>NZ_JAJUXI010000011.1 GCF_021390515.1 Dyadobacter sp. CY326
AAAAAAGAAAACCGCTACAAGAATAACCTTGCAACGGCTTTGTGAGTATTAATTAAACTAATCTAAAATCTGTATCGCTATCTTAGGACTAGTCATTTTTTCCAAATAACATCACCCCCGCAACGCCTCAATCCCCACCACATCCTTCACCAACCCCTTACCAAGCACCCGATTCCCATCCTCGGTAATCACCAAATTATCCTCCACCCGAATCCCCGTAAAATCCCTAAACTGCTCCAACTTCCCATAATCTATAAACTCAGAAAGCTTATTCTCCGCCTTCCAGCGATCAATTAATGTTGGGATAAAGTAAAGGCCAGGCTCAACCGTTAGCACGAAACCGGGTTCCAAGGCTCGGCCTAAGCGAAGGGATTTCCAGCCGAAGGTGGTTCCTTTGATGAGGTCGTCTGTGTAGCCAACGTATTGTTCGCCGAGGTTTTCCATGTCGTGAACGTCTAGGCCCATCATGTGGCCGAGGCCGCATTGGAAGAATAGGGTGTGGGCGTCGTTTGCAAGTGCTTCCTGCGGATCGCCTTTAATAATGCCTACTGATTTTAGGCCTTCCAGTAATTTGGTTGATGCTAATGCATGCACGTCTTTGAACAAAACGCCTGGTTTGCATGCTGCGATTGCTGAAACTTGTGCATTAAGGACGTTCTCATACATTTCTTTCTGAATGCTGCTGAACTGCTTTCCTGCGGGAATGGTGCGCGTGAGATCACCGCAGTAATGCATGGCGGTTTCGGCTCCGGCGTCGCATAATGCCATTTGGCCGTCCTTGATAACGTAGTCGCGGGTGTGCGTGTGTAATGTTTCTCCGTTGACGGTCAGGATAATAGGGTAGGAAATGTCGCCGCCTCGCGCGATGGCAATGCTTTGTAACTTTCCGGCGATGGCTTTTTCCGTCATGCCCGGGCGGGTTGTGCGCATGAAATCCAAGTGCATGTCAATAGACGTGTTGACTGCTTTTTCGATCTCCGCAATCTCTTCTGCTGATTTGTATGAACGCATGGAAACAATGGCCTTAATCAGCTTTACAGAAGCACGTTGCGGAGCTTCGGCAGGCGAGATTTGCAGCCATTCCTGCAATTTTAATGTATGCTCTGCACGGTAAGGGGGCAGGAAATGGACTTCTTGTTTTCTATTCTGAATGTCTTTTAAATATCCAGCAAGCGCCGAAAGGGATTTCACCTGCGTAACGCCTACTTTTGCGGCTTTTTCAGTAAGCGGTTCCTGGTAACCCGTCCAGACAATATCATCAATCGTCAGTTCATCGCCAAAAATGATTTCCTGATCATTATTAATGTCAATAACGGCATGAATCGACGCAATGTCCAGCCCGAAATAATATAGAAAAGTGCTGTCCTGGCGAAACGGATAAGTATTATCCCGATAATTCATCCCGGACTCTTCGTTGCCTAAGAAAAGAATAAGGCCGCTTCCAACTTTCTGTTTTAATATCTGACGGCGTTGCTTGTAAGTTTCTGTTGAGAACATAATGATGTGGCTTTCGGCCGTCAGCGGTCGGCTTTCGGCTGTGTTTGTCTATATCAAAAGAACGTTTTGATGAATGATTTTAATTTACTTATTTGAAACGTCTATTTATTTAACACACTATAAAAATCATAATGACTACAAAGAAATTACCTCTTTTTCATCACCACCGTTTTCTGGACGAAGCTGGCGATACAACTTTCTATGGCAAAGGTAACACGCCAATTGTTGGTAACGATGGCGTTTCGAAATGCTTTATCCTTGGAATGTTGAAAATATACGAACCCTTGGACGTTGTAAGGCAAAAAGTCATCGATTTGCAATCCAAAATCGCCCAAGATCCTTACTTCACTGGAATTCCCAGCATTCAAAAAAGGAAAGATAAGATGGGATTCTATATTCATGCGAAAGATGATATTCCGGAAGTCAGGAAAATGGCGTTTGACTTGATCAAAAGCGTTGATTGTAGTTTTGAGGCCATTGTAGCAAGAAAAATATATACCCTTTATCAAAGCAAGCATAATGGTAGAGAAGCGGAGTTTTACGCCGATTTAATGTCCCATTTGCTAAAAAACAAACTTAATAAATATGATAGCCTGGTGCTGAACATTGCACATCGATCGCAATGTACGACACATGCTAACCTGCAAAAAGGATTGGACAAATCAGTCGAACGGTCAAAAACAAAAGCTCCGGATAAATCGAATAACTGCTGGGTGGTTTTCAATGTCCAGCAACCAACAACGGAGCCGTTGCTCAATATTGCAGACTACTTCTGCTGGGCAATTCAACGAGTTTTCGAAAAAGGTGAAACGCGTTATTACGATTATATCAGCGATCAAATCGGTTTGATAATAGATCTGTACGATTTTGATAAATATAGGCTTGAAGATGGGAGAGCAGGAAACTATTATGGCCGGAAAAACAAGCTCACAAAGTTGAATTTTATCCCATAAAAAAAGCCCGTAAGTGCACTAAGAAGGATACCCTTCAACGGCGTGGAGCCGACCTTCATGCATAACAGGCTGATACAAAGATCAAAAAATAATTACAGAATACAAAAAAATCCTGCTCACCAACAAGTCGTGGGAGCAGGAGCTTATTACCTAACCTATTTGAGTTCTTTATTAGTATCCCGGATTTTGTTTCAGGTTTGTGTTTTTGTCCAACTCTGTTTGCGGAATTGGAAACAACGCCCGTTGCTGTGCTTGCGGACGGTGGTTGAACCACTTTTTGGTTTCGTATATACCAAACCGTATCAAATCCTGGCGGCGGTGGGCTTCGGCTGCGAATTCCCAGCCTAGCTCATCCAAAAAGCGTCCGAATTTCACATCGTCTCCGCCCTGGCGTTCGGTGATGGTGCCGTTCACTGCCTGGAAACCGTAATTGTAGCGACTGCCTTTTGCCAGATCAGCTGCGGTTACAGTGGCTTTTGCAGGGTTGGCTTTGAATGCGCGTTTGCGGACTTCCGTTACGATGGTTGCTGCGTCGGCTGCTTTGCCTGTGCGCAGCAATGCTTCTGCTTTGATCATCAGCACGTCGGCATAACGAAGCAGTGGGAAGTCATTGTCCAAGCTGCCGGTTGCGTTGGGTTTGATTTTGTATTTTCCAATGCGATAACCGTCTGTGGAAGCTGTTTTTTCAATGCTGGGGACGGTTTTTGAATAAGTGATCACGACGGCTCCCGTTGTTGCATTTTTCTGCGGGCCCATGATCCAGGTGTCGGCCAGGCGGCCGTCTTCGGCGTCGTAGGTGTCGATAAATTGCGGCACGGCGCAGTTTCCGCCCCATGGACCGGCGTTCATCGGATACACGGTGCGGCTCAATGGGTCGAGCGTTTTCATGTGGATCTGGTTGCCGGTTCCATAAATTTCATCGTAAGGGATTGCGAAAATGATCTCTTTGGAATTGAAATTGGTCCAGGTGAAAACATCCGAATAGTTGGCATCTAATGCGTATTTGCCGCTTTTGATTACATCATCAGCTTGCGCAATCGCCTTTTCCCATTCAGGCGTTCCGGTGTAAACTTGTGCATTCAAATATATTTTTGCTAAAAGCGCTTTTGCGCCCCATTTGTTAAGCTGTCCGTAAGTGGTGGACGCGTTTTCGCTAAGGTTAGGCATCACTTCCAGCAGTTCTTTGACCACAAAATCATACACTTCCTTGCGTGTGTTTTGTTTTGGCAAAGAAATATCCTTGAAGTCAGTCACAATGGGCACATTGCCGTGATTATCAAGCAAAAGATAATAAGCCAATGCACGCACAGCCCGGAGCTCAGATTCCAGTTCCACTTTTCCCGTCGTTAAAGGAATTTCACCTTCTGCAATTTGAGATAAAACACGATTTGCTGTAGTAATGCTGCGGAATGAGCTTTGCCAGGCATTTTCCGGCTGCCATTGGAGCGAAGTCCAGGTGTGCTGGTGCATCCGGCGATACGTTCCGCCATCGTCCCAGCCATTTGGGCGCACGGGCGTTACAATGGCGTCGGCTGCTTCTTCCTGCAAATCGAAATAGCCCTGCCAGCCTAACATTAATCCGCGAAGGGACGAATAAACAGGCGCTACGATTGCTGGAATGTCCTTTTCGGTTGGCTGATAAGTGCTCGACAAAACCTCTGAGTAAACCTGTTCTTCCAGGTCGGTGCAGGAGTAGAGCGTGGCCGCACCCATCATGGATGCGAGTATGATGTATATTTTTCCTTTGTTTTTCATTTTGTCAAAAATTGGCTGTGGATCAGAATGTTACACTTAGGCCTGCTGTGAATGTCCGCGTTGTCGGATATTTGTCGCGCTGGTCGCTTCCGGGAGCAAAACCCGTCATGTCTACGCCTTCGGGGTCAATTCCCGTGTAACCTGTAATGGTAGCGAGATTCAGTCCCGAAACAAAAATGCGGGCGTTTTTTAAGCCTTTCAAAACGGTGTTTGGCAAAGTATAGCCGAATGTTACGTTGTCAATTTTCCAGTAATCGCCCTTTTCAATGTAATTGGAAACATACACCAGATCATTGTTCAGCACTTTGCCGTCGATCGGATCGTAAGCTGTGCTCAGCATGTTGTAAGCCTTGTTTTTTGGATTATTATAAAACATGCTCTGGAAATTAAGAATGTCAAATCCGAACGCGCCGCGCATATTTACAGCCAAGTCGAAGTTTTTGTAACGCACCGAGTTATTCCAGCCCATGACGTGTTTTGGAATCCCGTTGCCGTAATACTGACGATCTTCCGGTGTTGCATTGGCGATAGGAATGACCTCGCCGTCTTTGTTTTCAACCAACCAGGCACCTTTTTCATCAAGGCCAACACTTTTCCAAACGAAAAACCGTCCGATAGGCTCGCCCACTTTCACGCGGTGCGTGGAAACCTGGATAGGCTCGCCGGTGTAACCCGCATCGAAAAAGTCATTGGATGCTTCGAATTGGTCATTGGAAAGACTCACCAGTTTGTTTCTGTTGGTCGAATAAGTGAAACCAGTGTTCCATTGCAGGTTAGCAGTTTGAATGGGCACAATGTTCAGCAACACTTCCAAACCTTCGTTTTTCATCGTTCCTGCATTGATCAGCATCGAATTAATCAAGTAAGGAGGAACCGGAACGGGGAAATCGTAAAGCAGATCCTTCACCTTGCGGCTGTAAAAATCAACCGAGCCGTTGATCCTGTTTTTCAAGAAACCGAAATCCACACCGGCATTGATCTCCTCTTTTTTCTCCCAACGCAAATTAGGGTTGAAGTTACGTGCCGGAACAAAACCAGGAACCCATTTTCCGCCAATAAAAGCACCTTCCGTACGCGTAAAATTGTAGCTGATTTGTGACAAATACGGATCACTCGCAATGGTTCCCGTGACACCAATCCCCGCTCTTAACTTAATTTCAGAAACGCCTGTAAGCCCTTCCATAAAACGTTCCTTGCTGATTCTCCAACCCACGGAAGCCGCCGGGAATGTTCCCCATTGATTGTTAATCCCAAATCTGGATGAACCTTCGCGACGAACGCTCGCCATGAACAAATATTTCTCGTCCAAACTGTAAGTCAAACGACCAAAGAAGCCTGCGAGCTGCCATTTGTTCTTGCTGCTTCCCATTCCAGCCTGTCCTTTTTGCAAAGCGCCGCCCGCGCCGAGGTTGTTCCAGTCATAAGCGTCCGTTGGGAAATCCCAGTTGCTTGCGCTGAATGCCTCGTAGGTTGCGTCCTGCCAGCTGTAACCGCCCAGCAATGTAAAGCGGTGTTTACCAAATGTTTTGGCATAATTTCCAGTGAATTCCAGCAGGTTTTCGTTGTTCGCGTCGGTGCTTCTGAATGCAGTTGCATTTTGGTTGCTAAGGCGCGTTGCCGTGTGGTTAAATGTTGTAGAACCGCCCTCGAGGGTGCTGTTCTGCACATTTGAAACCAATAATTTAAAATTCAAATCGGCAATCGGCGCATAATCCAGACTTCCACTCATCCGCATTTCTTTGAACTTGGCTTCATAGTTTGATTCGTTCAAAAGCGAGACCGGGTTTTCGTAAAAATAACCGTCTCTTTCCTGCCATGCGCCTGTTTCTGTTCTCACGCGGTCCGTTGGATTTCGGATCATTGCCTGGCGATAAGCATAGCCATAAGCCGCGTCATTATTCGCAGGTGAGACCGCTCCGTTGGACGAAGTAATGCGGTTAATAATCTGAATGTTTGTTTTTAATTTGTTATCAAACATCGCGTGATTGAGGTCGGCGCGGCCGGTAAAGCGGTTTTGTCCTGATCTCAAAAAGATCCCTTCCCAATTCCTGTAATTCACTGATCCTGTAAAATTTGTCGTGCTGTTTCCGCCAAAGAATGTCAGGTTATGGTTGTGGCTTACAGGTTTTTGTGTGATCTCATCCAGCCAGTCGGTGTTGCCGCCGAAGTCCTGATAATCAATGCCTTCGCTGATTTTTCTACGGTAATCATCGCCTGTCAGCAGTTTAGGTCTGCGCGCGATAGTTTGAATGTTCACGTAATTCGAATATTCCACGCTTGACCGCGAAGTGTTGTTGCGGTTTTTACGCGTGGTGATCAAAATTACACCGCCCGTTGCCCGCGTTCCGTAAATCGCAGCCGCAGATCCGTCTTTCAAAACGTCCACAGACTCAATGTCTTCCGGCGCAACAGTGTTCAATCCGCCTGGAATCCCATCGATCAAAATTAAAGGCGCAGAGGTTCCGTTAATAGAGTTAATCCCGCGCAGGTTAATTTGCGTATTCGAAGTAGGCGAGCCGCTGGGCGTTGTAATGCGCAAACCAGCCACTTTTCCCTGGATCAATTGCGCCGCATCGCGCACGGTTCCTTTTACAAAATCCTCCCGCTTTATGCTCGCAACCGAACTGGTAATGTCGCCTTTTTTCTGCGTTCCATAACCAATCACGACCACTTCCGAAAGCTGTTTTTGGTCCGAAGCCAGCTCAATGTTAAAGTCATTCTGGCTGCCCACAACAAGCTCCTGACTGGTGTAACCAATGTAGCTGAGAATAAGCGTTGCGTCTTCTGGAACGGTCAGTTTGAATTTTCCTTCGGTGTCTGTGGCTGTTCCAATGGTATTATTTCCCTTTACAATAATGGTCACGCCGGGCAACGGATTTTTGTCTTCGGCGGAAACCACTTTTCCGGTAATCTGGCGGTCGGCTGCCTTTGCGGTGGCTGGCAGGAAAAGCAGCACGGCCACACTGCAAAGCAGGTAACAGGCCACTTCCTGAATAAGTCTGGATAATTGTTTATTCATGTGTCAAAAGTTAGATGGTGATAAAATTTTAGTTAGCTGGGTTACTTACTGCACTTTCATGATTCCATTCATAATCCGCCAATGGCCCGGGACGGTGCACAGGAAAGGATAATCGCCGGGTTTTTCGGGGGCAATGAAAACAAGCGTTGTACTTCCCTCCGGACTGATCAACTCAGTCGAATGAAGGATTTCTGGCATTTTTGGAATGTAATTCAATTCAATGGCATTGCTTTCCCGGGCGAGCAAATCGGCAGCCGCACCCACTTTTTCCAGACTTCCCTGCGCGGCGATAAGCAGGTTATGCTGCATAAAATCAGGGTTAGTAAAGCGGATCGTCACTTTTTGTCCGGGTTTTACAGTGAAAGTTTTTTTATCAAATTTCATCTCATGCTCAATCACTTTCAGGTTAACCGTGATCGGGCTTCCTTTGCCTTTTCCAATGGCTTCCGGCTTTGCAACTGGCACTGCTGAGGCCACTTTTTTCTCTGGTTTATCTTTTGAAACCTGGTTCAATTGCATCGTGCTTTTGACATCCAGCCAGCCTCTTAACCTGAAATTTTCAGGATAATCGCCTACTCGGTTTTCATCACGCAAGTCACGTCCGAGGCGAATGTCGTCTGGATTGAATGGTTTGGCGAAAAGCGATGCGGCTCTGCCCTTCACCGGCGTTTCGTCCTCAATGGCCAATGTCATTTCGCCGCCTTCCGACAATGTTGCAACCGCATCAAAGCGCTCAGCGGGCAACTTTTGGTTTGAATAAATGTCATAAGCTTTGCCATCCTGTTTGATCAGCCAATGCAGTTTTCCCTCATTCATATAAAGACTGTAACCATTCTCCTTGTTGCCCTGCGACGTGATTACGCCCGATAATTCCTCATCCGATTTGGTAATAATGGCCTTAATGGTGATTTCTTTGTTGGCAATGTCCGGTGGGAAAATCGGCGGCGACCAGAGATTGAGTACATAAGTTTCCTGCACTAAACCACGTTCAATGCGAGCGGTTAATGTGGAATCTTTAAGTTTTGCGGCTGCATTTTTAAAACCGGCTTCATGCTTGATCACGCCTGAGAAAATAGCCTGCTGCAAATATTCATCCGCAGCATTTTCCGAATCCTGACCAGCCAGATAAAGCATTTTTCCAATTTCCTCAGAAGCCGGCAAATCGGTCAGCGCTTGAATTGCGGCGAGCCTAACTTTCAAATCTGGATCATTCAATGAGTTCGTCCATTTCAATGCAGAAAGCGTTTTATCGTTTCTTGGCAAAAGTTTCACTGCATTCTTGCGAACGCCGGCAGCCGGATGCCGCACCGCACGAACCAGCGCGTGATAAGCTTCTTCATTAGAGCCATCCAGCGCACCCAATCCTTGTAATGTCCAAAGCGCATGCACGGCGGGACTGTTTAAGCCAATTTCATCCACAGACGGATCATTAACCTGCTTAATCAGCTCGGGAATCAATGTTGTGTGCTGCGCTTCCACGATCAATCTTTGCGCTGTGGTGCGCCAGAACATGTTGTCATTTTTCAATGCTGCCAAAAGCCCCGCCTGATCGTTTTTGTCCAGTTTTACCGGTTGATAAGGTTTTGCATTTTTATAAACGACCCTGTATATACGTCCGTGTTTGTTGTCCCTCAGCGGGTTGATGTAAGCATTGCCTTTTCCGTTTTCAAAACCGCGCGGTGTAGGATTATGCTGAATGATGAAACTATACCAATCCGCCACCCAAACGGCTCCATCCGGCCCCACTTCCGCATGTACGGGCGAGAACCATTCGTCCGAGCTGGCCAGCAAATTGAAACCATTTTTCTCCTTATAACCTGCGCCTTTTGGTTTCAATATGGCCTGATAAAGCAAGCGGCCCGTCGGTTCGCAGACAAATGCGGTTGCGTTCCAATATTGTTTAGGGAAATTTCTCGCTGTATAAAGGTTATGACCTGCTGCAGCCGTGAAGCCGCCATGAAAATCCACCTGGCGCAATGCAGGCGTCATATAGTTCATGTCATAATGTGAATCGAGCTTGTAAACGGTGTTACCCGAGCCATCCGCGACGGAGCGTTTTACATATTCCAATGGCATCGCGAAATGTCCGCTGTAATTGCCGTTGGCTGTTGAAATAAACACTTCAAAATCTTCCGAAAAGCCCAGTCCCCAGGTGTTGTTCGACGTCCGGCCAATGTATTCCAGATTCTTGCCATCCACATCAAATGTGTAAATGCCCTGACTGAAATTCACCGGCTTGTCATTCACCGTTCCGCGGTAACCTGCATATCCCAGCACGCCCCAGATCTTGTTATCCAGCCCATATTTCAAATTGGAAGGTCCGGCGTGCGTGTCGCTTTTGCCCCAGCCGCTGATGATGTTTTCGCGCACGTCGGCTTTGTCGTCGCCGTTCGTGTCTTTGAGGAAAATGAAATGCGGGGCTTGGGCTACGATGACGCCGCCGTTGGCAAATGTAATGCTGGTCGGAATGTTCAGGCCGTCTGCAAAAACGGTAAACTTATCTGCCCTGCCATCATTGTTTGTGTCTTCACAAATCTTGATCCGGTCCTTTCCGGTTCCGTCTTCGGTTCTGATTTCGTTTGGATAATCTTCTGTTTCAATGATCCACAAGCGGCCTTTTTCGTCCCAGGCCATTGCAATGGGTTTTACAATGTCGGGTTCGGAAGCAAATAATTGTAAATCAAAATCAACCGGAACCTGGATCAGTTTTGCAGATTCTGTTGGTGAAAGCGGAAGCTGGAATTTTGGCGCCGGATCGCGTTTTTCGTAGTTTGGAACGTCGGCATCCTTGAATTCGGGCGTGGGCAGTTTCAGGCTTGCATACGCTGCTTTTGCCTCATCATTAATCGCCCACAACACGCCATTCAGCACCAGATCGTGAAATCCTCTTTGTTTCCAGGTGCGCTCATCGTGCCCGTATGCGGTGTAAAACACGCGGCCTTTTCCCTGCGTCCGCACCCAGGTCCACGGCTCGCGATGCGTGCCTTCCACACGTTCCTGCAAAATGTTAATATCCGGATTGATCTTCGCGTGTACATAAGTTTCATCCCAGGTTTCAAACTCCTTCAAACCCGCCATCACCGGATGATTTGGCTGTGTAATAGGCGCAGTGAATGTCCCGTAGTCATGCGTGCTGAATTGCGCGCCGACTGCTTTGATATACCAATCCGAATTTTGAAAACAAAAAGAAGCCGCATGCAAAGGGATCAATGCCTTGCCACCTTCGACGAAATCCTTCACCGCGGTTTCCTGCGCATTAGAGATCACATTATGGTTGGCATAGATCATTAACGCATCATATTTCGCTAGATTCTCTGTATTCAAAGAGTTGAGATCCGATGTGTAAGTCAGGTTAATGCCTTTTTGGAACAAAGGATGCGCCAGCATGGGAAAGAATTTTTCCGAATAATGATGCTTGCTGTCGTGGCCGAGGAACAGGATTTCAATGCGCCGACCTTCACTGGATTTTACTTGAACATTCGTTCCAGATTTCCTAGTGCAGCTGTTGATGAAGAGTAAGCATGTCAGTATGAGTAGTATTTTTTTCATTTTGAAAAGGCAAAGTTTTCCTGTCTGGATGTTTGCAATTTTTGCAATCCATTACACCGTTTCCGGCCGGTTCTGATCTATTTTACTGTGGTGTTAGGTCTGTTTTATTTCTTTTCGGAGGCGTTACCCCCAATAATTTGTTTACAAAAAAGTCCCTCTTTTTCCTTCTTCCGTAAGTCCCGCCGTCGCTGTGGCCCATCCCCGGCACCACCAGCAATTCAAAATCTTTGTTCGATTTGATCAATGCATCCGCCACGCGGTAAGTCGATTCGGGCGGCACATTCGTGTCCGCTTCGCCTACGATCAGCAGCAGGTCGCCCTGCAATTTGGTGGCGTTGGTAATGTTGGATTGTTCGTCGTAATGCTTGCCGACGGGGTAACCCATCCATTGTTCGTTCCACCATTGTTTGTCTACACGGTTATCATGACATCCGCAGGCGGAAACCGCAGCATCGTAAAAGCCAGGATGAAAAAGCAAGGCACCCAGCGAATTTTGCCCGCCCGCGGAAGTGCCGTAAATGCCCACTCTGGTCGAATCAATGTAAGCGTATTTTGAAGCCAATGCTTTCATCCAGGCTATGCGGTCCGGAAAACCGGCATCAGCCAGATTTTTCCAGCACACATCGTGAAATGCTTTGGAGCGGTTGGCCGTGCCCATGCCGTCCATTTGCACCACAATAAATCCAAGCTCGGCCATGCTCTGCATTTCGCCATAAGAACGGAATGCTTTCGGCACAAACGAATCATGCGGACCGGCGTAAATGTTCTCGATGATCGGGTATTTTTTAGTCGGATCAAATTTGCTTGGACGATACACAATGCCCCAGATATCCGTTTCGCCATCGCGTCCTTTGGCCTTGAAAATCTCGGGTAACTGAAAGCCCAATGCCAGATATTGTGAAATGTCGGCCTCTTCCAGCTTGGTAACCAATGAGCCATCCGCCGTTTTCCGCAGCTCAGAAACCGGCGGGCTCATCATCGTTGAGTAAGTGTCAATGTAGTAAGTGCGGTCGGGTGAAAAAGTGAGCTGGTGCGTTGCTTTCGCATGATCCGTCAATTTTACTAGTCCGCTGCCATCGAATTTGATTCTGTAATAATGAATGTGATATGGGTCTTCGTCCGCATTCATGCCGCTTGCCCGAAACCAGACTTCACGTTTTTGGGTGTCAATGCTGTCAATGTCGCGAACCACCCAGTTGCCTATTGTAATCGGATTTTTGATCTTGCCTGAAAGCTCATCCACCAGATATAAATGCCGCCAGCCATCTTTTTCAGAAGACCAGATAATTTCGTGTTTTTCGGGTTGGTAATGCGTGTAAATCAGGTTTTGGTAAATAAATGTTTCCGTTTTTTCGTCAATCACATTCCGCGTTTCGCCCGTTGCCGCGTCCACATCAATCACCCGGAAACGCTGATGCCCGCGGTCCACTTTTTCGTAAGTAAAATGCGTGTTATCCTCATGCCGCCAACGAATCACCGGCGCCTCGAAAAAGTCGATCATGTCCGATTTGACTTTGGTCAATGCCTTTGTCTCGACATTCACCACAAACATTTCATAAGACGTAAATTCATCTCCCGGCTGCGCATAACCACGCGTTTTCACCTCGCCGCGCGTCGTGTTGGGCAGGGACGACATAATGATGCTGATCTGCCGTTCTTCATGCGGCGTAATGCGGTAAGCAACAATGTATTTCCCATCCGGCGACCAGCTGAGTTGGCCAAAAGGTTTCAGCGGATTTCCTTCAAATGTGAGCTGCTGAGCATCTTTTGCTTCTTTTTTGGTTAAATAAATATTGCCGTTTCGGATGACAGCGGTCAGCTTTTTGTCCGGCGAAGTGCTGTCCGCCCGGAACGGCCTCCACCGACTTATGGCACGCGTCCAGCCTATTTCTTTTGGCCGTTCGATGGGCAGTTTATCCAGCTTTTTGGCGGTCTTGGTTTTTGTATTAAATGCAAACCATTTGCCTGTTGTCTGCACAAAAAGGGTTTGATTTTTAGGGTCTGAATAAATTTCGCTGAGCAATAATTTATCGGCCGATAATGTGGAATCGAGTGCTTTCGAAAGTGCAGTTGCCAGCTCTTTTTTGTCCAGTGGATTTGTCTTTTTACCGGTTGTTGGATTTACAAAAACATATTCTGTAAGGCTGTCTTTCAACACGTTTCTATACCAAAAAGCATGTCCGTCTGATTGCCAGGTAGGCTGGATGGTTGCTTTCAAGATCGTCCCTTTTGTCAACGAATCCATGAGCTCCATATGCTTATAGGAAGCCGTGATTTCCGCCGCATCAGGATGGTAAGGAGACAATGCAGATTGTTGTGCAATGCTTTTTTGAGCAAACATTATGACCGTGGCGCCGACAAAAAAGGCCAGCAGACGAAGCTTTTGACTGGTAAAACGCACCATACTAAGAGAGATTAACTTCAATTTCGTATGGGTAAAATTACCCTTCTGGGTTGCAATAAACTTCGTTATAATTAGCGCCTTTTTTACCGATATTAACTTATTTCAGTCTTAGATTTTGCTTTAAGGGTAAAACAGAGGATTTAATTCGGGATATGTGCAGAAGCTTAGAATAAACAATGGTGCACATTCTGATTCGCTAGGTTAATAGATTCCAAATGCCAATGCCGCCATGACCGCAACAACGAGCCAGCCCATCACGAGTAAGGTGCGCGAATGTTTGTAAGTGCCCATTAACCGCGATTTTCCACTCGCAATCAGCAAAATAGCCAGCGCAACGGGCAAAACGAAGCCATTCAATGTTCCCACAAAAACCAGAACTTTCACCGGCTTGCCGATAATTGTGAATATGGCCGTGGAAATGGCGATGAAAATAATGGTCAATGCAGAATGATATTTTTCCAAAAACGGATGAAATGAACGCACAAAAGAAATCGAAGTGTAAGCCGCCCCGACCACAGAAGTAATGGCCGCGCTCCAAATCACCAAACCAAAAATCTGCCGTCCCGCCGATCCTGCGGCTTGTTCGAAAATGGAAGCGGTTGGGTTTTCGGGATTAATGACGGCACCGGACAAAACGACGCCTAATGCTGCGAGGAACAGCAAATAACGAATAACAGTCGTGATCAAAATGCCTGTCGCAGCACTCCGATTTACTTGCGTCAACGAAGCCTCGCCGCTAATCCCGCTATCCAGCAACCGGTGCGCGCCCGCAAACGAAATATATCCACCAACCGTCCCACCGACCAATGTTACCGCCGCCGTCGCGTCAAATGTTTCGGGTAAAATGGTGCGATGCAAAGCTGCGACCAGCGGCGGATGTGATGTAAATGCAATATAAAGGATCAAAACAATCATTAACATGCCGAGCACGCGACTGAAAATATCCATCGCTTTTCCAGCTTCTTTGAATAGAAAAATCCCAATCGCAATTGCCGCGCTCAAAACCGCCCCGACTTTCACATTCATTCCGGTCATGGCCTCCAAGCCCAAACCAGCTCCGGCCACATTGCCAATGTTGAATGCAAAACCGCCGATTACAATCAGGAAAGCCAGCAAATAACCTAGTCCAGGAAATAGTTCATTGGCCAGTTCCTGTGCTCGTTTTCCCGAAACGGTGATAATTTGCCAAATGTTAAATTGTGCACAAAGGTCAATGATGACCGTCAGCAGAATGATGAATCCGAAACTGGTGGCAAGTTGCTGCGTAAAAACGGTCGTCTGCGTCAGAAAACCCGGTCCAACTGCCGAGGTTGCCATCAGGAATGCAGCGCCTAGTAATGCTTTGGAGGATTTGTTGCTTGCCATTTTGATATCAAATTTTAACCAAATCCACCGCCACCCGGCGTTTCGATAACCAGAATATCGCCTTCCTTCGCTGTCAAACTGCAAATTCCGGGTAATAGAGACGATTCATCTCCGCGAATCAACGTGTGCACGCCGCATTGCCCATTTTCCCCTCCATTCAATCCATAAGGTGCGTATTTTCTATGTTGTCCCATCAGAGTCACTTGCAATGGTTTCAGAAATTCGAATTTCCGCACAATGCCGTCGCCGCCGTTGAATGTTCCTTTTCCACCTGAATTTTTTCGGATGCCGAATTCCAATAAGCGAACCGGATATTTGCGTTCCAATTGTTCGGGATCAGTAATGCGCGTGTTGGTCATGTGCTGGTGCACTGCAGACCGGCCATGAAAGCCCGGCCCAGCACCGGTTCCGCCGCCTATGGTTTCGTAATAACCAAATTGCTCGTCGCCGAAAAGGAAATTATTCATCGTTCCCTGGCTGCACGCCGCCAATCCGAATGCTTTGAGCAATGTATCCACCAACCGCTGGCTCACTTCCGTGTTCCCACCGACCACAGCTGGACACTCAAATGGATTGTCAGAAAAGTCAGGATGCAGAAAACTGTTATCGGGCAGGATAATGTCCACATTTTTCATCAAGCCATCATTCAGCGGGATTTCTTTGTTTACCAAAAGTCTCAACACATACAAAATCGCACTGTACAAGATCGAAATATTTGCATTGAGGTTGTTGGGATGCACTTTTGAAGTTCCTGTGAAGTCGAAAATCTGTTTTTGAGGGAAGATTGAAACAGCCACCTGAATGCGGTGACCGTCGTCCAAAAGCTCGGTTGCTTTAAAAGTTTGGCCGTGAAGCGATGTTAATGCTGCTTCCAGCTGCGCAACAGCATTTTCTTTTAGTAACCGCATGTATTTCCGCACCGTTTCCAATCCATGCAAGTCTACCAATCTCAACATTTGCTCGCTTCCTTTCCTTAATGCAGATAATGCAGCGATAATGTCGGCTTCATTGGACAGGAAATGCCGGGTAGGATAGGGTCCTTCGGTGAAAAGGCGGCGAATGCTATCCCATTGAAATACATTGTTTTTAATCAAATATTGAGGCAAAATAATAACGCCTTCCTCGGCCAGACAAGTGGCGTCGGGTGGCATCGAGCCAGGCGCTTTGCCACCGACTTCGGCATGGTGCGCGCGGTTGATCACATATCCAATGCAAATTTCGTCTTCCGTAAAAATGCCCGAAATCAATGTAATATCAGGCAAATGCGAGCCTCCGTATTTCGGATGATTTGTAATGATCACATCCCCCGGACCAATCTCAATCGCATCTTTCACCAGCCGCCCGCAAATGCCCATGCTGCCCAAATGCACCGGAATATGTTGCGCATTCACCAGCAACTCGCCATCCTGATCCAGCAACGCACACGAAAAATCCAGCCGCTCCTTCACATTCACCGAAAACGCAGTCCGCTGCAACTGAACGCCCATTTCGTCCGCGATGGATTTGAAACGGTTGGTAAAAAGCTGCAATGCAACTTCCTCGCTTTGTTTTTCGGCTATAACCTGCGTTTCCGAAGTCTTAAAAGCAATGGCGTCCTTGCTGTTTTGAATGATCAGTTTCCAGTTTTTCGGGATGTAGGCTGTGGAAGTGTTGTTTAATAAAATCGCGGGGCCAGTAATTTGATCACCCGCCGAAAGTTGATCCCATTCGAAAAGGCTTGCCTCAGTGTCATGATTTGCTTTTTCAGTTTCAAATGAGTTAGTTTTAAATAAAGGACTAACGCTTCTTGATGCATTCGCTGAACTTCCTTCCTTAATAATCGTTTCTGGTTTAATAGGAGCTGCTTTCTCTTGAACCATTAACTTTAAACTTTCCAATTCAACCGTCAGATTCGAAGGATAATAGCCAAACTGTGCCGTGTAAAGTTTTTCAAAAGCATTTAATGTCTCAGCGCCATCATAATTCACTTCGATCGTATTTTCCTGTCCTGCAAAACGGAGATAAACATAGCAAAATGCAGTCTCAAACACATTAACAGCTTGATTTTGTAGTTTTTCAGCGCCTTCTTGCAAAAGCTCATTTTTCCAATGTTCAATTTGATCCTTCGCTTCGCGCCATGGGAGCAAGATTTGTTTTGAAACAATGGTGCTGATCAACGCCTCGCCCATTCCCACGGCACTGAAAAGTCCGGCGTCATAAGGAATGATCACGGTTTGAATATCCAGCAAATCGGCCAGCTGGCAACTGTGCAAACCACCCGCGCCGCCAAAAGTGATGAGCGCAAAATCAGCAGGGTTAATGCCTTTTCCAACGGAGATTTTCCGAATCGCATCAGCCATTTTCTCATTGGCAATGCTTTCCAGGCCAGATAACAGCTCTTGAAATGAAAGTGAGTTTCCAGTCCGTGTTTCAATGTTGTTTTGCAAAGCGGCTAGCGCCGCCAAAGCCGCATCCGCCCGAACTGGAATGCCAAATTTAGAGGCATCCAGTTTTCCCAAAAGCAAGTTCACATCCGTAATCGTAAGTGGCCCACCGGCTCCATAACACGCAGGTCCAGGCGAAGCACCCGCACTCTCCGGCCCGACTTGCAATGAAAATCCATCAAACCAGCAAATAGAACCGCCTCCCGCCGCAACGGTTTCAATCGCCAATGTTGGATTATGGAATTCAATCCCGTCAATTTCGGTAATGTATTTCAACTCTGGCCCTCCGTCGATCAACGCCGTATCGGTGCTCGTCCCGCCCATATCGAATGTGATCAAATTGGAGAACCCGAGGCGTTTTCCAGCATTAGCCGCCGCAACCATCCCACCGGCTGGCCCGCTTAATAAGCTATCTTTGGCTCGGAAGCCGTTGACTTTCGACAGGCTCCCGGTGCTGGTCATGACTTTCAGGCTGCCTTCTGCAAGCTGGATGCTGCCCAACGCATTTTTTATATTGGTCAAATATTGATCTAAAACCGGATCGAGATACGCATTTACCACGGCCGTTTGCGTGCGGCGCAGATAATGGGAGAATGGGAAAAGTTTGGACGAAACGGAAATGTATTTCGCTCCAATTTCTATGAATGCTCTCTCAACCAAAAGCTCATGCGCATTGTTTTGATAGGAGTGTAACAGCGAAACAGCAATAGAATCTGCGCTATTTGAGATTGCTAATGCTGTCAAACTATCAGCCCTCAAATCTTGAATTACAATTCCCGAAGCATCCAACCGTTCTTCGACTTCCAGAACTTCGGAATAAAGCAATCTCGGTTCGGGAATGTCGAGTTGAAACAGGGAAGGGCGTTGCTGATTACCGATGTAAAGCAAGTCTTTAAAACCTTTGGTAACGATTAAAAGTGTTTTAGCTCCTTTTCTTTCGAGTAAAGCGTTGGTTCCTTTCGTGGTGCCGAGCCGCATTTCCAGCGCTGGTAATGTTTTATTCAAAGGCGTATTGGTCAAAAGCCGGGCTGCCAGAATAGGAGCTTCTTCGCCCGTAGTGATCTCAAAATCAACTGGTGTTTCGAATTGGAGATTGTCGGTCAATTTAAGAATGCCCGCTTTGCTATCTATATGTTGAATGCGGCTCTGTTTGCCTGAACCAATTATTTCGAATGCGTAACCTCGCAGAAGATTTTCATCGAAAGACCAATTGGTGGAGAATTCAAAAATGTTTTCCCCTACCTTCCTCAAAATTCGTCCACGGAGACAGCTCGAACTGAGGACTTTGATGCGGGTCTTATTGCCTTGCGGGTTGGTAGCGAGACAGTCGGTAAACGTACCGCCGGTATCAATCCAGATTTGCCATTTGATAATTGAAGTGACCAAATAATAAGCGGATTAAATGATTTAACAGGTTAATGAGCATTTTAGTCAAATGGTTGCCCGAGACTAAGAATCCTATTCTTTCTTTAAAGTCGGATTTCCAAAACTAACAATATATGAGTTTTACAGGAAAAAACGGTAGTTCAGAAATAACTAAGAGGAATAGTTTGGTGCTGTTCATATACGTTATCGTTAAGTGGACAGTCATCGGCTTTGCTGGCATTTACTTACAAGAATTATGGTGGTGGAGAAATTGGTATTTTGCTCTACCAATTTGTTTAGTGGCGATTATCTATGCACGAAAATATCAAAAGGGGAAATTGCTGTCTACAACGAGGCTGAAAGGAATTCCCCGATTATATATTTCTAGTCCCGATTCCACTGTAATTATGGGGTGTGAACTATCTATTTTCCCAAGCAAGAAGCAATTAAACGACTGTCTGAAAAAGATCAATCATGCTCATCCATTAATAGCCAATATTGTTAAAATTGATGAGTCGAACGATGCTTACTTTGTCGATGTTGACACCGATGCATTTGAAATAATACAATACAAAGGGCAATCTTATGAGACGATAACTAACAACCATTTGAAAGAGGAATGGAAGCTTGAAAGACCCCTTATTAAATTTATTGTCAATGAACTGAGCGGAGATAGTTGCCAAATAATAATCGTTGCTAATCATTGTATCTGTGATGGGAAGTCGATGGTATACTTGTTAGAGGATATTGCTGCCTATCTATCAAGAGGATTTATACCAGTGGCTAATGAATCAGTAACACTCCATCCAAGGCATTTAAAGACGAGGCACTGGTTAATTGTAGAAAGATTGCTTTTGTCATACATGAATTTGAAAGTGAAAAAAAGTTCTTTCAAGCTATCTCAGAGAGTACTTTCCGAGGTCAGTACGGCTTATTGGAAGTGCCACCAGCCTAAATTTCAGTCGGTTAGTTTTGATAAATGCTTGACTACTAAGATTATCACTGCGGCGAAAGAAAGCAAAGTTTCTGTAAACACCTATCTTACCTACATGTTATACGAAAGTCAACTAAAACTTTCAGAAAAAGCATCTCAGGAAGAAATTATGATTTCCGTAAATCTAAGAGATATGTTGGCCAAAAGCCCAGGAAGGCAGTTTGGCTACTTTGTCACCGGAGTGAGGATTAGCCTGGCTGGATTTGTAAATGTATTAAAGTCAGATACTCTAAAATATTTGCAAATCTCAATCCAGAGAAAACTGCAACCTAAATCGATTTCACAGGGTCTATCAGCTTATTTCTTAAGCCCGATTTTTCTTGATCTGGTTCAGCTAAATAAATTCGGATTTCGCAGCGACAGAACAATTCAGAGGTTTATAGCAAAAAAGGGAGCGAATAAAATCGGACCTGCTTTTGCTTTTACAAATCTAGGGGTAATAGAGATAAACAAAAACTGCAAAGATATACTTTCCGGATTTCTGCCATTGGTTCTGGTACTTGATAACATAGAGAAATATGTGAGTGCCTTTACTTATAATGGAGAGCTACAAGTAACGGTGTGCTATGACAGCGCACTAATCTCTAAGACCTACATAGATTACTTTCTTAGAAATTTAACGGAATTGCTACCTTAAAATCTATTCGCAGGATTTACTGGTACTAAGCAACCCCTTCCAAAAAACCCCGCTGATATTCCCTCGGTGACTTCCCCATGATCTTCTTAAAAACTCGATTAAAATTGGTCACATTATCAAATCCAGTCTGATAACTCACATCCGAAAAGCTGTCAAACTTTCCAGAGATGATGATTTTGCAGGCTTCGTTGACGCGAACTTCGTTGAGGAAACTGATGAAGGTTTTGTCGGTGTGTTTTTTGAAATAACGGCAGAAGGCTTGGGGGGTGAGGTTGGAGACTTCGGAGATTTCGGCAAGGGAAATGTGCCTTTTGTAATTCGTGACCAGATATTGGAAAATTTGGTCCATGCGGATTCCTTCGACTTCGGAAATGATTTGTTCGCTGTTGTTAGTCGCCAGCGGTTTGATGTCCCGGATTGTGGAGAACAAATGCAGGAGCGAAATGAACGACGCGACCCGCATGCTGTCTTTGTTTTGTTTTAATTCTGAAATCGTTTTTTGGACGATGAGCAATGCGGATTCCGGAATCTGGTAACCATTGTGCAGGCCGTCCACAAATTTCCTAATGCTGTTCATTTCGGGCAGGCTCAGAATGTTCTGGTGCAACTGCGTGGGATTGAAAAAAATGGAAACGGAATGTATTTGCTTTTTCTCTTCGGGATTGAAATAGGCTTCGTCGTTTTTGAAAATATGCGACTGATTGGCACCGATAATATAGACTTCGCCCGACTCAAACCTTTGCATATAATTCCCGGCGATGAGGATGCCGGAACCTTCCACCACCCACTCAATCTGAACTTCCCGGTGCCGGTGCAAATGATTGTAGTAATGCGGCAAAATGTCTTCCTGCACCACAATGGTGTGCTCCTTGGAAAC
The DNA here is from genome assembly GCF_021390515.1 of Dyadobacter sp. CY326. Taxonomy (GTDB): domain Bacteria; phylum Bacteroidota; class Bacteroidia; order Cytophagales; family Spirosomataceae; genus Dyadobacter. Next base: position 20,839 of record NZ_JAJUXI010000011.1, read on the forward strand.
CGGAATAGTGAATTGAACGACTTTCATTGAAATGGTGCCTGAGATATAATGATAAGGCTTTTGTTTTAAAACAAAGAATCCCGGGCGCATGAATAGTAGCACCCGGGATTCAATTTAAGCCTCGTTTTTTGAATTATTTACTCAAAACCGCCTGCTCTTTAATTACTTTCATATTGCCTTTCATCAATCTCCAGTGACCGGGGAATGTGCAGACATATGGATAATCGCCAACTGCGTCAGGCACCACGAATTTCAGGCGGAAAGTCTGTCCCGGATTCACAAGCGGCGTTGCGGCCAACACTTGTGGAATGTTCGGAACGTAGTTTTTCTCAGCGCCGTCTTTTGCAGTAATCATTTTGTCAGCAGCTGCACCAATGATTTCAGTTGATTTTGGTTTTCCAACGACAACATTATGCTGCATGGCATCCGGGTTTTCGAAAACGAGTTCAATCGTTTTACCTGCAATGGCAGTGAATTCGGTTAAGCTGAACTTCATTTCCTCGCGGATCGCTTTGATTTGAACCACCTGAACATTTGGGTCAACTGCGACATCTTCTTTAATGCCGTAAGACTCCATCAATGTCGTGAAACGAGCGCTCAAATCTTCCGGGAGGTCGCCTTTAACAGAAGCCAGCAATGTTTTGCCTTCGTCGCTGGCCGTTTCCTTACGTTTCGGATTCCATGCGCCGACGATTCCTTTGAAAATTGCATTGCGACCTTGCGGATCAAGGGTTTGCGCTGTTTTCATCAGTTTCAAAACATCGTCACCGCTTGCATATGAAGTGTAACCGCGCGTTGCGCGCTCCAAAGCAAAATCCGACAGTTTATCCATGCGCTTCACTTCGAAGCTTTTGCTCATGGTGTTGTTTTTGTTTTCATCCTTCTCAGGAACTACATTGTCAACGTCCACAGTCGCAGTGATATTCACCTTGCCCGACTCATCCGATGTAAAGCCGAAACCTGATTTCCAAGGGCCATTATTTCCCTCAGTCAGTTTTACCGTTTCACCTGGCGCGATGCCATTGGTAAGCTGGCGGCTGATGTAATTGGTGTTCAAAGAACGGCTTCTGATGCCTACATTCACAACCGGAACCAGCTCTTTTGGAACCGCCACTGTGCCTTGATTTGTAATCTCAATCACCACGCGCGCATATTCACGAACGTAAGGTGTTTTTGGCTCGATCGTAATGTTTGTAATGGCCAGTTCTGCCGATCCTTCAACGGTTGGCTTCGCAGCTGCGGCGTGCGCGCTGTGGTCCATGTTGCTGTGATCCATCGCTTTATCCGCATTCGCTTTTTGTGTTAACGCGGTTGCAGAAGACGCTTTGCCAGCACGTTGCGCCAGATATTTTTCGCGCAATTTGCCATCTTGTGCATTTAAAACCGCTGCAAAAGCATCCGGCATCCAGCGATCTTCGGGCTGTGCAAAAGTGTCCATCAATCCCAAAACCGCAGTTTCAACTTCCGGCGTGTAAGGAATTTCGGAGAATGCAAGCAGCGAATTCAAAACCACAAGCGGTGCTTTGTCGTGCAATGCATCGGCTGTCAGCAATGTCTGCGCAGTTGCAGGATTGCGTGGCAACACCTGAACGGCCGTTTTGCGCACGTCAGCAGATGGGTGTTTCAATGCTTCCGTCACAGCAGCTAAAACCTGCGGATCTTCAATGGCTTTCAGGCCGTGCAATGTCCACAAGGCGTGAATGGCAGCGGTGTTCAGGCCAACTTCGTCAACTGATTTGTCTTTAACCAGCTCTACCAATTTCGCCGTAACATCTTTCTGGCCGCGTTCCACCAAAAGGCGTTGCGCGTGACGGCGCCATAGCATATTGGTGTTTTTCAATGTTGCAACCAGCTCGTCCGGGCGGTCTTTGCTCAAAACGATTGGCGTATATTTCGGCGCGTTTTTCCAGCCAATGCGATACAAACGACCGTGTGTAAAATCACGCAAATCGGTTTCATAAGCATTTCCTTTTCCGTTTTCAGACCCTTTTGGCGTCGGGTTATGCTGGATAATGTAGCTATACCAGTCAGCCACCCACACCGCGCCGTCCGGACCCACTTCTGCAAATACAGGAGCAACCCATTCGTCGGCACCAGCCAGCAAATTGAAGCCTAATGCATCCTCAAAATCGGTTCCCTTCCGAGTCATGAAATTTTGGTGCAGAATGTGTCCCGTAGGCTCAGAAACGAATGCAACATTGTTCCAATATTTTTTTGGAAATGCTCTTGCTGTGTAAAAATTATGTCCGGCTGCGGCAGTAAATCCGCCAAAAACGTCCACCTGACGCACTTTCGGCGTGATAGGCTGCATGTCTTTGTGCGTATCTGTGCTGCGGCTTCCGTTATCCACTTTGCTTTTGCCAAAAAAACGGTTTGGAATGGCGCTATACCAGCCGTGCGAGTTGTTGGCCGTTGAGCCAAAAAGATCGCCTGCTTCGTTGAAACCAAGTCCCCACGTGTTGTTAGAGGTTTTGGCAACGATTTCCATATCAGTTCCATCCGGCTTGAAGCGGAAAAGTGCCTGTCCGAAGTCCAGAGAGTCTTTGCTTCCGAATTTTCCTTTGAAACCGGAGTAGCCAACCGATCCGTAAACCCAGTTGTCGAATCCATAATGTAGGTTAGATGGTCCTGCGTGCGTATCACCCGTTCCAAAGCCTGAGAAGAGGATTTTCTTTACATCCGCTTTGTCATCGCCATTTGTATCTTGCAAGAAAAGCATATGCGGCGCTTGCGAAACAATGATTCCGCCATTGGCAAAAACTAAACCTGTCGGAATGCTCAAATCGTCTGAAAACTTCGTGAATTTGTCGGCCTTGCCATCTTTGTTTGTGTCTTCACAAATCAAAATGTAATCGCTTCCGCCTGTGTCTTTGCGCTCGTTTGGATAATCTTTTGTGATCAAAACAAACAATCTGCCGCGCTCATCCCAGGTCATTGCGATCGGGTGCATTACGTCCGGCTCATGCGCGAAAACGTCCAATGTGAAGTCAACCGGGATTTGAATGTGCTTTACAGATTCTTCCGGCGACAACGGCAATTGCTGCATTTGTTCGCCTGGGCGTTGCTCGTAGTTAGGGAGTTTAGCTGCGCGATATTCAAAGGGTTTTGGAGCCAAAGCTGCCAATGATTTTCTGGCGTCATCATTAACCGCCCAAAGAATCCCTTTTTCCAACATATCCTGAAATCCAGGAACCGACCAGGTGCGTTCGTCGTGACCATAAGCCGTGTAAAAAATGCGGCCTTTTCCATGCGTTCTCACCCAAGTATAAGGCTCTTTTTGCTGTCCCGGTCTGTCTTTTTCCTGATCTTTCTGGATCAAGCGTTCTGTCAGGACAATATTATCAGGCTGTAACTTTTCGTGCAAATAGGTTTCGTCCACCGTTTTAAATTCTTTCACACCAGCAATCGCAGGGTGATCCGGTTTTGTCCAAACAGGTTGAATAGTGTCCCAGGTATGTTTCCAAAACTGACCACCCATCAGCTTCACGACATCCGGGTTATTGCGGAAACAATACGAAGCGCAGTGAATGGGGATAAAACCTTTTCCGCTCGCCACGTAATCCAGCAATGCTTTCGCTTGCTGCGGCGCGATGGAATCCCAGTTTGCATAAAGCATCAGGGCATCGTATTTGTTAAGTGTCTCGGGATTAAGGTCGTTCAGGTTATCCGTGTAGGTAAAATTGAAACCTTTCGGGCCTAATGCAGCCATGATCTGCGGAACGCGTTCGGCAGGCTTGTGATGTCCGTTGTCTCCCAGAAACAGGATTTCCAGACGCCGCGCCTTTCCGGCCTCACTCTTGGCCGAGGAGCTCTTCACCGACGCATTCTGCGATGAAGGCTGAGAGGCACAGCCCAGCAGGACAATACCAAGTATAAAGGATAACGCTTTGGTTTTCATTGGGTTTGGTTTGTATAGAGACTTTCCAAGTCTTTAAGACTTGGAAAGTCTGTTATTTGATTTATACGTTTTTAAAATCCGGCAACTGTATCAACGCCCCGCCTTGCAATGCAGACTCATGCGCTAAAATCCCAACGCTCGTCCAGTTTGCCGATTGCCATGCATTCGGGAAAGGTTCGCGGTCTTCGATCAATGCCGTGATGAACTCGTGTGCCAAATGTGGGTGCGAGCCGCCGTGGCCGCCGCCTTGTACGAATGACAAATGCGCATTTTCATCCAGGTTATAAACGCCTTTTCCGGTGAAATGACGGATTTCCTCTGGCAAATAATGTGCGTAATCAGGTGTTGCCACTTTCTCCGCGATCTCGTGCTCCGGTTTTTTAGCCGTGTGGATCACAGGATCTTCACCTTCGATCAATGGCCATTCAAATGATTTCTTGCTTCCGTAAACCTCGAAACTTTCTCTGTACTGACGCGCCACATCAAATAACGAGCGATAGACATAAGCTGATAAGTCGCTGTCCTTAAATTTAATATGGGCAGATTCAACTGCAAAAGGAGAGTTGTGAATTTTTGCAAGATCTTCACTAATTGTCCCTGATCCAAAGCAGGAAACATATTGCGCTTCCAATTTCAGAAGTCCCGCAACGGGGCCCACGCAATGCGTTGCATAGTGCATAGGAGGCAATCCAGGCCAGTAATCAGGCCAACCTTCCATGTCTTGTTGATGACTTGCTTTTAAAAATTGCACCTTTCCTAACTCACCTTTTTCATACAATTCTTTTACAAAAAGGAATTCCCGCGCATAAACAACGGTTTCCATCATCATGTATTTTTTGCCCGATTCTTTGGTCGCTTTCACGATTTCGATGCAATCCTCCACGCTCGTCGCCATCGGCACCGTGCAAGCTACGTGCTTTCCAGCGCGCAATGCCTTCAATGTTTGCTCGGCGTGATTGGGGATCGGGGAGTTAATGTGCACTGCGTCTACATTCGGATCATTCAAAAGGTCATCGTAACTTGTGTAACGCACTTCGATGCCATATTGATCGCCCACTTCATTCAGTTTTGACTCTGTGCGCTGGCAAATTGCGTACATGTTGGCATTGGGATGTTGCTGGTAAATGGGGATAAATTCGGCTCCGAAGCCAAGTCCAACGATCGCAACGTTAATTTTTTGAGACATATTTATTACTAGGTTAATGATCTGGATTTTGGGTAATACAATTTTAAAACAAAATAGTGCTAAAAACTTTACGTCTTTTGATTAGTACTGACTCGATTTTGACCTGTTTTTTGGCGCAAGGATGATTTCTTGCAAAATATAGATACAAATTGTGAATTTTATGATCAGACCTGCCGTATCAGAAGATGCTCCTGCCCTGGCTCCGCTTATCATTTTAGCATTAGGCCACATTGCCTGCATATTCGCCCAATCCGACGATCCTAATGACGCCATTCCGCTTATGAAGCAGTTCATTGGAAGCAAAGGCAATCAATATAGTTATGAAAATACATTGGTGTATGAAGATGAAAGTGGCGTCATCGGCTCTATTGTGGGTTATGACGGCGCTCGTTTGCACAAGCTGCGTGAGCCGGTTTTGAAAGTGATCAGAAAGTCTGATCCCGATTTTTCGCCCAATGATGAAACGGAAGCGGGCGAATATTATATTGATTGCGTGAATGTTAATCCAGCGCATCAGGGGAAAGGAATTGGTAAAAAACTGCTTAATGCATTTTGTGAGCTTGCCGCAACGCAGCATTTCAGCCGCGTCGGGCTGATTGTGGATCATGTGAATCCGGATGCTAGAAAGATCTATGAAAAAGTAGGTTTTCAGGTGGTTGGTGAGAAGGATTTTCTGGGGCACACGTATGATCATATGGTGCGGGAGATTTCATTTTAATCAAAAAGTATTAGAAATCTATGAAACAACGACTGGTTTCGCTGGACGTCCTGCGCGGGCTCACCATTATCCTGATGACAATCGTAAACAATCCGGGCGACTGGGGCAATGTATATGCGCCGCTCTTGCATGCAGAATGGCACGGTTGCACTCCCACGGATCTGGTTTTCCCAACATTCCTGTTCATCGTCGGAGTCTCAATCGTTCTGGCAACGCCTCAGAAAACTTGGAATGTGGCCGTTTTGCAAAGAATCATAACGCGGGCATTGCGGATATTTTGTCTGGGTTTGTTTTCAGGATTCTTCATTCGCATTCAAATGTTCGGTCTGGAAGGTCTGCCATTATTGGGTGTCAGGCTGCTTATCACAGCGATCATTGTCGTGGCGCTTTTTGCGGATTATGATAAAAACTGGCAGTTCTTAGTTGCATTTTTCATCTTCCTAGTGATGATGATCCTCGCTTTCGGCGGATTTGAGCCATTTAACACCGTTCGGATTCCGGGGGTATTACAGCGGATTGCGGTTGTTTATTTGATTGCGTCTTTACTTTATTTACGAACCGGCTGGGTTACGCAGGCAATTGTTGGTGTTGTCATTTTATTGGTTTACTGGGCTGTCATGACCCTCATTCCTGTTCCGGGAGTAGGCGATGCGAATTTGGAAAAAGGGACTAATCTGGCTGCTTGGTTAGATAACTTGCTGTTGCCAGGCCATTTGTGGGCCACTTCAAAAACCTGGGACCCAGAAGGGATATTGAGCACATTGCCGGCGATAGGAACGGGGATCGCCGGTTTGCTGACGGGAACATTGTTAAGAGCTAATTTTGACAAAAATCAAAAAGCAACTTATCTGCTCATTGGAGGCATCGCTGCCATTGTGGTGGGCTGGGGTTGGAGTTTTGTATTTCCGCTCAATAAAGCACTTTGGACGAGTTCATTTGTCTTGTACGCGGCTGGCTGGGCACTCGTATCTCTTGCGATTTTGTATTTTATCATTGATGTAAAAGGCTATGCAGGCTGGACTATATTCTGGGTCATTTTTGGGGTTAATCCAATGGTCGTATTCTTCTTTTCAGGAATGATTTTCAGAGTTTTGAATGCTATTAAAGTCGATAACCCTGCCGATCCGGCCTCAGGGCAGATGGAACTTGTTCCTTATTTGTATAAATATCAGATCAGTCCTGCATTTGCCAATCCTATGAATGCTTCTTTGGTCTATGCGCTTCTTTATCTGATATTGTGGTTTGTGATTTTATGGCTGCTTTATAGAAATAAGCTGGTGTTTAAGGTTTGACTTTCTTAAAAGGAAGTGATGAATTTTTGTCTAAATTGCTTCTTTAAAAATTTTTAATAAATCACATTTTTCCTGAATCCATGTCTCAACCGAGCAGCTCTCAACGAAGAACATTCATAAAAACCAGCGCATTGGCCGTGGCTGGAATAGCCGTTTCAAAATGGTCATTTGCAAAAAGTCCTGCTGATTTCCCCGTCGTGCGCGTCGCAGCTGACAAGCGCAGCTTCACCAGCCCGGCAGTAGAAGCCACGATTACCCGCATGAAAAAAGTCATTAAAGACCCGGAATTGGCCTGGCTTTTTGAAAACTGCTTTCCGAACACCATTGACACAACCGTCCATTACAAGCCCATCGATGGCAAGCCTGATACATTCGTAATTACAGGCGACATTGACGCCATGTGGCTCCGCGACAGCACAGCGCAAGTTTGGCCCTATTTGCCATTGCTCAAAGAAGACGCGAAGTTGAAGGACATGGTCGCAGGCCTCATCAACCGCCAGACCAAATGCATTAATATTGATCCCTATGCCAACGCATTTTACGACCGCCCAAAGGAAAGTGAATGGACAAAGGACGTGACGGACATGAAACCCATGCTCCACGAACGCAAATGGGAGCTGGATTCACTTTGCTACACGGTCAGGCTGGCTTATAATTATTGGAAAATAACAGGCGATACAAAGCCATTCGATGCCGATTGGACGAAGGCAATGGGACTTATCCTAAAAACCTGCAAAGAACAGCAACGCAAAGACGGTCCCGGTCCGTACAAATTCGGCCGCGTAACTTCCTGGTCTACGGATACGGTTCCGGGGAATGGTTATGGAAATCCTATTAAACCAAATGGCTTGATAGCGAGCACATTCCGACCTTCTGATGATGCGGCAATGTATCCGTTTTTTGTTCCTTCTAATTTCTTTGCAGTCGTTTCTTTTCGGGAAATCGCTGAGCTTTTGGAGAAAACTGGCGGAGAAGGAGCTAAGCTCGCAGGCGAGTTCAAGGCATTAGCAACCGAAGTTGAAAATGCCCTGAAAAAGTTCGCAGTGTATACACATCCGGAATTTGGAAAGATTTACGCGTTTGAAGTGGATGGGTTTGGAAATTATCTACTCATGGACGACGCAGGCATCCCAGGCTTGATCAGCTTACCGTATTTGGGCGCAATGTCGGTAAAGGACCCAATTTACATCAATACAAGAAAATTCGTGTTAAGCGATTCCAATCCATATTTCTTCAAAGGAAAAGCAGGAGAAGGACTAGGCAGCCCGCATACATTGGTCAACCAGATCTGGCCCATGGGCATCATCGCGAGAGCCATCACATCTACGGACGATAAAGAAATTGAAGCCCAGCTAAAACTCCTGAAAAACACCCACAACAACACCGGCTTTATGCACGAATCCTTCGACAAAGACGACCAGTCGAAGTTTACGAGGAAATGGTTTGCTTGGGTTAATACTTTGTTTGGGGAGTTGATTTTGAAATTGGAGAAGGAGCGGCCGCATTTGCTGGCGAAGGTTTATTGAGCGCCGCTGGGCGTTAGACTTCCCAAGTCTCCAAGACTTGGGAAGTCTTTTCAAATGTGTTCAAGAATAAAATCAGCCGGAACATTTAATTTTTTGTAAAGTGCTTTTAAAAAATGAATATCCGGCTTTTGCTTACCGCTCAAAATCATAGAAAGCTTTACAGGCGTTACCCCGAGCGTTTCAGCAATATCTTTTTGTTTGAGGCGTAATTCGTACATGCGCAATTCAATCATGCCCTCTAGGGTTTTTGGTGCAGAAATCGGGTAGGTTTTAAGCTCGTACTCTTGCAAAGCGAGTCCAATCTGCGAACGTTTTCTTTAAATATGCTCGTCTGAGCAACTGTTCGGTTTTCAGATAAGTATTCTACTGCCGATTCGTATAATGGACATGGTTTTGATTACAGAATCAAAAATTAATGGGTTTAATCAAGCGGGCGCAGCATTACTAACACTCACATTAAAAAGTGTAGGAAATCGTAGCCATGAAATTTCTCGGCGCTCCTGGAAAAAGGCGCAAATAATCATATCCACCAACCCAGTAAGTCTTGTTTGCCAGGTTGTTGAGATTCACTTGAAACTGGAATTTGTCAATCTTGTAATATATGGCTGCATTCAGCAACTCGTAACCCGGCAATGTTTGCGTATTGTTTAGCGATAAATTCCTTTCGGTTACGAAATTGGCTCCCAGTCCAACTCCCAAGCCGCTTAATGCTTGATTTAAAAAAGTATATTTAGTCCAAATGCTTCCCTGATTCTTGGGCGCATTGGGTTTTTGCAGATTCACAAGGACTTGATCCGTTGCTTTTGAACCGGCGTCTGTGATTTTGGCATCGTTATAACTGTAAGCGACGATCAGGTTCCAATTTGGCAGAATGTTTCCGGTTACATCAAATTCAACTCCTTTTGCTTTTTCCGAACCAATTTGCTGCATAAGGTTTGGATTTTCAGGTGCATTGGCGGAATACAATGTGTTGGATTGCTCAATCTGATAAACCGATGCATTGGCAGTAACGCGTCCATCCAGCCACTCTGTTTTCAAACCAGCTTCATACAAGCTGCTGCGGATTGGGTCAAATGGGCCGCCGGATAGTGGATCGCTTTGCACGGTGGCGTCTTGCGGGTTGTAACCCTTGGTGTAAGTTCCGTAAATGTTTATGTTGTTTGTAAGCGTATACACAGCGCCGATTCGCGGCAGAAACGCATGTTGGGTTACATTTGTCTCGTTATTTTTAGTGTAATTCTTCTTGTCAACGTAAGTGTCGTAACGCAGGCCGAGCAGAATTTGCAAGCGGTTTAGCTTCAATTGTTCCTGCAAATAAAGGCCGTGCAACTTGTAAAAAACGGGAGTTGTAGACGCATTCGTAACAACATTATAAATGTATTTGGAAGGATCTTCCATATTGTTATTCTGCTCGGTGAGGTCGTAATGCGTGATATTAGGCTTTGGAATGCTCCTGGTAACGCCGTTTTCTGTGTAATCATAAAACACGAATTTTTCGGGCGTTTTGGCATTGTATGCGGCTGCGCCGCCTGCTTTCAGTAAATAACCGTTTGCAGTTTGTTGTCCCGAGCCTTTTGGCGTTACAGATTGAATGTAATCATAACCCACAACCAGCTTATGCTCAGCAATTCCGGTGCTGAAATTATGGTTGAAAAACAATGATACATTGTCCATAAATGACTTCGTTTTTCTTATAAAAACCTGTCTCGCAACCAGATTTTCAATCGCTTTTCCAGCCGAATCAATGCCATTCACATTGCTGCTTCTGTGTTCGAGCAAATCCTCGGAATAACCTGTGCGGAGATAAGCAATGTTGAAAGATGTGTTTTGGGTAAACTGGTGATTTAATGAGGTCGTAATCAGGTAAGTTTCTTCGTTCAAATAATCATTCACCGCATTCAGCGACGTCTTGATCGAACTCGAATAAAGATCATTGCCTTTTACAGATTGTCCGCGATCGAGCCTGCTGTTTGAGCGGTTGTATACGAGGTCAAAATTGATGCGGGTTTTGTCAGTTGGCAGGAACGATACGGACGGCGCGACGATAATGTTTTTATCAAATTGCAGATTCCGGAATCCCTGCGCATTTACATAACCCAGGTTAAGGCGGTAAAGCAATGTTTTGTCTTCGTTCATAGGTCCGGTAAAATCGGCCAATGTGCGCAATGTGTTGAAACTTCCGGTTGTAAACGTCAGCGATTTCTGTGGAGTTGTAAGCGGCTTTTTGGTCACACGGTTGATCGTTCCGCCTGGTGAAGTGTTTCCGTATAATGCTGAGGCAGCGCCTTTAATCACTTCCACTCGTTCCAGATAATTCACCGGGGGCTGTTTCCAAAATCCCGAAAATGTCCGCAAACCATTCACAAGCTGCGTTGTGCTGCCGCCATTCATGCGGAAACCGCGAATGGTCAGGTCATCGTAAAAGGTGAATTGATTTACGCCACTCATGTTTTTTACGGCATCGCCCATCAGGAATGTTCCCTGGTCGCGCATTACTTCTTTGGTAATATAACTGATCGCCTGCGGCACGTCCTTAATTGGTGTGGCCGTTTTGCTGGCGATGAAAGAGAGGTCATTTTTGTAAGTTGTTTCCTTGCGGCCAGTGATTTCTACGGTTTGCAATTCCTGCGCATCTTCGGTCGCAGTCAGTTCGAGGGTTGCCGTTTCGTCCGCTTTTACGGAAATATTTTTTTCAATGCGTTTGAAACCAACGCCTGTTCCAATCAACTGATAATTACCCGGAGTAAGCCCTGAAAATTCAAAGGAACCATCAGCCGAAGTGACGGTTCCTTTTCCTGTTCCTTTCAAAATAACATTAACCGACTCAGCTGGCTGCTCCGAACCATTCTTAATTGAGCCTTTTATATTGCCAGTCTGCGCATGAGCTGCCGCGCACAGCAGCGTAAAGCATAATAGAAGTTGTAAACGCATATATATGGATGGATAAGAGGACTTTTGATTTGTCGAGCAAAAGTAATCTTATTTAGACTAATCCAAAATAATGCATTTGGAAAATCACATACTATATACGCAGATTGCGAAATTCATTTTAAATGTTCAATTTTTTCTATTAATTCTGCTTTTCAGGCTATGCGTTGAATGCGGGCCGTTATTTGGATAAATTGGATTTGATAAATAAAAGTCCATCGCGCATCAACTGTTCTTCTGACTCGAACATTTTTCGCCAGATATTCGCAACCGGAAGTTTTGGGCTAAAGGCCTCAATGCTGATCCAGCCGTCATAACGGATGTCGCTAATCGCCTGGAAAATTCCATCCCAGTCCACATTCCCTTTTCCCGGCGTAGACCTGTCGTTTTCTGAAAGCTGGATGAACGAAATGCGGTCGCCTGCTTTGCGGATTGCGTCACCAATGTTCTTTTCCTCAATGTTCGCGTGAAATGTATCAAACATGATCTTGCAATTCGGGTGGTTCACTTCGTCCACAAAGCGGATCAGTTCGTCGCCGCAGCTTGTCAGATAAAGCTCAAAACGGTTTAAATATTCCAAACCCAATGTAATGTCAAGCGATTCAGCATAATCCGCCACTTCGCGAATGCCTTCAATGCCCCATTGCCATTCTTCCGGAGTTGCCGGTTTACCAGTAAAAACGCCCAATGCAGAATGATAAGGGCCCATCAACTTGGTTGCACCCAAAACCAGTGAGCAATCCAATGCGCTTTTTAAATGATCAATGGTGTGTCTTCGCATGGCAGGATTTGGACTGATCAAATGCTCATTTGGGCCGCAGATTGTGTCCGTTTCACATGCGAGTCCGAGTTCATCCAGTTTTTTGCGGAAGCCAAACCAATGCGAAGGATCGGTGTTAAAAATCGGGACTTCCACGCCATCAAAGCCAATTTCTTTAATCAGTTCAAGCGTTGGAAAAAGACTTTCATCTATCTGGTTTCCCCAAAGAAGGAGATTCATACTGTACTTCATCAATGTAATTTTTTAAGCGTCCCATTCATTATTGCACACAATTTTACAACAAAAAGCCACCTTACTGTTCACCTGTTTTGATTATTATCGGTCACATATTGACAAATCAAAGATTGCGCAAAAGCAATTTGAAATAAAATCCGGTTAACCTCCTGCAAAAAGCACAGAAAAGGCAGCATCAATCGCGAGATCAATGCTGCCTTTTTAAGGATTCCTTAATAATGAATCTATTGCACTCGGCTGAAAATCATTTGGTTATTGTTTTCATAATAGAGCACCAGCTTGTTTGTTTTCAGGTCATACAAATTCACATTCGGCAATGCATTTACAAACAGATTTCCCCAATGTGTCTCTGCGCGTTCTGTTCCGCCGCCGCCCATTTGAATTGTATTTTGTTGAGCGGTTTCGTAAAAGCCAGTCAGAATATTCGTTGATGTTGTGCCTTCCAATTCGCCTTTTTCCTTAAAATTTAAGCTGATAGGCATTTGGCCTCTTGCTAACGCAGGTTTTTGGATGGTGTCAGAATTTTGCACTATACTTTGAAGCTCCCATTTGCCGGTAAGCTCCACATTTGTATTGATTGTAGTCGTTTTTCCACAACTTGATAACAAGAAAACACAGATTAGGAATGTTGATTGAAGGACAATTTTTCTCATGACGCTTTACTGCTAACGATTAAATAGATAGGGAACATTACTTGAAGGAAATGCCTGAAACAGGATTTACGGGTAACATTTCGTTGTAAAAATTATGCCACTGGTAAATCACACCATTTCTCAGATCCGCACATTCCGTTTATTACAACGCGCACAACGTAAAATTCTTTTGCCGTTTGATCATTGATTATTCCAACCATCATCGTGAGTAGAAATCACTTCTAATCGGATTTTGATTGCTATTCGTTATTTTTACAAGATTATAAGGTAAAATAGGGCAGGTTTCATGAAGGCACCAATCCATAAAAACATCGAAAGTCAGGTCAGGACAGTGACGATTCAGGAGCTTAAAGCGCCTCATTTCGATCCTAACTGGCATTTTCATCCGCATTATCAGTTGTTCACAGTTCTGGAAGGAACGGGCAAGCGGCTGATTGGTGATTCGGTGCAAACTTTCGGTCCGGGGGATACGGTTTTCCTGGGGCCTGATGTGCCACACCTTTGGCGGAGTGATGCGGCCTATTTTGAGGCTGGCTCGCCCTTGCAGACGCACGGTGTTGTTTTGTATTTTCAGGAAGATTTTTTGGGAAAAGATTTTCTGGACAAACCTGAAATGCTGGCCTTAAAGCAGCTGCTGATGGATTCCAAACGCGGAATTGAATACAAAAATGAACTCAGAACTCACATTCGAGCAGAGCTGATGTCTATCATGCATTCGGAAGGTTTCCAGACTATTTTAAGGCTGCTGACATTGCTTGATAAGCTTGCGCATGAGGCAGGCGGTTCGCCCATTTCGAGTTATGGTTATGTCAACACATACAAAGTTTCGGAAACCGAGCGCATGCAGAAGGTGCACAATTACGTGCTGCAGCATTTTTCTCAGGAGATGCGGCTTGGCGATGTCGCCTCGCTCGCAGGCATGACGGAGGCGGCTTTTTGCAGATATTTCAAAGCCAGGTCAAACAAAACATTTATTGATTTTGTAAACGAAATCCGCATTGGCCACGCGTGCAAATTGCTGCTGGAAGACAAGTGGACGATCGCCCAGATCGCTTATGACAGCGGATTTGATTCTTTATCTAACTTCAACAGAAATTTCAAAAGATACATCGGGCATACGCCGAGAGAATATAAAGGAAATTACTGACTCAATTTTTTCAATTGCCCCGGGCTTAAGCCCGGGGCAATTGAAAAAATTATCCTTTAACATAGTTTGTCCCATATGGGCCGCGCTGCGGCCTTGAAAGTGTTGCATTGGCTTCTTGGTCGCCGATATATTCTTCCTTTTTTGGATCCCATTTCAGTTTCCGGCCCAGCTTCATGGCTGTGTGCGCAATTAAGCAGGCTGAACAGGAACGCTGAGCAATTTCGACGTGACTAACCGTTTCTTTGCCATTCTGAATGCATTCCAGCCAGTTTTGGTGTTGCTCAGGACTTTCGTATAAGTGAACTTCATCCGACTGGATTACCGAGCCAAGGATTTTGCTGTTGCTTGCGTAAAATGCTTTGTTTTCAGCCGCCGAAGCCGCAGCGACTGGATCAGAAGCTGTTACGCCTACATTTCCGCGCGAAACAAAGATCCAGCCATCCGTTCCCTCGAACTTAATACCGTTCGGATTGGTGCCGCCGATTTCCATTTCAACGCCATTGGCATATTTTGCATTAACCAGAAAGTCCCCGTGCACATTCCAAAGACCCGAGCCTGCGGCTGGGAAAGTGGCTTTTCCGTCGATTTCAATGGGGCCGGTGAGTTCTGTGTCCATGCCCCAATGTGCAATGTCAATGTGGTGCGAGCCCCAGCCCGTGATCATTCCCGCGCCGAATTGCTCCAAACGCAGCCAGCCCGGACGGTCATTGATATCGGTTTGCGAATGCACGCGGTCCAATGTATAATAGACCTCGGGAGTCGAGCCGAGCCACATATCGTAATTCAAGTTCGCCGGGACAGGCATTTTTTCTGTGTTACCACCAGCAGGATCGCCGGGAAGACCGACATAAACTTTTTTCAGCTGGCCGATGCGCCCGTTTCGCACGAGCTCACAAGTCCGTTTGAACTGCGGCCAAGGGTTCATAGACCGCTGCTGGCTCCCCAGCTGGAAAACAACCTTCTTTTTCTTGATCATCTCAGCCATCATCCGGCCTTCCTTGATCGTGAGCGAAGTCGGTTTTTGCATGTAAATATGCTTTCCGGCCACGGCCGCCTCCATTGCAGGTTGCGCGTGCCAGTGATCCGGCGTGCTGATGATCACCGCATCGATTTCTTTATTGGCCAAAAGCTCTTTATAGTCGTCATACGCCTTAACATCGACGTAATTTGCCTTTCCGGTTTTGTCCGCATATTTCTTTTCAATCCACGCTTTTCCTTGTGCCAATCTGTTTTTATCCAGATCCGCAACAGCCATCACGTGTGCGACTTCGTTCTTCAAAATTTCGGGAAGGTCATGTCCCGTTGCAATGCGTCCAATGCCGATCTGGCCGATATTAATCCGGTTGCTAGGCGCATATTTGCCAAAAACACTTGCCGGAACGATCGCGGGGAACATGGACGCCGCTATAATTCCGGCAGTTCCGCTAGCGGCACTTTTCAGGAATGACCGCCTGTCCTGATTATTTTGTTCGGTTAAATTTCTCATAAAAGCCAGGAAATGTGATGATTGAATTTACTTTTTACGCACTTCATCCGTCGGGCTTGTTGCATAAGCCTTGCTGTAATCCCTTGATTTTTGGGGTCCAATGGCAAATTCAATTGCGCCCAAAATGTGCTTTCGCAAATCCTCCTGCTCATAATCTTCTTTTTGATGCCCCAGGGAAGAATAAAACGCTCGTCCGCCGTCATACTCGTGCCACCAGACAGATGGAAACACGGTTCCAAATGTGTCCAGCGCTTTTCCAGCCGGTTTTTGAATGGTGGAATGATCGTTCACTGCGAGCACATTCAAATTCACAGCCATTTCTTTTACAAAATAAAACTCGTCCGTTTTGCGCTCCCATTTGGCTGGCAAATGCGCTAAAGCAGGGTTTTTCGAATCAAGAATGTTGACTGAGAAGCTTTGCCCCGGTTCATGCCAGAAAAACGTCCCGCCCAGCATGTCCTTAAACCAGCGCCACTTCCGCTCCGTCCCCGAAGCCGAGTGCAGGCCAACAAAATTTCCGCCAGCCTGCATATAGCGCATTAATGCAACGCGCTGCGCATCCGTGTCGAAGACATCATTATTTGTATTTGAAAAAAACAGCACATCATATTGTTTCAAATTCTCATCCGTAAACTTCGAAGGATCATCCGTCGCTTCCACCGCAAAGCCGTGCTGCTTCCCCAAAGCCTGAATCGCCGCCACGGAAGCCGCAATGTTATCATGCACATAACCCTTGCCATTCTTGGTATAAACCAGAACTTTAACCTTATTCCATTTGATTTTTTGGGCGAAGCCGTTTTGGAAAATGGAAGTCAAAATCAAAAAAGTAAAGAGAAGTCGAATCAATTTGAAAAACTTATGTTGGTTCATGGGGTTAAAATTGAGATGATTAATGTCTATGACGCAGAATTGAATTATCGCAATTCGTCAGGCTTTTCGCGACTGGCCAGTAATCTGGCGTTGTCCCTAGTTACAATTTTCTTCCCCGTCTTTGCCTCTATTTCCTTTCGTGTGTTTCCAGCAATACTTCCGCCGGCATTTGCAATTTCTTTACTTTCATTATAGCTGGCAGGACGTTTTTCCTTTGAGATTTCAGTGGTCGTTGCTTCTGCCAGCATGTTGAGGACTAATTCGAGATTTGTCATATTATCTCTCAAATTTTCTTTTTGGAGATTCTTAAATTCTTTGTATTCCCTAACTGTTTTCTCACTCCACGCTTGCGTGATAATGTCTGTCAATGTTGCAAACTCTTTACCTGTTTTAACGCCGCGATTCTCCCATTCATCAGTTAATTCTTTCCTAATTTCAATGCTTTTAAGACGTTGATTGATCCATGCTTTGCTATAACCCTTTTGCAAATAAGTTTTCATTGCTCGGTCAAAAGTAAGTTCTGGGTTTTCCGTCTCGTTAATCCGCTCATTTCCTACACTAGCAAGCCACAACTTGAATGGCTCGGCCTTGGGCGATGGGATTGACTGGATTAGCCTCAACACTTGTTCCGTGTCCGCAACATCGGTCAGGTAAGCTTTTCCGTCGGCAGCGGTCATTTTCAGTTGACTACAGACTGTAGTCAACTCGCTCCCTTCTTTTTTTAAGCGTCCCTTTAAGACACTCCAGTATTTTCTCGGATTTGGGCTTTCTGTTAAAATGCCAACAATGTCAGTGATCGCAAAAAACCATCTTTCATGGTCAGCATCCCAATGGCTTCTAATTCTTTTTTGATCAAACATTTTAATTTTCCCTTCCATAGCATGTGTTGAAGTCTAAATTTTCAAAGTCAAAACCCAATCGAATTCCCTCCGTCCACGGGCAGGGTTATGCCGGTGATGAATTTGGCGGCGGGGGAGGCCAGGAAAACGGTGGCCCAGCCGATGTCTTCGGGTTTTCCCCAGATTCCCATGGGCGTGCGGTCCATGGCTTTGTCGCGGCGTGCCGGATCGCCGTTCATCGCGGTGAGCATCATGGGCGTTTCTATAAAACCCGGCGCGACTGCATTTATCCTTACATTAAATGGAGAAAATTCAGTGGCGAGCGCCTTCACCATGCCACCGACAGCCGATTTGGATGCCGTGTATGCCACCACGCGGTCAATTCCGTATAATGCGGCCATGGAAGTGATCATTATAATGGAGCCTTGCTTACGTGCGATCATTCGTTTGCCGCATTCTCTTGTTACTGCAAAAACAGCATGTAAATTGGTCCGAATGACGCGATCGAAATCTTCATCTGTAACCTCAACGGCATGTTTTTTCATGTTAATGCCCGCATTGTTGACCAAAATATCAATCGTTCCATGCGTGGATTCAATGTCTGCGATCAATGCGGGAATGCTGCTGAGCTGCGTGATGTCATTGACAAAATAAGCAGCATTGTCGCCAAGGTTGCCAACTGCTTCCTGCAAAACAGCCTCGCGACGACCTGTAATCACCACTCTTGCGCCAGACTGAACCATGCTTTGCGCAATGTAAAAGCCAATTCCACTCCCGCCTCCCGTTATCAGCGCCAGTTTGCCTTCGAGCGAAAAGACATTCAAACCAGGCGTATTTTTATCTCCAATTTCAGGCATTTTTCTATAATCGTAAGTAATTAAATGAGGCTGATCTTGTTCTCTCATATGGCAGCCGAGCGCTTTATGCCCACTTCCAGGCCGCGCAGTTCTGCCAACGCCTTCAAGCGTCCGATGCCGGAATAGCCGGGATAAGTTTTTTTGTGCAAATCGTCGAGCATCTGAAAACCGTGGTCGGGCCGCATGGGCAATTCACTGTCTTGATAGCCAGCAGCTTTGCGTTTTTGCTCTTCGGCTAATAATGCTTTTACCACAGCATACATATCCACATCGCCATACAAATGAGGTGCTTCGTGAAAATTGCGCGTCCCGTCTTCCCGCTTTGTCGTCCGCAAATGCACGAAGTGAATGCGGTCGCCGAATCGTTCAACGATGTTAACCAGGTCATTATCAGCCCTTACGCCAAGCGAGCCTGTGCAAAAAGTGATTCCATTTGCACGCACATTGCTGGCCTGCATGAGCTCTTCAAGATCCGCCTCCGTGCTGACAACCCGCGGCAATCCTAATAAAGAGCGTGGCGGATCGTCGGGGTGAATGCAGAGGCTGATTCCCAATTCCTGAGCAATGGGAGCCACTTCCTTGACAAAATAATAAAGATTCTGACGCAGCTGCTTGTCGTCAATGTCGGCATAAGCGTCCAGCAAGCTTTGAAAATTGACCAGATCAAATGCTTCCTCAGAACCAGGCAAGCCGAGCAGAACAGTGTTTGTCAAATGCAAAATCTCATCCTGCGACATTTGCTCGAATTTCAAGGAAGCGGATTGCTGAATTTCAGGCTCGTAATCAGCGGCAGCATTGGGTCTTTTGAGAATGAACAGGTCAAACAATGCAAAATCTTCCCAAACAAAGCGCAACGTTTTATGCCCCTCCGGCATTGCATAGTCGAGCTGGGTGCGCGACCAATCCAGCACAGGCATGAAGTTGTAGCAAACGGTTTTAATCCCGCAAGCCGCCAGGTTTTTTAACGATTGCTTGTAATTTTCAACGTATAATGAGCGGGTAGGGAGTCCTTTTTTAATGTGTTCGTGAACCGGGAGACTTTCCACAACCAGCCATTGAAGATCCGTAAATTGTTCATTCCCAGCGTGGATTAAGGCGTTGCGCTCTTTAATTGCATCAACCGACCACACATCTCCAACAGGAATCTGATGCAGCGCGCTGACAACTCCGGCGCATCCGGCCTGGCGTATGTCCATCAATGAAACAGGATCATTCGGCCCGAACCAGCGCATGGTATGAATCATAGGATAAATTGCATATTAAGTTACAATATGCAGACGCAATTGCTTGCGCTTTCCCCTACATTTTCACCTCTACAACAAATATTTGCTGCGAAGCCGTATTTTCTTTTTTGATCAACCGATTGAAAGCCAGCATTTTTCCATCCGGTGACCACACCATATTTGTAGGAGCCGGACGGGTCGGGTGTGTCAGTTTTGTAAATCTTTGTTCAAAAGGCGCTTCAACCGTTTTGCACAATGTAATGCTCCCTTCATGCACGTAACTTACAGATTTCCCGTCTGGCCGCCATCTTACATTTCCGGAAACATTGGTTTCATGCGCTGTGAGCTGGCGTGGCTCGCCGCCAAATGGCGAAATGAGGAAAACCTGATCAATGCCGTTGGCATCTTTGGCAAAATAGGCGAGCGAGGTTCCGTCTGAGGAGGAGCGCACAATGCCTGTGCATCCGGGATTTTTGGTTTTGGCGGTAAATGTTAATCTTCTTTGAATTGCTCCTTTTGGCGGCATAGGGAAGTCGTCTTTTGTGCCTTCCAAAGGTCCGAGCTCGCCGGGAATGGTGATGTCCACGGGAATGTCCACAATAAAAACTTCGCTTACATCCTTTCCATTTTTATCCTTTACAATGCCAGTGAATGCCCTGGCAAGCTGCTTTTGGCCATTTTTTAGCGAATAACCATTGGTCCCAACCCAACTATCGCCCGCCGCATGACTAATCTCATCACTTCCTGGCGCTGGATTTGGCACAACACGCACGACCAACGCGCTAAACCATTCACCAGAAACATTTTCGTCATTTTTATCAACATAAACAGGTTTGATTTTGCGCGAAACGCCAATGGTGCGCAGGTTTCGTTTAGAGCCGGTCGAATCTTCCAATGCTTTTAAAATGGCATCATTATAAGTAAAACCGATCCATTCTCCGTCGCCGCTCCATTCGTGCCGGTGTGTTCCGCCGCGTAATGCGCCCGGCGTGAAAGGGAAAGTGACGTCGCGGGCATCCATAAAAATCGGCGTGCCTGGGTGGGCGTCTTCAATGATAACGCCCGTTCGCCTCCATTGCTGATACGGATTTTCTTGCGTGCTATTTGCCAAACCATGAATGAAAACAACTGCATTTTCTTTCGGACTGTAACTGACAGCTCCTGCTCCGGGCCCCCAAACCTGATTGTTTTTAATTTCAAACAAAACCCTCTTTTCGCCGGATTCAATGTTCACTTTTTCAATTTTAGCCGACTCTGCAATGCCACCGCTATCCGTTCTCGTGTCGTAAACCAGCCATTTTCCGTCAGGTGAAAAGTTGTCGTTATTGTCCAGATCGTGATGGTAACCATAATCATGCGTGATCTGTTTTTCCTGCGGCATAGATTCTGTTTGACAAGAAAGCATTGGCAAAAGCATTTGTAAAAAAAGATAAGAATAACGCTGGATTCGCATAAGAGCTATTTTTGAGGCGCGCTGATGACGCCTAAATAACGGCCCATCCAGTAAGGCAAAAGCCAAATGTCGCCAGCGCTGTGCTCCTCAGTTCCATTGCTTCCCGTTTTGTCCAAATTAAACATATTCGCATTATGGCGCTGAATGGGCCGCTCGTCGGGTGGAAGCACTTCCTTCGTCGTTTGCCTGCGAAAGTTTGGGGCGATCAGCTCAATGTCTTTTCGGTGACTGTTTTTAATGTTCCAATTGATGAAATCCAGCGGGTGCTCCTGCAAATACCAGACAGCTTCTTTCAAATCAAAATCTTTTACACCGGTCAATGCTGTAAAAATGTTCCACGCACCTTCTTTCTCCGGGCGCTCAACTTGCCAATGGTCGAGGATTTGCTGCTTATAATGTGCTTTCAACGTGTCATTGAACGCATATCGGTAAAGTCCCCAATAACCCACAAAATACATTTCATCATCCGAGTGGTTCCAGCCGTCAGACATGTCTTTGCTGTGCTCGTCCGCGTCTTCCGGTGCCTTACCAATGACTTTCATTGATCGCATCATGTTTTCGAAATAACCGTGCTTATTCATTAATTCGAAAGCCTTTGCCTTGTATTTCTCTTTTTTGGTAAAATGATAAGCGGTCTGCAGCATGGCCACAATGTTGGACGAATTCAGCTTTCGGTCGCCTACATTGATTGGAAAAGCATTCACATAATCCGGATTCCACTTGCCCCACATCGTAGGTTTGCCATCAAAATCAACCAGATACATGTCATTTTTAACAATATGTGACATGACGGTGTCAATGAGCGCAACGGCTTTCTTTTTCATGGCAGGGTCGTCTACCAATTCAGCCATTGCGCTGAATGCAAAAATGTGTCCGATGATCTCGTCGCTGCTTGTGGTCGACTTCCAATCCCATTGTTTTTCGGCGCTCCGTTGCCAGCGCTCTACATCGCTCAGCTCTTTCATATGCCCCGACCGCTCGAATGAACGCGCCGGAAAGCCGGGAATATGCGTTACCGAATACAGCCTCTCCATCGCATCCAATGACTCACGGCAGTTTTGAAGTGTTTCCTGATCTTTGGTTACAGCATATTTAAAAATCTCACCGCCCAAATACATCGAGGTCCAAAGTCCATCATTATCAGAATCTTCCATAAATCCCGTCGCGAGATTTCCCTGCTCCATGCGGACTAACGAAGCATTGAAGCCGTTGCGAATGTGGCGTTGCCGGACCTGTTCTTCAAAAATAGCCGCCTTTTCTTCAAGGGTTATAGTTTTAAATGCGATTTGCCCCAAGCCTTTATCCGTAAGGATTAGAACAGATTTTTTTGGCCCCTCTGCAATATCCACAACCACATCACCGGGGAGCCAGCGCTCGCCATTGTAATAATCGAATTTCCCATCTGACCGAAGTGCAAATGCCCCTTCTTCGGAGCCAAACCAGACTTTTTCACCAATCGTTTTAATGACTGATATTTTATTGACAGGCAGCTTATTATGTATTTCTCCGGTTTGTTTTTTAGTTGAAATATCAAAATCAATGTAACCGTCGGTTGTGCCGATAATGATGCTTTCACCTTTACTAGCAAGACTTAATGCAGTGAAATTATTTCCCGAAAAAGCCTTTGTCAACGCATTATTTCCGGGATTAAAGCTATATAATGACTTGCTTCCGAGAATCCAGAACTGATTTCCTGCGGATTGAAAAACAATGTCTAAAACCCGATCGTCCGGCAAAGAGCCATTCCAAAGCGTTTTTGAATCCCTGACCAATTCGAGAGATTTTCCATCAGAAACAAGAAACGAGAATTCATTTCCACCGGCGAAAATATTGGCTTTGGGCAATGTGTGCTTGCATAGGAGCGTCCCGGCCCATGCATTGCTCATCACAAATGAGTCGGTCAGGTAAACAAATTGCTCCTTATAATTCGTGATTGCTGTAATCTTATTGTCTTTCATGAACCGATAACTATTGTCGGTCCTAATGCTGCCGGGATATTGAAACCGCCCATTTTCAGTGCGCAGCAAACCTTCCTTTCCTAGAATTTGCACATGGCCGTTCCGGTCTGCGCTGACCTGCTGAAAGTCCATTTTAGCATCGCCGTAATATTTGACGCTGTAATCCTGCGTGAAGGGCTTGTCCTGGTGAACACTTTGCGCTGTAATTTTTGGGATGGAAAAAATTCCCGCCAAGACAATGAGCGAAAAAAGTGGCAATTGAGAGCGTTTGAGCATTATTTATAGGGTTTAGATTTTTGGTTCTTTGTTGTTGGCACGAAGCAGGGTGCGGGTGCACGAAGCTGGAGCTTCGCGCTAGCTTATTTTGTATCGCTGGCGCGAAGCTCCAGCTTCGCGCTAGCAATGTTTTACAAAAGACTTGGGTCGACAGTTACGTATTTTATCGACTTTTTTTCTTTTTCGGTATGAAATGAATAAGTCATATGCAACATTCCGTCAGCGGTTTGGATCAGAGAAGGATAGGAGAAACTGCCCTTTTTGGAGCTGTCGTTTTCAATCCAACCTCTTTTCCAAGTTTTGCCTTCATCCGTTGAAATCCTGAGACTCAATTCGTAACGGCCATTATCAATATCATTCCCCAGAAACGCCCATCTGCCATCTTTCAAAACCAGCACTTCCACGCTGGCCGTGTTCGGAATGTCTGTTTTTTGCGTCGCCGTCCACGTTTCCCCTTTATCAGAAGATTCGCTGTAGTGAACGCGGGTGGGTGCGTCGCCGCTGTCGCGCATGTAAGCAAAAAGGTTACCATTCTTTTTGATGCCTAATGCAGGTTGAATCGGTCCGCGTCCTACGATCGGAAGTCCTGGTTTCCAGCTTGCGCCATAATCATTGGAAATGGCGGTTATTGAAAGATTATAACCGTCGGAATAAAGTGGCAGCACTATGCGTCCGTTTTCCATAATCAGCGGTTTAATCCGCGTCATCCAGCCAATGCTGCGTTTAACAGGATCTTTGGCAGCTTCAATGATCATGTTATCATACTTAGGCGCATAGCCAGCCCAGCCAGCTGTATAACCGGGCAGATCTTTGAATTTCATCTCAATTTCTTGTGCAAAACTGTTATCTGGCTTCAATAAGATATTGTCTTGCCAGGTCCAGTTGGGCGCGCCGTTTTCGTTGTAATCGGTTGTCGTTCTGAGCCTTAGTATGGATTGTTCCCAAAGGTTAGCTTGCACGGCAATCCAGACCAAAAACAACTTTCCTTCCGCATTGAGAAATAAAACCGGATTACAGTCGGGGATGTGCGGCGTGTCGGCCATCAGGAAAGGCTCACTCCATTTTGTTTGCCCTTTTTTCAATCTTGCCCCCATAATCCGCACATCGTCGGCAGTTCGCTCGCCACTTCCCTGAAACCAGGCCACCAGAAAATCGCCATTTGGCAAGCTCACAATGCTGCTCCCATGGACGTGCTTTTCTTGCAGCGGAAAAATCAGCATTTGCTGTTTCACCGCGCTGTTTTGTGCAAAAGTGATGGTGAGTGAAATAAGCCAGAAGAATGCCGCTAATGAAATTTTCATATTAATCTTGAATCATCTTCATGTATCGTCCCATCCAATACGGTAAAAGCCAAAAAACGGGCTCCCGCTCCACTTGCGGATTTCCACCCGCTGCTGTCCACGGATTTTTATCCCAGCGCACTG
Source organism: Dyadobacter sp. CY326 (assembly GCF_021390515.1). Classification (GTDB taxonomy): domain Bacteria; phylum Bacteroidota; class Bacteroidia; order Cytophagales; family Spirosomataceae; genus Dyadobacter. The sequence goes on from NZ_JAJUXI010000011.1 coordinate 45,588, forward strand.
TCATGCGAATGCTAGCGGGCTGCAATGCATTCACTTGCTGGTCTTCCAGCACAGGTTTTCTAACAATGTGAATGTCCTCGCGTTTGCTGTGATCAATGGGCCAGTCAACCAGATCGAGCGGTGTGTCGACAAGGAAGTCAATGGAATTGGCCAGCTCAACTTTCTGGCCGGTTGAATGGCAATATATGAAGTTAATCAGTGGGTTATGATCGCCTTTGCCCTTGGCGAACCATTCGTTCAGATGGTTCTTATAAAATTTCAAACGCTCGGGATCGCGCTCGCATTTGAGCAAAATCGGATATAAATAAGCTTGCAAAACCACATCAAAATAAATTAGCCAGGCCGGGTTCTGGCTGGTAACCTGCGACATGTTTTCGAGATAGTTTTCCTTGTTAATCAGCCCGATATATTCATTTTCATATTTTTTGTTACCCGTCATTTGGTAGGCGAGCTTCATGAAAGCGAGCACTTCCATGGAATTTTGATTGCGGTCAGGAAGCCATTCGGGGTCCCGGTTCAGCTCGTCGGGTGACCACACAGACCAGCGCGTGTGCGTGCCATCGACGTCGATCAGGTTGAGGTTATTATTTATTAAGTGGTCAACAATTTTGGAAACGTGGCTTGCAATAATCTTCTTTTCAGCGTTGTCAGCGACCAATGTGTAATAGAAATAATAGCCAAACATGTGGCCGCACATTTCATCGCTGCTCGTGTCGCCTTTCCAGAGCCATTTTCCATCTTTCGACTTATGCCAGCGGACTTCCACGGGCTTAAATCGCGGTTCTTTAACCAGCTCATCCGCTTTTTCTCTTTCCGTAAAGATCCGGTTCCCATCATGCACATTCGTCCAGTCCGAAGGGACAATAGTTCTGGCAAAAAAGCCGTCCGTGCCCGTGACTTCCTGCAATAATTTCAGGAACCGGAAAGCTTTGGCAGCATTTGCTTTGGCCTCCGGATTTTTCGTTGCAGCATATCTAAAACTTTCCATTACCAGATAATTGCCCGTGTATTCGCCATCATTGTCATCGTCCTCGGGCTGCCAGGAAGTGGTGTCTCCCGCAATTTTCAGATGCGCCTGGCCCGCGATCCATGGCGCACGAATGTGCCGTTTCATTAACACATTATAGAAAAAGTCACTTTTCTGTGCCAAAGTCATTTGCCTTTTTCTGATCGCACTAACCCCTTTCGGCGTCGCGATCCAAGCCGTTCCTTCTTTGTCAAAATCAATGTGATTCACCTGATCGTCCATCAGCCAGCGCCGCGAAAAAAGCAACGAATGACTTCCATCGGGCTTATAGCGCACAATGCCTGCTTGGGTTCCAACCCACATTGTGCTGTCGGATGCGCGGCGGACGGCGGTTGCGTACACAGTCGGGAGGCCGTTTTCGGGTTTAAGTTCTTTTTGCTTTTTGTCTGAATCCCGGATCGTTACACCGCCCAGTCCGGCGACCCACAATTGCTGATTTGAATCAAATGCGAGTCCTTTGGTATAACCGCTGATCAGCGCGTCTGTTTTATAATAATGATGTAATTTGTCCTTTGTCCAATGATATAAACCAACATCCGTCGCCATCCACAACCCGCCTTTCTGATCAGAAATTACATCCCTCACAGATCTGGAAATCCGATCATTTAATTGCTTGAAGCCGTTTCCATTGTTGCACCAAAATCCGTTTGGTCCCCATGCATACAATCCCTCGGATGCCGCACAGATTGCAGAAATCGGGCCTTTTGGGCCGTCCAGCTTTTCTAAATTTCCGTTTTTAAATGTAAATAAGCCGTTCCAGTTTCCCAGCCAAACCGTATTTTCAGCATCAACCGCAACAGCAAATGCAGGACCTTTATCGGCTCCCGTAATCACATTCTGCCATTCACGCTGATTTTTCTTTTTGAGAAAAATTCCTGCGCCAGTGGCAACCCAAATGTTCGATTGCTGATCTGCAACAATGCTTCTTACATCGTTTTCTGCGATGCCACCCGGGAGCACATATGCGTCGTGATATTCCTGTAAAAAGGGCTTGTCTTGGTAATTTTGAACTTCACGAACGACCGGTTTTTTATCCTTGCACGAAGCCAGAATTGCGAACAGGATCAGGAAGATAGGGTTTAGGGAAAGTCTGCTGGATTGGCCCGTCATGCATCGGCAAATTTTACATTTTCCTGAAAGAGCAGGTTGACCAGTTTTTTGTATTGAGAAAAATCATGAATCAGCAAATGTGCTCCGGCTTTGACAAGTCGAGGGCGTTTGGCTGGATTGTGACCAAACCGCTGCACTTCATTGCTCGTAATGCCGACCGCAACGCCTCCCGCACGCCGCCCTTCGCGAATTTCGTCCGGGCCGTCGCCGAAAACAGCGAGCTCGTTTCCACGGAGGTTATTGTCCTTAATGATCTTTTCAATGATCATTTTCTTCGAAAACTTGGTGTAATCCTTCAATGCGCCATAAATCCCGCCGTCAAACAAATGTGCGTAACCGAGCATTTCTGCCTCGTGTTTCACATCGGCTTCATCCGTGCCGCTTGCGAGATACATCGTTACGCCTCTTTCTTTCAATTCATAGAGGAAAGCCACGGCGCCTTTCATTGTATAATCTTCTTGTCCAAGCTCACCTGCTGCGAGTTTCTCCATCCGCTTGTTGACCATTTCCATCAAGCCTGCATTATAAAGCGCTTTGTATTGGAATTTGTCGAGGATCTGATGCTCAGGAACGAAGCCTGATTCCCGAACAAGATTGACCAATCCATCCATTTGATAGATGGTCTGAATGCCCGTGGTTTTGTGAATAAACTCCTTCACCTGCGCCAAGACGCGGTTAAATGTGTTCGTGTCCACTGTTTCGAAATGTTCTCCAAGAATCGATTGCATCATAACGGGCTCCATAATCTCCTCCCAGCCTTGCCGGAGCGAGCTGATCGTGCCGTCGTGATCAAAAACAGCGTAACGAATGTGACCCAGCTTTTCCAGAACACCCGATTCGCAAATTTCAAATTCGCTTTCAGTGAAAAATGAAGCATTGCGCTCGTTATCAGCCAGATCTGCATTATAAACGAAGTCGGGCTCCGTGCTGATTTCCAATATTTCCTGCGCACTGGCTGTTCCAGTTGTGTACAATTTCTGGACGGTCACAGCGGCTGCAAAGTTTCCGAAACTTGCTGCTTGCAATGGAGAGAATCCAGCGGCCAGGGAAAGCGTGATGGCGCTGATGGCCGTGTCGCCAGCGCCAACCGTGTCCAGCTTGTTTTTCAGCTGCAAACCTTGAATCTCATGTGCGCCAGTTTCGTCAAAAGCGATAATGCCCCTCTCGCCGCAAGTCACGAAAACAGGTTTTTTATATTTATCAAAAACCTGTTTTCCATAATTTTTCACATCGCTGATCGGGACATTTTCGTCCGGGCTGACCAGCTTGCCATTTAACGAAGCGATTTCGCGGTCATTGGCTTTCAAGAATGTATTTTCAAACCGGTCATTGAAATGTCGGGAATCCAACATTACGATTTTGTGACTGTATTTTGCAAACAATGCATTGGCCTGCTGAATGAATGTTTCATTGTTAATGCTGCCCGTCACCTGCTGGTTGAAAATCAATGCGTCACATTCCTGCAATGCTTGTTCCAATGCATTCAAAATCAAATCGTCACTTTCTTCATTTCGTTCATTGTAAACACCAAAATCAATGCGCGGCTCTTCCTGGCCGTCGACCAGCCTTTTGAGATAACTATATGTGTTAAAATTCTCTTTTTGGATAAATAAAGCCGTTGTGTCAGCGCCTAATCCTTGTAATTGTGAAGTCAGTTCGCGGCCTTGCATATCATTGCCAACCGTCCCGATCACGCGAATTGCTGCGGGTTTTAATGCTGCCAGATTAGCCACAACATTCGCTGCGCCGCCCGGCGTATAGTAATGCCGTGCAACTGCCTGCGCTTGCAAACCGGTTTCAATGGAAACTTCCGAGCCGCGCTCGTCCATAATCCAATAGGAATCGAGGCAGAAATCGCCATAGACGCCGATTTTGACCGAGGAAATTTTTTCAAGGATTTCTGAAATGCGACTTTGATCCATGATAATGCAGCTGAATTCAACTAATTGGTGTCGGCGTTTTAACCGAAATATATACTCTTTAACCTGAATGGCGGGCTATCTGCAATCCTGGCATTTTGAGCAATTGTTAAAAAATTGTTAAGCTGGATATTTTAGCCATTCATTCGAGCTGGCATTTACGGTTGTAATATTCACTATGAAATGACTGATAATGAGTATAGATAGCCGCGGGTAAATTTATTGTTGCGAAAATATTAATAAAACGGGTTTGCGCAAAATGACGATTCATTTACGCAGTTTGCGATCTGTATTTACAAACCTAAGCGTAGATTTATCAAAGATTTATAAGAAGCCGCTCAACATAATGCATTGCCGATTCGGAGATTAGCAGAATTTACTATTGCTATGGCTTTGCCTCAGTTACTTAAATTTTAGAAAGTAGTCAGAATATCAATTTGATCATGAATAAATGAACATTGTTCTTACACGGCATTGTTTCAGTAGGATCTATTCAAGATAAAATAAAAGCAACCAAAGTTTAAAGAAGCTGTAACCCTATTTATATCGATAAACATTTACAACTGTGGCATCATATCCCGACGAAAGCACGCTGATTAAAGTAACGCAAGGCGATGAGCAAGCCTTTGCCGAACTGTATAATTATTACAAAACGCCGGCTCTCCGATTTACAACCTCTTTGCTTAAAGATGAAGAGGAAGCTGAGAATATGGTGCAGGATGTGTTTATCAAGATTTGGGTGAAAAGGGAGCAGATTAAGCCTGAGTATAACTTCAATTCATACTTGTTCACTTGCCTGAGAAATATGGCTTTTGATCATTTCAAAAAAGTGGAAAAAAGTGAATTGCTCAGAAAAAATTATATGGAAGCCATGAAAGTGGTGGAGGAAGATGAAAGGGAGGAAAGCGAGCGCAGGATTAACCTTGTCGTGAATGCTGTGGAATCATTGTCTGTGAAACGCAGGCAAATTCTCAGACTGAATATAGAAGAAGGGAAATCTTACCAGGAAATTGCAGAATTTTTGAGGATTTCGAAAAATACGGTCAAAAATCAATTGGTAAAAGCGAAGCAGATTTTAAGAGAGAAGGTGGACTTTGCCGTAGCATAAGCCAGAAATAGGCATTAAAAAAGCAGAAGCAGTGCGCTTCCGCTTTTTTTTATTTCAGATCGGATAGTTTCGCTAAATTCAGGTCTTTCAGCGCACCTTTGAGCTGGTCAATTGATACATTATTGCCCTGCACATTAACCACAAAACGGTCGGCAACGAGCACATTCAGTTCACCTGACTTGCTTTCGTTGTCATATTTTTCAAAACCTTTGTAACCTTCAATTTTGGTTGTTTTCTCGTAACCAGTGGTTGTTTCCTTGTCGATTTCAGCCATGGACCAGCCCGCGAGAGCCATCGTGGAAACGCCTGCAATGCCGCCCGTGTCAACGATTTCGATATCCAAACTTTCGTCGCCTTCACCTTTGTATTTGGCGTTTGCAGTAGAAACGGTGAATCCCATTGCACCCGATTTTTCGCCTGTGGCTTCCGTGCGCGACAAACCGCCGATTTTCTCGGGCATCAAGTCTTTCAATTTGCGAAAATCAATTGGGTCAACAGCCTTTCTGTCACCGATTTCTTTCGCTTTATCCGCAAAGGCCTCTAACGCGTCGACGGCAGTTTCTTCCTTTTCGGCTTCCTGTTCAGCTTTTTTTCCTCCGCAAGCACCTAATAACAATGCCGACGCCAAAACGAGCGATAGGGTAATTGATGTTTTCATCTCAATGGGTTTTGGCTGACACGATGAATACTTGCGTTTCTGGACTGAATAATGAAATAAATGCCTAACAAAACGGCAGGAATGCTGAGGATCTGGCCCATATTCAATGCGTAATTTGCTTCGAAAGCTTCCTGGTTTTCTTTCAGGAATTCATACATAAAACGCAATGTGAACACCCAAACAAAGAAAACGCCCACCATTAATCCGCGCGGCGTTGCAGCTTTGTATTTGTTCCAGATCCCAAGCAAAATGAAGAAAAGGATAAAGCAGGATATGGATTCGTAAAGTTGCGCAGCGTGCCGCGGAATCTGTCTGAATTCCGTATTTTGAACAAAAATAAAGCTCCAAGGAACGTCAGTTGGCTTGCCTACGATTTCCGAATTCATGAGGTTTCCAAAGCGGATGAATGCGCCGGCCAGTGCAACGGTGATCACCATTCTGTCGGCAACCCAAAGGAATGTTTGACCAGAAGCTTTTCTTGAACGTGAATAAAGCAACAAACCGGTTATAATTCCAATGATCGCGCCATGGCTGGCAAGTCCGGCATAGGGCGGCATGATCACTTCTAAGGGATTTTTGAAAAGCACTTCGGGTTCGTAAAAGAGGAAATGACCCACCCGGGCACCAATCACGGTCGAAAGCACCATATATAATGTCAGCGAGTCAATGTCTTCGAGCGGCTTGCCTTCCTTTTTGAAAATGTGGATCATTATTTGCTGTCCGATCAGGAAGCCGGCTGCAAACAGCAAGCCATACCAGCGCACAGGGAAGGGACCGAATCCAAGAAATTCCGGAATGGTGAAAATTTCAGGACTGACATTCCATATTATATACGAAATCATGCTTTTATGATGTTAATTGCCAAATATACTACTTTGACACAAGAAGCGAAATGAAATTTTTACTCGTAGGGCTGGTGCGGATTTACCAGGGAGTGCTGTCTCCTTACCTGCCTAATTCTTGTCGTTATACGCCCACCTGTTCGCAATATATGATCGAGGCCATACAGAAGCATGGCGTTATAAAAGGCACCGGATTAGGCTTAAAGCGGTTTTCGAGATGTCATCCATGGGGCGGTCACGGCCACGATCCAGTTCCTTAGCCAATCGCCACTTTTCTGAGAATAGAATCAATGATGGCCGTTGTGCGAACGCCGTCTGCCTCTGCTTCGTAATTGAGCAGAATGCGGTGGTTCATAATGTCGGGCGCGAGCTCTTTAATGTCTTCCGGAAGCACATAATCGCGTCCTTCCAGATAAGCGAGCGCTTTGGCGGCGCGGTTGAGATAAATGGTTGCACGTGGAGAAACGCCGAACTGAATGTAACGCGCTTCGTCACGCAAGCCATAATCCAATGGCCGGCGCGTGGCAAAAACGAGCTCAATAATATAGCGTTCGAGCGTGTCCGAAATGTTTACTTTGTTGACATTATCGCGGATCGCGAAAATTTCTTCTTTATTTAAAATCGGCCTGATATGATATTCGTAATTAATGTCCGACATGCGCCGCATTACTTCCAGTTCTTTGGCTTTATCAAGATAATCCACATAGACTTTCATCATAAAACGGTCGATTTGAGCCTCGGGAAGCGGATAAGTCCCTTCCTGCTCAACCGGGTTTTGCGTTGCAAGCACAACGAACGGACGATCCAATAAATAGGTTTCGTCCCCAATTGTCACCTGCTTTTCCTGCATTGCTTCCAACAAAGCAGACTGCACTTTTGCAGGAGAGCGGTTCACCTCATCGGCAAGGATAATGTTGGAGAAAATCGGCCCTTTTTTTACTTCATAATCCCCGATTTTTGGTTTATAAATCATTGTTCCTATCAAATCGGCAGGAAGCAAGTCGGGTGTGAATTGAATGCGTTTGAAATCAAGGTGAAGCACTTTGGCCATCACATTGATCGTGAGTGTTTTGGCGAGTCCGGGAACGCCTTCAAGGAGAATGTGCCCTCCTGTAAAAAGGCCTATAAGCAATCTGTTGAGCAGTTTATCCTGTCCCACAACCACTTTCCCCATCTCATCCAGCACTTCCCTTATTTTCTCTATATACATTGAAGATTGTTTCTTTTACTCCCAAATAGCCCTTACAAACCGGTCTTTTCCGTGGATATCGCGCAGGATTTCCACTTTCTTATAATTTCTTTCTTCAAAAACCTGTTTCGTTCCAGCTCCGAAATGCTCATTGATCTCGACATAACATTTGCCGCTTGGCTTCAAATGGTGAATGCCAAAATCTGCAATGGCTTTATAAAAAAGAAGGGGATCGCTGTCTTCTACAAACAATGCTTCGTGTGGCTCAAAGCGCAAAACATTTGGCCGCATATGCTCTTGCTCTGAGTAAGTTACGTAAGGTGGATTGCTAACCAGGCAGTCGAACTGTACAATGTCGCCGGGCAATGGAAAAGTAACATTCAGCATGTCCTGTTTGGCAAAAGTCACATCTGCGATCAGCTGTCGCGCATTTTCTTTGGCAACTTGCAAAGCTTCATCCGAAACGTCCCACGCATGAACAGAGACGTGTGGCAGGAAGCGGGCCAAAACGATGGCAATGCAGCCGCTGCCGGTTCCAATATCCAGAATTGAAATGTTCTTGTCGGGCTCGGCATAGTCACGCGTCACCATGCGCACAAGCTCCTCAGTTTCAGGTCTTGGGATCAAGACAGAAGAAGAAACCCTGAATTCCAGGCCGCAGAATTCTGTGGACCCTATGATATGCTGAACAGGTTCATTGTCATTCAGTCGGCGGATAATTGTCTCCCAGTCAGGCTGCGCAGTGTTGTCAGGAACGGGTCTGTCCACCAGCACATCAATATTGCGAAGCCTCATATAATGTTCGAGCAACATAAATGTGATTGCCTGCGCCTCTTTTTCGGGATATACTTTGATGCCTTTTGAAATGTATTGATATAGCTGACGTGCCGAAGTCATTTTCAGGTGTTTTTTATTCCAATGTCGGAAAGTTAGCAAATTATGGGAACTCCCGAAAGTTGAGTTTAAAAGGACGTTTGTATTTTTGCCATATGGAGTCAGATATTTTATGGATGAGCCGCGCTTTGCAACTTGCGGCCAATGGCCGTGGAAGCGTGAGCCCCAACCCGATGGTTGGTTGTGTGATCGTCCATGAAGACCGCATTATAGGCGAAGGCTGGCACCGGCAATATGGCGGTCCGCATGCCGAGGTTTGGGCTGTAAATGATGCTGAAATGAAGGGAAGCGGACATTTACTCGCTCAATCAACGGCTTATGTTACGCTGGAACCTTGCTCGCATACAGGCAAAACGCCGCCTTGCGCCGACCTGATCATTCGAAAGGAAATCAAGAAAGTAATCATCTGCAATAACGATCCCAATCCGTTGGTTTCGGGGCGAGGCATTGCGCGCATGCAGGCTGCGGGTATTGAAGTGGAGAGCGGCTTGCTTGCTGCTGAGGGACTTAGCCTTAACAAAAGGTTTTTTACCGCAATGGAACAGAAAAGGCTATATGTCATTTTGAAATGGGCAGAAACGGCTGACGGATTTCTCGGTCCGGAGACAGGTTCAGCGTTGCAGATTAGCGGGACATTATCAAGCATGCGGGTGCACAAATGGCGCACGGAAGAGGATGCGATCTTGGTTGGCTATAAAACTGCGTTAACGGACAATCCGCGGTTGAATGTGCGAAGCTGGGCCGGTAAAAATCCGGTTAGAGTTGTGCTGGACAGGCATTTGCGCTTGCCGGAAACATTGAATTTGTTTGACAAAACGCAGCCCACCGTCGTTGTCAATTATCACAAAGCGAATGCGTTACCCGTTTCGCCGGAACGTTATGCAGAACCGGGAGATGTCGCTTATCTAAAAGTAACTCCGGGTGATGACGAAATTGATCAGTTGCTGCAAGCGCTGCTTGCCAGGGGAATCCAGTCCGTGTTTGTGGAAGGCGGAGCGGCTGTGATCAACGCATTTTTACAAAGAGGCCTTTGGGATGAAATCCGCAGATGTCAGGGAGCTGTTGTCCTTGGCAGCGGCGTGAAGGCTCCATTGGCTCAGGGCGTTTTGCGCTCTTCCGAGCAAATTGAAAAAGATCTCTGGACATATTATTCCAGGATCTAAACGCTCCAAAGGTTTTCTTCCTCAGTCCAGATATCCCAGGCTTTTTCCGCTTGCAGTTCAAGCATTTTCAGTCCGTTTTGCACAGCGGCTCCTTTTTCAATGCCTTTTTTCAAAAACAATGTTTCGGCAGGATTGTAAACCAGGTCGTAGAGATAATGTTGCTTCGTAAGGAGGTCGTAAGGGATGGCCGGGCACTCTTCGGTTTTTGGAAATGTGCCTAGCGGCGTGGTGTTAATGATCAGCAAATGCGAGCTCATAACCTCCTCCGTAATCGCCTCGTACACGATGGAGTCGTCACTTTTTTGCCGCGACACGAGAATGTATTCCATGTGGAGATCCTGCAATGCAACCTGCACCGCCTTTGCCGCTCCGCCGTTTCCCAGCACCAATGCTTTGAAGTTGCTGCACTTTTCTCCGCGTCTGTCCAGCCATTCTTCCAATGATTGCCGGAAACCATAATAGTCTGTATTAAAGCCTTTTGTGCTTCCGTCAGCGTAAATTTTGATTGTGTTTACCGCGCCTATCCGTTCAGCAGAAGCATCGTCCAGATCGTCCAGATAAGGAATCACATCTTTTTTATAGGGAATGGTCACATTCAGTCCGCGCAGATCGGTTTTCTTTTTCAGCAATGCGGGCAGACCTTCCAGCGAGCTCATTTCGAAAAGCTCGTAACTGCTTTCCCTGATCTTTTCCCGAATAAATTTGTCGGTAAAATAGCGTTTTGAAAAAGAATGGGTCAGGGGGAATCCGATTAGGCCGTATAAATTCATAATTCTGGGCACTGATGACAATGCAATGGCAAGTGAAATTCAATTTGCGAAGTTACGCGCGGCGCAGGCATTTGCAAAAATTAAGTGACCGATCCTGAAAACGCGCGTGTAGCATTATAAAACTGTAACATATTCAGTTAAAGTATGATCGAATTAATTTGTAAATAGAACTTTATTCGAGTAGAATTACCTAATGCATTCAATTTAAAATTATGGAATGGAAAAAACTTTACCACACACTTTTTATTTTCTTGCTTGCCTCGCTTTCAGTGAATGCGCAGCATAACAGGGATTTCAAGATCTTGTTGAAAAGCGGATCGTTTACGCCTGAAAAAAATATAGCAGTTTCCGGGAAGCAAACTGCAAGCCTTCGCACGATCGCTAGTGGTTCCAAAACATTGGTAATCATTCAGTTTGAAACAATTCCTACTGCATTGGAACGCGCCGAGCTGAAAGAACAAGGCATTACATTGCTCGATTACATTCCCAATAATGCCTACACCGCCACCATTACAAGCAACACCGATCAAAACGTGCTTTCAAGAATGCGCGGCAGGGCGATTTTTGAGCTGACTCCTGAGCAGAAAATGCAGCCGGGACTTGCCAGGGGCCAGTTTCCCATTCATGCAGTCCAATTGCCGGGCACAATCGACGTCTGGATCAATTTTCCAAAAACATTTTCTTTGAATGAGGTCAGGGAAGGTTTGAAGGCCAACGGTTTTGAAATCATTTCAGAGCAATACAAAGATTATCAGGTCATTGCATTGCGCATTAAGGATACGCGAATCAAGGAGCTGGCTGCATTGCCTTTCATTCAATATGTGCAGGCGGTGCCGTCCGGGGACAAGCCAACCAACAACCGAAGCCTGACCAACGGACGCGCAAATGTGTTGCAGTCGTCTCTTCCAAATGGGCGTAATTTAACGGGAAAAGGCGTTGTAGTGGGACATGGTGATGATTCCAATCCGTTGCAGCACGTGGATTTTAATAACCGCATTATCAACCGCGCTGCCATCGAAGGCGGGCAGCATGGCGTGCACACATTGGGCACGCTTGCGGGAGCAGGCATCATGAATGAGCTTTATCAAGGTTATGCTCCCAAGACGACGGTGGTTTCGCAAAGTTTTTCCAACATCATTCTTTATTCACCTGCGTATGTCAACGATTTTGGAATGGTCGTTACCAGCAATTCCTACGGAGGCGAAATCAACAATTGCGACACTTATGGGGTTTATGATCTTTATTCGCACATTTTGGATGAACAGGCTTTTCAACTGCCTTACTTGCAGCACGTTTTTTCAGCAGGGAACAGTGGCGGCAACTTTTCATGCGGGCCATATCCGGCCGGATATGCCAATGTTTTAAGTGGTTTTCAAAGCGCCAAAAACGTCATCAGCGTAGGAAATACTTTTGACACCGGATTGCTTGCCGTTAGTTCAAGCGTCGGCCCCACGCGCGATGGCCGCATTAAGCCCGAAATTACCGCCCTGGGCTCTTCCGTGCGCTCCACAATCCCCACAAATTTGTACACCAACGGCAGTGGAACAAGCATGTCGTGCCCCGCAGTTGCGGGTGGGCTCGCATTGCTATACGAACGTTATAGGCAAATTAATAATGAACCGAATCCGAAAAATGCGTTGATGAAAGCATTGATCTGCAATGGCGCAACGGATAAAGGAAATGACGGGCCGGATTATAAGTATGGATTTGGGTGGCTGGATCTGTCGCGGTCATTGAAAATGCTGGACGACAAGCAATATGTGAATGGCTCGGTGGCGCACGCAAAAACCGCAACGCATGTGATCAATGTTCCGGCTGGCACGGCGCAGGTGAAAGTAATGCTCTATTACAATGATCCCGCTGCCACCGTTTTGTCCTCGCAAAACCTGGTGAATGACCTTGATTTGACATTGACCAGCCCTTCCAACAGCACGACTTTGCCGAGATTGCTGGATGCAACGCCTTCGAAAGTCAATGTTACGGCCACCACCGGCGCTGACCACATCAACAATATGGAACAGTTGATTATCAACAATCCTGCGGCAGGGGCTTACACGATTTCTGTGCAGGGAACTGCGGTTCCACAGAATCCAACACAAGAATATTTTGTGGTTTACGACTTCATTCCGGCAACGACGGTGATCACTTATCCCATTGGTAATGAGCGATTAAAGGATGGTGATGCATTGATTATCAGCTGGGATTCCTATGCGGATGCACAAAGCACATACAATGTGCAGGCAATGCTGAAAAACGGAATCTGGACAGATATCGGTGTCAATTTGCCTGCCGCGACAAGGCAGCTTGCCTGGACCATTCCTGCTGGAACGGCTGCGACGGATTTGGCAAAAATTAAAATCATTCAAAAGAAAAATAACAATGTCATTGCCGAGAGTGTCAGCGAAGCTTTCACGATCATCGGCGTTCCAACGGTAACTTTGTCTGGCTTGCAATGCGAAGGTTATATTTCACTCGACTGGACGGCTGTAACAGGTGCGACGGATTACGAAGTTATGATTCTCAAAGGCGACGAGATGGTTCCTGCGGGCATTACGACACAGAATAAATTTGTTTTCACCGGCATGTCCAAGGATTCTACTTACTCGCTTTCCGTGCGGGCGCGGTTCAATGGTCATCCGGGCAGGCGAGGGCTCGCCATTTCGCGTAGGCCCGACACGGGAACTTGTGCCGGCACGATCTCGGACAATGATTTAAAGCTTGAATCCATTGTGACACCTGTCGGTTCGGGAAGGAAAAATACGTCGTCGGAGCTTGGTAATGCTGTTTTTATCAAAATCAGAATTGAAAATCTGGATGATGTCGATTCCAATCAGCCAGTTGAAGTCGGTTACATTTTGGATGGACAAGCCATTCCGTTGCAGACGATCACGCCATTTATCGAAAAAGGAAAAACTTACGACCATACTTTCAGCATAGGCGCCGATTTCAGTGCAGTTCGGGATTACAATTTGCAGGTTTTCATCCACAACCCGGCAGACAAGGTCACTGCTAATGACACGCTTACCAGAGTTTTCCGCCAGTTGCCGAATGATGCGATTGCATTGCCATTTACCGATGACATGGAGAATTTGCCTGTTCAAACCTGGGTCAAAAATCAGGTTGGGCTCATTGGCGATGGCAGATATGATTTCAGCGCGACAACCAATGCGGGGCGTTTGCGGACGTTTTTGAACTCCGGCATGGCTGCTTCCGGGCAAAGGGCATTGATTTTGGATGCGAACCGCTATTTTTCGGCGGGCAACACGAGTTACTTGGACGGGACTTTTAATTTGTCAGGTTATGACATTGAAGCGGTTGATGTCCGGTTGAATTTTAAATACAAAAACCATGGTCAGAAATCGCATGCGGACAACCGCGTCTGGATCCGGGGAAAAGATTCTGATCCCTGGATATTGGCATATGACCTGGTGGCCAATCAAAATTTGCCGCAGGACGGTTACAAGATTACGCCGGGCATAGAACTGAGTAATTTGCTGGCGGCTAATAACAAAAATTTTTCATCCAGTTTCCAGGTCCGCTGGGGCCAATGGGGCAAAATCATTGCTGCCGATGACCGATCGGGGGCCGGTTACAGTTTTGACGACATCATGTTGTATGTTGTTACGGACGACATTCAGTTGCTAAGCATTTCACAGCCAGCAGCCGAAAATTGCGGATTAGGGAATGCAGAAACCGTTGTCGCGCAAATCCGAAACAGCTCCTCCCGCACGATCACAGACATTCCCGTTTTTTTGCAATTAAATGATGGAACGGTTATTCAGGAAACCATTCCCAGCCTTGCCAAACGGACAACATTGGATTACGCATTTCAAAACAAGGCGAATCTGTCGGCTTATGGGTGGCATGTTGTGAAAGTCTGGGCTGCCCTCGGAACGGACAGTTACCGTTTGAACGACACGGTGAAAATTGAGATTCACAATGCACCCACCATTGCGACTTATCCTTATCTGGAAAACTTTGAAACCAACGACGGATATTGGTTTACCAAAGGAACAAACAGCTCCTGGCAGCACGGAAAGCCCGTTTCCGCGCAGGTTAACACTGCGCCAAGTGGCAGTAATATTTGGAAAACCAATCTGGCAGGACCTAACAATGATCGCGAAGAATCATACTTGAATTCACCTTGTTTCGCTGTTTCCGGGCTTGCGACGCCCACTTTGAGTTTTAGCGTTGCATTGGATATGGAAGTCTGCGATCCGCTTCCCTGCGACTTTGCCTATCTCGAATATTCAGGTGACGGCGGTGCGTGGACGCGTCTCGGAGCGCAGGGCGAGGGGACTAATTGGTATAACAAAACGTATTCTGCCAAAGGCGCTTGGAGCATTCAGGATTTTGTAAGATGGCATGTGGCCACCATTCCGCTTCCAAAAGGCTTTTCAAATTTGAAACTTCGATTCGTTTTCATCTCCGATTCCTTTACAAACCGGGACGGGATTGCCATTGACGACATTCACATTTACGATAAGGTAAATGACATTTATGACGAAGGCAGCATGGCCGCGCCCGTGACACAGAATGTTCCTGCTTCGGGCAACTGGGTTAATTTTTTACAAAATGGCAAGCTCGTTGCTTCGGTTAACACCAAAGGTCAGAACATGGGTAACACGCAGGTGCAGGCTTACATTAATGCAGGCGCGGTCAGAAGTTTTAACAAGAACTATTATCTCGACAGAAATTTTACGATCAAACCGCAGAATTCAAATCTCGCCGATTCAACCATTGTGAGGCTTTATTTCCTGGAATCCGAAACGGTTGCGCTTTTGAATGCTGCTGGATGCGCTACTTGCGATAAGCCTACGCATGCATACGAATTGGGCGTTTCGAAATATCGGAATGGCAATGCTGCAAACGAGGATGGCAATATTGAAAACAGCATTGCGGGAAGCTGGGCATTTTATCCATCAGGGAAGGTGGTGAAGGTGCCTTACGACAAAGGTTATTACGCAGAGCTGAAAATGAAAAGCTTTTCGGAGTTCTGGCTGGCCAAAAATTACATTGGATCCGGTGACGCATTGCCTGTTTCACTGATCAGTTTTTCTGCAAAAAAGAAACCGACGGACGGTGCGGCTGAGGCAGTGCAACTGGAATGGAAAACGACTTCGGAAGAGAATTTCAATCATTTCGACATTGAAGTTGCCGCCGGAAATGCCGCTTATCGGCAAAATGAGTTTGTTAAGATCGGAGAAATGGCGTCAAATGGCGGCTTGAACATGACGCAGGAATATGCGTTTACGGATAAAAGTGCGGGAAAAACTGGCGTGCTTTATTATCGTTTGAAAATGGTGGATTCAGATGGCAGTTACCAGTTTTCGAGCGTGAAGCCGGTCTTCTTTGATAATAAACCTGCATGGCAAGTTTACCCAAATCCTTCTGCGGGAATATTTTATATGCTGTATCAGGCAAGCACAGGCGCCGAAGTGGTTGTAAATGTGTATGACAATGGCGGGCGAAAATTTCAGAGCTCCAAATCTGCTGCCACCGGTTTTGTCCAAAAACACAAACTGGATTTGACCGGACCGGAATATGTTTCCGGGATTTACCTGTTGGAAATCGTTAGCGGCAAAGAAAAACAGGTGTTTCAGGTTTTTAAGAATTAAAGCCATAAAAATTGCGCAATTTGCAGCACATTCGCCGAATGCAGCGAATAAAGCTATATTGTAAGCCATTTTTTAATGATTGCCATGCGTAAAATATTATTGATAATTTCCCTTCTGATGGCCTCGCTGGCACACGCGCAAACGGGCGGCAGGCTCCCAAAAACATTAATATTGGACACGGACATTGGCCCGGATTATGACGATGTGGGCGCAATGGCCGTCCTGCATGCATTGGCGGACAAAGGCGAAGTGCGGCCGCTGGCGGTGATTTCGTGCAATAAAAATGAATATGTGGGACCAACGATCGAGATCTTGAACACCTATTTCGGCAGGCCGGAATTGCCAAGCGGCGCCCCGAAAGGCGCGGCTGATCCAAGCTTCGGAGCGAGCCAGAAATGGCCTGAAATGCTGGTCGAAAAATATCCGCATAAAATTACAAAAACGGCGGATTTGCCCGATGCGGTGCAGATTTACCGTAAGATTTTAGCCAAGCAACCGGATCAGAGCGTGACCATCGTTACGGTTGGATTTCTGACCAATCTGGCTGATTTGCTGGATTCAAAACCCGATGAAAATTCGCCATTGTCTGGCCTTAATCTTGTGCGCAAAAAGGTTGCCGGGCTGGTTAGCATGGCCGGAAAATTTCCAGCCGGTCGTGAATACAATGTCTATGTTGATTCCCTCGCTTCGCAGAAGGTGTTTGCTGAATGGCCGACTGAGATTATTTTCAGTGGTTTTGAGATCGGAGAGGAGATCAAAACGGGCGTGAAAGTAATTGCGAATGAGCGGCTGAAAAGTCCGGTTAAAGATGTGTTTGCAATGGCCATGGCCAAAAGTCCGGAAGATGTCAATGGCCGTCAAAGCTGGGACCAGACTGCGGTGCTGGTTGGCGTTCGTGGCGTGCAGCCTTATTTTGGATTAAAAAGAGGTAAAATGATTATGCAGGACGGCAACAACACCTGGCAGGATGACCCCATGGGCCCGCACGCATATCTGACGCCGAGCATGCCAACGCCACAGCTGACCGCACTGATCGAAGGCTTAATGATGTGGGAAGGCAAGAAGTAATGAATATGAAAATGGTCGTTTTAAGGCCATTGGCGAAAGAAATACTAGTATTTTTCGCCAGTTTATCAGTAATATTATTGCGCTAATAAAACCCGCCTGCATCCTATAATAGAATTAACAAAATCCTTGTATCCTGACCCAATGAAGAAAATTTCCCCTTATCAGTTCCTGATTGCCTGTTTTTTGCTGTTGTCCGCATGCACAGGAACCAATGACATTTCAAAAGAGCAAGCGCAAAAGATCGGCATTTCCTGGAAGCTCATTTCTAACCTGATAGAGCCTGCGCATAGTTTTCAGGCAAAATTTACCATCAAAAACGGCAGTGATTTTACATTGGACGGCAGCAACTGGGCGCTGTTTTTCAACATGTCGCCCCGCCCGATCCAAAGCAACAAAACGCCTCAGCCCGCTGTTGTTGAGCACATTAACGGCGATTGGTATAAAATGATTGCTGCAAAGGATTTCAAACTTGCTCCGGGTGATTCCATAACCATTGAATATACTGGTTCAGAAGGCATTATAAAGGAAACGGATGCGCCTATGGGCTTGTATTTTGTTTTTTATGATAAGGAAGGCAAGGAAAAGGAAATTGTTCAGGTTGCGGATTTTGTAGTGGAGCCGTTTGTTGCCAAGGAGCAGCTACTGCGCAGCAAAGACGACCTGGTTCCTTTGCAGACGCCGGAACAGCGTTATAAGGATAATCTGAAATTTACGAAACTTGGCGCGGAGCAATTATTGAAGATCATTCCAAGCCCCGTAAAGATGAGCGCCGGCACGGAAACATTCTCGCTGGACAACAAAGCGACTGTTTATTATCAGAAAGGACTTGAAAAGGAGGCCAAATATTTAATTGAAAAACTAAAATCCGTAACAGGAACAGACTTTCCGATCCGCGAAGGATTGCCAACGGCTACAACGCCCGCGGCGCCATCCATTGTGCTTAATACAGGAAGTGTTTCGGTGAATGGCATTGCGAAAGAAGCTTACAAGCTTGGCGTGAATGCAAGCGGCGTTACCATTACCGGAAGCGACGCGGCTGGTGTGTTTTATGGTGTTCAAAGCCTTTTACAACTCATTCCGACTGAGCTTTATCAAAAACCTGCTGCTGCAATTGTGCTTGGGCACGTTCAGGTGGAGGACGCGCCGCGGTTTCATTTCAGAAGCTTGCATTTAGATGTTGCGAGGAATTTCCAGACCAAGGAATCCGTGAAACGCGTGGTTGATCTACTGGCGTCTTATAAGGTTAATCACTTGTTGTTTTACATTACGGAAGATGAAGGCTGGCGTGTGGAAGTTGACGGCTTGCCTGAGCTTACAGAAGTTGGCGCACATCGTGCGCACACGTCCGGGATGGGCGCTTCTGCATTGCATCCGGGTTATGGATCAGGGCCGGTCGCCAATGATGAAGGCAAATATGGGAGTGGATTTTACACCAAAGCTGATTTTATTGAAATCCTAAAATATGCCAATGACAGGCACATTAAAGTGATTCCTGAAGTGAATTTTCCGGGCCACGCATTGGCCGCGATCAAGTCCATGGAAGCGCGGTATGATCGTTTGATGAAAGAAGGCAAAGAAAAAGAGGCGAATGAATATCGCCTGATCGATCCGGATGACAAGTCAGTTTACATTTCAGCGCAGGGTTACAAAAACAACACAGTGAGCGTTGCGCGTGAATCGACTTACCATTTTTATGAAAAAGTGGTCGATGAGATTACCAAAATGTACAAAGAGGCAGGTTTGACCCTCGACACATTCCACACGGGCGGTGACGAAGTTGCAGAAGGAGTCTGGACTAAATCGCCGATGGCCATTAAGTTGAAGAACGCGCATCCGGACATTAAAGAATTCCGTGATCTGCAAACTTACTTTGTCAGAAAATTATTGCCGCTGCTCGAAAAACGAAATCTCAAAGTCCATGGCTGGGAGGAAGTTGCTTTGACCAAAACCAATGCAGGCATTTACAATGCGAACCCGGAATTTGTGGGTCGTTCGGTGGTGCCTTACATCTGGAATAATGTGTATGATGTGGACCTGGGCAACCGCCTCGCCAATGCGGGTTATGAGGTTGTACTTTGTAATGTGACGAATTTCTACTTTGATATGTCTTATAACAATGACCCGAAAGAGCCTGGCTTGTATTGGGGCGGATTTGTGGACACACGCGACAACTGGGCTTTTGCACCATTCAATATGTTCCGCACAACGGAGCAAACGGCGCTGGGAAAACCGATGAAGGAGGAATTTGTGGGTAAACAAGCGATGAAGCCCGAAGCGCGCAAGAATGTGATTGGCATTGAAGCGCAACTTTGGGGTGAGACGATTAAGGGCCGCGATATGATGGAATATTCTATTTTGCCAAAATTGCTGGGCTTTGCCGAAAGCGCCTGGTCCGCTGAACGCAAATGGGAGAATGTTGCTGACGAAGCTTCAAGAAAGAAAATGATTGACGAGGGCTGGAATGTTTTTGCAAACAGCATGGCACAGAAGCACATTCCAAGGCTGAGCTTCCAAAACGGTGGTTACAATTACAGACTTCCGATGCCGGGCGCTGTTGTAGAAGACGGCTTACTAAAAGCCAATGTTGAATTACCAGGACTAGCCATTCATTACACAACCGACGGTTCGGAGCCGACGGCGAAATCAACGGTTTTCGAAGCGCCGGTTAAAGCGGCGGGGACCATTAAACTGAAAAGTTTCGATATGGCAGGAAAATCAAGCCGGACGAGCGTGCTGACTGTGAAGTAGGCAGCTGAGATACATTAAAAAGTAAGACACCCCCCTCATGCAAAGGAATATTTTTATTGTAATTCTAATCCTGCTGATCTTTTTTGTAATCTCATTTCTGACCAATATCCTGGGGCCAATCATCCCGGATATTGTGAAGAGTTTTAGCCTGAGCATTGGACTTGCCGGATTTCTTCCTTTTGCGTTCTTTGTCGCCTATGGCGTTATGTCGATCCCTGCGGGGCTTATGGTAGAAAAATATGGAGAAAAGCCAGTGTTAATGCTGGCTTTTTTTCTGGCCTTCATTGGCGCCCTTCTTTTTGCGCTTGTCCCAAGCTTTTACATTGCATTAACCTCACTTTTCCTGATCGGAATCGGCATGGCGATGCTTCAAGTGGTGATTAATCCTTTGCTCAGGGTTGCGGGTGGGGAGGAGAAGTTTGCCTTTTTTTCCGTTTTAGCGCAGCTCTTTTTTGGCGGCGCATCTTTTCTCAGCCCCATGCTTTATAGTTATCTCGTGCTAAACGTACACTCGGGCCGTTCGGGCTTTTTGTTTGATACATTGAATGAGCTTGTGCCGGAAAATCTGAAATGGGTTTCACTTTATTGGGTGTTTTCGGTCATCGCGCTTGCCATGATTTTGGTGATTGGTTTGGTAAGGTTCCCAAAAGTTGACTTGCTTGAAGATGAGCGCATTGACGTTGGCAATTCATTTACAGAGCTCGTTGCGAACCGCTCGGTTTGGCTCTTTTTCCTGGGCATATTCACTTATGTGGGCACTGAGCAAGGCATCGCAAATTGGATTTCGCAATTTTTGCAAACGTATCATGGCGTTGATCCGGCGACACAAGGCGCAGCGGTTATTTCCTATTTCTGGGGTTTGCTGACCATCGGATGCTTTCTCGGACTGATCCTTTTAAAAATATTTGACAGCCGTAAAGTGCTGTTATTCTTCACATCCGGCGCCATATTTGCATTGGCTTTTGCCTTATTTGGATCAAAAGCAGTTGCACTGAATGCATTTCCGATTACGGGCTTTTTTGCTTCTGTAATGTATTCTGTGATTTTTTCGCTTGCGTTGAATTCTGTTCCGAGGCATCATGGCACGTTTTCCGGAATCCTGTGTGCGGGCATTGCGGGCGGGGCGGTTGTGCCGCTGATCGTCGGTGGGTTAGGGGAGTTGTTTGGTTTGCAGCTTGCCATGTTGTTCCTCTTCATTCCGCTTGGATACATTTTCAGCATTGGCATTTGGGCCAAACCATTGGTTAACAACGACACCATCACGAGCCTCAAAGACATTTTTTAGGCCAAAGTCTTCGCTCACTTTCGCAAGCAACCATGTACAAAATCATCCTGCTTCTCGATTTTGCCGAAGAATACAGCAAGAGCCTGATGAAGGGGATTAACACTTATTCCAAGGAATTTGGGCCGTGGATTTTTTGCCGCATGCCGCTTTTCCACCGCGAAACTGTCGGGATCGATGGGATTTTGAAATGGGCGTTGGAGTGGGGAGCCGATGGGATTGTCGGGCAGCTTTATAATAAGGATATTGAAAAAATCATCCAGGCGGGCATTCCGGTTATCGCGCAGGATTTCAAAGAACGCTTTACCGAAATTCCGAACATTACAGGCGGTTATCACGAGGCGGGGCAACTAGGCGCTGATTATTTCCTGAAAAAAGGTTTTAATAATTTCGCTTTCTATGGTTTTAATGACATTGTCTGGTCACGTGAAAGGGCGGAAGGATTTGAAGAAAGATTGAAAAAGCGGGGGCATAAAGTGCATTATTTTGAGCATAAAAAAGCGCGGTCAACAGAACTTTGGTATTACAAGCCAAGCTCGCTGAGCCGCTGGCTCAAATCGATTCCAAAGCCGATCGGGCTCATGACTTGCGACGATAATCAAGGGCAGCACATCACAGAAGCATGCCGGCAGCTAGGCATCCGCATTCCCGAAGAAGTGGCGGTTCTGGGCGTTGACAATGATGAAATGATCTGCGATTTGTCCGATCCGCCATTGTCCAGCATTGCATTGGACGCCGAGAAAGGCGGTTATGACGCGGCTAAGTTGCTCGATCACATGATAAAACATGGCACTACAACTGATTTTTACGACATTGTTGTCAAGCCCGTTCAGGTGATTACGCGCTATTCCACAGACATTTACGCGACCAATGATGACCACATTGCTTCTTCATTGAAATACATTCACCAGAACATTGACAAAAACCTCCACGTGGATGAAGTCGTCAAGCAAGTGCCGCTGTCGCGCCGCGCGTTGGAAAAGCGCTTTTTGGAAATAACGGGTTACCCGATTTACAAATACATTTTCAATCTCCGCATTGAGAAATTCACGCAAAAACTGCTCGATACGGATATGTCCGTGTTTGAAATCGCGCTCGATATGGGCCTTACGGATAGCAAAAATATAGCCCGCCAATTCAGGCAGGCTAAGGGTTGTAGTCCAAGTGTTTATCGCAACAAATATGTTGCGGGCAAATAAGTTACCAAATCACGATCCGGGCTGAATCAGGCAGGATCATTTTGCTTCCCGGTGAACAGTTCCAGGCCGCCTGGAATTCTTTCAAATGTGGCATCGGGCCATTGATCCGGTCTTTGGCTGGTGAGTGCGGATCGGTTTGAATTTGGTTTTGCAATGCTTCGTTGGTCGTGTTCATGTGCCAAACCTGCGCCCAGCCCAGGAAGAAGCGCTGTTTCCAGTTGAACCCGTCGATAGGAGCAGGCTCCGCTTTTCCTTTTAATGATTTTTCCAATGCATAATAAGCAAGCGTTAAGCCGCCCAAGTCAGCAACATTCTCGCCAATTGTCAATGCGCCATTGATTTTGAAACCGGGCAATGCTTCGATTCCGCTGAAATAATCAATGTATTTCTTGGTCAATTGGTCAAAGTTCTTGCGGTCCGTTGCCGTCCACCAGTTTTTCAGGTTTCCTTCATCGTCAAACTGCGAGCCTTGATCGTCAAAGCCATGCGTAAATTCGTGTCCGATTACCGCAATAATGCCTCCGTAATTGATGGCGTCGTCCGCATTGCGGTTGTAAAACGGCGGCTGCAATATTCCGGCCGGGAATACGATTTCGTTGTTCAACGGATTGTAATAAGCATTCACAGTTTGCGGCGTCATCAGCCATTCTGCTTTGTCAACGGGCTTTCCGATCTTGTCAATTTCCTCCTTATGCGCGAAAAGCGAGGCAGAAATAACGTTTTCAAACAATTTGTCTTTCTCCACTTTAATGGATGAATAATCCTTCCACTTGTCTGGATAGCCAATTTTGTAAGTAAATGCTTTTAGTTTTTTGTGAGCCTTTGCCTTTGTGGAATCGCTCATCCACGTAAGCTTATCAATGCGCTCGCCGTAAACGGTCCGAACATTCTCGATCATGTCAGACACTTTCTTTTTGTCTTCTTCCGGGAAATATTTTTTTGAAAACAGTTTTCCCAAAGGCATTCCCAGCAGACCGTCCGTTGAGCGGATTGCCCGTTCCAATCTTGCTTTTTGCTGCTTCGTTCCGCGCATAACCGTGCTGAAAAAGCGGAAATTTTCTTGATCAAAGCTTTTTGGGAGATAACCTGCGAAGCGCGTCAGTAATTGCCATTTTGTATAAAGTTTCAATGTTGGCAATGGCGTTGCTTTTAGCAATTTGTTCAGATTTTGCAGATAAGGCTTGTTTTGAACAACAATGCTGTCGGTTTTGATATCCTGTCTGTCAACAAATTCTTCGAGATCAAAATCAGGTGTCAATGTCTTAAAACCGTCAAACGACATTTTATTATAAGTTTTTACCGGGTCGCGCAACTCGACATTGCTGAGTTGCAGCTTGGCAAGCTTGGTCTCGAAATCGAGAATGGTCTGACCTGGTTTTGGATCTGCAAAAGATGCAAGGGCGAACATTTTGTCCACGTGCTTTACAAATTCACTGCGCACTTTTACCGTGCTCGAATCTGCACGCTCGTAATAACTTTTCTCACCAAGGCTCAGTCCATCCTGACCTTGATACAGCACATTGATTTTGCTATTTCTCAAATCCGCATCCACGCCCAACCCGATGACCGAGGAAACGCCAACCTTTTGCAGCTCTCCCGAAACAGAGGCAAGATCTTTCAATGATTGCACACCATTTATTTTATCCAAATAGGGCTTCAATGGTTCAATTGTGCGTTTTTCAATGGTTGCGGTGTCGAGATAAGATTGGTAATAATCTGCGATCTGCTGTTCTTCGCTTCCGTTTTTGCGGTCTTCGAGTTTTACAATTTCCGCAATGATCCCTTTCAGCCTTACTTCTTTATTTTCTTTGTCAAGAATGCCAAAAGCGCCCCAACGGCTCTCTGTTCCGGGAATCGGGTTTTTCTTTTTCCAGCCTCCATTGGCATAACTGTCAAAGTCATCGCACGCTTTGATCGTGGAATCAATGGAAGTGAGGTCAAATCCTGGCACAGCCTCCGCGGCGGATTCCTGCTCATTCTCTTTTTTGCAACCCGCCACGACGAGCGTCATAGCAAGTGCTGCGTAACATAAACCAGCTAATTTCATTGATAATTGTGATGTGTTAAGTTGTCAATTATTGAATTCCGCCCATCCAGCCCTTAATCGGTTTCCAGAAAACAAGCAGGATAAGTCCAAATACAGTTGTAATTATTGCGACCTGACTGAATAATGCCGGCATTTGCATGATATTTTCCTCGTCAAATCCGCCGGCAAATATTCCGGCAATGAGGTTGCCGAGCGAGGCGCCCACAAACCAGATCCCCATTAACTGGCTCACATATCGTTTCGGGGCCAGTTTGGTGTAAGAGCTCAACCCGACCGGACTCACGCACAATTCGCCAATTGTATGTAAAAAGTAAGTGAATGTAAGGAAAAGCGGGGAGGTGAGTTGGCCTGTAACCGCAATGTTGGAGGCGGCAACCATGACGAAGAAACTCAATCCGAGCAAGATCAACCCAGCCGCAAATTTGACAGGAATGGAAGGATTGCGGTTACGCGCTGAAAGATAGATCCACAAACTTGCTAGCACAGGCGCGAAAAGCAGCACGAATGTTGGCTGGAAATTCTGGAACCAACTCGAAGGCACTTCCCAACCGCCTATCATTCTGTCCGTATGACGCTCTGCGAAGATTTGCAATGAAGTTCCGGCTTGCTCGTAACCGGCCCAAAAGAGTGATATGGCTAGAAACAAAATGATCAAAACGAGCACGCGATATTGTTCAACGCGCGTAAGTCCGCCCGCGATGAGGATAAACAAAAAGTAAGATGCAGAGATGATGACAATGATTACACCGGCTCCTTTTGCTAATCCTTGTGCAGTCGTCATGTCAATTACACCGGACGTTTGCAGGATGATTAATAGGACAACGAGCGCACCAATAAGGCCATAACCAAGCTTTTTGTTTGTTCCGGATTGTGCAATTGATTCTTCTGTCGCAATTTTGGCAGGAGGGACGTCGCCCATTCCTTTTAAGTGGCGTGCACTTCCAATGCGGAAGACGATTAAGCCGAGGAACATGCCAATTGCGGCCGCGCCGAAGCCCATATGCCAGCTTACACGCTCTCCCAGGTAACCCACAATGGCAATTCCAAGGAAAGAACCCAGGTTAATGCCCATATAAAAGATAGAAAACGCTGCATCACGACGGGCGCCGCCTTCGGGATATAATTCTCCTACGATTGAGCTGATATTGGGTTTTAACAAGCCTGTTCCAACTGCAACGGTCGTAAGTCCCAGAAAGAACAATTCCGAGCCGCCCGGAATGGCCAGGATAATGTGGCCAATCATAATCACGATTCCTCCATACCAAATGGCTTTTTTCTGCCCAAGAATGTTATCCGCAAGCCAGCCGCCCGGCAATGTTAGCAAGTAAACTGAAGCTGTGTAAATACCATAGATCGCCGCCGCCTCCGCTGCATTCATGGACATTCCTCCTCTAACCGAATCTAGTAGAAAAAGTAGCAGGATCGCACGCATTCCATAGTAACTGAAACGCTCCCACATTTCAGCAAAGAATAGCACATATAAACCTGTGGGATGTTTTTGAGAAATCTGCCCAGACATAGAAGAGAAGTGTTTTATTTGGTTTTATGGGTTATTTATTGAAAATTTTATCGCACAAGATAGGAAATTAGGAGAAATATAAATGAAACGAAAAAATAAAAGCGGTAACCAGCCTTTATGCCGATTACCGCTTTTACTATTCTAAAAAATTGCCAAATATTCTATTTCACTGAGAATGAGCCTTCACCAATTGGAAAGCCTTCCGCATAAAGTTCAACGGTATATTTTCCGGACGGGAATTGCGCATCCCGGTCATATAATATGCTTACATCCTGATTGTTATTGCTGTAAGACACATCTTTACTGATGGTAAATCCTTGCTCCTGACCATTTAAGTCAAATACGCCAGAGCCCGTTTTTGTATCAGAAATCGTTGCGCCGGTCGGGTCAATGATGCGCATGTAAATGGTCTTGTTGTCGGTCAATGTCAATGGGTTTTTTTCCAAAATGAAATCAACCCGGACTTTATCGACCCTTTTTGCCTTTACATTTTCACCTTCGCGAACTTTGCCTTTTGAGGAAACTGCATACACTTTAACATTGCGCGCACGCAATGCTGCGGCCATCGTAACTTTGGATTCCAGCTCGGTGTTTTTCGAAATTACGCCCGTTAGCGAATCACTAATGGCCTGTTTGCTTGTTTCAAGCTCTGTTTTGGCCTGGACCAATGTTTCATTTTGACTAATCAGCTGTTGGTTTTCTTCTCTAAGCTGCGCGATCTCCTCGTCTTTTTTCGTCAGGAATGCCTCATATTCTTTAACCTTTTTGCCCATGGTTACATTGCCTTTGCGCAGGGCGATGCGGTCATTTTCAAGGTCTGCCTTCACTTTTTGCAGTTCTTCAATGTCGCCACCAAGTCCCTGCACTTCCTGGATTCTTGCGTCTAATTGTTTTGAAATGGAATCGAGTTTAATTTCTGCCGATGCAAGCTCATTTACTCTGGCCTGAATGTCGGTTGCCTGCTTTGTGGTGACGGTTCTTTCATTGTAATACAAATAGCCGAACACTGCGGCGAGGATTGTCATTAAGATCAAGCCGACCAATAGACCGGTGTTATTCTTCCTTTCCATAGAAATTTATTTAGGTTAAATAATATCAATCATGGAATGAATTCAAAAAACTATGCCACCACTATACGTTGTCATTGGACCGGATCATAACAAAGCAGCCCAGTGCAAGTCAGTGCTTACATTGGGCTGCTCCATGATAATAATATATCGCGCATAACGCGCTGATAATGAATTTTTTCAGTAATCTCCGCCTGCTCCTCCGCCGCCAAAGCTTCCTCCTCCGAATCCGCCAAAGCCACCGCCGGAATCTCCGCCACCGCCCCAGTTTCCAGAAAAGCTTCCTCCCCCAGAATGTGTAGTATATGGGAAAAATAAAGGCCCTCCTCCAAAACCTCTGAATCCGCCACGTCCGCCGCCATTATTACGGTTTCGGAACATGATGATCATGATAATAATGAAAATGACGACTAAAATCAGGAATGGAGACGAGGAGCCGTCTCCGCTGTCTTGATTCGAATCTGCCTTATATTCGCCCGTTGCGTATTTGAAAAGCATGTCCACGCCTTGGTCCAGACCTTCGTAATACTGCCCACTTTTGAACTGTGGTGTGATGACTTGCGAAACAATCCTTTTCGCAATTGCATCCGGGATTGCGCCTTCCAGGCCATATCCTGTTCCAATGTAAACTTTTCGATCCGTTGGCGCCCACAGAACGACGATCCCATTGTCCTTATCTTTTTGTCCAACCTGCCACTCACGACCCAGTTTCAGCGCATAATCTGCAATCGGATAGTCACCGGTTGTTGGCACAATGACGATGACGATTTGTGAAGAAGTAGAATCATTGTATGCAACAAGTTTTCGTTCCAATTGCGCTTTTTCAGACTCGCTAAGCTGGTTTGCGAAGTCATTAACGAGTTTGGGTGGATTTGGTTTTTTGGGAATATCTTGGGCTGCCGCATGTATGAACGCGGTTACGAGCAGCACTAAAACAATGAGGATTCTCTTCATAGGATTCATTTTCCAAACGAAATATCGTCCGGCAGTTCGTTGATGTCGTCGGCGTTGTATGGAAAGTGCGTTTTTAACTGATAACCTGCTTCACCGATTCCGCTTACAAGTCCTTCCCTGAACTGGCCTTTGGCGAAATGCTGTTTGAGAAGCTCCTTTGTGCTGTTCCAAAAATCCGCAGGCACTTTCTCGTCAATTCCTTTGTCGCCCAAGACAGCAAATTTGCGGTCTTCGTAAGCCAGGTAAAACAGGACACCATTTTGCAATGCTGTCCTGTGAAGATTCAAGAACACAAAAACCTCTTTCGCTCTGTCCATCACATCCGGATTAGGGCATTTCTTTTCAATATGCACCTTCACTTCTCCGGAAGTCTGGGTCTCAGCTTGCTGTATTGCTTCAATAATGAGTTGCTGATCTTTTTCAGAAAAAAAGAGCGAATCTGTGGCCATGACAATTCGTTTTTTGATATTTAACCCAACCTGATAATTAAAACTGGACGGTCGGAGCTTTGTCTGAACCGGCAGCGGCTGTGAAATATCCTTTTTGAGAAAAGCCGAAAACGCCCGCAAATAAGTTGTTTGGGAATGTTCGCACTTCCTGGTTGTAATCCTTAACCACCGTGTTGAAATCGTTTCTGGCCACTGTGATGCGGTTTTCTGTGCCTTCTAACTGCGCTTGCAAGTCAAGGAAGTTTTGATTGGCTTTCAATTGCGGATATTGTTCAACCGTAACCAATAATCGGGAGAGTGCGCCGCTCAATTGATCCTGCGCTCCCTGAAATTTGGCAATGTTTTCCGGTGTAAGATCGCCTGCATTAATTGTAGTTTGTGTCGCTTTGCTACGTGCTTCAATTACTGCTGTCAATGTTCCTTTTTCAAAATCAGCAGCTCCTTTAACCGTGCTTACCAGGTTAGGGATCAGGTCGGCACGGCGTTGATATTGACTTTCCACTTTTGCCCATGATTCTTTTACGACCTCGTCCTTGCTTACCAGGCCATTATATTTACCGCAGCCTACGAATCCAAGAATAAGAATTACGACGATAACTGCAATCAGTCCTTTTGACATTTTAATATTTAGTTAGAGTTAATGATTCTATTTCAAAGTTGCCCAAAGCTAGCGAAATCCTGAAGAAAAACTACATAGCCGGATAAAGGGGGATTTATACACCAAAATAACCGGATAATAGGTTTTTTGAATATTTCTGAGGCTTTGGCATCAATTTTCGCCGACTCCGGCAATGTTATTCCACCTTCCCCAATTGACTGAAACCTCATAATCCATCAAATGACTTTCAAAGAACATGGCTCCCCAGGTCCAATTAATGCCAAGCTGATTAACGAGATAATTGGCGCATTCAGTCCGTTCAGAGGAAGTCAGAAATCCGGTTGTTTTAAGCTTTTTAACCAGCTGATTTATATAATTATCAGCAGTTTGACCATTGGTCCAGGTTTCATACACATCATTATCATTCTCCCAGCGTTGCAGGAAGTTGTGTTTTACGCCACTTGGTTTAAACAATCTTGGCCCATAACGAAGCAATGTCCAGTGGAAATAATCTCGGGAAAGCAAGTTCTCAATCATAGGCTCATCCTGCGACCCATCGGATTGCTCTTTTTTGACCCGATAATAAATGTAACGAGCAGAAATGCAGCCCAGGGAGAGCCAGTCAGACAGCCGCGTATCGGTTAGCGGATCAGGGGAATCGTAACGTCTTCCAGCTTTGACAAAATCATCTAAATATTGGCTTAGGAGATCTTGGGCCAATGTTTCGCCGGCTCCGCGATTGTCAGCGTCCGCGTTATTTGTGACTTCATCCTGGGCTATCCCCAGTTCCTTCATTGTCGGAACTTCACCTAATTCATAGTTATTCGGAAGCGTGAATTGCTGCGGCTCAGCCAATGGATGTTTAACAGCCAAATGTTCCTTAATGCGGTCATGAAAAGCGGAAAAATTAGCCGGGAGCTTGGCAATCGAAAATGGCAAATCGCTGGCGTGCATGAGCGTGTCCATCCAGAACAGCTTCATGTCAATGTTAACCAGTTTGAGGTTTTTGCTCAATGACGATTCGATTCTTGTTTCAGCCGGGGCGATTTCCTTGCTGGTGTAAACATATTGGGCGTGGAAATCTTCCGCCATTTGCGCAATGATCTTTTCTGGATCGCCAACGCGGATGAGCAGATCACCGCCTTTTTCTCTTAACCGATTCCGAAGATCAACGACCGCATCAATGAGGAATTGAGCTCGCATTGCGCCTGTTCTTCGAAAGCCAAGTTTTGTCTTATCAAATTGCCGGGGATCGAAAACGTAAACAGGTAAAATCTCACTGGCCGATGCGACAGCCGCAAACAGCGCTTCATTATCACGTAACCGCAGGTCATTTCTAAACCAATAAATGATGCGCTGAGCCATTTATAAAATTAAATATTTGAGAAATCAATTGTGAGAATGCAAACATACGAAAGTTGTGCCTGGGCATAACGAAAGCAGCCCGGTCCAAGACATTGCTAGGACCGGGCTGCTCATTGATTCTCTAAAAATCAATAACTCAAAATTGTAAACTCTGTTCTACGATTTCGCTGGTGTTCTTCCTCTGTTTTTGCATTAGGAATGATCAGCTCACGCTCTCCATAACCTTTGGCAACCATTCTGTCTGCGTCTATTCCTTTGCTGTTCAGATAGGTTACGGCTGATTCGGCGCGGTTCTGCGAAAGTGTCATATTGTAGGCATCCGTTGCGCGCGCATCTGTATGTGAGCTAAGCTCGATGTTCATGGTGGGGTTGTCTTTCAGGATTTGGACAAGTTTGTCCAATTCAACCGCTGCATCCGGACGAATGTTGTATTTGTTTAAATCGTAATATATGTTTTCGAGAACGAAAGTTTTGTTCAGCTCCAATTTGTCCAACCGAATCGTCACATTGAATGTTGTGTCTGTCAATTCTTTTGTCAAAAATATCGGCGGAATCGAACGTCCGTCCATGGAGAACGGCTCACGCTTGCTAATGTATCCTCTGCGCTGAACCAAAAGACTGTAAGACTTGCCCTCTTCGATGGGTTGTGTGCCAAATTTGCCGTCGCGATTGGATGGCAGTTCTGCAATTTGCGTATCGGCCGTATCTGGGTAAATGCGGATGGTCGCTGAGTCAATCGGCGTGTTCGTTGCTCCATTTGCAACCACATTGCCAGCCAGAAAATATCTGACGACTTTCGGCTTACCATTAATGTAGTTAGGGTTATTCGGATTTAAAGGGTTGTTTGGATCATTGTTCCGGGCAATTGTAGTGCTATCCACTTCATCCGGCCCCGCGAAATAATAGATGTCATCATCCCCTTTGCCGCCTTCGCGGTTTGACGAGAAAAATCCTTTGTTAAGATCCTTATAAAAAACAAGGCCGAAATCATCCTGCGGGCTATTAAAGGGAAGGCCCATATTCTCAATCGAAATTACTCCTTGCGTCCGCGTCGCAGAAAACAAGTCCAATTTACCTAAACCAGGATGACCATCGGAAGCAAAATAGAGCTTCCCGCCCTCTGCAACATATGGGAACATTTCATCCCCCGCTGTATTAATGTCCTTTCCCATATTCACAGGCTTGCTGAATCTTCCCGAAGCATCCATATTGGTGCGGTAAAGGTCAATTCCGCCCGATCCACCCGCGCGATTTGATGCGAAATAGAGCGTTTTGCCATCACGTGAAAATGCAGGCGAGCCGTCCCAGGAAAGGGAATCATTAACAGGAAGGATTGCTGGGGCAGTCCACTGGCCATTTACATTGCGGCTTAAATACAAATCGACATCCGCAGTTCCTTTCTTTTTGCCCGTGTTGCCACGCGCAAAGACGAGCGTTTTTCCGTCAGGAGAAAACGCTGGCGAGCCTTCATTGGCATCCGGATCCAGAATTTCATTGCTTAGCAAAACCGGCGTTCCCTGTGTTGCGCCTGCGTCCTCAGCAATGTTCACTTTATAAAGGCCGAGCATTGGCTGGCCATTGTTTTTGTAAATTTTTTCTTTTTTGGACGATGAAAAAACCAGCTCGTTTCCGAGAATAGCAGGGGAAAATTCAGAGCCGGGCGTGTTTAGCGGAATGTCTTTAATCTCAACTTCCATCTTCGTCGTGCGCAGGCGGTCGGCAATGCGCAGGATTTCAATTTCCCTCAAAGCGCGCTGTTGTAAGTTTTGAGAAGCGGCAGTGTCCTTTGCATACAAAGCAAACTGGTTGGACGCTTCTTCATATTGACCTGCTGTTTTCAACGCATATGCATATTGGAACTTTGCATCAGCATTGGTTAATCCTCCATCGAATGCCTTTTTATAAAATGGAATGGATTCTTTGAAGCGGTTAGACAGTCGGTAAGATTCGGCGATTAAATAGTTGGTTTGAACGGGTTCATAGTTCTCTGCCGCAGCTTTTTCGAAGCCTTTGATAGCCAGATCATATTCTCCGTTAGCAAATTTCTTTTGTCCGTCCTTATAGGCCTGCATAGCGGAGTTGCAGCCGGTTAGATACGCACATATAGTAATAAGGCTAAATATGAGGGTAAAATAACTCCGAGAAGGTTTCATAATGTAATGTATAAAATCAAATGATTCGACGCGCACGTTGGGTTATAGAAAGACAATACTAATAAACAACGTTTGGAAATAAAATTCCGGGTATTTACAGCCAAGATTTTTATTTGGTCTGTTTTTCGCGCTTGAGATGAGCAATATAAGCATGTTTGGTATCGCTTTTTGACACGCATTGGATTATTTGTTGCGAAGGATTTTGTAAAAAAAGAAAGTAACGTTTTGTAAATCAATGCCAGCCTGTTACTTTTGCAGTCCGATTTTTCGGGAAAACTGTTTATAAAACAATAGACTGGTGCATTAACCAGATCAAAATCAATTTGTTAAATGCCAACTATTTCACAATTAGTCCGTAAAGGTAGAGAGACCATTACATGGAAATCAAAGTCACCGGCTTTGGATTCTTGCCCTCAGCGTAGGGGTGTGTGCACCAGGGTGTACACGACAACGCCAAAAAAACCGAACTCAGCACTTCGTAAAGTAGCTCGTGTTCGTCTTTCAAACAACAAAGAAGTGAATGCCTACATCCCAGGTGAAGGCCACAACTTGCAAGAGCACTCGATCGTGTTGATCCGTGGTGGTCGTGTTAAAGATTTACCAGGTGTGCGTTACCACATTATCCGTGGTGCATTGGATACAGCTGGTGTGAACGGACGTAAACAACGTCGTTCGAAATATGGTGCTAAGCGTCCAAAACCAGGACAAGTTGCAGCAGCACCAACAAAAGGTAAAAAGAAATAAAAAGTAACTCTCTCTGCTTTTATTAAGGAATTAATCTGATAAAAGGGAAGTAATCCAAGCTAATGGCCTGGGTGAATAAGTTGCAAAACGAAACCTCGTGTAAAATTTTAAGTTAAAATGAGAAAGTCGAAACCAAAGAAAAGATATATCCTTCCTGATCCAAAGTTCAGGGATGTTCAGGTTACTAAGTTTGTTAACAACCTGATGTTTGAAGGAAAGAAAAGCATTGCATTCACAATCTTCTACGACGCGTTGGAGTTGGTTGAGAAAAAAACCAGCGAAAGCGGTCTTGAAACTTGGAAAAAAGCATTGAACAATGTAACTCCATCTGTTGAGGTAAAAAGCCGTCGTGTCGGTGGTGCTACATTCCAGGTTCCAACGGAAGTTCGTCCTGAGCGTAAGCAATCTCTTGGTATGAAATGGTTGATCAACTATTCACGTAAGCGCGGAGAAAAAACAATGGTTGACCGTCTTGCTGGTGAGATCATTGCTGCTGCAAAAGGTGAAGGAGCTGCTGTTAAGAAGAAAGATGATACGCACCGTATGGCAGATGCCAACAAAGCGTTCTCGCACTTTAGATTCTAGGATCAAAGTGATATTATTAATCGGAAGTTCGGGTTTACCCGGGCTTCCGATTTTTATTTGAGATTTTTCTAAAATTTAATGTTCACACAATTGTTTTTATAATCAACAATTTATACTTTTGCGCTCTGAATTTTTGGAAGTAGTGCGTTTTTACGGCTCTCCTATGATTCAAATTGCTTCAGAGTGAATTGCACATCGAATAAAATATAACACATCACCATCAGTCATGGCACGTGATCTAAGATTAACAAGAAACATTGGTATTGCTGCGCACATTGATGCCGGTAAGACAACAACAACGGAGCGTATCCTTTACTACGCAGGTGTTAGCCACAAAATTGGAGAAGTGCATGATGGTGCTGCTACAATGGACTGGATGGAGCAGGAGCAAGAGCGTGGGATTACCATTACATCTGCTGCAACAACAGTTGATTGGAATTACCGTGGTGAAAAATATCACATTAACATTATCGATACACCCGGACACGTTGACTTTACAGTTGAAGTAAACCGTTCGCTTCGTGTGTTGGATGGTCTTGTATTCCTTTTTAGTGCAGTTGACGGTGTTGAGCCTCAGTCTGAGACGAACTGGCGTCTGGCTAACAACTATAATGTAGCCCGTATCGGTTTCGTAAATAAAATGGACCGTTCTGGTGCAGACTTCTTGAAGGTTTGTACGCAGGTTAAAGAAATGCTTGGAAGCTACGCTGTTCCTCTTCAATTGCCAATTGGTGCTGAAGATACATTTAGAGGTGTGGTTGACTTGGTTAACTTCCGTGGTATCGAATGGAATGAAGAAGATAAAGGAATGACTTTCAGAGAAGTTCCTATTCCAGATGATATGCTTGAAGAAGCAACTGAATGGAGAGAAAAATTGCTTGAAGCTGTTGCCGAATTCGACGACACTTTGATGGAAAAATATTTTGAAGATCCTGCTTCTATCTCGGAAGACGAAATTCTTGCAGCTTTGCGTGCAGCAACGATCAGCATGAAAATCGTTCCTATGGTTTGCGGTTCTTCATTCAAAAATAAAGGTGTTCAAACGATGCTTGATTACGTGATGGCTATTTTGCCTTCACCTCAGGATCGCGAAAGCATCATCGGAACTGATCCGCGCACAGGAAATGAAATTTCCCGTCAACCAACGGATTCAGACCCTTTCTGCGCACTAGCATTCAAAATCGCAACGGACCCCTATGTAGGACGTCTTTGCTTTATCCGTTCTTACTCAGGATATCTTGATTCAGGTTCTTACGTTTTGAACAACCGTTCAGGAAACAAAGAGCGTATTTCTCGTATCTTCCAAATGCATGCTAACAAGCAGAATCAAATTGATCGTCTTGAAGCGGGTGACATTGGAGCTGTTGTAGGATTTAAAGATATCAAAACAGGAGATACATTATCTGATGAAAAGAATCCAATCGTTCTTGAATCAATGGTATTCCCTGAGCCAGTAATTGGTTACGCAATCGAGCCTAAAAAAGCTGCGGATAGCGATAACTTTTCTAAGGCTATCACGAAATTGATCGAAGAAGACCCTACGTTGCAAGTTGAAAGTAACGAAGAAACTGGTCAAACGATCATCAAAGGAATGGGTGAGCTTCACCTTGAAATCATCATCGACCGTATGCGTCGTGAGTTCAAAGTGGAAGTAAATCAAGGTGCTCCTCAGGTTGCTTACAAAGAGATTCTTACGAAGAACTTTGAGCACCGTGAAGTTTATAAGAAACAAACAGGTGGTCGTGGTAAATTTGCCGATATTGTATTCGAAATCGGACCACGCGATGATAACGAAGAAGGAAAAGAGCCAAAAACAGGTTTGCAGTTTGTAAACCAGATTGTAGGTGGTACTATTCCTCGTGAATTTATCGCTCCGATCCAAAAAGGTTTTGAAGCATCTATGTCAAATGGTGCACTTGCAGGGTATCCTTTGGATTCGATGAAGGTGCGTATTTTCCACGGATCTTTCCACGATGTCGATTCAGATGCACTATCATTTGAACTTGCAGCGAAAATTGGTTTCAAAGAAGCTGCACGTCATGCAGGTTCAAAGTTGATGGAGCCGATTATGCATGTGGAAGTGCTTACACCTGATGAATACACAGGACCAATCACGGGTGACCTTAACCGTCGTCGTGGTGTAATGAGAGGAATGGATTCACGTAATGGTGCGCAGGTTATCAAATGTGATGTGCCTCTTTCTGAATTGTTTGGTTATGTAACTGATCTTCGTACAATGTCATCTGGTCGCGCAACTGCTTCTTTGACATTCGCTTACTACGAGATTGTTCCTAACAACATCGCAGAGACTGTAATTGAAAAAGCAAAAGGTTTAGTTAAAGCATAAATGAAATGATCCGCTATCTGTGAGAATAGGTAACGGATCATTTTTATATAGAAGCTTGCGAAGTAAATGGTTCTTTCGCTGGTGGATTGTCGAAACTTGTTTCGTTCAAATGTTCTCAGAACCGGAAATAATAAAACAAAATGAATCAAAAAATCCGTATCAAACTTCGCTCTTTCGACCACAATCTGGTTGATAAGTCAGCTGAGAAAATTGTTAAAGCTGTAAAGGCAACTGGTGCTATCGTTAGCGGTCCAATTCCTTTGCCAACTAAAACCGAGAAATTCACTGTTCTTCGTTCTCCACACGTTAACAAGAAGTCACGTGAACAATTCCAGCTTTGTACTTACAAACGTTTGGTAGATATTTTCTCTACAAGTGCAAAAACTGTTGATGCACTAATGAAGCTTGAATTGCCAAGCGGTGTTGACGTCGAGATTAAAGTATAGTAAAAGCGGCTTATTAACTTAGGCCAAATACATAAAATTGGATGAAGGTCCTTTTAGGAAACCACATCTGAGCTCATGAAAGTGATTGAACGTATGCACATTGCGGTGCAGTTTAATTGTAATCAGAATTTGAGGTCAGATGGTTTAAATCATCTGACCTTTTTTGCTGATTATCAGCGAGAAATATTGAGTAACTGTTTGGATACCGGAATTTGATTTCCTACCTTTGCAGTCCGTTTTAAAGAATAAGGGTATTACCTGCTAATTTTAATTTCAAAACATGTCTGGTTTAATTGGTAAGAAAATCGGAATGACTAGTTTGTACAATGCTGACGGGCAGGCTCTGGCATGTACTGTGATTCAAGCTGGTCCTTGTGTTGTTACACAAGTTAGGTCCGAAGAAAAGGATGGCTATAAAGCTATTCAATTAGGTTTTGGTGAAAAGAAGGAAAAGAGCTCTTCCCAGCCTATGATTGGTCACTTCAAAAAAGCTAACACAACTCCTAAACAAAAGGTTGTTGAGTTTAAGGAATTTGAAGTGGAGCATGAACTTGGAACTTCATTATCTGTTACGGATATCTTTGAAGAAGGCGAGTTTGTTGACGTTGTTGGTTCTGCCAAAGGCCGCGGTTTTCAGGGTGTTGTTAAGCGCCATGGTTTCGCAGGGGTAGGTGGTCAGACTCACGGTCAGCACAACAGAGCGCGTCACCCAGGTTCGATTGGTGCTTGTTCATTCCCATCACGTGTATTTAAAGGCATTCGTATGGGTGGACGCATGGGTAACAATCGTGTAAAAATTCAGAATTTACGTATTCTGAAAGTGATCCCTGAGCAAAACCTTTTGGTTGTAAGTGGCTCGGTACCTGGTTCAAAGAATTCATTTCTAATCATTGAGAAGTAGCACGATGGAACTGTCCGTATTAAATATAAAAGGAGAAGATACCGGCAAGAAGGTAAGTGTGTCAGAAGAAATTTTTGGCATCGAACCCAACACGCACGCGATCTATCTCGATGTGAAGTTGTACTTGGCTAACCAACGCCAGGGAACGCACAAATCAAAAGAACGCGCAGAGATTAATCACTCTACTCGTAAGATCAAAAAACAAAAAGGAACCGGTGGGGCTCGTGCTGGTAGCATTAAATCTCCAGTGTTCATAGGTGGTGGTCGTATTTTCGGACCAAGACCTCGTGACTATGGTTTTAAAATCAATAAGAAAGTTAAATCATTGGCTCGTAAGTCAGCTTTCTCTGTTAAAGCGCAGTCTGATTCGATCTCTGTTCTAGAAGCATTCACATTTGATGCACCAAAAACTAAATCGTATTTGAATGTTTTGAATTCACTATCATTAGTGAATACCAAAACATTACTTATTCTTCCATCTGTTGACAGCAATGTATATCTGTCAAGCCGTAACATTCCGAAAGCAAAAGTTACAACAGTGGACGCGGTCAACACGTATGACCTGATGTATGCAGACCGTCTTTTGATAAGTGAATCTGCTCTGTCTATTTTGGAAACCCAATTGAACAAATAATCATGAGTGTACTGAAACGTCCGATTATAACCGAAAAGGTAACGGCTCAGGGTGGTCAAGGAAAATATGCCTTCGAAGTATCCCTTACTTCGAATAAAGTAGAGATCAAAAAGGCTATTGAGAAACTGTTCGGGGTGACCGTAGAAAGCGTTCATACAATGCGCAGCATTGGAAAAAGCAAATCCCGTACATCGGGTGGTAAGTTTGTAAGTGGAAAAACTTCAACTATCAAAAAGGCTATCATAACAGTAGCTGAAGGTGAAATCATCGATATCTACGGTGAAGCATAAGAATAGTTGAGCGATTCAAATCTTTGACGAGTTAATAGCAAATGGCAGTTAAAAAATTAAAACCGACAAGTGCTGGTCAGCGTTTCCGTTCGGCTCCTACATTTGAGGAGATTACTACCGCGAAACCTGAAAAGAGTCTACTGGAAACCATCAAAAGAACAGGTGGTCGCAACAGCCAGGGACACATGACCATGCGATATATTGGTGGTGGACATAAAAGAAAGTATCGTGTAATTGATTTCAAAAGAAATCGTTTTGATGCTCCCGCCACAGTTCTCTCTATTGAATACGATCCAAACCGTTCAGCGCGTATTGCGTTGGTGCAGTTTGAGGATGAAGAAAAGAGATATGTAATTGCACCAAACGGACTGAGAGTGGGGCAAGTAATTGTTTCAGGTAGTTCAGTAGCACCGGAAGTTGGCAATGCCCTTCCATTAGGTTCTATGCCAATTGGTACAATTGTTCATAATATCGAGTTGACTCCTGGTAAAGGTGGTCAGTTTGCACGTAGCGCTGGAGCTTATGCTCAACTTGTAGCGAGAGAAGGAAAGTACGCAGTTTTGAAAATGCCTTCTGGCGAAATGCGGATGATACTTTCAACTTGTATCGCAACAGTTGGAACGGTTTCTAATGCAAGTCATATGAATGTGGCATTAGGAAAAGCAGGTCGCAGACGTTGGTTAGGTCGCCGTCCACGTGTCCGTGGTGTTGCAATGAACCCAGTCGATCACCCAATGGGTGGTGGTGAAGGTCGCTCATCAGGGGGCCAGCCTAGATCAAGAAACGGACAGTTCTCGAAAGGACTTAAGACTCGTGATCGCAACAAGCATTCTGAGAAATTGATTATCAGCCGTCGTAAAAAATAATAGTATAACATGGCACGCTCATTAAAAAAAGGACCATATATCGATTTTCGTTTAGAGAATAAAGTGACTGTGATGAACAGTGCTTCTCGGAAATCAGTAATCAAAACCTGGTCACGACGCTCTATGATATCGCCGGATTTTATCGGGCATACATTCGCGGTGCATAACGGAAATAAGTTTATTCCAGTTTATGTAACTGAAAATATGGTTGGTCACAAACTGGGAGAATTTTCTCCTACACGTAACTTCCGTGGCCACACTGCAAAAAAAGATAAAGGTAGAAAATAATTAGTCGACGATAGCTGGTTCTGTAACAGGAACGAGCCTATATCTGAAAGAACATGGAAGCAAGAGCTATATTAAAAGATGTGCCTACTTCTCCTCGCAAAATGAGGTTAGTAGCCGACATGATTCGCGGACAAAAGGTCAGCAAGGCGTTGGCACTATTAAAGTTTCAACCGAGAGCTTCTTCACCGGTTTTGCACAAAGTTTTACTTTCTGCAGTTGCTAACTGGCAACAACTGAATGAAGACGCCAAGCTGGAAGACGCTGATCTTATTGTGAAAACCGTATTTATTGACGGTGGACGTATGTTAAAGCGTTTGCGCCCTGCACCACAAGGAAGAGCACATAGAATCCGTAAGCGTTCGAACCACATCACAATTGTGATTGACGATGCTTCTGTTTCTATCGCAAGCGCAGACAAAGAATCAGTAATCACCGAATCATAAGTAAAACGATTTATATCGAATGGGACAAAAGGTAAATCCTATAGGTCTGAGACTAGGAATTGTTCGAGGATGGGAGTCAAGTTGGTATGGAGGAAAAGACTTCTCTGATAAATTAGTTGAAGACGAGAAAATCCGTAATTACATCAAAGCACGTATCCCAAAAGGATCGATCTCGAAAGTAGTTATTGAAAGAACATTAAAACGTATCACATTGACAATTCACACTGCTCGTCCGGGTATAGTAATTGGTAAAGGTGGTAGCGAGGTTGATAAAATCAAAGAAGAGCTTAAAAAGATCACAGGAAAAGACGTTCAGATCAACATTTATGAGATCAAACGTCCTGAGATTGATGCGAAATTGGTAGGCGAGGCAATCGCTCAACAACTTCAAGCTCGTATTTCATATCGTAGAGCTATGAAGCAATCAATCGCTTCTGCAATGCGGGTTGGAACACAAGGAATTAAAATTCGTCTTGCTGGACGTCTTGGCGGTGCTGAAATGGCGCGTACTGAGGAATACAAAGAAGGAAGAATTCCACTACATACTTTGAGAGCTGATATTGACTATGCAATCTCAGAAGCACAAACTATTTACGGTAAAATCGGTATTAAAGTTTGGATCTTCAAAGGAGAGCTTTACGGTAAAAGAGATTTGACACCAAGTGCTGCAACAGCTGCATCTGATAGAGCAGAAAGAAGCGCATCAGGCGGAAACGATCGTGGTGGTAATGACCGTGGCGGAAGAGATCGCAGAGGTGGTGGCCGTGATGGTGGAGCACCTCGTGGTGAAGGCGGAGGCGGCGGAAGCGAAGCTGATCGTCGTAAACGCAACGCCAGCGGCGGAGGCAATAATAACAATAGGAATAAGAAGAAGTAATCAGACATTTTCCGATTTCGTATCGGGTCAAATAGATTAAAATCATGTTACAGCCGAAAAGGACAAAATTTCGCAAGCAACAAAAAGGCAAGGGCTCATACAATGGTTTGGCTACTCGCGGACATGAAATCGCATTTGGTTCTTTTGCTATCAAAGCGCTTGAACCAGGTTGGTTGACTGCTCGTCAAATCGAAGCTGCACGTATTTCAGTAACTCGTGCTATGAAACGTGAAGGCCAAGTATGGATTCGTGTTTTCCCTGACAAGCCAATTACCAAGAAGCCAGCGGAAGTTCGTATGGGTAAAGGTAAGGGAGCTCCTGAGTATTGGGTTGCACCGGTTAAGCCAGGAACAATCATCTTCGAAGCGACTGGTGTTACTTTGGATACCGCTAACGAAGCATTGCGTTTGGCTGCACAAAAGTTGCCAATCAAAACGAAGTTCGTTGTACGTCGGGATTATCAAGAGGCGAATTAACCCGAATGTTATTAAGAACGCTAATTATTTAAAGCAATGACTAGTCAAGAAATTAAGGATCTGTCGCAGGATCAATTAAAAGAGCAGATCGCTCAAGAGCGCGAGCGCTTATTGCGATTGAAATTCGCTCACGCGATTTCACCCATTGAAAACCCTTTGCGTATTCGTACCTCGCGTAAGGAAATTGCAAAACTCTTAACCGAGCTGTCGGCTAAAAGTAACCAACAGTAAATCAGTTTAGAAATTATGGAGGCAACAGAAAGAAATTTACGTAAAGAAAGAGTTGGCAAAGTAGTGAGTAACAAAATGGAGAAATCCTGCGTGATCACTGTGGAGCGTAAAGTGAAGCATGCCAAGTATGGTAAGTTTATGACTAAAACTACCAAGCTTATGGTGCATGATGAAACCAATCAGGTTGGCATCGGTGATACGATCCGCGTGATGGAAACACGTCCGCTTAGTAAGAACAAGCGTTGGAGATTAATAGAAATCCTTGAAAAAGCTAAGTAACAAATGGTACAGCAAGAATCAAGACTGTCGGTAGCAGACAACAGTGGGGCGAAGGAAGTACTCGTAATTCGTGTACTTGGCGGAACTGGCAAACGCTATGCCTCAGTAGGCGATAAAATCGTCGTAACAGTAAAATCAGCTCTTTCTTCGAGCAATATGAAAAAAGGAACGGTTTCAAAAGCCGTTGTGGTTCGTACAAAAAAAGAAGTACGCCGGAAGGATGGAACCTACATCAGATTTGAAGATAACGCAGCTGTTTTGTTAAACAACAATGATGAGCCACGTGGTACACGTATCTTTGGACCGGTTGCAAGAGAATTGCGTGAAAAGCAATTCATGAAGATCGTTTCATTGGCACCAGAGGTGTTGTAAGAACTCTAGTATTTCTTTGAACTGATAAGAGAATATCTAAAATGGAAAGCAAAAATAAAAAAGCACCAGCTAAGTTGCACATTCGCAGCGGGGATACTGTAAAGGTAATCTCAGGCAATGCAAAAGGTGAAACTGGTGTTATCAAGAAGGTGGATATTGAAAAGCTAAGAGCTGTTGTTGAAGGTGTAAACATGATCACAAAACATGTTAAGCCAAATGCACAAACTCCACAAGGAAGCATTGAAAAGCGTGAAGGTGCAATACACATTAGTAACCTAATGGTGGTTGATCCTAAAACTGGCGAAGCAACCAGAACTGGTCGCAAAGCTGATGATAAAGGTAAACTTCAGCGTTTTTCTAAAAAGACAGGAAATATTTTGTAATTCTTTGTTCACGTTGAACTTAGAATAGAATATAAACGGTGGGTCGGTAATCCACAATAATATCTTCAAAAAGATGGCACAGCCGAGATTAAAAGAAAAGTATGTAAGCGAAGTTGTTTCGCAACTGAAAGAAAAATTTCAGTACAAGTCAGTGATGCAAGTTCCTCGTTTGACTAAGATTGTTATCAATAAAGGCATTGGTGCAGCGGTAGCTGACAAGAAATTGGTTGATACTGGTGTTGAGGAATTGAGCCAGATCACTGGTCAAAAAGCAATCGCAACGATTTCTAAGAAAGCGGTTTCTAACTTCAAGTTGCGTGAAAACATGCCGATTGGAGCAAAGGTAACACTTCGTGGCGATCGCATGTATGAGTTCCTTGATCGTTTGACTGCGATTGCAATGCCTCGTGTAAGAGACTTCAAAGGTATCAGTGACAAAGGATTTGACGGACGCGGGAATTATACTTTCGGCGTTAAAGAGCAAATCATTTTCCCTGAGATTAGTATAGAAAAGGTGAATAAAATCACCGGAATGGATATCACATTCGTTACTTCAACTAATTCTGACGAAGAGAGTTATGAATTGTTGAAGGCACTGGGTATGCCGTTCACAAATGCGAACAAACAAGGATAATTCTTAATATAAGATATTTACCGACAATGGCAAAAGAATCAGTTAAAGCACGGGAGAGAAAGAGAGAAGCCTTAGTAGCTAAGTTTGCTGAAAAGCGTACGAAATTAAAAGCTGCGGGTGACTGGGTTGGTTTAGATAAATTACCACGTAATTCTTCTGCTGTACGTTTGCATAATAGATGCAAAATCACGGGAAGGCCTCGGGGTTATATGCGCAAATTCGGAATTTCAAGAGTTTGTTTCCGGGATATGGCTTCTGACGGCAAGATTCCGGGTGTTACAAAATCAAGTTGGTAAGAATACTTTCAATTCTGATTTCAATTACTTAACTTTGCACTCCCGTTTCAAAGGGGTGTTTAAACTAGGCATAAAAATGTTAACGGATCCCATAGCAGATTATCTGACGAGACTCAGAAACGCTATCAAAGCGAAGCACAGGGTTGTTGAGATACCTGCATCCAACATAAAAAAAGAAATAACTAAAGTACTTTTTGATAAAGGGTATATTCAGAGTTATAAATTTGACGAAGTAGGTCCTCAGGGTGTAATCAAAATAGCTTTGAAGTACAATCCTGTGACAAAGCAATCTGCAATTGTGAAATTGGAGAGGGTTAGTAAGCCTGGACTTCGTAAATATTCAGGGTCATCAACATTACCACGCGTATTAGGTGGTTTAGGAACTGTTATCATTTCAACCTCCAAGGGTGTTATGACTGATAAGGAAGCTAAAACGCTTAATGTTGGCGGGGAAGTGTTATGTTTCGTGTATTAATATTTAAAAGTTATTCAGGAAATGTCACGAATAGGAAATAAAATTATCGTTTTGCCCGCAGGTGTTTCTGTATCAGTTGCAGAGGGTAACGTGGTGTCAGTAAAAGGACCAAAAGGTACATTATATCAAACAGTTGA
Organism: Dyadobacter sp. CY326; assembly: GCF_021390515.1. GTDB lineage: Bacteria > Bacteroidota > Bacteroidia > Cytophagales > Spirosomataceae > Dyadobacter. The sequence continues at coordinate 90,039 of NZ_JAJUXI010000011.1, forward strand.
TAGCGATATCAGCGTTGAAATTGAAGGTAGTGAACTGAAAGTTAGTCGCCCTACTGAGCAGAAGCGTCACAAAGCACTTCACGGATTGTATAGATCTTTGATCAACAACATGGTGATTGGGGTGGATGCAGGATATAAGAAAGAGTTAGAAATTATTGGTGTGGGTTACAAAGCAAGCGCGGCAAATAATGTGCTCGAATTGCAATTGGGATATTCTCACAATATTTTTATGGCTATTCCGCAGGAAATTAAGCTTACAACGACTTCCGAAAAGGGTCAAAACCCTAAGGTTATTTTAGAAGGCATTGATAAGGAGCTGATTGGATCAGTTGCTGCGAAAATCAAGTCATTGCGTAAGGTTGAACCTTACAAAGGAAAGGGGATTCGTTTTGTCGGTGAGGTTGTTCGTCGTAAGGCTGGAAAATCTGCTTCTAAAAAGTAGTAAGTCACGGAATTAGTTTATAACAAGTAAGACAAGTTTGAAAATGGCTACCGCAAAAGTAGATAGAAGACAACGACTTAAATATCACATTCGTAAGAAGGTGAAGGGTAGTTCTGAGCGTCCGAGGTTATCGGTTTTTCGTTCTAACACCAGTATCTATGCGCAAATTATAGATGATATCAATGGTGTTACACTTGCAAGTGCATCATCGGTTGATCTTGGCGGAAGAAAAGAAAATTCTAATGTTGAGGCAGCCCAGCAGGTTGGTAAAAAAATAGCTGAAAAAGCACAAGAGGCGGGTATTCAAGCTGTCGTTTTTGACAGAAATGGATATTTGTACCATGGTAAAGTAAAAGCATTGGCCGAAGGAGCTCGTGAGGGTGGCCTGAAATTCTAAGTATAACAAAGACTATGTCTACAAATACAAAACCTTCAAAGGTTAACGAATCGGACTTGAAAGAACGCGTAGTAGCGATCAATCGGGTAGCAAAAGTAGTAAAAGGTGGTCGTCGTTTTAGTTTTTCGGCTATCGTAGTGGTAGGAGATGGAAATGGTGTAGTTGGATACGGGCTTGGAAAAGCTAATGAAGTAACTGACGCAATTGCCAAAGGAATCGATGACGCAAAGAAAAATTTGATTCAGATTCCGATGCTGAAACATACAGTTCCTCACCAAATGGAAGGTAAGTTCAGCGGTGGATTTGTGCTTATCAAACCTGCTGCGCCTGGAACAGGTGTACTTGCTGGTGGTCCGATGCGTGCTGTACTGGAAAGTGCTGGAATTAAAGATGTACTTGCGAAATCCAAAGGCTCATCTAACCCACACAACGTAATCAAAGCTACAATTGATGCTCTTCTGAAAATGAGAGCTCCACATCAGGTGGCATTCCAGAGAGGCGTTAAATTAGATAAAGTATTTAACGGATAATCCATTGGATTGTCCCTTTACCTGAAGTGATTATGTCAAAAGTACGTATTACCCAAGTTAAAAGCACAATTGATCGTCCAGAAAGACAAAAACTTACTATTAAGGCGTTAGGCTTGGGTAAGTTGAACCGGTCAGTTGAGAAAGAAAATAGTGATGCCATTGCTGGTATGATCCGCAAGGTGAGCCATTTGGTTAAAGTAGAAGAAATTTAACATATAGTAAATATGAATCTTAGTTCATTAAAGCCGGCTGCTGGTTCTGTTAAAACAGGAAAGAGGGTTGGACGTGGTCAGGGGTCCGGTAAAGGAGGAACATCTGCACGTGGACATAAAGGAGCTCAATCTCGTTCAGGTTATAGCCGGAAAGTTGGATTTGAGGGTGGTCAGATGCCTCTTCAAAGACGTCTGCCTAAATTCGGATTTAACAATATAAATCGGGTAGAATACAAAGCACTTAACCTTGACGCGATTCAGTCACTTGCTGAGAAGACTAATGCAGCTGTAATTACGTTGGATCTAATTAGAGAAAATGGGCTTTGTGCTAAAAAGGATTTGGTGAAGATTTTGAACAGAGGTCAAATCTCTTCGGCCGTAGAGGTTCAGGCTAATGGATTTTCTGCATCAGCTATTGAGTCAATTGAGAAAGCCGGAGGTAAAGCAGTTAAGTTGTAATTTAGCTGTTTTACTTAGCACAGGTTGTTTATAACAAATAGCTATTTGTAGGCCCAAAACATGAAACGATTTTTAGAGACTATAAAACACATATTTGCAATTGAGGAGTTGAGAACGAGAATTCTCAACACTCTTTTGTTTATAACTATTTTCCGTTTGGGGTCTTACGTAGCTTTGCCTGGTGTTGAGCCAGATCAAATGAACGTTTCCACTCAGGGGCTTTTAGGTTTATTGGACACCTTTTTAGGAGGAGCGTTCAGTAAGGCCTCGATTTTTGCGTTAGGCATTATGCCTTATATCTCCGCATCTATTGCAATTCAACTTCTTACTATGGCATTGCCATACTTCCAGAAAATGCAAAAGGAAGGGGAGTCAGGAAGAAAGAAGCTGAATCAGATAACACGCGTATTAACGATTGTCGTTACCTTAGTGCAAGGGACTGCTTATCTTAACACAACTGTGCCCGACGAGGCTTTATTAGTTTCTAGAAGTCTTTTCTCTATATCTTCGGTTTTTGTGTTAGCGGCTGGTACAATGTTTTGTATGTGGCTGGGCGAGCGAATTACTGATAAAGGAATTGGTAATGGGATTTCGATGTTAATTATGATTGGCATTGTTTCCAGATTTCCGGGAGCGATTTATAAGGAATTTGTTTCTCGTGGAAGCGGAGGTATTTTATTGTTTGTCTTGGAGATCGTTGCGCTATATTTTGTAATAATGGGTGCTGTGATGCTAACGCAAGCTGTGAGGCGAATTCCTATTCAGTATGCCAAACAAGTTGTTGGAAATAGGGTGATGGGTGGCCAGCGCCAATATTTGCCATTGAAATTGAATGCGGCGGGTGTGATGCCTATTATCTTCGCTCAGGCTTTAATGTTTATTCCATCTTTGGGTGCTTCGTATTTTGCGGAGAAGAGTGATTTTGCAAGTAACGTTGCGACGATTTTTGCAAACTATACTACCTGGCAATACAATCTGTTGTTCGCTGTGTTGATAATTGTTTTCACATTCTTTTACACGGCAATTTCTGTAAATCCACAGCAGATTGCTGACGATATGAAGAGAGGCGGTGGTTTTATCCCTGGCGTTAAACCCGGGCAACAAACCTCTGAATATATAAGCTCGATTTTGGATAGAATTACGTTCCCAGGATCAATTATGCTTGCGATCGTAGCAACCTTGCCAGCTTTTGCTAGCTTATTAGGCGTATCAACGGATTTTGCTCACTTTTTTGGTGGAACATCCCTGTTGATCATGGTGGGTGTTGTGCTTGATACATTGCAGCAGGTTGAAAGTTATTTATTGATGCGCAGATATGAAGGCTTAATGAAGTCGGGGCGTGTTAAGGGCAGAACGGAAAGTGTTGCTATTTAAGATTTGAGATGATTTTTCTTAAAACGGAGGAGGAAATTGAGCTGATCAAGAATAGTGCTCAGGTTTTAGGTAAAGCTCATGCAGAAGTAGCTCTTTGGATCAAGCCGGGCGTCACGACTCAGAAGTTGGATCTAGTTGCAGAAGAGTTTATAAGAGATAATGGAGGTATTCCCTCTTTTAAAGGTTTTAACAAGTTTCCGGCTTCATTGTGTATATCTGTAAATGAAGTTGTAGTTCATGGGATTCCCGGAAGCTATGCGGTGAGAGAAGGAGATATCGTTTCGATCGATTGCGGCGTTAAATTAAATGGTTTTCACAGCGACAGCGCTTATACATATCCGGTTGGCGAGGTCAGTTTGGATCTCATGAACTTACTCACAGCTACAAAAAAATCATTGTACAAAGGGATTGAACAAGCTGTTGAGGGAATGAGGGTTGGAGACATCGGTTTTGCAGTTCAAAATTTTGTTGAGGACAAAGGATATTCAGTCGTGAGGGAGCTTGTGGGGCATGGTGTCGGAAGAGATCTTCATGAAAGCCCCGAGGTTCCTAATTACGGAAAACGTGGTAAAGGAACTCGGTTAAAAGAAGGAATGGTTCTCGCTATTGAACCGATGGTTAATTTGGGGGTAAAGACAGTGATGCAGGAGCGGGATGGTTGGACTATTAGAACAACCGATAAGAAATATTCAGCGCATTACGAGCATACTGTTGTTGTAAGAAAGGGCAAAGCTGAAATTCTCACAACATTCGATTATATAGAAAAAGTGACGGCCAACACCAGCCTTATGGTTGAAGTAATGTAATTAACGCTACGAATGGCAAAACAAGCATCAATTGAACAAGACGGAGTAATTTTAGAAGCGCTTTCCAATGCAATGTTTCGTGTAATTTTAGAAAATAAACATGAGGTGATTGCACATATTTCTGGAAAGATGAGAATGCACTATATAAAGATATTACCGGGCGACCGTGTTAAGTTGGAAATGTCTCCTTACGACTTATCAAAGGCAAGAATAACTTACCGGTACAAATAAGGAGAAGATCACCTCATTATTAACAACAAGTAACATTCGAGATGAAAGTCAAAGCATCAGTAAAGAAACGCAGTGAAGACTGCAAGGTTATACGCCGAAAGGGTAAAGTCTATGTAATCAACAAGAAAAACCCACGGTATAAACAAAGACAAGGTTAATCATATGGCACGTATTTCAGGAGTTGATATTCCCGACCGTAAAAGGGGCGAAATCTCACTAACTTATATTTTCGGAATTGGTCGCAGTTCAGCGAAAAAAATTCTCGAAAAAGCAGGAGTTGACATCAATAAGAAGGTTGTTGACTGGAATGATGAAGAGTCCGGTGCAGTTCGTGCGGTTATAGCAGGTGAATATAAAGTAGAAGGTGCACTTAAATCAGAAGTTCAACTGAGCATTAAGCGCTTAATGGATATCGCTTGTTACAGAGGTCTTCGTCACCGTAAAGGTTTACCATTACGTGGACAAAGAACAAAAAACAACTCTCGTACTCGTAAGGGTAAACGCAAAACAATCGCGAACAAGAAAAAGGCTACTAAATAATCAGTGAGCGGTGGGTAAAACCACATTTCTATCCATAAGCAATGGCACAAAATAAAAGAAAAGATAAAGCAAAAAAGAGAGTTGTAGTAGTGGAGTCGGTGGGTCAGGTACACATCAAAGCTTCATTCAACAACATTATCATCTCTATTACAAATAATAACGGTCAGGTGATTTCCTGGGGTTCCGCCGGTAAAATGGGATTCCGTGGTTCAAAAAAGAACACTCCCTACGCTGCCCAAACGGCTGCGCAAAGTTGCGCTCAGGTCGCGTTTGACCTAGGAATGCGTAAAGCTGAGGTTTTCGTTAAAGGACCGGGTTCTGGTCGCGAGTCTGCGATCCGTACGATCCAGAACGCAGGGATTGAAGTAACTACAATCAGAGATATTACTCCGCTTCCACACAATGGTTGCCGTCCTCCAAAACGTCGGAGAGTATAGTATTTCAATATATTGCCCATTCGTAATTTGGACACTGGGGTTACAGAATGGTTTTTAAATAATTTAAGTAAAATAAAAAGTTTTTAATGGCACGTTATACAGGTCCCAAATCAAAGATTGCAAGACGTTACGGAGAACCCATCATGGGCCCGAGCAAAGCGCTTGCTAAAAAGAATTACCCTCCTGGAGTTCATGGAAAGGGTCGCCGCTCTAAAAAATCGGAGTATGCTTTACAATTAATGGAAAAGCAAAAGGTGAAATTTATTTACGGTATTCTTGAAAGACAGTTCCGTAATTTGTTCGAAAAGGCTTCGGTTAAAGAGGGTATCACTGGTGAAAACCTTTTGAAATACTGCGAAGCTCGTCTTGATAACACTGTTTATCGTTTGGGAGTAGCTCCAACACGACGTGCTGCACGTCAGCTTGTTTCTCACAAACACATTCTTGTAGACGGTGAGATAGTAAATATTCCTTCTTATTCTTTGCGTCCTGGTCAAGTTGTGACAGTTCGTGAGAAATCTAAGTCTCTTGAATCAGTTTCCGAAAGTTTGGCTGGTCACAGTTCAAAAGGATTTAACTGGTTAGAGTGGGATGGCCAGCAATTGACCGGTAAGTTTGTGACGTTCCCAGAACGCGAGCAGATCCCAGAAAACATCAACGAGCAGCTTATCGTTGAGTTGTATTCTAAATAATCTTCATATTACAGCACGCCTAGTTTACCAGGCGTGCTTTTAGCCGGTAACGGCAATTTTGCGATCGCAAAGGTAACGGTAGCGTGATCAACTATCATTTACTACTATAAAAGGAGCAAGGACTATGTCAATATTAGCTTTCCAAATGCCTGATAAGGTCGTCATGGAAAAAGCAGACGACTTTCACGGGTTGTTTGAGTTTAAGCCTTTAGAGAAAGGATACGGCGTAACCATTGGTAATGCATTACGTAGAATACTTCTTTCATCTTTGGAAGGTTATGCCATCACGAGCGTGAAGTTCCCTGGTGTTCTTCATGAGTTTTCTTCAATCGAAGGTATAGTTGAGGATGTTACAGAAATCATCCTGAACCTTAAGATGGTTCGTTTTAAAAAAGTTTCTGATCTGAATGAAAGCAGAATCGTGGTGAATCTTAAAAATGTATCTGTTATTACCGCAGGAGACATTGGCAAGTTTACCAACGCATTTGAGGTTTTAAATCCGGAGCAAGTTATTTGTCATATCGATGACCAAAAAGAGTTCGAGATGGAACTGCTTTTGGACAAAGGAAGAGGATACGTTCCAGCTGATGAGCCTCGTGCCAATGAACTGCCATTCGGTTATATTGCCGTGGACTCAATCTACACACCAATTAAGAATGTTAAGTATTCTGTTGAGAACACGCGTGTTGAACAACGTACTGACTACGAACGTCTTTTAATTGATATTCAGACGGATGGTTCCATCCACCCGGAGGATGCGTTGAAAGGTGCTGCTAATATTTTGATTCAACACTTTATGCTTTTCTCTGACCAAACAATGACGTTTGAGAAGCAGAAAGCAGAGGAAGATAATCAGGTTGATGAGGAAATGTTGCGTATGAGAAAGCTGTTGAAGACTTCATTGTCTGAACTTGATCTTTCTGTGCGTGCATATAACTGCTTGAAATCGGCCGACGTTAAATCACTTGGTGATTTGGTGAGATTGGAGATTTCTGATATGATGAAATTCCGTAATTTTGGTAAAAAATCATTGACTGAGTTGGAGCAGCTTGTAGCTGATAAGCAACTTACCTTTGGAATGGATGTTGCAAAATATCGTTTGGACGAAGATTAATTAAGTATTCCATAATAAGTATGTATTCTGTAGCGCGCCAGTCGCCGCTCGAAGCAACTAAACAACAAAACAATGAGACACGGTAAGAAAGGTAATCACTTAGGAAGAACAGCATCTCACCGCAAGGCGATGCTATCAAACATGGCTTCTTCATTGATTATCCACAAAAGAATTGAAACAACATTAGCAAAAGCAAAAGAACTTCGTCAATATGTTGAGCCTTTGCTTACCCGCGCGAAGGAAGATTCTACTCACAATAGAAGGGTTGTATTTTCTTATCTGAATGATAAAGAATCTACCAAAGAACTTTTTGGTGTTGTTTCTGATAAAATTGCATCTCGTCCAGGAGGATACACGCGTATAATCAAACTGGGAAACAGACTTGGTGATGCTGCTGAAACTGCGCTTATCGAACTTGTAGACTTCAATGATGCATTGCTTCTTGCAAATGCTGACAAGCCTGCAAAAACAAGACGTAGCAGAAGAGGTGGTAAAAAAGAAGGAAGTACGGAAGTAGTCGATGCTGCTCCTGTGAAAAAAGAAGATCACCCAGTAGTTGCTGAGACGGAACCAGTTGTTGACGAAGCACCTGCTGCCAATGATGAACCTACTGAAACGAATGATTCACCAGAATCCCCAGTAAAGGAATAATCTTGGATAATCATTAAGAATATATGGAAAAGGGTTGAACGTTTCGTTTAACCCTTTTTTATGGGTAAAATTTTATAATTTTGCACCACGATTGAGATGAGGGCGAGCAATTGCCGAAACATTAACAGCATAAAACATTCAACAATAAAAATGGGTCAGAAAAAGGAAGCTCTGTTATTACTGGAAGATGGAACAGCTTATAGGGGACTAGCTCTGGGAATGAGCGGGACCACCGGCGGAGAAATTTGTTTTAACACGGGGATGACAGGCTATCAGGAGATTTACACAGATCCTTCCTATTATGGTCAAATCATTGTCAACACCAATTCTCATATTGGTAACTACGGCGTTCAGCTTGAAGACGAGGAAGAATCAGCATCTGTGAAAATTCGCGGAATGGTTTGCAACACATTTTCGCAAATCTATTCACGAGACACTGCGGACTTTTCTTTGCAGGAATATTTTGAAAGAGCGCACATTGTTGGCGTGAGCAATGTGGATACTAGGCACCTTGTGCGTCATGTTAGACAGAAAGGTGTAATGAACGCAATCATCTCTTCCGAAATTTTGGACGAGAAACTGCTAATGGAAGAACTCAGAAAAATCCCTTCCATGGACGGTCTTGAATTGTCTTCCGAAGTAACTACTGATAGCGCGTATTACGTAGGCCAGGAGGCGGGAAGCAAGTGGAGAATTGCAGTAATGGATTATGGAATCAAGAAAAGCATTCTTAACAATCTGACTTCACGCGGATGCTATTGCAAAGTTTTTCCTGCAAAGACACCATTTGAAGAAGTAATGAAATTCCAGCCAGACGGATTCTTTATATCGAATGGCCCGGGCGACCCTTCCGCAATGCTCTATGCAGTTGAAAGTGTAAACCAGATGATCAAAACGAGCAAGCCGCTTTTTGGGATATGTCTTGGTCATCAACTTCTTGCGCTTTCAAGCGGCATCAACACTTATAAGATGCACCACGGGCACAGAGGGCTTAACCATCCCGTTAAAAATCTGGTTACAGGACTTTGTGAAATTACATCTCAAAACCACGGTTTTGCGGTAAATCCGGAGGAGATCGAAAACCATCCTGACATTGAAATTACACATGTAAACTTGAATGATAAAACGATCGAAGGCATTCGCAGAAAGGATTATCCTGCATTCTCAGTGCAGTATCACCCAGAGGCTTCACCAGGTCCGCATGATTCGCGATATCTATTTGATGAATTTATTAAATTGTTGAGCGCAAGCTGAAAATATCGAAATCCTCTGTAATGCAGAGGATTTTTTTGTGTTATTTTGTATTGTTAACATATTTTATTTTAAATCAAACCACAAGCTGCAAATGAGTACGATTCAATCAGTACATGCAAGACAAATTCTGGATTCAAGAGGAAACCCAACAATAGAAGTAGATATTCGTACCGAAAATGGTTATTTAGGACGCGCTGCTGTTCCGTCTGGGGCTTCAACCGGAAAGCATGAGGCCGTTGAACTTCGTGATGACGATAAAAGTGTTTACGTTGGAAAAGGCGTTTTGAAAGCCGTTGAAAATGTCAATGACATTATTTTCCCGGAATTGATCGGTTGTTCAGTTTTTGAACAAAATCTGATTGACAAAATCATGCTTGAATTGGATGGAACGCCAAATAAAGCAAAATTAGGAGCAAACGCGATTCTTGGCGTTTCTTTGGCTGCTGCAAAAGCGGCTGCTCAGGAGGCAAATCTTCCACTTTATCGTTACGTAGGGGGAACAAATGCAAATACACTTCCTGTGCCAATGATGAACATTCTGAATGGTGGAAGCCATGCGGATAACTCCATCGATTTCCAGGAATTCATGATTATGCCTGCAAAAGCAGACACTTTTTCTCAATCATTGAGAATGGGTGTTGAAGTATTCCATACGCTGAAAACGGTTTTGAAAAGCAAAGGATATTCTACAAACGTAGGAGATGAAGGTGGTTTTGCACCAAATATTAAATCAAACGAAGAAGCAATTGAAATCGTAATTCAGGCGATCGAGAAAGCTGGTTACAAACCTGGTGAAGATATCTTTATCGCAATGGATGCGGCTGTTTCAGAATTCTTCGAAGACGGATTTTACCACTTCAAAAAATCAGACGGACGTAAATTGACCTCTGATGAAATGGCTGACTACTGGACACAGTGGGTTGCTAAATATCCAATCATTTCTATCGAAGACGGAATGGACGAAGATGACTGGGCTGGTTGGAAGACACTTACAGACTCAGTTGGCAAGAAAATTCAGCTGGTAGGAGACGATTTGTTCGTAACGAATGTAACACGCCTGCAACAAGGAATCGAATCACAAATTGCCAATGCGGTTTTGGTAAAAGTTAACCAAATTGGATCTCTGACTGAAACAATTGACACGGTTAACCTGGCAAAACGCAACAGCTATAAGAGCATTATGTCGCACCGTTCTGGTGAAACCGAGGATTCAACGATTGCTGACTTGGCAGTTGCATTAAACACAGGCCAAATCAAAACGGGTTCTGCTTCACGCTCTGACCGTATGGCGAAATACAACCAATTGCTTCGCATTGAAGAAGAACTTGGCGAAAATGCATATTTCCCAGGATTGAAATTCTGATTATAACATTGAAACCGGAGCTAAATGCTCCGGTTTTTGTATAAGGCCCATCCAATGAAGAAAGGATCATTCTGGTCGCTCCAAACGCTCAAAAATTTCTACATCGCCACGTTTCTCGCCTGGTTCGTTTGGATTATTTTTCTTGATAATAACAACATGCGGATCGTGATCTCCAACCGGATGAAAATGAAAGAGCTGGAACAGGAAAAAGAAATTCTTTTGGGTAAAATCAAAGATGTCAAGAAAGAGCGCAATGAAGTTTTCGGAAATCCGAAAATGTTAGAAAAATGGGCAAGAGAAAATTTTATGATGCGTCGGCCCAATGAAGAGGTGTATGTGATAGTGGATGAGAATAATCAGCCCGTTGAGAGTAAAAAGCGTGATTAACCTAAGACGTATCCCAGCGTATTAATTTTTAATTTTCAAGACTTTGAGCAAAAAAGTAATTCTTATAATCATGGACGGTTGGGGCATCGCCAAAGTAGGCGAGGAAAACCGTTCCGCTGTTTTAGCTGCAAACACTCCTTTTTACGACAGCATCTTACAGAAATATCCGCATAGCAAACTTGCTGCAAGCGGACTGGCCGTTGGACTTCCCGACGGACAAATGGGAAATTCGGAAGTGGGTCACACCAATTTGGGTGCTGGCCGCGTCGTATATCAGGATTTGGTGAAAATCAATCTTGCCGTAACGGAAGGAACACTTGGTAACGAACCGGTTTTGACCAATGCATTGGAATTTGCTAAAACAAATAACAAAAAGGTTCATTTTATTGGTCTTGTTTCCGATGGAGGCGTGCATTCGCACATTGACCACTTGAAAGGTTTGTGCAAAATCGCTTCGGATAAAGGCCTTTCTAATGTTTTCGTTCATGCATTTACAGACGGTCGTGATTGTGATCCTAAAAGTGGATTAGGATTTTTGACCGAATTGCAGCAAGCAATGGACCAGACAACAGGACAAATTGCGAGCATTACAGGACGATATTATGCAATGGATCGCGATAAGCGTTGGGAACGCGTGAAGCTCGCATATGATGCAATGGTATATGGCGAAGGCGCGCATGTCGCATCAACTGATTTGCTAAAAGCTGTCAAAGACTCGTACGAAACAGGCGTTACTGATGAATTCATCTTGCCCATCGTTGCAACTAATCCTGACGGAACGCCAGTTGCGGTGATTGCGGATGGCGATGTGGTTTTATGCTTCAATTTTCGCACGGACCGCGGTCGTGAGATCACTGAGGTTTTGACACAACAGGATTTTCATGAGCAAAATATGCACAAGCTTAACCTCCGTTACATCACAATGACGAATTATGATGATACATATCAAGGCGTTGAGGTGATTTTTGACAAAGACAATTTGAACAACACACTCGGTGAAGTTTTGGAAGCAGCCGGCAAAAAACAGATTCGGATTGCAGAAACTGAAAAATATCCGCACGTTACATTTTTCTTTTCCGGAGGCCGCGAAAAGCCTTTCGAAGGGGAAAGTCGTTTGCTTTGCGCTTCACCAAAGGTTGCCACGTATGATCTTCAACCGGAAATGTCCGCTTTTGGAATCAGAGACTCGATCGTCGCGGAATTAGAAAAAGAGGAAGTTGATTTCGTTTGCTTGAATTTTGCGAACCCCGACATGGTTGGGCATACGGGCGTTTTTGAAGCAGCTGTTAAAGCCTGCGAAACAGTTGACCAATGTGTTCAGGCTGTGGTAACCACAGGTTTGGAACATGGATATTCGTCCATTATCATTGCCGATCACGGCAATTCGGATTATATGACCAATGATGATGGTTCTCCAAACACTGCCCATTCATTGAATCTGGTTCCTTGTATTTTAGTAGACAATAATTACCAAGAACCTATAAATGACGGCAAGCTCGCGGATATCGCTCCTACAATTCTTGAATTAATGGGAATTGCCAAGCCGGCAGAGATGACGGGCGTTAGTATTTTGTAAACTAAACCCGTCTCAACGATGTTGTTTTCAGAGAGTCCATTGGGCTCTCTGTTTTATTTACCGTTCATCGAATACACAGTCAATTTGCAATGCATGCTTTCTTGAAAAGACTTTACATTAAATCTTCCACACAACTTTCTTGTCTTCTCTTGGTCATTTGCCTTTCGTTAAGCGCATGTGACAAGGCTGGCACGGTCGATAACGAGCCAAAAGTTTATTACGATTTGAAAGGATTCATTGATAATCAAATCACATATCTCAACGAAATAAAGCCAAAAGTCGCTAAGAAAGTGACATTGAATGGCAAGGAAGAAAGCCAGCAGGAAACACAAATTGATTGGAAGAAAGAGTTAGAGCTTTTCGCACAGGCTGACATTAATAAGCCCGCGTATGCTAAGAGTTACACCGTCACGAAAAGTGATTCATCTGTTTTTGAATACAAGCTCAAAGCGGGCGAAAACCTTCCCGTGCGATATTTAATGATCAAAGTTGACAGCGCAACGCAGCAACCAGTGCGAGTAAAAGCCATAGTTCAGTCTGAAAATAGAATTTACAAGTCACAGCGAAATATTGAGCTCGCTTGTACGCGTAAGAATAATTTGGTTGAAGTTTCGAGCTATACGATCCAAGGCTATCAGAAACTGGTCTTGATGGACGCTAAGACATTCAATGTTACGGCGAAAATAGGATTATAGCGGGTTGCAAAATGATTTTCAATTGTTCTGTAACGCCATAAATTGGGTAAACATTACCCAATTTAGATTTGAGGCGTCGCCTTACGGCGTCTAATCGTCGGTTTTAGATCATTTATATTTGAAATTGAAAAGAGCCTTAGAATTCACCTGAGGCTCTTTTTTGGTATTATTTGCATAATGCCAATGCAGTTAGAAATCGTCACAATGCTTCTTATCGCAAATCGGCATAGAATTAGAGTTTTTGTTACCAAATACCATGTAGGCCCGGATAAATTTCTAACCTGTCACATGAAAAACTAAATCACATAATAAATTCTCTAATCGATGGAACAAGAACAAAAAAACAAGCAAAGCATTGCCTGGGCAATGGTTGTCATCTTAGGTCTGGCAACAGCTATGTTTGGTTATCTGTTTACGACTCAAAAAACTGAGTTGACACAGCAAGAAACAATGGTTGTTGAAAAAGCAAGAGAATTGGCTGTAACGAAAACCAAATTAGACTCGATTTCGACAGTGTTGGACTCGAAGATTGCTGAAATTGAAAAATTAGGCGGTGATGTTACTGAGCTGACGAAGGTTAAAGAAAGACTTGAAGCAGATAAGTTAGCTTTCAGCAGAAGCAAAAAAGTTGAGACTAATAAATATCTTGGTAAAATCAAGGAATACGAAAAATTCCTGGTTGAAAAAGATGAGGTTATCGCTCAATTGAAACTTGAAAACGAACACCTGGTTGCATCGAATGACTCTTTAAGCACGCATGTTGGTTCATTGACGAGCGAACGTGAGAAATTGGTTCAACGTCAGGCTGAACTTACAGATTCAGTAGTAACATTTACTGCTGCTAACAAGGAGCTTAGCGAAAAAGTAACGAAGGCTGCTTCTTTGAAAGCGCAAAACTTGAAAATCCTTACTGTTAATTCAAGAGGAAAGGTTAAAGAAAAAGAAGAATACAAATCGAGCCGCGTGGATAAAATTAAGTTGGTATTTACACTTCCTGAAAACGAGTTGACAGCACAAGAATCGAAAGACATTTATGTTCGTGTGCTTGATCCAGAAGGAGCGGTTGTTGCCGATGATGCAACTGGATCAGGAGAATTCGAAATCGACGGAGCTCCATCAAAATTCACAACACGTGAGTCGATTGCATATCAAAACAACAATCAGAAAGTTGAAATGTTGTACGATAACAGCTCACAGTTCCGTCCAGGAAAATACAACGTGGAGCTTTACTCAGAAGGATATAAAATTGGTGGTGGAAACTTCACGATCAAGAAATAAGAATTCAACTTCACACCATGCATGACTATCTAAGGCGGCTGAGCAATCAGCCGCCTTTTTTGTTTTATTCCTGAGCATCATTTTGCGCATTGATCACGTCGATGAAGTGACGCAATTCCTCAGTTCGCTCGGGTCCGGACGCGGGATAATTCATATCCATTTTTTTCAGTTCTTCGACAATGATCTCTGACACAACGAGTCTGAGATTTTTTTTGTCGTCTGCCGGGATAACATACCAAGGCGCTTTCTTTGAGGCCGTGTTGTTAATGCAATCCTGATAAGCCTTCATATATTCGTCCCATTGACCACGAACCTTGACATCCTGCTCTTCGAACTTCCAGTTTTTGGATGGATCTTCAATTCGCTCAATGAGCCTCGAAGCCTGCTCTTCTTTGGACACATTCAGGAAGAATTTAATGACCCTGATGCCATTCCTGTAAAGATATTTTTCCAGATTTCGAATGTCCGAGTAACGGTGTTTCCAAAGCTTATCCATATCCTTCGTGAGTTCGGCGGGAAGGCGTTGCGATTCAGTAATGATCTCCGGATTTACTTTTGCGACCAAAACTTCCTCATAATAGCTTCTGTTAAAAATCGTAATTGTGCCTCTCTGGGGCAAAACAAGGTTGCTGCGCCAGAGGAAGTCGTGTTCAAGCTCAGTTTCTGTCGGGCGCTTGAATGAATGTATTTTCACACCAACAGGATTCACGCCCGCAAGCACGTGCTTGATTGTGCCGTCTTTTCCAGCAGCATCCATTGCCTGAAATATAACCAGCAAGCCATAGCGATTGTGTGCATACATCATGCTTTGCAAAACGTCCAGCTCCTTGGCCATCTCAATTTGCATCGCCTCATATTCATCCTTGTCTTTATAAATATCCTTAAATCGTGTTTTTGCTTTTTTAATCTCAAATTTTTGCGTTCCGTCAACGCGATATTCGGCTGAATTGAAGTCAGACATATGGGTTAAGTTTAAGTAAATTACTGCATTATGAATGTCTCAAAAAGTCGACCAGGCGTGCAAAGGCACGTGCACGATGGCTTAACTGCGACTTTTCTTCCAATGTTATCTCGGCAAATGTGCGGCTGTATCCATCTGGCACGAAAACAGGATCATACCCAAAACCATTTGAGCCGCGCTTTTCGTTGATGATCTCACCAGCAACGGTTCCCTCAAATTGTTGATAAACGCCGTCGATAACCAGCGTGATTACGGTTAGAAAACGTGCTGCCCTATTATCCTCATTAACCAGTTTTTCAAGAAGCAATGCAATGTTATCATCCGAGTTCCGCTGGGGTCCGGCATATCGTGCCGAATAAACGCCGGGCTCGCCATTCAATGCATTCACTTCCAATCCAGTGTCGTCCGCAAAACAGTTAACGCCATAGTTTTCCCAAACATATCGAGCTTTCGCCGCGGAATTTTCAGCAATGGTTTCAAACGGTTCCGGGATATCCGCATCGCAGCCAATGTCAGATAAAGTAACCAGCTCGAACTGGTTACCCAGTAATGCCTGAATCTCTTTTAGTTTGTGAAGGTTATTGGTGGCAAAGCAAAGTTTCATTCGTTTTTATGGTTTGTTCAAAATGCATT
Source organism: Dyadobacter sp. CY326 (assembly GCF_021390515.1). Taxonomy (GTDB): domain Bacteria; phylum Bacteroidota; class Bacteroidia; order Cytophagales; family Spirosomataceae; genus Dyadobacter. The sequence goes on from NZ_JAJUXI010000011.1 coordinate 106,071, forward strand.
TTACATAAAAAAACGGCCACTCTTGCGAAGCGGCCGTCTTATTAATATCTGTTAAATTATCTTGCAGGAGGACCAGGCTGCTGCGCAGGCGCTTTTCCGAAGTCGATTAATTCCACATCAAATAGCAGAACAGAATTTGCTGGAATTGCTCCCGGCGATCCCTCAGCTCCATAAGCCAATCCAGATGGGATGATTAAAGTGCGTTTTCCGCCTTTTTTCATCAACATAATTCCTTCTTCCCAGCCTGGAATAACCATTCCTACGCCAACCTGAAAATCAATAGGAGGTCTGCCGCCGTTTTTAGAGCTGTCAAACACTTTACCATCGAGAAGCTTTCCTGTATAGTGAACTTTCACATTGTCACCCGCTTTTGGACTGTCGCCCGTTCCAACCACTTCGTCCACATAAGTAAGTCCGGAAGCAGTTTTTTGCGCTTTTGCTTTCAAATTGTTTTTAGCAAGATAATCCTCGATCACTTTCGCATCGATTGCTTTTTGCTTCGTTCCAGCTTCGGAAAGTTGCTTTTGGAATTCCTCAGAAGTAAGCACGCTCACCACCTTCACTGTAAAGTTGAGATCCGATCCTTTTTTGATCATTGGAGGCATCGGCTGACCAATTTTTGCAAACATTGTGTCCGCATTGATCATGATTTTCGCGCTGTCGCCGGCTGCGAGCAAAGCAAGTCCTTCTTCAAAGCTGCCTTTGTATTGAGGCGCTTGCAAAACCATTTTTTGAGGTGTGCCTTCTTTGTATGTGTCACGAAGTGTAGAGTCGCTGCCGTTTTTCAAAACAAAGTGGAATGTCATGATGTCTCCCAGTTTCGCTTTTCTTGCGTCGTCTTTGTGGTCAAATATTTGATATTTCAGACCGGAGTCAGTAACCTGCGTCTTATATTGGTTGCAAGCGGCTGCGAGAATAGTTATGCCCATCGCATAACCGATTGTTTTAAGATTCATTGGATTGTGTTAATTGGAAAAAAAATATTTGGTGAATTTTGGTGTTGGAAATTAAGATTAGTCAACGTTTAAAAGTGCTTGTTGGTATGAAGGAAGGATACTTAAAAAAGTAGCAACTGTTTCATTCACTGATTGTTCCGATCTTCCGCCCGAAGCATTCTTGTGTCCGCCGCCATTGAAATGACTGCTCGCCAGATCCCTTACTGAGAAAGTGCCGACCGATCGGAAAGATATTTTTACTTCTCCTTTTCGCTCAATAAACATGGCAGACATAACCACATTTTCGACCTGCAAGCCATAATTTACAATTCCCTCCGTCTCCCCCGTGCTTGAATTGAATTTCTGCAATTCTGCCTCTGTCAAAACCATATATGCAGTTCTGTATTCCGGCAGCACAACCAGTTTTTGAGAAAGGACATAACCCAGGAATTGCAGGCGGGAAAGCGGTGCATTGTCGTAAATTAATCGGTGCACCCGGCTCGAATCGAAGCCTGTCAACATTAAATCTGCGACTGCCAAATGAACTTCCGGCGTCACATTGCCGTGCCTGAAAGATCCCGTATCCGTCATTATGCCGGCATAAAGACATTCAGCCATTGGAATGTCAAAGATTTCCTGTGTTGGTAAATTGCCTTCTAATTCCTTGATGAGCGCATAAATAAGCTGTGCAGTTGCGGCAGCATAAGTATCCCAGATCATCCATTTTGCGAAATGTTCAGGTTCCAGATGATGGTCCACCATTAATTTGGGTGCAGCAGCCTCTTCAACCACTTTTCCTAAATCTTTAAGCCTGGAAAGCGCAGAGAAATCAAGACAGCAAATCAATGTGGACTGCTCAATTTTCTTCTTGCATTTAGAATGGTCCCCCGGTTTGTCATAAACCAGCACATGCTCAATGCCAGACAGCCAGCGCAGATTAGCCGTGTAGTCGGTCGGGCTGATAACTGTTACTTCGTGTCCTTTTTTGATTAAATAACTTGCCCAGCCAAGCGACGATCCGAGCGCGTCGGCGTCCGGGTCACGATGCATCGTAATGATGATTTTTTGGGAATGGGAAAGAAAAGAGCTTAGCTCTTCAACGGTTTGATTCACAGTTACTTAATTCGAAAAGAAGAATATTTGGTTTTCAATGAGCCCACAAAATTAATAAAACTGTTGGGATTTGCTCAATGTTGCGCCCGAAAGGCTGGTTATCAGGCTATGATTTAACATGGATAACCTGATCGCTTGAAAGGACAGAGGATATAAAATGAAAAATTGTAGTTTTGCAGCAAAATAAAATTTAGCCAATTGTATGCCAACAAATAGAACATTCACAATGATTAAGCCGGACGCCGTTCAGGACGGTAATTCCGGAGCAATTATCAAAATGATTGAAGAGGCCGGGTTTCGGATTGTAGCCTTGAAGAAAACGCAGCTTACGCCTGCGAATGCAGGAGCGTTTTATGCGGTGCACAGCGAGCGTCCTTTTTACAATGATCTATGCCAATATATGTCCTCTGGTGCAATTGTTCCAATGATTTTGGAGAAGGAAAATGCAGTTGCTGACTTCCGGACATTGATTGGAGCAACCAATCCTGCGAATGCGGACGAGAGGACGATCCGTAAATTATTTGCAAAATCGATCGAGCAAAATGCCATCCACGGGTCTGACTCTGATGAGAATGCGCAAATTGAAGGAAACTTCTTCTTTGCGCAGACTGAGCAGTTTTAAGGAACAAGCACAAAAATAGCGGCCCGGTTGATTTCTCAGCCGGGCCGCTATTTTTATATGAAGTCCTACTTGACGATCAGGCTGTCAATAATGTGGATCACACCGTTTGCAGCGCCAATGTTGGGAACAATGATATTGTTTTGATTAACAATGATCACGCTATCCGTTTTCGTGAATGTAATTTCTTTTCCCGTAAGCGATTTCTCTTTTCCAGCAACGAACTGTGCATATTCGATTCGCTTTTTCGGAATGATGTGGTTTTGAAGAAATTTTTTGGCAGAATCGGCTGGAAGTGCAATAAAGCCTTTGGAGTCAAAAATATTTGCTTTACCAAAAGCCGCATTGTCGGGAGCGAAAAAAGTTACGTCACCTGTTCTTAATGCATCGCCCATTTTTGCATGAAGAATGACTTCTTCCAAAATGCTAAACCTGTCGTTTTCAATAATGACTTCCGTGATCGTTTTGCCTTTTACTATGTCGTCCTCGTCTTCCTTGCACGAAATGATCAGCCCTGATGGCAGGAGTACAAGCAAAAAAAATGTCAGACAACGCCCTACAAAACGGTTTTTTTTCATAGCTTTCACATTGGTTAATTTTCGTAAAACTAATGGAAAATGTATCTTGACGGAATTCTAACCAAGTTTTTTTTAATCCTAACCCCCAATTCCTTATGTTAAAGTTTAGACAACTGACAGTGCTTGCTGCGGTCATTCTGCTGCTGAATTCAGCATTTTTTGTTTTTAAGGCACCCGTTTCCAGTCCGTTAAAAAAGCCGGTCAAATTATTTAACGGAAAAGATCTTACAGGCTGGAAGATCAACGGAACCGAAAAATGGTTTGTGGAAAATGGCGAGTTGATCTGCGAAAGCGGTCCCGACAAGCAGTATGGTTATTTGACGACCAACAAATTTTACAAAAACTTCGACCTTTCCCTTCAATTCAAGCAAGAGGCAAACGGAAACAGCGGCGTGTTTTTCCGTTCAACTGTCGACGGCACAAAAGTTTCGGGCTGGCAAGTTGAAGTTGCGCCGCCAAATCATGACACAGGCGGCATTTACGAATCATACGGCCGCAACTGGCTTGTTCAGATTCCTGACGAAAAAGAAGGTTTCCTGAAAATGGGCGAGTGGAACACGCTCAGGATCCGGGCCGAAGGTGATAATGTTAAAACCTGGTTGAATGGCAATTCAATGGTTGATTTCACAGATGCAAAAATCGGTGCTGGTAATGGTTCAATCGCCCTTCAGATCCACGACGGCGGCGGAATTAAAGTGCGTTGGAAAAATATTACGGTTGAAGAGCTTTAAACAAAATTCTTCATTCCGGCTCTGACGTAGTTCATACATTCGAAATAAGCAGTTCGTCGGAATTCGCTTAACAACAGGCTTCATGGCTGATAGTTTTGTGTCATCAAAAACACAATGCTGTTAGCCATGAAGCTTTTTTACTGTTTATTATTTTTGATCTCGCCATTCGCATACGCGCAAAAAACGGTCAGCGGCAAGGTTACGGACAAAAAAGGAAATGCGTTGCCGGGCGCCAATGTTTTCCTGAAAGGCACTTACGACGGCACAACGACAGACGCCAATGGCACATTTAATTTCCAGACTTCACAAAAAGACACCGCGACGCTGGCTGCAACTTATGTCGGCTACGAAATTTTTGAAAGAAATATTGGCGTTAAAGATAATGCAACCGATCTCTCAATCAGCTTAGAAGAGATTGCTAATGAGCTGAATACAGTCGTGATCACGGCTGGGGCATTCGAAGCTTCTGATGAAAAGCGGATGGCAATGCTGAAACCGCTCGACATTGTAACCACCGCCGGAGCAGCCGCAGACATCACCGGCGCAATGCAATTTTTACCTGGCGCGCAGCGGGTGGGAGAGCAGGAAGGGCTTTTCGTCAGAGGCGGCTCCGGCCTCGAAACCAAGGTCGTTATCGACGGAATGATTGTTCAAAATCCCTTTTTCAGCTCCTTGCCCGATGTGCAGTCGCGCGGGAGGTTCAATCCGTTCATGTTCAAAGGCACTTCATTCAGCACAGGAGGTTATTCTGCGCAATATGGACAGGCTTTGTCTTCCGTTCTGCTGCTTAACACGACAGATAAGGTGAATAACAATGGCTTGGGAATCAGTTTGAACCTGGCCAATGCAGGGCTTAATTACGATTATGCGACCAAAAATCAATCCATTTCAGCCGTTGCCTATTATGGAAATTTGAAGCCGCTTTTTGCATTGGTCAAGCAAAATGTGGACTGGGTGCAGGCACCTGAATTCAAAGGTTCTTCATTAACTTATCGCTTAAAACCAACAAAAAATGGCCTCCTAAAAGTCTACGGAATGTATTCGGATAGTCATTTGAGTATGAATTCCAGCGATCCACTCAGCGAATCCGGCAAAACCCGGCTCGATCTTGAAAATAAGAATGCATTCTTCACCAGCACTTACACCGATTCGTGGAAAGATGGACGCTGGTCGCTGAATTCGGGCTTTTCTTACAGCAGAAACAATGATAATACAACGCTGGCCGCATTCAATTTTGATCGTTTTGACGAAAGAACACAAGCCCGGCTTGTCCTGAGCAGGCTGCTTTCCGGAAACAACACATTGCTTATTGGCGCTGAGGCGCATGCAATCCGTTTGAAAAATGGCTTTGGCGGGAAGTATTATAAACTCAATGATCGTTACGCAGCCGCTTTTGTCGAATCGGAAATTTACATTACGAGACAGCTTGCAGGCCGCATTGGGTTGCGAACGGAATATTCATCATTGCTAAAAGATGCTAACCTCGCCCCGCGACTTTCCTTTGCATATAAAACAGGAAGATATAGTCAATTTTCGCTAGCGGCGGGGCAATTTTACCAAAACCCTGATTACAAATATCTTTACACCGATAAAAACCTCCATTATGAGCGCGCCGATCATTTGATACTCAACTATCAGATCATTAAAAACCAGCGCACATTCCGCATTGAGGCTTTCCATAAAAATTACGCGCAACTCGTTCGCGAATACACAGGACAGCATTTTGACGCCGATCCTTATCGCTTTCCCTGGGGCGAAACCAACAATGCAGGAAAAGGTTATGCAAGCGGTTTCGACTTTTTCTGGCGGGACCAAAAGACGATCAAAAACTTCGATTATTGGGTAACATACAGTTTTGTAGATTCCAAAAGGCTTTTCCAGCAGTTTGAAAAATCGGTCACGCCAACCTTTATTTCAAATCACAACATTAGTCTGATCGCCAAAAAGTGGATTGAAAAAATAACGACCAATGTGAGCATGACCTACGCATTCACAAGCGGCAGGCCCTATTACAATCCAAACAACGACAAATTCCTGGCAGACAAAACAGCACCCACACACAATGTCAACCTGCAAGCCAGCAAGTTGCAGAATGTATTGGGCAACCTGGTCGTGTTTTATGCTTCGGTTGACAACATTCTGAACACCAAAAATGTATTCACTTACCGCTACACGCCCGACGGCAAATCGCGCTATGCGGTTGGTCCGCAGAGTTATAGAAGCTTCTTCGTTGGCATGCAGATCATGCTTTCGAAAAAGGCCAGGGTGACAAAGGATGACATTTAATCAACATAAAATCAACTTAAATCTCAATTATTATGAAAAGGACAATTCTCACCGCTTTCGCTTGCCTTGCGACGGTTTGCATGGTTTTGGCACAAAATGAAAAGTACACGCAGGCTATGACAGCCAACATTCAGGCATTGCAAGGTTTGGATAAATCAAAACCGGATGCCAAAGCTTTGCAGGAAATCGCCAATCAATTTGAAAGAATAGCCGCCGCCGAAACCAAAGAATGGCTCCCGAAATATTATGCAGCATATAGTAATGTAATGCTCGGCTTTGTAGGCGTGAGCCTTGAAGAAAAAGACAAGTATCTCGATAAAGCAGATGCCTTATTGAAAGAAGCGGAAACATTGGCGGGCAAGCCGAATGATGAAATATTGGTTATGCGGGCATTTCAGTCACAAATCCATTTGGCCGCAGATGCAATGAACAGATGGCAAACAGATGGCGAGAAATTCAATGGTTACCTTTCGTCAGCAAAAGCCATAAATGCTGAAAACCCAAGAATTTATTATCTGGAAGGTTCAAGCTTGTTCTTTACACCCGAAGAATATGGTGGCGGAAAGAAAGCGGCGAAGCCAATGCTGGAAAAAGCAACCCAGAAATTTGCCTCGTTCAAGCCCGAAAGCAGCATCCATCCCGACTGGGGAAAATTGGAAACCGAATGGATGCTTGCCCAAAGTAATCAGTAAAAAGCGCCTTATAACAAGCATATGGACGATAAAGGAAGGAAGCGCTTGCGCATGACGGCTTCATCACTCGATGGAAGGGATTTTAGTAATATGGATCTTGAAAACGCTGATTTCAGCTTTTCCAGCCTTAAAGATATCAATTTCGATGGGGCCAATTTGCGCAATGCCAAGCTCCGTTTCTCCGCCCTTGATCGGACAACATTCAGAAACTCGGACCTGCGAAATGCGGATCTGAGTTTCAGCAGCCTCACTGATGTGGATTTGACTGGCGCGAAAGTGGAAGGCGCTAATTTCAGTTTTACTTCACAAGAAAAGTCATTCAACTGGCGGGAATTCAGTCTCATTGGCATCATTCAAAACCAGGGCTGGATGGGAACATTGGTCGCCGTTATCCTCGGCGCGACGATCTTGTACGGGATCAATGCGATCGCCTACTTTACGGCTGAAATCTATTTCACCGACGAGCCCGTCCGGATCAAGCTTTATCAATATTTGGTTTCGCAGAATGTTACCGCCGGTGTGTTTACGATTCTCCTCACGCAAGGGCTTACACTCTGGCTCGATGTGTTTATAAAACGCGCTTTTGTCAAGCATTTGATTTTGTCGGTGATTGTGCTGGTTTTCAATAATTTGCTGAGCATGGCCATTTACTTTATGTTTGGCGTGTCACTTGTTAGCAATTACCGCGCAATGTATCCCAACGAATCGGCCCAAAACGCGCCCTGGTATTGGTATATGTGGGGGCCGATTGTGGTTGCAAATGTTTTTTATTTCCTAAGCAGGGAAGGCAAACAGATTTCCCGGAAAATTTCTGATCAGGAATATCAGTTGCTTAATCTTGAAAAATTGAAAACCCGCGCCGAACTGGACGCATTGCAAGCACGCATTAACCCGCATTTTTTGTATAATTCGCTAAACAGCATTGCAAGCCTCGTCCATGAAGACCCGGATAAGGCGGAGGAAATGACACTTCTGCTTTCCAAACTTTTCCGATACACAACCGGCAGGAAAACGAATGACTATTTCGACACGATAAACAATGAGCTTGAAATGGTGGCGACTTACCTGCAAGTTGAAAAAGTAAGATTTGGTGACCGGCTGAAATTTACCGTTGAAGTCACCGATCCTGCATTGAAAGAATTACAGGTTCCCAAGTTTATTTTGCAGCCCATTGTCGAGAATGCAATCAAACATGGCATTTCAAAAATGGCTGAACAGGGAGAAATTATCGTGATGATTTATGAAAAGGACGAGTGGCTGCACTTGTGTGTGCATGACAACGGGCCAGGGTTTCCGGACACAATGGGCGCAGGTTACGGCATGCGAAGCGTTCAGGACAAGCTGAAATTGCTTTATGGAGACGAGGCCCGTCTGGAACTGCACAATGAGCCGCGCAAATCCGTTAATATTTCCATTCAGAGAACCGCTATCGAGCATAATAACCAATCCACCCATGCAATTCCCTCTTAAAACGATCCTTATTGATGACGAACCGCTTGCACTGAGCCGGCTCCGCCGACTTTTGGAAAAGCATAGCGAAGTGTTTTCTATTGTTTCAGAAGCAAAAAACGGCGCCGAAGGTCTGGTTGAAATTGACAAGTTTGCTCCGGACGTGATTTTCCTGGACATTGAAATGCCACTTTTGAACGGTTTCGAAATGCTTTCAAAACTGACAAAAATGCCGCTTGTGATTTTTTCAACGGCATATGATCAATATGCAATCCGCGCTTTTGAGGAGAATTCGGTGGACTATTTATTAAAACCCGTCGAAAACGAGAGGCTGGTCAAAACCATTGATAAAATCAGGAACATTATCAAAGCGGGCTCCAATGCGGTGTTGGGGGTCAATCCATATTCGGAAAATCTCCTGAAATTATTGGAGGAGATGAAGCCTAAAAAGGAAATTTTTTCCCTGTCAGTAAAATCGGGAGATCGCATTCTGCTGATTCCGCTGACCGAAATCACGCATTTTGAAGCGGAAGAAAAATATGTGTTTTTAAATACATTGGACGGAAAAAAATATCTGCTCAATTACACCCTCACGTCCCTCGAAGAAAAGCTTCCCAAGCAATATTTGCGCATCAGTCGCGCCGGGATCGTTAATTCGCACCACATCAAAGAAATCCAAAAGCATTTCAACGGCAAGTATGTCATTATCATGCGCGACCGCAAAGCTTCTCAGCTCACCAGCGGCAGCACTTACGGCGATGCGATTCGTCATCTTCTTGATAATTAATTGGGTTACTTCGCCCAATGTGCCAGAATAATGATTTTGAAGAGGCCATACTTATTCCTAAATTGCGCCCTGATTTTAAATTCCATAACTATTTTCGAGGTTAATCAGCTGTTCATCAGTAGGTTTGTAGCATTTCAATGTTGCCTTATGACTAAATATTTTACAGTTTGCGGCACACAATCCTCCAATCCTGCGTAACCTGATGTACAAAGTGATCCCTTTTTAAAAAAAGCGCGGCGATTTAAAATTCGGTCTGAATTGATAAGATCCTTGTTCGAAGTTTATTAGTTTGTTAAAAAAGGTTAAAGGGGTCAAGAATAATGAAGGAGCTCATTGATACGGGCAATCTGCCAAAGCACATCGCCGTTATCATGGACGGTAACGGAAGGTGGGCCCAAAACCAGGGAGCAGCGCGCATTTTCGGCCACCGCAATGCGATTAAGGCTGTTAGAGAGGTTACCGAAGGTTGCGCAGAACTGGGTGTCGGATTTTTGACACTTTACGCATTTTCGACTGAAAACTGGGCGCGTCCCGAGTTTGAAGTCAGGGCTTTAATGGAGTTGTTGGTCCAGTCCATTAGCAATGAGCTTCCTACAATGCTCAAAAATAATGTGAAGCTGGATACAATCGGGGACACTGAAAGTTTACCGCGGAGCTGTCGCAACACATTGGCAGAAGCCATCGAGGCAACCAGTCAAAACACAGGGCTTAACCTGATCCTTGCATTGGGATACAGCGGAAAGTGGGACATTACGCAGGCGGCAAAGAAGATGGCTGAGGATGTGAGAAACGGATTGCTATCGCCTGCGGACATTAATGAAGAATTGTTGGCTGCAAACCTTGCAACGAAGCACCGTCCGGAAGTGGATTTAATGTTACGGACAGGGGGCGATCACCGGATTAGCAATTTCCTTTTATGGCAACTGGCGTACGCCGAGTTGTATTTTTACGAAGATCTTTACTGGCCCGATTTCAGACGGCAGCATTTATATGAGGCAATCATTGCCTTTCAAAACAGGGAACGCCGCTTTGGCAAAACCGGTGAACAAATTAAAGCCAATAGTGCTAAGTAAAACAATATGAACCTTTTGAAAAATTTGAATACATCACTAGCACATCTGAAAAGTATTTTTGCTTTAATGTTGGTTTGCTGGTGTTTTTCCGCAGAAGCGCAGCGTGTGGGGTTAGGCGCCCCGGGAGCTCAGCCAGCTTCCGCAGCCGCCGGTCTCGGCATTGACCCTGCTAATCCCAAAGAATTTACCATTGCGGAAGTAACCGTTTCAGGAACCCAATTTCTGGATCCCAATTCAATGATTTCCATTTCAGGTTTGAAGCCGGGCGACAAAATACGCGTTCCGGGACCTGCAATTCCGTCTTCAATCCGTAAAATGATGGATTTCGGAACATTGAACGATGTTGAGATCGTGGCCACCAAAGTGGAAGGCGAAAAAATCTGGCTTAACATTCACATCAAAGAGCGTCCGAGACTTTACAAAGTTTCCTTTTCAGGCATCCGTAAAGGAGAGCGCGAGACATTGAATGATAAGGTGAAATTGATCAAAGGACGCGTTATTACGCCTACGGTCATTAAGAACACGCAGCTTGTTATTAAGAAATATTACATGGACAAAGGATTTTACAACACCAAAGTAAAGGTGTTGCAAATCCCGGACTCAACGCGCGGACAGGCAACGCTTAATTTTACCATTACAAAAGGCAAGAAGGTTAAGATAGAAACCATTGACATTCAGGGAAACACAGCGATTAGCGACAAAATCCTGAAACGGAAAATGAAAGGCACCAAACAAAAAAGAATCGGTCGTCTTTTCAATCCTTCCAAATACATTCCTAAAAAATACGACGAAGACAAGGAAAAACTGGTTGCATATTATCGCAAGAACGGTTATCGCGATGCCACAATCGAGTTTGATTCGATCAAAAACGGTGATGAAACCATCAGCATCGTGATGAAGATTGACGAAGGGACAAAATATTATTATCGCGACATCACCTGGTCCGGAAATTACCTTTACACATCTCAGTATTTGAGCGATCGCCTGGGCGTGAAGAAGGGCGATGTTTACAATCCGGAAGAACTTGATAAAAAGATCAATGGCATCCCGGGAGCGGACGTAAGTTCCATTTATATGGACGACGGTTATCTTTATTTCCGCATTGAGCCGACGGAGAAAGCCGTTGAAGGCGATTCGATTGACGTGGAATTAAGAATGTTTGAAGGAAAGCAGGCCACCATTAACAGGATCTTGCTTAACGGAAACACCAAAACCAGTGACCGCGTAGTTTTGAGGGAGCTTTTTACATTGCCAGGACAAAAGTTCAGCAAGACAGAGATTATCAACACACAACGTCAATTATCCCAAATGGGCTATTTTGACCCAGAAAAAATCCAGATCAACCCGATTCCAAATCAGGCTGACGGGACGGTGGACATTGAATATACGGTGGAAGAAAAGCCTTCCGATCAGATCGAATTGTCAGGTGGATGGGGCGGTTACATCGGGTTCGTGGGAACGCTTGGACTTGTATTCAATAACTTCTCGCTAAAAAACATTCCTAACCGCGAAACTTGGAGACCATTGCCTTCGGGAGACGGACAAAAATTGTCATTGCGTTTCCAGGCAAACGGAAAGCAATATCAGACTTACTCGCTTTCATTCAGCGAACCTTGGCTTGGCGGCAAAAAGCCGATCAACTTTGGGGTGTCTTTGCAGCGCACAGTTTACCGCATGACCGATTACAGTTCAATCTACGGCGGAAGCTCAACCGGAAAAATCGGATATCGTGGCGGTTACTTCAACAATGGGATCACGGTTTCACTGGGACGTCGTTTGAAAGAGCCGGATCGCAACCTGGTCATGACGCATTCATTGTCTTACCAGCGTTATCGTTTGGACAGCCTGGACATTTTCCGAATTGGTTACAGCACGGGAGCTTCAAACAATATTTCTTTTAACACAACCATTTCTCGGAATACGCTGAGTGATTTCCAATTTCCAAGAAGCGGAAGCAACATTTCATTAAGCGGAACATTCACGCCTCCTTATTCACTTTTGAGGAAAAAGGATTTCACAGACAAAACGGACACATATCGCTGGGTTGAATATCACAAGTGGATGTTTGACGCAAGTTATTATGCAACCATCACAGGCAAGCTGGTGCTAAGCGCCCGCACGCACATGGGTTTCCTGGGTGCATATGGCGACAAAGTGGGTTACAGTCCATTTGGCCGCTTTATTGTGGGTGGATCGGGATTAGCCGGTCAAGGATCATTCTCGCTGGCAGATCAGGACATCATTGGTTTGCGCGGATATCAGGATCAGAAAGTTGGACCGCAGAACGAACAGGGTTATCCGGCATCGGGAGGTGGGATCGTTTACAACAAATATGTGATGGAGCTTCGTTACCCGGTTTCGTTAAATCCGCAGGCAACAATCTTTATTCTTGGTTTTGCAGAAGGCGGAAACAACTGGGGAACATACAAGGAATTCAATCCATTCGACCTGAAACGCTCGGCCGGAGTTGGTGCGCGTATATTTATGCCAGCATTTGGACTTCTCGGGATCGACTGGGGATATGGATTTGACAAAATACAGGGTGAATCCAAACGAAGCGGACCGCAGTTCCATTTTACGATTGGTCAGCAAATCAGATAATATTATAGGCTAATGTTTCGTTAAGAAGTTTGCAAATTATTAGCTCCCTGGCATGAAGAAGTTTTTTATTTTACTAGTTTTGTCAATTCTATGTGGGTCAGCGTCATGGGCGCAGAAAATAGGTTACACCGACATGGAATTCATTGCCAGTAAAATGCCTGAATATCAATTGGCGCAAACGGAGATGAAAAAATTCTCTGAAAAATGGGCTAAGGAGATTCAGGATAAGTTCTCAGAAATTGACCGCATGCAACGTGCATATATGGCTGAGGAAATACTTCTGACAGAAGATCTGAAAAGAAAGCGGCAAAGTGAGATTAAGGAAAAGGAGCTTGAAGCCGGAGAATACAATAGCAAGATCTTTGGAATGGAAGGATTGCTGTTCCAGAAAAAGAAAGAACTGATGAAACCGGTTCTTGAAAAGGTTCAGAGAGCAGTCACCAAAGTTTGCAGTCAGCGCAGGTTAGATTTTATGTTTGACAAATCCAGCGACGTCGGCATGCTTTATACAAATCCCAAGCACGATTATTCGGACTATGTGATGGAAGAACTGGGCATTGATCCCAAAACGATAAAAGCAGCTGCCGGCGATAAAGTTGGCAAACTGGATCCGCCCGCACAGGCTCCGACAGAAAACTCACCAAAACAAAAAAGTACAAACAGTAAACTTAAGTAACAAAGCAATGAAACAAAAATTGATAGCTTTTTTGGTCGTGATGACCATTATTACAACCCCCCTGTTAGCACAAACCACCCCTGCAAGCGGACTTACCAAAATAGGTTATACCAATGTTGATTATATAATTGGCAAATTACCTGAAAGCAAAGTAATGCAAAACCAGCTTGAAGTTACAAAAGCACAGCTGGACAAAGCATTGGGAGAAACTTACAAGGAAGCGCAGGAAAAATACGAGGCTTACCAGAAGAACGGTGCTAACATGACGGATGTAATCCGTGCAGATAAAGAAAAAGAGTTGCAAAACCTGCAAACAAGAATTCAGGAAATGCAGAACAACGCGCAGACATCTTTGCAGACCAAGCAACAGCAATTGCTGGAGCCGATCTTGACGAAGGTTAACAACGCAATCCAGGAAATTGGAAAAGAAAGCGGATTCCTTTACATCTTGAACATGGATGCAGGTGCAGGCACAACGCCTATCATTTTGTTCGCAGCTTCCGAAGAGAACAATGCTACAAACTTGATCTTGCGTAAATTGGGTGTTGACCCAGACAAAATCGAAGCAGCAGCAGCTCCTGCGGCAGCCAAACCAGCAGCGCCGGTAACCACGCCAGCAGCTACAACACCCGCGACTGGGGCGCCTAAGAAAAAATAATAGCGTCAGTAATTGAACTTTAAATACCGGAGGAAAGTCTTTAAAATGGCTCTCTTCCGGTATTTGTATTTTAGCAAGGCCGGTCAGTAAATTATACACGCATTGTTTGAAAAGTGCAAATGGTCCTGCTGCAAAGGCCATGTATTCTTTCAATTTTTATTTTTAAAAGTATTCAAAGGGCTTTTTCTATACAGTATTTGCTAGTTTTGCGTTAGAGTCAAAGTGTTTCGCAACACATCGAATTAATTATATTTTAGAAGTTATGATTACAAAACATATTCATAAAATACTGATCTTACTGACAGCCGTTTTTTTTATTACAAAGGTGCAGGGACAGGATAATATGAAGAGTGCTGCAACTGGCCCGTTGCAGATTGTATTCCCGATTGAATCAGAATGGAATGTGTTGAGCGAAGGAAAGGAGATTAACTTCCATCTTCAAACCAAGGGCGGTAAAAACGATTCTGTGCGATACAGCATTTCCGCCGGCTATTTAAAGGAAATGAAATTCGATTCCCTAGGTCATTTCGTTTGGGTCCCGAGTTATGACATTGCCGACCGGATTAACACTTCTAAGTCCTTCCCCATTGTTTTTGAAGCCCAGAATACATCTGGAGAAAGTGCCTCGCGAGAAGTCATTTTCAAGGTAAATCACGTAAATCAACCTCCGCAAGTCGACGAGCTTAAACCGTTTTACGTTCAATATAAAACGCAAAATGTTTATAAAATAGATATGGGATCTGTGCGGGACCCTGATGGTGACCCTGTTGTTTTTGTTCCGATCCTTGAAGAAATGCCGGAAGGGATGAAGCTCAATGCAGCCGGAGAAATTGTTTGGGAGCCTTCATTCAGTCAATTTAACATTCTGAAAAAGGAACCGCGATACATGGAGTTTTATTTGGAAGATCAGCCGTCGAAAGCGCGTGTTAAGGGACGTTTGAAGCTGGAAATCACGCAAATGGATCTGGCACCTGACTTTACGATCATTCCCCAAAACAATGTCATTAGAAGCCCGGAGAATAACCGCATTAACCTTCGGTTTACGCTTTCTGACCCGAATGGTGAAGACGACATTTCTACATTCAATTTTATTTCTGACAACAAGCGCGTGCCGAAAGAAGCACTGGTTAAGAATGCACCTACCAATTATGAATTTATTTGGGAGCCAGGTTATGAGTTTGTTAAGGACCCTTACGATACGCTCGCTTTTGACATTACTTTTTATGTTTTAGACAAAGCGCAAAATAAGAAAGAACGTACAGTTCGTTTCGTCATTCAAAATACGGTTGATGAGAGCTTGAAAGACAATTATGTTTATAACCTCTACAGAAGTGCGCTTGTAAATGCCTGGGGTTTGTTGGAACAAATGACCGAGAAAGAAGGGCAACTGAAGAAGCAATATTCAAGAGCGAAAAAAGGCAAACGCAGCCGTTCCCTATTAAACGCATCGTTAGGAGCGACCACGGGTCTTGCGCCGGTGATTGCGCAAAGCAGTCAGGAGACACGCGGTTACATTACTACCATTGGCGGCACGACTGTGGCAACGGTCGGAACGCTTGAAGCAACAGAAGTCATAGGGAAATCCGTAAACGGCTTGCTGGATCGCTTTAATTATGTAATGCAAAAGAAAAACGAACTGCAAAACAAAGGAGACGTGTTTGCCAGGGAGTATGTTCAAAAATCCGCCCGCCGGCAACCCGACTTTATCAAAAGGCTCGATGAGTTTAAAGGTCTGATGAACCTGAGCGGGCTGGTTGCACTTGAATTGGACGCGAATTGGGAGAACAAAAAAGAAGCGACGGACGCCGCTCTTAAAAAGACATTTAAAGATTTTGTGCCGCTTACGAAAGAGGAAAACTAACAAGCATTGTCTTATAAAACGAAAAAAGAGAGCCTAGCTCTCTTTTTTCGTTTCGTCATCTCTCAGCTCAGGAGCGCTGGATGGGATAGGAGCCGAATGCGGCTCGTCTGTTAAATGCTCGTTTTCAATGTGATCACTTAATGGCACAACGGGATCGCTATTCTCATCGCGATGTTCAGGCTGGTGATCCGATGAATGAAAACTTCCCTGGAATATTAATATGCTGCAAACGCCGATAAAAATGCAGGAATCGGCAATGTTAAAAATCGGTGTGGAATAATATTGTCCGCCCCAAACCGGAACCCAATCAGGAATAAAGCCTTCCCAAAAATCCACGAAGATCATGTCAATAACCTGCCCGTGAAACCAGGGCGTAGGGGAGCCATAAGGAGCGTTTTTCAGGAAAACGCCGTAAAATGTGCTGTCGATTACATTCCCGACTGCGCCTGCCAAGATCATTGCCAGCGCCCAAAGAAGTCCTTTTGATGCCCCGGACCGAGCTAAGTGAATCAAATACCAACCAATTGCGCCCATCGCCACCAAGCGGAACAATGTCAGAAACAACTTGCCATATTCGTGGCCCAGCTGCATTCCAAACGCCATCCCTGGATTGAGCACATAATGTAGTTTCAGCCAGCTCCCAATCAGCGCAATCTGCCCCGAAAAGCCTGGCTCCATATATTTGTAAACCAGAAGTTTTGACACCTGGTCGACAATGATAAGCAGCAAACTGAAAACTAAATATGGGGCTGGATTTCGGGATTGATTCATTCGTTTTTAAAGCAATTGACAAATTTTAAGACTGCGAAAGTAATAAGTTACTTATAAAGAACCGATTCCCCTTCTCTTCAATTCACTTTTTACCAGCAAAAACTCCCGACTGCTCTGGCCCGCAATGGAAGTATTTTCCTCTGCGCGGCGGATCAAATAGGGGAGCACAGCGTCAATTGGCCCATAAGGAACATATTTCGCAACATTATATCCAGCTTTGGCAAGATTGAAAGAAATATTATCGCTCATGCCAAGCAATTGCGCAAACCAAATGCGGTCGTCATCACGACTAATGCCGTGTTTCTTCATCTTGCAAGCGCAATATTGAGAGCTAAACTCATTGTGCGTGCCCAGACAAAAGGAAATATGCTCAATGTGTTCAATGCAAAAATCGATCGCAAAATTGTAATCACTGTCCGTCGCTTCCTTTGACGCATGGATCGGATTAAAATATTCGTTTTCGCGCGCACGCAGCCGCTCCTTTTCCATATATGCGCCCCGAACGAGCTTACAACCAAGAAGGTAACCTCTTTGACGCGCAATGAGATAAGCCGTCTTCAATGCATCAAGCGTTTCGTGCCGGTAAAGTTGGTAAGTGTTGTAAACAATCGCGCGTTCCCGGTTAAACTTCTGCATCATTTGGTAAGTCAGATCGTCAATAACGCCCTGAATCCAGCTTTCTTCAGCATCTATGAATATGCGCACATCCTTGTCGTACGCGTGTTGACACAACTGTTCCACACGCGCTTGTACACGCTCGAATGACGCTTGTTCAACAGGATTAAGCTCCTCGTTTCGCTGAATTTTTTCAAGCAGATCAGCCGAAGCAACGCCTGTGACTTTGAACACAGAAAATGGAATTGTCTTGGAACCGGCGGCCTTGTCGATTGTTTTACGTATTTCAGCTGCGGTCGCATCAAAGCTTGCCTCATCATCCTCACCTTCGACAGAATAATCCAGAATCGTTCCTATATCAGACTGGCCGAGCAAGGAAATTGTCGCATTACAATCGTTAATTGTCTCACCGCCACAGAATTGTTCAAAAATGGTGAGACGGATAACATTTTTTATGGGTAAGTTGAGTTTTAGTGCGAGCTTTATAAAAAAAGTGCCTAAATTTACCACTCGAGCCTGATTCATGAGGCTAAATAACCAGTAGGTTTTCCGCAGTTTAGCGTCGGTTTTTGAGGCAAATGCTACGGAAGTGTCTTCAAAAAATACAGGAATTTCGTCTTTTGGGGAAGAATATGCCATTTTGTAATTTTACGTTTTCCCTTAGTGAATTTAATCTGTTTACTTAAAATCACTGGAATAAAGTAATACGCATTAAGAAGTTGATTGACTTTTGTTATATCAAATGTACGTCAATCCCAGAAATACGCATAACACCGGATCAAAATATTACAATTATCATTTTTATTAAGGACAAGTTTTTGAATATGAATGCTTCTTTAGATATCCTTCCACTAAGCAGTTGGATCAACACCGAAGGTAAGCCTTTGGTTATCGCCGGACCTTGCAGCGCAGAGACCGAGGAACAAATGTTAGAAACCGCAATCCAGATTAAGGAAGAAGGATTTGCTCACGTGATCCGTGCGGGAATTTGGAAGCCACGGACGCGTCCTGGAAGTTTTGAAGGCATGGGAGAGGCTGCTTTGCCATGGTTGCAGGAAGTTAAAAAACAAACCGGAATGCCTGTTGCAGTGGAAGTCGCGAACCCGCAGCACATTGAACTGGCATTGAAATATGGAGTTGATATCCTTTGGATAGGCGCTCGTACAACAGTGAACCCATTCAATGTTCAGGAACTTGCCGATGCATTAAAAGGAATTGATGTTCCTGTGCTTGTTAAAAACCCTGTTAACCCCGATTTACAATTGTGGATTGGTGCTTTGGAGCGTTTGAATCAGGCTGGCGTTAAGAAATTGGGTGCTATTCACCGCGGATTTTCTAATGCGCAGGAAACAAAGTTCCGTAACTCTCCAATGTGGAATATCGCAATCGAGCTTAAAACACTTTTCCCTGAGTTGCCTGTCATTGGTGACCCAAGCCATATGGCCGGAAAACGTGCTTATTTGTATGAATTGGCACAACGTGCATTGGATTTGCATTATGACGGTTTGATCATTGAATCACATCGCGAGCCGGATAAAGCTTGGTCAGATGCTGCACAGCAGTTGACGCCAGCGGCGCTTGGACAAATGCTTCACGATCTGCATGTTCGTAAAGAATCTTACGGAAGTGATTATCAATCTCAATTGGAGATCATTCGTAGCAAAATTGACAACCTTGACCGTGAAATGCTTGAAACATTGGCAAATCGCATGGCTTTGGTTGAAAAACTTGCCGAATATAAACGTGATAACAATGTTGCTGCTTACCAGGTTGACCGTTTCCGCGAAGTTTTGGAAACACGCGCAGGATGGGGCAAAAGCATGAATTTATATCCAAACCTTGTTGACGAACTTTTCAAACTCGTTCACATGGAGTCAATCCGCAAACAGACCGAGGTGATGAACCAGGTTAATGTTTAGTTGACATTGGAATTTAAACAAAAAGGGCTGTTTCGAAAGAAACAGCCTTTTTTGTTTATGCATTGAATTCAAATCCCTTTCTCCTTCAAAACCCTCTTAATCTCCCCAGCCCAAATTTCATAGGCTTTTTCATTCAAATGTGTCTTATCCACTGCAAATTCTGCTTTTAAACCCGTTGAGTCGGATATGAATTGATTGAGATCGATGTGCTCGATTTGATGTTGCTGGCAATATTTAATCAGGAAACTGTTCAATGTGTCCACTTCCTTTTTGCTGATCGGATCGTTTTGTTCGTAAACTGTTAATGTCACAACCGGGATGATTTTTTTTGCCAAAAGTTTATCGAGAATGGCTTTGTAAAAACCCTGCATTTTATCCTGTGACACACCAACTGTAATGTCATTGATGCCGCCTTTTACAAAACAAATCTTCGGATGCAGATCAATGACATGCGATTGGAGCAATTGCAGAAAATGATAAGTGCTCATGCCGGGCAAGCCACTATTCAGCACATCCGTCCGATCAAGCAATGCAGTCCATTTGCCTTGTGCTGTGATGGAATTGCCATACATGACAATCGTTGGGTTGCCTTTCACAGACACGAACCTTTGCATGATTTTATCCCGATAAACAAAAGAAAAAATGCCAATCGCGAGGATCAATATCACATTTAACCCAAGCGAAGCGGCAAGTAATCGCTGCGTTTTCATGCCTTTTCACCCAGATTGAAACAGCGGCGACATCTGGCTTCATAAAGGTCCGTTTCGCCCAATAACACCCTTTCATTGGACGACGAAAGGCGGTAAGAATGTGAAGCCACTTCGCCGCAAACCATGCAAATTGCGTGAACTTTGGTCACAAATTCTGCAACAGCCATCAGTTGCGGCATGCAACCGAACGGTTTGCCCATGTAATCCATATCCAGTCCGGCAATGATGACGCGCTTGCCCGAATCGGCCAATAATGTGCATACTTCAACAATCTTTTCATCAAAAAACTGCGCTTCGTCCAGTCCCACAACTTCGCAGTCATGGGCCAGGTCCGGGATCTCTAATGATGACTGCACGGGAATGGAGCGGATCGAATTGTCGTTGTGCGAAACAATGTTCTCGTCATGATAGCGTTTATCCAACGCAGGTTTGAAGATCTGGATTCTTTGACGCGCAATTTTTGCGCGGTTCAGCCTGCGGATCAGTTCTTCTGTTTTTCCGGAAAACATGGATCCGCAGATGACTTCGATCCACCCGGTTCTTGGTTGCTGGTTTTCTTTCTTATGCGACGGTTCTATGAACATGTTGGCGTATTACTGAACGGCTGAGCGAGCAAATTTCTTTATCTTTACAAATCAAGCACATTTTTTTTAAACACTGACGTTACCAAAAGCTCTTATTCGTTATGCCGGATAATTTGAATTTAATTGCACTCAACCAATACGCTGCCAGGTTCACTACGACGATCTTAAACGACGTTTACAAGGAGCAGGACGCCATAACAGGAGCCGGATTACTGAAACTCACGCCCGTGAGACAGGTGAATTTGGGAATTTTAAACAGGTTATTTGACGCCTGGAAAAGAAATGCGCAGGAATTTCGCAGTCCGTATTTCGATTTTGGAAATGACGAAGTGAAGCAGGCGCTCGAAGATTTCATGAACACAGCTTCGCAGCACATTGCCGTGAAGCGGCCAGATCTGGAACCCCTGCTCTCTGATTCTGTTAAGGATGCATTGAAACTGCTACTCGCTCCTGAAAGCTATTTTGAGGAAAAAATCAGGGAGAAACAGGATGCTGAATTTACGCACGACAAGGCGGAGCAGCTCGTCAAATACACGCACATTCACAAGGGGATTGCAGAAGCAATGCTAGGCCGGCTCACCGACAGCGGGTCAAATTCCGTTTACCAGACGCAGGCTGTGAGCTGGTTATATGAATTAAAAGGCAATCCTGACTTGCTTGATGATACGGAAATTTATCTTGCGCAATTCTCGGACGTCTTTCCGATTAATGTGTCAGAGCTGCGCATTGCCGAGCCGGTCAAACCAACGCAAGTTGTGGGCAAGCAGGAATCAAAATCATTCTTTGATTCGGCATTTTCAGAATTAGAGCCGGCTGTTGCTCGGCCAACCGCCCCCCGCGCTGAGCCAGCATCTGCGGTTATCGGCGAAATTATTGCCAAAACCAATGCCAATGCTTCGGAAAAAGATTCTTTGAATAACCGTTTCAAAGTTGAGCTTCCAAAACATGATGATGATAAGTCTTACGGAAGCGTTCCGGTGAAGGTGGAAAGCATTGCAGGATCCATTCCATTGGGACAGCGCTTTATGTTTGTTAATCAGCTTTTTGATAAAAATAGCGAGCATTTCGACAAGGCTGTATACGAACTGGATATGGTGAAAAGCTATGAAGAGGCGCAAAACCTGATTTGGCATCGCTATGCTTCGAAATATGCGTGGGATGTGAACGGAGAGGCGGTTAAAACGCTGCTAGCCATTGTAAAAAGAAAGTTTACGTCGTAAAGACGCGCATTATATCAATTGAAGGAACATCTCGCGGGAGGTTTGCAAAGCTTGCAGATCCAGGTTGAGAAGTTCCTTTTTTTGTTTTGCAAAAGCCACCAGATTCTCTGTCGGCATGTTTCCAACCAGTTCATCTTGCGCCATGGGACAGCCTCCGTAACCCAGCACGGCACCATCGAACCTGCGGCAGCCAGCTTCATAGGCGGCAGCAATTTTCTCTTCCCAATTAGCAGGCGATGTGTGAAAATGTGCGCCGAATTCCAGATCCGGCCGTGATGCAAGCAATTGCGAGAGAACTGCCTTGATATCCTCTGTTTTCGCTACGCCGACCGTGTCCGCCAGTGAAAAAGTGTTAATGCCATATTTGGCCAATTCTTCCATATAATTAAAAACGATTTCTGCATTCCAAGGATCGCCATATGGATTTCCAAAGCCCATTGAAATGTAAATAACGAGCTCTTTATCATTCTCCATAGCCAGTGAAGCAATGCGCCGGACCCGTTCCAGGGACGCTGCAATGGTCGAGTTCGCATTACGGAGCTGGAAAGTTTCTGAGATGGAGAAGGGATAACCGATGTCACTTATTTGCGGAAATTGGCACGCATCCATTGCCCCGCGCTCATTGGCAACGATTGCAAGTAATTTGGTTGCAGTGTCAGCAAGGTCAAGCTGATCAATCAACTGCGCCGTGTCACTGACCTGCGGCATTGCTTTGGCGGAAACAAAACTCCCAAAATCAATGGTGTCAAAGCCGACTTTCAGCAACTGATTAATGTAAGCAGCTTTTTTCTCAGTAGGAATAAAACGATGAAAACCCTGCCAGGCATCACGGGGACATTCGACGATTTTCATGGCTCAATTTTGAATGAGTGAATGAGTGAATGAGTGAATGATTGAATGAGCGGGCGCCGCTGCGCTGAATGACTGAATGAATGAACGGACGGACGACGCCGCGCTCAATGAGTGAAAGACACAATGAGTGAATTATTAATCAATAAGTCATTGAATGACTGGACTGCCAGTGTCATAAACGAGCGAATGTTTTTAAAAAAATATTCAGTCATTCAATCATTCAGTCATTCACTCATTCATTTCAATATCGGCGCAAGGTCTTTTTCGTTTTCAGCTAGCCAGGCGGTGATGTCTTCTACAATTTGGCGGATGCCGATTTCTGGTTTCCAGCCGGTGAGCGCAGTTACTTTGGTGTTGTCCGTGACGTAAAGTCTGATGTCCGCCGTGCGATTTTCTGGGACAACTTTAATCGGGATCGTTTTGCCGGTAACTTCCTGACAAATTTTTGTCAATTCCTGCAAGGAAGCACTGCTTTCCAGTCCGCCGCCAGCATTCAATATCTCTCCATTAACTTTATCAAGATTGTGCAATTGCCAGTCAATCAAGTGGTAAAGGTCAGCGACGTGCAGCATGTCCCTGATTTGTTTTCCAGTGCCTCCATAACCGAAATAACCCAGTTGCTGCTCAAAATAATGTTTTGCAATCCAAAGCACCATCACGCCTTGATCCACTTTTCCCATTTGCCATGGGCCAGTGATCACGCCGCAACGGTTAATCACCGTTTTCAGGTTATAAAATTCATTGTATTCCTGAATAATCAGCTCGGAAGCCAGCTTTGTGGTTCCATATAAAGAACGCGCGCCATTCAACGGGAAATCTTCCGCAATTCCTTTTGAAGAAACGCCTGCCACAGGCTGATCATCGGAAAGCGCAAAACGCGTTGGTTCTTCAATAAAATTCAATGTTTCAATGGTCTTGATCGGATACACGCGGCTTGTAGACAAGAATATGAAGCCAGCCTTGTGTTTCAATGCATAATTGAGACAGTTAATGGTCCCAACCAGATTTGTATTGATCAGATAATCAGGTGTTCCATCCAAACCGGCAAGCACCGAAGGCTCGGCCGACGCTTCTATAACCACGTCAACAGCAGGAACGGAATCAAAATCTTCCTTATTTCGAATGTCGCCGTGAACAAACTCAACGCCATGCGTTTTAAGCCTGCTTAAATTCAGCTCCGAACCTCTGCGTTTGAGATTGTCTAACGCATAGACTTGATAATCAGGGTAATTTACTTTCAGAGAAATGGCCAATGCAGAGCCAACGAAACCGGCGCCTCCAGTAATTAAGATTTTCATAAATCGAATTTATATGTAACAGAAAGTGTGGATGTATAAACGTTCCAAAGTTAGAAGATTCCGTAAGAACGGTTCAGGATGCGAGGAATATTTATATTTAAAACTTATAATGTTTCAATTAGATATTCAGGAAAAATTAAATATTTTTGAATTGAAGTATGTAACTTATGTCCACATCTTTAAGTACATAGCCCCTACTGCAACGACTCGACATCTCAAAACATCCTATTTAATTAAAAACTTCGCACTGCATGCGCATTTTTACTATTGGTGTCTTCTTTTTATTTCTTGCATCCCGGTCTTTTGGCCAAACAACCGCTGTCAGTGAGCGACCAAAGGAAATTGCTTATGCGGTCTCCGCTTACAAGGATGCGACCAGTCAATCACAAAACCTCTACAACGGGCGCCAATATTATGTTTACGACAACAGGTCGGAAGAACATCAGTTTTTCGAATTCAGAAAATGGCACAATGGCGTGCTGATGTACGATAACCAGCGTTTCGACAGCATTCCGATGTTGTATGATATCTTCAAGGATGAGGTGATTATCAAGCATTTCTATGGAGATCACCTCTTGCTCCAATCAGAGAAGATTGACTATTTCTATGTTGATAACCATACATTTGAACGGCTTGAAGCAGGGAAAGACATTGATGCAGAAATGCGGACCGGCTTTTATGACGTGCTCTATAATGGCAGATCCCGCACAATTGCCCGCAGGATTAAACAAAGACAGGAAAAGATCGTCGACAAACGCGTCATTGCGCTTTATCCTCAAAAAAATTCCTATTTCGTCAGAAAAGGTGACCGATATTTCAGCGTACATTCTAAAAAATCGGCTTTCAACTTGTTCCCTGAATACAAGCGCGAACTGCGCAAAGTGCTTAAAGACGAGCGGATTAAGTTTAAAAAGAACCGCGAACTTGCCATTGTTAAAATTGTCGAAGCTTACGACAAACTAGCCAAACCATGAAGATACTTTTACCCCTTCTTTTATTCTGTGTGCTTCTGTTTTCTCGGGAATCTTATGCTCAAAACGCACCTGAGAAGAAAATTACCATGCGCCTCGATTCGGCCAGGTTCGGCGATTTTGTGAAGCAGGTTGAAAGCCAGACTGGTTACTATTTCTATTACGACGCATCACGTTTTGACAGCCTCGCATTGGACCTCAATGTGCAGGATCTCACCATTCGCGAAGTGCTGGACCAGGTCTTCAAAGGCTCGGAGTTTGAATATTCAATTGATTCA
Source organism: Dyadobacter sp. CY326 (assembly GCF_021390515.1). GTDB lineage: Bacteria > Bacteroidota > Bacteroidia > Cytophagales > Spirosomataceae > Dyadobacter. The sequence continues at coordinate 131,348 of NZ_JAJUXI010000011.1, forward strand.
CAAAGGAGAATTTACATTACGCAAGGACAAAAAATCATCACCCAGCTCACGCCTGGCATTTTTGAGCCCGATTTGGCAGGGGACAATGGCACCGTCGCATATGCCGGTCCGGAAGATGATGCGAAAGAAAAATTGCTCTCCACTGCCGAAAGCAAATTGCATGACATTGGGATTAAAAGGCATCGCATAACCCCCGGTAATTCCACCATCACGGGTTATGTCAGAAATGCAGTAACAGGCGAACCGGTCATTGGGGCGGCCGTTTTCATCACGTCGCCGTCCATTGGTGTAACCACGGACGCGCTCGGGCTGTATGCGCTCACGATCCCGCGTGGGAAGCAGATTGTAAGATTCAAAAGCACCGGAATGCGCGAAACGCAGCGTCAGGTTATGCTTTATTCGGATGGCAAACTGGATGTGGAAATGCGCGAAAGCGTGATTGCATTGAAGGAGGTTTCGGTAAAAGCGGGCATGGATAAAAATGTCGTCGGAACGCAGATGGGAACGGTGAAACTGACGATCAAAAACCTCAAACAAGTGCCTACGGTTTTTGGTGAAACAGATCTTTTGCGAACCGTGCTCACGTTGCCTGGGATAAAGTCAGTAGGAGAAAACAGCACGGGATTGAATGTGCGTGGCGGCTCTACCGATCAAAATTTGATCCAGTATAATGATGCCGTTATCTACAATCCGTCTCACCTTTTCGGGTTTTTCTCTGCATTCAATCCGGATGTTTTGAAGGATGTCGAACTTTATAAAAGCACCATTCCAGCCAAATTCGGAGGAAGATTGGCTTCTGTTCTGGATATTAACAGCCGCGACGGGAACAAGAAAAAGTTTGTTGCATCAGGCGGAATCGGCTTGATAACCGGGAGGTTGACATTGGAAGGACCGTTGGTGAAAGACAAAACTTCATTCCTGCTTGGCGGGCGTTCGACTTATTCGAGCTGGCTGATCAAGACATTGGACAATGAGAATTACAACAAAAGTTCTGCTTCGTTTTATGATGTGAACCTGCACATTAGCCACGAGATTAATGAGAAAAACAGCTTATTTCTAACGGGTTACATCAGTGATGACCGTTTCCGGTTATATGGAGACACGCTTTACACCTATCAAAACCAACTCGGATCATTGAAGTGGAAACACACATTTAACAACAGGCTTTACAGTGTTTTCACGGCTGCCCATACCAAATATCAATATTCAATGGGAGCGGCAGGTTTGCCGCTGAATTCGTTCGATCTCAATTTTGACATTAACCAATCCAACTTCAAGGCCGATCTCAGTTATGTGCTGCATCCAAAACACACGCTGGATTTTGGTTTGAGCACGATTTATTACAAACTGCATCCAGGCTCATTCCAGCCGAAGGGCACGGAGTCACTCATTATTCCGGATGAGCTGGAACCGGAGCAGGCTTCCGAAAGCGCATTGTACATTGAGGACAAATTTGAGGTAAATCCGCGTCTGTCCATCACAGCGGGCATTCGTTATTCATTTTACCAATATTTGGGACCGAGAAATGTGAACACTTATGTGCCAGGGTTACCCATTGAATACATTTATCAGAATGGTGTAAAAGAATATGGCTCAGGCAAGAAAATCCAATCTTATGGCGGTCCGGAATATCGCGCCTCGGTGCGTTACAGTGTTTTTGATAACCTGTCTTTGAAGGTCAGTTACAACACATTACGCCAATATATTCACCTGCTAACCAACACCATGACCGTTTCTCCAACGGATATCTGGAAGCTCAGCGACAATTATATCAAGCCACAAATCGGCGATCAGCTTTCAGTCGGCTTGTATCGCAATTTCAGGGGCAATAAAATAGAGGTTTCACTGGAAGGATATTATAAGAACATTCAGAATTTCCTTGATTACAAAGGCGGCGACTCACTGATTATGAATCATAACATTGAAGCTGCGGTGCTGAATACAAAAGCGAAAGCATACGGAATTGAGTTCATGATCAAAAAGATGACCGGAAAGCTAAACGGCTGGATCGGATATACTTACGCGCGAACATTGCTTAGAGCTATTGATAGAGAATCGCCGGATGCGCCGAATGACGGGAATTTTTATCCAAGCAATTATGACAAGCCGCACGATTTTACAATGATCTCCAATTACCGCTTTTCGCACCGGCTGAGCTTGTCCTTCAACTTCACTTACAGCACAGGACGGCCTTACACGCCTCCCATTGGAAAATACATCATTGATGGAGCACAGCGTGTTTATTATGCTGACAGAAACCAGTTCAGGATCCCGGATTATTATCGCACAGACCTTTCATTGAACATTGAAGGCAATCACAGGATTAAAAAGCTCGCGCACAGTTCATGGACATTGGCTGTTTACAATGTTTTGGGAAGAAAAAACCCGACTTCGGTTTACTTCCAGACTGTTGGCGGCAGGGTTAATGGTTATCAGCTTTCCATTTTTGGGCAGCCGATTCCTACGATCACTTACAATTTTAGATTTTAACAAAAGCGGCATATGAAAAAACATTGGTCTGCACTGCTTTTGATGATGCTGGTTTTGGTGATTTACAGCTGCATTGAGCCATTTAATCCACCGGAAGTGAATAATCCGGAGAGCTTTCTGGTTGTGGACGGTTTCCTGAATGTGGGCGGTGACACCAGCAAAATCATTTTGCGAAACACCCAAAACACGAACGACGAGGTAAAACCGCTAAACGAAGGCGGCGCGAAGCTCGTGGCCGAAGCAGAAAGCGGCGAAACCTACAATTTTGAAGAACTGGACAATGGAATATATGTTCTGCCGCCAGTCAATTTCAATATGTCGACAAAATATCGCTTGCGTATCAAACGATCCAATGGTCGCGAATATTTGTCTGGTTATGTTGTAGCGAGTAAAACGCCGCCCATCGACAGCCTAACTTATCGCGTGGATCGGAACAGAAATGCCATGCTTGTTTATGTCAATGCGCACGATGCGACCAACAATACGCGGTTTTATCGCTGGCGATTTGAGGAAACTTACGAATACAAATCGGCATTCTTCTCCGGACTCGTGCGTGATCCCGAAACGGAAACCATCATTGCAAGAAGGGATGACATCAACACATGCTGGACAACGCTGGAATCCAAGGATATTAAGTTAGGCTCGACAATCAAGCTTAATCAAGACATTATCAAGGATTTACCAATCAATGTGATCGACATTGCAACCAACAAATTGTATTTCAAATACAGCATATTGGTAAGGCAATATGCATTGTCGCAGGAAGCATTTGAATATTGGACGGATCTTGCCAAAACCACACAGGGAACGGGGAGCTTATTTGATCCCCAGCCTTCGCAGGTTACAGGCAACATCAGGAATGTAGCCGATGCGAAAGAGTTGGTTTTTGGCTATTTCAGCGCGTCAACTGAAGAGAAGCAGCGGATTTTTATAGCGCCATTGCTGGGGCGTTTTCCAACCTGCAATGCGCCCGATACACTCACACCACAAGAGGCATACGATTCTTATAGTGTGTTGCTGAATAGTTATATGGACCCGCAGGGCGTAAACTGGATATTAGGCTCATCCGAACTTTGTGCGGATTGCCGCGCGCAGGGCGGAACGAATAAGCGCCCGTCTTTTTGGAAATGATCTATCATTGATGATAAAAACTTTATGAAACGGAGGACTTTTATTTATTGCTGTGTGTTGCTCTGCGCCGCCTTATCGGGTTACGGACAGGACGATGCCATGGTAAAATCAATTCAGCAGCGCTTCGGGTTGTACACGGAACGGGCCGTGCAGGAGAAAATGTATGTTCATCTCGACCGGCCATTGTATTTGATCGGCGAGACGATCTGGTTTAAGGCTTACAATCTCAATGCGGCTTCTCACCAGTTTCTGGATTTGAGCAAAGTGGCTTATCTGGAAGTGCTGGATGCGGACAATAATCCATTGATCCAAACAAAATTTTTATTGGCCGATGGCAAAGGAAACGGCTCGCTGCTGATCCCATCATCAATTGGAAGCGGAAAATACAAAGTGCGCTGCTATACAAACTGGATGAAGAATTTCAGTCCGGAATATTATTTTGAATCTTCCATTTCCATCGTTAACCCGTTTGTGCGCTTCGATCCCGATCGTTTGGCCAAGGAGCCTGAGAAATATGATGTGCAGTTTTTTCCCGAAGGCGGATATTTGGTCAAAAACATTGAAAGCAAAGTTGCATTCCGGGCCATTGGCAAGGATGGCAACGGCATTGCTTTCTCAGGGGCAATCATTGACAATCAAAATGATACGATCCAAAAGTTTCAGCCTGAAAAAAATGGAATTGGTTATTTTACATTGAAACCGGAATCTGGAAAAGAATACAAAGCGGTTATCAAGGATAGCAAAGGACAGCCATACACATTTGCTTTGCCCAAAACTGAGGAGCAAGGCTATGTCATGCAACTGAAAGATTCCACAAGCAATCTCTTGAAAATCACCGTAACCGGCGAGGTCGTGAGTGATGAACCTGTTGCTGTTTATTTAATGAGTCACACAAGGCAGCTTAATGCACAGGCCGACAGAAAGTATCTGAAAAACAAGAAGGCGGTTTTTGTGCTGGACAAGTCGAAACTGGGCGAGGGGATTTCGCATATTACGATATTGAATGAAAAGCTGAAACCGCTTTGTGAAAGGCTTTATTTCAAACGGCCAACCAAGCAGCTGGCCATTGAAGCGACTATTAAGAATGCGTTTGTGACACGTGAAAAAGCGACTATGGACGTGTCTGCGGCAGTTTCAAATGCTTCCGATCTGGCCAATATGTCCGTTGCAATTTATCTTTCGGATTCGATTCAATCGCAGCCAGAAACGGATATTTCGACTTATTTGTGGCTTTCTTCCGATCTGAAAGGCAATGTGGAAGCTCCTGAATATTACTTTGCCAATGCGAATCCCGACACCGACCGGCAGTTGGATAACCTGATGCTAACCCACGGCTGGCGCAGGTTCAAGTGGGAAAATGTTTTCGTAAGTCAGGCGACGCCATTTGAATATCTTCCGGAATATGACGGTCATTTCATCACCGGAAAATTAATTAATAAAACTAACGGAGAACCTGCTAAAGGGATCGACACTTATCTGGCGCCCCTGGACGTGCAGGCGCGGTTGTATGTTGCCCAAAGTGATCAGAAAGGCAATGTCATGTATGAGGTTCGAAAATTCATCGGGCCCAAAGAAATCACATTGCAGACCAACCTGAATCAGGACACCGTCTATCGCTTTGAAATTGCCAGCCCTTTCTCCAAGCAATTTGCCGTCAGACCGGTCCCGCCATTTACGTTTAGCAAAACGTGGGAAAACCAGCTCCTGACCCGCTCTATCAACATGCAAACGGGCAATGCGTTCACGCCGGCAATCCCTACCCAGCAACCAGCATCATTAACCGATTCCATCGCATTCTTCGGAATGCCGGATGAGAAATATTTCCTGGATGATTTTACGCGTTTTCCAACAATGGAAGAGGTTTTGCGCGAATATGTGCGCGGCGTTATTGTCAGGAAAAAACAAAAAGAGTTTCATTTCCGGATGATTGACAAGCTGCTTCCGAACACATTTTACTCCACAGATCCGCTGGTGCTGCTGGACGGCATTCCTATTTTCGACACCAACAAATTCATGGAACTGGATCCATTGAAGGTCAAGAAAATTGAAACGCTCAGTTCGCGCTATTTCCTTGGCCCGATGACCTTCACCGGGATTGCAAGTTTCGTCACTTATGCCGGCGATCTGGCGGGTTATGAACTCGACTCGAAAGTAACCGTTTTGCCCTATGAAGGCGTCCAGGCCGAGCGTGAATTTTACGCGCCAAGATACGACAACGGCAATGCAAACAGCCGAATTCCGGATTTCAGGAATCTGCTGCATTGGTCGCCCAATGTTACGACAGACGCCTCTGGAAAAGCCAAGATAGACTTTTACACTTCGGACCAAACCGGCAATTATCAGGTTGTGATCCAGGGCATTACACCATCCGGAATTTCGGGAAGCAAAACGGTTTCGTTTTCGGTGGGTAAAAGCAGCCTTTGATCAAATATAAAACTCGGAAGTGTGCTTGATCTCTTTGAGCACAAAAGTGCTGTTAAGCACGCCGATGTTATCGATTTTGGAAAGTTTGTATTTGACAAAATCATGATAATCGTCCAGACTAGCCACATTGATTTTTAATAAAAAATCAACTTGACCGGCCATGTGATAACATTCCTGCACTTCTTCCAAATTCTGAATTTCCTGTTCAAACTTCTCGATAAAAGCCTCATTGTGATAGCGCATTGAAACCTGACAAATGGTCGTTATCTGTCTGTTAATGAGTTTTTTATCGAGTATGGCCACATATTGTTTAATGTAACCAAGGCTTTCCAACCGCCTTATTCTTTCATAAATCGGCGACACCGTGAGGTTTAGCATCGTCGCGATTTCCTTGGTCGTTTTCTTTGCGTCCTTTTGCAAAATGCGCAGGATTTTGGTGTCAATTTTGTCAAGCTGTTCCATGAGGCAATAATATTTACTGAAATGTGCAATAGCAAGTTCACTTAGGAAGTAAATTTTGGCAAAAAAATACAATAGTGCAGTAATATTTACTGCTGATCGGCGTAAATATTGAAATTATTATCCAAATGCGGGAAATTGCAAGTGATTAATGCTTTAAGAAAACGAGCTCGTCATGAAATCAGAATGCATATTGGTGATCGGGGCAAATGGGCAGATTGGCTCTGTTCTGGTGGAATATTTAAGAGAACTATATGGCGTAGGCCAGGTGGTCGCTTCCGATCTGAGGCAACCGGATCATGAGACAGGACTTTTTGAACAACTGGATGCAACAGATGCAAACGCACTAGCGGCTTTGGTGAAAAAATACAGGATCACGCAGATTTATCACCTCGCCGCAATCCTGTCTGCAAAAGGCGAGCAGGAGCCCCTGAAAACGTGGCATATCAACATGCAAACGTATTTTAATGTGCTGGAAGCGGCAAGGGAAAACAATGTTGCCAAGGTTTTTTATCCAAGCTCGATTGCGGTTTTCGGTGATCATGTCGATACAAAAGCAGAGCAATGGTCGTATCTGGACCCGGCAACGGTTTATGGCATCAGCAAAACGGCAGGCGAAAATTGGTCCAATTACTATTATAAAAGATATGGAATGGACATCCGTTCGCTGCGATATCCCGGCATCATTGGTTATCAATCCATGCCCGGCGGCGGAACGACGGATTATGCCGTTGACATTTACCACAAGGCCGTAAAAGGAGAAGCATTCGATTGTTTTTTAAAAGCCGCTACAACGCTTCCCATGATTTACATCAGCGATGCAATGGACGCAACCGTCCGGTTAATGGAGGCGCCAATAGACAAGATTACCATTCGAACGGGTTATAATCTGGCCGGGATCAGCTTTTCACCCGAAGAGGTTGCCGCCAGCATCCGGAAATTTATTCCCGATTTCCAGATCAACTACAAGCCTGATTTCAGGCAGCAAATCGCCGATTCCTGGCCCCAGCAAATAGACGATGCTGAGGCAAGAAAGGACTGGGGATGGCGTCCAGCATATTCTTTGGATAAGATGACAGAGGAAATGATTGCCGCATTGAAGACGAAATATCAATCGGTGAAAAGCTAAGAGCGGTTTACTTTACCAACACTAAAATCGAAAACCATGAATGCAAGCATCCAGGAAGAACTGCAAGCGGAATTAGAAGCCATCAAAGCCGCAGGTTTATATAAAAAAGAACGGGTCATCACCACGCCACAATCTGCAAATATTGCCACAGACGGAAAGAATGTGCTTAATTTTTGCGCCAACAATTATCTCGGATTATCATCGCATGCGGATGTGATTGCAGCTGGCATTGAGGCAATTAACACGCACGGATTCGGCATGTCCTCCGTCCGTTTTATATGCGGAACACAGGATATTCATAAAGAGCTGGAAAGCAAAACGGCCGCGTTTTTGGGCATGGAAGATTGCATTCTTTACGCAGCAGCATTCGATGCAAACGGCGGTGTTTTTGAACCATTATTGAATGAAAAAGACGCCATTATTTCAGACGAGCTGAATCACGCGTCCTTAATTGATGGGATCAGGTTGTGCAAAGCGAAGCGTTTTCGTTACAAGCACAATGACATGGCGGATCTGGAACAGCAACTGAAAGATGCCTCTGGAAGCCGTCGCATTCTCATTGTTACTGACGGTGTTTTCTCCATGGACGGCACGATTGCGCAGCTCGATAAAATCTGCGACCTGGCCGATGCTTACAATGCAATGGTCATGATCGACGAATGTCATGCATCCGGATTTATGGGCAAAACAGGCCGAGGCTCACATGAATTCCGCAATGTGATGGGCCGGATTGATATCATTACCGGAACTTACGGAAAAGCGTTGGGCGGTGCTTCGGGTGGATTTACGGCTGCGAAAAAAGAGGTTGTCGAAATCTTACGCCAGCGTTCGCGGCCTTATTTGTTCTCCAACACACTTGCTCCGTCCATTGTCGGCGCATCCATTAAAGTGCTGGATCTGCTTTCGTCATCCACGGCATTGCGCGATAAGCTTGAAAAGAATACGGCATATTTCCGCAAAGCAATGACGGAGGCGGGATTTGATATTTTGCCGGGCGAGCACCCGATCGTGCCCATTATGCTTTATGATGCCAAGCTTGCGCAAGAGTTTGCAGCAAAGTTACTGGATGAAGGCATTTATGTGATTGGCTTTTTCTATCCGGTTGTGCCGCAAGGGAAAGCGCGCATTCGGGTCCAAATTTCGGCAGGTCATGAGCAGGAGCACCTGGAAAAGGCTGTTGCCGCGTTTACAAAAGTTGGAAAAGAGCTCAGCGTTATATAAAGGAGTAAAAAGTTTTAGAGTTTAAAGTTCAAAGTTTAGAAATCAAACATAGACCCTAAACTCTAAACTCTAAACTTTTTACTCTATTCTCGTCAATTAGCCGGTTCGGGCTCCAAAAGTTCAGTCTCTACATGCAGTGATTGCAATGTTGCATTGCCATATTGCGTCACCATTGCCACATCAGCAGCATCTCTTCCGTGCGCAATTTCAATGCGGTAACCGTCCGTTTTTTCCTGCACGGCGTCAAATGTATACCATTGATCGCCGATATAAACATCAAACCAGGCGTGTAAGTCCATCACTTTCAGTCGGTCCAGATATCCAACGGTCATTCTTGTCGGGATGCACAGGTTCCGGCAAAGGGCAATGGCCAAATGCGTAAAGTCGCGGCAAACGCCAATGCGGTTACGCGCCACATCCAATGCAGTTGTGCTCGAATCCGTTACGCCATATTGATATTTAACATTCTGATGAATCCAGGTCCGGATGGCTTCCACCTGCGCATAACCAGGTGTAAGGTTGCCAGCAATGTTCATAGCAAGCATGTTGATTTCATGCAAATCTGACTCACAATAACGGCTTGGCAGAATGTAATGCATTACCTCATCAGGCAAGTCACCCACAAGTATATATGCAGGCGGTGGATTTGGAATTGCTTTCGTAGCGCTGACCTGAGCCTGCACTTCTGTCGTAATGGTAACCTTTCCAACCGGCAAAATCGTGCGCTGGCAGGGGTTACCGTATATATCGGTGTATTCTGAAAAAGGAACAGACGGCTCAATATTGAAACCTTCCTGAATGATAGACTGGCCTTCCTGGCGGCGAGGGCGTAACATGGTTGTTACGGTGGTGGGCGCATACACGTCATACGTGAATATGCTTCTTCCCTTCATTTTCATTATGAGTCGATTTAATTTCTTTGGAATGATATGACAACGAGTTAGTTAAAAATTACGTGCCATTATTTCGAATAAAACATGCAATAGGGTCTGAATTAAAACATTTTAATGGACGTTTGTAATGCAAGAATATTAATTTTAGGGCCATTAGAACGCCCGGTTTTTCTTGAACCTAAATTTCCTCATCTATGTCAGTTACAAAATGGATTGTAGACCCATTGCACTCCGAAGTAAAGTTTAAAATCAAACATTTGGTCATATCATCGATTACGGGCTCATTCAACAATTTTGAAGGAGGCGCCACGTCGGACCTGAACAACTTCGAGAATGCCGAAATTCACTTTTCCTTGGATGTGAATAGTATAGACACCAATGTCGATATGCGTGATGCGCATTTGCGTTCGGCCGATTTTTTTGACGCCGAGCAATATCCGCACATTACCTTCCAATCCAACTATTTTCACAAAGTGAAGGGCGACAATTACAAGCTTTCAGGCTTGCTGACCTTGAAAGGCGTTACAAAACCCATCGAGCTCGACGCCGAATATGGCGGAACAGAGCGTGACGCAGAAGGAAATGTCAGGATTGGTTTTGAAGTGGAAGGTCGGATTAGCAGACAGGAATATGGACTGAATTACATGCAATTAACCGATTCCGGCGGTCTGGTGATTGGTGAAGATGTTAAACTGATCGCAAATATTCAATTGGTAAAGCAATCCTGATATAAGTTTTTCAGCCGGTTTTTCCGGAATATGCCCGACAGCAGCCAGTTATGGAATGTCGGGCTTTTTTATGATGAGGATAAAACAATAGTTTATTCCTTTGCATATTAGCAATATCACCTCCCATAAAGTTAGTTTTAATGAGATTTCTTCGAATTTTCCTGCGTACAATTGGGGCCATTCTCCTGCTCCTGGTGCTTGTGATAGCCACAATGATCACAACGATGGACAAGACGCCTTATAAGCAAATGCCATATTACATGCAGTGGAAAAAGCTGGCCAGCACAATCCAGAAAGACACATCGGGCGCTGCCGATCAGTTGCAGGCGGGCTGGTCAAAAGTCAACATTACTCCGCCATCACCCACGCCCACAGCCGGTTATGGAAAGCGCAAAGGGAAATTATACACATCCGTCCACGACTCCGTTTATGTCCGTGCAATGGTGATAGACAATGGTGTTACCAAAGCTGCAATCGTCGCTTGCGACCTGCTGATTGTTCCGCCAACTGTCATTAAACTGCTTCAATCGCGACTTACGGATAAAGAAATTCCTTTCAATAAGGTGTATTTCGGCGCTACACATAGCCATAACAGTGTAGGCGGATGGGGAACAGGCATTTCTTCACTATTCTTTTCAGGGAAATACGATCCTGCAACGGTTGAACGCATCTCGGACGCCATCTTTCAGGCCATTGTGCAGGCAAAAGCCAAGCTCGAACCGGTGGAAATGACTTACATGGAATCCATTGACAGCGTCGACATTCGCAACAGGCTGGTGGGTGAGGAAGGCGGAATTGATCCGGAAATTCGCTCCGCAGCTTTTGTTACGAAAACAGGTCAAAAAGCAATTTTGGCCTCTTATGCCGCGCATTCGACGATTTTAAATTCATCAAACATTGTGCTGTCAAGAGATTATCCTGGAATGCTCGTCGACTCATTGGAAAAGGGAAGATATGACTTCGCCATGTATATGGCAGGCGCAGTGGGCAGCATGGGTCCGATCGAAAAGGGTTCGGACGATTTTGATGAGGTAAAAAATCAGGCATATGGCGTCCAAAAAGCATTGCTCTCGGACTCGGCTGTGAAGGAAGTGTCGAAAGGCGCCATTTTACAGGCCATCACATTGCCATTGCCCTTGCGCGACCCCACGCCCCGACTGACGATGAACATTAACCTGCGTCCCTGGGTATTCAAAAAAGCATTCGGAGAATATCCCGTGTTTATCAAAGCATTACGGATCGGCAATATTTTGATGGTCGGCATGCCTTGTGATTTTTCGGGTGAATTGGTGGCCGGCCTGGACGCATATGCAAAAACAAAAGGACTTAACCTGTTGGTAACCAGTTTTAATGGCGGATACATTGGCTACATTACACACGACAAGCATTTCGACAGGGATTTGTATGAGACCAAAACAATGAGCTGGTATGGACCCTACAATGGCGCTTACTTACAGGAAGTTATAAAAGACATTATTGATAAATTATCCTAAACGACCGAAACCAATGAAAACACTGCTGCTTGCATTAATTTGCCTTTTTAGCATTCAAACTATGGCACAAAAACCTGTTCGTCTGGCAGTTGCCGGCCTTACCCACGGTCACGTCGGCTGGGTTTTCAATCGCTCGGATAAGAAGGACGTGGAGCTCGTTGGGATCTACGAAACAAATCAGGATCTGGTCAATGAGTTTGCCAGCAAATACAAGCTCGACAAAAAGCTGTTTTTCACTGATCTTAACAAGATGCTCGATGAAGCAAAGCCAGAAGCAGTTTCTGCTTTTGGGGCAATAAATGAACACATTGCCATTGTGCGGGCATGTGCGCCGAGGAAAATCCACGTTATGGTGGAAAAGCCGCTAGCAACGACTTTTGCAGATGCAAAGGAAATACAAAAACTTGCCGAGCAAAACAGCATTCAGGTGCTGACAAATTATGAAACTTCGTGGTATGCAAGCAACCAATATGTGCGCGATCTGGTGGAGCAGGGCAAGCTTGGAGAAATCAGAAAAGTGATGGTGAATGACGGACATCAGGGCCCGAAGGAAATCGGCGTAAGCAAGGAGTTTCTGGAAATCCTGACGGACCCGGTTAAGAACGGCGCAGGTGCCTTGATCGACTTTGGTTGCTATGGTGCAAATCTCATGACCTGGCTTTTGAAAGGCGAACGCCCACTTTCGGTTACCGCCGTTACGCAGCAGAACAAGCCGGAGATTTACAAGCAAGTTGACGATGAAGCGTCCATTATACTGCAATATCCAAAAGCGCAATGCATCATTCAGGGCTCCTGGAACTGGTCTTTTGCAAGAAAAGACATGGAAGTGTTTGGAAACAAGGGCTACGCTGTGGCCGTAAATCCAACAACCGTAAGACAACGTTTCGCAGAAAAAACACCCGAAGAAACCATCAAGCTCGACCCGCGTCCCGCTCCGTTCACAGACCCGTTTTCGGTCTTGGCTGACGTAATTCAGGGCCGTTTGAAGTTGGAAAAGAATGATTTATATGGCTTACCCGTCAATGTCACTGTTGTCGAAATTCTCGAAACTGCCAAGGAATCTGCCAAGTCAGGGAAAACGATCTTTTTAAAACAATAAGCAAACAAGTTTCGCATGCCTATGGAACCGCGCTCCGTTAAATTTTCACAAACCACACTGACAGAATTAATGATCCCTTCCTATGCCAATTTCGGTGGAAAAATACACGGAGGCATTCTTTTATCGTTGATTGACAAGGTTGCATATTCCTGTGCGGCGCGTCACGCAGGAACATATTGTGTGACCGTCTCGGTTGATGGCGTGGATTTTTTAGAGCCCGTTGAAGTCGGCGATCTGGTGTCTTTGCATGCATCGGTAAATTATGTAGGCCGCACATCGCTGGTCATAGGAATCAGGGTTATTGCGGAGAATGTGCGGAATGGCTTGCAAAGGCACACAAATACTTCATATGTAACCATGGTTGCGAAAGGAGACGATGACAAGCCGACTGTGGTGCCGGAATTACTGCTTGAAAATGAAGACGATGCACGCCGTTTTCTGGAAGCAATCAAACGGCGGGAATTGAAGGACAATTATCGCGATGCATTTGACAATGCTAAAACCAAGCTGGACGTTGCGGACAATCTGCACAAACTGGCAAAACAGCGTTGTGTTATCGGATGGGAAACTGAAAAATAGAAAATATGTATGCTCTGATCTTAGGCGCGCTCTTGTTTTGGAACGCTGAACCAGCGATGACGCTGAATGTGGAATTCACGAATGTGAAAAAAGGCAAAGGGAAGCTTTGGATTGCGGTTTATAAGCCGGGCGATAAGTTTGGAGGGAAGGAAAAACCCGCTAATTATAAAATCATCGACGTAAAAGAAGCGACGCCCCAAAATGCGCAGTTTGACCTCGCACCAGGCCGTTACGCACTGGCCGTTTACCACGATCTCAACAGCAATGATGAGCTCGACAAGAACTTTATCGGCATTCCGAAGGAGCCTTATGGTTTTAGTAAAAACTTCCGGCCTAAATTTTCTGCCCCGAAATTCGATGATTGCGCGTTTGAACTCAAAGATCCGGGACAGAAAATCAGTATAAAACTAACGGACTAAAAACCGAATAAGCCGCCGGTTTTTTTGCGGGTGGTTGTTGTTTTTTTACCAAAAAGCATCCCAAACACACCCCTGACCACTTCTCGTCCGATTTGCTTGGCCAGTGGCGACGAAAGTGCTTCTGAGAACATTCCTTTCTCCTCTTTTTCTTTCTTCACTTCCGCGACTTCTTCCTGCGCTTTTGCTTCAACCTGCGCCTGCGCTTCCATGCGTTTGGTCAGCATTTCGTAAGCGCTTTCCGGGTCAATTGGATCTTTGTATTTCAGGTAAACGTCTGATTGTCTGACGTGATTGTCATAATCCGCCTGCGTCATCGGGCCCATAATGGAATTGGGTGGCAATAAGTGCGTCGCCGCAACTTCTGTCGGAATTCCCTTTTCATTCAGAACCGTGATCAACGCTTGTCCAATTCCGAGTGTTGTCAGGATCTGATCAATGGCATAGAATTCTGATCTCGGATATGTCTTAACCGTTTGTTTCAAAGCGTCTGCATCCTGCGGTGTAAATGCCCTCAGCACATGCTGCACGCGGTTTCCCAATTGCGAAAGTACTGAAACAGGAACGTCCTGCGCCATTTGTGTGCAAAAGAAAATCCCCACGCCTTTCGAACGGATAAGCCTTACGACCTGCTCAATTTGATCCAGAAATGCTTTTGGCGCATCTTTAAACAACAAATGCGCTTCATCGAGGAAGAAGACGAGTTTGGGTTTGTCCAAATCACCAGCTTCCGGAAGTTTTGTATAAAGTTCTGCTAAGAGGCTCAGCATGAATGTAGAAAACAATGCTGGCTTGTCCTGAACATCCGAAATATTCAGCAAGCTGATCACGCCCTGCCCATCAACCCGGTTGATAAGGTCACTAATGTCAAACGACTTTTCACCAAAAATAGACCCAACTCCTTGCTGTTCCAATGCGACGATTTTTCGCAAAATTGTTCCCGCCGTTGAGGTTGAAATGCTGCCATAATCCGCTTTTATTTCGGCCGCGCCGGGTCCTTCCGAAAGGAAATTGAGCACTTTTTTCAGGTCATTCAAATCCACCATAGGCAGATCTTTATCATCGGCATATTTGAAAAGGATTGCCAAAACGCCCGATTGCGTGTCATTGAGTTCAAAAATCTTAGAAAGTAAAATCGGCCCGAATTCAAGGATCGTTGCACGCATTTGAGCGCCTTTTTGTCCACTCAATGAATACAGCTCAACAGGATATCCCTTCGCCTCAAAAACGGTCCCTAATGCCAAAGAGCGTTCCTGCAATGCAGCATTGGTTTGCCCCGGCTGTGCAATTCCAGATAAATCACCTTTGATATCAGACATAAAAACGGGAACGCCAGCCGCAGAAAGCTGTTCTGCAAGCACTTGCAAGGTGCGCGTTTTCCCCGATCCGGTTGCGCCGGCCACCAGTCCGTGGCGGTTCATCATGCGCAACGGCAGATTTACACGTGCTTCACCGATGATCTCCCCGTCCAGAATAGCGGAACCCAAATGAATTACAGGCTTGTCAGTTTTATAGGATTTTTGAATGGCCGCAATAAATTGTTCTTTTTTTGACACAGTAATCAAGGGTTATAGTTTATGACGTGTTAATTTACAAAAATTGCGCATTTTGGGGTTTTTTCGCGTTATAACTCCAAAACTTACAGGAATAATAATCTTTTGAGAAGTTATATTACTTTTTGCAGGTTCTTGTAATTGCAAAATTTTATTAGGTATTTTGGTGATACTGCTTATTAATTATTCTGATTATACAATTTAAGGACAACACTCTTATTTTATGCTTAGCCGAGTTGCCAATTCAATTTACTGGATGAATCGTTACATAGAACGGGTAGAAAACTACGCCCGGTTTGTGGGAGTTAATTTTAACCTGGCATTGGATCTGCCGCCCGACGTGGATGAGCAGTGGGAACCGCTTCTGATTGCAACTGCCGATCATTATTTGTTTTATAAATACTATGAAAAGCCGACGAAGGAAGACGTGATACATTTCATGACTTTTGATAAGCGTAATCCGAATTCTATCATCAGTTGTCTTTACGAAGCGCGTGAAAATGCGCGGACGATCCGGGAAACGATTTCAAAGGAAATGTGGGAGAGCATAAACACATTTTATCTTTCCATACGCAGCACAAATCCGGATAATTTCCGAAATATGGACCATATGCAGTCCTATTTTACGGAAATTCGCAAAAGCTGCCAGCTTTTTCATGGCGTGGTGGATTCTTCCATTACGCGGAACGAGGCCTGGCATTTTGGTCGTCTGGGACGGCATATTGAGCGGGCCGACAAATGTTCGCGCTTTCTGGATGTCAAATATTTTACGCTTTTGCAGGATTCAGGTCCTTCCGGGTCAACATTGGATTTAATGTTATGGACAGCCGTTTTGAAGTCTGTGAGCGCTTACAATATGTATAGACAAACGCATCGCGCATTGACGCCGATGAACATTGTTGCGTTCTTGATTTTGGATAAATTATTTCCAAGGTCCATAGCTTATTGTGTGAGACAGGCCGAGCTTTCCCTTTACGCCATTGCGGGGTCCATTCCTGAGCGCGGACATACGAATGTGGCTGAGCGGACATTGAGTAAAATAAGGTCGGAGCTGGAATTCACGGATGTAGAAGATGTCTTTAAAATGGGCCTTCATCAATATCTGGACAGGTTTCAGACTTCCAATAACGAGGTGGATAACGCTATTTTTGACATGTATTTCGGTTTGGAAACGGGGCACTCGCAAAGTCAGTCTCAGGGACATTCTCAAAGTCAGTCGCAAAGCCAATCGTCCGGGCAGTTTAAAACCCAATGGATGAATTGAGCCGAACATTTATAACTTACCAATCGTTACGATAATATATTGTTCACGAAACACTGGTAAAATGCAGGAATTTTCATGAAGCTCAAAGTGCGGCATTCGCTTGAATATCAGTATAACGCGCCGGTTATGCTCGAAATGCAAACCTTGTATCTGTATCCCAGATCCTATCCGCACCAGCGCCTGCTTGACTACAAGCTGACCATTGATCCGCAGCCTTCGAAAATTGTGAAAAACGTGGATGCGGAAGGCAATGTGCAGCATTTGATTTATTTCTACAATCAACAATATCAGCGACTTTTTGTAGAAGCCGAAATGACCGTCAGCTCCGATCCAGTCAATGTGTTCGACTTTGTTTTTTATCCCTACGAAACGAGCAAGATTCCTTTTTTATACGATAACCGGATTTACAAATATCTGATCCCTTATCTTGATAAAACAGACTCCACTTATCAGGTCGAGCAGTTTGCGCGAAAACTTGCCGCGCAAGTCGACTATGCAACCATTCCTTTTTTGGTTGAAATGAGTCAATATATCAGTCAAAACTTCGTTTACCAACACCATCAATACGGAAACGCTTATCCGCCAGACGACACGCTGCGTGCTCAAAGTGGTTCATGCAGGGAGTTTGCAAGGCTGTTTATCGGCGCTTGCCGGAGTCTAGGAATAGCAGCACGATTCGTGAGCGGTTACTTGTACGGCAACCCGCAGCAAGAACACGAACTGCATGCTTGGGCAGAAGTTTTTCTTCCGGGAGCTGGTTGGAGAGGTTTTGATCCGACAGAAGGTAAGGCTGTGATTAACAACCATATCAGTATGGGAACATCTGCGGATTATGATCAGTTGGCGCCTGTAATGGGATCGTTTCTTGGTTTCACAAGCTCTTTGCTGACAACCAATGTAGACATTGAATTACTGGAAGCCTGACCGGGCGGTAAGTCAAATCTTGCTTTTGTTTCAAGAAAAATCGGACAGTAGAGAGGGAAATTTAGTATTTTTGCAACCAAACAAAAAGAGGAATTCTAGATCGTGACGTTAATTAAATCTATCTCAGGAATCAGAGGTATTGTGGGTGGGAAATCGGGAGAGGCGCTGACTCCGATTGATGTTGTCAAATTTGCAGCAGCGTACGGAACCTGGCTGAGGCGTACAAATCCACAAAATTTTAAGGTTATTATTGGTAGAGATGCGCGTCTTTCAGGTGAGATGGTGAGTCGCCTTGTGGCCGGAACGTTGCAGGGAGTCGGTCTTCACGTAACAGATCTTGGCCTTTCCACTACACCCACTGTTGAAATAGCCGTCACAGCCGAAAATGCAGCAGGCGGAATTATCCTAACTGCAAGCCATAACCCAATTCAATGGAATGCGCTCAAACTTTTGAACCATAACGGAGAGTTTATTTCAGAAGAAGACGGTGCAGAAGTGCTGCGAATTGCTGATCAGGAGGATTTCGTTTTTGTTGATGTTAAAAAACTGGGAAGCTACGTTTCAGATGATTCTTATTTACAAAAGCATATAGATCAAGTGCTTGCATTGCCGTTGGTGGATGTTGAAGCAATTACAAATGCCAATTTCCGAATCGTTGTTGATGCAGTAAATTCTACTGGCGGCATCGTGGTTCCAATGCTCCTTGAAGCACTTGGTGTCGATTCGAAAAATATCAAAAAATTGAACTGCGAGCCTACGGGCAATTTCGCACACAATCCAGAGCCGCTTCCAGAGCATTTGCGTGAAATCAGTAAAGCATTGAATGATGGCTCATTTAATTTAGGAATTGTCGTTGATCCGGACGTGGATCGTCTTGCGCTGATGTGCGAAGACGGAACGCCATTTGGTGAAGAATATACATTGGTTGCCGTTGCAGATTATGTTTTGAAAAACACACCTGGCAACACCGTTTCCAATCTTTCATCCACCGCCGCATTGCGTGATGTGACGGTTAAAGCGGGAGGTCAATATTTCGCATCAGCCGTTGGCGAGGTGAATGTGGTGAATATGATGAAGGCAAATCATGCGGTTATTGGCGGTGAAGGAAATGGCGGAGTCATTTATCCTGAAAGCCATTACGGAAGAGATGCTTTGGTTGGCATTGCATTGTTCTTAACGCATCTAGCCAAATTTGGTAAAACTGCTTCCGTGCTGCGCAGGTCATATCCGGGTTATTATATTTCAAAAAATAAGATAGAGCTGACGCCGGATATTAATGTTGACAACATTCTTAGCCGCATTCAAACAAGATATTCGAAGCAGCCATTAAACACAATTGACGGCGTTCGCATTGAATTTGACCGGGAATGGGTGCATTTGCGCAAATCCAATACGGAGCCGATTATCAGGATTTATTCCGAATCTGAAACGCAGACAACGGCTATCAATCTGGCAAACAAGATCATTTCGGATATTAAAGAAATCATCTCGGAGCCAAAAAATAGGCAACAATGAAAGTTTACTTGGACAACGCGGCTACAACGCGTCTTGATCCGGAAGTTTTGGAAGTGATGCTGCCGCTCATGACTGAGCAATTTGGCAATCCATCATCCATACATTCTTACGGCCGAGCAGTGCGCTCGTCTATTGAGAGAGCTAGAAAAACGATTGCCGGAATTCTGAATGCCGCGCCCGCTGAAATATTCTTCACATCAGGCGGCACCGAAGCTGATAACACTGCTATCAGATCAAGCATTGAAACGCTTGGCCTGAAACACGCCATAACTTCCCGAATCGAGCACCATGCCGTTTTGCACACGCTCGAACATCTTAAAAAAGCGGGTTATATTCAATTGAGTTATGTCAATACTAACGAAAAAGGAGAAGTTGATCTGCAACATTTGGAAACATTGCTGCAATCCAATTCGCGTTCCTTAGTTTCGTTAATGCATGGCAACAATGAAATTGGCAATTTGCTGGATCTCAATGTTGTGGGACATATTTGCGAAAAGTATGATGCGGTTTTCCATAGCGACACCGTACAAACCATGGGTCATTACAAGCATGATTTGCAGCAAATAAAAACGAATTTCATTGTCGGTGCAGCGCATAAATTCAACGGACCAAAAGGCATTGGATTTCTTTATATGCGTCCGGGAATTAAGATTGCGCCGTTTGTGCATGGCGGCGCGCAGGAGCGTAACATGCGTGGCGGAACCGAAAATATTTATGGCATTGTAGGCCTTGCGAAAGCATTGGAAATTGCTTATCGTGACATGGATGCGCATCGCAAGCATATCGAAGGCTTGAAGGTGCGAATAATTAACAAGCTGAGCAGCAGCATCGAAGGCATTTCATTCAATGGTAACTCTGGCGATTTGGATAAAAGTCTTTACACCGTGCTGAATGTCAGCTTGCCGCCGTCGGACATCAGTGATATGCTGCTTTTCAATCTGGACATTGCAGGAATTGCGGTTTCAGGAGGTAGTGCTTGTGCAAGCGGAACCGAGATTGGCTCCCACGTGCTGAACGAGCTTAAAATTGATGAAAACAGGGCTAACGTCCGCTTCTCGTTTGGCAAATACAATACAGAAGAAGACATTGACTACGCAGCGCAAACGCTGGCCGATTTATACAAAAAGGAAAGCGTTATCATATCATAAAAAAAGCGGTCTTAGACCGCTTTTTTTATGATATCTTCCAATGCTTCAATCCAGATTTCACTGTCATTAAGGCTTTCCACAAGCTGCCAGTGAACGCCACCTTCCTTTTCGAAAAGCTCTTTATATTCCTCACCGACTTCAATGGTCGTTTCCAGACAATCGGCAACGAATGCAGGTGAAAACGCAAGCACGCTCTTCACGCCTTTTTTCGTCAGCTCGGGAATCACTTCATCCGTGTAAGGCTTAATCCAGGGATTTTTTCCTAATCTCGACTGAAAGCATGTTGTGTATGTGCCTTCCGCGAGACCCAGCCCTTTGACTAACAAACGTGTTGTTTCGAAACATTGAGCACGATAACAATGCTGATTTCGGGCATCCAACTGGTCGCAGCACGACCCGAATTGGCAAAAACTTCCGGTCACGTCTCCTTTTGTAATTTGTCTTTCCGGCAAACCATGGTAACTGAAAACTACATGATCAAACTGCCGCTCAGCCATGTATTTTTTACCAAGATTAACAAAACCTTCAACAAATTTTGGGTGATCGAGGAAGCGGTTGACAAACTTAATTTCGGGCAAAACTTCCCAATCCTGCACCACGCGCATCACTTCTTTATAAACAGAGCCTGTTGACGCAGAGGCGTATTGCGGGAAAAACGGAACAACGATGATCTCAGATAATGTTTGTTTTCTCAATGCCTTTAAGCCGTTTTCAATGCTTGGACTTTGGTAACGCATTGCCAGCTCGACAACGTAATCATCACCCAACACGCGTTGCAATTTTTCCTTAACAGAATATCCGTAAATCTTCAAAGGTGAACCATCCGGCCTCCACAATTGCTTATAAACCTTTGCCGATTTCGGAGCTCTGAACGGAGCGATGATCAGGTTAATGAGCATCCATCGATTCAGATAAGGAATGTCGATAACACGTTCATCCATAAGGAATTCGCGCAAATATTTACGCACATCCGGCACCGACGGGCTGTCAGGGGTTCCCAGATTGACGATGAGCACACCGGTTTTACGAACGGATTTTTCTGATAAAGTTTGTGGCCTAGCCAACGTTTCCGTATTCATTCTATTTGGTTCAAATATTTAGCAAAACCTCTCGCAAAGCCGCCTGCGCAGACCATTCACGATTGGCAGCCTGTTCGATAACAAGTGATCTTGGTCCGTCCAGCACTTCGTCAGCAACCTTCATATTTCTGCGTAATGGCAGGCAATGCATGAATTTTCCATTATCAGTCAGAGACATTTTCGCTTCCGTAATCATCCACGAAGGATCGCTCGTAAGCACTTGTCCGTAACTCTGATAGGAGGACCAGTTTTTTCCATAAACAAAATCCGCACCTTCCAATGCCTTATCCTGGTCATAAATAACCTGCCCTTTTCCGACAAATTCAGGTGCCAGATCGTAGCCTTCCGGGTGCGTAATAACGAGCTCAACATCCATGGGATTCATCCATTCGCAAAACGAATTAGCCACAGCCTGCGGCAATGCTTTAAAATGTGGCAGCCAGGTCAAAACGACCTTAGGGCGCTGTTTTACCTTGAATTCTTCAATGGTGATGCAGTCTGCCAGTGATTGCAGCGGATGCCGTGTTGCGGATTCCAGGTTAATGATCGGGACGTCCGCGTATTTTTTAAATTGTTGAAAAACAATTTCCGAATAGTCTTTATCTCGATCTTGGAGGTCTGCAAAGGAACGTATTCCAATGATATCGCAATAACTGCCGATAACAGCCGCGGCTTCCTTCACATGCTCGGCCTTGTCGCCGTTCATCACCACGCCTTCTTCCATTTCCAATCCCCAGCCATCTTGCCCCACATTCATTGTAATGACGTTAAGACCAAGATTTTGCGCGGCTTTCTGCGTGCTGATCCTGGTTCTCAGACTTGAGTTAAAAAAAAGCAATCCGATGGTTTTGTTCTTACCCAACTCAATGTCACTAAACGGATTCCGTTTTGCAGCTATCCCGCTGGTGATCAATTGATTAAGGTCCGTAACATCGTTAATGGAAAGAAAGTGTTTCATTCAGGTTTTATAAATCGGCGGCGTAAAGATCAATTATAATGAAGCGACGGATATTTCTTTTTTCAATGCTTCCAGGAAAAGGTCAGCTTCTGTTTTTCCCAAAGCCAATGACGGAAGCAAACGGATTGTGTTCGCTCCGGCTACTCCAGTGAACATTTTATATTCAAACAAAAGTTTATTACGAAGGTCTTTAACTGGAAAATCATATTCAATTCCAATCATTAGTCCTCTGCCTCTCAGTTCTTTGTAACCACCAATTTCCCGAATTCCGTTCAAAAGATAATCACCGATTTCAGCAGCATTATTGATCAGATTCTCGTTTTTCATAATGTCGAGCACAGCGACAGCCGCAGCACAAGCCAGGTGATTTCCTCCAAATGTCGTTCCCAACATGCCATAAGTGGCTTTAAATTTAGGAGAAATCAGGATTCCGCCGATTGGAAAACCATTGCCCATTCCTTTGGCCATCGAAATAATATCCGGATCGATGCCGCTAAATTGGTGCGAGAAGAATTTTCCCGTCCGTCCGTAACCGCATTGCACGCTGTCGAGGATCAGAATCGCGCCCGTTTCGTCACATTTGCGTCTTAATGTTTGCAAGAACTCACCGGATGCAACATTGATCCCGCCAACGCCCTGAATTCCTTCCACGATCACAGCACAAACTTCATCCGTAATGCCGTTTTCAGCAGCCTGAACATCGTTGAATGGCAAAAATGTAACATGCTCTTTGTAATTGACAGGCGCAACAATTGAAGCATTATCAGTTGCCGCAACCGCGCCGGCTGTGCGGCCGTGGAACGATTTGGTAAAGGAAATAACCTTTTTTCTTCCATTGTGGAAAGACGCGAGCTTCAATGCATTCTCATTCGCTTCCGCTCCCGAATTGCAGAGAAATAATTTATAGTCAGGATAACCCGAAAGTTCGCCCAGCTTCTCCGCAAGCTCTTCCTGCAACGAAATTTTAACCGAATTGGAATAAAAGCTAATTGCATTCAGCTGTTTTGTGAGTTTATCCACATAATAAGGGTGGCAATGGCCAACAGAAATAACCGCATGACCGCCATAAAGATCCAGATATTTGGTCCCATGCTGGTCCCACAAATAACTTCCCTCCGCCTTAACCGGCTCTATATCGTAAATGGGGTAAACATCAAATAAGTGTGACATGTTTGGAATTTGTTATCAGGCCATTTCAAGGTTTTCGACTCTTTGAAAATGTCCCTGGTTCAATGTTTTGATTGGTAATTGGAATGGTATGGCCGTTGCGGCAATAAAAATATCTCGGAATTCAATCAGCGAGTTACGCCTTCGCAGGTTATGATAAATTTCAGCAGCCTTCAAAGAGACCTCTTCACTAAACGGCAAGACGGGCAGTCCACTTAGCAAGATTTCTACGTCCGCCTTTTTCTGAATGTCGGTGGCTCCCATCATCAATTCATAAACTGTTACAGCTGAAACAAATAGCGAAGCATCATCAGGCAATAATGCCAATGTCGTTTTCGATTTATCTGGCTTCCGTAAATGTTTGATGAAAAGTCCTGTATCAATTACCATTGCGGGATTTTCCAATTATCCATGTTTTTTATGTGCTCTTCAAGCGTTGCAATATCCGTCTCATTCCACATCGACACACTCTTGATTTTTTCTTTCCAATTTCGGAGATCTCCATCGCTTCTTTTCGCTTTTTGTTGTAGCAGAAGTCCATCAGCGAATGCCAGCAATTGTTTTTGCTGAGATGCACTAAGTTGATTGTATGTTTGCAGCAAGTCGTTCATAGCAACGAAATTTATAGTTTTGAAAACCCCACTTTAAAACGCCGGTGCTTTCAACCTTAATCCAGCGTCTTCTGGTAAGTCAAAAAGGAGGTTCATATTCTGCACCGCTTGTCCTGACGCACCTTTTGTCAGATTGTCGATAATGCTTGTTATCAGCAGTTGTCCGTCATGAACTTCAAGGTTGATGAAGCATTTGTTGGTGTTGATAACCTGTTTCAAATCAATCGGCGCGTCGCTAATGTGCGTGAATGGGTGTGAGGCGTAAAAGTTTTTGTAAATGCCTTTTGCTTCTTCCAAAGTTCCTTTAAATGCTGTATAAACATTTGCCATAATGCCACGCGTGTAATCGCCGCGATAAGGCACAAAGTTGACGGCTTTGTCAAAACCGGCCTGCAACTTGCTCAGGCTCATTTTTATTTCCGTCAAATGCTGATGTGTGAATGCTTTATAAATCGATATGTTATTACTTCTCCAACTAAAATGCGTCGTCGCGCTTAACGATTGCCCCGCACCCGTGCTGCCAGTAACTGCGCTCACGTGAATGTCATCCTTAATCAATCCAGCCTGGGCCAGCGGCAAAATCGCGAGTTCAATGCTTGTGGCAAAGCAACCCGGATTGGCAATTTTAGTTGCTGTTTTAATCTTATCGCGTTGCAATTCCGGCAGGCCGTAAACAAAACCATTTGACTCATTTCGGAAGTCCGTGCTTAGGTCAATGATCTTAACATTATCCGGGACAGCATTTTCAGCAAGAAATTTCTGCGATTCACCATGCCCCGAACAAAGAAAAATAACATTCAGATTTTCCTGGTTCAAAAGCGTTTGAGCCTCCTCCCCGGAAAAAGTCAGATCCGTATCTCCCAACAAATCTGTATGCGTCGCATAAACCGGTTTCCCTGCCTGACTTTTACTATGCGCAAAAGCAATCACAGCATTAGGGTGATTAATCAATATTCTGATCAATTCCCCACCCGTATAACCCGCCGCACCGATTATCCCTATGTTAATTTGTATCATTCCAAAACCCAATTTTCAATTTTAAGATTTTCAACCCGTTCGAACTCTTTCATGTTGTTTGTCACGAGAATGAGTTCGTGGCTGAGCGCATGCGCAGCAATCAGCAGATCATTTGCTCCGATAATATTCCCTTTTGCTTCAAGATCAGCCCGAATCAATGCGTATGTTTCGGCTGCTTTTGTATCAAAATCAATAATGGTAAAAGGCGCTAAAAAATGCTCCAATGCCATTCTATTCTGTTCCTTGTGCTGGCTTTTTGCAACACCAAACCAAAGCTCTGCTAAGACAATTGACGAAATTCCCACTTCTTCCCATTGAACAGATAGCAACTTGTTAAAAACTTCGACCGGCCGTTTCTTGATAATGTATGCTACAATGTTAGTGTCCAGCAGATATTTCATTCGAACAAATTGTCAGTTGTATCAAGAGGAGGCTGATTACGTTGTATCATATAATCACCAGAGAAATTTGAAATGTTATGCCACCAGTTTTCCAAATCCTGATCTTTCGAATAAGGCCTTCTTTTTCGCTTTTCTAAAATGAACTCCATGTAGTCATACACTTCTTGAAGTAAATCAAGAGGCAGTTCCTGTGCCTTTCGCTGGATTTGACTTTGTAGTTCTATCTTAGTCATGATACGAATTTAAAATTGTCTTTATTTTAAGACTCAGCCGACTCGCTAACCTTCTGATAAATCATCACCTGGTTAGAAGCCACTTTTGAAAATCCTCTTACGTCGTCGCCGGTCCAGGCGTTGTTCATTTCGCCGTAGCTTCCGAATTTGGAAGACATCAGGTCAAACGGTGATTCGATTCCTTCCACGTGAAAGCGATAAGGAGCTAAATGGACGTGTACTTTTCCCGTAACATGTGTCTGTGTATCAGCTAAGAACGTTTCAATGTTCCGCATGACAGGCTCAACAAACTGACCTTTGTGAAGCAAGCTGCCATACCAATTTGAAAGTTGTTCTTTCCAGTAAAGCTGCTGCTCGCTCAGCACGTGTTTTTCCAATGTATGGTGCGCCTTAATGATGATCAGCGGAGCTGCGGCTTCAAAACCAACGCGGCCCTTAATCCCAATAATGGTGTCGCCAACATGGATATCACGGCCGATGCCGAAGGGCTGTGCAATTGCAGCCAGCTTTTGAATCGCATGGACCGGATTATCAAAAGTTTCGCCAGCAACGCTTTTCAATTCACCTTTGTCAAATTCCAGGGTTATTGTCTCAGGTTCTGTCTTGGAAATTTGAGTTGGCCAGGCAGATTCTGGAAGATATTGATTTGATGTCAATGTCTCTTTTCCACCAACCGATGTTCCCCAAAGCCCTTTATTAATGCTGTAAGCAGCTTTTGCCCATTCACGGCCCACGCCCTTCTTGGTCAAATATTCAATTTCCGCTTCGCGCGAAAGTTTCAGATCACGGATCGGTGTAATGATTTCTGCTTCCGGAATGATAATCCGGAAAGCCATATCAAAACGCACCTGATCATTTCCTGCTCCTGTGCTCCCGTGCGCAATGGCATTCGCGCCGATTTCCTTGGCATATTCCGCAACAGCAACCGCCTGAAAAACACGTTCTGCGCTTACTGAAAGGGGATATGTGTTGTTTTTTAAGATATTCCCAAAAATCAGATATTTAATGCAATCGTTGTAATAGTCGCTCGTTTTGGAAATCGTCGCATGTTTTTTCACGCCCAAAGCATAAGCATTGGCTTCGATTGTTTTCAGCTCTTCATCAGAAAAACCGCCTGTGTCCACCAAAACGGAATGGACTTCGTAACCTTTGTCTTCGGCTAAATATTTTACACAAAAAGAGGTGTCTAATCCTCCGCTAAACGCTAATACTACTTTGGGTTGTGACATTATATTAAATCTGAATCTGACAAATTGCTTAAATTGGAGTACAAAGTAACAAAAAAATACCTCGCTTCGGGCCAAAAATGGCTGCCGGGCGAGGTATTTTAAGATATATGAATCTGTAAATAAGGCTGTACTTTAATGTACCAGCACCGTCCCGGCGTTTTTCTTTCTCGCGCGTTCTTCCCTTCGCAATAAAATGCGCTGTTTAATGCGCATCCAACGCTCGTAAAGGCTAGACTCTTTCAGAAAATCCCAGGAATGTTTTTCGGGCTCAACGCCTACAACAGCAATTTCTTCTTTTTTCTTTTCTTCCGGATTATACATCATGCCCGTGCATAGGCAATGTTTTCTGCCTGTCCGCGTCAAAACATCGTAATTTACGCAGCTCGCACAACCTTTCCAGAATGCATCGTCAGCAGGCAACTCGCTGAAAGTTACAGGCTCGTAACCCAAATCCGAATTGATTTTCATTACAGGCAAACTGGTGGTTATGCCTATGATTTTTGCATCAGGATATTTTTTGCGTGATAACTCAAAAGCCTTTTGTTTAATTGCTTTTGCCATTCCGCTGTTACGAAAATCAGGATGAACGATCAGCCCTGAGTTCGCCACAAATTTGCCGTGTTCCCACGTTTCAATGTAACAAAAACCTACCCATTCGCCGCTGTCAGTGGTTGCGATAATCGCTTTCCCTTCCACCATTTTTTCCATTATATATACAGGAGAACGTTTGGCTATGCCAGTACCACGCTTTTTGGCGCTCTCTTCCATCTCTGCGCAAATTGTATCGGCAAAGTGAAGATGATTTTCATTGGCAGTCTGAACTATAAACTTACTGCCCACTACTTCGGTATTTTTCATTGATGACTATGCTGACAAAAATGTTCGAAACAATAATTAATTATACCCAGATAAAACGATGGGACGTTTTGAAACTTGTAAGAAGATTGGGGTATAAGAGTTTTACCACGTAGGTAAAAAGAAATTATGCGGTCCGGGGGGACCTGAATCGGAAAGGCGTAGTATGAAGAACAGTATGTATTCCGTTGTCGTTCATTGACTTGCTAATGCGTCTAATAGGGTGCAAATTTTGAAAAAAAAATTGTCACTCCAAAGAAACAGAAGATATATTTTTATGGTTCGGTTTGTAAGATGTTTTTATTGATTCGAAAGATCGAGATTTGTAATATTCCGGACTTCTCCAATTAGCGCTATTGTTAAATTATGGCTTTTATGTCAGTAATCAGCACAGATGATATTCTTAACGGATATATAAATGGGATATTTCCCATGGCAGAGGCAGATGGTTCAATTTACTGGTATTCACCTAATCCAAGGGCGATCATTCCCATTGAAACATACAAACCGTCCAAATCGCTGCGGCCTGTTCTGAACAAAAAATACTTTGAGATAAAGGTCAATGCGGACTTTGAAGGCGTAATGCGTGGCTGCTCAGGGCCTCGGACGACGGAGCAGGGAACCTGGATTTCGGAGGAAATAATCGCCTCTTATACAGCATTGCACGAGCTTGGTTATGCGCATAGCGTCGAAGCTTATCGTTCCGATAAGCTGGTGGGCGGATTATATGGCGTGTCTATCAATGGCGTTTTCTTTGGCGAATCGATGTTTTCAAGGGAAAGCAATGCATCCAAGGTCGCGTTTCATTATTTGATCCAACTATTGCGTCTGAATCGGTTTGCATTGCTGGACACACAGTTTATCAATGACAATGTGCTGCGTTATGGCGCTATTGAAATTCCGCGGGAAGATTATCTAGATCGCTTGAAAGGCGCATTAAAATTGAAAAGGCGGTTTAATGCAAGTGTCCTCGAAGACATTCTTTAAGCATTGGTTTTGTGCCAACCGGTTTATCAGACGCAATAATTTTCTACTTTTAGCCTCAAATCAGAACCCGCGAACGGGCAATCTGGTCGCCGTTCTTTTCAAGCCAATTCAAAGTGTCGAAACCTATTCTTGTAATTAAATTTGGAACTGCATCCATAACCTTGCCATCGGGTGAGCCTGACATCAGGATCATTTCCGAAATAGCGCGGCAGGTTTCGGTCATTCACGATCAATATCGGATTATCATTGTTTCATCTGGCGCGGTGGGTGCTGGAAAGGCATATATTCAGGATTATAAGGGCACGATGACGCAGCGCAAGGCCGCAGCCTCGGTTGGGAATCCGCTGCTGGTTGGACTTTATGCCGCTCATTTTGCTCCTAATAAAATATACATTGCCCAAAGTCTTTGTGAAAGGCAGCATTTTGCAAATCGTAACAAGTTTTTGCAACTGAAAGAGACGTTTGAAGAACTTTGGGAAAACAACATCATTCCCATTGTAAATGAAAATGACGTTGTTAGTGACCGTGAGCTGAAATTTTCGGATAATGATGAGCTCGCGACATTGCTGGCTGTTGGATTTGGCGCTGAAACTTTGATGTTCTGTACATCCGTCGGTGGACTGCTCGACGAAAGCGGCAACATTCTTCGGAACGTATCCAATGTCAATGAGGTTTTTAAATTCGTAAGAACGGACAAATCATTTCTCGGTCTCGGTGGAATGGCTTCTAAGCTGACTTTCGCCAAACTGGCCGCACGCATGGCAATACGCGTAGTGATTTTTGGAATGAATGGTCAGGATGAGTTGCTCGAAGCGCTTGAAGGAAAGGCAGGAACCGTGATTAATGCAGGAAAAAGCACACTTTCAGCAAGAAACAGATGGCTTGGAAGCGGCGGGCTGGTTTCAGGAAGCTTGCAAATTGACGAAGGCGCTTCCAAAGCTTTATTGAAACGAAAAAGCTTGCTGGCCGTGGGCGTCGTCGAAGTAACCGGGGAATTCGAATCGGGTGAAATTATTGAAATATATGATTCCTCCGAACAAATGATCGCGGTTGCTAGGGCGCGGGAAACGTCGTCAGCCATTCGTGAAAACCTGAAAACAGTGAATTTTGAAGTGGCGCATGCCAACGATATCGTATTATTATAATGGAATCCATTTTACCTCTTTTAGAAAAAACACAAAAGGCCTCCGCGTCTGTCCGCAACTTGTCCGACAAGCAGCGCGCCGATCTTTTGCTCGATTTAGCCAATAAAGTGCTGGAAAACTCGGCAAACATTATTGCAGAAAATCAGAAAGATCTTGATGCAATGGACGATGCCGATCCAAAAAAGGACCGGTTACTGTTAAATGAAAAAAGAATAAAAGACCTGGCGCAAAGTCTACGCGATGTGGCTGCATTGCCCGATCCGAGCGGTGAAGTGTTGTTGGAGCGCACGATTGAGCAAGGATTATCGCTGACCAAAATCGCGGTTCCGTTGGGCGTTGTGGGTGTTATTTATGAATCAAGGCCCAATGTTACATTGGATGTGGCTTCGCTATGCCTGCGCTCGGGAAATGCGTGTGTGTTGAAAGGAGGGAAGGAAGCAAATTTTTCAAATCTGTTTTTGGTGAGATTAATCCATGAAAGCCTGCGCAAATTCAACATTGATCCTGCTGCTGTAATGCTCTTGCCCACAGACCGTAAGTTTGTTTCGGAACTGCTTACTGCGACGAGATTTGTGGACATCATCATTCCGAGAGGTTCGGAAGGTTTGATCAAGTTTGTTCGTGAAAATTCTTTGGTTCCAACCATTGAAACGGGAGCGGGCGTTTGTCACACTTACATCGAAAAGACAGGCGACTTGGAAAAGGCTGCTCAAATAGTGGTTAATGCCAAGGTTTCGCGGCCATCGGTCTGCAATTCATTGGATACGGTTTTGGTGGACAAGGAAGTGGCGAGTGCGCTTTTACCGAAATTAAAAGAAGATTTCATCAAATGGAATGTAGAGGTTTTCGCTGATGATGACTCATATGCGATCTTAGAAAATGCCGGTTATCCGTTTTTACAGCATGCTCAGGAAGAAGATTTTGGTCGAGAATTTTTAGATTATAAGTGTTCTGTGAAAGTCGTAAATGGGTTGGACGAAGCTTTGGAGCATATCAGAGCACATTCGTCAAGACATTCGGAAGCGATTATTTCAAAAGATGAAGCGCAAATTGAGCGTTTCCTGCGAGAAGTGGACGCTGCTGCCGTTTATGCCAATGCGTCAACGCGTTTTACGGATGGTGCTGTCTTTGCTTTGGGTGCAGAAATTGGCATATCAACGCAAAAACTACATGCGCGCGGACCTTTTGCATTGGAAAAACTTGTGACTGAAAAGTGGATTGTGAAAGGTGACGGACAAGTAAGATGGTAAACACAAGCGAAAATATTCAAGTGCTTACAAGCGGAGCGATTGAATTGCTGAAAAGTCTGATTGAAACGCCGTCGTTCAGTAAGGAAGAGGCTAATACAGCGAAGTTGATCGCTAACTATTTTGATGAACGAAATATTCCTTTTCAGCAAAAAAAGAATAATCTGTGGGCATATAACCGTCATTTCGATAAAAGTAAACCGACTTTACTTTTAAACTCACACCACGATACGGTCAAGCCAAACAAATCCTGGACGTTGGATCCTTTTAAGGCCATTGTTGATGGAAATAAATTATTTGGACTAGGCAGCAATGATGCCGGCGGATGTTTGGTGTCATTAATTGCAACATTCTGCCATTTTTTTGACAGACAGGATCTTGCTTATAACATTGTCATTGCCACAACCGCGGAGGAAGAAATTTCAGGAAAAGAAGGTCTTGAAATCGTTGTTCCCGAATTGCCCGAAATCGCATTTGCCATTGTCGGTGAACCAACTGAAATGCAACTCGCAGTCGCAGAAAAAGGCTTGCTTGTCCTGGACTGCACAGCGAAGGGAATTTCCGGTCATGCAGCCAGGGAAGAAGGTGATAATGCAATCTACAAAGCATTAAAGGACATTGCCTGGATTCGGGAATACAAGTTTCCCAAGGTTTCACCCACATTGGGTCCGATTAAAATGTCGGTCACAATGATCAGTGCGGGCACGCAGCATAATGTGGTTCCGGATGCCTGTCATTTTACAATTGACGTTCGGGTGACGGATCAATATTCTTTGGAAGAGGTCATTGAGGTGATTCAGACCAATATTAACTCCGAGGTTTCCGCTCGTTCGATCAGGTTAAGGCCTTCGAGCATTCCAATGGATCATCCAATCGTTTTAGAAGGGTTGAAATTGGGCCGCACTGCATATGGCTCGCCGACGACTTCGGATCAGGCTTTGCTGGATTGTCCCTCGCTGAAAATGGGCCCCGGGCATTCTGCGCGCTCGCATAGTGCTGATGAATTCATTTATTTATACGAAATTGAGGCAGGAATTAAACAATATATCAAGATGCTGGAAACTGTGGTCACCAAGTCTTGATCTGTCTTCCTAGTCTCAGCCAAATGTAAATCGAGCTTGCCCATGCGGTTTTATACAGTTGAAGATGTGCAGGCCTTTCGATCGGTGGAGTTTTTGTTTATCAAAACTTCCTTGTCAGCGCACACTTTTACAATCACCCTGAATCGGCCTGAAAAGCGCAATGCTTTTACCCCGACCATGGCCGAAGAAATCACTTTTGCACTGGCATATGCACATTTTAATCATGAAATTAGATGTGTGGTGATCAATGCAGAAGGGCCTGTTTTTTGTGCTGGTGCAGATTTGAATGCGTTTCATGACGCCTCTGCTGACCGAAGAAATCCAGCATTGCCGGTTATCCGCGAAGAAGTCAGACTGGGGGATGCATTTGCTGATCTTTTGAAACCCAGCATTGCCCAGGTTGAGGGGCCAGTTTTGGCAGGAGGCTTTCTGATCATTTGCGGCTGCACATTTGTATTCAGTGTCAGTGAGGCCACATTCAGTCTCCCCGAAGTGAAACGCGGCATTTGGCCGATGCAGGTTATGGCCTCACTAAGTTCAATGATCCCTCCCAGAAAAATATTGGAAATGTGTATAACCGGGGATACTTACAATGCCGGCGAGGCGCTCGAACTTGGACTTGTGACCCACGTTTCTAAAAAAGAAGACATTGCAAATGATGTAAATCAATTCGCTAAGAAAATTTCCGCGAACGCCCCGCTTGCCATACAATCTGGAATGAGCGCATTGCATCAATTGAATGCGATTTCGGAGAATGAAAGGCACGCTTTCCTGAAACAGCAATTGGATCTGTTATTGGAATCGGAGGACGCAAAAGAAGGAATGCAGGCTTTCAAAGAAAAAAGAAGCCCTAACTGGAAAGCCAAGTAAGCAGTTTAATCCAGCAAACAATCAATTAATTTCCGGGAACGATCTCGATTTCTTCTCCGTAACGGTTGTGGAATTTAAAATCTACAACGCCTAGTGAAGTGTCTTTAATGAGTTTTACCCAAGTTTTATAATGGAAAAGCCATTTGACCTGCTCGGAAATTAATCCTTTGGTAAAATAAGAATGCAGGAATGGATGAAGTGAAATGGTGATTCCACGTTCATTTTGCTTGGTAAGAATGTAATCGAGATTATTAGCAATCACATCTGAAACCAGAATACTCGCCTGAATGGTCCCCGTTCCGCCGCAAGTAGGGCATGTTTCGCGGGTCACAATGTTCATTTCAGGTCTTACACGCTGACGGGTGATTTGCAGTAGACCAAATTTCGAAAGGGGCAGGATCGTGTATTTTGAACGGTCGCCTTTCATTTCATCGCGCATTGTATCGAAGAGAACGCGTTTGTTGTCCGCTTTCTTCATGTCGATAAAATCGACGACGATGATTCCGCCCATATCGCGTAGGCGTAATTGACGGGCAATTTCCTTCGCTGCTTCGAGGTTAACGCTTAGTGCAGTGGCTTCCTGATCTTCTTCGGAATTGGACTTATTACCGCTATTTACATCAATAACGTGCAACGCCTCAGTGTGTTCAATGATCAGATAACCGCCATTTGGCAAACTAACAGATCGACCGAACAATGATTTGATCTGTTTTTCTAAACCAAATTGTTCAAACAGCTTATTTTTCCCATTATGCAGTTTAAGGATGTTCTCCCTGTCCGGCGCAATGTTGTGAATGTAAGCCTTAATGTCGTCGTAAACTTCCTTGGAATCAACCGTAATGCTGTCAAATGATTCATTCAGCATATCCCGGATGATCGAAGAAGCGCGGTTCATTTCACCAATAACGCGGTCACGTGGTTTGGCGTCACGCAGCATCTTGATGCCATTTTCCCACTTATCAAGGCAATCCTGCAAATCTTTATTAAGCTCATCCACATCTTTACCCGTGGCAACGGTGCGAATAATTACACCAAAATTGGCAGGCTTAATGGACGACATCAGACGTTGCAGACGATTTCTCTCCTGCTTGTCCGTAATCTTTTTAGAAAGGTTTACAGAATTGGAAAACGGAACCAGAACAATGTAACGTCCGGCAATAGAAATGTCGCAGGACAATCGCGGGCCTTTTGTAGAAATAGGCTCCTTAACGATCTGAACAAGGATTGGCTGGTTTTTCGAAAGAACCTTATCAATTTTACCAAGCTTTTCAATTTCAGGCTCCATTTTGAAGTTGTTCAACTTCCCGGAAGTCTGACGCTTGGATATAACGTCTTTCGTTAATTTGTTGAGAGAATTGATATTTGGCCCCAAATCAAGATAATGCAGGAACGCATCCTTTTCAAAACCGACATCAACAAACGCAGCATTAAGCCCCGCTACCAGCTTTCTGACCGTCCCGAGGTAAATGTCGCCTACGGTAAAGCTTTGATCCGGTGTTTCGACGTGGTATTCTAAAAGACGTTTATCCTGCAAAAGGGCTATACGTTCTCCCTTTTGAGTAGAATTGATTAATAATTCGTTACTCAATGTTCAACCAACTAAATGGCTATATAATGTTGATACTTAACCTCCGCTTTCAGATTGAAAGGGGCAATACATACGAGGGGAAGAAGGCATGACCGGACTTTTTTACAAAATCCGGTCATGGTATATTATTTCTTCTTATGTCTGTTCTTTCTAAGTCTTTTCTTTCTCTTGTGAGTGGAAATCTTATGTCTCTTTCTTTTTTTTCCGCAAGGCATGTTTATGTCGTTTTGTAATAAAAAATTGATTTTCTTAATTTCCGCTTAGTTGGTCAGACGGTCTTCCAATTCACCTATAGCTTGTTGGATAACCGGGTCTTTTTCTTCCTTTTTAACTTCGGCGAGTACCTTGCGGGCCTCTTCCTTGTTTCCCAGCTCCACCAGCGTCAATCCCAAATAGAACTTAGCTTTTGTGTTAGCCGGATTATTGGTCAAAATTTGTCTGAACCTGTCGGCAGCTTTTGAATATTGGTTAGACCTCATGGATAAAATCCCCAGGTTGAACAATGCCAACTCATTGGTAGGATCGGTGTCAATCACTTCGCGCAACATCAAAATTCCCTGCATCGGGTTTTCTGTGTTAACGTAAGTCATTGCCATATTAGCCTTGACAGCCAACAATCCAGGATTCTGGTCAAGTGCTTTTTGGTAATATTCGCGGGTTTTAACTCCAAGGTTCTTCGCTTTCGCCTCATCTATTGCAAAACCATAAGCTTCGTAATAACGATCCCCAGTTCTGACAAGATTTTCAATGCTTGGAGATAAAAGTGCCACTTTTTCAGCGTAAAACGCTGAGCTGTCGAATTTTTGAAGTTTCGCGAACTCGTCGGATAATTTCAAACCTGCGACTGCTTTTTCTTTTTCGCTGGCATTATTGAAACCATTTCTGAGCTGATCTACAATTTTTTGCTGATCAGGTGAGAGCGTGGCTGCGTCATGCTGCGATTTTGGAGAAGCTTCCGGAGCAGCAGTCGTTGTAGCAGCTGCTTCGGATTGGCTTCGTTCCTTGCCTACTTCCTTGCCTTTTGTGTTTACAACAACTTTTGGTAGGCTAAAAAGCGTTCCAACAAGCGCAACTGCAAGCACACAAGAAAGAAGAATAGACTTTTTCATAATAATCGTATAACCCAGACCTTTTCAGGTAAATTACTTTTCAGCGACAGCTTTCAATTTGTCACTTTCTTTAACCTGCTCTACAAATACTTTTGCAGGTTTGAAGCTTGGTACAAAGTGCTCGTCAATGATCATCGAAGTTCCCTTCGAGATATTACGGGCAACTTTACGCGCACGTTTTTTATTGATGAAACTACCAAAACCTCTTACATAAAGATTCTCACCCTCAGAAAGAGAGTCCTTTACCACGGTGAAAAACGATTCTAGCGTTTGCTGAACATCGCCCTTGTCTACACCTGTTTTCTCAGAAATCTGTGCGATTACGTCTGCCTTAGTCACTTTGATTGTTTACTTTAAGTGGATATTATTTCATTTATTTACTTACTCCTCTAAATTTTGGGAACACAAAGGTACGCTAATTTTACCAAGATTTAAAAGTAAAGCGTTTTCATTTTTTTTCTAATTGGTTAAATAACAGCGTACATAAGGACAAATTATATGATATCCGAGCATTTACGGGCAATTGATTTTAATAAAAAACTTAAATCCTGGTATCTTAAAAACCACAGACCTCTACTTTGGAGACAAACGACGGACCCGTATAAAATATGGTTATCCGAAATCATTTTGCAACAAACACGTGTGGCGCAGGGAACGCCTTATTATCAGAAGTTTCTGGATAATTATCCAACCGTTTTTGACCTTGCCAATGCGGACGAACGCGATGTGCTGCGGCTTTGGCAGGGATTGGGTTATTATTCCCGCGCCAGGAACATGCACTTCACTGCCCGACAGATCGTAAATGACTTCGGTGGAAAATTTCCTGAAACCGCTGCAGCATTATCAAAGTTGAAAGGCCTTGGTCATTACACGGCCGCTGCCATTGCCTCCTTTGCTTTCGGCGAAGCTGTTGCAGCCATTGACGGGAATGTGTATCGTGTGATGGCGCGGATCTTCGGAATTAAGTCGGATATGCTTAGTAATGAGGGGAAAAAGGAATTTGCGGCTATTGCGAAAGAACTGGTTTCGCACGAAGATCCTGCCACTTATAACCAGGCAATGATCGAGTTTGGTGCGATTCAATGTGTGCCTGTTTCGCCCAATTGTGCCATTTGTCCTTTCAATGACATTTGCTACGCCTTCGCATTTAATGTGCAAAATGCGCTTCCGGTTAAATCTAAGAAAATGGCTGTAAAAAAGCGGTTTCTCAATTATTTCGTTATTCAGCAGGGTCAGGATCTGGCAATGCAGGAGCGCAAAACAAAGGACATTTGGAAAGGCCTTTATGATTTTTATCTTATCGAATCTGCTGGCCCGGTTGAGTCGCCGGACGAATTGCCGGAAAACCAAACTTTGCAAACCTTCTTGATGAAAGGCAACCTTCGTGAAGTGCCGAAATCCTACATTCATTTATTGACACATCAAAAGCTGCACGTGCAATTTTGGTGGATAAAAATCCGGGATGAGGAATCCGTTGATTTGCCCATCGGTTTGAAATTCTTCTCAAAAAACGAAATCGAAACGCTTCCGAAACCCATTCTGATTGACACTTTATTAAAAGAAGAAAAATATTTGTGACCAATTGAAAACGTCGCCGTCTAAATCACTTTTATATGCATGATGTGCAAGGAATTGTATTTTAAGTAATATATTTTTGTACTTAACATGTAAACTGATGAGCTATGACGGGTTTTAATTTAACTACAAATCAGATCAAGGCATTTGAAGAAGATGGTTATCTGGTCGCAAAAGGGCTTTTTTCGCAGGAAGAAACAGATAAATTGTATCACACTGCATTGGAAAATTCAGTTATGCAAAAGAATGCGATGGACCTGAACGACCAGTCCGGAAAAAAAACGAAACTTTCACTCTGGTTCACGCCTGGTGACGATGTTTTTGGTTATTTGATCCGGAGCGAAAGAATGGTCAATTCGGTTTGGCAATTATTGGGCGTGGAAAGCGCTGTCTGCCATTTTCACACCAAGCTTATGCAGAAAGAACCGAAAGTGGGCGGTGCATGGGAATGGCATCAGGATTATGGATATTGGTATAAAAATCAGTTCATTTATCCTGACCAGTTAATGAGCGTGATGATTGCCCTAACGCCCGCAAATAAAGAAAACGGCTGTTTGCAAGTCATTAAGGGTTCGCATAAAATGGGCCGGGTCAATCACGGCTTTGCAGGGGAGCAAGTGGGTGCTGATATGGAAATGGTAAATCATGCTTTGAAAACAATGGAACTGGTTTATTGCGAAATTGAGCCAGGCGATGCATTGTTTTTCCATAGTAACCTCTTGCACAGGTCGGAAGCCAATTTGTCGGATCATCCGAGATGGTCGCTGATTTCATGTTATAATTCGCAGTCCAACATCGCTTACGCCGAAACTTCCACTTCCTGGCGCGTGCCGGTTTCCATTGTTCCGGATCGCGCTTTGCTGGAATGGGAAGCTTCTTCTTTTGGAAATGCCGATTTTCTGAAAAAGGAAAATGATCCGGCGCTCAAAACAACCGGGTGGGAAAGTGAAGTGAAAACAAGTTAATAATGCCTTTTTACGACTATCCTATAACGCTAACTGAAATATCATTTTATGCAAAAAATTGCCATGTTGGGTTCCGGTTTTATCGGACGTTTTTACGCTGAGTCGATTCATGGTCAGCGAGGCCGGGATAAGGTTGTTGCAATTTATGCGCGGCGTGAAGAAAGTGCCCAAAAGTTCGCGAATGATTACGGATGCGATTTTTGGTCTTCAAATATGGAAGAAGTCATTGCGCATCCCGATGTGAATATGGTTTGCATTGCATTGCCTAACAACATTCATGAAGAAGCTGTTATGCTGTGTGCAAAGCATAAAAAAGCAGTGGTTTCCACAAAACCGCTTGGTCGAAACGGCGCAGAAGCATTGCGCATGATGAAGGCAGCGGAGGAAGCAGGGATTTTTGCAGGTTATCTGGAAGACCTGTGCTACACGCCCAAGTTTTTAAAATCAATAGAAAGCGTCAAAAATGGCTC
Organism: Dyadobacter sp. CY326; assembly: GCF_021390515.1. Taxonomy (GTDB): domain Bacteria; phylum Bacteroidota; class Bacteroidia; order Cytophagales; family Spirosomataceae; genus Dyadobacter. The sequence goes on from NZ_JAJUXI010000011.1 coordinate 170,402, forward strand.
GCTAGGAAGAATTATCTGGGCAAAATCGCGCGAAGCGCATCCCGGGCCGCATAGCGAATGGTTCTGGGACATTGAGCAGGCCGGAGGCGGCTGCATTCTCGATCTGGGATGCCATTGCATTGAAATTTCACGCAACTTTATTGGCAAAGACATTAAGCCCGTTGAAGTAATGTGCTGGGCGGACACGCAAGTAAAACCCATTGATGCTGAGGATCATGCCATTGCATTGGTAAAATACGAAAACGGCGCAATCGGGCAATTTGAAGTTAGCTGGACCTTCCGCGGCGGCATGGATCTGCGCGACGAAGTTATGGGCACTGAGGGAACAATCTGGATCAATAATTTCCTGAGAACGGGTTTTGAAATGTTTACAACCGGACAGAATGCGGAAGGAAAAGGAGAGGATTATGTGGCAGAAAAAGCCGAAAGCAACACCGGTTGGCTGTTTCCCGTGGGCGATGAAGTGAATGATCTGGGTTACAATCACATGTTTACGGACATGTTCAATGCCGTGGAAAATGGCATTGAGCCTGCCGAAACATTTTATGACGGTTATATTGTGAACGCGGTCATCGACGCAGCTTATAAGTCAGCGAAAACGAAACTTTGGGAAAAAGTCGAGCTTCCTGTTTGGCGAGGCAAAGAAGGCGTGACCAAGCCATCCAATTACACGTCTTACAATGAAGAGTATTATTTGATCAAACAGGAAATGACGCACGATGGCCGCAATAAGCTGATTTTAAAACACAAAATAACGGGCAAAATCAGCGAACAGGACATTTAAATAAGCTTTTACATCTGTATCTTTAAATTAAGTTTTCAATCATCACAAATAGAAATCATGGCAGGAAGTGTTAACAAAGTAATATTGATCGGTAACCTGGGAAGCGATCCGGAAGTCAGATATCTGGAAAGCGGCTCGGCGGTGGCCAAGTTTAACATTGCAACAACAGAGTCTTACACCAACAAAAGCGGCGAACGCGTCGATAACACGGAATGGCACCGCATTGAACTTTGGGAAGGTTTGGCGAAAGTGGCCGAAAAATATCTGAAAAAAGGCAATCAGGTTTACATTGAAGGCCGCATTCGCACGGATAGCTGGACGGATAAAGAAGGTCAGCAAAAAACGGGTGTAACTATTCGGGCAAACAGCATGACATTATTGGGCGGTCCTTCCGGATCTGGTTCCGGCGGTGATGGCGGCGGCAATGGAGGCGGTTACGCGCAGCAAGCTCCTGCAAGAAATCAGGCTCCACGATCCAATGATCCCATTCCGCCGTCGCTCGCAGCAGGAAGCGACGATGACGATCTGCCATTCTGATGACTTCTTATTAATTCCGTAGCATTTCTGTTCAGCGCTATTTATTTCAGGGTTAAGCCCGTTTTGGAATAATATTTGTGAGCAGAATTGCTACATTTATTTAGACGAAAGTTTATTACAGACTTTTCCAGACCATTTGTGAAAGAAACAGCTGACAGCGACGATCCCCTTGTCCGAACGCGTACGGGGATTTCCATCCCCCAAAGATGTACGCAAACCATATTTGCAGGAGTCATCATACCCACTGATTTCCTGGCTCCTTACGACCTGATCCTCGTAATTTTTCTTTTTCTGATTTCCCTGTTCCTGTCCGGTGTCCGTGCCGCATATGCCGCTTCCGGTGCTATGGAAAATCCCTGGGAACGCAAAAGTGACACCGAAAGCACCCTTCCTAACCGCATTCAGCAGCTTGCCCTCTCGCTCATCCAGCGTGGGATAACCATGCTAGCATTGTTGCTAGCGGCAAGAATCGCGTGGATTCACATTCAGGACGATCCCAACAACATTTACAGATGGATTGCAATTCTTTGTCTCGCATTATGGATCTGGCTGGATGCAATGGTGCGTTACAATAGTGCCCGTCGCGCGCTAGAATTCATACCAAGAATTTCGGGTGTTACCAATTTTCTGATCAAAATATGCCAGCCGCTTGCGCAGCCCATTATGAAGCTGGGTTATTCTTTTGGCGTGCTTACGCCCGAGGGAGCCGAGATTACAACGGAGCAATTAGAAGCAAAGGCTGAAAGTGAAGAAGAAACGGACCTTTTACGTGGCTTGGCTAATTTCAGGGAAACCAGTTCAAAAAAGGCAATGCAGGCTCGCTTGCACATTACGGCTTTCGACATTGAACTGGATTTTCATGAATTAATGGACAAAATCAATAAATCGGGTTACTCACGGGTGCCCGTTTATCGCGACGATCTGGACCATATTGAAGGAATTTTGAATGTCAAAGATTTGCTTCCGCACATTCATTTGGACGAGCACTTTAATTGGCAAAAACTGCTGAGGCCCGTTTACTTCATTCCTGAAAGCAAGCATTTGGACGATCTCATGAAGGATTTTCAAAACCGCCGCGTGCATATGGCCATTGTTGTGGACGAATATGGCGGAACAAGCGGACTGATTACTTTGGAAGACATTATCGAAGAGATTTTCGGGGACATCAATGACGAATACGACGAGGACGATGAAGTGAATTACACCCAGGTCGATGATAACACTTACGTTTTTGAAGGGAAAGTGTTAATCAACGACTTGTGCCGCATTCTAAACCTGGAAACGGATTATTTCGAAGAGGTTAGGGGTAACAGCGAGTCGCTTGCAGGTTTGTTACTCGAATTGTTTTCCAGATTGCCGCGTCCGGGAGAAATTTCGACGCATAGGGAAGTTACTTTTAAGGTGCAATCAGCTGATAAGAAGCGGATTAAGAAAGTTCGTGTGCTTGTTGGTTAATTTATTTGCCTTGTGGGATCACTTTGGAAAAATATCTGATCTCATATAATTTCTGATTCCTTCCCGAAAAATACGGCTGCTGCGATTTTTTCAGAACCATTGATTTGGCATTCAAATCAATGATTTCATATCCATTTACAGCTTTTCCGGTTGAATCCGTATAAACCAGCGAGTCAGCCGACATCAGCTTGTAACGCGATTTTCGATATTCACCTTTTCGCCTTTGATAGAGCGTCCCATCGGCCCGATAATCGAAATAGGACCAATGCGCGTCTTTCGTGTTATTAGTAAAGCTGAATCCATTCACGTAATTGGAAATGGAATCGGTTCGCCATAAACCTACAATGTCTTTTTCACGAGACGAGCATCCCGTGAAAAAGACAAGCAGGCATATCAATAAAAATCGGTTGGTCAAAACTTAATAATTGCTATTTTGAATTAAAACACCGTTGCTCAAATCCACTTCGCGCTGAGGCAATGGGAAGTAATAATGCTTCGGCTTTATAAAGTTACGGCTAGGCTTATGCGGACCGCGGTTGATCTTGTAATGAGCCACAATGTCGATGAGTCCAGCTTTGTCCCAACGCATCAAATCCTGATGTCTTTCGTTTTCGCCTGCCAACTCCACACGTCTTTCATGCATAATGTTCTTCATGGTTGCATTGGTAATCGCAGCCAATCCGGCACGCTTTCTAACCGCATTCAGTTCTGCATCGCCATTCGCTCCCGAGCGGATTTTGGCTTCGGCCGCAAGCAGATAAACGTCCGCTGTTCTTAAAAACGGTGCATTCAAACTTTGGCTCATATCGCCGTTCTCGGCGAACTGCGTGTATTTTTTAAATGCGTAACCTGTCACGCGCGTCATGCTTCCGGCGAATGTTTCCGTTCCCAGCTCATTGCGGTCCACCTTATCGCCCGGACTGAAAATGGACGAAGCCTTGCGCGTGTCGCCTTTTTCAAATTCCTGAACAAGGTCCGCGATCGGTTCGTGAAAACCCCAGCCGCCAAATGCCTGCGGCGTGTGATAAAAAGTAGGGGAGTTGTCCGTTGTCCAACCGGTTTCGTATTGAAGTGAAAACAATATTTCAGGATTGTTTTCTGTCGCTAATTCAAAGTTTTGGCTAAATCCGGTTGCCAATTTGTAAGCAGCATTGGAAGTGACTTTTGTGCTCGCTTCAATTGCCTTCGCCCATTGCTCTTCATACACATACAGTTTTGTTAAAAAACCGTAAGCCGAACCCTGTGTAACGCGTCCCGCTTCGCCGTCTGAATAAGAAACCGGAAGTAATGATGCTGCCTTTTGAAAATCGGACTCAGCCTGTGCACGAACCTCGGCCAATGTTGATTTTGGTTTATTAAAATTGAGTTTCAATGCATCGTCTTCCAGCAAAATAGGCACTTCGCCATAAATCAGTGAAAGTCTCCAATACACAAATCCCCTCAAAAAATAGGCTTCACCCATGCTGCGGTTGCGCAACGTTTCGTCCATAGTAACCTTTGGCGCATTGATCAGCACCGCATTGGCTCTTGAAATAACCTCGTATTTGGTTTTCCAGGTTGCCAGAATGTGCGAATTGGAAGCGTCGAAAGTGAACATTTCCAAAGCCGTTTCGTCTGAGTGGTCGCCCGCGCGGTTCATATCATCTGAACAGTTATCGAATGTGTATTCCGTGTGCGCAAAGCCGTCTTCTTCCAAAAGCGGCGAATAAACTGCATTCACAGCCGCCACCACATCGTCGCCATTGCGCCAATATTGTTGCGAAGTAACCTGCCCGTAAGGCGTCGTTTCGAGCAAATTATCACAGCTTGTGAGCATTGCCAGAAATATATAACCGGATAATATTGTTATTTTTTTCATAGAATAAATTTTTTCAATGTTGGTCTGAACGGTGGGTTTAGAAAGAAATAGTGGCGCCGATTGTCCACGTGCGCGCGAGCGGATATTGCGCGTAATCCACATTCAGCTGTCCATTTACGTATCCCAATTCAGGGTTAAGACCCGAATATTTTGTAAATGTGATCAGGTTTTGTCCCGTCACGTAAATGCGCGCTTGTGACATTTTCAGCTTGCTAGCAGCCGTTTTGGGAATGGTGTATCCCAATGTCAGATTTTTCAAACGCAGAAAGTCGCCCTTTTCAACAAACAAATCCGACGGCCTGTAATTCCGGTTGGCATTGTTAATGCTTACCCGCGGAATGGTGTTGCTCGATCCTTCTTTGCTCCAACTATTCAGCGCATCAGCATACAGATTGAACGGATAACTCGCATCCAGACCTTGCATGCGGTCTGCATTGTAAATCGAAACGCCGCCTACGCCAACAAAAAACAATGTGAAATCAAGTCCTTTGTAATTCGCGCCGGCAGAAAAACCGTAGTTAATCTTCGGTTGCGGGCTGCCAATGATCGTCCTGTCTTGATCGTCCACAATGCCGTCGCTATTCAAATCAACAAAACGAACGTCGCCGGGTTTAATTTGACCATCCGTGCGGCGCGGATCGTTTGCAATATTTGCATCGCGGTCAATCTCGCTCGCATTTTGATAAATTCCGTCCGTTTTATATCCGTAAAAAGTGCCATAAGGCTGACCTTCATACGTTCTTACAATTTCCTGCTGGCCTCTTCCGTAAAGCTGCGTTGCCAAAAATCCGCCCGGCGTCGCCAGTTTTGTGATTCTGTTTTTGATAAAAGTCGCATTGCCGCTTACATTGAAAGTCACTTGTCCAACCGTGTGGCGATAAGAAGCTTCCAGTTCAAGACCTTGGTTTCTAAGCTGTCCGACATTCTGATCAGGAATTGTAGCGCTTCCGATTGTGCCAACCGAAGGAGGCGCGAGAAGCATCTTTTTAGTATCCTTAACAAAATAATTGGCAGAGAAATAAAGGCTGTTTTTGAACAAACCTGCTTCCAATCCAAAGTTGCTCATTTCAGCCGTTTCCCATCCAATATTCAAATTCGCCAGTCTGCTTTGCGCAGCTCCTGAAACCTGATTTTGAACCCCGCCATTCCCGAATGCATAGCGGTAAGTGGAATTGATCAATGCCAGATATTGCAGCGAAACCACATTCTGGTTACCCAATTGTCCCCAGCCGCCGGTTAGCTTAAAGTTGCTGAAAATGGGCAATGCATTCTTGAAAAATGTTTCTTCCGAAAGTCTCCAACCCAATGAGAAAGCAGGGAAAACGCCCCATTGATTGCCAGGAGCAAACTTGGAAGAGCCATCACTGCGGACAGTCGCTGTGAACAAATAACGGTCATTAAGCGAATAATTAACCCGTCCAAACCATGATCCCAGCGCGTCGTAACTGCGACCGCCATTTCCGCCATTATTCAAAGGAACCGAAACAATGGTTCCCGCATATTGCATATAACGCAGCGAAGGATCTTCGCTCGAAAAATCGCGGCCCCATTGATTGGAATAAATGCTGTTAAAAGTCTGCGAAGTGTAACCGCCCACCACATTCAGCGAATGTTTGCCAAAAACTTTGTCATAGGAAAGGAAATATTCTTGCAGGAAAGACCAAGCCTTCTCACGTCCCTGGCTCAGCTGGTTGTAAGAATTTGTTCTGAACTGATCATTGATTTTGATATCAAATGTGTGGCTGTCAGAAAATGTTGCGTCCATGCCGAGGTTAGCGCGGAGTTTTAATCCATCTAAAACTTCCAGCTCACCCGTCAAGTTTCCAAGAAAGCGGTTTCTAACACTCTCCTTATCCTGCGTGTCGACGGTGAAAATCGGATTATTAATGTCACCAAAAGCGCCTAGGCCTTGTGTAGAACCGTAAGAACCGTCCGCATTTTTAACGGGCAAGCCCGGGTGAAAACGAATGGCACTAAACAGCAAACCCGTTTGCGAAGACTGTGTGTCCGGACCTGTGTTAGAGGTGTTTGTAAACTGGAAATTCTGACCGATTTTAATTCTCGATCCTACTTTATGATCCGAATTGATCCGGAATGTGTAGCGCGTGTAATTGGATTTACCGATAATCCCGTCCTCATTATAATAACCACCCGAAATCGCGAATGTTGAATATTTGCCGCCGCCGCGCAGGGAAGCGTCATAATTGCGGGTCACGCCTTGTTTGAAAAGTTCTTCCTGCCAGTTGGTAAGCTGCGTCTGATATTTTTTATCTGTCCAGATTTCGGGAATGTCCAGGCTGTCATTGCGATAAGCATTTTGTTTCATTTCAGCCAATTGAGGCGCTGTAAGCACATCCAGCGACTTAATTCGGTTTGTAACGCCGACGTAAGCATTCACTGTAACTGACAATGGAGCATCAAACTTGCCACGCTTCGTGGTGATCAGAACAACGCCGTTTGCTGCCCTTGTTCCGTAAATGGCAGAAGCAGAAGCATCTTTTAAAATTTCAATGGATTCAATGTCGTTCGGGTTAACATCGTTCATCGTGCCGGCCGGAATTCCATCGATCACAACGAGCGGCGAAGAATTGTTGACCGTTCCATAACCGCGGATTTGGATAGAACCAGCATCGCCGGGCGCACCACCATTACGGACAATGTTCACACCCGCAGCGCGTCCCTGCAAAGCTTGCTGGGCTCCGCCAGATGGCAAATTTTGAAAGTCAGCGCCCTTAACGGACGACACAGCGCCCGTAACATCCTTCTTTTCCTGCGTTCCGTAACCAACAACAACGACCTCTTTCAATGCACTCACATCGGGCGCAAGCGTAACATTGATAACCTCTTTATCTACAACCACTTCCTGACTCACGTAACCAATAAATGAGAATTTTAATGTTGCATTCTGGTCAGGCACAGCAATGCGGTAATCGCCATTTTCGTTGGTCGATGTGCCCTGCTGACTGCCTAAAAGCAGAATGTTGACACCCGGAAGGCCCGCACCCTTTTCATCGAGAACTTTACCCGTGATGTTGCGCTCCGTTTTGATCCCCGGGCTTTGCAGTGTTTGTGCGTTCGCGGTCGGAGCGGGGAGCTTTTTTCTGAGCAGGATTCGCGAGTTGCCAACGACTTCATAGGACACATTGAGCGGTGTCAGCAATTGGTCCAAAACCTTATCCAATGATCCCTTAACCTCTTTCAAACTAGTATTCTGCGCGGTTTGAATGCTCGATGTGCTGTATACGAACTTTACGTCCGCCTGCTTTTGGATCATTTGCAGCACCTTTTTGACTTCCAGGGATTCCACTTTTAGTGAAATCTCCTTATTGAGCAATTCCTGCCCACGGGTGGTGTGCGCGAACGAAATGCCGCAGCATAGGATGGCAATAATCAGTTGTTTAGCCGTAGTACTCATGACCTTGTAAACAACCCTTTTGAGGGGTATTTTTTTATGCATAATTTTAAAGGTTTTTGTGAACGCAAACACAGAGACAAACAAATAAACTGTTGGTAACAACAGGGTTATGGTGGCGGTGATGTTCGAGCATCATCGCCATTTTTATTACTAATTATCGCATCCCGCGCCCTGCACAAACAGAGCCGTTCCGCGCCTTTCGTAAGTAATGTTGGCCGATTTACAGATCAGGTCGAGCTGCTGAAACATCGTCAGCCCGTTCAGATCGCCTGTAAAAAGACAAGAATCGGTTGAATCGTTTTCGAGCACGATATCGATTCCGTAAGATTTTTCCAGCGCCGAAAAGACACTTTTAACAGGAACTTCGGCAAAAGAAAAGCCATGCTCTGTTTCGCTGACAGGAATCACCAGCAACGGATTTTCAATGATCGAAAGCTCTATTTTTTTAGATTTTTTATCAAAAACGATCTTCTGGTTCGGCGTCAGGATCACGCCGTTGCGATTTACAACATTGTTGGCCGCGCCTTCATAAACGGACACGCGCCCGGTCTTCACCTGAACTTCCACCGAAGCCGATTCATCGTAAGATTTGACAGTAAAGCTGGTTCCCAAAACTTTCGTAACCAATGTTCCCGTCGACACGATAAAAGGCTTGGCCGGATTTCTTTTGATTTGAAAAAAGGCTTCGCCGTGCAGATAAACAAGCCGGTTTTTCTTGCCGAAATGCTCGGGGAAACTAATGCTGCTGTTTTTCTTCAAAATCACCATGCTGCCATCTTCCAAAGGAATGTTCTGCGATTTTTCGGACGTGTTTTTAACTTCGATAACACTGTCATTGGGAGAGAAATCGAGTCCGGAAAGCGTTTCGGGCCTTTTTTCTCTTGCCAGGAAAAACCAGCATCCCAACACAATCACAATAGATGCGGCAGCCGCCAGCCAAGGTTTCATCCGCACGAAAATAGGCTCGTGAATGGTTTCTGCGAAAAGCTTTTTCTTAATGCGCTTTCCAATCACTGTTTTTTCATCTTCAAAAACGGGCGTTTCGTCCAAAGGATTATTTTTGAAATGATCCAAAATGAATTCCTCTTCCTCCTGGGTTTGCTGCCCCGCAAGATATTTCTTTAATGTTTTCTGGAAATCGTATTGATTCATGGCTTGTTCTGGAGTCTCAATTGTCTCTTTGGTAAATCCGCAGATCGTCTTTCAGGACTTTCAGGGACCGGGTAATGTGATATTCGACAGCTTTTTCGGAAATGTGGAGTTCTTTGGCAATGCTCTTAACCGACTGATTTTCAAAGCGACTGAGCTGAAATACGCGGCTCGTTTTCTCAGGCAACTTTTTCATTGCCTTATCAATGGCTTCCGAAAGGTCATTGAACTGGATATTTTCCTCGGTTGAAGAAATTTCATGCATCTTGTTCAGCAGCACATATTCCTGATATTTTCGCCAGGTTATCTGGGATTTGATGTGATTGACAATCAGATATTTCAATGCAATCACGAGGTAAGAACTCAGATGGTTAATGTTGCTTTCCAACCGTCGTTTCCAAAGACTTTCGAACAAATCATGCACAAGTTCCTCAGCTTCTTCCTTCGAGCCGGTTTGATGAAATGAAATGCAGAACAGCTTATACCAATAACGGTCATAGATTGCTTCGAAAGCGCGTTTATTGCTTTCGGCAAGCTGAATCACCAGTTGTTCATCGGTAAATGTTGGCTTCATCTAGTTCCTCGGAGTGGCATTACAAAGTTATAGTCAAGGAATCAGCACTTATCCCTAAACCGTTTTATGATATTTTTAATAATTTTTAAAAATACGCATTTCGCGGGTCGTTTCTCTTGTTTGAACCTGTCGCGGGCAATCGAAATTCAAAGTGCTTCAAGCAGTGCGGCATGCTTAAATCTTAAAAAATTAATATTTAGCATTTGACGAAATATTTTGGTTGACTCCAAACTTATCCTTAATTTTGCCCGGCAAATAACAATCGTTTATTTGCTATGAGCACAGACCCATCCAAAGTCCTCTTCGAGGCACTCACGTACGACGACGTTCTTCTAATACCTGGTTATTCAGAAATTCTGCCTCGCAATACAACAACAAAAACCAAGCTGACGCGTAACATTGAGCTGAACATTCCACTTGTTTCTGCTGCGATGGACACCGTAACCGAATTCGATCTGGCCATTGCGATGGCTCAGGAAGGCGGGATCGGGATTATTCATAAAAATATGAGCCTCGAAGCCCAGGCTGAGCAGGTTAGAAAAGTAAAACGTTCTGAAAGCGGCATGATCCTTGATCCAATCACGCTTTCCGATAACGCAACATTGGGCGATGCGCATCAGATCATGCGCGAGTTCAAAATCGGCGGAATTCCCGTCATTGACAAAGATCACAAGCTTATCGGCATCCTGACCAACAGGGATTTGCGCTTCGAAAGAGAGATGGCAAAGCCTGTGACAGACATTATGACGAAGGATAATCTGATCACGGCTTCTGACGGTTTGTCGCTGGACGATGCAGAGAAAATCCTGCAAGAATACAAAATTGAAAAACTTCCGATCGTAGATTCGGAATACAGACTAACGGGTTTGATCACGTATAAGGATATCCTGAAACGCAAATCTCACCCCAACGCTTGCAAAGATGAATACGGCAGATTGCGTGTAGGAGCAGCTGTTGGTGTAACAGCCGATCTGTTGAAAAGAGTTGAAGCATTGGTGAAAGCCGGCGTTGACGTTATCAGTCTGGACACTGCTCATGGACATTCACTGGGCGTGATTGAAGCATTGAAATCTGTCAAAAAGCAATTCCCTAAGCTGGACGTGATCGCTGGAAATGTTGCTACGGGCGAAGGCGCAAAGGCTTTGGCAGAAGCTGGCGCCGATGCAGTGAAAGTCGGAGTTGGCCCGGGCAGTATTTGTACAACCCGGATCATTGCCGGAATTGGCGTTCCGCAACTTACCGCAGTAATGTGGGCAGCAGAGGCTTTGAAAGACACAGATGTTCCGGTTATTGCTGATGGTGGAATTCGTTTCTCGGGTGATATGACGAAAGCACTGGCTGGCGGAGCAAGCACGATCATGATCGGTTCCATGCTCGCTGGAAGTGACGAAGCTCCGGGCGAAATCGTTATTTACGAAGGCAGGAAATTCAAAGCTTATCGTGGAATGGGATCAGTGGAAGCAATGGAAGATGGTTCGAAAGACCGTTATTTTCAAGATGCCGAGGATGATGTGAAAAAGCTGGTTCCGGAAGGAATTGTTGGCCGCGTTCCTTTTAAAGGCAAGGTTTCCGAAATTGTATATCAAATGGTTGGTGGCTTGAAAGCGGGAATGGGTTATTGCGGAGCAGGTGACATTGCATCATTGCAAAAGGCACAATTTGTAAAAATCACATCAGCGGGAGTTAAAGAAAGCCACCCACACGATGTAATGATCCAGAAAGAAGCACCGAATTATTCTTCCAAATCGTAAGGAAGTTAGCTGTTAATTTCCAGCATTCGATTCTATAAATCATAAAAAATGCCTCGCGACTAATTTGTTGCGAGGCATTTTTTTATATAAATATTTAAAAAACTGAAAGCTTAATGTCGTTAAGCAACTCTCGGCTTAGCAAGTCTGCTTTTTAAATATTGGAAGATCATTGGCAGAATCGAAAGTCCGATAATTCCAAAAATAACCAGTTCGAAGTTCTTTTTGACAATGTCCAGATTCCCGAAGAAGTAACCCAGCAATGTTAAAGAAGGAACCCAAAGAACAGCGCCAATGACGCAGTAGACAATGTATTTCGAATAATTCATGCTTCCCGCGCCAGCAACGAAAGGCGCGACCGTCCGAACGATAGGGATGAAACGCGCCATGATAACTGTGCTTCCACCATGTTTTTCGTAGAATGCTTCGGTTTTTTCAAGATATTCTCTTTTCAGGAATAGGATACGCTCTCGTTTTTTGATTTCCCCGCCAAACTTTTTACCCATAAAATAATTGACATTGTCGCCCAAAAGCGCCGCAACGATCAATACAATGATGATTAGCCAAACATTCAAGCCCGTTCCTTCGTTGGCAGCAATTGCGCCCGCAGCAAATAATAATGAATCGCCAGGCAGCAGCGGCATAATAACTAGGCCGGTTTCTGTGAATACAATCAGGAATAAAATCACATAAGTCAACGTGCCATATTGCTCGACAATGTTGAACAAATGCTTATCCAGATGGAGGAAGAAGTCAATGAACTGCGTTAGAAATTCCATAATAATTTTTGTTAACAATATATTTGATTGAACTGAAACTACTTGGAATCAATTTTCCACTTCTGTTTGGTTTTGGCATTCAGGAAGTGATTGAATGTGTCGCCGCGAAGTCCAAGGCGGATCGTTTCTAACGGGATTAACTCGCTAGGCGCAATGTTTCCCAAATTTACATTGGCTCCTAAAAGCTTCACAAACCAAACCTGCTGCGATTTCTGAGGCGCTTCCCAAAGCATATCTTCAAACGCAATCTCCGTCAATATCTCTTCCACCAAACCCTGACGAACTTCACCACTTGCACGGAACAAGCCCACATTCCCAGATTCACGCGCTTCGCCAATCACTTTCCAGGCACCCGCCTGCAATTCGGATTTAATAAGCTGGATCCATTTGTAAGGAGGAATGATCTTGTTTTCGTCTTTCGAACCAACCTCAGAAAGCACGGTGACTTGTTGCGCTAACGTGCGGATATATTCGCACTTTACATCCTGGTTCATTTCGATGGAGCCGTCCGAAACCTCGGCGTATTTCAAATCGTATTTATCAAGCAGCTTTCGGTAATCGTCAAATTGGTTTCTTACCACAAAGGCCTCGAACAAAGTTCCTCCAAAATAGACGGGGATATTTGCATTCTTGTAAACAGCCAGTTTCTCGTTCAGATTAGGACTGACAAAAGATGTCGCCCAGCCCAATTTTACAATATCGATGTAAGGTGACGCTATCGATAGCATATCTTCCGTTTCTCTGACACTGAGTCCTTTATCCATTACCATGGTAATCCCCTTTTTTCGGGGCTTTTCAGAACGGGCAGGAACTTGCGATAACGTAAAATTCATATATGGGTATGCTTTTATCACTGGCAAAAAACTTCGGCAAAGGTAGTAATAACGTTTGATACGTCGCAATAAAATCCATATGATTGCTTGTTCTGCATGTATCTTTCTACGATAATTACTATTTTTAGAATATTGCATTGCAAACTATATAATCAAATCTGCTGAATGGATTCACAAACTAATACGCCTGATTCGCCGACAAATGCCCGCATAAAAATGCTTATGCAATTGAAAGGAAATCATATGACGGGCAACTTTTCACCGGTTGCGAAATGGTTGAACGGGAAGCTGATTGATGTTGCGGAAGGTTCAATGGAGATCGAATATGAGGTGCGCGAGGACATGTGCAATCCAATGCGAACGCTGCATGGCGGAATTGCGGCAACGATTTTGGATGATATTGTTGGCACAATGGTTTATGCATTAGGAAGGGAATTTGCGTTCACGTCCGTTAACCTAAATTGCGACTTTCTTAATCCGGCGGTTCCTGGTGATGTGTTGACTGCAAAGTCACAAGTGATCCGTTCAGGCAAAAACATCATTCATGTTGAAGGGCAGCTTTTTAAGGCAGATGGACGCATCGTTGCCAAATGCGCTAGTAATTTAATCCAGACAAGCTTTATAATTCCAGCGCCGTCGACTCATTAAGGAACGAGGCATATCTTTATTTTTATGGAAAAACAGTTTAATGATTTACCAGCCGAGCGTCAGGCGCAATTAATGGCTTTTGACAGGTTACTGACCATTATGGACGAACTGCGCGAGCAATGTCCATGGGATCGGAAGCAGACGATGGATACGCTGAGGCATTTGACCATTGAAGAAACATACGAACTGTCGGATGCGATTCTGGAAAATGATTTGCCGGAAGTCAAAAAGGAACTCGGTGATGTGCTGCTCCACATTATTTTTTATGCCAAAATCGGCTCGGAAAATGCGGATGGTGCTGTTCGTTTTGATATTAAAGACGTGCTCAATGGCATCTGTGACAAGTTGATCTCCCGTCATCCGCACATATATGGAGACTTTGTTGCCGAGGACGAGGAGGCTGTGAAACAGAATTGGGAAAAGTTGAAGTTGAAGGAAGGGAATAAGTCTGTTTTATCCGGAGTTCCCGCATCTTTGCCGGCCTTGGTTAAAGCAATGCGAATTCAGGAAAAGGCAAGAGGAGTGGGATTTGACTGGGATGAAAAGCAGCAGGTTTGGAATAAAGTCGAAGAGGAATTGCAAGAATTCAAAGAGAATTTCAACATAGAAAAACACGAAGTAATCGATCAGAAAGAGGCGGAAGGAGAGTTTGGGGATCTTTTATTTTCATTGGTCAATTATTCGAGATTCGTTGACATTAACCCTGAAACAGCCTTGGAACGAACCAACAAGAAATTTATAAAGCGCTTTCAATATCTTGAAGAGGCAGCCCGTGCAAAGGGCAAATCCCTATCCGATATGACTTTAGAAGAAATGGATGTATATTGGAACGAGGCTAAGACAATCAAAATTTAGTTTACTCACGTTTCTTGTTACTTTTTTAATTAATGGGCGTCTGAACAGACGGGGCATTCATAATACTGTGGTGTCAAATTCATTGTTTAACTTATTAATGAGATTTTATGTACGTAGAAGAAAGACTGGCCCAGCTGGAAAACGTCACTAATGAGCACGGAAAGCAAATTGAAATGGTAGCAGAAGGATTAGCATCATTGACAAGCCGCGTTGATCGTGGTTTTGCGGAAGTAAGGGAAGAATTTGGGAAAATTGACCGCCGTTTCTCAAACCTAGAGGGCAGGGTAGGACGTATCGAAACAAAACTTACTGAACACGACGAACGATTTGATCGTATTGATCAGCGTTTTGAGCAAGTTGATCAGCGCTTCGAGCAGATTGACCGGCGCTTCGAGAAAGTTGATCAGCGTTTTGAGCAAGTTGACCGGCGCTTTGAACAAATTGACCGGCGTTTTGAGCAAGTTGACCAGCGCTTCGAGCAGATTGACCAGCGTTTTGAACAAATTGATCGTCGCTTCGAAAAGATCGAGCACCGTCTGGATCGGATTGAAATTCAATTCGTTCAACTCCACGGCGTCATTACGGAGCTTGTTACACTTGTTAAGAACAAATTGTAATTAATGTCATCTCATCATATTGTTCGGGAGAAGCAGGAACCTGCTTTAATTATAGCTAATGGGGAAGCCTGCTCTCCTGAACTATTGGGTCAATTGCTTGAATGGAGCCCGTTTATTGTTGTTTTGGATCAAGCCATTTATCGGGTTCTTGAATTAGGAATCAAGGTTGATGTGTGGATGGGCGATTTTGATCAGCAGCATGATTTTGAGGCAATTGCTGCAAGGCAGGACCCTATTGAAATCATCAGCACACCGGATCAAGAAAAAACGGACCTTGAAAAAGCGATTGATTTTCTCATAAGTAGAGGGTTTCCAGCTGCTAACATTGTATGGGCAACGGGCCGACGGGCAGATCATAATATCACAAACATTACCAATATGGTCCGCTTTAAAAACCGGATCAGGTTGGTGATGTTTGATGATTATTCGAAAATTTTTCCATTGTCCGGCACATTCGAGAAATGGTATGAAGCTGGCACACCCATTTCCCTCATTCCGGTGGGTGTAGTGGAAGGGATAGAAACAACTGGTCTCAAATACAATTTAAACAACGAAACCCTGACTTTGGGCCATCGTACGGGCAACAGCAATGAGGCTGAGGCAGATGGAATAGTCAAGGTTTCGGCTAAAATTGGCGACCTCTTAATTATGGAATGCTGGGATTTACATTGAAGCCTGCTTTACCTCTTTCGATTCTACATAAAAATTCCTGTCAACTACAACCGTCTTGATGCCTTTTGTTTTAAGGCTTTGCCAGGTGGCTGTTGGATAAAGAAGCTCATCCTTGCCGGCAAGTTTTACCTTCACCGGCATATCAAAACCATCGACCACATTTGCCCAGCGATATTGTATCCCCTTATTGCCAAATGAATATTCGAAAACCGGGATTCTTGTGTCACGCAGATATTGATCAAACACTTTGCTGATATTTTGACCTGCATGCTCACTCACATAGGCTTCGATCTGCGAGCCGTCCACTGTTTGGTGATAAAAGGTCTTATTCAATCCGCGCAGAATTTCTCTCCATTTTTCATCGTCATTAACGATCTGCCGGATTGTATGCAGCAAGTTGCCGCCTTTGTAATACATATCCCGCGAACCTTCCTGATTAACGCCATGCGTTCCAATGATAGGAATGTCGTTGGCGATCAGAGCTCTTGTCCCAATCACATAATCCGAGCCAGCTTGTTTACCAAAGTAAAACTCTGTGTAAAGGTTTTCGGAATAGTTTGTGAAACCTTCGTGAACCCACATATCGGCCACATCCTTATAAGTGATGTTATTGGCAAACCATTCGTGGCCGCTCTCATGGATAATGATGAAATCCCACTTTAAGCCCCAACCGGTGTTGGATAAATCTTTGCCCAGGTAACCCATTTTGTAACCATTGCCATAAGTCACAGAGCTCTGGTGCTCCATTCCCAGATAAGGCACTTCAACGAGTTTGTAACCATCTTCGTAAAACGGATAAGGGCCAAACCAATGTTCAAATGCCTTCAACATTTGCGGCGCTTGCTTGAATTGTTCCTTCGCTTTGTCCAGGTTTTGCGGGAGCACATAATAACTCAATGCCAAATCCCCTTTTTCACCTTTATAAGTTTCTTTCCAGCTCACATAATTGGCAACATTCATGTTCACGCCATAATTATTGATCGGGTTTTGAACGGCCCAATTGAATGTGTGCGTATTATCATTGTTTTCAACCACCGAGCGCAGATTGCCGTTTGAAACATCCATCATGTTTTTGGGAACTGTAATGCTAATGAGCATGCTGTCTGGTTCGTCATACATATGGTCTTTGCACGGCCACCAAACACTTGATCCCAAACCCTGGCAGGATGTCGAAATAATCGTATTTCCCTTCCCGTCCGGCACCCATTGCACGCCTCCATCCCACGGCGGGCGTTTCGCTAATCTGGGTTTTCCGGCATAAGAAACTTCAATTGTCTCCGTTTTCCCAACTTCCTGCTTTTTTGTAAGCGTAATGAAAAAAGCATTGCCGTCGCGCCTGTAAGTTAGCAATTCGCCATCCTGGGTCACTTTTGTGATTTGCAGTGGTTCTTGCAGGTCGATCTGGATCGTCTGCTGCGGTTTCAAAACTTTGTAAACAACTTTTGTTGAGCCGGTTAATGTGCTATCCTGAGCATTGGGACGCACGCTCAAATGATAATAAGTCAGATCCCACCAAGCCCTTTCAGGCGTTATGGAGCCCCGCAATGTGTCGGCGTGAGTAAATTTTAGGGTTTGAGCAAATCCGGAAACGGACGCCATCAGGCAAAGGCAAATTAATATTTTGCGCATCAGGAAGTGTTTTTTGTATTATATCGATATCAAGATCATTTGTCCAAAATCTCCATGTCATTCAACTCCGGGCCGCCGCCTCTGTTGGCAGATCCGGCAGCGATGAAAATTTTCTTATTGAGGGAAACGGCCTGTGTGCCATGACGGCCTTGATGCAGCGAAGGTAACTTTTCCCATTTCTGTGTTTGTGGATTGAATGCTTCCACTTCGTTGTGTGCCTCCACATGCGCATCGCTTTCACCGCCAATGATCAGAATTTTATTTCCATAAACAACCGTGGTGTTGCCGGCGCGCAAGGTAGGAAGGTTATTAGCGGCGTCGAGTGTTGACCATTTGCCCGTTTTGAAATCGTAAACATCAACTTCTTTGATAACCGTATTCAAAATTTGGTTAATGCGCGCTGTCGACAAGCGGCCACCGGCAACATATAGTTTGTTATCCAAAACGGCAACCTGAACATGATCCCTCGGTCTGGGCGCATCAGCAAGTGTCTTCCATGCGCCTGTTGCCGGGTCAAATTCATCAAACCAGGTCACCTGGCCATCCCAATGTCCGTCTTGGATGCCGCAAACGAGGTAAATTTTGTCATTCAAAACGAACGCTCCGGCCGCTCCGCGCAAACGGTTTTCAGGAATTGCAGCGCCTTTGCGCCAGTCATTTTTGATCGGATTGAAGATATAAATGTTAGGAATGGGCGTTTCATGCGGATAACCTCCTGTGAATGCGCCCAAAACGTAAATTTCATTTTTGTAAGTCACGGCCTGGAAGTGGCTCATTTCCAAGGGCGTCTCTTTCAGCTGCGACCACGAATCTTTCTTGAAATCATATTCATCAACGGGTTTAACCCCGCGTCCACCCAGCAGATAAAGCTTTCCGTTTGCTGTCGCCATTGCATTTTCGTGCCGTTTCCCAGGAAGATTCTCTGGCTCGGAAACCTCCCAGATCTGTGCAAAAGCGGATGGGATAATGAGGTTTAAAGCGATCAGGATTAGTGAGCTTTTTAAAATTGCATTCATGTTATTCAGGTTTGATGTGGGTAGGGAAGCGTTTTAACCAAAATATTTTCCAAAGATCAGGCATCAAGGTACAAACATATTTTATAAAACAGAAAGACCAGCACCCGGCCGGTCTTTCTGTCAAACTAGGTCAATAAGGTGTTAATTTTTGCTGGTTAAGCTAATAGCGGGACTCTCGAAACCAAGCTTTTTAAGCCCTTTCTGAACATCCGGGTCCTTCATGAAAAGCTTCCATATCAAACCGGTTCTATAATTTTCAATCATCACGATGATCGGTCCCTGATCAATGGCGAGGTGCGATTTGGCATACCAGTTCTGGCTTTCGTTAAATGCATCTGTAAATCCATATTCGCTCCAAATCTTGTCTCCCAAGTCGTCATAAAAATGGCGAAGCGCTTTCATCGATTGCTCCGGGGTGTACGGAAATGATGACAATGCTGCCGTTGGCGTGATCGTGCCGAAGTCATTTGTAGGAGAATGCGCATTGTAACCATCATACGTGTCGCTCGCAGTCAAGCCCCAACTATTCTCACCATAACCCTTGAATTTGCCTGGATTGGCAACACAATATTTATAATTGATCATCGAGTGATTTACATTTTGCTCCCAATAATCGGCATACTGGTCTTTCAATTGCCTTGGATCCAGCCCCAGGAACGAGTAATGCGCAAAAAACAGCGGCCCGCCAAACTCAAAACCAAGCGGAAGTTTCAGGCCATAATATTCTTTTCCATTCTTGAAATGATCGCTTTGCGCCCAGCACTTATTGTAAACCTGCGCGGTGATCGGATAGCGGGGCGAAGAAGCGGCCAGGATGTAAGTGATCAATGTTTCGTTATAACCCCTTAGTTCGAAATTCATCGCCCAGCCATTATTCGGGCTCCAATGCCAGTACAATTGGTTCGGATTGCCTCTGGTATACCAATCCCATTCAGCTTCATCCCAAATCCATTGAATCCTGTTGCGAAGATCCTTTTCAACTTGCGTGTCCTTGTCAAAGTATTGTCTCGCAGCCAGCAGTCCTTGAAACAGGAATGATGATTCAACCAAATCTCCACCGTCATCCTTACGCCCGAACGGCACGATTTTGCCCGTTGCGCCATTGAGCCAGTGAGGAAAAATGCCGTGATAATGATCCGCTTTCGATAAAAATTTGACCATTTTCAATAACCGGGCAGACACCGAATCTCTTGGTTGCCAGCCTCTTTCCGCGGCAACGATCATGGCCATAATGCCAAAACCGGTTCCGCCTGTTGTCACAACTTCGGCTCCATAATCGTAGGCAATGTTGCTGCGTTCGCGGGCCATTGCGCTGACGGGATGCGCAAATTCCCAGAAATAGCGGAATGTCTGCTTTTGCACCAGTTCAAGCAAGGCCGTGTCGGAAAGGTTCTTCGGTCGGTCTGCTGGATTAAATGTAATTGCCTGCTTATTTGCCGACTTCTTTTTTTGTCCAATGCTTTGATTTGCATTGATGAGCAAAAGAAACAGCCAGAAAAAGCAATAGAAGGATATCTTCATCATGTCGTTGATTAATTTTCGGAACGTTTTAGTTGAGGTTAGGGCTGTTAAAGCCCAGTTTTTTCATGCCGGATTTCACTTCGGGAACACTCATGAACAGCTTCCAGGGCAAGCCGCTTCGGTGATTTTCAATCATAATGATGATGGGCCCCTGATCAATTGCTAAATAGGAGTCCGCAACCCATTGCTCTTTGATTGAAAATGAATCGTGAAAACCATATTCGCCCCAGAGCTGGTCGCCGAGCTGGTAATAAAAATATTTCAGAGCTTGCATGGACTCAGCGGGCGTGTACGGAAATGATGAAAGCGCTGCTGTGGGCGCAATGACACTTTTATCATTGGTCGGAGAATTGGCATTGTAGCCGTTCGGAATGTCGCTCGCAGTCAATCCCCAGCATCGATCGCTGTATCCATAATCTTTCGGATCGGCCTTGCAGTAATTGTAATTGATTAATGCGTGCGCCTTGTTTTGTGCAAAATAATTCGTGAACTGATCGGTAAGATCAGTTGGGTTGAGCCCAAGAAATGAATAATGTGCAAAGAAAAGCGGCCCACCGGAAGGCTCACCAAGCGGAAGCGTCAGTCCATAATAGGAGTTTCCGTTTAAAAAAGTGGCATTGTTGGTCCAGCCTTTGTCGTAAACTGTTTTCGGAATGGCATGCGTTGGCGAGGATGCTGCCAGGGCGTAAGTGATCAGGCATTCGTTCCAGCCTCTGATCTGGTGGTTCATTTCCCATTTGAAGTCCGGACTCCAATGCCAGTAAAGCACATTTTCATCTCCTTCTCGAAACAAGTCCCATTCTACGCCCTCCCAAATGGCGTTAATGTCTTTTCTCAAAGCAGTTTCAGCCGGATTTGTGTCGGAGAAATATTGGCGTGCTGTCAACAAACCTTGAATTAAATAAGATGTTTCAACCAGATCAGCGCCGTTGTCCTTTTCACTGAATGGCACAACATTGCCTGTTGCGCCGTTGATCCAGTGCGGAAATGCGCCATGAAATTTCTGCGTTCTGTCTTTCAGGAAACTGACTATTTTCTGCATTCTTTCCAACCCGTGGGCTTTTGTAATGAATTTCCTTTCAATGGCAATCGGAATGGTCATAATGCCAAAACCGCTTCCGCCGGAGGTCACAACATCACCCGAAGTGTTTCTTTCGCGCGCAAGTCCGCTTACCGGATGTCCGAAGTCCCAGAAATATTTAAATGTTTGCTTCTGAACAAGCGTCAAAAGTGAATCATCAGAAATTACCGGAAACTTGTCTGTTGAGTCAACTGTTCCCGGCGTTGTTACTGATCCAGCAGAATCCTTTTTATTGCATCCTGACAAAAAAAGTAAAAGCAATAAAAGCCCGTGCTTGAAAAAGCCTCTGGTCATGTCGCGTGGATTGGGAATAAAAAAGGGGAGAAAAGTCCTTAAACTTCTCTCCCGGCAACATTACATTTTTTTCGTATAAATGTCCGTAACCTCAGCATCAGTAAGTGCCTTAGTATAAACGCGGAACTGGTCCAGCTTTCCTGTGTAATGCAGCATCCAGGCATCTGCGGGTGCTTTTATGCCAATGTGCTGCTGGAAACCGCCGATCACAAACTTGGAAGCATTCGTCATTTTCAACGGGCCAAAAGGCGCTTTATCCTTCATGATGTTGGTCACGGATTCCGCCAAAGGCAGTTTCTTTCCATCAACATATGCAGCGAATTTGGATGTCGTTCCATCATAAGTGTATGCCACATGTTTCCACTTGCCGTAAGCATTCGGCCATTTATTGAGTCCGTTTGCATTTTTGGTGCCGTCAAAGGTTATCCAGTTTCCTGCAAAATTGAATTTCACCAACATAGAATCACTTTTAGTGTTATTTCCTTCAATGATCATGAAAGTATTACCCCAGAAGTCGTCTGTGTTTGGCAACATGAAAACGCTTTGCGCGCCGCCGTCGTGCTTCTCAGTGTTCATCCAGAATGCGATGGTAAAGCTTTCCATTGTCGCAAGTTTTCCCGCCGAAGCATATTCAATTTGCCCGGTTGGTGAACCTTGATATGCTTTTCCGCTCACGCCTTCCACATAAGAAACGCCGGTCGCGGCGCCGCGGCTGCCCCAAATGCTATCCGTGGCGATGCCCTCAAAAGCCCAGTAACGCTGCAACGGACCATTGAATGATGGATCGTCATCAGAAACCAAAACCAGTTCCGGCCTCTCAAAATTTTGACAAGAAAAAATGAATAGCGCTAAACCCAGGACCAACAACCGGGATGATATATTTTTCATTTCAGTGCGATAAGTTTTTTGAAAAAATAAGTTTACAATCCAGTGTTATGATC
This sequence comes from Dyadobacter sp. CY326, assembly GCF_021390515.1. Taxonomy (GTDB): domain Bacteria; phylum Bacteroidota; class Bacteroidia; order Cytophagales; family Spirosomataceae; genus Dyadobacter. The sequence continues at coordinate 192,808 of NZ_JAJUXI010000011.1, forward strand.
AATATTCAGGGTTCTGCACAAGCACGCCGCCTGACTTATCGATCTCGGGACGAGGGATCGGCAGATAGCGGTTGCGGTTCTGATACAGGTTTTTTCCCGCAGCATGCAAAACATCTTCTGCAATTCCCCAGCGTACAAGGTCGTAGAAACGCTCGTTTTCCATGCCCAGCTCCACTCTTCTTTCCTTGCGGATCGCCTCTCTTAATTGTGCTTGATTTCGCGTCACAATTTTTGACAAAATAGCAGCATTGGTGCCCCGTGCACGACCGCGAACCATTTCCAGCCAAGCCAACGCATCGGTGATGTTTTGTTCACCGCCAATTTCATTTGCAGCCTCAGCCGCCATCAGCAACACGTCGGCGTAACGAATAATGCGCACATTCATCCATTGCCCGAAGCGACTTGCCGTTGCATCCCTGGTTGCCGGATTTGTATAAGCCTTTTTGTTCCAATATGCTCTTGGAATGCTCGTTGTTGCAGGTGGAACGCTCTCATTGTAAGGCGTATTTACCTGTCCCGAATAAAGCAATGTGGCGTCTTTCCTAGGGTCGCCTTTTTCAAATGCGTCTGCCAGTGATTTGTTCGGCGTGTTCCATCCCCAGCCCAAATCCCATGCTCCTGATCCCCGAACGCCCTGGTGCATTGCGTTTTCAATGCCGAGTGTCGTTTGCGTGATGGAATAAAAGGCTTGTAACTCAAAAACCGATTCTGAGTTGTTTTCTCCCGTTTCCCTGAAAATACCAGCGTAATCGCTTACCAATGAATATTTTCCGGAAGAAATGACTTGCTTGGCGGCAGCCAAAGCCGCGGGCCAGTTTTTACGCCATAAGTGCGTTTTTGCATGCAGCGCGAATGCTGCGCCGCTCGTTAGACGTCCAATGTATTTTGAATCCCAGGAAACAGGCAGCAATGCCGAAGCTTCTGTCAAATCAGAATCAATCAACGCAAAGATTTCATTTACCGGTGATTTTGGAATGTTGGCCTGTGAAGATTCGCGCACTTTGAAATCAATTTTTGGAACGTCGCCGTAAGTTCTTGCAAGATTGAAGTAGGCATATGCGCGCATGAACTTGGCCTCTGCCTTGTTAACAAGCGTTCCCGCATCAGTTGCACCAACAGAATCAATGTCTGCAATCACTGCATTCGCCGCAATGATTAATGCATAATGATCTGACCAATAACTGTTTAAAAGCCATTCATCCTGCGTGTATTGAAAATTATCGTAAAATGCTTCCTGGGCCACACCATCCGTCGTGGAGCTTCCTTTGTCCGCGTCATCCGAGCGGAAATTGTGGATTGCCAGATAAGGCATGGACGAAACACCGAAGCTGCGCATTTTGGCATAAACACCAAACACCTGGCTGTCAAATGATCCTGCGGGAATGTCTTTTTCAACATATCTTCCCAATGGCTCCCGGTCCAGGAAATCGCTGCAACCCGCAATTCCCAGCAAGCTGAAAACCGCCAGAAGCGAGATTTTAAAGGTCTTTTTTATTAATTCACTTTTCATATTCTCTGAGATTTTTAAAAATTCAAGTTGATGCCGAATGTGTAAATGACAGGCAATGGATAGGTTCCGTTATCGACTCCAAAAGCGGTTGTGCTTCCGCCAATTTCAGGTGTAAATCCAGTGCTGTTTGTGAATGTTTTCAAGTTCTGCGCATTCACATAAAGTCTGAGCGACTTCAAACGCAGGTTTTTCAAAGCTTCCGCAGAGAAATTGTAGCCCAATTGCACGTTTCTGATCCGGAAAAAGCTTCCGTCCTCGATCCAGTAAGACGAAGGCAAATAGTTATTCGAGCGGGAAGTGTTCAATATTGGCTCCCAGTTTGAAGTTCCGGGCCCGTTCCAGCGATCCAATCTTTCTGTTTGATAATTGAACTGCGCGAATGTACTGCGGTTCCATTGGCGGAATATCTCGTTGCCATACACACCATTCAGTTCAACGCCAGCATCAAATCCTTTGTATTTGGCTGAAAATGAAGCACCATAAGTTAGATCCGGTGTAGGGTTGCCAATCAATGTTCTGTCGGCTTCGGTGATAAAACCGTCGTTGTTGACATCTTTATATTTAATGTCACCCGGCGAAACTTCTCCAATCGAGCTTACAGGTGATTTGATAAATTCAGCTTCCGTCTGGTAAATTCCATCCGCTACATAACCCCAGAAATAACCAATTGGAAAGCCTTCCGTTGTGCGGGATGCACCATTGATGATGTCATAACCCTTGGTCGAAAGCTTTTGGACTTTGTTGTTAATCGTCGTGAGATTTCCACCGATCGTGTATGAAAAATCATCCGTAACCTGCTGGTTCCAGCTGGCCGACAGTTCGAAACCGTGGTTTCTTACCTCTCCCAGGTTACTCAAACCAGGAATTGTTCCGGCTATTCCGGGCACAAGCACGAGAATGTCTTTCGTGAGCTTGTTATAATAGTTGGCTTCAACTTGCAGACGGTTTTTAAGCATATTAAACTCAATGCCACCCTCGTAAGCATTCACTTTTTCCCAATGCAGGTTCGGGTCAGCGATGTATTCGTTTTGCAAACCAGCAACAATATTTTCACCGAAAACGCCCGAATTAGCTGCTGTCAGCGTCGGATAGGCGGGATAGCGATATTTGTCGTCAATGTTCTGGTTACCCAAGATTCCATATGATCCCTTAATTTTCAGGTAATCGAAAAGACTCTGATCTTTGAAAAAATCTTCCTCACTCACAACCCAGCCCAATCCTACTGCGCCAAAATCCTGCCATCTGCCGCTGCCCAAAAAGGCGGAGCTTCCATCTTTTCTGTAAGATGCATTGACCAGATATTTTCCTTTGTAATTGTAAAGCACACGTCCGAGGAAGGACAATGTTGACGATTCCCAGGCAGAACCGGAACCAGTTCTTGTTGCGGCATCTCCCACATTATCCGTATACCAAAAACGTGGATCATTCGGAATGGCAAAACTGCTGCCTTGTCTTACCGTAGAAGCCGTTTCTTCAAATGACCTGAAATAAGTGGTAACACCGCCTAAAACAGTCAAATCGTGATCGCCAAAAGCTTTTTTATACGTTAGCAAATAATCCTGCTGCAACTTTGGAAAAATGTTCTGCTTTTGATTCACAACAGTTTGTCTCACGACAGCATCAGTTTTGTCCTCACCAACTATTTCCGGGTTATAGACATTAACGAGCGGCTGATAGTTGCGGATGGTGTTAAAGCCATAATCCGCGTACAACGCAGCACGGAATGTGAAGTCTTTCAGGAAGTTGAACTCCCCATAAATGCTTCCGACAGCCCGGTATTCTCGTAATATTTCAGTGTTTTTTTGCAGTTCAACGTCAACCAATGGATTGTAAACCTGTGCGCGCTGAAAATCAGGAAGTGTGTGATAAAGACCATATTGATCATTAAAAACAGGCGCAATAGGCGCTGCGAGAATGGCGCCGCCGACATTTTTCTTTTTATCACCCGATGGCGTTGCGCGGTAACCACTGAATGTCATGCCGAATTTCAGGTTCTTGTTCACCTGCAATTCATCATTAATGTTCAATGTCAGCTTGCCGTATTTCTCATGTTTGATCAACCCCTCTTCCTGCACCGTTCCAAGCCCCATATAAAAGCGGTTTTTCTCGGTTGCGCCGGAAATGCTGACATTATTATAATTCAAAAAGCCATTTTGGAAAATTTGATCCTGCCAATCCGTGTCGCCTGTCCAGTTGGTGTAGTCGTAAGCGGCGCTGCCCTGATTCGCCAACTGCTCGTTATAGAGCTCTTTGAACTGTGAAGCGTTGGTCATGCTAATGCGGTCTGCAACTTTTTTGACGCCGACCGACGAATTGAAATTGACATTCAATGTTCCCGCTTTTGCCTTTTTCGTTGTGACAGCAATGGCACCATTAGCACCCCTTACCCCGAAAATCGCCAGCGACGATGGATCTTTCAAAACTTCGATGGACTCAATATCAGCCGGGTTCAGGAAGTTGATGTTATCGTTCAAGATTCCGTCTACGATATAAACGGGCTTCACACCATTGATCGAGTTGGTTCCCCTAATGCGCACATCCGGCTCTTCACCAGCACGTCCGGAGTTGACAACCGAAAGACCTGCCACTTTTCCTTGCAATGAAGTAATCGGGTTTGCGGAGGGCTTATCGGAGATTTCGGCGCCTTTAATGGTTACAATGGATCCTGTCAGATCGCGCTTACTTGCCGTTCCGTATCCAATGACGACCACTTCGCCCAATGCTTTCGCGTCTTCCGCCAGGGCAACGTCGATGGTGCTCTTTGTGCCAACCGGCACTTCCTGCGGTGTCATGCCGATCATGGATATGACGACAATTGCATTTTGGTTGGGGACATTGATCGTATATTTCCCTTCCGTGTCAGTCGGAACTCCGGTCGTCGTTCCTTTTATGAGAACGCTGGCACCCGGCAGTGCCGAGCCATCGCTGGCAGAAGTAACCTTTCCTGTTACATTTATTTCCTGACCATAGGAGACCAGACTCCCAGACAGCAAAACGATCATGTACAGTAATCGTACAATAGTTTTCATTGATGGTTTTAATTTGGTATAGAATTATTAAAAGAATTTATTGTCTTCAAATTTAAACTCAAAGACAAGGAAAATTCAAGAAAACGACTACATCAACTATACATCAATGAGAATAATGCAAGGATAAACTGCATTTATGAGAGTTGGTAACGGATTAATACAACAGTGCTAAACGTCCATCATAAATTGGACGAGATTGGCATCAGCGCCCAGGCCAAGCTTTTTCCGAAGTCGATAGCGCTTGATTTCAACGCCCCGCACGGAGATTCCAAGGGCTGGTGCCATCTCTTTTGTGGAGAGATTCATGCGTAAACAGGCTGCCAGCCGGAGTTCAGAAGGGGAAATGCTGGGACAGATCTGGCGAAGCCTTTTGAAGAATTGTTCATGGACCTCGTCAAAATTTTGCTCGAACAATTCCCAATCTTCCTTGCCAGCAACATTGCGTTCGATGCTGTTCAGCAGTTTTTGGTAATGAATGTTGGGAAGCTGCTGACCCATTTCGGCTTTCACTTGTTTCAGCTCATCACGGATCTCTTCCAGGATTTCGTTTTTACGGACAACATTGATTGCAATGTTGCTAAGTTTCTGACTTTTGCTCTGAATATCACTTTGCAATTTCTCATTCTGGATCTGCATAATCTGCCGCTCACTGGCCAGGCGTTGTTGACGCAATTTGTCCTCCTGCTCTTCAATAAGCCGGTTTCTATGGCGAACAAGTCTTTTTTCCTGATAAAGAATGATGGAAACAAATGCTAGGCCGACGACCAATGCAAAAAGCAGTTTCGCCAGCAATGTTTCGCGCCAGTAAGGCTGCACGCTAAATCGGTAAGCAGTGATGCTATCATTCAAACTGCTTCTGACTTCAAAAATATAATTGGTGGATTCCAGATTGGTAAATTCTACGAAGCTTTGGTCCGTCCATTCAGACCATTGATCAGACAGGCCTCGGAGGCGATATTTGAATAGCGTGCTCTGGCCGTAAACCGGCAATGCAAAGTTGATCCTTAGCGATCGGACGCTGGATGGCAGCGCCGGACTTCCTGAAATGCTGAATGTTTGTGACAGCGTTCTGAGGTTTGCCACTTTCCTAATAATTGGCGCGGCAGTCGGTTCGGCGGAATTTGATCCCGAGAGCCGATTGTAAAGTGCATAGCCATTGGCAAGACAAAAAAAGTAATAATCCTTGGAGACGGGAATGATGGTTTCGCTGTTACGAATCAGAGTCAGCGCCAGGCTGTGGACTTTGTTTGCGGAAGTGTGGAATGCAATGCGGTTTAAAAAAACTTTGAACCAATCGCCGCCGACCCCGGTGCGCACTTTAAATGTCTCATCTTCATCTCCGGCATTGAAATCCGCAGACGGTTTAAGATTATTATTTGCATCGGGTTGCAGAAAAACGGCGCCGGAACGGACATAAATGCGATTTTTCGAATTCATAATCTCGACCGAAAACTCGCCCGGCAGATCTTTTGGCGCTTTGAATTCCTTCCATAATGTTGCAGAATCCAGGTTTGGTGTCAATTGCGCCATAAACAAGCCCTTATAAGCATGTCCAAGCCAATAAGAACCTTTGCTATCGCGGACAATCTGTTTTACAGGAATCGGCGGAATGCCTTTTACGGGATAGGCATAGGTCCATAAGTTTTGCGCGTCTTTCCTGTACACATGAAGCCCGTTATAAGATCCTTGGAGCAGAAGCGTGTCATTTCCGGACTGTATGGGCAGCATGATCCAGCCGCCTGTAATGTCCGAAATCTTCGTAATTCCGTTTTCAGTAATCCGGTAAGTTGCGTCGTTATGTCCGCAAATGAGCTGATCCTCAAACACATTGAGGTTCCAGGTTTGACCTTCCAGACCAGGAACGGCGCGAAATGGCTCTGTGGAAAGCCACTTTTTCACAAAAACGCCCTTATTAGAACCGACATACAATTTTCCACGCCAAATGGCGGCCGCATAAGTGGAGCCAAGCGGATTATCGTTGGTTTGATATGAAATAATTGGCGACGACATCTTGATCATGTCAATGCCCTGATCCAGCCCGATCCAAAGCTGCTCGCGACTATCTTCTTTTAACGCCAGCACCGTGTTATTCTGCAATCCGGTGTCCTTATTGAAATGATATTTGAGGTTTCCGCTTTTGTCAATAACATAAACACCAGCCTGAATTGTCCCAAAAACAAGGCTACTGTCTTGTCTGAGCGTGATGGCGCGGTTAATAATGTTTCTTTGCAATTCTTCGGAAAGCGGAATTCTCCAAGGCGTTAAAATGCCATTTTTCCATAAAAACAACCCATGTTTAAAGGTCGTTATCAACACATTGCCTGCCGAAAAAGGCAAAATTGATGACACAATCGCTGTTGAAAGGCCTTGGGTTCCGGGCAATGGCTCAAACTTTTCCCCCTTCAATTCATAAATGCCCTTTCCAATGGTGGGCAGCAAAAGTCGATTGTTGACGAAGCGCAGGAACATGAAGTTTCCCGGCGTTTCCAGCTCAATGAGCTTTTGGCCGTCGTAGCGATAAATTCGCGAAAAAGATTGGAAATAAATGTAATCAGGTGTCTTGGTGATGTGCCAGATTTCCTCCGTTTTCAGGCTCGCAAAGTTAGATTGCTTGCTTAATGAGTAATATTTGAGCTGCCCATCAGTTTCTTTTTTCCAATAACCAAATTCAGAAAAGCCGCCAACATAAATGCGCTGCTCCATTTTGAAAGGGCGGTTCAGGACTTTGCCTACGGGCTCATTCGGGGCCGTTTCATCATAAAGGACTGATCTGACAATTTGCCGGTCGGGGAATGGATGCAGCTTCCACGATGCACCGTCATATTCCATAAGGCCGTCGGAATTCGCAGCGTAAATGATCTGATCACTGCTTTGGTCAATGGCCCAGTTCTGGTTATGCGCTTTGTAAACTGCTGATGCATAATTTGTTAAAGGAGGCGTTTCCTGAGCGTTTGCAATCAGAATGCTTGCAAAAAATAAAAGCAATGCGGTCCACTTTTCAGCCTTGTAACTTAAAGGCTGATTGAATAAATAAAACAATGACGACCGTCTTGCGTCGGGTTCACAAATCATTTACAGCGTTTTGGTGTCTTGTGTCAGACTTTCCAGGTCTTCAAGACCTGGAAAGTCTGGATTCTCAAAAATTGAAATTCAGCCTCGCAAAAATATAACGTCCATTCACGCCCATTTGCTGCACACGGCGCGAATACACGAAGCGGCCTAAACTCACATTTCCGGAATGCTGATGCTTTTCCTGATAAACGTCAAAAACATTATTTGCGCCAATTGACAGGTTAATTCCTTTCAAAAGGTCATAATTCAATGCTATATCGGTCACAATTTTTGCATCGAAAGTCTGATCCAATGTTTCTTTCTCGCCTGTAAGCGTGTTGATGGGCCAGGATTCTGGTTTTGTTGGGTCAATGGTTGGGTCCCAATATGCAACTTCGCCAAAGCGAACGCTGCGTAACATCACGCCAAATTTGCCTGCTTTGTAATTAATGGTCAGGCTTTGCTTGTTTTTTGGACTTGCGATTTCAAAACGGCTTAAATCCTCGCGGTTGAAATAAGTGTTAACCTGTCCGGTTTGCTCCAAAATTTCCGATGCATGAATAATCGGCTTGCCAGCGGCATCCTTTTTCACTTTGTTTTGGATAAATGTTCCTGCCAAAACTGCCCGGATTGACTGGTCTCCGCCCATTTTTGCATTGTAAGAAAGCACGCCTTCCAGGCCTCTCGACCGCGTATCAACTGCATTGGAGAAGAAATTAGCAGTTGTTGCATTTGCTGCTGCAAGTTGCGCCTTCAATGCTGCGTTTCCTGCATCGCTGAAATTGTTGGTCAACACAATGCGGTCGTCAATGTCAATTTGATAAGCGTCCAGTGTAAGTTCAAATGCATTGTTCACCTGGATTGTCGTTCCGACTGTGAAGCTTTGGGAAGTTTCCTGTTTCAGCTTGGGAATGCCCAGGATTTGCGCGGGTCTGCTGTCGTTGGTGAATGTTCCGCTTTCCTGCGGGATCTGCTGTCCGTTTTGCGTTACAAAAAGCGTGTTGGTTTTCGCATAATAACGCTGCTGCAACGAAGGCGCGCGAAATCCGCTGCTTGCTGACGCACGAAGCGCAATGCCGTCTGTAATTTTGTAGCGCGACGAGACTTTGTAATTCAATGTGTTTCCAAAATCGGAGTAGTTTTCAAATCGCAACGCAGCGCTCAGCACCCAGGCCTTTGTAATGTCTTGTTCCAGATCCAGATAACCAGCCACGCTGCTCCTGGAATGTGATCCTGCATTTTGAGGAAAAAACCCAGAAAAAACCTGCGCACCAGCTGCAACGCCAGCAGCAACATCATAGTTTTTGTAGGAAGATTCCTCACCAGCAGTGATCGTATATTTATCCGTCCGCTGCTCGGCCCCAACCGCCACGTTCAATCCGGATAACACATTGAATTTCCTTCCAAGATCCAGGTTGATGGTGTTTTGGGAAAAACCATTTCCGCCTGCATTGAATGTCGTCTGAAAATCGCTTGTGCTCACAGCCTGCGTATAATTTACGGAATTGGAGATCTCGTAATCAAAATCATTTTTACCAAAAGTGTTGCTCAGGTCAAATTTCCACTGGCCAACTGTGCCGCGAAACCCTGCGGACGCAGAAATGTCCGTCACATCACTGTTAATTTCCGGTAAAAAGCCATTGGGATAAGCTGAGAACACATTGTTGCGCACAGCTGCCGGAATGCCGTTGGGATATCTGTAAAAGCCAGCCGCATTGCCTTTTTTGTTGTTATAACCGCCAAAAGCATAGATTTCCATGCCGGGAGCCACAGGAATGTTTGCATTCAAAACAACGCCGCCGCCCTGCACTTTGGAATTTCCAATGCGCATATCAAAGTCATTTCGGTTCAGTCCTCTTTCGGTTAAGATCTCATCATCAACAACATTGCCGTTGACCGCTGGGAAAAGCTGACCCGTGTAAGTGCCCGTGCGGTTGGTCGCTTCGCGGGTTACATATTCGCCGGTAATGTTGACAAATCCCTTTTCGCCTACTTTGAATCCATAATTGAGGCCAACCTGCGCAGTTCCGCCGTCAGTAACATTCACGGACTCGTCTGCGCCGTTGTTGATGATGTAATTTTTGTCATAAGTCGTCACATTCTGGCCGTAGGAGACATTTCCGCTGAGGCCGGTTCTGTTTTTCAGAATGATGTTGATTACGCCTGCGATGGCGTCGGAGCCATATTGTGCTGACGCGCCGTCTCGAAGGATTTCAATGCGGTCGACTGCTGTTGCCGGAATGGCGTTCAAGTCGGTTCCAACGGTTCCGCGGTTTACCGTTCCGTTCACATTGACGAGCGACGACTGATGCCTTCTTTTGCCATTAACCAAAACTAAAACCTGATCGGGCCCCAAACCTCGTAATTGTGCAGGATCAATGTGGTCGGAGCCGTCAGAGATCGTCTGGCGTGACGATTGGAAGGAAGGCGCGATATAAGTCAGGATTTGGTTAATGTCCACCTGTCCGACATTGTTGGCGATCTGGGACACCGGAATGATATCCACTGGCACCGGCGAGTCAATACGCGACCGGCCGCCGCTTCTGGATCCGGTAACAACAATCTCGCTCAGAATTTCCGACGATTCGGCGAGTGATACATTTAGCGTGAGCATTTCACCGGATCTTACTTGCGCCGGGACGATTTTGGAAGTGTAGCCAATGAAGGAAACGACCACATTGTAAACACCTTCATCAATGTTGACCGAATAATTGCCGTCGCCGTCGGTGACCGTTCCATTGTTGGTGCCTTGTACGAGAATCGAAACTCCTGGCAACCCGGAGCCATTTTTTTCATCCGTGATTTTCCCCTTAATTCCCTGAGAAAGTGCCTGGAATGAAACGAAAAGACTGACAAATAGAATTAGAGCATTTTTCATATACGTGCGGTTAGATGATAAAAAATCTCCAATTAGACGTACATTTCTATGCCAGGTCACATTCTTGAAAAAAAAATCGAAAAAAAAACCTGACCGGATTTCCGGACAGGTTTTTGCAGTGGTTTATTTCGGTCTATTTACAAGTTCAAAGCAGCGTTCATTGATCTCACTGCCTCTGCTGATTTTTCGAAAGCGGCTTTCTCTGAGTCTGTTAGGTCGAGGTGAATGATCTTTTCCCATCCTTTTCTGCCCAACACAACCGGCACGCCCATGCAGATATCGCTCTGGCCATATTCGCCTTCCAGATAAACGCTGCAAGGCACAATTCTCTTCTGATCGCGAACGATGCTCTCAACCAAAAGCAATGTGGCCGCGCCCGGAGCATACCAGGCAGAAGTGCCAATCAATTTGGTCAAAGTCGCGCCGCCCACCATGGTGTCAGCCGCCACTTTTTCCAGCTCATCCGTTGAAAGGAAATTGCTTACCGGAAGACCATTGTAAGTTGCCAATCTTGTCAACGGAATCATGGTTGTATCGCCATGGCCACCAATCACCATTCCGTGGATGTCCAGCGGAGAAGCGTTCATGGCCAGTGCCAGGTAAGTTTTGAAACGCGCGCTGTCCAATGCGCCGCCCATTCCAATCAGTTTTTCCTTTGCAATCCCCGACTCTTTCAAAGCCAGATAAGTCATGGTATCCATTGGATTGGACACAACGATAATGATCGCATCAGGAGAGTATTTTAGAATATTTTCAGTAACACCTTTTACAATTCCAGCGTTGATTCCGATCAGTTCTTCACGCGTCATACCAGGCTTGCGGGGCAGGCCGGATGTGATTACAACAACATCGGAGCCCTTTGTTTTTTCATAATCATTGGTTGAGCCAACAGGTTTCGTATTGAACCCCAGCAAAGCTGCTGTCTGGTACATATCCAGCGATTTTCCCTCGCTTACGCCTTCTTTTATATCCAATAAAACGACCTCTTCAGCCAATTCACGACGAATAATATTATCGGCAGTAGTTGCACCAACGGCGCCTGCACCCACAACAGTAATCTTCATAAAGAAATATGGTTAATTGTATAGAAATTAATGCTTTTTAAATTTTTTCCTAAAAGTAGGACACATAATTTGTTTAAACCAAGCGGAATGAGATTTTTTGCCTTAAAAGTCATGGGGTCAATCCGAAATACAATTAATTACGTATCTTGATAGTTATATCGGCATTACAAACCTCTTTTTCTTGCTATATATAATGAATAACGAATCTATGATATCGAGGATTTTGAAGTCGATTTTCTTTAAGAAGGCCACAGGAAAGGCAGGTCGCTATGCGCAGAATTCAGCGCGTCTGTTTGAACTGGCGAAGGAAGTGATGGGCAAGATGAACCGCGTAGGATTTCGCGAAAATCTGTCCGAAGTTACCGGCAGTGTACAGGTTTTGATCCGCATGGTCCGTGCTTATGCAGCTGGAGATTACAAGGGATTGCCATGGAAAAGTCTTATTTCAATTGTGGCTGTGCTGATCTACTTTTTATCGCCCATTGATCTGATTCCAGACTTTTTGCCCGTCATTGGCATCACTGATGACGTTGCGCTGATTGTTTGGTTGATCAAAACTTTGGGCGATGATATCACCAAATTCAGCCAGTGGGAAAAGAGTGAAAAAACGATTAACATAGGATAAAACAGAACCGTTTAGTAGTTTCTGTAGAAAAGAATTTTTATTTTTGTAAACATTAAAAAAGAAACAGATATGGAATCAATAACCGTTTTAGGAATCATGGGTCTAGGTGGACAAGAGATATTTTTGGTTGCCTTGTTCGTTCTACTTTTCTTCGGTGCGAAGAAAATTCCTGAGTTGATGCGCGGTTTGGGGCAAGGTATCAATGAATTCAAGAACGCGTCAAAAGACGTTAAGGAAAATATTGAAAAAAGCATGGAAGACCCCAAATAATCCTTCCATCTTATCGAGTTATTATAAACAGAGCCTTTAAGGGTATACTTAATGGCTCTGATTCTTTATTTACAACCCCACAAATTAATTACATTGAAAGAGTATCTGACGCTAGCCGAGATTCAGGAAGATTTGCGTGAAGGCGGTTTGACCTGCGTTAAGTTAGTTGATTATTATCTTCAAAATATTGAGTCCAATCAACACCTGAATGCTTTCGTTGAAGTGTATGCTGACGAGGCGAGGGAAGCAGCCGTTGCAGTTGATGAAAAAATCGCAAACGGAACGGCAGGGAGGCTTGCCGGATTGGTCATTGGGCTCAAAGACGTGCTTTCGCACAAAGGACACGGTTTGCAAGCCGGAAGTCAGATCTTAAATTCTTACGTCGCGCCTTACACGGGAACCGCAGTTCAGCGCTTGCTGGACGAAGATGCCATTGTCATTGGTCGTCAGAACTGCGACGAGTTTGCAATGGGTTCATCCAATGAAAATTCGTCATTCGGCCCTGTGCTTAATGCGGCCGATAACTCCAAAGTTCCGGGCGGTTCTTCGGGTGGATCGGCCGTTGCTGTTCAGGCTGGATTATGCCACGCTTCTCTCGGAAGCGACACGGGCGGATCGGTTCGTCAACCTGCTGCTTTTTGTGGAGTTGTGGGTGTAAAACCGTCCTATGGAAGAATTTCACGTTACGGACTGATCGCCTATGCATCTTCTTTCGACTGCATTGGACCCATTACAAAAAGCGTTGCCGATGCGGCTTTGCTAATAGAAATTATGGCTGGCGGAGATGATTTTGACAGCACAGTTTCAAGCAAGCCCGTTCCCGCTTATACGCAGCATTTGAGTTGGACTGGAAAGGCAAGAATAGGATATATTCGTGAAAGTGTTGAAAGTGAAGCAATTTCTTCTGACATTCGTAATCAGACATTGGAAGTATTAAACCGGTTACGTGCCGAAGGGCATGAAGTGACGCCAGTTGAAATTCCATTGCTTGATTCGCTGCTTCCCACTTATTATATATTAACTACCGCGGAAGCCAGCTCAAATTTATCACGATTCGATGGCGTCCGTTATGGGCACAGAAGCCCGGAAGCGATTGATTTGGAAAGCTTGTACAAAAAGACACGCACAGAAGGCTTCGGCCAGGAGGTGAAGAAGCGAATTCTGTTAGGAACTTTTGTTCTGAGTGCAAATTACTACGACGCATACTATACCAAAGCGCAACGCGTTAGAAGATTGGTGCAGGAGGAGACGAACAGGTTCTTTGATCAGTTTGACTTTTTTATTTCTCCGGTAACGCCAACAACTGCTTTTACAATAGGAGAAAAAACGCAGGACCCTTTACAAATGTATCTTGCGGATATCTTTACAGTTCAGGCAAATGTCGTTGGAAACCCGGCTGTTGCGCTTCCTAATGGGAATGATGAAAACGGAATGCCAATTGGAATTCAGGTCATGGCTCCTTATTTTGGCGAAGAAAAGATGCTGGCATTTGCGCAATATCTTACTGAGTTGAACAAAAAAGGAGCTGTAATCATGGATTCAAATCACTAAACGGGTATCAGCTGGTTTTTTATTCGGCCGACCTATTTGACATGTGACTGCATAACTATCCAAGGTTTTAAGTAAATAATCGTGCCAGAATAGCCGGTGCAGTAGCAAAGTTATTCGAAGCATATATTTGTGAGTTAAGCGTGAAAATGTATTAGAGATTATTCTAATTCATCAGGCAGATTTTCGGAAAATGAAGATCTTATAAAGGAAATTTTATCTGTAAGCAATTGACTTTCAGATAGTAGCCATTGAAAACCGGGAATTGATTAACCTTCAAAAAACATTTAATTAATGAAGATTTCAAAAAAACTATTGTGGCTCGGAGCCATGTGTGCAGGATTTGGAAGTGTGCCGGCTATGGCAATTGTTCCACAGGAGAAGTTAGCATTCGAGCAAGATACGCTGGGAAATATTGTAAGAGCAGAGGAATTGGCGATTCCTGCTTTGCCAGCAGTTGAAGAAATAGGCAACACACCCGCAATTCCACAGGAGCTTTTGAGGGAGCGTTTTGCGAAACTTGAAAAATCAATTCCGCTAACTTATCACAAGACTTCCCACGAGTTCGTAGAGTATTTTATTTATAAAAAGGCAGACTTCACCAAAACAATGATGGAGAAGATGCCGCTCTACTTTCCCATTTTTGAAAAAACACTACAAAAGCACGGCTTACCGACTGAGCTCAAATATCTTTCAATGATCGAGTCGGGACTCAATCCAACTGTTATTTCGCATGCGAGAGCGGGTGGTTTGTGGCAATTTATGCCTGCAACGGGACGTGAGTTTGGTCTTTATCAGGACAAATACATTGACGAGCGCTTCGAGCCGGTAAAAGCGACGGAGGCTGCTTGCCGTTATCTGAAACAACTTTATAATATTTTTGGTGACTGGGAGCTTGCATTGGCTTCTTATAACACTGGCCCGGGCAACGTAAAGCGCGCAATGCGCCGTTCACATGGAACAACATTCTGGACAATTTACAATGTGCTTCCGCGTGAAACGCGTTCCTATGTTCCGCAATATGTAGCGATGAACTACATGATGAACTATGGAAATGACCACGGGATTTACCCGCAAAAAATGGAATTCCAGATTCCAAACGACACCATTCATATTAACGGATACATTGATCTGCTTGCTTTCTGCAAAAACAGCAACATCAATTTCGAAGACATTCAAAAACTCAATCCGCAGATCACAAAAACTTCATTGCCGGACCAGACGCGGAATTTTGTCCTAAAAGTGCCAAGCATGCAGTTCACTTATTTGGTCAGCAACAGAAATTCGATCATGGACTCTTGCACGCGCAGATTGCTTCTGCAACCTGGCGTAATGGTGGCGAAGCTTGACAGTTCTGTTCTGGATTCGATGGGCAAAAATACTTCATTCCCATATGCAGTTGTAAGCCAGGAAACGTTTAGCGATGACGAGGATTATGAGGCTGAAAGTGAGGATGTTGTTATTGAAAAAACCAGGACAAAACGGGCGTCTCACACAGTTAGAAGAGGGGAGAACCTGCAATCTATTTCGAGAAAATACCGCGTTACGGTTGCACAGCTAAAAAGATGGAATCACCTGCGCCGCAACAATATTCAAAGAGGACAAAGGCTGGTCATTTTGAAAGAAGTTAAGGAAACGGTTCGTGGCACGAGAGTGGCTTCAAACAATGCTCCTGAGCCTAAAAAAGAAGTCGCCAGAAACGACAGGCATACAAGAAAAAAATATCACACAGTTCAAAAAGGCGATACACTTTGGATCATATCACAGCGCTACGGACTGGAGATAGGACAATTGAAAAAGAAAAACAGAATAAGAGGAAATGCCATCAAACCTGGTCAGAAACTGATTATATCTGTCTAGTGAATACGCGTCATTTACACATACTATTTATATGATTGCCTACGTTAACGGAACTGTAGTCTACAAAGATCCGGCTTATGCCATTATCGATGTAAACGGATTAGGCTATGAAGTTCGGATTTCTTTACAAACCTACACTTCCCTTCCCGAGCTTGGGGAGAAGTGCAAGCTCGTAACGTTCCTGAATATACGGGAAGACGCCCACATCTTGTATGGGTTTTGGGGAAACGATGAAAAGAAGCTTTTCCTGGACCTGATAGGCATATCAGGAGTCGGCCCGTCAACAGCATTGGTAATGCTTTCGTCGCTTTCTTCATCAGAAATACGACAAGGAATTATAGACGAAGATCTGCGTTTGATTCAATCAATCAAGGGAATCGGGTCAAAAACTGCTCAACGCGTCATTTTGGAATTGCGTGATAAAATTCGCAAAGAGGAACTTGTCTCAACTGGTCCGAGAACCATTGACAATCCGTCCGGCACTTTGAAAAGTGAAGCATTGGCTGCGCTCGTCACATTGGGCATTCCAAAAGTGACCGCAGAGAAAAGTCTGGATGTGATTATCAAGCGCGAGGGACATGCAATGACCGTTGAAAATCTTATAAAACTGGCACTTCGATAATCGAGCTGTAATGATATTTGGTGAAAAAATTTACGATAGTAAAATCGTTCTGATGGATTTGATTGTGGCTGCAACCTTCTCTAAATAAGCATATTACCTTGTCATCAACGATTTACTCCTTTCTTTTTAAGGCATTAACGATATCGACCGGCGCTGTACTTTTGGCCAACGTCTCCGTTGAAATGGACGAGCCATATTCAGCACAGGCGCAGGATTGGGCATTCGTTGCCGATACTGTGCCGGAAGATACGAGTAAGCGAAAAGTCGACCGTTCGGGCAGCCAGCTCATTATGCGCTGGAAGGATTTTTATTCCAATCGCGTTGCTGACCCTCGTCCCCGTTCGCCATTTTATCTCCGCGATCCGGCCAATATTTCTACTTCTATTTTGCTAGACAGCACTGGAAAAGTTGCTGTTTCGGAAAGCATTCGCACGCCGGCGGGAAGCCTCAATTACAGGGCTCCCGAAAGAATGGACCTCGCGACTTACGACAAGATCCAGGAAGACCGCGCATTCAAAAGTTTGCTGCGTGAATATGCAGGAAGGCAGGATGGCAAAAGTGCAATGGGTTCGAGAGGACTTCTGCCTAAACTCGACATTCCGCCGGGACTTTCAAAACTGCTGGGCGACGATTTTGTCAATTTCAAACCAACCGGATTTGTTTCTCTGGACCTGGGCTTAATGCATCAGTTTCTCGATAATCCGGCCATTCCGATCCGCCAGAGAAGAAACACGCAATTCATTTTCAATGAGCAAATTAACATTAACTTTGACGCGAAATTGGGCGATCAGCTTGGTTTTCAAACCAATTTTGATACAAAAGCAAACTTCAATTTTGAGAATGCAATTAAGCTAAACTATAAAAATCCGGAAGAAAGCTTTATCCGGAAAATTGAGGCTGGAAACATTAACTGGGCCATTAACAGCCAGTTGATTCCCGGTGTTCAAAATCTGTTTGGTCTAAAAACCGACCTCCAATTCGGTCGGTTAAGTGCGACACTCGTGGCTTCACAGCAGAAATCCAGCAAAGAAAGGATTGTTCTGCGTGGCGGTGCGCAAAGCCGCGATTTTGAGTTGCGTGCGGACACATATGATGAGAATCGTAACTTTTTCCTTTCTCAATATTTCAGGAACATTTACGAGAGTTCACTACAAAACACGCCCACAATCACCTCAGGCGTAACGGTTACGCGGATGGAAGTTTACGTGACCAACCGGACAACAACGACCGAGTCATTGCGAAATGTGGTCGGTTTCGCTGATTTGGGGGAACCTGCGCCTTATAAGTCTGGCAATCCCAGGTTGCAGCCCATTCGTTCGACTTCGCCGGCAGACAATGCCGCCAACGGACTTTATAAAACCTTGCAGGATAATGCGTCATTCCGGCAAGTTGATAACACAAACAGTGCAATAACAGGTCTGGGACTGGAAAGAGCGGTTGACTATGAGCTGCTTCGCGGCGCGAAAAGGCTTATCGCAGATCGTGATTATTCGTTTCATCCGCAATTGGGATACATTTCTTTGACCAATGCATTGCGGAATGATGAAGTGCTGGCCGTTTCGTACGAATATACATTGAATGGACGCTCATTTAAAGTTGGGGAGCTTACCGAAGATTATCAGGCGCGGAGGGACAATGAAGTAATCGCATTGAAATTGCTGAAATCATCTACGATTCGCAATAACACCAAGCTTCCCATGTGGAACCTGATGATGAAAAACGTTTATTCATTGGGGACAAGCCAAATGGACAAGCAGGGTTTCCAGTTGCGGATCATTTATAAAGATGACCAAACCGGAATTGATAACCCAAACTTGCAGGAAAGCAGCATTGCCAACATTCCATTAATCCGGCTCATGGGCCTCGACAGGCTGAACCCGGTGAATGATCTCCAACCCGATGGAAATTTCGATTTTGTCGACGGCATCACGGTCGAAAGCAAATCCGGACGCATTATCTTTCCCGTTCTTGAACCTTTCGGTTCGAATCTTGCGCGAAAATTTGGTGCGGGAGAAGAGCAATTCCGTAATAAATATGTCTTTGGAGAGCTGTATTCCACCACAATGGTCGATGCCCAGCAAATTTCGGAGCGCAACAAATTTTTTATTAAAGGATCTTACCAATCAAGTGGGGGAGCTGAGGTGCAGTTGCCTTTTGGCGTCCTGGAAACTTCCGTAACCGTCACATCCGGCGGCGTTCCGCTTTCGCCCGGTTCCGATTACATTGTTGAAGCGCAGATTGGACGTGTCCGCATTTTGAACAGCAGCGTAATGAATTCGGGCAGGGAAATTGTCATTGAATACGAACGCCCGGACATGTTTCAAAATCAGATCCGTTCGCTTCTTGGAACACGTTTGGATTACATGGTGAACCGCGATATGAGCCTGGGTATGACGTTGATGAAATATCGTGAACGGCCTGCTGGATTCTTAACCAGGGTTTCTATTGGAAATGAGCCTGTTAGCAACACAATGATCGGGTTCGATATTAATTTTAGAAAAGATGTCCCCTTCCTAACCAAATGGCTTGACGCATTGCCGTTGATTCAAACCAAGGAAATGTCGAGCATTCAGTTTAAAGGAGAATTTGCAAAACTGATTCCCGGGGTGTCGAAGGACGTAAATAACCGCTCATTGGTTGACGATTTTGAAGCAGCCCGCACGATATACGACTTATCCAGACAGCCGCAGAAATGGCGCTTAGCAGGCGTCCCGCCAGCATTCCGACAAGGAACGGATGGCAAAACGCTCGATTATGCTTACAGAAGAGCGAAAATTTCAGCTTACACAGTTGACAATATTTTCGGCGGATCTCAGGGATTGGGAGGCGGATATCAGCCACCAGGCAATTTTGAAGACGAAGACCTCAAATATTATTACGAACGACTTTATCTGCC
The DNA here is from genome assembly GCF_021390515.1 of Dyadobacter sp. CY326. GTDB lineage: Bacteria > Bacteroidota > Bacteroidia > Cytophagales > Spirosomataceae > Dyadobacter. Next base: position 212,161 of record NZ_JAJUXI010000011.1, read on the forward strand.
CAACCAAATTTTCCCGAAACGCGCCATCGCTGGGCTTGTTTCTTATCCGCAGAACGTGCTTGACATTGCTTACTATCCAAGCGAAAGGGGCATGTACAATTACAATGTAGATCTGTTGCCAGATGGTCGCTTGAAAAATCCAAGACAGAACTTTGGTGCAATTAGCAGAGCGATTACTTCGGATAATGACTTCGATAATGCGAACATTGAAAGCATTGAATTTTGGATGCTGGACCCGTTTATTAATAATCCGCTTGGAGTGGTGCGGGACGGGAGCGGCAATGAACGACCCAATACAACCGGCGGGAAACTGGTTTTCAATCTTGGCGATATTTCAGAAGATGTCATTCCTGACGAGCGTTACAATTTTGAAAACGGACTTCCGATCGTGCCAAAGCAAGTCGGTGTCAATGTGGATTCGACGGCTTGGGGTTATGTCACCAAATCGCAATATCTGATCAATGCATTCAGCAATGAATCCGGTGCACGCCAGCGCCAGGATGTAGGGTTGGATGGTTTGAACAACGATGAAGAGCGCACATTTTTCAAAAGGTTTATTGACAGACTTCCTGCAAACCTGACGCCCGAGGCAAGAGAGCAGATTTTGCGTGATCCTTCGGGTGATGACTTCCAGTTTTTCCTTGGCGCCAGCCTGGACAGCGCAGACTTGAAAGTGCTTGAACGTTATAAGAATTACATTGGCATGGAGAACAACTCTCCTGAAAGTCTTGGCAGAAGCGCGGATGTTACGCCTGCTTCAACCAATGTGCCGGACGGCGAAGACATGAACGTCGACAACACGATCAATGACAACGAATCTTATTATGAATACGAAATTGATCTGAAACCCAATCAGCTGGCAGTTGGTAATGGTTACATTGTTGACAAAACAGTGAACACAGCCGATCAGCAGACCTGGTATCTTTTCCGGGTTCCTATCAAGGAGTTTTCGGGAGTCATTGGAAACATGAACGGGTTCAAATCAATTCGGTTCATGCGCATGTATCTGACGGACTTTCAACAGCCTGTTGTGCTTCGTTTTGCGCAGTTGCAAATGGTTGGTCAGCAATATAGAAAATATACGTCCAACCTGGATGCGCCTGGTTTACAAGAAGTTCCCGAGCCTTATGATGCCAAATTTACGGTTGGAACTGTAAGCATAGAGGAAAACAGCCAGCCGCAAAGCGGCACCAGCTCCGACAAATATGTTTACTCAATTCCACCGGGTTGGGTGCGAGATCAGGATAATACGCAGCGCCCGCCTTTGTTGCTGAATGAGCAATCGATGAGCTTGTGCGTGACAGATTTGCGCGATGGTGATTCAAGGGCAGTGTTCAAGAATGTGAACCTTGATCTGCTGTTCCGTAAAAGGCTGCGGATGTATGTGCACATGCAAAATGAGCTGAGTGAAGACCGCATGGTTGGTGCATTCATGCGCATCGGAACGGACCTTACCCAGAATTATTACGAAATAGACCTTTCCAATTTGAAGGCAACATTGCCTAACCAAACGAATGAGCGAGAGGTTTGGCCAGAAGAAAACGAATTGAACATTGCGCTTTCGGACCTTATTGAGGCCAAAGCGCAGCGCAACCGGCAGCTTGACCGAAACCTGAGTGTGCCTTACACCATCACAACGGCGGATGGAAGATATAAATTGACAGTTGTCGGTAATCCGGATTTGAGCTCGGTTCGAGTTATGATGATCGGAATGCGAAATCCGAAATCGCAGGATGAGCGCGCGAAAAGCTTCTGTATTTGGGTGGATGAAATGCACGTGGAAGGTTTTGATGAAACGGGCGGCGTTGCGGCTATTGCTCAATTGAATGCGAAACTTGCCGATTTTGCAACAGTAACCGCTTCTGGAAGGCTTGAAACATTTGGTTTTGGAAGCGTGCAACAGCGCATTGGCGAGCGTTCGCGGAATTTTACTACGGAATATGGCGTGTCTTCTAACATTGCACTCGATAAGCTTTTGCCCGAAAGTTGGGGATTCAGCATTCCGTTGTTTTTGAGTTACGACCGGCACAATGTGAAGCCGCACTTTAATCCGTTGGACCCGGACACGCCGCTTAACACATCGCTTGGAAACCTGGAATCGGACGAGGAGCGGGACGGTTACCGGCGTATGGTGGAAGAAAATGCAGTGAAGCGGGGGATTAACTTTTCCAATGTCAGGAAGATAAAGACGAAGCCTGGCGCGAGAAATCATTTTTATGATTTTGAGAATTTCTCGTTCACTTATGCATTCAGTGATGATAAACGGAGGAACATTCTGACACAGGAATATGCGCAACGCAATTATCGGGGAGGCATTTCCTACGTTTACAGCAGCCAGCCGAAACCAATGGAGCCATTCAAGAACTGGAAGGCAACCACTCGTTGGGCCGATCTGATCAAAGATGTGAACCTTACATTGCTGCCCAATATGGTTTCCGTGCGCACGGATGTTGACAGGAGATTCCTGAAAACCCAGTTGCGTAATGCAGACCTGACGACCGACGGCATTCAGCCATTGTATGAGAAATATTTCTGGTTCAACCGTTATTATGACCTCAGCTGGAACCTGACGCGAAACATGACATTGAGTTATAATTCAACGGCCAACTCGATCATTGACGAGCCGATGGGTGACATCAACTCCGCCGCGAAGAAAGATTCACTTTGGAGCAACTTCAAAAAACTGGGCAGGATCAAAAACTTTGACCAGAAAATTGATCTGACTTACCGTTTGCCTCTGGATAAAATTCCGCTTGTAGACTGGATGACAGCAGATTACAAACATTCCATCGCTTATCAATATCAGGCAAATGCATTTGGCTTGAAAGACACCACCGGCTTGCCTTTCGGAGACATTATCCGGAATAGCAGAGAGCGCGGCATCACTGGGAAAGTGGACTTTGTTTTGCTTTATAACAAACTGCGCTATCTCAAATTTGCCAACACGCCTTCGGTAGGCCGCAAGAATTTTGCAAGAAGTCCGGGTGATATTGAGGAAATCGACATGCGCACAACGGACATTCTCAAGAGTGTTACGCGTGCTTTAATGACCGTGCGCGGAATCAATGTGAGTTATTCTGTCCAAGAAACGACGGCGCTTCCAGGTTACTTGCGCGCACCAAAATACTTTGGCATTGACAACACCAACGCGCCCGGCTTGCCTTTCGTGCTAGGTCAGCAGGACCGGAATTTCCAGGTTAAGGCAGCGGAAAAAGGCTGGATTACGCGCAGCGAGCAGCAGAACATGCCTTTCCAGCAAACCATTGCGAAGAACTTTTCTGCTAATACAACATTGGAACCGTTCAAAGATTTCAGGTTGATTATTGAAGCGCGGCTCACGCGGCAGGATGCTTATCAGGAATTTTACAGGCCGGATTCATCGGGAGATTTTGTTTCGCAAAGTCCATTGCGGAATGGCCAGTTCAGCATGTCATTCCTGTCTTTCCGGACGGCTTTTGCCAAAATGAAACGCGATAATTCATCTCCGGTTTTTGATAAATTCAGAGCTTATCGTGCCATTTTAAGAGACCGGTTGAATGCAGAAAACCAAAGTGGCGGCGAATATAATGAGACCTCGCAAGACGTTTTGATCTCGTCATTCTTCGCTGCTTACACGGGCAAAGATCCGGCGACCGTCCGCACCAACCCATTCTTGAAATTCCCGATGCCAAACTGGGATTTGAGTTACAATGGACTCTCACAACTGGCTGGTTTCAAGCGGTTTTTCAGTTCATTCACATTGAGGCATAAATACATGTCGCAATACAGCGTTGGAAATTTTACGTCTTCATTGGATTACGAAGCGCTTTACGTCAATCTGGCGGTGACCGGTTATCCATTATCAACGCGGCGGAACGAATTGGGACAATATATCCCGGTGTTTTCAATGAGCACGATTACATTATCAGAGAAGTTTCAGCCGCTTGTCGGGGTTGAATTCAGGACGCAAAGCAGGGTTACAGCGCGGATTGAGTATAACAGGGACCGGACGATTGCGCTTAACTTGTCCAACTCGCAAATGGCAGAGCTTTTCAACCAGGACGTGACGGTCAACATTGGTTTTACCAAAAACAATGTGGCCATTCCGTTTAAGATCAATGGTGTTAAAAAGAAGCTCAAAAATGATATGACAATGCAGCTTGGCCTTACTTTCCGGGATACGAGATCGATTCAGAGGAAGTTTGACGGCGAGAATATTCCGATCGCGGGAAATATCAACTTCCAGCTTCGCCCGACGGTTAATTACATGGTTAACAATCGTTTGAGCGTGCAGTTTTATTTCGACAGAACATTTAATGATCCGCTCGTTTCCAATTCGTTTTATCGGGCGAGCACATCCGGCGGTGTGCAGCTGAAATTCAATTTGGCGGAATAGTATTTTGATTTGGAAAATACAACCTACATCCTGTAATTTGCGATTCAAAGATGTTACAACTTACCTGATTAAACCATGAATTTCCCGTCAGAACTTAAGTATACAGAGGATCACGAATGGATTCGGATCGATGGTGACATAGCGACCATCGGCATTACGGACCATGCGCAGAATGAATTGGGTGACATTGTTTACGTCGATATCAATACAGTTGGTGATGAACTCGTAAAAGGCGAGGTTTTCGGTTCCGTGGAGGCTGTTAAAACTGTTTCTGACTTGCTTATCCCTGTTGGAGGAACTGTGCTGGAAGTGAATGAAGAACTGGACGGAGAACCTGAATTGGTAAATACAGACCCTTATGGACGCGGCTGGATGGTGAAAATCAGCTTGACTAGCCCCGGCGATGAAAACGGTTTAATGTCCGCCGAAGATTACGAAAAGTTTATAGGTGCATGATTTTTGTTTAAAGCTCCGTTTGGAGCTTTTTTTTTGAAACCGGTTGAATGAAACGAAACCCGGTCAGTTTGTTTGTAAGACGCATATATGAAATTATTAATACGCTCAGCCCGGATCATTGACAGAAAATCGCCGTTCAACGGTCAGGTTAAGGATGTTCTGATTGAGGGCGCGACCATCAAAACAATTGGTGACAACCTGGACGCCGGCGGGGCGGAGGTTCTTGAAGGAAACGATTTGTGTATTTCTGCCGGATGGGTGGATATGCGCGTGGCGTCCCGCGACCCGGGATTTGAGCATAAAGAAGATTTGACATCCGTTCGTGCCGCGGCGGCACATGGCGGTTTTACAGAAATTGTGTTGCTACCCAACACAGAACCTGTGGTGCATAGCAAAGACACATTGAATTATATCCGGCAGTCGGGCAGTGGCGGGCTGGTGAAGCTGCACGTTGCAGCGGCCGTGACGCGAAAGGCCGAGGGTGAGGATTTTACAGAAATGATTGACCTGCACGAAGCCGGAGCCATTGCATTTACAGACGGCGAACATCCGGTGCAGAATGCGGATCTTTTGCTAAAAACAATATTGTATTTGCAGCCGCTGAATGCGCTGCTGATGAACAGGCCGGAAGACAAGCAACTGACCCTTTACGGACAAATGCACGAAGGGCTGACGAGCACGCTTATCGGCATGAAAGGAATTCCCGCGCTGGCGGAAGAAATGATGCTGACCCGCGATCTTAAATTGCTCGCATATGCATTGGAAAAAAGCAAGTACAAGTCGGACGCGCCTGCGCTGCACATTTCCTTGATTTCTTCACAAAAAGCCGTGGAGCTCATTCGGGAAGCGAAGCAAAATGGATTGCCTGTTTCCTGTGACATTGCAGCGCATCAACTGGCGTTCACGGATGAAGATCTCATCGATTTTGATACAAATCTGAAAGTGAATCCGCCATTCCGATCCACCGCTGATGCGCAGGCAATTCGTGAAGCGCTCGCTGACGGGACCATTGACGCCATTGTTTCAGACCATAACCCGCACGATGAGGAAAGCAAGAACCTCGAATTTGATCATGCAGATTTTGGCATAACCGGATTGGAAACGGCTTTTTCGCTGGCGTTGACGCACAGCAGATTGTCTTTGGAAAACATCATTGAAAAGTTTACCACGTCGCCCCGCCGCATTCTCCGGTTGCAGGAAGCGAGCATTGCCGAGGGTAGTTTGGCGAACCTGACATTGTTTGAGCAAGACACAACCTGGACATTTAATAAAAGCTTTTCAAAATCAAAAAACACGCCATTTTTGGGACAAACGTTGCGCGGAAAAGTGAGAGGAGTGGTTAACAACGGAAAACACGAATGGTATTTATGAAGTCGATTATCGCATATTTTAATAAACCGTTACTTAAAGTTTCGCTTGTCTTTGGAATGATGACGGGCGTGCTTGTCTTTATTTTCTTCATCGGACTTTATCTGATTGACATCGTGCCGCTGGGGAATAACAAGATCCTTGATTTTGGAATACACATTATTTTTATCGCCGGTGCCTGCTGGTATTATCGCAAGAATGTCGGCGACGGATTTCTGCATCTTTGGGAGGCCTTGACAATTGGTTATGTGGTGAACACAATCGGCGCGCTGATTGCTGGCTGGCTGATTTACTTTTTTGTAACTTACGGTGATCCTGCTGTTTTTACCAATTACATTGCCCAAATGAAGACATTAATGTTGCAGGGAAAGGCGGAGCTGGTCAAAAATATCGGTGAAGCTGAGTTTGCCAAAATGTATAATGGAGTGGGGAATATGAAGCGTTCGGAGATCATCATGGATGAAGTGAGCAAGAAAACGGTGATGGCGATTATTCCAATTCTGGTGATTTCACTGATTTTCAGAAAGCAGGATTATGGTGTGTTTCACAACAAATCTTAAATTTATTTAAATGGAAGAACAAGTTTCTACCGCACGGATTGCCCTGAAATATGGCGTTTTGACCTCCGTTGTAATCATGATCTTCACCACGATCATCAATGTTTCCGGACTTGCCGAGAACAAAATGCTGTCTTCGTTGTCATTTATTTTCATGATTGTCGGGATTGTGCTGGCGATGAAAGACTTTAAGCGGCAAAATCGCGGCTACATATCATTTGGTGAAGGACTTGGTGTGGGCACATTGGCATCGGCGGTTATGGGCGTGTTAAGCGCTGCATTTTCAATGTTTTACACAGAGTTTATCGACAACACCATGCTGGCGCAGGCCATGGACAAGGTGCGCGAGGACATGGAGCGGAAAGGCAAAGACGACGCAGAAATTGATATGGCCATGGAGCTTTCGCAGAAATTTATGTCGCCCGGCATCATGTTTACGATGACTGTGGTGTTATATGTCATTACAGGATTGGTGATTGCATTGATTGTGGCTGCCATTATCCGCCGCGAAAAGCCCGTTTTCGAGTAAGCTCCACCGGATTTAACTTCTTTTACTTGTGTTTGCAATTTTTCAAAAGGAAATAGGGAGCTTTTTCAATTCTCTGATCGCCTACATTGTGATGGCTGCTTTTTTAACGGCAGTTGGCCTGATCGTGTGGGTTTTTCCTGATTCCAACATCCTTGATTATGGTTACGCAGAGTTGGGTTCCTTTTTTCAATTGGCTCCTTATGTGTTGCTTTTCCTGATCCCGGCCATCACCATGCGTTCCATTGCAGAAGAAGCCCGGAACGGCACATTGGAATTACTCCTGACCAAACCGCTGCGAAACAGCGAGCTTGTTTTGGGTAAATTTTTTGCAAACTGGGTCCTGGTTGCGCTCACGCTTTTACCAACATTGATCTATTATTACAGCGTTTACAAGCTCGGAAATCCGGAAGGAAATGTTGACTCCGCCGCCGTTTTCGGATCTTATATTGGACTGTTACTATTCTGCGGCGTGATCGTTTCCATGGGCATCTGGACATCGTCCCTAACCGACAATCAGATCGTTGCGTTTATAGCGTGCGTGTTTCTTGCATTCGTTTGGTATATCGGGTTTGGAGCGCTTGCGCAGCTTGCAGGCGTGGGGCCGGGCGCTGAGCTTTTGAATTGGGCGGCATTGGATCAGCAATATCTGGCGCTTGGAAAAGGGCTTGTGGATTCACGCAATATTATCTATCTGTTTAGCCTCATGGCGTTGTTTCTCTTCCTTGCATATTGGCGGATTGAAAAGATCCGCAAGTAAGCGTATCATCATAAGGTCTTGAAGAAGAGTTAACCGATGATGATCTATTCTGGTGTGTTGGTCGTATATGAATAAAAAAACACACTATGATGAACACGATAAACTCCCATGTGTGGAGACCCTTTCAGCCGCAACTAACCAGAGTTTTTAATGGTTGGAACCAGGACACAATAATTTATAATAGCCGTGACCGGTTCTTCCGAAAATTCGTTAGATTGCCAATTAGTAACATACAATTAAATGTTAAGCAACTCTTGGCGACTAGTAAGTTAAAATACTCGGAAGAGGAATTGGTGTCAGCTCTGAAGAGGAATGAGCGAACAGCTTTCGAATTTTTGTACGACCATTACTCAGGAGCTTTGTTTAATATCATTTCAAAGACGTTGAGGGACGAGGAGCGGGCCGCGGATGTTTTACAGGAGTCTTTCTTAAAAATCTGGAAAAATATAGCTTCTTACAATCCGGAGAAAGGAAGACTGTTTACATGGATCATGAATATTGCGCGCAATGGTGCAATAGACGCGGCAAGGGTTGAAGGAAGAAAACCAGCGATGGATGATATCGATAACAAGGCGGTCCTGAATGAAAGGGATGTATATGAAGATTCGCTGACATCAAGTTCGGAGATGAAGGCGATTGTCAACATGCTGAGGCCCGAAAGGAAAATCCTCATTGACATGGCCTATTTTCAAGGATACACGCATGAAGAAATATCAGAGGAGTTGAGTATCCCATTGGGAACAGTTAAATCAAGGATCCGAACAGCGTTACAAGAGTTAAAACAATACTTTGCAGTATGAATATCCAAGCCTACATAGAGTCCGGTATATTAGAGGAATATGTATTGGGCACTGTTTCTCCTCAGGAGAAGCAGGAAGTGGAGTGTATGTCTCATATTTATCCTGAGATAAAAGAAGAGCTGCTGCGGACCGAAAGTGCGTTGGAAGAATATGCACTGAAACATCAAACACCACCTCCTGCTTCATTGAAAGAATCGCTTTTTGCCATAATGAATTTTGATTCTACCGAGGAAATAAATGAAACACCCGCTCACGCGACCAGTGATTTTGTAGAAAGTTTAAGTGGAAAAATTGAAGAAGATGATACAATTATTCCACTGAATCCGGGTCCAAAAGTCATTGATAATGTATTTGAACAGCCTGAAACGCGAGTTGTAACACCGTTTTGGGCAAAGTTAGCTGTTGCCGCAGCCGTTTTATTCGCGGTGTTTGCAGCTTGGTCGGCCGTTCAAATGACCGAGTACAAGGGCAGCAACGAACAGCTTGCTTCGGAAATGAGCGGAATGAAGACGGAGATGGCGACTTTGAGACAAGGTTTTGAATACAATCAATCGCTAGCCAATCTTTTTCGTGATCCAGGTTATAAATCGGTTCATTTGGCCGGTCTTCCAAAATCTCCCGGAAGTTCAGTTTCCGCATTCTGGCACATAGCTACGAACAAGGTTTTAATCGACGTTCAAAACTTGCCAAAAGCGCCTGCGGGCAAGCAATACCAGCTTTGGACTATTGTGGATAATAAGCCTGTTGACATGGGAATGATCGACAACAACTTTTCAGGGAAAGTTCTTACAATGAAAAACGCTAAACCAGGCGCAGTCGCTTTTGCCATCACGCTAGAAAATGAAGGCGGCGTGCCGTCGCCGACGATGGAGGAAATGTATGTGATGGGGAAGGTGGTTTAGTCAGATGAAGCGCCGGAACTTCCTTGGAAGCATCGCCTTAGGCAGCAGCCTGCTTTCAAATGATCGAAATAAAATACAAGGTTCAGATTCTTTGCAACAGTCGAAAGACCCTGCAAAGAATCTTTTTTTTGAGGCCGATATGGTCGTTGCCGGTGGCGGTTTAGGCGGCTGTGCGGCTACATTGGCTGGATTGCGCAATGGGTTATCCGTGATCCTGACAGAAGAAACGGATTGGCTCGGCGGCCAGCTGTCACAGCAAGGCGTTCCGCCGGACGAGCATCAATGGATTGAAACACATGGTGCTACGCAACTTTACCGTGATTTCCGGACGGCCATCAGGCAATATTATATCAAAAATTATCCGCTTACCGAGGAAGCCAAAAACCGGAAGCATCTGAATCCCGGTGATGGCGCTGTTTCGCGCCTCTGCCACGAGCCGCGTGTAGCGGTTGCCGTTCTGACTGATATGTTCATGCCCTACATCAGTTCGGGCAAATTAACATTATTGTTAGAACACAAAGCCGTTTCCGCTGAGGTGAATGGGAATAAAGTGCAGTCGTTAGAAGTGGTGAATGTAAAAACAAAAACCCGCTCCAAACTCTCAGCGCCTGATTTCGTGGACGCAACAGAATTAGGTGACCTGCTGCCAATAACAGGAACAGAATTCGTAACCGGCACCGAATCCAAAAGTGAAACCAACGAACTCCATGCACCCGAAAAAGGGAATCCTGAAAACAACCAGGCATTCACCGTTTGTTTCGCGATTGATTACCGGCCGGGAGAAAATCATGTGATCGAAAAGCCAGCTGAATACGAATTCTGGAAGGATTTTATTCCAAAAATGGCAAAACCCTGGTCAGGAAAGTTGCTGGATCTGTCTTATTCCAATCCCAAAACATTGGAGCCGAAACAGCTCGGCTTTCATCCCGCAGGCATTAAAACGGGCGATATGCTGAACCTCTGGAATTACCGCCGGATCATCAGCAAAGACAATTTCAAACCCGGAACCTACGCAGGCGACATTACCATCGTCAACTGGCCGCAAAACGATTATTTTCTGGGCAACCTCATCGGAGCCAGCGAAAAGGATTTTCAAAAACACGTCAACCGCGCCAAACAGCTCAGCTTATCCTTGCTATACTGGCTCCAAACCGAAGCTCCACGCCCCGACGGCGGCAAAGGCTGGCCCGAGATCCGGCTCCGCAAAGACATCATGGGAACCGAAGACGGCCTCGCCAAATATCCCTACATCCGCGAATCCCGCCGCATCAAAGCCCTTTTCACCATCAAAGAAGAACACGTAGGAACCGAAAACCGCGCCATAGTCGTGGAACGTGGCGCAATCGGCGCCATCGCCAACGGCGCCCCAGGCCCCAAGGAAAAAGCCGCCCACTTCCACGACAGCGTAGGAGTAGGCTACTACCACATAGACCTGCACCCCAGCAGCAACGGCGACAACTACATCGATTTCGCCTCATTACCATTCCAGATTCCTTTAGGAGCGCTCATTCCCATCCGCATGGAAAATTTGCTTCCTGCGAATAAGAACATTGGCACTACGCATATTACTAATGGTTGTTATCGGTTGCATCCGGTGGAGTGGAGCATTGGGGAGGCTGTGGGGTTGTTGGTGAAGTTCGCTGGGGAGAAAAAGGTTACGCCGCGGGTTGTGCGGGAGGATGGCGAAATGTTAAAAGGGTTTCAGGGGTTTTTGAAGGGGGAGGGGGTTGAGTTGGAGTGGTGAGTAGTGATGCTTGATATTCTCTACCCCGGAACTTGAAACAGTTTTTTTTGCTGAGAGAGCTTTAAGATAATGTACTCAGGTTTGCTTAATTCTGACGGCAATTTATCAGCTAAAATTGATGCAACAAATTGAATGTTTAAGTTTTCAACCAACTTTGAAATTTTAACGAGTTGGTTGTCATCCATTAATTCTTTTTTATCATTTAGAATAAAATGTAAAGTGGGAATCTCTTCTTCATCCGCAAATATGGCATAGGCAATTTCAAATGATGAAATTTCGCCTTGCTTTTTCCCGGAACTCAAATTAGTATTGAAGCTGCTAAATTTATATAACTTTTGACCGTTCTTGCCTGTAATTATATCATATTTTAATCCATATCTCTCACCATAAAGATCGTTTGAGATTGAGGAAAATTTTAAGTTGAACTTATTAACTTGTGCTTTAAGATTTGTTTGAAATTTTTCAGAAAAAAGTGAGTTTTCAATATTGTCAAGCTCTTCCTTTATCTCTTCAATCTCTTTATCAACAGCATTAATCTGGTCTATTATATTTGAATATTCACCTTTTCGCTTATAATTTTCATTAAGCTGGATAATTACTTTTTCTAAATCCTCAAAAGAATCACTTCTAACAATCTTGGTTGATATCTGTTTTTCATCTGTCAGAAGTACGTCTAGAAGACGTTGCTTGCTTTCGATCTCAGCATTGATTTCAGGTAGCTGCTTAGTAATGAACCTAACTTTTTCCTGGACCATGGAGTTGTGGTACACAACAAGGTCTTCAAAAGTTTTCTGCAAGCTAGATATGTGATTATTAGCCTGTTCATATATTGCACTCAACTCGTCTAAGTCAATTTGTGATAGGTCTCCTTTTAAGTCCTGCTCCGCTTCTAGGATAAGATCACGTCTTATTGCAAGCTTGGAAATTTCCGAGCTCAATTTATTGATCTCATATTTCTTATGATTAAGACTATTTAAATCGCTTTCGAAATTTGGATTGATATTGAAATTTAATTTTACTTCATTTAATTCTTCTATTTCTGAATCAATAATGGAAAGTGTCGTTTCGTACGCTCCCTTAGTCTGATTTTTCTCCAATCGACCTTTAAACAACTCTTCTTGTCTTAGGCGGTTGGTAAGTTTTTGCTTTTCCGCTGATTGATCAAAGGTTATCCCCAACATGAATAAATGTAACGCTTCATATTCCACATCTGAAGAATATTTATCCAACATTCGAATTGTATTTATAAGACTTTCGTCAGTGATTCGAAAGTTATGAGCGATAATCTGACGAAAAGTTGGTTTTTCTGTCGAATGGTGAGGGAATATTAAACTAGACAACTTATCAATAAAACCTTCCTCAGTGTATGAAATGTCATTAATACGCCTAATAGTTTCTTTTCGTGGGAGGAAGTTTCGCTCAATTAGAATTTTTTCTGCTTCTGGTCTATCAAGATCTTTTGATAAAAGAAGTGAAATAATAACTTTATTCTCGCGAAGAAAATTTCTTATTAATAAGTATTCTTCTTTTTTGGTTTCAGGATCTAGCCAAATCTTGTTCGGTTTTTCGCCGAAACAGAAATCTATTAGATTTAGAACAGTAGTTTTGCCAACGCTATTTCCGCTCTGCTTATCATCGATTTTAGACGCTTTTGTCTCATCAATAATCAAATTGATTCCTTTCCGAAACTTGATCTCTCGGATTATGGTACTTCCAGACGAAATTGTTAGCTTATTCAGGAACATAGAAAAACTTTACCTTCTTTGTTAAATTGGGCGACATTAATCAGGTATAACCAGTCTAAGCATAGTACCAGCATAGGAAACGTCATCCTCATTTTTCTGTTAACTGCCTGATATAGATCAATGAGTTCTAAGCTATCCTTCTCGCGAAGCGTGGATAGAACGATTGCTCCACCATAATACACGCTATTCTCAGGCTTGATATTATCTGGTAGTAACATTTTTGTTTTCTGTTGGATTTGCAAAGATACGACATCTTATGAATGTATCTACGACTAAAATTTGAATACACATTGATAATTCATCTAATGGTATACTTTCATAATTTATACTTCGTTCGATAATTTCTCGAACACGCTCAATTATATTGTGAAAAATGGTATCAGAATCAATTTCTTTGTCTTGTCTTATTTCAGTAAGATATTGAGTTCTTACCAACTGAATAACGGATAAGCTTTTATTTGATCCCATTTTGTCAATTTCATCGTACATTTTACCTAAACGCGAGTGATAAATGGCATAATCTTCAATAACAGCTTTCGAAGAGATACTCAGTGAATTGAACTCAATTTTTCTTTCTATTTTAAACGAGTTTTTATTTTCATTTTCTTCGTATATTTTTAAATTTTCCTTTGCAAGTATGTTTATAATTGCTGCGAGATTGGAGTCTGACTGAGGGCCTATTTCTTGGCTTCCAAGTTCTGATTTTACTAAAAGGTATGTTTCTTTTTGTAAATCAATATGTAAACCTTTAATATCTGCAAGAAGTTGATTTATATCGATTATATCCTTCGCAGGGTCAAAATTAATACCATGAGGATTCTTAAATGTTTTAATTTTTAGATCTGCTGAATCTTTGGCTATTGAAATAAATTTGAATCGGTAACCATCATAGTTTGTTAACGAATTCTTCGACAGAGCAGATTCAATCTTTACCTTTGTCGATGTTGCTGATACTTGCAGTATTATTTTGTTTTCAATGTCGATTAGATCGATAGCTTCGACATTTTGTAGTGATGAATTGAGATTGACCACATTCCACTGATATACGCAATTGAGGAGGTGCCTATAAAAATCTTCCGAATGTATGTGCAGCTCTAACAAGTTAAGTTTACCTCTCTGAGTGGTTCTGAACGCGAGAGTTATAAGTTTGTCTTCTATATAGTCAAAGTATGACATTCTGTTCATGAAGGAAGAGGATTTCTTTAAAACACGCCTTAATATACGAAATTTGGTACCAATTGAAAATAGAGAATCGCTACGCGATAATTGTTTTAAAAATTTGATGTATTTATCCCCTTGATTTATAGATACGTTTGGTGAATAAGGCTTCTCGATGTTTAATATCTAGTAAAGATTTTACTATTCAAATTTATTATTCGGTCGAATTACAAGTTTTATCGGTTAATGTTTTAACTTGGCTTAACTATTCAAACTTCATAATGAACTTAAATTACAGGCCATGCCCCGTTCATATTTATTTATTACCGCTCTAACTTCCCCCCAATCAACCGCTCCAACCGCCCCATGATCTCATCCTTCTCCTTCAACATCCGCTCATAAAGCTCCATTTTCTCCTCATGCAATTTTCTGATTTCTGTAATCGGATTGACATTGAAAGTCGAATGTGGATTTCCTAAATATGCTTGATCGTGAAATGTATTTGAAATAATATTAATCGCCTGATCTTCATCAAAATTCCTAATCGCCTCGCTCGGGATTTTCAGTATCGCTGAAACCTGCTCCAAAATATCGGAATCGATCTTTTCTCTTTGTTCCAGTAAAGAAACCTTTTGCTGGTTCCACTCTTCGCCGAGCTCAAAAGCGAGGACGTCTTGCTTGATTCCGAGCATTTCGCGGAAGCGTTTTAAGTTGCGGCCCTCATGAATCTTCGGGTTCGAGGCAGTATGTGTCATGCGGAAGGCGGTTTTGTTGAAAAGGCAATTTAGATAAATCTATCGGTAAGTTTCCGAGTAATTTACAAGCAATCCGGTGTACGATACGCTCCGGATGTGTTGCGTATGGGTTTCGAGATACATTACTTTGCCGCCAGATTCAGTGAAACTTCCATCATTATTGTAATCACACATCTACGACTTCGCAAAAAAATGAACACAGAAACACGCGCTAATGAGTCGCTCGACTCAAAATTGATTGGCTATGGAAGAGAAGTAGCCGCGTTACTCAGCAGCAGTTCTGCCGAAAGTTGGACTAGCGAACTTTGGACCATGTTCAGCGGCTTCATGCTCGCCCAAAACGAAATGGGCCGAACGACCAATTTGAGCAACACTTATTTCTCGTTTAAGGAATTGCTGGAATTTTTCGAGAAGGTAGAGGAAATTCGGAAATGTGAATGATAAATCCGTTCATTCAATCAAGTCGGCCGAACGAAAAATTTTGGCTAATTTGT
Organism: Dyadobacter sp. CY326; assembly: GCF_021390515.1. GTDB lineage: Bacteria > Bacteroidota > Bacteroidia > Cytophagales > Spirosomataceae > Dyadobacter. The sequence goes on from NZ_JAJUXI010000011.1 coordinate 227,801, forward strand.
TGAAGAAATGTACATATATAACATTCATTATCGTGGGCTCTTCCAACCAATCGTCAAACGTTATGAGAATATGCTTTCTACTTTCCCTGATACTAGCATTTGTCTCTCAAGCGCGCGCGCAGCAAGCTTCGCGTTGGGAATTCGGCGTTCAGTTGGAGCACGGAAGGGATTGGTATAATCGTAAATATTACGATTGGGGTGAACTTCCAAATGGCTACATAAAAAAATTTCCCTCATATTGTTCACGTGGAGCGGGCTTTTACGCAGAGCGAGTTATCAATTCAAGGCTTTCTGCTTTGGCGCAAATCAGCTATTCGCAAAAAAAGATGTATGTCGATGTGTTTGGCGAAACAAGCCGGACAGCTGGGAAGTGGATTACAAAAGAAATGCATCACCGTGGCGCCTTTGATGCGGGAATGAGGTGGTATGTCAATCCAAAATCAAAAATAAAGCTTTTTGTAGATGGAAAAGTAGGAGCGAATATGTTCATCGCCGCTGTGCAGGGGGAAGCAAGGCTCGGAAACATTGTGACCAACGATGCATTTGGTTATGATCGTGTTATTCCGGTGGCCTCTGGTTCAATAGGAGCAAAGTGGCGAAGATTAAGCATTTCAGCAGAATATAGACAGGATTTGACTGCTGCGAAACGGGAAAGAACCGGGACGGGGATAACGGGTAGGGGTGTTGTTGGGAAAGTGGCGTTTGTGTTGTTTCGCGCTGGCGAAATGCAGTTGCTACGTTCTAAATAGAAGATAGGCCGGTCTCATTCGTCGTTTCATAGATGGATTGTGCATGTGGAAACTTTTCGGATGCGTATGGTAGGGAATGTCCGTTTCAAAGGCATTACAATCCACAATGGATATGGATTGTTGGCATCAAGTACACCGCCTTTGCTCCGGTTAAAAGCGAAAGTCGTACATGTAGGCCTTGAAATTATCACTACAAAAACGAACAATACGCGTTTTTCCTATTTATAGCAAATTTCTATACATCTATGCAGGAATTGCTCGACCTTCCCGACTTAAAAGATAGCAACTATGTGTCTATAGTTGATCCTGACATACAGTACGCACTCGAAAAATCCGAAAATGTCCCTAGACAGCGAATCCGAAATAATCTGCCCGGTACATCTAATTTTTGCCCGCTGATATTCAAATCAGCCAGGCTCGAGAGTTATATCGACGACGATCTGGAACAACGGACGCATTCGATTCTTCAAAAGACACAAAAAGACATTTTGTACAGAACCTCGGCATTTCTATTGTTAAAGGATTCGAAAGCATCTTTTACAATCGAGGGAGAAAGTCCGTCACACATTCGGGCTACAAACTGGGGAAAGGCTATCGGGCAAGCCGGAAGTAAGGGACTTACTGCGGGCGAAGTTTTGCGTTTGCAAGAGCTCGTGATCGGAGACAACAGTCGAATTCCGATGGGATTTCGAATCAAAATGGACTTGTGGGTTGAACATGATAAGGCGACGGGAACGGCCGACTTCACCGATACGTCATTCATCACCTGCTAGCCCAAACTGGGTTTACTCCTAAGGGTATCATATTTCCTGTTTCAGCGGCGATTCTTGATAAAATTACAGGCTACCGGGCGGTCTTAGAAAGTTATTCTCATTCCATTCTTCCATATATTGAATGGGAGCCGACAAGCGATCATAATATTCAGGTCAAAAATGAAACTGCTGATTATTATAAATATTTTGATGCAACCAAGCAGGCTGAATTTTTATTTGAATGTATCAATTATACGATAAGTCATACAATTCCAAATGAAATCAGATATCTGGAAAACTACGATGCTTTTAAAACGTGGCTGGATGATCATGTTCCAATGTCAGATAGGGGTGTTTCGCTACTTCTTATTTTTTTATCTCAAAACGAGGGGAGACTTTCCCGAAGAGCGATATCGAATGAATTTAAAAATTTGGAGCATGATCACATTAAAAGGATTGAGGAAGCATACAAAGGTATTGTGAGATGAAACAAAAACCGGTGAGGTATTCAATAGTTATCAGACCTTCAAAGCGTATTATCAACGAGGTCAGAGAAATGAAAAATGCTTTGCGAGAGGCAATAGGAGGCTTGTTCAATAGTGTGAATTCCGAGGCCCACATTACATTGTTTGAATTTCATGCATATGAAGCAGATTTTGTTCCGCTGTTAGATGAATATAAACGAGTAGTTGAAAGACTAGCACCTCTTGACATTAAATTCGATGGCTTTGATCATTTCCCTAAGAATGGTGCTTTCTACGTAAAACCAACCAATTTATCCGCGCTAGCTATCATTGAGCGGTGCCAAGATTTTAAACGAGAAATTAGCTCTAAGCTCTTGAAAGATCGTGCTGAGGGATGGACTGAACTTTTTGGTAAACCGCATATGTCAATTGGCCGCAAGCTTCTACCCGAATGGATAAGTGTGGCCTATTCGCTTTTTACAGAATTTAAGGCTGATTTTCAGTGTAATATAATAACAATACGGAAGTTCAACGAAGAAAGGAGGCAATTCGATGTTATCGAGGAGCTGCCCATGTTAGGGAAGGGATTAGTCTCTGACAAACAACTCAATTTGTTTTGAAGGGCATTTACTGTAAGGCCAGAAATGCTGAATCGTATTCCGCTTGACAAAGATCATAATTACGCTGAATATCAAGCCAAAACTCCGCACTTGTTCTAGATGCCTCTGACAAACGCACACACATTTCAGAGCTAATTCCTTGATGCTCATTCAAAATATTTGAAAGTGTTTTGCGCGTAACACCCAGGCCTTTGGCAATGTTAGCTTGGGTGTAGTTGTGCCCGGTTTCTTCTTTCAAACCCTCAATCGTTTCCTTAATTAACGCCCCGGGTTGGGCTGGTCTCATTCCTCGTTTCATAAATTCTTATAATTAAGAATAGTCCAGTTAATCAACATCGTAGCATCAATAAGCAAAAATAAAAAGGGAAAGCAAACTGCCTTCCCTCTACATGCCCGTTGCTTTCAAGCAACGGAAAACATTCATAACAACCTCACTTAGCCTCCTTCAAAGCCAACGTCGTCAAATAATACTTAGCAATCATATTCGGCACTTCCCATCTCGGAAGCTGTCCAGCCTTCAAATACTCCATATACTTGTTAGCAACCTGCGCGAAGTGCGCTTCGTGGCCGTTGTCATATTTCGCTGGAATACTCACTTCCCAGCCGGCTGCGTTCTTTTTTAGCTCAATGCCTGGGTATTTCCCTTGCACCATTTTGAAGCTGTTAGCCACGGCGTCTTCGTAAGCTTTTGATTTGTCAATGGTCTCAATGTAAAGCACTGGCTTGTATTTCTGCTCTTTGCCCTGGCGTACGATCAGGTTGGCTTTGGAGCCTTTCATGATGGAGTAATGCGTGTCGCCGGTGCCTTCGGGGGCCTGGAAATTCCATAAAACGGAGACTTTGGCATGAACACCTTTTAGGATGTAATTCATGGCGCCATTGGAATAAACGCTTAATGTTGTGTCTTTTACGTCTTTGCTCAGGAAGTCGGGAAAGTTATCGCTTTTGGTTACGAGCTTGAATTGTGACTTGGTAAGCTTAGTCGCCGTGCGTTTTGCTGAAAGCAGTTTAACGTCCTTTTTGTAATCCAATTCAGTGTTTGGGAAACAGCTCCATTGTACGAGATCAACCAAGTGGGTGGTAACGTCCACCATGCCTTCGCCTTGTTGTTTTACGTCAAAAAACCAGGTTGGCCGCACTAATGCTTCGCCGGAAATGTATTTGAAAAAATGGTGCACACTTTCCTTCGCAACGGCCGGATTCTCAGCCGTTCCTTTTTGTAATTCACCGAAAATCTCAGGCGAAGCTGCCAGCTCGCGCTGCAATGCGTTGGTGATCTCATAACGCTCGGTCATGATGTCGTAAAGCAGCACTTTGTTTTTCTCGGCGCTTGTAAATGCTTCTTTTAATTTATCAAAACCTGCCGCATCAATGGCCATGGGCTTATCCGCAAGCACATTAAGGCCTGCGTCCACGGATTGTTTAATATAATCAGTCTTTTTTTGATTGTTTCCAGCCAGGATAACCACATTTCCCTTCTTTTCCGAAAGCATTTTTTCAAGAAAATCGGGACCAGTGTAAACTTCTTCTTTCCAGCGCGTCGGGTCTTTGGGACTTGCATTGTATTTTTCGACTTTATCCAGATACGCCTTCACATCCGGGCCCTCGGACGCATATACATGTACGACCGAATCGACGTCAGGATACATGGATTTTTGAACAAGAGCTGCGTGAAAGTGCCCGGGCTCGACCACGATCAGGCTTAAAGGTTTTTTTTGTATCTCGTCTTTGGCTTCTTCTTTCTTCGTATCACATCCCTGATTTAATGCCATAGCGCTCATGAAAGCGATTGTCAAAAGTGTATTTCTCATGTTGGTGGATTGAGGTAATAATGCAAGATAGGCTCAAAAATGATGTTACGCCTGACTGTAAGACGAAATTTCTTTCAGCTTCCCTGAACTGGCTTTATCAATAAACAAAATCGCGTTTGGATGTTTCCGAAGGATCGTGGACGGATATTCTTCCTGAATTTCTTCGGCCACGGTGTGGTAAATAGCCTGCGCTTTTTTCTCGCCCGGCACCATCGCAAAAGCATATTTCGCCTTCATTAATGTGGGGATTGTGAGCGTTAACGCCGTTTGCGGCACTTCGTCAAATGTGTCAAAACAAGCATCATTCACTTGTTGCTGGCGGCAAGCATGATCCAGATCAACTTGTTTTACGATCAAAGGATCATCAAAAAACGCCACATGTGGATCATTAAAGGCCAAATGTCCATTTTCTCCGATGCCCAAACAAACGATATCAACCGGATTTTCTTCTAAAAGTTTAGCATAATGATTGCATTCTTCCTGAATATTTTCAGCATTGCCATTGAGATACGAAACCGACTTCAACGGCACAAAATCGAATAATTTAACTTTAAGAAAATTGCCGAAATTCTGTGGCGCGTCATTGGGCAAGCCCACATATTCGTCCATGTGGAAAGCATTGATTTTCTCCCATTCAATTCCTTTTTCTCCTTTTAATGCTGCCAAAAACTCATTCTGAGACGGTGCCGAAGCGAAAATGATATTAACCGAATCCTGGATTTGTTGTAACTCGCGGATTTTATCAGCAACCATTTGGGCTGCATTGATCCCCATTTCTTGTCTGGTGTCGAAAATTTTTATTTCCAAATCGTCAACCTTCATAATTTGTGTTTTTTAAAATTGCTTGTCATAAATTATTCTGCCTCTTACTATTGTCTTTTGTATGTTAATGTCGCTGTCGAAAATGACGATATCAGCATCTTTTCCAGCGACTAATGTGCCTTTTTTGTGATCCACGCCCATAATGCGCGCCGGAGTAGCAGTCATCATCCGCACCGAATCGAGCAGGGAAACATCAGCCATTTGAACCATATTTCTTACCAATCGGTCGGTCGTGGAAACGCTTCCGGCGAAGGATGTGCGGTCTGGTAACTTGGCGACGCCGTCCTCTACGATCACTTTCAGGCCGTTTTTCAGCGATCCCAATGTGCTTTCGCCTCCGGGCATTCCGGCGGCGCGCATGGCGTCGGTGATGAGTGCAATGCGGTCGGGGCCTTTTATTTTGTATATCAATTTCAAAAGCGGAGCGGGCAAATGCACGCCGTCGGCGATAATTTCCACGTCCATATCAAGTAAAAAAGCGCTTTCAATGGTTCCTGCATAGCGAAATGCATTCTTGCGCGTCACACCTGACATGGCTGAATACAGATGCGTTGCGAGCGTGTAACCATTCTCGTAAGCTTCCAGCACTTCTTCATAAATGGCATCTGTATGGGCCACAGCTGCTAGAATGCCTTTTTGTTTCAATCTTTTGCCGAAATCAATGGCTCCCGGAAGCTCGGGCGCAGCGCTCCATCGTGTAATGGACGAGGAATAAGCCAGCACTTCTTCATATTCATTTGGATCAGGATTTCGAATGTAACGCGGGTCCTGCGCACCACGCTGGCTTAGTGCGAAATATGGGCCTTCCAGGTGCATTCCCAGGAATTGCGCCCCTTTCACATTAGTTGCATTCGCCTGTTCGTAATTGTCAAGCGTTTGTAACAAATCCTCTTTTTCGCTGGTCAATGTTGTGGGAACCATGGCGGTGGTTCCATATTGCGCATGCGTCTCAGCTATTTTTAGAAATGCATCAACTGTTCCATCCATAAAATCATGTCCGCCTCCGCCATGAATGTGCAGGTCAATGAAACCCGGTGCAATGTAATTCCCGCCTGCATCAATGACCTCGGCATCCGGAAAATCAACATTCCCGTCGTGTATGCCCAGGATCACGCCATCTTCAACCAGCAATGTTCCGTTCCGGATGTAGCGAAAAGGGGTGATGATGTGACCGTTGGTTAATTTCAATTTCATAAGCAATGTGTTAATTCTAAGAAATTTCAAAATCCCCACTTTCTTAATTTATGACCTTTGACCGCATAAAAAACGAGATATAAATAGCACGGCAACAACACCCAGTAAGCCTGCCTTACATCCAGCGTATCTGCGAAATAGCCGTAGAAAAGGGGCATAATGGCATTCCCGCAAAGTCCCATGATCATGATCGAAGCACCGAGTTTGGTAAACCGGCCCAGATCATCCAGCGCGAGCGGCCATATTCCCGCCCAAACCAATGAATTGGCCAATCCAAGTAACACCACAAACCAAATCGAAATATCTGTCGTGTGACCCAGGAAGTGAATTTCTCCTTTTGCAAAAACAATCAGTAATGTAAAAATCGTCCCCAGCAATGTGCAGATCCTAAGCGCCGTAACCTGACTGATATACTTCGGAATGACGGTGATTCCAATCAAATACCCGCAAATGGTGCAGAAAAGTGTGTAGGAAGGAAAAACCTTCGCTTCCAGCAAATCAATGCCCATGGAATTGGCATAACCAATGATGGTGTCGATGGCAATCACTTGCGTTCCCACGTGCAAAAAGATCGCTAATGCGCCCAAAATGAGATGAGGGAACTGAAAAATGCTGGTCTTGCCTGCGTTAGCACTTGCAATTTGTTCGCTTTCATGCTCCGTGTCAATCTCCGGCAAAGGTGATTTGTAAACCAAAAAACCGAGGATGAAAAGAAAGCTTCCCAGTCCGATGTAAGGATTAATAACCCTGCGGATTAACTCGTCCAATGCTGTGCTGCGTTCTATGTCTGTCATCGAGCTCAGTTGCTGAAACATGGCTGTGTCGGTAGGGCGGAGGATGACGGCTGCGAAGACAATGGGAGACAAAATGCCTGCCGCTTTATTGCAAATCCCCATTATGCTAATGCGCTGGGCTGCACGTTCTTTTGCGCCGAGGATTGTAATGTATGGGTTAGCAGCAGTTTGTAAAATCGCTAATCCAATGCCAATGGTGAACAACCCAAGCAGGAAAATCTCATAGGTTCGAGACATGGCGGCGGGCACAAAAATGAATGCACCCAAGGCCATCGCCCAAAATCCAAACATCATTCCCTTCTTAAAACCCACCGCTCTTAGCAAGTAGGAGGAAGGCACAGACATCACGAAATAGGCAATATAAAATGCAAATGCGACCAGGTAAGCCTGAAAACTGGTAAGCTCACAAGCAATTTTGAAATATGGAATGAGAATAGAGTTCACCCACGAAACAAAGCCAAAGATGAAAAACATCAGCCCAATCAGGAAGATCGAGATCATCGTTTCCCGCTTCGAAAGATCTTCAACTTTGATTGCTATGGAGGCGTTGTTCATGGTTTTTGGCGATAAACCCCCGGAATGAATTCCGGGGATAGGATATGTAAATCCCCTGACGGGGATAATTTTTACTGGCTAGGCGCATAATCCCCGTCAGGGGATTACAATCTCATTGCCCTGGATTTCAATCCAGGGTTTTGGAATAAGCCTTGGATTCAGACTGAGCTAATCTTGAACTAGGCTAATCTGACTTGAAACTGAGCTGAGATTAAACTAAACTTTTTAAACCGAGCTAAACAGTCGGTTCCCAGCCTTTTTGATATTCTCTTTTCCAAAGTTTCTCAGCTTCTTTGTTGCCTTTAATGTGCCCATTTGAAGAATCAACATTCAATGTTGCTCCTGTGCGATAAGCAATGTTGCCAAGCTGCGCCAGCAATGTGCTCTGGTGTCCGCCGACGATCTCGGAAGCCAGCGGCGTTCCTTTTTTAATGGCATCAAAGAAATTCTGAATGTGCAATGCATCGAGTCCCTGCGACGGGTTCATCTTATTTCTTGGATCAATCACAAAGTCATTTTTTACTTCCTTAATCACCTTGTTATCAAGTCCGTAAATGGTGTAAGTGTTGCCCTCGCCAATTTGCAGCGAGCCTGTTTCTCCATAGAAAATCACCCCAACGCTGCTGCCTTCATTCGTCCGGCCGTTGCAGCTTCTGCCTTCCCATGACATGGCGGTGTTATTGTCAAATTCTAAATTAATAACTTGTGTATCAGGCGCTTCCCAGTCGTCTTTATACCGGAATCGTCCACCCGAAGAGGTAACCCGGTTGGGATATTCAACTTGTAAGCCCCAGCGCATTAAATCCAGCATGTGTGTGCCATTATTAAGCGCTTCGCCCGTTCCCCAGTTCCAAAGCCAGTGCCAGTTGTAATGGATTAAATTATCCTTATAAGCACGACGCGGTGCGGGACCTTGCCATAACTCATAGTCCAGCCAGGTTGGAACAGCAGTCTCTTTTCCCACGCCGATGGACGCCCTATTATTGGTATACCAACCTTTTACAAAATACGGACGGCCAATAGCACCGCTATGAACTTCCTTAATTGCAGCCATCACATTCGGCCACGAACGGCGCTGGTTGCCCATTTGAATCACATTCTTATATTTTTTGGCCACAGTGATCAGCATTTCGCCTTCGTTTGGGTTGTGGCTGCAAGGTTTTTCCAGATAAACATGCTTTCCAGCTTTCGAAGCCAGAATGGCAGCAGGCGCGTGCCAATGATCGGGCGCTGCGATAACCAATGCATCCATATCCTTGTTTTCCAGTGCCTTCCGAAAATCAGGCGTGTTGGCAGGTTTGGATTTTTGAATGTCATTAACAGTGCTAATGCATTTTTCTGCGGCTCGTGAATCCACATCGGAGATCGAAACAACCTCACAGTTTGGCTGCAATGCATAGTTAGAAGAAAGCGCCAGACCGCGACTATTGACGCCCATCACGCCGACTCTCACTTTCTCATTTGCCCCAATGATTTTTGCATAACTTTTTGGACTAAAACCTGGCAGCACGCCGCCCAAAGTAAGCAATGCGCTTCCGGCAAGCGTTTTTTTCAAAAATTCTCTTCTTTCGTTAGGAATATTTTTCATGTCAAATGATGGTTAAAGGATTTGGTCACCAAGTCTGAGCAATGTTCATCGGCTCTTTTTGGCTTTGGTTAAAACACTCTCCAATGTTACACTTTTTCCGCCTTGACGTTTGCTTTCATCGGCGGCTTCCATGAATGTGAAAATTTCGATCGTTTCCTGAGGCGTTACGGGCATTTCGCCTGTTTTGAAATATTTGATAATGTCTACCAAAAGCGGCTCATAGCCTGCATAAGGCCCCAAAACTTTGTTGCCGTCTTCCGTAAAAACTGTCCCGCCATAATCGTGCTTGCCTGTGCGCGTGCCTCGGAATGTGCCTGTTCTGCCATCACCCCAAATGCCTACAACAATGTCTGTGTTTGGCGTGCTCACGCGCGTGACGCTTTTGCAACCAGTTCCCATGACAGTATATAAAGTTTCAACGCCATGGACGCCATACCAGAAGAAGTCTGGATGGGTTTTTTCCAAAACGGCAGGACTATAAGTGTCTGCGCCCAGGACTTTGGCTTTGTCGATATTTTCAAGTCCTTTGATATAGCGCAAAGATGAGGCAGAGAAAACGGGGATTTTGTATTTTTCGGCAGCATTATAAATCGCAATCGTGTCTGATAATGAGGCAGCTACGGGTTTGTCTATAAACATTCTTTTGCCAGCTTTAAACACTTCCAGTGCTTGTTCCAAATGCAGTCTCCCATCATTGGTTTCCAAAAGAATTACATCCGTTTCGGCTAGCAATTCCTGGATTGAGCCGGTTATTTTTACACCTAACTTTTTGACTTCTTCAATGTATCCCGGAATGCGTTTCGTGCTGGATTCTATGTCCTTGCTCCCCTGCGGATATGCAGCCGTCACTTTGTAACTGTCATAAACCGGATCTGGCGCCTCTGCATTCAATGCTTTTGCAAATGCAACGCTGTGAGAAGTGTCCAGTCCGATGATGCCGACGCGTTTTCCGTCAGCGACGCGGGCAATGGCTGGGAAAAAGTCCAGCAACCCCAATCCGGCGCCAGTTACAACAGATTTGATGATGAAATTTCGTCGGTTAAGCGAATGCATAATGTTTAATAAAGTGTTTAGGAATAGCCTCGAAAGCGATTTCGGGGACGTACCCGTAAATATACTAACATATTTTTAACGATATGTTATTGACCTACTTGGTTATAAATTATTTTGGTACAACACGATATCAAGATCATTTCTATGGCATTTTAATTACTTAACATTCAATTTTGATAAAATGCCTGATTTTCCCTTGTGACGATGTCGATAGGCATAAAATGAACCTTGGCGACGGTTGTACCAAGCACCAGGGTTTCATACAAGGCCATTAATCCGCGGTAACCTTGTTCTTCCGGTTTGTGACAAATTAAAAAATCGATTAGCCCTTCTTTCAGATAGCGAATGTTCTCTTTCAGGAAGTCGTAACCGATCAGCGAAATGTCGGTTCTGTTATTTTTTTCGAGAAAAGATGCGACTGAGGACACCCGGGAATTGGTGACAAAAATGGCTTCAATGTCTTCATGCGTGAGCAAAACACGTTTGAGATCTCGCGTAACGGACAGGTTATCCGTGTCTTTAATGTCAATGCGAATGATTTCACCCGGAATATTGTGGTCCTTGAAATAGCTTCGGAAGCCTTCCTCGATCTGATGGTAATTATAGGTGTCTGTATCCTTGGAAATATTGACAACCAGCACTTTATGCTTTTCTTTGAGCCGATAAGTCAGCAATTTCCCGCCCACATAACCGCTTTGGAATAAATGAGGACCAATGTAAGCCAGGTTATCCTGATCCGGAATGTCAGAATCGATGAATGCGAAAGGGATTTTAAGTTTGTGGCAAGTTTTAACAAACTCCCGTGCTTCTTCTACGAAAGAGGGCGCCAACAAAACGCCCTGAAAAGTGCCATCCAGGATCAGTTTCGTTTGTTCCGTGAATGAATGGTGATCATTGAGGTCAAACAAAAACGTGCTGACCTGCACCCCATATTTCTTGATTTCATGCTGCGCGCGCAAGATTCCTTTTAAAGGAGCTTCCCAAAAATCAGTTTCCTCGGAAACTTTGGGAAGCAAAACGGCAAGCGATATGATCTTCCTCGAAGCCAGGCGACTAGCGAGTATATTTGGCTGATAATCAAGTTCTTTTATAATTTCATTGATCTTTTTTTTTGTCTTTTCGGAAACGCCGGTGCGATTGTGAATAACCCTGTCAACCGTTGCAATCGAAACATTTGCACGCCGCGCGATCTCCTTCACGCCAAAATAGGTGTTGTCTTTCTCCATTCGGGAAGGTAATAATTGTAGATGTTCAAAGAAGAATATTTTTATAAAATCTACCTGTTAATCGGCTCTGATTGCATTTGGTGCGGTAAAAGTTAGTGGTAAACAGCGCAACTATTTTAGCCAATCAGCCCATGCGGCTATTGTTTGTTTGATTTTAATATTCTTATTTTGTCTATCAATTAAGTAGATTAAAAACTGCTGAGGCATAGCAGGGAGATATATTTTGAACCCCGATACCCTATTTGACAGCGCAGTCCGACTTGCCGGAATTTTCGGTGGTTGTCAATTCATGCCAGTCGTCTGGCTGTCGTAGGGTATCGGGGGCAAAGATAGCCGCGGTTTTTCAAGTAATCCGGCGGTTTCAATGTCTTTTTGAAGTATATCAAATATAGTAGTAAATAATGAAAAACGTTTTTACGCTGTTTTGCTGCTTTATAATTGGCATCATTGGATGCGATTTATGGGCACAAACTGCAAAGCCGGGGAGACCCAACATTATCTTCATTTTAGCTGACGACCTGGGTTATGGAGACGTGGGATTTAATGGTCAGAAATTAATCAAAACACCAAATATTGACAAGCTTGCGCGGGAAGGGATGATTTTCAATCAGTTCTACGCAGGGACATCCGTTTGTGCGCCGTCAAGAGCTTCATTGCTTACGGGCAAGCATACGGGTCATACATACATTCGCGGGAACAAAAGTGTTTCACCCGAAGGGCAGCAGCCCATTGCAGATTCGGTGCTGACGGTTGCTGAGATTTTACAAAAATCCGGTTACGTCACCGGGGCTTTTGGCAAATGGGGACTTGGGCCGGTCGGCTCGGAAGGAGATCCTAATAAGCAGGGTTTCAATCAGTTTTACGGCTATAATTGCCAAAGTCTGGCGCACCGTTATTATCCCAATCATTTGTGGGAAAACAATAAAAAGATTGTTCTGGAAGGCAACAAAAATCTGCGTTATAATAAAGAATACGCGCCGGATCTCATTCAGCAAAAAGCATTGCATTTCGTTGATGCTCAGGATGGTAAAAAGCCGTTTTTCCTGTTCCTGCCCTACATTCTTCCGCATGCTGAACTGATTGTTCCGGAAGACAGCATTTTGCAATTTTACAAAGGCAAGTTTGAAGAAAAACCGCATAAGGGCGACGATTACGGGGCTAATGCCAAGGACGGCGGTTACGCTTCGCAGGAAATTCCCCGGGCCACTTTCGCAGCCATGGTTACACGTTTGGACATGTATGTGGGTCAGGTTTTGGATAAATTGAAAGAAAAAGGACTGGACAAAAATACGCTGATCATCTTCACGAGCGACAATGGTCCGCACATAGAAGGCGGGGCCGATCCCAAGTTTTTTAACAGCAGTGGCGGATTACGCGGCGTAAAACGCGATTTGTACGAAGGCGGTGTTCGCGAACCATTCGCAGCGCGCTGGCCAGCCGTCATTAAGCCGGGATCGAAAAGCGATTATATTGGAGCGTTTTGGGACATTTTGCCAACGTTTTCGGAGTTAGCTCAGGTTCAAGCTCCTCATAACATTGACGGGATTTCCTTTACTGATGCATTAAAGGGTAAAACGACACAGAAGAAGCACGATTATCTTTATTGGGAGTTTCACGAACAAGGTGGCAGACAGGCAGTTCGGCAGGGAAACTGGAAAGCCGTTCGTTTGAAAGCTGCTGGCAATCCGGACGCATTGGTTGAACTTTATGACTTGTCAAAGGACCCGAGCGAAACCACCAACCTCACCCCCCAATTCCCCGAAAAAGCCAAAGAACTCGGCCAGATCATGAACAAGGCCCACGTCTCATCAGCGCTGTTCCCGTTTGGGAGTTTGGTGACTACGGAGTAAACCTAGAGTTAAAAATATTTGGTATATTTATCTTACCAAATTCAGCAAACATGGAAACGTTAATTATTCAAGGAGAAGGTGAGCAGATTAGCACGCTGAAAGCATTCTTAGCAACTGTTGGAATCAGTTATAAAACTGTTCAAGAAGAAGATACAACTGATTACCTTTTAAGTAACTCAACCAATAAGACTCAACTCTTAGACTCTATTCAAGAAGCCAAGGACGGAAAAACCCGAAAACTTGGCCTCGATGATATATGGAAATAGAGTTTACGTCAAAAGCAGAAGCGCAACTTACTTATTGGAAAATTACAGGAAATGACGCGGTTCTAAAAAAAATCAGAAACCTAATTGCTTCCATTCTGGAAACTCCATTTCATGGAATTGGCAAACCAGAACCTCTCAAATACGAGCTTTCAGGCTACTGGTCAAGAAGGATTACTGATGAACATCGGCTAGTTTATGAAATTACAAATGATAAGGTTGTAATCATTCAATGCCGCTTCCATTACAGTAAATAGATAACGCGTTCGATCAAATCAACCCCAACCCAGCCGCTAGCTTAATCAACGATGCTGTGTTTGAGACCTCGAATTTCATGAGGAGGTTTTGGCGGTGGCTGTTGACTGTTGTTACGCTGATGAAAAGTTTGTCGGCGATTTGCGGGTTGGTCATTCCTTCGGCAATGAGGATCAGGACTTCCTTTTCACGGCGGGTAAGGAATGGAATCGTTTTTGGCGCGGAAGTTGCCGCAGCCTGATCGAAATTTACATTCATAAAATAACCTCCTGCCTGCACTTGCTGAATCGCTTCCAAAATTTCCTCCTTACTAGAACTTTTAATCAAATAACCGGAAGCTCCATTCTGAATCATGCGCGAGACATAAGCCCGCTCGCTGAATGTGCTTAATGCAAGCGTTTTGACTTCTGGAAATTGATCCTTAACCTTTTTGCAAAGCTCTATTCCGCTGATATCGGGCAGGTTAATGTCCAGAAACGCAATGTCGACCTCATTGTTTTTAAGAAACGAAATGGCATCGATGGCATTGGTTGCGGTGCCCACGACCGAAATTCCCTCGCTTTCTGACAACAGAGATTTCAACCCTTCCAACACCAGTGGATGGTCGTCCACAATAAGAATTCTGACATTCATAAGTTCAATTTATTTAGGTTAATTACACAACAATTTCCACCAACACGGATGTGCCTTCCTCTGGTTTCGATTGAATATCAAGCTTTCCGTTAAGATAATCCACACGTGCCTGCACATTCCTGAAACCCGCTCCTTTGCTTGTTTCCAGGCTGCTCACGTCGAAACCTTTACCATTGTCTTCCACGGTAAGGCTTACATTGCTGCCAATGCGGGTAAGCTGGACTTGCGCCTCGGTTGCATCGGCGTATTTCAGCACATTGTTTAAAAGCTCTTGCACGACGCGATAAAGCACAATCTCAATGGATGAGTCGAGCCGGTTTTCGAATCCGAAATCCTGCATAACCACCTTCAATTGACCCGATGCACTGATTCCATCACAAAAGTCTTTGAGCGCGTCGATTAGTCCGAACCTGACGAGCGTTTCGGGCATCATGCTGTGGGCTACGCGGCGCATTTCGCTGATGGCGCCGTCCAGTTGTGTGAGTGCCCGGGTAAAGGTCATAGCGCTTTCCTCGGGCAGAATTACATTTCCTTTCACGGAATTTAAAGTTAATTTAATACCAGATAATAATCCACCGAGACCGTCATGCAAGTCTCTGGCGACGCGGGTGCGTTCTTCTTCCTGGCCTTTCAAAATGGAGTTTGTGGCCACGAGTTGTTTTTCTTGTTGCAATTGGAGCACTTCTTTTTCAGCGATTCGTTTTCGTATTGTAATGTTTCGGTAAACCAAAATTGAAATGAGTGTGAGGACGACTAATCCTGCAATTAGGCTATAAATAAGGGTGTTACGGGTTTGTTTTTCTTTTTCTAGGCTGACAATCTGCTTTTCCTTTTGAGCAGTCAAATAGCGCGTATCCAGTTCCTGCAATTGCTTCTGAACATCCACTCCTTGAATCGAATCGTTCAGGATCGAGTATTTCATTAAATAGTCGTAAGCGCCTTTGTAATTGTTTTCACGCGCCAAATCCGTTGCGTAATCTTCATAAAGCTCAACCAAATGGTCTGTCATTTCATTGGCCTCGGCGATTTTGAGCGCTTCACGCGTGTATTTTGCAGAAAGTGCAGGCTCGTTGCGGTCTTCGGCCACAAACATCAGGGCCCGCAAACATTCCATTTCCAGAAAAACATTGCCTGTTTTCCTGGCCAGGTCTAATCCTTTTTCACCATATTCCTGAGCGATATCCAGCTTTTTCAGCCCGCGGTTAACGCGACAGAGTCCTCCATAAGCCTGCACAACGAAGATGTCTGATTTAATCTTTTGTGCAATTACAAGCCCTTCCGTATATGCCGCGCGTCCTTCCTCGTATCTTTTTAAATTGAAATAGCATCCACCCAAGTTGGTCAGAATGTCGGCCAATGTCAGGCTGTCTTTCATTGGTCTGGCTAGTTGCAGGGCCTTCTGTTTGTATACCAATGATTTGTTAAAAAGATTGGCATGTTCAAATGCTGAGCCTATGCTGATGTAAAGTCTGGGCAGGAATTCTTTCATTCCTAACTTCTCAAACTGGTCCACCGAGCGCTGGTAATATTTAATCGCCTCAGTGAAATTGCCCATATAGACATAACTGGTGGCAATATTCGCCTGGCTTTTACCAATGTTCACCTCATGTTTCGTTCTCGTTGCTATGTCCAGGCTCTGTTTGTTCAATTTCAGTCCCTGGTCAAATTTGCCCTGCAAATTCAGAATGTAAGTGTAATTGGAGCGAAATTTGAATTTTCCCAAATCATAATTAAGCTTCTGACTAAGGGCCTCTGCTTTTAAATAATATTTGCCGGCACTGTCCAGATTTTGATTTTCTAACAGCTGACCGTATTCGATATACGCCAGCACCCGGTTGGTGTCTTCCTTACTCTCCCTGATCTTTTTCAAAATAGCATTGGCATCACCGTTCTGGGCTGCTGCGTGCACATAAAGAAGAAGTAGGAAGACAGTTTTGTAAACTAGTTTCATGGTTACACGGAGGAGTTTTGGCTGGAAAAATACGGGTGTAAAATTCCTAAATAAAACCATTGAATAATATCCTTTAAAAGCATGATTTTTCAAAAATCCTACTTTTAAAGGATTGATTGCCGGCCGCTTGACGATCTACCTTTGTCGAGTCAAAAGACAACTTATCTCATCTATTTATCATTTATTTAAAACAGCCATGAAAAAGATTTTTCTGATTTTATTCCTGAGTACATTATTCTTCGCTTGTGAAAAAGACAAAGACAAAGATCCGGCTCCGGAGCTGAGCGCGCAGGTTGTCGGCACTTACAAAATTACCGAGCTCAAAATTGACGGCACCAAGCAACCGCTTGAAGGAGCAGTAATCACGGTTCAACTGGACAAGTTTTCTTCGGAAGTTGTAACCGGTAAAATGAAATTGAAACTGGATGGTGTCTCCGAACCGGACGAGGATTTAGGCTCAATTGCACTGAAAAATGCCGGAAGCACGGGCATTGATCTGTACGAAGGAACGGAGAAGATCGGCAGCATTAAGTCTGGTAAGCTGAACATTTTCGTGGTTTATGAAGGCCAGGAAATTGAGATGATCGGAGACAAGCAATAATGCTCCATTTATTTATAGCCATGAAAAATAAAATAAGCGTCCTCCTTCTCTATGCATTGTGCCTCTCCTTTTTGAATTTCACTTTTTCCGACGATTTCTCTGAGATGGGTGTTACCCGAAAGGATTTCCAGGAAAGATTATGGAGCATTTTGCAAAACAATGCAGTTCATATGCCTTACGTCAGCAGTTCCGTAAAAGCAGCTTGCCGGGCCATTTCAACTGAAAATCAAGCGGCCGCCATTACAAAAGCAGGCACTTTTATAAAAGCTTATTACGGTTCCGACGAATTTAGAACGCGTTACAACACCTGGCTGAACAAAAGTTATCAGCCAGGGGAAACCAAAGTAAGCGAGCAGAGACAAGCGGAAATTCGTGCCAGCCGGCTGAAAGGGGTTCAGGGAATGAAAGCGGACGATATTGCGCCAATCGTTGATATGCAGATCCAATCGGCCGAAACGTATCAGGGCATGGAAGGCATGTTAACAAGTTTGCCCGCCGACCAGCGTGCAGATTTCAAAAAAACAATCGAAAACGGAAAGCAAACTGCTGCTTTTTTCAAGAAGATTAAGCCGCTTTTGAAAACGGATTTTGAAGAGTTCAAAAAGCAATATGCGGAGTTTCTTGCCAAAGATGAAATTGCGCAGTCGGAGCAAACACTTGAAAGGAATAACAAAAAGAATGCTTCGGAATACGAAAAGTGGAAGGATTCGGGGAAAGTGCTTGCTGCCAGGCTAAGCGAGTTTTTGGAAAAAAGCAAAGGAGTGGATTTTGCAGCAAAAACGAAGGTTGTCGATAACCGCGACAAGTTTGTAAATCCCGCTTATGAAGCGAAAAACGACGTCTGGAAATTTTGTTATCGCATTGGACCAGGTCCTACAAATGCTGCCCGCGGATTTGCCCAGCAATGGTTAGCAGAGTTAAAATAGGTTTTGTATCGTTTACAGACAGGGTCATTTGCTCCTGAGCTGTATTGAAACTCCGGGACAGATTCGCCAGTTATCTGCTCCCGGAGTTTCGTATTTAATTACTTTGCAGACGAGATCTGCCTGTTATATGCTTCCAATGGCACAGTTGGAATGTATCCTTTCTCGCCATTTTCAAGCGCTACGCGAAAGCCCTTGGACATTTCTCCAATTATCCTTACCAATGTATTAGCGGATAATGAGGCGATTTTTCCTTCATTATCAAGTTGTGGTGAGTTATATAAATTTGCTTTCCGCTTGATGCGGACTGTGTCACCGAGCCAGCGGGATTTTTCCGGCAGACCTGCAATTTTCTCTTTTCGATCGTCAATGAATGGCAAGGGATTTACCGCGCCTGAACCGCGCGCGTAAATTCCAAAATGCAAATGCGGCGCTGTGGTTATCGCATTGCCGGTGTTTCCAACCAAGCCGAGCGTATCGCCAACCACAACACGCTCACCAACTGAGACCAGCTGACTGTCCAAATGCGCGTAATAAAGCGAGTATGGACTGCTGAGAGAGGACAGAAAGACAACTTTCCCACCCAGGTTATTGGTGCCGGTTTGGGTTATAAATCCGTTTTGTGCTGCAACGACCGGTGTTCCACGCTTAGCCCGGATATCAACTCCTTCATGAGACCGGATTCCGCCGTCGCGGTCGGCACCCCAAAAGCTCATTACGGAAGATATGCCATGTCCCGAAACCGGGAAACCCAATGCGGGTAATGTTGTTAAGGATAGCGAAACAGCTGTTTTTTCGTTCACGCCGGTTTGCAGGCGAAGCAGCAATGTGTCGGAATTTTCATTGGTGTAAGTCAACGTTTGCCCTTCGCTGCTGAGATAATCCAGTCGCTGCGGCTTTCCGTTTGCCTTGATTTTATAGAGTTCCATGAAAAAATGTGCGGCAGTGTCCTCGGGATCGCGCAAAGGCGTAATGACCAATTTCCTTCCCTCAGGAACTTGCAGCCGAATGGCCTGTGCGGGAAATGAGTCACCCAAAAAAAAGCGCTCCTGGTAAGGCGCCATGGAAAATATCGAATCGTTCAAAACAGCTTCACCAACTCTAAACCACGTTTGTCCAGCCGCAGTTTTCTCCATCTTGGCCTTGTAGAGCTCACGTTCGTAATGTTCCTGCGGCGTAACCGGAAACCAATGTGAAACCGGCACGGGCTTACAAGAGGTCATAATTCCCACAACAAGCATCACAAACCACAACCGCCTCCCGTATTTCATGTCGCTAAAAATTGATCCTTTTTCCGATGGTTAACAAATTCATGCCATTGGGAAAGTGGATTGGGTGGATACAGGATCGAATCTCTACATTATCGGGCAATATTCATTCACTAAAAATCTTTCAAGCGTGGAACAATTACCGATCAGAACAAAGCATTGATTGAATATGCAGTTGCGGACAGTGATATGCCTCTTTTTGTTAGTAAATATCTCGTTGAACTTCTCACTAAGGAAGAGCTCGAAACATTTATTAAGAAAGAGTTGTCTCAACTATAACTCACCCAATCCGCTTGTAAACTGTTTCAGTTGCTTTGTCTTCCTGGCCTTCTGGCGAAATGTTGTAGGCTGTGATGATGAGATTGTCGTTGTCAATCAGCTCGACGACCGTTCGCCAGCCCCATGGTTCGGGAATGTCCGGGCCGCCGTAACTGCCGAGCACCGAAAAACCTTTTTCAGATGGCGTGCCATTGGACAGCATTACGCCGGTTCCCATGTGAAAACTGTCGATCCAGGCGGCTTGAAAGTTGTTGTTTGGGATATCGAACCCGTAAATGGCAATCCCCTCGAACGGTTCTTCAGTAAGCGAACCCTTGTATTCGTGAATGATGAACCGTCCTCCCAGGATTGGGCGGATGGTGCCTTCCATTGGAGATTCATCGGCGACGACGTCTGGCTCAAACCATGTTTTTGTGATTCCTTTCCAGCTTCCTGTTAATGCACTAAGCTGATTGTGAACGCCGGATTCCAGCGAGATTTCAAATTTTGATTTGCTCATGATTGTTGGCTTGCCACGGATGCACGAATTTACACGAATTGCAAGTTCCTGCCATTCCTGTGCTCCTGGTTAATTTTTAGATGATTTAGGACTATACTATTTATGTTTAAGACAAAAATAAGAGTTGGTAATGCGTTTTAAAAAGCAATAACCGGGGCGTTTGAGACAAAAAAACATTATATTGTCAGGCAGTTTGCTCATTAATCGTCCAATATATGATACAATTAGGAATTCTAATTACAAACAAACATCGGTTGCTAAGTGTAGCGGCTATTCTGGATGTGTTTGAATCAGCAAATATGTTTTATGAGCGCGAGCATGGTGCACCGTTCTTCAATATCAACCTTTTTTCTCCCGAAAGCAATCCTGCCGAACTTTACGGAACATACGAAATTGGTTCGATAAATACAGCCTCACAACAGCAATTAATCCTTGTTCCTGCTTTTGGCGCAGGTGATCTCAAAGCATCAATTGCGAAAAATTATCCGTGCATTCCATGGCTCATCGAGCAATATGATCGGGGTGCGGAAATAGCGAGTTTTTGCACGGGTGCTTTTCTCCTTGCGGCTGCTGGCTTGTTGAACGGGAAAGAGGCGACAACGCACATTGATGCCGCCATGTCACTAGCTACAAATTTCCCGGAAATCATCCTGAAAAGTGACGCCGTCGTTACAGACGACAGGGGAATTTATACAAGCGGTGGAGCCACAAGCAGTTTTCATTTAATGCTTTATTTGATTCAGCGTCATTGCGGAAAAGAGCTGACGCTTCAAACGGCGAAGATGTTTGCAATTGATATGGACCGCGAGCAGCAGACTTATTTTGGTACATTTTCGCCTTCGCTGGACCATGGTGATGGTTTGGTAAATATGGCGCAAAAGAAAATTGAGAAGGAATATCAGGAAGGAAGCACCATTGAAACGTTGATTCAGGACATTCCGGCGAGCAGGCGCAATGTGGTTCGGAGGTTCAAACAAGCGGTTGGCGTGACGCCTATCGAATATTTGCAACGGACGCGGATCGAAGCTGCAAAAAAGCTTTTAGCGCAAACCGATCAAAGTGTGCTGGAAGTGATGCTGAATTCGGGTTATAACGACTTGAAGTCGTTTCGGCAGTTATTTAAGAAGAGCACCGGTGTTACGCCGAAGGAATATAGAGACAAATTTAACATTGCCAGGCTTGATGGAAGTCGCATGGCAAACCGCGGGACAGCGCATTATCTTAATTAAAAAAAGTGGCTTAACGATCCGATCAGGAACATTAAGCCACTTTTTAATATAATAACTGGATTAATGCACTTTGGCTAGCTTGCGGAAAGTGCTTTCATTTCCCTGCTTCACTTCAATAATGTAAGATCCAACAGGCAGATTCGCTAGATTAAGCTTGTGTGACATTTTGTTGCCCGGTTTTTGAACGCGATTGTCTTTGTAAAGTCGGCCCGTTCTTGCGTCAAACACTTTAAATTCCACGTCGGCGCTATTTTCATTGGCCAGTTCAATGTTGATAAAATCCGTTGCAGGATTTGGGAAAACATTGACATCCTCGTGCAAAGGAAATTCCTTAGGCGTTAATGCAGGTGCAGCGGCGGCAGTTCGGGCATTAGCATTGCCCGCAGTGACGAAAATTGGTGTTTCTGTAACCGTAACCGTTACTTTTCCATCCACGATGCTTTTTTCTTGCAAAGCCATATTATTGCTTCCCGCAGTTGGCGTGTAAATGTTGGCGACGCCAGAGCCGCCCAGATTGACCGTATATTCAGCGGTTCTGCCCACTTCATCAGGCACCGTTAGAATGAAAACCGACTTGCCATTCAGCTCGTAGCGGTCTACAACAGGGTCTGCATTGATGGTTTCTTTGTAAACATAATCACCGAAAAGCTTTTTCGTCTGCACAAAATAGTCAGCCACAGGTCTGCGCGAAAAGTCATCATTCAGTAAGCCCGACGAACCGAACATCCATCCCCATGCAGGGTTATCATCATACATTTGATAATAAAAAATCTTTTCGATTCCGTGGCGTGCCGAGAACAACGAAGTGCGCAGGATCCAATCCGCTTGTGTCTGCATAGGAGACTTACTGCCAATAGGAATCGCTTTCAGCGGGCTTGTCTGGGTTAAGTCATAACCGGCTTCTGTGATCCAAACGGGCATTTCCTGAGACATTTCCTTTGAGGTCTTCACAAAATTATCAAGCGTTACATATGCATTTCCAACCTCCGGAGCCACGCCGCGCGTTGATGTGCCGCTTTGGTTTGAAGAAGCATCGTCTGTATAAAGGTGAAAATTGACCACATCCCAGCATAGATTCACGCTTCCGTCGGGTCTGTAACCTCTAAATTCCTTGCACCAGTCCACCATTCCTTTGAGATAATCCGGGCCTGTTACCATTCCCGCAATCACGACTTTCATATTTGGATCAGCATTTTTTACGCCAACTCCCGGTCCCATTGTGTTTTTGTGGCCATCATAAAAAGCGGAAATGTTAGCAGCATATTCACGCGCAGTCTGATAACCTTTACGGCCTTTCCACCATTTATCGCGCTCGTTATCGCATTCAATGTATTTGACCAAATCCAGGCCAATTTTGACAGTGTTTGGATAATCGCCAAACCATCTTGGAATTGTATCCACTTTCAATAAAGACGGGTTGACATTCACATTGCTCCCATAACGCGCAACATATTGAAAAGCAACTTTGGCCTGCTCAATGTAGGAAAGCGGATCTTTAAAATCTTTTCCAAAGCGGACGGGCACATTCTCGGAATCTCTTTCACCTTCAGGGTAAGATGCTAACATCCAGCCTGGTAACGTTTTCAGACAGGCCAGCACTTCAATGTTTTCTTGTTTGAGTCTTTGGTAGATCAAATCATAATTCCAGCTGCCGCTTAATGTTGGATTATAGGAAAAGACACCCTCTCTGGATTCCAGTTTTTCCCAATCCATATAATGGCGGAATCCGGAAAAGCTTTTGGCAGCGGTAACTTTCGCTTCGACGAGCGACTCTGTGTGGGCGCCATCCTGGAAGTTCCATTCGTAACCATTGACACCCAGCATGTCATTTAAGCGAATGTTCTTTATGCGTCCCGTCCCGTTTGCAGGTGGCGCTGGCGTGTAACTTCCGTAGAATTCAATCTCGGTAGGAAGCAAATTGGGAATGGTCAAAACCAGATAACGAATGTTCGAAATCGGAGCGTCCAGTGCGAAGCTGCTATTGGAGGCTCTGTCGGGATAGGGTCCTACCCATCCATTATATACGGAACCAGTAAATTTCCCAACCGGAATGCGGTTCCATTGGTCGTCGATAACAGATAATAGCAGCGGCTGATTCTCGGTCGAGCCCGTGTAATCAAAAAATCTGATGCTTTGCAGGGTTATCTGTTCACCATCTCTGAGCGGATAATAGGCGTCATAATAGTCGATCGCCTTTCCCCAGCCTGTAAGCACGTCTGTTTCCAGGTTGCCATCAAATAGTCCGTCAAGTCCATTGGCAGCATTGGTCAGTTGATACCAGCGCTTTGGATCGAGGACAATTTTGGTTCCTGCAATTGGGTTTGTCGGATTGGATTGGGCTGTGACCGTCAAGGTTCTGGCTACATTCTCAGCTTGCAAATAATGCTCACTTGCTGATTGTGAAGCGGTTATTGTCGTTTGTCCAGCGCCAACCAGCGTTGCTTTCCAAATGCCGGTTGCATTGGAAACGGTTGCTACGGAAGGGTTAGATGACGAATAAGTAATTGGCGACTCATTATTATTGCTGCTCGCCACAAGGTTAAATGTTCCCTCTTGCAAACCCTTATCACCGATTTCGGCAAATGTAATCGTCGATGGATCCTGAACAACGCCCGTTGTAATCTCAAACCAGTTCAGATTAAATGCGCCGCGATTTGCATAAATGCGGAGAATCTGGCTGCCAGCCGGAAGATTTATCGTTGTGCGAATCGTACTGTAATCATTCCAGCCGCCAGTTTGTGGCACATTTACATGCCCCAACACAACGCCAGCGCCACTTTTTATCTCAATATCTCCATTTCCGTAACTGTTAGAAACACGGAATCCAATGGTGTAAACGCCCGCGGTCGCAAGCTTAACATTGTAATCGAGCCAGTCGGCGTCGTCAATGTATGTGACCGATGCGCCGCCGTTTGCATCAGTTGTCTCTTCGGTTCTTACATCGCTTGCGACGTCGAATGTTTCGGCCTCCATTCTGCCCGTAAGTGGACGCGATGCTTTGGCCTCAAACCAATTGAAATTCCAGCCAGTTTTCAAGGATTGTATTTTCAATGTTTCATTTCCGGCGGGCACTGCGGCGAGCATGTTAACAGTTTTATAAGCCTGCATGCCGCCCGTTTGTGGAACTGTAATGCGTCCCAGTTCCGTCCCATTCCCTCTTTTCAAAGCAAATGAAGCTTCCGGGCTATAACCGTTTGCGACGCGAAAACTAAAAGTATAAATGCTTGCCTCGGCCGAATTGACCTTATATTCCATCCAACTATCGTCCTGGATCCAGCCAATATTTTCGCCTCCGCCTTCATCGGGCGTCGCCTCGGTTCCAATGCTATGAGAAGCGTCAAAGCTTTCAGCTTCGATTTTTGCAGGCAACGCAACGCCAATAGTTGGAGCGGCTAGCGGAGCGAATTCAAACCAGTTGAGATTGAACGCACCGGACACGATTGAAAGACGGATAAGCTGGCTTCCGGCAGGCAATGTTAATGGTATGCCAATGGTTTCCCAACTTTGCCAGCCTCCGGTTTGAGGCACATTGATCTGTCCAAGTAAAGCTCCGCTGCCATTTTTTATCTGAATTATGCCAGCGCCATAACTGTTGGCAATCCGGAAATTTGCCGAGTAAGTGCCGGCAGCAGCCAGTTTAATGTTATAGTCGAGAAAGTCACCATCATCAATATAGCCTACATTCAAATTTCCATCAACGTCGGAAGTGGTTTCCGTCCGGACATCGCTCACGGCGTCAAAATCTTCCGCTTCAACTCTTCCGATAACATTGCGAGATGCTATCGCTTCAAACCAATTGAAATTAAAACCGCCTTTTTCAGCAAAGATCCGGATTGTTTGATTGCCTTGCGGAAGCAGCGCTACGAAGCTAATGGTGGTGTAGTTTTGCCAGCCGCCAGTCTGTGGCACAATGCGTTGCCCAAGAATATTGCCATTGGGTGACCTGAGTGAAAGTGTTGCTTCGGGACTGTATCCATTGGAAACCCGAAAATGCAATGTGTAATACCCCAAAGCGGATACATTAACACTGTAATCCATCCAACTTCCGTCTACGATCCAGCCCACATTTGAGCCGCCGCCGGTGTCGCCGGTTGGTTCTGTGGCGACTGAGTTCATTGTAGCATACTCCTCAGCTTCTATTCTTCCAGGCAGCGCCTTATATGACTGTGCCTGAACTAATAAGGAGGAGAATAAAAAAATGGAGAGTAAAAGTTTTTTCATTTCCGAGGATTTAATTTTTCGGAAATATACAATTTGTTTAAGGTTATCAAATTGATTTGTAGAAATATTTCTATGTAACTAATGTAGACAAATCGCTCATTGTAACAGAATGCAATGCTTGCAGCGGCTCAAAGTTTTAAGTGAAAACCGCTGTGTAACATTGCCCATAATCGGCTTTAATCTACGACTTCAAGCAGGTAAAATGCGTAGGATTCCAATATCAAGAAATCAGCATCGTTTCCAGTCTCAAAGTAAGTTTCGCGCCAGTGGTCGTATAGTTTTACCGGAGTCAGGCCATTGTATCGGAATGAATGCCAGGTAAGATAAGCACTTTCATTGCTGTAATTGAAAATGCAAAATAGTGCCTTTTCTTTTCCATTACGGACAAATCCGGCGACATGGATGTTGTGCCTTGGTAGCCAGCGCGTGTTATTAACGTCGGCAACGACAGGCAGTTTTGCACGAATTTCCAGCAGTTTCTTGGTTCCGGCGTAAATCCTGTTTTCCACTGTGCCTTCCACATTTACCAGCCGATTTTTCTCCCAATCAATTAAAGGCCCGTTCATCCATCGATCATCATTGCCGTTATCCTGCACATCCTGAAACGAATAATCATTAAAATAACCCGCCTCATCTCCATAAAATAACACGGGAAGTCCACCAACAAAGAAGCTGTTCGCCTGCATTAACAGCATTTTCTGAATGGAAATGTTAATCTGATGCTCGTTTTTAGCATTAACAGCCTTTTCCAAGCCACATAGCGATGCCAATGTGCCGCTGATGTGTGTATTTGGAGTTTCTATATCAGGAGCAAACGATGTTGCTGAGGACGTTGAAATAGAAAAAGAGTCAGAAAAATATTCGCTTAGATATTTTCGGTGCTCATTGGGCGTAAACCCAGCATCAAGGATCATGTGGTCGTCGTAATCCAGAGCGATATCATTGTGGTTGCGCGTGTAAGTGATCCAGGTTGTGCCAAATGGTTTTTCAGAAAGCACAGGTTGTGCAGCCATCATCGCCGAAACTTGCCCCGATGCCAATGCATCCCATTGAAGCGCCATTTGAGTGGTGTTATAGGCAAAGTCGAACTCTTTTGCCAGATAACGTCCTTCGCCAAAACACTTCATAATTTCACCGGGCTCAGTGATGGATTCTCCCAACAATGCCATTCCTGGTGCAGTCACTTGCACACATTGTTTCAACAATTGAAAAATCGTATGCGTTTGGGAGGCATTCTGGCTGTTTCTTTCCAGTCCTGCGATATGTGTTGCAGACGCGTTTATGCGCAAAATATCCACTCCCAGATTGGCATAGACCAGCGCATTGGCCAGCATTTCTACAAAAATTTGCGGATTAGTTGAATTGAAGTCATGGTTGAGATCAAGCCCCAGCATGAGATTCATGCCATTTGCGTGCATTTCCACACGAACTGCTTCCAGATCCCGCAAGTTCTCAAATCGCAAGTCAACGCTTTTGAGATCAGAGGTTGCATCACTGTTAATCTTCCCGTCGGAACTTTCCAGGCTTGGCATGAGGTGCAAGACATTCACGCCCAAGTCCCGCAGGTAAGGAAATTTTCCTGGCAAAGCCTCAATGTTCCCGCAGAAGCGATCAATATACAGGCTCATTCCAGCAAGCTGATTGCTCAAATACCAGTTTTCGTCTTTATGATAATCTCGATCCCGCAGCTCCTGTAACCGGTTTTGATGGGAAGCAATCAGGACTTCGATCAGTCTCGTGAAATTATCGTTATAATCCGGGTGATTTGCATAAAGCTGCGTGTAAAGGTCCCGGATTTCAGAAGCGTGTAAAACGAGTTTGGTATAGAACTTTTTATCGGCGCCTGCAATGTCTAAGTTATTGTTTTGTACGGCGTCAAAAAGGGCTGTAACGATCTGATTGTTATTCATAATCTAAAAATTTAAGCCGTTTCCTGCAAGCTGTCGTCAACTTGCTGCGCCAGCAGCATGCCAAAACCTAACACTTTTTGAGTCACATTCCTTTAATGTGCTCAAATGTAATATTGTTTAACCAAGAAAAAAGAAAAATATTTTCAGACTTGCGGCGCCCTAATGACACTTACGATGCTCAGCAGAAATTAAATAAATGCAGGAATTCCGGGCTCTTGTCCAGGAAGAATCGAAGGATCGATTTCCGGCGTAGATGGTTCTACCGGCGGAAGTTCAGGTTGCGGATAAGTCGGCGAAGTTTCAGGATCTCTTTCAAATGGAGGCGTTTCTTCCGGAACATCGGGCGACGGCACTTCCGGGCGAGGATCAAAAGGAGGCGTTTCTCTCGGGTCAGACGGGTCATTATCTGTAAACGACGATTCCCAATATTCGGAGGCAATTTGGTAAATATCCATGATATTCAAATGTTTGTTGTGTAACTGCAATGTGGATGTGTGAGTTACAATAACTGTGCCGGGTTGGTGTGAGTGGGTTTCGGCTCCTTGCATATTGAAGCTAACGTAACCTAAGACACCTGAGGAATTTTTCAATATTTGAAAAATTTTTCAGTTTATGAAAAATCCGTAAATTTACAGTATGGTCATAATTGCAAAAACAGCCTTGCAAGAATTCATAAAATCGAACTATGCTGCGGCCGAGCCGCTTAATTATTGGTATGAAAAGACTCGGCGAGGTGATTGGGCGAATTTTGCAGATGTAAAAAAGACTTTTAATAGCGTCGACTCAGTTGGAAATGATCGCTTTGTATTCAACATAAAAGGGAATTCTTATCGGTAGGTTGCAATGATCCATTTTGATAAGAGGACGGTTTACATACGATTTATCGGCACACACACTAGTTATGATAAAATCAATTGTTCCACTATTTGAAATAATGCCATGATCGACAAAATAAGAAATGAGACGCAATACAAGCAGGTTATCAAACTGATAGAGGGATTTATTCAGAAGGCGACGGAGGCAGGCGGTTTTCATGCTTTGAATGAAATAGAGTCTGAGGAGTTGCATAAGCTTACCCTGCTCGCTGAATCTTATGAAGACAATGTGCTCAATATCATGCCATTGACAGTTACGATAAGGTCGGTCGTGCAGCAGCGGATCACTGAAATGAATATTACACAGGGAAAGCTTGCAGAAATGTTTGGGATGGGGTCAGCAAAAATCTCACAGATATTAAATGGGAAAAGAGAACCTGACGTGCCTTTTCTAAAAGCCATTCACGAAAAACTTGGCATCGACGGCAACTTTATTCTTGATAGGGTTTAGTTCTTCGGGCATTGTCCGATTCTATCCAAAAAAAATTTACTGCTCCTGGAATTATTTATTCATTTGCTTTGTAGTCTACGCACTGTGCAGTTAAATTAATATATTCAAATCTATCTATATATCATAAGTCATGGAGGTCAGGAAAGTGGAGCGGATTTCAAAGGCGTTGAGCGACCCCAGCCGTATTCTCATATTGCAGCAGTTGCGTCAAAAAGAGGATTGTTTGTATTGTCACGAAATTTCGGATTTTATCGATCTGACGCAACCTTCCATTTCGCATCATGTCAAACAACTTGCCGACGCGGATCTAATTGTTGTTGAAAAAGAAGGAAGGAACGTCAAATACAAATTGAATAAAGGGATTCTTAATGAATACGTTCAATTCCTTAACACATTAAAAATTTAAATTTTTTGCCCTAATATATCGATACATTTCAATATATTAATAAGTAACCCGCGTTTACATCTATCGTCGAGACTTCCCAAGTCTTGGAGACTTGGGAAGTCTGGACCAGCCACGAAAAACAGAAAACTACAAACCAGTCAATCGAATAATTCAAATATTTAAATCAATCTATATATGGAAAAGACAATCCATTCTGCAAAAATCATATCAGGCCTCATTATAACGGGGGTGATATTGTTATCCGTTTATCTCAAAGGATACACATCCGAAAAGGCTGAGCCGAAAAAACCAGCCGCCGCCGCAGCAGCACAACCAACGGGCGTTCCGGTTGATGGTCAGGTGCTTCGCTCGGAATCGTTAAACGAAGAAATGATCGTTTCCGGAACGCTGATGGCATTTCAGGAAGTGAGCATTACAAGTGAGCTTAGCCGCAAAGTCGTGGCGGTGCATGCGAAAGAAGGGAAATTCGTGACAGCAGGAACATTGCTTTTCAAGTTAGACGACGCAGACCTGCTGGCTGAATTGGAACAATTGAAACAACAGGAAAAACTGGTTCTTTTAAATGAAAGAAGACTTAAAGACCTGATTGACAGAGAAGCAGCCATTCAACAAGATTATGATCAGGCATTTACCAATCTCAAAGTTCTGCAAGCGAAAATTGAGCAGTTGAAAGTGACTATTTCCAAAACAAGCATCCGCGCGCCATTTAGCGGAAACCTGGGGATTGTGAATGTTTACACCGGCGCTTTCGTTACGCCCGGCAGCCCGCTTGCATTGCTTACCGACAACAGCCGTCTTAAAATCGACTTCGCCATTCCTGAGAAACACGCCAACACATTGAAAACCGGCGATCAGGTGGACTACAATGTGGAGTCAAACGACAAAGTTTACAAAGGCAGGATTGTCGCGCATGAAGCAGGTTTAGACCAAAAAACAAAAACGCTTCTAATGCGTGCGGTGACAGATAATAAAGGCAGCGAATTATTGCCAGGTCAAAGTGCGCGGTTGACATTGCGTTTAAGCAACACCGGTAACGCCATTCTGGTCCCGAATCAGGCATTGATCCCATCGTCCAAAGGTTACAGCGTGTATGTTGCCAATGCAGGGAAGGCTGGTTTTAAAGCCATTGAGGTGGGTGAGCGCAATGCATTTTCAGTGCATGTTACAAAAGGGCTGGCTCCCGGCGACACGGTGATTACCAGCAATATGCTGCGGTTGACTCCCGGTTCAGCCATTCAATTGGTTTCTATTAAATAAATCTATTAGTCATGAGTGCTATTTCACAAGTAAGTATTTCCCGGCCTGTTTTGGCCGGGGTAATGTCCGTACTGCTTATACTTTTCGGGATCGTCGGTTACACATTTTTGGGAACGCGGGAATATCCCGTTACAGATTCGCCCATCGTCATGGTAACCACGGTTTATCCCGGAGCAAGCGCCGACATCATTGCCTCTCAGGTTACAAAACCATTGGAGGAAGCCATTGCCGAAGCAAACGGAATTCGTTCAGTATCATCCACTTCGCGTGAGCAGGTGAGTATTATCACCGTTGAATTTGAATTGAATGCAGATCTGGAAGCAGCTGCGAATGATGTTCGGGATAAAGTTTCAAAATCGCGTCAGCAGTTGCCTACGGACATTGAACCAACCATTGTTGAGAAAGCCGGTCCCGCCGATTTTCTGGTGTTCCTAACCGTTCAGAGCAAGACGAAAACATTGGAAGATGTAACGGATTTTGTCAATATCAACATTAAAGAACGCCTTCAATCCATCCCTGGCGTGCGGCTGGTGGATTCTTATGCAGGAAGAAAACGCGCAATGCGTTTGAGAATGGATCCGGTAAAACTCGCTTCTTATGGCCTGACGCCAACCGATATCCAGACCGCATTGCAACGCGAAAATGTAGATTTACCAAGCGGGCGGATTGAGGGTGAAAACACCGAAGTTACGCTCAGAACCCAGGGAAGGCTGGTTACGGAAGACGATTTTAACAACATGATCCTGCGCGAAAGCAATGGCGCAATTGTTCGCTTCAAGGACATTGGAGAGGCTGTAATGTCATCGCAGAACGAGCGGACGGCAATGATCATTTACAATGGAAAAACAGCTGAATATGGCGTAGGGACGGGTGTAAGTCCGCAACGAGGCGCTAACTCGCTGGCGATTGTGGATGAGTTTAAAAAACGTTTTGAAGAAATTAAAAAAACAGCTCCGAAAGAATACGAAATCGCCCTTGGTAAAGACTTTACAGTTCCCGTAAGAAACTCATTATCAGAAGTTGAAGAGACATTGTTGCTCGCCTTCGCATTGGTTTCGCTGATCATATTTGTGTTCTTGCGGGACTGGCGAAGTACATTGATCCCACTTTTGGCGATCCCCGTGTCCATCGTCTCGGCCTTCTTCATCATGTACATTGCTGACTTCTCAATCAACGTTCTGACGCTGTTGGGGCTGGTTTTAGCAATCGGGCTTGTCGTCGATGACGCGATTATTGTTTTGGAAAACATATATAGTAAAGTCGAAGAGGGGATGTCGCCCATTCAGGCGGCAAGAGAAGGGTCCAATGAGATTTATTTTGCGGTAATTTCTACAACCATTACGCTAGTCGCCGTATTTCTGCCAATCCTGTTTTTGGGCGGTTTGACAGGCCGGTTATTTAAAGAATTTGCCATTGTCGTGGCTGGTTCCGTGACGGTTTCTGCCTTTGTCGCGCTTACGCTGACACCCATGATGAGTGCTTACTTGCTTAAACCAAGCACGTCGCATAACTGGCTTTACAAGAAAACAGAGCCCTGGTTTGTGGCCATGAACGATGCTTATGCCCGATCATTATCGGCGTTTATGAAAGTGCGTTGGTTGGGCATTGTGCTGCTTTTGGTTTCATTTGGTGTTGCTTTTTGGCTTGCACCGAAACTGCCATCCGAACTTGCGCCGCTGGAAGACAGGTCGATGGTTGGGCTTGCTGTAATGGCTCCCGAGGGCACTTCGTTTGAAAGTATGGAGCAGAGTATGAAGGAGATAGGGAATTTCGTAAGTGATTCGATCCCGGATTTGAATATGGAAAGGACTTATACGGCCATAGCGGCAGCAGGCGGAACATTAACCCAACCGGTCAATGGCGGTTTTCAATGGATTTTCCTAAAAGAGCCAAAAGACCGCAAAAGTGGATTGACGCAAGCGCAGATTTTCATGAAACTCGTTGGGGCTTCGCAGCGGTTCCGGAATGTGCTTATTATTCCGATTCAGCTGCCTACAATCGGTGGTTATGGAAATACGCAACCTGTTCAGTATGTGGTGCAAGCACCGGGTTTGAAAGAACTGATCGATGTAATGCCGAAGTTGATGGGCGATGTTAGTGCGAACAAAAAACTGGTTTTTGCGGACGCCGATTTCAAGATCAATCGCCCCGAAATCAGCATCAGCATTGACCGCCAGCGGGCAGCACAATTGGGCATTTCAACACAGGCCATTGGGCAGACATTGCAACTTGCATTGAGCAGCAGAAGATACGGCTATTTCATCCACAATGACCGCCAATATGAAGTGATTGGTCAGTTGGACCGGGAAGATAGGTCGGCGCCTTATGATCTTAAATCATTGTATTTGAAGTCGGGAAGTGGCGAAATGGTTTCGTTGGACAACCTGACCAAGCAAAATGAAGGCATTAGTCCACCGGCAATCTATCGTTACAACCAGAATTACAGTGCAACCATTTCTGCAACTCCGGCGGCAGGCGTCAGTTTGGGAGAAGCCATTTCTGAACTGGATCAAATTACGGCAAAAGCACTTCCAAAAGGATTCAGCACAGCATTGGCAGGGCAAAGCCGCGATTATTCAGAAAGTAGTTCAAGCTTGATCTTCGCATTCATCTTCGCCATTATCCTGATTTATCTCGTGCTGGCGGCGCAATTTGAAAGTCTTGTTGATCCGTTCATTATCCTGTTAACTGTTCCAATGGCACTGACCGGTGCATTGCTAAGCTTGTGGTTCACAGCCCAAACGGTCAACATTTTCAGTCAGATAGGCATCATTATGCTCATCGGTTTGATCACTAAAAACGGGATCTTGATCGTCGAGTTTGCCAATCAAAGCAAAGAATCGGGTGTATCCACATTCGAGGCGGCGAAAATAGCAGCTGTATCCAGGTTCCGACCAATTCTGATGACAACATTGGCCATGATCTTCGGAACATTGCCTATTGCATTATCGCTCGGAACGGCATCCGGAAGTCGGCAGTCATTGGGGATCGTGGTTGTGGGGGGCTTGATCTTCGCTGGGGTTTTGACCCTTTATGTGATCCCATCGATTTATTCTTATCTGTCGAGACCGCATAAAAAGCGCAAAGAAGATGGCCATACAGCGATTGAGCAAGAAGCTTTGCTGCAAACACATTGATCCATCGGGAACATTAACACCACATTTCAATCATGAAAAACTTAATTATTAATCCATATAAAAGGTTGACTAGCCGGTTTGCTATTGCATTGCTGCTGAGTCCGTTGCTAACCTTTGCGCAGACACAAACGCTGTCTCTGCAAAAAGCCATTGAGCTGGCACAGAGCCATAACCGCGATTTGCGGATTGATTCGATCAACATTTACAAAGCCAAACAACAGACCGCCATTACACGCGGTTTGTTGATGCCCAACATTAGTCTGACAGGCCAGTTTCAGCATTATTTTCAAAAACCAGTCTTCTTCGGACTGAATGGAAATACGAGCAATTCTGAGAAAATTGGCTATGCTCGTTTTGGTGGCGAAGACATTGGTGCTGTGCAAATTTCATTGGTTCAGCCTATTTATAATTCCGGAGCCAGGCATGAAATTGAGCGGAGGAAACTACTCGAAAAACAAAGCCAGCTTTCATTTCGTCAGCGTGAAGTGGATGTTGTAGCGCAGGTTAAACAAAATTACGTTCAACTGCTTGTTCTGAATGAGCGGTTAAAATTGCAAAAGGAAAGCATTGTCAGAAATCAAAAAGCATTGAATGATTCGCGGTCGCTGTTGGCGCAAGGCCGTGCTTTGCGTGTGGACACATTACGCGCATACACATCTGTCAAAAACCTCGAACCGGATGTTTTGAGACTTACATATGCTTTGCAAATCAGTCAACAACAGCTCCGCAACTTGCTCGGCGACATTTCCAGCACAGACTTCGTGCTCTCCGATTCGCTGGAATTGAGCCCTGGCGATGCTATTCCGGGAGAGGAGGGAACTTACAAATTGTCCGTTCAGCAGCGCCCGGATTTACAAATTTTGACATTGAACAAAGAAATCAACGACAAGGAAATCGATTTGTACAGATCCTCGCGCTTGCCGGTTGTGAGTTTCATTAGTCAATATCAAATTCAGACGCAAACCAATCAATTCCGTTTCGGTAATGCTGCTTACCCGCCCGTTTTCTTTGCAGGCGTTCAGTTCTCTATCCCAATTTTTAGTGGAAACCAAAACGTAAACCGCATTGCATTAGGCAAAATCGAAAGACAACAAGCCGATGTAATTTACAACAACGCCCAAGAACAATTAAAAACAGAAGTTAAGCAAGTTTTAGCGAGTTTGGTCGAAACTTCTGAAAGAATCAAAACCCAGCAAAACGTCTCTGAAACGGCAGAGCTAAGTTATTCCATCACAAAATACAGATACGAAAAAGGGGTCGCGTCGAGACTGGAATTAATCGATTCCGAATTTGCGCTAACCTCCGCCAAGTCCAATTATCTGGAAGCCGTTTTTGACTATTTATCCTCAAAAATTGAATTGGACCGCATCACAGGAAATGTAAAGGAACAGCTTTAATATTCTACTCAGCGTTATAAAGATCAGCCAATTATTTATTTAGGTTGTGATGCAGAAGAACCCCGGATGCTGTCTGGGGTTCTTCTTTGTTTTAAATGTAATTGCCGCTAATTATAATATACCAAGTGCTGTGTATTTTCTTTCTGTCAATATTGTAGTTCCACCTATTATTTCTTCGACTGTTTTTATTTCTCCATCGTTGAAGTCTCCATCTTTATAGTGCTTGTATTTGAACACGTGATAAATAGTTGAAGTATTAAAAGGCTCATATTTAAAAGTGGTTTCGTTAACCTTTTGAACCAAATTAATGCTGAAACTCCCAAAAATGGGAAGATACTTGCCCTGCCCGTTAGCTAAAAATGTAGGGTTGAGTTTTGAATTATCTTTCAGGCTGTAATAATAGTAATAGGTTAGTTGCTTAACCAATGTGTTTTTATTGTCGAAGAATTTAACTTTTTCGAGATTGTTTCCGATATAAGTAAACTCCTGTCGCAAATTAGGACTGTCTTTGCGATACACCTTTTCCAGTTGCCCATTTGAGTTATATTGGTACCGAAATACCACAGCAATGTCTGGCATATAGGGATCATAGTGTTTGCTTTCGGAACACTTCCCTTCCGCATTTAAACTATAAACTGATGTTTCAATCAACTTTTGACTAGCAGTATTGTACTTTACGGCTGTGATTTGGTTAGTGACAGTATAGTTGTACCCAATAAATTTGCTTTTACTCGGATGATATTCTTTGCTAATTATCTTATTTGGCCCTGAATATTCCAGCTTGACCGTGCCATCATTTACCAATCTTTTGTAAAAAAAGGCAACATTTGCTTTTTGATTATTAGGTTTCTCAGCTTGCTCTGTAACCGGACTTATATCCGCATCTTTCTCATTTTGGCAAGATGCAAGCAATCCAGCCGCAAGGATCACTTTTGTAATAGCGAGTGCATTCTTAAAAAATTTCATACTGTTCATGTTTTGTAATTAAATTGATTTTAACTGATTCAAACTTATAGCTGAATGGCTTTTGAATAAAATGTAATGGTTAAGCGGTGGGCTTCATTGAGTCTCCGGCGAAAACAAAATCAGCCTTGCAATTAATACTGCCAGGCTGATTTTATTTGGAGCAATTAATATTACAAGCCTACCATAACCACTTGCGGAGTGGTGGAATATTTCCTTTCAACCTTGGATACTACTTGGCCAAAATCATCTTTCGTTATAAAATCATATGTCGATATTTCTTCCCCCAAAGTTTTTGCGGTTAAGCTATAATTGAAAACTGGGTAAGGATAGATAATTTGACCTGTAAAGTTTTTATGAATGGTTTGTCTTAGGACATATCTACTGAATTTGCCGAATATTGGCAAATATTTGCTATTTGCCTCTGCAATCCCTACGGGGTTCAGAGGATTGCTTTCCAGTGCAGTTTCGTAAACATTGCCATTAGCATTGCTTTGGACTACGAACTTGCCATTTGCATGTTTAAAAATGATCTCTTTTTCCTTTTCATCGTATTGATCGTAGAATGTGATCTTGCTTAGTGACTTACCTTGAAGGCTGTTGTCGCCATCTTGTTCGTATTCGAGTACTTGGCGAAGCTTAGGAAGCGTTTTGTGGTAAACTAAGGTAAGCTGGTTCAATTCATTGTATACATAAATATATGTTCCAGCGATAACTTTATCTGTAGCGGTATGCACACTTTGTACACATTGCCCTTTTGCATTTAGCGTATAGGTAATGAAATTTTTGTTTATCGTAACCCCATTCTTTTTCAGGTCACAAATAATTTGGTTACCGCTGTAAGTGTACTCTTTGAGATATCCGAAGCCGTCTAATTCCTTTACCAATTGATTTCTAACTCCGGAATAGGTGAGTTTCGTTCCACCGTCTTTAATGAGATATTTAACAGCTGTTTTAGCATTTGAATCTGTTACCTGTTCTAAAGAATGGTCAGGAGATACAATTGCGTCTTTTTCATTTTGACAAGCGCTCATCATTGCGGCAAGGACAATTGCCTTTGTAATTGCAGGGGCATTGTGAAGTAATTTCATGCTGTTTGTGTTTTTGTTAAAAAAAAATTTAAGTGGATCAAACTTATCCTCACGTAAGCAAACAGCAGGAATCTAATGTGCAAGTGGTAAATCTCAATGATCCTTCGGCGTGGACGTACACATTGCGGATCACTTATTGGTCAGTTGAAATGGAATGTTTTTCAATTGTAAACAGCACCATTGCTAGCGAGATGTAATCT
The DNA here is from genome assembly GCF_021390515.1 of Dyadobacter sp. CY326. Taxonomy (GTDB): domain Bacteria; phylum Bacteroidota; class Bacteroidia; order Cytophagales; family Spirosomataceae; genus Dyadobacter. The sequence goes on from NZ_JAJUXI010000011.1 coordinate 265,088, forward strand.
GTGCCCACCATTGTCGGCATAATGGCACCATTTTTGTGGCACAGACGAAAAAAGACAAGAAATATGAAAGCATTGACAAGCAAAGGCAGACAACATGTTCAAGACATTGCTGCAAAATATAATGTTAGAACAGAAACGGTTGAATCACTTTTGAAGGCTGTTTTAAATGGCCGTGGCACAATGGCGCAATTCGATATCGCCGAGCTTGGCGGTTCAGGGCAGTGGATGAAAGGTGGAATGACAATGGTTGGCGATATGTTTAATAATTCACTTAAAACCAAGGTTAATAACCTTTGCAATGAATTGTCCGAGCTTGTCACCCGCCAGGTTTTGTATGAAGAATTGGGCGATGAGTCGTCTGAGCGGCATTCGGAAAGCAAACTCTCAACCAGCAATGGCAATGTGAGCAGCTCGTGGCCATCGGCTTTTGGAAACCCAACGTCGAGTGGTTCGCAGAACAATTTTCGTTACGCTTATTTTGGCCGCGTAAGCCGACTAATCATTGACGAAAACGGCAAAAGGGCAATTTATGACACTAAGCACCATAAAATAACGGGCGTGTCGCAGCAGCAGGGTTCTGGAAGTTCATATAAGTTCACAAGCCAGGATGGCCCCGTTGATTTGGGAAGCCTCGAATTAGTATCCGAGCCGAGTGCACAAACGCAGCCAACACCGGAAATTGCCTATGACGTGACTTCCAATGCGGATTTGGGTCATGGCGCATCTTATAAAAGCTCTTCCGATCATGGCTTGGCAGAGGACGACAGCAGTAATGATCACACCGGAACTCATTACAGCCCGACTGACCGCAGCCCGACTGATCGCAGCCCGCAAGACATCATTATCGCAACCATTGAAAAAGTCAATGTATTGTTTGAAAAAGGACAAATTACTGAGGAGGAATTTAAAGCTAAAAAGCAGGAATTATTATCCAGATTGTAATTTTTATTGGTTTTTAGTTAGGCAAAAAAGGCCGGAGAAATGGAATTCTCCGGCCTTTTGCGTATGAATTAGGGCATATTTAACTTTATTTGCGTCAAAATGCCCGACATGATATTCGCACAAATTTCAAAGATAGCAAGTCCTATTGCCGTCAAACTCGATAAGTGGTTTGATGAAAGCATTCGCTTTGTTCCAAATCTGATCATTGCCATTCTAATTCTTGTTGTTTTCCGTTTTTTGGCGCGTTACGGAAGTCGGTTTATGGAAAAAGTCCTTGGCAGGGCATCGCAAAATATCGCGTTGGTAAGTCTAATTTCTGCATTAACGCGCATTGCGATTGTTACAACTGGCTTGTTTTTCGCACTAGGTGTTTTAGGATTGGATAAAACGGTTACATCATTGCTAGCCGGAGCCGGCGTGCTTGCATTGGCGCTTGGTTTCGCTTTCCAGGATCTTACAACCAACTTTATATCAGGCGCTTTCATTGCCATTCAAAGGCCTATCAAAGTAGGTGATGTCATTGAAACCAATGGTTTTACGGGCAAAGTGCTTTCGATAGGATTACGGTCGGTGAAGCTGGACAATTTTGCGGGTCAGCTGGTAGAGCTGCCGAGCAAAGATATATTTCAAAAACCAATCGTAAACTTCACGCATTCAGGGGATAGGAGAGTGCAGCTCGAATGCAGCATTGGTTATAAAGACGATCTCTTCCTCGTGGAAGACCTCGTGCTTTCCGTCATAAAATCCCTTCCTTTTTTAGACCAAAAGAAACAGTTTGAACTAAACTTCATCCGGTTCAGCGAAAAAAGCATCGATTTCGAAGTGTTATTTTGGATCGATCAAACCAAAATCGCCCCAGGCCCAGCCAAAAGTGTGGCAATGAAGGCGATCAAGAAGGTTTTTGATGAACATAATATCGCTTTTCCAACGCCGGCTAGGCCGTTGGAGCTGTTGCCGCCGCTATCAAAAGATTAGCGATAACTGTAAGACATGTGTCTTTCCTTAGAATAGCTCATGTAGACCGCAGGCTCAATTGATTCGTCATACTAACTGGCTTATTCTATCCTTTGTTTTTGAACGCAAAGCAATAGCGTAAGTCAGTTTTTCAATCATTTAGCCCGTTTCTATGCCCCATTTCTACATTATCGTTCGCAAAAAATGCGGTCGTCCCGCCTTGCTGCATAAGTTTCTTTCAATGCTGGTCATGGTTTTACTTCATTCCATCGGCTACGCACAGCCTTACTATCTTCCAAATGAAAAGCTGGGGCCGATAGGAACGATGTACGCACCCTCACATTATCTGATACCTGCCGGGAAGACGAATTATCACAAATCTGTCCCGCTGTATGCAACCAAATATCTCAGAGATCCAAACGATCCGGCCTCTACCTCAGTAGCATTGTGTTCTTTCAAAAACGAGGCACTGGGATTGTATGGCAATGTGGAGGTTGTTGGCGAAGGAATAAATCCCGACAATGGCATTGATAAGGTACTTTATCCGTTCGCGTCGCCAGTGAGTGCACCAGGTCAAAACGGGCCATTTAACACAATGCCGCATTTAAATACACTATCCGGCAATTTTACACATCCTCATCCGAGTCTGTTCGGAATTAGTGTGCTAGCGCATACGCAGGAGTTCCACCGAATGACATATAATTTGTTTGGATGGAAAGGGGCTGACAAAGACGGCCTACAGACTGTTACAAACATAGTTTCCACTTCTTATCCCTCGGCGGTGGTGCAGGTTAGCCCACCAATTGTAGCATACAATGTTGGACAAGGGCTTACTAATCCGCAGTTAAGCAGGGACGTAATAGGACATGAATCCACGCACCTTATTTGGCTTTGGGCATGGGGCAACGGTCAGGGTAATGAAGAAAGTTATTCTTTGGGGGAAGGATTTGCAGACGTTATTGGGGGCGCCTTAAAGAATTATTCTGCAGTACTGAATGACCCGAGTGCAGGTTTTGCAAATCCGGATTGGAGCTTTATTATACAAGAGCAAGGACTGGACAGCGAGAGGAATTTTACAAACTCACCGCATCTTTGGTCAATGCCTGAATGCTATAAGGGCCTGTTTTGGAAAAAACCAGGTGACGTTGGTTATGACCCCCACGCTAATGGGATGGTTCTTAATAAGATATTTTTTCGCATGAATGTTGGTGAAACAGGTTACATTGATCAAAACCCGGCGAAAGGGACTTTCATCGTATTACCACTTATTCCTAATAATCCAGCGGCAACTTATGAACTGTCGCTAAAACTCTTTTTCCGGACTTTTACAGAAAAACTTTCATGGTCGTCAACATTCCCTGATGTTCGCGTCGCAATGCTTGAGATGGCAGAGGAAATGGGATATGCGGATGGTTCGCACGTTTACCAACAAATTCAAAATGCCTTTAAGGCAGCCGGGATTGGTGACGGATGGGGTTTCGATAATGCAGATTGCGTTGTAGGGCCAAATACGCTTGCGCAAGGTTGGAATGGCCTGGTTCCAATTAGCGTACAAGTTGCAAGTCTTGACAATGACCCCCAGGGTAAACAAGTTCATTGGATTGCGGATTGTCAGGATGTTGATGTTTTAATACTTACGGAAGTTTTTAACCCAATAAGTCCCGATGCTCCCTATTATGCAATTGATCTAGATAACGATGGTATTTATACTATTGATAATAATGTATCGCTGTCTAAATCAATTGTCAGTCTCAATCATGGTATTAGAGCAAGCGTGGACCATTTTGCTAAAAAGTTTAATTTTATAGGGCTTAAGGGCACCAGTAAATTTATTGAACACCTTATAGGCTCTCCGAGTCCTAATTTTATCCCAGGAGCATATCTTGCTCAAATCAAATCTGATTCAGATCCCGCTAAAATGACCTTGGATCAGATTGCAGGAAATTACTTCGCCGGGATTTATAACACGGTGAAAAGTGTTCAACTGCCCGAATCAAAAGAATCAATAGCTATTCGCAAAGCTTTAATGGATATTTTCGGCTTAGAGATCAGCAATGAATATCGATTATCCAAAGGTGATGAAGCACTATGGACTATCGGGTCAGATCTTTTCGGAGACGGCAATTACTTACGCAGTTTCTTTAACCCAAAATCAAAAGGGCAATTAAATTTTTATAATGGAAAGGGTTGGGACGTTGCGAATCCAGATGAAATGGCAGGAGTCTGGACACAATTTTATTATTTGATCTCCAAGGGAACCCCGCTTACTGGCTTTACTAATGAAAATGGGCAAACTCGCTTTTTTACCGGTCTTGAAGATGGTGTTCCGGAAAAGATCATGTTTGCTGCTTTCCAATATTTCCTTCCCTCAAACCCAACTTTCGACGATGTGGTAGCCGCCATTCAATCTTCAATTTTATTTCACGGTTATAAAGAAACATCAGGAACATGGAAGAAATGTAATGACGCACTTACCTGTGTGATTGGCAAAGAATTTCTTCCCCAACCTAAATTATGGGCCGTTGATGCTGATGGTAACGAAGTTAAAATTGTGGATCCATTTAATGCACAATTCCGTTCCGAAGAATACTTCCCCGACAAAATTGCATATCGCCTGTTCGAAGTTTCCAAAGATGTAGCATTCAATGATCTGGTGTCACCGGTTTACCGCGCCTTTCAGCATACAACCGAGGTTCTGCTTCCTTACATCGATGAAAAAGACCCGGGTAAGCGCACAAACACAGCCAAATTCTTTTTAGAAGAAGGGACCTTTTATGTTCGAAGCAGGCTTTATGCCGCTGGCGGGCCGGGTTGTGCGAGCTCATTGGGCGGGAATCTGGAATGTCGTGCCCTTGAAATGATGGTAAACAATTGGAGCCCCATCTTACAAGTAACAGTTGCTCCAATTACTACTAAACCAATCGCTCCGCTGGAACATGATAAGCTCACCGCCTGGAAAAGCGTCTTTGAGTGGGAGGCGACACCTGGCGCGGCCGGTTATGTTCTGAGGGTAACGGATTTAACAGGCAAAGTGCCTGTGCAGGATGTTCCTGTTGAAGCGACCAGTGATGAGGCAGAAGCCAAAGAGCTTGCACTGGCTAAGGAACGCGATTATAGCTGGCAAATCACTGCAACTCATAAGCTTGGATCAGAAGAGGGCGTTACCTGGGACAAGGGGCTGAAGAAATTTGTGCAAACCGGACTGACTGAAACTGACATTTTCGGCACATGGACTGATCTAATGTCATTCCAGACTGACCTGCCTGAATCGCCATTGCTGGTTCCACCTGCTCCCGCTAATGGTGAACATGTCCCTCCGTTTGGTCAAGACATTTTACTTTCTGCTGACGAAGCGCCCGGCGCAAGTGGTTACCGCTACCACATCCAGGATAAGAAAAACGACAGGGAACTGCCGCAAGTGCTGTACGACCATGAAAATTTAAAACTACCCGACATCTCGGATGGCAAAGTATATACATGGGCGTTCGAGCCATACAAGGAGGCCACACCACCATTCATTACTGAAAAAGAGTTTGGAAAAAAATACTTTTCCACTTTCGTGGTTGACTATTCCTTAATTCCTGCTCCTGCATTGCTTTCGCCCATTAATGATGCCGTCTTCAATTATGGAGTATCGACACCCAAGGAAGTTTTTGCATGGTCGCCAATTGCAGGGGCAGAAGAATACGACTATTCTGTTGACTTTGTAGAAGATCCTATTAAAGACGATCCTAATGGCTCTACTTCCGAATTAAGTGTTCTAAGAGATGTTGGTAATGTTCCTTCAAAAATAAAGGGAGGTTTTCGGTGGAAGGTAAGAGCAAAAGCGAAAGACGAAAAAGGGGAGTGGATTGTTGGTCCATATTCTCCCTTGTCATTTTACTGGATACGACCAGCTAAGACAAATCTTAAATACCCTTCTGACGGTGCGCAAACTGTGGATAACCATAAGGCAGAATTCTCCTGGTACGAACAGTGGGCTCCGGCTGGACACCTTTTTAGATTATGGAAGGATAATGTGATTGTGTTCGAAAAAGAAGTTTTTGGTAACAGCATAACAATCACCAATTTGGAAGTAAACACAGATTACACCTGGGATGCTCCAGCGATGACCAAAACGCCGACAGCAACACACTTTCCGGAAACCTATACTTTCGCCCATTTCCGGACGGGTAATGCGCCGGATGAAAAGAAGAATGGGAAAGAAATTAAAGAGTATGATCCTGATGAAGATGAAGCGGAGCCTGGGGATCCAAACGATCCGAATGACCCGGACCAAGGCTCAGGGGATGTTTTTTATCCTCAATTGGGCTTCACAGTCGATGTCAAGGACGGGGAATTTGCGGATACGTATTCTTATTCCTACAAAGTTACTGTGACAAGTGACAAAGGCTATTCCAGAGAGTGGAATTGCGCCGTGAATGGACTGGGGGTAGTATTTATTCCAGAAGATATTTTACAGACGAAAGTTAATGGAGATTTGCCAGAGGACACAGCTCTGTACCACTTTCATCTTGAAATTACAGACCTCAATGGGAAAGACGACAGTTATGCCGCAAGCCCAACGTGTGATTTTGCTCTGCTTTTATATGATGCTTTGCCAGCCGTTCAGGGCAAGAAGATGCCACTTTTAGATTTGATACCACAATCAGGCGTGTTCGGCGGCAGATGGGTGGGATGCAGCATTGATTTTGATTTTGAATACATCTTTTCAACCAAAAAGCCGAAACCATGAAGAAGATCATATCAGGCGCAATCCTATTATTTAGTCTTTTTGCATTTCAAGCAGAGGCTCAGGATAAAATCATCAAAAGTAAATATGGATTAACCATTTATCCAGTGAAGACAACGACTAACGCAGTCACCATTTATCCTAATCCTGCGGCTTCAACGGTAAGATTTAAATCAACAAAACCATTGGTTGGCTTCAATTTAGAGGTGGTGGATCAAACAGGATTAAGTTGTTTGAAGCTGCAACACCGGACGGATGAAACACTGGATATTTCCAAACTCCCAAATGGAATATATATCGTTCGGTTTACGAAGGGAAAAGAATCTTATTCCCAGAAGCTGATCGTGCAACGGTAGCAGTTTGATTACTAGTGATAGAGGGAGCCGATAAATGCTCGGCTCCTTGCCAACATTGGTTCACTCCCATTGCAGTCATAAAAAAGACTTCCCAAGTTTCCAAAACTTGGAAAGTCTATCCTGAGTAAGTGACTAGTCCTAAGATAGCGATACAGATTTTAGATTAGTTTAATTAATACTCACAAAGCCGTTGCAAGGTTATTCTTGTAGCGGTTTTCTTTTTT
>NZ_JAJUXI010000012.1 GCF_021390515.1 Dyadobacter sp. CY326
TTGCTGCCCCCTCGCCTTGCATGTATTAAGCCTGCCGCTAGCGTTCATCCTGAGCCAGGATCAAACTCTCCATTGTAAATTTTGTTGTGATCTCTCTCATTGCTAAGAGGACCGAATCTTCTTAAACGAACTATCTTTTTGCTCTCTTCATCATGTCAAAGAACGTTGCTCTGAATCTTTCAGAACTCGTTGTTTAGCCGTCTGCTAAACCATTGTTCCCGATTGGGAGTGCAAAAGTGCAACAACTTTTTTTATCCCGCAAGTCCAAGACAAAAGTATTTTATGCATTTTTTCTCAACAAAAACGTAACCGATTGATAACCAATTTTATCCGCTTAAAAAATATTTTAAATATTTTTGAAGTATTCAATCACATGCATCTTTAAAAGCGCTTCTTGCTTCATAATGTCACCTTGCTCACTAATCCGTCAATTCAACTTGCATAGTTATATGGGCTTCTGCTTGATCCCTTAACAGCTCATAATTATTAGGGGTATCTTTAAGCATTTGCGCCGTGACGGGATTTTTTATTGAATAGATATAATTAAGCGTCAAAACCTTGGTAGGAGTTGAAAAGTACTCTAGCATTATACCGCCGTTAATTACTGCCGTTTCTTCCACAGCTACTTCCGGCTTTATGGTTGTCGTTCCATACAAAGCTTCATTATACGGATTATCATCATTGTCAAGACGCACAAACTGAATTTTATAACCCGTAGGCGTAGGGAACGATGGTTTCGACAAACGCCTAATAGTCATTTTTGCTGCGTAGCTGGCCCAACCTTGCTGATTATGCCCAGAATAAAAACCCTTACTCGCAGCCCTAGAAAGAGGGATGCTTACGAAAGGCTTTTCCTTAGTGGCCGTTGCCAAAGTTATGCCAGTCGAATCACTTAGTACGTCAATCTTAAGGATTTCAAACTCACAAGGATAAAAACGAGGTAATCCACTTATTCGACTACATAATGTATCTGGCTTACTCGGAACAACATGGTTAGTGCAAGACAACGCAAATATCCAACTTAGGATAACTGAGAATGTGACTGATTTTCGTAAGTTGACCTTATTCATGAGCATAAGATAATCTAGGGTGAATATTGGTGCTAGGCGACACCTTCAAAATAAAAATATTTCATTTAAATGCATTTTGAGATTATTGTAAAGCAAACAAAACAGGCCCTTGCTATAAAGCAAGAGCCCGTCCTTCAAGGTATTTTATCTAATTACGAACCACAAGCCTCGCAGCTTTCAGGATCGTCTAGTGAACATTGCATATCTGCCTTATTATCTCTTGGAACAATGGGCTTCGCATGCTCCTCGGCATATTGAACGTAATTCAGCTCCTTCTCAGCAACTACAACTGTTGCAGGCTCGATCTGTGGCTCTGCTTGCTTGCTTAATGTGAATTGGACCGGATCAGAAGCTGCGCGGGTGCGTAGATAGTACATCCCCGTTTTCAGTCCTTTCTTCCAAGCGTAGAAGTGCATGGAAGTCAGTTTACCAAAATTCGCTTCTTCCATAAAGATGTTTAGCGATTGCGATTGGCAAATGAATGCGCCCCGATCAGCTGACATATCGAGCAAGCTGCGCTGCTTAATCTCCCAGGCTGTTTTATATAGCTCCTTAATGTTCTGTGGAATGTTTGGAATAGCTTGCACTGATCCGCTTGCACGCACCAGGTTGTTTTTCATTTCCTCGTTCCAAAGTCCCAGCCTTACGAGATCTTTGAGCAGATACTTATTAACCACCACAAATTCACCCGATAAAACCCTCCTTACATATATATTGGAAGTGAATGGTTCAAAGCATTCATTGTTACCTAAAATCTGGCTTGTAGAAGCCGTAGGCATTGGGGCCAGCAGTAGCGAGTTGCGCACCCCATGTTGGATAACATCTTTCCTCAATCTTTCCCAATCCCAACGATTGCTTTCCGGCGTTACATTCCACATATCGAATTGGAAAATGCCTTGTGAAATAGGACTTCCTGCCCAAGTTTCGTACGGACGAAGCTTTTCTGCCAGTTCCATGGACGACTGCATGGCTCCGTAATAAATGGTTTCGAAAATGTCTTTATTCAACTGGCGTGCTTCATCAGAATCAAATGGCATGCGCATCATACAGAATGCATCTGCCAATCCTTGCACACCAATCCCAATTGGACGGTGCCTTTTGTTGCTTTTTTCAGCTTCCGGAACAGGATAGTAATTGAGGTCAATGATCTTGTTCAGGTTGCGGGTGATCACTTTTGTGATTTCGTACAACTTCTGGTGATCAAAACGCATGAAGCCATCCGGTCCTTGCTCAATAAATTTTGGCAATGCAATGGAAGCAAGGTTACAAACCGCCACTTCGTCCGGCGCTGTGTACTCAATAATTTCGGTGCAAAGGTTCGAAGACTTGATCGTTCCCAGGTTTTTCTGATTTGACTTGCTGTTCGCGTGATCCTTATATAACATGTAAGGAGTGCCTGTTTCAATCTGCGATTCCATAATTGCGAACCAAAGATCTTGCGCCTTTATAGTTTTGCGTGCTTTGCCTTCCAGTTCATATCTTTCATAAAGCTTCACGAAATCCTCGCTGTGCGTATCCGAAAGTCCCGGACATTCATGCGGACAGAATAATGACCAGGTGTCGTTCGCCTCTACGCGTTTCATGAAAAGATCCGGAATCCACAATGCGTAGAAAAGATCGCGCGCACGCTGCTCTTCCTTTCCATGGTTTTTCTTCAAATCAAGGAAATCAAAAATGTCTGAATGCCAAGGTTCCATATATATAGCAAAAGAACCTTTGCGCTTTCCACCTCCCTGATCCACATATCTTGCTGTATCATTAAAGACACGAAGCATAGGCACAATCCCATTGGACTGACCATTTGTTCCTTTAATATAAGTGCCTGTTGCGCGCACATCGTGAATGCTTAAACCAATGCCACCGGCAGATTGCGAGATCAATGCGCAATTTTTAAGCGTATCGTAAATCCCGTTAATGCTATCTTCCTTCATGGTCAACAGGAAGCAAGACGACATTTGTGGTTTCGGCGTTCCGGCGTTGAACAATGTTGGCGTTGCGTGCGTAAACCATTTTTCAGAAAGCAAATGATATGTTTCAATCGCAGCCTGAACATCCTCCTGGTGAATCCCAATCGCAACCCGCATCAGCATGTGTTGGGGTCTTTCTACTATTTTACCGTCAACCTTTAATAGGTAGGACTTTTCAAGCGTTTTGTAACCGAAATAGTCATAGGCATAATCGCGGTCGTAAATAATGGTAGAATCTAAAAGAGACGCGTTTTGACGGATGATTTCGTAAACTTCCCTCGCAATCAAAGAAGCATTTTCACCCGTTTTGCCATCAACATATGTATAAAGACGTTTCATGGTTGCTGAAAACGACTTCAATGTATTTTTATGAAGATTTGAGATCGCAACGCGGGCTGCTAAAATCGCATAGTCCGGGTGCTTGGTGGTCATGGACGCCGCCGTTTCAGCAGCCAGGTTGTCCAATTCCGCAGTTGTTACGCCGTCATAAATGCCGGACACAACTTTTTTGGCCACCTCTATGGGTTGGATATAATTTGTATCAAGCCCATAGCTCAATTTCTCGATTCGCGCGGTGACTTTGTCGAACTTTACCGATTCTCGGCGACCGTCGCGCTTTATTACATACATAGACATGTTAATATGTTGTTTTGAAGGAAGTTGTGATGAAATTTATACTGGACTTTTAATAGAAGCAGGACTTAAATTCTCTTGAAATAACATCAAAAATATTACAATCGCAATCAGTAATGTCGGCCGCTTTTTGGGTTTATAGGGATAATCCAAATTACCAAATTGTTAAGATTCTAAATGTTAGGTAATTAAGAGTTATGAACATAAAAATGGCGCCATGAAATTTTTTATAAATAATTAATATAAAAAATTTGTAAACTTTATTTTAAAAAATATTTGGATAAACAAAAATTTTACCAATCAAAAATTTGAAAATCAGCTTGTTATAGTAAATATATTATTTAAACAGAGTCTAAACAAGTAAACTTTTTCATTTAGATTTATCTAACCGCATTATTACTAACTACACAAGCTTCCTGTAACACTGATCAAAACTAGTACATTATGACTAAGATAATCACTTCCTCATCGCGCAGGAATTTCATTAAAACCTCCACTGGAATCGCCACAGGCCTTGCAGCTGGACTTGCCGTGCCAGAAATCCTGTTTGCTAAAAATACCGGACCGGGATATGCTCTACAACTAGGCGTTTTTGCACCTTATGACAAGGCGGATTATCTGCGTGAATCGGGTTGTACATATATAGAGGAGTCGGTCGGAAATTTCTTGATTCCCAAAGACGGTGATCCGCAGTATGCCAAAAACCTGCAACAGCTTCGGGATGAAAAGTTTCCAATTAAATCATATGTAATTTTGCTGCCTGGAAGTCTGAAAACGCTGGGGCCGGATGCGAATCATGAAGCGATTTTGGAGAGAACAGACCTTGTTTTAAAACGTGCAAAAGAATGTAAATCGCAATATGTGGTTTTTGGAAGCGGCGGTTCGCGGATCATTCCGGAGGGTTTTGATCGGGATAAGGCGAAGGCGCAGCACATTGAGCTGACCAAGAAAATGGCGCCGTTGGCTGAGAAATATGGGGTTACCATTGCCGTGGAGCCTTTAAACCGCGGTGAAACAAATTTTATTAATAGTCTGGCGGAAGGCGTTGAGATCATTGATGCCGTAAAAAGCCCCAGAGTGAAACTCTTATGCGACATTTTTCACATGCTTAAAGAAGATGAGTCGCCGGATGAGATTGTAAAATTTGGCAAATACATTGTGCATTGCCATATTGCTGAAAAGGAAAACCGCACGCCTCCCGGGGTAAAGGGAGATGATTTCAGAGCCTATTTAAGTGCTTTGAAAAAGATCGGTTACAAAGGCGGATTATCCATTGAATGCTTTACTTACACCGATTTTGACAAAGAAGCGCGTAAAGGCGTAGAAGTGTTGAAACAGCAATTGAGTGAAGTTTAATCACTTACAGTTTCGGGGATCAAAGTTTTATCAAAAAGATAGCCTTTCATTTCTTGGTTTAATAAATAAGAATTTTTACTTTTGCAATCCTTTTTGAGAATTGTATCGAAACACATAATACCATATACCAATGAAAAAAGACATTCATCCCAATTATAGAGACGTAGTTTTCTGGGATCTATCTAGCGATTTTAAATTCATTACGCGCTCTACCATAGAAACCAGCGAAAACATCACTTGGGAAGATGGCAAATCTTATCCGGTTTATAAAGTGGAGGTTTCTTCTCAGTCGCACCCTTTCTATACAGGTAAAAATGTACTTGTAGATACTGCCGGCCGTGTAGATAAGTTCAGAAAACGTTACGGAGCACAGAAAGAAGCTTAATCAGCACATTATTGATCGTAAGGTCATTAATAATCTTTCATACCGAAATTAAAGAAGCAGTCTCTTGTACATTTACAAGAGACTGCTTCTTTTTTTGCCCTAACCAAAAAAATGGGCGAACTTTGGCCCCACATACTAGCACAAAATATGCCTACAATCATTCTGTTTGACGATCCCACAATCCGCGTTCAACTTTTACCATTCACATACACACGGCCAGTTTCAGCGATCCGTTGCGGCATTCACAAGATATCTGAGAAATGGAGCTTATGGCTGGATTCGGCTGTTTCATACCAAACTGCGGATTACTTGTCAGCAGCATTTCCACTGGTGAGTTCTCCGGATAACATTTATATCAATGGCGGACTTTGCCCGGATGCTGCTCTCGTGGAAGAAATCAAAAAGCTGCCCGTGGAATCAGCACTTGTTTCTGGTGATGACATCCTCGCAATCAGAAGCGGCGAGACATGGACGCCTGGTATGAACATTACGCATTACGAGCCACAACATTATTCTGGCTCATTTACACTCATCCGAAACGTTTGGGACATATTCACTTTCAATGGCGAGCAGATCCAATCTGATTTTAGAAAAATAACAGAGAATAGAACTTCCGAGCCGCTTAACGATCCTTTTACACATTGCTATAACCCTGAAAATATCTTTATTGAAAGCGGTGCGGTTGTAAAAGCCTCCATCTTAAATGCTGAGAATGGGCCGATTTATATTGGAAAAAATGCACTGATTCAGGAAGGTTCGATGGTTCAAGGACCATTTTCAATTGGTGAAGGCAGCGTGCTGGCACAAGGAACTAAGATTCGTCCAAATACAACGGTTGGGCCATTTAGCAAGCTGGGTGGCGAGGTAAGTAATTGTGTTGTATTTGGTTATAGTAACAAAGGGCATGATGGTTATTTGGGAAATTCAGTGTTGGGGGAATGGTGTAATCTGGGTGCCAACACGAATAATTCCAACTTAAAAAATGACCATAGCAACGTGAAATTGCATAGTTATGTCAGTAATGCTCTGGTTGACACGGGATTAAGGTTTTGCGGCTTGATGATGGGAGATTATTCCAAAGCCGGAATTTCGACGATGTTCAACACGGGTTCCGTTGTCGGCGTAAGTGTGAATGTATTCGGCGCAGGTTTTCAGGCGAAGCATACGCCTTCGTTTTCGTGGGGCGGCAATGCGGAAGGATTTGCAGAATATAGATTTGAAAAGGCGCTTCACGTGGCGGGAGACACAGTAAGCCGTCGCAATGTGACATTCGGAGCGCATGATGAACAAATTTTAAGATCTGTTTTTGAACAAACGCAACAGCAGCGTGACTTTGAAAATTAGAACATTAATTCATTTTAGATAAAAATCACCCACCGTGCTTTTCAGAGAAATACCGGGACTTGAACATATAAAATCAACGTTAAGGCGCTCGGTTAAAAATAGCCATTTGGCTCATGCACAGCTGTTTGATTCCCCGGCTGGCGGTGGTGGCCTTGCATTGGCACTTGCTTTTGCAACATATATAAATTGTGAAAATAAAGGCGAAGAGGATGCTTGCGGCGTTTGCGCTTCATGTGCAAAAATGGCCAAACTAATTCATCCCGATTTTCATTTTATATTTCCCATTGCAACTACAAAAAAGATTGACGGCAAAACCAGCGAGGCTTTTCTGGGGCTATGGCGAACATTTTTGCTAGAAAATCCCTATCGCGTTCTTCCCGAATGGCTTGATCACATTAGTGCTGAAAACAAGCAGGGAAATATTTCTGTGGAGGAAGCACGCGGGATTTTGAGAAAATTATCGGTTAAAGCTTATGAGGGTGAATATAAAATTTTGCTCATCTGGAAACCGGACATTATGAATGCGGCTTCGTCTAATGCGATTTTGAAAATATTGGAAGAACCCCCTGAAAAGACATTGTTCCTGCTTGTTAGTGATCAGTCAGACAAGCTTTTAACAACCATTATTTCGCGTACACAACGCATTATGGTGCCGGCGTTTTCCGATGAAGATGTGCGTTATTTTCTCAAACTGCAACAAGTAAGCGACACCGCAGCCAATCAAATTGCGTATTTGTGTGATGGCAATTTATCAGAAGCATTGAAATTGGTTCAGGATGCGGAGGATGACCGTTCGGGCTGGTTTGCTGGCTGGATGCGTTCTTGTTATAAATATGACATTTCGCATTTAGTAAAGCTCGCTGATAACTTTGATGTCATGAACAAAGAGAAGCAAAAAGGCCTGCTGGAATATGCATTAAGGCTTTTTCGGGATATGCTTGTGTGGAGCCACGGCGCGGGCGAGTTGTTGCGCGTGCCTGAGGAAGAGCTGACTTTTGTTCAGAACTTTTCAAAAACGGTTAACTTTGATTCACTCGAAAAAATGATCGAAGAAGTGAATCTGGCTTATTATCATATGGAACGGAATGTGCGGGCAAAAATGGTTTTCCTGGATCTTTCGTTGACCGTCGCCCATTTCTTTCAGCGCAGATGAAACCGAATTTGGAAATTATCGGAGCAACGGACATTGTGGATATGCCTGAACTAGGCTGGTACGATGTTCCGGTCCGGGTCGATTCCGGCGCGACAACTTCGTCCATACATTGTTCGCGGGTTCGATTGATCCGCGATGGCGAGCAACCGCAATTGTGTTTTTACCTGGATGCAAAAAAAGGCGCGCCGCAGCAATCCTTCACGGTTACGGATTTTAAAGAAACCATTGTCAGGAATTCCTCAGGAAAAGAAGAAAAACGTTATGTGATCAAAACGAAGATCACCATCTTTGGTAAAAAAATACGAACAGAATTTTCACTCGCCAACCGGCGCAAAATGAAATATCCAATCCTTTTAGGACGCAAACTGCTGAAAAAGCGGTTTTTAGTGGATGTTTCGCAAAAAGATTTATCCGCTGCAAAGCGTTCAAAGGCATCTCATCGTTCTCACGCCCGACATCAATCCTGAATTTACCCCATTTTATTTTTCAATTATTTATATGAAAATCGCCGTATTATCCACCAATCCCGACCTTTATTCAACAAAGCGTCTGGTGGAGGCAATTAAGGAAAGAGGTCATCAGGCATTGGTTATCGACCATGTTAAGTGCTTCGTAATGATCGAAGGGGGCAAACCGACCATTATTTATAAAGGACAACCAATCACCGAAATCGACGCGGTAATTCCTAGAATTGGCACTTCCGTAAATGCATTTGGCTGCGCTGTTGTGCGGCAATTGGAATTGATGAAGGTGTTTACGACTGTAAAATCGCAGGCTATTCTTCGCTCTCGAGACAAATTACGGAGTATGCAAGTGCTGGCCAAATCCGGTGTGGACATTCCAAAAACTGTTTTTGCCAAGAACCCCAGTCAAGTTAATGAGCTGATCCATATGGTTGGTGGCCCGCCTGTTATCATTAAGTTGCTCGAAGCAACGCAAGGCGTTGGCGTTGTTTTGGCAGAAAGCACTAAGGCTGCAAAATCCACAATTGAGGCATTTTACGGATTAAAGGCTAATTTTCTAATTCAAGAATACATCGCGGAATCCAAAGGAGCCGATATTCGCGCTTTTGTAATCGGCAATAAAGTCATCGCCGCCATGAAACGCCAGGGACACGAAAGCGATTTCCGCTCAAATTTGCACCGCGGCGGTGAAGGACATTTGATCGAGCTTACTGCGGAAGAGGAACACACTGCCATCGCCGCCGCCAAGGCATTAGGCGTCCGCATTGCAGGTGTGGATTTGCTTCAATCCGAACGCGGCCCGCTGGTCATGGAAGTAAATTCTTCACCTGGCCTCCGCGGAATTGAAGAAGTAAGTGGAATTGATATCGCGTCTCTGATTGTTGCTTATATAGAGGATAAGATTGTTACGGACGAAGGGGATACGGTTGGGGTTTAATTTAGATAACACAACTCAGCGTAACCAATATGGTAACATTTCTTTATCTTTATGAGGTCATATGCGCATTGTAGCTGTCAAAACATTAAAAGAATATTTAAATATACACCCAAAGGCGCAGCAGTCATTACTTTCATGGTTTGAAGAAGCCGAAAGTAATAATTGGAATTCACCTAATGAGTTAAAGGAACATTACAGAAATGCGTCAATTTTAAGTAATAAACGGGTTGTATTCAACATTCATGGAAATTCTTACCGCCTGATTGTAGACATTGAGTTCCGATTGAAAATAGTTTTTATAGTTTGGTTCGGCTCGCATGAAGCGTACGACAAAATAAATGCAAAGACAATAAGCTATGATCGTTCCGATAAAAAATAATGAGCAGTACGAGGCGGCATTGGAAAAAATCTATGCGTTAATGCAAATTAATATTTCGGTGGACTCTAAGGACTCTGACGAGTTGGAGGTGCTTTCTATTTTGGTGAAGGATTATGAAAACGTCAATTTTCCCGTCCCTAAACCAAATCCACTCGAAGCGATTAAGTTTAGAATGGAACAAATGGAAATGTCAGAAAAAGATCTTTCGGAGATTTTAGGATATCGTTCGCGTAAATCGGAGATTTTATCTGGAAAGCGAAAGCTAAGTCTGGCAATGATTCGAAAGCTGAACGAAATCCTGCACATTCCAGCAGATATATTAATTCAAGCTTACTAATTATAATGGATGTGCTTCTAATTTGAGGCATTAGAATGAAGTAAACCATGCATATAAAAATAGGAACACGCGGCAGCAAATTGGCACTTTGGCAAGCGCATTATGTGGAGGAAATGCTGAATGAGGGCGGCGTTGAGACGGAAGTTGTTATTATTGAAACAAAAGGAGATAAAATCCTGAACCGGGCTCTGTCAAAAATTGGCAGCAAGGGCGTCTTTACGCAGGAATTGGAAGATCAATTGCTGGATGGCAGCATTGACATTGCGGTTCATAGTGCTAAGGATATGCAATCGCAGCTGGATGATGTTTTTGAATTAATTGCTTTTACAGAGCGTGAAAAGGCAAATGATGTTTTGGTAAGTCATAACACAGAACTTTCCCTAAAAAGCGGTGAAGCTTTCGTAGTTGGGACATCTTCAACGCGCAGAATTGCTGTTTTAAGACATTTCTTTCCCCATATTAAAACAGTTGACATGCGTGGAAACCTGCAAACGCGCCTTGGTAAACTGAATGAAGGACATTGTGACGCTTTGCTGCTTGCCTATGCAGGCGTGCACAGGATGAAATATGATGATAAAATCGCAGAACATTTGTTGCTGGATGAATTTACGCCTGCCGTTGGACAAGGAAGCGTCGCGATTGAATGTGCCGTAAATTTGTCTGAAGAAAAGAAAGCAATGATCAAAAGCTTAACCAATCATACAGAGACAGAAACCTGCCTTCTAGCAGAAAGGGCCTTTTTAAAACGCCTGCAAGGCGGATGCAGCATTCCTGTTTTTGGATTGGCAACATTAAAAGATGATCAAATCAACATTACGGGCGGCATTGTAAGCTTGGATGGTCAAGAGTTGATTAGAAGGACAGAAACCGGTTCAATCACATTTCCGGAAGAGTTAGGAATAGCGTTGGCCAACGAATTGCTCGAAGCTGGCGCCGATCGTATTTTAGCAGAGATTAAGTCGCAGATTAATGTGAATTCAATTTAATAGTAAGTGGTTTAACCGGCGGGTCATTGATTCTGGCCTAAGAATAATTGGACAGTCGCTGAGTCATTTATATATATATCATTGCGAAAACTTTAATCTATTCGCAATGAAAGTCCACCCTTTATTATTTGGTTTAGCATTATTTGTCGTTTGCTCATGTTCAAAAAAAGACAGCGTAGATGATATTGGCACAATTGCAGACCTTAGTATGAATTACCACCACACCTATCAGTCTGTCGTAGAAGATACGTCTCAGCACGAACAAATAACATGGAAGATCAAACGCATAGACGTTAATAAGATAGAGATTGAGGAATTGATTAAGGACATTACAACCAATAAGGTGATACGGAAATCAATATATAATAATGTTGTTTCTGTTTCTGACCAAGACGGTCATAACTTTTTAGATTTCAAAAAAGCAACCACGAATTTCCCTTACGAATCGGTCTTTGAAGGAAGCGCTGCCCTATACGCCACCGCGCTACGCACGGATGTCATTATCTGGACAAAAGAAAAGACCCTACGAAAAAATGATTGGACTTTGGTAGCGGTTGAAGAAATGTAAGAGACAATATTGAAAAAGGCGCAGCCCGAACAAACGTCCGGGCTGCGCCTTTTCAATATCACCCAAAAAACTTATGGCCTCTTGGTCGTGTCCGCAGGCACTGCTGGTTTCCCTGGAATCATTGTTGAATCAGCTGGGCTAACAGGTCTTGCAGTTGAATCAGCTGGAATAACAGGTCTCGCAGTTGAATCAGCTGGCATTGCTGCTGGGCGGGCTGTTGAATCTGTTGTTGTTCCTGGCCGCATTTGCATGCCCGGGTTTGCTGGCCTTGCAGTGCTGTCGATGCCTGCTGGTCTTCCTGCGCCTTCTGGTCTTGAAGCGTTTGGAGCCATCGGACGCATGGTTGGCACTGTTACAGCTGGTGCTGCGCCTTGAACCGCTCCGCCGCCGCCGCCGCCGGCATCCATTCCACCACCTTCACTTTTTTGATCATCATTATTTACAGATTTGCGTTTGCGTGACTTCTGTTCAGTAAATGTCATTTTACCTAAACGATAGGAGAAGTTGACCCGGAAACCTCTGTTGAATAAATAGTTCGTGTTACTCTGTGTAAATGTTGACGTTTCAAGCTGCGTTTTCATTTTGAATGATGGAGCTAGGAAGTTTTCCATTCCAAATCCTATGCTTCCGCGCTTGTTGGTGAAATCCTTCTTAATTCCAAGGTCATACATTCTGAATCCAGCCTGCGTTCCTTGCAACTGAACATCACGTCCTCTCACGAATCCACCGCCTTGCAATCCCCAACCATTTTTGATGTTCAGACTGGTTCTGAAACGTCCGCTTACTACGAATCCTGTGTTTGAAGCCGCAAGAGAAGGATCTGGATTGTTATTGGTAAGATCAGCATAATAGGCGTCGAAACCTCCGCCCACTTGCCATCTTTTGAAGAATGTCAGGTTTCCGAACACATTCACACCGTAGTTTTTCTTCGAGCCAATGTTGCCGTAAGTTGTCGTAATCACACCTACATCGCTTGTTGTACGAATGCTTTCGATAGAACTATTGGTAAAGCGGGCGAATGTTGAAACATTCACATAAAGCGAATTCTTGAAAAAGCTAGTTCCCAATTCCACCTGATCCGTTAATTCCGGACGGAGTTGCGGGTTACCCACAGTGATGTTCTGTGGGTTCGACGCATTTTGATTAGGGTTTAGGAATTGAATACCAGGACGTTGAAGGCGACGGTTGTAACCAAGTTTAATCGTTTGTCCTTTGCCAAAAGTTTGGGATAAATTAAGACTTGGCACCAGATTGCTGTAAGCAGGAATGTTCAAATTGCCCTGCTCACCTTGCGTTGCGTCAATGCTCGTGTATTCATAACGCGAACCTGCCTTCACCGTAAATTTACTTTTCGTTGTATAAGTGTATGATAAATAACCCGCTGCAACATTCTGATCATAATTCAAACTGCTAGCAGCTTGCGGTGTATCGACTGTATTGTAATAATCAAAATTACTAACCACCTGACGGAAAATTCCCTTTCCACCAAATTCAAGAAGCTGATTGTCTTTCACAGGCGTCTGATAATCAACCTGAATCGTGCTTTCCTGGTTATGGCTCGCATTATTGTTTCCTTGCTGGCCCAGCAATTCCTGACGAATTGCATCATTGCTCAGTGAATAAATGTCTGAATCAAAATCATTCGTCCGGTTGTTACGGCTGAATTGCGTAGAAATGCTCAACTCCTGCTGTGGCTTAGCCAATGTTTTGATATAATCCACATTCACATCCCACGTTCCCGACAAGTCTTTCGTATTTACATCCCGGAAGCTATTTCGCGTTGTGCCGTCACTTTGCGTGTTGAATGTCGACAAATCTTGCTGATTTCGCATGTTACGCATTCCATAACGTACGCCGGCAGAAAGTGAAGTTTTAGAATCGATCTCGTAATCCCAGCCAAGATTGTATGAACCAAAAGCCATTTTGTTATCAGACTCGGTCATCTGGCGGATAGAGAATTTATCAATTTTACCAACTTGAAGGTTTTCAGATTTTCCCGGCATGTTGTAGTTGAATCTACCAAAACCACCCAGACTAAAACCCATTTTACCAACTCTATAATTTCCTCTTAATCCCAAGTTAGAACCTCTATTTCCAATTCCTGTATCCAAATTCAATGTTCCACCTTGGATTGTGCTCTTTTTGGTAACAATGTTAATGATCCCGGCCGAACCTTCCGCGTCATATTTAGCTGATGGTGAAGTAATTACTTCAACAGATTTGATCATATCAGCAGGAATCTGCTTCAATGCATCCGCTACGCTGGTTGCGATAATGGTCGAAGGTTTGTTGTTAATCAAAACCCGAACATTGGAACTCCCTCTCAATGAAACATTTCCATCCAGATCGACCGTCAACATCGGCACTTTCTTCATCACGTCCGAAGCGTCACCGCCCTTGCTGGTAATGTCTTTTTCATTATTATAAACGAGCCTGTCCACCTTCTCCTCTATCAACTGCGCCATTCCCACAACCTCAACCTCATTCAACTGAACCACATCTGCCGCAATATTAACATTGCCTAGATCAAGTTCTGTTTTACGGTCAATTTTAATGTCATTAATGGTTTTTGTTTTGTAACCGATGAAGGAAATCAAGATCTTGAAATTTCCTGACGCCACTTTTGTAAGCTCAAAAGCACCTTTTTCGTCAGTCGTTGTTCCGTCGATCGGGTTATTGGTTTTGACATCAACTAATGCAAGGGATGCAAATTCAACTGGTTTTTTGCTTGCCGAATCCACGAGGAATCCTTTAATTCGACCATTCCCTTTTGGCGTATCTTCCGCAGTTCCCGGAATTACGGTCTGGCGCTGTGGCCGATCATTGCCGCCACCGCGATTTCCACCAAATCCTCCACCGCCACCGCCGGGAAATTGTGCTGAGGCAGCGAGGCTCAGCAGCGTTAGTAATATAATAGGAGTAACTTTTTTTATCATGTCCATGGTTGTATTGCAAAAAATTGGTTCGATTTCAATTTCAAAGTAAATAGCTTCATCTGACAATAAATTAGGCAATAGATAGAGAGGACGCTTCCACCGATCAAACCGCGCTTTTAGCCGATAAGTCATCCATTGTGAATCTTGGAAAAATGCAGAAATCAGTAAATGTAGCTGCTTGTTGCTTTATAGATTATCCGCGCTTATCAGTCGGTATTCCCTGCGTGTTAATCGATTGCGGTAGGCGCTTTGAAATATTAACCGTATGATTGTAATTGCAAGCTACGTTTGCTGCACTCACCTAATGAACAAATAATGGACGCGACTACTGCCCGAAAATATCCTCCATTCTTCCTGCATCTGTTAGGATGGAGCTTCCTGGCTTTGTTTTTAATGTGGCAACCGATCAGCTGGCAAATTCAGTTACCGGTTACATTTTGGGTAAAGCAAGCGGTGTTATTTACGCTGCTTATCACAATTTTTTATCTCAACTATTATCTATGGTTTCCGCAGTTTCTTGCCAAAAACCGTTATAGCCGTTTCATTCTGCTGAACCTGGTGTCCGTAGTAATGTTAGCCGTTATCATTGAGCAAGTTAAGATCTCAATAAAACATGGCGAGCAGATGGATCGTGCATTCAAAACCGCTCGTGAAGCGAATGGCGATAAAAGACCGCAAGACAGACTTGACTATTTTGCATTGCTAACCGCGCTCCTCATTATCGGAATCAGCACAAGTGTAGCTGCGGTTAAGGATGCGCAGCGCGATAAACAATACAGGGAAAACCTCGAAAAAGAGAAGATCAACTCCGAGCTTTCGTTCCTGAAAGCACAGATTAACCCGCACTTTTTCTTCAATACATTAAATAATATTTATGCATTGACTGTCATTGATGTAGAGGCGGCGCGAGAGGCTTTGCACAAACTTTCACGCATGATGCGCTATGTCCTTTACGAAACGCAACATGGGACTGTTTTGCTGAGCCAAGAGATCGCCTTTGCGCAGGATTATATTCAATTAATGCAATTACGGCTAACTGATAAAGTGACCGTTCACCTCGATCCGCCGAAGCCGATGCATGATGTTTCTATTGCGCCAATGCTCTTTTTGCCTTTTATTGAAAACGCATTTAAGCATGGTGTGAGCTCCATGCATCCAAGCAGGATCGACATTCAGATCCGGCAGGACAAACACAAGATTTTTGTTGAAGTGAGAAACACTTTATTTACGGATAAAAGAGCGATTCTGGACGAAAGCAACGGCATAGGGCTCGTGAATACGCAACGCAGGCTGGACCTGCTTTATCCGGGAAAGTATCAGCTGGAAGTGACTGAGAATAAGGAAGAAAAAGAATTTGAAGTTCATTTGGAATTAGAAACTGCATGAGCGTACTCCAATGCATAGCAGTCGATGACGAGCCATTAGCGCTGGGACTTGTTTGCTCATTTATAGATAAAACGCCTTTTCTGGCCCTGGCCGGAAGATTTTCGAGCGCAGTGGAAGCGCTGCAAGTCATTCACTCGCGACAAATTGATGTGATTTTTCTGGACATTCAAATGCCGGATCTGACCGGCATTGAGCTCGCCAGGGTCATAGACAAAGCAGACAGCCGCGCGCCAAGGATCATCTTTACAACAGCCTTTAATCAATATGCGCTGGACGGGTTCCGCGTGGATGCACTTGACTATCTCCTAAAACCCTTTAATTACGAAGAATTCCTGCGTGCGGCTGCCAAAGCGCAGGCTTACAGTGAGTTGGTGAACAAAGCATCGTCAGCCGCCACGCCCGACCCGAAAGATGGTTATTTGTTCCTAAAAGTTGAATATCAGCTGGTTAGGATCGCTTATGAAGACATTCTTTATATGGAGGGGCTCAAAGATTATATTAAGGTGCATTTGAAATCTGATCCAAAACCCATTCTTTCACTCACGAGCTTGAAAGCATTGGAAGAAAAACTTCCCGCTTCCAAGTTCATGCGCGTGCACCGCTCATTTATTGTTAATCTGGATAAAATCAGTGCGGTTACCAAAAACACCATTCAAATCGGCAGCATGACCATTCCCGTCAGCGACCAGCATAAGGAGGGTTTTAACCAGTTTTTGAGTAAATGGATGTAGGAAGCAAAAGCTATTTCAGCTCTTCCTTCAAAAAATGTCCAGTGTAACTTCCTTTCACTTTCGAAACTTTCTCAGGAGTTCCTTCTGCAATGATGCGGCCACCTTGCGCGCCGCCTTCGGGACCGACGTCAATCACGTGGTCGGCGACCTTAATGACGTCAAGGTTATGCTCGATAATGAGGACTGTATTTCCTTTTTCAACCAGTTTGTTCAGCACATGCAACAGATGTTTAATGTCCTGAAAATGCAAACCAGTCGTAGGTTCATCGAGAATGTAAAGCGTTTTACCAGTATCACGTTTCGAAAGCTCTTCCGAAAGTTTAACCCTTTGTGCTTCTCCACCTGACAATGTTGTTGCGTGCTGGCCCAATGTAATGTAACCCAAACCTACATCGTTCAAAGTCTGCACCTTACGCAATATTCTGGGCTGGTTTTCAAAGAATTCCAATGCTGTCTCAACCGTCATATCCAGAATGTCCGCAACGGATTTTCCCTTGAAACGCACTTCCAATGTTTCCCGGTTAAAACGCTTGCCTTTGCAGGTTTCACAATTAATGTGCACATCCGGCAGGAAATCCATTTCAATTTTTTTCATTCCCGCGCCTTCACAATCCTCGCAACGTCCACCTTTTACATTAAAAGAGAAACGTCCCGGCTTATAACCACGGATTTTCGCTTCTGGCAATTCTGAAAAAAGAGCACGAATGTCAGTAAAAAGGTTCGTATAAGTCGCTGGATTCGAACGTGGTGTCCGGCCAATCGGTGACTGGTCCACTTCAATTACTTTATCTATGTTCTCCAAACCTTCCACCGATTTATAAGGCAGCGGCTCTCTTCTTGATTTGTAAAAGAATTGATTTAACAACGGGAACAGCGTTTCATGAATCAACGACGACTTCCCGCTCCCACTCACACCCGTAACGCAAACCATCGTTCCCAACGGAAACGTCATGTTTACATTTTTGAGATTGTGACCCGTGCAGCCTTTTAATGAAATCGTATTGCCAGTTCCTTTTCTGCGTTTTTTAGGCACATCAATGGCCGTTCTGCCACTCAAATATTCGGCTGTTAGTGAGCCATTTTGAAGAAAAACCTCCGGCGTCCCGGCTCCAACCACATTCCCACCGTGGCGTCCAGCACCAGGCCCAATGTCTAAAATATAATCCGAAGCAAGCATCATATCCTTATCATGCTCCACAACCAAAACGGTATTTCCCAGATCCCGCAAGCTTTTCAGAGAATTGATAAGCCGCACATTATCTCGCTGGTGCAAGCCAATGCTCGGCTCATCCATAATGTATAGCACGCCCGTAAGCTGCGTTCCAATCTGCGTAGCAAGCCTGATCCGCTGTGCTTCTCCGCCCGAAAGCGTCCTCAATGCGCGGTTTAATGTCAGATAATCCAGCCCCACATCAAGCAGGAAGCCGACTCTTTTTCTAATCTCTTTTAAAACTTCATGACCGATAACACGCTGCTTTTCTTCGAGTCTGTCTTCAAGATTTGTGAGCCAATCCGCTAGCACGCGAATGTCGTTATTGGAAAGATCGGCAATGTCTTTGCCGTCCACTTTAAAATGCAATGATTCCTTTCTCAAACGTTTGCCGTTACATTCCGGACAAGTTTGAATGGTCATAAAATCCTTTAACCAATCCTGAATTTTATCATTTCCGCTTTCCTGCTGGCGTTTCAGGAAATTAATGATGCCGTCGAATTTTGTTTCCCATTCTGTTCCCGGATATTTTTTAGAAGGAACGGGCACAGCATCTTCGCTTCCGTAAAGCACCAGTTTCATTGCATCCTCAGGGAATTTTTCCAAAGGCGTGGCGAGCGTAACCTTAAACGGTTTCAGCAAGACTTCCAATTGCTTGAAAATCCACGCTTCCCGATATTCGCCCATCGGTGCGATGCCGCCTTTGGTAATGCTCAAAGATTTGTCCGGCATAATGGACTCTTCCGTGATTTCCTCAATCATCCCCAATCCCTGACAAGTTGGGCACCAGCCATAAGGCGAGTTGAAAGAGAACGCATTAGGCGCAGGATCATCGTAACTGATCCCAGATTCCGGGTCCATCAGATTTTGAGAAAAGTAGTAAGTTTCTCCTTTTTCATCCAAAACCATCAATGCCCCTTTTCCCTGCTTAATCGCCGTCGCCACAGACTGGCTCATCCGATAGCGCGATTGCGGATCTTCCGATTCCTTTTTAGGAACAACGCGGTCAATAACAATCTCAATGTCATGGACTTTGTAGCGATCCAGCTGCATTTTCGGCGCAATTTCCTGCACTTCACCATCCACCCGCACCTTGTTATAACCAAGTCGCGCAATTTGAACAAAAAGCTCTCTATAATGCCCTTTACGGCCCTTTACAGCAGGAGCAAGCAGAATAATTTTTTGTCCTAAAAACTGTGTAAATAACTGGTTAATGATCTGATCCTGCGATTGCTTGACCATTTTTCGGCCGGTAACATATGAAAATGCCTCGCCAGCGCGGGCATAAAGTAACCTTAGGAAGTCATAAATTTCAGTAACCGTGCCCACCGTTGAGCGGGGATTGCGGGAGGTGGTTTTTTGTTCAATGCTGATAACGGGCGACAAACCGCTGATCTTATCCACATCCGGCCGCTCCATTTCGCCGATAAAACCGCGCGCATAAGAAGAAAAACTCTCCATATAACGGCGCTGACCTTCTGCGTAAATCGTATCGAAAGCCAATGAAGATTTTCCGCTCCCGCTGATGCCCGTGACCACCACAAGCTTGTTTCGCGGAATATTAACGTCAATATTTTTTAAATTATGCTCACGCGCGCCTTCCACTTCAATTAAATCCTGGCCATCAAGCTCAGTTGCATTCAAATGTTCCAAAATGATATTTTCGTTTGCGATAAAGTTCAGTAAAACTGGTTATTGGATAACCCAAAAAACCTGCCCAGAGTTGCAAAATTCCCGCACAACATTGCGGCATTCACAGTCGGGCTGCTAAAATAGATAATAACTAATGTTGCCTGCATGTTCTTTATTATTTTAGCAAAAATTTGCTGTCTAAGATGACATCAAATTTTTATTTCAAAAATCAAGATCATGAAAATCAACAACGAAAGCGAATACGAAAAAGCCTCGGAACGGGCAGATGAAATTTTTGGCGCAAAAAAAGGCACGCCGGAAGAAAAGGAATTGCAGGAATTGCTAAAAGCGATCAAGGAATACGACGATGACTTTATCCGGATGTTAAAAGAGAATGAGTAAGGCCATCGATCTTCTCACAACGCGAGATAAATTTCTCCGTGCTCGTCACCCGAACTTCGGCCACTAACCGACATTCCATCTCAAAAACTTGCTCTCTCACAGGCAGTTCCATTTCCTTTACAATCCGCATCACATCATTCATTTGCGGATAAGAAAACGTGAGTTCGTATAAATTGTAAAAGTGCTTCGTAACAATCTCCGACTGATTCAAAGCATCCTCCGTAGCCAACTTATATGCATTTATTAAGCCCGGAACGCCGAGCAATGTTCCTCCGAAATAACGCACCACAACCAGCAGCACATTAGTAACATTCCTGGAATACAACGTGTTAAGGATCGGCCTGCCCGCAGTTCCCGACGGTTCGCCGTCATCGCTCATGCGGTAACTCATGCGATCTGCACCGAGCCGGTAAGCATAGCAATGATGCACGGCTTTGGGATGCAGTTCCCGCAATGTGGCCAAATGCATTTTGGCATCTGATTCATTATCGATTGGAAAGCTGTAAGCCAGGAACTTGCTGCCTTTTTCTTTGAAAAATCCCTCCGCCGGCCCGGTCACAGTTTGGTAACTGTCGTCAAATAACACGGGCGCGACGTTTTTTAAATTGATAAATCAACACTGAATAAATCAATGCAGCCAATGCAAAGCCCGCCATGCAGTAAAAAACCAACGGTAAATTCCCGCGTTGATTGGCAAAAAGCTCGGCAGACAAAAATGCGCCTAAGCCAATTCCGGCTTCCAAAGAAATAAACATTGTAGCAATGGAACGCCCACGATTATCATCGTGACTCAGATCCACCGTCCAGGCCGAAAGCACAGGAGAAAGTATGCCCATGGAAACGCCAAAAAACGCGGCTCCGGTAAAAAACAGAATTGCTGAATTGGCATAACCTGTGATAACCAAAGCAATAATCAAAAGAAGGCAACCAGCAATGGTAACCGGAATGCGGCCATGCCTGTCAGAAATCTTCCCAGCAAAAAGCCTTACCAAAATCGAGAAGATTGTAAAAAACATGAAATAATAACCTCGATTATGCAGTCCCAAATATTCGCTAAAATCAGGTGTAACCGTCGCCACGGCGCCATAACTGAAATAACAAAGGAACGTAACCAGCGCCGGGCTGAAAACATCTGGTTCGAAAATATCTCTGCGGGTAATTTTAAAAGCATCCAAAGAAAGCCGCTCTTTTTTGACAAGCGTTTCTTTCATATTTAATAAAATCGCAATGGACAGAAACGCAAACAGCGAAGAGGTGTAAAACAGCGCATTCAAAGAAAATGCTTCGCTAATCATGCTCCCAACCGCCGGCCCAAACGCTGAGCCGACGCCCATACACATCCCATGTACGCCCATCGCTTCCCCGCGCCTGTTCGGAGGCACAATGTCCGCAACATAGGCGGAAGTTCCGGTTGGTTTGAAGCCTGTTGAAAAGCCGTGAACCAGCCTCAGAAGCAAGAAGGGCATTACGGTTGTAAATAACGGATAGAGAAATCCACAGACAAAACAAACAATGGAGCCGAATGCCATTACGGGAACGCGGCCAATCCGGTCGGTTAAGCGGCCACTGAATGGACGGGAAAGTCCGGCTGTTAAGGTGAATAAACCAATGATTGCGCCCTTATAATCGGCACCGCCCATCTGTGTCAGATATCCCGGAAGTTCGGGAATGAGCATGTTGAAGCTGGAAGAAAATAGAAACGAACTAAGGCCAAGTAACCAGAATTGCGTTGTGAATATGCTTGGAGAAACTGTACTTTGCATTACGCAAAAGTACGGATTTGATTTAAAAAATGAGGAACGTTTGGTAAGTACTTAAAATTTGTCGGTAATGCCAAGGATGCTTAGATCCACGCCAGCAAGGTGCCGTTTGGCCTCTTCAACCTTCCTTACAACAAAAGGTGAATTTCTACTACTCTTCAAGTTTGGGTCAATCGTCGCTTGTGGTACGTAGTCCCATTTTGTTTTTTTTGTTTTCATGTTACTTACTGTTTTGTTATGATAAACGCATCAAACCTACAATTTAATTCAAAAGGGTATGTTTCACCATCTATGATACCATAGATAATCAGCATATCTTCCCAGTGCACCTTTTCCTTCGTTAATATGATTTGATACATTCTGGTACGAGAAGGTGTACTTCCTTTAAAATAAACCCAATTATCTTCATATTTTGTTAAATAATCTAGGAGGATTCGGATAAGTGTTGCAAAAACAATTTCCATATCCTTATTATTAGTAACAACCAGATCATCAATTTCGCCTTCGTCATTCAAATCGCCAAAAGCGAAATTATAAACGTCAGCATAAATTTTAACAAACTCAGCCTTTTTCCGAACAATGCGCTGCTTCGAAATGCTTTCAAACGTAAAGGACAAATAATCTTCCGACGCTCGGAAGGGATAAAAGCTATGTTTCAAAATAGTGTGTGATGAGTATTAAAATCGGACTGCAAGTTAACTTAAATCCACAATTTTGGAAATCCGTTTTTGTGGTTCTCTCTTTTTTCCCAACTTTAAAAAATGGTACGCATATTTTATAAAGAAGGCAGGCTAATTAAGCGCGAGAACGATATTCGTGAGCTCGGCAAGGTGAAAAATCTGATTTGGGTTGATTTGCAGTCGCCGAGCGCTGAGGAAGAGGAATGGGTTGAGAACAAATGCAATATCAGCTTTCAGACGCCACAGGAAATCGTCGAAATTGAGAGCAGTTCGCGGTTTTTTGAACAAAATGATACAATTAATGCCAACTCAAACTTCCTGAAAATTGACCGGGACGGTTATGAAACCTATCCCGTTTCCTTCATTTTATACCAAAATGTGCTCTTCACTTACCGACGTGGGGATTCGAAAACTTTTGCCGATACGGTTAAGAAAATGAAAGTAAGCCCGGAAGGAATCCAGGGTGGAGTTGACTTTATGCTTTTGCTTCTCGAAACCCGCATTGAAGCCGATGCCGATTCGCTCGAAGGCATTTCACGTGACATTTCTTCGATTAGTAAGGACCTGACGCACGAGCAAAAAGCCCGTCAGGAAGTGCTAATCCGAATTAGTGGTTTGCAGGAAATTACGATGATGCTGCGTGAAACGAGCATTGACAAGCAGCGCGTTCTTTCAGGAATTTTAAGAAGTCAGTATTTTCCGGAAGATAGGAAAGAGCATTTGCGGATCATTTTGAAAGACATCAGCTCGCTGCTGGAATACACCACTTTCAATTTCGAACGCCTTGAATATCTGCAAAATACATTCATGGGTTTGATCAACCTCGAACAAAGTCAGGTGATCAAAATCTTCACTGTGGTAACCATCATATTTATGCCGCCGACGCTCATTGCGGGGATTTTTGGCATGAATTACAACCACATCCCAAGCACCGATGAGCCGTGGGGCTTCTGGCTTTCGCTGTTAATGATGTTGGGATCTTCGCTAATTGTGCTTTGGTTTCTTCGGCGAAAACGCTGGATCTGATGCCTACTCGTTCGGGACGGCGTAGAAATTGAAGGTTTTCCACTTGTTCATATCACGCGGGCCTTCGATTTTAATGATTTTCGCATGCTCGTTGAAGTCGGAGAAGTAATGTAGCGTGTAGCCAAATTCAGAAACAATGTGATAAAGTTCTGCCCGTTCTTCTGTGGTTGCTTTCGGGAAGCATTCTGCAACAAGCACAGGTTTAAACTGGCGGATTAAGTCGCTAATCGACCTAATCACTTCCATATCAGCACCTTCCACATCCACTTTTATAAATGAAAGTTTAGAAAGCAATGAAGCATAATTGCTTTTCAGGAATTTTTCGAGGTTAATCCCTTTGATTTTTTCAGGCAATTGAAAAGCGCCCTGATCTTCAACAATTTCATTGGAAATCCCACCATTACCAAAAGACGCCTCGGACGAGCTGTAATAAAATTCGCCGTCTTCCTTTGTTATCGCGTAAGGCAGCGGGATAATGTTGGTTTTATCAACATTAAGTGAGACATTTTTCTCTAAAATCTTGAAAACGTGCGGATTAGGATCAAACCCGATGGTTGTGCCGTTTTTGCCAGTCGCTAGCGCCATTGGGACGGTGGTGTCCCCAATGTTCGTTCCAATGTCAATGCACAGACTGCCTTTTGGAATGAATTTCTTGAAAAAATTGACTTCTTCCTGCGTGATCACCTTTGGGTTTACCAACGGGTTTTTCCAGTTTGCAAATGATATTTCACCTTCCTCGGCCAGCAAAAAAGTGTCCGTTTTATGAGGATATTCCTGAAACTGGCGGCGCGCTTTCTTTCTTGCGAGTGAATTTTTAAAATACTCAAACATGTAACGTAGGAATTTCGTGAGTCTCTGAAATTACAATATTAAGGATTTAAACGCGAAATTTTGTTATGGATTTATAGTCATTTATGCCCTAATTTCACAATAACCGGTAATTTCTGAACTCAAACAGCCGCCGGCCCGTCCGCTTTTCATACCAGTAAAGCAATGCGTCTTTCAGCTTGAATCGCTTCTTGGAAGTGTCCAATTCCACCTTCCAGCTCTGCCGCGCAATGCGTGATTGCATCACGGAAGGATGCGAACCTTCGAAGCGTTTTAATGAATCAAATTCTTCATAATTGAAAAAATCGTCCGATTCCAAAATTTTCTCCCAAGCCTCGCCTTCATTCCAAAAACGGCTCACATTTTTCATCTTGGTTTTCATCTGCGCCGGACTTTTTACCCAGCCATAATGATAAACTGCGGCGCCGGAATGCATGACATTTAATTTTTGATTCCCTCGTCTGAAACCCTGGGCGTCCCGATAAGCGGAAATGGGCTGACCTTGCGGATTCTTTTCATTCCTTATAATGCGGATTTCGCGGCGATACCACTTCCTGCTGTCACCGATGTAATCGTAAGTCCCGTAAAAATGCACGTAATCAAAAAGCAATCCTTCAACCCGCGAATCATTCACGTGTTTTTGACAAGATTCGCGGATAGACTGATGGTATTTTTCATGCACAACCTCGTCACCCTGAATGTAAAACGCCCAATCCGCATCCGGCGAAATTTGTTTTAACGCCTTGTCCGTTTCCACCGCCAGCACCTTCCCGCCCGCGCGTAGCGACATGTCCCATTCCGATTCCACAATTCTGATTTTGTTTGACGGGATAGAGCGAATGAGCGTCAGCGTTTCGTCGTCGCTATGCCCCACACTCACCAACATTTCGTCCACCACAGGCAAAATAGACGTGATTGCCTCCACAATTGGATAGTCGTTAATGACTGCGTTGCGAATGATCGTGAAACCGGAAATCTTCAATTTAAGCGGAATTTAAGGTGATGTGAGCGCGACAAAGTTAGGTTATTCGTCCTAAGAATATTGGCTAAATAAGAATTGAATTTGATCGATTTCTCCTTGAATTTTCAAACCAAAGCGTGTAGATTTGTTTCCTCCAGTCCGGCAAATCTGGCCCGGATACATCAACAAATTATATATCTGTTCCTCGTAAAAAAATTTAAATAATTATGTCACAAGAACTTACCAGACAGGAGCCCCTGTTGATCGAAGATCCTTTGCGGTTTGTGTTATTTCCGATCAAACATTCCGATATCTGGGAAATGTACAAACGTCATGAAGCATCTTTCTGGACGGCTGAGGAGATCGATCTGTCGCAGGATATGAAAGACTGGGAGAACCTGAACGACGGAGAGAGACATTTCATTTCTCACGTGCTTGCATTCTTCGCTGCTTCGGATGGGATTGTGAATGAAAACCTGGCAGTCAATTTTCTTAGCGAAGTGCAATATGCGGAAGCAAAATGCTTCTACGGTTTCCAGATCGCGATGGAGAACATTCACTCCGAAACTTACTCATTGCTGATTGATACATACATTAAAGATCCGTCAGAAAAAGACTATTTGTTAAGAGCGATCGACACGATTCCTTGTGTGCAGAAAAAAGCAGATTGGGCATTGAAATGGATCAACAGTCCGGTGTTTGCAGAAAGGATCATTGCATTCGCAGCCGTGGAAGGAATCTTCTTCTCAGGATCATTCTGCTCCATTTTCTGGCTCAAAAAACGCGGCTTAATGCCTGGACTTTCATTCTCCAACGAATTAATTTCCCGCGATGAAGGGTTGCACTGCGAATTCGCTTGTTTGCTTTATACAAGACACATTGTCAACCAGTTACCGCAAGAACGCGTAATTGAAATTATGATGGATGCGGTTAAAATTGAAAAAGAATTCGTAAGCGAAGCATTGCCTGTTTCCTTAATCGGAATGAATGCGGACCTGATGAACCAATACATTGAATACATCGCCGATTTCTGGCTGGAAAGATTAGGTTGCGAAAAGCAATTCGGCTCTGCTAACCCATTCGATTTCATGGAGTTGATCTCACTTCCTGGAAAAACCAACTTCTTTGAGAAACGTGTTGGGGAATATCAGAAGGCTGGTGTTATGAGTGGTGTGAAGGATAAAGATTCAGGGCATAAGATTTCGTTTGATTCTGACTTCTGATGCGGTCGCGAAGACTTTCCAAGTCTCCAAGACTTGGAAAGTCTAACAGCCTATTCCAAATCCTCAATCGACTTCCAAACCAACTCACTTTCGTAACCCTTCCCCAAGGCAAATCTTGCCAGTTTTTGTTTGAGTTTAAAAGGATCAGTCTCCGTTTTCACAAGCAAGTTTTTCTTTTTTGCCAAAAGCGTTTTCAGCCCTTCAATATAAGCCTTATCCCCAATCTCCCCCATTCCCTTCTCAATACTATATTGACTCAATCCACGGCGATTCAGCTCTTGCCTGATCTTCATCCGGCCCCAGTTTTTAATCCGAAATTTCCCACCAGCATAAGTTTTTGCAAAGCGCTCTTCACTCAAATAATTCATTGAAATCAGCTCTGCAATGAGCTCGTCGGCCTCTTCACCCCACACATTCCACTTTTTCAGGCGCTGCCTCACCTCATCTTGCGTCCTTTCCTGATAAGCACAATATGACGCTGCTTTTTGCAGGATTAAGCGATCCATGAATTGAATTTTATATTAAATATTCTTAACAAGGTGCAAGAATAAAGAAAATATCATTCGCTAATAACTATTTTTGGAATAATATAAGCACCCCAGAACGCCCCAAACCTGAACGATCCAATGACATTTGAACGCCGCTCTTTTTTAAAACTTTTACCCGCGCTGCCAGCCCTTTCATTTATATCCAAACCGGAAGAAATCAATGTGCCGCCCAGGATCTCGATGCGGTTTATCGTAGCTTCGGACGGACATTATGGTCAGCCTGACACCGATTTTAAGCAGTTCCACACGGATCTAATCAGCTGGGTAAATCGCGAGAAAATGCAGAAAGGCGTCGATTTTCTTTTCTTCAATGGCGACCTTATTCACGACGATCCGACATTGTTATACGATTTCAAAAACACGATCAGCAACCTCAGCGTGCCGTTTTATGTAAGTCGCGGCAATCACGATAAAGTAGGCTTGGATGTGTGGCAAAGCACGTGGGGATATCCAACAAACCACAGTTTCGCAAAAGGCGAATATGCATTCATAGTCGGTGACACCTCCAACGAAAAAGGCGAATATGTGTGCCCGGATGCCAAGTGGCTAAAAAGCGAAATCGCCAAACACGGCGACAAAAAAGGCATTTTCGTATTCCTGCACATCACACCCGCCAAATGGACCGTCAACGGGATCGAATGCAAGGAAGTGATTGACCTTTTCGAAAACACCCCCAACATCAAAGCCATCTTCAACGGCCATGACCACGACCAGGACAGCACAAAAATCTACGGAAAAAAGCCCTATTTCTTTGACGGGCACTTCGGTGGCAACTGGGGAACGACTTATAAAGGTTACCGGATTGTGGAGATTTATGAGGATCATACCTGGCAATCATATCAGTATAATCCCACCGCGGCGCCGGTTTTGAATAGTTTTACGGGGAAGAGTTAAAAATTATTTAATTTCGCATCAACACGTTCACCCCCCTTCCCATCAGCACAGGGCGCTTAGGGTGAACTTTTTGCTTTTATAGCGTGCCATTTTTAAAAAGAGCTTTTTGCTGGTTTTCTAAATTGTGGTTAATTCGAGTCAAGTTAATAATTTACATAAACTAGATACACACTATGACATTTAAGCTAATTATCGAGGGGCATAAGGAAAAAGACATTTTTCTTATGAAAGAAATTGCCAATCGCCTTGGACTTATTACTTCAGAAATTACTCAACGACGCCTAACTAAGGATGAATCATTAGCATTGTTAGACAAAGTTGCCGGAAGTTGGGAAGGACCAGAAACAGGAGACGAGTTAAATGCTATGATTTACGGTTCCCGTTTTAGCGGGAATAGGGATGTTGAGCTATGATATAT
Source organism: Dyadobacter sp. CY326 (assembly GCF_021390515.1). GTDB lineage: Bacteria > Bacteroidota > Bacteroidia > Cytophagales > Spirosomataceae > Dyadobacter. The sequence goes on from NZ_JAJUXI010000012.1 coordinate 28,215, forward strand.
GCTTACTCCAATTAGATTGTCTACCATTTAACCATCGTCTCGCCCAATTTGGTAATCAATGTCACCACGCGCAGCTGATTTGCAATGTGCACGCGCATTTCCGGAGTTACATTGTCTGAATCTTCCGAGAATAAAAAAGTTTCTACCAAAGTGTTTAGCGAGTTGACTATTTCAACGCTGCTATCTCTCTCAAAAAATTCTTTAATTGTTTCATGCTGCTTAAATAGCATTTGAGCCTCTGCTTCCGTAAAAGGCCTTTGTTCATTTTTTAGTTTAGAATTGATAAACATCTTTGACAGTGGTTATAGTTTTTAATAATATGTAGGAAAATCTTACAAAATCTGAATAAAAAATTTTACTTTTTATAGGTCACTGAAATATTCACATCAAACCCATAACGCTCTAAAATGGAGATCATCCGCTTTTGAGATATGCCTTGTTTAAATGTGAAGCTTCGCCAAGCACTTACTAATTCGCCTTTTTTTTCCTCGGGCGGTAAGTTTTTGTAAACATGTTCCAGAAACCAGGCAAATGCCTCTTCAATTGAATTAAACGACTTAGACATTCAAAAGTAAAAATTTTGTAAGAAAATCCTACAAGCCGTTGAAATCTTTTTTTTCCCAACGGCTTAAAATCTAAACAACCCGAACCAAATGATTCTTCTTCCCTTTCGAAATCAACAAAAAACGATTTTGAAGCAAACTAAAATCGCTCAAAACCTGCTCGGCAGAAGTCACTTTTACTTTGTTAACGCTAACCGCATTCTGCTGAATGGCTCTTCTCGCCTCTCCTTTTGAAGCGTAAATTTCGGATTTTGTTGCAGTCGAAATCAAATCCGTAATGTTAGGAGTGTCGCTCCATTCCGAAGTTGTAATCTCGGTTTGCGGCACACCTGCGAAGATCGTATCGAATTCATCAGCTTCGATGCTTTGCAACGTTTCGAGCGTGGCTTTGCCGAAAAGCACTTCCGATGCTTTCAAAACGGTTTGATATGCGCGTTCGGAGTGAATGCGGATTGTTAGTTCGGATGCCAGTGCTTTTTGCATGATGCGCAAGTGCGGCTCGGCGGCATGGCTTGTCTCTAATACTTCGATTTGTTCTTTGTTTTTGAAAGAAAAAACCCGCAAATAACGCGGCAAATCTTCGTCAGACTGATTGAGCCAGAATTGGTAAAATTCGTATGGAGACGTTTTTTCAGCGTCCAGCCAAATGTTTCCGCCTTCGCTCTTGCCGAATTTGGAGCCGTCGGATTTTGTCAACAGTGGCGTCGTTAATGCGTAGGCTTTGAAATATCCTTCTTCGTCCCCTTCCTTGCGGCGGATTATTTCGGTTCCGGTTGTAATGTTGCCCCATTGATCGGACCCGCCCATTTGCAAGCGGATATTCTTGTTTTTATATAAATGATAAAAATCGTAACCCTGCAATAATTGGTAAGAAAATTCTGTAAAAGAAATGCCCGTTTCCAAACGCTTCTTAACCGAATCTTTGGACATCATATAATTGACACTCAGGAACTTACCAGCATCACGCAAGAATTGAAGAAAGCCAATGTCTTTGAACCAATCATAATTATTAACCATTTCGGCCGAATTCTCGCCGCAGTCAAAATCCAGAAATTGTTCAAGCTGTTTGCGGATGCCTTCCTGATTGATACGCAATGTTTCCTCATCCAAAAACGAACGTTCGGAAGCTTTAAAGGACGGATCGCCGATCATTCCGGTCGCGCCGCCAATCAATGCAAAAGGCTTATGGCCAGCACGTTGGAAGTGAACCAAAAGCATGATCGTGGCCAAATTACCAATGTGCAACGATGACGCTGTCGGATCAAAACCGATGTAACCGGCAGTCATCTCTTTTTTCAGTTGTTCATGCGTTCCGGGCATCATATCATGAAGCATTCCGCGCCAGCGCAGTTCTTCAACAAAATCAATCGTCATTATAAATGCTGTTTCTTATTTCAAAATCGAAGCGCAAAGGTAAAGGTTATCAGTTTACCGGGAAAGTGCCTATTTTAGCATCATTGAAAGATTTTCCTGCATTCAAACATCACATACTAATGATCAGAAGCATTTTACAAGCTATTTGCTGCACATTAATCACCACCATTTTCCTGCCATCCTTTGCTCAAACGACTTATTGTAATCCGATGGACATTGATTACAAATACAATTTTGAGCAGCTGAACGAAAAAATCAGTTACCGATCCGGCGCGGATCCGGTGATCATTAACCATAAAGTTTCGGGCAAAGGAAGCGATTATTACATGTTTGTGACGATTCAGGGCGGTTATTGGCATTCCAAAGACATGATCAACTGGAAATATCTGACTGCTAACCGCTGGCCTTTTGAAGATATGTGTGCGCCTGCGGCAGTTTCCGTTCGGGACACGCTTTTTTTGTTCCAATCTACATTTGAATCGCGGCCGATCCTTTATTCTGTTGCGCCTGAAAAGGGCATTTGGGAATTTTACAACCGCTGGACACCGCGCCTGCCGAAGGACATTGGCCCCTGGGACCCGGCGATTTATCATGACCCGGACACCGACAGATGGTTCATGTATTGGGGTTCGTCCAATGTGTATCCGATTTTCGGTGCGGAGCTGGACCATAGCAAAAAGCTGGCTTTCAAGGATCAATACAAGGCAATGTTTTGGCTAAATCAATATGAACACGGCTGGGAACGCTTCGGGCCAAACCATTCAGATCCTTTCAAACCATTTACCGAAGGCGCATGGATGACCAAGCATAATGGCAAGTATTATCTACAATACGGCGCACCGGGCACAGAATACAATGTTTATGCAAATGGCACTTACGTCGGTGACGATCCGCTTGGGCCATTCACTTATGCGCCCTACAATCCGGTTTCCTACAAGCCCGGCGGCTTTGCAACCGGAGCGGGCCACGGGAATACATTTCAGGATAATTATGGCAATTACTGGAACACCGGAACTTCATGGATTGGCTACAACTGGGGAATGGAGAGAAGGATTGTCAGATATGCCGCTGGTTTTGATAAAGACGGCCAGATGTTCGCCAACACCAGATTTGGCGATTTCCCGCACAAAATGACAACAAAGAAATGGGAAGGAAAAGGTGATGAATTATTTACAGGCTGGATGTTGCTTTCGTATAAAAAACCAGTTGTAGCATCGTCCGTCATGGACACAATGTCCGCAGCAAAAATCACAGACGAAAATCCCAGGACGTTCTGGGCGGCCAAACAAAACAAACCTGGTGAAACGCTAACCATTGATCTGGAAAAAGAGCAGGAGATTAAAGCAATTCAGGTAAATTATTCAGATTACAAATCTGACATCTTTGACAATAAACCAGAAGTTGTTTACACGCAATTCAAAATCCTGACTTCCAACGATGGCAAGAAATGGGATGTCGTCAGCGATCTTTCCAAAGAACCCAAACGCGACCGGCCTTGCGCTTACATTGAGTTAACAAAGCCAGTAAAAGCGCGCTACGTTCGCTACGAGCACATTTACGTCGCCTCGCCGGTATTAGCAATCAGTGAGTTTAGGGTTTTCGGAAATGGGTTTGGCAAAGCGCCCGAAACGCCTACAAACTTCAATGCAATTCGCCAGAAAGACACGCGGAATGCGGATTTAAAATGGGAAAAAGTGCCCGGAGTGATTGGTTATAATGTGCTCTGGGGAATAGCGCCAGACAAATTATATCAGACTTACCAATTCTGGAATGATGATCCTAACACATTTGAGTTGCGCGCATTGAATGTTGGCGTGCCTTATTATTTTGCTATTGAAGCGTTTAATGAGAATGGGGTTTCGGGGATGAGTGAGGTTGTTGGGGTGAAGTGACGTCAGGGCAAGCCTAATCCTTCCGCCACAACAACGAAGAATCCCCATAACTCAAAAACCGATAATCATTTTTCAAGGCCTCTGCGTAAATGCGTTTCCAGTCTTGCCCGGTGAAGGCGGCGACTAGTAGGATAAGGGTGGAGCCGGGTTGGTGGTAATTGGTGATAATGGCCTGGCAGAGGCGGAATTTGTAGCCCGGGAAGATGAAGATTTCAGTTTCACCAACAATATGATCGAGGTTTTGGTCTTTCATGAAAATTAAAATTGCTTCCAATGCTTCGCCAGCGGAAGGTAATTCGCTCTCTTCAAAAGGATAAGGATAGAGTTTTTCAATAAAAAATTCCGTCGTTTCCTGGTGAAAAAGCTTTACACCGAACCAATATAAACTTTCCAATGACCTTAATGAAGTGGTTCCAACGGGAATAATCATTCCCAGATTTTCCAGCAAATCATTGATCAATTGCTTTGAAAAAACAACCTGCTCGGAATGCATGCGATGCTCCGTCACCGAAGTGACTTTGATGGGCTGGAATGTTCCGGCACCCACATGGAGCGTCAAAAATGACCTTTTTACACCTTTTGATTCAAGCTTTCCAAAAATATCCTGTGTGAAATGCAGCCCAGCTGTGGGCGCAGCGACCGCTCCGTCGTGATGTGCGTAAACGGTTTGGTAAGTTTCAGAATCACGCGCTTCGGTGTCGCGGTTCAAGTAAGGCGGCAATGGGATCTCGCCAAGTGCTTTTACAATGTCCAAAAACACAAAATCACCGCTCCAATTTAACCGAACCAGATTGCGGTCATAATCTTCGTAGTTAACGCTCAAACTAACCTTTTGACCATTGATTTCGATTTCAGTTATCAGTTGATCCGCCAGTTTCCAGCGTTTTTTGTTGCCAATCATGCATTCCCAAACGCAGGAATGTTTGACCAACATGGCGTCATTAATAACACGCGTCGGAAGCTCCGGATGTAGTAATAGAATTTCTATGACTGCCCCAGTTTCTTTTTTAAAATAAGCCCTTGCTGGAATTACTTTGGTATCATTAAAAACTAGAAGCGTTTTTGAAGGCAGGTTTTCAGGCAGAGCCGTGAAGCGCTTATGTGTAATCTCGCCGGCCTTGTAAATCATCAGCTTCGACTGATCACGCTTTTCCAGCGGATATTTTGCAATTCTCTCCTCGGGCAGATCGTAAACATAATTTTCCAACCGGATTGCTTCTGCGGCTTTTAGCCAATTGTTTGCAAGATTTATCTCACCTGCTGCTTCTCCTTCTTTCATCCCTCAGCCTCAAATTTTATCCTCAGGAGCAGGCGTCCACAGCAGTCGCAACGGCAAAAGGAAAACGATAACGATCAGTCCAATGCCGAGATAAAATAGCCAAGAAAAATCGAAGACATCAAGCTTGTATTGCTGGCTGTTGATTGTCGCCAGCGCAAAAAGACTCAGCCCGATAATGGTGTTGATTACGGCGACAAGACAGTAGAGCCAATTAGTAAGATGCTCATTCAATGCATCCCGGTGTTGTGCCCAGACCTTTTTGTTCAGAATGGGCAGGTGAACAGGGTCAACCTTGGGAATGTGACGAGCAAGGCCTGTTATCAGCACATTATTCAGAATAAATAGCCCCATAACAATGTAAAAGATATGCTCTTTTTCAACATATCGCTCGGCTAAGCCCGTTTCAGAGAAATCAACGGCAACCGTCTGAGGAAAAAGCGAATAAGTCCATACAAGCGCTCCAATGACCAAAATCAAAGACATCCAGCGCCATACTTTTATAACAAATGTTGTAACTTTCATGAATTAGTAACCTCCAAAAGGTTTTATCGCCATAGTAAATTTGGCTGCAAAATTAGCTTCGGGAGTTTCTAAAACCTAATTGAGAAGGTTAATGATTTGGGTTTTGCAAAGAGGGCAGCCTTGCTCCCTACGAAACCGAAATCTTAATATATTTGAAATAAAATGATTACCTATGAAAACGACACACCATACAACTGGGCTTAATGCTATCCAGATCGGCCTGCTGAGAATGTTCGATCGCCAGATTCCAGACGAAGATGTCCTCGAAATTAAAAGGATCATCGTCAAGCATCTTGGCAAAAAGCTGTTTGAGGAAGTGGATAAAGTCGTGCAGGAAAAAGGAATTTCTGCTTCGGATTATGAGGAGCTTGAATCGAAAGATTTAAGATCCGACCTGGGCCATGCACATGAGTAAGCTTAGCGTAGTGGTTGATACAAATGTTTTGATCAAGACCATTAATCGAGCAAATTTCGAATTCTTCATTTACCAATCGTTTGAAGTAGAAGCTTTTGAGTGGATCGTCAGCACAAGTGTTTTAGATGAATATGAAGAGAAACTAACCGAGTTCTATTCTCAAAAAACTGCCCAACTGGTTCTCGAAATCATTTGCACCGCTAGTAACGTTACCTTCGCGGAGCCTCATTTTCGATGGAATTTAATTGAAGTTGATCCTGACGATAATAAGTTTTCCGACCTGGCAATATCCTCTAATGCCACTTGTCTAGTTACATTCGACAAACATTTTGAAATCTTCAAAAACATTGACTTTCCAAGATTGTCGATTTTAAATCCAAAACAATTTTACACACTGCTCTCGAAAGAGGAAGTCAAATAAAAAATTTAATCAAATGAAAATATACACCAAAACAGGTGACAAAGGAACCACTTCCCTTATTGGCGGGACGCGGTTGAGCAAGGCGCATGTGCGGATTGATGCTTATGGGACTGTCGATGAGTTGAATAGTTACATTGGCATGCTGCGCGATCAGCTTGTGAATGCGCATCGGCGGGACTTTTTGAAGGAGATTCAGGACCGGCTTTTTACGATTGGGTCGCATTTGGCTTCTGAGTCGGATCAGGTGAAGCGGATTTTGCCGGACTTGCTGGATGAGGATGTAATGTTGCTTGAAAAAGAAATGGATGTGATTGATTCGCAGATTCCGCCGTTAAGGGCATTTGTTCTGCCGGGTGGACATCAGTCGGTTTCTTTTGGGCACATTGCACGCACAGTTTGCCGTCGTGCCGAGCGGGCGGTGATCCATTTGCAGCAAGGTGAGGAAGTGGAGGAAATTGTCATTCGTTATCTCAATCGCCTTTCGGATTATTTGTTTATGCTCTGCCGCGCCATGACTTACGAGCTGGAAATTGAGGAAGTTACGTGGAAACCGAGGGTTACTCCGAAAATTTAATTGTTATACTAAATATCTGTTGATTATTGATTTATTTTTTTAAATTGCGGGACTTAAGAAAGAATCAAAACTTACTTAAAAAACGATATCCGCAATTTAAATTTTAGGCATCATGACAGCCGACACGTTGCAAATAGAGGTTCAGCAAACGACAAAATCACGTTTGCAAGAGGTTGATTTCAACAATCTCGTTTTTGGCCGGAACATCTCCGACCACATGTTTATCGCCGAATATCGCGAAGGCCAATGGCAGGACCTGCGCATTGTCCCTTATGGCGACCTTTCGCTAAGCCCTGCGACCGCTGCGCTGCATTACGGTCAGGCTATTTTTGAAGGCATGAAAGCCTATAAAAGCGAAGATGGAGAAGTGCTTCTTTTCCGCGCGATTGATAACTGGAAACGACTGAATAAATCTGCGGAACGCCTTTGCATGCCAACGATTCCCGAAGAAATTTTTATGAGCGGACTTACCGAATTGCTTCGTCAGGATGCTGATTGGGTGCCTTCACAAGAGGGGTGTTCGCTTTACATTCGTCCTTATATGTTCGCTACTGATCCATATATCGGCGTAAAACCATCTGATTCTTATTATTTTATCATATTTACAAGCCCGGTTGGTACTTATTATGCAAAACCGCCGCGTGTAAAAGTTGAAACGCATTTCATCCGCGCTGCGGAAGGCGGTGTGGGCGCAACCAAATGTGCTGGCAATTATGCCGGTTCGCTTTACCCAGCTAAACTTGCGCAACAAGAAGGTTATGATCAACTAATCTGGACCGATGCCCGTGAGCATGCTTACATTGAAGAATCCGGAACAATGAACATTATGTTCATTTTGGATGGCAAACTGGTGACGCCTTTTGTTTCGGAAACCACATTGGACGGCATCACGCGCAAAAGCATTGTTGCCATTGCACAACATTGGGGCATTCCAGTCGAAGAACGCAGGGTAAGCGTGAAAGAAATTATCGATGGCTTGAAAGACGGAAGTCTTGAGGCGGCATTTGGCGCTGGAACGGCTGTTGTTATTTCTCCTTTTGCATCCATTGCTTATGAAGGCGTGGATTATCCACTTCCCGAAATCAAAGAAGATTCCTTCGTAAATAAAGTAAAACATTACTTAACTGACTTGCGCACAGGCAAAGAGGAAGACACATTTGGCTGGATGCTGAAAGTATAGTTTATGAGTTTTTAGAGTTCAAAGGTTAGGAGTTCAAAGTATTTTAGACTCTAAACTTTGAACTCTAAACTTTTTACTGGAAGTCATAAACTCAAATAAAAGTCCTCTTCCCGGAATAATTATCCCTGAATTCTTTTGGCGTGCAGCCGTTTTTATTCTTGAAAATCCGGTTGAAATACGACAAGTTATTAAACCCGCATTTGTAGGCGATTTCCGAAATTGTGTTCGTCGTGTTAATGAGCGATCGGGATGCGTGGCCTAATCTTATCTCATTCAAGCTTTCAATGAACGTCTTTCCAGTCCGTTTTTTGATAAACCGGCTGAACGACACTTCCGACATTCCTGCGAGTTTCGAAACGCCTTCCAGATTGATTTCCTTGTCATAATTATCACGCAAATGGGCGAACACTTTTTCTATGCGGCGACTGTTATAATTGACATTCTCACCATTAAAAGTGCTGTTGGACAACGTCCGCATATTCCTCGAAACCGATAAATCGTGCAAAATCGACATTAGTTCGAGGATGGAATCAAAGCCACTTTTTTCCACTAAGGCCGTAAGCCGCGGCGTGATGCGTTCGATGGTTTCCTTTGAGAACGAAATGCCTTTGGCGGATTTTTCCAGCAAGGAACGAACAAAGAATAACTGATTGCGTTTCAGGAATTTATCATCAAAAAGATCTCGATGAAACTGCACGGTTATTTCATGAACTTCTGGTGATCCTTCCTCCCATTTATAGGAATTGTTGAGCCATCCATGCGGCAAATTATTGCCAACAAGCACCAACTCCGCATCGTCAATGACCTCCGTGTGGTCGCCCACAATCCTTTTGACCCCTTTACCCGACAACACAAGATTCAGTTCAAACTCATCATGAAAATGCAGTGGAAAATCAAAAACGGTTTTTTTTCTGGCAAAAATAGTGAAGCAATCGTACTGAGTCAGGGGGGTTATTTCACGGTAAATTTCACTCATATGTCTGTTCGGCTTGTTTAGTGTTAAATATAATCATTTAATGTTTAAAATGTATTATACCAAAATAACACAATTGACTTTAAATTTACATTTTGCACTACTAAAAAGTTACTATCCGGCGCTTTTGAACGTTTGCAACATAATTTCCGTAAAATGGAAGCCACTGGTTAGCAAGAAAAATTCTAATCATTGATAAAATTGTACTATACATTACGCCTGAATGGTCCATATGTTTGTGAACAAAGCGACTGGCGCGTGTTGGAATCCATCCATTGTATTTTAAATTCACAAATTAAGATTACCATGGATGCCTGATCGTTTGCATGAAGATAAAACTTGTCGATTTCCTTGTCATTGCCGCTTACCTGGTGCTTGTCACTGTTATCGGGATCATCACTAAAAAACAAGCCCAGCAAAGCAAAAATAATTACATGCTCGGCGGGAGATCAATGCCGTTTTGGATGCTTGGTGTGTCCAATGCCTCGGGAATGTTTGACATTTCCGGGACGGTCTGGATGGTTTCGATCATGTTTATTTATGGGGTGAAAAGCATTTGGCTGCCCTGGCTCTGGCCCGTTTTCAACCAGATTTTCCTGATGGTCTATTTATCGATCTGGTTGCGACGATCCAATGTTTCGACGGGCGCAGAATGGATGCTGACACGTTTCGGAAACAACAAAGATTCGTCTCCGTCGCATAAGATTATCATTGCTTTTGCCTTGCTAAGCTGCCTCAGTTTTATGGCTTACGGGTTTATCGGTCTGGGCAAATTCATTGAAATATTTATCCCCTGGAAATATGTCCAGCCACATGTGCCCATCAAGATTCCGCAGGCTTATGCTGCGCATGTTTATGGCGTCATTTTTACATTGTTTACGGTTTTTTATTCCTTACTGGGCGGTATGAAAAGCATTGTTTGGGCTGATTTGATCCATTATGCCATCATGGTCTTTGTGTCGGTCGTGATTGCATTCATTGCCATGCAGGCTTTGCAAAATGCAGGTTCGCTTCCCGTTCCGGTGGGTTGGGACAACCTGTTTTTTGGCAAAGAACTGGGCCTGGACTGGAGCACGCACATTCCCGAAGTGAACAAAAAGATTGAGGCGCAGGGATTTGCCCCATTCGGATATTTTTTCGCATTAATGACCGCGAAAGGAATTCTGGCAAGTCTGGCCGGGCCTCCGCCAAGTTACGATATGCAAAAAATACTTTCAGCCAAAACGCCGCGCGAAGCTGCCATGATGAGCATGATCGTCAATGTTGTGCTGCTGCCCACACGTTATCTGCTGATCATTGGCGTCACCATCCTGGGATTGCTTTTTTATAAAGAGCTGAACATTTCCATTGTGGATAAAAAAGACTTTGAAAGAATCCTTCCGGCGGTCTTGAATGCATATGTGCCCCCCGGTTTGCTCGGGTTGGTTTTAGTTGGGTTAATGGGCGCTTTCATGGGAACATTTGCGGGCACTTTCAATGCGGCTCAGGCATATCTTGTCAATGATGTTTACATAAAATCCTTCAACCCGAATGCCAGCAACAAGCAAATTTCACGCATGAATTATTTGCTTGGACTCGCCGTCATGACCATCAGCATACTGCTCGGCTTCCTGACAAAAGACGTGAACAGCATTCTGCAGTGGATTGTTTCGGCACTATTTGGCGGTTACATCGCTTCCAATGTGCTGAAATGGCATTGGTGGCGCTTCAATAGCAGCGGCTTTTTTTGGGGAATGCTGGCCGGCATTATCTGCGCATTGATTGCGCCTTACATTTTTACCGGAACGGTCCCCCTTTTCTATTTTCCAGTTATCCTGCTCATTTCTACGGTCGGGGCCGTTGCAGGTTCCTTGCTCACTCCGCCGACTGATCTCGGCACATTAAAGACTTTTTACAAAAACGTAAGGCCATGGGGTTTTTGGGGTCCCGTGCTCGCTGCTGTTCAATCAGAAGATCCGTTGTTTGTGCCAAATCGTAATTTTCGATGGGATATGTTCAACGTTCTGATCGGCATCACGGCACAAACTTCGATCACTGCGCTGCCTGTATTTCTAATATTGCTCATGCCTATGCAGACGACAATTGCAGCTGTTATTCTCGCCATCTGCGTCGCAATTCTTTGGAAAACCTGGTATAAAAAACTGCCTTTGGACTGACATTTGAATCAAAATTGCTTGGCAAATATGAATGTTTTTGAAAAGCGTTTGACACAGATCAAATCTGAGCAAGAGAAGCTTATTTCTCGTTCTAATGTCATGTTGGAAACTGGAAATGGCATTTACGAGCGTTACGAATTCCCCGTGCTCACGGCGGCGCATGCGCCTATTTTTTGGGAATATGACCTAAACCCTGACACAAATCCATTTCTTATGAAGCGGTTTGGGATCAATGCAACTTTCAATGCGGGCGCTATTAAGTTAAATGGCAAATATCTTGTCGTCGCTCGTGTGGAAAGCGTTGATAGAAAGTCGTTTTTTGCGGTCGCCGAAAGTCCGAACGGAATTGATCATTTTAGATTCTGGGACCGGCCTGTGCACCTTCCTGAAACGCATGAACCTGACGGCAACATTTATGATATGCGCCTGACGCAGCATGAAGACGGCTGGATTTACGGACTTTTTTGCACGGAACGCAAAGATCCAAATGCAAAACTGGGTGATGAATCGGCTGCCATTGCACAATGCGGCATCGCCCGAACGCACGATTTGAAGCATTGGGAACGCCTTCCTGATCTCAAAACCAAATCAAGACAGCAAAGAAATGTTGTGCTTCATCCCGAGTTTGTAGCAGGCAAATATGCGTTTTATACACGTCCCCAGGATGGCTTTATCGAAGCAGGAACAGGCGGCGGCATTGCATTCGGACTGGCAAATCGCATGGAAGAAGCGATTATTGACATTGAAACAATCGTGGATCGCAGACATTACCACACCATATCCGAATCGAAAAATGGTCAGGGACCGGCTCCGTTGAAAACCAAAGCAGGATGGCTGCACCTCGCTCATGGCGTAAGACACACAGCTGCCGGACTTCGTTATGTGCTTTATATGTTCCTTACGAATCTCGAAAATCCGGCAAAAGTGACCCACAAACCGGCTGGTTATTTTTTGGCACCGCAAGGCGATGAACGTGTCGGCGACGTGTCTAATGTGGTCTTTTGTAATGGCTGGATTCTGGACGACAACGGCGACGTTTACATTTATTACGCCTCTTCCGACGCAAGGCTGCATGTGGCAACATCTTCTATCGACAGACTTTTGGATTACGTTTTAAATACGCCGGGAGACGATTTCAGTGCCGCTGAAACGCGCAAAAAACTTGATGCGCTCATTACTAGAAATCAGCAATATCTTAAAGCACTGTCTTCGATGATTTAACAAACATTGGCAGCGTATATGGTTGCACGGCATATTTGTACGTAAAAAATGGCTCCCAAAAACGCATTTTTGCGTTTACGTACACATGCGTTGACTTACAGCAAGTTAGCTTTAAATTATTTCTTGCTAATTTATTCAGCCGCGTCAAAAATGTGTTATTTTTAGATAAAAAATCACTATACGAATGTGCTTGTGACAGTGGTATATTTGGACCGTGTACTTTACAATCCCTATTTGTTGACAATTAAACTTACTACCCAAAGAAAAGCGTATGAAAAAAAATGTACTTAACATTGTGTTGGTACTTCTTTCCTTGCTTACTCTGACGAGTTATGCGCAGGAAATGACTGTATCCGGGAAAGTGAATGATGCCTCTGGTGGAGAGATCGCCGGTGTGAACGTTGTAGTGAAGGGCACAACCCGAGGAACTACAACCAATGATAAAGGGGAATATTCCATATCTGTTGAGAAAGGCAAGACGTTGACATTCAGCTACATTGGTTATGTATCCAAAGAGGTTGTGGTAAACGCGAGCTCCCTGGACGTTACCCTGGCTGCCGAAGCCACTGCATTGAATGAAGTGGTCGTTACCGCACTAGGCATCAGCCGCGACAAGCGCGCATTGGCCTATTCTATTACCGAAGTGAATGGCAACAACCTTACGTCCGCGCGAGAGGCAAACCTTGGTAACGCGCTTGCCGGGCGTGTTGCGGGTGTGAATGTAAGCAAGATCGCGACGGGCCCCGCGGGTTCGTCAAGGGTGATTATCCGTGGAAATAAGTCGTTGCAGGGCAATAATCAGCCGTTGTATGTAATTGACGGGATTCCAATGGACAACAGCAACTTCGGTCAGGCTGGCCTTTGGGGCGGTTCTGATGAAGGCGACGGACTTTCGAGTATCAACCCGGATGACATTGAATCAATCAGTGTTTTGAAAGGTGCGAATGCTGCTGCGCTTTACGGCTCGCGTGCTGCGAATGGCGTTATCAACGTAATCACAAAACGCGGGAATAAGCGGAAAGGCGTCGGCATTGAATTTGGGTCAAATTATGTTTTTGAGAAATTAAATGACCTTTCTGATTTGCAAAAAACCTACGGAACGGGTTCTTATGTGGAGCGTGTTGCGACAAAACCTGCTAACCAGAACCAAGCTTACGAATGGGGTGACGATTCATGGGGGCCAAAATTCGACAACAGCCAGGTGATCGGATTTGACGGAAAAATGCGGCCTTATGCCCATGCAGGGGATAATTTTTCAAGATATCTTAAAACAGGTCACGCATTTACCAATAACCTTGCATTCTCAGGCGGAAACGAAAATCAGAATTTCCGCGCTTCGGTTACCAATTTGAAAAGCACTTCTATCATTCCAAATTCTGGTTTTGACAGACTTAACCTTTCATTATCAACCGTTTCCAAATTCGGGAAAAAATTAACATTGGACGCGAAAGTGCTTTACTCAGAAGAAAAAGCAAAAAACCGTCCGAATGTGTCCGACTCCCCAGGAAATGCCATTCAAGCGATTTGGCGGATTCCGGGCGATCAGAATGTTCTGGATTATTATGGCGATCCCAACAAACCGGGCGCAATTCCGGAAGGAACGGATGCTGCCAGTCTTAGTCTTTGGGGCAAAAAAGTGGGTGAGGAATTCCAGCAGGCAAATAACAACTGGGGCCAAAATCCTTACTGGACAGCTTATCAATTCATTAAATCAGACCAGAAAAACAGGATCATCACTTCGGGCCAGCTAAGATATCAGTTCACTGACTGGTTATTCGTTCAAGGCCGTGTGGGAATGGACAAATATTCCCGCCGCGCAGAAGGCTTGACACCGGAAGGAACTGGTTATCAACGTGGTGGAGCCAGAAATTTGGGCAACTGGGATGTGCAGGAGGTCAATGCTGAATATACGATTGGGGTGACCAAAGAATTCGGCAAATTCGGAATTACTGCATTTGGAGGCGGTAACCGGATGCGCAGAAAATATGAATACACCAACATGTACGGCAACGGATTCAATGTCGCTTTCTTCCCGGCAATGAACAACCTGAAAGGCAAAACCTGGGATTACACACCAGAAGAATCTGGCATTAACTCCCTGCTTGGTTCGGCCGAAATTTCTTACAACAGCTTCTTATTCCTGACTGCCACTGCCAGAAACGACTGGTTCTCCGTATTAAACCCTGAAACAAACAGCATTCTTTACCCATCTATCGGAAGCAGCTTTGTGTTTTCAGATGCGATCAAAGGATTGCCATCATGGGTTTCTTATGGTAAAATCCGCGCATCCTGGGCACAGGTTGGCAACGTAACCATCGGGCCATATGCGACTAACTTGACTTACTCATTGAACGGAAATCCGCATCTGGGTTATCCAATGGCATCTTTCTCGTCCGCAATGGGCAATGGAGGAAACATTCCTAACTCAATGTTGAAACCACTTACGGTTACAGAAACTGAATTCGGGATTGATTTCCGTTTGTTCAATAACAAAATCGGCGTTGACTTCACTTATTATGATCAGCAAACAACGGACGATATTTTGAATGCGACGATTTCAAGAGCGTCGGGCTTTGGAAGCACGTCGGTTAACCTTGGCAAGCTGCAAAACAGGGGAATTGAGTTGTTATTGACGGTTACGCCGCTTAAATCCAGCAGCGTAACCTGGGACGTAACATTGAATTTGGCCAAAAACTCTAACAAAGTGAAGTCGCTGATTGATGGTGTGAATGAACTGGTTATGGACGAGCCGCGGACACGAAATTCATATGTGAAGAACATCGTTGGACAGCCTTTTGGTATGATCACAGGACGTGTTCAAAAACTGTCGCCAGATGGACAGCCGGTGTTTTACAGCGACGGTCGCCCGGTTGGTTCGGCAGGATATGAGGTGATTGGAAATGGCATTGCTAAGTTGACGGGAGGTTTGACCAACGCATTCAATTACAAAGGATTTGACCTTTCATTCCTTGTTGACTTCAAAGTAGGCGGCGACATTCTTTCCGGAACAAACATGCGACTTGATCAATGGGGCGTAAGCAAGCGTTCGCTGCAAGGTCGTGAAGGTGAAGCTCCGCTAACCGTGAGCGGCGTTACGCAGGAAGGAACTGAATACAAGCCATTTAACAAAACACTTACGCCTCAGGAAGCTTACAACTATTGGGGATCTGTGGGCGGCGAATCAGACGCTGTGACGACAATGTATTTGTATGACGCTTCATTTGTCAAATTGAGACAGCTTACACTGGGTTATTCTTTCCCGAAAAAACTGTTGGAAAAGACTCCATTACAGAACCTTACGCTTTCATTCGTTGGTCGTAACCTCGCTATTCTGTTCAAGAATATCGATAATGTTGATCCTGAGTCAACTTACTCCAACGGAAACTCCCAAGGTTTTGACTATTTCGGATTTCCATCAACGCGCAGCTACGGTTTCAATTTGAGAGCAACATTTTAATTATTGAAAAATGAAAAATTTGAAAAAATATATAAAATACGGACTCGCAATAATTTTGGTCACGGGTTGCGACACAAAGCAATTGCACGATCTGAACGTTAACCCGCAAGCGCTGAATGAGGTCGACTTAAATTTCATCTTCACCTCCACCGAGCTGGCCATTGCGTCCAATGGAACAACTGGTGATAACCGTTACATTGACTGGCGAACAAACATTGGAATGTTCGCCTATGCGATTCAGCATCTTGCTAATTCAGGAGGTGGAATTGCGCCGGGCGACAAGTATACAAGCAATGCAGAAACCAATGCAGCGCCGTTTGAATTCACTTATAACGACCAGTTAAAGAACGTTGCGGAAATTCTAAAACAGTCGGGTCCAGGCGGTTTTGCAGAAGGAAAATATCTGAACATGCGTCAGGCAGCCAGGATTATCCGCGCTTTCAGCTTTGCCAGACTTACAGATTTTTATGGCAACATTCCTTATACAGAAGCCAATAAGGGCATTGAAGGCATATTTTTTCCAAAATATGATACGCAGGATGTTGTATATGCTGACTTATTAAAAGAGCTTGATGAAGCCACAACCGCATTAAGCGCTTCCAACCCGGACGAAGGCTTCAAAGCTGCGGATTTTATTTACGACGGCGATATTGCGAAATGGAAAAAGTGGGGCTATTCGTTAATGCTTCGCCTTGCCATGCGCATTTCGAATGTTGATGCGGCAAAAGCAGCGACATATGTTACAAAAGCGGCAGCGGGTGGTGTTTTCGCAAGCAATGCAGACAATGTTTGGATTAAAATGTCCGACGGACCTAATGAATGGACCAATCAAAATGGTATTTCAAGAGCATTCGATCCGGGTGACGGAGGGCAGCCAACTTACCTGAGCGCAACGCTGGTTAACTGGTTAAAAGGCGCAAACCAAACCAGTGCAGCGGACGATGATCCTCGTTTAATGATCATCAGCGGCGGCATTGACGGAACCATTGTTGATCCATTGAAACAAAAAGGAATGCCAAATGGCTATGATCAGCCAATGCTTGACAAGCTGGAAGGCAAGCAAGTGGACGTAGCCAAAACGTATTCCAGGATTAACACAAAAATGCTTCAAGATTCTGATCCTTATCAAATTATGAATTACGGTGAGGTTGAATTTTTACTCGCTGAGGCAATTGAACGCAAAATCGGCTCGGGAATCGCGGGAACAGCAAAGTCGCATTATGAGGCTGGCGTTAAGGCTTCTATGCAAATGTACACGCCATTTGATGCCACATTGACGGTTGCGGACGCGGCAGTTGCAAAATATCTGACGACCTATCCTTATGGCGTTACAAAGCCAGCTTTGGAAATGATCGGAGAACAGTTATGGGCAAACAAATTCTTTAACTGGTGGGAAGCATGGTCGGACTGGAGAAGAACAGGATATCCTAAGTTGACACCGACCAATTATCCGGGCAATGTAACGGGCGGCACAATTCCGGTGAGATTGCGCTATCCAACCAATGAAGTGGCAGGAAATCCAAACTATCAAACCGGCGCAACGTTGCCTGACGACTTTACGACCAAAGTTTGGTGGGACAAATAGTATAAATTAGTAGATATAATTCAAAAGGTGTCCTGAATATTTTGGGGCATCTTTTTGTTTTTTATCCTAATTTTGAAACCATCACTGATTTTACCAACATCACGATTTATGATACAATCTTTCACCGCGACAGCCGATAAGGATGTTGTTTTTGCAAAAGTTCAGCAGTTTATCGACGAGCAGGGTTTTACCGTTGTGAGCAAAGATCACTCGCGGCCGTGGGGTGGCTTTTTTGTTTTGGAAGAAACGGAGGCACCGAAATTCATTTCTACATTTTTCCCGCACCTTTCTCTTGAAGATTTTGCCGGTTATGAAAAATTGAGCCCGAAAATACTGGTTGTAGCGCCCAATAAGCGCCTTTCGTGGCAATATCACCACCGCCGCGCTGAAATATGGAAAGTGATCGGTGGAAATGCAGGAATTGTGATCAGCGATACGGACGAAGAAACACCATTGCGCCAGCTTCCGATCGGGACTGTGGTTGATTTGAAAAAAGGCGAGCGCCATCGTTTGGTGGGGGTTGATGAGTGGGGCTTTGTGGCTGAAATCTGGCAACATACTGATCCTGAAAATCCGTCTGACGAAGATGACATTGTTCGCGTGCAGGATGATTTTGGAAGATAAACCATTTGAGATTTTCCCGTTAATTAAACTAACGGAAGTTTAATATTAATCATTTATAGACAGACGTTCGACCATGAAATTCGGGAAAGTTGACAATCCAGATAGCATTGATTTTACGTTGCCGGAAGATGCGCCAGCGAACAAAAAATTGCTGAATGACGCAAAAAAAGGCAAACCGAATATTTACATTGGTTGTGCAAAGTGGAATAAGGCCGATTTGAAAACTTTTTATCCAAAAGGGACAAAGGACGAGCTCGGTTACTATGCAACGCAATTCAACAGCATTGAGCTGAATGCAACATTTTACAATAATTTCCCGGTCGAGACGATTGAAAGCTGGTATAACAAGACGCCCGCTGAGTTCCGGTTTTTTCCAAAATTGCATCAGGGAATAAGTCATTGGAAACGGTTGAAGGAAGCGAAAGAAACGACGGACATTTATCTGGACGGCATCGCCCATTTACAGGAAAAGCTGGGCATGTTATTTCTGCAAATGCCCGACAATTTTGGCCCAAAAAACTGGGATGCGTTGAAAGCTTACCTGGAAGAATGGCCGTCCGGCTTCCCGCTTGCGCTCGAATTGCGGCACACAGGTTGGTATGACGGCTCATTCAACAGCGAAGAATTGTATGCTGTTTTGGAGAAAAATAACATTACGCATATCGTTACTGACTCGGCAGGACGCCGCGATTTGCTCCACATGCGGCTCACAACTCCGACTGCATTCATCCGCTATAATGGCGCCAATGTGGATTCGGATTACACAAGGCTGGATGATTGGTTTGAACGATTGAAGTTGTGGGTGGAAGAAGGGATTGAGAATATCTACTTTTTCGTGCACCAGAATCATGAGGAAGCCTCACCGCTTTTGTCCGCACATTTGATTCAGAAATTCAATGATGAACTGGGAACGGAACTGAAAGTGCCAGCTCATCCGACCCCGCTGCTAGCGAAGAAATAGCGACGCTGGGGCGAACGTTATCTAGGAGCTGGGTCGAACATAACTTAGAAGCTGGGGCGAACGTATACGTTCGTCCCCTTTATTATTAGGCCTCTGGCCGCTGTCAGAAGTTTCGGCGGCCGGAGGCCTTAAAATAATCGGCACGAATGTGGACATTCGCGCCATCCGCACCAGTGCAATCTTTCACTATTTCAAATCAAACGCTTTGCCCTGTTCGGGGAAAATTAAATTTAGTTTGAGCGCATTTTCTGATGTAAGTTCTGCTTTAATTTTTGCCTCACTATCGCCAGTCGGTTTCATGTGCGTGACAATTACATTCAATCCTGCTAAATTACCAGCACCAGCAAGCTGAGCCAACACGTTAAGCTCTTTCATAAACCATTGTGGCGTCAAATGTCCATAAAGCTTTTTGTCTGGCTGATCATTGGGATAAGACACTTCCAGGAAAATTCCTTTCAGTTGTTTTGCGGCGACCAATGGAGCAACTGCCTTCCAAACGTGTTGCATGTTATCCGACTTTTCAACTTCATCCGCACCAGTGTCTCCAAAATAAAGCACATAATCTGTTCCGCGCTTTAATAAAAATGCCGTGCTTTCATAGGGATTGGAATGGCTGAGTTTGAACGCTTTAACAGACATCGCGGTGTTTTCAATGTTTGTTTCTGAACCTTCTGAAAGAGCCACGTAATTATATTTTTTCAATGCCGGGGCGTTCCCTTCGCTTCCGAGGTTTGGCCAGCTTTGCCAATTGAAATAATGATTTTTCAAAACTTCAATGCAATATTGAGAGGCATAAATGGGCTTCGTGGTGTCCTCAATCGAATTGATGATCATTCCTGAAACATGATCCAAATGCGGATGCGAGATCAAGTAAGCCTTAATGTAACGTTTCAGCACGGAATCGGGCGATGCGTTGAAAGCCTGGTTGGCGATTGCTTTTGTAATGCCATTGCTTATTGTGCCTGCGTCCAGACATACATATGCACTCGAATTTGCAGGCGCAACCATGTAAGCCGACAAATTTCCGTCATCGCCGCCACCTTTGACACCCAATGGCACAACCCGAAAACCGCTTTGCGCAGTGCAAACGGAAACCGTAAAAATGAAGCAAAGGACTAATTTGATTCGCATGATTTTAGTAGGAGCGTTATAAGCATTTATCGACATTGATAACAAATGAAGGCAATTACGTTAATTTTTCCGCATCAGTTATTTCATGAGCATCCGGCTGTTGCGGTTGGAAGGGATGTGGTGCTGGTTGAAGAGCATTTGTTTTTTAACCAGTTTTCGTTTCACAAACACAAGCTACTCTTTCACCGCGCCTCGATGTTGGAATACAAAAAACACCTGGAAAGCTTGAAAATTAATGTGCATTACATTGAAGCTCAGGAAGATCATGCGGATGTTCGGAAATTAATCCCGGTGCTGAAAACCAAGGGTGTTGCGGAAATATATTATGCAGATGTAACAGATAATTGGCTACAAAAAAGACTGGCCAACGCAGCTCAGAAGAATCAAATAGCACTAACACAGTTCGACACGCCAATGTTTCTCAATTCACAAGAAGAATTGGAAATGTATTTTATGAATAAAAAACGCTATTTCCAGGCGGATTTTTACACGGTCCAGCGTAAGAAAAACCGGATTCTCGTTGACGACAAAGGTGAGCCCGAAGGAGGAAAATGGAGCTTTGACACAGAAAATCGCTTAAAATTCCCTAAAAAGCAGCTCCCGCCAATCATTCAGTTTCCGGATACAAATGCAAGTTGCAGCAATGCAAAAGCTTATGTTGAGCAACATTATGCCGGGAATTACGGACACATTCCGGAACAAATAAGGTTTCCAATCAATGCGCACGAAAGCGAGGAATGGCTGAATCAGTTTTTGAAAGAGCGTTTTGAAGCGTTTGGAAAATACGAGGATGCAATGGTCACTTCGGAGCACTTTTTACACCATAGCGTGCTCACGCCAATGCTGAACACAGGCTTGTTAACGCCCAGAAAGGTGATTGACCTGACATTGGCTTTTGCAGCTAAACATGACACGCCGCTCAACTCGCTGGAAGGATTTATCCGGCAGGTGATTGGTTGGCGTGAATTTATTCACGGCGTTTACGAATTTAAGGGAAGCCGTGAGCGCACGCGCAATTATTGGGGTTTTACCCGCAAGATCCCAGAGTCGTTTTGGACAGGAACGACAGGCATTGAGCCGGTGGATATTGTGATTAAAAAAGTGCTTAAAACAGGTTATTGCCATCACATTGAGCGATTAATGGTCATCGGTAACTTTATGTTATTGTGTGAATTTGACCCTGACGACGTGTATCGCTGGTTCATGGAGCTTTTTATAGATGCTTATGATTGGGTAATGGTCCCGAACGTTTATGGCATGAGTCAATTTGCGGATGGCGGTCTGATGGCGACCAAACCTTACATTAGCGGCAGCAATTATTTGATGAAAATGAGCGATTTCAGCAAAGGTGAATGGCAACCCATTTGGGATGGACTTTTCTGGCGGTTTATGGACAAACAAAGAAATTTTTTCCTTAAAAACCCAAGGCTTGGAATGCTGATCAGGACGTTTGATAACATGGATGAAGCAAAGCAACAAGCACATTTACAGCACGCCAATGATTTTTTGAGAAAACTGGATCACCAATAATTTCCGAAATGGCGATTAGTTGTAATTTCGAATTTCAGGTTTCAAAAAAACGCTCACTATGACGCGAACCAATAGCGAAAATCCAGATTTCAAAAAGCTTACAGACTTGCTGGATGATGAACTTTGCCTTCTTTATAATACACAAAAAGCTGATTACGAAGAATATAACCGCATTACTAATTTACAGACAGTCATATTAGCTTATGAAAATGACATTGCCATCGGTTGCGGATGCTTTAAAGTTCTTGATGAAAAAACGATTGAATTAAAGCGCATGTTCGTCTCGCCCGCATCCAGAGGAAAAGGCATCGCATCCGCAATGGTCACCGAACTGGAACAATGGGCCAAAGAATTAGGCTTCGTAAATGCGGTTTTGGAAACGGGCAACAAACAACAACAAGCCATAAAAATGTATCTAAAACTCGGCTATTCGCTTTCGGAACGGCCTGGCCAAAATCAAGAAATCGGCCACAGCATTTTCATGCAAAAGCAGCTGGCTTGACTGTTCCATGCTTAACATGCCTGCTAAATGTGTTGCATAATGAAGTCTGCTGAAACATTCAATTTCGTGTGGACTGCTTTAATAAAGGGAATATCGGGCTTTTGCTTTCCATTCAGGATCAATGAAAGTTTTGTATCGCTAACTCCAAGCGTCGCTGCAAGGTCCTTTTGCTTCAATTTCATTTCGTACATCCGCAATTCTATCATTCCTTCAAGCGTCCTGGGCGGCTCAACATAATAATGCTCCTTCTCATACGCCTGCGCCGCAAGCGCCATTTTGCGAATGGTTTCGAGCTCCTCCTCAGACAGCCTTGCCTCTCCCTTTTTCATAAGGCGATCAATCTCGATCATCGCCTCATCATATTCCTTTTCTGTCCTGAATTCTATTTTTTTCATCTTACAACTGGTCAATTCTTACCTTATCATATTCTTTATGATTACCAATGAACTTTATGTAGACTGTTCGAACACTAAATAAAATCCGTACGATGACTCGAATGTGATTGCCTCGCACGTTGAAAACGTAGAGATCATTACCGACAGCATCAACCGAATTGAATATGCGCCTTACCTCATTAAAGTTAGACCAATTTGACTTTTCGACAATTTGAAACCAAGTATCCAGCGCTTCAAGGCTATGTTTATCAACTTTACCATATTGCCGGATCATCTTGTAGCTTATTACAACCATTTGAAAAACTAAGTGTGTATATTGGGCAAATATACGTAATATTTAGCATAACTAAAATGATTTTAGAATTTCTATATTTTTAAGTTTGTTACCTAAGCTAGTAATCGAAAATGTACCCAACCACCCCCTCTGCATTTTACCAAAAACTGACTTACTCGCTTCTTGCCATTGGCTTGATAATGCTGGCTATTTATCTGGGGCAGGATATCCTGGTTCCGTTGGCTATGGCGGGGCTTATTGCGGTTTTACTCAGGCCGGTTGAGGCGTGGCTGATGCGCCTGGGCATGCCAAAAGTGGTTGCGATTACGCTGGCGGTGCTGCTGGCTGTGATTCTTGTGTCTGGCGTAGGCGTTATACTTTCTATGCAACTCGCAGACTTTACGGATGAGTGGCCCAAGTTAAAACGGAACATTAACGAGTTTTACATGGACGCCCGTCGCTGGATCAGGAGAGAATATAGCGTCAGTTACCGTCAACAGGCCGAATATCTGAAAAATGCGCAAACCAAAACGCTGGAAAATTTCCAGGGCGCTGAGACCCTCGGTGTTGTAACCGGACCGCTTGCAACGCTGATCCTGATTCCGATTTATGCATTCTTGCTGCTTTATTACCGCACGATGTTGCTGCACTTTCTGGTCGTTTTGTTTGCCGAAAAGCACAAGCCGCGCGTGCTCGAAATTCTGGGGGAAATCAAATCCATTATCCAGAGTTACATGGTTGGTTTGCTGCTGGAAACCGCTGTCGTTGCGGTGCTGAATTCTGTCGGATTGCTCTTTCTCAATGTGCAATATGCGATGCTGCTTGGCATTATGGCCGCTATTTTGAACCTTGTGCCTTACATCGGCGGTTTGGTCGCGACGGCGCTGGCTGTGATGGTAACATTCATAAGCAACCCCGATCCGCACACATTGCTGGGCGTTGTGGGCGTTTTTATTGCCGTTCAATTCATTGATAATAACTTCCTTGTGCCGCTTATTGTCGGCTCAAAAGTGAAGATCAATGCGTTGGTTTCAATCGTAGGCGTGCTCGTCGGCGGCGCACTGGCGGGATTATCCGGAATGTTCCTTTCTATTCCTGTAATCGCGATGATGAAAGTGATATTTGACCGGGTTGATGGGCTCAAACCCTGGGGCATCTTGCTTGGAGATCAGACGCCGGAGCAGGCGAACAACAATCTTTTCAGATTTGTAAATAAGCGAAAACCGCTTAAAAAAGAAGTTGGCAAAGATTCTTAGTCTCCGCCAACTTATCGTTTTACATTGCAAATTGTTTGGTCTCAACAGTCGCTTTCAAATCATGAAGCAAGCTGAATAAGCCAAAGAATGTGCGGTTGATATAAATAAAATGTTTAGAACCGCGATTCACATTCATTTTCCTCAATTCCTTATCATTCGCATATTTCTCTCCAAGTGCCGCAAGTCTGGCGAAGAAGGTTTCATCTGCGAAATCAAAAGTTTCGGATTGGAATGGCTGCGTTAACAATGACAGAATTTCTCTGAAAAGATTGGAAAAATAAACCGTTTCCTGCGGCGAATCCTTGCTGGACAAGATTTCCAGCGCCTCCATCCGTGAATAAAAAATCTCCGGATCATTCAGCTTTTCGGGCTCTGCCAACTCAAAATATGGGGTGTAAAACGATTCTGGAATTTCTTTGATGCACCCGAAATCAATCGCAATCAAATTATCCATATCGTCAACCAGAAAATTTCCCGGATGTGGGTCCGCGTGCACTTTTCGTAATTGATGGACCTGAAACATGTAAAAATCCCAAAGCGCTTGTCCCAGTTTGTTGGCGACGTTCTGATCTTTGTTCACTTTCGTAAACTCGGACAAATGCTTACCGGTCATCCAATCCATTGAAATCACCCTTTCGCAAGAATATTCAGGATAATATTGCGGGAATCTCAAATTCGGAATGTGCGCACAAGCGTCAGCTATTTCCTGGCTTTGTGCAATTTCCAGAATGTAGTTCGTCTCCTCGGTCAGCTTCGTTTCAACTTCTTTAAAATATTTATCAGAGTCTTTCGCCTGAATGTTGAACATGCTCATGGCAATTGGCTTAACCAATGCCAAATCTGACGAAATGCTTTCTGCAACACCCGGATATTGAATTTTTACGGCAAGTTCTTTGCCATCTTTCGTAGCCTTATGCACTTGTCCGATGCTCGCGGCATTGATTGCATTGGCGTCAAATGTGTCAAAAATTTCAAGCGGCGATTTACCAAAATACTTTCTGAAAGTCTTGACAACAAGCGGCGCTGACAATGGCGGCACCGAAAATTGGGACAAAGAAAACTTTTCCACGTAAGCCTGCGGAAGAAAATTCTTTTCCATACTCAGCATTTGCGCCAATTTCAATGCACTGCCTTTCAGGTTTTTAAGTCCGTCGTAAATATCCTCAGCG
This sequence comes from Dyadobacter sp. CY326, assembly GCF_021390515.1. Classification (GTDB taxonomy): domain Bacteria; phylum Bacteroidota; class Bacteroidia; order Cytophagales; family Spirosomataceae; genus Dyadobacter. The sequence continues at coordinate 53,669 of NZ_JAJUXI010000012.1, forward strand.
TTGTTTGTGTTCAGGTTATCCCGCGCTGATTCGGGATTGGTGATTTTCTCACCATAATATTTCAAATAGTTACCCCCGATTTTCACACCGGTCGAAATCAATCTGGTTGCACGCTGAATTTTCGAAGTAGGTATGCTGTCTATTGTCTCCATTCCTACTTTAACTTTTCTTTAATGAGAAATTTACCAAAATCGATAACACTTTCCAGCGGCGTAATATCAATGAGATCAAACGTAGCGCGAATCGATTTTTCAATAAAAAGGTCTGTTTTTTCAAAACCAATGGACTCGTCGTCCAGCCAGAATTTCAGGGTTACCAAGAACTGAACCCACGCTCCTTCTTCAAGTGCTTCCTGCTGTGCTTTGCGGATGCGCTCATTTTTGGATTTAAGATATCCTTCGCTGATTTGGCCAACAAACTCTTTGAACTGACGTCTGAACTCACGCAGTTTCATCACGCCTTCCAGTCGGCTTTTATCACTTTTCAGATCAAAAACCACATAACTGCGATTGGCCGTTAGAATTTCAAAATAAGTGTAATAGTAAGTCAGCAACTTATCCCGAAAACCCAGTGCCGGCATGTCGCCGCTCTGGTTAATGAGGTTTACTGCAAGCTTATGGAAGCTTACAAAAACGCGTTTTTCAACAGCGTCAATGGAGGAGAAATGTTTGTAAAATTCCCTTTCAACGATGCCATGACGCTTGCAAAACAAATAAACCGAATCCGGCTTCTTGTTGTTTTCCAAACTGTCATGCATATATAATTCTGTAATCTTATCAGCTGTGATTTCCTCGGCTGCTGCCGGGAGCCCTACTACTTTTGCTGCCATTTTATTATTTGGTTAACAATGTGACAATACACTCTATTAAACGAATATCAGTGGCCTGTAGATCTTCACAGGCCAACTATTAAGCAACAAAATTACTGGCCTTAAACATTCACTCAACGCTCGAAATTTTCAGGCGCCGAAAATATTCAGTTTCAAAAAGTCATTTCTAAACTTGCCCTTCGGATCCAGCTCATTGGCCAGCGTCTTAAATTCCTCCATTTTAACATAGCGCTTGGCAAGCAGATCCGGCGAAATGGAAAACAATTTGCCCCAATGCGGACGCACATTGTACACCGAAAGCTCCTTTTCAATGATCGGAAGCAGTTTGCTAACCGCGGGCCAATCCTGCTTCCACGTAAAATGGATGGCAACAGAATCCTGCTTGTAACAAGGGCTTAACCAGAAATTATCAGCCGCAATGGTGCGGATTTCGGAAGTCAGCAAATGCGGACCAACCTGGCTGCCCAAACGTGACACAGCCATGATCGCATCCACAGCATTTTGTCTCGGCACAAAAAATTCAGACTGCAGTTCAACGCCGCTGCTCGGTGTGAAGCCCATTTTGAAATGCGGCATGCGATCATACCAGGGACCGGCAACGCCCATTTGCTCCGTGCAATTTTCGGCTGAAAGTTCCGGGATTGGATGCAGATTTTTGGTTGCGAGTTTTGCGCCAAAAAATTCCTTGTCGGCTTTTAAAGGTTTTCCGTTGTCAATTCTTTGCTTAACCCAGACTTCCGTAATGTCATTGCTTTGCCAATTTGTGAACAAGCTGACACTGTATCCACTCGCTTCTATCTTATCAAAATTATCCTTCAATTGATCAAGAGGAAGGTTTTCGTAAACAAACTGACCCATCATGAATGTCGGTTCAATGTCAAGCGTAACTTTCGTCACAACGCCCAACGCGCCCAGGTTCACAACCGAAGCATTGAATTTTTCGCCATCCTTTTTGCGGCTCAATTGCAAAACATCACCATTCGCCGTGACCAGTTCCATTGCAGAAACCGCTGTTGCCAAATTGCCATTCTTCTCACCCGAGCCATGCGTGGCCGTGGCGCAGGCGCCTGCAACTGAAATGTGCGGCAGTGATGCAAGGTTAGGCAAGGCAAAGCCTTTTTTGTGTAAATAAGGGCTCAACTGACCATATTTCAAGCCGGAATTAACTGTTACGGTTTTGTTTTGCTCATCGATAACGATTTGTTCATCGGCATTGACCAACGAGATAAATTGGTCCTTTGTATCGGCGATGTTGTTAAAGCAATGCCTCGTCCCCAGGACTTTCAGCTTGTCATATTTCTTTACAATGTCCTGAACCTGCTGCAAAGTTTTTGCCTGATCGAGCTTTTCTGTGCTGTATTCGAGGTTTCCCGCCCAGTTTTTGAGCTTTTCTGCGGCACTGCCGCCGGCTGCCCAGCCGCTTAGGGGCGATAATAATGGTGCTGTCATTAATGCTGATGATAGTTTGATAAAAGTTCGCTTATCCATATGCGGGCGGGATGATTGTGACGATCGAGAGTATGATTTTATCCCAAATTAATTGAATATTTCAGGATTACAACCTTCACGCCTTCACTGATTCATTGCTTTTCCAAAACCCCATGTAAGATTTCAACCGCCTGCCGGATTTCATTTTCATCCAGGTTTCCAAAACCGAGCCGCATTGCACTGAGCTGGCCAGTCTGGAAAAGTAAAGTTTGCGGCAAATGCAGGTTCTGTTTTAAACAAGCTTTGCTGACACGCATTAAATTAATGTCCTTTCGCCACTCAGTCCAGATTGCAAGTCCGCCCGGCGGGGACTTAAAACTCAGATAATCATTGCATTGCGTTTGCAGCAGTTGTTCCAGCAAATCGCGGCGCTGGTGATATGCCTTTTGCGCCTTCTTAATGTGCCGTTGAATTTCACCTTCATCCAGCAACTCACCCAAAGCCTGCTCCATCATCAGATCGCCCTGTCGGTCAATGATCCTTCGAAACTTGGCCAGCTCACCAATCAGATTTTGTGGCGCTACAATGTAACCCGACCGCAGGCCGGGCGCAAGCGCCTTGCAAAACGAACCAATGTAAACCACCATTCCCGCCCCGTCCGCGCTCGCCAGCGGCAAAACCGGGCTGCTGTTGTAATGAAAATCATAATCATGGTCGTCTTCGAGAATGATAAAACCATACTGAACCGACAGATTCAGTAATTCCATCCGCCGTTCGGCGCTCAATGTCACAGTGGTGGGATAATGGTGATGCGGCGTGATGTAAAGCATGCGAATGCGCTTCGTTTCGCATAACTTCCGGACGGCATCCACGGAAATGCCGTGGGCGTCAACGGGAACAGCACTAATGTTCGCACCGGCTTGCTGAAAAATCATGTTGGCAACATAGTAACTCAAATCGCCCACAATAACGCTGTCGCCCTTTTTCAGCAACAGCATTGAAGCCAGGTAGATGCCCATTTGAATGCCCCGCGTGGTTATAACATTCTCTTTTCCAATGTGTAAGCCACGCGTATTATTCAAATATTCCGCTAATTTGGCACGAAAAAAAGCGTTGCCTTCCACATGCGAGTAAGTGAGTAATTTACGGTTATTGCCCCGGCGCAAAACGCTTGCATATGCTTTTGCGAGCTTATCCATCGGGGCCAGGCGAACATCAGGCAGTCCGTCGGTAAATTCGAGCTCTGCTTTTGAAACCGACACCGGCCTGTCCAGCAACATGCTTTCTTCAAAAGCGAAACCCGTTTTTTGCGGATATCTGACCAGGTCGTCCGCATTAAATTGCAGCGGGCTCCCGGCATTAACAGGCGTTTTTTGGGTTACAAATGTGCCCTTATTGGGCAGTAATATAATCCAGCCTTGTGCATCGAGCTCGTTGTAGGCCGCAACAACCGTTTTTCTGTGCACGCCTAGCGTCTCGGCGAGTGCTCGCGTCCCTGGCAGTCGTGCACCTGTGTAAAGGACGCCGCGCTGAATGGCATTGATCATTTGCCGGGCAATTTGTAAATAAACCGCCGTCTGATTCTGCCTGTCAATTACAACTATACTTTGAAATGGAATCTCAACCGGACTACTCATAAACTTAAAACCGGAGTACATTAACAGTCCGGCAAGATAGTAAGTTTGAAGAAAAGTCAGCCTGCTAACTCACGACCATGATCACATTTTTGCTCAAAAATCGTTTATCAACTTTTAAGACCTCACTTTTTTGGATTGCGGTGATTTGTGCCAATGCAGCCCTTGCACAAGATATTTCACTCGATCCGGTGACCGTAACGTCATCATTAATAGAAAAACGGGCTTCACAAACAGGCCGCAACATTGCCGTTATTAAAGGTGAATATTTTCAAAACCTGCCCGTCCACAGCATTGATGATCTGCTCCGTTATGTGCCGGGCGTGGAAATCCAGGCCCGTGGGCCAATGGGCTCTCAAAGTGACATCGTGCTTCGCGGCGGAACATTCCAGCAGGTCCTGGTTATCTTGGACGGCTTGCGCTTAAATGATCCGAACACAGGCCATTTTAACAGTTACATTCCGATTGCCCCGGCAGAAATTGAGCGTATTGAAGTGCTAAAAGGCGCCTCGTCGGCCATTTATGGTTCCGACGCGGTTGGGGGTGTTATTCATGTGATTTCCAAAACTTTTGCGGCAAGAATGCAAACGTCGGAAGTAAATGAAAACAATGTCATTGCGCGCAAAACAAATGTCAGCGGCGCGCTTACGGCGGGAGAATACGGTTTGAAAAATGCCAATATCGGCGCATTTGTGCAGCGGGACAAGCTCGCTGTTTCAGCTGGTTTTCTAACTAATAATGCCTCCGGAATTCCCCAGCGCGGCATAAGAGGATATTTTCACAATAACACTGCGTCAGTTTCATTGAACTATGCGATTTCAAAAACCTTCAATGTGTCTTTGCGCAGCGCCTACGATCATCGGGACTTTGCGGCTCAAAATTTTTACACCGCATTGAAATCTGACACGGCAAGCGAAAAAGTAAAAACCTCGTGGAATCAGATCAAGCTTTCTTATAAAAAGGAAAATACAGCCATTACGATTGATGGTGGATACAAATATGTGCGTGACCAATATCTTTTTAACCCGCACTCCATCGCCAATTTGAGTAAATCACAGCTCTGGCAGGGATTGTTGATCTGGCAGCAGACTTTTTCGGTCAATACAAGTCTCATTTCAGGGCTTAATTATCAAAACAGAAACATTGCGTCCAATGACCGCGGTGATCATTCGCTCAGCCAGCTCGCCCCTTTTGTTTCCTTGGTTCAAAACTTTGGCAATTTCACCATAACGCCTTCTGTCCGGCTTGATTGGCGGGAAAATATTGGCTCGGAGTTTGTTCCGCAGATTAATTTATCATACAAAAAAGACAGCTGGCAAATTCGCGGAAGCGCGGGCAAGACCATTCGCGACGCGGATTTCACAGAGCGATTTAATAATTATAACAAAGCGCTCGTAACTGGTGGAAATGTTGGGAATCCGGCTCTAAAAGCAGAAAAATCATTCAGTTACGAGGCCGGAGCCGATTGGTTTTTGACTCAAAATGCCGCAAGTCAGGTCAAAATTTCGGGAACATTCTTCCAAAGGCTCCAAAACGACCTGATTGACTATGTGTCAACGCCTTATGCACAGATGCCGCGTAAAGACAATCTTTCTCCCACGGGCACATTCGGACTTGCGCTGAACATCGCGGAAGTGAACACAACGGGATTTGAACTGGATTTTCAAACTGCGCATAACATTCGCGAAAAGCAGAAATTGCTTCTTAATGCAGGATTGACGTGGCTTGACAGCAAAAGCAGCAACCTTGAACCGTCCTTTTATGTGTCCTCGCACGCAAAATTTTTGGCCAATTTCTCTGCGATTTATAGCATTTCGGGCTTCTCTGTGAGCATTAACGGCTTGTATAAAAAGCGTGCGGAACGAGCTGCTTCGGCCATTGAGGCAAACATTTCAAAAAATTACTTTTTACTCAACGCAAAGGCAGAATATGCCTTCCTGAATCGCATGCTGGCCGTTTTTGTTCAGGCTGACAATGCATTTGACGTTCAATACAGCGACCTCCTTGGCTCCAAAATGCCGGGCCGGTGGCTGATGGGCGGTTTAAGATTCAATTTCGTGAAGTAAGCGCATCTTTATCCTCGTTGCACCCGTATATTCGATAAGCTTTTCGACATCATTATGCTATCGAATATCAACATTTCCTGCATTTGCTTTACGCTTTATCTGACGTTTAAAAGCGCTCAAATCTTCGCTCAACAAACGTTAGTTAATGCAAACCGACCGTTAGAAAAAGGGATTGCTGCAAATGCTGGAGATGATATTAAACTTTCTGCCAAAACGGAATCGACACAACAGACAAGCGATATTTCAACGTCGTATGCAGAAAAAATGAATCTTTACTTTTTGAGTGGCCTTGGGGCCGATAAGCGTGTTTTTAGCAAGTTGGACATTGACGAACGCTTTGCAGTGCATTACATTGAGTGGATTAAACCACTAAAAAAGGAATCACTTTCGCATTATGCAGGCCGGTTGGTCACACAAATTGACACCACAAGGCCGTTTCAGTTGGTTGGCCTTTCGTTCGGAGGCATCATTGCTGCCGAACTTTCAGAAATTGTTCATCCTGAGCAGATTGTAATTATTTCAAGCACGCCCACGGGTGTTCCAATTTCCAAATTTTCACAAGGTTTGACCAAATTCCTGTTGCTGAGCCCGTTCGCTGCGCCAATATTGAAATCAGCTAATTCACTCACTTACAAGTTTTTCGGGGCAGACACGCCAGAATTGAAATCATTGTTGAAATCGATTCTGCACGACACGGATAGTAAATTTTTGAAATGGGCGCTGGTGCGGATGGGGAGTTGGAAACGGAGCGAAAAACCGAAAAATCTATATCACATTCACGGCACGAATGACAGGCTCATTTCTATGAAACTCGTTAAGCCGGACGTTGCCATTGACGGGGCTGGACATTTGATGGTTTATGCGCAAGCAAAGCAGATCTCAGACATTTTGAATAAAAAACTAAGTGATTAGCAGCAATGCTTACCACTTATTGACAAGCATTATTTTGCCAATGTGCGAACTGCTTTCCATCAAAGCGTGCGCCTTTGCTGCGTCATGAAGCGGAAATTGGCCAGCGATGACTGGTTTAAAATGGCCACCTTCCAGAATCGGCCAGACATTTTTATAAATCTCGTCGGCGAGTGCAGTCTTGAAGTCATTGTCACGATTGCGCAATGTGCTTCCGGTTATAGTCAGCCGCTTTTTCATGATTAGGGAAAAATCAATGCCGTTGGCACCAGAATCCACTTTTCCGCCTTTCATGGTATTGATGATGACCAGCCGACCATCGTTACGTAAAAGCCTGATGTTTTTTGGAATATAATCGCCGCCAACCATGTCCAGAATAACGTCCACGCCGCTCTCTGTCAGCTTTTCCTCGAAATCTTCGGTTTTGTAATTGACGCAAATATCAGCGCCAAGTGCCAGACAAGCCTCACACTTATCAGCCGATCCGGCAGTTGCGAACACTTTCGCACCGAACGCCTTAGCAAGCTGGATTGCCGTTATGCCAATGCCGCTCGTTCCGCCATGCACTAGGAAATGCTCTCCGGAAATGAGTTTGCCTCTTTGAAATGCATTATGCCAAACCGTGAAAACGGTCTCGGGCAACGAAGCCGCTTGCACAAAGTCAAATCCGCTTGGAACAGGCAAACAATGTCCTTCATTCACGGCGACATATTCGGCATAGCCACCGCCCGCCAACAAGGCACAAACTTGATCACCAATCTTGAATTTGCTAACGCTTTTTCCAACCTCCGCAACAACACCCGCAACTTCTAACCCCGGAATGTCCTGTGGCGCCCACGCTGGCGTCGGATAGTTTCCTTTGCGTTGAAAAACATCGGGTCGGTTTACGCCAGCAGCGAAAATCTTGATAAGCACTTCATTATCAGCAGTTTGCCGAATTTCCCGATCCATAATTTGAAGCACTTCGGGTTCTCCTGGCTGCGTAATGACGATTGCCTTCATGGTTTTTGAAAATCAAAAATTCAATAAATCTCCTTGCCGAATGGCGTGAATGATAAGCTCATCAGCTTGAAATGCTGCCTTGCAAAAGGCAGTCCAATGATCGTAATGGCAAGAATTATGCCAAAAACGAGGTGCGTCAGCGCAATCCAAATGCCGCCCAGGACGATCCAGAGAATGTTAAAAATGGTTGATAAGCAGCCCGTCTGACCCGGAACTTCCCTCACTTGCTGTCCAAATGGAAACAATGTAAGCATTCCGATTTTGAAGCATTGCACGCCAAACGGGATGCCAATAATGGTCAGACAAAGGATGAAGCCGACAATCATATATTCCAGAAATACCAGAAAACCGCCAAAAATAAGCCAAATGATGTTTCCTATTAAGTTCATGTTGAGATAGAATTTATGACCGATTCCAATTATCGATCTTCAATAACTTAAAAAATTCTGTCTCCTCAATTTCTTTTACACCACCGGCAACCAGATCTCCAAGTTCGAGATCTTCAATGCTGATTCGGATGAGGCGTTTGCAACGGTGCCCGGCCGTCCGAACCATTTTTCGGATTTGATGAAATTTCCCTTCGGTTAATGTGATTTTCAACCAGGTGTTAGGCACATTGGCCCAGGTTTCATTGGCATGTTTGGGCAAGCCATCCGGTCTCGGAATGATTTCGACCTCGCAGGGCGTCGTTATATATTCAACACCGCCTTTAATTCGAATGCCAATGCCGGTCCGGAGCTTATGCAATGTTTCCTCGCTAACGTGATGCGTCACATTGACCACGTAAGTTCGCTTGTGCGGAACCTCGCCTTGAAATAAAAGATTTGTGACTTTTTTGTTGGTTGTAAGGATTAGCAACCCTTCCGAATGGCCATCCAGCCGTCCAATGGCATGGATTCCCTCCGGAAATTCAAAATCCAAAGCCCCCAGCAACCGCACATCATCCGGACTAACAAACTGCGAAACCATGTCAGCAGGCTTGTTAATGATGAAGTAGCGATGGTTATCTGGAATCATGCTCAAAGTTAACCAGGTCGCCCAATTATAGCCCGGATCTTCTCTAAAACTTGTTCAGTTTCAAACAGGACTTCCTCATTGGTAAATCTGATAACCTTGATATTAAACTCTTCAATCAATTCTGTACGCATTTCATCATACTCTCGATTTTCCTTTATCAAATGAATCCCACCATCGATTTCAATTGCTAATTTTAATTCATGACAATAAAAGTCTAAAATGAAATAGAGGAACGGATGCTGCCTCCGGAATTTCACACCGAGTTTCTTGTTGGATAAATGGCTCCAAAGGTGCTTTTCAGCAAGAGTCTCTCTTTTCCTGAGCTCTAATGCTCTTGCAAACAATATCGGCTTTGCGCCCTCGTGCATCATAACGTATGTCTATGTGTGTATATGTAAGCGAAGTGCATCTCGCGTCGCGGTCCTGCCCCCGGCCCCATATGGGGTGATAGTGTTACTGGCCCTACCGGAAATAAGACTATTCCATCGTGCACTTGAAGTCCCATTAGGGGATTTAGGGGTCAAAACCAGCACCACATCCCTAACAACCCAAATTCCCTTCTCCCCAGACGTCAGGGATGCCCCTTCTCATAATGCATTTTCAACAAATCCTCTCCAAAATCACTTGTCAGATCGCGGACTACGGAGTGGATGTGGTTGCCGCCGTTTTGGGTGTTGTCGAATTCGATCAGGAAAGTGGGGCCGTGGATGCGGTAATAATGGCCTTGGCCGGACCCGATCACGTTTTTCTGGTCACCCATCCAGGCGAAATGTATTTTTTCTAGACCGCTTTTTTCCAATTCGGCCCATTGCTGATTTTTCAATGTTACATGATAACGCTGCAAATAAGCCAAGATGAGCTTCTTAAAAGTCTCCTTTTGTGCGGCGGTCATTTCTGCCATTGCGATGCCTTCCATTTTTTCCAAAGACGCTTTTCTGGAATTGGAGGTGAACATCTCATTGGGTGCAGTGTTTCCCAGCAGGACTTTTACTAATTGTTTTTCGTCCATCGATTGCAACAATGTAAACGCAAAATCTTCCTCATTTTTCAAGATGCGCAAGCCTTTTTGCGGCACATCTGCGAGCACATTGCCTGGGTTACTGCCCATGAAGCTCGGCGTGTAAGTGACTTCGCCATTGATTGATGAGAAATGAAGCGACAAATGGTGCCCTTCAACGCGCCAGCCCCACGGGTCGCTGCCGGGCTCACCAAAAACGAGAAAAGCGAAATTTTCCGGATCGCGGTAAGTGTCGTTTGCCGGCCTGGTTTCTACAACCCTGAGCACATTTTCCAAGTCAATGATCTGTTCGGCCTTGTGATAACCTTCCTGGCTCAAAACCAGCTTAATCATGTCCATTGCCACTTTTCGTTGCCCTGCACTCATTGTTTTAAGTGTTACTCCTTTGCGTTTCCTGGGCGTGAAATTCCAGTCAAAACGGGCGGGATCGTCATAAGGAAGCTTGGTTTCGGCAAGCTGCTCTGCCGAGAGCGATTTCAAAAAAGTTGCGACGACAGCAGCCATTTCTTTGGCCAGTTTGTCATCTTTATTTTGCTTTGATCCAATCACATTTCCCGATGCAAGCGAGTCGTTTGAAACGCCTGCTATAAAGACATTAACCAAAAAAACAATTATTATAAAAGACCTTTTCATATCAATCTTATTTGAAAACCACATTAATTGAATGGTTAAATGAAAAGCTGCACGTTTCGAGAAACTACCATTGTAAGCTGGCGGATGCGCTAAAACGAAACTGCATTAATTCCGTAATTGCCGGAAAGCGATTAGTTTTGCCGCCGGTAAAATGACTTATGATGAATTGGGACAAATTGCTTTCGGCAAAACGTTGGGGAAGTGAAGACAAATACAATGCCGATCCTGCGGAGGCCAGGTCGGAGTTCCAGCGCGATTACGACAGGCTGATTTTTTCCTCGCCTTTTCGCAGACTGCAAAACAAAACGCAGGTTTTCCCGCTCCCAGGAAGTGTTTTCGTTCACAACCGGCTCACGCACAGCTTGGAAGTTGCAAGTGTTGGCAAGTCTTTGGGAAGGATTTTTTATAATAAGTTAAGAAAAGATGATCCTGAAATCGATCAGAAGTTGCCATTGATCAGCGAAATCGGGAACATTGTTTCTGCGGCTTGCCTGGCGCACGATTTGGGAAATCCTGCTTTTGGACATTCAGGAGAGGCGGCGATCTCACATTATTTTACCAACGATGCCGGATTAAAATACCGGGATAAGGTTACCGAAGCCCAATGGGCTGATCTGACTCATTTTGAAGGAAATGCAAATGCTTTTCGCATTCTCACGCACCCTTATGCGGGCAAGGGTTACGGCAGTTTCGCGCTTACTTACTCCACCCTCGCAGCCATTGCCAAATATCCCTGTGAGTCGATTGCCGGTCACAACAAAGCGAACATTTACACCAAAAAATACGGCTTTTTCCAATCTGAACAGACTGGATTTCAGAAGATTGTTGCTGATCTGGAATTGAGCATTGTTTCGGAATCTCCGCTAATTTACAAGCGTCATCCACTCGTTTATCTGGTTGAAGCGGCGGACGATATTTGCTACAATATCATTGATCTTGAAGACGCGCACCGACTGAAAATCTTGTCTTATCATGAAGTTGAGACGCTGTTGCTTCGCTTGTGCAATGATCCGAAAATGCCTTCACGGCTCACTGAAATTGATGATGAAGACGCCAAAATCAGTCTGTTGAGAGCCAAATCGATCAGCACATTGATTGGGCAATGCTCCGAACTGTTTTACAATGAACAGGAAAAGATCCTGAACGGAGATTTCAATTCGGGATTAATAGACGCAATTGAAGAGCCATATCGATCTGTTATGAAGGACATTATATCGATTTCCATTAATAAAATATACAATTACTCGTCCGTTGTGCAGATTGAAGTGGCGGGTTACAAAGTCATGGGCGGCTTGCTTGAAGAATTTATTCCGGCTTATCTTAACAATAATTCACATTACACCGAGAAGCTTGTCGAGCTTATTCCCAAACAATTTATCACCTCCCGAACCGACGAATATGCCAAAATTCAAACCGTTTTGGACTTTGTCTCGGGAATGACAGACTTATATGCCGTTGAATTGTTCCGGAAAATCAAAGGGATTTCATTCCCTTCCCTCTCTTAGCTGCGCTATTCCGGACTTCCGATTTGCGTAAAGCGTAATATTAATTCGCCAGTCAAAAGTTTTATGTACATTGTTGATTCAATCTCGTAGGACCCTTATATCAATATGGAAATCAAACAATTGGTTTATACCAATGCCTCCTCGTTAATCTCATTCCCCTTTACGCCGCAGCTATTTTTTGTCTTTGGTAACCGAGAACTTCTTGAAACAAATGACGTAATCGCCCAACTGGCAAATCTTTATCCAGAATCCATTTTTTCGGGTTGCTCCACAGCGGGAGAAATTTCGGATGTCTCGGTTAAAGACAACACCATCATTATCACCGCCCTCCGATTTGCCGATACGACTGTAAAAAGCTCGAAAATTGCGTTGAAAGAAATTCAGTTCAGCAGCATTGAGGCGGGTAAACAACTGGTTTCACAACTTCCAAAAGAAGGATTAAAACACGTTTTCGTCGTCTCGGACGGTCTGAAAGTAAACGGAACCGACCTTGTAAAAGGCATGGCCGAAGGCCTCGACGCGCACGTTTCGGTTACGGGTGGACTGGCTGGTGACGGCTCGCAGTTTTCGAAAACGGTTATCATTGAACCCGATGGCACAGTCGCCAGTGAAACAGTTGCCGCGATTGGTTTTTATGGAGAAAATCTGTCGATAGGGTTTGGCTCGCGCGGCGGCTGGGACAGCTTCGGCCTGGATCGGCGAGTGACGAGATCGAAGGAAAATATTTTGTTTGAAATTGATGGAGAGCCTGCGCTCGACTTATATAAATCATTCCTCGGCGATAAAGCCAAGGAACTTCCCGCATCCGGATTGCTTTTCCCGCTGAGCATGCGCGACAGCGAAGACCGTGCTCCCGTTGTTCGTACGATTTTGGGGATTAATGAGGAAGAAAAAAGCCTCACATTCGCAGGTGACATTCCCGAAGGATCATTTGTAAGACTAATGAAAGCCAATAATGACAGGCTCATTACCGGCGCCGAAGAGGCTGCTCACGCCGCGTCTGAGGGCTTGAAAAATAGTCCGGAATTCGCGTTGCTGGTGAGTTGCGTGGGACGCAAGCTTGTTTTGAAACAAATGGTGGAAGAAGAAGTTGAATCGGTTTCGGAGGTTTTGGACAGTCCGGTTATCACTGGATTTTACTCCTATGGTGAGCTTGCGCCATTCAACCGCAACTCCGTTTGCGAGTTACACAACCAAACGATGACGATCACCACATTCAGCGAAAATTAACAATGAACATGCCCGAAATTACGGACATCAATTACCATAGGCTGCTCAAACGTCAGATCCGGAAATCGTTGCCGCCCGAACTTGCTGAACGCGCTGATATTCAGGATTTTTTATTGTCCGTAAATCAAGCTTATACTGAGTATCAGGATGATTTGGGACGCGTTGAGCTGATTCTTGAACAAAGCTCCGGCGAACTTTTTAAAGCAAACCGCGAGCTAAGCCGCATTGCCGAACAAAAGACTGAAGAAGCAGCATTGACCAATAAAAGACTTGAAGATGTTGTTAGCAGCATTACAGAAATTTTAGTGCAGCTCGACAGTCAGGGAAACATTGTTTATCTGAACAAAGCCTGGGAAACAATTACGGGCTATGCTGTAAATGAATGCATTAACCGGAATTGGATGGATTTCTTCTCCGATTCGGCCGCTGAAATCAATGAGCTGCTTAGTTCAGAATCGACCTCAATTGAAGCAACGATCAAAATTTTTACGGCGCAGCGGAAAGAAATATGGATCGGCGTTTCCCTGATGAGGCAGTTTGATGGTGATGCATGTGTAGGTTACATTGGCACATTTTCGGATGTGACGGAGCGCGTTTTGGCTGAAAAGAAATTGAAGTCTTACATGCGCGATCTGGAACGCATTAACGCCGAACTTGACCAGTTTGCCTATGTCGTAAGCCATGATTTAAAAGCGCCTTTGCGTGCTATAAACAACCTTTCTGAGTGGATCGAAGAGGACATTAGTCACTTACTGGAAGGCGACACGCTGGATCAGTTCAAGTTGCTTCGCGGTCGGGTCCACCGAATGGAAAACCTGATCAACGGGATTTTGTCTTACTCCCGTGCGGGCAGGATCAAAACCACAAAAGAACGTTTTGTCATCAATTCATTGGTGGAAGATCTGCATGAGACATTCAGCAGCAAAAAACCGATCCGGTTCATCCTTGAAGGAAATCCGAATTTGGTGCTCGAAACAGAAAAAATCACATTGACCCAAATCCTTCAAAACCTGATTTCCAACGGGATCAAATACAATGATAAAGCCGAAATAGAAATAACCATCGGCTGGACAGAGGATGAGAAGAAATATGAATTTTACGTTGCCGATAACGGTCCAGGAATAAGCCCTGAGTTTCACGACCGGATTTTTGTGATTTTTCAAACATTACAAGCCCGCGACGAAATCGAAAGCACAGGCGTTGGGCTGGCCATTGTTAAAAAAATTCTTGACGAAAAAGGTGGCATTATCCGCATTGAATCCAAAATGACAGAAGGCACGAGGTTCATTTTTACCTGGCCAAAAAACGTGAACCAAGAAGCCGAGATTTCATTAAAAAACAACCCTTTCTAATAAATAGCAATTCCAATGTCCATTTCAATTCCTATCCCGATGACCATACTCCTAGTTGAAGATGATGAAGTAGATGTCATGAATGTGAAGCGCGCATTCAAGAAAAATAACATTTCCAATCCGCTGATCGTCGCATCCAATGGCATTGAAGCGCTTGCCGTTCTTCGCTCCCCGACGTCGGACATTCCGCGCCCAAGAATTGTGCTTCTCGACCTGAATATGCCAAAAATGGGTGGAATCGAGTTTTTGAAAGAGATTCGCCAGGATGCTGAATTGAGCTCGTTATCGGTTTTTGTGATGACGACTTCCAATGAGGATAGTGACAAAATTGAAGCATTTAACCTCAATGTAGCCGGTTACATATTGAAACCGCTTTCTATGGACCGCTTTATTTCGGCGGTGTCAACGCTAAACAGTTATTGGACGCTCTGCGAATATCCCGGGTAACATCGGGACGCCACGCTTCATGGCAAAACGAACGGTTTCAATCTTAAATGAACGAGCAGCCGTATGTTTGATAAAGATCAGTTCATGAAGTCCGAAGCCAGAATCACACTAATTATTTTAACCATTATCCTGGGCGCTTTTCTGCTTACGCTTGCAGGTTGTTCGTTCAAAAGAATCAGCCGAACGAAAGAGATTGTATATCAGCCAGGTGAAAAATCCATTTCTGAGCAGCATTTAAACATTTTCGCTCCAAAAAAGCACGACAAGCCGCATGACGTGATTGTTTTCGTGCACGGCGGCAACTGGAATTCCGGCAAGAAATCGCAATACAGCATTATCGGCAATCATTGGGCAAAAACGGGCGTCGTTTATGTGATCATTGATTATCCGCTTAGCCCATCTGCCAATTACGACGCAATGGCCGAATCGACAGCCAGATCTGTAAAATGGGTTAAAGAAAACATTGCGCAATATGGCGGGAATCCGGATCGTATTTTCATATCCGGGCATTCGGCTGGCGGTCACTTAGCAGCATTGATTGCCATTGATGATCAATATTTCAAAAACATTGGAATCGAAAATCCATTCGCAGGCACCATCCTCATCGACGCGGCCGGACTGGATATGTATGGTTATTTGATGGAAGAAAAGTTTGCCGCCGGCAACACTTATCTCAACACATTTACAAATAATCCTGAAACCTGGAAAAAAGCCACTCCGCTCTATCATTTACACCCGAGTATGCCTCCAATGATCATTTACCGCGGCGGAAAAAGTTATCCGTCAATCATTGCGAGCAACGAAAAATTCATCAAAGCCTTAAAAAATTACGCTCCCGGAACACCCTATCACATTCAAAAAAGCAAAAAACACATACCCATGATCACCCAATTCTTCAATCCCTGGAACGGACGTTATGACGAGATTCTGGATTGGATGAATACGGTTGGGAAGAAGGCAGTTTTGCCGGGGGATCAGCGAGCTGGTTAGGTGGGTCAGTGAAGGGTGAGGCTTTTGATTGCATTAGTTTGTCAACATAAGCAATCAAATCTCCCTTTTAACCATTTCAAACCAATTAATAACATTTACTCCATTTGACCGCTGCTCTTCTTGGTCGCCTGCGTAAATAATGTAGGCTTTTTTCTCGCCGCTTAGCTTATTCCAGTATAAGAGGTTTTTAAAAAACTCACCGTTGATCGTTTTTCCAGCTTTGATTTCGAGTGGCAATAGCGTAACTCCGTTGTCAATCACAACGTCTATTTCATGTCCGGTTTTATCGCGCCAATAGTACAAGTTCACCGGCTTTCCTGCATTTGTTCGCTTTTTCAAAAGTTCGGTTACGACCAAACATTCAAATAAACTCCCTCGTAAGGGATGCAGCGCCAACTGTTCCTCGGTGCTTATTCCCAGCAAAGAACAAACAAGGCCGGTGTCATAAAAATAGATTTTGGGGCGTTTTATAAGTGTCTTGTTAAAATTTTTAAAATGCGGACGCAGCAAGTAAATGATAAAACTGCTTTCAAGAATTCCGATCCAGGACTGCACCGTTTTTGTATCAACTCCTGTATCAACTGCCAGCGAAGTAAGGTTTAATTCGTGGCCTGTTCTCCCTGCTAATAGTCGGATAAAGCGCTCAAATACAATTAGATCCGTAATATTCTTTATTTGACGGACGTCCCGGTCAATGTAGGTGCGCAGATAATTCGGAAACCAATCTTCCGGAGGAATGCCAGGATCATAAATTGGAGGATAAAGCCCCTTTAATATCTGCTCATTCTCATTGGGAGCGGATTGTTGGTCATGAAATAATTCGGCCGTGCTGAAAGGAAGCAGATTGATAATAGCGACGCGGCCTGCCAGTGTTTGCGAAATGTTTTGTTGAAGCAGGAAATTATTTGAGCCTGTAAGGATAAAACGGCCTGTTTCGGTCGAATTATCTAAGATCTCCTGCAAATAAGAAAACAGCTCGGGTGTTCTCTGCACCTCGTCAAAAATGGCACCTTGCTCATATCGTCCCAAAAACCCACGCGGGTCTTCCTGTGCAAACCGCCTGACATCTGGATTTTCAAGAGATAGGTATGGTTTGTCCGGAAACAGGCTCTTTACAAGCGTAGTTTTCCCGGATTGACGTGGCCCAGTAATAGCAACCGACTTAAAGGAGCGAGCAAGTTGGGTTATTTTCGAAGCTGCAAAACGTTCTATCATAACTCAAAAATAACAAAAACCGGAAAAATATGGAATCAGATTCTATATTTTTCCGGTTTTTGTCTAAGTATTTCATTAGTAGGATTTTAACAGACAGAAAAAACCTTTGTTTCGGTCGTAATGTAAATCTTTCTATCCTTTGTCAAATCCATTTGATAACCTCCCGTAAAAACGCCGAAGCTGGGGACGATGGCCTGGTGATTATCAATAACGAAACATGGCAGGCGGACGCTTTGACGGCCTTTTCCGTAAGTGGTGAAAACGGGATGGACGTGGCCCGCGAAGATGAATTTGTCGGACTTTGCTTCGGGTTTGGGATGGTGCGTGAAAATAAAATCCCCCTCCTCAAAATCATTTAAATGCACTTCCAGATCGGCTTCTAAAAACAAACTTACTGGCAAAATATCGTGATTCCCGATCACAATCAGCATTTCAATGTAATGATGCGCCGTGCGCCAGTTTTTAAAAAGCTCCCATTCCGCATTGTATTGTGCGTGAAAAAGATCGCCCAGAAAAATAATGCGGGTTGCGCCGGTCGACTGGACGAGTTCGTCTAATCTTTCAAAATTGTTTTCTATGGCATTCGGCGGCACTGCGATGCCTTCTTTTCTAAAATGCGTGATCTTTCCTAAATGGAGGTCGCCAATTAACAATGTCTGCGTTTCTTCCCAAAAAATGGCTCTTTGCGTGAGTAAAATAAAATGGTTTCCTCTGATTTCAATCTGCATTACTATACTGTTTGATCATTTTCTGGATCCGGTCGTCTAGCTTTTCCGAAGTTAGTTGTTCGCGCAACCGGTCCACCATAATAGGGAACGAAAAAGGCGTGGGTTTGCGGGTTTGTTTGACAATAATTTTCTGCGTTGCGATCCGGTCGAGCGCTTGTCGCATCCTCACTTCCTCCAATTGGTAAGTCAAAACTTCCTGATATGACTGCTTTATGAGCAGGTTATTGTCCTCGTATTTGCTCATCACCGTAAAAAGCAGCGAGCTTGAAGCCTGTAATTGCCGCGTTTTCACGTTTTTGCCAGGATAACCCTGAAACATAAGCCCCGAAATGGCCGCAATTTCTCTAAACTTCCGTTTGGCCATTTCCGTTGCATTCACACTTTGATAAATGTCATCAACCAAATGTTTGGTCGAAAAAACATCAATTTCACTGATGATCTTTTCAAAGTCAACATATTGATCACTAAGCAGTTCGAAGCCGTAGTCGTTCATCGCAACGGAAAATGTGATGGGCGTAAGCTTACTAATCCGGTAAGCGAGAATGATCGACATTCCTTCATGCACTAGTCGCCCTTCAAACGGAAAAATGAAAATATGATGACCTTCCCGCGTTTCACATTGCTCGATGAGCAGCTCATCTGTTTTCGGGATCATTGAACGGCTTTTTTGCAATTCCAGCAGCGGCTGCATCTTTGCCAGCTCCTTTTCCTTGTGCGGATTTTCAATGGCGTCTGCCAATCTTTCGCGGATAAATGCGGATAGCTGAGAGGAAAGCGGCATTCTTCCGCCTGCCCAGCGAACCAGAAAACCTTTTTTACCTTCGGCCTTTTTCACGCTGACCGTCATTTCATGAATCCGGACAAACTCAACCGTCATTCCGGCAAAAGTGAAGACATCGCCAGGCTTCATCCAGGTCACAAATGATTCTTCAACGGTTCCCAGATATTTTCCTGATTGAAGCTTCACTTTAATTCCCGTTTCCGAAACGATCGTGCCCATGCTCAGCCTGTGCCGCAATGCAACGCGCCTGCTCGTGACCTTATAAAGGCCGTCAACCCGTTCCACTTTTTTGTATTCGTCATAAACCAAAAGCGATGAACTTCCTGTGGTAATGTAGCCCAAAAGCCACTCCCACTCTTGTCGGTTCAGATATTGGTAACCGTATGCATCGCAAACTTCCTCAAAAAGCTGCGCCTCATCAAAGCCCTCACCCACCGCTAAGGTCATCATCCATTGCGCCAACACATCAAATGCATGCGCCACGGGCGGACGATCTTCCAACATATTTTTGGCAACGCCCTCACGAAGCGAAACAGCTTCTATCAGTTCCAAAGCGTTTGTCGGGCAAAAGTAAATTTTGCTATCCACACCCGGCCTATGCCCACTCCGACCGGCACGCTGGATAAATCGGGCAATGCTTTTGGGGCTGCCAACCTGAATAACCGTGTCTACCGGCCTGAAATCGACACCCAAGTCTAAACTTGCCGTGCAGATAACGAGTTTCAACCTTTCGTCATGCAATGCATCTTCCACCCAATCCCTGATCTCGCGGTCGAGCGATGCGTGGTGCAAAGCCATTATGCCTGCAAACTCAGGATATTTTTCAATAATTGTTCGATACCAAATCTCTGTCCCGGATCGCGTGTTTGTGAAAAGCAATGTCGTCTTGCTCTGATTGACAATTTCCACAACCTGATCCACCAGCCGCGTTCCCATGTAACCCGACCACGGCAATGTCTCCACCCGCGGCGGAATGATGCTTTCAACCAGAATCTTTTTGTCCGTGATAGCCTTAATAACCGCAGACTTCCCAACCGGAAACTTCATGCCAAGCAGCACATGTTTTGCTTCTTCCAGATTGCCGATGGTCGCCGAGATGCCCCAGGTTTGCAAATCCGGCTTAATGCTGCGCAGTCTCGCAAGGGCAAGTTCCGTTTGCGTTCCGCGCTTGCTTCCCATCAGCTCATGCCATTCGTCAACGACAATGGTGTGCAGGTTCTTAAATATTTCGGAGCTGTTTTTTTGGGCAAAAAGAATGTGGAGACTTTCTGGCGTAATGATCAGTGCATCAGGCATTTGCTTTTTCTGATCCAGCCTGTCTTTTGTGTTAGTGTCACCTGTGCGGATGCCGACGCGCCAGGTAAGGTTCATCTCAAGAGCGGCGCTTTCCATATTCCGGAACAAGTCTTTGGAAAGTGCTCGCAATGGTGTGATCCAAAGGACTTGGAGCCCTCTTTTTGCTTTCAGTTCTTTATCGCTCCTTTCGTTAATGTGACGAATGAGGATCGGGACCCAAAGCGAGTGTGTTTTCCCACTTCCTGTGGGCGCATTGACCAACCCGCTTTTCCCCTCCAAATAAGCCTCCGCCGCCTCTTTCTGAAATGTCGCCCACTTCCATTTTTTGGATTTAAACCAATTTTCAGCAATGGTATGTCCGGGGGATTTGGTCAATTTGATTTAGGATAAAGGTTTTGGTAAAACAATAAAAACTTGTTCCATGATGTAACATTCAAAGGGAAAAGCTAAAAAATATTTTAAACTTATATTCTTGTTATATTTGTTATAACTCATACTATAACGCCATGCTGACTACAATTGAAGGAATATACGAAAACGGAAAAGTGACTTTTAGAGAAACTCCTCCTTTAAAAAAACGAGCAAAAGTGTTAATAACTTTCATGGATGAGGCTGACCGCACAATTATAGAGAAAATTCGTCCTCTTGGCACCATGAAGGGCACTATCAAAATGTCCGACGACTTCAATGATTCAATTGATGATTTGAAAGATTATATGTAATGGCCTATTTGCTAGACACTCATGTAGTGCTTTGGGCGCTGGATGAAGAAAACCGCCTTTCGAGTAAATCCAAAAGAATTATTTCCGATGCTAAATCCTCTTGCTTTGTAAGTGTAATTTCATTTTTCGAAATGGCAATCAAGAAGAAGATTGGAAAGTTGGAGCTATCCAAGTCCGTTGCAGAATACATTCAAGAACTAGAAAGAATTGGGATTATCATTTTACCAATCTCTAATGCAGCACTTGATAACTATGAAAGCGTTCCTTTCATGGCAGGACATGGAGATCCATTTGACCGATTAATCCTTTCTATCGCGTTGTCCGAAAATTTGACAGTGATTTCGGCGGATGATAAGTTTGAAAAGTATAAAAACATTGTTGAGATCATTTGGTAACCCTCATTTATACACTGCCAAAATCCCCTTCAAAGCCTCCAAAGTATCCGCTTCTTCGGCTTTTTTGTCTTTGCGCCAGCGCAGGATTCTTGGAAAACGGACCGCTATTCCGGATTTGTGTCGGGATGATTCGTTGATGCCTTCAAAGCCGATTTCGAAGACGAGCTCGGGCTTCACCGTCCTGACTGGGCCGAATTTTTCCAGGACATTTCTTTTGATAAAATAATCAACCTGACCAATTTCGACGTCCGTCAGACCAGAGTATGCTTTTGCAAATGGCACCAGTTTTCCGTCTTCGCCCCAAACAGCAAATGTGTAATCAGTAAAAAGCTCGGCGCGACGCCCTGAACCTTTCTGCGCATAAATAAGCACTGCGTCAATGCTTAGCGGATTAATTTTCCATTTCCACCAATCACCTTTTTTCCGGCCCACCCCATAAGTGCTGCCTTTTCTTTTGATCATAAAACCTTCCGCAATATTTTGACGCGAAAGCATGTGCAACTCGCTCAGCACGGGCCATTCCTTGAAGTCGATCAGCGGGGACAGGTTAAAAACAAACTGATTAGGGACATTTTTGTGAATCAATTCCAGTTCAGCGCGGCGTTGTTCCTGGGTTAAACCGCGCAAATCTACGCCATTGGCTTCCAGAATGTCGTAAGCAAGAAAGGCGACGGGTGCTTCATCCAATACTTTTTTCGAGAGGTTTTTCCTGCCAATTCTCGTTTGCAACACATTGAAGGGCATTGGCTTATCGTCCATATAACTCACGATTTCTCCATCCAGCACAGTTCCGTTTGGCAAAACCCCGCTCAGAAAATGCAACTCAGGAAATTTGTCGGTCGAAAGCTCTTCACCCCGCGTCCAGATGAAAAGCTCATTATTTCTATAAATAATCTGCGAACGGATGCCATCCCATTTCCATTCGGCAAACCAATCGTTAGGGTTTCCCAGATCAGAAACGTCGCCTTCGATTGGATATGCAAGAAAAAACGGATAGGGGCGCGAAGCATTGTCATTTTCGCCTTTATCCAAAATAAGCTGTTCAAAAGTCGTGTCTTTGGGATCCCATTGACCCATGACGCGATGCGCGATCACATTGGAATCCGTTTCCGTTGCTTCGGCCAATGCGCGCACAACCAATGTTTGCGAAACGCCAATGCGAAAGCTGCCCATTAAGAGCTTGTTGAATACAAATGTCTCATGTTGCGACAATTGCATCCACGCTTGTAAAATATGATCGTGCTTTTCCTGGTCGGTCATGCTTGGCAGCATGCCCAGATAGTAAAACCAGTCGGTGAGCGATTTATCGGAGCCTTCTGTTTTGTTTCTGGGCAAAAGCAGCGAAATGGTTTCCCCCAAATCACCCACGCTTTGATAACTTTCCTGAAAAAGCCACATGGGAATGCCAGCCTCCTCTGCCGCCCACTCTTTAACCATTGTCCGGTTCACTTTGAATGATGGCCTGCGACCAGTGAAAAGTGTTAATGCCCAAAGCTTATCCTCATCCGAAGCGGACAGGAAATATTGTTTCATCAACTCCACCTTTGCATTGGTTTTGTTCGTGCGGTCCAGGTTCATGAAAAGTTCTGCAAATTGTTTCATACTCCTAAATCCCCTTTTGGAGACTTTTTTGTTGATGGCTCTGAGTTACTGGAAATTTCGTTATCCAACGAATCCTTGTGTTGCTGATAGGCTTCTATTCCAGCGCTGAGATCCTGCACGACTTCTTCTTCCTCATTTTCATCTTCATTGCCATACATCGTATGCACTTCGCCAGCTTCGATTCCATTGTCATTCAACCATCTTGAAAAAATACTGGTGTATCCGTGCGTAACATACACTTTTTCAGCACCCGTTTCCCTCACCGCTGTATTCAAATCGGGCCAGTCAACGTGATCACTTAATATGAAACCCTGATCTACTGCGCGGCGGTTTTTTGCCCCCCGCAATGCCATCCAACCCGAGCAATAGCCTAGTGAGTATGGATTAAATTTTTTGATCCATGTGCTGCTGTCAACGGAAGGCGGCGCCAGCACCAGCGAACCACGAAACAATTTCCGGTCGGTTTCCTTTGTTACCAATGTCAATTCCGGCAAATCATGTCCTGCCTGTCTGAGTCGCTCATTTAATGTATAAATGGCACCGTGTGCATAAATTACCTTGTCTTGCAATTCAATATTTTTCAAGATCCGCTGCATTTTACCCAACGAATAACCCATTAGAATACTCGCCTTATCTTCACTTTTATTCTGCCGCCACCAATTGTCAATTTCGCTCATGATCTCTTTTTGCGGTTGCCATTTGTAAATCGGCAAACCGAATGTGGACTCTGTGATGAACACATTGCATTTGACGGGCTCATATGGCACTGCAAAGCCATCATCTTCCAGTTTGTAATCGCCGCTCGCAACCCACACTTCGCCACCATATTCTACCCTAACCTGCGCAGAGCCAATGATATGCCCCGCAGGATGCAATGAGAATGTAACTCCATTGATCACAAACTTTTCGTAATATTCAACGGTTTGCAGCGAAATATCCTGGCCCAATCTTAGCCTCAAAATTGGCTCGCTATCCTTGTGCGCCAGATAATGCTTGCTTCCCCAACGCGCATGGTCGCTGTGTGCGTGTGTGATGATGGCCCGGTCAACGGGAATCCACGGATCTATGTGCGCATCCGCAACGGAGCAGTATATACTTTTTCCTGTAAATTGTAAAAGTGATGGTGCTGGCATGGTTTGAAAAATATTAAAAGTGTGCCAATGAACAAACAGTCGACGGACACGTGACCCCAAAAATTAATGCTATTTTTGAGTGACTTTTTTGGCAAGGCTGCGTAAAAATTAGAAAACATTAAACACTATAATCAGTTATGACAAGAAAAAATCAAGGCCCTGCACTCGCCCCTGCCGAAGAAGCCGCACGCTATTTGGAAAATGCCAGGACGATTTTGAGTGAAAAGGCAGGAAAGGAAGGTGAGCTGTACTCAGATATCAAGTATGTAAAAATGGCAGCTGGCACGGCTTACTCGGCCGCCCTTCTGATTCTAGATGAATATTTAAGACAGAAAGAAGGTATCAAATTTAGTAAGCCAAAAAGCATCGAGGATTACAGAAACAGGCTAGGAAAGTTTGACAGGAAGCTTCTCGCACTTCTTGCGGAGGTGTATGACGAATTGCATCTTGCGGGTTACTATCATGGCACAACCTCTGTCAAAACAATTCAGTTAGGCCTTGATACTGTCAAACAAATGCTTACCTACATTTAATTTTTTCCAGTAAATCCTTCTTGAATGATTCTTCAACGTTCCTCTCAAAACTCAACGCGTTTTTTCTTTATTCTTATTTGCATTTCACTGGTTTTCGGATGTAAGTCTGAGAAAGCCGAGTCTCAACAAGAAGCGTCCCAATTTGAAAAAAGCGCTTATGCTGACCAGCTCAAAATCAACCACGCAAAAGGTTTCACTATCACATATCACAAACACTACAAACTTGTATGCATTCTAAGCCCGTTCGAAACTTCAACAGACACTGCAAAATACATTTTACTTGATAGAGGAAGTGCCCGACCGAAAGGTTTCGAAGAAGCGCAGGTCATTGAAATTCCTGTGAAGAGCCTCGTCGCCACTTCGTCTATGCACGTGGCTTTGTTGGAATTTCTAGATTCAGAGAACATCATTACTGGATTGAGTAGTCCCCAATATATTTATTCTGAGAAGGTTTTGGCAATGATTAAGGCTGGGAAAGTGGCGAACATTGGTAGGGATCAAGGATTGAATCAGGAAAAACTTGTGGAAATGCATCCGGATGTGGTTATGGCCATGGGCGGACCGGGCGCCACTGTCGACCATTATCAACTATTGGCACAAGCCGGAATTCCGGTTTTGATCAATTCGGAATGGATTGAAAAAACGCCTCTGGCCCGGGCCGAATGGGTGAAACTTGTGGCAGCACTGGTCAATAAGGAAAAGGAAGTGAATGAGAAATTTACCAAAATTGAAAAGGAATACAATCGACTGGCCAATCTTGCAAAAGAAGTGAAAGATAAGCCAACCATCATCTCTGGCTTGAACACAAAAGACGCATGGTTCTTGCCCAATGGCGACAGTTACATGTCACAATTTTTCCGGGATGCCGGCGGAGCATATCATTGGAGCGGCACCAAGGCAACGGGCAGTTTGCCTCTTAACTTTGAATCCGTCTATCCAATTGCATTACAGGCTGATGCGTGGTTAAATGTGGGTTTTGATAAAAACGATACGAAAGCAAATATCCTGGCGCAAGACTCGCGTTACAGCGATTTCAAGGCCTACAAATCAGGTCAAATGTTCAGTTACAATGGTCGCGTCAATGACGTAGGAGCCAATGATTTTTTTGAGTCCGGAACAGTGAACCCGCATACGGTTTTAGCCGATTTGATCAAAATATTGCACCCGCAATTGCTTCCGGACCATAAGCTCGTTTATTACAAACAGCTTAAATAATGGCACCATTTTCCCAGGAAGAACCAGCATTGACGTCACCCAAAAGCGGGCGCACCTTTATATTTTTGGGTTTGGTCGTCCTGGCTTTGGTTTTCTTTGTATTTGACATCATGCTGGGTTCTGTTCAGATTCCGTTAAAGGAAGTTTTCCGAATCATTTTTTTCCATGAATCTGAACAAACAGCCTGGTTATTTATTATTGAAAAAATCCGCATTCCCAAAGCCATCACGGCTGTTTTGGTCGGCTGTGGCTTGTCTGTGAGCGGGTTACAAATGCAGACATTATTCCGAAATCCGTTGGCTGGCCCTTCCGAGCTGGGCATTACTGCGGGTGCGGGGTTGGGTGTTGCGGCCGTTATGCTTGCGGGCGGAAGCAGCGCGAGCATGTACGCGATCAGCAAACTCGGGATTTCTGGCAGCTGGCTCATCATTGTCATGGCTTCTCTCGGCGCTGCGCTTGTTTTATCACTCATTTTATTAATTGCCGGTCGCATCCGAGACAATGTGATCTTGCTGATTGTGGGCGTCATGATCGGGACGATTACGCTGTCAATTGTCAGCATTTGGCAATATTTCAGCCAGCCCGAGCAATTGCAGGAATACATTATGTGGACTTTCGGTTCGCTTGGCGGCGTTACCCAATATCATTTGTATGCGCTTTCCGGTGTTGTTGCTTTCGGCTTGCTGCTCGCATTTATTTCTTCAAAAGCGCTCAATGCGCTTTTATTAGGCGAGAATTATGCGAGAAGCATGGGCCTCACCATTGGCAAAACGCGCCTGATCATTATGCTCAGCACGAGCTTGTTAACCGGAAGCATCACGGCATTTTGCGGGCCCATTGGCTTCGTTGGCATCGCTATTCCGCACATTACCAGATCCTTATTCGGCACTTCGGATCACCGCGTGCTGATTCCGGGTTGCTGCCTGACGGGAATGGCATTGTTACTTTTATGCGACATTATCGCGCAACTTCCGGGCATGGAAACCGTGATCCCGGTCAATGTGGTGACTGCACTGCTCGGTGCGCCAGTGGTTATATGGATCATTATCAGCCGCAATAATCTTCGTTCTTCTTTCTCATGAGCGACAAAAGGTCCATTCTCGAAACGAGCAATTTGTCGATTGGCTATCGATCCAAAAGATCGGAACGGCTAATTTCGAAAAGTCTGAACCTTCGGCTTGAAGCGGGGCAACTTGTTTGTTTATTAGGCTCAAATGGTTCGGGAAAGTCGACGTTAATGCGCACAATTGCTGGCTTACAACCGGCATTAGCAGGAGAGGTTTTCATTGATCAGCAGCTTCTTTCGAGCTTAAAGTCCTCCGAACTGGCACAAAAACTCAGCCTCGTTTTAACCGAACGCATTGAAGCCGGAAACCTTACTGCGCTGGAAGTGATCACATTGGGCCGGACGCCCTACACTGGCTGGTTGGGTGCATTGAGCAATGTGGATCATGAAAAAATCAATGAGGCAATTCAGCTGGCAAATGTCGAAACATTAACGGATCGGAAAATTCACCAGCTCAGTGACGGCGAGCGCCAAAAAGTAATGCTGGCCCGTGCATTGGCGCAGGACACCGAATTGATTTTGCTCGATGAACCCACCGCGCATCTCGATTTACCCAATCGGGTGGAAATGATGCGCTTGCTGCACACTTTGGCCAGAACAACCGGCAAAGCAATTTTGCTCAGCACACATGAGCTCGACCTTGCGCTGCAAGCGGCTGATGTGCTTTGGTTGATGCAGCAAAACGGCGAACTGGTGACAGGCGTTCCTGAGGACCTTGTTTTGAATGGCGCCTTTGAGTCCGCATTTGCAAAAAGTGGCTTTTTCTTTGACAAATCCAGCGGCACATTTAACATTTATCAGGACATCTGCACACACACAGTCAAACTGACCGGCGATTTAAAACTCACTTTCTGGACCAAACGGGCGCTGCAACGTGAAGGGCTTGGAATTACAACGGACGTAAATACTTTATTCACAGTCACTTGCTACGAGCGCGACGATATTGCACATTGGAAACTGGATCACGCCGGCACGACTTCAAATTACCAATCAATCGCCGATTTAATTATCGGGATAAAGTTTGTAAACCTACGGTAACTTTCGGCGAAAATGGGTTAGTTTTGAGCTAAGAAATTAGCCATAAACAGGATCACCCTTCCCATGATTTTTTTAATTCCGCTAGCGATCTGGTTGGGCACGGCCAATTGCTTCCTGGCATTTTATAAAGAGAGCCCGCAACCCTTCCGCCGCTCGGCTCTTACAGCAGCGATTGGCGTATTTTTGTTTGTAGCAACCTCCACAGAGCTCCTTAGCTGGGCCAATTTGATCAATTCTAATGCTGTAACAATCTCCTGGCTCACCCTCGACATTGCGCTTTTCTTGCTATTCCAGCGTTTGAGCGTGCAGGAACATTGGTCAATGCGCACAATTTTGAAGTCCTGGCTTGCATCTTTTAAGGAATTTTTAGGGGAAACGGGCACGCTTACCAATGTCATTTTGCTTTCCATACTAAGCCTGACGTTTGCTGTTGCCGTTATCGCGCCGCCAAATAATATGGATTCCCTGGCTTATCATTTGAGCAGACTCGGATATTGGATCCAAAATGGCAATGTGAACCATTATGCGTCACACATTGAAAGATCCATTTCATTCAGTCCTTTTTCGGAATATGTGCATCTACACGCATTTTTACTTTCTGGCAGCGAGCGCACTTTCCAATTGTTGCAATGGTCGTGTCTGGTTGGCATACTAATGTACATTTCGCTTTTGATTGAAATGCTTTCAGGCACGCGCGCGGCGATGCGACTGGCGCTGTGCTTTGCGGTCACTTTGCCGATCGTCGTTTTGGAAGCGATGACAACGCAAAATGACCTTGTAGTCGCATTCTTTATCATTTCGTGCGCCTTCCATACATTTGATTTCGTGCGAACGCTGAACCGCATTTCACTCATTTTGCTCGTTCCGGTTGCAGCATTGGGCATGATGACCAAAGGCACTTTTGTCTTTTATGTGCTTCCATTTGCCTTGTATGCATTCGTTTTTATGTTTGCCAAACCGCTGTTATGGAAGCCGCTGCTCCGATTAATTTTAGGCGCTGCAATCCTCACACTTTTACTCAACGGACCATTTTGGGTCAGGACTTACCGGATTTACCGCACGCCCATCGGTACGATGAGCAATGGCAACAAAAACGATATTTCGGACCCTGCAAATTTGCTTACTTCACCGGCTAAACACGTTTTCCTGCATTTGGGATTTGTTTCACCGGGCGACGAATACAACAAGCTAATGCTAAGCACATTGCAAGGTTTTCATGGAATGATTGGCGCGCCATTGGACCCACCGGGAACCAGCATGGTCTTTAAGATGAACAAGCTCAATTTCAACGAGGATTTCGCTCACAATTTTTTAGGAATGTGGCTGATCATTCTCGCGGTGCCGGTCATGCTTTTTACAAAAATCTCTAAAAGCACGCGTTGGTATGTGGGCTTGGCCCTGCACAGCTTTCTTTTATTTTGCCTTTTTATCGGTTATCAAATTTACGGTTCCAGACTGCACATCCCATTTTTCACGCTTATGGCGCCGGTTGTCGGAATCGCTTACACTTCGCTCAAAATCCGCTGGTTACCCATTGTAATTAGTGTCATACTCTGGCTTTGCGCATTGCCGTTCGCATTGCTGAGCACGAGCCATCCATTGCTTTCTACTAAATGGTTTTTTGAACATATTTTCCCAAAAGTCAACTCGACATTTAATCTGAACATCAATGTAAGCGCTAATAATTTGAATCTGATGCAGCAAAGCATCTTGTTCGCAAGTCGCGAAAAAATCGTCTGGGGCGATAATTGGGACGATTTAAACACAATGCGTGACTTTGTAGATTCGCTTGGCGCAAAAAACATCGGTTTCGATTTCGAGGAAGCGAGTCTAGACTATGGCTATCAATATATTTTGAGAAAACCGGAGCGGCATTTCGAACATGTGGCGGTGCGTAATCCTTCAAAAGTGCTGGAAAACAAGACATTTAAGCCAGATTGTATCATTGCGGAGCATTTTGAAGGCGACCAGATGAATTATCACGGCCGGACCTACGTTAAAAAATGGAGTGCAAATGGCACTTTCGTTTACGTTCCAGCGAAATAGGAACTCGCGCCAATATCAAATTATGCTAATAATCACCAAATATGACCGCTCTTGAAATTGTAACTTCTTATTATTCAAGCTTTAATGCAAAAGATTGGGATGGCATGCTCGCATTGCTTCACCCGGACGTAAGGCATGAACCCAACCAGGGAGATGCACGCATAGGCATTGAAAAGTTCTCTGAATTTTTGAAAAATATGGATGAGACTTATGAAGAAAATTTGACGGAAATGGTCTTTTTTTCAACGCCGGACGACTCGCGCGTTGCTGTTGAATTCACAGTGAATGGAATTTACAAGAAAAGTGAAGAAGGATTTCCCGAAGCACACGGACAATCCTACAAGCTCGCCGCTGCTGCATTTTTAGGAATTACAGACGGAAAAATCAGCCGCGTAACCACTTATTACAACCTCCCGCTTTGGATTGAGCTCGTTTCCACGCCTGCGAATGACTGACCAACTCACTTTTGCATCTTACAAAGGTGTCGAAATCGCAGCGGTTGTTGAGAGCTTGGGTGAATTGCGCATTGCCGTTTTTCACGATTATCCTTATCTGTATGAAGGATCGCTGGAATATGAAAAGGAATATCTGCAAATCTATGTCCAGTCTGAGCGCGCATTTTTGTTCTCGGTTTTTGACGAGGGAAAAATGGTGGGCGCAACCACTTGCATTCCGCTAAGCGATGAGGCTGCGGAAGTGCGCAAACCGTTTGAAGAAGCCGGATTCGATATCAGCACTGTTTTTTATTTTGGGGAAAGCATTCTTTTGCCTCAATATCGCGGCCTGGGATTGGGACATCGGTTTTTTGATGAGCGCGAAGCGCACGCCAGGAGCTTCGAAACTTACAAACTAACCTGTTTCTGTTCTGTTGACCGAGGCGAGAATCATTCCGCAAAACCCTCGAATTATCGTCCTAATGATGCTTTCTGGACAAAGCGCGGTTATGAAAAAGAGCCGGCATTGCAGAGCATTATGGAGTGGCCGGACATTGGCGCAACTTCCGCATCTGCTAAAAATATGATCTTTTGGCTTAAACCGCTTGATCATTGATGGCTCATTCAGTAATCGTTGCATCCGCACAATATCCCATCACCAAACATGCTGACTTCGCAGGCTGGCAACGGCATGTGGAAGAATGGATTCAGGACGCTGCGGACCAGCATGCACAACTCTTGCTCTTCCCTGAATATGGCTCTATGGAGCTTGTAAGCATTTTCCCAGTTGAAATCCAGAACGATCTTGTCCGACAAATCATTGAATTGGACGCCTATAAGGAGCGCTTTTGCACGGTTTTTGCCAATTTGGCCAAAAAATACAATGTCATCATTGTCGCGCCGAGCTTGCCTGTTATTGAAAATGGTAAACATTTGAATCGTGCATTTGTGTTTTCACCAAAAGGCCCGGCCGGTTATCAGGATAAATTATTTATGACGCGCTTTGAAAATGAACATTGGGGCATTGAAAGCGGCGCGAAAAATCTGACATTGTTCGAGGCCGAATGGGGAAAGTTTGGGGTTCAAATATGCTATGACGTGGAATTCGGGATCGGTTCCAAGCTGCTTTGCGATGCGGGTGCTTTGTTGATTTTAGGGCCGAGTTGTACGGAAACCATTCGCGGCGCCACGCGGGTTCACGTGGGCGCAAGAGCGCGGGCACTTGAAAATCAAGCATATACAGTAATCTCGCAAACCGTGGGCGAAGCGACCTGGTCACCGGCGGTTGACCTTAATTACGGTTACGCCGGCTTTTATTCTGCTCCCGACAAAGGTTTACCGGAAGAAGGCATTATCGCTCTGAAAACGCCGCAGGCGGAGGGTTGGCTCATCCAGGAACTCGACTTTTCCGTAATTGATGAAGTCAGAAATGACGGGCACGTTTTCAATTTCAGGGATCAGGGAAAAATCGAAAGTCAACTGGCCGAAGAGCCTATCCACATTATTTTTTCAAAACTCTATTAACCTCGTCCACGGAAACACGGTCGGGCATATTGCCAAACTGCTGCCTTACATAAGTCAACAATTGCGCCATTTCTTCGGGTGAAATGAAGTCGTGTTTGGGCATCAAGTCATTATAAGGCTTCCCTAAAACTTCGATGGGGCCTTCCAAACCATTGGCCACGACGCGGATCAAGTCTCTTTTTTCCTCCGTAATCCATTCAGAATTAACCAGAGGCGGAAAGCGGCTTCCGTCGCCCTGGCCATTGCGCTGGTGGCACGGTGCGCAGTAAGTGTTGTAAATTTTTTCGCCTGCAACTTTGGTGTCTTTATCCAAATTGTCCTTGATCACATCGGGCGTCCTGATGTTGCCAAGCAGCTTGTGCTTTTCCATAGCAGCCAGCTGAGGCGCTCCGAATGATTGTTTGTTGCCTTTGAACATCACGCGCCAGATTTTGCCTTTCCGTGAATCGGAAATGTAAAGTGAACCGTCCGGTCCTTCCGCCAACCCCATTGGGCGCGCTTTGGCATCACTGACATTAATGATGGGGTTCATGCCTGCAAAACCATCGGCAAACACTTCCCATTTTTCCGAAAACTCACCATTGACCCAAGGCACAAAACAAACGAAATAGCCACCCTGAGGATAAGGAGCACGATTCGTAGAGCCGTGAAATGCAATGAATGCACCATTTTTGTAACGCTCGGGAAATTGATTTCCTGTGTAAAAAAGCACATCATTCGGAGCCCAATGTCCCGGAAAACCAATGATCGGGTTCTGATATTTGGCGCCCTCTCCTTCCTTTTTGCCGTCGCCGCCATATTCGGGATTGAGGATTTTCTTGCCTTTCATTTGGTCAAAATAATAATAAGGCCAACCGAGATTTGTGCCTTGCGACACTTTCACAAACTCTTCTGCGGGCAAAACCGCACTTTGCCAAGACGAATAAATTTCGGGAAAAAGTCTGCGCAGGTTATCCCTGCCATGCACGACTGCGTAAAGATTTTGGTCCGCATTGTTCCACCGCATCCCGACAATGCTCCTCAAACCAGTTGCGAAAAGGCTGCCGTCAGCCTGGGTCTGATTGGGTTTATCTGCACTGAATTTCCATATCCCGCCATGTTTTTCCAGATCCGGACAAGGCATCATTCCCACCGTTCCGGGCTTGCCGCCCGGAGAATTGACCACATCCTGACAAGCATCCGACGGCGCTCCGAAAGGAACATACATATTGCCCTGATTATCAAATGCCATCGGCTTGGTAATGTGCCAGTGCGTGCCGTGTTCGTGATCATCTTTGAGGATCACTTCCGTGGTGC
This sequence comes from Dyadobacter sp. CY326, assembly GCF_021390515.1. GTDB lineage: Bacteria > Bacteroidota > Bacteroidia > Cytophagales > Spirosomataceae > Dyadobacter. Next base: position 86,753 of record NZ_JAJUXI010000012.1, read on the forward strand.
TGTCCGGCAGGAGCTGACCAGCAATCAGCTTGCTTCTGTAAACAACCAATGTGGAGCTGTAGTACAAATAACCATTTCGGATGGTGATGCCGTTGGCAAGGCTGCTATGGTCCTGATAATTGCCGAAATTCTTGATTATATCGGCTTTTCCATCGCCATTGGTGTCCCGCAGAGCCACCGTTCCGCCGCCCTGACCTTTGCCAAAATAGCGCAGCTTTACATAAATATCGCCATTGCCATTGACCGCAATATGCCGAGCAAGTCCGGTGCTGTCCGCAACCACGAGCGTTTCAAAACCGTCGGGCGTCGCCAGGCCGCCATTGTCAGGGTCGCCTTTTGGAAGCTGATCTGTTTGTGGCTTTTGCGTGCCCGAAAAAAGCAGGATAGCAAGTCCGAAATACAGAAATCGCTTTGCCGACATCAGTTTCTGTTTGTAAAAATTCAATTTGATCATATCAAAAATCCGTCTTTTTAGCGCCCAAACCATTCAAATCCCACACCACTTTTCCATCCCTGATTGTCATTTCCACTTCTATCTTTTTCGTTCCTGAAATGCTTATTCCTGCCGAATCCATAAAACCAAAAGTGCCTTCCCTGACCCGGAATATCGCCAGATCGGCGACATTGCCGACCTTCAAATTTCCTAATTCGTCATGCATAAGGGCCTCTGCTGCATTCCAGGTCGCTATGCGGACAACATCATCGAGCGACAGCCCGAGCGCCATGAATTTCGACATGACATTCGACATGTCTTTCATTGCCGAATTCATGCTGAACCGGTGCAGATCTGTGCCGAATGAGTTCGGCGTAAATCCTTGCTTAATGGCGGGAGCCGCCTGATCGAACCAAAATCCTGCGCCGCCATGTCCCAAATCGAACAAGACGCCGCGCTTTTTGGCCTCCAGAACAAACGGGCGCACTTTTCCATCTTCACCAATGATCGGCATGCGCTCTTTTATATTTTCAAAAGTGTGGGTGATCATGTCGCCTGCGACCAATCTGCCCAATTGATCCTCCAAAGAATATTGTGGTAAATGACATTCTACGAACAACGGCTTTTCCACGGTTCTCGCTGCTTTCACCGCATTATCAAAGGGCGTCCAATCGCTTCCGTTAAAATGCCCGATCTTTATTCCAACAATGGTTTCAGCATATCGATTGACAACTGGCAGCACCGAATCCGGGTGCATATCAGCAATGTTTTGCTCATGCGCTTCGCCTGTCATGCCGTCGCCAGCAATGTTGACAAAGGCCAGAATCCTTGTTTTTGATTCGTCTATAACCTGCTTTTTAAACATTGGAAAGTTTCGCCAGCCCGAAGTGCCTGCATCCACAACAGTCGTAACGCCCGACCGGAATGTGAAGTCATCCGGCGAAACGCTGTTGACGCCGTTGGCAAATAATCCTGCATTGGTCCCCACAAAAACATGCGTGTGCATATCAATAAAGCCTGACGTCACATATAAGCCTTTGGCCATGATCGTCTTTTCGGCAGGCTCTGCAATGTTGACCGCAACTTTTGCAATGTTCCCTTTGCTTATGGCAACGTCCATTATTTTGTCAATGCCATTGGCAGGATCAATAACGTGTCCGCCTTTGATTAGCAAGTCATATTTTTGCCCAAAAGCATTGGTTATTGAACTCAGCAACAATAAAATGCTGACTTGAAGCCTTAATCTGCGAATCAATTGACGAGTCTGATTTTTGCTCATTTTCGAAAGCTTATTTGGCAGACATTTCGGTTTCCCACGAAGCAGCGCTGATGCCATTCAGGTCCCATACAATTTTACCGGCGCGAATGGTAAGTTCTGCTTCCAGCTTTTTGTCACCCTTCATTGTCAATTTTCTCGCATCAAGGAAACCGAAATCGCCTTTTCGTAAATTAAAAACGGCCACATCAGCCTCAGAACCGACGGATAAGCTTCCCAAATCCGGGCGTTTGATGACTTGTGCGGGGTTCCATGTTGCGCGAAGAATGGCGTCAGAAAGTGACATGCCCATGTTTAAAAACTTGGAAATCACATTGTCCAGTCCTTTCATCCCGCCATTCATGCTGTCGGTGTGCAAGTCGGTGCTAATGACATTGGGCTTGAAACCTTGCTGCATCGCCGGAATTGCCTGTCGCCACGCGAATGCGCCGCCGCCGTGGCCTACATCAAAGATCAAACCGTTTTTCTGAGCTTCAAACACAAATGGTTTTACCTTATTATGCTCATCTACAACTGTTTCGCGGTTGGCCGGTCCGTGGGAATATGTGTGGGTGAAAATGTCGCCCGGGCGAAGATATTCTTTGAATAATTTTTCAATGGATAATGGCGGCTGATGTTCTCCAAAATCAACCATAACGGGCACATTGGCCAGTTTTCCGGCTTCGACGGCGCTTTTTACCTGCGCATAATCGCCCCAGTAATGCGCTGCTTTTATTCCGACAATGATTTTGGGAAAAAGCCTTTGGATCATATTTGCGGTCATCACCGGATTCATGTCCGACAAATCCTGCTCTTCATATCTGCTCGCCATGCCAGTGCCTACAATGTTGAGGAAGGCCAGGACGCGCGTTTGTGCATGATCGATCGTTTGCGCTTTGAATGTCCGGAAGTTGCGCCAGCCCGATGATCCTGCATCAACCACGGTTGTGACTCCTACGCGAAAGGTGAAACCGTCCGGCGGCAGGCTGGTGGACGCATTGGCAATGTAAGCGTCAGGCACAGTGCCATTGAAAACGTGCGCATGCATGTCGATCAGGCCGGGTGTGACGTAAAGTCCTTTGACGTCAACCACTTTTTTGGCTTGCGTTACAGGAATATTAGCCGCAACCCGCGCAATTTTGCCGCCTGAAATAGCGACATCCAGTAATGCGTCAATGTTGTTTTTGGGGTCAATGACGTGCCCGCCTTTTAATAGGAGGTCAATTTCCTGGGCATAGGAAAAAAGTGAGGTCAACAGAAAGAGCATTGTACACAGAAATCCGGCAACGCGTCCGGCGTTCTTTGCATGCGTGCAAGCCAACATTTGTTAAGAGTTTAGTTCTGATCGTATTCATATACAAGTCAATAAGAGCAAAATATTACTTCATGGAATTCGAAACTTTATGCCGTTTTACAAAAGAAAAAGGCGCATTGCTGCGCCTTAGGGTTAATGTTATGTTTTTTACCTGGATTGTCTACTTCGCTTGTCCTTTAAAGTCCTTTCACCGGGAAATGTTTGCCATTAAGCGCTTCGTAAGTGGACGGTTCGCAGTCGGTAAGTCGTAAGCCGCGCCAGTAAACATGCTTTTTATCAAAACTGCAATATTGATTAATTACCTGAAAACTGTCCGGATCGGCTCCTTCGATTGTTTTGAATGAAGCATGGCCCATCAGGTAAACATTGATACAATCTCTTGCATAACCATGTTGAAGCGGCTCAAATGAAGTCACGTCCGGACCTTCGCACCGCGCGCCGTTGACGAAAATGCTGTGCTTGTCTTTACAATAAGTGAGTGAATCGATTTTTTCGATCAGTTGAAAGTTGGGCGCGTCGTCAGAAATAATGCGGTCGGCGTAAAAAACGTGCTGACTGTCTTTCGACAAATGCTGGTCGATTTCAACAAAATGATCCGGATCATCGGAAAGCGGCTTGTGTGCAAAATAAACATGGCCACAGTCACGAGCCAGGTTTTCACTGAGTGCCTCGAATGATAACGGATCTGCTCCCGACACCAAATGCAGTCCCGGATTTGTAGCGCCTGCACAATGATAAATCTTGTTCCTGATGATGTGATATCCGGCGCTTTTTTCACGTGCATTTTTGGATTTTCCGGTCTTAGAAATGCGTGCTGCAAGGTCGCTGAGGTTAATCATAGTGAACGTTTATTTGGATGTTTTGCGGCTATTTGCCTTTCTTTCAATAATAAAGTTTGTTTACCTTGTCTTAATTGGCAAAACCAAAGAGCCAACGGTATCTTCTGTCTATTTAACGGTTTTTGCACTTAACACGGACCTTCGCGAATGGATCAGTTGACATTTTTTTATCTGGATCAAGTGAAAAAAAACACATTATGAACATGCGGCAGCGCGTTACGTTTTTGCTAATTTTCTGGCTGATTCCCGCCGCGATTTTTGGGCAGACAATTTTTCAAAATATCAAATGGCAGGACGGTCTGAGCGCGAAGCAAGTGCGTTGTTTATACAAAGATGAATCGGGCTTTTTATGGATCGGAACGATCAATGGTCTCGACCGCTTTGATGGGGCGGTTGTCAAACAATATAAAAATGGCACAAAGCAAAAAAACCTGCTGATCAACGCCATTCATCCGCTGGGAAAGGGTGACACTTTGCTGCTCGGTCTGCTGAACGGCGTTTTGCTTTTTGATGTAAAAACGGGCGCATTCAGGAAGGATAGCCGATTTGCGGCATTGGATAAGGAAACGGTCGTCACCATTAAATCTGACAACATCGGGCGGATATGGATTGGCACAAATAACAAGATTTTCGTTTTTGACAAAGGAAAGCTGCAAACATTAGCTGCGGTAATTCCAGCGGCCAGCGCATTCGGAGGTCTGGGCTTTGGCTTATCTTCGGTTTTGTGGGACACAACCCGAAATGGCTTCTGGATTGCAGGAAGCAAGCCTTATTTTATTGATATTCAGAATAAAGCGCTTTATCATAAGGAGCATAATCCACTCAAAATGCCTGTTTTAAATAACAGTTATGTCAACGCAATTGCGGTTGATCACCAGGGCAATGTTTGGTATGGATGCGATGAAAACCTCTCACTTAACTTTTGGAATGCTAAAACGGGCGCCGTTCAACAATTTTTTGACCTCGACGGCAAGAAGATCAGTGATGGGATAAACCTCATTTTTATCGACCATAAGGACCGACTTTGGATATCGACATGGCTTTTTGCGGCATTTATCAAAGAGCCCGGCAAGCCGATTAAAAAAATTCAATATGACCAAAACCTATCTTATTGCATTGGTTATGGCCATTTCAGGGATGCAATTACGGATAAGGAAGGCAATGTTTGGCTGGGGACAATAAATGGTGTCAGCAAGAGTCAGGCGCAATATCCTTTGCAGGCGATTTATCAACTGCCCAATTTCAAGTTTTTTCTGGAAACTGGTTTTGCGCATGCCAATTCAATCGCGGTCGACAAAAATCTGATTATGGCATGCAAGGAAGACGGCCTGGTGGCTTACAACACCGATAACCGGACTTACAAGCGTTACATGCTGACCAATGATAACTTGCGAAAGAACCGTTTTGTTATGGCCGCCAAAGCCAAAGATGCGTGGTGGTTTGTTGGCGACGGCGGCGTGCATTTTCTCCCGAATGGTGGTGAAAAGCTGGTGCGGTTTGAAGACATCAAGAAAAACATGCCGAGTCAATATGCCAACTTTGTTTTTACCGACCATAAGGGCAATATATGGTTCCAGATCCTGGACGATGCCATTTATCGTTATGATCCGGTGAGCAAAAAAACCATCCGATATGATGGTGAGGACAGCGCAGTAGGACTTTTTGATTTTAAAAATAGCCCCAGCCTGCTGCAATTGAGCAATAATGATATCCTGTTTGCATTGCCGGGGAGCGGGTTGCTGCGCTTTGATTACAAAACGGAGCGCTTCTCAGTTTCGCGTGAGAAGAACCTTGCGGACATGTATGTCATGAAAATGGTTGAAGACAAAAAAGGGGATATATGGGCGGCCGTTAGCGGGAAAGGACTTTTGAAAATCAATCAAAACGGAATGTTACTGGATAGCATCGATTCGCGAAACGGATTGTTTTACGACTATTTGTCATCCATCGCCATTGATTCGCGCGGTGCAATTTGGGGAGCGAGCAGAGAGGGATTGATGATTTATAACCCGGATACGCGCGCGGTCACAAAGGTGGAAATTGACCTTGGTAAAACATTACAGGATTATTATAACAACCTGACGTTTGCAAACGGGAAAATATACGCGGTTATGCTGGATCATATCCTGGTTATCGATCCGTTCAGCTTTGCCGGAACGCCTGTTAAAAAGCCTCCGTTTATAACTTCATTAAAGGTTTTTGGACAAGAAAAATTGAGTTTGGCGAAAAATGATGTCATTGAATTAGAGCCTGATGAGGATTTTGTGACATTCCAATTTGCATCGCTCAGCCATCGCGACATTCCGTCTCTGCAATATAGTTACCAGCTCGAAGGCATTGATAAAAACTGGGTCAATGCTGGGCGGGCGATTACGGCTTCTTACACGAATCTTTTACCGGGCAAATATCTGTTTACCGTTCGCAGCACGGATGAATTTGGCAGGTGGATGACAAAAAAACGGGCGCTCCAAATCGTGGTCAAGCCCAATTGGTGGCAAACGTGGTGGTTTATCCTGATCTGCGTGCTCATTGGATCAACCTTTGCAGTGCTGCTTTACCGCGCTTATCTGCAACGCAAGCAACAACGGAGATTAAACAAGACAATTGATTACTTTTCAAAGTCGGTTTATGGTGAAAATTCGATTGACGAAATCTGCTGGGACATTGCCCGTAACTGCGTTCTACAGCTCCGTTTCGACTATTGCGTTGTTTATCTGCTCGACGATGCCAAACGTAAGCTTATCCAGAAGGCTGCTTATGATCCCAACAAACTGGAAAATACGGTTCAGCCGGAAATTGGAATTAATGATGGCATTATCGGGACAGTGATTGCATCGGGCGAGCCGTTGCTCAATCCGGACACTTCAAAAGCAGGGACAAGGGGAACCCATTCTGCTGTCAAATCGGAGCTTGCGGTGCCGGTTTCGCATGAAGGCGAGGTCATTGGCGTTATTTATTCAGGACACAGCAACAAAAATTACTTTACGGATCATCATTCCATTGCATTGTCTACGGTGGCTGCGATCAGTGCTAATAAAATTGCTGAAGCAATTGCCAAAGCGCAAAGTCAGCAAAAAGAAATGATGCTGCTTCAAATTAGCAAAATGCTCGCGGAAAGCCAGTTAATGGCATTAAGGGCGCAGATGAACCCGCATTTTATTTTCAACTGCCTTAACAGCATTCAGGAATGCATTCTCACCGAAAAATATCTCGAGGCAAGCAAATATTTGAATAAGTTTTCGAAGCTTTTCAGGACTGTTTTGTATAATTCCGGAAAAAATCTGATCACCGTTTTTCAGGAACGTCAGGTGCTCGAACTATATTTGGAGCTGGAACTGATGCGTTTTGACGGAAGCTTTTCTTTTGAAATCATCATGGACCCAATGTTGGAAGAAGATCAGATCACATTGCCTTCGATGCTACTGCAACCATATGTAGAAAACGCACTTTGGCACGGACTGCTCCACAAAGACAAGGATCGCAAATTGCGCATTGAATTTAAGCTTATTGATGAAGAAGTTTTCCTTTGCCGCATTCAGGATAATGGCATTGGCCGGAAAAAATCTTTCGAGATCAAAGCCGGAAGTTTGAAATATAAACAACACGAATCTCAGGGATTAAGGATCACGAAAGACCGAATTGACTTACTTAATCGCCAGGGAAACCACGCTAAGCTCACTATCACCGACCTTTACGAACCGGACGGAACGGCGAGCGGCACACTCATCGAAATTGAATTATCAACGTACCTCAACAATGTGTAAGATTAGCCATGATAAAAGCCCTTATCGTCGACGACGAGCCGAAAGCACGGACCGTCCTGAAATATTACATTGAAAGTTTGGTTGAAGAGATTTCCGAAATCCGGCAAGCCGATTCCGTTGATCAGGCACTTGAAATACTTCGAAATTATAATCCAGGCATTGTTTTTCTGGATGTGGAAATGCCCAAGCGGAATGGTTTCGACTTCCTGCGCTCGTTGGTTAATCCCTCATTTGAAGTGATTTTCACGACAGCTTATAACCAGTATGCGGTCCAGGCGATCCGGTTCAGCGCATTGGATTATTTGCTGAAACCCGTCGATCCCGATGAACTGCGCTCGGCAGTGGACAGATATCTCAAAATTCAGAACCGGGATAGTAAAAATAACCTGATCCTGTATGATAATCTTGTCCAGAACATTAGCAAGAGCGAAATTAAAGATTTCCGGCTTGCGGTTCCTTCGAAAGACGGTGTGCTGTTCTTGACATTAAATCAGATCATACGTATGCAGGGTGACGGCAACTACACTTTTATTTACACGACAAATAAAAAGCCGATCGTAACCAGCAAGACACTTAAATATTTTGATGAAATGCTCGAAGAATTTGGCTTCATCCGCACGCATAAGTCACATTTGGTGAATCCGACACACATTTCACAAATGAGCCACGATCATGGCTACATTGTTGTCTCGGATGGGACGGAGGTGGAAATATCACGCCGTAAAAAACTGGAAGTGACTAAGTTGCTGAAACTGCGCTGATCAACTTTAAGGTTGGAGCTTATGACAAGGACCTGACTTTTTCGACGTCGTCATTGTTTTTCACGATGGCGACGTTAGGCAAAAGAATGTAAAATGTCGTTGCAACGCCCGGTTCACTTTCAAACCAGATTTGGCCATTGTGCGCTTCAATGATCTGTTTGCTAATGTAAAGTCCCAATCCAAATGGCTGCTCGCCAGCAGTGCCTACTCTTTTGGAAGCGGTGAACGGATCAAAAATCTTATCCGCGAATGCCTTGGGAATTCCAAGTCCATTGTCTTTCACAGCAATTAAAATGCCTTTTTCCGTCTGATTTGCAATAACTTGGATCAGCCCGCCGACCTTGCTGAACTTGATCGCATTGATCAGCAGATTGCTCATAACGCGCGACAACTTATCCCGGTCACCTAAAATGATCGCATTGACAGGCTTTTGCAGCACAATGTCCTGATTTTTTTCTTTTGCCCTGAAAATCAATAGTTTGATAACCTGTTGAAGGAATGCTGGCAATTCCAATTCCTCTTTATGCAATTCTGTTTCGCGCAAATTAAAATCGGCAACGAGCAAGTCACCGATCATGGTCAGGCAATTTTTGCTTGAATCATAAATCAATTTTGAAAATTCCGCAGCTTCTTCCGGAGTTAGCGACTCATCGACAAGCATCGAGCTCATGGAATTTATCGCGCCTATCGGGTTCCGAAGGTCATGGGCAACGATTTTGATCACCTTCGCATAATTTTCATTGCTCGACTCCAACGCTTCCATGGTCGTTTCCAGTTGCCGAAACTGCATGCGAAGCATTTCATTGGTTTTTTTGGTCAAAATCGCGGTGCGCCATAAAAACCCGATGCTTAGAATTGTCAACACACAAATAGCAATGGCCAGCCACAAAAACCGCTTACTGTAAACAGACTTCAACTGCACTGATTTCAATTCCTGGTCCTTCACCGCATATTGAATGTAGTCAATGCCCGAACCTTTGTCAATTTCCTCCTGCTCCTCGAAAAGCTTGATCAGTTTTTGTCCATAAAAGTAGGCACGCGCCTGATCGCCGCGCTCCATGTAATAATCGTATAATTTTTGACCTATACTCCTGATATACAAACGATAACCCTTGCGCTCAGCAATGGACAGCGCCTGCTCATAATATTTGACAGCTGTAACAGGATCAGTTGTCAGATGTTGGTTACCAAGGTTTACAAGCAAGTCCATGCTGAAAAAGAACAACTCCATTTTCAAGCTCCGGGCGACAATTTCCTTCATCATGGAAATGCCCTTTTCCGATTCGTTATTGGCAATGAAGTTTTCCGCTCGTAACTGGTCAATGGCGAGTTGCATGCGCACATCGTGATATTTGTCAGCGATTGTGGCGGCGCGCTGGATTTGCGCATTTCTTTCATCAGGCTTAAAATCGCCGGGATATTGCAAAATGTAATTGTAAAGCGCCAGCGCCATAATGGAATCGTGCGCAATGCGGTTGCCTATTCCCAACGCCTTTTTGTAATTATCGACGGCCTTCACATCCTTGCCCGAAATGTTGTAAACCATCGCAATGTTCATGAGCGTCTGTACAATGTTGGACGAATCTTTAATCTCAACATATTGATTATAAGCATCATTGTAATAGCGAAGTGCTAACTGAACATTGCCTTTTATGTCATAGACAATCCCCATATTGTTGTTGGCGTCCGCAAGTCCTTTCGAATATTCGAGGCGGCTGGCCATGTCGCGCGCTTTCAGGGCATAGTAAAATGCGCTGTCAACATTTTGTTCGTAGTATAACAAAGCAATTTTATTGACGGCATCAACATATTGCACGCTGTCTTGTATTTGAGGGAGTGTGTACTGCAATTTTCGTATCGTCTGAACCTGCGCTGAGGCCGGAAAGATCATCGACAAAAGCAGCGTGCAGATGATTAAGAATCTCATTTTAAAGCATTTTGGACGAGCAAGGATCTATCGAATAAATATTACAAACAATATACTCAAATGCAAACGAAACAATTCGGCCGAATGTTTGAAATTGGCAAAAATGGTTGATTTCGTCTCAAATTCGCTTCAAAGAAAGCAGTTACTTAACTTTCATTTTTGATTTCTTGTCGAACCGTTTCGATGCCTTCCAGCTCAAAAGTCAAATTTACTGAGCGGCCTTCTTTCGGGCGGGTTTTGTGCAGAACGTTCTTGGGGATTGTAAAAAGTTGGCCGGGATGAAGTTCAATGCTTTTATCTTCCAGATCAATGACCAGGATGCCTTCAATGCACAAAAAGCTTTCATCTGAATTGGGGTGATAATGCCAGTAAAACGGCTCAGTCATAATGCTGATCCTGATCACATGATCATTGACCAGACCAAGCGGCAAGTTGGTATAATGTCCCGTTGCTGCCTCGCTAATTTGATGCAGGTCACTGCGTTGTAATGCTTGCATAAGAAGTTGAAGTGATGCTAAAAGGGTCAAAAGTAAAAAGCCCTAAGCAATTTTTTGCGAAGGGCTATGATTAGGAATGTTTTTTAGAATAACTATCCTTTATTTCTTTACAATTTTCCTTAAAACACAACTTCCATCATTACCAATCAGTTTAAAAATATATACTCCGGCTGACAATTTGCTTATGTCAATGGTTGACATTTTTTCCGAGTTTTCATAAACCATTTTGCCCGAACTGTTAAATATTTGGACAGTCTGTAAGGCTGACCACTTTAATGTTAATAAATCATTTACGGGGTTGGGGTAAGCAACGATTTCCAACTCGAAATAAACGCTATTCATTTTGCTATACGCAAAGCTCTCGTCCTGGTCAATCATTTTTAAACGATACAGGTTTTCGCCTTCTGCTGGTGTTTTATCTTCAAATGCATAAGTATTGGAAATTTCATCATCCCCCACAAGTTCTTCCGGAGTGTACGCTCCCGGAGTGTACGCTCCCGGAGTGGACGCTCCCGGAGTGGACGCTCCCGGAGTGGACGCTCCCGGAGTGGATGCTCCCAAGGCCTTAACACTGCCGATTTCGAACCATTTTTTTCCATCCTGACTGCGTTGAATGCTGAAACGATCTGCATTAACCTCAGCCGAAGTCTGCCAACTTACCCTATAAATGTGATCTTAATCACTATTTCAATTCCTTTAACTTGCTCTTTTTTAGCCAAGCGGCGAACCATGCAGTCCAGAGCATAGAGATGAAGAACAGGCCATAAATGGCACTCCTTTTAAGCTCTTTGTGTAGCATACCAGCACGGATCAAAACACCGAAATACACGACGGTGACTAACAGAAGGATCGGAAGAGCCCATTTACTTTCGTAAAGCGACGGTTTTCTCTTTGGAGCCAAATCGTTGGCTCGTGCGTAAAGAATTAAGGTTTTTTCCAATTCATTGCAGAAGGTATTAAACGGTGCTGCGTTACAGAAGTTTTCATTAGCAAAAATACTCAGTTTGGGCTCGCTATGTAGCCAGATGTCCAACGCTGTACCATTACCGTATTCTACTTGGAACGACTTGATGCTTTCAAATGGAATGATCCTGGCTTTGCCATTCAATGTTATTTCCAGTGAATTTTCAAGGATAGTAGCTTCACCAATCCCTTTCCATCTTTTTCGGTTCGATAGAAAGAAAATAAACCCAATTATGAAAGATACGATTGGAGTGACACTTATCCCTAAAAACTCACCAAAGTCTGGAAGCGATAGACCAATTGAAATAGCTATACCAAAGCCAAGCAACATAAGACCAACCGCAACCCAAATGCGGGTATACTCAAAATTAAAATGATTCATAATTTAATAAGATTTTGATGGCGAACCGATAGCAACATCTAAAAACTTTTCGAAGTGCGCTGTGAAATCCATCCGGTCATCTCCCCTCCTATCACCAAAATCCAGGCTCAAAAAGCTACCGAACTATCAAAGAAAGACGATTATTCTCGTGAAAACTGTTAATGATTTTTGCAAGATATTGCCATCTGTCCTGGTAAGCCGATTATAATTCTCACCCAAGGTCGACGTTCGCCAATCACGTTCTACCCATTGGAAAACTATTGCAACCTTTTTTGCAACTAACAAAAAAAGCACCTAGCAAATTAATGCTAAGTGCTTTCGCAGCGGCGGACCGCATTTTCAGGCTCCCGAAGTTGGGCTCGAACCAACGACCCTCTGATTAACAGTCAGATGCTCTAACCGGCTGAGCTATTCAGGAATTTCAAATCCGATTGACTATCTGAATTCTGGTGCAAATCTAAGAATTCCCTAAATATAGCGCAAGCATAAATTTAAAAAAAATGTCAGCTCTGCACTTGTTGGAGGATTAACTCCTTGACTCTCTTGGCATCTCCTTTGGTAAAATTATTGATAATTATCTCCGGACGCATCCGCGGAATAACCCGAATCGTGGAAAAGAACATTCCACTTTCAATTTCTACGCCCGAAATGTCTGTGTAAAAAACGAAATTGTCGGTGCTTTTGAAAAGCTTCCTAACTTTAAACGTCACGCCTTTTTCACCGAATGCAACTTCATCTGGAAAAAATGGATTCATCAGGCCACTGGCGCTATATCGTTCGTTCATGTTATTTAGGTTAAAATTTGACTTGATTATAATGGAACATACACGACCTTCTTGGTCTCGAAAAAATCTTCTTCAAAATAAGCGGAAAGGTCATAAACCTTCGACTTCTGTTTAAGTTCTGACAATTCTTCCGTCAGGTCGCCTCCTTTAAGATATAAAATCCCGTTCCTAAGCGAATGAAATGAGTTTTTACTGACATTGTTTCTTACCCAGCCCACAAATGGTGTAATGCGCGTGACCGCCCGGCTTACAACAAATTCATAAGAGTCTTCCAGCTTTTCGGCTCTTACTTGTTCTGCTTTTACATTATCCAGATTCAGAGCAGCGGCGATTTCCTGCACAACACGAATCTTCTTGCCAATGCTGTCAACCAGATGAAACTGCGCTTTTGGGAACATAATCGCCAAAGGAATTCCCGGAAACCCTCCCCCCGTCCCTACATCCAATATGCCTGTCCCCGATTTGAATTCCAGCACTTTGGCGATGCCCAGGGAATGCAGCACATGACGTTCATATAATGTATCAATGTCCTGTCTCGAAATGACATTGACTTTGGCATTCCAAAACTGATATAATTCCTCCATTTGCCCAAACTTATCGCGCTGTTCAGCGGTGAGGTCCGGGAAATATTTATTAATTAATTCCACGTCTTACGGGGTTTTCTTCTGGTTGCGGTCAAAAATCCAAAAACCAGATAATATATAAAAAGTGCAAAGTCCATGAACAAAAAACTGAACCACTCCACCGTCTTGTCCAGCTTCAAATTAATAACGCTGAGCAAAAACCATTGGATGATCCATCTTGCAACGAATAAAATGCCTAGCCACTGCAAAAGATAAACGTTCCGGGTAAGCAAGCCAAATAGCAAAGCAGCGATGGCAAAAATCCAGACGGCAATGTGTGCGCCCGACAACAGGCCTAGCAGCACTTTGTTACGCATTCTGTAAAATCGGCTAACCGACATGTGACGCTGCTTTTGCTTGTACCACGATTTCCACGTCGTTTTTGGAAGAGAATAGACAAATGAGTCTTCTTCTATAGATATGTTCGTATTGGAGCTGGTTGAAACTTCGTTCAGAAAAATGTCATCGTCACCTCCGTAGATGTTTTTGTGTTTGTAAAAACCCTTATTGGCAAAGAAAACCGACCTTTTGTACAAAATATTACGACCCACGCCCATGTAAGTAAACCCGGCCAGGGAAAACGAAAGATATTGAACGGCCGTGTAAAATGTTTCGCAGCGAATAAACCAGTTGAGTAAACCCGGCTGCTTTATATAAGGTGAAAAACCAAGAACGATATCGCTTTCGCCATCCACCCGCGACGTCATTGCGGTAATCCAATGGTTGGAAGTCGGGCGGCAATCGGCGTCGGTCATGAGGGCGACAGGATATTTCGCTTGCTTCATTCCAACGGTCAATGCATATTTTTTGGGCGTAACGTGATCGAACTGATCATTGATCCGAATGTAGCGAATGTGTTTCCACCGAAATATATGTTCCCTGATAAACTCCTCACTTCCGTCGTCCGACCGGTCATCTAAAAGAATTACTTCAAATTCAGGATATTCCTGCGAATCAAGCAATGGGATCAGCTGTGTGAGATTTTCCCGCTCATTCCATGCGCAGACAAGCACTGTAACTCCCGGTAACTCATTGCCGTAATTGGCGCCTTTTTCATAAAATGCCAGTCTCGTAAAAAAGAAAAAATAATAGCATAATTGAACGAACACAAACGCCGCAAGTGCAAAAAGTAAATAGTCGGCCACAATGGAAGAGAGTTGTAAATATTGATACAAATATAAGGTCATTGGCTGCAATGTTGAGACCTTAACCCTATTTTTGCACACCACAATTTAAAACCTTTTGATGAAGTTTACATTACAAGTAGAGGATCCGGCATCCAAAGCAAGAGCGGGATTTCTCGAAACAAGTCACGGAACAATTCAGACACCTATATTTATGCCGGTCGGCACCGCCGGAACGGTTAAGGCTGTGCATCAGCGCGAGCTGCGTGAGGACATTAAGGCGCAAATCATTCTTGGAAACACATATCACCTTTATCTGCGTCCGGGTTTGGACATCATACAAAAAGCGGGTGGATTGCATGGTTTCAATGGTTGGGACAGACCTATACTAACAGACAGCGGCGGATATCAAGTGTATTCGCTTGCCGGGACGGGACGCAAGATCAACGAAGAAGGTGTGGTATTTAAGTCACACATTGACGGTGGCGTACACACATTCACCCCAGAAAACGTGATGGATATTCAGCGCATCATTGGCGCAGACATCATCATGGCCTTTGACGAATGCACCCCTTATCCCTGCGATTTTACATACGCGCGTAAATCAATGGAGATGACGCATCGCTGGCTGGCGCGTTGCTGCACGAGGTTCGACAGCACGACAGAATTATATGGACACAGTCAAACGCTTTTCCCCATTGTGCAAGGGAGTGTTTATAAAGATCTTAGGATTCAATCTGCTGAAACAATTGCGTCATTCGGAAGGGAAGGAAATGCGATAGGTGGATTGTCCGTTGGCGAGCCGGCCGAGATCATGTATGAACTTACGGAAGTGGTGTGTGATATTTTACCAAAGGACAAACCAAGATATCTGATGGGCGTCGGAACACCTGCCAACATCCTTGAATGTATCGCTTTGGGCGTGGATATGTTCGATTGTGTGATGCCTACGCGGAATGCGCGCAATGGCATGATTTTTACCACAGAGGGTGTAATCAATATTCGTAACGAAAAGTGGAAGGATGATCTGTCTCCGATAGATGCAAATCTGGGTGGCTACGTCAGCACATTTTACAGCAAAGCATATCTGAGGCATCTTATCAAGTCTGACGAAATGCTTGGCGCGCAAATTGCTAGCGTTCATAATCTGACTTTTTACCTTTGGTTGGTGAATACCGCGCGAGAAAAAATAATGGCCGGAGAATTCATTCCATGGAAGAAAGAAATGGAAAATAAATTAATTCAACGACTTTGAAAGTTCATAAAAGGAAGTTTCTTTCGGGTAAAAATTGATTTAAAAAGCAGGAAAGTTTTTCAATTGTATCTAGTTCGGTTGATTAAATGATATTGTTAACCTATTTTTGTGCGCACTAGGCATTTGGTTAATGTATGTTTGGCCATGAATAAAATACAATTTTACTCAGTAATTGACTATAGACCAATCCTAGTTAATCTTAATAACGCTAACTTGAATAGTATGAAAAAAGTATCCCAGTTGATTTGTTCGTTTGCCCTGGCGGCAATGATGGCGCTGCCTTCATTGGCACAACCATTAGAGCAGCCGAATTCTCCGGATTACAATCCCAAAGCATCTTATGACGGGCCTTACAAACTGAACACATGGTCAGTATCGGCACACATCGGACCGTCGATGTTCTTTGGTGATTTAAGAGAATATGATTTCTGGCCTGTGACGAAAACAACTTCTGACAGCCACAAAGAATCCGGTACTTTTCAAGGAGGCTTGACATTAAACAAACAACTTTCATATCTGTTTGGAGCTAGATTAGATGCTTCTATCGGCAATTTGAGAGGTATGAAACGCCGCAACTACAACCGTTATTTTGAAGGAAATTATTTCGACGTTTCGGTAGCCGGAACTGTGAACCTTAAAGGTCTTTTGATGGGACCTAACAAGATGAAACGTTGGAAAGTTGATGCGTATGTAGGTGTAGGCCAAGTATTTTACGATGCCACCGCTTATGATTTGACTGGTGGTATTGAACTTCGTAAAACAGGAAACATGAACGATTGGATTATTCCAACGGGCTTGAATGTTAACTACGAACTAACAAAAAGATTTGACATCGGTCTTGATTTCCGTTTGAACCACACAAATTCTGATTATTTGGATGCTACTTACGGCGGAGACTATGACAGAACACCTGGCAGCTTCAACATCGCTGATCAAAAAACATCTCGTAAAGGAAACTCTGAACTTGATAGCTACGGATACGGATCAATTCAGTTGACTTATAAATTGGGTAAAAACCCATTGAAAGTTGCAAAAGTTGATGGAAAATGGGATTACAAACCAGACGAAGGCGGTTACTATCACCTGCGTTATACAGATCCAAAAGTGTTGATCAAGCCACCAAAAATTCTTACGCTTGAAGAAATGGACTCTGTTGCTAAGGCTAACCGTCCAAAAGATATCGACCCAAGATTGTTGCTTGATACAGATGGTGACGGTGTTTCTGACTTCTTCGATAAAGAGCCAAATTCACCAGCAGGAAGCATTGTTGATGGTGGTGGTCGCGTTCTTGACTTCGACGCTTACGTTAAAAATGCACTTAAAAATGGTGCAGCTTGCAGCGAGATCTTTGCTAACGTAATGTTCGATACGGACAAAAATACAATCAAGCCTGAGGCTCAGGAAATGTTGAAAAACGTAGCGAAATTGATGAACCTGAACGGTTGCCGTCTGCAACTTGCAGGTCACACAGACCGCCGCGCAACAGATCGTTACAACATTGCACTGTCACGTCGTCGTGTGGATGCAGTTAAAAACTATCTGATCAACGAAGCCGGTTTGACTGATCCTAGCAAAGTAATTGTTGACTACTTCGGCTCATTCAAGCCAATAGCTGACAGCTCGAAACGTGAAGGTTTGTTGAAAAACCGTCGTGTAGAACTTAAACTTCTTCCTTAGAAGATTGAAATACATTGAAAAGAGAAAGGCTCCCGATGGGAGCCTTTCTCTTTTCAAAAAACCAAAAAATCCTATTCATTGTCAATTCACAAGCATTAATGAAACAATACGATTATCTAATAGTTGGTGCAGGACTGTGGGGTTCAATATTCGCCCACGAAGCAACCAAGCGAGGAAAGAAATGCCTTGTCATTGATCGCAGAAATCACACAGGTGGAAATATTTTTTGCGAGAACGTCGAAGGAATAAATGTTCACAAGTATGGTGCACATATTTTTCACACCAACGACAGAGACATTTGGGATTACGTGAATTCATTTGTCGAATTCAATCGCTACACCAATTCGCCGGTGGCCAATTTCAATGGAGAGCTTTACAATCTGCCGTTTAATATGAACACTTTTTACCAGTTATGGAAAGTAAAAACGCCAGAAGAAGCGCAGGCCAAAATTAAGGAGCAAGTTGAAGAAGCAGGAATTACAGAGCCAAAAAACCTGGAAGAGCAGGCGATATCATTGGTTGGGACAGACATTTATTATAAACTGATCAAAGCTTACACTGAAAAGCAATGGGGAAGGAAAGCGACAGAGCTTCCTGCTTTCATCATCAAGCGTCTGCCTGTTCGCTTTACATTTGACAATAATTATTTCAATGACCGCTATCAGGGAATTCCAATTGGCGGCTATAACAAGCTGACTGAGGGTTTGTTGAAAGATATTGAAGTGAGAACAGGAGTCGATTTCTTTAAGGATCGCGAAGCCCTTTCTGCTTTGGCGGAGACAATTGTATACACCGGCCCGATCGACGAATATTTTGACTTCAAATTCGGTCAGCTGGAATACAGGAGCTTGCGTTTTGATAATCAATTGCTTGATCAGGAGAATTATCAGGGTAATGCGGTTGTCAATTACACAGATGGCGAAACGCAGTTTACCCGGATCATTGAGCATAAGCATTTTGAATTTGGAACGCAGCCAAAAACAGTCATTACGCACGAATATCCGCAGGAATGGGAAAAGGGCTCTGAGCCTTATTATCCGGTGAATGATGACAAAAACTCTGCAATTTTTGAGCAATACAAGAAATTGGCAACCGAAGAGCAAGGCGTCATTTTTGGTGGTCGGTTAGCAGAATATCGTTATTATGACATGCACCAGGTTGTTGGTTCAGCGTTGAAAAAAGTAAAAACACATTTCGACCTGGCTTAAAATATTTTACTGACTTAAGGCCCTGATATGCTGCGTATTAGCATATCAGGGCTTTTTTTATTTAAAATTATTTCAAATTTTTTCGGAAACCGCGTTACCCATTTTACAAAGCTTCGTCTAAACTGAAAAATTTAGACGCATTGAAGCAGGAACCGACATTAGCAACCATCACCAGCACCCGATCAACCGAGTCGGGCAGCATACGAACAGCGACATTGCTGCTCTATGATATGTGGCGAAATCGTTATTGGGTTGCATTGTCGGTTGCGGTTTCCTTCGCCCTCGCCTTTATTTACCTTAGATATACAACGCCCCAATTCCAGATCACAGCCTCGATCCTTGTTCGCGATGATTCGAAGGGCTCAGAGTTTGGCGACACGGCCTTTTTAGAAAGCATGGGATTGTCTTCTGTCGAAAGCAGTGTGGACAATGAAGTGGAACTTCTGAAAAGCAGGACATTGATGGAAAGTGTCGTCGAAGACTTGCAGTTACACGTGCAATATTTTTCCAAAGGCCATGTCAAAACGAGCGAACTCTTCGAAAAGTCCCCTTTCAAATTAACATTGGTTAGTCCCGGCAAAGTTGCAGTTACTAAGCCCGTGACTTATCGATTAATCGTCAAAAAAGGCAGACCGTATGCCTTCCAAATCAATTCTAAGCACTTCGAGGCGTCTTTCGGCGATACAATTCACTTGCCGCATGCAGTTGCCATTTTGACTAAAACAGGAAATCCAATCTCCACCGATGATGCATATGCGATCACCATTTCTCCACCGGAATTAGTAGTCAATCATTATCAAAAGGCATTGATCATTGCGCCTACCAATAAACTGGTGAGCACAGTGAACATCTCAATCAATGAAACGCTTCCAAAAAGAGGCGAGGCGATTTTAGAAAAATTGCTGTTTAATTATCTCAAAGCGAGCATTGCCGATAAGAACCGGACTTCGGACAGCACAATCAATTTTATTAATGCCAACCTGACTCAGGTTTCGAATGAATTATCAGATTTAGAGAAGCAAATTGAGAAATTCCAAAGAATACACCAGGTGCCTGACTTGGATGCGCACATTCGCCATTTAATGAACGCTTTGGATCAACATCGCCAGGATCGTAACCGATATGCAATTCAATTACAAATCGTTGATTCGCTCTCTAAATTTCTTGCAAAAAACCCCGATCACATCGTTCCAGCCCAACTTTTCTCTCACGACCCCGGGTTTGCATTGCTAGTTGAAAAATACAATGAGTTTCAGTTGGCGCTGCGAGAAAAACTGATCACGGTCACCGAATCGCACCCGAAAGTCCATTTGCTAAATGTGCAATTGGAGCAAGTTAGAACCAGTTTGCTCGCCAGCGTGCGTGCTCAGCAAAATGATTTGCAAACCGGAATTTCTGCATTAAAAACCTATGAAAGCACTACTCAAAATCAACTCGCCGAAATGCCTGCAATCGCACGACAGTTTGTAGAATTGAAAAGACAACAGCAAATCAAACAGGATCTTTACATTCTTTTGCTCAAAAAGCGTGTGGAAACCGCCATTTCTAAATCTTCCACGCTAGCCAATGCGCGAGTCATTGATCGGCCTAAGGCTGTTCCCGATCCAATCAAACCCAATCGACAGCTGATCATGCTGATTTCCGGTTTTGTAGGGATTGGATTTCCACTTGCTGTGTTGCACTTGAAAAGTTTGCTCAACACCAGAATTGTGAACAAAGCTGAGGTGACAGCGCATTTGTCAGTGCCGGTCTTGGGAGAAATAAGTCATCATAACAATTCTAAGATAACACTCCTTGGTGACAATGTGCAAAGTCAGATTAGGGAGCAATTCCGCGTGTTAAGGACTAATATTTTGTTTTTATCCGCATCAAAACCAATTCAAGTTATTATGCTGACATCGAGCATGGGCGGTGAGGGGAAGTCATTCGTTGCGGTTAATCTATGCAACGCATTGGCATTGTCAGGAAAGAAAGTTTTGCTTCTGGAGCTGGACCTGCGAAGGCCTGGAATTGCCAAAAATCTTGGCTTGAAAGTGCCTGGATTCACTAGTTACATTGCTTTTACAGCAACTTTGGACGACATAATTCAGCCAGTTCAGCCAGCAAAAACCTTTGATATTATAACAGGAGGCATCATTCCACCAAATCCCGCTGAAATGCTTTCCCTGCCGGAAGTAGACGATATGATACGGCTTTTGAAAACGCGATATGACTTCATTATTATTGACACACCTCCGATTGGCCTCATCACAGATGCGCGGCTGTTGAGCCGCTTTGCGGACCTTTCGCTTTACATTATCAGACAGCATTTCACATACAAAAACCAGCTTGACCAGATACGCGAAATTCAAGATCTGAACCAATTGCCCCGCATGCACTTGATCCTTAACGACATTAAAATAACACCAGGTTATAACTACACATACGGCTATTATGAAGAAAAGAAGCGGCATTTTTGGGATGCCTTCAAAAAAACTTAGCGAGCGTTCGGTGCTCATGCATAATGAAATCAGCATTAAAAAGATCTTCACGATTGCTGAAATTGGGCAGGCGCACGAAGGAAGTTTGGGAATGGCACATGCGTACATTGACGCACTAGCGGGCACCGGCGTAGATGCAGTAAAATTTCAAGTCCACATTGCAGCGGCGGAAAGCAGCATTCACGAGCCATTCAGAACCAAATTTTCCTATGCGGATGCCACCAGAATGGCTTACTGGCAGCGCATGGAATTCTCAGCGGAGCAATGGGCAGGCCTCAAAAAGCATTGTGATGAGAAAAATCTGGAATTCATTGCAAGTCCGTTTTCCATGGCATCTGTTAAACTGTTAAGACAAATTGGTTGCGATCACATCAAGATTGGTTCAGGCGAGGTGGAGAACCATCTGCTGCTAAGCCACGTTGCCGAATCGGCCAGGAAAGTCATTCTTTCATCCGGCATGAGCTCGCTTGCTGAACTGGACAGTGCGGTGAACATTCTTCGCGATTATTGCGCGCTTTCTATCCTGCAATGCACATCGTCCTATCCTGCCGGCCCGCATCAGTGGGGTTTGAATGTGATTCCGGTTTTGAAAGATCGTTACCAGGTCCCTGTCGGCTTTTCCGACCATTTAGGCAACATTTTCGCTTGTCTGGCTGCCGCAACAGCGGGAGCGGAAATCCTTGAATTTCACGTGACTTTTGACCAGCGCATGTTTGGCCCGGACTCAAGTTCTTCGATAAACATTGATCAGGTGACGCAACTCATCGAAGGCGTGAGGCAAATTGAAATCGCCCTCAGCTACCCGGTTGATAAGCATGACCAGTCCGAATACGCAACATTGAAAACAATTTTTGGCAAATCTCTTGCCATTAACAATGACTTACCGCAAGGGCATATTTTGACAATCGATGATCTTGAAACGAAGAAACCAGCCGGTTATGGAATTGCTGCCAGTCATTTTGAATGTGTGTTGGGTAAAAGCTTGAAACATGATTTAGCAAAGTGGGATTTTATCAAAACGAGCGATTTGATATGAACCGGAAAATCTGCGTAGTAGTCACAGTAAGAGCAAGTTATAGCAGGATTAAAACACTTCTTCTCGCAATCAAAACCCACCCGAATTTGACTTTACAGCTGGTTGTAACCGGGAGCATTTTGCTGGAAAAATACGGATGTTTATTGAATCAAATCAAGCAGGATGGTTTTGACAACATTATCAAAGTCTCAAATCTGCTCGAAAATGAAAATGCGACTGCCGCTGCAAAAACAACCGGCCTCGGGATCATTGAGTTAGCATCCATTTTCGAAAATATCCAGCCAGATATTGTCGTGACCATCGCAGATCGATACGAAACCATTTCGGCTGCCGTCGCGGCGTCTTTTATGAACATTCCACTGGCGCACGTCCAAGGCGGAGAGGTCACGGGTAACATTGATGAGAAAGTCAGACATGCCGTGTCGAAGTTGGCTGATTATCATTTTGTAGCGACTGACACGGCGAGACAAAGACTCATTAGAATGGGAGAACTTCCTGACCATGTGTGGCATACGGGCTGCCCGTCCATTGATCTTGCATTTCAAATAAAAAATAATCGCCCTATGCAATTCGATTACGAAAATTGTCAGTCTGTTTTAGGGAAGCCTGGCAAAACGGGCCGATATCTGGTTGTGATGCACCATCCGGTGACCACCGAAAACAACGCCATTAGACATCAAACTGACACTTTATTGCAGGTTATTGACGCATTGCGCCTGCCCACATTTTGGTTTACGCCCAACCCCGATTATGGATCCAGTGGAGTTTCAGAGCGCATTAAGGCATTTAAAATGACTAACAAAAACTTGATGATTTACTTTTTACGAAACCTCAACCCAGAGCTCTTTTTGAAACTGGTAAAAGGCTGCGCGTGCCTGATTGGCAATTCCAGCACAGGCATTCGGGAAGGATCATTTCTCGGGACGCCGGTTGTAAATATTGGAAACCGACAGCGTGGAAGAGAAAGGGCAGCAAATGTGCTGGACGTCGTGCACGAGCCGGAAGCGATCATGAATGCAATACAAAAGCAGCTTGATTACGGGCCTTACTCAGGCGTTTGCCTTTACGGAACTGGCAATGCTGGCAATAAAATCGCAGATATTCTGGCAAATGTGGAGTTGAGCATTGACAAACAAATCACATACTAATGGCCAATTTACCAACCATACTTGCCATTATTCCAGCCCGAAAAGGCTCCAAAGGAATCCCAGGCAAAAACATGAAAGTTTTTGCCGGCACCCCGCTGGGTGGCATTCCGCTGGGCGGCAAGCCCTTACTTCAATATACAATCGAATCTGCATTGCAATCAACGCTTTTGACCAAGATCATCGTGTCAACTGACTGTGAATTGACCATTGAATTTGTTCAAGAATGGAAACGGATTGAAGCTCCATTTCTCAGGCCCGCGGCGCTTTCGGACGACAAAACCAGTTCCCTGCAGGTCATTCGACATGCCGTTGAATTTTACAAAAATCTGAACATTGAGTTCGACTGGATTTGCCTTTTACAACCCACTTCCCCGTTCCGAAGCGCTGGCCTGATTGACAAAACGGTGATGCATATGCTCCATTTGAATGCAGACAGCCTGGTTACGGTCCTTAAAATTCCAGATCAATTCAATCCGAATTGGGCATTAACAATGTCGGATAATGCGCTGCAAAGATGTCTGCATGATGCTCCATTGGCAATACGAAGGCAAGAATTGCCGGATTCGTTTTACCGGGACGGGAAGGTTTATCTTTTGAAAACCAGTTTGTTATCGCAAGGATTAATGTCGGGTAAATGTGTTGGCTATCGAACGGATGACGAGCCGAATGTCAACATCGACACAATGAAAGATTGGGAAAATGCAGCACGATACATTGCATATGGCGCAATTTTATAAAAAGCCCGTGCTGCTGCTCATAACAAATAGTTTTGCGGCTATCAACATCATTCACAGCGGGTTGATTAAGAAACTGGCCATGCGATATGACATTCATTTGTTATCAACCATGATTCGAGAGCGTGAACTTGCAACAATCAATAACCACTTTGCTATCGACCTGAAACTGCTTGAAATCGAGTTGCCGATTGAAACAATGTTCATAAGCCTGCTAAGAAAGCTTGAAAAAGCACTTTTTGCAGGACACCACAACATTGCCACGCAGCAGATAAAATACGAACGCTTGACTTGGACAAAGCGCTTGGTAATCAAAACCGCTATTTTGATCCTAGTGCAGCTGCATTTGAGTGGCGTCATTTTGAAGCTGTTGCGTCGGGTCATCATTGTTTTAAGCTCCTTTTCTTGCAAGCTGAGGCCACTCTTGCATTACAAGTTTCAAGGTGTGATTTCTTCCTCACCTTTGGATTTGAGGGAAAATCATGTGACTAACTTTCTCCAAAAGCATGGAGTGAAGTCGCTGGCAATGATCATTAGTTGGGATAATCTTACCTCCAAAGGTGTGATCAATGCTAATCATGATTGCACTTTGGTATGGAATCAGTTAATGAAAAGTGAGTTTCAAAGGTTTTATTCAATGTTTGATGTGAACCAAAATTCGGTTAAGATCACAGGGATTCCCCGGTTTGATCTTCATTTTCGAAACATTGATAATGTTCCACTTGCTAACGCCAAAGCGCGTTACGCGATAAATGCAGCCAAAGTTATTTTTATTGCGACGAGTGCGATCAAGCACTTTCCCAATCAGCTGGAAATTATCAAGGATGTGTTGGCCTATGCAGCGTTAGAAGGCGACACTCACGTCATCATCAGATGCCATCCGGCAGACGATCATCATGCTTATCAAGATCTTTTTGACAAAAATTCAGTTACCGTTTGGCATCCGCGAAATCTTGTTACAAGCTCAAAAAGAAGCTTTTACCATTGGCTGCCTGATATGGATTTCCTGACTTCGCTCTCCGAAATGCTCCATATTTCTGACGTCTGCATTCAATTTGCTTCAACCATTAAGCTGGATGCGGCTGCCTGCGGAACCTCAATTATAAGCGTTGCTTATGACGGCACGACCGCCCTGCCCTATCATCAATCAGTCAAAAGGCTTTACGATTACGCGCACCAGCTTCCATTGAATGCGCTGCAATGGGACGTGTTAGTGGCTGATAAACAGGAGCTCTATAACGTTCTGACAGAGATTTTGAGCAAAAAATCGAAAAAGCCACCCGCTGATATTGCGCTACTCACACATTTTGCTCAGGCTCAGTCAGTCGATTGCACTGCCCAAACAATTGCTGAATGGTTGGATTAAGCATTGAAATCGCCTGGAAAGTCTTGATTTCCATTATGATCGTCGGATCTTTTGCCAGTTTGTTTGATCAATTGCTGACCTTCGGAGAAAGTGATTTTCAGACTTTCATAGTGCTCTCGTTTTATGTTTACTGCGTGATTAGCTTGTTTACGACTTCCCGGCACAAGTTGTTCCATGTGCTAGCTGTGCCAGTGTTCGCGCAGTTCATCCATTTGTTTCAAAAATATTCGTTTTCTGCGGGAGCCAATTCAGTCTGGCGGCTGATGCCTTTTTTGATTTTGGAGGCCTATTTCATTTTGTTTTTTATCTCAAAATCAAATCCGCTGCATCCAGGCGAACGCTATTTTTTGACCGTATGGATCATTGTTCAAAGCTTTTTCCTGCTTATTTCACCGAATTTTGAAAACATTGCATTCGCTGGAATTCTCTTTTTCCTCCTCATTCTTCCGTCCTATTATATTTATCTCAAAAGTGCTTCTCAAGCAATCGATTTCCGCGAAAATCTTAAAATGTATTTTTTCATTCTCTTTATCATCCTTGGCGTTGGCACATTCGGATTAGTTGCTGCCGGAGCGAGTTACAGAGGATCGGATAACCTGTTGGCGACGAGGAACATTACGGACACGAATGTGACCATGGCTTACTTTATCCTGCTTTGGCCGCTCGTCCTGCTTCACACTGCAAAGGACTCGCTTAATGGACTCGTCAGGCTTGGTTGCCTCGCAATTTTTGTCTGCATTGTCATCTTTTCATTCTCCCGTGGCGCGGTAATTCTTGTTCTGCCATATTTATTAATTACAATTTTTATGACCAAAACGCGACTGCATCTAGCGAGCGCGTCATTGCTTTTTATCCTGACAATTCTGTGCATTCCCAAGTTAACCTTGCTGCTGCAAGACTTTGATATGGCCTATTTCTGGACATTAAGGTTTGGAGAAATCACAGGATCGAAGTCAATTTTTGCGAGATTACAGCAAAGCAGCGGCCGCGCAGAAATTCATGCGTTTGCGCATCAGTTGTTTTTACAAAGCCCATTGATTGGGCACGGAACGGCGAGTTTTGAGATCCTTGGTCCGGGTTATCGGGAGGCGCATTCGCTATTTTATACAGTGCTTGCCGAGCAGGGTTTGATCGGGATTGTTTTTGTGTATGGCCTGTATTTTTATTTCCTGTCAATGTTGTTTAGCATTGCGCGACTCGAAAACAGAAATACGCTTTTACTCGTTAGCCTCGTTTTTTACCTCGCTTTCAATCACACGGTCGGCAGCGTTTTTGTGATTTTACCTGCCAAAAGCGTCACGGTCAATTGCATTGCGCCTGTGCTCTTGATTTGCATCTATTTCTATGCAAAAAGTCTTGAAATAGATCATTTCGCTGTTCCTGAAAAATGAAAAAAGTCCTGATTATTGGAAAAATCCCGCCTCCTCTTGGCGGTGTGACAGTGCACGTCAGCAGGTTGGTTACAGCATTGCGAGAAAGTGGTTTTGAAAACTTTTCATTTTGTAATCTTCAAACTGAGCCGTTTTGGAGCGTTTTTGGCAAAATTGTAATGCATTCTGTCATTCACTTGCATGCATCCAATCCGTTTGCTCAGGCCGTGTTTGCATTGTTTTGCCGGATGTGCGGCAAAAAGCTGATCCTGACTTATCATGGAAACTGGGGCAGATATAGTTTTTCCGGCAATTTCGCGGTTAATATTTCGGCCTTTTTGGCTTCCATTCCCATTGTCCAAAATCCGGAAAGTTTCCTTTGTGCGAGAAAATTTAACAACCATGCACGGCTGATTTCCACCTTCATATTTTCAAAGGATTTTGTGCCATTGGATGCTCAGACGAATGCCAAGCTGAATGATTTCCGCGAACGTTACGACCATGTTTTTTGCACAAACGCATGGAAATTGGTCTTTGATAAGCTGGGAAACGAGCTGTATGGCATCTCGGACATTATCCGCCAGATTCAAAAAACAGATTCCGCTGGCCTGATCATTTCTGATCCTTCGGCAAGTTATTCACCATTCATTGAGCGCACGTTCGACTCCATTCCTGACAATGTGCTGATCATTCGAGGCCACCACGATTTTCGGAATGTGCTGCATGTCGCCGACGCATTCATTCGCAATACGAGCACTGATGGCGTTTCACTTTCAATCTTCGAAGCGCGGGAGCTTGGCGTGGCAATCCTGGCGTCAGACGCGGTAAGTCGGCCAGAATTTTGCTATGTTTTCGGGGAGTTAGCAAATGTAGACTTGATCGCAGCTTTGGCGGAAGGAAAAAAACGACTGGAAAATGAAATTAAATGTTGGCAGACCGATGTGGTGAAGCAATTAGTTGCAGTGTATAGTGAATATCTATTCAACTGAGAACGAACCACTTATAAAAAAACAAAGGCATAGAAAAATTTCCATGCCCTGTTTCACACTATACACACACTATATTTTAAATATCTATATATCTGATTCGATAATTTCTTCGATATGATTCAACACCGCAAAATAACAAATTAAAGTAATTAGAAAAAAGCTTTCTAAGGTGATTTTCTTGGCTAAAATGAGAAAATGATGGACAATTTTCTAAATTAATGTTGCCGGACTCATCAGCTCGCATCAAATTTACACAAATTATTGGCTAATTATTGTCCCAAAGTTGCATTACTGGTTACATTCGCTAAGTAAAAAACGCCTTCTGATAAATAATCATCCGTCCTCTAAAATTTAAAGCTTATCTTTTTTGTTGTTTAAAAACGACCAAGTATTCTCATCTAACCCAAAAACATGCGCATTAATCCCGAAACCGTTGAACGGATCAAACAAACCGCTGACATTGTGGAAGTGGTGGGGGATTTTGTATCGCTGAAAAAAAAGGGCGCCAATTACTCGGCATGCTGTCCTTTTCACAATGAAAAAACGCCTTCATTCAATGTAAACCCGGTCAGGCAAATTTATAAATGCTTCGGTTGCGGCGCGGCTGGCGATTCCATCAAGTTTGTCATGGACATTGACGGCGTTGGTTATGGAGAAGCATTGCGCTATCTGGCTGATAAATATAACGTTGAGATTGAGCAAGAGGAAGTTACAGACGAAGAAGCGCTTCGTCAAAATGAGCGGGAAAGCCTTTACATTATCCTGAACTTTGCAAAAAACTTCTATGTGCAGCAGCTTCACGAAAGCGATGAGGGACAAGCGGTCGGTCTCAGTTATTTTAAGGAACGTGGATTTACGAGTGAAATTCGTAAGAAGTTTGAGCTTGGATATAGTCTGGACACGTGGGATGCTTTTTCAAAAGTGGCGTTGGAGAAAGGCTATTCATCTCAATTGCTGGAAAAAGCAGGTTTGCTAATCCATAAAGAAGGAAGTCAAACTGCTGGTTATGACCGTTTTAGAGGAAGGGTCATTTTCCCAATTCATAATGTTGCAGGAAAAGTAATTGCATTTGGCGCGCGGATTCTCAAATCTGACAAGAGTAAAGCAGCCAATCAACCCAAATATCTGAACTCCCCGGAAACGGAGGTTTATCATAAAAGTGATGTCCTATACGGCATTTTCCAGGCCAAAAATGCAATCCGGCAACAGGATCATTGTTATCTGGTTGAAGGTTACACGGACGTTATTTCATTAAATCAGGGCGGAATTGAGAATGTGGTTGCCTCATCCGGAACGTCGCTGACCGTTGAGCAAATCAGGCTGATCGGACGTTTTACGCCCAATGTGACAATACTATACGATGGCGATATTGCTGGAATTAAAGCTGCATTACGCGGTTTGGATCTGGTTTTAGAGGAAGGATTGAATGTTAGCATCGTGCTGTTCCCGGATGGAGATGATCCGGATAGTTACGTGCGAAAGGTGGGTGCTGAGGCATTTAAGACCTATTTGAAATACAATTCGAAGGACTTTATCACTTTCAAAACCGAAATGTTGTTGCAGGACGCCGGCAACGATCCGTTTCGGTTGGCTGCTGTAATTGGCGAGGTGGTCAACAGCATTGTGAAAATTCCAGATGCCATTAAGCGGCAGGTTTTCTTCCACCGCACGTCAGAAATGATGAAAGTGGATGAACAAATGCTGATAACGGAGGGGAATAAACTCCTGCGAAAACTGCACACGCAAAAGCCGCAAGATCGCTCTGCCCGGCCAAGTTTTCAGGCACCTGAAAACCCTGGTGATCTTGATGCATTGTTTTCCGGAGACGATCGAGGTGGCAATGACGCGTCGCCAGCGGATCTTTTTGCTCCGCAAACCCAGCAGTCGGAACTTCCGCAACGCAGCAAGTTATATTATCAGGAAGAAGCATTTATCAGACTTCTGGTTGTCCATGGGGCGCGGGAGCTTGAACCTTCCATCACGGTGTGCCAATATGTTCTAAGTGAGATAGATGGCATAGATTTTAAGGACACCGTTTTCCATCATTTGCTCGTATTATTTCGTGAGCATTTTAACCGAAACCAAGTGCTGCCTACGGATTATTTTCTGCATCACCACGAACCAGGGATCCGAAACTTAACCATTGATTGGCTTGCTAACAAGTATGAACTCAGCGAATTATGGTCTGAAAAATACGAGATATTTGTTCCGTTTGAAACGGATGTTTTAGATAAAACGGCCTTTATCAACATTCTTCGGCTTAAAAAAGCATTCATTGAGGAGAAAATGAAAGTTTGTTTGCAGCAGGCCATTCATGCAAAAACAGAAGAAGAGCAAACTGCCGTCATGAGTGAATTTATGCATTACAAAAGCATCAGCATGGCTGCTGCAAAAGAGTTGGGTAGCGTAATCGGGTGATTTGTAACCTTACCAATCAGAACAATGAAAGTTTTCCTGTTTTCAGTCCTTATCCTCTTTATTGCATCTTTTTCTGGCTGTAAAGCGCCGTACAAAATACTTAACGCGAAACAGGAAGACGATTTCAGGTTGTCCAACTACGCCACTTTCGGATTTTATGACATTGAGGCGCGAGGTGATACGGTTTCCGAAAAATTCGAGCAGAATGTTAACATTATCCGATCTGCAATTGCGCAAAACTTGCAGGCAAAAGGACTTGACGAAGCGCGCGACTCGAATTTGAAAGTTAATATTGCGCTGAACGTAAAAGAGGAATTACAAACCCGGCAAACAGATTTTCGAACCGACGGTCTGCCACGTTATATGGGGCAACGCCGCTATTCCTGGAAAAGTGAAGAAGTTGTTGTAGGTAAATATCGGGAAGGCACTATTATGATTGACCTTGTGGATGCAGCGACCAACAAAATGGTCTGGCAGGGCGGTGCGGAAGGCATTATTCCAGAGAAAAGCAAGAATTTTACAGCCGAAATCAATCAGGCTATTGCGGAAATAGTTGATAAAATCCCTCGCTAACCTATTAAAAAAAGGGCTGTTTCTTTTCAGAAACAGCCCTTTTCAATATTGTTGATGTCGAAATTATGCGTTGTTGTTAACTACACCACGTACTCTTTCATTCACATTGTCTGCTACTGAACCAGCTTTATCCTTCGCAGCAGAAACATTTTTCAAAAACCCTTCTTTCAACCTGTCGGCTAAAACTGACAACTCTTCAAGACTTTTTTCATATTTGTCTTTTGCGTTTCCGCCAAGATCATTTGCCTTGCTTTTGATCAGGTTGCGAGTGTCTTTTCCATCCTTTGGAGCAACTAAAAGGCCAATTGCAATACCAGTCAAAAGTGCCCCTACTGCGCCAATCAGAAATTTTTGGTTCTTGTTCATATGAATTTCTTATTTTGTGAGAATAATACGTTAGAATTCAAATCTAATAAAAATATTGTGCCACAACGCATCTCTCATCACAAATTGGCAGTCCTGATCATGATCTGGATTGCGCCGCATTTGGCAGCTGCCCAATGGAAGGTCATTAACATTAAAACGACCATTCATATGCGCGCTGTTCACGCAGTTTCGCCCACCACATGCTGGATTGGCGGCACCAAAGGAACAGTGCTGCGAACCACGAATGGAGGAAAAGATTGGCTCACTTCCCGGGTCGACGGCGCAGATTCACTTGATTTTCGGGACATCCATGCGTTTAATAAGGATGTTGCCATTGCCATGAGTGCGGGCGAGGCTCAAAAGGATAAGGCTAAAATCTACCGGACGGAAGACGGTGGAATCAGCTGGTCGCTTGTGTACCAAACTACACAAAATGGGGTTTTTCTGGATGGAATCGACTTTTGGGACAAAAACAAAGGCATTTGTCTGGGCGACCCTATCGATGGAAGGCTCTTCATTTTGACCACAGATGACGGTGGAAAGAACTGGCAGGAACTGCCTTTAGAAAAACGCCCCGTTGCCGAACCTGGCGAAGCATGTTTCGCAGCAAGCGGAACTTCAATTATTGCAACTGGAAAAAACAAAGCTTTCATCGGAACTGGCGGCAGCAAAATGGCGCGCGTTTTTCGATCCGCAGACTTCGGAAGAACGTGGGAAGTGTCCGCAACTCCCATGCCCACAGGGCCTACGAGCGGCATTTTTGGTTTAACATTTTGGTCAAAAAATGATGGAATGGCTGTTGGCGGAGATTATAAAAAGACCGCAGATTCTTCTCAAAACGTGCTAATAACCAAGGATGGCGGTGTTAGCTGGAAGTTGACAGCCATGGCTAAACCGGCTGGTTTGAAAGAAAGCGTTTCCTTATTTCACAAAACGAATGCATTATGGAATGGGAATACGCAGGTCCGTTCCGACAGGTACGCATTAATTTCCAGTGGTCCGTCGGGTAGCAGTTTTTCAGAAAACTGGGGGAAGACTTGGTATGAAATAGGCAAAGAAGGTTTCCACGCCACGAGTTTCGCAGGAGGCGTCGGTTACGGTGTCGGGGCCAATGGCTTGATCGGGAAAATTGAGAAATTCTCCAAAAGGAAGAAACGCAAGCTGGCCCTTGTTGAGGAATGATTAGATCCTGTCGATCAACTCTTTGACCACACGAACTTCCCTGCCAGACAGGTGATCGGCGATTGCAGCGGCATGATCGCGACCGTTTTCTATGAAAACTTTTTCGGTAAAAACACCCGCAAGAACGGTTCCGCAAAGATAAAGTCCTGGGACATTGGTTTCAAAAGTGTCCGTGTCATATGTTGGCACTTTGGTAACCGGATCCAGCGCAATGCCGCAACGAGATAGCAAATGTTCATCCGGCAAATAACCAACGAGCAAAAAGACAAAATCCGCTGGCAACCATTCTCTTTCGCCAGTTTCAATGTTTTCAATTTCGATTCTGCCTAGTTCAATGGACTTTGTAATGCTGTTGAAACGCGTCTGGATTTTCCCTTCCTTAACCCGGTTTTTTACATCCGGAACGAGCCAATATTTCACTTTTGTTCGAAAATCCGCTTCCTTATGCACGATTGTTACGTGCGCATCGTGCCGGTAAAGCTCCAATGCAGCCTCCACGGAAGAATTTGAACCGCCTACCAGGACCACATTGGTGTAAGAATATTTGAAAGGCTCATCATAATAATGCGAAACGTGCGGGAGATTTTCACCAGGCACATTCAACAACCGCGGCACATCAAAATAACCCGTCGCCAAAACGACATTCTTGGATTGAAAAATCTGCCCATCATTGGAATAGGTCAAAAATGTTCCATCAGGCTGCTTTTCAGTCCGGTCAACATCTACGAACAGCTTGAAATTTAGGTGATAATAGCCCGCGACTTTCCTGTAATATTGCAATGCTTCGTTTCGATTGGCCTTAACCTCGGAAATCGCAAATGGAATCCCGCCGATTTCAATGTTTTCGGCCGTCGAGAAAAACCGCATGCGCCTTGGATAGCGGCGAATGGATTCTGTTAAATTTCCCTTTTCAAGAATCAAATAATCAAGACCGCTTTTGGCCAGTTCCACGCCCATTGCAAGCCCGCAAGGCCCGCCACCAATAACGACTACATCATATATATGCATTGTCTGAATTCGCTTATAAATTGGTTCATTCTCCCCCATTAACCCCCTAATTTAGATATTGGTTTCTGAACTTTGTAAATTAGCTGGCTGTTGAAAATGTTCATAATGTAGTTGAAACAAAGATTTGGAAGATCCCAAACGGAGATTTGCAGAAAAGCTGAATGCATGGGGAAAGTCCAAAACTCCCTTCGTTTTTCTTGTAGATTACCAGATGAAAAAACCGCTGGCCTGGACATTGGACGACAAAGCGCTCAGCGAAATGCGTTTTGATCTTAATGGTTTTAAAAGCAATGCTCACAGCCAACCACAGCTTTCTGAGTTTTATTTTCGAAAATCACCTGTTTCGTTCGAAGCTTACAAGGCGAAATTTGATTACGTGGTTGAAAATTTGAAGGCGGGAAATTCGTTTCTGGTAAATCTTTCTGTCCCCACCAACATTCAGACGAATTTGAGCTTGTCTGACATTTTCGCACACAGCGAGGCGCCTTATCGGTTTTTGTATAAAAATGAATTCATCTGCTTCTCCCCCGAAATTTTCATCAAAATAAAAGGCAATCGGATTTCATCATTTCCGATGAAAGGAACCATTGACGCCTCTGTTCCGAATGCTGAAAATGTGATTTTATCTGATTCAAAAGAAGCCGCCGAACACGCGACGATTGTTGATTTGATCCGCAATGATCTAAGCATGGTTGCCGGGAAAGTTTGGGTTGAAAAATATCGCTACATTGACCGCATTCAAACAAACGACAAGACATTGCTGCAAGTAAGCTCCGAAATAGCAGGAATTTTACCTGATGATTTTGATGGAAAATATGGCGATTTGCTGTTAAAAATGCTCCCCGCTGGCTCTATAACCGGCGCACCCAAACCGAGCACATTGCAAATTATCGAGGCTGCTGAAAATTATGACCGCGGATTTTATACGGGTGTGATGGGTTATTTTGATGGCGAAAACTTCGAAAGCGCCGTAATGATCCGGTTTATTGAAAATCAGAATGGAAATTTAGTTTTCAAAAGCGGCGGCGGGATTACGGCGCGCAGCAATGCACAAAATGAATATCAGGAATTAATTGACAAAGTCTACCTCCCATTCGCCCATGTCCCACACGCTATGTTTTGAAACGATTTGCGTCGAACATCGCACGTTGAAAAATCTCTCCTATCACGAAGCACGGCTCAACAAGACGCGTCGTGATTTAATGGGTTTTGAAGATCACTGGAATCTCACCGAACTGCTCGCCGTTCCCGAAAGCATCGACAACACATTGCACAAATGCAGAGTCTCATACGGCGAAGAAATTGAAGAAATCAAATGGGAACCCTACTCCATCCGAACCATCCGCAAAGTCCAACGTGTATATCACGATAACATTGATTATCGTTTCAAATATGAGAATCGCGACGAGCTCAACGCACTTTTCGCCCAAAGAAAAGACGCCGACGAAATCCTGATCATTAAGAATGGCTTCGTCACTGATTCTCTTTATTGCAATGTTGCTTTTTTCGACGGAAATGTCTGGCACACGCCTAGCTCTCCTTTGCTCCCAGGCACGCAGCGGGCCTTTTTGCTGGATTCGGAAGTTATTAGGGAAGCTGATATCAGGGAAAGTGATTTAAGGAAATTTAGTCGTGTGAAGCTGTTTAATGCAATGTTGGATTGGGAAAATGCGGTGGAGCTGGACATTGGATGCATTGCTTAAACCAGCCTTGTCGGTTTTCCTTCTGCAAATAAAATCGTATATTTGACTAACCAATTATATACACTATGAAAGCTGATATCAAGTTGCCGAACACAAGTTTTAATATTTTTCGCACTCATAAATCCTATTCTGCCGAAGAGATTTTAGCAGCTGGTGGAGCCGATGCATTTGGCGAAAAGAATGGGAACAATAATGAACGAATCATTCAAGCGCTTCAAGATGGCCCTGCTATTGAGCCATTTACAAAGGAAGAATGGGAAGATTTGTTGCGACAGCTTGAGGCGACTAAATAATGGGTGTTATTTTCGATACCAACATTTTAATAGCAATTGTCAGGGCAGGAGATCAATCTGGGATACTTAAATATGTTAATCCTGCAAATAGTAAAGTTTACATTTCCATAGTTTCAGAAGGAGAGATCAAATCGCTTGCGCTGCAAAATAAATGGGGAAGTAACAAGACTAATGCTTTGGAGCGTCTGCTGAATCAAATTACTGTTGTAGATGTAGCGAATGTTGCAATAGACACTTATTCGGAAATTGATTCATACTCTCAATTACGCAATCCAAGTTTTAAGAAGTATCCTTTCACAACTCCAAGAAATATGGGCAAGAATGATCTTTGGATTGCCTCGCTTGCTGCACTTTTAGGGCTTGAACTAGTTACTACTGATTCGGATTTTGATCATCTGCATGACGTTTTTTGTGATGTAAAAAGAATTGATCAGAGGAAGTTTCTGCCCTTCTTCCATAAAAATTAAACATTCCCCCGCAGCCAATGGCCTCCCTTTTTGAGGAAGAAATTACTTTTTTTGCCGATTTGATTTTGCCGGTTCCGATTCCTTCTTTGTTTACTTACAGGGTGCCACGGGAAATGAGCGGGATGATTAAGGTGGGTGCACGGGTGATTGTGCAGTTTGGTCAAAAAAGGGTGATTACGGCCGTTGTTGCCAACATTCATTCCAACCCGCCTGCCAAATATCAGGCCAAATACATTCTCGAACTCCTTGATGATGAACCCATTGTCACAAAGCGCCAGCTTGAACTTTTCAATTGGGTGTCAGAATATTATCTCTGCAACATTGGCGAAGTCCTCAACATTGCGCTGCCGGCCGGATTGAAAATTACAAGCCAGTCGAGAATACAGCTCAATCCTGAATTTGAATACGATGATTTGCTAACCGATCAGGAACGCATCATTATCGACGAAATAAAAAAGCACCAAACGCTTTCCTATGAAGAAGTTGAGCGGCTTTTGCAGCGCTCGAATATTACAGCGATTATTAAGTCGCTTGTAGGAAAGCGTGCTGTGATTTTGTTTGAGGAAGTTAAGGAGCGTTATAAGCCCAAAGTTGTTCGAAAAGTAAGATTAAATGCCGCCTACACTTCTAATGACGCGCTTTCGAAATTGGCTGCGACTTTGGAAAAAACGCCAAAGCAGCAGGAAATTCTGCTCAAATATTTGAGTTACATTCCGGTTTACAACAATCCTGATTTGAACCAGAAAGGACTAGATAAATCGTTTTTCAGTCAGGATGAAAATGTTTCGGATGCGTCGCTTAACACATTGATTAAGAAAGGAGTTTTTGATCAATTCGAGATTTTCATTTCAAGATTCGATGACATTCCGGCGAGCAATGCGGTCATAACATTAACCGAAACACAAAAAGAAGCTTCGAAACAAATCCACGCGCTATTTGCGGAAAAGGAAGTCGTGCTTTTGCATGGAATTACAGGCAGCGGGAAAACCGAAGTTTACATTGAATTGATCAAACAAGTCCTGGAAAGCGGCTTACAGGTTTTATTTCTATTACCCGAAATTGCCTTAACCACGCAAATTGTCGTCCGGTTAAGGAAAGTTTTTGGCGACACAATGGGGATTTATCATTCCAAGTTTTCTGATAACGAACGTGTTGAAGTCTGGAAAGGGATTTTGGACGGCAAATTCCAATTCGTGGTTGGTGTGCGATCTGCCGTTTTTCTTCCTTTTGATAATCTTGGCCTGATCATCGTCGACGAGGAACACGAAACTTCATACAAGCAGCATGATCCCGCGCCCCGCTACAACGCGCGCGATGTAGCCGTGATCATGTCTTACATGCACAAAGGAAAAACGCTCCTAGGCTCTGCAACGCCTTCATTAGAAAGCTATTATCACGCACAAACGGGCAGATATGGCCTTGTGGAAATGAATCAGCGCTTCGGAAATGCAGCATTGCCGACTTTTGAATTAATCGATACAAAAAAAGAGAAGAAGTCGAAGAAGATGAAAAACGAGTTTTCATCTGTCCTGATCGATCATTTAAGACTTAATCTTCAAAATAAAGAGCAAACGATCCTTTTCCAAAACCGGCGCGGTTACTCGCCTTATCTGCAATGTGAGGTTTGTAACTGGATCCCCGAATGTGCGAATTGCGACGTGAGCCTCACTTATCACATGAAAGTGGGCGAATTGCGCTGCCATTATTGCGGTCACAAGGAAGAAGTCACGCGCACTTGTCCGCAATGTGGTTCTACGCAAGTGAAAACGATGGGTTACGGGACTGAAAAGATCGAAGAGGAAATTCATTTGATGTTCCCGGAAGCGCGTGTGCAGAGGATGGATCTGGACACGACAAGGGCAAAAAACGCTTACCAGCAGATTATTTCAGCGTTTGAGGAAGGTGGCATCGACATTCTGGTCGGTACGCAAATGGTAAGCAAAGGACTTGATTTTGATAATGTTAGCATGGTCGGAATTTTTGATGCCGACCGAATCATTCATTTCCCCGAATTCCGCGCTTCGGAACGGGCGTTCCAAATGCTCACACAGGTAAGCGGACGTGCAGGAAGACGCGCTGAAAAGCCTGGAAAAGTGCTTATTCAAACCAATAATCCAGGCCAGAAATTGCTCGAAAAGATCATTAACAATGACTATAAAGGCATGTATGTCACTGAGATTGAGGAGCGTGAGAAATTTCATTATCCGCCATTCACGCGGCTCATCAAAGTAACCGTTAAGCACGTTGACGAAGCAGTTTCCAGCATGGCTGCGAAGGTGTTAGCTGAGAAATTGACCGCCAACCTGGGAGCCAGCCGGGTTCTCGGGCCACAGCCGCCGCTGGTGGAAAGAGTAAGAAATCAGTTTTTGTTCGACATTCTCATCAAACTTGAACGAGAAAAGATTAATTTTAAGGCGGCAAAGTCATTTATACAAGAAAAGGTTATTGATATTTTAACCGATAAGACACTCAAAAGCATCCAGGTCGTGATTGACGTGGACTGTTCATAAAAATCATATTTACTGCATATTAATCTATGTCTTCCAAAAAAACCAGAATTGTTGCTACCGTAGGTCCAGCCTCCGAAACAAAAGAAACATTGTATGCGTTGGCCAAAGCCGGGGTAAACGTTTTTCGCCTAAACTTCTCTCACGGTTCTCACGCTGATCACCTTCAAAGATTAACTACTATT
This sequence comes from Dyadobacter sp. CY326, assembly GCF_021390515.1. Taxonomy (GTDB): domain Bacteria; phylum Bacteroidota; class Bacteroidia; order Cytophagales; family Spirosomataceae; genus Dyadobacter. The sequence continues at coordinate 125,386 of NZ_JAJUXI010000012.1, forward strand.
CGGGAAATCAACGAAGAACACGGCTTAAATCTCGCTATTTTACAAGATTTGCAGGGTCCCAAAATTCGTATCGGAATGGTTGCCGAAAAAGATGGCGTTCTGATCGAAGCGGGTAAAAAACTGATATTATCCAACACAGAAGTGCTTGGAACAGCTGAAAAAGTGAGCACGCCTTACGACGGAATGTACAACGACGTCAAAATCGGTGACCGCATCCTGATGGACGACGGTAAACTGGAAGTGCTTGTAACCGGAATGGACGGAAGTGACGTGATCACGGAAGTAATTTATGGTGGTTATTTGAAATCCAAAAAAGGCGTTAACCTGCCAAACACAAAGGTTTCAATGCCTTCTGTAACAGCGAAAGATTACGAAGATCTGGATTTTGGTCTTGAAAACAATGTGGAATGGGTGGCATTATCATTCGTTCGCACAGCGTCAGAATTGATCAAAGTAAAAGAATATATTGCCAGCAAAGGCAAAACGGCGCGACTGGTTGCTAAAATCGAGAAGCCAGAGGCGATCCTAAACATTGACGAAATCATTGAAGCAACGGACGCCATTATGGTTGCCCGCGGTGATTTGGGTGTGGAGCTTCCCGCTGAGGAAGTGCCTATGATCCAGAAAATGATCGTTGACAAATGTAACAAAGCAGGAAAGCCGGTAATCGTGGCAACGCAAATGCTGGAGAGCATGATCGACAGTCCCCGTGCAACACGCGCAGAGCTGAATGACGTTGCAAACTCGGTTTTGGATGGTGCCGACGCAGTAATGCTTAGTGCTGAAACTGCTTCCGGAAAATATCCGTTGCTAGCCGTTGAAAGCATGACGAGGACAATTGAACGCGTTGAGTCATCTACAAACAGCATTTATTTCAGGAATCACGCCGCAGTAAGTGAAAGCACAAGCGTGAATAAATTGAATGATTATGTTGTGATGAGCGCTTGCCGATTGGCACGTGACACCCAGGCAAAAGCCATTATCGGGATCACGCGCTCGGGTTACACATCATTCCGCCTTTCGCATCACCGCCCAAAGGCTGGCTTGCTGATTTTCACATCTAACAAAGTGTTAATGAATCAACTAGCATTGTACTGGGGCACGAAAGTATATTATTACGACCGCGATCAGGACGTTTCTACGGATGATCTGATTGAAGATATCAAGCAGTTTTTAGTTGACAAAGGAGAATTGCAAAAAGGTGATGTTTTCATTAATACATTGAGCATTCCGGTTTCAAGACAGCGCAAAACTAACACGGTGAAGTTGAGTGTTGTAGAATAACGTTTCTAGTAAAAATAAATGCGAAAGCAGTGGGAGACAACTTCCGCTGCTTTCGCACTTTAAGGCTGTTAATTCCGGTTAAGAAGTCAGGTTAACCGATGGGACATTCCCCATCAGCATGAATGTAAAATTGACTATATTTACTTACAAGCAAATCAACCAGTAACATGATAGCTTCTTCAAATTCGCACAACGTTTTATCAAAGATCGCTGTGAAAAATATACCTGACGTTCTGATCCATGAAATAATTGACGGCATTCCCTTGTATCGCAAGGGTTACCGAGACGTATTGGCCAAAACGAAAACGGTTGAAGACATTATGGGTTGCAGTTCATTGCAGTTTTTTATTATTGATTACATTCTTGGCATTCTTTACTCCGCCATAAACAGGGAAAAGTACATTATAGGCACAAATGAGGCCGGTTTGCACCTTGATAAAAGAAATAATCTGTCCGGCGACATTGTGATTTTCGACAAGGATATTCTCACCATTAATAAAATTGACAAGCATTATTCCAAAGTGCATCCAAAGATTTCCATCGAAATGGACCTCGACATTGAATTAGAGACTTTTACTAAAAAAGGCTATATCACCATTAAAACCCAAAAACTCCTTGACTTCGGAACCGAAAAAGTAATCTGGTTTTTGACGGAGCCTAAGAAAGTGATGGTCGCGACGAAAGACCGGGAATGGGAAACCTTTGATTGGGACCGGGATGTCGAAGTGCTCGATGGCATCAGCTGCAATGTTGGCAAATATTTGAAAGAAAAGGGCTCGGAGTTTGCCTGATTATCGATTTTTATGACTTTTAAGCGGAGAATATTCTTCTTCGCTTTTTTATTTTCTTTTATAACTAATAAAATAGTTTTGAAACTAAACAAATAGTATTAACTTTGAATTGAAGCTTCAAACAATACGAATTCGATACGAAAATGGAAATACGCACATTGACCCGCGCGGAGGAAGAGATTATGAGAATCCTTTGGCAGTTGAAAAAAGCATTTGTGAAAGATATTCTGGCCGAAATGCCGGAGCCGAAGCCTGCTTACAACACGGTCTCTACCATCATCAGAATTTTGGAGAAGAAAGAAGTTGTCGGCTACACGGCTTACGGGAAAACGCATGAATATTTTCCGCTAATCAGTGAGGAAGAATACAAACGCCATGAAATGCAGCAGCTTATGGTCAACTATTTTGATAATTCTCTGCCTAATCTCGTTTCGTTTTTCGTAAAAGACAATGACTTAAAAACCAAGGATCTGGACGAGATTATGAAACTGATTAACCAGCATAAAAACGAGTAACAAATCCGTTAGCCATGGAAATGCTATTGTACATTGGAAAAGTTAACCTGTATTGGATTTTGCTGTTCGGGTGTTATGTCTTAATGCTGCGTAAGCACACATTCTTTGCGTGGAACCGTTATTATCTTCTTGGTTCTCTGCTTGTTGCATTTGCACTGCCTTTGATGATTTATCCTGAAAATGCGCCGATTATTCCGGTCGTGTATCAAATCAATTCCGCGGCTTTCACGGTTGGGTCGAGTCAGATTGAAGCGACTACGGTTTTCACGAATACAAAGCTTTGCTGGACTATTTATAGCATTGGGTTTCTGGTCGCTGCTTTTCAACTTTTTAAGCACATTATTCAATTAAAGCGCTTCTTAAATGCTGGTGAAACGATTGAGCTTGATGATTGCACGGTTGTCTTAATTGATTCCAATGAAACTGGCTCCTTCTCTTTTTTGAAATGGATCGTCATTAACCGGAACGACTATGAACAACATTTTGACGCTATTCTTCGGCACGAAATGGTCCATACGCATCAAATGCACAGTTTGGACATATTGTTCATCGAGATTTTGAAAGTTTTGTTCTGGTTCAATCCGTTTCTGTTATTCTACAAGCGCTCCATGCAGGAAATCCATGAATTTTTGGCTGATGCACAGGCGCCTAATCGGGACAATTATGCGCGGTTTCTTGTAGCTTATGCTTTAAAAGCACCCGTTACGTCTTTAACAAATCATTTTTTTAAACCGTCACAAATTAAAAATCGGATTCGTATGATTTACAAAAACAGAAGTTCGAAATGGATGCTCAGCACTTACGTCGTTGCACTAGCAATGATTGGCAGCACTGCACTTTTTGTTGCTGGATGTGAGCAAACGGAAAAGAATGAGGCTGAAATTGCTGTGCAAAATGAGAAACTCAGAGAAGATCAGTCGTCATTAAACAAACCCATATTTACTGTTGTTGAAGAGCAGCCAGAATATCCAGGTGGTCAACAAGCTATGTTTCAGTTCCTAGGCAGAAACATTAAATACCCGACGAAGGCTGCGAGAGCGAATGTATCAGGCAAAGTTTTCCTACAATTCATTGTAACGGAAAATGGGAATGTCAGAGATATTACGGTCTTAAAAGGCTTAGGCTTTGATTGTGATGAAGAGGCTGCACGTGTGCTGGCGCTTTTCCCAAAATGGAAGCCGGGTAGACAAAACGGCAAGCCCGTCAATGTGAAATTCACTTTACCGATCAACTTTTTAATGGAGGATAGCGATGATGGAAGTGCTAGCAGCGAAACAGGCAAATTAATGCCGACTGTGGTGCATTATGGCAAGATCAACTAACACGCCAACATTCATTAAACAAAGATGGAAACATTGCTGTATCTCACGAAGGTGAATTTGTATTGGGTGCTATTTTACCTGATTTACAGGCTGTTGCTGAGTAACCATACATTCTTCGTTTGGAACCGCATTTATTTGATCGGGTCGTTATTGACAGCATTTGCATTGCCTCTGATCATTCTACCACCTTCCGTCATGGACTTGCAACCAGTCGTTTATACAACGTCAAATTTCCAATTTACACTGCGACAGCTGAGCAAGGTTTTTGGCTTTCTGATTGGAAGAATGTGCTGTGTATGATCTTAGCGACAGGTTCATTGTATTTGCTGATTCGATTTACCAAATCCATTGTAGACTTGATTGCACTCATTAACAAAGGCGAGCTGATTGACCTGGATAACTTCAAACTTGTGTTACTTCCCCATAGCAATGTTGGTTCATTCTCATTTTTCAAATGGCTTGTCATCAATCAAGTCGATTATGCGCAGAATTTCGAGCCGATATTAAGACACGAGTCCGTGCACATTCGTCAAATGCACAGCATTGACATTGTTTTGATCGAGCTTTTAAAAATTGTGTTTTGGTTTAATCCCATCGTCTGGTTTTACAAACGATCAATTCAGGAAGTGCACGAATTTCTTGCCGACGAGCATGCGCCTGACCGAGACGGATATGCCAGGTTTCTGGTTGCTTATGCATTCAATACGCCCGCAGCGTCTTTAACCAACCATTTTTTCAATGGACCATTGTTAAAAAGCAGGATTAAAATGATTTATAAAAACCGCAATTCTGAGTGGTTGCGCAGCAAATATTTTATCATTCTGCCTTTGATCTGCTTTGTCGCCATCATGACAGCTGCACGTGAAAAAGTTTCGACGTTCTCAAAAGCAGAAGTGCCTTTGATCATTTCAGAAATCACAGCGAATAAAGGTGAAGTGCAAAATCACAAAGCAGAAGTGTTGGCTGACAGCGAACCGAAACGTGAGAAGCAAATGTCAAATTCACTGAAAAGGGAGGCACCGCCGCAATTGAATGCTCAGCTTACAACAAGTGAATCCTACACGGCCACGGCGCAGGATACTGCTCCTGAACCATCAAAAAAGACGACTTTCACCAATTATCGTTACGCCGCAAATATCGGCCCGATTGCCAAACTAGATTCCCTTCCAAAAATCGGAAAGACGTTGACAATCAAGAGTAACAAAGCCCCAGGCAGCAAGGCGCTAATCATTGTGGACGGCGTAAAACAGGAAGAACGCGGATCAATGGGATATAGACAAATTGCTCCCGATCAAATTGAATCGATTAGCGTTTTAAAGGAGCAAAGCGCAATCGAGGCATATGGTTCGGAAGGAACAGAGGGTGTTATCATTATCAAGACCAAAAAGTAACGCGCAGCCAGCGGTTTTCTTTTAAACTTCACACATTAAAACACTAAAAGCCCGGCTGATTCCGGGCTTTTTCGTTAGACATTTCGGAACGATTTGATACATTTGCCTTCCTGGCTTCTATTCCGAAATTCACCTATGTCAATTCTCAAAGCGGCCATCATCGGCGGCGGAAATATCGCTGATCAAAATCACATTCCTGCATTAAAAGCGCTTTTAGAGCGTGTTGAGGTCATTGCTATTTGCAGTCGCGACGTTAACAAGGCAAGAGCGCTCGCCGACAAGCACATAATTCCCTTGGCTTTCGACGATGCGACAGAGATGTTTGAAAGTGATAACAAGCCCGACATTGTCATTAATTGTACGGCTAATAATCTGCATTATCCATTTACAATGCAGGCTCTGGAAAATGGCTGTCATGTGTTGTGCGAGAAACCACCGGCAATGAATGCGGCTCAGGCGGCTGAAATGGCCGATTTGGCTGCGCAAAAAGGGAAAGTGCTTGCGTATAACTTCCAGCTCCGGCACACCCCGGAATATAGTTTACTGAAACGTTTTTTGGAAAACGGGCGACTTGGCGAAGTTTACCACATTAAGGCGAACTTCCTGCGTCGAAGGGGCATTCCCGGTTGGGGAAATTTTACAAACAAAACCATTCAAGGAGGCGGCGCATTAATCGATCTCGGAGTTCATGTGCTGGATCTTGCGCTTGGCTTGCTTGATTACAGCGAGCCTAATCGAATCATTGCCAACACCTATGACTTCATTGGAAAAGCGGGTGGGAAAGGACTTATGGGGAGTTGGGACGCTGAAAAATTTGAGGTTGAAGATGCGTGCTTTGCCCATTTATCATTCCCAAACAATGCAAGTATAACATTGTCCTCATCATTTGCATTGAATACAAAAATCCAGAAGAACGTTAACCTCGAAGTGTTTGGAACAAGGGCCGGCGCACTGCTGAACCCATTAGCAATTTACAGCGAAGTGGATGGCGAGCTCGTCGATATGGAATTTCCGCATTTGGAAGAAACTGATATTCAGCTTAAAAATACAACTGCCTTTCTGGATGCCTGTGAGGGAAAATCTAGTAACATTTGTAATGCATCGGAAGGCGCTATTTTGCAAAAAATCGTGGAAGAGATTTATAAAAGCGCTGCAAAATGATCATCATTTTGCAGTCGCCATTACCATTTTGATTTCATTTTTTGCACCTAGTTCCAGCACATCCACAAGATCCTGAACAGCAAGGTTTTTATCCACTCTCAGCACGATTGTCCTGTCTTCCACATTGGCGAAAATGCTTTGCAACTCCGCTTCCAGACGATCAAATGGAATCGGCTCTTTATCAATAAAATAACCCTTATTGTCATCGATAGAAAGGGTTATTTGCTTCTTGTACATTTGCTGCGTTGCTGATGCTTTTGGCAACATAAGCTTGATCACGTTCGGATTGGACATCGTGGAGATGATCAAGAAGAACAGCAGAAGAAAAAACATAATATCGTTCAGCGAGTGCGTGAACACCTCGGGGGCAAAACGACTCTTACGACGTATTTTCATATTTAGAAATGATATTTAATTGGTCGGACTTTCCAAGTTTGATAACCGGAAAGCCCGGGATTAATAGATCTTCAAAACTTGGAAAGTCTCTAGGCGATTACTTTGCAGCGACAGGCTTCTGCAATACGTCGATAAAATCAGAAGCAGCCATTTGCAGTTTCAAAGCAAAACGGTCAATTTTCATATTTAGCAAGTGATAGCCCGCGTAAGCGATCAAACCAATGATAAGACCAGATCCTGACGTGATCATCTTTTCGTACATCCCGCCCGCAATGGTGCTGATATTGAAGTCATTAGAAATAGAAATGTCGTAGAAAATACGGATAATCCCTGAAATTGTTCCTACGAAACCAAGCATTGGCGCAATACCCGCGATAACGCCCAAATAAGGAAGATTTCCTTCCATACGCTGAATTTCGATCTGACTTGCATTCTCGATTGTCGTTTCAATGTCTTTGATCGGGTAACCGATGCGTCCGATGGCTCTTTCCAGAATTCGGCCCGCAGCATTGCGTTGGTTGCGGCAAAGCGATTCGGCAGATTTCAGGTTTCCTTGCTGAATAAAATCTTTCACACTGTCAATCACTCCCGGATCAATTTTCCCATTGGCACCAATGCCCAGAAAACGCTCTATAATAAGGAAGAGTGTTGCCAGAAAAAGTAGTCCGAGCGGCAACATTACCCAGCCTCCCTTTGCAAGAAGATCAATAACAGAAAGCCCCTGATCGGCAACGGGTGCGGCCAAAGTAGAATCAGCAAGTGCTTGTAGCAGCATCATATTGGTTGTAAAAGTGAATGTTAAGCTAATGAAATAGAGGTCAATTCGGTCGAAAAACGGCTTTGAACATAAACGGAGACTATGCCCCCTTATTGTTTAAAGGGCAAATATAGGAAAATTACTCTTTGCGAGTCGATAAATGAAGGCCGTCATAAGCAGCTTTGCACAATTAAAAATCACTTGGTCAAAATTTTCATAGCACCGCATTCCCGAGACAACCAAATGTCCGTTAACATTGTCCTGTAAATCAAACGCGCTCTCCGAATGAAAAACACTTTACCCCTTCTCTTCCTGCTTGTTACTCTCATCAGCTGCGAACATTGCGGACCACAGAAAGAACTTAGCCTGAGAATTGATATTCAGCGGGATTCACTACAACTCGATTCAGTTTCGGCCATAGGCGCATTGGATCAAACGGTTTTTCAGCAACAAGTGAGCAACACGACCTCAGGTTTCAGACGGCTGGACTTGCCGATCTCATTGCTGGCCGACAGCACAACTTATATATTCGCTTACGAAACCCGGACAGATACATTGACAGTATTTTACAAACGTGATTTTTACTACAAAGACGGATGCGGATTTGTAGTAGACGCGCATGCGCCCGCATCGGCGACCCAAGTCAAATCTACATTCAAGAAAGCTGGAATTTCGTACGAGCCATATGTTCGCAAGGAAAGACGCAAGTGGGGAGTGACAGGCAGCGATGGAATCTCAATTTTTGTAGAATTATGAGAAAGCTTTCTTTAATGTTGCTACTGTCTTTTTTAGCGATTAATGTCAATGCCCAGCAGGCGAAAAATCATTGGTATATTGGCCTGGATGCATTTAAAGGCATTCCCTCTTATGTCCTTCCAAATAAATTCGTTTTGAAAAACACTTTTATCATTGAACCATTGGTTCGTATGGACGTGCAGGATTCTCGAAAAAGTGTTGTGTTTGGTGCAGGTTATGCAAAGGGAACGACAAAGGTTATTAGTGAACAAATTCCATTTCAAAACTTCCGAGGCTTTTATATCAAAGCCAGTTATGAAGTTAAAAATTTAAACCGACCCATGCATATTGGCATTGGTCCGATCATTTCCCTGTCTGACTTCAATGGCAATTATCGATTCAAAGGACCTGTTTTTGGAGATTACGAAGGCAGCGTTCACGAGAAACGGATTGCTTTCGGCGCCGAAGGAAATTTCTCTTATGATGTTCGGGTAAGCAAAAAAATTGCATTGCGCTTGCTGTTAAGAGGTTCAGTTGCAACACATCCAAGCAGCAATATGTACATTCAATATTTCCCAGGCATTGGTTACAACAAAGGAATTGATAACATTCTCGTTTCCGGCGGCTTCGCTACCCAGTTGTATTATCGGATCAATTAATGCCGCATATTTGAAAACATTTATTTTCCTGTTCAACCGCACTATTTTCGCATAAATCCAACCATTTTTCTGTTTAGAATTTACAGAAAAACATTGCTCAATGATAACGCTGAACAGACGCTGTGTTTCGAAAAGCGCGTCCGCGCCCATCATTCCTCTAAATTCGAATGGCATGAAAAAAACATTCTCATATCTGTTGCTGTCGACGGTAACAGTTGTTTTCATCGCTGCAATTATTTGCTGCACAGATGATCCCTTGCCACTTCCAACCACTACGGGCAGTGTCAAATTGAAATTCGATAATGTGATGGGCGCAAAAGATTTAAAGCTCGACACCGACACGTATACCAATGCGGCCGGGGAAGATTTTACGGTTAGCAAACTCAATTATTACGTCTCTAACATCAAGTTAATCGCTGCGGCGGGAAGCAATTTCACTGTCCCGCAAGATTCGAGTTATTTCCTGATCAGGGAAGGGAATGTTGATTCACAGCAAATTACAATTAATCATGTTCCGGCAGGCAATTACACCGGCATCGAATTCGTCATTGGGATTGACAGCCTTAGAAGCGTTTCGGATGCTTCCAAACGGACCGGGATTCTAGACAAGGATTCAGGTCCAACTAATGAAGAAGCCATGTATTGGGATTGGAATCCGGGTTACATCTTTTTAAAACTCGAAGGAAATTCCGATTCTGCAACTTCCGCAAATGGCAAATTTTACTATCATATCGGCGGCTTTGGGGGCCTTACAGAGAAGACATTGAACAACATTCGCGTAGCAAAAATCGATTTTGGAAGTCAAACAGCCACTGTGTCGCAAAATGCAGTAACCAGAATCAATCTGAAAGCGGACATTCTTAAAGTCTTCAACGGCCCGACGAAATTGAGCATTAAGGAAAACACGAGTGTGATGTTTATGCCATTTTCCAAAAATATCGCTGACAATTATATGCGCATGTTCAGTTTGGATCAAATCAACAACCAGTAAGGCAGTTCGGTGGATATGAAAAAGGCGATTTGGCTTTTTGTTGTGCTCTTGCTCCTGTTTCAAGGGACTATTTCCTGCAATAAAACCTCCGAAAATCCTAAACCGGAGCCTGCCAAAAACACGCCAACGCCCTTGGAGTGGAAAAAACCAGCGTATTTCCCCGATCCAGTTTACGATTTGTCAAAAAATCCCTTAACAGTCGAAGGCGTTGAACTCGGGCGCTTCCTTTTCTATGACGGCATTCTTTCTCGCACTGACAAAATTGGCTGCGGAACTTGCCATCAGCAACAAGCTGCATTCACACACCACGGTCACGATTTAAGTCACGGCGTCGACGATCAGCTGGGAACAAGAAACTCGCCTTCTGTGCAGAACATGGCGTTCAGTTCAAGTTTTTTTTGGGACGGCGGCGTGCACGATCTGGATCTTGTTCCGCCGGTTCCCATTCAGAATGAGGTTGAAATGGGCGAGCGTGTGGGAAATGTCGTTGAAAAATTGCGCAAAACGCCCGTTGCCGGCGCGGCTAAGCAGGTGAATTATCCCAAAATGTTCAATGCAGCTTTTGGAACCGACGAAATCAATGCTGATCGGATGATGAAAGCGCTGTCGCAGTTTATGATGACTATGGTTTCAGCCACTTCTCGCTATGACTATTTTTTGCAAGGAGACGCATCTGCATTAACCGATTTGGAAAAGCAGGGTTTGACCCTTTTTAAACAAAATTGCGCTTCCTGTCACGCCAGCGAGCTTTTTACAGATTTAAGTTTCAGAAATAACGGTTTAATTCCCAATAAAATCAACGATCAGGGAAGATATGCGATCACACTGAATGAAGCTGACCGGCTGAAATTCAAAGTCCCAAGTTTGCGCAATGTGGGCCTCACTGCGCCTTACATGCACGACGGCCGTTTCACAACTTTGGAACAGGTCTTAAACCATTATGCCAATGATCAGAACGGAAGCAAAGACAGCATTTTTGTCTCGCCAACCCTGGATCCGTTGCTGCAAAAAGCTGGTCAGAAACGAGGAATTAAGCTTTCTGCGAATGAAAAACAGTCGATTATCGCTTTTTTGAAAACATTAAACGACGAGCAATTCATCAACGACAAACGCTTTTCGGACCCTGGCATCGGCACATCATTGTAGGTCGCGGAAGCAAATTTTCCTTACAGTAAAAATGACGCTTATCATGTCTTTAACCATGATTAAACATTCATTAAAATAGAGGAATATTGCCCGATGCATTGTTACTTTGTACGAATTTAAAAGCTGCCAATTAATATAAAATATGCAAAGCGGAGAAAAAAACGCACAGCCCTGGTTGGGAAAAATGCAGGAAAAGTGGGGATTGGAGACAACCAGACAGGTTCTTTTGGTTTTAGCAGTTTTTAGCTTGGCGGGTTCATCCGTGGTCTGGCTTAGAAAAGGGCTTTTCTTCCTGTTGGGTTACGACGAACTGACTCCAATGTGGCTGAAAACGATTACATACATTCTCTTTATTTTTCCAACTTATCAAACGCTGTTACTGATGTACGGCTTTTTGCTAGGCCAGTTCTCGTTTTTTTGGGAAAAAGAAAAGAAAATGTTCCGCTGGATAAAGGCGAAATTTGCTAAATAACAGTCATTTCCGAAGCCAGGGCTTCAAACCAAATATTGTAGGAGTGCCGGAATTAACCTTCCTGTACTCCTTATTTTATTTATACCTTTGTATTTTATTTCAATTAAAGTTTAGAATCATACATATCATTCCATGTTTGAAAACTTACAGGACAAGCTAAACAACGCCTTTCGCACACTAAAAGGAAAGGACAGAATATCTGATATAAATGTTGCTGCAACCACAAAGGAAGTCCGCAAAGCACTTGTTGATGCCGACGTTAACTTTAGAGTTGCCAAGGAAATTACAGACCGGATTCGCGAAAAAGCGCTCGACAGAAAGATTCTAATCTCTGTTGAACCGGGCCAAATGTTTGTCAAAATCGTTCAGGAAGAGCTTACCGAGCTCATGGGCGGCCAGGCGGAAGGCATCAACATTAAAGGTGATCCGGCCGTGATCCTGATTGCAGGTTTGCAGGGTTCAGGTAAAACGACTTTTTCCGGTAAACTGGCAACATTGCTCAAAAAACAAGGCCGTCAGGTTTTGCTAACAGCCTGCGACGTTTATCGTCCGGCTGCGATTGAACAGTTGAAAGTGCTTGGCGAGCAAGTTGGTGTAGAAGTTTATTCGGAGCCAGAAAATAAAAATGCGGTTGACATTGCCAGAAATGCAGTGGCTCATGCAAGAAAAGTTGGCAAGAAAATCGTGATTGTCGATACTGCCGGTCGTTTGGCTGTGGATGAGGTCATGATGCAAGAGGTTGAGGACATTAAATCTGCGGTTAAGCCTTCTGAAATCCTGTTTGTGGTCGATTCCATGACGGGTCAGGATGCGGTTAATACGGCCAAGACTTTCAATGAGCGCCTGAATTTTGATGGCGTGGTTCTTACCAAATTGGATGGTGACGCGCGTGGTGGAGCAGCCCTTTCGATTCGTCAAATTGTTGACAAGCCGATTAAATACATTAGCACGGGCGAAAAAATGGAAGCGCTCGATTCCTTTTATCCTGACCGTATGGCGAGCAGGATTTTGGGGATGGGAGACGTTATTTCTTTGGTTGAGCGTGCGCAACAAGCGTTTGACGAGGATGAAGCCAAACGCATTAATGCCAAAATGCGTCAGAACAAATTTGATTTTGACGACTTCTTAGGCCAATTGCAGCAGATCAAGAAGATGGGAAATGTGAAAGATCTGATCGGCATGATCCCGGGAATGGGCAGTGCCATGAAGGATATGGACATTGATAACGAATCATTCAAACCCATCGAAGCCATCATTCAGTCGATGACCAAAAAGGAGCGGGAAAATCCCGATATGATCGATGGAAGCCGAAAAAAACGCATTGCAGCCGGAAGTGGAACATCAATTTTGCAGGTTAATAACTTGATCAAGCAATTTGACGAAATGCGTAAGATGATGAAGAAAATGAACACCATGCAGGCAGCTGGCAAGTTGGGCAAAGCAATGCGCCGCTAGTTCAAAAACCCGCAAGTCTTTTTACTCACTCATCGCTCGTTAATGAAACGGATTTTTTTTGTACTGACGTTAATTCTCTTTCTTAATCAACAAAAACTAAGCGCGCAGGCTTCGGTTGGATATTATCCGTGGAGCAGTTTGCTGACAATCAGCACAAATTCCAAGAAAGTGGTTTGGTTGGACGCACGTTTTCAAACGAATTCGCTTTTCAGCAGTTTGAGTGTCGACCTTTTACCCATGATTAATTTGAAAAGAGGCGAAGTGGTGCAATGGTATTTGGGCGGCGGTTTGAGATTAAATCCACTTTATCGCATTGCAGATGCCGATGCCGATCTGATCACGATTGACGGTTATTCGGTAAACTTTGGCGCCCGGATTTCGCCTTTGCCGCAAAACAGACGTTTTCAAATTGCAGTGGAGCTTAATCCTTATGTTAAAGATGATTTTGCCAGCGGTGTTCTGAAAAGTCACTTTGGGCTCGTTTATATTTTTGGTAAACGAAAAAAAGAAGAGCCGGTTACTGAACCTGCTTTAAATCCTTAAATATACTTGTTACAAAGAGAAAGCTCTCAAATTCAGCGCGTTGCCGAGTTTGAGAGCTTTCTCTTTTTGTTTGTTAAGCGTTAGTTTCCTCCGCGGCCAGCTTTGTAGGAATCATATTCTTCCAAAAGTGTCCTCAAATCGTCGTCACCAGCGAAATCCAGTTGCGATTCACGGATAATGTAGTTCATCTTATTTTTTTCGTCGGTCAACAATTTCAAAAAGCTGTTCCTATTGCTCAATTGAACTGGGTTGAGCTTATCATTTTTCAAAATATACAACTTCGCAGTCGGCTCCATCGTGCGTGTGGCGCTTGCCTTTTCGACTTTTATGGGCGCCACATATTTTTTCAAAAGCTTCGTGTTACCGTCATAAATTACCCTGTAAAAGCTTTTGTCAGTTTGTTCCGCCACGGCTGGAAAACCGTTTTTGAAAATATAAAGGTCGGTGCCGGTCGGAATCGTAAACTCTTTCACACCCGTAGAAACCCGGAACAAACCCGAGTCAGCTTTATATTCGATTTCGTCTTTTTTCAGGTCGTATCTGATCTTTACACCATCGTGGACAATGTCATCATTTGTGCGGACAGTGCCCAAATAATAGTCTTTAAAGAGATAGGGTGAGCTCTCTCCATCGGCAGTTGCAGTTTCCTGGTAAGGTGTTCCCGCTAATCCCGTTGAATCCTGCGCAAGCAAAGCATTACTCCAAAGAAAGAAAGAGAGCATAAAAAATCTTAGTACACATTTCATGATAAAGTTGGTTAATTTGATAAGTTCGAAGACTGATAATGCGAGAATTTAGATTGCTGGCATCTTTCTGTACTTTTGCCAAAAAAATTGTACCCGCTCAAATTGGATATTAACGACCAGCTCATACATATACGCCGAAGTCTGGCAGGAATTACTCCTGAGATTTTTCTGGCACTGCTCTTTTGCTTCTTCCTCCTTGCGGAACTTGTGTTTTTGCGTTGGCTCAAAAAAGAAAAAATCGCTTCCTATCTGCAAAACATAGCCCTGGCAGGCAGCATTGTCACATTATTGCTGATTCTGGGACAATGGAACGCCGAACCAGCCTTCCGATTCCAACCGCTTCTATTCCTGGACAGGCAGGCGGTTTTTTTCAAAATCATGATCACGCTCGCCTGGATTTTTACCCTGATCCACGTTCGCGTATTGAAATACGACTTCCCTCCCGAGTTTAACGCATTGCTGATTGCGGCCGTTTTAGGCATGAACCTGCTGACAATGTCGACACATTTGCTGACCATTTATTTGTCATTAGAATTGATTTCAATCAGCTCCTATTTACTCGTTTCCATTTCACCTTACAAGAAAGCAGCCGAAGGAGGCATTAAATATTTGCTTTTTGGCGCAGCAAGCTCAGCAGTAATGCTTTATGGAATTTCACTAATTTATGGTCTGACCGGAACAATGGACATTACGAGCGAGGCAATGACTGCCGGTCTGATGAACAATCCGCCATTGGTGATAACGGTAACCATTGTACTGATGCTTGCCGGATTACTTTTTAAGCTTTCCCTCGTGCCATTTCATGTCTGGACGCCGGACGTTTACGAGGCCGCTCCTACTCCTCTAGTCTCATTTTTATCCGTTGCGCCGAAAGCCGCAGTCGTGCTGGTGCTCATGCGCCTGGCCGGGATTTTGCCCGCTCAATATTTCCCTATTTTAGGTGGAATTGCATTGATCAGCATGACTATTGGGAACCTTGCCGCATTGCTTCAAACCAATGCCAGGCGACTGCTCGCTTATTCATCCATTGCCCAGGCCGGCTATCTCCTTGTCGGAATTGCTGCTTACAGCCGCTTTGGTTTTGAATCGGCTGTTTTTTACACGGCGGCATATCTTGTCATCAATCTCGCCGTTTTCTTTCTGATTGATCTTTTGCAACCCATTTCCAACACAAATCTAACCGCATTTGAAGGGTTAGGTCGCCGAAATATGTGGGTTTCCAGTATTCTGACCATTGTAATGATCGCATTGGCAGGCTTGCCGCCCACAGCAGGTTTCACATCCAAGTTGTTGGTGTTTTCGGCACTTTGGGAAAGTTATCGCCAGCAGGCTTTCCCCTGGATGTTATGGCTGCTCATCGGCGGAATCCTGAATGCAGCCATATCCCTCGCTTATTATCTGAGAATCCCTTATTTGTTGTTTTTCAAAGCATTGAATCAGAAAAAAGCGCCTTCTAATCAAAGCATAACGGGTAAGGTCATTGCTGGAATGCTGGTGATAACCATTATTCTGCTATTCTTTAACCCCGGGTTGATCACAAAATGGATTTCCGCATTTTGAATTTACTGCACTGCACGGACCTTGAATCCTTCCTTGCGCAGCAATGAAATAATTCCACGATCGCCTCCCAAATGACCGGCTCCTACGGCAAAAAAAGTAGGCTTTTCAGCTGCTATTCTTTTGATTCTCGGGACCCAGTTCCGATTTCTTGCAAAAAGCATTACCTCTTCATTTCCCTCCATGCCATAATCGCTTTGCATCATTAAGCTGTATAAGTCATTCACTTTCTGCGACTTATACAATGCAACTAAATTCGTGAACTCTTTGCGTGCTTGCGGAAGGCTGTCAATCATGGTCATGATCATTTTGAGCTGCTCCTTGTATGGAATGGTGTCAAAAATCGCCATTTGCTCTTCCAAAGTTTCAATGCCAATCACCTCGGATTTTTGTTTCGCCGCTAACTGGACAAGGGCCATTTCATACGATTGCGGCTGACACGAAAGGACCGCATTAAACAGTGGCCCCATCAATACGAAAGGTTTGACTCTTTCAAACATTGCCAGCCCCATCCCGACCGAGTCCTTGTAAAACTGCCCCAGCCGGGCATAATCCTTCTCGCTCAGCAATTTCTTTAACTCATTGCCATCCGACATATTCATCGTCTTCATCATCCCAGCCATCATGTTCGGATCGTCCATGTCAATTTCCAGCGCAACCTGTTCCGTGCGTGCTAATGTGGCTTTGAGTGAGTCGCTTAATGAAAAATCAGCGGGACAAATCAAATGGATTGTCCCAAACAAGAAGGAAGGTTTTGCCTGTCCGGGCGAAGTCACTTCCCAGAGCAATGTGTTCTCCGTCGGTGCCTGAGCATTGGCAACGAACGTAGATACGCAAAAGATGATAACGCTCAAAACCAATGTCTTCATGACGGATTTGCGTTTTATTGCTTGTTGCTGTCTACTTTGATGCGCTCCTCACGATTAGCCAATTCCCAAGCTGTGTGAAAAACGAGCTTCACAATCGGAGCCTGTTTGTCAAATAATATTTTTTCGACATCATCCCCGGGCTTATGATAATCTTCATGAACGCCCGTAAAATAAAATATCACCGGAACGCCCATTTTGGCAAAATTGTAATGGTCCGAACGATAGTAAAAACGGTTCGGGTCTTTTGGATCGTTAAATGTATAATCCAATTTGTAGTTGACATATTTCTTATTTGCTTCTTCGCTAATCTCGTGTAATTTGGACGACAGCTTGTCAGAGCCAATCAAATACACATATTTAGGATCATTCGCATGTGCCTGATCCACACGTCCGATCATATCAATGTTCAAGTCTGCAACCGTGTTTTCCAATGGAAACAGTGGATTTTCCGAGTAGAACTCAGAACCAAAAAGTCCCTTTTCCTCGCCCGTAACATTCAAGAATAAAATGCTTCGTCTCGGGCCTTTCCCTTCTGCTTTGGCTTTACTGAATGCCTCCGCAATTTCGAGTAAGGAAACAGTCCCCGAGCCATCATCATCCGCACCATTGTTGATTTCTCCATTATCAGAGATGCCGATATGGTCAATGTGCGCACTGATAACCAGCACTTCATCTTTTTTATCCGAACCTTCTAAGTAGGCTGCAACATTTTCAGTTTCAACCGTTTCACTAACCCGTTCAGCTTTTACCGCAACATTTCCTGTTAAATGCTTCCCGCTCGGCTTGCCCGATTTATCTATGGCAGCCTTTTCTTTTAGTAATTTAGAGGCAGATGTATTTAGAATCTTGGCGGCGATATCAGCAGAGACCGCAATTGCTGCAATGCTTTTGGACGTTTCAATTACTGGTTTCAAGGTGGGCGCACTGAAACGTTTTGCCATCACCGCCCGTTGCCTGATTTCCTTATCTAGATCCTCACCAGTCTTTTCCGTAACGATGAACACATAGGTTGCCCCTCTATCAATAGCAGTGCGGGCTTTCACCTGCCAGGAGACTGGCCCACTCCATTTCGTCTTTTCCGCGGTTCCGTTGACCAGATATTTTCCGTCGGCATCCTTTGGCTCACCTTCAAATATCACAACCGACTTGCCTTTCACGTCAAGATTGGCATAGTCACTATAATTTGGCTCGTCAATTCCGTAACCGGCCAATATCACTTCCGAGTTGGCTTCGTGTGGAACATTGAGGATTCCATTAACATAAAAGTCCTTGTTGAACACATATTGCTTGCCATCCGCCTTCACATACACTTTACCCCAACTCCTCTTATACAGATTATATTTTTGCAAAAAGCTTTTTGAACCGTCCGCAGCCGTTGCCACAGGTTGCAGACCGTATTGCTTATAATATTTTGAAACATATTCGGCAGCCTTTTTTTGACCCGCTGAACCTGTATCGCGGCCTTCCAAACTGTCCGACGCAATGATTGTCAAATGCTTTTTAAGATCCTCAGGTGTAATGCTTTCTGCATATTTTGCTGCGTCATCCTGTGCAAAACTTAATGTAGTAATCGACAGGAACACACCTGTCAGCAAATTTCTATTCATATCAAAGCTTAAATAAATTCATGTCCCACAAAGAAACTAAACGACTTAGCCATTGCAAAATTTGAACAGAATCGATTTCCATTTAAAAATCCCTGACATTCAGACCCGCACCACAGCGCGTAGATTGAAATATCAGGGACTTGCTTCCATTGATATGTTATTTGCTAAAAAACTAACATTGCATTAAGCAGATTGACCTTCCGTCTTATCAAGCAGCAATTTCAGTTCAGACTCTTCCTTCGTTAAGCTTAGCTGATTAAAATATTCCGAAACGGCGCTTCGCTCAGCGTTAAACCAAAAGCATCTGTAAAAATTTTTTGATGTCTGATGAAAGCCGTCAACCGTCATCGCCGGGCTCCCAGATTTAAGCCAAACCACATCGCCTACTTGGATTTCTTCCTGATTCATAACTGGGTTATTTAACATAGTACAACACGTCCCCATAAACGATATCCCCGTTTGTATGCTTCAAGTATGCACGATAATATACATCTGCAAAGTTGGACGACAAGAAATCATAGGTCACATAATGAAATCCGACTGTTTTGGACTCACTTGACAAAAGCTTTGAATCCGCAATCGTTGGTTTGTCATTAATCGGTTCTGTATATCGGTCTTTTCGAGTAGAGTAAACAATCCCATATTCTTCAATTGGAATATTGCCCACTTCCAAAATGTTTACTGTCATATCAGTAGGATTACTCCCTGAGTTTGCATTTGTTTTGATTGAAGCCAAAATCTTCTGATTTTCAGGCGAAAATTCCAATACATTCCCATAAGCCACGGAATTCACGCCATAAGTAACATAAGCTCTGTAATAAATAGTCTTATAACCAACAAGCGGAGCGCCATCGACTTTAGAATTTTCGCCTTTACTAATTGGCAATGGAAAGACCACCTTATTGTCGGCAATAGTTGGCGTCTTTGTGAAAGGCGCATCACTATTGAATTCAACTGAATAGACGATCCCAAATCCGGTTATCTGCACATTGCCCACATTTTCGACATTCAGTTTATAGCGGTATAAATAGAGATTTTGATTCTCAATGGAAAGTGCGACAGTTTGAACCTTCGGCGTTTGAACAGGGGTTTCCGGTTCCGGCGCAACATGATCCTGACAGGAAAAGGCAAAAAGAAAGAGGGCTGCGAGCAGTCCTGCGAATTGGAGAGAAATACGTTTCATACGATTTAAATGATGTTTAATAGTGTTCCGACCTGCAATTATAAATCAGAACGATCTTTTCAGCTGTACGGCTAAGGCATCCATTGAACTAACGGCATTCACTCAATTATTTATCGGTCAGTTTTATGGAAAATGCCCTTCCTATTTCCCGTACAATAGTTTCTGGCACTTGCAAAGCGTCATAAAAGCCAGAATCCGCCTTTGTAAATGCTGCTTAGCACCGTTTATTCATCGATAGCGTCCTGAAAATAATTGGATTAGTACAAACACATCGGAATACAGTTACTTTCCTGAAAAGTACTCACCAACACTATGTCGTTTAAATGAAACAATCTCTCGTTCTTGGTCTGCTGCTATTTTGCGTGACAACATTATTGGCCCAAGCCCCTCAACAATTCAGTTTCCAGGGCGTCGCGCGAGATGCGGCTGGGAAGATCCTCTTCAAAAAGAACATAACGCTTCGCGCTACTATTCGTCAGGGTAATGCAGCAGGTCAAAATGTGTATAGTGAAACGCATGAAGCGCTGACTGACAATAACGGAATATTTAATCTAGACATTGGAGCAGGCTCAATCTTAAACGGATCATTTCAACAAATTGCTTGGATCGCACAAGATTACTTTCTTCAATTAGAAATCGATACAGAAGGCGGCAGTAACTTTGTTGATTTGGGAGCAACTCAATTGTTGAGCGTTCCATATTCCCTCCACGCAAAGGAGGCAAGTCAATGGGTGCAACAATATCCCGTTATACAATCTGGTGCCCTTAATCAGAGCCCCATTATGACCGATCTAGGCCCAAAGGGACCCAAATTAATTTGGTATCCCCGCAAGGCAGCATTTCGAGTGGGTGAAGTCATTAACGATGAATGGAATGAGATTAATATAGGTGTCAGCTCATTTGCCAGTGGAACCTCAACAACAGCTAAGGGACTTGGGAGTGTTGCACTGGGAGGTAAAACAAAGGCAATCGGTGCATTCTCACTTGCCCACGGTTATGAATCCGAATCTTCTGGTGGCGCTTCCTTTTCAATGGGGTTTCGAGTTATCTCAAAAGCATTGCATGGGTTCTCTATCGGAATTTACAACAACATAACAGATAGTCCCTTTTCTTTTGAGCAACCGACGGACAGACTTTTTCAAATTGGAAACGGAAGTGAAGATAACAGATCTAACGCTTTAACGGTACTGAGAAACGGTAACATAGGAATTGGTAACAATGCTACCGAGCCAGGATTTGTGCTTGATGTGGGCGGACGCGCTCGTATTAAACATAACGGGTCTACCGCCGGATTTTATTTGGATAATTCGGAGCACAAACCCCAAGGGTTTGTTGGTATGATGAACGATCAGCAAATCGGTTTCTACTTAAACAGTCAATGGCGCTTTTGGGTCAATAGTCAAGGCAATGGCTATTTGGGCGGAGCACTCATTCAAACGTCCGACCGCCGCTTGAAACGAAACTTCACTTCACTCTCTGAAAGTCTCAGCAAGCTTAGTGCACTTCAAGGCTACAATTATTTTTGGAAAGACACATTGAAAGATCAGACGATCCAGACCGGTTTGATAGCGCAGGAGGTCGAAACGCTTTTTCCTGAACTGGTCAAGACGGATGATAAAGGCTTCAAGTCCGTCAACTACATTGGGTTGGTTCCTCATTTGATTGAAGCGGTAAAAGAATTGCAAAAGGCAAATGATCTGTTAAAATCTAGCAATCAAAAAATGCAGTTTGAAACGGAGAAGACTAACGATGCTATCAAAATGATAGAAGCAAAATTGGATCAATTGCAACAAAAATTATCAACCGACTCTAACTAAATGATATGAAAACCAAGCTGGTCACCCTTATAATATTTTTGTCCTCATGTCAAATTCTCTCTGCGCAAAAGATTTCACCCTGTGGTATATACGCAGCATCAAATACCAGTTCGGCCGGTGGAGTTAGCGTGAGTTGGATCCTCGGCAACTTGCGAGCATCTACGGAAATGTCGGTCTTACCAGTGGTCCTGATCAGCTTCAAAGCTATCCTGACAGCTTCGGGTCAAGCGGAATTGGAATGGAAAACATCAGAGGAAACCAACAATGCAGGCTTTGAAATTCAAAAATCAACCGATGCAAAGACGTTTGCGCCAATTGGTCGGGTTGATGGTGCCGCGGAGTCTTCAAATACAAAAGTTTACCAATTCGTGGATACAGATTTGCAGACAACCAGTTATTACAGGCTTAAACAGATGGATTTTGACGGCAAGTTTACACTCAGCCGTATCGTCCGGGTTATCCCTGAAAAAGAAAATGCAAATTATTTATTGGCTTATCCCAATCCGGCAACGGATGGCGTTCTAAAAGTAAGAATTCCGACTAAGGCAACCTCAATGCTCCTATCTGACAAATCGGGTCGTATCATTCTGAAACAAACAAACCCACTTAACGAGCAAACTATAAAGCTGCCTTATGCTGGATCATTCCTGCTTAAAGTAGAAACCGAGGGAGGCTCCAAGACATTGATTGTCAACAACATTCGATATTGACAATGATTTCTCGACAGCCTTAAATGCACAAAAATGATTAATACTGTTTTATAACTTTCACTAAAACGAGATCCTTTGGCTTAGCTAACAAATACTTTACCAAAATTTTATCTCCTGATCTAAATGACTTGTCTTTCTCATAACGGAACGCTTCTATGTCAGTAACATAATTTCTGCCAGATAAAGGCTCTACCTGAACTCTTAAGTTGACGATTGACCTTTTTCGCTGGTTCCGAATCGAAATGGTTGCTAGCACAGTGGCTTCCGATTCAATTCCAAAATCCAGAATTTCTTTTATTTTGCTGGCTTTGCGACTAGCAGCAACGTATGACCAAACAAGAAATAGAACAAACAACATTACACCAGACACGCCGACAATCATTGCTATATGCATGTAGGCGTTATCGAAAATTGAATAAATAATTAACATCTTGTCAGGTTTGTTTAGTGGGTTAATATTTTATTTCAAAAAAGTCGATAGTTCAACCACAACGGTCGTCCCAGCGGCGTCGCCGTTCGGATATTCTTTATCAATAAAATTGACCATTGCATGATAACCTTGGCGCCGTATGACATTAAGCCGCTCTTCTGAGATCTGAAGGCCCATGGATTTGTGGTGCCGGCTTTTACTGTTCAATCCTTTTATATCAAACGACTTCTTTCTTCCAATGCCATTGTCATCTATTCTGCATTGGAATATTTCCTCATTGATTCTTTTGAATTCAACTAGAAGCTTCCTTTCGGACTTTGAATGTAGTAATCCGTGCCAAATCGCATTTTCAACATAAGGCTGAACCAACATAGAAGGAATCAAAATCTCTTCATCCTCCAAATCTTCGTCCGTAATGACCTCATACGTGAAGCTCCTTTCAAAACGCATTTCTTCTAATTTGAGATAGAGTTCGAGCACATCTCGCTCCTCTTCCATTGTAACAAGCTTCCTCCCGGAGTTATTAAGCACAGTGCGAAACAGTTTGGAGAACAGGTTGAGATACTTGCTCGCCTCGCCAAATTTCTCTGTCACGATACACTCTTGAATGCTATTAAGACAATTGAAAACAAAATGGGGGTTCATTTGAGCCCGCAGCGCCATAAGTTGGCTCTCGGCAAGTATTTTGTTAATTTCTAGAAGCTCAAATTCTTTTTCTTTCGTAGCGGCTCTCGCCAATGCCTCAGCGATTTTCCCAGCGCTGATCGTTGTAATGATAGACAATGCCCTTAAATGCTCTTCCTTGAAATAGTTTTTGTCCGGATGCTCCGAGTCAACCACCCCGATCACTTTGCCATCATGCAAAATTGGAACAGAAAGTTCTGAAAAACGCCTCACTTCATCTACAACATATCTTGGATCTTGTGACGTATCTGAAATCAGAAACGGCCTTCCCGTGGCTGCAACTGCTCCCACGATGCCTGTTCCCACCGGAATTTCAATGGAATTCACTATTTCCGTTCCTTTTGGATTCTTTACACCATACGCTGCTTTAAGAACCAGTGCATTCTTTTTAGCATCTAAAAGGTAAACGACACAATCTGTAAATTGAAGCAGTGAAATGCAATTCCGGGCAATATCCCAGCATATTTCGTCAACTGAATTTTCGCCATAAACTGAATTGGCAAAATAATCTATACAAACTTCCGCTTGCAACTTTCGCTGGCGCCGCAACTTCATCTGATAAATAATTACCGCAAGCAAAATCGCCATTATTGTAGCGCAAATGAGAAACCAGGAAGTTTGCCACCATGGCGGTTGAATAAAAAAACTCAACTTTCCCGCTTCTTTCATCCACCTTCCATGCTCATCTGTGCTCCTCACCTTAAATGTATACTCGCCCCACGGAAGATTTTTGTAGGACGCAACCAATGAACGCCCAGCATTGATCCACTTGTTGTCAAATCCTTCGAGGAGATAACTGTATTTTAATGAAGGAACATCCCGATGATCAAGAGAGGCATATTGAAAGGTCAGATAATCTTCATCCGGCTGCAAGTTTAGTATCGGGTATTTACCGAAATCATCTTTCTCATTTCCAAAAATCTTTACCGAAGTAATATGAGGAGCACTTTTTACTTTTAGAGATGCAAATTTGGACGGATCAAATACCAGAACATGATCCAGCATCACTGCATAGACCCGCCGATTAGCGACATAGATATCATTCCAAAAGTCTTGCAAATTTTGCCCAAGATCTATTTCAACCTTTGTGACCAACTTCGATACGGGATCGATAAACATAAGCCCCTCATCTCCACCAACCCAAATCTTGCCTAAGTTATCAATTGCGATGCTGCTCGCTTGATCGTATAAAAATCCATTGCTGGAATTGAGGCTATCAATGAGTTTATGCTGCGCATTAAATTTAAAAACACCTCTGCCAGCGACAACCGCCCAAATATTTCTTGTATTGTCTTCTGCCAAACCGTAGGCCAGAAATTTACCAGCATTACTCACTTTGATCGTGGAAAACTGCTGAGTGATTGCGTCAAATTTTATAAAGCCGATGCCATAAGTTGCAAATAGAATATCTCCATTTTGACAGACCAGAAAACTTTGGCTGTCAGCGAATTTAAATGTTCCGTAGTCTGCGTCTGTGCCGTCAAACCGGTCACATTTATCTGTTTCAGGATTGTAGCGGTAAATCGCATCGCCTCTTATTTGAAACCAAATATGCTCCGCTTTATCCAAGAAAATAAAGTCGACATACTTTTTGCCTGAATTGTATTTAACCTTCTTGAATTTCTGTAATGTACCTGAATTTTCATTGAGACGAAAAACTCCATCGGCACTCGCACACCACCAAGTATCGCGTGATTTTACAGACATCAAAAATCTATTTTTACCCAAATCCGGGCCATCAGTCACAAAGTATCGCTTGTAAGTCCTCTTATTCATATCATACAAAACCATCCCCTCTTCCTTGGAAGCCATAATTTTGCCGTCGTCGATGACAATAGAATTGGCGTGCGCGAACCCGGTCTGCAGGAAATATTCAAAACTTGGAAGTTGATATATTGCGCTTATGGGCGCATTTGCCTGGACTTTACTAATTCCATTGATTGTTCCCAACCACAGATTCCCCTGTTGATCTTCGATAAGGTCAAGAAAAAAACCATAACCTATTGAGTAACTACGGTTTTGGCTATACGGTATCTTTTTTATCTCTTCATTCGGCTCCTTTATGTACGCTGCGAACGACCAGGTGGAGATCCACAACCTGTCTTTTGTGTCGATAAAAAGAAAATTACACCCCTCCGTTTTCTTTCCAGCCATTTCGAAATATGATTTGATTTGGTTGGTTTCATGATCCCAGTAGTTGAGCGATTTGTTGCTGTTGCATCCATACCATACATTCGAATTCTTATCAATAGCAACTGAAAATACATTGATACTTTCAAGAATTGGATACTTAAAGGGGTTATTTAATTTGTGATAAACTGCTTTGTTTTCGCAATCAATAAAATAAGTTTTCACACCTCCAAGCCAAAATCCTTTGCGCTTATCATCCCAGACTAACACGGAAAGACCATATTCGCCGTTTTGCAAAATTTTGGCTTCCGGGATTTCTCCCTCAGCAGAAATCAGTGTGCCTTGTGTAAATATGTAGACCTTTGACTTAGTCAATATCCACAGCCTATTGTACGGGTCAGATTTGATATGAATAATTTCCTGGTTTTCAAGAGCTCCAAATCTCGGATCAGATCTGAACGTTCCCGCTTGCTTATTAAAGATCCTTAATCCCTCTCTCGCTCCTATGATAATTTCGTTTTCTCCAAGAGGCTTGATTGCGTTTATATAAAGATCTTTCGCCCCCGCTTCGCTTCTATATTGCTTTACAATCGCACCATCATATCGATTAAGTCCTCTGGCGGTCCCAATCCAAAGGAAACCATCACTATCCTTATATAGACATCTGATCACCTTGCTGCTAAGCCCATCATGAGACCGCAGGTTTTGGAAGACAAACTGAGCCTTAATAATGCCAGGAAACAGACAGACCAAAAAGCAGATTCTATACACCATGGGAGTCGAAAACAAGAATAAAATTGAATTACTGGCTTTTTAAAAGAAGACAGCAAACAAGTTATTTAACGGCGGCGACCATCTTTTAAAAGGGAAAACGACCCGGCAAAAACGAACAAATTCTACACGAAAAGACGAATGGACTAAATTTTAGTTTTATTGGGAAGGGTCAAACCGCCAAAAGTAATTTCTGCTAACCGCAAACAATAATTTGCCAGCTAGCCAACATCCCCTAGAAATACTAAGCATTGATCATCAAGCAAATAGCGGAAATTTGACCGTTAATTCAGCCGCACCCACCCTTCGCTCAACGCATTCTCATATCTCAAAGATTGCCTCCAATTTCAAGCCTCGATTCGTCACCACGGATCATTGTTTCAATTTTCAACACTTAATCATCACTCCATTATGAAGACACACACATGAAGAAAACCCACCCGATTGCCGCGCTCATTCCAGTGAATGAAAGCGCCGGCCAAGAAGCATTGCAGCCTAACATTTACCTCCTTATAAATTGATATATGACCAATCTAAATTTTTCCAGGCTACAAACCTGACACACTAAACATGATAAGATGATGAAAAAAATTTGCGTGATATTTATTGTGCTAATGCTCTTTTGCAAAGCCTTTGTCAATGGACAATCTTTCCCGGTGACTGGCAACTTCGCACCCTGCAAGTTGGCCTGTAATGTGCCTGGCTGGTCTTCTGATGTGTGGTTTTCAGATGCTCAGAAAGCTGGCGGTGCATATCCATGGATTAATCCAGTTCCATCAACTCCGTCTGGTTTCACCTCTTTTATGACTCTATATTCGAGGGCAAATTACGAAAGCGCAGCCGGTGCCACGGCAACTGGTTTGGTTCCAGGTCATCAGTACAAGCTGAGATATGCTGTAATGACCGCAAAAGCAGAGACAGAGTTGGGTATATCAGACTACGCAGCTGATTTATCAATTGAATTTGGTTCGATCACAACAGACAACGTACAAATTCCCGTAAAAAATGTCTGGATTCAAAGGGAATTTGTGTTCACGGCAATGGACGATGAACTAAATATTACTTTTAAAAACAAAGTTTTGCAAGAAAACGGTGCCTTTGTAAATATTGACTTAGAGAATGGTGCGATTGAAGATTTATGCCCAGCAGGGAGCTCTCAGGTTATTTTAAAACAAAAAAGCATTGACATTGTATGTCCCTCTACAACAGCAGACCTTACAAAGGCACTCATTAGCTCCCCCCAATCTGGAAGCATCTTTGTCCAGTGGTATACGAGTTCAAATCATTTACCTGGTACATTAGTGACAAATCCAGGTGCAGTAAGTTTTGGAAAATATTACGCATTTTTTAGAGACATCGCTTACGATTGTTATAACACAGATAATTCTACCGCAATAGTAGATGTTAGCTACTCCTGCCAGCCAACTGTCACGCCGACATTAACAAATGTTTGTCCAGCAACAACAGCTGATCTATGGAGCGCCTTTACTGGTTCTCTACCTCCTGGAAGTCATGCTTTAGTCTGGCATACAAGCTCTTTATTTCCAACTGCAAATAATATGGTACCAAACCCCGGCAAAGTAGGGGCCGGCGTTTACTACGCATTCTTTTTGAATACACTAACAAACAAATATAGTGCAACTTCTTCCACTGCCAAGGTGACTGTTTCAATTGCACCGTGCCCTATTGTCGCATGTAACGCTGGTTCGTCACAAGTCTCTCTACGTCGCTCTTCATTTACTGCGGATTGCCCAGCAACAATCAATTTAGCATCAGCAATCAATTCAAGCGCCCCATTAGGAACGTCTTACAAATGGTTTTTTGATGCAGCACATACTAACGCTGTCCCAAATCCAACTGCAGTAGGTCAAGGCACTTACTATGGTTTCATTTACGATGCTGTTGCAAACTGCTTTAATACTAATCTATCCACTGCGAAAGTGACGGTAACAGGGGCGGCTTGTGAAATGCCATGCAGTTCGATCGGCGTTGTCCAGCTTTCAGATCATATTCTGAGCAATGTCTGCCCAGCTCAAACGGCAAATTTAAATAGTCTCGTAACAAATGGAGCTCAAAAAACAATAGTCTGGTTTGACAATCTGACGCACAGCGGTTCCCCAGTGCCCGATCCAACGAAAGTTTCAATACCTGGCACGTACTATGCATACTTTTACGATGCTGTAAATGACTGCTATGGCTCAGCTCACGATTCAAATGTATTAGTAAACATTACGAATTGCCCTTCTGGCAAAGTTTCACTTAATCTGAAAGTCTTCCTCCAAGGTCCAACGACGCAAAAAAACGGCGTAGCAACCATGCGGAATGATTTGCAAGTTTATCCAACTGGCCCTTTCACTTTCGGTCTGCTCCCTACACAAGATCCTTATGGTGGCGGCATATCTTATCCTGATATTAATGGCACATTTAATGAGAACCAAATTGTCGATTGGGTGAAGGTGGAGATTCGTAGTATGCAGAATCCATCAATCATTCTGGAATCCAAAAGCCTCTTGCTTCGAACAGACGGAACAGTCTTAGATGTCGATGGACTGGCTCCTAAGTTTAACCCACAATTTGGAGGCGTTCGAATAGCGGTCAAGCATAGGAACCACTTGGGTGTCCTTGGACTTGGCTTGGTTTCCTTCAATGCTGGAACTGTTAATTATGATTTTTCTGCGGATTTGTCCAAGGCTTATCAAGTTGTGCCAAAGCCACAAATGATTTTGAAAAATGGCGTATGGTGTATGATTGCTGCTGACGCTAACTCGGACTACTTTATCGATTCGGGTGATGTTCCCTCCTTCAAGAACGCCTTTAAAGCAAGCTTAAACAAGACATATCATAATACTGACTTGAATTTGGATGGTTTTCTTGATAGCGCAGATGTAACCATTTTCAATAACAACTTTAAAGCAGGCTATTATTCAAGCATAACCAAATACTTATCTAATTAAAACAACCAATAACACTATTAATATGAATTTGATTTTTAAAAGAACATCGTTGCTGTTTGCACTCATTTTATTCGCAAACATGCTCAGAGCACAGACAATTGACCTCCAATTTCAAAATACGTCTATGTCTCCGGATGGATTAACCTATAAATTTGACTTATGGGTGTTCCAAGGCCAGGGTTACAATACTGCTAACCCTGATGAGAGTAACTGGCAGGGAATGAATATTCGTGCCGATGTTAATGTACCTGTCGGCGTGACAATCACGACTGCTTCAATTGTCAGAAATCCGACGTTTACATCGCTAGGAGGGGTATCGTTCCCAGCGCCGGGAAACGTAGTACCAGATAAAAATAGTTTCAGTATCAACCTTCTTCGGGATGAGGATCAAAGTGATATTCCTGCCGGCACTGGCTGTATGTTGGGAACCGTTACAATCAAGTTTTCTGGTGCTGTGCCTGCTTCAAACACAATAACTGTTCGCCCTTTTGATATTTCTGAGTTGCAGGGCGCGCTTACTTCATTCTGGGCTAACCTGGACGGCTCGGTTATCAGGAGAATCTTCCAAACATTCCCAGTTAATCAAAGCCTTCCAGTAAACTTAACGTCTTTTGACCTGAGTAATGAGGGCTCTATGGTTAATTTGACCTGGGCAACAACAGCCGAGACAAATAGCGAACGTTTTGATGTTCAGCGCAGTGCGAATGGAAAAGAATGGAAAACAATTCAGACAGTCGCTGCACGAGGAGAGAGTAATTCAATAGCTGAGTATCTAGCCGTTGACAGTGAGCCGTTTGAGGGCAACAACTTTTATCGATTGCATATGATAGATAAGGACGGAACCAGTGCATATAGCAGGGTTCGGAGTGTAAAGCTTGAAAATGTTGCAACAAGCATATATCCAAATCCTGTCTCAGAAGAGTTGACTATCAAGGCCGCAGATTGGAGCAAGATAGCCAATGTTAAAATATTCGGATCTGACGGAGAAGTGGTTTACCGCTCTTCTGGCAAGCCCTCGTCCAATGTAAATGTCCGGAATTTCCGTAACGGCATATACGTGGTGCGTTTAACAAACACGAACGGATCGGAAACTGCATACAAGATTATGGTAAATAAATAGCAGGTGAATAAGTTAATTTTGGCCAAACACATTTTTGAAAGTGGGTTTGGCCTTGATAAACCCTCATTAAAGGTCACAAATTCACTGAGCCCACACAAGTAATTTGTAATACTATGGTAAAGCAGATTCAAATATTTTGCGTTATAATACTTGTCCTTTCGTCCTGCGACATGAGTAAAATCGAACATTGCGTTGCTCCTGCTTTCAACAAAAATATCATTGGAACGTGGATAGGAAGTTATAAGTCTAATCCAAAAATAAAGCAACACGTTTCGTTCTTAGACATGGGCTTACTTGAAGATACAGATGGATTGCTTTTTGGAAACCAAAATGAGTCTCCACTTAGTTGGACTGCCAAAGGAGATTCGCTCAAAATCTCAGGCATATTTAAAGATAAAGGAAGCAGAATTTATTCTTTTGCATCCTTGACCAACACTTGCGACTCCATTGTTCTCGAAGTAGAAGGGGTTGATCAGATTGTTCTCAAAAGAAAATAAACTCCGTCGTTCATTATAAGTGTGTGAAGTTCGATAAAGAGGCGCCAGGCTTGGCGCCTCTTTTCTTGTTTATGTGCAATGTTGCCCGAAAACGTCAATTGTAACCATCCAATAAATAAAATAACATTTTGCACTTCTCTCAGTGCAAAGCGCCTATTTCCGCTGGCAACAATAAATTAATTGTAAAATACTGTCTTTCAGCAGAAAAAGTCCGTACATTTGCACCCTATTTGACAAAAAAACAGTCAAACTAAAAGCATAACGGTGATCTGCCGGTTTTAAGCCGCCGAACGAAAGTCGTAAACAATTGATATATAAAACAATGCAAGCCATTCGTAACATCGCAATCATTGCGCACGTTGACCACGGTAAAACTACATTGGTTGACAAAATCATTCACGCTTCAAAGTTATTTCGCGATAACCAGGAGTTTGATGACCTAATCCTTGATAATAATGATCTTGAAAGGGAACGTGGAATCACAATCACTTCTAAGAACGTATCGGTGCGTTACAAAGACGTAAAAATCAATGTAATTGATACACCAGGTCACGCAGACTTTGGTGGTGAAGTGGAACGCGTACTTAAAATGTCGGATGGCGTTTTGTTGCTTGTTGATGCTTTCGAAGGTCCAATGCCACAAACCCGTTTCGTATTAGGTAAGGCAATCGGCCTTGGTTTGAAACCAATCGTGGTTGTTAATAAAGTTGATAAAGAAAACTGCCGCCCGGAAGAAGTTCAGGAAAATGTATTTGACCTGATGTTCAACCTTGGCGCTACGGAAGACCAGCTGGATTTTGTAACAGTTTATGGTTCTTCGAAACAAGGATGGATGGGCCCGGATTGGAAAACGCCAACCGATAACATTACATTCCTTTTGGATACAATAATCGAGTCTATTCCAGCTCCTGTAATAGACGAAGGAAATGCACAAATGCAGATTACTTCCCTTGACTATAACGCATTTGTAGGTCGTATTGCAATCGGTCGTGTAAAACGCGGTGTGTTGAAGGAAGGCGCTAACATGATGCTTTGCAAAGCGGATGGCGTTTTCAAAAAAGTGAAAATTAAAGAGTTACAAATATTTGAAGGACTGGGTCGTGTGAAAGTAACGGAAGTTACTGCCGGCGATATCTGCGCAGTGACTGGAATTGAAGATTTCGAAATCGGTGATACACTTGCTGATGCCGAAAATCCTGAGCCACTTCCACGTATTGCAGTGGATGAGCCAACGATGAACATGCTCTTCACGATCAATAATTCACCATTCTTCGGTAAAGAAGGTAAGTTTGTGACATCACGCCACCTTCGTGACCGTTTGATGAAAGAAACTGAAAAGAACCTTGCACTTCGCGTTGAAGCAACGGACACAGAAGATAAATTCCTCGTTTTCGGACGTGGTATTCTTCACTTGTCTGTATTGATCGAAACAATGCGTCGCGAAGGTTACGAATTGCAACTTGGTCAGCCTCAGGTTCTTTTCAAAGAAGATGAAAAAGGTGAACGCCTTGAACCAATCGAAACATTGGTTGTGGACGTTCCTGAATCGACAGCTGGAAAAGTGATCGAATTGGCAACACAACGTAAAGGTGAGTTGTTGATCATGGAACCGAAAGGCGATTTGCAACACCTTGAATTCGAAATTCCTTCAAGAGGTTTGATCGGTTTGCGTTCAAATGTATTGACTGCAACGCAAGGTGAAGCTGTAATGACACACCGTTTCAAAGAATTCGGAACGTTCCGTGGACCAATTCCAGGCCGTATCAGCGGATCGATTATTTCGAAAAACACTGGACCTGCTACGGGTTACACCATTGACAAATTGCAGGATCGCGGACGTTTCTTCGTTGAACCAGGTGATGAAATTTATGGTGGCCAGGTGATTGGAGAACACAATCGTCCGAATGACATCGTTGTTAACTTGCAGGAAGCCAAGAAATTAACGAACATGCGCGCATCCGGAACAGATGACGGTCTTCGCATTGCTCCAAAAATCAACTTCTCTTTGGAAGAATCTATGGAATATATTCAGAAAGACGAATATCTTGAAGTAACGCCGCAAAGTATGCGTATGCGCAAGATTTATCTCGAAGAAAATGATCGCAAGCGTAATTCCGGTAAAATGGAAATGGCGTAATATCGATTTAACATCAACAGAAAGGAGGCATAAATTATGCCTCCTTTTTTTGTTTTTCACGATTTCATCTTTTGCAAGATCGCTTCCAGGAAA
This sequence comes from Dyadobacter sp. CY326, assembly GCF_021390515.1. Lineage (GTDB taxonomy): Bacteria > Bacteroidota > Bacteroidia > Cytophagales > Spirosomataceae > Dyadobacter. Next base: position 158,309 of record NZ_JAJUXI010000012.1, read on the forward strand.
TTTGGAAGATGGGTAAATTATATAAGCATAATTTTAAAGATGCGCATTCACTTGAAACATTCTACGCACAACAATTTATTATACTATTTCAAGAATAAATAGATTTTATTTTTATCAAATATAATCCATTATGTTTGCATAGATGAAGCGAACAGTTTCATTAACATTCTTAATATCAACACATTAAATAATTAAAAATGTCATATATAGAACCGGCCCCAATCAAGGATAAAGAAAATCCCTTGGAGTCAATGATGCAAAGATTTGACAAAGCCGTAGACCTCCTCGGCATATCAGAAGAAATGTATCACATCCTGAAAGTCCCACGAAAGCAAGTCATTGTGGGTCTGCCAGTTATGATGGATTCAGGACAAATCAAGACTTTCGAAGGCTATCGCGTTATACATTCCACGATTCTCGGGCCGAGCAAAGGCGGCATTCGTTTTGATCCGGATGTGAACCTGGACGAAGTAAGAGCCCTGGCTGCCTGGATGACCTGGAAATGCGCAGTGGTTGACATTCCGTATGGCGGTGCAAAAGGCGGAGTTGCTTGCAACCCGCGCGAAATGTCTGCCGGCGAAATCGAACGCTTAATGCGTGCTTACACCACAGCCCTTCTCGACGTTTTTGGCCCGGATCAGGATATTCCTGCGCCCGATATGGGAACAGGACCCAGGGAAATGGCTTGGTTAATGGATGAATATTCCAAATCAAAGGGCATGACCATTCCGGCGGTTGTTACCGGCAAGCCATTAGTTTTGGGCGGATCGTTGGGCCGCACGGAAGCGACGGGCCGCGGTGTGATGGTGTCGGCACTTGCGGGCATGGAAAAGTTGCGCATTAATCCTTATCGCGCGACGGCTGTGGTTCAGGGCTTTGGAAATGTTGGCTCACACGCTGCATTGCTGTTGCGCGAGCGAGGTGTTGCGATCCATGCAATCAGCGACATTTCGGGTGCTTACTATAACGACAAAGGAATCGACGTTGCCGCTGCAGTCGCTTATCGCGATGCGAATAATGGTTCATTGCAGGGTTTTTCGGGTGCTGAGCAGATTCCAGGTGATGACTTGCTGACATTGCCTGTGGACGTTTTGGTGCCTGCTGCGAAGGAAGACGTTATCACACGCAAAAACGTCGAAGGAATCCAAGCCAAGATGATCGTGGAAGGAGCAAACGGGCCGACTTCTTTCAAAGCGGATGACATTATCAACGAAAAAGGAATCATGGTTGTGCCTGATATTCTTGCCAATGCAGGCGGCGTAACGGTTTCTTATTTTGAATGGGTGCAAAACCGGATTGGATATAAATGGACATTGGAACGCATTAACCGCCGCACAGACCGGATCATGAAGGATTCTTTCGATAAGGTTTATGAAACGTCATTGAAATATAAAGTGTCGTTGCGGATTGCGGCATACATTGTCGCCATTGACAAAGTTTCGAGCACGTATAAGTTTCGCGGAGGTTTTTAATCAACCTTTTATAAAAAAAATGGGCAGCTCTCAAACCAGAGGCTGTCCATTTTTTTTGTGCTGAATCAATTCAGATTGCTAAGGAATGGATTTAAAGCAAATGCCTACACGACAGATAGGGTTTTGTAAAAAACAGAATGTTAACTTTAAGGCATGAAAAAGATGGCTGACAGCTAATTGTCGACAAGCCTTACAAATAAAAATCATGTCACTGAGCCCGCGTTTTATTGCCTTCATACTGGCATTTCTAATTTCACTCATTACAACTTCTTTTCTGGCTTTTGTAGAAGGTGTATCGAGGGGAATGCTCTTTGTTTCTGCCATTTCAGCATTTATCTCCTCATTTTTTTTGGTTATGTATGCTGTCGACATTCTTGTTTTCAGGGAGGTTAACAAAATGTACAGGACGATCCACAAGCTCAAAATGAAGGATTTTAACCTGGCCCCACGTAAAAAACTTATCACGGAATCCAACCCGCTGAAAACGATCAACGACGAGATTTTTGTTTATGTCACAAAAAAACAGAAAGAGATTGATGAGCTGAAAAAGCTGGAATTGTTTCGTCGGGAATTCCTCGCGGATGTTTCGCATGAATTTAAAACACCCATTTTTGCCGCACAAGGATTTATCCACACACTCCTCGACGGCGCAATGGATGACGAAGATGTGCGGGAACGCTTTCTGATAAAAGCTGCTAAAAACCTCGACAGTCTGGACGTCCTTGTGAAAGATCTGCTTGTGCTTTCGCAAATGGAAACGGGTGACATTAAGATGAATATTGCACCATTGGACATTCGTTCATTGGTTATGAGCATTTTCAGCAGGCTGGAAAATATCGCAAAAGATCGCAATGTCGCATTGAAAGTCAAGCCTGATGACATGCCGGAAGTGTGGGTGCTGGCAGATGCGGACCGCATGGAGCAGGTGATGCTGAATTTGATAGAAAACGCTGTCAAATACGGGAATGAGGGTGGAAAAGTGATTGTCCATTTCAATGAGGGCAAGAAATACATTGAAATCGCTGTCCGGGACAATGGTCCGGGCATTCCGCATGAGCACTTGAACCGTATTTTTGAAAGATTTTACCGCATTGACAAAAGCAGAAGCAAAGAAATTGGCGGCACGGGACTCGGGTTGGCCATCGTCAAGCACATTCTAAACGGCCACGACACCAAAATCGCGGTGATGTCCAAACTCGATAAGGGGACGACGTTTTCTTTCAAATTGGAAAAAGCTTATGTCAATCCTGTTTCGGAACATGTGCCGGAAAGTGCGCTCAATCAAATGAATCCTTAATTTATCTTTAAACTCATAAACAATTATCCATGTTTGTTCACAACGTATTTTTTTGGCTAAAAGAAAAAGACAACGAAGAAGCGCGTCAGGCATTGCTTGCAGGCATCAAGTCACTAGAAGCCATAGAATCCATCGAATCCGTTTACATTGGACCACCAGCAGCGACACGTCGCCCGGTTATCGATGCGACTTACGATTTTGCTGAAATTCTGGTTTTCGCAGATGAAGCCGGACATGATGTATATCAGGTTCACCCATTGCACAAGAAATTCGTGGAAGATTGCGCGCATCTTTGGGAGCGTGTTTTGATTTACGATGTCGAAGCTTAGTTTGCTAATGTTTGTTAACAAGTTATCCACAATAACGCTGTGGATAACTTGTTAACAAAGCTGTATTTACTGCGTTTTGAGCCAATTATAATGCATTTATATGCTGAAACCGCTGTGGATAACTTTAAAAATGCGTTTTGACGATTCGGGCAGTCACTTACTAAAAGGCACTATTCATTGGCAATAATCGTTTTAATATTAGTACAAAACGAACAAAAGCCGTGAGATCAAACAGAGTCCTGCTGTCAGTTATCGTAACGATTATTGCAGCGATAAGCATTTCTTCCTGCACATACAGATCATCATACAATCCTGGTTATGACTACGGATACGGATATGGTCGCCGATATTATCGCGTGCCGCCTCCGCCTCCAAGAGTGGTGGTTGTGCAGCCAAATCGTCCGAGAGTGATTCATGCAGACCGATACAGGTCAAGCCGTTATAACGACAGAGCTTACAGGAGACAAAGCAGTAATGGCAACCATTACGGACAACGCAACAGAACCAGAGGTCCGAGATAATTAGCGTGCATAAATTTGAAGCCGTATGATCAAGATTAATCCTGGTCATACGGCTTTTTGCATATATTTGGTTTCATGGATATCATTCAGAAACTTGAATTCTATGCAGGTCAATTTTCGGACAAGCTTGCATATGGTTTTGTAGGAAAAGATGGCGATCTCACACAAACGCTGACTTACAAAGCATTATTCGAAACGACATTGGCAGCCTCAGCGCAGTTTCAAGCCGCTTATGCCAGCCGTTCAAGAGCCATAATCCTGTTGCCAGCCGAAGCTGCATTCATCCAAACTTTCCTAGGCTCGCTGCAAGCCGGCCTCATTGCCGTGCCTTGTCCCATTGGCTATTCAGAACCCGCGATTTACCGAATTCTGAACATCATTTCAGATTGCAGCGCATCTGTCATCATTACAAATAGAAAAACCTACAAAATGCTTTTTCAGCGTCAGAACGCTGCCTCCAAAGCATTGCAAGATCGGAACATCAGCTGGTTTTTTACAGACGACCTTCTTGAACAAGCGGATCTTATTAACCCAATTTCAAGATCAACTGCCGACAACGAACCTGCTTATTTACAATACACATCTGGCTCAACCGGGCATCCCAAAGGCGTCATGATCAGTCACCCAAACCTTGTCGCCAACCTCAACGCGATCAACAATTGCTTCGGGCGCACGGAAATGGATTCGTCCGTAACGTGGCTTCCGCATTATCATGATATGGGGCTTGTTGACGGGCTTTTATCACCCATTTTCACCGGCGGAACCGGTTACGTAATCGCTCCGCTCCTCTTCATTACAAAACCGATTTTATTACTCGAAACCATTTCCCAATACAAAGCAGCCGTTTGCGGCGGACCGGGTTTCGGGCTCGACCATTGTGTTTCCAGAATAAAACCTGAGCAACTGGAAACATTGGATCTCAGCTCATTACGCGTTCTATATGTGGGCGCCGAGCCTATTCGAATTTCCAGTTTGGAAAACTTTACCGAAACAATGCAGATGACTGGCTTTAAGCGAGAAAGCCTTGTCCCGGCTTATGGCCTGGCCGAGGCCACATTGGCGGTGAGTTTACACTTGCACGGCACACCAATGGTTTATCAAAAAATATCAGCCTCAAATCCGAAAACCGTTGTCGCTTGCGGCCCGCCGGTTGAATTTACAGAGGTCGCGATTGTTGATACTGAACTGTTAACCATTCAAAGCGAAGGTGAAATCGGCGAAATCTGGGTTAAGAATGCGGGTGTTGCGCTCGGCTATTGGGAAAATCCTGCCGCCACACTGGCCACATTCCAGGCTTTTACAAATTGTGGAAATGGACCATTTCTCAGAACGGGCGATTTGGGCTTTATTTCAAATGGCAAATTGTTCATCACCGGTCGCAAAAAGGAGCTCATCATCATTCGCGGCACCAATTATTTCCCGCAGGACATTGAAGAAGTCGTGAGCGCGTGCCATGATGACATTCAACCGCATGCGACAGCCGCATTTTCTATTGAGACGGAACAGGGTGAAGAACTGATGATTGTAAGTGAAGTGCGTCGCGCCTCGCAGAATGACATTGAAGTTAGCGCAATCCACAACAGCATTGTCAGCAGCATTGGACTTGCATTTGGACTGGTGCCGCATAAAATTGTGCTTACGAGCATTGGTAAATTACCCAAAACGTCAAGCGGGAAAATCCAGCGGTTGAAGGCACGTGAAGTTTTCTATGACAATTAAGGTGTATTAAAAACGGCCATTCAATCATTTGCAGGCATTAATATCTTTAAGCCGAGATAAAATTCTTATTTTCACAAAATACAAATTGCCAACGCTCCTTTACCTGATATGAACAAAACATATACCGAAATCTCTGATTGGATTATCGAACGTATAGCACATCACGCGCAATTGCCTTCCAGCGAAATTACCGCCAACACTGAAATTGCAAGTCTCCGCATAGATTCGCTTCTGATGGTCAACATTACGTCGGAGCTGGAAGAATGGCTCGGCATGGAACTCAGCCCTTCTATATTTTGGGAAATGGGCACAATCGCTGCCACAACCGAATGGATATTGGAAAATCAGGAAGCCTGATTTCACTTAATAATAACAAGCTCAACGATTTAGAAATAATTTCCTATGTCCGTATCGGCAATTTGGTCCTCCCAAAACAAGGTCAGCGAGAATTACACAGAACTGATCGGCGACATTCGGAAAACCAATCCTGTTCATTTAAATCTGTTCGGCGACTTGGTCGTGATGGATTATAAAAATGTCAAAAAGATCTTTTCCGATTCTGAAAACTTCCAAAACTTCGATTTTACGGAGAGATTTAAGGTCGTTTCAGCCATCGCCAACAACGATCCTGTGCTTGCGGAGTTTGGTGAAAGCCTGCGTTACTGGCTCTTGTTCATGAACGGCGAGCAGCACGCAGCACATCGAAGATTGGTCAACAAAAAGTTTTATGAGGCCAATTACGAGCAGATTACATTTGATGCAATTCAGGACGTGATAACGGAATATAAAAATCTTGAAGAGGCTGATCTCGTAGAAATTTCCAGAAAATTCAGCTTTCTGGTTCTCAGTAAAATCGTCGGTTTGAAAAGTGAAGACTATGATTTTATTCAAAAGTTCTCCTACGTCATCACATTGATTTTCGAAAAAACACTCAATGTAAAAGATCTGCTTATATGCGCTGAAATGTCACGCGAGTTTCGTGGCTTCATGAGCGAAACCCTGACCCGGCAGGAAAAAGAGCTTACTAAAGGCTTATTGCTTGAAATGAAGGACATTATGGGCAGTTCAAGGATCAATGCATTGATCGGGACCTGGGAGTTTCTTGTGAATGCTGCTACGGAAACGACCACTTTGCTGCTTACCAGAAGCATTGCTGCATTGATTGAAAACCGCGACAAAAAGATAAACTGGGATACGCACGACGGCTGCGCGATTGCCGTAGAAGAGCTTATTCGCTACGTCAGTCCTGTCAACTGGATTCCACGGCAGGTAAAAGCGGACATGGAATTTGAAGGTTTGCAGGTAAGGAAAGGGAAAACCGTTCTGCTGGGCATTGCTTCCGCGAACCGCGACCCCGCTGTTTTTGGGAATCCGGAAACGTTTATCCCCACACGGAAACCCAATCCGCACATTGGATTTGGCTTTGGACTGCACCATTGCATGGGCGCAAGGCTCTCGCGATTTGAACTTCAAAAGTTTCTCCCAAAATTTATGGCCGCTTTTCCAAACATCCGGCTGCATCCCGACAAGCCTGGCGAATGGGATTCAAAAGTGTTTTTCCGAGGCCACAAGAATTTGCCCGTGCTTTTAAAATAGGAGCACGATGGTCAAATTTACCGATTTCACTTATTTCCTTCTGCTTCTCATTATCGTTGTGGCTTACTACAAAACGCCACACAATAAAAAATGGGTGCTTTTGCTGATTCTTAGCACATTGTTTAACGTTAGTTGGAGCGGATATTACGTTTTTGTGTGGTTTGGGCTTACCGTAATTTGTTACACAGCAGGAAAATATCTGGGTAATCCGCTGCATTCCAAAACACGAAAGAAAACGCTGCTCACCATTTCGATTATCGTTTGTCTGCTTCCGCTCCTGTTTTTTAAATATTTGATCCCGATCAACAACTCGTTTTCGCCCGTGGTTTTGAATTGGCTGGCACCCATCGGCATCTCCTATTACACGTTTCTGATCATTGGTTATCTCACCGATGTGCATCGCAAATACATCAAACCTGAAAATCATTTCGGTTATTTAGCATTGTATCTCGGCTTTTTCCCGACCATGCTGGCCGGGCCGTTGGAGCGTGCAAGGCAATTGATTCCGCAGCTGAAAAAACCCGTTGACTACGATCCCGACAACATCAGGGCGGGCATTTACTTCATTGTTTGGGGATTGTTTAAGAAATTGGTTTTAGCTGCTAGACTCGCGGATCACGTCAATCCAGTTTTTGATCAACCCGAAAAATACACGGCATTTTCAGTTACGCTGGGCATTCTGCTTTTTTCCATTCAGCTGTATTGCGATTTTTCTGGTTACACCGACATTGCCACCGGATCTGCGCGCTTGCTTGGCATCAGGCTCAGTAAAAATTTTGCAAACCGTTACTATTTTACGCCGTCGCGCACTGAATCCTGGAATTCATGGAACATTACAGTCACTTCCTGGTTTCGCGATTATGTCTTTTTCAACATTAGCAAAGGCGTCACCAACAAAACCCGGCTGGAATTCAACCGCTTACTTACATTTGTTATCACGGGATTGTGGCACGGACCAAGCTGGTCATTCGTCATTTGGGGATTTCTGCAATGGGCTTACATCAATTTTGAGATCAGGACAAAGCATTTTTGGGAGCGATTTTACAGCGGCGCCGGCCTCACGATCGGCTCTTCGACACACACAGTGATGCGGATCATCATTCGCTTGTTAACAGGAACATTGATCATGGGATGGTTCAGGGCCGCGGAACTTAACAGCGGCTTACGGCTTTACAGCGCAATGTTTGGCTTCGGCTCAGGCACAGTTTCGATTCTTACTTCCGGCTTTGGCCTGACGATCGCATTGTTTTTAGTGCTTGATTTTATCAACTATCAAATGGGTGAAAAAGAAGACATTGCATCATTTATGATGAAACGACCCGCTTTGGAGCGAAACGTTTCATTCCTTGTTTTAGCGCAGCTCGTACTGATTTTCGGGCAAACTTCGGTTGCAAATTTCTATTACATTCAGTTTTAAAACCTGATCCATCCGCGAAATCTGAATAGAGAATGGTCAAAAAGATATTGAAATGGATCGCATTGTTTCTCACCTTCAAGTTACTTTTCGTTTTGGTGGTTGCGCAACTGGGCCTCGATCCGCGGCGTGACATTGCAACACGTGAGCGCCTGTGCCAAAAGTTTGACCCCAATGTGGTCTTCATTGGAACCAGCCGCACATTATACGGTGTCAATCCCGCCCTTTTTGATTCGTTAAATGCTGGCAAAACGCGCAGCTATAACATGGGCTTGTTCAGCATTTCCTTTGCGCACGCCTTGCAAATCGCAGAAAATCTGATTGAAAACGAGCGGAAAACGAATACGATTTTCATTGAATTAAGTGCCCTGGATTACAGCACGATGCATCTGACGCCCAATCAACTTTTCCAGGATGTCTATTTCAGGAGCCGAGCGACTGGCTTTGCCTCAAACATGGATGACAAGGAAAAAGTAAGTGAATTCCTGACCGACCTCAACCTGACCCTCTTTCAAATCTTTTCCATTGCTCCTCAAATTGCAGCAATCAAAAAACTTGTCAAACCCGTAAAAGATCCCATCGAAGGCCCACCGCATTTGCAAGACAATGGCTTCCAAATCGTCGTTGACACATTAACGGGCGTGAATACAATGCTGATTAACAACCAGTTTTATACAAAAAAGCTGATCACTACGGACAGAAAGTCTACGCCAAACCTATATTATCTTTCCAGAATAAATGGAATCATTGCATTGGCCCGGAGTCATGGAAAATCGGTCGTTTTCTTCATGCCAAATAATTTTACGAAAGGCGAATTCGAGACATTGTCACACGTGATGCCATACATTCCTGAAGCAAATTTGATTTCGCTGCCCAAAGATTCCCGAATGGACGCTATCTTCAAGCCTGTGAATTTGTTTGATCCGCACCATCTCAATATGAAAGGATCAGCCATTTACACAACTTATCTGCACGCGCAGTTCATCCAAAAATCGCACGTTTTATAACCGACTTCTATGCTTGCTTTTGCAATTCTTGCTTATCTCCTCGCAAATCTCGGGATCGGATTGTGGGCTTCGAAAAGAATTTCGACCACGCAGGATTTTGTGTTAGCAGGCAGGCGCTTGCCACTCGTGCTGGCTGCATCGGCAACATTCGCAACCTGGTTTGGCTCCGAAACCATCATGGGCGCTCCCACAGAATTTGTAGAAAATGGCCTTCTGGGCGTAATTGAGGACCCTTTTGGTGCGTCCTTATGCCTGCTGCTGGTCGGATTATTTTTTGCGCGGCGGTTTTATAAAATGAACATTATCACGTTCTGCGACTTTTTCAGGATACGCTATGGGCGCAATGCAGAGCTCTTATCCGCAATCCTGATCATCCCCTCCTATTTCAGCTGGATCGCAGCTCAATTGCTCGCCATGGGCATTGTGCTGAAAGTTGTGCTTGGCTGGTCGCTGGTGACCTGCATTATAGGCAGTTCTTTCGTCGTGATCCTTTATACGATCTGGGGCGGCATGTGGTCCATTTCGATCACCGATTTTATGCAAACTATCATGATCATTGTCGGATTGCTCATTGTTGCTGCCGTGCTTTATGAAAAAGTGGGTGGCTTTACGCCGCTTATTAAAGCTGCGCCGCCGGGATTTTTCAAATTTTATCCAGACTTCACCTTCAAAGCGTCCGTCGAATATTTTGCCGCCTGGATCACCATTGGACTGGGATCAATTCCGCAACAAGATGTTTTTCAAAGGGTTATGTCTGCCAAATCGGCGAGTGTTTCCGTAAAGGCAACATTGTTATCATCGCTAATGTATCTCACTGTTGCGCTGCTTCCACTTTTTATAGGACTTTGCGGCCACCATCTTTATCCGGAATCGGATCACGACGGACAGCTGATCATTCCTAACATGGTTTTAAAGCACATGAGCGTTCCTTTGCAGATCCTCTTTTTTGGCGCGCTCGTTTCGGCAATTTTGAGCACAACCAGCAGCGCAATCATGGCGCCGGCCGCTGTTTTGGGTGAAAATATCTTTAAATTTTTTAACCCGAAAATGTCCGATCAGCAGCTTTTAAAAATCATTCGCCTCGGCATCGTCGTCATTACAATTGTCTGTATTTTCATGGCTTTGCGGAGCGACAGCATTTTCGATCTCGTTGCCGAGTCCTCTGCATTTAGCCTTGTTTCGCTGTTCATTCCCCTGGCGGCGGGCTTATATTGGAAAGCCACCAATGAGCTGGGCTGCATGCTTTCCATGATTTCCGGACTTATTGCCTGGCTCGGTTGCGCATATATCGCAACCGAATATCCTCCGCTGATTTACGGCCTGCTGGCCAGTCTGACGGGAATGATCATTGGAATTTTATGGGAGAAAGTCGTTGCGCAGCGCGTGGCTTCCTGATGTTACGGCACCAGGATCACCGACCCCGTTGTTTTTCTGGACTCCATGTCGCTGTGCGCCTGAGCCGCTTGTGAAAGTGGATATTGGGTGATGGCAAGCTTACCGAAAATGCCCGATTGCAATGCGGCGAATGTGTCCTGAGCAAATGTTTGAAGGCTTTCATAATCTGTAATGTAGGCGTTCAGCACAGGCGTAAGCATGTTAATGGACCTGGCACGCAATGCTGCATGATTGATCTGCTCGGGCTGGCCGGATGATGATCCATACAGCACAATCTTTCCGCCTTTGCGAATCTGTCCGACGGACTCTGCAAATGTATCTTTGCCTACGCCATCATAAACGACGTTAATGCCTTCCCCTTTCGTTATCTCGGCGACCGATTTCCCAAAACCTTCGCAATCGACAAGAAAGACGTGATCCACGCCATTTTCAAGTGCAGCCTGTTTTTTACCTTCAGAGCCGACCGTTCCAATAACCGTTGCGCCCAGTGATTTGGACCATTTGGTGACCAATGATCCCACGCCTCCCGCAGCCGCATGCACAAGCACAATGTCGCCTGGCTTGACCTGGTAAGTCTCCTTAACCAGCATTCTGGCTGTAAATCCTTTGACCAGCAATGCTGCGGCTTCTTCAAGCGTCACACCATCCGGGACATGCACCAGTTGGTGCGTTCCAACAATGCGGACCTCCGCATAAGCGCCCGGAATGAAATGATAAGCAACGCGATCACCGACCTTGAAATCCGTAACCCACGACCCCACTGCCTCTATAACACCTGCTGCTTCGATGCCGGGAATGTATGGAAATGCTTTAACAGGAAATGCGCCACTGCGAAAATATGTATCTACAAAATTCAGCCCGATGGCCGCTTGCCTGATCCGCACTTCTCCCGGACCGGGTTCACCGATAAGATCCTCAGTATAAGTGAGTACAGATGGATCCCCTTGCCTGTCAATGTGTATAGCGCTTGATCTATATGCTTCTTCTTTATTTAAATCTAACATAACCTTAACTTGAAATTATTGAATGAGCATTCAATAATTGACTGCTTAATTCACTTCTTTATTGATTTTACCAAAAATTCTGCTTGCTGCTTGACTAAATCCGCATCATTGTAAACGAGATAAAGCTGCCAGAAACCTGTAAAATTTGAAACGATAAAATTCGCAAGCATGGCGGGATCACGTTTCGCGCTGACCTCGTCTGCTTTTTGCGCTTTTTTGATCAACTCCTTCAACACGCTCACAATGCTTGTCGTGTTGTCTTTCAAAATTGTGTGCACTTCTTCATCCACCGAAGCCAATTCAAAGGCGGATTTCACGCCCATGCAGGTTTTCCCTTCCTCAATGGTCCGAAGCGCTGCCCGTTTTACAATTTTTTCAATGGCTTTCAATGGCGACTTGGTTGCATCCGCTGCTTTTACATATTCTTCAAGCAGATCGTCCGCATAACTTTTCAAACACCTGAGAAACAGGCTGTGTTTGTCGCCATATGTGTCATAAATGCTCCCGCGGTTCAGGCCCATTGTATCCACCAGATCCTGCATGGAGGTTGCCTGATAGCCTTTTTGCCAAAAAAGATCTCTTGCCTTTTCAAGCTTTTCTTCCGGTTCAAATGATTTGCTTCGTGCCATAGTAACCAGACAATTATTTCAGAATGAATGTTCCAGAAAACGTGCTTTTGTGCATTGAGTTTGAAAAGACAAGAGATCTGAACCGTCAAAGAATAAACTTGGCGACGCCTCCGTCTACTTTCAATGCGGAGCCATTGGTCCCGGATGATAGCGGGCTGGCAACATAAGTGACTAGGTTTGCGACTTCTTCAACAGACGCAAAACGTTGCAGCAATGAGCTTGGCCTTGCGTTTTTGAAGAAATCCTTTTCGGCTTCTTCCGCAGTAACCTGATTAGCCTCACCCAACTGTTTCACAAAATCCGCCACGCCTTCCGACTTGGTTGGACCGGGCAATACCGAGTTAACTGTTACATTTGAACCTTTGGTCAGCTCTGATAATCCCCTGCTGATGGACAATTGCGCCGTTTTTGTCATGCCGTAATGAATCATTTCTTCCGGAATATTCACCGCCGATTCACTCGAAATGAAGATGATGCGGCCCCAATCTTTTGCAAGCATCTTTGGAAAATAATGTCTCGACAAACGCACGCCGCTTAACACATTGACCTCGAAGAACTTGAACCAATCTGCATCAGCAATTTCGGTAAATGCCTTGGGCTCAAATATTCCTGCATTGTTAACGAGAATGTCAATTTCCGGCAACTTTTGCAGCAATGCATCAATTTCTTCAACTTTGGAAAAATCTGCCGCTATGCCAGATACGTTAGCATTGGGGACACTTTCTTGGAGGCGTTTTACGGCGTCGTCCACTTTGGAGGCGGTTCTGCCGTTGATTACAACGCTTGCGCCTTCTTTCAATAAATTTTGGGCAATGGCAAACCCGATTCCCTGGGTAGAACCGCTGATGAATGCGGTTTTCCCTTTAAGCTGTAAATCCATATGGTTATAAATGTTTGATGGCATTATAACACACCACTTTAAAAAATCGTCCGCATGAAAAACATTTATCTTCTCGCATTTTTAATCATTTCTCTGTCAACGTTTGCCCAAAGTCCAAGAATTCTGATTGTTACCGCGCATCCTGACGATGAAACAATGTTCCCGGTCACCATTTTCAAAATCACGCACGAGCTCAAAGGTTCAGCCGATCTTGCCCTGATCACCGACGCTTCGGGCGGTTATAATGGGCTCGTTGCCTCGTCCTATTATGGCATGAACCTAGTTGATTCTGTTGTGGGTCGCAAGCATTTGCCTTTAATCCGGAAAAAGGAAATTTTAGCAGCGGGCGACGTGCTCGGCATTGGCAACTTTTTCTTCCTCGACCAGCGCGACGATTATTATAACAAAAACGAGAAGCCTTATCTGGAAGGGAGAAATTGGAACATTAAATTCGTAGAAAGTCGGCTGGACGAAATTCTGGAACGCGGAAATTACGATTTTGTCTTTTGTCTGATCCCAAGCGAGAGCCAGCATGCACACCACAAAACCGCCTCCATCAGCGCCATTAGGGCAGTGCAACGTTATAAGGGTGCAAAAAAGCCGATCATTCTCGGTGGCCAAGCACAAAACAAAGGTTACACGCCCGGCTTCACTCGGCTAGACGGTTATCCAGAAACGGCCGTAAATTTGACAGCGCCCATTTTTGAATTTGACCGGACTTATGGTTTTGGCGAAGATAAAAAGCACAGTTATATGATCGTTGCCGATTGGGTCAAAGCCTGTCACAAGTCGCAGAGCGGCGATATGAACCAGGCCATGCACCGCGGCGATCTGGAAACATTCATCTATTTCGACATGAATGGCGCCGCACGGATTGGGGAAGTAAAAGAGTTGTTTGATAAAATAAATAACTCCGGATTTTCAAAAAAATAGACTTGTTCCGATCAGTTTTCAGGCGTCATTGTCATGAACAAGGAGCTGCCAAAAGGCGCTTTCGGGATGAGCAATTGTTCGGCTTTTGTGATGCCTTTCAAAACAGAATTGACTAACGCACCTGGAAATTTGACGTCCGAATCCAGGTGTTCGACGTCAATTTTTTGGTTGCGGATCTGATAATTCTGCCATTGCCGAACGGCCAGAATTGGCAATGATAATGCAAAAGGCCAGTAAGTGTTATGCGCAATGTTTAAGCCGGCAGCCTTCGCATAATGGGTGAATTGCTCAAACTTAAACCTCCTGAAACTTCCAACCGCCAGATCATGCGTGCCGGAAAATGCTTCGAAAGCATGAATGTTAATGATGATTAACCCATTCTTTTTCAGTTTCTTCCGAAATGCGATTAATGCCAAAACGATTTCCTCATCTGAAAGAAAATAGAGCGCATCGTTGCAGCAAATGACATCGAATGTTTCACCAGGTTGAAATGCTTCAACATTTTTCAGATCACCAAAGCCGACATTCAGGTTTCGCTCGCGAGAAAAATCAATGGCGTGTTGTGCGTAATCAAATCCTGTAAGGTTTGCGAATCCGGCGTCGCGCAGAAATGACAGCAATCCTCCCGTTCCACATGCTGCGTCAAGGATGCGCAAATCGGAATTCTTATCTCCAAAATGCTTTTTGATCCGGGCTAGGACTTTGCCATGCAGCACTTGATACCACCAGAGCGAGCGCTCAACCTCATACATGCGCTGATATTCCTGTCTGCTGTCAATCATAGGGCTTCGGCGCTGTTGTATTTTATAACATATTGCGGCTGACCGCTTTGTGCCATAAAACTCTTGCCAATATATTCCCCCAAAACACTTAGCAATGTGCATTGAATGCCTCCGATGAAAATCAATGCAGCTGTTACAACCTGCCAGCCTTTCGGATCGGGACCAATGATCCATTGTCCGGTGAGAAAGCAAAGCAGCAAAAAGCCAAACATAAACAAGCCTAGTCCGATTGGCATAAAAAGCCGGATAGGAAGTGACGAATAGCAAAATAATATGTTGAGAAACAGCGAAATAAGTTTTTTCCAGGTGTAATTGGACATTCCTTCTTCGCGCTTCAAATGTACCACCTGAACGGTTCCGATGTTCCTTGTGATCCTGAAAATAAGGCCGTCAATGTAGGGATAAGGACCCTGATATTTTGTGATTTCCCTGACAACTTCCTGTCGAATGAGCTTGAAACTGGACAAATAAAGATCTTTCGGCTTATTCAGCAAATAACTTGTAAGCCAGTTAACCAGCTTGCTTCCCAGGTTCCGTCCTACCGAATGTTCTTTTTTGGAATAATAAGTGTAAACCACATCATTATCACCACTTTCTGCCACTTTGATCAGTTTCAGGATTTCCTGGGGCGGATTTTGAAAATCGTCGTCAATCATCACGCAATAATCGCCATAGGCCCAGTTTAAGCCGCACATAACTGCATTAAATTCGCCGTAATTCCTGCGCAATGATATGAATCGAACATTGGAATAAAGATCCGCCAGTTGCTTGCAAACTTTTTCCGAGCCGTCCCTGCTCCCGTCATTCACCATGACAATCTCAAAAGTGACTTCCGATAACGCTGATTGCAAGGATTCTACGAGCGGCCTGATCGTTTTTTCGCTGTTGTAAACCGGGATGACGACGGATAACTTCATTGCGGATAATCAAAATGATTAACGGTTTGTATAATGTAGGCGACCTCTTCATCCGTCAGCACGGCATTCAGCGGCAGGCTGATGACCTGTTCATGAATTTGTTCTGTTATAGGCAGTTGCAAATCCTGATATTCCCTGAAAGCCTGTTGCTTGTGGATTGGCAGCGGATAATGCACATTCGTTTGAATGCCGTTGGCGTCAAGGTGCGCAATTAATTTGGAACGATCTGGATGCCGGATTACAAACAAATGCCAAGCATCGTCCTGAGTCCGATCACCTGGCGGCAAAACAAGATCCTTAACATTGATTTCACTCAAATAACGTGCAGCAATCGCTCTTCTCCGGTCATTTTCAGGATCTAAAAAAGGCAATTTAACATTCAATATCGCAGCCTGAATCTCGTCCAATCGACTATTAACTCCTTGGAAATCGTTTTTGTATCGAACGAGTGACCCATAATTTCGGAGATATCGCAGTTTTTCAGCCAGCGCTTCGTCATCAGTTGTAATGGCTCCCGCATCACCGAGTGCGCCAAGATTTTTGGTCGGATAAAAACTGAATGCAGTTGCGTGGGCAATGCTGCCGATTTTTTTGTTTTTATACACGGCCCCGTGCGCTTGTGCTGCATCCGTAATCACTTTCAGGCCGTGCTGTTGGGCCAGTTCCATAATTAGATCCATTTCACAACTGCGCCCATAAAGGTCAACAGCAATGATTGCCCGGGTTTTCATAGTGATTTTTTCAGCTATTTTTTCCGGGTTCAAAAGCATTGTTACCGGATCGGGCTCTACGAAAACGGCTTTAAAACCCAAATAGACGACTGGCAAAACGGACGCGATGTAAGTGTTTGCCGGGACAATCACTTCGCTATCCTCCGGAAAGTCGTAAGCCATCAGAATCAATGTAATCGCATCCAACCCATTAGCAACACCCACACAATGTGCTGCTTGGCAATAAGTTGCAAATGATTTTTCAAATGATTTGAGCTCATTCCCCAAAATATACCATCCCGAACGGATCACCTTGAGTGAGGCTTTTTCGATGGCTTTAAGATAAGGCGCATTAACCTGGTTTAAATCCAGAAAAGGGATCATTGGGATACGATCTGTTTCAGCATATATGGCTCATCGATGTAATCGGCAATGTCATAATATTCATTGGAAAGCACCAGAAGGATTGCGTCTTCCGAAAATGAGTCCATGATATGCCAGTCTTTCGGTTCGAGAATGAGGCACGAGGCAGGATCATCGAGGATGAAATATTCCTCTTTTTCTCCATCGTTGGAATAAACCCGGCAGCTTCCATGAATGCATATCAAGGCATTCCACGTTTTGTGATGCCTGTGTCCCCCGCGCTGCGTCTCGCCAGCTCCATAAATGTAAAATACACGCTTGATCGTGCCCGGGATTATCTTTTCAAAGACGGTCAAATTGCCGGCACCGGTGTTAAAGGTGTTCAGCTCAACTAATAACGGCATATGAGAGTTTACAGATAGCGTTTGTTTTAAATAGCGTTGAGAAATGTTCTGATAATCCGTTTAGTAAGATAGAAATATTTCTTTTTGAAAATACAAACTTTTGTTTCGTCTCCACTCGAGTCCAATGTTTAGGTGAATACATTCCATGCGAAAATCCTATCGAACAGCATCAACACTTTGATTGGAAGCGGTTCCAGCCACAAGATCTTGTTATAACCCATATAAAAAACCTGCGGATGTCCCACGCAAATGAGCATTGTAAAAAAAAGAATGAGCTTCAATGACCGCATGGATGCCGTTTTATACAAAATAAAAAACGCAGCAAGGATAAACGGGAAACCGTAAGAAAGTGCCCTGTCGATATCGTGAACGTAAATTCCGGTGAGCACAAGGATTGTAAAACCAATGAAAAGCGCGGCGATCAGCCAGTAACGCTTCGTCAGAAATAATGCAAGCAATGCGGCGCCCATTAGCAGCCACGTGCCTTCAAATGCCGACCAGATGCTGCTGCCCAGCCCATTCCGATGCGCATTGGCAAACAAGACCGGCGTCCCGATCGTGGAATAACTGTGATTGGGAAAATAATTTGCCAAAACATATTCCCGCACGGCAAAATAGCAAATCCACGCGATCCACACCACAGAACTTTCACGTAACAAACCAGCTTTAATGATCGCCCGAAGGCTGAAATCGTTCTTCTCGTAAGTTTTCAGGACGATCCAGAAGAGCAGCAAATAACCACCCGCGACGACTGCGCGCTCGTCTGTAAAAAATGCGATCTGCAGGGAAATGAATGCACTAACTGGATTGCGGCTTAACAGTGCTGTTAACAAGAAAAAGTAAGCAAAACCATCGCCATAACCGTGAATGTCCGCAAATGTCCATACGCTGACGAAAATATTGGCAAGAGACAAGATAAATAAGCCGGCTAAAACTTTGTCTCCGGAGATTTTAAACACCCATTTTCCCGAATTATAAAGGAACATGACGCCGCAAATCGCCTGAGCAATGAGGATCAGAATGACATTGTGATTGGTTATATATGAAAGCAGCGGCAAAGTCCAGCGAAGGATCATATTTTCACGCCGCACATCATATTCCATGTCTTTCGGATGCAACAGATCCTGCGCCTGATTTTGAACAAAAACCCATGCATCGAGTTTGACGCCATCAGCCTGAAAATGCGAAGCCAGCAACGAATACGGAGGAAATGCAAGAAACAAGGACAACCCAACCGAAAACAAGGTGACCTTCAACAGCCAATGCTTGCCTGACAATTTTCCTTCAAACCACTGATAACAAGACGCGTAGAAATTTTCAAAAAGCATAAACCTGGAATAGGGCAAATCAATCCCAAATATACATTTTAATGTATTAATGAATTATTACCACTTGGCGGCTGCGATGCGAAGTTAATTTGCCGAGACGAATGGAAAATTCGAAATACTGTATTATTTTTGGAAAAACTGATACTATTTGAAACGACTTTTATCCATAGCACTTCTTGGCTTACTCCTGTACAATACATTTGGACTGGCAGTTGCCGTGTTATGTTTTAACAAGTCATTTGAAACCGCTTCCAAGCATGAAATTCCGTCCAAAAAGGCTGTTTTGGCTATTCCTGCTCCTTCATTGCCTTACACAACTTCCTGGGAAAATGAGGATGGAACTGCTGGTTTGATCAAGAAAGACGGCGAGTTTTACAACATTGTCCATCAGAAAATAGAGAACGATACTTTGTTTGTGACGCTGCAAGTTAATGCATCGGCGCGCGACAAGTTCGTTGAGCTAGCGGACAGTATGAATGAATTATCGGATAACGATAAAAGTAAAAAATCCTCTTCGGACCGCGCATTGAAACTGCTTCAAGATCTCGTTAAGAGCTACTTACCCATTGAAACCAGGTCCACATTCGGTTGCGAATATTACGCATTTTTAGAATCCGTTTCTTTCTGTGAGCATTTGTCGTTTCATCGGGCACCTGCACAATCCTTTGATTCTCCCCCACCTGAATTCGCTTAGTTAATCAGCAATTTTCTAAAATCAGGCTCGGCATTTCCGTCAGGAAACGTTGCTGTGACTGCATTCCATTTACCATTCTGAAAAACTAAGATCAATGAAAAAGATATCTACTATCGTTCTATTCGTGTGCCTTTGCCTCACACAAATTTCAAATAATGCATTCGCGCAAGGCTGCGTAGCAATTCGCGGCATGAGCCATGCAGGCGCAACTTCTGCCGATTTTTTTAAACAGCAAAACGGCAAATTCCAGGTCAATGCAGGTTATCGTTTTTTCAGATCGTACAAACACTTCCGTGGCGATCATGAAGAAAAAGAGCGCGTAGAACAAGGAACACAGGTTATCAATGTTGCGCATGCTTTGGATCTGGGACTTACTTATCAGCCGAATATGCGCTGGTCTATTTCCGTGACCTTGCCCGTTCAGCACAATGACCGATCGTCGTTATACGAGCATTATGGCAACGCGGTGGCGACCAATCCAGAGCAAAAACGCTTTCATACAAGCTCAAAAGGGATCGGCGATTTGAGAATTTCAACAAGTTACTGGCTAAGAGATCCATTAAAAATGCCAAAATTCAACATTGCAATCGGCGGAGGCATCAAGCTGCCTACGGGTGATAAAGCAGTGGAAGGTGAATTTCACAGGCTGGATAAAGAAGGTAATGATTATACAATTGTGAAGCCGGTTGACCAGTCGATCCAATTGGGCGACGGCGCTGTGGGCGCATTTTTGGAAACGCAGGGATATGTTTCTTTTACATCAAAAACGGCACTGTATTTCAACGGGTTTTATTTGTCAAATCCGAAAGAACATAATGGTGTAAACCGCAATCCGCAATCGCCAACAATTGATCCGATTGTCGGCTACTTTGCTGCTGTGGATCAATTTGCAGCCAGACTTGGTGTGAGCCAGGCTCTTGGCGGTGGATTTTCAGTGTTGCTTGGAGGGCGTGCAGAAGGCGTTCCTTCAAGCGACCTGATTGGCAGCAGCAAAGGTTATCGTCGTCCCGGTTATGTAATTTCGGGCGAGCCTGGCGTTGCTTACATCAAAAACAAATTTTCGGCTTCGGCGTCCGTCCCCATTGCACTTTATCGCAACCGGACCAAAAGCTATGCTGACAAGCTGGATGTGACTGGTAAAACGCACGGCGACGCTGCTTTCGCCGATTATTTGATCTCATTCAGCGTAAGTCGCTGGTTTTAACAAGACACTCTTCATTACTTGTCACATTGAGCGGACGGGGCCGCCCGGCGGTCGAAATGGCGCTACGACCGAAGGATAACTCGCTTCGACTCCGCTCAGCGTGACAAATTCCGCTCGGCGTGACAGACTCCGCTCAGCGTGACAGACTCCGCTCGGCGTGACAGTTCCCAATCACTTCCAACTCGGCGTGATGCGGCTGCCTTCTTCGGTTGCTTCAATGCTCAGATAAGTCTGGATTTCTTGCTGCAAATCTTCCACGTGGCTGATGATGCCGACAATGCGATTCTCTTTGCGAAGTGATTTTAATGTTTCAAAAACCGTTTGCAAAGCGTTCTTATCCAGCGAACCAAAACCTTCGTCTAGGAAGAAGAAATTGTGCTTGGAGCCATTTCTGATGTGAATGTGGTCTGCCAGGGCCAATGCGAGAGACAGCGCCGCCTGAAATTTCTGACCGCCTGATAATGTTTTCAGCAAACGCAAATGTCCGCCATTCAACAAATCGCGCACCCAAAAACTATTGCCATCGCCCAATTCCAAATGGAGCTGCTGATGCGTCATTTGATGGAAACGGTGATTCGCAGCCTGAATCAGATTTTGCAAATAAATGCTAGACGCATAATCCACAAAACCGCTTGAACGGAACAATTTTGCCAAATCGTCCAAATGCTCTTTGCGCAATTGCAAGCGTGCTTTCTCGGTTAGTAACGCCGCCTTCTTAGCCAAATCCTCTGCCATTTTTTTCAATAACCGGTCCAGTCCGCCTTCTTCCTTCCGGAATGTATTCAGACTTTCGGTCAAAATTTCCTTGGCTTTGATAATGGCTTCATGCCTTTCCACATCATATTGCTGGTCTGTGTTTTCCTTTAACAGATTTTCCAGATCCCGCGAAGTCGTGTCCAATGCATATTTGAATGTGTCAATAGCTTTCCGCTCGGCATCAATTTGGATGGGCCCTTGTAAAATTTCTTTTACATGATCCTCTGAGTCAAATGCAAAAGCTTTCAACTGCGCATCAACATTGGTTTGAACCGCCGCCAGATCGCGCTCGTTCGAATCCAATGTTGTTTTCAGTGTTTGCTGCGCGCCGGAAAGCACGTCTTTCTCTTTTTGAACCGCGTCCAGATTTTTTTCTGATTGTTCAAAAAGGGTCGTTATCTCTTTAAAAGAATTCTTTAATGCTGTGATTTTTTCTGAAATGCTCGCCTTTGGTTGCTCCTCAACTTCTTGCAAAATGACCTTTTGCAGTTGAGCGGTCAATGTTAAAACCGTATTTTCAAACCGCAGAATCTCATCTCTGAGGCTCTGCAAGGGCTTTTCGATCCTTTCGGTTTTCTCCTGTGTTTCCTTTTCAATGTGCACCGACAACGCCTTAATCGCCACTTCCGCTTCCTTAATCTCCGCCTGGTTTTTACTCACTGCTGCGAAATGCTGTTCAAAACCAGCTCTGTCATTTTTATCAAATTTATTCCAGACAAAAGACTTATCGTGCGTTTCCAGCTGCGTTTTTGCCTCGGCCCAGCGCTGCTTAATAGTTGCTTTCAGCTTTTCAAGATTGTCGATTTGATTGTAAATCTTTTCAATCGGCGCTTGCGAACCGCGGACTGCTTTTTCTCTTTCCGTTAACTTCAAAACCGCGTTTTCAGCAGCCTTAATCTGCTCGCTCACTGCATTATCCGCATGCAAAACGGCCGGATGATGTTCTGAGCCGCATAATGGACAAGGCTCGCCATCCACGATCGCGCCCGCATATTGGTGCAATGCGAGCTTCGTATGCAGTGAAAGCAGCGCGCGATTTTTCTCCCTTGATTCTGTTTCTGTTTTTGTCAAGAAAACATTGATAGCAGTCTGAAATGCTTCCAGTGTAGCATTATCGACAACATTAAGTCCGAAATTTGTATTAACGTCGCCAACCTTTTTATTCAAAAGCTGCTGTTGCGCATGAAGGTCCGCCTGCAATGCCTCCGCCTCTGCTTTTACCGATTGCCGTTTTTCATTCAATGCGTCACAAGCTGTAAACCAGGCTTTTACCGAGCTTAATTCCTGAATATCCGCAAGCAGATTTTTTCTCTGCTCATTCTCCGATTCTTTTTCCTGTTTTTGATCGATTAAGCGTGCAATGAAAGCTTCTTTTTCTTTCAATTGTTCGTTTCCACGCACTAATGCCTCTTTTCGTTTTGATGCGGAAGTTCGGTTATCAATGATCTGAATGACTTTTTCCAGTTCGTCTGCCGTATCCAGCAACTCCTCACGCTTCTCATACTGCGGCTGCAAACGTGTGAGCAATTCCTGCTGTTTTTCAGCCAGCTTGGTCAGTTCGTCCAGGCGAATTTTATTGCTTTCGTAGATTTTCTGCTCGCGGGCAATGCTGACATTCAGCGTATTTTTTTGATCTAAAATGGATTTAAAGTGAATGGAGCAGGTTTCAAAAATTTTTAATATGGCTTCGCGTTCCTGCATTTGCGGGCGCTGCGTTTCCAATGTTCGCAATTGATTTTGAAGCAAATGCACTTTTTCCGCTGTCAATTTTAACTTTTGAAAAACGGCTTCCAATTCGGTTTGAATGCGCAAGTCCTCATTGACTTTTTTGATTTCCAACCGCACTTCTTCGCGCCGCTTTTCCTCCGCTTCGACCATTTCGCCCGTCACTTCACCTAATCCCGTCAGCTGCCCGTCGACATGGGAAATTGCCAGGTCATTTTGTTTGATCAATGATCCGACATTCCGACTCAGGTCATACTTTTCGAGCTGGAAAAGCTCCTTCATCATCCGCGTCCGCTCGGCGTCTCTGAGCTCTATAAATTCCTGAAAACGGCCTTGCGGAATGATAATCGTCCTGCGAAAATTATCGTAACTAAGCCCGATAATGCTTTCCGCATTTTCATCTTCCGGAAGCGGAACCCAGTTTTCGTCCTGCCAAATGTATCCGCGCCGATCAAATGTTTTTACTTCCTTAAAATTCTTGCTATTCCGCTTCCCACGAACTGTAAACCTGTAACGATCTGCATTTTTTCCTGCAATGCACTCAAAATCAATCACTAACTCATCAGAGCGCAGGTTCATCATGTTGTAAGTCCGGTCATCGCCGGACTTGTTCAGCCGCTCAGTGTCGCCGTACAATGCAAATGTGATCGCTTCGAGAATGGATGATTTTCCACTTCCTACCGCACCGAAAATCCCAAATAAGGACGCATCCGTCAAAGCATTGAAATGAATTTCCTGCTCGGTCTGGTAAGAATACAGACCTTTGATTTTCAAATAGATAGGAATCATGTGCTATAAGCTTGCCAACAGATCGTCCAGATATTCCCGGCTGTTGCTTAATCTTGGAACTTTGTTTTGTCCACCCAATTTGTGAAGTTTTCCCATCCAGGCGTAGAATGTGCCGGAAGGGACAAAATGGACTTTTGGCATCAGCAATGCCATATCTTTGTAACGTTTTGCGTCGTAATCCGAATTCACTTCACGCAATGCTTCATCGAGCGAAGCAATGAAATGTTCGCGATCATCCGGCTCTTTTGTAAATTCTATAATCCATTCATGACGCCCGCGCGAGCCATCGCCCATGTAAACGGGACCGGCCGTGTAATTGACAACCAACGAATCTGTCTTTTGCGCCGCAACCTTAATCGCGTAATCGGCATTTTCAACAATAACTTCCTCGCCGAATGCATTGATAAAATGCTTTGTCCGGCCGCTTACTTTTACTCGGAACGGATAAGTTGAAGTAAATTTTACCGTATCGCCAATTAAATAACGCCATAAGCCGGCATTCGTGGAGATGACCAATGCGTAATTTTTACCAATTTCAACTTCATCTAAAAGCAATGCTTTCGGATGTGGCTTCCCAACTTCTTCAACCGGAACAAATTCGTAAAAAATGCCATAATCAAGCATTAAAAGCATTTCACCAACCCTTGTCACGTCATCCTGAATCGCGAAAAACCCCTCAGAGGCGCTGTAAGTTTCAAGATATAAAACCTGGTCGGAAGGGAAATATTTGCTCATAAACAAATCCCTGTAAGGCTCAAAAGACACTGCTCCATGCACGAAAACCTCAAAATTGGGCCAAACTTCTAGCATATGCTTCTTGCCGGTCAGTTCTAAAATCTGATCCAGCAAAACAATGGTCCAGGTGGGCACGCCCAGAATGCTCGTTACATCCTCCTGCGAACATATCGAGGCCATTTTCTCTAATTTACTTTCCCAATGATCCATTAATGCCACATCCAAGGGCGGCGTGCGCATAAACTCTGCCCAGGAAGGCAAATTTTGCATAATTACGGCTGAAACATCGCCTATTTGGGTGTAATCGTCAAATGGATTTGCATGCAATGTGCCGCCGATGGATAAGCCTTTTCCGTCAAACACCATCGTGTCGGGCCGGTTGTTGATGAGCAAAGTCATCATATCCTTTCCGCCTTCGTAATGGCATTCTTCCAATGCTTCGGGCGAAACAGGTAAAAATTTGCTGCGTGCATTAGTGGTTCCCGACGATTTTGAAAACCATTCTATCTGCGAAGGCCACATTACATTCGGCTCGCCTTTAAGGACGCGCTCGATATAAGGATAAATTTCTTCGTAAGTCGAAACGGGCACCTGATCCTGAAATTCTTTGATCGTGCGGATCTGTCCGTAATTGTATTTGCTTCCCCAATGCGTGTATCGTGCGGTCTCAATTAATTCTGAAAACACGCGCTGCTGAGTCTCAATTGGGTATTTCATAAACTGTTCAATCCTTTCGAAGCGACGCTTCAAAAACCAGACAGTCATATCGTTAACCAGCTTCATGAGTTAAATCAGTTAGGAACTTAGCATTGCAATTTGTAAAAATAGCAATAAAAAATGGTGAGAGAATAGTTTTGACACCTTCCCTCACCATGCAATTTCAATATAATCCGTTAAGATCTGGTGGCAAACTTTCTATAAATGAAGAGCAAAATTACAGCTCCCAAGATAGCAACAAAAAGACTTCCGATGTTGAAACCATCTACTGTGCCGTAACCAAGCATTGAAGAAATCCAGCCTCCCACTACGGCGCCGGCAATACCGATCAGAATTGTTACAATAAAACCGCCCGGATCTTTTCCAGGATGAATGGCTTTTGCAATTGCGCCTGCGATCAGGCCGACGATGATCCAAGTGATGATTCCCATAAGCTTCGTTTAGTTAATGTTTGTTTGTCACATCAATTAAAAAAACTATGCCCTGCGCGGCTTACTTATCGTAGAACATATTGCTCCTGCCTGCTTTTTTCTGGATTGTCGATGTAATTTCTTGACTATCTTCTTCTTGCAATGTGCGGGCATTTCTCACTTGCCGTGTTATGCGCGTCCCCGTTATTTTGAAAAGCGCTTCTCCAAGCAACGGATCTTTCGGATTGCCATAAGGGAAAAGCAAATTCCCCTCACTCACAGCAATATCGGGCGTGAAACCGACGCTGTAATCCGACTTTTTATCCTTGTTCAATGACTTGGAAACGATTGGCTGCAATCCCCATTTCACTTTCTTTTTGGAATCGGTCAACGTGACTGAGCCGACGTTTTTCCCAACGGTTTTGACGCCTACAAGTGTGACATTCATATAAGGTTTCAACCCATTGATAAGGAGCTCGCTCGCAGAAGCCGAACGCGAAGAAACCAGAAAAACGACATTATTAAGCTGTGAACCAATGTTTTGGCTTTTGCTCGCAAACTTGTCATAGAAATAAGTCTCGCCATATTTTTTCATGTTCGTCTCCGTGACTTCTGTGTTATATTCTTTGTAATAAAAAACATCATTGGAAGTCGCCCGCGCAATCAGACTTGCAAGATTTGTGGCCGAACTTACATAACCGCCCGGATTGTAACGCAGGTCAACGATCAGCTCATTGACGTTTGCATTTTTGAATTCATTAAAAATATTGTCCAGCTTCTTGTCATACAGCGCATTATTGGCTTTGAATGGCTCCGGAATGAATTGATGGTAAACCACATAGCCAATTTTGTGCGCGCCGATCGAATAAGTTGTGTCAAAGAAAACAGGATCTTCCTGCAAAACAACCGGCGTAACATCACGCTTCGTTGTTCCTTCCTCCAAAACTCCCGCTGCATTAATCGTTGCTAATGTGTAAGTCAGTTTTTCCTGTGAGTTAAGCAATTGACTGTAATTGGTGCCGGTCAGCTTTTGTCCATTTACACTGCTAAAAATGTCTCCTCTCGCAAACCCAGCCTTAGCAGCTGGCGAATCCGGAAGCACATAAAGCACCACACCGATTACATTGCTGCTGCCAGTTGGGAAGTAAGTGAGCTTATATTCCATCCCGGAAGTTTTCGATTCGCCCGCCAACGACGCTTCCAGTTCCTCAGCACTCTCCTGAATCCACGAAAAACGGTCGCCATCGGGCCGCAATGTGGCGTCATATTTGTAAAGTAATGACTCAAAAAACGAGGCTGGATCTTTGGTATAATCTGGCTGCGTGGTCATGTTATCGTTCCAGTAATACCAGTATTTCATGTTTTCGTAAATCCACTGATTGGTTTCCGTTTCGGTCACCGGATCTACATTTTTGTCTTTGCACGAAAGCACGGCTGCGCTGATGGAAAGAAGGGCCAGTAATAATTTTATTTTCATAAATCGCTAAGCGTTTTCTAGAAAAACCTGCTCTATAATGTCACAAGCCTCATTCATTTGTTTTTCATTGATGACAAGCGGAGGCGCAAAACGGATTTTATTGCCATGCGTCGGCTTGCAAAGCAGTCCTTTTTCCATCATTTTGTAACAAAGGTTCATGGCTGTGGGGCTGTCTTCCGTGTCATTGATCACGATCGCATTCAACAAACCCTTTCCTCTAACGACTTCAATCAGAGAACATTGCTTTTGCAAATCACTCATTCTACTCCTGAAAAGCTGACCCATTTTTTCAGCATTATCAGCCAGATTTTCGTCAATAACCACTTGCAAAGCTGCGATCGTAACCGCACAAGCCAAGGGATTTCCGCCATAAGTTGAACCATGTTCTCCCGGAGCGATTGTCAGCATGACTTCATCATCCGCCAAAGCAGCGGAAACAGGCATTACGCCACCGGAAAGCGCTTTTCCAAGCACCAAAATATCCGGTTTTACACCTTCCCAGTCACATGCCAAACGCTTTCCTGTGCGCCCAATGCCTGTTTGCACTTCATCCGCAATAAAAAGCACATTATATTTCGTACAAAGCTCGCGAACGCCTTTGAGATAACCTTCCTTGGGAACTACGACACCAGCCTCGCCCTGGATCGGCTCGACCATAAAACCGGCAATATTGGCATCCGATTCAAAGGCATTTTCCAAGGCTTCCAAATCGTCAAAAGGTATTATTTCAAAACCAGGCAAAAACGGTCCATAATCATTCGTGCTCGAAGGATCAGTCGATGCAGAAATGGCAGCCAGCGTCCGGCCCCAGAAGTTGCCCGAAGCGTAAATTGTTTTGGCTTTATTAGGCTCGATTCCTTTCACTTTATAAGCCCATTTCCGCGTCAGTTTCAAAGCAGTTTCCCCGCCTTCCACCCCAGAATTCATCATGAGCACTTTATCGAAACCAAAATACTCGCAAAGAAACTTCTCACATTCTCCAAGCTTATCATTATAAAAAGCCCGCGAAGTAAGCGTTAGCTTTTGCGCCTGCGCAATCATCGCATCCACAATTTTCGGATGACAATGCCCCTGACTAACAGCACTATAAGCAGACAAAAAATCTAAATACTGCTTCCCCTCCACATCCCAAACATGCACCCCCAGCCCACGTTCCAAAACCACCGGCATAGGCTTATAATTATGCGCCCCATACCGATATTCCAGCTCCATCGCCAGCTGTGAAGCATTCATTTCTATTGTGTCTGTATAGTTCGCCATTGTATATTTTCGAGCAGTTAGGTTCGTTTTTTGTGTTGTGTAAAAATAAGGAAAAGAAGACGAATGTTTATATTTGTAAAAGGCAGGATCGGCTTTCAGGTCAAATGTTTCTGAATTTAAATAAGAAGATTATGAAGCTCCAATATATTTCAGACAGCCAGGGAATTACCACGGGCGTTTACATTCCCATTACGGAATGGAACGCACTGAAAACCAAATATGCGGAAATTGAACAGGAAGAAACGGACAACATTCCACAATGGCACAAGGATGTCGTTTTGGAACGACTAGCAGACTTCAAGAAAAATCCTGAGCAAGCGCTTGACTTTGACACAGCACTAGATGAAATTGAAAAAGGTCTTTAATGTATAAAGTTCAATCCTCCCATTAGCTAGGCAAGACATTCAGGAAGCTGCAATTTGGTATAATGAGCAGCAACCAGACTTGGGAAAGCGATTTATCAAATTCATCAAAAGTAAGGTCAAAAGAATTTCCGAAAACCCGCAACTTTATCCGGTTCGTTATTATTCCGTGCGTACGGCAGTTGTTGATGTATTTCCATTCATGATTCACTTTATAGTAAACGAGTCTGATGGGACAATTTTGATAACCGCTGTGCTTCACACAAGTCAAAGCCCGGAAAAGTGGTTTCAAAGACAACAATAAATTAACAAAGCTTGAATCATCCGCTGTTCCGGCGTAGCTTTGCACTATAATCTCAAGGGGTGCCCTACCGAACGGGCTGAGATCAAACCCATATGACCTGATCCGGGTAATGCCGGCGTAGGGAGAGAAAAAGCAACCATTTGATAGGTGGCCCCTGCCTGTTGTAACCAAAAAATCGCAATGCGAAACGTTACTACCTATCTGTTTATATTCATAATCAGCACATTATCATTCCGTTCTGCGTTTGCACAACGATCCATTTCAGGCCACGTTACCGATGCGGAAGACGGAAAACCACTGCCCGGCGCAACCATTAAAGCCAGCGACATTCGCGGCACGCAAACCGACGGCTCAGGAAATTTCAGTTTGAAAAATATTTCTGAAAACATTCCAACATTAGAAATCTCATACATTGGTTATCAAACCCAAAAATTGCCTTTAACCAATGATAACCAGCTAGAAATCAAGTTAAGCAAAAGCACTTTTCAAGCCGATGAAGTGATCATTAATGCAACGCGAGCTAATGATAAATCCGCCATGGCTTATAGCACAGTGACCGCAGAAGCCATTGATAAACAAAACCTTGGACAAGATCTGCCTGTTCTGCTCAACTTCACGCCTTCGCTCGTGAGCACAAGCGATGCAGGCGCGGGCGTCGGTTATTCGGGCATCAGGATTCGCGGTTCGGATGCGACACGCATTAATGTGACGGTCAATGGCATTCCTTATAATGATGCTGAAAGTCAGGGGGTTTTTTGGGTGAATATGCCGGATTTTGCTTCTTCCGTTAGCAGCATTCAAATTCAACGCGGCGTGGGAACTTCTACGAATGGCGCTGGTGCTTTCGGAGCTTCGGTTAACATTAACACCAACGCATTCCGCAAGGAAGCTTATGCTGAGTTGAACAGCTCTTATGGCTCGTTTAACACATTCAAAAATACATTGAAAGTCGGTTCAGGGCTGATTAAGGAGAAATTTACATTTGATGCAAGACTGTCTCGCGTTTCTTCGGATGGTTATGTGGATCGGGCTTCATCGGAGCTGCATTCTTATTATTTATCTGGCGGATTCTTTGGTAAAAAGAGTTTTGTGCGGGTGAATGTGTTTTCGGGCAACGAGCGGACTTACCAATCATGGAATGGCGTTCCGGAAGCCAAGTTGCGTGGAGACCGCGAAGGTGTTTTAAGCTACATTGATCGGAATGGTTTGAGTGAAAAAGATGCGCAGAATTTGCTTGATTCGGATAATCGCACTTACAACTCTTACACATACAAAAACGAGGTTGATAATTACCGGCAAGATCATTACCAGATTGTTTCTTCGCATAATTTGAGCGATAAATGGATCTTTAACCTCAATGCATTTTTAGTTCGCGGACTTGGTTATTATGAGCAATCCAGGATGGGTGATAATTACAGCAATTATAATTTGCCCAATGTCGTGGTTGGAAAAGACACGTTGACGAGCACGGATCTAACCCGTCGCCGCTGGCTCGATAATTATTTTTATGGCTCCACTTTTTCCTTGGAATACAACAGTTTTAAAAAGCTGACTGCCAGCTTCGGCGGCGGCTATAACAAATATGACGGCGACCATTACGGGCGCATCATCTGGGCGCGCAATGCTGGAGACATTGAAAACGATCATCAATATTATCTCAGCAAAGGCATTAAAAAGGATTTCAATATTTACGGAAAGCTATATTACCAGCTCACCCCGAAGCTGAATGCTTTTGTCGATTTACAATTCAGAACCGTAAGCCACAACATTCAAGGCACTGATAACGATCAGATTGCATTGGCATTTGACCAGTCTTATTCATTTTTCAATCCAAAAGCAGGTTTAACATATCAATTAGCGGATCAAAGTTCGATTTATGCATCTTACAGTGTAGGAAATCGCGAGCCTAACCGCGATGATTTTACTTCATCAACGACAGGTTTAATCCCAAAAAGCGAGCAGTTGCAGAATGTTGAAGCTGGTTTCAAAACGCAGCGTGGGATTTGGGCTTTCTCGGCCAACTATTATCTGATGGCTTATAAAAACCAACTCGTTTTAACTGGTCAAATTAATGATGTTGGAAATTCGGTTCGCGTCAATGTTCCAAAAAGTTACCGCACCGGAATTGAGCTGGAAGGTGCCATAGCATTGAGTAAAGCTTTAAAATGGAATGTAAACGCAACATTCAGCCAAAACAAGATCAAGGATTTTACAGAATATGTTATCAACTATGACACTGGCGATTACAACACAATCAGCCACGGCAAGTCAGACATTTCTTTCTCGCCCAATGCCATAGCAGGCAGTCAGCTGACTTACATCATTAGAAAAGACCTCGAATTAGCATTGCTCAGCAAATATGTAGGCAAGCAATATTTGGACAACACATCGTCCGAAACCCGCAAGCTCGACGCCTACTTCACCAACGACGTCCGCCTTTCCTGGACGATCCGGCCAAGTTGGGCGCGTGAAATTTCCTTCAATTTACTAGTCAACAATGTGCTCGAAGAAAAATACGAATCCAACGGCTACACATACGGATATTTCGCCGGCGGCGCATTGACACAAGAGAATTTTTACTTTCCGCAAGCAGGCAGGAATTTTCTGGTTGGGGTGAATTTTAGGTTTTGATTTCGGTTTCCAAAATCTAAGTTCTTAGGTCATGGTTTTTCTGAAAATTGGTTTAAGTTTGAACATTACTTAAACCAATTTTCCACACTATTCCATAAAAGATGACTTCCGAAACACAGAACGCCTTTGGGCTAGGAACCGGACTCTACACAGTTCCCGACATTGCATCTATCCTAAACCTTCCCCAACCCAAAGTCAGAAGGTGGCTTAAAGATTACTGGAATAATCAATTCGCAGACAATGATCGATCTTTATTTTCCAGTGGTTCGGGAAACGAGTTGGTGACCAACTTTTACACATTAATTGAATTCTTTGCTTTTTATCAGCTTAGGCAAGAAGGTGTGACTACGCAAAAGATCGTTAAGGCTCACAAAGTGCTTAGTGAAACATTTGAAACAAGATATCCATTTGCCAAATCCAACATATTCACCGATGGACGCCATGTGTTGTTTGCAGGCAAAGTTGGTGAAATAATCAGGGCAGATGAGACTTTACAAATCACAATTAAAGAAATATTCGAGCCATTTTGCAGGAAAATAGATTTTAATAAAAATGACCTTGCTGAACGATTCTTCCCATTGGGAAAAGATCATAGCATTGTAATCGACCCTAAAAGGCAGTTTGGCCAGCCTGTTATTGGCAACACAAATATTCTTTCCGAGAGTGTATTTAATTTATTCCGTGGCGGTGAGTCCATTGAAGTAATTCAACGACTGTATGAATTGACGAAAGCGCAGGTGAATGATGCCATTTTCTATCACCAGCACGCGGCATGACAAGAATTTACATTGACGAAAACATCTCTCCACATATTGCCGCAGGATTAGACATTTTAGAAAAGCCGCTAGGATCTAACTTTGAAGTTGTGTCGATAATCACCGTCTTTGGTAAAGGCGCTCTGGATGAAGATTGGCTGCCAAAAATTGGTGCTGAAAGAGCCGTGGTAATCACACAGGACTTAAACATCCACAGGACTAAGAGTCAACGACGGCTTTTTGAAGAGCATCAAGTCGGCGTTTTTTTCCTAAGTCCGCCCTCTAAGAACGGATATCAATACTGGGAAATGGTTGAACAAATCATTAGACGCTGGCAGGAAATCAAAAAGCTTTGCAAAGAGCAGCGACCATTTGCATTTCGTTGCACATCCAGAAGCAACAACTTTGAACGCTTGTAATCAATACACTTTTCTTGACTAATGACCGTGCGACCTTACCGCTTTCTCCCTAACTTTGCCCTATGGAATTGAAAAATGATCTTTTGCTTCGGGCGGCGCGTGGGGAGAAAACGGAACGTACTCCCGTTTGGATGATGCGGCAGGCTGGCCGGATTTTGGCTGAATATAGAGCGGTTCGTGCACAGGCTGGAAGTTTTATAAAGTTGGCGACAACGCCGGAAATGGCTGCTGAGGTTACATTGCAACCTGTTGATTTGCTGGGTGTTGATGCGGCCATTATATTTTCAGACATTCTGGTGATTCCGGAAGCGATGGGGTTGCCTTATGAAATGGTGGAAAAAAGTGGGCCGATTTTTCCGGCAACAGTTCATACGATTCAAGACCTTGATAAACTGCACATTGCGGAGCCGGAAACGGATTTGAAATATGTTTTGGACGCGATTAAGCTGACCAAGACGGGGTTAGCAGGACGTGTGCCATTGATTGGATTTGCGGGAGCGCCTTTTACTATTTTCTGTTACATGACGGAAGGCAAGGGCTCAAAGACATTCTCTGTCGCAAAAAAGCATCTTTACGCCGATCCCGAATTCTCCCATTTGTTACTCCAAAAAATAACGGATAGCACTATTGCTTACTTGAAAGCGCAAGTTGTTGCCGGGGCAAACCTTGTTCAAATATTCGATTCCTGGGCTGGGATTCTGTCGCCTGAGCAATACAACACGTTTTCTTTGCCTTATATCAAACAGATTTGCGACGCCATTGACGAAGTGCCAGTGACTGTTTTTGCCAAAGGTGCTTTCTTTGCTCGCAAAGCCATTTCAGAGCTGAGCTGCTCAGTTGTGGGCTTGGATTGGAATATGGACATTGCGGAATCACGTGAGTTAATTCCTACCAAAACATTGCAAGGAAATCTTGACCCTTGCGTGCTATACGCTTCATATGACCAAATCCGGAAAGAGGTGAAAAACATGGTGCAGCAATTCGGCACACAGCGTTACATTGCCAATTTAGGCCATGGCGTTTATCCGGACACAGATCCTGATAAAGTGCGTTGTTTCATCGAATCCGTTAAAGAATTTTCTTCCTAGTCACTCCTTATTATGGCTTTATCCAAAACAAAATGCGTATTCCTCGACCGCGACGGAGTGCTGAATGAGGATTGCCCGGATTACTTATACGAACTGGAAAAACTGGTGATTCCCGATGGTGTGCCGGAAGCACTTAAAGCATTAAAAGAAGCAGGTTTCTTGCTAATCGTAGTGACGAACCAGGCTGGGATTGCGAAAGGACTTTACTCGGCTGATCATGTTTATGCGATCCATAAAGCTATGCAGCAAGTGTCTGATAACGCTTTGGATGACTTGTATTTTTCACCTTATCATCCAAGCGTTTCAGGCGTTTCGCTTTCGCGGAAACCTGGTTCGCTAATGCTTGAAAAAGCAATTGCGAAATATGATATTGATGTGGAGCAATCCTGGATGATCGGGGATCGCGACCGGGATATGGAGGCTGGTAAAAATGCAGGAGTAAGAACAATTCAGATTGTTCCTGAAACAGAAGCTTCAACAGGCGATTTTGCTGCGGTCAGTTTGTTCGAAGCAGCTAAAATCATCCTTGGTAATAAAATTTAGACTCTTTCAGCAGGCACTGGCTGAGTTACTTTATGTGTAGAACCGTAAGCTGGGCAGGCGTGTTTCGTGCAAGATGCAAACGCCAATGAACCGCAAATCGTAAGGAGCAGTAATGTCTTTTTCATTTTTCCTGTTTGTGTAAAATTTGTCACCGCAAAAATATAAAAAATAATTCTTTGAATGAGTGTTTCAGTTTGACTAATAACGAACTCATTCAAAGAACTTTATATCAATGGTCAGATTTTTGTGTCTGCCAACTCTTCCTCTTCTTCAATCGGCTGCATTTCCGTTCCGACATTCTTTTCTGGAACAACAAACGATTCTTCTTTAAAACCTAAGATTTTAAGCATCGAATCGCTATTCTGCTCTTCAGCGAAGACACGCGTAATAATTTTGCCATCTTCATCCTTGTCGACTAAAACGTGCTTCGGAGCCGGAATAAGGCAATGTTGAATGCCGCCATAACCGCCCAGAGATTCCTGGTAAGCGCCTGTGTGGAAAAATCCAATGTATTGCTTTTCCGAATCTTCTTCAAAAATCGGCATATACAAATCTGCGCTGTGCATTTCGCTGTTATAAAAATCCTGCGAATCGCATGTTAACCCACCAAGGTTCACCTTTTGGTAAGGACTGTCCCAGTTATTGATCGGCAGCATGATGTATTTCTGGTTCATGCCCCACGAATCCGGCAACTGCGTAATAAACGAGCCGTTGATCATATACCAAAGCTCCTTATCATTTTGAAGCTTTTTGTCAATGATTTCATAAATCACCGCGCCACTTTCGCCGACTGTGTAACTTCCAAATTCCGTAAAAATGTGCGGAACAGGAACATTGTTTTTATTACAGATCCACTGAATATTTTCAATGATCTCGTCGATCATTTGCTGGTAATCATAGCCTGCCTGCAAAGAGGTTTGGATCGGTAACCCGCCGCCAATGTCGATGGAATCAAGTTCAGGACAAATTTTCTGCATTTCGCAGTATTTGAACATAAACCTTGTCAACTCACTCCAATAATAAGCACTGTCTTTAATGCCCGTATTAATGAAGAAATGCAGCATTTTGAGCTTGAAACGCGGATTAGATTCAATCTTTTCCTTATAAAGCTGCTGCACATCATTGTAACGAATGCCCAGACGTGAGGTGTAAAACGCAAAGTTCGGCTCTTCGTCCGTTGCAATGCGCATTCCAAAATTCACTGTATCCGCAGTAACCTGCTGCTCGTAAGATTCGATCTCTTTCAGGTTATCCAAAATCGGAACAACATTAAATCCTTCGTTGATCAATTCGCTGAGATATTGCGTGTAACGTGGCAATTTATAACCATTTGCCAAAATATATGTGCTTTTGGTTACTTTGCCGCGACGATACAATTCACGAATGATGGGGATATCAAATGACGAAGAAGTTTCAAGATGTATATTGTGCTTCAAAGCTTCTTCCAGCACAAAGCTGAAATGGGAAGACTTCGTGCAATAGCAATAAGTATAACTTCCTTTGTAATTATGTCTTTTGAATGCATTCCGAAAAAACATATTTGCATTTTCGATATGCTCCCCGATTTTTGGCAGATAATTTATTTTTAACGGCGTACCATGTTCTTTGATGATATCCATCAGTGGTACATTGTTGAACAGCAACTCATTATTGTCGACATTAAATTCCATTGTAGGAAACTCAAACGTCTGCTGAATCAGGTCAATGTAGCTTTTCATTGATTTGTTTGTCGCGATAGCAATTAGTGAATTGGAAGTAAATACTAAGACAAAAGACCGGAAAATTGGTCAGAATATGTGTCATTTCCAAACATCATTTACATCTAAATCATTCCCGTAACCAAGTGATTTATCTCCCGATTTCCCAAGTTCATACCCCAAATTATCCGTTTAATAAATTTTTGATTGTCCTGAACCGCAATGCGTCTCTACATTTGGAAGCGTTCGGCTTGCGTGCTTTGGATCTTCATTTCGTAACCATCTGAACAATAGTGCCTACCGACTGTCAGAAAACTTTAAACATTTTGAAAGTTTTCATAGTTTTTTTCGATTGAATATTTCAAATTTGCTTTGTGAAAGAGCGAATTATAAAATCTGCCCTAAATCTGTTTTGGCGCTATGGAATCAAGAGCGTTACCATGGATGATATTGCCAAAGATCTGGGGATTTCGAAGCGAACCATTTACCAGCATTATTCAGACAAGGAAGCCATTCTCGCATTGGTGATCCAGAATCAAATAATGGACCAAAAGTGCGAAATGGAGAAACTGGAAGAGAAAGCTGCCAATCCCATTGAACAAATGATGTACGCGTCGGCGCAAATGCGGGATACGCTTTCAACTATGAACCCTGTGTTGCTATACGATCTGAAAAAATACTATCCGTTGGCCTGGGAGCAATTTGAAACCTATAAACATGATTTTTTGCTTAAAAGCATTCGCGAAAATCTGACAACCGGCATTGAACAAGGGCTTTACAGACCTGATATAGACGTGGCTGTGCTTGCCTTACTCCGTATAGAACAGATCGTTATGGCTTTTGACCCGACCATTTTTCCGCAGAAAAAATTTAATATGATGCATACGCAGATGCAGTTTCTGCTACATTTTTTAAGAGGGGTTTTATCAGAAAA
This sequence comes from Dyadobacter sp. CY326, assembly GCF_021390515.1. Lineage (GTDB taxonomy): Bacteria > Bacteroidota > Bacteroidia > Cytophagales > Spirosomataceae > Dyadobacter. The sequence continues at coordinate 195,509 of NZ_JAJUXI010000012.1, forward strand.
AGGATTTGAATATTACAACACCATAAAAGACAGATCAGCAATTGAAATCAACACCCATGAAAAATGAACAAATAATACGCCGCAGCCTGATGCTGCTGGCAATCTTACTCAGCTTCGGGCCTCTCCGCGCGCAGGACGGGAGTTTCTCCCTGGAACAAGCCGTAGATTATGCAGTCAAGCACAATTTGAATATTAAAAATGCGCAACTCGACGCACTTTCGGCAGAGGCGCGCATTGGGGAAATCAGGGCGGCTGGTTTGCCACAATTGAGTGCAGCTGTTTCAGTGACCAACAACATTATTATCCCAAGATTTTTCCTTCCAGCTAATGCTTTCGACCCAAGTGCTCCGGCAGATGCACCGCCTGCTGCGGTTGAATTCGGGATTCCGTGGCAAGGTTCGGCGTCTGCGAATTTGAACCAGCTCATTTTTAGCGGTTCTTATTTTATTGGTCTAAAAGCTGCTGCAACTTATCGTGAGTTGGCACAAAAATCGACCACCTCATCTAAAATATCTGTTGCAGAGGCAGTTACAAAAGCTTATTACTCTGCACAAGTGGCGGAAGAACGAGCCAAGTTGCTTGACCTCAACATTGCCCGCGTGGACTCGCTCATGCGCGAAACGAAAATAATGAATGAAAGTGGCTTCGTAGAGTTGCTGGATGTAAATCGGATCGAAGTCCAAATTAATAACCTGCAAACCGAACGCCAGAAAGTGCAGAATCTCATTGAACTCAGCTATGCTTTGTTGAAGTTTCAAATGGGAATGCCTGCTAATGAGCCAATTAAGTTGACCGACGATATCAATGCTGTGAATGTCGATGCACTCAAAGCAGCGTCTGCCAGTGGCGACCTGAGCTACGAAAACCGCATTGAATATTCTTTGCTGAACACCCAGGAAAGATTGGCCGGCCTTGATTTGCGCAATGTTCGCAGTGGATATCTGCCCAGTTTGTCGGCTTCTGTGGGATATGGATATAATGCTGGTTATGACAAATTTTCACAGCTGTTTACCGATAATTGGTATAATAACATGGTGTTAACCGTAAACCTTAACATTCCAATTTTTGATGGTTTTTCAAAAAGATATCAAATCAACCAGAAAAAAATTGCGATCGACCAGGTTAAGAACAACCAGACATTGCTGAAACAGTCGATTGATCTGGAAAACAACCAGGCGAGCATTAACATCAAAAATGCATTTGCAACACTGGAAACCCAGAATCGCAACCTGACACTGGCCCAGGAAATTGTTCGCGTTTCGAAAATCAAATACAAAGAAGGCGTCGGCTCGAACATTGAGGTTATTAATGCAGAATCATCATTAAAAGAAGCGCAAACCAATTATTTCACAGCGCTTTATGACCTCATGATCGCCAAAGTCGATTTGAGCAGAGCCAGAGGAGAACTTTATACTGAAAAATAAGCATCACATTAACACTGAAACAAAATTTGAAACTGCTACTTACCTATATCATGAAAAGAAATTTTTTAATCATAACAGCTATGACCATCCTCCTTGCAGCATGCGGCGGGGATGAAAAGAAAGACGGCGTGGCAGCAAAAAAAGAAGAGCTGGCCAAGTTGAAAGCGGAACGTGCGGAAAACGAGAAAAAGATCAAGGCTCTTGAAATTGAAATCACAAAACTTGATCCGAACAAAGCTGCCGAAGCGAAGGTAAAACCGGTGAGCGTTGACACATTAAATGCGGAAACATTCCGCCATTACGTGGAATTGCAGGGAACGGTGGACGCCAAAAACAATGTCATGGTTACGCCAAAATCGGGCGGCGCGGTGGTTGCAATGAATGTTCGCGAAGGCGATTATGTGAAGGCAGGGACGGTGATCGGCAAAATTGACAACAGCATTCTGATGGAATCCATTGAAGAGCTGAAAACGCAAATGTCACTTGCTAACACCCTTTACGAGAAGCAGAAAAACCTTTGGGACCAAAAAATCGGAACGGAGCTGCAATATCTTCAAGCGAAGAACAATAAAGAATCTTTGGAAAGAAGACTTAGCACATTGAACACGCAATTGTCGCAAACGAACATTGTTTCGCCAATGGCGGGTGTTGTGGATATGGTGAATGTGAAAGTGGGCGAAATGGCTTCTCCGGGTGTGGGCGTTGTTCGGATCGTGAATTTGAGCAATCTGAAAGTAATTGCAAAGGTGTCTGACACTTATGCTGCAAGCGTTAAAAAAGGCGATGAAGTGATTGTCAAATTTCCTGATTTGAAAAAGGAATACAAGGCAAGAATCACATTCGTGAGCACAGCGGTTGATCCATTGTCACGCACATTCTCGATTGAAGCCAACCTTCCGACAAGCAAGGACATTAAGCCAAATATGATGGCACAAGTGCAAATTAATGACGCCATTAGCAAAAACGCATTGGCGATTGATCAAAACTTTGTCCAAAGCACAGAAAAAGGGAACGTTGTATATGTAGCTGTAACCGAGGGAAATAAAAAAATTGCGAAAGCCAAAGAAGTGAAAACCGGATTGAGCTACAACGGAAAAGTAGAGATTCTTTCGGGACTTGCAGCTGGCGACCAGCTCATTACATTGGGTTACCAAGAAGTCTCCGACGGTCAACCAATTAGTTTTTGAAAAATGGAGTGATTACCACCATAACATTGCTTGTGGGCAGGAATTGCAAAGGTGAAACTAACATTCACTCATTCAGTCATTCACTCATTCAACATTGCTTTTTATGAAATTCAACGAATACAAAACCTTAGGCTTCACCAACTGGTGCGTAGAGAATCGGACGACGATTTACATCTTTACGTTCATCATTACGCTTGCCGGGTTTATGGTTTACAACAACCTGCCCAAAGAGCAGTTTCCGGATATCAAGATCCCGCAGATCTATATCAACACGATTTACTTCGGAACGGCGCCTGCGGATATTGAAAACACGATCAACAAACCCATAGAAAAGCAGCTCAAATCGCTAAGCGGGGTTAAAAAGATCAAGTCCAATGCATTACAAGATGTGTCGGTAATCCTGGTGGAATTTACGCCGGATGTGGCTGTTGAGGTCGCGCTCCAGCGAGTCCGGGATGCCATTGACAAAGCAAAAACAGACTTACCCCAAAACCTCGACTCAGGCCCCACGGCGCAGGATGTGAACTTCTCGGAGTTCCCGATCATGAACGTAAACATTGCGGGTAACTTCTCGCTGAAACAGTTGAAGCAATATGCCGAGGATTTGCAGGATGGAATCGAAGCATTGCCGGAGATCACACGTGTGGACATTTTGGGAGCGCTTAACCGCGAAATTCAGATCAATGTAAACCTGGATCGGATGAAATCGACCGGTTTGACATTCTTTGATGTGCAAAGCGCAATCCAGAGTGAAAACATCAACGTTTCGGGCGGTGAACTGAATGTGGAAGGCGTTCGCAGAACGCTTCGTGTAAAAGGCGAGTATACGGATGTTGCAGATATGGCAAACATCCGCATTCGCACGGCAACAGGCGCAACGGTTCGTCTGGGTGATGTGGCCGAAGTGTCAGATAATTTTGAAGAGCAACAGGATTTTGCCCGTTTGGCCAACAAAACGGTAATTACATTGAACGTTATCAAACGTTCTGGTGAAAACCTCGTAGACGCGGCTGACAAGATTGAAAATGTAATTGCTGACTATAAAGAAAACCGTTTCCCACCCGGGTTGGACGTGAAAATCACAGCTGACCAGTCGATCCAGACGAGGGCTGATTTGCATGACCTTATCAACACCGTTGTGCTCGGTTTTATCTTCGTGGTAATGGTGCTTATGTTCTTCATGGGCGTTCGCGACGCGATTTTTGTAGGACTTTCGGTTCCGCTTTCTGCGCTCGTTGCCTTTGTAATGATGCCGATCATCGGGCCGTTGGTAGGAACGGAGTTTACATTGAACACGATCGTTCTTTTCGCATTCCTGCTCGGGATAGGGCTTGTGGTGGATGATGCGATTGTGGTTATTGAGAACACGCACCGTTTGTTTAACCAGCATAAGGATTGGACGATTCAACAAGCGGTTAAGGCTGCAGCAGGTGAAGTTTTTATTCCCGTGCTTTCGGGAACGCTGACCACCATTGCGCCATTCTTCCCATTGCTTTTCTGGACGGGGATTGTCGGCGAATTCATGAAATTCATGCCGCTAACGCTCATTATTACATTAGGCGCATCGCTTTTCGTGGCTTATGTAATGAACCCGGTTTTTGCTGTCTCCTTCATGGGGCGTCATGACGATGAAAAAGAAGCCCACGACACAAGTTTCAAAGCCATCCGACGACCATTGATCATTCTGGTTGTGGCTGCGGCCATCGGTTACGTAATCGACCGGGGCGTTGGTAACTTCTTCGTATTCATATTGATACTATGGATTTTTAACCATTACATTCTGACACCAAGAATCCTGGTTCCATTCCAGGACCGTTTGTTGCCTGCATTGAAAAACAATTATCGCAAGCTGATCGACTGGCTTTTGAGAGGTTGGAGACCGGTTGTAGCGATCGTGATCGTGTTCGGTTTGCTGATTTTCACATTCGTTCTGACTGGCATTGTGCAGCCCAAAGTACTCTTCTTCCCAAGTGGTGATCCGGATTACGTTTACGTTTATAACAAAATGCCGATCGGCACGGACGCACGTGTAACCGATTCTGTTACCAAGATCATTGAGAAGCGGGTTTTTGATGTTTTGGAAAAAGAAAAAGCCATGGATATGGTCAATTCGGTGATTGCCAATGTGGGTAAAAACGCGGGTGACCCTTTTAATCCAGACCGCGCTGCCACGCCGCACAAATCGAAAGTGACCGTAGCATTTGTTTACGGAACCGAACGTGGCGGACGATCATCAGAAACGATTCTTCGCAAGATCCGTGAAGCTGTAAAAGGAATTCCGGGCGCAGAAATCTCGGTAGAACGCGAGGCAGTTGGACCGCCAACGGGTAAGCCGATCTCGATTGAGATTTCCGGTGACGATTTTGAAGTGCTTCAAAAACTTGAAAAAAGCGTTTTGCAAAAAGTGCAGCAATCAGGCATTGAAGGGATTGATCAATTGCGTTCCGATCTGGTTACAAACAAACCTGAGATCGTCATTGACATTGATCGCGAAAAAGCACAGCGCGAAGGCATTAGTTCGCAACAAATTGCGCTTGCCGTCCGCACTGCATTGTTTGGTCTTGAAGTTTCCAAATTCAGGGATGATAAGGACGAATATCCAATTATGGTAAGGTTGGAAAAAGATGACCGCGAGCAAATTGAGAAACTTCTGAGCCTTAATGTGGTTTACCGCGACATGAATATGGGCGGTGCGCTGCGTCAGGTTCCGATCACATCAGTTGCCAACATTCATTACTCAACAACTTTCAGCCAGATCAACCGCCAGGATCAAAGCCGGATTGTAACATTGGGTTCCGACGTTTTGCCTGGTTATAATGCCAACGAAATTGTGGCGCAGATCGAGGCATTGATCCAGGATATGGAAGTTCCGAATGGTTATATTATTAAAATGGGTGGTGAGCAGGAGGAGCAAAACGAATCCATGTCATTCCTGGGAACGGCATTCGGAGCTGCTATCCTGCTGATTTATCTGATCCTGGCGACGCAGTTTAACTCGGTTATCAAACCATTCATTATCTTCTTTACCATCCTGTTGTCGTTGATTGGTGTGTTGCTCGGCTTCATTATTTTCAATAAGGATTTCTCGATTATCATGTCCGGAGTCGGCATCATTGCACTTGCCGGGATTGTGGTGAAAAACGGAATCCTGCTCATTGAATTTATTGAAGAGCTCCGAGGTCGTGGTTATCCGATGCGTGAAGCCATTATTGAAGGCGGGGCGATCAGGTTAACGCCTGTTTTGTTGACGGCGTCAGCCGCGGTGCTTGGACTTGTTCCTTTGGCTTTGGGTATAACCGTTGACTTTGTTGGACTTTTCAGAAATTTGGAACCGCATCTTATCGTCGGCGGTCCGAGTTCGATCTTCTGGAACATTCTTGCATGGACCATCATTTTCGGATTAACATTCTCGACGATCCTGACATTGATCATGGTGCCGTGTATGTATTATGTAAATGAGCGCGTTCGCGACAAATGGTTCAGAAAAGGCAAAGAAGAGCCCGTGAACGCAAACTGGCAAAACGAAACAATTTAGCCAATCAAAATGCTGCCTCTCTCAACTTTTTTCAAATTGGGATAGGCAGTATTCCAAAAATTCCTAGATTTGCAACCCCAAAGAGTTCGGGAACTGAGTCAATCAGCAATAAATTTCGGGATGTAGCGCAGCCCGGTAGCGCATCCCGCTTGCAGCGGGAGAGTCGCAAACACACTATTAAAAATGAGCTTTGTTGTATATATTTTGTTTAGCGATTCGCTAGGTAAGTTTTATGTGGGACAAACCCAGAACTTAGACAGTAGGCTGAGAATGCATAATGGAAGGCGTGTTAATTTTACCGCCAAAGGGGTGCCTTGGAAATTATTTTATACTTTCGAATGCTCTGATCGTTCAACAGCAATGCAGTTAGAAAGTAAAATAAAGAAAAGAGGAATTAAAAGACATTTGCAAGACCTCGGTCTGCAATGATTTCGGGATGTAGTGCAGCCCGGTAGCGCATCCCGCTTGCAGCGGGAGAGTCGCAAACACACTATTAAAGATGAGCTTTGTTGTATACATTTTGTTCAGCGATTCGCTAGGTAAGTTTTATGTGGGACAAACCCAGAACTTAGATAGTAGGCTGAGAATGCATAATGGAAGGCGTGTTAATTTTACCGCCAAAGGGGTGCCTTGGAAATTATTTTATACTTTCGAATGCTCTGATCGTTCAACAGCAATGCAATTAGAAAGTAAAATAAAGAAAAGAGGAATTAAAAGACATTTGCAAGACCTCGGTCTGCAATAAATTTCGGGATGTAGCGCAGCCCGGTAGCGCATCCCGCTTGCAGCGGGAGAGTCGCAAACACACTATTAAAGATGAGCTTCGTTGTATACATTTTGTTCAGCGATTCGCTAGATAAGTTTTATGTGGGACAAACCCAGAACTTAGACAGTAGGCTGAGAATGCATAATGGAAGGCGTGTTAATATTACCGCCAAAGGGGTGCCTTGGAAATTATTTTATACTTTCGAATGCTCTGATTGTTCAACAGCAATGCAATTAGAAAGTAAACTAAAGAAAAGAGGAATTAAAAGACATTTGCAAGACCTCAGTCTGCAATAATTTCGGGATGTAGCGCAGCCCGGTAGCGCACTAGCATGGGGTGCTAGGGGTCGCAAGTTCGAATCTTGTCATCCCGACAAAAGCCTGGTCATTTGACCGGGCTTTTTCGGTTTTAAGCGGGTCGTCGGGCATTTGCCGACAACCCGCATTTATTGTCACCGTCTCCCGCGCGTTGTGTAAATCAATAATGTACTTGATATACAGGCACTTTGTCGGTGCCGCCGCTCCGCTTTATGATCCAGGAAGATCTTAGAATTAGGGTGTAATATACTTTTCCCAAGACAATATCATTTTCTTCAACAAGGACCGAAATGCGCTCTGGCTCCGTGGCATTCTGCGCCTGGCTCAGGCTGACAAAATGCGGCGGAACCTTGTTATCAAGATATCCTTGGACGGGGTAGAATTTTGAACGGGATGCTGACCTGATAATTGCGCTCATGGAACCGGGCAGTTTGAGTTCGACAGTATGACGATCATTGTTCCACTGCCAGGAACCGTCACTGGTCAGCCCGAGAAAGGTAACTTCCATATTACTTGGCGTTGGATATGGCATGTTGCCATAGGGTCCCGACCCAAGTACTTCATCAATGATAGACTTTTCAAAATGAAAGCTTGTGTTCGGCACAACACTGGTTGCAATGTTGTATTCAACAGCATCGGTGAACGGGAAAAAATTAATGCGTCGCGTTGTGTCGCCCACCTGGATATGAAGCTGTTCAACCCGCCAATACCGGTTACCAGCAGTTAGAGAATTTACGAATGCATTCTGGTCAACGACCGGTCCGTTGTTTCCGTCTTGCGGCGGATGATCCTGGAAGTCGCAGGAAAATAGAAGGATTAATAGTGATAAGTAGAGATTTGTACGGTTGATCATAAAATTTGTTTTCTATTAAAGACATATAAACTTAAATTTTTTGCTGCATATCATTGATCATTTTGTCACACAAGCAGGTGATGGATGCATTATATCCAGTCATAAAAGACTCTTGTGTAGTAGTTAAGCGATGCTTTGAATCAGCCACTCTCGAACAATTTTGGTTAGGCTGTTTGTACTAGCTTCAATAGCATCCAGGCTTGTAAAACTTGCTAAGGCTCTATCAGTTGTTTTCCAGACAAGCAGGCCATAGTCCTCATTTATGAGATTTTCCTTTGGCTGCTCTTTGACTTTTGCACCTCGGTGAAAAACCAGCTGAATTTGTTTTGGAGGCTGGATTTTCATGGTAATTCTGTCTTCTGTTCCAACAGAATAGTTTGGCCCATTCCACTTAATATTCTCAGTCAGTCGGCTGTCAGCCTGTAATATAATCTTGCGCAGTGCTTCAATTTCCTTGCGGAGGGGGTGGTTCAACTCGTCTAGGAAAGTAGTAACATCGTGATTTAAAGGCATAATATTTAGGATAACTGGATTGATTTCTCTTACAAACCTTTCAGCAGTGTCATCAGCAATTTTAGAATTTATAATCCGCTTGCTAATGATTTAATGTTGGTCTGCTGGGTCGTATTTGTGATTAAAACGCTCTGGACTTTCGTTCTGGATTTTGGATATAAAGCTACAAAAGCGCTTTCACTGTCAAGCCATCTTCCTGAGGGAATCCTCCAAATTCGGTTACATACCAGGTGGTCCCCTCCGCAAAGGCAGTTGATGAAAAGAAAGTCAGGAAGAAGAAAAAGCTTTTAATAAAGTCGATATTCGAAGCCGCCGTGAACTAAAACATGACTACATTAAGTCACGCGATAATTTTCCATTCAATCCTTTTTTATGAAGCCCAGCTACTTTCAAGATTTTGTCGATTCATTTTCAAAGACGACTTCATCTGATAATGAATTCCTTGCACTGGCAGCGGGAGGGTCATGGATTGATGGGCGGATGGACCGATTTTCAGACATTGACTTGGTCGTTGTGCACCAGTCTCAAACACTTTCTCTTGATCAAAAAAAGGCTCTGGCTGAATCTGCCGGTGATTTGCTTGCATGTTTTACAGGCGAACATGTTGGCGAACCCAGGTTGTTAATATGCCTGTATGATAATCCAATGTTGCATGTCGATTTAAAATTTGTTCATTTTCACGACATGACTTCAAGAGTTGAAGATCCGATCATTATCTGGGAGCGCAATAATGTCCTCACCAAATTAATAACTCAATCAGTTGCAGAATTTCCTTACCCTGATTTTCAATGGATTGAAGACCGCTTCTGGGTTTGGATACATTATGCTGCTGCCAAAATCGGTCGGGGGGAGTTTTTTGAGACAACAACATTTCTCTCCTTTATCCAGCAGACCGTCTTAGGGCCTTTGGCTTTGATCAAAAACAAGGAACTGCCAAAAGGAGTCAGAAAAATAGAAATGCTGCTTCCGGAGCACGATTTAGAATTGATGAAAAGTACTCTGGCGGACCAAAACACAAAGTCGTGCCTGGCTGCTTTACGGAATGCAGTCTACTTTTACCGCACTTTAAGGGAGTCTGTCATGCCGTCATCGATCAAATTCAACAACAGGGCAGAACATGCAGTAATGGCTTATCTGTCAGAGATTGCAAACTGACAATGTATTGATTCCGGCTTCACTGCCGCTAACAGCACCTACCTGGCCCTTATGCTTCCTACCGCACATTCAAAGACTGGCGATTCGCTATAAATTGTTGGATTCACAAGGCGTAAATCTTCAAAGACAAAACATCCGCTCAGGCCAAACAAACTGTATATAATCCTATTTACTTTTGGTTACATGGCTGGAAGATCACATTAAAAAGTGATTAAATGCAGCTGAAATATCCAACAAAAAAATGGTTCGATTCTATTTCGGCCACGTTCCCGACATCGATTGCATAAAAAAATATCAGCAAATTCTTGGCCATTTCTGCCTAATATCTAACCTTCCTTCTGCTGATACAACGAAACAGGAATAAGATAATCAAATTATTCTTTGATTTTTCATATTCAACTCGTCTTGAAATAATCTGAAATTTTCTGGTAATGCTCCATCCAACCGCATGGGGTCTGCCGCATTTGGAGTTAGATTTTGCATTAATAAATAGAATAATATAAACTGTGATGATGTATGTTTAGAAAACTACAAAGTGCGTCGGCCCTGGGGTTGTTGCTCATGTATGGAGTTTTACCACTTGGTAATCAGAAGGTTTATGCAGGAGACCGTCTGAACTTAACAGCGAATTCGGTTGAGTCGGCGCAGGGAAAAAGCAGCTCTGATGCGGTGATTGATATTTCGGGAAAAGTGACGGGAGATAATGGCGAGGAGCTGCCTGGTGTGAGCATTTTGTTGAAAGGAACAACGACAGGCGCAACAACGGATGCGAACGGTTTGTACAAACTGACAATCCCTGCCGGAAGCGCGACACTCGTTTTTTCCTACGTCGGTTACGTTAGTCAGGAAATCGAGGTGAGTAACCGTTCTGTGATTGACGTCAAACTTTCGGCGGATACGAAGGCATTGGAAGAGATCGTGGTGGTGGGTTACGGGACCATGAAAAAAAGCGATGTAACGGGCGCGATCACTTCGGTTAAAGCGAAGGACATTACAGCGATTCCAACGACCAATGCATTGCGATCACTGCAGGGAAAAGTTTCGGGAATTGACATTACGCAAAGTTCTGGCCAGCCGGGTGCGGATATCAACATTGTACTGCGTGGAAACCGCTCCTTGAAGGCTGATAATAAGCCACTTGTGCTGGTGGATGGAATTCCTTACGGTTCCTTTATTGACATTAACCCGACAGACATTGCCTCTATCGAGGTCCTCAAAGATGTCGCTTCAACGGCTATTTATGGAACACGCGGCGCGAATGGTGTGATCATCATCACGACGAAAAAAGGCTCGGCAGGGAAGTCCACATTGTCGTTTAATTCTTACGTTTCCATGAACAAAAAGGCGCTGTATCCGCGCATGATGAATGGTGAGGAATACGCGCAGCAAAAACGCGAAGCTTACCGGACAACCAATGGCGATGTTTACAGGAAAGATGAAGACATTTTCCAGGTCACGGAATTGCAATACATTAAGGATAAGCAGTTTGAAGACTGGCAAAGCTATATTTTTCACAATGGCCTGATGCAGAACTATGAGATTAACCTGACGGGTGGAAGTGAAAAAACGACTTTTTCAACGTCTTTCGGTTACCAAAAAGACAAAGGTTTGCTCCTTAATGACGTTTACCGCAGATTGAATGGCAAGATTGGCGTCGACCACAAATTGAATGATCGTTTTCGGGTGGGATTAAGCGCCATTTATTCCTACAAAAACCAGGACAAGCGCGACAATCCGCTGAATATGGCCAACAAGATCCTTCCCATTGCCAAAGCATTCAATGATGATGGCTCATTAATCCTTAATCCTGCGCCGGGTTACAGCGCGCAGTTTACGCCATTGGCCGATGAGCAACCGGGCGTTTTTGTAAATAACATTGTCGATAAACGCCTGTTTTCCTCGGCTTACCTGGATGTGAAGATCACAAACGAGCTGTTTTTAAAATCAACTATTGGATTGGATTTCAGGGACTTCCGTCGTGGATATTACAAAGGTTTCAACACGATTGCGAATGTCGGACGCAATTCCAGTTCGGGTGTGGAGCTGAACAATTACTTCAATTACACCTGGGAAAACACATTGAATTACAACAAAACCGTTGGCAACCATCAAATCCAGGGCCTTTTGGGAACGAGCTCGCTCGGGACAAAATTGGAGGAATATACTTCATCGGGAAATAACCAGGCATCACCAATCACGTCTTACCACGATTTGAATTCCAATACAATTTCAAAAGCCATCGGCAGCCGGCTGCGGGAAACTAAAATCGCCTCGTTTTTTGGAAGGATTAATTACAAACTGAGCAACAAATACATTTTCCAGGCTTCCTTACGCGCAGACGGATCTTCGGTGTTGGCGGCTGGAAACAAATGGGGCTATTTCCCTTCGGTTTCCGGGGCATGGCGCGTGATCGAAGAGCCATTTTTGCAGGATAGCAAAATTGTAAATGACCTCAAATTGCGCGTGAGCTGGGGTAAATCGGGTAATGCGGCCATTGACCCTTATGCAACAAAAGGAGGCTTGGGACTGTCGGCTTATGCATTTGGAACCAGCGCTGCCTATGGTTACTGGCCAAGCATCATTCCCAATCCGAACCTGACGTGGGAAACCACAGGAACGTGGAATGCGGGCGTTGACTTTGGATTGCTGGGCAATAAAATTTCCGGAACAATCGACCTTTATCGGTCCAGAACGAAGGATTTACTCCTGCCAAGCCTCCTGCCGACGCACACGGGTTACAGCGAAATCCTCGAAAACATTGGCCAGGTTGAAAACAAAGGCATCGAGCTGGCAATCACTTCTCAAAACATCAACGGAAAAGCATTCAACTGGTCGACTGACTGGACATTCACTTTGAACCGCGAAAAGATCATCGCCCTTAACAATGGCGTGACGCGCAATGAGGCGAACAGCTGGTTTGTGGGAGAGCCAACAAAAGTGTTTTTTGATTACAAAAAGATAGGCATATGGCAACTGGGTGAGGAAGATGCAGCATTGAATTTTGGCAAAAACAAACCTGGCGATGTGAAAGTGGCGGACACGAACGGAAACGGCGTGGTTGACCCCGGCGACCGAACGACATTTTCGCAAGTGCCAAAGTTCTCTTTTGGGGTTAACAATCATTTTGAATACAAAAACTTCGACCTGAGTGTCTTCGTTTACGGCCGCATCGGGCATTATATCAATTACGAATACAATGCATCGGCATACAAACCCAGCGCGCTCGAAAATTCCTCAAACGTGGATTACTGGACACCCGAAAACCCGACCAATGCATTCCCAAGACCTAACAGCTCTTATTCTACGACGAACTATTTGTATCAATCGACGCTGGGTTATGTAAAAGGCTCTTTTGTGAAGATCCGGGACGTTTCTTTGGGCTACAACATTCCTTCACCGTTGACGAAAAAGATTGGCGTAGGCCGTGTGCGGGTATACGGAACGTTGCAAAACTATTTCACATTCAGCAAGATCAAAGATTATGATCCGGAGCGAGGCGGCGATCTTTCGTTCCCGCTGGTGAAGCAGATGATCTTTGGTGTAAACATTGATTTTTAATCATTCAGACAACTGAATTGATCTATCGAATTTTTAAAACAGACATTCCAATGAAAATCAAAATAGCAACCTTCATCATGGCTATCGCGCTTGCCGGACTCACGTCTTGCGAGGATTATCTTGCCGAAACCAATAAAAGCGGACTTACAGAAGATCCGTTCCTCAATACAGAATTAGGAATAACAGCTGCCGTAAATGCCTCTTATTCAGGCACAAGATTATGGTATGGCAAAGAATTTCCATCCGCATTCGCTGAAACCGGAACAGATCTTTTCTTGCGCGGCGGCGACAACAAAGCCAACCAGATTTCAGATTACACGGTCGACTTAAACGGCGCGCAGACCAATTTGAAAGATTATTGGGCGCATTTGTACAAAGCGCTTAACACGTGCAACACCGCATTGAAACTGCTTCCGTCGCCGTTGATCAGTGAGGCTTTGAACAAACAATATGAAGGTGAAGTGCGCTTCCTGCGGGCACATTACTTGTGGCTCATTACGGAAACCTGGGGTGATGTGGTGCTTTCCACGGAACCAACAACGGGCATTGTAACAACCGCCAAAAGATCGAGTGTTGAAGATTTTTACAAAGTCATTTTTGAAGATCTGGACATTGCGATTGCAAATCTGGCACCCGCCAAATCCACAAATGGACGCATTACGCAGGATGTGGCAAAGGCTTTTAAAGCAAGAATGTCGCTTACCCGAGCCAGCACGACGAACAATGCAGAGCTGTATGCACAGGCAGCGACATTGGCAAAAGAGGTGATCGCATCTGGCCGTTATACATTGTTTTCTGACTTCAAATCGCTTTGGGACATGAAAAATTCGGAAGGCGGCGCGAATTCGGAAGTGGTGTATTATGTCAATTACACCAATGACGACACCATGAATGGTGATTACGACCCAGCAGCCGGCAAGGGCAACAACAGTCATTTACACTTTGTGATGGTGTACGACAAACAGCCTGGCATGGAGCGTTCCGTGGCTTATGGCCGTCCTTACCAGCGTTACGTTCCTACTTTGCATCTGCTGGACTTGTTCAATGAAAAAGTGGATCAGCGTTACGACGGGACTTTTCAAACCGTTTGGAAAGCCAATATGGCAAATTTGAAAGCAGGAACGGTGAATGGTTATCCACAAATGGCGCTTGGTGACACGTCCATGTTATTCCTGAAAACAGTCGCCACACCAGCGCAAACTGCCAAAGCAGCAGGCCGTTACAAGATTTTTGACCGAAATACAATGTATAAGGAAGATGGTTCGCTTTTGCTGAGGTCACAATTTATCCAAATGAGCAAGTTCATGGACCCAACGCGATTGACGGCAAACCAGGAATGGAGCTCCCGCGACGGCTTTGTAATCCGCATTGCGGAAATGTATCTAATCGTTGCAGAAGCTTTAATGAAATCGAACCCGGCCGAGGCATTGAAATACATGAATGATCTTCGCAAAAAACGCGCAATCCCAGGCAAAGAAGCCGCCATGGAAATCACCGCAAAAGACCTGAACATTGACTTCATCCTGGACGAACGCGCACGCGAGCTCGCCGGAGAATTGTTCCGCTGGTACGACCTGAAACGAACAGGAAAATTGGTCAGCTACGTCCAAAAATACAATATGGACGCAAAAGCAAACATCAAGGAAACACACCTGATCCGCCCCATCCCCCAAGTGCAACTAGACGCAATCACAAATAAGGAAGAATTCAAGCAAAACCCCGGATACAATTAACAAAATCCCGGAGGATGAAAGGTCGGTAAGGGAGATAGTTCAACAAGCCGGGCAAGAATCCCGGAGGGATGAAATATCGGTAGAAAACAATAGTTAGATAATTGGAAAAAATAGATAGAAGCATTCATGTATGCAAACAATGCGCCACGGCTACGATATGGCAGTCAAATGTAATTGAATAGCAAAATATAAGATACTTAAAAAGCAAAAGCCAGATCACGACATCATCGCGGTCTGGCTTTCGCTATAAACTCATAAACGCTAAACCCCCAAACTCCAACCATCACGATATTGACGGCGGACGAATTGGTTCACTTCGTCAAAGTTGGTCACTTTCATGTTTTGGGCGTCCCAGAGCATTTTCATGTTGCTTCCCGGATATGTGAAACCTTTTCCATCTTCTCTTGGCTTTGGCATATCTGCGCCGCGGATCGCCAGGTTTGCGCCTAAGATTGCTTCGGTTAATGGTCCTGCGAGTTCGAATGGTGAGCTCAATTCCATTTTGCCGTAACCTGCGATACAACCTTCTACCCATTGCGCATAATGTCCTTCGGCACTGCCTGGCACGCGCGCAAACTTTTGTTTAACATTCACTTCCTGCATTCTGGTAAGTGGCAGCAAGCGTGGATTGGCTGCATATTCGCTGGCCATCATTTTGCCTTTTGAACCTACAAACAAAATTCCGCTGTTCCCGTCCCCGAACAATTCATTCGGTCCAAGTTCTTCCGGGCGCTCCGGTTTGATGCCGCCGTCCATCCAATGCATGGTTACGGGGCCTTTTGTTTTTGGAGTCTTCGGGAATGTAAGCGTTGCGTGGCTCGACGGAGGGCAACTGTCTGGGAAAATGCCTCGTTTACCAAAAGCAGTGAAAACACTGCCTACGCTGGCCTGCATATCCGTCGCATATTTCAGCCCAAGCACACGGAATGGCGCTTCCATCAAGTGACATCCCAAATCGCCCAATGCGCCTGTTCCATAATCCCACCAACCTCTCCAGCTTCCCGGGATGAGGTTTTCCACATAATCTTTTTTAGGTGCGGTTCCCAGCCAAAGATCCCAGTCAAGTTCTTTTGGAACCGGTGGCTTTTCGGTTGGCCAGGGAATGCCTTGTGGCCAGATCGGCCGGTTGGTCCATATGTAGACTGTATCAACGTCGCCGATGATGCCCGCGTCATACCATTCGTGCAATGTTCTCACGCCGTCGCCGGATGAACCCTGGTTTCCCATTTGGGTTACAACTTTATATTTTGCTGCTGCTTCGGTGAGTTTTCTGGCTTCGTAAATGTCATGCGTCATGGGCTTTTGCACATACACGTGCTTGCCCAGCTGCATGGCCGCCATGGCTACAACTGCGTGCGTGTGGTCGGGTGTGGAAACCGACACGGCATCGAAGTTTTTAGATTCCTTTTCGAACATTTCCCGGAAGTCCTTGTAATATTTGGCTTTGGGGAAATTGGTAATGCTCGTCGCTGCTCTGCGGTCGTCCACATCACACAAGTAAGCGATATCCGCCTTTCCGCTTTTTGCAAAATTGGCAAGGTCCGACGTGCCTTTTCCACCCGCTCCAACACCGGCAACAAGGAGCTTATCGCTTGGTGCTGTAAAGCCTTTCCCGCCCAAAACATGCCTCGGAACGATCATAAATCCGGCCGCAGTCACACCTGCCGCCTTGACGAAGTCTCTCCTGGAAGCAGTTGACTTCTCATTTGTTGTATTCTTTTTTTCCATCTCGGGTTTTGGTTTAGTGCTTTTTGTCAGCAACAATTCAGCCTTTATCTGGCAATTTAAGCAGGCTTATTATTTTGTTAAGCAGGTTATTTTGAGAATTTACTCGAAAAAAATCGGGTCGTTTCCTGCCGTAATCATTCTACTCCAAAACGAGAAGTTAAGACCATTGGGATAAATAAAAAATGGACTGATGTACACCATGAAGAACAAAACTCATTCAATCCTTCCTTTTTCCTCGTCCAATGCATTGTTATTGTGGCGGCGTTTGCGCGCGAAGGCGTCTTTTCCAAAACGATAGGTCATGGCAAGACTAATGCGCTGCGTATCCGATTCGCTTGTTTGGAAATATTCCGATTGTTTGAGGCTTAGTGATCTGTTGTTGTAAATCCAGGAATGAAACAAATCATCAAAAGCAACGCGCAGACTGCCTTTTCCTTTCCATATTTTTTTCTGCACACCGCTATTCACGCGATACATTCCCCGCGTTAATGTCTGCCCATTCATATCCCGACTGGCGTAATAGCCACCCAGTTCCGCATTCCAGTTCGAGCCAAATGTGAAATAATTGTTCACCTCCAAACGCAGGATATTCACATCAAAATGCAGGTTTTCGGTGTAAACACGGCCGTTAATGCCAATATGCGAAAGGCGTGCAGTATAGTTCAGATTCCACCATTTAGCGGGCGAAGTGGACACGGTTGTATTGAGCAAAAGCATGAATCCGCCTGCAATGTTCTTCGGTCTGGTTGTAAAAATGTCATCAACAGCCTCTGTTGTCTGAAAAATGAGATCAGAGAATTTGTTGTAACTCAAACCCATGTTCAGGAACTGCTTATGCTGATATTTCAACTCTATCCGGCTCTGATACTGCGGATTAAGCAATGGATTTCCGGAAGTGTACGAATATCGATCGCGGTAAAAAAGGAATGGATTGAGCAGCTGATAATTTGGGCGGGTGATCCTTCTTACAGCCATTAAAACCAATGTATTATTGCCCAATGTGTCCAATTTGTAACTGATAAAAGCGCCCGGGAAAAGTCCGGTATAATTTTTGGTAAAGCGGCTTCCTTTAACCTCATTATTACCAAGCTGTTCGCCACGCACCATTGTATTTTCCATCCGCAAGCCCAGTTGAACGCCCAGCCTTTTCCATGATTTTTGTCCGTTCAAATACAATGCATTGATATTTTCGTGGTATTTAAAATGATTGGATTGGCTGTTGTCAATCGTCTGCTCGGCGCCATTCACGTTGTAAAATTGATTCACATTGTCATTATCCACAATGCTGGATTTAAAACCCGCCTCAATCCGCGCCTTGTTCTTCAAAGGATACACATAATCCGCTTTGACTGTGTAAATGTCAATGCTTGCGGGAATGACATATCGGAATTGCTCATGCCCAAGTAATGCGCCTTCGGGTGCGTATGTAAAGTTTTGCAGATGCTGATTTCCGTTGGATTGGTAATTCAGATAGTTGATGTCAGCCGAAAGTTCTTTGCCTTTATTATCGAATTTGTGCTGCATATTCAGGTTAAAACCCAGGTTTGTTCTGGTGTCTCTGGCTTTTGTATCGCCCTTTCCAATGCGCTCTAAATGGTGTGTGCTGTCATAATCAATGCTTTTGTAATCAAACATTCCGTTTCTCGTCCCTTTATTAACATTAAAAATCACACCGTAAACCGTCTTGCTGCTTGCCGTAAAATCCATCCCGAAATTGGCGTTCAGACCGCGGTCTTTGAAAACGAAATTATTTTGCAGATCAACCATCGAAGTCAATGCGCCGGCTTCATTAAAAAAGCGTCTGTCGAAATGATCTTTGCGGTAATTTTTTTCATAGTTATAGCCCAGATTCGCGAAGAGATTGAGCTTTTTGTGGTTGTAATTCAAATTAACCGCATCATTGTTCCGGGCATATTTACCTTGCGAAACGCCCAGTGCAACATTGCCTGTAAACCCTCCTATCCTGTTCTTCTTCAACCTGATATTAATGATTGCGTTGCCCGAAGCGTCATATTTAGCAGACGGATTGTCAATCAACTCGATTTTGTCCAGGTTGCCCCCCGGGATGGATTTCAAGTAAGCCGCCAGATCTTGGCCCGACATATAATTATTTTTCCCATCGATCAGCACAAGCACACCGTTGCGGCCGTTCAGACTAATTTCGCCGCTGCTGTTAACGGAAATGCCCGGTGTTTTTTCCAAAACCTCCAATGTGTTACTCGTCGAGGCGCTGATCATGGCTTCCACATTCACAACGGTTTTGTCAATTTCCAGAACGATCAACGGCTTTTTTGACGTAATTACGACTTCGTTCAAATTGACGTCCTTGGCCTTTTCCGGCGCTTTTTCGGGTGCGGGAATAGTTTGTACCGCGGGCGTTTGCGCCATTGTTTGGCTGCACAACATTTTGAGAATCAGGAGAATGCAAATCGTTTTCATCTTTTTAGTTTTTTATGGCCAAATCAATTTTTGATGGGTCAAATATTGAAGCGGGAAAACCTTGATGAAAACCGGGCGGCTGGACAAGGACTTTTCACTGACAGAACACACTTTTGAACCGTCAAACCGATTTGACCAGACGAAAGGGGTTTTCGTCAGGAGCCAGGCAGTTTATGACAAGAATGCTTCGTTAAATTGATGCGGCGAAGCACATTTGTGGCATGTTTAATGATGAAAAAACGGAGCGAGCCATGAAGGACTTAACTGAAAACAAAGCTGTGCAATTTGTTCGCAACAACATCTATTATTTGCTTGCGGCGATTGCGGCCGTGCCTATTTGGCTGGCGATTGATTCTTTTGCCAACTCCGTGGGCACCAATAATGACGAAGCAGTTGCTGCCGCGGCAACGGGCTGTTTAATTCTCTGCATTTTCCTCGGCAGGCATTTCGGGCAGTTATGGGCATTGAAATACAAAACAATTTCCAACGAGGTGCTTATCGCACTGTCCCTTATCACATTCGGCAGCATTGTTTTTCTGTTTGTACATGCCGAATATCTTGATGAGGATTATGGCCCGCTGAATCTGCTGTTATATTGGGTCCCTTTTTTGCTAAGCGGATTGACATTAGGCATGCTCATTAAGCTGGGCCGGAGCGTTACGCAAAACCAATTGAAAGAAGCACGCGCGGCAGCCGAGCATAGCAAAAGCGAGCTGCATTTGCTTCAATCGCAGCTAAGTCCCCATTTTTTATTTAACACATTGAATAATTTATACGGCTTGTCGCTTACGCAGCACGAACGCATTCCGCCGTTGCTTTTGAAGCTTTCCGATCTGCTGCGATACTCGGTTTATGAAGCCAATGAAGTTTTTGTTCCGCTCAAAGACGAGCTGGTTTACATTCATCATTACATTGAATTTGAAAAAATAAGGATTGGCGACAGGCTCGTTTTGACCACTAATTTTGAAGAAATCACAAGTCCGGACATCAAAATCGCGCCCATGCTGCTGATCGTTTTTGTTGAAAATGCGTTTAAGCATTCCAAAAACACCATCGACGAGAAAATCTATATTTCCATTGAATTGAAACTTTGGGAAAACCTGATCCTTTTCTCAATAAAAAACTCTCACGATCAGCGTGAAAAAGAACTTTCAATTGTGGAAAAACACAGCGGATTCGGTCTGGCGAGCGTAAATAAGCGTCTTGTATTACTTTATCCCAATGAGCACGAGCTCGTTATAAAGAATGAACCAACGACTTATCAGGCCGTTTTAAGGCTCAAAACCAAGTAAACGCTTTCCCAGAAATTCAACCAATGCAAAAATTCAATTGCCTCATCGTCGACGACGAACCCATTGCGCGGGATATCCTGAAAACCTATTGCGGCCATCTGGATAACCTCGAAGTTGTGGGCATGTGCGGCAATGCATTGCAGGCCAAGGCGGTGATGCAGCAGCAAAAGGTTGACATTCTGTTTCTGGACATTAATATGCCGGTTATGGATGGGATTGCATTTTTGAAAACACTCAAAAAACAGCCGCAAGTCATTTTTACAACGGCTTACAAGGAGCACGCCGTGGACGCATTTGACCTTGCGGCCTGTGATTATTTGCTCAAACCCTTTTCGCTGGAACGCTTCATCATTGCCGTGGACAAGGCGCTGGAACATTTGCAGGAACAGCCAAGGCCTGCTGAAACGGTTTATAATGACAAAACAACGGATTACATCTTCATCAAAGCCGGCGATAAGATCTTCAAAATCGAGCACGACGAGCTGCTATATGCCGAAGCCAATGGCAATTACACCAAAATTGTCACCACGCAGCACACGCTGTCGCCCGCAATGACTTTTTCGAGCTTTGAGGAGCTTTTGCCGCCGACATTATTTCTTCGGATTCACCGCTCCTTTATCATTAATAAGGCCAAAATCAGCCACATCGAAGGAAATCGCGTTTTTATTAATGGCGCAGAAATTCCGATCGGTCAGAATTATCGGGAAGCGTTTTTGAAGCATATCGGTTTGTAAAAACTCATTTTAACCATTGGTCAAACCAACCGAATGCGTCTTGCTGCATTTGCACATCGAACTTGTGTGGTCCGTCGTAATATTTGGCCAGAAATTTATCGTCTGCGCCTGCTTTTTTATAAACTGCTGCAAGGACCTGATCTGCCTTTTTCATTTCGGGAAGCGTATAAAGCTCATCCTGATTGTTATTTTGAACCAATGTCGGCAATGGAACGCGCAGTCCCAGGATTTCTGGGAAATCAAGATATTTTGGCAAAATCGGTGTGTAAGTCATCCATGTGTGGTTTACGGCCTTATTTAAAATGAGATCAGTCCATGTTGTCATAAAACCAACGCAAACTGCACATTTAATGCGCGAGTCCATGCCGCCCAAATAAACGGTCCGCAAGCCGCCACCCGACAAACCGCCGCAGCCCATGCGCTCCTTATCCACATCTTCTCGCTGTTCCAAAATATCCAGCGCAATTTGATCTTCTGCCAGAAAAACACCCGGCCACGTCGTGCCAGCACTGAAAAGCGACTTGGACATGACGTGCTCATGCGCACTTGACCATTCATTATAAGCTTCAATGTTCTCGCTTTTTTCGGGCTCCTGATCCGATTTACCCGTTGTACTTACTTCGCCCCAGGTCAATCCCTCCACGTCTTCAAACCTTACGCGGCGGCTTCCAAATGTGAACGCATCATGCACAAGCACCACATATCCGCGCTTGGCAACTTCATTGGCCCAGGCAAGTCCGCCGTAATCTTTTGCCCGATGCTCGGCCAAAAGCGGATGCTGATTCTCCGAAGTTTTGACAATTTTTCTATAACCAAAATACTTTTTGCCCGCATGATCGTGCAGGCCCAGTATCGCAGGAAGCGGCTTTGTTGCGCCTTGCGGTTTCAAAACAACGGCCTCCGTTTTATGGCCGTAAGGCAGCTGCCAGGAAATTTCTTCTATTTCCAGACCGTCGTAAACGTATTTTTTATCAATGGTAACCTGGGGCAAAGGCGATTTTGGCGGACTGGCAATCAGCTCTTCTGCTTTTGCACGCGCCTCCTTTTTCCACGCGTTCAAATCCGTCCACTTCGGGTCCCGGAAAGACAGGGGAGGAACTGGCTTCAACAGCGAAGCAGCCCAGCTTCCGTAGTCGCCGATAATGCTTTTTTCTATTAATTGCGCGCTTTGTGAAGCTGGATTTTCCATGGGCATAAAATTTGAAATTGCATCAACATTGAAACTAAAAGGGATCGCCACGGCGGCTAATGACGTTTTCAGAAACTCCCGCCTATCATTGTTTCCCCCAAGATTATCAGGTTTCATGTTCGAGAAAGATTAAGCGATCTTGTTTTCAGGAAGTTGAGACGCGGAGCTTTTGTCGAGAAAAAATGTGCAATCTGCGTGTTGCTGCAAAATGCTCGCGGGATAAATGTTGCTCACAGGCTGCATTAAACTATTTTTGACGGCCAGCGCTTTACGCTCATCCGGCACGGAACAGATTATGGATTTTGATTTCATAATTTGCTTCACCGTCATGCTGATCGCCTGCAATGGCACTTCATTCAATGATCCAAACCAGCCTTCGCCCATTTGCTGCATGCGGCAGGGTTCATCCAGGTTTACGACGTGATATGCGTTTTCATTTTCAAAATCAGCGGGCGGATCATTGAATGCAAGATGTCCGTTTTCACCAATGCCCACCAGCGCCACGTCGATCGGATGCTGGCTGATTATGCTGTTCAAATGCTCAATTTCCGTTTCAATGTTCCCTTCACCATTAATGAGGTGAACTGCTTTTAATGTCGGGACTTTGTCCAAAAAGCGCTCTTGCAAATATTTCCGGAAACTCGCAGCGTGAGACAACGGCAATCCAATGAACTCGTCGAGGTGAAACATGGTTACCTTTCCCCAGTCGATGTTTTCTTCTTTTATCAATTGTTCCAATGTTTGAAACTGGCTGGTTCCTGTGGCGAGGATAATGTTAGCAAAACCATTTTCAGCAATGGTTTTGCGGATCAATGCTGCGGCCAGCGTTCCGGCCTTCGCTCCCAATTCACGCTTGTCCTCCGAAATATCAACTTTCATTACAATCTGGTCAATTAAGGCTTTTATTTAACTCAAATTTTACAATTTCACTCCTGTGTTCCCTCCCTGAGAAAGGGCGATGTCCACGGGTTTATTGGATTTCCATGCCCCGGATGTAAAGTCGGGAATGTCGATGGAATTGGAACGGTGGGCCACGGACCATTCGCTCAAAGGCGCGATCACGCTCCAAGAAGCAGCATCATAAACGTCCTGATCGAGTGGTAAGCCGTTCCTGAGGCAGTCGATCAGGCGCCAGTCCATCAGAAAATCCATGCCGCCGTGGCCGCCCACTTTTTTCGCCAGCTCACCGATCCTCTTCACGATTTCGGGCTGATATTGTTGCTCTAACGCTTTGAAATCGGCATCTTTCAACCATTCGTGTCCGTGTGCAATGCGTCCTTCCAAGCCGCCTTCGGGCAATGGATATTTTTGGGCTGATCCTTTTGTGCCGCTGATGAGGTGCAATCTTGAATAAACGCGCGGGGAAGTTACATCGTGCTGTAACATAATTGTCTTGCCTTTCGCGGTGCGGATGGTGGTCGTGTTCATGTTGCCCCGGAAAGTCTTCCCTTTAAATTGCTTGAAGTCAGGATCTTCGGCGGCCAGCTTTTCGGCGCGTGCTTGCAGCATGAAGTCGTTGCTGGCCATGCTCACCAGATAATCCATTTTGTCGCCGCGGTTAATGTCCATAATCTGCGCGACGGGTCCCAGTCCGTGGGTCGGATAAAGGTTGCCATTGCGCTGATTTTCTTTCAAGCGCCAAAGGTCATATCGCTTTGATTTGTCAAAAAATGAATCGTAAATGTCATGAATGTAAGCGCCCTCGGCATGAATAATGTCACCGAAATAGCCCTGCCTGGCCATATTAAGGGTTAGCAATTCGAAAAAGTCGTAACAGCAGTTTTCGAGCATCATGCAATGCTTTTTGGTCTTTTCTGATGTTTCAACGAGCTTCCAGCAATCGTCAACCGTTGTCGCAGCCGGAATTTCGACGGCCGCATGCTTGCCGTGTTCCATGGCGTAATTGGCCATTGGCGCGTGCAGGTTCCAGGGCGTGCATATATAAACGAGGTCAAGATCTTCCTGCTCACACATCTGCTTCCACGCATCGGCTGTTCCCGAGTAAACTTTGGGGTTATGACCCGAGCCTTCAAATGTCTTTTTTGCCTCCTCTGCCTTTTCCGTTCTGATGTCGCAAAGGGCGGTTACTTTCACATTTTCAAGCTTTTTGATCCGCTGAATGGCTCCTCCGCCACGATTGCCGAGTCCAATGTAACCAATGCGGACCGTGTCAATTTTTGGTGCTGCATAACCGCTCATGTTAAACTTCGGGGCTCCGGACGCAGGCCGTACGAGTGGATTAGCGTTAGCGTAACCGGCATTCAGCAACCCAATGCTGCTCAGACCAGTAAGCTTCAAAAAGTCTCTCTTTTTCATATGTTCAGCTTATCAGTATCATAAGCATGAATTGGTTTTATCTAACCATTGAAGAGGCTGTTCTTTGGGATAAAGTCATTCGGTTTGCATGTTTTTTGGGAGCGCAAGTTGACTTACCTGCTCCCGGAATGCTGAGGGCGTTTGACCTAAATGCAATTTTACGAATTTGTTAAAATGACTCAAGTCCGTAAATCCGAGCTCATTGCTGATCTCTTTGATAGAGAAATAACTGTAACGCAGGCGGTTTTCAATCAAATGCAACTTGTTCCGGGCGACATAATTCCCAAGCGTAAAACCGGTTTGCTCTTTAAAGAATATCCCGAAATAATGTTTCGAAAGGCCGAACACAGTTGCCAAATGGCTTGCCTGCGTTTTTTCTGTCGCGTAAATGTTCTGGTGAATGTATTGAATAATCTGACTGATCTTGTCGACGTTTTTTCTCCGAGCCTCAGGCAAGTTGGGAGATATATTTTGTTTGATCATTGCGAGGATTGTTTGCACGAGGAAAAACAATGTTTCGCTTGCTTCATTTTTACGATCTTTCCAGTCCGACACCGTCAGCCGCATCAGGCTGTCCATTCTTGCTTTTGCACTTTCCGTCTTCAATAATGGAACAGTGCGGTTTTGGGCCAAAAAAGCATCAAAACCATGGAAGAAAGAAAACAGCGCTTGTTGCGGGCGCTAATGGCGTAATCGGCCAAAATCTGATCAAGCATTTATCATCGTTACCAACTTGGAATGTCATTGGATTATCGAGAAGAGGCGGAGCCGCGAAGCAAAATGTCACTTACATTGCGGTGGACCTATTGGATAAGGCAGACGTTGCAACTAAACTTAGGCGCCTATCATCAGTAACACACCTTTTCTATGCGGCATATCAGGATCGGCCAACGTGGGCTGAACTGGAAGCCAGGAGCGTACGACGCGCTCTTAGAGATGACCGATTCGAGCTTGCTGGCAAAGGCGACTGTATGGGCGGCCACGGAACAGGCTTGTGCAAATCAGGCCTTTAACATTAATAATGGAGACCTTTTCAGATGGAGCGGGATGTGGCCAAAAATCGCGCGATATTTTGAAATGGAAGTTGCGCCGCCTTTGCAAATGCCACTGGCAACGGTCATGGCGGATAAGGAAATTATTTGGAAGAAAATGATTGCGAAATATGGCCTCGCTGAGCACACTTTCCAAGAATTATCTTCTTGGAATTTTGCTGACTTCGTGTTTTCCTGGGATTACGACATGTTTGCGGATGGCTCCAAGGCCCGTAAATTAGGATTTCATGAATATGCGGAAACGGAAGCGATGTTCATTCAAATTTTTGAGGAACTCAAAAAACAAAAGGTGATTCCATAAAAAAGCCCGCCCCGAATCAAATGGGGTGGGCTTCATTTTACGCTTGAATGTGCTTAGTTTTTTGGCGTAGATCCGCGGCTGTCTTTTAGCGCGTCAGCGGATTTTTCACCTGTCTTTTTCTCTGGTGCGCCTTCCTTGTTCAATTTCGAAACATTGGATCTGCCTTTTGCCTGATTTCCTTCTTTGCCCGTTCCTGCGGATGTGTTGGAGCCATTCACTTGCCCGGCTTTTCCTGCCTGGGTTGCCTTGCTATTGCCCACATCGTGATTTGCTCCTTGTGTAGATCCTTGCGTGTCCGTCCCCTCGTTCTTATTTCCCGTTCTGCTGGTTTGACTTGTTGTAGTTGAAGCCTGTTTCGGGCTGGTGGATTGTGTTGTTGACTGCGCATAACTTGCCGCAGAAACTGCCAGTACGAATAAAAAACTTAATGCTAACTTCTTCATGATTCAATTATTTAGTTGATGAATTCAATGTTGCCTAGTAAAAATCATACCCGCGCAGTCAAAAGGGACATGTGGCATGGATATTTACAAGTGGGCCTAAACGCACCTAAATCGCATGATATGAAGTTATCTATGACTCAACCTAAATTTGTTTGGTCGCTTGTAAAAGACAGTTTTTCCGAATTTATGGATGATAACTGCCTCAAACTAAGCGCAGCCTTATCATATTACACCATTTTTTCGATTGCCCCCATGCTGCTCGTTATCATTTCGATTGCAAGCATTGTGTTTGGCAAAGAGGCTTTTCAAGGCGAACTATTTGGTCAAATCAGCGGATTAGTGGGTAAAGAAGCCGCGGCTCAAATTCAGGAGCTGATCAAAAATGCGGAACTTTCCAATAAATCGGGCGTTGCTGCCACCGTTGGGGTCGTGACGCTGCTGATTGGTGCAACGGGGGTTTTTGCGGAAATTCAGGATTCGATCAATTATATATGGTCTATAAAATCGAAACCTAAAAAGGGCTGGGTTCAATATCTTAAAAACCGGCTGCTTTCATTTTCGATCATTATTACACTTGGATTTTTATTAATTGTGACCCTGGGCGTAAATACGGCGGTTGACCTGCTAAGCGGTCGGCTGGAACGTTATTTCTCCGAAGTTTCGGTCATCTTCTTTTCTGTTCTCAACGTTGCGCTCGTTCTGGTCATTATAACAGCGCTTTTTTCGGTTATTTTCAAAGTGCTTCCGGACGGCCACGTGCGTTGGAAAGAATGTCTGGTGGGCGCTGGCTTTACATCCATTCTTTTTGCGATTGGTAAATTGGCGATTAGCTTTTATCTAGGCAAACAAGATTTGGGAGCTTCTTATGGGGCCTCGGCGTCTATTGTAATTTTACTCACTTGGGTTTACTATTCGTCGATCATTCTTTATTTTGGAGCCGAGTTTACAAAAGTTTACGCCAAGACGGACGGGGTGGCCATTTCGCCTAATGAGCACGCGGTGCTGATGGTGCGACGGGAAATGGAGCTCGATCACCCTGATGCCGCTGCAACTGCGGAACACATTGCAAACCACGCAGATTCGGCAACTCCAAAGGCTGCAACCCATAGTCTGATCGATTCGGTCAGCGGATTTATTGATGACAAGCTGAATGCGATAAGGGCGGAGATTAAGGCAAAGATTGCCGAGGTTACCGCACCGTTTTCTTATTACGCTTTCATTGCAATTGTGACGTTTATCATTTTAATCGTCGTGGTGGTGTTGCTTGGACATTTGCTAAACAATGCATTTGACAGCGATTACCTTGGATTTGTAGTGTTACTGGGCTTTACATTGGTCTTGTTTTCGTTGTGCTTTATCTATCGCGAAAAGCTATTGATATCGATTAAAAAGGCGATCGCGAAAAAAGTGCAAGCCAGTGAAGTGCAGGCTAATTCGGAGTCATAATAGTTAGCGAAAAAACAAAAAAGAGGACTCTGGAAGGTCCTCTTTTTTGTATAATAGGTGAAGTTGAAGTGCGGTATGTTAGCTATTTTGTTGAATTACCCACATCCAGTCTGTGGGCCATGCATTGGAATTAATGCTATCGTGGCTGACCAATTCCTCGTCCACCATTTCATAACCAAGCAATTTGCCTCCTTGCTTTTCTACTTCCGCCCGAGCATAATTATGGAGTTGAATCCAAGTGTCTGACGAAATCGAGTCTGCTGATACAAATGCAAACTGCTTCCATTGCGGGTCTGCGGATTCGTTTACGTACCGCAATAAAAGATAATGCTTAAAGCTCTCATTACTCAAAGACAGAACTGTTTTTTTGATGCTCACTTGTCTCATGGTTCGAAAATTTAGATTATCCTAAAAAATATTCATAAAATATAAATCCCTCACCGATATACGTTACCGCTTTGGGAAAGGATTCAACGGAAAGTCAGAAATTACTGTTTTTATGTCAATATTCTTGCATTCAAAAGTCTTGCCACTTAACTTGTACAAATATTTCTAGTAACTAATTCTACAATCAAAACTTAATTGTTTGCAACGCGTGCTAAATAAAATTTTGGCATAAAAATTTATTTGGATGCACTTGTAAACATCTTATTTCATGGTCACATTAAACTATATCAAAGACGAGTGGGTGAAGGAGAAAAACGGATCCCGACTTATGCAAGTAGACGAATATCAAATTGTAGAAACTGTAACCTATGAGAACGGAAGCTCAACGCCTATAACGAGAAGAGCCTACAATGGAAAAGTTTGGTGCACCTGGGTAAATGAAAACCAGACAGTTGTTACGCAACCTTTTCCAGAGTCGGATTTAGAGCCGGCTATACGCCAATCCGCAGCCAATTACTGATTTTGCACTGATCTTTGTTCTGACCATAACGAACTCGATGCAGAAAAAGCCCGGAAATCAGATTTCCGGGCTTTTTTGCTTTAAAATTGACTTAGAGTTAAGGTCTTTTATTAGGATCTGAGCCACCTGCTGATTTTGTTGTATCAGCTTCATTATCAGAACGTTTATTAGTCCTGCGACTTCTTTCATCCTTTTTTTTATCGGTTGGAATAATTGCATCTTTAACGTAAGCCTCACTCACTCGCTGCGATTTTATAAGCGTATCTTCCGATGGAATGTTCGATGGCCTCACTGGCGATTGCGGCGAATTAAAGTCAGGACTTTTCTCCGTGGTCGGGTTGGCAGACGCAGGAGTTGTTGTGGTAGGATCCTGAGTCGGCACGGTTTGTGGCGTGGACGGAGATGTGGGCGTGGTTGGGATATCCTGGGCGTATCCGGCTGCCGAAACTCCCAGCAGACCAACCATTATAAATGTTTTTAATGTCTTCATTGTCAATATCGTTTTGTGAAATGATCCGATTTAACTTACGGATACATAGTCATCTAAAACTATTCCTGAAAACGAAAAACTAGCCATTAAAATTGGCTCTTCGACATTGAAGTCATACGACTTTGTACAGGCCATTTTAATTATAAATAAGTTTAAAGGAATTTACTTATTTCACTAAGAGCAAATAAGTTATCCCCACAATGCGTATCTCATTACCCAGTCTATACTAGGCAGAGAAATCAGCAAATTGTAGGCTCGGTAAAACGGCTGCTAGAAGTAGTTCTATAAGTGTTTCAGCTGTAAACACGCTTCATCCGGATCTTTTCTCCGGGCGTCAAGACCAGCGGCACCTTTTCAACTTTTACAGAACTGCTGTCCAAACCAAACCATTTGTCCTCCGAAGTTGTGATGCTTTTTATCGCAAAATAAATCTTCATAGTCAGCTCTTCCATGAATGGCAGGTTATTCTCAATCGACAGATAACGCTCCAAGACAATGAACCGGAAATCACCCGTAATGTTTTGGCGGTTAAGTGATTCGTAACGGCTTGTAATGTCTACTTCTTTGTTCAAAACCATATCCTCCACGACCTTGCGGAAGAAAAGATTAATGCGCTGTTCAATTCGGAAACCTAATCGGAAAGTCACTTTAATCACATCATCTTCGGCAAGAATGTTAACGTGATAATCCATCGTATAGGGCTCATCGGTTGTTTCTACATGGACAAACCAATAAATGTCCGCGCGCTTTGGCCGCTTATAAAAAATGGAATAAATGATCTTAGTTTCAATCTCCGACTCGTGCGGCGCATTGGACATGAAAATCAAGTGCGTTGAATATTTGGGAATGCTGATGTCGTTGCTGAGCTCTCGTAAAGGATTGATGTATTTGACCAGATTCTCAAATTCAGTCAATCTCATTTTGATAAAATAAGCCCTTAACCAAACTGTGATAACAAAACCAATGATGGTGGCCAGCACCAACGAAACCCAGCCGCCATGCATGAATTTCAACAAATTGGCCGCAAGGAACGATCCTTCGATCGCAAGGTAAACCGTTAGAAAAACAGCCAAAAAAGCCTTTCTGACATTGTGCACATACAAATACACCGACATCAGAATGGTCGTCATGATCATTGTCAGCGTAATGGCAAGTCCATAAGCTGCTTCCATGTGTGACGATTCTTTAAAATATAGCACAATCCCCACACAGCCCGCCCACAAAAGCCAATTGACGCTTGGCACATAAAGCTGACCCTTTTGATCACTTGGATAAACCAGCCTCACTTTTGGCCAGAAATTAAGCCTGATTGCTTCCGAAATCAATGTAAATGAGCCACTGATTAATGCCTGGCTCGCAATGATGGTGGCCATGGTTGCAATGCAAATTCCAGGTAAAAGCCACCAGTCAGGCATGATTTCATAAAACGGCTTTTTGCCTTCCAAATAGGTTCCTGCATGCGCAACCAGCCACGCGCCTTGACCGAAATAATTCAGGATAAGACACGTTTTTACGAAAATCCAGCTTACCCGGATATTCCCTCTTCCGCAATGGCCAAGGTCGCTATACAATGCTTCCGCTCCTGTTGTGCACAGAAAAACAGCGCCTAACATCCAAAATCCGCCGGGATGGTTGGTTAGCAATTGAAAACCATAATACGGGTTTAGCGCTTTTAAGATCTCCAAATGCCCGCTCAACTGGTGAACGCCCAGAACGGCAAGCATTAAGAACCAGATCATCATGACAGGTCCAAAGGCGCGACCAACGATGGTTGTGCCAAAAATTTGAATGATAAACAACAAGGTCAGGATTCCGATAACAATGGGAATGGTCTGAATTTGCGGATACAATAATTGAAGCCCTTCGACGGCCGACGATACGGAAATCGGCGGCGTAATGATGCCATCTGCAAGCAGCGTACACGCCCCGATAATCGCGGGAACAGTCAGCCATTTTGCATTCTTCCTTACGAGCGCGTATAATGCCAGAATCCCGCCTTCTCCCTTGTTATCGGCCCGAAGAATCAGAATGACATACTTTAATGTTGTTTGTAGCGTAAGCGTCCAGAAAATGCAAGAAACTGCGCCATAAACGACTTCCGGGGAAATTTTTTCTTTGCCAATGATGGCTTGCATTACGTATAAGGGCGAAGTGCCGATGTCGCCAAAGATAATTCCTAACGCCACTAAAAGACCGGCAGCAGACGCTTTATCAAGATGTTTGTGGGATCCCATTTACTTAGTTTATTGACAGAGCGCGAAATTAGATATCCAGCGCCTTAAAAAGTGTAGAACTCATAATTAATGTTCCACTTTATTTCTTCACCAGGTTTTGCGGAGAGACGAATGTAAGGCTCGGGGCAGGAAGTGGTTGGACAAGCCCAGTAAACAAGTTTTTCCAAAGGCTTATCACCCGTAATCCTGACGCCAGCCGATGTCTTGACATTCTCGATGCGGATGTCATAATCTTTCGCCGTCGGGCCAAAGCCTTTCAAACCACTGCTGAAAACCTGATCCTTATTCTCCATTGCACGCGAGTAATTCAATGTCTTGCCTTTCGCATTGATTATGGTGCCAAAACCCGCGCCTTCACCGCTTACATCGAACGGAAAAACAACCCTGATATTTTCATTGGTGGGCTCTTTATCAATCATGAAAAAATTGTGATTGTAAGTGCTTGTTGCGATGTCCTTGGTTCCGGTGTTTTTCAGACTGTGTTCCAGTACAAGCTGCGGCTTTCCTGCGACCAATTTCAATGTTTTCTTATACACATATGCATAACCCGTGGCGTCTTTGAGCACGTGAGTGAATGTCACATGATCCTTTTGCTTATCCACTGTCCACTTGCCTCCGTCTTTGATTTTGTAATCCGTTGCGAAGGAATATTTCTTGTCGTCGGGCTTTATGAGCACACCAACGCCAATTTTCACAAATGTCTCACCTGGCTTTGCCTGATCAAAATCGAGCGCAACAAATTCTTCAACCGGCCCCATAATGGCGTCATGCAGCTTGGGATCGTAAGTGCCATTCCATTGTCCAAAATATGAATGTCCCTTATATTCAAGACTCGGCACCTGACCGGCCCAATCGAACCGCACGCCACGATAATATCCGGACGCGCTATCTGGCAAATACAGCTTGGCGTTAATTATTCCGTTTGTAATGTCAGTTTGTGGAAAGTCGATGAATGTAAATGCGCTGATTAGCAGGCATAGTGATGCACTGAATGCGATTATTCTTTTCATGTTCGGATTTAGGAATTTTAGGACAAATAAAAAGACAGTAAGAACATGCAATGATACATTTTCTTACTGTCTGATTTGTTATTTTAATTTTGCTAAGAAATGCCTTTGAAAGCTTCCTCATTTACAAATGGCTGATTTCGCAATCTTTGTTTTGTTGCCTTATAAAATGCATTGGCAACCGCGCCCCCTGCTGGCGGCAACGCTGGCTCGCCTAATCCGGTTGGGGACATTCCGTTATCAACAAAATGCACATCAACTTCCGGAATTTCGTTCATCCTGATGAGGCGGAAACCGTTAAAATTGCTTTGATCCGGCGCACCTTCCTTGAATGTCATATTTCCATACATTGCATGGCCCAGACCGTCCACAACGCCGCCTCTCACTTGTTGGAGTGATCCGCTTTTGTTGATCACGATGCCGCAATCCACTGCTGCAACAACGTTTTTCAATGTTGGTTTGCCTTTAAGCACAACCACTTCTCCAACCTGCGCAACATACGATCTGTGGGAAAAGTAAACGCTGAAACCTTGATAAACGCCTTTTTTCTTGCCCCAATTACTTTTCTCAGCCGCCAGCTTAATCACGCCGATCATGCGATCAATGTCGTATTTAATTGCGCCGGCAGGTGATTTTTTAGCTTTTTCCAAAAGCTCCAATCTGAAAGCAACGGGATCTTTTCCTGCTGCCTCGGCAACTTCGTCCAGGAACGATTGCTCTGCATAAGCGAGGAAATTAGTAATTGGTGCCCGCCAAGGGCCAGTTGTAATAGGCGATTTATGTTCAACTGAATCAATAAGGAGGTTATCAACCGATCCAGACGGGAAGTTATCCTCACGCGTAGAATTACCCGAATTCATGCCGACTCCACGCAATTTATAACCGATCAATGTTCCGTTTTTATCCAATGCTGCTTCAAAACGATAACGAACGGCTGGACGATAAATTCCACCTGTCATATCATCTTCGCGCGTCCAGATCACCTTAACCGGTGCTTTTACCAGTTTGGAGACATTAGCCGCTTCCAAAACATAATCCGCAGCTAGCCTTCTGCCAAATCCGCCACCCTGCCTTGTGATTTCAACCGTGACTTTTTCGGGCGCAATGCCGGTCAGCTTGGCCACTTCGGTCCGCGCGCGCTCTGGCGTCTGCGTCGGGCCAACAAGTTCGACGCCATCTTCACGCACGTGCGCGAAGAAATTCATTGGTTCCAGCGGGCTGTGCGGCAGGAATGGACATTGATATTCCGCTTTGATAACTTTCGCAGCACCTTTAAATGCCGCTTCCACGTCGCCATCTTTACGTCTTACAGTGGCTTCACCATTGTCCATCAACTGCGAAAAAATGCGGTTATGGTCGGCTGAGCTTTCCAGATCTGCGGCTTTTTCGTATTCTATTTTCAATGCGTCTTTGGCCTTCTTAACTTGCCAAGTCGATTTGCCTACTACTGCTACGCTGTTTTCAAATGTTACCACATCCACAATGCCAGGCATTGCCTTCGCCGCCGCAGAATCAACGGATTTTAATTTTAAACCAAATGCTTTTGGCCGCTGAATGACAGCAAACAGCATTCCTTCTTTATAAAAATCAAGACCGAAAAGCGGCTTACCAGTTGCTATATTTTTATTATCAACATTACGAACCGATTGTCCGATCAGTTTGAATTCCTTTTCGCTTTTGAGCTTTACCTCGGTGGGTGCTGTCAATTTCGAAGCGGCTTCGGCAAGCTCGCCATAGGAAGCCGTTTTGCCGGATGCCTTGTGCAGCACTTTTCCGTTATCCGTCGTCAGTTCAGATGCGGGCACTTTCCATTTAGCTGCTGCGGCTTCCACCAAAAGATGTCTTGCTGTTGCTCCCGCTTTGCGTAGCCGTTCCCATGAATGAGGCACGGCGCCGCTTCCGCCGGTAACTTGTCGTTCAAATATGCCAGTGTCCAGATTTCCCTGAACGGTTTTCACTTGTTTCCAATCCGCATCCAGCTCCTCGGCAACAACCATTGGAAAAGCTGTCTTGATCCCCTGTCCTATTTCCGGGTTTGGGGATACAATTGTGATGACGTTATCAGTCCCAATGGATAAATAACTGTTAAAATTTATAGAGCCGGCTGCAATGCTTTTTGCATCCACAACGACAGGCAATGCAGTGGAATTGGTCCAATTGAAACCCAAAAACAGCCCACCACTTGCAGCAGCAGCAATTTTCATAAAATTGCGCCTTGATGTTTGTTCTAATGTCTGCATGGTCAGTTGGTTTTGGATGCTGCTACTTTCACTGCTTCACGGATGCGGTGGTAAGTGCCGCAGCGACAAATGTTGCCGCTCATGGTGGAGATGATTTCTTCCTCAGTTGGCTTTGGTTTTTCTTTCAGCAATGCAGCCGCAGTCATAATCTGACCCGCCTGGCAATAACCGCATTGGGCGACGTCGACTTCATCCCAAGCTTGTTGAACAGGATGATCTCCTTTTTCTGAGAGGCCTTCTATTGTAGTAACCTTTGCTTTTCCAACAGCGGAAACAGGAAGCACGCAGGAACGCACTGCTTTCCCATCAACGTGGACTGTGCATGCACCGCATTGCGCAATTCCGCAGCCGTATTTCGTGCCTACGAGACCGAGATTGTCGCGAAGCACCCACAAAAGCGGAGTGTCCTGCTCCACATCGGCATTGTAAGCGCGGTTGTTAATTGAAAGTTTAAATAACGCCATGGTGAAATGATTGGGTTCGGAATGATTGTTACTTAGGCAGATATCGAAGTTACAAAAAATGTCAAAAGGATTGTGACAGTAAGCAACTTAAAGTTAAATCACTTATCAAAATAAGTCAATAATTGCCGTTTTCAGAGGCTTATGCTTCGCCGCCCGGGCCTCCAAAACTGATTGGAAAATTGAAGGAAGGCTCGTTATCCTGTGAACTTTGAATGGTGCCATACTGATCTTCGTATTTCTGAACATTGTCGGTAAGCGCTGCGATCAGGCGTTTTGCATGTTCAGGCGTGACAATGATGCGAGCCTTTACTTTTGCGCGCGGAACGCCGGGCATCAAGCGTATGAAATCAAGAATAAATTCGCTGTTGGAATGCGCGATCATGGCTAGATTGGAATAAACTCCTTCGGCCATTTCCTCTGATAGTTCTACGTTAATCTG
The DNA here is from genome assembly GCF_021390515.1 of Dyadobacter sp. CY326. Taxonomy (GTDB): domain Bacteria; phylum Bacteroidota; class Bacteroidia; order Cytophagales; family Spirosomataceae; genus Dyadobacter. The sequence goes on from NZ_JAJUXI010000012.1 coordinate 231,271, forward strand.
TTGCTCGTTTTCTTTATTGTTATCTTCCATGAGTTGGTTATTAGTAGCATTTGAGCGCCTGGCAGCAATTCTCTATCTATGCGGAAATTACTAAAAAATAGTGTTAATACAGCAAAAAGCCGGTTCCGCAATTAGCAGAACCGGCCTTTTTATTTTTATTCAATTGATCTAAGCCAATTCCTTTTTCTTACGTGAAAGTTTTTCACGAGAGTCAGTCAAGGCATCGAATTCTTCTTTTGATCCAACGATCAGGCTTTCGTATTGACGCATTCCTGTTCCGGCTGGGATCAAGTGACCTACGATCACGTTTTCCTTCAAGCCTTTCAGTTCATCGCGTTTTCCACGAACCGCTGCTTCACTCAATACTTTGGTCGTTTCCTGGAACGAAGCCGCAGAAACGAAACTTTCAGTACCCAATGAAGCTTGTGTGATACCCATCAAAGTAGGTTTCGCAACAGCTGCCTGCGCATCACGTGCAACAACCAATTTCAAGTCACGGCGTTTCAAGCTTGAATTTTCATCACGCAAACGACGAACAGAAACGATCATACCCGGTTTCAATGTTTCGGAGCTACCAGCATCTTCAACCACTTTCAGATCAAGGATCTTGTCGTTTTCTTCACGGAATACAACACGGTCAACTGGTTGCATTTCAAGGAAGTTGGTATCACCTGCATCCAGGATTTCTACTTTCTGCATCATTTGGCGTACGATACATTCAATGTGTTTATCATTGATCTTCACACCTTGCAGACGGTATACTTCCTGAATTTCATTTACCAGATATTCCTGAACCGCTGTTGGTCCTTTGATTGAAAGAATATCAGCTGGTGTGATCGCTCCGTCAGACAATGGATCTCCTGCTCTTACGAAGTCACCATCCTGAACCAGAATGTGTTTCGAAAGGGCAACCATGTAACGACGTTGCGTTCCGTCTCTTGATTCGATATGAATTTCACGGTTACCGCGTTTCACACCTCCATAAGCAACTACACCATCAATTTCAGAAACTGTTGCCGGGTTAGACGGGTTACGTGCTTCAAAAAGCTCGGTAACACGTGGCAAACCTCCCGTAATGTCGCGTGTTTTACCAACAACACGTGGAATTTTCGCCAATGGCTGACCTGCTTTGATAGCCGTTCCGTTTTTCACCACCAGACGAGCTCCTACTGGTAAGTTATATCCTTTTTCAGTTTGATCTTTCAACAACGTGCTCTTGCCTTTTACCACTAATGCAGGGTTTTTGGTCTTATCACGTGTTTCAATGATCACTGATTCCTGGAATCCAGTTTGTTCATCAAATTCTTCACGATATGTAATGCCTTCTTCAATCGCATCGAAAGAAACTGTTCCGGTGAATTCCGAAAGGATTACTGCGTGATATGGATCCCAAGTACAAAGTTCTTGTCCTTTAAGAACCTTCTCTCCATCTTTCACCAAAAGGTGTGCTCCATAAGGAACATTGTTCGAGATCAGCAACTGGCCTGTTTCAGGATTTGTAATCTTAACCTCTCCTGAACGACCCATTACTACGGTTACTTCATCTCCTTCTGAGTTAACAGACTGAACCAGACGAAGATCTTCAAAACCAATTACACCATCGAATTTCGCCTTGATGTTTGCTTCAACAGAAATGTTGGAAGCTGTACCACCAACGTGGAATGTACGAAGTGTCAACTGCGTTCCCGGTTCACCGATTGACTGCGAGGCAATTACACCCACAGCTTCACCAATGTTAACCATATAAGCAGAAGCAAGTGAACGTCCGTAGCATTTCGCACAAACACCATTACGTGTTTCGCAAGTCAGTACCGAACGAATTTCAACTGTTTCAATGCTCGTTTCATCAATGTATGAAGCGATTTCTTCTGTAATTTCCTGACCGGAAGCCAAGATCATTTCATTAGAAAGCGGATCAAACACATCGTGAACGCTCACACGACCAAGGATACGCTCAGAAAGTGGCTCAACGATATCTTCATTGTCTTTCAAAGCAGAGATTGCAATTCCACGAAGGGATCCGCAGTCTGTTTCAATAACAACTACATCTTGTGCCACATCATGCAGACGACGTGTCAGGTAACCCGCATCAGCCGTTTTCAAGGCTGTATCGGCAAGACCTTTACGCGCACCGTGTGTTGAGATAAAGTATTCAAGAACGTCCAAACCTTCTTTAAAGTTAGAAAGGATCGGGTTTTCGATAATTTCACCTGCACCACCCGCGATGTTTTTCTGAGGCTTGGCCATAAGACCCCTCATTCCACCCAGCTGACGGATTTGCTCGCGCGAACCACGTGCACCTGAGTGCATCATCATATAAATTGAGTTAAATCCGCCTTGGTCTGTTTCCAATTGCTTCATCAACGTCTCTGTAATGCGTGAGTTAACACGGGTCCAGATATCAATAACTTGGTTATAACGCTCGTTTTCAGTGATAAGACCCATCAAGTAGTTACTCCAAACGTTTTCCACGTCCAGTTTCGCTTGCTCGATCAGTTTTACTTTTTCGTCTGGCACCATTACGTCGTTCAATCCCATTGACAAACCGCCTTTGAAGGCCATTTGGAAACCAAGTTCTTTGATTTCATCCAGGAACTGAGCTGTACGGGCAACACCAGCCAATTTGAATACAAGACCAATGATCTGCTGCAATTTCTTCTTAGTCAGCAACTCATTAATGTAACCTACTTCCTCAGGAACAGCCTGATTGAAAAGGATACGTCCCGCAACAGTGTCAATCAATTTCGTTTCAAATGTTCCGTCGTCGTTACGAACACGCAGGCGGCATTTGATATTGGCATGTTTTGAAACTTTGCCTTCATTGATTGCAATGATTACCTCGTCAGGACCGTAGAAAATCATTCCTTCTCCAATAATCGGATAATGGTCTGTGCTCACGCGGCCTTTTGTAACATAATACAGACCCAAAACCATGTCTTGTGACGGAACCGTAATCGGTGCGCCATTCGCAGGGTTAAGAATGTTGTGTGACGAAAGCATCAACATTGAAGCTTCCAAAACGGCTTCCTGACCCAATGGCACGTGAACGGCCATCTGGTCACCGTCAAAGTCAGCGTTGAATGCAGTACAAACCAATGGGTGCAACTGAATCGCTTTTCCTTCGATCAACTTAGGCTGGAATGCTTGAATACCCAACCTGTGCAATGTTGGAGCACGGTTTAAGAGAACAGGGTGTCCTTTCAAAACGTTTTCCAAAATATCCCAGATTACAGGATCCTTGCGGTCTACAATCTTCTTCGCTGATTTTACAGTTTTAACAATTCCACGTTCGATCAGCTTGCGGATAATGAACGGCTTGAATAATTCTGCCGCCATATCTTTTGGCAAACCGCATTCGTGCAACTTCAATTCTGGTCCTACAACAATTACCGAACGACCAGAATAATCGACACGCTTACCAAGCAAGTTTTGACGGAAACGTCCTTGCTTACCTTTCAGCATGTCAGAAAGTGATTTCAATGCACGGTTACCTTCTGAACGCACCGCGTTTACTTTACGGCTGTTATCGAAAAGCGAATCAACCGCTTCCTGCAACATCCTTTTTTCGTTACGCAAGATCACCTCAGGTGCTTTGATCTCGATCAGACGCTTCAAACGGTTGTTCCGAATGATTACACGACGATAAAGGTCATTCAAATCGGAAGTCGCAAAACGACCACCATCCAAAGGCACAAGCGGACGAAGTTCTGGTGGAATAACCGGAACCATTTTGATTACCATCCACTCAGGACGGTTCTCGATACGTGTATTAGCGTCACGGAATGCTTCAACAACTTTCAGACGCTTCAATGCTTCTGCCTTACGTTGCTGCGAAGTGTCCGTTGCTGCCTGGTGACGAAGTTCGTATGAAAGCTCATCCAGTTTGATCCGGTTCAAAAGCATTTCAAGCGCATCAGCACCCATTCTTGCGATAAACTTATTTGGATCCGCATCTGGAAGCATTTGGTTTTCGCGAGGCAACTTGTCGATGATATCCAGATATTCATCTTCGGTCAAGAAATCCAGATAGCCAACGCCGTCTTCTTCCTTGATACCAGCCTGAACAACTGCATATCGCTCGTAATAAATAATTTGATCCAATTTCTTGGTCGATAATCCCAACAGGTAACCGATTTTGTTCGGCAAGCTGCGGAAATACCAGATATGTGCAACTGGAACAACCAGTTCAATGTGGCCCATACGCTCACGACGCACCTTTTTCTCAGTAACTTCTACACCGCAACGGTCGCAGATGATTCCTTTGTAACGGATACGTTTGTACTTCCCACAATGACATTCCCAGTCCTTCACAGGTCCGAAGATTCTTTCGCAGAATAATCCGCCCATCTCCGGCTTATATGTCCGGTAGTTGATGGTTTCAGGCTGGGTTACTTCACCGAATGAGCTCTCAAGGATAGACTCAGGTGAAGCCAGACTGATCGTCATTCTGGAAAAATCACTATTCAGTTTTTTGTTCTTTTTGAAAGACATAATTAAAAAGTCGTTTGTCTAAAAGTTGATTTCAATAATGGCGCGGTTTCCCGCGCCAACGACTAAATATTAGTCCAGCGTAATCTCCAATGCTAATCCACGAAGCTCGTGAACAAGTACGTTGAATGACTCCGGAATATTTGGTTTCGGAAGGTTTTCACCTTTCACGATTGCTTCGTATGCTTTGGCGCGGCCAACCACGTCATCGGATTTAACAGTCAAAATTTCTTGAAGAATGTGAGATGCTCCAAACGCTTCAAGCGCCCAAACTTCCATTTCTCCAAAACGCTGACCTCCGAATTGTGCTTTACCACCCAATGGTTGCTGTGTAATGAGCGAGTATGGCCCGATAGAACGCGCGTGCATTTTATCGTCAACCAAGTGACCCAGTTTCATCATGTACATCAAACCAACTGTAATCTGCTGATCAAAACGCTCTCCGCTCAAACCATTATATAGGAATGTACGTCCCCAATCTGGCAAACCAGCTTCTTTCAACTCAGCTGCAACTTCTGCTTCCGTAGCTCCATCGAAGATCGGAGTAGCATAGCGACGACCCAGTTTCAAACCTGCCCAAGCAAGAATGGTTTCATATATCTGCCCAATGTTCATACGTGAAGGCACCCCAAGTGGGTTCAACACGATATCCATTGGTGTTCCGTCTTCAAGGAATGGCATATCTTCATCACGAACGATACGGGCAACAACCCCTTTGTTACCGTGGCGACCTGCCATTTTATCCCCAACTTTCAATTTACGTTTCTTGGCAATGTATACTTTTGCCAATTTTACGATGCCAGCTGGAAGCTCATCACCTACTTCAAGCGCAAAACGATCGCGTTTGAAACGGCCCATCAATTCACTGCGAGCGTTCAGGTAATTTTTCAAAACCAAAGAAACTTGCAAGTTGGTTTCTGAATCCTCAGTCCAAGAATCCGTCAACACGTCACCGATCAAGTTAACTTCTTCGGCAACTGCATATTGAGATTCATCGCGGTAAGGGTTGTTTGCAGGGAAAAGGTTCTCAGAGATATTTCTCACATTGAACTTCATTCCTTTGCTAACTAACTCATCACCAAACTTGTGTTTAACACCCTGGCTCGTTTTACCGTCAACCAATGCAACCAGTTTCTCAATGATACGTCCACGAAGCGCAGTAAGCTCACGACCGTATTTTTTCATCAGTAGACGTAGCTCGTCTTTGTGTTTAGCACGCTCTTCTTTGGTTGGGCGAGAGAAAAGTTTAGTGTCAATAACCACACCTTTCATCGATGGTGGAGCTTTTTTCGAAGCATCCTTCACATCACCAGCTTTATCACCAAAGATCGCACGAAGCAGTTTTTCTTCCGGAGTTGGATCTGATTCCCCTTTTGGAGTAATCTTACCAATTAAAATATCTCCTTCTTTTACTTCCGTACCAACTTGAACGATTCCGTTTTCATCAAGATTCTTAACCGTTTCCTCGCTTACGTTTGGAATTTCAGCAGTAAGTTCTTCTTCTCCACGTTTCGTATCACGCACTTCCAATTCAAATTCTTCAATGTGAATTGAAGTAAAAATGTCCTCACGAACCACTTTCTCCGAGATTACAATCGCATCCTCAAAGTTGTATCCCTGCCAAGGCATGAATGCAACCAAAAGGTTACGGCCTAATGCAAGTTCGCCACCTTCCGTTCCGTAACCTTGGCAAAGTGCTTCTCCTTTTTTCACCTTTTGGCCTTTAAGAACCATTGGTTGAAGGTTAAGGCAAGTGTCCTGGTTGGTACGACGGAATTTAACCAGATCGTAAGAAACGCTGTCTTCAATAAAGCTTACAAGGCGTTCGTCATCTGTTCTGTCGTATTTAACAACGATTTTCTTCGCATCAACAAACTCAATCACACCGTCGCCTTCTGCAACAACCAATGCTCTTGAATCCATTGCAACACGCTTTTCAAGGCCCGTTCCAACGATTGGCGCTTGTGGACGCAACAATGGAACACCTTGACGCTGCATGTTAGATCCCATCAAAGCACGGTTGGCATCATCATGTTCCAAAAATGGAATCAATGAAGCGGCAACCGAAACAATCTGATTCGCAGCAACGTCCATAAACGACGCTTGTGAAGGATCCACCATCGGGAAGTCGCCTTCGAAACGCGTTTTGATTTTCTCTACCGTAAAGTTTCCTTTATCATCCACAGAAGCATTTGCTTGTGCAATGTATTTGGAATCTTCTTCTTCGGCAGTCATATATATAAGCTCATCAGTCAGCTTACCAGCACCATCGATTACGCGATAAGGTGTTTCGATAAAGCCCATTCCATTCACTTTGGCAAAAACGCAAAGGGATGAAATCAAACCAATGTTCGGTCCTTCCGGAGTTTCAATCGTACAAAGACGACCGTAGTGGGTGTAGTGAACGTCACGAACCTCGAAACCAGCTCTTTCACGAGAAAGACCACCAGGCCCAAGTGCAGACATTCTACGCTTATGCGTAATCTCAGCCAATGGATTGGTTTGATCCATAAACTGTGACAATTGGTTTGTACCAAAGAACGAGTTGATTACAGAAGACAAAGTCCGCGCATTGATCAAATCAACAGGCTTAAAGTCTTCATTATCACGCACATTCATACGCTCCTTAATTGTACGCGCCATACGTGCAAGACCTACACCAAACTGAGCATAAAGTTGCTCGCCTACTGTACGCACACGACGGTTTGACAAGTGGTCAATATCATCGACAACCGCTTTCGCATTGATCAGACCAATCAAATACTTCACGATAGAAACGATATCACCTGTTGTCAGAACGCGAACGTCAAGACTTGTGTCAGATCCTAATTTTTTGTTGATCCTGTAACGGCCAACATCACCAAGATCGTAACGTTTGTCACTGAAGAACAAGCTTTGGATTACATCGCGAGCCGTTTGTTCGTCCGGTGCCTCAGCATTACGCAATTGGCGGTAAATTTGCTCAACTGCCTCTTTATCAGAGTTTGAGCTATCTTTTTGTAACGTGTTATAAATGATATTATAATCCGCAACATTCATATCCTCTTTGTGCAAAATCACAGACTTCTGTCCGGATTCTACAATCACTTCGATATCCTCTGGGGAAATGGTCGAGTCACGTTCCAGCAAAACTTCATTACGCTGGATAGAAACAACCTCACCTGTATCCTCATCCACGAAATCCTCAGTCCATGTACGAAGAACCCTTGCAGCCAAACGGCGGCCTACTGCTTTTTTCAAGTTTGCAGGCGTTGCACTGATTTCTTCCGACAGACCAAACAGGTCAAGAATATCTTTATCAGAACCAAACCCAATGGCTCTCAAAAGTGTTGTAACAGGGAATTTTTTCTTACGGTCGATGTACGCGTACATCACATTGTTAACATCCGTCGAGAATTCAATCCAAGATCCCTTGAAAGGAATAATACGCGCAGAGTACAATTTAGAACCGTTGGTGTGCTTGCTCATCGAGAAGAACACACCTGGTGAGCGGTGAAGTTGTGAAACGATAACGCGCTCAGCACCATTGATGACGAAAGAACCTCTTTCGGTCATGTAAGGAATGTTTCCTAAGAAAACTTCCTGCTCAATGGTTTCAAATTCTTCATGATCAGCATCATTACATATCAAACGTAACTTTGCTTTCAACGGAACTGCATAAGTCAGTCCGCGATCAATGGATTCATCGACAGAATATTTCGGTGGTTCAAGAAGATAATCAATGAACTCCAGCACGAAATTGTCGCGTGAATCGGCAATAGGAAAGTTTTCTGCGAAAACTTTGTACAATCCTTCTCCCGAACGATCTTCAACCGATGTATCAAGACTGAAGAAATCCCGGAATGATTGAACCTGGATTCCTAGCAAATCTGGATAATCGATAATTTGATTGATCCTGGAAAAATTCTTTCTAGGTGTTGCTTTAATTGTAGCCAAGGCTATGTCTGATTTTGGTTAGTAGAAAAACTAATGCGCCGAAGAAAACTTTACGCAACGCAATCGTAATAATTAGTTTTAAACCTAATCTTTTGCCTCGTAGAGATAAATAATTGCCCCTATTCTCCTTTCCTACGAGTAAAGAAGTGTTTCGCGCAAATTATTTGGAAAGAAGAGTGATAGACCCGAATAAAAATGAGGGGCTATCTAAGTCAAACGTAAAAAACTCGTTTTTCGTTTGGTGTATGCATAAATAGGAAAAAGACCTGATGTAAATCAGGCCTCATTCCTTCGAATTATAGGCTATTGGTATAAAGCAAATTACTTCACTTCAACTTCTGCACCAGCTTCTTCAAGTTGTTTTTTCAAAGCTTCTGCTTCGTCTTTTGCAACTCCTTCTTTAACAGGCTTTGGAGCGCCGTCAACTAGTTCTTTTGCTTCTTTCAAGCCAAGACCAGTAAGGTCTTTAACCAATTTCACAACAGCAAGTTTGCTTTGACCAGCTGCTTTCAAGATCACATCAAAAGATGTTTTTTCTTCAGCAACAGGAGCATCTGAACCACCGCCAGCAGCAGGACCTGCTACCATAACTGCACCAGCAGCTGCAGGCTCAATACCGTACTCGTCCTTAAGAATTGTAGCCAATTCGTTCACTTCTTTAACCGTAAGGTTAACAAGCTGTTCTGCGAAAGCTTTCAAATCTGCCATTTTTATTTAGATTTTTTGATTATACAATAAGATGATTTTAAAAGCTCCATTTTTTGTCCCGGAGAGCTCAGCCTGGCTATTAATATTAGTCTTCTTTCTCAGACAAGGTTTTCAAAATACCAGCCAATTTGTTTCCACCGCTTTGAAGCGCGCCGATAACATTTTTAGCAGGTGATTGCAACAATCCGATAATCTCTCCAATCATTTCTTGTTTTGATTTCAGAGCGATCAGAACGTCAAGCTGGCTTTCACCAACGAAAACAGATGAATCAACAGAAGCTCCTTTAAATTTAAGCTTGTCAGTACCTGATTTCTTCTTGAATTCTTTAATCAATTGTGCAGGAACCTTACCTGACTCCGGGTGAAACATAACTCCGGAAAATCCTTTCAAAACTTCGTCAAAAGAGGAATAATCCGTATCTAATGTTTCTAGTGCTTTTCTTATCAATGTATTCTTAACAACACGATACTCCACACCACGTTCGAAGCAAAGGCCTCTTAGTTGGTTTGTCTCACCAACAGACATTCCGTTTGCGCTGGTGATATAGAAGTATGGGGTGCTAGCGAATTTTTGACTTAACTCGTCTATAATTACTGCTTTCTCTTCCCGTGTCATATTATAATCCTGGAATCGTGTTTTTATCAATAGTAACACCCGGGCTCATCGTGCTTGACAAGTGAATGCTTTTAACGTAAGTTCCTTTTGCCGATGATGGTTTAAGGCGAACCAGAGTATTGATAACTTCCGTAGCATTTTGTACAAGCTGCTCGTTTCCAAAAGAAACTTTACCAACACTTGCGTGGATGATTCCTGTTTTATCAACTTTGAAATCAATCTTACCTGCTTTTACTTCCTTCACAGCTTTCGCTACGTCCGGAGTTACCGTTCCTGATTTTGGGTTTGGCATCAATCCGCGAGGACCTAAAACCTTACCTAACCGTCCCACTTTTGCCATCACACTCGGCATTGTGATAATTACGTCGACGTCTGTCCAGCCTTGCTCAATTTTTTGGATATACTCATCAAGGCCAACATAATCCGCTCCTGCTTCTTTCGCTTCTGCCTCCTTATCGGGAGTACACAAAACCAATACACGAACTTCTTTTCCGGTTCCGTGTGGCAATGTTACCACGCCACGTACCATTTGATCAGCTTTACGTGGATCTACGCCCAAACGAACGTCGATATCCACGGAAGAATCAAATTTGGTATAAGAAATCGTCTTAAGTACGTCCGCTGCTTGTTCAAGTGAGTAAACTTGATTTGCGTCGAATTTCGAAAGAGCTTCTTTTTGCTTTTTGGTTAATTTTCCCATGTTCTTTGTTTCTTTCAGCGTATAAATATTTTTACGCTCAGTTGTTTTCTTCCCACGGGGCCTTGCCTGCTACAGTAATACCCATACTACGAGCCGTTCCCGCTATCATTTTCATAGCAGAATCAATTGTAAAGCAGTTTAAGTCTGGCATTTTGGTTTCAGCGATCGTACGAACCTGATCCCATGATACCGAACCTACTTTCAAACGGTTTGGCTGAGCCGAACCTGTCTTTACTTTTGATGCTTCCAGAAGCAGAATCGCGGCCGGGGGGGTCTTAATGACGAAGTCAAAAGACTTATCCTTATAGTAAGTAATAACTACCGGCAATACCACACCCATTTTATCCTGGGTACGGCCATTGAATTGCTTGCAAAACTCCATGATATTCAAACCCTTCGAACCCAATGCAGGACCGATAGGAGGTGAAGGATTGGCTTGGCCACCTTTTACCTGTAGTTTGACGTATCCACCTATTTCTTTTGCCATTGTTTTTGTAATTTTCGGTTCATTGATTGCTTAACGGCTTACATGCAAGTGGAAGCTTACCCTGCCCGTTATGCTTTCAACTATCCTTTTCGACTTGTGCGTAACTGAGTTCCACGGGTGTATTACGCCCGAATATTTTTACAACTACATTGAGTTTTTTCTTCTCATCAAATACTTCCTCTACGACACCAATAAATCCACTGAAAGGACCGTCAACAACTTTAACAGTTTCCCCTCTGATAAAGGACATACTTGGCGCTTCTTCATGCTGCTCAGCTTCATCAACTTTTCCTAAAATTCTATTGATTTCAGATTGACGAAGTGGCACAGGAACTTTTGAATTCCCTTCTGCATTTCCAAGGAAGCCTATAACACCTGGAATACTTGTAATAATGTGTAAAACCTCACCCTTTGACAGATCAGCCGAGATGATTATGTATCCGGGAAAAAAATTCTTTTCCCTAACACGCTTTTTCCCATTACGCATCTCATATATCTTCTCAGAAGGTATCAAGATCTGCGGAACGAATTCGTTAAGTTTCTGACGTGTTATTTCATTTTCGATGTAAGACTTGATTTTTTTCTCTTGTCCGGACACCGCTCTTAATACAAACCAATTTAGACTACTCATACCATTTCGGGGGTTGCCACTATAATAATTATAGCCTTAGAAAGACTGATAAAACAGTTTCAGTGCGTTCTCAAAGACAAAATCCATCACCCCTACCACAAAGGCAAAAATGAGAGAACCGACAAGCACCAATGTAGTATTGGCCTGAAGCTCGTTAAAAGGAGGCCATGTCACGTGCTGGGTAATTTCTTCCCAAGAAGATTTCAAAAAAGAAGTAAATTTTTCCATTTGTCCTTTTATTATGCACGGGTGGAGAGATTCGAACTCCCATCAACGGTTTTGGAGACCGCTATTCTACCCTTGAACTACACCCGTTTATCTAACGACCCGTACTTTCGGGCTGCAAAGATACGATTTAATTATAAAAAACAAGTGCATCTCATAGGAAATGCACTTGTTTTAGTATTACAATCTTGATTAGTCAAGAATTTCAGTTACCTGACCAGCACCTACGGTACGTCCACCTTCACGAATCGCGAAACGAAGACCTTTTTCCATAGCAATCTTGTTGATCAATTTCACATCAATTGTGATGTTATCACCAGGCATAACCATTTCCACACCAGCTGGAAGAGAAATTTCGCCTGTTACGTCCGTAGTACGGAAGTAAAACTGAGGACGGTATTTGTTAAAGAATGGAGTGTGACGTCCACCTTCTTCTTTCGAAAGTACATAAACCTCGCCTTTGAAAGCAGCATGAGGCTTAACTGAACCTGGCTTGCAGATTACCATTCCACGACGGATATCTTCTTTGTTGATACCACGAAGCAAAAGACCTACGTTATCACCAGCTTCTCCACGGTCAAGGATTTTACGGAACATCTCAACACCAGTTACTACTGATTTAAGACCTTCTGCACCCATTCCAAGGATATCAACTGCTTCACCAGAGTTAATTACACCTCTTTCAATACGACCAGTTGCAACAGTACCACGACCAGTGATCGAGAATACGTCTTCAACAGGCATAAGGAAAGGAAGATCAGTCATACGTGGAGGAATTGGAATGTAGCTATCAACAGCATCCATCAATTCTTCGATTGTTTTAACCCATTTTTCTTCACCATTCAAACCACCCAAAGCTGAACCTTGGATTACTGGAATATTGTCTCCATCGTAATCGTAGAAGCTTAAAAGCTCACGAATTTCCATTTCAACAAGTTCAAGAAGTTCTGGATCATCAACCATATCCACTTTGTTCATGAACACAACAAGCTGGGGAACACCAACCTGGCGAGCCAAAAGAATGTGCTCACGTGTTTGTGGCATTGGTCCATCAGTAGCAGCAACTACGATGATAGCGCCGTCCATCTGGGCAGCACCAGTTACCATGTTCTTTACATAATCCGCGTGACCTGGACAGTCAACGTGAGCATAGTGACGGTTTGCTGTCGAATACTCAACGTGGGATGTGTTAATCGTAATACCGCGTTCTTTCTCTTCAGGAGCATTATCAATTGATGAGAAATCGCGAAGTACTGCTAAACCCTTCTTTGCCAACACAGTTGTGATAGCAGCGGTAAGGGTAGTTTTACCGTGGTCAACGTGCCCGATAGTACCAATATTTACGTGGGGTTTCGAGCGGTCAAACGTCTCTTTTGCCATGACTTAAGTACGCTTAAAATTAAAAGTTACAACGAATTTATTAAACACTAATGATTGATCCTGTTTAGCTTACACTAGCCAAGCACTCCAAAATCAATTAAAACTAAATACAAGGATCAAAATCTTTTCCGAGCTTTTGAGGGGATTTGAACCGCGCGGCGGCCGCCCCTGACCTCTTCCTTACCAAGGAAGTGCTTTACTCAAAGTCTCATCTTCCGAGCTTTTGAGGGGATTTGAACCCCTGACCTCTTCCTTACCAAGGAAGTGCTCTACCCCTGAGCTACAAAAGCAAAACTCCAATACATTTAAAATGTTACGTTTAACATTTCTATCAGTTAACACCAAAAAGCGATTAGCGAAAAAGTATCTAATGAATGTTTTCGCTAATCGCTTCGATGGTGTTTTAAATGAGCGGAAGACGAGGTTCGAACTCGCGACCTATAGCTTGGAAGGCTATCGCTCTACCAGCTGAGCTACTTCCGCATTTGTTTTTGCCTTCTCCTAAAACTGGTGATTTCAGAAGCTCATTGTGGCACAAACTGTGGGGGCGGATGGATTCGAACCACCGTAGGCATACACCAGCAGATTTACAGTCTGCCCCATTTGGCCGCTCTGGTACACCCCCAATCAACATTTCAACACAACCGTGAAAACCGCTTGTCTCACTTTTTGGAGTCGCAAAATTATAACCTTTTCTTAAATTCTCAAATTCTTTTGAAAAAAAACAAAGAAAAATAGCAGCCTGAACAAAATACAATGTCCAGGACTGCTATCTGATACTTTTTGATATCTAAAATAGTCTCACTCCAAAGCTTAACATGCGAACTGATGGCCCTTTGCCTTCGTCATATAAGTTATTAAAGTCGTAGGTGACAAACAGGTCAGGAAACTTTCTGATGCCCAATTCTGCGGTCAAGCCGTATCTCAAATCTTGAATATGAAAGTTCTTGCGCACATGGTCGACGTCCTTACTCCCTTCACGCCGAAGTTTGGTGTAACTCCCTAGCCGATATCCTCCATACACGCCTGCACTGATGTAAGAGACAAATGACCGGCTGAAACTGAGGGTCGGCATAAAGGAAACATTTACATAAGGGACGGTCAGTTTAGTCTTTTTCATGTTAACCTCATTCCCATCTTCATCTACAATTGTTGGAAACGAGACTCTTAGCGAATCTTTTGTGATGGTGTTATTGCCGTCAAACATTAAATTGTACCAAGAGAAATCGACGCCAAAATCCAGGTGCAGCCTCGCATTTTTTCCTTTTACAATGGTGGTGCTGGCAATGTAACCAAGACTGATGTAACGCGAACCGAATGGGCGAAGATCATAATCTGCCTTATTATAGCCTGGCGTAGCTTCATTCGTTCCATATGCGTTCAGCCCCAATGCAATGTTGAACCCTTTGCGCGGACTGGAACTTCCGCCATATCTGCTATGAAACCGTTTCCCGGTGCGTCTATAGTCCGAATCTGTGCTTACTGTTCTGTCATCATCATTGATTTCGACTCCCTTTGCATTGATCGTGACTTCGGTGTCGCCATCTTTGATATGAATCCCCCGCAAGCCTATGCGCACATAATCTTTTTCATCGGACTTGTCTTTCAAATATTTGCTTCCATTGATCTCCTCCCGCAAATAGGTTGTGTCTGCATTAGTGCTGTCTAATCTGATTTTCAAATCTTTCAATAAAGTGTTGAGATCATACGCCATAATTTTATCCAACTCCTTGCGATTCTCTCCGTAAATGATCAATCTGGTTTTATTGCCAAATGTTATAATGATTGAATCTTTTTCAAATTGATTTTCGGGACGATTTCCGTGCAATTTGTGTGCATTGACATGGAATGCTGAAAAGAGGATAAGTGCTGTGATATATAACTTGAATTTCATGGCTGTAACTTTTAAAGTTTTGTTTTCTCTTTGAGGTTATGATACTTTTCCGACACTTTTTCCTCTCCGTTGCGCAGCCTGTCGTCAACTTTCGCAACCAGACTTTTCGGATTAAAACCTACTTCGTCCCAATCCACGCGCTCGCCTGCCCTCGCATTTTTTAGCTGACGAAACACTTTGGAGAATTTGGACAACCTAGGCTTGTCCTCAGCTTCATTACTGTCTGTTTCGACAGCCACAACGATTGTCCTGGTCGGTTCCGGAGCCTCTGGGCCAATCTTTGCGGAAGCTATTTCTTCTGTTTTAGGATTTATTTTAATGGAATTTAACTCTGCAATGCTCTCTTGCGGGATTATAAAATTGGTTTCTGCAAGTTTTTCAGTCTCATTTTTATCAGGTTCGATGCTAACATTCATCTGCTCGTCACGCTCACTTTTTGTTTTATTCAAACCCTTTTCCGTCGCTTTACGATCATTGTTCGCGAGCACATTAGGCAGAACCGGCACAAGCTTTTCATTAACGGACAAGCCCGAACTATCCTTATTTTCCTCGTTTTTAACAGGTTCCATTTGTTTCTGCTGCACGTTGGCCAATTCTTTCTCCAAACCAATCGGGTTTGAGTTAGCACGCTCGTTGCTCCAAACCGAATAACCGACAATGATCGCCAATACGACACTTGCTGCGGCATACCAAATCCATCCGCCCAACCGGCGTTCCTTTTTCGCCTGCGCCTCAATTTTTTGCCATGCGGCAGATGTCGGTGTTCTTTCAATGTCCGATAATCTGCGTTTGAAAAGGTCATCAATAGGATGCTTTTTCATATTCTACTTTTTTTTTAAAATCATTTTCCCAATCCAAAACCATTTTTTGCAACATTGCCCTTGCCCTGTGCAATTGCGATTTTGATGTACTTTCTGCTATTCCTAGCATTTCTGCAATTTCAATGTGGGAATAACCTTCTATCGCATATAAGTTAAAAACCGTGCGATATCCAGTTGGAAGCGCTTCGATTAATGCAAGCAATTCCTGCGTTTCCAGATTTTTATCAGCCTGCGCGTAATCCGGAATGTTGTTCGCTTCGTCCGACAATGTGTCTTCAAGAATCCGTTTTTGTTTTCTCAAATAGCCCAATGCTTCATTGACCATAATCCTGCGAATCCATCCTTCGAAACTTCCTTCTTCGCTGAACTGAGCTATTTTCGCAAACACTTTCAAAAAACCTTCAACCATCACATCCTCAGCAGCCATATCATCACAGATATAACGAAAACATAAAGCCAGCATGCGAGCGCTGTATTTATCGTACAACTGCCGCTGCGCCTTGGGATCTTCCTTCCTAAGCGCTTTGATCAGCTGAGATTCGTTACTAAAAAGTGATAAAATTCGACCCATTTATTTGGTGGTTTCAACAGCTAGATGCACATTCCTCATCCGGAGGTTGCATCACATCTAAAAATTTTGAAGAAAATGATTCATTCTAAAACCTTTATTCGAGGCGTTCATTTAGTTTTGAACCAAATATCTCTTATTACAAAGGATTTACCCAATACACAATGTTTGATTCTTCGGCGCCAATTGGAATTTTTGACAGCGGCATTGGCGGCATGACCGTTGCGAGTGCAGTTACAAGGCTTTTACCACAGGAGAACACGATTTACTTTGGTGACACGGCGCATCTTCCTTATGGAGATAAATCTACGGCTGCCATTCAGGCTTACTCGATAAAGATTTGCAATATGCTTCTTCAGCAAAACTGCAAGTTGATTTTAATTGCATGCAACTCTGCATCAGCGGCTGCTTATGAGCTGGTTAGGGAATATGTGGGGAGCAAAGCGAAGGTTTTGAATGTGATCGACCCGGTGGTTGATTACATTAAGGAACATTATGATGGCAAAACAATCGGCCTTATCGGAACAAAGCAGACGGTTTTGTCCAATGTTTATAAAAAAAAGGTTGACGCGCTTGCCAAAAACATTCAGCTAAAATCGCTCGCCACGCCGTTGCTTGCGCCAATGATCGAGGAAGGTTTTTTTGATAATAATATCAGTGAAAGCATTATCACAAGCTATTTATCAGACCCTGTGATTTCCGACATCGAGGCATTGATTTTGGGTTGCACACATTATCCGCTTATCAAAAACCAGATCAGCCAGTTTTATAAAAGCAATGTTGAAATACTTGACACTTCGGAAATTGTGGCATTTTCACTGAAATCCTGGCTGGAACAGCATTATCTCGTTAACGAAAAAGGCGAAGGAAAACGCTCGTTTTACGTTTCGGATTACACGCTGTCTTTTGAACAATCAACTAACATTTTCTTCGGACGCCAGATTCAGCTTGAACATTATCCGCTTTGGGAATAAGATCAGTGAAAAAGGATCATAACCGGCCCTAACAAGCCAGATGGCATCGGCTCCCATTTCGAGGCATCAAACTTTTTATAGGTGATGTCGACAATGTTAATGTCTTCAAATTTCTTCCAATCGGGCTTTTGTGTGTCTCTTAGTCGCATATAATTTGCCGAAAGATTAGTCACCTCTATTTCAAGCACATTGTCCTTTGCTTTCAATTTGTCAGCAATATTTAGTTGAAAAGGAATGCTCCATGCTGTCCCGATAAATTTACCATTCAGTTTCACAACTGCCACTTCCCGGACATCTCCGAGATCCAAGGTCTTAACCCGACTTGTTAAAAGTTCTTCGGGGCAATCAAAACGCAATTGATATCGTGCTGTTCCTGAAAAATAGACTGCTGAGTCCGGCAGTGACGTCCAACTTTTCAGCGCTGTAAATTCAGCAGGTTTTGGCACATTAGGCCTGCCTTTGAGAAATGTGAGTTTCCAATTTCCTTTCAATTCAAATTGCTTGGCGGCCAATGTTTGCGGCTGGTTCGGCGAGCCCGAATCGGTTTCCCGCAAAAAGCAAGACTGACCGGGCTGCAAAGTCAAATATATCTCCGACCCTTTCTCAGAAAGCCCGCTCCATTGCTCGTCCGTTGAGGACAAAGGGTTCATCTTTTCAAAATGCCCTTTTCGGCCTAATTTGACCCAACCTTCGGAAAATGAGTTTGACAAATTGCAGATGAAATACAGCGTCTTGCCGTTCGCAGTTTTCTTTCTGATAAATGTTAGCCCACTTTCAGAAATTGTCTCAGGGAAAGCGTCCATCGTTGCAAGCTCTTTTTTGACATTATTGGAAATCCGCACATTCTTTTGTTTTCCCAAATCCGCTAAGGCATTAACAAAACCGTTTTGCCTTACATTATCACTCGCATAACCAGTGACTTTAAGGGGAAGGTTATTTTCAAAAATAATCTTGGCCCCTGCGGCAGCCAGGCGCTTCAATTCTCTGAGTGTTTCCTCGGGCATGTATGTGCTTGCAGGAATGACAAGTGATTTGTAAAAAGCATTGCCACTTGTTAAATCGCCATTTTTGTTGAGCTGCAAACGCTTCAATTGCAAATCGGAGACATAATCAAATGCAAAACCTTGTTTCCAAAGTTGTTGCGTCAATTTACCGAAAGGTAAATCCAGAAGCCAGCGATCGACATGATGCACTTCCAACAAATGCACGTTCCCCGATGACTTTGCAGGCGTCGCCCACAGGTCGTGAATTGGGAAATAAACCAACACATCATTGTCTGGCTTGCTGTTTTGCAACAGTTCCTGACAGCGTTCTACATATTTATTTAACAGAGAAAAGTGCTCAGCAAAATGTGAGTGCTTACCAAAGTTCGTTGAAGCGTAAAAAAGCCAGCCTGGATAGGCTTCTTTTTCAGGCGAATATGTGCTGCCGTGATAAAAAATGTGGTTAATGCCAGCTGTAAAAAGCTCATCAATTTGCGGCTTGATTTGAGACAATGAAACTTTAAAATGGTTAGCGAGCCACGTTCCGGTTTCGGAGCTCACCAGTTTTTTCCCGGAAAAATGTGCGGCGGAAGAAGCAAATTTCATTGCCAATGAATTCGGCGTCCCAAATTGGTCAATCGAATAATCCGGATCAATGCGAAGTCCGGGAATGTCAAATCGGCTGGTTCCAAAAGACTCTGTTTCAGGAATTGATGCCGCGTCGTAAAGGTCGAGGAGATTGCCTGGGGAACCGTGTGCCTGATATCTGGTCAGAAAGCCATGCTTTGTGCTCCATGCTGTCCAAGGTTGCGCATAGCGTTCTCTGAGCAATTCGGCAAGTGTCTGGTGATAATCAATTCTTACGAGTTGAGAAGTGGCGTCCCCTGTCGAGTCTATCAGCTGCGATAGATGATTGTTTAGATCATATCCTCTTCTTTTCTTGAATTCTAAAAGAAAATCATCAGTCCAATTTGCTCCGTAGGCTTCGTAGGAGTCGTTATACATTGCGCGCGGCAAGTCCTTTTGACCATTTAAGGCAGTATCAAACCGGGAAAGATATTGCGCCATCGCTGTGGGATGAAACGGATCTAAGACAAGGCCTTCGCCACCAGGCGCTGCCCGTTTCACTTTTTGCTTGGTAGGCTGAACGTCGATTTGGTTGTTTTTGACCGTCATGGTTTTGGCTCCCAAATCGGGAGTTACATTGGGCCCGCCAAATGGCCAGCCAGTTCCGGTTGTCATATCCACGCCAAGCCCTAAGCGTCTTCCTTCACGAACTGTATATTGCATCAGGTCCATCCATTGCGGCGTTAGAAATGGGACAGCCTGGGATTCATAGCCCTTGACTCCATAAATCGGAATGATATGAACGCCGCCCACGCCAGCTTCCTGAAAATATTTGAGCTGCGCAAAAATGTCAGCTTTATTAACTGCGCTTCCCATCCACCACCAATAAGTCCAGGGTTTTGTTGTAGAAATCTCCTGAGCATTCGATAATGCAGAACAGCAAAGAATAAATAGGAATGTTAGCAGGCGCATCATTTGGATTTTCTTGTTAAAGTCGCCAGAAAATTTATCTACGCCTTTTGAACAAGATATTTGATAGCGCACAAAAAAAGCGAAACCGGATTGCACTGCCCCCAAAAAGTTAGACACTTCTTGGGGGCATTTTTATGGGCAAAAACAGAAAACACGGTGCAGCTTTCCGGCTTATGCTTGTCAAAGCATTTTTAAAAGGGAACTCAGTGAACGGTTTGGCAACGAAATTTGCAATAACCGATTCATTATTAAGGAAGTGGATCGATCATTATCAGAAGTCGGGCAGTCAGGGTTTGTTGCCACAGTATGGCCGCAGCTATTGGGAAGACTTTAAGCGAAACGTAGTTCGGACTTATTACAATGAAGGGTTATCTTTGAGAGACTGCTGTTTGCAATACCAGATCCGTAGTCTGGCAA
>NZ_JAJUXI010000013.1 GCF_021390515.1 Dyadobacter sp. CY326
GCTGGGCCGCACAGGCTGGGCCGCACAGGCTGGGCCGCACAGGCTGGGCCGCACAGGCTGGGCCGCACAGGCTGGGCCGCACAGGCTGGGCCGCATAGGCTGGGCCGCATAGGCTGGGCCGCACAGGCTGGGCCGCACAGGCTGGGCCGCATAGGCTGGGCCGCATAGGCTGGGCCGCATAGGCTGGGCCGCACAGGCTGGGCGCCCCGTCTCGAAACAGGGAAGTTGAGCGCGGCTGGCTAAGCGGGGCTAGCTAAGCTCAGAACCGCCGATGATAATGCCCCACGCAGGCTTGCGTCGAACCTAAAGAGTAGTAGAACCAAGGAGGTGCCACCAAAATACCGTTAAGCTGAAGAGGGTGTCCCAGTAAAAAACTGAAGCACCCTCTTTCATTTGCATCTGTTATAATCAGGAATAACGGTCCAAAATCCGGATTAAAAGTTAGAACCCTTGTTTTGGATGATTTTGTTGAAAACAGCTGTCCTTTAAACTGCCTCCAACAAGTTTGACACCCCTTGTGGGCATTTTTATGGGTAACAACAAAACGCACAATTCAGATTTAAGCTGAAACAGATCGCTTATATTTTAAAGGCGCTAGTTTCAATGGTTGTCAAAGGAATTTGGCATAGCGAATTATTGATAGAAAAGAGGGGTGGTCACTATCATTTCTGTGGCGCTTCAAGCCATTTACCCCAATATGGCCGTGTGTATACGAATGAATTTAAATTGCAGGTATTGAATGCTTATCATGGCGGGCAGTTGCTGTATGAATATAAAATACCAATCCCAGTACGTTGGCTAGTTGGGTCAGACAATACAAGCAGTCTGGCATAAATGGTTTCAATAATGCCCGTGGCCGGCCCAGCAGGATGACAAAGAACCATTTAAAAGAACCTACGGCCCCTTACCCACCTGGAAGAGTTAGAAAGGTAGAATCAGTACCTGCGTGTCGAGAATGAAGTGCTAAAAAAGCTGAAAGCCTTGGCCCCACAGAAGCAAGGAGAAGCTGCGCAAATAAAAAAGCGTTAATTGTTGATGGGTTAAGGCAAAATTCCCGGTTAAACTGTTATTGCAGATCCTTAAAATTTCCAGGAGCAGTTTCTACTACCACTTACAAACCAAGTCTGTGCCCAGCAGGCACGAGGATGCAAAAAGCCAAATCAAAACGATATACCACCAGCACAAAGGCAGGTTCGGCTATCGCAGGATTACACTGGCTATGCAGAATACAGGCAAGGCATCAACCACAAAACGGTTTCATAGCTAATGAGGCAATCCGGACTGAGCTCGCTAATAAGCATCAGAAAGTAGTGCTCTTACCTAGGGGATGCAGGCACAATTGCACCCAATGTTTTAAAACGGGTTTTTAAATCTGAACGTCCCGGGCAGAAATGGGCAACAGATGTACCGGAATTTAAGGTTAAAGATCAGAAGTTATATCGATCCCCTATCATAGATATCTTTAATGGGGAGATTGTTAGTTACAACCTCGCACAGTCTGTCAATTTCAAGCAGGTCACAGATATGCTGAAAAGTGCATTTAGAAAACTAGATTGCAAAACATTCTGATACTGCATTCAGATCAGGGATGGCAATACCAAATAAAGGCTTACCAACGTATGGTGGCCGATAACGGCATCACACAAAGTATGTCCCGAAGGTAACTGTCTGGATAAGGCTGTGAACGAGAATTTTTTCCGCACCATCAAATCCGAACTGTTTTACCTGAAACGTTATGACTCAGTTCAGGAGTTGAAAACAGAAGTAAACCAATACATCAGCTATTACAACAATGACAGAATCAGGTTCAATCTAAATGGAATGAGCCCGGTACAATACCGAGCCCACCATGACCTTCCTCCGGCAAACTAGACAGCTGAAAACTAGAGATTTTCGGTGGCAAAACGGATCAAAAACGTAATTTGTCACTATGAAAAAGTCGAAATTTACCGAGGCGCAGCCGGGTGGCCGGTGCCATCGCTTTTGCGCTTAGACAGTCAGAGACCGGGACACGGGTGGAGGAGATCTGCCGTCAATTGGGAGTGTCCTAGGCAACTTTCTTCAATTGGAATCGCGGCGGTGGACCGCAAAAAATATTGTGGAATGGGTGTTGCTGAGCTGCGCAAACTTCGCCAGTTGGAGGAGGAAAACGCCCAACAAAAAGCTCGTGGCAGACCTGAGTCTGGACAAGTAAATGCTGCGGGACGTTATTAAAAAAATGCGGCCGCCGCGCGGTTGTGAAGCCTCCTTACAAGAAGGAAATGGCTAATTGGTTGTTTTCCAACTATCAGGTCTCGATCCAAAGAGCTTGCCGCTGTGTGATGTTAGTACGGGCGATGTATTATTATAAGCGCCACCGCCGTGACGACATATTACTTGCAATGCGGATGAAAGAAATCGCGAGTACGAGGGTCAGATATGGTTTCGCCGGATTTTGTGCTGTTGAAAAGAGAAGGTTTCAGCGACAAGTGCACCGGCACCCCGGCATAAACGAGTTTATCGTGTCTAAAGGCCTGTGGACTGAATTTGCGAACAAAGAGACCAAGAAGGAGCCGTAGCGCTGAGCACCGATTGGAACGCTTGGACACTCAAGGAACAAATAAGGTGTGGAGTATGGATTTCGTGCAAGATGCGCTCTACAACGGTGAACGGTTTAGGTGTTAACTTTAGTCGATAACTGCGGTAAAATTTGCCATGGATTGTTGGCTGGAAAATCGCTAAAAGAGATAGATGTTGCTGCTGAATTAACCAAAATTTGTCTCGTAAAAGGATGCATCCCCGAGCGTATTCAATGCGATAATGGAAGCGAGTTTATCTCCAAGGAAATGGACTTGTGGGCATATTCAAATGGTGTTACACTGGACTTTGCAAGGCCTGGAAAACCGACAAATGTTCCATATGTTGAATCTTTTAATGGGAAGTTCCGAGATGAATGCCTTTCCGTCAATTGGTTCTTATCTCTGAACGACGCCAGGGAGAAATTAGAAGATTTTCGGTGGGAATACAACCACTTCAGGCCTCACAGCGCATTGAATGATTTAACACCGAAGGGATTTGTTAATCTACATCAAGAAACACCGGCAACTCTACTTTCAACCGTCTGAAAACCTGGGAGGAAATAACTTCGATACAGAAAGTCAAATCAAACACCGATGAGAAGCGCTCGACCAGGCAACAGGCTAACGCAGTAAGATGCTTAATTCAAGTTGCTCCACAACATTTGGCCTTGATCCGATGCCTATTCCGAGTGATGAACTTACATACCTATTTTGAAGGCATGGAAGCATCTATAATGCACCCAAGCGGAATCTTACAATTCATAACAAAAAAAGGTCGCCAATCCGTGACAACCTTCCCTTTTTTCAATGTTCTAATTATCTCTAATTCAAAACAACACTTCTAGCCCCTAACTTCGTGTCTAGAAATTCATGAATTGTCTTGACGATTCCTTGTGTGTCAATGCCGCATTCGCGGTATAACTCGTTGGGTTCGCCATGTTCGATGATGGTGTCTGGGATGCCTAGTCGTTTCACGATGGAAGAATAGCCGTTGTCTGACATAAATTCGATAACAGCGCTGCCAAATCCGCCCTGTAGGCAGCCGTCTTCTAGGGTGATGACTCTGTTGTGCTGCGTGAATACTTCATGTAAAATGGCCTCATCTAAGGGCTTCGCAAAGCGCATGTCATACACTGACACAGAAACTCCTTCCAATTCTAACAGTTCACTTGCCTTTAAGGCGTAGTTACCAAGCGGTCCGAAAGATAAAATTGCCAAGTCATCACCGGCTCTGAGCTTTTTACCTTTACCAATTTCTATTTCTTCAAAAGGTGTTTCCCACTCTGGCATAACCCCCGCACCGCGAGGATAGCGAATTGTAAATGCTTGCTTGCCCGATTGAAATGATGCCAATTGCGCTGTGTACATTAAA
This sequence comes from Dyadobacter sp. CY326, assembly GCF_021390515.1. Classification (GTDB taxonomy): domain Bacteria; phylum Bacteroidota; class Bacteroidia; order Cytophagales; family Spirosomataceae; genus Dyadobacter. Next base: position 3,931 of record NZ_JAJUXI010000013.1, read on the forward strand.
TTACGCAATTCCTGTTCATTCAATGGTGATGCAATGACCATATTAGGAATGCAGCGCATGTAAGCAATGTCGTACACGCCATGATGCGTCGGTCCATCTGCGCCGACGAGCCCTGCCCTATCAAGACAAAAAATTACCGGAAGCTCTTGAATGCATACGTCATGGATAACCTGATCGTATGCGCGCTGCATGAATGTTGAGTAAATATTACAAAACACAACCTCACCACGAGTCGCCATGCCAGCAGAGAATGTCACCGCGTGTTGTTCTGCGATGCCGACGTCAAATGCCCTGTCAGGCATCAGATCCATCATAATATTCAATGAGGAACCAGAAGGCATTGCGGGCGTAACACCAACAATTTTTGGATTTTGCCTCGCGAGCTCAACAATGGTGTGACCGAAAACGTCTTGGTATTTTGGAGCCTGCGGTTGATCGTAAACCTTAATCTTAATTTCTCCCGTAATTTTATCAAAAACACCAGGAGAATGCCATTTGGTTTGATCTTTTTCAGCGGGCCCGTAACCCTTGCCTTTCACAGTAAGACAATGCAATAGTTTCGGTCCGGGAATGCTTTTTAAGTCCTTTAAAACCTCAGTAAGATGGCTTATGTCGTTGCCGTCAATTGGACCAAAATAACGTAGCCCTAAGGATTCGAAAAGGTTGCTCTGACGAAGAATGGCGGTTTTCATGACGGTTTCCACTTTTGAAACAATCTCCTGCGCACTTTTGCCAAAATTGCTCATCTTACCGAGCATATTCCAAACTTCATCTCTAAACTTGTTGTAAGTCTGAGAAGTCGTAATGTCAGTCAAATATTCTTTAAGCGCCCCTACATTGGGGTCGATTGCCATGCAATTATCATTCAGGATAATGAGCATGTTGGAGTCAGTTGCGCCGGCGTGGTTCATTCCTTCGAATGCCATTCCCGCCGTCATTGCGCCATCTCCTATAATTGCAATGTGTTGTCTTTCAAAATTATTTTCCAATGCAGATGCCACGGCCATTCCTAATGCTGCTGAAATGGATGTGGACGAATGTCCTACGCCAAAAGCATCGTAAATGCTTTCACTTCTGCGAGGAAAGCCTGATAATCCGCCATATGTTCTATTGGAGTGGAAATTATCGCGTCTGCCGGTTAAAATCTTATGGCCGTAAGCCTGGTGGCCAACATCCCAAACCAATTGATCATCAGGTGTATTGAAAACGTAATGTAACGCGACACTTAGCTCAACGACGCCCAAACTTGCGCCAAAATGTCCTCCGTAAACGGATACATTATCGATAATAAACTGTCGTAATTCATTACAAACTTGCGGAAGCTGGGAACTGTCTAACTTTCGTAGGTCCTCAGGAGAGTTAATTTTAGCTAACAATTTTCCCGGCGTTATAAGCATATTCAAGCTTTTGAAATCAAAATAGAGGACATTTAAGCAGACAAAACTAAGAAAATAAGCACATTAGTCTGACTTTATTTTTGCTGGCTCGCCTTAAAGAGCTTTTGCTTTTCTTCTCTTGTAAGGCTTTCATAACCAGACTTGGAGATTTTATCCAGAATAGAATCAATTTCCATCTGGTCAGGCATTTCTATTGTTCCCGCGGGCGATGTTGAAGAATAAACACTCGTGCTTCTATAAACCTGCCTTTCACGATAAGTTACCTGCATTGAAGGCCGCTTTCGGAAAAGCCTCGACCAGCCATTCATGACAGCATAAAGCGGTTTGCCAAGGTCCGTGCCGCTTTGCAATAATTTGATAAATACATAGCCAACGAATGCGCCGCCTAAGTGCGCAAGATTTCCTCCAGCATTGGGACCGACAGTTTGTGCCAAAGACAAAATGATGTAAAATAGCGCAATGAACTTGATCCTGATCGGCCCAAGAAAAATGAGATTGAATGTATAATTAGGAAGCAATGTAGAAGCACCAACGGCTACGGAAAACGCCGCAGCAGACGCGCCAAGCATTCTAGAACCTTCCACGTGAGCTTGGAAATAAGGCAATGCATTATACAGCACCATGTAAATCAATCCGCCTGCAACGCCACCTAAAATGTAAAGCGCTATGACGCGTTTTGCGCCCAAATATTCATCCACCAATTTGCCAAACCAGTAAAGGAAAAGCATATTAAACAGGATATGAAAAATATCGTCGTGTGTGAAAAAATATGTAATCAGCGTCCATGGCTTGTATAAAAACTCATTGGTTGCAGCAGGAAGTTGCAGTGTGTTAATCACTGCTGCATAGACATTTGCAGATTGAGAAAGCGTCAGAATTATCTTCAGTAACAGCAATATCAGGAACACTGCAGTATTAACCAGAATAATCTTAACGAGTGCATTCTCGGATTTGGCGAACTCCCTCTTTACGTCATCAACAATATTGCTCATCTGTCAATAGAAATTTGTTTTTTGCGTGTTCCAGTAACGCAACAATAAATATGCAAATAGCATTCCTCCTATGTGCGCGAAATGCGCCACATTGTCCGACTGAGCATTTTGAAATCCTGCGTACAATTCATAGAGGCCGTAAAATGCAACGAAATATTTGGCCTTGATTGGAAAGGGAACAAACAGTAGAAAAAGCTCAGTATTCGGAAATAATAAACCAAACGCCATTAGTATGCCGAAAATTGCTCCCGACGCACCAACCAAAGGCGTGTTGATCAAAGTTTGATAATAGGAATTTACAAAATCTACGCTCTGTTGAATGTAGCCAGAATTTGTTGGATTGCCCTCAAATTTGTTCAAAAAATCAAGGTTCGCTTCGTAAATTCTTTCTGCGTGCTTACTCATGAATTCCACCAGGTTATCCGGGGTTGGATTTTGAGTAAATATTTCAACAGCACTTCTAACCTGGCTATTTTCAAAATAATCGATTCCTGAAAACAGAAGTCCAGCGCCGATCCCTGTGAAGAAATAGAAGAAGAGAAATTTCTTTGGCCCCCAGCCACGCTCCAGCAATGGCCCGAACATGAACAAACCGAACATATTGCTGAACAAATGCCCAAAACTGCCATGCAAAAACATGTAGGTTACAAACTGAAAAGGATAGAATGCTGGGGAAAACACCGACCGCAATGCAAAAACATTCGTAAGATTGAAAACGTAAGAATCAACAATAAAAAAAAGAATGTTAAGAATCAGTAAGTTCTTGACAGTAGGCGTTATGGATAACATATTTTATATAAAATCAAGATTTATTCAAATAACTCTTCACCCGATATTTTTGTTCGTCAGGCTTTGAATATGCTGGTAAGTTTATCCATTGTAAGTAAAACAATGATCGCCTCTCCGCTCGGCGTTCGGTTCGGATCTGTCGAGGCAAAAAGCTGGTCAATCAAGGTGTGAATTTCAACAAATGAAAGCTTAACGGCATAACGCACGGAAAAACGCTTTGCCAATGATCGAGAAAGGCTTTCGGGCTTGTTGAGTTTCAAATCAGAATAACTCTGTTTCAGCTGCTCTATCAACTCCTCAAAAAGATCCTGCTCACTTTCCTCTGGCAAATCTGCGGGAATTCCCCTGATAATCAATTCATTTGAACCGAATTCATCAAACTCAAAGCCCAGACTTCTGATCTCTTTTTTCGTTTCACTCACCAATTGCATGTCAGAATGCGTCAAACGAATTGTTTTCGGAAAAAGCAATTGCTGGCACGCCCCATTTCTATTCGTCAGCATCTTGCGATATCGTTCATACAATATACGTTCGTAAGCCGCTTTCTGATCAATGAGCATGATGCCGTCCTTGACCTGCGAAAGAATGTAACGATTATGCAATTGGAACAGCACAGCGTCGCTTTCCGGCGCAGCAATGACCTCCGAAGCCATGCGGTTAACCTTGCTCGCAACCGTCTTGGAATGCTCCTGAAATGATGGCCTTGAAACCGTTGTCGTATTAATTTCAAAGGCAGCTAATTCGCGGTTGCGGTCTTCCGTGTTTTGTAAACCTTCAAACAATTTGTTCCAATTCGTCAGATTGGACCGCGACGCCCCGCCTTCACTTTTCTTGGACTGCGCCGCCCAGTCAGGCATTACAGTTCTTGGAATCAGGTTTTGGTTTTGATCCGAAGCCGTTGGATTCAAAAAGTTAATGTTGTCATCAAAATCAATCGATTGAGAAAGATTGTAAACGCCCACAGCCTTTTTGACCGCGGCCATCACAATGGCGTAAACTGACCTTTCATCGTCGAACTTGATCTCCGTTTTGGTCGGGTGAATGTTAATGTCAATGTGTGACGGATCAATTTCTATAAAAAGCACATAAAACGGATGACTTCCCTCCGGAATGGTCCCGTCAAATGCGCTAATCACCGCGTGATGCATGTAACTATGCTTGATATAGCGATCATTTACGAAAAAAAACTGCTCTCCGCGTGTCTTTCTGGCAAACTCAGGCTTACCAATGTAACCACGCACGCTGATGTAAGACGTGTCTTCTTGGCAGAATGCAAGCTGCTCCCGATAACTCTTCCCGTAAATATCAACAATGCGCCTTACCAGCTTTCCCGATTGCAAGTTGAAGACCTCTGTATCATTATGATGCAATGTGAATCCAACCTGCGGATGAGCCAGAGCAACGCGCTGAAACTCGTCCAAGACGTGACGCATTTCCACAGAATTAGATTTCAGGAAATTTCGTCGCGCCGGAACATTGAAAAATAGGTTTTTAACCGAAAGATTGGTCCCTTTCAAGCAAGCGACAGCTTCCTGCGCTTTAATTTCAGAGCCGTCAATGCGGATCATGCTTCCCAATTCGTCAGCTTCCTGTCTCGTTCTTAACTCCACCTGTGCAACCGCGGCAATGGAAGCAAGCGCCTCGCCGCGAAATCCCATCGTCCGAATACGGAAAAGATCCTCAGACTGTCGAATTTTTGAAGTCGCATGTCTTTCAAAACACATTCGGGCGTCTGTTTCTGACATTCCTAATCCATCGTCGATGATTTGAATTAATGTTCTTCCGGCCTCTTTAAGAATGACCTGAACATTATTTGCCTTCGCATCAATGGCATTTTCCATAAGCTCTTTCACCACCGATGCAGGTCTTTGAACAACCTCGCCGGCGGCAATTTGATTGGCTATGGAATCTGGTAATAACTGTATGATGTCGGAAGACGGCATTTCGGAATCTTGATTTATTGGCTATAACAAATTAACAAAATTTTTTTAACAGGCATGCCAATTTTGGCGGGTAGCAACGTTCCAGTGCTTGCTTTATCTAAAAACTGAAAGAGAATAGTTACATTCTTTATCGAAATTTTCTACATTTCTCGAACGTTTTTATTGAAATACTTTGTTGCCATTAAATAAAATTTCTATCTTGGAATGTCAAATTCCTGTACTATTAACCTAAACCTGATATGAAAACGCCAATTTCTAAAAGATTTAATTTCACCATGGCATTACAATGGCTGATTTTTCTGCCAATAATTTTGCCGCTCTGCATAATCTTCGGCGCCGTAGAAGGTGTTGTTAAAATGGTGGAGAAAATGGCGCAGCGAATGTGGCTGGATATGGAATTATAGTTTCAAAAATATAGCAAAACAAAAGCCCGATGTGTGAACACCGGGCTTTTGTTTTGATTAGGCTCAGACTAAAATTTCCATCTTACAAAGGCTTCCATGGCTTCATATTCAGCCAGTCCAAGCTCGTCATACAAATGTGCAGTTGCGCGGTTACGTTCTTCTGCACGCTGCCAGAATTCCCTCGAATCTTCTCCCTGGAACACAACGCCATCCTTTTGTGACTGGTGTTTGAAAATTCCCTGACGTTTCTTCAAAACCTGGTCAGGGCTCATTGGAACTGCCATTTCAATTTCATAAATATCCCACTCAGCCCAGGCGCCGCGATATAACCACACCCAGCAGTCTTTCATGAAATTTTTATGTTTCGAACGCTGCAATGCAGCCTCAATGGCATCCCAGCAAACCTTGTGCGTTCCGTGCGGATCGGCAAAATCGCCTGCTGCGTATATCTGATGCGGTTTGATCTCCTCAATCAGATTTTCAATGATCTTAATGTCTTCTTCACCAATCGGATTTTTCTGAACTGTTCCCGTTTCGTAAAAAGGCATGTTGAGGAAGTGCGCCTGACTTGTCGGAATGCCAACAAATCGGCAAGTGGCCTTGGCTTCACCCTGGCGCAATAATCCTTTCACTTTCCTGATCTCGGGCGTATCAATTTCGCTGTCTTTCGTATGCTTTAAAAATTCTTTTGCATCCAAAAACAATTGGTTTGCATCAGGACTGTCAATGCCGAAGCCTTTGTTAAAATCGACCACAAAGTCGATAAAACGCAACGCTTCGTCATCCGCAACGGCAATGTTACCCGAAGTCTGATAAGCAACATGCACTTCATGTCCCTGATCCACTAATCTCTGGAAAGTCCCGCCCATTGAAATAATGTCGTCATCCGGGTGCGGGCTGAAAATGAGCACACGTTTTTTCGAAGGCTGCGCTCTTTCCGGACGGTGTGTGTCGTCAGCATTGGGCTTTCCGCCTGGCCATCCGGTGATTGTATGTTGTAACTGATTAAACACATTGATGTTGATCTCATAGCCGGAACCATATTGTGCCAGCAAATCGCTCATCCCATTGTCATTGTAATCTTTATCAGTCAATTTAAGAATGGGCTTGTTAAGCGAGCTCGACAAATGTGTGATCGCCTTTTTGATCATCTTATTGTCCCAAATCACCGAATCAACAGCCCAAGGGGTTTTAATACGGGTAAGTTCGGAAGCAGCGCTTTCGTCGACCACAAAGGAAACATCCGGGTGCGCCTGCAAATAAGAAGCAGGATTCAACTCGGTTACCGGGCCTTCAACAGCGCCGCGAATAACCGATGCTTTACGCTCGCCCCAAGCCAAAAGAACAATGCGACGCGCATTCAAAATAGGCGCAACACCCAATGTAATCGCTTTACGCGGCACATTGTGCAATCCTCCGAACTCCATGCCCGCGGCAACACGCGTAGAATGGTCAAGCGTAATTAATCTCGTGCGAGAATTGATCAGCGATCCTGGCTCGTTAAATCCAACGTGACCATTTCCCCCGATTCCTAAAAGTTGGAAGTCTAGTCCGCCAACAGCATTTATTTTGTTTTCATACGATGTGCAGTAATCGCGCAGTAACGCCGGCGGAACCGTTCCATCAGGGATGAAGTAATTTTCTTTTGGTATATCAACATGATTAAACAGCTGCTCCTTCATGAACCTGTGATAACTGTAAATAGAATCAGGCTCCATCTGATAATATTCATCCAGGTTAAATGAGATCACATTCTTGAAACTCAAACCTTCTTCTTTGTGCATCCGAACAAGAATAGCATAAACCGTCTTTGGTGAAGATCCCGTTGCCAAACCTAAAACACATTGCTTACCCTCCTTTTGCTTCTGACGAATCAGATCTGCAATCTCTTTGGCCACCGCATTGGATGCTTCTTTTGAGTCGGCGAAAATCTGGGTTGGGATTTTCTCGTAGGTGATGGGCTGGCCTATCGTTCCGGGTGTCCCTTTCCCGTTGTTCGAAGCTTGCATTAAAATTGTTTGTGGATTCACCGTTTGCTGGCTCATGTTAAGCTTGAATTTGTTTTTATAAGAGTTTGAGAATAGATCAAGGGCGGATTAATGACGGCAAAAATACGATTCCAAACGAATATTATTAAAATAATTTAAAAATACTTCGCATTAAAATATACGCCATTTTGAAGAATTAGGCCTATTGCATCATTTCGATTTCTCCATTCAATAGTCGGATCGGATAAAGTAAGCCCATTTATTTCATTCCAAAATAATTGATTGTATTTTTGTACCCGAATCTACAAAAACATCACACCATTTTCCCAATACAACCCATGTCTACACTCACAAGCGTTGAACGTGACACCACCATTTTTGATCTTATAAATAGAGAGAAATACCGTCAGGAATCCGGCATTGAATTGATCGCGTCTGAAAACTTTACGTCCAGACAGGTTATGGAAGCTGCGGGGAGTGTGTTGACAAACAAATATGCCGAAGGATTGCCAGGCAAGCGTTATTATGGCGGATGTGAAGTTGTAGATGAGATTGAGCAAATCGCGATCGATCGCCTTAAAGAGCTTTTTGGAGCCACATGGGCGAATGTGCAGCCGCATTCCGGTGCGCAAGCAAATACAGCCGTATTTCTTGCTTGCCTGAACCCGGGAGATAAAATTATGGGTTTCAACCTGGCGCATGGCGGTCACTTGACACACGGTTCGCCGGTTAACATTTCAGGAAAATATTTTCAGCCTATATTTTACGGAGTTGATGCAGAAACGGGATTAATCAATTGGGACAAAGTGGAGGAAACTGCTTTGAAAGAGCGCCCGAAATTGTTGATCTGCGGAGCTTCTGCTTACAGCCGCGACTGGGATTACGAGCGTCTGCGTTCGATTGCCGATCAGGTTGGTGCATTATTAATGGCCGATATCGCGCATCCAGCCGGTTTGATTGCCAAAGGACTTTTGAATGATCCATTTGATCATTGTCATATTGTAACAACAACAACACATAAAACACTTCGCGGGCCTCGTGGCGGTGTGATTATGATGCGCAATGATTTTGAAAATCCGTTCGGCATCAAAACACCAAAAGGCCAGTTGCGCACCATGTCTTCCCTTTTAGATTCCGGCGTTTTCCCGGGAACACAAGGCGGACCATTGGAACACATCATTGCTGCAAAAGCAATCGCATTTGGAGAAGCATTGAGTGAAGGTTATTACAATTATGCTGTCCAAGTGAAAAAGAATGCGCAGGCAATGGCCAAAGCATTTGTCGACAAAGGATATCGCATCATTTCTGGTGGAACAGATAATCATTTGATGTTGATCGACTTGCGCACAAGAAATGGTCAGGATTCAGGCTTGACTGGAAAACTGGCAGAAAACACCTTGATTAAGGCAGATATAACTATTAACAAGAACATGGTTCCTTTCGACGACAAATCACCGATGATCACTTCCGGGATTCGCGTTGGAACTGCTGCAGTTACAACACGCGGAATGGTGGAGTCGGATATGGAGCGCATTGTGGATCTGATTGACAGTGTTTTAATTAACCACGATCAGGATGCGAAAATCGCTTCTATTAAAGGTGAGATCAACAATTGGATGAAACAATATCCGTTATATATCTAATCATACAAGATTTAAAATTGAGCAGCGCACTTATTAACTGGTGCGCTGCTTTTTTTGTGGCCACAAAGAATTGTAGACCAACTTGTTTTGACTTACCAAAGTTTTCATAACTTTGCACTCCAAAATCGAATTAATTGATATGAGCAAGAAAACCACGGACGAGTCCGGTCTCGAAATTATTGAAACTCCGGAAGCACTCGCTGGCCAAATCAATAAAGCAGAGGTTTTTTTTATAAAGAATCGCAAGATAGTTTTAGGCGTGGCAGGAGCAATTGTATTGGCTATTGCTGCTTTCGCCGGATATCGCTTTTACATTGACGGACAGGAAGGAACGGCTCAAGATGCGCTTGCAAGTGTCGTTTACGATTTTGAAGCCGATTCTTTACAAAAAGCATTGAACGGAAGCGGCGGAAATGAAGGACTTCTTTCAATTGCCGACTCTTATAAGGGAACTGACGCAAGCAATCTTGCCAATTTTTACGCAGGGGTTGCGCTTCTAAAACAAGGAAAGTATGACGATGCAATTAGCCATCTGCAATCTTTCAGCTCATCAGATCTTTTGTTGCATGCACGTGCGCAATCTTTGATTGGTGACGCATATTTGGAAAAAAATCAACCTGCTGAGGCGATCTCACATTATAAAAAGGCTGCGGATTACGAGAAAAATGAATATTTCACGCCAGTCTATCTGATGAAATTAGCAATTGCACAGGAAAAGGCAAACCAACCTGCTGACGCCGTGTCCACATATAAACGTGTAATCGACGAGTTTCCTCTTTCCTCGGAAGTGGTTAACGCGAAGAAATACATGGGTGTTTTAGAGGGACAGGTCGGCAAATAATGGTTAACCATTACTGTTTCTGAAAAGGATAAAGCCGACAAAGGTTTTATCCTTTTTTTTATTTGCTCAATCATCATTTCATTCACTAATCCTCTGATTAAATTATGTCAAGTGCCGATAAGAATTTAAGCGTATTCAACACCGACGGTTTGCCGGATATCAGTTCAAAAAAATTCGCGATCCTGGTTGCAGAATGGAACAGTGAAGTCACAGAGAGACTTTTTGAAGGAGCTTATCAAACATTGATCCAATACGGCTCCTCTCCCGAGAATATCGAAAGAGGCAATGTTCCCGGAAGCTTCGAATTAACATTAGGCGCGCAATGGTTCGCTGACCGTCGGGACGTTGATGCGGTGATCGCATTAGGCGTTGTAATCCAGGGTGAAACCAAGCACAATGATTACATCAATCACGCTGTGGCACAAGGCATTACCAATGTAAGTTTGAAAACAGGCAAGCCGGTCATTTTTGGAGTCCTAACGCCGAACACAATGGAACAGGCGTTGGACCGCGCAGGAGGCATTCATGGAAACAAAGGCGACGAAGCCGCCATGACCGCCATAAAAATGCTAGGCCTCTATCATCAAATCGCCTTAGCTCAATCCAGGTAAGCATTGACAGGCAAGTCATAAGTCGCTCTGCCGAAGCACATTCACCGCACCGGCGGCCCGGTCATTCATTCATTCATTCAATCATTCAAAATTAACCCATGCAAGTCTGGAAATTTGGCGGCACTTCGGTAGGAAAACCCGAACGCATGCATTCAATCCGCGAACTCCTTAATGGCGATAGAAATCGCAAAATCGTTGTTTTATCCGCATTATCTGGCTCCACCAATGCGCTTATCGCGATAGGGGAAGCAGCAAAGGCATATGACGATGCCAAAGCGAATGCTTTGACAGAGGAGCTGAAAACACATTACATGCTTTTCATAAAGGAATTGTATGCAACTGAGTCGGGGTTGGCAGAAGGCACTAAAATTGTGGAAACGGAATTCGGGTTTATCAAGTCGTTGATCGGCATTAAGCCTTTTACAATCAAACAAGAGAAAGAGCTTGTTGCTGAGGGTGAAATTCTAAGCACGAAAATGTTTCAGGCTTATCTTGCCGAAAAAGGCGAGAATTCTGTATTGTTGCCAGCATTGGATTTCATGCGCATTGACGCGGATGGCGAGCCGGAACTGGCAACGATCGAGGAAAAATTGGTTACAATTTTAAACCAATATACAGAAAAGCAAACGATCATTACGCAAGGATTTATATGCCGAAATCCGCGTGAAGAGGTGGATAATTTGAAGAGAGGCGGATCAGATTACACTGCGTCGCTTATTGGCGGTGCAATCCGCGCAGACGAAATCCAGATATGGACGGACATTGACGGAATGCATAACAATGATCCGCGCATTGTCAAAAGAACATTCCCGATTCGCGAGCTGACATTTGAAGAGGCAGCAGAATTGGCATATTTTGGAGCGAAAATTTTGCACCCGAGCACCATTACGCCTGCAAAGCTTCGCGGCGTTCCCGTTCGGCTGAAAAATACAATGCAGCCGGAAGCGCCCGGAACATTGATTGCAAATCAAACTTCTGATCGTGACATTAAAGCGATTGCTGCGAAAGACAACATTACAGCGATTTACATTCACTCGACCCGTATGCTGAATGCCTACGGCTTCCTTCGTAGGGTGTTTGAAATTTTCGAAAAATACAAAACACCGGTTGATATGATCACCACTTCTGAGGTGTCTGTGTCGGTGACGATTGATAATTCAGAACACCTCGACAAGATCAGTGCGGAGCTTCGTGAATTTGCTGATTTAGAGGAGCATGATAGAGATCAGAACATCATTTGTATAGTAGGAAATTTCAGCGCAGATAAGGAAGGAATTGCATTGAAAGTGCTTGACGCAATGAAAAACATTCCTATACGAATGATTTCGTATGGTGCTTCGGAACACAACTTATCGCTGCTGATTCACTCCAAATACAAGGCGGAGGCTTTGAATGTGCTGAATGAGCGCCTGTTTTATTACGAAGATGCAATGAAGGACATTTTTACAGCACCATAATATGTTACAAACGAATTTTATCCGCGAAAACAGAGAACTTACTATCGCCGGATTGACTAAGAAGCATTTTAAGGATGCGGCAGAAGTTGTTGACCAGATCATTGAGCTGGACAAAAAGCGCAGGGAATTACAGCAGGAACTGGATGAAACCCTGGCCAAATCCAATGCGAAAGCAAAGGAAATTGGCGGGTTAATGAAATCCGGCTTAATGGACGAAGCCAATGCTGCCAAAGCAGAAACGGCGACTTTAAAAGAACATTCAAAAGCGCTCGATGAGTCGCATAGGGAGATTGAAGCGAGGTTGCTTCAAGAGCTCGTGAAGCTTCCGAATTTGCCTCATGAAAGCGTTCCGGAAGGTCGGACAGCCGAGGATAATGTCAATGTGCTTGAAGCGGGTGAAAAGCCGGTTTTGCCACAGGGTGCATTGCCGCATTGGGAATTGATCAAAAAGCTTGGCAAAAACCTGGCGCCGATCATTGATTTTGAGCTCGGAAATAAAATCTCCGGAGCCGGATTTCCCGTTTATAAAGGAAAAGCAGCGCGGCTTCAACGCGCAATGATCGCATTCTTTCTGGATGAGGCTGGAAAAGCAGGTTATACCGAAGTGCAGCCGCCGATTGTGGTAAATGCGGACTCTGGCTTTGCAACCGGTCAATTGCCTGATAAAGAGGGCCAAATGTATCATGATGCGGCCGACGATCTTTATTTGATTCCCACGGCCGAAGTTCCGGTTACCAATTTATATCGCGATGTGATTGTTGCGGAAAGCGAATTGCCTGTTAAAAATGTCGCTTATACGCCGTGCTTTCGTCGCGAGGCCGGAAGCTGGGGCGCTCACGTGCGCGGATTGAATCGTTTGCACCAATTTGATAAAGTGGAGATCGTTCAGATCAATAGGGCTGAGGATTCTTACAAAGCTTTGGATGAGATGGTTGAGCATGTCAAAGGTTTATTGACAAAGCTTGAATTGCCTTATCGCATTTTGCGGCTTTGCGGAGGCGATATGGGTTTCACATCGGCCCTGACTTATGATTTCGAAGTTTGGTCTGCCGGGCAGGAGCGTTGGCTTGAATGTAGTTCTGTTTCCAATTTTGAAACTTATCAGGCAAACAGATTAAAATTACGATACAAAACGGCTGATAAGAAAACGCAATTGCTTCATACATTGAATGGCTCTGCACTTGCATTGCCGCGCATCGTGGCCGCATTGCTTGAAAATAACCAACAGGCGGATGGAACAGTTAAAATCCCAGCGGCTTTGGTGCCATATTGCGGTTTTGATACAATAGAATAAAGAAATGGTTTTATTATAAAAATGCCTTTACGTTTTCGTGAAGGCATTTTTTTGTTTAAAGCAGTTGGAGAAATTAAGATTTTGATCCTGAAATGGAAATGACCTTTTTAGGGAAAGCCAACCAAACGAAATAACCCGTGAGCAGAACAATGCTGACCTGCATAATATAATCGATTAAGAGCTCGGAAGAGGCAAATGGATCGGAAGGCGTCATGTAACACGGCATGCCCAGTCGCCACCAATAGGACGGGTGAACTACGCAAAGCACATTGAAAATGAGCAGCAATGTTACCTGGACTTTGTTTTTCCAATCAATTACATAAAAAACAAGCGGGAGGAGAAACAGGAAAATATAATTGCTGTAAGCGCTTTGCTGAACGATCATCATGGTTGCGTACAGCACAATCCAGACGCGCGAGACCATAATCCTGAAATCGGCATTTTTGAGCCTTAATGCTGTCAAACATGCAAGTCCGACGGAAATAACAAGTCCAATCCAGTTCCAAAACTTTTCACCCACACCGATCTGGTTAAAGAACAAGGGATTAAGGATTGCTGGAATGTTGGGCGCGCGCAAAGTTTTGGCCTCATCCAATGGCTGCATAAATTCCAAACCAACTAACGGATACAAGATCGCCAGCGATATTACGCCAACTATGACCATTGGAATAAGAAATCTTACCTTATGTTTTTCAAGAAGAAATAATGGCACCAGGATCAAAACAAAAATGGCTTTTGTCATGAGCAACCCAAAAGCGAGGATCAATGCATACCATTCGACGCGCAATGTTCTCTCGCGAGCCAGATAAGCCAGGATCACAAATAGCCACATCCATACATCTTCTTGCGCGCCGACAATGCAAAGCACTAATGCGCCTGGAAGCAAAAGATACACAAGCGACTTGAAGAGGAATGTGCCGCGTGACTGGAAAGGGCGGAAGAAATGGTAAGATGCCCAAAGCGCAACACCATCCATCAGGGCCATCACCAAAACAATCATTTTAGGGCTGAACCAGAATTTCAGGAAAAGCCCCAGAAAATAAGCATACAAAGGAGAATAGGGTGACCAGAAATCGCGGTAAACAACTTGGCCTAATGACGCTTTGCTTCCCTCATCCCAAAATCCAAGCACGTCAGAAGTTGGCTCCATGCCTGCAACCAGGTAAATGAGAACAAAAGGAGCAAGACGAAATAGAACCCAGCCTATGGCTAATGTAGAGCCAGCCGATTTGGTTTCGAACCATGTAGTAAGCGCTTGCCTTTTGAAAATAACAATCGCGGCAAGCAATATCGAAACCAGGCTGATGGCCAGTTTTGCAAGGACTATGCTCATGCAGCGATCAGTTTTCCAAAAACCACCTTACGGTAAGTTTCACGTAAGATCCATAAGAAGCACAGCACATTCAATATTTGCAGGCCATATTCAAACAAATAAGCAGGATTTCCGAACATCCCGAATGAAGTGTAAGCAGGCTGTTTGATATAAACCCAAACAAACGGCTGCACCACAGTAAGCCAGTTTACAGCCAAAAGAACGACAACATGTATCGTTTTGCGCACGTCGATGATCTCAAAAAGGACAGCCATCAGATATGCGATCAGATAAGCACCCATTGCGCTCGCCTGGAAAATCATCATGCAAACAAAGCAGGCAATAAAAATTCCGGGAAGCACTTCGTTAATATGTCTGTGACGCGCTTTGTACGCCATGAATGCAGGAACAAAAACAGTAAACAACAGCCCAATCCAGTTTATTAATGTTGATTTCTTTTCATTGACCGTAAAAATCAGCTCAACAAATGGCCTGCTGATCGAGAAAAGATTTGGCGTCATTAATTGTTCGGTGTGCCGAATGGGCATTAAAAACAAATCGCCGATTTGCCAATACAAAAACCCAATAGCTGGCAAACCAACCGCAGCCATCACCAAAAGCATCTTTACGGGTTTTTTAACAACCAATAAAAGCGCAGGCAATAAGAAAATAAAAGTTACCTTAATAGTCAAAAGAGCCAATGCATAAAGCAGTCCAATGCCGACTTCATAGTTTACGGGTTTCTTAATGGTAAACCGCCAAATGATCAAAGCAGCGCCCCAGAACCAGACTTCTTCCTGGCCATCGACCAGGATGTACATAAAGCCCGCAGGCAGCATATAATAGATTACTGCGAGCTGCAAAGCATTCGAAATCCTGGTTTTATAGGTGCTGTAAGTAAGCCATAAGATGAAGGTTTCCATGAGGACCATGAACAACACAATGGCGCGCGAGTTATGCCAGATCCAGACGGGTAAACTGATGATGTAAGCATAAAGCGGCGCGTGGTAAGACCAAAAATCCCGGTAAACAAATCCACCCCGCTTTGCGGCTTCGGCTTTATAAAAGAAGAAAGGGATATCGCCTCTTGGATCTTCATTGATCACCAGAAAAATGCCTATCCAGGGGATCAGCCTGAGCGAAATGAAAGCAAGCGCTAAAATAAGCTTCTCATTTTCCCTCTGCCATTTGGCGAAGAGGCTTGACTTGCTGATCGTCCAGATGATGCCAATCGTCAGCAGCAGATTGATGATGAGCTTTATATAAAATACAGTGAGAACGGGCATTTTTGAAGCAAAATTTGAGCGCAAAACTAAGACAAGTTTTTAAACAATCATATCATGCCATATCTGGGAGAAATAATTGGAATGGATTTCAATCTTAGCGAAGAGCATCAAAGTGTCCGCGAAGCAGCCCGTGACTTTGCACAAATGCGCTTATTCCCCGGCGTCCTGGAACGGGATGAAGCGCAAAAGTTTGACAAAGATCTGTTGCGGGAAATGGGCGAGCTAGGATTTATGGGCATGATGGTTTCTCCCGAATACGGCGGCGGAGGCATGGACACGCTGTCCTATGTGATCGCTATGGAGGAAATTTGCAAAGTGGATGCATCGGCTGGTGTGATCATGTCGGTAAACAATTCGCTAGTGTGCTGGGGGCTCGAAAGATTTGGCACACCCGAACAAAAAGAAAAATATCTTACAAAGCTTGCTTCCGGGCAAACAATCGGCGCATTCTGCCTTTCTGAACCCGAGGCTGGCTCGGATGCCACTTCACAGCAAACCACCGCAATTGATCAGGGAGATTATTATTTATTAAACGGAACAAAAAACTGGATTACAAGCGGCGACACGGCCGGGATTTGTCTGGTTATTGCGCAAACCAGCCCGGAATTGAAGCATAAGGGCATCAATGTGTTTATTGTTGAAAAAGGATTCGAAGGTTTTGTAGTTGGTAAAAAGGAAAATAAAATGGGCATAAGGGCTTCTGACACACATACATTGATGTTTACAGATGTGAAAGTGCCCAAGGAAAACAGGATAGGAGAGAATGGTTTTGGCTTCAAATTTGCCATGAGCACGCTTAATGGAGGACGGATTGGCATTGCCGCCCAGGCACTTGGGATCGCGTCGGGAGCACTCGAATTATCTCTGAAATATTCAAAAGAGCGGAAGACATTTGGCAAGCCCATCAGTGAACATCAGGCCATCCAGTTTAAGCTGTCCGAAATGGCCACAAAAGTGGAGGCGTCAAGGCTGCTGGTCTACAAGGCAGCACGGTTGAAAGACGAGGGTAAGGACTACATTCAGGCATCCGCAATGGCGAAGCTCTTTGCCTCCGAAACGGCAATGTGGGTGACGACAGAGGCCGTCCAGATTCACGGAGGCTATGGTTACACAAAAGAATATCATGTGGAACGCCTGATGCGCGATGCGAAAATCACGCAGATTTACGAGGGTACCTCTGAAATCCAAAAACTTATAATTGCCCGCGAGCTCTTGAAATAACTTGAAAATTGCTATCCCGCTCGTTTTAATCTAAATGTTGGATTAAAATGATACAGAAATATGACTTTTTTTCAGTTTTTTGTCAATATATACTTGTATTAGTTTTGTACAATTTATTAGATTTGTACAAAATTTGAAACATAGGTCAGAAGGGCCCTTAAATATATCAAGTATGGAAGACTATAATAAGATTATTGAGTCGCTGGGGGTAAAGTTTGTGAAAGCGCGTCACATCAGAATTTTGCAACCGATAACCATCAAAAACTTTTACGACGTTCAGAATTCGTTGACAATTTTATACGACGGTGAAGTTTCTTTTGGCTCTGAGGAATCGCAGAAGGTTGAGGAAGGTGATATGTTGTTTATTCCCGGAGGCAAGCATGCTACGGTTACGTATGGTAACACGCAGACTGCCAAGACCGTTTCGAATGAGGAGTTCATGACCAACCGGGATAATTATATTGAAGCAGGCCACGATCCGGCATTGATCGGAAAATTGCCTAATTCGTTTGGATTAATATCTTTTGAAGCCAAGGTTTTTGATACAGTTAACTTTTTCACTTCACTGGACGTTCCGCCGTTCCTGATCAAAAGAGATGATCAGATTGCGATCACAATCAATCAGATCCTGACGGAAGATATGCTCGATACACCTGGAAAAGGTCGTATCATCAAGATCAAGACAGAAGAGGTTGTTATCGAGATCATTCGTTACATCTTGAAAAACAAGTTGTTTGTAGAGCAATTGGTAACAAACAGCACGTATTTCAAAGATCCTCGTTTGATCGATATTTTCGCGTACATCAAAGACAACCTGGGCGGAGATCTTTCTAACAAGGTTTTGGCTAATGTTGCCAATGTTTCTGAGGATTATGTAGGGCAATATTTTAAAATGCTAACCGGCATAAATCCGCAAGATTACATTGAATATCAGCGCATGGAAAAAGCGGTTGATCTGCTTCGTACATCGAAGAAAAGTATTCGCGCAATCGGTTCGGACGTGGGTTATAAAGACACAGCTTATTTCTGCCGTCGTTTTAAAATGATGTTCGGGATTCCAGCTGGTAAAATGCGCCGTCGTGAGTCGTTGATGAACGTGTAGAATTCAAGATTTTAGTATAAATGAAAAGAGGACCAGCGAGTCCTCTTTTTTTATTTAAAAGCCAATTAAAAAATATTAAATGGGTGTAAACTGCACGGCGACGATCTTCCAGCGCCCACCGGATTTTACGCAAACCGACATGTAGGACAACTCGCCTTCGAAGCCAGCATTTTCAATGCGAGCCTTCACATTCCAAAGCCCGGTCGTGACCGCAACATCTCCGTAAGTCCGCGTTCGTGCGGCAGAAAGCATTCCCGAATCGATGACAATAATGCCTTGTGAAACAGCCTGGACCAGTTGATTACTTTGAATAGGCTGTCCGCGCATTCCTATTGCAGTAAAATCGTTGGACACCAAGCTGGACAGCGCAGCGGCATCCTTCTCGGCCAGTGCTTTGAAAAAGAGATTGGAGCAATCAGTGCCGTCAATTGGCTGCACATTGCTCGTCTGAGCCGCGGCAGTCAAACAGAATGTCAATCCCAATAATATCAATAACAAGCTCTTCATGCATTAGGGCATTTTTGATATCGCTAAAAGTATCAAAACAAATTCACCTCCTGAAATTATATGATTAGATTCGTCTTTGGTTTGATCAAACGACGATTACTCAAATGAATAGATTAATTGCGAGAATGCTGTTTGGATTATCGCTTTTCGGGATTGCTGCATGCTCGTCTGCACCGGATAACTTAGGCGGACTAGATTTGAAAAAATGGCGTAGCGACCGCGGCGGATGCAACAATGTAAGAGCCGGGATTGCGAAGGATTTCAAAAAAATTGAAGGAGAACTAAAAGGCAAATTTGCAGATGACATTGGCGAGCTGCTCGGCCGGCCCGACATCCAGCAATTGGGTGAGAGAAATCTTAAATATTATGTTTATTTCCTGTCCAAAGGCTCGCAATGCACCGACATTCAATCAAAGTCCACGGCGCCAAAAGTGATTCTTAAATTTAATGCTGTGGGACTGCTGAGCGAAATCACGTATCAATCGCGCGCGTTGTAATCAGAGATAAAACTTCTTGATCTTGATAAGCTGCTCCACCGGCTCCGGAACCAGGTAACGAATCGAATGGCCCTTTTGCAAGCACGAGCGAATGTAGGTTGCCGAAATATCCAGGAGTGGCGCGGCAACAAACTTTACATTCGGATGATCCGCAAATGCATGCTGCTTAGAGTTCGGCCGCGGGTAAACGTAGAGACCGGTGTATTCTAATATTTTGTCGTGGTTTTTCCAGTTTGGAAACTGTGCCAAATTGTCTTCCCCCACAATCAGCTTGAACTCATGCTGTGGAAACTTCTCCTGCATGCGCACCAGCGTATCGACCGTGTAACTGGGCTTAGGCATGCGAAATTCGACATCTGAGGCCCTAAATGCAGCATTGTCAGAGATTGCCCGCTGAACAAGATCATAGCGATCAAATTCGTGCAATAAGCTGCTGTTTTTCTTAAATGGATTTTGAGGACTGACTACAAACCAAACCTGCTCGAGATCTGTCGATGTAGCCATTGTGTTGGCAATGATCAGGTGACCAATGTGGATTGGATTAAATGATCCGAAGAAGAGGCCTATTTTCATTGAATAAAATCCAGAACCAGCGTTTCCGCTTTTCTGAGTGTTTCTTCAAGATCATCATTAACGAGGACAACATCAAATTTGTCTTCGAAACTAAGTTCATAACGAACTTTGCCGAGGCGTGTTTCGAGCGATTGTTCTGTTTCCGTTCCCCGCTCGCTCAGCCTCCTGATAATTTCAGCTTCGGAAGAAACTTTCACGAAAACGGCAAGTGCATGTTCGCGATAAATTTCTTTGAGTTTGAGTCCGCCTTTGACGTCCACGTCAAACAAAACGTGTTTTCCTTCTGACCAAAGGCGCTCAATTTCAGTTTTGAAAGTGCCGTAATAATTTCCGGCGTAAACCTCTTCCCACTCGGCAAACTCGTTATTTGCGATTCGCTCGCGAAACTCCCGCTTGGGTAAGAAATAGTAATCTTTTCCGTCCACTTCATGGTCACGCTTTTCCCTGGTGGAAGCAGAGACAGAAAATGCCAGAAGGTTAGGATATGTTTTTAAAAGATGCCTTACGATTGTAGTTTTTCCAGAGCCGGAAGGCGCCGAAAATATGATAAGCTTACCTTTCACACGAACAGCATTAACTGTTTATTTTAGAAATGATTGTAGTCAAAATGCTTTGAGGGCAAGGCTTCTTTTCGATCTTAAAACTGAGGGAATCTTTGATGCATTTCTCCAGTCTGTACGACTCGATACAAGGTAAACATTTGTCCATGTTTTCACGAAAATGATCCTTCTCTGCTTCGGTCGCTTCATCATCGAGGATTGCCTGAATCACCTTCATGCACTCAGCGTGATGCTCGCATTTCTGCTTCATGGGTTGTTTTTGCGCTTCTTCAGTGATTGAAGGCGTTGTAAGGGATGCATTCATTATTAAAATGAAAAATAAAGAATAATGGAATATATGTACAGTTGTACACTATAACCGAAGAGGTTACAAAAAAAGTTTCACAACCTATGAATCATATCCCATTGAACTCGCGTAACTCTTAAGTTTTTCTTTCAATAAGTTACGCGCACGGTGTAATCTAGACCTTACCGTGCCAATTGGAATGTCGAGAATCTTCGCCATTTCTTCATAAGTGAAACCTTCAATGTCGCAAAGAATGATCACCGTACGAAAGTCAACCGGCAATGCATTCAAAGCATTCGCAACTTCATCACCAATTAATTCCTGAACCGCATCAGCACGAAGATCAACCGTATATGTTGTGTCAGAAGCTTCTTCCGAGTTATAAGTCGTTTCAACCTCCTGGTAATCTACTTTGGAAGGTTCTTTACTTTTTTTACGATAATCGTTTATGAAACTGTTCTTGAGAATGCGGAAAAGCCACGCCTTTGCATTGGTGCCCTGTTCAAAAGAAGAAATAAATCGGAAAGCTTTTAAGTATGTGTCCTGAACCAGGTCGTTGGCGTCATCTTCGTCCATGGTAAGACGAAACGCAAAGTTATACATGGAGTCAATGTGTGGCATGAACTCACGGTTAAAAACTTCATAACGAAGGTCATCCGTGTATTCATTAGTCGTGATCGTTTCTGACATGGCAACTAACATAGGAATGCTGAATTTACAAAGATTAACAACAGCTCCAAATCGTACAAATTAAAATTTGATGAATGGCTTATTGAAGCTACTTAATAGCCATTAATTCACGATAAAAATTAAGTCAACCGGGAATCGCTTCCTGAAACATTCCAATTGAATTGCCTCCTGCCGTATTTAATGTATATACATCAATTTTCGAGCCTGCAGGCTTTCGTGTCAAAATGGCAGATTAACGTTTGGAAAAAAGTTCCAAAAGGATAATTAATAATGTAGTGAACAACGCACTGGCGCCAATGCGGATGAGCGTATAAAGGATCATTCCAAAATGATTGATCTCTATTAAGAACAAAATCGAATGATGAACCAGGATAAGCGGAAAAATGTAACCCAGGAAAGCGCCAAGCCCCTGCGCCCGAATCCCGACCTCGGCCCTCTCGGCTCCGCGCGATTTCATTTGATAAAGTATGAGATACGGTCGGAGGTAAGCGATCAAAACAGTGGCTGCAGCGTGCATCCCATACGTATTGGAAAATACGTCAACCGTGAAGCCAATGCCGAATGCAATGAGTAAAAGATACATTCTGTCCACGTCAGCGGGCAAAAGCAGCACGCCGGCAATGTAGATAAAGCAGAAAGCATAGTTGAACAATACGACATTCCGCATAAAGAAGATCTGCAGAAGCAGATACAGCAGGATCATCAGGGAATATTGTATGGCCTCTCGTAAACTCATTTGGTGTCTATCGTACGTATTTTAAGACTATCCTGCTCCCCAAGTTGTTGATTTTGCACCACATAAACGTAGGAAAGGTTTCGGAAATCGGTAGAAAGCCTTAGCGTAATGTTGTAAAACGTTTGATTAGGATGAACCGCAACTGTTTCAACTTTGCCGACCATAATGCCAGGAGGAAAAACAGAATTTTGATCGGAAGTGACGGCCGAGTCTCCTTTGAAGATCTTCGTGTATTTTGAAACGTCGATCATATCAATCAGGTTGGGATCTTTTCCCGCCCATTTGGCATAACCGATTTCATTACTGCGCAGAAGCTTGGACGAAACCATAAACTGCGAGTGCAGAATGGACGTCACCACAGCGTAATTTTCCGAGCAAAATCTGACCTTTCCAACAACGCCCGTGGCCGAAATAACGCCCATCCCAGGCTTAATGCCGTCACTCAGGCCCTTATCGATAGTCAGAACATTGTTTGACTTGTTTGTCTCGTTATCGACAACCTTCGCGACGGTAAATGTAAAGCGAGATGCAAACGTGGAATCTGGAACATAGCCAGCCGGCGCATCACCAGGTTTTTTCTGTGTCAATGCCGTCACAGTTGCACGCAACTTCGCATTTTCGTTAGCCAATGCAGAATTGACTTCGTCCAGTTTTGTGTATTCCCTTGCAGAGTTGGAAAATGCCAATGTTTTGGCAACGTAATGATTGGATGTGTTGAAATAAGTTGCGCCCCAATAAGTGTTGCTGCGCACAACCAGCCAAATACTGAGAACTTCCAGCAAGACAAAAACCAAAAAGAAACGATTCCGGACAACGAAATCAACGAGTTGGAGCATGGGCTAAATTGTTCACACGCAGTTCATCAATCGGCGCACAATGCGTAAAATATAAATTTTTCAGATGCCGCGAGCCACGCTAATTGATGAACTGTGAACGATCCAATACTACGAAATCAGGACCGGCTTATATAATTCAAGATTTTTCAGGACCTCGCCTGTTCCTTTTACAACCGCTTTTAACGGATCGTCTGCAATGTGAACGGGAAGCTTTGTTTTTTGAGCAATGCGTCGGTCGAGGCCGTGAATAAGGGCCCCACCGCCAGTAAGATAAATTCCGTTTTTGAAAATATCTGCTGAAAGCTCAGGAGGAGAAATTTCAAGGGCTTTCATAACGCCCTCTTCAATTTTTGAAATGGATTTGTCGAGAGAATAAGCGATTTCGCTGTAAGTAACGCGTATTTCTTTTGGAATCCCGGTCATCAAGTCGCGGCCACGAATTTGGTAATCGTCCAATGGAATTTCCAGTTCAGGAGACGCAGAGCCAATGGCCATTTTGATCAATTCGGCAGAACGCTCACCGATCAACAGATTGTGCTCACGGCGCATATAATCAACAATGTCTCTTGTAAAAACATCGCCTGCAATGCGGACAGACTGCTCGCAAACAATCCCGGACAATGCAATGACAGCAATTTCCGTTGTTCCACCGCCAATGTCAACGATCATCACACCGTTAGGCTGTGTAATGTCGATTCCAATTCCAATAGCAGCAGCGATAGGCTCGTGAACCATGTAAACTTCCTTTGCGCCGGCGTGCTCGCATGAATCCTTAACGGCGCGTTTTTCAACTTCTGTAATTCCGGAAGGAATGCAAACCACCATGCGGTGAGAGGGAGTGAAAAATCGGCTGCCCGTGTCGATCATTTTGATCATGCCGCGGATCATCATTTCAGCAGCCGTAAAGTCAGCAATTACACCATCTTTAAGTGGGCGGATCGTCTTGATATTCTCATTGGTCTTCTCATGCATCTGCATAGCTGTGTGTCCGATTGCTAAAACTTTGCCTGTGGTTTTATCCATGGCAATGATCGAAGGCTCATCAACAACTACTGTATCTTTGTGGATGATCAGGGTATTCGCAGTCCCCAAATCGATCGCTATATCGCTAGTCAAAAAATCAAACAATCCCATATATTTTATTAAAATTTTCGCTCACTTTGATTTCAGGTTGGCAAAATTACAGATTATTAACCACAAACAAAGGCATTTAAAAAATTTCAGCATACGCCCATTTTAGGCCATAAAATGCCTCTGGGACGCCCTTGTAGAATAGAATTTACAAAACCTGCTTACCTTTGTTTTCACTATGGGAATCAAAGCACTATTGAGTGAGCCGCTGGCTCGATACATTGTACAACAGCAAAAGGAATGGATTTCCAAAAGCATTGAAGTGCAGGAAAAATGGAGGAAAGATTTGGTCAAAAAATCCTCCGAAACAAGCTTCGGGAAAGACCACTTCTTTAAGGACATTCAATCTTACTCCGACTTCAAAGAGGCGGTTCCAGTCCACGACTACGAAGACCTCGGCAACTATATTGGACGGGTTAAAAATGGCGAAAAAGATGTCCTATGGCCGGGAAAGCCATTATATTTTGCCAAAACCTCAGGCACAACGTCCGGAACGAAATACATTCCAATCTCAAAAGATTCGATTTCAAATCACATTAACTCGGCCCGTAATGCCATTTTGACGTATATAGCAGAAACTGGAAAAGCGCAATTCCTGGACAATAAGCTCATTTTCCTCTCCGGAAGTCCTGAGCTGACAGAAACTGGCGGCGTGCTGACAGGGCGTTTGTCAGGCATTTCCAATCACCATGTCCCGGGATATTTGCGGTCAAACCAAATGCCGAGCTATGCAACTAATTGTATAGAGGATTGGGAAACAAAACTTGATAAAATCATTGATGAAACCCTAGATCAGCCCATGTCGCTGATATCCGGGATTCCGCCTTGGGTGCAAATGTATTTTGACAAGATCATTGAACGGACTGGCAAAAAGATCAAAGACGTCTTCCCGGAATTTTCTCTGTTCATTTATGGCGGAGTTAATTTTGAGCCTTACCGGGCTAAGCTATACGAGTCTATTGGTAAGCGCATTGACTCCATTGAATTGTATCCGGCGTCTGAAGGATTTTTTGCTTATCAGGATTCTCAGCATGACGAAGGTTTGCTGCTGCTGCTCAACACAGGCATTTTCTATGAGTTTATTCCTGTCGAAAATTTCTTTGACGAAAAACCTGTCAGACTGTCTATTGGCGAGGTGGAGATTGGGAAAAATTATGCGGTGATCGTTAATAACAATGCAGGACTATGGGGTTACTCACTCGGTGATACAATTCGTTTTGTTTCTATAAAACCATACAAAATTCTGGTTACGGGTCGCATTAAGCATTTCATATCAGCATTTGGCGAGCACGTGATTGGAGAAGAAATTGAAAATGCGCTTCGTTATGCCATGGAACGCCATCCAGAGGTTGAAGTGATTGAATTTACGGTGGCGCCAATGGTAAATTCTGAAAGTGGCGGACTTCCTTATCATGAATGGCTGGTTGAATTTGCCGTGCAGCCCAACAATTTTGAACAATTCGTCGCAGACATTGACAGAAGGCTTACCGAGCTCAATATCTATTATCTGGATTTAATCAAGGGAAATATCTTGCGAACATTGGAGCTGGTGCCTTTACGCAAAAACACATTTATAGATTACATGCGCGCCAATGGAAAATTGGGCGGACAGAATAAAGTGCCAAGATTGTCAAACGACCGCAAAATAGCGGACGAGCTGATTAAAATAAACCGGTCATAAGCCGGACAATTCATGTGCGTATGAGGATGAAAAAAAATATCGCGATTCTGGGATCAACGGGTTCTATCGGAACGCAGGCGTTGGAAGTGATGGAGGCGAATCCTGAGGTTTTCTCCGTAACGGTCCTGACCGCGCAGGATAATGCGGATCTGTTGATTGAGCAGGCAGCAAAGTTTCGTCCAAAAGAAGTGGTTATCGGCAATGAAAAGCTTTTCGAAAAGGTCCAGTCAGCCCTTTCAATTTACGATATCAAGGTTTACAGTGGAATTTCTGCATTGGTTTCTGTAGTGGAATCCGACTTTGTGGATACAGTGCTAACTGCAATGGTGGGTTACGCCGGCCTTTTGCCCACAATTCATGCAATTAAGGCAGGAAAAGACATTGCATTGGCCAATAAGGAAACGCTTGTTGTAGCAGGTGAGATGATCACCGCACTTGCCAAAGAACATAAAGTCAGCATTTATCCGGTTGATTCTGAACATTCGGCAATTTTTCAATGCCTTGTGGGAGAGGAGAATAACCCGGTTGAAAAGATCATATTGACAGCTTCCGGCGGTCCATTCCGCGGAAAGGATCGTGCTTATTTGGCAAATGTCACCAGAGCGCAGGCTTTGAAACATCCCAACTGGACCATGGGCGCAAAAATCACGATCGACTCTGCGACATTGATGAACAAAGGGCTCGAAGTGATTGAAGCCAAGTGGTTATTCGACCTCAGCACCGCGCAAATAGACGTGATCGTTCACCCGCAAAGCATTATCCACTCACTCGTGCAATTCGAAGACGGGAGCATGAAAGCGCAAATGGGATTGCCTGATATGAAATTGCCCATTCAATACGCATTGCATTATCCGGCCAGATTAAAATCCTCTTTCCCACGGTTTAATTTCCTGGATTATCCGTCGCTTACATTTGAAAAACCCGATCTGGAAACATTCAGGAACCTGGCTATTGCCTACGAAGTTTTGGAAAAAGGGGGCAATGCAGCTTGCATTGTCAACGCAGCTAACGAAATTGCGGTGGAAGCGTTTCTACATGACAAGATCGGATTTCTTGACATTTCAGACGTGATCGTTGAAAGTCTTGCCAAAATGACATTCATTTCCAGCCCAAGCTATTCCGATTATGTTCAAACAAATGAAGCAACGAGGCGTTTTGCTTCCGAATTGATACAGGTAAAAGTTTAATGAAAACCACCCTTCTAAAATATCTGTCCGTAGCGCTTGCCAGCACGCTTAAATTTTTTGGCGGCCCCATAGCCGGCGTTGTCTTGAAATTAACCTGGATCGAAACTGCGATATGTTCGGCTATTGGCATGATGTTCAGCGTGTTAGTGCTGACATATGTGGGCGGAGCAATTCAGAATTTCATCAAAAAACGCCGGAAAACGCCGCCTAAAAAGTTTAGCAGAACCAATCGCATGGCGGTTAACGTATGGAAGCGGTTTGGCATCATTGGCATTGCATTTCTCACGCCGCCATTGTTTACGCCTCTTTTCGGACCAATTTTAGCGGTTGCTTTTAAAGTGCCGCGTCCTGCTATTTTCCTGTGGATGTCCACCAGCGCAATCCTCTGGGGGCTTGCGATTTCTTACATTGCCCACAAAATGACGTTCATCCAGGAATGGATTAGATGACGACAGCTTAGCGGCTGACTTCTTTCTTAGGCGCAGTTGTTTTTTTCATAAAATCGCCTTGCGAGAAGTATTTTTCGATGAGGCAATACATTAAAATGAAGAAATAGCGACTTCCCATTTCCTTAATTTTCAGCTTCGATTCGCCGTATTTCCGGTTTGTCCAGCTATTCGGGACAACGGCATAGTTGTAGCCGCGCACCATTGCTTTTAAGGGAAGTTCAATGGTCAAATTGAAGTGAGGCGCCAAAAATGGCTTAATGCCTTCAATGGTTTCTCTTTTATAGAGTTTAAAAGCGTTGGTCGTGTCGTTGTACTTAATGCCCATCACCATCTTCACAATAAAATTGGCAACCCGGTTGATGACTTTTTTCAAAGCAGGATAATCAATCACTTTTCCACCTTTTTCCCATCTAGAACCAAAAACGCAATCATAGTCACCGTCCAGCATTTTGTAATAATATTTTACAAGATCTTCGGGATCATCAGACATGTCGGCCATGAAAACGGCTACACAATCTCCTTTAAAACGCTCTAAGCCGTATCTTACCGCATAGCCAAAGCCATTTGGACCCGGATTTGTGTAGTAGACCAATGTTGGGATTTGCAGCGAAAGCTCGTCCAGCACACGAAGTGTTCCGTCTTTGGAATTATCGTTTGTGACGCATATTTCGTGAGGAATATTGTATTTATTTAATGTTTGGTGCAGCGATGTAAGAGTGTGTGTAATGGACTCCTCCTCATTATATGCTGGTATTACGACGCTTAGCTTCATGGATTGCAGTTGTTGAAAACAGTACAAATTAAAGATTATTAATTTTAACTGCCAATTTTTTCCATTGTCGACAGTTGCTCGTCGTAACGTGCCAGTGTCTTCGCGATGATCGGATCATGCTTGTTGTTCAGCCACTTGCCGACATTTACAAACATTTCGCGCCTGTTTTTCAAAAATTTCAGATTGGTATTCGAATGAACATTGCTCAATCCTGCACTATGCTTGCGATATACGCCCATAGGCTCAGGGAAATATCCAATTTTGCCCTGCGCAGCCAGCTGAATAATCACCGCCCAGTCGCCCGCAGCGGCTTTTGCATGCCAATCTGCGAAGTCATTATTAAGAAAATGATTTCTGTAGACCCAGCTTGCGGTTGCCATAAACCATTTGTCTTCCAAAATATCTTCAATAGTCGAGACTAATTTCTGGTCAGGCGCATTAAAAAAATGTTCTGGCGACCCGTCTTCGTAGGTCACCAGAACATTATGGTGGGATATGGCAAAATCAGGATTTGCGTCCAGAAAATCGACTTGCTTCTGCAATTTCAACGGATCAGTCCAATAGTCATCACCCTCGCACATCGCCACATATTCGCCTTTGCAAGCCTTCAACAGTTGCAGCACATTGTTCCGCCCCGCAAACTCTCGCGGTTCCTTAGGCCCCTGATTCTCCGAATGCAAAAATGCCCGAATCCGTCCCGGGTTCTTCTTCTGATATTCACGAATGATCGCAGGCGTAGCATCCGTAGAAGCATCATCCCCAATCACAATCTCAAACTCAAAATCCGTAACCTGCATCAAAGCCCCATCAAGCATCTGCTTAATGTAGTTTTCATGATTGTATGTAGGAACGCAAACGGAAAGTTTCATTATCAGCTAAAAACCTCTTTCAATTGCTCCACGCTAGGAAAGTTCGGTGTTACTAATTCAGTTTCCGGCTTGTAAATGTATGCCATTGGATAACCCCTTTCTATGAATGTTGGCTCGTCGAGGTTGTTGTAACGCAGCTGCACCGACCAGCGAATGTTGTTGGTAATGTTATTGCCGGATTGGTGGATCAGGAATGCGGAGAAGACGAGAATGTCGCCGACTTTGAATTCGGTTTGGACGAAATCTTCTTCTTTTAATGATGACGTGATTCCGCCTTGGTAACCTGATGTGGTCGATTCCTGCAAACCAATTTTATGACTACCTGGAATAACCTGCAAAGCGCCGATATCCGCGCCGGCGTCAACCATTGGGAACCAGATTACGGTGCTATCCAGCGAGCCTTGACCTGTGCGCCAGTCCTGGTGTGCGTCCAGTTTCCAGTGTTTGCTGCCGTCTTTTGATAAGAAGCGGCTGTTAAATTGCATCGCAGCACGTGCGCCAATGATCGGGCTGGAAAGACCAACTTGTTTTAGAATGTCTTCGATTTTTGGATCAAGGCCCAGTTTGTGCAAAGAAAATGTATGCTGAACCGTTTTGCCTGTATTCACAAACGCATTAAAGTCTTTTTCGAAAAACTCAAACATTGCATTCTCAAACTCATCGCGGTTGTCGATATCCGGCGTTTTGCCAGTGACGTGCTTGATTTGTGTTGCAAATATTTTTCTTGCGTCCGTGTAAATGTTATTGATAACGTCTTTGTCCAAAAAATCTCTTAAAAGGACATAGCCGTCATTGTTGAATTGTTCCTGCAGAGTGCTCATTTGTATGACACTTTATGTGGTTTTTAAAAAAATTGAGAACCTAATCAGTCAGATAATGTAACCGGCTCTGAATAAGTTCTCAAATTTATGTTTCTATTGAAATCAAATAAATGACTTTTGTTGCCTTTTAAGCAGATCTTAGTCTTCCCAGACTGCATAAGCAAATCCGGCAGCGCCAAAGCCATTGCCATTGTAAAGCAGATATTTCTTGCCATTATGCTGGTAAAAATTAGCATAATCGATCATTTGGTAATCAAAATCCTCCGGATTATCCGACTTCGCGATTCCTACCAAATTATCCTTCCGTTCCCAATTCGTGCCATCCACAGACTCTGCATAACCAAGTCTGTAACTTTGGTTGCGATCTGTGCGGTAATCACGTGTGTGGCGATAAGAATAGTACATTTTGTAAATCCCATCTTCTTTGAAAACGCTAGGACGGCCCACTGCATGCAGAAAATCATCAAAGTCCAATGCCGGAATGTCGCTGATCTCCCAACGAATCCCATCTTTGCTAGTTGCCGACTGTCCTCTGTAATAAGGTTCAGGATAATCGTGAATGTATTCACATTTATGGCCGGAAATATACCACATCCGCCAGGTTCCATCCTCATCGATTATCACCGAAGGCTGTGCGGCCCAAAGCGGATTTTGAATGCTGCGGTCCATGATCGGGCCTACGAACATTTTTTTGAATGATAAACCGCCGTCGGTGCTGACAGCGAGTCCCATAGAAAGTCTGTATGAATTCCAGGTGCGGTTCCAGCCCGTGTAGTAAAGCCAGATGTCGCCATTCGGACGGTTTACAAACCAGGAAGGCATTGCGCCCGTTTCGTCATATTCGCCCGGACCACCCAATTCTAAAATAGGCTTGTCGTGGATGTAAAGGATTTTTTTCGGATCGTCGTAATCTACATCAATGAATGTTGGGCGCGATTGGCCGTCTTTGTCTCTTGACGAAAAATATATGCGTAAAAAATCTTCGTGCTTATATGCAAACGGAACCTGCGCGTGCGACAAACTGTGCGGCAATGTTCCGTCCGGCTTATATATAACTCCTTTTTTAACCCACATGTAATGATAATGTTATTGATTAATCAACCGCCTTTTCAGCGCGCAAACGCCAGTTGTCCACGAAATCCTTGCCTGGAATCGGCAGGTCAATGTCCACTTCCGGAGCATTCGCAGTAACCCTGTATTCCATCACATAAAAAGCATTTCCAAACACATAATGCAGTTTGAAATTCTCAATGTTGGCAGGAACGTCTTCAAGAGGCACTTCGGCACGGAAAAGCGGATTGGCTTTTAGTAATGTAGCGTAAGTTGGCGTGTTTCTCAACCAAGGCGCAATGCTCTCGTCACCCACAACCACTTTTCCGCCTGGGCGAACAACGCGGGTAAGCTCGTCGAAAGCGCGTTTTCTTTCAGAGAATGTATTAATCCCTCCAAAATGGAAAACAGCGTCAAAAGTATCGTCTGGGAATGGCAGGTAAGAACCGTTTCCAAGGAAATAATGCACATTTACATCTTCCGTTGAAAGTTTTTCCTGCGCTAGTTTCAACATATTAGGAGAAAGATCCGACAAAACAGCTGTTCCGCCTGGTCTTACGCGGTCTAAAATCAATGATGAGTCTTTACCTGTTCCAGCGCCGACCTCAAGTGCTTTCATGCCGGGTTTCAATTCCATTAGGTCGATGAAGAATTGTCTTGTAGAAGCCTCGTCCGAATGGTTTAATGTTTCAAAAACCCAGGAAACACCTTTGTCATAGCGAAGGAACGCCTGATCATACAAATATTGCTCACGCGCATCTTCTGGTAACAACTCTTTGGGATAGAGCATATTAACGATGCCTGTGTCGCCTACTTCATATATTGTTCCGTCTTCACTTTTCAGTGATTTTCCGTCTTCTGCTATTGTTAGTGCGGTTCCTGTAAGCGGACAAACCAACGATTCTAAAAACTCCTTTTGATTCATTTGTGCTTGGCTGATTGATACATATCTGGTCAAAATTACCCTTTTTCTTTGGAACAACATTCAATCTCAATGGGCTTCTTCGCAAAAGGAGCGCACAATATTTATTCTTACCTTTGAATGATTTGTAAGGATCACAGTCTCTCAGAATAGATTTCAATTGAATTATGTCTCAGCTGCAAGAAAAAATAAAAGCCCTCGCCAAAGATCAATCAGCCGATATTATAGCGCACCGCCGCCATTTACACAGCAACCCTGAATTATCTTTTGAAGAATATAAAACAGCCAAATATGTAGCCGCCGAGCTTACGGCCATTGGTTTACAACCCGAAGAAGGCGTTGCGGGAACGGGCGTTGTCGCTATCATTAAAGGCAGAAATCCTGCGAAACGCGTGGTGGGTTTGCGTGCTGATATGGATGCACTTCCGATCCTGGAAGCTAATGACGTTCCTTACAAATCAACTGTTCCAGGCGTTATGCACGCTTGCGGTCACGATGTGCACACATCATCGCTGCTGGGAACTGCAAGGATTTTAAATCAATTAAAAGAAGAGTTTGAGGGAACGATTAAGCTGGTTTTTCAACCTGCTGAGGAAAAAGCGCCGGGCGGGGCTTCATTAATGATCAAAGAAGGTGTTTTAGAAAATCCTAGACCAGCGAGTATGGTCGGCCAGCACGTTGCGCCGAACATTCCAGTTGGTAAAATCGGTTTTCGGGAAGGCATGTACATGGCCAGCACCGACGAACTTTACTTAACTGTAAAAGGAAAAGGCGGTCACGCCGCGGCTCCGCATCAATTGGTCGATCCGGTTTTAATGGCATCACATATCATTGTCGCATTGCAGCAGATCATCAGCCGCAATCGAAATCCAGCCAATCCTGCGGTGCTTTCGTTCGGAAGGTTTATCGCGGATGGCGTAACTAATGTTATTCCAAACGAAGTGACCATTCAGGGAACATGGCGTTGCATGGACGAAGAATGGCGGGAAGATGGTTTGAAAAGAATGAAAAAAATGGCCGAAGGCATCGCAGAAGCCATGGGAGGAAGCTGTGAATTTGAAATTGTACATGGTTATCCTTTCTTAAAAAACCATCCTGAGCTAACCAGACGCGTCAGAAGTGCAGCCACGAATTACATGGGCGCCGAGAATGTCATTGACCTTGATCTTTGGATGGCTGGCGAAGATTTTGCTTTCTATTCGCAGGTTGTGGATTCGTGTTTTTACCGATTAGGAACGCGTAACGAAGAGCTCGGAATCATTTCCGGCGTGCATACACCCACATTTGACATTGATGAAAGCGCACTGGAAATTTCGACGGGATTAATGTCCTGGCTGGCTATTTCTGAGCTGAACTATGAGGGATATAACGCTTAAAAAAGCTGTTAACTTTCAATGTAATCACACCAAGGATCGCTTCTTTAAAAATTCCTTTTGACATTTTGGAAGCTCCTTTGGTCCTGTCTGTGAAAATGATAGGCACTTCCACAATGTCGAAGCCGTATTTCCAGGAGTTGAATTTCATTTCAATTTGAAATGCATAACCGATGAAGCGAATATTATCCAGATTGATGGTTTTCAAAACCTTGCTGGTGTAGCAAATAAATCCGGCAGTTGGGTCCATGATTTGCATTCCTGTTATCATTCGCACATAATATCCAGCAAAATAGGACATTAAAACCCTGTTAATGGGCCAGTTAACAACATTCACTCCTGTAATGTAACGCGAACCAATCGCCACATCGTGACCTTCCACTGCGCACGCATGGTGCAGGCGAACGAGATCTTCGGGCGGATGCGAGAAGTCGGCGTCCATTTCAAAAATGAACTCATAACCACGTTCCATTGCCCACTTGAAGCCATGGATATACGCAGTTCCCAAACCCAATTTTCCTTTTCTTTCAACCAGGTGAAGACTTCCCGGATATTCTTTCATCAGCTCTTTCACCACCGCGGCAGTGCCGTCAGGAGATCCATCATCGATAATGAGCAGATCAAACGGTTGCTTCAAGCTAAAAACTTTCCGTATAATTGCTTCAACATTTTCAATCTCGTTGTAAGTAGGGATTACGACAATACTATTGTTCACAACTTGGGTAGGGTTAAATTAAATGTGTGATTTTCAGAGCTTAATATTATTTGTTTTCTCCCGAATCTCAATTTTCTTGTTCACTTTTTCATAGATCCGCGTCATGGTTTCAGGGCGCGTCATGTAATAATCGTAACTTTTCCGGTAAGCCGTTGTGTCAACTTTATGCTTTTTCCAAATGTCGGTT
The DNA here is from genome assembly GCF_021390515.1 of Dyadobacter sp. CY326. Taxonomy (GTDB): domain Bacteria; phylum Bacteroidota; class Bacteroidia; order Cytophagales; family Spirosomataceae; genus Dyadobacter. The sequence goes on from NZ_JAJUXI010000013.1 coordinate 38,053, forward strand.
TTCAGCTTGTTGAAGATCATCAGCGATGAGTCAAGAGAGCGCATCTGCAAACGGTTCACCCGCGATTCGGCCAAATGAATGTCCGTCAGGATCGTCGCCATTTGTTCTTCACTTATTGTATCCTTCGGCGGTTTCTCATCGTCCACGCAGCCAATAAACAGCAACGAGACCACGAGAAAATGGATTAATCCGTTCGGGAAATTGATTGTCGGACACCTCATAAAACGCAAAATGTATATCTTTGTTTAGATACGCCGGGTAACAAAGGTGATAATTTTTTCGCAAAACTAATGTTTGAACAGTTCCTTGGAAAGCTAAGAAAGTATGAAATTCGCATGCGGAAAGCGGTAACCAGCGAACGTTATGGCAATTTCCACTCCGTTTTCAAGGGATCAGGTCTCGAATTTGACGACTTGCGGCTTTATCAATATGGCGACGATGTGCGCGCGATTGACTGGAACACTTCGGCAAAGGGCCACGGCACTTTTGTCAAAATCTTCAAAGAGGACAAGGAGCAAACAGCTTTTTTCATGCTTGATGTAAGCGCTTCGCAGCAAGTAGGAGAACTAAAAAGGCTCAAAATTGACATTGCAAAGGAGATTTGCGGCGTTTTGACCTTATCCGCAATCCAGGAAGCATCAAGAGTGGGTCTGCTTTGTTTTTCTGATAAAAACGAGCGCTATATCCGACCGTCCGATGGCATGAAACATGGTTATGGCGTCATTTCCGAAATATACAAACTCGTCCCGGAATCGAGCAAGACCAACATTGCGGAGGCGATCCTGGTTACATTGAATGTTTTGAAAAGAAAAAGCCTCATTTTCCTGATTTCCGATTTTATAGATAACAATTACCAGCATAACCTCAAAGCATTGGCCCGTAAGCACGATTTGATCGTGATTCATTTGTATGATTCGAGGGAAGTGAATCTGCCCGGACTGGGCATTATTCCACTTTACGATGCGGAAAAGCAAAGCACGGTTTGGGTCAACACTTCGTCCAAACAATACAAAGAGGAAATGGCGAGCCGGTTTACAAAAAGGAGTTCAGAATTACAACGGCTTTGTCACCAAAACCGCGCCGATTACATTTCCATCAATACACAGGAGGATTATGTGCCCGCACTCATCCATTTATTCAAGGTGAGACGTTATACAAAAAGTAGTGCATAGTCGTAAAATGAGTAAATCGAACATTCTATTTTTTTATGTTTTCGCGCTGAGCTTTCTGCTGCCACGGGGAGGTTTTGGACAAAAAGTAAAGCCATTGGGTCTTTTTTTGGCGGACAGCATTGAGGTGGGAAAGCCGGTTTATTTTTCTCTCAGCGTGCGTCATAATCCTAAAACGGAGATTTTTTTTCCCGACACATTGTTTGATTTTTCGCCTTTCGAAATCATTTCCAAAAGATCATTTGCATCCAGCACAGACGAGCGGGGCAGCTTGGACAGCGCTGTATATCAGCTCATTTCGTTTGATGTTGCAGAAAATCAGGCGCTTAGAATGCCCGTTTACGTTTTCCACAAAAAAGATTGCACGGCCGTTTTTGCCCAACCCGATTCTGTTTTTTTAATCAAAAGCAATGTCATTGAAGCAACAAACAAGGCAAGTCTGACACCGGAAACCAGCTTGTTGCCATTAAGCAGCGAATTCAATTTTTCCATCTTATTAGGAAGCATTGCATTGATTGTGGGCGTTGTGGGCAGCATTTATTGGGTTTTTGGACAAGATATTTACAAACAATGGCAACTTATCAAATTGCAGCGGAGGCATCTGGAATATTTGCGGTCGTTTAACCGTCTTATGCGGAATGCACGCGACCGGAATAACATTAAGGATGCGGAAAAAGCCATTATCGTTTGGAAAAATTATTTGGAAAGGCTGGAAAAAAAACCATTTGCGACCTACACAACCCGCGAAATCGTTGATAACATGCCCGACGAAGCGCTGGCAGAGGCGCTGAAAAACATGGATAGCATCATTTACGGACAGGTTATTTCCAAAAATATGGCCGAATCCCTCGAAGTCTTGAAAAATGGCGCAACCCGCATTTACCGAAACAAAAGAAGATTTATCCTGGACAGCCCAATCGCATAATCTGCACTATGGAAAAATGGTTTTCATTGGAATGGTTTGGTTTGGAGACTTTTCGGTCTTACGAATGGGTTTATCCATATTTTTTGTATTTGCTGCCTTTTGTTCCAATCCTTTTTTGGCTGCGAAATGCATTGCACAGGAAGCATAAGCAGCGCCTGGTGATCACATATAACGCTGTCCGCGGCACACGTGACTGGCAAACATTGCTCCGGTTCATTCAGCCGGTTTCAGTTGGACTCGGGATTTGCTTGATCCTTGTCGCACTGGCGCGTCCGCAGGTCATTTCAGAAAGGACTGATCAATATTCGGAAGGGATCGACATTATGCTTTTGCTGGATATTTCGGATTCCATGATGGAAAAAGATTTGAGCCCGAACCGGCTGGAAGCCGCGAAACTTGTTGCAAGACAATTCATCAAAGGCCGTCTGCACGACCGGATCGGACTGATCGTTTTTGCGGGAGAGGCCGTTTCACTTTGTCCGTTAACAACTGACTATGAGCTTCTTTTTGGGTTTTTGGATGAAATAGACCCTGCTATGGTGCCAACCGCGGGAACGGCCATTGGCAGCGCGCTTGCCGTGGCAGTCAACCGGATGCGCGAGACGCCTGGTGATAGCAAAGTGGCGATTCTGATCAGCGATGGTGATAATACGTCCGGGAACCTTGGGCCGGCAACATCCGCGCAGCTGGCGCATGCGTTTGGAATCAGGGTTTACACGATTTCGGTCGGAAAGCAAAAAAAATCAATGCGCACGGATAGTGCAGCGGTTTCCAATGCGTTAGTAGATGAAACGGAATTGAAAAACATTGCTGGTCTGGGCAACGGAAAATATTTCCGGGCGTCTGATAACAGCGCTTTGGAAGGCGTTTTCAAACAAATAGATCTGCTCGAAAAGGTCAAATCCAGGGATGTTGTCTCCCGCGACGTAACCGATTTTTACCGGATTTATTTATATTGGGCAGTGTTGTTCCTGCTGATTGCAATTGGAACAAAGAGTACATTTATGGCAAATATTCTGGAAGATTGATGCTAAAAGCATATTACAATTTTGAAGCAATAGAAGCGGGACTGGACGAGGTGGGCCGTGGATGTTTGGCAGGTCCCGTTGTGGCTGCTGCCGTTATTTTACCAAGAGATTTCAAGCATTCTTATTTAACTGATTCCAAGCAGCTTACGAAAGTGCAGCGGTTGGAGCTTGAAAAGGATATTATTCGCGAAGCCGTTTGCTGGGCAGTTGCGGAAGTGGATAATTTAGAAATTGATAGGATCAATATTCTGAAAGCCAGCTTCCTGGCAATGCACCGGGCAGTGGATAAGCTAAGAATGAAACCCGAGCATTTGTTGGTCGACGGCAATCGTTTTACGCCTTACCCCATGATCCCGCACACATGCATCATCAAGGGCGATGCACATTACTTTTCAATTGCAGCAGCTTCGGTTTTGGCAAAAAATTACCGGGATGAATTAATGTCCAGACTTTCAGGACAATTTCCGCATTATGGCTGGGAAACAAATGTAGGCTATCCAACAATCCACCACCGTAAAGCCATTGGGCAGCATGGTCCATGCCCATATCACCGCATGACATTCAAATTACTGAAAGCCGATTGCGATCAGGCAATGGAAGAAGAAATGGAAGATTTGGGTTTTTTATAAAGCGGAACAGTGCTGCAAGGCTCGCCAAACATCAGGCTTTGAACGATTGGTTTGAGTAATCTGCTGATCTCAACGTAAGCTGAAACAGGAACTGTAACTTTGCTGCATCCTTTTACAACTACTCTTTTGCCTTCGAATTCGCTGAGATTCAACTTTTGAATGCCGTCGGCAAACAGTTTGTCTTCCAATGCATTTAGATCTCCGAAAACTATTGCATTGGCATATGGCTCCAATTGCACGGCCAAGAGCATATATGCCCAAGTTGGCACGATTGCGTCTTCTGAACAAATGATCGCAACATTTTTGCCTTGATATTGTGCCCAGTCATGCGCTTTCAGGAATTCTCTGAAATCCTTTTCTTTCAGGATCATTCCCTGCCACAAATTGTCTTTGATATCGTACAAAACGCGCTCGCCGGGATGATAAAGCTCTTCGAGATCCAATGATACAATGCCGCTGACAGCGACCCGGTTTACAATTTCTTCAGTTTCCATTTTTGTCTTGCTTTACTTCAAATACTAACACAGAAAAGGCGCAGATTGTTTATTTGCCTTACTAGAAAATGGATTGTGTTAAGCCAGAGAGCTCGCTTTTTTCGGAGGCGGCGACATGAAATCTTTCAAATAATATGGCTCAAATGTGGCCACATCTTCGAAATGTGCATTTTCAAAAGCCTTAACAGCCAGTTCGCCAATTGTCACAGCCGAAGGACGAATTTCTCTTTCTGGAAAAACGGCATTTGGATGACTTCCAAGTAACTTTTCACACTTTGCAGCGCCATCACCGAAGAAAACAATCTTGTGATCTGCTAGCAAATCTTGAAATGAATGTTCATTCATTATAATGGCTTGTGTCTCTTGTACGAAATTGTTCGTCGAGTCAAACACAGCTGCATAAACTTCCATCCTCCGCGCATCGATCATAGGGCACAGCAAATGTCCCGGATAGAACGCATTCAGCTGCAAAGTCATCGCTTCCAATGTATTAATTGCAATTATTGGCTTGTCCAATGCATAGCAAAGTCCTTTTGCGGATGAAACGCCCACGCGCAAGCCCGTGTAAGAGCCGGGGCCCTTCGCCACCGCAATGGCGTCTAGATCATTTAATGTAAATCCTGCGTGCTTAACAGCGCTTTCCATCAATGTTGTTAACATGGACGACGACGACCGATCTGTGTGAAGATCGGCGCTGGCGAGTAAAACGGCATTCTCGTGAACTGCAACTGAGCAGCCGCGAATGGAAGTGTCGATACTAAGTAGGAGCATGTAAAAGGGCAAAAGAGCAAACGAAAGTTACCCGAACAAGTGTCAAACTGAGTGTAGCCGCGGTTATTTCTTTTTCAAAAGGTCATTGTAACGAGCCGGCTCTTTAAACAATGCCAGCGCCGCTTTTACTTCAGGATCTTCTTTAAATGAAGCTTCTCTCAAACCTTTTTCCAGATAGTAATGCTTGATAATTTCTTCTTCCAGGATCTTTTTAATTTCCGGTTTGAAAATCTGCAAGTCATTATCCTTGCTGTGCGAAAGTTTTGATTTCAATGCTTTAAGCTGATCTTCAATGACTTCCAACGATTTCTCTTTCTTAGCAGAAGCTTCCAGATCATTCAAATCGCGCTCAACTTGTGTGGTATAATCGTATTCTTTGTCACCGAGCCATTTGGTAAATGCTGTATAATCGGCATCCGAAAGACTGAATTCTTTTGCGGGCTTAACAGTTGGATGCTCAAAGTGAAATTTTACGGCATAATCGAAGAAAAGACGGTTACGGCCCAATGAAGTTGCCAAAGGCGAGTAAGTCTCTTTTTCTGTCAAAATATCAGGTAAAATCCCACCGCCATCGAAAACGGAACGGCCGTTTTTTGTTTTGAATTCAGTCATTAACGAATCCGCAATTTTACCGACGCTGCCATCATCATTCCTATGGCTGTAATCGATGGCCTGAATGCATCGTCCGCTTGGAATGTAATATTTGGCGGTTGTGATTTTCATTTTTGTATTGAATGACAAATCACGCGTCGTTTGCACAAGTCCTTTTCCATAAGTGCGCTGCCCGATCAAAACGCCACGATCATAATCCTGAATAACACCTGAAACGATTTCTGCTGCCGAAGCGCTGCGGTTGTTAGTCAGCACCACAACAGGGATTTCAGTGTCCAATGCTGGATTATAAGCCGTGTAAGTTTTATTCCACTCGCTTACTTTGCCCTTTGTAGAAACGATTTCTTCGCCTTTGGCAATGAAAATATTGGAAATTTCAATCGCCATATTCAGCAAGCCGCCCGGGTTATCACGCAAGTCGAGCACAACGGATTTCATGCCTTTTCCCTTCAATTCCTGAAATGCATTGCGCACTTCGCGGGAAGCAGTTGCGGTGAAATCTTTCAGATCAATGTAGCCCACATCTTCGCTGATCATGCCATAATAAGGCACATTGGTCACCTTTACAATGTCGCGGTTTAGGGAAACTTCGAGCGGCTTCGTTGCGCCATAACGCTTCAATGTTAAAGTAACATTAGACTGGGTTTGACCTTTCAGCAATTTCCCCGTGTCAAAATCTTCGCGGGTTGAAACATCAATGCCGTTGATTTTGATGATTTCATCACCCAGTTGCAATCCGGCCTTTTGTGCTGGCGTATCTTCATAAACCATCATCACTGTGTGCTTGCCTTCTGCCGAACTGATAATCGCGCCGATGCCATTGTATTTGCCTGTGGTCATGGTCATGTAATCCTCAATGTCATCCTCGGCATAATACACCGTGTAAGGGTCCAGCGAGCGCAGCATATTGTCTATGCTGGTCTTAATGAGTTGGTTAGGATTGATTTCATCAACATAATAAGCGTTCAACTCTTTGAACAATGTGGCATAGATATCCAGATTGCGCGCAATTTCGAATATACGGTCATCTTGCTTGAAAGAAATGAAGGCGAGCCCTGCAACAACCGGAATGGCCAGCCAGAGGGAGCGAAGGTATTTTTTCATCTATATTCAGGAATTAGATTAGTTCTTTGGAACGGCGCGGGGCAACTTTTCGAGTCTTTTGAGCGATTGCTTCATAGCCGGTTCAATAACGTCATAAGATGTTATTTCTTTTGCAAGATACAAAAAAGCAATGTAGGAAGGTCTTGATTCCGTGGATAATGCGAGCAGTGATTCCTTGTTCAAACGGTAAGCTTCACGGCAGCGGCGACGAATGAGATTTCGGTCGACAGCGCGTTTGAAAGATTTTTTGGAAACAGAAAAAAGGACTTGCGGGAGGGGAGGAGGCGACTCTTTTTCTATAATATAGAGCACCCTAAAAGGAAAAAGGTAGAACGTGTGGACCTCCGTGCTACCTCTTTGAAAAAGCCGTCCGATTAATCGGGGGCTGCATAAGCGTTCATTTTTACCAAATGTTTTTTTCAAGTTCTTGTAGAAAAAATGGTCTGCTAAGTTTGATAATTTCGAACTTAGCAGACTATGAATTAACGTCCTCTACGTAAACTTTCAAACCTCGGTTATTGCTTATGACGCTTTTCGTCCGATACTGTCAATTTCCAACGGCCTTTCTTGCGACGGCCTGCTACTACTTTACGCCCATTTGCAGTGGACATTCTTTCACGGAAACCGTGTTTGTTTCTCCTCTTGCGATTCGATGGTTGAAAGGTACGTTTCATCTCATTATCAAATTATTGCGCTATAAATCTCTGTCTACCCTTAAATTGGGCTTGCAAAGGTAAGAGAAAAAATTTATATTAGTAAACATTTCATCAAAAACTAAAATTTAATGGCAAGGAAAAAGGCACTCTCACTCGCCCTGGACGCCACCAGGGACTTCACACTTACGCTCGAGCCGGTCAGCGGAGGAATCACATTATTTTATGCATTTGTAAACGGCGTAAAGGTTATCCAGTCCGACGGAACCGAAAAGCGCGCATGGAACGGCACCATTTCCCTTGCACAGGTTCGTATAAAGGTGCGGGTTGTAGGAATCGGAAATGCATCTTTCAACCTTGGAATAGACTTGCCCGGAACGGCCGAAGATCAAAGCTTAACATTAAAGTTACACGACGGTTACTATGAGACAGATATACTTTTGTAGCGTGCTGCTCCTGTGTCCGTTGGTTACGCTGGCGCAGGAAGCCAAATTTAAACTTGCCCCTTATGTCAATGCCACCACTTCTATTAAGGAAGGATTAATTGAAGCGGGGCCGGAAATGAGTTGGGAAAAAGTTGAGCAAGGAAAAACTTTTACCATAAGGCCCGTCATCCGGATGCCTTTGACCAATGAGGCCGAAAACGTGTTGCAAATTGACCGCTTCACCTCGACGTGGAAAAGTGTGCTGGCGGCGCAGTTTACAAAAGATAATACGCAGGCTTCGGGAAATATTTCCAGACATTCATTCACCGGCCAGTTTGAATATGGACATGCCAAGTTCACATATTTTCCGAGTGGCAATGCGGCCGTTGAGGCAAGCAATGGAGAAGATTCGTATGCTTTTGAGATAAAATACACAGGGTTTTTTACCAAAGGACAATCGGGTGCGGCGCAGTATTCACCGCAATTTCGCCTGCGCTACGCTTATGACTGGCAGGCATCGTCGGAAGTCAGCGTTCTGAATGCGGCAAACACCGGAGGATTTGTGACTGTGTCGGACCTCATTGTCGATCCGCCGAGCGTGCAGCCTATATTTTCTCCGGCATTTTCATTGCAGATTTATCCGGGGAAAGGAAATTTCAGTTATTCGCCAACCGTTTATTATGATTTTACGGGAAACATTGGCGACAATGGTCCGTTTGGTGATCTAAACCGACTGCGACTTGAAACCTGGATCTTCTTTTATCCGTCCGTAACCGACAGTCCGAATGTCAAAATAGGGATTTCACCATTTCTGAGCATCAGGACAAAGGGCATGGACAGCTTTAACAGGGCGGAATATGGCGGCATGATCACACTTAAATTCGGCACATCGTTCCTGCAATTTTTATAAAGGCATATAAAACAGGCTTTTCGGAGCCTGTTGCCTTATTTCGTTAAACTTTTTTAAGGTTGTGTACGTTGATTTGTGCTGATACTGTGTACATTGCATATATTCAGTATGATTTTAACAATCTCACACATTCACTATGTATTCGTCTGTTTTGATAGCCGGGCAATTTGTTAACCTTGGCATAAAGGAAAGTAACCCTGTTACGCAAATGAAGTTGCAGAAAATGGTCTTTTTCGCGCATGGACTTCATTTGGCATTGAATCATGGAAATCCATTGATCAGGGAAAAATTTCTGGCGTGGCGGTTTGGGCCGGTTGTGCCGACGATTTATCAGCTATACAAAAAGTGGGGGAACTCACCGATTTTAGAAAAAACTTCCATTACAGTTAATTTCCAGCCGCTGGCCAATTTTTCAGAACTCTCTCCCTCGGCCCTTGAAGCGATCAATAATACTTGGGAAATTACAAAAGACGTTGATGCCATAACATTGTCAAACTGGTCACATTCAACGAATTCTCCGTGGGATATTACTTACAAGCAGATTGGCGAGAACGGAGTAATTGACGATAACTTGATTAGGAATTATTTTGAGCAGCAAATCAAATCCCCAATCCCGGCTGTCTGAGCCACACATGTCAGTTGACAGGAACACCTTACGCAATTGGGTAACTGCTGCATCGCCGGAATCTACAGAACAAGATGTTAGTGAAAAAACCTTTCTTACACTGCTTCAGCAGGTAAGTCTGGAAGGCTTGTCCCAAAACATTCGGGAACGGAAAAAATATGCCGAATACATTTTCTGGATGGTTTCGGTCTGGCTGGTGATGGTGATTATGCTTGTGTGGTTAAATGGTCTGGGAGAAATTTATTGCTACAACTTTCTCGATCCATTGCTGCGTACAGGTGTCAAATACATCAGTTTCAAATTCCATCTTTCCGATGCAGTGCTTATTGCATTAATCACCACTGCAACGGTTAATATCACCACATTCTTCCTGGTTGTAACAAAATATCTCTTCCCGAACACGCCCGATAAAGACAGCCCGCCGGTTGAATAAGTTTAAATTTCGTCGTCCTTATTCGCTCTGACCTTGTGTTCTGAAAAGTCCTTATCCGACCATTTGTAAACAACTTTCTTAAAACGCAAATCCTGAATAATCGGCTTAATGTTGTTTAAAAAGGCATCTTTGCTTTTTTCAGAAGCGAACAGTTCGCCCACAAAAGTCAGCGTGTCATGCTTCGGCCCGGATGTCGCAATGTCAATTTTTTGCTGAGCAAGCACTTCTTTTTTAGATGCTGCGTAGGCCTTTCTCAAATCAGGAAACTCCTTTGCCTGAACCGATAAGATCTTTTTACCCAACAAATCGGCCTGCGGCTTGATCGTCTTGTCCTTACTGCTTTTCACTTCCTTGTAAAGTGCAGTGTTTGATTTGTGCCACGATAATCTCGTAGCAATGTCCTGATTGGTCAGGCCCTCCTTTAATTTTTGGTCAATGTCGTCGAGTTTGTTCTCGATAAAGAGCTGCATGTTTTTTTCAGCCGCCGGGTCAAGTTGTTTAGGCGTTAGAAAATAAATGGCAAATCCAATGACTGCGGCTGCTATCAGCACGTAAGCGATATACTTGAAAATATTTCCTTTGTTCGGGTTCTCTTCCATTTTCTGGTCATTCGTGTTATATCAGTAAAGTAAAAACCTTGTTCCACCCGCTCTAAGCCATATTAAGTTACTTCTCGTGCACCTATTTCCCCAGAATGTATACAGACAATTTCCAGCCTGAAAACGAACGCAATGTGTTCGATTATGGACATTGGAATGATAAGAATGTTTGCTATACATTTAGAGATCAGTGCATTACAATGTGCATTTCTACTGGCTTACAATTTGTCCTGTTGTGTGAGCCGCCGCAACTTTGCATTCTTCACTTACTAGGTTTGGTAATTAGCTTAACACTCATGATCCGTAACTATTTCAAAATTGCGTTCAGACATTTGAACCGCAACAAAGCTTATGCAATTCTCAATGTATCCGGTCTGACCTTAGGAATGACCTGCGGTTTGCTTATTTTTTTATTGGTCAAATATCACCTTGGGTTTGACAATTTCCATGCAAACTCCGAGCGCATCTATCGCATTGTCACCGAGCAGCATCGCGATAACATTTCATACACAGCAGGCGTGCCAAGCCCCTTGGGCAAGGCCTTTCGAAACGATTACACTTTCGCCGAAAAAGTGGCCCGCATCGCCACTTTTGACGAATTGCTGGTTACTGTGAAGCAAAATAAGGACGTCAAAAAATTCAATGAGCCCGATGGCGTTGCATTCGCAGAGGAAGAATATTTCCAGATCTTCAATTTCCCGCTTATCCAAGGCGACATTAAAACGGCTTTGAAAGAGCCCAACACGGGCATCATTACCGAACGGGTGGCTAAGAAATATTTTGGTCAACAAAACCCGATCAACCAGACTTTCCGCATTGAAAATAAAATCGACGTAACTGTCAAAGGTGTTTTGAAAGACCTGCCGATCAACACAGACCAACAGGCTGAAATTTTTGTTTCCTATAACACACTCAAACAATATAATGAATGGCTGGGGAGCGAAGATGCGTGGGGAGGGATTCAGAGCTCGATGAACTGTTATGCATTGCTTCGGCCCGGGGTTACGGTAAGCCAGGTTGAGAAGGTTTTTCCGGCTTACGTTAAAAAATATCGCCCCACCAGTAAGAATGTGCATCATTATAAGTTGCAGCCCTTGGCGGATGTTCACTTTGATGCGCGTTATAGCGGCACTATGGAGAAAAAAAATCTTTGGGTGCTCGGTTTGATCGGCCTATTTCTGATTGTTACGGCTTGCGTTAATTTCATCAATCTGGCCACGGCTCAGGCATTGAAACTTTCCAAAGAAGTGGGCGTGAGAAAAGTGCTGGGCAGCTTGCGTGGACAATTATTTTGGCAGTTTATCGCGCAAACGAGCCTGATTACGCTCATTGCCAGCACAGCCGCATTGATTTTGTCTGCGCTCGCATTGCCTTACGTGAACAACCTTTTTTCATCACAAATCAGCCTCGACCTGCTTTCCAACTGGCAATTATGGCTGTTCTTAATTGGCGTGATCATTATCGTAACATTCCTTTCCGGCTCTTATCCGGGCATGATCCTCGCTCGTTTTCAGCCCGTTACAGCATTGAAAGGCAAGCTGTCACAGCAAAACATTGGCGGCTTCAACACACGCAGGGCATTGATCATCACACAATTTGCAATTTCCCAAATCCTGATCATTGGTATGATTGTCATTGCGCGGCAAATGCATTTCGCGCAGCAGTCGGATCTGGGTTTTAATAAAGATGCGGTTGTAATGATCCCGATCGTGTCGTCGCCCGAGCAGGCAAAGACTGTCAAAGGAAAGTTGCAGCAAATTGCTGGTGTCGAGCGTGTTTCGCTGTGTTTTTCGGCTCCTTCTTCTCAGAGCAACTGGGGTGCAACGCCATTTTATGACAATCGTTCCGAAGAAGAGCCGTTCCGCATTTCCATGCGTGCTGCGGACAATGATTATCTTTCCACTTTTGACCTCAAACTCGTTGCCGGACGTAACTTGTTTCCTTCCGACACAACGAAGGAATTTTTGGTCAATGAAACGCTTGCAAAGAAGCTCAATCTGGCGTCACCTTTGGAAATGCTGGGCAAAACTTTAAGGGTGAATGGCAACATGAGCGGACCGATTGTCGGCATCGTCAAAGACTTTCATGACCAGTCTTTTCACGAAGAGATCAGCGCCGTTTGCATTCCTTCGGCCAGTGATAATTATAACAGTTATGCCGTAAAGATCAATACGAACAACGTTCCTGCGACGCTCGCCGCCATTGAGAAAACATGGAGTGCAATGCATCCCGACCAGCTTTATGACTATGAATTTCTGGACGAACAGGTTGCTTTGTTTTACGAAACGGAGTCACTAATGTTCAGTCTCATTCAGGCGTTTTCAGTCATAGCGATCTTTATCGGCTGTCTTGGATTGTATGGTCTGGTCTCATTTATGGCTGCGCAAAAAACCAAGGAAATTGGCATCCGGAAAGTGCTCGGAAGCAACATTCCCCAGATCTTATGGATTTTCGGTAAAGAATTCAGCACGCTGATCGTAATATCATTTGCCATTGCTTCACCTGTGGCTTGGTGGGCCATGAACCATTGGCTTGCAGGTTTCAAATTCCACATTGAAATCAGCGCCTGGATTTTCCTCACGGCAATCGGTGCAACATTTTTAATCGCTACATTAACAGTCGTTTACCAGGCAAGCAAAGCTGCATTGCTTGATCCTGTGAAGAGTTTGAAGAGTGAATAATCGTGGATCCAATGCTTAGAAATTACATTAAAATCGCATTTCGTCACCTGATTAAGAACAAGGGTTATTCCGCAATAAACATTGGCGGGCTGGCTGTGGGCATGGGGGCGGCAATGCTGATCGGATTATGGGTTTATGATGAATTGTCCTTCAATAAATATCATCAAAACTACGACCGGATTGCGCAGTTAATGCAGCAGCAAACCTTGGATGGGGAGATTGTTACGGGCAATAATGTGCCTATTCCGCTTGCATCGGAGCTCAAAAGCAATTTTCCTAATGACTTTAAGCATGTTGTGCTTTCCTCATGGACTACAAGACACATTCTGTCATCCGGGACTTCGAAATTTATAAAAGCAGGAAATTTTATGTCGCCTGAGGCAGCGGAAATGCTGTCGTTGGAAATGGTTCATGGCACCTGGGCAGGTTTGAAAGAGCCGGGCTCTGTATTGCTTTCCGAGTCTGTTGCCAATGCATTTTTCGGCAATGCTGATCCGCTGAATCAGGTGATTAAGCTCGATAATGAGCTGAATGTGAAGGTTGCAGGCGTTTACAAAGATCTGCCTTACAACTCCGAGTTCAAGGAAGTGCGTTTCATAGCGCCCTGGGATTTGTATGTGGCTTCAACGGATTGGGTTAGAGAAGCACAGGCCAACAGCAATTGGAGCAGCAGCTCATTCCAGATTTATGCGCAGTTGTCTGAAAACGCCGATGTGCAAAACGTTTCTGCAAAAATCAAAGACATTAAAGCAAAAAAGGCAGATCAAAACGAGCTCCGCTTCAAGCCCGAAATTTTGCTTCATCCGATGAGCCGCTGGCATCTGTATTCCGAGTGGAAAAATGGCGTCAATGTGGGTGGGAGAGTTCAGTTTGTTTGGTTATTTGCCGTTATCGGGCTTTTTGTGCTGTTTTTGGCATGCATTAATTTCATGAATCTAAGCACCGCGCGTTCCGAAAAACGTTCAAAAGAAGTTGGAATTCGGAAAGCAATCGGCTCGCTGCGGGGACAATTGATCGGGCAATTTTTCAGTGAATCTTTTCTGATTGTCGGACTCGCGCTGGTCATTTCTTTGCTCCTTGTGCAGGTTACGCTGCCGATTTTTAATCAATTGGCCGATAAAGAAATGGTAATGCTTTGGTTAAATCCGTTTTTTTGGGCGGGGGTGATCATTTTTAGTATGGTGACAGGATTAGTAGCAGGCAGTTATCCAGCATTTTATTTGTCTTCATTTCAACCCATCAAAACCCTGAAAGGCACAGGCGCGCGAACGGGCCTTGCAACCGCTTTGCCACGAAAAGTGTTGGTGGTCCTTCAATTTACGGTTTCAATAACATTGATAATTGGCACCATTGTGGTTTACAGGCAGATTTTGCATGCAAAGAGCCGCCCGATCGGTTATAACCGCGAAAACCTTGTGACCATTCATGTGAACACGCCGGACATTCACAATCATTTTGATGCAGTGCTTCATGACCTGGTTAAAACCGGCTCGGCAACTTCCATGACCGAATCCATGGGGCCGCCAACGGAGGTGAGATCAGCCAATGTAGGTTTTGATTGGAAAGGAAAAGATCCGGATCTCGAAGCGGAATTTGCCACCATCGGCATTTCGCACGATTTTGGCAAAACGCTTGGTTGGGATTTTGTCGCGGGAAGGGATTTTTCAAAAACCTTTTCAACGGACTCTGCAGGATTTATACTGAACGAAACTGCAGTAAAATTTATGGGCCTGGGTCGTCCGAATGTTGCGGCGGCAATTGGTGAAACTGTCAAATGGGAAGGCAGGAGTTTCCGGATTTTGGGTGTGGTAAAAGACATGATTATGGAGTCTCCTTACGAACCTGTTCGGCAAACTATCTTTTTCATCCGACCGCGCGCTGGCGATTTCATCACAATCCGGATCAATCCTGCGAGCGACACGCAAAAGGCTTTGCAGAACATTGAAGCCGTTTTCAAGCAATACAGCCCGGACGCACCGTTTGCGTATGAATTTGTCGATCAGGAGTATGATTTCAAATTTGAGTCAGAAGAGCGCATTAGTAATCTGGCTGCTGCATTTGCGTCTTTGGCAATTTTGATCAGCTGTTTAGGACTTTTCGGCCTGGCTTCATTCATGGCTGAGCAGCGAACCAAAGAAATCGGCGTCCGAAAAGTGCTGGGCGCATCCATTTTGAATCTTTGGAGCCTTCTTTCTCTCGATTTCATCACATTGGTCCTTATCTCCTGCCTGCTGTCGGCACCCATTGCCTGGTTCACGATGAACAACTGGCTCAACAACTACGAATATCATACGGCCGTCTCCTGGTGGATTTTCATCATTGCCGGAACAGGCGTTTTGCTCATTACAATGCTTACCGTAAGTTATCAAGCGATAAAGGCAGCAATGCTGAATCCGGTGAAGAGTTTGAAAAGTGAGTAACGAATATTCCCTGGAATGAGGTGGAGTTAAAATAAGGCTAAAACGCAAAAAGGCCGCGAACTTTTGTTTGCGACCTTTCTTAATGTAGCGGGAGCTGGACTCGAACCAGCGACCTTTGGGTTATGAGCCCAACGAGCTACCAACTGCTCCATCCCGCGGTGTTGTTGAATTGGAGTGCAAACATACGAGTAATGTCGATTCAATGCAACATTAGTTCGAAAAATTATTCAATCATTTTTGTAATACTGCTCCTTCACAACCATTTATAGCAATTTCATGGGCGGAAAACTGTACTTTTGTGTGATTTTTAAGTAAAACATGGAAGACAAGACAGAAATAACAACGCCTTTCCGCAACCACCGCGCCGGTTTCGTCAGCATTATAGGCAAGCCTAATGTAGGCAAATCGACCCTTATGAATGTGCTCGTGGGGGAAAGGATGTCAATCATCACATCAAAAGCCCAGACCACGCGTCACCGCATTATGGGAATTTTGAATGGTAAGCACGAGGAAATTCCTTTTCAACTTGTGTATTCGGATACGCCCGGGGTCATTAAGCCGGCTTATAAGCTGCACGATTCGATGATGACTTTTGTAAAAGGCTCATTGGAAGATGCAGACGTGGTTTTGTTTGTGGCGGAAGTGGGAGAGAAGGTAGCAGACCATGAAGTTCTGCCATTGCTGAAACGCGCCGATGCGCCGATCGTTTTGGTTTTGAATAAAATAGATTTGTCTGACCAAGAGCACGTTGACGCGAAAATGGCTGAGTGGGAAGCGGCGATCCAGCCGGATGCGATCATCCCGATTTCTGCATTGCACCAGGCCAACATTGCGACGCTTTTTGACGCGGTGATCACGCGCCTGCCATTTCACCCGCCGTATTTTGGAGAGGATGAACTTACAGACAAGCCGGAGCGTTTCTTTGCTTCGGAAATCATTCGTGAAAAGATATTTCTGAATTATCGCCAGGAAATTCCATACAGCTCCGAAGTTTTGATTTCAGAATTTAAAGAACGCGACGACATGATCGTCATCCGCGCGGAAATCCTTGTGGAACGCAAAAGCCAGAAAGGGATCATTATTGGAGAAAAAGGGGAAATGCTGAAAAAGATCGGAACGCAAGCGCGTATTGATATGGAAGCGTTTTTTGGTAAAAAAGTATTTCTGGAACAGCATGTAAGGGTTGAGCCGGATTGGAGAAGCAAGGAAAACAAGCTGAGACAGTTTGGCTACGACGAGTAATTTATAATAAAAGATAGAAAGACGGTTTGTTTACAAACTGTTTGGACCACATTAATTAATACAAAATGGCAAATATAATTTCAATTGTTGGGCGTCCGAATGTGGGCAAATCCACATTATTCAACCGCCTTACGGAGAGCCGTAAAGCGATCATGGACAACCAGAGCGGCGTTACCCGTGACCGGCATTATGGTTATGGTGAATGGACCGATCAATATTTTACAGTAATCGACACCGGCGGCTATGTCGTGGGTTCAGAAGATATTTTTGAAGGAGCAATTCGCGATCAGGTTGAGCTTGCATTGGAAGAATCGACGGTGGTTTTGTTTATGGTGGACACCATGACGGGTTTGACGGACCTTGATAAAGACTTCGCAAATGTGCTCAGACGCGTTAACAAGCCAGTTTATTTGGTTGCTAATAAAGCCGAAACGCAGGAGCGTTACCAGTCTGCGGCCGAATTTTATGAATTGGGGCTGGGCGAACAAATCTTCGCGATCTCTGCGCAGACAGGTTTTGGAACCGGCGAATTGTTGGACCAGGTTATCACGCATTTTGAAACAGCCGGCATTGAAGATCCCGAAGCCGGAATTCCAAGGATCGCCATTATGGGAAGGCCGAATGTGGGTAAATCTTCTTTCCTGAATGTGCTTACGGGCACGGACAGAAGCATTGTGACAGACATTGCAGGCACCACGCGCGACGCCATTCACACGCATTATAATGCATTCGGAATGGAGTTTATCTTAACGGATACTGCCGGACTTCGCCGCAAATCACGCGTTAACGAAGACATTGAGTATTACTCGACATTGCGTTCAGTGAAGGCGATGGAGGAATCAGATGTTTGTATCATTCTTTTGGATGCAACGTTAGGTCTGGAAGGTCAGGATATGAACATCATTGGCCAGGCTGACAAGGCGAAAAAGGGCATTGTGATCATGGTTAACAAGTGGGATTTGGTAGAAAAGGACTCCAAAACGGCGGATACATTCAAAAAAGCGCTGCTGGAAAGACTGGCGCCAATGAACTATATGCCAATCATTTTTGCCTCCGTTGTTGAAAAACAGCGAATTCACCAGGTGATGGAGAAAGCCATGGAGGTTTATAAAAACAAAACGAAGAAGATCACGACTTCGAAATTGAACGAGGTGATGCAGGCAGAAATTGAAAAATATCCGCCACCGGCTGACAGAGGAAAGTATATCAACATTAAATACATGATCCAGCTGCCGACGCCGTCACCGACGTTTGTGTTTTTCAGCAGCAATCCAAAACATGTGAAGGAGCCTTACTTGCGTTATCTCGAAAACAGGATGCGTGAGAACTTCGATTTTTCTGGCGTTCCGATCACTATTTTCTTCCGGGAAAAATAAAAAGGCCAAGGATTTTTACGCAAAAAACGCCGGGCTATTACAGTCCGGCGTTTTTTGCTTTATCGGTTAACTACTACATTTCAGCCGTGAAATTACGCGTTTCATCTTTTTTTGATCCTCACCTGCAACCTTTTACATTATCTTTACATCTGTTCATACGAAAGTGCTTGTTTGACAGGAAATAGAAGGGCCCAAAAATATTTTCCTAAAAATTGTTAAAAACAAGGTACTATGTATTGCAAGATACCCAGTAAAACATATATATTTGTAGAGTCAATTAGTTACAACAAATCGCATCCTGATTTTCTCTGAACGACCGAAAACATAGCCATGAAAACGATCAAAATATTTACACTTTTAGTTCTTTTAAGCCTTCAAGCAGGAGCAACCGGATATTCTCACAACATGTTTGTAGCGCACAAAAAGTTGCAGGCAGGCAAAGAATGCATCCAACCCAGCGAAAGGATTGTAGCCAAGAAAGCAGCGAAACATTCGAAAATGATAAAATATCGCGCAGCGTCTGTAAAACCTGTTGCAGCAGCCTATTCGACAGATTTTGCAAATGAATTTGAAAAAGTAACATTGAATGAAAGAATCCGCGAAGCGACTCCTTCCTCGTTTTTTTCAAATGAAGATGACAGTGATGCAGGTGAATCAATCGTTACCAAATTGATTGCTTTTGTTCGCTGCACGATTTACACATTCATCGGACTGCCGAGCTGAAATTTGTAAGCAAGACATTTATCATAAAAAAGCTGCAACTGTACAAGTTGCAGCTTTTTTTATTTTCAGCCCACCACATTGGTCAATGTGCCAATGGGTTCGATGGAAATGTGAACGATATCGTCTTTTTGTAATGTAAAATCAGATGGGGGAATGATGCCCGTGCCGGTCATCAGATATGCGCCGTGCGGAAACGACATTTCAAGAAACAGATAACGAAGCAATTCGTCGGGCTTGCGTTTCATTTGTGCCAAAGTCACCTCGCCGCTAAAAACCTCTTCACTTCCGCGAACAATGGCAAGGTCGATCACCGTGTCGTCGGATAATGGAAATTCTGGGACATACAGGCATGGACCCAATGCAGCGCTTCCTGTATAAGACTTAGCCTGAGGAAGATATAAAGGATTTTCGCCTTCAATGCTTCGGGAACTCATGTCGTTTCCAATGGTGTAACCCACCAATGTTCCCGACGAAGAAGCGAATAATGTAAGTTCGGGCTCGGGAACATCCCAGGTTGAGTCACGGCGAATGCGGACTGTTCCGTGGTTTCCTATCACCCGCCAAGCCGTTGATTTGAAGAAAAGTTCGGGCCGTTCGGCTTCGTAAACACGGTCGTAAAAGCTTCCGCCTCCTGCTTTTTCCGATTCCTCCATGCGTGCGGTGCGACTTCTGAAATAAGTTACGCCCGAAGCCCAAACTTCCTGAGAACCAATGGGAGCAAGGATCTCCGGCATGGGAACGTCAGCCGTGAAAGTGATCGGAATAAGGCTTTCAATCTGTATTTCAAGCCAATCGTAGAGGTCGTCCCGATTCACCGCCGCATCCCAATCCTTTTCATGCAAACGATAAAAAAGATCGTCTCTTTCAAGCAGGATGCCGTTTTCGGTTTTATATAACTTCATAGAAATCGCATTTTGGTTTCGTTTCAATAAGGCTTTACCCTATTTTCTTTACTGCATAATCTACGATTCTTCCATGCGATCAGGCTATTTGATCATAATTTGTCTTTCAAAAACGTTGCCGTGTAATTGTCTTCAATTTTTGCCATTTCCTCCGGCGTTCCTGCAAATGTCAGGTAACCGCCGCCATCGCCGCCTTCGGGTCCGAGATCCAGAATCCAGTCTGCACTTTTGATGACTTCCATGTTGTGCTCAATGATAATCACGCTGTCGCCCTGATCCACCAATGCGTTAATGGCTTTCAGAAGCTTTTTAATGTCGTGGAAATGCAGTCCGGTCGTGGGTTCATCGAAGATAAAAAGCGTCTTTCCCTTATTGGAAGAGCCTTTTCCAAGGAATGACGCCAGTTTCACACGCTGCGCTTCTCCTCCCGACAATGTGTTGGAAGATTGTCCCAAGCCCACATAACCCAAGCCCACTTCCTGCAAAGGCATCAGCTTTTCAACCAGTTTTGGCTCAGAGGCCCTGAAAAACTCAATGGCTTCATCCACAGTCATATCCAGGATTTCCGCAACATCTTTTTCCTGGTAACGCACTTCCTGGATCTCCTGCTTGAATCTTCTGCCGTTACAGCCTTCGCATTTGAGATAAATGTCGGCCATAAACTGCATTTCGATCTTCACCTGGCCTTCGCCCTGGCAAATTTCACAACGCCCGCCATCCACATTGAACGAGAAATGGGAAGGCTTGTAACTACGCGCTTTTGAAAGCGGCAGGTCGGCCATCATTTGACGAATGTAATCGTAGGCTTTGATGTAAGTAACCGGATTGGAGCGCGATGATTTTCCAATTGGATTCTGGTCAATCATTTCAACGGCTTCAATTCTGTCAATGCTGCCTGTCAGCTCATCAAAATGGCCAACTTCCTCGCTGAACTCGCCCTTGAGGCGCATTAATGCAGGATATAATATTTTTCTGATCAATGTCGATTTGCCTGAACCGCTGACGCCCGTCACGACTGTAAGCATATTGAGCGGAACAGTTACATCCAACTCTTTCAGGTTATTTTCCCTTGCTCCTTTGATTTGCAGTGAATGCAATGATTTCCGTCTCACGGCAGGAACGGGGATAGAATCGTTCTCCAAAAGAAAATCCAGCGTGTGCGATTTAATTCCTGAATCGTTGTTTTCGATGTAACCGGTGCTTTTCAATTCAGAAATATCTTCCCAATTTCCCTGAAAAACCACATGACCGCCACCTGTTCCAGCTTCGGGGCCAATGTCAATAATCTGATCCGCGGCGTGCATGACCTCTTCTTCATGCTCCACAACAATTACTGTGTTTCCCAGGTCGCGCAATGATTCGAGCACGCCAACGAGGCGCTGCGTATCTCTCGGATGCAGCCCAATGCTAGGTTCATCCAGAATGTACATAGAACCCACCAATGCGCTTCCCAGCGATGTCGCAAGCTTAATCCGCTGAAATTCACCGCCCGACAATGTGTTCGTAAGCCGGTTCAATGTCAGATAACCCAATCCAACACGGTTCATATATTCAAGCCGCGTTTCAATTTCGGTCAATACGCGTTTGGCGATTTGCCTATCATGCTCGCTGATCTCAATGTTTTGGAAAAAAACGGAAACGTCTTTGATGGGCATCAAAACAAGATCTGTAATCGAAGCGCCGCCAAGTTTAACATACGAAGCATCTTTCCGCAAACGCGATCCGCGACAGTCCGGGCAGGTCGTACGCCCGCGAAAACGCGAAAGCATCACCCTGTATTGAATTTTATACGTCTGTGTTTCCAGTTCTGCAATAAATGCATTCAGGCCTTGAAAATATTGATTACCCGTCCAGAGAAGCTCTTTTTGCTCATTGGTAAGGTCTTTATAAGGTCTGTGAATTGGATAATCAAACTTGGCACCATTGCGAACAAGCGGCGTTAGCCATTCGCTCATTTTCTCGGTCCGCCAGGGAGCAATTGCGCCTTCATAAACAGAAAGTCCTTTGTCAGGAATAACCAAATCGGGATCAATGCCCAGAACTTTCCCAAAACCTTCACACCTTTTGCAAGCGCCATAAGGATTGTTGAAGCTGAAAAGATTGACCGTTGGTTCTTCGAAAGACATGCCGTCCAACTCGAATTTGTCAGAAAACACCTTTCTTTCGCCATTCACAACCTGCACAATGCAGATGCCTTCTCCTTCAAAAAATGCGGTTTGGACGGAATCGGAAAGGCGATATTGCGTATCTTCATCATCGTGTTTTACACCGGCACGGTCAATTAATATAAAAATCTGGTTGCCAGCCTGTGAATAATTGTCCGGATTTTCGAGAATGTCTTCAATGGCAACGACTTCTTCATTCAAAAAAATACGGTTATAACCCTTTGAAAGCAGAATGGTTAGTTCCTCTGTCTGCGTCCGGCCTTCGCGGATGAGCAATGGCGCAAGGATCATTACGCGGGAGCCTTCTTCATGGCTGAGCATAAAGTTGACAACATCGGTAACCGTGTCTTTTTTTACCAATTCTCCTGAAATAGGCGAATAGGTGTGCCCGATGCGGGCAAAAAGCAATTTGAGATAATCGTAAATTTCAGTTGAAGTCCCGACCGTGGAGCGCGGGTTTCTGGTGTTCACCTTCTGCTCAATGGCGATGGCCGGTGAAATCCCTTTGATATATTCGACTTCCGGCTTTTCCATGCGGCCCAAAAACTGCCGCGCATAACTGCTCAAACTTTCGACATACATGCGCTGCCCTTCGGCAAAAAGCGTGTCAAAAGCCAGGGAAGATTTGCCTGATCCGGACAAACCTGTGATCACCACAAGCTTATTTCGCGGAATGGCAACATCAATATTTTTGAGATTATTAACTCGGGCACCTTTGATCAGAATGTATTGCCTTGGATCCAAATCATCGAATTGGGCAGCTTCAATCCGCGGCACAGGTAATTGCATCATATAGAGAAAATCATGGACAGCCGATGCAAATGTGATCATGCACCGATCTTTATATTAACCAAAAGTACATTTATTTAGTTTGACTTCCGGGGAGGGAAAATCGCAATGCAGCCTGATTAAAGCTGGACTGCATTTGCTTTCAAAAAAGTCATTCCTACCTGCGCAGCTTTCTCAAAAATGGGATCAGCAAGATGGCCCCAGTTGGTAACATCCGACATGCAGTCAGTCAAGATAATAACTTTTGGAACGAGTTCCGGCGCATATTGAATGATTTGATGAATGCTCGTTGCCACACAATGAGAGCGCGCTTCGCCAGCCACAAGAATTTGGTCAAATGCTGCAAGCTCATTTAAAAACGAACGGTCCAACTCCGTTTCAGGCGCGCCAGTCACTGGAACCTGCGCCCGAAAAACGCCGAAATGTTCGGTCAGTGGATTTGTTCCTTTGATGATTGCCTTGTAATCCCGTCCCGTCCTGTGCGTCCAGGCAAGCAATGCATCCATGATGGTGTCATCCAGAGATGCGCCTTTGGAGCCAATAAGACAATGTTCCGGCCAGATGAAATGCTTGAATTCACCTTCGGACTCCAATGTTTCCAGATATTTCAGAACATAATCGCGTTCATAGCGCGGAGTCCACTTGCCAGCTTTCACATTGTCGGAAGTGATCAATGTGAAAGGCGCAACCGTGTTACCATTGCTATCTTGCCAAACAAGCGGATGCGCAATGTCGAGAACTTTATGCGTGTCAAGCGTTACAAAAATGCGGTCGATTTTTTCACCTTCCAATGCAATCAGCCGGGCAATCCGCTCTACATCCGATTCTGCGCCGGGCACATAAAGCGCGCCTTTCGGATTACAAAAGTCAAACTGGGCATCAATGAGCAGTAAGGCTGTCTTTTTCATGGAAGATTACGGTTATCAGCTTTCTATTTCTTTGGGGATTTCCATTTGCCGAGCATACATTTTGGAACAAAGGCTGTAAACTGAGGCTAACATCCGGTTTGTATCCTTAATGTAATCCACCCGATAATCCTCATCGAGCTTATTGAATGCATTCAGAATCACTTGTGCTTTTTTGGCAATGTATAAAGCGCAAGTGTCGGCACGGGACGAATAGGTTTTTAATATATCCACATAACCTTCCAAAAATGTGTTCATCAGGAACAAATTCAATTCAATGCTGCCGATTTTATCTTTGGTCACCTTCACATGATAGGATATGTCGCCGCTCAGGTTCCGCATGTCCATCAGGATCCAGCCCGGCGTGTTCTGGTTAAATTTTGAAGTTCTTGTGATCCTTCCGGCAATTTCTTCACGGCGTTCGGGAATGGTTGCGCTGTCCTCTATAAGCTCAAAATGAAGCCTGTCCGTAAGTGTTTTATCTTTTGTGATCAGCCTGAGCAGCAATTTATCCTTTTCTTTGGCCGGCATCTGGACAATTGCTTTTTTAAGTTGATCGGGTAATGCCATTGTGTGCTTTTGTGAACTAAATTATAGATTCTCGAAATTCGGGGCGTAACTTTATATGGTGCAGAATGCCCGTCCAGTTTTGACAAAAATATCAGATATGCCTAAATATCTCTCAATCAGTTTGAGTATTGCCATTTTTTTAATCTTCGCGTACACCCTTTTTACCAACACACTCAACCTGCCTTCGTTTGACGATTATGACACAACATTAGGCTTTATCAAACGCATATTTTTCGACGATTATACGCTGCTGGGCAAACTCGAAATCCTTTTCAGCCGCCACAACGAGCACCGCATTATATTTTCAAAATCTGCCGCAGCAGCTTATTACAGCATTTTTCACCAGGTGGATTTCGCTAATCTCGTGTTTTTCCAAAACCTGTTTCTGATTGGTTTTTTTGTTTTAATGCTTTTTGTCATGAAACAAAACAGCATGCTTTACGGGGAAAACCTGCTCATTGCCGCCGTGTTTCTGTTTAGTCTGGCATTTTGGCAGGTCACATTTTTTTATTGGGGAGGAATTCAGCATTACACCGTTTTTTTCTTCTGTTTTCTCAGCCTTTTTCTACTTAATAAATCGCAGCAAATTAAAAGCTGGATTTTTTTCTTTTCAATTCTTTCGGTTGCTGCTGCGGTTTTTTCTTTTGGAAACGGATTTCTGGCACTTTTGCTGGGTGCATTCATGCTTTTTGTGCAAAAGAAAAGGGCCTTGCTGGTTGTTTGGAGCCTTCTTTCGGCCGTTTTGTTATGGATCACATTTATTCCGAGACCCGAAGTGGCGGGCGGCGGACATACGCCTTTCAACTTCGACTGGGCGGCGCGTTTGCTGTTCACATTCATGGGAAGTTTCTTGTATATAAACCCTTCTACAAATCAGTATATCAACATTTACATTTGCATGGCTGTGGGCGCGGCTGTGTTAATTACGTGGATTTGGCTCTTTTTTAAAGGTTATGCTTATCAAAATCCGCTTCTGTATTGCTTGCTTTCATTGCCCATACTCACAGGCGTGATCATTTCCATTTCCAGATTTGAAACAAGGGCGGGAGGCGGCATCGCGCCGCGCTATATGTTTTTCACAGCGACCATTCCCGTTATTCTTTTATTGATATTTCTTGATCTGAAAGTGCTAAAACAGCGTCATTTGCGTGTATTGGCCGTTTTTGGCTTGTTATTGTGGGGTACGGTTTTTTACAATAACCGAAAAGCCCTCATCGTAATGAACCAGGATTTGGAAACGCGCGTGGCAAAATGGGAGAAAGATCCCAACACGCGTCTGATTTATTACCACGAGGCAAAAGGTTACTCGGACGTAATGCAGTGGGCTGTTGATAAAAAAGTGGTCAAGCTTGGCATTTTGAAAGAGTCCAAACTCAATGATGACTTTTTGTAAAAGTGACAATGCAGTTTGGCGATAGTGTGTATTGACTGCTAAATTGCAGGCGTTTTTAATTTATAAACATCTTTATGATTTCAGTGGCGTTGTGTACTTACAACGGGGCAAAATATTTACCTGAGCAGTTGAAGAGCATTGCTGATCAGACACTCCCGATTGATGAGTTGGTTGTATGCGACGACAGGTCGAAGGATAACACCATTGAAATTATCAAATCTTTTGCGGCACAAAATAGTTTTCAGGTTCACATTCATATCAACGAGGTGAATCTTGGCTCAACAAAGAATTTTGAAAAATGCCTTTCCCTTTGCACAGGTGATATCATTCTCTTGTGCGATCAGGACGACAAATGGCGAGAAGACCGGGTTCAGAAACAAGTGGATTATCTGCAATCACACCCGAATATAGATGCGGTTTTTTCTGATGCAATGAAGATTGACGATGATTCTGTGTCGGTTGGGACTACGATTTGGCAAGAAATTGAATTCAACAGCATGAGCCAGAATCGGTGGATGAATGGCAAGCCGCATGAGATTCTTTTCAATGGCTTTGTGGTTACAGGCGCAACTCTGGCCATCAGAAGATCGTGTTTGGAGCGCTTAATGCCTTTTCCTACGCACGTTCCCGACCTCATTCACGATGCGTGGATCGCGATGGTGCTAAGCCTTGAAAACAAGATCGATTTCATTGCGGATACGCTCATTTATTACCGCATTCACGCCAGTCAGCAGGTTGGTTTTGGAAATAAAGTGGATAAAGTGCAGCTGAAAGATCGCTTCGTGCGCGACAGAGAGAAGAAACTTGTTCCGCTCGAAGAAAAAGCGAATAAGTTGCGGGACCTCTTTTTGCTGCTCAAAGCGCTTCCTTTTGTGCCGAGAGAGAAGCTTATAAAGTTATATTTATCCCAAAGGCATTTTTATAAACGTGCGTCACTTCCCGAAAAACGCATTAACCGGCTCACCCCGATCGTGAATGATGTGGTGCGGGGTTATTACAAGTTTAGCAGCAAGGATTGGTGGCTGCCTGCAATCGGGGATTTGTTGGAATAAAAATCAGGCACATTGAAATCAAACAGAGCGAAGGCCTCGGCCGCAGTCGTGATCCCGGTTTACAAATCCGTGTTAAACGATAATGAAAAATTGTCGTTAAAGCAATGTATGAAGGTTTTGGGCGATTATCCTGTGCAGATCGTAAAACCCGCAAGTCTGGATTTAAGCGCTGTAAAGGAAGCCTATCCCGCAATCGAATTGATTAGTCTGGACGACGTGCATTTCAAAGGGATCGCAGCCTATAACCGACTGATGATTTCTATTGAATTTTACAAGCTTTTTATCAAGTATGAATACATATTGATCTATCAGTTAGACGCTTATGTATTCCGTGATGCGCTCTCAGAATGGTGTAATAAGGGTTATGATTACGTAGGCGCACCATCGCTGCATATGCCTGAATATGACGCGCTTGATGCGGATGCGCACGAGACATTTGCCAGTGCGTTTGACAAGCACCGTGTTGTCTTGAATGGCGGGCTTTCCCTGCGGCGCATTCCTGCTATTATCCGTTATTTGAAAATTTACAATGCAATTTATCCCGCTTGGCTCGGCAATGAGGATATGCTGTTTTCACAGGAAGCCACGCGCCTGATTCCGATGAAACTCTTCCTGAAAACGCCCTCCTGGCGCAATGCGCTTGCGTTTGCATTTGAGAAAAGTCCTGCCGCGACTTACACATTAATGCAGCACAAACTCCCGTTTGGCTGCCATGCCTGGGAACGTTACGATCCGCAATTTTGGTCTGCATTCATTTCTGAAAATCAATAGCTTACATTGTTTAACAAATTTTAACAAACTATCAGAAATGTTCGGGCGTTCTTGTAGTTAGTTTTAAAAGTTAACATATAAAGTCATGAATTTTAAAGTGCTTTTGGCAAGTGCATTTGCCATTGTATTTTCATTCAGTTCAAGTTTTGGGCAAATCACCAACAGCCCGAAGGTTGAGGAGCAATCTGCGCAATATGTAAAGATCAAACGTGTGGAGCTTACGGATGCTTATACGGTCATCCATTTACAGTTTACCGAAAAAAGCTCACCTCAGCCGTTGTTTTACCAATTTCCCAGGAAACAAGGGCAGCAACTTCCCCCAGGCAGCAGCGCCATTTGGCTTGATCCTGAAACGAGACTCTATAAGCCCGGTGAGACGGATAAAAAGTTCAAGTTTGTTAAGGCCGACAACATTCCGACCAACACCAAGAAAGGCGTAATGCCGGGAGACACGGTGGATTTTGTTACATATTTTGAAAGATTGGACCCGGGAATTGAGGTTTTTGATTTTTACGAAGGAAGGAGCACAGGCGGAAACCAATCGTGGAATTTTTATGGGATACACATTAAAAACCCGTTGAAAAAAGATTCCAAAACACCGCCAGCAGTTGCAAAGGCGGATAAGTCAGTCAAAAAGCCTGGTCAGCCTGCGCCTAAGCCAAAAGTGGAAGAAAAACAGGAGCCAGCCGAAGAACCCGTTGCTGCTGAACAGCCAAAAAGTGGTTTGGACAAAATGAAAGCTGGGAAAACGGCAATCGGCGAAACAATTAGCTTGCCGAATGTCTATTTCGAAACCTCAAAAGTGGATCTCTTGCCCGAATCATACGAGGAATTGAACACGCTGGTGGACTTGATGAAAGAAAGCGAAAATATCAAAATCCGCGTGGAAGGTCACACCGACAATGTGGGTGACTTTGACAAAAACCTTGATTTGTCGCGGAAGCGGGCGGAATCTGTGCGGCAATATTTAATTGAAAAAGGCATTGACGCTGATCGCATTGAAGCGAAAGGTTACGGAGGCACCCGGCCATTGGCAAAAGGCGCCTCCGAAGTCGAACGCAGCAAAAACAGGAGGGTAGAATTTGTGGTTACCCAAATGTAATGTTGCTTATCTCGCCTTGATAATGTTCGTAAACTCCCTGGATTTCAAAGATGCGCCGCCCACAAGGCCGCCGTCGATGTCCGGGGAACTGAATAATTCGGGAGCACTCGCTGCCGTAACGCTTCCTCCATAAAGAATGGAGATTTCTTCTGCAACATCAGCGCCATATTTTGAAGCAAGATGCTGACGCAAAGCCGCATGCATTTCCTGCGCCTGCTCAGCCGAAGCTGTTAAGCCCGTGCCAATCGCCCAGATTGGTTCATAAGCAATGATGACAGAAAGCAATTGTTCTTCCGTAAGATGGAAAAGGCTTTCGGAGATTTGATTTTTTACAAATCCAATGTAATCTTCATTCTGGCGCTGATCCAGTGATTCGCCGCAGCAGAAGATGGGTGAAACGCCATTTGCAAGCGCTGTATTCACTTTTTCTGCCAAAACCGCATTGCTTTCATTGAAATATTGGCGGCGCTCGCTGTGTCCGATCAGCACATATTCCACACCGATCGATTGCAGCATTTGTGCTGAAATTTCTCCCGTATATGCACCCGAGACCTTATCCGAACAATTTTGTGCAGCAAGGGCGAAATTCGGTGCGCTTTCCAGATATTTTTT
The DNA here is from genome assembly GCF_021390515.1 of Dyadobacter sp. CY326. Lineage (GTDB taxonomy): Bacteria > Bacteroidota > Bacteroidia > Cytophagales > Spirosomataceae > Dyadobacter. The sequence continues at coordinate 67,133 of NZ_JAJUXI010000013.1, forward strand.
GATAGTGGTGAGATAAATGGAAGGAGGACAAAGGATCACTTTTACGTCACTTTGAACCTCATCATTAGCCATATTTACGAGCTCGGAAGTCAGCGCAACTGCTTCATCCAGAACCTTATTCATCTTCCAGTTACCTGCAACAATTTTTTTTCGCATGAGAAAATTTTTATTGTGAAAAAACGCCTTTTAACGCAACAAAATTACCATAATTTCATCATTAACATTATTATCCATAAATGTTCTGAAAAAAGTCAGAAAGTTTGCACATATCGAGAATTTTTTGTGTTTAATTAAGGTAAAATGCATTAATTTTACTCTATTAACCGATTGGACTGAATTTGATACTTAGTGTACGCGAAAGAGAATAAAGACAGAGTTAAGCCGTTTATGATCAGCGTTTTATGATGTTAAGACCGGAGTTTAGCAATTAGAATTTAAAGAAAAGGAGGCCACGATGAAAACGTCTAAGTGGTTAGTTGTAGCGATCATACTTTTTACCAGCAGCATATCATTTGCCAAATCAGAAGATGTTCCCCCGGTTTCAGAGGAAAAGTATGGCTACTTTCTAGATAAAAATCACAAATCTACACGCATCCCTTTTGAACTGCATTCAAATCTGATCCTTTTGTATGCAAAGATCAATGACACCGATTCGCTCCGTTTCATATTGGACACCGGCGTCAGCTCGATCATCATCACCGATCCTTACGTGCTCAAACCTGACAAGCTCCGACTGACCAGAAAAGTCAATCTCACCGGCGCGGGCGAGGGCAAAAGCATTTCCGCACATGTGGCCATTGATAATAAATTTGCAATGGGACGGCTCAAAGCCAATCACCAGAACATTGTGGTTTTGGAAGAGGATTTTCTCAGACTTTCAGAATATGTGGGCGTGCCTGTGCATGGCATTTTTGGCTACGAGATCTTCAATAACTTCGTGGTAACCATCGACTTTTCCAAAAAGGAGCTGATATTAATGCGCCCTGATAAATATCGTTACAAACCGAGCAAAGGCGATAAGCATCCGCTGATCATTGAAGACACCAAGCCGTTTACAGATGCAGTTACGCTCTTCGCAGACGGCCGCGAGCATCCGATCCGCGTTCTGATCGACACCGGAGCGGGACATGCATTGCTACTAAACAACACCCCGAAAGAATCTTTCAGACTGCCAGAAAAAGTAATTCGTGCGCAATTGGGACGCGGGCTGAATGGCGTCATTAACGGGAATTTGGGCAGGATTGACAAGGTTCGGCTGGGCAGGTTCACAATGGACAACATCGTCGCATCGTTTCCGGACAGCATTGCTTTCGGCTCGAAGTTGCGGGCGGGGCAGGAGCGGCAGGGAAACATAGGCTGCGAATTGTTACGCCGGTTTAAAGTCACCATGAATTATTCACAGAGTTATATGGTGCTGAAACCGGTCAAAAGCAGGCTGCGAGAAAAATTTGAGCATGATATGAGCGGAATGGAAATACGGGCCGAGGGCATTGACTTGCACTCTTACATTGTGAACCACGTGGCGGAAAATTCGCCTGCATTAAAAGCAGGACTTGTGGAAGGAGATCAGCTTCTTTTTATAGATGATCACGCGGCTTCTGACCTCAATGTGAGCGAAATATACAAGCTTTTACAACGCGGCGACGGCAGAAACATTGACTTGCTGGTAAAACGGAAAGGGGATATTTTCTTTACCCAAATTACCCTGCGAAGAATGATTTAGTTACTTTTAAGCCAAATTAACGTGGCTTAACATTGGAACGCCTGATCGTAACAGAAGACGGTTCTCATTCGCTTTACAGCGCTCAATACAACCAGCAATATCATTCCTTACAAGGCGCTCTGATTGAGGCAGAACACATTTATATCAATCTTGGGCTCCGTCCGATCCTGGAAAATGCCGATTCGCCCGTCTTTGTTTTCGAGATGGGTTTTGGAACCGGACTTAATGCTTTTCTGACTTGGAAGCTGGCCGATTTGCTCCAAAAAAACATTTATTACGTCGCAGTTGAAGCCTTTCCCATTTCCGGGGACGAGGCTTCTTCGTTAAATTACGAAACCCTGAGCGGGCATAGTAATTTAATAGCGCTCCACGACTGTCCCTGGTCGGTGGACTTTCCCATTTCCGATCACTTTACGCTAAACAAGCAGCACATTAAGCTCGAAGATTTCACAACAACCAACAACTTTGATGTGATTTACTACGATGCATTCGACCCCAGAGCGCAGCCGGAGCTTTGGGAAGAAGAAATTTTTGCTAAAATAGCGGCCTTTACAAACACAGAGGGCGTATTGGTAACATACTCATCCAAAGGAATTGTGAAGCGCGCATTGCGTGCGGGTGGTTTCCGGGTGGAGCGGCATAAAGGCCCGGGGCGGAAGACGCACGTGCTGAAAGCCATTAAAATTTAAATTTATTTGCAAAATGGATTACAAAAATATCATTAGCCAGGAATTAAAAGAGGCACAAAGCCTGCTGGACCAGTTCTTAAACGACCCGGTTCAGATTGAAAAAATAGAAACTGCCGCTCGACTTATGGCCGACGCAATTCTGGCAAATGGGAAGATTATTTCTTGCGGAAACGGCGGTTCGCATTGCGACGCCATGCATTTCGCAGAGGAACTAACCGGCCGTTATCGCGATAACCGCCGTTCATTGCCTGCAATCGCTATATCTGATGTAAGCCATTTGAGCTGTGTGAGTAATGATTATGGTTACGAATTTGTGTTCTCGCGTTTTATCGAAGGTTTGGGGCAGCCGGGTGATGTTCTGTTTGGATTAAGCACAAGCGGAAATTCAGCAAACATCATCAAAGCGGTCGAAGCTGCGCGGGCAAAGGGCATGAAAGTGATCATTATGTCGGGAAAAGATGGTGGAAAACTGGCCGGTGCAGCCGACGTAGAAATCCGAGTGCCGCACTTTGGTTATGCCGACCGAATCCAGGAAATACACATTAAAGTGATCCATATTTTTATGCTGCTGATCGAAAAAATGGTTTTGCAGGAATAATTCGACTATATTTTCGATTAAGCATCAAATGAAAATCAAATGAATGTTCGTCCATCAGCCATTATTTTACAGCATGAGCATGTCCTGACATTGCGCTATTGCTATGGCGATCAGGAAGTTTACGCGCTGCCCGGCGGCAATCCCGATCCGGGCGAAAGCCTTGCCGAGGCGCTTGCACGTGAGCTGAATGAGGAGCTGGGCATTGATTCGGCAGTGAATCAAATGGTTTTTTGCGGCGAAGTGATTTGGCCGGAAATCAACAAAGAAACGCTGCATATGGTGTTTCTGGCAGAAATTACTTCCGGTGAGCCGCAACTTAATCCGGACCAAACCACAGCATTGGAAATGGTGTGGCTGCCAGTGTCCGCATTAGGCGAAAAGCTTTTGTATCCCAATGTCGGCAAGCAAATCATTGGTTACTGCGAAAAAGCTGCCCATGCGGGCCACATTGGCGTTATTAATCAACCTTATATCAAATAGCAGATTTCGGATTTTCCATATATTTTCTCTTCGTTTCTATAAAAGAGAAACATACCGTACTTTTGCATTTTAAATGGCAGCAGGGTAAATGGAAAACGAAAAGAAGGAGAAATTATCGAACTTCTTAATTAGACGGGCGGAAAAGGATGTATTGTCAAGGGGGCGTTCCATTTATAGCAGCGGGGGATTAAAAGTCTCCAAGCTCGACTATAACGGTCTGGGTAATGCCGAATTTAAGGTCAAGAGCGACTATTCTATTCAATTTTACCAGATTTACATCCGGGATTTCCTCACACCGCAAATTTCAACAGAGTGCTCTTGTCCCGACAAGGTTGGGCTTTGCAAGCACCGCGTTGCAGCAATATTATACATTCTCGACAAAATGCCGACGATCAAGCAGGTTGTTTATGAAATGAGCAGCACGGTGATCGATTTGGCAGAAATTAAGGAACTTCAATTGAGAAGCCTCGTTTTGGAAGACACCTGGAAAAACCGGGAATCTATCCAGAATGTAACAATTGTCTCCGCAAAAGAAGGTGAAGCCCAATGCATTGTCAGGCATCAGGGTGTAGATTATCAGGTTGATTTTCAGCGGATCAAAAGCACAAAGCAAGTCCACACTTCCTGCACTTGCGGGCAAGAGCTGTGGGTGCCATTGTGCGAGCATAAGCTAGCCGCATTGCTCAAACTAAGAGAAGAACTCGGCGATCGCGCTTTCGAAGTGATGCGCGATCTGACCGTTGAAAAAAATAATTTGCTGGCCGAATATGGCTATTCACTTGCAGACGAAATCAAAGGAAAGTTTGAATTCAAGCTCGATGAAGACGGTGGTCTGTATTTGATAAAAGCAGATCTTTCGTTGCAAAAAGTGGGTCAGTTTCAGGATTGGAGCACATTAAGAGAGCGCATTTTGCCTACGCAGGATGTCGCATTCAGCGTTTCGACAGATAATCAACAGGATGAGGAAGACCGCATTTCAATTTTTGTGTTTTGGTCAAAAGGCAAAAATCATCTGCTGGACATTGGATTTGGCGTTTTTTCTGTAAAGCACAGCTCAAAATCTGAGAAAATAACCAACATTCGCAACATTGCAGGCGGTTCGAGCCACTATTACTCAGCAGACGAAATTCCAGTCTTGACAGACGCCGACGCGCGGCTTGTGCGCGTGGCCAAGCATTGGGAAGAAGGTTTGCAAAAATTCATACGCAAACAAGGCTGGGCTTACAATGCTTATCTGCATTTCGATGATGTAAGCGCAGAGCAGCGTTACGAAGCAAGAAATTACGTTGGCAAGCAGCTGAACAGGATTTTCAATGACCTCGATGCGGATCGCGTTTACCTGGCTGATAGTGATTATGTTACGAGCAACAATCAGCTTACGCAACTTCAATTACACCGCGAGCCTGTGAAGCTTTTCTTCGTTTTAACGGAGGATAAGGAGTTTATCACGCTAAATCCCTATGTGGAGCTTACTGCGGGAAGTCCATTGGATTTGGAAAAAGTGATCTCCCTCGACAGTTTTTGGCTGGGCATTTACAACGAAAAATTGCTTTTCCGTTGGGCTGGTCTCAGCGAGGCCGAAATGGTTGCTTATCTGAGCCAGACGGGTTATAAAATTAAGGTTAAGAAAGATTTTTCCGAAGAGTTTCTGAAAGACTGGATCATTCCGGTTTCCGAGCAGTTTGATGTCATTTTCCAGACGCGTCACGAAGTCCTTAATCGGCCGTTGAAGTTTGGAAAGCCACGGATTTTCCTTAAAGAAGACGATGCCAATTTGCTCATCGTGCCGTCATTTGTTTATAAAGACGAAAATGAAGCGGGTCCGGAAGTAACATTCTTGCACGACCAGCGCAGGAGCAAAATTAGTTTTGAAGACAATCGCATCACCATGCTGGAACGCGATCTGCCCGCAGAAAACGCTGTTTGGGAATGGGTGAAGTCGCTTAATCCGTCTTTTGCTAATCAGTCGGGCCAGCCATTTTTATATGTACCGCTGGATCAGGTGATGAAAGGTGGGTGGCTTTTCAACTTTGTAGATGCTGTCAAAAAGAAACAATATGATCTTTTAGGTTTCAAAGACCTGAAAAAGATGAAGTTCAACCCCAATCGTGGGACGGTTAAGGTGCATGCATCTTCCGGAATCGATTGGTTCGATATGGAAGTCGAGATTATGTTCGGCGATCAGCGCATTTCCCTGGCGGATGCGAAAAAAGCATTGCTTAAAAAGCAAAATTATGTCCAATTGCAGGACGGCTCGTTGGGTGTGTTGCCGGAAGAATGGATCAGCAAGTTGGAACCATTGTTGCAATTCGGACGCGTTGAAGGTGAAAAGATTCATTTGTCAAAAATCCACTTCTCACTTATTGATGAGCTTGTTTCTGAAACGGATAATGAGGAAGTTTTCCGGGAACTGCATGAAAAGAAGCAAAAGCTGCTCAATTTCAAACAAATTCCAAATGTTGCTTTGCCCGGGAATGTTAATGCGACGTTAAGGCAATATCAGGAAGAAGGTTACAAATGGATCCATTTCCTGGATGAATTCGGCTGGGGCGGTTGTTTGGCGGATGATATGGGTTTAGGAAAAACCTTGCAGATGCTGACCTTCATTCAGCAGCAAAAAAACCTGAATCCCGAACATACGAACTTAGTCGTAGTTCCTACGACGCTGATTTTCAACTGGCAAGCTGAGGCGGCTAAGTTTACGCCTGATTTGAGTTTGTATGTGCATCGCGGGATGACGCGCCGCAAGGACATTGAATTTTTTAGGAATTACGACATTATCCTGACCACTTACGGGACCATGCGTAGTGACGTGGAGCTGCTTCGCAAGTTTGATTTCAATTACATTGTGTTGGATGAAGCGCAAGCGATTAAGAATCCGGATTCGCTGACATCAAAGGCTTCGCGGTTGCTGCATGCGAAAAACCGTTTGACAATGACCGGAACGCCGGTTGAAAACAACACATTTGATCTTTACTCGCAATTCGAGTTCCTAAATCCGGGAATGCTGGGTCATGCAGACTTTTTCCGCAGCGAATACGCGACGCCCATTGACAAATATCAGGATAAAGAAAAAGCCGCAGAACTGCGCAAGCTTGTTTATCCATTTATGTTGAAACGCACGAAGGAGGAAGTTGCGACCGATTTGCCTGATAAAACAGAGACCATTTTATTCTGCGAAATGGGTAATAAGCAAAGGAAGGTTTATGACACATTCCGGGAAAAATACCGTCTTGAAATTGCAGAAAAGCTTGCAACAGAAGGACTTAACAAAAGCAGTTTCTTAATTCTCGAAGCGCTGTTAAAACTCAGACAGATTTGCGACTCTCCCTCCATTTTGTCTGGTGACGAAGATTATGGCAACGAATCTGCCAAGCTGGAAGAAATCGTGCGGGAGATCGAGGAAAATGCTTCTAATCATAAAATATTGATTTTCAGCCAATTCCTGGGAATGCTGGATCTGATTCGTCAGCATTTGGAAAAGGTGAACATTCCTTACGAATATCTGGACGGGCAAACTGTTGATCGCGCCGGACGCGTGAACCGTTTCCAAAGCGACCAGACTTGCAGGGTTTTCTTAATGAGCTTAAAAGCGGGTGGTGTTGGCCTTAACCTTACCGAAGCGGATTATGTGTATCTCGTTGATCCGTGGTGGAACCCGGCGGTTGAGAGACAAGCCATTGACCGTACGCACCGCATTGGGCAGACGCGCAAAGTGTTTGCTTATAAAATGATTTGTAAGGATACGATTGAAGAAAAGATCCTGTTACTTCAACAGCGTAAACAGGATCTTGCGGAAGATCTCGTGGGAGGAGAATCAGGATTTATCAAAAAACTTAGTCAGGAAGACATTATGGGGCTTTTTAGTTAAGCGCCATAATGTCAGTTGTTAAGCATTTTGGTCGACGAAATATTGAGCAAGCTGTTGTTCAAAAGTTTGGCAGAACTCATTGACTGCGAAGTGCTGTCCAAAGATGCAAAATCAAATAAATCCTTTCTCGAAGAAATTTTCATTTGGCGACCTTCTGAAGATCTTGCAATTTGTTCATCGGCCAGGGCTCCATTTTTATCAACTTCGGGAGAATTGTATATTTTTTCTACATTCCCACCTGTCATGGCTTTGTAACGTGCTTCTTTTTGTATTACGCAAAGGACCAGCAATAAGGTGGCGATAAGCAGCGTATGTTTGTTTTTCATAATAAGATGTCTAATTTTTAAGGATGTGTGCAAGACAACTACAACACCTAGAGCAAATTTCGAGCCAAAAGGTTGTAACCCTAAAAAAATTATTTAAGTCCAAAAAACACATTGTCGTTATTTGCAACGAGTTTTTTAATTATTCCAAGAACCTACTGAACAATCGCCGTAAATTCGATCTCAATTAAATAGTCCGGAGACACTAATTTACTGATTTCATAAATACCCGTTGTGGGTTTTATGTCTCTAAAATATGCGCCATGAGCGCGCGCTATTTCATCAAAAAGACGGATATCTGTGGTAAAAATTCTCGTTCTCACCACATCATTCAAACTTGCGCCGGCATCCAAAAGCACCTTTTCAATGCGCTCAATGATGTTATTAGTCTGAGCGAACGCATCGTCTGCCCTTACTTTTACGCCATCCACAATCGCAACCGTGCCTGCAACTTCTACAATGTTGCCGATGCGGACCGCGCGGCAATATCCCATTTTGTCTTCCCAGGGAGATCCGGATAATATATTCTGTCTTGACATTTGTGGTATTAGTATATGCAAATATACTACTTAATTCCCGCCATCTTCAAATAGTGCTAGTGCCAGCCTAATCTGACCATAGTCGAATTGTTCATTTAATAATTCAAAAAGCGGTTTCAGCGGATCATTTTTTCCGACCTGAAATTCCTGTGCAGCTTCCGTAATTGTTTTATATGCTTTCGGGTCGATAAGTGCTTTCAAATCAATGTCGTGGCCATCATCTTTCAGCTTGATTAAATGGGATATGATGGTGACCGTGCTCAGGTCGCGCTTCTCGGCAATCACTTTTAAAGAATAACCTGCTTTATAAAGTTCAAGCGTTTCAATGTAAGTCATTCCTTTGATGACGCGTGTCCCGGGCTTTGTGTTTTCCTTGGCAAATGATAGGATTTCGTTGATGAAAGTTTCTCCATATCGCCGGAATTTCTCAGCTCCAACGCCAGAAATGGCTTTCATCTGAGCTTCGGAAACTGGTTTTTTCTGCGCCATTTCGGAAATCGTCACATCGCTGAAAACCACATATGGCGGCACGCCCAATGCATCGGCCATTTGCTTCCTTAGCAAGCGCAACTGTTCAAACAATGCATCCCGAATTATTTCCTGCTTTGGTTTTTCCTTTGGAACAAGCTCTTCTTCTTTCGCTTTTCGCTCGCTTAGCGGAATGAATCTCACCAGTTCCACCTTGCGCTCACCCTTCAAAACCTGCTTGCTGACCGGATTGAGCTTGAATGCATGTGCTTCGTCATAAGCAATGTCCATGACGCCGGAGTTCAACAGCTGACCAATGTATTCCACCCATTCCTCGCCGCGAAGTTCATTGCCAACGCCGAATGTCGGAAGCCGGTCGTAACCGTGTTGCAGAATGTTGCGGTTGCGGCTTCCCCGCAAAATGTCGATCAGCATTCCCATTGCGATTTTCTGGTCTGTGCGCGCAATGCCTGATAATGCTTTTTGTGCAATGACGGTGGCGTCAAATCTTGTTCGCGGATTGCGGCACACGTCACAATTCCCGCAATCTGTGTCAACGGCTTCATTAAAATAGCTCAGCAAAATGCGTCTTCTGCAAATATACGCTTCCGGATATTGCTTCATGCGGTTCAATTTGGCGTGTAACAATTCCTTTTGCTCTGCGGATTGGTCTGAGTTATTGATCATGTCCTGCCGGGTGATAATGTCCAGAAAGCTGTAAAACAGCACCGTGTCGGAAGGCGAACCGTCACGACCGGCGCGTCCGATTTCTTGGTAAAAACTTTCGACATTCGAAGGCAAATTGTAATGAATGACCCAGCGAACATTGGACTTGTCAATGCCCATTCCGAATGCAATAGTGGCTACAATCACCTGAATGTCGTCTTTAAGAAATTGCTCCTGAACGCGTGAGCGTTTATTAGGCTCCAAGCCAGCATGATAATATTCGGCTTTAAATCCTGCATTCTTCAAACTTGCCGCCACAGTTTCGGTGCCTTTCCGGCTCAGACAGTAAATTATGCCTGCCTGATCCTCATGTTTTTTTAAAAATTCCTGAATTTGCTGCATCCGCTTCCGGCCCGGAAGCACGCTCAGGCTCAGATTAGGGCGGTCAAAGCTGGCAATGAATGTTTGCGCAGATTCAATGTTAAGTTGTTTCAGAATGTCGCGGCGGGTCACGCGGTCGGCAGTGGCGGTTAATGCAATCACCGGAATGTCCGGAAAACGCATTTTCAATGTATTAAGCTGCCGATATTCCGGGCGAAAGTCGTGGCCCCAGGAAGAGATGCAATGCGATTCGTCAATGGCGAACAATGTTACATTCCAATCGCGCAAATGATCGAATGTATTTCCCGAGAAAAGTCGTTCAGGCGCAATGTAGAGCAATTTTAACTCGCCCAGCTTGGCTTGCCACATGACACTATCCTGCTCGGAACCGGACAAGGATGAGTTCAAAAAAGCCGCATTCACACCATTGCCGCGCAACGCCTCGACCTGGTCTTTCATCAACGCGATCAATGGAGAAATGACAACGGTAAGGCCTTCTCGCAGCAAAGCCGGGATCTGGAAACAAACCGATTTTCCGCCTCCGGTGGGCATCAGCACAAGGCAGTCATTTCCCGCCATAACGGTGTCAATAATTTCAGCTTGCTGTGGTCGGAATGAGTCGTAACCAAAGTATTTTTTTAGTGCTTCTAGTTTGTTATCTGGCATTGGAAATTAAAAATGAGGTTCAAATTTTAGGATTAATTGCGGGCTATCAAAACTATATTTTATCAAAACTGATACATTACCTGCGCTTTCAGCTCGCTTCTTTTGCTGCCCTGGATTTCGTTTAAGCCGGAACTGATCTTGTCCAGATTGGCATATCGCGTCTGCGACCACCTGAGCCAGAGCTTCATATTTTTGGAAAAAGCATATCGCGCCATCAGATAATGCCTTGTGCCTGCGTCATAATAAGCAGGAATGGAAAACGCGTAAAGCATATCTTTTTCATACACATATTGCCGGCTGTCGTAATCATCCGTTTTGAAATAAGCCACTCTCGCGCTCAGCTCGACTTTTGGGAAATGCCAGCTCACATCTTGCAAAACGGTGAAACCGTTAGACTTTGAAATTTTCAGATAAGCCAGATTGCCACATTGCAAGCGTGTTTTAAGTGAAAAACGAAGCGGCTTTTCATATTCCAGATGAAATGTTGCCGTTCTCCTAACCGTCGTTGCAAGTTTTATGTCCGTTTCTTCGTCCGCAGGCGGATTGCGCTGCTTGTTTTTTTGATGAAATAATGCGTAAGCATTGAACCGCTTATTAGGTTTCCAAAGAACATGTAGATAATAATCGAAGCCTTTTGACGGCGCATCGACCAGATATTTCAGCCAGGGAAATTTGAAATAATCATAAAAACCACTGAACTGCCAGCGCCGCGAGGGCATGAAACGAAGCCCCGCATAGCCGCCCGTTTCATTAACAGAGCGCGCCGATTCACTAAACGCATTTCCATAAAATGAGTGAAAATTCCGATCATAATGTCGTGCTAGCAAGCTGAAATCGAGCTTTTTGCCAAACGCTGCCACCAACCCGCCCACCGCACCGATCCCACTGCTTTTTGACCGGGCCGCCTCACCGAAAAAGTGTAAACTCTGCCATCTGTAATCGCCATGAAAGCCGATCGTGAGATTTTGCTTTCCGGCAAATTCATATTGGTTGTAGAGCGCAGTCCGCTTTTGCAGTTTTAGGGAATACGTTGTGTTTAAAAATGTCAAACCGATTTGTCCGGCCCGTGAGCGGAGCTTGTGCAGCAAATGTGCGCCAATGTTTTGTTCAGTAAAATTGTTGTGTTTTTCACGCTCACTAATAGTTCGGTGATAACCCGTTATGGGCAGCGAACTCGCGATTTCTGCATTTGAACCGTTTGCTGACACATTGGTCGTCGCGTCCCTTTTGGCATTGGAATAAAAACCAGTGATTTCAAAGTTGGGGTTTCCAGCAAACGTGACCGCCGCACCACGAAAAAAATTGGCTTCCAAGACTGATGTATAAGGCTTCAAACCCAATGTGCTGCGGTAAGCGGACCCGATCACGTCCGCGCCTTTGCCCAATGAAAAGCCAGCGCCAAAAATCAATCCCTGCCCGGCCTGCATCTGATAATCGCCGATGATCAGGTTTTTAATCTTACCTTGATTCATAATCTGGGCATGCAATGAGGTAAAATCCGCGCCGTAAATTTGCCGCTCGCCTTGCCAGTTCCACGCAAGCTCACCCGCATCTTTTTCCATCGTAACGCCATAACTGTAAGCGCCGGCTCTCGAATTTCTGTATTTCAAATAACCGTAAAGCGGATTTCCTGCATAACGCGCAGGCGCATTGGAAGCGCTGTCCGCGCTTAGGAAACCCTTTTGCTTTTCCAGCAACTTACCCGAACGGATCATCAGGAAATGCTGTGAAGGATTTTTCAGCGACTCGGTCAGGGAAACGGCGTGCGACTGGACCGTAACAAATGGAAGCAGGCGATATATGGTTTCGAGGTCAAACTCCGGGACGGCCTGCAACTCGTAAAGCGATAGGAGCGGGCCAAGTTTTTCGCGGTAAGCAAAGAATGCATTTAACTGATTTTCAGAAAGCAGTAACAATGCAGCCAGCTCGTCACGCGTGGCGCGGTTAATGTCAAGAGGCTCGGCATACAACTGGAAAAGCGATTCGGACAAATCGGCATAATCCGAATCCTCCGACGCGTCGGGAAGTAAATTTTGAATGAAAAGATTGATGTCAATCTCTTTTTTGGGCGGTTCCTGCGCACAAATCGGCGCAGCGACCAGCAGGAAAATGCAGAGAAGAATGTTAAAAGCGTATGTTAATGTAGTTCGTTTAATCATACGCTTTTGGTTTAAATGGAGCGGTTAAAAGGCTTTTAAACTTAAATCAACACTCCTTGCCTGGTGCGTCAATGCACCGCTCGATATCCCATCGACACCGGTTTCTGCAACCGCCCGCAAGGTTTTTTCAGTAATATTTCCCGAGGCTTCCGTTTCAAACCGTCCCGCAATGCGTTTTACGGCCTCCCGCAAGTCTTCGAGTGAAAAATTGTCAAGCATTATAATGTCGACCTTCCCCACACGCAGCACTTCGTCGACTTCTTTTAGATTTCTGGTCTCGATTTCAATTTTCAGGTTTCGGCCTGTTTCTTTCAAGTAATCATTTGCGCGTAAAATCGCTGGTTCAATGCCGCCTGCATAATCCACATGATTGTCTTTCAGCATAATCATGTCGTACAAGCCCATTCTATGGTTCACCGCGCCGCCGATTGTCACAGCAATTTTTTCAAAAACCCTGAAATTGGGTGTCGTTTTTCTTGTGTCGAGTAATTTTACCGGCAAGTCCTTTATCAATTCCGTCATTTGATGCGCATAGGTTGCAATGCCGCTCATGCGTTGCATTGTGTTGAGAACCAGGCGCTCAGCTTTCAAAATCAGTCTCGCATTTCCTTCGACGGTAAATGCCACATCTTTACTTTTGACGTAAGTGCCGTCAAGAAGTAACACATTTATTTTTAGCGGGGGATAATTATATATGGAGGCAGTCTCTTCAAAAATTATTTTGGCAACCTCAACACCGGCCAATATGCCTTCCTGCTTCACAAGGAGCTGGGCGCGCTTGCTCGCATTTTCGGGCACGCTCGAAAGGGAAGAATGATCACCGTCTCCAATGTCTTCCAACAGAGCAAGCCGGATCAGATCGCGAAGTTCATGAGGATTGGTTTCCATAATATTATGGTTTAAAAAAGTCTATTGGTGTAGAAAAACGAACTTCGTAATTAATAGGTCTGCTGGCGGAAAGCCATATTATAGCGTATCGCCAATGACCAAACTGTGGAGTTGGCAGCAATATCTTCGTTTGGGGAGGTAATTCTTCTTTTCAAAAACCGGCCATCCAAAAACAAGTTATGCGCCAATGAATAACTTATACGCAAGTCCGTATATGCAGTCGAAGCTTTAATGCCCTGGCCGATCTTTTGGTTCAGATCGCCGTCACGATTCACATTGCGGGTTTCGTAACTCTTGGTAATATCCCCTCCATAGTTGGTGTCCTTGTCCGGATCCTTGCCTTGATTCGCCATCATGATCGTTCCATATAAGGAAAGCCTAGACGTGGCTTTGTAACGAATTATGCCCAAATATTCCCTGAAATTGGCTCCCAGCGGGTGCGTAAGCGACTGCCCGTAATGCACATAATTGCGCCCGCCGTCCTTGTGCGAGTAAGTGTATGGCCGGACGACATTGTATTCCGCCTGCAAATCTAGATTAGGCACGCCAAAGGCGTCAACATATTTTCCTCCCAACTGAAAGCTGTATTTGTTGGCCCAAGAGCCGCTTCCGTTGAAGAGATATTTTGTCAAAAATTCATCCAAAACAAACTGGCTGTAAATGGAAGCTTTATTGGCAACGAGCCAGCGGAAATCAAAACCCAGAATTGCATTGTCCTGACTTCCAATGTAGGATTCCACATATCTGTAAAAAATGATCGGATTCAAATAATTGAGATCATAACCGCCGCCAACAGAATCGCGGTTGAAAACCTCGGCTTCAAACACGCCAATGTTAATCTTGTCCGTCAAGTTGACGCTCAGATGGTGGATTGCAGCGAATTTTTTGCTCCTTAAAAACTCCCGGAAGCCGTCCTCACCCGCATTGATCATGCTGGTAAACAAATTGGTATAATGAAACTTGCCAAGTTGTGTGTCAAGCCTCAAAAACAAATATGGACTGCTGTTATCCGACAGGATCAATGAGCGATAACCACTTCCAAAAACATTGTGATCATGGCCAAACTTCACATTAATGCTTTTTAACGGACGGAATGTTATGTAGCCGCGGGCCGTCAAAAAGTCGATTCCACGATTTCTGGTCGCCTTAGCCAGACCTTCGCCGGGGAAACTATTAGTGGTTTTAAAATCATCAACATAGCGCGGATAACGGCCCTGGCTATCTGTAACATAAGTATAAAACCCAAGCTTCTCATTGATCATGCCCCGAATTTCAACGCCACGACTGGTTCCCCATAGCTGTGAAGGAGTGGCGTCTTCGCGTGTGCCGAATTTTTTGCCGTAGCTGTTATCGCTGCCTATAAAATTGGTTGTAGTAAAATTAAAATGCAGATCGAAATCCTGATTGTGAATGCTGTAAAGGTCGGCGGGATGATTGAAAAACTTGCGTGCTTTACCGGGGGGCGGATCTTGAAAAAGCCCTAATCTGGCCAGCTTGTCGTATTTTAAAGAATCTGTGGAGATCATTCCATTTGTCCATTCCCAACTGTCTTCACGCAGATAATCAATGGTTTCCCAATCGCGGTCGGTAAGATTAATGGTTCCTTCTTTTAATATGGAGTCGGTCAGCGCAACGACCGCTTTACGTTCAAACGGCTTGACATTGGAATGAAAACCTTCGGTGAATTTGCCTCTTTTGATCTCTAATCGGTCGATCAGATGGTAATAATCGTCATTAAAAGGAATATAGGAGCTTTGTGCATGTACGGACGACAATGATATCAAGCTTAAAATCAATATTTTGAAAACGCGGATAATTCCTTGATCCATAGGCACAAAAAATCTGTCGTTCACACAATTCACCGTTTGCGGATTATTTTTCAAATAACTCTTCCAAATTACGTCAATGAATTTGTATTATCTTGCATGGAGTAGTTTAAAAAACTGTCCAAACTATGTTTTTACTTTCCCAAAAACCTTCCATCGCCGATCATTATCTGGCAGAATTGCGTGACGTAAATGTGCAAAAAGACCGGATGAGATTTCGTCGGAATTTGGAGCGGGTGGGAGAGTTGCTCGCGTACGAACTTTCAAAAACACTGACATTCAAGACCGACCACGTTGAAACGCAATTGGGCTCTGCGCCTTCACGCACATTGCTTCAACAAGTCGTTCTGGCAACAATATTAAGGGCCGGATTGCCATTGCATGAAGGTTTTCTGCACATGTTTGACAAAGCAGATAACGCCTTTATCGGCGCCTATCGCGGACATCACATCAATGCTGAGGAGGAATTTGAGGTCGAAATGGATTATATCACCAGTCCAGATCTGACAGGGAAAATATTGATTCTGATTGATCCAATGCTGGCAACGGGCCGGTCTATGGAAAAAGTTTATCACGCTTTGCTGCGTTTTGGCATTCCCGCACAAACACACATTGCCTCCGTCATTGCCAGTCCGGAAGGCGTGGATTTTCTGCAAAAACGCATTCCGCATTGCCGCCTTTGGCTTGGCGCAATCGACCAAAAACTGAATGAGCATTGGTATATCGTGCCAGGCCTGGGCGACGCCGGTGACTTGTCTTATGGTGAAAAATAACAGCCTAGTTCAGTAACTCGTCAAATGTGATTGATACATAATAAGTTGAGCCTACATTTGGGCTTCCATATGCTTGTATGTATGATTTTCCAAGCAAGTTGGTCCCGCCCAATTTGATAATCGATTTAATGGAATTCACTTTGTAACTAATCTGCGCGTCCAGCACGCTTACAGCCGGAACATGCGTATTAGAGAAGATCGGAACGTCCGTTGTCGTCGGGATTACAAAGCTCGATTCCCATAAAAAAGCCTGCTGATATTTATAAGCAACATTGAAACCGAATGCATTGCTAGCCGTAATTCTTCGACCGAAGGACAGGTTATAGCGATATTTTGGCGTATTAAATTGTGAATATTGCACTTCTGCGGACGGTTTGAAATCGTTCAGTTCATTGTTCGCCACGTTTCCGCCCAGGTTGAATCCTTTTGGCAAAGCATATGCGAGGCCAAGCGCAAAACCCGTTGTCGTGATCGTCTCTGTCGTGTTCACCGTTCTTGAATAACCATTGAAGTTGCCCACGCCAATTCCCGACTCGATAGGCAAACCCGGAGCCGCCGCAGCGGTCGGCACCACAATTACAGTTCCGCCGATGAGATTGCGATATTGACTAATATAATAATAGGCATCAATAAAAAGCTTTTTGGCAATAACCGACTTATAACCAATCTCATACGAAGCAATTCGCTCGGGTTTCAATCTGACGGGTTTGTATTTTGGCAATTTTTCCAATGCATAAGCTTTTGCCAGATTCGGGACCAATCCGGGCACTTGTGCTGCCAGAATCCCAGGCAACTGCGCGGCAAGCACGCCCGGCAATGCCTGGTTAACGCCCGCGGTTATCGCTGCCTGAATTGCGCCCGGTGTGTTAGGAATCGTCCCGGACGCCACGCCTTGGTTTACAGCATTGGTAACCTGGGTAGTAACTGCTTGGGTTATGGCTGTGGTCGCCTGCAATGTTACAGCGGCTTTGGCGTAGTTGGTCGCACTTTGCACAATCGTCGGATCGTTGGCAATGGCTTGCGTAATGGCCGCTTCTGACAGATTTTGCCTTAAAATTCCATTGGAAAGATTGTATCTGGATTCAAATTCTGTCAGCCCGCCAATCAATGTTCCGGAAGGAGTTCTGAGATCAATGTATTGGTTTTGTGTTGTAGGAATGCGGAAACCGGTTTGGTAAGACAAACGGATATTATGCTCACCGAATGTAGTTACAGCTGAAATCCTGGGTGTAAACTGCCCGTTAAAATTTTCGTTTTTGTCATAACGCAATGATGCCGTCAGTTTCAAATGGTCGCTCAAAAGCGTCTTTCCTGCCTGCAAAAAAGCGCCATATTCGGAAATCGGGATTTTGCCATTTCTGCCTTCTTTGGTGTCGGCGAACAATGTTCCTGCTGAACGCAGTTCATAAAGTCTGTAATTAGCACCAGCCAGCAATTCTACGAATTTTACCTCATTCTTGAAATTGTAAAAACCTTCAACGTGATAAAGGTTTGTTTTGTCAGCAAAACCGCCTCCACCGTTCACAATCGGCGTATTTCTGTATTTATCCAATAACTGATCATAAGCCGCAGTGCCCGGCATCGGCATGTCTTTGTCGGCAAACTGGCGGGCAGTCAAATGTGCTTGATCCTCCTGAGCTCCGGCTGCGCGCGCCGTTGCGAATGCCCCCACATATTGTCCAAACCAGGTGCTATGCGGCTTGAAATCATTCAGCATTGAAACCGCAGCCAAACCTGCCAGATAAGATTTTCCCGACCTTTCCTGCGTCGTATAAGCCCTGACGGTAAAATTATCGCCCCGGAATTCAAGTTTTGCCTGTGTCAAATTAAAATCACGCAATGAATAACGGCCTGTTCCTGTGTAAACCGTTGTTCCGTATCCGTAATTGACCTGCGCAATGGCTTCAATTTTTTCATTAATGCGATAATGAACTGCTGCATTGGCTTTGAAGCTTTTCGTGTTATAATCCACCAGATCTTTCTCCCGATAACCTGTTCGGCTCACAAATGTGCTTGGCACAAGCGCTACTGCTGATTGCGGCAACAGTCCGTTTGCCGCAAGTGTGCCCGCGACAGCATTGATGTTGGTTTGCACTTCGTCGCCATAAACATTGACGCCATCGTAATCGAGATCTGTTCCTGCGCCGCGCCGCGGATCGGAGGCGCCGCCCACATTCAGGTTATTGTAATTCGTTGCTTCCCAGTCTTTTGCTTTGATATATGACAAATTAACTTTGAACGCGATTTTGTTGTTAAAAGCCTTTGCATAACGGATTGTGCCGTCGATAAACGGCGTCGTGGCTTTCGAGCGATTGGATTCGTGCATGACGCCGGATTTGACATTGGCGCTCAGTCCCTGATATAAAAACGGACTTTTGCTATTCATCAAAATCAGTCCGTTTATAGCATTCGGGCCATATAATGCGGACGCAGCTCCCGGCAACACTTCCACATTTTCAACATCCAGTTCGGACATGCCAATGATGTTATCCAACGGAAAGTTAAGTCCCGGAGCCTGATTGTCCATTCCATCGATCATTTGAACGGTTCGCGGATTGCCCGTGGCGCCAAAGCCGCGCATATTGACGGATTTAAACAAAACACCTTGCGTGGTCATGTCAATGCCTTTCAGGTTTGCCAATGCGTCGTAAAAATTGGCAGAGGGCGTTTCCCGAATGTTGCGGATATCCATTTTTTCAATCGCGACGGGCGATTTCATCACACTTTCTTCAACTCGTGAAGCAGAAACCACAAGTTCCCGGCCCAGAATAACTTGTTCGGCGAGTTTGATATCCAATTTGGAAATGCCACCGGTGACCTCGATTTCCTGTGTTTGAAAGCCAACGGAAGAGATGATCAATGCGAATGGCGGATTGGTCGTCGTGGTCAGTTTAAATTGTCCTTTATTGTCGGTGATGGTGCCAATGACCTTTCCTTTCACTTGAATGCTGACACCGGCAAGTGCCTCATTTGTTGTGGATTCAGTGACCTTTCCTTCAATGTTAACTTGCGCAAATGCGGCGCAGTTGATGAGAAAAAGGAAAAGGAGCGGGCATAGTTTGAGAATCGTAAATTTCTTGTTCATGGTTTTCAGCGGGTTGTTGTTGTCTTAGCAAGATAAACCAATAATGGCTCATCACATAGCATTATTATACTATTTTTTCTTTAAATGATTTTACTATTATACTTTATTGACTTTGATCGGCCGATCCCCTAAATAACAAGGAATGTCTTTTGATTCATTCGGATTGGGCATAACTGGCGCTTTATCCTTAGCTTTGGGTAGTTTTCATAGTGTGGATAAATAAAATTACCTTTCACAATGCAGGATTCTTATGTTATAATAATGGCCGGTGGAGTTGGCACCAGATTTTGGCCTTTCAGCAGGACCGATTTCCCGAAACAATTTCACGATGTATTGGGCACAGGCAGAACACTTTTACAGCAGACAGTTGAACGTTTCGACGGCGTTTGCCCTATCGAAAATATTTATATCGTTACAAGTCAGGAATATAAAGACATTGTAAAAGAGCAGATTCCTGCTTTGACCGATGATCAGATCCTTTTAGAGCCAAACCGCCGTAACACAGCGCCTTGCATTGCTTATGCATGTTATAAAATAGCATCCAAGAACCCGAATGCAAATGTGGTTGTAGCCCCTGCGGACCATATTATTTTGAAAGAAGAAAATTTCCGCGACACAATTAGCATTGCGCTGGGTGCAACACGGAACGAGGACATTCTGGTAACGCTCGGCATTCAGCCAAGCCGCCCGGATACGGGATATGGTTACATTCAATACATTCCTGATAAAATGACGGTTAAAAAAGTGAAATCCTTCACTGAAAAACCGCATTTGGAATTGGCCTTGCAGTTTTTAGATAGCGGTGATTTTGTTTGGAATGCAGGGATTTTTGTTTGGAATGTGAATGCATTCAAGAAGGCATTAAAGTCTTATCAGCCCAACATTGCGGAGATTTTCGAAGGCGGCGATGGACATTATTATCTGGAAACAGAGGACGGCTTTGTGCAAAGAGCCTATCAACATTGCGGCAGCATTTCCATCGACAACGGCATCATGGAAAAAGCGGATAATGTGCATGTTGTGCTCAGTAACTTCGGCTGGTCGGATCTTGGAACCTGGAAATCACTTTACGAAGTGTCCGAAAAAGATGAAAATCAGAACGTTACAGACGGAAATCTGATTTTACATAACACAACCAATTCAATCATTAAAACGCCAAAAGATAAATTAGTTGTTGTCAACGGCTTGGACGGCTTCATTGTCGCAGAATACAACGGCGTTCTGCTCATTTGCAAAAAAGAAGACGAGCAGAAAGTAAAGGAATTCGTCGCCGAGGCGAAGGAGCTGGATGTGAAATATGTTTAAAGAAAAATAATCCCAGAGGAATAAAATATTGGCTACCAATGTTATATCCCTCTGGGATTGTCAATTTAATATCTTCTCAATCTCAAAAAACCTTACATCAGCCTTAACCTTCTCTAAGATCTTCTGTGAGCGTTCGGGTCTTGCGTCGGTTATGAAGACTTGGCCCAGGAAGCCGGTGTCGATTAATTCTATGAGTTTTTGGATGCGTCGGTCGTCTAGTTTGTCGAAAATGTCGTCCAGCAACAGAATTGGCGTCTTTCCTTTTTCCTCTTTCAATAATTCAAACTGCGCCAGCTTTAATGCGATCAAAAAAGACTTTTGCTGGCCTTGCGAACCGAATTTTTTCAATGTTACACCGTCAATTTCAAAGGTGTATTCATCCTTATGAACACCTTTCCCGGTGCGTTGCGCGTGCAAATCCCTTGCCCGGTTCCTGCGAAACTCAGCTGCAAAATCTTTACTCGCAACCTCGCTTTCATAAATCACATCCACTTGTTCGTGTCCGCTGCTCAGGAAATCATAGTTTTTGTGAAAAAGCGGCACAAAGCGCCGCATGAATGTGCTGCGGTGATCGTAAATGCGCTGAGAAAGAATGATTAGCGGCTCATTATAAGTTTCCAATAAATCTTCATCCACATAATTGCGCTCTGAAAAAAGCTTCAAAAGACCATTCCGCTGGCTTAGTATCTTATTATATTGAAGAAAATCAGAAAGATAACCGGGAGCAGCCTGCGCCAGAACGCCGTCGAAGAAGCGTCTTCGTTCTTCGCTGCCGTCGCGGATCAGGTCGGTGTCATTGGGTGCAATCAAAACGAGCGGAAACAAGCCAATGTGATCGCTTAGCCGGTCGTAATGCTTTTTATCGGCCATGAAAATCTTGCGCTGGCCGCGCTGCATGCTGCAAGTGATTTGCGTATGTCTTCCGGAATCTTCAAAAATCCCGTCCAGCAAAAAGAAATCGCTGGTGTGGCGAATGCCGAGTGCATCCTGATTGTGAAAGGCGCTTTTGGTGAGTGAAAGAAAATAAATGGCGTCTAAGAGGTTCGTTTTTCCGCTTCCGTTCTCCCCAACCAGACAATTTACATGTTCCCCAAAGGTGAAGGCTTTCTCTTCATAGCTTTTAAAGTATGTAAGATGGAGCTTTTCTAGCCACATGAACTTCTTTGTTATTTAGTTTATGCTTATTTTCGCAAATCATATTGCGTGAGTACGGCAAAAAACAGACTCTGTTCAAACCACTAACTTTAAGACAAAGTTCTGTCTTTATAAACGAGAACCAAATACATGGCCACCGTTACCGAGAAAATTAAAGCATCAGCTCCAAACAAATTACAGCATCCGAAGGAACAATACATGTTCTGGTTCGAGAATATGCTTTTACAGCGTCGCTTTGAAGAAAAAGCAGGTCAGTTATATGGTCAGCAAAAAATCAGAGGATTTTGTCACTTGTATATTGGCCAGGAAGCTTGTTCATCAGGAGCCGTTACTGCCCTAAAACAAGGCGATAAATACATTACTGCTTACCGCGACCACGGCATTCCGCTGGCATTGGGCACATCGCCTAACGCAATCATGGCTGAGCTTTACGGAAAAAAAACAGGGACAACCAAAGGAAAAGGCGGTTCTATGCACATTTTCGATAAAGAAAGAGGCTTTGTGGGCGGTCACGGAATTGTAGGAGCGCAGATTCCATTGGGAGCAGGAATCGCTTTTGCTGAGAAATATAACAAAACCGGAAACCTTTGCATCTGCTATTTCGGCGATGGAGCCATCCGTCAGGGCGCTTTTCACGAAGCGTTGAACATGGCGATGAGCTGGAAACTGCCGGTGATTTTTGTAGTGGAAAACAATGGATATGCAATGGGAACTTCGGTTGCGAGGTCATCCAATGTTACCGAACTCTACACATTGGGTGAGGCTTATGACATTCCTTCTGAGCCTGTTGACGGAATGAGCGTTGAAGCCATTCACGAAGCAGTGGGCAGAGCGGCCGAGCGCGCCAGAAGCGGTGAAGGTCCAACATTCCTTGAATTCAGGACATATCGTTACAGAGGTCACTCGATGTCCGATCCACAAAAATATCGCTCGAAAGAGGAAGTGGAAGAATACAAACACCGCGATCCAATCGAACAAATTCGCGCTGTGATCCTGGATAATCAATTGGCAACAGCAGAAGATCTCGAAAATATTGACAAAAAAGTAAAAGAGATTGTAGCCGAATCGGTTCAGTTTGCTGAGGATTCAGAATTCCCTGATCCGAAAGAGGCCTACACCGATGTTTATGTCGAAAATGATTATCCTTTTGTAATGGATTAGTCGGCCATAAAAGCAATTTAAAAAAAACCCGCCGGATTATTTCGACGGGTTTTTTAAGTAAATTCGGCTTTTACATTTACAGACCAATCTTGTTTTTGCTTTTTTACGTAAATAGAATTTTAGTAATAATATAAGAATATGCCCTTAGACCAGGAAATAGAAAGCGAAGAAGAAGAAGTTGGCAAAGAGATGTCGTTTATCGGGCATTTGGAGGAGTTAAGATGGCATGTAATTCGAGCTGGCGGATCTATTCTTGTTTTTGCAATTATCGCTTTTGTCTATATCAAGGAGATTTATCATTATGTGATCATAGCGCCTTCACAGCCTGATTTCTGGACTTACCGGATGCTTTGCAAGCTTGCTGCCGTTGTAAAATATGATGAGCTCTGCATTAAGGCGTTGAATTTCAAGTTGCAAGCAATTGGCGTTGGCGATCAGTTCACGATGAGCATGACCTCCTCCGTGATTGCAGGTTTGGTGTTTGCTTTTCCTTATGCTTTCTGGGAAGTCTGGCGGTTTATTAAACCGGGATTAAGGCCGGCTGAGCAGAAATCTGCGCGAGGAGCCGTTTTTTATGTCACGTTTTTGTTCTTTTCGGGCGTATTTTTCGGTTATTATGTTGTTACGCCATTGGCAATCAACTTTTTAGCAAACTTTACATTAGATCCGTCCATTATTAACGAGTTTAGCTTGTCGTCCTATATTTCACTGGTTGCAACGCTTACGCTTGCTTGCGGGATCGCGTTTCAGCTTCCGATTGTGGTTTACGTGCTTGCTAAGGTTGGAGTCTTGACGCCATCATTTATGCGCGAATACAGAAAGCACGCCATGATTGTCATCCTGATTGTGGCAGCCGTTATCACTCCATCACCAGATATTTACAGCCAGGTTATCGTCGCCATTCCTTTGTTTCTGCTCTATGAATTGAGTATTCTGGTTGCAGGAAAAGTAGAAAGGGAGAAACTGAGAGAAGAAAAAGCGCTTGCGAATATCTCTGGAAATTCAGATTTCTAACGGACAAATAATTTAAAGCTTATTACAGACCTCAGCCAATCGGTTGAGGTCTTCTTTTTGGTGGAGCGTGCTGATGGCGATTCGGGTGACTGGGGCGTCGTTAGCGCTGGGGTAGGAAAAGCAGGATGCCATGATGCCGTTCGAGAGCAATGTTTCAAACAAAGCAGAACCTTCGGAGCAAAAAACCGGATGACCAGCAACGCTTTGAAATATGTCTGATGATTTCAATAGTTTAGAAAAATAAGCAACATTCTCCGCTAGTAAGGCACTTTGCTTCTGATAATGGTTTGTTTCCAGAAGCGTTTTGAGCGCGTAAATGTAGGCAGGCGCAGATGGAGATGCTCCCGCAAACCATGCAGAATGACGGATTAATTCGGCGGTCTGCGCATCACAAGCAATGACGCCCCCCGGAATGCCCAAGGCTTTATTGAGTGAAGAAACCATAACAACGTGCATTTTTTCCAGCATGGCAATGGATTGATAAAGTCCATTTGCAGATGCTCCATTAATGCCCAGCGTATGCGACTCGTCTAAAACAATCCAGACGTTCCTCTTATCTGATAAATTCGCAAAAATCGAGAAATCGAATGCCTCAATAACTGGCGAGCCTATGGCGTCTGTGCAGATAATATGAGCAATGTTTTCGGGAGCTTCATTGATTTTTCGAACAACACCGTTCGCCCATTCTGACCAAAGACCGGAAGTGAAAGCATGCTCATTTCCCCATAATGCGGGATGCGCTTTGGGTGCGTAATGATATTGAATGCGTTGGTATGCGGCAGATGTATGGATTATAGATTCAATGATCTTCATCACACATTGCCCTGCCCACATTCCCGACGAGGTAAGTAATGCAGCTTCCGAGCCAATCCATTCAGCCAATTCTAATTCCGTCTCATCATAAATCGCTAGGCGGAGCGTATTGTTTCGTGAGCTTCCGAAATGCAATCCTTGCTTGTCAAAACCTTCGATTAAAAAGCTACGAAATGTTTCGTTATGACCCATTCCAAGATAATCCGTCCCGCTGAACCAAAGATATTTGCCTTCTTCCCTGGTGAGCACAGTGCGGCCGGGAAGTTGGTTGGTATGGAAAGTTTTCACAAAGGAATTGTTATTAATGAATGGCATTCAAGATTGCCCCGGAACCATTTCTGTCAGCGAAGAGAATGCGCCCGTAGTCAAATGTTACACCAGAAGCGGGATCGTTTTTAATTAAAAGCGAGCCGTCCATATCCACATAGTCGAGGAGCGGAAGGAAGTGGGCGATTGCCGAAATCCCGACGCTGCTTTCGGTCATGCAGCCGATCATTGTTTTCATTCCCAATGCTTTGGCTTCATTGATCATGCGTTTTGCGGCAGTTGGACCACCGCATTTGGTAAGTTTGATATTGACTCCGTGAAATAGTCCATAACAGGATTTCACATCACTTTCAATGATGCAACTTTCATCTGCAATGACAGG
Organism: Dyadobacter sp. CY326; assembly: GCF_021390515.1. Classification (GTDB taxonomy): domain Bacteria; phylum Bacteroidota; class Bacteroidia; order Cytophagales; family Spirosomataceae; genus Dyadobacter. The sequence goes on from NZ_JAJUXI010000013.1 coordinate 92,365, forward strand.
AAGCGCACTTTCCGTAAACACTTTTCTCATTCCTTCAATGTTGTCAGCGGCCAGCGGCTGCTCGATAAACTCAACGCCAAGTTTTTTAAGCTCGGGCGCAAAGGCAATGGTTTGTTCGGCTGTCCAGGCACAATTGGCATCAGCGCGAAATAATGCATCTGTGTTTTTACGAAGTTCTGCAACTATACGAAGGTCTTCGTTGGTCCCTAATTTGATCTTGTAAATCGGCCAGGGAAGTTCCTTCATCTTCGAAACCATTTTTTCAATCGTGTCAATGCCAATCGTAAAATTGGTGAGTGGAATGTGCTCAATGTTTAAGCCCCAGCTTTCGTAAAGCTTTTGGTTTTTCTTTTTGGCAAAAAAATCATGAGCTGCTTCATCCAGGGCACACTGGGCAAATGAATTGGATTGCAACAACGGATGGGTCAGTTCCCAAAGCCTTTCTGCACTTTCAAAATCACCACTCTCGACAATGCTCTTGACTGCATTCAATGCCTTAATCATATTCTCGATCGTGATCCCATAATAAGGATTGCTTGTCGCCTCACCGAGTCCGCTAATGCCATTATCGCGCAGCTCAACGATCAGCGTGGGCTGAACGTCACGGGAATCATGCGCGATGGTGAAAGTATGTTTTAATTGAAGGTCAAAAGTGTGAAAAAGCAATTGCATCGGGTGAAGGTTTTAATTCCGCATATCCAGGCCCCAGGATAATTTATTTCGCAAAGTGTTTAAAAAGCTGTCGTCACGCATTTTGATCAAGCGCGCTATGAAACCGGCTTTTCTGACTGTTAGCAACGTATTTTCATCCACCACGCGCGATCTTGCATCCAAAGAAACGAGGAAATTGTTGCTTCGACTTTTCACTTCGAGCCTGATGACAGAAGTGTCTTCCACCACCAAGGGACGCACATTAAGATTATGCGGGCTGATGGGTGTTATAATGAAGTTTTGAGAATGCGGAACGAGAACCGGCCCGCCACAGCTAAGTGAGTAACCCGTAGAACCCGTTGGCGTGGAAACGATCAATCCATCCGCCCAGTAAGAGTTTAAAAACTCGTCGTTAAGATATGTATGGACCGTTATCATGGACGAAGTGTCTGTTTTGGTGATCGTGAAATCATTCAAGCCAAAACTTTGCCCATCAAAAATATCAATGTTGGATTCGATTTCTACCAGCGTGCGTTCATCAATGCGATATTGATTGTTTTCCAGCGCCGAAATCATGTCCGTAATCCGGTCCGGTGAGACAGTCGCCAGGAAGCCAAGGCGGCCTACATTGATGCCGATTGCGGGAATTTGCCTTTTGCCAACGTGCGAAATGGTTTCAAGCAATGTGCCGTCGCCTCCCATGCTGACAATCAGCCGCGCATCGAAGAGTTGTTCCGGATTTTCATATACAAGGTTGGAATAGTGTGTGATCCCATTCTGGTCCAGAAAGTTCCGAAAGGGTTTGGAAAGCTGGACTTCAACTTTTCGGCGGGACAGTTCATTGAACATGTTTTCAATGAACGGGCGGGCAGACTCATTAAAGTTGCGTCCGTGAATTGCTATTTTCATGGAAGAAAATGTAGATCATCTTGTTTCTTCCGAAAGATACGCGCAAATATGCCGATTCAAAACAGCGGCGCAAGAAGTAATGTGAAGATATCAGGTCGCAAGGTATCTCAAAAGCATATCCAGACGCTCCTGATCAACGCTTTCAATTGGATCATTTGCGTGCGCTTCCTCGATTTCGTAACCGAAACGTTCGAGCGTGGCAATGATGGGTGTGATGTGTGTCCGGTTAAGCTTTAAAGTAAGCCGGGCTTCATTTAAAGGGTTATAAGTTTCGCCGGACGAATAATAACTGCTGATGACCTTTGTGCCATTGGATTCTATCAATCGGCTGATTTCGGAGAGAGAATAACTGCGTTCAGCGATTTTAAGCACAATAACCGCTCCCTTTTCCTGAACACCCAATTCATTTACAAAATGCTCGATCAAATCATTAAGCAAAATGCTTCCTGCAAAAGTCCGGTCTTCATGCAGAACGGGAATGATCTGCAACCCAAACTGATTGACCAGTCGTAACAGTTCATAAGGATGCTGATCGTCTGACGCAAAAATGTCCTTATGCTGAATAATGATCTTCGCAAGCGGATCGGTGTTATCGGCAATGTCAAAAAGAATATCTTCTGAAACAATGCCTTGATAAACGCCCAAATCTGCAACTACAAGCTGTTTTACACCAAATTCATCCATCCAGTCCAGTGCCGTGCTCACCGAGTCGGTAAGTTTCAGAACAGGAATCATAGGATTAATCAGTGTCGCAGCAAGCATAAGTCAGTCCGTCATTTTTCGAAGCTATAAAAAAACTATATATGTGTCAACTTTCGTATAAAGAATTCGAGGTTTAACATTTCAAGCAACCGGCACCGAGATGTTTTTTTCCAGGAAGCTTTCCAGTATAACATTAAATTCGTCAGGATGTTCCATCATTGGCGCGTGGCAGCATTTATCAATAAAATAAAGCTCCGAGCCAGCGATGAGCCTGTTGAACTCATATCCTACGTGAGGCGGCGTAATCGTGTCATTCAAACCCCAAACCAGCAGCGTAGGAACATTAATTTCGTGCAAATCTTTTGCAAGATTATGACGCTGGGCCGACTTGGCAATTCCTACAATGCTCATGCATTTCGGAATGCTGGATGTCGTTTCAAAGACTTCATCGATCAAATCTTTTGTCGCGACCTGCGGATCATAAAAAGTGTAAGCAACACGCTCCTTAATGTAATCGTAACTGCCGCGTTTTGGAAAAGATCCGCCCATTGAGTTTTCAAACAAACCCGAACTTCCTGTCAAAACCAGCTTATGAACGTTATCCTGGTTCTTTAAAGTATATAACAATCCAATATGGCCGCCAAGTGAATTTCCAATTACAGTCACATTGGTTAAGTTTTTAAAAGAAACAAAGTCTTCCAGAAACGCAAGCAATGCTTCCAAACCGGCCTCGCGCGGAGGCAACTCATAAATGGGAAGCAAAGGAATAATGACCCGAAAACGGCCGGAAAAATGATCAATGATGCCGTCCCAGTTACTCAATGCACCGAACAGGCCATGCAAAAGCAGCAATGTTTCGCCTTTTCCCTCATCGATAAACTGAAACCTGCCCTCCGCATGTATTGGATATTTCATTCTGTGATTAAGATTTAGAGATGTATGGAGTTTTTCGAAGTTACAATTTCAATGGCGAGATTTTATAACCCATCAAAGAAACTAGTGCATGATTTCCATAAGCTACAAAACTAGTTAAATTTTTTAATTGGTAACAGTCATAAAGGAACAAAGCAAATTTGAATTTCTTGTAAATATTATATTAATAAACACAAAACCTGAATTATAACATTGAATGGTGCAATTTGGTTTGACGAAGCCCTTCCCGGTTACACATTATGACATTCGCCCGGTTCAGGTAAAAAGCGGTTATCCGGCGCTTCAATACAAGATCAGTGCGTGTAACCGAAATTTAGTTAGAATTTGCAGTTATACGAATTAGAAAAATATTAAAACAACGATTTATTAACATGACATTCCAATTGACATTTCGTTACTCCAAAGGTTTCAGCTTGCTTTTGCTCGCTTTTTTGTTTTTGACTGTTCGGGTTTCTGGTCAGACAGTCATGCCGCTTTATCCTAATCAAATCCCGAATTCCATTTCAGCGCCGGACGAAGAAACTAACAAGGATCAGGTCATCAGAAAGGTTTCCAAGCCGACATTGAGCATTTACTTGCCGCCAGCAGCGAATGCGACCGGAACGGCAATTATCGTTTGTCCGGGTGGAGGTTATGGCGTGCTGGTTATAGAATGGGAAGGATACAGGATTGCGAAAGAATTGAACAAGTCGGGCATTGCGGCCATTATTCTGAAATATAGGTTGCCGGATGAGAAAATCATGACTGACAAGTCGATAGGCCCGTTGCAGGATGCGCAGCAGGCAATTAAAACAGTGCGCGAGCGTGCAAAAGAATGGAATATTGATCCGCAAAGAATCGGCATTATGGGCTTTTCGGCTGGCGGGCACCTTGCTGCAACCGCGGGCACACATTATGACAGCACATTCATTTCAAACCCTGAAAAGACGAGTTTGCGTCCTGATTTCATGGTTTTGGTTTATCCGGTAATCAGTTTGATGGACAAAATTGGTCATAAAGGATCAAGCAGTAACCTGATTGGCCAGTCTCCAACTCAGGAAAAGGTTAAGTATTTTTCGAACGAACTGCAGGTCAAAAAATCAACCCCGCCCACTTATCTGACGCACGCGGGTGACGACACGGTTGTGCCTGTTTCCAACAGCATCAAATTTTATGAAGCGCTCAATGCCAATGGTGTCCCGGCTGATATGCACATTTACGCAAAAGGAGAACATGGTTATCCCAAAACGCCGGAGCTCGGTGAGTGGTTTGGGCGCTGCCTGCATTGGATGAAAGTGAATAATTTGCTGAAAGCTGATTGAACATTGCTTAACAAATTTGCGCGACAAATTCCTGATATTCCGGGACGATAGTTTTCAATGCGCTGATCATGACGGCATCATCGCCGCTTTCCATTGCCTCGCGGAGCATTTTTAATGTTGTTGTTGGACAAAAAGCTTGATGAGCAGTTGTGCTGATGCATATTTTTGACTCTTCATTTCCCATAAAAGGTTTTTCGTTTTCATGAAATAAAGTTTCAAGAAGCTTCTCACCCGGTCGCAATCCTGTGTAGACGATCTCGATATCGCGGCCCAATTTAAGTCCGGAAAGCCGGATCATGCGCTTGCCAATGTCTGTAATCAAAACAGGTCGGCCCATGTCAAAGAACAAGATTTGTCCGTTTTTCCCTATGGCACAGGCTTGCAGCACGAGCTGGCAAGCTTCGGAAGCCGTCATAATGTAGCGGCTCACCTCCGGATGCGTAACTGTTATGGGGCCCCCTGCCTTTATTTGCTTTTCAAATGTCAGGATGAATGAGCCATTCGACCGGAGCACATTGCCAAATCGTGTGATAATCCATTGTGTGGGCGACTGTTTTGAATGGCTTAGCGCTTGTAAATACATTTCGGCAACACGCTTGGTCGCGCCCATGACGCTTGATGGGTTAACGGCTTTGTCCGTCGAAACAAGCACGAATTTTTCAACGCGGTGAGCCATTGCCAGTTTTGCCATCGTCTCCACACCAAACACATTGACCTTAATGGCTTCGTAAGGATGCTTTTCCATAAAAGGAACGTGCTTGTAAGCGGCAGCGTGAAATATAATCTGCGGTTGAAACTGTTTGAAGATCACATCCATTCGCCCAAAATCTGTTATATCAGCCACGTAAGCGTGCAGTTCCAGCGTGACAAACTGCTCCTGCAATTGCAAATCAAGGTCATTCAACGCCGTTTCAGCTTGATCGACCAGGATGAGCTTTGCCGAATTCAATGCGCAAAGCTGCCATGCGAGCTCGCTTCCGATGGAGCCTGCTGCGCCCGTAATCAGGACAACGCGGTTATCAATTTCTTTACAGATCTCGGATGTGTCCAGCACAATTGGCGCTCGTCCCAATAATGCTTCGGCGCTGAAATGGTAGTTCTTCGGCGCAGGTCGTACGGCTGGATTTATGTTTTGCATATCAAAATGTAATTCCCATAAAGCGGATTTTACATTGATACGCGGGCATCGCGGATTGGTCACAAAAAAAGGCTGTAAATTTTACAGCCTCTCATTTCAATATATTTTTATTTCTAAATCAAGCCTTCAAATATGCCCGGCGCGAGTCCGAACAAGATGGTGAGGAATGTTGCCAGCAGTAAAATTGCCTGATAAAACGGCGCAACGCGAATTTTAATCGTGTCTCCCTCTTTCAAATAAGACGATATAATAACCCGGAAATAATAGTAAATCCCAACTGCCGACATTAAAACGGCAATGACTGTAATCCAGATAATCCCTCTGTCCGCTGCACTTGTGAAGATGAAGAATTTACCCCAAAAACCTGCCGTTAACGGAATCCCTGCCAATGATAACATCGAAACCGCAAGCACAAAAGCCAGCAAAGGATTTTGTTTGGCTAAACCATTAAATGCTTCGTAACGCTCGTTAGGCTGCCCTTCAAATGTCTTTTCTTTGGAAACCAACATTAACACGCCGAATGCACAAATGGTTGAAAGTGAGTATGCTAAGGAGTAAAAAACAATGGCGCTTTGTGACGGCTTGGTCAATGCTGTCAATGCAATTAACATATAACCAGCATGTGAAATCCCTGAATAAGCCAGCATTCTTTTAAAGCTGTTTTGGCTCGTTGCACCAATGTTCCCGACAAGCAATGTGAGCACGGCAATGGCCGCGATGACAACCCACCAGAAACTGTAAATGCCGCTGAAAGAAGTGCTTAGCAATCGGAAAAGTGCAGCGAAACCAGCTGTTTTCACGATTGTTGACATGAATGTTGTGAAAATCGTTGGCGCTCCTTCATAAACATCCGGTGTCCAAAAGTGGAAAGGCGCTGCTGAAACTTTGAAAAGCATTCCAATTAATAAAAGCAGTAAACCAGCATATAAGATGTAAGGCTGGCTGTTCGCCTGAATGTTATATGCAAAACCCTGGATATGCGTGAGTTTGAACGAGCCGGTTGCACCATAAATCAATGTGATCCCAAAAAGCATAAAGCCCGTTGCGAACGCGCCCATGAGGAAATATTTTAATGCTGCTTCATTAGAGCGAAGGTTCCGTTTGTTGCTTCCTGTCAAAATATACATCGCAACGGACAAGATTTCAACACCTATGAAAAGCATGATCATGTGCTCAAAGCCAATCATCATCAGCGCGCCAACCAGTGAAAAGAGCATTAATCCAAAATATTCCGCCGGCTCTGAATCCGGGTTGTCCTGAAATCCTCCTGAAATGGCCACAATCATGAATGCGGATAATAACACAATGCCATTGAATGCAAGTGTCAGATTATCCACGCGGAGCATGTCGTAAAAATATAGCAACGGCCCTTTGTTCCATTCCACAAAATTGCTGGCTATGGCAAGAACAAGGAAGAATAACACCGCAGGAAGTAAAATATTCTTTGATTTCGAGAAGCCCAAAAACAGGGTTACGACGCCAAGAACAGACAACAATATAATGGGATACATATTTTGACTAGTTATTAACCATTTGTAAAAGTTGACTTACAGCTGGCTCTGTTAATTTCAGAAACGTGTTGGGGTAAATGCCAATCCAGAAAACCATGATAACCAACGGCAAAAGCACAGCACGCTCGCTCATCGTAAGATCCTGAAAACCTTCAACCCATTTAGAACGAGGCCCGAACATGGATTTTTGAAACAGGCGCAGCATATAAACCGACCCTAAAATGATGGTAAGACCTGCAATGGCACCCAACCAGCCGTCATATTGAAAAACGCTGGACAGCAGCAGGAATTCACCCACAAAACCATTTGTCAACGGAAGCGCAACACTTCCCAGCAGCAAGATCATAAAGTAAACGCTCAAATGCGGCGTGCTTTGCGTTATGCCTCCCAACTGATCCAGATAGCGCGTTTTGGTGCGGGAATAGATAATGTCAATGATAAAAAACAAGCCGATTACATTGATTCCGTGCGCAAGCATTTGAATGAGTGCGCCTTGCAAACCGTTTATGGAATAAGAGAAAACACCAGCGGCCATCAAACCAACGTGCGCAAAGGATGAGTAAGCGATCAAGCGCTTCATATCGCTTTGCTGAATGGCAATAATAGAACCGTAAATAATGCCGATCACAGACAAAACCATCGCCATTGTGCCCCAAACTTCCATTCCGCCCGGAACAATCGGGAGCAAAAAACGGATCAAACCATAAACCCCCATTTTTAACATAATTCCGGAAAGCAGCATTGTTGCTGGTGTAGGGGATTCTGTGTAAGTGTCTGGCTGCCAGGTGTGGAAAGGGAATAGTGGCATTTTGATCGCAAATGCAATGAAGAATGCCCAAAAGACAAAGCCTTGAACTTGCTTGCTAAGTTGTAATGCGTAAAATGCGGTGATCTCAGAAGTATGCGTGCCGGGTGTTTGATAATACAAATAAACGAGTCCAACCAACATTAACAAGCTTCCGAAAATGGTGTAAATGAAGAACTTGAATGTTACTTTCAAACGATTTTCTCCACCCCAGATTGCCGCAAGGAAATAAACCGGAATCAGCGCAGCTTCAAAGAACAGATAGAATAAAAACGCATCCGTAGCCGTAAAAACGCCGATTAAGGCGGCTTCCATGAACAAGATCAGGGAATAAAAGGAAGCGGGTTTTCTGTAATCGTGGTTGAATGCAGAAATGATGATAAGTGGTGTCAGAAATGTCGTAAGCAAAACGAGAACCAAGCTGATCCCGTCAATCCCGGCAGCGAAAGAAATGCCTCCGGATGCCAGCCAGGCATATTTAAAGCTGAATTGCGTGCCCGCAGCCGGATCAAATTGCAGCCAGGCGGCAATGGCAACACCAAGAACGGCCAGACCGCTCACCAAAGCAACTTGCTTCGCCAGACGTTCGCCCGAAAGAAGCGTAAGAACGCCTGCGGCAATTGGTAAAAGTATTAAAAGAAGAGTAAGCATATTTTCAAGTCAACGGTCAGCAACAAATGGTGAACGGATTTTATTGATCAAAGTAAAAGCTTCCAGAACAAGATGATCACCATGCCTAAAACCATGGCAAAAACATAATCTCCCGTGGATCCTGTCTGTGTTTTTCTCAAAAGTCCTGCTAGAAACTGCGTCAGTCTGACGAATGCATTCACAACCAGATCAATGAAAAATTCTCCGAAACTGTAAAGGATATTGGATAAGGTTTTGATTGATTTCACAAACACATTGTCGTAAATCTCATCAACATAATATTTGTTGTAAACCAAACCTTGCAATGCTGATTTGGGCTGAGAATCAGGAGCCGGAACGGACGCTTTTTGCACATACATAACATAAGCCACGATCGCTGAAACCAGCGCCACAGCCACAGAAACGCCCATTAGTAAATATTCTTCCGAATGCGAAAGCTCTGTTGGCAAGAAAGCCTCAGGATTAACCTGACGGGAAGCATCATACAACGGGCTCATGAATTCAGCCAGATGATGCGTGCCATGCAATGCTTCGGGAACACCGATAAAACCACCTAATGCTGATAACACTGCCAAAATAACCAGTGGAATCGTCATCGAAGCAGGCGACTCGTGCAAATGATGCTCCTGCTCGTGCGTGCCGCGGAATGTTCCAAAGAATGTAAGGAAAAGCAATCGGAACATATAAAACGAGGTCATCAGCGAGCCCAAAACCCCGATTACCCAAAGCAATTTGTTGTGTTCAAAAACGTGTGCAAGAATTTCATCTTTCGAGAAAAACCCAGCAAATGGCGGAATCCCGGAAATTGCGATGGTTGCAATCAGGAATGTCAGGAATGTGATCGGCAGCTTTTTACGCAAGCCACCCATGGAGCGAATATCTTGCTCGTCGGACATGGCGTGAATCACACTTCCTGCTCCTAAGAACAATAATGCTTTAAAGAATGCGTGCGTGATAACATGGAACATGGAGGCTGAATAAGCCATCGCACCCAAGCCCATGAACATATAACCCAGCTGACTCACAGTAGAATACGCCAGGACTTTCTTAATGTCATTTTGTAGCAGACCAATCGAAGCCGCAAACAATGCCGTTGCTGCACCAATGATGCCGACGATTTCTAATGTAGAGGGCGCCAGCGAATAGAGGACATTGGAACGGATCACCATGTAAATGCCAGCCGTAACCATCGTGGCCGCGTGGATAAGCGCAGACACAGGCGTCGGACCCGCCATCGCGTCTGGTAACCAGGTATATAAAGGAATCTGCGCCGATTTTCCCATTGCACCAATAAACAGGAACAATGTAATGGTGATGATCACCGGATCGCCGATTTCAAAATCCGTTGCCTGGCTGAAAACCTCAAGATATTCAACCGAACCGAATGTGGAGATGATTGTAAAAATCCCCAATAGGAAACCTAAATCCCCTACGCGGTTCATAATGAATGCCTTACGGGCTGCGTTATTGTAATTTGTGTTTTTATTCCAAAACCCGATCAGCAGATAAGAGCACAATCCAACGCCTTCCCAGCCAATGAACATGATCACATAATTGGAACCCAGGACAAGCAGCAACATGAAGAACAAAAAGAGGTTCAGATAAGCGAAAAACTTACCAAAACCCTCGTCATGATGCATGTAGCCAATGGAATAAATGTGGATCAGCGAACCAACTCCGGTGATGATCATCAGCATTAAAAGCGAAAGCTGATCAACCTGAAAAGAGAATGGAATATTCAGATTGCCAACTGTGATCCAGTCGAAAAGCGGCACGATAACAGGCTGACTTCCTGCTGCTAGAAATGCTTGAAATGTCATAACCGACAGCACGAAACTCGCTACAACAGCCAATGTTCCGATAATGCCGACAGCGCCTTTGGGTATGGTCTTAAATCCGATTCCGTTGATCAGGAAACCAATCAGGGGTAAAAGTGGAATCAGAATGAGTAATGATGCAGACATGTTTAAAATTTAATCTTTATGGGCGGATGCTTACCACTTCAATTTATTGAGAAATCCAATATCCGTATTTCTTGTGTTTCGATAGATCATTACAATAATCGCAAGCCCTACAGCCACTTCTGCGGCGGCAACAGCCATGATAAAAAACACAAAAACCTGCCCGGAAGGGTCAGATCTGTAAGATGAAAATGCGATAAGGAGTAAGTTCGCAGCATTCAGCATCAATTCCACGGACATGAAAATGATAATCGCATTCCGACGCGTCAAGACGCCGATAATGCCAATTACAAAAAGTAAAGTGCTGAGTATTAGATAATGTTGAAGTGGAATGTTCTGAATAACCGCTGGTATATTGACCTCTGGAATGTTAGGGTTTGGGATCATAGCAGGTTTACCTGGTTGGATATTCGGTTAAAATAGTCAAAAATAGATTTCCGGCAAAAATAGACATAAATACCGCTTACTCAAGTTAGTTCGCAACGATTATGTCATCGCTGGGTTAATGCCCTCAGTTTAATCTCCGTAAGTTTTCTTTTAGTATCCAAAGGAAATTCTCCTTTCATGATCCAGTCAAAGAAAGAAGGCTCATTTTTCAAAACATCCAGAACACGTTTGCCATTGTGTTTACCAAAATTGAAAACTTCCTCACCTTTATCATTGTAAGTCATACGACCTGCAAAATCAATCAATTTTGAAGCCGTAAGCTCGTGCAATGCAGCCACGTCATTTTTGATAGGCTCGGTTTCAACGCCGTGTGAATCAACGACTTTAACGCCTTCATAGCGAGCAATTTGTCCCTGCAAAACTTCGAATGTTGCAATCGTATCGGCTTCTGCGCTGTGCGCGTTAAGAAGCTCCTTTCCGCAATAGAATTTATAAGCTGCGCCAAGGTTCCGCGGCTCCATCATGTGGTAAATGCGTTGCGCATCAACAGTCCGGCGGTTCTTCATATCAAATTCAACACCAACGCGCAGAAATTCTTCCACAAGCATGGGAATGTCAAACCGGTTGGAATTAAAACCAGCCAGATCGCATCCTTCCAGGAACGTTGCGAGGTTTTTCGCGATGCCTTTGAATGTGGGTGCGTCCTTGATATCCTCGTCATAAATGCCGTGTATCAGACTGCTTTCCAGCGGGATAGGCATTTCAGGATTAATCCTGCGTGTGCGGATTTCGGTTTCACCATTGGGAAGTGCCTTTACGACAGAAATCTCAACAATACGGTCGCGGACGATGTTGACTCCGGTTGTTTCAAGATCAAAAAAAGCAAGCGGCTTTTTCAGACGGAGGGTATGCATAAGGCACTCAAATTTGATTTTCGAGCCGTGAAGTTACGCCTAAACCTAAGATAGCGCAAGGAACAGGTTAGTTTATATAGATTATAAAAAAGTTAAAATTTGCTGTATTTGGTTAGTTGCAAATGCCAACTTAGTCCATCCAGCCGTAAGATTTCGTCACCGCTTTTTGCCAGCCTTTATAAAACTTTTCCCTGGTTGCTTCTTGCATATTGGGATTCCAGGTGTGCGCAATGGCCCAATTGGCGGTGAGTTCATCTGTATTTTTCCAATAACCCACGGCAAGCCCGGCAGCATAGGCGGCGCCTAATGCAGTGGTTTCGGCAACGGCTGGTGAAACGACTTGGGTGTTCAGAATGTCGGCCTGGAATTGCATAAGGAGCTGATTGGCAACCATTCCGCCGTCAACACGCAACGAGGCGAGTTCAATGCCTGAATCCTGTTCCATTGCACGAACAACGTCTAATGTTTGGTAAGCCGAAGCCTCTAAGACGGCACGGGCAATGTGGCCTTTATTCACGTATCCGGTCAATCCGGCGATGACGCCACGCGCGTCATTTCGCCAGTAAGGAGCATAAAGTCCTGAGAATGCAGGCACGAAATAAGCGCCGCCGTTGTCTTCAACGGTTTGCGCCAGTTTTTCAATGTCACTGCTTTTTTTAATCAAACCTAAATTATCCCGCACCCATTGCACCAGTGCGCCGGTGACTGCGACGCTGCCTTCCAATGCATACTGAACCGGATTGTCGCCGAATTTATAAGCAATGGTTGTGAGTAAGCCATTTTCCGATGTTTTCAGTTCGTTACCCGTGTTCATGACGAGGAAACAGCCGGTTCCGTAAGTGTTTTTTGCCATGCCTGGCTTGAAGCAAGTTTGGCCAACCAATGCTGCATGCTGGTCCCCGAGGTCGCCTGCGACTGGCACGCCTGGCAAAATTTCGTTATTCACATAACCATAAATTTCGCTGCTGCTTTTGATCTTAGGCAACATATTTTCCGGAATGTTGTATGCTGCCAGCATTTCTTGGTCCCATTGCAACGTTTTCAAGTTCATCAGCTGCGTGCGGCTTGCATTGGTTACGTCCGTCACGTGAATGCCCCCTTCGCCATGCGTCCCACCCGTCAGATGCCAGATCAGGAAAGTGTCCATATTGCCAAAAATCGCATCGCCTTTTTCAGCATCTTCGCGGATGCCTTCGACATTGTCCAGAAGCCATTTTAATTTAAGGCCGCTGAAATAAGTGGAAACCGGAAGTCCTGTTATGTCGCGAAACTGGTTCAAACCGCCTTCTCGCTCGTATTTTGCAACGAGTTCGGTCGTTCTCGTATCCTGCCAAACCAATGCATTATAGTAAGGTTTGCCCGTGCGCTTGTTCCAGACAACCGTTGTTTCTCTTTGATTTGTAATGCCAATGGCCGCAATGTCCGCCGCCGTTGCCGACACATTGATCCGCGCAATGGCGATCACTTCCAATGTATTTTTCCAGATTTCGGTTGGATTATGCTCCACCCAGCCCGGATGCGGGTAAATTTGTTCGTGTTCCTTTTGTCCTACTGAAACAATATTTCCCTGATGATTGAAAAGTATGCAACGCGTGCTGGTGGTTCCCTGGTCAATGGCGGCGACGTATTTCGACATGGTGGTATTTTGATTGGCTTTTTTTGCAATAAAGTCAGTAATTAGAGAAAATTACCTGATCTGAACAAATCAGAGCCAAAATGAACCCTCACACACATTCCGGAAATGAAGCGTAAACTCAAAATAGCGGGACTGGCGGCGCTGGCCGCTGTTTGTTTGTTTTTAATCCTCGATTTCGCCTTTCCTTTCCAGCCTAAGATCCATTACGCAACGCAGATCACAGATCATAAGGGCAATGTGATCCATGCTTTTTTGAGCAAAGACGATAAATGGCGCTTGTATGCGAGTGTTTCAGAAATCACGCCGCTGCTGCGTAAGACGTTGATTCATAAGGAAGATCAATATTTTTATTCGCATCCCGGCGTGAATCCATTTGCAATCGTGCGAGCTGGCGTTCGCAATGTTTTCACTGGCCGAAGAACTTCCGGCGCCTCTACAATCACGATGCAAGTTGTGCGGTTGATCGAGCCAAGAAAACGGACCTATTTGAACAAAATCCTTGAAATCCACCGCGCATTGCAGCTCGAACTGCATTATTCCAAAGCCGAGATCCTGCAAATGTATCTCAATCTGGTGCCTTATGGCGGGAACATTGAAGGGATTAAGGCGGCTTCATTACTATATTTTGGAAAACCACCTCAGCTGCTCAGTCTGTCAGAAATCACAGCATTAACCATTGTCCCGAATCGCCCGTCAAGCTTGCGGCCCGGAGCGCGTAATGAAGCGTTGGTTATTGCCCGAAATGAATGGTTGCGCCGGTTTGAGGAAGAGCAGGTTTTTGATAAAAATATTATTCAGGATGCATTGAATGAGCCATTAGTCGTGAAGCGATTGCAAGCACCGAAGCTGGCCCCGCATTTGGCATTGAGATTAAAAAAAGAGAATCCGGACCAACCTGTCATTCATAGTCCGCTCAAAATCCAGCTGCAAAGTCAGATCGAGGAGCAGGTCAAAAACTATATTAACCGCCGCAAAACGATGAACATTCACAATGCGTCGGTGCTGGTGGTAAATAATGAAACGATGGAAGTGGAGGCTTACATTGGCTCGGCGGATTTTAATAATCCTTTTGATGGCGGTCAGGTGGATGGCGTAAAAGCGGTCCGATCACCTGGAAGCACATTAAAACCATTGCTTTATGCCGCCGCTTTTGACCAGGGATTGATCACTCCGAAGAATATCGTAAATGACGTTCCGAGTAATTTTAGCGGTTATGAGCCGGAGAATTTTGACCAGCATTTCAATGGTCCAGTCACGGCGGAGTTTGCATTGGCTAATTCATTGAACATTCCGGCGGTGAAGATTTTGAAAGAAGTAAGCACGCCGGTTTTGATTTCTAAACTGCGAAAAGCAGGATTTAAAACTATTGACAAGCAAGCCAAAGATCTCGGGCTTTCCATGATTCTCGGCGGCTGCGGCGTAACATTGGAAGAACTAACACGCCTTTTCGCAGCATTTTCCAACGAAGGCGAGCTGAAACGGCTGCGCTACACATCCGAAACGGCTTTGGACAAAAAAGGAACACCCATTATTTCCTCCGAAGCAGCCTACTTATTAACCAACATTCTCACACAAATAACACGCCCCGACTTGCCCACAAACTTCGACAACACTTATCATTTACCCAAAATCGCCTGGAAAACGGGCACTTCTTACGGAAAACGGGATGCATGGAGCATTGGTTATAATCGCCGATATACAATTGGGGTTTGGGTAGGTAACTTTTCCGGCGAAGGCGTGCCGGAACTGAGCGGCGCGAACACAGCTACGCCATTGCTGTTTTCAATTTTCAATGCATTGGATTACAACTCCCCAAAAGGCTGGTATGAAACGCCGGCCAATGTTTCTTTAAGAAAGGTTTGCGCTGCGAGCGGTGACATTCCATCTGAATTTTGCACGCACCAAATTCTGGATTATCACATTACGGGCGTTTCTGCTTATAAGAAATGTCAGCATTTGCGGTGGGTTTTTACAGACAAGTTTGGCAAGATTTCCTACTGCACTTACTGCATTCCTGAAAACGGATTTGAGAAACGGGCTTATGCCAATCTGGCACCGGAGTTGATCGCTTATAATGAGCTGCAAAAAATCCCTTACCAAAAAATCCCGCCACATAATCCTGCTTGTGAACGTATTTTCCACGAAGGTCCGCCTTTAATAGTTAGTCCGAATGACGGAAGCGAATATTACTTACGCCCCGACGAGCCACAGCAGATCCAGCTGGCCTGCCAGACTTCCAATGATGTGCAGGAAGTTTTTTGGTATATTAATGATAAGTTGAATAAAAAATCTGCCCCGCATGAAAGCGTTTTTGTAAGCCTTCCGCTGGGCAGAGTCAAGATTTCGTGCAGTGACGACAAAGGCCGAAACGCAAATATCTGGGTTACGGTGAAGAAGATGTAATGTTACAGCGCTTGGCCTTCCGCTTCCTGATATACAACCTGGATTAATGTCTGTCCAACCGCTTTTAATGTCTTAGGATCAATGTGTTCCATGGTGTCATCATTGGTGTGCCATTGATCGAAGAATGTTTTTGACATATTGTTCGGCTTCGTGTGAATGATGTCGATCATCGGGATTTTGGCGATTTTATTCACCGCCAAATGGTCGTCTGTGATCGAACCGCCTCTTTCGTTGATGAAGAAATTGCTGTAACCCAATCTGCTAGCCGTGTTCCATACAGAGTTAACAACGCTCTCAGCCATTTGGACTGAATAACCTTCCTTGAAGAATGTCGCACCTTTTGCGCCAGCCATATCCAGTAAAATTCCGAAGTAAGCTGTGTAGTTAGGCACATGTTTGTTCGCTGCCCAATATTGCGAACCCAGGCAGAAACCGCCATATTCATCATTTGCCTTTTCTGAATTTCCCCAGTCTTCTGCATCGAAAAATATAATGTCAACGCCAATTTCAGGACCAGGTTTTTGGGAAGCAAGCACTCGTGCAACTTCTAAAAGAATTCCCACGCCACTTGCGCCATCATTAGCAGCCAGCACAGGTTTATTTTTTACGAGGGAATCCTGATCAGAGAATGGCCTTGAATCCCAGTGCGCTGTGAGTAAGATGCGTTTTGCAGCTGTCGGATTGAAACTGCCAATAATATTTCGGCCATTCAGAATTGTGTTATCAAAAGTCGTATCCTTGAAAGCCTGCTCAATGACCGTAAGGCCATATCCTTTCAGCGTAGCCGCCAAATAATCACCACAAGCATCATGCTTCTTCGTGTTAGGAACCCGCGGACCGAAATCAACTTGCTTTTGAACAAATTGATAAGCTGAATCCTCGCTAAAAGCAGGGCTTTTTACCAGTGCGGGCGGTTGTTCCGCCGCTTGCTCGGAGCTGTCTTTGGTTTTGCAGCCGTAAGCCAGCAAGAAGACAAACAATATTAAAGGTAACTTTTTCATAATCACTCTTCGTAGGCCCAATCAATCCGCGTTTTGGAGTCGCGGATTACCAGTCCCTGGTTTTTGAAGTAAGAACGGATTTCGTCTACTTTTTCGTAGTTCATCAATAATTTATATTCGCGATACAATTTCAGCATGCCGTCGAGGATTGCATAACCTTCGGCGACTTCCTCTTTCAAGCCCAAAACATCCTCGAAAAAAGTAACAAAATTGTTTTTTAATGCATTAAATGTCTCTTCGCCCAACGCAGCCGATTTCAGCTGGCCCATGTTGAGCATATTAATGTATTTCAGTAGATTGAAGAGGTTCGCAAACGCAACGGAAGTGTTCAGGTCATCATTCATCGCTCCATAAAAACCTTCAATCGCTTTTTCAATTTCTATTTTTTTGATCTCGTCAATGCTAACGCCTTCTTCGTGTACATAGGAAAGCAGTTTTGCATTTCTCAAACCATTTGCAAGCTTTTTATAACCCTTATGCGCTGCTTTCAATGCTTCATTGGAGAAATCAAGCGTGCTGCGATATTGGCTTTGCAGCATGAAAAAGCGGACGGTCATCGGACTGTAAGCCTGCTCTAATAATGGATGGCTTCCGGAGAAAAGCTCAGCTGGCAAAAACGAGTTGTTGAGCGATTTGGACATTTTTTGTCCGTTCACTGTCAGCATATTCGTGTGCATCCAGTAGCGCACAGGTTCTTCATTCGTGAGTGATTTGCCTTGTGCGATTTCGCATTCGTGGTGCGGGAATTTCAAATCCATTCCGCCGCCGTGAATGTCGAATTGTTTACCTAAATACTTACCACTCATGCAAGTACATTCCAAATGCCATCCTGGAAAGCCCATTCCCCACGGAGAATCCCATTGCATAATGTGTTCAGGGCTGGCCCTTTTCCAAAGCGCAAAGTCCAGCGGATTTCGCTTTTCAGACTGTCCGTCCAGCTCGCGCGTTTCATTCAAAAGGTCTTCAATAATGCGACCGGAAAGCTTGCCATACTCATTGCCGTCAGCTTGATATTTATTGATATCAAAATAAACGGAGCCATTGGATTCGTAAGCTGCGCCTTTTTCTATTAATGTTTTAACGGCTTCGATTTGTTCAATTAAATGTCCGGTTGCAGTGGGTTCAATGCTGGGTGGAATCAGGTTAAATATGGCTGAAACGTCGTGAAAATCATTGGTATAGCGCTGCACGATCTCCATGGGTTCAAGCTTTTGCAGCTTTGCCATTTTACCGATTTTATCTTCACCCACTTCTCCATCACCCACCAAGTGCCCCACATCCGTAATGTTCCGCACATAGCGAACTTTATATCCAATGTGCGTCAGATAACGGTAAAGAATGTCGAAAGACAGAAACGTCCGGATATTTCCTAAGTGTACATTATTATAAACCGTTGGACCGCAGACATACATGCCGACATAAGGAGGGGCAATTGGAACAAATACATCCTTTTTACGGGAAAGTGTATTGAATATTTTAAGCGGCTGGAAAGTCTGGGCGGTCATCTATGTTTTTACTTTTCTAAAAACTGATTGTATTAATGTTGTGTCTTTTCAAGCCGGGTTTCTACCCAGTTGATGATTATTTCTGCGTTTT
This sequence comes from Dyadobacter sp. CY326, assembly GCF_021390515.1. Taxonomy (GTDB): domain Bacteria; phylum Bacteroidota; class Bacteroidia; order Cytophagales; family Spirosomataceae; genus Dyadobacter. The sequence continues at coordinate 110,864 of NZ_JAJUXI010000013.1, forward strand.
GTAATCCGACTGACGCTAATTCGGCGCTTTGGCTTCCTTGGTAACCCATGTCAATGTGCAGAACCTGATAAGCAGTCGTGAACTTGGCCAGCAAACTTTTGTCTACCTTGCTAAGCTCCATTTGATACCACTCCACACTTTTTGGCGTTTTTTTGTTCTTCTCTCCCAAAAACTGGTTTAATGCTAACAAGATGCCAGTATAGGCAGTATGCCCTGCAATCTTGACATATTTTTTGTCCTGATACATGCCTTCCTGCTTTTTCGCATTGTTACTCAAAAAATCTTTGGCATTGTCAATGTGTCTTCTGGCTTCGCTGATCGCTTCCATAGTTATGTGTTAGTGGTGAAAGTGGTAAATTTTACAAAAATAGCAAATAACCTATCATTGAGTTAAACACTTTGGCATAATACAATGCGGGCCGGATGCTATTCGGGCGTTTTGATTATCTTCGCAGCGCTTTTGCGAAGAAGGCCTTGTTTGAAACTATCTTAAAATCAATACAATACTAATTTATGAGTTTATTAACCGTAGGATCTGTTGCATTCGATGCGCTCGAAACACCTTTTGGAAAAACAGATAAAATTATTGGCGGTGCGGCCACTTACATCACACTAGCAGCATCATATTTCACCAAAGAAAACAATCTCGTGGCTGTTGTCGGGGGCGATTTCCCGGATGAAATGATCTCTCTTTTGCAGGATCACGGCGTTAATACAGAAGGACTTGAAATCGTTGAGGACGGAAAAACTTTTTTCTGGTCGGGGAAATATCATGAGGATATGAACACCCGTGATACGCTTGTGACGGAACTGAATGTAATGGAACATTTCGATCCCATCATTCCGGAATCTTACCAGGGCACGACGTTCTTAATGTTGGGAAACACGGTTCCTGCGACGCAGAAACTGATTATCGAGCGCATGACCACGCGTCCGAAGCTCATTATGCTCGACACGATGAACCTTTGGATGAACATTGCGATGGATGATCTGAAAGCCGTTTTGAAAATGGTGGATTTGATCACAATCAATGATGAGGAAGCACGCCAGCTTTCTGGAGAATATTCGTTGCGGAAGGCTGCGAAGAAAATCCTGGAAATGGGACCCACGACATTGATCATTAAAAAAGGAGAACACGGCGCATTGTTGTTCCAGGGAGACAAGATTTTCTTCGCCCCAGCATTGCCTTTGGAAGAGGTTTTTGACCCAACCGGCGCAGGAGACACATTTGCAGGCGGATTTATTGGTTATCTGGCCAGCACCGACGACATTTCTTTCGAAAACATGAAACGCGCTATTATATATGGATCTGCGATGGCGTCGTTCTGCGTGGAAAAATTTGGAACCGAGCGCATCGTCAATCTTACACAAAAAGAAATCAATGACCGCGTGCAGGATTTTGTGAATTTGTCAAGTTTCGAAATTCAATAGTCAGTTTTGAAAGTTTATGAGTCTATAAGTTGAGGATTTTTTATTCTTACTTGTAGACTTATTTTTTATGCATTCAATCATGTTCCGAAAAGTCAAAAACCTCCTTTTTCTATCATTAACAATGTCTGTTAGCGCTTTTGCGCAGCAAGTTTTGCCTGAAACCAAACATAAAACCATCGTCATCGCGCATCGTGGAAATCATGTTGCCGTTCCTGAAAATACGATCGCAGCCGCGAAGGAGGCAATCAAGGCTGGCGCGGATTATGTTGAGGTGGATTTGAGGACAACCAAGGATGGACATTTGGTTGTATTGCACGACGCGACTGTTGACCGGACAACAAACGGAGCCGGAAAAATCAATGCGATGACTTTGGAAGAGGTTAGAAACTTGCAGGTTTTTAATCGGAATAAGAAAACCCACGAGATTCCGGAGTTCAGGGATGTGCTGGCTGTTTGTAAAAACAAGATCAACATTTATCTCGATTTCAAAGCGGCGGATGTAACTGAGACCTGGAAGCAGATTAAAGAAGCGGGAATGGAAAAGCAGGTTGTGGTTTATTTGAACAAAGAAACCGATTACTATGAATGGACGAAGGTCGCGCCGCAGGTTCCTCTGATGTCAAGTTTGCCGAAAGATATTGATAGCAAAGAGAAACTGGTTGGGTTTTTGGAAAAGATGCATTTAAAAATAGTCGATAATTTGTCCAACCCAACCCTTTTGAAGGATGCTAACGAGTTGGGAGTGCAGGTTTGGCTTGATGTGCAAAGTGCAACCGAAGGACCGGTTTCATGGAAAGAGGCTATCGCGAAGGACGTTCAGGGATTGCAAACCGACCAGCCTGCTGCATTGATAAAATATCTTAAAGAATCAGGACTGCATTAATCAAGCCTTTTGCGTCGCTGCCACTAAGTTGACTTTGCTATAAACGGGACAATCGGGCGTGTGAGCGCCGGGCAGATAGCCAGTGCTCATCAGGAATTCGTTGACGATCTCGCCGCCTGTGAATTTAAATGTTTTCTTAAAAAGCCTGATCCATTCTTCTTTCGTTAAAGGATGATGTGCGTCAATCCATCCTTTAAATGAGCCGTAATCTTTTCTTAGGTCAAGAATTTTTTGTGCATTCACAATTGCTGCATTGATTTTCAATCGATTACGCACAATTCCTGGGTCCAGCAAAAGTCTTTCACGATTAAATTCGTCATATTGGGCGATTTTTTCAATTGAAAAATTATCATAAGCTTTTCTAAAACCATCCTGTTTTCGCAACATTAATGTCCAGCTCAGCCCGGCCTGGTTTATTTCCAAAATCAAACGGCCAAAAAGCTCGTCGTCATCCGTGATTTGAAAACCATATTGATTGTCGTGGTAATGTTTGTTTAGCAGAAAATCGGCAGTTTCTGAAACATTATTGTTGATATAGCTACAATAGGACATGACGGAAGATTGGTTTTAAAAACTTAATTTACAATTCCGATTTGCACTTCGGTAATGTTGTTTTCCGGGTTTTGGAAATCCATATTTAAATATATTTCCCGGTTTTGGCCTGTCATGATCAGTTTGTTAGACATCAGTTCTGAAATCAGTTCACCGTAAATTTTCCCCAAGCCTGCCCAACTTCCATAAAGCTGCCCGGCGACGCAGTTGAATGGTTCCAGGTATTTTAGTTTGAATTCAGAATCAGTCAAACGCGTTTCGGGAGCCGTGACAGGCAATGCAATTGTCAGGTGAAATTGAGTTTCGGGATTCCCGTCAGCGCCATTGTAAATCCAGTAAATCGGCCCCGTTATTTCCAGTTCTTTTTGGATGGCCTCGCGATATAACCGGTGTGCCACAATGCGGACGTAATCCATCAATTCACTCAGGGAAGTCTCGGTTTCGAAATATAGCACGTGGATCGGCTGAATTGTTTTCGTTTGCATATTTGACATGGATAATGTTGTATGCAAATGAAACAGCCCCTTATGACAACCGTATGTCAGTTGATTTTCTAAAAACTGAAATTTAATGCTTCATCCTGCGAACGGTCTTTTGCAGCCATGGATAACTTATATAAAGCGCTTTTGTGGCCCCAATTCCTACGCCTGCTCCCATGAGGACGTCTGCAAGCCAATGTTTGTTATTTAAAATTCTTAATCCGCCAACTGCGGTCGCCGTTCCGTAACCACCAATGCTGTACAAAACGCTTCGCTGGCCGTATTCTTCGTGCAGAATGGTTGCATTTGCAAAAGCTGTGGTGGTGTGGCCGGATGGAAATGAATAATAATCAGATTCATCTGGGCGAGGATATTTGATAACCCGCTTTAAACTTTGCGTCACGCCTTGCGCGATAATGTTGGAAAGTAATGCAAGAATCACCTGATCACCAAGCTTATGCCTGCCTTTCACGCCCGCAGAAGCCAGCCCCAAACTGATCACACCGGGTGCATAGGGCAAAAATTCATCTGCTTTTGAATGAAAATCCGGATATTTCGAATGCACGTCGTCGTGGAAATGTCGGCTGATTTTTCCCTGGGTGATCAGTCCAGCCAGAGCCAATGTTACGGGTGGAATGACATCACCAGCTTTGATAACCCAAAGCTTTGAATCCTTTGGAATGGAATCATTTTGGGCAAAAGCTTTGGAAGAAACAATTTGAAAACAGAAAATAACGCAAAACAGCTGCGTTTTGAGATAGCGTTTTACCATCACATTACGGCTTCACGAACGCGCACTAACCTTTCCAAAAGCCCTTCCAATTGATCCAAAGGCAGCATATTAGCACCATCCGATTTTGCTTCCGAAGGATTAAAATGTGTTTCGATAAACAAACCATCCGCACCAACTGCAATTGCAGCTTTTGCGATTGTCTCGATCAGCTTGGGCTTGCCGCCGGTTACGCCCGACGCCTGGTTGGGCTGCTGCAATGAATGCGTGCAGTCCATCACAACTGGCACGCCGAAAGCGCTCATTTCCGGGAGGTTACGATAATCTACAACCAGATCGCCATAGCCAAAACTGTTTCCCCGATCGGTTAGGATCACTGGACATTCTGGATTAACCTCATTGATTTTCTCAACAGCGAATTTCATGGAAGCGCCGGACAAAAATTGGCCTTTTTTAACATTAACAGCCTTTCCAGTTCTTGCTGCTGCGGCTAGCAATTCGGTTTGGCGGCATAGGAAGGCCGGGATTTGCAACACGTCAACATATTCCGCCGCAAAAGCCGCTTCGTGCGACTCGTGAATGTCGGTGACCACAGGCACCCCAAAAGTATTTCGCACTTCTTCCAAAATCTTCAATGCTTTTTCGTCACCAATTCCAGTGAAAGAATCGATTTTCGTGCGGTTGGCTTTTCGGTAAGAACCTTTGAAAATATAGGGAATTTTGAGTCGGTCGGTGAGACCAGTAATGTGTTCTGCAATGCGTAATGCCATGTCTCTGCCCTCAATTGCGCATGGGCCAGCCATCAAAAAAAATAGGGGAGATTCGGCGTTTTTTATATTAGGAATTGAAATCATACAATGCTGCGTCAGATGGTCAATGAATGTTTTGCGAATGTACGGCTATCCGTCAGGTTGTTAATAAGATCAAAAGATTTAGTGGGACAGATCCGTGGTAAACATTTGATTTTCTGGTTTTTTTATTTCCAATACATTAAAAGCAATAAAATGAAAGGACTAAAAAAATTTTGACAAAGTGAATCGAAATTTCTTTCTTTGTTGCGATTTTAACCAAAAAGTGAATATAAAATGTCAGCAATTGCAGAAAGAGTTAAGCAAATTATCGTCGAAAAACTCGGCGTTGAAGAGTCGGAAGTAACATCGGAAGCAAACTTCCAGAACGACTTGGGAGCAGACTCTCTAGATACCGTTGAATTGATCATGGAATTTGAAAAAGAATTCAATCTATCTATCCCTGACGATCAGGCAGAGAACATTGGTACAGTTGGTCAGGCTGTTGCATACCTGGAAGAAAACGTGAAGTAATTCGGTTTTTGCACCAGTATCATTTTATTTCTGTCCCCATTTTATGAGTTTGAAGAGAGTTGTAATTACCGGAATGGGTGCATTAACGCCCGTTGGAAATGATGTTTCTACCTTTTGGAAAAATTTGGTTGCAGGTGTAAGCGGAGCAGCTCCCATCACGCGTTTCGACGCTGAAAAGTTTCGCACCCGGTTTGCCTGTGAAGTGAAAGGTTTAGACGTTCATAATTACATTCCTCGTCAGGAAGCGCGTAAAATGGATCCCTTTACCCAATACGCCGTCATTGCAGCAGATGAAGCAATGAAGGACGCCGGCTTTGACGCAGATACGCTTGATCTCGACAAAGCCGGTGTAATTTGGGGGACCGGAATCGGTGGATTGAAAACCTTTGAAGAAGAGGTGATGAATTTTGCCGAAAATGGAAAAACGCCTCGTTTTAATCCATTCTTTATCCCCAAAATGATCGTAGACAGCGCATCCGGCGTGCTCTCGATCCGCTACGGTTTCCGAGGTCCTAATTTTATCACCGTTTCAGCTTGCGCTTCTGCAACCAATGCCCTCATTGATGCATTCAATTACATTAAGCTTGGCATGATGAACGTCTGTATTTCCGGCGGTTCGGAGGCAGCGGTTACCATTGCGGGTGTAGGTGGTTTTAATGCATTAAAAGCATTGTCTGAAAGAAACGATTCTCCTGAAACGGCTTCCCGTCCTTATGACAAAGACCGCGATGGATTTGTTTTGGGAGAAGGCGGTGCGGCACTCATTTTGGAAGAGCTGGAACATGCGAAAGCCAGAGGAGCAAAAATTTACGCTGAAATGATTGGAGCGGGCATGTCTTCGGACGCCTACCACATTACAGCTCCCCATCCAGAAGGCCTCGGCGCTCATATCGTGATGAAAAACGCGATTGAAAATGCCGGGATCAAGCCGGAAGATGTGGATTACATTAACACCCACGGCACATCTACGCCGATCGGTGACCCGCAAGAAATTAAGGCAATCGAAAAATTCTTCGGTGAGCATGCTTATAAATTGAACATTAGTTCAACCAAATCCATGACCGGGCATTTGCTGGGTGGCGCAGGCGCTATCGAAGCCGCGGCATGTATTCTTGCAATCCGCGACGGGGTGATTCCTCCCACGATCAACCATTTTACAGACGATCCGGAAATTAACCCAAGGCTGAATCTGACGTTCAATCATGCTCAAAAGCGCGAGACTAAAATTGCCCTGAGTAATACTTTTGGTTTTGGCGGTCACAATGCATCAGTCATTTTCAAAAAATATGAAGACTGATAACTGATTACACTTGGCAAAGCGCATTCTTATACCGATACTCTCTCTTTTCAGAACCGGAAGTGCTGAGGATAAAAAATTTAAAGAATCCATTGCGCATGTAATCGGCGACAGGCCTTCTAATTTGGGCGTTTACCAACTCGCTTTCCGTCACACTTCTGCCTCCAGAGAAACCGCTATCAAAGGTTTTCGCGAGTCCAATGAGCGATTGGAATATTTAGGCGATGCAGTTTTGGGGATGGTCGTTGCTGAGTTTCTTTTTACCAAATATCCTTACAAAGACGAAGGTTTTCTTACCGAGATCCGCTCCCGGATCGTAAACCGCGAGTCGCTGAATCAAATTTCCCGTAAACTAGGCCTCGATCGTTTGATCGAATATGATGGCAACCGTCGCGGCATGTCTCCACGCTCGTCCATGTATGGCGATGCGCTTGAAGCATTTGTAGGGGCGATTTATTTAGACAAAGGCTTTCGTTTCACGCGAACATTCATCATTAGCAAGCTCATTACGCATTATGATCTGGATAACATTATTCAGAACAATGCCAATTTTAAAAGCCTTATCATCGAATGGGCACAGCGGGAAGGCAAGGAAATCCGTTTTGAGATTCTTGAAGAACGCGGCACCCGCCATCACCGCGAATTTATTTCCCAAATTTTGGTAAACGACGAGCCATTCGCGCAAGGCAATGGTTTTACCAAGAAAAAAGCCGAGCAGTCAGCCTCCGAGCAGGCCTGCGCATTGCTTGACCTTCGCTAGTCTATTTCTGCTTTTCGTTTTCTGCAAACCCTGATTCCGGGTAATGTTACATTTTGTCTTGTTTTTGCGCATTGATAAGCCTTTATGTCAGGTGCAAATTAACTATTTTTATGTAAATCGGACATTATGTCTTGTTCTTTTCCGTTTTTGCATCTCGGAATGAGAATTGATATTTACCTCACATACCACGACGGTAAAAATTAGAAACAGACAATTAAAAACATAAAACCATGAGCACGTTAGTAAAAAACCACTTCGCAAATCCATCTTACGTAAACGGATTTTTTGGTAAAGACCTCTTTAACGAACTTGCAAATCCAGCATTTGCGGGAAGCGTTCCAGCCGTTAATGTTGTTGAAAACAAAGAAGGTTTTAGAATTGAAGTTGCTGCTCCGGGCTTGCAGAAATCCGATTTTAAACTGAATCTTGAAAAAAATCAGTTGACGATTTCAGCACAAAAAGAGCAGAAAGAAGAAAACGCCAACGAAAAATATACGCGCAGGGAATTTAAATACGCATCTTTCCAGCGCACATTCACATTGCCTAATTCAGTTGATGGCGACAAAATCGAAGCTAATTATGCTGACGGAGTTTTGAGCATCGCATTGCCAAAACGTGAAGAAGCGAAAGAAAAACCTGCTCGCACCATTGACATTGCTTAATCTAAGCAAATGATTTGAAGAGGCGTTATTATTTCATAATAGCGCCTTTTTTGTGAACAAAGAATGGAATAAATTGTTACTTGGATTGGCAGGGTATTTTAGTAGTTGAAGAATAGAATATCTGTGTTAAATTATGTTAAATGAGGCTTCTGCGGCAATAGTTTAGTAATGGCTTTGCGTTATTTATTTACAAAAATATAACCCCAACAAATTTTTATATGAAAACAAATTGGAAAGGTTTAGTGTTGGTTGGGTTGATTTCGAGTGCATCAACTCTTGCCGGCTTTAAGCTACTCGGTGATAACGATGGAAAGGACGTAATTTTGAAAGAGGCTCCTGCTGAATCAATTACGCGTTTTACATCAACTGGCACTCCGGTGGGCGCACCTGGTGACTTCGTTTACGCAGCCGAAGCGACAACGCCAACGGTTGTCCATATTAAATCGACAATGACACGCCAGGCATCTCGCGGACAACAGCAGATTCCTGATATTTTCAGAGATTTCTTTGGTGACGAGTTTGAAGGCGGGGGCCGCGGTCCTCAGTCGCAGGAAGCATCCGGTTCGGGAGTAATTATTTCGGCCGATGGTTATATCGTGACCAACAACCACGTTGTGGAAGGTGCTCAGGAACTGGAAGTTACGCTGCATAACAAGAGCAAGTTCAGAGCCAAAGTGATTGGAACGGACCCGTCTACGGACATTGCGGTTATTAAAGTTGAAGCAAAAGATTTGCCTGCTGTAACATTGGGTAATTCCGACGCGGTAAAAGTAGGCGAGTGGGTTGTAGCGGTTGGTAACCCTTTCAATCTTGAATCTACGGTGACGGCTGGTATTATCAGTGCAAAAGGTCGCGGATTGGGAATCATTGGCCAGTCGAGACGTGGTGGAGGTGTAACGCCTACATCAGCAGCCTCAGTGGATTCTCCACTTGAATCATTTATTCAGACAGATGCAGTTGTAAACCCTGGAAACAGCGGTGGCGCATTGGTTAACCTAAAAGGTGAATTGATCGGCATTAACACTGCCATTGCGAGCCCGACGGGAAGTTTTGCAGGTTATGCATTCGCAGTTCCTTCAAGCATTGTTAAGAAGGTTTCAAGTGACTTGATTAAATTTGGTAATGTGCAACGTGGTTATCTGGGAATTGCCCTGGATGATTTGGACAGCAGAAAAGCCGAAGAATATGGTGTGAAAGTAAATGACGGCGTTTACGTTCGTGAGTTTACAGAAAACAGCGCTGCGAAAGCCGGCGGTGTTGCCAAAGGTGACGTGATTGTAAAAGTGGACGGTGTGAACATTCACTCTATTCCAGAATTGCAACAATCAATCGGCTTGCACAAGCCTGGCGATAAAGTAAACTTGACTGTAAACCGTGACGGAAAAGAAAAAGAACTGGATATCACATTGCGTAACCGCACAGGTGGTTCCGATATTCTGAAACGTGACGAGTCAGCTTCCATCATGAATGCGTTGGGAGCGCAGTTTGGCAACCTGACAGATCAAGAAAAACAACGTCTATCTCGTTACAAGCTGGATGGCGGTGTGAAAGTTGTATCAATTGACGGCGGGAAATTTGCCCGTTCGCAGGTTGAAGAAGGTTTTATCATTACCAAAGTTAATGGTAAGCCTGTGCGTACGGTGAAAGAATTCCAAGCTGCGATTGCTGGCAAGGAAGAATCAATGGTGCAGTTTGAAGGTCTTTACCCAGACGCGCCATATGACGTTTATTCATTCGGATTCCGCTTGTAATATATATAGGTTCAAAAAAGAAACCGGCTGTTACGTTTATCGTAGCAGCCGGTTTTCTTTTTGTATTTTATTCAAAAATCTTAAAGCATAAATTTCAGCTTTACAACCTCTTTCTCACTCAAAAACCTCCATTTTCCACGCGGAAGGTCTTTTTTGTTTAATCCTGCGAACACGGTGCGGTCTAGCTTTTGCACTTCATAACCTAAGTGTTCGAACATGCGGCGTACAATGCGGTTGCGACCGCTGTGGATTTCAAGCCCGATCACCATTGCGTCAGGCGTAACAATACCCACTTCGTCGGGCCGGATAAATCCGTCTTCCAGTTCAAGTCCGTGTTGCAGCTTTTCAAAATCTTCGGTTGTAATTGGCTTATCCAGTTCTGCCTGATAGATTTTTTTGATTCCGCCCGATGGGTGCGTCAACTTTTCAGCAAGCTCGCCATCGTTGGTCAAAAGCAACAAACCCGTTGTATTCCTATCCAGACGGCCAACCGGATAAACGCGCTCCGCGCATGCACCCTGAATCAGGTCAAGCACCGTTTTACGCTCTTCCGGATCGTCGGTTGTTGTAATGTAATCCTTTGGTTTATTGATTAATATATAAACCATCTTTTCCGGGTTCAATGCTTTCTTGCCGTATTTTACAACGTCAGTTGGCAGCACTTTGTAACCCATTTCAGTGATCGTTTTTCCGTTGACAGAAATTTGTCCCGAAGAAATCAAATCATCTGCCTCACGACGCGAGCATATGCCGGCATTCGCAATATATCTGTTCAATCGAATGAGCGGAGATTCTGCTTTTTCCTTGCGTTTCGGCGCCGCTTTCTTCTCGTAACTCGACAGATTATAGCGCGGAGCACTTTCAAAACGACCAACCCTTCTGTCCAATCCGCTGCGATCTACTGCCTCGTGATTTTCATTGTTGGATTGTTTTTGGAAGTCATCCCGTTCTACACGCTCCGATTCATCTTTTTTTTTAAATTCTGGTCGGCCATCTCTGCTGCCGCGGTCGAATGAACGCTCGCCAGATGGTCTTGAATCACGGCGCTCGCCTTCTCGTGCAGGCCTATCCGTGCGTGGTTTGAATTCTCTGTTGCCAGCGGGTCTTTCGCCTTCTCGCGCAGGTCTGTCAAAACGGGGCTTGAATTCCCGGTCACCAGCGGATCTTTCTCGTTGTCCCGATTCTTCTCTTGAACGGAACGGACGAGAATCGCCTGTTGAAGCAGGTCTGTCTGAGCTTCTTTTTTCAAAACGTGGTTTTTCGCCTTCAAAACGGGGGCGGTCAGCGTCGAAACGTGGTCTGTCTGAATGTCCTCTGAAACCGTCCTTTTGTCCAAATTCCCTTTTGTCGCCTGCGCCTCTGAACTCACCGTCTCTTTTTGGGAATCGCGGTCTGTCAGAAGCAGGTCTGTCGGAGCCTGATTTGAATGAAGGTTTGTCGAAACGCGGCTTATCGAATCTCGGCTTATCAAATCGCTGGCCTTCGCTAGCGCCTTTTTCGTGGTCGAAACTTGGACGAGCTTTTTGTCCTCCATTGTCAGTATTGCCACTGGCAACGCGCAAACTTGATTTTTTAATGCTTGGTTTGCTGAAGCGGCTTTCAGCTTCTGGGCGGGCCTTTTTAAACGGATGACCTGCGCCGTCGCTGGATTTGCGGAAAGTTTTTTGTCCGCCGGTCGAAGGTTGCGACGCTTTTGGCGCCTTCGACGGTGTTGATGTTCTTTTTCTCATTAGGAATGCAGTATCACTACTGGAATTTTGTTCCTCTTACTATTTGCCGTGTCTTGAAAGTGATTCAGGGCATTATTTGAAGATTGCCACTAAAACCAACTTATCAACGTATCTGATGATCAGAGTACTAAGTATTTTAATTATAAGTTGACAAAGATACGGTAAATTTCCATGTAAATTTTTTCCGGCCTCTTTATGTCAATTTGCGTAACCGGTCGTTTATTAATACTATTGAGAAAATGCATGTTTTTAATGTTTTCTCAACACCTAACCTTCACCTATAATGATTTGAATATGTCTACTGACGTGCAGACGCAGCCTTTGTGGAAACCCGGACGGGCGCTTTTGGAACAGTCCAATCTGAAAAAATACATGGATTGGCTCTTCGTAAAAAAAGGTCTTTATTTCAGGTCTTACCATGACCTTTGGGACTGGTCAGTAACGGATCTGGAAGATTTTTGGGAAAGTTTGTGGCTGTATTTCAATATCAAATCACACGATCTTTATCTTGAAGTGCTTCAAAGACCGCAAAGCGGAATGATCGGGACGAAGTGGTTTACACGATCTAAGCTGAATTACGCAGAGCATATTTTCAGAAATAAAACAAGGGATCGTCCCGCGATTATTTTCCAATCAGAAAAGTCAGAATTAGAGGAAATTTCCTGGGACACACTTGAAACGGAAGTTGCGGCTGTTGCGGCTTGGTTGAAGCAAAGGGGCGTGCGGCCGGGCGATCGAGTGGCTGCGATTTTGCCAAATATTCCACAGGCTGTTGTCGCGTTTTTGGCAACGAATGCGGTTGGAGCGGTGTGGTCTTCGTGTTCTCCTGATTTTGGGAAAACAGGCATTACGGATCGTTTTTCGCAGATTGAGCCCAAAGTCCTTTTCATTGCTGACGGTTACACTTACAACGGCAAAACGTACGACATTACAGCATTTGCACAGGAGCTTTCTTTCTCCTTGCCAAGTGTAAAAGACACCGTTTTGATCAGCAATATCAATGCCGAAAACCGTCCAGAACGGCTTACTTCCTGGGAAGATATTTTGCATTTGAGGAACTTCGGACTTGATTTTGAGCCTGTTTCGTTTGATCATCCGATCTGGATCCTTTATTCGTCCGGCACCACGGCACAGCCCAAAGCCATTACGCACAGCGTGGGCGGCTGTTTGATCGAACATTATAAAGCGCTGATTTTACATCAAAACGTCAAACCCGGCGACCGTTATTTTTGGTATTCTACAACGGGTTGGATGATGTGGAATTACGCATTAGGTTCAATGCTCTGCGGCGCAACGCTTGTTTTGTATGACGGAGCGCCCGCTTTTCCGTCATCACAAGTGCTGTGGACATTGGCAGAAAAAGCAAAAATTACGCATTTCGGAAGTGGAGCAGCGTTTTTTATTGCTTCAATGAAAGCTGGCGTAAGCATTACTTCCGGAAATCTGGGATCTCTCGAAACAATTGGTTCCACGGGCTCGCCCTTGCCGCCCGAAGCCTATGAATGGATTTACAAGCATGTGAAAAAGGACGTTTGGTTGATCTCATTAAGTGGCGGAACGGACGTTTGCAGCGCATTTGTCGGAGGCTGCCCGATCTTGCCTGTTTATCCAGGCGAAATCCAATGTCGCATGCTCGGCTGCCGGATCGAAGCTTATAATGAAGGCGGAAAGCGCTTGATCAACGAGCTGGGTGAAATGGTGATCACGCAGCCCATGCCGTCGATGCCAATTTACTTTTGGAATGATCACGACCACGAAAGATATCTGAGCAGTTATTATGACATGTTCCCAAATGTCTGGCGTCATGGCGATTGGATTAAGGTCACGGACCGAAATTCCGTCGTAATTTACGGTCGCTCGGATGCAACATTGAATCGCGGCGGCGTGCGGATAGGAACAGCTGAAATTTATCGAGCGGTGGAAAGCATTCCGGATGTGAAGGACAGCCTCGCAGTTTATCTTGAAAAAGAAAATGGCGAGGGGACGATCTCGCTCTTTGTTGTTTTGGCCAAAGACAAGACGCTGACCGATTCGCTTAAAGCTCAAATTAAAGACGTGCTGCGCAATGAATACAGCCCACGGCACGTCCCGGACACCATTGAGCAGGTTAACGACATTCCCTACACGATAAACGGGAAAAAAATGGAGGCGCCAATGAAGCGGATTTTGATGGGGCAAGATCCCGCAAAGTGCATTAACCTTGAAACGATGCGCAATCCGGAATCTCTTAAAGCCTTTGTTTAGTCCAAAAAAGTTAGACTAATATCTAATAAATCAACTTAGGCGCACTTGCTTTAAGCAACCAAAATCGCTTACTTCACGTTAGAGAAATGTGCCTGCTGCAACCGGCATTCATACAACGCATTCAAATATTTTATTGGCATGGATCAACAAAAATCTCCCACTCCGATTCATAATTCCCGATCTGTGGTTCGCCTTCCCATCATTATAGCTATCACGCTGGCTGCCGGAGTGCTTCTTGGAAGCACTTTTTTTAGCGGAGGCCGCAAGCTTACAGACGTTGCAAAAGGCTATGCCAAGTATCGCGAAGTGTTGATGCTTGTTGAAAATAATTACGTCGATTCTGTTAATACAGAGGAACTTGTAGATTTTTCTATTTCCAAAATGCTGGAAAAGCTTGATCCGCATACAGCCTATTTCAATACTGAGGAAGCCACGGCCGCGCGCTCACAACTAGATTCGGGTTTTGATGGCATTGGTGTGGAATTCAACATATATAATGACACTGTTTACGTGGTAACCCCGTTGAGCGGCGGCCCATCGGAGGCGGCAGGAATTCAGAGCGGCGACCGGATCATTTCAGTTAATAAAGAAAATCTTTCGGGCCCTGGCGTTACCAACGCTCAGGTTTACAAGCTTTTACGAGGAAAACGAGGCACTAAGGTCGATCTCGCGATTGAAAGGGTTGGATTGGATGAAAAAATGAACTTTGCCGTCGTTCGCGACCGCATTCCGACTTATTCGGTTGACGCGTCTTATATGGTGGATCAGGAAATCGGTTACATTAAAGTGAGCCGTTTTTCAGAAACCACTTATGACGAGTTTAAATCAGCATTGAAAAATCTGAAAGCCAACGGTTTGAAAAATTTGATTCTCGACTTACGCGGAAATCCGGGCGGATATATGGAGCGCGCAACGAGCATGGCTGACGAATTTATTGCTGGCGACAAGCTTTTGGTTTACACAGAAGGCAAAGACAGCCGCTTCGATAGAAAAACACGCTCCCATATTGACGGCTTGTTCGAACAAGGACCATTGATCGTGCTGGTGGACGAAGGCAGTGCGTCTGCCTCAGAGATTTTGGCGGGAGCATTGCAGGACCATGACCGCGCATTGGTTGTAGGCCGAAGATCATACGGCAAAGGTTTGGTGCAAATGCCGATCAAATTGTCCGATGCATCGGAGCTTCGTTTGACCATTTCGCGCTATTACACGCCAAGCGGCCGGAGCATTCAAAAGCCTTACGAACTTGGAAAAGGAGAAGATTATAGCCAGGATTTGTCGCATCGCTATGAAAGCGGCGAGCTGTTTAATGTGGACAGCATTAAATTTGACAAAACAAAAATATACAAGACAGATGGCGGCCGCGTGGTTTATGGCGGTGGCGGGATCACGCCGGATATTTTTGTTCCAAAAGATACATTGATGAACAGCAAGTATTTATTTGAATTGTATTCCAAAAACATTATTCGTGAATATGCGCTGCGTTATGCCAATGCGAATTCTAAAAAATTGGAAAAACAATCATTCAATGACTTCCTGACTTCGTTCCAAATCTCTGATGCAATGCTTGCAGACATGGTTAAGGACGCTTCCAAAGCGGGAATCAAACCAAATGAAAAGGAGTTGAATCTTTCAAAACCACTTATCACTTCGCAAACGAAAGCGATCATTGGTCGCTATGTTTGGGGAAGAAAACAAAAGAATGGGCTCAATAACGAGATTTTCCAGGTGCTGAATCCGACGGATAATGTTTATGAGCAGGCAGTTAAGCTTTTTAGTCAGGCTGCGCAACTGGAAAAAGGGAAATTCAGCAGCATGAATATCCCGAAAAACAAAAAGTGAGCAAATATTGAGCTCACATTTATTGACGAATTTGATTTTATAATGTCTCGAATTGCATTGATTACCGGAGCATCATCCGGCATTGGAAAGGCCACAGCAGAATTATTTGCCGGAGCTGGAATAGACCTCATCCTTTGCGGCCGACGTCAGGAGCGACTGAATGAAGTGGCGGCAGAGCTGTCTGATAAAGTGAAAGTTACCACGCTGGTTTTTGATGTTCGGGATAAAGGAGCGGTGAAGGCAATGATTGGTTCGCTGGCTGATGATTGGAAAAACATTGATATTCTAATCAATAATGCGGGCAATGCGCACGGAATGGGCTCGCTGGACGAGGGTGACACAGACGATTGGGATGCAATGATCGATGGAAATGTGAAGGGATTGCTTTACGTTTCAAAGGCAATTATTCCGCTGATGCTTGAAAATGGTTCGGGCCACATTGTGAACATCAGTTCCATTGCCGGCAAGCAGACTTACGCTAACGGCGCCGTTTATTGCGCATCCAAAGCTGCGGTGGAAGTGCTTAGCGAAGGAATGCGTCTTGAATTGACGCAGCACGGCATCAAGGTGACCAATGTTGCGCCCGGCGCAGTGGAAACTGAATTTTCACTTGTCCGTTTCAAAGGCGATGAAGCGCGTGCTGAAAAAGTTTATCAAGGCTTCGATCCCTTACAAGCCGCTGATATTGCGGATGCAATTCTATATGCCGTGAATGCGCCGAGCCGTGTAACCATTGCTGACATTACAATTCTCGCCGGTGCGCAATCTGCTGCAACCGTGATCCATAGGAAGTAAGTATGAAATCCATTGAACAAAATGTCGTTGCTCCCAATTCAAGTGCAGCGACTGCCTCGCAGACCGTTTTCCCTATCCTACTTGCATTGAGCTTTTGTCACCTGCTCAATGACACCATGCAATCCCTGATCCCGTCGATTTATCCGATGGTTAAGGAATCTTTCAAATTAAATTTTACCCAAATCGGGCTGATCACATTCACGTTTCAAGTAAGCGCGTCCGTTTTGCAGCCGATTGTGGGTGCGTTTACAGACAAAAGGCCGCAGCCTTTTGCACTTGCCGTGGGAATGTGTTTCACTTTGCTCGGCTTAATTTCACTTTCACTTGCAGACAGTTTCAACCTTGTGCTGCTTTCAGTAGGCTTAATTGGCGTAGGTTCAGCTGTTTTTCATCCCGAAGCTTCCCGTGTTGCACGCATGGCTTCCGGAGGAAAACATGGCATGGCACAATCGCTTTTCCAGGTTGGAGGCAATGCAGGAAGTTCGCTTGGGCCGTTGTTGGCGGCATTGATTTTGCTTCCTTACGGGCGGTTTCAGGTGATTTGGTTTTCGCTTGTGGCCTTATTAGCAATCGTGATTCTTTCGTGGGTTGGTGGTTGGTATAAACGAAGTTTAGGGAATGCATCGGCTAAAAAAGCGGTCAAAACGCATCAGGAATCACATTTATCAAAGGGAAAAATTGTGTTTGCGATAGGGATTTTGCTAATGCTGATTTTCTCGAAATACATTTATATGGCCAGCATTTCGAGCTATTTTACTTTTTATTTGATTGATAAATTCGGCGTTTCCATTCAGAATTCGCAGATTTATTTGTTTGCGTTCTTGTTTGCAGTTGCAGCGGGAACATTCATCGGCGGACCGGTAGGAGACAGGATCGGGCGGAAATATGTGATCTGGATATCGATATTAGGCGCCGCGCCATTTGCGTTAATGCTTCCTTATGTCAATTTGTTTTGGACTGGCATATTAAGCTGCATCATTGGATTGATTCTTTCATCCGCATTCTCGGCCATATTGGTTTACGCCCATGAATTAATCCCCGGAAAAGTTGGGATGATCGCCGGCCTGTTCTTCGGATTCGCATTCGGGATCGCCGGAATCGGATCCGCTATCCTCGGCAGTCTCGCCGATAAAACGAGCATTGAATATGTTTTCTGGATCTGCTCCTTTTTGCCGCTTATTGGATTGCTAACAGGCTTTTTGCCTAATTTGGAAAAGGCGAAGGCGTAGAATGTACTAAGTTACGAATTCTCCGCAACCCTCAAAATCAAGTTCGGATCGGGGCAAATGTTTAGGTAATGAGCTCGGTCTTGAATGCTGCTGACGCCGGGGAAGTCGCCATTGTGATGTCCTATGTCACTGATGAGCTGGAAATGGAGGTGCGGAGGCCAGTCTCCGTTTTCGGGATAAGGGCCGATTGTGGCGAATTGCGTGTTGGCTGATATTGTTTTTCCGACATGCAAGTCGTCCAGAGAATAGAGCGAAAGATGTCCGTAAAGCGTGAAGAATGTGACATTATGCAGTTCGTGGCGCAAAATAATCGTCGGGCCGTAATCGCCGTAATGATCATTGAACGCAAAGCTGTGGATGGTTGCATCTAATGGCGCGTAAATGGGTTCTCCCGCATTTGCCCAGATGTCGGTTCCTAAATGAATGCTTCGCGGATTTTCATGATCTTGTGCAAAATGCTTTCGCTGACGGTAAATAACACGGTTTTCGTTATAGCCGCCAATGCCCATGAATGTGTTTTTTTCAAGCATTTTATCAAAAATAAATGCCGAAAAAGCGGAAGTTTCAGTCAAATCGTGCCGAAGCAATTCCGCATTCCCTTCGGAAAAGTCGAGGCGCTTGAATGGCTTTGCGCTTTGAGTCACGCTCGCAAATCCGGAATGATTTTGAAGAACTTCTAATAATGCCGACATGCGTTTTTTGATCAATGTTATTTCGGATCCAACGCCAGTCTAATGCGCTGCAACACATCCTGCAAGTGATATTTTGTGATCTTGTCGGTCGACTTTGCAATTGCGCCTTGCAAGGCTGGCTTCAAACTTTCCAAATGAGCCCTGGCAACGGAAGGCAAGTCCGTTTCTTCTAATTCTACCACGCGCGTTGAATATCCATAAGTGGTTCCCACCGGCACAGAAAGCACATTTGCTCTGCCGGGCTTCAAAAGATCGATCAATTTCTCGATATAAACCTTTTGTAAATTTCTGCGGTGCAAATCAATGCTTTTACCAGCCTTCACTTCCGACCATATGCCACTTTCCAGATCTGTAAAAAGGTCGTCCAGCGTGTAGTTTTTGCTAGAAATGCCCGTTTCCATCAGTCTTACAGCTCGGTCACCAGCAAAAAGGGTTGTCAATGCATATTCCTGCAAAGCCTTAATGGCCTCAACGCCCGTTTCCGGTTTAATTTTACTTAAAATATTCTGATCTAAAAGCCAGGTCGGCGTTTTGAACAATTGATTATTCAGGAATGCAACTGCTTCTTGCTGAGTCGCTTTTGGAACAGTTTCAAATGTTGAGCCCTCCATATCATAAGTCGTTGGATTGTCATAAATCCCACCCACGTTTTTTATCACGTGGCCCAGATAACGGCGATATTGTGAAATGACACTGGCATAAATTTCGTCAAGCTCCTTGTAACTTTCGCCGTCTTCCCAGCTCCATTCAATGAGGTGAGGGATAATTCTTTTTAGGTTTTTAATGCCATATTCCGACGCTTTCATCGCATTGTCGCCTAAATCTTCCGTCTGGTAACGTGGATCGTAAGGGCTTATCTCCGTCCCGAAGTGCAAACGTGTGTCCTGGTAAGCCTCTTTGGTCAGCTCATTCAACATTGCTTTTTCGCATTTCGCATCACTGGCGTCAGCAAAATTGCTGTAACCCCACCGGATTGCCCATTTGTCATAATCCCCAATTCTTGGAAAAAGGTTGGTAATGCCATCTTCCGGCTGCGCAACGTAATTGAACCTGGCATAATCCATGATCGAAGCCGTGTGACCATGTTCTTCTATCCACGCTTTATCGCGCAGTTTTTCAACCGGCGTTGCCGAACTCGCGCCCATATTGTGCCTGAGTCCAAGCGTGTGGCCGATTTCATGGGAAGAAACAAAGCGCACGAGCTGGCCCATTAATTCATCATCAAACTTCTTCGTACGCGCCTTTGGGTCCACAGCCGCACCCTGGATAATGTACCAATTGCGAAGCAGACGCATGACATTGTGATACCAGCCAATGTGGCTTTCCAGAATCTCGCCGCTTCTTGGGTCATGCACATTGGGTCCGTAAGCATTTTGAATATCGGCTGCGAAGTAACGAATTACCGAGTAACGCGCATCTTCCAAACTCATGGTTGTGTCGCTTTCCGGCCAGTATTCGCCTCTTATGGCATTTTTCCAACCTGCTTCTTCAAAGGCAACCTGCCAGTCATCCACACCGGCTTTCAGATATTTACGCCATTTTTCAGGCGTTGCCGGATCAATGTAATAAACGATCGGTTTTTTTGGTTCAATCAATTCACCATTCTTCTGACGTGCCGCATCTTCCGCATTTTTCGGCTCCAAACGCCATCTTACGGCAAAAACCTCCGTGTCGGATCGCTGCGATTCTTCACCGAAAACTGCATATTGATTGGCAAAATAACCGACTCTGCTATCAAAGATCCTTTTCCGCATGGGCTTGTCCGGAAGCAGAATCAATGATGTGTTCATTTCCATCGTCACCACGCCTGCGTCCAATCCCGAGGGCAAATATTGTCCGATCGTTGGGGCTGGCGATGTTGAAATCAATTGTGGCGTGACTGTAAATGTCTTTACCGTCCTGATTTCAGTGTTTATAGGATATGAACGGATTTTCTCAATGTATGAAGCTTCCTTCTTAAATGAAGATAATTTCAGAAGCTGCTTGCTAACGGAACTTAGTGAAAACACTTGATTATCAGCATTGAAAAAGTCAGTTACATCAATGACTGAGGATTTTTCCTTAGGCTCTTTTTTTGCGGCTTTAATGTCAAAAACGCCAATAATCGGATCGGAGTTGGAATTTTTTACGGCCTGGAAAATAGGTTTGGTGCTGTCCGGACTTGCGACAACAACAGTCACAGATCGCAGCAACAGATTGTCGTCCAATCCTTTTTCCCAACGAATCACCTGGCGGTTTACTTCTTCGCCACCAAAAATCCCGCCGCCAGCAGCCGTCTTCGCATAACGCGTGACGGCCATAATGTCCTTATTAAGCAATGAGTCAGGGATTTCAAAATACCACTTTTCATCCATTTTATACACCGAAATCATCCCTTTTTGACTTACTGCACTGGTGTCGATCAAGTCTTCGAAATCCTTGGGGGCTTTTTTCTTTTCGTCTTTCAGCTTTTCCTTAACGGCAGTTGCCATTGCATCAACGGCTTTCTCAATCTTAACATCTTCCTTCTTTTCTTGCTTCTTTCTTTTTTGGGCATGAACCTGGTTTAGGCATAGAAACGTAAGTCCTGATAACAGGAGGTAACGAAAAAATTTCATTAGAGTTGGTTTGGGTTTTTTACTTACAAAAATAGAAGATTGCCGCAATGGACAACAAATTAATTCGGGCTCATTTGTAAAATTTCAGAGACGTTTATTGGGAGATCAATTCCGCAAGCACACCTTCTTTCAATGCATAGCTCGAAATCTGTATGTCACTGATTCCATAGCTTTTAAGCACATAATCGATCAGGCAAACGGCAACGACGATCATGTCAACGCGAAGTTCGATCATGCCGGGAATTTGTAATCTTTCCTCATGATTACCAGAAAGAATGAGGGCAAAAATTCGGTAAAATTCTTCGATCGGCAGTTTAAAATCCGTCTGGGTTTTGGGTGGCCAGTTGTTAAGGCGGAAGTGGAAATCAATGTCAACCAATGTATCAAACGTTCCCGAAGATCCAACGAGTTTTTCGGGAGAATATTGGTGAACCGCGTTATGAAGTGGGATAAGATTTTCCTGGAAATGATTGTACAGTTTATTTCTGTCTGCCTGCGAAAGCGGATCGTTGCGCATGAATTTCTCCATCAGCCGCTGACCACCAATTTCGAAGCTTTGTTTCCAAAAAATTTGTGTGTTGTTTCCAATGATGAATTCGACGCTTCCGCCGCCAATGTCCATAATTAAGGAAGGCGCATTGCCAATGTTGGCACCATAACGAACGCCTCTATAAATGTATTCGGCCTCGCGGTTTCCGTCAATGACTGTAATGTTAATCCGAGTTTTTTCTAAAATTTCAGTGCAAAAATCGGCTTTGTTTTCTGCATTGCGAATGGCGCTTGTGCCAAAAGCGAATGTATTTTGATCCGTAACGCCATGCAGGTCCAGCTGTTCGCGGAAATATTGCAAAACGCCAAGTGCGCGTTCGAGTGCTTCCGGTGTGATGATTTTCTTGTTAATGCCGCCCAGGCCGATGCGCGCCGGCCTGCTTTCGTGGAAAACAGGGGTGATGGCGCTTCCATTCCTGTCCACAATCAGCAAGTGAAATGTGTTTGTTCCCAAGTCAATGATCCCCAGACGCGCGCTCATATTGATTATTTATTCGGTTAAATGCTTTTTTGGTGCAATGATCACAAAAATAACCTAATAATAATTACTTATTTCTTGATTTTCTGTTTGATATATTCTTTCTTTGCAGTCCGATTTCAGAAACCAATTCAAAGAACATTATATTCTATAAGCATGCTTATTATAAACATTAAAGACAACGAATCGATTGACCGCGCTCTTAAGCGTTACAAGAAGAAATTTGAAAGAACTGGAACAATGCGCCAGCTTCGTGCGCGTACTGCTTTCGAAAAACCATCTGTAAGACGTCGCTTCGAAGTTTTGCGTGCAGTTTACAAAGAAAAAACTTACGGTCATTTAGAAGACTAGTTCCCTGGAATGGTGTTCTGAAAGATTAGATAGGATCATTATATCCATATCATAAAAAAGAGCTGTCTTGTTTAAGGCAGCTCTTTTTTGTACGTTAGAACCATGATAGCGTCATTTATTGATTTTTTGAAATTTGAAAAACGGGCGAGTGTTCACACCGTAAAGTCTTACCAAACAGACCTTGACCAGTTTCAAAAATATCTGCTGTTTCAATATGAACTCGACAAGTCGGAAGATGCAAAAGGTCCAATGCTGCGCTCCTGGGTTGTCAGCCTGATGGAAGAAGGGCTTAACCCGTCTTCTATCAACCGTAAAATTGCCTCACTGCGCACTTTTTATGGGTTTTTGAAACGAAAAAAACACATTTCCCAAGATCCCACCAAAATCCTTTCTGCCTTAAAAACCCGGAAAAAGCTGCCCGCATTTGTTGAAGAAAAAGCCATGGAAACGCTTTTCCTGGAAGATACATTCACAGAAGATTTCGAAGGCGTGCGCGATCGAACGATCCTGGAATTGCTTTACGGAAGCGGAATCCGGCTTGCAGAGCTTGTCAGTCTGGGTGTCGATGATCTCAACTTGTCCGCTCGCACGATCCAGGTTTTCGGGAAGCGATCAAAGGAGCGCATTGTGCCCATTTCCAAATCGCTTGCTGAGCTGCTTGTCAAATATTTAACGCTCCGTGCGCCAGAAGAAGAAACAAAATGCTTAATTTTAACTGATTCAGGGAAAGCCGTTTACCCGGTCTTTGTGCAGCGGACGGTGAACAAATATTTATCAGCTGTAACCACACTTTCTCAAAAAAGTCCGCACGTGCTGCGTCATACGTATGCCACGCACTTATTAAATCGCGGAGCGGATCTGAATGCTATTAAAGAACTCTTAGGGCATGCAAATCTGGCTGCGACGCAGATTTACACGCACAACTCCATCGAAAAGCTCAAAAAATCACATCAACAAGCCCACCCAAAAGCCTGAAACCGATTTTTTAGAAGTATATTTACCCCGATTGCAATTTCCAGAATATAATTTTGTCACTCCAGTATGAATAACAGTTTCCAGGACGCCGTTGTAACGAAGTACAATATTTTTAATAGTCTTTTTCTGAGTTTGCCTTATCGGGGCATATTTCAGACGGGCTCATTATTACCCATACTAACGCAGCAAAGTGAAAGCGGATTTCAGGAAGGTAAGTCGCCTAGGGAGATTATAGAGCACTTTTTCTCTGAATTGCTGGAAACTGCGACGCCCAAGGAAAGGGCGGACCTGCTTTTTGCATTTATCCAATACATTGAAAGGCAAGTTGTGCTTTTTGATTCCGTGGAGGATGCCGCTTTTGACCAGACACACGACCTTACCGGCAAAGGATCTGTCAATTATTTGACGGATCGTTTGGATAATGATGAGCTGAGAAAAAAACTGTTGACGAAGCTGGAAGATTTCAGTGTCAGAATTGTGCTTACAGCGCATCCAACGCAGTTTTATTCCGGAAAAGTGCTGGGCATTATCAATGACCTGGAAGATGCAATCAAGAAAAACGACTTTACGGAAGTGAACCAGTTGCTTTTGCAATTAGGCAAAACTGCATTCATCAACCACGAAAAGCCCACTCCATTTGACGAAGCGGTGAGCCTTTGCTGGTTTCTTGAAAATGTATATTATGACGCAATTCCGGCCATTCTCGAAAAGCTGATCAATGGACTTGGCATGAGCGTGCATGACTGGCCTTACCCGAATGTGTATCGACTGGGCTTCTGGCCGGGTGGAGATCGTGACGGAAACCCATTTGTGAATCCTGAAATTACGCTGCAAGTTGCTGCGAGACTGCGCGAAACGCTTTTGAGAGGTTATTATCGTGATTTGAGGCAATTAAAACGGAGATTAACATTCAAGGGAGTTGATGAGGCAATCGGATTAGCCGAGCGCAAAATGAACAGCACGATCTTCGGTCCTTTTGAAGAAGGCTATTCCAATGCGCAGGAGCTGATCGACGAACTGCTGAAAGCGCGCGAAGTGCTGGTTACCAAACATCAGGGCTTGTTCGTGGAGCTGCTTGATAATTTCATCTTGAAACTGAACATATTCGGATTCTTTTTCGCAAGCCTGGACGTGCGCCAAGACAGCCGGAAGCACGCAAAAGCTTGGGAGGACATTCTGAAAAGATTGGAGAAAAAAATTCCTTTGCTAAAATACAGCGATTACGAAAGCTGGGACGAGGCCAAGAAAATAGATCTTTTGCTTTCCTTGAACATTCCATTGCGGGATGAAGATTACGAAGACGAGCTGACCAAAGACATTCTCGGATCGATTCGTGCGATTAAGACAATCCAGCAAAACAATGGTGAAAAAGGCGCTCACCGTTATGTAATCAGCAATAACACTTCTGCATTGAATGTAATGCAGGTTGTGGCGCTCGCTAAAAACCTCATTGCGGACGAACAAGGCAAATTGGCAGTGGACGTTGTCCCGCTTTTTGAAACTGTGGACGACTTGGCAAATGCGCCGGGCATTATGCGGACTTTATATGAGAGCGAATATTATCGCAACCATTTACAAAACCGTGAAAATCATCAGACGATCATGGTTGGGTTTTCGGATGGAACTAAGGATGGCGGTTATTTACGGGCAAACTGGTCCATTTATCGTGCTAAGGAAGAGCTGACCAAGGTGTCCCGCGATTTTGGAATTAAAGTCACTTTCTTCGACGGCCGTGGCGGTCCTCCTGCACGTGGCGGTGGCAATAACCATAATTTTTATTCGTCGCTCGGCACGGACATTGAAGACAAAGAAATTCAATTAACGGTTCAGGGACAGACGATTAGCTCTAATTACGGAACTGTGACAACTGCCATGTATAATCTGGAAAGATTGTTCACAGCCGGTTTGGAAAATCACTTGTTCCGCGGCAATCGCGTGGAGGACGAACTGAATGAAGAGGATAAGATTTTGATCGAGGAAATGGCCGAGTCAGCTTACAATTCTTATCTTGATTTGAAAAATCACCCGATGTTCGTGAAATATTTGGATAAAAAAACGCCTCTGCGTTTTTACGGACAGACAAACATTGGAAGCCGGCCGACGAAGCGCGGGAACGACGACGAGGGCTTGAAATTTGAAGATTTGCGTGCAATTCCGTTTGTGGGATCATGGGCACAAATGAAGCAAAACGTGCCTGGCTTTTATGGTTTTGGAACTGCAATTGCTTTGATGGATAAAGATGGCAGAAAGGATCAGATCAGCCAGTTATACAAAAAATCGCTGTTCTTCCGGACATTGATCGAAAATTCAATGCAGTCACTCTCAAAGGCATTTTTTCCTGCAACGAAATATTTGCGCGACGAAGAGGATTACAGAGAATTTTGGGACAAAATGTACAACGAGTTTCTGTTAACACGCGAGTTGCTTTTGGATGTGTCCGGGCAAAAGGAATTGTTAGACAGCAACAATGTCACCAAAGTTTCCATTAAAACAAGAGAGCGGATCGTTTTGCCATTGATTACGATACAACAATATGCCTTACAAATGCTAGCCGAAGATCCCAAAAACCTGCCAGTTGACGTAGAAACCTACAATCAGCTGATTATGCGCGCAATGTTCGGGATCATTAACGCCGCAAGAAATTCGGCTTAGGCTTCCTAAAATACAGTTTAATGCTCCTGGTCATTTTGTTGGCCAGGAGTTTTTTTTTTCAACCCCCACTCATCAAAATTCTCAGTATTTTTTTTTGCAATAATTAGTAGACGAATAGTTGGAGGGACTTATAATTGGTAATCATATACTCAATGCCTCAACCTTCAACTAAAACTCATTATGACGCATCATTCCGATCAGCGTGCCTATTTTTTTAAAATAGACACGACTATCAAAAAAATCCGCAATGCACTTCAAAAACAACTCACAGAGGCTGGTTTCGACCTTACAGTTGACCAATGGGTGCTCATAGACCACATTTTCAGGAGGCAGGGAATTAGCCAGAACGAACTTGCAGAGCTTACTTTCAAAGATCCACCGACCGTTACCCGGATTATAGATCTACTCGAAAAAAAAGGATTGGTGGAGCGCGGACCCGCCGCCGGCGATCGCCGTAAATTCAATTTATTCCTCACCAAGTCCGGGGAATCAACTTATAACCAGGCATTTCCAATTGTTGCTGACATTCGCAGGAAAGGTTGGGGAAGCCTTAATGACTCCGATTATCAGCATTTTGTCCGTATTATGGACTCTATTTATCAAAACTTCACCTGACGAAGGCAAAAAACATTTTTACACGTAAATGGGAGATTAACAGCGGCTTGCGTTATTCTCCCATCTTTGTTTTAAACCTTTGATTGGTCCTCATATCTAAACTACGTTGGCAGCAATTACTTTTTACATGCGTTACAACGTTCTGACTGCTGCCCGCATCTGTATTTACATTAACAATCATTTTTAGAAGGCCATGAAAAAAATCATTTTGAGTTCCTTGCTTGCCGCTTCTGCTTTGTTCCCTGCTTTTTCACAAGTTAAATACGAACAGCAAATTCCTTCTCCACGCATTGAAGTTGCCGGTTTTGCAGAATTGGAAGTTGTTCCGGATGAAATCTATTTCAATGTTTCGCTAAGGGAATATTTTGAAGATGAAAAAAATCAAAAGAACAAAGTCGTTATCAGCACGCTTGAAAAGCAATTTATTAAAGCATTAACAGATGCAGGTTTGCCAAAAGAAGCATTGTCTGTCAGTGGATTGGGCGGTTATCAGGAATACACGGATAAGAAGAAAAAGCCTGCGACATTTCTTGAAAGCAAACAATATGAACTGAAAGTGAGCAGCCCTGACAAGCTGGACGGCATTCTTTCCAAAGTCGAAAGCCGCGGTGTCCAATATGCGAACGTGTCGCGTGTGGACCACTCAAAAAGAGAAGAGTTCAAGAAGCAGGTGAAAAT
This sequence comes from Dyadobacter sp. CY326, assembly GCF_021390515.1. Classification (GTDB taxonomy): domain Bacteria; phylum Bacteroidota; class Bacteroidia; order Cytophagales; family Spirosomataceae; genus Dyadobacter. Next base: position 138,158 of record NZ_JAJUXI010000013.1, read on the forward strand.
CGATGCGTTGAAGGCTGCGAAAGTGAAAGCAGAATATTTGGTTGCATCATTAGACGAAAAGCTTGGGAAGGTTTTGGAGATCAAGGAACTTGACGAGAACCTGTATTTTCCGCAGCCCATGTTTGCCAAAGCGAATATGAGAACAATGGCTCAGACTGAGTCTGCGGACGCTGTTGCTGAGAGTGACATTGCTTATCAAAAAATCAAAATCAGTTACCGCATGCAGGCGGCGTTTGAGATTAAATAATATCCAATGACGAAGTCGGCACAGTTTTTTCTAATGCTTGTTTTGAACAAATAGGGAATTCATTTTTGTATCAAAACATAAGTTTATCTAAATTTATCTTAAACTAAGTAACTGGAAATCATGAGCAATAACGCAAAACACCTTGCCACTTTTATTCTTGGTGCTGCTGCAGGAGTCGCGGCGCATAAATATCTTCAAAGCGAAGAAGGCGAAAAACTTTTGGAAGACCTTAAAACGAAAGCCAACAATTTGAAGGCTGACGCTGAGGGTGCGATCGACAAGGCGCCAGAGTATTTTGAAGAGCTGAAATCAAAAGGTGCTGATTCGTTAAAAAGCAGTTTTCCGGATGCCGAAAACTTTTTTAAAGAACTTTACGAGAAATTCGTAGGCAACAAAGGCGCTGCTGGAACAACTTCCGAACCTGCGCCTGTGACGCCAGAACCAATATCATAATGTTATAAGCATTGAGAATAGCCGGATAGGACTTTAAGTCTTATCCGGCTATTTTTTTAGCAGCAGGTTAATCTGCGCATATTGCAGCAGCATAATCGTTTTCGCATCCCTGATTTCCCCGGACTTCACCATAGCAAGAGAATCATCAAAATTGAGCTCCATAACCTCAATGTTTTCCTGCTCATGTTCAGCGCCGCCGCCTTGGCTCACTTTCATATCCTCGGCATACTCAGCAACAAAAAAGTAAAGAATTTCCGTTACAGATCCCGGAGACATATAAGCTTCAAATATTTTTTCGACGGCAGTGATCTTGTAGCCGGTTTCCTCCTCAGTTTCCCTTTTAATACAGTCTTCGGGGTTGTCTTTATCCAATAATCCCGCGCAGGCTTCGATCAGCATTCCCGAATCGTTGCCATTGACATAAGAGGGTAGCCGGAATTGCCGGGTTAGCAGCACAGTCTGTTTTTCACGATTGTAAAGCAATATTACAGCCCCGTTTCCCCGATCATACGCCTCCCGAGACTGGCGCTCCCATTCACCATCGGCGCGTTGATAATCGAATGTGTATTTTCTTAATGTATACCAATTGTCGGACAACACTTGTTCATCGACAATTTTCACGCGGTCATTTCCCATTGATCAATATTGATTAATTATGATTTATTTTGATCAAATGTAAAGAAACAACTCTGTTAAAAAAAGGAACAAGGACAATTGAATTATTAACTGGTCACCTTATATTAGTGCATTATGGAAAATTTAAAATCAGCAGCTTACTGGATCGAGCAATATCAGCTAAGCCCGCATCCGGAGGGGGGGTATTATTCTGAAACTTATAGGGCGGCAGAAAGCATTGCGCAGCACGCGCTGCCGGCACGGTTTAACGGAGACAGGTCGTTTTCAACAGGGATATATTTTTTGCTGGAATCACATAATTTTTCAGCCTTCCACCGCATTCAGGCAGATGAAATGTGGCATTTTTACGCAGGTGATGCGCTGGAAATTTTTGTGATTCATCAGGAAACCAGACAGTTGCAGATTATCAGGCTGGGCAATGATCCTGAGAAAGGAGAGACGTTTCAAGCTGTTGTTCCTGCTGGTGCATGGTTTGCATCACGGCCTGCAAAAGGCACAGGTTATGCACTGGTGGGCTGCACCGTCGCACCCGGATTTGATTTTGCTGATTTTGAAATGGCTGAAAGAGAAACGTTGCAAGCATCGTTTCCTGAATTGGCACAGTTAATCAGCGAACTAACAAGATCATAAAATGCAGGTTATTAATTAACCTGCATTTTAGACCAATATGGCTTAGAAACCGTCTTATCCGGAAACACGCCCATCACTTCATACTGACCGGAAACAAGGTCTTTTGGAAGCAAATATTTACCAACAGGATAACTTACGCCCGCAATCGCCCAGTTAACAACGGCCAGTTCGGGCTTCAAGTCAACTATGGTCGAACCACTTTTTAGCCGTAATGTTGGCAGTTTATTTTTGTCAAATTTTGTGCTCGCCGAGCCGAACTCAACGGGTGAAGGCTTCATGTAAACCGATTCGCCTTTCTTGAAGGATAACCGTTCTGCATTCCGACTCAATGCAAGCGTCAAATCACCTTTCCAAACCGATTCAATGGTCTTAATGTTGGTCGCCGAAAAATACAATGCACTCTTGCCAATCACTTTATCTCCTTCCAGAAAAGACAATAAGTAAGAACCTTCCGGAATGTTGGCCGGGAGCTTATCAGCGACCAGCTCATTGGGACTTTTATATTTCACAGCCGCATTAACGGGCGTGGCCAGATAATCGCTGGAAAATCTGACGCTGTATTTTGCGGAAGGAATAAAATAGCCGCCACTTGCAAAAAGCGAATCTTTTGTGGTGTAAACGAACTTGTTCTCGCGCGCAATGCTCACGAAAGGCTCGCCCCGCGTAAATTTAACTCCTTCAAAAACAACAGCCGGCTGATCTTTGAAATGCAATTCCAATGCAACCTGGTCTTCACCAACCAACTTTTCAGTTTCCTGCAACTGCACATTCTCCTGTTTGGAATACAAGCTGGTTTCAGTCTCAAATCCCGTTTTACGATTGATTGCTTTCAAAACCGGCATGGCTTCATCAGGTCGTGACGGGAAACTTCCTACGCCCGAAATGTAGCGGAAAGGGAACGCGAACCCGTTCGTATTGACGGTAATCTCGTTTTTGATAAGCTCGATTTTAGGACTTCCCGCAATGTTGAAAAACACGGTGAAGTAACCTGCATATTTATCTTCCTTTTCACGCAATGTAAAAGTAAGCGGATCTCTTCCCCTAAAATTGTAATTGAGGATGCTGGCTGTGGATGGTTTGCCAAGACTATCAATTAATACAACATTCTCGTTCAGCGCTAACTTCACTTCGGCCGAGCCACTGGTATAGCTTTCTGGAAACGTTACCACGAAATAGTTTTTCGTCGAATCGAAAGTTACTTTTTCCCGGCCGGTAACATCCAGCGATTTCAAAAACAAATTGGAGCCATTCGGAAGCTGCACTGGTCCGGGCGCTTGTTCATCTGAATCCTTTTTACAACTTGCTAAACCAGCACAGGTTAGCAAAAAAAGCAATATATATTTTTTCATTTCAAGAAAACTAGCGGGTTAATAAAATTTGAAGCCGCGAAATAAACCCTGCCGGGAATAAGATGCAACTTCTGAGCAGAAAAATAAATGCCTTATTAATAACGTCGTAAAGTCAGTAACCGATACTTGTATCATCGCCTCTCGGGTCCGATCCGCCTTCCAGTGAGCCATCTGGTAAAACCAGGATACAATCCATTCTGCCGATTGTATTGCGCTGCTGTTCAAGTATATAACCTTTATCCTGCAACTTTTTAACTGTTCCCTCCGAAAATGCGTTTGCCTCAAAAGTTGTAACATCGGGCAACCATTGATGGTGAAATTTGAGCGCATTAACCGATTGCTGCATAGTCATTCCGTGCTCTAAAACATTTAGAATCGTCTGATACACAGACGTTATGATTGTCGAACCACCGGGCGTTCCCACAACCATCAAGAGCTTGCCGTCTTTTTCGATAATTGTTGGCGTCATGGACGACAACATTCTTTTTCCGGGTGCAATTGCATTGGCTTTGTTACCGATCAAACCATACATATTGGGCGCGCCAGCTTTCACGCTGAAATCGTCCATTTCGTTATTCATAAAGAAGCCGCCGCCTTTGATGACAACACGACTTCCATAACCGCCGTTGAGGGTCGTGGTAAGTGAAACTGCATTACCATCTTTGTCAACAATTGAAAAATGTGTGGTTTCCAAACTTTCATAACCGGGGAAAACACCGCCGGAAATGCTTTTGCTGTCAGTGGCTTTATCCCAGCTAAAATCGCGCCAGCGCTTGCTTAAATAGTCTTTATTGATCAAAGTTTCTGTCGGAACCTTCACAAAATCAGGATCTCCCAGAAATTTGGCACGATCAGCGTAAACCCTGCGCTCCGCCTCAATCATAACCTGGATCGTTGAATCACTGTGCCAGCCCCATTTGCGCAAAGGATGCTCCTCAGTAAGCCGCATAAGCTGCAACAACGCAACGCCACCACTCGAAGGCGGCGCCATGGTGATCACATTGTATTCTTTATAACGCTCCGAAATCGTCTCGCGCCATTGCGCTTTGTAGTCTGCAAGGTCTTTTTTACTGATTATCCCTTCGTTTTTCCTATTAATGTCCTTGACCAGACGTCGCGCCGTTTTGCCTTTATAAAATCCGTCATGGCCTTTTCTCTGAATGCGTTTCAGCACTTTGGCCAGATCTTTCTGAACAAGCAAATCACCCGCAGCCCAATCCTTTCCGGTCGGATTAAGGAAATATTTTGTCCCAGGATTTTGCTCCAATAAGTCTTTCTTAATCGCATTGAGCCCGCGTGCTTCGCGTTCTGTCTGAATTACGCCTTTTTCAGCCAAATCAATTGCCGGCTGCAACAGTCGTTTCCAGCTCAGTTTGCCGTGCTTCGCATGCGCTTCCGCCATGCCCGCCACAGAACCCGGAACGCCGGAAGCCAGCCTACCCAAGATGCTTGATTTTGGAATGACGTTGCCATCTTTATCCAAATACATGTCTGCATGTCCTTTTGCAGGCGCCTTTTCCCGAAAATCAATGCTGTAACTTTTGCCCGATTTTTCTCTTAAAACCAGAAATCCGCCCCCGCCCAGGTTTCCGGCAGACGGATGCACAACGGCTAATGCGAATTGAACAGCCACCGCAGCATCCACCGCATTTCCACCCGCTTTTAATATGTCCACACCCACTTTTGAGGCTTCCGGATGCGCTGTCGCCACCATGCCGTTCCGCGCAATCACACCCTGTCTGTCGCTGTAAAATGGCTTTTGATTGGGATCGTCAGAGAGGAATTGGTAAAATCCCGTTGATTCCTGAACCGGCTTTTGTGCAGACAGAAATCCAGGTAAAATGCTAACCGCTAAGGCGAGTTTGAAGCGTAATGTCATCATAGGAGTGTTAAAATTCAGTTTGTAATTTATTGAATCAATCAGTTTTTCTTGCCTTTTATCCCAATTTATTTCTAAGCCTGAATGTTTACGCTTAACTTTTGCATGGAATGGATTTGAGCAAATTAACCCTTGAAAGGCGCTATGAAATTTTTACGACAGATCTTAGAAAGTTTTCGTTTTGCATGGCAAGCCCTGAAATCCAACATTACGCGCACCATCCTATCATTGCTCGGCGTCACCGTCGGCATCTTCGCCATTGTGGCGGTTTTCACCATAGTTGACTCCCTCGAACGTAGCATTAAAGACAGTCTCAGCTTCATCGGCGACAAAGTGATTTATGTTCAAAAATGGCCCTGGGGCTTTGGAGGCGAATATCAATGGTGGAAATATTTTCAATGGCCGGAGCCGACTTATGCTGAATACAAGTTTCTTTACGAAAACCTTGAAAGTGCCAGTGCCGTCGCCGTGATGGATTTCCGCGGAAGCACGACATTAAAAAACGGTTCCAACAGCATTGTCGCTCAAATCCAAGGCGTTTCTTACGAATACAATCAAATATCCGACATCCCCATTCAGGTAGGGCGCTATTTTATCCCGCTTGAAACCAACAATGCCAGAAATGTGGCTGTCGTAGGCGCCGACATTGCAGATGCGCTTTTTCCGGGACAAGATCCCGTCGGGAAAGTCTTTAAATTGTCGGGCAACAAGTTCACGATTGTGGGTGTGCAAGTCAGAAAAGGCGAAAGTCTGGTCGACTTTGGTGGAAGTCCCGATAAGAGTTGCATCATTCCATTTGCCTCGTTTTCAAAACTTTTCCAATCAGGCAGGCGCAGTGCAGACATTGTCGTCAAGGGTTTTCCGGAAGATGAAGGAATGAAAGAAGTGGAAGCGGAAATCACCGGTCTCATGCGAACCAAAAGAGGGATTAAACCACGTGAAGGCAATAATTTTTCCCTCAATCGCCCCGAAGCCGCGGCGGAAGCCATCGCAGGTCTTTTCGCCGTTTTAACAATTGCTGGCTGGGTTATCGGAAGCTTTTCCATTTTAGTAGGAGGTTTTGGAATTGCCAACATTATGTTCGTTTCTGTAAAGGAAAGGACCAATCTGATCGGCATTCAAAAGTCACTGGGTGCCAAGAATTATTCGATATTATTCCAATTTCTGTTTGAGGCCGTAATGCTGAGTCTGGTCGGCGGTTTGGTGGGCATATTCCTTGTTTTCCTGCTTTCTTTTATGCCCTTGGGCTCGCTTGAAATCCTGTTAACGCCTGGAAACATTCTGCTTGGCCTGAGCGTTTCGAGCATTATCGGCGTCTTGTCAGGCATTGTGCCCGCAATGTTAGCCGCGCGCATGGACCCGGTAATTGCTATTCGAGCGAAATAATAACTAGGAATAATCAATCTGTTTTGCGAAGTTCGCTTCAATCAATAAACTCAGAAAATTACTGCTATGCGTAAGTGGGTCATATTTGCCATCTTTCTGGCCATCATTTTTGGAATTTTGTATTACCTCACATTCGGTTATTACAGCGAAGGAAAACGCGGAGGTTTTATCACAAAGCTTAGTAACAAAGGATATTTATTCAAAACTTATGAAGGCGAACTAAGAATGGGCGGCCTTTATGAAGGAGACGGCACCATGAATTCTTCGGAATGGGTGTTTTCGGTGAGTGCAAAAAACAAGGATGCGATCTCGAAGCTGGAAGAAGCCATTAAAAACGGCCAGCGCGTGTCGCTTACTTACGAAGAGAAATTTTTTACGCTTCCCTGGAATGGCGATACAAAATATTTTGTGACCAATGTGGAAGTTCTGGCGAATGTCCGGACCAATCAATTGCCACAGCCTCCGCCGTCAAATTTGCCAGCGCCTACGGAGCTTGATACAAATAAGGTTCTTTAAAACACTGCCGGGGGCCTAGCCTCCGGCTTTTTTTGCTTTATAACCCTTTCCAGTGAGCCAGGTGATCACTTTATCGCGGTGATCGCCCTGGATTTGCACTTCCTGATCTTTAACCGTTCCGCCACTTCCGCAAAGTGCTTTTAGTTGTTTGCCCAATGCTTCCATATCTGCATTGGTCCCGATAAAACCTTTGACAATGGTGATCACTTTCCCGCCGCCTTTGCGGTCCAGCCATATTCTCAGATCTTGCTGCGCTGGCGGCAATGTGTCCGGCTCATCTGCTCCGGAATCGTTATACTCGAAGTCGGGATTTGTGGAATAGATCACCCCGGTGCGGTTCTTTTTTGACATCAGACAATTACGCGCAGGCTCTGCGGTTTAATTTTTACTTCAATCCGGGTTGTATCAAGCTGAAAAGGCTCGCCATCGTAATGAATCATCGGCGGAACATCGGTTTCTACAACAACTTCCTGAAAATGCTCATAATCAATGTAACGCGATGCTTTCATCTGCTTTGTAAAAAGTTGATAAGCCAAAGACGTTCCATACCATTTTGGAAAAGGCTTGATGGTGCAAACGTCCAGCAATCCATCCTGCAAGCTCGCCTGCGGCGCAACCCATGCATTGTTTCCAAACTGCCCTGCATTGGCAAATGACAATGAAAATGCTTCCGTAGGCTTGCCGTTTAGCCGGAAATTTTGCGGCTTATAACTCCAATATGACTGAAACGAAACATTCACATATGTCGCAAGTCCGCGCTGGCTTTGCTGGCTGAACAAATGACCCACATAAGCGTCAAAACCCATTCCTGCGGTGCAGAAAAAGGGAGTTTCGTTAATCTGGGCGCTGTCGATGGTTATTATTTTTCCTTCAAAAAGTCTTTTCAAAGAAGCATCCAGTGTGAGTGGAATGCCCAAATGACGCGCCAAACCATTGCCCGATCCCATGGGAATAATGCCGACCGGCTGCTGCGTATGAACCAGAGGTTGCGCGATTTCATTCACCGTCCCGTCCCCACCGACTGCCACAATCGCTTTCCAGGATCTGTCCTGCATGTTTTCTTTTACAAGTTCAGTGGCATGTCCACCGCGCTCGGTAAAAAGAATGGTTGCCTGGGCGCCGTGATTTCTGGCAACCGATTCAATTGTTCTTGTGATCTCATCCGCCTTACCCCCGATAGAGGTTCCCGAATTTGGATTTAAAATAAACAGGTAAGCAGGCTTGTCCACTGGTCATGTTTGAGTAATATCGCTTTCCATGCGTTCCCAAATTTCTTTGGAGTATATTTAAAAGCAGGAAAACAATTTACAAAAATCCATAAAATTTATGAGAAACCGGCTCTTTGCGATCATACTGGTGATGATTTCACTTTGTGCAAAAGCACAATCCACGAAAGATCAGGAAACGATTTACGCAACCATGAACCGCCAGATGGCCGACTGGAACCGGGGCGACATTGATGCATTCATGAATGGTTACTGGGAGTCGGATTCGCTCATGTTTGTCGGCAAGTCGGGCATAACATATGGTTACAAGGCAACGCACGAAGGTTATTTGAAACGCTATCCCGATCGCGCGACGATGGGAACATTGAAATTCACATACATAAATCTGACATTCCCGAGCAAAGACGTCGCATTTTTAGTTGGTAAATTTCACCTGACGCGGCCTGAAAAGGGTGATCTGGAAGGTTATTATACTTTGCTTTGGAAGAAAATCAGTGGCAAATGGGTTGTTGTGTGCGATCACACCAGCGGATAAAAAAAGAGCTCTGCCAATCCCGACAGAGCTCTTTCGCTATTAAAATTTTATACTAAACCTTCTTGAAAACCAGCAGTGCGTTTACAGGAGGTTTTGCATCGTCAGTTTCAGTATTCACTACAACTGTCAGGTTTGTGGCCGTTTGCGTTATTTTAAATTCCTGACTCGTCGTGCCTCTCGTCAATGTTAACTTATCTCCGTCAACCTTCCATTTTGCATCCGTTCCGACCGGGACAAAAGGATCAATTGCAGAGACAGCTGTCGGACAATCAGCTGCGGTAATTGTGTTATTCGAATTGAATGTAAGTTTCAGATCAAGATAGCATGGTGCAAGTTGCGTGATAAATGCGAGCGCCGGGATGGTGGTGCCAGCAGTTTCAGGCGTCACAGATTGCAATTGCCAGGTTCCGACAATTGGATTAGTATCTTCGGTTTGCAGATCTGGTTTATCGTCGTCGTCATTGCAAGCAGTGATGACGAAGGCCATTAACAGAAAAGTTAAGAGCGTAATTTTGCTTAATGCTGAGTATATTTTCATAGCCGGCGTAATAGTTGATTGGTTTTGATATCGTTAAGTCTAACGTCAAACATACTGTAAAAATGCTTTTTCAGGAAATAATTATGTGTTAACGTAACAAATTACATTCCAAGCAAACCACATTCAGACTTTACTTTGCTGATTTTGCCAGAAATATATCCAGCAAATCCTGCGCACCCGAGCCGGGCAACTCTTTTCCTTCCCTAACCGCTTTTTCCAGCTCTTTCAGTTTGTTCTTTACATTTGGATTGCTATAAAACTGATCTTCAAGTGTTCGTCGAATCTGGTCGTGCATCCAACTCAGGTTTTGATTTTGCCTGTTTTGATCAAAAAAACCATTCCCACGCGTCGTTTTCTCATATTCCTGAATGAGCGCCCAAATTGTGTCCATGCCAGTTTCGGTCAAAGCAGAGCAGGGAAGCACTTTTGTTACAAATCCCGACTCGGTTTTTGGCAAAAGATGCAATGCATTCTGATAGGCAGACAGCGCAAGGTTAACCGCCTGCACATTCTCGCCATCCGCCTTATTGATCGCAATCGCATCCGCCATTTCCATAATCCCTTTTTTGATCCCCTGCAATTCGTCACCTGCTCCCGCAAGCATGAGCAATAGAAAGAAGTCCGTGATGCTTTTCACCAGCGTTTCAGACTGCCCGACGCCGACGGTTTCAATTAGAATGATCTCAAAACCAGCCGCTTCGCAGAGCAGGATGATTTCCCGTGTGCTGCGCGCAATGCCGCCAAGGAACAGCCCTGTTGCAGAAGGCCGAATGTAAGCCAAAGGATTATGAGCCAATTTTTCCATCCGTGTTTTGTCACCCAATATGCTTCCGCCCGACCGCTGGCTGCTCGGATCAACGGCCAGAACCGCCACACTTTTGCCAATCGATGTCAGATATGTTCCGAAGGATTCAATAAATGTACTTTTTCCGACGCCCGGCACGCCCGTGATCCCAATCCGCAATGCTTTTCCTGTATGCGGAAGAATATTTTTAAGTAATTGAGCTGCAAGTTCTTTATCCGCAGCAAGCCGGCTTTCCGTAACTGTAATGGCCCTGCTCAGCATAATCCGGTCTCCGGCAAGAATGCCTGCAGTGTAATCTGCAATGGAAAGACGTTGGCGCATGGGCTGTTTTTGTGGTAAAACCGGCAAGGAATTGTAGTAAAATCCGATTGGCAAAAATGAAACTTTTTATATTAAAAAAGGCGAAAAGCTGTATATTGCTCGTTTACAAACACATAATTTCAATATATTATTAATAGAATGAAAATTTCAGTATTTCGTCTGAGCCTGTTTTTAGTTTCAAGCCTCGGACTTTTGAATGTTCACGCACAGGAGCAAGACAAAGTGAAGTTTGATTCCCACGTTCTTTTTCACCCATTGTTTAATTTTCAGCCGGGAAATGAATATCGCACAGGCGGAGGCGCTCCGGGACCAAGATATTGGCAAAATCGCGCCGATTACAAGATCAACGCTGCATTGGAAGAGGCAAAAGGAATTGTGAGCGGAGACGTTGAGATTACGTACAAAAACTACAGTCCTGAAAATCTCGAATTTATCTGGCTTCAATTGGACCAGAATGCATTCAATGATCAGTCGCGCGGAGGAAAAACGACTCCTGTAACCGGCGGCCGGTTTGGTAACACAGGTTTCAGCGGAGGCGATTCCATCAAAACGGTTACAATCCAGCAAGGAAAAGGCGGTTTTGTGGAAGCCAGTTATAAAATCACGGACACGCGCATGCAGATCAGGCTTGCGACTCCTGTGAAAGCAAACGGCGATTTTATCAAAATTAAAATTGCTTATTCTTTCAAAATCCCTGAATATGGCTCTGACCGCATGGGAACATTGGAAACGAAGAATGGTATTGTGTACGAAATGGCGCAGTGGTATCCGCGTGTGGCTGTTTTTGATGACATTGAAGGATGGAATTTACTGCCTTATTTGGGCGCTGGTGAGTTTTACCTTGAATATGGAGACTTTGAATACAATGTTACTGTTCCCTGGGATCACATTGTCGTCGGATCGGGCGAATTGCTGAACCCGACCGAAGTGCTTACGGCTGAACAGCGCAAAAGACTTGCTGACGCTGCGAAAAGCGATCAGACTGTGGTGATCCGCAGCGCTGAGGAAGTTACGAATCCTGCAACGCGTCCAAAGCAGTCGGGCACATTGACATGGCGTTTCCGTTGCATTCAGGCACGCGATATCGCCTGGGCAACTTCCAAAGCATTCGTTTGGGATGCTGCGCGGATGAATTTGCCAAAAGGCAAAACTGCATTGGCGCAGTCTGTTTACCCCGCAGAAGATGGCGGATTGGAGGGCTGGGGCCGTTCGACCGAATATGTGAAGGGCAGCATTGAGTTTTATTCAAATTATGTGCACGAATTCACTTATCCTGTTGCAACAAATGTGGGTGGAATCGTGGGCGGAATGGAATATCCGGGAATCATTTTTTGCAGCAGTAAAAGCCGTAAAGATGATCTTTGGGACGTAACTGACCACGAATTTGGTCACAACTGGTTCCCAATGATCGTAGGAAACAATGAACGCAAATATGCCTGGATGGATGAAGGTTTCAACACTTTTATCAATTTCCTTTCAACGGATAATTTTAATAACGGGGAATTCAAGAGCACGCAAATGAATGATTTGCAACGCCTTGCGCCAATCATTTTCCGCCAGAAAGCAGACCCGATCATGACCATTCCGGATGTGGTGCAACCTGCTAACCTGGGCTGGGAAGCATATTACAAACCAGCACTTGGATTGAAAATGCTGCGCGAGCAGGTTTTGGGCAAAGAGCGTTTCGACTATGCTTTCAAAACATATGTGCAGCGATGGGCATTCAAACATCCGACACCTTATGATTTTTTCCGGACGATGGAAGATGCGGCAGGAGAGGATCTGGGCTGGTTCTGGAAAGGATGGTTTTTCGAAAATTATAAGCTTGATCAAAGCGTGAAAGACGTGAGCTATGTTGAGCAGAATCCGCAAAAAGGCTCTTTCATCACCATTGAAAACCTGGATCAGTGGGCTATGCCAGCTAAAATCGACATTGAAGAGGTGAGCGGCAAGAAAACGCGTGTTGAATTGCCGGTTGAAATTTGGCAACGTGGCGGAAGCTGGACTTTTAAAGCAGCAACGCAGCAGCCGATTCGGTCCGTAACGATTGATCCTGAGCATAGTTTGCCAGACATTAATCCGGAAAACAACGTTTGGAAACCAACAATGTTTGCTGCCCCGGAAGTTAATTAATAGCATCGGATGATATGCAAAAAGGCCCGCAATTCACATTGCGGGCCTTTTTTTGTAATGATGGGCTTTGAAATCAGATTGTGATCAACATTGCTCCGTATGAATAGCCGCCGCCGAAAACGGTGATGACAATGTTATCGTCTTTTTTAAACTTGTCCTTGTTTTCAGACAATGCGATGGCGCAACCGGCGCAACCTGTGTTTCCCAAATATTGAATGTTCGAGATAAGCTTATCGACCGAAATTCCCAATGTGTTGATCACATTCAAACTGATCCTGTGATTGGCTTGATGCGGAATCAGATAATCAAGGTCGTCAATCGTTAATCCGCATGCTTGCAAAACTTGCTGGCTAACCTTTGGCATATATTGGCAGGCATTCTGGAAAACATCGCGGCCATAAGGCATAATTACGCCGCGATCATTTGGCCTCAAAACAACGGCTTCAATCGCCTTTCCGCTCGTTGCCGCCCCACCCGTAATTATTTTTTTAATTTCCATGTCAGACTCCGTCTGACGCTCTTTGGAAATCAATAAAGCCGAAGCGCCATCGCCCCACAAATGTCCTGAAACCGTGTCCATTTCATTGTAATAAGCCGTGTTGTGATCCGAAACCACAACAATTGCTTTCGATGCTTTGCCTAATGCGAAATAACCTTCAACGATTTCAACGGCATTCAGCAAAGATGAACACGCTGACGAAATGCTGACAACAGGAATGTCGGGAATTTGCAATTGATGCTGGACCGCATGCGCTAATGTGACGATTGTATCATAGGGCGTGTAAGTTGCACCGATAATCAGGTCAATTTCATTTTTGCTATATGGGATGTTTTCAAGTAAGGCCTCAACTGCTTTCATTGCCATTGTTGAAGTATTTTCTTCCGGGGAAGCCTTACGTCTTTCTGAAATTCCTGTGCGTTCTACAATCCACTCGTGGGAAAGATTGTTAATGTTTGTAAAATATTCATTACCAATAACTTCGCTTGGTAAATAATGACTAACTGTATTAATATACATGATTGAGAAGTTGACTTCGCAAGCTACGATTCTTTTTAATTCCGAAAGTTAAATATTTCGTAGAAATCGTAGTACTTAATATTTGAACAATTCAATAGTAAGTTTATAAAATGATACTAAAAAGCAAATTTTACTGAAATATCTTCAATTATGAAGCAAGTTTCTATAAAATGCCAAAAGTATGCTTTCTTCTTGTGCCCAGTTGTAGCTTTTTTCAACTGCATTTCGCCCATTTTTGCCCATTCTAATCCGCTCCGCTGGGTTTACAATCAGCCATTTCATTTTCTCAAACAACAAATCTGCGTCATAAGGCGAAATGCAAAAACCACATTCCGACTGCTCTACAACACGCTGATACAACGGAAAATCGGACGTGATGACGGGCAACCCCAATGCCATGTAATCGAAAAGTTTGGTTGTGTATGAATCGGGATAATCGGCAACGGGTTTGAGAAGCGCAATGCCGGCAATGGACTGCTTTGCAAATTTCAAGACAGTTTTTTGATCTGTGTAACCGTAAAATATAAGGTTTTTAGCAATGTTCTGATAGCCAGCAATATTTTCTATTTCCTCACTACTGATCCGCACAAAACCAAACAAGTGCATTCTAAAATCCGGGTAAGTCTTTTTCAACTTTGCCAAAGCTGAAACCAATGTGTCAAAACTCCGTTCCAATGAAATTACGCCGCTGTAAATAAGCTCAGGAAATGCATTGTCGGAATTTCCGTCTTCCGCATAAGTGTCTATCATGGAGAGAGATGCGAAATTATGCACCACGGCCGCTGGCAAAGTTAAATGCCGATATTCTTCCAAATAGGCGTCTTCTGTGAAAATACAATAGAAATGTTTTCTGGCGCAATGGTCGAAATAACGGAATAGCGCCTGATAAGCCTTTGCATTGTTGGAAGTCTTGATGCTGAACTTTTTATAAAGATTTTCCTGCACTTCATAAATAACCAATGCGCCCAGCCATTTGAATAAAAAGGCAGCGGGAATCAGTTCGGGAACAAAAATGTGGATCAGGTCCGGTCGCAAGCGCAGGCATTTCCAGAGCAGAACGGAATGTGAAAATAGTAACCTAAGAAAGAGGTTTTGGAAAGCAGGCAGCGCAATCATGCAGACTTGATCATCGTCGTGCCTGGCCGAGGCATTTGGCAAAGCACAAAACACCTCAAATTCTTTTGCAAGCGAGGGAGCGATTTTGTAAAAAATCCGCGGATCATGGGCTGGATGAACTGTGCTGACAAGCAAAACGGGTCGCCTCATCCCGCGCTGACCAAGTTAACGGCTGCGGAAGTGCCGATTCGCGCTGCGCCTGCTTCGAGCATTTCCAATGCTTGTTCTCTCGTCTTTATTCCGCCGGAAGCTTTGATCTTTAATGTGTCCGGCAAAATGGATCTTATTTTCCGAATCACTTCCGGATCGGCATTTGGCGAAGCAATGTCTGTTGATGTTGTCAAATAGTCTGCACCGGATTCGGCGCAGATTTCACAAGCCGTATAAAGGTCAAATGAGTCCAGAAAAGCCGTTTCGATGATCACTTTCAGGATCGCATTGTTTTCATGCGCCAGATTGGCAAGCTGCTTCAATTCTTCGCGAACGCTGAGATAAGCCATTGATTTGAAACGAGATATGTTCATCACAACCTCCAATTCAGAGGCGCCATCATGCAATGCGCTTTTCGCTTCGAAAATTTTCGTCGCTGTGGTTGAATAGCCAAATGGGAAGCCGATTACTGTGGCAATTTCAATCCTGACCGGACAAAATTCCATCATTTCAACTACATACGGAACGTAAGAAGGCGCCACGCAAACCGCTTTGAATTGATGAATCCAGGCTTCTTCACATATTTTCCGAATGTCCGTTTCACTGGCAGTTGCCGTGAGCAAAGTGTAATCGATGTGGGAGGAGAGGTTTGCCATGCAAATATTAGGATTGATTTTAAAAAGTAAAAACCCCGTCTGGGCGACAGGGTTTAATACAATCATCTATAATGTCTAACTATTTTTCGCTCTCTGGCTCTGTTGCAGGCGCTTCGGCTGTCACCGTTTCAGTAACAGTTTCCGATTCAGCTTCTGCTTCGGCGGTTTCTTCTGCTGCCGACGCCTCAAACAGTTCAGGCGTGTATTTTGACAACAAGTTATACCAGGTAATGATCTTCTTGATGTCGGAAACGTAAACTTTTGATCTGTCGAAATCAGGAAGAATTTTGTTCAAAAATTCAATCAGCTCTTTGTCAGACGCTGTTTTAGGCTGCAAAGTCACTTCTTCGCCATGCTCTTCACGGATTTTCAAGAAAACGTCTGCCAATGGAGCGGATTCTTCTTCTCCGTCCGTAAAAATAGAAACGTCTTTTAGAACGGATACGCGTGCAGTCGGTCCGATCAATGTTTTTTCGCGCTTTTCATCCAAACTTTCTACAATGACACCGGCACGACTAGGCTTAAGAATGCGGAATAAGCCGCCTTTTCCTGAAACATTTGCTATTTCTTTCAACAAATCCATTCCTGTTGACTCTACTTTTTCACTCATCCTTTCTTACTAATTAGTTATATCTTAATAATGATTATGTTGAATGCGATCACCAACTAAATTTTGCGCAAAATAACGGAAAGATTGAGCGGGAAACAACCTCCGGCTTACTTTGTCCTTTCAAACGTCTGATTGTAAGTTTCTATTGCTTGCAGAATGGGGTCGCGGCCCTCATTTTTTTCGGCAGACGTCACATACATTACAGGCACTTCTTCCCACGATTCGCTCAGTTTTTGCTTGTAAGCCTCCACCTGGTTCGCCACCTGATTGGGTTTGAGTTTATCAGCTTTGGTAAAAATAATCTGAAACGGAATTCCTGCTTCGCCCAAACCAGCCATAAATTCCAGGTCGACGGCCAATGCGCTATGCCGCACATCGATCAAAACGAATGTGCAGATCAGGTTTTCGCGGTTATGCAGATAATCGCCGATCATTTTTTCCCATTTCTCACGCTCGCCTTTGCTCACTTTGGCATAACCATAACCCGGCAAATCGACCAAATACCAGGATTCATTAATGAAATAATGGTTAATAAGCTGTGTTTTACCAGGTTGCTGGGAAGTTTTTGCAAGCGATTTTTTATCCGTAAGCATATTAATCAGGGAAGATTTTCCCACGTTGGAGCGCCCAATGAAAGCATATTCCGGCAAAATTGGATCAGGACATTTCTGATAATCCGAATTGCTCATTACATATTTGGCTTCCTGAACTTTCATGCTTTTTTGATGTTAATATGACTACAAAGCTACTCCTTCTTTTTTATCTAACCTTAAAAGCCTGTTTGTGCAAGCATATCAGGTGGTTGAGTCGACCCGAGGCAATTGGATAAAATAAAACAAAGGGGTATTTTCGTTTGGAATGTTGAAATCTTAACTAAATCAAAAAAGATGAAAAGGCTTAAAAAATTATCTTTGCTTATTACAATCCTGGCTTTGACATTCGCAGTTGCGTTTGCAGAGAAGGGGGATAAAAAAGACACAAGAACAGAGGAAAAGGGAATTCAATTTACCGAAGCGAAGTGGGCTGAAATCCTAAAAAAGGCGAAAGCTGAAAACAAGATCATATTTTTCGATGCTTACACCACATGGTGCGGACCTTGTAAATTGATGCAGAAAAATGTCTTTACGCGTGATGATGTCGCGGCTGTTTTCAACAAAGACTTTATTAATGTAAAATATGACATGGAAACCGGCGAAGGATTGAAACTTGCCGGAAAATATAAATTAAAAGCTTATCCAACATTGTTTTTTATCGATGGAAAAGGCAAAGTTGTAAAGCAGGTGATCGGTTACCAAACACCAGAAAAACTGCTTGATCTTGCAAAATCGGTTCAGAAAAAAGCGCCAAGAGCGATCTGATCGGAAAGACATATCAACGAAAAATGCCCCGGAGGATTTCCTTCGGGGCATTTTTCGTTATTAAGCAATTCTTATTCGTAGTAATTCGGAACGCGGTGTCCGCTGCTTTCCAAAAGTCTGTCTTTCTTAAACAACAACACATCGGCTGCCACCATATCATTAACCAATGCTTTCAAGTCATACTTAGGTTTCCAACCCAATTTTGTCATTGATTTTGTTGGGTCGCCAATCAGCAGCTCAACTTCTGTCGGGCGGAAATATCTTGGATCAACGGCAACCACTTCTTTGCCTATTTCCACCTGGAAGTCAGGATCGTTGCATTTCACAACTTTTGCATTTTCCTCAGCGCCTTCGCCGGTGAATTCAACTTCAATGCCAACTTCCGCAAAAGCCATTCTTACGAAATCGCGGATACGCGTTGTGATGCCGGTTGCGATAACAAAATCTTCCGCAACTTCCTGCTGCAAAATCAGCCACATTGCTTCCACAAAGTCTTTTGCATGGCCCCAGTCACGTTGCGCGTCCAGGTTTCCCAGATAAACTTTGTCCTGCAATCCCAATGCGATCCTAGCAACGGCGCGGGTGATTTTACGGGTCACGAAAGTTTCACCTCTTAATGGTGATTCGTGGTTGAAAAGAATTCCATTGACCGCAAACATATCGTATGCTTCGCGGTAATTAACCGTGATCCAATAACCGTAAAGCTTGGCAACGGCATAAGGTGAACGCGGATAAAATGGCGTTGTTTCTGATTGCGGAACCTGCTGAACCAGACCGTAAAGTTCTGATGTAGAGGCCTGATAGATTTTGGTTTTTTTGGTCAAACCCAAAAGACGAACTGCTTCCAGGATGCGCAATGTGCCAATTCCATCCACATTGGCCGTGTATTCAGGCTCTTCAAAGCTCACCTGAACGTGCGACATGGCACCAAGGTTGTATATTTCGTCAGGCTGAACTTCCTGAATAATGCGAATGATGTTCGTTGAGTCGCTCAGATCGCCATAATGAAGCTTGAACCGAATATTTTTCTCGTGCGGATCTTCATAAATGTGGTCAATGCGTTGCGTATTGAACAATGAGCTGCGGCGCTTGATGCCGTGCACCTCATATCCTTTGCTTAAAAGAAGTTCGGCCAAATAAGCTCCATCCTGCCCGGTTATGCCGGTAATTAAGGCTATTTTCATTAGCTATTAGTATGTATATGTGGATAAATGATATCCGATTTAAAAAGTGAACACAAATAAAAGGCGCAATATCAGTTGCTTTCAGCCGTAGGGTTAACCATCAGACTTCTTTTTATATCAACGCGGTCGGCAAGGATTACTGCTGATGAATATTGCTCGCGGATCAATTCAAGATATTGTTCGGCGTCGCTGCGATACATAAAATCACCCACTTTGACGCGGTAAGTCGGTTGTGTGTAGGAAACGTATGGGTTAAGGTCCGGAAAAGACTGGTAAATGTAACTTTTTGCTGCATCCGCCTCCTGCCTTACATTGCCCACATACATTTGAATCCGAAAACCATTGATATAACGAATTGACTTATTATGCTTTGCAAGTGTGTCAAGAACAGTTTCGAGCCTTTTATTTACATATAATGGCTTGTCCACATTTGTTCTGGGAGCCGGTGTGGTTTTTGGGGTGCCAATCGGCTCTGCCCTTTTTTCAGTCGCTGGTTCAACATATTCAAAACGGGGGCGAACGAGCGACAGATCTTCTTTATATTCAGCGCTTGAAGAGCTGACAACTGATTTTTTGCTGCAACCTGCTAGGATGATTATGAAGAGATGCAAAGCCCATAAAAAATTCTTTTTCAGCATCATAACCTTAATCTATTTACCTGAGCCTGCAAACTTAATCAAAAATGGATGAATCACCATAACGCGCTATTTTGAATGTTATAGCTAACTTTACCCGGATTTATTTATCGGCACAATGCAAATCCAATCCAATTATTCCCTTCGCCACCTTAATACATTCGGGCTTGAATCGATCGCTTCATTTTTTGTCGAAGTCGCATCCGTTGCTGAATTAACAGAAATCCTGCGTGATCCGGAATGGAAACAAATGCCGAAATTCGTTTTGGGAGGCGGCAGTAATGTGCTTTTTACCAGAGACATTGACGCGCTCGTTATTCATCCAGCCATTACAGGCATTAATATAATCAAAGAAGATGAAAATGAGATTATATTAAAGGCAGGAGCGGGGGAAAATTGGCACGCATTCGTCATGCATTGCGTAGCGAAAGGTTATGGCGGCGTTGAAAATCTGTCGCTCATTCCCGGCACAGTAGGAGCGGCCCCTATGCAAAACATCGGCGCTTACGGTGTTGAAATCAAAGATGTGGTGCAATCTGTTGAAGCAGTGGCTATTGCAGACGGAAAAACGACCGTTTTTTCAAAGGAAGATTGCGAATTTGGATATCGCGAAAGTGTTTTCAAAAAAGCATTGAAAGGCCAATACATTGTCACGGGAGTAACTTTTGTTTTGAGTAAAAAACCGGTTTTGAACATTGGTTACGGCGATGTGCAAAAGACATTGGCAGAAATGAATGTTACTAACCCAACCATTAAAGACGTCAGCGATGCTGTGATTCAGATTAGAAGGAGCAAGCTTCCCGATCCCGCGCAGATCGGGAATGCAGGGAGTTTTTTCAAAAATCCGGAAATTTCGTCCGGACAATATGAAGCATTGAAAACCAGCTTCCCCACAATCCCAGGTTATCGCGTGAGCGACACAATGGTGAAAGTGCCTGCTGGCTGGCTTATCGAACAAGCTGGCTGGAAAGGTTACCGCGAAGGCACCATTGGCGTTCATGAAAAGCAGGCGTTGGTGCTAGTCAATTATGGCGGGGGAGAGGGCACCGACATTAAGGCGTTGTCTGAAAAGGTGCAGGATTCAGTGGAAACCAAATTTGGGGTTCGCCTCAGCGCAGAAGTTAATTTTATATAAAAAACCATTTATGCCAGGCAGAAAATTATACACATCGCTTTTCCTCGCTCTTTTATTTATTGTCATATTTCTGGTGAAGGACCGTTTTACAATGGGTTTATATCAGGATGAATTCCATTATTTGCCAACCGCCGTACTTTTCAGCAGCGAACCGATCCCGTCAATAAATCTGCTCACGAGTTACAACGAGTTAAACACGCCTATCCCGTTTATTCTGGGCGGTTGGGTGCTGCGGGTTTTTGGTGAAGACATTCAACATTTGCGTCTTTTAACCTTTTTCACCAGTTTCTGCCTGTTAATGCTCTTCGTTTGGTTTAGTCCTGAAAAAACAAAGCGATTCTATCTTTGCCTTGGCGGCCTGCTGCTCTTCCCGAATTATTATCTGTGCAGCGTCTATTACTATACGGACATTTTTGCAATGCTTTTTGTACTGGCCGGAATCGTTGCTTATCTGCGGAATGCACATTGGATCAGTTTGCTGTCGTTGGTTGCGGCGGTTGCTTGCAGACAATATATGCTGGCATTTCCAGCAGCCATTGCGGCTTTTGAAATTTTCAAGCATTTGAAATGGAGCAAAAATCCGGGCGTTATTTTAAAAAGCATTTTTGCGGATAAAACCTGGATTTACTATTTCCTGGCCGTCCTTTCCATTGTTCCGTGGGTAATTTTGTGGCATGGCCCCGCGCCTGCGCCCGTTATGGCCGAGCAGCATTACGATTCGGATAAGCTGGTTCAATACAATTTTGGTTATCTGATGTATGCTTCTGTCGTTGTCGCGGTTTATTATATTCTTCCCGAAATGCTGATTACGAGCAGATTCAGCCATTTTTTAGATTATCCAAAAAGAAATCCAAAACTTTTCATTGCTTTTCTCGTCATTATTGCGGGCATCATTGTATTTTTTCCTGCCAAACAGGCTTACAATCCATATTTCACCTGGCCTTATCTCGGTTATTTCGATCAATTGCTGATGACGATTGGCGTAACAGGCATTTTGAAACAAATCGTTTTTGGCATTCTCATGCTGGTCACGCTGGTGAGGTTTGTGTCTCCCAATTTCACGCTTTCAACTTGGATGTTCTTGTTGAACATTCTGCTGCTGGGCAAAGCGCAATTGTCGTGGGATAAATATTCGCTGCCGATGATTATGGCTTTGTGGTTTTTGGCAATGTATGACGAACATTGGGGACTTTCCCCGTCCGAGTCGGAAAATAAGCCGAATGTATTAAATGTAAATTATTAACTATGGACAACACTACACACCGAAAATTATTACTTCTTCTATTTGTTTTTTGCTGCTCGGCAGGTTTCGCGTCTGCTCAGCGTTTTTTCTCCGTTGTCTTTGACAAGTTACCCAAGGATATGCAGGTTTATGCACGCGACGACAGCAGCAAGGCCGAAATTCCTGTTTCCGGGGTGATTGAATTGGCGGGTTGGGATCACATGTCATTGGTTACATATCGCAACAATGTGCGGACCAGCTATCAAAAATCAGCCTTATCCTATGGTGGTAAAACTTCTGCGGCATTCAGCATGAAGTCTGAAATCAAAGCAGAAATGGCGGATTATTCTTTTGAAGTGTATGCTTGTCATGAGAAAGACTCCGCTCTGATTGTCAAGCGTAGCGAGGTTGTCGCGGGAGATTTTTATGTTGTAAGCGGGCAATCCAATGCTGCTGCAACGATTTTTGGTCCCTGGTCAAACAAATATTGCCGCACGATTGCGCGCACACCGGATGGCGACCCGTCGCTGCTTCCGGGCGATACGCTGTGGACGCCAGCGGCGTGGTCGTGGACATATGTAGGCGCATGGGAATTGGAACTACAAAAATCCATTCTTGAAAACGACAGCATTCCAACTTGTGTCATCAACGGATCATTGCCGGGCACCAAAATGGATCAGTTTTTGGTCAGGGACGCGGGCGATCCGACGAGCTTCACTTTGTATGGCTCTTTGCTAAAAAGGGTGAGAGTTGCAAAACCATCGCGCATAAGAGCTTTTATCTGGATGCATGGCGAACAGGATTTGCTCGAAAACATTAGCAATTACGAGTCCAAGTTTGAAACCTTGTATAATTTCTGGAAGCAGGATTATCCCGAAGTCGAGCAGTTTTTGATTATTCAAACGAACCTGATCATTCTTCGTGGCGACGAGCAAAATCGTGTGGGAGGCAAAATCAGGGATTTCCTGCGAAGAACAAAATACATTTATCCTAAAACGGACCATTTCTCCGCCATCGGGACGCCCGGATACGACGGACTGCATTACGAACGCTTTGGTTATGAAGAGTTTGGCAGAAGAATTTACCGGTTTTTCGCTCCGACCATTTACAAGTCAAAAGACAACGACAATGTTCGGAGCCCGGACATCAAACGCGCGTTTTACAGTTCTCCTGACAAAAAAGAGATCACGCTGATCTTCGACGAAGGCCAATCATTGACTTGGCCAGCTGATTCAACCGTAACCGGGCAGGATGGGAAGCCGCTTGTGCTAAGTTTGAAAAACTTGTTTTATCTGAATGGGGACGAAACAAAGGCTGCCTTTTCCGCTGGTAAAGCTGAGGGAAACAAGGTGACATTAACATTAAAAGAACCAGCCAATGCAACTAAACTGAGTTATCTGCCAACATATTATCCGCAAAATCTTCCGCTAACCATTCCCGCGTCATTTAACATTGGCATTTTGAAAGGTCCTTTCCTGCGAAATAAAAGGAGCCTTGCCGCATTCTCGTTCGACAATGTGGCCATCGGCGAAATGATTCCAGACGTTGAACTTACTGCTGGCAGAACTTTCAATTCCGTGATTTTATCGTGGAAAGCCGTTGAAGGTGTAACAGAGTATGTGCTGGAAAGAAAAACCGCTGACAAGGCTCCGTATGAGTTATTGAAAAAATTGGATTCCAAAACGCTCGCTTACGAAGATTTGGATTTTGAATTGAACGCGACTTACACCTACCGCATTCAGGCATTTAGCGATGTTTCAGAGTCACGTTATACAACGGCCCGCGTTGATCTTACGCCAATTTTAGGCGTTGAGCATCACGGCAGGGAGTTGTTGTGGGAAATTTATTCGAATCCTGTGGAGAATGTTTTGAAAGTTGGGTTCAAGGATTTTACGTCAGGCAAACTTACAATCTTTAACAGCGCTGGCCGCTTATTTTTCCAAACGCCTGTTAACGCGGTTAAAGACTGGGAGCTCGACATTTCCAAATGGCCTTCGGGTTTATATTTGCTGAACATTGAGCAGAAAAACGGTCAAACAGGCACGCAAAAATTCATGAAACGATAAGGCAGCTTAACTGCCCAATCCGTAACGAACAATGCAATAAAGTGCACGAAAACCGTCTTTCCAGTTGATTTTCTTGCCTTCGTCATACGTGCGACCATAATAGGAAACGCCTACTTCGTAGATCCTTATTTTCGAAATCTTGGAAATTTTTGCGGTAACCTCGGGTTCGAAGCCAAATCGCTTTTCGACCAGCTTCATATCTTTCAGAATATCCGCTCTGAACAGTTTGTAGCATGTTTCCATGTCTGTCAGGTTCAGATTTGTAAACATGTTGCTGAGGAAAGTAAGGAATTTGTTTCCGATCGTGTGCCAGAAAAAAAGAATGCGATGTGGTCTTCCGCCCATAAATCTGGAACCGTAAACCACATCCGCATAACCGTCAATGACCGGTTTTAACAAAATATTGAATTCCTGAGGATCATATTCAAGATCAGCATCCTGAACAATAATGTAGTCTCCGGTTGCTCGCCGGATTCCCGTATGCAGCGCAGCGCCTTTGCCCTGATTGTATTCATGGCGAAAATAACTGATTTCCATCGTCGGGTTTTCCTCGATAAATCGCTTTGCAACAGCGTCTGTGTTGTCTGCTGAGCAATCATTGACTATCACAATCTCTTTTTGGAAATTACCAATCAATTCGACCGATTTAAGCTTATCCAGAACTTTCCAGATCGTTTTTTCTTCGTTGTACGCAGGGACAATAACGGATAATTTCATTAAAGAGGATAAGATTGTGACTGTTTATATTGGATTCTGATCAATCAAAACACAAAGAAGCTGCGCCAAGCAAACCTGCGTCATTCGCAAGAGTGGCTCTTTTAATGGTGATTGTTTTCAAATAATATGGTGTCAGCCAGTATTGGAACCGCTCGTTAATGGCGGGTAAAATGTATTCAAATGAAGCAGAAATGCCTCCTCCGATCAAAATTGTAGTGATATCCAAAATACGGATCATGGAAACGAGCCCTTCACCTAACAAGTAACCCATTTCGTGGAAAACCTGCATGGCCAGCTCATCGCCCTTTGATGCCGCTGCTACAAGTCCGGTTGTGGATATTGTTCCGTCGGATGGAAGTTGCGTTTGGCCTGTATAGGCTGCTCTCATGCTATTCGCAAGGTCCAGAAGCTCTTTTTTACCAATGTTTCTTTCTAAAACCTTACCGTTTTTAGAAGGCACATGGCCCGGCTCCATTGCATTTCCGCCACCGCCTTTAAAAACTTTCTTGTCAATGATCGCTGCGCCGCCTATTCCTGTGCCTAGCGTAACGAAAATATAATCCTCAGGAAGCTTGTCTTCACCAAAGTAATATTCACCCAATGCAGCTGCATTGGCATCATTTTCAAGATAAAAATCGTGTTCAGGGAATCTTGCTTTCAAATCAGGAACAATAGCGATCCCGTCTATTTCAGGAATTGCGGTGATCTCAATTAAAGTCGTTCTGTCGCGGGTAGTCAGTCCCGGAACGCCAATTCCGACTTTTTTAACCTCGGGATATTCAACCAGTTGCAGCGCAATCGCATCGCCTAAACGGTCTATAAAATGTCCGGAAGTGCGCCAGCTGGCCGTATCGTGACTGTAAAAATTTGAAATTCTTCCATCCGTAGCGTCAACGATCCCCATTTTTACGTTGGTACCGCCCACGTCTATACCGAGGTATTGTTCCATTGAAATGAAATATGGGTTTAATAAATAAATTTAAAAATGCGGCAATTTAGTAAAAATGCGCTATTCTTCACTATCAATCTAAATCTCCTAACTGCGGCCGGATCAGGATTTCCTCCATGACGGCGCGCGGTGAAAGTGTGTAAGCTGCCCATATTGTATCCGCAATGTCTTTGGCGTCCATAAACCGGTCCTCAGGCAAATCAGTCCCTTTCCAGCTCTCGGTAAATGTCGCTCCCGGAAGCACAGCCGTTACTTTTACATTGTGCGGCTTCATTTCTTCGCGTAAAACTTTGGTCATGCCGTAAAGCGCAAACTTGGAAATGCAATAAGAACCTCCGTTGGGATAGGCCATAATGCTGGCTGTGGAGCACATTGTGAAAACATGGCCTTTCTTTTGTTCTATCATGCCCGGCAATATGGCGCGGGTCAAGTGATAAGCGCTGTAAAGATTGGTTTCTATGGTTTTTTCCAAAGTCCCTTCCGTTTCATTGTGAATCTGACCTGGAATAAATACGCCAGTGTTGTTGATTAGGACTGCTGCAAATTGATTTTTTGAATTGATAAAATCAATAAACGCGGCAAGCTCTTCTTTTTCGGAAAGGTCTGCGGTCTGATAATGCAATGTTGCCTGGGCAAACCGGTTACTCACTTCATTTTCAAGCGCTTCAAGATCATTGCGATTTCTCGCACAAGTGATGACGTCAAATCCCTCAGCCAGAAACCGTTCGATGCATGCTTTTCCAATCCCTTTCGTTCCGCCGGTGACAACCGCTAATGGATTCATTTTTCTGATTGCTTCTTTTTTTGCCTAATTTTCCCGAAAATATTGAATACAATTAAGATATTATGTCTGTAATCGGGAAATACTTCATTTTTTTAAGAACATTATTCGGAAAGGGTGAAAAAATGTCCGTGTACTGGCGCCGGCTGATGGAGGAATGTGTGGGAATTGGCGTGAGTTCAATATTTCTTGTCGCCATCGTTTCTACATTCATCGGAGCTGTTTCCTGCATTCAAACGGCCTATAATCTTGTCAGTCCGATCATTCCTATCTCAACCGTCGCGCTGATCGTGCGGGATATGGAAATCCTGGAACTTGCTCCGACGATCACCTGCATCGTTTTGGCCGGAAAAGTGGGTTCCAACATTGCCAGCGAACTGGGAACCATGCGCATAACGGAGCAAATAGACGCATTGGAAGTGATGGGCATCAATTCATCTTCCTATCTGGTTTTGCCTAAGGTCGTTGCGGCCATGCTAACCTTTCCAATGCTGGTTATTTTCTCTGCATTTCTCGGGATCTTAGGAGGTTATCTGGCCGGAACATTAACAGGCGTCATCACCGAACGGGACTATTTATACGGGATCAGAGATTCATTCGTGCCTTATAACATTTTCTTCATGTGCGTAAAACCGTTTGTTTTTGGGTTTTTGATCGCAACAATATCTTCCTTCAAGGGATTTTTTACAGAAGGCGGCGCGTTGGAAGTGGGAAGGTCAAGCACGGAAGCGGTTACAAACAGCTGCATCTCTATTTTGATCGCAGATTATCTTCTTGCACAGCTTTTATTATAAAGCCTTTTAATCGCCATGAAGCATAACGAAATCAGCCAATGATTGAAGTCAATAATATAGCCAAAGCATTTAATGGTAAGGAGGTTTTAAAAGGCATTACTGCGTCATTTACGAAGGGCGAAACCAACCTCATCATTGGCGGAAGCGGAACCGGCAAAAGTGTTTTGCTGAAATGCATGATTGGATTGGTTAGGCCGGATCAGGGCAATGTGCTTTATAATGGGCGTGACTTTTACAATTGTGACAAAGAAACCCAGCAATCCATCAGGCGTGAAATGGGCGTTCTTTTCCAGGGAGGAGCACTTTTTGATTCCAAAACCGTTGAAGAGAATGTACGCTTTCCTTTGGATATGCTCACCGATCAAACCATTCAGGAAAAGCAGGAACGTGTGGCTTTTTGTTTGCAGCGCGTAGGATTGGAAGCTGCTGCCAAGCGGATGCCATCCGAAATTAGCGGTGGGATGAAAAAGCGCGTGGGGATTGCCAGGGCCATTGTCATGAACCCAATGTATCTGTTTTGCGATGAGCCAAATTCGGGATTGGACCCCTTGACTTCTGTAAAAATTGATGAGTTGATCAAAGAAATCACTGAGGAATATCAGATTACGACGATCATCATTACGCACGACATGAACTCTGTAATGGAGATCGGCCAGAATATTATGTTCCTTTATCAGGGAAGCAAACTGTGGGAGGGAGTCAATTCCGACATTATCAAAACCGATGTTCCCGAGCTCAAAGAATTTCTCTTCTCCAACAAGTTGCTGCGCGAAATGGAGCGCTAAGTCTGCCTATTTTTTATTGAAAAAAGGGAGGTTTTTTCGCTCAATCAAAAATGTGCAAAACGCAAACACGGCAAGTGCAAGCATGTGCACCGGGACGGCAATGTAAAGGTTTGGAATTTTGAGAAATGACGAGGCAGTGATCAACAGCCCGCCAATGCCAATGTAGCCAATTGCCGAAACCACATCATAAGGAACCGGATAATATTTTTGTCCGAAATAATAACACAGCGCCACCATGATGAACGAGGACGCTGCAAATGCGATTGCGAAACCCAGATATCCGATCGCTGGCACCAGCAAAAAGCTAATGCTGATCGTAATTGCTGCACCCAGCAACGTTAGCCAGGTTCCATAAGCCGTCTTATCCGTGAGCTTAAACCAAGTTGCGAGGTTGTAATAAACCCCCAGAAACATATAGCCAGCCAAAAGCCAGGGCACCACGGGAAGGCCTTCATGATAAATTTTCTGCTTCAAAAACATTTCCGCCAGCAAGTCTAGATTCAAGCAGATTCCAACCCACATGACCACGCAAATGATGATAAAATATTTTGTGACTTTGGCAAAAACAGGCGGCGCATTCTTTTCTTCCCCTCTCGAAAAGAAAAATGGCTCCGCCGCATATTTAAACGACTGAATCGCCAGATTCATGAAAATCGACAACTTATAACATTGCACATAAATCCCGATTGCCTGCTTGGTTGTGCGCCCGGGATAGAAGTTTTCGGGTAAAAGAAACTGAATGAAGGCCCTGTCAAACAGCATGTTAAGCACGCCTCCCGCATTCATGATCATGATCGGATAGGCGTAAACCCACACCGGCCGAAACAATGTCTTATCCAAAACAAATTCGAAATCCGTAAACTCCTTCCTTAACATCCAGAAAAACAGTAGATTGGCAACGAGGTTTGCCATTACAATGTAATCCGGTGCGCGCTGCGGATCGTAAATTACGTTAATGGCCGGTTGAAGGAATTGTAAATATTTTCCTGCATAAATATCCCGGCAGACGATGAGGAAAAAGATGTTCAGGAAGATGTTAATCCCAATATTTGCGACCCGCAAAATGACAAACTTCTTGCCATTCCCTTCTAACCGCAACCGTGCAAACGGAATGGCAACAATACCGTCAATGGCCATGATAACGGCAAACATTCTCACGAGCGAAACGCTCTCGGGATATTTGATGAATTCGGCAGCGGGGCCGGCAAAAATGAAAAGCAAGCCTGAGAAAAATACGCTGATGATAATTACTGCGCTCAGAATCAGGTTGTAATATGCTTTTCGGTCGGTCTCTTGTCTGGCAAACCGGAAAAAAGCCGTTTCCATTCCGAATGTGTAAAGCACCATAGCGAGCCCGGCATAAGCATATAATTGCCCCTGGGCTGCAATTTGTTCGGGTTCAAAAAGTTTGGTGTGTAATGCAACCAGCAGATAATTTAAGAACCGCCCCAGCATCGTGCTGATGCCATAAATTGCGGTTTCACTGGCTAGCTTTTTTAGAACGCTCATTGATATTGGCTCACCTGCTGCAAGTATTTGCAGGAACCGCAAATATAGAACAAGGAGTGTATAATATATCAAATGACACATTATACACTCCTTGGATGAGCTAATTACTCAAATACTTTTTCAGTGGGTTAGTTCCGAATGTCGGTAATGATGCGTTCGATTACGCGTTCAATGCGTCTCCATCCCTCGTCGGAATGCAGGTCAACATCAATCATTTTTTCGCGATAATCGGTGGAGATGGTCATAAAATAAATGCCTGCGGAAAGAAATGAAACCAGCGCGCTCGTGTCGCTGTAATTGGGAAGTTCGCCAATTTTGTCCAATATGCGCGTCGCGACCTGATTCCGCGCATCTGAAAGCATTGACTTTCCCGTTCCGATCTCCCAGCGTAGCAAATCGCGCGTCGCCTTACGTTCGCGCAAATCGTTCATAAAAGTGTGCATAAGGCTGGTTAGGGCCTTACTCCTTTGTTCCGGTGCAAGTTCGGGAATGTTATCAATGTAGTCGCTGCCCGTCGTCGACGTGTATTCACCCGATTTTACATATTGTTCCATTAACCCGTCAACACTTTCGAAATAGCGGTATATCAAAACCTTATTAACGCCAGCCGTTCGCGCAATTAAGTTGACACCCACTTTTTCTGTTCCATGCTGTTCGATTACTTCACCAACTGCTTTAAGAATTTTACTTTTTGTCCGCTCTCGGTCGCGCTTTTTTACTTTGTCAACTTTCATATGGGTGCCATTTAGGTTAAATCATAGTAAATTTAATATTTCAAATGGAAATATTTTACGATCAAAACCCTGTATGTCACCCTTTTTGAAAATTTGTTGCATTGAAGGGTGTTTATCGATAAAAATGACCAATTCAGAGATAAAATCGGCCAATTCGTCGACTAATTTGTATCGATTCTTAAAAAGAAAGTGAGAAAAAAGAGCTCATTCCGCGACAAACTCTTCCTATTTACTAATGTTCTATAATGCTTTCCGTACACCAATGCGATGAACCTTAAAACTAGCCGCAACCTGCGTCGCGCCAGCCCTGTCAACAAGGTCCACTTTGACAGCCTGCCTCACAATTGCAGGCATTCCTGCTGCAATGGTGATCGGCGGAGTTCTGAATGTGTATCTGCCTCCGGCGGGCAGTGGTGACGGAACCTGGTCTAGCGCCAGAATGCTTTCGGCATTGGCCAGATTTGCATAACCTGACGTCCAAACCAGCAAGCCTACATTAAAATCCAAGATGTTTGCATCTGCTGTCACGATCTCTATATCAGCAAAGGCCTCGACAACATCACCCGCCACAAGGCTGCTCGTATTGAATTCCTGAGACAAAACTACCGACCTCGTGTTGCCTGTGTAACTGCCCGAAATGGATATTAATTGCTGATTAAGCCCATTGTCCATTGTTTTACTCCCGGAAACGACCGCACCGCCCGCGCTGCTCGAATCGAGCAGCCAGCTGGTTGCTATTGTCCCTGTTGCTGTATTTTTTGTTCCGGTGGTCCCAGCCATGATCGGGTTGGCTGTAAACGAATTGTCGCTAAAAAAGCTGTCTGCGAGGTTGGTCGGCTGAACAAAGTCGAGAAGTGCCTCCGTAACTGGCGTAGAAGCTGCGAATGCGCCGGTAGGATTGAAGTGCAGACCATCTGCATAAAAGGCAGCATTGTTCACAACCAGATCCAGATTAACAGCCCTCGTCGTCTCGGATGTCAATGTTTTGATAAATGTATTCACCGTATTTCTCACAACTTCCGCAGCCGGGCTCAATGCAGCCGGTGCAAACCTTGGCGGGATCGTGATGATGACCACATAGGCGCCTACTGCTTTGAATGCGTTATGTATGTAAGTGAGGTTGCTGATGATGGTTGCGGCGCTTGCGCCACCAGCGGCGTCGTTTGTGCCGCCATCCATGATTACGAGCGAAGGGTTCAAGGCTACGGCCGCGCCCAGTCTGGCCAGCATTTGCGTAGTTGTGTTTCCCGAAATCCCTTTGTTGCCATTAACAGGTAAAAACAGGGAGTTATTGATCCTGAGCAGCGCATAAGTGATGAATGCTGTGGATTGAAAGGCTGTGTAATTGGTTGCACTTCCGGTTGTCTGGGCAATAAGCGAATCTCCGAAGATTACAATTCGGGAGTTGGTTTTTAATAAAGCTGGAGACATGAATTTTAGTAACAAGGGGTTGATATTCCAGCAATATCACAAAAAAAACCGCTGTAATAGTGAAATTACAGCGGTTAGCTTTGAATTACTGTTGGCCGACAAGGACTCGAACCCTGAATAAGACAACCAAAATGTCCTGTGTTACCATTACACCATCGGCCAAAACCGTAAACAGTGGTGCAAAAGTAATGCGGCTAATTCAGGATGTCAAATTTTTGCGTAAAAAATTAGATACTTTTTATTTCAACATTGGCTGCAATCTTCTTCACCAGCCCTTGTAACACCTTGCCCGGGCCGCATTCAATAAAGCTTTCTGCACCGTCAGCAACCATCTGCTCAATGGATTGCGTCCATCTTACGGGTGCGGTTAGCTGGGAAATCAGGTTTTCTTTGATCACCTTAATTTCGGTTGCAGGTTTTGCATTTACATTTTGATAAACCGCACAAATGGGCGCTTCAAACTCGGCTGCATGGATAGCGGAAGCAAGTTCTTCGCGCGCAGGCTCCATCAACGGCGAGTGAAACGCACCGCCAACCGGAAGGATCAATGCTCTTTTTGCACCAGCGGCCTTTAACAATTCACAGGCTTTTTCAACGCCTTCAAATGTGCCTGAAATCACCACCTGGCCCGGACAATTGTAATTGGCAGGAACCACAATTTCGTCCGTAATGCCCGCGCAAATTTCCTCAATCACATTGTCAGCAAGTCCGAGGATCGCAGCCATGGTCGAAGGGCGAATTTCACAGGCTTTCTGCATGGCATCCGCACGATTGGCAACCAGTTTCAATCCATCTTCAAAAGACAATGCCCCTGCGGCAACCAATGCGGAGAATTCGCCAAGCGAGTGACCA
This sequence comes from Dyadobacter sp. CY326, assembly GCF_021390515.1. Classification (GTDB taxonomy): domain Bacteria; phylum Bacteroidota; class Bacteroidia; order Cytophagales; family Spirosomataceae; genus Dyadobacter. Next base: position 170,514 of record NZ_JAJUXI010000013.1, read on the forward strand.
GCAACCATATTCGGATCAAAACTGGGGCTGATTGTAGCGAGAATAACAGAATGAAGGAAAATTGCAGGCTGGGTAACTTTCGTTTGTTTCAACTCATCGTCCGAGCCTTCGAACATGATTTTTGTTATTTCAAAACCAAGAATGTTGTTTGCCTGGTCAAACATTGCCTTCGCTGAATCTGACGATTGATATAAATCGAGCCCCATTCCCTTAAATTGAGAGCCTTGCCCGGGAAAAATGTATGCACTTTTCATAATGATCGTTTCGGTTGGTGAATAAAAAAGCCCGATCAATTTGATCGGGCTACAAAGGAAATACTTCAATGCCAAAGAAAAAAGGCGTCGTTATCTGATGATCTGCACCCAGCCTTTGAGCGTTGTGGGCGTGCTTTCTCTTTTTGAGGATTCGAAATAGATGGTTACTTCATAATAATACTGCCCTGCTGCCAGGTCTTTTCCGCCGTTTGTCTTGCCGTTCCAGTTGATGTTAACGTCGTTGGTTTTAAACACCTGCGCGCCCCACCTGTTGAATGCCTTGAATTCAAGTGACTGAACAAATGCGGGGCATTCAAATGGCTCAAAAACATCGTTTTTGGCATCGCCGTTGGGTGTAAATACATTGGGCAAAACATACATCGGGCAGTTGTCTTTGCAAACAAGGTTGCTAGGCGCACTTTCTGCACCAAAACGGTTTACGGCTGTCACATAATAACAGCCTGCAAAAGAAGTAAGGCCTTCGTGGTCAAATGTGGTTGCCAGCGGCGATGGCGGCGTGGTCACGGTTGCGATCAAAACAGGCGTTTCGCCTTCATAACGTGCATAATAAATCCGATAAGCCGACACATTCGGGTCACAATCTTTGCCGCCAACGGATTGCGGATAAGTCCATGAAAGATGATTGGTCAAACCTGTGGGTCCGCAGAATGCTTCCGGGTGCGCTTGCAAAGAATCACAATTCAGCAAATCAATGGCCAGAACAGGCGGACAAGGCTTGGTTGTATCCGAGGAGGAAACGCACAGGATCTGTGAGAAGTTATAAAGGATTGATGGCTTGATCTGGCTGTTGTTGTATGATCCTACGGTTTCTACTTTGTAACAATAAGTCGAGTCACTGACAATGGTGGTGTTGACTGTTCCATCGGCAGCGTATTTATCAGATCCATCATCAACAAAGTTGAATGTCTGCGGTCCCTGAACGGCCACCTCCGCAATGCGGTTGAATGTGCCTGGCCGTGTTTTATCTTCGCGGTAAACCCGGTGCGTGCGGTTACCATTGTCCCAGGGCACGAGTGCCGACCAGTTCAAGCGAATGCGGTTTGGTTCAGCTGCGCCTTGTTCCAATCTTACGGAGCTGGCTGTTTTAATGTCATCCATTTTGACCAATGTTCCGCCCTGCGTCGCGTAATATTCAAGCTTGTAATTATATGGATTGGCCAATGTGTTCAGACCGCGATCGACAAATATTGTGTCCGCAGCGCCTGGGACAAGGTTTGTGTTAATGGTCGCAATCTGCGTGAAAGCCGTTCCATTCTGCCCCACAGCCCTGAAAAGACGATATTGGGCAGGAAGGCCCGATGAAGCAGCAGGTCTGGTCCATTTAACGGTGATAACGCCTCTTGTTTCGCTTGTAGAATCAACGGTAACATTGGTAATGACAGGCGCAAGCGTAGGCAAATTCAAGCAAAATTCATCCGACGCAATGCTTTCACCCCCACCGATCAGACTTCCGGGCTCATTGACATTGGTGCCCGGACGAGGGAATTCAACAACGATCCTGTAACTGTAAGAAATGCCGGCACGCAGTCCATCGCCAGCATTGTTGTCCAGAAATGTGGTTTGGTTCACAGCAACCCTTCCGATCTCTTCATAACCAGAACCCGCTGGAATGCCTGTCAAACAAACATCCTCAGGAATGTCGGCACAACCTTCTCTGCGGTAAACGACAATCTGGGCACCACCAACCTGACATTTGTAAGCAGTCCAGTTGAGCCGGTAAGCTACGCCCGCAGGATCAGTTGCTTCCACTGCACGCAAGCCAAGCGGCTTGGGGCCATACACTTTAATGCTCAATGTGGTCATATCGACCAGTTTCCTAAATAAATTCGGATTCGTGTTGGGGCCAGCTGCGTCTTCAACCTTGAAAAGCACATCATAAGGCTCCAAACGAATGTGATTACAAGAAGTCTGCCATGTAAATTGACCGGTTATGGTCCCATTTCCAGGCTGTTGCGGAACGGTGAACCTGGCCAGTGCGGGGGAAATCAAAGTGCTTTCGTAAACGCCTCCGGTTGAGGTGAGTGTAAGTTTATCACCGTTTTTGTCCGTTGCCGTCACCGCCTGGTTAATGAGCGTTCCCGCCTCCACGCATATGTCCGGGATCGGTTGAGCGAGCGGCCTGTCATTGCGTGCATCCTCGACAATGATCTGCATATCACGCACAATTTCACCGATAAGCACGCCATCACGCCATTCTTCCACCACAAACGCAACATTATAATAGCCTTTTGTCACCGGCGCATCCCAGGTCAAATCGCCCGTGAGCCTGTTCATGCCGAATGTCGCAGGAGATCCGCCCGTTTCCGTGCGTCCCGGTGCGCCAATTTGGTTTGGGTTAACATATTGTAAATTAACTCCTCCGCCATTTGAAGTTCCTCTTTGCGGCGTATACAAGCGATAAGCAAGGCTGTCGCCGTCCGCGTCAAATGCATTGGGATTGTGAATGTAACGCTGACCAACGGCCGCCAGATCAATGGGGGCATTCAAGAGGACAGGAGTTTGGTTCAAGCCGAAATTGGCATTGATTTCCAGCGTGGTGCTTACGTAAAAGTTTAGGTTTTGCGTTGGGGGAGGGCCAATGTTCAAAATGCCGTTATTCCGGTTGTCTTCCTCAAACGAGATCCTGAATTTACCTGCCGAAGGGAATGTGTAACGGACAATGTAAATGTTCTGAGTCGTGTTGTTGCCGATGTTAATGATCGGCAAAATTCTGGGCGCTTCGATAGGGCCATTGTTCCCGACAAAAAACTGCACAAAGTTCTGCGCATTCGCAGCACCCTCGCCGTTTTGCATATCAAAGTAGGCGGTAAGCTTGATTTCGTAAGTCAGAGAAGTTGCAGAAACACGCTTGGCTGTAATCTCACCCGCGCGAATGTGCGTGGCCATCGCCTCAGAGCCGAGCAAAGTCAGGAAAAGTGAAAACAATAAAAGTCGTAAAGCAGATCGCATAAATATATAAAAGTCGAGCTTTTTAGATAGAGGTTCGGGCAGAAAGAAGAATCTGTCAAACTACATAAATCAACGAAAAACTGCACAAAAATGTGTGCCCTATTAATGAATATAATAGGTGTTCTTGTAAACTTACAAAACAAGTTTATAATTAATGAATGTATTGCCAGATTGCTTTTTCTTATCTGATGATCTGCACCCAGCCTTTGAGCGTTGTGGGCGTGCTTTCTCTTTTTGAGGACTCGAAATAGATGGTTACTTCGTAATAATACTGCCCTGCCGCCAAGTCTTTTCCACCGTTTGTCTTGCCGTTCCAGTTGATGTTGACGTCGTTGGTTTTAAACACCTGCGCGCCCCACCTGTTGAATGCTTTGAATTCAAGTGACTGAACAAATGCCGGGCATTCAAATGGCTCAAAAACATCGTTTTTTGCATCGCCGTTGGGTGTAAAAACATTGGGCAAAACATACATCGGGCAGTTGTCTTTACAAACTAAGTTGCTAGGCGCACTTTCTGCACCAAAACGGTTCACGGCCGTCACATAATAACAGCCTGCAAAAGAAGTAAGGCCTTCGTGGTCAAATGTGGTTGCCAGCGGCGATGGCGGCGTTGTCACGGTTGCGATCAAAACAGGTGTTTCGCCTTCATAACGCGCATAATAAATCCGGTAAGCCGACACATTCGGGTCACAATCTTTGCCGCCAACGGACTGCGGATAAGTCCATGAAAGATGATTGGTCAAGCCTGTGGGTCCGCAGAATGCTTCCGGGTGCGCTTGCAAGGAATCGCAATTCAGCAAATCAATGGCCAGAACAGGCGGGCAAGGCTTGGTTGTATCCGAGGAGGAAACGCACAGGATCTGCGAGAAGTTATAAAGGATCGATGGCTTGATCTGGCTGTTGTTGTAAGAGCCTAGGGTTTCTACTTTGTAACAATAAGTCGAGTCGCTGACAATGGTTGTGTTGACCGTTCCATCGGCAGCATATTTATCAGATCCATCATCAACAAAGTTGAATGTCTGCGGTCCCTGAACGGCCACCTCTGCAATGCGGTTGAATGTGCCTGGCCGTGTTTTATCTTCGCGGTAAACCCGGTGCGTGCGGTTACCATTGTCCCAGGGCACGAGTGCCGACCAGTTCAAGCGAATACGGTTTGGTTCAGCAGCGCCTTGTTCCAATCTGACTGAGCTGGCCGTTTTAATGTCATCCATTTTCACCAATGTTCCGCCCTGCGTCGCGTAATATTCTAGCTTGTAGTTGTAAGGATTGGCCAATGTGTTCAGACCGCGATCCACAAATATTGTGTCCGCAGCGCCTGGGACAAGGTTTGTGTTAATGGTCGCAATCTGCGTGAAAGCTGTTCCATTCTGCCCCACAGCCCTGAAAAGCCGATATTGAGCAGGCAAGCCCGATGAAGCAGCAGGTCTGGTCCATTTAACGGTGATAACGCCTCTTGTTTCGCTTGTAGAATCAACGGTAACATTGGTAATGACAGGCGCAAGCGTAGGCAGGTTCAAGCAAAACTCATCCGACGCAATGCTTTCGCTCCCACCGATCAAACTTCCGGGCTCATTGACATTGGTGCCTGGACGAGGGAATTCAACAACGATCCTATAACTGTAAGAGATGCCGGCACGCAGTCCATCGCCAGCATTGTTGTCCAGAAATGTGGTTTGATTCACAGCAACCCTTCCAATCTCTTCATAACCAGAACCCGCTGGAATGCCTGTCAAACAAACATCCTCAGGAATGTTGGCACAACCTTCTCTGCGGTAAACGACAATCTGGGCACCACCAACCTGACACTTGTAAGCAGTCCAGTTGAGCCGGTAGGCTACGCCCGCAGGATCAGTTGCTTCCACTGCACGCAAGCCAAGCGGTTTGGGTCCATACACTTTAATGCTCAATGTGGTCATATCGACCAGTTTTCTAAATAAATTGGGATTCGTGCCCGGCGAAGGCGCGTCCTCAACCTTGAAAAGCACATCATAGGGCTCCAAACGAATGTGCTCACAGCCCGTTTGCCATACAAATTGTCCGGTTGCCTGGCCTTGCTGACTTTGAGAAGGAACCGTAAAAACGGCCAATGCGGGTTTGATTAGCGAGCCCTGGTAAACACCGCCCGTGCTGGTCAATATGAGTGGATTGCCATCTTTGTCCACCGCTTTGATCTGTTGGTTGATGCGCGTTCCGGCTTCGACGCAGATCTGAGGCAGCGGCTCAATCGTTGGTCTGTCATTGCGGGCATCTTCCACCAAGATTTGCATATCCCGCACAATTTGGCCTATAAGCACGCCATCACGCCATTCTTCGACGACGAATGCAACATTATACTGTCCCTTCCGGGCAGGTGCATCCCAGATAAGGTCGCCGGTTACGGCATCCATCCGAAACGTCGCGGGCGAGGCGCCCGCTTCTGTATTTCCCGGTCCACCGATCAGGTTCGGATCTTTGTAAGGAATATTGATCCCATTGCCTTTGCCGTCACTGCTTTGCGGGGTAAAAAGTTTGAAGGACAAGCTGTCTCCATCCGCATCAAATGCATTGGGATTGTGAATGTAGCGCTGGCCCACAGCCGCGAGATCGATTGGGGCATTTAAAAGCACGGGCGTTTGATTGGGCCCAATGGCTGTATTTATTTCTAATATCGTGTGGACGAAAAAGTTGATGCGATCTGTTTGAAGTCCGTCATTCAGGTTAAGCGTGTTTGCATTCCGGTTCTCCATTTCCACAGATATTTCATAAGTGCCTGCGGCTGGAAAGGTAAATGTTGTCACATATTCATTGAATGTGGTGTTGTTACCAATGTCGCGAACAGTGGATTCTATTCTTTTGACATTCCTCGGACCTTCGCTTCCAAAGTAGAAATTGATGGAACTGGCTGCCTTTGCGGCTTCAATGCCGTTTGGACCAACATCAAAATAGGCCGATAAACGAACTTCGTAGGTCAGGGAAGAGATTCTTCTCGCAGTAATTTCCCCTGCCCGAAAGTGCGTCGCATGGGCCTCAAACGCGGAAAACAGAACAAAAAGTAATGAGAATATTAGAGGAAGTCGTAAAGAAGGACGCATACGAATAAATTAATTGATCGCCGATGTAAAACTTCAACGAAAAATTTTGTTAAAAGTGTGTATGTTTTTGACATAGAACCGCCGGTTTGGGGCTAAATATTTTTAGGCATATCGGCTTGTTATAGGTCTGATGTAGTTAACACTAACCATTTCTTCATAATGATTATAAATAAAAGACGCCACTACAAAAATGGAAGCGTTTCTTTGCCTTGCACGGGTTTGTGATATACCTTTGAAACGTTCTAAATATACCTAATTTTTTTGCACTATAACGATTCGTTTTTGATATGTCGTGGTTTTCACAAACGTTAACGAGCTCCATTGGTAAGAAACTTCTGATGGCTCTTACCGGATTATTTTTGATAAGTTTCCTGGTGATTCATGCTTCCATCAATGCCATGATTTTTTACAATGACGGCGGAGAAACATTCACGCATTGGGGCCATTTCATGGGTACAAATCCCATCGTGCGAACGCTTGAAATTGGACTGATCGCCGGGTTCCTGCTGCACATTGCCGATGGACTGATTTTATGGAAAAACAACACGGAAGCGAGACCGGTGAACTATGCGGTGAATAATCCTTCTGCAAACAGCACCTGGTATTCGCGCAGCATGGGGTTGCTGGGGACTTTGTTGTTGATCTTTTTGGTCATTCATACAGCACATTTCTGGATTCCTAACCGTTCCAATCAGTTCTCAACAGGGGAAGAGCTCAATTTATATCAAATGATGCTGGACATTTTCCAGAATCCTTGGGTTGTGCTGATTTACATTGCGGGATGCATTTCACTTTTCTGGCACTTGCTGCACGGGTTTAAGAGTGCTTTCCAAACATTGGGATGGAACCACGTGAAATACAATGGTTTTATCAATTTTATTGGAACGGCTTTTTCTATCGTCGTGCCGCTTCTTTTTGCTTTAATGCCCATTTCAATCTATTTGGGTTGGGTAGACTAAGCGCTGCAATCAGCGCTAAATTTCAATTAACTTTTTGATTTAAATAACATTCAATATATGGCAACTTCATCTCGTCTGGATGCCAAAGTACCGCAAGGACCGCTTGAAACTAAATGGAGTAAATACCGTTCTTCTGTTCCACTTGTAAACCCTGCCAACAAACGTAATCTTGAAATCATCGTAATTGGCACTGGACTTGCGGGAGCTTCGGCTGCTGCCACGCTTGCAGAGCTTGGTTATAAAGTGAAAGCGTTTTGTTTTCAGGATTCCCCTCGTCGCGCGCACTCCATTGCTGCACAAGGAGGAATTAATGCTGCTAAAAATTACCAGAATGACGGTGACTCTATTTACCGTCTTTTTTATGATACAATTAAAGGAGGCGATTATCGCGCGAGAGAAGGCAATGTGCACCGTCTCGCCGAAGTTTCCGGAAGCATTATAGATCAATGCGTTGCCGCTGGTGTGCCGTTTGCACGTGAATATGGCGGTTTGCTTTCCAACAGATCTTTTGGCGGAACGCAGGTTCAGCGGACGTTTTATGCAGCTGGACAAACGGGTCAACAATTGCTTTTAGGCGCTTATTCAGGTTTGCAGCGTCAGGTTGGTATGGGTACGGTAAAAATGTACAACCGCCACGAAATGCTTGACATTGTGAACATTGACGGCAAATGCCGTGGAATCATTGCGAGAGACCTGGTTACAGGGCAATTGGAAAGACACGCTGCTCATGCTGTTTTGCTTTGCTCGGGAGGATACGGAAACGTATTTTACTTGTCTACCAATGCAATGGGAAGCAATGTGACTGCGGCCTGGAAAGCCCACAAACGCGGCGCATTCTTTGGCAACCCTTGTTTTACACAAATTCACCCAACCTGTATTCCGGTTTCAGGCGAACATCAATCCAAGTTGACGCTGATGTCAGAGTCGCTTCGTAATGATGGTCGTATCTGGGTGCCAAAAGCGAAAAACGATACGCGTCCTGGAAATGAAATTCCTGAGGAAGAGCGTGATTATTACCTGGAACGCCGCTATCCAGCATTTGGTAACCTTGTTCCGCGTGACATTGCATCCCGTGCCGCCAAGGAGCGTTGCGATGCAGGTTATGGTGTGGGAGCTTCTAAATTGGCTGTCTTCCTTGATTTTGCAGCAGCAGTTGAGCGTTACGGACGCGGAGAAGCCAATAAAAACAACATTCATAATCCGTCTGACGCCGATATTATCATTTGGGGAAAGGCAGTTGTGAAAGAAAAATATGGTAACCTGTTTGACATGTACAAGCAGATTACGGGTGAAGATCCATATGAAGTTCCAATGCGGATTTACCCCGCAGTTCACTACACAATGGGCGGACTTTGGGTTGATTACAATTTGATGACAACCGTTCCTGGTTTGTATGCCTTGGGAGAAGCTAACTTCTCAGACCACGGAGCAAACCGTTTGGGAGCTTCGGCATTAATGCAGGGATTGGCTGATGGATATTTTGTCATTCCTTACACAATCGGAGCATATCTTGCCAATGAGATCAGAACTGGAAAGATCTCTACTGATCATGAAGCCTTTGTAAGCACTGAAAAAGAAGTAAAAGATAGAATTGAAAAGCTGATAACCATTCAGGGCAAAACATCTCCCGAAGTGTATCACCGCCGCTTGGGCAAGATCATGTGGGATAAATGTGGAATGGCGCGCAACGAGCAGGGATTGAAAGAGGCCATTACAGAAATTCGCGCGTTGCGGAAGGATTTTTGGAGTGATGTCAAAGTTATGGGCAAGATCAACGAATTTAACCCTGAACTTGACAAAGCCAACCGCGTTGCTGACTTTATCGAATTGGGTGAATTAATGTGTCTGGATGCATTGGATCGCAATGAATCGTGCGGCGGCCATTTCCGTGAGGAATTCCAAACGGAAGAAGGCGAAGCAATGCGTGATGATGAAAATTATATGTATGTCTCGGCCTGGGAACACAAGGGTCCCGAGGAGTGGGAGTTGCACAAAGAAGATTTAGTGTACGAAAACATCAAAATTGCTCAGAGAAGTTATAAGTAATTGTAATACAAGAAGTAAGCTTAGTTACACACACCTTAAATAATCGTTATGTTAATCTCTGGTTCTAATCAGACAAGGATCTCTTGGTTTGTTTTTGCGCTTGGCGCAGTGTCGGCGTTATTTTTTGCCATCTATACGGACCATCGATGGGAAGACTGGTACATAACTTTCAGAGCTTCCAAAAATTTGTCAGAGGGCCTGGGATTTACATTTAATCTGAATGAAAGAGTGCATTCGTTTACGTCTCCGATCGGGACGTTAATTCCTGCATTTTTGAACGCGATCTTTCATGACGATGAGGCGGTAATTTGGTCGTTTCGATTCATAAATATTGGATTGGTTGGGCTGATTGTCAAACTGGTCTTTGATTTTTTCTCAAAGACGATTAAAGCTCCGCTCTGGCTTGCATTGCTGGTTGCATTCGTTCTTGTTTTTGATGAAAAGAGCATTGATTACAGCATAAATGGCATGGAAACGGCCTTTATGCTTTTGGGAATTGTGCTACTGATCAGAGAGTTGTTCAGATCGGAAGTTCCTGACCCGCTCAGATTAGGATTAATTTTCGCCTATTTGATGTGGAGCCGTCCGGATGCATTCATTCACATCGGATCGCTGTTATTGAGTTATTTGATATTTAAAGGACGATCCTGGAAGCACATTAATGTGTTTTTTAGGGGCGGATTAATAGGAATCTTGTTTTACGCACCTTGGATTTTATTTGCATGGTGGTATTACGGAAGTCCAGTCCCGAATACGATCCTCGCGAAAGGATTTACATTAACGCTGGAAAGCATTCTTAATCGGGGAGTGCATTACTTTCAGTCGATTTTTATGGGTCTGGTGTCTTCTGAGGCGCCGTATCTATGGATATTCGCTCCGGCATATTACTATTTTGAAAGTTGGCCGGTCGTGTTATTGTTTGTGTTGAAAGTTGTTACTTATGCTTCGGTTTTTCTTTGGGCCATACCAAAGATCAATTCGAGTGCCAGATTTCTGTCATTTGCGGCATTTTTGGTGGCATCTTATCTGAACATATTTTCACCAACCATTTATCCGTGGTATATCCCGGCAGTGATGGTGATTTGTTTGACAAGCATTGGTTGCGCTTTGGCTCAACCTGACAGGATCATGACTGCAAGTAGAAACTGGATTCCAGCAGGCGTGTTGAGTGTAATTTTGATAGCGCAGATTTGGGTTTACGCCGGAGGCTTGGTCCAAATGCGCTCGCAGCAGGATTTGATCGAGAATGGATTGAGAAAACAAATAGGACTTTGGCTGAAAGATGAGTCTAAGACGCCGGATGAAACTGTTTTTCTTGAACCGTTGGGTTACATTGGATTTTATTCAGGATTGACAATGTATGATTATCCCGGACTTTGCAATAAGAAAGTGATTGAGGCCAGGAAACAATTGAAGACGGAGTCGTATGTACAATTGATCAATTATCTCCAGCCGAACTGGGTTGTTTTTCGACCTTGGGATTTAGGTCACGCATCAAAAGAGGAAGTAAAGGTTTTCGACGATAAATATTTGCTAGCAAGGACTTTTAGTCAAAAGGATATTGTTAAAAGTTTGAGTGTGTACGGCAGAAACTATCTTGATTACGACAGTGAATTTTTAGTTTATAAGAAAAAGTAATTTCAGGAAATAAAGAATATATCGGTATGGAAGGAAATATGAGTTTGTCACTGAAAGTTTGGAGACAAAGTGATAAAAATACAGCAGGAGCTTTTGAGAACTATAAACTGGATGGCGTTTCTCCGGACATGTCCTTCCTTGAAATGTTCGATGTGCTGAATGAGCAGTTGATCGAAGAGGGGAAAGTGCCGATTGCATTTGACCATGATTGTCGTGAAGGGATTTGCGGGTCGTGTGCAATGTTCATCAATGGCCGTCCGCACGGACCGTTGAAAGGCGTTACGACTTGCCAGCTGCACATGCGATCATTCAATGATGGCGATACGATTGTGGTAGAGCCTTGGCGTGCAAAAGCATTTCCTGTAATTAAGGACTTGGTTGTTGACCGCGATGCATTTGACAGGATTATGTCTGCGGGTGGTTTTGTTTCTGTTAACACGGGGAATGCACAGGATGCGAACAGTCTGCCAATTCCTAAGGAAGCGGCTGACGAAGCATTTTCAGCAGCGGCTTGTATCGCTTGCGGTGCTTGTGTAGCAGCTTGTAAAAATGCATCAGCGATGCTTTTTGTTTCTGCAAAAGTATCACAACTGGCTTTGTTGCCACAAGGACAGGCAGAACGCAACATTCGCGCTGAAAAAATGGTTGCTCAAATGGATTCCGAAGGATTTGGGGCCTGCACAAATACAGGAGCATGCTCAGCAGAGTGTCCTAAGGAAATCAGCATGGTGAACATCGCCCGCCTCAACCGCGAATACATTGGCGCTAAGTTTTCGTCGACAGCTGTTTAAGTAAATCTAATTTGCACGAATACAAAAAAAAAGCAGGCCGCTAATCATTAGCGGCCTGCTTTCGTTATATCAAGTAAGTTTAGTTTTTTTTGGTCGAGTCAGCTTTTGCTGGGGTCTTGCTTTTGTATTCTTTGTTCAAACCGTCAAGAATCTTTTGCGTTACGTCCAAAGATGGATTGGCAAATAAAATGCCGCCTCCGAGCGAGTAACCTAAAACATATTCGAAACCGTTTTCCTTGTTGTATTTCTCAATGTAGGCGCGGATATTTTTGTAAAGCTCTTCGTTTTTCTTAGCCTCTTCCTGTCCCAATGCCTGCGCCGATTGATCACGGTAAGCAACCAGATCCTGTTGTTTTTTCATCAATTGAGCCTCCGTCGAGCGAGCCTGATCGGGCGTCATTGTTTGTGCTCTTTGTTGGAAAAACTGGACTTCATTTTGCAATGAGCGGCCTTTTGTAGTCAATTCATTTTCAAGTTGGAAGTTTTTATTTTCCAACTCTTTTCTTGTATCCTTAAAGAATTCGTAGTTTTTCAACAAAGAATCAACCTGAACATAAACGGTTTTTCGGCCTGCCACCACACCACCATCTGTTGCTGCACCCGCATCTGCCGAAGGCTTGCCTGAAAAATGTAAAAAGAATAACACCGCCACAGCCAGCGAAAGCACGATGTTCCAAATTAACGAAGTATTGTTATTCACGTTTTTTGAGTTTTGTTTTTTGAACGAGCCGCAAAGATAATAATTTGTGTTTAAGTACAATGAATATCGATGCCTCTCTGAAAATTACGTTAGCGGGACAAACTCCCCGCCGGCTCACTCACGAAGATCCTGCGGGTAAGGCATCCCGAAAGTGCAGCCAATCCGCCCGTTAACCCGCCGACAATTGCAGCAACCACAAGCAAAAGCAGCCCATCAGGCAGTGAGAATATGCCGGCAATGCGATCCGACATGGCGCCGTCTGATGTAAAATGCAGATAAAATCCATAAGCAAGCCAAACTATGGCAATGGAAGCAAAGCCAGTCCAGAAAGCCGCTGAGGCAGTCGCGGGACGAGCCAGAAAAACTATAAAAGGAACGACTGCCACAATCCACCACGGGAGCAAAATTTGCAGCAAGGCTGACGCAATGATAATGATGATCACATTCATTCTGTTCGTGTTAAGGCTTTTGTAGCAAAATTGTTGAAGTCATTCGCGCGTTTTGCTGATCGGGACTCAATAGATAAACGAGCTCATTCAACTCGCCGTTTTCCCACTTTTTCAACAAGTTGAGATAATAAGGACTGCCCGGATTTCCCGACTGGCCGCCCGGATAAATGCCATATGCTCTCGGGACGGGCCCAAGTTCTACAACCATCCGCCACGATGGGCCATTACGCTTCGTAATTGCATTCACAATGCTGCGACCTCCGCCTACGTGCAACGCGGGCGCATTGAATGGTTTCAGGCTTCTGCTCAAATGTCTAATTTCGGTGCCTTTTACATTCGACCATTGCCACGATTTGCTCATAGCGCCATGCCGCGCATGCAATGTGTCCAATGAGGCTTTGAAACTATTCTCTGCCAGACTTTGCAACGTTTCTTTTTCGGGCGTCTTAATGTTGTCAAACCATTTTGCATTTGGCTGTTTCAAAATCATAAACAATGTCCTGTCGCGGGTCGGATATTCCAGGTTTTCGCCAAATTCATCATTCCAAATCTGCCCCATCAGCATGGGAGCCCATTCTTCAAAAATGGAAGTTGCAATGGATTCGGGTGAGTTTTGATAATTCCAGTTCGCAAGTGTGATCGCGGCTGCTTTTTGGGCCGGGGTTAGCGTTGCAGATTTGAGTGTGCTCAGTAATTTGGGTAAAATGTTTCTTGCCAAAACACTGAAATTATCATTTTGTAACATTCTCAAACTGTCTGCATTGGCTTGCGACATTGCATTAAGCCGCTCGTTGATGCGTACGCCGCGTTCCGTGGGAGCGAAAACCCAGTTGATATAATATGGATAAGAAGGGTCGGTGGACGACTGGTTTGCACTGCTGACAAAGCCTCTTTTCGGATTTTTTACAAATGGATTTTGCTCTGCGGGAATCCAGCCTTGCCAATCGTCCGCAGCATTTGAGCCGTCAAGCAGGAATTTTCCTTGCTCCTTATATTTCAAAGGCAGTTTTCCATTAACCGTAATAGCGATATTTTTACTGTTATCGGCAAAGACAAAATTCTGAGCAGGCCCGACGTAGAATGTCAGCGCTTTGCGATAATCATCGTAATTTTTGGCTTTGTTTAATTCATAAAAAGTCAGAAAGCTATTCCCCGCTTCGTGCCCAATCCATTTAATAGCCAGCTCCGGATATTTCCCTGAGCTGCTGTCCGTTTCAGTAACGGGTCCGTGGTGCGTGTAAATGATCTCTTCTCGTAAAGGTTCTTTTTGTCCTTTTATATAAATGTTTTCAATGCGCTTTTTGGTCGGTTTCCATTGGTTATTATGCCAATATTCGTTGCGGGAATCGTCTTTGAATTTAATTTTATATAAATCATAAACATCTGCATCCGTGTTGGTTACGCCCCATGCGACCTGCTGATTGAACCCGATGATGACACTTGGAATGCCCGGTAAAGAAACGCCGTAAACATTCATGGACGGCGAATGCAGCTGGACTTGATACCAAATCGATGGAAGTGTGAGTTCAAGATGCGGATCATTGGCCAGGATCGGATAGCCGGTGATCGACTTTTCGGCGCTTACGGCCCAGTTGTTGCTGCCAACGCCTTCCTCCTTTGGTGTCCTTTTCGAAAGCGCCGCGATTGTTTGTTTCGCAGGACTAATGCTGTCGTTATACTGAAAAATCTTGTTGCTTTTTTGAACTTTCAGCGGCTTAAAATCCCATTTCGTTCCCGCTGGAATGATCGGACTTTCCTGGAACATTGGATAATCCGGGAAAAGATCATCCACGACGGCTTTCCCATATTTTTTAAGCAAATTGCTCATATTGAGCTCATTAGACCGACCAGCCAATGTCAGCGTCATCTGTTCCAACATATACATGGTGTTGATCGGCTTCCATGCTTCTGGTTGATAACCAAGCAGTTTGAACTCAATAGGATAATTTTTCGGGGCGAGTTGATTGATGTATGCATTGACGCCCGCTGTGTAACCGAGCAACGCTTCGCGCGAATGCGGGTTCTGCATCGCAATTTTCAGGTTCGCTTCTGCACCATAGCCCATTCCCAACCTCCGACTTTGCTGATCGAGCTGCAATGTGGCCTTGCCCAGCACTTCCGAAAGTCGCCCAGAGGCAGCCCTAATCTGCAAATCCATTTGCCATAACCGGTCTTTGGCCGTTACAAATCCCTGCGCGTAAAAAAGGTCAAAATCATTTTTTGCAAAAATGTGGGCGACGCCGGCATCATCGTATCGGATCATCACCTCATCCTTTAATCCATTGAGTTTTAGAAGCGTTTCATTATCGCTTGTAACAAGCCCTTCGCCATTTTGGGAAAAACCAGTGAAAGGACTAAGAAATGGCCCTAATGCGGGGGCGGGGCCGAGGGGTCTGCTCAGGACATAAACCAGGCCTAATGTTGCAGCAAGTGAAACAAAAGCTTTTAAATACTTCATGGAGGAGGGGGGGAACGGCGCTAATTTTAAAAGCCGGCATTCACTAGGAAACTACTTGCACGATGGCTTCCACGAGCGCCAAATCGCTATACATGACGGAACGCTCGTCGGGCGATTCTCCCGCCATGGAAATGTCTGCGGGGAAATATTTTTGTCTGCCCGGGCGAAATGATTTAGCTGTCAAATGCAATGAATGGACGCCAGCTGCTGCCAGTTGTGCTGCGTTGTTGTGGTTAACTCCTCCGCCCGCCATGATTTCAATAGAATTTCCGGCCTCTTTCGCAAGTTGTTCCAGCAAGCCAATTCCTTCAATCGCAGCAGGTTTTTGTCCCGAAGTCAGTATGCGTTCAGCGCCTGTTTCTATCACGGCCTTAAGAGCTTTCATGGGTTCGGGCGTAAGGTCAAATGCGCGGTGAAATGTCACTTTCATGGGTTTGGCATATTCCACGAGGGCTTTTGTTCGTGCAATGTCCACTTGGCCATCCGCTAAAAGGACCCCGAGCACGACGCCATTTGCACCCAGCTTTTTCGCAAGATCTATATCTTTTCGCATGATTTCTTCCTCGAAAACATCATACACGAAGTCACCACCTCTCGGACGGATCATTACAAAAACGTCGATATCTATATGTTGTCTCACAACCTCGATCAATCCCGCGCTGGGAGTCGTTCCGCCTTCGCCCAATCCGCCGCATAATTCAATCCGTCCAGCGCCGCCGGCCTGCGCGTTAATACAAGATTCAAGAGAATAGGCACAAACCTCAATGGTCATACTAATTGTTTTTAATGATCGGGAAAATTACAAAAAGGTTTTCAGGATTGGAGAGGGTGTTGGGGATTTGTATTGTACAGTAAAAATTACCATTTTTGTATACTTTTTACCATTATGGGAATATTTGTTGTCTGTCTGTGAGAATTATTACAAAAGGAACATTGAGGGAGTTTTGGGAAAAATATCCGGATGCGGAGCAGGAGCTGAAATATTGGCACGATAAGATGAAAAATGCCACTTATGCATCACCGAATGAAGTAATTGCTGACAATCCCAGAACTGACACTGTGGGGAATAATCGAGTTGTGTTCAACATATGCCGAAATAAATACAGACTGATCGTTGTGTTTAGATATAATTTACAGCGCGTATATGTCCGGTTTTTGGGCACACATAAGGAATATGACCAAATTAAAGACATCAAAAATACTTAACGTTATGAAAACAGTGCAGCAGATCAAGTCTGAGTTGAAAGCAATCCATTCGGATTCTGATTATAAGCAATATCTAGGAGTGATTGACTCGCTCATTGATTGTAAAGAGAACAGTCCAGAGGAAGAATTGCTGGAATTGATCTCCATTATTGTGGAAGATTATGAAGCGGTTCATTTCACAATTGAGCCACCAGACCCGGTTGAAGCCATTAAATTGAAGATGGAAGAGAATGGATTGAAGCGAAAAGATTTGGTTGACTATTTTGGAAGTCCGAGTCGCGTCTCGGAAGTGCTGAACCGGAAAAGACCGCTGACGCTTGAAATGATTCGCAAAATACACAAAGGTTTGGGGATATCGGCTGCGACTTTATTGGCTTCTTAAATATTGTAAAAAGCTGGGTTTTAGTTGGTTGAATATTCTGTTGAAATTTAAATTTGCTGTTAGCAATTATTTTTCTTTTTTTTCGCTTTAAGCTTTTAAAAGATGTCAAATTTTTTACTTTTGCAGAAAAGTAAGTAACTATTAATAGGCGAAAATATTATGTACTGGACTCTCGAACTCGCGTCATATCTTGAAGATGCTCCTTGGCCAGCTACCAAAGACGAGCTAATTGACTTTGCAATCAGAACAGGCGCTCCGTTAGAAGTAGTTGAGAATTTACAGGAGCTCGAAGATGATGGCCAGCCTTATGAAAGCATTGAAGAGATTTGGCCTGATTACCCCACCAAAGACGATTTCTTTTTCAACGAAGATGAATACTAAATAAAGAAGACGGCACCTCATCAGTGCCGTTTTTTTTTGTTATAATAAGTGAAATACGGCGCTCAATATTTTTTTAATCTGGTAAAAGGAATGTAAATTGTTAGCGTTATAAAGTGGAATGACAAGGAAGTTACCGAAAGTGATTTTGTCATAATTCAGATATTATCCATTCCAAAAGATGGAGCTTCGATTGTTGAGAGAGTTGGTAAAGAAGGGTGAGGGTGAACATGTGGAATTCAAACTGAAATCCAATCACCCCGAAAAAATTGTCCGTGAAGTTGTCGCTTTTGCCAACTCCGGTGGTGGAAAGCTCTTCGTTGGTGTTGGTGACGACAAAACGATAAAGGGCCTCAAAGATGCCGAAGAAGATGAGTACACACTCACAAAGGCCATCGACAAATACATTTATCCCAAAATAAGCTACAAAAAAGAACGGATTCCTGTTAGTTCAGACAGGGACGTGCTGGTGCTAACCATTCACCGAAGCATTGATAAGCCACATTATGTTGTGGATGACACCGGAAATCGCCAGGCATACATTCGTGTAGAGGACAAATCCATCCAAGCGAGCAGGGAAATGAAGGAAATTATGCGCCGCGGACGCGGTGAGCGCGATATCCGTTTTCAATATGGCGACAAGGAGGAAAAGCTGATGAAACTTTTGGACGAAAAGGAATCGGTGACAGTTGACTTGTTTGCAGCTTTTGCCGGGATTCCGCGAAAAATCGCTTCCAATACGCTTGTAGTTATGGTGCTTGCACGAATCCTGGAAGTGCACCCCCATGAAATGATCGACAAGTTTACAATGTCGATCGCTTATCAATCCAATTAACAGCAATTCATACAAATTCCCGGCTCGGCGCTTCAATGAAGCAATGCTAAGCCGGGAATTTATATTTTTTATCAGAATGGAAGATCGTCCGATTCGTCTTCGCTGAATGTGGTAACCGGAGGCAATGGGTTGCTGCCGGAATTTGAAGCAGAACCTCCGCCGCTTCCGGCTTTGTCTACTTTCCATGCCTTCACTTCTGTGTACCAGCGCGAGTTGTATTCGCGGCTTTCCACGTCGATAGAAGCCGTTACTGAATCATTTATCTGCAAATTAGCCTGGTCGATTTTATCTCCCCAAAGCGAAATGCATACTTTTTTAGGATATTGAGAAGGTATTTCAAGAATAAATTCCTGCTTGCGCCAAGCTCCGTTTTTTCCCTGCCCTGTAACCTCTGGGAGCAAAGCGATAACCGTTCCTGTTAATTCCATTACAATGTATTTTTAGTGCCTGAAAAAATGTAGTTTCAAAAGTAAGGTTTTTGAACTTTGATTGCAATGCTCGTCTCAAACCTAACCGATTGCTTGTTCCAGATCTGCGATCAGATCTTCTACATCTTCAATTCCGACGCTTAACCTGATCAATGTGTCTTTCAGACCGGTTTTGAGGCGTTCTTCCTTGGGAATGCTCGCGTGCGTCATGCTTGCCGGATGCGTACAAAGCGATTCAACGCCACCCAAAGACTCTCCTAGTGAAAAAACTTTCAGGTTTTCCATCGTCTTCACGGCTTCATCATAAACGTCTCCTTTCAACTCAAACGACAGCATTCCGCCATATCCGCGCATTTGGCGGCTGGCCAGTTCATGACCTGGATGCGCGGGCAGTCCGGGGTAATAAACTTTGCTCACTTTTGGATGCGCTTCGAGCCATTTCGCGACCTCCATCGCGTTTTCACAATGTCGCTGCATGCGGATATGCAAAGTTTTTAATCCTCTCAAAACCAGAAAACAATCCTGCGGACCTGGAACCGCGCCGCTTGCATTCTGGATAAATGCCAGCTCTTTGGCCAATGCGTCATCATTCGTGACAAGTGCACCCATCACCGTGTCGGAGTGTCCTCCAAGATATTTGGTGACCGAATGCATGACAATGTCTGCCTCCATATCCAATGGATTTTGCAAGTAAGGCGATGCAAATGTGTTATCAACGACACTATGAATCCCTCTTTTTCGGCAAATGCTTGTAATGGCCTTAATATCAACGATTTTCAGCAAAGGATTGGTCGGCGTTTCAATCCAGATCATTTTCGTTTTTTCTGAAACTGCGGCTTCAATGTTAGCCATGTTGCTCATATCCACAAATTTGAATGTGAGGCAGAATGGCTCGTAAATCCGCTTCATAATGCGATAAGTGCCGCCGTAAATGTCATTGGTCGCAATGATTTCGTCGCCGGGGCGATACAGTTTCAAAACGGCGTCTGTCGCAGCGAGGCCGGAAGCATAGCAAATTCCGTGTTTGCCGTTTTCCAATGCTGCCAGTGCGTTTTGAAGCGCAGTCCGTGTCGGATTGTGGGTCCGTGAATATTCGTAACCCTTGTGCTTGCCGGGGCTTTCCTGCACGTAAGTGGAAGTTTGATAAATGGGCGTCATAATGGCGCCGGTGGTCGGGTCCGGCTCCACGCCGGCGTGTATGGCTTTTGTTGCGAATTTCATGTTTGGGATTTTATGTAATGCCACGGATGCACCAATGTTCACTAATAGCAATACTATTCGTGAACATTTACGGTCCGCCGCGCGGGGCATCCGTGGCAAGAAGAACAAGGCATAAAGTCAAGATTAGAAAAAACCTTTTAACCAAACAAGTGGTTATCACTATACGGGAACAAAGTAAGTTATTTAAACAAAAAGCTGTGGAGACTTCCTCCCCCAAAAAGTTATCATTACCCGTAGTCGTAAGCATTTTACTGACTATTGTTCCGCTTGTCACCACCTCCATTGTAACGGCCTGGGCGGTGGGTCATGAAAGTCAGCTACGCAGCTGGCCTTTTGAATGGTGGATTATTGCGACACTGATTTTGACGCTTGCTTCGTCCGTTGCACTTACTCCGCCTACTTTTCTGGCATTGGTTTATGGCTATTTTCTCGGCTGGACAGCCGTTCCGCTTCTTTTTGGACTTAATTTGGGTGCGATTGCAATCATTTATGCTTCTGCCAATTTCCTGCACGCGTCGTCTATCAGAGGTTATCTTGTTCAGGTTTACCCGCAAATCAATGGGCTCTTGCGGCGTTTTTATCAAAATGAATTGCGGCTCATTTTCTTTGCCAAACTTTCGCCCGTTTTGCCATTTGCCATTACAAACTTATTTTTTGCCATGGCAGGCGCGCGTTTCAAGCAAGTGCTGGCAGGTGGCACATTGGGAATGATTCCGCGCACGTTGCTCGCAGTCTGGGCTGGACGCGAAGCCCGGGACATTCGTTATCTTCTGGAACACCCGAATGAAGGCTTGGCAACCAAAATAGTCCTGATTCTGCTGATTGTCGTTTCAACCGTCGGAATCGGATATTTCTTCAAAGACAAAAAGATAGTAGAATAATTACAGGATATTTTTTGAGGCAAAGCTTTCTTTGCTAATATCGTACAATAAAAGGATACGAAACCATACAAATTAGGCAATTGTATCCTGTTTATTTGTGGTAAAGTTATACTTATCCAACTAGTTTAGTGAAATCCTTGCCGCTCATCGATCTGGTTATTGTGATTGCCTATCTGGTGGGGATGGTTGGCGTTGGCGTTTATTTTTCCAGAAAAAATACCAATGCCGAGCAGTTCACAAAAGCATCCGGAACCATTCCGGGCTGGGCCATTGGAATTTCAATTTATGCCACTTTTCTGAGCAGCAACACATTTCTCGGCGTTCCCGGAAAAGCATATGGAAGCAACTGGAATTCATTTGTTTTCAGCCTTTCAATGCCATTCGCAGCATGGGTCGCGACGCGGTTTTTCATTCCATTTTATAGAAATACAGGCGCAGTTTCAGCTTACACGCATCTGGAAGAGCGATTCGGTCCCTGGGCCAGAACATATGCGGTCGTTTGCTTCCTGCTTACCCAACTCGCCCGAATGGGCTCCATATTTTTTGGCATTGCATTAAGTCTGCAAGCGCTGACTGGTTATCCCATGTCGACCATCATGATCGTTGTCGGCATTTGCATTGTCCTTTACACTGTGATGGGCGGAATGGAGGCCGTTATCTGGACAGAAGTTGTGCAAGGCGTGATCAAAACCATTGGCGCGCTGGTCATTCTTTATCTGGTTGTAACCGGAATGGATGGCGGTTTTTCGCGGATTATGGACATTGGTGAGGCGGATAACAAGTTCAGTCTCGGCACTTTCGCTCCCGATTTTACGCAGTCATCGTTCTGGGTCGTTCTTTTGTATGGGTTTTTTATGAACCTGAATAATTTTGGGATGGATCAAAATTATGTGCAGCGTTATCACACAACGTCGTCCATTAAGGAAGCCGCCAGCTCGGTTTGGCTTTGCGTTTATTTGTATTTGCCCGTCTCCCTGATATTTTTCCTGCTAGGCTCTTGTCTTTACGCATATTACCAAAGCAATCCGGAATTGCTTAATATCATCCGCATGCAAGTGGCCACCGAAAGAATGCCTAACGGAACCGCAGAATCGATCGCTCAACTT
Source organism: Dyadobacter sp. CY326 (assembly GCF_021390515.1). Taxonomy (GTDB): domain Bacteria; phylum Bacteroidota; class Bacteroidia; order Cytophagales; family Spirosomataceae; genus Dyadobacter. The sequence continues at coordinate 192,286 of NZ_JAJUXI010000013.1, forward strand.
GCTTCAACATTGACTCCCGCTGATTATGGCGATAAAGTAATGCCACATTTCATGGTTACCAAGGTTCCGGTTGGTTTGCTGGGGCTGATCATAGCCGCGATCATGTCAGCGGCGATGAGCACGATCAGCTCCGGAATGAATGCTTCTGCGACCGTTTTTTCAGTGGACATTTACCAAAAATATATCAAGTCAAATCTCGCTCCGAAAGAGTCTTTGAGGCTTTTATACATTGCTACAACGGTTTTTGGACTGCTTGGAATGGTTACTGGGATTGCAATGATCGGTGTGAAAAGTGTGCTGGATGTCTGGTGGATGCTTTCAGGGATCTTTGCAGGCGGCATGCTCGGATTGTTTCTGCTGGGAATTATTTCAAGAGCAACAAAAAACGCAGAGGCGCTTACGGCAACGCTTATTGGGATTGTGGTGATTATTTGGATGACATTCTCTGCGCAGCTTCCGGATGAATACGCCTATCTGCGCAATCCGCTGCATCAGAATATGATTATGGTCGTGGGCACGCTTTCCATTTTTTTAAGCGGTGTGTTATTGACCCGGCTTAAAAGAAAAGTGCAGCCCAGGCAGGAAGTGCTGATTAACGAAGAATAGACACAATACACAATCTGACAAGCGATATGATGCATGCATTCAAACCCTCCTCTACAACATTGCCGCAAGGATTCATTCCCGTTATGCTCACTCCGTTTCTGGATTCCGGAGCGGTGGACTATGCCGGCCTAAGCGCGCTGACAGAACTTTATCTGGAAGCGGGCGCCACCGGCCTTTTTGCCAATTGCTTGTCGAGTGAAATGTATGAATTGTCGGAGCAAGAGCGGCTGGATGTCACGCAAACCGTTGTGGATCAGGTTGCAGGAAGGGTGCCAGTTGTTGCCACAGGAACATTTCCGGGGACTGTTACAGAGCAAGCGGATTTTGTAAAACGTATATACGAAACCGGTGTGCAGGCTGTCATCGTCATTACTAGCTTAATTGCCGCAGAATCAGAATCAGACGAGGTTTTTATGGATAGAATGCTCCAACTGATTGCGCTTACTGATGATGTTCCGCTCGGTTTGTACGAATGTCCTGTTCCTTATAAGCGCCTCATTAACAGCGATATATTAGAAAATCTTGTTGCAACGGGCCGAATCATTTATCACAAAGACACTTGCCTGGACCTCGATGAAGTAAAACGCCGCATTGCGGTCGGGAAAGGCCACAAATTCGGACTTTATGATGCTTATATGGTCAATGCGGTGCCTTCGTTGCAGGCAGGCGCAGCTGGACTTTCCTGCATTCAGGGCAACATTTTTCCTGAACTGGTTGTCTGGATTTGTGATCATTTCAATGATCCTGAACAGCACGCGGCCATTTCAAAAGTGCAGCGATTTTTAGAGGATTCGATGGATCTCGTTCACGCAGCTTATCCGATTATTGCCAAATATAGTTTGCAGCGACGAGGCTTTCCCATCTCCTTATACACGCGGAGAGAAGTGGAAGAATTGACGCCGGGTTTACAGCAACAGATGGATCATTTACTGGAAGAGATTGACGAAATCCAGTCGGAATTAGGCATTACGAGCGTTTTTAAAAGGAATCTGGTAAAGTAAGAACCATTTCTACCCTATATTCTTAAAGCTATGAATTTTCCAAATCAACAAATTCTTTATCAAATCAAGGAAGGGGACGAGGCTGCTTTCACACAACTTTGCTCATACTTTTATTTTCCTGCTGTGAAATTTTGCACCGTGATCTTGAAAGATGAGAAAGAGGCGAAAAGCATCACAGAACGCGTTTTCGAAAAGATATGGGATGAGCGCTGTAACATTGAAACCGAACGGAGTTTTCAAACCTATCTTTTTCTCAACTTAAAAAATCAGATTTTTGGTCAGATGAATGGCTATAACGATCCGGTTTTCAAAGAGCGGTTTTTACACAAAATTCAAACGTTTCAAGAAAGTCAGCTGCATTGAATGACAAGTTTGCGCTTATAGTAACCCTCGGAGACTTAGACGATTACTGGAATTCATATAACTATTTCAAACTTTTAAAGAAAATAGTGAATAGAATTTGAAAGAAGTTTCTTTTGAATAAAGTGTTGGCGGCAAATGTGTCGCCAGGAAAGAGATTAAAAATGAAACCGCATTTCCATAAGGTCCCGATCGCGTCCCGGACATCCTTTAGCATCCGCCATGATAAAGGTTCAGGATTCGGCACAGTGTGGCACTATCACCCGGAACTGGAACTGCATTACTTAATTAAGGGCACCGGAGTGCGGTTTATTGGCGATAATATCAGCAATTTTTCGGACGGCGAGCTCATTCTTTTAGGTGAAAATCTGCCCCACACCTGGCGCGTGGAAGAGGGAACCAGCAACTCGTCTGTGGAAGTAATTATCATTCATTTCTTGCCCAATTGCCTTGGGAGCGAATTGCTGCTTTTGCCAGAAGCTTACCAAATTCCCAAACTTTACGAAAAGGCAAAAAGAGGACTTTTGATCAAAGGAAAGGCCAGGGAAGGAATTATTCCCTTGATGCAGGCCGCCGTTAACGCACAAAATCTGGACCGACTTATTGCATTGCTTTCGATTTTGAAGATCCTGGCTGAGGCCAGCGATATGGAGACGATTGCGTCCGCACATGCGTTTTATAAATCAAATGACTCGGAAACGCTGCGACTCAATAAAATTTACGCCTACACGCTCTCAAATTACCGAAGCGACATTTCACTGCATGACGTGGCCTCCATTGCCAATCTGGGCATAACTTCCTTTTGTCGCTATTTCAAGCTGATGACCAAGAAAACATACAATGACTTCCTGGTGGAAATCCGGATTAGTCAGGCTTGTCGTTTTTTGATTGAAGATAAGCTGGCAACGGAAGTGATTTGCTTTGAGTGCGGCTTCAACAATGTTTCCAATTTTTACCGGCATTTCAAGAAAGTGACCGATATGACGCCATTGGAATACAAAAGAAAATATTTGTATAAAACCGCACCTGAGCTGATCTGAGCATTAGCGGTCGTGATTCTTCATCCATTCATCCATAGAATATCGCCCAGAACCCACAATGGCGAATGCGATGACGAGAATCAGGATTATCATGGATAACCAAAGTTCGGAATTGAGATACGAAAATCCCTGGCTGATATTAACAAAGAAAACGGCGGTAAGCAGGATTGGAATCTGAATGATTGCCATGATGCGCGTAAGTAATCCCATCGCGATTAGTAAACCACCAAAAATGTGCGCAAAAGCGACATAATGGACTGCAGTGACGGTGTAAAGATGGAAATCCAACCCGGTAACCAGTCTGGACAAATGGGTGGTGTCGCTGATAAAGCTGATCCCTTTCGCAAACAAAAAAACTCCCAATGCAATACGAACCATATCCAGCCATGCCGGATGATGTGTATCGCCCCAATGCTCGATTTTATCCATCATGTTCATAACTTTTGAAACGTTTGGTTTCCAGAAAGTTATCAATTAGAATGGATTATGTCAAGAGATAATTTATCTTTTCCAAGGCACTAATCAATAAGCGATGTGTGCTTTGTATCCTTCATTTTGACATAAATAATGAGGGAAATAAATATGCAGATCGTTACATACCAATAGTAATAACTTTCGTGACCAACGTTTTTGGCCCAAAGCGCAAAATACTCGGCCGTGCCGCCAAAAATCGCCACGGTTAACGAATAGGGGAGTCCAACGCCTAATGCACGAACTTCGACGGGGAACAGCTCCGCCTTTACAACGGCATTGATGGACGTGTAACCGCTCACAATAATGAGCGCTGCCATCAGCAAGCCGAATGCAGACCACATATTGGTTGTATGGCTCAATGTGCTTAGTAAAGGATAAGTGAAAATGGTCCCTAGCACGCCGAATGAAATTAGCAACGGCCGGCGGCCGACTTTATCGCTGAGCGCGCCAAACACAGGTTGCAACAATGCGAAGATGAGTAAAGAGCAAAATGTCAGAATTGTAGATTGATATTTGGTCAGCCCTACGGTGTTGACCAGGAACTTTTGCATGTAAGTCGTGTAAGTGTAAAATGCCAGCGTCCCGCCCAATGTAAGTCCCACAACGACGAGTAAGGCCTTTGGATGCTTCAAAAGCTCTTTTATGGAGCCTTCCTTTTTAACTTTCGCATGCACATCTTTGGCGATGAATGCCTCCGTTTCGTTTAAATGCGTTCTCAAATAAAGCGCGACAAATGACAAGATGGCCCCGAAAACAAATGGAATGCGCCAACCCCAATCGTGCATTTGCTGTTCATTGAGGAAGATGTTTTGGAGGATGAGCTGCAAACCCAATGCTAAAAGCTGGCCGCCGATTAATGTTACATATTGAAAGCTGGAATAAAATCCACGCCTTTCCTTGGTGGCAACTTCGCTGAGGTAAGTTGCAGAGGTTCCATATTCGCCGCCGACGCTCAATCCTTGCAAAAGTCGGGCGAGAAGCAGAAAAATGGGCGCCGCAATGCCGATGCTGTTGTATCCCGGTAAAAAAGCGATCATTAACGAGCCAAAAGACATTAGCAAAACAGACAATGTCATGGCTTCCTTCCGCCCTTTTGTGTCGGCCAGTTTTCCAAAAATATAGCCGCCAATCGGCCGCATTAAAAATCCCACTGCAAAAATCCCGGCTGTGTTGATAAGCTGAACAGTCGGGTTGGAATCGGGGAAGAAAGTGTTGGCAAAATAGAGTGAAAATGCAGAGTAAGCATACCAATCATACCATTCAACCAAATTTCCGGCGGAACCACCCATGATTGCTTTGAGGCGCCAGTTGGTGTCGTTTTTGGGTAAAAGTTGCTGCATATAAAAGGTTTAGTTGATCAATTTACTTAAATAAAGCACAAATCCACGCCGCAGCCTGGTCAACCAGTTGCGTATGGCCGGTTTTTAAGACAATGTATTGATCTAGGGGAAGCAATGCGGCCAGCTTTCGCACGGCGGCCGGTTTTAACAATTTGTCATATTGGCCCACAAATAAGTAGATAGAGACATTATTGGTCGATGCCTTTTGATAAAGAGCAGAAATGTCAAAACGCAATGCTCGAAAGTTGACCCAGGAATTATAAATCGTTTGTCGTTTTTCCGGCGTATCAAGGACTTGCTGGACGAAGCGATACAAGCTTGCATGAATCAAACCTGCTTTTTGCAAAAAACCGGAAATGCCCAAAAATGCATTCGGATGCTGCATCGACCATCGAAATATGCTCCGCGCAGGCGAAAATCGACTGGCTAATGCATAGATCGGATGCTCGGAAATGCCATCCGGAGCCATTAAATAGACATTGTCAATCCGGTCAGCGAATGCTTCCAACGTCGCCAATGCGAAGCGCCCGCCCATGCTGAATCCAGCAATGTCGAATCTTTCAATATTATTTATTGCTAGGAAATCGTGGAGAATGCTTTGCCAAAATTGCTTCGTTATCAACTCACTTTTCATAGAAACACCCTTTCCATGAAAAAATAAATCAAAAGCATAAATGGTGTAATGCTTTCCCAACTGCGCTTCAAACGGCTGAAAGCAAGTCACTCCATCCTGACCAATGCCATGAAAAGCAAGCAGAATTCGCTGGCCGTGGCCTAATTTGTGGAAAGGGAGAGTTGTTCGCGAAGGATTACTCATACGCTTCCCGGCGATGCTTCACCGCAGCGATTTCCACAATTCGAATCTGGTCTTCAATCGCATAAAGAACTCTGTAATCGCCTATTCGGATTCGAAACGTATTTTGAGAGCCAACCAGTTTCTTGCATCCTGATGGACGAGGATCTGAGGAGAGGGATTTTATTGCAGTTAAAATTCTAGGAAGCTCTGGTTTTTGAAGTTTTTGTATCTCCTTCTGAGCGGATTTGGCAATGATGATTTTGTAAATATCATTCATCTAATTTTCCCTCAGCTTTTAGGCTATTGACAAACTCGTCAAATGGCATCGTTTCTTCATTTCTTCTTTCCTCGACTAACAATGCATCAAGCAAGTCCTCAACAATCTGACCATGCTCCTTTAAATTAATAATCAAGTCTGTTTTCTGACCTCTGTCGTCTGTAATGTATCGAATGCCTGTCATGGAAGTCATCGTTTTTTAAGTAAGTTATCAAAAATAAAAAAAACCTCCAAGCATATCCATAATGCGGATGCTGCAAGGAGGTTTTAGCATTTTAAATATTAAGATTCCATCAAATAAGCCTTGATAAAATCATTGATCTCACCATTTAAAACAGCATCCGTATTAGATGTCTGGTGATCCGTCCTGTGGTCTTTGACGCGGCGGTCGTCGAGCACGTAACTGCGGATCTGCGAACCCCATTCAATTTTTCGTTTGGAAGCTTCCACTTCCGCACGAGCCGAGTTTCGTTTTTCCAATTCAATTTGATAAAGTCGTGACTTCAAAAGTCTGATCGCCACTTCTTTATTCATTAATTGCGAACGCTCCTGCTGACAGGCAATGACAATGCCGGAAGGTTTGTGATGCAGACGCACCGCCGTTTCCACTTTGTTGACATTCTGTCCACCCGCACCACCAGAACGATATGTGTCCCAGGTGATATCCGCAAGATTAACATCGATTTCAATGTTGTCATCCGCCAAAGGATATACATAAACCGAAGTAAATGATGTATGCCTTCTCGCATTGGAATCAAACGGCGAAATACGGACCAGACGATGAACACCATTTTCCGATTTCAAATTTCCATAAGCATATTCGCCGTCAATTTCCAATGTAACTGACTTAACACCAGCCACATCGCCATCTTGCAAATCCACTTCCCGAACTTTGTAACCGTTCTTTTCAGCCCACATAATGTACATGCGCATGAGCATAGACGCCCAGTCTTGCGACTCGGTTCCGCCGGCTCCCGCATTGATTTCGATAACGGCGGGAAGTTCATCGCCTTCTTCACCCATCATTTTGCGGAATTCGACTTCTTCAAGCTTGTTGGATAGTTTCAAGCCCTCTTCATCGACTTCTTCTTCTGTTGCTTCGTCGGCTTCATAAAACTCCCAAATCGTGTCCAAATCGTCACGCAGGCGCGATAACTCTTCATATCCATTGGTCCAGAATTTCAATCCGCGGATTTCCCGCATTGTTTTTTCGGCACGTTCTGAATCGGTCCAGAACTCCGGTTGAACGGTCTGCTGTTCAAGATCTTCTAGCTGTTTTTTTCGGTTATCGTAGTCAAAGATACCTCCCCAAAGCCTCTACGCGGGCTTTCAAGTCTTTCAATTGCTCTGCAGTCATTTGAATTTCAAGTTTTGTGAAAAAATTATTTAGTTGTTTTGGATTGTTCGATATAATTCGAAGTCGTTCGGGTTAGTTTTGGTGTTGTCCGACATTGTTCGACCTGCTTCTGGTTTGTTATTTGTTTACTGTAAAATTTGGGACTCGTAGGGTTTTGATGTAGTTGTTTAGTTTTATTGAAAGTGTGTTGCAAAGTTGGGTTAATTCCTCGAATTTTTCTTTCGAAAGTAGATTCCTGTTACAAGCTTTTGTTAGCCAGGAAATTGTTTCTTTCAGTGAACCTCTTGAATAATAACAAAAGTTTAGGCTGTCTTTTAAATGATAACGTCCAAAGCCTTCCGCCAGGTTCGCGGCGATGGAATCTGCCGCTCTTATTAGCTGTTTTCCGAAAGCTTCTTTGTCCCAGTAACTCCACTCACTTATAATCTGCCAAACATCTTCACCAAGTTTCATGGCCATTTGGTAAATCTGTAAATCTTCAAGTCTCATAAACGAATCAGGGTTTGATTTAAATAGTTAGACGTCGGAGATTGATTAAAGTAACAAAACAAACTTTTCTAAAAACCCAACAACTCCGAACAACGTCAAACAATCCCAAACCACCGCGAACAAATCCTGACAACTTTCTCGCAACAAACCCCAACAAAACGCTCATCCCTGACAATATTTATTAACTTTGCGAGAAATTTTTGTCAACCCATTTCGTACAACAAAAATACCAGAAAATGGCTCAAACATATGATGTGATTGTAATTGGTAGCGGCCCCGGAGGTTATCCCGCAGCCATTCGTGCTTCCCAATTAGGACTAAAAGTAGCAATAGTTGAAAAAGAGAGTTTGGGTGGAATTTGCCTTAACTGGGGCTGTATTCCGACAAAAGCCCTGTTGAAAAGTGCCCAGGTTTTTGAGTACATTAAGCATGCAAAGGATTACGGAATCAATGTTGGGGACTCTTCGGCAGACTTTGGCGCAGTAATTCAGCGCAGCCGCGGCGTGGCCGACACCATGAGCAAAGGAGTGTCGTTTTTGATGAAAAAGAATAAAATCGACGTCATCATGGGCACGGGCAAAGTGAAAGGACAAAAGACAGTTGAGGTTACAGATAAAGAGGGAAAAAAAGCGGATTATACGGCCAATAAAGGCGTAATCATTGCAACAGGCGCACGCGCACGCGAATTGCCCAACATTAAAATCGACGGTCAGAAAGTAATCGAATACCGTAAAGCAATGAGCCTTGAAAAACAACCTGCTTCCATGCTGGTGGTTGGTTCTGGTGCAATCGGGATGGAATTTGCTTACGTATATGCATCCATGGGTACGAAAGTGACGGTTGTTGAGTTCTTGCCAAATCTGGTTCCGGTTGAGGATGAAGACATTTCAAAAGAAATCGCAAAACAATATAAGAAACTTGGCATCGAGACTTATGTGAACTCGACGGTTGAAAAAGTTGACACTTCCGGAAATGGTTGCGTGGTTTCTGTGAAAACTGCGGATGGTCAGAAAACTTTTGAGGTTGACATTGTGCTTTCAGCGGCTGGTATCGTTTCCAATTTGGAAAACATTGGTTTGGAAGAAACCGGCATTAAAACGGATAAAGGCAAAATCACGGTTAACGAATGGTATGAAACCAGCGTTCCAGGATTTTATGCAATCGGTGACTGTACGCCTGGCCCTGCATTGGCACACGTTGCTACGGCGGAAGGAATTATCTGCGCAGAGAAAATCGCAGGACACAAAACAGAAGCTTTGGACTACGGAAACATTCCGGGATGTACATATTGCCAGCCTGAAATTGCATCTGTTGGATTTACAGAAAAGAAAGCAAGAGAAGCTGGTTACGAAGTTAAAGTCGGCAAGTTTCCTTTCAAAGCGTCTGGTAAAGCTGTTGCTGGCGGTGTAACGGACGGCTTTATAAAAGTCGTTTTTGATGCCAAATATGGCGAGTTCCTGGGCGCTCACATGATCGGAACCAATGTTACCGAAATGATCGCTGAGGTTGTTGTTGCTCGTCAGTTGGAAACAACTTCGCATGAAATCCTGCGCTCGATCCACCCACACCCAACGATGTCAGAAGCATTGAAAGGTGCTACGGAAGCGGCTTACGGCGAGGCGATTGATTTATAGAATAACAAACTAATTATATAGAAAATAGGATATTCATTCAGTTGGATGTCCTATTTTTTTGTGATTTATGTAAATTTGGAAATACGGGCCGTTCAGCGGTTTACTCAACGAAAATTTAAGCGTTTAAAAAATACCCTCCTTGCATAAATCTACTTATACAAAGGATTTCAACGACTTGTGGGAAAAAGAGAGGGAGTTGAAATCCCGCTGGGGCAACATTCTGTTCTGTGTCGCCTATCTGGTCGGTTATCCAGCGACGGCGCTGCTTTATTTGATACAAAATGATCCTGCTTTTAAGCAGATCTTAGCCGCGGAACTCATCCTTAGCGGCATCATTATCATTTTACTAATTCTGCATTTCCGGGGGAAAATCAAGGCGCAAACTGCGTCGTTCCTTGCAAATATGACGTTGGTGCCGGTTCATGCCTACATTCTTGCCGAAGTGCCGCATGCATCTTACGACCGCGCAAGTCTTAATATGACGCTGGGATTAATGTTTGCGTATTTTGTGCTCCGTTGGCCGCTGAATTATAGCATAATTCTGACAACTTCGATTTTCATCATATTTCCGCCCGCGCTATATTATGGCCATCCCAGTTATTTTTACCAGTTTTTCAGCCAGGGAGGTTTGTTCTTTTTCTTGGGTCAAATGTTGTTTCCTTTCATCATGTATTTCCATGAAAGCAGAAAGAAACACGAGTTTTTTTACCAATATAGTCTCGGGAAACAAAATGAGCTGCTCGAAAAACAGAAACTAATCGCTGAGAATGCAACATTGGCAAAGTCAGAATTCTTGTCCACAATGAGCCATGAAATCAGGACGCCGTTGAATGGGATCGTTGGGATTGTGCATCTTTTGGAAGAAAATAAATCGAGGGATGAGGAGGAAAAGGAGCTGATCCAGACGCTGAAATTCTCCGCGACGCATTTGATGGCAGTTGTAAATGAAATTCTCGATTTCAATAAAATCAATTCCAATCATGTAAAATTGCATCCGGTCAACTTCAATCTGGATGAATTATCAAGAAACCTCTACAACAGTTTCCTCCCGCGGGCCAGTGAAAAAGAGCTGGAATTAATCTTTGAATCGTCGCCCGAGCTTCCTGAACTTTATGGCGACCAGGTCAGGCTGAGCCAGATCATTACAAATCTGGTGCACAATGCAATTAAGTTTACGGACAAAGGATTCGTCAGGTTTTCGGTAAATGAGGTTAGCCGGAAAGCAGATTTTATTAAGCTGGAATTTGTAGTTGCGGACAGCGGAATTGGCATTTCGAAGGATCAGCAGTCGAATGTTTTTGAGATTTTTACGCAGGTTAAAAGCCTTGTCAAGCGACAGGATGGAGGCACAGGCCTTGGATTAGCGATTTCAAAGGAGCTCGTTCGGCTCTTCGGCGGCGAGCTCGAACTGAAAAGTGAGCTTGGCAAAGGATCTGCTTTTTCATTTCAGATTGAATTACAATATGCGGCAAAAATCAGCCCTGCTCCCAAATCAGAAAAAATCGCAATGCCAGCATTGAATGCGGCCATTAAAGTCTTGCTTGTGGACGACAATGCGACGAATTTAATCTTTGCCACAACGCTGCTGAAACGAAAAGACATTCTGTTTGATCTCGCTTCGGATGGAAAGCAAGCTTTTGAAAAATATTTAACCGGCGGCTACGACCTGATTTTTATGGATTTGCGAATGCCCGTTATGGATGGTTTTGAAGCGACGAAATTGATCCGGGAAAAAGACCAGGACATTCCAATTATCGCTTTAACCGCCTCGGCGTTTGAAGATGAGCGGGAACGGGCATTGGCAAATGGTTTCAGCGATTATCTCGTAAAACCATTCTTGCCACCTGACTTTTACAAAATCATTTACACCCACATTAAAACCGACACCAATTAACTCAATTCCATCACTTCACTTTTTGACGCCGTTGCATTGCTTCCCGCCATGTTGTGAGGATAATTCCCTCTTTCTCAATGTATTTCTTTAATTCCGGATCGATCATTGCCAAGTAATCGCCTTCCCGCGTAGGCCATGAATCGGACACGTGGGGGAACACTTCTGTGTGGATTGTGCAATGCATGATGACCATTGTAAGGCCAGGTTTCAGGTTTTTTATCGCATTAATGTATTTCTCAGTCTTATATTTTTGGAGCGCTTTCTCTGATTTATCCCCGTTCTCAGGCCCTTTCCAGCCGTAACTTGTGTTTTCAAGGTCATCCAGCACAGGCAAGCCTGCATTCCATAACTGCTTTCCGATCGTTTGAGTCATTTCAAATTGATCCGCGATCATCTTTTCCTCAGCCTTGATCGACGTGTTATGGCCTCCGGGAAACATCACGGGAATCTTTTCTTGCATTCCCACTTTGAGATATCGCTCCATAAATTCGGGCGTCGCGAAAAGCGTTCCCATATGCGAATCCATGTGCGTGGGCTCAAAGCCCATTGTGCGTGCGCGTTCCAGCTGAGCACGGATTTCCGTTTCAACTTCATCCGCAGATGCATTTTTGACAACATCGGCAACACTGCGCCACATTGCACCTTCCGGATCGACGAGCCCTTTCACCTTCGGCTTTCCGGCAAGCGGTGCCCAGCGATAATCTTTCCATTCCGAGGTCATTGTAAGGTGAAGTCCCGCGTCCAGGTCTTTATTTTCTTTCCAATAATTTACAAAACCCGGCACCCAGCCACACGGCATCATCACGCTCAGCGAATTGGCAACCCCATTCCGGATCGCCTTAATAGCGCCCTGATTAGATTCATAGGACATGCCGACGTCATCAACGTGAATGATCAGCACTTTTTTTCCTTTCGGATAACCGAGCTTTTCAGCGTAAGTTTCAGCAGTTTGCGCCATTAATGCAGAGGATAACAAAATGAGTGAGAATGCGAAAAGTTGTTTCATATGGACCTTCATAGCCAGGGTTTTTAAGTTAAGGCAAATTGCATTATTAATTACCCGTTTTGCCTTTAATCAGACTATCGCGCCCAATCCGCTTCTCCGGTCTGATACAATAGCCCCCCGATTTTCACGTTATTTGCCAAATCTCACCCACCCCGACTTTTTCGCATGAGCCATTTTCGCAGCCTGCTAACCTGTTTGTTTTTGTTATCAATGCATGCAGTCAATGCCCAACATTTCTCATTAAGCCGACTTTTTTATCCAAACCTGACATTAAAAGCAGATTACACAGTGCCATCCAGCATGAATGGAACGCAGGATTATGGCTTGTCAAGAACGGGTTTTTTAGGAATCATTCCCATTCACAGCGAAGTGCAATTGGGTTATAGTCTGCGAAAAAAGTTTGATTTGCGGGCTGTTCACACAGTTATGCTAGCTCAATACAACCAGATCCAGCCCACCGTAGACGGCAAGAACAACCCTGAAAATGGTTATAAAACACTTTCACTTGGCGTAATTCGTCTGCAAGCAAGCATTAAGGATCGACTTTGGGTGTATGGCGGCGGGTTGGGAATGACAGAAACCAATGAGACGTTTTTCAGTCCGCAGCCATTTTTTTGGGGAGGCGCGGCGCGGATGCACATTCTTGGGTTAAGGACGCAAATTCTTTATGGTTCCGTGTTGGCTTATAATCAAAAGCTACGTTTCGTGCCTGTTTTTGGGGTAAACAAAGGTTTGGGAAGACATTGGCGCGTATCTGCATTGCTGCCTTTTATGGCCAATGCAAATTACAAAGCAACAAAATGGTTTAATGTGGATTTTCTGGCGGGCTTAAATGGATACAGCGGCGGTTTCCAAGTTCAAACACCTGAGGAAAAGACGCTTAGGAGAGAAAATTATCGCCAGATTAAAACGGGGATTTCTGCCAATGCGCATTTGTTTACAGCAATCAATGTCTCCGTGGAAGCCGGCGTAAGCACTTTTCGCCAGATCAAAACATTCAACAGCGCAAGGCAAACGCTTACGTCAGCCACGCCTGCCACGACGCCTTACATTGGCGCAAGCGTGCGTTACATTACAAGCAGATCCAAGCTTTCATCCAAATTCACCAAAAGAATGGGCCTGGGCCAGTCCGGGGTGAATTGGTAATTGGGTTAGGTTAATGTCCCGTTAGGCGAATGCTGGCGGAATAATCAGATTCAACGCTTCCGTTTTCAACAATTCCTTATCGATAGGCACCACGCCAACCAATTCGCAAACAAGGCCTCCGCCCAGGTTAGAAATTGCAGCAATGGTTTTGGGAGGCAAGCCCAGCGCAACGCAACAGGCGGCAATGCTAATCACCGTGTCACCCGCGCCAGAAACGTCCGCAATCTGGCGGATATGCGCAGGCAATTTGTGCACTTCGTCCTGAAAATCGATGATCACTCCTCGCTCGGAAAGCGTAATTAAAGCGCCCGCAACATTCAGCGTTTCTTTCAAATGCTGAACAGCACTGCGAAGTTCTTCCGGATTATCCACATTAAAGTCAATTTTCAAGCCCTCGCGCAGTTCTTTCAGGTTGGGTTTGAATAATGTGATGTGATTGTAAGCTAAAAAGTTTCGTTTCTTTGGATCAACGACCGTCGGGACATTGTGTTCGTTGGCGAATGCAGTGATCTCGGCAATGGACTCAGCAGTAAGGACGCCTTTGTCATAATCCTCAAAAATAATCACATTGCTGCTCGGAATCAGTTCTTTGGCCTTTGCAATCAGTTTTTCAGTTTCAGTTTTCGAAACAGGTTTATCCGTTTCTGTATCAATGCGGACGACTTGTTGGGAACCGGCGATAATGCGTTCTTTGATTGTTGTTATCCTGTTTTCGCTGCGAATAAGTCCTTCGCAGTTCAAACCCTTGTCCTTCAAACTGTTTTGGAGCAAATCCCCTGAACTGTCTGTTCCAATAACCGAACAAATAATAGCCTCAGCGCCTAGCGATTGAACATTAAGCAACACATTTCCAGCTCCGCCCAGACGATATTCGCGTTTCTGAACATTAACAACAGGAACGGGAGCTTCTGGCGAAATCCTTTCTACTTTTCCCCAAACATATGAGTCGAGCATTACATCTCCGATAACCAGTACACGCAATTGGTTGAATGCTTCAAAAACCTGATTGATATCCATTAAAATTCTAGCGCTGTTTTATTTACAATATAAATTAAGAGGTCAAACGTTTGCAACAAAATGAAGGCTTGTCACCTGAAAACGTTTGTTTAAATAGAGCCTGTGCGCATCCGTTCGCGCCTCACTTACGCCAGAATCCAGGTGCACTTGGGCGTAATTTTCATTTTTGGCATAAGCCAGAATCCAATCGACGAGCATTCCTGCAAAACCCTTACCGCGATGTTCCGGGATTGTCGAAAGGTCATCTATATAAATGTAATCGCCGCGGAAAAGGTTGTAACCGGTTTCAAAAACAGCAATTGCTGCTGCTTCACCATTTTCCTCAACAAAAATAATCTGCCGGTTATCTGCAAGCGTCTTTTTTACCGCTTCAAAATAAATATCATCCGTTAATGAAGGCCGCAATGCCTGAATTGCCCTGCGGCATTTCCGAATGTCTTCATCTGTTTTTACAGTTTGAATGGGCATCATCCTTTGTTCACCGGGATTGAGAGGTTGCTCAGGTTGTGGCCCATTTTATCTCTTTTTGTAAGGAGATATTTTTCGTTATGCGGATTAGCAGGGATTTCAACATTGACAGAATCAACGATTTCAAGGCCATAACCGATTAATCCAGCCCGTTTTTTTGGATTATTGGTGATCAAACGCAATTTGGTAACGTCAAGATCGCGAAGGATTTGTGCACCAACGCCATAATCCCGGTCGTCCATTGGAAAGCCAAGTTCAAGGTTAGCTTCAACCGTGTCGCGACCCATTTCCTGCAATTTATAGGCTCTTAATTTGTTCAGAAGCCCAATTCCGCGACCTTCCTGGTTCATGTATACGATCACGCCTTTGCCTGCCTTATCAACCATCTCCATTGCAGCATGCAACTGCGGACCACAATCGCAACGGCACGAACCGAAAATATCGCCTGTAACGCACGATGAATGTACACGAACGAGGACAGGCTCGTCTTTTTCCCAAGTTCCTTTTACCAAAGCCAAATGCAGATCGCCGGTGTTGATCTGGCGATAGGCGATCAGGTCGAAGTGTCCCCATTTGGTGGGCATATCCACGCCAATCTCGCGTTTGATCAAAGACTCTTGCTGCAATCTGTATTCAATCAAGTCCTTAATGCTGACCAGTTTAAGGTTGAATCGATTGGCAATTTCCCGAAGCTGCGGAAGTCTGGCCATGGAGCCATCTTCATTTAAGATCTCAACCAAAACGCCAGCGGGAGCCAATCCGGCAAGTCTCGGAAAGTCAATTGCAGCTTCTGTATGGCCCGTTCTTCTCAAAACGCCGCCTTTTTTTGCTCTTAATGGAAAAATATGGCCCGGGCGACCGAGGTCTTCCGGAGCGGTCTGCGGGTCCACGAGTGCCTTGATGGTTTTGGAGCGGTCGCTGGCGGAAATTCCCGTTGTGCAGCCGTGTCCCAGCAAGTCAACAGAAACGGTAAATGCGGTTTCGTGAAGGGCAGTATTATTACCAACCATCATTTCGAGGTTCAGCTCAGCACAACGCTCTTCGGTGATCGGAACGCAGATGAGACCTCGTCCTTCGCGCGCCATAAAGTTGACGATTTCCGGGGTTATCAGCTCAGCTGCGCAAATAAAGTCACCCTCATTTTCACGATCTTCGTCATCCACAACGATGATCATTTCTCCTCTTTTTATAGCCGCTATGGCCTCATCTATGGAATCCAGAACTATTGGAATGCTATTATTATTCATTAATCAAGTTGACGAAAAATAGTTTTAGACAAAAACTCGTTTTTACTCAGCAAAGGTACATTGTTAATGTTGAAAAGTTCTATTTTTGAACCTCCATTGCATCTTAACAAAGCTTTTGGCTTATCCGTTTCAATGATCAGCAGGAACTAACCAGCCCGTCATTTTGAGATAATTTTACTCATCTATGAAGATTAACCTACTGATATTGTTTTTGTTAAGTGCATTTTTGTTTTTTGATAAAGATGCTCAGGGACAAAGCTTCTGTGGGACGACAGGTAAATTTCTGGTAACGCCAGCCGAAGGTTGCGCACCGTTGACTGTGAGTCTGACCAGTCAAATGACCAATGCGGAAAGCGTCACTTACGCTTATAATTTCAACAAAAACAGCCCCGCTCCTCCGGAAAAAAAGGATCAGTCGTACGACCTTTCTCACGTGTATGATTTGCCCGGCACTTACACGATCCTCCAATATGGCAGCTTCAAAGACGTCGGTGGATTCAGCCTTTGCAAGGACGTTATCGTGAAAGAAAGCCGTGCCCCAAAGGCCGAGTTAATGACCTGCAACAACGGGCGTGTCCGACTCACATTGATTACCGACAGCATTACATTGGCTTATGACGCCATTGAAATCAACTGGGGCGACGGGTCAAATCAAACGGTGAATGTTAAAAACGGCGCGAAAAGTTTTTTTGACCATAATTATGCAAGTTCTGCAAGACCTGCGATAACAGTTCAGGGAAAATATACGGCTGGCACGTGTCTGGAAGGGCTTAAAACAACATTGTCAGGACAAGGCAGCCCGGCGTCTCTGGCAAAAATCAGGATCAGAAGCATAGAAATGTTGCCATCCGGCGAGGCAAAAGTGCTTTATGATGGCATGGAAGGCGTTGCAACAGAAATCTGGATTGATAGGGGTGATGGACAATTTGTCGCAACCGGAAAGGGCGGGCAGTCAGCCGGTGCGCAGTCTGCCACAATAAGCGGTCTTAATCCGGAGCAATTATATCGGTTTAAGCTTTCTTCCAAAAACTTTTGCGATAACCTCGTTGACAGTCCGATTGTAAGCAGCTTGGTTTTGAAAGAGGGTTCCGAATCGTTGGATGAGATCATTTCAGTTGCCTGGGACCATTATCCAAACACTGAAAACATTTTGCAATATCAACTAAAACGCGACGGTTCAGTCATCTTCACCGCTGCCGATCAGCTTTTTTATTTGGATAAAGATGTAAAGTGCGGCAATGAATACAAATATGAGATTGTAGCCATTATTGCAAATGACGTCCGGTCTTATTCGGCGCCACTCAGCCTTTCGCCAAAAAGCTCGGCCCCGGAGATTATCACAACTGCCAGTGTTTCTGTAAAAGATGCCAACATAATTACCACGCAAGTTGCGCTAAGCGGGGAGGGGCTCACGAGCAGCTATGACCTAATTGTAGAAAGGGCAGCATTGGGGAGTCAGGATTTTCAGCAAATTTCCGCGCCGGAGAATCAGAGTCTTTTGTTTGAGGATGTCCAAGTTAACACGTCAGAAACTTCTTATTGCTATCGCTTCAATTACCAAAATGCTTGCAAATTGAGAGCTCCATCATTTAGCGCACCGGTTTGCTCAATTCTTTTACAAAATAATGTAACGGACGTAAGCTGGAATGCTGATTCGCCGTTTTCTTCCGGCGTTAATGCTTACGATTTAATTCAGATGGACGAGCGGCACACCGTCCAGGATGAAATTCCGAAGCAATTGGGAACAAGCCACGCGCTTAACATTGCATCACAATCCGCATTTTCATTTCAGGTAAAAGCGCAATCCACTGATGAAAATCTGGTCAGTTATTCCAACATTTTAGACTTGCGAAGAGACCCGATCGTGCTCATTCCGGATGCGTTTACACCTAACGGGGATGCATATAACGAGCGGTTTGAAGTGAAAGCCTATTTCATTTCTGATTTCAATATGTCGGTTTTCACGCGTTGGGGCGAGGTTGTGTATCAGACCAATAACAGTGCCGAAGGTTGGGATGGAAACATAAAAAGTGAAAAGGCACCAGGCGGTTATTATTTGTATAAAATAGAAATGACAGATGCATTGGGGCACACTATTGCAAAAAATGGCAGTTTTTTACTGATAAGATAGGACTTTTCCAATGCGTTGTTGATCGGAATAATACTTTTATCACAAACCCGTTTAGTAGTTAAGGGTATATTTCATTTCGAAATACATTATTTTCGTTGGACCCTTTACAAAGACCGCCATCAGTTATCGCCTAATGTTATCGGAGTTTCTTAAAAAAGTCATGTCTAATAGTACACACATATGAGATTAACACTACTATCACTCTTCTTTATTTTAATTTTCTTCAATAAGGCATTACAAGCGCAGGGCCTGTGTAATAACGGGAGCGGCGCTTTTAGGGTGGACCCATCCGAGGGCTGTGCACCGCTGGTCGTAAAGCTAACCAATGAAACTGCCAATGCCGTAGATATATCATATGATCTCTCATATCGAGGCCAAGCCAATCCAGGCGTAACACCGTTGTCCACCTATCAATACAGTGTAGCAGGCACTTTTACCATTTTACAAAAAGCATTTCTCAATAATGGAACGGTTGTATACAAATGCAATCAGGTAAAAGTTTTTGAGACTTTGCCTGTCACTGCGCAATACACTTCTTGCGGTGGTGGAAACATTAATCTTGTTATTTCAGATAATGCTGTTTCTAAGGCTTATGATTCTTTTGAGGTCGACTGGGGAGATGGTGAGAAAACGGTAATTAACAAGGGTTCAGCGCTTGCAACAGAGCATCAATATGCGAACACGTCAACTACTCCAATTGTAAAAGTTACAGGATTATATGCTCCGGGCACAAAATGTGAGAGAGGACGGGTTTTTTCAGACACGATACAATTTCAACAAGCTCAACTTAACAATATCGAGATCAAATCTGTGGAAATGCGTGGAGACGGAACGATTCGATTAAATTATCAGGGCATAGTCGCCATTCCAACCGAAATTAAGTACGCGTCCAACGGGAACAATTATGTTACCGACGGTAAGCGCTCTTCAGGCGGTGTGCAACCCTATGACATTAAGAATTTAAATGTGAAGCAGGTTTACCAGGTAAAACTATCTTCCCAAGATTTGTGCTCCGGTGAAAGAGACAGCAAGGTTTACAGCAGCATGACACTCTCAGGCAGATCAGAAGACGGGCAGAACATTCTTACATGGAGCAAATATCCGGATGCAGCTGATTTTACATCTTACGACCTTTTGCGTGATGGTACGGTTATCAAAAGCTTTACATCCATAGACGACATTACTTACACAGATGAGGATGTTCAATGCGGCAGTTATTCAGAATATCAGGTGGTTGCGAAAATCAAGGATGTGTCATCGACATCGGCTCCGGTGGGCGTAAAGGCAGAGATAACTTCTCTAAAGCCAATTAAAGAAGCCGCTGTTACTGTCGCAGGTGACAACATTGTTACAATCAAAGCGAATGTTCCAGGCGCCGGACCAAACAGCACTTACGATATGACGATTGAGAAGGCCGAAGCTGGGGCCACGGTTTTCAAGAAAATAATTACACTGTTCAATCAAAGCGAATATTCTGATCCCGACGTTAAAACAAATGAGCTTTCCTATTGTTACCGTATAAGTTATACCAACTCCTGCGGGCAAAAGCTTCCTGCCTCTGCGCCTATTTGCACAATCTTATTAAAGAAAAATTTGACAACATTAAACTGGACAACAGAGTTGCCTATTTTGGCAGGTGTTTCAGGTTACGATGTTATTCAGACGGGTTCTAGCACAGCGGAGGAGGTCATTCCCGTGCAAATGAACTCCAATTATACGATCAAACTGAGTGCACAGAGCGACTTGGAATATGGTTTCCAAGTCCGGGCGAACTCCACACCTGGCGGCTTTGAGAGCTTGTCCAATATCGTTAACTACAAACGAAGTGCAGGTGTTTTTATTCCGCAGGCTTTTACTCCGAATGGTGACGGCTATAATGATGTTTTGGAAGCTAAATCAACTCAGCTTCAATCATTTAAATTTTCTGTGATGAATAGGTGGGGACAGGTTGTGTTCCATTCAGAAGACATTGCAAGCGGCTGGGATGGAACCATTAATGGCGCCAATGCACCGGTTGGATCGTATGTTTACAAGATGACTTTCGTGGACGATATCAATCAAACTGTTGAAAAAAGTGGTACATTTATGCTTTTACGGTAGGAACCATTTCCAGCGATTTGGTTTTATAAAAGCATAAACTTAATCAACGCAGATATGTTTGGTAATATGGCAGATATGATGGGCCTCATGGGCAAAATGAAGGACCTTCAGTCTCGCATGAAAGAAGCGCAGGATCAATTGGTTACGATTACACAAGTTGCCGAGTCTGGTGGCGGAATGGTGAAAGCCACTGTCAACGGTCAGAAAACACTAATCGGATTGGACATTGATAACGACCTTGTTAATCCCAATGACAAAGAAATGTTGCAAGATCTCATCGTTGCAGCTGTGAACAAGGCTTTGGATGATATTGAACCAAAAATCAAAGAGCATTTGCAAAAGGCAACGGATGGAGTGCTGCCAAACATTCCGGGGCTTGATTTAGGGAGCTTTATGAAATAATCGCTTATTGAATGGCTCCTTCTGTTGCGATTGTCATCCTGAATTATAACGGCAGACACCACCTAGAAAAATTTCTTCCCAACGTTCTCAAATACTCAGAAGGCTACCCGGTTTGGATAGCCGATAATGCTTCTACAGACCAGTCGCTCAGTTGGTTAAATACGGAATATTCCTCCATTAACATTCTCACAAGTCCGGAAAACAAAGGTTATGCGGGTGGATATAATGATGCCTTAAAGCGCATAACGGCAGATTATTACATCTTACTGAACTCCGACATTGAGGTTACCGAGCATTGGATCGCACCAGTGTTGTCATTCATGGAAACGGATGACAAAATCGCTGCATGCCAGCCAAAAATACGGGCATACGACCTGCCAACGCACTTTGAATATGCGGGAGCGGCAGGAGGTTATATGGATTATCTCGGTTACCCCTTTTGCCGAGGCCGGATTTTCGATACCCGGGAAGAAGATTTGGGCCAATTTGATGATGAAAAAGATGTTTTTTGGGCAACTGGCGCTTGTTTGTTCGTTCGTGCCAATGCTTTCCACCGCGCAGGTGGCTTTGATGAAACATTCTTCGCACACATGGAAGAGATTGACCTTTGCTGGCGGCTGCTTAATTTGCAGTATCGTATCACCTATTGCGGAAAATCAGTCGTTTATCATGTCGGTGGTGGCACATTACACAAGTCCAATCCGCGGAAAACCTTCCTTAATTACCGAAATAACCTGATCATGCTGTTCAAAAACCTTCCAAAGGGAAGACGGTGGAAGACAGTGTTTATCAGATTAATCCTTGACGGTATTTCAAGCGTCAGGTTCATGGCCACTGGAGCGTGGCCCGATGTAATTGCCATTCTAAGAGCGCATTTCGCATTTTACAGAATGATCCCGTCTTTAATGAAAACGACCAAACGGACGTCTAATCGCGCACCGTTATATTACAGGAGCATTGTGTGGGAATATTTTGTGCTTGGCAAGCATAGGTTCAATCAGCTGACTGGGATTGAATTTGAAAAAACTACAGTTCCCAAATCGTAGGACTGTTATGACGGCGCCAGTGCTTTTGCAACTCCATCCAAAAAGCAAGCACCAAATAGAGAATAATAGGCGACCCGAAGGTCATAAAAGTGGCATAAATAAAGTACAGCCGGACGCTGCTAGCTGGGAAATTAAGCTTCTCGCCTAATTTTGCGCATACACCAAATATTTGGTCCTCAACGAAATACCGAAGCTTGCTCATACTTTTTTACGATAATAACTTCATAATTAAGGATTTTTAATCGCATAACCAATTCGGGCACATTAAATTTCGCTCAGGTGAAGTCGAAATGGCAAAATACCGCTAACTCGTAAAATTTCAAATTCTTTAACCAAATAAATTGTTTTACAAACAATTTTTGTTTCTTTGTGATTAAAGATTTTGTAAGTTGTTCATTATAATCGAGATGTCTTGACCGAAAAATCCAAAGTTTCTTTTACCAATGCTTTGAGCCTCCCTCAATTATTTGGTTAGAGGTTTTGGGTTTTTGAATGAAACGCTTATAATTCTTTTGTATTTTCACCTTATTTCAATTTTTTTATTCAACCATTATGCCAACAGGTACTGTAAAATTTTTCAATGAAGCTAAGGGATACGGCTTCATCGTTGAAGACGACACAAACAGAGACATCTTTGTCCATGTGACAGGATTGGGAGGACTTACTATCCGTGAAAATGACCAAGTAGAATACGAAGTCGTTGAAGGTAAAAAAGGACTAAACGCTGTGCAGGTAAAAAAGATCTAATCGTATTTTTTTTGCAGGACATTAAAAATGCCGCTCTTTTAAGGGTGGCATTTTTAATGTAACATTATGCTATCCAGGCTTTTACATCGTCTAAAAGCGGCATTTTTTCATCAATTTTCAGCTTCTTTCGCATTCCACCCAGATCATTGAAAATCTTGTTTGGGTTAGCAGCTTTCAATTGTTCTATTGTCAAAATATTCATTTTTTGTAAAGCCGGAATCCATGCGGCAGGCACGCCAGCATTGATATAATCCATCTCCTGTGCAACTTCCTGCCTTCTTTCAGGTCGCATTTGCGGAAAGAAAATTACTTCCTGAATGCTCGAATTGTTCGTTAGCAACATGGTCAGACGGTCAATTCCGATTCCAATTCCTGACGTTGGTGGCATGCCGTATTCCAATGAGCGAAGAAAATCATCATCCATTTCCATGGCCTCATCGTCTCCGCGCTCTTTCAGTTTCAGCTGATCCTCAAACCTTTCGCGTTGTTCCAATGGGTCATTTAACTCTGAATAAGCATTGGCAATTTCTCGTCCATTTACGAAAAGCTCAAATCGCTCCACCATGCCTTCCTTTGTGCGGTGCTTTTTTGTCAAAGGAGACATTTCAACCGGATGGTCAGTGATGAATGTGGGCTGAATGATGTGCTCTTCCACTTTTTCACCAAAAATCTCATCGATCAACTTTCCTTTGCCCATGCTATCGCTCACTTCCATTCCCCACGCCCGGCATTGCTCACGGATTGCATTTTCATCCAAAGCGTCAACATTCAGTCCCGTATATTGGTGGATTGCATCCGTAATGCTTAATCGTCTGTAAGGTCCCGCAAAGTCCAGTTCAACGTCTCCAAATTTTGCAAGGGTTGTACCGTTAACGGCGACCGCAACTTGTTCAAGCACAGTCTCCGTCATTTGCATCATCCACAGATAATCTTTGTAAGCCACATATAACTCAACGGTCGTAAATTCCGGGTTATGCGTGCGGTCCATTCCTTCATTGCGGAACAGTTTTCCAAATTCATATACACCTTCAAAACCGCCGACAATCAAGCGTTTAAGATGCAGCTCGGTGGCAATTCTAAGAAAAAGATCCGTATCCAATGCATTATGATGCGTCTGGAATGGCCTCGCCGCCGCGCCGCCGTGAATGCTTTGCAGCACAGGTGTTTCAACTTCGAGCCAACCGTTGGAATCAAAATACGATCGCATGGTTGTGATGATGCGCGCCCTTTTTATAAAAATTTCACGCACATCCGGATTAACGATCAGGTCCACATAACGCTGGCGATAACGCAGCTCAGGGTCTGTAAATCCGTCGTAAATATTTCCTTCTTCATCGCGTTTCACAACCGGAAGCGGGCGAAGTGATTTGTTTAAAATCTTGAATTCCTGAACATGGACTGATATTTCGCCCGTTTGCGTGGTAAAAACGAAGCCCGTCACGCCAATGATATCGCCAATGTCCAGCAGTTTTTTAAACACTGTGTTGTAAAGCGTTTTGTCCTCGCCCGGGCAAAGGTCGTCGCGGCGGAAATACAATTGCACACGTCCCGTGCTGTCCTGGAACTCGGCAAAGGCTGCGCTTCCCATAATGCGGAAACCCATCAGCCGGCCGGCCATTGTGACGTGTTTATAGTCGATCTTATTGTTCTCGTAATTCTTGACAATGTCAGCAGCGTAAGTATTCACGGGGAATTCCTCAGCCGGGTAAGGTTCTATGCCTAACCGCATTAATTCTTCGCGCTTTTGCCTGCGCAATATTTCCTGTTCGCTTAATAGCATTTTGACAGCAATGGTTTGAAAAAGAACAACCTCAACACTCGAAAAGAGTGCGCAAAAGTACTATTTTTTGACGTGAATAACGAGGGTGAACCATTAAGTTGCAATCGTTCGTTGTAAAGTCATTGTTTCTGGCACGTTATTAATGAATTACATGTCTTACCGTATATAGGTGCCGTTTTTAAACCTTAATTGCGTTAAACCCCTCATTTCATGTTTGCAAGAATCTTAAAAATCTTTGGAATCGTTGCCTTATGTGCGTTTTTTCTTTTCGGAGCAGTCGAAATTTGGGTTTACAGAAACAAGGAGAATATATTCAGGAAAGCGCAGGAATTTGCAAATGAAAATTTGAATGGAAACCTTGAAGTGGAAGATTTTAAATTTCGTCCCTTTAACGGATCATTCGGGTTAAATTTCACATTGACCAACGTCAAACTCACTGACAGTCTTTTTCAAATCCATAAAAAGCCGTTTCTGGAAGCAGAGCACATGCATGTCGCATTGGATCTCAAAGGGTTTTACACCGGAGATATCTCTGTAAAAAACCTGATTTTAGAAAATGGTCAAATGCGGTTATTCGTCCAGAAAGACGGATATTCTAACCTTTCTATTTTCAAAAAGAATGCATCGGATAAGAAAGACAAGAAAGATAAATCCAAGAATAGCGTGCTCAAAAAGCTGGGAAACATGCGTTTTGTCAACTTTTCGATCAGTTATGCCGATTCGGTAAAACAAAAATATTACGGTGCGTTGTTACGCGATTTTACCAACATTGTAACGACAACCGATTCCACCACAAATGCGAGCCTGAATGGTTCGGTTTTGGTAAACCAGCTGACTTTCAAACCTAACAAAGGTGGTTTTTTGATTAATCAGGAAACCAGACTGGGACTTGCGCTTGCTTATGACGAGGAAAAACAGCAGTTAAAAATTTATCCTTCTGTTCTGGAAAGTGCAACCAATGATCAAATCGGCATCAATGGATTTTTCGACTTTTCTGATTCAGTAAAGCGTTTTAACCTCAATTTTGAAGCAAAAAAAATCGCTATAAAAAATGCGCTTCCATTGTTGAACAGACGGATTCGCGAGCAAATCGACTCCATTGGCATTCAAACGGCACTAAATGCGAAGGTAAAAGTCAATGGCGAAATTGCCAGCCTGGAACAGCCTAAGGTTGACGTTTTTTTCAAAACAGACACATTTCAATACAACTTGCCGGTCGGTGTTTTGAGGGATATGCGGGCCGAAGGGAGTTTTACAAATCAGGCTGACACAACCAAGGTGGCAGGTCCGCTCAACTCCCGCGTGACGGCGCAAGGGGTCACAGGTAAGTTCGAGACGATTCCATTTCGATTAAGCATTGCGGTTACTAATTTCGTGACGCCAGTGGCACGAATCAGCGGAAACATTGACGCCGACTCAACAAACCTCGACCCGTTGCTAGACCCCACGCGATATCGTTTCAAAAACGGGAGCGCGAAAATTGAGTTTCACTTTGACGGCAATTTGAAAAACTTTTACGACCCGGTCCGCGATCGCTTCAATGGCAAATTGAATGGCAAAGTCTCGATCAACAACATTTCAATGGATTATTTGCCCCGGCAGGTTCATTTGAAAAAAATTAAGGGCGACTTTACATTCAATGAAAAAGCATTCGTTTTTCCTGATCTGAGCTTTTCGGATGGGCCTAATATGCTGTATATCAGGGGCCAGGTGATAGATTTGATTCCCTATCTTTTTGGTTCGCCAAAACCACTGCGGGCCAACGTTGACATTAACATTCCAACCTGGCAACTCAACTGGCTCGAAACACTGCTTGCGCCCAGACAAGTTGTTTCCAGAAAGAAGAAAAAGGTAAAACTTGCTGAACTGCTCGACGATGCGATTGATAAGATGCAGATTGTGGCCAAACTGGATGCGAAAAAACTGAATTACAAAAATTTCTCGGCAAAAGATGTGAAGGGCCAGTTTACGATCAAAAATAACGCAGTCAGCATTGAGTATTTCGTTATGAAGGCTTTTGGCGGAGGCAATGTGCGTGTGTCCGGCGAGATGGACAATTCGGGAGCAAGCCAGTTGCCACATTTGTCGGTTAGAGGGAAAATTGCCAATGCCGACGTGCATTCTGTGTTCCATTCTTTCGAT
This sequence comes from Dyadobacter sp. CY326, assembly GCF_021390515.1. Lineage (GTDB taxonomy): Bacteria > Bacteroidota > Bacteroidia > Cytophagales > Spirosomataceae > Dyadobacter. Next base: position 218,786 of record NZ_JAJUXI010000013.1, read on the forward strand.
AATTTTGGCCAAAAAACGATCACACATCAGAATTTGAAAGGCATTCTCAGCACAGATTTCAATTTTGAGTCGAGGCTGAATAACAATGTAAGGCTCGTTCCTTCCACGATGAAAGGACTTCTGCGGATTGACCTTTCCAATGGCTACATTCTCAACTTCGAGCCATTTTTGAAAATGAAAAAGCTTATTTTCAAGAAGAGGAATTTTGAGGAAGTGAAATTCGCGCCCATTCGCACAGACTTCAAACTGAGCGGGCAGGAGATTGAAATTTCGCCTATGGAAATCGAATCCAATGTGGTGACGTTATACATTGATGGCATTTACAGTTTTGGCAACAAAACCGATATTAACATTGAAATTCCGCTCAGCAACCTCAGAAAGCGTGATTCAACGTATGTTCTAGACCCTCACAACACAGAAAAACGCGATGGCTCGAAGATTTTCCTGAGAGCCATTGACGAAAATGGAGAAGTCAACATTAAACTTGCTTTCAGGAAGAAGAAAGACAAGGATAAGGACAAAAAAGATGAGGTGATTAAAGAGGAGCTGATTGAAAAATAAGTTAGTTCTCCTCATTGCTGAACATGTAACCGACTCCTTTTAAAGTCTTTATATAACGTTCGCCAAGCTTTTCACGCAATTTGCGAATGTGAACGTCAACGGTCCTTTCAAGCACATAAATGTCGGCGCCCCAGATTTTTTGCAACAACTCGTCACGGTTAAAAACCTTGTTCGGAGTTTGTGCAAGAAAGAATAAGAGTTCAAATTCTTTCTTAGGAAGCACAATCGACTTTTCTGATCCTTGCGTAACCGTGTAATTTTTCCGGTTAATGGTCAGGTCAAGAATGTCAATCTGATCGCCCGATTCAGCTTTTTGCGCTTCTCTGCGGAAAAGCGCATTGATGCGGCTCATCAGCGCGCGCGGCTTGATAGGTTTTGTAATGTAATCGTCCGCGCCCACATCAAATGCAGCAACTTCTGAATATTCCTCCGAGCGGGCCGTTAAAAACAGGATATATGTATTTTTGATCTCCGGATTAGCACGTAAAATACGACCCGTTTCAATGCCGTCAAGCTGGGGCATCATGATGTCGAGTAGGATCAGATCGGGGATAAATGTCTTTGCAATTTCAATGGCTTTCTTGCCATTGGAAGCCGTTACAACCGAATATCCTTCCTTAATTAAATTATATTCCAGAAGTTCAACGATATCGGAGTCGTCGTCAACAACTAAAACTTTTGGGGCTGACGCGGCAGATTTTGCGGTGCTCATGTATTTGTAATTAAAACGCGATTCGAAATTAGCAGATGTGACGTTCACATTACATGCTGAACGCCAATATTAACACAAACATAATATCACTTATAAGTAATTCGGAAAATGTCGCCTTGCTCGTTGGTAACCAGCATATCTGTATTGTTCAAAAAGATAAGTGCTTCATTTTGTTTGCTTACGAACCTAAAACAGCCTAACGGCTTCTTGAAATCAATGCCGTTGTCAGTGATCCCGAACATTAGGATTTTCCCATAAGTAAGCAGCGCAAAAGTCTTCCCATCCGGACTCACATCCGCTGCCGTAACCTGAGAATTGATCTGAATGCTGTCCTTTGCGGTAAGCGTGTAATTTCCAGGTTCGGCAGGCATTGCATAGAGCTTTACAAATTTGTTTTTACCCCAGTTCTTTGAAAATATATAAAGATTCTTCTGGTAATAAAACAGCGATTCCGAATCAAAAGTGGGCCTCCCGTCGGGACGGTCAACAGAATGCTGAGCGGCGTATTGGAAGGAGATTTTTTGAGTGCGCGCCGTGCTATCTGCATATTTATAAATTTGAAAATCTTTCCGCGCAATGCCATTGTTGCCAAAATCTCCGATGTAATAATTGCCTTCCGCATCACTGGTCATATCCTCCCAATCCACATTTACAGCATCAGGAACAGTTTTTGTTAAAGCGAGTTTCCCGGATAAGTCAAATTCGTAAAGCGCCGCCTTGCCGCCACTGTCGTTATGGGTGAGAAACAAACCTGGTTTGGTGCTTTTTGCCAATCCGGAGCTTTCGGAGGCAATCGTGGGAAGCTTTCCTATTTTGCTAATTTTATAATGAGCGCGTACTTTCTTGAAATCGTTGATCTTATGATCAGGCTGGCAAGTACAAAATACAGTTTTGACAGCAAACCACAGATACATTAATTTATTCATGAATTCAACGTTACGTCCGCACCCAAACAAAGATAAAGATACGCCTCTTTACCTGAAATTGGCCAGCATATTAGTCGCGCTCATCGCAATTGTTTATATCCTGTTTTCATTGCGTGAAACCATTATTCCGCTCGCGTTTTCTGTTTTGCTTGCCATTCTGCTCCATCCGGTTTGTGTCTGGCTCGAAAGGCATCGCGTTCCGCGCATCGGGGCGATTTTGCTGAGCATACTTTCTCTTTTTGTCGTGCTTGTCGTGCTTGGTTATGTGGTGTCGCTTCAAATCGGCAGCTTCGCGGAGGAGCTTCCACGAATCACTGAAAAGGCGGAAGCGATTCTGGACCAGACATTTACGATGGGCGAGCGCTATTTCAACATCAGTCGCACACAGCAGGTTAGCGAAGCCAAAAAATATTTAATCAATGCGTTAAGTGAAGGAAGGGCTGTTTTGTTGAGCACATTGGTTACGACCACCGGCGCCCTCTCGACTTCTATCTTAATCCCGCTTTACATTTTCTTTTTCCTGCTTTACCGGGATTTCTTCCGAAGGTTTGTTCATAAGGCAATAACCAATGTGCCTGATGAATCGCTTAACATCCTTTTGAAAAAAATATATGATGTAATCCAAAGCTATCTTTCCGGACTTTTTCTCGTAATCCTGATCGTAGGCGTCTTGAACAGCATTGGATTGCTGATCCTGGGAATCCCCCACGCAATTTTCTTCGGTTTTCTGGCTGGATTTCTGATTCTGATCCCCTATATCGGTATTTTAATTGGATCGGTGCTTCCCGCCCTTTTGGCGATCGTGACCATGGATTCGCCCTGGTATGCGGTGGGCGTGGTTGGGGTGATGGGCTTTGTGCAGTTTCTTGAAGGCAATTTCATTACGCCCAACATTGTCGGGTCCAAGGTCAGTGTAAATCCGCTGGCCGCAATCATCGCATTGTTTTTAGGCGGTCAGCTGTGGGGACTTTCGGGATTGATCCTTGCATTGCCAGTAACAGCGATTTTGAAAGTTGTTTTTGACACAATTCCAAGCATGGAGCCTTATGGATTTTTGCTTGGAGAGCCTGTGCATGAGGTTATTGCGGACAAAGCCTCCGCAGTAAAAGAAGAAATTCCAGAAAAAGAGTTTAAGAAAAAGCCTTATCGCAGATATCGCAACAAGCCCCGAAATCGGCCAGATGGACCTCGCGTTCCGCCGCAGTCTAATCCGGATTGATACCTTATTTCACACCAACTTTCTCCACACTTATTCCCACGCTCATCACAAATGGAAGCGGGTTTTGGCGCATCGATTGGCTCAATGTAAAGGTGTAAGTTCCGGATCTTGGAAATTTGTAATTTTTAAGAAAAGGGATTTTGTGGTCAAATAAATCGCCCAAACCGTGGCCATAAGGCTTGCCTGTTTCCTCATTAGACAAAAACACTTCTTCCAATGTATTGGAAATTACTCTCTGATCGGGCGCGGTGAAGCTTCTTGACAAATAAAGATTGTAGTAAGGATATTGAAGCGTGTTGCGGAGCAGATAATACAGATTATAAGTCGCAGTTGTGTCCTTTATTTCGACTTTGAACGACGGCTTATTTTTGATGTACCAAAGTCCGTCATCAATGTCTTCATGCGCTTTATAAACTACATTCTCATCGCAACCTGACAAGATCAGGCCAAAGAAGAAAACGGAAGCCAACAAAAAAAACTTCATCCGAACGCCTTTTAGTATAGTGACAAAACTAACATTAAAACCTACACGCTGGATTTTTGGCCGAAATAACGGCTAAGCCATGATGCCCCAGCTTCGGTTTTCCAATGCGTCATCCATTGCGCCTTGGTTAAAACCTGGTTATCAAAAATGATGGTCTCAGGCGACAGAATGTCCTCAGCAACAGCGCGTTTAATGTTCGGAACCAGCACGGTGTGGATCTCGTGATCAGCGCCAACGTAAGCAATCGAACGATCCATGAAGTTGATTTGCATGCTATGCCCAATGGCCTGAATCCAATGCACCGACTTGTCAATGGAGCAGCCACTTGGCAGTTCATCGTTTTCATCCACAGCAATTACCACAAACCGATGCTCAAACACTTTTCCCGAGGCAGTTAGCGGCTTGCCATGCGCCTCCCAGCCATCCAATGAAGCCTTTAATGTCTGTGTAATAATGCCAACTTCGTCGTCGGTCAACTTGCGGTCAGCCTGATAAATCCAGACGCGGGATTGAAGGTTTATATCACTAAAAGGAATATACATATATAGTAAGCTAAATGTAACAGGGACTGGCTTTACAACCCGTCCGCCTGCGCGATCAGTTCCGCCAGGTCGTAAACTTTAACGGAATGTTCCTTCTCTTTATTTTTGACGCCGTCGGTCATCATCACCATACAAAACGGACAAGCGACTGCAATTGTATCCGCGCCCGTCGCTATGGCCTCTTCAATTCTTTCAATGTTAATGTCTTTTTTGCCTGGCTCCGGCTCTTTGAACATTTGACCGCCGCCTGCGCCGCAACATAGTCCCTTTGTTTTGCAACGTTTCATTTCAACCAGGTCAGCATCCAATGCTTCCAAAACATGCCTGGGCGCTTCATAAATGTTGTTGGCACGGCCCAAATAACAGGAATCGTGAAAAGTGATTTTTTTTCCTTTAAACGCCTGGCCACCTTCCGGTCGAACGCGACCTTCATCAATCAGTTGCTGTAAAAAAGTAGAATGGTGAATCACTTCATAATTGCCGCCCAGCTCCGGATATTCGTTTTTCAATGTGTTGAAACAATGCGGACAAGCGGTCACGATTTTTCTAATTCCATACATATCCAACACCTGAATGTTGGACATGGCCAGCATTTGAAATGTAAATTCATTGCCCGCCCGCCGCGCCGGATCACCCGTGCAGCTCTCTTCCGTGCCCAGAACAGCAAATTTGACTCCCGCTTTATTTAATATTTTGACAAATGCGACGGTTACTTTCTTGTAACGGTCATCAAACGAACCCGCGCATCCCACCCAGAACAAAACCTCAGGAGTTTCGTTGTTCGCTGCCATTTCGGCCATCGTCGGAACCTTATATGCTAAGTCGCTCATTATTTTTTCGGTTCAAGGTCGGCGGCCCAGTTAAAACGATCGCCAGGGGAAAATTTCCAGGGAGCCTGGTTCGTATCCAGATTTTGGAACATCACATTCCAGCTCGCAGGAGCTTGTGACTCGTCCATAATCTTGTATCGGCGAAGCTGCAAAATAATATCCAGCGGATTAATCCGCACGGGACATTCGTGTACGCAAGCATTGCAGGTTGTGCAAGCATTGATTTCTTCCTCCAATATATAATCGCCAATCAGACTTTTCCCATCCTCCACAAACTTGCCACCATTGGCCTGCATAATCTTGCCTACATCTTCGAGCCGATCACGTGTGTCCATCATGATCTTGCGTGGAGAAAGTTTTTTGCCCGTAATGTTAGCCGGACAAGCAGCCGTGCAGCGTCCGCATTCCGTGCAGGAATAAGCGTCCATGAGGTTTTTCCAGGAAAGGTCTTGCACATCTTTCGCGCCAAAACGGTCAGGAATTGCCGGAGCATCACCCGTTTGAGCCGTTTCGATTCCCAGCATTGTTTTGACCTCCGTTGTGATTTCCGGCATGTTATTCATCTTTCCTTTCGGAATCAGCCTTGCGAAATAGGTGTTGGGGAAAGCCAAAACAATGTGCAAATGCTTGGAATAAGTCAGGTAAATTGCAAAAACGAAGATGCCGATAATGTGAAACCACCAGGCAAACCGCTCGTAAATGACAAGCGTGTTTTCGTTCCAACCCGCAAATATGGGTTTGAGGAATTGACTAAAAAAGAAATTGCCGGTTTGAGGATAATGTTCATTTCCAAGATCTTGCAGCGCTAAGTCCACAGCATTCATGGTCAAAATGGCGATCATCAACACGATCTCAAAAATCAGGATCACCTTGCCGTCCAAAGCCGGCCAGCCATTCATTTCGCGGTGGCGAACAGGCTGCAACCGCGCTACTTTCACAACACTCCTGCGCAAAAGAAAAATAACGCAAGCCAGCAAAACTCCAACCGCCAGCAACTCAAAAAAACCGATCAAAACTGGATAAAAGCTCCCAATCAAAGGCGCAAAAACACGATGCTTTCCCAAAATCCCGTCAAGGACAATTTCTAGGATTTCAATATTGATCAATATAAAACCAATGTAAACCGCAAAATGCAGCAGTCCGACAAGTGGTTTGTCAAACATTTTTTTCTGACCAAAAGCGATGCGCAGCATGGTCGAAAGTCTTTCACCCGGATTATCTGAACGATCTTCCGGCTTGCCCAGCAAGATCGTCGACCGGATCAAAGCGATTCGACGATAAGCCAGCCAGGCGACTAATCCCAAAACAGCTATGAATATGACTTGCTGCGCTATCGCCATGTTTGAAGAAATCGTTTATAAATCGCCATTAGTATGCAAGCATACCACTAACAAATATGGCAAAAATGTGCATTGCGGCAAATATTTTTTGGATAAAATATAAAACGGCAAACTTAACGATAACGCAATCAGCGTGATAGACCATTGAAAGAAACAAATTCACAAATATTTTCGCAAATAATTTGTAAACCCAAATCAGCTTTCTATTTTTGCAGTCCCAAACGGGGCCAACTGAAAGCGGTGATGTAGCTCAGTCGGTAGAGCAAAGGACTGAAAATCCTTGTGTCGGCGGTTCGATTCCGTCCATCACCACAACCAAAAAGCCGCTAAGAGCAATCGCAGCGGCTTTTTGCGTTTATTATTGAAGCTTTTGCTTCTATTGATGTGCAAGACCGAAGGACGAATTTATAGCTTGTACTGACAATTGACCCATTCTGATCTTAGAAAAGGAACACCGGCCGGGGAAGCGTTTACTTTTCAGTTAGGAAGTAATCTACATCTATTCTTCTTTGGTTAAAAAACCTCGGTGATCTCCCGCAATGGGACGCTCAGTCCAATCGCGATTTCGTGAAGATAAAAGAAGGACGGATTTATTTTTCCTGCTTCCAATCTTTGAATAGATTGCTGATCCTTACCTATGTTATGAGCTAATTCAGCTTGCGTAATATTTTTCATTTTCCGCAATTCTCTTATCCTAAGACCAAGCTGAATTAAAAGAGCATCCTTTTCCACTTCTTTACTTTGCTCATTAATGAATGTGATATTACTAATCCGAAATGTCTGCAAAGCATTTTTTGGAGCAAACATTGAGGCATGAACGGATTTGGGTTGATAGCTAACCCCCAAACACCCGCAAGTCGGTTATCTCGCCTCGATGTGTTTCCAGAAACGCACAAAATTCCCTGATCTGCCGAAATTGATGATCAAAATCCAGGGTATGATCATATTCTTCCTGATATACATTTTTGAAATCTGTAATGACGTAACGCAGGCTGCGAATGCCTTTGGTGCGCAATGCGGGGAGATAAAAGTTTTGGTGGCTGATTGCGTAACAGCCTGGCACATAATTGCTTGTCGTTTTAATATCGACGGCAACCATTTTCCCGAGCACGTCAACGTAACCATATAATAGCACATCGTCCAATTGATATTCGCAATAAACTTGCGTTTTTAGCATGGGGCGTGGCAGGAGGGCGCGCACGCGTGAAAGGATTTCCGGGTCGAATTCCTCTTCGTCAATGCCCTTGATCACCGCGTCTTCAAATGACACGCCTTTGCGCTGTGCTTCGGTTTGCGGCACAGGCACCCGGTTAATGCTGTTAATGAGGTCATTTTCATTAATATAACCTTTTTCGTATCGGTCAAAACGATTCAGCAGGGTGGGATATAGTCGGTATTTTACGGTGTTGAAAGTCATTTTTTGTTGATGAGTTTGTGTCAGAAATGCATTTCAATGAAAGCGATACGCCAATGAAATTGCAATAAAACTGAATTTATCGTTCGGTGTGTCGCTATATGACTCACTTTCTTCGGGGTTAATCAGCCTCCTTCCCGATGTAGCATCCAGTTTGTCGGTCCGCACGAAATGAAAGCGATAATCGAGGCCAATCTGCCAATGTTTCAACAGCCGATAATCCAGAGAAGTGCCCAGCGGCAGCATTCCTTCGCGCGTTTTTTTGATTTTATCCAAATTGCGCGGCTTGCCCCAGCGCAGAAAAAGCGGGTTCCGTGCGCTAAGCTGACTATTTGTAAAACGCAGAATTTTATTGTTGTCCATATCAAACGCATTGGCACTAAAATGAATAAGCCCCAGACCACCATAAATGCTTAAATGTGCATTCCCTGGTTCCCGACTGCTAAATTGCTCGGTCAAATTCCATTTTGCAATAAGCTCAAACGTATTATATTCATTTTCAAACCAGGAATTGAAGAAATTCACCTGCTCTCCTCCAAGTTTTCCCGAAGAAAAGTCGAGCTGCATTGACACATTTTTATTAAAGGCTCGCCCAATATGAATGCCCAAAACGCCATGCATGTCCTGCTCATTGAGCTCACCGAAAAACTGCGTCAATCCGCCATTTAGCTGGATGGAAAATGGCAGATATTCATGTCGGTCGTAACTCTTTTTCTTGCTTATGCCATTCATGGAGGCCGATTTTCGCATTTGGGCGCAGGTATTGGACATTGCAAGATAAAGGAGCATTACAAGTAAGCATTTTCGCATGAGCAGTAACCGGTTAACTGTTAGTCCTAATTTGATTCCGGGTTTGGACGCAGATTTTTGATTTTGGTCACCGTGTTGCCGCAATTACATTTAGCGGTAATCAGAATAACAACTATTATCTGTTAGTTTTGTTTATTGTTGTATTAACAATAAAGCAAAATGAGTGTAGTTCCATATAAAGACAGAGAGGGCAGCAAAAGGGAGCAGGTTGCGGAAATGTTTGACAACATTTCACCTAAATATGACTTGTTAAACCACCTTCTGAGCGCGGGTGTTGACATTTACTGGCGCAAACGCGCAATCAAGCTGTTGCGCAAACAAGCTCCCAAAGTTATCCTCGATATTGCTACGGGCACGGGCGACTTCGCCATAGAAGCACTTGCATTGAAGCCCGAAAAGGTCATTGGCGTGGACATTTCGGAAGGAATGCTGGCCGTTGGGCGCGAAAAAATAGCCAAACTCGGCAAGCAGGATATCATTACGCTGCAAAGCGGCGATTCGGAAAACTTGTCTTTTAATAACAATTATTTTGATGCGATCATCGTTTCGTTTGGAGTACGCAATTTTCAGAATTTGCTGGCCGGGCTGACCGAAATGAACCGCGTGATGAAGCCAAATGGAACTTGTGTGGTGGTAGAATTTTCCAAACCGCGAAGCTTTCCTTTTAAGCAGTTTTACAATTTTTATTTCAAATATATTTTACCGTTGATCGGTAAGACGGTTTCAAAAGACAGCTCAGCGTACACCTACCTTCCCGAATCGGTCCAGGCGTTTCCGGATGGAGAGGCTTTTCTTGAAATCTATAAAAAAGCAGGTTTTATCAATACCAAATGCATACCACTTACCTTCGGGATTTGTTCGATTTACATAGGGCAAAAATAATATTAGGCATTCTTGTGCTGTTGCTGACGGTTCAGGAAGTTAACGCACAGGGCATTGGTTACAGGCGACGTCATTTGGAATTTTATGATGACAAGCCCATTCATTACGGGATCTTGTTTGCCGTGCCTTTCACCCGTTTCAATATCAAGCACAACAACGATTTTATATCGCCAGACTCAGCATATGTGATCCAGTCGCCCACAGGTGCTGCTTTTCGCATGGGTTTTATTGTTAATGCCTTTCTCACAGATCATTTCGATTTGCGGACCACGCCTTCGGTTTCGCTTTACGATCGCAATGTGAAATTCAGCTATCCAAACGGCACAGAAAAATCGGAAAAGCGCGAGTCGACCTGGATAGAAGTGCCGCTTTTGCTGAAATACAAATCGCTCAGGCGGGTTAATTCCAGAATGTACATGCTTGCTGGCTTCACGTTCGGGATGGAAACCAATGTGAAACGCAATCGTGGCGGCGGCGGCGGACAATTGAACACTAAATCCACCGATTTAACAATCGATTACGGCATTGGTTACGAGCAGTTTTTTGAGTTTTTCAAATTCGCCCCTGAATTGCGCTTCTCGCATGGCTTAACGAATGCTTTTCAGCCAGCTAAAAATTCATTGGGCAAGGGGATCAACCGCTTGTCGACACACACGGTGACATTGTATTTGAACTTTGAGTAAAAATGTGCCCTGATCGTCAAGGGATTGTAATTTTTTTAAATATTTTTTGCTAAAAAAGTTGCAGAGAAGATTTCAGTCCTACATATTTGCACTCCCAAACGACGGGAAAAAGGGAGTTTAGCTCAGTTGGTTCAGAGCATCTGCCTTACAAGCAGAGGGTCGGGGGTTCGAATCCCTCAACTCCCACAAGACAAAAAGCATCGAGAAATCGATGCTTTTTTGCGTTATATGGTCTGCCGCGAAGCACCTGCCTTACAAGCAGAGGGTCGGGGCGGTCGGCCGTTGCCGCGGTCCGCCGCGCGGTTCGAATCCCTCAACTCCCACAAGACAAAAAGCATCGAGAAATCGATGCTTTTTTGCGTTATATGGTCTGCCGCGCAGTGTGCACATTACTTGTAACTATCCAGCGCCGCCTTATCTCCGAGTTTTTCCAAAACTCCCCTAAGACCCTCGATATTCATCATCAACCCTACTTCTGCGTCAGGAGCGGTGTCTTCGTTGATAATGCCGATTGGGCCTTTGTAACGGCTGTTTTTAACAATTTTAATCATGTCAAGTTCCACGTCGCCTTGGCCGATCGGAAGGACTTTAACCGGATTGCCTTTTTTGAGTCCGGATAAGTTCAATGCGAGTAAGTGCGGAACGAGCTTGGGAAAGAATTCCGGGAATGCTTTAATGTGCTCTTCGGCGTGATGGAAATTGTAAACGATTCCAATGTTTGATTTCTTCAAATAATCAATGAGTTGTAACTGATTATCAGGTTCTCCAAACCAGCCGCCATGATTGTAAAGTCCGATTTTACAACCAATCTCAGCTGCTTTGTCCGCAATGTAAGCAACAGGCGTTGCCACGGCTCTCACTTTTTCCTCCTGCGTCATTTCATCCAGCCCTTTGACGCCGCTGACCATGCACCAAATTTCAGTTTTGACATTGTGCTTTTTCAAAACTTCAATGATGGTGGCAAAATTTTTATCGTTTTCCGGGTTTGGGCCCGAATAATACCAAAAGGCTTGCAGCTTGATGTTATGCTTTTTCAGCTGTTCAATTTCTTCTTCAAAGCTAGGAACATGTTTCTCCCGCCAGTCATAAGCAAGCATTGTAATGCCCAGTTTATTAAGCATTTGCGCGCGCTGCTCGGCGTTTCTTTCTTTAACATCATATGGCACAATGCACCAGGCGATCAGATTTTCGCGACTGAAAATCGTTTCCTCAGAACCGACTTTTTGCGCATGCGCTGACGTGGCGCAAGACACAAGAAACACGCCGACCACAAATAGCTGAACAATCGCCTTACCGGAACGGAATTTCATATACGCTTTCATTTTAATGTTAAGGTTTCAAGCGATTGTTCCAATTCTATTTACAGATCAATCTGCCGCTTTGTTTCTGCCGATTCGAGCCCAGCTTCCAGCACATTGATAATTTTCAAGCCGTCAGAAAAGTCGGGTTTGATTGCTGTATCATTTTCAATGGCCTGAATGAAGTCCACCACAGCGTGAACGAACGAATGCTCATAACCGATAATGTGACCGGCTGGCCACCAATTTCCTGCATAAGGATGCACGGCCTCGGTCACAAGAATGGTTCGGAATCCCTGCTGTCCGCTTTCATCTTCGCGCGAAAAATATTGCAGTTCATTCATTCTTTCCAAGTCAAAACAAATGCTGCCTTTGCTTCCGTAAATTTCAAAAGTGAGCCTGTTTTTACGCCCAGCTGCAAACCGTGTTGCTTCAAAAGAACCGATTGCGCCATTTTTAAACATCACCATCATCAATGCTGTGTCTTCCACGGTCACTTCACCCATCTCGGTGCCGACAGTTCCGGCAGTGAGGTTTCCGGTCGTGCCGCCGTCCTCGACAATTGGACGGGTTTTGATAAAATTCGTGGTCAGAGAAGAGACGCTTGCAATGTCGCCAACCAAATAATGCGCCAAATCCACCGCATGCGAATTCAAGTCCCATTGCGGTCCGGCTTGCGCATATTCTTTCTGCAATTGCCAGGTTAAGGGGAAGTTCGGATCGATGATCCAGTCTTGCTGATAAGCACAGCGCCAATGAAAAATGCGTCCGATTTTATCTTCATCGATCATCTTTTTGGCAAAAGAAACAGCAGGAGTGCGTCTGTAATTGTGGTTCAAATAATGCTTTACCATATTGTCTTCGCACACTTTTAACATTTCCTCCGCCTGCTTGCTGTTCATGGAAAGCGGTTTTTCGCAAAATATATGCTTACCCTCTTTTGCCGCGGCCAGCGCAACTTCATAATGCAATTGCTGCGGAAGGGCAACGTCAATAATGTCGATATCAGGTCGGGAAACGAGCTTTTTCCAATCCGTTTCGGTCTCTTCCCAGCCCCATCTTTCTGCAAAAGCCTTCAATGAATCTTCATGCCTGCCACAAGCAGCTTTCAACACCGGCGTTGCCGCCAGATCAAAAAATTGCGGCGCTTTTTTCCAAGCATTGCTATGGGCACGACCCATGAATTTATAACCTACGATGCCGATATTCAACGCTTTTTTCATCCTTTAATCGCTTTATTCTATTGAATTGTATTTACCAAAAATATTAAAATTTTGTTATTGCATTTAAGATTGTAATTTCCCGCCGTCAATTAACACACTATATTTTCATGAATCAGCTTGTCCAAAACCTCCGGACAGGGGAAACTCTGTTGCTGGAAGTGCCTACACCAATGGTCCGGAAGGGCTGCGTGCTCATTCAAACGCGCAAAAGCCTGATCTCTTCCGGCACCGAAAAAATGCTTCTCAGCTTCGGGAAGGCCAATTTATTGCAAAAAGCCAGATTACATCCAGAACAAGTTAAGCTGGCATTTGATAAGATCCGCTCCAACGGTTTTTTCCCGACGATCCGAAAAATTTATCATAAACTCGATCAGCCGATCCCGCTTGGTTACTGCAATGTGGGCCATGTGCTTGAAGTGGGCGAGGACGTGCACGATATTCAAACGGGCGACCGCGTTGTAAGCAATGGTCCGCACGCTGAAATCGTTTGTGTTTCCCGAAATCTCGTCGCGAAAGTTCCCGTGAATGTGCCTGACGAAGCGGCTGTGTTCACAATTATTGGATCAATTGCTTTAAATGCGGTCAGGTTGGCGTCGCCGGGTTTGGGCGAGACGGTTGCAGTGATTGGACTTGGTTTGGTTGGCATGTTAACGGCCGAATTGCTCAAAATCAATGGTTGCAATGTGATTGGCATTGAATTTAATGACGACAGACGCGCCATTGCGGCTTCCAGAGGCTTCCTAACGATTGACCCAAAATCAATTGATCCTGAAAAATACATTGCGGAAATAACAAACCACATTGGCGCTGATGCGGTGATCATTGCAAGCGCTTCGCAATCGAATCAGGTCATTGATCAGGCGGCTTCAATTTCCAGAAAACGCGGTAAAATTATTCTGGTTGGCACCGCAGATTTACAATTGGATCGGACCGTTTTTTATCACAAGGAGTTGACTTTTCAGGTTGCGTGTTCGTATGGTCCCGGCCGCTATGACGATCAGTATGAGCAACATGGCTTGGATTATCCGATTCCATTTGTGCGTTGGACTGAGAATCGTAATTTCCAGGCAGTCCTGCAATTGCTTTCTGCAAGCACTTTGGATCCAAGATATTTGGTTGGCGCGACAATCGATTTGGAAAATTATAAACAAGCCTATGCGCAATTGAATGCGTCCAAAACGGTCGCTGTGCTGCTCAACTATCCAGCCACATCGCCGATCAAGCATTCAGTGGAGATTGTAAAAAAGTCGTTTGCCGCGAAAAAAGGCGTTATCGGAATCATTGGCGCTGGCAATTTTACTGCAATGACGCTGCTGCCTTTGCTAAAAAATCAATGTATCAAATACATTGCCAGCGCGCAAGGCTTTTCCTCCGCCCATCTTGCACGAAAATACGGAATCGCCTTTGCTACAACAAATTACCAAACAATTCTGGATGATCCGGAAGTCGATTTGGTCTTGATCACAACCAAGCATAATCTGCACGCCTCAATGGCAATCAGCGCATTGCAAGCCGGAAAGCACGTTTTCGTAGAGAAACCAATCGCGCTAAACCAACAGGAACTAATCAACTTAACAGCCGCACAAAATCAATGCGCCAAAACCACATCCCTAACCGTCGGTTTCAACCGACGGTTCTCGCCGCACACGCAAAAGATGAAAAGCCTGCTGGGTCCGGCCATGATGAACATCGTCGTCACCGTAAATGCAGGTTTTGTGCCAAAAAGCGCCTGGGTTCATGATCGAGCGGTTGGAGGAGGAAGGATTATCGGAGAAGCCTGTCACTTTTTTGACCTGATCGTTTACCTGACAGGAAGCCTGATCACTGCCGTCTGCATGAACGCAATGGAGCAGAATCCGTCAGAAACGACTGATAACGCAAGTGTTTTACTCAAATGTGCCAATGGCTCGACCGGAGTTATCAACTATTTTTCAAATGGACATTCCGGCTATTCGAAAGAGCGGGTTGAGGTTTATTCCGCTGGCAGGATATTGATTTTGGACGACTTTAAAGTGCTTAGGGGCTTTGGAATTAAAGGTTTTGGCCAATCTGCAAGTGCGCAAAACAAAGGTCATAAAGAGGAATTCACAGCATTGATCAATGCTGTGAAAGATGGCGGAGAGCCAATTATTCCCTTTCATGAAATCATTAATTCAACCGAAGCAAGTCTCGCAGCATTGGAAAGTTTGACACTGAAAAGCTGGGTGGCGATATGATCCAGATGCTCAGAAACATGGGGCTGCGTTACGTGCTTTTCCGAATATGGTTTGAAATACAACGGAGAACCGGCCTGCTCCGACTTCGTTTTCCAACACAAAGCAAGCAGCAATCACATTATTCAAAAGCCGATTGGCTGCAATGCAATGTAAAATTCATGACCGACCCGGCAATTCTGAACCTGGAGAAAAATCAAAATTTGCCAGAATTAATGGCGCGCGTTCAGCATGTCCAACAAAACCGTTTTCAGTATTTTTCGGGCCAATGGTTTACAGTCACGGATTGGCACACGAATCCGGAAAATGGGTTTAGTTATGATAAAATGAGCCATTGGAGCACGATTAGCACCCATTCAAAGCAGGCAGGCGACATTAAATACATTTGGGAAAAATCACGATTTTGCTTTTTATATGATTTGATTCGCTATGATTTTCATTTTGAAAATGATCAATCAGAAATCGTTTCCGCATTCATAAATGATTGGATCGAACAAAATCCAGTCAATCGTGGCCCCAATTGGCTTTGCGGTCAGGAAATTTCGTTTCGGGTGATAAACTGGACATTTGCGCTGCATTATTACAAACATTCAAAAACGCTGACGTCGGAATTGTTTAGTAAAATCATGTGCAGCATTCGCGAGCAAATGCAGCATGTTGCTTTAAATATCAATTTCTCCCGCATTGCAGTGCGGAATAATCATGCTTTGACGGAGACATTGGCGCTTTTTGTGACAGGCTTGTGCTTTCCGCTTTTCCCCGAAAGTGCCAAATGGAGGCGAAATGGCAAGAAGTGGTTTGAATCTGAGATTGCGTATCAGGTTTACGCAGACGGGACTTATCTGCAATTTTCGATGAATTATCACCGGATCGTTGTGCAATTGCTGACTTTGGCAATCCGATTGGCTGAATTAAACGATGAGCATTGGGCGCCAGTGATTTATAATCGCGCAGCAAAATCGTTGCGCTTTTTGAGAAGTTGTCAGGATGATCAAACGGGCTGGCTTCCCAATTATGGAAACAACGACGGCGCCTTGTTTTTCCCGATCACGGAATGCCATTATCGCGATTTCCGACCGCAATTGGAATCGCTAAGTCGCTGCTTGGCCATTGCGCTCAATTACGGAAAAGGCCCGTGGAATGAAGAATCGGGCTGGTTTTCTGGCTTTGTCAATGCCAACAATGATTTTCAAACGCATTTACCAGAATCCCTAACCAGTTTGGAAAAAGGCGGTTATCATATAATCCGTGACGACAATTCACTGACTTTTCTGAAATGTGGTGCTTATAGAGACAGGCCGTTTCAGGCCGATAATCTGCATTTGGATATTTGGGCGAATGGCGTGAACATTATGCGCGACGCGGGATCTTTTTCATACAACACCGATGACAAGTGGCTTCAATATTTCAATGGAACTGCGGCCCACAACACGGCTATGCTTGGCAATTTTGACCAAATGCAAAAAGGTCCACGCTTCACATGGTTTCACTGGATCAAAAAAGCAGAATCGACTGTATATGAGAGCGTTGAGACATTTGAAATCAATGCTGAATTTGAAGGGTTCTATCATCTGGGAAAAGGAATAAAGCATCGCAGGCGGGTTAGTAAAACCAAAAATCGACTTCATTGGATCATTGAAGATTGGATAGCAAATGCGCCTAGCCACTTGCCAATGCGCCAGATCTGGCATCCTAATCCATTGTTTTTGGATCATTATCACATTGCAGCAACCGATGATGCAGGGCAAGAAATCTGTCTTTCAAAGAAGCTGAGCTGGCATTCAGAGACTTATGGTCTGAAAGAAGAAGGCGTGAGTCTTGAATTCGCATCGACGGGCAGATCGATCAGGACGGTCATCGAACAAAAGCATATTTAGCCAATGCACATTCTTTTAGTTCACCAATATTTTTTGGAAGACAATGATGGCGGCGGTTCGCGCTGGAATGAAATGGCTCGGATTTGGGTCAATGAAGGTCATCGGGTTACAGTCCTGGCTGGAATGGGACATTATATGCATGCAACATCACCCATTTATGCAGGGAAATATTTTGTGAAAAAAATAAATTGCGATGGAGTGAAAGTTGTGCGTTGCTTTGTTGCAAACGACTCTAAATCAATTTTTTGGAGGAGATTATGGTCGCAATTTTCATTTGTACTTTCGGCAATCTGCGCTGGTATTTTTTATTGTAAAGACAAATATGATGTTGTGCTTTGCACGTCTCCGCCTTTGTTCGTCGGCATTGCGGGAATGTTCATTGCCTGGAAAAAAAGCATTGATCTTATTCTGGAAATCAGAGATCTATGGCCAGAATCGGCGATTGAGACCGGGATCTTGAAAAACCGACTTTTTGTAGAGGCTGCTTTTGGGCTTGAAAAGCTGCTTTATCACCGCGCAAAAGCTATTAATGTACTTACACCCGCATTTAAAGCAGCATTAATTCATAAAAAGCACGTTGATGCACACAAAATCTGGCTCATTCCCAATGCGGCCGACTTCATGATTCCCGAAAAACTTCAATCAAATTTTGACAAAACGGCATTCAGAAAGTCGCTTGGACTGGACGAACGCTTCATTATCATTTACGTCGGCGCGCACGGCATTGCGAACCATTTAGTCCAACTTATTGCCGCCGCCGAAATTTTAAGAGAAACGAATGCTCATTTCATGCTCATTGGCGACGGACCGGAAAAAGCAATGCTAATCACGGAGACAAAGCGGCGCAAACTAGACAATGTCACATTCCTCGACACGGTTTCCAAAGCAGAAGTTTTTAAATATATTCTTGCAGCCGATGCGGGCGCTTCGGTTTTGAAAAAAGCCGACGTTTTTAAAACAGTTTACAGCAACAAAACTTTTGATTATTTCGCTTGCAGCAAACCCGTTTTGGTAGCGATTGATGGAATTTCCCGGCATTTAATCGAGGAGGCTAATGCGGGTTTGTTTGTGGAACCTGAAAACCCGGATGATTTTGCCAAAAAAGTCTTGACATATCTGGCAAATCCGACGCTCGCTGCGCTTCACGGAAGCAATGGTTATGCCCACGCAAAGCAGCATTACGACCGTGCGTTTCTCGCCCGAAAATATTTGGAATACATTCAAAATATGCTTCAAACGAACTCTTTACAAGACATTAGTAGGAACTGAAACCGTTTGCAAGGGGTTTTTTAAATAAAGAATCAAATGAAAAACGTAGCAGATTTGTTTCCGTTGACCGTTACCGAAAATGCATATTCTTACGCCGATTATATGCGGTTAATGGAAAAAGTTGTTTTGGAAAAAAGGACAACGGGCGAGAAACAATCGGAAGATTTGAACCATTACACAAGGCTTAACCTGGCCAGAATGCAGCGTCTCAACAAGACCGTGACTGTGACAGATGAGCTGAAAAATACAGTTGATCAAATCACGATTCCGCAGACTTGGTATATTTTGACAGAGGCTTGGTGCGGTGACGCTTCACAAAATATTCCGCCCATCGTCGCGGCGACTCTGTCAAACCCATTGATCACAGTTAAAATGCTTCTGCGCGACGAAAATCCAGCAATTATGGACGCATATCTGACAAACGGTGGCCGATCTATTCCCAAATTAATTGCTGTGGATGACGATTTTAATGAGCTTTTTAGCTGGGGGCCAAGGCCGACGGGAGGACAGGAAATGCTGGAAGCTTACAAAGCGAATCCGGCAAAAACTTACAAAGAGTTCTCCGAAGAGATGCAGCGCTGGTATTTGGCGGACAAGTCGCTGAGTTTGCAAAAGGAATTGCAAGCATTACTGGAAGGTGTTTTGGTTGAAAAGTAAGTTTTAAAAATCAGTTTAGTCTATATTTGTGATAGACAGCATAAGCCAAGTTAAATTCAGATTAAGAGGTTTGTCCGCATATTTCAAAAATATATCAGAAGGAATTAGCACAACAGTCACCGGCATGCGGTTGACTTTGAGGCACTTGTGGAGTGCCCGGAAGCGTCGCAAGCTGGTAGATATCCGGACGGATGATTTTTTTGGAGGACAGGAGGGAATGGTTACGATTCAATATCCACTGGAAACCATTCCAATTCCGGATAACGGTCGTTATCGGCTGCACAATGAAATTGACGATTGCATTGTTTGCGACAAGTGCGTGAAAGTTTGCCCGGTCGATTGCATTGATATTGAACCCATTAGAGCCATTGAAGAAGTGGGTCGAGCGTCTGATGGCTCGCCGATCCGGTTATATGCTGCGAAGTTTGACATTGATATGGCAAAGTGCTGCTATTGCGGACTTTGTACAACCGTATGTCCGACGGAATGTCTGACGATGACCAAGACATTCGATTACAGCGAGTTGGATGTGCGGGATATGGTTTACAATTATGCCAATCTTTCAGCTGACGAAGCGGACGAAAAACGCCGTTTGCTCGATCAGTTCCAAAAAGAAAAAGAAGCATTAAAAGCGGCTTCTAAGCCTGTGGTTACCGCTGAGCAACCCGCTGCAAATCCGGCAAAACCTGTGTTTAAGCCGGGAATGAAGCCAAAAGTTCAGGATGTTGAAGCGAAAGAGGAAGTTCCCTTGGAAAAACCTGCACGCCCGGTTTTTCTTCCAAAAAAACCAGCTTCGGCCGCTCAAAGTGATGAAATTAAAGATGGAAAAATAGAAGAACCTCCCAAGGCCGCGCCTAAATTGCCTTTTAAGCCTTCTATGAAACCGAAGACTGCTGATTCACAAGAAAAAACGGAGGCAGTCAATCTGGAGCAATCCATAACTGAAGAGCCAGCAAAACTAGCAGCGCGACCGATTTTTAAGCCAAAAATGAAACCTCGGGTTTCAAATGCTGAAACAAGCGAAGAGCCGAAACCAGCTGTTGACAACCGGGAACAGCCCAAAGTTGCGGAAATGCTCGCGGAGGTTAAGCCGAGACCAGCATTCCGTCCGACGATGAAGCCGAAGGCGGTTGCTGAAGAAAAAAAGTCGGATGTTGACGAGTCAAAGCCAGAGGTTGTTCCTGATGAGATCAAGCCGAAACCAGCATTTCGCCCGACCATGAAGCCTAAGCCCAAAGAATAAGGCTTAGTTTTGCTTTCAATTGATTAAACGTTGAGATTATATATGGAGGTTGCAGCATTTTATGGATTTTCAATACTCGCAATCGCTTCTGCGCTCTTCATTTTATTTTCGAAAAATCTTATTTACGGCGCATTCGCATTGTTTTTAGCATTTCTTGGCGTTGCTGCTTTGTATGTGCTGGCAGGAGCAGATTTCCTGGGTGTTACGCAAATTATGATCTATGTTGGCGGCATTTTGGTGTTGCTGATCTTTGGAATAATGCTGACGCAGAAGACGAAAAGTGATGACCCGAAAGTCCATAATCGGGTGGAAATTTTGATAAAGCGAGAGATTTGGGGGTTTTTAATCGGCACAGGGTTATTTGTTTTTTTGATCAAAATCATTATTTCCGCCGACTTCAAAATGGCTGGGGATTCGATCAGCAGCAAGTCTACAATTAAGACCATAGGCGTTGAATTGATGACGAGCCACCTTTTACCATTCGAAATTGCAGCCATTCTTTTGCTCGTGACGCTCGTTGGCGCGGCATATCTGGCAATGAACCGCAATCCTGCCTCATGACATCCATTCCTATTCACCATTATCTGATTGTTGCAGCGGCTTTATTTTGCATTGGCTTGGCTATTGCGATCACGAAGCGCCATTTCATCGGGATTCTTTTGGGGATTGAATTGATGCTTAATGCGGTCAATATCAATCTTGTAGCATTTAGTCGATATGATCCCGAGCGTTTGAGCGGTCAGCTATTTGCGCTTTTTGTGATCGTTGTTGCTGCCGCCGAAGTAACCGTTGCGCTTGCCATTATCCTGCGCGTTTATGGTTATTTCAAATCTGTCGATCCGGATGAAGTAGATGAGCTAAAACAATAGGCTTTATAGCGCAACTGACATGCAATGAATTGGTTTTTTCTGTTTTTGGCTTTCTTGATCGGCATCAGCAACGCGGTGCAGTCTGGTGTGAATGTGCAGTTGCGCGAATCCTTCAACAATCCGATTTTAGCAGCCCTAACTTCCTTTTTTGTGGGTTTTGTTGTCCTTTTGATCGCCTTTGCGTGCTTTAATCAAAATCCAATCCCAAGCCTCGCGGACTTCAAACAAATATCCTGGACACGCTTCATGGGCGGCGTGTTGGGCGCTTTTTATGTGCTGACTGTTGTGTTTATCGTCCGAAACATTGGCCCGGCAAACATGATCTGTCTGGTTGTGGCCGGACAAATGATCGCGGCAATCGCGATTGATCATTATGGATTACAAGGATTTGCGGTGCATCAAATTACATTGCCGAGAATTGCAGGCGCGATTTTGCTTGTTGTCGGAGTTTATTTGATCCTCAAAAACTAAAAAAGCGATCCGTTTTGGACTGAACCCCAAAAGTTGGACGAGTTTAAGAATTAACGATTAGTGTGATGAGCTCGGTATTGTACCGGGCTCATTCCGTTTAAATTCA
>NZ_JAJUXI010000014.1 GCF_021390515.1 Dyadobacter sp. CY326
TTCAAGCATTAAGAATGTATCTTCAACAGGTCTAACGGTTGACTTTAACGGCGCAGGCGTTTCGAGCGTTACGTGGAGAATCAAACAAGGCGCTAGCACGGTTGCAAATGGCAAAACAGGAACTTTGAGCTCAAACTCTGCTTCCATTACATTCTCCGCATTGGGCTCCGGCAATTATACATTGGAAATCGAAGGCGGAAACTGTACTTCTTCTGTCAGCACTTCTAACTTCTCAGTATCGCAGCCTAACTGTTCCAGCGGACCCGCAATTACGACCATCAAGAACATTTCCGGCACGAGCCTGACAGTTGATTTCAATGGTTCGGGCATTCCTAACCTTACATGGCGCGTAAAACAAAATGGCAATGTTGTCAGAAACGGCAAAACGGGTAATCTTGGCTCAAACTCTGCTACAATAACATTTGCAACTCTGGGCGCGGGCACTTATTCGCTGGAAATTGAAGGCGGTGATTGCGTTTCTTCGGTAAGCGCTTCCAACTTTACAGTTAACCCAGGCACATGTCCTGGCGGACCAACGCTTGGGATGATCGCTAACATTTCGGTATCTGGTCTTCGCTTCCAATTTGACGGAAACGGTGTTCCTAACATTACATGGAGAATCAAATCCGGTTCTGAGGTTGTCCGCAACGGAAAAACACCTGGCTTGACTTCTTCACTTGTTGACATTTCATTCGCTGCATTGAACGGTGGAAATTATACATTGGAAATTGAAGGCGGCGATTGCGTTTCTTCGGTAAGCTCCAAAACATTCTCGATCGGCTCAACCAACTGTGCTTCGGGACCGACTATTTCAAGCATTAAGAATGTATCTTCAACAGGTCTAACGGTTGATTTTAACGGCGTAGGCGTTTCAAGCGTTACGTGGAGAATCAAACAAGGCGCTAATACGGTTGCGAATGGCAAAACAGGAACTTTGAGCTCAAACTCTGCTTCCATTACATTCTCTGCATTGGGCTCCGGCAATTATACATTGGAAATCGAAGGCGGAAATTGTACTTCGTCTGTTAGCACATCTAACTTCTCAGTATCGCAGCCTAACTGTTCCAGCGGACCAGCAATCACGACCATCAAGAACATTTCCGGCACGAGCCTAACGGTTGATTTCAATGGTTCGGGCATTCCAAACCTTACATGGCGTGTAAAACAAAATGGCAATGTTGTCAGAAATGGCAAAACGGGTAATCTTGGTTCAAACTCTGCTACAATAACATTTGCAAGTCTGGGCGCAGGCACTTATTCGCTCGAAATTGAAGGCGGTGATTGCGTTTCTTCGGTAAGCGCTTCCAACTTTACAGTTAACCCAGGCACATGTCCTGGCGGACCAACGCTTGGAATGATCGCTAACATTTCGGCATCTGGTCTTCGCTTCCAATTTGACGGAAACGGTGTTCCTAACATTACATGGAGAATCAAATCGGGTTCCGAGGTTGTCCGCAATGGAAAAACCCCTGGCTTGACTTCTTCACTTGTTGACATTTCATTCGCTACGTTGAACGGTGGAAATTATACATTGGAAATCGAAGGCGGCGATTGTGTTTCTTCGGTAAGCTCCAAAACATTCTCGATCGGCTCAACCAACTGTGCTTCGGGACCGACTATTTCAAGCATTAAGAATGTATCTTCAACAGGTCTAACGGTTGACTTTAACGGCGCAGGCGTTTCGAGCGTTACGTGGAGAATCAAACAAGGCGCTAACACGGTTGCAAACGGCAAAACGGGAACTTTGAGCTCAAACTCTGCTTCCATTACATTTGCAGCGCTGGCAACAGGAAGTTATACATTGGAAATCGAAGGTGGCAGTTGCACTTCGTCTGTCAGCACTTCAAACTTCAATGTAACTTCAACAGACAGCCGTCCAGCATGTGCGTTCGGACCATTGTTGAAATCTATAACTGATCCAAAAGCGACCGA
This sequence comes from Dyadobacter sp. CY326, assembly GCF_021390515.1. Taxonomy (GTDB): domain Bacteria; phylum Bacteroidota; class Bacteroidia; order Cytophagales; family Spirosomataceae; genus Dyadobacter. Next base: position 1,933 of record NZ_JAJUXI010000014.1, read on the forward strand.
GCTCACGTTCAACTTCCACGGAGAGAATGTTGCCAGCATTGATTGGAAAATCCTTCAAGGCGCTACTGTGGTCCGTTCGGCGCGTGTTCAGTTAACGAGCGACCGTCCAACAATTACTTACGCGGCGCTTGCACCCGGGTCTTACACACTTGCAATTGAAGGAGGCGCCTGCAGATCTGAGGCGCAGACAATGAGCTTTCAGATCGGAGGAAGCGTGCTTCCAGTTCCTGTTGCGAGATTTGAGGCTGTTCCTGCAAATGAAGGCGTGGAGTTGGCATGGACTGCTCCTGAGCAACAAGATGGAAGTGGGTTTGAGGTGATCCGTCACAACGGCAACTTAAAAACATCCACCGTGATCGGTAACATTCCTTCTTCGGATCAGCTGATTGGCGAATATAGGTTTATTGATAAAACACCACTTTTCGGAGTCAATCACTATCAGCTGAATGTGGTCGATAAAAATGGCACTTACTCAAAAAGTGAAATAGTTAAAGCCCGTTATGAGGTGATCGATAAGGTCATTGTTTCTCCTAACCCTGTTAAAGATGTCGTGAACATAGAGTTCTATTCGAAAATCGCCGGGCAAGGAAAACTTGAAACATTCAATATCAGTGGTGTGAAAGTAAATGCGGTTCAGCCAACGATTACAGAGGGACTCAACAAAGTCTCGCTTAACGTAACTGGTTTAACGGACGGTCATTACTTCATTAAAGTTCATTACGGAGTTCAGGAAATGAACCTAAGATTCTTCAAATCCAAGTAAGAATAAGGCATACAATGGCTGTGACAGAAATGTCACAGCCATTTATTTTAATTCTCAACTTTAACCTGATTTACATTGATGAAATTTTTACAGAAGCTAGTGTATGCGAGCGGGTTGCTGAGTCTTATGATGGCGGCAACCCCGGATGACGAGTTGCAGAAAAATCAGTTTGCCCTAGCAACGCAGGTTAACTGCGGGGGAAGAACCTGGACTCACGACGAATTACTGGGCAATGTAGGCGGAAGACCGGTTTACACGATCATCCACGAAAACAGAATCTACATCAGATGGGACGGAAACCCGGATCAAAGCCGCAAATCGCAGGCATTTGATAATACGGCCATCCTGTTGCACATGGACAACAACAGGTTCCCAAACGATGAAAATGGAAACCGGATTGTCAATTCTTGCGTCAATTCGATTGATCCAAGCACAATGGGCAACAATTATCTTGGCGCCCAACAAGGAAACATGATCCCGTGTAACGGAAAACCCATCACGGACGGACTGCGACTAGGGACATATATCGGTGGTGATAATGTAAAAACGTTCCAATATGCGATTATTAAAGATGGTTTGCTGCGCGTGAATTTTCACCGTGAGACGAACACTTACAGTCGCGATGCGATTTCAATGGGCTTGATTCGCCAGACCATAGAAGGTGAAAATGGAAGCTCGATGAATCCTAATATGGGGTTCACATTGAATTACAACGAGGTTTTGAGCTGCTTCTGGAATGAACTTCCGAAGAATCCTGACTCCGTTGTTGATCCTGAGCCAAACTGTCCTGGCGGTCCTACGCTGGAAACAATCAGCAATATTTCTCAAACAGCCCTTCGCTTTGCATTCACCGGAAACGGCGTCCCAAACATTGATTGGCGCATTAAATCAGGCGGCACAGTTGTTCGCAACGGCCGGACTGGAAATCTGGGTTCTACCAATGTTGACATTTCGTTCTCGACACTTTCTGCCGGAAACTATACATTGGAAATCGAAGGCGGTGAATGTGCTTCTTCTGTCAGCTCGAAGTCATTTTCCGTTTCGCAACCTAACTGCGCAAATGGTCCGACAATTTCTAATGTTAGAAATGTTTCACCAACTGGCTTAACTGTTGACTTTAACGGATCTGGAATTCCAAATCTTACATGGCGTATAAAAGCGGGCGGCGCCGTTGTTGCAAATGGCAAAACAGGCAACCTGACTTCCAACTCAGCCAATATTTCATTTGGCATTCTTGCAGTTGGCGCATATGCTTTGGAAATTGAGGGCGGTGATTGCAGCTCTTCGGTGAGCACTTCAAATTTCAGCATCATTCCGGGCACTTGCCCTGGCGGACCTACATTGGGTGATATCACAAACATCACGCAAACTGGCTTACGTTTTCAATTTGATGGAAATGGTGTTCCTAATATCGTTTGGAGAGTGAAATCCGGCGGTTCGGTGATTCGTTCGGGAAACACCGGCGCATTGACTTCATCGCTTGTAAACATTTCGTTTGCTGCACTTCCAGGCGGCACTTACACGTTGGAAATTGAAGGTGGAGATTGTATTTCATCTGTTAGTTCCAAAACATTTGCAACCGCGCAAACCAATTGCCCCGGCGGACCAACGATTTCTAACGTAAAGAATATCACTTCGACAAGCTTAACAGTCGATTTCAATGGCTCAGGCGTTTCGACATTGACATGGAGAATCAAACAAGGCGGCACAACAGTTGCTAACGGAACAACCGGAAATTTGGCGACAAATTCCGCTTCCATTACATTCGGCGCTTTGGCTGCTGGCGCTTATACGCTGGAAATCGAAGGCGGAAATTGCACATCAACCATAAGCACTTCCAATTTCAGCGTGTCTGCTGCAAACTGCCCGGGAGGCCCAACGCTGCTTGCCATTACAAACGTTACAGACTCTGGCTTACGCTTCCAATTCGACGGAAACGGTGTTCCAAACATCACTTGGAGAATCAAATCAGGCGGCACGGTTGTTCGTTCCGGCAAAACAGGCGCATTGACTTCGGCACTGGTTAACATTACATATCAGGCAATCGGGGCTGGAAGTTATACTTTGGAAATCGAAGGCGGCGACTGCGTATCGACGGTCAGCACAAGAACATTCACAACTTCCCTGCCTAACTGCGCAAGCGGACCGACTGTTTCTAGCGTAACGAATGTTTCGCCGACAGGCTTGACAGTTGCTTTCAATGGCTCAGGCGTTTCAACATTAACGTGGAGAATCAAACAAGGCGGCACAACGGTTGCCAACGGAACAACAGGCAATTTGAGCGCAAACTCTGCTTCCATCACATTCGGAACACTGGCTGTGGGCGCTTACACGCTTGAAATTGAGGGTGGAGATTGCGTTTCTACAATCAGTTCTGCAAACTTCAATGTGACGCCTCCAATCTGCGTTGGCGGACCAACAATCGCAACGATAACAAATGTGTCTACAACTGCTTTGACTTTGACAATCGTTGGAACCAATATTGCCAGCGTGACTTGGAGACTCAAAAAAGGCAACAACACAGTCGCCAGCGGTACAACAGGAGGCTTGATTGCGAACAGCGTGCAAATCACTTATCCTGAGCAGAATCTTGGCAAAAATTACACGTTGGAAGTCGAAGGTGGCGATTGCGTATCGGGCGTTAGTTCACAAGATTTCGAAATCGCCTCAACTGACAGCCGCCTGCCATGTGCATTCGGTCCAAACCTGAAATCGATTACTGATGCGAAGAGCACGGAACTTGTGTTCAATTTCCATGGTGAAAACGTTGCCAGCATTGATTGGAAAATCATGAAAGGGTCGAACATGATGCGTTCTGCGCGTGTAAACCTGCAAAGTGACCGTCCAAAAATCACTTATGCTGCGCTTGCTGACGGAGATTATACATTGGCGATTGAAGGCGGTTCCTGCAAATCTACGGAACAGACAATGGCGTTCAGAGTTGGTGCTCCACTTCCAATCCATATTTCAAGATTTGACGGAACGCCTGTCAATGATGGTGTGGAGTTGTCATGGAATGTTGCAGAGGAAAAAGACGGAAAAGGATTTGAAATCATCCGCTTCGATAACCAGATGAAAATTGGCTCCGTGATCGGTGCAATGCCATTGTCGGATCAGAGACTGGGAGAATATAAATTCCTGGACGCGACGCCGCTTTTTGGCAACAATTATTATCAGTTGAAAATGATCGACGAAGACGGCTCATTCCTGACAAGCAGGATCATCACCGTGCGTTATGATGCAATCAGCGAAACAGTTGTTGCTCCTAACCCGGTTCGCGATGTTGTGCATGTTGAATTCGTTTCGAAAACAGCTGGTAAAGCAAAAGTGGAAACTTACAGCATAACCGGTGTGAAAATGAACACGATCCAAACGAACATTCAGGCAGGAAAAAATAACATTCCGCTTAATGTAACCGGCCTGGGCGATGGACATTACTTCTTAAAAGTGTCCTACGGAGATCAGAAAATGAATTTGAGATTCTTTAAAACAAGGTGAGATTGAGATTTTAAAAAACGGCTGCGATACAATTTTCGCAGCCGTTTTTTTTATGCCTTTATTTCAACAGCTTTTCTAACACAAGCAGCAAGCATTGAAATCCTTAACCAAAAATCTGCAAAAAACTTTCACGACCTTGTCCAGTTAGGCAAATGTCATTTGTAATGCAGATATAAATTTCAAATCATTCACTTTAACTTTTTTAAAAACATTATGGAAGAATACATCATTCTCATGCGCCTTGACTTGCTTACAAAAGGAGCCCAGCCTTCACCTGAACAAATGCAGGAATACATGAAACAATATCACGACTGGGTGAGCGGCATTGCGGCACAAAACAAGTTCAGTGGCGGCAAAGGCTTGTCAGTTGAAGGCAAAGTTCTGAAACCCAATGATGTGATTACAGACGGGCCGTTTGTGGAGGTTAAAGAGTCAATTGCAGGTTTCATTATCATCAAAGCAGAAAACTTCGATGACGCTGTAACAATGGCCCAGGCCTGTCCAATTCTCAGGGGCGAAGGCAATAGTGTGGAAGTTCGTAAAATCATCTCTGTCCACGAATCGAATTAAGCATTGGATCACGGAACAATCATCCCGCATTTATTCAGGACGGAATATCGAAAAATCGTGTCGGTGCTTTGCAGGCATTTTGGTTTCCGGGAAATGGAAGTTGCCGAGGACATTGCCAGTGAAACATTCCAGGTTGCGATGCAGGCCTGGGGCATTGAAGGCCTCCCGCCGAATCCGGTGGGATGGCTTTACAACACAGCCAAAAACAAGGCAAAAAATCACTTGCACCGGGATGCGATTTTCAGGGAAAAAGTAATGCCTGCTTTGGAAGAAAATCCATTTTCATTAAATGATGAAATTGACCTTTCCCCCCAAAATATCAATGATAGCCAGCTGCAAATGATGTTTGCAGTTTGCCATCCGGCCATTTCGCGCGAATCTCAGATTGGCCTAGCCCTTCGGATTCTTTGCGGTTTTGGAATCGATGAAATTGCGACGGCATTTGTAAGCAATAAAGTGACCATTAACAAGCGGCTGTTCAGGGCCAAGGAAAAACTGCGCGACGAAAATATCCGCATTGAACTGCCCGCTCCTTTGGAAATCGACCAGCGGCTGGATCAGGTCTTAATGACGATTTATTTGCTGTTTAATGAAGGTTATTATTCTGTAAGTCAAAACAAAACTTTGCGGAAAGACCTGTGCCTGGAAGCCATGCGCCTATGCTCCATGTTAATCGAAAATGAAGCGACCAACAAGCCGCGGGTGAATGCATTGCTGGCTTTAATGTGCTTCCACGCATCGCGGTTTGACGCCCGCATCAGCAGCAGCGGAGCGGTCGTGTTGTATGAGGAGCAGGACGCAAATCTCTGGAATCTGGACCTGATCAGCAAAGGCGGTTATTTCCTAAAAATGGCCGCACAAGGCGAAACATTGTCAAAATATCACCTCGAAGCCGGCATAGCGGCTTGGCACACGCAACATCCGGACAGCATTGAAAAATGGAGCCAAATTTTAGCGCTTTATGACCAGCTGCTTGAAATCGAGTTTTCGCCTATTGCGGCACTAAACCGCACTTATGCGCTTGCCAAAACAAAGGGCGAACACATTGCCATTGCGGAAGCGGAAAAGCTGGATTTGCATGATAATCATTTTTTTCACGGATTGCTCGGCGAACTTTATGAGCACATTGATAAAGCAAAGTCGGTGCAGCATTTCTTGAACGCGCTTGACCTTGCGAAGACCAAGGCGGACAAGCAGGCGATCCGCAAAAGAATGGCGCGCTGAATTTTGGCACAAAGCACCCTCCTATTCGTCTTATTTGCACTGCATCGCGCTCTGATATGGTTGGTAAATTTGTATAAACAAAACAACCAAATCACCAAACGACAAGATCATGAAAACGACCCGTATCATCTTCTGGATTGCCACAACCCTTATTTTCCTCTTCGAAGGCGTTATGCCAGCCCTCACTTCCCAGACTCAAATGGCGGTTGATGGCATCAGACACCTCGGTTATCCCGATTACTTTGGACCGATGATCACTGCATTTAAAGTGGCGGGAGCATTGGCCCTGATTTTACCAAAATTTCCGGCCAGACTGAAAGAATGGGCTTATGCCGGCTTTGTGTTTGACTTCTTCTGCGCCAGCATTAGCGTAACTGTTGTAGATGGTTTTGGATTCGGATCAATATTCCCGTTGATCGTGCTTGCGGTGCTTATGGTGTCATACGTTAGTTATCACAAGCTGCTTGCGGCAGATCAGAGACACGCATATTAAACGCGGTCTAGCGGATAATCTTTTTGACAATTTTCTTTGCCGTCGGAATCACACTGCGTCGGAAGTCCCGCAGACGATATTTCCGTTCTCTTAATCCTGCTGTAATCGAGGTTTTAAAGTCAAGCGCCGCATCCGTTTTATAATTGTCAATCAGATATTGCAAAGCATTTTTCTCACTCAAAACATAATTGTCCTGATTGGAATAAGCCATGATCCCCTGCCCGATCGGATTGAATGAGGAGTGCTTTGCATAATCTTCCAACACAAAATGCTTGAATTTATGCCCCTGGTTAACCATTTGGTGAAACCAGCCCGTCCCAAGATCAGCCGTAAATTCCCAGTTTCCGCCAAAGCAACCATTATCCCCAAACGGCAATGTGGTTTTTCGATATGCATCAATGTTAATCATGCACGCATATTCATTCAGCCTGCATTCGGGAAGCGGATGGATTCGGCCTGATCGCAGGATTTCCAGATCGCGCTTTTGGCGCGGCGTTTCATATTGCTCATGCACGGCAATCGCTTCCTCTGCACTGGGAATGTATTTCATAAAAACCTGACCTCCACAAAGTTGCGCCTTATTCGCAGGGCAGGACCAGCATTGTCCTATCGAACCCGTGCCGGCCATTTCACCATCCGCTTCAAAAGTGGGAAGCATATCGCCGATCATATCGCGATGAAAAACCATGTCATTATGCATGATGAAAAGCCACTGCATTTTCGTGTGCTCCAAGGCATATTGATAAGGAACAGACCAGCGATAATCCGCATCGTTCTTCACGCGGTCGTAATCCAGAATTTCGAGATTGTAGAAAGATTTGGGATAATATAAATCAATGGGAATGATAGGCTGAATGGCTTTAATCACCTTGTAAACATCACCATAGTGCCCGAAAGGCTGCTTGTCCTCAACCGTGATGAAAATGGAATTAATGTATTGTCCACTGACTTTGAGCAAGGATAAAATGGATATGATGGTTTGGTATGGCTTACCGTAATAGATGACGTTGACATCAACTTTTTTCATGTGCGATTGACTAAATGATATTGTAACAGTTTTCAAAAGTAGTAATCAGAAGCCAAATAAGCGGCAGAATTATTGTTTGCCAAAAAACATTTCCCTGTCCTTGCAGCGTATTATTTTAATTGTACTTTTGCAAAATCCTCGGCCAGGTGGTGAAATTGGTAGACACGCTACTTTGAGGGGGTAGTGCCTTCGGGTATGGGAGTTCGACTCTCCTCCTGGTCACAAACCTGCGCTGATTTTCAGTGCAGGTTTTTTCTTGTTACGCCATGAGCGTTTGTTTACATGAGTTCTGTCACATCGAATTAAAAAATAACCCTATATTTAGCAATCTATTGAACGACCCCTGATTTTCTTAATCGTGTGAAGGACTACCGCATGAAATCGATTGCTCTGCTTGGAGTTGGATTATTTTTTGCTTGCCAGCTTGTTTCGCAAGCGCAATGTTTGGAAAAAGTGAGCCGCTCCACCAATAAAAAGGAATATTATCAAATTGTTCAGCTCGTTGGCAAGAAGGAGTTTTTATCCCTTTCGCGCACTGGTGAGGAGAAGATCTTCACTTACCACAATGAGAATGTCGAGCTTATCTTCCACGTACAAATGTTCACCGAGATCCGCTTTACGACCAAAAAAAGCGTCTTCTCGCTTTTTACGACCATGTCGGATCGCAACTTTTGGAACAGATCATTCATGCTCTCGTCACCGGTGACGCCGCAGGAGCTTGAAAATATGAAAGAGACGGTCAAAATCGAGGTGATTTTGCCGGAAGAAAGAAAGATTTACACGTTCGGAAACAAGGCCAACGTGCTCCTGAATAAAGCCCTAGCCTGTGTGCTTTGACGGAAATCAAATATAAAAGAGCTCCTTATTAAGTTTAGAAACGATAAAGTTGAAATCATCGGGATTGGAAGCAAAATCCATATGGTTCACGTCGATTTCAATGATCTTGCCATGATCGTAATTTTTGACAAAATCTTCGTAATAGCGGTTCAGACTTTCCAGATAATCGGTTGAAATCTCTGCTTCAAAATCCCTCCCCCGCTTTTTGATTTGGGAAACCAGTTTTGGGATGTCCGCTTTGAGGTAAAGCAGCAAATCGGGCTGGGAAACCGTTCTGATAATGGACTCGAAAAGCAGAAGATAAGTCTGGTAATCACGCTCTGTCATCACCCCCGATTCGTGCAGGTTCCTCGCAAAAATAAATGCATCCTCATAAATCGTCCTGTCCTGAATGACGGTTGCGTAAGTCGTTTCCTTGATTTTCTGAACCTGCGCAAAGCGGTTATTCAGGAAAAAAATTTGCAGATTGAATGCCCAGCGATCCATATCCTGGTAAAAATCAGCCAGGTAAGGATTCCCTTCAACGGCTTCGTACATGACGTCCCATTTGAAATATTCGCCCAGCATTTGGGTCAGTGTGGTTTTTCCGGCGCCGATGTTTCCAATGATCGCAATGTGCATAATTTAAAAATCAAGTTTAGGATTGGGATGCTGGCCGTAAAAATATAGAAAAAGACCCAATGGTTGCGGAGATGAAAAGTGCATTTTTTTGGTTTTAGATAAAGTATCGTTCTTTGTATATTTGCACCTGATTTGGAGGAAAGCGCTGCGTAAAATAAATTCTTTTCTCCCCCGAATGCATTAAATTTTGCCGAAATGAAGCCCTTCAAGGTTATTTTATATTATTACTATGCCCCTATTGCCGACACGGAAACTTACCGTGACGAGCATCATTTGTTTTGTGTCCAGCACAATTTGCTTGGACGCATCATCATTGCGCCGGAAGGTTTGAATGGGACCGTTTCGGGAACGCCGGAAGATTGCGAGGCTTACATGAACTATGTGCGCTCAGATCCCCGATTTAAAGATGTGCACTTTAAGGTTGAAGAGCATGACAAAGTCGCTTTCCAGAAATTACACGTTCGGGTAAAGGATGAGATCGTTAATTCCGACCTCGGCGTAGACCCGCTCGTGCGCACAGGAAAACATTTGGAACCAGCTGAATTCAAGCAAATTATCAATGATCCGGATGTTGTCCTGGTCGATATGCGCTCAGATTATGAGCATGAGCTGGGCAAATTTAAGGGTGCGATTACATTTGATATGCACAACCTGCGCGAGCTGCCGGAGCACATTCACGAGATAGAGCATTTGAAGAAAAAGAAGATCGTAACGTATTGCACCGGTGGCATTAAGTGCGAAAAAGCGAGCGCATATTTACTGGAACAAGGTTTTGAGGACGTTTACCAATTGCATGGCGGCATCATTCGTTACGGTTTGGAAGAAGGCGGAGAAAATTTTGATGGTAAATGTTACGTTTTCGACAACCGCATTGCTGTGGAAGTCAATAAAGTGAATCCGACCGTTATTTCGAGATGCTTCATTTGTAACGAACCTTGTGACCGCATGATCAACTGCGCCAATGCAGAATGCAACACGCATGTTCCTGTTTGTCATCAATGCGGCGAAGAAATGGAAGGCGCTTGCTCACCCGAATGCAAAGCGCATCCGAATAAGCGCACGTATGATGGAACGGGTTATTATGTGAGCAACAGCAACCATTACCATCCGTTGCAAGGACTGAAAAGCCAGAAGAAAAATCTTAAAAAGATGAAATTGGCGCAAAGAACTGAGCAGGTTTGATCATCAGCTCAGTTCTTTTTCCAGAATATAATCATTCATCCAGTAAGGGCCAATAGGAATGTCTTTCTCACCGATGGTCACGAATCCCATTTTTTCGTAAAATCCTTTGGCCTTATTGTAGCGGTTGACGTTCAACAGCAGCTTTTTCCCGCCCGTTTCTTTGACGTAATCTTCCGTTGCTGCAAGCAGGAATTTGCCTGCACCCGTTCCCTGCGTTGACGGAAGTACGTAGATTTTATGTAACTTAAAGGTTTCCGGTTCGTCCGCTGAAACGGATGAAAAACCTTCCGGAATGCCATCATTCAACAAAATCAGAAAGTGATGCTGCTCCTCGGTGAACTGCTTTTTCAGGGAATCGGCAGAATATATTTTTTCAAACATAAAATCAATCTGCTCTTTTGTAAGTATTTCTCTGTAAGTCGGTTCCCAGGTTTGTTCCTGGATTTTAATGATCAGCGGAATGTCTTCAACTGTGGCATGCTTAATTGAAAATGCTGGCATATTGCTTAATTTTGGCCTTTAATGTCCGCAAATAAATCTTTTTTCAACCTAAAAACCACATTACTTCATCACCCTAGGTCTCCCAATAATGATCCGATGACGAAGGCTGACAAGTAGAAATATATGAAACCGCTTATTTTAGTTACAAATGATGACGGAATTACGTCCAAAGGAATCCGGACGTTAGTGGAAGTGATGCAGACCATTGGGGAAGTGATTGTTGTTGCGCCGAATAGTCCGCAATCGGGCATGGGACATGCAATCACCATTGGAGAACCATTAAGGCTTTATTCGACGCATATTTTTAAGGAAGTTGTGGAATATGAATGCTCCGGAACACCAGCGGATTGTGTAAAACTGGCAAAAAACTATGTGTTGCAGGACCGCAAACCCGACCTGGTCGTAAGCGGAATCAATCACGGCAGCAACAGTTCTATAAGCGTGCTTTACTCCGGAACCATGTCAGCGGCAATTGAAGCAGCCATTGAGGGGATTCCGGCGATCGGTTTTTCACTGACAGATTATCGCGAAGATGCAGATTTCGATCATGCAGTTCCATTTGTAAAATCCATCACGGAAGAGGCATTGAAAAACGGCATTCCGAACGGCATTGCACTGAATGTGAACATTCCCGGGAAGTCTGATTTGCCGATTAAGGGAGTTAAAGTTTGCCGGCAAGCACATGCCAAATGGCAGGAAAAATTTGATTACCGCGTTGATCCCACGGGCCGCGGTTATCTTTGGATGGCAGGTGATTTTGTTAATTTTGATACTGAAAAAGAGGATACCGATGTCTGGGCGCTGGATAACAATTATATTTCTGTTGTCCCGTGTCAATATGATCTGACAGCGTATGAGGCCGTAAAGCAGCTTTCGACCTGGGATTTATAATTTTAAAATTCAGCTATGGCATTAGTAGGAAGTTTGTTAAAAAAGGGAATTCATATCAGCAACATTGTTGCTAACCGCAGAAAAGCAAGCCTTCACATTCAGCAAAAAAAGACTTTGGCGAAGCTTCTGGCCAAAGCCCGCTACACGGAATTTGGAGAGAAATATAATTTTGATGAGTTGCTTTCTTCCATTCTTTTTGGTGAAAAAGGCGCTTTCTACGAGCTTTATAAGAAGACAGTTCCGGTTTACGATTACAATAAAATATTCAATGAATGGTGGCACCGTTCGCTTGAAGGCGAAAAGGACATTTGCTGGCCGGGACAAATCAAATATTATGCGCTGAGCTCAGGGACTTCCGAGGCAGCGACCAAGCATATTCCGGTAACAAAAGCAATGTCCCGGGCCATTCAAAAAACGAGCATTCGTCAAATCCTGTCGCTCGGCCATTACAAAGATTTACCAAACGACTTGTATGAAAAAGGCTTCCTGATGCTTGGAGGCAGCACAAACCTCAACAATCACGACAAACATTTTGAAGGCGACCTGAGCGGCATTACAGCAAAACAGATTCCTTACTGGTTTCGTCCCTATTATAAACCGGGTGAGAAAATCGCAGCGCAAAAAGACTGGGGACTGAAACTTGAAGAGATCACAAAGCAAGCGCATGAATGGGACATTGGATTTATCGTCGGCGTTCCCGCCTGGATCCAGCTTTTGATGGAAAAGATCATTGCGCATTACAATGTCAGCACCATTCACGACATCTGGCCAAATTTGCAGGTTTTTGCCCACGGCGGCGTCTCCTTTGAGCCTTACAGAAAGGGATTTGAAAAGTTGCTTGCTCGGCCTCTGATCTACATCAATACATATCTTGCTTCTGAGGGATTTATCGCATATCAAACGCGTCCTGGCGCGCAGGGGATGGAACTGGTGAGCGACAATGGCATTTTCTTTGAATTTATTCCTTTTAATGAGGAAAATTTTGATTCGGAAGGCACATTGCAAGCCAATCCGGAAACGCTGATGGTCGATCAGGTGGAGGAAGGGAAGGAATATGCTTTGCTGCTGTCAACCTGTGCAGGAGCATGGCGTTACTTGATCGGCGACACCGTCAAATTCATTGATAAAGCCAAAGGCGAAATTGCTATTACAGGCCGCACGAAGCATTATTTGAGCCTTTGCGGAGAGCATCTTTCGGTGGATAATATGAATAAAGCCATCGATATTGTTTCCGATGAAATGGGGCTGACGATCAAGGAATTCACCGTTTGCGGCGTAGAATATGGCTCCATGTTTGCGCATCATTGGTATATCGGCGTCGATGAACAGAATGTGGATGAAGCCAAGCTGAAATTAGAACTGGACGCGAAACTAGCTGAGCTGAACGATGATTACGCAGTCGAGCGTCGACACGCCTTGAAAGAAATTATTGTGACCGTTTTGCCAAATAAAGCATTTTACGGCTGGATGCAGTCAAAAGGAAAAATGGGCGGTCAGCACAAATTCCCACGCGTTTTCAAGAACTTCCTGATTGACGACTGGACGGGCTTTTTGGAAAAAAATGGTTACGTAAAAGCTGCGCCCCCGGTCAGCGAATGAAATTGACATAAGCAATCTGACAGGCGATCAGGATGAAAACGACGCCTGTCACTTTGTTAAATATCGTGACCACTTTTGGCGTAAAAACGCGTTTGAGCCTGTGCGCAAACACTGCAATGCCACATTCAACCAGAAAAACTGCAATCACACTCGCGCCAAAGAAGACCAGCACCTGATTATTATTGTAATGCAAATTCGTTCTGATATAGGACGCAATGGTCACCCAGCTTATGAAATTGACAGGGTTAAGGCCATTGAGTAGAAAACCGGTTGTGAAATAATATAGCAGGTTGCCAAGGCTTGTTTTTGGATAAGCAATTTTCGGTTGGCCTTTGATAATGTTGGTAAGCCCCAGCGCAATCAGAAAAAAGACGCCAGCACCAGCCATCCATTTTTTGAAATCGGGAATGTCGGGCAGCAACGCTGTTCCGTAAATAGCGAAAAAGACGAAAACGATATCACATACGAAAACGCCAAAAGCGATCTTAACACCCGTTCTATAACCATTGTCGACGCTGTTTTGGAACAATGAAAAAAACACGGTTCCGAATGTGAGGCACAGGGCAATTCCGGTAAGCAAGCCATAAAAAAGCGATTCAAGCATATCAGATTCCCTTCAATCTGGCGGTCATTAAAATCGCGCATACAGACAGCGAATCTGTAATTTCGGAACGCATAACCATGTTAACTGCTTCCTGCAACGAAACTTTACGCACTTGCAGATCTTCCGTATCTTCTGGCTCAGCATTTTGTTGTGTGAGTTCTTCGGCTATAAATAAAAAACCTTCTTCATTCGTTGCAGAATTGGAAGTGTGAATGCGGGCAAGTTTAGTCCATTTATTGGCGATAAGGCCGGTTTCTTCCTTTAATTCGCGTTTGGCAGCATCGAGCGGATCGGCATCCAACGCGCCACCGCCTTCCGGAATTTCCCAGGAATATTCATCAATGGCATAACGATATTGACCGACCAGATAAATGTTTCCGTCTGCATCCAAAGGCACGATGCCAATGGCCTGATTTTTGAATTTCACCAAGCCATAAATGCCCTTATTTCCTGACGGATTGATCACATCGCGGTGACTCACTTCCACCCATGCATTTTCGTAAACAGTTTCGGCTGAAAGCGTTTTCCAATTATTTTCTGTGGTTATAACCCGCATTTTCTTAGTATTTTTGACTCTTGAATTTCAAATCTCCAATGCAAATAAACCAAAATAAGCTTAAACAACGACTCATACTGCTGTCTTTTGTGGCCAGCATCCTGCTGACGGGGTTGAAGTTTTTCGCTTATTATCTCACCTCATCCAATGCAATCCTGAGCGACGCGCTTGAATCCATTATCAATGTCATAGCGAGCGGTTTTGCGTTTTACAGCATCTATCTTTCCGCCCAGCCCAAGGACCGGAACCATCCTTACGGGCATGGCAAAATCGAGTTTTTCTCCGCAGGCTTCGAAGGCGCATTGATCATGATCGCTTCGCTTTTTATCATCATTGAGGCCGTCAACCGGATCATGGAGCCCACGCCGATTCAAAATCTTTTAGAAGGTTCCGGTTTTATTGCATTCACCATTTTCGTAAACACGGCCATTGGTTATAAACTGCTGGTTGAAGGCAAAAAAGCCAATTCCCTGGCGCTTGTGGCCGATGGCAGGCACTTGATGACGGACAGCATCAGCAGTCTTGTGCTCATTTTCAGCGTCGGCCTTATTCTGCTCACAGGTTACGTTTGGATTGACAGCGTTGCATCTTTGCTTTTCGGTATATTCCTCGCTTACAATGGTTTCCTGCTTGTAAGGAAGTCCGTTGCAGGATTAATGGACGCGGTCGACGATGCAGTGCTGGACAAAGTGGTGCAGACATTGAAGCAAAACAAAAAGGATGATTGGATTGATGTTCATAATCTCCGCGTGCAGCAATACGGCTCTGATTTGCACATTGACTGCCACTTGACGCTGCCTTACTATTGGGAATTGCAAAAAGTGCACGAGACAATTCACAATTTTGAAAATATCCTTAAAGAAAGCCATACGGGCGAAACGGAAATATTCGTTCATGCTGACCCGTGCCTTTATCAATGTTGCTATTTTTGTCGGATTGCGGATTGTCCCGTTCGCCAGCATGCATTCATCAAGGATATTGAATGGGATGCGACAAGTTTGGTGAAAAATGAGAAACTTTACAACGAAGCACGAATTCACATTCCTTAATAAACATATATCTAAATTCTAACCACAATGTACTTTTCTCGTCGCGATTTCCTCAAAAAAGCTGGCGCAACTGCATTTGCTGCAACTGCTTTTTCTGATCTCTTAATGGCAGAACCCGCCAAAAAACTTTGGTTTGACATTTCCCTGGCAGAATGGTCGCTGCACAAAGCACTTTTCAAAAAAGAACTGACCAACCTGGACTTCCCTGCATTGGCCAAAAATGAATTCGGCATCTCTATTGTTGAATATGTAAATCAATTTTTCAAAGACAAAGCTGAGGACAAAACGTATCTCAATGATTTGATCAAAAGACAAAAGGACAATGGCGTTACCGCGCACCTGATCATGATCGACGGTGAAGGCGGACTAGGAGAATTGGACGCAGCAGTGCGTAACAAAGCCGTTGAAAACCACTACAAATGGGTTGAAGCGGCAAAATATTTGGGTTGCAAAACCATTCGGGTTAATGCATTCGGCAAAGGAAGTTTTGAAGAAATCGCAAAATCTGCGGTTGAAGGATTAGGGAAATTGGGAGAATTCGCTGCGAAAACCGGCATTAATGTCATCGTAGAAAACCACGGCGGATCATCCTCCAATGGCCAATGGTTGTCAGGCGTCATGAAGCAGGTTAACCTGAAAAATGTAGGAACACTTCCAGACTTCGGCAACTTCTGCATCACCAGAAAAGACGGCGGCTGCGCAGAATCTTACGACAGATATCAGGGAACAAAAGAATTGATGCCTTTCGCAAAAGGCGTAAGTGCGAAAACTTATGACTTCGATGAAAAAGGAAACTGCATTGAAACGGATTACACAAAAATCCTAAAAATTGTAAAAGACGCAGGCTTCAAAGGCATTGCCGGAATCGAATACGAAGGAAGCAAATTGTCTGAATTCGAAGGCATTAAGGCAACAAAAGCGTTGTTAGAGCGCTTGGGGCCAACGGTTTGACCCCCAACCCCCTGGGAGGGGGCTTCTTGGCAGATATGAAAAGAGGACTTGGCTATGAGCCAAGTCCTCTTTTCATACGCCAGAAACAAAAGCCCCCTACCAGGGGGTTTGGGGGCAAAGCTCACATCCCCAAATAACTCAAAAACTCCTTCTTGGTAACCTCTTCCAGAAACTTACCGCCGTAAAATGCAGTCACGGTTGAACTGCCTGAATCGCGGATTCCTCTGGATTGCACGCACATGTGCTGGGCATCGATCACGACTGCCACGTCTTCGGTTTGTAAAGCCTCTTTCAACTCATTGGCGATCTGAACGGTCAGCCTTTCCTGAACCTGGGGGCGTTTTGAGAAATATTCTACAATGCGGTTTAATTTAGACAAACCAATCACCTTCCCGCTAGAAATATACGCAACGTGCGCTTTGCCGTAAATGGGCACAAAATGGTGTTCGCAGTTGGAGAACACGGAAATGTCTTTCTCGACCAGCATCTGGTCGTATTTGTATTTATTTTCAAAAAGCGTAATCGCTGGCTTGTTCTTGGGATCAAGGCCGCTAAAAACCTCTGTAATGTACATTTTCGCGACACGCTTGGGTGTGCCTTTGAGGCTGTCATCGGTCAAATCCAGACCCATGATTTCCATAATGTGACGGAAATGCTTTTCAATCAACTCAATTTTAAGATCGTCGTCCATTGCGAAAGCATCTGCACGCATAGGCGTTTCGATCGAAGAAAATACATGATCGTTTCCAATTTCCTCAACCTCAACCATTTCAGTCGACTGGATATTCGACAAAGTTCCGTTCTGTTTCATATAATCTGACTTTCAGGTCAAGCCCTGAATCAATTTTAGGTCTCAATATTGAATAAATAACGATCGCGATATTTTCCGCGGAGGGATTTAGGGAAAGGAATTCCGGCACATCCAGATTCAGGTTTTTATGATCAAAACGATCCAGCACAAATTCCTTTAAAACAGAACTTAACACCTTCATATCCAACACATAACCAGTTTCCGGATCGACTTCACCCGTCACCTGCACAATCAGTTCGTAATTGTGCCCGTGAAAGTTGGGATTGTTGCACTTGCCGAAGATGGTTTCATTTTTTTCCGCCGACCACTCCGGATTGTGCAGACGATGCGCCGCATTAAAATGTTCCTTTCGGAACACCGCCACTTTTTGAGCCATATTTTAAATTTCTAATTAAAACTTTTGCTTTAAATGTCGTTACAAAGTATGTGCCCAACACACTTAAAGCCTTCGAGCCAGGACGCAATGCTCGACTGAAGTTGCCTGTTTGGGGTTAACGCTTTCAAAATCCAATTTGTTCAATCTTCTCAATTTTCATCTACACGTTTCTGGAATACTGTGTTTTTTAGTTAATAAAAAAAATTATAAAATATGGTTATTGCGTGTAAATTGCGATCTTGAAAAGCCTAGTGCCTCACGACTGTCCTAATCCTTATTTAACATTTAATTGCCGCGCTTCATGAACAGACGCGATTTTATTCAGAAAGCAGCGATGGCCGGACCCGCGATGGGAATCGTGCCCACATTGTATTCGGGAGAAGAAAGAGTTGCCGACAAAGTGCGGCTTGGTTTCATCGGCGTCGGACTTCGCGGTCGCAGTCATTTGGAGCAGGCGCTGTTCAGGCAGGATGTTGAAGTGAATGCAATTTGTGACATTGATCCTGCGGCCATAAACGCATCTCTCGACAAAATCAAGAAAGCAGGCAGAAAAGCGCCCGCTGTTTATGGCAAAGGGGATGAGGATTTTCTGAATCTGGTTAAACGCGACGATCTGGACGGCATATTGATTGCCACGCCCTGGCAATGGCACGTTCCCATGACGTTGGCTGCAATGCGTGCTGGCAAATATGCGGCGGTTGAAGTCTCAGCAACGGTGACATTGCAGGAATCCTGGGATCTGGTGGACACATTTGAAAAAACCGGGTCACATTGCATGATTCTGGAAAACGTGTGTTACCGCAGGGATGTGATGGCGATTTTAAGAATGGTGCGCGAAGGCATGTTCGGTGAAATGACTTACGCACATTGCGGTTACCAGCACGATTTGCGCGCAATTAAGCTGAATAATGGCAAAAGCGACGGAGGAGTCGGCGTTGAGTTTGGTGAAAAGGGTTATTCCGAAGCAAAATGGCGCACCCAGCATTCAGTGGACCGAAATGGTGACATTTATCCAACCCACGGACTGGGCCCGGTTGCACATTGGCTGGACATTAACCGCGGAAATGCATTTTCCTATCTAACTTCAACATCCACGAAATCAAGAGGTTTACACAAATACATCGTCGATCACGGCAGCAAAGACCACCCGAATGCGAAGGTAAATTTCAAGTTGGGTGACATTGTAACAACTGTAATTCAATGTCATAATGGTGAAAACATCGTTTTAATCCATGATACAAATTCTCCCCGCCCCTACTCGCTCGCATTCCGTGCACAGGGAACGAACGGGATCTGGATGAACGACGGCGACAGCATTTATATAGAAGGCGTTTCGCCGAAGGAACACACCGCAGAGCCTGACAAGGCATATTTACAAAAGTATGACCATCCCCTTTGGAAAAAGCAAGCCAAGGAAGCGGAAAGCGCAGGACATGGCGGCATCGATTATTTTGTGTTGAGAGGTTTTATTGAATCAATTAAAAGAAAAACCGCACCGCCCATTGACGTGTACGACGCCGCCACATGGAGCGCGATCAGCCCGTTATCCGAGCAATCCATTGCAAAGGGCAGCGCACCCATTGAAATTCCGGATTTCACAAGAGGAAAATGGAAAACCAACAAGCGCATATTCGGTCGCAATGACGAATATTAACATTCAAAAACATTTTTAACCTATAATAACCCTGACCAATTAATTTCAACCTAAATGGATAACAAAAAAAGCTACCTAGGCCCTCTCTTTATTATCGGCGTACTATTTTTCGTGATGGGGTTCATTACATGGGTGAACGGGACGCTGATAACCTTTTTCAAAAAAGCATTTTCCCTTGATAACACCAGTTCTTACCTGGTAACATTCGCCTTTTTCATTTCCTACACGATCATGGCGATCCCCTGTTCTTATGTTGTCAAAAAGACAGGTTTTAAAAACGGAATGTCACTGGCTTTGCTTGTCATGGCCGCCGGAACATTGATATTCATTCCTGCCGCTGAAATGGCTTCCTATCCCGTGTTCTTGGTTGGATTATTCACAATCGGAATCGGATTGACGGTTTTGCAAACGGCTTCAAATCCTTATGCAACATTGCTTGGGCCGCGCGAAAGTGCTGCGCAGCGCATCAGCATCATGGGCATCGCGAACAAGGGAGCCGGGATTATCAGCCAGATCATCATTGGGAAATTATTGCTTGCGGGCGCGACATCTTCCATGGATCCAAAGGAAGAGCTCGATAAAGTGGTTGTCCCTTACCTGATCCTGACCGGCGTTTTGGTTGTGCTCGCCATCATCATCCGTCTTTCAAAAGGCTTGGTTGAAGTAAGCGAAGATGAAGACGAACCGTCTGCAATCAATTCAGTTACAGTTCAAAAAACTTCTGTTTTTCAATATCCGAATCTTGTTTTAGGTGTGCTGGCATTGTTTTGCTATGTAGGCGTGGAAGTGATCGCAGCCGACACAATCATCAATTACGGCGTGTCTTTGGGTATTCCGGAGGATGAGGCAAGGGTTTTTGGCGCTTACACATTGGGCGGAATGATGTTTGGTTACGTGCTCGGCATCGTGCTGATTCCAAAATTTGTTTCACAACAGGCCTACATGATCTTCTCTGCCGTGCTTGGCGTTGCCGTAACTGTTGCCGCAATTCTGACGACCGGCTTCACGTCGGTTATGTGCATTGCAGTTTTAGGTTTTGCCAATGCGGTGATCTGGCCGGCATTGTGGCCGTTGGCACTTAGCGGTCTGGGTAGATTTACAAAGATCGCATCCGCATTATTAGTAATGGGGATTTCCGGAGGCGCTGTTTTGCCATTGATTTATGGAGGCATTGCGGATTCCATCGGAAGCACACAACAGGCCTACTGGATCCTGGTTCCATTGTATTTATTTATCCTTTATTTCGGCCTCGTTGGTCATAAAAAGAAAAGCTGGTAGTTCATGAAGATCTCGACCCCGGGCCGTATTTGTTTTTTTGGTGAACATCAGGATTATCTTGGATTACCTGTCATTGCAGCAGCCATTTCACGCAGGATCAGCATTGACGGCGGCTTCCGCAATGATGACAAGATCGTCCTTCACCTGCCCGATTTGGGTCAGAAGGAAGAATTTTCTTTAAATGACACATTTCCATATGTTGTGCAGCGGGATTATTTCCGCAGCACAATCAATGTTTTGAAGCGAAAAGGTTTAATGTTTTCAAAAGGTTTTGAATGCGTCATCCACGGAAACATTCCCATTAATTCGGGCACTTCCAGTTCATCCGCGCTCATTGTTTCCTGGGCTCATTTTTTGGATAAAATGAGCGATAATCCGGTCGGGTTTTCGCAAAAAGAACTGGGTGAGACCGCTAATGCGGCCGAAGTGCTGGAATTTGGCGAGCCCGGCGGCATGATGGACCATTATTCGACGGCAATTGGCAATGTGATTTACCTGGAATCCACTCCGGCCATTCATGTGGAGGCGCTTACGCCAACATTGGGGACATTCGTGCTCGGCGATTCTTTGGAAGCAAAAGACACATTGGGAATTCTGGCGCGCTGCCGTTACGGAATGGAAGATGTGATTAGAAAAGTAACTGCTTTTGATCCTGGCTTCTCCATTTTTACAACGCCTTACGAACAATTTGAAGATTACAAAAATCTACTGACAGCAGACGAACTTAGCTTGTTAAAAGCCAATCTGGAAGATCGTGACATTCTTATTGAAGGTAAAGCATTGTTAACGCAGAGCATCAATAGTCCTGTTAATGAGGCGCTTGACAAGCATTTTGGCAACCTGCTTTATAAACATTACAAAAATCTCCGCGATCACAAAAGAACTTCAACACCCAAAATCGAACGCATGATGAATGCCGCATTGTCGGCAGGTGCATTGGGCGGGAAAATCAATGGCTCAGGCGGTGGCGGCTGCATGTTTGTATACGCGCCGACGAGGGCGGAAGAAGTCGCAAAAGCCATTGAAAAAGAAGGAGGCAAAAGCTATATCATCACCGTAGACTCAGGCACAAGGATCGAAAACTGATCCGCGAAAATGCACGAATGTAATTCCGATTCTGTTTTACTTTTAAGACCTTTGCCAAATTAATGACGACTCCATGGCAGTAATAACAGCTTCTGAAAAAACAACAAACCTTTACTGTCCTTCTCTGACAGCATACGAAAGACGCAAAACCATCACAATCAATATCGGAGATCTCCCCATGGGCTCTGACTACCCGATTCGCGTTCAGTCGATGACGACGGTGGATACGATGGATACACAAGGCTCTATTGATGAGGTGATTAGAATGGTGGATTCGGGATGTGAGTATGTTCGCATCACCGCGCCGAGTGTCAAGGAAGCCCAAAATCTTGAAAATATCAGAAACGGTTTGCGAAAGCTCGGAATCAATGTTCCACTGATTGCAGACATACATTTTACGCCTAACGCAGCAGAATTAGCCGCTAGGATTGTCGAAAAAGTCCGGATTAATCCTGGAAATTATGCCGATCGCAAGCGCTTTGAAGTGATTGATTATACAGATGCTTCTTATGCCGCCGAACTGGAACGGATTCGTGAAAAATTCATCCCGTTGGTGCGCATATGCAAGGAATATGGCACTGCCATGCGTATTGGAACCAACCACGGCTCGCTTTCGGACCGGATTTTAAGCCGTTATGGCGACACGCCCCTCGGGATGGTCGAATCTGCATTGGAGTTTCTCCGAATTTGCGAGGAATTTAATTATTTCAACATTGCCCTCTCGATGAAATCCAGCAACACGCAGGTGATGGTAGAAGCCTATCGCTTGCTCGTGCAGCGTCTCGATGAAGGAGGATTGAAACCCTATCCGCTGCATTTGGGCGTAACGGAAGCAGGCGAAGCGGAAGACGGCAGAATTAAATCGGCGGTCGGGATCGGCACATTGCTGGAAGACGGTCTGGGTGACACAGTGCGGGTTTCGCTGACAGAAGCGCCTGAGAAAGAAGCACCTGTGGCACGCGCGCTAATCCAGCGCTATACGAATCGCGTGCCGCACAACCACATTGAACCGGTTGAGATTTGTCCCATTAATCCCTTTCAATACACAAAACGCGACACGAATGAGGTCTATAACATTGGCCATTTGAATGTGCCCCGGGTCAT
Source organism: Dyadobacter sp. CY326 (assembly GCF_021390515.1). Classification (GTDB taxonomy): domain Bacteria; phylum Bacteroidota; class Bacteroidia; order Cytophagales; family Spirosomataceae; genus Dyadobacter. The sequence continues at coordinate 24,608 of NZ_JAJUXI010000014.1, forward strand.
CGCCGATTATTCCAGCATTGAAGTCACACAACTGGACGATTTGAAAAGCATCGGTCATTTTTTCCTTCCCGTGCCGGACAAATGGGCCATGAATGACCAGGGAGCTGATTTTATTTATTCAGGGAAAAAAGCGATTCCATTCATGCTGCCCAATGGATTAAGGGAGATTTTGGATTATGAACAATGGCTAACAAATCGCAACCGCGTCAACAAGTTTCCGGTTCTGAGCGTATCGCACTGGATATCGACTGAAAAAAGTGAAGTCTCCAGCATATTGAATTTCATAAAAGGCACCATTCACGAGCTGGATGATGCATTTTTAGCAAGCATTCGCAACGAAAGCAACATTGTGCTTTTATTGCATACAGACAACAGCCACGCGATGCCCGAGATGCGGCGGTTCTTCTACAAGTTGGTCGAGAAAGGCATTAAGCTGCCGGTAATCATTGAGAGCACCTACGGGTCTGGTCTTGGTGATGCGCTAACATTGTATTCGGCAACGGATATTGGCGGATTATTGATTGATGGCTTCGGCGACGGCATACTTTTAAAACCAGCGTTTCCGGAAGCAGCAAGTGCGGCAGAAAAAATAAAGTCGGCGGCCGCGTTCAACAGCATTGGTTTCGGGATTTTGCAGGCGGCGAGAACGAGAATGTCGAAAACGGAATATATTTCCTGTCCTTCGTGCGGGAGAACACTTTTTGACTTGCAGGAAACCACCGCAATGATCCGCAAACACACCGAACATTTAAAAGGCGTGAAAATCGGCATTATGGGCTGCATTGTGAACGGCCCTGGCGAGATGGCGGATGCGGATTATGGATATGTGGGCATGGGGAAAGATAAAATTGCTTTGTATCGTGGTCAGGAAGTTATAAAAAGGTCAGTCACTGCTGCAAAAGCTGTCGACGAGCTGATTGAATTGATTCGTGAAGATGGCCGGTGGATAGAGCCGGAGGAAAGAGAGATTTTGGTGTAGCAGGGTTGAATGCAGGGAAAAAATAATCAAAGGTTATGAAAAGATATTTTCAATTGGGTGAAGTGTTCAATTACTTTATCCGGGTTTTTAAAAAGAGGGACCCCAATGCTCCCAATTCATTTAATTTGCGCATGATGCATGGAATCAACCGCATTTCCATCGTCATGTTCCTTATTTGTCTAATCGTAATGATCGTAAGAGCACTGACAAGATGAACCTCGAATCGCTGCGTGAATATTGCTTGAAATTACCCGGTGTAACAGAAGAACTTCCATTTGGACCGGATACACTGGTGTTTAAAGTTAAAGGAAAAGTTTTTTTGCTAACACCAATGGACACGGCCTCGCATCAATTCAATGCGAAATGCGATCCCGGAAAGGCAGAAGAGTTAAGAGAAAAATATCCGGACGTAAAGCCCGGATATCATATGAATAAGAAGCATTGGAACACGGTTCACGTAACGGGAAGCATTCCAAGTGAAACCTTGTTTGGCTGGGTAAAAGACTCTTACGATTTGATTGTGAAGAGCTTACCTAAAAAAGATCAGGCAGAGTTGGAAAAATAAGGCTATTTCGCCGCCTTCATTTCCTCGTCCAATTTTTTACTTAGCGTTTCGCAAACGCCTTCGATGGCGTCTGCCATTACACTGTCATTTGTTGCAGTAAGCAGCGTGTCGGCAATGCCGCTCATAAGCTCAATGTAGAAGCGTTTCATTTCAAAAACCTCCATATCCTTTGTCCAAAGGTCAATTTTCAATGTGCCTCTGTGATAATGATCCCACACGCCAATTGCAATCGCGCGGGTGTCATTAATGCCTTCATTGGGATTGTCAGTGGCATTCCAAAAGATCTTCTCAGGTATGTTCTTGTCGTCTAATTCAACGGTAAAATGTATTTCCGATTTTTTCATAAAGGTGTTAATATTTAGACAAAAGTAACCATTTGAAGAAACTTATAGTTCTAAAAGATCACTTACCTGCCTGGCTAAACACTTTTTTCAAAAGGTCGGTTACACGTGCACCCGGATCTTCGCGAATCTTCTTTTCTTCCTGCGCAATCAGCACATAAAGTCCGTCAATGGTTTTCTGCGTTGCGTATCCTTTCAAATCCGGATTCACCTTTTTGACCAACGGAATTTTGTTATAGGTGTCCACGATCTCTTTATAGTAATCTGTCGCTTTGTTCAAATTCAATGTAGAGTCCACCACGGGGAAGAATGTTTTATACAGCTCATCATTCGTCGACTTTTTCAAATATTGCGTGGCAGCGTCATCCTGGCCTTTCAAAATTCCAAGGGCATCAGGGACGGTCATGGAAGTGATGGCTTTGAAAAAAATCGGCTTTGATTTCTTCGCAGCGTCTTCCGCGGCGCGGTTTAGGGAAAGCGTAAATTTATCAACCTGGTCTCCCAATCCCATCTTCCGCAATGTCTCAGCGACTTTCTGTGCTTCCGGCGGCACAGCAATTTTGATCAATTCATTTTTGAAGAAACCATCTACTTTCGAAGCCTCCGAAGAACCATTGCTTACGCCAACATTCAATGCTTCTTTCAACCCGGAAACAATTTCATTCTCACCCAAACTGCCCGACTTTCCACTCACCTTATCAAGCACTTTTCCTAAATTAAACTGCGCCTGAGAACGGCTGCTAAACAATATTGAAAATAATATTATTGCTAAGATTTTGTGATTCATTGTGATTGTATTTGTTAAATTCTGACTATGCTTAAACGTACTCAATAACGATTAATTTTACTTATTTTTGGGAAATTAACGGTCTCATTCAACCAATTCAACACTATGGTTCCCATTATTCGGGCTGAAATTTTAACGATCGGTGATGAAATTCTTTTTGGACAAATTACGGATACAAATACGCAATGGATTGGCTCACAACTCACTGATATTGGCATCCGGCCTGTTCGCAAGACTTCCGTTGGTGACAACAAACAAGATATACTCGACGCCTTTGCCGCAGCAGCTCAGCGGGTTGACGTTGTGATCGTTACGGGCGGCCTCGGGCCCACGCGAGATGACATTACAAAGCATACTTTCTGCGAATATTTTAACACCGAGCTGGAAATCAATCAGGATGCGCTGGCCTTGGTTACGAGCTTTTTTGAGAAACGCGGCCGTGCAATGACTGAGCTGAACATCCAGCAAGCTGCTTTGCCAAAAAATTGTACCTACATTCCAAACTTGTGGGGAACCGCCCCGGGGATGTGGTTTGAAAAAGACAATGTGGTTTACGTTTCACTGCCGGGTGTTCCGTATGAAATGAAGAGCCTGATGGAGTTTGAAATTCTCCCCAGATTGAAGGAGAAATTTGTAACGACAACCATTAAACATAAATCAGTTAGAACAATTGGCATTGGCGAATCCTTTCTGGCTGAGACGATTGCGCCTTGGGAAGATGTCCTGCCCGAACACATCAAGCTCGCTTATCTGCCCCATTTCGGACAGGTTAAGCTGCGTTTGACAGGGACAGGATCAGATCTGGAATTACTTGACAAGCAACTGGAAGAACAAGTTGCACTTTTAATGCCATACATTGAGGATTTCGTTTTTGGATACGACAATGATGAACTCGAAACCGTAATCGGGTCGTTGTTAATGCAGCACGGCGCGACAGTGGGCACCGCAGAAAGTTGCACGGGTGGCTTTGTGGCCAATCAAATTACAAACATTCCCGGCGCCTCGCGTTATTTTGAAGGATCGGTTGTGAGTTACAGCAATGATGTCAAAATGAATGTGTTAGGTGTTTCAAAAGTAACATTGGACGCACACGGAGCGGTGAGTGAACAAACTGCACGCGAAATGGCGGAGGGAGCGAGAAAAGTCTTGAACACGACATTCGCAATTTCAACGACCGGCATTGCGGGTCCAGATGGAGGCACGCCGGAAAAACCGGTTGGAACTGTCTGGATCGCTTGCGCTACGCAGGAGGAGACTTTCACACAATTGCTTACCTTACGCAACAACCGCAAAATCAATATCGAGCTTACTTCCTCCTATGCATTGAATTTGTTGCGAAAGACAATTTTGAAGACAAATCTTGCTGTAAAGGGCTGATCGTGAGCATAAATTAGAGACATGGCATGCTTATTATTGCCGCCGACGAAAGATACCAGTTATGAAAATAGTTGAAATGGTAATGCCTCCCATGGGGGAAAGTATAATGGAATGCACCGTGCTTCACCTGCTCGCAAAGGCCGGTGACAAGGTTTCAATCGACGATTCGATATTAGAAGTGGCAACGGATAAGGTGGACACGGAAGTGCCTTGCCCGTTTTCTGGCGTGCTCGCGGAATGGCTTGTTAAGGAGAGCGAAGTGGTGCCCATCGGCAGCCCTGTTGCGCGCATTGAAGTTGAAGATAATGTAAATGCTGAGGCAGTCCAGCCAAATAACCCGCCGGCCAACGGTCAGCCCGACATTAAGATAAATAATGTTCCGGAAGCGATTGACGTTGAAGCGACAGCCGCGCTTTTGGAAAAAGATTACGAGGAAGCGCTTTCAAAAAAAGCAGAACCCGTCTTGGAATATGCTGCAAACAGCCCGGAGAGTAACATTTTTTATTCTCCGCTGGTTTTGAGCATCGCCCGTCAGGAGCATATCTCTCCAACTGAACTTGCCACGATTCCCGGGACCGGCGCAGAGAACAGGGTCACTAAAAACGACATTTTTTCATTCCTTGATAACCGGAACAAGCAAGTTGAGCCCGCTTTGCCTGTTGCCACATCATTGAATGGCAGCAACGAGATCATTGAAATGGACCGCATGCGCAAAATGATCTCTCAGCGCATGATCGAGTCAAGGAGAATTTCAGCGCACGTGACGTCATTCATTGAAACCGACATGACGCCAGTGGTGCAATGGCGGGAACATACGAAGGCGGAATATCGCAAGAAAACGGGCGACAGCATCACATTTACGCCCATATTGATCGAAGCAGTGGTGAAGGCGATCAAGGATTATCCTATGATCAACATTTCGGTTGACGGCGATAAGATTATCAAAAAGAAGGACATTAATATTGGAATGGCAGTGGCATTGCCCGATGGAAATTTAATTGTGCCAGTCATTCACCGCGCCGATCAATATGACTTGCCGGGTCTGGCCAGAAAAGTGAATGACCTTGCCAAAAGGGCTCGTGAAAACAAGCTTAAAGCGGATGATCTTGCAGGCGGCACTTACACAGTTTCTAACATTGGTGCATTTGCTAACCTCATGGGAACGCCAATCATCGTCCAGCCGCAGGTCGCGATCATGGCTTTCGGCGCAATTAAAAAGAAGCCAGCCGTGATAGAAACGCCTCAGGGTGACCTGCTTGGCATTCGGAGCTTAATGTTCATCTCGCATTCTTACGATCACCGCGTGGTGGATGGTTCGCTGGGTGGACTTTTTCTGAAACGCGTGAATGACTATCTTGAAAATTTCGACACGCACAGAACCATACTCTAATGCTCAGACTCACTTTGGACATGGACGATGTCATGGCGGACACGCATAGGAAACTCGTCAACGTTGTCCTCAATGATTTTGCAACAACATACACCGAGAAAGACCTCTATGCCAAAGGGTTAAGAGAACTTTTGCATCCTAAACAGCTCAATAAACTCCATAAGATCATCGACACGCCAGGTTTTTTTGCAGACATTGAAGTGATGCCCGGCGCGGTGGAAACGGTTCATAAGTTATCGGGTTTTTATGAGATTTTTGTGGCAACCGCATGCATGGAATTTCCATCTTCGTTTAATGACAAGTTCGCCTGGTTAAAGAGGCATTTTCCTTTCATTCCCTGGACCAATGTGGTTTTTTGTGGTTATAAAAGCATCATTCAATCTGATTATCTCATTGATGATCAGGTGCGCAATCTTGTCGCGTTCAAAGGGAATGGCGTGCTTTTTTCTGCTCCGCATAATTTGAAAAACAATACATTCAAACGTGTTTCCGATTGGAAGGATGTTTCTGAACTTTTCCTTCCCATCGCATGAAATTGTTACTCATTGAAGACGAGCCGAAGACTTTGCAGTCGATTAAGCAAGGATTGGAGGAAAATGGATACGAAGTGGACATCGCTTACGATGGTCTAATAGGAAGGCAACTGGCGAAAAACAACAATTATCAGCTCATAATCAGCGACATCATCATTCCCGGAATCAACGGCATTGAACTGTGCCGCGAGATCAGAACTTGGGGCGATGAAACACCGATATTAATGTTAACAGCGTTAGGAACGACCGATGATAAGGTTACAGGCCTGGACGCAGGGGCAGATGATTACCTAGTCAAACCATTCGAATTCAAGGAGTTACTAGCGCGAGTTCGCGCATTAACGAAGCGCGGCACGACGGTTTCCCACACTGCGCAGATTTTAAAGTTTGCAGACCTGGAAGTTTCTCTGGATGCCAAAACCGTTCACCGCTCAGGCAACAAAATCAATTTAACGGCGCGCGAATTTAATTTGCTTGTTTACTTGATCCGGAATCAGGGACGGGTTATTTCCAAGGTCGAGATCGCTGAGCAGGTTTGGGATATCGGATTCGATACGGGCACCAATGTAATTGAAGTTTATGTCAATTATCTTCGAAAAAAAATTGATAAGGACTATCCGGTTAAGCTCATCCACACCCAGTTTGGCATGGGTTATGTGCTTAAAATAGAATAACATGCAAATCCGCACCAGACTCACGGTTCAGTTTTCCTTGCTGGTTAGCGGTATCCTTCTGATCACTTTTCTGGCGATCTATTATTTCTCTTACAACAATGTTAACGAGGATTTCTATGACCGCCTGAGGTCGAAAGCGAAGTCTCAGGCAGAGTTGCTCCTGGAAGTTCCGCAGGTGAATACGGAGGTTTTGAAAGCATTGGATGAGACAAACCGGGATTTGATTTATGATGAGAACACATTCATTTTTGACGAGAAAAACCGGCTCATTTACAGCAATCCCGCAAGTCCGCAATCAAAATCGATTCACGTTTCCAATTATTGGTTAGATGAAATCCGCAAAGCCGGACAGATCCGCTACACTGACGGCGACTACAAGGTTGTAGGACTTTATTACAAATATCCGTTTAATAGAGCTGTCGTTTTGCTTGGCGCGAAAGACCTGTATGGGCAGGCCAATCTTTCAAATTTAAGCACATTGCTTACTGTGCTGTTCTTTATCGTGACCATCATTGTCGCGCTCGTGGGATGGGTTTTCTCAAAACGTGCATTGCGGCCCATTTCAAAGGTTATGAATGCTGTGGAGGGAATTTTACCTCAAAAATTGGACACAAGGCTTGATGTTCCCAATCAAAAGGACGAAATAGGCCGGTTAACGACTACGTTCAATAATCTGCTTGATCGCATTGAAACGGCATTTCAAATGCAGAAGATCTTTGTTGCTAATGTTTCGCATGAGCTTAAAAATCCGTTGACCAAAATTCGCTCGCAACTGGAAGTCAGCATGCTGAAAGAACGCAGCTCGCAAGATTATCAAGTTACGATCAAATCCGTTTTGGAAGACATTCAGGAGCTGGCGCAACTTTCCAACACATTATTGGAACTTGCCAAAGTAAGTGAGGATCAGCGCGATCTGCTTACAGAGCTCATTCGCGTGGATGACTTGCTGCTGGATTGCAGGCTTAATCTTGCACAGGCCAATCCTGCTTACAACATTCAACTCAATTTCGAAGAACTACCGGAAGACGACACCTGGCTCGAATTGATTGGAAACTCAACTTTGCTCAAAACCGCATTCCTCAACCTGATGGACAATGCGTGCAAGTTTTCGGAAAATAACACGGTGAATGTTGGCTTGAAAACGGCGAAAAGGAAGTTAACACTTAGCTTTTCAGACAATGGAAAAGGCATTCCAAAAGAAGATCAAAGTCTTGTGTTTCAACCCTTTTACCGCAGCGATAACACGGCAAACATCAAGGGATACGGAATCGGCCTGTCTCTTGTCGAGCGCATTGTGAAGCTTCATAATGGTTCTGTCAACATTCACTCCAATGAGCCGAAGGGGACGACATTCATCGTAAATTTTTTGAAGCTCTAAGCAAATTCTAACTTTTAATTAACGCCATTTTAAGTATTGCCTGATTTATTTGTATTGTCTTAATAAGGACATGCCGGTGAAACGGCATTCAAAAAGAGATTTCATTTTTTGTGGTGTTAATAAGCAAACTTGGCAGGTGTTTCTCACACCTGCCAAAGTTTTTTGTGGCCTGCACTAAAAAGCCCTTTGATCTTTTCAGACCAAAGGGCTTTTCAATATCATTTGTATATTCTAATTTTTCTTTCTTATCTCGATAATCTTCATCTTGTTGAGCATCTTGATCACCGGGTAGGTTGGATCAACTTCATACCATCTTGACCCGAAATTGATTGAATTTGGTTTCTTGTGGTGATTGTTTTGGAACAATTCCCCCATCATCAGAAAGTCGAAAATCAATGAATTTTTCGACTTGTCGTCGTTGTCAAAATTCTGATAACCGTATTTATGACCGCTCCAATTGACGATTGCGCCGTGAATCGGGCCCATTAAGAAATGTATTGGCAAGAGGAAGAAGAACGCCCAGTGCATGTCTAAATAAATGTAAGCGAGAATGTAAAAAGCTGTGTACAATAGAGCCCAGCCGGAACGTGAAAGCCACGAATCTCCGAGTTTTTCAATAAACCGCCATTCCGGATAATTCCGCTCGAATTGCGATTCGATAGCGCGTTTGCGGCTCAACACAGCATTGTAAATATTCTTCGTTTCCCACATCATCGTAAAAACGTTTTTTGTATGATGCGGCGAGTGCGGATCGCGTTCTGTGTCGCTGAAAGCGTGGTGCATGCGGTGTAAAATCGCGTATGCTCTTGGGCTTAAGTAGGAAGAACCTTGTGAAAGATATGTCAGTAAGTAGAAGAACCGTTCCCATGGCTTGCTCATTATGAACATTTTATGAGCAGAATAGCGGTGCAGGAAAAACGTTTGACAAAACAGTGATAAATACCAATGTAGAACAAAAACGGCAAGAACTATATACATGGAGCAATTAGAAATTTTAAGATATTAAACTTTGCACAAAAGTAAGGCTAAGCGTCAAGAAAACCGAAAATCGGAAGAATAATTTGGAATATATTTATACATCATATTTACGATTTTCCTAGGCATCCCGATTCCCGAGCTCAACATTAATTTTACAGGATCATAAAAGCATAGCTGAGTAAATTGGCGCCCATTTGCAGTGCTTTCCTGCGCATTTCCTCGGGATCATTGTAAACCGTTTGATCTTCCCAGCCATTTCCAAGGTCCGTTTCGTAACTATAATAGCAAACCAGTCGCCCCTGCCAGATCAACCCGAAGCCCTGCGGCTGCTTGCCGTCATGCTCATGCACTTTCGGAAGGCCTTCGGTAAAAACATACTTTATGCGATAAACCTGGTGATCATAAGGGAGTTCTACAAAGGAAAGCTCTGGAAAAACTTTCTTCATCTCCCTTCGGATAAACTGATCCAGACCATAATTATCATCGATGTGCAAAAATCCGCCGGACAAAAGATAATTCCGTAAATTCTGGGCTTCGGCATCGGTGAACACCACGTTACCATGGCCCGTCATGTGTACAAATGGATACGCAAATATGTCTGGGCTCCCCACTTCCACCACATCCTCGACTGGATTGATGTTCATTTTCAACTCTGCATTGCAAAACTTAATCAGATTGGGCAGGGAAGTTTTGTTCGCATACCAATCGCCTCCGCCGCCATATTTTAGTTTAGCAATTTTAAGCGACGACTGCGCAAAAGACGCATTGCCGATCGCCATCAACACAAATAACCAAACCAGCTTTTCCAAAAACCCATCAGTCCTCTTCATTCCTCGGTGCGTTTATAAAATATTTTGTGCCAAATTTATTGCATGACAACCGGCCACTGCTGCTGTTTCTGTCCTTAACCGCGTCGGGCCGAGAGAGACGGTTGCAAAACCAAGCTCTTGCGCGAGCAAAACTTCACGCTCGCTGAAATCGCCTTCGGGTCCTATTAATAAAGTTGTGCCTACATCCTTTTTTACCCTACTGAAAACGTGCTCGACCTTGTTATGTTCTGGAACATAGGCAATTAATTTTACAGAATCCCCCACTCCTTTCACATATTGTTCGAATTTATTTCCGATCGTAATCATCGGTAAATAATATTGCTGCGACTGCTTCATGGCAGCTGCTGCAATGCGGTTGAGCCGCGTGAGATTTACGACGCGGTTTATCGTGTCGGCATTCGTATGTTCAGTGATGATGAAATCGATGCGCTCCACGCCTATCTCGGTCATTTTTTCAACCATCCACTCATTGCGCTCGGCCTTGCGCGTGGGCGCGATTGCGAGGTTTACAGCAAACGGCCGCCGTTCAATCGTTTTTGATTCCACAACCTCGTAAGCAGTCTTTTTTCCCTGAATATTCAAAACGCATTTTTGAAGAATGCCTTTGCCATTGGTAACATATATAATGTCTCCCGAATTTAAGCGTAAAACCTTTGAGCTGTGCCGGGCTTCTTCCTCATCCAATTCATAGACATTGGCGTTCGGCTGATAAAATAAATGCATGCGTTAAAAAATTTCAATAAGATAAAAAAACAGTCGTCATTTTCAAAATAGGCTTGAAATTAGTGACCTGTTTGTAATTAAACGCCATGTTTTCCTTATATTATTCTGCACCGCTCAAAACACGCATTTTTTGCATTTTGACAATAATTCTTACCACACAGCCCTTCAAACGAACGTATTTTTACAGGTTTTACAAAATATTTCGTAGCGAGCATTAATTTACAAATCTGGCTCATTTATCGGAATAGTGCATTTTTTACTGACAATACTACCACAAACACAATAATATTCTGCGTAAGGTTAATATTTCTTAGGTTTTATTTTTTGGAAATACATTTTTGCATTAATATTGTGCCGTTATAATTATTCGTCACCACTTTATCTAGTACTATTATGTCAAAATCCAAGCTGGAATATATTTGGTTGGATGGCTACAAGCCGACCCAAAGTTTACGCAGCAAAACCAAAATTGAAAACGATTTTAGTGGAAAACTGGAAGATTGCGCAATGTGGTCGTTTGATGGTTCATCCACTGAGCAGGCTCCGGGCGGTTCTTCTGACTGCTTGCTGAAACCTGTTTATATTATTCCGGATCCGCAGCGTAAAAACGGCTTCCTAGTAATGTGCGAAGTGTTGAATTCTGACGGAACTCCTCACGAATCTAATGGTCGTGCTTTGATCGAAGATGGCGACAATGACTTCTGGTTCGGATTTGAACAAGAATATTTCCTTTGGGATAACGAAACTAACAAGCCGCTTGGATTCCCTGCAAATGGTTATCCAGCACCACAAGGCCCATATTACTGCTCAGTAGGCGCAAGCAATGCATACGGAAGAGACATCGTTGAAGAACACCTTGATGCTTGTCTTGAAGCTGGTTTGAATGTTGAAGGGATCAATGCAGAAGTTGCTGCCGGTCAGTGGGAATTCCAGATTTTTGCAAAAGGAGCACAAGAAGCAGGTGACCAAATCTGGCTTGGACGTTATCTTTTGGAAAGAATTGGCGAGAAATACGGTGTTTCTATCAACTGGCATCCAAAACCACTCGGAACACTTGACTGGAACGGAAGCGGAATGCACGCTAACTTCTCAAACTCAACTTTGAGAACAGCAGGCAGCAAAGAAACTTTCGACAAGATTTGTGAATCTTTCCGTCCGGTTGTTAAAGAACACATTGAAGTTTACGGCGCTGATAATCACCTGCGTTTGACTGGAAAGCACGAAACTGCTTCTATCCACGATTTCAGCTACGGCGTTTCTGACCGCGGTGCGTCGATTCGTATACCGGTTACAGTTCCCGCAAAAGGATGGAATGGTTACCTGGAAGATCGTCGTCCAAACTCGGCTGCTGATCCTTATAAAGTTGCAGCCCGTATTATCAAGACTGTTAAATCTGCTGTTATCTGATATCCGCAGAATGTACTATAAAATGCAAAAAACCGCCTTTCGGCGGTTTTTTGCATTAAAGCGTGTTAAAGTTCCCGAGGGATGCGACGTGCATGTTATTGCATCCCTCCGGAAATTAAAATGTTCCATTGTTTTCATTGCTACCAATGTTGCGCCCCTCCGGGACTTCACTGGGCAACCAAATTGTCAATCCTGCTCTTCGCTTCCGGAAAATGAATAAAGTGTTGGATCAAGCTGGATGCGACCGGCGTTGAAGCGGAGGATGAAATCGTTGATAATCTTATCGTTAATCTCTGTCTTGTTCAAGCCAACTTCCAAACCAACGCCGTAGTCAAACTCGTCATCTGTTTCAATGTGCTCCCGAACGGTGATCTCTTCATTTTCTTCGATTTCCTCGATGAATTCGGTCAGAAGCAACTCTGCTTCCTCATCCTTTTCCTCGTCAGCAACATAATTTTCCGGGCGTTCGTCAAGAGAAATGTAGTCCGGCATTTCCTTTTTAAGCCTTTCCAAAGCAGCATCGTAAACCAATGTCGAATGATGAAGTCTCAATGTGTAAATCAGCGCGTCGTAAATGCATTCCTTCTCCTTGTAGAAACCCACAAACTGCACATGCGCATGCTCATTGTTCTCCTCATCATCCTCTTCCAACTCGTCGTCAACGTGTATAAAGCTTGATCGCTCCGCCTTACATTCTTGTTTCAGTGTCGCAATCTCTTCTGGATCAAATCCCGGATTCATAGTTTTGATAGTTTGTTAAATAAAGCGCTCGCTTCTAAAATTATTCCAAAAATAACATTTCACGGTATTTTGCCAAAGGCCAGTCTTCGTCGTCAATCAATAATTCGAGTTTATCAACGTGATAACGGATCTCTTCAAAAAACCCTTTTACTTCCGAGCCATACATTTTAGCCCTCTCAAACAGATCCTCAATGTTATTGGCGGTTTTCCGCTGCTCCGTCATTTCATGAACGAGTTTTTTGATCACCACAATATGGGAAGAAATATCTTTAATGATCTCCTTAATAGGCTCTGCTTCTTCAAGCATTTCCAAATCCGTCAACGCTCTTGCCGTTTGTGCCAGTTTAAATTGATATTTTACAACGGTGGAAACAATGTGATTCAATGCCAAATCTCCAATCACACGCGACTCGATCTGCAATTTTTTCACATAATTTTCGAGCTCAATTTCATAACGAGCATGCAATTCGCGTGACGTAAGCACGCCCATCCGCTCGAATGCGCTGATTGTGCGATCGGTTGTGTAGGCAAACAAGGCGTCGTAAGTTTCGCGAATGTTACTAAGTCCGCGCTTTTTTGCCTCTTCCACCCACTCATCCGAATAACCGTTTCCTTCAAAAAGAATGTTTTTTGACTCTGTAAAATAGCGTTTCAAAATTTCCACCGTCGCCACCTTTTTTTCTTCGCCGGCGGCCAGTCGTTCGTCCATTTCCTTTTTAAATTCTAATAACTGATTTGCCACAATGGTGTTCAAAACGATCATTGGCGAAGCGCTGTTTTGCGAACTTCCTACGGCGCGATATTCAAATTTGTTTCCTGTAAAACAGAACGGCGACGTGCGGTTGCGGTCCGTGTTGTCACGTTGCAGATTGGGAATGCGGGTTATGCCGAGTTTGTAATAGAAGTTTTCACCTTTTTCCAATGTGATCTCACCTTTATTAACCAATTCTTCAAGCATATTGGTCAGCTCATTTCCCAGAAAAACGGACACAATGGACGGAGGCGCCTCATTTGCTCCCAGCCGATGCTCGTTTCCGGCAGAGGAAATGGAGGCGCGCAGAAGGTCCGCGTGATCGTGAACAGCTTTTACAACATTCATCAAAAACGTCAGAAAGCGCAGGTTTTCCTTGGGTTTGGAAGTCGGAGCGAGGAGGTTAATGCCTGTGTCCGTAGAAAGCGACCAGTTGTTATGCTTTCCGCTTCCATTGATTCCTGCAAATGGTTTTTCGTGAAAAAGAACCTGGAAATTATGCCGATCTCCCACTTTTTGCATCAAATCCATCAGCAATGCATTGTGGTCAATGGCCAGATTCACTTCCTCAAATGTCGGCGCACATTCATATTGTCCGGGTGCAACCTCGTTATGCCGTGTTCGAACGGGAATGCCCAGCTTCAATGCTTCAAATTCAAAATCGACCATGAATGCATTTACGCGCGGTGAAATTGATCCGAAATAATGATCGTCAAGTTGTTGGCCTCGCGCCGGACTGTGTCCAAAAACCGTTCTGCCCGCCATAAGCAAGTCAGGACGAGCATAATAAAGAGCTTTATCAACTAAAAAATATTCCTGTTCAATGCCTAAGGTGGGCGTCACTTTATCGACATCGCGATTGAAAAACTGGCAAACAGACGTCGCCGCCTTGTCCAGCATAACCAAAGATTTCAACAATGGAGCCTTGTAATCCAATGCTTCGCCGGTGTAGGAAATGAAAACAGACGGAATGCAAAGTGTCTTCCCTCCCGCCCCATTATCCATCAAAAAAGCCGGTGAGCTTGGGTCCCAGCCCGTGTAACCGCGCGCTTCAAATGTGGCTCGCAGGCCTCCGCTTGGGAATGATGAAGCGTCCGGTTCTTGTTGCACCAATGCACTTCCTTTAAATTTTTCAACGGCTTTCCCGTCAATGGTCAGGTCAAAAAATGAATCGTGCTTTTCCGCGGTTGTGCCTGTTAACGGCTGAAACCAGTGCGTATAATGCGTCGCGCCTTTCGAAATTGCCCACGATTTCATTGCCGCCGAAACCTCGTCAGCGACTTCCCGGTCAATCGTCGAACCTGATCGAATGGCGTTGGAAATCTTCGTATATGCCTCAGCGGAAAGCAATGTTTTCATCACATCTTCGCTGAATGTATTGCTGCCATATAAGTCGGCTACTTTTTCTGATGGAGGAGTAAGTGAGGGAGCAACCCGGCCTTGAGCAATCTCAAAAGCTTTGGAACGAAATGTCATTTTATAATCGGATTTATATTAATTCTCCCCAAAATTATTTATTTAAAGGTACGAACAACAATTCTGCGAGACATTTTCATTTTTTGACTCCTTTCAATACGGCGGTTGGTGCATTTTTCGGAACTTTGTAAATTCACCAAGACATCAATGCGTAAAAGATTAGAATTCATTGCCCTCTATGGAATCAGCTGGGTTGTTCTTTTCCAGTTTTTCCGGATTATATTTCTTGCTTATCATTACAAAAAAACGCTCGAATTGCCGCCAGCGCTTTGGGTAAAAAGCGCAATGCACGGATTGCAAATGGACATTTCCTTTGCGGCATACACTCTCTTGATCCCCGGTTTACTGATGGTGTTCACGGCCAGGAAATGGGCCTGGTATGGAAGAACGCTTGCCATATTTAGCACTGTCATTGCCTTTGTGATCACGTTATTGGTCGTAACCGATCTGGAACTGTTCAAGGCGTGGGGATTTCGGATTGACGGCACTTCTTTGCATTATCTGGCAACGCCCACCGAAGCGTTTGCGTCCATGGGCGCCGCTCCCGTTGTTCCGCTGCTGCTACTTTTCGCCTGCCTGTTTTTCCTGGTTTTGAAGTTGCTGCAAACGATCGTGAAGCGCAGCACGGCTGCATTTGATAAGACAAGTTTCATTTACACAATCCCGGTTTTTCTGATCCTAACTGCCAGCTTGATCATTCCCATCCGCGGTGGATTGCAGCTTGCGCCTATGAACGAGAGTGCCGTGTTTTTTAGTGACAAGAGTTTTGCCAATTACGCCGCAGTCAATGTGCCGTGGAATTACATGAGCTCCCTGCTGAATGCGACCTATTCAAAGAAAAACCCGTTTCTGTATTTTGACGAAAAAGAAGCGGATCGGATGACGCATTCGCTTTACAAGTCTGATTCAACATCAACCCTGATTGTAAAATCGGGCAAAATAAATGTGGTTGTAATCATTTGGGAAAGCTTTACATCGAAAGTTGTGGGAGGTTTGAATGGTGTCAAAAATGTAACGCCACAATTTGATCAGCTTGCAAGAGAGGGAATGCTCTTTACGAATGTGTACGCCAGCGGCAACCGCAGCGACAAAGGAATGGTCGCAATATTGAGCGGCTATCCGGCGCAGCCGACGCATTCCATTATTAAAATTCCAAAAAAGACCATGACGCTGCCATCGTTGCCAAAGGTTTTCAGGCAAAACGGCTGGCATACAACCTTTTATTATGGCGGTGAAACAGAGTTTGCCAACATGAAATCCTATTTCCTGCAACAGGATTTCGATCAGATTATTGATAAAAATGATTTTGATAAAAAAAATATGAATTCGAAATGGGGCGCGCATGATCACATTGTTTTGAACCGTCTTCTGACTGATCTGGACAACCAAAGGCAGCCGTTTTTCTCAACATTATTTACATTAAGCAGCCACGAGCCATTCGAAGTGCCAGTGAAAACCGAAATTCCCGGCTCTGACGCTGAACATTTATTTTTGAATGCGCATCATTATACAGATGCGTCAATTGGTGAATTCATCAGAAAAGCAAAACTGAAACCCTGGTGGGATAACACGCTGGTTATCATCATTGCAGACCATGGACATCCGTTGCCCGAGACCGATAAAAGTAAACCTGCTGAGTTCAAAATTCCCATGCTATGGCTAGGCGGCGCGTTGGAAAAGCAGGCCTCGAAAGTTGATTCCCTGTCATCGCAAACCGATCTCGCGGCAACATTATTGAACCAGTTGCACCTTCCTTCTGGTTCATTTACTTGGAGCAATGATGTTTTTGGCAAAAACAGGACTCCATTCGCCTATTTCGCATTTAATAATGGCTTGGGCTGGATGAAGCCAGCCGGATATTTGGTAAGGGATAACATTGGCGGGAACATTATCGAGAGAAAAGGGAATCCCGGTCCGGACGAAGAGAAATTTGGCAAGGCATATTTACAGTCTTCTTTCAGCGATTATTTAAAGCGTTGATAATAAAGATGTAATTTTGCAGGATATTTGAAAACAATGAAAAAAGTCGCTTTTTATACATTAGGCTGTAAACTGAATTACTCCGAAACGTCGTCAATCGGGCGAATGTTTGAGCAAAAGGGATATACAAAAGTTGAATTTAACGAAACGCCTGATATTTTTATCATTAACACTTGCTCGGTTACGGAAAACGCGGACAAAAAATGTCGTAAAATCGTAAGGGAAGCACAAAAAATCAATGCGGATGGTTATGTGGCCATTATCGGCTGCTATGCGCAATTGAAGCCGAGAGAGATTTCCGAAATTCCGGGCGTTGACGCCGTTTTGGGCGCGGCTGAAAAATTTCGTCTGGTTGAATTGATTGACACATTTGAGAAAACGCCGCTGGGCCAACCTGCACAAGTGATCGCTTCCAGCATTGATCACGCGGTTGAATATCACACCTCTTACTCCCTCAATGATCGCACACGGACTTTTCTGAAAGTGCAGGACGGTTGCGATTATCCGTGCTCCTACTGCACCATTCCATTGGCAAGAGGCAAGAGCCGGTCGGACAGCATCGCGAAAATTGTGCAAGCTGCGCGGGAAATTGCGGCGAGAGATGTGAAGGAAATTGTTTTGACGGGTGTCAACATTGGCGATTTTGGTTTGCAAAACGGCGAGCGAAAAGAGACTTTTTTAGACCTGGTGAAAGCATTGGACGAGGTTGAGGGCATTTTACGATTCCGTATTTCGTCCATTGAGCCCAATTTGCTCACGGATAAGATCATTGAATTTGTCTCAAAATCAAAACGTTTCGCGCATCATTTTCACATTCCGCTGCAATCGGGTTCGAATGCTGTTTTAGGACTAATGAAGCGTCGTTATAAACGTGAGTTATATGCAGAGCGGGTTTTGAAAATAAAATCTTTAATGCCGGAATGCTGCATCGGCGTTGATGTCATTGTGGGCCACCCGGGCGAAACACAGCAATTGTTTGAAGAAAGTTATCAGTTTCTGAATGAGCTTGATATTTCTTACTTGCACGTTTTCACTTATTCCGAGAGAGAAAATACGGCTGCATTGAACATCAGGCCAATTGTCCCTAAAAATATTAGGGCGGATCGCTCGAAAATGCTGCATATTCTTTCAGAAAAGAAAAAGCGGTTTTTCTACGAGCAGCAAGTTGACAAGCGAGGCCTTGTGCTGTTTGAAGATGAAATCCAGAATGGACAAATGCTTGGATTTACCGATAATTATGTGCGCGTGGCTGTGAAATATGATCCTTTATTGATCAATGAAACCAAGGCAGTGCGTTATAGCTACATTAATGAATCGGGTTTGATGGAAGTAACAGAAGTTGAAGAATTTGCGCCTGTCTTGATCTAATCTTTTTATTTGCTCAATAAAAAAAGTCCGCCCCGGTTTTACCCGAGGCGGACTTTGCATTTATACAACGTTGAGAAAAATTACGCTTCTACAAGAAACTCATCGTGCTGACTGATATCCAGTCCAGCTTTCTCATCCAATTCAGATACACGCAGTGGTAAAATAAGGTCGGTGATTTTAAGCAATAACAATGAACCTCCGAAGGCGAAAACAGACACACCCACCAAAGCAATCACGTGATTGATAAACAATGTTGTTTCGCCGAAAGCAAGACCTTGATCCGTAACCAGTGAGTTAACACCGCTTGTTGCGAACACGCCAGTCATCAACATACCAACCATACCGCCTACACCGTGGCAAGGGAACACGTCCAATGTATCATCCAATGTAGAACGTGTGCGCAGGTGAGCAACATAGTTACTGATTACAGCAGCAATTGTTCCAATGAACAGGGAAGCAGGAACTGTTACGAAACCAGCAGCAGGCGTGATTGCCACAAGACCTACAACTGCACCGATACAGAAACCAAGCGCTGAAACTTTTTTGCCTCTTGCAACATCAAACAAAACCCATGAAAGACCAGCAGCACCTGCAGCAGTATTTGTAGTGGCGAAAGCAGAAACCGCCAAAGGAGAAGCTGTAAGCGCAGAACCTGCATTGAAACCGAACCAGCCGAACCAAAGTAAGCCTGTTCCCAAAAGAACAAATGGAATGTTTGCAGGAGGCAAAACGTGATCTTCCAATAGTGACTTGCGTCTTTTCAGATAAAGTGCACCAGCCAATGCAGCCCAGCCCGCAGACATATGAACAACCGTTCCACCAGCGAAGTCAAGCACACCCATTTTGAAAAGGATGCCATCCGCATGCCATGTCATGTGAGCAAGTGGCGAATAAATGAATATACAGAACAAAATAATGAACAAAACGTAAGAACGGAAGTTAACACGCTCAGCCATTGAACCAGTTACAAGCGCAGGCGTAATCACCGCAAACTTCATCTGGAACATTGCGAAAAGTGCGAAAGGAATTGTTCCCCAAACCGGGCCGTCCAAAACGCCTTTGAACATGAAGTGAGTCATTGGATTTCCGATGAATCCGCCGATGTCATCTCCAAATGCGATGCTGAAACCTATAACAACCCAAAGAACACTGATAACGCCCATTGCGATGAAGCTTTGAAGCATTGTCGAGATAACGTTTTTGTTGTTCACCATTCCGCCGTAAAAATAGGCCAAACCAGGAGTCATCAGCAAAACAAGCGCTGAGGATACAAGCAGCCATGCTGTGTCTCCGGAATTAATGCCCTCGGTAACGATCTGCGTCGGAACGTTGGGAATAAATGCACCGAGGATGCTGATTGCGAGCAGGATAATCAGTGGGATAAAATTACGTTTTTCCATTTTTGTAAATTGTTATTATAGGTAGATTAAGAAGGTATGTTATAAAAGATTAAAATTTGTAAATAAATGCAAGCCCGAAAGTAGTTTGGCTGTTTTTTGTGAATTCACCGTCCGAATCTTCAAACTGCTGCAATTCCGTGGCCCCGTTAACTTTTGGATAGGCATCCAGGCGGAATTCAGGCTTGACAAGAATGTGTCCGTCGGCAAGGCTGATGTTACCTGTAAGTGTAACAGAATTAACGCTTGTTCCGAGACCTGCGGCGGTCAACAGTCCACGAACTCCATTGTCATTGTTGAAATACTCGTAACGCGCTCCGATTCCGAAATTGTCAGTGATCGCTGTGTTGGCATACACGGCAACTCCACCCCATGATTCCGTGTCAACTGGACCTCCATAACCTTGGTAATCTCCTTTTTGGCTTCCGTAAGCGGCGTTAAGACCAAGAAGGAATTTCTCAGTAATCTGGAAACTCGTCGTCAAGTCAAAAACCTGGTAAAGACCTTCTGGTTGTTTACCCAGCGTGTCAGTGTTTGCTTCGTTGCTTCCGATGTAGTTAAGATACACATTCCAGTTTTCTACCGGCTTGAAATAAAGCTGGCTGATAATCCCTTTCGCGCGGTTGTTATCACCTAGCGCATCCACATTGTTAACAACGCCAACCATTAAGGAAGCTCTGTCCGAGAATGCATAAGTGGCTTTCAAACCAGCATGGTAAAACGGGCCATTGTTAAACAAGTTCGATAGCGAATAGTTGAAGTTAGCAGGCGCGTCAATCACCTCATACCCGATATGCGTTCCAAACTGTCCGGCAGTCATGGAAAACTTATCTGTGAATTTGTAAGTGAAGTAAGCCTGTTTGATGGCAAGTGCCGTGCTGGTTTTGGTTCCGTCGAGCGGGCTCAGCAAATTTCCGTAGTTACCATAATCTGCATTAGGACCGAATGTAAGGTCTACAACGGCTTCTGACTTTGCATTGGTGTAAGCAACTTTTGCCTGAACCAATCCCAAAGAAAACTGGCCTGATTTGCGGTCGAAAACGCGTGCGGTTCCCCTTGCGCCAAGGTTAGAGCGGGAAGCAGGTTTATTGAAATTCGCCATGTAATAAGAATCAAGATAACCGGAAAATGCAAACGCACCTTTGGCCTCTTCTTCGTCCTTCGCCTCAGTAACAACTATTGTATCCGCTTTGGCAGCTTTTTTCTCCTCATCTGACTTTGCAAAACCCAAAAAAGGAACCATCAAAGATAATACTGTGCAATAGACTTTTTTCATAATTATATTCTGTTTAAGTTAATATTACTTTCCGGCTGAATTGTTGAATCAAATATTGTACATAAATTGTATTAATCAAATATGCCAGCCAAAAATTATCCAAAAAAACACAATTTTCATTATTTTTTACTCTTTTTTATTGTTTTATAAACATAAATATCCTCTTTGAGCAAAATATCATTCAAAATTTAAATTTTGTATAACCGCATTTATACAAAATTTTATAAATGAGCAAGTAGCGGATTTAATAAGAAATTTTATTATTATAATGACATTCCGAGTAGCAAAGGCACAAAAAAAGCCCCGCTTGTGGCGGGGCTTGCAATCAACTGCAAAATCTTATTTGGTCAGCAGGTGCTATTCACCGTGCATCCATGCTTTTTTAGCAAGTAATGTATCTTGTTCTTCTTCATTGTCGGGATCAGGCACGCAGCAATCTACCGGGCAAACAGCCGCACACTGAGGTTCTTCGTGGAAGCCAACACACTCGGTGCATTTGTCGGAAACAATGTAATAAAATTCATCTGAAACAGGCGACTGTTTTTCTTTACCGCTAACCACGGTTCCGTCACCAAAATCCACCTCATCCAAACTAGTTCCGTCCCCCCAAGTCCACTCTACACCTCCTTCATAAATTGCTGTATTAGGGCATTCTGGCTCACACGCCCCACAATTTATGCATTCATCGGTTATCATTATAGCCATATCGCCGGATTGTTTATATTTGTTGCTATTTCTTCTGTCTAGAGTAACAAATATAACTATTTATAGTTTCCCAACAATCAGAAAAATAAAATGAATACCGTAATTTAACTTTTTACAGTTCCGTTAGAATGATATCAAGAATTGAGCGAATAAATGCATTTATAGATCTTGGAAAATTTATCACAAACCCTCAAAACGAACCCGTAATTGCGGAATGGATCGCGCGCGCCAACAGCAAAAACAATTGGTTTACACCTGAAAATGTGGCCCGGTCCCTGGGCGCGATTGCGACGCAATTTTTAAATGCAGACAAGCTGACCGCCTGGGCAGCGCAATATCCGGAGCCCGGTTCTTCCAAGAAAATTGGCGTTGTGATGGCTGGAAATATCCCTGCAGTTGGCTTCCATGACGCGCTTTCCGTGCTGGTGAGCGGTCATATTTTAATGGCGAAACCCAGCTCAGATGATCAGTTTCTCATTCATGCGCTGCTGGATACACTTGTGCAGATCGAACCGGCTTTTGGCGATTATATTCAGTTTGTCGAAAGGCTCAATGATGCGGACGCCTACATTGCCACGGGAAGTGATAACACTGCGCGTTATTTTCATTATTATTTTGCCAAAAAACCAAACATAATCCGCAAAAACAGGACTTCTGTGGCGGTGCTTTCGGGTGAGGAAAGTGTTGAAGAATTGCGTGCATTAGGAAGAGATGTGCTGCAATATTTTGGCCTGGGATGCAGGAATGTATCCAAGCTTTACGTGCCGGCTGGATATGATTTTACCAAGTTTTACGAATCCATTCAAGACCTGGATAAAACCTATCTGCATCATCATAAATACTTTAACAATTACGAATACAACAAGTCTATATTTCTCGTCAACCGCGTGCCGCATTTCGATAACGGCTTTTTGATCCTGACGGAAAGCAAAACCCTCGTTTCAGCCATCAGCGTGCTGCATTATGAGACTTATGAATCGATTGGGAAGATTGAGCAGCCGTTACAAGAACAGGCGGAAAAGATTCAATGTGTGGTTACAGACACGCCGCTCAACGCATCCGGCCTCATTGCATTTGGCAAAACGCAGGAACCAACCTTGAATGATTATGCTGACGCCGTGGACACAATGGCTTTTTTAGCAAAATTCTAATGTTGTGATTCGGCTAATGCCCATTTGAAAAATGCGGGAAGAGCCGCTGACCAGGTTTCCGGATTATGCTCCCCCATTTCAATTTCCGTGTAAAAAACGTCCCGGTTCCAGACATAACCTTTCTTTTCCAATTCCGCAATGCATTCTAGCGTATCCTGAATGGAATCGATGACGCCGTCACCATCGCGGTCATCATATTCGTCCAGTGAGCCACATTGAAACCAGAATCCAAGACCATTTTTTCTCGCTGAACTGGCAATGTGTGCGTGCATGATGCGGTCATAATGCTGATATCCGTCGTTCAATGCAGTCCTGCGCCACCATAACGAGCCGGAGAAAACGCCTGCTTTTGAGAAGGTTTCCGGATTGTTCCAGACTGCATCAAGCGCCATCAATCCACCAAGCGAGAAACCCGCATACACAATGCCTTCCTGAATTCGATAATCGGTCAAAAGAGACGGGAGCAATTCATTGACTACGAAGCTCGTTGTCCTGCCAGCTTTGTTGCCCCGGCCTGCATAATCCGCTTCGGCAGCCACGCCATATTCAAAAATCCGCTCATCATTTGCGTGAATCCCGACGATGAGCATCGGCGGAACTTCATTTGCAAGCTGCATTTCTCCCGCAATCGCTTCCATACGAAGCCGGTCAAAATCCTGTCCATCATTAAAAAGCACGAGCTTGTAAGCCATGTCAGGATTAAAGTTGATGGGCGGAATGATGGAAATAACCACTTCCCTTTCTAATGATAGTGAAAACAGATTTTTAGTGATTTGCAAAACAGATTCGTGGGACCCGGTCAAATGTAAAAGAGAATAATTTTATAAATAAGCCGCGCAAGTTAGAGCAATCGGGAGTGTTATAAAAGCCTGAGTTTAATTCAAAAGCATCGTCGCAAGCCGTTTTTGGGCACAGGAACATTCAAACACGATAATTTGCTTCCGATAATTTGTTTTGTATATTTCAATATCAATGGTATTTCGTTAAACAGTGCAGTTTGGAAGAGAAGCATATCAAATATTATTCGCATCACCTGGACCGGGAAGTGGACATGCTCGTCTACGGAAGCTGGGGATATCCCATTTTACTCTTCCCCACAACACTCGGAAGATATTATCAGGCCAAGGATATGGGCCTGATCGAGGCGGCTCGCTGGCTGGTTGAGTCTGGGAAATACAAGATTTATTGTGTCGATTCCATTGATGCCGAATCGTGGTATGCCAAGCATTTGAACCCGCAATATCGCGTGTTGAATCACATTCAATATGACAAGTTTTTGAACAATGAGCTTGTGCCATTTATCAGGCAATCGTGCAATGTGGAAAAAATAGGCGTTGCCGGGTGTAGTTTTGGCGGATTTCACGCGGCTAATTTTGCATTCAAACATCCCGAGCAAGTTGCTTACATGATCAGCATGAGCGGGGCTTTTGACATCCGGAGCTTTACAGACGGATTTTACGATGACACCGTCTATTTCAATAATCCGATGGACTTCATGCGCAACGAGCAGGGCTGGCGTTATGGCCATATGAAGATCGTGTTGGGCACTTCGGATTGGGATATTTGTCTCGATAGCAATTTGAAAATGTCAACGATCCTCGGTGAAAAGGGCATTGAACATTGGCTGGATATTCGCGGCTGGGAAAAACACGACTGGCCGCTTTGGAATAAAATGTTTCCTGACTATTTATCCAGGATTTTATAAAAACAAAACAAAAACCTCATTATGAAAAAGATTGGAATTTTGTTTGGAATGGAAAACACTTTTCCGAACGCATTTATTGAAAGAGTC
Source organism: Dyadobacter sp. CY326 (assembly GCF_021390515.1). Lineage (GTDB taxonomy): Bacteria > Bacteroidota > Bacteroidia > Cytophagales > Spirosomataceae > Dyadobacter. The sequence continues at coordinate 49,207 of NZ_JAJUXI010000014.1, forward strand.
AACAGTAAAAACAGCGGTTTTATCGCGGAAGCAGTCTCCATTGACAAAGTTGTTCAGGCTGACCCCACAGAATATGCCGTTATAATTGATAGAATTTCACAAGACGTTCCGTTTTACAGAGCATTCCTGAAAAATGCCGCACTTTCCGGCACGGCTGTCATCAATAATCCTTTTTGGTGGAGTGCCGACGAAAAATTTTTTAACAATGCATTGGCAGAAAAAATAGGCGTTCCTGTTCCAAAAACGGTTCTGTTGCCTTCAAAAGTGCGACCAGAAAATACGTCGGAAACGTCATTCCGCAACCTGGCTTTTCCAATGGCTTGGGAAGAGATTTTCCAATATATTGGTTTTCCTGCATACATGAAACCGCACGATGGCGGCGGCTGGAAAAGCGTTTACAAAGTGGTTAACCCGCACGATATGTGGCATAAGCATGAGGAAACGGGCCAGTTGGTGATGATGCTGCAAGAAGAGATCGAGTTTACAGACTATTTCCGCTGCTATTGCACTGGTCAAAAAGAAGTGCTGATCATGCCTTACGAACCTAGGAATCCGCATCATCTGCGCTATGCAGCAGAGATGAAGGCGACAGGTGAGGCTGGCGAAAAGCTTTTGGAAACGATCAAGGATTACACGCTCAGACTGAATATTGCGCTCGGCTACGATTTCAACACAGTGGAATTTGCTGTGCGGGATGGCATTCCAATTGCGATCGATTTCTGCAATCCAGCTCCCGACGCGGATATATATTCCGTGGGCCGTGACAATTTCGAATGGGTTGTAGAAGCAGCCGCAAATATGGCGATCGAGCGCGCACAGCGTGCGATTCCTGGCCAGACTAACTTAACTTGGGGAACATTTGTGAAGGACGCACTCGGCATTCCAGCTGCAACGAACGCAGCAATCACGTCTTCCGCTGCTATCGAGACGCCTGCTGTCTTCGAGCCAATTGTTGCACCTGCTGCTGCCAAGGAAGTCAAGGTCAAAACGGTTACACCTAAGAAAACATCGAAATTGGTCGAAGACAAAGGCGCGGAACCCGTTCCAAGCGAGCCGGAGCCTAAAATTCCGACCAAAAAGGCTGCTGCGACAAAATTTCCAGCAGCAAATTCCAAACTTAAAAAACCTTAATTAATTCGTTTACGCGCACTTATGGCCACTTTCACGCTGGGGATTGAGGAAGAATTTCAGACCATTGATCCGGTTACACGGAATCTGCGGTCGCACATGTCCAAGCTCGTCGAGGATGGAAAAATTACCCTGAAAGAACGGGTGAAAGCCGAAATGCATCAAGCCGTTGTAGAAGTCGGCACAAACATTTGTCACAACATTCAGGAGGCACGCGAGGAGGTTACTTATTTGCGCAAAATGATCCTGGATCTGGCTGAGAAGCAGAATCTGCAAGTTGCAGCTGCCGGAACGCATCCTTTTGCGGACTGGGTGGAGCAGCTCATCACGCCTGATCCGCGCTACGACGAGATCATTGACGAAATGCGCGACGTTGCGCGAGGCAATTTGATATTTGGGTTGCACGTGCACGTTGGCATTGAAAACCGCGATGAGGCCATTCAAATCATGAATGCGGTCCGGTATTTTTTGCCGCATATTTATGCATTGTCTACAAATTCGCCTTTCTGGTGCGGTCGAAATACGGGTTTCAAATCCTATCGGTCAAAGGTTTTTGATAAATTCCCAAGAACCGGAATTCCCGACTCCTTTTCGAGCGCGGCCGAATATGATGAATATGTGAGCCTGCTGGTAAAAACAAAATGCATTGACAATGGCAAAAAAATCTGGTGGGACATTCGCGTTCACCCATTTTTTGACACCATTGAATTCCGCATGTGCGACGTGCCCATGCGTACGGATGAGACCATTTGTCTGGCCGCCATCATGCAGGCGCTTGTCGCGAAAATTCACAAATTGCATCGCATGAACTTGACATTCAGGCCGTATCACCGCATGCTGATCAATGAAAATAAATGGCGTGCTGCGCGCTACGGAATTCATGGCAAGCTCATAGACTTTGGAAAACAGGAAGAAGTTGAATACAAACATCTTGTCGGAGAATTGCTTGAATTCATTGACGACGTGATTGATGACCTGGGCAGCAGGAAAGAGGTGGATTACATTCATCAGATTATGGAAATGGGAACGGGCGCTGACCGGCAACTGGCTGTTTTTGAACAAACTGGCAGTATGAGCGCGGTGGTGGACTATATTGTGGCTGAAACCAAAATCGGCCTCGTTTAATGTTTATATTTTCGGCGCGGCACGAACTAATAGCCCACCAGGTTGTTAAATCACTTTACCTTGGTTTGATACATAATCAGTTAATGGTTAGCTCCTAACGGACGGCCTCAATAAAATGAATGATAACAAAAAGCATTTCCGGATTGCAATTCTGGACATGTACGACGGCTTTGAAAATGAGGGAATGCGTTGCATTAAAAAGATTGTGACAGCATTTGGTGAGCGGGAATCTGTGGCCGTGACTTACACTATTTTTGATGTGAGACAAAAACTTGAAGTGCCCGGAATGGACTTCGATGCCTATATTTCTACTGGCGGCCCGGGAAATCCGTCGCCTGTTGGTGAAGCGTGGGAAAAGCGGTTTTTTGGTTTTTTAGATCAAATTTTCCAGTTCAATCTAAACCGCCATAACAAGACAAAAAAGCATCTTTTTCTGATCTGCCATTCGTTTCAGATGGCGTGCATTCACTGGCAACTTGCTGGTGTGAGCAAACGAAGAAAGACGTCGTTTGGCACATTTCCTGTGCACAAAACGGCCTCCGGAAGGAAAGATGCAATGCTTAATGCATTGGCTGATCCTTTTTGGATTGTCGATTCGCGCGATTTTCAGGTTACGCAACCCAACCAATTTGCGATGGACAATATGGGTGCCAAACTGCTTTGTCTCGAAAAAATAAGGCCTCATGTTCGTTTGGAGCGAGCTGTGATGGCCATTCGGTTTTCAAAAGAGATTGTTGGAACGCAGTTTCACCCGGAAGCCGATGCGGAAGGCATGCTGCGTTACTTTTTACGAGAGGATAAAAAAGCAGGCATCATTGCCAACCATGGCGAAGCAAAATACAATGACATGATCGCAAATTTGAATGATCCCGATAAAATCATGATGACCGAGTCGGTGGTTATTCCCGCCTTTCTTAAAAATGCATTGACCAAATATTTTCAGCCTGCCTATGCATAAGCAAGCGCGAGAAGCATTCAACAGCTCTTTCACAGACAGCAAATACAAAGCGTTTGTCAATTCGTTCGAAGAAGATTTCCCGGGACAACTGGATTTTCGCGTTGCGGAAACACCCGTTTTTGTGCCAAAAGATTTGTTGGAAAAAATTAACATTGCTTCGAAGGAGATTATAAAGACATTGCGTTTTCCCAAATTCATTTCAAATACGGAAAGAGCTGTTCCCGCTGGCCAAAGCGTGCCGAATGAAAACGGTCACACATCGTTTCTGGCCATTGATTATGCCATTTGCAAAGACGAGGCGGGCGATTTCACGCCACAACTCATTGAGCTGCAAGGATTTCCTTCTGTATTTGGTTATCAAGCCTATCTTTCTGAATTGTTCAAAAAGCACTTCGACATTCCTAAGCAGTTTCATTATGGTTTTGGATCGGAGTCATATGAAGCCTACATTCAAAAGCTGAAAGAACTGATCATTGCCGATGAAAATCCCGAGAATGTTATCCTGCTTGAAATCTTTCCGGAGAAACAAAAGACAAGAATTGATTTTGCAGTAACAGAAGCAATGCTGGGCATTAAAGCGGTTTGTTACACCAAATTAATCAAAGAAGGTAGGACGCTTTATTATGAAAAAGACGGCCGAAAAATCCAGGTAAAACGCATCTATAACCGCCTGATTTTTGATGATTTGCTCAATTATCCGGATCTGCAAACGAGTTATCATTTCACCGACGACGTAAATGTGGCTTGGGTTGGGCATCCAAACTGGTTTTTCAGGATCAGCAAATTTTCTATCCCGTTTCTCAAAAGTGAATACATTCCAGAAACGAGATTTGTGAGTGATTACAATGGTGATTTTCCGCAAGACTTGGAAAATTATGTGCTCAAACCCTTATTTTCATTTGCAGGCGCAGGTGTGCAGTTGCATATCAAGGAATCCGATCTAACCTCCCTGCCCGATCCGGAAAATTACATTTTGCAGAAAAAAGTTGTCTATGCGCCAGTAATTCAAGCACCGGACGGCCTGGTCAAATGTGAAATCCGCATGATGTACGGCTGGAACGACAATGGTGATAAACCGGAACTCCTTATCGGACTGAGCAGACTGAGTCGCGGTGAGATGATCGGTGTGCGCTACAACAAGGACTTCACCTGGGTTGGTGGCAGTGCAGTGTTTTTCGAAATATAAAGTTTAATACATTTTACCAATTCAATAAATAAAATACTTTTCAAAAGTATTTATCTTTTAGAATGCATATATCACATCGCCAGCACTTTTTCGACCACCTAGCACAAACCTCAGAATATCCGCTTGCATTAGAAATTGAGAAAGCTGAGGGCATTTACATGTATAGTCCTGACGGGAAAAGTTATATGGACCTGATTTCCGGCATTGCCGTAAGTAATGTTGGGCATAGGCATCCGAAGGTGCTTGCGGCAGTTCATGAGCAATTGGACAAACACATGCACCTGCTCGTTTACGGCGAATATGTGCAAAGTGCGCAAGTGCAATTGGCCAAAGCATTAACCAAAACGCTCAATCTCCAATCGCCACATCCGTCTCCCTATGGTCTGATTAACAATGTTTATTTTACCAATTCAGGCACAGAGGCAGTTGAAGGAGCGATGAAACTGGCAAAGCGTTTTACCGGACGTGACGGGTTTGTATCCTGTTTCAATGCATATCACGGAGCGACGCAGGGTGCGCTTAGTCTGGCAGGAGCTGAGTTTTTTAAGCGAAACTTTCGTCCGCTCTTGCCGGGCGTAACACACATTAATCACGGCTATTTACCTGATCTTGAAAGAATTACCGATAAAACTGCCGCAGTCGTCATTGAAGTTATCGGTGGAGAATCCGGCGTTCGCGTTCCTTCCGAAGATTATTTTCCTGCTTTGCGACATAAATGCACGGAAGTTGGTGCTTTGCTGATTTTTGATGAAATCCAAACAGGTTACGGCCGCACCGGATCGTTCTGGGCGTTTGAGCAGTTTGGCATTTATCCGGATATTTTGTTGAGTGCCAAAGGAATGGGCGGCGGCATGCCGATTGGCGCATTTATGGCTTCTCAGGAAATCATGGCTGTTTTTAAAAACAACCCAATCCTGGGTCATATCACCACTTTCGGCGGTCATCCCGTCAGTTGCGCTTCCTCACTTGCCGCATTGCAAGTCACACTGGAAGAAGATTTGCCGGGCTCAGCCATTCAAAAAGGAGCACTTTTCAAGTCATTATTGGTGCATCCTGCGATTAAAGAATTCCGGGGAAGAGGTTTGATGCTCGCGGCAGAAATGCAATCTTTCGAAAAATTGAAACACACGATTGACCGTTGCATTGAGCGCGGCTTGGTTACGGACTGGTTTTTGTTTTGCGACAATGCCATGCGCATCGCACCGCCGTTAATCATTTCAGAAACGCAGATTAGAGAGGCTTGTGAAATTATTTTAGCAGTTTTAAACGAAGCATAACAATGAACCATTCGATTGAAAACCAATATTTGAAAGTTGCTGTCCGGGAAACTGGTGCCGAACTTACCCAGATCCAATCAACCGTTACAGGAAAAGATTTTCTATGGAATGCTGATCCGAGCATTTGGCCCAGCCATGCGCCCGTTTTATTTCCGGTCATTGGCGCGATTAAAAATGGGTTTGTCAAATATAAAGGCCAGCAATACGAAGTTCCGCGTCACGGCATTATCCGCAATAACACTGATGTGAAATTTGTGGGGGAGACGGATGATAGTCTCACATTCGGACTGAAATTCAGCGACAAAACATTGAAGATTTATCCATTCGAATTCGAATTTCTGATCACTTACAGACTGGATGCAAACAAATTAGTCGTTGATCATAAGGTAATTAATCATGGGGACACGGAAATGTTGTTCTCATTGGGAGGGCACCCGGCGTTCCAATGTCCGCTCCATGACGACGAAGCCTATGAAGATTATTATCTTGAATTTTACGCAGTCGAAAATGACTCTACGTGGCTTTTGGAAAAAGACGGCTTAGTAGGTAAAACTACAAAACCAATTTTAGAAAACACTAATGTCCTGCATTTGAACAGACATTTGTTTGACAACGACGCGCTGATTTTCAAACACTTAGTTTCCAAACAAGTAAGCCTCCGCAGCACAAAATCTCCACAAGTTATCACCGTGCATTACGATGATTTCAAATATCTGGGAATTTGGGCAAAGCCCGCCGGCGACTTCGTCTGCATTGAGCCCTGGCTAGGCTTAGCCGACAACGCAGATTCGGATCAGAATTTTGAAACGAAGGAAGGAATTATGAAACTCGCCGCAGGCGATTCCTTCGAGGCCAAGTTTGTGATTGAGATTAATGAATGATCAAACGCGCTATAATTTAAGCGCCAACAACTCACTGCCCAGTTGGTGCAATGCAGCTTCGATCCGCCTAGCTTGCGCTGGGCGGGGCTTTTTCAAACCAGAAGCATAGTGATTGAGTTGCTTCTCGTTAATCCCGGTTAAACGTGCTATGCCGGTTTGGCTGAAAATGCCTTTATAATATGTCAAGAAACTTCCGACATCCAGTTTCCATTCAATTTCGTATTCTCCTTTTAATGCGGCAGGAATGTTTTTTTCGTCAAAAGTTTTGATAATTTCAATGCATTCCAAAATCGATTCCTTTACTTCCTTAATCGTCTCTCCGCCGCCATTAATTCCTCTTACATTTTCGGAATGAGCCCCAAAAAAATCTTTGCTTCGAGCAATGACTACCTTAATGATTTTCATCTTGTTTTTTATCTAAACCCATGATCTTGATTGCCGCCAACCGTGTAGGTTCGGGCATCTCTTTGGAACCGTGATTGGCAACCGCATAAGTTGTGTTTCCTTTCTTATAAATGCAATGACTGCCGCGCGTTCTGGCAAGCAACCACCCATTTCGCCGTATCAAACGATGAAACTCTGAATATTTCATAGTGCGTGACTAATTATAAAAGTATACAATTATATACCATTTATAAAGTAGTCACAAAAAAAGCCTCCGAACGGAGGCTCTCAATTATTTGCCGGCAAAAATTTAAACCGTAGCTTCGATCTGCGCATTTAATTTATCTTCCAAAGTTGTTTTTGGCACAACGCCTACAACTTTGTCTACTAATTGTCCGCCTTTAAAAATCATCAATGTGGGGATACTGCGAATGCCAAATTTTGCTGGCACAGCCGAATTCATATCCACATCCATTTTACCAATAACTGCTTTGCCCTCGTATTCGCCAGCCAATTGTTCTACAACCGGTCCGATCATTTTACAAGGACCGCACCACTCAGCCCAAAAGTCTACAAGTACTGGTTTGTCTCCCTGAATAAGGTCTTCAAAGGTGCTATCGGTAATTTCAAGTGCTTTTCCCATGTTGAAAAAATGTCTAATGTTATTTTATAAATCTGATGTAATAAGGATTATTGCTATCTAAAAGTTCCTGATTTCCTTGTCATCCGGTCAGTTTAGAAAGAATTTCACGCCATGAAATCCATTAAGCACTTTAAACAATTCGTTGGTTGGCGCAACCCTGTAACCGCGGGACACCATTTCCACTTCCAAATGCGTTTCGGGGTCAATAACAGTCATATTAACGGCGCACGCACCAGGGTGATTCCCAAAGGTTTCGTTCAATAAATGGATGAATTGCGCATCGATCTGGTCCAAGGTCAGGTTAATGCGAATCTTCCGGCACATTTTCTCGCGGATCTCGGTAAGCAGTTGAATCTGAGAAATTTTGAATTCAAATTGATCTTCTTGTTTCCAGCGATTTTGCACTTTGCCTTTGATGTAAAGGAATTGCCCAATCTGCAAGTAATTTTTAAACCGGATATAATCTTCTCCGCCCAAAAGCATTTCCATCGAGCCGCGGTAATCCTCGATTTTGAAGATCATAAACAAGCTGCCATTGCGCGACATGCGCTCCTGCGCACTCGTAACAATGCCGCCCACACTGATTTCCTTTCCAAAATATTTCGGAGCTTTTTCATTCTCCCCAATCTCCATCACCTTATCGACCGTGCAATTGCAGAAATTGTCCAGCTCCACCCGGAATGTATCCAGCGGGTGGCCCGAAATATAGAAACCGACGACTTCCTGCTCATAACGAAGTTTTGCAAGATCGTCCCAAGCCATAACATCGGGCGCTTTTGGTTTTGCAATTTCAGCCCCGCCACCTGAATGACTAAACAAATCAACCACGCCGCCACCTTGTGCTTTGTTGGCGTAACGAATCAGCTTTTCAATAAAAGTAAGGTTATCATTTGCATCCGTTGCAAAATATTGCGCCCGGTGATATTCAGGAAAACAGTCAAATCCACCCGCATAGGCCAGACTTTCAATAGTTTTCTTATTGACTGTGCGAAGGTTAACCCGCGTCATAAAGTCAAAAATATCCTTGAACGGACCATTCTGATTTCTTTCCTCAATGATTGATTCCACTGCCGCGTCGCCGCTCCCTTTCACTCCCGCCAGTCCAAAACGAATTTCATGTTTTTTATTGGCATTGAACTGCCGATCCGACTCATTAATGTCTGGCCCTAAAACTTTCAAACCCTGCGCTTTACACTCTTCCATAAAGAATGTAATCTTCTCAATGTTGCCCAGCGAGCTTGTTAACACGGCTGACATATATTCCGCCGTGTAATGCGCTTTCAGATAAGCCGTTTGATAAGCGACGAAAGCATAACATGTTGAGTGTGATTTGTTAAACGCGTAAGACGCAAATGCTTCCCAGTCCGTCCAGATTTTTTCGAGCTTTTTAGCGTCCAATCCTTTCTCTGCGCCTCCTTTCATGAAGTCGCCCTTCATTTTATTCAGCGTCTCTATCTGCTTCTTACCCATTGCTTTACGCAATGTGTCGGCTTGTCCTTTCGTGAAGCCACCCAGCTTTTGGGACAAAAGCATTACTTGCTCCTGATAAACCGTAATTCCGTAAGTATCAGCTAGATATTCTTCCAGTTCCGGCAAATCGTAAGTGATTTCCTCCTGGCCATTCTTTCTTCTGATAAAGTTCGGAATGTAAGCGATCGGACCCGGACGATAAAGTGCATTCATGGCGATCAAATGCTCGAAACGATCAGGAATCAGGTCGCGCATGTGCTTCTTCATCCCATCGGATTCAAACTGGAAAATCGCATTGGTTTCGCCTTTTTGGAACAATTCGAACACTTTTGGATCGTCCAGCGGAATGTCGTCAATGACAATGTCGACATTATGATTTTGCTTGATGAGCCGCAACGCTTCCTTAATAATGGTCAGGTTTCGCAGACCCAAAAAGTCCATTTTAATAACCCCGGCGTCCTCAATGATCTTTCCCTGATATTGGGTGATCAAAAAATCAGAGTCCTTGGATGTGCTTACCGGGATAATTTCGGTCAAGTCACTGGGCGCAATGATGATCCCGGCGGCGTGAATGCCTGTGTTCCGCACCGTTCCTTCCAGCCTTCTGGCTTCTTGTAACACACTCGCCTGCAAGTCGTTACCCTGTGCTATGGCGCGCATTTTCTTCACATTATCAAGCTCTTCGGGCGCAATTCCTTCTTTTTTGGTCAAACTCCCCTCTCCTTCCAGCGGCGCTGTGAAGATGCGGTTGAGCGTCATATTATAGGTAGGCTTGTCCGGAACCAGCTTTGCAAGCGCATTCGCCTCGATCAAAGGCAAATCCATCACGCGGGCCACATCCTTAATTGCCGATTTCGCGGCCATTGTGCCATAAGTAACAATTTGCGCGACCTGGTTGTAACCATATTTTTTAACAACATAATCAATCACCTTCTGACGACCTTCATCATCAAAATCCGTGTCAATATCAGGAAGTGAAATACGATCGGGATTCAGGAAACGTTCGAAAAGCAGATCGTATTTAATGGGATCAATGTTGGTAATCCCGGTGCAATAGGCAACCACAGAACCAGCAGCAGAACCACGGCCTGGGCCAATGAAAACGCCCATTTTACGGCCGGCATCAATAAAGTCGGCAACAATAAGGAAGTAACCCGGAAAACCCATGTTCCGGATTGTCTGCAATTCAAAATTAAGCCGATCTTCAATTTCGGGCGTTATGGTGCCGTATTTAAACTTCGCGCCTTCAAATGTAATGTGCTTTAAATATTCCCACTGGTTTAACACATCGGCCGTAAGTTCCTTTTTACCAGCCATATCCGACAGCGTGTGCGTCTTGAATTCCTCGGGGATTGGGAAGTTGGGCAGCAGAATGTCCTTGCGAAGATCCAGCGCTTTTATTTTGTCAACGATCTCATTGGTGTTGTCCAGCGACTCGGGTAAGTCGTTGAACAGCTTCATCATTTCACTTGTATTTTTGAAATAAAACTGATCATTAAAAAACGCGAAACGCGAGCCTTTGGGAATGCCTTTGTCATCATCAAAATCCTTTGCAGATGGCGTGCTTTGCTTGTCTCCCGTGTTGATACACAGCAAAATATCATGCGCATTCCAGTCTTCCTGATCGACATAGTGCGAATCATTGGAAGCAATGATTTTCACATTATATTTCCTTGCAAATCTTACAAGAACTTCATTTACAATGTATTGATCGCGAATTTCGTGGCGCTGCAACTCCACATAAAAGTCGTCCCCGAAAAGATCCAGCCACCATTTGAATTCCTTCTCTGCCTCTTCTTCCCCTTTCCGAATGATCGTTTTGGGAATGATGGCCCCAATGCAGCAAGTCGTCGCAATTAAGCCTTTATGATATTTGACAATCAGTTCTTTATCAATCCGCGGATACTTGCCATACATCCCCTCTATAAACCCGAGCGAACACATTTTGACAAGATTTTTATAGCCAATTTCATCTTTCGCCAAAAGCAGCTGATGGTGCCGAACGTCCTTTTTATCCTTCGTAAACTGCCTGATATGCCGATCCTCAACAACATAAAATTCGCATCCTACAATCGGCTTAATGCCTTGTTTATTGCCCTCAGCAACAAATTCGAACACGCCAAACATGTTGCCATGATCCGTGATCGCGACAGCAGGCATGTTGTCTTCTTTTGCTTTCTTGAAAAGCTTTTTTATATCAGCCGCACCGTCCAAAAGGGAAAATTGCGTGTGGCAGTGCAAATGGGAAAATTGCATATTATAGGATTTGGAATGGGAAACGGGGATTAGAACTTACGACAATCAGGACTCCGCAGGCTGTTCATATATAACATAATTCATATAGTCCGTAAAAGGTTTAAGAATGGATATCCCTTTTACGACCATTTTCCCAAAGTCTTTGGAAGTCACCTCTTTATCGGTGTAATTGTGCGAGAAAAAAAGTTGCTTTTGTTTGAGCAGCTCGATTTCCGGATGGTCTTTTGCGTAGCCTTTTGGTGTCGTTTTCAAGGCCTCACCTTCAATGGTCGGGAAATATGCATGAAATTCCTGGTCATGAATGATTTGCTTCAATTCATCCGCATTATAATCGATTTCCTGTCGAAACCTTGCAAGCTGCTCAGGCGTGGTTTCCCACATTCCGCCGCCTAAGAACGTCTTGTTGCCCGGCTGGATTTGCAGATAATAATCAATCTTCCCCGCTTTTTTACCGCCCGGACCGATGCCGGCGCTTAGGTTATTTTTGTAGGGTGTTTTATTTTTTGAGAACCGGATATCGCGGTTGATTCTGTAAATGCACTCTTTAACCTGCAAATTTCCCAGATCCTGAAACTTGCCGACTTCTTCAATGACATAGGCAATCAGTTTTTCCAAATCGCCTTTCGCAGCGTCGTAATCTTGTCTATTTTGCAGGAACCAATCTCTGTTGTTGTTTTCGGCTAGTTGTGAAAGGAAGTGAAGTGTTTTGGATTCCATTGTATCTTGGTGAGGCTATAAAATTCAAATTTACTACGTTTTGTAATTCAATTTAACGAATTTTGCCAAATTAGAAATCGGAAAATTTCTTAAAAACTGATAATCAGGCGAAAGCTATGAACGTGCAGTTTTTGACAGATGAGCATGGTGAAAGAACACATGTTCTGCTCCCTATTAAAGTCTGGAAGAAAATGCAGAAGGACTTGCAAAAACAGAAATTCAAAGATTCGATTACCAGCGGTTTAAGAGAGGTAAAATTGATGGAGGAAGGTAAAATAGCCGAGCCTAGCATCGAAGAATTATTCAAGTGAATCAATACAATAATACAAGTAACATTTAAATGGCCAGAATCCTAACAGGCATTCAAAGTAGCGGGAGGCCCCATTTGGGGAATATTTTGGGAGCGATTGTTCCCGCGATTGAACTGTCAAAAAACCCGGAGAACGAATCTTTTTTTTTCATAGCAGACCTGCATTCACTCGTATCGATCAAGGACGGACAATTGCGACACGAATATGCACGCGCCATTGCTGCAACCTGGCTTGCATTTGGTTTTGATTTCGAAAAAAATATATTTTGGAGACAATCGAGGGTGCAGGAACACACTGAACTGGCTTGGTATTTAAATTGCTTCACGCCGTTTCCAATGCTGGCGAACGCAACGTCGTTCAAGGAAAAATCAGAAAAACTTGCCGATGTGAATGCTGGATTGTTCACATATCCTGTTTTGCAGGCCGCAGATATTTTACTTTATAATGCCAACATCATTCCCGTTGGCAAAGACCAGAAGCAGCATTTGGAAATGACAAAGGACATTGCCAATCGCTTCAATCAGATCGCAGGAGAAGACATTCTGGTGCTTCCCGAGCCACAGATCGACGAGCGCATTATGACCATTCCTGGCCTTGACGGACAGAAAATGAGCAAGTCTTACCATAATTACATTGATATTTTTCTTGCTGAAAATGAGTTGAAGAAAGTCATCAAAAAAATCGTTTCCGATTCGAAGGCCCTGGAAGAGCCCAAAGATCCGGAAAGTGATATCACATTTAAACTTTATAGCCTGCTCGCATCGGAAAGTGACGTGGAAACGATGCGTCAGCATTATCTGAATGGTGGTTATGGTTACGGACATGCTAAACAAGCGCTTTTGGAATGCATGCTCGATAAGTTCGCCGAGCCACGTCGCAAATTCAACTATTATATGGAGAATCCGGAAGAGCTCGAATCCATATTGACCACCGGAGAAAAAAAGGCGCGTGCGATTGCCCAGGACACCATTGCCAAAGTCCGTAAAGTATTGGGATTCAGCTCATGACAGAAGGTGTCGACATGCTGATCCATTATGATCAGGAGCTTTTTCTGTGGATAAATGGTCATCACACGCCATGGCTCGACACGCTCATGTATTGGATTACGTATAAATACACCTGGGCGCCCATGTATGCGACTCTGATTGCATTGCATTTGCGAAAAGACTGGAAAAGAGGATTGATTCAAATCGCAGTTGTGCTGGTTGCGGTGATTATTGCCGACAAGATTACTTCGGGTTTCATGAAACCCTATTTCCTCAGATTCCGGCCGTGTCATGAGCCAGCGTTGCAGGGATTGGTGCATCAGGTGACCGGTTGCGGCGGACTATATGGGTTCGCCTCCTCTCATGCTTCAACCAGTTTTGCAGTGGCGATTACCTGGTTTGTATTTTTGAGAACACGCTTCAATTATATGTGGGTTTTGTTCGTCTGGGCTGCAATTTACTCATATAGCAGGGTTTACGTAGGCGTACATTATCCTGCAGACATTATTATTGGGACCGCGATCGGACTGCTTGTTGGATGGCTCTGTCTCAAATTTTACCAGACTTTTTTGGCTAGATATTACCTTAATTGATTGATTTTATATAATTTTGCGCAAATTTTAGTTTGGCCAATGGGTTCATTTAATACAGTAAAAATATTTTCGGGAAGTCAATCCGAGTATTTGGCCAAAGACATTGCCAGATATTATGGCAAAGAGCTCGGAGGATATACTTTGAGAAAATTCAGTGACGGAGAGCTTTCGCCCAGCTTTGAAGAATCAATCAGAGGCTGCGATGTTTTCCTGATCCAATCTACTTTTCCTCCGGCCGACAATTTACTAGAATTACTCCTAATGGTGGATGCCGCCCGTCGCGCTTCTGCACATTATGTGACCGTTGTAATCCCTTATTTCGGTTACGCCAGGCAAGATAGGAAAGACAAGCCGCGCGTGGCCATCGCTGCGAAAGTGGTTGCCAACCTGCTGACTTCCGTTGGCGTGGATCGCCTGATGACGGTTGATTTGCACGCTGGACAGATCCAGGGCTTTTTCGATTTGCCCGTTGACCACCTTGAAGGAACTTCGATTTTTGTTCCTTATATCAAATCCCTGAATCTAAAAAACCTGCTTATTGCGTCTCCCGATATGGGCGGGGCAGCCCGGGCACGAAATTTTGCTAAATTTTTAAATGTCGACATGATCCTTTGCGATAAGCATCGGAAACGGGCGAATGAAATTGCCAGCATGCAGGTGATCGGGGACGTTGAAGGAATGGATGTCGTGTTGGTGGATGACTTGATCGACACCGGTGGAACGCTCTGTAAAGCGGCCGAATTGATCATGGAAAAAGGAGCAAATTCGGTGCGCGCCATTAGTACTCACGCAATTATGTCGGGAAAAGCGCACGAAAACATTGCCAATTCTGTTCTTGAAGAATTGATCATCACCGATACAATTCCTTTGAAGCAACAAAATGAAAAAATACGCGTATTGTCCGTTGCAGAATTATTTGCAAAAGCCATAGGGCGCATTCGTGATCATGAATCTATTAGTTCTTTGTTTATAAATTATCAGTAAATTTTTTATTTTTTTAACTTTCTAATTAAAATATTCTTATGAAAACGCATGAGATTGTAGGGTTTAAAAGAGCGAATCTCGGCAAGACGGAAGCAACCGAACTTCGTTCACAAGGTTATGTTCCGTCTGTGCTGTATGGTGGAGCTGAGCAGGTTCATTTTTATGCACCGGCTATGTTGTTCCGCGAATTGCTTTTCACACCGGATATTTTTAATGTTACACTCAATATCGAGGGTACTTTATATAATGCCATCTTGCAAGAAAGACAGTTTCACCCAGTTAACGATTCATTGATTCATGCAGACTTTTTGCAGATTGTCGATGGAAAAGAAGTTAAAGTTGACGTACCCGTTAAATTGACCGGCACTTCAACAGGTGTAATGAAAGGTGGTAAAATGAACCAAAAATTGCGTAAATTGCGCTTACAAGGTTTGGCTGAAAACATTCCAGACTATGTAAATGTTGACGTTACTGAGCTGGATTTAGGAAAATCTGTTAAAGTTGGTGCAGTAAAGGCTGAAAATTTTGTTATATTAACAGCCGCAAGCAATCCGATTGCTTCAGTTGAGATCCCACGTGCACTGAGAGGTACACTTGGCAAGTAAGTATTTTATTTTTCATGGCTAATAGATGCAAACGTGCCGACCATTGGTCGGCATATTTGTTTACAGCCAGTTCTGAATTTGCTTCACCAGCACTTCATTGATCCGAAAGTAACTCTCATGCGTCCAACCCGCAATGTGCGGCGTCAGCACAACTTTATCGGATGCGCGCAGATAATCAAATACTTCTTGCTGCTCGCTCGTCAATTTTGCTATCTTTTCGTTTTCCAAAACATCCAGGCAAGCACCCAGAATTTTGCCTGATTTCAAACCATTTACAACGGCTTCCAGCTTTACAATTTCGCCTCTGGAAAGATTCAGCAGGTAAAACGGCTTCGAAAACTTTTCAATAAAATCTTCATTGACCAAATAACGCGTGATTTCAGTAAGCGGAATGTGCAAGCTCAAAATGTCCGCTTCCGCCATGATCTCTTCCAAACTAGATTCCAGCGCAAATGCATCTTCATAATGATCACGATACTTGTCATACGCAAGCACACGACAGCCAAACCCGCTCAGTCGCTGAGCCGTCGCCGAGCCATTGTTGCCATAACCAATGATGCCAACTGTTTTGCCCATCAATTCAACGCCACGGTTCCGCTCACGGTCCCAAACGCCACTCCTGACCTCCCGATCCGCTCTCAAAATGTTGTTAAAAAGCGCAAGCAACATTCCTAGTGCATGTTCGGCCACGGCGTCTCGGTTGCCTTTTCCTGCATGAAAAACGGCGATACGCAACCTTTCAGCAGCATCCAGATCAATCAGGTCGAGGCCCGCTCCCGCCCTGGCGACGAAACGCAGATTTTTAGCGGCCAAAAGCATGGTTTCGTCCACAAATGTTTTGCTGCGTATCACGAGCCCGTCATAGGCTGGAATGGCCTGTAAAATATCTTCGCGACGAAATTCAGGATGGTAAGCATATTCCCAACCCTGATCCCGCAGCATGTCAAAAAGTGAGGAATGCATCGAGTCTGCGATCAGGATTTTCATAGGAGCACGGGATTTTTTGTAACTTGCCGGTCAGTCATTGCGCAAAAGTAATACAGAATTACTCAGAAGAACAGTTACAATAGCATTTTACCTACATGAGCGATCAAATCAGTGATAAACCCATTATAGGGATTACAATCGGTGATTACAACGGAATTGGCCCGGAAGTAATACTCAAAGCATTAGAAGGAAACCAGTTAGCAAAACTTTGCACGCCCATCATTTACGGCTCGCTCCGCGTCCTGAATCAATATCGCAATCTTTTGGAAATGAAAGATTGGACTTTGCACGGAATACAAAAAGTGGAACAAGCCAATCCCAAGCTGACCAATGTTGTCACTTGCTGGCACGACCATCAGACAGAAGTAGAACCTGGAAAAGTAACCGCCGAAGCAGGTCAGGGTTCATTAGCCTCATTGAAGCGCGCGGTGGAAGATTTGAAAGAAGGAAGAATCCACGCATTGGTTACGGGCCCGATCAATAAAGACAACATTCAAAGCGAAGATTTTAAATTTCCCGGACATACGGAGTTCCTTGCGCAATCATTTAATAAAGAAGATGCGTTGATGTTCATGGTTTCGGGCGAACTGCGCGTTGGCGTTTTGTCTGGCCACATTCCGCTCGAAAAAGTGAGTTCCTACGTAACTGCGGAGCGGCTTTCCGCAAAAATTGAGCAAATATTGCAATCGCTGAAAGGTGATTTTGGCATAAAAAAACCAAAACTTGCTGTGCTGGGCCTGAATCCGCACGCGGGAGAAAATGGATTGCTAGGCTCCGAGGAAATTGACATTATTCAGCCTGTAATCAAAAATTTCAAGGAAAAAGGACATCTGGTTGTGGGGCCGTTTCCGGCCGATGGCTTTTTTGCGGCCTCCACTTACAAGCAATATGACGCGGTTTTGGCCATGTATCACGATCAGGGACTCATTCCCTTTAAAACGCTGGCTTTCAATGAAGGCGTTAATTTCACAGCCGGACTTTCCGCCGTGAGGACTTCCCCAGATCACGGAACGGCTTACAACATTGCCGGAAAAAATCTGGCGGAGCCGGGATCACTGCTCCAAGCCATTTATTTGGCTTGCGACGTTTCGAGGTTCAGGACGGTGAACGAAGATATTGATAAACATGCCCTTATATCCAAACCGCAGCAATCCGAAAGCCAGCATCCGGCTAAGTCGGGTGGAAAGCAGCGGTTTAATAACTAGCAATCGGCTCGCGACAATGAGGTCTGCAAGGTTGCCTTCATAATATTTTACCTAGATCAAAAACCAATGCTAAAATCAATGACCGGATACGGTGTATCCAACATCGAATCCGAATCAATCCACGTAACGGTTGAAATAAAGACGCTTAACTCGAAGTTTTTGGATATTTATTGCCGAATTCCAAGGCAATTTTCTGAAAGAGAGATTGAGGTCAGGAATTTGCTGACACAATCATTGGAACGGGGAAAAGTGGAATTCACGCTTTCCGTCCAGCCTGTTGGCAAAACGGTCGCTTCGACTTCTGTTAACCGCGCATTGGTGGGAGCTTATTACAACGACCTTTCTGCAACCGCCGAAAATTTAGGATTTATCCCCGATACAACGGAGCTTTTGCGCATTGCGCTGCAAATGCCCAATGCCTATAATAATGAAACGGTTGACGAGTCAGATAAGGAGAATGACTGGACACAGATCAAATTAGCCATTGTAGAGGCGATCAGAAAGTGTTCCATTTTCCGTGAACAAGAAGGAAAGATGACTTCCGACAAGTTTACAGATTACATTAACACGATTCAAACGCTTTTGGACAAAGTTGCTGAACAAGACAAACTGCGCATTCCAGCCGTGAGGGAAAGACTTGAAAAACAAGTTAGAGAACTCCTGGCAGATGATAATTTTGATACAAACCGCTTCGAGCAGGAGTTGATCTATTATGTTGAAAAGTTTGACATTTCAGAGGAGAAAATCAGGCTGGCCAATCACTTAACCTATTTCACAGAAACGCTGGAAGCGCCTGAGAGCAATGGTAAAAAGCTCAATTTCATCGCCCAGGAAATCGGCAGGGAAATCAACACGATTGGTTCAAAGGCCAATGATGCAACGATTCAACACCTTGTTGTTCAAATGAAAGATGAACTGGAAAAGATCAAGGAACAAACCATGAACATAATTTAAATTGTGCAGGAAAACAGACTTTCCTTGTCTTTTTATAATGCATACGACACGCTTTCGCTGGCCGAAAAATTAATCGGTTGCGAGCTTTTCCACGAAAGTCCGGACGGCATTACGAGCGGAATTATCGTCGAAACGGAGGCTTATTTGCAAAATGATCCGGCTTGTCACGCCTATAACAGGCGCACAGCGCGAACCGAGCCGATGTACGGAAGGGCGGGAACAAGCTATGTATATCTGATCTACGGAATGTATCAATGTTTCAATGTCGTGAGCAACCAGGAAGGCATCGGTGAAGCCGTGCTCATACGCGCATTGGAGCCTGTCAAAGGCATTGAATTGATGGAAATGCGGAGACAACTTATCCCCGGAAAATCGGCTGAACGAATTCGCAGTAAAAAATTGAAATTGAATGAGTTATGCAAAGGACCGGGAAAGCTCGTTCGGGCAATGGGCATTGAACGCGCATTGCATAACAATCACCTGTTGACCGATAGTCCGTTGTATATCAATGGTCCCGTTACTGACATTCCTGAAATATTGACATCCACACGAATAGGGATCAACGTTGGAGCTGAATTGTTGTATCGCTTTTATGTTAAAGGCAGCAGCTTTGTTAGTAAATTATAATTAATCTCAGGAATATTATCAATCTGAGTGTCATTTTAGCCACATAATCGGCAAATTTTGCGATTCCTTTCTTTATATTTGATAGCTTAAAACATACTCAACTCCTGAATGAAAGTTTGCTACTCGCGGCAATCTGCTGCCAGAATCGCTCACCCATACGCGCTTGTCCATGGGTGATTTGTTGAAAATCATTTCGGTTTTGATTGTGGCTACGCTGTTAAGCGGAAGTCAATGCACTTCTATTTTCCAAAATAATTCAATCGCCGAAAAACAGGAAGTGGTCGCTGCGATGCCTGTTGAAGGCTTTGCCGAAGACACGGTCCTAATTTTAAAATACCATGAGTTTGCAAAGGAATATCTTTTCCAGGATGCGGAAAAAGCAATGTTTTATTCCAAACATGTTTTAAGACTGTCGCAAAAACATCAGTGGAGCAAAGGTAAAATATTGGCTTACAACTTGTTAAGCACTTACTATTTGTTGGATGGCAGTTATGATGTGTTGCGCGAGCTGTCCAATGAAACAATGACATTGTCAAAAGATCTGCCCCTTTACACAGCACACGCAAAACGCTTTTTGGCCGAAAGTTACTCAGAATACAGGCAATGGGATTCCGCGCGGATCAATTACAGACAAGCAATTGAAATTTTTCAAAAACTAGGTGAAGACAGCGCCGCGGCAACTTGCATCGACGCACTCGGAAATTCATATCGTGAAAAGGGATTGTTTGACGAGGCCATTCCCCTTTACGACCAGGCTTATGCCATTTTTGACAAAATGGATTCGGATTGGGGACGGGCAACGGTGCTGCAGAACAGGGGTTATCTCCATGTTGTAAAAAAGGAAAGCGAAGTTGCTGAGGGACTTTTAAAGCAATCGCTTGCATTGTTTCGGAAAATTCAGAATCGCTATGGCGAGCTGAATGTGTTGAATGATCTGGCCAACATTTACTGCCTGAGTGATCAAAATGACGCCGCGATTGAAACCGCTTCGATGGCGTTGGATTTCTCAACTATTTTTCACTCTTCGCAGCAGACAAACTGGGCGCTGCTCTCTTTGGCGAGGGCTTACAAGAATAAGAAAATGTTCAAGGAAGCGCTGGATCACATGGAAAAAGTGATCTTTAACCGGCGTATGCTGCACACAGAATATGTGCAACGCCAATACACGATGTATCAGCTGAGTTACGAGAATCAGATCAAGGACTTTGAAATTCAGGAAAAAGAAATTGCTGAGCAAAAGACGATTTCGAGGTTCTTACTTGTGTTTTCCAGTCTGATCATTGCGTTTGCGGCCTTCTTATGGCTCAATAACAAAAAATTGAGACGCAAGAACGCCGAGATCCGCGAAGCAATGGCGCGAGGACAAGCCATTGAGCGTAAGCGTGTTGCAGCTGAACTGCACGATAACCTGGGCGGAACATTGGCATCGCTTAATTGGTATTTATTTGGCATTGACAGAAAAGTGCTTTCACCCGAAGAGCAGAAGATTTACGAAAGTGTGCACCAAATGGTGGGCGCCGCTTATCGCGAAGTGCGAAGCTTGTCCCACAACCTGATGCCGGAAGAATTGGAGGAGCATGGCTTAGTGATGGCGCTGCACCGGCTGATTGACAAAATGAATGAGAATAAGAAAATTGAGTTCAAATTTAACATTTCCGGCATGTCGCACCGGCTCAATAACAAGACCGAATTTGAGCTTTACAGCATCATTTTGGAACTCACCAACAACATTATCAAACATTCCGGCGCAACAAAGGGCAGCATTGATCTCACTGAAAATCACAAGAACATTCACCTTAGCGTGAGCGACAACGGAAGCGGGCTTATCGAACCTTCGCGGCAGGGCGTGGGTTTGAAAAACGTCAAAAATCGTGTGGAAAGTCTGCGTGGAAAAGTGCAGATCAGCGGCGAACCGCAACGCGGCTTGAAGATTGACATTGAAATTCCAAAGACGATTCTTTGACGAATTAAGGCCTAATTAAACTGTAAGCGGTTTTTTGACGTTAACTCATTAGGCCGTCGCCATATCGGCGCAGAACGAAGCACCCATTTCATGAACATCTTGCCAAAAGCCGCAGAATTTATCGCTGCATTTGAGGAAAGCATCCTTAACAATGCGTTTATCAAGCTTTCGCTTGGAAATTACCACGGAACCGAGGAAAATCTCAAAAACATTTACATCAAGCGGACGCTGATCAAAAAGGAAGAAAAATTCAGCTTTACTTACCGCTACAAAACCCGCGACATTGTAAAAAATTACGATCTGGGGGAAACGACAAAATTGCTCGAATCCTTGCTCGCCAACGATTTTCATGTGGCAACGCTGTTTACAGATTCGGCGGAATCGCAATTTGAGATTTTGAAAAACAATAAGATTGTGCTGAAAGAGAAGGTCACGGAAACTAAACTAGTGCCCACGCCCGAGCATGACCACGCAAAAAAGCGCATTATCAGCAGTCAGCAAAAGCCTTATTTGCATGAACTGAAAATCACGGACGCGGAAGGGAATGTTTACAAAAAAGCGCAGGATAAATTCCGGCAGATCAATCATTACATTGAACTTTTAAGTCCGCTCATCAAGGAAATTCCCACTGATAAGCAGCTTAAAGTGGCCGATATGGGTTCCGGAAAGGGTTATTTGACATTTGCCCTTTACGATTATCTCAAAAATGTGTTGCAAGTCGACGCGCACGTAACGGGTGTGGAATTTCGCCCGGACCTTGTTGCGCTCTGCAACGAGATTGCGCAGCATTCGGCATTTGAGAACCTACACTTTGAGGAAGGGACCATTGCGGAATTTGACAGCAATAACACCAACATTCTCATCGCATTACACGCTTGCGACACCGCAACGGACGATGCAATTTTCAAAGGGATTTCAGCAGAAGCAGATCTGATTGTCGTGGCGCCTTGCTGCCACAAACAAATTCGTCGCGAAATAGAAAAAACCAAAACCGCGAACGATGTTCAGTTTCTTACCCGATACGGGATATTTCTGGAAAGGCAGGCCGAAATGGTGACTGACGGCATCAGGGCGCTTATTTTAGAATATTTTGGTTACAAGACAAAAGTGTTTGAATTCATTTCGGATGCCAATACGCCGAAAAATGTCATGATCGTCGGCACAAAAGACAAGCGCAATGCGCCTGATCGCGACGCAATCCTTCAAAAGATCCGGGACGCCAAAGCCTATTTTGGGATTGGTTATCATCATCTGGAAAAAATAGCAGCTTTGTAAGCAATGTTAAACAACTTGGATCGGCTTTTGTAAGCTTATTCAAAGTGTTATATATCTGTGGAAAAGTCTCATATTCTCTTCTCTGTCCCTATATTTGCAACTTTTTGTGGAACTGACTAACTTAATATGTGGAATAAAATAGCGACTTACATAATCCGCTACCGGCTTTTGTGGGTTGCATTGGTGCTCGTCTCAACCATTTTTATGGCTTACGAAGCGAGCAAGATCGAGCTCTCCTATAACTTCGCGCGGATTCTTCCTTCCAATGATCCCGTCGAAAAAGAATATCAGGATTTTAGAAAACTTTTTGGCGAGGACGGCAGCGTAATGGTGATTGGCTGGCAAGATCCGCAGCTCTTTGAGATCAATAAATTCCGCGACTGGTGCAAGCTTACACAACGCATCAAGGACACGCAAGGCATCAAAAATGTGCTTTCTCTGGCCAATGTCTACGAGATCAAACGCAATGACAGTCTGCGAAAATTTGACGTCGCACCCGTTATCAAGCGAATTCCACAAACACAAATTGAGGCGGACAGCATCAAAAAGCGCATTGCCAACCTGCCTATTTACGACGGACTTATCCTCAACAGCAAGACAAATGCAACGCTGATCGTCGTAACATTTAATGATAAGGAGCTGAATTCCAAGCGCCGGCTTACCATTGTGAGCGACATTGAGGCAATGGCAGAGGAATTTGGCACAAAATACAAAGCCGACCTGCATTACTCTGGAATGCCATACATTCGGACCATCAATATGAAGAAGATCTCCGGCGAAATGGAGCTGTTCATGGGATTGGCCGTTTTTGTTACATTATTGATCCTTTGGGCATTTTTCCGTTCGCTGCGCCTTACGCTTTTATCCATCGTTGTGGTGTTGATCGGCGTGATCTTCTCGGTCGGCATTCTGCATCTTTTTGATTATAAAATCACCGCCTTAACCGGTCTCCTTCCTCCCCTGCTCATTGTCATCGGCGTTCCCAACTGCGTCTTTCTGATCAATAAATATCAGTCCGAGCTCAGGTCGCATGCCAATAAAGATGACGCGTTGCAGAAAATGATTCGGCAGATCGGCTTGTCAACATTCCTGGCAAACATGACCACAGCCATCGGATTCGGTGTTTTTTATTTTACCAACAGCATTTTGCTAGTAGAATTTGGCGTTGTGGCTGCAATAAGCGTGATGGCAACTTATGTGCTTTGTTTGCTGCTTTTGCCAATCACATTGCATTACATGAGCGTGCCCAAAGCGCGTCACTTGAAACATTTGGATGGAAAATGGGCCTCCGGCTTCCTGACAAAAGTAAATTTCCTGGTGCATCATCGCCGCAAGGAAATCTACATTGCAATGGTTGTCCTGATCCTTATTTCAGCTTTTGGAATGACAAAAATCAAGACAATTGGTTATGTCGTGGATGACCTTCCTAAAAAGGACGTTGTATATACCGATTTGCGGTTTTTTGAGAAAAACTTTAATGGCGTTTTGCCTTTTGAAGTGATGATCGACACCAAGCAGCCGAACGGAATTTTTGCCGATCAGGCACAAGTGCTTTATAAAATCAAAGCGTTTCAGAATGAAATGGCCAAATTTCCTGAATTCTCCAAGCCACTTTCAGTTGTAGAAGCGTCACGCTTTTTATATCAGGCTTACCGCGGCGGCGATGCAAAATATTATGCCTTACCCGGCGTGTTGGAGTTAAACAAGCTCACGAATTATGTGCAGGATCAGCAAGGAGCTGCCAAACAATTGAATGCTTTCGTCAACAAAGACAAAAGTGTGACACGCGTCAGCTTTCAAATGGCGGATGTTGGATCGGAGCGGATTAAGGAGTTAATGGACAAGATCCGCCCGAAAGTTGATTCTATTTTCAGTCCCAAACAATACAAAGTGAGCCTTACGGGCCACAGTTTGGTGTTCCTGAAAAGCAATGATTATCTGCTCAGCAATTTATACGAAAGTTTGCTGATTGCGATTGCAATGATCGCCATCGTTGGAATGGTTCTATTCCGATCGGTTCCAATTATTTTGCTTTCAAAATTGCCTTGCCTCATTCCGCTTGCATTGACCGCAGGCATTATGGGTTACTTTGGCATTTACTTCAAACCCACAACAATCCTGATTTTCAGCATCACATTTGGCATCGCGTCCGACGGAACGGTTTATTTCTTAACCCGTTATCGTGAAGAGCTTTACAAAAACGGTTTGACGCCATCACAGGCTGTCACGGCGTCCATTTTCGGAACCGGTCTGAGCATGATCTACACTGCGGTTATCCTCTTTTGCGGATTCTCTATTTTTGCTGCTTCGAGTTTTGGAGGCACGGCTGCGATGGGCGTTATGGTGTCCATCACATTGTTGGTGGCCATGTGTACAAACCTCATTTTGCTGCCCGCTTTGCTGCTTTCGATTGCGAAGCGCCAGGGAAAAAATGTCAAACCAAGCTGATAGAACGGCTTTTTGGCGTATATTCCCTTTCCATTAACTCTATATCACGATGAAAAGATTTTTAGTGATGTTATCGCTATGCGCTTGCATGGCGAATGAAAGCAATGCCCAAAGCGATTATCAAACGGATTCGATTTTTATCCGAAAAATCTTCAACACCTCCTTGCGTGAAGGCAAGTCATACGAATGGCTGCGACATTTGACCCAACAGATCGGCTCGCGTCTGAGCGGTTCCGAGGGTGCTGCGAAAGCGGTTATTTACACAAAATCCGTGATGGAGCAAGAGCAGTTTGATAAGGTTACTCTGCAAAATGTCATGGTGCCGCATTGGGTGCGCGGAGCCAAAGAAAAAGCGCAGATTATTAGTGGTAAACAAAAAACCGACGTCCCCATTGCAGCATTAGGCGGTTCCGTTGCGACACCGAAAGGCGGCATTAAAGCCAAAATTATAGAAGTAAAAAGTTTTCAAGAGTTGCGCGACCTCGGCGCAGAGAAAGTCAAAGGCAAGATTGTATTTTTCAATCGGCCTATGGACCCCACCAAGATCAACACATTTGAAGCTTACGCCGGGGCGGTCGAGCAGCGCGGCATGGGGGCTAGCGAAGCTGGAAAGCTGGGTGCGGTTGGCGCAATCGTGCGTTCCATGACCACACGCCTAGACGATGTGCCGCACACAGGCAGCATGCGTTACGTGAGCGGTGCGCCCATCATTCCCGCCGCGGCCATTACAACCAATGGAGCTGAGTTGCTAAGCAAAACATTAAAAGCCAATCCCGAGACTGAGTTTTATTTTGAACAAAGCTGCGAAACGTTGCCTGACGCGCCTTCGCACAACGTGATCGGTGAGTTAAAGGGCAAGAAAGATCCTTCGAAATACATTGCCGTTGGCGGTCACCTCGATTCGTGGGATTTCGCGCAGGGTGCGCATGATGATGGTTCGGGTTGTGTGCAGTCTATCGAGGCAGTTCGGATTTTGAAAGCACTGGGTTACCAGCCAAACAATACACTCAGGGCCGTCATGTTTATGAATGAGGAAAACGGTCTGAAAGGCGGCATTGCTTACGCGGATTCGGCCAAATCAAAAAAAGAAACGCACATTGCAGCCATTGAGTCAGATCGGGGCGGGTTTACGCCGCTTGGCTTTGGTGTGGTGGGAACACCTGCGCAAAAAGCCAGGATTGCGCAGTGGTCGAAGCTTTTTGCCGCATACGGCATTCATGAGATCGGTCCGGGCGGTGGCGGTGCGGACATTGGCCCGCTCGCGCAGCAGGGAACCGTGTTACTCGGACTTATCCCCGACTCACAACGCTATTTCGATTATCATCACGCGTCCAATGACAAGTTTGAAGCCGTAAGCAAGCGCGAGCTTGACCTGGGCGCCGCAGCCATGGCGGCAATGATTTATTTAATTGATAAATACGGCGTCGAATAAAAATGAGAATGGCTGCCTCAATTGAAGCAGCCATTCTCACACATTATATTTTTTCAAAGCTCTGGTCCATCCATTCCTCCGGAATGTCATCGAGCGCCTGTTTGAGCTTTTCGGCCCAAATGTCCGAAATTTGTTCCAAATCTTTTTTCTCGTAACGGTGTTCAACGATTTTGAAACTGTCTCTTTTATAAAGCACGACATCAATCGGAAAATCAACATCATTGTTGCTGACACGCGTTGAATCGAAGGATAAAAAACCTGCTTTCAAAGCCTGCTTCATGGTCGATTCGCCATTGAGCACCCGGTTCAGGATCGCTTTTCCCTGCCCTGAATTTCCAATGATCACATAAGGAGAACCTTCGTCCAGTTCGACCCAATTGCCTTCTGAATAAAGTAAAAATAGCTTATGGTCCGCATCGTCTTTCAACTGCCCGCCTACGATTGTGTTAAGATTGAACTTTAAGCCAGCCCGTTCCAAAGCTGCCCTGTCTTCCTCTGCAACCCGCTTAATTTGCTCACCGAATGTGTTTACCGCTTTGTAAAGCTTGTTATAAACGACGCCCTCGCTGAGCAATTCTTCAAAATAATGTACTGCTTTATCGCGCACGGATCGCAGTCCGCTGGTCATGATAAAAAGGGAGTAATTGTCCTTTTGCGTCACATACATTTTCTTTTTTACAGTCGTATTCGTGCCTGCTGTAATGCGGGTGTCTGCCAATGCAACCAGCCCTTCTTTTACTTTTATTCCTAAACAATAAGTCATTTTCCTGTGTCAATTATGCCGTCCAAAAGGAGTGTCAGTTTTTGTGTTCTGGGACGATCACTACATTAATTATGCCCAAAAGTACCAAAATGACCAATGTCGATCATAAAAAACATCTTTTTAATCACGAATATTTTAAAACTGCGCCTGTTTCATGCGACGATACCAAGCCAAAATTAGCTCAGTTTGGATCGATCTAATTGGAAAAATTTCGAGTATATGAAGACAAGGAAATGATTAATCAATGCCATTACACGGCCAATTCCAGATTCAAATGAAGCTTTTACAATTACTCTGCATATGCATTGCGCTGCTTACGGGTTGCAGCAACACGGACGACCCCGGCACGAACACTTACAATCCGGGCAGCAGCGAACCCGGAGCCAAATTTTTAGCGCTTGGCGATTCCTACACCATCGGACAAAGCGTGACGGCGGAAGAGCGCTGGCCCGTTTTGCTCGTCAAAAGCCTTAGAAACAACAACGTTCAGTTCCGCGCTCCGGACATCATTGCCACAACGGGTTGGACGACGCGTGACCTAATCTTTTCCGTGGATAACGCCAAACCGGACACCAATTACGATCTGGTTTCACTCATGATCGGGGTTAACAATCAGTTTCAGGGCAAAAGCATCGAAGAATATCGAACAGAATTCAGCTCATTACTCACCAAAAGCATTGCGTTTGCCGGCGGCGAGGCAAAGCACGTCTTTGTGCTATCGATTCCGGACTGGGGCGTTACGCCTTACGGCGCTTCGAATCGTGCCGAGATTGCGAAGGAAATTGACGCTTTTAATCTGGTTGCCAAAGCTGAATGTGACAAAGCAAAAGTTTTGTTCATTGACATCACGCCCATTTCGCGGAAGGCATTGGACAATCCGACCTTGATCGCAAAAGATAATCTTCACTTTTCCGGCAAGATGCATCAGCTTTGGGTCGATGAAATCATCCCGCTGATCAAATCCAAAATTTGAAACACGGCGCGCACTAAAAACCTCCGCATTACAAAGGCGGAGGTTTATGCACTATATTCCAAAATTCTAAAACCTTATTACGCTTCTTGCAATGCTTTCAAACGAATGACCATGCCGTTCAAATCATCATTACAGCGCAGCTGACACGCAAGCCGGCTGTTTGGTTCAGCATCCGGCAAAGCGTCCAATGTGTCTAGTTCATTATCATTCTGTGCAGGCAAACCTTCGCCTCCTTCCAGCACGCTGATGTGGCAAGTTGCGCAAAGGCCCATTCCTCCGCAAGTTGCCTGAATATCATATTCATAGGCCTTCAACATTTCCATTAAGTTCAGCCCCATATCCACGATCACTTCGAGCTCCCGGCGATCGCCATTGTTATCTTCAACTTGTATATTGACCATGATTAGAATGCGTTAACACCGTTAACCGTTGTGTATTTGAAACTGAGTTTTTGATCCGGATAAACATATTTGAACGCACTTTGCATCATAATGGCTGCCTCATGGAAACCGCAAAGGATCAATTTTAACTTGCCCGGATAGGTGTTAATGTCCCCAATCGCGTAAATGCGCTCGACATTGGTTGAATAGTCAACCGTGTCCACGATGATTGCCGATTTTTCTACGCCCAGATTCCAGTTAGCAATTGGGCCAAGTTTAGGGCTTAGTCCAAAAAGCGGAATGAAATGATCCGTTGGAATGGTGGTGACGCTTTTATCATTGCCTACAATCGAGATTTCTTTCAACACCCCATTGCCGCCCAGACTGCTCACCTGCGATTGCAGAATCAGGTCAATCTTACCCTTTCCGGCCAGTTCAAAAACCTTCTCAGCAGAATCCGGTGCTCCGCGGAATGTGTCGCCACGGTGCACCAATGTTACGCGGGAAGCAATATCGGCCAGGAAAATCGTCCAGTCCAATGCGGAATCGCCGCCTCCTGCCAAAACCACATTTTGATTACGGAATTGCTCAGGTTTTTTAACCATATAATGCACGCCTTTTCCTTCAAAATATTCCAGCTTGTCAACGGCTGGCTTGCGCGGTTCGAAACTCCCCAAACCTGCCGCGATGACAACAACCTGGCAATGTACAACCGTGCCTTCGTTGGTGCGTACAATGTAACTTCCATCGTCCTGCTTGTCCAGCGACTCAACGCGTTCGCCCAATGTGAAACCGGGTTTAAACTCTTCAATCTGAATAAGGAGATTTTTAACAAGATCCTCAGCTATGATCCCGGGCGCGCCGGGAATGTCATAAATCGGTTTCTGCGGATAAATTTCAGCGAGCTGACCGCCTACAACGGGAAGTGCATCAATCAGGTGGCAACGCATTTTAAGTAAACCGGCTTCAAAAACTGCGAACAAGCCGACAGGTCCGGCGCCGATAATGCAAATATCTGTGGTAATCATGATTGTTATCTTTTTCTGAATTTCGGAATAATTGAATGTCCAAAAATACTGCCCTAACCCTCCCTATGCCAATCACAATTGCTTATCTGCCATAACCAAAAGTTATTAGTCCGTCCATTCGAACAGCAATGACGTTCAAAGCGGTTGTGGATTATAAAAAACGTTCCAGAGACAGCCGGCACAGCAAGCTTTTAGGTAAGATAAGTTCGCTGCGAGAGGAATTCTGCCGCTATAAGTCAGCTCGTTAGACAGGAAATGCTTTTTTATTGAGTCGTTTCAAAATGCATTAAGGGGTAGAATGACCAAAAAACAGTCTTCTTTTCTGACAGATCCTTTTTAATTCCTGAATCCGCAGAAACCTTTACCTCTTACTATGGAACAATCCAAAATTGGCAATTACCGTTGGGTCATTTGTGCATTATTATTCTTTGCAACCACAATCAACTACATCGACAGGCAAATTCTCGGGTTGCTCAAACCCACGCTTGAAGTTGAATTCAACTGGACCGAATCCGATTATGCCAACATTGTAATGGTTTTTGCAGGTTGCTATGCATTGGGTTACATCATTTTCGGAAATTTCATTGACAGGATCGGCTCCAAACTGGGTTATTCAATCTCCATCATTATCTGGAGCATTGCAGCAATCGCGCATGCATTTGTAAAAAGCACATTGGGTTTTGGTGCAGTGCGGGCCGTTTTAGGATTGGGCGAAGCGGGTAACTTTCCGGCAGCTGTAAAAGCGACGGCCGAATGGTTTCCCAAACGCGAGCGCGCTTTGGCAACGGGAATTTTCAATTCAGGAACGAGCATTGGAGCAGTCGCTGCGCCGATCATGGTTCCCTGGTTATTGGGTTCTTACGGCTGGCAAGAGGCGTTTATCATCACGGGTGGACTTGGGTTTATCTGGTTGATTTTCTGGTGGTTGTTTTATGAGATCCCGTCGCGTCACAAGAAAGTCGCACCAGCAGAGTTTGAATACATTCACAGCGATAACGAAGTTTCTGCTCCCGGTGATGAAAAGCCGATCAGCTGGGGAAAACTGCTCGGGTTGCGTCAAACATGGGTTTTTATCAGTGGTAAATTACTTACCGACCCTATCTGGTGGTTTTTCCTTTTCTGGCTTCCCTCCTATTTTGCAACCACTTTTTCGCTCGATTTGAAGAAGCCAAGTCTACATTTAGCCATCGTTTACACAGCGACTACATTCGGCAGCATTGGCGGCGGATATCTTTCTTCTTACCTGATCAAGCAAGGTTGGGCACCATTGAGAGCACGAAAAACGACATTATTAATTGTCGCATTTGCCGTGTTGCCGATCATTCTAGCCAAATACGCGACGGATATTTGGGTGGCAGTCGGAATTATCAGCATTGCGGCCGCAGCGCACCAGGCTTGGAGCGCGAATATTTTCACAGTCGTTTCTGATATTTTCCCGAAACGTGCGGTAAGTTCGGTGGTTGGCATTGGCGGCATGGCGGGCTCTATCGGTTCAACATTGTTTCCGCTGCTGGTTGGATCTTTGCTGGATTATTACAAAGCCGCGGGCAACATCGGGGCAGGTTATAACATTTTGTTTGTCATATGCGGACTGGCTTATATTATAGCATGGCTGATCATTCATTTCCTGACCACAAATATGAAATCCGTCGAAGAATCGTTAAGAGACTAACTTTGAACACATTGAAATGAAAAAATTAAGCGCCTACTTCCTTTTCCTGACCATTTCTGCGACAATGCTTTATTGTAAGTCCAATAAGCAGACTGTGGCAAATCAGGTTATTACCACAAAAACAGAAAAGGAAGCACCAGCTCCGGTGGCCGGGAAATCGCCGTTCATTGCTCCCGAGAAAACGATTGAAAAAATGCAGATTGAGGATGGCTTTGAGGTGAAGCTCATCGCGTCCGAACCGCTCGTGAGTTCGCCCGTCGCCATGCAGTTTGACGATAAGGCGAGAATGTGGGTTGTGGAAATGACGGGTTACATGCCGGACACTATCGGAACCGGCGAGGATATTCCGAACGGGAACATTGTGATTCTGGACGACAAAAACAATGATGGCGTTTATGATGGCCGCACCATCGTCATCGACTCGCTCGTCCTGCCAAGAGCCATCTGCCTGATCGAAAACGGCATACTTGTGGCTGAGCCAACAAATTTGTGGTTTTTTGAATTGAAGAATGATAAGGTCGTAAAAAAGACACTTGTTGATCCCAAATATACAGAAGGCGGAAACGTGGAGCACCAGCCAAATGGTTTGCTGCGGGCCATGGACAACTGGATTTACAACGCAAAATCGGACAAGCGATATCGCAAACGAGGTAACAAATGGGAAATTGAGCACACGCATTTCCGCGGTCAATGGGGCATTTGCCAGGACGATTATGGGCGTCTTTATTACAACAACAATTCGCAAAACCTGCTCGGCGACTATTTTCCGGCTGGTCTTGGCGCGTCCAATAAAAACCAGAAAAACGTGGCCGGCTACAATGAAAAGGCTGTTGCCAACAACAAAGTTTACCCGCTGCATCCGACCCCTGGCGTCAATCGCGGTTACATGGCCAAGATCCTTGATGACAGCCTGCGCTTGAATGATTTCACGGCGGCGGCCGGGCCTGTGGTTTACCGTGGTGATCTTTTCGGACAAGCTTATGCGTGGAATGCATTTGTGCCGGAACCTTCTGCTAACCTCATAAAACGCAATATTTTGGCGGAGCAAGGTTATGTTGTCAAAGGCGAGCAAGCTTACAAAGGAAAAGAATTTCTGGCCAGCACGGATGAGCGTTTTCGTCCGGTGAGCCTTTACAATGGCCCTGATGGCGCCATGTATATTTTGGACATGTATCGCGGAATTATCCAGCACAAAACGTATTTGACGCCATATTTGAAAGATCAGATTGGTAAAAGAGATCTTACGCAACCATTGTCAAGCGGAAGGATTTACAAGGTCGTTCCTAAAAATGCAAAAACGAAACCCGTTACGATTTCATCCAATGCTGCCGATCTTGTAAAGCTTTTGGGGCATCCGAATGGCTGGGTTAGGGACCGCGCGCAGCAGAAGCTGATCGATGGAAAATATAACCAAACGGTCCCTGCGCTGCGCGAAGCTGTTAAGCAAACTGCTAATCCATTGCTTGCAATCCATGCACTGTGGACATTGGAAGGCTTAAATTCGCTTAAAACGGAGGAAGTGATGGAGTGGTTGAAACAATCTACATGGACTTATCGCATGCAAGGATTAGCCGTGTCACCTGCTTTGATGACGCCGTCGTCTTACCAGCAATTTGCGTCGGTTTTCAACACCATGATTGACGAAAATGACACATTATCAGCGCCTTACATTGCATTGATTTCAAGAACCATCGAGCGCTTCGACTCCTCGGTTTCGCGCGGCCTCCTTACGAAGCTGGCAACAAAATATCCGAATAACCGCTTTGTGTCAGATGCGGTTATCAGCAATTTGCAGGATCAGGAAGAGGCTTTTCAAACCGAAATTTCTGCCTCTTTAACAAATCCTGACTTCACATTCAACAAACAATTGCAGCGCGTTGTAACCAATTTACGCAGCGCACGCGGAAACAGAAATCCGGAAACGCTGAAAAAAGACTTTCCAAAGGGCGAGATGTTGTTTACGTCCATTTGCCAAACCTGCCACGGCGCAGACGGTGGGGGCGTGAAATCACTCGCTCCGCCACTGAACCAGTCCGAATGGGTGACGGGCAACAAGGACAAGCTGATTTCCATCGTGCTTTTCGGGCTTACCGGGCCGGTGAAGGTCAATGGTCATGTTTATCAAACGCCGGAAGTGAGCGGTGATATGCCGGGGATTGGTTATGACAAAGACATGCCCAGCGAGGACATTGGTCAGTTGCTGAGCTTTATCAGAAAATCCTGGCGCAATGATGCCGACAAAATCACAACCGAGGAAGTCGAAAAAGTCCGCCAAAAACTCACCGGGCGCGAAAAAGCATTCACCGAGGTTGAGCTGAACGCAAGTTTGAACTAAGAAACATTGGTCGCTAATACTATTGATGGATCGCTTTCGGGCGATCCATTTTTTTGTTTAAACCAAATCCGCATCCTGATTTCGAGCGGAAACTGCTAAGTTTGTCCTTTCAAACAAATAGAGCTGACCGCCGCAGCTGAACATCAATTATGTCATACTTTACCACTCCATCCCGCGTCATTATCACTTGCCACAAGCGACTTGCTCCTTATCTGGAACAGGAAGTGAAAGAGCTTGGGGTGGAAATCGAGGAAGCGTTTGTCACCGGCATACGGGTGAAAGCTTCTATCAATGAATGCATTAAGCTGAATCTAAACTTGTATTGCGCAAGTCAGGTTTTATACAGCCTCGGCTCTTTCACAGCGCACCATCCCGATGATGTTTACCGGTTTTTGGTCACCATGCCCTGGGAGGATATTATTCCAAACGAAGGCTATTTTTCGGTGACGAGCAATGTGCAAAACCCAACGATCAACAACAGCATGTTTGCAAACTTGCGCGTGAAGGATGCCATTGTAGACCGGTTCAGAGACAAAAAAGGCACCAGGCCAACGACCGGATCGGATTTGATCGGCGCGGTGATCCATCTGTTTTGGAAAAACGACTCAGCCGAAATTTTTATAGACACATCCGGGGACTCACTGGCGCGCCACAGTTACAGAAAGATTCCGGGCCGTGCGCCTATGCTCGAAGCATTGGCCTCTGCAACGATTCTGGCAAGCCGCTGGGACCGAAAATCCGCATTCATCAATCCCATGTGCGGTTCGGGAACATTGGCAATTGAAGCTGCATTAATAGCCACAAACAGCCGCCCCGGCCTTTTTCGCGACAACTATGCATTCATGCATATTCTGGGATATGATGAATCGATTTATCTTGCTGAGCAAAACCAGCTCGAACAGCAGATCATCGAAGTGCCGGACTTACGCATTCTCGCAACGGATTATAGCAATGTGGCCATTGCCAACGCCAAAAAGAATGCAATCGCCGCTGGCGTTGCCGATATGATTGAATTTGAATGTTGCGATTTTGCAGACACGGAAGTGCCGAAGGAAAACAAAGGCGTGTTTTTCATCAATCCAGAATATGGCGACCGGCTTGGCGAAGTCGCAGCGCTTGAAGAAACCTATGCCCGCATTGGCGATTTTATGAAACAAAAGTGTGGAGGCTATTTTGGTTATGTTTTTACAGGAAACCTGGATCTTGCCAAGAAGATCGGGCTGAAAGCCAAGCGCAGAATAGAGTTTTACACCAGCACAATCGACTGCCGCTTGCTGGAATACGAACTATATGAAGGGACGAGACGTGAATTTACGCCGGCAAATTAATGCTGGCACAATGTTATGAGCAGCAACCGGCCAGGAAGTTTTCCTGGCCTTTTTTGCACCATAAACAATTTGAATTTTCTGAAATGATCGTTAATTACAAAGACAACGGCTGGCAAATTATCTCTCAACGCGCTCACGGATTGCTGTCGGGCCAGGTGTGCTTTCACTGGAAACAGGAACTGCGGCCCGAGCGCTGGCTGGAAACGATTATCGCAACGACCGAGCACGATGACGCATTCAACGAGTTTCTCAATGATGATCGGCTGCTCAATGAAAATGGCGGTCCGGTGAACTTCAAAATGCGGCAGTTTGATGAAGACAAATGTGAGGTCTTGCTGCAATTTGCGCTTTCGAAAAGCCGCTACATTGCGTTGCTGACGTCTCGTCACATTCAGTTTTTGTTTGGCAAAGAAACAGACAAATCCATCGTTCGCTATTGCGCAAAACTGCAATCATACGACAAAAAGTGGTTTAAGGAAACAGGCATTGCCCCCAAACAAATTGAAATGGCTTACGCTATTCTGGAATGGTGCGACGCATTTTCGTTGCTAATCTGCCAAAATCTTGTCCCGCCTGAAAACCGGAAAATTGAGATCAGCAAAGGCCCGGACGATCAAAATTATGAGCTGATGTCAACCGAAGAAAACCGCCTAACCGTAACGCCATGGCCTTTTGATGTGGACACATTCACGATCAGTTTTGAATCAAAAACATTGTCGCAGCTCACTTTCGGCAGTGTCGAAGAATTCAGGGAAAAGCTGAAAGATGCGCCTGTGACGTTAAACGAATACACAATTGCCAAGGCTTAAAGGCTAATGCAGCGTTTGTTCAATTTTTACCGGTGTGTTTCGTTCATATGCTGACCGTTTGTTATAAGTTAGCGTTCGCAATGCACATTCCCATGAAAATCATCTTTTTTGCTGCCCTTGTAATTCTGGTAACATTTTCTTCTTGTGACTGGGTGGGGAACACACCAAGTTTTGGCGACGATTTTATCACTTACACGATCAAAGCCGGTGATCACGAAGTTGATAAAAACAGCAATGCACCCTTTGCAGCGACCTCGCTTCGTTTTCAGGCAGTTTTTGACAGCTCGTGTGTTTACAAAACGCTCGTTGCCGAAAATCAGAATGACATTAATAAGCTTTACGGCTTTTCGGATTGCAGTTCATTGCACCAGACAAACAGCGCGCGCTTTGGCTGGAACTGGCGTGAGGGCGCGATCCGAATCTACGCTTACATATATGTGAACGGCGTGCGTCAGGAGAAGGAGTTAGGGACTGCGGAACTCAACGAGACCAACAGCTTCAAGATCGCGCTGGAAGATAATGCCTACATTTTCACTTATCACGGCGTTGAAACAAAAATGCCCCGCCACTGTACAGGTGGCGTGGGCATTGCATATAAATTGCTTCCTTACTTTGGCGGAGACGAAGTTGCGCCGCATGAAATGAAGATTAAGATCCGGAATTTGTAAACAAGGCAAATGACTCAGCGGGAACGCTAATTGCATTGTTTGCAACCGAATCCGGCACATTGCCCGCGCCATTCCACAGCGCATCCGAAGAAGCAATCAGCTTGCGCCACGCGTTTTGTCCTTCCGGCAATGTGAACTCACGATCTGATTTTGCAAAATTGAGGATCGCCACAACTTCCTGCTTGTTAGACCAGCGTCTGACCACAATCGTTTCGTTTGCTTCATCCGCTTCCACGGCAATGGCTTCACGATCCGCATTATGCAATGTCGACTCCTGCTTTCTAAGCGCAATCAGCTTTTTGTAGTATTGCAGCATAACCTGGTGCGGGCCCAGGTCAACCAGCTCCCATTGCAATTTGGAATTACCGAACGTTTCTTCCGACATCGGGTCCGGCGCTTCTCCTTCCAAATGGAATGCAGCAAACTCGCGCTTCCTGCCTTTTCTAACGGCTTCCGCAAGTTCCGGATCTGTGTGGCTAACGAAATACATGAACGGATTGGGCTCGCTGTATTCTTCACCCATAAAAAGCATTGGCAAATAAGGACTGACGAAAACAGCGCCTGCGAGCAACTTTTGCATCTCAAATGACACGAGTTGACTCGTTCTTTCTCCCAGCATTCTGTTTCCTACATGGTCATGATTTTGGGAAAAAACCACAAACTGCTCACCCGGACGGCCATCCGCTTTTACGCCAAACTTCCGTTTCCTATGATCTGAATACAATCCGTCGAATACGTAAGCATCCTTGTATGATTTGGCCAATGATGTAATCGGCTCAAAGTCAGAATAGTAACCGCTTTTTTCTTGTCCGGATGAAACGCGCAATGCATGGTGAAACTCATCGATCCATTGTCCGTCCATTCCATAACCGCCTTCGGTGAGCGGTTTGATAAAGCGCGTATCATTCAAGTCCATTTCCACAATCAGGAAATGTTTCTTGCCTGTTTCTGCAAGCAATGCATCCACTTTCATACGCATTTCCTGCAAGATATGAACCGGGCTCATGTCCTTAATGGCATGAACTGCATCCATCCGCAATGCATCAATGTGAAAATCGCGGAACCACATTAGCACGTTTTCTGAAAAATACTGACGCACGCCATCACACCAGGCATCATCGAAGTTGATCGCATTTCCCCAGGGCGTGTTGTATTTTTCAGTAAAGTATGGACCGTATTGTGACAAAACATTGCCCTCGGGCCCAATGTGATTGTAAACCACATCCAGAATAACCGCAAGTCCTTTTTCGTGACAAGCATTAACCAGTTGCTGCAAAGCTTTTGGCCCGCCATACGAATCTTGCACACAATAAGGAAACACGCCGTCATAACCCCAGTTTCCAGGCCCCGCGAATTGTGAAACGGGCATGATTTCGATGGCATTGACACCAAGGTCCACCAGATAGTCAAGCTTTTCTTCCATTGAAGCAAATGTGCCGTCTGCTGTGAATGTACCCGTGTGCAGCTCGTAAATGATGTAATCTTTAAGAGAATGGTTAGCCCAACTGTTGTCTGTCCACGCAAACTGATTGAGATTGTAAGCGCAAGACGGGCCGTGCACGCCTTGCGGCTGTGACAATGTTGCCGGGTCAGGAAGCAGCTCTTCCTTTACTGTGAATTCGTATAAATCCCCCGGCTTCAATGCATCCGTCTGCAAAGTCCAGAAGCCAAGATTGCCCTTTTCGAGCGGGATACGCGATTGATCTTTTTGCAAAACCAACTTCACCTGCTCCGCTTCCGGAGCCCACACTGCCACACTTGCCCGACCGGATTCATTAAAACGTACGCCGGGAACCGGCATTTGATCTTCAATAATCATATTTTTTGTTCTTCTAATGCATGTTTAAACACAACAATGGATCTGCTATCGACCGTCACCGACGCATCCGGCCCGAAAACTTCTCCATCCTCAGACACAAGATTCGCACTGGTGTCAATCACTTTGTGCCACACCGTTCCATATTTTGCAGGAGGCAATGTGTAATCGACGGGCTCGTAATGGGCATTAAAAACGATATAAAAACTGTCGTCATAAATTGGCTCGCCTTTCTTGTTGACATGGCGAATTCCTTTTCCATTCAAATAAACTGCAAGGGATTTGGCATAATCGTGTCCCCAGTTTTCTTCCGGCATTTCCTCACCATTGGGCAAGAACCAGGCAATGTCTTCCAGACCAATGCCCTTGATTGGCAGGCCACGGAACCAGTCTCTTCTGCGGAATGTGCGGTGCGCTTTACTGAATGCAATTAATTTTTGCGTAAAACCAAGCAACTCCTGATCGGCTTTATCCCAATTTAACCACGAGATTTCATTGTCCTGACAATATGCATTGTTATTTCCTCCCTGCGTCCTGCCCCATTCATCGCCTGCAACCAGCATAGGAACGCCTTGTGATAAGAAGAGTGTCGTCAGGAAATTACGTTTTTGCTTATTCCGCAGCTCGATCACCTCCGGATTTTCGCTCGGGCCTTCATCGCCGCTGTTCCAGGAGCGGTTGTGGTCATCTCCATCATTATTGTCCTCACCATTGGCGAAGTTACGTTTGTCATTATACGACACCAGATCGTTCAATGTGAAACCGTCATGCGCGGTGATGAAGTTAATGCTTGCCGTCGGTCTCCGATATTCACCTTTATACAAATCCGAACTTCCAGTGAAGCGCTCCGCAAATTCCGCAAGCATACTGTCTGCACCGCGCCAGTAATCGCGCATACAATCGCGATATTGACCATTCCATTCAGCCCAGCCAATTGGAAATTTACCAACCTGATAACCATCCTGACCGATATCCCAGGGTTCTGCAATAAGCTTCACCTGCGAAATGATCGGATCTTGGTGGATAATATCAAAAAACGCGCTTAGCCTGTCCACAGCATGCAATTCTCTGGCGAGCGTGGATGCAAGGTCAAAACGGAAACCATCCACATGCATTTCCGTGATCCAGTAACGAAGGCTGTCCATGATTAATCGCAGCACACTAGGAAGTCTGGCATTCAATGTGTTACCTGTTCCGGTGTAATCCATATAATAGCGACCATCCATGAGCCTGTAATAAGACATGTTGTCGATTCCGCGGAAAGACAATGTCGGGCCCATTTGATTTCCTTCGCCGGTGTGATTGTAAACCACGTCGAGAATGACCTCAATTCCTGCTTTGTGCAGTTCCTTGACCATGTTTTTGAATTCCTTCACCTGCTCTCCCTGCGTTCCGGCGCTGCTGTAACGAACGTCGGGCGCAAAAAAACCAATGGAATTATAACCCCAATAATTAGTCAACTGACGCTCTTTCAGGTGGCGGTCCGAAATGAAGTGATGCACAGGCATTAATTCCACAGCATTGACTCCTAATTTTTTTAGATATTCAATTGAAGCCGGATGCGCCAATCCTGCATATGTTCCCCTAATATCTTCCGGAATGTCAGGATGGAGATATGTAAAACCTTTTACATGGGTTTCATATATAATCGTGTCGTGGTAAGGAATTTCGGGCGCAGGAACATTCTCCCAGTCGAAACTAGGATCAACCACAACCGATTTCGGAATGTATGGTGCACTGTCTAATTCGCTGTAACTCAAATCCTCGTTTTCATCTCCAATTACGTAACCAAACAGCGCATCGTGCCATTGAATGGTCCCGGAAATGGATTTCGCGTAAGGATCAATCAAGAGTTTGTTCGGGTTGAAACGCAGCCCATATGTCGGCTCGTACGGGCCGTGAACGCGATATCCATACAATTGTCCGGGTTCGAGCCCCGGCACATAAACGTGCCAAACGTGGTGAGAAACCTCTTTGATTTCGATCTTTACGTGTTCGGCTTCACTTTCAATGCTTTCAAATAAACAGAGTTCAACGCCTGTTGCATTTTCTGAATATAAGGCGAAGTTAACTCCCTCACCGTCCCAGGTCGCTCCCAACGGAAACGGTTCTCCGGGGTAAACAACTACTTTACTGTTTTCCGACCTGCTTACTACTTGGTTGTTAGATAATGCTTTCATTTTGAATAATTTTCGTTCAACACATATCCCGGCGGCAAACGCATTTGCGAGTCCGCATTACATCATTGACAAGCTTAAAAATTGCTGGCACTTTTGTTTGAGAACCAGAGTTGCTATAAAATTATGCCAGAAGGCACGGTTGTTGTCCT
Source organism: Dyadobacter sp. CY326 (assembly GCF_021390515.1). Lineage (GTDB taxonomy): Bacteria > Bacteroidota > Bacteroidia > Cytophagales > Spirosomataceae > Dyadobacter. Next base: position 89,703 of record NZ_JAJUXI010000014.1, read on the forward strand.
CAAACTAGATTATCATTAAGTTAACAAACGCAAATAATTGGTCACATTATGGATAGCAACTTATTGCCCAAAATGGCAGCATTCCTTGAAAGAGTGGGCGAAATGAACGAGGATACGGCATATAGCGACGATGATCAATATTTGGTCGATGCGATCATTGCACTGGTCAATGAGCAAGGTCATACTTCCATAACGGCGGATTTTAACAAACCATTCATTCATCCGATGATCACCATCCAAAAATGGGTGGAAGAATTGAAGCTGATCGTACAGCAGAAAATTGACGAAAAAACGTCCTGACAACATGGAAAAGCGCAAATTTGCCCTAATTTTGGAATGATTTTTGTATTCTTAAACGGAATATCCTGTATTGACGTAAACCTAAAATTAACGCCTGCAATTGCAGTGTGATAAGTGTTTGAAATCCAGCGTATACACCCGCAGGTTAAGATATTCTCTTCAAATTCACATCACCGCTGACACAAAGCAGGAACTGCCATGGATAATATTTTGCCCATATTATGATTCTGATTGTCGACGACAGGCCGGAAAATATCCTTCCTTTGAAAAAAATCCTCGAACTGCATCACTTTCAAACGGATAGTGCGGAATCTGGTGAAGAGGCTTTGAAAAAAGTCTTGAAAAACAGCTATTCCGTGATCATCATGGACGTGCAAATGCCTGGCATGGACGGTTTTGAAGTTGCGGAAGCTATTTCCGGATTTAGTAAGGCCAAGGACACGCCCATCATTTTTCTTTCTGCGGTGAATAAAGAGAAAAAGTTTATCACCAGAGGATATTCTTCGGGAGGATTTGATTATCTGACCAAGCCCGTCGATCCTGACATTCTCCTGCTGAAAGTGAAAACTTTTTACAAGCTTTACGAGCAGCAGCAGGAACTGAAAGCCATTCAGCATTCATTGCAGCACGAAATCGAAATCCGCAAAAAGGCGCAGGAAGAATTGGCCGGCAGAATGCAGGAGCTCCGTTTCATACTGGAATCGCTCCCGCAGATTGCCTTTACCGTCAGCACCGACGGGAAAATCGAGTTCGTAAACGAGCATTGGTTTCAATACACAAAAGACGCCTCTACTTTCCCGGAAACGCCGCCCGAGGATGCCATATGCGAGCGTTGGAAAACGCACCTTAAAGATGGACAGGAGTTTACAAGTGAAACCCGACTCAGACATCTCGAAACAGAAGAGGAAAAATATTTCTTACTCAAAATAATCCCTATCCTTCAAAATGGCAGCATTGTGCGCTGGGTAGGCACATTTACGGACATTCACCAGCAAAAAATAGCCACGGAATTGCTGGAACACAAAGTGGAATTGAGGACCCGGGAGCTTTTGGATAAAAACTCAGAACTCGAAACGACCAACCACGAATTGCAGCAGTTTGCATGGGTCGTGTCGCATGATTTGAAAGAACCGCTGCGTAAGATCCAGACTTTCAATCATTTGATTAAAGACAAATATTTAAATGAAAATGCGGAGGCCGTCTCCTATCTCAACCGATCCATCAGCTCGTCGGCAAGAATGTCGCGCCTCATCAGCGATTTGCTTGATTATTCGCGACTGTCTGTTAAAGCGCGTTTTCAACCAACCGACCTCAATGCGTTGCTGGAAGAGCTTTTATCTGATTTTGACGAGATCATTTCAAATGAAAAAGCGATCATTCGCCTGGATAAGCTGCCCATTATTGACACCATTCCAAGTCAGATCAGGCAAGTGTTTCAAAACCTGATCAGCAATGCACTCAAATTTTGCAAAGAAGGCACGCCGCCCGAAATTCATATCACTTCCTCCATCATTGACACAAAAGACATTGATGGACAGCCCTCGCCGGACGGCAATTTCTGCCGCATTGTCATTGAAGACAACGGCATTGGCTTCGACGAGAAGTTCCTCGACAGAATATTCGTGATTTTCCAGCGACTCAACAACATGGGCAGTTATGAAGGAACGGGGATCGGACTGGCAATTGCCAAAAAAATTATGGACAAACACAACGGCATTATCTCTGCCAGAAGTGCGGAAAACCACGGAGCGCAATTTATCCTTGTCCTGCCCCTTGTTCATGAACAGACACCAACCGAAATAAATACTGAAAACTAGCATCAGCATCTATGCGAAAAACCTCTAACTCGATCATTCAGCAATTACAAATTGTTTTTTCTTTTTCCATTCTCCTACTGATTTTCAGTTTGTTGGCGTCCTATTACAGTACCCAAAAACTGATCAATAATTCAGAGCTCGTCAACCACACCAATCAGGTCCTTATTGAAGCGGAAAGCATTATTTCTTACGTGAAAGATGCGGAAACAGGCCAGCGGGGTTACCTGATCACGTCTGAGCCGTCTTTTTTGCAACCTTATGAGAATGCTTACCAGAAAACGACCAACAGTTACAACAATCTCACCGAAACCACGGCTGACAGCCCCATTCAGCAAAAAAATCTTCGCGAAGTAAAAGCGTTGTACGAGGCCAAATTTGGTCAGATGCAATACATTATCGATCAGACGAGGAAAGATCCAAGCTTTTCAGACGATCAGGGAGCAAGGCTTCGGGAAATGGTCAAGGGCAAAAAGATCATGGACGATCTGCGGCTTGTGGTGGAACGCATTAAAACTGCCGAAAACCTGATCCTGGAAAGTCGCCTGGAACAGCAGCAGATCTACGTCAAATACACGCCTATCCTCTTGGTCATTGCCGCGTTGATTTCGATTATGATCACCGTTTTTGCCTACATGCGGATTAAGAATGATATGGACAAACGCATTGTAGCTCAGGAGCTTGAAATGAAGAAATATGCCGAAACGGAACGGCGGATCAATCACATTGAACAGATTACCAAACGGGTTTCAGAAGGCGACTACACCGTCAGAAGCTCTGACGATCGCGAGGACGAACTTGGCCGCATATCCCTGGCGCTGAACAGGATGACGGCATCATTGGAACAGACATTCACTGACCTTAATAACAAAAACTGGCTGCAAACGGGCGCCGTAAACATCAGCGACGCCATTCGGGGTGAACGGATTTTGAAAAAACTGGCGCATAACCTGATCAACACGATTACAAATTATGCGGGAGCGCAGCTGGGCACGATTTACATTCTGGATAATGACTGGAATTTCAGACTTGCAAGCAGTCACGCCGCCGACAATGCGCCGGATTACATTACCGCGGGAACAGGACTTGCCGGTCAGGTTATAGCAAGCAAAAAGCCCTTGATTATTCATGAAGTTCCCGACAATTATTTACGCGTGACTTCTTCACTTGGCGAAGCAAAACCAGCTACACTGGCCATTTTGCCACTTATTTATGCTTACGAATGCATCGGCGTCATTGAGCTTGGCTTTTTGAAAACACCGCAAAAATTTGAATTGCAGTTTTTGCAGGATAACCTGGAAGCCATCGCGACGGGCATTAACTCGGCATTGGATTACCTGAAACTTCAAAATTTCCTGGAAGAAACGCAGGCGCAATCGGAGGAATTACAAACGCAGCATAACGAGCTTGAAAACCTGAATGCGGAGCTGGAAGCGCAATCTCAGAAGTTGCAGGCGTCCGAGGAAGAGCTGCGTGTACAGCAGGAAGAGTTGCAGCAAACAAATGAGGAACTGGAAGAAAGAAGCGGTTTACTGGAAGAAAAGAACATTGAAATTCTAAAAAAAGCCGAGGAACTGGAACTTACAACGCGCTATAAATCAGAGTTTCTGGCAAATATGTCGCACGAGCTGCGCACGCCTTTGAACTCCATATTGCTCCTAAGCCGCCTTCTTGCAGAGAATGATGAAAAGAACTTGTCTGACGAACAAATTGAATATGCCACAGTCATTCAATCTTCCGGGAACGGCCTGCTGGGATTAATTGACGAGATTCTTGATTTGTCCAAAATCGAGGCAGGCAAGATGGAGCTTGAATTCATGACGGTTTCGGTCAAAGAAATCACGGATGATTTGAAGGGCTTGTTTGCGCCTGTGGCAAAAGAAAAAGGGCTTGAATTTGCGATTAATGTGCATAGTAACGTTCCGCCCGTGATAGAAACGGATAAAATGCGCTTGGAACAAATCTTGAAAAACCTGATCTCCAATGCATTGAAATTCACTTCGCAAGGGTCTGTCAAAATAGATGTCAGCACAAAGCAAGGCAATGACCACATGCTTCATTTTGCTGTCAGCGACACGGGAATCGGCGTTGCTCCCGAAAAACAATTGCACATTTTCGAAGCATTCCAACAAGCCGACGGCTCAACCAAACGCAAATATGGCGGAACCGGTTTAGGCCTGTCGATCAGCAGGGAACTTGTAAAATTACTTGGCGGAGAAATAACATTGAGCAGCGTGGTGAACGAGGGCAGCGTGTTTACATTGACAGTTCCCATTGCGAAAATTTACGGAGCGCCAGCGCCTGAGCCGCAAAGTTACTTCCTCAACCACAGCGAAGAACACCTGAAAACGGCTCCCACTGATAATCAAACGCGTTTTATCAGCACCGTTGTTCCTGAAAGCATTGCCGACGACCGTGGAAGCATTGAGCCAACCGACAAGACGATTCTCATCGTTGAGGACGACACATTGTTCGCAAAATCACTGCTCGACTACACGCGCAAGCAGGGTTACAAATGCATTGTCGCGGTGCGCGGCGATGAAGGTCTCGAACTTGCACAGACTTTCAAACCGATGGGCATTTTGCTGGACATTGAACTGCCGGTGATCAGCGGTTGGGCTGTAATGGATCAGTTAAAGGCCAATCCTGCTACACGCCACATCCCGGTGCATATCATGTCTTCGCACCGGATGAAAAACGAAAGTCTGCTCAAAGGCGCGGTTGATTTTATCGACAAGCCAGTCGCGTTTGAGAAAATGGACGAGATCTTTAAAAAGATTGAATTTGTAGTCAGTAAGCAAAGCAAAAAAGTGCTTATTGTAGAAGATAACCCGATGCACGCCAAGGCTTTGGCTTATTTCCTCTCCTCATTTAATATCAATTCAAAACTGAAAAGTGACATTAACGAAGGCGTTGAGGCATTGCAAAATAATGAAGTGGATTGCGTGATCCTGGATATGGGAATTCCTGATAAACAGGCTTACGAAATGTTGGAACTGGCCAAAAGAAGTCCGGGCTTTGAACACATTCCCATCATTGTTTTTACAGGCAAAAGCCTTTCGATGACCGAGGAATTGCGCATCAAGCAATATGCGGATTCCATTATTGTAAAAACGGCACACTCCTATCAGCGCATGCTCGACGAGGTTTCGCTCTTTCTGCACGTTGTTGAAGAAAATAAAAAAGGCGCGCTGAAATCGGGCGACCGACCGAATCTCGGTGGACTCAGCGAGATTTTGCAGGGCAAAACAGTGCTCATTGCTGATGACGATGTCCGGAACATTTTTTCGCTTTCCAAATCACTGGAAACTTATAAAATGAACGTCCTGACCGCATTGGATGGCAAAGAGGCATTGCAGCGATTGGAAGAAAACCCAGACGTTGATGTGGTGCTGCTGGATATGATGATGCCGCAAATGGACGGCTATGAAACAGCCCGCCGCATTCGAGAAAATTACCAGTGGCGCAACCTGCCCGTAATTGCCGTCACCGCCAAGGCGATGACTGGCGACCGCGAAAAATGCATCAATGCAGGCGCATCCGACTACATTACCAAGCCCGTTGACATTGACCAGCTTATATCGCTGTTGCGTGTGTGGCTTTACGAAAAATTCTGATTTGTTTGAAACAACCCCCTATGCATAAGAAAAAAGTGTTGATAATCGACGATGACGCCAGGAACATATTTGCGTTAAAAGCGACTTTGAAAGCCAAATCGTTTGATTGTATTTCATGTTTGGGGGCCCACGAGGCGCTAGATTTGTTACGCACCAATGAGCCTGTTGACGCGATCCTGATGGATATGATGATGCCCGAAATGGATGGTTATGACGCGATTCCATTGATCAAAAAGATAGAAAGCAGACGGCAGACGCCCGTGTTTGCGGTTACTGCGCAAGCAATGGTCGGTGATCGTGAAAAGTGCCTCCAAGCCGGTGCGGACGATTACATTTCGAAGCCGATCGACGTCGATAAATTGTTGCAGCTTTTAAAAGACATATAGGAAATGATTGAGGATGAGGACATTGAACTTTTACTGAATGACTTGCTGGACATTTATGGCTACGATTTTACCAGCTATTCCAAGGCTTCGCTCAAACGACGCATTATCAGGCTATATTCGCTTGACAAATTCCCAAGCTTCGCCGAATTCCGTTACCGCGTCAAGACAGATGAAGGTTATTTAAAGCGATTTGTTGAGGAAATCACGGTTAATGTAACTGAAATGTTTCGCGACCCGTCATTTTATAAATCGGTGCGGGAAGAAATATTGCCGGTGCTGGGGACAAAGCCATTCATCCGCGTGTGGCACGCGGGCTGTTCAACGGGGGAAGAAGTTTTTTCAATGGCTATCTTGCTGAAAGAAGCGAATCTGCTCAAAAAATCGCTTCTATATGCAACGGACCTCAATCCGAGCGTTCTGGAAAAGGTCCGCAAGGGGATTTTTCCTTTGCAGCAGATGAAACAATATTCTGAAAGTTACATTGCATCCGGTGGCGTGAATGATTTCTCGCAATATTATACAGCCAATTACGGACAGGCAAAATTTGATCGGGAGTTGTCCGAGAAGATTATCATTTCCACGCATAACCTCGTTTCAGACAGCTCATTCAATGAGTTTGACCTGATTTTTTGCAGAAATGTGCTGATCTATTTTGAAAAAGATCTGCAAGACAGGGTTCTCAAATTATTTGACGCCAGCTTGGGTTCCCTCGGTTATCTCGCATTGGGGACCAAAGAGACATTGAAGTTTTCCGTGATCCAGCACAATTTCAAGCAGCTTAACCGGGAGAAAATATGGAAGAAGATCGTTTAGGCAAAGCAATCAAAGCGCTCGTAATCGGTGGTTCGGCGGGCAGTCTGCAAGTGCTTTTCAGCCTGCTTCCGTTATTGAAAGAGAATCTGCAAGTTGCTATCATTCTTGTGCTGCATCGCCGTAATTCGGTTGATTCCTCGCTGCATGAGCTCTTGGCTACAAAAGCGTTTGCCCCAACGCATGAGGTGGAAGATAAGGACATCATTAAATCCGGACACATTTACCTCGCTCCCGCAGATTATCATTTACTGATTGAAAAAAGCCATTCGTTTGCATTAGATTATTCCGAGAAAATCAATTTCAGCAGACCGAGCATTGATGTGACCTTCGAATCGGCGGCAGAGGCTTATGGCGCGTCGCTTGCGGCAATGCTCCTGTCCGGTGCAAATGAAGATGGGACAAGGGGATTGGCGGCCGTCAAGCAAAATGGCGGCATTACAATTGTTCAAAATCCGGAAACTGCCCAAATGCCCTACATGCCGCATTACGCGCTCACGCACACCGACATCGACCACGTTTTCGACATTCCGCAAATGGCACGGTTCATAAATAACCTTAACTAACATTCGTCTTCGCCAGACCGCTGTTTTGCTTTCACCACTGGCATAGTTTTCATAAGCAATCGTTGATTAGTGCCACAAAAGCTAGCATCCGTCTTTCTTTATCATGTGATTTGTGGCCAAATTTGTATCAATCAAATATTACATCACATGGCAAAGCCCAGCAAATTATATAGCGTCTTTTTTAACAAATGTCCCAGATGTGGCGTAGGTGATTTTTTCATCTCCAAAAATGCATACAGCCTGAAAAACTTTGATAAAATGAATAAGCATTGCCCGCATTGTGGCGAAAACTTGGTGCCTGAACCTGGATTTTATCAGGGTGCTTTGTATATGAGCTATTCGTTTTACGTGGCGTTTATGGTGATCTATTTCCTGATTTTCGTCAACTTTTTCGAGCAATATCTTGACTATTTCCTGATCAGCATTATCCCTATTCTGATCATCCTGACGCCTTATTTTTATCGCCTCGCGCGACGTGCGTGGCTGGCATTGTTTATCAAACCGGCTTCAAGCGAAACCACAACGTTTAAGCATTAACGTCTGACGGGCTGATTGGCGGATTTGGATCGGAATGTCTCCGGCGTCATGCCCGTTTCCTTTTTGAAAAACCGCGTGAAATAAGAGTTGTCATTGAAATTGAGCTTGTAAGCAATTTCTGAAACGGACAGTTCGAGGTTAATGAGCAACCTCTTGGCTTCCAAAACAACCCGGTTACGAATAACCGCGCCTGCCTGTAAACCGAGATGTTCTTTGCAAACTGCATTCAAATGGTTGGGCGTAATGTGCAGCAAATCAGCATATTCGCCCGGCTGCCTCAGTGCAACGAAGTTTTTTTCAATGAGCTTTTGAAAATTTTTGATCAGCGGATTTTTTTGAACGGAGGAAATGTGTTGGCCCGCTCTGCTCCTACTTTGTTCCAGCAACAAAAATATTTTCAGCAACAGCACGCGAATGATATCTTCTCTGAAAGCGCCCTTCGACGTTTGCAGCAACAATTCCTCGAAAACGGAAACAATATCGTGTTGGATGTCAGGCACAATGTCGATCACATTATTGCTGCTGTCTCCGTCAAAAAATGAAAACGAGTCGAGATAATCCGGGCGCAATAAAAAAGACCTGAAAAACAGGTCTGAAAAATTAACAACATAACCTTCCATCGCTCCCTCGAAATCCCAGGAATGCACCTGGCCTGGAATCATGAAATAAATTTGAAACGGCTTAACGAAGAATCGGTTGAAGTCAATCGTGTAAGAACCAGTTCCTTCTGTAAAAAGCACAAGATGAAAAAAGCTGTGGCGGTGGGGAAAAACAAGGTTTTGATGCTCTTCCAGATACACTGAAAAACGACTGATCATTACATCGTCCTCCCTGTATTCGGAGAGCGGTCCAATGTCAAGTCGCGGTAATGTCGTCTGCATGGGAAACAAAATCTTTGATGATTTTCCCCGGCAATTTAATAATATACTCTGCAAATGAGGACTTTTCTTTCTTTTTATAAGTCCGCTGATTTTTGGCACTGATTTGCACATTTCTCAGATCCGCCTGACCGGCCACCAACGCTTGTGCTGACGGCATATGCAGCACACGGCTGCTTCCCAGCACCATTGGGTCAGTGTCCCAGATCCCCGAATTATGCCAGTAATCAACTTGATCCCAGTCGGGCCGGTCGATAATCGGATAATAACATACGCCCCATAAAGGAATGCCTTCAGCAACCAACTTGCAGCTTTCCTCAGCTACCATGCTGATCCAGATTGGCCTGTCTTCCTTTGGGTGACTGGTTTCGGTCAGCACAACGGGCACGTCATAACGCAAGTGCGCTTCACGCAACAGATCTGACAAACTGCGCCATCTCGTATCCATCACCGGATCATTCCAGCCCATGTATTGATGCGTGCCAGCAACCCATTGGTTGTTATAATAGTAATTAAAACCCAGCATGTCCAGATATTCAGGCTTGCCGCCGAGTTCGGGACAGATTTTGCCACAAAGGATGTCAACCGCCTGATATTGAAGATCATGGTCTGCCTGAGCACTTTTTATTTCAGTCTCATCGGCACCAACTTCCGGCACCACATTAATCAGCGGCTCGGTCGTAAGAATGCGGATGCGCGGATCATATTCTTTCAGCGCCTTAACGCCTGCGATATAAGCCCGCATGAGCGCATACTTCATTTCCCACCCATTGTTCCGGCAATATGGAGCCGTTCCAGCCGCATCGCCGCCCAGCCACGAAATAAATCCAACTTCATTGATCGGCGTCACAACCAGCGGCGACTCGGGTGCCATATGGTTGTAAAAGAATGCAAATGCTTTGCATAATGCTACAAAACGCGGCGTGAAATGCGGATGCAAGGGCGTAAGATCATCCGGAAATCCGAAATGACAAATGTCCCAGATTTGCTGTGTGCCATTCCGTTGCCCAGCCAAGATCATTTGCTTTACCGAGCTGAAATCATATTGGTAAGGCTTATATTCCACCTGGCTCCAACGGATTCCTTCACGAACGGTGCGAATGTCGAACTGACTGATCATTTCATAATCCTGGTCAATAATGTCCAGGTGACCGGTGTCCTTCAACAGGTCCACCCGGTTACCATGCACATTGAGCTGGTCTGCACATTCAAACCCTCCCATCCAGAAAGACTTAAATGGATTTTCGATTTCTGTCATTGCTTACCGCTGGTTCTGTTTTTTGGAAGAACTCATACTTGGCAACGAAACGATTTTTTTACTTTTATAAGTTGTAGCCATATTATCGGTCATGCCCGCACAAGTCAGATCCCATGAAATGGTCAATAGAAACTTGTCGACATTATTCAGCCATTCCGTTTTGTCTTTCAGGTCCAGCCAATCGCCGATGGCTTTGATGAATTCTTCACTGTTTTTGGCAATGGAAACCAGCTTGTTCTTGCCATAAGGGTTAACCACGTCCCGGATGGCCGATGAAACAACGGGCTTGCCTGCGCACAAATATTCAGGCGTTTTGGTCGGGCTGATAAAACGCGTCGATTCATTTAACAGAAAAGGAACGAGCGCCACATCCCATCCGGAAAGATATCCCGGAAGCTGATCGTAAGAACGCGCTCCCAAATAGTGAATGTTTTTGTTTGTTGGCAATAATTCCGGATCAATTTTTACCACTGGTCCAATAAGCATAATGTTCAAATCGGGACGCGCATTGGCAATGTCTTCGATCAGGTTAATATCAAACCGTTCGTCAATCACACCGTAAAAACCAACTTTCGGCCCCTTGATCGCAGCTTGATCAGCCGGTTCGCTATTCTGCTTTCTTGCTTTACCAAAGTGTTTTTTATCAATGCTGCTGGGGAACGGATGAATGTTGCGATGCAAATTCCGTTTTGACTCGAAAAGAGAATTTCCACCCGTGAAAACGACATCAGCCTTGTTGAGCAAATTGTGTTCAAGACGTTTGATGGAATCCGGCGCAAACTTGAACGCAGAAAGTTCATCCATACAATCATAAACCGTTAGTCCCGGCGTAATGTGATCGGAGAATTCCAGTGCCATCGGCGTGTAATACCAGAAGATGAAATCATCCAGGTTCTTGTTTACAAAAAACACTTTAATAAGCTCTTTCAACTGCTTATTCACTTCATCCTTGCTCAAACCGTGGGCTAAATGCGGCACGCAAACCCAAAGTTCCGGCAACCGTTGCGAGAATGTCAGATAAGGCACGTCCGTATTTCCAAAAATTGGTTCTTCGAGGAAATAAACAGCCGTCACATCCGAAAAACGCGTTAAAAGATGCTGAGGCCGCTGGTAAACGAAGTCCCACCTGAGATGTGAAAAACAAAGCAGGTTTCTCGGAAGCGTTTCCTGATCCTTAACCGGGGTTGGTGCTAAATGTTGCAGATGATTTTTAGAAAAATCCTTGCTAATTGGAGTATCGACCATTATGTTAATGAATGTTGATGAATAATTATCCGCCCTCCACCCTGGAAAACTCACACATGTCAAAACGGATATGTTTGCTAGCGTTAATAAATTACTATGCCAGACCCATCTGCTAGCGTTTTTAGCCGGTTTAAGGCTTTTTAAGGCTTCGGATTTTCGTGACGTTGTAGAGTCGTTTGCTCAACAGGTCGTTGTGAACGCCGGATCAGCAAATTGAACGCTTACCAATAAACGCAAAATGCCTCTGTTTATCGAAAATTCAGATTTTTCCGTAATATTATGTTGGTAAACCCGACTTTGCCTATGCGCAAAAACTTTACGCTTCTGCTGCTTGCATCACTTTTTGTCTTCGCCTTTTCTGCACCAAAATCTGCGGATTCCATCGGCGTTGAAGGTGCCGTTAAGCTTTTTCGGGAAGATGCAAAAGCTTATGCAACACAGCTTGGTAAGCTTGAAACCGCCTTTCACAACATTCGGGCGGACGACAGCTTAACAATCGAAACGGCCAAAGTCAAGCTTGTCGATGCCCGATTAGCTTACAAACGAATCGAATATTTTTTAGAACATTTCTTCTTCACGTCGTCCAGAATCTATAACCGCCCTCCCAAAAATGAGATTGAAGAGCCTCATCTGGAATATATGGAGCCGGCGGGCATGCAATATATGGAAGCCTTGCTGTTTGACAGCATAACCACCGACTCAAAAGCGCTGTTAGTGGCTCAGGCACAATTACTTACTCACGCAGCTTCGGACTTACATGCATTGCTCTACAAATTTGAAACCGATGACAAGCAGATTTTGGCTAGCGTGCGCCTTGAAATCATCCGGGTTATTGCATTGGGCATCAGCGGTTTTGACGCGCCGCTTCTGAAAAGCGGCATCAGGGAATCTTCGGTTGCATTGGAGACGATCGGCTTTGTTTTGAAACCATATATCGACCAAAGCAGGCACGACAGCGTCCGCATTTATCTTACAAGCGCAATCGATTTTCTGCACGGGAACCCGGATTTCGATGCGTTTGACAGACTAAAATTCCTTACCGATCACGCCCTGCCGCTGCAAACGCATTTTCATGCAATGCTCAAAGAAATGAATCTTGACACAACATTGCCGGGAATGATGAATCGGGAAGCAGCGCATCTGTTTAGCAGCGATGCTTTGCAGCCCGGAAATTCCAAAACACATGCTGCTTTTGCTAAAAAACAGGTTTTACTTGGTGAAAAACTTTTCTTCGAACCGCGATTATCCGGTAACAAAACAAAAAGCTGCGCCTCATGCCACAACCCTGCAAATTACTTCACCGACGGACTTCCCAGAAGCGTTGGCATTGACCCAAAAACCACTGTAAAGCGCAATGCTCCTTCCCTAATTTACGCGGCTTTGCAACACAATCAGTTTTGGGACGGGCGCGCTAAAACGCTTGAAGAACAGATAGAAACCGTCATGCGCGACCCGGCTGAAATGAATGGTGATCCGGCCAGGAGTTTTCAGATTTTGGTTAAAGACAAAAAATACAAACGCTTATGGAAACAAGCTGTTCCAAAAACGAGTGACAAGGCGGACGAAAAACAACTTTACACAGCATTGGCATCCTACATTCGCACGCTTGCGCCTTACAATGCCGCATTTGACCATTATTTGAAAGGTGATCGCACAGCAATGACGGACGAGCAGATTGCCGGCTTCAACTTGTTTATGGGCAAGGCGCAATGTGGAACTTGCCATTTCGCGCCACTTTTCAATGGCCTCATCCCGCCATTTTACGCATTAACAGAATTTGAGATCATTGGCACAACTGCAACGGAAGATTTTATTAATCCCGAAAAAGACAATGATCATGGTCGCATGAATGTGCGCGCAACGCCTTATTACGAAGCTGCTTTCAAGACACCGACAATAAGAAATGCAGCAGTTACAGCTCCTTATATGCACAATGGCGCATTCAGCTCGCTGGAAAAAGTCATTGATTTTTATGACAAAGGCGGCGGCGCAGGAATGGGACTGGACGTTCCCAGACAAACACTTTCGCCAATGCCACTGAATTTAACCGAAAAAGAAAAGAAGGAAATCATCGCATTCCTGCACGCCCTTACCGATAAGCCATGAAGAAAATTTTGCTGCTCATCTTCTTAATGTTGCAATTCAAAGTTGCCCCGGCGCAAACCACATTGCTGCGTGGACCTTATCTGCAATCGGCGACGTCGTCGAGCATGGTGATTCGCTGGCGGACGGATGTGGCCGCTTCCAGTTTGGTTCGTTACGGGACTTCCCTGGATGCATTGAATATGACGGCTGACAACGCGGCTGCAGTTATGGAGCACGAAATCAAGCTCTCCAATCTGTCGCCCGCAACGCGCTATTTTTATTCAATCGGTTCGGCGACACAGCTTTTGGAAGGCGATCAGAACAATTATTTCGAAACGGCGCCCGCTCCCGGAACGAAGGGAAAATACAGGTTCGGCGTCCTGGGCGACTGCGGCACAAACTCCGCGATGCAGGGCCTCGTGCGTGAAAGCGTTGCCAAGTATTTGGGCGAAGATTACATGAATGCATTGCTGTTGCTGGGCGACAATGCTTACAGTTTTGGAACCGACGCAGAATATCAATCCAATTTTTTCAATCATTACAAATTCGCCTTCCTCAAAAAGAATCCAGTATTCCCGACACCCGGCAACCACGATTACAACAACGACAATGCCGACCGGCAAAACGATCACAACGTGCCCTATTATGACATTTTTACTTTGCCAACAAAAGGTGAAGCGGGTGGCGTGGCGTCGGAAACGGAGGCTTATTATTCCTACGATTATGGCAATGTGCACTTCTTGTCACTGGATTCTTACGGAAAAGAAGATAATGCGACGAGACTTTACGACACGCTGGGCAGGCAGGTGCAATGGATCAAAAAAGACCTGGCCGCCAATCAAAACAAGGACTGGATCATTGCATATTGGCATCACCCACCCTATTCGCAAGGTTCGCGAAACTCCGAAACCGAAACTGACCTCATCAAGATCCGGGAAAATTTTATCAAAATACTTGAAAGAAACGGCGTCGATCTGATTCTGTGCGGGCATAGCCACGTGTATGAACGCTCGCGCCTCATGCAGGGACATTACGACAAGGCTGCAACATTTGACCCGAGCAAACACAACCTTAGCAACTCATCTGCACGTTATGACGGCTCGCAAGAGTCCTGCCCGTATTTCAAAAAAACCGAATCGAACAAGGGAACCGTTTATGTTGTGTCGGGTTCTGCCGGGCAATTGGGGTCACCGGCGGCGGGTTTCCCGCATAAAGCCATGTATTATTCTGACGCAGAACGTGCCGGTGGATTGGTGCTGGAAGTGGAGCATAACCGGCTGGATGCCAAATGGATCGGAACAGATGGAGTCATTCACGACCAGTTCACAATAGAAAAAGACGTTAATAAAGAAACGACGGTTGAGATCAAACCGGGTGAAAGTGTTGAATTGAAGTCGTCCTTCATCGGTGAACACATTTGGAACACCGGTGAGACCACTCCGGTTATCAGTGTAAGCCCAAATCAATCTACCGATTTTAATGTAAAAGATGCTCAAAGCTGCATTAATGACGTATTTCACATTAAAGTTGGTTCACCAATCCTTGCCGCAAATCCCGCTTCGCAGGCTTTTGACATTGAGATTATTCCAAATCCGTCTTCGGCCTTGCAAATGCAGATTAAGCTGGTCGAAAAAGCGGTTATCGGAGCAAATGTGACATTGATGAACGTTTCCGGGAGAATTTTAATGTTGAAGAAAATGACTTTGACGGAAATGCCTGCGGCGTTCTTGCCGCAGGATCTGAGGGCCGGAGTTTATTTGTTAAAGGTTGAAAATGGCGGGCGGAGTCTGATCAGGAAACTGGTGATTCATTAGCAATTACTGTCTCTTCCAAAGCCTGAATTGCAATC
The DNA here is from genome assembly GCF_021390515.1 of Dyadobacter sp. CY326. Classification (GTDB taxonomy): domain Bacteria; phylum Bacteroidota; class Bacteroidia; order Cytophagales; family Spirosomataceae; genus Dyadobacter. The sequence goes on from NZ_JAJUXI010000014.1 coordinate 105,048, forward strand.
TTTACGTCTTCCGACGTCGTCCGGAAATTGACAAATGCGGCGCGGATGCATGCCTTTCCTTGCAATGTTGTGGGCGTCATGAAAACCTTCCCGCCTTCATTTAAGGACGTTAAGAAAGCACCCAGATCTGCTTTCAGATCTTTCAATCTGAAACCGACCACATTCAACCTCACTGGTGCCGCCAGTTCAAATGATTCACTCTGCTCAATGTATGCACGCAACTCGTTTGCACGCGCAATGCTGTTTTCGACAACCGATTGGAAACCTGATTTTCCATAAGCAATGAGGCTGAACCAGGCTGGCAATGCGCGAAAACGGCGGGAGTTTTCGGGTAGGAAATTGAGATAAGAAAAGTTTTCGGAAGGGTCGCCCAGATAAGGCGCATTCGTGTTTTGGAATGTTTCCACTTGCAGACGAGCGTGCTCATTTTTGACCAAAATAACAGCGCTGTCGTAAGGCACATTCATCCATTTATGGCAATCTATCGTGATGCTGTCCGCGTGCTCCCACCCTTTCAACAAATGCTTATGCTCAGGAGAACAAGCCGCAAAACCACCAAAAGCAGCATCAATATGAAGCCAGAAATCATATTTTTCCTTCAAGCGAACAATGGCAGCAATGTCGTCGAAATCGACGGTGTTGACCGTTCCAGCGCTGCAACTCACAATCACCGGCTTGCCATGCTGGGCAATGAGTTTTACTTCCAGATCAGCAACATCCATTGCTTCCCTGGAATCCAATGTTTCGATTTTCAACAAGTTATTGCTCCCAAAACCAAGCATCGAAAGCGATTTGATCACCGAAGAATGCGGCGTGGCCGACATCACCACAATGTCCGATGACATGCCCGACTTCGAAATGTCAATGCCGAGTTTCGACCCGGCCCATTGCCTGCCGACAGCCAGTCCGGTGAAATTGGACATTGTGGCGCCTGTCACAAATCCGCCATTGAATTGCTCAGGCAAGTCGAACAATTGGCACAAAAATCGAATGGTTTCCCGCTCGATGATGGCCGACACGTCACCGGTTCCTTTTGTTGATTGGGTGTTTTGATCAAAAGTGGCTGTTAACCAGTCGCCCGCAATGGCTGCCGGCGTTGCGCCGCCAGTTACAAATCCCCAAAACCTTGGCCCTGTGCTGGCTACGATCAGTTTTTGATAGGTTTCTTTAAAGAATTCGAGACATTTCTCTGCGCCCAGCCCTTCCGTTTGGAGCATTGCCGGAACAATCTGCTGGTCAGTTGCATAGGTTGGCAAGTCATGCAGTTGGTGCAGGAAGTCCAGACTGTGGTTTTTAACATTTTCAAGAATCTCGCCAATGTTTTCGAGATCTTGTTTCAAGGCATTTTTCATCGGATTCAATGTCATTTAAATAGAATTATTGAGGGTTAGCCGCCGAAACCCATCGTCTGTGGTAATTGATCTGACCCAAATGATAGGAAAGATGCGTCAACAAATGCACGAGCACCAATGCAGTCGTCTGCTCCGCGAACATATCGAGCACATTGCGTGGAAACGCTGCCTGCAACTGTTCCTGAGATAAATCCCGAATGGATTTTACAACAATGGCAGACAAATTTTCGACTTCGGAAACCAGTTCCGGCTGGGTAAAGTAACGCGCCGCAAATTCCGCATCGCGGTTCCTGACATATGGAACATTGCCCAAAGCAAGCCCTACATAAGTTCGCAGATTCCCAATCAGATGCTGGCAAAGATTCCCGCCCGAGTTGATCGTTCCCGGCAATTGGACCCACAACGAATCCTCCGAAGGGTAATTTTCAATTTCGTCCCGCAATTTTTTGAGATCACGCTCGAAGAGCTGGACGATTATTTCATTTTCCATGGCTAACAGATGTTTGAAGTTGCAGTCCAATTTAGCGTTTCAATTCAGCTTTCCGTGCGGCTAGGCTGTGCTAATTGATTTGCTAAATCAAACTGCGATGCAAAGTTGCCTAGCGAAATCATGGGAAAACAGATTCAGTTTTGTTATTTTTGGGCATAACAGATATGCTAAATGCCAGAAAGGAAATGAACAATGCAATTTTCGTAGAAAAGGACGAATTCCTTTACAGCCAGGTTGCCGAAAGATTGGAGCAACAAATTGAAAACAACACGCTCAAAAGCGGCGACAAGTTGATTTCCCTACGGGCACTCAGCAAAGAGCAGGGCATTAGTTTGAGCACTGCATACAAGGCTTACGTGGCGCTCGAAAACAAGGGTTACGTGGAAGCAAGGCCGAAATCGGGCTATTTTGTACGATATAAATCTGCGCAGCGGCCAGGAAAGTCGGAAGTGCCAAAACCCGCTGCCAAGCTTGCAGAGCCCGATGTGGACGCAATAATCAAGCAAGTTTACCGGACATTGACACAGGAAGGAACGGTCAGACTGTCGACTGCGGTGCCATCCATCGAGCTTACGCCTGTTGCCAAGCTCAACAAGGCGCTCATGGAAGCGATCCGGCGCAGTCCGCACAGCTGCACGCAATACGAAGACATTCAGGGAAACCAGAATTTAAGAAAGCAGATTGCAAAAAATGCATTCAATTGGAATGGCAATGTAACTGAGGATGAGGTAATCACAACACACGGCTGCATGGAAGCGGTGTCTTTTTGCCTGCAAGCAGTCACGAAGCCCGGCGATGTTGTGGCCATCGAGAGTCCCGTATATTTCGGCATTTTTAATGTTGTAAAAAATCTTGGCTTGCAGATTTTCGAAGTCGTAAGCGATCCGAATGACGGACCTGACCTTGAATATCTGGAGAAATCTTTGGAAACGGTGCCCATCAAAGCGTGCCTTTTTGTGACCAATTTCTCTAATCCGACCGGTGCCAGCATGCCCGATAACCGGAAAAAGCAGTTGGTTCAAATGCTTGCTGAAAAGGAAATTCCGTTGATCGAGGATGATATTTATGGTGAAATGTATTTTGGCAAAAACCGCCCCAAGACTTGCAAGAGTTTTGATAAAAAAGGGCTTGTAATGCTCTGTTCATCGGTTTCCAAAACGCTTGCGCCCGGTTATCGCGTTGGCTGGTGCATTCCGGGCAAATTTTTCGAGAAAGTGCTGAGCAATAAGATCGTGCATACGGTTTCGTCGGCAACGCCCACACAATCTGCCATCGGCTATTTTTTCGAAACGGGCCGTTATGACCTGCATATGCGGAATTTGCGCAAAGCGCTGCACACGCAATGTCTGCGTTACACGCAGGCAATCACAGAATATTTCCCGGCCGGCACCAGAATTAGCCGGCCACAAGGCGGTTATGTGTTATGGATTGAATTGAACGCGAAAATCAATGCATTCGAACTTTTTGAGGCTGGAATTTTAGAAAACATCAGCATTTCCCCCGGCCAGATTTTTAGCACCGACGCCCGCTTTGTCAATTACATCAGAATCAGTTTCGGCGCTCCATTTAGCCCTGCTATTGACGGCGCATTGAAGAAATTGGGCGCACTGGTTGCCGCACGATTACATTGAAATTCATGCAAAAAGCGCCTTAATCACTTCCAAAACGCTATCGGCCGCCGTTGCGTCAAGCGTGCCGATCTTTTTGAAAAGTCTTGCCTTGTCAATCGCCCGGAGCTGGTCGATTGCAATTTGCCCCGATTTGTTGCTTACAACACAGTCAACACGCGTTGGATAGCGCTTTATTGTCGAAGTCAATGGTGCAATGATGACCGTATTCAGCGAGCGGTTAATGTCGTCTGGCGAAATCACGACGCAGGGCCGTGACTTTTTGATTTCACTGCCAATGGTCGGGTCGAGGTTTACAAAATAAATTTCGAATCGCTTGACTACCATGTCCATTCCGATTCGTCAAAGGCATTGGCAAGTCCGTCCAAGAGATTTTCTTCCTTCTCAACATTCGCCTGCCGAAACTGCTCTTCCCAGCCTGCCCTCGGACTTTGACTTGCAGGCTCTATCACAATGGAAGTTCCTTTAACCTCCACATTCACAATGTCTTGAATGTTACATTGTTCCATCATGTTTTTTGAAAGAATAACTCCCTGGGAATTTCCAATCTTTCTGACCCTTACCAGCATCAAACAAAGTTATAATAATGTTATAACAATGCAAAGGCGATTTTCACTAAAACGAAACCCGTGTGTAATGCATTGTGACAACAAACATTGTGTAACATTTCCCTGCAACAACATTGCAATGAATTGATTTTCAGACATGAAACCCTGTTGCACGGGGTTATAGCGTACATTTGCGGTAGGGTTTTCATATTTCATTTGAATTTCAATTACACCGAAAATCAACCCGGCAACACTTTTTGATCATAACACAATGAAGCTCAGCGAAACCCACGAACACGCTCATCACAACGAAAAAGAATGCTGCGCCCCGGAGACTGCGGCGGCGACAAAACAAGCGCATAATCATGGACACGATGAGCACGATGGACACGACCACGATCATGACGGTCACAGTCATGGCGACGGAGCGGATGAAGGTTTGCTGAAAAGTCGTTGGATGCTGTGGCTTAGCTTGTTAATCTTGGCCGGCTATCTTTTCACAACATTTATATTGAAGGTTGAGGTCAACCGCACGGTGGAGATTGCGCTGATGCTCGTTGCCTATGTTTTGGCCGGCAATAAAACCATTGCCACGGCATTCCGGCGTGTGATGCGAGGCGATTTTTTCAATGAATTTACCTTGATGACGATCGCGACAATCGGCGCTTTTTACATCGGTGAGTTTAGCGAAGGCGTTGCGGTTATGATCTTTTACGAACTTGGCGAACTGTTTCAGGATTTGGCCGTAAGCCGATCAAAACGCTCCATTAAGGCGCTTTTGGACATCAGACCCGAAGAAGTGACTGTAATCAGAGACGGAAAAGACGCGCAAGTTGCGCCGGGTTCAGTCAAAATTGGTGAAACGATTGTGGTCAAAGCCGGCGAGAAAGTTGCTTTGGACGGCAAGCTCAAATCTTTGAACGGGACATTCAATACGGCCGCATTGACAGGTGAATCCGTTCCTGATCAAAAGGTGCAAAATGAGGTCGTTCTGGCTGGGATGATCAACATGGAAAAATCCGTTGAGGTGGAAGTCGGGACATTGTTCAAGGATTCCAAGCTTTCGCGCATTCTAGAAATGGTGCAGGAAGCCACGGCCAGAAAAGCGCCTACACAATTGTTAATAAGCAGGTTAGCAAAAATTTATACACCAATTGTTTTCCTGCTCGCTGTGCTGATCATCCTCGTTCCCTACTTTTTTGTCGCAAATTATAATTTTGATCAATGGCTTTACCGCGGCATGGTTTTCCTCGTCATTGCTTGTCCTTGTGCGCTCACAATCTCCATTCCGTTGGGCTATTTTGGCGGCATCGGACTGGCTTCGCGCAATGGGATTTTGGTCAAAGGCGCTAACTTTCTCGACGTTATCACCAAGATCGACACATTGGTTTCCGACAAAACAGGGACGCTTACCAAAGGCGTTTTCAAGGTCCAGAAAGTGGAAACCAGTTTGGATAACAATGATTTTATCACTAAAACTGCATCATTAGAGCAATATTCAACGCACCCGGTGGCAAAAGCTGTCGTGGAACAAGCAGGCACATTGACATTGATCAAGCCAACGGAAGTTGAAGAGATTTCCGGACACGGTTTGAAAGGTAAGGTTGGCACAGATTCGCTTCTTGCCGGAAACCTTAAACTGCTAAACAAATTCAATATCGCGTTTCCATCAGAACTAAACAATATTGCCGAAACAATTGTCGCTGTGGCCATTAACGGCGCTTATGCAGGTTATATCACCATTGCTGACGAGATCAAGGAAGATGCGGCAGCGGCCATTGCACAATTGAAAAGCCTTGGCATTGAGACGGTTATGCTGTCAGGAGATAAGCAAGTTGTCGTTTCGCACATTGCTGGCCAGCTGCGCATTGATCAGTATTTTGGAGATTTGTTGCCGGAAGACAAAGTCCGTAAAGTTGAGGAGTTAAAAGCGGCTGGAAAACACATTGCTTTCGCGGGCGATGGCGTGAATGATGCGCCGGTAATTGCCCTCGCGGATGTGGGCATCGCCATGGGCGCGCTTGGCTCGGATGTGGCGATCGAAACGGCCGACATTGTAATTCAGAACGATCAGCCATCAAAAATTGCATCGGCGATCAAGGTGGGCAAAATCACGAAAAGCGTAGTTTATCAGAACATTTCGGCGGCAATGACCGTGAAACTTTTGGTGATGATCCTCGGTGCCGGTGGAATTGCGACGCTTTGGGAAGCGGTTTTTGCGGATGTTGGCGTAGCTTTGCTGGCCATTCTGAACGCTTTCAGGATTCAGGGCAAAAAGATTTAATTCAAAACACACTTTGCATTGAAATATTTGATTGTCATACTAGCCTTTTACATGCTCACTTTGGCGCTGCTCCCCTGTGGCGACAAAGTGGAATGCATTGACAATGAGCGCTATGAAACAACTTTCAATGACAATGATCACCCGGATCACGATGGCCATGCAGAAAACTGCTCGCCGTTTTGCATATGCGCTTGCTGCGGACAAATGCTGAATATTTTCACAGCTTATCACTTTGACATCAAGCCAACGTTTGCAGCCGTAACCAGCCGCTCTCTCTATGCAGACCCCTATTTTAAAATAATTCCCCAATCCATCTGGCAGCCGCCAAAGCTGGTTTAAATCGATCCGCTTTACTTATTTTTTACGACGATTTAAATCTCACAATGCAAAAATCAATCTTGCTTGTGCTGGTCATGCTGTACGGCAGTGTGACGCAGGCACAAAATACATTAGCCGTTTTCATTAAAGATCAGCAAACAGAAAATGCGCTTCCGGGAGCCACGGTGCAAATCAAAGGTTCCGCAAATGGCTCTGTATCAGACGAAAATGGTCTGGCCACTATTCCAGGATTTTTGGGCGAATCAGCCATTATCAGCACAACTTTCGTTGGCTATCAGCCCCGGACGGACACAATTGCGCTGCCCGCCGCAGACACGCTGACCATCTTCCTGACGAGCGAGGCCGAGGAAATGGAAGAAGTGGTCATTTCATCAACGCGCAGCTCGCGGACCATTCAGGACATTCCTACGCGTGTAGAATTCATTGCAGGGGAAGAGCTTGATGAAAAGGCCAATATGAAACCGGGTGACATTCGTATGGTTTTGAGCGAAAGCACTGGCATTCAGGTGCAAACCACTTCCGCGACCAGCGCCAACGCGAGCATTCGCATCCAGGGTCTGGATGGGCGTTACACCCAAATTTTGAAGGATGGATTTCCATTATATTCGGGCGCATCAAGCGGTTTGGGCCTTTTGCAAATTCCTCCGCTCGATCTCAAACAAGTGGAAGTGATCAAAGGCTCGGCTTCCACATTGTACGGAGGTGGCGCCATCGCAGGACTTGTCAATCTGATCTCAAAAACGCCCAAAGAAACTCAGGAACTGAAATTTCACCTGAACGGAACGACTGCGGGCGGTTTTGATGCCAACGGTTTTTATTCCAAACGTTTTGGTAAAACGGGTGCGACCGTTTTTGCAGCGCACAACCGCAATGCGGCTTATGATCCCGCCGGCATTGACCTTTCTGCGATTCCAAAGTTCGAGCGTTTCACATTCAATCCGCGGTTTTTTGTTTATCCAAATGCAAACACAACGATCAGCCTCGGCGTCAATTCCTCCTTCGAAAACCGAATCGGAGGTGACATGCATTACATTAAAAACGAACGCGAAGCCGGACACAGTTATTTTGAAAAGAACAAAACGGAGCGCATCAGCACGCAATTTTTATTCGATCATATTTTTGGAAAACATGAGCATTTCGTTGTTAAAAACAGCGTCAGCTATTTCAATCGCAGTTTAACGACGCCGGGTTATGCTTTTAAGGGCACGCAATATTCAACCTTTACGGAGGCTTCTTACGCCAATCACGGCGAAAAGCTTGAATGGATCGCGGGCGCGAATTTGTGGACAGACCAGTTTAAAGAAATCATGGTTTCGCACGGCCAGGAAAGAGATTACAATTTGAACACATTTGGCGCTTTTGCTCAAAACACGTGGAAAGCTTCCAACTGGCTGGATGTTGAAACCGGCCTTCGCGCGGATTACGTGATGGATTATGGCCTCGCATTTTTACCCCGAATTTCAGCATTGCTTAAAGTTGCGCCGAAGCTGACCTCACGCATTGGCGGCGGATTGGGCTACAAAGCGCCAACTATTTTTACAGAAGAAAGTGAACGCATTCAATATCAAGGCGTTTCGGCGATTGATAAAGACAAAAATAAGCTGGAACACAGTTATGGCGGCAATTGGGACATCAATTATCAGACGAACATTTTTAATGAGCAGTTGAGTCTCAGCATTAACCAATTGTTTTTTTACACAAAAATCACCAAACCGCTCATTCTCAAACCGGTAAGCAATGGACGCTATGAATTTCAAAACATTGCCGGACACATTGATACGCGTGGGACGGAGACTAATTTAAAGCTCGGTTACGCCGATTTCAAACTCTTCCTGGGTTACACGTTCACGGATGCACGCATTGACGAAAACAATGTTCATCGTGAGAATTATCTTACGCCAAAACACAGAATTAACTCCGTGCTTTTCTACGAAGTTGAAGACAAATGGAAGGCTGGATTGGAGGCCTATTATTTCAGCAAGCAAAAGCTAAGCGACGGCAAAACGGGCCAGGAATATGTGATTTTGGGCTTCATGGTCGAGCGGCTTTTTGAGCGGTTTTCGATTTATATCAATTTCGAAAACTTCCTGGACGCACGCCAGACACGATTCGACAATATTTACACAGGCTCGATTACAAACCCTGTTTTCAGGGATATTTATGCCCCATTGGATGGGTTTGTCTTCAACGGAGGCATTAAGATTAATTTGTGATCACAATTTTATGGTAAATTCGAATCCTGTTTAGTCATGAAATAAAACGAACATTTATGGGCAAAAAATTGGAGATCATCACACCGGAACTGGAAGATTTTATCCAAAAGCAAAAGCTCTTTTTCGTCGCCACCGCGGCTTGCGAAGGCACAGTTAACATATCTCCCAAAGGCATGGACTCACTGCGCATCCTCGGACCCAATCGCGTGATGTGGCTCAAAGTGACCGGAAGCGGCAATGAAACTGCGGCACATTTGCTTGAAAACGATCGCATTACGATCATGTTCTGCGCATTTGAAGGGAAGCCGCTGATTTTGCGGCTGTATGGAACCGCTCGAGCCATTTATCAGCGGGATGCGGAATGGGCAGAATACATTACTTTGTTTCCAAACCTTGAAGGCGCACGGCAGCTTTTTGATGTTAAAGTTGATGTCGTGCAGATGTCATGTGGAATGGCTGTGCCGTTGATGGACTACAACCGGGATCGCGACGAACTGAGGAATTGGGCCAAAAAGAAAGGCGACGAGGGGATTAAGGAATATTGGCAGCAGAAAAATGTAAAAAGCTTCGACGGGCTGGAAACGGGGATTTTCGGCTAATGCCTCGCATAATGGAGTAATTTCTCGCCAGACAGTCCTTTAATACATTCCAAACCATTGGAATAAAAACCATCCAACGATAACTTAAACCGCGATCCATATGTCCAGAACCGCTGCCTTATCACCGGAAGAACTTCATGCGGAATTAGAGGAAAATACGCAAAACCAATCTGTCGGCGACACTTTGCTGTTTGAAAATGCCAAGGTCAAGGTTTGGCACATCTGCCTCCAACCGGGCGAACGCATTCATTATCACCGTCATAACTACGATTATTTCTGGACGGTTTTACAAGATGGCCAAGGTGTTTCGAACCAGGAAGACGGTAGCCAGGTAAGTTTCACATTCAAAAAAGGGCAAACCTCTTTTCAAAATATCATTGAGCAAGGCAGCTCCATTCATGATTTGAAAAATACCGGCACCGGCATTCTGGAATTCATTACAACGGAATTAAAATAATTGCGACGGCTATACAACCGAAACCGGCTTGATCCCCGCAATTTTTTCGAGCGCTATTGTAACCCGTTCAATGCGGTCAACATTTCCGCGACTGCTATCCGACACAGCCTGGGCGACGGAGGTTAGATAATCTCCGCCCAGCTTTGTGTTGAAGAACGGATCTTTGGCGGCAAGCACGCCGCGCCAGTTCTTACCAACAACATTTCTTGAAGTGACAAATCGGATGAGCAGACGCTCTTTGATGGTCAGACAACCATACTCTCTTACTCGGGTTTGTAGCTTTTCCATTGGATACTGTGATAATGTGTGAGCAGTTTTACAGCCTTTTTTGTAATTTGTGCATTACGATAACTGATATACAAAAGTACAATAATATTATATCATTATCAAATAAATTGTACTAAAATCTAGATTAATGCTAAGTATTGGTAAAAGAATTAAGCAGGGTCGTGAGAAATTAGGTTTGAGTCAGGATCAGCTGGCCGTAATAATGGAGAAGAAGGGAAAAGGCACCATTTCGAATTGGGAGACGGATAAAAACGAGCCTTCGATCGCAGAATTTAAAAAATTGGCTGAGCTTTTCAGCACCACTGCCGCTTATTTAATAGGTGAATCGCCACAATTTGAAGAGCCGCGCGAGAATTATGTAATGGTCAAAAAAGATGATTTGATTGAGTTGCAAAAGAAAGCCTTGGAGCGCGAGGCGGAGAAAAACAAGGAGCTGCTCGACCTGCTCGAACAGTCCAAAAAGCCGGATGGAGAAAAGGACGCTTAACCAAGCCGCATTTTCGCTTGAAATAACATGCCGAAGCCCGCGGCGCAGCAAAAACTGAGCATAACCAACGCCATCCACAACACGTCATATCCCCAATGCGCTGCGATAAATCCGCCGGCGGCGGGTCCAATGATTTGCGCAACAGACTGAGAGACAGAGTAGGCAGCAGAATATTTACCCCGATTTGTTTCAGTCGCACGGCTCATAACAAATGTGCTGATGTAGGGCAATGCCAACATTTCACCCGCCGTAAAGAAAAGCACTGCTGCTGCGGCCAAAATCACGGGCATAATCAGCGGCATCACCAGCATGCTGAATGCAAATCCGCTAAAAACCGTCCCGAGAATGATATAATGTGAATCCGGTCTCCGATTCGCAAGGTTTTGGATCAATATCATTTCGAAAAGTGCGATCACGAGCCCGTTCATTCCAAGCAGAATGCCGATTGTTGACTCCCCAATGTGCATTTCTTCTTTCCAATAAACCGGAACCAGCCTGAAAAGCAGCACAAAACAAATCATGTACATCATGACGATCACCATGAATTTGACGAACAATCCGTCCTGCCAGGGAGACTGTCCAATGATTTCCGGGCTTTCATCACTGACTTTCCGGTTCACAATTTTCGCGGCGGGCAGCAAAATCATGATGAGCATTCCTGCCAACATGTACACCACACCGTCAACCCAGAACAGCAAACTGTAATTGATCGCAGCCAGGATTCCGCCCACCGATGTTCCAAAACCAAAACCAATGTTGGTCGCGAGCCGGTTCAACGCATAGGAACGCGTGAGGTTTTGCGGTGAAGAATATGCCGCTACGGCCGTATTGTTTGCAGGTTTGAAAGCCTCGACAAAAAAGCTCAGAACCACAATCAGGAAGCATAAAGCGGTGAAATCGTTGATCATTCCAAATAAAACAAACAACAATCCGCTGATCGAGAGCGAGATAATCTGCACGGGCCGAAAACCCCAAACATCCGTCAAATAACCGCCCGCAATGCCGCCGAGCACGGAGCCAACGCCGAATAATGTGATGATCAGACCTGCATCTGCAATGCTTCTGTGTAAACTTTGCGTGATATACATGCTCATGAAAGGCACGGCCATATAACCACAACGGTTGACAAGAATTACCACGCTCAGCAGCCAGGTTTCCCGACTTAATCCGCTGAATGAGAGGCGGTAACTATTTGCAATTTTCTTGAACATAAATCGAAATGAAGAGCGAAGACTACAAATTTTCTAATAAATCTTTGATTATCTCAACACTTTCTTCCAATTCCTGCGCATTGGAAGACGCGAATCCGAGCCTTATCGAGTTGTCCAACCCGGTCATTTCGTTCGGGAAAACTGGTTTTACTATTGAACCGCTCGCCATGTAAAGATCCTTTTGCAGCGCCCTCTCAGCAAGCTTGCTCAGATTAATGTTCGGGTCGAAATGCGTCCAGACAGCCATTCCACCATCCGGAATTTCAAATTGAATGTATTTTCCCAATTGTTCTTTCAGTAGATCACAAAACAAATCGCGTCGCTGCTTGTAAATCCGAACCGACTTGCGCAAATGCCTTTGAATGACGCCCGTGTGCAAAAGTTCGGCAATGGCATTCTCCAATATCTGATCACCCTGGCGATCAATAATTCTTCTCAATTTGGCTAAATAAGTGATCACGTCTGCCGGACCCACCAAATATCCAACGCGAAATGCAGGCGAAATGGTCTTCGTAAACGAACCACAATACATCACCATTCCGGCAGGATCAGCGCCAGCCAGGGGCATATACGGCTTGCTGAGATAGTGGAAATCACAGTCATAATCGTCTTCGAAAAGTATGAATTCATATTTTTCGGCCAGTTTTAATAGGTTAATGCGTCGGTCTGCGCGTAAGGCAACCGTCGTCGGATAATGGTGATGTGAAGTCACGTAAACCAATCTGATTTTCTGTTTTTGGCACAATGCTTCCAAGGCACCCACGTCGATGCCATGCTCGTCCACGGGAATTCGCAGAATATTTGCGCCCGCCTGCACAAAATTCATCGTGGCGCCAAACCACCCCGGAGCATCCACAACCACATTATCGCCAACTTCCAGCAAGCCAGTGCTGACCAAATACAAACCCATGATTACGCCTCTGACAATCAGGATATTTTCGGGTAAAGTTTTCAATCCGCGCGTTTCATTCAGGTAAGCAGACAATTCCTGCCGCAGCCAATGCGAACCTTTCGTGTCGCCATAACCCAGCCGCATATACGGATTTCCGCCTAGCAACTGAGTCCGGTAAGCGCGCGAAAGGTCTTCCAACGGCGCGAGGCGCGGATCGGGAAAGCCGTCGTCCAAATGCAAGCGCGTGCTGTTTTTCAGCACCGCGCGGTCCAGATGCGGCAATTCCTTAAATGTAAAACCAGCTTTTTCAATCGGCGAGATTGTCTTTTCAATTGCGCTTTCAGGCTTAACTTGCTGGATTTCAGGTAAATGTTTGGCCACAAATGTTCCATTGCCGGTATGACTTTCCAGCCATCCCTGCGCCAGTAATTCGTCATATGCCTGAACGACGGTTCGCCTGTGCACTTTTAGCAATTCAGCCAACTGCCTCGTGCTCAATAATCTATAACCGGTTTGGAGCGTGCCGTTTCTGATCAATGCCATCAGTTGATTGGCGATTTGCAGATATACGGGCTGTTTTCCTCTTTTCTCCAAAGTGAGCAATGTAGAAAGGACCTGCATCATAATTGGACCATTGAATTTTTCAATATTGGACTCTTTTGAGCATCCAATTACGAAATATTTTTGTCAAAAAACAAAAGACATGAGCACACCTCCATCCCATCTTCAGCCCAGTCGGCTAGCCAAACGTTCCACTTCTGATCATGAAGTGATATGCTCCATCTTGGACGAAGCATTGTTCTGCACGATCAGCTATTCCGTCGATAACCGCCCATTTTCTATCCCGACCTCGTTTGTGCGATATGAGGACAAAATATACATTCACGGTTCTGTGGGAAGTCATTTTATTCGGGAAATTGAAAAAGGGATTCCGGTTTGTATCACGGTTATGTTGACCGATGCCTTGGTTGTCGCGAAGTCGGCATTCAGTCATACGGTTAACTATCGCTCGGTTATTATTTTCTCAAAAGCAGAAAAGATCGAAGATTTTGAGACCAAAAGTGCTGCATTTGAATGGCTTACGAACAAGATTGTACCGGGAAGCTGGGAATACTTGCGACCGATGAAGGATAGTGAAGTTAGAAAGACAACTGCATTGGCCTTTTCATTCGACGAAGCATGTGCGAAAACGCGTTCGGGAATGCCGAATGACGAGGAAGAAGATCTGGCATTGCCGATTTGGTCGGGACTGATCCCTATTCAGACAAAATATCTTGCTCCCGTTGCCGATGAGACGAGCCAGAACATTCCGCTTCCGAAACATTTGGCTTAGGCATGCAACTTGGGCGAGCGTTTGTGCATCTTTGGAGCAGAATGATGCCAGATGAATCCAAACATTGCTCGCCCATGACCGGAAAAGATATTTTTGATCGTTGCCAACTAGCTGCTTTGAAGCACGGACTTGGTTCACAGGAGTTTCATTATGGGAACATATTGTATCGGGCGCTGCAACTCGAAGGAGAGGAAAAAGTGTTCTGGCTTTTAGAACAAGCAGAAAACACCGGAAAGCGCGTCGGACTTGGCTATTCGATCAACAGCATTCATGCCACCAGCGAACCTGACATCGCGATTTTGGTCTAAGTGAAAGCCGCACTTTCACGAACCCAAATAGAAAACCTCCCGAGTCGGGAGGCGTTCTATTCACTACCAAAGATTTACCAAATAATTATTTTTGAATCATCACCTTCCTGGTGCTGATTGATCCATCCTCATGCGTGAGCAACAATATATAATTCCCAGCAGCCACATTCCGAATATCTATTTCTGAAACCGCGCTTGAAGAACCATAAACAGAACGACCTTCAAGCGTCAACATTTGAATGCTCCTGATGCTGTTTGCGTCCCCAGTTTTCACCACAATTTTATCGGATGCCGGATTGGGATATACGTAAATATCTTCGCCACCTTTTCCAGCCACTGCCTCCCCAACTTTTCGTCTCACCGTTTCCGACATATCATCCACAACATCCTCCGGCGCCGGCGCAATGCTATTGCCCAAAAGGTAAGCAGGCAAATAACGCCACGGACCGTAAAGCTGGCCGGTCAATGCCAACGTCGGATCATACTTCACCCGAACGCGAACCTTGGTTGAAGGCCCTTGCTTGACAATAACGCTCTTCAATTCCGTCCCGGTCAACCCCAGGCTAGCATAAGCACTCTGCGAACCAGAAGACATCGTGCTATTTGTAATCAAATTGTTCGCCCCCTGCGAAAAACCCTGCCCCTTAGCCTTCGTCTCCCAAATCAGCTTCCCTTTATTCTTCCCCAAAAACGACTTAGCATAAAGCCCCGCCCCAAAGTCGTTTTTCACTTTTTGGGATTGGTTGATTGGGGTTGTGAGGTTGGAGTTGTAGAGGCGGAGGTTGTTTTGGAGGCCTTTGCCGTTATTCCCATGGTATAAAAATGCTGAATTTTTATTGTATGGAGAGCCAATCAAAATGTCGGAATATCCGTCCCCGTTCACATCTCCTGCACAAGCAACGGATGCTCCAGTTTCTGAGTAGTCCGAATTACTATCAAATTTTATCGGATTAAGTGGGGACACCCCGTTAGAGGAACCAAAAAACATAAAAGCTGCTCCTCTTTCCGATGGCGGATAGTAAATTGCTCCAACAATCAAGTCACCATAGCCATCTCCATTAAAATCACCAGCCTTTGATATCGAACTGCCGAAATGGGCTATTTGACCAATCTCTAGCATAGTTTTTGGTGAATTATTATTTACACCATTCAATGAACCGTAATAAACAAACGCAGCTCCTTGATTTAGTGCATTTATCATAAATAAAGGGCTGCCCACAGCAATGTCGGCAAATCCATCACCATTTAAGTCACCTGCACCGGCGACCCCTTGGCCAAAAAATGCTCCAGCAGAATTGCTTTCTAGGATGGTGGGAACCTTGTTTAGCCCCAAGGCCGAACCATTAAATAAAAATGCAGCTCCTTCCGTATTTTGACCATTGCTATAATTAGGCGATCCTACAATGATCTCATCAAATCCGTCACCATTAACGTCTCCGGCACTTGCAACTGAATGTCCCAATAACGCCGCTGTTTGGTTCCCTTCAAAAACCATTGAGGCATTGGTGTTAACTCCTTGCGCGGAACCATAGTATACAAATACGGCACCCTCGTCAAATTGTTTGTCATAATTAGGATCACCAACTAAAACGTCGTCATAACCATCTCCATTTACATCCCCAGCACTAGCAACGCTCCAACCAAAGGAGCAATCTTTTTGATTGCCACTATTTTTTAAGATTGAGAAGGTGTTCTTGTTCAGTCCCTGGCTTGACCCATAGTAAGTTAAAGCTGCTCCCTTGATTAGAATAGCTTTATTCGGATCCCAGCTAATAAAATAGTTTATATCCCCAATGATAACATCGTCATAACCGTCGCCATTCACATCTCCAGCGCCAGCGACCGAATAACCCAACATATGACTTCCTGGAACATTTTCGATTTTAGTGACGGTATTAAGATTTATTCCTTGTAATGATCCGTAATATAAAAAAGCGGCTCCTAGCAGATTCGCTTGACCACCGTCGTATGCTGGTGCACCTATTATGACATCACTAAAACCGTCTCCATTTACGTCTCCCGCAGTGGCAACAGAGATCCCGAACAAACAATCGTCTTGATATCCATCTAGTTTCAGGGAATAACTGTTTGCCCCCTCAGCCCTCCCCAACCAAACAAACGCCGCGCCTTCACCAACTTGCCCATTACTATAAACGACAGCTCCCACCAGCACATCGCTGTAACCATCGCCATTGACATCGCCTGCGCTGCTGACATTGTTGCCGAACTGGGCTCCCGCTTGGTTGCTTTCCAATGTCGAGACGGGCGTTGCGGAAAGGCCCGTTGACGATCCTTGATAAACAAATGCGCCGCCCTCATTGCTCTGCCCGTTGTCATAATACATGGCACCTACTATCACGTCAGCATAACCGTCGCCATTCACATCGCCCGCGCTGGCAACTGAGTAGCCTAACTGGGCTTCTACTTGGTTCTTTTCCAGCACAATCGCTGGTGCAGCACTTACACCCTGCCCAGAACCATAATGTACGAATGCCGCACCTTCATTTGTTTGGCCTTTATCATACATGTTGGCTCCGAGAATGATGTCGCTGTAACCATCGCCATTGACATCACCTGCAGAAGCCACGGTATGCCCCAGATAAGCATTGGCCTGGTTACTTTCCAATATTGTTGCTGCTGCCGTGTTTAGGCCAAGCGCTGATCCGTGATACACGAAAACCGCTCCTTCGTCGGTTTGACCTTTATCATATGTGCGGGCGCCAACAACCAGATCGCTGTAACCATCGCCGTTCACATCCCCAGCACCAGTGGCACAAAAGCCAAACATGGATTCGGGCTGGTTCTGTTCAATGAGCACCGGATTGACGTTGAGCCCTGCTGCTGATCCATTATAAATAAAAACAACCCCTTCATTAGCCTGCCCATTGTCATAGGCCCTTGCGCAAACTGCCACATCGCTGTAACCATCGCCATTGACATCGCCAGCCATGCCAACCACATTACCCATGTTAGCTTCCGGCTGGTTGCTTTCCAGAACAAGTGATGCAGCTTTGTTGATTCCTTGTGCCGAACCGTAGTAAATGAATGCAGCTCCTTCATTGGTTTGCCCTTTGTCATAAAAGAGCGCCCCAACGACGATATCACTGAAACCGTCCTTATTAATATCCCCCGCAGAAGAAACAAAAGACCCAAACCGGGCTTCCGTCTGATCGCCTTCCAGCATAACGGCGGTTACTGGATTAATGCCCGACGCTGTTCCATGGTAAACAAAGACAGCACCTTCATCGATTTGACCATTATCATATTTTGAAGCGCTGACCAGGATATCGCTGTAACCATCGCCATTGACATCGCCCGCACTGGACACTGCGCCACCCATCCAGGCCCCAGCCTGATTACCCTCAACCGTCGCATTCGCATTGCCGGGATTGCCATTGACAACAATCGGGTCGATGGTGACTAGGTAGGCGGCGTCCTGCACATTGACGCTTAGCTTGACGAGGCCATCTTCATAGCGCAGTGTTGCTAGCAAAGCCTTTCCGTCTGCGTCCCAGCAGTTAATGTCTCTGTAGATCAGACTTGCAATTTGCTCGCCGTTTTTATTTTCAGTAAAGAAGTGCAGTTCGTTGTTTTGCAGGTCATCCACTTTTAAGCCAGCGGCTGACAATTTTACTTGCAGCTCTTTTGTGTCTTCGGGCGCGGAATCGATGATGAAATTTTGGCGGACGCCTTCCTGATTGTTGATGAATTCTTCGCTAAAACCTTTGTGTTTAATGATAAGCTTGTTCTCCGTGTGATCTGAAACTGCATTGGCTTGGGGAGAGAAGATCTTCTTGCCATCGGCGAAGATACCTTCATTGATCAGTTTCAAAGAAAAGTTGTGACCTGCCGAATCCACCCGGTTGTTAACTGTCAGCTCGCCTGGCTTGTAGTAAGCACGCAGGCCTTGATTGCGGTTGGGGCTTTGGAGCAAGTTCTTTTCTGTGTCCAGCGAAATGTTGTATTCGCGCTTAGCAAGGCTTTGTTGAATGCTGGTGATGGTTTTTTCGTCTGTTGCAGCGGGTGTTCCAGTTGTTTTAAGCGGGAGTGCTGGGAGGTTGGAAGCTTTTTGAGGAAGCTCTTGGAAGCGCGATTGCACAAGGAAGGCAATCAGCGAAATTATTAAAATGGTGAAAGTTAGCTTTGCGTAAAGTGGTTTCATATTTCCTGATTTTAGGGTAAGAAAAATGTCAGGCACTCGGCGCTGACACTTGCGGCAAATCTTACGAAATCAAAAAACTTTTTACGAAACCGATGAATTAACGGTCAGGATAATGAGCAGAAGGTAAAATAAGTGGCGATGGGAAGTGCTAACAAAAATTGATCTTTTCGAGGTGCTTTTCTAGATACGATTTGTTGGCAATGAGTTGGGTCATCACCTCGCTCCATTTGCCCGACTCTTTATGAAATGGATCGTAATCAACATTCAAATGTCCGATCACATTAAAATGTTCCGTTGATTTGACTTGCAATGTTGAGGATAAGCCCAACACGTTGAACAAATTAAGGATCTCATTTGCGTCGTTGTAAGTGTAGCTGTGTGTAGTGCAAAAAACCAGTGCCCCGTCTTGGTAATGGCACGCAATGTTGTTCTTCATGGTTATTAAGAAATTATTAATTTAGTGGGCGACTTACAAAATATCGTACCAGTTACAGAGTCAATGAGTGAAAGGCATTCGGCATTTATTCAGCGGCAACTATTGAGACACCACCGGAACGAAAACTTCTACGGTCGTGGAATCCGATTCTTTTCCAGTCGACTTTCCAATGCCAAAGTCGCCCCGGTTGACTTTGAATTTCCCGTAAAATTTGGCAGCGCCCGATTCTTGCTGAAATGAGAATGGAATGGCAATGTCCTTCTTGATTCCATGCAATTCCAATGTTCCGCGTACGACGTAACCTGTGTCTTGTTTTGAAACTTCGGAGGAAGTGAATTTGATTTTCGGAAACTGCTCAGCATCAAACCATTTCTCGCTTTTCGCATGTTTATTTTTAAGGTCGTTGCCTGTTTCAATGGAGGCGACATCGACGCTTACATTGAACTTTGCTGCGCCTAAACTGTCTGGATTGAAGCTGATCAGACCTGTTAGATCGGAGAATGAGCCGTGGGCATATTTGCCGTCAAATTTGATTTTGTAGCCGTCTGCAATCTGCCAATTTTTGAGAATAAGATAAGTGAAGGAGCTCAATGTTAGCAGAAAAGCAAGACCTGCGATGCTGTATTTGTTGGAATTGTAAAAGCTGCGGCTCATTGTAATGTTGCTATTTTACTGTTTTTATATTTTGATGGCGACTCGCTGTAATATTTTTTAAAGGCCACTGAGAAATGATGCGCGTGCTCATAAACCGAGAATGTGGGCCACTTCTTCCACAGGCATCGCACAGTCTAGCAGCTATCGCTCAGCGTGCTCCATTCGCTTTTTCTCAAATAATTAAATATCGTTACGCCAAACAGGAACTTGAATCCTTATTTCAGCTTAAATTCATTCAGCAGGCAAACGCGACCCAGTTGTGCAAGACTCAGATAAAGGACCTTTTGCAGTACAATTTTTAATGCTATCAATCAGCAATCTCATTGTGGGCGTCACACACAAAATCGTTGTCCCCCGAAGCATAATGATCCTGCCCCACATCTTGCGGATTGGGATAGTTATTGAATTCGAGGATCTTGGTTAACTTTAAAACGTAAGCCGCCATTTTTAAATCGCTATGCTTTTTATTCACATATTGTTGCCGACAAAAATAGACTGGTTTGCTTATCAAGCCCGATTTGAGTTCGTGAACGGCACAAAATAGATGTCAGATTGAAAATCCGTCTCGCATAGATTTTAATCCCGATAACCGTCAATTTCCTGTTGCAACGGGCCGGTCGTTTCTCGACCATTCACTCCAAGAACCGACATAAAGCGATGCGCCGTCGAGTCCTGCTTCCGACAGAGCAAGCAATGTGTGACAGGCTGTAACACCGGAACCGCAATGAACGATTACTTTCGTTAAGTCCCTGCCGCCCAATGCACTTTTGTATTTTTCTGCCAATTCTTCCGAGGAAAGAAAGTTTCCATCTTTATCCAAGTTTCCTGCAAAAGGTATGTTCTCCGCACCGGGAATGTGTCCCGCTACCAAATCAATCGGCTCACTTTCGCCAATGAAGCGATAATTTTCGCGCACATCGATTACAAGAAATTCCGGATTCTCCGCGGATTCCGCAACCTGATCAGCATCGGCAATGGGCAAAGTCCAATTTGTAAATGGATAATCGGCTGCCGAAGTTGGAGTGGAAATGCCTTTGGAAATGGGCAAATTGGCCTTTATAATTGAATCCAGGCCTCCGCTCACGACATACACTTTTGCATGACCCGCTGCCTTCAACATCCACCAAAAACGCGCGGCTGCATTCGCTCCTTTTTTATCATCATAAACCAAAACCGTCGTTTCTGGCGTGATTCCCAACTTGCCGAGCAGCTTCGCAAATGTGGCAGGCGCTGGCAACGGATGCCTTCCCCCGTGCGCTGCGTTGGGCGTCTTTTCAGACAGATCTGTTTCAAGATCGGCAAATAACGCGTTTTCTAAATGTGCGGAGCGAAAGCGTTCGAGTGCGTCCGGGCCTCCCCGTGCGTCGATAATGACCGTTTTTTCGCTTTCAAGAATGTGCCTGATTTCTTCGGCCCTGATGATTTGCATAAGCTTAGAATTTGGAATGGATGGCTAAAAATAAAGATATTTCGCACTTCCTGCCTGAAAAAGAAAATTATGCATTTTAAATGGTTAGCAAGAGAAATTTTAGACATTAGCATTCTCGGAAAGCAACTTTTAATGCCAAATTAGCCTGAAAAATGAGAAGTTCTGAATTCCTCTACACTGACCTGGACCAGTTACCTGCCGTCCAGCCGCCCGATTGGGGCAACCTGATTCCAAGATTTGAATATTTTATTAAATCGCCCCTCTGCCATCCCATTAAAATTATGGAAGGAGCTGATCTTGTGGCTATTGGGACGTCGATCATGCATGCGGACACGGTCTGGCTTGCGTGCATTGTCGTGCATCCAAATCACCGTAAAAAAGGGCTTGGAAATGAGATCACAGTCGATTTGATCGCTAACATTGATCGGACCAAATTCAAGACCATCTATCTGGACGCAACCGAATTTGGTTTTCCTGTTTATAAAAAGCTTGGATTCGAGCTGGAAGCGGTCTATTCGCATATGCACAACAATGGGAATGTTGTGATTCATGCTGATTCAGAACACATTACTGATTTTGATCCAAAGTATTTGCAGCAAATATTTGACGTGGACCGGCAGGTTTCTGGTGAAGACCGCAGCGGCGTCCTTTCTGATTTCATCCGGTCCGCAAAGCTTTACGTTGTTGATTTCAAGGTTGAGGGTTTTTACATTCCTGGCTGGGGCGACGCGCCCATTATTGCGATCTCGGAACAGGCAGGCGCCGCGCTGATCAGGCGTCGTGCACATGATGAAAAGACTGCGGTGCTTCCGTCCGATAATCTTTTTGCCATTGCAGTGCTTAATGAGCTAAATTTCTTTGATTACAGAACTTCGCGCCGCATGTATCTGGGCGAAAAACGTGAATGGAGCCGGACGGGAATTTACAATCGGATTAGCGGACAATTAGGCTGACACATAACATATTATCACAAAAAATTCAGACTCAAAATCATGAAAAAATTCGTTTTCACAACATTAATAACTTTCGGCGCAATGTTTGTCTGCAATGCGCAGAGCAACACGGCTTATAAAGCCAAGATGAAGGAGATGTTCGTTGTTTCCGGCTCAGAAGAAAGCTACGAAGCGGCTATCGGGCAAATGTTTAAGATGTTTAAACAACAGAAAACGACTGTTCCGGACAGTATATGGCAGCAATTTGAAGGTGAATTTATGAAAACGTCGATCGACGACCTGGTCAATATGCTGGAACCTGTGTATGTCAAAAATTTAACGCAGGACGATTTGCAGCAACTTATTGCATTCTACAACACGCCTGTCGGCAAAAAATACGCACAAAAAACACCGATTCTTATGCAAGAATCAATGCAGGTGGGCCAGCAATGGGGAATGAAGATCGCGCAGGAATTTCAGGAAAAACTGAAAACGAAAGGTTACTGATTACCGCAGCACCTGATCGCTGATCGTTGAAAATTCGGTGTGCGGAGCCATCGCTCGGATGTTGCCTTTTTTGTCTAATAAAATAAAAAAAGGCGTTTCACTGATTTTATAGCGCTGGTTGAAACCATAAGATTCCGGAACGGGAATGAAGCCACAATTTCGTTTCGGAATCGCTTCAAGACATTCATCTTCGGTGTTGAGCGTCGTTCCTAGTGAGACGATATCAATGCCTTTTTTCTTGTTTTCGTTAATGAAATCCGAGATCACTTTGGTGCTGGCGAATGTATAAAGCGGTTTTTCAAACTTCACCCAAAAACCCAGCAGCACATATTTTCCCTTCAAATTTTCAGAACTGTATTCTTTGCCATCCAAACCTGTCATCACAAACGGCGGCAGGGGCTCCCCTACTTCTGGCATGAGATCCGAATTTTGCATCACGCCACCGTTACTTTGGATCAGCAACTGACTTTTTTTTACAATTTCAAATGATGACGCTTTGCCATATTTGTCAAAGATCGGCTGGGTCCTGTAAACGCCGGGATTTTTCCTAAGCATCTCATCGTAAGCCGTATAAGTGATTCTTTTCCCCGATGCATGATCGTAAATCGGAGAGTCTTTCTTCATCACAATCTGCTGGCTGATCTTGCCGTCATAGCGGGTTATCTTGGGTTCCTGAGGCTGGGCTTGTGCGGCACCAAAAACGGTTACTAAAAGTGTGATTAAAAAAATCTCAGTGCGACCGAAATTCATCTGGAACGTTTTTATTAATTTGGGATCTTAATAGTATCAATGAATTGATACTCGGCGGCACTAAATTAGCGCAAACAACGTTGATATAACTGTGCAGGCCTTAATAATATTTTAGATCAGGTCAACAAACTGAAAATTATTCTATGTTCGAGCGGATACGGGAGAAGTTGGGAATTCTGGCGGATGCGGCAAAGTATGACGTATCTTGTTCATCCAGTGGCAGTAACAGAAAAAATGAAAACAAAGGTTTGGGCGATGCCGAAGGAACCGGCATTTGTCACACATATACAGAGGATGGCCGTTGCGTCTCGTTACTGAAAATCTTGCTAACTAATCACTGTATATTTGATTGCGCATTTTGCGTATCTCGACGCAGCAATGACATTAAGCGTGCGGCATTTACCGTCGACGAAGTCGTTGAACTGACCATGAATTTCTATCGCCGTAATTACATTGAAGGTCTTTTTCTAAGTTCCGGCATTTTCAAGAATGCGGATTATACGATGGAACGTCTGGTTCGAATTGTGAAAAAGCTGCGGAATGAGGAGCGTTTCAATGGTTATATTCATTTGAAAACCATTCCTGGTGCCAGTGAAGAGCTTTTAAAAGAGGCGGGCCTATATGCAGACCGGATGAGCATTAATCTGGAAATGCCCACTGAATCGGGTTTAAAATTGCTTGCGCCTGATAAATCGCATGAGGATGTGAAAAAGCCTTTGGAATACATCAGGCAAAATATTGAGCAGCTGAGCAATGAAAAAGCATTGATCAAAAGCGTTCCGAAGTTTGTCCCCGCAGGCCAAAGCACGCAAATGGTGATTGGCGCCACGCCCGAGTCGGATAAGGAAATTATGCATACGGCGAATGCATTCTACAAAAATTTCTCCTTGAAAAGGGTTTATTACTCCGGTTACATTCCCATTAGCGATGACTCCCGCCTGCCCGTAATCGGCTCGCAGCCGCCTTTGATTCGTGAAAATCGGTTGTATCAAACTGACTGGCTGATGCGCTTTTATGGTTTTGATGTAAAAGAAATTTTAAATGATGCGCACCCAAATCTGGATGTCGACATTGACCCAAAACTGAGCTGGGCGTTGCGGAATCTGGAACAATTTCCTGTGGATGTTAACACGGCAGATTACCACATGATTCTACGCGTGCCTGGCATTGGTGTTGGTTCCGCGTTGAAAATTGTCCAAGCCAGGAAATTTGGGCGGTTATATAAAGATCAGCTGAAAAAAATAGGGCTTTCATTCAACAAGGCGAAACATTTCATTCGCTACGCAGACAGTCCCTTGCAGTTGCGCGATTATGAAGCCGGGCACATTAAGGGCGTTATTTTGGCCGAAAGCAGCAGTAAATATTTGAAGACCGCTAAAAACCAGTTATCGCTCTTTTGATGGACATTTACGTTTTTGACGGGACACTGGAAGGTTTGCTTACGGCCGTTTTTGAATGTTATAAGCGAAAATCCGAGGCGGTAAAACTTGTTAGCACGCTGCATTATGTGCCGGATGTTTTCAAGGAAGCATTCACCGTTGTGAGTGACGATTTGAAGGCCAA
This sequence comes from Dyadobacter sp. CY326, assembly GCF_021390515.1. Classification (GTDB taxonomy): domain Bacteria; phylum Bacteroidota; class Bacteroidia; order Cytophagales; family Spirosomataceae; genus Dyadobacter. The sequence goes on from NZ_JAJUXI010000014.1 coordinate 129,910, forward strand.
GCGTGTCTGGGGTGGATTGGCAAAGAAGCTGGATGCAGTGTGGATGCAGTCCATTTTCAAATCGTTCTTATCCGAGCAGCCAGCCACTTTCCAGGATCTTTTCGAATTCATCCGTTACATTATCGACAATCCCGCTGGCGCTGAGGCAAATTTTGGCAATAAATATGTGCTGGAAGTTTCACAAATGAGTCAGAAAGTGCATCGCGAAAAGCACCGCATGGAAGCATTTATTCGCTTTCAGAAAACGGGTGATGGTATTTTTTACGCCCACATTGACCCCGACTTCAATGTTCTGCCGCTGCTCATCAAGCATTTTAAAAATAGATATGCCGACCAAAAATGGATCATTTACGACTTACGAAGGAAATACGGCCTTTTTTATGATCTCGATAAAGTGGAAGAAATCACGTTTGATTTCACCACCGAAATGTCTCCGAGCCTCAATGCGTTGCCGCAAGCCGTTTTAGACCCTACCGAGGAATTATATGCAACGCTTTGGAAAGACTATTTCCGCAGCGTCAACATTCCGGCAAGAAAAAACATGAAGCTCCACATCCGGCACGTGCCGAAACGTTACTGGAAATATTTATCCGAAAAGCAGGAATAAGCATTCTCATTTCACCTTCGTCCCCAGCCAGTCATTCCTGAATTTCTTCATTTCCTCCGTCGCAGGCAGGTTCGCCTTCTCATTCAGTTCGACGATCCATTTCGGATTTTCTTTAAGCGTCAACATTCCCATCTTTTTATCATCCCGATGCTGATATTCGATATCGAGTTGCTCGCCAGGTTTGTGAGCTTTTAATATTGCTGTCAACTCTGCCTGGGTCGCGACGGTCTTTCCATCCACTTTCAAAATCTGATCGTCGATATCAAGCCCAGCAATGTAAAGCGGCGAATCGATAATTGTATTGGATAGAATCGTCAATTCCGATCCTTCCTTATAGCGCATATCGCCAATCCACGCTTGTCCGGGAAACTGTTTCTTCAAAACCAAACCTGCCATTTGAAGCAATGGAGCGTAATTAAATGACTCATGCCCATTGACATATTTATCAAAAAATCCATCAGCAAAAGCTTTATCCTTGCAATAAGCACCCAGCACTTGCTGCAAATCGCTGACCTGATAAGGAACTTCCGGCTTGCCATGTTTTTGCCACACTGCCTGCATAAAACCGTCCAAAGTCAGTCCGCGTGTGCGAAGTTCAAGGTCCAGTGCAAGCGCAATGGAGGCGCCATATGGATAATAAGATGTGTACATGTTGGGATAGTTGGTCTTATCAATGGCCACGCCGGCGTCAACAAAAACGGCATGTGAGCTGGCCTGCACGGGAGAAATGCGCTTCGCACCGGCTGTGTTTTCTTTTGTATTGACCAAAAAACTCAATGTCTGACAATAATCTTCCGGCGAATCAAAACTGGCCCGTGCAAGGATCAGATCGCCGTAATATTGTGTAAAACCTTCGGCAAACCAAAGCTCAAAGCTCATATTGCTTTTCTCGAAATTGAATGGTTCAAGCGTTTTCGGACGAATGCGCTCTACATTCCAGGCGTGAAAAAACTCATGAGAAAATACGCCGAGCAGATTACTCGCTCCCGTAAAAGCGGTTGGAATGGTGATCATTGTGCTGTTGCGGTGCTCCATCCCGTCACCGCGCACGTAAGGATTAATGCTGGCCAAAAATGTATATTGACCAAAATCAAATGCCGGAAACTCACCATAAATTGCCTGTGATTCTTGTGTAACGCGTTTCACCTTCGCCGCAAAACTGTCTGCCAGTGAATCACTTCCAGCGATTTCCAGCGCCAGCCTGAACTTCGCAGGTTTTTTGTCCGGATTATTTAATGTCCATTCTTTGATTGTCAGCTTGCCTATTTTGACAGGCGAGTCCATGAAATATTGCAGTCCGGCTGCCGAGAATGTGTTCGGTTGCTGAGCTGGTTTCAGTTGCGTCGCAATGGTCCACTTGGCGCTTTGCGGCAGATTGAATTTCACTTCAATAGGCGCATTCTGCAATTCTGTCACCCACATAAAAGTTGCCGGCATATTTAAATGCACGCTATTTTGATCCAGTCCCGCATAAGTTCCGTCGGAGTGGTTGGCATAAAGCGTGTAGTGCAATTTAACAAAGCCGTTCAAACCCGAAACTTTGTAAACGTCGCCGTTCGCACGCTGCACCTTGATTTCCGCGCCTGCTTTGTCAAATGCCTTTACATCATACACATTCTTTCCATATTCATGTGTCGCGTAACGGCCTGGCGATGAGCGGCTCATGCGAAATGTCAGATCCTTTTTCGGAGCATCGCTAACCGACACGGTGATATTTGCTTCGTGATGGACGAGATTTGGAAAGGAAACTTCGTAATTGAGTTTTTGACCAAAAGCGTAACTAGCCAAAAGTTGGAGTGAACAAATGCAAAGTAATTTTCTCATTGCGATAGAAAGGATTTCAGATGGTTGCCTTCAATTTAATGCATATCTCTTAGATTTAATATCAGATCAATTGGAGTGCGTGCATAAATGCCTTATTTTTCCGTTCTTAATGATATTCCAACCCGAAATAACCTTATTGATGAGACAAATTCTTCTGCCCTTATGCATTATTTTCCTGCTCGTGTCGCAGCGTTCAATGAGTCAAAATAAGACGCTTTTTAATGGAAAAGACCTGAAAGGCTGGCACATTGACGTTCCGGACATGGACAAAGATCCGGCTTTGAAATCACCATTCATCATTCGCAACGGACTTCTGGTGAGCCTGGGAACACCCGGCGGGCACATTATCACAGACGACCAATACGAAAATTTTCGCTTGACTTTCCAATATCGGTTTGCAGGAAAGCCAGGCAATTGCGGCGCATTGGTTTTTGTTTCCACACCGCGTGCACTTTATGAAATGTTTCCAAAGTCCATTGAAGTGCAAATGATGAACCAGAACGCGGGCGATTTTTGGTGCATTCAGGAAGACATCACCGTTCCGGATATGGAAAAAAGGCGCGGTCCGAAAGAGAAATGGGGCGTCAATGGAGACAAATTAAGAAGGATTCCAAACCTGACGGATGGCACCGAAAAGCCGCTGGGTCAATGGAATTCGATGACCATCGAATGCGTTAAAAATTCAATCAAGGTCTGGTTGAACGGAGTGATGGTGAATTATGGTTATAATGCAACAGCCCAAAAAGGCCAGATCGCATTGCAGTCAGAAGGCTCGGAAGTGGAATTCAAGGAAGTGAAAGTGGCGCCTATTAAATCTCTATCAAAATAAATGTTCGAACTTAAATCGGATCGGCTGATCAGAAATGTTGCAATATTTTTTATTCTCGTTGCCAACATAGGCTGTGACCAGATCTCTAAAAATGTCATACGCGAAAATGTGGGCTTCTATCAGACCATAAGTGTGATAGAAGACATTGTCACCATCACGTATGTTGAAAATACAGGCGCCTTTCTGAGCATTGGAAGCTCGCTGCCGCACACATTGAAAGTGGTGCTATTATCCGTCATTCCGCTGATTGTGCTCTTTTTTGGCATCGCCTATATATTGATGAAGAAGAATTTGACGCTCATGAGTGCACTTGCGCTGAGCTTTGCGATCGGCGGCGGAATCGGCAACATTTACGACCGTCTCGTGCACGGTTCAGTAACAGATTTTCTGCACATCAATTTAGGCTTTTTTCAAACCGGCATTTTCAACATGGCCGACGTTTCGATCATTATGGGAATGATCATCTTCTTCATTCAATCCTACACACGGCAGAAAGCGCGGATGTTGGGGTGATTTGAACCGACTTAATCTGAGACTCGCTCCGCTATTTATTGTAAAGCAAAACGGCTTCCCTAGGGAAGCCGTTTTGCTTTACAATATCCACGTCAAGTTACGCTGCTGCAACTGATTTGCGAATGATGTTCAATGCAGAGCCTGCTTTAAACCATTCGATTTGCTGATCATTGTAAGTATGATTTACCGGAAACTCTTCGCTTGTGCCATTAGCATGGTGTAGAACGATTGTTAGCGGCTGGCCTTCTGCGAACGTTTGTAGTCCAACAATATCAATTGAATCGTCTTCCTGAATTTTGTCGTAGTCGGCTGTATTTGCGAATGTTAGTGCAAGCATTCCTTGCTTTTTCAAGTTTGTTTCGTGAATCCGCGCAAATGATTTTGTCAAAATTGCCCGCACACCAAGGAAACGCGGCTCCATCGCAGCATGCTCGCGCGATGAACCTTCTCCATAGTTTTCATCACCAACCACAATCGATCCAATGCCGTGCGCTTTGTAATCACGCTGCACTGCCGGAACTTCCGCATATTCACTTGTCAGCTGGTTTTTAATGGTGTTGGTTTTCTCATTATAATAGTTAACCGCACCAATCAGCATGTTATTGGAAATATTGTCAAGGTGACCGCGGTATTTCAACCAAGGTCCAGCCATCGAAATATGGTCCGTTGTACATTTTCCTTTCGCCTTGATCAGAAGTTTCAATCCTTTCAGATCTGTTCCTTCCCATTCGGCAAATGGTTCAAGCAATTGCAGACGATCCGAAGTCGGGCTTACCAAAACCTGAACCTGACTTGGATCTTCCGCAGGAGCTTGGTAACCAGCATCTTCTACTGCATAACCTCTGATTGGTTGTTCCAATCCGCTTGGTTCGTCGAGCATTACTTCAACGCCTTCTGAATTCGTCAATGTATCCTTACGCGGATCGAAAGTAAGGCGACCGGCAATTGCCAATGCCGTTACGATTTCAGGAGAAGCTACGAATGAATGCGTATTTGGGTTACCATCCGCACGTTTCGAGAAGTTACGATTGAAAGAAGTGATAATTGAGTTTTTCTCGCCTTTTTCAGCGCCATGACGCGCCCACTGACCGATACAAGGACCGCAAGCATTGGCCAAAACCACACCGCCGATTTTTGCAAATGTGTCCAGATAACCATCTCGTTCCACTGTATAGCGAACGAGTTCAGAACCTGGCGTAATTGTATATTCCGAGCTTACAGTCAGTTTTTTATCCACCGCCTGCTGCGCCAGAGAAGCGGCACGGCTCACATCTTCATAACTTGAATTGGTGCAAGAACCGATCAAACCAACCGAAAGCACTTCCGGCCAGCCGTTTTCTCTAACCGCAGTCGCGAATTTAGAAAGTGGCCAGGCCAAATCCGGCGTGAACGGTCCGTTAACGTGTGGCTCCAATGTTGAAAGATCCAGCTCGATCAACTGATCAAAATAAGTTGCCGGATCAGCATAAACTTCATCATCGGAACGCAAATATGATTTCACAGCATCAGCTGCATCAGCAATTTCAGCTCTTTCTGTTGCTCTCAGGTAGGCCGCGCTTCTTTCATCATAAGCAAAAATCGAAGTTGTTGCTCCAATTTCAGCACCCATGTTACAGATTGTCGCCTTGCCGGTTGCTGAAATGCTTTCAGCGCCTTCACCGAAATATTCAACAACATATCCTGTTCCGCCTTTTACGGTCAATTGACCTGCAACCCATAGAATTACATCTTTCGCAGCAGTCCATCCGCTCAGCTTTCCGGTCAATTTAACACCGATCAAACGAGGCATTTTAAGCTCCCACGCAAGTCCCGACATTACATCACTTGCATCAGCGCCACCCACACCAATGGCGATCATTCCCAAACCACCCGCATTCGGCGTGTGTGAGTCGGTTCCGATCATCATTCCACCTGGAAATGCGTAGTTTTCAAGCACAACCTGGTGAATAATTCCAGCTCCTGCTTTCCAGAAACCCAATCCATATTTATTGGAAACAGAAGAAAGGAAGTCATAAACCTCTTTATTCTTGTCAACCGCATTTTGCAAATCCTGAACTGCACCGACTTCTGCCTGGATCAAGTGATCGCAATGCACTGTTGAAGGCACTGCGACTTGTGGCCTTCCCGCCTGCATAAACTGCAAAAGAGCCATTTGTGCCGTTGCATCCTGCATTGCAACACGGTCGGGGGCGAAGTCAACGTAAGACTTCCCGCGCTCGTAAACTTGCGTAGGAGTTCCTTCCCACAAATGGGAGTATAAAATCTTTTCTGCCAGGGTTAACGGCCGCCCCTCTATTTTACGAGCAGCTTCCACCCTTTCCTGCATACGGGCGTAAACACCCTTAATCATGTCTAAGTCAAAAGCCATAGTAATTATTATTTATGCTAATAAAATGCCCATGCGTCAACAATTGTGCCAGTATTAACTATCTGGCTAATTGTTTAACAGGAGGTGCAAACTTGGTCAGGTCAATGCCGACCACCGCTGCTTTATATTCACTGATATTCGGAATTCGTCCAAGAATGGCCGATAAAACAACTACAGGTGTAGATGCAAGCAGCGATTCTCCTTTTTTACGCTCTGAATCTTCAACAACTCTTCCCTGAAACAAACGGGTTGATGTTGCCAACACCGTATCGCCTTTTGCAGCTTTCTCCTGGTTACCCATGCAAAGGTTACAGCCGGGGCGTTCCAGATACATCATATTTTCGTATTCCGTGCGTGCCGCTACTTTCGGTGCATTGTCATCAAATTCAAAGCCTGAATATTTTTGCAATACATCCCAGTCGCCTTCTTTTTTCAGCTCTTCTATAATGTTATAAGTTGGCGCTGCAACAACCAGCGGAGCGGAAAACTCAACCTTACCTTGCTGATTTTCCAGGTTCCGAAGCATTTGAGAAACAATTTTCAAATCTCCTTTGTGAACCATGCAAGAGCCTACAAAACCGAGATCCACTTTTTTGTCCTCTCCGTAATAGGAAAGCGGACGAATCGTATCGTGCGTATAACGCTTGGAAACTTCCTTGTTATTCACATCCGGATCTGCAATCATTGGCTCAACAATCGCATCCAGATCAATCACAACCTCTGCATAATATTTTGCATTCGCATCAGGCACCAAAGCAGGCTTTTCACCCGATTTGATTTCAGCAATGCGCTTATTCGCTTTATTGATCAAGCCTTGAAGAACTTGCTTGTGATTCTCCATGCCTTTGTTGATCATAATCTGGATTCTGTTTTTCGCAATTTCCAGTGATTCGATCAATGTATCATCTTCTGAAATACAGATGGAAGCTTTCGCCTTCATTTCAGCAGTCCAGTCTGTAAAAGTAAATGCCTGGTCAGCAGGAAGCGTTCCCAGATGCACTTCAATGATCCTGCCTTGGAATACGTTTTCTCCTCCGAATTTTTGCAACATTTGCGCTTGCGTGGCATGAACCACATCACGGAAATCCATGTGCTCTTTCATGTCGCCTTTAAAAGTCACTTTTACGGATTCAGGGATTGGCATGGAAACTTCACCTGTTGCCAATGCAATTGCAACAGTTCCTGAGTCAGCACCAAAAGCAACACCTTTAGACATTCTTGTATGCGAGTCGCCACCGATAATAATTGCCCACTCGTCAATTGTAATGTCGTTCAGCACTTTGTGAATCACGTCGGTCATCGAGTGATATTCCCCTTTCGGGTCACGCGCTGTGATCAAGCCGAAGTCGTTCATAAACTTCATCAGCTTAGGAATGTTAGCCTGCGCCTTTTTATCCCAAACAGATGCCGTGTGACATCCTGACTGATATGCACCATCCACAATCGGTGAAATTGTTGTAGCTGCCATCGATTCCAACTCCTGAGCAGTCATAAGCCCAGTTGTATCTTGCGAACCAACAATATTAACCTCCACACGAACATCTGAACCTGCATGCAAAACTTTGCCCGGTGTGATGCCGACAGCGTTTCTGTTGAATATTTTTTCAACTGCTGTCAAACCTTGTCCTTCGTTGGAAATTTCCTTCGACGGAGCAAAAACAAGCGGCGCCTCGATGCCTAGAATCTTCGCTGCAACAGTTTGTATTTTTTTACCAAAAACAATAGCATATGATCCGCCTGCTCTGATAAATTCTTTTTTCTGTGGAGTAAGCGCCTTAGAAATGTCAATCAATTCCTGGTCGCCGTTGTAAAGCTTCCTGGTTTGTGTATTAATGGTCAAAACAGTGCCCGTAGCAACCGAGTAAACCTCTTCCAAAACAGGATCGCCACTTTCATTGCGAACCACATTTCCGAATTCGTCAACCTTTTTTACCCAGTTTTTCAGGTCAATGCCTATTCCGCCTGTAACGTCAACCGTTGTAAGGAAAATCGGCGAAATGCCATTTGTTCCGCCAACGATCGGTGCAATATTAACGTACGGTATATACGGACTTGCTGGTTTCCCTGTCCAAAGCGCCACATTGTTTACACCCGACATTCTCGACGAACCTACGCCCATTGTTCCTTTCTCTGCAATCAACATCACGCTTTTATCAGGATGCTCGGCTTGTAATGCCTTTATTTCCCGTTGCGCTTGGGTTGTAATCATACATTGCCCATGCAATTCACGGTCAGAACGGGAATGTGCCTGGTTACCTGGGGAGAGTAAATCTGTTGAAATGTCGCCCTCGCCAGCGATAAATGTTACGATCTTGATTTCTTCGGGAACATCCGGCAGTTTGGTGAAAAACTCAGCACGGGCGTAACTTTCAAGAATCTCTCTGGCAATTACGTTACCGTTTTTAAATGCTTCTTTCAGACGATCTGTGTCCGCATCGTAAAGGTAAACTTGTGTTTTAAGCACCTCCGCAGCCTGTTTTGCAACCGAATAATCTTCACCCAGCGCAAGATCAAGCAATACGCCAATGGAAGGCCCGCCTTTCATGTGCGACAATAACTCAAATGCAAAAGCAGGTGATATTTCTGCTACGATGGATTCACCAAGGATAATCTCTTTCAGAAACCTGGCTTTCACACCCGCCGCACTTGTGGTGCCCGGTAATGTATTGTAAATAAAAAACTTGAGAGAGTCGTCGCGATGCTCGTTTTCGGAATCTTTGATTTGAGCGATGATTTCGCCTAGCAGTTCGGCGCCGTCAATTGGCTTGGGGTGAAGTCCTTGGGTTTCTCTTTCTGCAATCTCCTTAATGTAATCCTGATAAATATTCATGATAGAAGTTGTCATTAAAACACGCGAAAATACGAATTTACAAAACATACGCAGGTGCCCCTGCCGTTTTTCGCTACTATTTAGCATCATTATATTCTAAGGACGCATTTAGATAACCTTGCCCTGATTCATTTTGTTCTTTGAACCAATATATTTGATAAATTATTTGGAAAACGCCGCCTTCACCCTGTCCGTTTATCGGCGATTTTAACCTACCTTTTCGGCGACACTTTGATATTTTGCGCGATTGTACCCTATATTTGGACAATCAAAGTGCCACAAGATTCCTTAAATCCATTGTTATGTCAAAAAATCTGGTGATCGTAGAGTCACCGGCGAAGGCCAAAACCATTGAAAGTTATTTAGGAGCAGACTTCACCGTTAAGTCAAGTTTCGGGCACGTTCGTGACCTTCCGGAACATGATATGGGCGTTGATGTAGAGCATGGTTTCCAGCCTTCTTACGAAATATCAGCTGATAAAGTAAAGGTGATTTCCGAGCTTAAAAAACTGGCCAAAGGTGCAGAAGTGTGGCTGGCAACGGATGATGACCGCGAAGGTGAGGCAATTTCGTGGCACTTGAAAGAAGCATTGGGGTTGCCCGACGACACCAAAAGAATTGTGTTCCGGGAGATTACGAAAACCGCTTTACAAAATGCGATTTCCAAGCCGCGCATCATTGATGTGGACCTTGTGGATGCGCAGCAGGCGCGGCGGATTCTGGACCGGCTCGTGGGTTATGAACTTTCGCCGGTGCTTTGGAAAAAAATACGCATTGGCAAGCAAAACCTTTCTGCCGGACGCGTGCAATCCGTTGCGGTTCGTATCATTGTAGAAAGGGAAAGAGAAATTGATGCATTCAGAAGCAAAAGCAGCTATAAAGTAACAGCCCGGTTTGACCTGGGAAATGGCAAGGTGCTTAATGCAGAACTAGCCAAGAATTTTCCACAGGAAGAGGATGCAATGAAATTTCTCGAAAAATGCATCGGGGCGCAGTTTTCGATTAAAAGTCTTGAAGTTAAACCAGCTAAAAAAACACCGGCACCGCCATTCACAACCTCTACTTTACAACAGGAAGCATCGCGTAAATTGAGCTTTTCCGTAGCGCAAACCATGACCGTTGCGCAACGGCTTTACGAAGCTGGAAAGATTTCCTACATGCGTACGGACTCGACAAATTTGTCGGAGGAAGCTTTGGAAAAAGCGCGTGTGCAGATTACGAATGAATATGGTCAGGATTATTATAATAAAAGGATATTTAAGACCAAAAATGAGTCAGCACAAGAGGCTCACGAAGCCATTAGGCCGACTGATTTTTCTACATTAAATGGCAGCAGCGACCGCAACGAACAGCGCTTGTATGAGCTGATATGGAAACGCGCCATTGCATCACAAATGTCTGATGCGCAACTAGAAAGAACCACTGCAACCATTGCCATTTCAACAACTCCGGAAGAACTGGTTGCCCAAGGTGAAGTGATCAAATTCGAAGGTTTCCTGAAAGTTTATCTGGAATCCAGTGATGATGAAAATGACGAGGAGCAAAAAGGAATGCTGCCGCCATTGAACATCAACCAGATTCTGAATCTTTCGGATATGAAGGCGACGGAGCGTTTCACACGAAATCCACCGCGTTATACGGAAGCAAGTTTGGTGAAAAAGCTGGAAGAAATGGGCATTGGACGACCATCCACCTACGCACCAACGATTTCTACCATATTAAGACGTGAATATATTGTAAAGGAAGACCGGATGGGCAATGAGCGCGAGTTCAAAGAGCTCACGCTTGCTAACAATCAGATCAACAGCAAGGTTAGCAAAGAAATTTACGGCTCAGAAAAATCAAAACTATTCCCGACCAGTGCCGGAATGGTGGTGAATGATTTCCTGGTAAGCCATTTCAATGACATCATTGATTATTCTTTCACGGCCAATGTTGAAAAGGATTTTGACAACATTGCGGACGGCCAGCTTGAATGGCGCCAGATGATCAAAAATTTTTATACACCATTCCAGAAAAAAGTCGCCGAAGCAAACGAAGAGGCTATTGACAGAAGTCTGACATCGAGAGAGTTGGGTGAAGATCCGGCTTCTGGCAAAAAAGTGTCTGTTCGCATTGGAAAATACGGCCCTTATGTGCAGATCGGGGACGCGGAAGATGAGGAAAAGCCCAAATTTGCAAGCTTAATGAAGGGCCAGCTGATGGAAAACATCACATTGGACGAGGCTTTCGAACTTTTCAAGTTGCCGCGTGAAGTCGGTTTGTATGAGGAGAAAGAAATGATTGTCAACATTGGCAAGTTTGGCCCTTATGTAAAGCACGACGGAAAATATTATTCGCTGGCCAGAACAGACGATCCGATGGGCGTTACCGAAGACCGACTGGTTGAGATTATAACCGAAAAGCGTTTGCAGGACAGCAATAGAACGATCAAAGAATTTAGTGAAGATCCTGATGCAAAAGTGCTTAATGGTAAATACGGACCTTACATTGCTTTTGGAAAAAAGAATGTGAAGATTCCAAAAGGTTCTGATCCCGCTTCGCTGACTTATGACGAGGTGGTAAAACTGGCAGCCGAAACACCGGACAGACCGGCAGGAAGAGGCGCTAAAAAGCCAACTGCAAAAGCACCGGCGGCAAAGGCACCAGTGGCAAAGACAACGGCAGCGAAAGCACCGGCAGCAAAAACGGCGGCAGCAAAAAAGCCAGCCACAAAGAAACCGGCAGCAAAAAAACCGGTCGCTAAAAAAGCGGAAAAGTAGATTTAAGACCTATATCGGTTACACACTAGACATTATTAATCATGAAAAAACTCGTAGTGCTCTCGGGTGCAGGCATCAGTGCAGAAAGTGGCATCAGCACTTTTCGCGACAATGGCGGTCTGTGGGACAATTATCGCATTGAGGACGTCGCGACGCCGGAAGCCTGGCAGCGAAATCAGGAATTGGTTCTCGATTTTTACAATCAGCGACGGAAACAAGCTGCCGACGTAAAACCTAATGCTGCACATTATGCATTGGTTGAGCTGGAAAAGCATTTCGATGTAACGATCATCACGCAAAACGTTGATAATCTGCATGAAATCGCGGGTTCGTCCAATGTAATACACTTGCATGGCGAGCTTTTCAAATCCAGAAGCACGAAAAATCCTGAACTGATTTACGAAATGTCTTCCTGGGAATTGAAAACAGGAGATCTTTGTGAACTGGGCAGCCAGCTTAGGCCGCACATTGTATGGTTTGGCGAGGAAGTGCCGATGATGGAAGTTGCAGTCGATGTGACCGAAGAAGCTGACATTTTTGTGGTAATCGGCACATCCTTAGCCGTTTATCCAGCTGCCGGACTCGTGCATTATGTAGGCGCAGGCAAACCGATTTACATCATTGATCCTGCAAAACCCGACATTACCCTGAAAAAGAACATGACTTTTATTCAGGAAAAGGCAACGACGGGAATGGAAACTCTAATCAAAAACATTACGAATCAATAATGCAATTACTGGACGGGAAAGCGATTTCATCCCAAATAAAATTTGAAATAAAGAACGAGGTGGAAGCGTGGATCGCTGACGGCGGGAAAAAACCGCATTTGGCTGCAATTCTTGTTGGAGCAGATGGCGCGAGCGAAACCTACGTGGCTTCCAAAATCCGCAGCTGCGAGGAAATCGGTTTTACTTCCACGTTATTGCGATTTGGGCCTGAAATAAGTGAAAAAGAGTTGTTGGACGCGGTTGAAGGACTGAATAATGATCCGGACGTGGATGGATTCATTGTGCAACTTCCGCTGCCAAAGCACATTTCCGAAAACACGATCATGGAGGCTGTCAATCCGGCCAAGGACGTGGACGGTTTTCATCCGGTTAATGTTGGTAAAATGTGCAAAGGACTGCCTGCATACATTTCGGCAACGCCTTTTGGCATTATGGAAATGCTCATTCGTGCGAAAATCGAAACGAGTGGCAAGCATTGCGTAGTCATCGGCCGCAGCCAGATTGTGGGGCTGCCCATGAGCATTTTAATGCAGCGCAATGAATATCCAGGGAATTGCACGGTCACAATCACGCATTCCAAAACGCAGAACTTGAAAGAAATCTGCCAAACTGCGGATATTTTGATCGTCGCATTGGGCAGGCCAGAATTTGTTACTGCGGATTACGTTAAGGAAGGAGCAGTTGTGATTGATGTGGGCATTTCAAGAGTTGTCGATGAGACTAAGAAAAGTGGATTTGCGATTAAAGGAGATGTGAATTTCAATGATGTTGCTCCCAAAGCAAGTTACATTACGCCGGTGCCGGGAGGCGTTGGTTTGATGACAATTTGCGGATTGCTTACCAATACATTTAAAGCTGCGAAGAAGGAGATTTATCAATAACGTGCATTATGAGCATCGTCAGCAATAACATCAAATATCTCAGAAGGCTGAACGGCCTTACTCAGGAGCAGTTTGCAAGAAAAATTGCAATAAAACGCTCATTGCTTGGCGCTTACGAGGAAGCCCGTGCCAACCCGAACCTGACGAATTTGAAAAATATGGCGGCGGCTTTTGGGATTACGGTCGATAACCTGCTCAAAAACGACCTCAGGAAATTAAGAGAAACACCGGACATGTCGCTTCCGATCAATGCGAATCGCCAGATGACGGTTTCACATTCCGGAAATGTGCCTACGCCAGCGCAGACAAGGATTCCCGCATTCTCGGAACCGCAGCCTTTGTCCAAAATCATGGACAAATATCAGCAGCAGGAACCTGAAATCCGGATGGTTTCCAAGCAAGTGAATTTCAAACCTGTAAACGGCGAACCGCAGGCCCAGCCAACACAATTTACGCAGCCAGCGGTTCAGAAGCATCAACCTGTCATTCAAAATCAGCCGGTTAATGTTCGCCCGGATGCGCAATTGCCGGTTTTCAACAATCAGTTTCAAACCACTCCCTTTAATGCCCAGGTTGAAGAGAAAGCAGTTAACTATCCTACCATTCAGTGGGTTGCAAAGAATCTGCAAGCCGAATATCTCGCTAACTTTCAGAATCCTGCATATTTAAATCAACTGCCTGTTTTTCAGCTTCCCAATTTGCCAATGGGTTATTATCGGGCGTTTGAAAGCGGTGCGGATTTTATTCATCCAGGTTCAATTCTGGTTGGGACATTTGTTAGGAATTGGTATGACATCAAGGACGGGATGCAATATGTGTTCGTGCTTAGCGGCAACGGTTTTGTTTACCGAACTGCATTTAACCACGTAAAAACATCAGGGATCTTGCTCCTGACGTCAGATATGGCTGGTTTTGAGGCACTTGAAGTTCCGTTGCAGGATGTGCAGGAAGTTTGGGAAGTGAAGGCTTTTGTGAGCTTGCAAATGCCTGCCCCGCAGCCTTCACTTGAAAGGGTCAGTCTGCTGGTGGATGAATTGCAGCAGGAACTAAGCCAATACAGATCTTAATTATTTGGACAAAGCATTGAATAATGCTTCAATTTTTTCCAAATCCTTGCTTTTCGCTGTTGTCTCCAAAATGGCGACGCCGAGCTGATACCAAAGTCCGTCGCCCGCTGTAATGTATTTTCCCTTCTTTGAAGGCTTTTTGTCGGAAGCATTATCAGGCACAAATTCTGCTTTGTAAACCGTGTCCATGATCTTCTGCAACTGCGTCCAATCCAGGTTTTTAACTGGTCCGTTGCTCTTGGTAACCGTAAACGATTTTTCTGCAAAAGATGCCCTCAGATCCAACTGCGACTGTTTTTCACCATCAATTTCCAGGTAAGTAAGCTCAAACGGCTTCTCTCTCCCACCCGCTTCAAACACGGCTTGCATAAACTCCTGCAAGAAGTAAGACCAGCGCTCCTTGTCGACCGGATAAATGGTTACCATTTTGCCATTTTCTTCCAGCTCAATTTCTACAAAGTCCTCAAATTCACTTTCTTCTCTCTTTCGGATAATTTTGGAAGCGGCAAGAATGTCCTGAAACTGCTTGATCCATATCGCAGGAACATTGCCTTTCCATGCGTAATCATCGTCCGTTGAGAACCCCTCGTCCAGCAAATCATCCTCGTCCAAATCATCGCGATCCAGATATTTAATGTCAAAATCAACCGTCAGCTCGTCCTTTGAGGCGATGTCCAGTTTCAATGTGTAGAAATGCGAGTAAGGCGCCGGAACGACTGACGCAGTTTGAAATCGAACAATGTATTGACCGGGAATCGGAATATTTTTATCCATTTTGAGTTGCGAAAAGTTGTTGAGCTGTGCGGCGTTTGTCAACCTTATCAGTTATTGTTTTGGTAAAATGTCGTGCAAAGTAAACATGTTTCGGGGTTTCATAGGCGGAAACCCGCTTTCTAATTTCTGTAAAAACAAGATCTGCAAATGTTGCATTCTCGGAGCCTTCCATAATCAGCACCAATTTCTGTCCCAGCTTTTCATCCGGCTCAAACCAGGAGAAATAGGCATTATTATAATTCAGATCACTGAGAACAGCGCCAACTTCTGCGTCGATTTTATCCAAAACAATTTTCACACCACCCGAATTAATCACATTATCAGCCCTCCCAATCCATTTAAATGTGTTTCCAGAAATTTCCACAAGATCATTCGTTTGCACAATTTCGTCATTTGTCACTGGGCCGGAAACATGCAAGCAACCACGCTCATCCGTCCCGAAAGTGATATTTGGCAAAAAATGATAAGCGTCACTAGCCTCCGGACCATTAAGCCTGCGCAATGCAATGTGTGAAACCGTTTCGGTCATGCCGTAACTTTGGAAAACCGGAATGTCCAAGCCAGCAATTTTTTTTTGCAGGGAAATATCAACGGGCGCTCCACCTAAAAGGATTTTTCCAAATCTGTCGACCTGGTCAATGGTCTCATCATTTTCTAAAACCACATTCAATTGTAAGGGGACAAGCGCTGCAAAATCAAAAACTTCATTTTTCCCAACATCCAGCAACGGATTTGACGAGGGCTCAATGATCGTCAACTCCCAATCGAGCACCATTCCGCGCACAAGCATCATCAAGCCGGCAATGTAACCGACATTCAGACAGGCCAATGCGCGCGTCCCTTTTCCCAAATCCAATGCTTTTCCCGTCATCTCTGCACTGCTGATCAGCTGGCTTCTCCGGACTTCAATGGGTTTCGGGTCGCCCGTGGAGCCCGAGGTTTGCAGCGTAAATATTTGCTGACCTCCCAGCCACGATCGCATGAAGTCATAAGCCTTTGCATGATACGGATCTGCCGGTCTTTGCTGGGTTTTGATCGAGTTCAGGCTTGTGGTCCAGGGCATTGGAAAGTTATTCATTTGTTTTTGAAGGAAACCCAAACAATCTGTAATTTCGCAGACAGTTGCGAACGAGTTAACGGCGGTTTTAGTTAACTTTTTAACGCCAGATTATTCATTTACATTCCGATTTTATGTCAAGTTCAATCCAGTGGGAAACCATTAAAGAATACGAAGAAATCCTTTTTACGCTTCACGAAGGCATTGCAAAAATAAGCATAAATCGCCCGCATAAACATAACGCATTCACGCCGCTGACTGTCACCGAAATGATCGACGCGATGCACATTTGCCGCGAAGATCCACGCATTGACGTCATTATATTGACGGGTGAAGGCGGAAAAGCATTTTGTTCCGGCGGTGATCAGTCCGTTCGCGGACACGGCGGTTACATTGGCGACGACCACGTTCCTCGTCTGAATGTGCTCGATCTGCAACGCATGATTCGCTCTATCCCTAAGGCAGTTATCGCGATGGTTGCGGGTTGGGCAATTGGCGGCGGCCACGTGCTGCATGTGATTTGTGACCTTTCAATCGCTGCGGAAAACGCAAGATTCGGACAAACCGGACCGAAAGTCGGAAGCTTCGACGGCGGTTTTGGCGCGTCTTATCTGGCAAGGGTTGTTGGACAGAAAAAAGCACGCGAAATCTGGTTCCTATGCGATCAATACGACGCGCAGGAAGCATTGCAAATGGGTTTGGTGAACAAAGTTGTGCCTTTGGAAGACCTGGAAACAACGACCGTTGAATGGTGTAAAAAGATTCAGGAAAAGAGCCCATTGTCTATTCGCATGCTCAAAAGCTCATTCAATGCAGAGCTCGACGGACAGGCGGGCATTCAGGAATTGGCCGGAAATGCAACATTGCTTTATTATTTGAGCGAAGAGGCGAAAGAGGGTCAAAATTCTTTTCTGGAAAAGAGAAAGCCTGATTTCAGCAAATTCCCGAAATTTCCCTGAGTCGCATTCGCCACATTTAACCGAACAATTCGTTAACCTCAAACTGCAATTACATGAACCATTGGCTTGTAAAAAGTGAACCAAACAAATATTCCTGGGACCATCTCGTCAAAGAAAAGGAAGGCATGTGGGACGGTGTCCGAAATTTTGCCGCACGCAACAATCTGATGGCGATGAAAAAAGGGGATCTCGTTCTTTTTTATCACAGCAATGAGGGGAAAGAGGTTGTTGGTTTGGCGAAAGTTTCCAAAGAACATTATCCAGACCCAACTATTGACACGGGCGACTGGGTTGTGGTGAATGTTGTTCCGGTGGAAAAATTTCCAAAAACAGTGACATTGGCTGACATTAAGAAGCACGAAATCTTAAAAAATATGGAACTTGTGCGCCTGTCTCGGCTGTCGGTTGTTCCGGTTAAGCGCGAGGAATTCGATATTATCGTTGCATTGGCACATGAATCTTAATTTGACAGCAATTCGTTTCATATTTCTATTTCTTATTCTTGCGTCTGCTACATCTTTCGCGCAAGGCGTCAAGCGCATTGAGTTGCCTCTGTCCGGCAACACAGCTTACCAAACGGTGCCGTTGGGCGCCCAAGGCGTGCTGCTGATTTCCAAGCCGGAAAGAGGAACATTCAATGTTCAAAAATTTGATACAAATCTCGAACGCGTTTTCTCCATCGACGGTCCCATTGAAGCCAATCTCGATTACATAACGGCTTCCTATGACGGCCAGGCGGTTTTCTTGCTTTTCAGCAAATTTCGCAGTCCGCTTTACCAAATCGTAAAAGTGAATGTTGGGCCGGGTTTTGTAGAGACTTTTACAATCAATACAATTGACCGTTTCGAAATTACCGATTTCAAAACCCTAGGTTATTCTGTCTTCATGGCCGGAATGGTTCGCAATGAACCAGTCCTGATTTTCACCCAGTTGAGAACATCCCAGACGAAGATTTTGCCATCTGCGATCAAAGGTTCCAACGCCATTCAAACGGTTGAAGTGGACACGGCGCATCATTTGGTGAATGTTTGTTTTGCGGTTAAAAAAGGAAGGCAAACGCGGATTGTGGCGCGCTCCTATGAAGAAACGGGCGAGCTTTACGCACAGGTTTCAGTTGATCCGGAAGATGATTTTTCGTTGTTAAGCGGCCGATTGCAGGTTTTGAATGACTCTGTAAAAATCATTATCGGGACTTATGGTTATCGCAACATGCAAAGCGCCACTAATGCAGCTTCGCAGGGTTTGTATATCAGCAAATATGTTGGTAATGAGCCTGTTTTCACGCGTTATCACAGCTTTACAGACTTCAAAAATTTCTTTAACTTTATGAATGAGCGCCAGCAGGAAAAGATGGAAAAGCGCATTCGTAAGAAAAAGGAAAGCGGGGACGATTTGAAACTGAATTACAGGCTATTAGTCCATGACATTGTTCCAAAAGACAATAATTTCTTGTTGGTCGCTGAGGTTTTTTATCCGGAATATCGCTATCAAAATCCGACGATGATGGGCGGCCTGGGTTACGGCAGCATGATGGGTTATCCTTTTGGAATGGGGCTTTATAATCCTTACTTATGGAATCCAATGTATGGCGGGCGCGGTTATAATCAGCAGATTTTTGATGGATTTACATACACGCATGCTGTCGTCGCGGATGTGGATGCGAATGGAAAGCTGCTTTGGGATAACAGCATTAACTTCGACAATGTAAAAAGCATGGAGCTTCGCGAGAAGATCAAAGTGCAAACATTCAATAACGGCAGTTCGAGGCTGGTTTATAGTCACAATGGCGCCATAAAAAGTAAGATTATCAAGGGAAACCAGGTCGTGGACAGCGACCGTGTCATTCCGAATGAAACCAATGTTGAAGGCGATAAAGTCAGAAAGACTAGTACGGACGACATTGATTACTGGTATGGAAACTTTTATCTGGCCTGGGGTGAACAACGCATCATTAACGCAGCG
The DNA here is from genome assembly GCF_021390515.1 of Dyadobacter sp. CY326. Taxonomy (GTDB): domain Bacteria; phylum Bacteroidota; class Bacteroidia; order Cytophagales; family Spirosomataceae; genus Dyadobacter. Next base: position 149,071 of record NZ_JAJUXI010000014.1, read on the forward strand.
GGCGATCCGCAGACACGCGGCCGACGCAATGTGTTTTATTTAAACAAAATTGCCTATTAGGCCCCATACCCCATTTCCGTTGGCTTAAGCCAACGGAAATGGGGTATGGGAATGCCAAAAAATTCTATATGATTTTATTATCTCCTGAGCAACATACTGATTACCAATTGATCGACACCGGCGGTTTTGAAAAGCTGGAACGGTTTGGCCCATATATCTTGTCAAGACCTGAGCCTCAGGCAATTTGGGACAAATCCCTTTCTGAGGCGGAATGGGAAAAACGATCCAATGCTGTTTTCAAAAGAGATAAAAATTCTCAAGAAAAAGGCCAGTGGATTGCGAAAGACGGCATGCCCGACAAATGGGTTTTTCAATACAGAACCGGTGCACTGCATTTGCGTTCGAAGCTTGCATTATCGTCATTCAAGCACGTGGGCGTGTTTCCTGAGCAGGCGACGAATTGGGATTACATTGCCAAAAAATTGAAGCAAATTCCTGAGAGTAAGCCTTCTGTCTTAAATCTTTTTGCTTACACAGGCATAGCATCATTGGCTGCAAAAGCCGCTGGCGCAGACGTTACGCACGTGGATTCGGTGAAGCAAGTAATTAGTTGGTCACGTGAAAATATGGAACTGAGCGGACTGGACAACATTCGTTGGGTTGTGGAAGATGCATTGAAATTTGTGCAGCGCGAAGTGCGCAGAGGCAATCAATACAATGGAATTATCCTCGATCCGCCCGCTTATGGCCGCGGTCCCGATGGAGAAAAGTGGCTTTTGGAGGAAAGTTTAAATGAGATCCTGCGACTGTGTGCGTTGCTCTTAAAGAAGGAAAATTTCTTCTTTATTATCAACTTATATTCGTTAGGTTTCTCAGCGCTCATCGTTGAAAACCTGATCAAGGCACATTTCGGAACGCAAATCCATCATGAATTCGGGGAATTGTACATTCCGGATTCTTTTGGCAAAAACCTTCCGCTGGGGGTATTTTCCCGATTCTCAGACCAAAATGTCTAAATCTCTCGGCTACATATCTTTTATCATTTCAATCCTTTTGGCCGGTTTCAACATTTCTTGCCAGAGCGACGCCAGAAACTCCACGCGCATTCCGCCAGTGGTCAAAAAATCGCATGAGCAATGGCAAAAAGACGCACTTCTGTCACTAACTGAGCTCATTGCCAGAGGCATCGATACGGATCAGAATTACTTCAAAAGAGCGCGCATTTACTTCGAACAAGAGCAATACACGGAGGCGCTGGAAGACATTAATGAGTCGATTTACGAACAGGAAAACGTTAGCGAATATTTTTTGCTGCGCGGAAAAATCAAGAGAGAACTTGGTGAAATCGATGCAGCATTGGAGGATGCGCAGCGTGCCGAGGCATTGCAGCAAAGCAGTCCCGAATTATATGTCTTACTCGCGGACGTCCTGCAAGCCAAAGGGCGTTTTAGAGAAGCGGTCAATTATTTGAACCAAGCCATGAAAATGGCGCCATATGACGGCTCCGCTTATTATGTCAAAGGCATGCTCCAAGCCAGACAGGGCGATTCGCTGGCTAGTCTGTCGAGTTTCCAATATGCCATGAATGTGAATCCCAAACTTTTGCGCGCCTACGAACAGAGTACGATTATACTAAGAAAGCTGAACGATCCGGGCCAGGCACTGACCATTAATGTGAAGGCAATCAGGCGCTTTCCCAATGTTGCCAGCCTTTATTTTGAGAGAGGAGAAATTTACAACGCGATGGCCAAGCCAGATACGGCCTTTTTTAATTACCAAAAAGCGGTGCTGCTCAAACCGGGTTACGAGGATGCGCTCATGCGTGTTGCGTCCGTCGGCATTCAGCTTAAACAATATTACAAGGCGATCAGGGCATTGGATCAATTGCTGAAAACGAAGCCTAAATCCAAGGAAATCAATAATATGCTCGGTTTTGCCTACGAAAAAACCGGCGATTATACCAAAGCAGTCGATTATTATTCCACCGCGCTCGCGCTGAGTCCGGGCGACCAGGATGCGCGTTATGGCCTTTACAGGATTAGGCGGCAGGAAAACCAGGAACTTTATCCTTCTTACTATCCCGATGAAAACAAAAGTTCGGGTTACAAGCTTCTGGACACGTCGCGGGTGAAAATTAATGTGATAAAACCGAGGGGAACGACAAATATCCGCGTCGACTCATCTCGAAAAGCTAAAATTCAATAGATTTGTACTTTACGGCTCTTACGAGCTTCTGCATCATTGTCATAGAATTAAATTTTTGAATGGAAGACGAGTCTCAAATAAAAATTACCCTGCCCGACGGAAGTGAACGGTTTTACCCAAAAGGTATAACTGCCATGGGCATTGCGCTCAGTATCAGTGAAGGATTGGCGCGGAATGTAATCGCTGCCAAAGTGAACAATGAAGTTTGGGACCCTACGCGGGAAATCACGCAGGATTCGCTGGTAAAGTTGCTAACCTGGAATGATGAAGATGGCAAGGCAACATTCTGGCATTCATCGGCTCACTTACTGGCCGAAGCATTGGAAGCGCTTTATCCGGGTGTAAAATTCGGCACGGGACCGTCGATTGAAAAGGGTTTTTACTATGACGTCGACTTGGGCGACAAATCAATTTCGCAGGAAGATTTCCCTAAGATTGAAGCGAAAATGCTTGAACTGGCGCGTCAGAAAAATGAATATATCAGAAAGCCGATCAGCAAGGCAGATGCTATACAACTGTTTACCGAAAAAGGCGACGAATACAAACTGGAACTGATTGACGGCCTGGAAGATGGCTCCATAACATTATATGAACAAGGCGCTTTCACGGATCTTTGCCGCGGACCGCACATTCCGAACACCGGCTTTATTAAGGCTGTTAAGCTGACCAACATTGGCGGTGCATACTGGCGTAACAAGCAGGAAAACAAAATGTTAACCCGCATTTACGGGATTACTTTTCCAAAACAAAAAGAATTGGAAGAGTATGTAACATTGATGGAGGAAGCCAAAAAACGCGATCACCGTCGTTTGGGGAAAGAGCTTGAATTGTTTGCATTTTCTGAAAAGGTGGGACAAGGTCTACCTTTGTGGTTGCCAAAAGGCGCTATGCTTCGCGAAAGACTTCAATCATTTTTGAGCAAGGCGCAATCGCGCGCGGGTTATCTGCCAGTGATCACGCCGAACATTGGAAGCAAAGATCTTTACGTAACTTCCGGGCACTGGGAAAAATATGGCAAAGATTCCTTTCAGCCAATCAAAACACCGAATTTAGGCGAGGAATACTTGTTGAAACCAATGAATTGCCCGCATCACTGCGAAATTTACAAGACCTCTCCCCGCTCCTACAAAGATCTGCCTTTGCGCTTTTCTGAGTTTGGAACAGTTTACAGATATGAGCAAAGCGGTGAATTACACGGACTTACACGCGTTCGCGGGTTCACACAGGACGACGCCCACATTTTCTGCCGTCCCGATCAGGTGAAGGAAGAATTCATCCGGGTTATCGACCTCGTTCTATATGTTTTCAAGTCACTTGGCTTCGAAGATTACAGCGCACAAATCTCGCTTCGCGATCCCAATGATAAAGTAAAATACATTGGCAAAGACGAAGATTGGGAAAGAGCGGAAAGCGCAATCGTTGAGGCGGCTTCTGAACGTGGGCTGAGCACCGTTACCGAATTAGGCGAGGCTGCATTTTACGGTCCAAAACTTGATTTCATGGTTCGCGACGCATTGGGCAGAAAGTGGCAATTGGGCACAATTCAGGTGGATTACCAAATGCCGAAGCGTTTTGGATTGGAATATACAGGGTCTGACAATCAGAAACATCAGCCTGTCATGATCCACCGCGCGCCCTTTGGATCGATGGAACGGTTTATCGCAATTCTGATTGAAAACACTGCTGGACAGTTCCCATTATGGCTTTCACCAGATCAGATCGCCATTTTGCCGATTTCCGAGAAGTTTGCAGATTACGCGGAAGACGTTTTCTTCCAATTGCAGGATCACGACATTCGCGGATTTGTAGATCACCGCGATGAAAAAATTGGTCGCAAGATCCGTGATGCGGAAGTTACCAAGGTTCCTTTTATGTTAATCGTGGGTGAAAAAGAAGCAGCAGAAGGTAAATTGTCAGTCCGTCGTAAAGGCGAAGGCGACTTGGGAAGTATGACAATAGACGAATTTGTCACCTTTTTCAAGAAGGAAGCTGCCATTATTTGATGATTTTCTAACTTTTTGTTATAATTCTTGCACGAAGGCACTATTTTTGTGACAGGCGTGTTAAGTTTTTTGATTTTCACCTACAAGCCCAAAGAAACACCAAACCAAGTTATATGGCATTAAGACCCCCGAGTGGACGGTTAAGAGTTCCCGAAGAACCTTACAAAATTAACGAACGAATTACAGCAAAAGAAGTACGACTGGTTGGAGAGAACATTGAACCAGGCATAGTTGATATTAATACGGCCCGCGCACTTGCAAAGGCACAAAGCCTTGATTTAGTTGAAATTGCGCCAACAGCGGTTCCGCCTGTTTGCAAAGTTGTCGATTATTCAAAGTTCAAATATGAGCAGAAGAAGAAGCAAAAAGAGATCAAGGCAAAAGCTCAGAAAGTAGTCATTAAAGAGATTCGTTTCGGCCCTAACACGGACGACCACGATTTCGATTTCAAGTTAAAGCATGCACAAAATTTCCTTAAAGAAGGTTCGAAAGTGAAAGCCTACGTGCATTTCGTTGGACGGACCATTGTGTTTAAAGAAAGAGGTGTTAACCTGTTGAATAAGTTCTCAGAAGCGCTTTCAGATTACGGCAAGCTTGAAATGGAGCCTAAACTTGAAGGAAAAAGAATGACCATCATTCTCGCTCCTGCACCCGCGAAAAAATAGTTTCGGCCGCAATTGGCTTATATATCATTTAAGAAAGTGAATCGTGTCCTTGACTTTGTCAGGGACACGATTTTCGTTTTATAAACATTTTCACTAATTTTGCGCGCTGTTTTATATTTTATCAATTAATAATTTTTGAATCATGCCTAAAATGAAAAGCAATTCTGGTGCTAAAAAGCGTTTTGCGCTGACCGGCACTGGAAAAATCAAACGCAAACACGCGTTTCACAGCCACATCCTGACAAAGAAATCAAACAAGCGCAAGCGCGGATTGGTTAAAACTGGTCTTATCGATGTGTCTAATGTTAAGCAGGTGATGGCAATGCTTGCGAAGTAATTCGGAGCCATCAAGTTAAATACCAGTTTTGGTTTTTTGTTCAACCCGATAGAAGGCATTTCAAGACTCATAAGAGCGCCGACCATCAAAAACAGTTAAATTATGCCACGTTCAGTAAATCACGTTGCGTCACGTGCAAGACGTAAAAAAGTATTAAAACTTGCGAAAGGTTATTTCGGCCGTCGTAAGAATGTGTGGACAGTTGCTAAAAACGCAGTAGAACGCGGTTTGGCTTACGCATACAAAGGCCGTAAGCAAAAGAAACGTAATTTCCGTGCATTGTGGATCCAGCGTATTAATGCAGGAGCACGTCTTCACGGTTTATCATATTCTGCTTTCATTGGCAAGCTTAGTGCAAGCGGCATCGAGCTCAACCGTAAAGTTCTCGCTGACTTGGCGATGAATCACCCGGAAGCATTCAAAGCGATCGTTGATCAGGTAAAATAAAACAGCATCCCGCCCCTTTGGCGGGATTTTTTTATGTATTGAAAAGGCTTTGCCATAGCGGTGAAGCCTTTTCAATTTAATACACAACAAACAGACAAAACCATGTTAGAACAACTTCAAAGCCTTATTAGAGAAAATTCTCAGCAAGCCGTTGTCGAGAATCCCGAAATCCCCAATGAGCATAATGAAGACGTGATGCATACTTTAAGGGAATCCATTACAGGAGATTTGCAAAATGAGGCGCAAAGCGGGAATGTAAATGGCATATCAGGCCTACTTTCCGGCAGCCAGGGCTTATCGGGCGGTTCACTCATGAATAATCCAATTGTGGCGTCAATGGCAACCAATGCAATTGGCGCGCTGATGCGCAAGTTCGGACTGAGCAATCAGGCAGCTGGCGGAGTCGTTGGCTCTGTGCTTCCGGGCGTGCTGGGCGGACTGATTGGCAAAGTCAATAATCCCAATGATTCTAGTCTGGACTTGGGCAGCGTGCTTGGCGGATTGCTCGGCAACAAATCAAGTTCGGCTACGCAATCAACCGAAGCTCCAAAAGAAGGATTAGACATTGGTGGCATGCTGGGTGGCTTATTTGGCAACAAATAACGCAAACCATAATACAGCGATAAAATCTCGAAGTCAGTAACATAGTACATTTGTAAAAAAATATGTACTATGTTACAGGCTAATTCCTAAACCCTTATGGAATCGAGAAGAGAATTTATCAAAAAAGCAACCTTGCTTACTGGTGCAGCTGGCATGTTCAGCGTGTTACCGGCTTCTATACAAAAGGCGCTCGCCATTGACCCGAAAAAGGGAAGCACGTATCTGGATGCTGAGCATGTGGTCATCTTGATGCAGGAAAACCGTTCATTTGACCATTGTTACGGCTCCCTGCGCGGTGTGCGCGGCTTCAATGATCCGAGGGCGATCACCTTACCCAATAACAATCTTGTCTGGCTCCAAACCAATGCCTTCGGCGAAACCTTCGTTCCTTTCCGACTGAATATGAAGGAATCGAATGCGACGTGGATGGGCTCGCTGCCACATTCATGGCCTAATCAGGTGGATGCGCGCAATGGCGGAAAATACGACCAATGGCTCGTTGCAAAACAGCCTGGACATAAGGAATATGCTAAAATGCCTTTGACACAAGGCTTTTACAATCGCGAGGACATTCCTTTTTATTACGCATTGGCCGATGCATTCACAGTTTGCGATCAAAACTTTTGCTCCTCATTAACAGGCACGACGCCCAACAGACTTTATCTGTGGTCAGGAACGGTCCGCGAAAAGCCTGAACCGGAACATTATGCCAATATCAGAAACGAGAATGTTTCCTATGACACCGAGGCTACATGGACGACTTTCCCGGAAAGACTGGAAGACAATGGCGTATCCTGGCGCATTTATCAGAATGAAATAAGCCTGGATTCCGGCCTTACTGGTGTGGAAGATGCCTGGCTGGCGAATTTCACTGACAATCCGATAGAATGGTTTACCCAATATAATGTCCGTTTCCACACAGGTTATCAGCAATATCAAAAGGCGCGATTAAGTGCGTTGCCTGGTGAGATTCAGCAAGCGGAGGAGAAATTGACCAAACTTACCAAAGGCACAAAAGAGGCTGCGGATCTTGAAAAGTCGCTCGTTGCTAAGCGTAAGGAACTGATTTTTGCCAAAGAAGAAATCGAACGTTGGAGCCCGGAAAATTATGAAAAGCTTTCGCAGCGGGCAAAAAATATTCATCAAAAAGCATTTACAACAAATAAAAACGAACCGGAATATCGGAAAGTAACGACCGTCAAATATCTGGACGGCGACATTGAGCACGAAGCAAAAGCGCCACAGGGAGACATTCTTCATCAGTTCAGGAGCGATGTGAAAAGCGGAGCGCTTCCGACGGTTTCCTGGCTCGTTGCCCCCGAAAACTTCTCCGACCACCCGACGTCGCCCTGGTATGGCGCGTGGTATGTTTCGGAAGTGATGGACATTCTTACGGCTGATCCTGAGGTTTGGAAAAAAACCATTTTCATTCTTTGTTACGATGAGAACGACGGTTATTTCGATCACGTCCCGCCATTTGTCGTTCCAAACCCTTATAAAGATGATTCGGGTGCAGTTTCAGAAGGCATTGATTGCAAAACGGAATTTGTGACGATGGATCAGGATATGACCAAGAAAGAGAAGAAGGAAAGCAGAGAAAGTCCGATTGGATTGGGTTTCCGCGTTCCGCTCGTTGTGGCTTCGCCCTGGAATCGCGGCGGCAATGTGTGCTCAGAAGTTTTTGATCATACTTCGATTTTGCAGTTTTTGGAAAAATTCGTAAGCCATAAGTCTGGCAAAAAAATAGAAGAAACGAACATTAGTGCATGGAGACGCACCATTTGCGGTGATTTGACTTCAACATTCACACCATATGACGGCGAAAAAATAGCATTGCCGACTTTCCTTGCGCGAGAGGAATTTATGGAAAGCATTTACAATGCACAGTTCAAAAAACTGCCTAATGCTTACAAGGCTTTGTCAAAAACAGACATAGAGCAGATCAATAAAAATCCGCTGACGTCACCCTTAATGCCGAAGCAAGAACCGGGAACGCGTCCCTCCTGCCCGATCCCTTATGAGCTTGCCGCCGACGGAGCATTGAATACTGCCAAAAATGCATTCGAGATAAAACTGGAAGCCAGAAATGGCGCATTCCGCGACAGCGCTGCTGGTGCTCCATTTATCATTTACGCGCCTGGAAAATATAAAAACGAGGATGTCAAGGTCTGGAATTACGCCGTAAAAGCGGGTCATGCACTCACCGCGGCCTGGAAGCCGGAAGATTTCGAAGGCGGCAAATATCATTTGCGTCTTTACGGACCAAACGGGTTTTTCAGGGAATTTCAGGGCAACAAGGCATCCGGGAATTTGAAAGTCGGTTTTGATTATGAATTGAATAAAAGCAGAAAACCGACGGGCAATGTAATGCTGAGATTTGACGCGGATAACGCGCTCGCTGACAGCACCATCTCGATCATTGACAACGCATATCATGCTAATAATCAAAGCGTAAAGCTGCAAACAGAACCTGGCAGCGATTTGTTAAAAGCCGATATCACATTAAACCTTGAATCTAGCTTTAACTGGTACGATTTCTCCATTGTAATCAACACGCAGCCCGACTTCCTGATCCGTTATGCCGGACACGTTGAAACCGGGCAACTGAGCACGAGCGACCCGGTCATGGGACAATTCGCTTAACCAATCCTTCCGAAGCAGTCAGGCCGAAATACGGCCTGACACTTTGTCACTCCCCATTTTAATCATTGTTTCTGGTACGGGCTTTTTAGTAAAGCCTGGGAACGCAGTTGCGACGAGCACACAGCGATATTAGTCAGAATCAAATTATACTTAACTTTAATATACAACAATGGGAAAAATTATTGGCATAGACTTAGGAACAACGAACTCCTGTGTGGCTGTCATGGAGGGTAACGAGCCGGTTGTAATTGCAAACAGCGAAGGCGCCCGCACAACCCCGTCAGTGGTTGCATTCATGGACAATGGTGAACGTAAAATCGGTGCACCAGCTAAACGTCAGGCGATCACGAATCCCAAGCATACCATCAGCTCCATAAAAAGATTTATGGGCAAAAAATACGATGATGTAACCAGCGAACAGAAAACTGTTGCTTACACCGTTGAAAAAGGCCCTAACAACACGCCTCGTATACCAATTGGTGACAGGTTATATACGCCACAAGAAGTTTCTGCATTCATTTTGCAAAAAATGAGGCAAACTGCGGAAGACTATCTGGGTCAAGAAGTTACAGAAGCGGTGATTACTGTTCCTGCTTATTTCAATGACGCGGAACGTCAGGCAACTAAGGAAGCTGGACAGATTGCGGGTCTTGATGTGAAACGTATCATCAATGAGCCTACTGCTGCCGCGCTTGCTTACGGTTTGGACAAACAGCATTTGGATATGAAAATTGCTGTTTTCGACTTAGGTGGTGGAACATTTGACGTCTCTATCCTTGAATTGGGTGACGGCGTTTTCGAAGTAAAATCTACTGATGGAGATACACACCTTGGTGGTGACGACTTTGACCAAGTAATTATCAACTGGCTTGCAGACGAATTCCAAAAAGACGAAGCTGTCGATTTGAGAAGAGATGCAATGGCTTTACAGCGTTTGAAAGAAGCTGCCGAAAAAGCGAAAGTTGAATTGTCAAGCGGAACGCAGACAGAAATCAACCTTCCATATATATTCCCGGTTGACGGAATTCCAAAACACCTTGTGCGCACATTGACCCGTGCGAAATTCGAGCAGCTTGCGGATACATTGTTCCAAAGAATGATGGAGCCTTGCAAGAGAGCGATGAAGAATGCAGGATATTCAAACAGCGATATCAACGAAGTGATCTTGGTTGGTGGATCTACGCGTATCCCTCGTGTGCAGGAAGAAGTTGAAAAGTTCTTTGGCAGAAAGCCTTCTAAAAACGTTAACCCGGACGAAGCTGTGGCAATTGGTGCTGCAATCCAAGGAGGCGTTTTGACAGGTGAAGTGAAAGATGTCCTTCTTTTGGACGTGATTCCTTTGTCATTGGGTATCGAAACCTTGGGTGGCGTTTTCACGAAATTGATCGACGCAAATACAACGATTCCTTCGAAAAAAACGGAAACATTCTCAACTGCGGCTGATAACCAGCCTTCTGTTGAAATCCACGTTTTGCAAGGCGAGCGTCCAATGGCAACTCAGAACCGCACATTAGGTCGTTTCCACTTGTCAGACATTCCGCCAGCACAACGCGGAACGCCACAAATTGAAGTAACATTTGATGTGGATGCGAATGGTATCCTGCACGTTTCTGCGAAAGATAAAGGAACTGGCAAAGAGCAAAAAATCCGCATCGAAGCATCCAGCGGTCTAACCGACGCTGAGATCAATAGAATGCGCGAAGAAGCAAAAGCGAACGAAGTGGCTGATAAGGCTGAACGTGAAAAAATAGAAAAAATCAATGCTGCCGACAGCTTGATCTTCTCCACAGATAAGCAGCTGAAAGAATTTGGCGACAAGCTTTCTGAGGGAAATAAATCAGCGATCGAAGGCGCGCTTGCCGAGTTGAGAACTGCGCATCAAAGCCAGGATTTGACAGGCATTGATACTGCGATGGAAAAACTGAACGCCGCATGGCAGGCAGCATCGCAAGAAATGTATGCACAAGGTGGCGAGCCTCAGGGCGCACAACCAGGTGGTCCAACGGGCAATCCCGGAGCCGCTGACAATGGCAGTGCAACCGATGACGTAACTGATGTCAACTTCGAAGAAGTCAAATAAAAAAGCAGCTTCAAAAAATCCCCGTCTTTCATAAGATGGGGATTTTTTTTACACGTAATGTGCTGAAAGTGTGTAATACAATCCTGCATAAAACACGAAAAAAGATCCGCTTTTTCTGGCATTAATTTTTATCGTTTTAGGTTACAAATACATCAGACTACTAAACCAAAGGCACTAAAATTCAAAATCAGCATGGACAACAAAATTGCATTACCTGAGTTGATGTATTTATCTCCAACAACCCGTGAAAAGGCGCTTACCATTGCACAGGAGCTTTTAAGAACAAACAATATTTCCCCTCGCGAGGCGGTTTCCAAAGCCATTTTAATTGCAAAGAATTGGGCGGTTAAGAATGTTAATCGCAATGTTTGGAAAAAATTGAAGTCAATCGATAAAGAAAGCATATGATTGGATCGGATCTTAAATTCAGCGGTCAGGTTGCTATTGTAACCGGTTCCAGTTCAGGGATAGGAAAAGCTTGCGCAATTTACCTTGCAGAGCTTGGTGCGCAGGTCGTGGTTAATTACAGCTCGAATCAGGAAGAAGGTGAAAATACACTGAACGAGATCTTGTCGAAAGGTGGCGATGCGATTTTGGTGAAAGCTGATGTCAGTAATGAGGAAGAAGTTAAAGCGCTTTTTAACGAAACACTCAGCAAATACGGACGGCTTGATATTTTGGTGAGCAATGCCGGTCTTCAAAAAGATTCTTCATTTTTAGAAATGACTTTGCAACAATGGCAAAAGGTCATTGATGTCAATTTAACTGGTCAATTCCTGGCTTGCCGGGAAGCAGCGAGGCAATTTGTTGCACAGGAAAAAGACAGAACGGATGTCAACCACAGCGAATTGTCAATCGGAAAGATCATTTTAATGAGTTCCGTGCACGATGTGATTCCCTGGGCAGGTCACGTAAATTATGCTGCTTCAAAAGGAGGCATCATGATGTTCATGAAATCGATTTCTCAGGAACTTGCACCGCATAAAATTCGTGTAAATTCAGTAAGTCCGGGAGCGATTAAAACTTCGATTAACAAGGAAGTTTGGTCAGATCCGGATAAATACAAAGGCTTACTGCAATTGATCCCTTATAAAAGAATTGGAACACCGCTTGATGTAGCAAAAGCTGTTGCATGGCTGGCGTCGGACGACTCGGATTATGTAAATGGCGAAACGCTCTACATTGATGGCGGAATGACCCTCTACCCGGAATTCGCAGATAACGGTTAATGTTAAATTATGCTTCATCATAAAATGCGAAAAGCGCCGAACATTGATTCGGTGCTTTTCGCATTTTACATGAATTGACATTATTCGTTGTTTACAAACTCGCCTTTTTCCACAGACCAGTCATTGCCAAAGAAGCCAGCCATTTTCACTTCCTTAACGCCCTCTTTCAGCATATCCATCGAGAAAATCATTAGGTCCGGAAAACCGCTTCCGCCGCTGAAATACTGGTTTGCATTGGCCGCCTGAAATCCTTTTTTACTCGTTCCCGTGATAACGGCAACCGAAGCGATGTCGCTGTCTGCCCTCGGCCACACGAAATACGCAGCCAAATCACCGGAGAATTGCTTGTTGCCCACATTAATCTTCCCCTTGCTCACGTCTACCGGACAATCCTTCAAAAGCACTTCCCAAGCTGCATTTGTGTCCTTATTTCCATACAAGATCACGCCGCGGTCTTTGTAATTAGCGGGTGAAAAGTCCTTGTCTGCAACAATGTCAACTGCGCCATTGCCGCGATAATACCAGGATTCGGCGTCAAATTTAGCTTTCTCCAAAGCCCATCCCGCTTCTTCCTTGCTGCCACCGGTTCCATACACAAACACCACTCTATTTCTGAATGGGTCTTTAAGCGTTCCATTTCTCAAAACGCCTTTGTGCTTTTTCGAAGGCGTCTCGGTCATTTTCCAGCCGTTATCCTTGGTTAAAAAAATCGTCTCGTTTGCAGCCTTTACCTGATAATCGATTGAGCCTAGGCTGTCTAATATAATTTTAACATTGGCCCCAACCGGGAATGCGCCCAGATCCAATCCTAACAATGCGACATTATTCGTCGTTCCACTGATTTTGTTATCCTTTTTATTCAACGCCAATTGCACCCGACTGTATTTTAGCGCGCTTATTTGCTGGTGAATCGTCGCCCAACGCATTTTTGATGAGATTCCCGGGTTCGCCGTTGTAAAATCTATCGCATTCACAGCCGTGTCTTTCGGAATGGAATGCCAGCTGAAAAAATTGAAGATCGGTGGCCAGTCTACGCTGATGTCGCCATACCAATGTTCGCCGCCAATGTGCTCATAGTAACTGAAATCACGATGAAATTTGCTGAGGATCTCACGCATTTGTCTCGCATACGTCACAGGGACAGTCTTATCCGCATCTCCATGAGCAATATATATGCCCAGGTTTTTGTAATTCGAAGTCAGCGCTAAAACATTGCTTGGGTTGCTCGCTCTGAGCAAAATAGCCTCAACGGGTGAACCTGCACTATCCGGAATGACGCCGTCATGCGAGCCATAGGAAGACAGTGTCGGATAACCAGCAGACGGAGCAATTGCTGCCCATTTCTCAGGATAAGTTGCACCCAAAAACCAGGTTCCGTGACCACCCATAGAGTGGCCGGTTAGGTAAATTTTGGCAGGATCGGGATTAAATTTTTTTTTGGCTATCTCCAACACTTCCAATGCATCCATCCTGCCCCAGTCTTCCCAGTTAAAACCGCGAGGACGCCTGTTCGTTGGCGCAACCACAACACCCCAATCTTTCGGCTTGTAAGCACGTGCCTGACTGATTGCCTGCACCTCAGCGCCATGCACCGAGAAAAACAATGCAGGCTGTTCTTTTGAATCCGATTTTAATTGCGGAGAAACTCCATAATATTGAACACTGCCGTCAAGATCACTGATAAAAGTGCGGCTGTATTGTTTGTTTTCTTCAACAACCTGAATGCTAACTGTCTTTTGATCAATGGCTTTGCCACCTTGCATTAAAGTAACTGCAACATCATGCTTACCCACTTGCTGTCCCGAACCATTCACAACGAACCCGACTTTCCGCAAAGCCATTGCCTGCACAGCCGGAATGTTCGTGCTCACTTCTTTGCCTGAAACAATTCCTTTTATTTGCAAACCTGACAATGATTTCGGTCCTGTGTTCGCGATTACCAAGCCGATCCAAAGCGAATCATTTTTAAGGCTGGGCACGACATCCGGCATTGTGATGTCCTTCGTGTCCATAAATACAGGCTTTTCAGGAAATGTCAAATTAGCGGTTATGCCGCCAAATCGTCCAAAGCGCGCAACCCGGGCATAAATTTCATTCGTCCCTTTCTTTAACCGAACCGGAAGATTCATCCAGCCATAGCGATACATATCACCGCCGCGAGGCACGCCATTGAAGAAAAGCATATCATGTCCCGCAACCGTCAGGATTGCTGTTTGCTCCTTGTCCGATTGATAGGTTAGGTAAACATAGCCGTTGGAAAAGGAATCACCACGCAGTCTGTGAGTCGAATCTGCCTTGACTGTCCGCCATTTGACCTCTTCGCCTTTGGCAGTTTTAGTTAAAGTATTTCCGTCTTGCGGCTTTAACAAAGTGCCGTTATATAGTTGATAGGCAAGCTGATCCGTATATAATGCTTCGCGGCCATATTGGTGGCATGGGCCGACGCCAAGCCCTTCCTCAAAATGGAAAATCTTCTGGGCGCTGGCATTACTTAAGACAGTAAGGAGTGAAAACAAAGTAAAAATGAAATGCTTCATCAATAGGTCAGGAGTTTTATGATTTCTAAAATTATTAAAAAAACTTATGAATACTAGCCGATATATTGAAATAGCTAAATATCAATTTGATGTAAGAAATACACCTTATTTAACACGTGACTGTGTAAACGCATTATTTTTGCAAAAACAAGCTGCGGCCATTATGATTTCAAACACCTTCAAAAGCATCATTCAAGCATTATCCAACAAGCCGTGGATCGCCTGGTTCTGGACATTCCTTATTTTGGTTGCTTGCACCTGGCCTGGAAAGGATATTCCCGCTGCACCCGTTGTAGGTTTTGACAAATTTGTCCATTCAAGTCTGTTCACCGTCTGGACAATTCTCTGGATGCTCGCTTATCCGCAAAAAGCAGCACTATTCGTGCTGCTTGGGATGGCTTATGGGCTGGGATTGGAATTTTACCAACAGCTCCTGCCCTTTGACCGCACATTTGATTGGTGGGACGCGGTGGCAGATGCTGTTGGTGTGTTAATCGGCTTCGCTTTCAAGTTGCTCGTGATCGATCGCTATCGCCAACGCTTGTATTGATTGATCAGGCCGTTGGTCGAACTGTCGTGGTTCGTTACCGGCCAGTCATTTTGAAGTTCAGGATAAATTTTGTTGGCAAGCTGCTTGCCAAGCTCAACGCCCCATTGGTCAAAGCTGAAAATATTCCAGATAATGCCTTGCACAAAAATCTTATGCTCATACATGGCAATAAGGCTCCCTAGCGTCTTTGGAGTGATTTTTTTGACCAAAATAGAATTCGTAGGACGATTGCCGGAGAACACTTTGAACGGTGTTAGAAATTCTATCTCCTCTTTTGACTTCTTTGCAGCGACTAATTCGGCACGAACTTCCTCATCCGTTTTGCCATTCATCAAGGCTTCGGTTTGTGCAAAAAAGTTTGATAACAGCATTTTGTGATGTTCGCCGAGTGGATTGTGGCTCACCGCAGGCGCGATGAAATCGCAAGGGATAAGCTTCGTTCCCTGGTGAATTAACTGGTAAAATGCATGCTGACCGTTCGTTCCCGGCTCGCCCCAAATCACTGGTCCCGTTTGATAATTAACCGGCTGCCCATCCCGTCCTGTGCTTTTACCATTGCTTTCCATATCGCCTTGCTGGAAATAAGCTGCAAAACGGTGCATATATTGGTCATAAGGCAAAATGGCCTGTGTTTGCGCGTCGAAGAAATCGTTATACCAAACACCGAGAAGCGCGAGAATAACCGGCATATTCCTTTCGAATTTCGTTGTGCGGAAATGTTTGTCCATTTCGTGCGCACCGGCCAACAGCTGTTCAAAGTTTTGGAATCCTACAAAACATGCAATTGAAAGTCCAATTGCGGACCACAATGAATAACGACCTCCAACCCAATCCCAGAAACCAAACATGTTTTCAGGATCAATGCCAAACTTCTCAACTTCCGACTGATTGGTCGAAATCGCTACAAAATGCTTTTTAACGTGCTCTTTGTCAACCGCTTTTTCCAAAAACCATGAACGCGCGCTGTGCGCATTGGTCATGGTTTCCTGTGTTGTAAAAGTTTTTGACGCGATCATAAAAAGCGTCGTTTCAGGATTCAGAGACTTAATGGTTTCCGCGATGTGCGTGCCATCAACATTTGACACAAAATGCACATTAAGCCCTGCTTTCCCGTAAGCTTTCAATGCTTCCGTAACCATCACCGGACCCAAATCGCTTCCTCCAATTCCGATGTTCACAATATCCGTGATCTCTTTTCCAGAAAAACCCTTCCAGCTTCCCGACCTAACCTTTCCAGAAAAGTCCTTCATCTTGGCTAAAACAGCATTTACATCCGGCATCACGTCTTTTCCATCCGACAAAATCGGTTCGTTTGAACGGTTACGCAATGCAACGTGCAACACTGAACGTCCCTCCGTCGCATTGATTTTCTCACCCGTAAACATCTGCTCAATGGCGTCCGCTAGTCCTGCCTCTTCGGCAAGCTGCACCAAATAAGCGCGTGTGCGGGTTGTTATGCGGTTTTTGGAATAATCCAGCAGAATGTCGCCAAACCGGATGGAGAATTTCTTATGGCGGTCAGCATCTTCTTCAAAAAACGATTTCAGATGTTTCTGAGATATGGTTTTGTGATGCGTTTTCAGCTTTTTATAAGCCGACAATTGATCAAAGGGCACGGTTTTGAGCATTATCTTATGCGTTTTGTATGGATTATACCTCAAAACCGATGAAGTGGTTTTGAGGTTCGTTTGAATGCAAAAATATGATTTTTGAGGTCTCACTTGACACCCATTTCTCAAATCTTGAGTCTTATGCCAATGCGGTTTAACAATCCGGTTACGAAGATCACAAGCAATGCGAAGCAAAAAGACTTCGCTAAACCGACAATGCCGGTTCGTAGAAATTCGGGTAAACTGAAATTGACAAGCGCCAGAACGGCATACCAGATGTAAGGCACGAGATAGCAGGTTAATGTCGCCGTTCCGGCAGGTTTAATGACTGATGCCCAGCTTTTTATCTTTTTTAAATCAACCAGCCAAAACAGGAATGCAAAAGCGATGAACGCAATTCCGCTACAAATCCCAACCCAGGCCGGCGTTGCCCTGATCTTGGAGATTCCCCAAAACGGCCGGACGCCAAAACCATAGGCCAGACAAACCACGCCGAGAATCGCTAATATCAATAAATAAGTGGTCGTGATGCCGTTTTTTTTGCTGTAAAGTCTGTAAGTGACCGATGCAACAACGCCGCCCATGGTGAAAGCCGGCATCGATCCGCTTCCTACAATCCACACATATTCTTTGACCGGATCTAAAAATGAAAGCATTCCGGCAAATTCGGCGGCGTTAAACAGGATGAAAAACAACCACCCAATTACATTTAGTGCAATGCTGTCTTTGGCGAAAAAATAAACGAGCGCGCACAGCAGATACGCCCAGCCGATCAGACCGAGGATGCCATACCAATGCGTTTCCATGCCCGAAGGATTCGCAGCGTCACCGCCTCTGTAAATGTATGCCAGACCAATGAGCAGCAAATAACCCAAAGCTTTTAATCCTATGAAAAGTGGCTTTTTATCCGGGTTAGCAGGATACACATTCCAAATCAGGAAAAAAGCAACGACCATCCCGATCTCCCAAATGTATTTGCTGACCACCATCGCCGAGCTCGCAGCATTTTCCAGATTAACGATAAAAATGCCCATTAAAAGCAAGGCAAACGTCCGCTCGGCAATGTGAAAGAGAATGGTTGCGTTGCTATCCCCTTTCGACCGCCGGTTGGCGATGGCAAAAGGAATGGACAGGCCGACAATGAACAGGAAAACGGGGAATACGACATCGGAAAGGCCCATTGCATCGTCGGGTCCTTTGCTGTGTTCCATCCATTCGGGAACGCCTTTCAGCGTCCAGAAATCGTTGACAAAAATCATGATTAACATGGTGACGGCCCGAAAAATATCGATCGAGTCGAGGCGCAGTGAGGCGGGTTTTAAATTTTGCATTTAGGTTTAGGAAGTGAGATTTCAGGAACCTAAGATAGTGCAATTACTGGATTTGGCGGAAAGCTTTTTCTTCGACGAAACGGCTCACCAGGCGTTTTAGCGGTTTTACCATCTGATTTTTCTTGTTAGCACATTCAAATCACTTGCAACTTGTTTATGTAATTAATTTTAATTGAAATATCCTACTTACCCTCTATCATTTTGAAACCGGACACGCTTCTATTTGAGATTGCCTGGGAAGTCTGTAACCAGATTGGAGGGATATTTACATACATCAGGTCCAAAGTGCCCACGATGACGGACACTTACGGCGACAATTATTTTCTCATCGGACCTTACATTCCCGAAAAAGCAAAGTTGGACTTCAGGCCGATCTGCGAGCTCGACGAGTCACCGCTCTCTAAATCCATCACCTATATCCGAAGTCTCGGCATTGAAATCCATTTCGGTTACTGGCTGCTTGAAGAGGCGCGGCCAAAGGTTATTTTGATCAATCCGAGTATATCAAAAGCGTTGTTAGATCATGCAAAAACGACATTGTGGCAACATTATCAAATTTCAACAATCAACAGTGAACCCTTACTGGATCAAGTGATTGGCTTCGGCGAAGTCGCACAATTGCTTCTTACTCGCTTGACGGAGGAAATGAGTGTGAATCAAGACGTTATCGTGCATTATCATGAGTGGATGTCGGCCTCCGCGCTGCCGGAATTGGTCCGTCAGCGTGTTCGCATTGCAACGGTTTTCACCACACACGCCACGTTGCTGGGCCGCTATTTGGCACCGAATGAGCCCAATTATTTTGCGAGATTACATTCATTTTCTTGGCAAGAGAAGGCTCGCGAATATGGCATTGAAGTGCAAGCGATGATTGAACGGAATGCTGCAAAATATGCTAATGTGCTGACAACGAACAGTCTGCAAACGGCCGCGGAGTGTGAAGTTTTCCTCGGCCGAATGCCCGACAGCATCGTTCATAGCGGCATTCATCGCAAGCCGGGCGTTGGTCATGAGGTTTTTGAACAACATTTGATAAATCGGAACAAGATTGATGCATTTGTCAAAGCACTTTTTTCACCCAGTTATCAGATCAAAACTGAAAAAACACTTTATTTTTTCACCTCTGGTCGGTTCGAATTTTGTAACAAAGGCTTTGATATCACGCTGCAAGCCATTGCCAGACTCAACGAAGCGCTCGTTCAACGCAACGCAGACATTACAATCGTGCTTTTTGTGATTTCGAAGGAGCCTTATCATCATGTAAAACCTGATGTTTTAGAAGCCAGACAGCGTTTTCAGGAGCTGGAAAAAATTTGCAAAAGGATCAGCACAAAGCTTGGCCCTAGAATTTACGCCAATGTAACCGGCTCAGCCGGACACAGATTGCCTGACCTCAATAAGCTCATCGACGATGAATTACGCGTAACCTGGCGACAAGCTTTGGCAAATTTCAAGCGCAATGGCCTGCCTCCAATCACGATGCATCAGCTGATTGGTCGCGATGAAATTCTTGAATTTTGTCAGCAAGCCGAATTGCATAACCGCGCCGAAGATCGTGTAAAGGTTGTTTATCATCCCGATTTTATCGAGCGCGCGACTTCGTTATTTTCAATGGATTATCTCGAATTCGTGAGAGGCTGTCACCTCGGCGTTTTCCCGTCGCTTTACGAACCCTGGGGTTACGCGCCCATGGAAACCGTTTTGCAAGGAACGCCCATCATTACCAGCGATGTGTCAGGATTTGGCCGTTTTGCAACCGAGGCCAACGGCGCATTGCAAAATAGTGAAGTGAAGCTTGTCAAGCGCCGCGAAAAATCATCAGCAGAAGCCATCATCCAGCTAACCGAGATCTTCACTGAATTTGTCGAAGAATACGAAAACGAACAATACATCCCCCGCGCCACCCTACCCAAATCAGTCCTCGACTCCCTCTGCTGGTCCGAGCTGCAACGCCGCGACCAAGAAAATTACAAGCTGGCGCTAATAAGGCACCAGCCTGTTGCAGGGTTGTATTGAAAACTATCTCAAGAATTTTGCTTTTAAGTAAAAACAATTACATTTGTCATGGGATTGGGGTTTCCCCGGTCGGCAAAAGAGTTTAACAGTTTTCTGTTAAGCTCTTTTGTTTTTAAGGGAATATTTTTAATCCGTATTGCTTTCCGTTTTTTTGGTAAATTTTATTTTGCAAAATCTCGAAGGCCGCATTCTCCGCACTAGAATCAATTACCCGTCGGGCAATTGGATATGCAATTAAATCTGCCAGTTGAAGCCCTGCAACATTCTCTTTTTTGTCTCTAAATTCAATTTCGATATTGCAATTGCCCATTCTTGCTTTGGACACGTAATAGGTTCCTTTACTTCGGATGATCTCAAAGTGCTCCGCTAGTTTTCGGTCCTCTTTTTTCCCGCGCTTCTCAATCACAATCAGCACCTTTTTTGTTTTCAACTTCAAACTTTCGAGCAAAAACACCATTCGCTCAATGACAAAAGACAGCGCAATGTCATAGGGATCTGGCCCAGCCGATGCGTATTTTGAGGAATATGCTACCTTATCAATTGCCGCTGTTATAATGCTGTACGGGTTTTCACTGATGATAGCATTTATATTTTTGTAAAACCTGCGTTTCACAGCGTCATTCAGCAAAATGCAAAATTCCTTTTCGCACTTCCTAATGTCACGAGAATGTAGAATAACATTTAAATGTCCGAAGAAATCGTTCTTGCAAGCATCAATGGATTCACAAAAGGCAGCGTAGTGACGGTCGTCAAATAAAATGCCGCACAAAACAAAAACAGGAAAACCGGCATCAATCCTCATCAATCCCTGATCACCGCACTCGTCTAAATAAAATGTAAAGTTCATAAAAACTGAAAAAGGGTCCCAACGAGAAACCCTTCTTATTTGCTATGGTTTACATTTAGACGTAATTAAATGGTGATGGTAACGCCTTTGATAATTTTTAAAAAAATCACCCGGGTAAATATCTCAGCGACAACATGGTGATATCATCAAACTGCGTTGCTGGTCCGATGAAGTCTATCAGACTTTCCAATGTTGCTTCGTTCATTTCCTTAGCAGTTTCTTTGGCGGAACCGTCGCCTGTGGTGAAGAAATCTTGTAAGTAATGCAGGCCGTAACGGGCTCCTGCGAGATTGTTAGCATCGGTTACGCCGTCTGTGTAGAGTACAAATTTGTCGCCCGGGTTCAATGTGAGCGTGCGGGATTCGAATTCGAATGTTGGGTCAAAGCATAGGGCCATGCCGCCTTCCTTTTTGACCAGTTCCGTTTCACCATCGGCGCGGATGATAACGGGCGGTTCGTGGCCGGCATCCACATATTCTACGACGCCTGTTTTTACATTTAAAATGCAAACGAAGGCCGTTACGAACATATAAGACGAATTGTCTTCACTCAAAAATTCATTTACGATCTTTACTTTTTGCGTAATTGAATCGCCGTTTCGGTTTGAAAACTGGCTTTTAAAAATAGCCTTGCTGATCGCCATAAATAATGCTGCAGGCACGCCTTTGTCTGAAACGTCGCCGATCATGAAAAACAAATGCTCGGAATCCATCATGAAATAATCATACAAATCACCGCCTACGACCTTTGCAGGATGAATGAATGCATGCAGATCCACGCCCGCTTTGCCAATGTTCGCCGGAACCGTTTTGGGCAACATTGACATCTGGATTTCCTTTGCCACGCTCAAATCGTTCTGAATGGCAATGAGCTGTTCACGGCCTTTTTCGAGACTGGTTAGCATTTCAATGTGTTCCACCGTTTTTGAAATCGTAATTTCCAGATCTTCGAAATTGACCGGCTTTGTCACAAAATCAAATGCGCCCCGGTTCATAGCCGTGCGAATGTTGTCCATGTCACCATAAGCGGACACCATAATCGATTTCAGCAATGGATTTTGTTTCTCATTCACTTTGGAAAGAAACGTGAGCCCGTCCATGCCCGGCATGTTGATGTCGGAGAGGATCAGCGCAATGTCGTCAGATTCTTCCAGCCGCTCCAATGCCTCAATCCCGTTATTGGCAAACACAAATTCATACTTTTTATCCCGGATCTGCTTGCGGAACAATTGAAGAATCAACATCTCCATATCCTGCTCATCATCCACACTTAATATCCTGATAGCCATTATTTTATATTTTTTAAAAATTGATATCCAGTTAACTATAAACTCATAAACTCCTAACTCATAAACTCTAAACTCCCAAACCCGGAATCACAATCCGAAACTCCGTTTTTTCACCCAAAACAGAAGTCACATCAATGCTTCCTTTGTGCGTGTCCGTAATGCTCGTATAAGTGAGCGAGAGGCCCAATCCCGTTCCTTTTCCCTGTGGTTTTGTCGTGAAAAACGGTTGAAAGAGCTTCGCAACAATGTCTTCCGGAATGCCGATTCCATTGTCGCAGATGCTGATTTCAACTTGCTGATCCAGTTTGCTTGTGCTGATTTCAATGACAGGTTCATAACCGTCCGGCTGCTGTTTCCGCTTTTCATTCACGGCATAGCACGCATTATTGACCAGATTTACGACCACCCGGCCAAACTCCCCTTTCGCCAAAGGCACATTCCCCGCATGCGGATCGAGATGATATTTCAGCGTGACATTGAATGTGCTGTCGTCCGCCCGCACGCCCTGGTAAGCGAGCTTGCTGTATTCTTCGAGCAGTTGATTGAGATCAGTCGGTTCGAGAACGGCCGCATCCGAGCGCGTTTGTGCGAGCATTCCCTGAATGATCCGCTCAATGCGTTTGCCGTTTTCGTTGATCTTGACCAGATTCTGGGACAGTGTTTCGAGCAGGTCCTTCTCGTCAGCCAGGTCCGCGTCGTTTATGTCGGAAAGTGGTTTTCGGCAAATGTCCCGAATCTCTTCCACCAGCGCCTGCGAAAGCCGTGAAAAGTTATTGACAAAACTCACCGGATTCTTGATTTCATGCAAAATCCCCGCGCTCAGTTGTCCTATCTCGGCGAGCCTGTTGAGCTCAACGATCTTCTGCTGATATAATTCAATGTCGTGTTCCGTTGTTCCGGCCCCCATAGTCATGGTTATTTAAAATTTACAGCATTAAGCGACAACCGGGAGGAAAATTTCAATCTCAGTAAACACCCCTTCCAATGAATTTACCGACATGCGCCCCTTATGATATTCAATGATGTCCTTGCTCATATACAATCCCAGCCCCGTCCCTTTCGACGTAGGTTTTGTCGTAAAAAACGGGTTGAAAAGCTGCTCCTGCTCCTTGGCTGGAATGCCTTTGCCATTATCGCGGATAATAATGCAGATCCCGCCAGCCACCGGTTTTGACGAAATCAGCACTTGCGGCTCAAATGTTTTGTCAATCCTGCCCTTTTCCAGCAGCGCATAACATGCATTGCTGATCACATTCATGATCACCTGCGCAAACTCATACGGAAGCAGACTCACTTTGACGGGATTTGGATATAATGCCATTTCCAGCTTCACAGATGCATTTTTATACTCATTCAACACTTCCTGAATTGCCGATTTGGCCTTTGCATCGAGGAACGGGTTGAGCTCCGTGACGATAAAATCGGCCGATTTTCCTTTCAGCAACTTCTGCATATCCTTCACAATCCGCGTCGTGCTGTTGCCGTGTTCGTAAATTTTTTCCAGGTTTTTTTGCAGCATTTCAAAACCGCTATCCAGGTCGTCCTTTTCGTCTTCCGTCAACCCATCCTGGTGTTTGTCAGTCACCTCCGTGATTTCCTTCAAAAGTTTCCCCGACGATTGCGAGAAGTTGTTAATGTAGTTCAGCGGGTTCAAAATCCTGTCCACAATTCCCTTTGTAAGGCTGCCCACGGACGCCAACCGCTCCTGTCGGATCAATTCTTCCTGAGTCGATTTGAGGTTGGACAATGTGTTTTCAAGGTTTTCAAGAATGTTGGTTTTAATGTAAGCACCAATTAAATGCTCTTTCAGGTTTTTCACCATGCTGAAATCGCGCTCACCGAATGCATTCTCGCGATCCGTATTTTCAAGTGTAATGTAACTTTTCACATCGCCCTCCACACGGATCAGAATCGTTATCAGCGACTTGGGTGAAAAAAGCGCATCGATGGATTGATTTGCATTTTGATTTCGGAAATCATTTTTAAGGAAAATATCTTCCAGAATTTCCTCCCCATTTTCCACGTAACGTTGCTCCGCTTGCTGTGAAGTCAGCCTCACATCCTCCACATTCGCATTGCCGACGGAGCCAGCAAGCGCTATAAACTGGTAGTTATCAGTGGCTTTGTTGTAAACCAGCGCAGACGCACCATTCACATTCTGAAATTCACAAAGCTTGTTCAAAACCAGCTGAAACAGCCTTCCTGTGTTAACTTCACTATTAATCGACTTTACAAATTCATCAATCCGTTCCAGCTGATCATTCGTCGCCGACAATTCCTCTGACTGAAATTCCAGCTCTTCTTTCTGATTTACAACCTCTTCCGTTCGCTCGCGGATCAGCGTTTCCAGTTCCTGTTTTTCTCTCAAAATGCGCCTTAACCGCCACCGGACCACATAATAGATCATCACCGCAAACAAAATCGCGTACAAAATGATCATATACCATTGCCTGAACCAGGGCACCCGGATCTTGAATGCCAATGTGGTCTCTTTGGAAACATGGTTATAAACATCTTTCGAGCGCACTTTGAAAACGTAACTTCCCGACGGCAAACCGCTGTATTCCTTGCGTGTCAATGCGCCCCAGTCGGACCATTCTTTATCATAATTTTCAAGAAGATATTGATAATGAGCTTGTTGGTTGCTGTGATAGCTGGGCAATGCAAATTCAAATATCAAATTGTTCTGCCGGTGGCTGAGTGTTTTTTTGATCGTTCCGTTTTGGGTAAATGCCAGCAAACTGTCCTGCGTCGCAACGGTTCTGAGCAGCACCGGATATTCGTAAACGTAGCGATCGGGCACCTGCATGTCGAGCCTGTAAAGCCCCTGGTCGCCGCCGAGCCATGCATTGCCGTTGTCAGCCGGGAAAATAACCTGAAAAGGAATCTCGGCGATGGGAAGCAATGGCGTTTCCACAAGTTCAAATTTACCGGAAGGCAGTTTTTTGAAAAACGACGCCGATTTTTTATCGCCACGCGTCGTCCACACATTGCCTTTGTTGTCGCCTTGGACGCGGTCAAACCAGGTTTTTTCCGCGTGCAACCATTTGGCGCGTGCGAAATGATCGGATTGTGGCTGATATTCAAAAAGTCCGTCCTTATTAGAAACCATTAATTTGTTTTCATACAAAGCGAGCTTGTTATACAACGGGCTCGAAATGCCTTGCGCCGCAGAAAAGCGTTTCACATTCCCTGATTTCCCATCCAATTTCAAAATTCCATTCGAAAGCGTTTCGAGCCAGAAAGTGCCCGCTGGAAATTCAGTAACACCGACAATCTGCTCAGTCACGGCTCCCACATGCTCCGGACGCCAGCCATTTCCGGCGCGAGTCAATTTGGCCAAACCGTCCTGCATGCCTACATACAATTCATTTCCAGACTTAGCGGCCGTTACGCTCAGCGAAAAATTTGCCGTTATTTTGGAAACGCCCGCGCCTTTTGCCCATTGAAAAAGCCCTTTGTTTGAAGCAATGTAAAGCGCACCATTCGCCTCATCAAAGCCGAGCACACTTCCCGAAAAGCCTTCGACATGAACGATTTTGTTGTTTTCAATATAATATAACCCATACAATGTGCCCACTACAATCCGCCCTTGAAAACGCCTGATTGCTGTAATGGAGCCTTTTAAACCGTCTTCATTGCCAAAAATCGAGATTGGCGAAGGCAGATCAAATCGCGCAATGCCGTCATTAAGCGCAAGCCACAAGTTGTGCTCGCGGTCCGTGAACATCGCCGCAACCTGACTTTCTTCCAAATCAGGACCGGCGTAAACCGGATATTGCACATCGCCATCCGCATTCACCACCAGCATTCCGCCCGTCGCCATGCTTATCACGACCGCTCCATCCTGTAATTTTGCCGCATAAGTGGCCTGATTTCGAATTAAAACCGGATTTGCATTTCCTCCAATGACTTCAATGCGGTTGTTTTTTAATCTAAAAATGCCTTGACTTGTTGTTACCAAAAGTGCTGATCCATCGCCGAGCTGCACAACAGAAGAGAGGTCCAGCAATGCTGGCACATTGTCGTTTTGGACTATTTTAGAGATTTGATTGCCGTTAACCAGCATCATTCCGCTGTTTTTGGCATAAACAAGCATCCCATCTCTGAAAGGAAATGCTGCCTGAATTTTCAGGTTATGTTTAAATGCCGTGACTTTCGAGCCGTTCCAAAAAAAGTTAATCTGATCGGTCACAAACCACGCGCCCGCTTTTGTCGGAATGATTTGAATGACTTGCGTAAATTTTTCTTTGAGCTTGGCTGACAGATTTACAAACTGTTGCGCGCCAAATGCGTCCTTGCCCAAATAACCAAACTCCCCATTCGCTCCCACAAGCACACGGTCTTTCACGTCCGTTACGAGCGCGGAAACGCGGGTCACATTCGTTGTTTGGATCGTTTTCCAGGAAACCCCGTCATATTCCAGCACACCCGCGAAATTGGCAAAATACATTACACCCGACTTTTCCTGCGTGATGGCAAAATTCTGGGCATGCGCATGATAATCCGACGACTGGTAAAAGCCCGATAACGGCCTGCCCATCTCCGGTTTGGCCGCATTGATCTGCTGCGCCAGAAGCGGTTTTAAACCAGCCAAAAAGACAAGTATGATCAATAAATTAATGCACCTCAGCGCTTTCCTCCACATTTTGCCTGATATTAAGATCTTTCAATAAAAAATTCTCGATAATATAAAACTCACTGTCTTCCAACACATTAGGGATCATCACCACACCCATTTTGGTCAACTCGCTCACATCACGGATGTTCCCTGCTTCCAGCGCCCCGATCTTTGAGAAAAACAGTTTTCCATAAGTCACCAGAATCGACACGTCACCGTCGCTCAGGTGCTTTCGCAGGTCAATCACGTCGCCGCTCTCCTCCTGAAAATACGCCGAAGTGAGCAGGATTTTTTGCAATTCACCGCTCAGCAAACCGCCCAACGCATGCGTTTCGCGCAGGCGACGGAGCTTGGAAATGAGCAGATCTTCCTCGGTCGCGAGCCATTCGAGCGGCTTCATGATTTCGAGATGGAAGGCATCATTATCCCGCGTCATGACATCCATTAACGACCGGAAACGCGCAGGATTCACGATCCGGAGAATGTAAAAAGCAGTTTGTGAAATGACTTTGGATTTGGAAACCGCATTGGCAACCAAAACCGGCGTGACGATATCCGCCTGAAAATGAAGCAGTTCCCGGATCGCAACCGCCTTGGTCCAGCGCGAAATCCGTGTGTAATCCTTGTTAATAATGTCGATCAAGCGCTCCTCAACAGAAAGCGTGGCAAGCGGATAGATTTCCGCGTAACGGCGCCGCATTTCGTCCAGGGAGTCGCTGTCGAGATAAGGCAGGACTTTATTTTTAATGTTTTCGGGCAATAACAGGTCGCAAATCTCTGTGAGATAATCTTTTGCATCCGTGGCCTGATCACTTTTTAGCAATGTCACGGCGTGGAATCGCGAACCATAAACAGCTTCCAGCACAATGAATGCTTTCCGCATGATCCGCATTTTTTCCCGCTCAATGTTCAGCATCAGCTGCGTTTCGGGCTCATATTCTTCCGAAAGATCATGTTGAACAGCAAGCAGCCAGGCGAATGTTTTCAAATGCTCGTCGAGTTCGTTAAGCATGAAAGTTTGCTCCGTGCTGTTGCAAGTGTAACGCAGGTTTCGCAATGCTTCCAGCACTTTGTCCTTCACAAATCGGTTTGGATTTTCGAGGTTTCTGCGCAGGAACCGGATCGCTTCCGGGCCACCAATCTGCTCCACAATTTTAAGCAGATGCAGCTGTCTGTAACGGTTATCATTGTTGCTTAAAAACGACTTTTCAATGTATTTCAACAACGGCGCGCCCGATTTTACCAGCGCATCAAATGCCACGGAATAATAACGGTCGATCTCCATTTGCTCCATTAAAAACGGCCACAATTCCGGCCTTTTCAGTTCGCCTGCTGTGTAAATCGCTGCTTCGCGCACCTTTTTGTTTGGGTCCTGCAAAAGCGGGATCAGATATTTGTAAGTCAAAAAACGATTTGACCCGCCAAGACCCAGCGCAGCCTCAATGCGGTCTGTTTCTTTCGGAGAAAAAATCTGGTTAATAAGCTGATCGAAAGGCTTTTCCGAAGCAGTTTGAGCGGGAATGTAAGACTGCTTTTTGCCCGATTTTGCAGGAAACTGGAAAACCTTGTCACGCACCATTTTTTTGTAAGAATTCTCTCCAACAAATGCTACGAACGTCCAGCAAACCGCCACAACCAGGAACAAAATGGCAAGCGGCAATGCGTCGAACTTCGAAATATTGACCAGCGCAAAAAGCAAAATACCAGCCACCAAACCGCCCATTGCCTTGGCCCGGCCTTCGATCCGGCCTTGAATGTTGAGCCTCAAACGCGCCTGAATGGGTTGATACAGAACCTGGTAAGCCGGTTCGGCAATCGCTTTTCTGATCGCACTCATGAAAAAGCGCGAAAGCGCAATGCAGGCAAAAAAGATCGCCGCCGTGTCGTATCCCAGACCATAAATGACCGAAACCGCAAAGCTGAAAACGAGGCTCAATGGCAGGATCAGAATGCCAAGCTTTAACCCGTATTTACTGATTAACTTGTTATATAGGAATGTCTTGATAAAAAATTCAAGAATGGCGCTGATCCCGAAGAAAAATCCGAGAAAACTGGCCAGTGATTCTTTATTGGGAAAAACGCTGCGCGACTCGGTGAAGAAAATATATTCAACATAAAACAATGCAAAAACGGGCAAAAGGGCCAGTAGGAAGATATTTCGATAATATTTTGGATCAACAGCTTCGGCGACCACATTGTCGGAAACTTTGTTTTTGATCTCAATCCGCGTGTGCTCTGCTGTGACATGCAGCTTATGGATCTTTCTCAGCAAAACGGCGCAGACGATGAGAAAACCAACGGCCACGATTAACAGTGAATCGATTGGCAAAACCTTGACCAATGCAGGAACTGCCAGATACATGATCACAGACGAAAAAACTTCGCCGCTGTTGATCAGCGAGGATAATCTCTTGGACTGTTGGAAGTTGAAGAGCTTCACAACCACCGCCCAAAACGTGACGCCATTGACCAAAACAAAAATCCGGTTCCAGATAAAGAGGAAGAAAAACACCCATTTACTGCCCGTCAAATGATAGGTTATGAGGAAAAATGCGATGGAAACGATTAGAAAAAGCAATGCATTTTCGCCCAGCCGATCGAATGCAATGCGCTTCTGGATGCGCGTCAAAACCAGTCCCATCAAATACACAAACACGCCGCCGACCACGTAAACCTGCGGCAACATCAACCGATCGAAACTGACCAGAAATGAGGAAGCCACCGCGGTGTAGAACAATGCAGTTGCGCCGCCCATAAAAAAGGAATAGGCCATCAGCAGGCTCACGAGGCTTTCCTCGTCCTTTCTGATGTTGAGCATCCGCGATATGTCCTTGATTTTTTTCACAAATTAATCTCCCAATTCCTTGATCATGAAATAGATTTGCCGCTCGGGCATTTGATACAAGGGCTTTATTTTCCCTATATACAGGAAGCCGAGATCTTCCAGCGGTTTGATGCGAGAGGCAACGGGCTGCGCAATGATCACCTTAATGCCGTGCGTTGCTGCGTAATGGATTCGCGCTTCGTCAAGCAATGTTGAAAATCCATTTCCACGATATTTCGGCGCAACCACAAGTCTGTTTAACGATGCATATGGGCCATTTCCAAAGTTTTGTAAAACAGTTCCGTCGAACAGATCGGCGTGCGGAATGGAGCTGTAATCGTTGTGAAAGCTCATTCTTGCGGCGGCCACAATTTCCTTATTATGCAGGATTACCCAATGATGCGCCAGCAGATCTTCGTCGTCGAGCCAGGCTTTATGCGAGAAAAAATCCTGGCTTATGCCCTGCTCATCTTTCCAAGCCAACACCCTGAGCGCCCCCATTTCATCCAGCCGTTCGGGATAATCCAGCTTCACAAGCAGGAACTCCGAATTTCTGATTTCAAACCTTGTTTCCATTAAGCGAGGGGGTTTTATATGCACTAATTCCATTTGGAAGCGTAAAGTCTATTTTCTGTTTGTGTCAAAAAGCAGCCCGATTGAAAAAACACGGCCTTCCTGCGGATAACGAGACGCTGACGTTACGCCCTCGGCTGCACGAATGCCCGGCACAAAATATTCGTGGTTCAACACATTGGAAACCTGAACCTGTAAGCTCAACATATTCAGGATGTTATGATAAGTCAATGTTGAATTCAGCAAATAAATCGGCTCGAAACGGGTGATCGGATTGCTGCTTCCGGAGGTTCCAACGCCGGATTTGCGCGCACTGATGTAGTTGTTGGTGACGCTGATGCTCAGGTTTTTAACGGGCTCATAAACCGCTCCAAGGTTGGCAGACCAGGGCGCAATGTCGCTTACCGGAATTTTCTGACCTTCCACTTTGCTCAGGTCACGCGGCTTGCTGTAAGTAAAGTTGCCCCATACATTCAGGTTTTTGATGTCATATCTGGCTTCGGACTGCAAGCCCATGATCCGCTGCTTGCCCAATGCCTGGAACTGCTGCGTGGTCCCGCCGCCTGGCAGCGTGGCCGTCGCCAAACCCACCGCATTGCTGTAATTGGCAATGTAACCCGCCACATTGAACGACATGGCTTTGCTAAAACGCACCGAAACACTGCCTTCGATATTTTTCACGCGCTCAGGTTGCAAGTTTGGATTGTTAAGCTGCCGCTCGCGGCTTGTGGCGTATTTTTGAAGATAGGAAGCATCTTTAAATGCCTCAGTATAAATGCCTTTGAATACAAATTTCCCTTTTGAATAAATCAAACTCAAACGCGGGTTAAACACGAATCCATAACCGCCATTGGAGCGGATCTGATTGTGATCCAGCCTCGCGCCCAGGACCATTTTCAAGCTTTCGGTCCAGTTATATGTCGCTTGTGAGAAGATGCCAATGTCAAAAACCCGGAAGTTATCACCTCCTGCGAGCGTGGAATCCGGTCGGCCGGTTTCATCTGCATTCTCGGCTTGCGATGTAATGTAATTGGCCTGAATAATGCTGTTTCGGATCTCAATGCCGCTGTTAATGTCCAGCTTGGGCAAAGGCGTAAGCAAAACGCGAAACTCGTTCCGAAGCTGGTTGGAAACGCGATACCAGTAAGGGATGGCGTAAGTCGGTTTGCGCGCATTCAGTAAATCGATAACCCCGTAACTGCCATTGAAATAGCCGCGGTAAGTGGGCAGGTTGGTGGCGCCGTTCAGCTCGTGCAGCCGATAGGAAGTTAGGTTCATGATCTGGACCTTCTCCGATATAAATTTATTGTAGGTCAAAGAAAAAGCCTTGTTATTAGCCACCCAGCGGGACACATCGGGCGTTACAATGCGGGAGCGATTGGTGTACCAGGGCGTCGCGCCTTCGTCCGTCTTCCAGCTCATGAGTGAGATCATAAAATCCTTGAACTCGACTTTTGCCCGGATAAAAAAGTTTCTGGAATCATCATTAAAACCAACCTGATTTCCATTCACATTGGCCTGAAACAAATTCGCATTATCCAGTTCCGCCGCTCTGGCTTTTCCTGCATCGGTCAGACTTAATGCATTTGCAGCGCCATTGGCATCATAACCAATCTGATACAGATCGCTGTTTGGAAAAAGCGTCGTGAGTTTATTATTCGTAATGTAAGTCTGGGCGGCGGTGCCTTTAATATTTTGCTGTGTGGGATAATTGTCAGCCGTTCTGGGATCGTAATTCCATTCGGGATATTTGGTGTAATCCAGCTCGTTAGAAGCAAAATAGCGGGATGTAACAGAAACCGCAACGTCCTTCGTGCGAACCGTTACGACGCCATCCACCAGTTTTGTATTCAGCGATCCATAGCGAACCTGCCCGTTCGTAGAAACGACCATTTTTTTCCCTTCAGGCATTTCACGATCCAGGAAACGTTTGGTAATGAGGTTAATAACGCCCATAAATGCATTGGCTCCATACATGGTGGAAGCAGGGCCATAGATCACTTCCACGCGCTCAATGTCGGACAATGCATATTGTCTGGAAATGGGAATGTTGTCGGAGTTCAAGTCATTTTCCTCCACGCCATCCACGAGCAGAATGGTGCGGTCGTTGGAAGTGGAGCGATAACCGCGCTGGTAAAATGTCACATACGAAGGCCCGTTCCCGCGAATCACGTCGAAGCCGGGAATGTCGTTGAGCATTTGCGTCAAATCTTTATAACCGCGTTTGATGATGTCAGTTTGGGTCAAAACAGTCACAGTTGCAGGCACTTGCAACAGGTTCTCAGCTTTTTTGGAAACGGATGTGATCTGGATAATGCGGTCCATGAGATCACGTTGCTGGGCAACGAGATCTTTGAATTGAGGCAGTGCGGAAAATTCGGGTTCATAATTCTGATTAGCAACCAACAGATTTCTGACCGCCGTCGCAGCCTGCGGAAGCGAGTCGAGTGCCAGATAAGTCAATGCAATGATCTTGTATGCCTGGACTTGCGCATTGGGCGAAAATTTGTTTTTGAGACAAGGGTTTAATATTTGAAAAACCTCGTCAAAATTGCCTGTCCGGTATTTTCTGTCCGCTTCGGGAATGATCACGGACGCGTCGCAATCTTCCTGTGCAAAAGCGTTTTGACCCGCAAAAGCAAGAATTATTAGGATAAAAAGGCGTGTAAAATTTTTCATCATGGGCTTATCTGATGTTGCGGGACAGTTTTTCGTAAGGAATATCCTTTCCAATGTATTGGTCCCACTCTTCCTCGGTCAATTCTCTCTTCACTTTTTTAGAAACTTCGGCAAACAGATCGGCGGAGTTAATGTCCCAGATCCGAACCGTTTTGTCCGCTCCGGCAGCGAGCAATTTGTTGCCGTCGTGCGTAAACTGAATGTCCATCACCCAGTAATCAAAATCACTGAGTAACACCGGTTGTTGTTTTGAAATGTCCTCTTTTGCATTCCAAATGCGGATTTTCCAGTCATAACAAGCCGTGGCAATGCGACTTCCGTCGGGTGCGAATGCAATGCTCGTGATCCCGGACGTGTGCGTTCCCTGCGTTCCGGCTAACGAGTTGGGAACGGGCTCATCATTTGCCATTCTCACATGATAAAGCACGCCCGAGCTAGTCCCGAAATACAGCTGTTTTTGATCTGGGGTGAATGTCATGGAAAGCAAGCGGCCGCGCAGATTGGGCAGCTTATATTCGGTTGGCTTTGCGTCCAGCTTCGTTAAGTCAATGCGGAACAGCTTGCCGTTTCCGGTTGCCAGAAACATAAACTGACCATCACCGGGCATTTCAACGGCGGCGATTTCGGTGCCGACATTGATGTTTTTGAGCACGTCGAGCTTTTTATCGCTTACGTCCCAAAGCCGGATCTGGCCAGCTGAGCTTACTGAAATCAGGTTAGGTTTGTTATGAATGTTCTTGACGGTCAGCGAAAAAATAATTCCGTCGTGCCCGATAATGGTTTTGGCAGGAGGCGCGCCCGGTGTAAGGTTGTCCCAGCGCACGATCTGGCCATTGGAGGAGCCGGTGAAAAACGACTTCCCGTCGGGCATAAACGCCATTGAGCGAATGCTCCTGAATGTCTGCTTGGGATTGCGGAATAAAAGCGGCTTCACGGAAGGCGTGAGATAATTCCAGAGACTCACAACGCCATCGTCGCCAGCCGTTGCGAAAAGCGAATTGCCGGCTTGCGGCTCGGCAACTACGCGTACAATGTCGTTGTGCGCGATCAATGTTGCCTTGGCGCCCGCGGCTTTGGACAGTGCATTGAAAATGTCCGGATTTTCGCGTTCTCCGCCGTTTTTAATGTTAAAATCATACGCTTTCAAAGCCAATAATGCAGTCAGCTCGTCGCCCGCTGGCATTTGAAATGATTGTATTGCAATGAAACGCGCCACTGCTTTCGAGCGCTGTTTCAATGCATCGTTTCTTGAAGTTTCGGCTTCTTTCTGTGCAGATTGCGCATACACTTTCTGGCGATCCGATTCCTTTTGCGCGGTTACCGCGTATTCTTTCTGAATTTCTGTTTGTTTCTGCGATTCTACGGCTGCCTTTCTGGCATTATCGGCCTGGATTTTCTGCTCTTCGGCGATCTGCTTGGCGATTTTTGCGGCGATGCTTTCTTTCACGGCTTTTTCCTGCTCCCTTACCGCAATGCCTTTTTGTTCTTCGGTTAATGTCTTTTGGAGCTCGGCAAATGTGCCTTGCTGTTCCGCGATTTTCTTTTGAGAAATGGCTTCACGCGTCTGATCCTCTGCGCGTTGCCGCTCTTCCAATGCGAGACTTTCTTTTTCCAGTGCTGTTTTTTCACTTTGCTGCGCCTGCGTCCGCAACACAAGCGCGACGATCAGGAACAATAACGACACCAATGAGCTGATCCCGAGCACAGAAGCGAAGATCCTTGCCTTGCGGAGTTCGCGTTTCTGGCGGTCTTCTTTTTGCCTTACTTCGAGCTCGTATTGTTTTTTACTATAATCTAAAAAATTGGTTGCACGCTCAAAAAACGGATCGTAACGCTGCGCCCATTCCAATGTTGGCTCGCTCTCTTTCAGCCATTTAAGTCCTAGCTGCAATTCTGGATTGACCCAAAGTCCTGTCCGGCCTTCCTGATAAAGTGAGGCGGAATAACTAAGCTGTTTGTAAAGTTTGGCCGATTCCAGTTCTTCCTCGATCCACTTCCGGCATCTTTCCCAGAACGTTAAAACCTTTTCAACCGAAACATCAATGATGGAGTCGTGATCAATTTTCACGCCCGGTTTCGGCGTCAGGATGGAGACGCCATTTTCCCTGAAAACGTGAATTACATCGATCAGCAGATAATCGGGAATGCCGGTGATCTGGATGATTTCACGCAAAACAGTCGGGTGCAGCGAGGAAGTGTCGCTCGGGCCGAGCACGATGAGTGATTTGAAAAGTTTGGCTGCCGCATTGCGTCGTTTTTCGTCCAGCCGCTGCGTGTAAATTTCTTCCGCGTGCATCGTGATCGATTCCTGCATGGTTCCAATGGCCTCATAATCAGCACGGGAAACGGGAGAAGAAAATGGTTTGGTCGATTTCCAGCGGTCCCAGGTACGCATTAATGCGTGTTGCAGAATCGGCAGGAAATCAGGATTTTCGGCAAGTTCTTTCAGCAATCCGGTAACGAGTTCGGGCTCAATGCTGGCGCCTGCGGATTCGACGGGACCGACGATCACCTGCTTTACTTCCTCCGCGTTCATTTTGGGAAGAAGATAATAACCTCTGTTAATGACCTCGGTAAGTCCGTTGAATTCCGTGCAATGATCCAGATAATCCGAACGCATGGTGATCACGGCGTGCACCGGAAGCTCGCGCTGGTTGATGAGCGTCAGGAGCAACTGAACGAACGCATTGGTTCTGCTTTTTCCAGAAAAATCCTCTGACAGTTCATAGCGGAAAATTTCTTCGAACTGGTCTATTACCAAAAGGATTTTCTGCTCGCTAATGGCCGAAAGCAATGTCAAAACGGCTTTTGGATCACTGCTGAGTTCTTTTTCCAGCAACAACGGATCGCGGCTTTCCCACACAGGATGATCGCTCCGCAACGCTGCTTTTAGTGCATCGACGAAGTTTCGCACCGGATTTCCGCCCGGCCTGAAAATGATCACTTTCCATCTGTTCGCCGCGTCGCCTTCTTCCAATGAAGGAATGAGCCCTGCCTTAATTAATGAAGATTTCCCACTTCCCGACGACCCGATCAACGCAAGAAAGCGCCCGTCCAGGAGTTTGTTTTTCAACTCCCGGATGTGCGCGTCCCTGCCGAAGAACAGTGCATGATCTTCATAATCATAACTCCTGAGACCCGGAAATGGGTTGGAAACAGTAGAATTCTCAACCATATGTTTCAGGTTGCGGCAATTTTCATTACAAATTTGTTTCGGTTTTTTCCATCGGCATATTCATAGGAAAACTCATCGACACCATTGATGGTCAGGAAAATACCCAGTCCGCCAATGCCGCGTTCTTCCAGCGAAAGCGTCAAATCCTGCGCATTGGGCAGCTCTTTCGCCAACGGGTCAAACGGTGCGGCAATGTCTTCCAGGATCACCACCAGTTTGTCGTCCTTGATCTCGCTTAAAACCTGAAAGTCAGCTTCAATGCCAGGTTCCTGATAACCGTACAAAATGATGTTTGTAGCGATCTCATCAACCGCCAGTTTAAGGCTGTAAGTTGGTTTTTTCGCCAAACCAGCCTGTTGCGAGAGCTCACCAATGTATTCCCGAAGCGCATCGAGAGAATCAACAGTGCCGGGAAAACTTTTCGATTCCATTATCAGGAGATGTTAAACTGGATATTGATCAACGATTGTTACGCTGTGTTGCAGACCGGTTTTGGTAAGCGTGTCTACGATCAGCTCCTGTGGTCTCACAATGTAAATGGATAATTTCGGACCGATTTTTTGTTTTGAGTAAATCAAAACGCGAAGTCCTGCGGATGACATAAAGTTAAGATCCTCCAAGTCAAGCACCAATGAATCAATGGGTTGGTTAGCAATTTTCTCAATTTCTGTTTGAAAAACACGCGCCGAAAGTGAATCCAGCTCGCCATGCAGCGTAAAAGTAGCCACCTGGTCTTGTATTAATGATTCTATTTGAAAAGCCATTTTGGATTAATGTTTTGAGTTTTAAAATACTTATTAATGTTACTTCCCGACCAGTATTACCGTCGCTCTCCCCCCTACCAAAAACCTCCCTTGATCTTCCAATTTCGGCTCCTTACCAATGTCATAGATGTCCTCACCGGACGGCATGTCCGTATTCACAGCCAGATGCCAGCTTTGTCCGTTTGGAAGTGGTGGGAGTTCGTAGTACAATGCGTCGTAATGTGAGTTCATTGCGATGTAGATGGAGTCGTCCTGGATGGTTCCGCTTTTGGCGTGCGCACCGTCGAGCATGAATGCGATGCAACGGCTGCTGCTTGAAAAGTCGGGTTGCCAGGCCTGGGTTCCGTGGAATGTAATGTCCGCGAATCCGCTTCCTACATAATCTCTATGGTGGAAATGCGTCCTGCTCCTAAGTACCGGGTGTGCACGACGGAATCTTGTAATGCGTTGCGCAAAATAAAAGATGTCCGCATTTTTCTCCATCAGGCTCCAATCCAGCCAGTTAAGCTCGTTATCGTGGCAATAGGTGTTGTTGTTCCCATTTTTGGTCACTCCCACTTCATCGCCCGACAGGATCATAGGAACGCCCTGGCTCACCATCAGAATCGACAGTGCATTCTTTATTTGCTTGTGACGCAGCTGATTAACAAACGCATCATCCGTCTCACCTTCTACCCCACAATTCCATGAATGGTTATCATTACCACCATCATTGTTGTTCTCTCCATTCGCTTCGTTGTGCTTTTCGTTGTAAGCAAAGAGGTCATAAAGGGTGAAACCGTCGTGGCAGGCGATGAAATTAATGCTGGCTGTCGGGCCGCGATAGTAGTACAGATCAGGCCATCCCTGAATGCATTGCGCGATTTCTCCAACCAAACCTTCGTCGCCTTTCAGGAACTTGCGGATCGAATCGCGGTATTTTCCGTTCCATTCTGCCCAGCGTCCGTAAGCGGGGAATGAACCGACCTGATACAATCCGCCAGCATCCCAGGCTTCGGCTACGAGCTTGCATTTGGCTAGAATCGGGTCGTATGCAAGGGATTCCAAAAGTGGCGGATTGCTTAATGGCGCTCCGTTCTGATCGCGGCCGAGAATGGCGGCGAGGTCAAAACGGAAACCGTCAATGTGGTAATCGGCTGCCCAATAGCGCAGACAGTCGAGAACCATGTTCCGCACCACCGGATTATTGCAATTCAATGTGTTGCCCGTTCCTGAGAAATTGAAATAATAACCCTCAGGCGTCAGCATATAATAGGTTTTGTTATCAATCCCCCTGAACGAGATCGTGTGGCCACGGTGATCGCCTTCTGCTGTGTGATTGAAAACCACGTCCAGCATGACTTCAATGCCGTTTTTGTGCAGTTCTTTTACGAGCGTTTTCAGCTCATCCACCTGCATCCCAAACTTCCCCGTGGCAGCATAACCTGCCTTTGGCGAGAAGAAATTAACCGTGCTATAACCCCAGAAATTGACGATCAAGCCGCCGGTAACCGGATTTTCCTTGCTGTTTTCCCATTCGTCAAACTCGTAGATCGGCATAAGCTCTACGCAGTTGATGCCCAGCTCTTTGAGATAAGCGATCTTGCTGCGAATGGCTGCAAATGTGCCCGGGTTTTTAACATTGGATGATGGATGCTGCGTAAAACCGCGCACGTGCATTTCATAGATCACCAGATCCTCAATCGGCGTTTCGAGCGGGTGGTCATTTTCCCAGTCGAAATCCTCGAAAACGAGGCGTGAGCGATACGGGTAAATGTTATCCCAATTCGGCTTGGCCAACCAGGAATCCCGTCCGCCAATTGCTTTGGCGTAGGGATCGCTGAGTATAATGCTTTTATCAAAACGGTGACCTTCTTCGGGCTTGAAAGGGCCGTCCATGCGGTAACCATATTCCAGGCGCTCGTAGTCCAGATCGAAAACGATCATGGAATACACATTGCCCGTTCTGAATTCTTCCGGAAAACGGATCTCGGCAAACGGTTCCGCTTCGCCCCTTTCGAACAATACAAGCGTACAGTCGATGGCTTCGCTGGAATAAATGCTGAAATTGATCCCGTTCGGAACCATGGTTGCGCCAAATGGCAGCACGTGTCCGCGTCTGAACTTGATCCCCTGCTGCTCGTGCGTCGGATAATAATCGATCCTGATGTCTGTTGCCATGGATTAGTCTTGTTTTAAGAATGCAACTCCATCTTCCGGTTTTTCAACAATGGTAAAAAAGTTGATAAAGCCCGTCGTCGACATCACGTCCTGGATCTCCTCCGAAACGCCCACCAGCACCACTTTGCCTTCCTGGGACCGGATATTCCGGTAAACCATCAGCAGCACGCGCAACCCGGCGCTGGACATGAAACCCACGTCGGTAAGGTCAATCACAATGTGCTTGCTTTTGTCCATCGCCAACTTTGCGTTTCTTTCAAATTCGGGCGCCGTTTTGCTGTCAATATCGCCGGAAACCTCAACAACCGTAATTTCTTCCTGATCCGTAATGGTAACTTTCATCTGAATAGTTTCTTAATGTGGTTCAAATTACTTGGCCGAACTGATCTGCACTTTCACGCGGATGCGTTCCTCTGTTTCAGGAAGTTTCACGGTTAATGCATAGGCATCGAAATCTGTATAAGGCTGATCATCAATGAAAACCTCACTGATATACACGCTTCCCGGAGGCAGGATATCTGGCGACACGCGCAGAATGTTGTCCTTCCAACCGTTTGGATAAGGCTTAAAGTAGAAATAAGTTGGCTGCTTGGTAATAAGCAAATTGATATAAACTGCTGACAGATAGCAAAGTTCTGTGCTGTGATATGCACTCATTGAGTGGCTTCCCTTGAAACGCTCTGTTCCCAGAAGATACGGCATACCATTGCCCAACACATTGAAATACACACCGCCATCATCATTGTCCAGGAAGAATGCATTGTAAAATGCTGCCGCCTCGCGTGCTTGTTTTTCGTATTCTTTATCTCCCAAAACCCCGTACATGATCAGGTAAGCAAGAATTGCCTGCTCCTGCTGCCACCAGGCTTTGCGGTCGTGCCATACAAATTGGTGCTTGTCGCCCGTTTTCTGAACGCGTTCTACCACGTCATACCAACCTCCGCGCTGCTGATCCGAGCCAGCGGCCGGCATGAGTTCAGCGATTTTTTTGGCAAATTCCAGATATTCCTCTTTTGGCGTCAGTGATTGCTGACGGATCAAATTCCATGCGATTTTGAGGTTGTGGCCTACCACCGCGCGGTTTTGCTGCCATCCCCAGGTTTGGTCTTTGCTCCAATCTTCGAAGAATTTCTCCTGAACAAACGGGCTGTTTTCGTAGTCGGGGAAATATTTGGTGATGGTGTCAAAAGTGTATTCCAAAAAGTCAGCATGCTTTTGCTCGCCGCTTGCCAGCCAGAGGTTGATCAGGTAAGCCGGTGCGTGGTCACCCACAGAGTTCCAGTTTTTACGGGCTTTGTTATGTGCCAATGATTCCTCGTGCGCATCCAATGTGATCGGGTGCAAGTGGGAGTAGTAACCTACGCCATTTGGATCTTTGAAATATTTTTCAAACAGATCAATGGTTTTGTCAATGTCGTCGCGGATGCGCTGATCGCCCGTTATGCGGTAGGTTTGCGTGGGGCCCGCCAATGCGTAGATCTGCTCGTACATAGGAAGCGAATCCAGGTCATCGCCAAATTCCGAAGTCAGCAATTTGGTTTCTTTCTGGCCTTCCACTTTTAAGCCGTGATACCAGTAAACGAGGTCATCGTCCTGGTCAAAAAAGCGCATGTGGTCGCGCAGATATTCTGTTCCAAGCTCTGCACCTTCCAGGAATTCGTCTTTTCCGGTCAAAAGATATGCCGATGCAAATCCGTAAACCATTCTGGAAATCGTGTCTGTTTCCTGCAAATAATCCCCTTTTTTGGAACCTCCCAAATGGAGCATTGTGCGATAATTTTTGTAATTGATCTCCTCTTTTGGATAATCAAACTGCCATTTCAGATAGCTGGAAGCAATAGAACTGATCTGTGTGATCCAGTAATTCTGCTCCTCGTGGCGATACGCTTTTGGCTCCTTACCCGGGAAAATCAATTGCTGCGCTTCGAATGTTGTTTCCTCCGCGCCAGCATTGGGATAAAATGTTCCGTAAGCGAAAACATATTGTCCGTTTGTTGACAAAAACGGCGCAATGTCGCCCGGATCCTGCCATCCTTCTGTCAGGTTCTGCACGCCGCGCGCATAAGTGGAAGCGATCAGATTGATCTTGAAAGGACGCTTGTCCGACGTCTCCACGGTAA
Organism: Dyadobacter sp. CY326; assembly: GCF_021390515.1. Lineage (GTDB taxonomy): Bacteria > Bacteroidota > Bacteroidia > Cytophagales > Spirosomataceae > Dyadobacter. The sequence goes on from NZ_JAJUXI010000014.1 coordinate 190,378, forward strand.
ACCAGCGTTCCTCTGCATTATATCCCGTGATATAACCCGCAATGGTATCCGAAAAAGTGAAATTAATATTCATGCGTTAGTTGGTAAAGGTGTTTGAGAGTTTATTAAGCCAAGTCTTCCTGATCCCGATAGCCCTGGGTGATTTCTATGATATTTCCTTCCGGGTCTTTGAGCCAGACGGTTTTCCAGCCTTCAATTACGTCGTCGAAATGCAGCGGGCCGAGTGTTATTACGGCGTCGTCTCCCATGCTTTCGACCATTGCATCAATGTCGTCTACCGAAAATGCAATATGCCTTAGGCCAGGATAATGCGGGCCGTCGGCTTCGGACATGGGGTAAGGGCGGTCTTCTTCGGGCGGGAAGATTTCAAAATAGATGTTGTCGTCGTTTTTCAAGAAAACCAGCTCGGCGTCATCGCCCAAACTGATCACCCTTGCCCTGCGGAACCCGAAATATTTTGAGTAAAAATCCTCGAACTTGGCGAGGTTTCTCACGGTAAGTGCCAGGTGGAAAAATGTCGCGCTCATATTAATTTGGGTTAGCTGCTGACAGGGTTTCGATAATTTTTTTGGCAAACAAATGCGCATGTCCGCCCGAGCGTCCAGTGATCAGATCGCCGTCAACAACCACGTCTTCATTGGTATAAATGGCTCCGTAAGCCTTTGCGTCGCCGATGAGATTATTATGGCAAACCAATTTACGGCCGCGGACAAGCTCGGTTGCAGGCGCCGTAAGCCACAATCCGTGACAGATTATGCCTTTCAAAATTCCTGGTTCTGCAAAAACGCGTTTCAGAAATGCGGTTGCAGGTGGTATCTTCTCCACGTCTTCGGTGTAGCGCAACCGGTCCGAAACCATGCCCGAAGGCACGATAATGGCGTCGTAAGTACGCAATTCTTCGTCGCTCATGTTTTCAAACGTCTCCCACACATCCATCGGCGCGCGATATTCGTGGCCCAGAAATGTGAGTTTATCCTGTCCCCATAACCTTGTCAGAAAATGCAGCTCAGCGCCTTCTTCGGGAAAGCGGAATTTGTAATAGAATATTTCGTTCTCAAAATAATCGGCTTCCAACAGCACACCGATCTTTTTTCCTGCCAGTTTCATGGTCAAAGGGATTAGGGGTTATTTTAAATTAGGCTAATGTTCCGTCCGGATGCTGGACCATTCCGGCAAAATGAATGGCAATTTTTCCATCTTGCAGCACCCAGCTGTCCGCAAAACGCATTTCACTTTTCTCCCCGCCTACTGTCATCGTGATCTGTTCAGTGATCATCAATGTTTCCGGATTCTCTGTTTCAGCCCAGAAAACAATGTCTGTTTCCAGTCCGTCGATGCCCAAAATGCCTTGCATATGCTCGTTCACCTGGTCGCGGCCTTTGTAGATAACTGGCGATTTAGAGAAGCTGCTGATCAGCGTTGCGTCGTCTGTATATTGGTCAAGCAGGGCGTCAATGTTCTTGTCGAGGATGTGTTGAATGTGTTCCTTGTACATTCTGCCCAGCTTGGTATCCGGTACGTTTTTCATGATTTGATAAAAATAGAGAAGGGTTAATAACCTGATTTAGAGCGTCGCAGAACCTTCGTGATATTCGAGTCCGTCGACAATGTATTTGGTGATGACCACATTTCCGGCATCAGTCAGTTTTACTTCCCAAGTTTGAAAAGCGTCACATTTGATGCGTTTGCTGAAAGGTTCGGGCGCATTCCAAACGCTGGCTTCCCATTGCACGACCACTTTTACCACCGCCGTGTTGCCATTAATGACCGGCTCTACCACCTTAACGGTGTGCACTTCGTCGAAGAAAATGCGGATCACGCGCTGAAACCAGCCTTCAAATCCGGCATACCCGTAAACTGTCGCTTCAGGGAAAACCATTTCCAGTTCCGCATCAGCCAGCAGCGGCAATACTTCAACCATCGGGACGTGAACATCCAGCTTTTTATACCAGTCAAGAGCCAGTGCTTTAATTGCTTCCTGCGTTAACATTGTGTTTTATTTAGGTTAATAATCGGAATATCAATTGGTTAAACTTTTTGCCAAATTTGCAACTGCATGCTCCGCCAGGATCATATCAGCCGCTTTTTCCCCGATCATGAAGCAGGCCGCAACAGTGTTTCCACTCGTCACAGTCGGCATAACCGAAGCATCTGCAACGCGCAGATTTTGAATGCCGTGCACTCTTAATTCCGGGTCAACGACTGCCATTGCATCCGTTCCCATTTTGCAAGTTCCGGCTGGATGCCAGATCGTAGTTGCCTGGCTTCTGACGAATGCTTCAATGTCGGCATCTGCCCCAGGCATCATTTCGCCGCCGTTCAATTCGGAAAATTTCTGTGTGTTTGCAAGCTTTCGAACCAACGCAACGGCCTTGGATAACACTGCCACATCCGCGTCTTCCTGCAAATAATTGGGGTTAATCAAAGGCAGATCCATTGGGTTGCTGGAGCGCAACTTCACTTCTCCCCTGCTTTGAGGCTGGACCAGAATGGGCAGGAAAATGCAAACAGGACCGCCCAAATCCGGAAGCACCGGAGCCAATGGTCCTGGCAAACTTGGGGTAAAATTGATTTGCAGATCCACAACGCCATTGTCTTCCTTTGTGTTGACAAACAGCGCGTTACCCGTGAGGAGCGTTGTATTGGGCATTGGAATTTTTGACCTGAAAATCATGGGCAACTGCAAATGATCCTGCAAATTTTTTCCAACACCTGGCAAATCCGCAACAACCGGAATGCCCACTTCTTCAAGCTCTTCCTTTGGCCCAATGCCCGACAGAAGCAATAATTTTGGCGAGTTTAATGCACCGGCCGAAATGATCACTTCCTTATTGCAAAAGACTTGCTCTGTGGTGCCAATGTTCGTAATGTATTCTACGCCAATTGCGTTTTTATCCACTATTAAAATATTGGAAACCAAGACATTGGTAAAAACTGTCAGATTTTTTCTTTTTGAAACCGAATGCAGAAAAGCTGATGCGCTGCTGTCGCGCTTGTCATGCTTATCAATATGAAATTGCAATAATCCAGCGCCGTTTTCCTGGCGTGCACCATTGTAATCCCAGTTTGGGCCGTCATAACCAAGCTCTGTTGCCCCGACCAAAAAATGTTCAGAACGCATCACTTCGTCCGGACAGTCGCGGATGCTAAGCTCGCCGCCAACTGCATGAAAGTCAGAGGCGCCATTTTCAAAGTTTTCTGATTTTTTAAAATAAGGCAAAACGGCTTCATAACCCCAGCCTTTTGCACCCATGGATTCCCATTGATCGAAGTTGCCGGGATTGCCCCTTACATACATCATTGCATTAATAGACGTGCTGCCACCCAGCACTTTGCCCTGATTAATCATGATCGTGCGCCCGCCGAGGCCCGGCTGTTCCGTCGTACGCATTTTCCAGTCAATGTCAGATTCCCAGAGGCTTACAAAGCCTCCCGGATCGTGAATGGCAGGCTCGTTGTCCCGGTTTCCAGCCTCGATAAGCAGCACTTGCGTCTCCGGATCAGCGCTCAGCCGATTGGCCAAGACGCTCCCGGCAGCTCCGGCTCCAACAATGATGTAATCAAAACTTAGTTGTTCCATTTTGAAAATGGGGAGGGTTTAACGGTCTTAAAGTCAATGCGAACAATTAATCTCTACCCAATCCGCCTTGTGGTTGCCTTCCAGCACCAGGTCGATCAAAAAGGGCTTATCGTCGGCCAGCATTCTTTCAATTGCGGGCAAAATTTCTTCTTCTTTTTCAACCCTAACCGCTTCCACGCCCAGGGATTGCGCCAACAGGTCAAACCGGATTGCAGGAAAGGAAAGGTCAAAAGGCAGCGGATGATCGTGTTTCGGAATTTCGCGTTCCTGCCAATATTGGTCAATGTTGAGTTGCAGCAATTTGTAAGAACCATTGTTGCAAACCACAAACTTGGCTCCCGTGTTGTGCCGCACCGCCGACCATAATGTCTGGATCGTGTACATGCTTCCGCCATCGCCCGAGAAACCGATCACCGTTTTTTCAGGATTGGCTAATTTGGCACCGATAGCACCTGGGAAGCCCACGCCTAATGATCCGCCGCGTGTGAAAAAGTATTGTTTGGAAAGTTTCGGTGGAATGTAGCGGCTCACAGCGGCAGAGCTTGTAAGGGCTTCATCAAAAATGATCGTTTCATCCTGATTGAGCTTTTCAGCAAGCACCTTTGTGAACTGCGACATTTGGAGCGGCGACTTGCCCTGATGCTTGTCATCTGCTTCTTTTTCGGCTGCAATTTTGTCTTTTTTAGCATTACCGATCTGCTCTATACGTTGCGTAGCATTTGCCTTTTGATTTGGCGTCTGCAGTGCTTCAATTTTTTCAGCAAGCGCGGCAAGTGAAAGTTTGGGATCACTCACAACGCCCAGATCAACGCGGTGATTTTTGGCAATCTCATAAGCATTGAGATCGAAATGGATCACCTTTGCTTCCGGCGCATAAATTTCTCCCAATTCAGGAAAAACCTCCGGCAACATATAAGTGCCGACGATGAGATTGGCATCACCTTTCATCGTAATCGGCTGACTGTAAGAACCGAACATGTGGCCCGTTGTGCCCTGATACAAAGGATGCGTGTTGTCCATCACCAGATCACCGAATTCTACCCCATAAACTTCTGCGCCTAAAAGCTCCGCAACGCGGGTCAGCTCGGGAATCGCATTTGAATAAGCAATGCCGTCGCCGACAAAGATCATTGGCTTCTCGGCAGCCAGCAACATTTCTGCTGATTGCGCGATCAGTTCAGGCGCAGGTGCAACGCGGGTGGACGGAATGCAGCTTGGAAACACCGGCTCATCATTAATCTCGTCCAGAATGTCCATCGGCAAGCAAACATACACCGGCCCCATCGGAGGCGTGGAGGCTATTTTCACAGCCCGGCGAATGGTCCGCAGCAATGATTTGGAAGACGTTGCCATGGTTGCATATTTGGTCACAGGCGCCATCATCGCAACAAGATCATTGGCCATTTGCGCATCCATATTCATGTATTGCACACCCGCATCCGAGCCGATCACAACCAGCGGCGCATGCCCTCTTTTAGCTTGATACACAGCGCCCACGGCATTTCCAATCCCGGGCGAACTGTGCAGCTGAACCAATGTCGGCTTCTGCGTAGCGCGGGCATAACCGTCGCCCATCATGACCGCAATCGTTTCCTGCAAGGTGAGGACATATTTCATCTCGGGATACTCTGCTAGCGCGTCAAGGAAACCTTGCTCCACCGTGCCGGGATTCCCGAACATGTAGTCCATGCCATCCGCAAGGAATTGTTCAATGATCTTCTGATTCCCGGTTTTACCAGCCATAACGCGTGAGGCCTTTGTCCAGAACATTCACAAACTGCTCTCCGAATTCGAACGAACATTGCAATGAACGGCCTGTAATAAATGGATAATCAACGATTACGGAAGTTTCTTTACCAAAATTTCCATGATATTGTCCTTCTGGCCCAACGGCGTCGGAAAGAATGTATTCCAGCACATATGGCGGTGGCCCCATGTTCAAATCGGTGTGCAAGAAGCCGGTTCCGTCGTGGTAATCGTATTCAATGCAGTGACCTGTAACGTGTTTTCCTTTGATGATGGAATTGCGTTCGTTGAAATCACGGGCAAAAACCAGCGGAGCAACGCCGTAACAGATTCCGGCAACAGGCATTTGTTTTTTGTAAAAAGCAAGGATCACATCATGGACGCGCTGGTTGTTCACCATGTCAATGATCGGGCCGCTGCCGCCTACGAGGAAAACTGCGTCGTATTCTTCCGTCAGTTTGTCCTGCGCGATTTTCAGGTCACTGTAATATTTTTCGAATGCGCGAAGGAAGTCCGGCGTCGAGAAGTAAGGACGCTGCGGGATCACTTCGGACAGGTTCAATGTATTTGCCAAACGGTTTGTTGCTTCAAAAGCATTCACTTTGTCGGCAGCAAGCTGCGTTGTAACGCACACGCCCAGCGGAGGATCTACGTAAGTGGTGTCGTAGCTTGGTGGCAATGCTTCGGCCTTTTTGCCATTGGGTGTGATAAAATCAACGGTGTAACCGGCTTCTTCCAGTTTTTCGAGCGGTCCTACCAGCTCAATGCCCCAATATCCGTATTCCGATAAAATGGCGAGTACTTTCTTTGACATAAAAATTCGGGTTAAAGGCTTTTAATGATGAGAGGAGAGTTTACTAATATTTTTCAGTGCGCTCCTGGTGGAGGAGGCACAACGCCTAACTGCTGCAAAAGGCCCAGTTCGTCCACATTGGCCCAGCGCTCTGCGATCTTGCCGTCTTTCATGCGGGCAGTCGTGGTTCCGGTTAAAGTGATGGATTTTCCTGATGGCGGCATGCCCATTACGCCGCCTGTGTCGGTGCCGTTCAGTCTCCATCTGTGCACCACTTTGTCGGCTACATATATCTGGTCTTCAATGCTTAGCTTCGCATCCGGCATAGCGCCACGGAACATGCCCACGATGCCTTTGAAACTGGCTGAGCCTGGCTCTGAAACCGTTTTTCCGCCAACTTGTGAATGGTCTATCGCGTCGGATGCCAATAGATCCTCGCGCACAAGACCTGTATTCCAGGCTGTTTCGAAAAATTCTACGCAAATCGCATTGTTTTGTTCTGCTGTAAGTGACATGCTTTCTCGTTTTTTAAGGGTTGATATGCTGTTCAATTCACTGTATAAGGTCTTCCGCCCAAAAAGGCTTCTGCGATAGATGCTGTATTCACATAATTATGGATCGAGGCAACTTTTCCGTCTTCATTCACGACTACAATGTGGACGACGCTGGTGTGGAACGGCAATCCGGTTGCTTTTGAAACCCCCGGCTCGTCGATTAAGACGGCTGCAACATTGTCCTGGTAAATCATCCTGACCGCTTTGAAATGCTCAAAATGCATGGTTTCAATGATCTGCTTCGCCGATTCCACTGCGGCAATCGGCCCGGTGCGTTCTCCCGACCACGTAATAATGTCCGGCGGACCGAACATGTGCCACACTACATTGGATGCAAATGCTTTTCTTACTTCATCCGCTTTCAGTCCCTGCAATGCGGCATACATGGCCCTTGCTGATTTTACGGTTGCGGCCACATTGTCGAAAACTGCTTCGTCAAACGCAATGCTGTCCGCAGTCCGGACGGCTGCAAGTGGCTCATTGACATAATGTTGAGAACCAGCTGCATTTGTACTCACTGTAAATGGCCTTCCGCCATGCAATGCTTCAATGATCGGAAAAGTGTCGCGGTAACATTGTAAATGCGCGATCTTGCCATTCCTGACTGTCACCCAATGCACTGCGCCACCCGAAAATGGCACGCCTGATTTTGTTTCCCCGCTTCCCTCCAGCACGATGGCAACTGTGTTTCCTTGTGCTACAAATCGGGTTGGAATCAGTTTTTCAAAAGCAATTCCTTCTTTCTGTAATTCAAAAAACCGGGTTACTCCTGCCCTTCCTTCGCACTTGCCTGCCCAGGGCATAATGTCCTGTGGCCCTCCCATTTCCCAAATAACTTTATCAGCAAGAAACGATAAAACCTCTTCTAAATCATTCTCCTGCAATGCTTTATAAAACCTTTTCAAAAACGGAACAGGATCAAGATCAATCGCATTGACATTTTTCAGTTCAGCCAGGATCATGAAAGAATCTGCCAGCCTGATCCATGTATCACTTGATTCCTGCTCAAAAATCAGGTCTTTCCTGGAAAGCTCGGGCTCGTCAATGATCAACACGTCCGTGTCCGTGTCGAAATTTTCAATGATCACCGGCTTCACCGGAAGCTGCCCGCCTCTGTTAACGTAATGACGGACAACTGCTTTTTCCATTTATTGAATCACTTTCAATTGTTGCAACAAACCGAGACTGTCCTGAGCAACCCACATTTCAACGATCTTCCCGTTTTCAATGCGGAATATGTCAATTCCCTGATCCCTAACCCTTATGCTTGTTGTTTCCCTGCCCAAAAAGTTGCCCGTGTTTGTGGCTTCATATGACCAGCGGCTTACCACTTTATCTCCTTCTGCAAGCTCATCATGCAATGTAAAATGCACATCCGGGAATGCGACAAGCGCTGTTTCGAACCACTTTTTCAATGTGGGCGGCTGGTGTGCTTGTCCGGGTGGGAAGTGAAATGTCACATCTTCTACCGCGATTTCATTGAGCACACTGATATTTTTTTCATTCCAAAAGTCAAACCAGTAACGGCGGACGATGGCTTTGTTTGCTTCTGTTTTTGACAACGCTGGCGTATTTGTTTCCAATGCCATCATGATGGGATCGCTCCTAACTGCTGCATCAAACCAAAATCATTTTCATTAACGTGAACGGAGAAGATCTTGCCGTTTTTAATGGTGAAAATGTCGATCCCAAAGTCTTTCACGTGGTTTCCTGTGGGAGCAGCGCCAAGGAATTCTCCCAAATGCGTTCCTTCAATGTTCCATCTGGTTGCCACCTTATTGCCTTCTCCCGTCTGACGCATGATTGTAAACTTAATGTCCGGGAAAGCATTGCGTAAATACAGGACGAAGTTTTTGAAGGCTGGAAATCCGGCAATAGGCTCGGGTTGTGTAGGAATTATAAAGGCAAAATTCGGATCCAGAATCTCTTCAAACACATCCAGATTTCCCTGGTTCATGATTTCTTCAAAATATCTTGTCGCAAGGGTCTGGTTGTGTTCAAGATCTATTTGCTCTGGCACATTATCGGAAGGTAAAATTCCCAATTGAAGCAGTAAACCCAGTGTATCTTCATGACCAACCGACTCGGTAATCTTGCCATCCTTAATCGTATGCCAGGTTATGCCGTCCACTTCGAAAAACTTCCCTGTTGCTTCCACATTTCCCTTCACCGTTAGCAAAGGTCCGCCTGTGTGCGTGCCGCCGCCTTTCCAGCGGGTCACAACCCAGTCGCCGCCGGCAACCATTTCCTGCGGATTGAGATAAAAGTCAGGAAAGGAATCGTGCAGCATTTTGACAAGCCCGAAAAAACCGTCCGGACCGTGGAATGGCTCGGGATGTGTAGGCAATGTAAAAACGAAATCGTCGGACAGGATTTCATGAGCAACCTGCTCATTCATGCCGTTCATGATCTGATAAAAATATCGTCGGGAGAGTACTTTATTAGCGTTCATTTTTTGATAGTTAACCAGTAGGAAGGATTTAAGTTTGAAAGCGAAAAGAGCAAGGAAATGAAATATAATTTCGTGTCTTTGTCCTTTTTGTTTCATAAATATCCCCAGAACTGGCGCCGGGCCATCCAAATATTTCCCGAAACTGAAAAATGTAATGGTGAACCTGTTGATTCCCGACTTCAAACCGTCGACATCGAAACCTTATTGTAATGGCAGTTTTTTTTCTAGCTATTTAGGTTACTTTGGTAGTATTGTTTCTACTTTAATTTGTATCATTGCAATACTGTAAACCTATCGATAATGAAGCCCTTAAACCTCCTCATCGTTGCCATTCAAAAAGAATATCTCACCCTGCTTGAAGATTCGCTTGGATATGCGGGTTACAAATTCAGCATCAGGCAAGTGGCTTCCAAACAGTCTGCCATCGAAGCCTTTTACGAATCAAAATACGACTTACTTATTTCCAACTGCCTGCTTCCCGATGGTAAAATAACGGACCTGGCCAATGTGCTGGGCAGCCAGCTTCCTTGCCTGGTTATGACCGAAGGACATTGCCCTGTTACGGCCGAAAGAGTGCTTGCGGTTACAGAAACGACATATTATATCAACTGCTCCAACAAGCTCGGCTGGATTCCAGCTTTGGAAAACACATTGGCAAAGTGGAAAAACAATGCACGCAAAAAGATTGCGCAGCACAATCAAAACCACGAAAGCCTTTACAGAAAAGTGCTGTCAAGATTTGAGGAAGAGCTGTCCGAAAATGCTTTGTCCAATGCCTTCACTTTGCTGCTGGAAGTGATGGATCTCAGCAGGATCTATTTGTATACCAAAAATGTAAAGGCGAACGGTGAGGCACATGATCTCTCGCTTGAAGTTGAGGTGACGGCGCCGGGTGTTCCGACAAAGTACGCAGCAAAAAATGTCAAACTGCCTGGCTTCAATCGCTGGAATGCGCTTTTTGAAGCTGGACAAGCGGTTATGGAGCCATCTGGCCATATGACAAACGCTGAGGCACAATGGTTTAGCCAACAAGATGCACAATCCATGCTGCTCGTTCCCATCCGCGGAACGAATGGCTGGTCAGGGTTCATTGGCCTGGAAGACGCCCTGAACAACAGGGAGTGGACAAGCGCTGAAATTGCGCTGATCGAGTCGGTTGCAGCATTAATCCAATCACAAAGCACATTGTCGGGGAAAACTTCGAAGAATAGCAAATTTCTGACGAGCCTGGCATGAACCCCGACTTAAATTACAGGAACGGGATGTCATTAGGTTGGCGTCTCTGCTTTATCCTGAGCTTATTTGCCACCATTCCGCGCCTGATTTTCGTCTGGGACTCACTCTTCGACCCGGATAACTTTGGCTCCGGCATTCTTGATATCTGCATTCAATTCATCATCAGTTTTGAATTTTCGTGGATCTTCGTCTATATCTGCCTGCAAAACACTTATAAAATCCCCAGCTGGTTCAACAGCCAGAAATCGTGGGTGCAGTTCCTCCTGCTAAGCGTTCTCTTCTTCTCCATGAACGAGATTCTTTTTCAGCTCAAACTGGCGCTGGACAATGATAACTCGGACATGCTGATTTTCCGGGTTGTATATTATTTGTATCACATTCTGCTGCTTCTGGCTATTCTGGGTTTCCGGAATTTTCTGTTGACAACGCAGGAGAATCATCAAATAGGACTTGAAAATGAGCAACTTAAACGTGAGCAGCTGAAAGCGCAACTCGAAGCATTGCAAAACCAGCTTAACCCCCATTTTTTGTTCAATGCACTGAACATTCTCAACATTTCCATCGCCACCAACCCGGATCTGGCACAGCGGATCGTGCTGGACCTTTCTGACATTTTGCGTTACAACCTCAAAGTCCAGAACCAGAGCCTTATTTTGCTGAAGGACGAACTGAATGCTGCGAAAGCCTATCTGGATCTGTATACGGCACGTTTTGGCGAGAAAATGGCATTTTGTTTTTTGGAGACAGACACGCAGCGGCAGTGGTATATCATTCCGCTTTCTCTTCAAATTCTGATTGAAAACGCCATTAAGCACAATGTGATCACTTCCAACCAGGTTTTAATGATCGAGCTGCGGCTGAATGAGCAGGACAAACACATTGTCGTGACCAATTCGGTGAACAAGAAACTGAACTCGCCGGGAACGGGAATCGGACTGCAAAATCTGGACAAACGATATAAAATTCAAACAGGCCAAAAACCCGTGTTGACGGAAGACGAACAACACTTTACAGTAAAAGTCCCTCTGATAGAAGCTCCATGACCAAAATCCTTATCATCGAAGATGAACAGCCGGCGGGCCAGTATTTGACGCAATTGATACAAAAAATTGACCCTAAAACTGAAATACTGACTGTGCTGGAAAGCGTGGAATCGGCCGTTGAATGGTTGAGCACTAACCCGGTTCCAGACTTGATTTTCCTCGATGTGCAATTGGGAGACGGCACTTGTTTTCAAATATTTGAACAAATATCCATCGGCTGCCCGGTGATTTTTACAACCGCGCATGACGAATATGCGCTGCGCGCTTTCAAGCTCAACAGCATTGATTATCTGCTCAAACCGATCCGCCAGGAAGCATTGCAATTCAGTCTCGAAAAATATTATCAGCTGAATGAAGAGAATGCGATCAGCAAAGTGAAATATCTGGAAGAGCTCATGCACACGCAGATCCGCAACCGCAAAAGCCCGCGCAGAAGCTTTCTGGTTCCCTATCGCGACAAGCTGATCCCGCTGAAAGATTCCGATTTTGCGTGGTTAACGATCAAAAACGGCGTTGTGGTCGCGACTCTGCACGATGATAAAGCTTTTGTTGTTGACAAATCTTTGGAAGAACTTGAAAATCAGCTGGATACAACAAACTTCTTCCGCGCGAACCGCCAGTTCATCATTTCCAGACAATGCATTTCTGAAATTGAATTATATTTCAACGGAAGGTTGCTTGTGCGCACCACTCCCTCCTCTTCAAATCAAATCCTGATCAGCAAAGAGCGCGTTCCGGTTTTCAAAAAATGGTTTGAAGAACTGGCCTAAAAACCAACTATTAACTGCCCCTCATCTAAAATTTTTAGAAAAGACTTGGAATTAACTACGACAAATTCGTAGATTTACGAAAACCTCGTAGATATGGAAAAGCTCACGCAGCAAGAAGAAGAAGCCATGCAGGCGATATGGAAAACGGGCGAAGGAAGCGTGAAGTCTTTCATGGCTGCGTTTGCCAACGCTGTTCCGCCTTATACCACACTTGCGTCAACGGTTAAGAACCTGGAAAAGAAAGGGTTCGTGCAGAGCCGGCTCATCGGCAATGCTTATTTGTACGCGCCCGTCATAACCGAAGAAGCTTATAAACAGAAGTTTTTGGGCAATGTTGTAAAAGATTATTTTGAAGATTCTTACAAAGAACTTGTTAGCTTTTTTGTCCAGAAAAATAAGATTTCAACCGAAGAATTGAAGGAAATCATTGGATTAATAGAAGGTAAAAAATAGTCGGATTTAAACATGCATCGCGATGACCGAATTGCCCGAATATCTCGTCAAATTGAGCGTTGGACTGGCGGTGACCAGCCTGTTTTACTATGCAGTGCTCCGTCGCCATACGTTTTACAACTGGAATCGCTGGTATTTGCTGCTTTATTCCATGCTCGCGTTTTGCATTCCGTTTATCGACGTCAGCTCATTCGTTTCCGAGCAACGCCTTGGTGCGAGTGATTGGGTGCAGCAGGTGCCGCGGGTGAGCCATTATGTGGAAGCAACCGCTGTCGCAACGCCGCTTTCAAGTGCGGAACAACAGGAACCTGTAAACTGGCTTGCGATCATATTTATAGCCGGAATCATCGCAATGACCGCCCGGTTCTGCCTGAATTTTTATTTATACATTCGCATTAAAAGAAAGGCGCGACTGGTTTCAGAAGACATTGCTAAGCTTTATCACATTGATCGTGAGATCGTTCCGTTTTCTTTTGGCAATGCGATTTTCGTCAATCCGAAGATGCACCAGGAAGACGAGCTTGAAAAAATCATCTTGCATGAATATGTGCATGTGCAGCAAAAGCATACGTTTGACAACATTTGGGCCGAAATGCTGTGCATTCTCAATTGGTATAATCCGTTTGCGTGGCTGATCCGTTATGCGATCCGGCAAAACCTGGAATACATTGCGGATGATCAGGTTTTGAAAAATGACGTGGATGCAAAGCAATATCAATATTTGTTACTGAAAGTCACAGGCGTGCCAGCTTACCGGCTGACCAATCAGTTCAATTTTGCTTCGCTCAAACAGCGGATCATTATGATGAATAAGGCGCGCACGCCAAAAATTTATCTGACCCGGTTCCTGTTCGTGCTTCCGCTTCTGCTTGTAATGCTCGTTGCTTTCCGGCCAGCTTTGGAAGAAATAGATACACTCAGCAGCAAAGGCGTTTTCTTGAAATATCCCGCTAAGCCTGATCCAATTCAGGACTTGATTGAAAACGAAAATATCGAAGAGGACTTTGGATATTGCGCTGGAATTCTTTTAGACGCCGCTACGGGAGAGCCGATTGCGAATGCGCGGATAGAGTTACTTGAAGAAAAGGACGTTGTAAAAACATTCAAGACGGATAATCAAGGTTATTATTTCACCGAAGTGGGTCCTGACACCGTGACCAACGGATATTACTTCCGTTCGTTGCGACTTGTACATCCCAATTACCGGGATTTTGTCAAGGAAATGTATACACGAGGTCTAAATCTGGGCTACGGGCGCCTTTCGATATCGTTTATTCCGGCAAAAAACGACTCCACCATCAGAGGTCGTTACTACAATCCGCGACATAAAAAATATCCCGAAAAAGCAAACCCCCGCAATGTCAAAAGTGAAGTAAGGGATTATTTAAGTCAACTATTGTCGTTTTACCGAACCGAAATTCAGCTTCTAACAGACTTTAAAAAATATCATCCCTTTCCAAAAAATGTCATTACGAAATTCCGAAACGGTTATTTCGATAGGCGTAGCGAATTTTTAGGCTATGAAGGAATTACTGAATTATATCTTGATGGCAAGCGGGCAACGCATACAGAAGTCAATGAAGCATTCAGGTCTTCGCCTTATCTGCTTGATGACACGAGGTTGTCCAAAGAATGGGGACACGACGGCACTTATACCAAATTGAAATATCTCTCGTTTCCCTTATACAAGGATGCTCCGTCTGCTGCGTTATTGCCTGGCAATGCAGAGACGCAGAATGCGTCAACTTTTGATATTTCCGTTTTGGACAATGAAGCTTACTTTCTGGATGGTTTCCGTCAGGTTTATGGAACCGGAAGCAACATTAAACCGCTGAAAAGCGAGATAAAAAGGGTCGTTTTGTTCAAAGGTAAGCTAGCACGTTATTATGACCCGAAACTTGAAAAAGTCTGGTGGATAGAAACCAGGCCGGAAAACGAAGTGTTTGGCCGACCTGATCTTGCAAAAAACTAATACTTATTCCATTTCTGGCTCTGGGCCGTGCAGCGATGCATTGGTTGCCTCAGAAGTGATCTTTACCGGCCTGCCTTCCCGGGCAGACTGGTAAATTGCTTCCATAATGATATGGTCCTGCAAACCCTCCTCTCCCGGTGTAAACGGCTTTTTGTCGTTGATGACACAGTCCGAAAAATGGTCGATTTCGGTTGCAAACTGATTTTTCTCGGCAATGCCAATGGTTTCATGCAACTCCATTTTTCCGTCCGCCTTTGCGCGCGTTAATTCCTGGCCCTTATAGGCATAGGCCTTGTCTAAGTTCAGCCAGCCTTTTTCGGAGAGCACACGATAGCGACGGCTTTCGTGGACGTCATAATTGGACACGCAGCTTGCGATAACACCGCTGGGAAAGCGCATTTGCCAGGAAACAAATTCCTCCACTTCCTTGAAAAGCGGATCGCCCGGCGTGCTGTATTGATAAGCAAATACTTCGGTTGGCTCCTCGCCCAGCACAAACCGTGTCGTGTTTAGGCAATAAAGACCGATATCGGGTAAGACGCCCCCGCCTGCAAGTTTGATTTTGTGACGCCAGTGATCCGGATTTGCAGTGCTCTGACAATTGGAAGCCTCCACCACTTTCGTTGTGCCAAATTCCTTTTTCTGCAAAATTTCGCGCAACTTCCTGTTATGCGGCTGATATTGAATGCGGTAAGCAACCATCAGTTTCACGTTGGCCTGGTTGCATGCGGCAATCATATCCTTGCATTCTGCCGCTGTGTTGGCCATTGGTTTTTCACACAAAATGTGCTTTCCAGCTTTTGCGCCGCGAACCACATATTCCCTGTGTAAGCCGTTTGGCAAGACGATGTAGATCACGTCAACTTCCGGGTTATTTTTCAGCTGATCATACGTTTCATAGCTGTAACAGCTCTCCGACTTAACGCCATATTGCGCTGCAACCTTTTTCATTTTTTCCGGACTTCCGCTCACAAGTGCCGTCAGTTTCGATTTTTTGCACATTTCTAACGCTGGTAGAATCTCTTCCAAAGACAAATGTCCCAACCCAACAACGGCATAGCCCACGCGCGAACCAGGCGGAAGCGGCGTTGGCGTTGGACCGCTTTGCTGGTCATTTTCTGACTTCCATTTTTCCAAAACGATGGGGTCTTCGGACTTGGCGGGAACGCGCACGGGCGGAGAAACTGCTTTTTTTGCGTTCTGACCGAGCACTTCCTGCGAGCTCTTTAAAACCAAACCGCTCACGGCCCCGATGGCCGCATATCGGCCGGTTAATGATAAAAATCCTTTGCGCGAAATCGGTTCGTGGACTTCTTCGCCGGAGGCTGATGCCAATGGCTGAATGCGTACTTTGTCTTTCATTATCTGTTTGTCGATGAAGTGTAAAATGGTTTCTTGACAATTATCGTACCCTCAGCGCACCAAAAGCGCGGTTATGCAGACTGTATTGCTCGAAAAAAGAAATAAAGGATTTATATTTAAATCATCCGTCTTGCTCGCACATGTCCGTCGCAATGGCTTAGCTGACGCAAAATCTATTAAAATGAAAAATACATTCCTTTCCTTACTGCTCATTCCAGTCGTTCTGATCAGCTTTTTGGTGTTTCATTTCAATATTTTTGATTTATACCAAAACACACGGAAAACGCAGAATGCGATCGCGCTTTGCGGACCTGTGCCTGATGCGAATGTGGTTGCTGCGGCTAATGGGAAGTTTATTGCTGTGTTACCGGGCTGGGGAAAATACGCTTACCCGGTTTCGACAAAAAACGACAGCGCTCAGATTTATTTCAATCAGGGTCTGACCATGTATTATAGTTACCATATGAAGGAATCACTGGCTTCGTTTCAGGAAGCAGCGAGGCTGGACCCGGAATGTGCAATGGCGTTTTGGGGGCAGGCATTGGCAATGGGGCCTTATTACAACAGTGCGCATTTGTACACCAAACCGCAGTCTATTCCCGCGGTTTTACAGCAAATGAAGGAGCTCGCACCAAAAGCAAGTCCAAAGGAACAGCAACTAATCGCTGTGATGAACAACCGTTATTCGGCCGATGCTTCGGATGCAGACAGAAAGGCCTTAAATGTGGCTTATGCGCAGAAAACGCATGATTTGATCACACAATTTCCGGAAGATCAGGACATTAAAATGCTCTTTGTAGATGCCGTCATGCTCATTCATGCGTGGGATTTTTGGAATAATGATGGCACGCCCAAAGCATGGACCAACGAAGTTATTGCGCTTTGCGAGCAGGTGATGAAGCAAAATCCAAACCATCCTGCCGCCCTGCATTATCACATCCACTTGACCGAAGCCTCGCGAAATCCGGAAGTCGCGCTCCCTAATGCGGATAAGCTGCGCGACCAGCTTCCGGGCGTTGCGCATATGGTGCATATGTCGAGCCATGAATATGAGCGCAATGGTTTTTTTCTGAAAGGCGTGGATGTGAATGACCACGCTGACGCGGCGTTGTTGAAATACGATTCGTTGGCCAAAAACCTGAGTTTGGTAAAGCATAGCCCGCATTATTTTGCGGTTCAGACTTACTGCGCAATGAGTGCTGGATTATATCAAACGGGCATGAACACCGCGAACCGGCTCAGGAAAACTGTTGCGCCCGTTTACGAAAACCCGTATGATCAATATTTGTTTATGCTGCCGGAATTGACATTGGTAAGGCTCGGGAAGTGGGACGAGATATTGAAAGACACCACAAAACTCGATCCAAAATGGACTTATGCGGCATTGTTGCGCAATTTTGCAAGAGGCGTTGCTTATGTCAACACAAGCGCTGCCGACAAAGCAAAAGCGGAGTTGACATCGCTTTTGGAAAAATCGAAAGATCCGATTTTGAACAAACGACGCGTTCCATTTAACTCATTCGCACCCATTGCCAACATTGCCGCCGAAATCCTGACTGCCGCCATCGCATTTGACAACAAAAATTACGACCAGACCATTGCCAGCTTAGACAAAGCCATTGAAATCGAAGATGGCCTCATTTACACCGAGCCAAACGACTGGCCGATCCCGGCAAGGCAATTTCTGGGCGCATATCTGTTAAAAATGAATAAACCGGTCGGTGCAGAAAAAATTTACCGAGAAGATCTCATGTGGAATCCGGGCAATGGCTGGTCGACCGTAGGGCTCTATCAAAGCTTGAAAGCACAGAAAAAAACCAGCGAACTCACCCGCATCCAAACAAACTACAAAAAATCCTTCGCCCAAGCCGAGCGGATTCCAACCAGCTCAGTTTTCCTGCGCTAGAAGAAAGAGTGCTTTGTGGGTTTTAAGCGATGCGATTTGTTGTTGATAAGGAAGTTGTATTTAAAATTCATGGCTGACCGTTAATTCATCAACACAAGCCGATAGAACATTGATCGCCTTGAATTTTGCTTTCCTTTCATTTTTGATAGTTATTTGTATTAATCCAACGTACTCAAATTTAGATGCTTACCCGATGAAACAATCAGCTTTGATAAAAATGGCAGGAATTGCGAACGGCAATTCAAAGTCAAGCCTTTTGCAAAAAATGCTTGATGATCAACGAACCGTTTCGGAGTATTTCCAAGGCAAAATAACGATTGAAGAAATACATGCACGCGGAATTAAATTTGTTAAACCCATATGAGATTATAAGTGAAGATCCGGAAAAATATTGGTTCATCACGCAGTGCAACATCGTCTACATCGCCTATTTTACAAACTCCACAGGCTATTTCAATTCGCATCCTGAATTTAATGAGCACATACTAAGCTTCACATTTGAGCCCGCTGGCGAAGAACGTGAAGCTTTATATTTGGGCGTCAGTGTATCAAAAGTACTCGCCCAAAGTCATGATAAAAGAATCTTGGACACGATAATAACCATTTTACTTCACGCCTTTAAAGAGAATCCCCGAAAATCAATTATCATCATTTGTGAGTCGGCGGATAATCTTGCCAGATGTCGGAACAGGTTGTTCAATCAATGGTTTGAGAAGGCCAATGCGTTAAATGGTCAGATGGTCTGCAAATATGACCTAACGATAATGAATGAGGGTTTTGCTTCTCTCTTCGTTCATCGTCATAATATGTTTCGTGAAAAGATCAGAGACGCTTTTCTCGATATTCCAAATAGGGTGTCGGAAAACAAGCCATCGAACTAACCAAATCTCACGGCATTTTAAAATTCTTAGAAGCATCATCCAGCACTAAAATCCAGTCTTGGCCGTAGCCGGAGGTGGGTGGGGTGTATGTTTTTATGGATTTGTTGTCCGTTTTGCCAATTTCTTTGATTTTGCCATTGCGGGGATCGTACCAAAAGGCAGTTAGCTGCTCGCCGGAGATTTTGCCTGAGTTGACTGAGAATGTTTTGCCTGTCGCCGTGTATACAAAAATGTAATCATTGCCCCGCGTTGCCTGGATGCGGTCGTGCGATGCGAGGTCGTTTTCGACAATAATGGATTGATCGGGAATGCGATCCGTGATAGGGCGCGATTCGATTAATTTCCTGACGAAAGTCATTTGCCTGGCTCCCGGTAAATCCACAGCCTGCTGCCAAAAAATATGAGGACCATTAACCGCCTCACGATTAGGCGAATACATTTGCCAAATATCATGACAACCATATGTATGCCCAAAAGCGCCCGCGAAAAGATCGAGATACGCCGATTTTCGGACGTCGTAAGCACTTGAAGTGCCATTCTCATCGGCATTGAAACACACCGGATGATCCTCGTAAATGGGCTCGCCGTCCAGCACAGGTTTTGTCGGCTGCCGATCGTAAGCGCCCTTAATATTGTCGTAGACAGTTGCGTCCCGGCAATGTCCTGTTTGGAACATATTAAAGTCCAGCCAATTGTCGCCATGAAACCACTCGCCCGATCCTTCTTTATTCGGCTGCGGATGGAAAGTGATCATTGCGTTACCCGCCCCTCCCACGCCCGCTTCGATTCCTGCCGCCATGGCTCGCCATATGGCCAAGTCGTTCGCTCCTTTTCGGGGATTTCGATCTCCGCCCAGCACCCAGATGATGTTTTTGTGATTTTTATAGCGGTTACCCAGCCATTTTCCATACACCATTGCATTGTCCGCATTAAAAACCTCCGGCCCTTTTCCCCAAGTCGATTTGAAAACTTTATCACCCCAGGTCGGCAAAAAAGCAATGTTCAGGCCGACGGCAGCGGCTTTGTCAACAATGAAATCAACATGCTTGAAATATGCTTCGTTAGGTTTTGTAAGATCATTGTCTATCAGCGGTTTATCTCCATAAGGATTTGGCACATTAAGCCCGTCAAACTCTGCAAGCGCAACGGCCTGGATGACTGTGAAACCCTGAGCAGCGCGTTTTTCCAGATAAAAAGATGCTTCCTCACGATCGAGCCGATGGAAAAGCTCCCAAGCCGTGTCCCCAAGCCAGAAAAACGGTTTTCCATCCTTCATCAAGTAACGTTTGTTGGAACTGACGGTAAAAGACTGTGCAATTGCACTGAGACTGGCAAACAACAAAAGAAGCGTAACAACATTCCTGCGATGGCTCATGAATTTTTGAAACAAATTGTTTTTATAATGATACAAATATAAAAAAATCGAAATGGCATCAAATATGCCATTTCGATCCGATTGAGTCTATTTGTAATTCGGCCTCCCCGCCAAAAGTTATTTAACCGCCCCTTGCTTCGGAGCGCCTGAAAGTTTCAGATGAATAGCGACATCGTTGTAAATGTAATGTCCCTCAGCTTTCGGGTCGGTTGCATAATTCATGCCCCATTTCGTGCGATCAATGCTGAACTTGGCTTCTGTTTGCAGTGCATTGGCGCTTACATTGATTTTGGCAGGAAAAGTAACCGGATGCGTCTGGCCAATCATCGTAAAATCCCCGGTTACCAGAAAATTGGCACCCGCAACGGCGGCAGTGTCTTTGCCGCTATACGGCTCAATTTTAATGATCTTGAAAGCAGCCACCGGGTGGAGCGCAATGTTGAAGAAATCAGCGCTTTTCAAATGTTCAAGCAATTGCGGTTTTACAGCATCCGGCAGGTTGAAATTCTTGATTGAAGCAATGGGAATAACAAAGGAGCCACCCGTAACCTTGCCATTTTCAACTTCCAGATCTTTGCTTTTTACAGCAAATGATCCTGTATTTGCATTGTTGGGCATTGCGCCTTTCCATTCGGCAACGGACGTTTCCTCATTCAAAACATACTGCTGCTTTTTTACAACTTCGTCTTCTTTGCAGCCTCCCCAAATGATGGCTGCTGTGATTGCGGATAAAATGATTGTTTTCATGTCTAATAAATGTTTTGTTTTTTTGACAAAACTCTACTTTACATTCGCTCACCGCATTTCCGTATGTATTGAATTGCAAATTTCGCCTACCGAATTGCGATAAATTACGCTCACTCATACTTTCACGCTTTCAGCCAAAAAGCACGTCACAATGTCTGAAAGCCATAAACTGCTCGTTATTGCAGTTCGGTCAGGCTTTTTGTCAATCTGGTGAAATGATCATTGATTTGCGCAGCCAAGGCGGCAATATTTGCAGTAAACCCTAGGCAATGGCTGCTTGTAAAGCGGAAGAATTACGAAAAATGTCAAAGTTTGAAGAAATATTAAAAAGCCCCATCACCAAGAAAGATGTATGGGTTTTGTTTGTGTGCCTGCCTTATTTCATCACGCTCGCATATCTGCTTTTCGGACCGAGATATCTGGATGAAATGCATGTTTTTATTTATGCAACATTAACTGTTTCAGCCGTTTGGGTAATTTCCTGGCGGCTGCACATTCTTGCGGGACATTACATGCGGGTGGCAATGCAGGGCGTACAGCAAACGACTTACCGGCTGCTGGTTTCGGTTTCCATTTACATTGCGCTGACGGGCGTCATTGCCTGCGCGTTGTTTTACGGTTTTTATGCGACGGGATTTCTAGGTTATCAGTTTGATCTGGGAAATTTCATTGCCGCAATGCTGTGTGGCCTGCTGATCAATCTTGTGGCAACGAGCTTTTATGAAGGTTTATACATTTTTGAACGCTGGCGCGACACAATGCTTGAAGCAGAAAACCTGAAACTGGAAGCGGAAAAGCTGAAAAAAGCAAACTTGCAAAGTCAGCTCGATGGGTTGAAAAGTCAGGTTAACCCTCATTTTCTGTTTAACAGCCTCAATTCCCTTTCCGCGCTGATCCACAAAGATCCTGACAAAGCGGAGCTTTTTTTGGATGAGCTGAGCAAAGTTTACCGCTATCTTCTCCGCACCAACGAGCAGGAACTGACCACACTTTCAGCGGAGATCAAGTTTGTCCATTCTTATTTTCATTTACTCAAAACGCGTTATGCTGAGGGAATTGCGCTGGACATTCAAATTGACAATTCCTATGAGGAGCATCTTCTGCCTCCGCTGACATTGCAAATGCTCCTCGAAAATGCAGTGAAGCATAACGTTATTTTAAAAGAAGAACCTTTGATCATTTCAATCAAAACAGACGAGAACGACAACCTGATCGTCAGCAACTCGCTCCACAAAAAGCGGCTCGTGGTGCAGTCGAATAAAGTAGGATTGGCAAACATTTCAACAAAATACAGGCTGCTGAACCAGCCCGACATCATTATAAGCAATTCCGACAACACATTTACGGTGATCATTCCATTGATAAATAATTTAAAATGAAGATTTTAATCGTCGAAGATGAGGACCTGGCGGTGGACAAACTCAAAGCAACACTGAAAAAAGTAGACACCGCTGCGCGCGTGATCGGCATAACGGCAAGCATCACGTCGACGGTTAAGTGGCTGGCAACCAACCCAAATCCCGACCTGATCCTGATGGACATTGAGCTGGCAGACGGACAGAGCTTTGAAATTTTTGATCAGATCCGTGTCAAAACGCCGGTCATATTCATTACTTCTTATGACGAATATGCATTGCGCGCATTCAAGGTCAACAGCATTGATTATTTATTAAAACCGGTTCAGAAAGAAGATCTCAGCGCAGCGCTTGACAAATACAGAAGTTTCAAAGAAACATTCGGGCAATCCTCTGAAAATCAAAATACGAACATTGAGAAGCTTGTGCAAGAACTGCAAAACCAGTTTCAGCCGAAGGAATATCGCAAACGGTTTTTGGTAAAACACATCCAGAAGTTGGTTTCTGTTGAAGTTGAGGCCATTTCATACTTTTTCAGCGAAGAGCGGATCAGCTTTTTTAAAACATATGACGACAAACAATTCATCGTCGATTACAATATGGATGAGCTGGAAGAACTGCTCGATCCCGCCGCATTTTTCCGCATCAGCCGGTCGGTTATCATTTCTGTCAAAGCCGTAAACCAGATCAGCGACTATTTCGGTCACCGACTTGCATTGAAGTTGCAGCCCGGTTTCAGTAAAGAAAGCATTGTAAGCCGCGAAAAAGTGCAGGCTTTTAAGGTTTGGATGGGCAAATAATGTTTCAATTTCCGCGCAAAGCGAGACTAATCAATTCGGCCGTGTTCCTGACATTGGCTTTTTTCATGATGCTGGCGCGCTGATTGGCGACGGTGTTGGAGCTGATATCAAACTTTTCGGCGATGTCCTTGCTGCTCATGCCTTCGGTCAGGCATTTCAGAATTTGCTGTTCGCGCGGTGTGATCATTTTCCAGATCGACCGGTCATTGCTGCCTTCTTCAAGCTCGACCTTTGGTTCCGGAATTCGGGCAATTTGTTTCAATAAGTTCTTGATAATCAACGAAGATGCATAAGGAGGAAAATATAGTTCGCCCTTCGCAATGCTGCGAATGGCTTTCAACATTTCGTCGCGACTGGTGTCTTTCTGCAGATAACCCGCAGCGCCATGCACTGCGGAGGAAACCATATATTCCGCATTATTATGCATGCTGAAAACCAATATTTTGACATGCGGGAACGCGGGCACTATTTGCTTTATGACCTCAATTCCGGACATTTTTGGCATCGTCAGATCCAGCAAAATCAGATCCGGACTCAAATCTTCAATCATATCCCAAACTTCATCGCCATCTGACGCCTCACCTGCGATTAACAGGTCTTCCTCATCTTCTAAAAGGGTTATAATTCCTTGTCTTACAACTGAGTGGTCATCAACAACTAAAATCCGGATGGGCATGTATGAATGTTTTTTGGATTAATAATTATAAATCAACCCGGACGATCAGGTTTGTTCCACTGTCCACTTTTGAAACAATTTCGATTTCACCGTTCAGCAGCTGCGTCCTTGTGCGGATGTTTTCCATGCCGTTTCGGGAAAGAAATATTCCGTCTTCTGATTTCAAATTACTAATTAAAAAACCTTTTCCGTCATCTGAAATTTCCAAAACAATCCGATTCTTATTATGGTCCAACTTTATCTTGATCTTATCCGCATTGGCATGCTTCACTGCATTGTTCAGCGCTTCCTGGGCAATGCGATAAAGCCCAATTTCCATTGGACGGCTCATTTCAATGCGCTTGTTTGTATCGCCGTCAAACTCTATTTTGATTCCCGATAAATCGGCGGTTTGCTCGCAAAGCAATCGCAATGCGGCATTCAGTCCAAAATCGCTCAGCACGGAAGGCATCAAATTGAAGGAAATTTGCCGCGTTGTCTGAATGATATCCTGAATGAGCGCAACCAGCTGTTCAAATCTTTTCTGATGTTTTTCATCCAGAAATTGCACCGATTTGAGCTTTTCTGCATGCAGTTTGAGTCCGGTCAGCATTTGGCCAATGCCGTCGTGCAGTTCGAGTGCAAAGCGCTTTCGCTCTTCCTCCTGCCCTTCAATCAACGCACCCGCTCTAATGCGGTCCTCGGCCAATTGCAGTTCATATTTCTCTTCTTCGACGCGGAGCAATTCGTTTTGCGCTTCAAGGAGCTGGCTATTCGCTTCCTTTAATTTTTGATTAGAAAGTTGCAACGCATTTTCAGACTCGGTCAGCATTCTGACGACACGACGGGTTGTATTCACCACCGGTCTGAAAATCAAAAGGCCTTCCGCGAACAGCACGAGAATGGTCATAATGTCCAGAATCCATTCAATCCGTTCCAGATTTTCCAGTCGCTGGACGCTTTCCTTGTCAAATTGGAAGACAATCTTGTCCATTTTGTCAAGAAACAATGGTTCTTTCTCCAAAATGGCATCGAGTGCCTGCTGCTTGGCGGGCAGTGTCGTCGCGGAGTCATTGACAGATGTAAAATTTACGTAAATGCTGTCAAAAACCGGCGTCAGATCAAGGAACATGGAGTCGAGCTGCGCGCTTTTCCAGGTCACCAGTCCGTTTTCAACCGGCAGTTTTTTATTGGCAAGATTTTCGTGACTTTCCTTCCAAATCTTCAAGAGCGCGGCAAAATCAGCTGTGTCCTTATGCTTCATTTCCCCGACATTGAGGATAGCGAGTTTGGTGAGTCGCTGGCTCAGCATTCGCTGCCTTCCGGCGACGTTCACCATCCGGCTATCGTGGTTCAGGTTGTTAATCGTTCTGCGAATCAGAAATAATCCGCTGATCGTCAGCATGGCCACAACGCATAATGCAACAATGTAAAACCTTGTCAGACTGCTTGCTACGCTCTTGTCGAGTCTCTCCATTCGCTCATATTCCGATGTAAACGAGGTTTTCTTTGACCATCACCGGAAAGGTATTGATTTTATAGGAATCATCATTGAGGCATTGTCCGCTTTGCAGGGAAAAGGTTTTTTTGTGAAAAGGACAAGCCACTTTCGGCTCACCTTCATGGCTCCCGATCATCCCGCGCGACACGGCCATTTGCTGGCGGTGGGGACATTGATTATCGGTTGCATACCATTCGCCTCGTCGCGCGAAGTTGAAAATTGCGATTTGCCGACCATCGATCAGCGCGCAGCCGCCGCCATCTTCGGGAATGTCACTGACGTGGCAAGCGATGTGCCAGGTTACTTGTGTTTGTGTTGTTTGCATGGGGTTGTAAGTTAGTTTGTGGTTCCTCCCCGGGTTGAAACCCGGGGGAATGATATCGGTCGCCGCTGACGCGGCTTTTTTAGAAACATCGCCA
>NZ_JAJUXI010000015.1 GCF_021390515.1 Dyadobacter sp. CY326
CCGCTAGCGTTCATCCTGAGCCAGGATCAAACTCTCCATTGTAAATTTTGTTGTGATCTCTTCCTATTACAGAAGGACCGAATCTTCTTAAACGAGTATTTCTTACTCTCTTGGTTTATCTCATCATGTCAAAGAACAGGGCCAATCGCGCTTTCTTTTCTTCTTTTCTCTTTCGCCGTTTGCGATTGGGATTGCAAAGGTAGAAAAAGATTTTAGGGATGCAATATCACGTCAAAAAAAACTTCAAAAAAGTTAAAGTTCTTTAACCCTTTAAATAAATCACTAAAATTGTACAATTAAGCGCCTTCTAAGAAGGGATATTTGTAATCAACTGGGGAAACCAGTGTTTCTTTTATTGCCCGTGGTGACACCCAGCGAAGCAAGTTTAAAACAGATCCAGCCTTATCATTTGTGCCGGATGCCCTTGCTCCTCCAAAAGGTTGCTGCCCTACAACCGCACCTGTTGGCTTATCATTGATATAAAAATTCCCTGCTGCATTCACCAAATGTTCAGAGGCATATTGAATAGCATATCTATCAGTGGCGAAGATGGCTCCGGTTAATGCATAAGGAGATGTGCTGTCAATAATGGGGATGATCTTTTCGAACTCATTCTCCTCATATATATACACAGTAAGCACCGGCCCGAAGATTTCCTCGCAAAGCGTCACATAATCGGCTGTATGAGCCCTGATAATGGTTGGCTGGATAAAATACCCTTTGCTTTTATCAAACGATCCACCAGCAACGATTTCAGTATCGCTATCTTCCTTTGCTTTTGTTATATATCCTGTAATTTTATTAAATGCTCTTTCATCAATAACAGCATTAACGAAATTTGAAAAATCTTCCACGCCGCCCACTTTGATTTCTGCCAGATCGGCGAGCATCAATTCCTTCACTTCTTCCCATAAATTGGAAGGAATGTAAGCGCGGGAAGCCGCTGAACATTTCTGTCCCTGATATTCAAATGCTCCTCTGATAAGACCTGTTGCCAATGCTTTTGGATCAGCAGATTTATGCGCTAAAACGAAATCCTTACCGCCCGTTTCTCCTACAATCCTCGGAAACGTCTTATAAGAAGCGACATTTTCACCGATCGTCTTCCATATCGTCTGAAACACTTTCGTGCTTCCTGTAAAGTGAATTCCAGCAAAATCAGGATGTTTGAATATAACGTCTCCGGCAACAGGACCATCGGCCAAAACCATATTAATAACTCCGTCCGGTAAGCCTGCTTCTTTAAACACTTTCATGATCACATTGGCGGAATAAACCTGCGTAAATGCGGGTTTCCAAATCACTACATTACCCATTAGTGCTGGTGCAGCTGGCAAATTTCCTGCAATGGCTGTAAAATTGAATGGCGTGATTGCAAACAAAAATCCTTCCAAAGGCCTATATTCCATCCGGTTCCAAACACCGTCAGACGAAATGGGCTGCTGACTGTAGATGTCCCGCATGAAGTTTACATTCAATCTCAAAAAATCAATAATTTCACATGCGGAGTCTATTTCAGCCTGGTAAGCGTTTTTGGATTGCCCTAACATTGTTGCTGCATTGATTTCAGCACGATAAGGCCCTGCTATGAGGTCGGCTGCTTTCAAGAAGATTGCAGCGCGCTGTTCCCAGTTCAAAATCGCCCAGCTTTTTCTGGCTTCAAGGGCGGCTTCAACAGCTAATTTTACGTCTCCCGCGTTCCCTTCGTGGAAATATCCGAGCACATGCTGGTGATCATGCGGCGGTGATATTGTTTTCTTGTTTTGAGAAAATATTTCTTGACTACCAATATATTGGGGGATTTCAATCGTTTTTGCTCTTGCTTCCTCGAGCGCTTTTTTCAGCAAATCCCTTTCGGGGCTTCCGGGCGCGTAATTTTTAACCGGCTCATTCCTCACTGCGGGAGCATTAAAAATACCTAGTGACATATTTTTAGTTTGTTAATTATTATAAATCAATTTGAAAACACAGCCTAAGGCAGACAAATTCACCAGCCTCATTTATATCCGTGAAATTTTCTAGCCCCTTGCTGGCAGCTTTTTACGTAAATTTGGAATCTTAATTATGCACCATAGTTACTGCAATGATATTTTATAGTACAAAAACAGCCAGTATAAAGGCCTCGGCCGAAGAAGCCATCTTCAACAGCTTGCCTGCCGATAACGGGCTCTACATGCCGGAATCTATCCCAACATTGTCTCCGGATTTTATCTCAAACATTGAAAATAAAACTTTCAATGAAATCGCCGTTGAGATAACGCATACATTATTCGGAGACGAAATTACAAGAAGTGAGGTTGAAACCCTCATTAATCAGGCTTATGATTTTGATGCGCCAGTGCGGCAGATTAATGAGAAAGACTATGTTTTAGAGCTTTTTCACGGTCCGTCGATGGCTTTTAAAGACTTTGGGGCACGGTTTATGGCGGCCATTATGTCGCATTATTTGGCGCGTTCTAAAAGAAAAATACAGATATTGGTTGCCACTTCCGGAGATACGGGCGGGGCGGTTGCACAGGGATTTTATAAAATTCCCGGCATTTCCGTTACAATCCTTTATCCAAGTGGCAAGGTCAGTGAAATTCAGGAAAGGCAGCTGACTACGCCCGGACACAATGTAACAGCAATAGAAGTCGATGGAACGTTTGATGATTGCCAGAAATTGGTGAAGGAAGCTTTTCTAGATCCGGAACTGAATGCCAGATTTAATCTCGCCTCTGCCAACTCCATTAATATTGCACGCCTTATCCCGCAATCATTTTATTATTTTTCAGCTTATGCGCAATTGAAAAAATTAGGCAAGCCGATCGTGTTCGCGGTGCCAAGCGGGAACTTTGGAAACCTGAGCGCCGGCCTTCTCGCCTATCGGATGGGGTTACCAGTTGAGCGCTTTGTTGCGGCTACCAACTTGAACAATGCTGTCCCGAGATATCTCGAAAGCGGAACTTACGAACCATTGCCTTCTATAGAAACCATATCAAATGCAATGGATGTCGGAAACCCAAGCAACTTTGTTAGATTCCAACGATTTTTTAATGATGATTGGAAATCCGCAACAGAAAAAGTTTCAGGATTTTATTTCGACAACGAACAGACAAAAACTGCAATGCGCGAAGTTTCGGAAACGTCGCAATATGTAATGTGCCCTCACACCGCGGTTGCTTACCAAGGGCTCCAAGCTTATCGCGAAGAGAACACTTCGGATTATACGGGCGTGTTCCTGGCAACTGCTCATCCGGCCAAATTTATAGATCTTGTGGAAGAAACATTGGAAAAACAAATTGAAATTCCTGAAAGACTCAAATCTTTGCTCTCCATTGAAAAAGTCGCCACCAGTATGAATTCTTCCTTTTCTGAGTTTAAAAAGCTGTTATTAAGCACGTTAAATTGAAATTTGATATATTTTCAGCCTCTGAGAATTGCATATAGCAATCCAATCGCATCTCAGCCTGCAAATACGAAAAAGAAAAGAGCCAGAAATCGCTATGATTCTGCCTCTTTTCTTTTTTTCGCTTAATTCTAGTTGATCACGTCTCCTCTCAAAAGTCTAAATCTTTTTCTTGACTCAGCGACGAAAATGCTTCCCGGATATTTTTCCATTAACTCCTGGTACAGCTTCATCGCAAGATCTTTGTCTTTTAACTTTTCCTGGTTAAGTTTGGCAGAAGCGAACAATGCGTCGTCACCGTAAATGTCGTGACCATATTTTGTAGTCAACACTTTCAGGTTTTCCATCGCCTGCTGATTGCTGTCGAGCTTAATGTATGTTTTGGCAGTGAGCCAGAGAATCTCATCCGCCAGACTGTGATTCTGATATTTTGCATAAAGATGTTTTAATGTGTCGATGGCTTCGTACTTTTTATTCTGAAACAACAGCAACTCCACGGCCGAGTATTGCTTCATCGCAGCTTCCGTGCTATCCAGTCCCGTGTTGTCCATGATGAGCAACGACAGCTCATTGGCATCATTCGCAATTTCCCTAGAAGTCGCCTTTTTCAAAATATCGAG
Organism: Dyadobacter sp. CY326; assembly: GCF_021390515.1. GTDB lineage: Bacteria > Bacteroidota > Bacteroidia > Cytophagales > Spirosomataceae > Dyadobacter. The sequence continues at coordinate 4,009 of NZ_JAJUXI010000015.1, forward strand.
CACCGCTTTGGCCAGCTCAAACTCACCTTTAAAATAATGCAGCTTCGCATTTTTAAGCTTTGCTTCGTAGCCAAGCAAGTCGTCTTTCTGTGATTTTTCAACCTGCGAATAGACCAATGTTGCTTCCCAAGGTTCACCCTGCAACAAATAAATATCGCCCAGGTCGAGCTTGCATTTGTCCACAAAATTCTTTTCCTGCTTTCCTGCTTCAATCGCGGCGTTCAGTATTTCAATTGCTTTTTTGAAATCATCCATATAAAATGCATTCAAAATCGCCATGTTCCGCATTGCTTCCACCGTCCTCGCATTGACACCCAGCTCATCAACGAGCTGCTGATATTGGCCAAGAAGCTTTTGCACTTCGCTTCGCTTGATAGGGTAAGTGTTTTTTACCTGTTCTTCTCTCGCAAAAATGGCCATTCTTCTGGCAACCGGATACAGCTGACCTTTCGGATATTCCTTTACCAAATGATCAAAGATTGTCCCAGCATTACTATAATCGAGATTTTGAAGCGCAAGCATTCCGAGATTGTAAAGTCTCGATCCATTGTGTTTAAAGCGCTTGTCAAGCGAGCGTTCCTGAATGAATGCTTTGTAAAAATCCTTTTTCTGGATCTGATACCAAATCAGCAATTCGTTATAAAAGCCTTCATTTGGAAACTTCTGGATCTTATCATAGAGGACTTTTTCCAATAACGCCTGCTCTTTCTCATCCTTGGTGAAATCTTGCAGCATATTCTGCACCACTTCAATGTTCTGATAACGCATGCCGTAAGACAGCAGCTCATCAATCATTTGTTCAGGTGCATTAAGATCCCGATAGACACTGGCCAGTTCGAGCTGGAAAATGTCTGTTCGTTTTGCAGCTTCTCTCGCTTCTATCAATATTTGCTTGGCCGACTCAGGTTTATTAAGCGCCCTGAACTCGTCCGCTAAATCACGTTTGAGCTCAATTCTTGCACCGGAGGCAGCAATGCTCTGCTCAATCTTTTTTGTGGCTTCCTGCGTCTTTCCCTGCTCTTCCAGCAGCACTCCCCAATACAAGTTATACCAGCTCGCATTCGGCGCATCGTTCTTGATCTGTTTCTTGAAAAACTGCTCACCTTCTCCCCACGTTTTGGTTTTGATAATGCAGTTTGTGTAATTTTTTAGCGCGCTCTTTTCAAATGTCGTTTTCAGGAAGCTTGTATAATAGGTCAGCGCCTTCGAACAATCATTATTCTTAAAATACTCCTCCGCCATCTCCTTCTCCGACTGCCCGACCGCGGCCGCCCCGGAAAGAAGCATGTATATCAACACCCATCTTGAAACCTTTTTCATAATAGATAAAAAAATTTTCCTTTAGTTATTATCTCTTACTATGTATGTGGAAAAGGGGATAAGTTGTTTATCCACTGTAGATTAACATAGTTATCCACATTATGTGAATAACTATTAAGTATTATCCACTTCAGTTTTCAGAATTATCAACGTTTAACTTGCTGAAATACAAGATAAGAAATTATCTGTACACACTGGGGTGTTGGTACGGTGCGGTCTTTCGTGTTTTGTCTTATCCACATTTACTAAAGTGTATCAACGCGGTGTTAACTTCATTTTAGATCAGATTTACCCACAGTAACACGACATTCGATTTTTTATCCACACATATCCACAGTTATCAACACAATTGTTAACAATTTCGACCTGCTTACCAACAAAATTTCTGTGTTATTAACATAGTTATCCACACAAAGTGTATAAGAAAATGGGATTTTTTTACTTTGGAAGCGTGACGTTGATATCGTTTAATTCAAAATTGGCTTTCAAAAGGATCTTATCCGGAATGTAAAACATGGCTTCGGGCTGTTTGTCTTTATCGAGCTCTCCCGTATCCCAGCGGCGGTTGCGGTTTGCATCGAGCGTAACACGAATGAAATATTTGCCTTGCGGAATGTGGATGAATGTGTAGGGCGAGGTGTATTGCGTTTCTATGAGCTTATATTGCTCGTCCACCAGTTCGATAATGTAGCCCGTTGACGCGTCAGCATTCGTAATAGCGCCTTTAATCTGTCCGTAATTTTCCTCGTTAAGCACCGGATGCTTAATGAGTAATTTTGACAGTGTATCGCCTTCGACACTAATCACACTGCCTTTCGGAAAGTCCCACTTGATCGTATCTTTTGCAAATGATTTAGCTTCAATAGTCAGCTCCGTGCGATTCGCATTCCAGCGATATTTGAATGCGTTCAAAGGCTCATGCGTGAGACTATCCGTAATCAGACTGATGTTTTTGTCATCCAGAAACTGGACAGGTTTATTCAGACTTAATGTGTAGGAAAATGTGTTTGTAAGCGGCTTGTTTCCCTCTGGTTTGGTCGTCATATTGAATGGGTCCCGCTGTCTCTCCTTTCCTCTTTGTGCCTGAAAAGCTATCTTTTGCTCAAAGTCTGTAACAGCTCCAAGTGAATCTGTGACAGTGAGTTTCACTAATGTTGAATCCGGATGCGGCTGGACATTAAAAAACTTCAAAGCGGCACCATTTTCAAGCATATAGGGCAACGTGTCATTGTTCATGAATTTCACATCCACCTTCTCGATTGATTTGCTGAAAACGACCGAATAGTTGTTCACCCGTGGAATCGTGCGCTGAATTTTCAATATCGTGTTGTCCGAAAGGAACATGCTGATATTATAGGATGCGGAATCTGAGCCGGCTGTAACCGGCGGGCTGAGAAAGCCCATTCGCTCGTCCTTTGCATTGAAAAGCATATTGCGGTTTTTGTCATCAATCGCGATAAGCTTATAGTTTCTGGTTTGAATATTCTCGATCGAAAACACGCCGCTGCTGTCGGTGCGGGAGAAATAGTAGGGCTTTTGTTTTGTGATATTTAGCGTGTCGCTCATATTGTAAAGACCCACCAATGCATCAAAAATAGGCTTGTTGGTTTTAATGTCTTTCACGGTGCCATACACGCGGCCGGAGTCCAATGTGGAGCCGGTGCTGAATACGAGTTTCAGATTTTTTGCAGGGTTTTTTTCAGCAAAATCGCGGATTGCATCACCAAAGTTCAATGTGTAAGTTGTGCTGTCCTTGAATTCATTTTTAAAACTCAACGAAACAGACATGCCGTTTTGCTTATAAGAATATGGATTGTCCGCTTCTGGCGTAATGATCAGTTTCTGATTAATGTTATCGACAACCACATATTCGTCGAAGAACAGCTCTATTTTCTTGCCCTTAAAATTGAGTGTTTTGTTAAGCGGATTGCTTTCTAACAAGTTTGGAGGAATAGAATCTTTTTTACCTCCCGTAGGCGAAACTTGTTGGGCGCAGCGACCGAAAATCAACAGGCAAATAATGGCAATGGCAATGGTTCTGATCATTGATTTTTAAAGTTAAAAGGCCCGCAATACAGATAACGCGTATTGAGGGCCCATTCAGATTGTCGTCAGAATTAGTGTTTATTTTTTTGAAACAATGTATATCAAGCTCGATGTATTAAGGTGCTCCCTGTCTTTGGAACGCCCTTTCCAATTCGATAAAAGCCCGGTCTTGACACTATCAATGTAGTTAATGCTCCCTCCGCTATATTTCGAGCTCAGCATTCCTACGTAAAAGGAATCAAACCACATCGGCAGAATGCTTTTGACTTCCAAATTATGTTTTTGAAGCAGCGTTTTTATAGTTCCCTTTGTAAAGTGATACAAATGGCGCGGGACATCATAGGCAGCCCAGAAACGGCCATATTTGTTTGCATCAAACGACTGCGGATTTGGGACAGCAATCAAGATCTTTCCATTCGGGTTAAGGTGCTGATAAAGCCAGTCAATCGTTTCGTTCAGCAAATGAACATGTTCGAGAACGTGCCATAATGTGATGATATCGAAAGTTTGAGAGCCTAATTCACTTGCATTAATCGATTCATAAATGGAAGCTCCTGCCTTCTTTTGTGCTTGTGTCCTCGCTCCCGAGTCGGGTTCCATACCGGATATTTTCCACCCGTCCTGTGCTGCTGCGGCCAAGAAGTTTCCTGTGCCACAACCAAGGTCTAACAGGTTCCCTTTTCCCGGGGACAAACTATTAATTAACTCAACTTTCTGCTTAATCGTACGATTTCTAACGGCCGTGTAAACCTTCGAGATCACATTCTTTTTCTCTTCGTCATGATGAGAAATATAATCTTCGGACTGATAATACGCGCCTATTTCTTCTTCCGATGGACGTGGATTTGTAAACAAGAAATAGCAATTGTTGCATTGCTGGATCGTAAACTCCTTGTGCGAAACGGTGAAATCCTCAACATTCAAATAATTATTGAAGCTGGACTTTTCACAAATCGGGCATTTTTGAAGCGTTTCTAATGGCATTATCGTCCTATAAAAAGCATTAATACTGAGATATCGGAAGGGCTAACGCCACTGATCCTTGAAGCTTGTCCGATCGTCCCTGGACGAGTTCTTTTAAGTTTTTCACGGCCTTCATATGAAAGCGAAGTCACCACATCATAATTGAAGTTCTCAATAATGTTGAGGTCTTCCAGCCTATTCATTTTCTCGACCAACAGCATTTCCTTCTCAATATAGCTGTCATATTTAAGATTTATCTCCGCCTGATGAATCGAATCCGTTCCAAATTTTTCAAGCAAATCGGCAACAATTGGACTGGCTTCCGTCAATTGATCTATCGAAATTTGTGGTCTTTTCAGGAGTTGCGCCAAAACGATTTTCTCGCGCAATAGTGCTGTTCCAATCGCCTCCAGTGTTGGGTTAATCTCTTCCGGCGTCAGTTTTGTTCCAGAGAATGCGGCAATGATCTCAGCCACTTCTGCTTTCTTTTTATTGACATTATCCAATCTCTCCTGACTTGCTAAGCCGAGATTAAAACCCTTTTCAGTAAGACGAATGTCTGCATTGTCTTGTCTCAACAGCGTGCGATATTCAGCGCGGGAAGTGAACATTCTATATGGCTCTTCTGTGCCTTTATTAATGAGGTCGTCGATCAAAACGCCGATGTATGCCTCAGACCTTTTTAAAACGAATGGTTCAAGCTCGTGCACATTCTGGTGTGCATTAATACCAGCCATCAATCCCTGGCAAGCGGCTTCTTCATAACCGGTGGTGCCATTGATCTGTCCTGCAAAAAAGAGGTTTGTAATCAAATGTGTTTCCAGCGTCGATTTTAATTGGGTCGGCGGGAAGTAATCGTATTCGATTGCGTAGCCCGGACGAAACATTTTGGCATTCTCAAAACCAGGAATTTTCCGGAGTGCTGCATATTGAACGTCTTCGGGCAATGAAGTGGAAAAGCCGTTCACGTAAACTTCAACCGTGTCCCATCCTTCCGGCTCTACGAAAATCTGATGACGATCCTTGTCAGCAAAACGATTGATTTTGTCCTCAACCGATGGACAGTAACGCGGCCCAATTCCTTTGATCCTGCCCGAAAACATCGGTGATTTCTCAAAGCCCGTTCTCAGTATTTCATGCACTTCCGAATTGGTATAAGTAATCCAGCAGCTGCGTTGTTTTGCGAGCGGCTTTGTATCGGTGTAGGAAAACTTAGAAGGATTTTCATCCCCAGGCTGCTCCTCCATTTTAGAATAATCCAGCGAACGACCATCCACGCGCGGAGGCGTTCCTGTTTTCATTCTTCCTGCTTCAAAGCCCAATGTTACCAGTTGTTCGGTAATGCCGGTCGCTGCTTTTTCGCCAGTCCGTCCGCCGCCGAAATTTTTCTCGCCAATGTGGATTAGTCCATTCAGGAATGTTCCATTAGTGAGGACGACAGACTTTGATTTAATTTCAATTCCAAGACTAGTTTTAACCCCACAAGCCTTTCCATCTTCAATCAGTATCTCCTTTGCAGTGTCCTGCCAAAAATCAACATTCGGATTATTTTCCAAAACGTTCCGCCATTCAGTTGCAAACATCGCGCGGTCGCTTTGACATCTTGGACTCCACATGGCGGGGCCTTTTGACAAATTGAGCATCCGGAATTGGATCATAGTCTTATCGCTTACGATGCCCGACTGTCCGCCAAGCGCATCGATCTCACGAACGATTTGCCCTTTTGCTACTCCCCCCATTGCAGGGTTGCAAGACATCTGAGCAATGGTATGCATATTCATTGTAATCAGCAGAACGGAGGAGCCCATCGTCGCCGCAGCCGCAGCTGCTTCACAACCCGCATGGCCCGCTCCTACCACGATTACATCATATTTTTGAAACATAATTCATTTACTTATTAAACCACTTTAATTAAAGTGTTCCACGTGGAAATTTAACTAGAACAGCAAAAGATACTGATCCTCTTTGGCTCGCATTGCAGCTTTTAGCTTTTCATCCGTATCATCATAACCCATCAAATGCAGCAAACCGTGTATCAGAACTCGCCGCATTTCGGTTTCAAAATCGGCTTCAAAAGTTGCCGCATTTTCCTTTACCCTATCAACGCTGATATAAATGTCTCCTTCGATCACATTGTCTTCCTCACTATTGTCAAACGTAATGATGTCCGTAAAATAGTCGTGATCGAGATATTGTTTATTGATTTCCAGAAGGTATTCGTCGTCGCAAAAAATATAGTTCAAATCAGCGATCTCATAACCCTCTGATAACGAGGCATTTTTAATCCATTTTTTTGTCTTAACGGGGCGTAATAAGTCGAAATCGACGTTTTCGGTGAAGAAATTAAGCATACTGGGTGATAAAATATTACAAACATACTAAACTATCCGTTCAAGATCAGTTTAGCCGGTGACAGCGCCCCTAACAACTTGCTTAAAAAGTGTTAAAACGCAGTCACCGGAACGTTCACAACAGTGGGATGCTATAATCAGTTCTTAGCCTGATACTTGCGGAAGTAAGTGTCCACCTCTCTTTTGTAGAACGGAGAGAATGTCGGTGGAATGGTCCTGAGCAGTTCGGTTTGCTTTTCTTTGTCGCGGATATATTTTTCAAATGCCGCAGGTGGTTGTCTTGGCAATTGTTTTGCACTTTGCGCTTTGCGCTGCTCGTCCTCATCCTGTTCTTTCATTGCTTTTTCGGATTCCAGCAGTCGCGTCGTGATTTCCTGGTTGCGCTTAATGAGCTCGGGCGTGATGCGCTTGTTCACAAGATCCGTTTCGGTCTCATCCATTTTCTCAGCAATTTCCTGCAACTCCTTACCCATCTGTTTGCCAACTTCGGTGCCTTTTTGAGACTCCATTAAATCATTGATCATCTTCCGGATCATCGCCTGTTCAGCCGCCATTCTGGCCAGCTTCTCGGAATTATTTCCCTGCCCCTCTTTTCCCTGCCCAAGCTTTTTCATTTCACCATTGAGTTTCTCCTGCATTTCGCCCATCCCCTTCTGCTCACCTTTTTGCTTTCCTTTTTTGCCCTTACCACTTCCCGGCATGGCCATCGCCATTTGCTGCTGCATTTGGTTAAATACATCACTTAGCATTAATGCCAAATTGTTCATAGAAGTCATCGCAAATTGTTGCTTCGAAGTCGCCTGATTAATTTGACGGTCTTTAATGCTCTTCACGCTCTCATCCATGTAAGACTTCATATCATTGAGCTCACGCGTAATGAACGACTGGATTTGGATGACACGATTCGCAAGTGCGTAAAGGCTGTCCTCAACGATTTTTGCATCATCTTTCAATTTCAGTTGTTGCTGGCCAAGTTTAATAAATCGTGGATCTTGCAGACTCACGCCTCTGAAATCTTTCATCAATGTTTCCTGATCAAATGAAAGTGTGATCAAGTTTTCAAGAATATCGCGTAAGGCGTCCAGATTTTCCTGCATTTGCTCCATCTCCGCAGATTCCATCGCTTCCTGCATAGACTGCGACATTTTTTTCATGGATTGCGCCGCCTTTTTCTGCGATTCAGAAGCTTTTTTATTCTGTTGCTTATCAAGTTGTTCCTTACTTTCTTCCATCTGTTCAGAAGCGTTTTTCTGCTCTTCTTTCTGTGTGTCCAAAGGCTGTTCAAGCTCCTCGCTCATTTTTTCGACCTCCTTGGAATCCTCCTGCGCTTTTTTAAACTCGTCCTGGATTTTTTCCTGCTCTTTTTTCAAATCCCCATTTTTGCCTTTTTTGTCATCGGAATTTTTATTCTTGTCATTTTCCTGACTTTTATCCGCAAGCTGATCTTCCTTATCTGCTAATTCGTCCAACTTTTCGGTCAGGTTTTCCATTTTCTGTTCAAGCTGCATTTGCTTGAAAAGCTTCATCGTCCGTTCCAGCTCTTTTTCCAGGTTATTCTCTTTGTTTTTAAGCTTTTCCATCATGCTAGACATGCGGTCGCTCTGCTTCTGTTCCAGCAATTTTTTCAATTCCTGATAAAGCTTTTCTGTGTCCTTATCCATCAGCTCATTCATGAGCTTTTGAAGCTGTTCCAGCTTGCTTTGCAGTTCAGGGCTTTGCTGATTGAACTGCTTCGATTTCTCGTTCGCATTCTGATTTTTTTCCTGCAGAGCCTGCAATTCTTTCATCAGCTCTTCCCGCTTTTTGAGCACTTCCTCAATCTGCTTCTGCTCTTTAAAATCGAGTTCTTTGTTGCTCTTTAATTTATTGTCAAGATTTGTCAGATCCTTTTGCAAGCTCTGCGCCTTCTTCATGGCCAACTGCATTTGATCTTCCGTTTCCTGCTCAGATTTTCTAATCTCAGCCTCTAACTGGTCTTTGGAAGGAACAGTAAATTGAATCGACCGTGATTTAGCGCTTTTCGGCCCGTTCACGCCATCATTATCCCAGACCTGAGCATAATACTCGATCTTATCGCCCGGAGCCAGTTTGAGGCTATCTACATACCATTGGAAGTAAAAGCTTTGCGTATTTACCGTTTTGTTAAATGGCACTGGAATTCCTTTGGCTGGCGAAGGTTCTTTCTGGTCAGCCCGCTTTACAGAATAAAACATTTTCAGCTGCGAAAAGCCGTAATCATCACTGATTGAGCCGCCAAGCACTAAATAGTTATAAAGTGTTGTATCCTGGAAATTTTCGAGGCTCATGACGGGGAATTTGTCGGGAACCACATTGATGAAGTAACCGATTTTATCCAAATTTGTAGTCTCATCATTTTGCAAATTCACCTGATATTGCGACGAGCGTTTAACCGTTTTTCTGATTTCGAAACGGTCTCCTTCCCTCCCTTTCGCACGGTATAATGCCGAATCATCATCAAATTTGATCGCCAGCGATTTGGTCGATGAAGTGTTAAAATTCCACTCAACAGTCGTTCCTTCCGGCACAGAGAGATTTCCAACATTGTTAAGCCCTTCCGCAGGTTTGTTGAGATAGGCTGGATAATGCAGGTTTACGTCAAAAGAAAGCAGCGAAGGCCGTTCTGCAACATTGATCTTGTATTCCTCAGAAGTGAATCCAGCAGCGTCGAAGGAAAATGCTACATCTCTTTGCAAATTTTTGAATGTGTAGGAATAAGTCTGATTGCCGTCATTATTCAGTTTAAATCTCGAACCATTTTGGACCAGGTAAGCGGCAGTAGGCAGTGCTTCGCCCTTCAATTTTAGTTTTAGTACAAAATCCTCATTTCTAAATGCTTTCAATGATTTGTTTTCAAGAATAAATGAAAACGGTGCATAAGTGTAATTTTTCTGGAAATGAATGATCCGGTCAGAGCTGGACGAGAAAAATGAAGGATTGAAAAGCAAAATGGCCGCAATGGCCGCAAGCGGATAAATGGCATATTTAATGCGCTTTTTATTCTCATTAAAACGAATGGCATCTGAGAATTTAACAATCAGCAACTGGCCGGATTTCTGGCGAATGCTGGCTTCGATAAGGTCGGATTGTGTGCCGGTTAATCCCCTTAGTTGCAATGTATTTACAAGCTTATCCCCTATTTCCGGAAAATATTCTCCGATTTGCAATGCAGCCTGCTCGTCCGAAATCGGCTTTCTAAGGCCGGAAAGGTGGATTAACGGCTGAACAACCCATTGAAAAAATGAAAAAACAAGCACAGCCAAAAATCCGAAGAACAATGTTCCACGGACACCCGAACTAAACCGACCGAAATATTCGATTGTATTGAAAAACAAAAACACACTCAGCAGCAGCGCAGCAGAAAGGATAATGCCTTTAAGCAACTGATTTTGATAGTATTTTTGACGGTATTCCTGAATGCGGAGCAACAGGCCTTCCATTGCCGGCGTAAAAGCAGCCATATATGAATGTCGTTAAATCTCTGATGGATTTTTATAACGTATCCGGCTGGCAAAAATTACGATCCGCCTGGCCACGCATAAAACAAACTAAGATAGCGATTTATATGGAATTCCATCGTTAAAAATGGATTTTTCCGGCGCCCAAAAGTTTATTTTGTGAAGAACTTAAAGCGAAAGCAAAACACCTACAGAAGCGTAATTGATCCAATTGAAATTGTAGACCTCGTCACTATCCGCACCGCCTTCCACAACGCGGTAACCAGCCTTAATGCCAAACTTAGGATTAACCTGATAAGCCGCGCCCGCAAAAACATCCTCCGCCCGTCCTTGTTTAGCAGCCAATGCATCACCTTCCAAAATCACAGACCAGCGGTAAGATGGCTTGTAAGAAGCATAAAAGTTGACTAGCGGAACGAAGCCAACATTATCAAAATGCGTGTCATTAGATTCATTTTTGAAGCGCACATCGGCATCACGGATCTTGGCAGTAAGACCTAAACCAACACGCCAGCGCGTTTTTGTCACAAAATCGTAGCGATAAGTCAGTCGATAGGAATTGAATTTATAGAAAACTTCCAGTGGCTGTCCGGCAGCGTAATTAATGCCATTGAAATTAACATTTTCATCAAACGTACCATGATATTTCACAGAAAGTGGCGCAAATAATGCACTGATATTATGCCGGTTTCCAATCGTATAAGTGCCTCTGATCCGGTAAAAAATCTTTGGATCAATGCTCAGATCGTTCGCGAGGTTAACCTGCGTGCCGCCCACATTGGGAATGCGGACTTTGTTATAATTCGTCCCAAACACCACCCCGCTTTCCAGATCGAGCCGGAACTGCGCGTAAAGCGGTGATGAACAAAGCATTAAAATGATGAAAAAAATTTTTCGAGATCCCATATCCGCACCTATCTAAAAAAAACAAACAACCCGATGATGAGTTGTTTGTACAAAAGTGATGCCTGAAGCGAATGGTTTCTCGGTAGATTCGAATGTGTTATGCTTCGATCGTTTCAGGATAGTTTTTTACATTTCTTACAAAAGACTTAATGTCCTGTTCAAGATCATTGCTTTCCTGCAAAACGCGGATGAATGCGCTGCCAATAATGGCACCTGCGGCATAATCAGAAGCTTTTTTGAACGTTGCATGGTCCTTAATCCCAAAACCGATCAGTCGCGGATTACGGAGCTGCATGGCATTCAATCTGTCGAAATAAGCTTCCATATCATCGCTAACGCCTGTATTAGAACCCGTTACGCTTGCAGAGGAAACAGTGTAAATAAAGCCTTCACTAATTTCGTCGATCTGGCGAATGCGTTTTTCAGAAGTTTGTGGGGTTACCAGGAAGATATTCAGAATGCCGTAAGCGTCGAAAATGGCTTTGTATTCATTCAAATATACATCCATAGGCATATCCGGCAGGATCAGCCCGTCAACGCCAACCTCAGCGCATTTTTTACAAAATGCTTCGATGCCGAACTGCAAAACCGGATTCACATAACCCATTAGCAGCACAGGAACAGAAATGGTCTCACGCATATCTGCCAGTTGCTCGAAAAGAATCTTTACAGACATGCCGTTTTCCAGCGCCCGGTCATTGCTTTTCTGAATGGTTTCACCGTCGGCAACAGGGTCCGAGTAAGGCATGCCAATCTCAACCAGATCAGCGCCGCCGTCCTGCAAAGCCTGTAAAACGCGCACGGTGTCATTCAGTTCAGGAAAGCCTGCTGTGAAATACACATTCAGCAATCCGGCTTCGGGATGATCATTTACGCCGCTAAAAAGGGTTGTAATGCGGTTCATTCTTGTGTCCAGTAATCAATAACCAAAACTTTGTCCAAATGCGGTCCTAACACTTTTCCGAACGCTTTGTGATCAGGATGCGGAAGATATACTTCACGACCTGCTTCGTCATCGAATGTTACAAAGAATGCGTGCGTAAAACCTTGTGAAAGTCCTTCCGGGCTGTTGTTTGTTCCCCATTCAAGGCCCTTGATCTCCTTAATTTTAGATGGCAATGCTTTAAAAGCCTCTTCCACTTCCTTAATCTGCGCCGGCGTTGCCGAGTCTTTGAATTTGAATAAAACGACGTGACGAAGCATTTTTTTAGTAACGGGTTTTTCAGGTGAAGCAGAAGCCACAGCGCCAAAAAGGAGCATTCCGGCCATTAAAAGTAATTTGAAATTCATAATCGGAAAAAAGATAAGGTTGAATGATGGTTGCTATGCAGAACAGTTGAGGCACTCGCCTTCGTCACTGAATTTCAGGCGATCAAATTCGCCCAGTTTTTCTTTGAGTTCAAGGATTTCGTCTTCCAGGTCGCATCTTTCAAAAAGCGAAAGTTCTCCCGAGTTTACTTTTGCTTCCAGCTCTTGTAGTTTGAGCCTTACGTCAAAAACCTCAGGTAAGGTCAGTGTTGCCATTGTAATGTGTTTATGAGTAAATTAAACGATGTATTTCATGTAAGTGGCCATGTCCTTATCGCCACGGCCAGAAAGGTTCAAAATCACAGTCTCGTTTTCCGTAGCGCCTAATTGACCCAAAATAGCCAAAGCATGCGATGATTCCAATGCTGGGATAATGCCTTCATAGCGCGTCAGTTCAAATGCAGCCTGCACCGCTTCTTCATCCGTTGCTGACATAAAAATCCCTCTTCCGCTGTCGTACAAATATGCGTGCTGAGGACCAATTCCAGGATAATCCAAACCGGCCGAAATTGAGAATGGCTCTACAACCTGGCCGTCTTCCGTTTGCATTAATATCGTGCGGCTTCCATGCAAAACGCCTGGTTTTCCCAATGCTGTTGTCGCAGCAGAATGTCCGGAATTAATGCCTTTTCCGGCAGCTTCCACAGCCACGAGCTTCACATCTTCATCATCCAGAAAATGATAAAATGCACCCGCCGCATTGCTTCCTCCGCCCACACAAGCCACCACATAATCAGGCGTTTCCTTGCCGGTTTGTTCTTTCAGCTGCCATCTCATTTCTTCCGAAATAATAGACTGGAACCGCGCCACCATATCGGGATAAGGATGCGGGCCCACCACTGAACCTATGATATAATGTGTGTCCACCGGATTATTGATCCAATGGCGCATCGCTTCATTCGTAGCGTCTTTCAATGTGCGAGATCCGCAAGTCGCCGGCCTCACTTCTGCGCCGAGCATTTTCATACGCGCCACATTAGGAGCCTGACGTTCAATGTCGAGCTCGCCCATGTAAACGATGCATTCAATGTCCATGAGCGCGCAAACAGTCGCCGTTGCCACGCCGTGTTGACCTGCACCGGTTTCGGCTACGACACGCTTTTTGCCAAGCCTTTTCGCCATCAGGATCTGCCCAATGGTGTTGTTCACCTTATGAGCACCTGTATGGCAAAGATCTTCACGTTTGAGGAAGATGTTGGTTTTATATTTTTCCGAAAGCCTGTTGGCCCGGTAAAGCGGCGTGGGACGTCCTACATAATTACGCAGGAGATCATTGTATTCTTTTTGAAAAGAAGGCTCCGCAATGATGCTGAGATAATTTTCGCGCAACTCTTCGACATTCGGATACAGCATTTCGGGAATGAATGCACCTCCAAAATTGCCGTAATAACCGCGGCTGTCAACCTGATATGACTTCTTTTCTAATGTTTCCATATTTCACTGCGCTTCCGCCTCTTCTTTCTCTTTTACACGAACTAAATTGAACAATTCTTCAAGCTTGGCAATGTCCTTCACGCCCGGCTCCGTTTCAAACTGACTATTCACGTCAATCCCATAGATAGGAAGCGTTTTTGACAATGCAATAATGTCATCCACATTGTCGACGCTAATGCCTCCGCTCAGCAAAAACGGCTTTTCATTATCGTATTTTTTCAAAAGGTTCCAGTCGAACGGCACGCCGTTTCCTCCTGGGGCATCGCCTTTTGTATCAAACAAAAACAAATCACAAAACGACTTATAATTGTTCAGCATTGCGAAGTTGAATGATGCGTCAATGCTAAATGCTTTGATCACATTAACCCCTTTCTGGCGAATGCTGCGACAAGTGTCCGGCATTTCGTTTCCGTGAAGCTGCGCATATTGCAAGTCGTATTTTTTGACCGTGGCAAGAATATGGCTAGGGCTTGCATTCACAAATACGCCGACTTTTTTAATGTTTTTAGGGATACTTTTTACAAATTCTTCATCCAAATCTTCGCCAACATAACGGGGTGATTTTTCGTAGAAAATAAACCCGATGAAGTTAGGCTGTAAGGCCACCACTTTTTCAATGTTGTCTTGCTGGCGCAGTCCGCAAACTTTTATTTTCATAGAACCAAAGGATTTAAATTGCTTTGTTGAGTTAAGTCAATTTGTAAATCCGCCAGTGCGGTTCCGGGATTTACAGTCTTCATAAATGTTTCACCTATTAAAAAGCCTTTATATCCGTAACCATACAATCGGTGAATGGTCTCAGCATCTTTCAGGCCGCTTTCTGATATTTTAACAAAAGAATCGGGAATCTGTTCACTCAGCGCAATTGAAGTTTCAATGGAGGTTTCGAAGGTTTTGAGATTTCGATTGTTAACCCCCACAATATCAATGTTTTCACCAATGGTTGCGGCAAGCTCTTCGGCATTGTGCACTTCCAACAAAACTTCCAATCCTAGTTCGTGCGCTTTTTGACTTAATGAAACCACTTCGGCTGGTGTAAGGCAGGCTGCAATGAGCAAAATCACGTCCGCTCCTATCGCTTTTGCTTCGTAAAGCTGATATTCATCAATGATAAAATCCTTGCGCAACATCGGGATCATTGGATTGGCTTCCCGCGCTTTCAGAAAGTCCGAAAATGAGCCGCCAAAGAAATCAATGTCAGTCAAAACCGACAAGGCAACTGCGCCAGCATTGGCATAATCGAAAGTCACAACCTCCGGCGAAACGTCGGCGTTAATGATGCCTTTTGAGGGCGATTTGCGCTTGAATTCAGAAATGATTTTCGGAGATGAAGCATTTCTCAAAGCCGCCGACAAGGAAACCGTTTTGCGCGCAAACAATTCTTCTTTTTCCAACTCGGAAACGGACTTATTTTGCTTGGCTTCAATGACTTCCTCCCGCTTTCTTGCGACAATTTTATCTAATATGTTCATCTGTGATCAGTCTTCTATCAATTTTTTAAAGCTGGCCAAAGCCTTTTTACTTTCTAACGATTCCCGCGCCGCTTCCACCGCATCCAAAAGCGATAATGCCGGATTTGCGCAATGCAATGCCAATGCAGCATTCGCCAGCACGGCCTCTTTTTGCGAGAATGTTGCTGTATCGTTCAATACATTCATGAAAATTTTGGCAGATTCTTCGACCGTTTCTCCTCCCGACAGGTCTTGCGCGCGCAAAGTTTTTAACCCTAAATGCGAGGGAGTCAGAACTTGCTCCGTTTGAGCGGTGATGATTTTAAAAGCACCTGTTAATGACACTTCGTCGTAGCCGTCTAATGCGTGAAGAACCAGAAATTGCTTGTCAGTCTGTTGGTAAAGATAAGCAAAAAGCCGTGCCAATTCAAGACTGAAAACGCCTACAAGCTGTTTTTTGGGCGACACCGGATTCACCATCGGGCCCAGCATATTGAAAAAAGTTTTCACTCCCAGCTCCCGGCGGATCGGCGCCACATTCTTCATCGAAGGATGGAAAAGCGGCGCATGCAGAAAGCACACATTTGCTTCATTGATTTTGCGTTCCAGATAATCTTTCTCATTGGTAAACTTCGCGCCGAGAAATTCCAGAACCGTAGACGATCCGCACATAGATGAAACGCCATGATTTCCATGCTTGGCTACATGTTGGCCCGCGCCCGCAACCACGAAACACGACAATGTTGAAATGTTGAATGTATCCTTTCCGTCGCCTCCCGTTCCGCAAACATCAATGGGATCATAAGCTGACAAATCAACGGCTAAGCACAACTCTAACATTGCATCCCGGAAGCCTTCTAATTCTTCAACCGTAATGCTGCGCATGGCATAAATGGTTAAGAATGAGGCGATTTCGGAATTGGAATATTTGCCTGTGCTAATGCCGATCAGGACGTCTTTGGCTAATTCTTTACTTAAAACTTTATATTCAAAAAGATGGCTAAGAATCTGTTTCATGTTCATGCTAAGCGTACTAAAAGAAAGTTTTTACTATTGAGGAGGAAGTAATCTTAAATTGCCAACCAGTTTTCCAGCATTTCTTTCCCGTGCTCTGTCAGCACAGATTCCGGGTGAAATTGCAGGCCTTTAACATCATATTTTTTGTGAGAAAGCCCCATAACTCTGCCTTTTTCGTCCAATGCCGTAATGGTGAGATCTTCCGTGAATGTTTCAGGGATAACAGTCCAGGAGTGATAACGTCCGACTTTAATCTCAGTTGGCAAGCCTTTAAAAATGCGCTCCGATTGATCTGTAACAATGGCCGTATCGCTGATGCCATGCAGCACGTCGGTCATGTTTTCGAGTGCTGCGCCATAAACCTCGCCGATGCCCTGATGCCCCAGACAAATGCCCAAAATGCTCTTGCTAGGACCATATTCGCGGATCAGTTCATGCATAATGCCCGCTTCTGACGGAATGCCCGGGCCGGGAGAAAGGAGGATTTTATCATATTTACCAACCTCTTCCAGCGCAATTTTATCATTGCGGACAATGTCCACCTGATCATTCAGCTCGCGGAGAATGTAGACGAGGTTGTAAGTGAAAGAATCGTAATTATCGAGCACTAAGATTTTCATTATTTCCAGTTTTTGAGGATTGTCCTAATGTTTAAATTTCTTCTGCAAACTCGATCGCTTTGCGTAAAGCGGCCAGCTTGCTGTTAATTTCCTGCAATTCGCTTTCCACATTGGACTTGGCCACAACGCCCATTCCAGCCCTGAAAAACAATGTGTTATTCTTGCTCAGGAATGTTCTGATGGCAATCGCGTGGTTGAAATCTCCATTGAAATCCATAAAACCAATCGCGCCGCCGTAAATGCTTCTGTTGCTCGTTTCCATCTGGTCAATCAGCTTCATGGCATTGTGTTTGGGCGCGCCCGAAAGCGTTCCCGCAGGGAATGTGTCCGCCACCAATTGCAATGGATTCACACCTTCATTCATTTTTCCAACAACTTTGGAGACCAAGTGAATCACGTGCGAATAATATTGGACTTCCTTATAATTCGTCACTTTCACCGCGTCACAGCTTCTGCTCAAATCGTTTCTTGCCAGATCAACAAGCATTACGTGCTCCGCAGTTTCCTTTGGATCATTTAACAACGCCTGCGCGGCCTCTGCATCCGCCTGATCGTCGCCCGTTCTGCGGAATGTGCCTGCTATGGGGTGAATTTCAGCTTGTCCGTTTTTGATAAAGATCTGTTTCTCAGGCGAAGAGCCAAAGATCTTATAACTGCCGTAATCAAAATAGAACAAATACGGCGAAGGATTAATGGATCGCAACGCCCGATAAACATTAAACTCGTCTCCCTGAAAATTGCGACTAAACCGGCGCGAAGGAACAATCTGGAACACATCACCTCGAAGACAATGGTCAATGCCTTTCTGAATCACCGCCCGCATTTTATCATCCGTCACATTGGACGTTTCATCAGAAGCGATTTGGAAATCATATTTAGGGAAATTGCGGTTTTTGATCAAAATCTCAATCTGCTCAATGCCACTCTCCTGCTCGCTGTCGCCATATTGATGCTCAAAAATGTAAAGCTCATTTTTGAAGTGATTAATGGCAATCACATATCGGTAAACCTGATAAAAAATCTGGTCAATGTCCGTTTCCGGGCTCGCAGGCTGGATGGTAATGTCTTCAAAATAACTTACCGCATCGTAAGTCATGTGACCGAAAAGGCCATTGGAAATAAAAGGAAAACCGCTTTTTTCCGATTTGAAACTTTGGGCAAAAGCATATAACGTCTGCACTGCATCTTTCGGCTTTTCCAGGGTCAAATTTAGCTGCTGCCCGTCCGGAAATTGCTGCGTAACCACATTCTGATTCAGTTTGAAAGAAGCAACAGGATCGCAGCAGATGTATGTAAATGAGTTTTCATTGCCATGATAATCAGAGCTTTCCAGCAAAATGGTGTTGACAAATCTATCTCGTAATTTGAGATAAATGGAAACCGGCGTTAATGTGTCGGCCAGAAGCTTCTTGTGGCGGGTTGATATCTGAAAGGTAGGATTTGACATTTTTATAATCGTAAAATTTTATAATTATGGCACAAAAAAACGGCTCGCTGTCAGATGAACAGCGAGCCGTATGTAAAGTATATTTTTGATTATACCAAAGCAATGACTACTCGTCCATCTTGTTAAGACGTGCACGCCACCACCAAATAGTATTCAAAGTCTTCATATCTCAGTTTATGATGTCTTGCGACATTACCAATGGCAAATATAGAAGAAAATAAATCTGATTTAATTTATTTGAAAAAAATTATTGCATCGTACCAGCAGACTTTTTTTCCCTGATACGCTTCACTATCCGGACTGCTGTCATCATCAGTATTGCAAAAATAACGAGCCCCAGCACGCCCCAGAGCCAATCCACGGTGTTTTTTAACACAACCAAAAAAACGATCGAGAATAAAAAGATTGTTGCGATTTCATTGAATAGCCGAAGTTGGAAAGAGGAAAACCTGAAAACACCACGACGTAATTCCAGCAGGATTTTGCGAGTAAAAAAATGATAAGCGATCAGGCCGGCTACAAATACAAGCTTCAACTGCATCCAGCCCTGGTCCAGCCAGGAAGGTGTGATGTAAAGCATAGTGGAGCCGAAAATGATGGTGAGCCAGCAAGCGGGCGTCATAATGGCGTTCCAAAGCAGCTTTTCCATTTTTGTGAATTGGGCAAAAAGAATTTCCCGCTCCGGGCTCGTTTTATCCTTAGCCTCTGTGTGATAGACAAATAGCCTCGGCATGTAAAAAAGTCCGGCAAACCAGCTTACTACGAAAATGATGTGTAATGCCTTAAAATGGAGATAGGTCATGGGCGGATTGCATGCATGGGTTGTCAGTTGAAAAGCTGTGCATTTAGTGATCTTTTCATGGCCAAATTTCGTAAATATCGTCGAATGCGTCACATAAACTTTCTTTGATCGCGATTCGTTTACCAAATAGGAATAACACAAATCGATAAAATGAGAACCACCATCCCTATTTTCACGTTCCTTTTTCTGTGTTGCATGGTTGTGATATCCTGCGCACAGTCGGACAAAAAACAAAAAAAGCAAATGAACAAAGAAACGGCTTTGACAGCATTGGACGAAAATAACGTAGACTTGGCGAATACGGAAACCGCAACATTTGGAACCGGATGTTTCTGGTGTACGGAGGCCGTTATGGAGTCATTGGATGGCGTAAAAAAGGTGGTTTCGGGTTACGCTGGCGGGCATGATCCCAATCCAAATTATAAGGAAGTCTGCACGGGCAACACGGGACATGCGGAGTGCGTGGAAGTGACCTACGATCCTAAGGTGATCAGTTATGCAGACTTGCTTGAAGCATTCTTCCGCAGCCATGATCCAACGTCGCTTAACCGTCAGGGAAATGACGTTGGCACGCAGTATCGTTCGGTGATCTTTTTTCACAATGAGGAACAACATAAGCTTGCCGAGCAGGCAAAAGCCGAATTGGACAAATCCGGGGCATATGACAAAAAAATTGTAACTGAAATCACTGCTGCACCGAAGTTTTTCCCGGCAGAAGATTATCACCAAAATTACTTCGCAAACAATCCAGATCAAGGATATTGCGCATTTGTAATCGCTCCGAAACTGGACAAATTTAAGAAGGTTTTCAAGGACAAACTGAGAAAGTCAATCTAGGAAAATACCGTTAAGATCATTCGTTTCGCCATTTACATAATCGTGCGTCCCGAATAATAATTATCAATGGCACAAGTTTTGAAGCATTAAACAAAAGGTTTTAATTTGTGCCATTATTTTTATTAACAAAAACTAATCTATTACGATGAAAAATTTTCTATTTATGTTTTTTGTTGTTGCCGTACTAGGAACAACGTCTCAAAAGGCTTTCGCGCAATATGAGAAAGGAGATAAGTTATTGAATCTTGGTATTAATCTTGGCGGGACGTACGGCGGCGGCGGCATAGGCCTAGGCGCTTCTTATGAAGCTGGGGTGCATGATTTTATAAGTGTTGGTGCACAGGCAGATTTCACCACTTGGAGTTACGGTGGATTTTCGGGTTATAAGTGGAGATATAACTTTTTTACCATTGCTGCAAGAGGTTCTTACCACTACGGAAAGCATTTTTTAACAATGGATAACCTTGATTTGTATGCTGGACCGGCGTTAGGATATCGGATCTCTTCATACAGCACACCGGATGGCTTCTCAGGAATCTATGACGATGGTTACGGAAGCGGTGTTTTCTTCGGCGTGTTCGCAGGAGCTCGTTATTATTTCAAACCAACAATGGGTGTTTTTGCAGAAGTTGGTTACAACGCTTCTCCTTTGAAAGCAGGAATTACTTTCAAATTCTAAGACAAGCATTACATATAGAAAAAGGGCTTTGGGAAACTTCCCGAGGCCCTTTTTTCTTATATCTTGATTCAAAGTTTAATGCTTAACGTTACAAACGCCGCTCCACTCGCAGCATTGAAGCCTGGTGAAAATTGAAAGGTGAGCGGCTCATTTCGTCTCATTAGTTCCCTTCTCACGCGTGTTGATTTTGAACCGTTTCGTCCGGCTTTGACAAAACCTACGGTGCCAAATGTTACTGCGCCCGCAAACCCACCAGCCATCATCAATGCGCCTCGTATTGCTCTTTTTTCGTCCTGAGAACTTTTGAAATTGCCATTGGCATCCGTGGCGCTCGCTACAATGCCGGTTCCTATTCCGGCTACAATTACACCGGCCGAAGTTCCTGCAATGCCCATGATCAGGCCACCTTTTGATTTCGTTTTGTAAAATTTATAAATCGCCCTCAGTCTTTCTGGTGACGCTGTCTGCAACTCTTCATGAAAACGTGCTTTTGGTGTTACCGTGCTTGAAACAGGCGGTCTGGATGTTTGCATTGGAGCAGAAGGCGAATAATAACTTGGCACTTCCAGCACTGCTTCAAATGTTTCAGTTTCGCCATTTCCATATGTGATTGCCGCTATTTCGCTTTTCCTGACCGTAAAAAGTGGCCCGTCCGGGTCGGTCACTTTCTTGTATTTCACAACATTCTCATCAACTTCCTGAATCAAAACTTCAAGCTTTGTCGCGTCGCGAAGTGTAATCAAATCCGGCTTGCGGGACGGTTGAGAATAAGCGAAATGAGCGGTTAATAGCAATAGAAAGAAGAAAATCCGGAGGATCTTCTTCTTGGAAATGGTGGTTTTCATTCTGGAAGGACGTTATAATAAGACATTTAATACCAATAATGATACTAAATAAATGTTATTACAGTGACATCCTCAATGTTAATTGCGCTGACTTATTGAACGGATCAAGGCTTGGAGCGAAGTTAATTATGGTCAACGATTGATTTCTGCGCACAAGCTCGGTTTTCACCTTTTCAGCACGGTTTCTGTGGAACTTGTAGTTTCGGAAACCAATCAAACCCAATCCAACGCCAACAACCGGGCCGGCAATCGCCAATGAATTTCCAATCGTTTTGTTATCCGGACTTGTTCCAGAACCCGCAATGATGACGCCTGAGATCAGGGAAGCGGCTGCAAAGGAAGTAAACACAATTGCCCCTGTTTTCCCGTCTATCGAACGGTCTGTATGGTAACGATATTTGTCGCGCAACTGATCGGAATTTGCCATTACAACGTCCCGTTCGAATTTATTGGTCGGCAAATTGGCCATATCAGCATATTGTCCGACGCTATCCGGCGGCACATGACCGATCAGAACGGAGTCGCGGACATGGATGATTTTTCCAGTTTTCAGGATGACGCGGGCAACTTTGTCAAGGTAAATGTAACTTTTAGCGCTGTCTGCGGTTCCAAGATCGCGGTAATTGATCTTTTCATAGCTCATTTGAGTAATCAAAGCCTGTATTCTTGAACTGTCGCGTTTGACGATTATATCATTTTTGGCAGCACTTTGAGCCAAAGATCGATTTGAAATGACAAAACTCAGCAAGCAAATGAACAACAGACCTGACTTCATAAATGTGTGTAATCGCATGGTGTTAATGTTAGGTGGAAAATGAATGTTAAACTACACAATCTTTCAACATTACCCGTAAAAAACCATGCTACTATACGCCAAATTTGTTTAGCTGTTTCACAAGAACCTCAAAATCTTTGGGATAAGGCGCCTCGACCCGAACCGGGTCGCCATTCATTAATGCAAATGAAAGCGCAAATGCGTGCAGTGCAACACGCTGGATTAGAGGCTGTTCTTCCGTTTCTTTTTTAAGATTAAACTTGCGTTTCAGGCTCGACAGGAAGATTGGCTCACCGCCGTATTGCGGATCGCAGACGATAGGCGCTTTCAGGCAAGACAAGTGAATGCGGATCTGGTGCATGCGCCCTGTGATGGGGATACATTCAACCAATGTGTATCCGCGATAAACTTTCAATGTGTTAAATATTGTTTCTGCAACTTTTCCCTCGGCCCGGTCTATTTTCACAGCGGTGCCGTTTTTCAGCTGCATAATTGGCAAATAGACGGAGATGCTTTCCAGATTATGAACGCCATTGGTCACCGCGTGATAGCGTTTTGTAACTTCACGATGTTCAAACTGCATGGCCAAATGGCGATAAGCAGCCGGATTTTTAGCAAAAGCCAGCACGCCAGAGGTTTCTTTATCCAAACGGTGGGCTGCCTGCAATTCGGAATTGTATTCTTTGGCTAGTCTCAACACACTTCCTCCCCTATCCGCAGTTCTTTCGTCAAGGGTTGCAAGATGCGGCGGCTTGTTAACGAGCAAAAAATCCTCGTCCTCAAATAATATCAGGTCCTTAAAATTGATCTTCATAAAATATTAAATAAAAATAATCCGGAAGAACGACCCATTGCGGTTATTCTGCCGGATTGGCATGTTAAGGCAAAGATAACTACTTTTTGTATGCCTCTTTTCGATCTGCAACCTTAATCACTTCTATCAAAAGCTTGTCGTCTTCAATCGAATAGATCACACGATAATTACCAATCCTGATTCTATAACTGTTTGTAAAATTTTCTAGTTTCCTGACGCCCTCGGCCTGGGATTGTTCATGAGCGCATCAATGTGCGCAATGATTTTTAATCTGAATGATTTTGGAATGTTTTCTAACTCCTTTAAAGCAGATCTTTTGATTATGATCTTGTACATATCAATCTTTTGAAATCAGCGAGCTTCTTATTTCCTCCCAATCAAGTGAAGGCTCATTTTTTCTCAAATTAATTGCTACTTCATCCTCAATATCATCCAGGATATCCAAGAGATTGTCCCGATCTTTTAACAAATCAAAATCAATGACAACCGCCTTTTTGTGACCTTCCTCATCCGTTAAATAGCTGATCCCTTTCATAATTCGATAAAGTTTAAGGAAAGTTATTAAATTTTAGACCAAAGCGCTAACCTTAGTCGGATTCGGATTTATAGTGTCGGATTCGACGAGGCCGTCGCGGAGGCGGACGATCCTGTGAGCATAATGGGCAATGTCCTCTTCGTGGGTTACCATCACGATCGTGTTGCCTTTGCTGTATAATTGGTCAAAAAGATCCATGATTTCGTAAGAGGTTTTGGAATCGAGGTTCCCGGTTGGTTCGTCAGCAAGTAAAATACTCGGATCGTTGACGAGGGCCCGCGCTATGGCCACGCGCTGCCGCTGTCCTCCAGAAAGTTCGTTGGGCTTATGACCAGCGCGATTTTCCAAACCCACGTTTTTAAGCGACAACATGGCCTTTTCAGTGCGGTCCGATTTGCTTAAACCTGCGTAAATGAGCGGCAGGGCAACATTATCGAGCGAAGACATCCTGGGCAGAAGGTTGAATGTTTGAAAAACGAAGCCAATTTCCTTGTTCCTAATCTCCGCCAATTCACTCTCCGTCATATCGCTGACGTCCTTATTATTTAAAATATATCGTCCAGTTGTTGGCGTGTCCAGGCAGCCGATGATGTTCATTAACGTTGATTTCCCGGAACCGGAGGGCCCCATAAATGCCACATATTCGCCTTTATTGACTGAAATTGTGACTGATTTGAGTGCCTGAATTATTTCACTTCCCATCACATAACGTTTCGAAATTTCCGTGGTTTCAATGATTCTCATGTGATGCTGTTTTCGATTTTTTTGAAATAAAATAACTTATTGATTAAGAAGAGGCTGCGATTTTGCGCCAGTAATTGCTTACGTATAAAGCAGATAGAATAATTCCGGCTGGAATGTAATCATTATCAACGCTGCCCTCATTTTTCCAGAAGCTTGACAACTGGAATGTCGCCGCGTCCTCAGCGTTTTGTACGACCCATTTTTTCCGGGTCCAGGATTGAAATTTCCATTCATATTCCTGGTCTTCGTAATTGATTGTCGCTGAGCCTTTCCAATAATTGTAACGAATTTTTCCAAGCTCTTTTTTGCCTTCAATATCCAGAATCTTGGTTGTTGTATTGAACCATCCCTCGCCTTTGAATCGCAGCAAATGTCCATTGAGCTCGCCATATCCATCTTCTTTCCAAATGCTCGTTTTCAGGAGCCCGACGATCAATTTGTCGCGGAATATCCGACATTCAGTTCCGCTGAGATTAGATTTCCAGGATAAAGCCATGTTGATGAAGTGTAATATGTTCTCTAAAATACAAATCACTGAAATTCGGCTCGTTGTTTTTCGATAAGAGCCCGCATGGGTTGATAGCGCATTATAAATTGCTGATAATCGGCAGGCAAGGCATATTGCCGCACTTTTTGCTCACCCTCATTGCCTTGGCCTATCAAACCCTGTTCGAGACTCAAATACGCATATTGTTCCCAAAGTTGTGGCGCATATTCGTTGTAACGCAACGCATTCAGCACGATTTTATAAGCTTTTGCCGTCGCTTTCTTTTGTCTGTAAAAAGCGGAGGCAGCCGCAATAACGTGCTCATCAAAAGGATTTACCCGAATTGCATTATCGAAATTTTTATCTGAAGGCGACCGCTTTGCAACTTTTAACAAAGAATCCGCCGGAGATTTTGGTTTTACACCCGAAAACAATGTTTGCTTTAATTGTGCGATCGCTGCGCTGGGTTGCTTTTCCTGTAATTTGTCCAAAAGAACCACTGCAACCGCTTGTTTGTCAGACAATGCATTGGCCACAGCCATGCCAATTGTTCCCTCAACGCCTTCCACTACGGACAAGTTTTCAATGGCCTGATCATAAAGCCCCAGCTGCAATAACCAGTGGCCCAGAATTTTGTGATATAAATCGCTTTTCTCGCCCGCATCTTCGGTCCATCCGGTAAGCGTTTCGAGTGCTTTTAATTTACTTCCGCTATAATATTCAGAATAAAGCGCTGCAAGACTCAAATCCTGTGACAGCACGGGGTTTTTTGCTGCCAAAGTTGGCAGAAATTTTGCCGGTAAACTGTCCTGTTTTGCCTGATTAGCCGCATAATTCATCAAATAGGCAAAGGATGAAACGCTCAGCAGCGAATCGGCCGGAATGGCTGATTGATTTAATGTTTCCTTCGAAAATTTCTGTCTTAAATTTTGCACAGCAAGCCAATTTGCCTGCCAGGATAGATAATTTTGCTGCTCACTTTCAGTTGCCAACGAATCGAGTAAACTTTCGTCCGTGCTTTTGGCAAGAATGGCCAGGAGATTGGTTGATGGAATTTCAGCGCGGTTTGTGTTCTCCTTTGCTTTTGCAAGATAAAAATAGGCGGAGTCGGCCACATTGGTTTTGGAATACAACATGCCCAGGTTATTAAGCAACTCACCGCTTTTTGGGAACCTGTGAGTGCCTTCCTGCAAACTGTAAACGGCATCGAAAAAGAGATTTTCCTGGGCTAAAATGCCGCTTAATCCTGCGTAAGCTTGCGCCGATGGATTTTTTAAAAGAGCTTGCCGGAAGTAAAAAGCCGCGGCATTTCTGTCGCCTTGCCGGATGGCGAGTGACGCCAGTGCGTAATTGGATTTATGGTTTTGAAACTCCTGCTGAACCGCCAGTTTATAATATTGCTCCGAAAGCGAAAATTCCGCTGTATTGGCATGTAAATCACCTAATCCATTGAAATAACCTGCAATCGCTTGATTGACGGGAAGCAATCTCTGGATTGAAAACAATACAATCAAAATTGTAAAACCGAAAAGTCGCGTTTGCGTTAATCCAAAGCGCAAAGGCTTATACAGGACTTTGTGAACAGCCAGCTTTTGCTGAAAGATTGGGAGGAAATTGATCAGTACATAAAAAAGGAAAAGGACGCTCATGGCAAGCTGGCCTTCGACTACAACATCTTCTAATGTCTCCAAAA
Source organism: Dyadobacter sp. CY326 (assembly GCF_021390515.1). Taxonomy (GTDB): domain Bacteria; phylum Bacteroidota; class Bacteroidia; order Cytophagales; family Spirosomataceae; genus Dyadobacter. The sequence continues at coordinate 30,559 of NZ_JAJUXI010000015.1, forward strand.
CAGGATCATTGGCCATTCCAGCCATATAAGCCGTAAAAGAAACCGCAATGATGAACATTCCCATGTAAAGCCAGAATCCAGTGCTTCTGAACGGGATAATGCCATCCGTAGAATCAGCCCTTTTACGAAAACCCCAAATACCAAGAAGTCCAGCCGCCAACCCGAGGAAAACAGGGCTTACCAATGTGAGTTCCCAGTCAATTTGCTTCGTGTTTCGCAAATACAAAAGAAGGAGCAGCAATAAATATAGAATGCTGATTACCAAAAAATTAACTAGCCCAGACTTTCCTTTTCCTGTGGATCCGCTGGTGCTCAGCCACACAAGCGCCGCCATAATTTCGGTGGCAGTGACAATCAGGAATAGGACGGTCATAATTAGCCAAAACGGATAAGAATAAGAGGCGGCTGTTAATGACGGAAATTGAGCATTGGACGCAAAAGCGACTAGCAATGCAAGCAATATGGTCACAATGCCAATGCCGATAATGCGTTTTGCAATGCCAAAGTCTGGCCGAAATGCATGGAAATAGTAAGTCACGCCGCCGTAAAGTGCAACTGCGATTAAAAACAGTGCGCGATTTCCTTCGCCAAAAACGCCCAATGTTTCCAATCTCGAAAATGCCAGAAACATGATAAAAGCGATCATTCCAGCCAGATAATAGAAGCGGGACATGGTCGTCAAAGCGCCTAGCAGGATCGTAAGTCCGATTAAAGAGAAGGCCCAGAAAGCGGTCACATTCAGAAAATCAGTCTCCATGACAGAGGCCATAAAGCTTTCCGTAACCAGATGTGTGGGCGTTGAAATGCCATATTGCCATTGTCCCAGCTGCAAAATATCTAAAACGGCAGTTGTCTCCGACAGCTCGCTAACCACATTCCAGCGGATCACATTAGCTAGCGGATCAATGCTTTTAACCAGAAAAAAAACAAGCGCCACAAAAAGCGCCAGAAAAGCAGCAACCGTCATATTTCGTTCCGACGGCGACCAAACCTTCCAGAAAAAAAACTCCTTCATAAATTTTGTTTAAAGCAATTCACAAACGTGAGTGTCCACGTTTTATAACAGGTGATGGTGAACATTATTGTCCAGTAATTTCAACCAAATCACTCGTTTGAAGCAAAGCAAGGGCTTGTGCGAGATTTACTGATAAGATCTCTTTCCATCGTTCTTTGGATGTATTTCCGCAGGTCAGCCAGATTACCCTGGGAGGGCTTCCATTTCTGCTAAGAAGTGACACAAAGTCGTCATCCTTTGTGATAACGATGGCATCTTTTTCTCTTGCGAGCATGAAAATCTCCTTGTCTTCTGCCTCACATAAATTCAAAAACTTCGCAGAATAACATTCAATAAAGTAAGAAGACGCAATCCACGATGCAAGGCTGGGCGGAATGTGAGCATCCAGAATGATCATTAAGCAGCCTGTAAAACAGGATGGTTCAATTTGAGGGCTGCGTAAAGCAAGCATACAGTGATATCTTCAGTTCGAGATCCGGAAGTTCTTCCGTTATAATTTGCTCAACTGTTAGCCCATTTGCCAACAATTCAATAACGTCCGTGACCCTGACGCGCATATTGCGAATACAAGGTTTGCCACCACATTGATTCGGATTGAAAGTAATTCGTTCCAGGAGTTGCTTGTTCATTTATACCAATATGGACTATGCCAAATTTAACCGTTTTTCATTGACAGTTTATCCAAAACCAACCCTCTATCTAAAAAATATCCAATAAATCAATAATTCCGCGCTTGGTACTGACCAAATTATCCCATACTTTTGCGGTCTGAAAAAAACCTCATTGGAGATAATCAAAATTATATAATGGCAAACGCGACAAACATAGGAAAAATTACGCAGGTAATTGGTCCGGTTGTAGACGTATCATTTGAGGACAGCGGACTTATTCCGTCGATCCTTGATGCGTTAGAAGTCATCAAATCAAACGGTCAGAGAGTCGTTCTTGAGTGTCAACAACACTTAGGCGAAGACCGTATCCGCACCATCGCAATGGATAGCACCGAAGGGATGCAGCGCGGAATGGCGGTTACTCCCCTTGGATCACCGATCAAAATGCCGGTTGGTGAAGGCATCAAAGGACGTTTGTTCAACGTGATCGGTGAAGCGATCGACGGACTTACACCGCTTGACAACACAAATGGTATTTCAATTCACCGTTCAGCTCCTAAGTTTGAAGATCTTGCAACATCAACTGAAATCCTTTTTACAGGGATTAAAGTAATTGACCTGCTTGCGCCTTATGTAAAAGGAGGTAAAATTGGTCTTTTCGGTGGTGCCGGTGTTGGTAAAACCGTTTTGATTCAGGAATTGATCAACAACATTGCAAAGGCTTACGCAGGTCTTTCTGTATTTGCTGGTGTTGGAGAGCGTACCCGCGAAGGAAATGACTTAATGCGTGAAATGATCGAAGCTGGTATTATTAAATACGGCGACGAATTCAAACACAGCATGGAAGAAGGCGGCTGGGATATTTCAAAAGTGGATTACAACACATTGAAAGACTCGCAAGCAACCTTCGTTTTTGGACAAATGAACGAACCTCCTGGCGCACGTGCCCGTGTTGCACTTTCAGGATTGACAATGGCTGAGTATTTCCGAGACGGAGATGGCGAAGGTCAGGGTCGCGATATTCTTTTCTTTATTGACAACATTTTCCGCTTTACACAAGCAGGTTCTGAGGTGTCGGCCCTTTTGGGCCGTATGCCTTCTGCGGTGGGTTACCAGCCAACATTGGCAACGGAAATGGGACAGATGCAGGAACGCATTACATCTACAAAACGCGGTTCAATTACATCTGTACAAGCGGTTTACGTGCCTGCGGATGACTTGACTGACCCTGCTCCTGCAACAACATTTGCTCACTTGGACGCAACTACGGTATTAAGCCGTAAAGTTTCTGAAAAAGGAATTTATCCAGCGGTGGATCCACTCGATTCAGCTTCAAGGATTTTGAACGCAGAGACATTGGGTGCAGCACATTACGATTGCGCACAGCGTGTTAAGAACATTCTTCAGCGTTACAAAGAATTGCAGGATATTATCGCAATCCTTGGTATGGAAGAACTTTCTGACGAAGATAAGCTTGTCGTTTCACGCGCTCGTCGTGTTGAACGTTTCTTGTCTCAGCCGTTCTTTGTTGCAGAGCAATTCACAGGTTTGAAAGGGACATTGGTTGACATTAATGATACAATCAAAGGTTTCAACCTGATCATGGATGGCGGTTATGACCACCTTCCTGAAATGGCTTTCAACCTGGTTGGAACAATTGAAGATGCGCAGGCAAAAGGAGAAAAAATGCTTGCAGAAGCAACGAGATAAGTTGTAATGCTTCATAAACATTTGAATTCATGCATTTAGAGATCATCACCCCAGATAAGAAAGTATTTGCCGGAGAGGCAAATGCCGTTACATTACCGGGTACAGAAGGACAGTTTCAGGTTTTAAACCGTCACGCGCCATTGGTTAGCACGCTGGGCAAAGGTGATGTAGTTGTGGATACAGGTGCTGCAAAGCAAACTTACCTGATCGACGGCGGCGTTGTTGAAGTGCTTAATAACAAGGTGCTTGTTCTGGCTGAGGCTGTTCTTTAAGAATATATATATTAAATGAAAAAAGCAGATGTTGCGCTAGCGACATCTGCTTTTTTGTGTTTAAACCGCTCAATTCTCCGTTTCCAGGATAAGAATAATGGCATCATTGGATAAAGCTTCAAATTCCACCTCGGGCACATTTTTCAATGAAAGCCCGTCGCGCTTTTCGAGCAGCCTGTTCTGGACTTCAAATGCACCTTCAATAATAAAAATGAAGATGCAATTTGCCGGATTTTTGGAAATATATAAGCCGTCCTTGCGTCCTTGATATTTTCCTATCACCAAGATTCCATAACCTGCATCGGCATCCAATATTGGAATAAGCGTATTTTTAATGTTTAGGTCAAAAGTGTTTGTAGCATTGTTTTGCAAAGAAATTTCTTTGTCCAAAAGTCTGATTTGCAGGTAATTAATGGCTTGATCCGGATAAGGGTTTGTAATTAAAAAACCATCATTCGGCGTTACCACGAGACTCAGGCATTCACCGGAATCAACATATCGCACGTCTCCTTTTCCTTCGTTTATTTCAACAGCACCCACCAGTGGTAATAAAATAATCTGAACTGGCTCATTGACAGTTACTTCCCATGAACATTGGGGCAGAAGCGTTTCATCATTCAAAGCCAGCAATTTCCCTATCGGCTCCCTATTTTCAGCTTGGTAATCCCCGAAGTTAAAAGTATAAAACCCTCGAAAACCGTTCGACTGGAATCGTCCACGTTGACTTTGAAGAAAAATCTGCGCTTCTATATCCATTTGTGCAGTGATCATTATGCGCTTACAACGATCGCGTGTGTCAGTTCGTATCCTGCGGACGTGCTGCCTGTTACGGTCGACATCTCCGTAGAAGTGCCGTCGCTGAACACATTATCCCGCGCATTGGTCGTATCCGCTTGTCCGTGGCTTGCATAAACGCCTTGCGCATAAACCACTTTGCTGATTGCTTCGGGAAATGCAATTTGCGTTACAAGCAATGATTTGCCGCTTGCATTATACACATGCACGTGAATGTGCGGCGCACGGCCTGAGTACCAGCCCGGGTAAATGCTTGTAAAAGTGACCAGCCCGTTTGCGTCTGTGGTCTGGCGGCCTCTTAGAAAATGAACATTTGTGTAGTCTGTCGACTGCATGCCTGAGCCGCCATATTCAGAGTAATTTCCTGTTGCATCACAGTGCCAGATGTCTACCAATGCGCCAGCTAACCCTTCGCAATTGTTGTTCAGGTTTTGAATGGTGATTTTAATAGAAAGTTTGGTTCCCGGCCTGTCCGATGTGATGTCATTTGAAACAAGCGCGCTTGGTGATTTGGTAGGAAAAGGCCCCGCGGTTTCAGATGCCGTCGCCGTGCATGCGCCTGATGACGTTTCCAAACCGGCCGCTTCGGGGTCAATCGTGTCGCTTGTACAGCTGATGAGTGGCACAATGGCCGCCAAGCTCAATGCGGAAAATCCTCTTCTTAAAAATTCTTTGCGTTCCATAATTCAGTAACAGTGCTTGGTTTCAAGTACATTATCGTATTTCAACCTCGATTTGTTGCAGCGGAAACCGAATGTGTCGGTCAATAGGCATAATGTCCCGATGAATGCTTATACAACAACCAAACGATCGCACTTGCAACATAATCTCCTGCATAAAGGATTTTTCGCAATGTAAACCAAAAGTTTTCCTATTTTCGAAAAGTACAATTTCACTCCTCCCCCATGCAACAACCCGCTGCCAAGAATGAACTGTTTAAAATTTTAGGCGTCGGCTTTGGCATTGCCGTCACTATTGGCGGCACAATTGGAACCGGAATCCTTCGAAAACCAGGCCCGATTGCAGCGCAACTAGGTGATTATTGGTTGATTATGGGGCTTTGGGCGGCAGTCAGTCTGTATGCTTTTCTGGGCACGCTTTGCACCATAGAACTTGGCACTTCAATGCCAAAAGCGGGAGCCTGGTATATTTATGCCCAGCGCGCATTTGGTAATTATGCCGGGTTTGTTGTTGGGATAAACAGCTGGCTTGGAACCTGTTCCGCATTAGGTTTTGGCGTTTACACCATGAGCGAATATCTGGCGCTGCTTATCCCCACATTCGTTGGTTATGAGCCTTATGTTGCCGCAACAATCCTGCTCATTCTCACAGGCATTCACTGGATTGGCTTGGAGCTCGCAAGCAGCTTTCAGAATGTGATGAGTGTTTTGAAGGGTCTCGGGTTATTTATTTTTGTGGCCGTTTGCTTCATTTATGGTGATGAAGTTACAGCCGAGCAGGCACAAACAACAACGAGCAAAATCGTGCAAACCGGAAGCTGGATAGCGCCTGTAATCTTCTCATTACAAGCCATTTTTTATACTTACGACGGCTGGCATACCGCAGCATATTTTTCAGAAGAAGACAGAGACCCAACCAAAAACCTGCCGCGTTCCATGATTGGAGGCGTTTTACTGATTATCGCCATTTATTTGCTTTGCAATCTGGCCATTCTTCACATTTTGCCTATGGATCAATTGTCACAGTCGAAACTGGCCGCAGCGGATTCCATCAAATTGATTTTTGGTGAAGGTTCGGCAAAGATTGTGACGCTCTTTTTAATGATTTCAATCTTAGGAATTGTCAATGCGCAGCTGCTTTTCAACCCGCGTGTGTTGTATTCTATGAGCCGTGACGGACTGTTTTTCAAAGGCGGAACCAGCGTTAACAAAGGCGGGACGCCGGCCACGGCAATGCTCATTACCTCAGCCGTAGCCATTACACTCATTCTCATCGGGAAAAATGCCACCGAAAAGCTGTCGGACATTGCAACATTCTTTTTTGTCTTAGGTTACACTTCCGGGTTTGCTTCACTTTTAGCATTGCGCAAAAAAGAGCCCCTCCTCCCCCGTCCCTGGAAAGTTCCGGCATATCCGGTGCTGCCAATCGTGATGCTCGTTCTGTCAATCGCTTTTCTGATCGGTGCGGTGATTCAGGATTTACCGAGCAGCCAGTTTGCATTATTATTTCTGATTATTAGCTACCCTATTTACTTGCTAGTTAGCCGACTGAACCGTTAAATTGCATTCGGTTACTTAATAGTATCATTATGCCATGGATCAAAGAAATTTTCAGAAAATGCCTCATCCCCATCATCTTATTATTCATAACCGCATTCAACTGGGTTGATGAGGACTTCACGCAGCATATCGCTGCCAAACTTGCGAATTACCGCAGGTTATTTCCTCAAGAAAAGGCCTATCTGCATTTAGATAAACCTTATTATGTAACCGGCGACACGCTCTGGTTTAAAAGTTATCTGGTCGAAGGAGCGCTGCATATGCCGGACAGTGCGAGTCAAATGTTATACGTGGACTTGATCGAGCAGCGGACTGGCAGAAATGTGGCGTTGCGCCGTGTGCAGTTGTTGGGCGGCATTGGAAACGGGGAAATTGTGTTGGCCGATTCCATTCAGCAAGGCGCTTACACGATCCGGGCGTACACCAACTGGATGCGCAATTTTTCTGATGAACAGTTTTTCCAAAAAGACATTTATTTATTTGATCCTGAAAGCGTTGCTCCGCCTGTTTCCTCCAACAAACTCGATTTAAAATTCTTTCCCGAAGGTGGCCAAATGGTCGCTGGCATTAACACCCGCATTGCGTTCAAAGCGGTCAATGAAAGCGGCCTTGGACAAGATGTCAGGGGTTTTGTGCTTAATAAGGCCAATGATACGGTCGCGTCATTCAAAAGCGCTCATTTGGGAATGGGCCGGTTTCAGTTTGAGCCGCAATCCGGCGAGCTTTACACGGCCTATTTGCATGGGAAAAATGGAAAAGCTTTGCGCTACGATTTTCCAAAAATGATGGAAAGCGGCTTTACAATGATCGTCGATAATCTCTCCAATGCTCAGAAAATGAGGGTTTTGGCTTACTGTAAAATTCCGGGTAAGCAAGAGTCTCTGGTGCACATTGTTGGTCATTCAAAAGGAATCGTTGCATTTGTGGCGAAGGGCAAAATCACATCAAAAGGCCTGATGATGAGTCTTCCAACCACTGAATTACCCGACGGCATTACGCATTTGACGCTGTTCAATGATGAGAATAAACCGGTTTGTGAAAGGCTGGTTTTTGTCAACCACAACAGAAGCCTTCAGGTGAAAATTACGCCTTCAAAAACGGCTTATAAGCCACGCGAGAAAGCGTCCGTTGAGATTGCCGTTTTAGATTCTGCTGGAAAACCGGTTGAAACAAATCTTTCTGTGTCCGTGACGGATGCAGGGCAGATTTTGCAGCAGGCCTATGACGAAAATATCACTTCCAGTCTCCTGCTTTCATCGGATCTGAAAGGTTTCATCGAGCAGCCAGCATATTATTTTGATCCTGAAAAATCGGAAAGGAAGATTCATACGGATTTGCTGATGATGACCCAGGGATGGAGTCGGTTTCGGTGGGAAGATGTGCTTGCTGATTCGCTTCCTGGCCCACAACATTTTGTAGAACAGGGAGTTACATTGGAGGGAGAAGTCAGGAAAGGCAAGAAAAAATTGACTGATAAAATTGCGCTTTCCATGTATGTAAGCAACGACAGCCTGGGCACATTCATGACAGCCGAAACCAATGAGGCGGGCCGTTTTGCTGTTTACAATCTCGTTTTTACTGATTCGCTGAAAATCCGTTTGCAGGGAATGAATAAGAAAGGAAACGCAAACCTTTCGTTTATTCTCGATCCATTTTTAACGCCAAAAGTGACCTTGGTGAAGGCGCCTTTTTATCCCATAACGGTTGACGCGCAGCAATTGCAGGCATATCTGAAACGTGCGGAACAGGACCAGGAAATTGCCCGAAAAATCCGCGAAAGTCGGGAACGGTTATTGCAGGAAGTGACGATCAAAGGAAAAAAAGAGGTGCAGCGCGATTCAAGAAAATTGTATGGCTCTGCGGATGCTTCCATCAAAGTGACTTCGCAAATGGCATCGGCAGGAAGGAGCATTCTGGACATTCTTGCTGGCCGAGTGGCTGGTGTTCAGGTGGTTGGCTCCGGGATGAATGCTTCGGTCTACATTCGTGGAAATCGGGGCGAACCGCTTTTTGTGTTGGATGGAATGCCGGTGGATAAGGATATGATTGCAAGCCTAAACACATTTGACGTGGAATCAATCGATGTCTTGAAGGGAGCTTCGGCGGCAATATTCGGAAGCCGCGGAGGCAATGGTGTAATCTCGATTTTGACCAAAAGAGGCAATGAAAATTACGATTATTCGCAGGATGTTGTGCCCGGTGTGCTGGTGACGAAAATTGCTGGTTTTAATGCGCCAAAAGAATTTTACGCACCGACTTACGAGGTTACAAGGCCGCAAGGAACGAATCCGGACTATCGTGCAACCGTGTTCTGGGCGCCTATGCTGCGAACGGATAAGCAGGGAAAAGCCAAATTGGAATATTACAATTCGGATGCAACAACGACCATTGACATTCGTGCAGACGTGCTCAGCTTGTCGGGGACGCCAGGATTTGGAAAAGCAGGATATGCTGTTCAGTAGATGGGATTTTTGATCCAGAAAGTTTCCTGATTGGCTGATTTTCAGGCAAGATTACGGTTGTTTGAGCGTTACTAATCTTATCTGGTCCTGCTGAGCGGACAAATCATACAGACAAAAATTGGTAACTTTGATTTTTAGTAAAAATGGCTTGTCATGTCTACGGACCTGGCTATGTTTAGATAAATATATGAGGACTGAATATATCAAATGGACCCTGCTTATCTGCCTCATTTCGAGCATTTTCATTGCTCAGCCTGCCGAAGCACAGCGTCGCAATAAAGAAAAGGAAAAGCAACCTGAAAAATCGGAAGTTACGGGTGCTCGCCTGGAAGAAGAATCTCTTGCCACGGAAGGCATGAAGTTCATGATGAAGGATGAGCCCGACCGCGCTTTACCAATTTTTCAAAAACTTGCGCAATCTAGCGCGAATGATGCTGCAAGCCATTATTTGCTTGCAACCGTGCTCATTAAGCTTGAAAAATTTGATGATGCAATTGTCTCAGCCAAAAAGGCCCATGACCTTGATAAGGAGAATATTTATTACGGTCAGCAGCTGGCAGAGTTGTATGCAAAGCGCCGAAAATATGCGGACGCGGCAGAGATTTATGAAAAGCTCTTGCAAAAAAACCCTGATAACATTCAATATGGCGTAGAATTGGCGGCAGTTTATGTCTTCAACGATCAGTTTGATAAGGCCATTGACACGTATAATATTTTGGAAAAATCCCTGGGTGTAACCGAAGAAGTTACGCACCAGAAAGAGCAGCTTTATTTGAGACAAAATAACCTTGAAAAAGCCCTTGCAGAAGCAAAAAAGCTTATCGCGGCTGAGCCTGGCGAAGTGAGTTATTTGGTAGAATTCGCTGAAATGCTGATTGCAAATGAGCGCATTGTGGAGGCTGTCGTGCCATTGGAAGAAGCGATTAAAATCAACCCGGACGAAGCGCAGGCGCACGTTTTGCTGGCAGACATTCACAGGAGAAATGGTGATGTTCAGAAATGCAATCAGGAGTTGAAGCTTGTTTTTGCAAATCCAAACCTTGACGTAGACCCTAAAATCCGCGTTTTGTCGGGTTACTTGACGATGCTGAAAACGGGTGACGAGCTTAATGATGCAGTTCTACTGGCCAAACAGCTTTATGAAACACACCCGAATGAGCCGCGAACAAGCGTTATTTACGCAGACCAGCTCATGCGCCAGGATAAAAAGGCGCAGGCGCGTGATTTGTATTTAAAGGCGGCACGCATTGACGGGTCCGTTTTCCAGGTTTGGCAGGCGATTATTGAGTTGGATGGCGCTCTAAATCAAGTGGATAGCATTGTTGTGCATTCCGAGAAAGCATTAGAATTATTTCCAAATCAAGGCATGTTCTGGTATTATAATGGCTCTGCGAAGTTGATGCAGCGGAATTACAAGGAAGCTATTTCATCGTTTGAAGAAAGCCTGAAATTGGTAAGTGCCCAACCAGATTTGATCCCTGCCATTCATGCGCAGATGGGCGATGCTTATAATGGACTTGGTGACTATGAGAAGTCTGATGCAGAATATGACCTTTCGCTTAAAGCCGATCCAAATAATGATCACGTTCTAAACAATTATAGTTATTTCTTATCCCTGCGCAAAGAGAAACTGGACCTTGCTCTTAAAATGTCTGCGAAGCTTGTTCAGGATCACCAGAACAACCCAACTTACCTGGACACGCATGCCTGGGTGCTTTACATTCGCAAGGATTATAAAAAAGCGAAGGAATTTCTCGAAAAAGCAATGGTTGATAGCAGCGCGGTAAGTGGCACGATTGTTGAGCATTACGGAGATGTACTTTTCAAGCTTGGCGAGCGCGACAATGCTGTTGCGCAATGGAAAAAGGCCAAAAGCATGGGAGAAACAACCGAACTTCTTGACAAAAAAATCGCAACAGGTGCATTACATGAGCAATAAAATTACGATTTGGGCGGTCGCAATCAGTTTCATCTGGTTCTCAGCCTGCCACAAACCGCGTTCCTCCAAAAACAATAACACGTCAGCAGATTCTACATTCGTTAATGCGAATCCAGGCTTAAAAGACTCTTTGGTGACTGACACAGCTGTTGCTTCTACTCCACCTGAAACAGCTGAGCCACTGAAAATCAATTCCATATCATTCGATTATCTGGTTGCCAAATCCAAGGTTGATTTTAAAAGCAAATCGCAAGATTTTGACAACACGAATGTCAACATCAGGATGAAGAAAGACAGCATTATCTGGCTTTCCGTGACGGGTGTAGGCTTCGAAGTGGCGCGTGGCATCATTACGCCGGATTCGATTGTGTTCATGGACAAAATCCACAAAGATTACTTTGTATTCACCTATGCGCAGCTCAGTAAGCAATACAATTTCGACCTCAATTTTGCCCTTTTGCAGTCGGTTATCATTGGTAATCTGCCGTTTCCGCAGCAAGGTGATGCACAATTTGTGAAGGAAAATGATTTTTTTGTTTTAAAACAAATCGTTGAGCGCTTGGAAGTGTCCAATTATGTTGCACAAAATAACCTGAAACTGTCACGGTTAATGGCAACGGAAGTTCCTACACAAAACACTTTTACGCTCGATTACGAGGATTTTAAGGAGGTGAAAACTTTTCTTTTTCCTTTTTCCAGCCGGATTAGTCTGAATGTGAAATCGCAGAAAGATCAGCAGATTAACCAGACAAATATGCGTATCAGGCACAGCAAGGTCGATTTGGTAAGTCAAAATCCCGGGTTCCCATTCAGCGTTCCGAATTCCTACAAGCGAAAAAGGTAAAAAACCGCAGGTCAGTTTAAGATCATAGAGGCAAAAACCCTAAGTCTGCTTAACTTTGCCAGCCTTTCCAGGAGTTTTGGCCGCAAGAATTAACTGTATGCCCTTTCAAAAACCGCATTGCCGTCGCTTACTATTACTATTAACGTTCATTTTTTGCGCGTCCCTGGGTGCCTACGCCCAGAAAACGCGTGATCAGCTGGAACGCGAGAAAAGCGAAAACCAGAACAAGATCAAAGAAATTCAGAGCATTCTGCGTCAGACTTCTTCGCAAAAGAATGTCAATCTTGGGCAGCTAAAAGCTTTAAATCAGCAAATTAACACATACAAAAAGCAAATAGACCTGCTTTCGGATGACCTTGATCTTTTAAACAAGGAATTACAGGTTCTCGAAAAAAAGAAACAAACGCTGGATGGCAACCTCGGCAAGTTGAAGACTGAGTATGGTCATATGATCTATGAGGCGTCGAAAAGGAACGTCTATTTCAATCAACTGGTTTTTCTCTTCTCTTCCGGAACATTCAACCAGTTTGTTTTAAGATACAAATATCTCAAACAATATACGGAGGCGCGGCAGGGTCAGGTTAAGGAAATTGAGGCATTGCAAGCGCAATTGCTGGCCGAGCGCCGACGCATTACTGTCAAGCAAAATCAACAAAAGAATGTCCTTGACACGCGCGTAACAGAAAACACAAAGCTGGAAGGCCTCAAAGTGAAGCAGAACGAAGTAATTCAAGAGCTTTCGCAAAAAGAGGTTGAACTAAGAAAACAAATTGCTGAAAATAAACGGGCAACCGATTTGCTTGAAGCCAATATCAGGCGCATTGCAGAGCGGGAAAGGCGTGAACGGATTGAGCGCGAGCGCAAAGAGCGAGAGGAAAGAGAAGCGCGCAGGAAAGCAGAGCGCGAGAGACTTGCTAAGGAAAATGCTGAAAGAGAGAAAAAAGGTGAGGCTGCGGTGGCGGCTGAGCCAGAGGAAGAGGCGCCGGTTACGTCGGGTGGCATGAGTGAGGAAGAAACCACGCTTGCATCTTCATTCACCGCATCACAAAACAGGTTGCCTTGGCCCGTAAAAGGCTTTGTTTCAGGTCACTTTGGACAACGGCCGCATGCTGTTTTGAAAGGCGTTATGGTGGATAACCTTGGCGTTGATATTCAGACAACGGCGGGAGAGCCTGTTCGTTCCGTTTATGACGGTGTGGTTTTGGATGTTACGGAAATGCCTGGAATGGGCAATGTGGTGGCCATTCAGCATGGAAATTACATGACAATTTATGCCAAAATGAATGGTGTAACCGTGCGGGCTGGGCAAAAAGTGAAGGCCCGCGAGAACATTGGACGGGTGGCCACGGACACAGACGGCACTTCCGAACTGCAATTCCAGATCTGGAAAAACACATCGCGCCTTAATCCCGAAAACTGGCTGATGCACAGATAGCCGGGGATTTCAGCTATATTTATTTATCATATTGCTATAAGATTATGTCCATTCATACTCCTGATATTAAACGCATTACAACCCACACCATTCAGGAAATGAAGACCCGTGGGGAAAAAATATCCTGCCTTACTGCTTACGATTTTTCAATGGCCGGAATCGTTGATGCGGCGGGTGTTGAGCTGATTTTGGTAGGAGATTCTGCTTCCAATGTTATGGCTGGTCATGAGACAACGCTGCCGATCACGATTGATCAAATGATCTATCACGCAACGTCTGTCGTAAGGGCTGTCAAAAGGGCTTTGGTTGTGGTGGATCTTCCTTTCGGGTCATATCAGGGCAATTCGCGAGAGGCGCTTAATACCGCCATTCGGATCATGAAAGAGTCTGGCGCGCATGCGGTTAAGCTGGAAGGTGGATTGGAGATCAAGGATTCCGTGACCAGAATATTGAGTGCAGGTGTGCCGGTGATGGGTCATTTGGGCCTTACGCCCCAATCGATTTACAAATTCGGAACTTACACTGTGAGAGCGCGGCAAGAGGCTGAGGCACAGAAATTGATTGAAGATGCGCGCATGCTCGAAGAAGTGGGCTGTTTTTCTGTTGTTTTGGAAAAAATCCCTTCTTCACTAACAAAGCAGGTTTCGGAAACGATTACAATCCCAACCATTGGCATTGGAGCCGGACCGCATGCCGATGGCCAGATCCTTGTTGTACACGACTTGCTGGGCATTAATAAGGCATTCAAACCCAGGTTTTTACGCCGTTATGCAGATCTTAATGGTGTAATGACCGATGCGATTTCAAATTATATAAAAGACGTTAAAGGCAATTCCTTTCCAAATGAGCAGGAATCGTATTGACCTTTTTAAAAGTAAAGCACTAATTATATGGCAAAGCGACCATTTCAAATCATATACGAAGACAATCACCTGATTATCGTCAATAAAGAACCAGGCATTTTGGTTCAGGGCGATGTGACGAAAGACAAATGTCTGCTCGATATGGTGAAAGAATACATTAAGGAAACTTACGATAAACCGGGAGCGGTGTTTTTAGGAACCGTTCACCGTCTCGACAGACCAGTTAGCGGGCTTGTTGTGTTTGCAAAAACATCCAAAGCATTGGAGCGGATGAACGAAATTTTTCGCAAGCGTGAGGTTCAAAAGACTTATTGGGCAGTTGTCAAAAATCGCCCGGCTGATAAGAAGGGAAAGTTGGTTCATTATTTATCAAAAGATGAATCGCGCAATGTGACGACGGCTTATGATTACGAAAAGCCCGGAAGGCAGCGCGCAGAGCTGTCTTACCGCTGGCTTGGTGAACTAAATAAGTTTCACTTGCTGGAAGTTACACCCGTCACGGGCAGACCGCATCAAATCCGGGTGCAGCTCGCTTCAATGAATTGCCCGATTCGCGGGGATGTAAAATATGGTTTTCCAAAAGGAAATCCTGACAACAACATCAACCTGCACGCGCGACGCCTTTATTTTGAGCATCCCGTTAAGAAAGAGCCGATTATTTGCAAAGCAGGCGTTCCAAATGATCCGTTTTGGGAAGAGTTCCTGACATTAGACACGGAGGAAATCAAGCCAGAACATCTGGATTTCCTTTACGAGTAATGCCTGCCAATGATCGAGAAACTCAAAGAGCGCTGGAATGTCAAGAATGGCTGGGACGTCCTGATCATTCTGATTGTGTTTGCTTGTACGGGCTTTTCGGTTTTATATGCAAAAAGGGGCTTATTCGCGTTAATTGGCATTAACAAGCAGTCGCCTGACTGGCTTAGGTGGGTTGTTAACATTCTTGTTATTTTGCCGTTATATCAGGTTATTTTGTTGGCCTGGGGTTGGATTTGGGGGAAGTTTTCGTTTTTCTGGGAATTTGAAAAGCGCATGTTCAGCCGGATCGGCGGTTTGTTTAGACGGAAAAGATTTCGGACGTAACATGTTACGCTCAGTTTGCACCCAATTTCATTTATCAATAATCGCCTGATAAACTTTCCTGGCTTGGTTGTATGCTGCTTCGGCGGCTTTTTTTTCTTTTGCGCGAATGTTGGGCTCTTTCATTTTCCAGCATTGATTCAACGCCGCAATGCACCATTCGGCACTTTTCTTTTCAACAACAGGCTTGTTGTCAACATTGATGAACACCGGATTGGAATGGGAACTTGGGTAAATCCGCAATGCAGCCCAGCCCGATTTTTGCACCTCATATGAAAACTTCACGCTAGTTACTGCTCCATCCGCATCCACTTCCGTTGTGTCAACGGCCGTGCCATTAATAATCAATTCAACACGCACTTTTTGCGACTTGCCAATTCTGGCCCGCTCGATGTCCCAGTATGGCACTAATATGATGGATGTTTGCGCGATTTTCTCACCCTCTTTATCCTGTTCCTTGGGAAGATATGCAGCGACATTTGCCGTAATGGTGAACTTTTCATTTGCCTTAACCGCCACTTCGCTATCGCCCGTGCCGGCTTCTTTTCCATTGACAGCGAAGTCCATAATGTGCGACTTGCCATCCGAAACGTAACTTCTGCCGGATTTTATTGCTGCCACATAATTATCATAATTATAAGCTCCGTTTGGCTTGAAATAACTTCTTGCCTGTCCCACACGCGCATCCGTAATGCAGGGAAAATCTGTCTCACCACTTAACCTTGGCCTGAAACCGCAATTTAATGTGTGATAATAAGTGTTTAATTCCCAAGGGGCAGGCGTGTCTCCAGCGCTGAAAAAGTCGACCAGATTTTGGGTTACCGTCACAATGTATTCATTGGCGCCGATCCCGTCCATTTTCGGGACGATGTAATTCGGAAGCTTATCCGTCGGTTGCATCGGCTGCAAACCCCAGCCCGAATGTGCATAACCTACGACGCCGCCCTGCGATTTTGCCCAGGAAAGGACAGGCGCTGTCCACGTGGGCCATTGTTCAATTTGCGTCGTGCCCGGATAATCGTCTTCTTTAATCCGGAGCAAAACAATGTGGCCGGAATGTGAAGATGGAAAGCCGGAAACCTCGACATCATTGCGCATAATGTTTTTATCACTGGATAATGGATGGTCTTTCCCCGTAAAAAAAGTTTTCTGACGATACCAACTCGGTCCCCAGGCCAGGTTAGCAGCCAAATTAAGGTCTTCGCCGAGCGTTTGGCGCATCATGTCTTTTGGGTCAACGCCTTCCGTCGGACTGTCGTAATGGCTGCAACCGGCCGCGTGAATGTGATGATCGGCGCTATGCCATCCCAATTTTGTCATTTGAATCCAGCGCTTCAACTGAAAAGTAACGGTGACCGAATCTTTGTTTTCAGGGACAATGATTTCCTTTATTTGCTTAACATATTCCGGTCCGCGGGTGTAAGTGACCTGATATTTTCCTGCCGGAAGCATGACGTGTTCGCCATCTGCGCGATAAATCTGTGGCTGAAAGAAGAAGTCGGGATAAGTGTCGAACGCGGCGACGCGCCTTGAAGGAAGCGGATAAATGCCTGAAAATTTTCCTGAGGCGTGCGCTTGTCCATCCGTGATCAGGAATGAGGCCATTGTGGGCTTGCCATCCACATCCAGGACATTGAATTTGACCTTAACCGCAGGTTTTGTATCAAAAAGAATGTGCGTCGAATTCCTAAAACCAAGATCCTGAGAGCCTTGACCGACATTGTATGCAACTTCAATGTCGCGCTGCCCTGCATCTTTTGAATACAATTGCACGATGGCATATTCGAGCTTTAAGCCTGTCAAATTCGCTTGTAACGGCGGATTTGCGTAAATCTGAATTTCGGCAAAGCGGTTGGCCGTCTGCCCGGGCGTCAGTTGGTGTTCCTTTTTTACTTTTGGTTCAAATGACGGAGAATGATAAGGTTTTGCGGCATTCGGGCTTTCGGCTTCGAGCTTCGCGGCGATGCCCGCTTCATTATTAATTTTGACTAAATAACTTGTCCAGCCGCCTTGTAGGAGCGTCGCCTTTGCTGGTCCGCGCAACACTTTCACACGCCCTTCCGGGTTAATGTGAATGATGTTAAGACAATAAGGATCAAAGATATCCTGTATTTGTGTGACAATTTCCTGGGTTAAGGGTTTGTCAGATAGTGCTTTTAGCTTTTCAGCATCATGGGCCGACAACGCGCTTCCTGAAAATGTAAGTGCCTCCTGCAAACGCATGGCCTGCGCCAGCAACGGCTGCGGTTCTACGCCGGTTACCTGGCCCGCGGACTCATGATTGTGATGCTGCGCAAGCAACGCAACAGGAATAAAAAGCTGGAACAAGAAGAGCACTGTCTTTTTCATATAAATGAAAGACTAGTCCTCTGCTTTTTTCCTGTTTAGTTTCCAGGCCGTGAAGCCTAAATAAATCATGGAACCTCTTGCTCCGCCCTTTTTCAACAAACCATTGACATTGCTAAAACCGAGAAAAACGGGTCCAAAGTGACCAACCGCGCCAATTGACGGACGATTATTTCCTTTGATAAATGAAATTGGAAAAGCAAAATCGGAATCTTCGTCTTCAAATCGCGGGGTGATCGTAAATGCATCAAGCTGATAAGGATCCATATAAGCGCCGCTTTTGCGTTTGTAGCGTTTTGTCTGGGATAAATTCAGGAAGAACCCTTTCACCAATTGAATGTCCGCTTCCCAATGCAGCGCCTGCGGCAGTTGCATATCGCGTCGGAATGTGGTGTCGCTTTCGGCCGGGAACAATGTCATAAATCCTTCCGGACCTTTGTCGCTAATGTTTTCCAGCTCTTTTTGGCCAATAATCGATTCTGCTTCCCGACCTGCGATAACCTTACTCTGAGAAGTTCTGTAATGAATGGAGCCAACGTCGGTCAATGAACCTGCCAGACGGATCAGATATTCAGGGCTTTCGTCAAACACTTCTTTTGATTTGTTCCAATAAGCGCCCAATTCGTAAGAAAAACCAACATCATAACCCCAGCCCGAGCCATATTGGTCAGAATCAAAGAGATTGGAAAGGCGCATTTTCTTGTTTGGAGCACTGTAACCGCTTTCGTAGGCAATGTTTTGAATCACCAATTCACTGGTGTCATCAATCCCGGGTAATGGGCGAATGCTGTAACGATCCGCTGAGCCATTCAAATAACCAATTCGCGCACCGAAAACACGTTTTCCCGTAACGCCAATGCGAAATTTATGCGCTTCCAAGTCCAGCAACTGAACACCATAAGACACGCTCACGTCCGAAAAGCTTTGCTGCACCAGATTGAAATTGCCCCACGACTGGTCTGTTGGCGGCGTGCTTCCGGTGTCAAGTCGGTGAAAATATAATGTCTGAATAGGATCGGGGAGGTTGTTGCCCTGGACAAAACCTCTCGTCCTGAATTGCAATGCGATGCCTTGATATTTACCAATGGCCAGCGAAGCGGATGGCCAGCGGATTTCGCTCACTGTGTAAATCGGATTGTCATTGAGGAGCGATCCTGTCGTGCGCGAACGGCCGTAAAGTTCTTTGGTGGAATGGGGAACAAGGAGCGGATACAAAAGCGAATTTTCCCCTAAAAAGTTGAAATATCGATAATTAATGCTGCCCCCAAACGTCCCAATGTTGATTTGCCACTTGTGTTTTGGACCGCCAATGACCGACGGATTGTAAGTGGCGCGATACAAGCCTCCGTAATTGCTGAATTGCATTCCCGGAATTTGCTGGGAAAAAGCGGCCTGAATGGTGATGAAAGTTAATAGTGCGAAGGTAAAAAATGTGTTTTTCAATGTTGAGTTTTGTTAGTTAAGGCTAGTTTTCCAATCGTGTCATATCGGATCACTTCGTCTTTGATCAATTGCTGCAATGTTTGTAAAAAATCTTTTTCAGGAACGTCTTCAAATGCTTTGCCCAGTTCATTGGGTGTGACGGCGCCGTTTTGGTTTAAAAAATTAACGAGTGCGCTGTCTAGTTCAAGGTTATGCTGTAAATCTTGCTTTTTCTTCTGGATACAAATGTCGCAAACACCGCATTCTTCCGCATCAAATTCATTGAAATATTCCAGTAACAGCAAAGTGCGGCAAATTCGTGTGTGGGCGGCATAATGTGCCACGGACCGCGCTTTTGTCAAATCTCTGCTCTTCTTTTTCTCAATTTCAAACACATTAAGCGGCAACAATGCGGCCTCATAGCGTGGCGTCAGGAATGTTAGCTGCGGCTTGTTTTTCCTTGGTTCGTAATCAATGATATCGCGCTCTTTCAGAAAATTAAGCTTCTTAATCACCTCTGGTTCAGGCGCAAAAAATATTTGTCCAATTTCACTTTCTGAAATGCGCACATATTCCGTAAACAATTCTCCGCCATACATCCTCAGAATTACCTTGATAAACGAATCCAATTCCTGGTAACGTATTTGAAAGTCGTACAATTGCCGGTTATCGACCAGGAAATGGATCTTTGACGCATCATTAAAACTTTCGCTCAATTGCAGAAAACCCTCTTCTTCGAGCAGTTTAAGCGCATAATGCGTTTCGTTTACTGCTAAGCCGAATGTGCCTGTAAACTGCTGAATGTCAAAATCAAACGCGGAGAATTCGCCGCCGCCAGTGGCGATTTTGTAATAGTTGGCCAGCGATTGGTAAACCCTTTTCAAAACCTCGACTGGCGGATATTTTCGCTCAACATTTTCGGTTAATTCTTCAAGATCCAGTTTTGTAAAAAGTGCCACAGCATAGGCTTTCGCTTCATCGCGTCCCGCCCGTCCTGCCTCCTGATAATAGGCCTCCAAATTATCAGGAAGGTCAAAATGAATGACAGCGCGCACATCGGGCTTGTCAATCCCCATCCCGAATGCATTAGTCGCCACCACAACCCGGGTTTGATTCTTGATCCAGGATGACTGCCGGTCGCCACGTTCACGAAAAGGCAGTCCGGCGTGGTAACTTTGAGCGCTAATGCCTTGTCTGCTAAGCCAATCCGCCAGTTCTTTCGTCCGCTTTCTTGTGCGCACATAAACAATCGCCGAGCCTGAGACATTCTTTAAAATTTGTAATAGTTTCCTTTCTTTATTTTCTTCCGAAAATGCAGAGTAAGAGAGGTTTGCACGCGCAAATGATTGTTTGAAAACCCGCGCATTGCGCATTTCAAGCTTATCCAGAATATCGGCCCGCACTTCTTCGGTCGCTGTTGCCGTCAATGCCATCGACGGAACGCCCGGAATGAGTTTTCTGAAATCAGCAATTAAGAGATAAGCCGGCCGGAAATCGTAACCCCAGGCGGATATGCAATGCGCCTCGTCAATGGCCAGCAAACAAACATTCATTTGCTTGGCCCTCGCGATCATAATGTCTGTCCGCAGCCTTTCCGGCGAAACATAAAGGAATTTCGTGTGGCCGTGAATGCAGTTATCGAGCGTGATGTCAATCTCGTTTTTGCCCATTCCTGAGTGAATGGCGGCTGCCGAAATGCCCCGGCGTTTGAGCTGCTCCACCTGGTCTTTCATCAACGCAATGAGCGGCGTAACCACAATGCAGACGCCTTCCATGGCCATCACCGGCACCTGAAAGCACACCGATTTACCGCCGCCGGTCGGGAGCAAAACCAATGTGTCGATGCCGTTAAGGACTGCTTTAATGGCATCTTCCTGAAAAGGCCGGAAGTTATCATAACCCCAATATTGTTTCAGGACGGCGTGAAGGTCGGTCATCAGACTTTTAATGTTCTAGTGCGTAGTGAAAGTGTACAAAGTAATGCCATAATGTTCGTTATGAAAAGGATTGCGTGCCTGGGAGTGATAAATACATCGGCCCGGGCGCGGAAAAATAAATTCATAATGTTTAATTTGATCAAAATTCCAGCCAAAAAGCTGAACTAACTTATTTCCATGCGCACACTTGTTTTGTTTTTCAGTGTTCTCACACTTTCGGGGTGCTCGGTTTCCCATTATTTGAAAAGAGAATTAAAGCATTCGACAGTCCTGAGCCAGCAGCACACAGGCGTTTCTATTCAAAATCTGGACGGGAAAAAGGAGCTGGCGGCTTATCAAAGCGATAAATATTACAATCCCGCTTCCAACACAAAGCTGTTTAGTTATTATGCAGGCTTGTGCGCCTTGGGTGATTCGATTCCGGGGCTGGAATATTTGGAATGGGGGGAATTGCTGATCATTCGCGGAACGGGCGATCCTTCGCTTTTGCACCCGGATCTGCCGCATAGCAAGGTTTTTGATTTCCTTCAAAGCCGCAAAGAACCGATTTTTTTCACGCCTTATAATTTTGAAAATAAGCGCTTTGGTCCGGGATGGGCGTGGGGCGATTACAATGATTATTATCAGCCGGAAGTTTCGCCATTGCCCGTTTATGGCAACATTGCACGTTTTACCGGCGAAGGCTCATTGAAATTCAAAGCTTCGCCATCGTTTTGGAATAAATCAATGGTTTTTGACACAACTGCCTCAGGCATAGAGCGCGACGAAACTCAAAACTTATTTCATCATTCAAAATTGGCTGTGCCACAAGGCCTTATTCAGGATGTTCCCGTGCGCATGACAGATGCATTGACCGTGCAATTGCTGAGTGACACATTGAAACGGGAAGTGAAACTGATCAACATTCCGCTTGAAATTGAGTTAAAAAAGATCAACAGCATCCCGTCTGACTCGTTGTATAAAAGAATGATGCAGGTGAGTGATAATATGCTCGCAGAGCAATTAATGTTGCTTTACGCGTCGGCGAACGGGTTGCCATTGAATACGGAAAAGGCGATTGCACACGCGGTCAAGCAGCATATGAGCGACTTGCCGGACCGGCCGGTTTGGAAAGACGGGTCAGGGTTGAGCCGTTATAACCTTTTTACACCTCGGACAATCGTTGCTTTGCTTCAAAAGATTTATCAAAAAGTGCCTCGTGAAAAGTTGTTTCAAATTCTGCCGGCTGGCGGAAAATCCGGGACGCTTGGAAATTTGTTCAAAGGGCAGGAGCCATTTGTTTATGCCAAAACAGGAAGTCTGAGCAATAATTATTGTTTGAGCGGTTATCTGATTACCAAAAAAGGCAAAACGTTGGTTTTCAGCTTTATGAACAACAATTTTACGCGACCATCGAGCGAAGTCCGCAGTGAAGTGGCGCGTATTTTAACAGGATTGCACAATAAATTCTGATCAGTCAGCTTCATTCCATGTTTTTCCCGTGCAATAAATTTTGTTCTGGCCATTGGCTCTGACCAGCAACAGAATCTTGTAAGTGCCTGGCTCAATAGTGGCTGTGTGAAAACTTCCGAATGCGCCTTTGGCAAAATACATTCCCCTGCGAATGGTCGTTTTTAGCGGAACTGCGGACTGGTTTGGGGCAGAGGCGTAGACATGATCTTTTGATTTCAAGATTATATAAGCGCCGTCAGAGTAATTTTTAACAGGCTTAAAGAAGTCTTTCTCGAAGTTAATTTTAAGGAAATCACCTGATTTTTCAACCAGATCCGGACTGTAAATGCTGTCACAGAGCGCCTCGTTGAAGTCTGTCAATGGTTTCCAGCCTTCGGCTAGTGGGTCCGCTGATTGATAATAAGCCCTAATTTTCTCAAAATGCTTTTGATCCATTGAAAACATGCGGACTCCCAGCCAGTCGGCATTGTATCGCGCATTAAACTCCTGCGTTATGGCCGATCGCCGGTAATTAACCGCCTCTGCAATGTTGCTATGCAGGATTACGAGGTTCAGAATGATTGCTGTCGTGAGCACAAAGGGCGACAATTTGATTCGTAATGGTTGCTTTCTGAGAGACAAAAAGGCAAAATACAATGCAATGCAGCACATGGCCGAATACATGCGGTAACGACCTTTGAACATGCCCGCAAAAGTGTCGGTCGGAATGCGTTTATAGGTGAGCGCCAGTGTGGTTATGCCAATGAAAATGAGCATAGCTAGCGCAAAAATTGACATTGGGTTACCATATTTTGATTTTAATAAAAATGAATTCCATAGTGGCAAAACCTGCTTTCTGTAAAGGACAATGAAGAGCAAAACGAGTAACATTCCGCATGCCGAGGCGAGATACATCGTCGCTAACGGAATACTGTAAGCGCTTAATGTGGCGATGGAGCCGATGAAACCAAACAAGCCAAAAAATCCTTCCTTAACCTGCTGTGGATTTGAAAAATTGAGATTTTGAGTGATCGGGGTGAAGTCAATGAAGTAAATGACGGCAACAATTGCTGTGAAAATCAATGTAATAAGGAATTGCTTGCGATGGCCTGTCAGCAAATAAACCAACCCGATGACCGGAAGGACCATTAATCCATTGCCGTAAGTGAATGTTGCTGCAAATGCGAATAATAAGCTTAAAACGACTTTTTTTGGATGATAAGCGGTAAAATAAAGCGCCAGTAACACGAATAAAATGACGCCGAAATTGCAAAGCGAGCTTACTCCCCAAAAGATATTTTCATACGACTGGATATTGAACCAAAGCCAGACAACGGGCACAAAATACCAGAAATTGATGCGGAGTTTGCTGAATGCTTTGTAAAAAATGACCGCACAAAGAGCCCAGCAAACATTGGAGACGACCATAAGCCAAACCAGATTGACGCGCCCGAAAAGGTCATGAAATAAAAGGATGACGGATCGTGAAAAAACGAGCCGATGCTCTGGAAATAATGTTGTCAATAATTGCCAGCGGCGTGGCCAGGACGCGCTTTCAAACTCAGGAATAATGCTGAAAACCAGAATGTCGTCAAAGGCTACATAATTGACATTCAATGCAATAGATTGAAAAACCCAAGTGTAAATGACTATGGGAATGATGCATAATAAAACAGCAAGCCAAATCTTATTTTTGACGAAACTTAGGAGAGTTGGAAACATATTTTAACAATTCGTGCCGGGAATCCAGCACGCTAATTAAGCAGGTGAATGATGATTTTCAACCATTCCAGACTTTAATTTTCGGTTTCTTCCTCCACGGAAGCGCGTGGATCTTTGGTGTAATCGTAAAGAAGCTTGCCTTTATCGTCCCATTCACGCAATACAAATGGCTCAAAATCTTCGTCCCAGCCCGACTTCGGATATTGGATTTCTTTTTTGCGCTGGCGACGGAATTGATAATATTCAACCCAGCGACCAATTTTTTGACCAGCGTCATATTTCCCAGTCACCATAAGCTGGCCTTCTTTGTAAAACTGCATATACTCACCTTCAACCTCCCCAAAGGTCACCGGCACCACTTCTTTAATCTGCGTATGCGCTGAATCATAATAAGTTATTTGTGATTCGGCAGGGAAACCGTGCTCCCAGACAGACTTGTCGATCAGGTTGTATTTGGCATCGTATTTCACCCAACGGCCGTCTTTGGCACCCATGTAGTAAAAGCCTTCTTCGATCAGATTTTCGCCGCTGTATTTTTTATAGGAGCCATGCAAAGGCAATGCTTGCTCTTTTTCCTTGATGACTGCCGAGCTTAGTTTTTTGCCTTTTGTATCATACCAGCGCGTATTTGCGCCAAGAACATAAGGATTTAGAGGTTTGTATTCTTTCAAAACATGGAAATATTCAACCGTTGCGCGGTCGCCGCTGCCGTATTTTACAGACATGCTTTCCATAGGAATGCCTTCATACTGCACTTTCGCGAGCTTGGCTTTTTCCTTTTTCGATTTGCGGTCTTTTTTCTGGCTTTTATATTCTTTAACCCTTAATCCAAGGTCCGGGATTGTTTCTCCGAAGAGTGTAGAGAGGCTTGTCGACTTCCTATTGGCGCCAGGAAGCGACCCATTTACAACGGGATCGAGGCCTGATATAAATGATTTCAGGTCTTTACTCCGGTTTGCAGTGTCCTTTTTAACGGTTTCTTTTGGCAACCAGGAAGGCGTTTCGCTCTTCGGTTCTGTTTGCGCCGATGCCGTTTCAAGCAGAATTAAGCAGAAAAAGCACCATAAAAGAATAACTCTTTGCATGTATATTGAATTTTTCTTGAGAGCAAGATTGTTACTTTTGTAACGAAATGGCTTTTTGTATATTGATTATCAAGGCACAAATTTAAAAAAAACGCAGTGGAAAAAAGCGCTAAAATTTATATCGCCGGACATCGCGGGATGGTAGGCTCCGCAATTCATCGGAAACTGGTTCAAGAAGGTTACGATAATTTCCTGCTGAGGAAGTCGTCCGAGCTGGATTTGCGTGACCAAAGTGCTGTAAGAGAATTTTTTGAGGCAGAGCGGCCCGAATACGTTTTCCTTGCTGCTGCGAAAGTGGGAGGCATTATGGCGAACAACATTTACCGAGCCGAGTTTCTGCACGACAATTTGCTGATTCAAAACAATGTGATTGACAGCGCTTACCGGACCAATGCGAAAAAGCTGATGTTCCTTGGATCGAGCTGCATTTATCCAAAATTGGCGCCTCAGCCACTTAGTGAAGATTCGCTGCTAACCGGACTTTTGGAACCAACCAATGAGCCTTACGCCATTGCGAAGATCGCCGGAATTAAGATGTGTGAAGCTTACCGCGCACAATATGGCTGTAATTTCATTTCAGTAATGCCTACAAACCTTTACGGCCCGAACGATAATTATGATCTTAACAATTCGCACGTTTTGCCTGCAATGATCCGGAAATTCCATGAGGCGAAAGAAGAAAACAAGCCATTTGTGGAGCTTTGGGGGACAGGTTCGCCGTTGAGGGAATTTTTACATGCGGACGATCTGGCGGATGCTTGTTATTTCCTGATGCAAACTTATAACGAGCCGGGCTTCCTGAATGTGGGCGTCGGTGCAGATGTTTCCATTAAGACATTGGCCGAAATGATTCAGCGCGTTACGGGTTACGAAGGACAAATTAACTGGAATACGGATAAGCCCGACGGCACGCCACGCAAGTTGATGGATGTTAGTAAACTGCATGCATTGGGCTGGAAACACCGCGTGGAACTGGAAGAGGGAATTGCAGTGACTTACCAGGATTTCTTGCAAAAAATAGAAACTTACGCCGTGTAAACGGATTAAGCTGAATGAGTAACAACTTCATTTAGCATAATAATTGAATACTAAAAGTGGATTTCGCCTACTATAATTCTTTTTTTTGACAAAATTTCAGTATAAAATTATAAGATTCTTCGGGAAACTAATTAGTTTTGCAGCGTCCCAAAAAAAGGGACTTTACAAAACCTTAGTCATAGAGAAATGTCGGCCATTATTAAGTTAGACCAGATAGACCGTAAAGTACTGGAGATCTTACAAACAAACGCTAAAATAACAAACGCACAATTATCAAAGGAAATAGGCTTATCGCCTGCACCGACTTTGGAGCGTGTTAAAAAACTAGAGCAATCCGGAATCATCAAGAGTTACCATGCTCAGCTTGAACCAGAAAAAGTAGGTTTGGGCGTAAGCACATTCGTTCAGATTTCGTTGGTGGGACACAGGAAAGCGGTTACTGAATCTTTTGTTGAAAAAATTCACGCGATTCCAGAGGTTATCGAATGTCACCACATTACAGGAACGGGCGATTTTCTTTTGCGGGTTATTTCAAAAGATATCAGCACTTACCAGAAATTGATGCTTGAAAAGATAAATGAAATTGAAGAAGTGGCCAGCACACAAACGATGGTTATTTTGTCAACTTTTAAAGAAAGCAAAGTCTTACCGATACCTTGATTTTACTTTACGTCTTCCAAAGAAAAAGCGCCTGATTTATAAATCGGGCGCTTTTTCTTTGGGGGCAATGCCCATGTTATTGATGTTGCTCGCGCAAAAGATCATTCACAGTTTTTACCGGATTGAATGTCAAAAGCGGAACCTCAACAAACAATGTGTTCCAATCGGCCATTGCACCATTCCATAATCCAGGCAATTCCTGCGCTTTCAGCTCTTTGCCATCTTTGGATTTGCCCGTTATGAATCCAGTCAATGGATCGCGGAATTTTTTCAAATCATATAACTCGCCTTTGTTGTTTTTCACAGCGCACACCAGATCAACCGGATTAAAGTGCGTTGAATTCTTGAAAATGCTGTTTTGCGATTCATCATCCACATCCACTTGCGCCGACTCTACGATTTGCAATGATGAAGAACCGTCCGCATTCTCCGCCCAGAACGGACCGCCGCCAGGTTCACCCTGATTTTTCACCATTCCGCAAGCACGCAATGGCCGGTCAAGTTTCTTTTGGAAATAGATCGCTTTTTGATCATCTGACCAGGAATCAAAGTCAGTCGGCGGAATAACGCACAATTCTGTTCTGAAAAAAGTGTCGAGTTCAGCAAGCAATTCTTGATTTGCCTGATCTTTAAGCTGTTCAAGATATGCGAAAATCCGTTTTTGATAACTCAAAACGATTCCTGCCAATGCTTTTTTGTAAGTGATCGTGTCTTCCTTAATGCGGTCAGGAACCACATTGTCAATGTTTTTGATAAAAATAATGTCTGCATCCAATTGGGCCAGGTTTTCCAGCAATGCTCCATGACCAGCCGGACGGAATAGCAATCCCCCATCTTTTTCACGAAAAGGCGTGTTGTCAAGGTTCACCGCAATGGTGTCCGTAGAACTTTTTTGCTCAGAAAACGAAACAATGTATCGAACGCCAAACTCTGACTGGTAACTCGGCAAAACTTCTACGACCAGTTTTTCAAATTTATCGCGATGCTCAGGCGAAACTGTGAAGTGGATTTGAACATTGCTGCCAGCATTTGCGTATTTCGCGCCTTCCACCAAATGCTCTTCCAATGGAGTCCGCGAGCGATCGGCGTAGTTGTGGAATTTGAGAAGCCCTTTCGGCAATTCGCCGTAACCTAATCCTTTATGCGTAAGGAAGTAAGAAGCAATGGTTTTCTCGTCTGCTGTTTCAATGTTGGTTCCGTCCGCTGCAAGTGAGGTTTTGAGATCTTCATAAAAGGCGAAATCTTTGAGTTTGGCAAAAAACTCCTCCACCGATTTGTCTTTTTTGTCTTCTTGCAAAAAACTAAAAAGTGATTTAAACATCCGCGTGGCAGCTCCCGAGGCCGGAACGAATTTTAGCAAAGCAATTTCTCCTTCGGAAGCACTTTTGTCAAACTCTGCAATGACGGTCGCAATTTGTTCGTCTGTTAACCTTATTACACCATCTCCAACTGTGGCTGCTTTGGAAAGTTGAAGAAAAGGAAATCCGTTTTCAAAATATTTAACTTGCTCTTCTACTGTGTCAATATCGCTTCCGCGCTGCTCTATTTGTAAAATATCTTTTTCAATAAACATTTTTCTGTCGTTTAATGGTGAAGTTTTAGGGTAAGCTTAAAATCCGTTGAGTACGATGGTAATTACAGTAAAGCGGGGGACAAACAGACTATACTATGCGAAGCGATTTATTTAAAGTATTCGCAGTTTGGCGAAGCTTAGCAGCAGCGTTTTTTCCCCGACAAGATCAAAATTCACTGTGGCTTTTCGGTCCGTTCCCTTTACATCCATTTTGGTAACCTCGCCAAATCCGAATTTCTGATGCTCCACTTTGTCTCCTTCTTTGAGCTCATAAGTGTCGCTGGCCACAAAGTTCTCTGATGGCGTATGTGCTGAGGCTGCATTAGGAACGGGTGCTGCTGGTTTGCGTTGGGTAAGATTTCGCGCAAATGATGTCACCGCAGGCGAGCTGTCTCTTGTAGGAACGCCATGAAGCATATTGGAAGCATTCAAAAAATGCGGGTCAACTTCCAGCAGAAACCGGCTCGGCTCGCACATTTTCAAGCGACCCCACTGATAGCGACTTTCGGCATAGGAGAAAGAAAGTTTCTTTTCGGCGCGCGTAATGGCCACGTAAAAAAGTCTGCGCTCTTCTTCAAGATCCTGCCGGCTTTCGAGCATCATCTGACTTGGGAAAAGATCTTCTTCGAGTCCTACTATAAATACGTTACGGAATTCCAGACCTTTCGCGGAGTGAATGGTCATCATCGTAACGCGGTCGTTGTCATTGTTATCGTCCGGTTCGTCAGCATTTGTGAGCAGCGAAACAGATTGCAGGAAGGCACTTAATGTTTTGTCTTCCGTTTCTGCATTGTCGACAAATTCCTTAATTCCATTCAGCAACTCCTGGACGTTTTCGTAGCGGGAAAGTCCTTCAACCGTTTTGTCCTCATACAATTCTCGCAGGATGCCGGAGGCCTTCGCAATGTGTGCGGCAACCTCATAAGCGTCCTTTCCTTCTTCCACGAGTATTTTAAAGCTTTTGATCAAAGTCGCAAACTGCTCGATTGGCGCAATGGTCCTGCCGCTTGCATATTTTCCAATGTTGGCCACCACTTCCCAGATCGGCAAATTGTTTTCAGAAGCTGCGACAGCGATTTTTGCAACCGTTCCATCGCCAATGCCTCTTTTTGGAAGGTTAATGATGCGTTTGAATGCTTCTTCATCGCGCTGGTTTACGGTGAAGCGCAGATATGCGAGCAAATCTTTGATTTCTTTTCTTTGGTAAAAAGACTGCCCGCCAATGATCCTGTATTTAATTCCAAGTTTTCGCAGCGCTTCTTCAAAGGATCTGGACTGCGCATTGGTCCTGTATAAAATGGCAAAATTCTCGTTTCGGAGCGCTTTCGACATTTTTTCTTCAAAAAGCGCTGTCGCCACAAGCCGTCCTTCTTCATTATCCGAGCCCGCTTTGATTACATCTATTAAGGAACCCTCTTCGTTTTTGGTAAAAGTCTCTTTTGGCAACTGCGCCTTATTTCTTGCAATCACCGAATTGGCTGCATTAACAATTACTCCAGTGGAGCGATAGTTTTGTTCGAGCTTTATAACCCTTACATCCGGGAAGTCCTTTTCAAAATTCAGAATGTTCTCAATGTTCGCTCCCCGAAAGGCGTAAATGCTCTGCGCATCATCACCAACAACCACAATGTTTCGATGGACAGCAGATAATTTCCGGGTAATCAAATATTGCGAAACGTTCGTATCCTGAAACTCATCCACCATCACATGCTGGAATTTGTGCTGATACTTATATAGTACATCCGGAAAGTCGCGAAAAAGGACATTGGTGTTAAAAAGAAGATCATCAAAGTCCATCGCATTGGCTTGAAAGCAACGCATTACGTACGTTTTATACAACCGACCGATCTCCTTCATTTTTGCGGCCTCGTCATCTGCCTGTATAATAGGATTAGCGAGATAATCGTCGGCCGAGACCAACCGGTTTTTCGCCCCGGAAATGCGGTTGAAAACAACATTGGCTTTATACACCTTGTCGTCCAGATTGTATTCCTTTATAATGCTCCTTAATAGTGACTTCGAATCATCGGTGTCATAAATGGAAAAATCGCTTGTATAACCCAGATAACGGGCTTCAATCCGCAGGATTTTGGCAAAAACGGAGTGAAATGTTCCCATCCATATATTTCTTGCCTCTGTCCCTACGGCCCCTTCAATCCGGTGACGCATCTCACCTGAGGCTTTGTTGGTAAATGTCAGGGACAAAATCCGAAAAGGATCGACACCATTCTCGATCAAGTTTGCGATTCGATAAGTAAGGACCCTTGTTTTCCCCGAACCTGCACCAGCGATAATCATCAACGGGCCGCCACCATGCAAAACCGCTTCACGCTGAGGCTCATTAAGCGTCGATAAATATTCTTTTTGATTCAAAATACTATGCTTGTCCAATTTATTTATCTAATTACAGCAAAAGCCAAAGTTAGGAAAAACCATTAAAAGCTTTCTTTCAATGTTGCTCCAACCGAAGCTGAAAGTGCAGCCGTTCTGAAATTTATACCAAAGTGTTCAGAACGCGAAACCAGATTTGATAGTTTAGACGAGACAAGTATTTAGCATTATATATATGAATATCGAAGATCAGCCACTTGAAGTGCAGTGGGAACATTTGCTGGCCGGCGTAGAAACATTAATAGGAAGGAAACCTGGCGATTTGAATGGGGTGCTGTTTTTAATTGGCGTGCAAGAGTTAGGACAAGGCGCTAAAAGGTTTACAAAAGAACAAAAGCAGGATCTGATGCATGTAGGAATATGCAAGGTGCTTAGTTTGTCGTCTTACTATTCGCTGGAATACGTAGATAAGGATGGCTGGCCACATTATAAGCTGGATCGCGCACTACCCCAAGGCGACATTATGAAGCAAGAAATGCTTTTAAAGATGCATGTGATTGAGTACTTCAAAAATATTTAAAATATTTTTTGAGCGGATAAAATTGGTTATCAATCGGTTACGTTTTTGTTGAGAAAAAATGCATAAAATACTTTTGCCTTGCACTTGCGGGATAAAAAAAGTTGTTGCACCTTTGCACTCCCAATCGGGGACAATGGTTTAGCAGACGGCTAAACAACGAGTTCTGAAAGATTCAGAGCAACGTTCTTTGACATGATGAAGAGAGCAAAAAGATAGTTCGTTTAAGAAGATTCGGTCCTTCTGTAATAGGAAGAGATCACAACAAAATTTACAATGGAGAGTTTGATCCTGGCTCAGGATGAACGCTAGCGG
>NZ_JAJUXI010000016.1 GCF_021390515.1 Dyadobacter sp. CY326
AGCCTGTGCGGCCCAGCCTGGGAAGAGGTGAAGCGAACGTGGCACCGCCCAGGCCTAGGGCACAAAAAAAGACCATCCTTTTGAGATGGTCTTTGTGTTGGTATTGTGGCGACTACCTACTTTACCAGGTTTGATCCAAGTATCATCGGCGGTTCTGGGCTTAACTTCTCTGTTCGGGATGGGAAGAGGTGAACACCAGGCCAATAGTCACCAACAAGCTCTTTGAGTTAATCAATTTTGAATTTTGAATGTATGAATAATTGAATATTTTTCATTCAGTCATTGAGGCATTCACTCATTCAACATTGAATTTCATGTCATATTGGAAGTAGAAGAGATCAAGATTAATTAAGATTTTAATGCTGCAAGCTGTTGGGTAATTAGTACTGCTCAGCTGAATGTATTTCTACACGTACACTTGCAGCCTATCAACGTCGTAGTCTACAACGACCCTTATGTGGAAGATTCATCTTCGGGCTAGTTTCGCACTTAGATGCTTTCAGCGCTTATCTATTCCCCACATAGCTACCCGGCCATGCCACTGGCGTGACAACCGGTTCACCAGCGGTGGGTCCACCTCGGTCCTCTCGTACTAAAGGCAGCCCCCGTCAATCTTCCTACGCCCACCACAGATAGGGACCGAACTGTCTCACGACGTTCTGAACCCAGCTCGCGTGCCACTTTAATCGGCGAACAGCCGAACCCTTGGGACCTTCTCCAGCCCCAGGATGTGACGAGCCGACATCGAGGTGCCAAACCTCCCCGTCGATGTGAGCTCTTGGGGGAGATCAGCCTGTTATCCCCGGCGTACCTTTTATCCTTTGAGCGATGGCCCTTCCATACAGAACCACCGGATCACTATACCCTGGTTTCCCACCTGCTCGACCCGTCGGTCTCACAGTCAAGCCTGCTTGTACTATTGCACTCCACACACGGTTACCAAGCGTGTTGAGCAGACCTTTGGAAGCCTCCGTTACACTTTTGGAGGCGACCACCCCAGTCAAACTACCCACCATGCACGGTCTCCGACTTTGTCGGATTAGATCCCAGGCCAGCGAAGGGTGGTATTTCAACGTTGGCTCCCCGATGCCTGGCGACACCGGCTCACAGCCTCCCACCTATCCTACACATCCCTGACCCGAAAACAATGCAAAGCTATAGTAAAGGTGCACGGGGTCTTTCCGTCCCGTGGCGGGTAAGCGGCATCTTCACCGCTACTACAATTTCACCGAGCTCACGGCCGAGACAGTGCCCAGATCGTTACACCATTCGTGCAGGTCGGAACTTACCCGACAAGGAATTTCGCTACCTTAGGACCGTTATAGTTACGGCCGCCGTTTACTGGGGCTTCGATTCAATGCTTCTCTTGCGATGACATCCCCTCTTAACCTTCCAGCACCGGGCAGGTGTCAGGCCCTATACGTCAACTTTCGTTTTGGCAGAGCCCTGTGTTTTTGCTAAACAGTCGCCTGGGCCATTTCTCTGCGGCCTCTCATCGCTGAGGAGGCTCCCCTTCTCCCGAAGTTACAGGGTTAATTTGCCGAGTTCCTTAGCCGTGATTCACTCGAGCACCTTAGAATATTCTTCTCGACTACCTGTGTCGGTTTACGGTACGGGTTGCGTACAGCTGGCGTTTCAAAAGCTTTTCTTGGAAGCGTTTTCGTAAGTTCGCTTCACCCGTAGGTTCTGCTCAACGCACTATTCCGTCAGTACGTACTTACCACAATACTCCGTCACTCTTTCACACTGCATGCAAGGGCAGGAATATTAACCTGCTGTCCATCGATACTTGCCTGTCGGCTATACCTTAGGCCCCGCCTAACCCTCCGTTGATTAGCATAGCGGAGGAATCCTTAGTCTTTCGGTGTGCGGATTTCTCATCCGCATTATCGTTACTTATGCCTACATTTGCTTTTCTCACCAGTCCAGCCCAGCTTACGCCAAACCTTCACCCCTGTGAGAATGCTCCCCTACCGATCGTAATAAATTACTATCGCATAGCTTCGGTAATATGCTTGATGCCCGTTTATTATCGATGCCCGCCCCGCTCGACCAGTGAGCTGTTACGCACTCTTTAAATGTATAGCTGCTTCCAAGCTAACATCCTGGCTGTCTCTGCAGTCGGACCCCC
>NZ_JAJUXI010000017.1 GCF_021390515.1 Dyadobacter sp. CY326
CAATCCTCGTTACCCATCGCTAGTCTTTCTTTTGTAAAGCGATCAATTCGCCAAAGGGTGCCTCCATGAACAGCCCAGATATAGCGACCTTGTTCGGCAATTCCCTTGGCCGCACCCTTCCAGCCAAGGCCCAGATTCACGTAATTGCCTGTTTTGGAACTTGCAGAATATAGGTTGTTACTCCAAACAATGTAAAGATTGGCGTACATCTGCTCCACCGTATTTGCATCTCTTTCTGATAATTGATCCTCGAGCGCCCAGATCTGAAGATTATCCTTACGGACCATGGTCGGGTTACCGTTTTTGGAATAACTTGTAGCGGCATAAATCATAACTGATTTATAATCCAATGGTCCATTCCCGAAAGTAGGATACCCTGGATATCGAGTGCCATATGTCTTCAACTCTTCTTTTCCTTCTTCATTTACATTTTCCCACTTAACCGTGATCCATTTATCCCGGTCATCGCGGGTATGCTCGTGTAAAAGCCCTATGGTATGCCCAATCTCATGAATGACATCTCTTCGACTTGCGTACTTGGTGAGCTTGATCTCCTGCATATTGCCTATTTTTCCAATTTCAGATAGGCTTTCATCCCCTATAACGAACCGGACGTAATCAACCTGATTCGTACGGGGAACGAGAGTAATGGACGTTTTAAATTGCCAGTAGGCAATGGCATCTTTGATCGTAATGTTTAGGGCCGGGTCGACCTCAGGCGCTATTTCATAAGGAATGACCCCATTTGGCCAGCGGTAAATTAAGTTGCTCGCGCCTGATCCTGAGATGCGGGCATTGGGGTCGGTTCCTTGTCCCAGCTGCTCAGGGGTGAGCACGATGTCACCCTGCCAGACTGCCCGTCCATTAATCACTTTGTAGCGGATGGGCGTACCGTTAAGCATACCATCTTTATAAACGCCGGTGCTGTCTGAACTGACAATGTCTGTTTGTTTTCCCGGAGTTGTTTCTCCGAGCTTGTCTTCACAAGAACTAAGTAATGAAGAGCCCAATATGATGACTGTTGCCCATAGAGACAGTTGATTGGTTTTCATGAATTAAATTGATTTGGATTAAATAAACAACATTGGAGCCTTGCACGACACACCAGTGACATATGCCTTTCATATTGAAAAAGGCAAGGGTAGCCGGTGGCTAATAGTACTCTTTTATTAATGATAATAAGGTTTCTAAATGCTGTGACTTTTAGCGCATAATTATAAGATGCGCCATCTTTCAGAAAATAAAATCACCTCGTTATGTATGTTGACAACTACGTGACTGACATTTTCTCTAATTATAACTTCAAGATTCTTTACGCAGACGCCAAGTTCGTTTTTAATTAATTCGCTGTACCTGACAATATCGGCGTTTCCAGCAATAAGTAGCACGGGCATCCCTAGCTTTCGGAGTTCGATGTTTGTAAAAATATATTCCTTGCCTATTCTGCGCACGTAAGCTGCTAGGATCAAATCCATATATTTTAGCAACGAATCATTGACCGTTATCACAGCTTATAGCTACTCGGTCGCCGAATTGAACGGAAGCTGCTGGTATCCATCCAACAACAATCAGCTGGCCTGAGCATTCGGCAAGAACTTCTGACGTGAGATGCCCGATCCGCCGGAAACCACAAGCAAAAAGGCTTATGTACCATCGTCAGGTTAGTCAACCCGACTTGGGTTAGCTAGCCCGACAATGGTCACTATACCTAAACCGGCGGCACAGATCAGACTTTCAAAGATCTAATTCCCCCCGCTCGGGTCATGAACGAACCCGATGGAGCTTGCACCTAACCAACCTTTTGATAGCATAAACTGATCGTTATTCTCAGTGACGCGGTACAAGTATTGGTCATTGACTATATACAGGTAGCCCCCTCCTCCGCTCATGGCCGTCACTTTGTTCCAGCCCTGCTTATGAAGTGTCAACGCACCGGTAACGATGTCAACGCGATATAGTTCGGTAGAATTCATGATGTAAATCGATTGGGCATTGGCCGAAGGAGCTGCAATACCTTTGACGTCAAACCA
>NZ_JAJUXI010000019.1 GCF_021390515.1 Dyadobacter sp. CY326
AGACACTGTTAGGGTAAAATCGGCGACTGGGGCTAAGTCGTAACAAGGTAGCCGTACCGGAAGGTGCGGCTGGAACACCTCCTTTCTGGAGACGAGAGACTCTGCTTTTGGTTTATCTTTATCATATATAAGGGCTTGTAGCTCAGGTGGTTAGAGCGCGACACTGATAATGTCGAGGTCCGTGGTTCGAGTCCACGCAGGCCCACGGAAAACAAGTTATCAGGATAACGTTCTTGATAATTTTTATTGAAAAATTTGGGGGATTAGCTCAGCTGGCTAGAGCACCTGCCTTGCACGCAGGGGGTCAACGGTTCGAATCCGTTATTCTCCACATGGCGCAAATGCGCGCCACGAGTTCATTGACATATTGAGAAGTAGAAGAGAGAAAGAAGAGTTAAGATCGCGCAAGCGAATTAAGGGCGCATGGGGGATACCTAGGCTCTCAGAGGCGATGAAGGACGTGATAAGCTGCGAAAAGCTACGGGGAC
This sequence comes from Dyadobacter sp. CY326, assembly GCF_021390515.1. Classification (GTDB taxonomy): domain Bacteria; phylum Bacteroidota; class Bacteroidia; order Cytophagales; family Spirosomataceae; genus Dyadobacter. Next base: position 489 of record NZ_JAJUXI010000019.1, read on the forward strand.
AGGCACATACTGGTTGATCCGTAGATATCCGAATGGGGCAACCCAGTACCATGAAGTGGTATTACCCTACGGGGGGCAAACGCGGGGAACTGAAACATCTAAGTACCCGCAGGAGAAGAAAACAATAGTGATTCCGCAAGTAGTGGCGAGCGAACGCGGACAAGCCCAAACCAGCCTGGTTACGGCCAGACTGGGGTTGTAGGACTCACCTAGTGTTTAACAATTGAACTGGAATGGCATGGGAAGGCCAATCGAAGAGGGTGAGAATCCCGTACAGGTAAGAGCGTTAAATGAGTGAGTATCCTGAGTAAGTGGGGACCGGAGAAATCCCCTCTGAATCCGGCGGCACCATCCGCCAAGGCTAAATACTCCTGAGAGACCGATAGTGAACTAGTACCGTGAGGGAAAGGTGAAAAGTACCGCGAGCAGCGGGGTGAAATAGAACTTGAAACCATGCGCTTACAAGCGGACGGAGCCTACGGGTGACGTCGTGCCTTTTGCATAATGAGCCTACGAGTTACGGTCACTGGCAAGGTTAATGTATTAAAGTACAGGAGCCGAAGCGAAAGCGAGTCTGAAATGGGCGATTAGTCAGTGGCTGTAGACGCGAAACTTGGTGATCTACCCTTGGTCAGGTTGAAGCGCTGGTAACACATCGTGGAGGACCGAACCGGTAAACGTTGAAAAGTTTTCGGATGAACTGAGGGTAGGGGTGAAAGGCCAATCAAACTGAGAAATAGCTCGTACTCCCCGAAATGTTTTTAGGAACAGCGTCGTGGTTGAGTCATGTTCAGGTAGAGCTACTGATAGGACTAGGGGGAGTCAAATCCTACCAAATTCTGACAAACTCCGAATGGGGCATGATATACACGGCAGTGAGGGCTGGGGTGCTAAGGTCCCAGTCCGAGAGGGGAACAACCCAGAGCATCAGCTAAGGTCCCAAAATATATGCTAAGTTGAACTAAGGGGG
>NZ_JAJUXI010000020.1 GCF_021390515.1 Dyadobacter sp. CY326
TTTTGTCCCGTCCTGAAATAGCGATACACAAACTGTATAGCTATGCGAGAGAATCTAGAAACTAAGTATGTTAAGCGGACACAAAAAGACTACTCTATGTCTTTTAAATTGGAAGTTGTCAAAGAGATCGAACGTGGAGAATTTTCCATAGGAGCAGCAGCTCGCAAGTATGGTATACAAAACCCTACAACAGTTACGATGTGGTTGCGTAAATACGGTAAATTTGATTGGGAAAATCAAACGCCATCAAATATGCCTAAAACTCCTGAACAGAAGATTTTAGAGTTAGAGCAAAAGGTGAAGCTCTTAGAAAAGCAAAAGGCCTTTTTGGAAAAGCAGGTTGAGACCTCAGATAAGAAAGCCATCATTTTTGACATGATGATAGAGCTGGCTGAAAAGGAATACCAAATTCCGATAAGAAAAAACTACTCACCCGGGCAATCGACCAATTCAGAATACAACAAAAAGAAACAGTAGTTTCTACCTGTGGATTACTCGGGGTTAACAGGCAGGTTTATTATCGTAAAAAGAGCTCTAAAATACACCGGCAACAAATTGCTTTAAGGGTAATTGATCTGGTTCAATCCGTACGTGTCAAGATGCCACGGATAGGCACTAAAAAACTTTATTATCTTCTACGAGAGCAGTTACAAGAGTTGGGGATTGGTCGAGATAAATTGTTTACTATATTGAATGCCAATTATTTATGTATTTATCCTAAGCGAAGTTATCGGGTTACTACCAATTCTCATCACCGGTTCCGTAAGCATAAAAATCTGATTGAGAACTTGGTAATTATACGGCCAGAGCAGGTCTGGGTATCAGATATTACCTACATTGGAAACCGCAATAACCATACTTATTTGTGCCTGGTGACCGATGCATATTCCAAAAAGATTGTGGGTTATAATCTATCCGACAGCTTGAATGCAGATGGCGCAGTAAGAGCTTTAAAAATGGCTTTGAAACAAAATGGGAATAAAGGAGGCCTTATTCACCACTCCGACAGGGGTTTGCAGTATTGCTGTGATGACTATCAGAAAGTGCTTAAAAAACACAAGATCAATTGCAGTATGACAGAATCTTATGACCCTTATGCTAATGCTGTGGCAGAAAGGGTAAATGGAATTTTGAAAGATGAATTTATGCTCGAACGATATCAGGTTGATATGCGAACAATGAAAAAACTAGTCAGTGACAGCATCGAAATCTACAATTCCTTGCGGCCTCATTATTCATGTTTTATGCTGACGCCAGATCAAATGCACAAACAGAATGAAGTCAAAATACGGACCTATAAAAAAGAAAACCGCTACAAGAATAACCTTGCAACGGCTTTGTGAGTATTAATTAAACTAATCTAAAATCTGTATCGCTATCTTAGGACTAGTCA
>NZ_JAJUXI010000001.1 GCF_021390515.1 Dyadobacter sp. CY326
TGAATTTAAACGGAATGAGCCCGGTACAATACCGAGCTCATCACACTAATCGTTAATTCTTAAACTCGTCCAACTTTTGGGGTTCAGTCCAAAACCAATCGCTTTTTTCATTCGCGTTCAAAAACTTACTTCTTCTTGAATTCGAGATATCCTTCGTAAGAGGCTTTTCCGTTTGATGGATCGGCTATTTTCAAATTAATATTCAGCTGAGCAACGCCACTGGCACCTGCAACCCTTGTCGCAACACCTTCCACTTTGTGTTTAAGTGGCTCTCCAGTGCTCTGTTTAACATTGACCGTTTCGTTGATCGTAAAACCGTCTTTGTCAGAATGCACGTCAGACAATGGATATTCCTGAACAACAGTCACCGATGTTCCGGCGATTGCAATTTTTATGGTTCTGATGTAAGCAATAGCAAGTTTGTTTTTGCCAAGAACCGTAATCGTCCAATCTTCATTAACAGTTGTTGGTCCGTTGATTGTCGTCGTGGCATAAGCTCCGACATATTCCGGTGCATAGTCAACTTCTGGTGCTACATCATCGTCTTTATCCTTGCAGGCTCCCATAAAAATAACAAGGGCGCAAAAAATCAGCTTTTTCATACTTTAACTTTAAGAGTAAATAACATTCAACATTAATTCACCGGCGTGCGGCATTTCTACTAATAACGGCAATGCAATGTTAACCGCATATTTGGCAACAATTAAATTCTTGTTTTCCTGAAAAACCACTGAAATATACTCAAAACGGCAATTTCCCAAGATCTACATTTCCTCCGGTCAGAATCACACCGACTTTTTTGCCGCTAAACTGGTCCTTATTTTTGATAAAAGCCGCTAACGAAACAGCACCCGAAGGCTCCACAACAAGCTTCATGCGTTCCCACAAAAAGCGCATTGCCTGGACAATTTCCTCATCGGAAACTGTCAGAATATCCGTCACATGCTGCTTAATAATTGGAAAGGTTTTGTCGCCTAAATAAGTCAGCAAGCCGTCGGCAATGGTTTTGACATAAGGCGCTTTTTCAATTTTATCACTTCTGAAAGAGAGCACTGCATCTGCTGCGCCTTCCGGTTCGCCCGCATACACCTTTGTGGCTGGCGAAAAATAATGGGCTGTTAATGCCGTCCCGCTCAGCAGCCCGCCTCCTCCCACTGGAGCAAAAATCATATCGAGCTCATGGTCCACATCTTCAATCAATTCTTTTGCAGCAGTCGCTTGTCCGGCGATCACTTCGTAGTTGTTGAAAGGATGGATAAAGGTTGCACCGGTTTTCCCGATTATCTCCTGAACCGTGCTTTCACGTTCTTCGGGCGTGTTTTTACAAAAAGTGATTTGCCCGCCGTAACCTTCCACAGCGCGTATTTTGACCAATGGCGAATTATCGGGCATTACAATATAAGCCTTTGCTCCCACTTTCGCGGCAGCAAAGGCAATGGCCTGCGCATGGTTTCCGCTTGAATGTGTCGTTACGCCGTTTTCAAACTGATCTTCTGACAAAGACAGGATTGCATTCAATCCGCCCCGCGCTTTAAATGCGCCTATCTTTTGCAGGTTTTCGCATTTGAAAAATATCTGCGCGTCGCACAAGTCATTCAAGAAGCTGGAAGTTAAAACGGGCGTGTGATGAATGTAAGGAGCCACAAGCTGATGCGCTTTCTCGATAGTTTCCTTATTTGGAACTTGCTCAGACATGAATGCGTGTTTTAATGAGTGAACAAAAAGAAGCCCATCGTTTCCGACGGGCTTTCCTCAATTTATGCTTACTAAACGATTACTTGCCAGCATTTGGCGTGTAAAGGTTGAAGAACTGATCCAACTTAGGTGTGATGATAATCTCCGTACGACGGTTCAAGCTACGGTTTGGCGCCGAATCATTTGCCACTTTGGGTAAATATTCGCCACGGCCACCAGCAATCATTCGAACTGGTTCAACACCATATTTCTTCTGCAATGTTCTCGCAACCGAAGTCGCGCGCAAAACGCTCAAATCCCAGTTATCAGAAACTTTGTCCGTTGCGATAGGCACATTATCCGTGTGGCCTTCGATCAGGATTTCAATTTCTTTGTAGTCGTTCAGAATCTTGGCAACTTTGCTCAACACCGACTCAGCCTGTGTATTGATAACCGAGCTTCCAGATTTGAAAAGCATTTTGTCAGAAAGTGACACATAAACAACGCCTTTCTTCACTTCAATCTGAACATCTTCATCGCTAACATCTGCCAACGAACGTTTCAGGTTTAGCACAAGCGCCATGTTCAAAGAATCCTTTTTCTGAATGCTTGAATTCAAATCGCGGATCTGCATGCCTTGCGCATCCATCATTGCCAACGATTTTTTAATGCTTTCAGAACCTTCTTTGCTGATAACCGAAAGATCAGACATGCGGTCAAGCAAATTATTGTTGTTTTTCTTAAGGAATTCAACTTGTTCTTCCAGCTCTTTCAATTTTGCATTTTTGCTGGTTAGCTCATCGTTTTTAGCCTTCAAATCATTGTTAAGTCCGGCAGTTCTGCTATCGCAATCGTTCAGGTCGGCTCTCGCTTTGTCCAATTGAATCTGGATTTCGCTGGCTTGTTTTTGCGCAGTAAGCAATTTTTTCTTGCCCGCACAAGCGCCAAGAATAAAGAGCATAGCAACGGCTAAAAGCGTTTGTTTCATAATAAAGGGTGGTTAATTAGATCAACAGTGTTAAGTATAAAAATAGGTAAGTGAGTAATAATACATAAATATCGAGCCAACCACTTGCAACTCACAGGCTCAATGAAGTCGCAAATGTACGAAAAAAGGAAAGATCGCCGAGACAATCTTTCCTTTTATAATAAATTTGCAGATTTCTAATAAAAATCAATAGGGGATTGCATAATAGGGATTACGATGCGCCTTGATGCTGTCCTTAATGTGATTACTTGTTAACTCCACATATTTGGCCGCATTGATCTTCTTCCCTTTGAGCTTTTTGGGCAGTGCCAGCTCTTCACCTGTCACCGGTCTTAATTTCACCTCTTTGGCTGTGGTTACAATATCGCCGTCATTCACATCCAGCTCGAGGATCATTCCGGGTAGACCACCATACATTTGTGGCCCTCCGGAAACCGGTATATTGTCTGCAAACCAAGCTGTAATCTTTTGATTTTTGATCGTGTCCTCTGTCACAGCCATCATGCACATATAACCCGCCACTTCTTTAATTTTATTCATCACTTTCCAGTTCGGGGCCTGGATTGAGTCTTCAACAATGTAAGTTTTGCCTAGCATTTCAATGATGTCGGTCATTTTGCTATTCTCATAATCACGGTAAATTTTAAACTCTCCTTTCCGCCAAGAATAACCGCCTTCGGACAATTCATCGACCTTCGGATAACTGTAATAGCTTTGCTTGTCATTGAATATCATTGTCATTTCCTGCTTGGATTCATCGTCATTGCCCCAAGTAAGTTTTAACCTGTCTTTTTCTTCCTGGCTCATGTAACTCAACCGGGAATAAACTCGGGTCCAGTGGAAAACGCGATCATATGTGATCTCTCCCTCCATTTTCTGGGCCGCAGCAGCGAGAGAAAACAGCAACAACATAATTAACGAAATCGATTTCATAGGTTTAAATTTCAGTGTTTAAAAGTTGTTGTTCCGTCTGACAGAAGCGGTTACACCACGCATATTATATGTAAAGCTCAGCATAAAATATCTTGACAATGTCCTCACACGGCGCTCTGTGTAATAGTTTTGGTTGACATTCTGCGTAATGCCCTGATTTCGCTTGAACACGTCGTTGGCCGTAAGTCGTATCTCTCCTTTTTTACTTTTCAGCATGATCTTGTAAACCGATAAGTTCAGGATCGGCAATTTTTGATCGAAGCCGAACTGGTCATTTTTATAAATCCTGTAATTGAACCGCGCATTGAAATAAATGTCCTTCGGCCCTTTTGCATTCACATCAGCCCCATAAGTCGCGTTGAAGATCTTCTGGTTTTGATTGGTGTTGATCGAATATTTCGACTCGCTGATACCCCAGTTGGCATTACCGTAAAATGTAAAAGCATCGCTAGGCGTCAGATCGAGGCGTGTGCCGAAATTGTAGCTGTCTGTATTCGTCTCATTTTTAACACCATTGATGTAAGTCAGGTTGTTGTCAAAATTGACATTTGTGTTAAGATTCAGCGTCGCTTTTGTCTTCTTCAAAGGAAATCCAAATCCTGCGTAAGTCCCGTAACTGTTTCCTCCTGTAATGTTGATCGGCTTGGTGGTCGTGATCAGGTTTTCTACATTCACTGTTCTGTTGTAAACGATCTGGTTTACATTGTAATTGTAGGAAAGGCCAATGTAAAGATTGGTAAAGCTGGCTGGATTGAACATGTTATAACCGGCATAAACGCTGTGCGATGAGGACGGGATCAGGTCCGGATTTCCTTCGGTGATATAGAGCGGATTGCTGTTGTCTACAATCGGTTGCAGATCTGTAACCGACGGCTCACGAACATTCAGGCCATATTCTGCGTAAAGATAGCGGTTGTTTTTGAGGTCATAATTTAAAGAAACGTTGGGCACGAGTGTGAAATAGCTCTTGTCAACACGCGTAAAATTCGTTGCATTTTTATCGGAAGCAAATTTCCCTCGCAATTCAAACTGGACACCGGCAAGTCCCGCAGCGAAATTGAAACCTTTGTTAGAATAACGAAGACTTGTGCCCACACGGTTGTAGGTGAAATCGTTGGAATAATAGCGTGTCAGAAATTGATTGACTTCGCGCTCCGTTCCGCTGACATCGAACACGTCGCGGTCAACTTTGTCCTTCCGCATGCTGTAATTGAAGAATGTCTCCCAGGTGAATTTCTTGGCAAAAGGCTCAATGTAAGACAAACTGCCTTTGAAATTGCCGCGGGTGCTTTCTGTTTGATTCAGCTGGTTAATGGAGCTGTTTCTTGTCGAATCCTGAAAGAATATATTCATCGAATTCAGGCGTTTGTCTTCGTCAGCATTGTTAATGTTGTAAGCGACGCTCGCTGCAAAGTTCCTTCCCTTTTTCTTGAACTTGTGTCTGTACAAAAGCAGGTTAGCCATTGCGAAGGAATTGTATTCGCTCTTATTATCAACCGTCGATTGGTTGGTCACAACTCCCTCATTCAGGAACGATCGCTGAAAGCTGTCATAATCCTCATCTCCCGAATTGATCCGCGAATTGCTAATCAGAACAAGTGTATTGAGCGAATCAAGGTTCTTTTCAAACCGAAGGCTTGGTCGGTGATTGCCCGTGAAGCCGATTGACTTCGAGTTATCCAGCGAACTGTAAGAATCATTCGTCAGGAAGTTCTCCGTCCGTGCCTGCACATCATTGATGGCCTTTGTCTGATTGTAAAAATAGCTCGTGCTCAGTTTCGTTTTCTTGTTGTCATAGTTATAGTTTGCGCCGCCTGCGAAGTTTTTGGTAAAGCCTTCGGAGCCGCCGCCGTTCCAGGAAGGCTGGATCGTGATATCATCCCCACCATAATAACGGCCGCTATTGAATCCAAAATCCCCATCGTCGCCCCAGTTAAAAGATTGGCTCCCTTTGAAATCCTGATAATCGTTCCGCGCGATGCCCGACTGGTTTGTGTTGTTTCCAAAGCCCAGAATGGCAAATTGCTGCTTGTCGTCGAACCGATTGTAATTTACTTTTCCTTCCAATCGCTTGTCCGTTCCTACGCCCGCGGTCGCTTTCCCAAAACCACCTTTTTTATGGCTGTCTTTCAGTTCCAGGTTGACCGTTTTCTCCCGCTTGCCATCGTCAACACCCGTAACTTTCGACTGTTCCGTTTTACCATTGAAAACCTGCACTTTGTTGATTGCCTCGGCAGGAAGGTTTTTGGTTGCCATTTTGGGGTCGTCGCCAAAAAACCGCTTACCGTCGACCGTTACACGTTTGACTTCTTCGCCTTGTGCCTTGATGTTTCCATCCGCATCCACTTGCATTCCCGGGAGTTTGCGGAGCAGATCTTCGACTGTTGATCCTGGCGGCACTTTAAATGCACGCGCATCAAACTCCACCGTATCGCCCCTAATGCTCAACGGCGCCCTCGCGGTTTTGATTACGACTTCGTACAACTCCTTTTGTAACACCTTCATTTTCATTCTGCCCAGGTCCGTCACATCGCCGTCTTTTGGGTTAACATTCTCCTGATAAGGCACAAAGCCGACATAAGACACCTTGAAAATATACTGCGTCCGTTTCAGGTTTTTCAACTCAAATGCGCCTTCTTTGTTGGTTCTGCCAAAGTTCACCAGCGAAGAGTCCTTGGGCAGCAGCAACATGACCGTGGCTTCGGGCAAGGCCGCCCCGGAAGTGTCTGTAACTACTCCTTTAAGCGTAAATCGCCCGCCGGTCTGCGCCTGGGCGACCGTTACAAAGGGGCATAAAAAGAACAGAAGTAGGATTTTTTTCAAGGCTGATGGTGGTTAGATTACTCGAAGGATGTAACTGATATACTACTTTACGCAATTATAGACAAACTGATGCAACTTTACAACTACAAAATTAGTTTACAGCCCGATTTTGACGATAGTAACAAAAAATTAACTTAAATTAAGAAACCCATCCCTAATATATAAAAACGTTATATATAAGTTACTTTAATTAACAAGAAAAATAAAATTAATTTATTTTGCGGTTACAAAACAGATCAGACACGACCTCGATAGCGGATGAAAACAATTGGATTGATATCAGACACACACGGTTACCTGGATGAACGCGTGTTCGAACACTTCGCAAATTGCGATGAAATCTGGCACGCCGGTGATATCGGTTCTACAAAGATTATAGACCAATTAGAGGCTTTCAAGCCATGCCGAATCGTTTTTGGGAACATTGATAACAATGAGATCCGTGCCCGAACGGTTGAAAACCTGCATTTTGACCTGGAAGGATTTCGTGTATGGATCACGCACATTGGGGGAGCGCCCCCGCGTTACAATCCGCAGGTGATGCCGCAACTAAAATCCGCAACGCCTGATATTTTCGTGTGCGGACATTCACACATTCTTCGGGTGATCCGGGATAAGGAGCTTAATAATATGCTTTACATTAATCCGGGCGCCGCCGGGCGGGAAGGTTTTCACAAATTCCGGACATTGCTGCGGTTTAATCTGCACGAAGGACTGATCAGTCAGATGGAAGCCATTGAACTTGGCAAACGCGGCGCGATTCAATAAGTCAGAATGTTACTGTTACCTTTTTGGTTTCAGCGCCACGTAAGAATTCAGCTTCTACTTTTTCGCCTTTTTCATGCTCGCCGAGCACTTCCATGTAATCATATATGGAAGTAATTTCTTTTCCAGCCAGTTTTTTAATGATGTCTCCCGCCTGAATGCCCGCTTTTTCGGCTGGGCGAGCTTTGGAAACGCCATCGATTTTGAGGCCTTTTCCCGAATAACTGTAATCAGGCATGACTCCCAATGTGACTTTAAAATCAGCTGTGCTGTTGCCCGAATGCGGATTGTCAGCGGTTACAAATTGCGGGTCGACCGTTTCTCTGTCCAGATTTTCGAGCAACCCGGAGACGACTGTGAGAATTTTTGCTTCGCCCGCAGAGTTAATGTTCTCCACGTCATCGCTGATCTTGTGATAATCGCCGTGCACACCCGTAAAAAACTGCACAACAGGAATGTTTTTGAGATAAAAAGATGTGTGGTCCGACGCACCGACGCCCGATGAATCAACCGTAACTTTCAGTCCCTGGCTTTTAGCAAGTTCCGGAATGAGCTTTCCCCAAACAGCGCTTGTCCCCCACCCCGAAACGATCACGCCCTTTTCATCGCTTAACCTGCCGATCATATCCATATTTACCATGCAGCTGATGGACGCAAGCGGAATGGTCGGATTTTCTGTAAAATATTTCGAACCCAGCAGTCCGAGCTCTTCGCCTGAGAACGCAATGAAGAGATAATTGTGCTTTTCTTTAATGTTATTGCTGCTGAAATATTTGGCCAATTCCATCACACCAGACGTTCCGGAAGCATTGTCGTCCGCGCCATTATGGAGCTTATTCTTACTGTCCGGCGAAAGCGAACTCCCCTGAAAACCTTTTCCAAGATGGTCATAATGCGCGCCGACGACAATCGTCTTCTTTGCATTATTGTTTAAAAATCCAACAACATTCCTGCCTGTCAGCTCGTGCAAGTTTCCTTCTATCGAATATTTGACCTGGAATGGCTGGAAAAAACTGCCGTCAGTTCCCGCAGGCTTCAAACCCAGTGTTCCAAAAATATCAGCAATGTAATTTGCCGATCGGATCTCACCCAGACTTCCTGTGCCGCGCCCTTCCATCTCATCAGAAGCCAAAAATGCAATGTGCTTGCGGATTTCAGCCGATTGAAACTTTTGCTCAAAACTTGGAAGCGAAGCTATTAAGAATAACAAAAAGATGGACCGCATTGGAAAGGACATTTAAATAATGATGAGCACCGATCAGAGCTTTTCCTGCAATTCTTCGAGGAATTTGCGAACGCGCATAAGCCTTTGGATCAACAGTTGCGCCTCTTCTTTTCTTCGCATTTGCTCGCGCGCGCCTTTGATCGTGCGCCCCTGCTTGTCGCGCTGATGCATGATCTTGCGAATGATTTCAATGTCCCTTTCTGTATAACGCCTTCGGTTCCGCGCGTCGCGCTTCGGGTTAAGCTGAGGAAACTTCTTCTCCCAAAAGCGTAGAGCAGACGGCTCGCAGCCAACCAGTTCGGCTACTTCGTTGGTGTCATAATATAGTTTTGTGGTCGGTTGCATAGGATTCGGCGGTGATCATTACAAATATACTCACAGCCCCAATCAAAGTCTGTTTTCGGACAGATTTTTGATTTTTTCCAATGCAGTTGCTGCAAATTCCAGTGACGCGTTATAATAATCCTCGCCATCGGGCAGCGATGCAAAATCCCCGATTTCCAGTTCAAGAACGACGCCTGCGCCGGATTCCGAAAGTTTATATGTGTAGGCAATGTCATAGGATGCAGGCGGCAATTCCCACTTTTCGGCATATAGCGACAGCTTCAAGGTTTCATTTGGCTCGCATTCCACCACAGTAATGCGCGACCGCCCCGACCATTCGATCACTCTCCCTAGTTCCAGATAATAATCGCCAAAGCCTTCGGGAAGATCGTCCCATTGCCGCACGTATTTTGGTGCAATCAAAACTTCCCAAACTTTGCTCATTGGAGCTTCAATTTCTATCTGTTCTTTTACGGTTAGCACGCGATCCATATGTGACTGATTTACTTGTTACGATATACGTTTAGTCAAAGCCTTAAAAATTGTGCCGTTTGACAGGGCGCAGTCCTTTGATTCGAAAATAACATGTGGCTGATGGTAAATTGCTACATAAGCCAAACTTTGATTTACTTTACAGCCCCGGTTTCGGCCGGTCACGTAAAATATTGTTAAAAAGAATGAATCAGGAGATCAAGCCGGTCAGCAATCCCTTCGAGTCGAAAATAAATAGCATTCAGGTTCTCAGGGCTGCCGCAGCGCTGACAGTCACCATTTATCACCTCAAAGATGTCATCAAAAAGGGTGAGCCATTCAAGCAGGAGCTGGATTATTTTTTCAATTCCGGCCCGTCGGGAGTTGCGCTTTTCTTCGTCATTAGCGGATTCATTATGGTGTACATTACCAAGCAGACAACATTCTCCGGACTGGCTGTTTACAAATTTATCGCCCGCCGTTTTGTCAGGATCTGGCCCACTTATGCTGTCATCACATTGGTTTATTTTTTATTCCAAAGCAGGATCGGGCTCCAAGCCGGTGCATTCAAGGATGTGATTCTGAGTCTTTTATTCATTCCAGTCACGCACACAGATCCACCTTTCTACGGTTACGCGTTTTTGCCAGTCGGCTGGACATTGAATTACGAAATCTACTTTTATGCATTGGTGGCCATTTCAATGTTCTTTTCAAAATATCGGTGGGTCGTTTTCTTCATTATCATCATCATTACGCTCGTCATAATGCCCCACACAATGGGTTTCATTACACTGGAAGCGCAGCGAACCTATGATTCTGGCAATGGTTATTTGAACATGGTCATGAATCCCATTATCTGGAATTTCGTCTATGGAGTTATCATTGGCCTCATTTACACCAACGAAAAGCTGTTTCCTTTTTTCGCTTCTTTGTTTTCCAGGGTGTGGCTTGTATTTATGTTTATTTCCCTGGCTTTGTGGCAATATTGGTCAGGATTTTTTGGTGGGTTGGGGCCGTTGCAATGGGGTTTCGGATCGAGTTTGCTTTTTCTATCCTTTATATTTTACACTTCGCAACGGAGCATCGCTTTCCCCAACTGGCTGGTTAAAATCGGGGATATGTCGTTTTCGGTTTATCTTGTGCATGTGCCCGTTGTGGTCATTCTGGGGCATGTTTTCAAAAGATTGGGTTACCCGGTTTATAGCACCGGAACGTCCATGTTCTTCCTTGCACTGTTTATGACAATGGTTGCCTCCTATTTGTCTTATGAATTTCTGGAATTGAGATTATCCACTTATCTGAAACGAATGTTGCCTTTTATGAAGGGAAGATAAGTTAGGGAAGTTGAATGTCTTCCAGTGTTTTGAAGTTTTCAATCGTTATCTGTCGCCGGTTATCCGACCAAAAACGCTTCATAAACTGCGCGTAACGATTTGCGACATGTTCTTCTGTGTAGGACAAAATATGCCCTTTTTCGGGCTGGTAATTCAGCTCAAAAGGCTTTCCAAGTGTTTTCAGCCGATCCGAAGCCGGTTTTGCGCCTTGCATCCAAAAATACGATCCGCATGAAAACAGATTTCCCTGCTGATAAGGGAGCACCGTGTCACCCGTCCTTTGAAAGAAAACGGTTGGTTTTGCATTCGAATTTCTGATATAACTGGTTTTAAAAATTGCATATCCCAAATAGGAAAGCAAAGCTCTCACGCGAAATTCAGTTCCGGTTTTTACCGGGTCCAATGGCCCGAGCGTTTTCACAATCCCGGGCTGCAATGCTTCAAAGTCCGACTCATCCATATAAACAAGGGCCGAAATAATGATGGCCCCGGCACTGCTCCCGGCCAGAATCATCTGACCCGGATCAATCCCAAATGTCTCCGATTTGTCCGCAAAGTAATGGAGCGCTGTGTAAGTGTCCTGCACGCCGCGGTAAATGGCCTGGATCACTTCGAGATTATTGCCGCCACAGGAATTGGCTTGCGAACCACCATTAAAACCCAAACGATAATTAATAGACGCAGTGGCGTAACCCTTTCGCGCGAGCCACCTCGCTTTGCCCAATTCATTACCCAATTCACCAAAAAGAAATGCGCCTTCATGAACCATGAGCACAAATGGCCTGTATTGCAACGTGTCATTGGCAGGCGCTATAAACGAATAATCTAAATTTACTGCACGCCCAATATAGTCACGGGCCTTGGTGTAAATGCCGGTTTTGTTCGAAAGCTGGGCTTCGCTATAAATGTTTGTTGCGCCAAAACCCTTGGACAATGCTAAAAAGCGGTTGCTGTTCCTGGGTTTCAGCGTGTCAATGATGATTGTATCGGGCTTGGGATTCGTGGTGGTGTCAATGGTGTTCCCCGTGGTGTCTGTGGGATCGGGTTCTCCGCCGGGCTGTTCAATAGGCTTGGGTGGTGGAGGGGGTATAGTTCCCTCTCCACACGATACGAACAATCCTGTCAGAATCAAGAATAAGCTTTTGAGGTAAATTGTTCGCAACATTATGCCGGGGAATTACACTGGATTTGCCCGGCGCTCCGAGCCTTAATTGTTGAAACTTGGAACGATGTCGGCGGCAGTATTTTCAGACGCCAATTCGCTCTGATGGTAAAAATACCCTTCTGTTTTGTTATTTCCGGCCAATTCAGGCTGTTTTTTTTCAGCTGCAAACTTTCCTTCCATTTCGCGGAAGAATTTGTTGAAGAAAACATACAACACAACGCCAGAAATTGCTCCAATTGCCAATATCTTTTTCATAACTAATCCAGTTTATCGAGCCTGCGAAGATGCAGACATGGGGATAAAGCAAAAAGAATACCAGCACACTTTTTTGGAGAAATCGGACGCAATGCGAGAACCTAGGAAAGCAGATTTTGTCTCAGCAAAAATTCAAGCTGGCCGTTTACTTCAATCAACTTCTCGATAAGCTCCTTGTTTTGCTCGCGCAAATGAAATATTTCGTGGGCGTTTTTGATAATGATGCGCAGCTGGGCCTCGTCCCAGGGCTTGTTCAGATAATAGTAAATGTGCCCCTTATTGACGGCGTCAATCACTGCGGACACATCTGTGTAACCCGTCAGGAGGATGCGAACAGGGTCAGCGTAGTCTTTCAGCACTTCAATCAGGAAATCCACACCAGTCATCTCAGGCATGCGCTGATCGGTGATAATCACGTGTACAACGTTGTGTCTCAGCAATTCAAGACCTTCACGCCCGGAGGTTGCGATCAGTATATTAAAATCTCTTCTGAATGCGGCCTTAAATGAATTGAGGTTATTAATTTCATCATCCACATAAAGTACACTGATCTTTTCTTTGGTTTCCATTTAAAATACTTACTCTTGGAGGTGATTTGACTCGTTAGTTGGAGCGAAAAGGCTAAACTAATTGATAATATTATAATATTAATTCTATAATAACACAAAAGCGTCAAGTGCTTTTTACAATTTTACTTTTGAAATTCCGTAAACGACAAGCGCTCAGGTAAATTTGATCCAATTCCATCAAATATTTTGTGTGGCGATGATGCAGTGGTAGTTTTACAAAAATAATTTAAGCAAATTGTGTAAAATTGATCAAAATATTTATCCCACGGCATGGATTGGCATATTATCGGGCGGTTCACAGGATTTAATACGAAGATCAAAACAATTTGTTGAATTTTAAATTTTTAATGAGTTCTTCTGGGAACCATCCTCCTAATTGTTTAAAAATGTATCCAGATTCATCAAACAATACGATTTATAAACCGGTTTTCATTTTCAAAGAGCAAAGCGCTGACAAACAAAAATTTAACTCAGTAATTGCCGATTACCAGAACAAAATCGTCTTGGACTTGTTCGCTTCCCAGATGAAGGAGCTGATTAAGATTAGGAGTCCGCGAAAACGGCTTACTCCCATCGAAATCGATGAAATATACGCGGCATGGGCGGCAGAAAAAGACACTGATCTGGAAGGGAACTGGATTTATTATCCCTGGTCCAACCGACTCCTGCACATTCTGAACGAGGCTGACTTCATCACGCTCAGGACCAGCCGAAACCATTACAAAATCACTCCTCAGGAACAAGATCTTTTATCCAAAAGAAAAATAGGAATTATAGGCCTGTCTGTCGGCCACGCGGTTGCTGTAAGTGTGGCCACTGAGCGCATTTGCGGCACATTGAAGCTCGCTGACTTCGACACGATAGAGCTGAGCAACCTTAACCGCATCAAGACCGGACTCCATAATCTGGGGATCAATAAATGCATTGTTACAGCTAGAGAAATCGCCGAAATTGATCCCTATCTGGACATTGAATGCTATCCCGAAGGCATTACGGACACCAACATAACAGGGTTTTTGACCGAGCATGGAAAACTGGATATTTTGGTTGACGAATGCGATGATCTGGAAGTTAAAATAAGCTGTCGGGAAAAGGCGCGGCACTTCGGCATTCCCGTGGTGATGGAAACGAGTGATCGGGGCATGCTGGATGTGGAAAGGTTTGATCTGGACGCCGGGATGCCGATTTTACACGGATTACTCGCAGGCATTCCAGAAGAAAAGCTTAGGAACATTGCTCCCGCCGACCGGTTTCCACTCGTTATGCGCATCATTGACGCCATGAACACATCCAGCCGTGGACGCGCTTCGCTTCTGGAAATCGGGCAGTCGATCAGCACGTGGCCGCAGCTGGCAAGTGCGGTGACGCTGGGTGGAGGCGTGGTAACGGATGTGTGCAGACGCATTCTCCTCAATCAGTTTACGGATTCCGGACGCTATTATGTTGATCTTGAAAACATTATCGCAAACAAATCAGCAGAATCCGCATCAACCGTTTATAGTAAACCGGACAAAGGTTTTGATCTTGATAATGCCATAAAAATCGTCGATTCACTTCCCGGAAGTCAATCTTCGGCAGTAATATCAAATGAAGAAATTGAGCAAATCGTGCATGCGGGGACATTGGCCCCATCTGCCGGAAACGACCAGCCCTGGAAATGGGTTTTCCGGAATGGCCGCCTTCACCTCTTCCACGATCCCGCCCGCTCGCATTCTTTTGCAAACTATAAAAATACAGCAGCTCACCTCGCGCTTGGCGCTGCACTGGAAAATGCCAGTCTCAGGGCCAAACAATTAGGCTACGAGCCGCAAACTACGTTTTTCCCGCTGGCGTCCGCCACTGATTTGACTGCCTCAATAGAATTAGTCCAAAACAAAGGAAGCATTCCTGATTCGGCCAATGAACTGGCCGATTACATTGAAACCCGCGTTACCAATCGCAATCCAGGCGTTCTGTACACATTACACCAATCGGAACTGGATGCAATGCGAAATGCTGTGGCGGATGTTAAAGGAGCACACGTCACATTCATTCAGGGGAAAAATCAGCTGGCGCAATTGGGCAGCATTATTGGCGCCTGCGAGCTGACGCTTTTATTGAATGATGCGGGCCACCACGATTTCTTCGAGCGAAACACGCGCTGGCCTGGCAGAACAGAAAGTGAGTTTGGCGATGGCTATGCAATCCAATCGATTGTCACTTCGCCGCAGCAAATGGCGGTTTTAAGCATTTTGAAAGATAAAAAAATTGCGCGAACGCTGCGCGCGATCGGTGGGGGAAATGCATTATCGGAAGCCACGCAGGCAGCTGTTACAAACGCTTCATGCATTGCGGTGGTGGCGGTCGAGCGCTCAAAAGAAGCATATTTTAAAGGAGGAATGGCGGCACAAAGGCTTTGGCTGCGTGTTGAGCAACTTGGCTTGGCCGCGCAACCGGTGAATGCGCCTTTGCAGCTTTTCGAGCGTCTCGCCACTGGTGAAGGTCTGGATGACCGGGAGATTGCAGTATTAACGAACGTACAGCTTGACTTTGAACGAATTATAACTCAGCATAACAATACAAAGGCAGTCTTCCTCTTAAAAATCAACAAAACTGAAATGCTCGCAATGAAATCGAAACGCCTTCCATTGAATGAAACTCTGTTTATTGTAAACGACAAAATTTGATGGTAGCAAAAATTAAGGCGTACAAGGCTCCGGAGGATGTTGAGACTAGTTACAGATATATCGACGAACACCGAAAAGTATTAGAGGCGTACGGCGTAAAACAAGTTACTTCCGCAAGTCACAACTGGTTGCATGATGAGAACACCTATGTTATCATTGTCGAGTCGGAGGATGGCGAAAAAATCTATGGAGGCGGACGCATTCAGGTGCGTAACCAGGTCATGAAACTGCCTATGGAAGATGCCATTGCGAAGAAGGATGAGCGCATTTACGGGTACGTTGACAATTTGAAAGATAAAAAAATTGCCGAGTTCTGTGGGCTGTTTAACTCCAAAGAAGTAGCAGGTTATGGCATCGGGAGCATCTTCTTGGGTAGGATTGGCGTTGCAATTACTTCTCAGGTAGGTGTAGATCGTTTGCTCGCCCTATGTTCGCCGCCGACATTAAGACAGTGCCTGCGAATCGGGTTTGATATCATCCGCGTTCTGGGAAATAATGGAACATTTTATTATCCCAAAGAAGGCCTTATCGCGACTGCCATCATTGTTGACGACTTGCAAGGATTGCCCAATGCACATCAGGAAGAGCGCGATCGGATATTCGATTTGCGCGAACAGCCGGTTCAATATGCGGTGGAAAAAGGCCCAAAGGGTGAGATAGCATTACATTATAATCTCGACATGAAGATTCAGACTCTATGAGGTTTTTTACGCGATTCTTTACAATTCTGATTTTTTCCATACAGTTGGTTTATGGCAAACCTGTGGAATTTCACGATGGCTCCATGATCATTGGAAAGCAGCTTGAAATTTACGAGGACCGGACCAACAAGCTTAGTTTTGAAGAGGTTAGAAAAGAAAAAGGATTTGTCCAAAGCACGGACGACACGCCCAATATGGGGCTAAGTCAATCCACATTCTGGGTTCGTTTTTCAATAGTCAATAAAACACGCCGTCCGGCACTTTTCCTCGAACTTGCGCATCCGCTCATTCACACCTGCGAGCTTTTCGAAATAACCGGCTCTCATGTCAAGTCCGAAAAATATCTTGAAACCGACGATTTTGACGACCGGATTATCAAGCATCAGAACCTCGTTTTCAATCTCAACATCACGCCTGGCGATCACAAAGATTATTATTTGAGGGTTAAGGGTTATAATCAGGTCATTTTACCGTTGATCATTCGCGACCAGGAAAACTTTTTCGAATCGGCGCAAATTGGTGAAACGATCAATGGCATTTTTGCAGGGATCATTATTGTGATGGTGCTTTACAACATGTTCATTTACTTTTCGACCGGCGATAAAAGTTACCTTTTTTATGTGCTTTACGTGTTTTTCGTCGGGTTAGCGCAGACAGCACTTTCGGGTTACGGATTCAAATACATGTGGCCGTTTGCTCCTGGTTTCAATTCGGTTGCTACAATTTACTTTTCAGGGCTTGCCGGAATTTTTGCCATGCTGTTTGTGAAAAACTTTTTGCAGCTGGATGAAAAGTGGCCACCCGGAATTATGATACTAAATGTTATCATTATCCTTTATTCTTCGACGGGAATATTAAATTTGTTGGGATTTGAGCTTCTGAGCTTTCGCGCGGTGGACGTTTCAGGAGGAATTGGCGCAATCGGGCTTTTTATTATCGGATTAAAACTTTCAAAAGAGAATTATCGTCCTGCAAAACTGTTCCTGACTGCCTGGACAATTTTCCTGATAGGCCTTTTCTTACTGGTTTTGCGTAATATCAACATATTGCCTTATAATGTTTTTACAACTTATACAATGCAATTCGGTTCTATTGCAGAAGTGGTTTTACTTTCCATCGCATTGGCAGACAAAATCAACATTTTCAAGCGGGACCGGGAAGAGTCGCAGGCGCAGGCACTTAGAATTTCGCTCGAAAATGAGAAGATCATCATGGAGCAAAACAGCTTTCTGGAAAAAAGTGTCAACGAAAGGACGGCCGAATTGCAATTTGCAAATACAGAACTGAATGTGACGCTTAACAAATTGAAAGACACGCAAACGCAGTTGCTCGATTCTGAAAAAATGGCGTCGCTTGGTCAGCTTACGGCTGGCATTGCGCATGAGATCAATAATCCGATCAACTTCGTGAGCTCCAATATCAGACCGTTGCGCAGGGACATTGACGATGTGCTTGAAATTCTGGATTCATATAACGATATCGAGACCATTGATTCCATTGAAGGCATTCAGGGGAAAATCAGGGAAATTGACAAACTAAAAGAAGAGCTGGATCTTGATTATATAAAAACCGAGTTGGGAACGCTGCTGAAAGGCATGGAAGATGGCGCCAGCCGGACCGTTGAGATCGTGAAAGGGTTGAAAATATTTTCCCGCGTCGATGAATCCGACCTTAATGTGGTCAATATCAATGAAGGAATAGAATCAACGCTCATTATTTTGAATTACCAAATGGGCAACTCGATCCGTTTGGTGAAGGAGTTAGGCAACATTCCGAGTATTGAGTGCTTCGCGGGCAAGATAAACCAGGTCTTTATGAACATTCTTAACAATTCGATTTACGCCTTGTTGAAGCACAGGACCGGGGATAAAACGCCGACAATCTGGGTGAAGTCGTGGCTGCGCGATCCCGATAACATTTCCATTTCCATCAAAGATAACGGGCCTGGAATGACGCCGGAGATTCGTGCGAAGATCTTCGAACCCTTTTTCACCACCAAACAAGTGGGTGACGGGACCGGACTCGGACTGTCCATTGTCTTCAAAATAATCGAGGTTCATAGTGGCAATATCCAGGTTAATACCGAAGTTGGCCAGGGAACAGAATTTTTAATCACACTGCCGGTAAAACAAAAGCCTCGCCCTATCCAGGATTTCAATGAGTGAAAAACCCATAACCATATTGTACATTGACGATGAGGAGCATAATTTGCACTCCTTCAAGGCTTCTTTCCGGAAGCAGTACAGCATTACAGTCACCTCGTCGGTCGTAGAAGCAGAAGAAATTCTTGAAAAAAATGACTTTTGCATTATTCTCGCGGATCAGCGCATGCCGATCATGACGGGTGTGCAATTTTTTGAAAAGATCAGAACGAAGTTCCCAAAACCCATACGCATATTAATCACCGGACACACAGACATAAGCGCTGCCATTGACGCCATTAACAAAGGAGAAGTTTTCAGGTTTATCGACAAACCGTGGGATTACAATTATGTGGAAAACGCCATTTCACATGCTTATGACATTTACAAAACACGGGAAGACCTCCAACAGCGCAATATAGAACTGCAAAAGGCCAATGAGGAGCTGGACAAATTCGTTTACAGCGCTTCACACGACTTACGCGCGCCCTTGATGTCTGTGCTTGGGATCGTCAATCTGGCTTTGCTGGAAGATGATATCAAGTCCCAGAATGAATATCTGGAACTGATCCGGCAATCTGTAAAAAAGCTGGACACATTCATTATCAACATTATAGACTATTACAAAAACGCACGTGGCGTGCCGGTGGTTACGGATATCAGTTTTGAGGAACTGGTTACGGAAGTCCAGGCCACCATTCAATATCTTCCCGAATATGGAAATTTGAAAATGACCACCGACATTGATCAAGCGGGCGTCTTCAAGTCGGATGTGATGAAATTGCGGATCATTTTTAATAACCTGATCAACAACGCGATCAAGTTTCAGGACAAAACGAAACCAAACCAATTTGTCCATCTGACCATTAAGTCGACGCCTGATGCGGCCAGGATCATTGTGGAAGACAATGGTTCCGGAATCAAGGATTCGGATCAGGATAAGATCTTTAAAATGTTTTACCGTGCCGGCGCAACGAACAGCGGATCGGGAATCGGTTTGTACATTGTTCACGAAGCAATCGCCAAATTAGGGGGACAAATCAAGGTTTCGTCGTCGATAGGAGAAGGAAGTATTTTCGAAGTCAACATCCCTTCCATTCATAAATAATAGTTATGAAGCCACTTCTACACTTCTTTTTAATAGATGATAGCGCTTTTGATCTATTCATTTACGAAAAACTCCTTCTAAAGAGCGGCATCACAGACTCGGTGAAGACATTCAACTCAGCACGTGATGCACTCAAACATTTAGTCAGCCAAGGCGCAAATTTACCTGAAAGCGTTATCCTGCTGGACTTGCAAATGCCTGATATGAACGGCTTTGAATTCATTGAGGAATTCGACAGCCTACCGCCTTTGCTGCAAGAAAAAATCCGGATTTTCATGTTGTCATCCACCATTGACACGCGTGATATTGACAAAGCAAGAGCCAGCCTGCACATTCTGGATCTGCTCCCCAAACCTTTGGAAATTGCAACTTTAAAGAAGAAGCTTGGGATTTAAGGGCTATAACTTTTTGAATGCTGCAAACAACTCGGAAAGTCAGAAAACCAAGTAACACCGCTTTCCATAGCCTCCACGCTCTCCTGGAACAGGTTTTATAACCTTAATTTGTTACATTTTTTTGAACTGCAAAAATGTGTCTTCCAGGCACTTACTAATGCATATAGTTATAGATATTTCCCACTTTGTCCTATAATGTAACAACTTTTGTACGCTTTCGTCCACATTAAATGATGAAATGGGAAATTTACGCCACACCCTATAACAATTATTACTATTTTTATAACTTTTCTAATTTGAGTAAATTTTTTAGGACTTTGGGAACAACATTAGTATGGTAAAAATCCAAACCTGTCGTAACCTTAACATCCCTGAATAAATGAAAACTGATAGCAAAACCCTGTCTGAAATTCTAAAATTGCATGCAGAGTACGTTAAAGAGGTGGAATTCAGTGGCATAAAGCCATTGTCTATGGAGATTTACAAAACGAACTCCAACAATTTCGTTCGTTGGATCAAGGACGAATTTAATCCTGGCAGTAAACTGCGTAAGGGCGTGTTAAGTTAATTTATTGAGAAAAAAGGACTTCATACTCAACGTTTAGACAATCTAATGACTACCAGCGAACTTGTTTGCTGGTAGTTTTTTTATATCCTAAACTTTCCTATGTTTGGATTACGTTAGTTGATTAAACTATTAAGAATAACCCGATATGATATTTGCCATTTGGAACCTATTTAAAGGTCGTTTTTCCAAAGAATCCATTAATGAAGCAAAAGCGAGCGAGAAACGCATGTCACGCCAGGAGGCACTACAACAAATGCGCAACATTGCAAGCAGACGTTTGGAGGAGAAGAAATAATTAGCATCCCTGCCCGTAGTAAGCATCTTTTCCGTGTTTACGAAAATAATGCTTATCGCACAGACTTTGCTTAATGGCCTCACACGACGGATTAATCGTCAGGGTCAGAAACGCCATTTTTGCAATTTCTTCCAAAACAATTGAATTGTAAATGGCCTTTGCCGGATCTTTACCCCATGTAAACGGTCCGTGACAAGCCACAAGGACCATTTCGGTTTCTTCATAACTTAAATTTTCCGCAGCAAAAAGATCCAGAATCTGATTGCCCGTTTCCAATTCATAATCCCGCTGGATCATTTCGTCAGACATCACCTGCGTTACCGGCACGGCGGTTGTCAAATGGTCGGCGTGTGTTGTTCCGAGGTTTGGAATCGGTTTAATGGCTTGCGCCCAGGCCACCGCGTAGGTGGAATGCGTATGGCACACGCCGCCAATGTTAGGGAAACTTTTATAAAGCAATGTGTGCGTTTTGGTGTCAGAAGATGGGCGCATCGCCCCTTCTACAACCTGATTTTCCAGGTCCAGAATTACAATGTCTTCCACTTTCAGCTTGTGATAAGGTACACCGCTGGGTTTGATGCCGATCACACCAGCATCCCGGTCTATTCCACTCACATTACCAAATGTAACGATCGCCAGATTTTCTCTCGGGATCTCCATATTGGCCTCGTAAACCTGCTCTTTTAAATAAGTGTATTTTGACATGCCCTGTTATTTATAAGAAGCTTCGCTCCATCTCAATTCATTTTTCAGCTGCCTTAACGAAGTGTTTTTGTCAATAACCACCAATTCTACGCCCGTCATTTCAGCAAACATTTCAATGTGGTCCGTCGTCAGGTTTTGGCTGTATGCGGTGTGGTGCGCGCCTCCTGCATAAATCCAGGCGGCACAACCCGTTGCCATATCCGGCGCTGGTTTCCATAAAACCCTCGCAACGGGCAATTTGGGCAGCGCTTCCGTCACTGCTACGGCTTCAACTTCATTGACCAAAATCCTAAAACGGTTGCCCATATCCACCAAAGACACATTAATGGCTGGCCCTGCCGATGCATTAAAAACCAGCCGGACGGGATCTTCTTTTCCGCCAATTCCCAACGGATGGATTTCACAAGAAGGCTTCGCAGCCGCGATACTCGGGCAAATTTCCAGCATATGTGAGCCTAAAACCAAATTATTGGCCGGATCGAAATGATACGTGTAATCCTCCATGAAGGAATTGCCGCCCGGCAAACCGCTGCCCATCACTTTCAATGCGCGCACCATTGCAGACGTTTTCCAGTCGCCCTCGCCGGCATATCCGTAACCCGCAGCCATCATGCGCTGCGAGCCGATGCCGGGAAGCTGTTTCATGCCATGCAGATCTTCAAAAGTGTTGGTGTAACCCTTAAAATTTCCGTTTTCCAAAAAATATTTTAACCCCAGTTCAATGCGGGCCGCATCCCGAAGTGCATCATGCCGCTCCTCTCCTTTCCTGATGCCCGCCGAAAGTTCATATTGCGACTGATATTCGTCTATCAACCGACCGACTTCCTCATCCGAAATCTGATTAATCACCGCAACCAGATCGCCAACCGCGTGTGTGTTTACCGAGAAACCAAAGGTCATTTCAGCTGCAACCTTATCACCTTCTGTAACAGCGACTTCCCGCATATTATCACCAAAACGGACAAATTTCCCTCCTTTCATATCATGTCGTGCAGCAGCAACACGGGTCCATTGCGCCACATCGTTCATTACCTGCGCTTGTTGCCAATGGCCCACTACAACTTTCCGGTTCAGGCGCATCCGCGTCATAATGTGACCAAATTCCCTGTCGCCATGCGCAGACTGGTTCAAATTCATGAAATCCATATCAATGTCCGCCCACGGAATGTCGCGGTTATATTGCGTATGCAAATGAAGCAACGGCTTTTGCATGATCTGCAATCCGCGTATCCACATTTTGGCAGGCGAAAATGTGTGCATCCACGCAACGATTCCAATGCAGTTTGCCGTAACATTGGCGTCCTGCATAATGTTGAAAATTTCTCCGGAGGACTTTACAACAGGCTTAAAAACCGTTCTGACAGGCATTTCCGACGCATCATTGAAATATTGGCTGATGATTTGTGCGTGCTCAGCCACTTTCCGAAGCGTTTCATCTCCATATAAATCCTGGCTCCCGGTGACGAACCAGATTTCAAATTGTTTTAAATCAACCATTATGCAAGTGAAAATTGGTGAAGAAAGCTGTTCTCAAGAAACGCTCCTGTCTGTAAATATTTTTGATATAAGGTCTGATAAACAGCCGCTTGCGCAGGTCTGGGGGAATAAACAGCATCGAAGCCGGAGCTCATCGCTTCCTGCGCTTCGGGCAATGATGTGTAAACTCCCGAAGCCACAGCCGCAAACATAGCCGCTCCCAATGCACACGCTTGTTCCGACGCGGCCACTTTGATAGGCATATTGAGCACATCAGCCAATGTTTGCATCACAAACGGCGACTTTTTCGCCACGCCTCCAATCGCAATCACCTGATGGATTGGCACACCTTCATGCCTGAACCTTTCCACAATGCTTTTGGAACCATAAGCCGTCGATTCAACCAATGCTTTAAAAATGCGAACGTGGTCGCTGGCTAAATTTAAGCCGAGAATGGCGCCTTTTAACGTATGATTTGCATCGGGCGTCCTGCGGCCGTTCAGCCAGTCGATGGCAATGATGTCGTTATCGGTGACAGGCAATTTCTCAGCATGTTTTGCAAGATGCGGAATCAAATTGCGCGACATTTCCTGCGCCGCTTCTTCACCCAACAAAGTTCTGACAGGTTCAATGATTAGTTTCGCAAACCATGCGTAAATGTCTCCAAATGCAGATTGTCCTGCTTCCATGCCCAGCATGCCGGGAATGATAGAGCCGTCCACTTGTCCGCAAATGCCCTTGATCAGTAGATGTCCAGCCTCTTCATTGGGCGCAATCAGCATGTCGCAAGTGGAAGTGCCAATGACTTTGCATAAAGAATAAGGCTCGATCAACGCGCCCACGGCACCCATATGCGCATCAAATGCGCCTACGCCAATCACAACATTCTCTGGAACACCTAACTTGCTCGCCCATCCACTGGATATGGTGCCCATTGGCGCGTCGGAAGTTTCCGTTTGGGAAAACAGCCGATCCCCGATGCCGTCTAGAAGCGGGTCGAGCTTTGACAAAAAATCACTAGGAGGCAGTCCGTCAAAATCCTGGTGCCAAAGCGCCTTATGGCCCGCCGCACAGCGTGACCTTTTCAATGTAAGCGGATCTGTATTTCCGGTAAGCTCTGCCGAGATCCAGTCGCAATGTTCCACCCATGAAAAAGCATTTTCACGCACTTCTGGATCTACGCGCAATGTTCGTAAAATCTTTGCCCAAAACCATTCAGATGAATATATGCCACCTACATATTTGGTGTAATCTGTCGCCAAACCGTGCGCGAGATCATTGATTTGTTCTGCTTCGGCATTGGCCGTATGGTCTTTCCAAAGGATAAACATGCCGTTCGGATTGTCCGCAAATTCAGGCAAAAGTGAAAGCGGCGTTCCATTGCGATCAACGGCCACGGGCGTGGAACCAGTCGTATCAACAGAGATTCCGCGAATGTTTTGCCGGACATGATCGCCTGCTTTTTCGAGCGCTTCCTTAACCGCTCCTTCCAGCCCTTCCAGATAATCCAGCGGGTGCTGCCGGAATTGGGACAGCGATGCATCGCAATATTTTCCCTGTTTCCATCGGCTGTATTCGCGCACCGCAGTGCCCGCTTGTTCGCCGGTTTGTGCATTGACGACGAGCGCTCTTACCGAATCCGTGCCAAAATCAATGCCAATAACGTAGTCTTCTTTCATTGTGGATTAGGATAAGATCGAGGCAATAATATGTTTTATTTCATTAATCAGCCAACAAATATAATTTAATTTATCTTTGGTGTAATATTGACACAATTAAAATTTGACACCGTTCACACATTTGATCGTCGCATTTGATCATGTAAGTTTGACTGCAATTGCGAGATCCACCCTTACGACTGCTTCATGCTGTCGGGCATAAAATTCCAGAACGAGTGGAATTTTTCTTTGTAGCGCACTTCGTCAAGTTTATAAAGCGTCGCCTTTTTCGTGGTGCTGTTGTTGTTTTTCCTGCCCGTGTCAATTAATAAGCCTGTTGAAAGCAGTTTGCGGCTAAAATTTCTCCGGTCGAGCGGGATGCTGTAAATGGCTTCGTAAAGTTTTTGTAACTGCGGAATGGTGAAAAGTTCTGGAAGCAACTCGAAGCCAATGGGGTGCAATGCAGCTTTGTATTTTAAATGTTCGATGGCCTTGCAAACCATTTCCTCGTGGTCAAAAATTAATGCAGGCCTGTTTTCCAAGGTGATCCAGGACGCATTATGGCTCCTAACCGCCTCAGAATCATGATCGTCAATTTGAATTAATGCAAAAAAAACGACTGAAACTGTTCGCTCAGCCGGATCGCGTTTAACCTTTCCATACGTTTCGAGTTGTTCGACATAAATGTTTTTCAGTCCGGTCAGGTTGTATAAAATGCGTGCGGCGCCGTCTGCAAGGTCTTCATCAGAATTCAAAAAACCGCCCATAAGCGACCATTTTCCCTTCTCGGGTTCAAAATTCCGCTTGACGAGCAGCAGCTTAATGTCTTTTCCGTCAAATCCAAAAATGATGCAATCGATGGCCAGCAGAATGCGGGAAGCCTGCGGATAAATATTCATTCGCGTAATATGCAGTATGTTATAAATGGCTAATAAGGAACTACGAGTTACAAAAAAACACTGCGAACGCGTAAACTTTAAATAATTATTAAGAAAAGTAAAACAAAGAGGGCGATTACTTAATCTGTTATGCACATTAATCAGCGATTTATGTCCGATTTTTGCCGATTCCCGAGTCGTGAAACATCTTTCGGGAATGTTGTTGTTGTTACAAACTTAATTTATGCCAACCGTTTTAAAATGAAAAGAATTGCCTTAGCCTTTTACCTGGCGTTTGCATTGTGCCAAAGCACTTTTGCACAAAAAAACACGATTAATGTCGCTTCTTACAACCTCCGTTATAACACCGCGAACGACGGCGTCAACGCCTGGCCCAATCGCAAGGAGAATGTAAAAGGTTTGATTCGATTCCACGAATTTGACATTTTTGGCGTTCAGGAAGCATTGATCGGACAGCTGAAAGATGTTGCTGAATTAACGGATTACGCATTTTATGGCAAAGGCCGCGACGATGGCAAGGAAGGCGGCGAACATTCTGCGATCTTTTACAAAAAAGACCGTTTTAAATTATTGCAATCGGGCGATTTCTGGCTAAGCGAAACGCCCGACAAACCGGGCAAAGGATGGGACGCAACCTGCTGCAACCGGATCTCATCCTGGGGTAAATTTCAGGATCTTTTGAGCAAGAAAGAATTCTATTTTTTCAATGTGCACTTTGATCATCAGGGCGTTGAAGCGCGCAGGCAGTCGGGACATTTAATGGTGAAGAAAATTCAGGAAATTGCAGGCAAATCCACAGTTATCCTTACCGGAGATTTTAACTCAACCCCTGACACCGAGCAAATTAAAACAATTCAAGGCATTTTGAGCGACACGCACGAGGTTACAAAACAGGCTCCTTACGGTCCGGAGGGCACATTCAACAGTTTCAAGTTTGACGCACCCATGGACAAACGCATTGATTACATTTTCGTTAGTAAAAATATCGATGTGCTCAAATACGGCGTTCTAACGGATGCCAGGGAGCAACGTTATCCTTCTGATCACCAGCCGGTTTTGGTGAAAGTGGAGATAAAATAATTGATTTAAATCTGATCGCTGAAAATGACCCAATTTCTGCTGCAATGTATCGCACTGCTCACGCTTTCGATTGCGTCATTTGGTCAGCTTGTCAGGATAAAAATTGTTAATCCCGAAGGACTTAAAGGCCGCAAAGCGATTTTACTGACACGTGAAAAAGGCTTTGCGGCAACTGTTCATTCGCTGAAACTGGGCCAGGACAGCGTTAATTTGCAAATGGAAAAGGACCTGGTTCCAAACCTGTATCAAATGCAGGTTTCCCAGCTCAAAGGCTCGCTTTTCTTTTTCCTCGAACCAGGAATCCGCATTCAGCTCGACACAACGGATCTCTCAAAATCTGCCGTCAGCAATTCAAAAAGCAATGCAGAATGGCAAATCTTTTGGCAAAATATACAAAAACCTTCCGACGACCGATTGAAGGTTTACACGGCAGGCGAAGCACTTGCCCGAAAGAAAGCGCAGGCCGACAGCATTGATTACTGGCACGGGTTACAAGCGCTCGAAAGGCTGGATTTGCAAACAAAAACGAGCGCTTTTATCCTGGAACACCGCGACTCGTTTGTGAGCCTTTATCTGCTCAAAATCAATTGGTATGCCTTCAAAAGCCAGGGCTTATTTGAAAAATTAGACCCCATTCTTGCGCGTCACAGAACTTACAAATTTCTGAAAGAAAAGAACAAAGGAAGCAGTTAAAGGCAACTTTGCCGACCTCAACTTTCGCGACATGATCAACAGCCATTTCAAGCAGCAACTCGCCCACACGTTACGCAGATTTCTGGATCGCGAGCCGCAACGAGCGGAGCACATGAGCCTCTTAGGAGAACAGCGTTTCCTCGAAATTGACAGTCCGGAAAGAGTTTCGAAGTTCTTGACCATGCGCGGACTCGACGTCACCGGCTTACCGGAAGTTTCCAGGTCGCAAATGCCCTTCCCCGCATTGAAGGGAACATTGCCAACAACGGATAAAGTGCTGGTTAAAAGCCTCGAAAGAATTCTGGGCACCAATGATCTTGTTGACATATCCTTTTTATCAAAAGCCATTTATTTTTCCAAAACCGTTGGCAGAATCTGGATCCAGAATGCCTCGGGAAATTTGCTTGGTTACGGCACCGGCTTCATGATTTCGCCTTCATTGATGCTGACAAATAATCACGTGTTGCCAGAACGAGCCACCGCTGCATTGGCACGGCTGGAAATGAATTACGAGTTCAATGTTGATCAGGTTTTACAGCCAACCGACATTTTTTCGCTTGATCCGAGCACGTTTTTCTTTACGGATGAAACATTGGATTACACCATTGTGTCCGTACGCGCACTTAGCACCAACGGTCGTCCGTTGTCGGCATATGGGTTCAATTCGTTGATCAGGGAAGAGGGAAAAACCATTATTTCGCAATGGCTCAATGTGATCGAACATCCCAATGGCATGCCGAAGCAGATCGGGCTCCGTGAAAATCAGCTTATTGATGTTTTGGACCATTTCCTTCATTATCAAACAGATACAGCACCGGGATCTTCGGGCTCGCCGGTTTATAATGAGCGCTGGGAAGTTGTGGGATTGCATCATTCAGGTGTTTATGAGCAAGATGAAAACGGGAACATCGTTTCCGTGAATGGCGGAATCTGGACCAGTTCCATGGGCGAAGATCAAATCAAATGGATCATGAATGAGGGCGTTCGGATCAGTTCTATTCTGAGCCACATGGACGCGCGGACATTAAATGCGCAAGAAGGCAGGCTGTTCGCCGAATTGTTTACAGCCAAGCCAAATCCGGCTTCAAATAGCGATAGTTCGCTTATGGTTCATTCCAATGGCGCCGTAGTCAATGCTGAAAACGGCGTGTCGATCAACATTCCGTTTACACTCACCGTCAATGTAGGAACGCCAGCGATTTTGAATGCTGCAACGTCCGGCGGAAGTGACTCTCTTGTCCTGAAACCGAATGATACGGCCAGCGAGTCTGCCATTTTGGAAAAAGCCAGACAGGCGTTTTTGTCTCGCGGAGATGTCGCCGGATTGCGGATGGGTTACGTTTTTGAAAATGGCTGGATAACGAAAAAACGGGCAATCGTAGTGACTGTTTTCAAACGAAAAACGATCAGCCAGCTCGCAAAAGAAGGCTTCTCCCCGCTTCCAAAGACTTTTCTGGATTATCCCGTTGAAGTTTCAGGTCCTACGATTGCGGACCTCATTGGGTTTGACGCTGGCATCAAAAGTCTGGAAACAATGCTAAGTCCGGCGGACGCAATTGCATTGGAAAGCCGCTATTTTCCGCCGGCAAATGGTGATTTGAAAAAAATCACTGCCCCGATGAAAGTGAACGCCAATGTGAGTCCCGAAGCTGGCTGGAACAATTTGCGACCATTTTTGGAAGCCACGAATAAATCCCTGACCGTTGGAATGTATGATTTCGGAGCCACGCACATTCAGGCTGCCGTGGAAGTTGCCGCGGCGAAGCCAACTTTCAAGCAAATGACAATGGCCATTCAGGTTGGATCAAATGCTGGCGAAGGCACCAAAAAAGACGATCTCGAAGATAAGGAAATGGTGGATGAGCTAAGCGATGCATTGGACGGAAAACTCAAAAATGCTTGGGTGCGGATCGGCAGCAAGAACGGCTGGGTTCCCACGAGTTACCACATTAAAGTTGCCGTTCGCGACAGCAAAAGCGTTTCGGTTTCAAGCGGAAGCTGGCAGTCATCCAATCAGCCTGATGTGCGTAAAATTGAAAATCCCACGCAAGAATTTCTCCTCAAAAACTATAACCGTGACTGGCACGTGTTGCTTGAAAACAAGGCGATTGCGAAGGAATTTGAAAAATACATTTTGCATGATTACGAAAACAACAAAACGACGCAACTTGCGACCGTCAATGAGTTTTTCCAAGAAGACATTTACTTTCTGATCCCGGCTCAAAATCTGGCACAAGAGCTTGCGGCACAGTTTCAAAGCTTCGATCCGTTTGTCGCTGAGCGGAATTTTACGGTCACGCCGCTTTTGTCGCCCGATAATTATTTTGAGGAAACACTGGCATTGATCAAGAGCGCACAACGTGAATTATTCATTCAAAATCAGACATTCAATGCGCCGAAAGAAGGTCATGATAAGCTTGCGGAACTGATTGAAGCCGTGCTTGAAAAACAGCATCAAGGCCTGGACGTCAGGATTATTTTTAGAAACTTTATTCCCGCCGCAGCCCGTGAAAATCTGGAAGCATTGGTCGATATGGGTTTTGATCCGATGCGCATCAAAGTGCACGACAAATGTCATACAAAAGGCATCATTGTAGACAACGAAAAAGTGCTGATAGGAAGTCAGAATTGGTCAAATGATGGCGTTTCCGTTAACCGTGACGCCAGTTTACTTTTTGAAGACGCCGAATTAGCGAATTACTTCCGAACCATTTTCCTCCATGACTGGGAAAACCTCGCCAGTCACAACATCGGCCGCGAAAACCAAACCCTGGAAGTCACCACAAAAGAAGCAGCCGTGCCCGCGGGAATGATTAAAGTAGGCTGGTCGGATGTTTTGGAGTTGCTTTGAGGTTGAACGAAGACTTGCTTGTGGCCAATCAAGTGCTATTGAAATTCGTCTTTTTTGTTCAAGACTTAGTCCAATATCGTAATTTTCAAATTTGTATTGTTTTGAAGGAATCTGAAATCACGATGGTTGAATGTATATAATTCATCGCAGTGAGCCTCCGCAATTGCAGTGTGAAGACAGTCATTGATATTTTGATAGCCAATAATTTCCGCCAGATAGCTTGCTCGTTTAAATGACCTAGCGTCATAACCGGCGGGGTCAGATTTCAAAAAAACGTCTAACTTCTCAGTTATGATGTTATTATTGACCTTTAGTTTCGCCAGTACAAATGAAACTTCTTGCAGGGATAAAAGTGATATGAAAAATCGCTGATCCCTCGATGCTTTTTGGTATAAACTTGTCGCAAGTTCATGCTTAGCCAAGTCCTGAACAACCAAATAATTAATTAGAACATCAGAATCAAAGTAAATCATAGATTGACTTCATTAGCCAAACTAGAAAGGTCGATATCATTATCCACGCGGATTGGAGGATATTTCTTCTGCAATGCTTCGGATTTAAGAAATAGCTCGAATTGATCCTGATTGGCAGGCTTCTCCAACTGAACTGTTAGCGTTACAGGATCATTTTCCCGAAACAATTTCTTAATGGATTCAAGCAGATTGACGTTAATATCGCCTGCTTTTATATGATAAGTTGTTTGCATAGGTGCGTCTAGTTTTGTCCAAATTAAACAAACTTTTTTAAATAAAGTTTAACTCTATAACCCCTCAATATATTTCCGCCCGCCGAGATAACGCATTTGCCTTACGATTTGGCTGGTGCGTTTGTTGACGTAAGCTGACGGATTTTTGATGGAGAAACGGACGGGATTGGGCAGAACGGCTGCGATGCGGGCGGATTCATAACGCGTGAGCGATTTTGCCGGTTTTTTGTAATAACGCAATGACGCTGCTTCGACTCCAAAAGTCATTTTCCCCATCTCAGCGACATTGAGATAAACTTCCAGAATGCGCTCTTTATCCCAAATCAACTCAATCAAAACAGTGAAATAGGCTTCCAGTCCTTTGCGGACAAAGCTTCGGCCGTGCCATAAAAATACATTTTTGGCCACTTGTTGTGAGATTGTGCTCGCTCCCCGGGCGCGTTTCCGCTTTTCTGTCACCGCATTGTAAATCTGGTCAAAATCGAAGCCCCAGTGTTTTGGGAAATTCTGATCCTCGGATGCCACAACGGCCAGCGCAACTTCTTTCGAAATGTTCTCATACGGCTCCCAATCGTGGTGAATTTCAGTGTCCTCGTCGTCCCTGAAAGCTTCAATTTTTCTTGAAAGCATATAAGGCGTTACCCAAACGGGTAAGAACTTCAAAACCAGCACCCAAACGATTGAAATGACAAAAAAAACAATGAGAAATCTAAGCGCAATGAATTGCAAACGGCGGAGCATAAAACTTTTTTACTTCAAAAATCGAGACCAACAAACCAAATCAGCGTACAAAGAACAGAAACTAATCAGGTTTAGACAAAGAAAATAATGCGCACAACATCAAATATTTCGGCACACGCTTATTCCCAATGCTATGAATGAAGATATTCTGAGTTTTATATGGCGTTTCCAATATTTCGCCTCAAACAACCTCAAAACGGACGAAGGCTTGCCGCTCACCATCTTGCGAACGGGCCACAGAAATGGCAACTCTGGACCCGATTTTTCGGAAGCAAGGGTCGTTATTGATAATGTGCAATGGATCGGCAATGTCGAAATCCATGTTAAGTCCTCCGATTGGAGCTTGCACAATCATGAAAAAGATGCGGCTTATGAAACAGTTGTGCTGCATGTTGTGTGGGAAAATGACCGGCCGGTTGTCAGGCGAGACGGCACATTGCTGCCAACATTAACATTGAAAGATATTGTGACGACTTCCGTTTTGGAGCGCTATCGCCATTTGCAGGATGAAACTGAAACCATCCCTTGTGCAGCCCTATTTGCACAGGTTCCAGACATTCAAAAGTTCAATATGCTCGATCGCGTGCTGCTTGAAAGGCTTGATAAAAAAGCCGCACAAGTCATGCAATTGTTTGAAAATAATAACAGTGATTGGGAAGAAACCGCTTATCAATGGTTGGGCAAACATTTCGGTTTTAAACAAAACGATGCGGCATTCATTCGCCTGACCGGCATTGTAACGTGGAAAATCGTTCGAAGGCACAGGGGGAAATTGTTGCAGACCGAGGCATTGCTCTTCGGATGCGCGGGGCTGATTCCGAAAATTTCAGACCAAGATTACGTGAATCAACTACGCATTGAATTTCAATTTCTGAAAGCAAAATATGCTTTGAAAGAGCAACTTATGAGCGGTCATGAATGGAAAAATCTGCGTATGCGACCGGCTGGTTTCCCAACCGTCCGGCTCGCTCAATTCGCTGCAATATTGAGCAGGACGACAAGCTTGTTTTCGGAAATCATCTCGGCCTCCAACTTTGCAGATTTACAAGCTTTATTCCATGCAGAACAGTCAGAATATTGGCAAGCGCATTATTTGTTTGGTAAAAAATCAAAATCAAAGGTCCCATTCTTAGGCAAAGATGCTTCAAACCTGCTCATTATCAATGCTGCCGTGCCACTGCTAGTCGCCTACGCCAGGCATCGTCAGCAGTCTGAATTGCTTGACAAGGCCATTTCCTGGTTGTCAGAAATTAACGCGGAAAACAATCGGATCATGAGAGAATGGGGAACTTTGGGAATGAAAGTAAAAACAGCCGCTGATTCACAGTCGCTTATAGAGTGGTATAACAATTACTGTACATTCCGGAAGTGCCTGGAATGTACAGTCGGAGCCGCTCTGGTCCGCGCTCCTTCAGCCCTTAACGAGATTGACGCCGGTAAGCAGGAAAACGGTCCCGACTAAAAACGGAACGACCGACTCCCATTTGGTAACCGTAAGTCCTAAAACGGGCTTGTCAGACAAAAATGCAACACACGCAAATAACAGGACAGAAATGCCTAAGATGGTCAAAAGTGCGCCGAAAAAGCGTTTGAACTGGGTATTGTTTTCCATTTAAAAAATATGAGGGACAAATTATGATTGTAAAGTTAAGCCCATTTTTTCGCCCTCATTCACCATGTAAGCGAATGCAGGCTCAAACTCATTGGGAATAATTCCTTCCAAAATGGCTTCCCGGACCATTTCTTTAATGATGCCGACTTCTTTGCAAGGTTTCAAGCCAAAAGCTTCCATAATCATCTCACCGGTGATCACAGGTTGAAAGTTGCGCAATTTGTCGCGTTCTTCAAGATCCTTCAACTTTTGTTCCACCAGATCAAAATTGTGCAGAAAGCGCTTCACTTTATCCGGATTTTTGGAAGTAATGTCCGCACGACAAAGCTTCATTAACGCTTCAATGTCCTCGCCGGCTTCGACCAGCAAACGCCGCATTGCAGAATCCGTGATTTCTTCTTTAGACAAAACAATGGGACGCAAATGCAGCCGAACGAGCTTTTTGACAAACCGCATTTTCTCATTAAGCGGCAATTTCATCCGTCGGAAAATTACCGGAACCATCCGCGCGCCCACTTCTTCGTGATTATGGAACGACCAGCCGACGCGCTTATCGAATTTCTTGGTGGCAGGCTTCGCAATGTCGTGCAAAATGGCCGACCAGCGCAGCCAGAGGTCATTGGTGTGTTGAGACACATTGTCCAAAACCTGCAAAGTGTGGTAAAAGTTATCCTTATGGCCCTTCCCGTCAATCGTTTCCACACCAAGCAATTCGATCATTTCGGGAAAAATAATTTGCAAAATGCCCGCGTGATAGAGCAACTTGAAACCGTAAGAAGGCGTCGGGGAAAGAATTATTTTATTCAACTCATCCGAAATCCGCTCCATGGAAACGATTTCAATGCGGTCTTTCATTTTAACGATCGCGTCGAATGTATCCGGCTCAATGTCAAAATTAAGTTGGCTTGCAAAGCGGATCGCACGCATCATGCGCAACGGATCATCGGAAAATGTAATCTCGGGTTCGAGCGGCGTGCGAATGATCTTCTTTTTCAGGTCGCGGATGCCGTCAAATGGGTCAACAAGCTCACCGAATGCAGTTTTGTTGAGACTAATGCCCATTGCATTGATTGTAAAATCTCGCCTGTTTTGATCGTCGCTTAGCGTCCCGTCCTCCACGGCTGGCTTCCTCGAATCTGCCCGATAAGATTCTTTCCGGGCGCCTACAAATTCAATTTCGAGATCTCCTTGTTTAATTTGAGCCGTCCCGAATGTCTTATAAATGCTGACAAAAACATCCGGTCCCAGCTGCCCGGCAACCATTTCCGCGAGCTCAATGCCGCTGCCAATGGAAACGATGTCAATGTCCTTACTATTCCGTTTGAGTATCAGGTCCCTTACAAATCCGCCGATCACATACGCCTCCACACCCAGCTCCGCCGCAGCCTTCGCCACAATTTCGAGTATCGGATACTGGATTAACTGCTCTTTAAAATTCATGCGGCAAAGGTAAAGAACTTAACTAATCTGTGATAAAACTTGTTTAACCTTTCGGAATATTTAAATTTGTTAACATCGGCTTCAAAAATATTATGCTTACGCTGACTAAAAAACAAATCGGCAACTGGGTTTTGTTAGATTACTTAGCCCAAAAACAGCAGTTTCAAGAAAAAATCACTTTTCTTGAAAATAAATATAATTCCGGTTTAGAAGCATTTGAAATTGAGATTGAAAACGCTGACTCAGAAGATTTTAAAGCGTGGGAAGATCTCATAGAATGGAAAGCTTATACTCAGTTCCTATCAGAAATTGATTCAAAAATAGCTGATATCAGGAATGGAGATTTTCAAATGGCTGGATGACAAAAGCCTTGTTGCGGCTTATACAATCAATGACTTTCGAGAGCTTTCAGAAAGCTATTATTTAAATCTGGAAATCAGGTTTAAGGATGACAGCATACTGTATGTCAAAGAATTTATAGAGCCAACGCGCCGAAAATATGCCTTTCATTGGCAGAAGAAAACCGGAGAATTAATTGTCCGCTGGGACAATGCACCGCACTTTCCTCAACTATCCACATTTCCTCACCACAAACATTTCGGCAACGGTTCCGTCGAAGAAAGCACTGATATTTCAATTGAAGATGTTCTCATGTACATTCAAAAAGCTTTAAAAACTTACTAAAACCGCTGCCACCAAACCGATCAATAAACATACGCCTCGACACCCAGCTCCGCCGCAGCCTTCGCCACAATTTCGAGTATCGGATACTGGATTAATTGCTCTTTAAAATTCATGCGGCAAAGGTAAAGATTTCTTGTTCTGCCTGACTTGGAGAATAAAATTATCGGGTGAGCTGATAGTCGCCAATGAGGCTGTTGGCTGATAAATGTAGTCGCGATGCCAGATTGCGGATCATTTCTACGCTTAACTTCCTCTTTTTATTTAAAATTTCAGAAACCCTGCTTTTCCCTCCGATCGCATCGATAAGATCCACTTGTTTTAATTGCATTTCTTCCATCCGAATTTTGATTGCTTCAATGGGATCGGGCGCTTCGATCGGATAATGTCTGTGCTCGTATTCATCAATGAGCAGCGCTAACACATCCGCCTCGTCGCTTTCGGGCGAACCTGCTTGCGCGTCAAAAAGGATTTCCATGCGATCGAGCGCCGCCTGATAATCTTCTGTTGTCTTAATGAGTTTCATAAATTAAATCGAGTTAGCGTCAATGCGATCATATTCCTGGTGGGTTCCAATAAAACGGATAAATGCCCATTGTTTCTCAAAATTGAACTTTACGGTCAGCCGGTAAGCATTGCCTTTTACATTACCCACGCAAAAAACCTACTCCATCAACTATTCACCATAAAAAACGCTGTTCTGGGGAATCTGTTGAATAACTCATCCTTTAATTCCTTGCTGATGGAAAGGCTTCCTACGGCTGAGAACATGCATTGCAGCCAGGCGATGGCGTCGTCTTCCGTGATGACGTGCGGCATGTGGCGGGCGCGCATCATGGGGTGGCCGTGGACG
The DNA here is from genome assembly GCF_021390515.1 of Dyadobacter sp. CY326. Classification (GTDB taxonomy): domain Bacteria; phylum Bacteroidota; class Bacteroidia; order Cytophagales; family Spirosomataceae; genus Dyadobacter. The sequence continues at coordinate 35,796 of NZ_JAJUXI010000001.1, forward strand.
TCGGAGTAAAGTTGCGGGCCTCCTAGAAATTGGGTCAGGAAGAGGCGTTGTTTTTCTTTAATCTCATCTTTATCACTTTTGAAAAGTCTGGAAATGAGTTCGTGTGAAAAGACCAGATCGTAGAATTTATCGGTTAATTGCCTGAGCGCGGCGTCGCCGCCAATGCGCTCGTAGAGAGAAGCTTCATTCATTTTATAATCAATTTTCGAACCGTAAATGCTTCACTGACGCCCCGGATCTGGCCAGCTCTGTCAGTGACTCAATGCCAATATCGAGGTGCATTTTTACATAATTGGTCGTTACTTTTTTGTCACTGTCTTCCGTTTTCACACCCTCCGGAACCAGCGGATTGTCTGAAACCAACAACAATGCGCCATGCGGAATAGAATTGGCGAAACCGACTATAAAAATAGTCGCCGTTTCCATATCAATAGCGATTGCGCGAATGTCGCGGAGATATTCTTTGAAACTGTCGTCATGCTCCCAAATCCTGCGGTTGGTTGTGTAAACCGTCCCCGTCCAGTAATCCATCTTGTGCTTTGCAATGCTAGCCGAAACCGTGCTTTGCAACCGAAACGACGGCAATGCCGGAATTTCCGAAGGCATGTAATCGTCGCTCGTTCCTTCCCCGCGAATGGCGGCAATGGGCAGAATCAAATCCCCAACCTGCGTTTTTTTCAGACCACCGCATTTACCCAAAAACAAAACAGCCTTTGGATTAATGGCTGATAACAAGTCCATTACGGTGGCAGCCATCGGACTTCCCATTCCAAAATTAATGATCGTAATGTCCTTGGCCGTAGCCGTTTGCATGGCCCGTCCCTGCCCTTTCACCTGCACATCAAATTTCTCCGCGAACATGGTCACATAATTCCCAAAATTGGTTAACAAAATGTAACTCCCGAACTCTTCAACAGCCGTGCCCGTGTAGCGCGGAAGCCAGTTTTCAACGATTTGTTCTTTGGTAGTCATGAAATCTCTAAGTTTATTGGCTGCCTTTGCTGCGATGCGTATCTTCGTTCATGGAATCTCTGAACCTCCCTGAATTCGCTTACAAAGTTAAGCAGGTTAACGGGAAACCGCATATTTTCGACATCATACGCAGGAAATTCGTCTCGCTTACACCGGAGGAATGGGTCAGGCAACATTTTATTCATTTGCTCATTACCGAATACGGTTATCCCAAGTCACTCTTCGCCGTGGAAACCGGCATGCAATACAACACACTGGCCAAAAGAACAGACATTATGATTTTGTCGGGCGACTCCCTTCCCTTTCTTTTGGTTGAATGCAAAGCGCCTTTCATTTCCGTGAATGATGCCACTTTTGCCCAAATAAGCCGGTACAATTTCACTTTACAACCTCAATATCTGGCCGTTACCAATGGATTAAGCCATTATTGCTTCCAAGCTGTGAATGGACAAATCCACTTCCTCGACGACTTCCCAAAATACCGCGAATTAAACAATTAAATTTATTGGCTTAAAAAACGAAAACCTGCCCGACAAGTGTCGGACAGGTTAATACTATTAGCCATGAAAATAAAAAAGTGAATTATTTTGCAGCAACCAATTTCACGTCAATTGTGAAATCGTCGTTGATCATTTTATCTCCCAAGTTTTCAAAGAAAGACTTAGAGTTGTATTTAATATCATATTTCGAACGGTCAACAACCAATGTTCCAGTTGCTTCCGCACCGGCAGCAGTTGTTTTAACCGTTACAGGGAAAGTTACAGGCTTTGTGATTCCTTTGATCGTAAGATCGCCAGTTACTTCGTAAACGCCTGTTGATTTTGGAGTTGCTTTTGTTACCACGAATGTAGCATTCGGGTGTTTTGCGACTGAAAAGAAATCATCTGATTTCAAGTGACCGATCAATTTTGCATTGTATTCTTTGTCCGTAAGGTCCGTACAAGTAATGCTGGTCAAATCTGCAACGAATTTTCCGCCAGTCAATTTAGCGCCGTCCATTGTGATTGTTCCTTCTTTCAAAGCAATTTTGCCAGTGTGCTCGCCAGTCACTTTTTTACCCAACCAGGTAAGTTCACTTTTAGCGGTGTTTACTTTAAGATTTGTAGCTTTTTTGCCATTGTCTTCTGCTGAAACCGATGCAGAAACGAAAAGGGCAACTGTTAGAGAGGCGATAAAAAATTTCACAGATTTCATTGTAGTTTTCATTTTTGAATTAATTGATTGTTTAATTATTGGGTTATTCATTTCATGGTAATTCTCTAATAATCAGCATTAACTGTCCGACTCGCGAAGCTTATCAAGCAACGCACTCACTTGTTCTGCCTCCTCAGCCGTGAGCACATTGAAGCGGTTTTCCCATTCCTCCACGTGCGGATCAAGTTCTTTGAGCAATTGCAGTCCTTCTTCGGTGATCACAACATCCACTGCGCGCCTGTCATTGGGACAAGACGAGCGTTTAGCAAGGTTTTTAGCCAACAATTTGTCGACCAACCGCGATGTGTTTGAATTTTTATCCAGCATTCTTTCGGTAATATCACTTACCTTGATCGGCGTCATTTGCTGACCGCGTAAAATGCGCAAAACATTATATTGCTGACTTGTGATGTCGTATTCTTTGAAAAATTCCAGTTGCTTGTATTCCAGCCAATTGCTCGTATAAACAAGGTTCAATGCGAGGCGCTGATAGACGCTTCGAAATTTTTTTTGTTTGATATCAGTTTCAATGGACATGTTAACTGGCAAATGTAAATTATGATGTATATACATTTAATGTTGTAACATCTATTTGTGCGGGATTGGTTTCATTTGATAAAAAGATTTTAAAAAAAGTTCTTGAAATCCACTTAAAACGCTTCCTAAACGCCGTAAAAGAACCTTATATAAATTTTTACATTAATGATATTGCTAAAAAAGCCTCTTATCCTGGCATCCAATTCTCCAAGACGAAAGCAATTACTGACAGATGCAGGTTTCGATTTTACAGTTGAAGTGCTTCCAACGGATGAAAGTTATCCCGCCGATTTGCCTGCCGAGCAAGTTGCCGATTACATTTCCAAAGGAAAGGCACAGATGTTTTTGAATGCACGACCGGATTCCCTTGTCTTAACCGCAGACACCATCGTCGTTGCGGATCACGAGATTCTGGGAAAGCCGGCAGATGAGCGCGAAGCCTTCAAAATGTTGCGCAAGCTTTCTGGCAAAAAACACATAGTAATCACTTCCGTAAGCTTGTTAGCTGGCGAAAGCATTCAAACTATTTCTGATGTTGCCGAAGTATCTCTGCGTGAATTGGAAGATTGGGAAATAACTTATTATATTGAACAATACAAACCTTTCGACAAAGCAGGCGCTTATGGCATTCAGGAATGGATCGGGATGACGGGTGTTGACAGAATTGAAGGATCATTTTATACGATTATGGGCTTGCCGGTGCACATTGTGTACGAGATGTTGAAGCCTTATTTTACCAAATAACCGACTAATGCCGCAATGAGGCGTGTTTCCAATGATTGCAGATAAGTCAAAGTTTGTCCCGCGCGTTTGTTACGAGATTTTTGTCCGCTCTTTTTGCGATTCAAACGGCGATGGAATTGGTGATATCAATGGCATTATCTCAAAACTGGATTACCTGAACGAGCTGGGCATTGAGGCGATTTGGCTCACGCCGATCCATCCCTCGCCGAGTTATCACAAATATGATGTGACCGACTATTATGCCATTGAGCCCGAATATGGCACAATGGACGACTTCAAGCGCTTGCTGGATGCCGCTCACGCGCACGGGATTCACATTTATCTTGACCTGATCATTAACCACACCAGCACGCTGCACCCTTGGTTTTCGGAAGCGCGAAAGAGCAATTCGAATGAATTCCGAAATTTTTACTGGTGGATGACGCCGCCGCAAATTGAAGCGCTGGGCATTTCAACGCGCGAAACTTCCGACGATTCACAAGTGGTTTATCCATGGCATGAAAACCTGGAAGATCCTGAAAAATATTATGGCTTGTTTTTCAAAGGCATGCCGGATCTGAATTATCATTCCGAAGCATTGCGCGACGAACTTGAAAAAATCATCCGATTTTGGCTCGTTGAAATTGGTGTGGATGGTTTCAGGCTGGACGCTGCGAGGCACATTTATCCCGATTGGGAGAAGCATTTGAGCATTGAATTCTGGCAGTATTTTTCAAATATCGTGCAGGAAGTGAAGCCCGATGCATTCACAGTTGGCGAAGTTTGGGCGGAAACGGAAGAGGTGGCACCCTATTTCAGATATCTGGACGCGACCTTTCATTTCGACCTGAGTTTTGCTTTGCAACGGATGCTGATTGGCGAAAGGGATGAGGAAATTGTTGAAAAACTCCAAGCGAGTTATGCGCTTTTTGAAAAATACAATCCCTTGTTTGTGGACGCCATTATGCTGACCAATCACGATCAGGACCGCATTGGCAGCGTCACGGGAAATCACAAAGCGAAGATCAAAATGGCTGCAAGCATTCTGCTCACTTTGCCCGGTCAGCCTTACATTTATTATGGAGAGGAAATCGGCATGCTTGGCACAAAGCCCGATCCCTACATTCGGGAGCCGTTTCTTTGGACAAATAATGAGCCCGAAAGTGGAAACACAAGCTGGATTGAAGCGCAGTTTTCAACAACCGACACCGTGGCGCCATTAGAAATCCAGCAGGCCGACCCGGAATCTGTTTTCAATCATTACCGCACCTTAATTCAGCTTCGCAAATCGGAGCCGGCGCTGGCGCAAATCTTCGCACCCAACCTGCATCGCGTGTGTCTGCACGACAACCAAATGCTCGCATATCTGCGCCCCCATATAGATAAGTCACTGATTATCATGCATAATTTAAGCCAATTTTCAAAACCGATTTTAATGCCCGCGGATAAAGCCGACTTTGTTCATATTGTTTTCTCAAATGATCCACAACACAGCGAGCTCTTGACAAAAATGGAACTCGCCCCTTATTGCAGCCTGATTCTGGCTTCCATTCCCAATCGCTAACTCGCTTTCTCGCAGCTAAACAGTAGGTTAGAATTACTTTTCTGCTTTACAGGGCATTAATCTCTTCCATTCACCCTTACGCACGAAAAGATGAAGCTCCGCTATTTGGCCATATTTTTCCTTTTAATTAATTCTCAAATTTCTTTTGCCCAAAAGTCATATCCGACGATGGGAAGGGTCATTTATGAGGACGCCGCATTTGAAAAATTGCTCTCGAAAGATGCAAAAATTGAAGTGCTCGCTTCCGGTTTTGAATGGTCCGAAGGCCCGGTTTGGGTGAAGGACAGCAGTTTTCTGTTGTTTTCTGATGTGCCCAAAAACAAAGTTTATAAATGGGACGAAAAAAGTGGGTTGTCGGTTTTTCTGGAACCTTCGGGTTATACGGGAAGAGGTGTTTACAGCGACGAACAGGGAAGCAACGGACTCATTATTGACAGCAAAGGCCGTCTCGTTTCATGCGAACATGGTGATCGCCGCATTTCAGCATTGCCATTGAAAGGAGGAGGAAAAATCACGCTTGCCGACAATTTTGAAGGAAAGCGGTTTAATAGTCCAAATGATGTCGCAGAGCACTCCAATGGCAGTTATTACTTCACAGATCCGCCTTATGGGATGGCCAAAAAGCATCAGGACCCAAATCGGGAAACTGATAAATTTGGCGTTTATCGCATTGCAAAAGATGGAAAAGTAAGCTTGCAAATTCCAGACCTCACCCGACCGAACGGATTGGCTTTCTCACCGGACGGCAAGATGCTCTATGTCGCCCAATCCGACCCTGAAAAGGCCGTGATTATGGCTTACAATGTGGATGAAGGCGGCAATGTTGGAAAAGGAAAACTGATATTCGATGCAACGCCAATGGTGAAAGCAGGGAAAGCCGGCTTACCCGATGGTCTCAAAATTGATAAAGACGGCAATCTTTGGTCTTCCGGGCCCGGAGGAATGTTGATCCTGACGCCTGCCGGAAAACTCCTGGGCAGACTGGAAATGGGCGAACTCACCTCCAATTGCGCCTGGGGCAATGACGGCTCAACGCTTTACATGACCGTGGACGGTTATATTTGCAGGATCAAAACGAACACCAAAGGCGCTGGCTGGTAATCAGCGATTTTCAACTTTTCTCACTGAACGCAGGTCACTTTCAACATCTCTTTTTACCGACGTCCAATTGGTTTTGCCATTGCGATAAATGTTGGTGTAAGCGCGGTAAAGCACAAGCTGATCCGAGCTGATCCTGTCCAATTGATCTGATAAAAGGTCCTTTTGAGACGTTTTGGCTGTTTTATATTCACTGATTAAAACATTATAACGACTTTCCAGGTTGTCGAGCTCATACAGAACAACCTCCGCTAGCTTGTCCATTTCCTGATACTGCGACACCAGTTGCTGGTTGTAATCAGCACTTCCCGGCGAGCTTGTAATACGTGAATCATCCCTTATGCCGTCTGTCGCAACTTTGTCATAATCCCTTTTGTAAGTGCCGTTGTTGGAGCGATAGTCGGAGTCGTAAGTGCGTTCCGAGCCGTCGCGGCTGCTCGCTGATGATGTGCCGTGTCGCTGGTCATAACGTCTTTGCAATTGCTGAGAACACGACAAGCTAACTACTGCCAGAACAGCCATTAAGCTTATTAAATAGATTTTTTTCACGGGTTTCTGTTGTTAAAAGTTATGTCGTAATCCAATGCTTAGATTGGGATTTAAATAAAAGAATTTTGGAATTAATTCCAGATAGCCACCGCCTTCCACAAATAATGAGGTAGGTTTTTCGGCAAAAAAGAACTCTAAACCAACCGTTACCGATGGTCCGGTAGAAATGTTGGTGGTGTAAACCGACTTCACATTCTTATTCGGATAATAACGCCGCGAATTAACCTGAAAACCCGGGCCGGCATACGCAGTCATACGATCATTTAGAAAATGCGTATACCAAAGATAGGTTGCATTGAACATGATGCCAACGCTGCCAAGGTCGTCGTTGCTCACTTTATAATTGTCCTTGCTTTTAAAAAGTCCAATATAAGTTCCTATGCTGATATCCAATGCATTGCGGTCGCCATATTTCCTGATACTCACCGCATTGGGCTCACCAACTTCTAGCCCCACGGCCCATTTTTGCGTTTGAGCCAAGGCCGGAACGGCACTAAAAAGCAGAAGTGTAAAGAGAATAATGTTTTTCATAGGCGTTTCCAAAATAGCCAATGCAACAAAAATGGTGCCATAATGATGGTGTGCCATTCATGTTTCCTTTCGATCAAAATCAAAGGACGGTTTTGTTTCAGGATCAATTTCTTTCTAATATTGAGCCTCATTTGATTCATTCAGCCGTTTTTCAACAAACTTCAAACGCACGTGGCCGAACCGCAGAACAGTAAAATTTTTAATGCCAAGGATTTAATAGCTTATTTTATCGTCGCGGGGACCGGTGCTGTTATTCAGTTAATTTCCAGTAGTTTAATTCAAGATTGGTTTGATATTTCGTGGAGCGCATCCATCGTTCCCTCCTATCTTGTCGGGCTGATATGGGGCTTTACGCTGACCAAGCTTTTCGCATTCAATGCACGTCAAAGTAATCAGACGCGCCGTGAAATGGTTAAGTTTTTCATGGTCGCAATGGTTTCAATGGTTGTTACCAAAGTTGGAGCGGATCTTTCTTACGAAGTCGTGACCAATTATTTGGGTTATGGCATTTACGAAGCCAAGCTTCCATTTGGTAAGAAAGACGTGAATATTACAGAGATGGCCTGTTACATTTTTGGGCAAGGTTGCAGCTTCGTCAGCAACTATATTCTGCACAAAACCTTCACATTCAAAAGCACTGGCTTTTACGATCGGTTGAAAGAATTGATCAAAGAATCTTAAAGTCTTTCAACGATCACAGCAGACGCTCCGCCGCCACCATTACAAATCGCTGCGAGGCCAAACCTGCCATTATTTTTCTCCAAAACATTTAACAAAGTCGTGACAATGCGTGCGCCGGAAGCGCCAAGCGGATGTCCGAGCGAAACTGCTCCTCCAAAGACATTAACCTTATCCATGTCCAATTCCAGCACATTGATATAAGCGAGCGCGACAACGGCAAAAGCCTCATTTACTTCAAAGTAATCAATATCAGAGAGTGACATTCCAGCTTTTTTAAGTACTTTTTGTGTGGCAAGAATTGGTGTTGTGGTAAACCAGGCAGGCTCCTGCTCAGAGTCGGCATAAGCTACGATGCGGGCAATTGGCTTGAAATTACCAGAATTTACAAACTCGCTGCTACAAATCACGAGTGCAGCGGCGCCATCGTTGATCGTAGAAGCATTCGCGGCCGTTACAGTCCCATCCGTTGAAAATGCAGGTTTCAGTAACGGAATTTTCTCGAACTTCACTTTTTTGTATTCCTCATCTTCGGAAACAATAACCGCATCACCGCCCTTGGGCGACGGCACTTCAACTGCTGCAATCTCATTTTGGAAAAATCCATTAGCAGTCGATTCTGCACTCTTTGTGTAGGAACGAATGGCGAATGCGTCCTGATCCTCTCGCGAAATGTTGTATTTGGTTGCGGTCCGGTCGCCGCATAAGCCCATGCCTATTTGGTCGTAAACGTCTATAAGTCCATCTTTTAGCAATCCGTCGATTATTTCACCGTTTCCGTAACCATAACCATTTCTGGCTTTTGGCAAATAAAACGGAACCTGCGACATGCTCTCCATGCCGCCCGCCACAATCGCTTTCGCATCTCCCGATTGAATGGCTTGGGCACCAAACATCAGCGCCTTCATGCCCGAAGCGCACACTTTATTGACGGTTGTGGTAATTACGCTCTCGGGAAGTCCGGCATACAATGCGGCTTGCCGCGCAGGCGCCTGGCCAAGATTGGCAGAAATTACATTGCCCATAATTACTTCCTCCACCTGGTCAGCGGATACATTTGCTTTTTCTAAAGCGGCCTTGATCGCGGTTGCGCCAAGCCGGGCGGCGTGGACGGAGGATAAGCTTCCACCAAAACTGCCGATTGGCGTTCTGGCTGCGGACAAAATAAAAACCTCTTCTTTCATGATCCAGGATCGTCTGTTGATATGATCAAAAATAGAAACTATCCAGCCAAATCCACATCAACGAGCGGGAAATCCACAAAAGAAGCAAATTCCTATGTAATTTTTTTAAAGTTCCGACGAACTGGATGGCAACTTGTCATACTCACCTTTCCAGCCATAAAAGCCGAAAATGACAAGCCCTGCACAAATTGGAATAAAAACTAAAATGATGATCGACCATTGCAGCGTTGTGTTCGTCCGCGCGATGCCCTCGGTTGCAAGCGCAATTTTTTCACTGGCCTGCATGATTAAAAAGATGATAATAACCGGCCCAAGCAGCATCCAGATTATTCCTAAAAATTTCTTTAAATCATTCATAATAAATATGTTAGTCTCTATTTTATCTCTAAAAAAACACGCAATCAATCCGCAACATGCTCTTCGCGTTTGTTATCAATGTAAACGGCTCCAATCACAAACGAAAGTGCTGCAATGCCAATCGGATACCAGAGTCCGGACAACGGCGTAGAACCGCTGAATGAGGCGACCAATGTTGCAATAAACGGCACAAGTCCACCAAAAACGCCATTTCCAATGTGATAAGGAAGCGACATGGAAGTGTAGCGGATTTTGGTTGGAAACAATTCAACCAAAAAGGCCGCAATGGGTCCATAAACCATCGTTACCAACAAAACCTGGAAAAAAACCAGCGCAATGATAATGATATAAGTTGACCTGGTAAGCGTCACATCTTTGATAACGGTCTGCGGCTCAGGCAATGGTGCAAGCACATCGTCCGGGATCACAACGATGGTCGCTTCCTTGAATGTCATGCCACTGTTCAATGTTTTGAATGTTGTTGTGGTGATCAGGGAATCCTTTGTGTCCTTGATCAACGTCCGCTCAACCACCGGCTCGGACGCACTTTTAAGCTCCGTCTTTTGAAACTCTTTGACATTGGTCGCATCAATAAAATATTGGTAGATCGGTCGATAACAGAGCACACCAAGCAACATTCCGGTCAGCATAATCCATTTGCGACCCACCTTATCGCTCCACGAACCAAAAATCACAAAAAATGGAGTTGCGAAAAGAATTGCCCAAAGCAGCACATAACGGGATTCGTTAAAATCAAGTTTACACGTATTTTCCAGAAAAGACTGCGCGTAAAACTGGCCCGTATACCAGACAACCCCCTGCCCCATCGTTGCTCCAAACAATGCAAGCAAAACCATTTTGAAGTTTGCGCGTTTTTGAAAACTCTCCTTTAAGGGATTTGTCGAGACCTTGCCTTCCGCTTTTAATTTTGTAAAAACAGGCGATTCATGCATTTTCATCCGAATGTAAATGGAAACGCCAACGAGCAAAATAGATACCAGAAATGGAATGCGCCACCCCCAGTCAGCAAATGCTTCCGCTCCTAACATGTTCTTGGTTAGCACAATAACCCCCAGCGAAAGGAACAAACCCAATGTTGCAGTCGTCTGGATCCAGCTTGTGAAAAAGCCGCGTTTTCCAACGGGCGCGTGTTCAGCCACATAAGTTGCGGCTCCGCCATATTCCCCGCCCAATGCGAGGCCCTGCACCAATCTCAAAATCAAAACAAGGATCGGCGCGGCGTAACCAATGCTGGAATAGGAAGGAATTAAACCAATCAGAAAAGTGGAGCCGCCCATTAAGACAAGCGTGAGCAAAAACGTGTATTTACGTCCGATGAGATCACCCAAACGACCAAAAACCAATGCACCAAACGGCCTGACAATAAAACCAGCAGCAAAAATAGCCAGTGTGTTGATCAAGGCAGAAGCTCCGGCATCGCTGGGAAATAACTGTTGACCAATGATGACCGCAAGGCTGCCAAAAATGTAGAAATCATACCATTCGATTAAAGTACCAAGGGACGAAGCTGCAATTACCTGGGTAATGCTTTGGGTAACATTCTTTTCTGTGGACTGCATGGGTTAGGTAAAGTGAGGACAATAATCTTCCTTATTTAGCTGGAAAAGCGCCGGGTAGAATATCATTACTCATTGCGTCCACAAAAAAGCCCCGGGACGATCGGTCCCGGGGCTTGCCATTTTCTGCTGAAAGCAGCTATTTTGAGACGCAAAAGTTATAGCGTATCGTCATCTTCATCATCTTCCAGGTCAACGATTTCGTCGCCATCAACAATTACCGGCTCTTCATCGTCAAGCAAATCATCGTCTTCATCGTCAACTGCATCCGCTGGAAGCACATCGTCGGCGTCATCATCGTCGTCGTCACCAATCAAATCCGGATCGTCAGCGACTGAGCGGGTTTGCTGTGTATTTTGTGGAAAATCCTGGAATACAGGCGCCTCTAAAATTGGCTTGCTGGTATCAGCTATTGCGGGTTCTCCTCTTTCGCGTATCATAATATTTTACAGTTAAAAGGTTTTTGTTCAATACAGCCTTCCATTAAATAATCATTCCAAAGATTATGTGGCGATTTGGTAATATGTAAAAACCTAATGAACTTGCCATAACCTGCTTCGGCGGGACCAATTCAATCCTAAACCATAAATAATGTTTAAAAGATATGTCCTCCTGCTCTTGTGGGCAGGAATTTTAGCGGGCACCAATGCGCAGGCGGAAATCCCCGATTCGTCGTTGGTGATCAAAAAAACAACCGATTTCAAGATTAATGGCGAAGGCAACGCGGCCAACTGGTCCACAGCCAAGGCTTTTGAGATCACTGTCCAAAAAGGCCCAAACCAAGCCGCGCCGGGCAAACAGTTTACCACCAAAGTCAAAATCCTTTATTCTGAAAAAGGCCTTTATTTCCTATTCGACTGCACAGATAAGAAGCTGACAACGACCATTATGGAAGATTATGGCCTGCTGTTTAAGGAAGATGTCGTAGAAGTTTTCTTGTGGCCTGACACGACGGTGCCCATTTACCTTGAATACGAGCTTTCGCCGCTGGATTACGAGCTGCCCATTATCATTGCCAACATCAAAGGCAAAACCGAAGGCTGGAAAGCCTGGCATTACACCGACCGCAACCGCGTGCAGCACGCAACAAGCGCGCAAGGCGGCCAGAAAAAAAGTATGGCGTCGGTTGAAGGATGGAAAGCGGAGTTTTTTATTCCGTATGCACTCATGAGTCCAATGGTGACATCCGCACCCAAGTCGGGGACGAAGTGGCGGGGAAATTTTTACCGAATCGATTACGACGCTAAAACGGCCTATTACTCCTGGCAAAAAACGGGCGGCAGCTTTCATGAGTTTAGCAAATTCGGCACATTGATATTTGAATAGAAACCAGTTAAGACTTCTCGTTATCATCCACAAACATTCCTGCCCCATGCGCAAAACCATCTTCACATTCATTTTACTAATCTCCGCGATCATGACATTTGCACAAAAATCCGGACAAAAAGAGATCCTTTACATTGGCACATACACCCAAAAAGGTGAAGGAATTTACGTCTATGAGTTTGATAGAAGCAACTTGTCTTTCAAGGAATTACAGGTTTTGACTAATAAAAACAGCCCATCATTCCTTGAATTTCATCCCAATAAAAAATTCCTTTATTCTGCGAATGAAGGAAACAACACGGTTTCTTCGTACGCCATTGATGCGGCCGGAAAGCTGAAAACGCTGAATTCAAAATCATCGCTCGGTAAAGGCCCGTGCCATGTGAGCGTGGACCCCAAAGGAAGGTTTTTATATGTTTCTAACTACGGCAGCGGACAATTAGGCGTTTATTTGTTGAACAGCGACGGAACGATCGGTGTAGCGGCAGACAGCATTCAGGACAAAGGCGCAGCTTCTCAGAAACCGCATATGCATTCGGTTATTCCTTCTGCGGACGGCAAATTCATTTACGCTTCTGACTTAGGCATTGACAAAATCATGGTGTATGCTGTGGATCCAAAGACAGGCAAATTAACGCCCGGAGCTGTGCCTTATGCCGAAGTGAAGGCTGGCGACGGCCCGCGCCACTTTGCAATTCATCCGAGCGGGAACTTTGGTTATTCGGCTTGCGAGCTGGCCTCGGTTGTCAATTCCTTTAAAATCGTAAAAAACTCAGGCGCGCTCGTGCCTTTGGAACGCGTTACGATGCTTCCAGCGGATTTTACAGGGAAAAGTTTTGCGGCGGACATTCATTTTTCACCTGACGGCAAATTCCTTTACGCGTCCAACCGTGGTCATGAAAGTTTGGCGATTTATGCCGTCGACGCCCAGACAGGCAAACTAACCGTTGCCGGACACGCTGAAACGCATGGCAAACACCCGCGTAATTTTATGATCGATGAAAAAGGCGAGCTTGCCATTGTGACCAATCGGGACAATGATAATGTGGTATTTTTCAAAAGAAATGCCCAAACGGGTCAGCTCACTTACACTCAAAAAGAAATCAGCATTCCTACGCCGGTTTGCGTGAAGCAGCTTTTTCTTGACTAAATATTCTGCACCGAATTAAAAGGACGTTAAAATTTACATTGACCAAAGTTTATTTTATAATTTTCTGAATTGGTAAAAAATAATCTTTGCAAAAAGAGTATCAGCATGCATTTCCTGCATCCTTACATTTGTTGATCCTTTCAAAGTCACTTTTAGAACCCTTATCATTAATCCAAGTCCTTTCCAAAATCATGATAAACCGTAGAGATCTTATTAAACACCTTTCCGCTTTTCCTTTGCTGGGCGGATTTTTGGGCAATGGCAGTGCCGAAGCTGCGACTTTCGCTGCTAAACTTCCCGTGAGAAATCTGGCCAAGGAACTAGGCATCCGAACTTTTATTAATGCTGCGGGTACCTACACGGCTATGACCGGTTCGTTGATGCAGGATGAGGTTGTGGAAACGATCCAGGGTGCGGCGAAAGAGTTCATGATGCTGGACGAAGTGCAAACCAAGGTTGGAGAAAAAATAGCTGCATTAACCCACGCCGAGGCGGCCGTGGTTACGGCTGGCTGCTTTTCTGCATTGACATTGGGACTGGCCGGCGTATTAACCGGAATGGATCCTAAAAAAGTGGAAGCATTGCCGCATTTGGAAGGCACCGGAATGAAGTCCGAAGTGATCATTCAGAAGGGCCATAATATTGGTTATTCGCATGCATTGACGAACACAGGTTGCAAAATCATTGAAATTGAGACGGTTGAAGAATTACAAAAAGCCATTAACGAGAAAACAGCTCTGCTTTGGTTCCTGCATATTCAATCGGATAAGGGACAGATTAAGCATGAGCAATGGGTTGAAATCGCGAAAAAGAATGGCATTGCGACCATGATCGATATGGCTGCAGATGTGCCGCCGGTGGAAAACCTCTGGCGATTCAATGATATGGGCTTCGATCTTGTGTGCGTTTCGGGAGGAAAAGCCATGCGCGGGCCACAAAGCGCGGGCATCCTGATGGGCAAAAAACATCTGATTGACGCAGCAAGATTGAGCATGCCGCCACGCGGTTCAACCATCGGGCGAGGCATGAAAGTGAATAAGGAAGAGATTCTCGGCATGTATGTAGCGTTGGAAAAGTTTGTGAAGATGGACCACAAGAAAGAGTGGAAAATGTGGGAAGACCGTGCTGCAGTGATCAGCAATGCAGCAAAAAGCGTGGCGGGTGTGAATGTAGAGACATTTGCGCCTGAACTCGGAAACCACACGCCTACACTCAGAATTTCGTGGGACGCAGCCAAAGTAAGTCTGCCTGTGAAGTTATTGCAGGAAAATATGCGCAAAGGCGATCCATCCATCGAAATCATGCCGGGCGAAAACAACACATTGACCATTACAACCTGGTGCTTGAAGCCGGGCGAAGAAAAAATTGTAGCAACCCGCCTGAAAGAAGAATTGTCCAAGGCGGTTGTTTAAGACTTTGCATTACCGAATACTATTCCTAAGCCCTATAAAAAATGAAACACAAATTTCTGCTTATCATTTTACTGATATGCTGTCAAAGCTCTGTTGTTAACGCGCAAACTTACAGCATATTGATCAAAGGCGGAACGGTGATTGACCCTAAAAATAACCTCAACCAAGTGATGGACGTGGGGATATTTGAAGGAAAGATCAAGAAGGTTGCCAAGGACATTGATCCGAAGGAAGCCCGACAGGTCGTGGATGCCAAAGGCATGTATGTCACGCCCGGCCTCATTGATATGCACGGACACGTGTTTTTTGGAACGCAACCAGACCATTATTTAAGTAATGGTCTGGTTGCGTTACCGCCCGATGGCTTTACATTTCGCGTAGGCGTCACCACGATCGTGGATGCAGGCGGCGCGGGCTGGGAATCATTTCCGGAATTTAAAAAGAATGTCATTTTCAGCTCCAAAACGCGGGTTCTTTCCTTCCTGAACATTGTGGGAGAAGGCATGCGCGGCGGAAATTACGAACAGGACACGAGCGACATGAATCCGGAGCTGGCTGCCGGCGTTGCGCTTAAAAACAAGAATGACATTGTCGGTTTCAAAGTTGCGCATTTTATCGGCAATGACTGGAAACCCGTTGATAATGCGGTTAAGGCTGGCAAATTGGCCAACATGCCGGTGATGATTGATTTTGGCGGAAGCACGCCGCCACTTCCATTGGAAGATTTATTTTTAAAACACCTGCGCCCGGGAGACATTTTCACACACGCATACACATTGCTCGAAGGCAATGTCAGAGAAACCATTGTGGACGAAAAGGCGCAGAAAGTGCGGCCATTTGTTCTGGAAGCACGCAAGCGCGGGATCATTTTCGACGTGGGTTACGGCGGTGCGAGCTTCAACTATTCACAAGCAATTCCGGCCATTAAGCAAGGATTTTACCCCAACACCATCAGCACGGATCTTCATACGGGCAGCATGAACGGCTCCATGAAAGATATGCTGAGCATTATGTCCAAATTTTATGTCATGGGTATGGATCTGCCAGCGGTTATCAAAGCCAGCACCTGGGCTCCGGCGCAAGTCATTAAGAGAGAAAACCTGGGCCACATGTCTGAAAACGCAATCGCCGACGTCGCCATTTTTTCTATGCGAAAAGGAAATTTCGGTTTTTATGACAAAACCGGTTTTAAAATGGAAGGCAAAGAGAAGCTGGAATGTGAAATGACGATTATGGGCGGCAAAATCGTCTATGACCTCAACGGCATCGCAAATCCCATTTACCTAAAATAAGCTGACGCAATCCTAAACTCCTCCTCTTGACCAATGCGTTATAAATCGTTCAAACTTTCAGCTTCCATTTTGGTGCTTTTTGCTTTGGGTTTTACCGGGCGTGGGATTCAACAAAATGGAGTTATCAATGATAAAAATGGCGGATTATTCCTGCCGGATGGCTTCGAGGCGACTGTGGTTGTGGACAGCTTGCCGGGTCGTGCGCGACATCTTGCAATCAATGACAACGGCGATATTTATGTGAAAGCAAGGTTTGCTAAAAAAGGCGAATCCGTCATCGCATTGCGGGATACGAATGGTGACGGGCGTGCAGATGTAATCAAGCGATTTGGTGGCCGGGGTGGCGAAGGCGTTTACGGAACTGCCATGCGGATTTACAATGGTTATCTCTATTTCAGTTCGGAGCTGATTGTTTACCGATACAAATTGAAACCCGGCGAGCTCGTTCCTACAAGCGAAGAAGAGGTTATTTTGACAGACGACCATGCGCACGGCATGCACGAGCACATTGCGAAACCAGTCACTTTTGATGACAAAGGATTTATGTATGTGCCATTTGGAGCCAATTCCAATGCATGTCAGGATGATAACCGCATTCCCTCATCGAGCGGCCTGGACCCCTGCCCGATTCTGGAAGATCACGGCGGGATATGGCGCTTCGATGCCAATAAAAAAGGCCAGTTGCAGAAAGATGGCCTGAAATTCGCCACCGGATTACGCAGCGTTGTAGCGCTTGACTGGAACTTTGCTGACAACAATCTTTATGCAGTGCAGCACGGACGCGACGATTTGCTGCGCCTGTTTCCGCAGATTTACTCACCCTGGCAAAGCGCAATGCTTCCGTCGGAGGAATTTCTACGGATCAAAGAAGGCACGCACGCGGGCTGGCCATATTGTTATTATGACCAAATGCAGGGCAAAAAAGTCCTTAATCCCGAATATGGCGGCGATGGAAACGAAGTCGGGCGATGCGACCAATACGAAAAGCCATTGATCGGATTTCCTGGCCATTGGGCTCCAAACGACATTCTTTTTTACAAGGGAAACCATTTTCCGGACCGCTATAAAAACGGTTCGTTCATCGCATTTCACGGCTCCACAAATCGTGCGCCGTATCCGCAGTCGAGTTATTTCATTGGTTTTGTTCCTTTTGAAAACGGCCAGCCTTCCAGTGATTATGAAGTGTTTGCAGATGGTTTTGCAGGAATAGACCCAATCGTGAATGTAAGCGACGCAGTTTATCGGCCGATGGGCCTTGCTATGGGGCCGGATGGCGCGCTTTACATTGCGGAAACCGAAAAAGGAAAGATCTGGAAAGTTACTTACAAAGGCGATAGGAAGCAGTTTGCGAAAACCGATTTGGTAAAAATGGAAAAAAGGAAATCCATGTCCAACATTCGCACACCGGACATAATCAACGACAATCTGGACAAAGACAAGCCCGTTGCCGGCGGAAAAGTATACAGCGTTTACTGCTCGGCTTGTCATCAGCGCAACGGAATGGGCGATTTGCAGCGCTTTCCTCCACTCGGCGGCGCTGATTGGGTAACTGGTGACAAAGAGCGACTTATAAAAGTATTGCTGAAAGGTTTGGATGGGCCGCTTGAAGTCAAAGGGCAATCCTACAACAATGTTATGCCGCAGCACAGTTTTTTAAAGGATGAAGAAATAGCAGAAGTTTTGACGCATATCCGCCGTAATTTCGGAAACAAGGCGAGCGCAGTCAGTGCCAAAGAAGTTTCGAAAGTCAGGGCAACTGTGGAAAGCATGAATTGACAAAAACGCTTTTCTCCTTCCAACCTCGTTTAAGCGGATATTACTCTCCGGCAATTGAGTGTTCCTTTAAGGGGTTGGAGGGAGAATCGCAAGATTTATAAACAACGTTTCACTTACATTAATGCGCACAAATAACATTTTAGCAGCAAGTGCTGTTATTTTTACCGGCATTGTCCTCGCAGGATTTTCTTCCAAAACCATTGACCAAAAGTTGACCCAGGACCCCTGGAAAGCGCCAGCCTGGGCAGACACGCTGAAAAGTCCGTATCACGAAGAACCGCTTACGCTCGCACAGGGTGAAGAGCTTTTTACATTATATTGTGCTGCTTGTCATGGCGATGCGGGTTACGGCGATGGTGCTGCGGGCGGTGCGTTGGGACAAAAACCGGCCAATTTTCACGACACATTGGTCAAAAGCCAGAGTGACGGGTCTATTTTTTGGAAAATAGCAAACGGTCGCGGCAACATGCCTCCGTTTAAGGACGTCTTTACCGATGAGCAGCGCTGGCAGCTCGTCGCGTACATTCGGCATTTAGGCAAAACTGAATAAAACTGAACCCCTTAACATAAAAAATGTCAACAATCAGCCGCTTTTTCAAACCAAAAATCGCCGCGTTTCTGTTTGCGGTCATTGCAAGCAATGCATTGGCCCAACAAAAAGAAACCGTCACCAACACACCGAAATCGCTTCGGGACGACATTACGATTGAGCATTACATGAAGATCGAGCCGGAAGCGGTGCGCATCATTCAGCATCCGGTTACCGGAGATATTTATTATACAACATTCTTTGGTGACGTTTTAAAGATCGTCACAACCAACGGACAGCCCGAAAGCAAGAAAATTTTGAGTGCAGAAGATCATGGCATCACACGTCTGCAAGGAGCTGCTTTCAAAGGAAATACGCTCTTTTTGGCCGGAAATATTAATGTCAATAACAACAAAGGCAATAAAGGCCGAATGGTCCGATATGAGCTTAAAAGTGGCGGGGAAAAACCAGAAATGACCGTTGTTTTCAACACGGTGGAATATGGGGCAAACAAAACCACGTTTGATCATGGGTGGAATGCATTGGAAATCAGCCCGGATGGCAAGTATATTTTCGTAAACACAGGCGCAAGAACGGATCACGGCGAAGTGCAGGACAATGGCGGCGAATATCCAAACGCGCGCGACAACGCATTGACATCCAACATTTACCGTTTCCCAATCGATTCAAAAGATCTGTTGCTCGTTGACGACGCCGCAAAACTGAAAGCAGAAGGTTATCTCTATGCAGAAGGCATTCGCAATGCCTATGACATGGCTTTTGATCCGAAAGGAAACCTTTTCGCAGTTTCCAATTCCGGCGATTACGACCATTCGGAAGATATGTTCTGGGTGAGGCAGGGCCATCATTATGGTTTTCCATGGGTGATGGGCGGCATTGACAACCCCCAGCAATATCCCGATTATCAGCCGAACCCAGACACGGATCCGTTTTTGAGCAAATTTGCTTTTGCATGGCTGATGAAGTATTTTCACAACGATCCGGATTTTCCAAAAAGACCAGCTGGTGTAACATTCACCCCCGGCGTTCAAAACATGGGTCCCGATGCCAACGAATATCGCGATAAGAAAACCGGGCTGGTCTTCGATGGTGATTCAACCAAAGTCGGCGTAAGCACATTCAATGCACATTCCTCACCATTAGGATTGTTTTTTGACACGAAAAAAGACCTGGGCAAAGATTTCACCGGCGACGGTTTTGTCATTCGTTACACAGGCGGCCCAAGAAACGGCGTCGCCAACCCTAGTCCATTAAGAAAGCAAGGCAGAGATTTGCTGCACCTGAAAATGGAATATGACAAAGCAACAGACAATTACAAAGTAAAAACAACCCGCATTATCGACGGCTTCACCTCGCCTACCGATGCATTGCTTGTTGGAAATATCCTGTACATCATCGAATACGGCGGCAAACAAGGAGGCAACAAATCGGGCGGAAGCATCTGGAAAATCACAATGCCTGCCAACGAAAAAATTGCCAAAAAGAGCAAAAAGAAAAGAGCATAATCCATCCCTTTTATAACTTAATAAAACAATCATGTCCGAAAGAAGATCAATCCTCAAAAAATTATTCGCCTCGATTGCCGGAGTGGCCGGAATCGGAGTCGCTTCAAAAGCAGAAGCAATTGCCCCTGCTGTGGCTGCACCCGAAAAGGAAGTCGGCGATGTTGTGATGTATCAGGATGTGCCTTTGTTTTCTGGTCACACCAAATTCAACAATATGGTGTTCGTAGCCGGAAAAGGCGCGCACTTTGAAGGGGACATCACTGCGCATACGAAGCACGTTTTGGACGAGTTGGAAAAAGAATTGATCAAGGCAGGATCTTCGATGGAGAAAGTGCTGAAATGCAGCGTTTTCCTTCATGATTTGAATGATTACAAAGCAATGAATGAAGCCTACAAAGGCCGCTTTGGCAACAAACCACCATGCCGCACAACTGTTGCTGTTTACGGCGGCGTGCCGGGTGACTCACTGGTTGAAATTGACTGCATTGCTTATGTGTAGGGTGTAAAAGTCGTACACCTGCCTTCGGCTCCGCTCAGGCTGACAATGCTTTGTCGCACTAAGCGGAGCCGATGTGCAACTGCCCGCTGCGGAATTGCAAACTTATATTTTGATATAATACAATAACTCGAAATCTAATTTTAAAATATAAAATAAAGTCCTACTTATATTTTAAAATACAGTGATTAAGCAGTTACTTTGTTCTCTGACTCCAATAAGATTTGAACAAACGACAACGCATCGCTGAGGAGAATGTCCTTCTTCTGAATCTCTGGCAACAATCTCAGGCCGGTGATAGTCTTGCATTTTGTCAACTTGCTGACAAGCAGTATCGAACGCTATTCAATTACGCGACCAACTTCACTTCCGACAGAGAGTTTATTAAAGATTCCATTCAGGAATTGCTCATCCACATTTGGGAGAAGCGTGAGACGATCCACATTCAGTTTGTTTCAATTTATTTCCTGAAAGCATTGCGGAATCAGCTTTTGCAGGAATTCCGCAGGAATAATCCGTCCAACTCGGCGCTGGACATTGATCAGATTGGCGACATTTCCGATTTCCAGACGGTCGAAACGGAAATTGAAAGAAGCGAAATTTACTCCGAAAACCAGATTAAGGTCCGGTCGGCCATTGAAGAACTCCCGCGCCGCCAGAAAGAAGCCGTTTTCCTGAAATATTTCGAAGGAATGGACAACGAGCAAATCGCCGACCTCATGCAAGTAAACCGCCAATCCGTCGCAAATCTGCTCTTCAAGGCCATCACAGCGCTGAAAACACAGATGAAATTTGTTGGCGTGGGGCTGATAATGTTCCTGTCATTTTTCAAATAATGCTTAGCAATAAAAAAGACTGATCGGATCGATCAGTCTTGAATTACAAATCATTTAAAATTCATATTTAGATGATTTACCACTTGGTTACGAGCTTAAAATCTATCCTAGCCTTCTCTCCAATGGTTACGAGACCCCATTGAGCAAGCGATGTAGAATCTGGAATTGGTTTTCCAAAAACATGACCTTCTTCGCTTTCGATTGTAGCAGAAGGAACTGTGATATGTAACACATCAAAGTTATCCGGCACATTTAAGGTCACATCATAATTGCCTAATGCATTGGTATACGTGTTCTGTAATAGCACTGGATCTTTATATGCCGGCTTTCCATAAATCATAACTTCCACACTATCGACCCCTTTTCCGTTTTTGTCAACCACTGAACCGTAAACTCCCGTTAGCCGATCTTGCTCGTCGTCGCGCTTACAACTCGTAAACTGAATGAAGAAAACGATCAAAATCAAACTGAATTTAATCGGCCTAAAAAAGACATTCATTGCGGACATTTCATTTGCACTTTTCATGTTCGTCGTTGTTTAATTATTGATGAAACCATTTGTTTACTTGCTTCGAAGAACGCAAAGCTTTTCGCAAGTTTCAAAAGCAATGAATAAGCGGCATTGCTCAATGATTCTTCGGTCACTTAAAGTTTCCATCCTAACCTCAAAAAAAATAAATTCCCAGAAAAAGAGTATTCTCCGCAGGAAAGTGCATCCTTATAGAAATTAGCCATACAATTATTTGCCTGATATGCACAATTACCGCAATTTTCTTCCGGAGGAGCTAGCAGCAGAACCTTCTTTCCGACGCTGGATATTGAATAATGATCCGGAGGAAGATGCGCTATGGGCGGAATGGCTCGAAATGAATCCGGACAAGCGTGAACTTGTGGAAAAAGCAAGGCACTTTTTGCTGAACACGGAAGCCGCTTTTGATCAAATATCTGAGGATGAAATTGCGAATGAAATCTATCGGTTGTCGCATGCAATCGGCGAGAAGAAGGCGAAGAAAATGGGCTTATGGATGCGTTTTAGGCCTAACTGGTTTCAAATGGCAGCGTCCGTGCTTCTGCTGATATTCGCAGGATGGTGGTTCAACAAACAAACGCCTTCACAACAGCAATCGGATCAATATAAAGTAATTCTAAGTCAGATTACGGAGCCTTTGGTGAAAGAAGAAAACGTTACAGACAAGGCGCGATTGATCGTTTTGGCAGACGGAAGCTCGGTTTTACTGCAGCCGAACAGCCGCATAACTTATCCTTCGAACTTTGAAGGCAGTAAAAGAGAAGTTTTCCTGAGTGGTGAAGCTTTTTTCGAGGTTGCCAAAAATCCCGACAAACCCTTCTTTGTATACGCACACACACTGGCGACGAAAGTGCTTGGCACGAGCTTTAAAGTGAGCGCATTCGAAGGTGATAAAGAAGTCAAAGTTGTTGTAAAGACAGGCCGGGTTTCGGTGTTTCCGATGACCAAAGAAGCATTGGCCACGCAGCAGGCAGACGATAAGCTTGGCGGAATGATTCTGACGCCCAATCAGCAAATCGTCTTCACTCCCAAAGAGTTACGCCTGACCAGGAGCCTCGTTCCCAATCCGAAATTGTTGGAATTACCAATCCAGAGCCAATCATTTGAATTTAAAGGCACGCCGATTACCGAGGTTTTTGAAACGCTGGAAAAGTCTTACGGAGTGAAAATCATACACGACGCGGATGTGATGAAAAACTGTTTTTTGACCGCTTCCCTGTCCGATGAGCCGTTGTTTGAAAAAATAAACCTGATCTGCAAAACGATCGGTGCAGAATATGAGCAGCTGGATGCGAGCATTATCATTTCGAGTAAAGGTTGCTTTTGACTTACCCAACCCCTAAAATTCAACACTGCCTATGCCAAGAATCTATTACTGATTTCCAATGAATGAGCCGATGATGCTGCAACACCACCGGCTCCACTAATCCCCTGTTTGACTTACTCTTACGGCTTTGCCTTCCAGCGGCCGAGGGAACCAATTATGCCGAATTTTAACCCGACAAAAATCAAAATTATGTCAAAACAAGTACAATTTCACCATGCTTTACAGAAAATCATGCGCATTACGCTGTATCAAGCCATGCTCTCTATCGCCGTCAGCACATTCGTGCACGCCACCGACGTACGCGGCCAGCGAGTTTTAGAACAAAAAGTGACTTTGCGTTTATCCAATGCCGAAATTGACAAGGCTTTGGAAAAAATTGAAAATACAACGAAGGTGAAGTTTATGTACAACCCTCAGATTTTCAATAACAACAAATCGACTTACAAATTTCAGGATGAGGCGCTTTCCGAAGTGCTGACGAAAATCCTTTCTCCCTACAAAGTCACTTACGAAGTGGTCCAGGACCGCATTATCCTGAAACGTGAAACTGCCGCCGCCACCGAACCAACAGGCATTAAAACCGCCCCGAAACGCAATGTTTCCGGAACGGTTACAGACGAAACAGGCGTGGGCCTTCCGGGTGTAAGCGTTTTGGTAAAAGGCTCGCAGAGCGGAACTTCTTCCGATGCCGAAGGAAAATATAAGCTTGACATTCCCGACGAAGAAATTGGCTCTGCGGTGCTGATTTTCAGCTTTGTAGGTTACACATCACAGGAAGTGCCCGTGGGAACGCAAGCGGAAATTTCGGTAAAACTCGCTCCTGAGGCTAAGGCACTGAATGAGGTTGTCGTTACGGCATTAGGCATTTCGCGTGAGAAAAAAGCCCTTGCCTATGCTGTAACGGAAGTAAAAGGAAGTGAATTTACTCAGGCGCGCGAAAACAATGTTGCCAATGCTTTGACGGGTAAAATTGCCGGGGTGAATGCCACGGGAATGGCAACAGGCCCGGGCGGATCGAGCCGGATCATTATCCGGGGAAACGGATCGCTGAGCGGAAACAACCAGCCTTTGTATGTGATCAACGGGATGCCAATGGATAACAGCATTCCAGGAGGTGGCAATGCATCTGACGGAAACGGAAACAACACGGACCGCGGTGATGGAATCGGCGGGATCAATCCGGACGACATTGAGTCGATCAGCGTTTTGAAGGGCGGCCCGGCTGCGGCACTTTATGGCGCACGCGCTTCTAATGGCGTCATTTTGATCACAACCAAGAAAGGCCGCGCGCAAAAAGGAATCGGCGTGGAGGTGAACAGCAACTTCACGACGGAAAATCTGGCGATCATTCCCGACTGGCAATATGAATATGGCCAGGGTGTGGATGGCGTAAAACCTTTGACGCAAACGCAGGCCAAAAGCTCGGGACGTTTGTCATACGGAGCGAAAATGGACGGCTCGCAGGTAATCCAGTTCGACGGCCAGATGCGCCCTTATTCTCCGCAAAAAGATAACCTGAAAAACTTCTACCGAACAGGGACAAATTACATTAACTCTATCTCTTTCATCGGTGGAAATGAAACAGTTAACTTTCGTTTTGGTTTAAATAACACCAAAGCCAACAGCATTGTCCCGAACTCTGACTTCACAAGAAGGATCGCGAATTTGAATGTCAATGCATTTTTGGGTAAAAAACTGAGCATTGAAACCGTTGTCCAATACAACATTGAAGACGGCCATAATCGTCCGAAAGTGGGTTATGCAGATTACAACCCGCACTGGGCTACGCACCTGGTTGCCAACACGGTGGACATCAGAAGTTTGTCTCCCGGATATGACGCCGTTACAGGCAAAGAAGTGGAATGGAACCCGGTTCCGGCTGCGCCAAACCCTTATTTTGTGATCAATAAGTTTAAAAATGATGACAGAAAAAACAGGTTTTTGGGACAAGCCAACATTCGTTATGACATTCTTGACAACCTTTTCATAAAAGGAAGCGTGAGCCAGGATTACTACAATTTCAATTATGAATTTGTGGTTCCTACTGCCAATGCATACGAGCCGCTGGGTCGCTATGAAGCCAGAAAAACGGCTTCCTCGGAAACCAATGGCATGTTGACGCTGAACTATAACACCAGTTTCTTCGAAGATCTGAGCTTTTCCGTTTTGGCGGGTGGCAACACGCAGCGCAGCGTTTATGACGAAACCATTTTCAGAGGAACAGAATATACGATCCCGAACTTTTACAGTTTTACCAACCTGGCAACTTCGACGACAACGCCAAATTATTCCAAAAGCGGCATTAATTCATTGTTTGGTTCGGTTGACTTGGGTTACAAAGGACTTGCTTACCTGACCATGTCGGGTCGCCAGGACTGGTTCTCGGTTTTGAATACAGCCAGCAACAGCATTTTTTACCCAGCAATCGGCGGAACATTGATTCTTTCGGAAGCATTCAACTTGCCGCAGGCTGTGAGTTTTGCCAAATTGCGTGGTTCGTGGGCGCAAGTGGGCGGCGCGAATGTTGCGGCTTATCAGATTTACCAAAGCTACAACATGGCACAAGGTGGGCATAATGGCCGTCCGGTGCAGCAATTGAGCTCTTCATTGGTTCCTAACCCAGATTTGAGACCGTTAACTTCGACCACTTATGAAGCTGGTTTGGAAGCAAGATTCCTTAACAACAAATTGGGCCTGGACGTGACATTGTACAACCGGAAAACAACGGACGACATTGTTCAAAGCAACATTGCGGCATCTTCGGGTTACACGCAGGCGCTTTTGAACGTGGGTGAACTGAGCAACAAAGGGATTGAACTTCTGGTGACTGCAACCCCGGTTAAAAGCAGCAAATTTGGCTGGGATATCAGTTACAACATGGCTTACAACAAAAGCCGCATTGTAAAGCTGGCCGACGGCTTGCCAAGCTTAACTGTGGGTGACGGCGTGGGCGGCGGAACGATCCGGAACGTGAAAGACGGCACTTACGGAGAGGTTTGGGGTTACAAAAAACTGACCAATGCAGACGGGCAAACTGTTTTCAACACAGCGAGCGGCTATGCTGTGAGAGGCAACATTGAAAGGCTGGGAAATGGGATTCCACCATTGACGATGGGAATTACCAACAATTTCACTTACAAAAATTTCTCGCTCAACATCCTGATCGATGGTAAGTTCGGAAGCATCGTTTACTCCAACATGTATCAATATGCGTATCGTTTCGGCTTGCCTAAGGAGACACTTCCCGGCC
This sequence comes from Dyadobacter sp. CY326, assembly GCF_021390515.1. Taxonomy (GTDB): domain Bacteria; phylum Bacteroidota; class Bacteroidia; order Cytophagales; family Spirosomataceae; genus Dyadobacter. Next base: position 62,209 of record NZ_JAJUXI010000001.1, read on the forward strand.
GTGATGAAGGCCTGACGGTCACGGGCGTAACGCCGGAAGGCGCTCCTTTTTCCAAAACCTGGAAGAAAGAAGAGATCGACACGTATTATGACAATGACAAAAACTACACGAGCATTTTCACATTCGACAACGATTTTATTAAGCTGCGTCAGGTGATTTTAAGCTACAATCTGCCTGTTAACAAAGTTTCATTCCTGAAACTGCAATCGGCCTCTGTGTCGCTGGTTGGCCGTAACCTGGCATTGCTGTATAAGGATAAAAGGAACAAATATTTCGATCCGGAATCCAGCTACACCAACGGAAACGCGCAAGGTTTGGAAGCCTTCGGTGTGCCGAGAACAAGAAGCATGGGCGTGAACCTGACAGTGAAATTTTAATCATTAAAATATTTTAGTGAATATGAAAAAGCTTAAAAGACTATTATATATGGCCCCTGTGGCCTTGCTGATTGCCGCTTGCGACAATGGATTTGAAGAAATGAATGTTAATCCCAATGCTTCTACGGAAGTTGTGCCCGGTTTTTTATTTACAAAAGCGCAGCTGGATGCCGTAAGCGTTAACTTTACGGGAGGAGCCTATTTGACAATCGGCGGTTCTATGCAGCATTTTGCAACTTACAAAGAAGTGCCCGCGGCGGGAGACAAATATTTTAATTTCAGTTACTCAACCGGAAACTGGGCCGCTTATTCACAGGCAGTTGTGGAAATTGAACAAGTGATCGACGCCGTTGCCGACCAACCGACCAATGTAAACCTGCTCTCCGCGTCCCGGATCTGGAAGGCTTACACCTTTCACAGGTTGACCGATTTGTATGGTGATGTTCCTTATTCTGACGCCGGAAAAGCGCTTACAGACAAAAACTATTCGCCCAAATACGATGAGCAATCGGCCATTTACCCGGATCTTTTGAAAGAATTGGATGAGTCGATCAATGCATTTGACGCCGCACAAACGACGTTCGGGAAGTCAGACCTGATTTATGGTGGCGACATTGGAAAATGGAAAAAATTCGGTTATTCGCTGATGCTCCGTTTAGGCATGCGCCTGACCGAAGTTGATCCTGCGGCTGCGAAAACCTGGGTGCAAAAAGCGATTGCGGGCGGTGTGATCACCAGCGATGCAGACATTGCAACTATCGCCTACGTGGACGGCTCCAACACATCCAACCGTAACTTCATCGCAAGCGGTTTGATGACAACGGATTACGTCTCACCAGGCGGTGATAATGTGGAAGGCGGCAAAATTGCAAAAACGTTCATCGATCACCTGAAAGCAACCAGTGATCCACGTTTGGGCGTGGTTGCGATCGTCTGGAAACCATCGGCCGATGGCAAAACGGTTACTGCGGATACAAGTGCGGCGCTGCAAAAAGGAATGCCTAATGCTGCGTTCAACTCACTTCCAGGCGACTTCAACAACTATTCGGAGCCAAATCCTGCGACGATCCTGCGTTATGATGCCCCATTGCTGGTATTTACAAGTGCCGAAGCGCATTTGTTGCTTGCGGAAGCGGCAGTAAGAGGCTGGTATACAGGCGCAACGGCAACCGAAGAATATAATTTGGCTGTAACAGCTGGCTTGAAACAATGGTCTGCATTCGGTGCAGCGGGCGTTATTTCGGATGCGAAAATTGCCGCTTATTTGAAAGCAAATCCATATAAAGCAGGAACGGTTGCACAACAAATGGAGCAAATCCAAACGCAAAAATGGGTTACACTTTTCCTGGAAGATGAATATGAGATCTTCGCAAACTGGCGTCGCACAGGTTATCCAAAGCTGACGCCAACGAATTATCCCGGTAATCTGACGGGAGGAAAAATCCCGACGCGGTTTGTAATTCCCGATTCGGAAGAATTATACAACCAGGTAAATTTTTACGAAGCAAGAACCAGACAAGGCGGCACGAATACGCTTTCAAGCATGGTTTGGTGGGATAAATAATTTTCGCTATAGATTTGCTAAGTCTTAAGACTTAGCAAGTCGCTCCACATTCAGACTTCCAGGCGATAAACCGGGAAGTCTGATTTGTTCATATCAGCCCCTCCAACTTTAAACACACAACCAGCATTAAAAACCTGCTTTGAATTCCTTTAAGATCTAATGCCCATATTCCTAAAACCTGAAAACATGACCAAGAAATTACGCTTGACCTTATTTGCGCTCCTTTTTGCCTGCGCCGCCGTCAATGCCCAAAAATACTCGCTCGTTATCAAAGGCGGCCACGTTATCGATCCCAAAAACAATGTAAACGGCATCATGGACGTGGGTTTGAAGGGCGACACCGTGATGCTCGTTGCCAAAAATATTGATGCCAAAGAAGGAAAACAGGTTGTCAACGCCAAAGGACTTTTCGTAACGCCCGGCCTGATCGACATGCATTCCCACAACTTTTACGGCACCAAAATGGACCAGACTTACAGCAATGGACCCAATGCATTGGCACCCGACGGCTTCACATTCCGAACAGGCGTCACAACCGTTGTAGATGCAGGCTGCGCAGGATGGAAGTCGTTTCCTGATTTCAAAAAACAAACCATTGACATATCAAAAACCCGCGTGCTCGCATTCCTGAACATTGTGGGAGAAGGCATGCGTGGCGGCACTTACGAGCAAAATGTGGAGGATATGGACCCCGCCGCAACAGCGAAAGTGGTGAAAGAAAATCCGGATTACATTGTCGGCATCAAGCTGGCGCATTACAACGGATACAACTGGACACCGACCGAGCGTGCAGTGGAAGCTGGAAAGCTGGCCAATGTGCCCGTTATGGTTGATTTTGGCGGAAGCAAGCCTGTTTTGCCTCTTCAAGAATTGTTTACGAAACACCTGCGCCCCGGCGATATTTTCACGCATTGTTTTGGTCAATTAAGCAGCAGGGAGCCGATTCTGGACGTTGCGACAGGCAAGATCAAACCTTTCGTGTATGATGCCCGCAAGAAGGGAATTCTCTTTGACGTTGGTTACGGCGGGATCAGTTTTGCGTTCTCGCAAGCCATTCCGGCCGTAAAAAGCGGTTTTTATCCAAACACAATCAGCACCGACATTCACACGGGCAGCATGAACAATGCGATGAAAGATATGCTGAATGTCATGTCCAAATTCCTTGCTATGGGCATGGATCTGCCGGCTGTAATCAAAGCCAGCACCTGGGCTCCTGCACAGGCGATTCACAGAGAAGAGCTTGGTAACCTGTCCGTTGGCTCACGCGCCGACGTTTCCGTTTTAAGGGTTTTGGATGGTAAATTTCAATTGAATGACACCGGAACATTTGGCTTTTGGGATTACACCGGAACCAAAATTCAGGGAAAGCTAAAGCTTGAAGCTGAGGTTACTATCCGCGCCGGAAAAGTGGTTTATGACTTGAACGGCCTCACAGAACCGCTTGTGCTCACCGCTAGATAATTTGAATGATAAGCCATTCGATGCATCTTTGACCCAATAACTGCCGCAAATTTCATTTTTCAATTTATGAGAATACATTTTTTGGGTTTAATCGCCCTTGCTTCCCTCAGTTTAAGCAGCCTTGACTCTGCCAAGGCGCAAACAATGCCCAAAGAAGAACTGGTTTTCCTGACCTCCGAATGGAAAGGCGAGCGCTTCCCCGACGGCCGCCCGAAAGTGCCCGACGAACTGATCAGTCGCGCTAAAAATATTTCCATTGAAGAAGCCTGGGTTGTACTTCAAAATGAGGGTTATAACTGCCAGTTTGATGGAAACTGGAAGATTTTAAAAGATGAAATTGTGATCGCTGGCCGCGCATTAACAGCCCAGTTTATGCCCTCCCGCCCGGATGTTGAAAAATTGGTAAAAGACCGCGGCAACAAAAACGGGCGACTGGGAAACACCAATTCCTGGCCCATTGACATGCTTTCCAAAGGTGATGTTTATGTGGCAGATGGTTTTGGCAAAATCGCCAGCGGCACATTGATCGGTGACAATTTGGGAACGTCCATTTTTACCAAATCCGGGAACGGTGTTGTGTTTGATGCCGCTGTTCGCGACCTGGAAGGGCTTTCTAAAATCGAAGGTTTCAATGCGTTCGTGAGGGATTTCGATCCTTCATTTCTCAAAGACGTTTTCCTCACCGGCATTAACACGCCCATTCGCATTGGCCGCGCCATTGTGCTGCCGGGTGATATTGTTTTGGCCAAAAAAGAGGGCGTAATTTTCATTCCTGCACATATGGCGGAAAAAGTGATTTTGACTGCTGAATTCCTGACATTAAGGGACAAATTCGCGCTGCAAATGCTCCGGGAAGGCAAATTCACTCCTGGCCAGATCGACAACCAATGGACGGACCAGCTGAAAGAAGCCTTCCTTAAATGGCTCGACAGCAATCCGAAAGAAATCCCAATGAAACGCGCCGAGCTGGACGAATACATGAAGAAGAGAACCTGGTAATCTGGCTTCGCCTGCTTCTAAAACATCCTTACGCCCTTTTTTCGATAGCATTATAATCTTATTTATATGAATGTTTACAAGTTACTAGCCGGTGTCGCAGCTTCGTGCCTTCTTGTTGCGCTTTTCATGGCCGTTTCCGGAAACTTGCCGCAAGCCGGTCCCTTCTTTATCGCTTTTTTCCTTTTATTGGCCATCAGTTTCAGAGGTTTTGAGAAACTCAAAGGCTTCACGTACACGACCGTAATTTTTGCTGCTGTGACCACGGCGCTTTATTATCCACAGCATTTCCAAACCGTGAACGGCTTCAAACTGGCCGCATTAATCACTCCGCTGATCCAGATCATCATGTTCGGAATGGGCACCTCGATGAGTTTTGGCGATTTTGTGGGTGTTGTAAAAATGCCGAAAGGCGTGCTGATCGGGGTTGTAAGTCATTTTATCATCATGCCGACCATTGGATTTACACTTGCCAATCTGAGCGGTTTCCCACCAGAAATCGCAGCAGGAATTATTCTGATCGGCTGTTCTCCAAACGGAATGGCGTCGAATGTAATTTCTTATCTGGCCAAGGCAAATCTGGCATTATCGATAACGATCACGGCTATTTCCACCATGCTCGCTCCTATCGTGACGCCACTGCTAATGAGCTTATTAGCAGGTGCCTTTGTTCAGATTGACACCTTGCACATGATGTGGGACATCATTAAAATGGTGATCATTCCCATCGGTGCAGGTTTGCTTTTCAACAAATTTTTCAGCGGCAAAGCGAAGTGGCTTGACGATGCCATGCCCATCGTTTCCATGGCCGGAATCGCATTCATCATCGTCATCATTACTGCCGCAGGACGCGACAGCCTGCTTACAATCGGACCCACATTATTGCTTCTTGTGCTGATCCACAACTTGTCGGGCTACACATTGGGTTACTGGTCGGGACGCTTGTTCAAAATGAGCGAAAGAGATTGCCGGACCATCGCCATTGAAGTAGGCATGCAAAACGGCGGCCTCGCATCAGGCATCGCCAAAGAAATGGGAAAAATGGCCACCGTAGGCCTAGCCCCAGCCATCTTCGGCCCCTTAATGAACATTACAGGGTCAATATTGGCATCCTGGTGGCAAAGCAAACCGACTGGGGATGAGGAGAGTTATGTGGAGACGGGCAGGGCGCATTGAAAAATGCTAGACTTGCTAAGTCTTAAGACTTAGCAAGTCTTAAGTCTCAATCCTCCTCCAACAACAACTGCATAAAAACCAGATCAAGCCATTGATCGAACTTGAAACCGACTTCTTTTAGATAACCTTTTTCAACGAAACCGTATTTTTTGTGGAATTCGATGCTGCCGCGGTTGGCGGCGTCGATGCCGGCGATCATGCTGTGCAGGCCGGATTCCTTGGCGCGCTGGATCAAACTTCCCAAAAGCTTCCCTCCTACGCCGATGCCCCTTGATTTTTCATCGAGATAGATCGAATGTTCTACGCTGAATTTATAGCCGATCTTGGGACGAAAAATATTGTAGGAACCGTAACCGATGACCTCACCCTGCCTTTCGGCCACAATCACGGGCATTCCATCATTAAACATTTGTTCGAGCCAGGCTTTCTGTTGATCCATTGTACGCGGCTCGTAATCGTAAATGGCGGTGGTGTGAAGAATGGCGTGGTTAATGATTTCTAATAGGGACGGCAAATCCTTTGGAGCAGCGCTTCTGATAATAAGATCCATCAAGATAACGTAGGTTCGATATAATTGGTAAAATACAACCTTAAAGTTACCCGATAATTCTTAAAATAAAATACGTCCTTAACCGTCTAATGCTGCGTTTTTCTACGGTAAATTTTTTGAAAATTCATTTTTTCAAATAGCTTTGTCGAAACTTTAGGGGTGTCCCGATATGCGGACTGAGATAATACCCTTTGAACCTGATGCAGTTAGTACTGCCGAAGGGAAAAGTAAGAGATACTGCTATTGTATCTCAATGTATCTTTCTACAAAAAGGTCCATTCCTGAAGTTTTTCTCAAAAACATTATTCAGAATGGAAATCAACATCAACGGTCAATTAAGTGAATTCTCTGGACCAATTTCGGTTCAAGAGCTGCTATCTGAGCTTTTTCCTGATCATGCCAAAGGGATCGCGGTCGCTGTAAATCAGTCTGTTGTTCCAAAATCCGCCTGGCCGGTTCATGTGCTGCAACCCCACGACCAAGTGATGCTGATTACTGCCACACAAGGTGGCTAAACCTTCCATTCTGCCCCACTCATTTATCCTAATCCAACATCTATGAAAACCGAAAAAACGCCTCAGAGCGGCAGTGTGACCACAGATCCGTTTCCTAATTCGCGCAAAATTTATGTAAAAGGTGGTTTGCACAATGTGTCCGTCGCCATGCGCGAAATTGCGTTAACCGACACGCGTCTGCATGGAAAAGCCGGACAACTTGAAAAAAATGCGCCGGTCACCGTTTACGACACGAGCGGGCCTTTTACCGATCCTAATGTGGTAATTGACGTGAAAAAGGGATTACCTGCATTGCGTTCGGAATGGATAAAAGTGCGGCAGGATGCGGAGCAACTGGAAAGCATCAGCTCAGATTATGGCAGGCAGCGACTGGTCGATGCGTCCTTGGATGCATTGCGTTTTGCGCACATTACCAAGCCTTTGCGTGCCAAACCGGGGGCCAATGTCTCTCAATTGCATTATGCGAAAAAAGGCATCATCACTGCGGAAATGGAATACATTGCCATCCGCGAAAACCAGCGGATCCAGGAAAATTTATCGGAATTAAATGGAAAGGCTGGCTCGCTTTCGCACCAGCACAAGGGCCACAGCTTTGGTGCGAACACACCGGTCAACTTCATTACGCCGGAATTTGTGCGTTCAGAAGTGGCGGCTGGACGGGCAGTAATTCCGGTGAACATTAATCACCCCGAAAATGAGCCTATGATCATTGGACGCAATTTTCTGGTAAAAATCAATGCGAACATTGGTAACTCTGCGGTTTCTTCGACCATCGAAGAAGAAGTTGAAAAGGCCGTTTGGGCTTGTCGGTGGGGCGCGGACACGATTATGGACCTCTCAACTGGCAAAAACATTCACGAGACGCGCGAGTGGATCATCCGAAACTCCCCCGTCCCCATTGGCACTGTTCCGATTTATCAGGCTTTGGAAAAAGTGAATGGCAAGGCGGAAGATCTGACCTGGGAGCTGTTTAGAGACACATTAATAGAGCAGGCCGAACAGGGCGTTGACTATTTCACAATTCATGCCGGGGTTTTGCTTCGTTACATTCCCCTTACTGCCAAAAGGCTTACCGGAATTGTTTCCCGAGGCGGATCGATCATGGCAAAATGGTGTCTGGCGCATCATAAAGAGAATTTTCTTTACACCCATTTTGAAGAAATATGTGAAATCATGAAGGCTTATGATGTGGCATTCTCGTTGGGCGACGGCCTGCGCCCGGGCTGTATTGCCGATGCGAATGACGCCGCACAATTTTCCGAGCTTGAAACATTAGGCGAGCTGACCAAAATTGCGTGGAAGCATGACGTTCAGACGATTATCGAAGGTCCGGGTCACGTGCCAATGCATTTGATCAAAGAAAATATGGAGAAGCAACTGGAACACTGCCAGGAGGCGCCATTTTACACCTTAGGGCCATTAACAACGGACATTGCGCCTGGTTATGACCACATTACATCCGCAATCGGCGCGGCGATGATTGGCTGGTTCGGAACGGCAATGCTTTGTTATGTGACGCCAAAAGAGCATTTGGGATTGCCCAATAAAAAGGACGTGAAGGACGGTGTGATCACTTATAAAATCGCAGCCCACGCCGCAGATCTCGCCAAAGGGCATCCCGGCGCGCAATATCGCGACAATGCGTTGAGCAAAGCCCGCTTCGAATTTCGCTGGGAAGATCAGTTCAATCTTTCGCTCGATCCCGAAACCGCCAAATCATTCCACGACGAAACATTGCCAGCCGAAGGAGCCAAAATCGCACATTTCTGCTCAATGTGCGGCCCTAATTTCTGCTCTATGAAAATCACACAAGATGTGCGCGATTATGCAGCAGAAAATGATTTGAACGCAGCTACAATCGCCGAGGGCATGGAGGAAAAATCCAGGGAATTCGCGAGTCTCGGCAACCAAATTTACTTATAATGGAACTGATCGTCATATCGCATTCTGAGTTTATCCCTAATGAGGCTGAGCGGATTAATGCGCTTTTTCGGGATGGTTTGCTGCGCCTGCATATCAGAAAACCGGGTTGTAATGTAACAGATTTGAACCGGCTGATAGGAGAAATTAACCCTGATTTTTATTCCAAACTTGCCTTGCATTCGCATCATGAGCTTGCTGCGCAATACGGGATTGCCAGGCTTCATTTTCCCGAAAATCTCAGACAAGCAACACCCGAATTTCTGTTGGAGAAATTAAAAAACGCTGGTTTCAAACTTAGCACCTCAATTCATGACATCGCAGAGCTGACTGAGCTTTCAGAAATTTTCGATTACACGTTCTTCGGGCCGGTTTTCGATAGTATTTCCAAAGAAGGTTATCAGCGGGTTGTTGGCGATGATTTTGTTCTGAAAAATGAGTTGAAAACTGTGAAAGTGATTGCTATTGGGGGGATTGATGCATTAAATATTGGTAAAGTTAAACAAATGAACTTTGATGGCGCAGCCATACTAGGAGCAATCTGGCATTCAGAATCTAAATTTTCTTTTTCCATTGCCGGGGGCTTAAGCCCCCGGCAATGGAAAAAGAAAATTCATAAGCTGCAATTCATTTCTAATCAGAATGCAGAGATCGGTCATTTGGGAAGCATTAAGCTAGCCTTGGCTGCCGGCTGCCGCTGGATTCAGTTGCGGGTGAAGAATGAGCCGGACAGTGAAGTGCTTGAAATTGCCAAGGCTGCAAAAGCGATTTGTGATTCCTATGATGCTGAATTGATTGTCAATGACTTCCCAAACATTGCAAAAGCTGTCGACGCCTACGGTTTGCACCTTGGCTTAAATGATATGTCCATTCCCGAAGCCAAAAAAATCGTTGGCGACGAGATGATCATTGGCGGCACGGCAAACACATTTGAAGACGTGCTTTTGCGGATGGACGAAGGTGCTGATTACATTGGTTTAGGGCCGTATCGCTTCACGACTACAAAGCAAAATTTAAGTCCTATCCTCGGTTTGGAAGGTTATCAAACGATTTTAAACAAGTTGGCGGCGCATCAACTTAGCATTCCCATCATTGCCATTGGAGGTGTTTTAAGCAATGACATTCCCGCCTTGCTTGCTACGGGTGTTCATGGAGTCGCTATGTCATCTGCTTTGATCCAATCGGAAAATCCGGAAGAAACAGTTCAAAAAATTGAAAAAATATTATGTTAAAATTCGCAGATAAAACATTTGAGTCTCGGCTTTTTACAGGGACCGGGAAGTTCAGTTCGGCTGCATTAATGGAGGAATCTTTGCTTGCGTCGGGCACTGAATTGGTGACGGTTGCACTGCGCCGCGTGGATGTGAATGATCGGCAAGATGACATGCTTTCGCATTTGAAACAGTCACACATTCATTTATTGCCCAACACTTCCGGTGTGCGAACGGCCAGGGAAGCGGTTTTTGCGGCGCAATTGGCAAGAGAAGCTTTGGAAACCAATTGGCTCAAACTAGAAATTCACCCTGACCCAAAATATCTCCTGCCCGACCCGATCGAAACGCTGAAAGCTGCCGAGGAACTGGTAAAGCTCGGTTTTGTAATCCTGCCATACATTCACGCAGACCCGGTTTTATGCAAAAGACTGGAAGACGTTGGCGTGGCCGCCGTAATGCCGCTCGGCTCTCCCATTGGCAGCAACAAGGGTTTGAAAACGATTGATTTTCTTGAAATTATCATTGAGCAAAGCAATGTTCCGGTTATTGTGGATGCCGGAATTGGATCGCCTTCGGACGCTGCGAAAGCCATGGAAATCGGCGCCGATGCTGTTTTGGTAAACACAGCCATTGCCGTTTCCGGCGACCCAGTGGCGATGGCAAAAGCCTTCAAACTGGCAGTGAAAGCGGGGCGAATGGCATTTGAGGCGCGGTTGGGAAGTCAGGAAAGTTATGCTGTGGCAAGTAGTCCTTTAACCGCATTTCTGGATTATGAGCTTTAAGGATCAATTTGAAAATTACCATTGGGATGAAGTCAAGGCAAGCATCTATTCCAAAACGGAGAACGATGTGCGTAAGGCGCTTTTGGCCCAAAAACGAACATTGGAAGATTTCAAAGCACTGATTTCCCCGGCTGCTGCTCATTTTCTCGAACCCATGGCGCAGCTCAGCCGCAAACTGACCCAAAAGCGTTTTGGCAAAACCATGCAAATGTACATTCCGCTTTATTTGTCCAATGAATGCACCAACATTTGCACTTATTGCGGGTTTAGTCTGGATAACAAAGTGCGGAGAAAAACGCTTTCGCGTGAGGAAATCTTGCGGGAAGTTGAGGTGATTAAAGCATTGGGTTATGACCACGTTTTGCTCGTTACGGGTGAAGCAAATCAGACGGTACACACGGCTTATTTTAAAGAAGTGATCCAATTGATCCGACCCTATTTTTCTCAAATATCCATGGAAGTGCAGCCGCTTGAAATAGTCGAGTATGAGGAATTGATCGCGCTGGGGCTGTATTCGGTGTTGATTTACCAGGAAACATATTACAAGGAAGATTACAAAAAGCACCATCCAAAAGGCAAAAAATCTAACTTTAATTATCGTTTGGAAACACCGGACAGGCTCGGACTAGCAGGCATTCATAAAATGGGGCTCGGGGTTTTGATCGGGCTGGAAGATTGGCGGACAGACAGTTTTTTTACGGCCGCGCACCTGCAATATCTCGAACGTACCTATTGGCAAACGCGTTATAGTTTATCTTTTCCCAGGCTCCGACCGTTTTCCGGCGGCCTCGAACCAAAGGTCGAAATGACGGATCGGGAGCTTGTGCAGCTGATTAGCGCTTACCGGATCATGAATGAGGAAGTCGAAATTTCACTTTCAACGCGAGAATCTGAGCAGTTTCGGGATCATTGCATTCAGCTTGGCGTTACGTCTATCAGTGCGGGTTCCAAAACCAATCCGGGCGGTTATGCTGTTGAACCCGAGTCGCTGGAACAGTTTGAGATTTCGGACGAACGCAGTCCCGCGCAGATTGCCGCAATGATACGCGCAAGCGGTTATGAGCCGGTTTGGAAGGATTGGGACCAGGTTTTTGTTCAATAAAGAAATTGGATTAATATGTTTGAACAACAGGAACGCAAACGTTACAGCAGGCAAATTTTGCTGCCTGAAATGGGCCTGACCGGTCAGGAAAAGCTAAAAGCGGCGAAAGTGCTTGTCGTTGGCGCAGGCGGTTTGGGCTGTCCGGTGCTGCAATATTTGGTTGCCGCGGGCGTCGGGAACATTGGCATTGTGGACGATGACATTGTGGATATTACGAATCTGCACCGGCAAATCTTGTATTCTGCGGCTGACATTGGAAAAAGCAAAGTGCTTATGGCCATTGAAAAATTGCGGGCTCAAAATCAATTTGTTAAGCTCACGCCTTACAATGTCCGTTTACAAGAAGATAATGCAACTCAAATCATTGCAAACTACGACCTCGTTATCGACGGCTCCGATAATTTCCCAACCCGTTATCTGGTCAATGACGCCTGCGTTGAACTGGATAAACCATTGATTTTTGGCTCCATACTGCGTTTTGAAGGACAAGTTTCTGTTTTCAATTACAAAGGCGGCCCCACTTATCGCTGTCTTTTTCCCGATGCCGAAGAAGGCGACAACTGCGCCGAAGCTGGCGTGATCGGCATTTTGCCAGGCATGATTGGCACTTTAATGGCCAACGAAGCGATTAAAGTGATTTGTGAAATTGGCGAGCCACTGTCAGGCAAATTATTGGTAATGAATGCATTGACGAATGTTACAAACACTTTCGAATTTGCCCGATCGGAGCACATTGCACGACCAAATCAGAAATCCGCGCAAACTGTAAGTCCAAAGATCAATCCAGTTTCAGAGCCCAAGGAATTAACTTATGAAGAGTTCGAGCGCATTGAATCCTCCTATCCCGGACAGATTCATTTGGTTGACGTGCGGGAATACAATGAATTTGAGGCCGACAATTTTGGTGGCGTCAACATTCCCTTATCCGAAATCCCGGAAACAATCCCAACATTGCCTCCGAACAAGACCATTGTTTTTTACTGTCAAACCGGAAAAAGAAGCACCCACGCCGCAAAACTGCTCATACAAAGCGGATTTGAAGGAGCCACATTCTGGGCTGGAAACTGGTGATTTTCATGTGCCATTTTCCGAAAAAAGCTAAGTTCGTTGAGTTTATTCAACCAATTTAGCTAAATTCGTTGAGTTCATTCAACGAATTAACGAAAATGATTTACGCTCGATACATTCTTCCCACGCTTCAAGAGAAGTTAAAGTCCAATAAAGTAATAGTCTTAACAGGCGCGCGTAGGGTTGGCAAAACCTTTCTTCTCAATCAATTACAATCGGGTTTTGAAGGAAAATCCCTTTTGATGAATGGTGAAGACCTTGACGTAATTGAGCTTTTAACTGATAGAAGAGTCTCTTCTTTTCAGCGATGGGCTGGAAATCTTGACCTCCTCATCCTCGACGAGGCACAAGTCGTTCCGGAAATTGGCAAATCACTCAAACTGCTCATTGACTCGTTTCCGAATCTGACGATCCTGGCAAGTGGTTCTTCTGCCTTTGAGCTGTCAAAACAAACGGGTGAACCATTGGTTGGGCGGCAGATCAACTTTCAGCTGTTTCCCATGGCGCATTTGGAATTAGCTCAAAAGGAAAACTTTCTCGAGACACGGCAAAATCTCGAAAACCGGCTTGTTTTCGGCTGTTATCCGGATGTTGTGCAACTCACCGATTCGGGTGAGCAAACGGATTATTTGAAAGGATTGGTGAATGCTTACTTATTAAAGGATATTTTAATGTTTGAACAAGTGCGCTACTCACATAAAATGCTCCAACTTTTGCAACTCGTTGCTTATCAGGTTGGTCAGGAGGTTTCATTTGAAGAATTGTCAAAAGCGCTGCAAATTGACCGCAATACGGTTGAAAGATATCTTGATCTGTTTGCAAAGGTTTTCATCATTTTCCGCATTGGTGGTTACAGCAAAAATCTTCGAAAGGAAGTCACCAAGTCGGCAAAGTGGTATTTTTTTGATAACGGGATCAGAAACGCACTCATTAACAATTTTGCGCCGGTGCCACAACGGCAGGATGTTGGAGCACTTTGGGAAAATTACCTGGCCTCTGAGCGTGTGAAGTATAATACCTATTTCCGGGCGTTCCCTTACACGTATTTTTGGCGGACATATGACCAACAGGAGCTGGATTGGCTGGAATTGAAAAATGATCAGCTAGCTGCTTACGAATTTAAGTGGAACGACAGTAAAGTGAAGTTTCCCAAGGCTTTCGTTGAAGCATACCCGGAAGCCAAAACGAACTGGATCAACAGGGACAATTACACCGATTTTTTAACCGGCATTATCTAAAAGAAGCCTCTCCAATGATCAAAAAAATATTCCCCGGCATTTTTTCAGTATTACTTTTTTTCTTTTTAATCAAACCTGCCGAAGCACAAAATCAAACACAGAAATCAGTCACGATAGAAGTCGATCTCAATGTAGAAAAAGGCCCCGCAAAGCCAATTTGGGCTTGGTTTGGCTATGATGAGCCGAATTATACTTACATGAAAGATGGCAAGGAATTGCTGACGGAGATTTCGCAACTCAGCAAGGTTCCGGTTTATGTGCGTGCGCATAGCATGCTCGTTACGGGCGATGGGGTTGCGGCGCTGAAGTGGGGCTCTACGAATGTTTACACAGAAGACAAAAAAGGCAATCCGGTTTACGACTGGACGATTGTTGACAAAATATTTGACACTTACATTGAAAGAGGCATGCGGCCCATTGCCCAAATCGGCTTCATGCCGGAAGCATTATCGTCCAAACCACAGCCATACAGGCACTTTTGGAAGCCGGGAGACAATTATAATGACATTTACACAGGCTGGGCTTATCCGCCAAATGATTATAAAAAGTTTGCTGAACTGGTGTTTCAATGGGTAAAGCATTCCATTGAAAGATATGGGAAAGAAGAAGTTGAAACCTGGTATTGGGAGCTTTGGAACGAACCGAACATTAGTTATTGGAAAGGCACGACAGAAGAATATATCAAGCTTTACGATTATTCGGCAGATGCTGTAAAGAGAGCATTGCCGACTGCAAAAATCGGCGGACCAGAGGTTACGGGCCCAAATTGGGACGTTTCAGCCAAGTTTTTCAGGACATTCCTTGATCATGTTGTGAGTGGTAAAAATTATGTAACAGGCAAAACAGGTTCGCCGCTTGACTTTATCACATTCCATGCAAAGGGCAATCCCAAAGTCGTGGACGGCATTGTGCGGATGGATATGGGAACGCAATTGCGCGACATTGACAAAGGTTTTGAGATCGTGGCCTCCTATCCTAGTCTCAAAAATCTTCCGATCATCATTGGCGAATCCGATCCCGAGGGTTGCGCAGCTTGTTCGGAAGATTTGCATCCGCAGAATGCTTACCGAAATGGCACAATGTATGCGGTTTACACGGCTGCTTCCTTTGCCCGCAAGCATGAACTGGCTGACGCCCGGGGTGTAAACTTACTCGGAGCGGTGACCTGGGCGTTCGAGTTTGAAGACCAGCCGTGGTTTAGAGGTTTTCGTGATTTAGCCACGAATGGCGTCGATAAGCCTGTTTTGAATGTTTTCAGAATGTTCGGCATGATGGACGGAAATCGCGTTGAAGTGAAACAAAATCTTGCTTACAACTTTGAAAAACTGAAAAAAGAGAGCGTGCGCGGCGACCGTGATATCAATGCTTTTGCAACTAAAAATAATCAGGAGGCGGCGATTATGGTCTGGAATTACCATGATGACAATAAATTTACCGGTGACGCACCTGTTAAAGTCCGGGTTAATGGCCTGACAACGAGACGCGTGCGCATTGAACATTATCGGATCGATCAGGAGCACAGCAATGCATATGAAGTCTGGAAGAAAATGGGTTCTCCGCAAAAACCGACCGCTGAACAAATAAGCTTGCTAGAAAAAGCCGGACAACTGCAAACGCTGACTTCGCCTCAATGGGCCAATGTTAAAAACGGCGAATTGCAACTTGACTATCCCCTGCCCGGGCAAGGCGTTTCCCTTTTAAAAATCATTTGGTAACATTTAATTTGTTCAAATTTTAATAATCTATTAACTAAGTAGATTAAATAGTTTTACTATTTTTGTAATCTGTCTGTTCTTTGGGTCTCTAACAACCAACAGTAATGCTTACAAAAGTGCTTTCCCTCAAACTTCCTTCCATATCGGCCTGGTTCATCGTTCCAGCCGTCATTCTATTTTTGGCGCTGGCGCTTTTTCTCGTCAATGGCTCATTGGCAATCGGATCTGCGGAGATTTCTTCATTCATAGGAAGTGATTTTGCATTGTATTTGCTGGTCGGGCTCGCTGCCCAGCTTGTGGATGGCGCATTGGGAATGGCTTATGGCGTTACTTCTACATCGTTCCTGCTGAGCCTGGGCGTCTCCCCTGCCATTAGCAGCACAAGTGTTCACGTTGCGGAAATGTTCACAACAGGCGCTTCGGCCATATCGCATTTCCGGTTCAAGAATATCAATAAAAAGCTTTTCAAAAGTCTGCTCATTCCGGGTGTGATCGGTGCCATTGTGGGCGCTTATCTGCTTTCAGATGTTATCGATGGCGATGCTATAAAGCCTTACATTGCGTTTTACATGCTGATTTTAGGCTTGATCATCATCAAAAAAGCTTTGCAAAAAACATTGGTCAAGAGTAAAACAAGACGAATTGGCATTCTTGCCGCCGCGGGTGGATTTCTGGATTCCATTGGCGGAGGCGGCTGGGGACCAATCGTTACTTCAACGCTTCTGGGACAAGGCCGTGATCCACGATACACCATTGGTTCGGTCAATGCAGCGGAATTTGTAATTGCATTTGCGAGCGGCGTCACCTTTCTGATTTTCACGGGTGTAAGCAGTTGGCAAGTCGTTTCCGGTTTAATTATAGGAGGCGTTATTGCCGCTCCGTTTGGTGCAATGCTCGTTGGTAAAATCAAACGCAGACCGCTCATGCTTATCATTGGCTGCCTCGTTATCGGACTTAGTGTCCGGACCATTTGGCTAAGCTTATAATGTTATTGAGTCTTCTGGAAAGTCACAATTTGCGTCTGTTTCACCACTTCAATAATCTAAAATCAGTAGCTTTGCCCAAACGTGTTGCGGATTATGCTTTCTGATTTTGGTTACATATTGCTTTTCATTATTGCAGCCATCGTGCTGCTTGGCGTGATGCTGACCATTGCAAAGTTTCTACGTCCGCACCGTCCCAACGAAGAAAAACTAACAACTTACGAATCTGGCGAAGATCCGCTGGGCAATGCAAATATCCAGTTCAATGTGCGTTTTTACGTAGTTGCGTTGATTTTTGTCTTGTTTGAAGTCGAGCTGCTTTTCTTATTTCCCTGGGCCATAGTGTTTGGCAATGAAGATCTTATCGCCCAGACTAACGGACAATGGGGCTGGTTTGCCATGGCAGAAATGACCGTCTTCATTGGAATTCTCATCCTCGGCCTCGCTTACGCCTGGACCAAAGGTTACCTGGATTGGGTCAGGCCAAAACCGCAAGTGCCAATCGTCGAATCCCCCATCCCCACAGATCTATACAGCCGCGTTAACGAGAAGTACGCGAAGAAGTGAGTGATGTTTTGGTCATGACTCTATGTATTACCAGACTTGTTTATAGAAAAACTTTACCGTGTCAGCAGCGCCACCTAATTCCGGCAAGTAAGCAGATGCCTCTAAGATTGTTGGCTGGCTGACCGTTTGGTGCATTTTGTAAAAACGTTTCAAGCCATATCTGTAAGTAACTAGAACGGTCATACCCTTGGTTTTTGCAACCGGCCCGGGATGGAAACCCCAATATTGCGTGTCCACTATTGTGTCGTTTTTAAAAGTCTCCTCGACATGATAGCCGTCTTTGTAGTTAATTTCCAACACCTCGGAATAACCAATTTGTTTGTCCCAAACGGTTCGCCTCGGCGTAACGACTTTTTCAAGCATCCAGGTTCCTGTAAGTTGTGAGGTGATTGGGATTCCATACTTCCAGCCCTCGCTCTCCTCACAACGCCCTGCTAACAGCAGCAATGATACAACAACCAAGAAAGTTTTCGCTATGCTTTTCATAATGTTCTTTATCGTTACCACTTTATGTGAAATCAGTACGGTTACCAGACTTCCTTATAGAAAAATTTTACTGTGTCATTAGCCCCTCCTATTTCAGACAAATAAGCCGATGCTTCTAAAATTGTTGGCTGGCTGACTGTCTCATGCATTTTGTAAAAACGTTTTATGTCATATCTGTAAGTAACCAGGACGGTCAAATCTTCCGTTTTGGCAATCGGAACAGAGTTCCTACGCCAGTATCTAGTCTCAATAAGTGTATCATTTTTAAATGTCTCGTCTATATCAAACCCGCCCTCATTACGAATTTTCAAAATTTCCGAATAGCCTATTTGCTTATCGATGAGGGTGCGGGTTGGCGTAACTATTTTTTCCAACCTCCATGTTCCAATAAGATTTGAAGTTATTGGAATTCCTGCTCTCCAACCCTCCCGAGGATTGCAAGCACCAATTGACAAAAAGATTAAGGCGAAAACAGCATAACCTCTCATAATGCTTTCCGGTTAAATTGTTAAGGTCTGATGCCAGTTATTACATGGAGGTTCCCATTGTAATCTTCTCCGTCAGGATTATATTGGCCAAAAGCGAAGTCTCCATTCCCTTCCCCATCCCAACCGCAATTCATTCTAAGATATGTGTATGACCATTCTTTACATGTTTTCGTAGCGCAATCAAATTCGCTGTAATCGCTTAATTGATAACCCTCACACACCCAAATGTGATAATCTTTAAAGCAACTCAGACATGTTGACCCCCAAAAGAGCAACGGATGATTGCCGTTTAGTTCACTCTTGATTAATGCAAAATTATAGGCCTCATTTCCTGACCCGCCACTGGAAAAACCAAAGCTTTTTAACCCGCTTTTTACATCATTAGGCCATGTAAAGGTGTTACATGACCCCATATAATTATAGCTGGCCTTAGCTTTATCACCCATTGTTTTCATTAATGAACCCAAACTATGTTGACCGGCGGTTGTTGCAGTACAAACCAACTCGGAAACCCTAGGACGAGTAAGGTCGGGATGATAAAATTCTTCCAATTGCGCCATTGCAACAGGGCCGCAGCCAGCCAATCTTCTGCCACATCCGTCACAATTTCCCGCTGTGCTTAGCTTTGTCGTTGACAGCGCACTTTGCCCCCAGACTGTAGATATCAGCGGGCCTACAAGGGTCATTTTATTCTTACACATAAACTGTCCATACTGATACCAATCAATGCAATTGGTGTCTGCGATTCGTAGCTTTCTGGATAGGAATTTTTGCCATTCTTTGGCGACTATGGTATGTGATTCGCCGCCTTGGCGTCTCGCTTCCCGGATTTTTGTCTTAGCCATATCCAGCCAGAGCGTTATTCCGTTCGGGATGTTATGGACGTCAATTGTGGATGTTGCCGAATATGCCAGAACGGGCATTACGCGCAGGTCTGCGGAGACAATCGTAAAGCCTCTCTGTTTCTTAAAAATGTAAAGCAAAGGCGAGCCATCGACGGAATCCGTAACCGTCATTTGGTCAACAACTTCATCATCTCTTGTAACCGTTCTTGCGCCGGAATCTGCATGAATCCGCGTTGCGGAGTCATTTGTAAAGGTTGCCACTTCTATGGCTTCCTTCAATGAGACAACCATTGAATCCTTTCGAATTTCTGTTTCGGGCCCCGGGTCTTTTGACGGTTCATCCCGCTTACATTGTAAGAAGATTAATGCGGCCAGGCAAAATAATAATCCGCATTTGCTTAGTAACAAAACAATTTTCATCAGCATCAGCATGTGTTGGTCCCACCCTCCTGACGCACTAATTTGAACGGCTTTGGAGTGTGATGCAAATTTGCTTTGTAATGATACTTCTGTCCAACAGGCTGAGCTTATAAGTTAATCGCCAGTGCTTATAACTTTATAACCGTAGCTTATAACTCGGGATTGGTGCTTGGTGGAAATGGAAAAAATACAGACTTTGCGCAACGATTGCCTTTCGTCGTTACACTTTTACAACACACTATCATGAATATTTTTGCCAGCAACCTCCTTGCCAAACGTCAGGAAAAACGTTTAACACAAGCCTACATGGCATTTTTGAGTGGGATGTCGCAGCCCAATTACTCCGACATTGAGAGGGGCAAAACCCGCCCCTCTATCGATCAGCTAAAAAAGTTTTCGGAAATACTTGAAACCACTGCGGATGAACTGCTTTCGGACCCGAAACAGCGCGGCAGTCTTCGTTTGGACATGTCCACAGATGAGCAAAACCAGGATCAGTCGGCTTTGTTAAAAGCCATTGAAGACAAAGACATTTACATTAAAATATTGGAAACCCAACTTGTTATCTTGCTTAAAAAGAGCGGTTAACCCTTCTTATGCATGCCCATTGGACCCCACATTTTGCCATTGTTTTTTGGGAAGAAAACCAAACCAATTTGCAAATAAACCTGATTGAGTTTAAGAGAAGACAAATCGCTGATTGTCACATCTTCTGTCTTCCACTTTCTGCGGCCCAATATTGGTAAATGGTATGTGGCTTTTCCGCTGATATACACCTGATCGTGCCATTTTGGAAGGAAGTTAATCTTGTAATCCGCTCCAATTCCTGCATGTAAATTAATGTTGCCGGTTGTAAGCTTCACGGGCTCAAAAGAGGAAGGATTTTGAAGAACCTGTCCTATGGTTGCAGTCTGGTTGCCCTTGATTTTCAGCCTGTAAAGCATCAGGTCAAATCCGATGGGGAGCAGCACATTCCAGCGTTTGTTATTAACGAGTTTTGGTCCGCCGTCCGTGCCAATGCCAAATCCACCCAGATATGCTTTTCTCACATCCTTGTCAGTCGTGTAATTCGTGCTGTTCATAATGATGAGCCTTCCTTCCGAAAACCAGCGCTGCGACTCGGTTCGTTTTGCCAAAACAATGGAGCCCATAAATGAAGTGAATGGTTTGATTTGCAACCTGTCAAGTTGCTCGCGCATCGTCTGGTTGTTGGGAAGCAGTCCAAACTCGGCGTAAATGCCCATGCCGCTTTGGAACATACGCACAGTGGTGTCGGTTTGCGCATGGGCGGAAACACCAATAATCAGGGCCAAAAAAGTTGTAAATAGTAATTTGTTTTTCATAGAGTTGTGTTCTTGCTGCCGCTTTGTAATGTTTGGCGAAACAGATTTTTACTAAATATGGTTACTTTTGCATACATTGATAATGCTTAACAAGCAATATCCATACCACTGAATTTTTTGGAGAAAGATAAGGGATGAGCGAGAAAATAAAAACAGGAGACGGTGGCATCATACTCACCAATGCAGAAGATCTGATGAATTGGGCGCGACTCTCGTCCTTATGGCCAATGGGCTTTGGATTGGCTTGTTGTGCAATAGAAATGATGGCCGCTTATGCCTCAAACTATGATTTAGAGCGTTTTGGGATTTTGCCCAGACCATCGCCGCGGCAGTCGGATGTAATGATTGTGGCAGGAACGGTTACATTCAAAATGGCGGATCGGATCAGGAGATTGTATGAACAAATGCCTGAACCGCGCTATGTAATTTCGATGGGCAGCTGCTCAAATTGTGGCGGACCGTATTGGGAACATGGTTACCACGTTGTGAAAGGTGTAGATAGGATTATACCAGTGGATGTATACGTTCCGGGATGTCCGCCCCGGCCCGAAGCATTAATTGGCGGATTTATGAAATTGCAGGAAAAGATCAAGGGAGAACATCCGCTTGCACCAGAACTGTTTTTGGAAATGGAAGCAGCAGAAACTGTGACCGCATAACGCTTTTAATTTTCAGATATGACATTTCAGGAGATTGCAGAACTGGTTACCAATGCTTTTCCACAATATAAATTCACCACAGACACCA
This sequence comes from Dyadobacter sp. CY326, assembly GCF_021390515.1. Classification (GTDB taxonomy): domain Bacteria; phylum Bacteroidota; class Bacteroidia; order Cytophagales; family Spirosomataceae; genus Dyadobacter. The sequence goes on from NZ_JAJUXI010000001.1 coordinate 83,766, forward strand.
CAAACCCGCAGCCTATCTTGCTGGTTCCGGTTGAGCATATAGCGGAAATATGTGGTTTCCTGTTCCGTGATGATCGGCTGTATTTCGACTTTCTGGCATGCATTACAGCCATTGACAACGGCCCTGTGAATGCAATGATGGAGCTTATTTACAACCTGACTTCGATTCCATACGGACACGATTTAATGCTTAAAGCGAGCTTCCCGAGAAGTGTTGACGGCGAGCCGCTGCCCGCTGTGTCCTCAGTGGCAGGCATTTGGCGTACGGCTGACTGGCACGAAAGGGAGGCTTTTGACTTAATGGGCATACATTTTGAAGGGCACCCGGATCTTCGTCGAATTCTGCTTCCGGAGGACTGGGAAGGGCATCCGCTGCGCAAAGATTATTCGGTCCAGCATCGTTATCATGGGATTTATGTGCGCTATGAAGACGGAATTTCCGAGCAACTGCCTGCCGATGAAGACAGGGCTTAATGTTTTAAATATGATAAATTTTTAATGTATGGGCATGCGCGTCATTTGTCTGATTGTTCTTTTTTCAAGCGTTTTTACTTTTTCCATTGCTGCAACCGATTCCCTGATTGTAAAAGGGCGCATTCTCAATCTTAACGGCAGACTTTACCGACAAGCGCCAACCATTACTTTCTCACGAAACAACATTTTACAGCCGCAATCCGAGCTCAGCAAGCAAACACCGTTGGAGGCCGACGGGAGTTTCAGGGTTTCACTTCCCATTCTTTTTCCACAGGAAGAATTTTACCTTGATTACAGCGGAAAGGCATTCACAACGTTTCTGGGATCTCCCGGAACGGTTGAAATAACATTCGACGGCGACTCACTTGCGAAAGCGTCGAAGCTCTTTTATTTTGCCGGTGTCAATGCGGATGCCAATAACCAATTTGCCCAATATCTGGCCGCTGAAAACAAGTTGCTAGCTTCTAACAAGGCGCTGGGCACTGATTTTTTTAAAAATTTCTGGCAGAGCAGCTCCTCTTCTGCCCGCGATCTGGCACAGCAACGTGCTCAGTTAAGACTTTCAGCTGTGAAAGAAGCCGCAAAAAATGCCGTTCCATCCCCGACTCTATTTCAGTGGGCGAAGTCGATTGCGGATGAAGAGCAATTGCAGATTCTTTACGAGCATGCGCTTTCCAACCAAATTGACATTAATAAACCATTGCAGGACAGCCTCAAACGCCTTTCTCAACCTCCGCTCACGGCGCAGCGCGTAATTTGGGCAAATCGATTTGGGAATTATGCGGATATGAAATTAGAAGAGCGCAGATATTCAAATCCGAGCAAAACAAATTCGCTTCCGGTGCGGTTAATGGCCACTTTGATCAAAAATAATGCAGCAAACCTTACCTCAGAAGAGAAGCAGCGACTGCAACAAATTACGGATACGGGCCTGACAGACAAGGAGGAGCTGAATTTCATGAACAGGCTTTTTGCAAAAAACGAACTGGTGCTGAACCTGCTATTTAATTATGAAAGGGAAATCCGGACCTATGCTGACCTTTTTGACAGCACTGCAACTGAGTTTTTGAAAATACATTATCTGGCAAAAAATCTTTACAGGTTCACTTACAAGCAACAAATGCTTCTTAATCAGCACATTCAGTCCAGAAGCGGCGTGCCCGTTTTCACGGAGTCGCTGAATGAAATTGTCAATCTGGAAGTAAAAGACAGCAGTGATATCCGCAAGTTGGTCGAATACAAAAACCTTCGCACCGAGCCTACGGAAGCATTGCCCGGATATTCACTTGCCGCGTCCAATGACCGGGGAACCAGCTGGTTCAATCGTGTGCTGGATTTGTACAAAGGCAAAACGGTTTACCTGACCAAATGGAACCTGGACGATCCGAAAAGCAGGGAGGAACTGGATTACATTCCGGCATTGCAGGCGAATGTTCCCGAGGATGTGGTTTTCCTTTTTGTGCATTTGCCGGGAGAAGATTATGTTGCTTCAGAAGTTCTTTTAAAACAATATATTGTGCGGCACAGGCTGAAAGGAACGCACTTATTTATGAGCAATGATCAAATGATGGATTTGCTTTTTCGGCTTAATCCATTGGATTCGGCCACTTTTTCAGTCATCAGGCCAAACGGGAAATATGCGGCCAAAAATGCGCCTGCTCCGAGCGCAACTGAAAAAACAGTCAAGGCGATACTGGATGCCGGCAAGTAACCTGCGTATACACGCAATGCTTTAAAAACCGATTTACCGCATCCATTATATCTATCGTACGTAGGTTATCGTTAAGTCTGTTGTTTTGGAATTGAGAGCGCACATGTTTAGATATTTATTGCTGTTTTTATTGTTATCCACTTACGCCTCGGCCCAAAAAAACCCCGACAGCCTGGAAGTGTATAGCAGAGACAGCCTGCGCTACACAAACCTGAAAGCGCGAATGTCCAAAACCAAATTTTCAAAGGCCGTTTACAGGCTTTTGTTCCGCGACGTTTATAATCAGGGGCAGGTTACGGAGGTGAAGGAAATTGAGACCAATCCTTTCACGCCTTATGAGGGAATGGTGATCCGGAAAATTTACATCCGGCAACTCGATATTCTTGGAGAATCGGTTTATGACACAACGCGTGAAGGGAAGCGACTTGAAAAGTTTTTGAGTAAAAACCTGCATACAAACACCCGGGAAGGCATTATCCGACGATCTCTGCTTCTCTTTTCCGAAGGTGACGACATTCAGGCACAAGTGCTGAGAGACAATGAGCGTCTTTTAAGAACAAATAGAACCATCACCGATGCGCGGATCATTGTGGTTCCGCGCAAGGATGTCACATGGATGGCAGATGTTATTGTGCTAGTCCAGGATTCATGGTCGCTAAACTTTCGAGGCGGATTTAACTCATTTAACAAATTCAATCTTGGTATCGAAAATGTAAATGTGCGCGGAACAACGCATTCGCAGCTCACCCGCATTCGATGGGATGCCAATGACACGCTTCGCAAAAAAATTCAGTTTCGAACGATTTACACGGTTCCGTACATTGGAAAAACTTACATAACCGGTCAGGCAAGCTTCATTTACGAGCGTGATCTTGAAGAACAATCCATCCGCTTTTTTCGAAGCTTTTTGACCAATGAAACAAAATATGCAGGATCGATAGAGGCTGGAAGGAGAATGGTCCGGCAAATCAAGCGTAACCCGACTGACACGGAAATCCCCATCGTTTTTCCAACAAAATTTAATTATTATGACATTTGGTTGGGTCGATCATTCAAATTCCCATTTCCCACAAGCCGGCTGGCCGACCGTTCGCGGATTGTCATTGCTGCCAGGCATAACAAATATCACTTCCTGACCCGCCCGGAAGTTTCGCCTTACGTTAACAAGGTTTATTGGAACAAAAGCGCAACCCTGCTCAGTCTGGGCTATTCGAACCGTAATTACAAGCGTGACGTTTTGATCTATGGTTTCGGCCGGACGGAGGACGTTCCGATTGGTAATTTATTTGCGTTAACCGCGGGCCGGGAGGACACCGAATTTGGTGCGAGGGGTTATGCGGGACTACAATATGCAACCGGAAAATATCTGCCGCACAACCTTGGTTACATGTATGGGCTGCTGAACATTGGTTCTTACGTTAAGGAAGCCAAAGCGCAGCAAGGAGTGATCAGCGCGCAACTCAATTACATTAGCAACCTGATTCCTTTCCGATACAGCTTCTTCCGCCAGTTTTTAACCGGACGTTACACCCGCGGCGTCAACCGAGACCCGCTTGATTATCTGAACATTAGCGGAGATCAAGGAATCAGGGGCATTAACAGTGAGCAACTTATCGGCACCACGCGGCTTACGTTGGGCACTGAAACGGTCTTCTTTTCCGATAAAAGTTTGCTTGGTTTTCGTATCGCCTATTTCGTTTTTGCGGACATTGGGCTGGTCAATGGTGCGGAGTCAATCTGGAAAAGTCCGTTGTATCAGGGTTACGGATTGGGGCTGAGACTAAGAAATGAAAACCTGACTTTCAACACATTACAGTTGCGGATTGGTTATTATCCCAACATTCCCGGAAACTCTTCCGTCTTTCGATTTGGAGCGGATGGCAATGTGCCGCTTCGTTTGCGCGACTTTGACATTTCAGCGCCAGCCATTGCGCCGCTTCAATAAATGCAGTTGATTGATAATAAGTGCTTTAAGTTTTCTTACTAAAAAATCCCGGCTGCTTCCTCCCTTTTTCGAATAATGTGAATTAACTTTGTGGAATTTTTGGACGTACCCCTGCTGGAATTATCAGGAATTCAATCCAAAAGTTGTTAAAAGATTCCTCATTTCTACAAATTACCAATTACTGTGCCCAAAAATACGAATATCAATTCCGTTCTAATTATCGGTTCAGGTCCAATTATCATTGGTCAGGCATGCGAATTTGACTATGCTGGCTCACAGGCTGCCCGTTCACTCCGCGAAGAGGGGATCGAAGTTGTGCTTATCAACTCCAATCCTGCTACGATCATGACTGATCCTATCAGTGCAGATCATGTTTACCTGCTTCCTTTGGAAAAGAAATATATCGTTGAAATTCTTGAAAAGCACAGGGCGATGGGCAAGCCTATCGACGCTGTGTTGCCAACGATGGGTGGACAAACTGCATTAAACCTTGCAATTGATTGCGATAAGGCGGGAATTTGGAAAAAATACGATATTGAGATTATCGGTGTTGATATCAAAGCGATTGAGACGACCGAGGATAGGGAAAAATTCAGGCTAAAAATGCTTGAACTCAATGTGAATGTCTGCAAAGGCCGCACAGCGAGATCATTCCTGGAAGGAAAAGAAATTGCCCAGGAGATTGGGTTTCCGCTTGTAATTCGTCCTTCATACACATTGGGCGGAACCGGCGGCGGTTTTGTTGAGCGCGAAGAAGATTTTGATAAAGCACTGAACAACGGTTTGCATGCTTCTCCGGTTCACGAGGTTTTGGTTGAGCAAAGTGCAATGGGCTGGAAAGAATACGAGCTTGAACTGTTGCGCGACGGAAAAGGTAACTTCATCATTATCTGCTCCATCGAAAACTTCGATCCGATGGGCGTTCATACGGGCGACAGCATCACTGTTGCGCCGGCTATGACGCTTCCGGACACGCTTTACCAGCAAATGCGCGATTTGGCAATCAAAATGATGGACGGAATTGGCAAGTTTGCGGGTGGCTGTAATGTGCAGTTCTCTGTAAATCCTGCTGATGATCAGATCATTGCGATTGAAATTAATCCGCGTGTTTCGCGTTCATCAGCCCTAGCTTCAAAAGCGACGGGTTATCCGATTGCAAAAATTGCTGCGAAAATGGCGATTGGCTACAATCTGGACGAGCTGATCAACCCGATCACAGGCAGCACGTCCGCGTTTTTCGAACCATCCATTGATTATGTAATTGTAAAAGTTCCGCGTTGGAATTTTGATAAATTCAAAGGCGCTGACCGCTCTTTGGGACTTCAAATGAAATCGGTTGGGGAAGCCATGGGAATTGGCCGGAACTTCCAGGAAGCTTTGCAAAAAGCTTGTCAATCACTTGAAATCAGAAGAAACGGCCTGGGTGCTGATGGCCGCGAGCTGCGCGACCAGGAGGCGATCAAACACAGCCTGAAACATCCGAGCTGGGATCGTCTTTTCCATATATATGACGCATTCAAGATCGGTTTGTCTTTCAAAACCATTCAGAATCTGACAAAAATTGATGCTTGGTTCCTTCGTCAGATCGAAGAAATGATCGAGCTGGAACATGAAATCGAGAAGTTTGACCTGGATGATTTGCCAAAAGAGCTTTTATTATCTGCTAAGCAAAAAGGATACGCCGATCGCCAGATCGCACATTTGATCGGCACGAAAGAAAGCAAAGTTTACGACAAGCGTAAGAGCATGGGAATCAATCGCGTATACAAATGCGTTGACACCTGCGCAGCTGAGTTTGAGGCAAAAACACCTTACTATTACTCTACATTCAACACTTCTCAGGAATATCCGGACAATGAATCCGTTGTAAGCGATCGCAAAAAAGTGGTTGTGCTGGGTTCTGGTCCTAACCGGATCGGACAGGGAATCGAGTTTGACTACTCCTGCGTGCACGGCGTGTTGGCGGCCAAGGAAGAAGGTTATGAAACGATCATGATCAACTGTAATCCCGAAACCGTTTCGACTGACCCGGACATTGCAGACAAATTATACTTTGAACCCGTTTTCTGGGAACACGTTTTTGACATCATTGAACACGAAAAACCGGAAGGTGTCATTGTTCAGCTTGGTGGCCAAACTGCTCTGAAAATGGCCGAAAAGTTGCATAAATACGGCATCAAGATCATTGGCACCAGCTATCATTCACTTGACTGGGCCGAAGATCGCGGACGTTTCTCATCGCTTCTGGAAGAACTTGAAATTCCATTCCCTAAGTTTGGAACCGTAAGAACTTCGGATGCGGCCGTGGAGCTGTCGCGCACGCTGGGGTTCCCGCTTTTGGTGCGTCCAAGTTATGTTTTGGGTGGACAAAGCATGAAAATAGTGATCAACGAGAAGGAAATGGAGCAGCACGTCGTTAAGATCCTGCACGACATTCCGGATAACAACATTCTGCTTGACCACTTTCTGGAAGGTGCATTAGAAGCAGAAGCGGATGCAATTTGTGACGGCGAAGATGCTTATATCATTGGGGTTATGGAGCACATTGAGCCTGCCGGAATTCACTCTGGTGATTCACACGCAGCGCTCCCTCCTTTTGACCTGACACCTGATGAGATCCGTCAAATCGAAGAGCATACGCGCAAAATTGCCCTTGCCATGAATGTGATTGGTTTGATCAATGTGCAGTTTGCAGTGAAAAATGGCATTGTGTACGTGATCGAGGCGAATCCGAGAGCTTCCCGCACAGTTCCGTTCATTTGCAAAGCATATCAGGAGCCTTATGTTAATTACGCGACCAAGCTGATGCTCGGAACCAAGAAGTTAACAGATTTCACTTTCAACCCTGTGAAAAAAGGTTGGGCAATTAAAATACCCGTGTTCTCTTTCAATAAATTCCCGAATGTAAATAAGGAGCTAGGGCCAGAAATGAAGTCAACAGGTGAAGCCATCTATTTCATCGACGATCTGCAAGATGATTTCTTCCAGAAGATCTACGGCGAAAGGAATCTTTATTTGAGTCGATAGGAACGTTTCGTCAAGTCTATAAAAGTAAAAGCCGGCACTTACGTGTCGGCTTTTACTTTTATATCCAATGCTTGTTTATTTCACTTCCTCATAATCCACATACTCACCTCCGCGGAAACGGGATGATTGACTGGCGTCTGGTGGAACATTATCAACTCTGACACCTGGCTTGGCGCGTTGCTGCTGCTGTGCGCGATATTGTCTTTCCTGCTCCTTAATGAGCTTGCGTCCGACTAATAAATGGAAAATGAACCTTCTGAAAAACGGAACGAATGCAATCAGAAGCAAAAATATAAGGACTATATTGAATAAGAGTTTCATCTTTCAAAAGTTTATTACATCTATAAATAACGCAAAACTGGCAAAAATCGCACACGAATATAACGAAAACCTGATGAATGATACAATCCGGTTGGGAAAGGCATTAACAAGATATAAATGATCCCGTAATTCGGATATTGGCCGCCGAGTGATAAGCCATTACCAACCTTTTATTAACTAGGCTTCCTGTTTTACGGCTTCTTCATTTTTTTCATCCTTATTGGCAATTTGTTCAATGTGTTTCGGGCGGATGATCAAACGCAATGACTGGTCATAAGTCGCATAATTCCAAACCCAGTTGATCAGGATCAAAACCCGATTCTTGACGCCAACAATCGAAATTAAGTGAACGAACATCCAGGTGAGCCACGCCATGAAGCCTTGAAACTTGATAAATGGCAGGTCTACAACTGCTCGGTTTCGTCCAACGGTGGCCATTGATCCTAGGTCTTTATATTTAAAAGGAACCGCTTTTTTGCCATCCATAACACGCCAAACATTCTTGGCAAGCGCTTTTCCCTGCTGGATTGCGGGCTGCGCCAGTTGCGGATGTCCATTCTCCCATTCCCCCTCTTTCATAGCGGCTACGTCGCCCAGTGCAAACACATCCTCATAACCTTCGACGCGGTTGTATTGATCCACTTTAATACGGCCTCCTCTCACGATCAGCTCGGGGTTCAAGCCATTCAGCGGATTTGCTTTGATTCCGGCTGCCCAAACCAAATTGTCTGCACGAATGCGCATGCCTTGTTTTGTTGTCACATATTTCCCATCAAAGCCCGTTACAACTTGCTCAGTATGAATGTGAACACCCATTTTTTCAAGATATTCCCTTGATCTCTGTGAAGACTCGTCCGACATGGCCCCCAGCAACTCGTTCGCGCCTTCCAGCAAGTGAATTTCCATTGCCTTGAAATCCATTTCCGGATAATCTTTTGGCAAAATAAAATGCTTCATCTCAGCCAGCGTCCCGGACAGCTCAACGCCCGTAGGCCCGCCTCCAACCACAACAACGCTCATCAAACCGGCACGCTCGTCATCAGAATCAACCGAAAGTGCGTCCTCAAAATTTTGTAAAATCCTGTTTCGCAATGCCAATGCTTCGGAAACGGTTTTCATCGGGATAGCGCGCTCCTCAATCTCTTTCATCCCAAAATAATTCGTAACGGCACCCGTCGCAATCACCAGATAATCGTAAGTAATTTCGCCCAGGCCCGTGCTAATAGACTTGCGCTCCGTATTTACGCTCTCCACTTCTGTGATGCGTATATGTACGTTTTTCTTGGATTGAAAGATCTTCCGAAGCGGAAATGAAATGGAGCTCGGTTCGAGCCCGGCCATGGCGACCTGGTAAAAAAGCGGCTGGAATTGGTGATAATTATTGCGGTCAATGAGCACGACCTGCAAATCTTGTCGCTTGGCGATTTCCCGTGCAAGCGCAAGTCCGCCGAATCCGGCGCCTACGATTACAACTCTTTTGTGATTTGTATATGGAATATTGGGAAGCATAGTCTGGCTTTTTTGAATTCGAAAAGCCAGACTATAAAAATACCATACCTACACCGCTAAGGCCTTGCTGCTTTCGACGACTTTCTCGTAATATGCCTCATAATGAGGGAGAATTTTAGCAATATCGAAGTCTTTTGCACGCGCCAGCGCATTGGCTTTGAAGGTTGGCAAATGTTCGTCGTCCAGAATGTAAGCTGCGTGTTTTACCATATCATCCACATCGCCGACGTCGCTCAAAAAGCCGGTTATGCCGTGCAAATTCAACTCGGGCAGCCCGCCTGCATTAGAAGTGATTAATGGAACTTCACAGGCCAGCGCTTCCAATGCCGCCAAACCAAAACTCTCTGACTCAGAAGGCATTAGGAACAAATCTGCAACGGAAAGCACTTCTTCAATGGCATCCAGTTTACCCAAAAACCGAACATCAGAAAGCATATCCAGATCCTTGCACATGCGTTCAATGCGTTGACGGTCAGGACCATCGCCTACCAAAAGAAGCTTGCTCGGAAGCAGTTTTCTAAGTTTTTCGAAAATCAGGATGACGTCATCAATGCGCTTAACCTTCCTGAAATTTGATGTATGAACAATCAGCTTTTCATTATTTGGACAAATTGCCAATTTGAAATGCTCTTTCTTCTGGCGATTGAAGCGATCCAGGTCAATAAAATTCGGGATAACCTCAATGTCCTTTGTGATTGCGAAATGGCTGTAAGTGTCTTTTTTCAAAGATTCCGAAACTGCTGTTATGCCATCGGATTGGTTGATGCTGAATGTTACAACGGGCTCATAAGATTCATCCTTTCCAACCAGCGTAATGTCCGTGCCGTGCAATGTGGTGATCACCGGAATGTGAATGCCTTGCTGCGCCAATATTTGTTTGGCGAGATAAGCCGACGACGCATGCGGAATGGCATAATGCACATGCAGAAGATCCAGATTCGCGCTTACTGCAACATGCACCATTTCGCTGGACAATGCAGATTCGTAAGGCGGATACTGAAACAAAGGATAAGCCGGAATATTTACCTCGTGATAGTAAAGATTTTCATTGAAGAAGTCGAGCCTTTGGGGTTGAGAATATGTGATAAAATGAACCTGGTGTCCCACTTTTGCAAGGGCTTTTCCAAGCTCGGTAGCCACCACGCCGCTTCCTCCGAAGGTTGGATAGCATACAATTCCAATTTTCATAATCTTATTTAAAAAGTTGAATGTCGCATAACGCGATCCGTTTTGCAGCGAATCTTCAAGGCTAACAACAATTGCTCGTTTTTTTATCCCTAAAATGGATAAAGATGTTGAGATTTGTCGTTAATGGGATAAAATGAATAATTTTATTGTCTTAACCGTTTTCTCCTGAGTTAGCCTCCATGAACGTGTCTGCACGACCAAAAACCAGCGTACGCGACTACATTGCCGGAAGTGCCCGACTGGTCCGTATGACGAACCTGGTGATTGTTGTGCTTACCCAATATTTGACACGCATCCTGCTCATTGGCCCCCGGGACGACTGGCGAAGCATCATTGCCAACGTGGATATGTTTTTTCTATCCTTGTCAACAGTTTGCATTGCGGCTGCCGGTTATATTATCAATGATTATTTTGATATAAAAATCGACATTGTTAACAAGCCCGAACGTGTGGTGGTCGGCCGATATCTGAAACGTCGCTGGGCGATGGGTGCGCACCAGGTCCTGAATGTGCTCGGAGCATTGTTTGGTCTCATTGTAAGTCCGTATATTTTTCTGGTCAATGTGTTTTCAATTACGCTGTTGTGGTTTTATTCAGAGCGTTACAAGCGAATGCCGTTTATCGGAAACTTCATTGTGTCACTTTTGACCGGATTTTCTTTATTAATCCTGACCGTTCATTTCCCGATGAACCGCCATCTGGTTTTCATTTACGCGGTTTTTTCTTTCTTCATCTCCCTCATTCGCGAAGTGGTGAAAGACATGGAGGACATTAAAGGCGATGAAGCACACGGTTGTCGCACATTGCCGATCATCTGGGGCATTCGCCGGACCAAGAATTTCCTCTATTTTGTGGTATTAATGTTTGTCACCGCATTGTTTGTAATGGCCCGTGCGCTGGACAATGACGTGCTTATTGTCCTGTTCTTCATGCTTTTAATTCCCATTGCCTGGATGTGCGCAAGCCTTGCCCGCGCCGATACGCGAAGGGATTTTAGACAAATCAGCAGCCTTTGCAAAATCATCATGCTGCTCGGCCTGATCACCATGATCTGGGCGTAAAACCGATAAATCAATATTTACATTATCGGCCCTAAATGTGGTCAGGGAAAGTATCTTTGCTTGCATCAAGTAATCACTTTTACACGTTCCCCATTATGAAAAAGTTTTTGTTATGGAGCCTATGCATGCTCCTTTTGGTTCAGACGGTGGCGTTTGCACAGGAATGCGGCGGCGTAGCATTAAAAGAAGGCAGCGGATTTGAAATGGCCAATTTCGATGCAAAAGGAAAGGAAAACGGAAAGATCATTTACAAAATCATCAAGGTCGACAAGGAAGGCCCGTTTACCGTTTTTAACATTGAAATGGAATCTTTCAGCGGCAAGGGCAAGTCTGATTTTAAGAATGTTTATCAGATGAAATGTGACGGCAATGTTGTTTCAATGGATGCCAAATCGATGATCAACCAGGAGCAATTGAAGTCATTTCAGAATATGGAAATGAAATTCACTTATGACAACATTGAATATCCGACAAAATATGCGGTTGGTGACAAGCTCAAAGACGCGTCTGTGAAAGGAACAGGGCAATCCGGTCCAATGGGCGTGAGCTTCGACATGAACATTAAAAACAGAAATGTCACGGGACAAGAAAACATCACAACGCCAGCCGGCACATTCGATGCTTACAAGATCAAATCGGACCTTGGTTTTGAGATGAAAATGGGCTTTCCGGTGCGAATGGAGATGGAAACAATTTCCTACAGAGCCCCGGGCGTTATTTGGGATATCAAAACAGAAACCTATCGCAAAGGCAAGCTGATGGGTCACACAGAGCTCACCAAAATTTACTGATTTTCAGTCGAATACGTGATCAGTTGCGTAGGAAACGGCTTTCGGCACACACCGTGAGCCGTTTTTTTTATAGCTTTGTCAAAGGACTTTGACACTATAATCTAAATATTTAAACACAAAATAATGAAACGACTTGCTATTTTCG
>NZ_JAJUXI010000002.1 GCF_021390515.1 Dyadobacter sp. CY326
TCAGGATCAAATGCAGAAAAAATTTGTGAATATTTTGCTGACCGGGAAGATGTGGAGGTGTCGTTGATTTTCACGAATAATCCCCAGGCTGGCGTCATCAAGCGCGCTTGCGAGTTGCAGATTCCTGTTGTATTTTTTGATAAAAAAACATTTTACCAAACCAATAAAGTGCTTCAAATCCTGCAAAACGAGCGCATCACCATTGTTGTGCTCGCCGGATTTATGCTATTGGTTCCGCCATTTCTGGTTGAGGCCTTTCCGAACAGAATTATCAACATCCATCCCGCTTTACTCCCAAAATACGGCGGGAAAGGAATGTATGGTCATTTTGTTCACGAGGCCGTTGTGAATGCGAAAGAAAAGGAATCGGGCATCACAATTCATTATGTGAATGAAAACTACGACGAAGGCAATGTGATTTTCCAGGCCACCTGCGCCATCGAACCGACCGACACTGCGGATGACGTGGCAACAAAAATTCACGCGCTGGAACACGCCAATTATCCGCGGGTGATCGAGGAGATCCTTTTTCCAAAGCAATAGCGGCATATGCTTTATTTTCTGTTATCGGTGCTTTTCACCGTCGCGCTTTACCTGATTATGCGTGCATTTCCACGTTACAAAGTGGACTCTTTTCACGCCGTCGTTTTCAATTATTATGCTTGCGTGCTTACCGGGCTGGTGCTAACACCGGATCTGCGATCGTTTCAAAATGTCGATTGGACCGCCAACGGAACGCTTATCACGCTTGCGTTGGGCGCAATGTTCGTGCTTACATTCATGCTGATCGGGCTTACGGCTCAAAAAGTGAGTGTGACCGCCACTTCGCTGGCTGGAAACATGTCGCTGGTGATCCCCGTGCTTTTTGGCCTGTTCGTTTTCAAGAATAATAACAAGGATTTTACAGCCATCAATTACGCAGGACTCGTCGTCGCGCTTGTTGCGCTGGCACTGGGCGTGATCCAAAACAGCAAGAAGGACGTCAGCAAAGGTGCATCAAGCAATGTTTCAACATTCAATCCACTGCTTGTGCTGCCGCTGCTCACATTTCTTGCAGCCGGGACGAACAACACATTGATCAATTATTTGTCTGCCAGATATTACGGTCCGGGCGAAACGACGCTTTTCATGATCATTGCGTGCACAGGCGCAATTCTGATCGGGACCGGGATTCTGATTTACAGAATCATAACCGGCAACGAACGCTTGAGATTGAGGAGTGTAGTCGGCGGTTTTATACTTGGCGTTCCAAATTTTTTATCCCTCTATTTCCTGCTTTTAGCATTGGCTTCCTTTGGAAACAGCGCAGCATTTGTTTTCCCGATTTACAACATTCTTACCATGCTGGTGTCGGCGTTGGCGGCTTGGCTGATTTACCGCGAGCAACTGAACCATCTTAATAAATTTGGGCTTTTAATGGCAGTCATTGCGATTGTTATGATTTCTTACCAGGAATTGGGCTTGTAACAAAATATTCCTCAAAAACTCCCTTATGCCGGAAACTGCTATTTTACATATTAATGAGCGTAAAAACGTCCTGAACAAACGACAAAAGGAATTTAATCAATTGTCGCAGAAAATTGAAGAGCTGGACCGCTTGATCCCCGAGTTGGAAAGTGCTTATGATCAAATGATCCAGCGCATTCCAACGGACTTAAACCCTCTAATCCGGGAATATCAGGACTATCGTGTCGAGATCGTCCACATTATGGACAGGACCTATGAAGCCGATCTGTTCCGGAAAATCTATCAGGACAAGCTTGCTTACCTGATTACCGAGAGTGCTTATGACCTCATCGCCCATCATGGTTATGACAGCTTAAAGCCGGTTTTCAACAAATATAGTCCTGTCAACATTGAAACATTGCTGGACCAGGAAAGAGCAAAGGACGCCAAAATCACGGACCCGGCATTTTTGTTGGAAAGTGAAAATGTTATCGAACCCACCCCGGTTGAGAATTTTCATGACTTACCCGAGGAAGAACAGCAAAGGATCAAGGCTGAGCAACGAGAAGAGCGACTTCATAAGCGCATTCAGGAAGCAAAGCAGGCGGCAGAGCAGCAGAAATCAACTAAGTCGGTGCGCACGGTTTATATGGATTTGGTAAAGACGTTTCACCCGGATCTAGAAAAGGATGAGGCTGAAAAGTTGCGAAAAACCGAAATTATGCAACAGGTTACGCAGGCTTATCAGGAAAATAACCTGCTCAAATTGCTGAAATTGCAGATTGAGCTTGACCGCATTGATCAGGATCAGTTGGAAAATCTAAGCAAAAATCAACTCAACTATTATAACAAAGTCCTGAAACAGCAGGTCGAAGAACTCGAACTTGTGAAGGAAAGCATTCAAAAGAGGATCTCGGCCGTTTGCGGTCTCCCCTATCAGCACGCAAATTCCATGACAACGGTGATTGTGAAATTCAATACGAATGTCAACGAAATGAAAGCGGAGATTAAGAACATTAAAAACACCGTGAAGCAATGGAAAATCCCTTCGCAATTAAAGGCATATCTCAAACCTTACCAGATTCCGGGGCAATCGTTCATCGAAGATTTGGATGACGAAGATTGACGATTAGGCATGATAATTCGCGGACTACGTATACAGGGTGTAGAACTAATTCCCCTTTATTCATTTAGATTAAATATAAATATTAGAGTATTTCTGCTTGCAATGAACGCATTACGATTTTAGCGCTTTCGGGGCAGGACTGGTATATAAATTGCTATTTAGTCGCAAATTTATATATAACCTACTCGAATGAAAAATTGTATTATTCTTTTACTTGCAGTTACAATGTTTGTAACGCAGGCGCAGGCTCAGGAAAATGTTTCTATTGGGCCGCTTGTCGGAGTTTCCATCGCCAACTTCCGTGGAG
The DNA here is from genome assembly GCF_021390515.1 of Dyadobacter sp. CY326. GTDB lineage: Bacteria > Bacteroidota > Bacteroidia > Cytophagales > Spirosomataceae > Dyadobacter. The sequence goes on from NZ_JAJUXI010000002.1 coordinate 2,880, forward strand.
ACGTTAACGGCACAGACTGGAAACCGGGATTAACCGTTGGTGGTTTCTACAATTACAGCTCAGAAAGCGGATTTGGGTTCAGCGGACAGCTGCTCTTTACACAACTTGGTGCAAAGGTTTTTGAAAAAACCAATGAGATCAATTTGAACTACATTCAGGCTCCATTATTAGCAACATTTTTCTTTGGCCAATATGGAGATAAGGTTCGTCCAAAGATATTTTTGGGACCTAACCTTAACTTCCTTGTGAGCGCAAGAGATAAGGATGGAAACAACCTGAATGGCAATTCTGACAATCGTGTTTACAGTCCGTTCGATCTTGGCTTGACTTTCGGAGCTGGGATCAACATTCGTTTGCAAGAAAAAATCTGGCTTAATCTGGATGCACGTTACGGCCTTGGCTTGATCGACGTGACGAAAGATGGCAACACAAATATTAAAAACCAGAATTTCGGAATCAATGCGGGATTAAGCTTCCCACTTGGAACTTACAACAGCAACACCGGCCGTTTGAGAACCAGATAAAACCGGAAATCACTCTTTTTTAAGCAAAAACCAGGCGCCATTTGGCTCGCCTGGTTTTTGCTTTATTTGTTTTTAAAAGCAGCTGACATTCAAGCATAAATTATCTTACACTGTTAAATAGCACTTTTATGATTGTAACATGCTCACAATCAGCAATATTTAAAGCAGGGACAATTTGCGCATTCACACTCAATTCAAAAGAATGAAAGATATAGGCCTGTATATTATGGCAATTTTATATGTCTTTACAGGCACACTGCACTTCCTGCGCCCGAAGGCATTTCTGCAAATCATGCCGCCTTATCTGCCCTGGCATTCGCAGCTTGTGTTTCTGAGCGGCTTGTGTGAAGTTGGGTTTGCGTTGCTGTTGTTATTCCCCGCAACGCGTTCAACCGGTGCGTGGCTCATCATTCTCTTGCTCATCGCAGTATTTCCGGCCAACATTCAAATGGCCATTGATTTTTATCAAAAGCACAATCCATATTTGTGGCTCGCTTTGCTTCGCCTGCCCTTGCAGTTCGCTCTCATTTGGTGGGCGTGGCGCTATACAGGGAAATGATGCGCCGTTTACGCGGATAAGGCGTAACTTTGCACATTATTTTTAATTGATATGATGACTTTCGAAGATCTAAATCTCACCAAGCCCTTACGCAACGCCCTCGCCGATCTTAACTATGTAACGCCAACAGCGATTCAGGAGAAGGTTTTTTCGGTAACGATGTCGGGTAAAGATGTTTGTGGGATTGCCCAGACCGGAACTGGTAAAACATTTGCTTATTTGCTTCCTACACTTCGCCAGATAGAGTTTTCCAAGGACAGGCTGCCACAATTGCTCATTCTGGTTCCCACGCGCGAGCTCGTGGTGCAGGTGGTTGAGGAAGTGCGCAAATTGAGCGCTTATCTTACGCTGGAAGTGGTAGGCGCTTATGGCGGCGGCAACATTAAAGTGCAAATGGCCGAGTTGAAAAATGGCGCGGACGTGGTCGTAGCGACGCCAGGGCGATTATTCGATCTCGCATCAAACGGCTCATTGAAAACCAAAGCGATCAAAAAGCTGGTGATCGATGAAGTGGATGAAATGCTTAATCTTGGATTTCGGACACAGCTCAAAAAAATCCTCGATCTATTGCCTCAAAAACGCCAGAACCTGCTCTTCTCAGCGACTCTTACTCAGGAAGTTGAGGTGCTTATGCAAACTTACTTTAACAACCCGGTGCGGATTGAGGCGGCTCCCATAGGCACGCCGCTGGACAACATTGAACAGAAAGCTTTTTACGTTCCCAATTTTTATACAAAAGTCAACCTGCTGGATCTGTTACTGGAAGAAAATGAAGACATGAGCAAAGTGCTGGTCTTCGTCGCAACCAAAAAATTAGCGGACCAGCTCTTTGGACAACTGGAAATGGGTTATCTGAACAAGATCGGCGTCATACATTCTAATAAGGAACAGAATCATCGGTTTAACAGTGTTAAACAATTTCACGAAGGCAATTATCGCATTCTGATCGCCACAGACATCATTGCACGTGGATTGGACGTTGCGGAAGTCTCGCATGTTTTCAACTTTGACATTCCTGAAATTCCGGAAAACTACATTCACCGCATTGGACGAACCGGTCGTGCGGATAAACGCGGCGTGGCGATTTCTTTCATAACCGAAGGTGAAAAAGAATATCAAGAACAGATTGAGGCGCTCATGAATTATCAGATTCCGATCGAGCCTTTGCCGGAAAATTTGAAAATTTCAGAAATTCTGACGCCAGATGAAGAGCCTCATATTTTTATGAAAAGCATTGACGTGAAGCTGCCAAAGCGCGAAGCTGGCGGCGGCGCTTTCCATGAAAAGATTGACAAAAATAAAAAAGTGAATGTGCGGCGTAATCATGCGCAGGAGAAAATGCAGAAATACGGCCGCCCCATTAAACGCTCTGGCAAAAAGTAGAGGCACAGAAATTGGGATAATTTTAGGAAACGCACATTCAAGCTTCTGCTACACATTCATATGAGCATCTGGCAAATATTCCAGCGCCTGCAACCCTACGTTAAGCCTTACCGCAAGCAAATATTTTTTGCGCTTTTCCTCACATTACTAGGCGCTGTCACTGCGCAGGTTAACCCTTGGGTTTTGCGCTACACCGTGGATTCGGTGCAGGCAATGCTTGACAAAAAGTGGGGCATCATTCAAGGCAAAGATCTGCTTATCCAGATTTCAATTATTCTTTTCGTTAAGGAGATTGTCAACTCGCTGATTGTGTTCGGGCAGCGCTATTTTGGTGAAAAGATCCGGATCAAGGTTTCAAGCGATTTGGCTCAGGAGGCGGTTAGTCGCATTCTCAAATATAACCTGGCCTTTTACAGCGATAATGACAACCAAAAGGGCAAGCTGCAAACCCGCATTGACCGCGGCGTCGAGAGTTTGACCAAGCTGATCCAAAATTTCTTCATTGACATCCTGCCGCTTTTTGCCAATTCCATTGTCGCGTTAGCAGTCATGTTCAGCGCTAATTTTTACGTCGGAGGCATTGCGCTGGCCATCCTTCCCATTTATTTCTGGATTAGTTACAGGCAGGCGGGTGAATTGCAGGGCGTGCGCCGCAAGTTGAAAAGGCAGCGCGAGAACAAAAGCAGCGGTCTCATTAATCTGATCGAATCCATCATTGTTATCAAATCATTTGTCCGGGAAAAATTCGAAGGGCAAAAGCAATATCAGACCCAGATGGAGCTGATGGAAACGCAGCTTAAAACGCGCCGCACCAACTTTGCCTATGACGGAATCAAAAGTTTTATTGAACAAATCGGCGTCGTTTTCATCATTATTTTGACGGTTTATCTCGTTTTGGACCAGCAAATGTCCATCGGGGCGATAATGTTTCACATTCTTCTTTTTAACAACGTTTCCGCTCCCATCCGCCAGCTGCATCGGATTTATGACGAGATGAACGACGCACTCACTTATTCCGAAGGATTTTTTGACATTCTGGACGCAGATAATGCTGTTGAAACAAGCGGCAAACTTATTCCCGAAGCAATTAAAGGGGATTATGTCCTCAAAAACGTGTCTTTTGCTTATCCGAATGGCACCAAAGCATTGTTTAACGTCGATGTGAACATTAAATCGGGTCAGACGACTGCGCTTGTCGGATTATCAGGCGCTGGAAAAAGTACGTTAATTAACTTGCTGGTAGGCTTTTACCCACCCGATTCAGGAACATTGACGCTGGATGGCCGTCCGCTGAATGATTATGATTTGCCTGCTTTGCGCAATTCGATTGGGATGGTGCTGCAAAAAAATCACATCTTCAAAGGGTCTATTGCTGAAAATATCCGTTATGGAAAAATGAGCGCTTCTGACGAAGAATTGATTGAGGCTGCACGAAAGGCTTATCTGCATGATCAGATTTTAGAACTTCCGGCGCAATACGAAACCGATGCGCAAATGCTGTCAGGCGGACAACAGCAACGCATTGCGATTGCCCGACTTTTTCTCAAAAACCCGCCCGTCATTTTCCTCGACGAGCCAACCGCCAGCCTCGACGCCATTGCAACGGAACAAATCAAAAATAGTCTGGATGCCATCAAGCAAGGCAGAACGGTTGTCATCATCTCCCACAGTCTATCCCAAATCCTGGATTCGGATCAAATTTACGTCATGAAAAAAGGGCGCATTGCGGAGTTCGGCACGCATGCGAGTTTGTATGACAGTGAAGGCGTTTATCGTGAAATTTTTGATGCGTCCGCCCGGAGCCTTAACCTGGAAAAAATGATCGGATTGCTCAGCAAGGATTGATCGTTTGAAGAATTTACTAACAGCAAGATTAAGTTGAAATTCCCCGGCTGTTAGCGCTTAACATAGCATCTAACAGAAAAAATGTGGTGACATTTAACGTGTCTCCACATTTTTTTTGACCAAAATATACTTTTTCAAAAAACTTTTAACCCGAATAATGCAATGTTCAGGCCGTATAACATTCGTTAATATAGGATAAATACAAAATAATAATTTCGTATTCCCAAAAGTTGCAAGATAGTTGCGAAGTCGTTAAATCCATCGGGAAAATATTTCCGTAAGTCTGGCAGAATCCGGTGGGAAAGCGGATCACAATAAACTTCAAAAACTTTTTGGTATGAACAAAACATTAACTCAAATCTCTGAACCTTCTGACGGCGCAATGCTTTCAAAAGTGGGCAGACGTTACTTCCTAAGATCCGCAGGCGTTGCTGCTGCGACGGGAGCATTTATCCTAGGTGCCTGCACGGAGCAGGACTTGGTGACAGACGACACAGTGAACCTGGGTTCAGGCGACATCGGCATTTTGAATTATGCTTATGCATTGGAGCAACTGGAAGCTGCCTTCTACACACAGGTGATGGCGACTCCTTACCTGAACATGACGGATATGGAAAAATGGATCTTGACGGATATTCGGGATCACGAAATCGTTCACAGAGAGTTTTTCAAAACAGCATTGGGAAGCGCGGCGATCAAAGGCCTTACTCCTAACTTTTCAGCCATTGATTTCGCAGATCGCAGAAGCGTTTTGGGAGCGGCAAAATTGTTTGAAGACACAGGTGTTGCAGCTTACAATGGTGCTGGAAAATTGATCAAAAGCGTTGATTATTTGCTGATTGCAGGTAAAATCGTTTCAGTTGAAGCAAGACACGCATCGGCAATCGCAGATTTGATTAACCCTAACGCATTGGAATTTGCAAGTGGCCAGATCGATGAAATGGGCTTGGAACATGCATATTCTCCATCAGTTATTCTGAGCGGCGTGCAGCCATTTGTAATGGATAAAATTAGTGGAAAAGATCTGCCACGCTAACTCTTAAAAAACTTACTGACATGAATATTTTTAGAATATTAGATAGCATTCAACAAGTAGACGGTGACGCAGCAGGACGCCTGGCGCACTCGACTCGTCGTATGTTTATGAACCGTGTAGGCAGCACACTCGCTTCGGCAGCTGTCCCAACTGTATTTGCTTCAATTGTAAACAAGGCTTACGCCGCTACGCCATCTGTAACAGATATACTTAATTTCGCTTTGACGCTGGAATATCTTGAAGAGACATTCTACTTCCAGGCGAACAGAATGACCAACTTTATTCCTGCGGAATATACATTGGTTTTCCACCAGATCGAAAGACACGAGACACAACACGTAACATTCCTGAAATCTGCTTTGGGTGCGGCTGCTGTTGACCGTCCTCAATTTGACTTCACATATGGCGGCGCATTTCCTGATGCATGGACTAATTTCATGACATTCATCACGATTTCAGCTGCTTTGGAAGACACAGGAGTTCGTGCTTACAAAGGACAAGCTGGTAACCTGATCGGTTCTCCTCAGATCTTGGAATATGCATTGCAAGTTCACTCTGTGGAAGCTCGTCACGCATCGCTTGTGAGAAGAATCATCGGTAAGTTGAAAAACGATCCAATGATGAAAGGCTGGATTACGCAAGATAAAGGCTTCCCGCCGGCAGTTTACAAAGGCGCAACGCCTGAGTCAAACACTGTTCATGGTGGTCTGGATGCAGCAACACTTTCCGGAATCGGCTCTATTTCAAGAGACAACGTAACAGAAGCATTTGACGAACCTTTGACTATGGAAGAGGTTTTGGCAATAGCAGGACCATTTATTAAGAAAATGGGAATGTAATAAGAAACAATTAATTATTGTGGAGGGTAAGGTAATACATAAGAAAGGATGGCAAATGCCATCCTTTCTTTTTGATATCGAATAAATAAAAAATGCTTAGTGCTTCTCTGGTTGTTTTTCCAGATTGAAAAGGTCGTTCAACACGTCGATCAGTGTTTCGGCCTCGCCTCGCTTACACGCTGCTTTGAGTTGCAATACGGGCAGTTTCAATATTTTTTGCATCATGCTGGAAGTGATGCGCTCCACTTTTTCCAATTCAGAATCAGACAGGTTTTTGGTAAAACGGGTCAGTTCTTCTTTTCTGATCTGTTCCAATGCGCCTTTCAATTTTTGAATGGTTGGCGAAACGATCATTTCCTTTGACCAGTCATTGAATTCCAGAACGGCTTCATCAATGATCTCTCTCACATGCGGCACTGCTTCTAAACGGCGATGCAATGCTGCGTCTGCCTTAGAACGGATTGAATCGATCGTGTAAAGCATTACGCCTGGAATCTCCTCAACCTCAGCAGAAACGCTGCGGGGAACCGAAAGGTCAATAAAATATTTGAATGACATGCCGCGCAGGCGAACCATCATTTCTTTTGTAAAGAAAGGCTCGTCGCGGACAATGGAAGAAACAATAATATCAGCCCGTGAAATCTCGGATTCAATGTCAGAAAAATCAGCAACGCGAAATCCAAGTTCCTCAGCCAGCTTATCCGACTTATCCCTTGAACGGTTAATGATCGTTACTTCTGCACCTTGTTTCTGAGCCAAATTACGACAGACATCAGCGCCAATTTCACCCAATCCCACGATTAAAACTTTGGGATTTGGCATCAAACCTTCCAGCAATTCGACGGCCGCATATGAAATAGAAGCCGCGCCATCCCGGAAGAAAGTCTCTTGCGCTACACGCTTATTGGCGAAGAATATGGTGTGTAAAAGTCTGTGTAAGAAAGGCCCGGCCATGTTAAGATCAGCCGACCATTGATATGCATGCTTAATCTGATTAGGAATCTGCATGTCGCCTACAACCTGCGATTGCAAGCCTGTGGCAACTTGAAACAAATGCTGAACTGCACCATCACCATCAGCAAAACGCTCAAAATATCCTTTAAACGACTCAATATCAGAGACGCCTTTTTGAATTAAAAGAATTTTTATGATCTCCTCATTAAAGTCAGAGGCCGACGAATAATATATTTCTGTGCGGTTGCAAGTGGAGACAGCAAGGATATCAGACACATCGAAAAAATCCTTGAGGCGCAGCATAATGCTCTTTGCCTCCGCCTCATTCAATGCAAGCTGTTCTCTGATGGCCAGAGGAGCATTCCGATGTGATAAACTTATTGATTTGAACTGATTGTACATCACTGGTTCTTATTCTACAGACAAAAGTACGGCACAAAATTTACATTAAGAACGTGTACAAAGCGGCAGCAGTTTATTTAGAAATCGTATAAATAGCAATCTGTCAACGGAGACAATAAACCCACTTAAAACCCACTAAGCCCAAATATTTTACGTTATTTACAGCATACAACATTAACGCCGGGAAATGCGTGCCCGACCATTGAATGATTAGCGAAACTCCAAAGCAAAAGCCCCGATTTCGGCTGCATCCGGTTGCCATCCTGAATAGCCAGCGTCTGCGCCGGTCTCTGATGGACACATATGATCAGAAAAGCTTCTATAAATACATTATCGGCATCATTCTGTTGATGCTCAGCATCGGCTCGCTGTTTTATACGGATAAGTTGGTGGAAGAGCTGGAACAGCGCGAGGAACGCGAAGTGCAGCTTTATGCCGAAGGAATGCGCTATGTTTTTAACAGCCCGTTTGATGAGAATTTCAATGTTGTTTTCCAGGTGATTCAGGATGCGGTGAATTTTTACCAGATCCCGGTTATTTATGTAAACGAAAATAACATTCCCAATCCCAACAAGAACATTGAATTCCCAAGTAAAGCTGGTCCTGCCGAGCGCGAACGCATTATTCAGGAAAAGCTTGCGGATATGAAACTCGAACATCCGCCGATTTCGGTTGATCTGGGTCGCGGGAGATTAGGTTATATTTATTACAGCAACTCGTTTTTGCTCACCCAGTTGCGTTACTATCCGTTCCTGCAACTTTCGGTGATGCTGTTGATTGGCTATCTCGCTTATCTCGCATTCAGCTCGGCGCGTAAAGCCGAACAAAACCGCGTTTGGGTGGGTTTGGCGAAGGAAACTGCGCATCAGCTGGGAACGCCGCTTTCGTCATTAATGGCTTGGGTGGAATATTTCAGGAGTGACCCGACCATTGACCCTTCCATAGCAGAGGAAATTGAAAAAGACGTGATCCGATTGGAAATGATCACCACGCGTTTTTCCAACATTGGCTCTGTGCCGACATTGAAGGATGAGCCCGTAACTGAAATTGTGACCAATTTTATCAGTTATCTCGAAAAGCGGGTTTCTTCAAAAGTGAAATTCTCTGTTTTTAACGAGCTTGCCAATGAGCAGACCGCGCTGATTAACAAAAATCTTTTTGAATGGGTGATTGAAAACGTGTGTAAAAATGCCGTTGACGCTATGGGCGGAATTGGCGAAATCAATGTAACGCTTCAAGCGCCGCCCAATACAAAGGAAATCTGGATCGACATTGCGGACACCGGAAAAGGCATGAGTAAGGCCAATATGAACAAAATTTTCAATCCGGGATTCAGCACGAAGAAACGTGGCTGGGGATTGGGACTCACTTTGGCCAAAAGAATTATTGAAAATTACCACTCCGGAAAACTCTTTGTCAAAAGCTCCGAAATTGGCAAAGGAACGACATTCAGGATTTCCCTGAATGCCAACATTATCGAGTAAAGAGTAGGTTAATGCTTATTCGTATCCCGGAACGGTGATCACGTCCGTCTCCACTTGGTTGCTGTAATGCAACGCGCGATCCCGAATTCTGACTTTGTATTTTTGTTGCAGATCAACCATGCTTCTCGCATAAGGCCTTCTGACATTCAGATCAAGCTTTCCATTGATCGGACCGCTTTTACCATCCGGCTTCAAAACGGGCATCCATTTCACTGAATCACCTTGAAGAATTCGCTCGTCCCAGGAGCCATCGGACTTTTGCGTCATGGTAACAAGCTCGTAATTGCCGGTTCCGCCATACTGCGCTTTAAAATCATCATCCGACCGTTCTGCCGCCGTCGCACCCAAATCACCTTCTTTGTCTTCGAAAGTTACTGTGATCGTCACGAGCTCCACCAACTTATTGCCCGCTGCGTCTTTCTCTGTTGACTGATCGATTGCGGCATATTCAATCCTCGGCACCGAATCAAATTCCGGTGTAGGATAGCAGCCAGCGAGCGTGACCAATGAAGCGATTACTAATTTTGGAGCAGTCGTCATGAGCAGTCAATTGGAATGACAAAATGATATGTTAACGATAACCCGGAACTTGAATGCTGTCCGTTTCGATTTGATCGCTGATGTGCAATGCGCGGTCGCGAATGCGAACTTTGAACTTGACAAACACCGGAACTGTGCTGTTGCCATACAGGAAGCTCGTGTTAAGATCCAGCTTGCCTTTGATCGGGCCCGGCTTGCCATCGGGTTTCAAAATCGGCATCCATTTGTATTGATCCTCAGCAAGAATTGACTCCGTCCACTTTCCGTTGGCGCCCAATCGGGCAGTAATGAGCTCGTAATTTCCCCAGTTTCCGTAAGGCCTTAAGAATGTAGAATCCGAACGTTCCACATCAGTTGCGCCTAGGTCACCATCACCATCTTCAAAATCAATGGTAATGATCACATTTTCACGAATGGGCTTTTGAGTAGAATCGTTTGTTTCGGTTTGCTGGTCTATTCCGTTGTAATATATCTTTGGCGTATCACTAAAGTCCGGGATATCGACGCAGCCAACTGTGCCAAGCGCCAAAAGAATGAATAGGGAAACTTTCAATTGCATATTAACTTTGTCTTTTATATTTCTACGAAAGTAACAGTATTGGAACTTCAAAACAACAAATCTGAAACCGAAATCAGGCTCGCGCTCCGCAGGGAAATCCTGCAATTGCAGCCTGCTGATTTTGAGCGCTTAGCACTGAAAATATTTCGTTTTCAAGCTGCTTATAATCCGGTCTACAAGCGATATATCAGCCATTTGAACATCAATTCGGAACAAGTTTCCACATTGGTTGAGATTCCGTTTCTGCCTGTTCAGTTTTTTAAGAATCATATCATTCAAACCGGCGAGCTGCCTGCGGCTGCTGCAATTTTTCAAAGCAGCGGAACAACGGGGCAACAAACCAGCCGCCATCATCTCTTCGATCCCGAACTTTACAAGACGGTTTCAGCACGTATTTTTAAGCAAAATTTTGGCGATCTCACTCAGTTCCATATCCTTGCCCTGCTGCCTTCTTACCTTGAACGAAACAACGCTTCACTGGTGTATATGATGCAACATTTTATTGATGAAAGTAGGTCCGAATATTCGGGTTTTTATCTCAATAATGCTGATGAAATGCTCGAAAGACTGGCATTTCTGGCTGCGAATCCGGATGGAAAGCATGTGCTTTTACTGGGCGTAACCTTTGCCTTGCTCGACCTAGCTGAAAGCGACCGCGACTTATCTGTTTTGGGCAAAATAGCAAACCTCAAAGTGATGGACACAGGCGGCATGAAAGGCAGGCGGCAAGAGCTGCTTCGGGAAGAAGTCCACGACATTTTGACCAGCAATCTTTTTGTCGATAAAATACATTCCGAATATGGCATGACCGAAATGCTTTCACAAGGTTATGCCCACGGGTTCGGGCTTTTTGTTCCGGGCAACACAATGCGGATTTTACTGCGCGACATTAATGATCCGTTTGCAAAATTTGACCACAATATCAGCAGTTCCAAAACCGGCGGCATCAATGTCATCGACCTCGCCAATCTCGACAGCTGCTCTTTCATTGAAACGCAGGACCTGGGCCGGTTTGGCGAAAATGAGGGTTCGTTTTACGTAATGGGGCGCTTTGATAATTCAGACATTCGCGGTTGCAATTTAATGGTAATATAAACCGTTTTTAACTTCGGCGTCGATGTTCGAGGCAAGTTCAGCCACGCGCATTAATGCTTTTTTAATTATTTGCATTTCGTTGAAAGTGAGCTCTGTAAGCTGGATTAGCATTATATAGAATTATTCTAACAATCCGTAAACAGAGATTATTTCCTAAATTAGCGGACATTTGGAAATTGCATTTATCAAATGTATTATTACATTATTGCATTGTTAACCTATCATATAAAGTATATCAAATGAAAAGACGTGATGCCCTAGGTCGTGTGGCACTGTTAATGGGTGGTGCGCTTTCGGCTCCCACCATGCTGGCTTTTCTGGAAGGCTGCAAAAAAGCAACCGACACCGCAACCGGAATGACCTTTCCGTTCCCTGCGGACAGACAAGCGCTGGTTTCGGAGGTTGCTGAACTCATTATCCCCAAAACGGACACGCCGGGAGCGAAGGATGCGAAGGTGGGTGAGTTTATCGAAAAAATGCTGAAAGACTGCTACACAGCAGCCGATCAGGAAAGCTTCAATAAGGGATTAGAAGAACTGGAGAAAAAGGATTTCCTAAAAGCAACGCCTCAAGAACAAACGGCGATTCTTACTGAAATGGAAAAAGCTTCGAAAACAGAAATAGCCAACGCCGACAAGGAGAAGAAGAAATACACAGAGGCTGGGAAAGAATATACAGATGCAAGCACTCCTTTCTTCCGTTTGCTGAAAGAATTGACGCTTCTGGGTTATTTCACATCAGAACAGGGCGCAACGCAAGCATTGGATTACGTGGCAGTGCCCGGGCGATATGACGGCTGCATTGACCTGAAACCGGGACAAAAAGCATACGCACTGTAAGCCAGTTGCATTGAGATTCCTTTCAAAAGGCTGTGATGGCCAAGTCTTAAAAATCGAAAAACATTCATCATGAATTTAAACATAAAAGCAGCGAAACAAACCACATATGACGCAATCGTGGTTGGTTCGGGCATCAGCGGTGGCTGGGCAGCCAAAGAGTTGACGGAAAAAGGATTGAAAGTCGTCATGCTCGAAAGAGGGCGTGACATCAAGCACATTACTGATTATAAAACGGCAACGCTTGCTCCGTGGGAATTTGAACACAGAGGCAGGGTTACCACAATTGCTAAGGAACAATATTGGGCAGGAATGCGCACGGGTTACACGGCAAACGAAGAATGGGCTTATCTGTTCGAAAACGACAAAGAAAATCAATACGAGGAAACCAGAAAGTTTGACTGGATTCGCGCATATCACGTAGGAGGTCGCTCATTGTTGTGGGGCCGCCAGAGTTATCGCTTAAACCCCGCCGATTTTGAAGCAAATGCAAAAGATGGAATCGCTGTCGACTGGCCTATCCGCTATGCCGACATTGCTCCTTGGTATGATTACGTTGAAAAGTTTGCAGGCATCAGCGGCGCAAAGGATGGTCTGGATGTTTTGCCAGACGGAAATTACCTGCCTCCAATGCAGATGAACTGTGTAGAAAAACATGTAAAAGGCGAAGTTGAGAAGAAATTTGCTGGTCGTCACATCATTATGGGACGCGCTGCACACCTTACCCAGCCACAGGCGTTGCACACCGAGCTTGGACGTGCAGCTTGTCAGTTCCGTAACATGTGTATGCGCGGCTGCCCATACGGCGCTTATTTCAGCACGCAATCCGCAACGCTTCCGGCTGCACAAAAAACGGGCAACCTCACGCTCGTTCCCGATTCGATTGTTTCGGAAGTTATTTACGACGACAAATTAGGCAAGGTGACTGGCGTGCGGGTGATCAATCAAAACACGCTTGAAACGAAAGAATACTATGCAAAAGTCATTTTCATGAATGCTTCGGCTATCGCATCCGCGTCAATTTTAATGAATTCGAAATCAAAACGTTTCCCGAATGGGCTAGGCAATGACAGCGACCAGCTTGGCCGTAACATCATGGACCACCATTTGGCTGTTGGTGCAAGAGCTGATGTGGAAGGTTTTGAGGATAAATATTATTTCGGAAGACGCGCAAACGGGATTTACATTCCGCGTTACCGCAACTGGGGAGACGACAAACGCGATTACATCCGCGGATTTGGTTACCAGGGAGGCGCAAGCCGTGAAAGCTGGGGACGTGGCGTCGGCACCGAAGGTTTTGGGGCTGATTTCAAAAAATCGCTCACTGAGCCAGGCGCTTGGAACATGAACATTCAAGGCTTTGGTGAAATGATCGCTGACGAGAAGAACAGGTTCACATTGCACCCAACAAAAAAAGACAAATGGGGACTTCCAATCGTCGTTTTTGATGCAGCTTACGGCGAAAACGAGAAAAAAATGCGTGTTGATATGATGAACGATGCGGCGGAAATGCTGGAAGCGGCAGGCCTGAAAAACGTTGTTCCTTACATTGACGACTCAAAACACCCAGGCATAGGCATTCACGAAATGGGAACTGCCAGGATGGGGAATGATCCTAAAACATCTGTTTTGAACAAAAATAACCAGGTTTGGGGCGCTGAAAATGTGTATGTTACAGATGGCGCATTCATGACCTCTGCGTCTTGCGTGAACCCGTCGCTGACTTATATGGCGATGACAGCACGCGCTGCCGACCATGCAGTAAAAGAGCTGAAAAAGATGAATGTGTAGTTAGCATTCTGAGCGTTTCAAACAAAGTTTTATTTCAAAAAAGCCTCGCTGGGTAAATCCGGCGGGGCTTTTTCTTTATCCCTTGACTAAACCCATTACATTTTGAAAGACCATATACTGCAACCACAGCGCGTTTCGTCCATTGACGCCTATCGGGGATTTGTGATGTTTCTGATGATGGCCGAAGTGCTCAGGCTAAGCAAAGTTGCCGAATCGTTTCCTAATAGCGCGGTTTGGGCATTTTTGGATTTCCATCAAAGTCATGTTCCATGGGTTGGCTGCTCGCTGCACGATATGATCCAGCCGTCATTCTCGTTCCTTGTCGGCGTTGCCCTTCCCTACTCCATTGCAAGCCGCGCGAGCAAGCAGCAAAACACGACAATTATGTGGCTGCACACCATCCGGCGGTCGCTTACGCTCATTCTTCTTGGGATTTTTCTGCGGTCAATGCATAGCGAACAAACCAATTTTACATTTGAAGACACATTAACACAAATCGGGCTGGGTTATCCGATCCTGTTTGCGCTTGGCTTTACACAAGAAAAAATTCAATGGAGCGCTTTGGGAATTATCCTGGTTGCTTATTGGCTTGCATTCGCATTTTATCCGCTCCCCGGCCCATATTTCGACTGGTCTGAAACGGGCAGCACTGCGGATTGGGAATATAATTTAAAAGGATTTGCGGCCCATTGGAATAAAAACACAAATGTCGCGTGGGCATTTGACCGCTGGTTTTTGAACCTTTTTCCACGCGCTGAGACATTCCATTTCAACGGCGGCGGATACAGCACTCTGAGCTTCATTCCAACATTGGGAACCATGATTTTGGGCTTGGTTACAGGCAAATGGCTTAAAAACGCGCCATCGGGCAATTGGTTTTTGAAACGAATGGCCATCACCGCAGCAATCCTGTTTGCGCTTGCGCTCGTTCTGAATTTTACAGGACTCAACCCGATTGTAAAAAGGATCTGGACGCCATCCTGGACGCTTTTCAGCGGTGGCTGGTGTTTCGTTTTGCTAGCAAGCTTTTATTTCATTGCTGACGTTCGACAACACAAGCATTTGTTTTTTCCGCTCATTGTAATCGGCACAAACTCAATTGTCGCTTACGTGATGGCTGAAACGATCGTAGGCTTTATCGACAGCTCATTCCGCATCAATGTCAGTCAGAGTTATGACTTGATTTTTGGACCAAATTATCAGCCGCTCGTCCGTGGTGCGGTGATTTTGCTTGTTGAATGGGCCATACTTTATTGGCTTTACATAAGAAAGATATTTATCCGGATTTAAAATTCGCAGCCTATATTTGAAAATCATCCTAAAATATCATAATGCAATTACTCAAAGCAGTTCATCACATTGCAATCATCTGTTCGGACTACAACCGATCGAAATACTTTTATACGGAAGTCCTGGGATTTGAAATTGTAAGAGAAGTTTTCCGCGCAGAAAGGGATTCTTACAAGCTTGATCTTTCGCTTGGCGGCCATTACATCATCGAGCTCTTTTCATTTCCAAATCCACCCAAGAGGCCTTCCAGACCCGAGTCGGTTGGATTGCGGCACATTGCATTTCAGGTTGAGAATATCGAGCTCGCGATTGCGGAATTAAATAAAAAACAGGTCGTCACAGAACCGGTGAGAACCGATGAATTCACAGGAAAAAAGTTTACTTTCTTCGCTGATCCTGACGACCTGCCTATTGAATTATATGAAGTGTAGCGAATGTAAATGCCTAAGAATTGCTAGGCGGCCGCCGTGTAACTAATGCTTTTGCGTGCCCCAACTTCCAGTTTGGTCAGCGCATCATAAAATTCTGAAACCCTTACCAAATGCTCGTCAAGTACGATTCTAGCCTCTGAATCTTTGTCAACAAACGTCCTTAGCGACTTGTAAAGCTGCAATGTGGCAGCTTCAATGCGTTTCAGACAGCTCGCGATCTGTTCTTTTTCTTCAACGTCTTCGAGCATTTTCAAAGCCACGAAAGAAGTGATGTGATTGGTGTCCCCCAAATCTTTATCTGTCAGGAAACATTTAAAATATTCGTAAATCCACTTGATTTCCTTTTGAAATAACAATGCACTCACATGACCTTGGCTTAGAAATCTTCGGCTAGGTCTCATGCTATCTTTCTTTAGTGCTTCCATGTAAAGAATTTCGCGGTTTTTCTGCTCGTTCCACAATGCCCTGATTGTTTTAACGAAATCATTTTTCCTGCTCTCTTCCATATTGCTCCTCATCTTAATATGCCGCTGTTTAACTAAAAATTATACAAAAATTGTGCCTGAACGGGCACATTCAGTGATTTAGAACTATTATTACAACTTCTCCTTTTGCGAATGCAAAAGTGTCGATGACGAAACAATGTTTCAGAACGAAAAAAGCGGACGTCGGAAAAGAATTGGGGTGTTTTGTCCATAACAAATCCCAATGACAGTGCGGTAAAACAGAACAAAATGCCCGCCGGAACGTTATATTTTTGAACTATTCAGAAAGCGTCTAACTTTGCCGGCTTTAACCGACTTGACGCACGGCCAGAATTATGGCCACAGTTCCTTAAAATACCATTTCGAGTAACATGATTAACAAAAAATATAACGTTTACCTGCTGGCTTTACTGGCAGCAGGCTCATGCAAAACCACCGCTCCTCCTCAACTACAAGTTGTAATTCAAACACAGCCGTTATTAGAAATCGGGAATGAAAAATTCTCAATAGAAGATTACCAGGAATCTTACAACCGAAACAAGAACGCCTCCGATTCAACGGGCGAGTTGAGCCCTGAAGAATATCTTAATTTGTACAAAGATTTGAAAATTAAGGTCTTGCATGCCAAGCAGGAGGGCAAAGACACTACGCAGGATTACAAGGAAGAAATTCAATCCTATCGGGAACAGCTTGCTAAGAATCAGCTCGTAGACAAAAACCTGGTGGAAAAGTTGTCTAATGAAGCTTATAATCGGCTAAAACAAGAAGTGCGTGCATCACACATTCTGATCGGGGTTTCGGAAGACGCTTCGCCGGCGGACACCTTGGAAGCTTATCGGGCCGCCATTGCGCTGCGCGGAAGATTGGAAGAAGGTTCGGATTTTGGAGACATCGCTGCGCGTTTTTCCAAAGATCCGGTTGCCGCAAAAACAAAAGGCGATTTAGGCTATTTCACTGCTTTTCAGACACTCTATCCCATTGAATCTGCGGCATACTCGCAGTCGGTTGGCCGCGTTTCGCAACCCGTGCGGACCAAGGCTGGTTATCATTTGATTAAAGTGACAGACCGTCGGACGAATCGCGGGATGGTCCGCGTGGCGCACATCATGGTGCAGCTCGATACGGCAGGAACCGCGGCACAAAAGGAATCTGCGAAGGCGAGAATTGACGAGGCTTACGCGCTGCTGGAAAGCGGTGAAAACTGGGACGCAGTCGTTGAAAACTTTTCGGACGATAAACAATCGCGCAAGAATAAAGGGCTTTTGCCAATGTTTGGCATTGGTCAAATGGTGCCTGAAATCGAGGAAGCCGCATTCGGTCTTAGCAAACTCAATTCGTATTCAAAGCCCGTGCTGACCATGTATGGATGGCACATTATCAAACTGATTGAGAAAAAAGGGCTCGAATCTTACAGCGTCATGGCGCCGTCGCTTCGCAAAAAAGTGGTTACCGATTCACGGGGAAAGGTTTTAGAACAGGCAAATGCGAAAAGGCTCAGGGAAAAATATAAAATTGAAGAATTTCAGGATCAATGGAACGCGGTCGCAGCATTGGGCGACAGCACGATTAAGACAGGAAATTGGGATTATCTGAAAGCGGTCTCAACAGATTGGGCTTCGGTTGCGTTATTCAAGATTGAGGATCAGTCCTACAATGCATTGTCCTTTTTGGACTATGTCAAAAGAAAGCAACAAGTCAAACCGAAGGACGCATCGCCTGCGATCGTTTTCCGCCGCTATTTTAACGAATTCGTGACTGAAAGCCTTACCGATTATGAAAAAGAGCATTTGGAAGAAACGAGTCCGGAATTCAAAGGCCTTATCGATGAAATAAAAGAAGGCGTTTTGCTGTCGCAAGTAATGGAAGAGAATGTTTGGGGTCGATCATTGACAGATTCAACCGGCCAGCTCAGCTTTTACGAACGCAATAAAGACCGCTATCAATTCCCGGAACGCGCATTAGCCACCATTGTTTCGGCGAAAGACACGCAGACGGTCAATGCCATTAAGAAGTCATTGGTGCAAAGTCCTTACAAGCTGGAACGAAGATCGAAGGAAGTTTTGTTTCCAGCTGATGTTGCAGACATTGATTATGAGCAGCTTGACGCATTGGCGGATGTTTATATTGTAATGGAAAAGAATCCTGATTACATTGTAGAAATTGCCGGTTACAGATCAGCGGACGAATCGGACATTACATCGGCAAATAGGATCAGAAATGTTGTTAATTATTTGAACGGACGCAACATTCCGATTCTACGCATCATTGAAAAAGACTATGGCTCATTCCGTCAGGCAGCGGAAGCAGAACGGAATCGCCGGGTAAGTTTTCAGTTTTACAGTCAGTCGCGGAGCGATGTTGAGAAAGTTTATAATTCCGAGACTCCCGATGCCGTTATGATTCGGGATGGATATTTTGCCAAAGACAACCCGTTGTTTGCACGGTTTAAATTCCAGACCGGCGAACAAACTGTTATAGACAATGGCCAGATTTACTGGACCTTTGTTCAAAAAATAGAGCCTGCACGTGGGAAAACTTTCGCGGAAGCGCGCGGAAGTGTAATCAATGATTATCAAAAGGAATTGGAAAAACAATTGGTAAACCGGTTACAAGAAAAATTCCCCGTGAAAGTGAATGCCCAAGAATTAGAAAAAATTAAGCGTTAGCCGTAATTTAGCATTTCGTAAACCGGCTTATGACAAGCGTGATCCAAATAGCATCAAGAGGAATAAACATTCATATGAAAATCAACAAAGTTATTGCACCCGTTCTGATCGCAGCACTTTCGCTGTTTGTAAGCCTGATCAGTTTCGGACAAGGTCAGCAAGGGGTTAGCATTGATAAAATCATTGCCCGGGTTGATAACCACTACATTTTGAACTCCGAATTGGAGGAAATGTATAACCAATACAAAGCCGAAGGACGTGCCGCTCCCGAAAAATGCCAGCTTTTAGAGTCGCTCATTATCAACAAAATGCTGCTTGCCAAAGCGGAAATTGACTCCGTGTTAGTGGAAGACAAGGAAGTGGATGGAGAATTGGACGCCAAAATGGGTTACATGGTGCAGCGCTTCGGCTCTGAGAAAAACATCGTGGAAGCATATGGCAAAAGCATTGAAAACCTGAAAAGTGAGCTGCGCACGCAGGTTAAGGAGCAGAAGGTCGTTGAAAAAATGCAGCGGACCATTTCCGGAAATGTGAAAATCACACCGAATGAAGTGCGTAAGTTCTTCAATTCCATTCCAAAGGACAGTCTTCCATACATTCCTTCCGAGGTTGAAATCGGGCATATTGTAAAACTGGGAACGGTTACGCGTGAGCAAAAGGACAAATTACGTCAGCAGCTTTTGGAGTTGAAACAACGAGCTGAGAAAGGCGAAGACTTTGCCACGCTGGCGCAAATTTACTCAGAAGATGTTGGCTCTGCTAAGAATGGCGGTGACCTGAACTTCGCGAAACGCGGTGCAATGGTGCCGGAATTTGAAGGCGCAGCATTATCATTGAAGCCTGGCGAAATGTCTGACATTGTTGAATCGCAATTTGGTTTCCACTTAATAAAGCTGATCGAGACACGGGGCGCTGAATATCACGCAAGACACATTCTTTTGCGGCCTGATTATAATAAAGGCACCGATATGACACAGGCTATCCGCGCATTGGATAGTCTGAGGAATTTGATCCAAATTGACACATTGAAATTTGCAAAGGCCGCTTTGGACAATTCAGAAGACAAAGAAACGGCTGAGTCGGGAGGTTTGATTTCTGACAGAAATACTGGAATTGCGCGCCTTACATTGGATGCTTCTATGGACCCAGCATTGTATTTTGCAATTGACACCATGAAAGTGGGCGAGTTGAGCAAGCCAGTAACTTACCGGACGGAAGACGGTAGAAGTGCCATGCGGATCCTTTGGTATAAAAGCAAATCGGAACCGCATACGGCTAACTTGCGCGATGACTACGAAAAGCTTGCGCAGATTGTGTTGAGCAATAAACGAAACAATGCATTGGAAGAATGGTTTAAAAAGGCGCAAGGTGACGTTTTCATCAGCATTGAACCCGAGTATAAGAATTGCAAAGTTCTCGGACTCGCGGCTTCTGAAAATGACATTTAGCTTTTTTGGACTCGGTTGCGGTTAAAGGAATTTGAAATTTTAATCTGACAAATTGTGAAGTATTCATCGGACGTTGAAGCTGCCGAAGCTATGAAAGTAGCTTATGATAAGATCCGGAGTGAAATTGGAAGGGTTATCATTGGACAGGATGAAGTTGTAAAAGGACTTTTAACCGCCATTTTTTGTCAGGGTCATTGTCTGCTCGTTGGCGTTCCGGGGTTAGCCAAAACGCTTCTGATCCAGACCATTGCTTCATCGCTCGATTTGAATTTTAACCGCATTCAGTTTACGCCCGACCTGATGCCGTCCGACATTCTTGGATCGGAAACATTGGATCAAAACCGCAATTTCAAATTCATCAAAGGACCGGTTTTCGCAAATATCATTCTTGCGGATGAGATTAACCGGACGCCTCCAAAAACACAGTCAGCGCTTTTGGAAGCCATGCAGGAATATTCCGTTACGATTGCAGGTGCAAAGCACTCATTAGAGCGTCCTTTCTTTGTTCTAGCAACGCAAAATCCGATTGAGCAGGAAGGAACTTATCCACTGCCCGAGGCACAGCTTGACCGTTTTATGTTCATGATTCAGCTGGATTATCCATCTTACGCTGAGGAAGTTAGCATTGTAAAAAACACGACAAACGACATTCGTTATCAGGTGCAAAAGGTGGTTTCATCAGAGGAGATCATGGATTTCCAACATCTGGTGCGCCGCGTTCCAGTAACCGATCATGTGATTGAATATGCGGTTAAGCTGGTTCACAAGACAAGACCGGCGGCCGGACTTGCTGTAAAAGACACAAACGATTATCTGGATTGGGGCGCCGGCCCGCGTGCTTCGCAGGCGCTTATTTTGGCTGCCAAATGCAATGCATTGCTTTCAGGAAAATATTCCCCGGACATTGAAGACGTGAAAGCAGTTGCGCTCCCCGTGCTTCGCCACCGAATTATCAGAAACTTCAAGGCAGAAGCGGAAGGCATTTCTGTTGACGATTTGATCGCCCGCCTCGTCTGAGACTCATTCAATTATGGAAATTAACGGTAAAAACTTCATTGGCTATAATCTTTCAAGCCAGGGTGATCATGCATTTCAGTCCTACGTTCCGGTAAAGGATTCTTATCTGCCTGAAAATTTCATTTGTGCAACGGCTGATGAGGTTAATGCTGCCATGGAGCTCGCAGCAAAGGCTTTTCCAGCTTATGCACGGATTCCCGCAATGCAAAGAGCTGATTTTCTGATCGCAATCACCGAGGAAATTCTTGCCCTTGGCGATGCATTGCTCGAACGGGCTAATCTCGAGACTGGCTTGCCCATTACCAGACTCCAAGGCGAGCGCGCAAGGACGATCAATCAGTTAACACAATTCGCCGAGCTGCTTCGGGAAGGTTCGTGGGTGGACGCGTCCATCGACACTGCCCTCCCCGACCGCACGCCTCTGCCAAAGCCGGATATCCGGAAAATGCTGGTGCCCATTGGTCCTGTGATTGTGTTTGGTTCAAGTAATTTTCCTTTCGCGTATTCCGTTGCGGGTGTGGACACCGGCCCTGCATTGGCTGCCGGAAATCCAGTAATCGTAAAGGCGCATGCCGCGCATCCAGGCGTAAGTGATCTCACTGCGCAAGCCATTGTGAAGGCCGCCCAAAGAACGGGAATGCCAGAAGGCGTATTTTCCATGTTGTATGATGATCGTTTTGAAGTGGGAGCTGCACT
Organism: Dyadobacter sp. CY326; assembly: GCF_021390515.1. Classification (GTDB taxonomy): domain Bacteria; phylum Bacteroidota; class Bacteroidia; order Cytophagales; family Spirosomataceae; genus Dyadobacter. Next base: position 24,760 of record NZ_JAJUXI010000002.1, read on the forward strand.
GGTAAAACATCCTGCAAGTAAAGCCGTCGGTTTTACAGGATCGATGAAAGGCGGAATGGCGCTTTACAAAATGGCGCAGGAACGGGATGAACCCATCGCTGTTTTTGCTGAAATGGGAAGCGTCAACCCAATCGTAGTTTTACCCGAATATCTGGAACACAATGCATTGGAACTGGGAAAGACGCTTGCCGGTTCGGTAAGCCTGGGCGCAGGACAGTTTTGCACCAATCCGGGACTTGTATTTGTGACCAAAACGCAGGGTTTGATTGCATTTACGGATTCTTATAAAAATGAGATCCTGAAAACTACATCGGCGACAATGCTTACGGCCGGCATTTATAAAAATTATTATAAGCTCCGGGATCACGCGTTTGAGCAGGAAGATGTGAACAAACTTGCCGTTTCCGAGCAAATGTCTGAGGGTGAAAATCAAGCGCAGGCTTCCATAGCGACGGTCTCAGGCAAAAGCTTTATCGCCAATCCGAAATTGCATGAAGAAGTTTTCGGACCTTTTTCATTGCTTGTGATTTGTGAAAATACGGATGAATTGCTGGACGCCGTTTCGCACCTGACGGGGCAGCTTACCTGCTCACTGATGGCCCAAGAAAGTGAAGTGAATGCATATCCGGAAATTGTCGCGAGACTCGCACAAATTTCTGGGCGGTTTATTCTGAATGGTGTTCCTACGGGCGTTGAAGTTTGCCCTTCCATGCACCACGGGGGGCCATTTCCGGCAACAGCGGACGCGAAGTTTACATCCGTTGGACGACATTCAATCCTGCGTTTCTTGCGTCCCCAGTCCTATCAGGGCTGGCCCGAGGCGCTTTTGCCCGACGAGTTGAAGAATGCCAATCCGCTCGGCATTTATCGTCTTGTCAACAATGAATTTACAAAAGACGCGATCAAATAAAGTCATAACCGACTTCCACAAGAAACAGACCCTCGGCAGGAGCCTGAGCACCAGCCATTTTTCTGTTTTTTGACAAAATAATCTGCTCGAATTCAGCAACGGTTCGTTTGCCTTTTCCCACATCCAGCATTGTTCCAACCAATGCCCGAACCATCCCGCGGAGGAAGCGATTTGCCTGAATATGGAAAATCAACATTTCCGGCGTTTCGACCCATTTGGCTTCGGTTATTGTGCACCTAAAATTGTTAACCTGGGTATGAATCTTGCTAAAACTCTCAAAATCATTGTATTGTAAAAGCAAAGCGGCCGCTTCGTTCATCAATGCAACGTCCAGGTCTGTTTTTAACAGATAAGCGAGATCGGTCAGAAAAGGATTTTTCCAACGCGTAATGCGATATTCGTACTTTCTGTGCGTGGCTGCGAAGCGGGAGTTAATGTCGTCCGCTACAGGAAAAACGCGCCGTACTGCAATGTCCTTGGGAATCAAACCGTTAAGCTTGTAAATCAGCAATTTAGAATTGGCCAATGCTTCCTGCAAATCAAAATGCGCGAATTGTTGTTCTGCATGCACGCCGGTGTCAGTTCTGCTGCTGCCTGTGAGTTCAACGGGAAACCTCATGACTTTTGCCAATGCTTCTTCAAGGACTTGCTGAACGCCTAAGGCATTGTTTTGTTTTTGCCAACCGTTGTAAGCGGTCCCTTTGTAGCTGAATTCAATAAAATAGCGCATTTGCAAAAATAAGGAAACCGTGCGGATTTGCGATTTGCAAGGTGTGATTGCTTGATTTGTTGTGAAGAAGGTTAACTTTGAAAATCGAAAAATATTTACAGTTTAGTATGCTTACGGACGAGAAAAGAGAAGAGAAAAGCCTGAATTTTATTGAGGAAATTATTGAAGCGGACTTACAGGCTGGAAAATATTCCCAAATCATCACCAGATTTCCACCAGAACCAAACGGCTATTTGCACATTGGCCACGCGTCCAGCATTTGTCTTAATTTTGGATTAACTAAAAAATTCCCGGGTTATACTAATCTGCGTTTCGATGACACCAATCCGGTGACGGAGGACACCGAATATGTAGAAAGCATTAAAAATGACATTCGCTGGATGGGTTTTGAATGGGAAAATGAGCTCTACGCATCTGACTATTTCGATACGCTTTATCAATATGCAATAGAACTGATATCCAAAGGTTTGGCTTATGTTGATGATTCCACATCAGAGGAAATTGCTTTGCTGAAAGGCACACCGACCGAGCCCGGAAAAGATAGCCCATACAGAAGCCGCTCCGTCGAGGAAAACCTTGCGTTATTTGAACAAATGAAAAATGGCGATTTCCCGGACGGAAGTCGCACGCTCCGTGCCAAAATTGACATGGCGCATATCAATATGCTGATGCGCGATCCCATCCTTTACAGGATCAAGCACGCGCATCATCACCGCACGGGCAATAAATGGTGCATTTATCCGATGTATGATTTTGCGCACGGACAAAGCGATTCAATCGAGACGGTCACGCATTCAATTTGCACACTCGAATTTGTGCCGCACCGCGAGCTGTATGATTGGATCATTGAAAAACTTGGCATTTATCCGTCACACCAATATGAATTTGCCCGCCGTAACTTAAATTATACGGTCACGAGCAAAAGAAAATTATTGCAACTCGTTCAGGAAAAGCACGTTAAAGGCTGGGACGACCCACGGATGCCAACCATCAGCGGCATGCGCAGACGCGGTTACACACCAGAAAGCATTCGCGATTTCTGCGAACGCATTGGGGTTGCGCGCCGTGAAAACATGGTTGATGTTGGCTTGCTAGAATTTTGTGTAAGGGAAGACCTTAACAAAAAAGCGCTTCGCCGAATGGTTGTTCTGGACCCTTTGAAAGTGGTTATCACCAATTTTCCCGAAGGCGTCACTGAAATGTGCCACAGCGAAAACAATCCGGAAGATGTTTCAACGGGCGTCCGTGAGATTCCATTTTCAAGAGAAGTTTACATTGAAAAAGAGGATTTTATGGAAGTGCCTTCTAAAAAATACTTCCGTTTGGCTCCGGGCAAAATGGTCCGTTTGAAAGGCGCATATATCATTCAATGTGATGATTTTGTAAAAGATGAAAACGGAGAAATAACCGAAGTGCGTTGCTCATACATTGAAAGTAGCAAAAGCGGTCAGGATACGACAGGCATCAATGTTAAAGGAACATTGCACTGGGTTTCTGTCCCGCATGCGCAGGAAATCGAGGTTAGGCTTTATGACCGTTTGTTCTCTGTTGAAGACGCTTCTTCACAAGAAGGTGATTTCAAAGACTACATTAATCCCGACTCCTTGCATGTGATAACCGGTTATGCGGAGCCGGCATTAAATGAAGCAAAAGAAGGAGAATCATTTCAATTCCTGCGCAAAGGTTATTTTGCAAAAGACCCCGACAGCGCAGAAAAGCTTGTCTTCAACAGGACTGTGACGTTAAGAGATAACTGGGCGAAGGCAGGGAATTAGACTAAAAGTTTATTACACGCACTATAAAAAATGATCGTTTCCTTTACGCATAAAGGATTGCTGGCTTACTATGAAAAGGGTGATTCTTCAAAATTACCGGCAATTTATTTGAGAAAAATTAACCGGGTCCTTGATCAGTTGGATGCTGTCGCGTCGCGCGACGACATTTTGCAATTGGGGTCCGGGATTCACAGGCTTTCGGGCGACTTAGGAGATTTCTGGTCCATTAAAATATCACCTAATTTTAGGATCATTTTTCGTTTCGAGAATGGAGACGTTTTTGATGTCGACTATCTAGACTATCATTAAAAATCATGATAAAAAGAGATCTTGCTCCCGTACATCCGGGGGAAATTTTGAAAGAAGAATATATTGCGGAGCGCGGCCTGACTATCACCGAAGTCGCGAATGGAATTGGTGTGACTCGCCAGAGCCTGTCCGCCATTGTCAATGAAAAGGCCGGAATTACACCAGAATTAGCTGTAAAGCTTTCGGAAGCATTCGGAAATACTGCACAATTTTGGCTAAATCTTCAAAAAAACTACGATATATGGCATGCGGAGAAGAAGATTGATCGCAAAGCCATCAAACATTTTTGGAAGAATCAAATTTTACAAACTGCTTCCTAACGCCACGTCCCTGTAATTAGATTGCTTACAAATAAACTTGCTTGGAAATAAGTTTGCGGCTATCTTTGTGTAACAAAATCCACGATCCAAACACATTGCCGTCAGTGACTACCCCAAATGAATTGTTCAGCACCGCAAAAGGTTTCAGCCTGCAGTGCGATTTGACTTCCCGGATCATTCTTCATTTTGGTGAAATGCAGGCTTCTTTCAGAATTCAGGATTTCCTGAATTTCCGCCGGTTCATTAATAACATTGACATTCAAAGCAGAATTTTTGATCTGTCGGACGAGTCTGACTATGAGTTTGTTGAAGCGCCTCAATTGAACATCAACCACAAGTTGACGCTTTGTGAACTGATCCAATTGCGCGAGCTTGTTAACGGCACCCACTTCGCAATTGAACTCAACTCCCTTCTCCATAAATTGCTTTATACGGAATCAGAACTAGTCTAAATAGCTCATTTCGATCATATTAGACCAATTCCAAATTTGTATTCCTATTTGGAATGATGAACTTTCGCATGATATTTGTACTTGTTAATACAAATAAAAGAATGTAAACCATGAGAGATTTATTAAGACAACGGACATCCCTGAAAGAGGAAATAGAAATACTTTTGAACAATCAGGTGAAAATGGAGGCGGAAGCGTCTGCTAAATATTTGGCCATGGCTTCATGGTGTGACCGTAACGGATTTAAAAACAGTGCAAAATATTTTCTTAAGCAGTCTGACGAAGAACGCGGACACATGCTTAAAATTTTCAATTATATTATGACTGTGGGCGGAACGGCAGTTTCCCCGGAAGTTGCGGCTGTTAAGCAAGAATTTGCAACTTTCAGAAGTGTTTTCGAGGCGGCATTACAAAGTGAAATCGCAGTAACACAATCGATCAACCGCATTGTAACGCAAAGCCGTCGTGAAGAAGATTACGCGACTGAAAGCTTCTTGCAATGGTTTGTTAATGAGCAAATCGAAGAAGAAGATAATGCGCGTCGTGCAATTGAACTGTTTGACGTGATCGGAGAAGAAGGCACAGGTCAATATTTCATTGACAAAGCCATCTTAAAGATTGGATCTGAAAACTAATATTAGTTTCAAGTTATAAATTGGGAGCCGTTTCGAAAGAAGCGGCTCTTTTTTATGCATGATTGTCAGCCAAAAGGGAGTAAATCTCTGTGTCAAGGAACACGCCATTTTCATAAAAGCTTTCTTTAAAATAAGCCTCTTTCACAAAACCATGTTTCAAAAGAATTTGCCGCGATGCATCATTCTCCGGACTGATCTTCGCTTCAATGCTGTGAAAATGGATGTCTTGAAAACCGAATTTCAACACTGCTTTCAATGCTTCGCTCATAATGCCTTTGGACCAATGATCGGGATGCAGCATGTAGCCGATCTCGGCGCGGTGATTAAACAAGTCCATCTTATGGAACCCAATGGTGCCGATGATGCCGAATGTGTCCATTGTCGAAATCCCCCAGGTAATTCCTACTTTTTCTCGTAAATTCTTCTTGTAAGCATTAATCAGCTCGACGGCTTCGTCCTCTGATTTCAAGGCCGGCTTTCCGATGTAATGCATCGCCTGGGCATTCCCGCGCAGCGAAAACATGCTGGGCGAGTGCTTTTCCGACATTTCATGCAACATCAAGCGCTCAGTTTCGAGCACAGGAAAAGGGTCAAAATTGATAAAGAGCATGGGTAAAGGAGGTCTTCCTGCTGAAATTTTAGACTCGATTTTCCAAAAGTACGAAAACGAAGCAATTATGTGTCATGCAACGCACATTGCAAATAATGGAGATTTTTGGTATGCCTTTTGTTGCTTGTGGATTTTAAATGCTAGTATTGCAAAAGCTACGTTTTGGCCTTTACATGAATTATCTCGACGAATTTAAAAAATTCATTTCAAGTCATTATCTCTCTACGGGCGTTAGATTAACCCTTGGTGCGGTCGTTCCCAGTCTTATTTTTCAGCATTACGGCATTCTTGAGGAAATGATCGCATTTCCGCTTGGGACCTTACTTATCGGCGGCACTGATAATCCAGGCCCTTACAAAAGAAGACGAAATTCACTGATCATTGCCATATTTACCTGTTTTACGGTCGCATTTGTCACAGGTTTCCTACGCCATATTCACTTCATTGTTTTTGTTGAGATCATTGTTTTTGGAATGCTCTTTTCGCTGGTGGGCGTTTATGGTAACCGTGTCAACAGCATCGGACTCATTTCGTTACTCGTTTTCGTATTTAATATTGATGATCACCTGAGCGGCGATCTGGTTTTTCGCACTGCGTTGATATTCTCAGCAGGTGGGCTTTGGTATTTTGTTCTCTTTCTGATTTTAAACAAATTATTGCCCTACAAGCTCATACAGCAACTTTTGGGGGAAAATTTCGTGGAACTAGGCGAGCTCTTGTCCGTCAAAGCGGGTTATTATTTTGCCAATCCTGACTATGATGCGCTTTTCAACAAGATGATCCACCAGCAGGTTATCCTTCGTGAAAATCATGAAAATCTAAGGGAGATACTTTTTAAGACGAGAGAAATTGTCTCGGAATCAACCAATAAGAGTCGGATTTTGATGTTGATGTTTCTTGACAGCATTGACCTTTTCGAGCGGATTTTGAACTCCCAGCAAAACTACGCAAATCTCCACCGCGCTTTTGACCATACGAAAGTGCTTCGGCTCTTCGGAACTTACATCACCTGGCTTTCGGCGGAAATTCAACAAATAGGAATTGCCGTGCAGACTGGTTTTCCTTCTCAGCGGAAACGCGACCTGGACGAGGCTTTCAACAAGTGTCAAAAGGCCTTCGAAAGAATGCGGGAAACGAATATGACGCATGATAATATGGAGGATTTCATCATGCTGAGACAGATTCTGAACAGTTTGCAGGACGTAACCGAACGCGTTAAAAAGCTGCATAGGGCCACAACTTATGACGCGGAAGTAAGCGTAGGCCATAAGCTGAATGTGGAAGCTGAAAATTTTATCCCGAAACAGGAATATCATCCGCGGATTTTGTTAGACAATCTTTCGCTGAAATCGAGCCATTTCCGACATGCGGTGCGCGTTACGATCGGACTACTGCTGGGTTATATCACGTCCCTTTTTCTTGAAGTCGGGCATGGTTACTGGATTTTGCTGACCATTGTGGTCATTTTGAAGCCTGCTTTCAGCATTACCAAACAACGCAATTTACACCGCATCGGCGGGACGATTGTAGGCGTCATTTCGAGCTTTGTCCTCTTGTATGTCATTCACGACGGCACGGCGCTTTTCATCATCATGCTGCTGGCCATGATATTGGCTTATAGCTTCCTTAAAATCAATTATTTCATTGCCTCCACGACCATCACGCTCTATGTTATCCTTTCTTTCAACTTCCTGAATCCGCAGCATATCACGGCTGTTTTGCAGGACAGGGTGACTGACACGATCATTGGTTCGATCATTGCTTATCTGATTTCATCGTACGTGCTGCCCGTGTGGGAACACACGCAAATCAACCAATATATCAGCGACGCGCTGAATGCAAACCGGAAATATTTTGACCTTGTCGCAGCAAAATTTACCGGCAAAGCATTGGATATCAATGAACTGAAACTGCTGCGTAAAGATGCGATAATTGCCATGGCCAACTTGTCTGACAATTTCCAAAAAATGTTGTCCGAGCCTAAGCGTCAGCAGCTTAATATGGAAGAATATCATCAGTTTGTTGCGACGAGCCATATGTTAACCTCATACATTGCATCATTGTCAACTTATGCTCAAACACTTGAATATCTGGATTTCTCCGTGGAGTTTGAGGTGATGATTCGGCAAATTGACAGACAGTTAAAGGCTGCAACGGATATTATTGAAGGCAAAGCGGAGAATAGTTTTGAAATAGCGCGAGAATCATTGCCTCAAAACCAGAAGCTGCTAGCATTGCTGACCAAACGGAAGAAAGAAATCAAAGAGCTCGGCATCGAAGTTGCCGACCAATCGCCAGCACGTCGAATGTTGTCTGATTTGAAAACGGTAAATGGCCTTTTTGAGCTGATCAGCACCATTACAATTGACGAAATTAAAATCCTGCAAAAAATAAAAGCATTAAAAACTCAATAGAAATTATGTCTTCCAAACTGTTCACTCCGCTCAGCATAAAAAGTATCACGCTTAAAAACAGGATCGTGGTTTCACCCATGTGCCAATATTCTTCTCAGGACGGCTTTGCAAATGATTGGCACCTGGTCCATCTGGGAAGCAGGGCGGTTGGCGGGGCCGGGCTGCTCATTGCAGAAGCCACGGCCGTGTCGCCGGAGGCGCGCATTTCGCCCGAGGATCTTGGCATATGGAAGGATGAACACATTGAAAAACTGAAACAAATAACTGACTTTATCAAAGCGCAAGGAGCTGTTCCTGGCATTCAATTGTCTCACGCGGGTCGAAAATCGAGCACTTACCCAGCCTGGAAAGGCCGTGGACAAGTGCCGCTGGATCAGGGCGGCTGGCAGACATTGAGCGCATCTGCGATTCCTTTCCATGAGAAGGAAGCAGCGCCATTGGCATTGGATGCGGACGGAATCGCAAAGGTTGTTACGGATTTTGCCAATGCTGCGAAGCGCGCGTTGGAGGCTGGTTATCAACTGATTGAGCTTCATGCGGCACATGGATATCTCATTCACCAGTTTCTTTCGCCATTAAGCAATCAGCGCACGGATCATTATGGCGGCAGCCTTGAAAACAGAAGCCGTATTTTAGTTGAGATCATTGACGCTATTCAGCAAATTTGGCCTGCTGACTTGCCTATTTTCGTTCGCATTTCAGCCACGGATTGGGCGGAACATGGTTGGGACGAAACCCAGTCGGTTGAATTGGTTAAAATCTTGCAAACGAAGGGCGTTGACCTGATAGATGTTTCCACAGGCGGCTTGGTTTCGCACCAGAAAATTACCGTCGGCCCCTCCTATCAAGTGCCTTTTTCGGCCAAGATAAAAAATGAAACCGGTTCGCTAACAGGAGCAGTGGGATTGATTACAGAGGCCGAGCAGGCAGAACAGATTTTGCAAAATGGCGAAGCAGACCTGATCATTATGGCCCGTGAGTTGCTTCGTGATCCGTATTTTCCATTGCATGCCGCGCATCAATTGGGTGAAGACATTTCCTGGCCCATTCAATATGACCGGGCGAAGCCGGCAAATTAAGTAAGACATGTTGAATCCACGCCTCAGCCTTTTTATCGGATTATTGTGCATCAGCATTTTTCCTGTTTTGGTCAAATGGGCTCCGGTTTCGGGAATTACATCGGCATTCTATCGCATGTTCTTCGGGCTCATTTTCCTGATTCCGTGGATATTAATCAAGAAGAAATTCGTTTGGCCGGATAAAACGCTGTTGTTGCCCATTGCATTATGCGGCGTCATTTTTGCTACAGACATTGCTGTATGGAATTTAGCTATCCATTATTCCAATGCAACGCAAGCCACGATTCTGACAAATCTTTCGCCGGTTTGGGTTGGCATCGGCGCATTCCTGTTCCTGAACGACAGGCCGAAGGCAAGCTTTTGGATCGGGACTTTCGTTGCTGTTGCGGGCATGGTCGTGCTCATCGGACCTGACGCGTTCAAGGAAATGCGGCTGGACAGAGGATTTGCACTAGCAGTGATTTCGGGCATTTTGTATGCATCCTACATGCTGGTCAGCAAATCGGTTTTGAATAAAATCGACATTATCAGCTTCATGACTATCAGCATGGCCGTTTCGAGCTTGTTTTTGCTCTTAGTCTGTTTATTTTTTCAAGAGCCGCTCTGGAATTTTGATGGCACGGTTTGGGGTGTGTTTGTCATTGAAGGATTGATTTGCCAATTGGTTGGCTGGCTTACAATCAGTTATGCTGTAAAAAAGATGGACGCAAAGCGCGTTTCGCTCAGTCTTTTAAGCCAGGCCGTTGTCACCGGATTGCTCGCCTGGCTTTTTATTAATGAGGCAATTACACTCCGGATGGTCGTTGGCGGGATCATTGTCCTCGCAGGCATTGCCATTACTTTTCAGAAAAATCAAATTCGCCCCGCGAAAAATACATAGACTTTTATTGCGGTTAGCGCTATGAACTATTCCATCACGTTTGAGATCGGCAGATAAATGGTGAATGTGGAGCCAACGTCAGGGTTGCCAACGGCATCGATCATGCCTTTGTGATTGTCAATAATTTTCTTGCAAATGGCCAATCCGATGCCCGTTCCTTCATAGGCGCTCCTGTTGTGCAGGCGCTGAAAAACCTGAAAAATCCGGTCTTTAAACTGCGGTTCAAAACCGATTCCGTTATCAGTAAAAGAAATATATTGATAGCTTTCTTGCGGATCTGACTCATTCACAGCAATTTCCGCACCCAAAATTCGACCAGTCCGAATGTGAATGAAAGGATTAACGTCCCGTTTCGTGAACTTGATGGCATTGGCGATCAGGTTTGTAAACAGCTGCTCAAACTGGTAAACAATCACATTACAAACGGGCAGCGGCTCACTGGTAATGGTTGCATTGTTTTGCTGGATCATATCGCCGAGTTGTTCTTTTACATTTTCCAAAACAACATTCAGGTCCGTTTCTTCAAAATGCTTTTCAACCGCATTGGCGCGCGAAAATGCCAGCAGATCGACGATAAGTTGCTGCATGCGCGTCGATGCCGCTTGCATTCTTCTGAAATAATCCTGTCCGCGCTCCGAAATGTTATTGACTTCTGTTTCGAGGATCCGGGTTGCGAATGTCTGGATTTTACGCAGTGGCTCCTGCAAATCATGGCTAGCCACATAGGCAAACTGGGCCAGCTCCATGTTCGTTTTGACCAGCTCACTGTTTGCAGCCGTAAGCTCTTTGGTTCGGAGCTGAACCTGTGATTCAAGCTGGTCGGCGAGCGTTCTGTATTTGTCCTCACTCGTTTTCAATGCAAGCTCATCTTCCTTGCGGTCGGTGATATCCATCATTGTGCCCAGCATCCGCAGCGGCTTACGGTGTTCGTCGTAAAGAATTTTCCCGTGCGTCCTGATCCAGTGAATGGACTCATCGCGGTGGATAATGCGTGCCTCATAATAGTAATTCCCCGTTTCCAGTGCTATCTGAAAGGCCTTTTCCACCACACTGACCCTGTCCTCCGGGTGAATCAAATCACGCATATCCTGATGGGTTAGGACAGCAGCATCATCAAACCCAAATATCGCGGCTAACCTTGCTGAATAAATGATTTCTCTGGTTTGCAGATTGAGGTCCCAGGTCGCCAGCTGCGTTCCGTCTGTTGCCAGCGACAAGCGCTCGGCAGCTTCTGAAATTTCCTTGCGCAGCCTGACCTTGTCCGTCACATCATTGGCAGAAACCATAATGCCGGAAATAACATCATCCGTTTCGAAAATCGGAGCGAACTGAAAATCCAGATAATATTCCCGCACACCGTCCGGTCCGCCAAGGAGCAGAGGCGCTTCATTAGCACGATATAACAAGCCGCTTTGGAACACATCATTCAATGTCCCGGCAAAACTTTGTTGCTCAATTTCAGGAAAAACATCAAATAAGCGCTTCCCGACCACGTCTGACAATTCACGTCGCCAGATATTTTTCAGCATGGTTTCATTGGCAATGCTGATCACAAAATCAGGACCTTTCAAAACGGCCTTTGCAAATGGCGACTCTGCAACGAGCGTCCGAAACTGGTTTTCACTTCGTTCGAGCCGGTGTTTTGCCAAAACCTGCTGCGTTACTTCTGTGGCAACGACAATGATGCCAGAAATGTCGCCCGACTCCTCAAATAATGGTTGATATACAAAATTGAAATAACATTGTTCGGTCTTGCCGAAGCGCTTGATGCGCACGCCAAACTCGTTGCCATTAAACGCAACGCCGGTGCGCAACACATCTTGTAGAATTTGCTCAATGGAGGGCCTTACTTCCGGAAGCGACTCGAAAAGCGGTTTGTTGACAAACTCTTCTTCTGTCCTGTTGACGACGCTGAGATAAGTGTCGTTGGCCATTTCCACAAAAAAATCAGGACCCCGCAGAATTGTAATTCCTACGGGCGCTTGCCGCATTGTATTCCTAAACTTGCCTTCGCTATCGTTTGTGCCGATTTTCGTTTGGTTTGCCTTATTTATTTGTTCAACAACACGTTCACCTGGACCGATGTTTTGCTTTAACTTGCCCACTAGATTTGCGGAGGATTTTCTGTTTCGCCTTCGGAAGACGAACATTCGATATTAATACTGGTAATAAAAGTTTTCAGCGGCCGGCTTCCAGCTATGCTTTGACCAGTCGATGTCAAGAATCTGTTTTATTGCTTGTTTCAATTTAGGGAACGAACCAGGCTTCCTGATAAAAAAATTGGCGCCTTGCTCGTACACTTTCCTAACCATTTCCTCTTGCCCTGTCGTCGAAAAAATCACCACCGGAATGCTTTCCCATGCCTTCGTTTTTCTAATCAGTTCCAAACATTCAAATCCATTTTTCCTCGGCATATTCAGGTCCAGGAAAATGACATCAGGTGGCGGCGGAACATTGGTTTTCATTAAGTTAATCAATTCAACTCCGTCATATGCCGTCACAAGTTCCGTTGAAGTGCTCACCTCTCTCAATGCATCTTCGAACAGCATGCAATCGTCTGCATCGTCGTCAGCAAGAAAGATCGAAATAGTTGGTTTTGCGCTCATATCCGGGTTTTAGATTCCATTCACACTTAGCCTTGTCAATAAAATTTTGTAAGACCAACGTAATTATCTCTCAAACATTTTTAACAAAGATAAGATACAAGACAGGCACTATCTACCGTTTAATAAAATTTTCTAAAACTAAAACTCCCCTTCTGCACCCTCTTTCGGTTTCTTCTTTGCCTGGTGCAAACGGTAATTTAATGTGAGGTTAATCTGCCTTCTGCGGCCCTGCGAATTGTTAATTGTGTAAAAGTTATCTCCTTCAATTATAGATCTGTATTTCCGGGAATTAAAAACGTCTATCACGCTGAGTGTGAGCGTTCCATTGTTGTTCAAAACGTCGCGACTTGCCGCCAGATCCAGTGTTGCCAGCGCTTTTCTTCTTCCTTGCGGCGTTTGCTGCGGCGCTTCATAATTCCCGCGCAACTGCAAGTCCGTCGTTTTCCACAAAGTGAACCGCGACATTGCCCTTACGAACCAGCTGTAAGTGTCACTCTGGAAATCCTCATCCAGGCCTGTGCCGTCCGTAATAGCCCTGAAAAAGTTTAAACTGCCGTCCAGTTTCCACCATTGATATGGCGTAAATGAGCTGGTAAATTCCGCTCCGTAAGCATCTTCGGTTCCCAGGTTTTCCGGACGCGTGTAGGAACTTCCGTCTTCCTGAACCCTTCTGATGCTCGTGATTTTGCCATTTGTATGCCGGTAATAAATCGAGGAAGTCAGCGAACCTTTGCTCATGTATTTAATGTGACCAACTTCAAAGACATTGGTAAATTCCGGATTAAGGTCGGGATTCCCGCTCCAATAATTGCGGTTATCGCTATAAGTCGCAAATGGCGTCAGGTCATTGTATTGCGGCCTGCGCACACGACGGCTAAAACTCAGCTGAAATGCATTCTGTTTGGCAAAATCATAGGTCACGTGAACGCTCGGAAAAAGGTTGGCATATGTGCGTTTGTTCACTTCATTTGTTTGTTTCAGCTCCGTCGTAACGCCCGTCCATTCAGCCCTTAACCCTGCCTGATAGGAAATTTTCCCCGTTTTATTCCCAACAATCCCATAAGCCGCATTGATGTTCTCTTCATACAAGAAATCATTGGTCAGATTTGGCAAAACGATCCATCCTTCGCTCGTTTCCTGCGTCACCGTGTAGTCATTCGTCATATCCCGAGAGCTGCTTCTTGCGCCAGCTTCGAACTTTCCGTCTTTACCAAAGGGATGCACGTAATCGACTTGGAACAAGAGCTGTTTTTCCGTTTCATAATTCACAGCGCGTTGCAGCAGAGGCGGAATGCTCGATGGGCTGCCATTGGGATTGAAAATATTTTCACGATAATATTGATCGGAATCTTCCCAGTTGTCCAGGTAACGAACATCCGCCGTCAACTCCTGCCCTTTTCTGTCGAATGTCTTTCTGTAAGTCAGCGCATATTCCGAATTTGGTTCCGTTTCCGTTTCGTCCTGAGTCCGGTTGGTGAAGCTGGTCAAATTGTCGGTGCTGCCGAGATAATCCCTGTATTTGAGCGTTGAAAAGCGTTTTCCCTTGCTCGTCCGCCAGGTGTAAGACCCGGTCAGGATATTTTTTGGGTTAAAATAATAGTCAATTCCACCGCGCGCGCTGTTGTTCATTCCTTTCAGATTGGAGGTCATATCGCGCTCCATAATGAATGTCGAATCATTGCGGTAAAGCTCCTGATACAAATAATTCTTACCCGGCGTGTTGCGATAAGACATGGTGTAATTGATAAAGAAGTTCAGGTTTTTGCGGCGGTAATTTACATTCGCAGCGGCGCCATAATTGGTCGGATAGCCTGTGATAATGTCGAAAGACCCATTAATTCCCTCTTTTCTTTCTTTTTTCAAAACAATATTTATGACTCCGCCCATCCCCTCAGCTTCGTAACGTGCAGACGGATTGGTGATAATCTCAACGCGCTCAATCATGCTGCCCTGCAACTGTTGCAAGCCGCTCGCACCCTTAATGCTCACAAGGCCCGATGGCTTACCGTCGATTAATATACGCACATTGCCGCTGCCACGCAGACTGACATTGCCCTCCACATCCACGGCCACAGAAGGCACATTGGTAAGGATGTCAACAGCAGTTCCACCCGCATTCGCAAGATCCTTTCCAACATTGAAGATTTTTTTATCCAAAGACAATTCCATCGAACTTTTTTCAGCCTGCACCGTGACTTCATCCAATGTTCTTGCGGAGCCCGAAATTTTTATTGTTCCAATGTTCAGTGGTGAATTCGCGTCGGTCAGTTTGATGTTCGGCGTCACCTGTGGTTTGTAACCGATAAACTCAGATAATGCATAGTATGACCCCGCAACAATGTCGACCACAAATCCGCCCGTTTCATCCGTGATGGCGCCGGCAGTAAAAGTGCTGTCAGCACTCCGGAACAGCCTGACGCTGGCATAGCCAAGCGGACTGCTGTTTTGGGCATCAACGATTTTTCCCGTAACCGATAATTTACCGGCAGTTTGCGCGAGCAACGGCTGACAGCAAATCAAATTCAACAAAACTCCCAACCCGGTTAACGTGTATCTCACCGCTGCCCCATTGAAGCCTCCTCCTGCAATCCTGCGTTTAATAATCATTATAAAGTTTGTAAGCGTTTTTTCAATATCTCTTTTTTGTTCAAGTATAGAAACCTCTTTTCTCGCGATTTTACTCTACTAAGTTACTGGGCAGACCGATAATTCCCGTATTAAATTATCGCTTATGAACATTCTCAAATGATCATACGGTTAAATGAATCAGCGTTAATTCGGGTGGGTTACCTAACTTTGCAGGATTTTTTAGGATTCTATTAGCGTGCCATGAAAAACGAAGCTTCTCAAACACTAAAATTAGCACTACCCATTATCATCGGAGAGCTAGCCCAAATGGCCCTCCACCTTATCGACAGCGCGATGGTTGGTGCGATCAGTTATAAGCAGCTTGCCGCAGCCGCATTGGTGGTCAATGCCATGAACATTCCTTTCGTTTTGGGCATCGGGATGACGATTTCGGTTTCACAAATGGTTTCTCTGGCCAACGGCCGCAGTGACGCAAAACTCGTTTCCCATTATCTTTTCAATGGATTTTGCATTTGCGCGTTGACCGCAATTGTCATTTCGCTAACGCTCGTTTTTGGAAAAGATTTGCTGCATCACCTTGGTCAGGACCCCGAAGTGGTTACACTGGCCATTCCATTTATGAAACTGATGGGCTTGTCCATCATTCCAATGCTGCTTTTCATGACGCTCAAACAGTTTGCGGACGGATTGGAGCAGACGCGGACGGCCATGATTTTGTCACTTTCGGGCATGCCGCTCAACATTTTGCTCAACTGGCTGCTCATTTATGGCAATTGGGGATTCCCAAGGCTTGAACTGGAAGGCGCAGGCTGGGCAACGCTCATTACCAGAACCGTTATTTTTCTGGCGCTCGCAATTGTCGTTTTAAAACACAAAAAATTCTCTAAATACATTGCTGTCAGCAGCAGCCAATGGAAATTGAAAGCGCAAACCTGGCGTGAATTGCTGCATATCGGCGTCCCGAGCGCCTTGCAGATTGGCATGGAAGCAGGCGCATTTGCCGTTTCCGGAATCATTATCGGGACATTGGGAGCCGTGGCGCAGGCTGCGCACCAGATTGCATTGAGCAGCGCGTCGCTTACATTCATGGTGTCGATGGGTTTGGCACAGGCCGGTTCCATTCGCGTCAGCAATGCATTAGGCAGGAAGGATTGGACTAAAATCTTTGTAATCGGAAAAAGCACATTATATACCGCATTGGCTTACGGAACGATTTGTGCGATTCTGTTTGCCGTTTTTAGAAACCAAATTCCTTCGCTGTTCAACAAAAATTCAGAAGTGCTTTCGCTTGCGGCTTTATTGTTGCTTTTCGCCGCCGTGTTTCAGATCTCCGACAGCACGCAGGCCATCGGCGCAGGCTTGTTACGGGGCATCAAAGATGTCAAAACACCGACTGTCCTTATCGGCGTTGCTTATTGGGTGATTGGGATTCCGGTTGGTTATATGCTGGCATTTTACTTCGGCATGGGCGCTGTCGGCATGTGGATCGGGCTGATCCTCGGATTAACGATGGCTTCCTTATTTTTGATCACAAGATTCTTTAAAATGACAAAAGGGAGCAATATTTGATCATTTCCTGTCAAATTATCGGTTTAAATAAACGCGCTTTCAGAATTTTAAACCGCGATATATTTGTTTCAAAGCAGGGACATACGTGTCAAACATCGTCCTCATCCGAGTGTGTTAAAAATGTTACGATTCCACAATAACAAATGATCCAATGGATTTCAACTCCACGTTAAAAAACATTTTTGTCGAAGAAAAAGACATTCCGGCTGAATTTCTGCTTCCATCATTGATCCACCAGCGCGAATTTTTGAGTGATGGTGAAATGAAACCTTGGGACGGCCCTGCGCACGAAGTGTATTCTCCGGTCTGCATCCGCACTGAAAACGGCCTCGAACGCAAATTGATAGGCAGTTACCCGATTTGCACCGCGCAAGAAGCAGAAGTTTCGCTCGATGCCGCAGTTGCTGCGTATAACAACGGCCGGGGTGAATGGCCAACCATGAGCGTCGCCGAAAGAATTCACTGCGTTGAACGGTTTACGGGCGCCATGATTGAGCAGAAAGACATTATTGTAAAGCTCATTATGTGGGAAATCGGCAAGTCGTTTGCGGATTCCACCAAAGAATTTCACCGGACGGTCGAATACATCTACGCCACCATTGATTCGCTCAAAAACCTCGACCGCGATTCATCCGGTTTTGACATTGTCGACGGCATTGCGGCTCAGGTTAGGCGTTCTCCGCTGGGCGTTGTGCTTTGCATGGGGCCATTTAATTACCCACTAAATGAAACTTTCACAACCCTGATCCCTGCGCTGATCATGGGCAACACCATTCTTTTCAAGCCGCCAAAATTTGGAACATTGCTGCATTATCCGTTGCAGGAAGCATTTAAAAACAGTTTTCCGAAAGGTGTTGTGAATGTTATTTACGGTCGCGGCAATGCCATTGTCCCTGGTTTAATGCAATCGGGCAAAATCAATGTGCTTACGCTGATCGGTTCCAGCAAAGTGGCTAATGAGCTGAAAAAATCGCATCCGAAAGTTAACCGTTTGCGCGCAGTTTTAGGTTTAGATGCCAAGAATGCAGCCATTGTAACGCCGCATGCAGACATTAATCTTGCTGTAAAAGAGATCATTATGGGTTCCCTTTCCTTCAATGGCCAGCGGTGCACGGCATTGAAAATTGTCTGGGTGCACAGGAGCATTGCTGATGAATTTTTGAAACAATTGAGTGCTGCCGTTTCTGAACTGAAATTCGGCATGCCGTGGCAAAAAGGCGTCTCATTAACGCCGCTGCCCGAAACCAATAAAATCGAATATCTTAACGATTGCATTGCAGACGCTCTGGAACACGGCGCGAAAGTTGTGAATGAAAATGGCGGAAAATCGGAAGGATCATTCTTTTATCCGGCTGTTGTTTATCCGGTTAATGACAAAATGAAGCTTTATTATGAAGAGCAATTCGGCCCGATTGTGCCTGTTGTTGCTTTTGATGATCTGGAAGAAACGATTGAATATCTGATCGAATCAACACATGGTCAGCAGGTTAGCATTTTCAGCAACGATGCGGACGAAGTTGCAGCGCTGATTGATCCGCTCGTTAACCAGGTTAGCCGTGTCAACATTAACAGCCAGTGCCAGCGCGGACCGGATGTTTTTCCATTCACAGGTCGCAAGGACAGCGCGGAAGGAACATTATCCGTTGCCGACGCGATTCGTGCCTTCTCGA
The DNA here is from genome assembly GCF_021390515.1 of Dyadobacter sp. CY326. Taxonomy (GTDB): domain Bacteria; phylum Bacteroidota; class Bacteroidia; order Cytophagales; family Spirosomataceae; genus Dyadobacter. The sequence goes on from NZ_JAJUXI010000002.1 coordinate 43,308, forward strand.
TCCGCTCGTTGGTTGCATTTAAAATGAATGAGGCCAACAAGCAGCTGATCAACGAGATCGTGCATGAAGACACTTCCAACTTTCTAAGCACCAAGTTTATCTTCTAGCAAAGCCCAGAGTTTGCATTTTGACCAAATATAAAGCCGCCCGAACCAGCATTGATCTGATTTGGGCGGCTTTTTTATTTACAAATTTTACAATGCAACGTGTGACAATATTTCGTTGATCGTCGTGATGCTCCGGAAATTCTCGTGCTCCACATTGTGCTCAATTTTCTCGTGAGCCCATGTAATGTGATAAGGCACATGCACAGCGTGTCCGCCGATCGCGAGCACGGGCAAGACGTCGGATTTCAGCGAATTGCCGATCATTAGAAATTCTTCGGGCTGAATGTCCAGATGCCGGATCAGTTTGAGATAATCCTTTTCCTTTTTATCCGACATAATTTCAATGTGATGGAAGAAATGTTCCAATCCTGACTTTTTCAGCTTCCGCTCCTGATCCAGCAAATCGCCTTTGGTGGCGACCACCAATCTGAAATTGCCTTTCAGAGCATTCAGCACGTCCTCGACTCCGTCCAATAACTCAATCGGTTTCGCTAAAAGCTCTTTGCCATTTTCTAGCACTTTCTCAATAACCGTCACATTGAGCGTGTTTTCGGTCACTTTCAAAGCAGTTTCCACCATGCTCAGCACAAAGGCTTTAACGCCGTAACCATAGAGTGATAGGTTTTCCATTTGTATTTTAAATAACTCCTGCGAAACTGAATGTTGCGGCAAATAATCTTCAAGCAGCTGGCAGAATTTATGCTCCGTTTCCTGGAAATAGGGCTCGTTCACCCAAAGTGTGTCGTCAGCGTCAAATGCAATTACTTTAATGGACATTGTTTATCGGTTATAATGATGCTATCGGTTTCCAAAACCAAAATTACATCCGACATCCCGCTATAACAATTCAAACGCCTGATTTTGAACGCGCATTTCGTGACCGCACGCGTTTCAGAAAATAAGTATCAAAGTAGTTTTACGCGATGAGGCCTTAATGTCTATTAAAGAGTGTAAATTCACCTAATTTAGTCGAATGTTGCAAAAAATTATGAAATGAGTTCAAGGTTTACGAACGAGTCTTTGGAGATGGTGATTTCCGGAATCAACGCCGGAATTTGGGATTGGGACTTCGACACAGATCTGCAAATCTGGTCGGATCGTTTCTTTGAACTGCTTGAATATGATCCGGGCGAGGTTGATCCCGGCTATGCTTCTTTTATAGAAAATCTGGTTCATCCGGATGACCGGAAAATTGTCGTTGATGCGGTTAAGGCGCAATTGGAGCAAAACATTCCTTATAATGTTCAGGTCCGGCTCAAAACGAAGTTCAGCGGTTACCGATTTTTCGAGTGCATGGGAAACGCCAGGTTCGTCGACGGCAAACCAGCCAGAATGGTTGGCTCTATAACCGACATTCACGAACGTCATTCGCTCAAAGAACAGTTATCCAAAAACGAAAATTTATTACAGGTTGCGAGCCGTCTTGCACGCATTGGCGCCTGGGAGCTCGATATTCCCACCATGAAACCTTCGTGGTCGCCCACTATTTTCAAGATTATCGAAGTTGAAAATTCGCCGGATCTGGATTTCAAAACGGCGCTTGGTTATTACAAACCCTGGTCGCAACCTTTGATTCGCGAGGCGTTTGAGGATGCCATTCATTTTGGAAAACAATTTGATGTCGAACTGTGGATGGAAACCGCGACGGGGAAAAACATTTGGGTGCGGACCATTGGACAGGTTACGCTGCAAGACGGAAAACCCGTTAAGCTTTTTGGCGTTTTACAGGATTTGACAGAAAGTAAACTGACCGAAGAAAAGTTGAGTGTGGTGTTCCAACATTCCACAGACGCGCATTTATTGATTGACGATCAAGGGATTATAGATTGCAATAAAGCTGCTGTAAAGATGCTGCGCTGCAAGGATAAAAACGAGCTGCTATCCATTCATCCGGCAACTTTCTCTCCCGAATTTCAGCCTGATGGGCAACGATCAGGGGATAAATCCCTGGAAATGGACCGCATAGCGTACGAAACAGGTTACAACCGTTTTGAATGGACACACAAACGGCTTGATGGTGAAGACTTCCCGGTTGAGGTCACACTGAATCCGGTCCATATCAACAATAAAAAAGTATTGCTCGTAGTGTGGCATGACATCAGCCACAGGAAACACGCAGAAGAAGTCATTCGCAGAAATGAGGCAATGCTTGCTGAATCACAGCAACTTACACACAGCGGAAGCTGGGAAGCGAACCTGGTGACGGGCCAAAATTTCTGGTCGGATGAAGCGTTTCGCATTTTTGGACTTGAACCGGACAGTGACGGGCCAAACACGGAGCTGTTTTCGAAAATGATCCATCCGGAAGACATGCATTTGTATATATCGTACATTAAAGATGCGATTAACAGTCTGAGTCCCGCAAGTTTCGATCTGCGGATTGTGCTTCCCGACGGTAGGATCAAGTTTATTCACGCAATTGGAAAACCGTTTGTCGATCAGACAGGCCGCGTTGTCAAATTATACGGCGCGATCATGGACATTGACGCGCAGAAAAAGAATGAGCAGGAATTGATCAAAGCGAAGGAAGAAGCAGAAATGGCAGCCGTAGCCAAGTCCCAGTTTCTGTCGACAATGAGTCATGAAATCCGCACGCCGATGAATGCCGTGATCGGTTTCACACATTTGCTGTTGCAGCAGGACCCAAAGCCAGAGCAGATGGAATATCTCAATATTTTGAAATTTTCCGCGGAAAATCTGTTGGTTTTAATCAATGACATTCTTGATTTCAGCAAGATCGAGGCGGGTAAAATCGAGTTTGAGGAAGTTGATTTCAATATTTTATCATTGCTGGAAAACATCCGGTCGGGCAACATTCAGCGCGCGCACGAAAAGGCAATTGGACTAAAAGTAAAAGCAGACAAAGACCTTGATCTGACCGTTGTTGGCGATCCCGTTCGCTTGGGCCAGATTCTGACAAACCTGATCAGCAATGCAGTCAAATTCACAGAAGTTGGTGAAGTAATCGTGACGGCAACAATTACAAAACGCAACAAAAATGCTGTTACCATTGGATTTGAAGTAAAAGACACCGGAATTGGCATTCCGGAGGATAAGCTTGAAAATATCTTCGACAGTTTCACGCAAGCAACCTCGGACACGACACGCAAATACGGCGGTTCAGGCCTTGGGCTTACGATCACAAAACGCTTGCTGGAATTGCAAAACAGCCGCATTCAATTGAAAAGCAAGCCCGGGGAAGGCTCGACATTTTATTTCAGCCTCGATTTCAAGGTTAGCTTGAATCAGGTTCAAGACGAGGAAAGCGATGGTTTTGACAATAGGCAGAGCCTGAAAGGCACCAAACTGCTTATTGTTGAAGATAATAGAGTGAATGTCTTTCTGATGAAAAACTTTATGAAGCAATGGGAAATAGAATACGACGTTGCGGAGAACGGACTTATTGCTTATCAAATGGTTCAGGAGACTGATTATGATCTGATCCTGATGGATTTGCAGATGCCCGAAATGGACGGTTATGAGGCGACCGCCAGAATCAGATGCTTACCAGACTCGAAATACGCCGATCTTCCAATCATTGCCCTTACCGCGTCGGCCATGCTGGACATTAAAGATATCGCGTTTCGGGTTGGAATGAATGATTATGTAAGCAAGCCATTTACGCCGAATGAATTATATGCGAAAATTGCTGCTTACAGAAAAAGATAGCTTTGGATTGAATAGCTATCTTAATAATTGAGTTAATCAGGCGGTTTGCAGGAAAATAACCCTGTTATAATATTCCGGGTCATATTTCACGAGCACCTGACTGCCTTGTTTCATAGCGTCATATTTGGAATAAGATAAAATTTCCCTCACTTCCGCTACGAAATCAGCACCTTTATCGTCCTGCACTTTGACTTTCATTTGATATTCAGGAAGATTATTGAGATACTCGCCGGTTGGTTCAATATTCAAAACCGTTGCGTTTGCTTCAATGCCTTCCAATAAGATTTTTTGCTTTTGCTTGGCTTGACGATTTTTCCGGATAGTGCTAACAACCCAGAAAAGTATCATGCCGATTAGTATAATGGTTGCCCCTAATTCTCTGTTGCTTTCCACGGTATATTTGTGATTGAGTTATAACCAAAATAAGCCAATTAACCATTAAAAACGACATTCGCGTTATCAAACGGCTTCTTTACTTATTATTAGGTTACACATCACGTAATACTACGCAGTTCTTTGCCCCACGTCTGTTGTAGATGACTTATTTTCGGTTTTTTCAAAGGCAACAGCGGGCAGCTTGTTGTAATCCAGCCAGTAATGGCAAATCGTTTCCAGCATGTAACGCAACTCTTCAAATTCAGTTGGTTTTACAAAGAAGGAATTCGCTCCTGCCAGGTAACATTTGCTGATGATATCATTGGAATCGTTGCTGCTCAACAGCACAACAGGAATCGTTCTCCATTGTGTAACGGCGTTATCCGGCGTATTTCTGATAAGTTTCAGGAGCGCGAGCCCGTTTATCGAAGGCATGTTTACATCCATAATGATCAGCGCGGGTCGCCGGCCTGTGTATTCGGGCGAAGATTGAAGAATCAGGAATTGGTATAATTCACTTCCTCCCTGAAAAAACCTTACATGATAATTAGGAAGGAATTTGTTGAAAATGCTTCGGACCAGAAATCTGTGATCTGCCGAGTCATCTACGAGGTAAATCTCTTTTAAGTCCATTTTGTGCAGTGTTTTAGTTACATTTCAATCGTTGAAATCTCTAGACGGGTTATGCCAGGACCAGTGCAAATGTCAAAAAACCGTTCCATGCGATCGCTCGCACGGAACCTTTAAACAAAGAAAGTCTTAATATTATCTTCACCTACTTAATCGAAAACTTTTCTTTGTCTTGCTTTTTGACAAAAGCGCAATGCCCAAAGCCGATAATGCTGCCACAGCACCGATCGTGAACAATATTTGGTATGGTTCAGCGACTTCTTTCGGAACCGAAACGATCCCGTCGCTGTCCGTAATCGCTGGCGTCATTACATAACGCCCGCGCTTGGGCACCGCCTTTTCCTCAAAATAATAGGCCAGTTCTAACAATTGTTGCTGCATTTCCTGCCCCGACATGGGCTGTCCATGCCCCGTTGCGACAATTTCTGGCATAAGCGAAGCGAGCTGGTCAACCGAATCCTCAGCCTTTAACCAATTGCAAGTGAAATATTTAGGCGGACCGCTGATGATTTTTGTCTGCAAAAGAACACACAGCGCCGATTCCTGTTTGGTGGTCACGAAAGCGTCGCCTGCAATAAGAACTTTGTCTTCTTCTCTCCAAAAACTGACATGTCCAGGCGCGTGACCAGGCGTGTGAATGTAAGTCCAGCCGGGCATGAACGGAATCTCCGGCGTGATGCCTGGGAATGCCTCCACACGTTCGTGTATGTCAATGGGTGAAGCACTATAAAGGTCTGCAAGATAGGCCATCATGCCTCCGCCCACGCTCGAATCCGGTGGTGGATATGCTGACCGGCCGGTTAAATATGGCAATTCAAGATAATGTGCGTAAACAGGCACATCCCATTCCTCAGCTAATCGCTTCAATGATCCAACGTGGTCGAAGTGGCCATGCGTCAACACAATTGCTGCCGGTCGGGAATCAGCTCCGAACAGCTCCTTAACCATTCTTTTGATCTTCGGATAAGCCGTTTTCAGACCCGCGTCAACAAGCACCCACGAATCGTCATTTTTATTTTTGACCACATAAACGTTTGTAAATATGTCTGTCAGCCCCCAAATGCCTTCCGCAACCTGGAAATGCGATGTGCGCGCAACCACCGGGCCTCCTTCTTCTTTCGCTGTTTGTTCCATATTCAATTTTGATTAATGCATTTGTTTGGGGCGAAGCTTTTTAAAAACTGTGCCATAAATGCTTCCTTTCTCAGCCGAAGCGATTTTTCCATAATTTTTCGCGTTATTTTTTATACAAAGGCCTTGATTTTTAGGCTTATACTCGCATGCTTTTTTTCTTGCCAGCAACATTCGGGCGCGATTTTTTACTGCGAAAAAAAAATGGAATACACCACAATCATGGAGCAGACTTCGGCGCAAACCTCCGCTTCTTCAAAGCATCTTTGGTGGCAATCGGGGGTGATTTATCAAATTTACCCAAGGTCTTTCAAAGACTCGGACGGAGATGGAGTGGGTGACATTCAAGGCATTATCAGCAAACTGGATTACCTGGAATGGCTTGGTGTTGACTGCATATGGCTTTCCCCGATCTTCTCCTCTCCCATGGCTGATTTTGGTTATGACATTTCAGATTACCGATGCATTCACCCGCTTTTTGGGACAATGAATGATCTTGACAAATTGCTGAGCGAAGTGCATCACCGGGACATGAAACTCCTGCTTGACCTTGTGCCTAACCACACCAGCGATCAGCATCCCTGGTTTTTGGAAAGTCGCTCGTCGAGAGATAATCCGAAAAGCGATTGGTATATCTGGCATGATGGAAAAGAAGGCGGCTCGCTGCCAAATAATTGGTTGAGCGTGTTCGGTGGGAATGCTTGGGAATGGGATGAATTAAGGCAACAATATTATTACCACGCATTTTTAAAACAACAGCCTGACCTGAACTGGCGCCATCCCGAAGTGCAGGAAGCCATGCTCGACATGATGCGTTTCTGGCTGGAAAAGGGTGTGGACGGTTTTCGGGTGGATGTCATGTGGCACATGATCAAGGATGAGCAGTTGCGTGATAATCCGCCAGCGCCCGGATCGCCCAGTGAAGCAGAGCAACTTTCGTATGATCATTTAATGCCCGTTTATTCCACCGACCAGCCCGAGGTGCATGACATTGTGCGCATGATGCGGGCGCTCACGAATGAATATGACGAGCGCGTTCTGATTGGGGAAATTTATTTACCAATCGACAAACTTGTAACTTATTATGGTAAGGACAATGATGAATCGCACTTGCCATTCAATTTTCAACTGCTTACGCTTCCGTGGGACGCGTTGCAAATTGCAGCGGCCATCGAGGAATATGAGGGTGCGCTGCCACCCGATGGCTGGCCAAACTGGGTGCTTGGCAATCACGACAAACCAAGAATTTCGAGCCGGGTGGGCATTGCCCAGGCAAAAGTCGCTGCGTTAATGCTCCTGACTTTGCGCGGCACGCCGACAATGTATTATGGTGACGAAATCGGCATGCGGGACGTCCCCATTCCCTTGGACGAGATCGTTGATCCGCAAGGCCTTAACATGCCCGACCTGGACATAAGCCGTGATCCGGCTCGCACACCGATGCAATGGAACAATCAGCCGAACAGCGGATTCTCCTATAACAAACCCTGGTTGCGACTGCCTATGAATTTTGGGCGTGTCAATGTTGAAATGCAAAAGGACGATGCATATTCACAACTCACATTCTATCGCGCGCTTTTGGAAATCAGAAAAGAAAACGCGGCGCTGCATATAGGAAGTTACGCGCCAGTCTACGCCGATCAGCAATTGATCGCTTACATCCGCGAATGGGGAAACGACCGTTTCCTGATCATTCTCAACCTCAGCCACAGAACCGCCTATTTCAAACCAAAATCGACCACTTACAAAGGCACAGTTGTGTTGGGAACGGAATTTGAAAGAGGCGGGATGCAAATTGAAAATATTATCACACTTGGCGGTGATGAGGGGTTGCTCATCCGCCTTCAAAGTTAAACTTTAACACCATGCCTTCACAAATTGTACTGGATTGCAGCAAAGCGCTTGCAGATCGAAAAATGACCGTTGCTTTTGCAGAAAGTGCCACTTCTGGCCGACTTGCTGCTGAATTTTCACTTTGTCCTGATTCGGGACAAGTTTTAAAAGGGGGGCTCGTTTGCTACGACGCCAATCTCAAAATTGACATTCTGGGGGTTTCAAAGGCGATAATTGATGAGTTCACGCCCGAGAGCGCTGAGGTCACGAAGGAATTGGCCAGCAAGCTGCAAACCTTTATTCCTGCCAATGTTCACGTTGGCATAACCGGACTTACAACACCGGGCGGCAGTGAATCGCCCGAAAAACCTGTGGGGACGATATTCATCCATGCATTGATTAATGGTGAGTCTGTTGCTGTCCGGGAAACCTTCCAAGGTGAACCGGAAGGCATTGTTTTGCAATCCATTGACCGCATTGCGAAGCTCATTCTCAATGAAGTAATCAACAATTCTACAATCACTGAAACTGAATCAATTCATGACTAGTCCCAACCTTACAGCAGGTTTTCACGCCTCGCACGAACAATTTAAGCCAAGTGAACTCCTTGCCTGGGTGCAAATGGCGGAGGCAGCGGGCTTTACACATTCGCTTTGCTCCGACCATTATTATCCATGGAGCGAGTCGCAGGGTGAAAGTGGCTTTGCGTGGAGCTGGTTGGGTGCGGCTATGCACGCCACCAGCATGAACTTCGGCATTGTTAATGCGCCCGTTCAGCGTTACAGTCCAGCCATTATTGCACAAGCTGTGGCGACGCTCTGCGAAATGTTCCCAGGCAAATTCTGGATCGCAACGGGAAGCGGGCAGTTTCTGAATGAGCACATTAACGGTGAAAAATGGCCTTCGAAAGAAATCCGCAACGAGCGCTTAAAAGAATGTGTGGACATCATGCGCGCACTTTGGCGCGGCGAAATGGTCTCGCACAAAGGCCACGTAGTAGTCGAAGAAGCGAAGCTTTATACACGCCCTGACTACATTCCGACTGTCATCGGTGCTGCCATAACGCCGAAAACTGCGCGCTGGATTGGCGGCTGGGCCGATGGAATGATCACCATTTCCAAACCTTACGACGAATTAAAAGCGACCATTGATGCATTTCGTGAAGGCGGTGGCGAGGGAAAACCTGTTTATGTCAAAGTGCAATTGTCTTATGACACGACTTATGAAAAAGCGCTGCAAGGCGCGCATGAGCAATGGCGAAACAATGTTTTTGCCTCCGCACTTTTATCAGATGTCAAACTGCCTGAGGCGTTTGACGCAGCGGGCGCCATGATCCAACCCAACGAAATTTTGCCCTTTGTCCGCGTTTCTGATAGCACTGACAGGCACATTGAATGGTTGAGCCGTGACTTTGACGCAGGTGCAACGCACGTTTATTTACACAATGTGAACCGGGAACAGGAGCAGTTTATCAATGTCTTCGGAGAAAAAGTGCTGCCTGCGTTAAGCCGACTTTAAACAAACCTGGTATTATTTTTTAGTCCAAAAAAACAATCAACAAATCAAAAACAATCATGAAAGCATTAAAATCAATATTAGCAACTTCCGGATTGGCACTTTGCATTGGAATAACCTCCTGCGGCAAGACTAATGATACTGAAAAAGGAAGTGAAGGATCGGGAAGCGCAACGGAGGCAACGCCTAACGACAGCAGCGGCGCAGAAAGCACCAGGGCCGATGGCATTGGAGAAGATAATCAGGACGACAGCCTGGGCTATCCTTCGAATCAGTCGAACCTGAATGCAGACTCCACAAGCCGCAAGCATGATGACTCATTATCTGGAAAAACACAGCGCTAGTAATGCTCAGGTTACTGATATGAATAATAAATAGGCAAGAATGATCACTGGAAATCCGCTGATCCCCAATGCCCAGCCCGTGTGGCCGCTTCCCATCAGAAAGTACGAAGCGGCCACGCATGCTAAAAGCAGCAGAATTGGAAGAAATATCATTCCTTTTCCTCCCTGGTCCTGCCCGCTGCTAAATAGTGAAAAGAACAAAAAGAGAGCCGCACCCACATTAACGGCCATGCAAATGTAGATCAGCGTTTTCATGAGTCTTTTTTCGGGATATATTCATCTGTAAAGTGCTGATTTGATTTGGGTTTTGAAAACTTTTCAGCATTATATTGCTCTGAATTTCCTCTTGGAATGGACAATGATTTCCACTGAACATTAAGCGCCATTTTTCCAATAAAAACAATTTGCCCCACGTGATAGGGATAATGCGCAAGTTGCCTGTTAATGGCCTCCATCACCGAATGTCCCTGGTTTCTGATGTAAATGACTTTATCAAGATCCTGTTCGTCAAGCGCATGCAATGCTTCAAACAGACAATTCCAGCCTTCATTCCATTTGGTCAAAAGTGCTGCGCGATCGTTCATGTCATTTTCGAATTCTCCATCCCTGTCGCGCCATTCTTTTTCGCCATCGGAGTTAAGGAAATCAGTCCAGCGAGAAAGCATATTGCCCCATAAGTGCTTCACAATGACGGCAATGCTATTGCTTTCCTCATTAAATTGCCAGAATAGCTGCTCGTCCGAGAGCTGATCAAACGTTTTGTCGCCCAGCATTTTATAATATTCAAATTGCTTGCGGGCGCTTTCCAGATAATTGCTATCCATTTTGAATCCCTATTTTTCGCTCAGTTTCTTTCTTACTTTACTCAAAAATTCAGGTGAAAAACCCAGATAAGAGGCGATGTAATGCTGCGCGACGCGTTGTGGAATGGCTGGGTAACGGTTAAGGAAATCCAGATATTTCTCGACAGCTGTGGTGGAAATGGTTCGAAACAGCCTTTCCTGCAATTGAGCCAGATTTCGCTGCACCATCAGTCTGAACATGCGTTCAAAGCCAGGCACTTTTTCCAGTAATGCTTCCTTGGTTTCTGGTGTGAGGATGAGCAACTCGCAATCTTCGAGCGTCTCAATATAAACCAAGCCGGGCGTCTGGTTCTGAAAACTTGTAATGTCGCTGACCCACCAATCTTCTACTGCGAATTGAAGCGTGACCTCTGCGCCCGCACTGTCAATGTGATAGGTTCGGATGCAGCCTTTTAAAATGTAGGCTTCAAACTGGCAAATTTCTCCTTCCTGCAACAGGAAGGTCTTTTTAGGGACTTTTTTGAATTGAAGCAATGAATCGAAAAATTCCAGATCTACGGGTGAGAACGCCATGCACCGCAATGCATAATTGTTGATTTTTTCAAACATGCTTCAATTTAAGTTCAGTTAATGCTGTGCGAGCGCGTGCTTGATTTCCGAGTAAAGCAAGCCGCTCCCGCCTCCGAAATGCCGCATGCAAACAATCCCTGGATCATTGGAATGGCATAATTGCAGAATCCGTGACTCAGTTTCATCGTCAACGCCCACGCCTAAAAGTACTAAATCAAATTTACTTTTCTCGAACGCTTGCGCCGCTTCCTGATAGTCGCTCACGCCCACCCCATTCCATTCCTCATTTTTATTGATGAGCCGAATGATCGTTTCCAGAATTTCCTGATGGTCTGCCAGAACCAGAATATTTACATTTACCATTTTTCGGGAATTTCCATTAATAACACTTCTGCGTAACTGCTTGCTGTAATTTTCACCTCACTATCGGGCCATAGACCATAACCGTCCCGGGTGCTTAATGGCTGACCGTCAACAGCAATGTCACCTTTGATTACAAAAACATATAATCCGTTGGATGCGTCTTTTAATTGATAAGCCGTTTCAAAACCCGCGTCAAGGTTGCCAATGTGGAACCAAGCCTGCTGGTTGATCCAGACGCCTTCATCGTCAGCATTTGGAGAAAGGATTTGCAGGAATTTGTTGTGCATATCGCCCTTTCCGTAGTCGCGTTGGTCGTAGCGGGGCGTTACATTAAGCTTATTTGGATAAAGCCATATTTGCAAAAACGTGACCGGTTCATCTGCATTTTTGTTGAATTCAGTGTGGTAAATCCCAGTTCCGGCACTCATTGCCTGGATTTCGCCCGGACGGATGACCGCCACATTTCCCATGCTGTCCTGGTGTTCAAGTGTGCCTTCTAGCGGAATCGAAATGATCTCCATATTGTCGTGCGGATGTCGGCCAAAGCCTTTGCCACCGTTCACAATATCATCATTCAAAACCCGCAAAGCCCCAAATTGAAGCCGCTGCGGATCATAATGATCGTGAAAACTGAATGTTTGTGCACTTTTGAGCCAACCGTGATCTGCCAAGAAACGCGACTCTGCCGTATGTAGGATGTTATTTTTCATGATTTTTTATTGTAACAAAACCTGGGCCTAAGCACCCAGGATATTTTTATTGGCCAATTGAATTTCCGGAGATGAAATTGTGTGCTGTCTTCCCGGATAAATCGCAAATGTTACAAATGCATTCAATCTTTCTAGAATGGCAATGCTTTCCTTCACACGGGAAACGGGAACGTGTGGATCGGGATCGCCGGTCGAAATAAAAACCGGAGTGCCTGCAAAGTCGCCATCATAGTTCGCCTCATCAAGCTCCTGCCCGATCAGCCCGCCTGTAAAAGCAATGATGCCGCCATATCTTTTGGCATTTCGGGTTGTATATTCCAATGTAAGGCAGGCGCCCTGTGAAAACCCTGCAAAATAAATGTTTTCTGCACTGATGCCAGCAGCTTCAATGTCCTTAACAACCTGATCGACAATATTTAACGCTGAATCCAACGCCGGCTGATTCTGGACAGTCGGCGCCATGAAGCTGTAAGGATACCAACTGCTGTTGGTCGCCTGCGGCGCGAAAATTGCCATTTCATTGATGTTAAGAACGCGGCTCAGAGAAGCAATGTCGTCCGCAGACCCACCGCGACCGTGCAACATAATTATGGCCTTTTTCGCTTCCGAAACCGGCTTTCCGCTTGTTATAACTTGCTTATTATGCGTATACATGACAGTAGATTTTTGAATAAAAGCGGCTGAAAGGTTTATTGGTTTAAACGATTTTACCTTTCAGCCAGCCTTAGTCGATTATTAACTTAATTTCGGCAGCACGGATTCGATTTGTGCTCTGCGTGGCTCATATTGAGGAGGAAGCATTAAGCCGCTTCCCAATTCCTCAACCGTTTCATCAGTTGCAAATCCAGGGTTGTCGCTTGCAATTTCAAATAGAACGCCACCTGGTTCACGGAAATAAAGCGAATAGAAATAATTCCGGTCGATTTTATCTGTAATCTGATGTCCGGCTTCTACGACTTTTTTACGGAATTGCATTAAAATGTCATCATTAGCAACCCGGAATGCAACGTGGTGAACCGAACCTCCCGCAACATGTCCCGCTCTTTCGCCAGGAGCTTCAACCAAGTCCACGATTGCAGCATTTTCAACTGCATCCGTAACAAATCTGAACCGGTTAACATGCTGTTCCAGCAAACGATAGCCAAAAATCTCGGTTAGGATTTTTGCTGTTTCCTCAATTTTATTGCTGGTAATGGTGATGCTGTGGAAACCACGCGTCGCATTTTGGGCAGTGACTTCATTCGTTTCAAAAGGCGTTCTGTTGTCAGCAGTTTTTGGAACAGTAAGCTCAAATTTCAAACCGTCCGGATCCAGAAAGGTCAGATATTGTTCCCCGAATTTTTCAGCAACCTTATTATATGTTACATGATTGTCGTCCAATCTTTTTAACCAAAAATCAAGGCTTCCTTCGGGCACTGAATAACCAATCTCGGTAACCTGACGTGTTCCTCTTCTCCCTGCAGGAATTTGGTTGCCCCAAGGAAAGAATGTCAGGATCGTGCCTGGCGTTCCTTCTTTGTCACCATAATAAAAATGATATGTGTTAGGATCATCGAAATTGACGGTTTTTTTCACCATTCTCAGACCAAGAATGCGGGTGTAGAAATCATAATTTCTTTTTGGATCGCTTGCAATGGCTGTGATGTGGTGGATTCCGTTGATTGTATTTTCCATGATTTCTAAATGTTTAGTTCTCTTTGTTTTTTGTTGATACAAAGATACCATGGCCCCAAAGGCCAAAGCATTGAACTAGGACAAGAAAACAGCGGAGCAGGAAAATATTTGCGGGATTGCTTAGGCTTTGCCGGAAGATCCCAGCGCCTGATTCAGCAGCGCTTCGTCCTCGGTTATCCGTTTGTTGGCCTTCGCCGCAGCCAGGTAAACGCTCATTGCGTATTTGCCATCAAATGTCGGGTCCATTTCAACCATCGGCACTTTAAGTCTGGCGTGTTTGATGCTTTCGAGGTCAGTGATGGAAACGTAACTCAGTTCCGGTTTGCCCTGCCCCAGATCACACAAGCCGAATGCAATGTTGTTCGCAGCGTCCAGCTCCGAAAGTAGCCAGATCGCCTTGCCATATTTGGAATGCAGTTTCACCACAGGCGCATGGTCTTTCGCGAGGTCGTTCTGCACTTCCTGCGCATTGTGAATCATAATTTCTTTTAGATTATCCGGGATCATTTTTACCATGCCACAAAAATACGCGATTCTTCGAAACGTCAGCACGAAGTTAGCCGACGTTAGCCGACGTTAGCGCGACGTTAGCGCGAAGCCCCAGCTTCGTGATCACTATTCCAAGGCCTCCGGCCGCGAGCGTGCATGAACTTCCCGCCAGAAACGTTAGCGCGAAGCCCCAGCTTCGTGATAGCTATTCCAAGGCCTCCGGCCGCGAGCGTGCAGGTGGCTGGCGGCTTACACGAAGGTCCGGCCGGAGGCCTTAAAATAGTAGACACGAAGCGCAGCTTCGCGCCAACGCTAAATAAATAATCGTGCAATTAGGCGTCCTGAATGCCATTATTTCCCTGGAACGCCATTGCAGATCTACCTAATAACCTTAAATTTAAATTAACATTTTAACCTCCTCTATATGAAAAAGATTTTCCTTTCAATGAGCTTTTATGTCCTATGTTTTGCCCAGCAACTAGCTTTCGCGCAAATTACCGTCACGTTTCCAATGGAGCGGGCCGTGTTTCAGCGAAACAATTCCAACGAAGCAAACGTATACATAGGAGGGTTTACAACCGAGCCGTTTCAGCGCATTGAAGCACGCTTCGTGCCACACATCGCCGGCGAAGGCGAGGCTTCTCCTGCAAGTGGAGAATGGACCATCATTGACAACACATTATCAAGCGGCCATTTTTATGGTTCTATGCCAGTCAAAGGTGGCTGGTATCGATTGGAAGTCCGTGGAATTAGACAAGGAAGCGAACCGAAACAGACCAATGTAGAGCGCGTTGGCGTGGGAGAAGTTTTCCTCGTTGCGGGCCAGTCAAATGCCACGGGTGGCGATGCTAATCCTAACGGCCCCGGCGCCATGCACGATCAGGTCAATAGCGTCAATTTTCAAAATGTCAGCGGCGGCTCGGTGATAGAATACGACAATGTACAACTCCCCTGCCCCGACTTTGTTCACCTCGATGCAAGTGTGAAAACGGCACCATTTGGTAATTATGCCTGGTGCTGGGGTGCTTTTGGCGATAAAATTTACGAAAAGTTGCGCGTGCCGGTGATGATCTTTAATGCGGGCTGGTCGAGCACTGGCATTGAAGAATGGCGACAAAGCATTGATCCGAACGCGGTGACAACAGGTCCGTTCGGTTACACTTTTCCAAGAGGATTGCCTTTCGGACATTTACGACTTGCGCTCAATAATTACATTGCACAGCTGGGAATAAGAGCTGTTATCTGGCACCAGGGAGAAACTGATAATTTCATCGAGTCCTCATTGAGTGTCAATCCTAAGGACCGTTATCGCGACAAGCTTTGGGAAGTTATCAGCGCGAGCCGCAATCTGTCCGGCAAAAGCAATCTTGCGTGGGTTGTCGCACGGGCATCACGGTTCACTTTCGATGGCGCAAGTCGTGTTTCATCAAATGTCATAGCGGCTCAGAATGAATTGATTGACAATGACGGCATTTATGCGGATGTTTTCCAGGGACCTGAAACGGACCCTTATTACAGCATTGACTATCGGGCCGACGAAGTTCATTTCAGAGGCGATGGCGTCACAACTTCGCCCGACGGACATGTTTATTCGGGCTTGATAGCGCTCGCCGGCTTTTGGAATGACAAGATTACCAATGATTTTTTGGCACAATCAACACCCTATCCGGCCCTCGCTCCTGCCGAGGTTACCGCAGCGCAAGCTCCCGGCAGCACAAACCTAACTTTTACTGGTCCGGCTATGCAAAGCGGTGCGCAATGCTTTTGGCTGACCGCTGACAACTGCAATCAAGTGCAAAGCATGTCGCCGCAGTGGACGGTCGGAACGGGCAGTTATAAGTTGAAAATTGTTGATGCTTACAAAAACACGATTTTCTCGCCAACGCTTTATGTTTCGGGAACTTCACTGCCTGTGGTTTGGAAATACTTTCATATTCGCGAAATGGAAAACAGCCGTCCGTTGCTTGAATGGGCAACATCCGAGGAAACAAACGCATCGCACTATGAATTGGAGCGAGGCAACGACGCCATTCATTTTACCAACATTAAAAACGTAGCAGCGGCGGGAAACTCGACCGCGACACACCAATATGCTTATCCAGAAGAGTTTCTGCCATCTGGCACTTATTATTACCGGATTAAGCAGGTGGATTTGGACGGGAAGTTTGATTACACACGCGTCATAAGCACTAAAATCGAAGCGAATAACGCATTAAGTGTTTTTCCAAATCCGGTAACAGACCTTTTGAACATTGAATCAGACAAAGTGCTTGGATCGGTGGAAGTTGCGAACAGCGCAGGAACAAAATTGTTTTTCTCCAAACAGAACGCCAATGCCATGAAACTTGACATGCATATCTTTCCAACCGGCTTATACATGATTTCAGCCAATGGCAAACATTACAAAGTGATCAAGAAGTGATTGTGCCCTTTTGGTGGAAAATAAATCACAACCACGTCAGTATGGCACTAATTGTTGGCTGGACAAATTTTTGACTGTCAACTCAATAGACTTAAATAAGGCAGTTATGGATTCTTTCTCGACAATGATTATCGACGCGGTTGATAAGATCAAAAACGCAGTCGTTAAAATTGACACATATAAAACGGTAAATGGCAAATTGAAGCCGGCTGGCTCGGGGTCGGGCTTTGTGTTTTCTTCGGACGGACTCATTTTCACTAACAGCCACGTTGTGGATGGCGCTGAGAAAGTGATGGTTAGCCTTTTGAACGAAAATGAAATCGAGGCAACGCTCATTGGAAAAGACCCGGACACAGATTTAGCCATTCTCAAAATTTACACGCAAGGTTACTCCGTGGCAAAACTTGGCGACGCTGCTGATTTGCAGATTGGGCAATTTGTGATAGCGATCGGCAATCCCTATGGTTACCAACACACGGTGACAACAGGCGTTGTGAGTGCATTGGGCAGGACATTGCAAACACAATCCGGCAGGATGGTCGACAATGTGATCCAATCCGACGCAGCTTTGAACCCAGGAAATTCTGGCGGACCAATGATTAATACGGACGGGGAAGTCATTGGCGTTAACACGGCAGTTATTCAAGGCGCTCAGGGCCTTAGCTTTTCAGTCAACATCAACACAGCGAAGGAAATTGCAAAGCAGTTGATTCATGATGGCAAAGTTTTCAAAGCATTTCTCGGCCTTCAATTGCAGGATGTTCAGATCAATGAAAAAGTGCGTCAGCATCATAAATTGCTGAATCGGACCGGGATTTTTATTACGAAAATCGAAGAGAACACGCCTGCATCGAGATCGCAATTGTTGGAGGGCGACATTGTCGTTTCATTCAATAACAAAACTGTAAATGATTCGAACGAACTCTTCAAAGAACTGACTAACAAAAGCATCCTAACGATCACAAACATTTCCGTTATCCGGCACACAGTGTTGCTCAATTTCATTATTGTGCCGGTGGAAAAGAGAAGTTAAGGCGAAAAACTAAAAAAGCCGGACAATCCTTTTGAGACTGTCCGGCTTCCAAATTGAATGCTCAACTCAGTTCTTGCAATGCCGTTACGAAAAGTTTCATCTCGTCTTTTGTGCCAATGCTAACGCGGCACCACGGCTTTTCCTGAATGTCCATTGCCTTGATAACAATGCCCTTATCGACCATTTTCTTAAGAAATTCCTTTCCCGGCATGTTAATCGGGAATATTACAAAATTTGTGTACGAAGGAACATATTTGTAACCCATTGCGGTGAGGTTCTCATATAAATAGGTTTTTGCCTCGGTGTTCAACTTCCTTGTGCTGTTTTGAAATTCAACGTCGTCCATCGCCGCCGATGCCGCATAAACAGACGTGCACGCAATGCCGGAACCACCGCCTTTTGTTTCTTTTTTGATCATGTCAAGCGTCGCGGGCATGGCGGTGATATAACCGACCCTCAACCCTGCCATTCCCATGATTTTGGAAAAAGTGCGCGCAATGATGACGTTTTTATTGTCCTTCAAAAGCGACACCATGCTTTTATTGTCTGCGCCTTCGACGAGCTCAATGTAGGCCTCATCAATAAAAATGGGCACTTTTTGAGAAACGCGGCTGCAAAAATCCATCAATGCATTGGTGGATGTAACTGCGCCAACCGGATTGTTCGGGTTGCAGATGTAAACGAGCTTTGTGTCTTTATCAATGGCCTTTTCCATCGCATCCAGGTCATGCGACCAGTCGGATTTGCATGGAACCGGCTTCCAGGTCGCGCCGATGGATTCGGCCACGCGGATGAGTGACATGTAGGTTGGGTCCGCTGACACGAGATTTCCGCCGTCTTTGAACACGGCAAGTGCTGTCTTTTCGAGCAGGTCACCCGAGCCGTTGCCCATCATAATGTATTCTGGCGTTACGCCTTCTTTGGCAGCGATCTTGTCTGTCAGTGCTTTAAGCTCGGTGCGTGCATAACGATTTCCTTTTTCTATAGAATCGGCAATCGCTTTCCTGGCCATTGGCGGTGGTCCATACGGATTTTCATTCGAACCGATCCGGGCAACCATTTTTGCCAAATCAGGCTCCTTCTCCAAATAGTGGCCCCGAACCATCGGGCTGTAAAAAATGCGATTCGACTTGTCTAGTCGCAAAGGCGTGCTTGCGAAAGCTCCTTCTGTTAAAAAAGGTGCAACTACCAGCGCGCCCATGGACGCGAAACCAGATTTGAGCAAACTGCGGCGATTGATTTTCTGTACCATTGGTAAATGTGTTTGTGGTTGAAATGTGATTTTTGGTTACAGGGTCTAATTACAATTGCCAATGAGCATTGGCATTGCAACATGCGGGCAGTGCGGCTACCGGGAATTTCGCTTGCGGCGGGATTAACAAAGAATCTTTCGACTTTTTGTAACAAATAAATATAATCAATTGCCATTTGATGAAAAAACAAATATTCGTTTTTTAATCAAAAGCCTGTCAAATTATGAATTAAGCGCTATTTTTTACCTCAAAAATTCAAAACGAATGTTCCTATTCACTGTTTTTTCATTTCGCGGGAATGAAAAAAGGCTCTAATATTGTTGTCTAAATAATTGCCAGCACAATAGTTAATAATTTTGAAAGTTATGAATTGGATCACAATCAATAGTACGGAAGAGGTCGAGCAGATTTATAAATCAGATGCTTACGCTATCATTTACAAACATAGTCCTCGTTGCATGACTAGTTTGATGGCTTATCGCCAGCTCAAATCAGACGTTAATGCAGCGCAACATCTTGACATTCCGCTTTATATTGTGGATGTGGTTAACAATCGCCCCGAATCCATGTCGATTGCAAACACTTTCAATGTCGGCCACGAATCGCCTCAATTGCTTGTTGTAAAAAATGGCGAATGCATCTTTGACGCCTCCCACGAAGATATATCTCTAAAAGACTCCCTCGAATACATTAAATAAAAATCAAGGCTTTCAGCGTCTTGCGCAAGGGTGTGATCTCATTGCCAAATGCTTGTCCAACTGTATGGATATGGGCCGGTTACATCGCCGCTGACAGGGTAACCTTCATTGTTTAGTTTGTAGCTAAAATGCGTAACAACCGGATTTTTTCCCGCTTTTTTCAATGTTTTTGTTTCGATGAGATTCGTTGAAAAGCGGGGAAAAAGTTTTGCGTCCATTTTCAAATTGAACTGGCTGAGGTGTTTAGACTTGTCCGCCAGTTTCAAATAATATTCATAACTCACTTTATTGATCAGGTTGCCGTCGCTGTCATATCGCTCTTGGAAAGTCACATTGACGCCATTATCGTAATAAGCTAGATAACCATCCGGAAGGTTATTTTCACGATAAAATTCCTGAACCAATCTGCCTGATTCATACACGTAATCTGTCTCAATCCTATCCGCAACATTGCCGCCGCTTGTATAAAAAGTTTCGGTCTTTTTTACAGCAATGTTATTGACCATATCGTAAACAATATCCGAGGTTTTATTGCCACCCAGAAGCGTTGTATAAATGACCTTATTCGACCCGTAAGTCACATTAGTGGTGTAAACTGCGTCCGTCTTGAAGCTTTTTAAAGAGTTGTCGGAGTTGTATTGAATGTCCGTAATTGGATATCCAGGCTGGTTAGTTTCACTTAATAACTGCTCAACAGCCGAAACTTTGGCGTTTTGTTTTAATTCATCAACTTGATCTGCTTGTCTGGAAACGCTTTCCTTTTCACACGAAAATAAAGCCAGTGAAATCGGCAGCACGAATAAGAAGTAAGCAGCGGAAATGCGATTTGTAAAGGTTTTGTTTGTCATAAATACATTACTGGTTTCGTAAATTGATGCTGCAAATAGGTGAAACCAACTGCTGAAAAATAATGCGGATCCGTCAAACGACTTTCCAATTAACTAACGGCCTGCTATCAATTATTCTGCGGCGCGCTTAGCATTGCGGCCAGAATAAGTGTATATTACATCAAGGACAGCTGATTGTCCTGTGCATGCTGACAAAGATTAAACAATGAAACCGACTCCAGACCAATTAAGGGACTTCTTCAAGTCCGATATTTTCCAGGCAGACCAAGCACCTGAATCCAATTATGAGCGTGCAATTGAAGAATTTTATAGAAGATTCTATGATGCACCGGCGGTTGCAGCGCCACTTCCTAATCCAAGAAAATGGCAGACAACCTATGTTCGCAAATACGCGATTAAGGCTTTTATGAGAACAAAAGATGGCAACATTCACCACGTGATTTTTAACCAGGAATTGGATAAAAGCCAGATTACAAACTTCGATGGCTCACCATGGGAAGGCGATCCCAACCTGCTTGACGTGTGGCAGGAATACTACGAATCGGATAACAACATGGCGGTGAGCGGATGGTAATTTGCTCACTTTTAACCATTTATAGTTGCCAAATATAAAGTTTGCTTGTAAAACTATTTGTGGTGGGTAAAAAGTTGTACTTTTATGTGCAACGTAACCCGCTATCAGAAAAATATGAGCATTCTTTACATTGATCACGAGATCAATAATCTCAATTCCTTTAAAGCCTCCTTCCGTCGGGACGCAACTGTCTATGTCGCCGACTCAACGGATGCGGGGATGAAAATTCTGAAAGAACAGCAGATCGATGTGATCTTTGCAGATCATCAGATGCCAGACATGACGGGTTTGGAATTTTTCAAAATGGTGTCAGGTGAATTTCCGGAAAGCATCCGCGTCCTGATGACAGGTCAAGCTTATAGCGCGGAGTTCAAACACGCCGAAGTCCGGGGTTATTTTCATAGTTACATAAGCAAGCCTTGGGATGAACAGGATTTAAGACGCCTGATCGTTGCACACTCAGTTTAATAAAATGCAAACGGCATAGAAAAGCAGCCAGTCCACAATGGATTGGCTGCTTTTTGTTTTGAGCCTAAATCGGAAAAAAATTAGCACACCAATATTTGTTGAAAATATTTTTTTACATTGTGTTTTCAATATGACATTCTGATAAAAAGCCGCTTTCATCATTCTGACTGCATTGATGGCTGTTTTTGATCTGAATGATCTTCAATTTACATCCTGAATCTTAATGAAAAGAAGAGATTTTATGCAAATGGCCGGGCTCGGCACGGGCGCTTTGATGCTTGCCACCGTCTCGGTTGTCGGAAATCCTGTGAGCGCAGCACATTTGCTCGAACCTTGGATCGACGTCGCTGCCAAGAAAAAGTTTTCAGAGATCGCGCTTAATGCGGCCAAAAGTAAAGGCGCAACTTACACCGACGTCCGGATCGGGCGCTATTTGCAGCAATATCTTTTCACCCGCGAAAAACAGGTTCAGAACATCGTCAATGCGGAGTCTTATGGCGTTGGCATTCGCGTGATTGCAAATGGAACCTGGGGGTTTTCGGCGACCAGCGATGTAACCGCGGAAGGCATTGCCAAATGTGCTGCAACGGCCGTCGAGATTGCCAAAGCGAACTCAAAATTTCAAAAAGAGCCGGTTGTATTGGCTGAGCAAAAAGGAGTTGGCGATAAAACCTGGAAGACGCCGATCAGGAAAAATGCATTTGAAATCCCTATTCAGGAAAAAATAGATCTTTTAATGAATGTTAACGGAGAGGCAATGAAAAATGGCGCTGGCTTCGTGACTTCCAATTTGTTTTTTGTAAACGAACAAAAATATTTCGCCTCATCCGACGGCTCATTTATAGATCAGGACGTGCACAGGATCTGGCCAACATTCACAGTTACGGTGACAGATAAAGCGGCTGGCAAGTTCAAAACGCGCGACGCCATCAGTTCTCCAATGGGTATGGGTTACGAATATCTGGACGGCTTGTCTTCCGAAAAAATAGCCGGCCCCAATGGTCTGGTCGGTTACCGTAATTCCTATGACATGGTTGAGGATGCCATTACAGCTGCCAAGCAGGCGAAGGAAAAAATGACAGCAAAATCGGTTCTGGCAGGCAAATATGACCTTGTTCTGGATCCTAATCACCTAGGACTTACCATTCATGAATCGGTCGGGCACCCTACGGAACTCGATCGCGTTTTGGGCTATGAAGCCAATTATGCCGGGACGAGCTTTGCAACATTGGATAAATGGGAGTCAAAAAACTTCGCTTATGGAAGCAAGCTTGTGAACATCGTCGCTGACAAAACGCAGGCTAACACGCTCGGAGCCGTCGGTTATGACGACGAAGGCGTTCCCTGCAAAGAATGGGACATCATTAAAGATGGTGTTTTAGTAAACTATCAGGCAATCCGCGATCAGGTGAAGATCATTGGCGAAAAAGAATCGCATGGTTGCTGTTATGCTGACAATTGGAATTCTGTCCAATTTCAGCGCATGCCCAATATTTCATTGAAACCGGGCACCGAAAAACGCAGTGTGCTGGATATGATCAAAGGCGTTGACAAAGGCATTTACATCATTGGTCGAGGCTCGTATTCTATTGATCAGCAGCGTTATAATTTCCAGTTTGGCGGTCAGGTTTTTTATGAAATCAAAAATGGAGAACTCGTGGGCATGCTCGACGACGTTGCTTACCAATCCAACACACAGGAATTCTGGAATTCGTGTTCACAGCTTTGTGACAAAGACGATTACCGCACATTCGGCTCGTTTTTCGATGGAAAAGGCCAACCCGCACAAGTAAGCGCAGTCTCGCACGGCAGCGCAACGTCGCGATTTGACGGCGTGAATGTGATCAATACGGGACGGAAGATATAATGATTGAATGACTGAATGATTGAATGAGCGGGCGCCGCTGCATTAGATGAATGAATTAATGAATAAACTGATTAATGACTTAATGAGTGAGAGTGACCGGGCGATGAGTTAAAGTTTTAAAAATTAAATCATTCACTCATTCAGTCATTCACTCATTCAAAATTAAATTTCCATGGCCATATTATCAAAAGAGGAAGCAAAGAAAATTATTGACAAAGTTTTGGCATTTTCGAAGGCCGACGAGATCAGCGTGGGTTTGGACGGCAACCGGACCGGCAACATTCGTTATGCAAGAAATTCAGTTTCAACAAGCGGAGAAACGACTGATTTATCCCTCTCGGTGACTTCCGTTTTTGGCAAAAAGTCTGGAACGTCAACGATCAACGAGTTCGATGACGCGTCTTTGGAAAAAACGGTTCGTAGAGCCGAAGAAATAGCTAAATTGGCTCCTGACAACCCGGAATATGTGCCTATGCTCGGGCCACAGCAATATGTGGATACCAATTCTTTCGCCGAAGCAACAGCTGCGATCAACCCGGATTACCGCGCAAAAGCAGCATTTGACAGCATTGACCCTTGCGTAAAGAAAAATCTGACAGCCGCTGGTTACATGGAAGACACTGCCGGATTTTCAGCAATGGGAAACAACAAGGGCCTTTTCGGTTACAATAAGGCCACATCGGTCGACTTTTCGATCACCGTGCGCACGGCTGACGGCAAGGGTTCGGGTTATGCAGCGCGTGATTACAATGATTCCTCAAAATTAAGCACAGCCTCCGCAACTGAGGTGGCCATGCAAAAAGCGCTTTCATCTGCGTCGGCAAAAGCATTGGAACCAGGAAAATACACCGTAATCCTCGAACCAACCGCTGGCGTTGATTTGCTTCAAAACATGATGCGCAGCATGGACGCACGGAATGCAGATGAAGGACGGAGTTTTTTGGGCAAAAAAGGAGGCGGCACAAGACTTGGCGAAAAGCTTTTTGACGAACGCGTCAACATTTATTCCGATCCGCAAAATCTTGAAATTCCGGGTTCGCCGTTCAGCGGTGATGGCCGGCCGCAGGAAAAAGTGATGTGGGTTGAAAATGGTGTCGTCAAAAATATGTCTTACTCGCGCTTTTGGGCTCAAAAACAAGGCGTTAAGGCAATTCCATCTCCATCAGGATTCATTTTCCAAGGCGGAACAGAGTCGCTGGCCGACTTGATCAAGGGCACTGAAAAAGGGATTTTGGTCACAAGACTTTGGTATATCCGCGCTGTGGACCCGCAAACATTGCTTTACACAGGCCTGACGCGAGACGGCACTTTTTACATTGAAAATGGGCAGATCAAATATCCGGTGAAGAATTTCCGGTTCAACGAAAGTCCGGTTATCATGCTGAATAATCTCGAAGCGATTGGCAAGCCGGTGCGTGCAAGTGGTAACCTCGTGCCGCCGCTGAAAATTCGTGACTTTACATTTACGAGTCTTTCGGATGCTGTTTAGAGGCCGCTGCCGCTCAAACCGTTTAAATTTCCTCAGGTAAAAAGTGCATTGATTCTCTGAGATCTTTTTGCTAGATTATGCTGTGCGCTTTTTGCCAAAAAACCCAATTCGTCACTATTAGCAAACATATATACTTTGAAACGCAGAGACTTTATACAACTGGCCGGACTCGGAACGGGAGCGGTCATGATGCCCGCCTTTGCAATGGGCAGGAATGTTTCACCAGAGGCATTCTTCGAAAAAAGTGTTGACGTCGCCGTCAAGAAACGGCTCGCCGATGCTGCACTGAACGCCGCAAAATCCAAAGGCGCTTCCTATGCCGACGTTCGAATTGGGCGTTATCTCAACCAATTTGTAACCACCCGGGAAGATAAAGTCCAGAATATTGTCAACACGGAATCCTATGGCGTGGGCGTGCGCGTGATTGCCAACGGATGCTGGGGATTTGCCGCCGTAGTGGATGCAAGTAATGAAGCACAAGTTGCCAAAGCTGCCGAGGACGCAGTTGCAATTGCAAAGGCGAATGCCAAATTGATGAAAGAACCCGTTCAACTCGCGCCTCAAAAGGGTTTTGGCGAAGTAAGCTGGAAGGCGCCGATCAAGAAGAATGCATTTGAAGTGCCCATTAAAGAGAAGGTTGATTTATTGCTTTCTGTGAATGATGCAGCCTTGAAAAACGGCGCTAATTATGTCAATTCAGTGCTTTTTCTGGTTAATGAACAAAAATATTTCGCTTCAACCGACGGCTCTTACATTGATCAGGACGTGCATCGTATCTGGCCGATTTTCAATGTAACAGCCATTGACCCGAAATCCGGAAAATTTGAAACTCGAAACGCATTAAGTGCGCCAATGGGCATGGGTTATGATTATTTGCAATCCAATCCCTCGGATAAACTCACTGGCGTAACCACGCGTTACAACAAAGGTTATGATATGCTGGAAGACGCGACTGCGGCGGCAAGGCAAGCCAAAGAAAAGTTGACCGCAAAGTCGGTCGAAGCTGGAAAATACGATTTGATCCTCGATCCATCCCACCTTTGGCTGACCATTCACGAGTCCGTTGGCCACCCGCTGGAACTGGATCGCGTGCTCGGATATGAGGCCAATTTTGCAGGAACTTCCTTTGCAACCTTGGACAAATGGAAATCCAAAAACTTCCAGTATGGCAGCAAGCAAGTGAATTTAATCGCTGACAAATTGCAGGAAGGATCACTGGGCGCTGTGGGCTGGGATGATGAAGGGGTGAATACGAAAAAATGGGATCTTGTGAAGGATGGGGTTTTGGTAAATTATCAGGCAATCCGCGATCAGGCGCATATTATTGGTGAAAAAGAGTCGCACGGCTGCTGCTATGCCGACAGCTGGTCGTCTGTCCAATTCCAAAGAATGCCGAATGTTTCCTTGGCAGCCGGAAAAACGCCATTGTCTGTGGATGAGATGATTAAGGATGTTAAAAAAGGCATTTACATCATTGGCGACGGCTCGTTCTCAATTGACCAGCAGCGTTACAACTTTCAATTTGGCGGACAATTGTTTTACGAAATCAAAGATGGCAAGATCGCAGGAATGTTGAAAGACGTTGCATATCAGTCCAATACACAGGAGTTCTGGAATTCTTGCACGCAGGTTTGTGATGAAAAAGATTATCGCCTCGGCGGTTCGTTCTTCGACGGAAAAGGCCAGCCATCACAATCAAGCGCCGTATCCCACGGAAGCTCGACCACGCGCTTTAATGGAGTGAATGTTATTAACACGGCTAGGAAGATATAATGATGAATGAGTGAATGAGTGAATGAAAATAATTTTGAATGATTGAATGATTGAATGACTGAATGAATTGCTTTCAGATTCAATCATAAACTAGCAACCAGTCATTCACTAAACCTCGAACGATTCAGCCATTCAATCATTCAAAATTCAGCGCGGCGGCGCCCGCTCATTCTCCGTTTGACGCCTGCTCATTCAATCATTCACTCATTCAGTCATTCAAAATTCAAAATTGAAAAACCATGTCAATAATCCTATCTGAATCAGAAGCGAAAGCATTGTTGCAAAAAGTGCTGGCTTATTCCAAAGCGGATGAATGCGAAATAAACCTGCTGGGCGAAGAGCGCGGCAACCTGCGTTATGCACGAAATGAAGTTTCTACAAGCGGATCGCTCGTTAACCAAAACTTGTCTGTTCAATCCTCTTTTGGCAAAAAAGTGGGCGTCGCGACCATTGATGAATTCAGCGACGAATCATTGGAAAAAGTCGTGAGACGGTCCGAAGAACTTGCTCAGCTTGCTCCGGAAAACCCTGAGTATGTGAGCATTCTGGGTCCGCAGACTTATCTCAAATCGTCCGGTTTCTTTGAATCCACCGCGAGCATCAATGCAGATAAACGCGCTGATGCTGTTGCGAAAAGTCTGGAATTGTCGAGAGGAAAAAACTTAACCGCCGCCGGTTTTCTGGACAATCAGAAAGGCTATTCGGCAATGATGAATTCCAAAGGTTTGTTCGCTTACTATCCGAGCACGAGTGTCAACTTTTCACTCACCGTCCGCACGCCAGATGGAACGGGCTCAGGTTACATTGCGCGGGGTTATAGCGATGTAAATAAGCTAGATACAGCCGCAGCAACGACCATAGCAATCCAAAAAGCCATGGGTTCGATGAATGCAAAAGCGTTGGAACCTGGAAAATACACAGTCATTCTTGAACCGACTGCGGCAGCGGTTTTATTGGAAAATATCTATTTCAATTTCGATGCAAGAAGCGCGGATGAAGGTCGCTCGTTCCTGAGCAAGCCGGGTGGAAAAACAAAATTGGGAGAGAAAATCGTCGACGAACGCGTTAACATTTACTCCGATCCTACGCATCCGGATTTACCCGCATCGCCTTGGTCGGGTGACGGTCAGCCATTGCAGAAAATGAATTGGATTGAAAAAGGCGTGGTCAAAAACATGGTTTATTCGCGTTATTGGGCACAAAAGAACAATGTGAAAGCTGTTCCTTTTCCAAGCAATGTAATTATGGAAGGCGGGACTGCGACAATGGAGGAGTTGATCAAATCCACGAAACAAGGGATTTTGGTCACCAAACTTTGGTATATCCGCGAAGTGGACCCGCAAACATTGTTATTAACTGGGCTTACGCGCGACGGCACATTTTACATTGAAAACGGCGTCATCAAGCATCCCGTCAAAAATTTCCGTTTTAACGAAAGTCCGGTTATCATGCTCAACAATCTGGAAACATTGGGCAAATCGGAGCGGGTTGTGAGCACAGAATCCGACCGGAATTACCTGGTTCCGCCGATGAAAATCAGGGAGTTTACATTTTCTTCACTTTCCGACGCGGTTTGAAGCCTTTTTTCTTTACACGAATTCAATACACGTCCGGAAATTGGGACACCGACCAGCGAATGCCGTCTAATTTGCTGCATTCGCTGGTTGAATACACCACAATCCCCATTGATGAGCAGGAAAAAGTGGTGCAATTGAATAGCAATGAGATTTTTAAAAGTCCGTTTTGCTATCTGAGCGGCCACAAGCTCGTTGAGTTTTCCACACAGGAAAGGGATCATTTCAAAAGATATGTGCAAAATGGCGGCTTCGTTTTTGTAGACGACTGCAACCATGATATCGACGGACTTTTCGCCAAATCATTTGAACAGGAAATGGAGCGCACATTTGGACCGCGCGCTTTGCAAAAAATCCCCAATAATCATCCGATTTATCACAGCTTTTTCAAATTTGAAGACGGCCCGCCCACAACATCTTTCGAGTTGAATGGCTGGGGCGACGATCTCGTGCACGATTATTTGAAAGCCGTCACAATCAATGGCAAGATCGGCGTCCTTTACAGCAACAAGGATTACGGCTGCGAATGGGATTACGATTTCAGAAACAAACGCTTCCTGGCCGTTGATAATACGCGTTTTGGGGTGAATATTGTCGTTTATGCTTTGAATGCCTAACCCATTTTTCTTTTGGAAACAAACAATTTAACCCACTATAAAACGCTCGTCGCTAAACTGCCATTGCTGAAACAAGAAATTGCCAAGGTGATTGTTGGGCAGCAGGAAGCAATTGACGAAATATTGATTTCCCTGCTCGCATCAGGACATTGCCTGCTTGAAGGTGTGCCTGGCTTGGCAAAGACATTAATGGTGAAAACCATGTCGGAGGCGCTGCATATGAGCTTCAAACGAATCCAATTCACACCTGATCTAATGCCCGGCGACATCGTCGGAACGGAAATTTTGGAGGAAGATCACGAAACGGGCAAGAAGTTTTTTAAATTTAATCAGGGGCCCATTTTTGCCAATGTGGTTTTGGCCGATGAGATAAACCGGACGCCTCCTAAAACCCAAGCCGCTTTACTGGAAGCGATGCAGGAAAAATCGGTCACTTACGGGGGAACGAATTACGGGCTGCCCAGCCCCTTCCTGATCATTGCCACGCAAAACCCTATCGAGCAAGCCGGAACATATCCATTACCCGAAGCCCAACTCGACAGGTTTTTGCTCTACATCAAGCTGAATTATCCCAATGAGCAGGAGGAACTGGATATTTTGAAAGGCACAACGGGATCTTTCAAAGCAAGCATTAACCGCGTTTTGGCAGACACTGAA
Source organism: Dyadobacter sp. CY326 (assembly GCF_021390515.1). Taxonomy (GTDB): domain Bacteria; phylum Bacteroidota; class Bacteroidia; order Cytophagales; family Spirosomataceae; genus Dyadobacter. The sequence goes on from NZ_JAJUXI010000002.1 coordinate 72,794, forward strand.
ATCGTGGAATTGCAGAAATTGACGCGGCAAGTGCACATAAGCGACGATTTGATTCATTGGATCAACAAATTGGTGCGCGCCACGCGGCCAGATGGAAGCCCGTCCGATTTTGTAAAAGAATGGTGCGATTGGGGAGCAGGCCCGCGCGCAGGCCAAGCGCTTGTGCTATGCGCCAAAGCCCGTGCAGTCCTGAATGAACGCTATTCAGTGATTCCCGAAGACATTCAAACACTGGCTTATCCCGTTTTAAGACACAGAATCGCAATGAATTTTCGCGCCGAAGCCGAAAACATCAGCACGGATCAGGTGATTGATCAATTGTTGCGAACCGTGAAAAATTGAGGTTTATCATTTATGATATGACAAAAAGCACCGGCCTCCTGGCCTCGCAACTGATCAAGCTGAAAAATCTGCAACTGACTGGCAAGCTGGTGAGCGAGGAGCTGATGCTGGGCATCCATGCCAGCAAGCGGTCAGGGATTGGCGTGGAGTTTGAGCAATATCGGCATTATGAACCTGGCGACGATCCCAAACGCATTGATTGGAAGCTCTTTGCGCGCACGGACAAACATTTGATCAGGGAATCTTCCACAGAAAGTGACAAACAAGTGCGGTTTGTTCTGGACCTTTCGGGATCGATGAATTATGGTGAAAATGGCGTCACACGACTTCAATATGCACAAATTTTGCTGGCCTCGCTGAGTTATCTCTGTTATATTCAGAATGACCAGATGAGTTTGTACACTTTGAAAAACAGCACGATACAAACCATTTCTGCGACCGGAGCTTCTTCATCCGGTAAGCAGGCTTTTCAGAAAATATTGGTGGGTTTAGAGAAAACCGTGGCCGAGGGGCCATGGCGACTTTCAGGCGACTCAGGTGGCGGGATCAGGTTTCCGGAATTGCAATCAAAGAAAAAGGAGCAGCTGATTTTCGTAAGCGATTTCTTGCAGGCGCAGGACGAGTGGCTGGACTTGATTAAGTCACTGGCCAATGCGCACCGTGAAATTGTGGTGTTTCAGATTCTCGGCGATCAGGAAGTGGACTTCAATCTGGACGGATTTTACAGGTTCAAAGATTTGGAAACGGGAAAAGAAATTGAGTTAGATGCGGTTTCGGTCAGGGAAAAGTTTCGCGAATCGGCAGATTTGTATCTGCAGCAACTGAAAGAAGCATTGCAAATTCCGCATGTGCAATTGGTTCGTGCGCGCATGAGCGATCCGATCGGAATGGTGTTGAAGACCTTTTTAACCAAAAGAAAAGGATAGATGGAATTTTTGAATCCAAATCTGCTGTGGGGAATGCTGGCGATAACATTGCCGGTTATAATCCATTTTTGGTATCAAAAAAAAGGCAACACGATTGCATGGGCGGCTTCACAGTGGCTTACAGAGAAAACATCGTTGCAACACCGCGGGCTTCGTTTGGATGAAATTCCGCTGCTTTTGATTCGGTGTCTGCTGGTTATGCTGTTGTCAGTGATGCTAAGCAAGCCCATCATCAATTGGGTGAAAAGCAAGCACGCGCGGAAGCAAGTTCATTTGGTCCAAAGCAATGCAAATGTGGCCAGCAACTTCCGGTTCGAACTTGAAAGCGCAATGAAAAAAGGCGAAGAAGTTTTTTGGATAGCGCCGGCGAACATGGAAATGAAGGACATAAACACAGTTCCCCAAAATAGTGATGACCTGCTTTTCTTGCAACAAACCATAAACGGATTAAGCGATAAAAATGCTGATATACAGTTGTATATCAGCGATGTACAGAATGTTAGCCAACTTCCGAAAATTTACATTCCCGGTTCTTTTAAGATCCATAGCATTGCAGATTCGGTGCGAAAACCGGAAAATCCGTTTCTTGGCTTCCGGAAAAAAACCGGAAAAGATGAAATTAATATATTGGTTAACTACAAGAATGCAGGCGAGCAGCTGACCGTTCAGGCTGGACTTCTGGCTTTGGCGGAAGTTCATAAAATTCCGTTCAAAGTCGATCTGAATAAGCAACCTGAAACGACATATGATTGGATATTTACTGATCAGCCCGTAGTTAATTACAATCCGAAAACGCTCTACGTGATTCCGAAAAAAAATAGCACTGTTAATGCTGCAACCAATGTTATTCAGGTTTCCGATTCTTTGCGAATTGCGACATCAGATATGGTAAGAAACGGGCAACTGCCGGAATGGCTGGGAAATCTGATGATCGCACATTTTGGATTAGGCAAACCTGGGAATATGCTAAGCGACAAGCAGTTGGCTGCTCATTTTGAATTGACAAAACCAGATAAAACCAGGGGAGAAAGCATTTTCAGCCAGTGGATCAAGTTACTTTTTGTGCTGACGCTCATGGCTGAGCGTTGGATCGCATTGCGCAAAAATATTCGTACGAGCCATGCATGAACTTCGAAAATTGATCGGTTCGGTGACAAACCAGCTTTACGCCAGCGCCCTTTTGCGCTGTCTGCTGCTGGCCGCTTCGGCTTATCTTTTGGTCTCTGCCTTTGCTGGTTCTGCGCACGTTGTCAGCATATTGTCCGGTGCTTTTGGTTTTGCGGCTGGCATCGGATTGACGCGCGTGTTTCAAAACAAAAAATTTACGGCCATATCGCTTATTCATCAGTATGTGGGCGGCACGGAGTATAGTTTGCACTTGTTGGATAAGGCTGAGCTCAACATTGCAGAACAATTACAAGTGGAGCGAATTGCAGGAAGGCAGTTTGGTTTTCCTTTTTCAAAATTATATCGCGGATTAGGCGCTTATGTCGGCATAATGTTGTTTGCAGCGGCATTCTATTTTATTTATCCTGAAATAAATTTTGGTAAAAAAGAGAAGGAAGTTCGCATTGATAAGAACATTACTGAGCAAAAAGTGAATCCGCTTGTCGCTCCTGAATTTGAGTCTGCCAGCGTCTTGATAACGCCGCCTGCCTACACAAAAATGCCGAAGCGTGAATCCAATGATCTCAATGTGAGCACAATATCCGGTTCGTCGCTGCAATGGAAAATCACTTTTACGCACTCGGAAAATCTCGAAGTTCGATTGGCAAACAATCGCGGTGAAGAAATTCCATTCCGGAAGCAACAAGGTTCGTTCATACATTCGGACCGTCTGACGGGTTCTGGTTTGTATGCCATTAAAGGTTACTGGAAAGATTCGCTTGTTTATCAATCCGAGTTTTACAAGCTGGAAGCCATTCCAGATCTCGCTCCGAAAATAGAGCCTGTTTCCAAGGAGCTTTACAAATATCATTTTTTGAAAGACAAAAAATCCATCCGGATCTCGGCCAAAATTTCTGACGACTTCCTGGTTAGGCAAGCATTTATTGTCGCGACTTTGGCCAGAGGTTCGGGTGAAAATGTGAAGTTTCGCGAGGTGAAATTTCCATTGTCGCAATCTGATTTCAAACAGGCCAATTTGCAAAAAGAGATTAACCTGAACGAGTTGAACTTCGCACCCGGGGACGAATTGTATTACTATTGGGCTGCGGTTGACAACAAAAATCCGCAAGCCAATTTTAGCAAATCGGACACTTATTTCATCGTTTTTAAGGACACTGCGCAGGTGGAAGATGCCGAATTGGCAACGATGGCGGTGAACATCATGCCGGAATATTTTCGGAGTCAGCGACAGATTATCATTGATACGGAAAAGTTGATTGCTAAACGTAAGAAACTGGCGCAGAGAGAATTCGCATCGGTTTCCAATGAGATTGGTTTTGACCAAAAAGTGCTCAGGTTGCGTTATGGGCAGTATTTGGGTGAGGAATTTGAAACAAGCATTGGCGGTGGCGGAGCGCCGCCTCCGGGCGCTGACGGCGGGAATATGCTGGATGCATTCACGCATAAGTCGGACGGGGAAGGCGAAGCGGCCGAGCGGAGGGCATCGGAACCGGCGCATCAGGATGAGCATGACCACGGAAAAGAGCACAGCGAGGCGGGCGAAAAAGATCCGATTGCTGCTTTGATGGAGCAATATGTGCACGCGCACGACGACGCGGAGACGAACACTTTTTATGAGCAGTCGACGCGGAGCTTGTTGAAAATGGCATTGGAACAAATGTGGCAATCTGAGCTGCATTTGCGGATGTATGAGCCTGAAAAAGCATTGCCTTTTGAACATAAGGCGCTTGAATATTTGAAATCTGCGCAGCACAAGGCGCGCACTTATGTGAAGAAAAGTAGCTACGATCCACCACCTATTAAAGAGAAAGAAAAGCGTCTGAGCGGAGAACTGAAAGAGATTAGCAGCGATTTAAACAATGCTAAATTCTTTGATGATAAAAGCACAGCGCAGCTGGCGGCCGAGATTTCAGGTTTTCTAGAAATTAATGATCGCTCTAAAAATCAGCAGCTTAGCTTACAGCAAATCGGAGCGGCACTCAGCGATCGCCTCATCAATAGCGGTCCTTTTAATGGTGGTTTGGGAAATTGGGAAATAATCGGGTCGCTGCAAAAGCTCGTTAGCGGAAAAGCGCTCACCATGAAAGAAATGCAGCATCTCAAAACCGATCTTGCAAAATATACGGATCGTTCCGAGCAAAGCAAACGTGGCTATTTGAGTGAAAAGAAATTGGAACAAGCGTTCTGGAAAAGAATGCAATGAACACAACCTTAGCCGCCCAATGAAAACTTGCGCATGATTGAACTTGATTTTAACTGGTCGGAACCGCTAAACCTGCTGATATTTGCAGTAACCGTTGCATTGCTTCCGTTGCAATTGTGGTTGTTATTTCGTCAAAAATCGAATGTTTCGGGCCAAAGATTCTGGATTAGAACCGGATTGAATGTGCTTCTCTGGATCGCCATAATGGCATTTGTTGTTCAGCCTTATCTGGTTAGAGAATCGAAAACTTCGGTAAGCTTCATTGCCGGAAAAGATGTGCCTCGCTCGGTTGCTAACTCGTTGCTGGACAGTTTATCCGGATCAGGAAATGTTGTTTCGAATGATTTGGAAGAAAGCACATTTGATACATTGATTCTGGCTGGTCAGGACTTTGATGCTACACTTTTTCCGAAAATCCTGCAGTCGCAACAGTCGCCGGGCTTGATCAAATGGATTCCTTATTTTCAGAAGAATTTGCCATACGATTTGCAGTGGAAAGAACTGGTTCGGAATGGTGAAATGCAGGTTTTGTACGGGCGGATCGAATCCACTGAAAAGCATTTAATCAAGCTCAGATATGGCAGCCAAACGCTGGATAGTGTTTCGCTGAATATTGGGAGCAATCATTTCAAGCTGCAATATCCAAGTTTTACTTTGGGAAGAACAGTTGTTGAATTGAGTGTTAATGAAGCAGTTACCGATACGCTGCATTACTTCTCACGTTCCACCGCGCCAATGACGGTGCAGTTTATTCTGGACAGCCCCGATTTTGAAAGCCGGGCGCTGGCGAATTGGCTGGGAAAGGCTGGTAATTCAGTGATTTACACGGCCATTTTGTCCAAAGACATTAAAAGCAAACTCACGATTAACAAAGGCAAGGAGCCGGATATGATCGTTACGGATGCGACAAACGCGACTAATGCATTGGTTAAGAAGTCATTACTAAAAGGAAAAAGTATTTTGTTTCTTAATCTTACCAGTCCGCTCAGCGAAGTTTCGGCCATCAATGCTGCATTAGGAACCACTTTTCAAGTGAGAAAATCTTCTACCGAAGAATCCGTTGCGATTTGGTCCGGGCTTACTGCATTGCCTTATCATTTTGCGCCATCCAATCGTTATTTTCAAATCGCCGGTTATCCTTTTGCAGTTCAGAAAACCACTGGAAATGTTGGCATAAGCCTTTTAAATGAGACTTTTCCTTTGCAGTTATCTGGGGATTCGCTTGCATATCAGAAGATTTGGAATGCCGTTTTAGCTCCAATTCGCCCTTTGCTTAAATCCAATATCGACCTTACGGCTCCTATTTTTCGAGGCTTGGGATCGGAAGTCGCTTTGAACAATTTCCCGGAACCGGTTAAGATGCTTCGGATAGGCGCAGACACAATTTTTCCAGTTTCTTCGGCATTGAATCCACGATCCGGGAACGCGATTTTCAAACCGATTGAGTCTGGCTGGATTGCTTTTAACGACTCGCTTGAAACGGAATTATTTGTTGAAGATCAAGCCGTTAACGCTGGACGTTATAATGCTGCGCTCGTCAGGGACTTTGTCAGATCCTACAATGTTTACAGGGCAAAAATGGATAGTAACGCCGTTGGCTCGGTTCCAAAAACGAACGGAGTGAAACGCAAGCTTTCCGAATGGATGTGGTTTGGTTTGATCATGTGCTGCTTGCTGTCGGTCTGGATTGAAAGCAAATTATAATTATCGCTTTTCAATGTCTTCCATTGTCATTTGTTTGGGAAAAACCACGGAGGCCGAATTGGGCTCGTTAAGCCTGTAACCGTCAAGCATATACTGCTTCGCTTTGGCAAAATACACGTCCTGCTGCTTGTTGCCTGTGATTTTCATGGTCATGGCCAGATAATAGTTGGCCATCGGATGCTGATCGTAAAGTTGCAGGCATTCGGTTAGCCACTTTTCGGCTTTGTCATACTCATTCATCAAATAATAGGTGATTCCGAAATACAGCAATGAGTTGAAATGCAGATCATTCTTGCCTTCTCCACGGCGCTGCTGCGCAATGTCTTTCTCCAAAAACGAAACGGCTTTTTCATAATTTCCAAGTTCAATGTTGCACAGTGCGAGAAAAAACCAATATGTGTGATCCTGAATAAAACCGTGCGGCGCAAATTGCAGCGCTTTTTCGAAATCCAAGATCGCCTTTTCGTAATTTTTGGCGTAAATGCAGTGCAGATAACCGCGGTAAGCAGTCCACCGCTGGGGATCCAGTTCAACCGCTTTGTCGTTGTATTCAAAAACCTTCGCAAGATTTCCTTTTACCAAATGCGGTAAACCCTTTTCCTGATAAGCCTCCGCAATGTTCGGGCATATTGCCAGCAGTTCATCAAAGCTTCGGTCCCAACCCGGGTCATCGAAACCAAACGTGCGCGCCTTTTTTGCATACACATTAAAAAGACTATCCCGAACAGCAACAGAACTGCAATCGACGTGATTTTGCGAAAAGCTTTGGCCGTAAAACAGGAGGATCAGAACAGATGAAGCCAGCAATTTCATAGCGCTCTCGATTTTCAATGGCTAAGACAAGATAGTAAATGTGGGGCATTTAACTATGCAAGAGCTCTGCAACACCGGCTTGTTTCAAAATAATCTGACCCAACTTTTCGGTGGAAATGCCGTCTTCAATTTGAAATGTATTTTCAAAGTCGTCGCCAATGATCTTTGTCCTGAAACATCGAAAACATATCTCGGTTGTGGCTTCGTAATGCTTGATGAGGTTTAAAAGGTGCGTTGAAACAAGGAAAGACGACGTGTTGTGTAACAGGAATCCGTCGATCACGGTTTTGGAACAATGGAATGCATCCTCTTGATTTGTTCCCCGAAAAAGCTCGTCAATGATGACAAAGCAAGTTTCCTTGGCGGACAAGGCCGTCGCGATATCACGAATGCGGATTACTTCTCCATAAAAATGGCTGTGTCCAAGACCCATGTTGTCGCTGAGGTTAATGGAAGTAAACAGCCTGTCAACAAAGGAAATGCGCGCGGTCCTGGCTGGCACCGGCCATCCCAGATGAGCGAGGTAAATTACGACGCCTGCTGTTTTAAGGAAGGTCGTTTTTCCGCTTGTGTTGGCCCCTGTAAGCACACAGATAGGCGTTTGGTTGTTCAGACTTATGCTATTAGGCACGGCATTATCCATCAATAAATGCCAAATGCTCTCAACTTCAAAAGTTGGTCCAGTCGAATTTTCGCTTACAAACTCAGGGAAGTTCAGGCTGTGAATTTTGGCTGTTCTCGCGATGGATTGATATGCGTCCAATGTGTAAAAGCAATCCAAAAGCCTTCGGAAATCCTTTTTTAGCGAAATGCGCAAACGATAATCCCACAGGAAAATAGCACTTAGGGACAGTTTAGTGTCTCTCGTTTTGAGTATGGCAGCAAGTCCGGTGGATTGAAGGAAATTTTTCAGGAAATCAACGTCGTCTTTTAAAAGCTGTGGAACTTGTGAGTCGCCAATGTTTGAGATCATAACCTGCATTGCCTTAAAAATTCGGAAAGTGGCAATGAGGCCGCTGCGGACCAGATAGAATTCCGACGGATTGCGCCAGGCAAATATGAAGGTGTCGAACCAATGCTGAAACACATCCTGGGACATTGAATAAGCAATGCTGGATGCGTAATATGCCTCCGCAGCTGCGACATAAGCTCTCGCAACATCAACCTGAAAGACGTTTGGATCAGCGACAATGGTTTTTAACAACTCCTGAAAAACAATTACATCATCTCTGAACGCTTTTGGCGACAGGAGCATTGCTTTCAGGGCATCACGTCCGCCTTGTGTGGACGTGTGGTCAAAGAAATTTAGGATGCTTGCGTCTTTTGTTTGCTTTGAGATGATTTGTAACTCTTGAATTGTTTGGCTGTCAATCTGTTGCATGGCCTTAGTTTGAGTTGATGCTCAAAAATATGCATTCCTGACAACGGGAAATCTTAAAAGAAGTTAAAAGCGGCTTGCTCGCTTACTATGAGGGATGGGAAGCAACAAATCAGCCCTGCGAAACCGGCAATGTCAGTGCGAAACTTGCGCCCTGGCCTTCCTGGCTGGTTACACTGATGCGGCCGTTGTGTTTGTCAATGATTTTTTTTGTGATGGCAAGACCAATTCCTGAACCTTCGTATTTGTCCTTTGTATTAAGGCGCTCGAAAAGGGAGAAGATTTTCTCATTATACAATTCGTCGAAGCCAATGCCATTGTCGGAAATGGTTATAAAGCAGGTCGCTGGCTCCTCTGCATCATCTTTTAACGCGGTGCCATTGGCTTCATTTACGCCGCCGGAAATCCGGATAACCGGCTTTTCTCCTGGCTTGGAGAATTTAATGGAATTGCTGATCAGGTTTTGGAACACCTGTTTGATCTGGCCGCGGTTGACTTCAACTTGCGGAAGATCACCTACTTGAATGTCTGCACCCTTTTCCTGAATCAGGATTTCGTAATCTTCCAAAACCTCATTGACAACGTCATTCAAATTCGTCACCGCGAAGTTGTTCACGTGTGTTGACAGTCGCGAATAACTCAGAATATCCGTAATCATGTTCCGCATTCTCAGCGAAGAACCAATAATTTTATCTAAAAAAACAGCATTTTCATCCGTTAGCTCGTTGATCAGCTTGTTGCGGAGCATGGTCGAAAATATCAGGATTTTCCGAAGCGGTTCCTGCAAGTCATGGGAGGCCACGGAAGCAAATTGCTGCAAATCATGGTTACTTGTTTCGAGTTCAGCATTGATTTCTTCCAGCCGCAGGTTGTTCGTTTTCAGCAGTTGCTGGATTTCTTTTTGGAACGAAAGGTCTGTTAAAATTACACTTAAAGCAGGACCTTCATCCAGTTGCAGCATGGTTACCGAAAGTTGACAGGGAACCATTGTTCCGTTTCTGCTGATGGAGAGTTCCGTTTTGCTATCCTCCTTCCAGCCATTATTGAACAGGTCAAAATAAATTTCCTTAAATGCTTTGGGAATAAATTCACTGAAATGCAAACCCACCACTTTGGAAAGCGGCATATCGATCATCGAAGCAAACATTGAATTGCAATACAGAATAAGGCCCTGATGATTGAGCGTCACCGCGCCTTCATTCATTTTCTCAATAAAAACACGATAGGTTTGATCCGCAGTTTTGAGCGTGAACAGCTGATGCTCGCCTTCCGGATTTTTTACAACCAGCGCATCCACTTGCCCCGATCTGATGGCGTGAATGGTCTCGGTTGCTTCTTCCAAATGCGCACGAAGCTCCTCATTCTCCCTCAACAACTCTTCGTATGTCTTCTGATTATTCATGTTCCAATCGAAATTCCCAGACCTTTGAGTACTTTTTGGGTGTCGGACATATCTCCGATCAACCTTCTTGCCGGCAGTGGCTTACTTTTGATGAGTAGAGGTAAGGCAATGATCTGTTCCTTTTCTGCGATGGTTTTTTGTTGGTAAACGTCGATAATTTCGAGAGAATAGTTGCCCTTTATATATTGTTCACAGATCTGCTTGACATTAACGACTGCCCTTCTTGAATTAATGGACGCGCCCGTGATGAACAGCCGAAGCACGTATTGTGGGTTATCGTTATCACCAATTGGTTCTATATCTGTGTTTTCACTCATTCTGATCTTTTAGCAGGGCGTATATTCAATCCAACGAGCACTTTTTCCTCGTTGGAAAGGTCTCCGATAATTTTCCGAATGGGCTCAGGCACTTTTTTAACCAATGTTGGAATGGCCAAAATCTGATCTCCTTCCGCCAGTTGGGGCTGCAAAAGGAGGTCTATTACTTCAATGACATATTTATCCTTCAAATATTCTTCACAATATCTTTTAAGGTTTGTTAATGCAGTGACTGACTTTTCTGTCTTGCCGGCTACATATAACCTGAGCTCCCAAATTTCTTCTGTTTCTTCCATTTATTTGTCAATAATTGTAATGCTGTTATTCAGGTGAATCTTCTCGGCCTCTTTGGCGGGACATTTCCTTACGATTACTTTCCAGAACCTCTTTTTTTAACTCGTCCTCAATATAAGTCTTGTTAAGTTCTTCCCGAACCGACTCAAATTCCTCTTTAAGACTTGCAATTTTAGATTCCAGAACCGCTCTTTTTCTGTCTATTTCCCTGTCTTTTCTCGATACCGCATGGTCTTTCAACACAATTCCTGCTTTTTGCATGAGCTGCTGTTCTTCTCTCGCAGAGCCGGTTAGCACTCCATCCGGACCAAGGAAAACATCCACAAGGTCCACTCCGTTATCACTGATAACGAACTCCCGCACCTGATTGGAATGCTTCATTCCTCTCGATTTCATCACGTACAAACCTCTATTCCGTTCACCATTCATTTCAATGTCGCGGATCAAAAGCCATGCATCGACAAGTGATGACACGCTTTCGTCCGTTTGTTCCGAAATGTTATCATTCAAAGCGAGTGCTGTGAACATAACTGTGATTTCCTGGGATTGTAAAAAGTCTATCAGCCTGATCAGCAAATTTTTCACTTCACTGACCGAACCGACCGTGATCAAATTGGTAATCGGGTCCAAAATGACCGCGTGCGGTTTAAACTGCACGATAAGTTTGTGGATTGAGGCCAAGTGCATTTCCAATCCATTCAATGTAGGCCTGGCAGCATTGAATTTAAGAAGGCCGCTATCAATATGTCGTTGCAGATCAATGCCAATGGAGGACATGTTCCGAATCACCTGTTTCGGCGATTCCTCAAATGCGAAATAGATACAGCGCTCTCCATTACTGCAAGTTTCGTTGGCAAATGAACCCGCAATGCTTGTTTTTCCCGTTCCGGCCGTGCCCGACACAAGCACACTGCTTGCGCGAAAAAATCCCTTTCCGCCCAGCATCTTATCCAATGCAGGAATGCCCGACGAAATCCGATCAGTAGATGCCTCGTGAGAAAGCGTTAGCGAAGTCACGGGCAAAACGGATATTCCGTCGCTGTCGATCAGGAACGGATATTCGTTGGTTCCGTGAACCGAACCCCTGTATTTTACAATTCTTAAAAGTCGTGTCGAAATTTTATTGGTAACCCGGTGATCCAGCAAAATCACACAATCAGAAACATATTCTTCGAGTCCCTGACGTGTCAGCGCGCCATCTCCTTTTTCACCGGTTATAATTGTCGTAACCTTTTTTTCTTTCAGCCATTCAAACAACCTTCTCAACTCCGCTCTGATAATTCCTTGATTATTAAGGCCGGAGAATAGATTTTCAATCGTATCGAGAACAACGCGCTTTGCGCCAATGCTGTCGATGGCGTAGCCTAATCGAATGAATAAACCATCCAGGTCATATTCTCCTGTCTCCTCAATTTCACTTCTCTCGATTCGGACATGATCCAGTCGGATAAGCTTATCCTTTTGCATTTGCTCCAAATCAAACCCAAGCGAAGCAACATTCACTGTAATCTCTTCGGTCTTTTCTTCAAAAGCCATGAAGACGCCGGGCTCGTTGTACTCTAATGCGCCATGAACGAGAAATTCAATAGAAAATAGCGTTTTGCCGCATCCGGCGGCGCCGCATATCAAGGTTGGCCTGCCTTGTGGAAAACCGCCCAGCGTAATTTCATCCAGGCCCTTGATGCCAGTACAAGCTTTTTCTAGTGCGCGCAGATGATTTTTTTGTTCAGAGGAATCGGGGATCATTGATGTAATCTGTTCTGATTTTGGCAATAGTTTACGTATATGAAAATCAACAAACGCAAATACCGTACCAGGCGGCTTGCAGTTGGATAATCATAAATTTTTGATAATTGGGCGTTGATGGATATACGCAAATTGTGTATTGTGGCTAGGTCAGGAACTGAACAGCCAGCCGCACTCCTAGCTCATTGAACCCGTCAAAAGTGCTTGGCTTTGTGATAAAACCGTTTGCACCTGCCTCATAGGCTTTTTCTATAAGCAAAGTGTTAGAAGAAGTTGAGATCATCACCACCGGAATGCTGGACAATGTTACGTCGGAGCGTATTGCAGTAATTGTTTCCAACCCGTTCATTTTGGGCATGTTCATGTCCATTAATATCAGCGAGGCGGGTGTATCGTTTTGTTCTTTAATAAGGCTCAGCAGTTCGAGTCCGTTCTCGACTTCAATGATCTCCGCAGACTCGGCGGCGGCTGTAATGGCTTGTCTCAGGAAAAAACGGTCGTCTTGATCATCGTCTGCTAAATAAATTATCTTCGTTTCCTTCATGGATGCGTGTGAAATTACATCTTATTCCCTTGCGGGACCCTTTCATCACCATGCGGACAACTAAGGAGCGGCACAAGAAACTTCGCAGTAAAGTTAATGCGAAAAAGGAAAGCCAGTGACTTTTTGGGCGTAATTCTTACTCGCCAGGCAAACGATTTTTATAATGTTCCACCTTTACAAACATTTCAATAATAGTCGAAACTTCCAGCTTTTCAAAAATCCTTGATTTATAAGTGCTTACAGAACTGCCTGTGATGTTGAGCTGCGTTGCGATCTCTTTGGTCCACTTGCCGTCCAAAAGCAAGTCCATAACTTCCAATTCACGTTGTGACAAGTTTTCCAGTGGATTTTCACTATTGGTGTTTGCTTCAAATGTATTTCGCATGAGTTGCTGCTGCACCACTTCACTCACATATCTGCCCCGTTCCAAAACGGAAAGAATAGCCGCCTTCACGGTTTGCTGCGGCGAATTTTTGGCCAAAAATCCATTTGCACCCGCTTTTAAATAATGCATGGCATAAAGAGATTCATCCATTCCAGAGAAAATCAGAATATAAACCTTTGGCTGCAGTCTCTTTATTCTCGGGATCATGTTAAATCCCTCACCACCAGGAATGTTAATGTCCAGCATAATCAGATCAAACCGCGTGGCAGCCACCTGTTTGAGCGTTTCGTTGAAGCTTGTTGCCTCATAAACATTTGCTGTTTCAAGGAGGTCATTGATCAGAAACCGAGTTGCTAATCTGACGATAGAGTGGTCTTCGACAAGTAAAATTTGTTTCATTCTCGATATCAGGTCAGTTAACGGAGCGCCTGCGTATTTGTTAAACTAACGAATTTAGTCAATCGGGAACGTAATATTTATTATTCGGTTGTAATATTATTGTAGAAAATATTCTACTTTTTGAAAATCAAGCACTTAAAAGTAACTGACGTTCTACAAACTGCGAAACATCTATACGAAAATCAAACACTGTAAATTTAGCCAGAAGCGCCTTAACATTGAAATCTCCCTGCTTTACAAGCCTCTTGCAAAAAATATAAGCTTGTGACTGAATGGCATAATCGGCAAAGATATTCTTACCCAATTTATTTCAATTATTTATTTAACGGTCACATCAGAGCTATTTTGCGGTCACCACTTCCAATCCTTTGTCCACCAATCCTTTCTTTTTCGCTGCGTCAAGATTGGCGTCAGTGAAGAGGCAATTGATCATATCCAGGCTGCCAAACTTAATGTGACTATCCTTACCGATTTTAGACGAATCACACAGAACATAAATTTGTGATGCATTCCGAATAAATGCAGATGTAATGGACGATTCATGCTCGCTGTGTGCGGTAAGGCCGTTTTGAGCCGAAAGTCCGTCAATCCCAATGAATGCTTTGTGCGCGTGATAGCTGTCAATGTGCTCGATGGCTTTGTGACCGTGCACGGCCTTTCGCTGCTTATCAATCTCCCCTCCTATCAGGTTAAGGTTAATCGCCGGTGTGTCGATCAGCTCTGCCATAATGGGCAATGAGTTGGTAATCACCTTAATGCCGTGTTTCTTTTTCAAATATCTACACATTCTGAAAACGGTGCTGCCACAATCCAGGAAGATGATATCACCGTCCGTCACATACTCGGCGGCTAGGGCTGCGATCTTCTCCTTATTATCTTCATTTGTGTCCGATTTGGCTGTAAAACTGGTTAAAACCTGGTTTTCGATTTTCATAGCGCCGCCATGTGTGCGCAGGAGAAGCCCTTCGTTCGCAATGTCGTGCAAGTCGCGGCGAATGGTTGCGGGAGACATGGAAAGCTTTTCAGCCAGTTCAAATACAGACAGGCTCCCCGACTCGTCAACCGCTGCCAGGATTTTTCTTTTTCTTTCTTGGAAATTCATCGCTAATATTTACATTTGATCAAAATTAATCAATTTTAATCAAAATCGATAATTCTTGCTTTGTTGTTTTAATGCTTATCAAATGTAAGGCAATCCATGAAAACAGCTGTAAATGCTGAGAAAAATCACTTAATCAAATTAATATGAAAGGTTTAATGATTCTTGTTGCCGGTCCGTATCGCTCGGGGACCAATGACGATCCTGCGCTGATGCAGCAAAATTTATCGCGGCTGGAAGCTGTGACACTCGATTTATTTCGCGCCGGACATTTGCCGGTGATCGGGGAATGGCTGGCGCTGCCACTGTTGCACCTGGCAGGGTCAAAAGTGCCTGGCGACGCGCCTTATGAGGAAATTTTGTATCCCGTTGCCGAGCGATTATTGCATAAATGTGACGCCATTCTTCGACTGGAAGGCGCTTCAAAAGGTGCGGATGAGGACGTGCGCATTGGCCGGGAAAGAGGATTGCAGATTTTTTACGATCTGTCCGAAGTGCCCAATTGCAATTGATTTTCTGTGGTCTTGGTCACTAATGCATCAGCCATTGGAATGGATACAAAGAAACAAGTTCCGCCGGTTGGGACGGTTTCAAACCAGATCTTTCCATTTTGAGCAAGAATAAATTCCTGGGTCAATAAAAGGCCCAGGCCCACGCCTTTCTCCTTCTTCGTCCCATATGTCGACTGCACATTCAGAGAAAAAATAGCAGCCTGTCGCTCCGGCGGAATGCCGATGCCATTGTCCTTGATCGCGATCACACAATTTTTTCCGGCTACGATAGAATTGATGCTGATCTGCCCGCCCTCCGGTGTGAACTTAATTGCATTGCCGATCAGATTTCGGAAAATGATCTGCATCATTTCACTATCCGCAAAAATGGCAATGGACGGATCAATGTCATAATCTATTTCAATGTGTTTTCTAATCGCGCCGCTTCTTTCAAGGTTCAGCGTTGTATCCAGCAACTCGTGCAGCACAAGCATTTCTTTGTTTGCAGAAACACCATTAAGCTGTGATTTTGACCAATTTAACAATTTCGAAAGCAGCGCCATGGTGTCCTTCGTGGCTTCCAGCAGATCTTTTTTGATGTCTGCTTTTTGCGCTTCGTCGAGGTCGTATTGATTCAGCAATTCAAGGAAGTTTTGAATGCTCGCGAGCGGCGACCGCAGGTCATGCGCCACGATGGACATGAGCTTGTTCTTTTCCGCATTAATGCGCTCCAATCCTTCGTTTTGTTTCAGGATCTGCGCATTTTTCTCGACTATGAATCTCGATTGTTCCAGCACGGCAGTCCGCTCGCTTTCGTAGCTCCTCCGAATGTTATCCATTGAAATATAAGCCAAAATGGCCACCACGACATATGCAGACATCTGATCGACGAATGCATTCGCGCGATTTGAATAAGTGTAAGGAACAGTTTCAGGATAAAAATATTCGATCGCATTCATCGTCAACACGAGGCAAATATTGATTGGAATCCAGACCTTGTATTGATTTACAGGGCTTATTGCGATGCTCAGCAGCAGAAAAAGCAGATAAAATAATTCAGTCGGGCCGTTTAGGCCTGAGTTCAAAAAATAGTTCAGCGTAAATAATCCCAGCCCCACAATGTTTGCAATCAGGACGGAAACGGTAACCCTGTTTTTAATGCGCGAATTATAATAGAGCATGCACATGATTATCAAAACCACCATGCTGGCAATCGCAATTTTTGGTAAACCTATAATATAGTTAAACGGCACATTGTAGATCAGCGCAGCGATCGAGATCAGGCTTACGGCGTGGAAAATGCGGGCGTTGAGAGGAAAGTCGGACGGCGACCCTAACATTCTAATCCATAAATCGTAAAGCCTGGATTTTATTCGCAAAACGGTCTTTTTTAAAAGTCAGCAGAAGGTAGAAAACGGTTGGTAAAGATCGGTAATTAATGTTGTTCTCCGTTAAGTTATATTAAACAAAAGCCATCATTTCGAATGCAAAATTCAATTTTGGCCAAATTTTTCTAACATAATGTCCCCGGTAACCTACCCGCGAATGGTTCTTTTATATTTGGTAAAGATTCGTTTTAATGTTAAACTCGTCTTTTTAATGCGCCTTATGGCAACACAAAACAATTGCCCTCTATTATTTACACGAAATCTTATATTTTACTGCGCTATTTTTCCGCTTCTCCCTTAATGTTCCTTAACCTGTATTTAAAAAAGTAATGAAACGAAGAGATGTAATTAAAGATTTATCCATGCTCCCGCTTGCCGGAAGCCTCATGGTTCCCAAAAAAGCGACCGAGGAAATCAAATCCCGAAAAGCCGAAGTGGCTGCAAGCAAAGAAATTTACCAGGCGATCGGCGTGGAGCCAATCATCAACTGCCGCGGAACGTTTACGATCATTGGCGGCTCCATCGAAAGGCCCGAAGTGCGCGCTGCAATGGACGCTGCTGCTCAGGTTTTTGTGCAATATGATGAACTTGCTTTTGGCGCGGGGAAACGTTTGGCCGAGCTTACGGGCGCTGAGTGGGGGCTGGTTTCGGCTGGCTGCGCGGCGGGAATGAAGCATGTGACGGTGGCTTGTGTGACGGGCGGCAATCCTGAAAAGCTGGTTCGTATTCCTAATTTGGAAGGTTTTGAGAAAACAGAGGTTATTATTCCAAGATATTCGCGCAACGTTTACGACCACGCGCTTCGCAATGTTGGCGTAACGCTGATCACGGTTGATTCCATTGAAGAGCTGTCCAATGCGATCAGTTCGCGGACGGCGATGATCTACTTAATGGCTGGTGAATCCTCCATGGCAGGTCCAATGTCGCTTGAAGCGATCTCAAAAATTGCCAAAACCAAGAACATTCCTGTAATGGTGGACGCAGCCGCAGAAGATCTCACTATCCCGAATGTGCATTTGAAAATGGGCGCCGACGTGGTGATTTATAGCGGCGGCAAGGCCTTATGCGGCCCGCAATGTGCTGGTTTAGTGTTAGGTAGAAAAGATTTGCTCATGTCGGCCTGGCAGGCAAGCGCTCCGCATCATGGTCCTGGCCGCGACAACAAAGTGGGCCGCGAGGAGACGATGGGAATGGTTGCAGCCGTTGAAGCTTGGACCAAGCGCGACCATGCCGGCGAATGGAAAAGATGGCTTTCGTGGCTGGACAGCATTTCCAAAAAGGTTTCAACAATTGAGTCCGTGAAGACGAAAGTCATTGAACCAACTGAACTTTCAAACCGGACGCCGCAACTGCGAATATCCTGGGACCCTGCAAAACTGAACATTACGGGAGAAGAAATTGCTGAGCTTTTCGGTCGCAGCAAGCCCCGGATTGCGTTGGGCGGCGGAAGTCGGGACGGCGCAACATTCGTTTCTATCACAACGGGACAAATGCAGCCAGGTGACGAAAAAGTGGTTTCTGATCGTTTGTTTGAGGTTTTGTCTCAAAAACGCACGCCGCAAAAAACTGATATGGCAGCAGCCGCTGTTTCCTTGAAGGGACATTGGGAAGCCGATGTTGAGTTTTTCTCTTCAACGAGCAAGCACATGCTGATCATTGAGCAGGACGGCAACTGGCTGGAAGGCTCACACAAAGGCGAATTCAGCGTGCGGGAATTGCAGGGAACTGTGGAAGGCAACGAGTTCAAAATGCGCAGCACCGACCGCCAGCCCGGTGATTCAATTACATTCATGTTTTCAGGAACCGTAAAGAATGACGCGATGACAGGCTCCATTTACATGGGCGAATACATGACAGCCAAGTTCACAGCTAAAAAACTGAAATTTAAAATGAAACGCGAGAAGATCATGATCCCGTCCGGACCTCCTCTTGCGACCTAATCTTTTCAAATCACAATATTAAAAAGAGATTGTTCCGGATAGCTTATCCCTCGGAATGGTCTCTTTTTCAATATATAACGCCATCATTTCCGCAGGCTGCTCCTTCAAAGCAATCTGCTTTATGAAGTTGGTCGCTTCTTTGGCCAGTAATTCTTTGAAATGCTTGGTCCCAAACCGGTCATAATACCAGAGCCAAACCATGTCTTCGGATACGATCACATACTGCACATTCTGCATAGGAGTCCATTAAGTTTTTTTTCAAATATATGGAATAAATCCATTTTATTGGAAATAATCCATATATTAAATTATTTGTGTTTGCATAACATTTGCGGAAGAGCAACAAAACATGATTAGGATTTTAAAACGAAGTCAACAGAGTTTGATGGAAAGTGTATCAAATTCTTTAACATTTCGATAAAAAAAGCACCTAACAAATGAATGTCAATTACTTACATCAATTTAAATCATGATTTGGCCGACCTGCGATTGCCAGTTTGCAACACTCGAAAGCTCCGGTTAAATCTTTCCAACTGCATCAAAAAACTCGATATCCTCAATCCTTCTGCATTATCAGCGCGGCTTTTCATCAGTTCATTCAAATAACAAACTGGCCCACAAGCGTCATTTTCGTCAAAAAAATCATGAATGCAGGCAACCAGCTGCTTCACCTGACCATCAATCATCTCCTGTCTCACCATGCTGACAGCCTCATTGTTCCTAACTTGTGCACTTTTCGCTTTTAATTCATGTGCTGTTCGCATACATTTACAATGTTTAATTGTTACTGATTAAACTCCCCCGGAGACTCTCGGCCTCAGAAACTAAGACGCTCCGGGTTTTTCCCTGACTTATACTAGTCGAGCTTTCCGACTAATTTTGAGCAAAAAATTTTAGTTCGGTGTAAAAGTTATCTCCAACTTGATATCGACTTTGCCGAATTCCGATAGTATTTCTGTCATCCGTTTCTCAGAAATCCCCTGCTGATAAGTGTAATCTTTCCAAGCACTTGTATATCTTCCTTTCTTAACATCAGGCGGCAATGTTGGGTAAATATTCTTCGCCCAATATTCAAAGGCCTCCTTCATTGTTGAGAATTTCTTCATGCTCAAATGTATGTAAAAAGTCCGGATTTCCGACAAGTTATTTAAACAATCTCTACAAAAATGATCTGCGATTTCACTTCACTAACTTCCACCTTATAAAAAGCTTTACTTTTTATCGCCTCTAACACTTCCTTTGCCAACAGACGTTTGTACTCGTCCGAAATGTTGTTCATTCCGTATTTTCCTGTCTTAGGATGTACAAACGCGAGGTAAAGACAATCGTCCTTGATCACGATGTAATAGTAAGCGCAGAATCCTCCTGAGCCGTTTAGTCGCTTTTTCAGGAAAGGGTCGTGCATGACCGTTTAACCTCGTTCCGGAAAGTTTGTCATGGTCTGGATTAAAAAAGTAATCTATGAGTTCCCTGTTGCAAAGACTTGTAAGCATTATTCTTAACAAGCGTTTCAAACTGGCTCTTAAAATTTTGTGTACAAAAAATTTTCATTTACAATCTCGACAGCTCGTCAAAAATTTCATTATAGCCGTCGAGTTTGGGAAGTGTAATGATTGCGGACTTTACATCCTGAATTGTTTCTTTGAGATCATCCAGGGCAAGTAAAAATTCTTCAAGCTCTTTATTTGTCTGATCTGCTTGCAGCGAAGCGCCATAAACCTGCTCTTCTTTGTGATAAAGCTTGGCAATGTGAATGAGGTCTACAATCGCAGTGCGGGTTTGATCATCAGGGATATCAAGCCAGGTGACATCTTCTAAAAATCCGATTAGTCGTTCAATAGACTTTGTTTTTTCCTGCAAATGAATTTTCAGGTCTTTCAACGCCAAATGTTCTTCATTTCGCACATTTTTCGCATTTGCTCCAAAACCTTTATTTGCCTCATGCAAATAAGGGGTGATGCTTCTGCTAAGCGTATGAAAGTTTGAATGTGATGACATCATATTTTTTGTTCGTTAGTATGTGTGTGATATGAAGGACTCGAATATTTCCTTATGCAATAATAAGTAAGATTCGCAAGAAGGACAAGAGACAAATTAAGGCACAAAAAAAGCACTCAACAAATTAATGCTAAGTGCTTAAACGTGATCCGGATGTGATTCGAACACATGACCTACTGCTTAGAAGGCAGTTGCTCTATCCAGCTGAGCTACCGGACCAAAACTTTTAAAGAAAAAGGCAGTAAACAGTATCTGCATACGGCTTACTGCCTTTTTTCGATGTCGGGGAGACAGGATTCGAACCTGCGACCCTCTGGTCCCAAACCAGATGCGCTACCGGGCTGCGCCACTCCCCGAGTTATTTTAATTGCTAAGCTGATATCTTGATTTCGTCAATTGTCAGCTCCTCTTGTTACTTTTTTAGATCGGTGTAGAGGAAGCGGGATTCGAACCCGCGGTACCCTTGCGAGTACGGCAGTTTAGCAAACTACTGGTTTCAGCCACTCACCCATCCCTCCTTCTTTCCGTTCTGGGTTGCAAATATAGAAGGTTGCCTGTCAGAAAAACAAACATTTCCTCAAAAAAACTTTATCAGAAGCCGCAATTCCCTATTTTTGAAAAATTTTAAATTACCCAAAGCGTTCATTATGAACTGGAATTACCCCTTTGAGACCACTGAATTTTTATTTATACTTTTCTTCATTTTAATCTACACAGCCTACATAATCCGCACAGTCCGCATCGCACGGCAGCTCCAAACCACCGCGAGAACACTTATCCTCAAACTTTTTTTACGCACCATTTCCTTCTCATTATTGATCATTAGTTTGCTTGGACCGTCGTTCGGAGAAGCTGACCGACAGATTCAGTCGAAGGGAAAAGATATTTTTATGATCGTTGACCTTTCCAAATCCATGGACGCAGCAGATGTGACGCCTTCGCGATTGGAAAAAGTGAAGTTTGAAATGAACCGCTTTGTCCAAAATGAGCGCGCTAACCGGATCGGGATCATTATTTTCTCCAATGAAGCATTCATCCACGTCCCGCTGACTTACGACGGCGCGGCTTTGGAGCTGTTTATCCAATCGTTACAAACGGACTTGCTGGCAACGGGCGGCACGAACATTTGCGACGCGACGCAGCTGGCTTATAGCAAGCTCATGAATGCTGCTGACCCGAACGGACGCTCCAAAATGATGATCCTTTTCACCGATGGCGAGAACAATTCATCTTGCAGCGGCGCGCTTTACAATAATCTGCGGAGGTTTGGAATTGGCGTTTACACAGTTGCCGTCGGAACGAAAGTGGGCATCAGCATTCAACAGAATGGTAAGCCTTTGATGTATAAGAATGACAAATTGGTGATCAGCAAACTAGACGAAAATTTCCTTAGAACGATGGCCACAGCGTCCAGAGGCTCCTATTACGAGCTAAATAATGCGAAAAACGAAATGCCGAAACTGACCAACGACGTAAATCAGGCGGAAGGAACATTGGTAGATTCGCGGACGATTACGGTGGTGAGTAACAAATATTATTACTTCCTCGGTGCGGCACTGCTGCTGATCGTGCTCGACGTTTTAATTACCATCGGAACGTTCCGACTGTAAAGATCAATGCTTATTTTTGCGTCTCACCAAGCATCACACATGACCGCAATTATTCTTTATGTTTTGCTCTGGCTCTGGGATAATCGGACTTTTGACTCCATTACCAAGGCCAATGAGCGGAAACTGGGCGCGGAACAGGCATATAACAACAAGCAGTTTAAGCACTCGGCGGACCTGTATTATCAAATCACTTACGGCTCCATATTTTCCGACCCGGCTGCCCGCCTGAACCTCGCGCATTCGTACTATCAAATGGGCAATTACAAGCTTGCGCTGAAACACTACGAATTACTGGATCACATTGATAATAACACCATTGCGTCCATTGCCAATAGCCAGATCGCACTGATCAAGGTCAGCCAACAGGACACTGCAAATGCGCTGGATCATTTGAAAATAGCATTAAGACTTGAACCGGGCAACGGGCTCGCCCGAAGTAATTACATTGTTTTGAAAAAGGCATTTTCAGGAGTTGACAAGCCATCTGACTTCAACAACAAAAAGAAAAAATCAGAAAAAGATGCTGTCGCCGAGCGAAATGAGCCAACGCCCCCGGAGCCGAAACCAGAAACAAGAGAAGTGGCCGAAGATGTGCAAAAAGAGGAATTGCTGCGGAGTTTGCGGGAGATGAATATGTCTGAGGAACAGGCCCGTGCGATATTGGATGCCATGAAATCAAACGAATCGCAATATATTTACCAGCTCAGAAAGAAGCAATACAAGTCTAAAACGGCAAAACAAGACGAAATAGAGTGGTAATTTTTACTATAAAAAGATGAATAGCATTCCAGAAACCAACTTTCAATTTCCTGGCCAGACAGGGTTTTACAAAGGAAAAGTGCGCGACGTTTATTCCTTTGAGAAAAAACTTGTAATGGTTGCCAGCGATCGCATTTCTGCTTTCGACGTGATCCTGCCGCGGGCGATTCCCTACAAAGGCCAGGTTTTGAACCAGATCGCGGCGCATTTCCTGAATGCAACGTCTGGCATTGTGCCCAACTGGCTGGAAGAAGTGCCCGATCCGAACGTGAGCATTGGTTTGAAATGCCAGGCTTATCCGGTTGAAATGGTTGTCCGCGGTTATCTGGCCGGACATGCATGGCGTGAATATTCGCTTGGCAAACGCTCAGTTTGCGGCGTCGCGCTGCCGGATGGTTTGAAAGAAAATGACAAACTTCCACAACCGATCATTACGCCGACAACCAAGGCGCATGAAGGCCACGATGAGGACATTTCGCGTGAAGAAATTCTCGCACAAGGACTTGTAAGTGTGGATGATTACGAACATTTGGAAAGATATACACTGGCGCTTTTTGCCAAAGGAACTGAGATGGCGGCTGACCAGGGCTTAATTTTAGTGGATACAAAATATGAATTTGGGCAACTGGATGGTGTTATTTATTTGATTGATGAAATCCACACGCCGGATTCTTCACGCTATTTTTACGCCGACATATATGCGGAGAATCAGCGAGCAGGACTTCCACAAAAACAGCTTAGCAAGGAATTTGTAAGAGAATGGTTGATACAGAATGGTTTTCAAGGTAAAGATGGACAAACCGTGCCCGTAATGGACGACGAACGTGTACAGCTTATTTCAGATCGTTACATTGAATTATTTGAAAAGGTGACAGGTAACAAGTTTCAGAAAAACAATCTGGACAATCCGCTAAAACGCATTGAAAACGCCATTCTAAGAGCATTATAAGCATATTCTGTTGCCGTTTTATTAAAATATTGTTTTTGACAAAACAAAAAATGCAATGAACTATAAACTGGAAAAGAAAGAACAATTTGTATATATAGAGCTGGAAGAGCCTGCATTTGCGGGTGATGTTCCGGCAGCTTTCGAGGAAACAGCGCGCGAAATTTTCCGTGAAGGATATCACAATCTGATCGTGAATATGCAGCCTGTGAAATCGGTGGATCCGGTTGGGGTGACGATTCTAAAAAAAATCAACTGGCTCTGCGCCAACGACCTGGGCCTGCTGGTGATCGTAACGCGTGATGATGATTTTATGGATCTTTTAGAAGATCTTAAAATCCCGGATATGGAAGTGTTGCCATCAAAAGAAGAAGCCATTGACGCGGTTTTCATGCATAGTTTGGAAAACGAATTTGGCGCTGGCGATGATGGTTATGATGATGAGGATTACGATAATGTGACTGAATCGAAAGAGCCGTAACTACTAGGTTTTACATAAATAAAACATTACAGAACGTCTGGCCATTAAAAAGCCAGACGTTTTTTTTGGCTTTGTCACCGTTATTTATTAATTTAACAAGACGCAATTTGTATTTCACGAAGAAGGCAAAACTCTCATTTTCTATTATAAATTTAATAAGTAATGCGGTTATGGCTTAAACAATTATCAATATTTCCATATTATTTGTAACTAAATAATCAAAAATCTTGGTTGATAGAAAATTTTGTCATTTCCGTATTCGGCCAAATATCTTTTATGGTTATCTTGCGTGGCTTTACCCTAACCATAACCCAATGGCGGTTTAGCGCTAATTTTTAATTGCTTATTTAAACAAATTCTATTTACGAATTTGTCAACTTCTGAATCTTCGATTAATGTCGCAAATGATTGAACCAATGGTAGAAAATCAGGGACTGTACCGTCCGGAATTTGAGCATGATGCATGTGGTATAGGTTTCCGGGCTAACATTAAGGGCCGCAAGTCACACCAGATCGTGGCAGACGCCATTCACATGCTTGAACGCATGGAACATAGGGGCGCAACCGGCTTTGATCCGAACACGGGTGATGGTGCAGGCATTTTGATTCAGATTCCACACGAGTTTTTTGTTGAAGAATGTTCACATTTAGGTTTTCAGCTGCCGCCTGCTGGTGAATATGGCGTGGGGATGATCTTTTTCCCAGGCAATGAAACCATGCGTGAAGAATGCCGCGACATTCTGAGCCGCAAAGTCAAAAAGCTTGGCCTTCATATATTAGGTTATAGGAAAGTGCCCACATTGAACAACACATTGGGCGAAGGCTCATTGTCTGTTGAACCGCATGTGGAGCAATTGTTTATCAAGCGCCCGGACGAAGTGACGGACGATCTTGGTTTTGAAAGAAAACTTTACATTCTGCGCCAGGTTTCTGCGAGAATGATTCGCGATACGGTTAAGGGCGTGGAAAGAAGCTTTTACTATTCTTCCCTTTCCTGCCGTACAATCTCATATAAAGGACAGCTTACAACTGCCCAGCTAAAATATTATTTCCCGGATCTGGAAAATGAATCGGTGGTTTCTGCGCTTGCGGTTGTTCACTCACGTTTTTCTACCAACACATTCCCGTCGTGGGAACTGGCTCAGCCATTCCGCTACATTGCGCACAATGGTGAAATTAACACCGTGAAAGGAAATGTGAACTGGATTCGTGCCGGTGAAAAATCATTTGCTTCTGAGTTTTTTACAAAAGAAGAAATGGACATGATCGTCCCGATTTGCGACAGAAATCAGTCTGACTCGGCAAACCTGGACAATGCAATTGAATTGCTGCATCTTTCGGGCCGCTCATTGCCACACGTAATGATGATGCTTATTCCCGAAGCTTGGGACGGAAACGAGCAAATGGATCCTGAACGCAAAGCATTTTATGAATACAATGCTGCAATGATGGAGCCTTGGGATGGTCCGGCTTCCATCTCGTTTACGGATGGTAAAATGGTGGGCGCAACGCTCGACCGTAACGGACTCCGCCCTTCGCGTTACTGGGTTTTGGACGACGACACAATTATTATGGCGTCTGAGGCCGGGGTTTTGGATGTGGATCAATCGCGCGTTGTTACCAAAGGCCGCTTGCAGCCAGGACGCATGTTCGTGGTGGATATGGAGCAAGGCCGCATTATCCCTGATGAAGAAATTAAAGCAGCCGTTTGTTCAGGTCAGCCTTATCAGAAATGGCTGGATGAGAACAAGTTGCACGTGGATCAGTTGGATCACCCGATCCGCACTTACCGTGCTTATGATGACAATGCATTGCTGAAACGTCAAGTTGCATTTGGTTATACATCAGAAGATTTACGGATGATTTTGGCTCCTATGGGCCAGACTGGTCAGGAAGCGATTGGCTCGATGGGAACGGATGTGCCTTTGGCGGTGCTTTCGGAGCAAAGCCAGCATTTGTCCAATTATTTCAAACAGCTTTTTGCACAGGTTACCAATCCACCGATTGACTCGATCCGCGAACGTTCGATTATGTCGCTGATTTCTTTCGTGGGTGGAACAGAAAATATATTAACCGAGACACCAAAACACTGTCGCCAGATCGCGCTTCCGCATCCCATTTTGTCGGTGCAGGAGTTTGATAAACTGCGTTTTGTAGACAAAGACGGTTTTCAGGCCAAAACAATAAACACTTATTTCCGTGCAGACGAAGGCGGAAAAGCTTTGGAAAGAGCATTGGAGCGCATTTGTCGTTACGCAACGGATGCGATTGACGATGGATTTGAAATCCTGATCCTATCTGACCGTGCTATCGACTCGGATCACGCGCCAATTCCTTCATTATTAGCGACTGCAACCATTCACCACCACTTGATCCGCGAAGGATTGAGAGGGAAAGTGGGTCTTTTGGTTGAAGCGGGAGATGTTTGGGAAACACACCATGTTGCCGCATTGATTGGTTACGGTGCTGCGGGAATCTGCCCTTATATGGCATTTGAAACGCTTTCTTTCATGAACCGCCAGAGAATGATTGAAGGTGAATTCACGGACGAGAAACTACATTATAATTACATTAAGGCCATTAATAAGGAGCTTTTAAAGATTTTCTCTAAAATGGGAATTTCTACATTGCAGTCTTACCAAGGCGCACAAATCTTCGAATGCGTTGGTTTGAATAAAGATGTGGTTGATAAATATTTCACAGGAACCATTTCACGCATTAGCGGAATGGGGATTTCTGAGATTGCACGTGAAATCCTGGTGCGTCACAAAGTGGCTTACCACGAAACGCCGGACTCGAAACCTAAGCTGGAAGTGGGTGGATTTTACCAATGGAAACAACGTGGAGAAGCACACATTTTCAACCCTGCCTCTGTGCATTTGTTGCAGCAATCTACGAAAACCAACAGCTACGAAACATTTAAGAAATATTCGAAACTAATTGACGATCAGAGCCATAAGGCGTTAACGCTTCGCGGATTGCTGCGTTTCAAAAAAGGAACGTCTATTCCAATTGAAGAGGTTGAGCCGGTTGAGAGCATCTTCAAACGCTTCGCTACGGGTGCCATGTCATTTGGTTCTATATCGTGGGAAGCGCATACAACATTGGCCATTGCCATGAACCGGATTGGAGGCAAATCCAACTCGGGAGAGGGTGGCGAAGACGAATTGCGTTACACGCGTATGGCGAATGGCGACAGCATGAATTCGCAGATTAAGCAGGTTGCTTCCGGACGTTTCGGGGTTACCAGTCATTATTTGAGCAATGCTGGCGAATTACAGATTAAAACGGCACAAGGTGCAAAACCGGGCGAAGGTGGACAGCTTCCGGGCTTCAAAGTGGATGACTGGATCGGTCGCACACGTCACTCGACGCCGGGTGTAGGCTTGATCTCTCCCCCGCCCCACCACGATATTTACTCGATTGAGGATTTGGCTCAGTTGATTTTTGACCTCAAAAATGCAAACCGTCAGGCTAGGATCAGCGTGAAATTGGTTTCGGAAGCTGGTGTTGGAACAGTTGCTTCGGGTGTTGCTAAGGCGCATGCGGACCACATTCTGATTTCCGGTTATGACGGCGGAACGGGTGCTTCACCTTTGAGTTCGATTCGTCACGCAGGTTTGCCCTGGGAGCTTGGTTTGGCGGAAACGCACCAGACTTTGGTTAAAAACAAATTGCGCGGACGTGTTACCGTTCAGGCTGACGGTCAGCTTCGTACGGGTCGCGACTTGGCGATTGCAGCGATGCTTGGTGCAGAAGAATGGGGCGTGGCGACGGCAGCATTGGTTGCAGCAGGTTGCATTATGATGCGCAAATGCCATTTGAACACTTGCCCTGTGGGTGTTGCAACACAAAATAAAGAATTGCGTGCGTTGTTTTCGGGGAAACCAGAGCATGTGGTAAATATGTTCCACTTCATGGCCGAAGAGTTGCGCGAGATTATGGCACAACTTGGTTTCCGGACTGTAAATGAGATGGTTGGACAAGCCCAATATCTTGAACTGCGCAATGATATCAAACATTGGAAATACAAAAACCTGAACTTCGACGCGATCCTATATAAAGAAGGTGACCTGTCGGTTGCTCAGTTCAAACAGGAAGAACAGGATCACGGCATCGACAGCATTATCGACTGGGATTTGATCAAAGCGGCGCAACCGGCTTTGGAAAGTCAGGATGAAATTTATGCTGAGTTTCCGTTGAACAACTTGAACCGTTCGGTTGGGACAATGCTTTCTAATGAGATTTCTAAAAAATACGGTGGCGCTGGGCTTCCAAAAGGAAACATTCACTTCAAATTCCGTGGAACGGCGGGACAAAGCTTTGGTGCATTCAACACTGCCGGACTTCGTTTGGAACTGGAAGGTGACGCCAATGACTATTTTGGGAAAGGGCTTTGTGGCGCTGAGCTGATCGTTTACCCAGACCGCGATTCGAAATTCAAGCCGGAAGAGAACATTATCATTGGTAACGTTGCTTTTTACGGTGCAACTTCGGGCGACGCTTACATTAGAGGAACAGCGGGTGAACGTTTCTGCGTGCGTAACTCAGGTGCAAAGGTGGTTGTGGAAGGCGTTGGTG
This sequence comes from Dyadobacter sp. CY326, assembly GCF_021390515.1. Lineage (GTDB taxonomy): Bacteria > Bacteroidota > Bacteroidia > Cytophagales > Spirosomataceae > Dyadobacter. The sequence continues at coordinate 101,668 of NZ_JAJUXI010000002.1, forward strand.
ACCACGGTTTGGAATATATGACGGGTGGCTTGGCTGTGATTCTTGGCGAAACGGGCAGAAACTTTGCGGCTGGAATGTCGGGCGGTGTGGCTTATGTTTTGGATAAAAGCGGCACGTTCAAAGAGAAAGTGAACATGGAAATGGTTTCGCTGGACCCGCTTAATGACGAAGATCAAGGCATTTTGCGGGAATGTTTGGACAAACATTTCCAGTACACGACCAGCAACATTGCATTCCAATTGATCCAAAACTGGGAACAGTCGGTGAAGCAATTTGTGAAAGTGTTGCCTGCGGATTTCAAAAAAGCACTCGAAGGACGCGGCATTACGCTTGCGCAGCAGATTGCTGATAAGAACGTGGTTTATAAAGATATCGTTGTGGATGTAGTTCACCAATAGGCGGTTACCAACATTAAAGCAGTGATTTTTAATTAGAATAACGATTTAATAAGCAATATAAGAATGGGAAAACCAACCGGATTTTTAGAGTTTGAAAGGGAGTTGCCAAAGAAGAGAAGCATTGACGAACGTCTTTCGGATTATCGTGAGATTGAAACAGCCCCCACAGACTCTCATTCCAAACAGCAGGCAGCCCGTTGTATGGACTGCGGAATCCCTTTTTGCCACAATGGTTGTCCGCTAGGCAACATTATTCCCGAGTTCAATGACGCGGTGTATGATGAAAACTGGGCGTTGGCTTACGAAATTTTGTCATCAACCAACAATTTCCCGGAATTCACAGGCCGCATTTGCCCTGCCCCTTGCGAGGCATCTTGCGTATTAGGAATTAATAAGCCGCCTGTGGCGATTGAATACATTGAAAAAGCGATCATTGAAAAAGCTTTTGAACTGAATTTGGTAAAACCAAGAGTTCCGAAATTCCGCACGGGCAGAAAAGTGGCCGTTGTAGGTTCAGGACCTGCGGGAATGGCTGCGGCTTACCAGCTTAACCAGGCCGGACATTCAGTAGTGCTGATGGAACGCGCTGATAAAATCGGTGGACTTGTTCGTTATGGAATTCCTGATTTTAAATTAGAAAAAAGCATTATAGACCGTCGTTTGGCGGTTATGGAAGCAGAAGGTGTTGAATTCCGCACGAATGTGAATGTGGGTGTTACTGTGAAAGCGAATGAGTTGCTGGACGAGTTTGATGCTGTGTTATTGACAATGGGCTCAACAATTCCGAGAGATGTGAAAATTGAAGGCCGTCATTTGAAAGGCGTTCATTTCGCGATGGAATTCCTTAGCCAGCAAAACAAACGCAATGCAGGCATTAGCCCGGAAGTGGACCACCGCGGCGCGCCTTATACGAACGGACAGATCATTGCAAAAGACAAACATGTTGTCGTTATCGGTGGCGGTGACACAGGATCTGACTGTGTAGGAACTTCCGGACGTCACGGCGCAACGTCAATTACGCAAATTGAATTAATGCCAATCCCTCCAAAAGAACGCGATTCCAGCACGCCATGGCCGAACTGGCCGATGATGTTGCGGACTTCGACTTCGCATGAGGAAGGTTGCGACAGACATTGGTCTATCAATACAAAAGAATTTGTAGGCGACGAAAATGGCAATTTGAAAGAATTGAAAATCGTTGACCTCGATTGGCAAAAAGATCCTGAAACGGGCCGTATGCAAATGAAAGAAGTTGCAGGAAGCGAAAGAAACATTCCTTGCGACCTTGCATTTTTGGCAGCCGGATTTTTGCATCCGCAACAAGAAGGACTTTTGAATGACCTGGAAGTAGAATTCGACGAGCGTGGCAACATTAAAACGAACGGTTACCAATCAACCAGTAACGAAAAAGTGTTCGCAGCAGGCGACTGCCGCCGCGGACAATCATTGGTTGTGTGGGCAATCAGCGAAGGTCGTGAAGCAGCGAGATCTGTGGACGAATATCTGATGGGTGAGTCATTCCTGGAAGCCAAAGCGGTTTCAATGTTCAATCCAGCATTTGCGCATGCCTGATAAAGCGAAGATTTTAAAATAATCCGCTCAATGTTATTAGTAAGAAAGCTGCTCCAAAAGGGCAGCTTCTTATTTTTTAACCCTTTATATTTGGGCATCATTCGCGCCCGACATCAATTTTAATAATGTTTTTACACCATTCGCCTTTCTGGCTGAAAGCATTTTTCCCAGGCTTTGTCTGGCACATTCCTACTCGGGAAAAGCAGATTTTCCTGACATTTGACGACGGCCCAATCCCTGACATTACTGAGTCGGTTCTTGAAACACTTGCACGTTACAAGGCCAAAGCCACCTTTTTTTGCATTGGAAATAATGTTGAGAAGCACCCTGAAATTTTCCAAAAACTCATTGATAATCAGCATTCTATCGGCAACCACACATTCAATCACATGAATGGCTGGAAGACGGAAGATGCCTTGTATCTGGACAACATTAAGCAATGTGAAGCAACATTGAATGTGCCTACAAACCTTTTCAGACCACCTTATGGGCGGATTAAAAAGAGTCAGTCTAGGGTTGTGAGGAAGGAGCGCAAGATTATTATGTGGGATGTTTTGAGCGGGGATTTTTCCAAGGAGATCTCGCAGGAAATTTGTCTTGAAAAATCCATTCAATATGCGCGCCCTGGCTCAATTGTTTTGTTCCACGACAGCGTCAAAGCCGCAAAGAACATGCAATATGCGCTTCCCAGGTTCCTGGATCATTTCAGCAATCTCGGATTCGCATTTGAAGCAATGGCTATGAAGTAGGTTAATAACCTTACGATGAACACATTACGACAATTAACATTTGCATTAGTACATGCTTCCAACAAGCAATCGCATTCAAGTAAGCATTCTCGTCGCCGCACGGAACGAAGAGAAAAATATTGAAAGATGCCTGCAATCCCTTCATGAGCTGAATTTTCCCAAAGAAAATATTGAAATAATTGTCGGTGACGACGATTCCGATGATCGGACTAATGAGCTGGTTTCCAAATATATATGTGACAAATCGCAGTTTAAATGCATTAAAATTACCAAGCAGATTGCAGGATTAAAGGGAAAAGCCAATGTGTTGGCGCAACTCGCACACGAAGCGAACGGCGAATATTTCTTTTATTGTGATGCCGATATTGCCGTCCAGCCCATCTGGATCGCGCAAATGCTTGCTCATTTCAGGCCAGAAACGGGTGTCGTGATCGGGTTGACGCGGATGAAGCACATTCATTGGCTGGCGGATATGCTGTCGATGGAATGGCTGTTTGCGTTGACTGCGACGCGTTTTTTCTCATTATTAAAAATTCCGATTACCGGGATGGGCAACAATATGGCGGTTACGCGGGACGCCTATTTCGCCATTGGCGGCTACGAAAAAATCGGATTTTCTATTGTTGAAGATTACGCGCTGTTCATCGGAATAGTAAGGCAAGGATATGATTTTCAAATGGCCTACAAACCCGAAGTGATCAGCATTTCGGAACCTATGAACACCTTTCCCGAATTGCTAAGGCAGCGGAAACGGTGGATGCACGGCGTGATGGAATCCTATTGGCTGACGCGGTTGAGCCTGTTCGTGTCGTCGCTGATTGTGCCGATACTGTTCCTGATCTCGATTTGGTTCCCTATCAATGTATGGTCAAGCATTATCCAATATTACGTGCTCGTGACCGGCATTTCGCTCACGGCTGTTCTCATGCTCAAACAATATGACCTTTGGAAAGCCGCGCTGCTTTTCTGGTTTTACATGGTCAGCATTGGCTTAATTATGCTCGTTAATTATTATTTACCAAACAAAACGATCTGGAAAGGTCGGGAGTACTAATTCAAATGATAGAAACCCACGCACATATATACAGTGACGATTACGCAGAAGACCGCGACGCGATGTTGGAAAGAGCATGGAACGCCGGGATAGAGCAAATATGGATGCCCAATTGCGACCATGCCACAATCCCCGGCATGATGCAACTTGCTGAACGCTTTCCCGGCAAATGCCTGCCCATGATCGGTTTGCATCCGACTTATGTGAAAGAGAATTTTGACGAAGAATTGACCATTATGGAGGATTGGCTGGAAAAAGCCAGTTTCATTGCCATTGGCGAGATCGGGATGGATTTATTTTGGGATAAAACTTTCCAGAAACAGCAGGAAGAAGCGTTTTTGTATCAATGCAAGCTTGCACGAAAACACGATTTATGGATTGATATTCATAGCAGAAGTGCGTTTTGGGAAACGGTGAAATTGATTGAGGAATTCGGCGATTCGCAGTTAAAAGGCATTTTTCATTGCTTTACCGGAACGTTGGATGAAGCAAATAAAGCCATTGAATTAGGTTTCAAACTCGGCATTGGCGGCGTGGCAACTTTTAAAAACGGTGGCCTCGATAAAGTGATTCCTTACGTAGATATCGAACATCTTGTGCTCGAAACAGATGCACCCTATCTCGCGCCCGTCCCCTATCGCGGCAAACGGAATGAAGTTGCTTACATTGATTTAGTTGCCGAACGTGTTGCCGATTTGAAGCAGATTTCGAAGCAAGAAGTCATTGATGCGACGAGCGAAAATGCAAAAAGTTTGCTTCGAAAATCCAGTCAATTCCTTCAATGATCCGTGTAAATGGCTTATAATAAGATCCGTATCAATCCAATTTCCCCAGAACCGACAATTGGCTCGGTGCTCGTGATTTACACCGGTGGCACGCTGGGAATGGTTTATGAAACAAAGGGCAAGCAACTCGTTCCTTTCAATTTCGACCAGATCATCGAGAAAGTTCCGGAGATAAGCAGGCTCAACTTTGACATCACATTTTTGTCACTTTCGGAGCCCATTGATTCGTCGAACATGAATCCGGAAATTTGGATTGAGCTGGCGAACATTATTGCCAATGAATATGCACATTACGATAGTTTTGTGATTCTGCATGGCACAGATACAATGGCCTACACAGCCTCTGCGCTGAGTTTTTTACTTGAAAATCTGAATAAGCCCGTAATCCTGACGGGAGCGCAATTGCCCATTGGCGTAGCACGTTCGGATGCACGCGAGAACGTAATTACTGCATTGGAACTTGCAGCCGCCAAGGACCTGAGCGGACAACCGGTCATCTCCGAAGTGTGCATTTATTTCAATTCCCTGCTCCTCCGCGGCAACCGCAGCAAGAAACGCGAAAGCTCCGATTTCAATGCATTCCATTCCGAAAACTACCCTCCGCTTGCGACAGCGGGCGTCCGCATTGAATATAATTTGCCTTACATTAGTCAGCGCGGAGCAGACCTTCCGTTGCAAGTACAGCAACGTATGGACAGCAGCGTGGCATTCATAAAAATGTTTCCAGGGATCAGTCAGCTGGTCGTTGAATCAATTTTAAGCATCGAAGGTCTGCGCGGCATTGTGCTCGAAACCTATGGCGCGGGCAATGCAACCACTGCTCCATGGTTTCTCAATGCAATAAGCAATGCAATCGAGCGCGACATTGTCATTTACAACGTCTCCCAATGTGACGGCGGCAGAGTTGCACAAGGTCACTACGAAACCAGCCGCTTCCTGAAAAGCGCAGGCGTTGTAAGCGGCTCAGACATCACTGCCGAAGCCGCGATCACAAAAATGATGTATGTTTTTGGCAAAGAAACAAATGTTAGCAGTTGCATTGAACTGCTGGCAACACCCTTACGCGGTGAAATGAGTATTTAAGCGGCCAAAATCGCACATTCGGTCAGACAAATTTGACACTGGCCAATCATTTGATTTGCAAGTAAACCGATAAAAGCTATCTTTGCACCCCATAACCACCAAACAGAGAGGTGTCCGAGTGGTTGAAGGAGCTACCCTGGAAAGGTAGTATGTGGGTAACTGCATCGAGAGTTCGAATCTCTTCCTCTCTGCCAATTGCCGTTTCTGCTTGCAGGAGCGGCTTTTTTGATTATTTCGACAAATAATCTGCCAAATTTCGGAATGCATAAAAGTCACGACACAGAGTTACCTTATAAGTTGGCAGTGCTCAGGGACCGCAACAAGGACCTGAAACAAGTTTGGTATGTCGAGTTCTATGCCTGGGATGAAGTAACCAGCAAACTTGTTCGCAAGCGCACAAGCATTTCAATGAATTTCAGGGATGTAAAAAGCAGGACCGCCGAAGGCAACCGGCTTGTTCGTGCATGCAACGATCTGCTGAAAAAAGGTTACCACTTCAAAAAACAAGCAGCTGATCTGAAACCGGATGCCATTAAAAAGAACGACGATCTGATTAAGGCACTTGAATTCATTCTTTCGGCAACGTCTGTTAGCGTTTCTGCAAAAACAATCATTTCTTATCAGGCCGCTATCAATAAGCTGAAATTGTTTGCTGACAAACGCTCGCTATACATTTCTGAATTCAAATCAGGAGATGCGATTTTGTTTCGGGACTTTATGCTAAACAACCTTAAAAACTCAGCACGGACGGCTAACAATACCACACAATTTTTGCTTTCCATGTTTTCAAAATATCAGGAGCGCACGGGAATAGAAATCAACCCCTTTAAGGTAAAGTCCTTGAAGGAACCGGCCACCATGAAAAATGTTGCATTTACTGATGAAGACAAAGCGACAGTTGAAAAGGAGCTAATGTTGCACCATCCGGAATTGTATTTATTCACCCGCATGATTTACTATGGATTCATCCGGCCAGGGGAAATACTGAAATTACAGTTTGGGCACGTGCGCATGCAGGAAGGCTACGTTTTGGTGCATGGCCTAATGAGCAAAAGTGGCAAAACGGAAACGGCGCAAATCATTCCGGCATTAGCTCACGAATTGCAAACCCGCATGGTATTTATGAAACCTGACTATTATTTATTTTCCGCTGGCATGAAGCCGGGCAAATTTCCACTCAGTAAGCAGGTTCCATTCCGCAGACACGAAAAAGTACTGGAGAAATTGGGATTGATTCAAAAGGGATACACACTTTATTCTTGGAAGCATACCGGCGCCGTAAAGGCTTACAAGGCCGGTGTAGGAATCAAAGAATTGCAGGGACTATTGAGACATTCTTCCATCCAGATCACTGACATTTATTTAAAATCATTAGGATTACGGACTGACCCGAACATTAAAAATTACAATTGGTAACCACATTTAAACATTCTACTCAAATCACTAACTCATGAACAAACTTTTAGCAACATGCCAACGTCCATCCTGCCGGTTCATCTTTGAGGCAACACGTGCCATCCATATAGAAAATTCAACAAATGTCACAATTACAGACTCTTATGCTACTTGCCCTAAATGCGGGTCGTCAGCAAGGGTACAAGACGGAACTTACAACTTTGATGAAAAAGGATTAATTACACTTTTTTCAGCCCCAAGAGTTAGCCCAGGTGTTATTACTCAGTTTAAAGAAGTAGCATTACGAGCAAAAGAGAACCAGTATACACCCGAACAGTTTAGAGAAGAAGTAGTAAAAGTTGATCCTGCCGTCAAAGAACTGTTCGACTCTCCGGTTTTCCAAAGAAATTGGAATCTGGTCAACACTGGATTAATGACTTTCTTTGCATTTGTGGGAATGCTCGTTGCAATATTAACCCTCGTAGAAACTCGTAAACAAAAACCTGAGTCCGCACCTGTTATCAACGTGACAATTAATCAACTTCCATCATTTCGCAAGATTCCATCGTCAGCATTACAAAATCCTTCAATTCAATTGAAATCAGCACAAAAGAAGAACAAGAAGAAAAAGAAGTAGAATCTATCTAATCCATCGCCTCGCTACGACATAGAGGAGAAACGTTGTGAATGTTGATATTAAATATGCCTTCAATGTAATTACTTCACACAAGAACAGAATCAATTCACTTGCTGCACACATGTTTAGCAAAGTAAACTTAAACTCAGAAGCCCTCAAAAATGATCGTACATTATACATGACACAAAGCTCAGTTTTGACCAAATTTTAAGCTTACTTGATAAGTGCTCTCAACAAATATAACCATGTTGGCCAACACAGCAACCTCCCTACCTTTGTCTTTTTTCTCGAACTGCTCGTATCCATGCTTTTTTATTCTCTACTAAACGTTCATCAACTGGATTCACAAATCTGAAATATTTTCTATTTTCCACTACGTTACCACGATCAATACTAAGAGTACCAGACTCTTTCATAATATATGATGGCGAAAGATCTGGCATATAATTGTTATTAGAAAGATTTAAGATTATTTCATATGCTCCAAACGGCCACTTAACTTTGATTGAAATAGTAGAGCGCTCAGTTGATAGCGACATCAAACTATTGTGAAAAGTTTTTTTTTGTGTTCGTAATATGGTTGTGTATGTTTTGCTAGTACCCTCTTCCTTCCTATAAGTGTCAATAATTTTGTCAATTTCCTTCTGTCCGGAGTTAAAATCATTGATGAATTCTGGGCCTTGCACTCTGTCGATGAATCTATCTTCAACTGTGACTTCAACATCCCGGGTTGGATATTGATCAAAATTTCTCAATGAAAATACAAGCTTATATACAGATACCGAGGCAATATCCACTACCTCCATTTCAACGACAGGCGGTTCTTCACTGCCAATTAATGTTCTAAGGGTTTGAATTTGCTGTTCAACGATTCTGGCTTGTGCTTCAATAGTCTGTGTCGACCTATCCAAAATTTCTCTTTGCGTTTGAAGTAGAGAATCTTGTTTAGTGATAGTGACACCTGCTTTCTCCAAAATCTCCACTTGAGTTGTAAATAGGGAGTCTTGCTTTACAATCGTGATCTCCGCTTTTTGGAGCAACGTGGTACTTCTATCCAAGAGATTTTTATACTGCTTAGTTTTTTCCTCTTCATCCTTTATCTCTTTTGTATATTGAATGTACGCGCCGACGATTGATAATATTGATCCACCTAACACAATTGTCAGGCCCCATTCTGCAAGAGTCATTTTCATTGAATATTAAATTTGAAGTAATTTATACAAGATAACGTCATTCTCAAATTCCTTAAAAAAAAGGCGAACCGAAACGGCACGCCCTTTAAAGTAACATTTCTACATCTTTGGCCTACCAACCCGGTAGTATCTTAATTCAGCGCTCGAAAGCGGCTTACGTCAGGATTATAGTTGTTTTCCAGGTCCCGAATCACTGTCTTGACCCCTTATAAGTTGGACACTTCTTCCAAGATGGTTGTGTCACAAACCATCGCTTCGTCCCATTTTTGTTGGGGCGTCACGAAACCGATTGAACGATGGAGGCGACTTTCATTATAATGTTTGATGAAACGCTGGATTGTGTCTTTGGCCTCATAATAGCTAGCAAACTGGTTCCGTTCAATCACTTCACGTTCTAAAATACTGTGAAAGGCTTCGATATAAGAGTTTTCTTCAGGCGTTGCAACATGGGTGAATTGCTGCTTTACATCCGAATTTATTAGAAAATTTCGAACCTTGTGGGCAATGAACTGGCTTCCGTCGTCATTTCGTAAGATTACACCTTGCAGCTGATAAAAATGGTTAACCCGGCGAAGCAAGTTTATTAAATCAAGCTGCCGAATGCTGCCTTGGAAGATCCAATCAATAATTTTACGGGTGTAAACATCCAGAATACTCAGCAAATAGTAATTGCCACGTTCACCATGAACCCAAACATATTTAATATCCCAGCACAAGTATTCTAATGGCTTACTGGCCTCAATACGACGAAATTGAACAAAATCACGCTTTCCACTGGGTCGAATCATTTTGTTCAATAAAAGGCCATTGGCAAGCATAAGCCGGTACACCTTCTTCTTATTGATCAGATATTCTTTTTTCAATTCGTGCGTAGCATACTCATATCCAAACGCGTTAAATTCGGTGTCAATAAGCATTTTTAATGCGAATTACCACATCTTCATTAGGTACCAAAGCGCCATCCAGCTTCATTGTTATCTGACTAGGTTTTGCTCCTGGTTTGCCATCTCGAGCTCTATAATAAGATACACTACGGGGTAAACCTAGCCATTTACACAATTCCTTTCTCGTTGTAGATCGCTGATATTGAGTCATGACAGCTATCTTTTCCTCGGTCCGATAGGAGTTTTTTTTAGAAGTTCACTTTTTACCTCCAGTTCGAGAGCTTGCTTGGCTACTATGCGCTTCAAGCGTTCGTTTTCTTCTTCTAAGATGCGTACTTGCGGGTCAACCCGTGGATAAGAATCTCGAAGGCCATCCTTGCCACTCGCCAAATACTTTTCCTTCCATCTCCTCAAAAGAGAGGGTGACAGGCTATACTTTCTGCTAACCTCGGAAGGTCCGCTCCGAATAGATTCCTGTACGATCGAGTACCGATCTTCGGCACTGAATGTTCGCCGTTGTTTACTCATGATTCCTAAATTAAATGGACTAAACTGTTTTTACAATTTTGTCCAACCGTTTAGGGGGCTAACACAGTAAGTGAAACTTCGCTTTGACCAAAGTTGCTTGTAACCAGAAGTGTCACCGTTAAACCATTTGTCAAGTGCTGATCTTTCCAGCCCGATGATGTGCTCAGCGAGTTTACGTTCCTGCTCTGTTTAATTTTGCTAGTAAGCAGGTTTATCTTTCATTTTCATATTGTTTTATTCAAATGTGAAATTAACGTCCTACTCCATCCCTGTAAATGCTCACGCTGCTTTTTAGTTAGACCGCTTACAACCAGGTCATACGATTTGGTAACGAGTTCTAGAATTTTGGAGTCAGCAACATCCTGGTTGAAATAGACACTGATCCAATGTTTTTGTTCATATGGTAGCCTGGCTTTACGCCTTCATACTGGTCTTGCAGTTGCTGTGATTCCTCCGGGCTGCATTTGATGTCGCAAAAGTCGAATGCTTCAACATTGAAGAAGCAGAACCATTTGTCAAGCACAGAGAATACCAGCAAGTTTTTGTCATAGTCCGCTTTCGCTTTATCAAATGGCATTTTTTCAGTGGCCTGCCCCAACGAGAGGCAACGATTTCTAAAAGTTTTTAAATCCATAGCTTTAAATTTTACGCAAGCATTTGAGTACTCAAAGGAGACTTCAGAATCAATCTTCCAGGAACGGATAATCTGTGTATCCATGCTCGCCTCCACCGTACATGGTAGCTTTGTCAGGTTGGTTCAACTCAGCATCCAATTGAAAACGTCTTGGCAGATCCGGGTTGGCCAGAAACAATGAAGCATAAGAAATTACTTTAGCGATCCCCTTTTCGAGTTCCGCTTCCCCACTTTCTTTATTGAAACCGGCATTTCCGATGACCAGGTGTTTACTTATTTCGCCAAATGTTTCAACAGCATTCTTAGGATTTTTTGGGAAGTTGTCCAAAGGGAACATGCCATTCATCAAATGAATATAGGCCAGGGGCAATTCATTCAAAGCTTCGATCAAAGGTGAGAATTGAGCAACAGGATCACTGTTTACTATATTATTATAATAGACAGTTGGTGATAGCTTAATGCCTACTCTATCACTTCCCAACACATCAACGAGTTCTTGCATCACTTCCAGCACGAAGCGGTTCCTGTTTTCAATATTGCCACCATACGCATCAGTTCGAAGGTTGGCACTTTCTGATAAAAATTGGTTAGGTAAATATCCGAATGCTGCGTGCAGTTCGACGCCGTCAAAACCAGCTTCAATAGCATTTCTGGCTGCCTGGCCATAATCCTTTACGATCTGTCTGATCTCTTGTGTGGTTAATTCCTGAGGCGTTTCGTAATCTTTCATTCCCTGGGAGGTGAAATGCTGCTGCCCTGTTATCCCGATCGCTGATGGTGCCACCGGAAGTTTTCCTTTCCTGTCCACTGAATGCCCAACACGGCCAGTATGCCAAAGCTGTGCATAAATTACGCCTCCCTGGTCATGAACGGATTTTGTCACTTTCTTCCAGGCCTCAATCTGCTGCTCGCTGTAAAGGCCAGGTGTCAAAGGACTACCCTGTGCCTGTTCTGAGATATTTACAGCCTCTGTGATCAGAAGTCCCGCGCTTGCCCGCTGGGTGTAATATAAAGTCGTCAGATCTGACACAACACCCTCGCTGTTAGCACGGCTGCGTGTCATGGGTGCCATAGCAAGCGCGTTTTGCAATGTTTGTTTTCCCAATGTTACCTTTTCTAGTAATTTCATTATCTCTTCAATTATTAAGTTATATCTGTAAATTGTACGTTTGAATCTGGAATATATTCCTAGATCAGCCCACGGTCAAGGCAATATTGTCTCACACTTTCTTCGGCCGTTGGCAGCTCTCCGAACAGATCTTTTTGGCAAGTTGTGATGTATAAATAACTCCGTAAGTTCCTGTTAGGAATGTTGGTAGCACTCCTTTTGTAATTTTCTTGATGATGTAATCCGGTGTCTGGTCAAGGAACGCACCCGGCCTGAGTGCAATGGAAGGCTGCTTTTTTTCTTTTAGATATTTTTCGATCAGATATTTATTATAAAAGTGAGGTACCGATTTGGCTTTATCGGATTCGAGAATAGAGATCAGTATAAAACGGGGGATTCCTGCTGCCTTGGTAGCATCCACCAGATTCTGGTACCCGATCGTATCAATTACCGGACTGTCGCCCTTTGTCCTTTTCGTGTATCCTGCTGCACTTGCCACAATCGCATCGAATCCATATGTTGGTGATATAGCCTCACTCAAAGAAGGGGCATCCATCATATCACCTAAGACAAAGCTTTTGACGCCCATTTCCACAAGTTTACTTCTATCGCTGCTTGCCCTGACCATTGCCGTGACTTCCGTGCCGAGTTTAAGTAGTTCGGCAACGATTTTATTTCCAAGGTATCCGGTCGCACCAGCCACCAGAACTTTCTTTTTATTCATTTTTTTGATTTTTAGATTATAGAATTAATTTTAATCGACCGTAAGAATAACCTTACCATTTACACCACCAGCCGTTAAAAAATCTTGGGCTTTCGCTGCTTCACCAAGCTTAAATACTTTGGAAACCACTGGTTTGAATTTCCCGGCCTTTACCAGCTCCAAGCCATTCTGCAAGGTTTTCACTGAGATGTCTGAGGCTACAAAACCAGCTTTTACCTTGTATTGTTCTGCCAACTGCTGTGATGGGGGTATGACAATACTCAATAGTTTTCCGCCTGGCTTTAACACCTGAAAAAGCTTTTCCTGGGCCTGGCCACCCGCGGTATCGGCCACCAGATCAATATCGTTGACCAAACGGGCCACATCCTGTGATTTATAATCAATAACCTGGTCAGCACCCAGGTTTTTTGCCAGTTCCACACCTTTTCCGGACGCTGTGGCGATTACGTACGCACCGGCGGCTTTGGCCAGTTGCACCATTGCTCCCCCGGCCGCACCAGCCCCACCCTGGATCAATACTTTTCGACCCTTTTCAAGTTGCCCGGCAGTAAAGAGCACTGATTGTGCAGTCCCGATATTGACACCAATTGATGCTGCCTGTTCAAAGGATAGCCCCTCCGGCATAGGCAGCACAAAGTCCTTGTTTACTGTCACATACTCGGAATAACCGTTTGTCTTGGTAAGGGCAACAACCTGATCACCCGCTTTAAACATTGTTACCCCATCCCCAATGGCTACAATTACCCCAGCAGCCTCACCGCCGGGTGTAAAGGGCATTTCAACAGGGCGTGCCTCCTTCATAAACCCCATGCGGATTTTTATGTCTATTGGACTTACACCTGCCGCCTTGACCCGGATCAAGACATCATTTTCACTCTGGATTGATGGGATTGAAACTTCAACCTCTTCGATCACATCTGAACTTCCATAAGTTCTGTATTGGATTGCTTTCATTATTTTAAAGTATTAAGTGGATAATCAGTGTAGCATTGCTGCGAATACGATGTGCAGAATTCAACAGCATTAAGGCGTTCGCTTTTTTGGATACGGTCAACAAAATCAGGATTAGCAAGGAATCCGCGCCAAAAAGCAACTAGGTTCGCCAGTCCCCCTTGTAGCGTTGTCTCCGCCGTTTGCCGGGTTAAGCCATTACAGAATATAATTGTATTGTTTAAATATCGAACGAATTGCCTTATACGTCTTTTCAGGAATTTGCGGGTTGGTTGAAAGATGAATATAGGCGATCCCTAATTTGTCCAGTTCACTGGCCAAGTAGGTATATGTTTTATGCACAATCCTGCGCCAGCACGCTGCGCATAATACTTTGCCATCAGCGCATTAGGCAGGTTGCCGATGGCCCTGCTCCGGGTAATTGGTGCCATCACCAGATGATTTTTCAACTTCAAGAAGCCTTTCTCATAAGGCGTGAATAACTTCTTCATTTAGCTCCTGCTTAGTTACAGAACAAATGTAGAAGTTACCAAATGGGTAAAATACCCAGAAAAGACACAATAATAGTCCTATCCGGCAAGCGGTGTCTTAAATTGAGAACGCAATGAAAACTTATGAAGTATAAGAGAATTTTTTGGGTGTGATGCCATATTGTTTTTCGAACAATCTGCTAAAGTGGCTTAGGTTTGAGAATCCCAGCTCGTAGCCGACCTCAGAAACGGAATGTTTAGCTTGTTTTAACAGAAATGCAGCTTCTTCCATTCTGGCCTTCTGGTAATAGTTATAGACTGAATCTCCAAAAGTTTGCTTAAAGAGCTGTTTAAGTTTTGTTTCGCTCATTGAAGCGATCATTGCCAATTCGCTTAAAACAGGCGGACTGCTAAGATCGCTCAATATTTCATTTCGAATGACCAGGAGCTTTTCCGCATCGTTACTATTGATATTTTTGAAAGTGGTATTTTCCCTGAGCGACAGCTTGCTAAAAAGCAAGTACATCAATTCCTGCACTTTGATTTGTACATAGAAATTATTCAGGGAGTTGTTCATATCGACGGATACAATATTGTTAAGCAGCAGTTGCATTTCAGGATCCAAACTTTCGAAAAAGAGAAAGGATGCGTTTTCGCCTATGATGGTTTTTATTGTACTGTTGGGCTTTTCACTTGATAGAATTGAGCGCAGCCTGTCGGCACCTATCGCAACTACTACATAATGAATAATGCTGTCGGCTGGAAACCGGATTTCAGTACGCAAATCATTGGTAGATAAGAGTATAGCAGATTCACCTTTATGTGCAAACGGGATGTTCTCTTCCCTATTGTATTTCACTTCGAGATCTTCCCAATGATTATAAAAGAAAATTGTACGTACGCTACCGGACTCCGGTGTAGGATTTCGCTTAACAATTAAATCTTCTTTTAGCGTATACCGATGGATCGTTAATTTGAAATCATCTCCAAACCTCACTTTGCGTACATAACCTTCTCCCATCGTCTTTGGAATTTCCAGAAAATTATCTCTGACAGGAGCATTTATTTGTTTTCCAAAAAATGTTATAAAATCAAAACCCGGAGCCGTGGTAAATTCGAAAATCATAGCAAGAAGTAATTGGTTTGAGAGTCTAAGGTCATGTAATTTCCTAAAATTTAAATCACTTTCTTCAATATTCACTTAGTGGATAATCTAGATATTACATATAATCGGATAGCTGACCCCCATGTGTTTTGAATCCACCATCACAAAATCTACCTAGGCTTAACATTGCCAGTCTAACGTATACTACAAGAGATTAACTGTACTATATTGATGCCCTGGCGGCTGCTTCCTCACAAAATACGGGATCCAGCATATTTCACTTTAACCACCGAATAATTTTTCTCTTGGTTCCTATAACTATATGTTATGATTGGTTTGTTGGCAGAGAATCCATTTCGGCAAGAACTTATGCTGCTGGGAAAACTTACCCGCGAGCCTTAGAGAAAGCTTCGAAATTGATTCACCCTCGTTTTGATAGCTCCACTATCAAAATTATTTTACAGTTTAAAATGTGGAGATAAGTATGAGCAATCCATTGGTTAAAGAGTTTACATATAATGTACCGATTGATGAAGTTTGGCAGGCTTTAACAAGTATGGATAAGATGAAGAAATGGTATTTCCCACAACTGCGAGGGTTTGAACCTGTGATGGGATTTAAATTTGAGTTTGATGATGACGATGCTGGATACCAAAAAGAATGGGTTGTGACCAAAGTGGTTGAAGGTAAAACACTGGCTCATAGCTGGGCTTATAAAGGCTATTCAGGAAGCTCAGAGATTATTTTTGATGTGACTACGGATAATATCACAACCAGGTTAAAGATTACCCAAACAGATTTGGAAAGCTTTCCAAATCATCCATACTTCCGAAGAGAGCGGTTTGAATTAGGATGGGATAATCTTCTTGGCAAGAACCTCAAGCAGCTTCTCGAACTAAATTGAATATGATACTGTCACAGAAAATTTCCAATTTACTGTGACGGCCGCTGTGATCCGACTATCTAATCTTCGTGAAAAGTCGTTTAAGATTTTGCTCTGTTGGTCTCAGGTCTGTGTATCTATCAATTATTATCCTGTTCTTGTAGATTACGAAAGTATTAGTGATTTTAGGGTTAATTTGGTTTAAATGCACTTCACTTTCCTGATCACCTAGTGAGGGCACGAAAGTGATTGCCAGGTGCCTGATGCCCTGACTTCTTCCAAGGGCATCTAGTTCCTGATTGCGGTTGGCTGCGGAGTAGTGTTGCGCATTACCGTAAACAAAGTAGACTTTCAGGTTTTCAGCCAACCGACCACTTTCATGTTCAAGAAATTTTAGCCATTTTTTAATTTCAGGCCAGTCAGGGCTATTGCCAACGAAATATAGTATACCGTAATTTTTACCATACTTACACACCGGGCAAGCAGTGCTCCCCTTGTCCGGGCCCCAGGCGTGGAAAGGGGTAAATGAAGGGCTTTCCTCTCCAATAGGAAGGCCGGATTCGTTTCGCTCCCCAAGGTTTGATGGATAATTAGGAACATTTAATCCTAAAACAATGTCGTGCTCGGCAACCTGAATGCCGGACTGCTCTTGCAATCGTAATATGCCACTACCCCCTCGCCTTTCCAATTTCTTTCTCTCGGCAGTGGTCAGTAACGGATCATCGTCAAAAACAAATTCATCAATATAATATTCATTGGCAATGCCTGGCTCTTTTATTGACGTATGAATATGGGCTGGAATGAACTCGTTGGGATATGCACCAGGCTTTATTGTGTAAATGGCCGGGCTTACTTGATGGGTCCCGTAGCGCTTGTCCCTCGCAGCTGGGCACTGTAGCATATGATAGGGCCAGCAAGGCAATATAGACAGAGTACTTCATGTTCATTTTGGTTTTCGCCCAAAAATAGACTGCTCAAAAATAGCGTCATGAAGTACTAGAGTAAGCTGATGGATTTTAAATGTAAGGCGATGACTAGGAAAACAGGTTGCGGAATTCCAGTTTATAATTTCGGCTCATCCTTACAATCTGCCCGTTTTCCAAAATCAAATCGTAATCTCCATTCAGCCGCGATTTGTAAGACAAAACCCTTTTGATGTTTACTATCGAGGATTTGTGAACCCGTAAGAAGCTGGCAGGGTCTAGATTTTGTTCGAGCAATTTTAATGTTTGAGGATATAAATATTTCCCTTTCGCAGTATGAATGCAGCTATATGGACTGGAAGCGGTTATAAGAATAATTTCACTCGTTTCAACCATGATATTATTTGTCCCAATTGTAATGTTAATCCTGGCTAAGCCAGCCTTACTTTCCGGTAATGTTGTTTTAGGCAGCGCGGCTGGAATTGTAAACCGAAGCATGTATATACATCCCGCTAGGTAAATCAACAGGCAAATGTAAAGATACTCGGCCAGGCCATGGTGCAGTACATCTTTGAACTGGAAAACGTGACCTTGCGACAGCGACGAAATTGCATAAACACCAAAGGCAAATAGGAGGAAGTGTAAAGCCGAAGCCGCTAATGTTACACAGATCAATACAAGGAATTTTGGGATCGCAAACTTTACACGGAATGCATTTATGCAGTAATAAATCCCGGCAAACATTGGAGCAAACAAGATCCAGAATGACTCAAAAAGAAAGGATTCTGAAATATGAAAAGCACTTTGACCATAAAAATGATAGCGGATGAAATCCTGCATCATGGCAAGTGTCATGGCCAATGCTGCGGCGATGCTGATCCTTATATTCCGAAGATGCAATGCGCTCAAAATAATGCCAGCCATATTTAACTCAGAAATCTTCTGCACTAATTTAGAACATTTATTACATACGAGACAACTGAGGGCTCAATTGAAGCAAAAGTCGTCGTTTCGATGCCTATGATCTATTAAAAAGCGAACCGTCAAGTATTTCTTAACGGTTCGTATTTTAGGGCATCCGCCTTTCTTTACCAAAGTATCCTTATTACTAACCCATCCGTCATTGTTTAACAAATGTCTCAGCAGTGCCGTCTGCAAATTTCAATATGTACACACCGCCCGGTAGCGAGCTGATATTGAGCCTTTGTTTGTTGCTGCTGATCATTATTGTTTGCAATTTTCGGCCTGAAATATCGTGGAGCGTAGCGCTCGTTTTGAGCATTGCATTACTTGCCAGGAAAGTCACTTCGGAATTTGCAGGATTTGGATAAATAGCTGCAGTGTTTGCTCCGACGTCCACTGAGATAATCTTGCTGTAACTGTAAGTGCTATCAAGATCATTCATTCTCAGTCGGTAATAAGTCATGAGGTTATCTCCGGACTGATCAATGTAGCTGTATTGGTGATTTCCACTTCCGTTTGCATGCACAGTTGCGATTGTTTTAAAGCTTTTGGCATTGCTACTGCGCTGAATCTCGAAATTATCCGTATTGACCTCGCTCGCCGTATTCCATTGCAACAAGTTGCTTCCACTTTCTTTGGTTGCCGCAAAACTGATCAGGTTGAGTGGCAGCGCAGTATCTTTTGTTTTTACAAAAAAACCACTGAAACCAGTTACGTCAAAAGTCACTTCCCAATACTGGCCGTCAGCATTCCATTCTACCTTTCCGTTGGCCTCAGAAGGCTTAAAAGTGGAGATGCTTCCAATATAAGAATTGGGCAGACCGGAACCTGTTGTACTTAAACCCGCCCGTTTCTCAATGCGCAAGTTGGCTTTAAAGTTTTCTGCATCTGCTGAATTTTCAGGCAGCTTCACTGCATTGACCTGGTTATAGTCCGTAAACTCTTGTTGAGTGAAATATAAGGTAACCCTTGCAGTTGCATTCGATGTGTTTTCACCAGGCGTAATTTGATAATGTCGCTTCACGAACTCTGGCGACTGCGTGCTTGCTACCCACGCCTTGGCACTGACTGGTCCGGATACCGGCGCTGCGCCATTCGGGGATATGTATGCTACTAACCGGCAGTCTGTATTAAAAGACGTAAGTACAGCCTCCTTGGTAATCGTCACGGAAGCTTCGTCAAGGTCAGCTGCAAGCTGGCGCATCTCGCCACCAAATTCGTAAGCCCCCATATCTACAATGTGTTCCCGTAATCTTGGTTTGCCATCTTGATCAGTCATGATGGCGGTGAGATTGGGGGTCTGACCGCTCTGAAAGTAGTTAAAGCCTGTATTAACGGCAGGGCTGCAAGGCTGCAACCGATAGTTACCGGCGGCAGCGTCTACGAAAAGAGGGTCAACAGATGGAATTTGTGGTGCACCCGGCTGATTATTTGGATTTGGCTCAATAATACTGTTTTCAATGACAGCAGGGCTACCTCCCTCACCGTCAACTCCGCCTCTGTTGCCGTAGACAATACAGTTACGGATACTGCAACCAGCGTTGTTTCCAATGTATACCCCAGTGCTAATAGCTTGTCGATTGGTCGAATAATTATCTGCAATTGTGCAGTTTATAAGCGTCGAATTCGCAGAACTCGAATTATTTACACCTGACATATAGAAACCATCGCCTATGTTTTTTACGATGCTGCAGTTAATCAGGGTTGGTGAGGAATTACCATTGCTTACACCAGCTGCGGTATTACCTGTTATAACCAGATTGACGAGCATTGGAGAATTTCCAATATTGTAGATACCTATCTGAGCACCCGATACGGTAAATCCGTCAAGGACAGCTGTTGACCTAAGTTCCGTGATATTATAGACTACAAAGGTTCCGGTATTGTTAAGGATACTTTTGTTGGATGCATTAGACAAATCCCGATCAGCGAGGCTTGTTTCTGTTCCAGCAAAGCCACCATAGATTTTGACGCCTCCTTTCATTCGGAAATAATCATTTGCAGGCGGAAGATAGGTGCCCCCGGCAACCCAAACCTGCTCTCCGCTTGCAGCATTATTGATGGCGCTCTGCAAATCTCCAAACGCACAATCCCAGGCTTTTCCACTACCAGTTCCGCCTGCGCGTACAAACCAGACGCCGGGCACGGCTGTACTGTTATTGTTTTCAGACTGATACTCAAAAGCTCCCTGATCCACGGTTCCAGCAAAAAAACGGGGCTGACCGGCCAGATCCCGGGTGACAGCAGATATATCAGGCATTTGACCAGCTGCATAGTAAGTGTTATTTCCCCTATTGATCGCAGGGCTGCAGGGCTGCAACCGAAAATCTCCTCTTTCGGGATCAGTGAAAAGCGGATCGATATTAGGTGTTGATCCTGGTTGGCCTGCGCCTGCCTGGTCAACGATGCTATTTTGGATATCACTGGTGCCGGAGCGGTCGTCTACACCTTGCTGTGATGCCTTGATGATACTGTTGAAAATTTTTGGATAAGAATTCTGCTCATTGTATATGCCGACCGGCTGGTTTGTTCCTGCTACCGTGCAATTAATTATTGCGGGCGAAGTGTTTGAATTGAAAATACCGCCAAACTCTGTTGTGTTATTGACAATGGCACAATTAACGAAGGTTGGTGAAGCGCCATCATTTTTGACACCTGCATCACCTGTATTTCCTGTAATTGTCACGTTGACGAATACGGAGGAATTGTTCGTGTTCACAATACCACCTTCGCCTTCGGAACCACCATTTGAAACGACGACCAGATTGGTAAAGCTTGCCGAAGACTGGAAATTAATGATACCGGCTTTTCTGCCGCCGGTTATGCTAAATCCATCCAGGACAGTGGATGTTGTCAGTCCGCTTGCTGCATTAGCCTTGTAATTATAAATGGTGTAGTCGTGCGTTCCCCCACCAGTTATAACACTTGGGTTTTCACCTGAATTGAGATTCCGTTCACTCAGGGCTGTCTCCGTTCCTGCAAAGCCGCCATAGATTTTTACACCTTCTTTTAATTCTAACCCTTGCGCGAACTGGGAGATTGGGTAGTTTCCGCCCGCAACCCAGATCTGGTCGCCGGGCGAGCTGTTGTAAATAATACCCTGCAAATCGCTACTGGCGCCCTCCCAGGAAAAGCCATCATCTTGAGGAAAACCTCCGAATTCGGTCACATACCAGATATTTCCCTGAGCAAAAACAGCATTCGATACGCTAAACAGGAATAAAAATAAAATTAAAAAAGTCGATACCCGAAGCGAAGAAGCAAATAGAGAAGACTTTACTTTTGAAGAAAATAAACGTTTAATCATGTAGTACTAAAAGTGGAATTTGAGAGATCTGACAAAGAACCACTTTCATTATGACATTACCCAAACGTATATTGTTGATATTGAAGACTTTTAATGTATTTAAATAATCCTTAGGTAAACCTTACCGTGGGTAGGCAATAAAATGTAAAATCTTTAGCAACAGTTAGGTCTCTCAGGTAGCCGCTTGTTTAAAATGCTATTTTTTGATATCTGTCCTGGGATAATGTTCTGGTCATTGTTTGTAATATAAGTTGACCTGCATCACTTTTACCTATATACGTACTCCCGAAGCATAATTGTTCAAATAATAGCTTAGTATGAGTGTCAGCAGTTCGAGTGCGACGGTTACGGCCGGGCTTCCCCAAGGATGGTTGTGGTGTAGTAATGTTTTGATGAAATCAACCAACGGGAAATTCTTAGGCTTTTACCAGAGCATGGAGAAATCCAGGAAATGATGAAGGATATTGAATGCGATCTCCACCTTGTAGAGAAGATGATCTCCTAAAATAATCGATGAGTAAACAGAGAAGCACAAATAACTACCCTTTCAAAAGTGGTGTTAGTTTCAAGCAGCATTACTTTATCGATCAATTACGGAATCGTCCGAAACTAGCTTAATTAGCATTTCAAAGCCCCATTGGGGCTTTGTTCATTTAATACCTTTATCATATTTACAAATGCAGTGGGAAAGTAACCTAATAAATTGCTTTCAACCTGTGTCGAAAACCAGGCTATGCTAAGCTAAACCAGCTTCTCCAGAGATGTATTCAATGACCTGACACCAAACCCAAGTTAACGGTAAGTGGCTCTCAATAGTCCGTTTTCTGCCGTCTTTTAATTAAAAGAATTTCTGAATTCCAAAGGTGAAAAGTTGGTCTTTGTCTTGAAAAGTTTGCTAAACGATTGTGAATGTTCAAAGCCCAATTCATAAGCAATTTCCGAAACGGAAAGATTGGTCGTTGATAATTTTTCCTTTGCTTTTTCTATAATTACGTTCTGAATATATTGTTGTGTGTTAAGTCCTGTCAATGAACTCAACATATCACTCAAATAGCGTTGCGATAGCTTTAATTCCGTGCTAATATATTTTACGGACGGCAATCCGTCTTTCAAACTGTTTTCTTCCTCAAAATAGTTGTTTAAAAGTTTGTCCAAAGAAGTGATGATGTCGTGATTAACTGCTTTCCTCGTAATAAATTGCCTATTGTAAAAACGATTGCTGTAATTCAACAATAATTCTATTTGCGACACCAAAACGTCCTGACTAAAATGGTCAATATTGTTTTCTAATTCAATGGCTATTGTGGCAAATAAATTAGCTATAACATCTTTTTCTTTTGACGATAAAAATAAGGCTTCCGAAACATCATAAGAGAAAAATCCATATTGATTGATTGTTTTTCCCAATGAATAATTTCGGATAAAGTCCGGATGAAAATACAAGGCAGTCCCTTCATAGCTTTCTAGGTCTTCCGGTGGAAAAACAATTTGTTTCGGCTTCAAAAATGCCAATCCGCCTTCTTCAAAGTCGTAATAGCCCTGTCCGTATTTTATATGTCCTGTGAATATAGGCTTGAAGGAAATCTTGCTCATACTTGGTTTAGCTTTATGATCTATCTATTTGTTTTTCTAAAACTTCGGGATAGCGGTCACCCACAAGTGTTATTCCATTGACTGTTGTGTTGATTTTTGCAATTTCATCGGTAGTTAACACAATATTTGTACTGCCAATATTTTCCTCCAAACGATGTAATTTTGTAGTCCCTGGTATCGGTGCTATCCAAGGCTTTTGAGCTAATATCCAGGCTAGTGCTAATTGTGAGGTCGTAATCTCTTTTTGTTGAGCAATCTCAGAAAGTGCATCTACTAAAACCAGATTGGCCTTTATGTTCTCTTCGCTGAAACGAGGAATGACGTTTCTGCGGTCGACAGCCTATAGTTTTTTGTTTATTATACCTGTGGTGGCTCTTGCGTTTATCATAGCTTCTCCGCTTGCCTGGTATGGAATGAATCTCTGGCTAAGAAACTTTGCTTACCAGACGGATATCAAATGGTGGGTTTTTGCATTTGCAGCCGCCCTCTCCGCGCTGATAGCATTCGCAACGATCAGTTTTCAGAGCGTCAAAGCTGCGCTAATGAACCCTGTTAAAAGTTTGAAGATTGAGTAAGTTCATTCTTATTTCCCGTCGGGAAGGAGACAAGCGGTGAATCGATATTCACCCGGAATTGCCCGTTCAAATCGCCCATTTGTCCCTTTCGCAATCAATTTATTTTCTTTTGGCTATGGTCTATGCATTTTTATGCTAACCTAAATTACAACTACAAGCAGACATTTCGCGACAGTAAACCTCGACGTATACCATAATGGTTTTTACGCCTAAAAGTTTGCGGTCGGTACAACGTCAATTGCAGGCGGTCGCCGCGATTCGAACAAAAAAAAACATATAAGTAAGATGCTTTTTAACTCTACCAGCTTTGCAATATTCTTGCCGATCGTCTTTCTTCTATATTGGTTTGTAGCCGGTAGAAGTTATAAATTACAGAATAAGCTATTATTAATATCTAGCTATTTCTTTTATGCATGCTGGGACTGGCGCTTTTTATTTCTTTTAATATTCTCTACGCTACTGGATTATTATACTGGCATCAAAATGTCGGAAGCCAAAAATGCTGCACGGAGGGACTTTTGGTTCTGGTTAAGCATATCTGTTAATGTTGGATTTCTCGGGCTATTCAAATATTACAACTTCTTTATCACGTCATTTACGGAGCTTAATTCCGGATTGGGTTTCAAAATAAATCCTTTGACATTAAATATCATTCTTCCGGTAGGAATATCTTTTTATACCTTTCACGGACTATCGTACGTGATTGACATCTATAAAAAACGCATTCCGGCTGAAAGGAATTTTATCGATTATGCGCTATTTGTAAGCTTTTTTCCATTGCTTGTAGCCGGACCGATCGAGCGTGCCACCCACCTATTACCACAAATTCAGAGGGCCAGGATGTTCGCTTATTCAGAGGCGATTGATGGTCTCAAGCAGATATTATGGGGATTGTTTAAGAAAGTAGTCATTGCCGATCAATGTGCGGAATACGCGAATCAAATCTTTAATAATTCAGCAGGTGCATCCGGCAGCACCTTAGCAATGGGTGCTTTGTTTTTCACATTTCAGATCTATGGAGATTTCTCGGGCTATTCCGATATTGCATTAGGAACTGCAAAGCTATTTGGAATAAAATTGCTTAGAAATTTCGCTAACCCGTACTTCTCGCGAGATATAGCAGAGTTTTGGCGCAGGTGGCATATATCCCTTTCAAGCTGGTTCCGGGATTATCTATACATTCCTCTTGGAGGCAGCAAAGGTGGCACCTGGATGAAGGTGAGAAATACATTTATTATTTTCCTCGTAAGTGGCTTGTGGCATGGAGCAAATTGGACATTCATAGTTTGGGGCCTGTTAAATGCCTTATACATAATGCCTTCCATTGTGCTTGGCACGAATAGACACAATCTGGAGATCGTAGCCAAGGGAAGACTTCTTCCATCTATAAAGGAATTTTTAAGTATTGGATTGACCTTTATGTTAATTGCTTTTGCCTGGATATTTTTCAGGGCGGAGAATCTTACACACGCTATTAAATATGTGAATGGTATTTTTACCGGGTCATTTTTTTCCAAACCAGATATACACGCCAACAATCTCCTTCTCCTTTTAGTAATATTTATGAGCATAGAATGGTATGGCCGTGAACAAGAGCATCCCATTGCCAATCTGGGTACAAAATGGCCGAGATTTGCCCGCTGGGCAACATACCATTTAATCATTCTAAGTGTACTCTATTTTACCGGCTCCAAACAACAGTTTATATACTTCCAGTTTTAAATATGAAACAATTTCTAGTTAAATTGATCACCTTTTTATTGTCGGGGGCCATTCCGGCAATTGTTTTATTGGGAGCCGGCTATCTATACTTTGACCCATTCAAGGTTTTAAGAAACTATGGCAATTATTCTTATCCAATCGTTGCGTTCAACCGGGATAACGTTTCTACACACACATTTAGCACAAACTACAAAAAGCAAAAGTACAACTCGTTTATTTTCGGCAGTTCCAGGACATTGGCATTTAAGCCTGAATCATGGCAGAAATTTTTAAATAAAAACGACAATCCATTTATGTTTGACGCTTCGCGGGAATCCATTTACGGAATATATACGAAGTTGAAATATCTCGATTCGCTGCATGTCAAACTGGATAATTCTTTGATATTGTTATGCAGAGATGCATCATTCGACTACACATCAAATCACAAGGGATTCCTATTTGTTAAACATCCGATTGTAACTGGCGAAAGTGCACTTAGGTTTCATTTGATTTTCCTACGGTCTTATTTGGATTTAAAGTTTATCAGAAGTTTTTACACATTCATAGCAACCAACAAATATGAGTCGTACATGTCCGGCTACATCGAAACAAAAATGATCCGCATAGACCCGATAACGAATGGATATACTTTGGAAAGCAATGATCGGGAAATCATGGCGAATCCAAATAAGTATTACCGTAATCTGGAAACAGTATTTTATAAAAGAACCGGATACAAAATCGATACCGTGCAAAGAATTACTTCAAAACATTTATACCTTCTTCATGAGATTAAACGGATTCTGGATAAAAACCAAACACGCTACAAAATTGTGTTAAGCCCGCTATATGAACAGGTAAAATTTAACCCAGGGGATTTGTCTATATTAAAAAGTATTTTTGGGAAAAATCTTTACGATTTCTCAGGGAAAAATCCGCTGTCTGAACCAAAGACCAATTTTTATGAAGATAGTCATTTCAGGCCCCACGTAGGAGAAATTATCCTCAATTCAATATACAAACCCGCAAAGCCGGACAACTTTACTAACTACCAGGCCCTTAGGCTCAAATAAAGAAGGAATGGCAAAAAACTCGGCTGATCCAAAAATTTGAATATTAGTAACAAACCTAAAATGAAAACGTAAACATAAACGAAACGCTATGATTGTCGTACTTTCACCTCACAATCTTAGGTCCTATGTATTCAGAAATATTACGTGCAACCGGCATCTACACGGATGAGGAGGTAAGGCTCTTTGAAGAGGCGGCTAGCGTGCGCCAGGTTGCCCGAAATGAATTCATTCTAACCAAAGGCCAGGTTGCTAAATCCCTAAATTATTTGCTGAGTGGATCCATTTGCCACTATGAATGTGTAACTGAGCTGGATCGAAACATCATTGATTTGCGCATTCAAAATGAATGGTTTTTCAATTATCAAAGCCTGATTTCTCAACGCCCTTCTGAAACTTACATCCAAACTTTCACCGACAGCCGCGTCCTTGAACTCAGTCTTGAAACCGTTCATTACTTAACTGGACGGTCTATTGCTTTTTTGCAGCTGAACAGGGTTTTGGAAGGCGCAATGGAAAGAATGAAGTTCTTTGATCAGTCAATGACTCCTGCCGAAAAATATGTGTTCCTTCTCAATAACCGGCCAGGGCTGATACAGGCATTTCCTTTAAAAATGATCGCATCCTATCTCAAGCTGACTCCCGAAACGCTTAGCAGGGTCAGGAGATCGATCTCGAAAGCGGACATTTCTTGATTTGAATCAATAGGTCAAATCAGGCCAAAGCTATATTTTTGATTTAAAACTCAGGAATATGAAACAATCATCACGATCTATCCGGCCATTTATTGGTTGCCGGGATTTTGAATTATCCCGAAATTTCTATCGCGATTTGGGCTTTGAAGAAGTCGTAATCTCATCTGACATGTCCCTTTTCAGAACAGAGAACATTGGTTTTTACCTGCAAGATGCGTTTGTCCAGGATTGGATCGACAACACAATGATCTTTATGGAAGTAGAAAATGTACAAAACACTTGGGATGAACTCGTGTCGCTCAATCTTCCGGCCAAATACAAAGATGTGCGGCTCACGCCCATTCGAGTTGAGCATTGGGGCCGTGAATGCTTTGTCCACGACCCTTCCGGCATTTTATGGCATTTTGGAGAATTCTTTAATAAGTAATAGTCCTGATGTTTCACTGCACAGTAACAATTCCTGGCAGCAAACGACCTTACCAATATGAAATTCAGCAAACTTGTCCCCAACGTATTTTACGCCGATATCAACGATGCCCTCAAATTTTGGTTGGACTGTCTTGAATTTACAATTACGCATAACGAATTGAAAACGCACAAGCCATTTTGCGTGATTGAAAAAGATGGTTTACGCATTAACTTATTTCAGGACAGGAAATATGCAGAGGAGCATCATCCTGAATTTCGGCTCGTAACAGATGATATCCAATCTGTATACAATAAAATTGCTGCAAGCCACCCTGAATTCCTGCATCCCAATCTTAACAAAGTCACTTTACGTCCCTGGGGAGCCCAGGAATTTGCTGTCATGGACACGCAGCTGGGAGTTGTGATTCAGCAATGGTAACGCAACATTCAGTGGACAAAGTTTAAGGGCATTCCCCACTTCCGTATCCATTCATTTGCGGCCTCGACATTGGTAAAAAAATGCTCGTTATTGCTGCTGTATAATGATTCGTATTTCTCGATTTTGGATGCATCCTGATGGCAATGCGCCGCTGCAACGCATTGCACATTCCGCTTTTTCGTGATCAACATTTTGTCAGCATCTTCGGGGAACATGGCCACATAGCCGACCTTCCAGCCGTAATTGGCGAGCGTGAGCGGAATAATGTTGCGAAACTGTTTGTGCGCATCGAGGTCAACTGCTTTGAAACCATGCAGATTTATGAAAATTTTAAATGCCCCCGAATCAGGCACCTGATCCAGCGCATTTTGCAATGTTTGTTCCCAGCGGATAACATCCTCCCTGTCTATGTCGCCGCTGATTTGCGTAACGATAAGCTGTTCATCAGCGAACCAATCGCTGCGTATTGATTTCAAATTTGCCATTTTGTTATGATAATTGGATCTCTTGTGAGCATAATGCCGCTCATTGGCTTTTTGTTCTGGCCGTCGACAGAATGCTCGGAATCGTCGACAAAATGAAATTCAATGTTCGGGAATGACCGTTCAAGAAATGCATTTTCCATTTCGAAACCAACGTTGTCGGCCTGCCGAAGGATCAAAAAAATCACTAGCTGCAAGAGTACAAGCAAATGCGTTTTCATAATGCAGGCTGTCGCTTACGGAACAACAAGTGGCCCAGTGAATAACGTCCGCCGCCCGTGAAGACCAGCGATACTGCAATGCCGATCGCCAGCAGGAAAAACTCCATTCCTTCAAGCTTTTGAGAACCAAACCAATCCATGAAAAAATAGTCATGAAACGTCGTAACGATGATCCCGGTCATGACCGCAGTAATTCCGGCCGCCCAGATCCTCACTCCTAAACCCAGCACCAGCGCCAGCGGGCCAAAAAATTCAATGATAATAACCGTGAAGCCGATGATCCAGGGCAAACCGACCTGGCCCGTAAAATATTGCATGGTCCCTTCAAACCCGAAGCCGTTGAACCAACCGAGCAACTTTTGTGCACCGTGCGGAAAAAGAACTGTCGCGAGAATCAATCTCAGAAAAAGCGATCCATAATCAGAATTGGCACTTGATGACTTAAATAACATGGCTTTAATGTTTAATAATTGTTAAAAATTTGTTTGTGAATGGCGCTCCCATCAGCTGGGTAAGCGATTGAAATGATAACTGTTTTCATGGCTAACTTTTATGCAAATTTTGCTGGTCAGCGCTTGCCCGGCCAATCGCCTGAAGCAAGAAATTTCATGAACCTAGATTCATATTTTACAAGAAAATCTTCATTGTCTTTCCGCAGCCTGGGAACGGATGCGGCTCAATGTCTGGGGCGTAATGCCCAGATAAGAAGCAATTTGGTGATTGGCAACCCGCTGATCGATCTGCGGATATTTTTTGATAAAATCTTCGTAACGTTCCGGCGCACTTTTGGATAAATTGGACGACAGCCGCCTCGTGGAAGCAATGAATGCATTTTGAATGATCAGCCGAAAGTGCCGCTCCATCTTCGGGACTTTTTCATAAAGCGTTTCGAGGTCGGCTTTTGTGATCTGAACCACCTCCGTTTCTTCCAAACAGTCTATATTATACGTCGTAGGCGTTTCGGTCAGAAAACTGAAAAGGTCCCCTATCCACCAGTCTTCCAAGCCAAATTGCACAATGTGCTCCTGACCCTTGTCGTCGACCTGATATGTTCGCGTAACACCTTTAAGAATGAAGGTCTCATAGCGGGTTACATCGCCTTCTTGCAGAATGTATTGCCTTTTCCGGTATTTTTTAAAAGTAAACAGGGACTCAACAACCTTCACTTCATCGGAAGTGAGCGGCACATATTTGCTCAGGTTACGGATCAGCGGCTCCCACATATCAGCAAATATAAGTGAGAAACCGGTTAAGTATCAATGGTTTTTGCGCGGTTGCATTCATTCCAAGCCGGTCGTTTCGAAACCATTGTTTAACGACCGCGGCTCAATCAGCGGCAGGGTGACGGCAAAGTGCCCACCAATTTCTTCAATGCCTGGATCTTCCTGCCCAAGGAGCCGATATTTGGACAGGATATTGACCAGTCCCAGACCATTGTTCAGCACCCTCGTCTGTTTGCGTTGCACATTATTGCAAATGGTCAGTTGTGCCCGCTGCTCAGGTCGGTTTTGGGCCATTACACGAATGTGGAGTGGCTTGCTTGCGGACACGACATTGTGCTTTACGGCATTTTCAATTAGCAACTGCAAGGTGAGCGGCGGCAGCTGATAGTTACTCAGACCCTCTTCTATTGATAGCGTCAGCAACAATCCTTCTCCATAGCGTGTCCTGAGCAGATGATAATATGATTCGATGAACGCCAGCTCAGTATGCAAGCTAACCAGATCAGGTTCATTCGCATTCAGCACATAGCGGTAAACCGAACTGAGTTCGCGGGTAAAAACTTCGGCTCGTTGCGGCGCCTGACCAATCAGCGACACCAGTGAGTTAAGACTATTAAACAAGAAATGCGGATTAACCTGATTTTTAAGGCTGTCATACTGACTGCGCAAGCCCGCATTTTTTGCTGCCTCAACCTCTTGAATCGCCTCGCCGTATTTTTTCAGATAATATTTGAGCTCAAAAATCAGCCCCATCAAAACCACCCCGACAAGCCAAACCCCAACCCGCTTCAAGTAGGTTTCCATCCCCACAACGCCACTATTCGTATGCGTCAGCCAATTGGTAAACCCGATAAAAACAGTGTTCAAAATAGCCGTAATTATAAAATACCCCAGAAACGAAATGATAATGCGCTTTCTCGTCTGTTCAAGCGTCGCATATTTCAGGCGCACATACAGCATCCAGCGCATGGCTGCCTCCCACATGCCAAGGGCAAAGCCAATGCCGACGGCAGACCACGCCAAATATTTGGTCCAGTTGTAGTTAACCTCTTCCAAAAACAGCAGATTTGCAAGCAAGATTACTGCCGGAATGAAAACCAAACGCAGCAAAAGGTCGTCGGGACGCTTCATCAGAATCGAGTGTTGGAGCTCATGAGTCATTCAAATTTATCAAAATCCTTAATTTTTAAAAACGCAGGAAATCGAGTGTCCGCATCCGCTCAGAGCCTTGCTGGTCGTGCGTTGTCAGATAAAGTGTAGGTTGCCTGCGGCAATAATGCTTAATGCGTTCGATGGTTTTATACGACTGCCGGAAATCCTGGTTGATACCCGCGATGATATTTTTCACGAGAAATTCCTGATTGGGAGTGGCATCAGCACCAAGTATAACGTGAAAATGCCTTGTTTCAAGCAACACAGCGCTGTGCCCCAGCGTATGCCCGGGCGCCGGCACAACCTTGATTTCCCCCGATTTAGTGAAACGCTTGTGCGCCTCAAATGGATCGGAAGCCTGCCGCTCATATTCAAACACATGAACCTTGTCCTTGAACCAGCGCGGATACAATGATTCCAGCGGAGAAGCTGGCTTCGCCCATTCCAGTCGGTTAACAAATATATCGTTGTGTTCAAAATAGCGCAGTCCGTCGACGTGGTCGAAGTGCAAATGGGTGAGGATTACTGCCTTAATCCGCTCACGATCAATGCTTAACGTATGGAGCTGCGGCCCGACTTCCTGTGCCGGCTTCACATCAAGTCTGAATTGCGTCTGGCAGAACCAGCGTGACATCGCATTTTCTCCGCTGAAATAATCGGGTTCTGTGACAGCTGCGTTTTCTCCGGTGTCAACCACAAAAACTCCTTCCGGATGCTCTAGTACCCAAACCCAAATAGGCTGAAAGTCGGTGAATTCGGATTGGAACATAAAAGTTAATTTGGAACGCAAGCTTCCACCGATCGCTTGCCTGAAATTTTTTTTGACGGCGATCTGACCCGTGGAAAATGCATGTAAGCGGCCCGGCCCTTCTTTAAATTCGAGGTCGATGCTGACTGGTTTGAAAGGTGAGAGCCATTGATCGGCAAATGGATTGTGTTTTGGGATTTCCATGGTGTTATGTTTGATTAAATTAATTCAAATATTTGTCGTAAGTCGCTCGGTAACCGGCGAGGCGGGCAATGGGGTTTAATATTTTAAAAAAGAGCCTTATGCCCAGGGAGGGCGGAGATGCGAGCCGCCAAACCTCCGAAAAGCGATGCACCAACAGCACGGCCTGCAATAAAGACGGTGCACCATTTGACTTGGTCTTCCCTTCATTGGCTAGTCCCGTAAGCGTTTCAAAAAGATACTCCGTGTCCAGCGCAGGTTCGACTTTCCAATTAACCTTCGTTTCATTTTTGGATGCGTTCCACATTGAATGGACAGTGCCCGCAGGCACCTGGAACCGGTCACCTTTACGGAAAAGCTTAACCTCAGCATTGATACGAACGGTCAGCTCTCCACTCAAAACGGTAAAGTCTTCGGCTTGGCGCGGATGATAATGGGCAGGCGGTTCAGCGCCATTTGGCTCGTAAGTTGTTTCAATTTCAAGCAGTCGCCCATTCGTGTCCGCGCTCGTTTGCAGAAAGCGATAGGATTGGCCGGTTAGCTCGTTGCGTATGAATTTGTTTTTAAAAGCCATTGGTTTCTTGCGTTAACATTCAACATCAGGTAATTTTCTTTTTGTTTTTAACGGCTCAAAATTGAAAGCTTACGTGCTGAATGCCAGTATGAAAGAGGCTTAACCAGCGAAAAACCATCTCCAACCACCGAAAAATAACCTTGGGATTTACCTGCCGCCTACGGACCGGCCCGAACCGC
This sequence comes from Dyadobacter sp. CY326, assembly GCF_021390515.1. Taxonomy (GTDB): domain Bacteria; phylum Bacteroidota; class Bacteroidia; order Cytophagales; family Spirosomataceae; genus Dyadobacter. The sequence goes on from NZ_JAJUXI010000002.1 coordinate 134,278, forward strand.
ATAAAATGCGTTGAGCCATCGTACGAACATGGCTTGTTAATCGGACGTTAGACAATTCGCCACACTGATTCGCGATTCTGTCGATGTTTTCTGCGATTTCGTAGGTCGGTTCCTTTCCTATTTGTCAGAATTTTAATCAATTCGTCTTTTCGTTCGCTAAGACCGCATTCATCATGAACGTTCTATTGATTGAAGACGAAGTGCTGGCTGTGCAGCAACTCACCAAACTGTTAGAAGAAATTGGCCCGCATATCCGAATCATCGGGCAAACAGACGGCATCGAATCATCCGTCGAGTGGCTCAAATCTCATGCAATGCCCGATTTGATTCTGATGGACATTGAACTTTCGGACGGCCAAAGTTTTGAGATTTTCAATCGGGTGGATGTGCCGTGTCCGGTCATTTTCACGACTTCATATGACGAATATGCCATTCGCGCATTTCAGGTCAATAGCGTGGATTACTTGCTGAAACCCATTAAACCGGCCGACTTGGCCAGGGCTTTAACGAAATATGAAAGATTTAACCGTCAAGGTGCATTTCCCATGAATTTGAGTCAATTACTGGGAGAACTGCAACGTCAGAATCAGCCCCAGGAATACCGCACCCGATTTTTAGTCAAACAAGGTCAGCGACTCTTGCCCATTGACGTTGAGCGGATCGCCTATTTCTGCACTGAGGACGGACTTACTGTATTCTTAACGCGGGAAGGCATGAAACACGTAGTTGATTATACGTTAGAAGAACTGGAAGCAATGCTCAATCCGAAGGTTTTCTTCCGCGCAACGCGCCAGTTTATCCTATCCATCGATTCAGTCGGCGCAATTCACACGCACTTCAATGGGAAACTGAAATTACATTTGACCCCGGCTTCGGACAAAGAAGTGTTCGTCAGCCGAGAGCGGGTCAATGCGTTTAAAGACTGGTTGGGACGTTGACGATGACTATATTAATCGGTAATGAGAGATCTTAACTCTCCAATCAAATAGCTTTTCACTTACTTATTTAAACAAATCATAATAGGCTTAACAATGAAAATTACGTTCACATTAATTCTGTTTTGTGTTTTGTCAATTGCGTTTGCACAGCAGAAAACAATTTCAAGAAAAGACTTGCAAACTGCTTTAATTGAGCAGAAAGTCAAGACGGTAGAAATCCAGGAAATTACTTTTCCCGCAGGCCAGCATGCACCGGAACATTTGCACCCTTGCCCGGTTGTGGGTTACATTAAATCGGGTAGTGCCCGCTTTCAGATAGCGGGTGCTGAGCCCGTCATTCTCAAAGCAGGTGAGTCATTTTATGAACCGAAAGATGCGACGATCTTACATTTTGACAATGCATCAGAAAATGAGGAATTGACCTTTGTGGCTTTTTATTTGAAAGAAAGTAATGAAGAAAAGGTCAAGTTAATCTCTCCGAAATAACTTCTTGGGAATGATCTACTTGCATCATCGGGAAAGTTAATTGCGCGTGCAAAATTATCTCGTTTTCATCAGGCGAATGGTCTTGATTTCGTTGTTGATCCTGATCTTATAATAATATATCCCTTCCGGCAGATTCTCCGCATTGATCATTATTTGCTGGCGACCCGCTTCGCGAAGTTTCGTTTCCTCCCTGAGCACTTTCCCATACTCATCCGTAAGCGCAAGTGAAGTCTGCGCCGCGACTGGAATAGTAAACTCGACGGTCGTTTCCTGCCGGAATGGATTGGGATAGGCCAGCGGTTTCATTTGGCTTTTCGCACCGAATGAAACCTCAATTTCGCCGATCTCAGCTTTAAAAAAAGCACCGGCTTCGGCCAGAAATCCGGGGTGCAGTGTTATAGCTTTGCCTGCCTTGTATGCAGCAACCGCTCATTGAATATACAATCCAGCCATGAGCATCTCAGACACTATATTATTAGAAGCTACACCCGAAATCGCCTATCTGCAACAAATGCCGAAAGTTGAGCTGCACGTGCATTTGGAGGGCGCGCTTCCACCGGCAACTTTGTTAAAACTGGCGCGCAAGTACAATCACCCAATAGGCAAGTGGACGGAAATGCAATTAATGGAATGGTTTAGGTTTAAAGATTTTCCGCATTTTGCCAAATCATACATGACCATCTGCGAGTGCATACAGACGCCCGAAGACATTGAACTGCTGACCTACGAATTCTTGCAGGGGCAAGCGCAGCAAAATATTGTGCACACCGAATTCACATTTACGGCATGGATTCATCATAAAAACAGACAAATTCCCTACCCCGAACTCTTTGCAGCTGTCCATCAGGGATGCTCACGGGCTGAGCTCGACTTCGGTGTTACGAGCCTGGTCATTGTGGATATACCACGCGGTTTTGCAACGCCGGAAGAAGCTTTAACGATGACCAAACACGTTGTAGAAGCCGAGCGCTATGGAGTGGCTGCATTAGGACTTGGTGGATATGAGGTTGGTAATCCGGTGGAAGTTTACCGCGACAGCTTTGAGCTGGCGCATTCGGCCAATCTCACCTGTATTTTACACGCTGGTGAAACCGAAGGGGCAGCCAGTATTTGGGAAGCATTGGAAACGGGACACAGCCTCCGCATTGGCCATGGCGTTCGCTGTCTCGAAGACCCGGCACTTGTTCGCTATCTTATTGAGCATCAGATTCCCCTCGAAGTTTGCCCAACCAGCAATGTTTGTCTCAAAGTTGTAGAAAGTTTTGAAAAACATCCGTTACCTCAGCTCATAGAACAAGGTCTTTTGGTCACCTTAAACAGTGATGACCCAGCACTTTTCTCGACAACACTGACAGACGAGTATGTGCAATGCCATCAAAAATTAGGTCTTTCCATAGAAACCCTGTCCGGTTTGGTAAATAATGCTATGCAGGTTTCCCTTGCGGGTCGGTTTGACAAATATTTACATCATCGTCGGACTTACTAATACAGGTTTAGGCAAAGGTTCGAGCCGGGACTTGAAGCGCAAGAAAAACGCTTCGAACGTATGGAAACTGATTACGCTGACAAGCACTACGATCATAAAAAACGGAATGATCCAGAGCTCCGAAAAGCCATATCTAGCCTTCAAAAGCAAATAAATCCCTTTGTAAAGTAGCCAATGATACACATATAAACCGTAGGAATATTTACCAAAAAAAGTAAGGAAACTAAGCGATAAAACGCGATTGGTAAAACTTCCTATCTTCCCCTGATCAAATACAAAAGTTACAATGGCGCCGAACATCAGCGCAAATATTGTATACCCAGCCCGGACGAAGTAAGCATTGCGAAAATGCAGACTATCCGAATCAATTGACATTAAAATCAATGTCACTAAGCTCGCCAGGAATATTGGAACGGCTATTCTATTTAGCACAGATTGATACGCTCTAACCAAAATTGCGGTGATTGCGCCAATGGAAAGTGCGTCTACTCTTGCGAATGTGAATACATAGCTGAAATCGCTGTTAACGTGTAGATTTCGAACGATAAGGCTTGTGGCAATAAGCCCGGCACAAATGAGCAGAACCTGAGATTTGTTGAAATAGTAAATTACAACCGGCCAGAATAAATAGAACTGCTCTTCTACGGCAAGAGACCAAAAATGGTTGAGAATGTCAGTCACGCCCCAGCCCGTGTACGAAAAATACAGGTTTTGTGTAAATGTCAGATAATAACCAACACTCTCGAAATGACGTTTGTCGAATATCGGATTGAAGGAAACCACACTTGGAATGCTGATAGCCAGAAAAACCGCCAGCAGGCACAAATAGTAAAGCGGAAAAATCCGTAATGCTCGTTTCGCCATAAACGCAGTAAAGTAATTGTCGCGCTTTTTCGTGTCGAGCAGAATGCCTGTGATTAAAAAGCCTGACAACACAAAAAACAGATCAACTCCTACCCATCCGATTGCGGAGATGGATTTAACGAGGGTAACCTTCGAGTATTCAAGGCAATGAAATCCCATCACCAGCAGAATAGCCACACCTCTTATTCCATCGAGAGAACGCACATGTCCTCTCTTATAGCTCAAATCCACTTCGGCTTGATTAACTCCCCTTTTGGAAAGATTGAAACAGGAACAGCAACGAGCTGAAGAACGGGTGGCGATGAAAAAATAAGGCGAAGCACCTTAAATGCTCGGTAACAAGCATAATCGGCAAAATTCAAGTGAATCATTTGAAACGAAGTAAGAGAGTAGATGAGTAAGGATAGTGGTCAACTATCAAATATAACGAAATGAGCAGACCACAAACTAGGTATCGAAAAAATATATTAATTAATTCTACATTTATTAGGCTTATTACGCAATTCGCTCCTATGTGCTACTACTAAATTCCCCGTTAAATAAGATCGTCTTTACGATCCGATCCGGTGCAATAATTTATCTTAAATTGAAAGTGAGCGTCATAAATGAACATTGAAATGAAGAGCCATTCTGATAAGCTGATCAAGTTGGAAATGATCCGGGGATTTGCGGCCGTTTATGTCGCCATCGGACATACTGTCAAAAATTCGTTGATGATCGCAAACATTAACTTTTCCTATCTTTTCAGGTTCGGTCAGGAGGCAGTGATCCTGTTTTTTATTCTAAGTGGAATTGTTATTCAATATTCTTTTGTCAAATCAGAAAACAAATCTTTTCAATCCTTCTTTTTGCGCCGATTTCTGAGAATTTACGTCCCGCTGCTTCTTGTTTTTTTTACCAATTATTTGCTAGTTTATTTTTCAGAAGGGTTGGCTCAGGTAAGCTGGGCCGAGTTGGCAGGAAATATATTGATGTTGCAGGATTATAGCCAGGTGAAGCCAGGCACGCTCGTTGCGCCATTTTTAGGAAATTCACCTTTATGGTCCCTGTCCTATGAATGGTGGTTTTACTTTATTTTCTTCGCCTTATACTCTCGCTTTGGGAGTCGTTCGGGGCGTTATGCACACGCAATCAGCATTATAGCTGCTATATCATACTTTTTTTACCCCACCTTTGCAGGCAGGGTAATGATGTATTTAACCATTTGGTGGGCAGGTGCCGACATTGCATTGTTGTACGTCCGAAACGAAGCAATTACATTGAAAACGCTCGCTATTCCTTTGTCAAGCATTACTGCAATAACAATCATTCTTGGGCTCAATGCCTATTTCAATGCGGACAAAATGAGCGCATTGCTGCACGACAGCGGCCCCGGCGTAAGTCCAATATTAGAGCTCAGACATTTTGCTTTTGCCTTCCTTATAATTCCTGCTGCATTACTCTGGCGTGCGTGGAAATGGATAGGATTTTATCCAATATTCGGTGTATTTAAACACATTGCACCCATTTCTTTCGGCATTTACATTTCACATTTCTTTTTGATTTCCAATGCCAATTATCTGGCCAATGTTCTTCCAAACCGGCCGTTACAGCTGATCGTTTATACGCTGGTCTGCCTCATTTTCTCCTATGTTGTTGAGCGAAAAATTTACCCTGCAGTAAGTCAAATGTTCAGAAAACAAACTGCCCCCCAAAAAGCCGCGCTCACATTAAAATAGATTGCATGAATGGGGACAACCAGCAAGCTGCCTTAATCACCGCATTTCTAAATCATTAAAGAAATCGAGCATAAATTGGAGACTGTTTTCAGACAGCATTGCTTCCATCAGCTGCGACGCTTCCTCCGTTGCTATCACGGCTCTGGCAAGCATCTTGTTTTCAAATGCAGTGACTGCTTCTTGTATGGTGTCGAAATGATCTTTGCAAAAGGCCTCATACAATTCCACTGCGTCGAGCATTGCCTGATTTACACCATCCCCCGAAGGCGGCGTTTGATGTGCTGCATCGCCGATCATCGTCAAATTTGGAAGTGATTTCCAAGATTGATCGAGCGGAAAATGATATTGCGGACGTGCAACAAAATAAGATTCGTCACTCGAAAATATTTCGTACCAATCATCACTCCAGTCGGAAAAGCGCTCTTTAAACCAGGCTAAAACTTGCTTTCTGTCTGTAAAATCAATGCCGGACTTTTTGACAAAATCGTCGGCTTCCTCTGTGATCGTGTAAAATGAAAGCGAACCTTCGCCTTTGGCACTCAACACAATTGTTTTGCCCTTCCAATGTGCAAAAATCTTTCCACCATGTGTAAGTTGCCACATGTCAGGAGCATTCACCGCCGCATTGTAAACATTTCCCTCAACAATGGTCACCCCCGAATAAATGCGTTCAATGTCTGTAATGTATTTCCTGACTTTCGTGTTTGCCCCGTCCGATGCAATCACCAGATCTGCATAAGCCGTAGTTCCGTTTGCAAAACACAAATCCCAGCCTTCACCATTTGCTTTCAGTTCGGTAAATTTTGAATCCCAAACAACCGTCTTGTCATTGAGTGAAGCGATGAGCAAGTCGCGCAGCGGGCCGCGGTCAATTTCCGGACGCGCATGAATGTTGTCCAAATCCTCAATCGGTGCATTGTCGTGCTCGGTGTAATGCACAACCGCATTGTTGTCTGTGATGGCAACTCGCTCGGCACCAGGTCGGAAATTTTCCCTAAACTCCTCCATCAGCCCCGCTTCCGCCAGTGCTCTCAGTCCTGATTCGTAATGCAGGTCAAGCGTTGCGCCTTGCTGACGGACATACTGATCTGCATCCCGTTCGTACACTTTGACATTTACACCTTGTTGTTGCAAAAGTCTGGCAAGGGTTAAGCCGCCGGGACCGCCACCAATGATTGCCACTTGTTTGTTCGCTAATAACATATCGTTTTTTGTTTAAACTGCTTTTTCTTGAACACAAAATTCGATATACCTTTGAGGATAAAATAACCCTTAATGTTATTAAAATAGTCGCAAATGAAAATCTCGATCACTGATAAAGGCTCAGGCATTGCGCTTGAATTTGGCAAGGCGATTGGTGCGACCGTGGATGGACGGTTCATTAATATTCCGGAAAATAAGGGAGCGGGCTATCTCACGGGCTTTTCCTGGGGAAGCGATTTACGCATGATGATCCGCAATTATCATCTCAAAGAGGATGTCTTTGTAGAGCGGACCAATGAGCTTGCCGAAGGTCAGGAAGACATCATTTTCCGACTAAACGGGATTTTCTCGTCACTCGCAGATCCGGCAGGACAGTTGTTGGCAGAGCAAGCGAACATTTTGATCTGTCGGCATGCTGTTTCAACCATCATGGCCATGCCTTCAAACACGGTTTTTGGCAGTGTGACAATCGCAGTTTCCAAGCAGTATTTGCATCAGTTGTTCGGACAAATAGATCATCCCGTTGTCGCAAGTGTTTTGGAGGCCAAAGATAATTTTGTATTTGAAACCGGCATTTCGCCCGAAATAATCAATGCTGCGGCAGATATGCTCGATCAACCCGTTCCGCAAAGCATTGAAAGGCATTATTATAAGTTGAAATGTGAGGAACTGCTTTGTTACATTTTCACAACTTTAATGCAGCGTGAAGCCGTGCCCATCAGCGCGATGCACATCAAGGATATTAAAGCCATTTATGCCGTAAAGGCTTATTTACAGGCACATTTTGATAAACCGCCCAACATTGCAGCACTGGCCAGAGAGGCGGGAATGAGTGAGCCTAAACTTCGAAAGCTGTTCAAACAGACATTTGGAAAAGGCGTTTTTGAATATTATCAATCGGGTCGGATGCAGAAAGCAGCGCAGTTGCTCCGGGAAAATCGGTTAACAGTTTCAGAAGTGGGTTATCAGCTGGGCTTTACCAATCTCAGCCATTTTTCAAGAGTTTTTGAACAATATATCGGCATGAAGCCAAAGAAATATTCAGCAATGTAAATGCTCTAAAACGCCAGTTCACTGTGCCGGAATAACATTTCACCGAACCAACGCTTCATTTGACATACATTCCGATTCCTTCGTAAGAGCTCAAAAGCCACTTTTGCAGAAACAAAAAGCAATCGCATGAGCCGCCGTTTGCATGCATGCGACTTTTGGAATCATTATTTATTATAAAATCCAGCCATGAATTTAACTACAACAATCGCAGGCTTTGGCCTGCTCGTGAACCTTTTTGCCTGTCAGGAAAGCAGCGAACCTGCAACCACCTCGCACAAAAGCACATTAACACTAACATTTGACGGAAAGACCAAAACTTACACTGACGCCAGCATATCCGAAGGAAAACTTGGGTCAATCGTAAGCATTGGCATCACGGCGGGCTCAAATGAAACGGGTTATCTTTCCCTGACTGCATTCGGCAATAAGGCTGGCACTTATCCTTATAAACAGGATATCAACGAATACAAACAAGTTGGCCAGGTTGAATATAAAACGGGCGGAACGGTGTTTAACAATTATTTTGTAAAAATCTGTCCTGACAAATCAGGCTATTTCTCAACGGTAGGAGAAATAAAAATCACGGAATACACGCCCGAGAAACACGCCAAAGGCACATTCACCGGCGCATTGCTCGATGCCAACAGTCAAGATGAATGTAACCCGAAAAGCAAATCTTTCAGCGGAGCGTTTGATATAACGGTCGACTGATCAATATTTTAGAAGAAGCACATTACAATGAACAGACTTTTTAAAGATTCCCCAGCATTGATTCTGATTGATTTTCAAAAGGCTTTTGAAGATGAAGCTTTTTGGGGCGGGTCCAGAAATAATCCGAATGCAGAAGCGAATGCAAAACATTTGCTTGAACATTGGCGAGCCAATCATTTGCCATTGTATCACATTCAGCATATTTCGGTTAACCCGGATGCAAAACATGGAGCCAACAGCCCAGGCCATGCGTTCATGGATATTTTCCAGCCGCTGCCAGGAGAAACGATCGTTCAAAAATCTGTCAACAGCGCCTTCATCGGCACCGACCTGAAAGAACAGTTGGACTCAAAGGGGATTCGGACATTGGTCATTGCAGGCCTGACGACCGACCATTGCGTATCAACAACAACCCGCATGGCGGGCAACCTTGGTTATGAGACATTTATCGTGGCGGATGCGACTGCAACTTTTGGGAAAACCGGCATAAATGGTCAACATTATGACGGCGAGATGATGCATCAAACCGCATTGGCTCAACTGAATGGAGAGTTTGCAACGGTGGTTTATACGCAGCAAGTGATCGATTCGCTGGCTCATAAAGCCAATTTCTAACGTAACAATTCAATAATCTGCGCTTAACATTGGTCTTCTGATAGCAAGATACCTTTGGGGTTTTAAAAAACGAGCTGGCGCCGTTCGGCAGGCGCCAGCTCACGTTTTGGTTCATCACTTAACCCCTAAGACCAATGAAGAAAATTCTATTACGAGCCATTCTTGCATTGCTCGTCGGTTGTTGCATTACACCGCAACTGTCCGCACAATCCATGACCATCAGCGGTAAGGTTACCGCTCTCACCGGCGAGGCACTCCCGGGCGTCAGCATTCTCGTGAAAGGCACAAGTTCCGGCACGACGACGGATGCAAACGGTGCTTACGCGCTCGCCGCGCCTTCCAGCAAATCTGTCCTGATTTTCTCTGCCATTGGTTTTCTTTCTCAGGAGGAACCTGTTGGCAGCAGAAGTGTGATTGACCTTACATTAAAAGAAGACACGAAGATCCTCAACGAAGTGGTTGTGACCGCATTAGGGATCAAAAGAGAAGAGAAATCCCTCGGTTTCGCTGCGCAGACGATCAATGAAAATGCGGTAAAAGATGCCAAATCCAACAACTGGGTGAACACACTTTCCGGAAAAGTGGCGGGTCTGAACATTCAGGGCGCAGGCGCAGGTCCAATGGGTTCGGCGCGCATAACATTGCGTGGAGAATCGTCATTGAACCTGGACAATAACCAGGCGCTGATCGTGGTTGACGGCGTTCCTGTTAGCAGCCGCATTACCGGAACGGGTTTCAATTCCCACCTTTCTGCGGACAGTCCGGTCGATTACGGTTCCAGCTTATCCGACATTAATCCCGATGATATTGAGAAAGTTACGGTTTTGAAAGGTCCGGGCGCGACTGCACTTTACGGAAGCAGGGCCGCGGGCGGAGCGATCATTATAACCACCAAATCTGGCGTGCGCCAGGACAAAGGCATTGGCATAACGGTCAATTCCAATTTCAGTTTTGAACAAGTAAACCGCTATCCTGATTACCAGTTTGAATATGGCGAAGGAAGAAGCGGCGCATATTTCTCCTATCTCGACAGCGAAGACGGTCCAAACACTGCCACAACCGTGGCTGCCGGAAGAGCCTGGGGACCAAAGTTTGATGGGCAAATGTATTATCAGTTTAATCCGGACGCACCAGACGGCCGCCCGACTGTGCGCACGCCGTGGGTTGCGAATAAGGATTACATTTCCGGATTTTTCCAAACAGGGACGACATTCTCAAACAGCGTTTCCATAGAAGGCGGCGGCGAAAATGGCTCTGCGCGCCTGTCTCTGACGCATATGAAAAACAAATGGATCATTCCAAATACAGGTTTTGAACGTCTTAATGCGGCACTTTCGGTTAGTCAAAAGGTTTCCAGGAGACTAAAAATCAATGGGAAGGCCAATTATACCAACAAGAAAAGCGACAACCTTCCTATGGCGGGTTACAACAACCAGTCGCTCATGTATTTCCTGATTTTGGGAACAACGCCGAACATTAAGCCGGAATGGTTTAAGCCTTACTGGGAGCCGGGATTGGAGAATGTGAAGCAGCGCAGTCCCTTCAACCCAACGCCTGACAACCCTTATCTGGGCATGTATGAAATGCTCAACAAGATGAACAAGCACGGTTTTATCGGAAATCTTTCGGCCAATTATGAGATCTCGCCAAAGTTCGATTTGCTTGTTCGGACAGGTTTGGATATGGCATTCGAATTCCGTTCGCAGCAGCGTCCTTTCAGCATGACCCGTTATCCGCGCGGCATGTATCGCGAGCAGAATGTATTCACTTACGAGTCCAACACCGACTTTTTGCTCAACTATAAAGACAAGATCGCGAACCTGATCGACGTCACGGCTTCTGCCGGAGGAAATGCAATGCGTCAGTCTTACGATTTTGCGGGCTTGTATGCCGACCAGCTTGCGCAGCCAGGCATTTATCAGATTTCCAACAGTTTAGACCAGGCCGTTGCTGATCCTTTGAAAACCAAAAAAGCGATTAATAGCATTTACGCCGCAACACAGTTCTCCTGGGATGAAAAAATATTCGTGGACATCACCGGCCGGAATGACTGGTCGAGCACATTGCCTTACGGGAACAATTCGTTTTTCTATCCTTCCGTCAGTTCCAGCTTTTTGTTAAATGAACTTTTTACGCTTCCGAAAGCAGTTTCATTTGCCAAATTTCGTGCTTCATGGGCGCAGGTTGGAAACGATACAAGACCTTATCAAACAGCACGTTACTACGACCGCATTTACGGAAACAGTTTCACCAACTCTTCCACCCTATTTAATGCCGACCTGAAACCAGAGATCACAGCGAGTTATGAATTTGGATTGGATGTTCGCCTGCTCAAAAACCTCGTTGGCCTCGACGTTGCATACTATAACAATAACAGCCGCAACCAGATCCTGGCCATTCCGTTGGACCCGGTTTCAGGTTATTCCAATGCATTGATCAATGCAGGACTGATCAACAGCCGCGGGGTCGAAATCAAGCTGACGGGCAAGCCTGTTACCAACAAAAATTTCAGCTGGAATACCACATTGCTTTGGTCAAGAAACCGGAGTTATGTGAAAGAGCTGGCTTCCGGAATTACGAACCAGGTGATTTACGCGCACAACACAAATGTGAGCATTGAAGCCCGCGTAGGCGGATTGATGGGCGATATGTATGGCCGCGGATTCCAGCGCGCGCCGGATGGTCAGATCATTTATTCGTCGGTAGGACTTCCTGCTGCATTGGACCCGACAGCCAAGAAATGGGGCAATGCTTTCGCGGATTGGAAAGCCAGTTTTTCCAATGAATTTACCATCAAAAATGTGCGCGTAAGTCTCTTGCTTGACGGACAAAAAGGCGGCGACATGTTCTCGCAAACGTCTCACAAGAACAATACATTGGGCAAAACAAAAGTAACATTGCCTGGCCGCGATGATGGGATTATTGGTCAAGGTGTGGTGAAACAGCCGGACGGAAGCTTTACGCCGAACACGGTAAAAGTGCCCGCCAGCTCCTATTATGACAACTATTACCAGATCGCGAATGCCGAAACAAACATTTTCGATGCTTCCTTCCTGAAAATTCGCGAAGTGCGCATAGAGTTTAATTTGCCACAAGCATTGCTTTCGAGGATCGGCGTGCGTCAGACGAGCCTGGCCGTTTTCGGGAGAGACCTTTACAATTTTACCAAATTCCCGGGCTTTGATCCCGAAGGCGGAAACCTGAACAACGGCACGCTTACGCCAGGTGTCGAGCTCGCGCAGTTTCCTTCCACGCGGACCATGGGCATGAACCTTACCCTGAAATTTTAATCCAAAAAAATCATGTTTAAAAAAGCATATATTTTACTGCTGCTGACCGTTTTGGTGTCCTGCACCAACAACTTCGAAGAGCTCAATACAGACCCTAACCGCCCGAAAGAAATCACGCCGGGTGTAATGTTGGGACAATTGCAATATCAGATCGTGAACAGCACGGTGAATGCAAGCCGCAATTTTACACACGAGCTGATGCAGGTGGATGCGCCACGGGCCAGCGCGGGCGGCGGCGGGCTGCACCGTTACATTGTGAGTCCGGGAAGTGGTGTTTGGAGTAATTTTTATTCGTATCTCAATGATATCGAGGACATTTACATCATTGCCGACAAGCTGAATGAAAACAATTACAAAGCCATTTCGCTGATTTACAAAACCTGGGCCTACTCAATTCTAACAGATCTTTATGGCGACGTGCCCTATTCGCAGGCGACCAAGGCCATTGAAGGAAATTTCAAGCCGACTTTTGACAAACAAAAGGACATTTACATTCAGCTTTTGAAAAACCTTGAAACGGCAAACAGTCTGCTGGACGACACGAAGGCGCTGACTTACGGTGGCGACATGCTTTACAACGCCAATGCATTATCGGGTGGAAAAAATCCGGGGATCGCCAAATGGAAGAAGTTTTGCAACTCGCTAAGATTGAGATTGTTGCTACGCATTTCCAAAAGAGAAGGTGAAGTAAATGTAAAGGAGCAGATCACCGCTATCCTCGCCGACCCGGCTGCCAATCCCGTTTTCACAGCCAATGCAGAGGAAGCAATTTTCAGATACCCTGGCACATTTCCTTTTTTCAATCCATTTTATAACGCAAGACAGGTTGACTGGCGGGACGGAAATTACTACACGAAATTTTTCATGGACCGCATGAATGACCTCGGCGATCCGCGTCGTGCAGCCTGGGCAACCCAAGTGAAAGCCGGCACGGAAAACGTGTTCCGCGGCATTGAAAGTGGTTATCCCACAACCCTGGAATACGCAGTTGGAAGCAATTCCAGTTATTCGGATGCATTGAAAACATTGCCGCAACTAGGCGTGATGATGACCTATTCGGAAGTTGAATTCATCAAAGCAGAACTTGCATTGAAAGGATTTAAAACCGGCGCGACTGCCGAGCAACATTACGAATCGGGCATTGCGGCATCATTGACGCAATGGGGAACGATAATGCCAGCAGGATTTTTGAAACAGCCAGGCATCGCATTCAATGCGGCGGCCACGTCTGAAAAACAATTGGAGCAGATTATGCTGCAAAAATATTATGCATTCTTTTTTGTGGATTACCAGTCGTGGTTCGAAAAGCGCAGAACGGGTTATCCACTGTTGCCTCGCGGTGCGGGCATTCCGGCTGAAAATACATTCCCTTTCCGCGTGCCCTACCCTACTTACTTGCAGTCGCTTAACCCCGAAGCGCTGGCCGGAGCCGTGGCATCAATGGGCGGTGATGACAGCGACATCAAGGTTTGGTGGGACAAATAGATCTTAAAATTCAATTCAGATTTCAATTTTTCAACATGATTTTTACAAATAAAATCGCCACCTGGGCAGTCCTGTTTATATGGACTGCCCTCGCGGCAAATAGCGCTCAGGCGCAAAAAACGCAAATTAAAATGCCCGAACGCGGCTTGTGTGCACACCGCGGCTGCATGGATACGCACCCGGAAAACACGTTGCCTGCATTCAAAGAGGCGGTGAGATTAGGCGCCCAAATGATCGAGTTCGACATTCAGCTGACGAAAGACAGCGCCATGGTGATCATGCACGACGACGGCGTGGATCGCACCACGAATGGAACGGGCAATGTTGCCGATTTGACTTTCGCACAAGTCCGGGCACTCGACGCAGGGATCAAGAAGTCCGAGAAGTTCAAAGGAACGCAGGTTCCGACATTTGAAGAAACGCTTGCGATGATGCCCAACAATGTGTGGCTCAACTGCCATTTGAAAGGCGACGAAGCCGTGGGCGCGAAAGCAGCTGAATTGCTGGCAAAATCCGGGCGACTGCACCAGGCTTTTTTGACTTGTTCGGAAAAAGCAGCGAAGGCGGCGCGCCAAGTTGTTCCAAATATCAAAATCTGCAACGGCGAAAACAGTTACCGGAAAAACACGCCGAAATACGTGCAAGCCACGATTGACATGAAAGCAGATTTCATCCAGTTGCTCCGCCACGAACCGGGCGAGGACAGGACGGCACAAATGCAGGCTTTGAAGAAAAACGATGTAAAAATCAGTTATTTCTATGCCAAAACGCCTGACGAGCTAAGTAAGCTTTATAACGAGGGCGTTGATTTTGTGCTGGTCAATAATGTTGCGGACTTCACTCCGGAGGCAAAGAAGCTTGGCATTGAGCCGGTCACTCCGACTTACGCGGCTGCAAAAAAATTGGGACAAAAATCTTCGCAATCCGGCAATGTTGCCAACAAAAACAAAACGCTGATCGTCTTCTTCGACGGCCTTCGCCCGGATTACATTACGCAGGAGCAAATGCCGAATTTGTACAAATTCAAACAAAAAGCTTCACACGGAAAACAGCATCACAGCGTGTTTCCGACGGTTACCCGGGTGAACTCGTCTTCGTATGCAACCGGCTCTTATCCCGGCACGCACGGTTTACTTGGCAATTCCATTTATTTTCCAAAAGTGAGTCCTAATAAGGCAATCGGCACCACTTATGAAGAACTGATGAAAGTGCAGGAATCGGAAGGGGGAAAGTTGCTGACGGCGGTTTCGCTCGGCGAGGTTTTGGATTCGGCTGGGGAGAAAATGATGGTTTTCAGCTCAGGAACGACCGGCCAGGCATTCTTGCAAAATCATAAGGTTGGCAACGGCGCGATCATTAACCATGAGCTGATCCTGCCGGAATCGTTTAAAGCCCAGGTGATGTCGGACATTGGCCCGATGCCCAAAGGAACCGGCGACATTTTTATCAAGCATAAATGGGTGGCTGATGCATTGCTGCATTATGGAATAAAAAACGACGGGCCGCTAGTGAGTGCAGTCTGGTTTTCCGATCCGGATGGCGCGGCGCACCGCTATGGCATTGGTTCTGAGCAGGCTGTCTCGGCCATCAAATATGTGGATGCACAATTCGGGCGTATTCTGGATTCACTTTCTAGCAGCGGTTTGAGAGAGAAATTCAACATTCTCATCTCCACAGATCACGGATTTGTGACACACACGGGCAAGCAAAACCTGAGCGAATTGCTCATATCGGAAGGTTTGAAAAAGGATAAAGATTCCGACGATGTCGTGATTGCCGAAGGTGCCATTTATGTGAAAGATCATCAGGAAGATTTGATCAAAAAGATTGTCGCCACATTGCACAAAACGGATTTTATCGGGGCTGTTTTTACCAAACCAAAAAAGAAAGGCGATATGACGGGCTGGGTCGCTGGCACATTGTCATTCGACGCCATTCATTACAATCACCCGACGCGTTCCGGTGACATTCTGGTTGCGCCGAATTGGAATGATGATAAAAATGACAAAGGCTTTGCCGGAACGGATTTTTCAGGAGGCGTTGCCGGTCACGGCGGATCAAGTCCCTACGAAATCAACATTGCGCTTTTCGCCGATGGCCCTGATTTCAAAGATGCATTCACGAGCGAATTACCCACTTCCAACGTTGACATCGCGCCCACTGTGCTTGCACTTTACGGCTTGAAAGTCCCTTCGGAAATGGACGGACGTGTGCTCTCCGAATATCTGCAAAACAAACCGGGCGACAATAAAAAAGCTAAAAAACAAGTGATTAAGACCGAAGCCAAATATCCATGGGGCTCTTACAAGCTCAATCTGGAAATGTCCACATTAGGCGATTATAAATATTTCGATTTTACCAAAACAGAAAGAATAAAGTAAGGCGATAGTAAATATGAACCAGCCTTCTCATTAACTGAATTCGAGGCAATCCCAAGCCAAAGCGGTTTCGAAGCAATGATGAAATCAAAAACATTAAAAAACATTTTGATTGTTATTTCAATCGTGGCTGGATTGCTGTTGCTGAAATTGTTTTTATTAAGCGGGCACTATTCGAAAATGATTGTGACGAAACCTGTCGGGAAACGCAAACTTACATTTGTCCCGTACAAAGACAGCAACGCCTTCCTGACAGTTGGATTAGATGGACTTTCGAACGAAAATTATACAATCAAAATTGACGCTTACTATTATGATAGTGAGTCAAAAAGAGACAAACTTACAAGCTCCGAAGTTATTCAAATCCCTGGTGGACGCGTTGAAGCTAGTTTTCAAAGAGATTATTACGGGAGTAAAGGAAAGGGTAAAGTTGAAGTGACCTTAACGCGCTCCGATTCAGCATTAGGAGAAATCGAAGTAACATTGACTATCAATTAGGTCAGGGCTTAACTTAGCTCGGATTGACTTTCAACCAAACTCGCAATCCTAATGTTCGACATTCTCCACGTCCCCACGAACGCGAGTGGTTATATTACGAAGCGGGTTTTTGAGTAGTTTTAATTAACTTCCCAACATGAACATCATACTCGTAGGGCACTTAGCATTCATGGCGGTTAGCTTGGGGGTCGCCATTTTTATGAGGTTTTTAAAAGCTGATAAAATTAATCCGCTTGTTGGATATCGGACGGCTTTGTCTGTGAAAAATGAAGGCACCTGGGCGGAAGCAAATCGTCAGAGTGCTGGCATTCAGCTTTGGATGGCGATAGCGTTTTGCGTGCTTAGCGCCGGCTCTTATATTTTTATAGGTGGGTTAACGTCATTCTATCTTTGCAGTTTTCTGCTCGCTTTAACTTCAATTTTGGTAATTCCAATTACAGAATACAACTTAAAAAGAAAGTTTGACAGCAATGGCAACCGTCGTGATTGAGTCTGAATTATGTCAAAATTAATCGCATGCCGCGTTTGCAATCAGCCTGTGTCAGAGACAGCTGAATTCTGCCCGCATTGCGGCGAAAAAGAACCCAACAAAACCGTTTTCAAATTCCAACTGATTTTCTTCACTGCCATCTTCCTCGTTGGTTTGATCTTCGTCCTTTATAAATGTGTTTCGTAGGATTGAAACAGAATCTTTGTTTTTTAAACTAAGCAAAATCCGTTCTTAAACCAGTTTAAGTTTTCCCACTCCGGCAACCCCGATTTTTGTATTGTCAATAAGATTTAAACAAAAACAGTTATGAAAAATCGGGTAAACATCAATGCGACTCAGCCTCAGGCTTACAAGGCTATGTATGCCTTGGAACGTTATTTAGAGACCACTCAATTGTCAAAAACACATAAAGAGCTGGTAAAAATAAGGGCCTCGCAGATCAACGGCTGCGCATTCTGCATTGATATGCATACAAAGGATGCGCTGCAACAAGGAGAAACCATTCAGCGCATTGTATTGCTGGATGCGTGGAGAGAAACCAAATTGTTCACGGCGGAAGAAAGAGTCGTTCTGGCTGTGACCGAAGCAGTTACGCTCATTCACAAAGGCGGCATTAGCGACGAATTATATCAGGAAGCGGAAAATGTGCTTGGCAGCGAATACGTGGCCCAGTTGATCATGGCCATCGCGACGATCAACGCCTGGAACCGCATTGCCATCAGCACACATTTGCAGCCGGGCGAGTAATTAAAGCGATGCTGCCCCTACTGGGCCAGGGAAACGGTCTGCGACGAAATCACGAAACTCGTGCCGCTGCCGGTGATCACGTCCATCATTTTCAAGAGCAGCTCCTCCTGAATCTCGAGAAAAACGTTCATGTCGGCCGTATCAATGTAAGCGAAAACTTCAATTTTGACGCCGCTCAACCCTACTTCAATAAACCGGACCCGCGCTGGGTCCGGATTTACGCGCGGGTGAGCCAGCAAAACATTCCGAAGGTCCTGAATCAGCTGCCGGATTTGGTCGGGCGTCGTTTCAACGCGCAGTGAAAATGTGGGATGAAACCAGAAACGCTCCCGGTATGCATAGTTCTCGATTTTGAGTGATGAAAGTTCGCCATTAGGCACGGTCACAATCGTGCGGTCATTGGTCCTGACTTGCGTGGCCCGCATGCCGATACGCTCTATGGTTCCGGTAATGTCGCCAATCTTGCAAAAGTCGCCTACACGCACAGGCTGATCGGCGATAATCGTGACGCTGCCGACGAAGTTTTCAACCGTTTTTTGCGTGCCCAATGCAAGGGCAATTCCACCGATTCCCAATGCCGCGATGCCCGTTGTTACATCAAAACCAAGTGTGTCCAGGATGATGATCACTCCGATGATTATCAACGCAATTTTCAGTGCCCTGCGAAGAAAAAGGATCGCCGACACCGCCGATTGGTTCCGATATCGCTTCATCCGCTGCTCGGTAACCCTGCCGATCACATCAAGCAACTGCCAGATCAGCAGCATGATAGCCACCACACCCACAATAAGGGTGACATTGCTGAATTGCTGACGCACAACGAGTGAAATGCCCGCTTCCCGGCTAAAAGACATGAAAAACCAAATGGCAAGATAAAGCTGGGCCGGAAGTGCAAATGCCTTGATAACCCCGATGTAAGGTTCCTCGCCTGCTTTTCTGTAAATCTTTGGGATCAGAAAAATGACAAGCCGGGCAAGCCCAAGCGTGATAAGATAAGATCCGATCAGCAGTAATATCGTGGCGATCCAATGTGAAACGGGCACTCCGCCCCACTTGCTATTCTGCAAAAATGCCGGCGAAACGTCGCTGATAAATGTGCTCGTTTCAATGTCGTCAGCGTTCAACGGAATTCGCTCGATTGTCTGCGTCGAAAACAGCCATACCGGATTGCCTTCCTTATCCTGGACACTTTCAAGAATCAGGTCATAGGAATCGTTGTCGATCGTTACAGCGCCAATCCGGTCTAGATTTGGACCCAGATTATCGTCCAGTTTCCCCTCGGGCTCGTTGCTGATCCAGGAATATGGATAAATGCGTCCGTTGACTTCCAGCATGGCCTGCAATGCTTTGGCCTGGCGAATGGTGTTCTGCTTCTTTTTCAACGCCGGGTCACGGCGAATGTAAAGCGCGGCTTTTCGGTAATCGTTTTGATAACTCGCTTTAATGAATCCATCGATCGTTCCGCGTGGCGTGCGGCGGCCCAAAGAATCGGGCGGATACACGGGCCGCTCAGGCTTTGCCGTATCCGACCGCATCATGGGCAGCTGGGCAAAGACATTCAATTGAATAAATAATATGAGCAGAAATCCGGGCAGCAGGCGCGTAACCAGGGATCTTAGGATGTTTATATTGAGCATTGTCGGGAGCACATTGATGCATTTGCACCGTAAATTACGTGCCAGACGAGCAAGAAAACAAAAGCTGCTAGAAATTGACTACTCCGTCAAAGGCTTTTTTCGGTTGATAATTTTGGTCAAATAACAATGGATAGTCCTTGCGATTCGGAACCGGAAAATTATCTAGCCAGGTCGATTTGTCGGAAACATTCCAGAATGTGACGCCAGTAACCGTGCCTTTGTATTTTCTGAATGTGTCAAAAAGCATCTTGTAATGCGCCGATTGTTTTTGCTCCATTTCCGCAGTGAATGTGCTCGTGTCATTCGTTTTCTTTTCCCTGCGTTCATGCTCTTTTGGATACACGGAAACATCCAGTTCGGTGATTTGAACGGCCAGGCCCAGGCTCGCAAACTGCGTGATAGACTTTTCCAGCTCTGCCTGCGTTGGCTCATAAATGGACCAATGCGCCTGCAATCCAACGCCGTGAATAGGCACGTTTTTGTCCTTCAATTTTTTTACCAACTGATATATCTTCTCCCTTTTAGCGACGCTTTCGGTGTTGTAATCATTGTAAAAAAGCTTAGCCTCAGGGTCTACGGCATGTGCATATTCAAATGCTTTTTCAATGTAATCCGGCCCAATGATCTGGTAAAATTTCGACGCTCTGTAAATGCTGTTGCTTGTGTCCGGAACAGCCTCATTAACAACGTCCCAGGCGTAAATTTTGCCTTTATAACGGGTCATGACATCGGTGATATGCTGCTTCAATCTGGCGAGCAATTCTTCACGCGAGACCTGTTTGCCAAGTGAGTCTGTGAAAAACCATTTCGGCGTCTGGTTATGCCAGCAAAGCGTGTGGCCTCTCACCTTGATGCCGTTTTGCTGTCCGAATGCAACAATCGCGTCGGCATCTTTCCAGTTGTAACGGTTTTGTTCCGGATGGATCGGCCCCATTTTCATCGCATTTTCGGGCGTAATGCTGTTGAATTGCTTTTTGATCAAATCTGATTCCGGACCAGACAAATTTCTCGGCGCAACCGCGACGCCAATCGGGAAAAAATCTTTGTATGCTTCTTTGAGCGATTTTTGGGCCAAAACGTTTTCCGAAGAAAACAATGCTGCCGAAACGGCCACACATTGAACCCAAAACCGCAAGGCTGATGATCTTACCATGATTTTATATTGATGAAATGAATGTTTGTTATTTGAATAAAAGCTGTGAAAACTGGAACAGATCGTGACGCCACACCGGCCATGAATGACCGCCGGGATACTCGCTGTAACTGTATTTGATTCCCATTTCGTCGAATTTCGCCAGCATTATTTTGCAGTTATTAAATGCAATATCCTCCTGCCCGCCCATTGAAATCCAAAAGTTTTTGAGATTGCCATTGATCTTCTCAGCATTGCTTTTCATGAATGCATATTGCGGATCGGTTAGCGTCGTATTGTTTGCAAACCAGCCCGAACTGAACACGCCCAGCGATGAGAACATTTCCGTGTTTTTAATGCCCGCATACAAAGTTTGCAATCCGCCCAGAGACAACCCCGCAAGTGCCCGGTTTTTCGCGTCCGTCTCTGCCTTGAAGTTGCTTTCAACAAACGGAATGGCACTGACTTTCAATTCGTTTTCAAATTGTTTGAGGACATTTTCATTGAAGCCCGCCATTCCGCTGGCACCGCCCATATTGCCGTCCAGCATTACAATGATCATGGGTTTGGCTTTTCCTTCTGCAATCAGATTGTCCAAAATGAGATCTGTTTTGCCTTGCGTGGCCCATCCTCTTTGATCTTCGCCGCCTCCGTGCAGCAAATAAAGCACCGGATATTTTTCAGCGGATTTGTCATAGCCTGGCGGCGTGTAAACATACATTTCCCGCCACGAACCCATTGTTTTTGACAAATATTTTTTGATGCGGATTTCACCGTGCGGCACATCGCGCAATGCATAGTAACCACCATTCCGATAAGGAATTTCAATGCCGCTCGCCATTCGTCCCATGCCGTAAAAAGCCTCGCTCGCCGGATCAACGACAGCAACGCCGTCCACGATCAACGAATAATAGTGAAACCCTTTGCCGATGGAATCAGTCGTGACGGCCCAGTAACCACCGGTGTCTTTTGCCATTTCGTATTTTTTGCCCAGGTCAATCTGCACTTTCTGCGCCTCGGGCGCTTTCACGCGAAACACAACCCGGTTATCAGGAAGGATCTGAGGATATTGCGCGGAACGAATGTTCGTAGCGGCACGCGAACCGAGCATGGTGTATTTGGTTAAAGAAGCATTGTCAACCGGCTTGAATAAAAACTGGGAGAACATGTACAAACCATTTTTCCAAACTTTAAAATCATGAATGCCAGGCTCAATGTAATAGATATGCGGCACATCGTGCTCGAACAGATAATCATGCGTCCGCTTGCTGAATGAGATCAAACGGTCGTTGTCGCCGCAGGATATGAATAGCAGTTTGAGTTTCTTTTTTGCCTCCTCCGGATTGGGCATGAGCTCGGCAGGAACCTTCGTGTTAGGTGCGGATGAAAATCCGCCTACCCATGCAAATTGATCCAGATTTCCCAAGCCAAAGTTCAGCGACTGGCCACCGCCCATCGACAGCCCTGCAATGGCACGGTGCTCGCGGTCTTTCAAAACCGGATATTTGCTTTCGATAAATGGAATGAGATCTTTTAGCAAATCCTGTTCAAATGTGGCAAATGCAGCAACCTTGTCGGGAGCCATGATATTTCCCGTTGCGCGGTCGTCCTTCATGGCCCGGCCGTTGGGCATTACTACAATCATAGGTTCAATTTTCTTTTCTGCATAAAGACGGTCCAGAATCAACTGCGGATTGCCTCCTTTCAGCCATTCCTTTTCGTCTCCGCCAATGCCGTGCAGAAGATAGAAAACGGGATATTTTTTCTTTTTATTAAAACCAGGTGGCGTGTAAACCAGTGCTTTACGCTTGTTACCCACCGTTTTCGAATCATATTGGATCGAATCGATTTTACCCGTCGCAACGCCTGGCTGCACGGTGTCATAACCTTTCGGCATTTCTTTTAAAATCTCCTGCGCGTAACTCACCGAACCAGCGAGCATGAGGCACATTACAATTGATAAAATTTGTTTCATAGGTTGAGGAAACTGATTTTGCTTAGATAAAGAAAATTCTCCTTAATGCATTGTTCGACTATTCCATCGGCCCGATCAGCTCTACAAAAGTCCCGTCCGGATCCTGCACCAATACGAAATGCGCATCCTTGCTCAGCGGCGTTGGCGTGCTTCCCAGGAAAGTCACTTTCTGCGCTTTCAATCTTTCGATAATGGGTTTCAATGATTTCACTTGAATCGTAATGTATTGCGGGCCGTTATCGTCCTGAATGAACTTTTGCGTAGGGTGCGTTGCCTTTTTGCCAAAACTCATCAGTTTCCAATCGCTGGCTTCCGGGCTGTTTTCAAGTTTGAGAATGTTGACTTCGACGGCCTCGCCGCCTGTTAATCCACCGCGTTTTCCGAATTCCGCATTGATCGTGAAGTTCCCCGTTTTGACCATGCCAATTCCATTGACATAAAAATTCAAGGAGCGTTCCATGTCGGCAACGACCACGCCGACTCCGATTGTCTTACTTGTAAAATTTGACTGCGCATGAACCAGACTGCACAAAAGCAGCGCTGAAAAGGTTAATAGACTTCTAGAAATGGACTTTTGCATAGGTTATTTACTTGTTTTTGAATATTGAATCGTTACCGCTGTATTTCAAATATTTAAAGGAAGCCGAGTTGGCTGTTTGCTCGCCGGAAGAAGTCGCATACATGCCAAACAAACACCCGATAAAGCCGCCCGCAACCTCCGTGCTCAGGAACCTGGCGTCGACCTTGTCTTTAAGCAATTCCCAGGCATTGCCTTTGGAAAAATAAAAACTGTAAGCATCTCCTGCCGCCACAATGCGCAATTTTACCGGACCGGAAGCATCATTAACGGGCGTTTGAGCGAGTAATTCCATGCGCTTTTTATCAGCGCCGCTTTTATAAAGTTGTATAAAGGGTTTGCCTTTTTCAATCGATTTGCCAATGAAATAAAAGTGAGATTCGTCCTGAAAAATGGTCAAACCTGCTTTTTCCTTTTCCGATTTTGGCGCAAAGTCAAGTGAAGTTTCCGCTGTGCAAAAAAGATGCTGCTGACGTTTGCCGATGAATGATGGATTGCCCAATTCCATAATCGTTTCAGGCTTCAATTTCATGGTCAAACCGCTTTTCGGCGATAAGGAAAATGCGCTGCTGTCAATGGTCCGCATAAACAGCAGCGCCGGGTCCAGCTTCTTTTCAAATGTCAATGTATATTCAAAATTGCCGGATTGCGGAAGCGCAT
This sequence comes from Dyadobacter sp. CY326, assembly GCF_021390515.1. Lineage (GTDB taxonomy): Bacteria > Bacteroidota > Bacteroidia > Cytophagales > Spirosomataceae > Dyadobacter. The sequence continues at coordinate 158,221 of NZ_JAJUXI010000002.1, forward strand.
CCTTTTGCTTCACTTCCTTGAAATTGGCTTCATACGCGTATTTGATTTCCTTACTTCCCGGATTAATGATCGGCCAATCATCTTTCCATTCCACTGGTGCGATGAAGGTTTCGCGGCCTGTGTTGTAATAATTTCCTTCATAGGGCCTTACGGCAAGGAAAATGGCGTAAGTTTTGCCATCGGGCCCATCCACAAACTGCGCGTGACCAGCCGAAGTGATCGGATCTTTACGATCGTCGGGCAATCCTTTTTGTGTGAGAATGGGATTGTTTTCATAAGGAACAAATGGCCCCGAAACGGACTTGCTGCGGAAAACAACTTCTGTGTGATTAACCGACGTCCCGCCTTCGGCTGCATACAAATAATACCAGCCATTTCGCTTCATAATGTGCGGCGCTTCAATCCAAACCGGCTTTTTGCTAAGGTCCACGCCGCCGTTAACCAGCTGTTTCTCAGCTCCAATAACTTTTAATGTAACAGGATCGATCTCGTAAATCCGGATGGTTCGGTGACCGGAATACAAGGGCTTATGATCAGGCGCGTCACTGTTATAAACCATGTAAGCCTTGTTATCATCATCAAAAAACAGCGACGGATCAATGCCGCGCACCTGTGGAACCAAGATCGGATCGCTCCACGGACCGGCCGGATTTTTGGCTGTTACCACGAAGTTTCCGTCGTGATCAATGTCTGTGCAAGTGACGTAAAATGTGCCATTATGAAAGCCAATGGCAGGCGCGAAAAGTCCTCTTGTCAATTGTTCGCCCATGAAATCCATCTGCGATGGCCGGTCAATGACGTTTCCGATCTGCTTCCAGTTTTTCAGGTCTTTGCTATGAAAAACCGGAATGCCGGGAAAATAGGAGAATGTGGAGTTGACCAGATAATAATCTTCACCCACCTGAACCACGCTTGGATCGGGATAAAAGCCAGTCAATATCGGGTTGACCAACGTGATTGTTTGAGCCGAAACGCATTGCCCGAAAAACGTAAAAACAATTAATATTGCAGAAATAAAATGCTTGGTCATTTGCAAATCTGATCAAAAATAAATGCGTACAAATTACTGATTGACAAAGACATAGGACTTCCCAGCCACCGTAGGAACATCGTAAAGGAATGTTTGCCGAATGTCGGGTGCCGACAAGTTTGCCTTGGAAGATAATACAGCATTGGCCACTGCTTCGCTTTGGTAAAATGCATTGGAATTTTGTCCCGACGCAACATTCACCGCGTGACCGTCGGCAGATTTCAGCGCATTGGGCACACGCAGCCGGAGGTTTCCGCCTAACTTGGATTTCACTTCGACTTTTGTCAGCTTTCCATCCTTCCACTGCACATTCACAATTTCAAAACCTCCCTGCGCCAGCAATCCGCCAATGCTGCCGGTCTGCCAGACATCGGGAAGTGCCGGAAGTAAATGCACGGCGCCATCTGCACTCTGCATCAGCATTTCGGTGATGCCCGAGGTGCAGCCAAAGTTGCCGTCAATTTGAAACGGAGGATGCGCATCGAACAGGTTATTATAAGTGCCGCCTCCATCTTTTGTCGTTCCCAAAGGAGAGAGCTGACTTTTGATCAATGTAAAAGCATGATTCCCATCCTGCAACCGCGCCCACCAATTTACTTTCCAACCCATGCTCCAACCGGTGGACACGTCGCCGCGGTGCAGCAATGTCGTGCGCGCAGCCGAAAAGAGTTCGGGCGTGCGGTAAGCTGAGATTTGATCAGAAGGAAACAAACCATACAAGTGGGAAACGTGCCGGTGATGGTCATTCGGGTCGTCCACATCGTCCAGCCATTCCTGCAATTGCCCGTGCTGCCCCACATGCATTGGAGGCAGCCGCTTTCTCATTTGCCTGAGGGTGTCCGAGAATGCTGCATCTTTTTTCAATATTTCGGCAGCGCGAATGGTGCTGCTGAAAACGTCAAATGCAATTTGGTTATCCATCGTCGTTCCGGCATCCAGCGATGAGCCGTCGTGCGCGGCGGGCGCATTTTCCGGAGAACTTCCCGGGTTAACCACGAGCCAGTGATATTTGGGATGTTCGATCAGAAAGTCAGCATAAAAAGTGGCTGCGCCTTTTAAAACGGGGTAAATTTTGGCCAGATAAGCTTTGTCGCCATGATAAAGATAATGCTGCCACAAATGCTGGCTCGTCCAGCCGCCGCCCGCAATCCACATGCCCCAGAATGCGCCGTCGATGGCGCCGGTCGCACGCCAGATGTCGGTGTTGTGATGCGCCATCCAGCCTCTGGCGCCGTACATTGTTTTTGCTGTTTCCTGTCCGGTTTGAGATAATTCTTCGACCATTTTCAAAAAAGGCTCGTGCAGCTCGCTCAGGTTTGCACGCTCTGCGGGCCAGTAATTCATTTGCGCATTGATGTTGATCGTGTATTTGCTGTCCCAGGGCGGCATCATCTTATTGTTCCAGATTCCCTGCAAATTGGCAGGCTGCCCACCCGGCTGTGAACTCGAAATCAACAAGTAACGCCCGTATTGATAGTAAAGCGTAACCAGCTCAGGATCATTGACATTCCGGAAGTTTTGAAGCCTTTCATCCGTTGGCAAATTGCCCTGTTCCGTGGTGCCCAGGTCGAATTTTACACGTTTGAAATAATGCTGATATGCCGCAATGTGCGGATTCAAAATCGCAGTGAAGGATTTAGTCGAGGCTTTGTCGAGATAAGAAGCCGCAAGCGCGTTTTCGTCCCCGCTTACATCCTGATAGTTTTTAAAATTGGTTGCAATCGAAACGAAAATCGTGGCCGCATTGGCACCTGTCACAGTTAATGCCGTGTCGCTGGCCGTTACCGAGCCTCCTTCGGTTTTTATTCTTGTGATTCCCTTGAAGCGCACCATTCCCTTCACGCCTTCATGGTCGGCAGCCGTTCCTGCAATGGTGAGGTCCTTCGAAGTTGTGGTTTTGATTTGCTTGTTAATGTGCAGAGATGAGAAGGACGCATTGAAAGCCAGCTTGCCCGGTTTGTCCGCAGTTAACCGAATGACCATCACGCGATCCGGAAATGAGGCCAAAACTTCCCTAGTGTAATTTACGCCGTCGACTTGGTAGGTGGTTTTAGCAACCGCGCGTTCAATGTCCAACTCGCGATAATAGTTCGAGTAGTTTTCGTGCCCGTCAAATGTTAAGTGCAGTTCGCCAAGCGGCTGAAACAACTGCCCGTGCGACTTTTTTGTAATGATGGCTTTATTGGCCAGCTTTTCGGCTTCTTTCTGTTTTCCGTCAAAAATTAGTTGTCGAATTTCAGGCAATGCGGCCAATGCATCCGGATTATCGTTCCGATTGGGCCCGCCCGACCACAATGTATGCTCATTGAGCTGGATGGTTTCACTCACCACATTGCCATACACCATTCCGCCGAGTCTGCCATTCCCAACCGGCAATGCATTTTCCCAGGTTTTGCCCGACGGTTTGTTATACCAAAGCTTTTGCACACGCGGCGTTTGCGCATAACCAGCCAATGCAACTGCCATGAACAAAAGGCAGAAAATTCGTCTCATAAATACTTTGTTTCCATGCAAACTAATGTGTCAGATTGACACTTGAAGGAAACAATAGTATAAATTAATCTATATAAAACAAAATTATTTCTGGTAAACCTTACAAAGCTTCATTCTGTAACCGGATCACATAAGCGGATGGACTCACTCCAAACTGCTTTTGAAAATCTCTGGAAAAGTTGGTTGGAATGCTGTAACCGACCATATCGGCCACTTCGTTGATCTTGTATTTGTTTTCAGCAAGGAGTTCTGCGGCTTTTTTGAGGCGCGACAAGTTGATAAGCTCGTTAGGCGTCATGTCCGAAATGCCTTTGATCTTGCGATATAAAGTCGGACGGCTCATGTTCATCATGGATGAAAGCAGGTCTACGTCGAGGTTGCTGTCGGCAATGCGCTTGCTGATGATGTTGTTGAGCTGTTCCAAAAACTGCTTATCCGCTGTTGAAGATGCAATTCCTCTGATGTGCGTGAGCGGCGAGCGGGCGAAATATTCCTTTATAATGTTGCGGTTATTGATCAGATTCGTGATTTGAGCGGCCAAATGATCGAGCGAAAACGGCTTTTCAATGTAAGCGTCCGCGCCTACTTCCAGCCCTTCGATCCGGGAGTTGATAGAGTTTTTGGCAGTCAATAAAATGATCGGAATGTGGCTGAACTGCACGTCGTGTTTCATTTTTCGGGTCAGTTCAATCCCGTCCATCACGGGCATCATAATGTCGCTGATCACCAGATGAACGTTTTCATGCTGCAAGATCTCAACAGCCTGCTGGCCGTCCAGGGCGCGCATGACATTATATGAAGCGCTCAGCTCGCGGCTTAGATAGTTGAGAATGTCCACATTATCTTCCACAAGCAGGATCACGGGCTTGGCCGGATCTGCCGCTTCATTAGCCACATTATTTAGTATAAAATCAGCCGGAATTTCCTCAATTTCACCTTTCAAATCCATTTCATAATCCTGGTGAATGGGCAATGAAAGCAGAAATGTATTTTGCTGATTGTCCTGCCGTTTCAGTTCGAGTTTTCCTTTGTGCAGCTCGGCAAGCGAACGCGCCAGCGGCAAACCAATGCCGGTTCCCTCCTGTTTCTGACTGGCGGCAACGCGGTAAAACGGTTCGAAGATCTTGTCCTTTTCATCGTCTCCGATGATCAAACCGTCATTGGTAAATTCAATGTAAAAAAGCAGATCGTCGCTGCTGAATGGCAAGAGTCTGATTTTAACCGCGTTATCCGCGTATTTGATCGCATTGTTGATAAGGTTGCTAATGATCTTCTTGCACGCTTCAATGTCCACGTAAGCGTGTAATGTAATGCGGGGAAGCTCAATTTTATAGGTTAAATTCTTCTGTTCCGCCGCCGGCCTGAATGTGGCAAACACGTCGCTAAGCAGCTCATTGATATCCGTTTTGGTAAAATTCAGACTAAAATTATTCGCCTCGGCTTTCCGGAAATCCAGCAGCTGGTTGGTCAGGTCAATGAGGCGGTTGGCATTTTTATTGATCATAGTCAGGTTTTCAAAAGTTTCCGCATTGGCGTTTTCATCGGCCAGCAGCTTGTCGAGCGGCATTTTGATGAGCGTCAGCGGGGTTCTGATTTCATGGGCAACGTTGGTAAAAAAGTCAATTTTCGCATTGTAAATCTCGCGCTCCTTGCCGATTTCAATGGTTTCGATCACACGCTTGTTTCGCTCCGCAACCGCCCAGTGATAGTAACGGAGCAGGGTTGTAACAATCGCGCCTGCAATTGCCGCGTAGAGTAGATAAGCCCAGATCGTCGCCCACCACGGAGGCAGAATTTCAATGCTGAGCCTCGTCTCGCGGCCATTCCAGACCTGATCGTTGTTCGACCCCTTAATCCGTAACACATAATGCCCCGGCGGGAGTTTTGAAAAATAGATTTTTCTGTTGTTGCTTACCGTAAGCCATTGCCCGTCAAGACCTTCCATTTGATACATGTAACGGTTCATCTGGGGGATCACATAACTTAATGCGGCGACATCAAAAGTCAGGTTCGAGCGATCATAGGGCAGCCTGATTGCTTTGGCGTAAATGGGTGACTCGGTTAAGGGAGAGTTTTTGTCGCCAATTTGCAGTTCCTGATTGTTCGACTGGATGCCTGTAATGTACACCGGCGGCACATATGCATTCTTTACAAATGTGCCGGGCTTAAAGCTGATCAGCCCCGCAACCGTGCCGAAAAACAGCGTTCCGTCGTCATTTTTATACGAAGAGTTGTAATTGAATTGCTCGCTTGGAAGCCCGTTGGCCTCGTTGTAATTTGTGAATTTCCCCGTTTTGGAATCCAGCATGGATAATCCGCGTGAGGTCGAGATCCAGAAATTCCCCTGCTCGTCTTCCAAAACCCTGAAAACCTGGTTATCCGGCAGACCGTCTTCAATGCGGTAATTTTTGAATTTCTTTGTCAGATCATTGTAACGCGATAAACCGTGCTCTGTGCAGAACCAGAAATCCCCATTTGAGCTCTGATAAAGGCTGTTAATGTAGTTATCAGGAAGCCCGTCGGCTTTTCCTTCCACATACTGAATTCTTCCTTTTTTGTTGGTTTTTGGGTTAAAATAAAAAACCCCTCCTCCATAACTCGCCACCCAGAGTGTGCCCTGTTTGTCTTCATGAATGCTCTGGACCTGCGAGTTGAAAAACTCCATGGGTGAGAAATCGTCCGTTTTTCGGTTGTACTTGAACAGCCCCGACCACGTCCCGACGAGAATGTCCAAGCTGCGCGTTTTGTACAATGTGACTATGAAATTGCTGCCGAAAGTGTTGGGCATACTGGTGCTGTAATGTCGCACGACTTTGTTGGTTTTCAAATCCATCACATCCAGCCCGTGCTCGTAAGTGCCGATCCACAAATGATCGCCGTCGGCCACCAGTCCGTGCAGGTTCCGGTAAGCAATGCTGCCCTTTTTTCCATCAGGCAGAAAGGACTTGAATGTTCCCGTTTGCAAATCTAGCTGGTTCAATCCTGCATCCTCCGTGCCGACCCAGAGCTTGCCATATTGATCCTTGGTAATTTCATGGACCAGATTTCCGCTGATGCTGTTGCCGGGCTGCGGGAAATATTTATGAAAACGGTTGAACTCGGAAGAATAATAATTGACCCCACCAAACTGTGTGCTCACCCAGATTCCGCCTTCCCTATCCTTGAAAATCGCGTTCACAATGTTGTCAGTGATCGAGTAAGCGTTGTATTTCTCTTTCACAATCTGGTTCAATTTCTTCCTTTTCAGGTCTAGAATGTAAAGGCCCGACTCGGAGCCAAGCCAAAATTTGCCGTCGCTATGCTTGTAAATGGCGTGGATCTGAATGTCTTCCTGCTTGCCCGTTAGCCCGGAAATGTCTTCCACTTTACCGTTTTTATAATTGACCAGCTGCACGCGGTGCATACTGCCCACCAGCAAAGCCGAATCCGACACAGCATGCACGACGATGTTGCCAAAAATGTCGCTCACGCCCACGAGGCGGGCAATGTCAAATTCAGTAAAGTCATTGGTAACAGCATTGAAGCGCCTGACCATGCCGTTGCTGCTCGCAATCCACACGATCCCCTCGCCCGAAACATGAATGGAAATGACATTTGCGTCCCATGAAAACGTGCTGACTTTCTGGGTTTTGGAATTGTAACGAAAAAGGCGGTTGTCTGAAATGATCCAGATGTTTCCCTGCTTGTCTCCACGGATCACGCGCACCTCTCCGGCCTTTACCAGATTGAAAGGTGAAAACTGATCCGAAATTGGATTATAGCGGTAAACGCCCTTATGCGTGCCGATCCACAATTTCTCGTCAACGTCTTCAAAAATTGAAAAAACGGAATTGCTGCCAAGACTGGTCGAATCACCCTGTTTGCTTCTGAAAATCTTGAAAGAATTGCCGTCAAACCGGTTGAGTCCGTTGCGGCTGGCAATCCAGATGAAGCCCTTTTTATCCTGCAAAATGTCGCCCGTCGCATTGCCCGAAAGACCGTTGGAAACCTTGTAGCTTTTGAAATAATAGGGAATGTCCTGGCCCGGACAGGTCAGATATAAAAGCAGACAGCAAAATGTAGCGAGCAGATTTTTCACATTATAAATATATCCCTGCAAAATCATTGGTAAACAACATTTAGCAATGATGAGACAGTTTGATCTAAAATTGAGACTCACAGATCATTCCATTAATTAACAAAGAATGAACTTCGCAGAAGTTAAAATAAGTCCTATTAATTAATCATATAATAACAAGTTCATAAGCACAAAACCCGCTTAAACAACAATTTTAATGAAAAATAATTTGTACAAACTGGCACAAGCTGCTAAAAAGCCGATGCAAATGCGCTGGTCTGCCAAGACTGCGCTGGCAATGCTTTTGGGTATCTTCGTGGCCATGTCCGGAGTCGCTCAGGCTCAGACGGGCAGTTCACTTTCAGGTAAAGTTTCTGACAAACAAGGCGCTTTGCCGGGCGTTTCTGTGTTAGAAAAAGGCACAAGCAACGGCACGACGACCGATGCAGAAGGAAAATTTACATTACAGCTTTCGGCAGAAGGCAAAACAATTACGGTTTCAAGTGTGGGCTACGTGGCTCAGGATGTTGACGTTACCAACAAATCGACGATTGACATCACATTGCTGGAAGATCAGAAAACACTTAATGAAGTGGTCGTGATCGGTTACGGCTCTTTGAACAAAAGAGAGGTTTCCAGCGCCATCACCCACTTATCCAGCAAGGATTTGCTTCAAATAGGAAGTAACAGTCCGCTAATGTCGATTCAAGGTAAAGTGGCCGGACTTTCGGTAACGAACACTTCCGCCGGTGACCCTAACTCAACGCCCAACATTCAGCTGCGCGGCGCTTCTTCGCGCAGTGCGGGTCTTGGACCATTGTATGTAATCAATGGAATTCCGGGTGGTAACATCGACAACATTAACCAAAATGAGATCGAATCCATTGACGTGTTGAAAGGCGGGGCGGCTTCGGCGATTTACGGAACGCGCGGAAGTAACGGGGTGATCGTGATCACAACCAAAAAAGGCTCGGCCGAATCACGGTTGTTTTACGATGGTTATACTTCATTCGATTTCTTAGCCAATGAATTGAAAGTGCTTTCCAAAGACCAGTTCCTAGCCAACAAGCGCGGAGTGGACTTCGGAGGTAACACCAACTGGATGAAGGAAGTTAGCCGTACACCAGCGTTTACGCAGAAACATACTTTGCAGTTTTCGGGTGGAAATGGCAAGACAAATTATTTTAGTTCAGTGGATTTCCGCGATGCGAACGGGATCGATCTTCGCGCCGCAAAGAAAGAATATGGCGGCCGGGTGAACATTAATCACACCACCGCAAACGATCTTTTTGCATTGACTTTCAGCGTAGCGCCACGTTATGCCAAAACGAGTGAGGCCGATTACAGCGGTTTCAATTATGCATTGACGTTGAACCCGACGCAATCTGTGCGGGATTCTGCTGGCAAGTATGCCTACATTAACTCCGGATTTTTTGCCAATAACCCGGTCGAAAACGCCAAAAGCGTGATCCGTGGTGAGGAGATCAAATTCCTGGATGTGAATGGTTCAGCCAAATGGAACATTCTCGAAAACCTGAACACGACTGTGACTTTCGGTGAGGTAACCCGGTCGGCACGCGCCCAGCGATTCACGCCATCGAACATTACTACAGTCATAAATGGCAACGGACGCAACACGGCATATCAAGCGCTTAACGAGAATGATCAGAAAAGTTTGGAATGGTTGGGAAATTACTTCCTGGATCTTGACAAACATTCAATTAAGCTGCTGGGTGGTTATTCTTACCAGTTATTTACGAACTCCGGTTTTGATGCTTCAAACGAAAAATTCCCTTCCGACGTGCTCACCTATAACGGCCTTGGAACCGGATTATGGAACCTGGAAAAAGGCATTAATGGGGTTAGTTCTTACAAAAACACCTCGAAGCTGATTGCCTTCTTCGGACGTGTGAACTACGATTTTGACCAAAAATATTACCTGTCTGCAAGTTTGCGCAGGGAAGGTTCTTCCAAATTTGGTTATGACAACAAATGGGGCTTTTTCCCCGCGGCTTCATTGGCATGGCGCGTGACGCAGGAGAATTTTGCAAAAAACATTTCCTGGCTGAATGAATTGAAAGTGCGTGCGGATTATGGCGAAACGGGAAACCAGGATTTTGACAGCTATAAATCTTTGGATACATATGGCGGCTACGGTTACTATCCGTTCAACGGTAATTCTTATCAAGTGTGGGGACCAAACCAAAACACAAACTACAACTTGCGTTGGGAAAAGGCAGCCAACTTCAATGCGGGCGTTGACTTCGAGCTTTTCAGCAGCAAAGTTTCAGGTAGCGTGAACTATTATGTGCGTACAAACAAGGATTTGCTTGGGAATTACAATGTGTCGAACCCGCCAAACATTCAGGGGCAAACATTTGCTAACGTAGGAACCATGCGTAATACGGGTGTGGAATTGCAGGTGAGTGCATCAGTTGTCAAAAAAGGCGATTTCAGCTATGATCTTGGCTTGACCGGCGCCTGGAATGACAACAAGTTTGTTTCATTTTCCAACAATCTGTACAGAGGCCAGCCCTACATTGACGTGGTGGGCATGCCCGCACCAGGAAGCCCGGGAACGCTGCAACGCTTGCAGGAAGACACGCGCATAGGAAGCTTTTATGCACTCAAATCTGCGGGTGTGAATGAAAACGGCGCATTGCTCGTGTACAAGAAAAATGGCGAGATAGTGCCAGCGAACGAAGCCAACAACGATGACAAGCAATTTATAGGAAACGGTCTGCCGAAGTTCACATTGGGTATGTCCAACTCTTTCAAATACAAAAACTGGGATCTGAGTGTGTTCCTGCGCGGAGCATTTGGCTATAAGCTGTTCAATACTTACGCTTTCTATTTGGGCACACCGGCTGCACAGGAAAATGCAAACGTGCTGACATCGGCTTACGATGGAAGCAAATATTCGAAGCTGACCAGCACTTCTACTTACTCGTCGCTTTCCGATTACTTCCTGGAACCAGGCGGATTTTTGAAGGTGGACAATGTGACGCTGAGCTACACGCAGCCGCTGAAAACGAAATTCATGCAGTCGGTGCGCGTTTATGCGACAACCCGGAACCTGGCCACATTCACCAAATTCACCGGCGGCGATCCGGATCTGATCCAGGTAAACGGACTCTATCCCGGCGTGCGGACCAATGGCGACAACAATGGTACGCTGGATTACTATCCTTCTACTACGCAGCTTTTGCTGGGTTTACAACTTACATTTTAATAAGCTGATATAAATTCCAAAAATGAAAAGGAATAACATTTCAAAATACATACTCAGGTTTGCTGCCTGCGCGCTGCTTTCGGTGACGGCGGGCTGCACCAACCTGGACGAAGAACTTTACGATCGGATCACCTCCGAAAACTTTCTGCAAACACGTGACGACGTGACGCGCGACTTTTTGCGCGCATTCGAACACAGCTATTGGAGCATTCAAGGCGGCGGCACATTCATGCTGCAAGAGAACAGCTCTGATGAAATGATGACCATCAACCGCCAGGGCGACTGGTTTGACGGCGGGCAGTTCCAGCGCGTGCATTACCACACCTGGACGCCTCAGGACAACTTTACCAGCGACCCCTGGAACGCGCTTTACGGCGGCGTAACATTGGCGACCAACTCACTGGAAGATCTGGAAGGCATTACTGATCCTACCAAATTCGAGATGACGCGTGAAGAACTGGATGGCATGATCGCAGAGCTGAAAGTGCTCCGCGCGTGGCTGAACATTCGTTTGCTGGATTTTTACCGCAACATTGTCATTGTTACTAAAGTAAAAGGACAAACGGAAGGCGGCTTGCAGTCGACTCCTCAGGAATCATTTGCTTTCATTGAGCAAGAGCTGAAAGATGCGCTTCCAAAGCTTTCGACCAACACAACATTGGGCAACAATGTGGTGGGACGCTGGACAAAAGGCGGCGCCGCTTCCCTGCTGGTGCGCTTGTATTTAAATGCGAAGATTTACACGGGAACGGATCGTTTCAAAGACTGCGAAACGGTTGCACAGGAAATCATTGACGGCAAATATGGCAATTATGCGCTTGAAACACGCTGGGATGCGCCCTTCGATTATACCAACCCGACTTCCAAAGAAACGATCTTTGGTTTTCCGGGAAGCTTTGCGCAAACGCACTGGCAATATGATGGCGGAATGTATTTCTGGATGCTTCCGAACCTGGCGCCAAGCTATTTTGGATTCACCGATTTTGGCAATGCAAACCCCAAGTATGCCATGCAGCCGGGCCGCGATGTGGATAGTGTGGAGTACAACTTTACATTGGGCAAGCCATTCATCAAGTTTCAGAAATACAAGGATGATCTGCGTTTGAAAAAATACAAAAACCTGGGTAACAGCAAGCGTGAGGGAATGTTCCTGTATGGCTATCTGCCTTACACAAATCCTGCGGGCAAGGCGGACACAGTGAGAGGTTTCAAAGGCCCTTATGCCCTTTTCCTGCGTGATCAGGTTGGTAAATTCCTGGATGCCAAGCCAGGAACCAAGATTGCCGACAAGGTTTCGAACATGAACAATGGGGATAACAACTCAGGACTTTACCCTGTGAAATATCCTTATTACCCAAGCGACGATCAGAACAAAATCACTTCGGCTTATGCAGAAATCCGTCTTGCCGAAATCTATTATTCTTTGGCTGAATGTAAATATCGTGCAGGAAACAAAGCGGCGGCTGCCACATTGCTGAATGCAGTTCGCAAACGCAACTATCCAGCTGGCTCGCCGAGTCTTTACAAAGCCAATGGCGCTGAGCTGACCGATCAGGAAATGCTGGACGAATGGATGCGTGAGTTTTTGGCAGAAGGCAGAAGAAGAACGGATTTGGTCCGTTGGGGCGTGTTCAGCACCGGCACATGGTGGGACAAAAAGCCTGACGGTGACAACCATACAGACATTTTACCAATCGGCCAGAATGTGCTGAATTCTTCACCGCAATTGAAGCAAAATCCAGGTTACTAAAATTATTTTAAATGAAATTTCACAAGTTTTTGGCCGGGCTAAGTGCCGCAACATTGGTTGCGGTTCTTGGCTCTGCTACTTTTATTGATCATAACAAATCGCTTCCTGACGTGAAGCGTCCGCGCGAGGCCTGGGTTTTGCGGTCGGTGCTGGATGTCCATCCGAGAATCCTGAGCATTGCATTGCACGACAATCTCTGGCTGGCATATAACACCAAAACGGCTGCATTATACAAAGCCTGGACGGGAAAAATCAACTTTGGCGGCCCTGTTTACACATCTTCACATGGTCCGCAGCCCGTTTCATCCGGGACGACTTACATGGAAGAGCCCGATGAAAATCCCTGGCGCATTGAAGCTGATGGAAAGCAGGTTACGCCTGATATCAGCTACAAAGGCCACACAATTCTGAACAATCAGGTTACACTGAAATATGAGCTGGATTATCAGGGAACGAAGATTCTGGTTGAGGAGAAACCTGAGTTTTTTGATGCCGGAAACGGCAAAGCTGGCTTTGAGCGCGCATTTACAGTTTCCAATGTTCCTGATGGCGTTGCGCTGTCACTGAACATGCATTTGAATTCACTTTCAGCTGCAACGGATTATAAAACCGATGGAAAATTCGCCGTAACCGAGCAACGTGACGAGCATTCCGGAAGTCAGTCTTTCAAAGCGATTGACGGAAAACTGGTGCTCAACAGCAACGGAAAAACGACCTTTTCCATTAACCTGACTAAAAAACCCGAGCAGGCGCAGACGCAGCAGCAAGTCAGCAAAACTGAAATGGTGGCCGGACTTTTTGCCAAAAGCGATTGCAACACTTGTCACAATCAGGACGTGAAAACGGTTGGCCCGGCTTATAAGGCAATTGCTGAGCGATACGATAACAATGATCAGAACAAAAATGCATTGGTTGCAAAAGTGATCAAAGGCGGCGCGGGCAACTGGGGACAAATCGCCATGTCGCCCCACCCTGATTTGAAAAAAGAAGATGCTGAAACCATGGTGTCCTACATTCTGGACCTGGATGCAGAGAAGGAAAGAGCGCAGGCGGCAAACAAATTAATGCCTAAGCCAGCCTACCCTATCGCATTGAAATCTGTAAACCCTGCACAAGTTGCAGCTGCCACTGAAAAGCCGGGCATAGCAGTGAATGTTTATCAGTTTGCCAGCGGCATTGGCAATGTTCCTGAAATCAATGATGAAATGTTGCCTGTTAAATCGGGATCGATCAATGCGCTGCATTTGGATGATCAGGATTTTGGCGACTTGAAAGACAACTTTGCCATTTTCGCAAGTGGTTATATCAACATCAAAAAGGCCACCAACATTGTTTTCAGATTGGTTTGTGACGATGGCGGCAAGCTGTTTATCGACAACAAACTGGTTGCTGACAACGGCGTAAACCACGGATTGCAACCGACAGACGGCGAAATGATCTTGAAAGCGGGCAAGCATCCTTTCACTGTGGAATATTATCAAGGCGCATTTGGCAAAGGACTTTCGCTGCAATGGAGACCTTATGGCAGCAAAGAATTCACAGTGGTGCCGCCAAGCGTTTTCACTTACAAAGGAGCCGACATTAAAAAGACCGGTCAAACGCCTGTTGACGTTAAGAAAACGGACGTTCCCGGAGATCAGTCGCCGCTTGTTGCCGTGCACCCAAGTTTCACATTGTCGCAAGCACGGCCGGACAATTTTCAGCCAAAAGTAGGCGGAATCGATTTTCTGGCAGATGGCAGAATGGTTGTAAGCACGTGGGATTCCTTGGGTTCGGTTTACATTGTGGACGGACGCAAAGCTGCTTCGCCAAGTGATATCAAAGTAAAACGCATTGCATATGGCCTCGCCGAACCGCTGGGTTTGAAAGTGGTTGACGATGAGATTTATATCATGCAAAAGCAGGAATTGACCAAGCTGGTTGACCTGAACAAAGATGAGATCATCGATGAATATCAGACCATTTGCAACGGCTGGAAAGTTTCAGCCAATTTCCATGAATTCGCATTCGGGCTGGTTTACAAAGACGGCTATTTCTACGGAACATTGGCAACTGCCATTAACCCGGGCGGCGCCAGCACAAAGCCCCAGATCCCGGACCGTGGCAAAGTCGTGAAAATCTCTAAAAAAGACGGCTCATTTACATTTGTGGCATCCGGCCTTCGCACGCCGAATGGCATTGGTTTGGGTGTGGATAGTGAAATTTTTATCGCCGATAACCAGGGCGACTGGCTTCCGGCCAACAAGATCATTCATTTGCAGGAAGGTGCCTGGTATGGCTCACGTTCTGTGGATTTTGAAGGAACAGCCAACAAAGTGGAAACGCCGCCGGTTGTGTGGTTGACCCAGGATGAAATCGGCAACTCACCCAGTCAGCCAGCCAAGCTGAATGTGGGTCCTTATCAAAATCAAATGATCCATGGCGATGTGACGCATGGCGGGATCAAGCGTGTTTTTGCTGAAAAAGTAAATGGCGCTTACCAGGGAGCCGCATTCCGGTTTACCCAAGGTTTGGAAGCGGGTGTTAACCGCCTGGCATGGAGCCCGGACGGCTCGTTATACATTGGCGGCGTGGGTTCAACGGGCAACTGGGGACACAGCGGCAAGCTCAGCTATGGTTTGCAAAAGCTGACTTTCAATGAAAAGGTTGCATTTGAAATGCTGGCGGTGAGAGCGAAATCCAATGGTGTGGAAATTGAATTCACAGAGCCTTTGAAAGAGGGCGTTGGAGAGTTGCCATCCGATTATGACATTCGTCAATGGTGGTTTAAGCCAACCGCAGATTACGGCGGACCGAAAATGGATAACGAAAATCTTGCTGTTAATGCTGTCAAAATCTCTGCCGACCGGAAAAAAGTCACATTGCAATTGGCAGGCATGAAAAGCAAGCACGTGGTCTACATTCATTTGAACAGAAAAACCATCGTGAGCCAAGCTGGCAACACGCTTTGGAGCACCGAAGCCTGGTATAACATGAACCAAATTCCCGGAAATATTTAAGTTCTCGTTTCGGAATTTAAAAGTCGATCCAATGAATGAGCAATTAACCGCTCGTTCATTGGATTTTTTTTTGGTGGCTATTTTTAAAGGAAACTTCGCTTGTCAATGATTGAATTTCTGCCCGACATTAATAACGCTTTGCGCGAACCATAATCAGCGAACAAACGTGTTCCGTTTTGATGTTGTCTCGATAAAAAAAGAAAATGCAGGAAACGAAAGGAGTGCTTGAACGGATTTCGCATCATGAGAAATTGGGGCTTACTGTGAATGAAAACTGTTCGATCGCCTTGCCTGCGGACGTCTTGCAAAAATTGCTTCAACCGCACCGGCTTGCGCATTATTGCTTTATTTTCATGGATGAGGGTTCGGAAACTTATCAGGTCGATTTGCAAAAAATCAGCATTTCTGATGGCCAGGTGGCTTTTGGTTTGCCTAATCAGATTTTTACCAATCCAATAAAAAAGGAAAGCAACCAGAATTACAAAATCGGTTTTGATGAAAACACTTTGGCGTTGCTTCCACACACTTACCCATTCCTGCTCAATCCTTTAAACACAAACACGATCACTTTTGACCCTGTCGCAAAACAGCGTGTCAAGTCTGTTATGTCCATTTTATTTCAGCTGCTCCATGCCGAAGGGAAACAAAAACCCGCCGAGATTATCCTGGCGCATCTGAACACATTGCTGACAGAATTTAACAGCGCATACTTTGCAGAAGCCAATCAGGAGCTAATTTCGGACCCAAAAATGACGAAATATGTTGAATTCAGGCTGGCTGTGGAATCGCACCTCACCGAGCAGCCGGATGTGCACACGATTGCTGAAAGCCTGGCCCTGACCACGAGCACGCTGTATGGGATTGTGAAAGAATATTCGGGCCTTTCGCCAAAAGAATGGATGACAAACCGGCTGATGCTGGAAGCCCAGCGGAAATTGCGTTACTCGCCCGTCTCAGTCAAAGAACTGGCTTACGAGCTCGGTTTCAATGATCCCGATTACTTTTCCCGAACATTCAAAAAGAACACTGGCAAGAGCATAAGCAGGTTTTTGGAGGACTTGCGCGATTTGTCCAGCAACTAACATGATTTGTCCATTCCGGCTGCTTTCCAACTGACTACTTTCGTTCCGTCAGTTTAAATCAGTTTATAAAATGAAATCAGCATTAGTTACAGGAGGCAATAAAGGCATTGGGTATGAAGTAGTTAAACAACTTTCTAAAAACGGATTCTTCGTTTACCTGGGCAGCCGGAGCTTGGAAAGCGGATTATCAGCAGCTGAAAAGCTAAAAGCGGAAGGATTTTCAAACATTGAGGCCGTTACATTGGATGTGACCAATCAGGAATCCATTGACGCAGCCCGCGCTACAATTGGTAAAAAAACGGAAGTTCTTGATGTGCTTGTAAACAATGCGGGCATCTCCGGCGGGTTTCAGCAATCAGCGCTGGAAACGAAAATCGATACATTTAAAACGGTTTATGAAACCAATGTGTTCGGTGCGATCAGCGTTACACAGGCCTTTTTCGATCTGTTGCAAAAATCATCTGCGCCGCGCATTGTGAATGTAAGCACGAGTATGGCTTCGCTAACACTGGCGGCGGATTTGTCAAGCAGCAGTTACCCTACGCGGTTTGTTGCCTATCAATCGTCAAAGTCTGCGCTGAATATGTACACCATTAATCTTGCTTATGAGCTGCGTGATACGGCATTCAAAGTCAATGCAGTGTGCCCGGGTTATACAAAAACAGATTTTACAGGGCATCAAGGGACGAGCACACCCGAGGAAGCGAGACAGCGCATTGCGAAGTATGCAATGATTGGAAACAACGGACCGACCGGTCAGTTTTTTAGTGAAGAATATTTTCCAGCACCAGCCAATTGTCCCTGGTAAGTGCAGAAAGTTAAATTTTTAGCGGCTGAAAAATGTTCAGCCGCTAAAAATTTAAGAAATTAATTGGCTTTCAGCGAAGCCATATCGATGACAAAACGATATTTTACGTCGCCATTCAATAACCGCTCATAAGCTTCATTAATCGATTGAATGTCAATCATTTCAATGTCTGCTGTGATGCCATGTTCGCCACAGAAGTCCAGCATTTCCTGTGTTTCGGCGATGCCGCCGATCATTGAACCTGAAAAACTCTTACGGCCCTGAATAAGGCTGAAAGCAGCCACCGGCAGCGGATGCTCGGGAGCGCCTACGAGTGCCAGCGAACCGTCTACACGAAGCAATCTCAGGTAAGCATTGATGTCATGCTGTGCAGAAACCGCATCCAAAATAAAATGCAGCTTTCCAGTGTAAGCGGACATTTGCGCTTCGTCTTTGGACAAAACAACTTCATCCGCTCCAAGGCGTTTCGCCTCAGCAAATTTCGTTTGAGAAGTTGTAAAAGCAACCACCTCAGCCCCCATTGCTTTGGCGATTTTAATGCCCATATGTCCCAGACCGCCAATTCCTACAACGCCAACTTTCTGGCCCGGACCTACATTCCAGTGACGCAAGGGTGAATAAGTGGTGATTCCAGCGCACAGCAATGGTGCCGCAGCTGCCAGATCCATATTTTCGGGAATGCGCAATACAAAGTTTTCACTTACGACAATGCTTTCTGAATAGCCGCCAAAGGTTGGCGAGCCCGGAATGTGTTTGTCGGGCGAGTTATAAGTGCCTGTCATGCCCGGTTCGCAATATTGCTCCAAACCTTCATTGCAATATTGGCATTCCTGACAGGAGTCAACCATGCAACCCACGCCTACTACATCTCCAACCTTGAATTTTTGCACATGGTCGCCTACACGCACAACTTTGCCGACGATTTCGTGCCCGGGAACGCATGGATACATGGATGGTCCCCATTCACTTTTTGCAGTATGTAAATCGGAATGGCAGACCCCGCAGAACAAGATATCAATCTCCACATCATGCGGCGTAGGTTTCCGGCGGTTGATATCCATTTGATTTAAAGGAGCTTCGGCTGCCTCGGTTCCGAATGCTTTTACGACAGTTGTTTCCATGAATTATTAGTTTGAGTTGGTTTGAAGATTTTTGATCTCTAATGATTATCCCTTGTGCAAAGGAAGTGTGCCAAAGGTAAGCTTCGCGGGTGAAGAAAAAGCTTTGGTAATTCAATTTCGAATGATTGCAAACTAGCTGGTGACAGCATTCGGCTGACGTCCGGATTTGTGTTTCCGGCATCCGTCGCTGCAATATTTGACTTCGTCCCAAACCTTTTCCCACTTTTTACGCCAGGTGAAGGGCCTGCCGCAGACGATACATACTTTTTCGGGAAGATCCTGCTTTTTCATGATGGGACAACTAGCGCAAATCTGATTGATTTCGAGGAAAATAAAAGTGAAGATTATTTGAGTGTTGGCGCGTCTTCTTTTACCACAATGCGCAATTGGTGCGTGTTGAAAACCTGCGAATTCGGTTCAACGCTTTTAGTCAAAAATACACTTCCGCCGATCACACTGTTCTTGCCGATCACCGTGTCGCCGCCCAAAATGGTGGAGCGCGCGTAAATAATCACATTGTCTTCAACGGTTGGGTGTCGTTTTGTCTCGGCCAGACTTTTCGCAACCTGCAATGCGCCGAGCGTTACGCCCTGGTAAATGCTGACGTTTTTGCCAATGATGCTTGTTGCGCCAATCACGATCCCGGTTCCGTGATCAATCATAAAAGGCACACCGATTTCAGCATTGGGATGAATGTCGACACCTGTCTTTCCATGTGCATACTCACATAGAATCCTTGGCAAAACAGGAATGCCTAGCTTGTTGAGATGATTGGCAATGCGGTAAACGGCGATGGCGTAAAATCCTGGGTAAGAAACGATTACTTCATTGACACTGTGCGAGGCCGGATCATATTCATTGATCTTATTGGCATCCAGCCGCAGGTTTTGATAAATGCCTTCGAGGGAAGAATAAAAATCATGAACGACGCCTTCAATGTCGATGCCGGACGGTTCGAGATAACTCAGCAATATATTTTCCAGATCGATCTGGTTCTTCTTTAATATGCCTTCATAGGATGTGCTTTTGGGCAAATGGTTGCTCGGAAACAGGAATTGCAGCAAGCCATCGAGCCACGAAATTGCGTCTACCGACGAAGGCGTTGCCTCCCACTCTACAATGTGGGTTTTCTTCAAAAGGCTTATTAAGGAACGCGTATTGAGGTTCTTCATTGGGTTATAAAAATAGGCTATTGGTATGTGAACATTCCAATAGCCGTAAATTACTCATTTTCTCCGTCCAGCCTGATGCTATTTCCCTGTTTTCCTCAATCTATATAACGTTTCCACCAGCACATCGACTTCGGATGTTGTGTTGTAAAAAGCAAGCGAAGGACGAACGGTCGTTTCTACACCAAATCGGCGCAAAATCGGCTGCGCACAATGGTGCCCCGAGCGCACTGCAATTCCTTCCTTGTTTAACACTTCTCCGACTTCCTCTGTTTTATAACCTTCAAAAACAAACGACATGACCGATGCTTTGTCGGGCGCCGTGCCAATTAAACGAAGGCCGGGGATGTTTTTGAGCAGACCCGTTGCGTATTGCAGCAAATGATGTTCGTAATCGTGAATGGCGTCAATGCCAATTTTATTGACATAATCAATGGCAGCGCCAAGGCCAACGGCATCGGCAATGTTTCCCGTTCCCGCTTCAAAACGGTTGGGCGCATTGTGAAAACGCGTATGCTCGAAAGTCACATCCTCGATCATGTTTCCTCCGCCCTGCCACGTCTGAGTCTGATTCAGCAAGTCCTCTTTTCCATAAAGCACGCCAATGCCCGTTGGTCCAAAAACCTTGTGTCCTGAAAAAACAAACCAATCAGCATTCAGGCTTTGCACATCCGAGCGCAAATGCGAGACGGATTGCGCGCCATCCACCAACACTTTCGCTCCGGCAGCATGGGCCATTTCCACGATCTGTTTGGCGGGCGTAACCGTTCCCAATGCATTCGAAACCTGCGTGAAAGAAACCAGCTTTGTTCTGGAATTGAGCAGCTTTGCGTATTCATGCAGGATAATCTGACCGTCATTATCGACAGGAATAACCCGAATTTTCAAGCCTTTCTTGTCCGCAAGCTGCTGCCAGGGAACAATGTTGGCGTGATGTTCCAAGTTACTGACAATGATCTCATCGCCTGCAAAAAGGTTCTCATCTCCCCAGCTTTTGGCCACCAGGTTAATTGCTTCCGTTGCGCCCCGAACAAAAATGATTTCATTTACGGAACGAGCATTCAAGAATGCACGAACTTTTTCACGCGCACTTTCATAGGCATCCGTGGCGCGTGCAGCAAGCTCGTGCGCAGCGCGGTGAATGTTTGAATTTTCGTGTTGGTAAAAATATGCAATGCGGTCAATAACGGACTGCGGCTTTTGTGTCGTAGCCGCATTGTCTAGCCAAATCAGCGGTTTGCCATTCACTTTTTCACCCAAAATCGGGAAGTCTTTCCGAACCTGATTTACATCAAATGATTGGCTTAATGTCCTGCCATCAAAATGCGGGAAAGTGCTGCCTGCAAACTGCGAACTCTTGACCGCGTTTTCTCCAAACGGATCATTGCCGCGAAATCCGGCTCCTGACAGGAAATAGTAACCTGCGCTTTCCAAGCCTCCACCCTGGGGAAGCTGAGGCGTGCTTTTGAATGTTGTTAATGAAGCCCAAAGCTTGTTAACGTCCGGTTCAAAAGCCGTATCTGCTGAAAATGGAAAAGACGACGCATATCCGGGTCCATTCAAGATCACCGAAGGCGAAACGCCACTTGCAGTTGGCGACACCGGAGTTGTCCCGTGAGCTGGCTGACCGATTATCGGCGCGCTTTGGCGTGGAAAATGCGGGTCCAGCAAACTTGTCTGCGGATCATTGACGTCAAATCCCTGTCTGTTACTGTTATTGAAAACCTGAGGAATGCGGTCATGAACGAGGTTAAGCGAGCTTTTCAACCTGGGATGATCGTCCAGGTCGGGTGAAAAATTGGCGCTTGGAACTTCATTGGGAAGCAATGCAAAAAGTTCGTTTGCCAGCTTCTCAATCTCATGCACATCGGGCAAGCCCGCAATCTGATCCGCATTGGAATGCGGAAGATTAATATCTGTACTCATGGTAATTTCCGATTTCGACATCATCCAGAACTGCAATTGCATCGTCTACCAACACCGCGAGCGAGCAGTAAAGTGAAACCAGATAAGAGGCGATCGCCTTATCATTAATCCCCATAAAACGGACAGACAAACCGGGAGACTGCTCACCCGGCAAGCCTGGCTGATAAAGCCCAACCACGCCCTGGCGACTTTCACCTGTGCGCAGCAACAAGATTTTTGTTTTGCCGTCTTCGATTGGCAATTTATCCGAAGGGAAAAGCGGAATGCCTCTCCACGTGAGGAACTGAGAACCAAAAAATGAGGCTGTCGGAGGTGGAACGCCTTTGCGTGTGCACTCGCGACCGAAAGCGGCAATCGCTTTTGGGTGCAAAAGGAAAAATCCAGGCTCTTTCCACACTTTGGAAATCAATTCGTCCAAATCATCCGGCGTAGGCGCGCCGGTGCGTGTCGAAATGCGTTGTGATGGCGCAATGCTGTGCAGCAGACCGTATTCCTGATTATTGATCAATTCGCTTTCCTGACGTTCCTTAATGCTTTCAATGGTGAGGCGAAGCTGTTCACTGATCTGGTTGTAAGGCTTGCTGTACAAATCCGAAACACGCGTGTGCACATCCAGCACGGTGTTAACTGCGGTCAGGTTGTATTCGCGTGGATTTTCAACGTAATCAATGAATGTATGCGGCAATTCCCGCTCGTCTCTTCTGGAACAATCCACTTCTGCCACACTGCCATCTTTCACTTTGTTGAGACGATACACGCCAGATTCAACCGGGATCCAGTTGAGTAAATGCGTAAGCCAGCGCGGTGTGATGGAGACCATCTGCGGCACAGTCCGCGTTGCAATAGCCAGCTGCCTGGCTGCTACATCGCCCAGCGCAGTTTGTTGTAAATTCTGATTTGCCATTTGTTTATTTTCTTGATTAGGGATTGATATGCCGGTTTCCCGAACGCCGTTGGCCGAAACGCTGGTCGCCAGGCAATTTTATGGTGAACATACTTCAATTTAGACCCTGTGATTTCATAAATCGAGCACTTTACCACTTGAAGGATCCGTAATAACCTCAATCCATTAATCTATCGATAAAATATAGCGATCTGGATTGTCCTGTTTGCAGCCTTTAAATGCCACTAAAATACAGTTTTTTCCAGACAAGCTTTTCAGTAAAAATTAAACGAGACACTGGGTATTTTACCTGACCAAAAACGCAGAAAACCTGACTCGTGGAGCCAGGTTTTCTACATTAATGCTACAACCCGTTATTTGCGGAGTTGTGTCTTTTGGTTGTGTTTGTTCTCCTGGTTTTCGTAATTACCAGTTTTGCCAGTGCGGTTTTTGGTGTTCCTTGCCGCTGACCCGCTGCCTTTTTTCACGGTCGTATCCGGTTCCGTCATATTTTTCTTGCGAGCCGCCAAAGCTTTTTTCGAATTGAGCATTGACTTTTCGTTATCTGCATCGGAATAGCGCCCAACATCGTTCGCATTCTTTTTGGAAGCTCCACCCGGCCGCGTGCTGCCATCATCCACAGCGCTCTTCTGAGCCTGCTGGCTTCGGGTATCGAGTTGCCCGCTGTTGCCAGACTGCGCGGTTCCGTTTGGATTCTTCTTGCCGCCCGCCTGACTCCCCTGCGCCTGTTTTCCCGCGGTAACAGATTGATCTTTGGTGCTCGATGCCGCCGGAACCTGCGCATATGACGCCGTCGCTATTCCACAAAGAATCGCAAAAGCAAATATCACTGACTTTTTCATAATATGGTTTTAAGTTGATGCGGATTATTAGACAAATTTGATGGCAATGTTATAAAATTATGCCAACGAAATTTGCCGCACCGACAATCTTAATCCAACTTCCTACGATTGGCGTAAAACTGCTTTTCGTTGAAATGTTCGTGGTCGTAGAAGCCTTCCGGATGGCTTTGGTAAGTGTCGGCTCCTGCGGCCAATGCGGCGGCGAGGCCAGTGAAGGTGTTTCGTATTTTTGATTCAAATTGCACCGTAATCTCCTCCTTTTCGTAGGCGGGAAGCAAGTTCAGGCGGGTTGCCGTCAGGTCGCCCAAAATGACGTCGTCATCCGCTTCGTGAAGTGTTGCGAGCCCAATGGGCACCAACACAACTTTTTCTTCAATGTCCAATTCGTTGTCGTCCAGGTCCACAACCAAATAGCGCACTTTTCGTGATTCTTTGTCAAAAATCAGCTCTTCAACTTCTCCCAGATAGTTACCGTTCGTATCCTTCACATCCCAGCCTTTAATGTTAGGCTGGCCATCGGCTATTTCAAAATCGCTGCTTCCCAATTTTTCCAATCGGTCGTTGGCATTGCTTTCATTTATGTCCATTGCTAATTAATGTTTTAGTTGAATTTTAAAACCTATTTCTGGATCCTGGCTACAATGTCCACTCTCCTGTTCATCTGCCGTCCTTCCGGCGTTGCATTGCTTGCAACCGGGCTCGATTGTCCGCGCGAATGCACCGATATTGTACTTTCTGCAATCCCCGCATTTTCCACCAACCAATGCTTGACTGCATTAGCGCGGCTCTCACCGATTTCCTTGTTCATTTTGGCGCCCCCGGTTGAGTCTGTGCTTCCATACACAGCCAAAGATGCGCCTTTGAAACGCTTGTTTAATGATGCCGAAATCTGCTTTAACTGGCTTTCGGCGCTCGCCTGGATGGACGTGTCTCCCACTGAAAAAAGAATGTTTTCGCCGAGACCATAGATTGCATAATTGGCATTTCCCCGTACAGAAATGGATTTGTCAGTCACTTCATCATATGAAGTTTCGGATGCATTGAAATCGACATTATCCCAGTCGGAAAGTGTTGCGGCGCCTGTTATTGAGGCAGTTGTATCTCCCGTTTCGGTGCTGTCGCGGGAATTTTCAGATCCGTCTGCTGCTTTATCACAGCCTCTTACCAACAGAATCAGCGCGATAATTACAGCGGCAATAATGAGCCAGATCCACCAGGGATTTTTCTTTTTCGGTTGTACATCTAATTCGGCCATAGTTTTTGATGATGTTAATGTTAGCGAAAACAGCAATTGTTGCTGCAACCCGTTCATCAGTCAAAACCATGCCAAGACGTATATTTCATGAGGTCTGCGAATTCAGGACCAGTCGTGAAGAAATGGCGTTATAGCGCTGATTTGAATGCACCGTTGGTGATGACCAGAAAGAAGGCTGAATGTCACCTACCTATTGCGCTTCTTGAAATCAGGCAGATCTTTCGGACGCGCGTAGGGAAACTGCGCGATCTTGTCAAGCTTGTAATATGTGTTGAGCCCGGAAATGCCGACATCGTTCGCAACGCTCAGATCAATCTGTCCGTTTTCATCAATTGAATCATCCGGAATGAGTGCATGTTCGACTTCCCCAATGATCAGAACGGTTCCATTGAGCTCGATGGGGATGGTTTGAATGAGTTTCATCCCGAGTTTCAATGTGCTTTCCTTTACAAATGGTGCTGAGAAATCATCGATGTAATCTTCTGTCAATGCACATTTTTCAAACTCGGATTCCGCTCTCTCAAACTTCGCGGACGTGTAATGTGCCTGTTCGACAAACGAATCGTGAATGTGATTAATGGTGTAAAAACCTGTTTCCAGAATGTTGTCATAGGTGTGCTGCCCCGCTTCGCGATCCGGTCTTATGATAAAACCGATGAGCGCAGGATTGCTGCCCAAGTGGATAACCGAACTGAAAATTGCGAGATTAGTCTTCCCGTCTGCTGAGATTGTGCCTACCAAATTTGCAGGTTTGATCCCTGTTATCGAATTAATGATATTCAAACGTTTTATACGTTCCGTGTCTTTGATAATCTGCTTGTTAAGGTGCATGGTTGTGGGTTAAATATTGGGCATAGCATTTCAACGTGCCATGGTTGGCTGCAATTTAGAAAAGAAAATGCTTTGAAATCGTGCCGGCTAATCTGCTGCAACAGGATCTTTATAGGTTAGCTCAGCCAGCTGATCGATCAGTTCGTCGGTTTCAGCAAGATACTGCGCCTCGTCGAGCAAGCCTTGTCTGTAAGAATGGTAAAGCATATCAAGATCAGCCTTGATCTCGCGGCGGCGCCTGGGACGTGGTGATTTTTCTTTGCGGGGAAAATGTATTTCTATCCATTCAACAATCATGCTGCCGATGAACGCAAGCGCTCCGGCAACAATAAAAAGAAGAAGTTCAATTAGCAGCACGGCAAGATTATTTCTACTGTTTAGTCGAATGAGACCGGTTATAAATTTAATAAAACACGGCCTGTATATCAGCAAATTACTTGCTTTTCCTGAAAGTATATCACTGCTTGCCTGCGCTTTTTTATAAAAAATTTCTTCACCTAAACTTTTGCGTCATGGGAACAAAAGAATCAACGCTGCTGTACAGATGGTTTGATCAGGTTTGGAATAAGAACGACGAAAATGCGATCGGACTTTTAATGACTGATCATGCTGATTTTCAAGGCATCGAGACTAAAAGCGGCACAAAGGGTGCCCCTGCATTCAAGCTGTTTTTTCAGGATTTCACAACGCAATTTCACAATATCCACATTGAAGTCGAAGAAGTTATCTCTGAGGGTGAAATGGAAGCCGCCAGGACGGTCATCACGGCCAAGCACGCCGCCACAGGCAAGGATGTCGTTATCCCAGGCCTTTGCATGGTCAAAGTAGAATCCGGACAAATCGCCCAAGCCTGGAACAGCTACGATTTTCTTTCAATGCATCAGCAGTTGGGTGGCAAGCTTGTGTCGGCAACCGACAGTCAGTTCCAGCAATGATAAAACCGCCTTGCAGAAGTTACATTACTCGATCAAAATCAACTCAACTGCCTGGATATCTGCGAAGGTTTGGCCTTGTAAATGGGTTGGCGTTAATGTTAGTTTGCCCTGGCCTTTTTGAAGTTGCAATGTGCCTAGTTGCAGCGTTTTGAACTCTTTTTCGTAGGATTCGCCTTTGCGGTCTACACGGTCGGGACTTGAAATTAGCGGCGGGTCGAATGTTTCGGTGATCTTGCCAGTGATTTGGCTGTCATTGAATGCGATCGCGAATGTGTCGCCTGCGTCCGGGCTTGTGTAGCGAACATTGACCTGATATTTCCCGGTTGTGTTTATAGCTACATTCCAGGCGGCGTAGGATGCAGTGTCGTTCCAATTCGTGATCCAGGAGGAATTGGGAGCCGTGGCGCTGTAAGATAATTTGCCGTTTTTGGAACCATGCAACACGGCATCCTGTGACGGAAGGACGGTTTTGGGAAACTTTTTGTAGCCAACTGGCAGCCACCGCACGGTGTCAATGCTAGCTGTCATTTCCTGTTGCCACTTTTCCAATGCAGCTGACAGCGTTTTGGTTAGTTGAGGATTCTGCGTTGAGAGATCCTTTTGCTGCGTCGAATCTTTGGAAAGATCATATAACGAGCCGCCGGAAAACAAGTAAGAGCCTTTTCTGACGCTACTATTTTTATTGATTGATGTGAAAAGCAACCTTTCCGGAACTTGCGCAACTTTGCCAGTCAACACTGGTCTCAGGCTGATGCCGTCTAATGGTTTCGTACCCTTCGACGGGACATTTGCAAGATCGGTCAATGTTGGTAGAAGGTCGATATACGCTGCGTTTCCTTCAATGATTTTGCCTGGCTGAATTTTACCGGGCCAGCGAATCAGGAAAGGAACGCGCACTCCGCCTTCATCAGCCATGCTTTTACGGCCTTTCATATCACCATTCCAGCGCCATGAGTTCGGTCCGTTGTCGGTGAGGTAAATGACGATTGTGTTTTCTGCAAGTTTAAGCTGGTCGAGCTTGCTGAGAATGCGGCCAACATTGTCATCAATATTTTCACACATGGCGAGGGCGGAAATGGTCACTTCAAGTTCTTCCGCACTTTTATCACGACTAAATTGACTAATCCCTCTTGCCTTCACGCGATCATAATAGGCATCCGGGACCTGAAATGGCGAATGCGGCGCATTGTAAGGAATGTAGCATACAAACGGCTGCGCCTTGTTTTTTTCAATAAAATCAATGGCCTTATCCGTCAAATCGTCCGTGATATAACCTTTACTCCGCACGCGTTCGCCATTGTGGTCAAGCCTGGTGTTGAAATAATTGGCATAATGACCGCTCAGAAAACCATAAAACTCATCGAATCCGCGGCCGTTGGGATGATATGGATATTGGCTCCCATTGTGCCATTTCCCAAAAGCGCCCGTCGCATAACCAGCCTTCTTGAACAAATCGGCCAATGTCACTTCGTCCAGATTCATAAACTCCCTTGAATTGGAAACGCCCCAAACCCCGGAGCGATAATGATAGCGCCCGGTTAGCAATCCGGCCCGGGTGGGCGCGCACAATGGCGCCACGTAAAACCGCGAAAACCGTGCACCTTCCTTTCCGATCTTGTCAATGTTCGGCGTTCGCACATTCTTGTTTCCGTTAATGCTCAGGTCGCCCCAACCCTGGTCGTCGGCAAGGATGAGCACAATATTTGGCCGCGATTGCGCATTCGTATCAAAGTGAAAAGCTGGCAGTGAAAGCAGCAGGAAAACGGCGATTAAGGCTCGTTTATAAAGATTATGAGGCATTCCAGACAAACATTATAAGTTAGCGACGCGCAGTGCTGCGGCCTTCTATTTTGATTTTTTCGAGCAATGCGGCAATCTCTTTCACGGTCTCGGGATGCTTTGCTGCGACATTATTTTGTTCTCCCAAATCCTCAGAAAGATTATAAAGCTGCGGCTTGGGATCGCGCCCGTTTTCATTGCCATTCTTCTGCGTTTTCGGGCCGTCGGATGTTTCAATGTATTTCCAGTTGTCTTTCACAATGGCAATAACCCCACCCTGCTCCACCAGCACACTGCGGCCCGTTTTCGATTTCCCTATAAATGCTGCAAACAAATTTTCACTGTCTGGCGCATCGCCGGGCTGCAAAGTTTGTTTGAAATATCCTGCAAATGACGCCAGCAAGTCGATTTGGCAAACCAATGCATCCGTAACGGTCCCCGGTTTTACAACGCCCTCCCAGCGAACAATGAAGGGCACACGCGTTCCGGCTTCAAAAGCGCTGCCTTTGCCGCCGCGCAACGGTCCGCGCGGATTGTGACCATTCAGTTCTGTAACAGCGCCATCATCATAACCGTCGTCCAAAACGGGACCATTGTCACTGGTGAAAATGACGATCGTATTTTTTTCAAGATTAAGTTCTTTCAATTTGTCCAAAACCCTCCCGACTGTCCAGTCAAGTTGCAAAAGGGCGTCACCGCGCAGCCCCAGACCGCTTTTCCCTTTGAACTCCGTGCTCGGCATGCGGGGCACGTGAATGTCATTGAGTGAAAAATACAGGAAAAATGGCTTTTGCCGATTGTCTTCTATGAATGCAAGTGCCTTGTCTGTAAAAACGTGACCAAGCTCCTCGTCAATCCAACGCGCCTTTTTCCCACCCGTCATAAAACCAATGCGGCCAATGCCATTAACGATCGTGTTATTGTGCCCGTGATCGGGAGAAGCGTTCAATTTCAGCAATTCGGGATTTTCTTTTCCCGTGGGTTCGTTGCCAATTTTATGCTGGTAATTCACCTCAATCGGATCTGATTTTTCCAAACCGACCACCTGCTGATTTTCTAGAAAAACCGTTGGCACGCGGTCGCCAGTGGCTGGGAAAATGTAGGAATAATCGAACCCAACGGCGTCAGGCCCTTTTTTAACAGGCTGGTTCCAGTTGATTTTTTCTCCATCCTCACCAAGTCCCAAATGCCATTTCCCGACAACAGCGGTTCGATATCCAGCTTTTCGGAAAACGGCCGGAAGCGTTGCTTTGTCTGTCGGAATGATCAGGTTCGCATCGCCGGGCAACACGCCGGTTCCTTTTTTGCGCCACGGATATTCGCCCGTCATGAGCGCATAACGCGATGGCGTGCAAGTGCCTGAGGTCGTGTGCGCATTGGTAAAACGGAGCCCCTCGCGCGCCAGCCGGTCGGCGTTCGGCGTCTTGATTTTCGTTGCGCCATAAGATCCGAGATCACCATAACCCAGGTCGTCGGCATAAATGTAAATGACATTGGGTTTTTGGCTTTGCGCATGAACGGTGACGCAGAAGCCAGACAGTATGAATGCAGTTAATATTTTTGTAAAAAACAATTCGATTCTTCCCATAACCTTACTTTCCCGTCGAAGTTTTTTCGCCTTCATTTTGCTCGATGACCAAAGTTTTCACGGCACCCGTGAATGCAAATGTGCCTTCATAAGATTTGGTAACGGGCGAGTTCAGGTCTTTTCCAATGCTGAAACCGTCAGTTGCTGCTGAATTGAGATATTTGTTGCGATTATCAATGGCTTGCTCGGCCACTTTTTCACTGTTTACAAAAAGGGTCACTTTCTTATCCTCGGCAAACTCGACCCTAATCGTATTTTTTCCCACCAAAAGCGATTTTGATGAGGTTAACAAAACTTCTTTTAAACCATCATTGATCAAATATTGAAGCTTGTTGTCCTTAACAAAAAGGCTCGTCCCGCCAAGCAGACCGCCATTTGAGAAAATAACGCCTTCCGCATTTTTGTCTTTGATATCAACCGTTGCCGTAATGTTGACAGCGCTTTTTCCAATGTAAACACGCGTTTTAATGCTCGCGCCTTCGTAAATAATCGATTTTGCACTGATGGGCGGCGGCGCGAGTCCTGCACGGAAGTTTTTCAGTGGATACACATCATATTTACGGGCTTCTTCGTCAAAGAGCTTTTTCAATGTTTCCAGCTTCTCGGGGTTTTTCGCGGCAAGGTCATTGATCTCGTTATAATCCTCATTCAAATTATAAAGCTCCCACTTGTCGCGACTGAAATCGGCAATGAAATTAATGTCGGTGGTTTTTTCTCCAAATGTGTTTCTGGGATGATAAACGCTTGCTTTCCAGCCATCTTTGTAAATAGAACGGCCCCCGTGAAGCTCATAATATTGCTGTGTGTGACGGGTTGGCGCTTTGGCATCGGCCAGCGAGTAAGTGAGTGACGTGCCATGGAACGGACGCTGCGGATAGCCGTTGATCACGTCGGGCACTTTCAATGCGGCCAGCTCAATAGTGGTAGGCAATATGTCGATCACGTGCGAATATTGCGGACGCAAACCACCTTTTTCCTTGATGCCTTTGGGATAATGCACGATCAGGGTCGTGTGCGAAGCTCCTTCTGCATTCACGTCGCTTTTCCAATATCGGAAGGGCGTATTCGTTGCCTGCGACCAGCCTAGCGGGTAATTTGGGTAACTGTATTCCGTTCCTATCTTGTCATATTGCGAGAGCAAAAAGCCAATGTTGTCACCAGACGCCTTTTCGGCAGTGCCAACTGTTCCGGTGTAAGTCCCTTCTTTGCTCCCACCATTGTCTCCTACGACCAGGAAAATCAGCGTGTTATCCAACTGCCCGATTTCTTCCAGATATTTGGTTATGCGCCCAATCTCGTAATCTGTGTAAGTCAGGAAGCCTGCGTAAACTTCCATAAATCTTGCATATAACTTCCTTTCATCGGCCGAAAGCGATTCCCAGGCTTTAATGCCCGTTTGCCGAGGAGCCAGTTTCGTGTCCTTGGGAACCAGTCCACTTGCAAGCTGGCGTTTGAGCACTTCCTCGCGATATTTGTCCCAGCCTCCGTCGAATTTACCTTTGTATTTGTCGCTCCATTGCGTTGCGACGTGATGCGGCGCATGGGCTGCGCCTGTGGCAAAATACATAAAAAAGGGCTTTTCAGGGTCAGCTGATTTCTGATTTGCAATGTATGAAATTGCCTTATCTGCCATTAATTCGTTCAAATGGCGCGTATTGGGCTCAATGTTGATGGGTGTAGTTTCCTCCACCAAATGCGGATGCCACTGGTCCGTCGCCCCGCCTAGGAATCCGTAAAAGTGTTCGAATCCGCGACCGGTTGGATAGCGGTTGTAAGGGCCGGCAATGGTTAGATCTTTCGGCTGGTTTCCGTGCCATTTGCCCAAAGCAAACGTGTTGTAACCATTCTCTTTGAAAATCTCAGCCACGGTTCCGGCTTCAAAGGGAATGTTGCCGTTATAACCCGGCGCACCAATGCCGAGCTCCGCATGGTGCCCCATGGCGACGCTGTGTGCATTACGACCGGTAAGCAATGCGGCCCGCGTTGGACTGCAAATGCCGGTCGTATGAAAGTTCGTATAACGCAGACCGTTGTTGGCCAGCTTTTCAAAATTCGGTGTTCCGATCAGGCCACCAAATGCAGATGTGGCGCCAAAACCGACGTCATCGAGCAGAATCCAAACGACATTAGGCGCTCCTTTTGGCGCCTTGGGCTGCTCCTGCCACCATTGTTCGGTTTCCTCGATTGTCTTCCCGACTTTCCCTTTAAAAGGCTGCACAGGATCATGCTGTGCGAAGGTTGTCCCAAAAACCAGTGCAGATAATAGCGCTGCTCCTGCCCATTTTTTGTAAAATATTGATCTCATATTTTTGTTGTTAAAAACATTTCTTCACACATCATTTGATGAGGTCCCAATCCACAACGCCCACCTTCTTGGCCCATTTCAAATATTGCTTTTCGAGCTCCTTAACCTTGTCCGGAAATTTTGCGGCAAGGTTTTTCGTTTCCGTCCGGTCGGAGTGAAGGTCGTACAACTCCCACGGCTGGTGGATTTCGGCAACGAGCTTCCAATGACCGCTGCGCACGGCCCTGCTGCCTTCGTGTTCCCAGAAAAGTGTTCGGTTATCCGGTTTGTGGCTGCCTGTCAATGTTGATTTAAGGCTTTTTCCCGGCAATGCGGTCAGTTTTTTACCCGCCAGTTCCTGCGGATATTGCACGCCTGCCCAGTCCAGGCAAGTGGGCAGCAGATCGATCAAATGTCCAACCTCGTTGCTGGAACTTCCTCCCTTGATCTGCCCCGGAAACCAGGCGATAAAAGGGGACGCAATGCCGCCCTCGTGGGTGTTTTTTTTGAATAAACTAAAAGGTGTGTTGCTCGCATTGCCCCATTCTGGATAATAACTGTCAATCGAAGCGACGGTGCCCGGCGTGCCGTTTTTCTGCGTTACATAGTCCCAATCTTTGACTGTGTCGCCGCTGCCGCCGTTGTCTGAAACAAAAATGACGAGCGTGTTTTTATCTTGCTTAATGTCTTTAAGTTTGGTCAAAATCTCGCCAATGCCCTGATCCATGCGGTCGATCATCGCTGCGTAAATGGCCATGCGCAAATCCCAGTTCTCGCGTGCAGCGGCAGTCAATTTTTCCCAATCTTTTGCACCGCTGTATGGGGGTGATAATTGCCAGTCCTTATCAATGATCCCGAGCTCTTTTTGACGTGCAAAACGCTGCTTGCGCAGCTCGTCCCAGCCTTTCAGATATTTGCCTTTGTATTTTGCAATGTCTTCGGGCAGCGCCTGGATGGGCCAATGCGGTGCCGTATAAGTCACATAAAGGAAAAATGGCTTTTCACTGTTTTTAACCTCATCCAAAGATTTCACTGCAAAATCAGTAATCGTTTGGGTGAGATATTGTGAGGTGTCCTGCCGCTCTATTTTTTGACCATTTAAAAGAAAGGTCACCGTGCGTCCATCATTGTAAATCGGCTCCGAATTGAAATAACTGCTGCCATTATTGAGCATGGTAAACGATTTATCAAACCCGCGATTATGGGCCAGCGCAGAGGGCACCAGCCCAACGTGCCATTTGCCAGACACAATGGTGTTATAACCTTTGGTTTTCAAAAGCTGCGCAATGGTGGCGCTGTTTTCACTCAAATAACCCTGATAAGCTGGCGAACCCTTATCCTGCACCATATCGCCGATGCCAGCCTGATGCGGATATAATCCAGTAAGCAAGGCGGCGCGCGAAGGACAGCAGCGCCCGCTGTTGTAAAAAGAAGTGAGTTTGATGCCATCTTTGGCCAGGCGGTCCAGATTAGGCGTTTTAATCTCGGAACCAAAAGCGCCAAGATCCGAAAAGCCGAGGTCGTCGGCCAGAATGATAATGATATTGGGCTCCTGCTTTGCCGTTTGTGCATAAACAGCCGGGAAGCCAATGAGTAAACAATTGACTAGTAACGATAAAAGTCTTCGCATAAACTAACTTACTGCCAATTGCCTGACGCTGAGTGCAGTCACCCGGAGGCCTTTGAGATATTTGATTCTTTTACCAATGTCCGCACTGAATTCGAATGTGGTGTCCTGCGGAAACATTGCTTCAAAACCGGCAAGCACGCGGTTAAGCTGCGCGCGCGAAACACCGCTGTATTCCAGTTGTAAATACTGCGATTTTTCGGCTGAGTAAGTTTTGAACTTCCAGTATTGCGGATGATTGACGCCTATAAGCGGACTGAAATCCTTTTCGTGGTTGTCCTTTACAAAGAAATCCAACGCAATGGAGACAACTTTGCGGTTTTTGGCACGCTCGCCCGTCACGAGAATCTTCACTTCCCGGTTTATTGCAAGCTTAATAGTTTGTTCGTAAGTCATTTCTGAAAAGGTTATGATAGCGTAACTCCATGCCGCATTGCGCAAGACGCAGTGAGTAACTGAAAAATGAATGTCAAGATTACTGGTTCAAAACAATGGATCTTAAAGGGCGGCTGCCCTTCATGGTGGTGGTTGTATCGCAAATTTAGTTAAACTATTTAGTCTACAAACTTAATAGTTTAATATTTTCATTGATCAACCGGATTTTGTCTGCCAATGGATTATTGGAAAGAAAAATCAATAACTAAACATATATGAAATAGAATTTTTTGCAGTATGTTTAGGCATTCGAACGAACCCATGCCACATATAAAACTGCAAGATGGAGTTCCCGGCATTCTGGGACCCATGAAATTTAGTCCAAAAACAGCTGAGCCATTGAATGCGCTTGCTAATGCACTCTTACTCAGCGACGAAGGTCTTACACGCGGCGAGCGCGAGCTGATCGGCGCATATGTGTCCTCATTAAACGATTGTTTTTTCTGCCAAACCATCCACGGCGCAGTTGCCAGCGCTTATTATGATGATGACGACTGGTCGTTTATGAATAGTGTGAAAACCAATTATCAGGAAAGCACATTATCCGAAAAAATGAAGGCATTGCTCAGCATTGCCGGCAGCGTTCAAAAAGGTGGAAAGAACGTGTCAGAGGCACAAGTTGCCGCTGCAAAGCTTGCAGGAGCGGATGATCGCGACATTCATGACACGGTGCTGATTGCGGCCGCATTCTGCATGTTCAATCGCTATGTCGATGGCCTGGCAACCACTGCGCCAAGCAACCCGGCGATCTACAAAAACCGCGCAGAAAACATCGTCAAGAAAGGTTATTCGGGCGATTCCAGTTACGACCCGTATTAAGAACATTCTGATTTACTTCAAACGACACTATACAGATTAACGCTATGAAAAAATTGATATGCTTCGTTACAATGCTTGTTGTTTTTGCATGTGACAAGACGGATGAACCGGATCCAAAACCAGCTGAGGAAGTAAAACAACAGGCTCCGTTTGAGGGCGGAGAAGTGGATGTCAAGATCAATAAAGTGCTTTTTAACGGTTTATTGGAGGCTGAATATCTGTACGACGGCAACTTGCTGGCAGAAGAAAGGCGCTTCGTTGCAGCGCCGTCGCCCATGTTTTCACAAACAGGCGTTTTCAAAAGGAGCAATGGTGTGCTTCAAAATTATGAAGTAAAACTTCGGGCGCTTACTCCGGCCGGGCAAAACCCTGCTGACACATTAAAGCCATATTTCTCACTTAATTACGCGCCGGTAATTAGCGATTCGCTTCGTGAGGTTACGCGTGAAGATTTGCAGTCCGGCGCAAAAACGCTCCGGATTTATGCTTTTGACAAAACGGGATATATTACGAGGCAAGAGTTGTGGAACGAAAATAAAACGGAGAAAACGACATTCGCCTACACCAGAAATGACCAGCATAATGTGCTGAAAAGCAGCACAAATAAGCAAACTTCAACAATAAAAGACGAAACGCAATATTTGTACGACGACCATCCAAATCCATTTTTCAAACTGGGAAGGGACGCTTACGGCGAGATTTCGATCCGGTCATTGAGTCCGAACAATCCTGTGAAAGAGACACGTTCGTTGGACAATGTTGTCATTTCAAACACAAACTACACTTACGAATATTTACCCAACGGTTATCCCAAAAAAGTTACGGTTCGCGTGGAAAGCACCAGTTTTCCGCCTTACTCCTACACGATGGACTTTATCTATTGAATATTGGGTTAATGTGGGATTGAAAGCTGCCATTTCGGGCTTACCTGATGAAAGTAAGATGCCGTGCCGGGAGCCGTTTTTCTGTTGGATGTGATTTTTGACTCATTGATAAAAAATTGCGTCTGCCTGAACAGGCTTTCCTCCTCCCTCCAGTCGGACTGGCTTACAAGAAACGGCTTCAATGGCCTGAAAAAATACTCAAACACGACCCAATCCACGTAAAGCTCGTTATTATAGCGAATGTGATAAGCCGATTCAAACTTTTCGAGTTTGTCAAAAACAACTTGAAATGGCGTCTTGTTGGGTTTGTGATTTTTGCGAAGCTGCGGCAATATGGGCTGCACAATGCGAGCTGCAAGCAGGAAGTTGATATAATCGTTGAGATTATACCAAACTGTATCCCGGTGCACGATGTATTGAATCGGTTTCATAGTGAGCGTAATCCTGAAAAACTTTTTGGAATATCAAAAATATCGGAACGAACTCATTTGAACCACATCAAAAGCTAATTTAGAGTCTTTAAAAAGACGGCGCATTTACCGAAAACCTTCTCAGAATCAGCTGCTAGTATTATTTTTAAAATTAAAGCCAGCATTCTGGAATTGTAGAAGAAATTTCTATCTTGTTTCCTAAACAAACCAACAAACTATTTATGAAACAGATTAAACTACTTACTACACTGCTCCTTTTCTCACTGGTGCTTGCCACAAGTTGCCAGGATAACTTGGAGAAAAGCAATGCCGTTGGACCGCAAGAATCGTCTCTGGCGGCTTTAAGGGAAAAAATCAGTAAAGCGCACGCTTCTTTGCCTGTTGATGTCAAAAAGAATATGCGGCAAACTTCGCAGCTGACGCTGAAAATGCACCCGGAATATCGCAATATCGTTTTGAAAGCGCTGAATGTGATTGAGCCGACGCCATGTGATGGAAACACACCCATTAACATCTGGCTGGATCAGCAACTGAGCGACTGGAATTCGGAAGTAATCGGATATGTGCTGGATTTTGCCATGCTCGATTTGCCGACTTATGATGCCCTTGTGTTTGAAAATAGCTCATCAAACCAGTATTTTGGCACAAGCGGACAATTTACGCAGAAGCTTACCAAAGGTTTCAAAGACCTGAAACGGTTTTGGAATATTGATTCAGACGGGATTGTCCTTGCCGCGATGCATGGCAACATGTTGCTGAACCGGGATAGAATTATTCGCACTTATGTTGCTGCATTCGGGCTAGATGCTGCAACCGCAGCTGTGTTTGCTGACATTGTTGTGGAGCTTGCTAACCAAGTGCCGCAATATAGAAAAGGAGATCATCCGATTTTCACTTTCAATGCATTTGCGCAATCTGGATTCGACTTCCCTCCTTATGGCGTCATTCCTGACAAAATTATCATGGGCGATGGCATTATGGAAGGGTTTGCAGCCATTGGATATGGGGATGTTGCGCCCCAGGCTATTCTTGCGCATGAGTTTGGGCACCATATCCAGTTTCAGCTCAATCTTTTTCCGGACGCGCAATCACCAGAAGGCACGCGCAGAACTGAGCTGATGGCTGATGCTTATGCGGCTTACTATTTGTCTCACGCGCGAGGCGCTTCAATGCAGTGGAAAAGGGTGAAGCAGTTTTTGAGTGTGTTTTTCAACATTGGTGATTGCTCTTTTAACAGTGACGGTCACCACGGCACGCCTACGCAAAGGCTGGCAGCGGCGGAATGGGCTTATAACCTGGCCAACAATGCACAGAAGCAAGGGCACATTCTCACTGTGGAGCAATTCACAGCACTTTTTGAGCAACAATTGCCGATCCTGATTACGAAATAAGTCGTTTTATCAGGCACAAAAAAAGAGGATGAACGTTGTTCATCCTCTTTTTTTGTAACCAAATTTTGGTCGAAAAAATTATTTAACCAAAGGGATAGCCCAGAAAAGGCTGGCTTGAATTACGCTGTTCTTGAAATCAGGATTAATGTCCTGGCCTGTGAAATTACCAACTTTCGAAAGTCCGGCAACATATCTCACGCCTACGCCCAAACCGATTGGTGACTGGTAACCAATGCCACCTGCTGCTGCAAGATCAAGGTTTTTAGCAAAATTATTGATCGTTTGATCAGGAATGTTGGTTGAAGTCCTGAACCCTGCTTGCGGGCCAAATTCAACGTAAAATCCGCCAGCCGTTTTGAATTTGAACATTACCGGAATGGTAACATAGCTGATTTTGAAATCCGATTTACTTCCGGCATTGTTCACCTTGGCACCTTGTGTTGAGAAAAGAACCTCAGGCTGGATCGAAAATACTTTTCCAAATCCATAATTGATAACACCACCAAGATGGTAACCCACCAATGCATCTGATTCAATATCACCGCCCGTGTAGTTACTAAAATTCAGACCGGCTTTGGGTCCGATGCTAAAAGACTGAGCGGAAGCTGACTGAACAGCAACAAAAAATGCGACTACAAATAACAATTTTTTCATGATTGACATTAAGTTTAAATGATCTACAAATCCGCATCGAACGAGTCGAGCGATCTGCCTTTGCAGCCACGGCAATTGCCGGAACCCTAACGGTTACATCCAAATGTTGTGCCATTCTCTGTTTTTGATCAAAAAATCCTTGTAAAGCCAAATCATTTCAGGTAAAAGAAATAAAAAAAGAGGCAGCCTGGTTACAAGCTGCCTCTCTGGAAAGGCCAATGTCTTCTTAAATTTCAAGTGCCCTGGAATTTCCACACTCGACGCTAATGCCAGTGTTGAAGTTCAAATTTCCGCCAGCAGTTTATCATTGAAACTGGCAAACGGCAATGGTCAATGTTACTTGATAGCAACGGGCACTTCTGTGTTTTCCCAACGCAACACGAAACCTTTTGGCGTTATTTCGTAAGCCATAACCTCGGTCATTGAAGCACTTTTTGCGGGCTTTGCTTTAACTGTCAGCACATCTTTGGAAGCATCTTTTGAAGTTTCGCCGCCGCGTTTGATGCCCCATTGGCCTGTTTGCGAGTTAAAAATGAATGACCATTCGCTCGCACCAGGAAGTGCGTAAAGACTGTATTTTCCAGCTGGAAGCTTTTTCCCTTCAATTGTAATGTCCTTATCGGTTTCAAAAATGGTTGCCTCATTGGCACCAGCACGCCACACTTTGTCGAATGGAACGAGGTCGCCAAATATTTTGCGCCCTTTTACAGAGGGGGCTGAATAATTAATGGTAATGTTAGCACCACCCGCTTTCCCAGTGGCGGTTTTTGCCGGACTTGGCTTTGCTCCATCTTGTGCCTGGCTCATGGTTGCTGTAAAAACGAATGCTAACATCATAGCAAAACCCTTCAAAATCAATGTCTTCTTCATGTCAATAGTTTTTTGATTTACGATATCATTAATATTTCCCTCAATATCGTGAATTTGTACTATAAAACATTAGCCCTAGGATGCAGTGCGAATATTTAACATGCGGTTAATTCCTGATTTACCCTTAAACGACCCGAAAATATCACATCACATTTGCCGGTCCGATGCCACCACGACCACGCCATTTAAGGTCGTCCCCTTCCTTTAAATAACTCGTGTCCACCGTTCGCAAGATGGCACACTTCTACATGCTAAACATTGAATCGCCAAAGTTTAGATTGCACACGATTTCAACGAAAAAGTTGATTTTATGAAATCTTTATATAATTACTTAAACTATTTGGTAACTTTGGCATCACGATCAGAAGTTGAGCAGTTTCTTGGAGAGTTCTTTGTGAAGTATAGGATTTTCGACATTCGTTTTATGGAGCGGACCAATACTAAGAACCTCGACACTTTTGCTCAGCTTGAATTGACCGCCTCTAAACGGAGGCAAATTATCGAGTCACTGAAAGTCGCGAATTATGTAGCAGGACCCATTGACGATATACTTTATAAAATTGCCAGTCTTTGGATCTTCGGTCAACACTATAAGAGTCAGGAAATATATATCAAGATTTCCCTTGGCAATGCCAATTCAAATGTGATATGCATTTCCTTTCATGTTGCCGAACACCCCATGATTTATCCATTTAAATAGAAGCCATGAAAAGTCCAATAACAGGTAAGGACGCGATCTTGCATTGCGAACCGTCATCTTTAACCTTCCGAAAAGAAAAGTTTGATTTTTTCTGGCATTATTACTTTTGCGAGGACTCGGGTGAGAAGTTCACAACAGATGAGTTGGACGATCTTGGAATCTCGCAAGTTTACAATCAATATCGCGAAAAATACCGGATTCCGTTTCCGGAGGAGATTAGGGAAATAAGACGGATGTATGATGTTTCGGCCAATAAAATGTCTGAAATATTGGGATTGGGCACCAATGCTTATCGGTTATATGAATCGGGTGAGATTCCATCGGTTTCGAATGGGCGGTTGATTTTGTCAGTCAAAGATCCGGCGACATTCATTCGGCAAGTTCAGGCGAGCTCGCATATTTTGACAGAAAAAGAGGTTAAAAAACTGGTGTCAAAAGCAGAGCAGGTCATTGCGGATAATGCAAAGCACGCCTGGGATCTTTTGTTTCTTGATCAAATTTTTGAAAATCAAGCTCCGTCGACATTCAACGGATTTAAAAGGCCCGATATGGAGAAAATTTCGAATATGATCGCCTTTTTTGATTCTAAAATCAAAGGACTTTACAAAACGAAATTGAACAAGCTGCTTTTTTACGCCGATTTCACTTCGTATGCGCGGACAGGTTATGCAATTTCAGGCATTTCTTACCGGGCAATCCAGTTCGGGCCGGTGCCTTCGCAATATCAGAAAATGTATGTCAAACTTTGTGACGACGCCAAGTTATCGATTGATCAGGTTGAGGTTGGCAATGGGAATTATGGTGAAGTGATTTCAACGAAAAACACTTTCGACCCATCCCAATTCAGCGAAATTGAGTTAAAAACTTTGGCGGATGTGTGCGAGGTTTATGGCAAAATGCAGACAGCAGCGCTGGTGGATGCGAGCCATTTGGAAAAAGGTTGGATTGACAATGAACAGGCAAAATCATTCATTAGTTTTCAGGATTCGGCATTTTATTTACTCAATAACACTTTGCCGGTGAGCTGAGCTAAACTGCATCTTGGTATAATTATTGAAGTGCCTTCATTAGCAAATCTGCCGGTGAAGGCATTTGCATTTCTTGCTTGAAATCAACAATTTACCCTCACTCTTGAACCTCGAAATCTTAATCCATCTCGCCCATATCCCATGAACGAAGAAGATCAATCTCCGCAGCTCACCGACGATGAACGGAAGCTGTTTGAAGACCTCATGCCCGAAGACTTAGCTGAAATCATGGACAACGGCGTCAACAGACGGCATTTTATGAAATTAATGACTTTGGCGGGTGGCGGCTTGCTAGCCTGGCAGTCGGCCGTTGCGGAACAAGTTATCACACGGCCACTTACGTCTCCACAACCAAACACGCTCGCGCCTGAGACGATTGAAAACGGCGTGGATGTGGCTTTCAAAATCAATGGTGCGGCCAAAAAAGTGGTGGTCGATTCGCGGATGACGCTGCTGGACACATTGCGGGAAAAACTGGACTTAACCGGCTCTAAAAAGGGTTGCGATCATGGCCAATGCGGTGCTTGCACGGTGATTGTCGATGGGCGACGGGTTTTGAGCTGTCTTACATTGGCGGTCAGCTGCGAAGGAAAATCGGTGAAAACAATCGAAGGCATTGCGCAAGGAAATGCTTTGCACCCCATTCAGGAAGCATTCATTAAACACGACGGTTTCCAATGCGGCTTCTGCACACCAGGGCAAATTTGCTCGGCGGTGGCATTAATGGACGAAGCGAAAAGCGGTGATGCGAGTTATGTGACCAAAAATGTCCGCAAAAAAGTCGCGCCGGTTAAGCTGTCCAATGAGGAGATCCGGGAGCGGATGTCTGGAAATATTTGTCGGTGCGGCGCCTATCCCAACATTGTTGCGGCGATTCAGGAAGTGCATAGCGGGAAAGCGGTCGAACAAAACTGGATGCTGATATGAAACCATTTAAATACATCAATGCGAAAGACGCTCCTGCGGCGGTCAAGCTTGTTTCTGAAAATCCAAATGCGCGGTTTCTGGCCGGTGGAACCAATTTACTGGATTTGATGAAGGAAAATGTGGAGCAGCCGGACGAAGTCATTGACATTACACGCATTGCTTTGACTCAAATCAAGGCGACAAGTGCTGGCGTTTCCATTGGCGGGCTCGGAAAAAATACGGATGCGGCCAATCATCCAATGATCCGTCAAAATTATCCGCTGCTTACACAGGCGATTCTGGCAGGCGCCTCGGGACAGATCCGCAATATGGCGACCAATGGAGGAAATTTGCTGCAAAGGACGCGCTGCCCATATTTTTACGATGTCAATATGCCTTGCAACAAACGCGAACCCGGATCAGGCTGCGGCGCTTTGGAAGGCATCAACCGAATGCACGCGATCTTCGGCTGGTCCGAAACGTGCGTTGCCGTATTTCCGTCTGACATGGCCATTGCACTCGCGGCGCTGGATGCGGTTGTAAAAATCCAGAGTCCAGGCGGGCAGGAAAAATCAATTCCATTCGCAGACTTTCACCGGTTGCCTGGCGATACACCAGAAAAGGACACAAACCTGGGCCACGGGGAATTGATCACAGCGATTGAGATTCCTAAGAACAATTTTGCCGAACATTCTTATTATCTCAAAGTGCGCGACAGGGCTTCCTATGCTTTTGCACTCGTGTCTGTGGCGGCCGCATTGGAAATGAATGGCAATGTGATCAAACAAGCCCGGCTTGCGATGGGCGGTGTGGCTCACAAGCCTTGGCGTGCATTGAAAGCAGAGCAAATGCTCGTGGGAAAAGAGCCAACAGAGGCCAATTTTAAACTTGCCGCAGATGCGGAGATGGCGGAGGCTAAGCCATTGGAACACAACAAATTTAAAGTTGAACTTGGCAATCGCAGCATTGTGCTTGCACTACAAATGGCTTTCAATAGCGACAAATCCTGACCTTAATCCCTGACTTCATGCAAGATAAAAATACAACCATCGGCAAACCTGTCAACCGCATTGACGGCATCCTGAAAGTGACAGGAAAAGCGGATTATTCGACGGATCATCCTGTGCAGAATCCCGCTTATGCTGTCATTTTTAAGAGCACAATTGCGTCTGGAAAGATCAAGCGCATTGACAGCATTGCTGCTGAAAAATCGGCTGGCGTTTTGGCTGTGATTACACACAACAATGCGCCTAAGCTCAATCCCAAAGGCGGCATTCGGGGTGGTGCACTGTTACAAAATGCGGATGTGCTATTTTACGGACAACACATTGGCGTGGTTGTAGCGGAGACTTTTGAACAAGCACGGCATGCGGCAGATCTGATCAAAGTGGAATACGAGCAGAGCGATGCAAGAATTGATTTTGAAAAAATATATAAGGACGGCGTAAAGCCAAAAGATAAGGAAGACGAAAAGCGCGGAGATGCAAAAGCAGCATTGGAAAATGCAGAAGTCAAAATAGAAGAAACATACGCGACGCCAATTTATCACCATCATCCGCTCGAACCACATGCGACGATTGCAGAATGGCAAGGCGACAAACTGACGCTTTACAACAGCTCGCAAATCGTGAACGGAGCTCAAAATGCGGCTGCATTGACGCTGAATCTCAAACCTGAAA
Source organism: Dyadobacter sp. CY326 (assembly GCF_021390515.1). GTDB lineage: Bacteria > Bacteroidota > Bacteroidia > Cytophagales > Spirosomataceae > Dyadobacter. Next base: position 201,730 of record NZ_JAJUXI010000002.1, read on the forward strand.
ATGTCCACATTGTCTCGCCTTACATTGGCGGAGGTTTTGGCTCGAAAGGTGGACAGTGGGGCAACCTGATATTAGCCGCCATAGCCGCAAAAATGGTGAACCGGCCAGTAAAGCTGGCTTTAACACGGCAACAAATGTTCAATTCCGTCGGTTTTCGGCAACGGAATTATCAGAAGGTCAGTTTGGCTGCGACCAAAGATGGAAAACTGACTGCATTGGCGCATGAAACGAGCACGCACGCTGCTATTCAGGATGAGTTTGTGGAGCCTTGCGGCGACTGCTCAAAAATTATGTATGACACGCCTAACTCGCTCATTTCCTATCGCGTGACGCCCATGAACCTGATCCTGCCCACATACACACGCGGACCGGGGAAGTCTACGGGCAGCTTTGCATTGGAATCGGCGATGGACGAATTGGCCTATAAATTAAAGATGGACCCGATTGCATTTCGGCTTAAAAATGAGCCGGAAAAAGATCCATCCAATGGAAAACCGTGGTCTTCGCGAAAAGTGGTGGAATGTTTAAATGTCGGTGCCAAAGCATTTGGTTGGGAAAAACGTAAGATGGAGCCGCGACAGCTTATTCAGGACAATTACTTGATTGGCTATGGCGTGGCTTGCGGGACTTACCCGGCGCATCAGCGCGATTCTTCGGCAATTGTAAAATTGAAACGTGAGGGAAACAATGTAACTGCAACGATCGAGCTTGCTGCGGCGGACTTGGGGACAGGAACTTACACCATTCTTGCACAGACTGCCGCTGATGCATTGGATTTGCCGATAAACAAAATTACAGTGAAAATCGGAGATTCGGACTTGCCGCCTGCTGCTGGCTCGGTGGGTTCTGTGGGCGCGACGAGTTATGCCAATGTGGTGAATGACGTTTGCAATAAGGTGACCGATGAGCTGATTGCTCGCTCTGGCAAACAATATTTTGTCCGCCCTACTGCGTCTCAATTGATGATTTCCGAGAAAATCGCCGACATTCAGGCAAGGGCTGATTCCAAACCGCTGGAAACGGCTGAGCAATATTCATCCCATAGTTTCAATGCTAATTTTGCAGAAGTCTGGGTCAACCAGTCCACTGGAATGGTGCGTGTCGAGCGCTTTCTGGCGGTGACCGGAGCAGGGAAAATTCTTAATCCAAAAACGGCCCGCTCGCAGATCATTGGCGGCAATGTTTGGGGAATTGGCATGGCGCTGACTGAGGAATCCATTGTCGATCCCCGTTACGGACATTTCGTGACCCGATCTTTGGCGGAATATCACGTTCCATCTAACCTGGACATCGGTGAGCTGGATGCAATTTTTATCAAGGAAGAAGATACGCTGTCTAACAAGTTAGGGATAAAAGGAATAGGAGAAGTTGGGATTGTGGGCGTTGCGGCCGCGGTGGCTAATGCTGTTTTCAACGCAACTGGAAAGCGGATTCGAGAGCTCCCTATTTTGCCCGACAAGTTGTTGTAATAATGTGATAAATACAATTACGGGTCGTTGGATGCATCATTCTGCTTTCGGTATTTTTCAAGCAATATCTCCTTTTCCTAAAAAGTATCTGAACTGAATCATATGAAGAAAAAACTCCTCCTCATTGCGCTGGCTTGCGCATTTTTTATGCCAAATTTCGTGTCGGCCCAGGCGAAATTGCTGGGTTCTACGGAACGCATCAAGGTCCATGGGAAATCTCTTGAAGGCAATCTGGAAGGCAACACGGCCGATCCCGATGTATCGATTTATCTGCCGCCGAGCTACAAAAAGGACTCGAAACGGCGCTATCCGGTTATTTATCTGCTCCATGGTTTTACTGATAACGACGCACAATGGTATGGATTGGTGAAGCATTGGATCAATATGCCCGTGATAGTTGATAAGGTTTTTGCAGAAGGTCAGCTCAACGAAATGATCATCGTTACCCCAAATGCATATACGCGCAGCGGCGGAAGCTTTTATTCCAATTCCATTACAGCAGGCAATTGGGAAGATTTTGTTGCAAAAGAATTGGTTTCCTACATTGATCAGCATTACCGGACCATTCCTAAGGCAACAAGTCGCGGACTCGCTGGACATTCGATGGGCGGTTATGGAACAATGCGGATTGGCGAGAAATTTCCCGATGTATTTTCCAGCATTTATGCGCTCAGCCCTTGCTGCATGGCTCCGGGAGGCAATCGTTCGCCGGAATCGCTTGCGAAAATTGAAGCTATTAAAGATCCCGCAGAATTTGCCAAGGCTGATTTTGGCACAAAAGCCGCCATTGCTTCCGCTGCCGCGTGGTCGCCGAATCCCACTAAACCGCCGTTTTACACAGACCAAATTGTGGAAAATGGTCAGCTGCAAAAAACAGTCGAACTGAAATGGGCGGCGAATGCGGGCATGGCGACGATTGATCAGTATATCAACAATCTGAAACAAATGAAGGGAATTGCATTTGATGCCGGAAATAAAGATCAACCCATTGCGGCGAATATTAAAACCTTGCATGAATTGCTTGATAATTACAAAATTGAGCACACTTACGAAGAATATGAAGGCGATCACCTGAACCGCATTGGCGAAAGAATTGAGCAAAAAATGCTGCCGTTCTTCTCAAAAAAGCTCGCGACCAAATGATAGGTTTCATTCGCTAGCACGATGTTTGCCGTCCCCACGCAGCGTTCTGCATTTGCAGCGCATTAGTGCACGAATGGAAAATAACGAATCTAAATTTTACTCAGGCACCAGCGGACTCGTTCTGCCGGTGCCTAACAAGCAGTTTTACCCGGAAGAATACAAAGACAAAAGCCGGTTGACATATTATGCTTCCCTGTTTAACAGCATTGAGATCAACAGCTCATTTTACAAAGTTCCACTGGCTTCCACGGTGAGGAATTGGGCTACGCAAGTGCCTGATAGTTTTGTGTTTACCTTCAAATTATGGCGCGACATTACGCATAACAAGGGTTTAATTTTCAATCCCGATGATGTGAGCCGATTTATGCAAGTCATTAATGAGATAGGCTCAAAAAAAGGCTGTTTGCTCGTCCAGTTTCCGCCCAGTCTGAAAGCGATTTTGCTTCCGCAACTTGAAACACTTTTAAACACAATCGCAGCTGCCGACCCGGAAAAGCTTTGGAAAGTTGCTTTGGAATTCCGGCATAACTCCTGGTATGAGGATGAAGTTTTTGAATTAATCGAACATTTTGGATTTGAGATTGTGATCCATGACAAACCTGGCTCTGCACCTGGCTTACTGGAATCAGAAGGAGACTTTAAGTATGTTCGTTTTCACGGCCCGAATGGTGATTACCGCGGGCAATATGAAGATGCGTTTTTATATGAATTTGCCGAACAAATGCAGGATTGGATCGCGGATGGGAAGACTGTTTTTGCCTATTTCAACAACACAATGGGTGAAGCAATCAAAGATCTTAATTTGCTCAATGCCACTATCCCGAAAGATTTTTAACAAAACTACTTTGTTATCGGATGTCGAGGGCGGCAATTTCTGCCTTGTATTTTTCGGGCAAAATTACATTGCGCATGGTGTGATGCATTCCAAAAACGCGCAAGAATTTGTATGCAGGCAGGATTGCGGTCAAGGCTGAAACCTTGCGTAATGACAGCATTTGATGCACTTTTCCGGGAACAATTTCAGCCTGCACTTCTTTGAGCAACAGATATCTAGCAAGGCCGAGATGCTTTTGATATTGTTTGTAAAGATCTATTGAAAAAGCGCTTTCTGCGAGGTTATTATTCAAATGCTGACGCCGCATTTCCTCCCATTCAACAAAATTTTCGGGTAAGCCCGCTATCCGCATCCGCGCCCCAACCTGGTAAAAAGTTTCGAAGACTTCCGCCTTTTCATGCTTCGTGAGCTTTTTCTCCAATAATTCATATGATCGAATGGAATAGTCGATGAGCATAAAAAGAACATCGCGATATGCCCAATCGGGAATTTTCGCTCCGCGCCTATTTTCCACTTCCTGATGAATGGCGGTGATTTGGTCAATCGCTTTCATGGCCGCCTCTTGTTCTGAAAAAACGATCTTACGTGCATAGGCAACTGTTGAGAAAAGCCTTCCGAGGGGATCAGCAGGCAGTTTTCCTGTAAAATAAAGCCAGTCGACCGATTTGTTCACAGCAAATTCGGCAGAAGCGCCAGCAAAAATAAAGAGGATTGTATCCGCCTTTCCCCAGATTTCCCGCACAATCGAACCTTCTTTAACAAACCAAGTCATATTTTCTTAACGCTTCAATTGAATATTCCTTTTCACAACAATAAATTTATAAAAAGTACTTTGCAATACAAAGTTAATTTTCAAAGGATGTGAGTTGTATTTTATGATTTGGATTACGGACGGGGATAAAATCGCAGTTAGTTAGCGCCAAAAAACCGGGAGAGAATACTTTTGGCAATGTCGAGAAGCGCTTTGAAATTATTAGGCTTGACAATAAAATCGTCGGCCCCTGCATCGAGGGCTCGCTTTTTGAGTTCTGGATTACTGGATGTGGACATCATTACGGCCGGCAAATCGGCAAGCTCCGGCTCGGACCGGATCTCCTTAATGGCTTCAATGCCATTCATTTTTGGCATATTCATATCCACCAATACGACTGTTTCCGACAAGTCATCCGCATTTTTCACATTAGCGATCAACTCCTTACCATCCTCAGCTTCAATGACGGTCACATCAGGATTGGCTTCTTCTAATGCGTCTTTAATCAGCATCCTGTCGTCTTCGTCATCGTCTGCGAGGTGCACTGTCTGTCCTTCTGCCATATTCCTGTAAAAGCTTGAAATACAAAAATATTAAATATTTATCGTTTATCAGAATGCAAGAATGAGTGCCCGCAAAAAGGAAACTTTTTCCCTGCCTGGTTGAAAGAAAATGCAGCAACATTTATGTCCCATAAGCCCCCTGCTGTTGTCCCTTTTACGGGCGATAGAATAGCGTTTCACTTATTAATTTTGTATTATCAAATCCACAAATCAACCTATAACTTAGTCTTTTCGCTATGCCTAAATTAAACGCTTACCTCAACTTTGATGGAAAATCGGAAGAGGCTTTCAATTTTTACAAATCCGTTTTTGGCGGAGAGTTTTCTTCAATTCAAAGAATGTCTGACATGCCCGGCGCGGAGCAGCTTGCCGAAAATGAAAGAACCCGTTTGATGCACATTGCACTTCCCATTGGAAACGGTGATGTGTTAATGGCTTCTGACACAGTGCCTTCTATGGGTCACCAACTAACAATCGGAAACAATTTTTATGTTTCAGTCTTTGCCGAGAGCCGTGAAGAAGCGGATCGCCTTTTTGCAGGTTTGTCCGTCGGAGGAGAAATTGAAATGCCGCTTGCAGATATGTTCTGGGGCGATTATTATGGCAGCTTCCATGATCAATTTGGCATCGGCTGGATGATCAATGTTCCAAACCAACATAACTAAGATTCTCTCTTCCCACCCGCGCTAGTTCAAAGGCCCACCTTTGGACTTCTTATTGTAAGGCCTCCGGCCGGTTTAGCATTGTGCTTCCGGCCGGAGGCCTTACAATATTAGGCACGAAGGTGGACCTTCGCGCCAACGACAGTGAACCTTCGCGCCAACGGCGCACCGGTTAATCTTTCTTTTGGGCGAAGAGCCAGTCCATTAAATGCGGTTCTTCCTTGACGTTTCGCCAAATATCATGGCCGGATTGTTTGTACTCGGTGTATTTAGGCTTCCCACCCGCTTTCTCGATTGCGTCGATAATATCTCGTGTGCCACTGACCGGAGCCAGGCGGTCTTTTGCTCCATGGAAAGCCCATATAGGCATGTTTGTCAGGACTTTACCCATTTTGGGATCGCCTCCTCCGCAAATGGGAATGGCAGCGGCAAACATTTCAGGATGTGTGCCGATAAAATGCCACGAACCATAACCGCCGCTTGAAATGCCCATCACGTAAAGCCGTTTTGCATCAACAGGATAATCAGTTTTCAATGTATTAATAGCGTCGATGACCAGCGTATCAATGTTGGGATAATTGGGAATGCCTCCAAAACCTTCACCTTCCGGACAATGCGGCATAAAAATGAATGCGGGATATTTCTTCCGATTTTCCTCATTGAAAAGAAACGGAGCCGGGTCGGCGGCGAGCTGTCGCATGTTGTCTTTTCCGTGCGCGCCGCCATGATGCAGGCAAACCACCATCGGATATTGTTTTGTGGAATCGTAACTCGCCGGGAACATCAGGCGGTAACGCAGCGTGTCACCTGTTGCGTTCACGAAATTTCGTGGTGGAACTGCTGTGGCTAATTTGCTGATTTCAGGCGTCGGCACAAACGGCTTGCTGGACCTCGAACGAATGCTTTCTCCAACAAAACTCATCCCGAAAAACAAAATACCCAATATGCCCAAAACTTTAAGCAGTTCGCGCCAGACGATCGGGGTGGTTTTCGCTTCCGCCACAGCCATCGCTTTTGTCTCTCGCAACATATTGAGTAAGAACATAATGGGAACGCAAATGCTGGCGACAGCGGTTAATCGGTGGATTTTTTCCACGAGCAATCTCAATGCTATGTCCTGAGTGTTATGAAACCAGAGCATGGTGACCAGCAAAATGGCGCCAGAAATAATGGACATAATTCCCGACCACATAAGCCAGGGTCGTTCCCTAACATTTGAAAATGCCAATGCAAAACCAAACAAGATGCCAACCACCAATGTCGTCGCGCTTGCGGATACAAAGAAGCTTTGCAGATTGCGAAACATTAAAATATTGTAGACCAGCGCAATCTGCCCAACGGTCGCGATCGTATGAATCAGACCAGCAGTAAATGCGATCCGATAACCTTTGTTTAGAAAATAACGCAGCATTGCCACGGACGCAACCGCGAAAATGAAACCGAAGAGCAAAAGCCAGGGATAAAAAGAGTCGAAAGTCAGGATTCTCGAACCAAGCTGCAAACTGACTACGCCCTGGATTAAGACAGAAATAATGTGTAAAACCAGGAACAGGATCGTAAACGAATAGAAATCACGGGACAACGCGCGGTTTAGCATGATCATTAGTTTTTAGGTTACAATCAACCGTCGCAAATGCTGGCGGCTTTACTTAATCAACTAAAATTCAGACCGATGCGAAACTACTTATTCGATTTCATGCGGTTACATAACTGGTAAAATGCTAGTTTGGATGGCGAGACATTGCATTCAGATCACATTGCCTCATTCATTAAAATGTAATTTCCGTCCGCAGTTCCCTGTCCTCAATGATGTCCAGAATAGTTTGCGCAATGGCCTCGGTGCTGGTCCATTTTGAAAAATCTGCGTCGGGCATAAAACTGCGGTTAAGCGCGGTGTCGATGATTTCGGGCAATAGAATGTGCGCTGAAATGCCATCTGACTTTCCGCTTTTATTGATGAGATCGTGGAAATTATACAGCATTTGTTTGGACAACGAATATGCAAAATTGTCGTTTGCCGTCTGCGGCTCCATAGCTAGTTTTGAACCAATAAAAATGAGCTTGCCGCCGCCATTAGCTCTGTAATGTGCAATAAGATTTTTGGCTGTTGTAAATGCGGTTGCAAAATTGAGGTTCACCATGTCAGTAATATCACGCATTGCTGCCTTTTCCAAACCGCCCGCCGCAAATCCGCCTGCCAGAAAAACGCCTGCATGAATGCGGTCATTGGATGACAAAACATCTTGAAAAAATGCGTCAGCCTGCTCACTATCAGCGAGATCAGCTTCATAATTAAACACATTGACATTGTTGGAATCACTGTTTTTCCTTACAGCAAGATGCAGATGGTAGTCCTGATCCGCTAATGTTTGAACGACAGTTTTGCCCAGGTGTCCTGCGCCGCCGGTGATGAGAATATTTTTCATATCACAAAGCTACAACCCAGATTACAACCAGCAAAAGCTATTCTGAACGCAAACTTTGAACGGGATTTTTTAGAGCGGCTTTAATGCTCTGAAAGCTGACTGTGACCAATGCAACGACAATGGACAATGATCCGCCTAGCACGAAAATCCACCACTCCATTTCGGTTTTATAAGCAAAGTTTTGCAGCCACGAATGCATCATGTAAGCGCCCAACGGCACGGCGATCACAATGGAAATGAGCACCAGTTTGAGAAAATCCGTGGAAAGCAATGCAATGACGCTGGCAACCGAAGCTCCCAGCACTTTTCTGACGCCAATTTCTTTGGTGCGTTTCTCAGCCGTGAAAGTCGTAAGGCCAAATAAGCCTAGGCACGCAATCACAATTGCAATGCCGGAAAACGCCAGGAACATGCTGCCTTTACGCTCGTCGGCGCTGTATTGACGGGCAAATGTTTGATCAAGAAAAGCATAATCAAATGGTTGTCCGGGATTGACTTTTTCAAAACTGCTGCGCAAATAGTGCAATGCTGCGCGCGTATCATGCCCGGAAAAGCGAATGTATAAATTTCCGGCATTGCGCTTTTTCAAAACCATCACCAGCGGTTCAATGCGGTTATGCAGCGAACGCAAGTGAAAATCGCTCATCACGCCTGCGATCGGAACCCTTTTGGTGTCTACTTCAATTAATCCCTCGTCCATGCTCTTCCAGCCCAAGCGCTTGATCATGGCCTCATTTACAAGCACCGAAAACGTCGAGTCACCGTCAATGCTTCCCGAAAAACCGGCGCCTTCTTTCAATTTAATTTGCATCACGTCGAGAAAATCTGCGTCCACGTGAAAATATTCTGTTCCAATGGGCAGCTCGGCGCCTTTTGAATAAAAACTAAATGTCGTTTTGTTATTCAACCCTTCTCCTACTACGCCATCGGACAGACTCACGTGCTTGATCAAAGGACTTTCCAGCAGCCGATTTTTCAAAACATCGGCTGACATTTGCGCTGCCGGACTTTTTAGTGATAATGTGATCACCTGTTCCTGGTTAAAACCCAGCTCAGAACTGCGCATATAACGCAATTGCCTGTAAACCACAATGGTGCCCAAAATCATGATTATCGAAATAGAGAATTGCAGCACAACCAGCGATTTGCGCAAAAATTGCCCGCCTCCACTGGCGTTCGACGCTCCTTTTAGCACAAGGGCAGGTTTGAATTTTGATAAGATAAAAGCCGGATAAACGCCACTCAAAATGCCAGTCAACAGCGCGAATCCAGTGAGAAAGCCGATTGTTTTTAAATCGAAGATGTCAAAGCGAAGCGTTTTATCAGCAATAAAATTGAACACGGGAAGCAGCGAAATAACCATAATGACGCTTAGCAACACCGCAAGAAACGACATAAGCATTGATTCCGTCAAAAACTGCTTAACCAGTTGCGACTTTTGCGAACCCACCGCTTTACGAACACCGATTTCCTTCGCCCGACCCAATGATCTGGCCGTTGCGAGATTCACATAATTCACAATGGCGATCAACAAAATGAAGAGCGCTATGGTCGAAAAAGTGTAGACATAAGCCATCGAGCTGCCATTTTCTTCTCCCGATAAATGTGACGATTTTAAATGAATGTCCGTAAGCGGCTGCAAAACAATGTTGAAATTGACCTTCGTGCCGGTTTCATCGCCAATCGCACTTGCAATGTATTTTTTATAAAAAGCGGGCATTTTCGCTTCCAGATCAGCGACTTTCGCCTGGTGATTCAGCATTACATAAGTCCAGGAGTTGAAACTGTCCCATTTTAGCAAATCCGTATTATTTACAGACTGGTTGCTGTAAGGCAAAATCGCATCAAACTTCAAATGATGATTAGCAGGCGCATTGCTGATAACGGCCGAAATCATCATTGGAATACTGTCCTTCACCGTCACGACTTTCCCAATCAATCCCGTAGTTTTCCCAAATAATTTCAGCGCCAGTTTTTCTGTCAGCACCAGGCTGTTTTGACTTGCTAACGCTGTTTTCCCATTGCCATCCAGAAAATTATAGTGGAAAAAATCGAAGATTGTCGGGTCTGAAAAAACGATTTGCTTGACATAAATTGACTTTTCACCTGCTCTCAGAGTCAGATCCCGCGGCTTGATGCGGACGGTTTCTTTAACTTCCGCATAATCGCGCTGCAAGGTCGGCCCGAATGGCGCTGAGGACTGGCTCATTTTATAATCGTTATCAGCCCATTTTACGTGCAGATTGAGCCTGTAAATGTCGTCCGAATGGCTGTGATAACGGTCGAAACTCAACTCGTCCATCACATACAACCCGAGCGCAACTGCGCAGGTCATGCCCGTTGCGAGGCCGATGAGAATGAGGAAACTGTAAGTTTTGTTTCGGATCAAGTTGCGCCAGGCAATTTTGAAGTAATTCTGCAGCATATGAGAAGCCGTTTTCTGGATTGTAAGCTGATCTTGCAAACAATTATACCATTCTCAAAATACGCCCTGAAATCCCAGAAAGGAACATTAAGAGCAAATGTCTGTTCAAATGCGAACACGATTGTCCGGTCACATGGCAACGTTTGGAAAGCCGTTTTTTGAATGCGTGGCTAAAATGACTTTGGTCAAACCTTCCAGAAGCGAAAGCAGTTCACTTAAAGGCAAGCGGCTGGCGCAGTTTTTTTATCTAATTAAATAAAAATCTCAAACTAAAATGGCAAATAAAGAACAAGACGCGCTTGACGAGAATGCAAAAACCTCAGGCCAAAATCAGGAAATCAAAGGGTCGAATGCAGTAAAAGATCCGGACGAATGGACGACGGGAGAAGAACCAATGACCGGTGCCCAGGAGTCATATCTGAAAACATTGTCGGACGAGGCAGGCGTTGAATTCGATAGCACATTGAACAAAGCAGAAGCTTCAAAACGGATCGACGAATTGCAGCATAAGACCGGGCGCGGGTTAAAATAAGCTTGCTCCTTTACTTTTAAAACAATTACACTTCATGGAAACTGAACAAAAAAACCAAACTATTGAAATCAGTCATGACTTTTCGGCCGATGTCCAGTCGCTTTACAAGGCTTGGACGGAAGAAGAGCAGCTGAAACAATGGTGGCGGCCGACGGGTAACACGCTCGTAAATGTCGTCAATGAATTGCAGGAAGGCGGTGCAGTTGAATATCATTTTAAGGAGGCTGGCCTGCGTGTGACCGGGAATTACAAAGAAGTGTCGCCTAATGAAAAACTGGTGTATTCGTGGAACTGGGAACTGGAAGATCCGGCAACAGAAAAAACGGAATATGTGCTGACTATCAGATTTGAAGCCAAGGAAAATGGCAGCACTTTGCACGTTTTGCAAGAAGGTTTTTCGAACCAGGAAGAAATTATCCCGCATCAGGATGGCTGGGAAAAAGGACTTCAAAGTTTGAATGACCATTTGGAAAACGGAAGTTCGACAAGCGACACAAGCGCGCAGAATACAAGTGATTCGTCTGGAATGGGCGATCGTTCCGGCGGTTATAATGAGGCCCCTGAGCAGGTTAAAGTTGGCGGTGGCTAAGCCATCGAATTCTTGGTTTTCAAGATTTTCGCTGACATTAAATTAGTAAAATAACAGAAAAAGCGGTGCGTTTTCCGGGCAATAAATCAGCCGGTGACCATCGCTTTTTTCTTTGCAATCTGGCTCATCGTATCAAAGTTGTGAAAATGCATGTGTGCGCAGTAATTTATTTTTAAATTGACCCTCCTTAAACTTTATCCATATATGAAACGATTTTTTAAGACCTGCTTACTTTCTCTGGCATTCTTTCCTGCCGCTTTTTCAAACAATTTTAACTCACATCCTGCCCAACCTGCTGCCGCTCCTATTGAAGGACGCTGGGACATTACGGTTGATATGGCTGGCAAAATGGCCCCGTCATGGCTGGAAGTGCGCCATTCAGGAAACCATACGCTCATTGGACAATTTACCAGCGTTTCCGGCAGCGCCAGACCAATTTCGGAAGTGCATTTCAAGGATGGCAAGTTTAATTTTGAAATCCCGCCGCAATGGGAAAAAGGCGATAAGAACTTCACATTGGAAGGCACATTAACCGGCGAAAAACTTGCCGGGTCCGTAAGCACGCCGGATGGCAAAACTTACACATTTACAGGCGTTCGTGCGCCTTCGTTGCGCAGAACCGCTGCGCCGGTTTGGGGAACGCCTATTAAACTGACCGATGGCAACCAGATTAAAGGATGGCATGCAGCTGGCGAAAACCAGTGGGTCGCTGAAAACGGCATTCTACGCAGTCCGAAATCGGGTGCTAACCTTATTACTGATCAAAAATTCAATGATTTTAAACTGCACGTTGAGTTCCGCATTCCGAAAGGGAGCAACAGCGGGGTTTATCTGAGAGGCCGTTATGAAGTGCAGGTTACAGATAGCAAAGGCATGGAACCGTCTCTGGATCAGCTAGGTGCAGTTTACGGCTTTCTCGTTCCAAGCGAAATGATGGCAAAAGATCCGGGCGAATGGCAATCATTTGACATTACGCTTGTGGGCCGCATGCTCACACTTGTAACCAACGGAAAAACGGTGATCACCAATCAGGAAATCCCGGGCATTACGGGCGGCGCATTGGACAGCAACGAAGGCGAGCCGGGACCACTGTACATTCAGGGTGACCACGGACCGGTGGAATATCGCAACATTGTGATCACGCCTGCCAAATAAAAAGGAGCTGGAAAAATTCCAGCCCCTTTTCTCAACACACACTTCAATGAAAGCTTATCAATCAAGATGTTAAATACGCATTTGCTGCGCTTGGTCACTCATTCTATTTAGTCAGGTTTGTTATGTTACGTATTATAGTTTGATATTTTTTGGCCGTTTTCAATTTCAATTCTTCGTTTTCTAAAAAAATATCTCCCCTGAAAATCAGGGAAGATATCTGCATTATTTACTCAACGTTCCTCTATTACTTAACCTTTAAACTCGCTCGCCAGACCGGAGAGATCTGACGAATTGCCTAAGCCTTGGTTCAGAATATTAATCAAATATGGCATGTTCGGAGCAGCTGAGCCAAAACCGTTGATTCACCGGCAGGGCTCAGTTAATTTACGGAAAATTGTGGCCTCATATGGCGATAATTCTTTGTCAGTTGTTATATTTAAAGGTTTATTTTAATTAAATTCATTCCGACTTAAATCCTTAACTAATGAACCGTAGAGAAGCTGTTCAAAAAATAACATTCCTCCTTGGAGGCACGCTCTCAGCTCCTTTGATGGCGGGCATCATGGGGGAAAGATTGAATTTCGGTCCATCACTCGAACTTTCTGCAGATCAGGAGGCGCTTTTGGCGGACGTTGCCGATGTGATCATCCCGACAACCGGAACGCCCGGAGCTAAGGCGGCAGGAGCCGACAAGTTCATCACCCGCATCATGCGCGATTGCTACGAAATAGCCGATCAGAAAAAATTCTATTCAGGACTTGATAAAATTGATGCGCAAAGCAAAGAGGTTTATGGAAAAGGGTTTTCTGCCCTCGACGCGACACAGAAAAACGACATTGTAAAACGCACAACGGTTTCTGACAAGCCATTTTTCCTGCAAATGAAGGGCTTAACCATCACCGGATATTTCACTTCTGAAATTGGGGCAACACAAGCACTTGATTATCTGCCGATTCCAGGAAGATTTGACGGAAGCTGGCCAATGCCAAAAGGACAAAAAAGCTGGGCACTTTAATTGACTATCCCTGACCAAACTCTTAAATAAGATCCCTTAAAATGGCGAATTTAAATATTGACGCATTAAAAGAAATCACCTACGACGCAATCGTGATCGGTTCCGGCGTATCTGGCGGCTGGGCGGCAAAGGAACTAACAGAAAAAGGACTGAAAGTTTTGATGTTGGAAAAAGGCAAAAACCTGGAACACGTTACAGGTTACGACTACGCGCTGAAAGCACCCTGGGAAACGCAATACAACGGCCGCCTTACGGTAAAACAGAAAGAAACACATCCATTCCTGTCCCGCGATTATCCGTATAATGAAATGACGGAAAAATACTGGATGAATGACATGGACGCTCCATATGAAGAGAAAAAGAGATTCGACTGGTTCCGTCCGAACATTGTTGGCGGAAAGTCAATCATGTGGGGCCGGCAGTCGTACAGGCTGAGCGACATTGATTTTGAGGCAAATTTAAAAGATGGTGTGGCTGTTGACTGGCCTATCCGTTACAAAGACATTGCGCCCTGGTATTCTTATGTTGAAAAACACGTGGGAATTTCGGGTGAGAAATTGGGTCTGCCGCAATTGCCGGACAGCGACTTCATTCCGCCGATGGACATGTATTTCGTTGAAAAAGAGGTTAGAAAAAGACTTGAAAAGCAGTTTCCAGGCCGCAACATGACCATCGGACGTGTGGCTAACCTTTCGCAACCTACGAAAATTCAACTCGAAGGAGGGCGCTCTCCGTGTCAGTATCGCAACAGATGCGCATTGGGATGTCCATACGGCGCATATTTCAGCACGCAATCGAGCACATTGCCCCCAGCAGTTAAAACGGGTTTGCTGACACTTCGTCCTGATTCGGTGGTTCGTGAAATCATTTATGATGCAAAATCCGGCGCAAACGGCGTGGGCAAGGCAACCGGCGTTCGTGTTGTTGACTCAGTGACGTTGCAGGAAAAAGAATATTTCGCAGGGCTGATCTTCGTCTGCGCAAGTGCATTGGCATCGACAGCATTGCTTCTTAACTCAACTTCCGAGCGCTTTCCAAACGGAATGGGCAACGATTCAGGTGAATTAGGCCACAATTTGATGGATCACCATTTCAGAACCGGCGCTAGCGGCGTTTGGGAAGGTGATTTGGATAAATATTATTTCGGACGTCGTGCAAACGGAATATACATTCCACGTTACCGCAACATTGGTTCTGACAAACGCGATTATCTGCGTGGATTTGGTTACCAGGGAGGCGGCGGCCGGCAAGGATGGCAGCGCAATGTTGCCGAGCTTTCTTTTGGAGCGGATTTCAAAGAAGAACTGACCACTCCGGGCAACTGGACAATGGGTTTTGGTGGCTTTGGCGAAACATTGCCTTACCACGAAAATTACATGTATTTGAACAAGGAAAAGAAAGATAAATTCGGCATGCCGTTGGTTGTCTTCGATGCAGATCTTCGTGAAAACGAGAAAAAGATGCGCGTGGATATGATGAATGATGCCGCCGAAATGCTGGAAAAATCAGGTTTGAAAAACGTGAAAACGCATGACAATGGTTCATATCTGGGCATGGCGATTCACGAAATGGGAACGGCAAGAATGGGCCGCGATCCGAAAACTTCGGTTTTGAATGGTAACAACCAGTTGCATTCCGTTAAAAATGTGTTTGTAACAGACGGAGCCGCAATGACTTCCGCATCTTGTGTAAACCCGTCATTAACTTACATGGCACTATCAGCCCGCGCAGTTGATTTCGCTGTGAAAGAATCCAAGAAGAAAAATATCTAATTTTAATGTATAGACTTTCCAGGTTTCCAAAACCTGGAAAGTCTCGCTCAAATGACAGCATTTCCTATTAATAGCAAACTATCCAGGTTCTACACCCGGATAGTTTTTTTATGCTAGATAAAGAATCATCAATATCCGTATCTGCAAATTTTTGCGGAATTAGCATTCATAATTCGCGATTTATTGCATAATATTGCATATCAATTCTTCTTCCAATTCACTTTATGCAAGAAACAGCAAAAATCAGCGCAGCACGTAAGGCCGTTTTACTCATTTTTCTTGTCTGCGGAATTGGCTTGTCCTGCTGGGCACCGATGGTGCCATTCGCAAAGCTTGCATTGGGATTGAGTGAGGCCGATCTGGGCGTCGTGCTTTTGTCCTTAGGAGCAGGTGCAATTTTAACAATGCCTTTCACAAGCGTATTAATCAATAAATACGGCAGCCGGAAAATTTCGCTTTGTTCCGCACTCATTATCGCTTTTATTCTTCCGCTGCTCTTACTCGCAAGAACGCCTTACGAGCTTGGGGCCGCCTTATTTGTGTTCGGAGCAGGCATTGGTTCGGTTGATGTTGCGATGAATGCGCAGGCCGTTTTGGTTCAGGAAAAGCATGGAAGCCACATTATGTCATCCTTTCACGGGATGTTCAGCGTAGGTGGCTTGCTTGGGTCAATTGGTTTGGGTTTTCTTATTAAGTTGGGATTATCGCCAACAGTTGCGGCGGTAAGCATATCGGCTTTGCTTATATTAATCACGACTACGCAATTCAGACATTTACTTCCGCATTCGGAAGAAGCGAAAATCGACAGCGCCAGCTTTGTTATTCCAAAGGGCGCGGTGCTCGTTTTGGGATTAATGTGTTTTATTCTTTTTATCGCCGAAGGCTCCTTGCTCGATTGGAGTGCGGTTTTTCTGCAATTTTCTCGCGGGTTTGATCCTTCACTTTCCGGCGTAGGTTACGCTGCTTTTTCTGTTGCAATGGCCACGATGCGTTTGACGGGCGATGGCATTATTCATAAGTTGGGGCCGTCAAAAGTCGTTTTGTATGGAACGCTTCTCGCAGGAATGGGCTTTTTAATCGCTGTTATTTTGCCTTGGGCGCCGGCCGCATTGCTGGGTTTCGTGCTCGTTGGGTTAGGAGCTGCCAATGTTGTTCCCATTTTCTTTACAGCGGCCGGGCGTTTCCCCAACATTCCGCCTTCAGTTTCCTTGCCGGCGGTGACCACACTGGGTTATGCCGGACAGCTCGCAGGACCCGCATTGATTGGCTTTATTGCAGAATTCACTTCGTTATCCATCGCTCTGGGCTTCGTCGGAGTTCTCTTGTTTATTGTCGCTTTCACCTACAAGCACAGGGATTGATTTTTGGTAAAATAATTAAAAAGCTTCTCCGGTAAACAGATAAAAGCCTGGTCCATCCTTTGTAAAACCGACGTCGAGCCTCAGATAGATGTCCTTTTTGGGAAACAACAAATAACGCAACCCCACGCCACCCGAGGGACGGATATGCTTAAACGTAAATGCATTGATCTTCGGAGCCACGACCGCAATTCCGGCAAAAGCCACCGCCCCGAATCGCTTGCTAAATCCGAAAGGGAGCCAACGGTGCTCAACTTGTCCCGCGATCATGTTTTTGTCCCGATAACGGCCGTAATAATAACCACGCATAATCATTTCCCCACCCATTAAAGCGAGCTGATTAAAAGGCACATTCCCGGAATAAAAATTACCTAAAACCTGCCACGCCAGCACATTACGCGCACTCACCGGATGCGATGAACGCACATCAACATTGACCCCGTGAAAATTGTAATCGCTTCCCAGACCGGAACCGTAATTTAAAAAAGAAATTTCCCCGAAAAAGCCCTTTCTGACGTTGAGGACATTGTGCCGGTTGTCGTAAACCAATGCTGCTCCCAAACCAATGTTACGCGTGCCGTCACTGCCCAGTGGCTTGTCATAAGTGTGATTATCAGGCTGTTCGAAGCTCGTATTGTATAATTGCTGATAGTCAAGCTCGGGTCCTAGGAACAGATTGGGTCGTAATTTTCTTAAAACGCGCTGTTTGAATAAAATATAATTCGCGTCGATCAACGCCGGATCTTTGTCAACCGTTTCGGGTCCTATGCCATAATAAAGCAATGGAAACCGCTGGAAACGCGTTCGGCCGAGAAAAAACCATTTGTCTTTATCTCCATAAATCGCATTATCGAGCCAGATTCCATATTGCGCTTCCAATGTCAGAAATGTAAAAGCCTGAATTTCACTTAACCGGTTCAATGTGTCTTTTTTGGCCTGAAAAATCAGCAGGGAAGAGAGTCCGAATTCGAAACTCGTTTCGGGCGAATAACCCAATGTCGGGTAAATCCGGAAACTGGACTCACCGGGCGCCGTGGTGTCGGAAATCGTCTTTTGGACAAAGCGTTTGAACCAGCCATCCTGCGCTTGCACGCAGTGATTAGCCACAAGGGACATCACCGAGACAAGCAACCAAGCTTTGATCTTCTTCAATTTTTGTAACTTTTAATGAGAAAGCATTTACAAACCAAAAGATATAAAAACTGCGCCAACAATGTTGTTTGCCTTTGGAAAATGCCAAATCCAATTCAGTAGATCGCCAGCACAAGCCCGCTTTCCCATTGAAACGACCTCGTCTTCTAATGAGAAAATTCGCGCTCTTCCTTTGTCTCTTATTTTTTTCAAATCACCTTTTTGCACAAAAATCTCCGACCGGCCAGCTCTGGTGGAAGCGGAACAATCTGCGTGTGATTCAAATGAATCTGCCGTCGTATGAAGCCGCGACGATCCATGCAGATTCCATTGTTGCGGACCTGATCACTTATTCGGCTAACACATTATTGATCAATGCAGGCGGCATCATGGCATTTTATCCTACCAAACTGGATTTTCATTACATCAATCCTTATATGAAGGAAAATGTGCTGGGCGATGTGATCAGGAAGTGCCATGAAAACAACATTAAGGTTATTGTCCGTTTCGATTTCAGCCGCGTTCACGAGAGCATTTTCAAAGCGCATCCGGACTGGTGCTACATTTCGCCAAAAGGGGAACGGATCATTAACACCGACATGTACGTCGTGTCCATTAACGCGCCTTATGTGCAGGAAAAGGCGTTCAAGATCATTGAAGAGGCGATTGACATGTTTCCGATCGATGGCATTTTTCTGAACATGCCCGGTTACCAGGTCAATAATCCATATGAAGGCAAATATCACGGCATTGACCAAAATGATTTTGACAAAAAGGCTTTCGCCGAATATTCAAACGGAAAAGTGCTCCCAACCGAGGAAAATAACGCCGACACGCTCTATCAGAAATATCTTAAATTTAAGAAATCGACGGTCGAGAACTGGTCGGAAAGGCTGCACAAACTGGTCAAATCGAAGAATGAGCAGATCGCCATTTGCACTTATTCGGACAAGTTTGTCGACATCATTCGTCATGAATCGCAGAGCATGACCACCCTGCCCTACTGGCCTTATACGGCTTCCGACAATGTCAGCAATGCGGTCAATTCCTTCCCGGATCACATTATCAGCAACGCCAGCATTCAGCAGATTTCGTTCCAATCGCGCTATAATGCCGTTGAGCCTCAGGAAGTTCAGATCCGCCTTTATGAAAACATTGCCAATGGTTCGGGGCTGGATCTCAGCATGATGGGCGATATGCGCGGCTATGAAGACGAGCGGAATTACGGCGTGATCAGGAAGGTTTATGCATTTCATAAAAAGCATGAGCAATATTTTGGGCGATATCAATCACTTGCTAAAATTGCCATCGTCGCACCCGGAGCCTGGCCCAGCGGGGAGCCCATGCAGGAATATCGCGGGATCCAGCTCATGCTTCGCGAAGCGCACATTCCTTTCGACATCATTGAAGACGGCCAAATCGGGAATTTGTCTGACAAAGTGAAAAGCTACAAACTCATTATCCTGCCCGAAATCACTTATTTGAAACCCGAAGCGATTCAAGTGCTGAAAGACGCAAGCAAAGCAGGCACAAACCTCATCGCGACAAATCGCACAATGTTCGACAGTCCCGAAAGTTTACTGCAATTATTTGGGGCGAAAATAGATAAGAAAGACAATGATGGAGCCGGCAATTATTTAGTGCCGGACGACAGGAACATCTTTAAAAGTTTCCCTGGACAAAAAATGCTGTTCTGGAAGTTCAACCTCGGACTTTATGATCTTTCCGGCACAGATCAGAAGCTGCTTCCCATTTTATCAAAAGGAAGGCCCGGCCCGCCGGAAATCATCGGCGGCCACGACCCGACCAGTTATTATGCGTTAGGGATCAAAAATCACGAGAAAAGCAAAGCACTCATTTTTCCAATTAACCTCGGCCGGATCTATTATATGCATGGTTATCAAGAGCACAAAAATCTGCTTCTGGACGCAATCAATTACGTTTTACCCGAGGCTAGCAAGGACATTCAAACCAATGCGCCCGAAAGAATTGAAATTATTTTAAAGGAATTTGTCAAGAACAACGTCAGTAATAAAGAGCAGGTTAAAAGTGACGGTCTGATCCTGCATTTGGTCAATTTAACCGGGTTCAGCGGCAACACTTACTTCGAGCCATTGCCTGTTTATAATCTCAAATTCAAAATCAGGTCTGATAAAAAACCGGCAAAAGTGTTTTCATTGAACACAGGAAAATCGATCAAGTTCACGCATTCCAATGCATTCATTAACTTAGAAATTGGCAAGCTGGATGCTTTTGATGGTGTTGTGATGGAGTATTAAACGTTTGAGTTGACATTACTTAATAATTCCGCCTTAGACTAATTAACATCTGCCGAAGGATAATTAAAGTGGAATTTGTATTTGGATCTATGAAGCTTAGTTAAAACACGACTAAACTTCTTTGCAATGAAATACATTTTATGGAGTATTTTAATATTGACGATAATTTGGATATGTGCAAAGTTTGTTGGCTGTTCATTTAAAAAAGGTGTTTTCAAGCCCGGCCTTCTTACTACAACGGGATATCATGTTCGTGATCATAGGGTTTATTACTACGGAGGTCTAATGAATGCTTCTATTCAGGAACTGGCTGAGGTTGACGCTTCGACTTTTGAGGTGGTGCGCCTTGACGATGATATTCCTGGAAAAGTGAGCAGATCGGACCATGCGCGAGATAAGAAGCATGTTTATTGGAGAGGCCTGCTTATTCCTGGCGCAGATCCGGCATCCTTCAAGGCTTACAATATGGAAAGAAGCAGAGATAAGAACTACATGTACGATAAGTTACGGGCCTTTTCAGATGACCCGGATAATTACAAGCATTTGATTGGAGACTTATACACTGACACAAAACATATTTATTGGAGCACGGTTATCATTTCCGATGAGCCTGATAATCTTAAATTTAATGTTCGTGCAGACTCCAATTCTATGACTTATCTGGCAGACAGCAAAGGAGTTTTTGCAAGCAATGGAACGCGCATGAAAGGGGTCGATGCAGCAACATTCAAGCCGTTGCCTAGGTTATATAGTTCGGATAAAAATCATGTTTATGTGTTTGATGTGCTGGAATTAAAGATCATTGAAGGTGCCGATCCCGCAAGTTTCAAGTTGCTAGGCGGAGATCACGCAATTGATAAAAAGCAAGCGTATTGGATGTATGACGTCATAGCTGGTTCCGATGTAAGCACATTTGAAAAAATAAATGAGCTATATGCCAAGGATGGTAAGCAAGTGTACTTTGCAGCGCAACCTTTGCTGGGATCTGATCCGCAAACTTTTGAAGTCCTACCCGGTCAATTAAGTTGCTCGTATGATAAAAACCATGTGTACTCAGGAAGTAAGGTTATCCCAAACATACACCCCGCAACTCTGCCCAAGGGTAAGAAATGCAAATTTTGTGATGACGAGCGAATTGTTTTTGAAGAATAAAACGAATAATCCAGACACACAGAACAAGCTATGGAACACAAGCAAATCCCAACGTTATATGAATGGGCTGGTGGAATGCCGGTTTTTGAGAAATTGACTGCACTTTTTTATAAGAAAGTCTTATCAGATTCGCTTTTGGAGCCGGTTTTTAAACATATGTCGACCGAGCATCAGCTGCATGTTGCGCATTTTATTGCGGAGGTTTTTGGCGGGCCTAAAATGTACAGCACGCAAGAAGGCAGCCATTTCAAAATGATCCAAAAGCATTTATCCAAACACCTGACCGAAGCCCACAGAAAACGCTGGGTAACACTGCTTTTGGAAACTGCCGACGAAATCAACCTCCCCGACGACCCAGAATTCCGCTCCGCATTCATCGCATACATTGAATGGGGCACGAGAATCGCCGTCCTCAATTCCAATGTCGACGACCTGACAATGAACCCCGCAGAACCAATGCCCAAATGGGGCTGGGGAGTCCCTGGCGGGCCATTTCTTGGCTGAATACAGGCGAAGACCATTATTTTAGAGCAATGCGTCCGTGCATGATACCCTGTTTATAACTTCGGCGCGTCCGGTTTATTGGGCGCGTCCCAACCATTTGCTCCCTTCACATTCAATTTGCGGCGGTAAACTTTTTCGTTGGCAGTAACGTAAATCGTGTCGAAATCTTTGCCTCCGAATGCCACGTTGGAGGCCATACCATTTGGCGTTGGTAATATGGCATTAACTCGGCCGGTTTGATCCAAAACCTGAATTCCAGCGCGTGTTGCCACATAAATGCGTCCTTCGCGATCGCAAGTAACGCCATCGGCCCAGGCGTTTTCATCGTTGTCTCGAACGTGCAGCCAGCCGAATTTTTGTTTGTGAGCCAATGTGCCGTCTGGCTGGATCTGATATGACCACACCCAGTGTGTCGCAGATTCCGTGGCGTAAAGCAATGTTTGATCCGGTGAGAGTGCAGCGCCATTTGCAAAGAGCAGGCCTTTGTCAGCAACCACTTTTTCACCGTTTGGCCTGATCAAAAAAATGGTGCTCGGCTTCTCCCTTCCATCCGGGGCCGTAATGTAAACATTGCCGTTATGCGCAACGGTCACGTCATTTCCCGCAATGTCTTTGGCGATTTCATGCCTCTGATTTTTAGCATCATAACGAACAATTGAAAGGCTTTTCTTCGCCACTTCATAGCGGTTTCCGTCTTTGTCAAACTCCGCGCCGCTTGCATTTTCCGAGTCTTCATTAACTGTCACGACCTGGCCATCCAGCCCGACTTTGTATGTTTTGGAATTGGGAATGTCCTGAAAGAAAATTTCACCGGACTGGTTTGCCGCGATGCCTTCCGTAAACTTATAACCTTCTGCAACAAGCTCCCATTCCTGGCCAGGTATGAGCATGGCGCTTAACATTTGATTCTGTGATGGACCTGATTTAACAGGTTTTGGCCAATCCTTCCATAAGAAACGCATGGCTTCGGGAAATAATGCGGTTCCGTGCTTGCCATTGTGGCCGCCTTCACCCCATTGATGTTTCACCTCATAACCTGCAAATGTCAGCGCACGAAGCATGGTCTGATTGGCCATCCACCAGTCGCCCGCGTAAATGTTCAGATCATTTGCGCCGTCCTGCAAGAAAATCCGGATGGGTTTCGGCTCGTATTTTCTGACCAATGTCGGATAACGGTCGGCCCCACGCAGACCTACATACGTTCCGATTGCACTGTAAACTCTGGTAAATGCATCCGGGCGTTCCCATGCCGCAGTGAATGCGCAAACCGCTCCGCTGCTCGACCCGCCGATTGCACGGTCGTTGCCATTTTTGGAAAGCCGAATTTGTCGTCCGTCGCTCGTTTTCTGCTTCTCCACTTCGGGTAGAATTTCTTCCAAAATAAATTTGGCATAGGCATCACCCAAACCGTCATATTCAAAACTTCTGTTAAAACGATCATTGGCCTCGTTTCCATTGGCCGCTTTCACTTTTCCATGCATAACAAAAACGCCGATCGTAACGGGCATTTCACCTTTATGGATCAGGTTATCAAACACAACAGGCGCTTTCCACTGAATTCCGTCCTGATTGACATAGACACAAGCTGGCTTGTCGGCTTTGTATTGAGCGGGCACATAGACCCAATATTCGCGCCAAGTTCCGGGGAAAATTTTGGATTGGTCAAATGTAAATTTCAAAACTTCGCCTTTGGGAACGCCGGCCTGCTCTTCTGAGGCTGGATCGACAGGAAAGTTTTCAGCGGGCGCTTGCGCAAAAAGTGTTTTTATTGATATACAAAAAATGAGAATGAGCGTGCGTGCAATGTGCGTCATAATGAACTTTGGTTAGGAAGGTTTTAATGTAAAGAGTTTTATAAATGCTATAAATAGCTCAGCCACCATTGTTTGTTTCGTTCACGGTAATTCCCAAACCACTTGCAAGGATAGTAAAGTGCCAGGAAAATGGAAATCCAGATCACGTAGACCATTCCCAAACTATATCCAAAATCAACGGGGCGAAATTTGAAGAAAAGCTCCGGCGCCGTTGCCTGCGTCCAGGTGTAACCCGATGACAAGACGGCGACCATGGTCAGCAGGTGGATCAGGTAAAAGTGCAGCATGAAATAAAAGAATGGCACTTTTCCATACACGGTAAAAAAACGTGTCAGTTTTGTGTTCGTGTGCTCGGTTAATGCCAGCAAAATCAAGATTGGCCCAAGGGTCATGAGCGAGAAAAGCAGTGATGGCGGATATTTTGAGGCATTCAGGAAGGAGAAAAATGTCCGGAATCCTTCGATTTGCACACTCCACGGAGCCTGGTCTCCGTAAACATTGATCAGGCGTAATGTGATGAAAATCACAATTGCCGCAGCTCCCGATTGCAATAACAGCTTTTTGCGTTTCTGCTCAGGAAAAGCGCGGTTGTAAATTACGCCCAGTCCATATCCGGACATCATAATGCCCGCCCAGGGCAGGATTACATAAAGAAAAGCAATGTTGCCGCCGTCGCCTCTTGGCACAAAAAGCCCTGCTCCTTTCATAAAAATGCCGAGAAAAATATCAAGTCCTGAGCCTGGCGCCGCTTTAACAAGATCGAAAAGATTATGTCCGAAAATGAGGACAAGGCCTGCGATTAAAATGGTTTTTGGTGAAAAGAAACGTACAAACAAGCCCAAAACAAGCATGCTGGTTCCCAGCGCCCAGAGCACGGCCAGGAAAATGGTTTTGAATGTTACATCAAATGAAAAAGCAAATGTCATGAATGTGAGTTCCACGACAATGAGCCACAAACCGCGCTTTAACAGGAAAGAAGATGTCTCAGCAGTTGTTTTATTTTGCCCTGATAAATAGGCGGAAATGCCGGAAAGAAGCATGAAAGACGGCGCACAGAAATGCGTAATCCATCTCGTAAAAAACAGCGCTCCGTGGGTCGTTGCTGGATCGAGCGGGTCGGCGGTGAATGCCGTGATGTGGAAATAATCACGAACATGATCCAGTGCCATGATGACCATTATAAGCCCGCGGACCGTGTCAATAGACTTTACGCGCAAGGAGATTCCGTTAGTTGGCATACAACCAAAGTTTTCCGATAAAGGTGATTTTATTCACTAAGAAGCTTCGGAAAACGCTGGTTTACTGTTGATAACATTTCGAAATCCCCTTGCTACGCGTGTTTTACAAAAGTGCGGCCCCAAAAACCCCTGCGCTATCGCCCAGTTTTGGTTTCAGGATGGGCGTGGTCACGACACCTTTGTTAAAAATGTATTTTTTTATCTTTTCAAAACCTGCCGTATAAAGCAGCTCCACATTGCCTACGCCGCCGCCAATCACAATCAAACCCGGATCGAGCACATTGATTAATGTTGAGATTGCGCGGCCGTAAAATTCGAGCAGCCGTTCAATGGTTGCTTTGGCGAACTCATCCTTGCCTTCGTGATAGCGCTCCAAAATCACTTTCATCGTCAATTTTTCCCCGCTAACCTGCTCATAAAAACGCTCCAACGCGGGACCGGAAATGACTTGTTCAACGCAACCGGCTTTTCCGCAATAACAAGGTTCGCCGTTTTCTTCCAGAATGTTATGGCCCCATTCGCCGCCGATTCCGTGATGACCAGCAATGATTTTATTGTTAACGACCAATCCACCGCCCACGCCCGTCCCCATAATGACACCAAAAACGACCTCAGCTTTGGGATAATCCTTTCCCGCTCCGATCAATGCTTCTGCTAGAGCAAAGCAATTGGCATCATTAGCCAGCTGAACTGGAATGCCTAATATTTTTTCAAGATCAGCTTTCAACGGCATGCCATTGAGACAGATCGTGTTGGAGTTTTTCATCAGCTGAGAATCAGGCTCCAAAACGCCCGGCGTAGCGAAACCAAGGCGCGTCGGCTTCTCCCCCACTTGCTCGGCAACCTGATCGATGAGCTTTTTGATTTGCGATAAGATATGCTCATATCCTTTTGCCGATTCGGTCGGAAGGCGCATGCGCACGACCACTTCCAGGTTCCGGTCCGGATCCAGAACGGCACATTCTATTTTTGTTCCTCCTAAGTCAATTCCCCAGAGTTTCATAATGATAAGGCTGTCGGCATTGGCTTTCAGCTTGCTGTTTTATTGGTAAATAGTTAAATTTTGATGGACAAAAAGTGCTTAACGCACCTTGTAATATTTATATCCAAACAAGAAAATCACCGCGTAGCAAATGATTGGCAGATAATAAGCATGCGCCACATCAGATTCCGCAACGGCTCCCATCGCAAATGGAAAGAATGCGCCGCCCACGACCCCCATTGAAATAAAAGAGGAAGCCTGTTGCGTATGCGCTCCCAAATTTTTCAATCCCAAACTAAAAATGGTCGGGAACATAATGCTGAAAAAGAAGTTGAGCATCATTAAAGCAATGAATGAAGGCCAGCCCCAGCTTTGCGCAACAATCAGACACATGACAATATTACAAGCTGCAAAAACGGCTAGAAGCGAATGCGGCGCGATAAAACGCATCAGGAATGTTCCTACAAAACGGCCCGTTAGCATCAGCACAAAGAACAGGATCATGTAATTTCCTGCGACTGCGTCTGTGAAACCCATTTTTTCGTGGCCATAATTGATAAAAAATGCCCACGTTCCGGCTTGTGCAGCCACATTGAAAAACTGCGTAAAAACAGCCCATTTGAAATGTCTGTGCTCAAAAAGTCCTTTCTCCGGATGCGTGTCAATGTTAGCCGCATCTGGATTGGCAGCCACGTGCGGATCAGTAAGTTCCGGGACTTTTACAAATGAAAACAGGACCGCAATTGTGGCGATCACGCTTCCGATTACAATATATAATGTCTTCACAGATGTCAGATCCGTGCTGCCTTCTACATTATTTCTTAACAAAAAATAGGAACCAACTGCGGGCCCAATGATTGTTCCCAATGCATTGAAAGCCTGAGCAAAGTTGATGCGCATATCACTCGTGCGCTGGTCGCCCAGTGACGCGACGAACGGGTGTGCAACGGTTTCCAATGTTGAAATTCCGCACCCGAGGATAAACAATGCGCCACCAAAAAATGGAAACGAAGCCGCGGCAGCCGCTGGCACAAACAGGAATGAGCCCAATGCAAAAAGCGACAATCCGAAAAGGACACCGTTTTTGTAGCCAAAACGCTTCATAAAAAGCCCGGCCGGAATGCCCATCACGCCATAAGCGCCGAAAATGGCAAATTGTACGAACGCGGATTGCGTTTTGGTAAGACTTAAAACGTGTTGAAAATGTTTATTCAAAACGTCGCCCATCGTAATGGCAATTCCCCAGAACATGAAAAGAGACGTGACGAAGATGAGTGTGATGAGATATCGGTTTTCAGTGAATCGGGCTTTTGTGGGTTCCACAGTCGAGGAATAGTTGCTCATTTATCTGAATAGTAAAATTAAATGTAAGGTAGGTTCTATTGTTGCAAATGTAAATTAGAGAAAATTAAAAACTGTTTCCAATCGATCAGTCAATCGCTGCTGTTTTCGGATTCTTTTTATTGAAATAATTACTCATAAAAAGAAGCTGATATTGGACTGCATTGGTCCAGTAAGCCCAATTGTGCGCACCCGGACGCACAAGATAATCGTGTGGGATATTTCTGTAAACGAGCTGATCGTGCAGGTTTTCGTTCACTTTGAAAAAGAAATCGTCCGTGCCGCAATCGATAATGAGCGCCAATGCATTAGGCGTCAGCAAATGCAGCATGTTCACAACCGTATTTTTCTCCCAGCGCTCGGGCTGCTCAGCGTATTTACCCAAGTTCTCAGCCATGCCCCAGTTATTGGGAAATGGGCGAATGTCCACACCGCCGCTCATGCTTCCGGCTGCTCCAAAAACATCCTGATGTTTGAATGCCAGATACAAAGCGCCATGTCCGCCCATGCTGAGGCCGGTAATGCCACGTCCGCTTTTGTCTTTAATTGTTTTGTATTTGCTGTCAATGTGCGCGACCAGCTCTTTGGAAACATAAGTTTCGAATTGTGATTTGGCATCAATCGGACTGTCCCAATACCAGCTGCTGTAACCGCCATCCGGGCAAACAATGATCATATTATGCAAGTCGGCAGCTTTTTGAAAACCCGGGACTTTGGAAATCCAGTCGGCGTGGTTGCCGCTGTGGCCGTGCAACAAATAAACGACCGGAAAGGCCTTACCTGCCTCATATTGGTCGGGGCGGATGATAACGGCTTTGAGATTTTTCTTCATTGCATTGCTGTAAACCTGGATTGTGTCCACGGTTGCGGCATGGGTCATCAGGCGCAGGCCAATGCAAAAGAACATTAGTAAGAGAGCTTTTCTTTTCATAAAGTTTGAGAAATTTTTCTACAACTTGAAGCTATGCTGTTAGTCATTTAATTGCAAAATTGTAGAATGCGGGGAATATTGACGCCTTATTTTGAGAAGAGTTTGCTGGCATTCTAATTGATATAATGTCATTGTCACATTAACTCTAACTCAAAATATTAAGACAATGGGAAATCTTCTTTATACAATAGCTGTCATTCTGGTCATTATATGGCTGATCGGTTATTTTGGCTTCGCTAGCTTTGGAATGGGTAACATCATTCACATTCTTTTGGTGATTGCAGTTGTTGCAATAATTCTTCGTGTGATTCGTGGCGACAGGGTTGTGTAAGGAAAATACCTATTAGATAAGCAAAGGCCCGGAATGGATGTTTTTAACATCGTTCCGGGCTTTTAATTTGTGCACATACTGATAATGAAGTCGTTATAACAAATCTTTAATTTTTACCCAGACATTCTCTGCAAGGATCTTGTGTCCTTCTTCTGTTGGGTGAATGCCATCAGGCAGGTTAAGCTTTGCTTCGCCGCCGACGCCTTCAAGCAAGAATGGGATGAGCGTAAGGTCATTGGTTTTGGCAATGTCGCCATAAACCGCCTTGAAATCAGCAGCATATTTTTGACCCATGTTCGGTGGAATCTGCATTCCCGCGAGCACGAGTTTAGCGTCGGGATATTTGGCGCGCACTTTATCTAAAATCGCTTGCAGATTTTTCTTCGTTTCAGAAACCGGAATGCCCCTTAATCCGTCGTTTCCGCCCAATTCCAGCACAAAAATGTCCAAAGGCTGTTTCAAAAGCCAGTCGATGCGGCTGTTGCCGCCCGAGGTCGTTTCGCCGCTGACGCCGGCATTGATCACTTTATAATCAAGATTTAACGAATCCAGACGTTTCTGGATCAAGCCCGCGAAGCCTTTTGACGGATCATCCAGACCGTAAGCGGCCGTTAAGCTGTTCCCAAAGAAAACAATCGTTTTTTTAGCGGATGTTGCTGGTTTTGAAGCCGTTTTGGAAGCATCCGTCGTTTCCACAGTCTCCTTTTTTTCGTTATTGCAAGAAATTAAAACTGCCATTAAAAGCAGCAGTTGAGGCATAAAGCGAAAGCGATTCATATTGATCAACGGGTAAGTAATGTTGAGGCAAAGGCCGTTCATTTAGTTTTAAACGCCGTTTAGCCTATATTTATGTGCAACGTTAATCCAAAAGAGCCAAATTGGAGTAAATCAAATTGCCTTGTTTTGGCACTGCGGAAAACATAAAATTATAAACAATTGATGGATACCATACTCGATCTGCAACAGGTTAGTAAAATATATAAAAGTGGCGACCGTTCCCTGACCGTTTTAGACAATATCAATTTTTCAATCACTGCCGGTTCCACCATGTCGATTGTTGGGCCATCCGGAAGTGGAAAAACGACATTACTGGGCCTGTGCGCCGGTTTGGATCGCGCCACGTCGGGCAATGTTGAATTACATGGCACGAGGCTGAATGGGCTTAGCGAAGATCAGCTTGCGGCGGTCAGAAACCAATATGTAGGCTTCATTTTCCAAAATTTTCAATTGCTGCCGACATTGACGGCGCTTGAAAATGTAATGGTTCCTTTGGAGCTCCGGGGCGAAAAAAATATCAAGCCGCGCGCGCTCGACCTGCTTGACAAAGTAGGCCTCGGCGAACGAAGCCACCATTATCCCACCCAACTTTCGGGCGGAGAGCAGCAGCGCGTTTCCCTTGCGCGCGCATTCTCTAACAAGCCGCAGATCCTTTTTGCCGATGAGCCAACGGGAAATCTCGACGCCGAAACCAGCGAAAAGGTCGTAAAACTGCTTTTTGATCTGAATAAAGAAGCCGGAACAACACTGGTTTTGGTAACCCACGATCTGGAACTGGCTGCAAAAACACAACGGATTATTCGCATCAAAGGCGGCAAGCTGGTTGAATAACTTTGACTTGCTAAGTCTTAAGACTTGGTAAGTCTTAAGACTTAGCAAGTCAATCGCATCATCAGCCGTCAAAATCACAACAAAATGAATAACATTAATTTCCGCTGGTTGCTGCAAATGGCCTGGCGTGATAGCCGGAAAAACCGCTCCCGCCTTTTTCTGTTCGTATCTTCCATCATTCTCGGCATTGCCGCGCTCGTCGCCATTTATTCACTCGGTGATAATTTGCGGCTGAACATTGATAATCAAGCAGCAACATTGATCGGCGCCGACCTCGCATTATATTCCGGGAAGCCGGTTGAGGGCAAAGCCAAAGCGCTCGTTGACTCTCTGGGCAAGATCCGGTCCGAGGAAAGAAGCTTTGCTTCCATGGTTTATTTTGCCAAAAGCGGCGGAAACCGGCTTGCGCAGGTGAAAGCATTGGATGGCGACTTTCCTTATTATGGAAAATTCGAAACGATTCCGGTTTCTGCTGAGAAAACTTTCCGAAACGGTCAGCAAGCACTTGTCGATCAGACGCTTATGCTTCAATATCAGGCAAAAGTGGGAGACTCGATCAAGATCGGGAATGTGACGTTTGCCATTGCCGGAATTTTGGAAAAAGCGCCCGGTTCAACTGGACTTACCAGCACAGTTGCGCCTTCCGTTTACATTCCAATGCGTTATTTGACACAAACCGGCCTGATGCAAAAAGGAAGTCGCGTGGCTTATCGTTATTATTATCTTTTCCCAAAAACAACAGACGTTGAGAAGCTGGCCAAAAGACTAGAACCACGTTTTGAGGCGGGTGATCTGGATTACAAAACCATTCAATCACAAAAAGAAGACACGGGAAGATCATTTCGTGATCTGACGCGTTTTCTGGCGTTAGTCGGGTTTGTCGCCTTATTGCTCGGCTGCATTGGTGTTGCGAGTGCGATCCACATTTACATTCGCGAGAAGCTCAATTCCATTGCTATTTTAAGGTGTCTGGGCGTTAAAGCTTCGCAGGCATTTCTAATTTATTTGATTCAAATTGTCGGAATTGGCGTCATAGGCTCTGTCTTAGGCGCTATTTTGGGGACGACCATTCAGCAATTCTTGCCCATTGTTATCAAGGACTTCCTGCCTTTCGAGCTCACAACGGACATTTCCTGGCTGGCTATTGGACAAGGCCTGGCCATTGGCGTGCTGATTTCCATTTTGTTTGCATTGCCTCCGCTCGTTTCCATCCGCAAAGTTTCCCCGCTGAATGTCTTGCGCGTTTCGCTCGATTCTTTAAAAAATGACAGAGATCCGCTGACCTGGCTTTTATACGGATTGATCGTCCTTTTTGTGTTCGGGTTTTCGTTTTTGCAAATGCGGACGTGGATTGAGGCGCTCATTTTCACGGCAAGCATTTTGGCTTCGTTTGTCATTTTATATGCGACTGCAAGTTTGTTAATGTGGCTCGTTCGTAAGTTTTTCCCGACGTCGTGGAGTTATTTGTGGCGACAAGGACTGGCTAATTTATATCGTCCCAATAACCAGACGGCGATTTTGGTTGTGTCCATTGGCTTGGGAACAGCGCTGGTTTGCACATTGTTTTTTGTCCAAACCATCCTACTCGACCGCGTAAAATTATCGTCGAGCGGCAACCAGCCAAACATTGTCCTTTTCGACATTCAGGAAAGCCAGAAAGAAGCGGTGCTCGCACTGGCCAAAGCGCAGCATGTGCCGGTTAACCAAAATGTGGCGATTGTAAACATGCGATTGGAGGAGGTTAATGGCAAAACGGCTGCTGATTTTGAAGGAGATACGACAGCCGAACAATCGCGTCGCATTTTCGGCCGAGAATATCGTGTCACTTTTCGTGATTCACTGAGCTCTTCCGAAAAGCTGACCAAAGGCCAGTGGAAAGGCACTTATAAACCCGCTGATGGCCTGATTCCCATCTCATTGGAAGAAGGCTTTGCCGACCGCAGCCGGATCAAACTTGGGGACACGCTCGTTTTCAATGTGCAAGGAACCATGATGAACACAACCGTGACCAGCTTCCGGGAGGTTAACTGGGGCGAAGTGCAGACCAATTTCCTTGTCATTTTCCCAACCGGCGTGCTCGAAGAAGCGCCTCAGTTTCACGTTATGCTCACGCACGTGCCTGATCCGCAAACGTCTGCGGTTTTCCAAAGGGCCATTGTGAGGCAGTTTCCTAACATTTCAATCATCGATCTGGCGCTGGTCCTGAGGGTTTTAGACGACATTTTCAATAAGATAGGCTTTGTGATCCGCTTTATGGCAGGATTCAGCATTCTTACCGGGCTCATCGTCCTGATCGCCTCAGTATTAATTAGTAAATACCAACGTTTACAGGAAAGTGTGCTGCTGCGCACGTTGGGCGCGAGCCGTAAACAAATCTTCGCCATCACCGCATTAGAATATTTCTTTCTGGGCGCTCTGGCCGCATTAACGGGCATTTTGCTTTCCCTGGCAGGAAGTTGGTTACTCGCCAAATTCAGTTTCGAAGCCGAGTTCCGGCCGGAAGTGCTTCCTGTAATTGTTATATTTTTATTCGTGTCGATGATGACGGTTTTCATTGGCCTGATCAACAGCCGCGGCATCCTCTACCGCCCACCGCTGGAAGTTTTGCGCCAGGACGTGTAAAACAAGCAAACGGGCGATTTAACAATTCCTTAAAACTCATTAGTTTCCTTAACAACAGATAACTACGACTTTTGCGTGCAAATGGTCGTGGTTATCTGCGTTTTATTGTGCCCTTGAATCATCCAATTAATTCTTTATATTTTTTCAAACGTTTGCATAGAATTTCAAACGTTTGAAATTGCTATAAGGTAATTTCTATTTAATATTTTTAAAATACAATTGCAATCTTGTATTGCCAAAATACAAAAGCCGATAACGCTCGCTTCAAACCCACTATCTATTTTTTACTAACAATTAATCCAATAATTAATCTCATGAGAAAAACTTTGACTCTATTAGTCAAAACCGGAAAACTCAGAACGTGCATTTTGCAAGCAACGGCCATATGCGGCCTGCATGCAATGGCGGTCGCGGGCAATCCGGTTTGGAAAGGCCCGTCGGAGCATGTTGGAACAGACATGATTGCCATACAAGAAGTGACGCTTACCGGAAAAGTCCTCGCAGATGGCACAACGGAAGGTTTGCCGGGTGTTACGGTGGTGGTAACCGACGTGGCAGGCGGCAGCAAACAAGGCGCAACAACAGATGGAAACGGTGTTTTTTCAATTGCTAACCTGCAAACCGGAACAAAATACAATCTGGAATTCAGTTACATTGGTTTTGAAAAACAATCACTCAATGACTTTCTGCTTACCGAAACGAACAACAATTCGATTGAAATAAAATTGAAAGAGGCGGCTTCAAATCTGAGCGAAGTTGTTGTTGTCGGTTATGGAACAACCGTAAAAAAGGACATTACCGGATCGGTGAAATCATTGAAAAGCACCGATTTCAACACGGGGATCATCAACTCGCCTGAGCAATTGCTGCAAGGAAAAGTCTCGGGCGTGAATGTAACGTCTGCAACGGGCGAGCCGGGCGGTAAAACGAGCATTACGGTTCGTGGTCCAGGTGGCGTTCGTACGGGAAGCACACCGCTTTTTGTGGTGGACGGCATGGCGCTTGACAACAGCGGAACGGGCGGTGACACAAATCCACTGAATTTCCTGAATCCGCAGGATATTGAATCGATCGATGTTTTAAAAGATGCCTCTGCAACAGCAATTTATGGTGCAAGAGGTGCAAATGGTGTTATCTTGATCACGACTAAAAAAGGCAAGTCGGGTCAGGCAAGCGTAACCTATTCCGGGTCTTTGGGTTTATCGAAAATGGCTCGTCCGCTGGATGTGCTTTCCGGTCCTGAGTTTCTGACAGAAGCCGCAAACCTGGGCGGGACGGTCATCAACGGCGGTGCTGACACAGATTGGCAAAAGGAAATCTCCCACACAGCAACCACGCACAACCACAATGTTTCTGTTGGCGGTGGAACGGACAAAATGACTTATTATGGCTCTTTTGGAACACAAAAGCAGCAGGGAATTTTGAAAGGAAGCCAGCAGGACCGTTACACAGGGCGCATTAATTTGTCCCAAAAACTGCTTAATGATCGTGTTACGCTGGATGTGAACCTGAATGCAACCAACACCAAAAACAAAAGGCCGAACATTCAGGGCATGATTGGCGGCGCAATTACAGCAAACCCGACTTACGCTCCTTACAATGAAGATGGAACGCCATTCCAATATCAGGATGGGACGAATCCATTGATCCCCTTGAAGTTATACAAGGAGCTTTTGAGCACAAACCGCGTTTTGGCTTCCATTTCTCCATCCGTAACCATTATTAAAGGATTGGTTTACAAACTGAATTTCGGACTTGATAACTCGACTGCGACCCAAGATCGCCAGACTTTGCCAAACACAGTTCCTTTTGAAATCGGCCGTTTGGAAAATTATCAGTTGAAAAACACCAACCGGCTGATTGAGAACTATTTGACTTACACAGTTAACAACAAGCTGCACAGTTTCAGCGCACTTG
This sequence comes from Dyadobacter sp. CY326, assembly GCF_021390515.1. Lineage (GTDB taxonomy): Bacteria > Bacteroidota > Bacteroidia > Cytophagales > Spirosomataceae > Dyadobacter. The sequence goes on from NZ_JAJUXI010000002.1 coordinate 236,275, forward strand.
TCGGACATTCTTACCAGCACATTTCGCTGTCCGGAAAAAATTTCAGCATTAACAAATTCCCTATTTCAGACATTGAGCCGATTTACAATCCAGGCCTCGGGCAGGATTTGACATTGATTTTGAACCAGCCTGGGGGTTATGCCACAATTAATGAGCTGCAATCGTTTTTTGGCAGGGTGAATTATGGTTTTAAAGACAAATATCTGGCCACTGCGACCCTTCGTGTGGATGGATCTTCAAAATTCGGTGCGAACAACAAATATGGTTATTTCCCTTCATTCTCACTGGGTTGGAGGATCTCGGAAGAACCATTCATGAAGTCGTCTCCATTTTCAGATTTGAAGCTGCGTGCGGGCTGGGGATCAACCGGAAACCAGGAAATCCCTTCAAAAATCACTCAGGCACGTTTTACGTCAGTCGTTTCGGGAACCACAAGTTATCCCTTGACGCCAAGCGGCCCTTATCCGGCAGGAACAACCAACACAAGGTTAGCAAATCCGAACATTCAGTGGGAAGTTTCAAAGCAGACCGACATTGGACTTGATTTTGCTTTGTTCAAAGGAGCTTTAAGTGGTGAAGTGGATTATTTTACCAAAACTTCTGAAAAAATCCTGCTCGAAGTGATCCCTGCCGATCCTATTCAGCCGGCTGGAACATTCTGGACCAACGTGCCGGATATGAAAATCAAAAACCAGGGCCTTGAAATCGACCTAAATTATCGCAATGCGCTGGATAACGGACTTCGCTATTCATTTGGCGGGAACATTACTTTCATCAAAAATGATGTAACCGGCTCTCCTTATTCTGTGATTCCTTCGGGCGCTGCGCAAGGCTCCGGTCTGACTTCGGCAACGATCAACGGTTACATTAATAATGAGCCGATCGGAACATTCTTCCTGAAAGAGTTTATTGGTTTTGACGAAAAAGGCATCAGCAAATTCCGCGACACAGATGGTGACGGAATTGTAACGGATAAGGACCGCATTGCCGCAGGAACCGCTCTTCCGACGCGCATGTATAATTTCAATGGCAATTTGTCTTTCAAAGGTTTTGACCTGACAGCCAACTTCAATGGCGTTGCCGGAAATAAGGTTTATGACAACACGGCCAACTCTAACTTTTATAAGCTAAAACTGTCCAAAGGCGTCAACGTAACACCGGAAGCCTATGCCGATGCGGCCGAATCGGTTAATAACTCTGCGCCTGTTTCGACAAGATATTTGAAAAATGGTGCTTATCTGAGATTGAACAACCTTGTATTGGGCTACAATCTGAACACGGCGAAGCTTGGCATTAACAAATGGGTTCAAACGGTTCGCTTGTCTGTAACTGGCCAAAACCTCGCGCTTTGGACCAAATACAACGGTTATGATCCCGAAGTGAACAACGACCGCTCTGTGAACGGCATCACTTCTTACGGGATTGACTATCTGAGTTATCCGAAGGCTAAAACAATCCTTTTTGGTCTAAACATTGGTTTTTAAACATTAAAAGATGAAAAAGAAATTATCCATCATATTTGCCGTTGCCAGTTTTTTATTTGTTGCAAATGGCTGCACGGATCTTGAAGAGCAGGTTTTAGACGAAACCCTTCAAGCAAATTTATCTCCTGACGAAGCCGCAAACGGCCTTGTTGCTCCGGTTTACGCGTTGCTTCCCAATTTGTTTCAGCACACGACTTACTTTGCGCTGAATGAGATCTCCACTGATGAAGCCATCCTGCCTTACCGCGGCGGAACAGATTGGGGCGATAACGGGATCTATCTTGCACTGCATCAGCACAATACAACCGCAACGGACCCGAATGTGAATGCAACCTGGGGCACCTTGGCACAGTCTATTTCAAGATGTATTACTGCAATCAGCGGTTTGAAGGATTCAAAATCTGCAAATGCGGCGGTGTATGCTGCCGAAGCGAGAGGCATGCGGGCTTACTACAACATGCTTATGCTTGATATGTTCGGCGTTGCCTTCGTGAAAGATGATCCAAATGTTGCTTCCGTAATTATTCGTGGTGATGAAGCTGTAAAATACATTGAAAGCGAACTGCTTGCCATTGAGCCCATTGTGCAGCCAAAATCGGCTGTGGGCCCGGGAAGGTTGAACCAGGCAGCGGTCTGGGGATTGTTGTCTCGCTTGTATCTGAATGCCGCTGTTTACCGTAACGTTTACGCCCCGACCATTGAATTTAATACGGGAGATTTGGACAAAGTGATCCAGTATACGGACAAAATTATCGCGTCAGGCCAGGCAAAATTGTCACCAGATTACTTCGCAATTTTTGGAAATAAAAACCATACGAACGAAGAGTTGATTTTCGCTGTCGACCAGCGCGCTGACGTTAATGGTCACAATCGTCTGGCATATTTTTCCATCTCCGGAGATCAATTTCCCTTGGCCGCTTACCCCGCGGCAAACGGAACGGACGGGCCTGCAATTACTTCTGATTTTTACCAAACATGGGTGCAAGCTTACGGCGCAGTTGACCCCAAACGCGATCCGCGTTTTTATCAGGAAAATATGTCGGTGTATTCCAATAAGGCCGATACTTGCATCAATGATGCCGATTACAAGATCAATCGCGGGATTTTGAGAGGACAGCAATATGGTGCTTTGCGCGTAAACGGCGCATTTGTAAGGTGCCCGGACGGGAGACTTAAAGTTGGAAAGCTGACTTACGTGACGCGTAATAAGCCGGACCTGGCTGTAAATTTTTCCGAAAAAATCGATTTCACAACGGCTGGAAGCAACCACGACACCGGATTTCGTGTAGAAAAATATGAGTTCGGCACTGAGTCAAATACTGGTCGTAACAAAGGCGACGCGGATATTGTAATCCTTCGTCTGGCCGACATTTACATGATGCGTGCCGAAGCAAAATTGCGCAAAAGCAACGACGCAGCAGCTGCATTAGCCGACGTAAACCTGGTAAGAGCTTCCAGAACAGCCACAACGCCTCCGCCCGCATTAACCACCATGAACCTCGACCTGCTTTTTCGCGAGAGAGGATTTGAATTCTACTGGGAAATGCTCCGCCGCAGCGACATGATCCGTTTCGGAAAATACGAGGGCAAATGGACTGAAAAGAGCAATTCAGACGTCAAAAAAAGAATCTTCCCGATTCCACAGACAGCAATCGACGGAGCGTCCCGCGACGAAGGTTACTTGAAGCAGAATGAGGGTTATTGATTGAGTTTGATCTGATATTACCGAACAACCCAGGGTTTACGCGCTGGGTTGTTTGGCTCAAAATTCAAGCTCAATCTTTACCTTCCCTCCGAGCCCTTTTTCTACAATATCGTAAAGTGTTTTAAGCGTCAGGTTACTTCCATCATTTTCAACTCTGGAAATGTATTCTCTTTTCTTGTTGATGATCTCACCGAGCTGCGCCTGTGTAAGCGCCTTATCTTCACGAGCTTTTCTTAAAAGCAATCCAATTTTGAAGCTCTCAAAATCTCTATCCAACTGATCCCGCCATTCTGTCCCTACTTTACCGTAAACTTCATCTTTAATTTCATCCCAAGTCGTGATGTCCATTGTCGCTATGTTTAGTGTGATAATATTCTTGCATTAATCTCACTGCTTTGTCAATTTCCCTTTTAGGAGTTTTTTCTGTCTTTTTTTGAAAACCGTTTAAAAGTATAACAAGCTTATTATTATCAAAAAAACAGAAAATTCTCCAAATGTTAGAACCCAGCCCAATGCGTGCTTCGTAAAGTCCTTTTGAACCTTCGATATGCTTTAAGTAGCTTGCAGGAATTCGTTCCAATGTTTCAATTGCCAAAAGCACCCCGTAAATCTTTTGTTTTATCTTGGGCGCTTGTTGATCGATAAATTCTTTGAAATAGTGCTTGTATGCAACAACGTTCCTAATCTTTGTCATGATAAAGGTAACTTATAAGTTACTATGATGCAATAGCGCATCCATTATCTGACGTCACTTCGAACGAATGGTCACAATAAATTCAAAATTTTTAAATCCGCAACGAGCTCTCGCGAATGATCAACTCGGAAGGCAGCACAATGCTCTCATGCTTAAAGTCTTCTGCACCGTTGACCTGGTTCAAAAACAACCGCGATGCTTCCATGCCGATTTTGCGACCGGGGCGATTTACGGTGGTTAGGGAAGGAAATGTGTATGCGGAGATGGGAGAATTGTCAAAACCGATCAGGCCGACATCCTGTGGAATTCGGAGCCCCTTTTGTTTGACCACCCGCATGGCCCCGATCGCGACCTGATCGTTCACCCCGAAGATCGCGTCCGGCGGAGTAGCCATATCAAGCAAGCGTTTGGTGGGAACAATGGCGCTTTCTACATTAAAATTGGTGTTGATAATGAATTCTTCGCGGACGGCCATATCGTATTTTTTCAAACAATCAGCATAGCCTTTGAACCGCTGTTCACTGACTGTCAGTCCATTGGGCCCTTTCAAATGGGCAATGTGCTTGTAACCAATGCTGATTAAATGCTCGACTGCGGCAAATGCTCCATGATAATCATCCACGGTGGCTCGGCTGGTTTCAAAATCTTCGTATTCGCGGTCAATAAAGATGAGTGGTGTTTTCCTTTGTATTACGTGTTCCAAATGTTCGTAATAGCCTGAATTATACGTTTCCTGTGACACGGACAAGAATATCCCTTCGGTGCGGTTAGAAAGGAGCTTAGACAAATATTCTTTTTCTAATGCGTAATTCTCATTGGTAACACAAATGTTGAGCGTGTAACCCATCGGCTGTAATGTGGTGTGAAGCCCGTCAATCACAGCGGTTTCGTAATAATTACTGATCGTCGGAACCACCACGCCGAGCGAGGCTGTCTTTTTATTTAGTAAACTAAGCGACACTTCATTTCGCTGATAACCCACTTCCCGGGCGTATTCCTGGATGTTTTTGCGGGTGTCTTCGTTGATGGCGGGATGGTCGTTCAGGGCGCGGGAAACGGTGGACGGGGAGCACCGGAAACGGCGGGCAATGTCTTTTATGGTTACGGGTCGGGCGGAATTCATTTTATAATTATGGCAATTAAATCTTTAAAATTTTTTCAAACGTTTGCATTCAATATAAACATATTTACATTTTGTGTTTAATTTATACAACACTATCATTGTGCAAATGTAATCCAATTCCACAATGAGTGACCTGCTGATTAAACCTGCGCCTGACCAAAAAACCTATCATTCCCTTACAAGCGAACAAGCGGGTTGGACTTACCTGAACTTCGAGGCTAAAATACTCGATGTAAATGAACAAATTTCAGGAAACACCGGTGGCTACGAATATTGCTTCGTTTTGCTCGGTGGCAACTTCAAAGTAGAAGCGGCAGGACAGACCTGGGAAACGAATAATGGTCGCAAGGATGTGTTCAGCGGAATCGGCCATGCCATGTATTTGTCGAGAAATACAGATTATACATTAACTGCCCAATCGCCCGGAACAGACATTGCGATTTGCCGCGTGGCATCGGACGAAGATCATCCGCCACGCATGAAGCGCCCGGAAGAAGCTGCCATTGAATATCGTGGTGGCGACAATGCAAATCGCCAGATTAACAGCTTGTTAGAGCCCGGCTTTGATTGTCACAAAATCGTGTGCGTGGAAGTTTACACGCCTTCCGGTAATTGGAGCTCTTTCCCTGCGCATAAGCATGATGTCCGAACGGAAGATGAAAATGGCAATCTCATTGAAGCCAATTTGGAGGAGATTTATTTTTACAAAATCGATAAACCACAGGGCTACGCCATTCAACAAGTTTATACGGAAGACAGATCCTTGGACGAGATCATTCGCGTGCATCATAATGAGGCCGTTTTGGTTCCAAAAGGTTATCACCCCGTTGTTGCCGGACATGGTTACCATGTTTATTATCTCAATTTCCTGGCCGGCAGCGACCAATCGCTGGCTAACACATCCGACCCCGATCACGACTGGATTTACGGAACCTGGAAAGGCTCTGATCCAAGGTTACCATTGGTTACCGCAGAAATGAATGGATAATCGGCTCCGCTCCGATTTAACACAGTGCAAATCTCCGCAATGAACAAATACGACTTACTGACCCTCGGCCGCTCGTCTATCGACTTGTACTCGGCCAATGTGGGGAGCCCTTTTGAAAAAATCGAAGCATTTAATGCTTTTGTCGGCGGCTGCCCGCTCAATATTGCCACCGGAGCCCGCAGACTCGGCCTGGAAACCGCTATTCTGACAGGCATAGGCAATGATCAGGTTGGGAATTTCATCAAACATTTCCTCGACCAAGAAGGCATTATCACGGATTGGGTGCCAACGATTGAAGGCACCAGAAGCTCTGCCGTGGTGCTGGGCATTGAGCCGCCGGATCGTTTCCCCCTGGTTTATTATCGTGAAAACTGTGCAGACATTAATCTGAACATTGACCACGTTGACGCCATTCCGTTTGCAGAGTTTAAAGCCGCAGCCTTCTCCGGAACCGCATTCAGCAAAGATCCAAGCCGGACTGCCATGTTTTATGCTTTGGAATTGGCAAAGAAAAACAATGTTACCCGCCTGCTGGACATTGATTTCCGTGCCGATCAATGGTTTGATCCAAGAGCGTTTGGCGTGACCATCCGCGCTGCATTGGGCAGTTTTAACATTGTAGTCGGGACGGAGGAAGAAATTTTAGCCACATTCCTTACTGATAAGGAGCAATTACTCATCAAGCACCAGCAAATTTCTGCTCCTGAAATTCGGGGCAACATTGAAAACGCGATTCAGGAAATCATGCTTTCCGGTGTGGAAACATTGGTTGTGAAGCGCGGAAAAGATGGCGCGTCCATATTTCAACTAGGAAAAGAAGAAGTTAAAGTGCCGGGTTTTCCTGTTGAAGTTGTGAATGTGCTGGGTGCAGGTGATGCGTTTTGTGCCGGATTTTCTTTTGGCTTGCTAAGCGGCTGGGACCTTTATCAAAGTGTGAGAATGGGCAATGCTTGCGGGGCAATTATTGTGACGCGAGAAGGCTGCGCCAATTTTATGCCGACCAAAACCGAGGTTGATGCGTTTGTTGCCGGCTATGGTGGGCTTTGAGCGTAAGACTTGCTAAGTCTTGGAGACTTAGCAAGTCTGTGGCGCTTACCAAGTCTCAAACCGGCCGCGCCTAAAATTTTGATCAAATACTTTTTAAAATACAAAATGGAAAAATTACAGAATTACATCAATGGACAGTGGGTCGACAGCCATTCGGATCATTTCGAGAATGTGCTGAACCCTGCTAACCAGGAAGTGCTTGCGCAGGTGCCTTATGGAAATGCACGGGATGTCGAAGATGCTGCGGAAGCTGCTTCCAGAGGATTTCAGGAATGGAGAAGCACGCCGGTTTCAAAGCGCGTGCAATATTTATTTAAACTAAAAACCCTGCTGGAAGACAATACAGACGACATTGCAAGGACAATCGTGCTGGAATCGGGCAAAACATTTATCGAAGCCAAAGCTGAAATGGTGCGTGCGATCGAGAATGTGGAAAACGCTTGCGGAATGCCTGCAATGATGCAAGGTGAGTTTTCTGAGGACATTGCCAAAGGCATCGACGAATACATGATCCGTCAGCCGCTGGGCGTTTGTGCATGCATTGCGCCATTCAACTTTCCCGGAATGATCACATTTTGGTTCCTGCCTTATGCGCTGGCTTGCGGGAATAGTTACATCATTAAGCCATCTGAAAAAGTGCCGCTAACGATGACGAAAATCGTGGCATTGATGGAAAAGCTCGACTTGCCAAAAGGCGTTCTTAACCTCGTCCAAGGTGCGCGTGAGGTCGTTGACGGAATTCTGGAACATCCTGCAATCAAGGGAATTAGCTTCGTTGGATCATCGAATGTCGCCAAATATGTGTATACCAAAGGCGCCGCGAACGGAAAACGCGTTCAGGCACAAGGCGGCGCAAAAAATCCGGTAATTGTGTTGCCGGACGCGGACATTGAAATGACCTCTCAAATTGTTATCGACAGCGTTTTCGGTTGTGCGGGACAGCGATGCCTGGCCGCTTCGACCATTATTACAGTCGGTGAGCACAAAGAAATTACAGAAAGTCTGGTTGAATCAGCAAGAAACAGAAAGACAGGTTTTGGACTAGATAGCGATGTGCAAATGGGCCCGGTGATCACGGCTGACAGCAAAGCAAGAGTTCAAACATTAATTGATAAAGGACTAAGCGAAGGCGGAAGATTGCTTGTTGATGGTCGCAATGCACAAGTGGCTGGGTATGAGCAGGGTAACTTCATTAACCCAACCATTATCGAAGACATTCCACTAGATGGTGAGCTTGCAACAACCGAGATTTTTGGGCCGGTTTTGAGCTTGGTGCACATTAACACCATTGACGAAGCGATCCGTTTTATCAATGCGGGTAAATATGGGAATATGGCCTGCATATTCACCAGCAGCGGTTCTAATGCAAGAAAATTCCGTCATGAAGCAGAAGCCGGGAACATTGGGATCAACATTGGCGTGGCCGCTCCCGTTGCGCAATTCCCTTTCTCAGGCTGGAAAGAAAGCTTCTACGGCGACTTGCACGGACAAGGCAAACACGCAGTAGAATTTTTCACACAAACGAAAGTGGTGATTGAGCGGTGGTTGAAAGAGTGGAACCGGAAATTTTAACGACAGTCCAAGCGAACATTAACATTCATCCTATTTATAAAAATGACTAGAAAATTAAAGACCGGGGTCATTGGCCTGGGTCGGATTGGACAGATACACCTGAGTAACCTCGTTCACCACATGCCCGATGCGGAAGTAATTATCGCTTCCGACTTGTCGCCGGCTTCGCACGAATTTGCGCGAAATCTGGGCGTTACCAACGTAACGACAGACGCTTATGACGTGATAAATCATCCGGATGTTGAGGCCGTCATCATTTGCTCCCCTACTCCATTTCACGTTCCTTACACGGTGGCCGCTGCCGAAAAAGGAAAGCACGTTTTTTGTGAAAAACCCTTGGACGTAACATTGGAAGCCATTCAGGCTGCGGAAAAGGCTGTAAATGAGAACAATGTAAAATTAATGCTGGGCTTTAACCGCCGCTTCGATGCTAATTTTACCAATGTCCGCAATCTGGTGGAAGCCAATAAAATAGGCGATCCGCACATTCTGCGCATTACCAGCCGCGATCCTGCGCCTCCGCCAGTGGAATATTTGAAAATTTCAGGAGGCATTTTCCTGGATATGTCGATCCATGATTTTGACATGGCGCGTTACATTGTTGGCAGCGAGGTGAAGGAAGTTTTTGTAAAAGGCGATGCATTGATTCATCCCGAAATAAAGGAATTCGGTGACATTGATACGGCCGTGATCGTGTTAACCTTTGAAAATGGTGCGATTGGCGTAATCGACAACAGCAGAAAGGCGGTTTACGGTTATGATCAGCGACTTGAAATCTTCGGATCAAAGGGCATGGCGAAGGCCGAAAACAACACATCCGACACGCTCGTGCATTTCGACAGCAATGGCGGGCATATTTCGCTGCCGCTGCATTTCTTCCTCGAAAGATACGAAACCGCCTATCGCGTTTGCCTTAAATCGTTCATTGATTGCGTGTTGCAAGACAAGCCTTCACCTGTGGACGCGCATGACGGATTGATGGCCACTGCCATTGGAATCGCTGCCATGAAGTCGCTCACAGAAGGCCGTAGCGTGAAAGTGGAGGAGGTTTTGCAGTTTGCAACGGTTTAAGTTAATTCGTAGAGAAATCTGAACGCCAATTTTACCTAACCCTTTACCCGAATGTCCAATACCGGTTTGCAATCGCTGGATTATGTTGTTTTCTTTATTTATTTGATAGGTGTTTCTGCTTATGGTTATTGGATTTACAAAAAGAAAAGTTCGAAGGAAGTCAGTTCGACCGACTACTTTTTGGCTGAGGGGTCGCTGACGTTCTGGGCGATTGGTGCGTCGATTATTGCTTCAAACATTTCGGCAGAGCACTTTATAGGCATGTCCGGCTCTGGCTTTGCGATTGGTTTGGCAATTTCTTCTTATGAATGGATGGCGGCGGCTTCGCTGATTGTAGTGGCGCTTTTTATCCTGCCGGTTTATCTCAAAAACAAGATTTATACCATGCCGCAGTTTCTGCGGGAGCGCTATAATCCCACCGTAGCGACGATTATGGCCGTTTTCTGGCTGCTACTTTATGTTTTTGTCAACCTGACTTCAATTCTATATTTAGGTGCATTGGCACTGGAAGTAACTGCCGGTCTTGACTTTACATGGGGAATCATTGGTTTAGGGATTTTTGCCGTCGTGATTACAATCGGCGGAATGAAAGTGATTGGTTATACAGACGTTGTGCAGGTTATCGTGCTGGTTTTGGGCGGGTTAGCAACCACTTATCTTGCCTTGGATTTGGTTTCAACACATTTTAACCGACCTGGTATTTTTAATGCGTTGAGTTTGCTTAAAGAACAGGCCGATTCACATTTTCACATGATTTTGCCCAAAGAAAATCCTTTCTACAAAGATCTGCCGGGACTTTCTGTGATCATAGGTGCGATGTGGATTAACAACCTGGCTTATTTTGGTTGCAATCAATACATTATCCAACGCAGTTTGGGAGCAGATTTAAAAACGGCAAGAAAAGGAATTCTCTTCGCTGCCGTGCTAAAATTGCTCATTCCAATTATTGTCGTTATTCCAGGCATTGCTGCCTATGTTTTGTATCAAAATGGCATGTTTCAAAAGGAAATGCTGGATGGCGTTGGCGCTGTGAAACCAGATCATGCGTATCCCGTTTTGCTCAACTTGCTTCCCGGTGGATTGAAAGGAATGGCCTTTGCAGCATTAACGGCAGCGATTGTGGCTTCTCTTGCGGGAAAAGCGAACAGTATTTCAACGATTTTTACCCTCGACATTTACAAACAATACATTAACCCAGGTGCGAGCGAAAAGCAACTGGTTCGGATGGGCCGCTACACGATTTATGTCGCTATGGCGATTGGCGTCATCATTGCGCCGCAGCTTCGTGCGCTGGATCAGGCTTACCAGTTTATTCAGGAATACAGCAGCTTTATCACGCCGGGTGTATTTGCGATTTTTATCCTTGGAATGTTCTGGAAAAGGACCACTTCCGCCGCGGCGCTCACTGCTGCATTACTAACCATCCCGCTTTCAACGGCAGGCAAATTTTTGGCTCCTGAAATTCCATTTTTGGACCGTATGGGCATCATTTTCCTGATTCTCTGCGCAGTGATCGTCATTATGACATTGGCTGATCCGAAAAGCAAGCACAATCCGAAAGGGCTGGAAATCGACCGGACGATGTTCGAGCCGGGCAGAAGTTTTGTCGTCGGTTCCATTGTGATCTGCGGGGTGATTGCGGCATTGTACACCGTGTTCTGGTAAAAAATTATGCTTTTAACAACAAAACAACTTTTCCAGAAATGCTACGGCCGCTATGCGATCCCGGCGGTGAATGTGTTTTTCATGGAAGAAATTCACGGGCTGTTTGCAGCGGCGCAGGAAGCGAATGCACCGTTTATAGTGCAGACAACGCCTTTTGCAAGAGATTACGCGCATCCTGATATGCTTTTGTCAATGATCGCGGCGGCGGCGAGGATCTATCCCAATGTCACTTTCGCCATTCACATGGATCACGGTTTTGAAGAGCACATTTTCGAGGCCATTGAACGAGGCGGTTATACTTCGGTCATGATCGATGCTTCGCATGATGACTTTGATCAAAATGCTGCCCGAACAAGAGAAGTGGTTCACCGTGCCCACGCAAAAAATATTAGCGTGGAAGCGGAATTAGGTGTTTTGGCGGGTGTTGAAGATGATCTCACGGTTGATGCTGCACATTCATTTTATACCAATCCGCAGCAGGTTGAGGATTTTGTAAAAGCGACGGACTGCGACAGTCTGGCCATTGCGGTGGGCACGAGTCATGGAGCTTACAAGTTTTCAGGCGGACAAGGTTTGCAGTTTCACATTTTGAAAGAAATTCAGGAACGCCTTCCAGACTTTCCTTTGGTGCTGCATGGCGGTTCTAATGTGATTCCGGAGGTCGTGGAAAGGATCAATGCTGCGGGCGGAAATCTGAAAACGGATGCGAAAGGCGTGCAGGAAGATGAGATTAGAAAAGCAATCCCGCTGGGCGTTTGCAAGATCAACATTGCGACGGACACACGTCTGCTCTGGACCATGGTAAACCGGGAATTTTTCCGCGACCGGCCTGAGGAATTTGCGCCGACCACGCCGGGGAAAATCTTTATGGAAGAATACAAAAAATTTATGCTCAAAAAGTTCGATCTGTTCGGTTGCACGGACAAAGCGGGCGATTTCAGCTTGGTTAACGCCTGATATTTTCAAGCAAAATCATTCAAAAAATGACCAGAAGACTCACAGTAGCGCAGGCTACGATTACATTTTTAAAGAACCAGTTCATTGAGCGCGACGGCATTGAGCAGCCATATTTCGGCGGCTGTTTCGGGATTTTCGGGCATGGTAATGTGGCAGGATTAGGCCAGGCTTTGCAGGAAAATCCTGACTTTCGCTATTATCAATGCCGGAATGAGCAATCAATGGTGCATACGGCTGTGGCTTATGCAAAGGTCAAAAACCGGCTAGGCGCATTTGTTTGTACGACTTCAATCGGTCCAGGCGCCACGAATATGATCACTGGCGCAGCTTTGGCGACCATTAATAGGCTGCCTGTTTTGCTTTTGCCTGGCGACATTTTCTCGACACGCGAGCCTAACCCTGTTTTGCAGCAATTGGAGAGTGCTTCTACACAGGATATTTCGGTTAACGATTGTTTCAAACCCGTTTCCAAATATTGGGACCGCATTAATCGGCCTGAGCAGCTCATTTATTCCCTCCCCGAAGTGATGCGCGTGCTGACTTCGCAGGCGGAAATGGGCGCAGTAACATTGTCAATGCCGCAGGACGTGCAGACGCATGCTTACGATTTCCCGGAATCGCTTTTCCAAAAAAGAGTCTGGCACGTAGGCAGGCCACGCCCCGATCTGACAACATTACAAAAGGCGGCCGAATGGATTAAAAATTCAAAAAATCCAGTCATCGTTGCGGGCGGGGGCGCCATATATAGCGATGCCAGCAGCGTTGTGGACAGCTTTGCAACCAAAACAGGGATTCCTGTTGGTGAGACATTTGCCGGAAAAGGTGCGGTGCGTTATGATGCGCCTTACAGCATTGGCGGCCTGGGTGCAACCGGCACAAAATATGCCATAGAAATTGCCAACGAAGCCGACATTGTGATCGGCATTGGGACGCGTTACAGCGATTTCACGACGGCTTCCAAGTCCATTTTTAAGAACCCAGATGTCCATTTTATCAACATTAACATCAGTGAATTCGATGCCTTCAAGCACGCTGCATTGCCTGTGATTGGGGATGCAAAAGCTGTTTTGGACGAACTGAGCGCACTTTTGGGAGATTATGAGGTTGATCGGAATTATCGCCAGCGTGTTGCGGAAATGAACAAGGCGTGGGACGATGAAGTGACGCAAATTTATGCCGAAGGCAACAGCACGGTTCCGCCGATTGATCAGGCCGTTGTGATCGGGACGTTGAACAGCTTCATGGACGACCGCGATGTGATGATCAATGCATCAGGCAGTGCGCCGGGCGACTTGCACAAACTATGGCGCGCCACTGATCCGAAAAACTTCCATCTGGAATATGGTTTCTCGTGCATGGGTTACGAAATCGCAGCCGGTTTGGGCGCAAAAATGGCCGATCCGACGCGGGAAATTTACGTGATCTGCGGCGATGGCGGTTATCTGATGAACAACCACGAAATCGTTACTTCCATTCAGGAAGGCGTTAAATTCACAATTTTACTTTTGAATAATAACGGTTATGCCAGCATTGGCGGACTTTCAGAAAGCATTGGCAGTGAACGCTTTGGCACAATGTATAAATATCGGGAAGAAAATTCGGGACAGCTTTCGGGCGAATTTTTACCGGTTGATTTGGCAAAAAATGCGGAGAGCTTAGGTGCAAATGTCATTCGAGCGACGGATCGTGAATCACTGGAAAACGCGTTAGCTCAATCCAAAACAGCCGATAGAACAACGGTCATTTACATTGAAACAAGCCTCTACCGCACCGTGAAAGGTTACAATGCCTGGTGGGAAGTGCCGATTGCTGAGATTTCCACTTCGCCGACGGTGCAAAAGGCATTTGAAACATATAAAACAAACAAAAAAGAACAGCGCATTTTCCTGTAAGCCATGAATTTCGACAACATAAAATTAGGCGTTGCGCCCATCAACTGGACCAACGACGATATGCCCGAATTGGGCGGTGAAAATACATTTGAGCAATGCATCAGTGAAATGGCGCTGGCTGGTTTTACGGGTTGTGAAGTCGGTAACAAATTTCCCCGCGATACGAATGTTTTGAAAAAAGCATTGGAATTGAGAGGATTGCAGATTTGCAACCAATGGAACAGTTACGAGCTCACGACCAAAACATTTGCCGAGAACCGCGAGAACTTCACAACATTGCTAGACTTTTTGGAAACAATGGGCGCAAAAGTGATTGGCGGCGGCGAAACTGGAAACAGCTGCCAGGGACAAATGAATGTGCCGGTTTTTGAAGGAAAAGGAATGTTAAACACGAAAGAAGAATGGGACAGCTTCACATTTGGGTTGAATGAACTGGGAAAGATCGCCCGTGATCGCGGCATGAAGCTGGCTTTCCACCACCATATGGGAACCTGCATTCAGACCATTGAAGAGACAGATCGCTTGCTTAATGAAACTGATCCAGAAAATGTGTTCCTGAACTACGACTGCGGACATTTCCATTTTGCCGGTGAAGATCCGGCCATTGCGCTTCAAAAATACATCGGCCGCACGGCGCATATTCACTTAAAAGACGTTCGTCCAAACATTCTGCAACGTGTTCACGAAGAGAGGCTTAGCTTTCTTACCGCAGTAAAAAGCGGTGTTTTCACAGTTCCTGGCGACCCCGAAGGCTGCATCGATTTTCGACCGCTTTTCAACATTATCAAAAAAAGCGATTACCAAGGCTGGATCGTCCTCGAAGCCGAACAAGACCCCGCCAAAGCCAATCCACTAGAATACGCCATCATCGCCCGGAAGTTCTTCAAAAACTTGACTGGGATTTAATACAAGCTACATTTCACTTATCGCCACGGGTCCCAGAGGAAGTCTTGATTTTTTTAGATAACTTCTGATCTGTGGCGATAATTTTGTGAGCTCAGCGTAGGAATTGATTTTTGCAGAAAGGACAAAAACGGTTACCGGGTAATTTTTGAAGTTTTGCTGGTAACGCATGTTCTTGTCAAAAGTAAGGAGCGCATGAAATCCATTGGCTTTCAGCAAGGCTAATAATTGCGCATCTTTCACGCCATTCCAGCCCATATCACGGATCGTAAATACTTCGTGGTTGGGAAAATCTTCTTTTAGTCTTTTGGGCAAATTTTCGTCAAGCAGCAGCTTCATAAAGCTCGGCTATATTCTTTGACGACGTTATTTTGCTGGCAACTTCCAGTAATGCGATTGCCTGCTCCTTACTAACCGTTGGAAAGTCATCAAGGAATTCATCTAATGAAACACCGGCTTCCAAATGATCAAAAAGCGATTCGATTGGCACGCGGGTTCCGCTGAAAACGGGCTGGCCTCCGAGTATGTCATTGTCGATTGTTACGATTTGCTTGATGTCCATAAATCTTCACTTTAACACTTGCTGTAAATTTAATCAAAATCTCCACTTATTAAATCTCTATTAAATTTCACTTTAAACCCTGCATTTAACCCTCCACCCGCGCCACAAAGCTTTCATGACATACGTAATGGCAGTATAGTTCGTTAAACAACTTAATTCAACAAACCTGCTAATATGTTATATTTTAAAAAGTTAAGCCTTCTTTACGCGCTTTCGTTTGCGGTGTTGGTGGTGGGGTGCAAGCAAAAAGATGTTGAGCCTGACGTTTTAACCGCGGTCGATACAACGTCCGTTGCAGATAAACAAGCGGTGAATGCGTGGCTTTATGAGGTGATGGACGATGCATATTTTTGGTATAAAAATCTCCCTGCCGAATCCAGCCTGGACGCTTCGCAAAGCCCTTATGATTATTTTGAAAAACTGGTTTACCAACGCGAAACCGTTGACCGGTTTTCGGCTGTGACAGATGATATTGACGCGCTGCAAAATGAATTCAATGGCGTAAGCAAAATCTTCGGGATCAGTTATTCACTTTCTTATATTGACGACGGCAAGTCTAATATTGCGGCGTTTTTAAACTATGTTGTAAAAGGAAGTCCTGCCGCCGCTGCGGGCTTGAAAAGAGGTGACATTATCCTCAAAGTCAATGGCACGCAGCTTACTGAGGCCAATTATATCGCTTTGCTTAGTAATAATGAAAGTGTAACTGTGACGCTGGGTGCGTTGCAAGACACGAAGATTGTCGCGACCAACACCACTTATTCGATCACGAAAGCAGAAGTGAGCGAAGATCCGGTTGCATTTTCAACTGTGATTTCAAAACCCGCACTAGGAAAAACGATTGGTTACCTGGTTTACACGCAATTTGTGCCTGGCAGTGCAGCGGATGAAAACAAATATGACAATGAGTTGCGTCAGGTTTTTGCAGATTTTAAAGCAAAAGGTGTGAACGAACTCGTGCTGGATTTGCGCCTGAATTCCGGCGGATACATTAGTTCTGCAAATACATTGGCCTCTTTGATTGGTAAAAACATTTCAGCTTCCAAAATATTTTACAAGGAACAATGGAATGATAAATACATCGCTTACTGGCAAAAAGCCAACGGTGCCAATGCTTTGAATTACACTTTTCAGGCAGAAAGCAACAACATTGGCAGCAACCTGAACCGCGTTTTTGTCCTCACTTCAAACGGAACAGCGTCGGCTAGTGAACTGGTTATCAACGGCTTGAAACCTTACATGGACGTCATAACGATTGGTGAGCACACTGCTGGCAAAAACCTTTTCGGCTCCCTGGTTAGTGATGATAAAGAGCGTTGGAAATGGGGTGCTTATGTCATGCTCGGGCAAACGGCCAACGCCAACGACCAGTCGGATTACGGAACCGTGGACGGCATGACGCCAAATTATCTCGTGGAAGATGCGAAGGTTCCGTATGCTCCTTTTGGAGATGAAAATGAGACATTGTTTCATAAAGCATTGGAAGTCATGGGCGTTCCAGTCGTTGCGAATGGCCGGGTGGCGGCAGTGAAGACAGTCCAGCCATTCAGGAAGTTGCTGCGCGACAATCTGAGTCCACGCAAAAATCTGATGATCAAGGATGGGGTGAACAAGGCGCTTAACCTGTAAACTTCCTTTATATATTTGCATAAAACGAGGTCCCGAATAGTGACCTCGTTTTTTTATGACCTGATCCTCCTTAAATTAATGCAGCCGGACATCTAATGAGTCGGATTTCGCGTAATTTTAATGTCAAATAATAACATGGCTTTTGCTAAAATTAAGTCGACATAAATCACACATTTAACCGTTTATAGTGAAATTCGCTTAACGCTCGTTCCTTTACTTCCGGCCTCGGCTGACTATGAAAATAAAACTACTCCTCGTTTTTTTCTGCACACTCTTTCAAATGCCCGCTCTCTTTGGGCAGGCCGTAAAGCACACTTACCGTTTTTACAAGACATTGGAAGTTGCACAACCCGAATGCGGACCGGCCCTTACGCCAGTCACAGCATTGGGAAGCTGTCCTGCTTCTGCCACGGATGGAACCTTCGTCAGTGACGTTTTACCCTGCGGCGTGCAACGGACTGTGTATCAAAATAATTTGAACTGGGGATTAATGTATCCCAACACAGAAGGCGCAATTACGGATAATTACACGATTCAAATGTATATCAAACCTACGGACTGGGGTGTAACGTGGGCGCGAATCATTGATTTTTCCAATGGCGGATCAGATCAGGGAATTTATTTCAAGGACAAAAACGGCTCCAAAGATCGCTGCATTGACTTTTATCCTTATGGCATTGCGGGCGCTTGCCCGTTTTTCAACACCAACACTTACTATCTCCTGACCTTCACCCGGAACGGGCAGACGGGGATTATGGATGTCTATGTGGATAACATGCTTTTTGCGTCTTACAATGATAAAGACGGAAGATATGTGGGAAAGCCGGGAACGCCGATCTATATTTTCCGAGATGATCAATCTGTTTCGTGTGAGTCCGGGCGGGCTAATTTTGGCTATTTGTCTTTCAGCAACCAGTTTCTTGCGAAAAGCGATGTTGAACAATCGTTTAACGAAATCTGCTTTACAGCCAACATTAATCCCAATGCAGACTTCGCTATCATTCCGTATGCCGTTTGCGAAAAGGACCAGAATGTGGAGATAAAATACACCGGAACCATTCCGGTTCCAGGAAACGGATATAGCTTTGAATGGGATTTTGACGGCGCAAAAATCATTTCCGGATCGGGAATGGGCCCATTTCTAATAAATTGGGAAACCACAGGCCCTAAGAAAGTCGCGCTCAAAATCACAAATCTCAAATGCAATAATGAGATTATCAACATCAAAGAGGCGTCAGTCAGCGATCTGAGTTTGACCACTGATCTTGTGCCGGGCTCATGTGATAAAACAAGCGAGGGAACGCTTACAATTAGCGGAAAAGGCGGACAACTACCCTATCAATATTCAATCGATTCTGTTAATTATCAGGCAGATGCGGTTTTCAAGTTAATGCCTGCCGATTATAAAGTTTATTTAAAAGACGTCAACGGTTGTGTCGTGAATAAACCGATAAAGGTTGAATTTTCAAGCAACATCAATGTTCAGACCATTGCGGACACCACCATTTGCGCAGGCGACCCGGTTGTGCTTACGACCAACAGTAACGCCCAAACATTCGCGTGGGAAGCGCAGCCAGGCCTGGATAATCCGAATGCCAAAGATCCGGTCGCAAGACCTTCAATAACAACGCAATATGTGGTCAATGCTTCGTTGGGCGTTTGTAATGCGCGTGACACAGTGACGATCCGCGTTGCCCCGCCTGTTGAAGTGAAAGTGACGCCTGACGCGACCATTGATTACAATGTTCCCTATCAACTCATTGCTTCCTCGCCGCAGGTTACAAACCTCAACGATGGCAAATTCCTGTGGTCGCCTCCGGATGGGCTCAGTGATCCCGCGAGCCCAAGCCCCACTGCCACATTGCAGTCCGACCAAACTTACACGATCGAAATTACATCGGGAATGGGTTGTGCGGGAAAAGGGACGGTTAACCTCCGCGTGAGACGTCGCGAACACTTGAATGTCCCAACTGCATTTTCTCCAAATGGTGATGGCAAAAACGAAGTGCTCATTCCGGTCGTGAATGAAATTTCGAGCCTGTCTTATTTCAAAATATACAACCGCTGGGGACAGCTCGTTTTTTTTACAAAAGAATTAAATAAAGGCTGGGATGGCACTTTTAAGGGTGAAGCCGTCGTTTCGGGTGCCTATGTTTGGGCAATTGAGGGCGTGTCCAGCGAAGGAAGGGTCATGAAGCGCGAAGGAACCGTGTTACTCATTAAATAACCGACTGAGCGCAGTCAAATTGATCTGCGCTCAGCCGGACGTTCGTTAGCTGATCCAGCTAAATTCATATTGCAATTCCGGGATTCTTGTCCGGTCTGCGATTCTCTTTAATCTGTTTGGAAGCGCCATCAAATAATCTCTTGCTTTCTCTGCTTGCTCATTAATGTTACGAACAGAGCCTATCTCCCACTCCACCAACAGACTGTCGAGGATTTCGATGTAATCATTGGTTGTGTAAACGCCCAATCTTTGTGCTGCATCAGAAAAGTGCGAGAATGTATCGCCCATTTTCACACCCGATTCGCGCAGGAAGTGAGCAGGCATGACGATCTTTTTACGCATCATATCTTCCAGTGCAAGCAGCAATTCGGAAGGGTCAACTTCCAAAATCCGGCGAACAAAATCTTTATATGCCTTTGCGTGTCGCATTTCGTCGGCTGCAATCACACCGCAAATTTTGGATAAATGCGGATTTCCAAATTTCTTGGCAAGCGTCGCCGTTCTTCTGTGCGAAACATTAGTTGCCAGCTCCTGAAAAGATGTGTAAATAAAGTTGCGGTAAGGATCGCGATCCGTTCCAATGTCAAAACCATCGGCGATCAAAAACTGCGTAGAAACCTCCATTGCACGCATGTTAACCCGACCTGACAGATATAAATATTTGTTCAAAAGGTCGCCATGACGATTTTCTTCCGCCGTCCAGGCACGCACCCATTGCGACCAGCCGGAAGGATTATTCACCTGATCCACGCCGATTACGTCCATCAGCCAAGATTCGTAAGTTGGAAGCGCCTCTTCGGTAATTGTGTCGCCAATCAGCACGGCAATGTAATCGTAAGGCAACTCACGGCAGCTTTCTTGCAATAATTTTACTTCACTAAAAAAATTTTCATCACTGGAATCGGGCAAAAAGTCCGAAGGCTGCCAGTTTTCTTCGATGGGTTTCAAATATTCCGCCATAAGCACATTCAGGTCTTTTCCTACATGTTGCATGACTTCGAGTCTTTCAGCTGAAAGTGCGGTGTCCATTATATTTATATTTAAAGCTCTGTTTGTTAATTTACAAATTACGCGAATTTAATGTAAGTTTCGAATGACTTTCATCATATCGAAGCTCAAAAATTAGAATATTCAAGGCAGTTTTAAACTATTTTTGCACAAAAAACCCGAATGAAAAAAATCGTTGACTATGTTCTGAGTGCTATTTACTTAATTCATTTTGGCTTATCCCTGCTCGTTTTTCATCTTTTTCAGGTTATTGCATTTAATGTTTTTGGTAAAAAGGTTCACAAGGTTGTCGTCGATTATCTCAACTTCTTTTTAACCTTCGGTTTATATCTGACAGGCGCACGCATTACATTAAAAAACCTCGCCAATCTTCCGGAAGACCGTTCTATTATTTTTGTTGCCAATCACCAAAGCACATTTGATATTCCTGCCATTATCTGGTTTTTGAGAAAACATCATCCCCGTTTTGTCTCAAAAATCGAGCTTGCAAAAGGCGTTCCCAGCATCTCTTATAATTTGCGAAAAAGCGGTGCTGCCCTCATCAACCGGAAAGATGGCAAGCAGGCCGTTACAGAAATTGCCCGGCTCGGGAAGTTGACTTTCGAGGAAAAAACGTCTGTCATAATTTTTCCGGAAGGAACGCGCTCTGCAAACGGCGTGATGAAACCATTTATTCCCGGCGGCGTGGCAACATTGCTCAAACGCGCTCCCGATGCGTTGGTCGTTCCGGTCGCCATCAGCGGAACGGGCGCATTCAATCCCAAAGGCATTTTCCCCCTCAAATCATTTTCCCATCTTTCCTGGACCGTCTTGCCCGGCGTTGAACCCGATGGAAGAAAGGTCGAAGAAATTCTTGCAGAAGCGCAGGAAGCCATCAGGCGCGCCATTTCCGCCAGCTAATTCGCTGATATCAACACCCAATCGCATTTCTTAAAAGCTGCTTTTACGCTTAACAATCATTAACAAGCGCCTTTTAAACCTATGTCATTTATCGGCCTCTAACCCATGAACTTTAAAATTTGTGGGTCATGAAAAAGATATTTTTTGCCGTCGCATTTATCGCATTAGGTTTCACAAGTGCATCAGCTCAATACAGCACGCGCCATAGCAGCCGCGACCGTTACCAAGGTGAACATCGCCAGGGCGGCTCATCGGAGATCAATTATTTGCAGCGCGAAGCACGTCAGCAAATCGCAGCCGGAATCCAGAGAGGTTCACTTTCATCGCGCGAAGCCAATGCATTAATGAGCAGATACGAACGAATCGAAGAACGCGAAAGGGATTACAGCCATCGCGGCAGATTGTCAAACAAAGAAAGCAGAATCCTTCGCGAAGATCTTGAAAGATTAATGGCAGACACACGCAGAATGAGTGAACGCCGCGGCGAAGGCTGGGCGCGCGACCGCAGAGACAGATACTAATTTATTAATGGCAGTTGAAGGTTTAGGGTAATGCAGAAACCATCTGATCGCTTGATTGGGTGGTTTTTTTATTGGCCTTTATTAAAATATCGGACAAGCTTTACATGCGATTTCTCAAACCCTTCACGCTGATAAAACCGGTGCGCCTGCTCGCGGATATTGCGCGAAGTAACTTCCATCTGGATCGCGCCCATGTGCTTCGCATACGCCATCACGTGCTGCATTAATGCTTTTCCGACCTGCTGTGAACGATATTCGGGCTTCACGAACATCTCCTGAATTTCTGAAACAAGTGCAGCGTGGTGAAGCAAAGGCTGAATATGGCAGCTCACCATGCCCACGGGCTGTGAATCGAACTCGGCAAGGAAATAGCGGATGTTGGGATTTTTAATGTTTGTATCAAAAGCAAAATCGAACCCTGCAACGTCCATCTTCATGTTTTCCAGCGCGCATATCATTTCATAGATTACGGCTCTGTCGGCAACATTCACTTCCCGAATCGTTAGCTTTTCAATTTCCATTTTGATAAAAATCCCCTTTTACAGATTAACAAAAGTCTAATTTATACAAGATCTGATACTCGCCATGCCATTTCTATGTGTAGAATTTTAGGAACAGACAAAACGTTTATGCGTCGGGAATGGAAATTGAACATAAATCTTAAAATCTCATTGATTATGAAAACGCAACCAGATAAAGAAAACGTCGAAGGCGGCTCACCAACAAGCGGCGGCCCGAAAGGTGATGTAAAACAAGATCACGATTCAGAAAAACCATCCAAAACGCTCTCGAAAGATGCGGCAAAGGAATCGGAGGAAGAAAATATGACGGATAATCAGGGCTATAACGAAACGCCGCCAACCGTTCCTGTCAAATCCACAAAATAGAAAACGTCATTTCGCCTCGGCGAGCGCTTCAATGGCAGCGGATAGATAAACGAACGGCGCATTCCAATTGATAGCGATCTCATTCGAAGCGTACGAGCAGTCGTCGTCCGTGAATGATTCGTCGGCAAATTTGCTGGTGTAAGTCGTGCATTTGTCTTGTTGACCTGGGTTGGGCCCGCCGGATAACAGTCCAGGAACCGGGTCCACAATTCCATCCGCAACAGACGGACGATGATGCGGGTGCATGACGCGTTTTGTGCCAAAACCAGTTAGAAAGCTATAACCAGTCGCATTTCTGCCGAGCAGATAATCCAGATTTCCCTGGGCAGCCAACAAGTATTTTTGATCTTTGGTCGATTTAAATGCATAAAGCAATGCAATGCCCTGATTGGCTGCAACCGAACTGCTTCCCCAAGAATAATCTTTTGCAACTTTGCCCATAACGGTCTGATAAGGTTGTTTTTCCAAATCTATAAGTAAGTTGTTCGCAAATGAAATAACGCTCTTTTTCAGACTGTTGGTTAAATTCGCGTCTGCTTTAAGCTCATCGCTGAACCTAAGCAAAGTATAAATGCCCAGTGTATTAACCTGGCTCCAAGTTGGCAGCGGCACAGGCTGATCGGCCTCCAATGCAATGCCCTGCATATATTCTGGTTTCTTCGTAAGTGCATACATTTCTGCTGCTGCCCAAACCCATTCATCTTTCGCATCACGATCGCCATAGGAGCCCGTTACCACATCCGGATCAAACTTTTTATTCATCTCATCCTGATTATAAAGGACGCCGGGATTTTTTTTAGCCCACTCCCAGCCTTTCACCGCGGCGGTAACGCAAGAGTCAGCCAATCCTGGAAATTTGTTTTCAAAGTTCTTAAAAATCCGGGCCGATTGCGCCATGACTGCCACAAAATCCAATGTTGCAATGGTGTTTTTCTGCACGACATAACGGGGATTCTTGCAAGCGTCCGGCATGATCATTCCGTCAAATCTCGGGTTCGTAAGCTTATGATAAACGCCGCCATCGGCAGGGTCCTGCATGGTCAGCATCCAGCGTAAGTTCCAAAGCGCTTCATCCAGCAGGTCAGGAACGCCGTTATTGCTTTCTGGAATGTTGGTTGTAAAGTTTTCGCAAAACGCAGGATAATCTTCGTACAATGAGAGCAATGTGCCCATTGTAATGCCAGAGTTGACAATGTATTTGTTGTAATCGCCCGCATCATACCAGCCTCTGGGTGAACTGATTACTGCATTTTCGGGCCGCCCTTCCGACACAGCAGAGGCGTGGATAAGCACTTTGTCATCCGGGTGACCAGCTGGTCTGGCCCATTTTCCAGCAAATTTTTCGGGTAATTTAGTGGAGACTCTTTGGTAATAAAACCCTTTCAATGAGGCCGCTGCAACTTCCTTATGGACTTTTTCCTTTATTTCTAGTGGCGCCGACTTGCGCAAGGCAGGCACAAAAAGAACGTATTTCCCAGCTTTGGTAACACTCGAAAAATCCGCAATGCGACTTGTTTTTCCTGAATGCTGACTGGTTTTCGGCTCGCTGAGCTTGCCCTTGAAAACCGTTTTCCCGGATGAAGCCTCTTTCAGTTCAAAAGCAGTAGGTTCCTCACCAAGCACAACCGCAATCTTTTGGCCATTTGGGTAAAAACCAATTTGATTTAAGCGAATGGGCTCTGCGTCTTGTGCAAGAAGTGAGTGTGAAAAAGTCGCGAAAATCGCGCAGAGAAAAAGGGAAACGTAATTACGAGAAAGACAAAAATGCTGCATTGCTGGAAGTCGGATCAAAGCGTTTGAAATTAAAAGCAGAAAATGCCGCACTTTACTACCCAACTTTCTTCGGCCCGACGGAATCATACACAACCACTTTTTCCCACAAGTGTGAATATTCCTTAATAAAATCCAAGTGAATCGGATGTGTCTGGTAAATTTCTTCTTCGATTATATTTTTGAAAAAACACATCCATGAGAATGTATAATCCCTCACAATCACAGATCTATTCGTCTCGGCCGGTTTACCAATGTGGACGTATTGAATCGTCGGGACCTTTGCGAGTTTGTGCAATCCCTCCAATAGTTTCGCCTCATCCTGGGCATTGTTGTGATCTTTTAAATAAAAAAAAACGTGATGAATAAACAATTCCTTCACTCTTTCCGGCTCGGCCGCCAATGGTGAAATGGACGCAATGGTCGCCAATCCGGCATTTTGCAAAAATTTCCGTCGTGATTTGTCTTGCATGGTGTTAGGCAGGTTCCCAAGGTTGATAGGAAGCGACTATAAAATTCAATTCAGATATGGTTGACCTGCAATGCTCTAGACCGAGTAAGTAACGGATCAAAACCCTACTTTTTGAGCAACTCTTTTGGTACAGGATACGCCTCCAAAAATGCTTTCATTTTTTCGGCCTTTTTCTCAAAATGAGCTTTTATCTTTTCGATGTCTTTGGCTGAAAATCTTTCAGCCTCATGCTTCTTACTTTTTTCAAATGCTGTGTCCATAGTGTATTTAGTTAGTATAAGCAAAAATACAAATCATTTTAAGTATAACAAAAACGCGTCGTAATTGACTCCTGATCGTACATCTTGCCAGTTATCACGCCAATTAGGATACGACGGATTAAAAGTAGTACGCTTCGTTCTATCCGTTACCAAGCCTCGAATTATATATTTTTCATTTAAAAAAGATAGATTTTTGTTAATTCCCATTTGGTACTTTCTTGTTCTTCTGGCGCAGCTGCCAGTCGCGTAAATTTTTGCGAGCGGGCGATTTTCAAGAAAGTCCAACGCTATTTGGGCAACCGTTCCAAGAATCTTATCGGCATCGCCATTTCTGGTTTCTGTCAAATCATCAGCATAGTTTGTGTCGGCTTTCCAAACTCCAAAACCTAAATTAAAAGTAGAGTCGCTCATTGGCGTAAACACAACAATTATTGGGATGTTACCCCGATTACCATTGCTATTAAACTCATAGACAAATGGGTCTATCTGATCGACCTTATAATTTTCCGAATTCATGAAGACATAGTGTGTAATATTCTGCAATAATAACAAAAAGAGCCGCAGTTTCCTGCGGCTCTTTGCCTTTGGTATTCACTTAAATGCTATTTCGTTTTGGCGTAATCCGCTGCGATGGCGTTGATTGCTTCGTCTTTTAAATGCTCAGAGGCGATGACGAGTCTGTAACGGAATGTGGTGGATTCGCCTTTTTTCAATTTGAAGTTCAGCGTTTCTTTTCCGTCACTTAGCGCCTTCATTCCCAGCGGGTTTACTGCAAAAAGACCGTAACCTCTCGCGTGCCAGTAAGCTGGATAACCTACGTTTTTTGGGTGGTCAATCATCGCGACGCTGATGTTTTCGTCTTTGATTTTCCCTGTCAAATTACACCAGATTGCGCGCTTGCCCCATACTGCCTCGCCTTCGATGCCATTGCTGTTGCGGTAATTTCCGGTAATGCCTTCGTTGTTCATAACAGGCACTTTCGTTGCAATGCCACTTGCATCCGTAAAAATTTCGGGCTTGTTAGAAGGCAACTCCAACTCACGCGCTACGCGAATGGCAAACATGCCATCTTTAATGTCAGGCATGGCCACTTCGTCGAGCATAGCTGTCAACGTTGTCGAACGGTCGATGATGCGCTGGTCGCCTTTGCCGCTGAAATGATAGGTTGTGGTTTCCTGTAACGTCAGCACGCCGTTTTTATCTTTCCAGTCGGCCGTTACGGTGAGTTCACCTTTATCTTTTCCGCTTTTAATGGATTTGATGCCGGTGTGAATGATTGTTCCGTAAGCGCGTTTCGCATGGTCCACTGCGTCGGAATTATTCCAGTAATCATTGCCGTTTACATCTTCATAATTAAGCCATATCCCGACGTGATGCGGATGATCCACGCGCTCGCCTGGTCTTGGGTCCAACGGCCAGCCTCTTGTAATCAGCGTCCCTCTGGCGGTTTGCACCGGATAAAGCACCGCTTTTTTCAGCTTGTCTTCGCCAGGATAGAAATACGCGGTGAAAGGTTTTCCGTCGATTTTAACCTCAACTTTCTTGTCCTTTTCATTATTTACCAAATCCACTTTCTGAGCCTGAACCACCCCACTTGCCGCCAAAACAGTCAATGCGGTTGCTGCGATGCCCTTTGTTATAACATTCACGTTCACAATGTTTTATTTGAACTAGCTTAAAACGATCTCCTTTTTCTTTGGGTCCCAGCTTACACGTTTGCCCGTATGCAAAGCTTGCGTAGCCATGATATTTGCCACCGAATGGTTGAAACCAACGCGAGCTGGCGCATTGCTTTCCTTGCGGCTACGAATGCATTCCATCCAGTTGCGCATGTGCAGGGAGGTCATCGGATCAGCCCCTGTGTTGGCGTCGGTGGCGATTTTATCACCGGTTTTCAAAGCCATTTCAGGAAGCAAATTTGCTTGCAGACCCATTCCTTTGGCATCTTTTTCCTTCAATCCGCCCTCAGGAGTAATTTTATTGGTGTCGAGATTGATCATCCCGCCATTCGAGTAGTAATATTCTTTCACGCCGCCAGCCTCATTGTTGAAACGGGAGGAGTAAATCACCTGGAAGCCTTTTTCCTTGTTATCAAAAGGTCCATATTCAAATGCTGCGCTGAATGTATCAACATTCGTGCGACCGTCTTTCCAGGTGTAAATTCCACCATTGGCAACAACGTTTCTTGGTGCGTCAAGTCCCGAGAACCAGTGCACTGTGTCAATTTGATGGGCCATCCATTGACCCGGGATTCCGGAAGAATATGGGTAAAACAAGCGGAATTCAAGATAATAGCGCGGGTTCCATTCAACTTTCGGACGATTCATCAGGAAACGATCCCAGTCGGTGTCTTCTTTCCTGATTTGCGAAACTAGTTCCTTACGCCTCCAACGGCCCGGCTGGTTTACATTCCAGGTCATTTCAACCGTTGTAATGTCGCCGAATTTGCCTGATTTAATGTATTCATAAGCTGCCCAGTAATTTGGTGCGCTGCGGCGCTGCGAGCCAACCTGTACAATTTGTTTGGACGCTTCAACTGCCTTTAACGCAACTTTCGCATCCTCCAATGTTTCGGCAAATGGTTTCTCAACATACACATCGCGACCCGATTTCACGGCTTCCGCGCAATGCAATGCGTGCTGAAAGTCGGCTGTGCTGATGATTACTGCATCCACATCTTTACGTCCCAGCAATTCTTCATTGTTTCTGGCTTTTGCAAATTCAGCGGCGGCATAAGGTTTTCCTTTCATGAACGCCTCAGCCTCATCGCGGCGGCGGTTCCAGAGGTCGGAAACGCCCATAAATTCGAAATTCAGTTCTTTTGCGTGATCAGAGAAACTTGGCGCAAGCGAACTGCGGAAACGATCTGAAAAACCGATTATCCCAACGCGCACGCGGTCATTTGCACCTAAAATTTTGCGATAACTGGATGCACTGAAAGCATTTGAACCCACAGCAACACCCGCCGAAGCCAGCGCTGCATTTTTTATAAATTCCCTTCTGCTTGACATAATATTGATGGTAAAAAGTTAATTTCTGCTAAATGGCGCCCGAAATCCACGGGCAATCAGTTGTAAATGTCTTGCTTGGATTTATCTACTTAAAAAATCAAGTCTTTTTTCCAAGCAGCGAATCATTTCGTCTCCCGCACTTTCAGGCTGCGGAACGAAACATTGTCTCCATGATCCTGCAAAAGCAAATTGCCCTGCTGTGAAAGGCCAAAGCCTTCAAAACCTTTGAATTTAGACTCGGCAACGAATTCTTTGAACTGCTGCGAGCCGCGCACATATTCAACCACTTTATAACCGTTCAAAAAATGCTGAACCGTCCCGTCCTTCTGCACAACAACGCGGCCCTGGTTCCACTCTCCTATTTTCTTTACTGCATTCTTTGGCCTGTCGGCCGGGATAACGTCATAAAAAGAAGCAATGGTCCGATTTCCGTTTTTGCCTAGCTTAGCATCCGGATGTTTCTCATCATCAAGCACTTGATATTCACATCCAATGCCTGATTTCCCTCCTGAATTGAATTTTTGATCAACAAAATATTTCACCCCGCTATTCGCACCTTCGGTCAATTTGAAATCGAATTCAAACTCGAAAGCCGGGCCGAATAATTTTTTGGTAACAATGTCATTTCCAGTTTCCGAACCGTCAGATTTAGAAATCGTGATTGTGCCGTCGTTGTAAGTCCAGCGCTTGTTTGGGAAATCGGTGCCGCCGTAAGAACGCCATTGATCCGCGGACTTTCCATCGTAAAGCAATGCATAACCCTGCGCTTTCTCCGCTTCGTTAAGCGAATTGGGAATGAGGTTCACAATGCGAATGTTGCTCGCAGGACTTGGTTTGAGATCTTTTGTTTTGATTCTTACATTCTTCCAGCTCACCTGCGTGCCTTCCAGATCTTTACTGCCAATGGCGTGCACTTGCAAACAAATGAATCCGCTCGGCGTCATATCGTCAATCACATGCGCAACAGGAACGCCATTCAGAAATGTGCGGATGGAGCTTCCTATGGCTTCAATGCGATATTTGTTCCATTCATCTTTTTTAAAAGCCTTTTTTCCTTCCGGGTTCAAATCCAGAGGATAAAGCCAGCCGCGGCGCGCTTCGTCATAAATGCCTGCCGAATAAGCGCGGTCACTCGGATCAATTTCGACCTGGTAACCATGCACACGGCCGTTCTGATAATCCGGTGTGGACAAACTACGGATCTGGATGCCGGAATTCAGCTTGTTATCGACTTTTACATCGCATTCAAAAATGAAGTCGCCATAATCCTTTTCCGTCGTCAAAAACGAATTGGGCGTATCCGTCACGGAAGTCCCGACAATGGCGCCGTCTTTCACCTCATATTTGGCTTTTCCATTCAATTGCTTCCAGCCAGTCAGGTCTTTCCCATTGAAAAGATTCTCCCAACCATCATTTGATTTTTGCGCATCTGCCACAGAAATTGTCATTGTTAACAGCAGAATTGCGAGCGATAACCTGTTTTTTCTCATTTGTA
Organism: Dyadobacter sp. CY326; assembly: GCF_021390515.1. Classification (GTDB taxonomy): domain Bacteria; phylum Bacteroidota; class Bacteroidia; order Cytophagales; family Spirosomataceae; genus Dyadobacter. The sequence goes on from NZ_JAJUXI010000002.1 coordinate 266,118, forward strand.
AAGAACTGAATTGGATAAATAATGAATGTAACAACCCTCCTTCGCATGGCGCACATTACTCTAATGAACGACATTTTGCGGGCTCTACCCTTACAACCGGAATGCGCTTTTAGCAACTATTCCCATCATGCAAAAGACCTCGCTTTTGACATGATGGGAATATACATTAATCTTTGTTATGCTCAATAACCAGGATTCTGAGGGAATGCCGCGGCTCCACCTTCTGTCCGGTCAATCTGCGTTTGCGGAATCGGCCGCACGAGGTGAATTGCCTTTACATTCGGAGCAGCTTGTGCATTGTATTTTTTCACGCGTTCTACGAGGTTGCCCCAGCGTTTCAAATCCATCCAGCGCGTCTGCTCGCCCAGCAATTCACGCCCACGCTCTTCCATGAGCATCTCCATGTTCATATCCGCCTGCTTAATCTCCATTGCGGCCGTTTTGCCTGGAAATGCTGCACGACGGCGCACCATATTAAGAGCTTCGGTTGCCTCTTTAACTTTTCCGGTCAGTAATTGCGCTTCTGCCAACATTAAATAGGTGTCTGCGAGTCGGAAACACATGTAATCTCTGCTTCCCGGCTCATAAGTGCGGTCTGGACGCAATGGATCAAGAAATTTTTTCAACGTTGGAAACAAGGCTTCGTCATAGCGGCTTGGCACCAAAACCTGATATGGTTTTTTCGCTCTTTCGGCCAATGGCATTTCATAACCGGGAATGAAGATGGCCGTGTCGCCTGCTTTGAAAGTCACCTCTGTTTTTGAGTTGTCAAACACGTTTGTAAACTTGCCCGGATTGTTGGAAATCCATGTGTCCTTGAAAGTTTTCTTGTAACGAGAATCATTAACGCGGTCTTTAAACACGGTTTCAAGCGTGTATTGCGTCGGACGCAACCTTTTGAAAGGCCGACCATTCAGGATATCACGAACCATTCCGGCCTGCACGTCATATTGCATTCCAAAATAAAGGTGCAAGCTGTTTCCCGTTCCGTTAGTTAGTGGATCTGTTGTATACTGAACCGCAAATACAACTTCATCATGATTTTGATTTGCCTGATCAAAAACGCTGGCGAAATCTGGCAGTAACTTAAATGTGTAATTATTGATCACATTGGATGCATAGGTTGCAGCTTTGGCATAATCATCAGCCGCTTTTGAACTTGAATTTCCTTTTGCCAAATACACTTTCGCGAGCAAATGCTCCGCTGCCGGCTTCGTGGCGCGTCCATAATCCGTTGCTTTTGCTTTGTTTTCAAGATCCGGCAAGGCAGATTCCAAATCAGAAATAATCGACTTGTAAATCTCCGATTCCGGTGCGCGGGAAGTTTTCTTGGTTGGCAAAATTGTTTCGGTCAATCTCAGATCGACCTCTCCAAATTGCTGCAACAGGAGAAAATAGTAATGTGCACGTAAAAACTTCATTTCCGCCACGCGCTGCTTTTTAACAGCATCTGCGACTGTCGCTGCGGGCGCACGCTCGATAACGGCATTACAAACGTTGATTCCGCGATAAGTCTCGTCCCATATCGTTGCCAAATAGTCCACAGTTGGCTGCAACTGCGCATCGTAAAAGTGAAAACCTTTGTAACCGCCATCGGCGCCTGTTGCGTAAAGGTCTGTTCCAAACTCAGTCATGGTCAGCCCTTGCTGCGTTCCATAATAGTTGCGCAACGAAGAATAGGCCGACTTTGCAGCATCTTCAAACCCTTTTGGCGTGTTGATATAGTCGTTGCCAATGCTCGAAATCACTTCCTCATCGAGCAAGTCGCTGCATGATTGGCCCATGAGCATAAGCGCCGCAAGGCCAATGTATTTATATGTTTTTTTAATGTATCTGAATGTCATCTTCTTAAAAATTAAATGTTGTTACCAGGACTTTTCAGCATGGATCAAAACTTCACATTAAGTCCGACCGTGGAAACACGCGTTGCAGGTGTTACGCCCGATCCGATTGTTGTTTCCGAAGTTTCAGGATCCACACCATTGTATTTCGAGCGGTATTTTGACCAGATTTTTGGCTGCTGAATGCTGGCAAACAAACGCAGCGATTCGAGGCCCAGTCTTTTGGTCAATTTGTTGGTGAAAGTATAACCGAAGTTGATGTTCCGGATTTTCACGAATGAACCGTCGTAATAAATGATCGCCTGATTGTTAACCGGAAACTCCTGATCCTTATTGGGTTGCGGAAATTCGTTGGTTGGATTGTTCGGCGTCCAGTAATCCACATACATTTGCTGATAACGGCCTGCCAACGCGTTGTTATCTCGGTGGAAACCGCTGATGATCATCTGTCCTTGTCTCGCATATATAAAAAATGAAAAGTCAAATCCTTTGAAATTGAAACGGTTGGTAATCCCACCGCTCCAATCCGGCACATCCGAGCCCAGTTTCTGACGATCATCTGCATTGATTTTTCCATCAGGTTGACCAGTCAATTGTCCGTCCGAACCGCGTCCGTTTACGTCAGCAACCTTGATCTGACCGACGCGACTTCCGTATGATTTGGCAGCGTCAGCTTCGTTAGTCTGCCAGATTCCTGCTTTTTTGTAATCAAAAAATTCCGAGAGCGGATAGCCGATGAACCATTTGTTACCCAAATCATCCACAGCGCCATTATATAAGGAAATGATTTCTTCTGTGTTTTTGGTAAACTGGAAATCAGTGGTCCATTTGAAACCGCTTTTGGTGTTAACATTAATCGTCGAAACGCCAAGCTCAATTCCCCTGTTGCGGGTCTCGCCCACGTTACGCGTAACCGCATTGAAACCAATGGATGCCGGCAACTGATCCGAAAGCAGCAAATCCGTCGTGTTTGTTTCATAGAGTTCAAGTGATCCCTGAACGCGCCCTTTGAGGAAGCTGAAATCGATTCCCACATTCTTCGTCGCGGAAGATTCCCATCTCAAATCAGGATTACCAATTGTGTTCGGGCGTTGTCCGTAAGCCGGCGTGTTGTCAAAAGCATAAATTGTCCTGCCCAATAATCCCTGCGTTTGATAAGGTGCAACGCCCTGGTTACCCACAGATCCGTAACTTACGCGCAGTTTTAAAAGGTCAAGCCAGGAAACGCCTTTCATAAACGGCTCGTTGGAAATGTTCCACCCCAAAGCAACACCGGGAAATGTTCCGTATTTTGTATTTTCCCCAAATCGGCTGGACCCGTCGCGACGAGCCGTAACGGTTACCAAATATTTGTCGTTGTAATCGTAATTGATCCGCGCCATGTAGGAATTCAATGTCCAGGGAATGAGCACACTACCAACTCCAAGAACCGCACTTGCGTTACCCACATTGTAAAATTGCTGCGTTTCAGCCGGAATGCCCTGAACTGAAACGGTGTTAGCCTCAAAGTTTTCGCGTTGAACAGAATGCAGTGCGGTGATGCCTAAATTGTGTTTCGCTGCGAATGTTTTGTTATAGGTGACAATGTTTTCCAATGTCCAGTTGAAGCCATATTGGTTGTAAATGGCAGCCTGCGGATCGCCGCCTTTTCTCGCATTGGTTTGTGCACCAATGAAGCGTCCACCGCGTTCAACTGCGAAATCCGGACCGAAATTGATCCGATATTTCAACCCTTCAATGATCTTGACTTCGGTGTAAATGCTGTTGAAGATCCGGTATTTTTTGCGTTCGTCAACCTGCGCTCCTGGCACGATTTCAGCAAGTGGGTTGGTCAAAAGTGCGTCGTTTGTTGGCGCAAAAATGATTTTGCCATTGTCGTCATACGCTTTTCCTAATGGGTTTTGATTCAATGTAAACGAATAGGGATTCAGATCTTTACCATTTCTAACCGAATACATTAAATAAGAGGAAATGCCCACCTTAACCCGGCTGTTGATGTTATGGTCAATGTTTGCACGAAGGGAAGTTCTTGTGTAATCCAGTCCTTCTGAAATTCCTTTATCCCTAAAAAACCCGCCTGAAATGTAAAATTGCGTCTTTTCGTTGCCACCCTGCACACCCACTGAATGATTTTGCTGGAAGCCCTGACGCAAGATCATGTCCTGATAATCTGTCGTGCGGTTGTTTTTAATTCCGTCCAGCTCCACTGCTTCAAACAATTTGGAATCTGCAAATGCATCCACCTGGCCGGTTGGCACCGGATTTCCATTGGCATCTTTGTAAAGACTTCCCGCAGCAATTCCGCGGCGCGACTCGCGCATATATTCCGCAAATTCTGGTCCTGAAAACAAGCGGATCTTGTCCAATGCATCCGTTACGCCCACATAAGTGTCGTAGCTGATGGTCGTTTTGCCTTTGGTGGCTTCGCCTCTTTTGGTTGTGATCAAAACAACACCATTGGCTCCTCTCGCACCATAAATCGCAGTGGCCGTTGCATCTTTCAGGATCTCCATGGACGCAACATCATTGGGATTCATATCTTCATAACCACCTGACACAAAGTCGAATGGACGTGTAGACATCAATTCATTCCGGTCACCCGCCAAAGGAATTCCATCCACAACATACAATGGGTTATTGCCCGCATTGAATGAGCGCCGACCACGAATCAAAACTTTTGGAACCGAACCCGGTTTACTTCCCGACTGCGAAACGTCCACACCCGCAACGCGACCTTGCATTGCCTGGCCAATGTTTGTAATCGGCATTTCACTGATTTGCTTTGAGCTTACCGAAGAAATCGCCCCTGTTGTCTGACTTTTTTTCTGGCTACCATAACCCACGACCACAACTTCTGTAAGCGACTTCATATCCGCATCCAGCCTGATATCTACAACGCTTTTTGCGCCTACCGCAACTTCCTGCGTGATGAAACCTACGGATGAAAACACCAGTATCGCGCCATTATCTGGCACGTCAATCTTAAATTGTCCGTCAACATCTGTGTTTGTTCCACTGCGGCTTCCTTTCAACACAACCGACACGCCGGGAATCGGCGTGTTGTCCTCTGATGACGTGATTTTCCCGGACACCGTTTTGTCGATCGGGAAAACGTGGGTTACATTCGGGCGGTTCAGTGAGAATGCCGGGCCTGAGAGGCCGGACACAATCATTGCTGCCATGGTCCAGCGCAGCGCGCCTTGACCAGCAAAAGTAAATTTTCTTTTCATACGCATTAATGGAAATTGTAGGTTCTGACTGTTAATTGCTGGACGACCATTTCTAAGGTTACCCTTAAAAAAAGTTATATTTTTTATAAAAATAATGTTAGTGTAAATCGTCGGTTACAAGTGTATTGGTTACTTATAGGTATAATGATGTTAACTGGCGAATTGGAAGTAAGCAGCGATGAAGTCTGGGCAACGATTTTGAATAATTCCAATAACTACATTATTTGTTAAGATAATGCAATTGAAATGAATGGTCGAGGATAGGAATAAGCTGAGAAATGCGGAAAGAAAACAGAGAATTTATTTATGCAAACGTTATCGGGAACGTTGCCAATGTAGGGCTCATCAAATATTTAATTGTAGAAAACCTATTTTGAGTAATAAAAACAGTCACAAAGATGACCGAGCTAAACTTGCCAATTTGTATTATTACCAAAACGAAAGAGAGAAAATTTGCAGAACAGAACGGACTCAGCGAATCAGAGAAAAAAATACGAAGGCAAGCAAAATAATTACGACCATAGAAATCACCCCCACAACAATGCCGCTAGGCTTAACGGACTCGCTATACGCGCTCGGCTGTCCCGACTCACGCTCCTTGATACTTTCAAGCGAATTCCGAATCCTGCCCCAAATTGAATTAACATCCTGACTTGAAAGCGAATCAGTTCTCCAATCCGAAGCCATTAATACAAGCTCCCGGGCTCGCGCGACTGTGTCCTTCATGGCAGGATATTTCACGATCCATCCTTCCCAAAACGACCTGATAGGTGGATCATCAGGAAACCGGACCCATCTAATGAATAGGTTTTCCATCGCTAACTCTTCTGCCGATAACTCTGAAAACGGTTTCATTTCAAGCGCTTAATTAATTCAAAAGGCTCATTCCCTTTGCTACCAAATCCACAAAGCTAATTTGCAAAAGCGTCTTAAAAACACTGCACCGGAAGATCTGCGAATTTAACAAATAAGAAACTTTGTCAGGGTTTATACTCAAAACGTCTGCCTTTCCTTACCTTTACCGCCTGTTTTATAGAGTGTAATGACCAAAATTTATACAATGACCTCGCATCAAATACGTCAGGCTTTTCTTGATTTTTTTCGCAGTAAAGAGCATTTAATTGTCCCTTCGGCTCCCTTGGTGGCCAAGAATGACCCTACTCTGATGTTTAATAACTCGGGTATGGCCCAGTTTAAGGACTTCTTTTTGGGCAACGGCACTCCACCTTCGCGGCGGATTGCGGATACACAAAAATGCCTGCGCGTTTCAGGAAAACACAATGATTTAGAGGACGTTGGCTTTGATACTTATCACCACACCATGTTCGAAATGCTGGGAAACTGGTCTTTCGGAGATTACTTTAAAAAGGAGGCGATTACCTGGGCGTGGGAGTTGCTGACGGAGGTTTACAAATTGCCCAAAGACAGACTTTATGTCTCTGTATTTGAAGGCGATTCCAAAGATGGTGTTCCTTTTGATCAGGAGGCGTGGGATCTTTGGAAGCCGATTGTTGGAGAAGACAGGATCATTCTTGGTAATAAAAAGGACAATTTTTGGGAAATGGGCGACACGGGCCCTTGCGGTCCTTGTTCGGAGATCCACATTGATCTTCGTCCTGCTTCGGAAGTTGCTGAGATTTCGGGAAAATCGCTTGTTAACAATGATCACCCGCAGGTTGTGGAGATCTGGAACCTCGTTTTCATGCAATTTGAGCGGAAGGCCGACAGCTCACTTGTGCCACTTCCTGCTACGCATGTGGACACGGGCATGGGCTTCGAGCGGTTGTGTATGGCTGTGCAAAACAAGACTTCCAATTACGACACAGACGTTTTTCAAAATACAATACAAGTCCTTGAAACGCTTTCCGGCAAGACATATGGTGCTGGAATTGAACCGTTTGCCGATATTGCAATGCGTGTGATTGCGGACCACATCCGTGCCGTTGCATTTGCAATTACTGACGGTCAGTTGCCATCCAACGTAAAAGCGGGTTATGTGATTCGCCGGATATTGCGTCGTGCAGTGCGTTATGGTTATTCTTATCTGGGCTTTCAGGAGCCGTTTTTTTACAAACTGGTGGCCGTGCTTGCCGATCAGTTCAAGGATGTTTTCACAGAATTGAAAACGCAGGAAGAGTTTGTTACACGTGTGATTCTGGAAGAAGAAAAAAGCTTTTTGAGAACGCTTGAATCTGGTTTGAAACGCCTCGATGTCATTATTAATTCACTTAAAGAAAAGGGTGTTGGTGTCATCGCGGGACAGGAAGTTTTTGAATTAAGTGACACTTTTGGCTTCCCTGTTGACCTCACGGCGCTTATTGCGCGTGAAAAAGGTTTTCAAATTGACGAGACCGGTTTTCAGGATGCATTGGCGGAACAGAAAAAACGCTCGCGTCAGGATGCAGCCAAAGAGGCAACGGACTGGATCGAATTGCGTGAGGCTGACGGGGTTGAATTTCTCGGTTATGACTTCGAAGAAACGCACAGCCACATCATAAAATATCGGAAAGTGAAGACCAAAGCGGGTGAAGAATATCATATCGTGCTGGATCGAACTCCTTTTTATGCAGAAATGGGCGGGCAGGTTGGCGACACGGGTGTTTTGATCATTGACAATGGTTTGGAAAATGGCAAAAAAGTCATCCAAATTGTTGATACTAAGAAGGAAAATGATCTTTTCGTACACATTTCACGTGATAAGGACCTGGACGACGCGCTGCAACGTGCCGGAATTATCGTTGCGAAAATTGATGAAACGCGCCGCGATCGCATTAAATCAAATCACACCGCAACGCACTTGATGCTGTCTGCAATGCGTGAGGTTTTGGGAACGCATATCGGACAAAAAGGCTCATTCCTGAATGATGAAGTGCTTCGTTTTGACTTCTCACACTTTTCAAAAGTGACGGATGAGGAGTTGGTGAAAATTGAGGATCGTGTGAATCAGAAAATTCGTGAAGACATTCGACTGGACGAACGAAGAAATGTGCCGATCAAACAAGCGTTGGAGCAAGGTGCGACCGCGACTTTTGGTGAAAAATATGGTGACTTTGTCCGTTTGATCATTTTTGATCCTGCGTATTCATTCGAACTTTGTGGTGGAACGCACGCGCCGTCAACGGGCAAAATCGGTGTTTTCAAGTTTATTTCGGAAGGCTCTGTTTCGGCTGGCGTGCGCCGTGTAGAGGCGGTTACCGGTGCGAAAGCTTTGGAAATTATGCGTCAGCAGGAAGAAACGCTGAATAAAATCAAAGATCTGCTTAAAAACCCGACCGATCTGGTGAAAGCCGTTGAGGGTTTGCTGGATGAGCGAACAAACTTGCAAAAAAGAATCGTTTCGTTTGAGAATGAAAAGATCCGGACGCTGAAATCTGAATTGATCGCTAATGTGAAGAAGCACAGCACATTCAATTTGATTGTCGAAAAAGTGGATGTGCCGAGCGCTGAATCTTTGAAGCAACTATCTTATGAGCTGCGCGATCAGGTTGAAAATTTGATCGCCGTTTTCGGAGCGGAAATTGCTGGAAAACCGCAACTTTCGGTTTTCATTGCTGAAAATATTGTACAGGAAACGGGCTTAAATGCGGGTAAGATTGTCAAAGATCTCGCAAAGGAAATTCGCGGAGGCGGAGGCGGTCAGCCTTATTTCGCGACTGCGGGTGGCTCGGATGCAAGTGGCCTGGACACCGCATTGGAAAAAGCAAAAGGTTTGTTTTAAGCATTGCTAACATTGCGGCTTGTCCGCATAACATTGAAAAGGAGCGGCGCCATCGGCATCGCTCCTTTGTCTTGGAGGGTTAAAAGAAAATTGAAAGTGCTAAGCCTAGGTGAGCAATTTCGCGCATTAAAGAATCAGTTGAATGCCCGTGTTAAACCCGAAATGGACTCCTTGAAAATCTTTCGAGCTGTCATTTTTCCAAATGTATTTTTTGACAAAATCATAACCGTCCTCCCGTTTGAAACTTACGTAATTCACTGTTGGTCCGGCAAAAACTTCGAGCTTGTTGCCGATTTTGTAAGCTGGAATAATGCGAAGCGTGTTTTTGAAATAATTAGTTTTCTTGAAATTTGAAAGCGATTGACTTGCTGCTTCAACATTGATTCTGAAATGATTAGCAACCGGAATATGCGCACCCAGACCTGCTTCAATGGCATATAAATCGCGTTTGCTATCCTTGAAATTATAACCCACGCCCGCGATTCCATACAACACGCGGCCGCCCGACCGGAACGACGCAATGGTCGTCATGCTTTCGTCAATCGTTACCGCGAATGACTTTTCACCGCTTTTGATGAAATTAAAAATGGCGATAGGATAATCACTGGTGTCGGCAATGTTGATCAAACCAGCCAATTGAATGCCTTTCACCGTTTTTGCCACATTTGCAACGCCGCCAATCTGGGTATTTACATTTTTGCCTTTGTTGAGAAATCCTGCCAACTGCAATCCCTTCGCATCTTCCCGCGTGATGTTAGTGAAACCTGCAATTTGCGCAGATCCAGAACTGCCCGAGAGATTCATAAATCCAGCGATCTGAGCGCCTTTTGCCTCATTTTTAATGACGTTCGAGAATCCGGCCATTTGAATTCCACTCGCATTGCCTCCGATAATATTCGCAGCTCCGGCAATTTGAATGCCCTTCGCATCATTCCCGATCACGTTCACGGCGCCGGCAATCTGAAATCCCGATGCATCCTGTTTGATTACGTTTGCCGCCCCAGCAATGGCAACGCCGGTTTCTGCTTTGGACAAGCCTGCAATGGCATGCAGTGAGAAGCGATTGGTGTAGGAAGCGGCATGCTTGCCATTGGTGCTAAGCGGATAAATGAAGCCAAAATGCACTGTCGACGTGCTGTCTTTTTGACCCAATGAAACGAATGATACGCCAAACAAAAAAATGCTTGTAAAGGCTAGCCTAGCCAAAGAAACTGTTAAATTTTTCATGGAATGTATTTTAAATTGCTGAATGCAACTTACCGACAACATGGTGCGGGCTCACCCTAAAAAGTTTGGAGAAAAAATCATTTGAGCCGATCTTAACGAACATAGTACATTCTAGAATGTCTCACTTTCATTACATGTTTAATTTTGCTAGATTTGACTATTGTCATGACACTATAATTTTTACAAATGAGTACTAGGGAAGAATCTCTATTGAATGAGCATTTAAAAAACCTTCGAGTAGAAACACTTGAAAAAGGCTTTCCTTTCATGCTTCACGATTCAAAAATCGCTTCGGAAGGTTTCATTTACGAGTTTCCAAATGGGTCAATGAAGATCATGGCGCTGGCAGACAACTTGCAAACAATCGTTGAAGTTAGGACGCTGGAAATCAACGAAATAAAATACCTCAGGAAAAAGCACAAACTTCCTGCATTCCAGTATGCCTGATCTTTTCGTGATCACCGGACCCAACGGTGCTGGAAAATCTTCAAATGCCAATTCACTTATTCCGAAACCAAATGACTTTCCCATTTTTGATGGTGATAAGTTATTCTATCAGCTATTGGACAAGCATTATAAGGAGATTAAAGTGCCCAAATATGCCCGCGAGAAAGCAGAACATGACTTGCAAGATATCTTTGAACATCAAGTCAATAGTGCAATAATTGAAAATCAAGATTTTGCTTATGAGGGACATTTTAGCTCAGAGCATTCCTGGTCAACTATAAAGCAGTTTAGGCTGGCAGGATACAAAATCAATATGGTTTTTCTAGCTCTTGATGATGTGAATGTATCGTTACAGAGAGTTGCTGTACGAGTTTCACAAGGCGGGCACCATGTTGCACCAGCCCATATTTACGAAAACTACTTTGGGAATATTAAATCATTGGATCGAAATCTTGCACTAATTGACAGGCTGCTCATTATAGACAACAGTTCTACCAACGCAATCCATATTCTCACGCTCGAAGACCGAGTAATATCGTCCCTTACGAAAAAGCATTTGCCTGCATGGTTGAAAAGTAATATGCCCCAACTAATGCAGATTATTGAACGATCTGAATCATATCGCTAACTATAACTTCCCATAGCGCCAGCTCAGGCCGGCTTGCCAGCCGAGCCAGGAGGAGATGTTTTTGTTGCCCATTTTGAAGTCGGGGTAACCTTTGGGCGGGAAGGATTTGTAGCCTTTCTCGGGCTGGAAGCCGTCGCTGTTGTAGACTGAGAATGCGGGACCAGCGAAGAGCATCAGGCGTTTGCTTAGTTTATAATTAACTGCCGTTTGCAAGCGATAAAGCATGGGAATGCGTTCCCAGCTGGTCGTATAAACGTTTTGATTTGTAATCTCTGTGAAAAAACCGACCTTTTTGAAAGGCAAAAACTCAAAGCCAATTCCGGCTCCGAATGTGTAGGTGCGCTTTTCGCTGCCAGTTGTTGCACCGGCCATGAGAATGCTGTAAAACTTGTGTGTGCCCATTTTCCACGCCACATTGACGGGAACAATGTCATTCGCATAAAGCGAAATGTTGGAAGTGCTTTTTTTGATAATATTAATCAACCCAAGGCTCAGTCCCGAGGAGCTGTCCGCAACGTTAATGATGCCAATCTGCGTTCCATGAAGCCTCTTTGCCACATTAATGAATGCCAATTGAAATCCGCGCACTTCATTTTTACCAACATTTGCCACGCCGCTGATCTGCCCGCCCGAAAGATTTTCAGTAACCACATTGGCCGCGCCACCTACTTGCACGCCATTAAAATTCCCGGAAACATGGTTGTAAACACCAGAAATTTGTGCGCCATCGGAGTTGCCTCCGGTTAGGCTCAATGCGCCAGAAACTTGCACGCCATGCAATGTTTTGGCAGACCTGCTCATAAATCCACTCACTTGTGCGCCCTCAATATTTTGCCTCACCATTCCGGCAAATCCCGAAACTTGCACGCCATTGAGCGAGTCGAGAATGTTGTTGAGAAAACCTGCAACTTGCACGCCGGTGACGGTCCCGGAAACAATGTTAAATGCCCCGGCGATTTGCGCGTAACGGACATCTTGTTTGGAAATATTGAAACCTCCGGCTATTTCGACGCCGTCAACGCCAGCTGTGTAACCGCCTAACAAATTGAGTGAGAACTTGTTGACAACCTGTGCACTCATTTTCCCATGTGTTCCTAAACCCGGTGTTAAGGAAGCTTGATAAGGCAGCGCAACGAAAAAACGACCAATGTTGCGGCTCTGCGTCCGGAGCCTTGCGGAAAGAAAAAGTCTTCCCAGCCACGTGGATTCGCCTTCGGAATAACGGACAATGAGCGGGTCAAGATCAACGGCTTTTTGAGCAATGCGGATTCGTACATCGCCGCTTTCCTGATTGATCACAATGGTTGTGTCGCCGTAACCTACTTTGCTGATTGTCAACGTTATCGGCAAACTTCTGTCCTTGATGCGTAACCTGAAACGGCCGTCGTCGCCGGATAGCGTCGAAACCAATAACTGTCGCGAATAAACGCTGGCATAATCCACGGGCGCCTCCGTTTCCAGATCAAAAATATGTCCATCGACATAGAAAACTTTTTCCTTCGCGGCGGCCAGGATGATCAAATAATCACCTTTCTCCTTGTATTGATATTTGTTGTTGAATAGTTGGTCTAAAAGCTGCTTAACCGTTTTCTGACTAGCATTGACATTGACCAGACTGTCGCTGGAAATAATGTCGCTGTTGTATGAAAAATAGAATTTCCCCTGCTGACTTATCGATTTCAAAACTTCTGAAACCGGCTGATTTTGCACCGTTATGGTCACGGTTTTACTCAAAATACCCTGCGTGTAGGCTACGCAGGGCATTAATATCAATGTTATGACCAGTTTCAGTGTTTTGTGCAGGGTAAAAGTCCGATTCATTCCGAAAGATAAGCGCTATTTCAAAATGATCCGCTGTCCGCTATGTTCAACTTTGATCGTCAATGTTTCACTAATGATTGCCAATGTGCTGTCCAGCGACTTTTTCTCAAATGTTGTGTTGATTGGCCTGTTGCTCAGCGCTTCATTTCCAATCACAATGTCCGTGTCGTAAGTCTCATTCAAGATTTCCACCAGTTTCCACAAAGGCGTGTCGTTGCAGACCAATTTGTTTGTCCGGTAATATTTATACAATTCATCCTCCGCATCGTCTTTTACCAGCGCTGGCTTGGTTTTAACAACCGTTGCTTTTTGTTTCGGGCTAAGTCTGACGAACTCATTGTTTTTCGCGACCTCGACCAAACCGGTTTCTACAATAACCTCCGTTTTATTTGCATTGTCTTTGACATTGAAACTGGTCCCTAAAACTTTCACGGTCATATCGTTAACAGTGATAACGAATGGCTTTGTCTTGTCTTTGGTGACTTTGAAAAAAGCTTCACCCGTTAATGTCACCTCCCTTTTTGCACCAGTGAATGTGGCTGGATAAGCAATGCTTGATTTTTTATTTAAAATCACAATCGAACCGTCCGGCAATGTGTCGGTCACAGTTTGCGATCCCGAGTGAATGGTTAACAATTGACTTTCAGCATTTTGACCTAAAAACAAATACGCGAGCCAGCCGGCACCCAGAGTCGCAGCGATGAGGGCGGCAACCCTGAGAAATGCAAATGATTTTTTTGGTTTGTGGAGCGGGATAACCTGCGTTTCTTCACTCGACTTTTGCGTCCGTTTTTTGAAACGTTCCCAGGCAGCATTTTCATCGATCTGGCTTTGTGCGGCCAGCTGTTTGCTCTGGTTCCAGATCAATTCAAAATGTTCGAAATAACGCTGGTTGTCGTCACTGTCGGACAACCATTGGTTAATCTCGATCTGTTCTGCGACGCTCGCCTCGTCCAGTAAGGACTTGACCAGCAGGTCGTCTATGTTGTAATTCAGTTCTTTATGCATGGCTGACAGAGATTAACTTAGGAAAAATAAGAGAAAGGATGCGGGCAGGAAGTCAGCCAGTTTGAGACGTAAAAGTCGCAGCGCTTTGCCCATTTGGTTTTCAACTGTTTTTACCGGCAGTTCCAGGCGGTCGGCAATTTCATGGTATTTCAATTCTTCAAAACGGCTCATTTGAAAAATTGTCCTGCATTTTTCAGGCAATTCCTGCAACGCGCAGTCCAGACGCTGTTCAAGTTCAGTCAGTTCGAGGTGATGAGCGGTGTTATTGGTGTGTTCCATTTGGTGAATTGCGTAAGTTTGATACGCGTCCCTGACTTTTAAATGTTTGATATAATTAAGGCTTTCGTGGTAAACCGAGCGATACAAATAGCCGCTGACCGACTCCCGGATCTCGATATGGTCTGTCTTTTCCCACAGTCTGCAAAAAACGTTTTGCACCATTTCCTCTGCCATGATATCGTCCTTTAAAATCGTGCGGGCATAAGCATGAAGGCCTTTGAAATGTGCTTTGAAAACCTTCTCAAACTCCGCTTCCCGATCCCTGCTTAAAAATGTTACGTGATCCGCGATGGCTACGTTCATTGCAATGATTGATTACTGATAAAAAATAAGCGCCCGACTGAGGCTGTTCATTGGAATGACAACCAGTCGGGCGCTTACCCTAATTTTGCGGAAAACATTTCCGCTATTTTTTTGATCTATTGCTTCTTAGCCGCTTTTAGCGAATCTGCTTTGGTGGTTTTGTAACGTTTATCAGGCGTGCCGTCTGCTTTCAATTTTTTGTTATCGCTGTAACGTTTGTCCGGCGTGCCATCTGCTTTGAGTTTCTTGTTCTCCGCATAACGCTTGTCCGGTGTGCCGTCGGCTTTCACCTTAATGGTCGTTTTGTCATTTCCGGTTTGCTTGGTCGACACGGTCGTTTTGGTTGTTCCCGGTTTTGCAGGTGTTGCAGTTTGGGCAAACACAGGCGCGGTTACAGCCATAAAAGCAACCAGAATCAATGCTTTCAAGTTTTTCATTGCCTTCTTGATTAATGTGAGCGATAGAATAATTGACTAATGTGAATATAATGTCCAAATATCATGCCGGTTCGTCATCATAAAACTTAGTTTAATAACAATTTAATGCAATTAGGATTTAGTAAGTAAGAGAAAGTGAGCCGTTTGAATTAGAAAAAGAATCGATCTAGATGATAATGTTTAAATTTGCATAGACATTATCTATTGACGAAATTTCCTCTCGATGAATATTCAGCAATTGGAATACATTGTTGCCGTTGACAATTACCGGCATTTTGTGCACGCAGCTGAGCATTGCAATGTTACGCAGCCAACCCTGTCCATGATGATCCGTAAACTGGAAGAAGAATTATCGGTCAAGATTTTTGATCGCACCAAGCAGCCCATAGTGCCGACAGCCATTGGACGCAATATTATTGATCAGGCTAAAACGATTTTGCGCGAAGCGTCGCGTATGAATGAGATTGCCAAGCACTATAATGGTGATTTATCGGGCGAATTGCGGATCGGGATTATCCCAACCATTGCGCCTTATTTGCTTCCACATTTTGTTAATCCCTTCATTTCCAATTATCCCGACATTAAACTGCATGTTTCGGAAATGATCACCGAACGCATCATTTCCGAGCTCAAACTGGGCAATCTGGACGTTGGGGTGATCGCTTCATTATCGGAAGAGAGCAGTTTGCAGGAGATTCCATTGTATAAGGAGCGCTTTTACGCATATGTCTCGGAGCGCACGGATTTATATGCTAAAAAATACATTTTACCCGCTGACATTGAGCCCAATGAACTTTGGCTTTTGGAAGAAGGACATTGTTTCCGCACGCAAATCCAGCGACTCTGTGAACTGAGCCGCAATAGCCAGTTTGGCAGCAGTTTCAGTTACCGTTCAGGGAGCATTGAGACATTGATCAGGATGGTAGAAAAAAATGGCGGCATCACCATTCTGCCCGAAATGGCCGTCATGGAGCTCTCCGAAGAACGCAAAAAGCACATTCGAAGCTTCCAGTTCCCCGAACCCGCCCGCGAAGTCTGCCTCCTCGTAAACCGCGAACAAATGAAAACAAGGCTGATCGATGCCTTAAAAACGGGAATCACCGCTTATTTACCGCAGGAAATTTTTGAGGCGAAAAGTGAGATTAAGATTTTGTGAGAGATAAAATTGGGGAGAATGTATGAAAAGAGCTCAAAATGTCGCTTATCAGATATTTTTATCAGCGTGAAATTAGCAAGAACGTCTGGATGAAAACTTAAACCTGAAAAGCTGTTTGGTTATACTATTTTACATAACAAACATTAAAATAGTATAACTAAGCGATTTGATTATAACTTATTTAATAATTACTATAATTTAACCGGCCTCTCTCTCAGATATTCCTCCATCCGCTCCAATCCGAAAGCATTGAAAGTCATATCCTTCGTCAAACCTCCTTTTCTGGCGACTGCTACGCCGTAGTGCATGTCGAAATAACCTTCTTTGGAGTGGGCGTCGGGGTTAATGCTCAGAAGAACGCCTTTTTCGATGCAGTAGGAAATCCAGCGCCAGTCGAGGTCGAGGCGCCAGGGGGAGGCGTTGATTTCGATGACGACTTTGTGCTCGGCGCAAGCGTCGATGATGGTTTTGTGGTCTATTGGATAACCTTCTCTTGAAAGCAACAAGCGGCCGGTTGGATGGCCCAGGATGGTCGTGTATGGGTTTTCAATGGCTTTGAGCAAGCGCGTTGTTGCCTTTTCCTGCGTCATAGTCAGGTTGCTGTGCACGGAAGCGACAATGTAATCAAAGGAAGCAAGGATTTCGGTCGGATAATCCAGTGAGCCGTCGCCTAAAATGTCGGACTCAATTCCTTTCAAAATTTTGAATGGTTTATCCGGATTTTCTGCGGCAAACCTCGCATTCAGCCTTGCGATTTCTTCATGCTGGCGAATGACGTCCTCAATCTTCAAACCTTGCGCGTAAGTCGCCGTTTGTGAGTGATCGGCAATACCCAAATATTCAAAACCAAGCTCCCGGCAATAAAGCGCCATTTGTTCCAATGTATGCTGGCCGTCGGAATAAGTGCTGTGATTGTGCAGAATCCCTTTCAGATCATCCCATGTAATGAGGTCGTCAGAAGAATGTGTTTCGGCCCAGGTGAACTCGTCTGCGCCTTCGCGCATTTCAGGGACAATGTAAGGCAAGCCCGCCTTTTGGTAAATCGCCTCCTCATTTTCAGCCGGTTCATAATGGGCTTGTCGCCAAATTGTGCCGCCCGATGAGGTTTGACGTCCTAAATGCCACGCATTAGAGGTTTCGATAAACAACTCATTAACAACACGTTCCGGCTTCGCCGCAACGATTTCGATGTCCACCGCAACATCCTGCACATTGCCACGCCACACGAATGGCGACGAGCGCTTTTCGTCCTGCACAAGCAGTTCAATTTCACTGATAAATGTTTGCAGCAAAGCAGGTGAATCCGTTCCAACAAGGATTTTAATATTATCTACAATTTCTGCCCTGCGCCGAATGTCGCCTGCGACTTCCACCTGGTCAAAGCTCTTTTTCAGCTCCTTAATGATCATATCAGCAATCACTTCGGCTTTGTCCATGCGTAACTTGCCAGCCTGATCTTTCAGAAAAGCGAGTGAATCAAGGATTTTCTGCTGGATGCTTCCACCGAAACCTTTGAGCTTCGCAACCGAGCCGTTCAGGCAGGCCAGTTCGAGTTCGTGGAGGTTATCAATGCCCAATTCCTGCCAGAGCACGGCGATTTTCTTGGGCCCAATTCCTTTGATATTGAACATTTCCATCACACCCAGCGGCGTGTTGCGGAGCAGTTCTTCCAACTCGGGAAATGTGCCCGTTTTGGCAATCTGAATGATCTTGCCGGCCGTGCTTTTGCCAATTCCCTGCAATTTGACGAGCTCCTGCTCGGTCATATTTTGAAGCTCACCATCCTTATATTTATCCAGATAAAACGCCGCGATGGAATATCCCTTGATCTTGAAAGGGTCCACACCATGCAGTTCCATCAATTTGGCGGTTAATTCCAGGATCTCTACAATTTCAGGATTGCTCATAATATTTTCAGATGATTGAATTCTTTGCGAATAACGAAGTATGTCTCAGCATTTGCAAATATCGGGCAAGTAGTCCATTTTTTCCTTTAAGTAGTTATAGTAACGACCAGCCTTAAATAGGAGAAATTTAAACAAAACAACCCTTCGCGGGACATAAATAAAGTGACCGAAATGAGCCTTGACCAATTAAAAAGTTACCGAAACGAAATCCACAACCACTTAACAACCGAGCTGCTTCCTTTTTGGGAAAGTCGGTGCGTCGACAAAGAAAACGGCGGTTTCATCACGCATTTTGACAATGCAGGAAACGATTCGGGAGAAGACGAAAAATCACTTATTGCACAAACCAGGACGGTTTTTACATTCTCTTCGGCGCACCGAGCGGGTTATGGCGACGGCCGTTATGCTGCCATTGCAAGCCACGGTGTCGATTTCCTGATCAATAAAATGTGGGACGAGGAACACGGCGGTTTTTACTGGCTTATGGACCGGAAAGGCAATGTGAAGATTGACGAAAAAATCGTTTATGGACACAGTTTTGCAATTTATAGCCTTGCAGAATACACATTGGCTACGGGCGATCCGCGCGGGTTGGAATATGCCGAGAAGGTTTTTGATTTATTACAAATTCATGGTGCAGACACTTATTATGGCGGTTATTTTGAAATGTTTCACCGCAATTGGGAGCTGAAAGGCAATGGCCCCGCAGGAGGTGACCGCAAAACTTTGGATGCACACATGCATTTGATGGAGGCTTTCACTACATTATATGAAGCGAGCCAAAAACAAGTGCATAAGCGTAAACTAATGGAAATTATCGAGTTGCTTTTGCACAAAATCATGCATCCGCAATATAAAACGGGCATTCCGCAGTTTTGGGCAGACTGGACAGTGGCGCCGCAGATCAAATTTGACATTATCTGGGGCTGGGACCGTTTTCCGGAAGACGGGATGAAAAGTTCGGCCGAAGACAACACGAGTTACGGGCATAATGTGGAATTTGCATGGTTGCTCATGCACGCGCTCGACATTGCGGGTGTGCCATATAATGCTTATCAAGATCAGCTTTTGGCCTCCTATGACCACGCGGTTGAGCACGGCATCGATTGGGAATTTGGCGGCGTGTATGTGGAAGGCTCGCACGCTGGCGAGGTTTATGACCGTGAAAAAGAGTTTTGGCAGCAGGCAGAGGTGATTATCGGGATGCTGGACGCTTATCGTGTTTATGGTGATGAAAAATATTTGAAGGCTTATGATGCAACCCACCGTTTCGTTTTTGATAAAATGATCCACCATGAAGTGGGCGAATGGCTGCCATTGCTGACGCGTCAGGGCGAGCCGATCTGGAAACACATGAGCCATTCGTGGAAAGTAAATTACCATTCTGTGCGCTCAATGGTGCAGGGCATTGTCCGACTTGATAAGCTCATTGCACAATCTGTGTAAGATTTTCCAAGCAAAACTTTGGACAGATCAATGAAAAGGCCCTTTCTGGACGCTGAAAACAGTTTGGTACGGTCTTTGCTCTGTTGTTTTCAGTTCAATGCTTCAAACGAAGCAACTTTTTAAATTTAAATAGAAAAAGTCATGAGTGCTTTCACGCAACAAGTAAAAGGCAATTGGAATGAGCTAAAAGGTAAGTTCAAACAACAATATGCAGATTTAACTGATGATGACCTGTTATATGAAGATGGAAAAGAAGACGAGCTTCTTGGTAAACTTCAAAAGAAACTAGGTAAGACCCGTGAAGAAGTGGAAAGTGAAGTAGACAGCTGGTCGCGATAGGCCAAAGTCTGATGGACTTGGTCAGATTGACTTAGTTTACTAGAACGATAAATATGGTTAAAAGCCCCGGAATTGAGTTTTCGGGGTTTTTTGTTTGTAGTAGGAAGCGCACGCCTTGCCCTTTTATCAGCATCTTCCATTCACAAAATGTTTTTGCAATGAATCCAAATGAAATACCGGTCGGCATAGTTGGGTTGGGCTTAATGGGTTGCAGCATTGTCACGTGCTTGCTGATTGCAGGGCATCCCGTGATTGCAATCGCCCCTATCAGTGCGGATTTGCTTCACGCGGAGAGGCGGATTCGGGAACATTTGGAAAATTCTTTGGAAAAAGGGCTTATTACCGAGAATGCAGATCACTATTTCAAAAACCTGATCATCACGGAAGACTACGCAGCATTGAAACCTTGCAAACTGGTTAACGAATGCACGATTGAGGACATTAACATTAAGGAATCGGTCTATAAAAAAGTAGAAGCCGTGATTACGCCGGATGCATTGCTTTCGAGCAACACATCTGCGATCCCGATCAGTCAGTTGCAAAAATTGACGCTTCATCCACAACGTTTTCTGGGCTTACACTGGACCGAGCCTGCGCATACGACCCGGTTTTTGGAAGTGATTTGCGGGGACGACACCGACATTAAGAATGGGGAATATTTATACGAACTTTCGTACAAATGGGGCAAAGAGCCTATCCTGGTTAGAAAAGACATTGCCGGATTTATCACCAACCGCCTCATGTACGCAATGTATCGCGAGGCCATAAGCCTGGTGGAGAACGGTTATGCGACCATCGAAGACATCGACCGCTCGTGCCGGAATAATGCGGGTTACTTTATGACCATGGTCGGCGTTTTTCGCTGGATGGATCTGACAGGCGTTCCGGCTTATCACACCGTGATGAAAAACCTGCTTCCCACATTAAATAACAGCACAGAAGTCCCCGAGCTTATCGACAAAGTCGTCCGCGAAGGCGGCCGCGGCGTCGCCAATTCCCACGGTTTTTACGAATACGAACCCGGCGAAGCCGAAGTTTGGGAAGAAACATTCAAAGAATTTACCTACGAAATCCGCCAGCTGGCCCTGAAATATCCGGCTGACATTGTGAAAAGACGTTTGGCTGAGAAGCAACGGAAGTGATTATTTTGGAGGAAATTTTTTATAAATATCTCCGCGAGACTGGATTGTAATGATAGAGACGATCTTAATGGTGCCTTCTTGATGTTTCAGGCCGATTCGGTAACCACCGACACGGATGCGGTAATATTCCTTATTTCCCTTTCCCTGAATCAATGAACAATCGGGAATGTCCATGATATTCTGGACGGCTTTGATGTTATTTAGAACAACTGAAACCTGCCTTTGAATGTAATCCGGACAACGTTTTAGTTCTTTAACAAATGCTTTTTCAACGACTAGTTCCATCCCATTTCTTTTTGGAACTGCTCGAAAGTGATGGTGTCTCCTTTATCACGATCCTTCAATATTTCTAATAAAAAAATATCTTCAAGCTCCTGGTTCTCAATCACCGTTAATACTTTTTCAATCTCCTCCACAGACCAGTTTCCACGCTTTTTCTTTTGTGAGAAATTAGGAGCAGGAATGCCCGCTTTTTCAGCGATGTAAGCATTTTTATAGCCCGACTTGTCAATCAGGACTCCTAAATGACTTCGCAAATTTTTATAGTCTTCAATTATTCCCAGCATATCGCAAACCTTAAATTTATATTATTAGTAAAATTACTAATTTTTATTTATCACAATCACTTATTCTTCAAGATCCAGTTGATAAATCCGTGATCCTTTTTCCAACAAAAACTGGTTAGTCAAACATTCCTTCGCTAGCTTTGGATGGCTTCTTTTTTGGGTTGCCGGAGGCTCTGAATGCTTCCTATTTTTTAGTAAAATAATTCCAGATGGACGATTTTTTAGCTGCCAGATCACAAATGGCCCTGTCGCTGGGCTTCCACATTATATTTTCCTGCATTGGCATGGTGATGCCGTTTTTTATGGCCGTAGCGCATTATTACTGGCTCAAAACCGATAATGTTGTTTTCAAAAATGTCACAAAAGCTTGGAGCAAAGGCGTTGCGATCTTCTTTGCAACGGGCGCAGTTTCCGGAACCGTGCTTTCCTTCGAGCTCGGCCTCTTATGGCCCGAATTCATGAAACACGCTGGCCCCATTTTCGGAATGCCGTTCTCGTTGGAAGGAACGGCATTTTTTATTGAAGCAATCGCACTGGGATTTTTCCTTTATGGCTGGGACAGATTCAATAAATGGTTTCACTGGTTCACCGGCGTCATCGTCGGCGTGAGCGGATTGCTCTCCGGCATTCTCGTTGTGGCGGCCAATGCGTGGATGAACAGCCCGGCCGGTTTCGATTTCGTTGACGGAAAATATCTCAACATCGACCCGATCCAGGCAATGCTGAATGATGCTTGGTTTTCGCAAGCATTACACATGACTCTTGCAGCTTTTGTCGCAACAGGATTTGCGGTTGCCGGTGTGCATGCATTGATGATTCTGAAAGGTAAAAACATTCATTTTCATACAAAATCTTTCAAAATCGCGGCCATATTTGGATGCGTCGCAGCCATCTTACAACCACTGAGCGGAGACATTTCTGCCAAAGATGTTGCTATTCGTCAGCCTGCCAAACTTGCTGCCATGGAAGCACATTTCAAAACAGAATCTTCGGCCTCGCTAATCATCGGCGGCATCCCCGATGAAGAGAATAAAAAAGTCGATTATGCGATTAAGCTGCCCGGTTTTTTGAGTTTTCTGGCCCACGGCGATTTCAAATCGGAAGTGACGGGACTTGATAAGATTCCCGAAGAAAACCACCCGCCTGTGACGGTCACGCATTTTGCATTCCAAATCATGGTCGGCATGGGCATGGCCATGATGCTTATTGCATTGATTTACTTTCTGGCTTTATGGAAAAAGAAACAATGGCTGACCAGTCCCTGGCTCTTAAAATTGTTCGTCGCCGCAACGCCATTGGGTTTTATAGCCGTCGAAGCGGGCTGGACAGTAACCGAAGTCGGCAGACAGCCATGGATCATTTATAATGTAATGCGCACAGCCGATGCCGTCACGCCAATGCCCGGCATCGCCTACTCGTTTTACCTTTTCAGCGCCGTCTACATTTCCCTAGCCATCATAGTAGCATTCATGCTTTACCGACAAATCAAAATGGTAGGAACTCTCTACGACAAAGCAGAATAAAATAATTCAGCACAAGCCCCCGCAAATTCACTCATTCACTCATTCACTCATTCAGTCATTCACTCATTCACTCATTAAATCATTCAATCATTCAATCATTCAGTCATTCAAAATTGCATGCTCTACATCGTCATAACCTTCCTCTGGGCTTCAATCCTCCTCTATCTCCTCCTCGGCGGAGCAGATTATGGGGCTGGCATTATTGAGCTTTTTACTTCGCGCAAGAACAAAGACGTTACGCGGCAAACATTATATGGAGCCATCGGACCCATCTGGGAAGCCAATCACATGTGGCTGATCATTGCCATTGTGATCCTGTTTGTTGGCTTTCCCGTAATTTATTCCACCATGTCCATACACCTGCATATCCCGCTGACAATCATGCTTTTGGGCATCATTGCGCGCGGGACCGCCTTCACTTTCAGGCATTACGATGCGGTGGTAGATGATATGCAATATCTCTACAACACGATTTTCGCGGTTTCAAGCTTTATTACGCCGTTATTCTTAGGCATCATTGCCGGAAGCGCCGTTTCGGGGCACATCGATCCGGCTGCGGACACATTCTTGTCCGCCTATATTTTTAGCTGGCTACATTGGTTTTCCGTTTCGGTTGGCTTGTTTACGGTTGCGATCTGTGGTTTTCTGGCGTCGGTTTATCTCATTGGTGAAACCAAAAATGACCAGGATCGGCTCCGGTTCGCGCATAAGGCGCAGTTTTTCAATATCGCAGCTGTGCTTTGCGGCATTCTGGTTTTTATAGCCGCTTATATTGAACATATTCCCTTACTCGAATGGGTTTTTGGCAATTGGGTCGGACGCATTGCCATCATTTCTGCCACACTCTCGCTCGTTTGGATGTGGTCACTGCTTTATCAGGGAAAACTGGCGCTGCTTCGTCCTTTGGCAGGATTTCAAGTTACGATGATCTTGCTGACAACGACTTACAAACATTTTCCCAACATTGTCATTCTGAAAGGCGGCGGTTATTTGTCGCTGCTTGAACATCGCGGACAGGAAAAAACCATGGAAGCCCTTGGTCTTGCCTTGCTGATCGGGAGCGTTTTTATCCTGCCAGCTTTGTTTTATTTAATTTATAGTTTTCAAAAGAAACCACTAGGCTATCCTGCCGAGCATTAACCTTAAAATCAACCACCCCAACCGATTATTCATCAGACAGGAGCTGTTTTTCCAATAACCAATATTTTGGTTTGGGATGCACGCTGAGGCCCAAGCGTTAGAAACGCCCCGCCACCTGTTATGATAAGAGTTTTGGTTATTGATGATGAATTGAGCGCGCGGATTGAGCTGCACGACATGATCATGAATTCCGTTCCCGAAATATCGGAGGTCCTGTTTGCAGCTTCGGGACGAGAAGCGAAGGAGATTTTGCTGACTTACGAGCCGGACATTGTGTTAATGGACATTGAAATGCCCTGTCAGAGTGGTTTTGAATTGCTGCTGACATTTAAAAATCCAGCTTTTGACATCATTTTCATCACAGCCGACAATCAGTATGCCATTAAGGCACTTCGCTTCAATGCATTGGATTATCTGCTCAAACCTGTCGATGCGGGTGAGTTGAGCGAAGCCATTCAAAGGCATTTGGTCAATCGCGCCTCAGATCGCCCAAAGAGACTGCTCGTCCAAAATACGGTCACCATGATCGGCAAAAAAAACGTCACGGAATTCAGGCTGCCCCTTCCGACCCTGGAAGGCGTTAAGTTGTTTCCGCTTCGGCAGGTGATCCGTTTGCATGCAGACCGCAATTACACGGAAATTCATCTGATCAACAAAAGAGTTTTGATTGCCAGTAAAACACTCAAAATTTTTGAGGACATGCTCACGCCCTATAAATTCATCCGGACGCATAAATCGCACCTTGTTAACCGGGTTCATATTATTAGTGTAAGCCATGATTATCAATACATGATGCTCAGTGATGGCTCGCGTGTGGAGATTTCAAGGAGAAAAAAAGAATTTGTGCTGCATACATTAAAGGTCCGCTGACGCATCAAGGTCGGAGGAGAAAATCGGCGCGGTTTAAGTAGATAAGCCGAAAAAAGGTGTTACTATATCTTGTTACTGATAACTAACTCCTGACCTCTATGACCGATCGTAAAACGCGGCTGGCTATTATTCTGATCACTTCTTTGTTTTTCCTATGGGGCTTTGCCCTGAATTTAAACCCAATCCTGATCCCGCATTTAAAGAAAGCCTGTCAGCTCAGCGACTTCCAATCAGCACTCATTGACTCCGCTTCCTACATTGCCTATTTTCTGATTGCATTGCCCGCGGGGCTTTTCATGAAACGGTTTGGCTATAAAGCAGGGATTACATTGGGTTTGTTGCTGTTTGCCTTCGGAACATTCCTGTTTTATCCGGCTGCTGAATTAAGGCATTTCGGATTCTTTCTATTTGCGCTTTTTGTCATTGCGAGTGGGTTAACATTGTTGGAAACGGCCGCGAATCCATACATTACGGTGCTGGGAGACAGCGAATCGGCAACGCAGCGGCTCAATTTTGCACAATCATTTAATGGTCTTGCCGCATTTCTTGCGCCGTTGATGGGCGGGACTTTCATTCTTTCGGGCAAAACATTGACCGAGCAGGAACAACAGGCCATGTCGCCGGAGCAGCTCAATGGTTATCTGAATGCAGAAGCTTCTTCGGTGCAGCTGCCTTTTCTGGTGATTGGCATTGTTGTATTGTTTGTCGCATTAATGATCTGGCGCACGTCGCTTCCCGAAATCCAGGACGAAGTGGATTCGCCTGAAAAGGTTAGCGGTTCTATTTGGGATGAAAAAAACCTGATTTTGGGCGTTATAGCGCAATTTTTTTACGTCGGCGCACAGGTTTGTATCAGCAGTTTCTTCATCCGTTTTTCAGACAAAGTTGCCGGAATTGATGAAAAAACAGCCGCTTACGTTTTATCTGGCGCATTTCTGAGCTTTATGATAGGCCGTTTCATTGGCACATATCTGATGCGTTTTGTGGCTCCACCACGTTTGCTGGCACTTTACAGTGTTATTAATGTGGCCTTGCTGATCCTCGCCGTCCTCACCGAAGGCATGGTTGCAGTTTACGCGTTGGTAGGCGTTCAGTTTTTCATGTCCATCATGTTCCCGACCATTTTTGCATTAAGCATTCGCGGATTAGGGGAAAAAACCAAGATCGGGTCGTCACTGGTGATCATGTCCATTGTGGGCGGAGCCGTTTTTCCGGTGATTATGGGACAGGTTTCCGACGTTTCATCGATTCAGACTGCCTACATTGTTCCTGCGATCTGTTTCCTTGTTGTTCTTTATTTTGCAATAAAAAATAATTCAATCAAAAATGTGACGCTGGGTGCTTCCCATTAACCGTTGCAATGTCAGTCATTTCAATTATGGATTTACAATTAAAAGATAAGGTCGTCGTCGTAACGGGTGGAGCCAAAGGAATTGGCGAAGGAATTGTGCACGTTCTGGCGAGCGAAGGCGCGATCCCCGTGATTATTGGCCGCAATGCGGAAGACAATCAAAAAGTGGTGGACGAGCTTGCTGGTCAGGGCTTTGCGTCTTCTCATGTGGTTGCGGAGCTCACCGAACCAGCCGCGTGTGAAGCGGCCGTCAAGGCGGTGATTGAAAAATACGGACGCATTGACGGGCTTGTCAACAATGCTGGAGTCAACGATGGCGTAGGCTTGGAAAGTGGTGATTATGAGCGCTTCATGGCATCATTGCATAAGAATGTTGTCCATTATTATTTGATGGCGCATCATGCACTGCCCGCATTGAAAGCTTCCAAGGGAGCCATTGTCAATATCAGTTCAAAAACGGCCGACACGGGCCAGGGAGGCACATCTGCCTATGCCGCGGCCAATGGCGGGCGCAACGGACTTACGCGTGAATGGGCTGTGGAGCTATTAAAATACGGCATCCGCGTCAATTCGGTTATTGTGGCCGAATGCTGGACGCCGCTGTATGAAAGATGGATTGAAACTTTGCCCAATCCAAAAGAAAAACTGGCTTCCATCACAGCGCACATTCCATTGGAAAACCGGATGACAACGGCCGAAGAAATCGCCAATATGACCGTTTTTCTGTTGTCGCAACGTTCTAGTCACACCACGGGACAGCTCATTTATGTGGATGGCGGTTATGTGCATCTTGATCGCGCATTGGCCAATTCCTGATTTTCTCAACGAATAAATTCCGTTAATTCCTTTCATTCATGGAAGTTTTAGTTTGCACAACGCCGGGCGAATTTGCCTACAAACAAGCAGAAAAGCCGGTTCTTTCGACGGGTCACACCATTTTAAAAATAAAAAGGATCGGCATTTGCGGAACGGATCTGCATGCATTTGAAGGAACGCAGCCTTTCTTCAATTATCCCCGCATTCTAGGTCACGAATTGGCGGGCGAAATTGTTGAAACAGATGGAGCTGAGGGTTTTAATGTGGGCGAAGCCGTGACATTCATTCCTTATTTCAATTGTGGAAAATGCATTGCATGTCGCAACAACAAACCAAACTGCTGTACGAGCATTCGCGTTTCCGGCGTGCATATCGATGGCGGAATGTCCGAATATTTGTCTGTCCCCTCCTACTCGCTTGTGCACGGAAACGGGTTGAGCTTTGACGAACTGGCGCTTGTTGAAATGCTTTCGATTGGTGCGCATGGGATTCGTCGGGCCAATGTTGAGCCGGGAGAGAATGTGCTGGTTGTAGGCGCAGGACCCATTGGATTGGGGACAATTGAATTTGCTAAAATCGCAGGCGCAAATGTGATCGCCCTTGATGTGAATGATGCAAGATTGGCCTTTTGCCATGAAAAGCTAGGCGTTTCGCACACCGTTAATGCGTTGGCGGACAATGTTTTGGAAAAACTAAATGACATTACAAATGGCGATATGCCGGCGGTGATCGTGGATGCAACGGGGAATTTGAGGGCCATTAACAATGCTTTCACATATCTCGCGCATGGCGGTCGTTATGTGCTTGTAGGGCTTCAAAAAGGCGATATTAGTTTCAGTCACCCCGAGTTTCACAAGCGGGAAGCCACACTAATGAGCAGCCGAAATGCCACGCGCGTTGACTTCGAGCACGTTATCAGCAGCATGAAAAACGGCAGCATTGATCCCACGACTTATATCACGCACCGAGTCGCTTTTGGACAGGTTAAGGACGAATTCGAAGGCTGGCTTGATCCGGCGAATGGTGTGATTAAAGCAATGGTTTCGATGGACTAGCCGTTTCGATGCGATGGAATTCCCTTGCACCTTCGCTTTAAGTTTGAACTTCAATGAGAAAAGCTGTTGAAATATTAATTACCCTCGTAATTTTGCAGATGCTTTGCCTCAGATTTTTACGAGCGGCGCATTGGAACAGTAACTACTTTCATGAAGAAAATCCGTAATTTTTGCATTATTGCCCATATTGACCACGGGAAAAGCACGTTGGCAGACCGATTGCTGGAATTTACAAATACAGTAAGCAAGCGGGAAATGCAGGCTCAGCTGCTTGATAACATGGATCTGGAAAGGGAACGCGGCATCACGATCAAGAGCCACGCGATTCAAATGACTTATCCATATAAAGGAGAAGAATATACTTTTAACCTGATCGATACGCCCGGCCACGTCGATTTTTCTTATGAAGTTTCCCGCTCCATTGCGGCTTGCGAAGGTGCATTGCTGCTTGTGGACGCATCTCAGGGAACAGAAGCCCAGACAATTTCCAATCTTTATCTGGCGATTAACCATGACCTGGTTATCATTCCGGTTTTAAATAAAATCGATTTGCCGGGTGCAATGCCTGAGGAAATCAAAGATGAAATGGTGGACCTGCTTGGCTGCAACCGGGAGGACATTATTCCCGCCAGCGGAAAAGAAGGAATCGGCATCGAGGCGATTCTGAATGCCATTGTTGAAAGAATTCCTGCACCGGTTGGTGATCCAGCGGCACCTTTGCAAGCATTGATTTTTGACTCTGTTTTCAATTCTTATCGTGGAATCGAGGTTATTTTCCGCGTTAAAAACGGCAGTGTCAGGAAAGGCGACCGCGTCAAATTTATGGCGACGGGCAAAGAATATATTGCCGACGAGATCGGAACACTTGGTTTACAGCAAATTCCCAAGCAAGTGGTGGAATGCGGCGATGTAGGTTACCTGATTTCTGGGATCAAAGTTGCCAAGGAAGTGAAAGTTGGCGACACTTTTACGCATATAGACAGGCCGGCAAGTGAAGGAATCGTCGGATTTTCGGAGGTAAAACCCATGGTTTTTGCAGGAATTTATCCTGTCGACACCAGCGAATTTGAAGAGCTGCGCGAGGCGATGGAAAAGCTGCAATTGAATGATGCGGCCCTCGTTTGGGAGCCTGAAACTTCTGCCGCACTGGGCTTTGGTTTCCGCTGCGGCTTCCTGGGAATGCTGCATATGGAAATCGTTCAGGAAAGGTTAGAGCGTGAATTTGACATGACGGTGATTACGACCGTTCCTTCAGTTCAATTCCGCGTGATTAACACCAAAGATCAGTTGCTAAACATTAGCGCTCCTTCCGAAATGCCTGAACCTAACCACATTAAGTGGATCGAAGAGCCTTATATTAATGCACAGATCATTACAAAGTCCGATTACATTGGACCAATCCTGAACTTGTGTATGGATAAGAGGGGAATCTTGAAAAATCAGGTTTATTTGACCTCTGAAAGGGTTGAGCTGCAATTCCTTATCCCGTTGGCGGAGGTTGTTTTTGACTTTTTTGATAAATTAAAAACCATTTCCCGCGGCTACGCTTCGCTGGATTACGAACTTGCAGGTTACCAGGAATCGGAAATGGTGAAACTGGACGTGATGTTGAACGGCGAGCCCGTTGACGCACTTTCTGCAATTGTGCATAGGACCAAATCTTACGAATGGGGCAAGAAACTTTGTGAAAAACTCAGAGAACTGATCCCGCGTCAGATGTTTGAAATTGCGATTCAGGCTGCCATTGGTCAAAAAATCATTGCCCGCGAAACCGTTAAGGCAATGCGGAAAGACGTTTTGGCAAAATGTTATGGTGGCGATATTTCCCGTAAAAGGAAGCTGCTCGAAAAACAGAAAAAGGGTAAAAAACGCATGCGCCAGGTCGGTAACGTTGAAATTCCGCAAGAGGCATTTATGGCCGTGTTGAAAATCAATTGATTAATTCCCAAATGTTCAGCCCTGGGCTGTTCCGGTCATTTTTATGAAGTGAAAGGTCTAACCTATCCGCGTTTTATTGTAATTTTGACTAAAATCCAGTTTGTAGACCAAGAAACTAAAATACCTTAACAAGCGATATGGCAGAAGTAATTCGTATGCCCAAGATGAGCGACACCATGGAAGAAGGTGTTATCGCAGAATGGCACAAAAAAGTAGGCGATACAATAAAATCAGGCGAAATCATTGCGGAAGTTGAAACCGACAAAGCGACGATGGATCTTGAATCTTATTATGACGGCACTCTTCTATACATTGGTGTTAACAAAGGCGATGCAGTTCCAATAGACGGCATTATGGCTGTTGTTGGCTCTGAGGGCGAAGATTATAAATCATTGCTTGAAGGTGGAAGCACAAACGGCGCTGCAAAAACAGCGAGCGCTGATGCGCCTGCAAATGAGGAAGCCAAGCCTGCACCCGCTCCGGCAGCCGCTGTTGAAACGGCTACTCCGGAACCAGCTCAAAAGCCCGCTGCTCCGGCTGCCTCAGCTGAAAAAATCAATGCCGTTGTTGTCAGAATGCCCAAAATGAGCGACACAATGGAAGAAGGAACATTGGTTGGCTGGCAGAAAAAGGTTGGTGATAAAGTGAAATCAGGCGATATATTGGCGGAGGTTGAAACAGACAAAGCCACTATGGAGCTGGAAGCTTACGAAGAAGGAACGCTTCTATATATAGGCATTAAAGACGGTGAGGCTGTTCCTGTGGATGGCATCATTGCTGTAATCGGCGAGGAAGGCGCGAATGTGGAAGCGTTACTTGCGCGTGAAAACGGCGGAGCAGAAGCGCCAAGCACTGACGCGTCGAGCGAAGGTAAAGCTGCACCGCAAGCATCTTCAAATGGCGAAGACAAATCTGTTTCGGTTGCTGACTCAAACGAACGGATCAAAGCTTCTCCATTGGCAAAACGCCTTGCAGACGAAAAAGGAATCAATTTAAGCCAGATTGAAGGAAGCGGCGATTACGGTCGCATCGTGAAGCGCGATGTGGACGAATTCAAGCCGGCTGCCAAGACCGAAACTCCTGCAACCGCTGCGCCAGCTCCTGCGGCCACTGCTGCGAAAACTGAACAGCCCGCTCCCGCATCCAATGCTCCTGCGGCGCCCGCAACCGGCGACTTTACAGATCTGCCGATCTCACAAATGCGTAAAACGATTGCACGCAGGCTGAGCGACAGCTTGTTCACAGCGCCGCACTTCTATGTTACAATGGAAATTGTGATGGACAAAGCGATAGCATTGCGTCCGCAGCTGAACGAAGTGAGCCCGGCGAAGATCTCATTCAACGATATGGTGATCAAAGCTTGTGCGGTTGCATTGAAACAACATCCGGCAGTGAACTCCGCCTGGTTGGGAGATAAGATCAGAAGATACAATTATGTAAATGTGGGTGTTGCTGTGGCAGTGGACGAAGGTTTGCTTGTGCCAGTAATCCGCGATGCTGACAAGAAGACGCTTTCAACCATTTCCAGCGAAGTAAAAGACCTGGCCGGAAAAGCGAAAGACAAGAAATTGCAGCCAAAGGATTGGGAAGGAAATACATTTTCGATTTCCAATCTAGGAATGTTCGGCGTGGATGAATTTACGGCGATCATCAACCCGCCAGATTCCTGTATCCTTGCCATTGGTGCGATTAAAAAAGTAGCTGCTTTCAAAGAAGATGGAACGGTCTATCCGCAAAACATCATGAAAGTGACGCTTTCGGCAGACCACCGCGTAGTGGACGGCGCATTGGGCGCACAGTTCCTTTTAACTGTCAAAAAATTGCTTGAAGAGCCGATGAGTATGTTGGTGTAACATCGCAGAAATAATAAATGTACAAAGTGTCAGGTTTTGCGACCTGGCACTTTTGTTTTAAACGGATCAAATAAAATACTGCCCACTTCTAGGCGGACTTACATTGAATATATTTAAGCATTATGGAAAAAATACACGCTACGACCGTCCTGGGTGTGCTTCACAACGGAACTGTGTCACTGGGGGCTGATGGGCAGGCTACAATGGGCAACACCGTAGCAAAAAGCAATGTCAAAAAGATCCGGACCTTGATGGGCGGAAAAATACTGGTGGGTTTTGCAGGGTCAACCGCGGATGCATTTACATTGCTTGAAAAGTTTGAGGAGAAATTGAATGCATATGGCGGCAATATGAAACGCGCGGCCATTGAACTTGCAAAAGACTGGCGGACAGACCGTTATCTGCGAAAGTTAGAAGCAATGATGATCACTGCCAACAAGGAAGAAATCCTGGTTATTTCGGGAACAGGCGACGTGCTTGAACCTGAAAACGGCATTGCGGCCATTGGGTCTGGAGGAAACTATGCATTATCGGCTGCGCAGGCTTTGAAAAAACATGCCGGGCACCTGACTGCGGAAGAAATTGTGCGTGAAGGATTAACCGTTGCGGCTGACCTTTGCATTTACACGAATCACAATCTGGTGATTGAAAAAGTGGCTTAAAACTACAATTCCGCCATCAGCGCCATGATCTTGACCAACGCGTCGGTGATGACGCGGTTGCTGCCCGGAAGATATTTGTGCGCTATGATCGAGAAGCTCAAAAGCGAGCCTGATTTGGACGTCACATAGCCAGCATAAGCGCGGGTCCCTTCAATGGACCCGCTTTTTACATGCATGTTTCCTGCTGCTTTGGAGCCTTTTGCCAGGTTGCGCACAGTGCCATTTACGCCAAGAACGCCAATGCTTTTGTAAAAATCATTGAAACTGACGTCTTTATTGGCAACATTCAAAATGTCCGTCAGGCTATGCGTTGTAATGGAGGCCGATGGTGAAAGTCCGCTCCCGTCTTTGATGTAAAAACCTCTCAGATCCGCTCCTCGTCCCGACCAATAGCCGGTTACTGCATTCGCAGCATCATCAAATGCGGATTTTCCCACTAGTCTTTTTCCTGCTTGTTTGAGGAATGTGTCTGCATAAAGATTAATGCTCCAAAAATTAGTTTGCTGACATAAATCGCGCAATGGCGGAGAGTCATATTTGTCTAAAACAATCTTTGGATTTGGATTTGCAACTGGTGATCCCGACTCGGGAATCGGGTTTTCGCCAACGCTAACGGCCGATGCAAGCAAGTTTGTTTTCAATGCAAATGCCGCATATTCTGCCGGATTGGGAATTGAACCTTTAACCGAGAACACAGCTGGACCAGCCGGAATCGTGCCGGTGAGCACGACTGCATTGCCCAGCGGACTGCTGTAAACAATCGTTTGATCGCCCGAGCCTTTTTCTGCCGTCGTAACCTGATTTGTAAAAGTCAGATAGGGAATGGCGGGCTCGATGCCCAGAAATGTTGTCGGATCGCCAGGTTCAACACCGGGTTTGAATTTGATTTTGTATAAATTCTCATTGAAATTAAGTCCCTGCACACCGGCTCCATAATAATTGCCGATATCGCCCCAAATCCACGTGCTGGCGATGGTTTCCGTGTCAAAAAAGGAAGCGTCTGCAATAACTTTCCCTTTTATGTAACGAATGCCTGCTTTTTTTACGGCGGCAACCCAGCGGATAATGAGCTCATTTGCTGCGGGATAACCTTTAAAACGATCGCTTCCCAATGACGGATCACCCGTGCCGTGAATGTATAAATTGCCTAATAATGTGTCGTTCCGGACGACGCCGTCGTGTTCCAGAAATGTTTGAAACTTGAAGTCACCGCCGAAAAGCGCGAGAACTGTTGCAGTGGAGACAAGCTTCAATGTGGACGCAGATGGCAACGAGCGCTCGGCTTTTAAAGCGAAAACATTGCTGCCCTCCTTCACCTTTTTTACACTGACAGATAAGGAACCGCTGCGCATCAATTCGCTGTTTTCAAGTTCCAGCACAGCATCCTGAAAATTATTTAATGCAACACTGTCAATCGATTGCGCATTGGCACAACAACAGAAAAAAAGAAAAAAGAAAAACGGACAGAATTTCATGCTAAATTTAGAAGTGTGGCTTTCCCGCAAAGTGTAGATACCAAATCTAAACTAGTAAGTAATCTCCAATTCTCAGCCGCTTTTTTGGTACTTTTGTAAGATACACCCCATTTCCAACGTATGAAATTGACATTTTGGGGAGCTGCGCAGCAGGTTACAGGTAGCATGTTTCTTTTAGAGACAGACGATTACCGAATTTTAATTGACTGCGGCTCTGACTTTGACTTAGATGAGATCGGTAAGAAAACCAGGTATGAGGAGCAGAAAAGTGTATTTCCTTTTGATGCAAGTTTAATCAATACTGTACTTTTAACACATGCTCACATTGACCACTCGGGTAATATCCCTAACCTTTATAAATATGGTTTTGAGGGACGGGTGGTTTGTACCGAACCGACATTAGCGCTTACTTCGCTTTTACTGAAAGATGCTGCCAATCTGCACCAAAAACGCCTTAATGCTCGCGCCAGCACATCATCCAAGAAGCGTGGCAAGAAAAAACGCGAAGTTCCGATGGACTATTTCGTTGAGAAAAACGTAACCGAAGCATTGGACAACTTCGTTCCTGTGGCGTTCGGGCAGCGCTATCGCATTGCCGATAATGTGACGATCGTGTTTTACGCAGCGGGCCACTTGCTCGGTGCAGCGCACATTGTTTTGGAAGTTTACGAAGACGGCCAGAAAAAAAGAATTTGCTTCTCTGGTGACATTGGCCGAAGCAATTATCCGCTTCTGATCGATCCGCAGGAAATTCCGCAAGTGGATTATTTGGTATGCGAGTCGACATACGGCAACAGACTTCATGAGGATCAGGGATCGCCCGTTGATGCATTGGCTGATGTGATCAAGCGGACTTGCATTGACATTCCGGGCCGGTTAATTATTCCGTCGTTCAGCGTGGGCAGGACGCAAGCTTTGCTTTATACGCTGAACAAAATCTACATGGATCATTCATTTCCATCATTAAAGGTTTTCTCGGATAGCCCTCTGGCGCACAGCAGCACCAAAGTTTACCAGCGTCATGTGAGAATGCTTAATAAAGAAGCACGGACTTTTCAGGATGATAATGACATGCTTTTCGACTTTGATAACCTGATTTATCTCGAAAGCTCGGATGCCAGTAAGGCCGTTTCCAATTACAACGAACCTTGCATTATTATATCATCTTCGGGAATGGTGCAGGGTGGGCGTGTTGAACAGCACGTGGAGGCCAATATAGGAAATCCTTATGCAACCATTCTGATGGTGGGCTATGCATCGGAAGGCACGCTTGGATGGCGGCTTTTGAATGGTCAGGATACAATTTCAATTCGTGGAAAGCAATTGCCGGTCTTGGCTAATATTGAAAAAATTGACGTATTTAGCGGCCACGGAGACCAGAATGATTTATTGAAATTTATCAAATTACAAGATCCGGAAAAGCTGAAAGGCATTTTTCTGGTGCACGGAGAGCAGCAAAGCATGGCTGACTTCCAAAGCAAAATTCATGAAAATGGCTATAAAACGGTAGAAATACCCTTACGCGGACGCACTTACGAACTTTAAGCTGTCCTAAGCCAACACCAACGAGAACCTGAACATGAGAACATACCTGGATTTTGAAAAGCCTATGGCCGAGCTCGAACGCAAGCTCGAAGAAATGAAAACATTGGCAAAAGGAAATAACGTTGACTTCTCCGGAGCCATTTCCTTATTGGAAAACAATATTACAGATCTTCGAAAGGACATATTTGAAAATCTTACCCGCTGGCAGCGCGTGCAGCTCTCGCGGCACCCCGACCGTCCGTACACGCTCGATTACATTGAGCTGATCTGTGATGAGTTTATTGAATTGCACGGAGATCGCCAAGTGCGGGACGATCCGGCTATTATTGGCGGACTTGCGAATGTAGGCGGACAATCATTTATGCTCATAGGACAGCAAAAAGGCAGGAATACCAAACAAAGACAGCACCGGAATTTCGGAATGCCGAATCCGGAAGGTTATCGCAAAGCTTTGCGCTTGATGAAGCTTGCGGAGAAATTTAACAAACCCATTGTCACCCTTATCGACACGCCGGGAGCATTTCCAGGCATGGAGGCAGAGGAGCGCGGACAGGGTGAAGCGATTGCAAGAAACCTGAAAGAAATGTTTATGCTGAAAGTGCCAGTTATCTGCATCGTAATCGGTGAAGGAGCATCCGGCGGGGCATTGGGCATAGCAATTGGCGACCGGGTTTTGATGTTGGAAAACACCTGGTATTCAGTAATTTCTCCTGAAAACTGTTCAGCGATCCTTTGGAGAAGCTGGGATTTTAAAGAGCAGGCGGCCGAGGCGATGAAAATCACAGCCAAGGATATGAAAAAGAATAAACTGATCGACGGCATTATCCCGGAACCACTTGGTGGCGCGCATTTAGATCATCACTGGATGGCCGAAAAGCTGAAAGAAGTGATTCTTGAAAATATCAATGAATTGACTGCGATTGACAATCAGGACAGAATAGACCAGCGTATTGAGAAGTTCTGTGCAATGGGTGTGGTTGTTGAATAAACGGAAGCAATGAAGAACAGTAAGATAAAAAACATCATTTTCGATCTTGGCGATGTAATTCTCAACATTGATGTGCCGGTTGCGTCCAAATCATTTGCTGAGCTAAGTGGCAGGGAACAGGCTGAAATACTTTCGATTTTTAGCGAGAATGCACTTTTCAGACAATTTGAAACGGGTCAACTGGATGAGGCGGGCTTTCGGAATTATGTAAGAAAGATTCTGGACTTTTCTGATCTTTCTGATGAGGCCATTGACACGGCCTGGAACAGTCTGCTGCTCGATCTGCCTCCTGAAAGGGTTGAGCTGCTCAAAAAGCTTTCCGAAAATTATCGTTTGTTTTTACTGAGCAACACCAGCTCCATTCACATTACGCAAGTCAACAAAATCCTGGAAGCGTCCACCGGTGTAGAAAAGCTGGACGACCTTTTTGAAAAAGTTTTCCTTTCCTATGAAATGGGTTTGATGAAACCTGACCCGCAAATTTATTTATCAGTGCTGGAACAAGCAGGTCTGGCAGCGGAAGAAACCCTGTTTTTGGACGACAATCGAGATAATATCGAGGCAGCTGCGAAACTCGGAATCGACACGATCCACGTCCAAAAGCCAACAACAATTTTGGAATATCTCAAAGAATATGCAGTCTAGCACACGCACTTACATCATTCAGGCCGTCCTTTTTATTCTTACAGTCATCACAACAACGATGGCCGGGGCTGAGTGGATGTTTGGCAACATATTCGCTTTCGTTTATGATTTCGCTTACATGCTAGCGGGTGCCGGCGCCGAAAAACCTGTAACGGATGAAAGTGTTAAATTGCTGGGCTGGCCGCAGTTTTTGCAGGGTTTTCAATTTTCAATTCCTTTTCTTGCGATCCTGACAATCCATGAGTTCGGCCACTATTTTGTGGCTCGGGCACATCAGGTTAAAGTTACGCTTCCCTTTTACATTCCACTTTGGTTCGGGATTTCCAACAGCATTGGAACAATGGGTGCATTTATTCGCATTAAATCTGTTGTTCGCTCGCGACTTAAATTCTTTGATATAGGAATTGCCGGACCATTGGCTGGTTTTATTGCGGCGCTGGTCGTTTTATGGTATGGCTTTACACACTTGCCACCTCCCGAATATATTTTTTCTGTTCACCCAGAATATGCACGATTTGGACTGAGTTACCCGCAATTTGCTTACGAAAATGCCGCAGGAAACATCGCATTGGGCGATAACATTCTTTTTTGGTTGTTCAAAACCTACATTGCAGATCCTGCTCGCCTGCCGCACGAATACGAAATGATCCATTATCCATACATTTTCGCAGGATATCTGGCGCTCTTTTTCACCTCATTGAATCTTATTCCCATTGGCCAATTGGATGGCGGGCACATTCTTTACGGTTTAATCGGCAAGAAGAAATTTGATATTGTTGCGCCTATCCTTTTCGGATTATTTGCTTTTTATGCCGGCCTTGGTTTATTCACCGCCGACTCATTTGCAACAGGCAGTAACGAGCTTTTTTACGAACAATTGTTTTATCTGGCGATGTACATTTACTTTTTGTACATCTGTTTCAAAAGGGCCAGCGACAATCCGGCAACCGGCTTGATGTTAGCCCTTATTGTGGTTGTCGGCCAATTTGCCGTTTCCTACCTTCGCCCCGAATGGGAAGGGTCAACAGGTTTTCTGCCATTTGTTTTCATTCTGGGCCGTTTCCTGGGCATCCGTCACCCCGATACGGACGAAAACGAACCGCTAGACACCCCTCGCATCATCCTCGGCATCTGCGCATTGATTATCTTCATCATTTCTTTCAGTCCAACGCCATTTGTGTTGGTAGAGTAGAAAGCCTATGATTGATTTTTTTGACAAAATCATTGATGTTGTTAATAGTAAGAACATCCCGTATATGCTTTCAGGCAGTGTTGCCATGAGTTTGTATATTGTCCCGAGGGCTACGAGAGATTTCGATTTTGTAATACATTTATTGCCAAAGGACGTCGACTTCTTTGTCAGCAGTTTCGCAAATGGCTATTATCGCAACAGGGAATCAGTAATGGAAGCAGCTCTAAATCATGGCATGTTTAACATTATTGATCATGAATCGGGCTATAAGGCTGACTTTATAGTTTAAAAACGAAACTTTTCGTAAGCATGAGTTCGAAAGGAAAATACAGCTAGATTATTTCGGAAAAAGCATTTATGTAGTTACCCCTGAGGATCTGCTCCTTTCTAAGTTAATTTGGATACAAGATCTTCAATCTGGAATTCAAGCCGAAGATATCCGGAACTTATCTGAACTGAAAACCCTTGACTGGTCATATATTAAAAGGTGGATTTATACGCTTAATCTGAAAACATTCAATCTTTTGAGCAATGACTGACACTCCTGAACACATTAAAGGGCTTCAAACTCAGTTGTGGTTATTGAAGACTCCTGGCGAAAGGCTCCGCCAAATGATGACTGATAATGACTCATTTTTCCGGTTTTGCCAAAAGATGGGCAGTCGCGCGATTACGGAGAAAAAGTTGAAGCTGCAAAGTCATGAAGATGGAAGTAGCCAACTTTGAGCCATCCGCCTCGACATTCTCCCGTCGACAATTCGTTGCTGCCTGCGCGGGTTTGCCTTTTTTGACAAATTTTTCCTTTGAAGCGCCTTTTACAAATTCTGTCAATGGTAAGATCAACACTGCTGACCTTGGAAAAACGCTGATTCATGAGCATGTCCTGGTTGATTTTATTGGTGCTGATAAGATTTCACCTAATCGTTGGAATCATGATGAGGTGATCAAAAAAGTGCTTCCTTATCTCCTTGAGATCAAGAAGAGAGGATTTCAAAGCATCGTTGAATGTACGCCTGCATACATTGGTCGGGATGTGGCTTTGCTAACAAAGCTTTCTGAAAAATCGGGTTTGAATCTATTAACGAACACCGGCTATTACGGTGCTTCCGACAACAAATATTTACCAGCATTCGCATTCACCGAAACCGCCGAGCAACTTTCGAAACGCTGGATTGCTGAATTTGAAAATGGCATTGACGGAACTTCCATAAAGCCGGGCTTTATCAAAACAGGCGTCAATGGCGGTCCGTTGTCGGAAATCCATCAAAAACTAATTCACGCAGCTGCCCTAACACATCTCAAAACCGGACTCACAATTTGCTCTCATACTGGCCCTGCGCTTCCAGCGGAACAGGAGCTTGAAATATTAAAAGCGAATGGCGTCAGCCCGACCGCTTTCGTCTGGGTCCATGCAAACGGGTCGAATGAAGAATTTGTTAAATTGGGCAAAAAGGGTTGCTGGATCAGTCTGGATGGGATCAGTGATGAGAATGTGGAGAAAAATGCGGAGTTAATACTATTTTTAAAAAGTCAGAATCTCTTAAAGCAAGTTCTCATCTCGCACGACGCGGGCTGGTTTCGCCCCGGCGAACCGAACGGCGGCGATTTCAGAGGCTATACGACAATTCCTGACAAGCTGCTGCCGCTTTTGAAATCAAAGGGATTCAGCTATGAAGAAATTAAACAATTGATCGTCACCAATCCTGCAAACGCATTCGCTATCAAAATTCGAAAAATCTAGCGCAGATTAACGTTGATTAAGCTTGTCCTTCACAAATTGCCAATCCTGGCCTATCAAGCTGTCCATCTGAATTTCTCCCTTTTGATCATGTCGTCTCACATATTTCCGCGCCTTGCGCAGGAAGAAAGGCTCTCGAATGACCGGGGCAACGAAAGGATCAGATTGCAATGTTCTATTGGTGAATACGTGGGTCGTCGTTCCATTTGAGTAAAACCTACGGCCAAATTTCCTTGCCAAATATTTGAGAGAATCGAGGCTGTAAAATGAGATGTGTTGCCCTGT
Source organism: Dyadobacter sp. CY326 (assembly GCF_021390515.1). Lineage (GTDB taxonomy): Bacteria > Bacteroidota > Bacteroidia > Cytophagales > Spirosomataceae > Dyadobacter. The sequence goes on from NZ_JAJUXI010000002.1 coordinate 306,689, forward strand.
CTCCGCAGACAAGTAATACCAATTTTTAAACGATTCTATATCATCAGGGACAATCTCCGTTGTAAAAAGAACATTGTCGGAAAGCCTCAGAATCTGCTCAATTTCGCTAAGTGGATCGGCTAAATGCTCAAAGACTTCGAATGCCGTTACAATCTCAAATTCGGTCTTCAACGACAGTTCAGCCAGATCAAAATACTCGGCGAACAGGTTCTGGCAGAATTTAAGCACTTTTGCAGAAAACTAAGGTTTCGTTCCTCCGCCTGTAATTTTGCTTTGCATGGGTTTGCGCGTGCATGTGTTTGACTTCAATAAACACATTCCGAATCGCAAAGCCAGTTACATTTATTTAAAGCTAGAGATTAAATATTCTGCGGTAAACGCTGTCCATTTAATCGCCCCAAATTGAACCCACAAAAACTAAGTTTTCAACTTCTTTTTCTTTGCAGCCGGGAATAAGATGTTATTCAAAATTAGCCGGTAACCGGCCGAATTCGGATGCAGATTAAGGTCCGTTGGCTCCTCTCCTACGCGGTGCTGATAATCTTCCGGGTCGTGGCCGCCGTAGAATGTGAAAAATCCTTTTCCATGCGTGCTATGGATGTAACGCGCCTCTTTTGCAGATTTATTCTCTGCTAAAATGATCACCTCAGGCTTGATAACTCGGTTTTTAAAAGCAGTGGTTTGTCCCAAAAATCCTTTAATAATCGTCTGGTGATTTTGTGTCAGCATGCTTGGAACCGGGTCCCACTTGGCGGAAAACTGAAACAATGAGAAGAAATCATTATTCTCGGTCAAATTGCGCTCTTCGGGCTGGTTATCAATGTCTGAAAATTCAACTTCGTAAGGATAAGTGATCGTCTTGAAGTCCTTGAATGCGAATGTGTTATCAAAATTAAGTTTACCATTGGCAGTTGGATCAGCAGGCGTTCCGTCATAAATCGCTTCTACAATATCCAGTCCTTCCGCGGCAAGTGTAATGTCAAACGTGTCCGTTGCATTGCACATGGCGAACATGTAGCCGCCACCTGAAACAAACTCTGAAATCCTTTTCGCAACGGCCAGCTTCATTTGCGGCACATTGGCAAACTGATATTTATTGGCCGTTTCTTCGGCTTCCCTTTTCTGCTCGCGATACCAGGGAAAATCTTTGTATTGATAAAACTTTCCAAACTGGCCCGTAAAATCCTCATGATGCAAATGCAGCCAGTCATATTCAGGCAGCTTGGCATTCAAAACCTCATCATCATAAATAACATCATAAGGAATTTCGGCATAAGTAAGGACCAATGTAACGGCATCATCCCACGGAAGTTTAGATTTTGGCGAATAAACAGCAATTTTGGGCGCTTTTTGCAGCTTAACCGCGTCCATATTCACGTCCGGCGCACTAATTTGATTCAATATTTGCCCCGCCTGCCCGTCCGAAATCACCTCAAAACTTACCCCGCGTACGGTCATTTCGGAAGCAAATTGTTGATTATAAGCGATCATGAAACTGCCGCCCCGATAATTTAGCAGCCAATCCATTTCCATTTCAAAATTATTCAGAATCCAGTAAGAGATTCCATAGGCCTTCAAATGGTTCTTCTGGCCCTCATCCATGGGGATCAAGAGCTTGTTGGAAACTCCTTGAAATGATATTGTTAAAAAAATGATAAGCGGGATAAACAAGCGTATCACTGGTTTGATTCTTTCACGTTTCATGCGCAGCTTTACAAAAAGTATGTATATTAATGTCTGTCAGGTCCTTTGCAGCCGGATTTATTAAATATATAAAGAATTTAAAAGTATCCGAAATTAAACCAGGCACCGACTGGCCTGAATTATCAGCAGGCAACTGTCATAACGACAGAATGCATATTATGGTGCACAATCTTTACAGCAATGGACATCCGGGAAAATATTGACGAAGGCCTCCGCTCCATCCAGAGCAATTTACTCAGAACCGTGCTCACCGCGCTCATAATCGCCATCGGCATTACATCTCTCGTAGGCATCCTGACCGCCATTGAAGGCATTCAAAGTTCGGTAAACAGCAGTTTTGCCGATCTTGGAGCCAACACATTTACAGTCAAAAATAAAGAGGACGATAATTTCAGAAACGGCGGACGGCGAAGCAAGCAATATCCGGCAGTAACTTACAGACAAGCACTCACTTTCGCGGATAAATTCAAAGCATCCTACAATGCAACTGCTTCACTTTCAGCTGATATAGGCGGAGCAGTTCAAATCAATTATCTTTCCAAAAAAACAAATCCAAACAGCAGCGTGGTTGGGTCTGACGAGCAATATCTGGGCATTAACGGCTATAAGATTGATTTTGGCAGGAATCTTGATAAAAACGACATGGAAAATTCGCTTAATGTTGCTGTGTTGGGCCAGGAAATTGCAAAGAAGCTTTTTGAACGCATTGACCCAATTAATAAGGACGTTACGTTCATGGGCAGCAGATATAAAGTTGTGGGTGTTCTGCAAAAAAAAGGTTCGCTGGGCGGACAAAATGATGCTGACCGGATCATTATAATCCCGCTTGAAAATGGCCGCGGACTTGCCGCAAACCGCGCATTGACTTACAGCATCACCGCTTCCGCGCCAAACATTTCAGATGGCGATTTTATTGTAGAAGAAGCGCGCGGTATCATGCGCAGGATTCGCAACGATGCGTTGGGCAAGGAAGATTCATTCACCATCGATCGCGCAGATGCCATTGCCAAAGATTTTGAAAATGTCACCGGTTATCTGCGCATTGGCGGATTCGGGATTGGCATTATCACGCTGCTCGGCGCTTCCATTGCGTTAATGAACATTATGCTCGTTTCAGTAACCGAACGCACCCGCGAAATCGGCATCCGCAAATCATTGGGTGCAACGCCAAGCGTTATCCGCTTTCAGTTTCTAACCGAAGCAATCGTCGTTTGTATATTGGGAGGCATTGCCGGGTTAATTTTAGGCATTATCATTGGCAATGTCATTTCCGGCCTAATCAGTTCAGGCGGCTCATTTGTTATTCCCTGGATCTGGATGGCGATGGGCATTATTGTTTGCATCGTCGTAGGCGTGCTTTCGGGAATTTATCCGGCCATCAAGGCATCCCGACTGGACCCGATAGAAGCATTACGCTATGAATAAGCACGTTAGAGTGAAGATCAAAAGGAGCCATACTTTTCCTTTTAATTTTTTCAAACATTAGCTTGCTTAATATATTTTTCTCCCTACTTTTGCACTCCCAACAAGAGAAGATCAATGCCCAGATGGCGGAATTGGTAGACGCGTTGGTCTCAAACACCAATGAGGTTACACTCGTGCCGGTTCGACTCCGGCTCTGGGTACATTTTGAAGGTGCAAGTAGTTGTATATCAATTGCTTGCACCTTTTTTGTTTTGTAGTGTTAACACTAGCGTTAACATTTTTCTGCAAAAGGTCTTATAATCAGTGTAAACTAATCTTCCCCATAATACTCAGGAAAATGGATTCTATAAATGAGAAAGTTTATGAAGTCTATGAGAAACCTAATTGGTTGAGAAGACACGTCATCGAAACCGTGATTATCATTGGCGGCCTGTTAGCCATCAATTTGATTTTTATCGCTGACGTATACCGGGAAACTAACACGGTAAATGCTGAGAATGCGGCTCACTTGGGAGACTTTGTTGGTGGCTTCATCGGTACAATTTTCACTCTGATAAGCGTGGTTTTACTTTATTCGACACTAAGGGATCAAAGAGAATCCTCGCACATTGAAAAATTCGAAAACAAATATTTCGAGCTTATAAAAATGCACAGGGATAATGTCACAGAATTTGGAGCAGAAAAATATTCGGGTAAAAAACTGTTTGTTTTGATGATTAGAGAATTCCGATTGATTCAAAAAATTGTTAAACAGATCGCGGAGACACTATCGCTGGAATTTTCTAGTAAGGAAGTATTTGCTATATCCTACTACGTCCTTTTTATTGGTGTCGGCCCAAATTCTTCAAGAATGCTGAGGAAGGCTTTGGTCAAATATGGCAATGAATTTGCGGAAGCGCTTATTGATAGGTTTAGCAGCCATGAGGTAAAGGCTGAGAACAAAAGCGAACGCAAATTAGAATACACCCCTTTTGAGGGGCATCAGTCAAGGCTGGGACACTACTTCCGTCACCTACTACAGGCCATTGCTTATGTAGACAATCAAAAGATAGACATTGATAAGTATGAATATGTAAAAACTATCAGAGCACAACTCAGTACCCATGAACAAGCCTTACTTTTCATCAACAGCCAGAACCCGATAGGTAAAGCATGGGAAGACCAAGCTTTGATCCGAAGATATCGACTGGTAAAAAATATCCCACAGGATTTCTTTGATCCAGAAAACGAAATTGACATCACAGAAGGTTTCCCAAAAGACTACTTCGAATGGCAGGAACCCAGTGACCCACAATCATAGAAATCATAGTACGGTTCTTCAAATGTCTGTATATCAGAATTAAATTTGAAAAATTTTGAAGCCAAGGATTTATAGTCTCACAATTAGTCCGCAACGTGTTTCTCTATCTTTCCAAGAACTTCCCAACAAAATCCCTCAACTTCACTAACAACCGCTCTCCAATTGAAGCCCGCTGACGGAATGACGGTTTTTCGTTCAAAGTATCTACCAGTTCCGTCTTAGTCGGGAAACGACCCGAGAACTCGATTGAATCGATTGCCCTTTGCAAGAGCTCAGGATTGACGTTCTCCTCTTCGGTAATCTGTTCGAAAGCAATACGTTTCTCTGCATTGAGGAATTCGTCATATTCCTTTTCCAGATCTTCTTCCGATGCAGTTGGCAAGTTTTCCAGTATAAATTTCTCTATCAGCTCGCGTTTGGTGCTCAGTATCGGATCGGATGAGACAAGGTTTAAAATTTCAGTTTCGCGTTTCTTTCTGGACTGTTCGTCGCCTGTCCGATTCTGAGCCAGCAATCGCAGGATGTATAAAACATTGATTTCGTCTCTTCGAATCAGTTCCAACTGAAAATCGACCTCATCCAGGATTGATTCCTTTTTTGTCTCGGTTTTTGTCTTCTGATAGAGGTCGAGGTACTTGGAACCGTAGTCAGCGAATGTTTGTGCATCCATTGATAAATCATCAAAGGAGAAATCAACAAATGTGCTCATGCTGTTCTTAATACGTAGCAGTTCCCGGTAAGCTCTCACAAATGCAAGTTCGTCTTCTTCCGTAATAAGCGAATCGACGGAACTAACAGTAGGAACAATATTCAACAGTGCCGAGACCGCCACATTGAACCTAATGACGTAATCTTCATAAGGCTCAATCAGGATCGTTTCTTTTGCGTCCAGTGTAGAGAACAATTCTATGGCGTCGTCCGTGGCTTGTTTCAGGTTACGGAAAACAATAATGTTCCCATGTGACTTCTTTTCCCCGGTGATCCGGTTCGTTCTAGAATATGCCTGAATCAGGCCGTGGTACTTTAAATTCTTGTCAACATACAGGGTATTCAGTTTCTTGCTGTCGAAACCCGTCAGGAACATATTCACCACAAAAAGAATATCGATCTCCTTTTCGATCACCCGCTTTGCAACGTTCTTGTAATAATCGTTAAAGGATTTGCTGTCTTTGGTGGAGTATGATGTATTAAACTCCTTATTGTATTCCGCTATGTATTTATCCAGTACTTCCCGCGTATGGATGTCCGCTTTCGCATTGCTGAAATCCAGATCATCCTCCGGAATTTCTCCGCTGTCCTCGTTCGGTGTTTCGTTGGCGGTATAGCTGAAAATCGTTGCCATTCTCAGATCATGCCTGCCTTCACTTTTCAGTTTCCTGAATATGTCGTAATATTTGATCAGAGTTTTTACATTACTGATACAGAACATTCCCGTAAAAGCGCGGTTGTAGGTCTTTGAATTGTGGATATCAATAATGTAGTTGGCAATCTTATTGAGCCGCTCCTCGCTCTCTAAAAGCTCCGTTGTATCAATTGCATGCACATCAATATCCAAATTGGCGCGGCTGGTATCTTTGTATTGATAACGGCCTGTATATTCCACTGAAAACGGCAATACGTTCTGATCCTTGATGGCGTCCGTGATTACATAATCGTGCAAACGCTCATCAAAAAGCATGGCGGTTGTTTCCCGTTTCCCTGCGTGGCTGGTTGAATTCTTTTCAAAGATCGGCGTTCCCGTGAAGCCGAACATCTGGTGATTGGTAAAATACGCCTTGATCCGCTTGTGTGTGTCGCCAAACTGACTCCTGTGGCATTCGTCAAAAATGAATACCACTTTTTTATCTTTCAGCACCTCCATTGTCTTTTGGTGGTGCTCGCGGGTAATGGCGGTATTGAGTTTTTGAATTGTCGTAACGATCAGTTTTACATTCGGATCAGCAAACTGCTCTACCAGTTTTTTCGTATTGTCGGTACTGTCTACCGAACCGGGACTGAATGCATTGAATTCCAATGAGGTTTTATAATCCAGGTCAACGCGGTCTACACAGAAAACCACCTTGTCAACCTTTGGCATCCGTGACAAAATCTGACTGGCTTTAAAGGAGGTGATCGTTTTTCCTGATCCGGTTGTGTGCCAGATATAGCCGTTCTTTGTGGAGTTCTTGATACGTTCAATAATCCGCTCCACTCCAAAGTACTGATATGGACGCATGATCATTAAAGCCTTGTCGCCCTCATGCAGGATCGTGTAACGGGTGATCATCTTGGACATGTGGCATTTGTCCAGAAACTCCTTTGCGAAAGCTTGCAGGTCAGAAATTCGCCTATTCTTCTCGTCTGTCCAGTAAAAGGTAAATTTAAAATCTGGTGTTTTGGACGGTGCAAAATATTTGGTGTTTACTCCATTACTTATTACAAAAATTTGAATGTATTGAAACAACCCTGCTCCGAAACTATACGCATGTTTTTTGTAGCGGTCTATCTGGTTGAATGCTTCGCGAAGTTCCAAACCTCGTTTTTTGAGTTCAACCTGTACAAGTGGCAAGCCATTTACCAGTATCGTTACGTCAAACCTAGTTTTATATTTGCCGTCAACGGCGATCTGGTTTGTTATCTGATATTCATTCTGGCACCAGTGTTCCATGTTGAGGAAACTGACGTACACGGTTTCATTATCTGCATTCTTGAAAGAAAACTTATCCCTCAGGATTTTGGCCTTTTCAAAAACGTTGGTCGTTTTGGTGAGGTGGTTGAATATCAGTTTGAATTCCGCATCGGTAAAAGTCCGGTTGTTGTATTTTTCAAGCTGTGTTTTGAGGTTGGCTATCATTTCATCCTCATCACGGATCGTCACGCGGCTGTAACCGTTCTCGACCAACTGAGCAACAAGACTTTCCTCGAGGGCTAATTCCGATTGGGTTCGCATAATGTTACTTTCAAGACCTTACACAAACATCTGCTGTAACAAGCCTTTTTTATAGTTTTGGTTGAGGATAATTTGTTGCTCTACTTTTTGGATTTGGGCGTCAATAGACAAAATGAACTCAGATATTTTTGTCTGTTCTTTCAAAGAGGGTAGATTGATTCTTGTTTCAGAAAAATATTTGTAACTGATCATTTTTCCATCTCTGATTCCCTCTAATTTCTCATTGAGTTGAACAATATAGCTATCTGTTTTGAAAAAGTATTTAAACCACTGATCTACAATTGCTACCTTGGGCTTCAAAATAATATATGCGGGGCTACAAATACCTAAGTAGTTGGAATATTCAATACCTCCTTGAAAGGATCTAAGACTAATAATGAAGTCTCCCTTTTCCACCACTTTATACGAATCAACACTCTTTTCTGAAACGCTAATATTATAATCAATCAAATTTCGCGGAATGGCTCCGTGTTCTTGCGTGATTGCGAGAATTGGCAAATCTGAATTATGATTTTTGTTGGTAACACTTGCAAATAAATCTCCCGCGTTGCAAGGCGTCCACTCTGGAAAATCCCTACAATCATCCTGCTTAAACCTAATCTTCTGATTAAAAATCTTTTGCATTGCTCCTTTCTTGTAAAGGGTTAGCTTTTCCTTTTTGGCGGTAAGCAGTTCAATCCGCTTGTCAATGGCGGTTAGGAATTCGGCTATTTTGGTTTGTTCGGGGAGGGAGGGAAAGTTGATTGTATATCCTTGAAATTCTTTTGTGGTAAAGCTAGCTTGATTCACAGCAGGCTTGGTAATTGAAGTCACAAAATCCCGATAAACTTTTGTATAAAACAACGATATTATAAATTCTGGAAATATTTCATTCTTAAAAGTTAATCGCAGCAGATTAGTGGTATAGATTACATCACGATTAATTCTGTTTTTGAACAATGCAGCTTTCCCTATTTGAGCTAGACTATTTATAAAGTTTACAAGAATGTCATTTTCTTGCAAAATAAACTTATTAAGATCAACACCTTGATCATCAATTAGGTACCAGTATTTCAAATCATCAAAAACAATTTTATTCTCAAAAATGTTATTAGATCTCAATATAGCATATCCAATGTCAGTATCACTTAACCTTCGGGAAATCCCACTTTGCATTCTTTGAAGAACTTCTCCCAATTTTTTTTGCTCCCAAGGACTCTCAAACTCAGGAAATCTCAACTTCGGTACTAAATTCTCCATTGCTTAAAAAGGGGCTTTAATGTTAAGTTCTTTACAAAAAGGCAATATGCTGGTTTCCGTCTCAGCTAATTCGTTATTGATCTGTACCAGTTCATCAGCAATAACATCCAAGTCTAAAATGTCCTGTTCCGCAAAGGTGTTTACATACCTTGGAATATTGAGGTTGTAATTGTTACCGCGCACCTCTTCCAGCGTCGCCAGATGTGCATATTTGTCGTCTGCCTTGCGTTGCTGGTACGTAGTGACAATCCGGTCTATATGTTCAGGCAACAGGTAGTTTTGTGTTTTCTGCTTGTCAAAATCCTTACTGCCATCGATGAACAGAATATGTTCGTTGTCTTCCCTGCATTTTTTCAATACCAGTATACAGGTTGCAATTGACGTTCCATAAAACAAATTGGCAGGCAGGCCAATTACAGCGTCAATGGCGTTAAGTTCCTCAATAAAATGTTTACGGATATGTTCCTCAGCGGCGCCCCGGAATAAGACCCCATGAGGCAATACGGTAGCCATAATACCATTGTCGGTCAACTGATAATACATATGCTGTACAAAGGCAAAATCAGCGGTTCCCTTTGGTGCAAGCTTTCCAAACTGGCTGTAACGGTCGTCGTTCATCAACAGTGGGCTTGCACTCCAATCAGCGGAAAACGGCGGATTGGCAACTACCGCTTCAAATTTCAGATCACGGTGCTGAGGACGTTCCAGCGTATCCTCATTTTTGATATCAAATTGTAAATACGATACACCGTGTAATATCATATTCATCCGCGCAAGGTTATAGGTAGTACGGTTCATTTCCTGCCCGTAAAAATGCCCTACTTCATCGACCTGCTTCGCTACACGCAACAACAACGAACCCGAACCACAAGTAGGATCATAAACCGATCTCAGTTGTTTCTTACCTGTTGTTACGATCCTAGCCAAAACCGTTGATACCTGCTGAGGCGTATAAAACTCCCCGGCCTTTTGTCCGGCTCCGGCTGCAAACTGCCCGATCAAGTATTCATACGCATCACCCAGTACATCGGAATCAGTACTGCCCAAATCAAAATCAATCTTCCCAAGAGCCGTAAGAATCCTTACAATGACCTTATTACGCTCATCAACAGACTTGCCTATCTTGGTTGAATTGAGGTCAATATCATAGAAAAGATTATCAAAGTCATCCTGCGAATCCGTTCCAAGTGTACTTCGTTCAATGTTTTTCAGAACACGTTCCAGATCATCCAGGATAAAGACATCGTGCCCTTCATCTTGTGTGACATGGGTAGCACTTCCTTTTTGGGCAAGAGATTCAAATAATTCAGAAGGTTTCAGAAAAAACCCCAATTTTTCAATCGCAATTTCTTTGATGTGTTCAAGATCCGCCTGCCCCTCTTCCGTATTCTCATCGATATCAAAGTAAGTGATCCCGTCCGGCTTCAACAGTTCGTTTACTTCATTAACAAGCTTATCAGACAAGTATTTGTAGAAGATAAAACCCAATATATAATCCTGAAACTGACTCGCGTTCATCTTTCCACGCAGGATATTGGCAATACTCCAGAGTTTTTGTTCTAGTATTCGTTTTTGACTTTCAGACATAGGGGAGAAATAAATAAAGGACCCAATTTATTAATAATTCTATTGGTCACCGGAATTATTTTATACTGGATTGCAACGATACTGAACGAGAGCGCCTTAGGTGAATACTGAATTTGTTCAAACTGGTATTAAAATAAATTCTATTCAGTAGTGTTTCGCCTAACTTGACTTCATGAATGTATCTACCCTCAAAAACAAAATTGGTAAATAGTTTATGCTATTATCAGAATAACAAATTCAAAAGGTTGCAAAAGCCTGCAATGACAAGTTAGACTTAGTAGCGCCAATCCTGAGTACCAGCTATTTCTATCAAAGCCTTCCGTTATGTGTTATTGATTCTGTTTTTTCAATTGGAGTAAAGTATACTGGTGTTATCCGCGTAGTGGACAGATTTTGTGCTCAATCCAAAATTGCCACTTATCGAGAATATGGTTCTCCTTTCCCGAAACCGGCTGACCAGTACATGGTCAGTACCTTTAATAGCAGCTACGGCAAGATAGAGCCGCAGAAACTCGCAGAGGAAGTTTTTCAAAGTAGGCAAAGGACTTCAAGCAGAGGAGGAATATTAAAGGCTGAGGCTGTACAGCTTTGGTTGAAAATACTTGGTAATCATAGCATTGATACGTTCCAAGATCTCGACCTAAGATTTCAAAGCTTAACTATGGATCGCAACAATGAAAGTAGTGTAAATTGGTTTGGCCTTCTTGAGCGAGATAACGCGGGTATCCCTGGACAACGATCAGGAATTTCCTTGGGATACTTCTTAATGTTAGCTGGCAGAGACAACCTCGTCAAACCGGATCGGATGATTATGCGATTTCTGAGGCACCATTTCTCTTATGAAACTATTCAAGTCAAGCATGCTATTATTCTTATTGCGTCTTTGGTGACTATATTAAAAAATCAGTATGGTCATCAAGATTTGACAATTCGCGAATTGGATCATGCTATTTGGAAGTATCAAAGAACATTGACTGATCAATAACGGCAACGGAAGGGTAGACCTACACCGTAGAGCATCATTCGTAACAGAACGATGTCAATTGCCAACTTAAGAGAAATCCGACGGTTTCTGCATCTTTAAAAAATCACGCCAAAAACCTGTTTAATAAAGGCGGCCCGCAACTCCATAATTATCAGTAAGGAAAATAGGTCAGTCCTTTTTTGGCTGATGATACATTACATCTTCATTGCGCTGTTCAAGTAAACTTCTAAATACGATGGGTCATTAACCTATTACTTTCTGTAGTATTTTTGAACATTGGCCGCCCATATCTTTCAAGAACTTCAACGTGGTATACATTGTGAATAGTCACGCACTATACATTAAATAATTGATGGTCGGCCGGCAACTCCGTAACTACTAGAACCTTCGTTAGGTCATTCCTTTTGTAGATCTTAGTAAATCACATCTTCGTTGCGCTGCCCAAGTAAACTGCAACGTACCAGAGGTCTTTCCTTATCGCAAAAAAGTACTCTCGAACATCAGCCGCCCATCTCATAATGGTTTATAAACGCTGTAATTGTTGACGCATGCGAAAATGCGATGGATCAACTTATTTCGCATTGCGTTGATAATCGCCATGTTATTTTTCCCCTCTTTCTGCTTTCGTATGTAATAATTGCTTAGTTCGCTTCCCTTCTGACGAATACATCTCATTGCTGCCAAATGCAGGCTTGCTTTAATCTCTTTGTTGGCAATGTGGGAAACCTTGGATCTACCTTTCAAACTGGTGCCTGATGACCAGTCAAATGGGGCAATTCCGCAGTAGCTAGCAAATTTCTTGGCCGAACTTATGTTTTTAAATTCGTTGGTATGGATGATAATTTGAGTAGCGATGACGTTACCCACACATGGCACTGAAGTAATAATCAATACAAGAGAACTAAGCCTCTCATCACCCTCAATTATCAATTCCATCTCACGACGGAGCGCGATGAGGTCTTCGTTTATTGCTGACAGACTTTTCTCAAAAAGCTTATCAAATGCATATCGTTCGTCTGCTCCAAGGAAATGCGATCGAATCTTATTTCCATTTGTTAACATCGGTCGAATCTTGACTAACCTCTTCCTGAGCGCTTCGAGCCTTTGCAGCCGCTGAATGCACTCCCTAGGAGGTTCCCAAAACTTCAACGCTGAATAGTGCTTTTTTGCGTATTCTGCGATCCTTACCGCATCTAACTTGTCGCTCTTGCCCCTGGTGATGCCCAGAGAGCGCTTGATTTGCAAAGGAGATTCCAAACATATTGGAATGTTTTTCAGTGCCTTAATTAGGAAGTCACAGTAAATGCCCATGTTTTCAGCACAAAAGATTATTTCGTGGGATTTAAACCCATATTCCTCCCTAAGCATTTTAAGGCATCTGCGAACCGAATCTTCCGTGTTGTCAATCTTCAATGACCGGATTGGCTGGTTTGGCGTTAAGATTGCCAAGTCCATCGTGACTTTTGAGATATCGACTCCGACGAAAATCTTTGGTGCCATAAGAATCTTGTTTTAAGACATTCATAATGAAATTCTTAACCTCAATTCGCACTGTAAGTTCCGTAAAAGAAAGGAATTTTGCGAGCAGCGCGACTGAAAATAATTTCGCCGAAACATCCATGAATTTGAGACATGAAGGCAGATTCGCAACCTTTAGATATTCGGGCTACTTGACATATGAGCAATAATTTGATACTATTGATGTCAAATTCGAGATACTAATAACATCATCAAACTAAAAATGCATATGTCAGATCATCAAAAAAAAGACTTCTTTTTGTCTCAGGCGCAAGCGTATTTGAACCAAGTCGCGCCAGCAAACCGGCAATATTTGGGGACGTTTTATCTTATGTACATCGATGGTGCGAGCTATGCCATCACCTTCCGATATACAGACAAATGGGAAATCAATACATGCGTTAAATGGATGAGGTGAGATGGGACATTGGGAAAGAAATTATTTTGGAGACAGTGAGATACGGCTTGACGATGTGGTATTTCTTGAAAATGGAATGACGGTTGATTGCCTGGACTGTCCGACTTATGTACAGCAATATACAAATCCATATTCCACTGCGAAGACGACGCGCCGCGTAAAGATTGGAGCAACCTATGACCGACAAGTCAAGCTGGAAGTGATCAGGAATACGATATTTACTTCTATTAAAGCATCGTTTGATTTCTTCCTGATTCGATTGGACGAAGATCTTGCAAGACGATATATTAGATATCAGATTCCAGAATTCGACGAGTCGCCGTTTTCCGTTCCCCAGGGCCTATACATCGTTAGCGGCATGAGTAAGTATCTTCGCGGCCACGTTATAACCTGTACGACCTACAAACCGAGCGAGCATCGGCCAAAATTTAACGTACGTTTTCATCAAGGCATCTCACACGAAACGAACATCGAACGACTGCGGGTTATTAAAGATCCCGAAAATTTCAGCGTATAAAATTATTTTATACTTTAGGTGCAAACCTTTAAGGTATGATAGTTTTACCGGACGACTTTGAGATTAATTGGGGCGAGTTGAAGCTAGCCGTCAAAATTCATTCAAAGCAAGAAAGAAAAGTCTTTGAAGTAAGCTTTTCCGACGGAAGGCCGAGGCTCTTTATGAGCAGGTCGGTTGTTTATAGTGGCAAGAAAGTTTGGATGTCGATCCCGGAAGGGAGGCAGGAGGAAGCATTGCCAATCGGTCGATTAATTGTTGAGTACTTTCAGAAGCAGCAAAAACAGGAATAATATGTGCTACTACAACGGTCAAAAGGTAACCAAAGCGGAGTATATCGAGCTGATGCAGCTCGAAAAATATATCGCGAATATCCCGGAGCTGAAACGTCCGACTGTTCTTGGGCCTGAGTCTCCGCAGATGGTTGTATTGAAACCGAATCTTGATAATACAGACTTTGATATTGCAAAGATGCGCTGGGGTTTTGTCCCGAAAGGCATTGAAACCCAAGAACAGCTCAAAAAGTTTGAAAACGGATATAAGAAGGAGGACGGTACGTATCAAACTGGTTATGACACCGAAAATGCGCGCGGAGAAGAACTGTTTTGGATTAATCCGAAAACCAACAAGCCAAAAATTTTCCGTGATGCGGCCCTGGAAAGACGATGCCTGATTATTTCGAATCAATACTACGAATGGCATCATATCTACCGGACTAACAAGCGCACCGGTGAGCTATTAAAGACACCAGACAAGTTTCCATTTGCTATAAAGGTTAAGGGCCGGGAATACTTTTACATGGCGGGAATTTGGAATACTTGGACTGATAAAGATACAGGAGAAACGATGGATACTTTGGCAATGGTTACCACCGACGCGAATCCCTTGACAGCGAAGATCCACAATTCAAAAAAGCGAATGCCAACTATCTTGCCTGACCAACTTGCGTGGGAGTGGATGATGGAGAATCTGCCCCAAGATAGAATCACTGAATTGGCTAGCTTCCAATTTCCGGAGGAGCACATGGACGCTTTTTCAATCAATCAGAAGTTCCAATTCACCGGCGAAGACCCATACCATGTATTCTATCCAGAGCTTGAAGATCTTAACAATCCAGGAGGCGTTCAGCCAGCTCAAATGTCGCTGTTTTAAGAATGCCAAACGCTGGTTTTTTCAAAGATACGCTAGCGAAAGTTATTTGGCGCAGCGCAACGTCCCCAATAGTTCATCATGGATCTTATTACATCTGTTAGCTCAACAATTGCCTTGGGCTTTACGAAAAAACCCTGTGCTGAAAGACTGTACGCGTCCATAACCATTTGTTGATTGGCTTCACTCGAAAAGAAAAGATAGGGAATACACTTTAAATTCAAATCTTCGTCCGTTTTTAGCTTTTCCCTTAATTCAAGCCCGGTTAGTTTCGGAAGGTTTATATCAGAAAGAATCAGGAAGGGAATTACACCCGGTTTATGTAGATATTCTAATGCCGCCTCTCCGTCTTTAAAGTAAACCCGCTTATTTGGGTAGTCTAGTGTATCAAATACTGTCTCGAACAAAAACTGATCGTCTTGATTGTCTTCAATAATAATGACTTCTCCATTTTTGTTCATAACAGTAAATTGACGATGATGATGCCGCCATTTGTGCTAAAATCATGCCACTACGATCTCTTATCGGGACTGTTACATATTGCCCATCAATTTTGTATCTCAGGGATCATTCCCTTTGTTTTAAATCGGCAGAAAGCCTATATTGAATTTAGCGACGCCAAGACCCCTAAAATGGTATTTAGAATGTATGGTACAAAATGGGATAGATTGCGCTTACCCTAAAATCATTACAATGAGAAAAGCTAATTTTGATATGGCAACTTTCGGATACACAAACTTTAGCGAACCGCGCGTGGGCAACTTGCTACGACGGTCTATTATATATAATGGCAATAGCAGTTCATATCTTTATCAACTTTTGGCATTTGAGTCGCCAAATGACCGACAACATATGTTGTTCCGAAATCTCGAAACCGGAGAACTAGACGAGCTGCCCTTATCAAACCTTACTCCAACTTTGTTTGATCCTGAAAATTCTGGATTCAAGGTAGTGGGCCAAAGGATGGACCACCTTCTTACAAATGGCGTAGTTGATCTCAAGGAAGTGTCAAATGGGGATACCAAATTAGGTTTTGAAGTTCGACATGCTACTACCGGCGATTACTTACTCCGTGTCAAGTCCGTTCGCCTGCCCTTCGCTGAGAAATTCACAGAAGTCGGTTTGGAGTATATTCACGAGCTTCAAAATCTTTACAGCGATTTGTTCCCAGACAAAACCCTAGACTTAACTTCGTTCATCCAAAGTCGCATCCAGGGACAAAAGAAAAATCGGGCTAACATTGATCGCTATGAGGTTGAGAGACTGCTAGGAAAGAAGTGATATTCATTTCTAAAATCACCTCCTTCCTGTTTTGTGGATTGAATTTGACAAAGATTATCTCACCGGGCTTAATGGCAAGGTTGATATCATTAGGGTAGCGATAAGAAGCTTCTGCAACGAAATGCCGCGCTGATTCCGGGCGGACAAGAAGAACTATGCTAACACTAATCCACCCATCACAAGAAAGGTCCCGCTCGGTTTCTACGATTGAAGCTTCCGCATACTGCCATGATGTAATGGGAATAGATATTGTTAGGTAACGGCTAATCTTTTCGGCTGCGATCAATAAGGCTGCTCCAAGTATTAGAAGGAATAAGAGGTTTGCATACATCATTGCGCCAATTTCAACTTAGTTTAGCCGAATAATAAAAGATCTGCAAAGAAAGTCCACTACGCCCAATCAAGGTAATCCATTTATTATTTGGTGAAGACTATTTACTTGCCGGTAATTGCTTATTAAAAGCTACCGGCGCAAACGGTCGTGAGACAATTCGAATGAACGTCGGGAGATCACCGTCAACCTGCCTAAGATAAGTGCTTAAAATGTTACTATTTTTACTGACTCGGAATGGTATTGGACGAGCTTCGCGTCAAAAGTAATTGTAAAGGACACTCGATTACGGCGGAGGGGAGGACGAAAAGTGTAATGCCTACTTTCCGGCAACCATCGCCCCGGCTATCCATGTATTATGTCAAAATTGCAACGAAATTCCCCGACATGGTTAATGACTTTCACCTTCTCCAATTTTCAGGTGTTTCTCTCCCGCGGCGACAATATTTCTGAGTTCTTGATCTGACAAAGATTTAAAGTCGACGTTCCTACCATTATCTGGTATAGCAAATACAACGACACTTTCTTGCTGTTCGCGCTGATTATCAATTTCCATTTGAACACTTTGCAGCTTCGGTAAAGTATAGCTAAACAGCTTTTCTAAAAATGCCAATCTATCCTTTGGCTCAAGTAGATCTAAATCAGATTGAACCTTCGGCCAATTATTTTCAATCAACGCGGTTACTCTTTCCCGTAGTTCTGCATTTTTTTTGTTGGGTACGCCTTTCGGCCTGCCGTTTGGATTATTCGTCTTTCCCCTCATATCTCCTGTATTTCTCTGTTGTTTTCTTATGGCACTGAGCAATCGATCGACTTATCTTCACTGATATTTCACAGCAAAAGTAATCAACCAAAGACCATGTCACCTTCTAAAAGTTTGTCTTTGAGAAGCTGTAATTGATAAATAAATAAATTTCGGTTTCCTTGTTCTCTACATCCTTCAAACGCCTTAATATGGTTAAGCCTGCCGGTTACAAAGGCTGCTGCGTCATAAACTTTAATTCCCGGCATAAGATTAATTTCGTTTGAAACTCCCTGTATCGAATTAAACCAGAGGCGATAATCATTAACACTAAATCTCTCACGCACAGAAGTGAGCAACGGATCAGCCGAAAAAAGAGATGATTCTAACCGTTCATGGTTTTCTTGGTGTTCATCGATTCTATCTAAAGAGACACCGCCCACCTTACTATCGGCGATAAAAAAAGATGTCTCAGGAGCTACATCATTTTCATATTTTTCATAGCCGCGTCGAAATTCACGCCAGTCTAACTCTATCAAATAGTCGGCCAGATCTTGCCCCTTACACCGCTGTTCCTCTGTCGCGTTTTTTTCTAGTAGGTCAGAAACGACAAAGGTAGTTCCGCTCATTTGCTGAGACAGTTCCTCTGCTTTACGTCTCCAAAGCGCAAAGGATTTCCCGTTTCTGGATAAATCAGGAAACAAATAAACGTTTCTGCCTTGCAGCTCCTTACATTTTGCGTAATTAATGCTACTAAGGTTATACACTGCCAACCAAAGGAAGTTTTTAGGATTATCCGGTAATCCAAAGTACAAACTACCATAAATAGCAGTTTTTGGAGCTTCCACCAGGGCAACCGGATTAGAGGGAAACTTTTCCAGCAAGTGAGCGCCAAACAAGCAAGATACCTTTAGATCATTATCTCGGTAGGCTTTTAACCAATTAGGCAATGCCTTCCCTATCTGCTGAAAGTACCGCTCGATAATAGAATGGATAAAGTCGGTGCTAGTCGTATGGTTCTCTTTGTCGAATTGCTTTACTTGAATAGCTCTTACATTATGATCCCCGTCGATAAATGGAAAAGTTATTGCGCCGGCTCTGTATCCTTTACAAACAGTTCCTAAATAGTAAAGTCCGGTTACCCGCTCTACGTCTCCCGATTGAAAAGTGAAAGGGACTCTCGTTATTAGATTTTGAAGGAATGCGTTTTGCTCGTACCCCTTCAAAGTCTTCTCCAAAACTTCAACTGGAATGAATACTAGTTCTTGCTTTCTACGCGGCTTCGGTCTAGGCGATCTCCACTCACTAATGATCGACGGCTTTAAGTGATATCCACAACTGTCCGCACGGTCGCACTTGCCGTATTGATCTGGCATGTAATCACCAGTTGAGTTATCAAGATAGCGGACAAACCGCTTTTTGTTACATTCAGGGCAAATAAATTTCCTGCTGCCTTTTTCAAGGCTGTATCTGTACTGTCCCATAATTTTCGGATAATATTGTATTTTGGGTAATCCAATCTTTATGTGTTCACGAGCTATGAAAAACATGCAAAGTATGTAGCAGTAGAAAAAACTTTATTAATCAAAAAGGATGTTATCACCTCTTCAAGTACGCAACATTCCCAATCATTTTCCGCTCAACCAACACCCCGGAACTTTGCAATCTCTTGATGAAGTTTGGTTTTCCTACTGGCAAATATCCGTCCTCTATGCAAAAACTCCGGTATTCCGCGAATAGCTCTTTGATAAGCGTTTGCGTGTCGCTACTTTTTTGGTATCCTGTCTCATCAAGAAACAACTTTACGCTGTCTGACTGGAGCTTATAGTTTTCCCCGGCGAGGCGAGCTGCTTCACAGTCAGAAAACCTTTTTTGTTTTAGCAACCTCTCGAGTCCCGAAAGCACCCAATTAAACACGCCTGACATTTCATTTGCTATTATCTTAGACGGCAATTCCCTATCCTGTTCACTTTCTGGTATAGTTACGTCAAAAGGTACTATCAGGAACCGCCGAAAAAATGCGTTTGTCTGTTCTACGTCTCTGGGCAATTCATTGCAATTGAACATTAACTTTGCATACTTATCCACTGTAAATGGCTCTCCGTATGGTAATCTAGCTTCAACCGGCTCCCCTGACGCAAGCTGTTTAAACATGGCTGCCTCCAACTTTCCGTTAATTTCCGTTACGTAGTTTAAAAGCATGTTGGAAATTTTCGCACGATAGTAACCGTTATCATTGGTCAAACTTGGCAGAGTGAAATTGCTGACGTTTTTTGATCCCAGTAAAGCAGTGACTACTTCAAAGAAAACTGATTTACCATTTGCTCCGGTTCCATATAGCAATAGTACCTTTTCCAGTTTCAACGTGGAAGGCTGGATAAATATATAACCTAGATATTCGGCAAGTATTAGTTGCCTTTCCTTGTCTGGCAATACATGATCCAAGTACTTCGCAAATTGCGGAGCTTTCGCATCTGGATCATAATCGAACGGCAACTGATAAGTAATGAAGTCAGCCCGGTTAAACTGTCTCAGAAGGTTCCGTTTTGGGCTAATCTCAAAAGTCCCATTTTTAAGATTAATCAAAACCAGATCCTTTGGGGGTTGAGGAGTTGGCAAGTATGCAGCCCCTATAAACTGTTTAAAAAGCTGTTCTTTGAATTGAAAATACCGCGCGGAAAACTTTGTTACCCCCATCTTCTCCGCTGCCTGCCCTAAAAACTCCTGGATCGCTTCTTTATCGATTTCTGACCAATAAGCACCGTTAAACAGATAAATAAAGTTATGGTTCCTACAGATTCCCCATTTATTTCCGTCAGCGACCAACAGTAAATTCTCAATGGATAATATTTGATAGTGTTTTGTATTGAGCTTATAGCTGTTGACAATTTTTTGTAGTTTTTTCAATTGCTCGCGGTCAGCGTCTAACGCCGCATCTATTTTGATACTGCCGTCCTGACTTAAAAGTTTTTGCTCAATTTCTGTAATCTGCTCTAACAAGCTCTTCATTTCTGGAAATGCCAGTAGTTCAAAGTCTAAATGCTTTAGTTGCTCTAATAACTGTTTCAA
Source organism: Dyadobacter sp. CY326 (assembly GCF_021390515.1). Classification (GTDB taxonomy): domain Bacteria; phylum Bacteroidota; class Bacteroidia; order Cytophagales; family Spirosomataceae; genus Dyadobacter. The sequence goes on from NZ_JAJUXI010000002.1 coordinate 326,880, forward strand.
AATATCTCCATGTTTGACTGGCTCAAAGGTTGCGACGAGTTCCTGACGGTGACGAATAAACGTCTTGGCCTTATCCAGTTGATCGAATTGCGGTTTAAAATCCATTTCCTCCCCCCTTTCTCTTGATAGGTGTTGGAGCTGCCATAATTTCGGATAGCTTGAACCTTTTGAGGTTTCCGATCCTGTAGGACTTCAAAATTCCCTTCTTTTCCCAATCCCAAATGGTGACACTGGATACGCCAAGCAGCGCGGATACTCGCTTCGTGTCTATATACTGCTCCGGGTCGGTGGTGGGAGGTATTAGGCGAACAAGGGCTTTAATGACATTGGCGGTTACACGATCCGAAATACTACCAATAAGTTTTTCAGGATCAATCGGACTTAATACTAGGTTGTGCATAATCTTTGTTGATTAGAATATGCACAAAATTCAGGGGGCATTTTTCGGGGCGCTTACGGGATTCCCCCTATTTTCCCCCTATTTATAAACCTTTGACTTTTAGGTATTTTTCTACCTCTTCGGGATTGGTTGAAATTGATAAGATAATTGTACGCCAATCCACCCCCGCAAGGTCAATCAGTTTACGTTCTGAATTTAAGTCTACATTGGCAACTATATTGTAGTTTTTATAAAATGTATTCCCTTTGCCCGCGCCCATTTTTCTGTTTCCAATCCGCTCCAGATCTTTTTTATTCCCAAAGTTAATAGGTACCTCGCCGGTTGCGTGACATTCAAATAGGTAGGATAATACATAGTGTTTTGCCTGTGCTTTTCGCTTTGGTTCTGCTGACATTGGCGGCTTTTGCTCAACCTCCATATCCTTCAACATTTCATTAAATTGATTTTCCTTGTATATAGAGTATTCTGCAAACATTTTCAGGTTCAAGGATTCACCAAAAAAAGTATCACTAAAAATAATTGTTAGACTTTTCAACAATTGGGCACCAATACTTTTTACTTCGATACCCTCTAACTTAATCTGCAAGGATGGCGGATTTTTACGAATTAAAAACTGCAAAAAATCAGCATCATTGATGTTTGGATAAGAAATCATACCCTTCTTTTCAAAGAATACTCCTGATTCTTTAAATTTCGATTCTTTTATTTCTCTATACTTCTTTTGCAGCTCTGACATCTTATTTTCATACCATTGATGATGCTCATCAAATACTTCTTCAAAAGCGCTAGGCTTTCCCCACCAATAAATAGCATACTTTAAAGTGCCAACCCCAAAAGTGATTAACTCAGGATAAACGACTTCGCCGCCTTGCTTAAATTCTAAATTCTCTAACCTGAAAGCCTTATTCTCCTTAACATTATAAAAAACTACCTCACCGTTATTCCCAAAAAAGGGGTAGCAAGGTTCTAAATGACTTTCCAACACAAGTCGTTTTTCCATCAGCCTTTTAGTTTATGTTCCACCATTGCGTCAACCGCTTCGGAATTGTTCAGCTTTAAATATTTTATAAAATTCTTTTCGGTAGTGTGTCCGGTTGCTTTCATTATCAATTGTGAACGCATACCATCTAAATACATGTTGGTTGCAAAGCTCCTCCGGGCTGTATGGGAGCTGATCTGAGTATGTTTAGGAAATGTTTCAATCTTAATCCTCCCGGCTATATTATGCCTAGTAGTAACTAGTTCAACAATGCCAACCAGTTTACAAAGCTCTTTGATATAATCATTAAACTTCTGCTCACTGATCACCGGGAGCACACCGCTATACTTCTCGAGTATGCGTGTTACAATGGGTAGTAATGGTGTAGACGGCGATGTGGCGTGGGCTTTCTCTGGCATGATCTCTAAGTAATCATTGCCCGCCAATGTAGTTTTGATATTCTCTTGCTTCACCTGCTTCCAATCGGAAATCCTAAACCCGGTATTGCAGCCAATCAAAAATAAATCTCTTACCCGGTCTAACCTGTCATTTCCGGCAAGGTCATAATTCTCAATCAATTCAAGTTCTTTCTTGTTGAGATAAACATCAATAGGACTTTCCGCCAAAATCTTGGCATCATCCAACCATTCCCCAACGGTATAAAGCCTAGCCTTTCGGGCTGTTTTAAGAAGTATTTTTAATTGCTTTTGATAAAAACCGATATTGTTAATCTTGAATTTCTTTATGAAAGTCAGGTAGGAGGTATACTCATTCCAAAGCTCCTCAGTCCAATCGTCAAAAACTAACACTCTCTCAATTTGTCCCTGAAACTCAAACAGGCTGTTCTTTGCTGTTTTGTAGCGCTGCACCGTTTTAGGATCTGCAATCTTGTTTCCATCCAGTAACCGCTTACCGGTTTCAAGATCATTAATAAACTTTTCGACGAAAGGAAAAAAGCCAATAGCCTCCTCAACCTTTGGCGGGTTGATGTAAACGTTCAAGCAATGCTCAAGATATTCTTTTGTCGGTGAGATGTGTTTCACCATTGCATCGGACAAAGCTTTATCAACTACGTCTCTAAGATAACTTAAATAAAGATTTACATTGTCTTTTGTAGCCTGTTGGCATTGTGCTATTTCATGAGCGTGTTTGTTGTCTACCGTCAAGATAGGCACGGCGATATTTTTAACCTTATCTAGTTTATTATCCCAATGTTTAGGATGAACCTTAATGCCTGTTGCATAAAATAGACGGCTCTTTTTAGCTAAAAAATAGGATAAATAAATAGGTTGTTGGGTAGTCGCCTTTTTGTTACGAATGTAAAATCTAACGTTTTTACTGATAGCCATATCAATGTTGGGGTTAAACCTTACAAAGATAATCGGTTAACACTATGGTTAACACTTTTTCTTAATAAGTACCATGTTCATCTTAATATAGTTTAATGGCTACATCAAACCAAAATCTCATAACTAACTTAAAATTAAAAAGTTACTTTCATTTTATGACCATTCTTCAAGTTTATAAGTTAAGTAAGTTCCACCCCGGCTCTGGGTACGAACACCTGATAATCGATTGATTATCAGGTGTTTTGCTTTTCAGGGGCGACTGAAAGGGTGGTTACCTAAGTTTTAGCGTTTACTGCCCATTCTTCCTTTGCTTATGTGCCGTCTGCTTTGCTGCGGCCTGCGGATCTGCTTTATTATAAATTTCTGTCTCCGATCAATATTCTAATCTACGTCTCGCACCAATCTGAGCATTGGATCGCGTTCAACATAAGGCCTGTTTTCGCAACAAATGGAATTGCCCTAATATAGCTTGACATTAATTTGTAACAATATGGATTACAGTATTTTCTGAAGTCCAATAAGCCAAAAAACGGGTTTTATCAAAGCGATGCCTTACGTTTAGCGATTTTAACCCTCCGTTCACCGATTATCTCCGGCTTACTCCACGTGCTCGATTTAGATTTGATCATTCGAATGTGGGTGACATTCTTTGAAACTAAATCATTTTAAAAAAGCAGGTAATCATGAAAACAAAACATCTATTAGTCAAAACAACAATCGCATTGTGTGCGACACTTTATCTCACTTCTTGCCGGGAAACGGAGCCTGAAAATGCAGTCGGCACGGCGGCCCACGCAAAAGTAAATGCCCTAGCACCGGAAGCCGCTTATCCTGGGGAAACCGGCATGACAAAACGCGGAATGCTTTTTGGCAAAGAAATAACCTATTCCGAAATCGATGGTAAGGCTGTGTTTGAAGGCGACATCATTCTGACTCCGGAGCAACTCGGCCAAAGTGCTGGCGCACGGACTGAGGCCTTTACCAAGATCCATTCCCTTTGGCCCAACAACGTAATCCAGTACACGGTAGATCCAAGCATTTCAGACGACAGCGCCATTCTTGCAGCGATTTCTGATGTGGAAGCTGCTACGCCATTGCGCTTTATACGCCGCCGTTCACTTGCTGACATTCCGGGATATCAATTTGTGCAGACCAGTTATGTGACATTTACACGCAGCCGGGGCTACTCTTCTTCCATCGGCCGCATCGGTGGTCAGCAATTCATAGGCGTTCCTTTTTTCCCAACCAAGGGTGCAATTCTGCATGAGATCGGCCACACAGCAGGCTTGCTGCACGAGCATACCCGCTACGACCGGGATGCCAATGTGAAGGTTAACCTCAACAATGTTGCCGAAGCCGCAAAACCAAACTTCACAATCCTGGACGATGAGGGATACGATAACAGGAAATACGGCCCATTCGATTTTGGCTCCATCATGATGCTCGACTCATACGCATACTCGCAAAACGGGCAGCCTGTCATGACAACGCTGGATAATAAGCCTTTCACCGTACAGCGGAGCCACCTGTCGATCAGCGATGCCAAATGTATTACTGCCATGTATTCCAATGTGTTTGCTGTTACACCCAACGGCATCCTGGCGGGAGACGCGATAACGGGTAAAAATGCGCCCTTGGCAACACTTTATACCGGTGCGAGTGAAATATATGCGCTGGGAGCGCAATTCTTTTTATCACAAGGCAATAAGGTGACGCAGATTAAGTCGAAATCCGGTTGGGGTTACAACGTGTCTTCCGGAACGGGACCGGTGATCGGCATGACTTACTATAAAGGAAATGTCTTCACTTTGCAAGACGGGATCGTATGGAAAACGGAAGCTACGAATTGTATTAAACAGCAGTTTACCGGACCTTTTTTCACCGGCGGAACCGCATTGGCTTACGCATTTGGCCTTCCTTATGCGGTTGTGGGAGACCGGCTGCACATTATTTCAGCTGATGGTAAAAACAACAGCATTATGGGTTACGGATACAGCGGTGTTACCGAAATGGTAGGCTGGAAAGCTTGGCTTTACGTCATCAAGCCGAATGGGAAACTCTACAAAGTGAACCCAACGAATGGCGACATTGTCCAACACGGAACAACGACTTTTTCGTCCAACGCGCAAATAACATGCACGGGCAAAACCCTGCTGGTTGTTAGCCAGGCCACGTTATACAGCGTAGATGAAACAGGCGTTACCAAACCTATTTCTGGTGGCTGGGGCGACGTAACCGATATTTCAGCCGTCAATTCAGAAGATCAGCCTTAATGTCTATTTAGGTAATGACAAAATTCTCTGCACAATGCATATTGTGCAGAGAATTCGTCACTGAATCCACACGTGAATTATAATGAATGATTATTGCCTGTCTGGCCTTTGTAAAAGCTGTACTTTTTGGCACGAATCAACGATTTAAGTTTCATTCCCTTCATCAGTTTCAACACCGTTTTATGGTTGAGGCTACTGCCCATCCGCTATCCTCATCAGTTAACACTGTGTTTGCTGCGAATTTCCTCAAAATTGCCTCAGCTTCCGCAAAGACTTCTGCCTCTCCGGCCACAAATGTCACATTAGAAGTTAGAATTAAATAGTTGGTTTCCAGCCATTTTCATATTCTCGTGACCACAGTTTTTGTGCATCTTTGTCACCCACGATATGGCCGTTTTGTGGATCTATTTTCAGGTCTCGGCCTACCCGCCAGGCAATGTTGCCGAGCTGCATAGAGACAACGCTTTTGTATCCCAGTTCCACATCACAGTTTGGACGGCGGTCGTTCTTGATCGCATCCAGGAAATCGGCCACGTGCAGACTGTCCATACCCAGGCTCGGACTTGCCAGGTTACGTCCCTGCACATCAGCTTTCTCCTGTGATTTCACTTCTTTTACCAGCTTTCCGTCCAGGTCGTATACTGCATATTCGTCACCGCCCGTATCAAGGCTTCCGTTCTCCCCATAGAATATGATACCACGGTCAAGCCCTTCGATTTTTCGTCCATTAGAACTTCTTGACTCCCAAATCAGCGATATGCGGCCCGGAAAGTCCATAGCAATTACTTGCGTATCAGGCGTTTCCCAGTCGTCTTTGAATTCATATCTTCCGCCGATAGAGCTTACACGGGTTGGAAAGTCAACGCCGAGTCCCCAACGTGCTACATCCACTTCATGCGTGCCATTGTTGAGCGCCTCGCCCGTTCCCCAGTGCCAGAACCAGTGCCAGTCGTAGTGGATCAGACCTTCTTTGTAAGCCATTCTTGGGGCTGGGCCCTGCCAGAGATCGTAATCAAGCCAGGAAGGCACAGGACCCGGTTTTAATATAGTAGCCTTGCGTTTGTTGGTATACCAGGTTTTGGCCAGATACACCCTGCCGATAATCCCTTTGTGCAATTCTTCGATCCCTTGCGTCAGGATGGGAGCCGAACGGCGCTGAGCGCCCATTTGAACCACCCGCTTGTATTTGCGCGCAGCCTCAACCGCCAATTCGCCCTCTCTGGGGTTATGGCTTAATGGTTTTTCCACATACACGTGCTTTCCAGCCTGGCAACTCATAATTGTCAATGGAGCGTGCCAGTGATCAGGTGTGGCAATGTAGATCGCGTCGATAGATTTATCTTCCAGCACTTTACGGCAGTCTTTCTCCGATTTCGGTGTTTGTATCTGTTTAGCATCCATAATGGCTTGAATAGCCTTCGGAATGGCACGTTCATCCACATCACAAACGACCCCGACTTCCGCGCCTTTCTGTCCGGCAATAGTAGCCCCCATGCTTTTTCCGCGGCTGTTGACACCAATTGTGGCAACCCTTATGAGCTCATTGGCGCCAATGATACGGTTATAACTTTTGGCACTAAAACCAAAAGCGGACCCTCCTATTGCCATACCAAGCGAACCGGCTGCGGCTTTCTTTAAAAATTCGCGTCTGTTTTGCATAACTTTTAATATGTTGATCTCATGTTTTGAAAGAAAACATAAGCTCCATTCTCCTGCAAAAAGATGTGTCCCCTATCGACTGTGCCTGAAAGCTCGCACAAAATTTTTAAATTTTCGGCGCCTATAAGGTGCCCATTGTTATCATCGTCCGCTAATATAGTGACTTAAAACAAGCGCTCTTAGGCCAGGATAGATATCTTCTTTAGTAAATAGCGCGGATATTGAGCTTTATCCGCTCATTATGGGAAGCGCATTGTTGGCTTGGCGGAGATAGTGATTAGAACACCTAACAATTCGCTATACCATTTTTTTGCTGCTGCATGGCCAGTCGCATAAAAGTTAACGGTGGCAAGACCGCGCAAAACATGTGAATTTCCATTACTTTAATTAGCATGTTTGACAATAGTTACAGAACTGAACAGGCTTAAATGCCAGGTACAAATTGGCAAAATAAACTAATAAAAGCTTGAAGAAAACCGACATCTTGACAGTCCCGATCAAAAATTAAAATTGTGAAATTACGCGGGCCGAAGGCATCAGCAACTTCGCAGTCATATGGAACGCCAAAAATGCCACTTAAAACATTGTAGGTAAATATGCTGTTTTTTTAAAGGCCGACCGGATACTAAACGTAGCTTTGTCTTCTTAGCCTGCTTAATGATTCTTTTGTAACTCCCAAATACGACGCGATGAAATGCTGTGGGAACCGCTGTAAAAAATGCGGATAGTTTCTTTCAAATTCCTGGTACCGCATCTCTGCTGTGGTGCATATCATTGAATTTATTCTTTTGTTCAAAGCAATAACGTGCCTATCATCCATTACTCTTAGCATTTGTGCTATCGCAGGGATATTATCTTTAAGCTCATAGATATCTTTGGGTGAGATAATCAACATTTCAGTGTCTTCCCATGCTTGAATATTGTACTCCGATGGATCAAGTGAAGTTAAACTTGCGCGGTCGTCTGCCCAGTAATTTTCAATATAAAGCTGTACGATTTTCTCGTTTCCTTTTTCATCAATGCAAAACTGGCGCATCGCTCCCGTTGTGATGAACGCAGAGTACTTTGCTACATCACCTGCTCGTAACAAGTATTGCCTTTTGCGTAGGGTTTTTGCTTGGAATTTACTTTTGATCAATTCGAATTCCAAGCAATTTACTTGTAAACCTGAATATCCCTCAATGTAACTAATCAGTTTCTGAAACATTTAATCGCTGTTATGTCATACGAATTTAACTAAAAATCACTGTACGCTATATACGCTTTTCATCCAATCTCAATATTTTCAGGCTAAATTCTAGCAAGTGTCTCCAACCTTTATCACACATTGCCGCCTAATTTCAAAAATCGTAAATCAAAGAATGGTAAAGCCTAGTGTTGCCTGAAACAGGTTGCTCTTTTTACCAAATTGCGAGGCGGTTGTTGCATTAGCAAAATGAATTTTCATAATATTAGTGAAATTGCCTTCATAACGTACATCTAAACTCAATCTTCCAAGGTCAAGACCAACGCCAGCCTGGTAACCAAATGCTAATCGGTTTTTAAATTCAGCTTTTGAGTTCTCCCCTGTTATATCATCAAATGAATCGCTGATTTTACCATTCTTATTTAATCGTAGCGATGCCATTGGACCAACATTGATGCGAACAAACCTTGCAATGCGCACCCCGAAAAGGACAGGAACATCAAAGTTGGAAAAACGCACGTCCACTTTCCCATCATTTAATACACCATCCTCATATACATTGAATTTGCCTCCCTTTTGGGACAATAAGATCTCTGGCTGGATATAGAACGTTTTACCAAAGCGGAAGAAAACTCCTCCCGCGAACCCAAGTGAACGGTTATCGTTGTCCCTAAAATCGAATGCATTACCACCTGGTGAAAGACTTAAATCGTTACTGCCATTGATATTGGATAAGTTAGCACCTGCTTTGATTCCGAATCTAAAAGCAGGGTCGTATTGTGCACTTGCCGCGTAGCTAATTGTAAACATATACAGGGCAATCATTATATTTTTCATGTGGATATTTGTTTAAAATAAATTGAATTGAAATTGATAAAAATGTTAAAAAGTGATGTACTTCGGGTGGAAATGCAGTAGTGAAAGAAAGGGAGATGAAGATTATTTTTTTACTATATTATTTAATTCTGCATCAAACAATTTCGCAAATTCCCGGCTGCCTATAATGTGGTCTGTTTTCTCTGCATTTTTGGCCAGGTCATATCCCCACTCGGTCGCAGCTTTTCGCTGAACAGGAGTGCCATGGTGCAGCTCGCTTTCAAAATCACAATCGCCAAGATTCGAAAACACCTCCGCGACTCTTTGCACGCTTTTCCACTCCATAGCTGCTCCCCGAGAGTGCGAGAGGAAGTAAGCTGCGTATGCATCGGCCATTAATTCGGTGCGGCGGTTACCTGCCGGGGTTAGTGGGATACTATAATCTTTTATTCCCAAATCATACTGGATGTGATGCGCATATTCATGGGCCAGAATAGCCTGGGGCGCAATATCTCCGTAGCCAAGCGCATCAAAAGGCTGCAAAAGCGCATCTCCAAAAACGATTTTATCCTTAACCTGACCAACAACAGGATAATTTTTCTGCTGATGGGCGTATGCATTAAAAGTGAAAAAAGGATGATTTCCGTTGAGATATTCAGGATAAGTCTTGAACAAGGTAGCCAGCGAGTCAGCATATTTATTGGCCTTTTCCAAACTATATCCATATTCTGCTTGATACACGTTTATCACTTTATCCCGGTCCTGCAACATGGTGCCATGTGCTGCAACCATAAGGATGTTGTCTGAATTAATGTCCCAGAAACCTTGCAGATTTTTAAAGGTCTTTTTTAATTGAGCAGTATACTCCCCTTTCACACCAAAATATTGTTTTTCAGAATCTTCCTCACTGAACATGGCAACGAAAATGCCCAGCTTCCCAGCCTCCTCATTACTAAGTATGCTTATGGCCCCTTTACTCCAACCACTGATTTGCTTTAAAAGCCAAAGATTTGAAGGACTAATGCCTTCACAAGGCGTGGGAATCACTTCTGGTAAATCCGGATTAACCGGATGATCCATGATCTCTTTGCAACTAAAAAGCAGCACAAATGAGACGGTAAAAATTACCGCAAAAAGATTACTTCGTTTCATTAAATACTTATTTGATTAAATTACTCGATTGAATTATTCGGAGGCATGGAAAGTAACTTCGCATTGATCATTTCAAAAAACTCCTTTCGATAGGCTTCGCCAATTGTAATAGGCTGTTCTTCATCTATGATGCGGACCATGTTGCCTTCAATGGCAGTTAAATGGCTTAGAGAAATAATAAATGATTTGTGTATCCGTACAAATCCCATTGAAGAAAGTTGTTCAGCAAGCTCCTTTAATCTCAAATAGGCCGTAATCTTGCGCTGATCATTCATGTGGATTGTGGCATAATTACCCTGGCCTTCGATATAGGTAATTCTGCGGGAGTCAATTTTTAGAAGCTTGCCTTTTTGTTCAGTTTTTACAAATACATAATGATCCTGATCACTAATCGGGCGAACGTTATTTTGAATGATCCATAAACGATTGACCGCTTTTAGAAACCTTAAAAAAGGGATTGGTTTTAATAGATAGTCTACTACGGCATGCTCAAATCCTTCAAGAGCATATTCCTTGTAAGCAGTAGTCATAATCACATGGCAATTATTACTGATCAGCTTCAATATTTCAATGCCCGTCAGATTTGGCATTTGAACATCCAGAAAAACAAGCCCTGGTTTGAGATCACCAATCATTGCTAAACCCTTAATAGGATTTGTTGCCGTGCCGACTAATCTCAAAAAATGCACATGACTGATATGCTCTTTCAACAAATCGATGGCATGCTGTTCATCGTCAATGATAATGCAATCTATCATGCTGGAAGTGTTATCTTTAATGACACATTAAAATGCGTTTCACTTTCGTCTATTAAGAACTTGGACCGATTTCCGTAAGTCAAGCTAAGCTGCTGACGGATATTATGAAGGCCAATCCCATTTGAAAGTGCTTTCACTCCTTTTCCCTTTTTGTTGTTGATTTCAAATGTTAATTCATCTACGGATGTGTTAATTCTGATCCGTAAGGGATTGGCGGGGTCATGCAGATCACCGTGTTTGAAAGCATTTTCAACGAGTGTGATCAATACCAGTGGAACAATGCTAATAGACTGGTCGTCAATTTGTTCATCGTAGTGAATATTTAACCCGTGATTATGACGACGCTGATTGATCTCAATTACATTTTTCAAATGTTCCAATTCATCGACAATATTGACGGTTCCATCGATATTGGCACTTTTTCCCAACGCGTATCTCATAATGTTAGCCAGCATCAGAATTGAATCCGCAGTTTCTTTATCGAGTTTGATGACCTTTCCATAAATAAAGCTCAATGAGTTGAACAAAAAATGAGGATTAATCTGGTGCTTTAAGGCTTTGAGTTCTGCCTCGGTCTTTTCTTTTTCCAGCATAATTCGCTCTTTGTCTTTATGAACCCATTCAACCAATAATGCCACAGAAAAGCTCGTAACCAGGACAAATACATAAGATATAACTAGCACCCATCTCATGCTATCTTCGGGCAAACCAGCCGGAGAAGAATCGGTCATGCTGCGGGCTTGCTCTGCTCGCTCCATCAAAAAGAAAATGTAGTCATAAGCAAACTTGACTATAAAGAACACCAGCCCAATAATCACAGCGACGCGAATTCTACGCTGATGACGCATCGCAGGAAGGATCACTACGAAAATTAAAATATAATGGGTAATTACCGATTCAATAACAAAGATCAGTGTATTGAAAAGCAAACCAGTGCGACCAGCAAAGTTCCGTGCGGTCTGCGCAGGATTTACGACGTACGAAAGCAAAAAAAACGAACCATAAACCAGTAGAGAGAACAAGGCTAAGAATGCTAACCGCCTGTAATTCACTTTAAAAAAGTTCAAGGCCGCTTTTAACATCCTATTCGTATTTAATGAATGTGGCTACAATGCTTTTTTGCTTAATATCCGTTGTTGATGAGGAATTGGTAGCCATAATTTTCTCTTTTTTCGTTTTGGACGCCACTGCTGTGCCGTTCTGCTGGGTAGATACCACTTCTTCGGTAAGATTCATAATTACGCCGTCCGCACCTTTGCTCTTACCCAGCTCAATCACTTTTTGCTGCGCAGCGTCTATTGAACCGAACCCTTTTGCAAGCTTAGTAGAACCCATCGTAATGTGATTTCTTTTTACATCTGTCTTATCGAGATAGATATCTACGTTTTCAGTTGGTGAAAAGGTTTTTCCAAAATAAGATGGCTTGGAGCATGCTGCTAATAACGCAATGAACAGGATGACGAGTAAGTGAATTAATACTTTCATTTTAAATGTTTATTATTTGAAACAAAAGTAATTCGGCGGGCAAACGAGAAAAAATATATTATTCGAACAGGCATTTTGTATATGCAAATCGGGAAAATATATGCTGTTTCAATTGCGAGGGGAGGTATCAATACCAAGGTAAACCTAAACTAGCTGGTCGCTGTGCTGTAATGAACGTGTAGCGAGAACAATTCAGGAAGATAAAACGGGGTGCTTTTGTGAAATGTCTATGGAATTTCGATGACGAATGCTTTCAGCTGAGCCATCTTGCCATCCTGAAAACGCCAGACGTCGCAGTAGGAGTAGTTAATTTTTTTTCCATCTTCGTCCTTCATGCTGATTTCTCCAATTGCTGAAACGAAATCACCTTCGGCGATTAAATGTTCAACATTAAACTCTGGCGGCTCCACATATGCTATTTTCATATATGCCCGGACGGCATCCTTTCCTTGGAGAGTTTTATCACCGACGAATTCAAACTGAATATCCTCGGCACAAAACGACAAAAATCCTTCATTATCTCCTTTGGCCACAGCATCATTTGCTTTTAATAATACGGCCTTATTATCTACATTCATATTGAAACAGGATTATATCAAGCTTGTTATGACCAACCTATGTTTGGATGGCCTTTATAAATTCAAGTACGTGAGAAATTCGACGTAGTTTCCTTCCGCCAAAGCTTTGTTCGCCATTATAAAAATATCTTGATTGATCATATCTGATACTTACGCAATAACTGTTTAATTGCCTATTTCTACACCGATCTTTCCATAAAAATCTTTATCACTGTCCCTAAACTCAAGCAAGCTGTGCGCATTGCCTATTTCCGATAATGGGAAAACTTTGTTTAATACAGGTTTCAGCTTCCCGGCCTCTATCAGCTTTGTAAGTTCGTCCAATTTATTTCTGCTCTGCCTAGTAAATACAAAATGGTAAGTTGCATTTTTCCCCCACGCGTGTATCAGGTTTTGCGGCTGTTCAATGTCAACTAATGTTATAACCTGTCCCATTTGACTTAAAATCTTACCGCTGTCTGAAAGCGTGTTACCGCCAATAGTATCGATCACAACGTCCACGCCTTTGTTATCTGTCAGATCTAAGATCGTATCGATATAATTTTCCTTTTCATAGTCAATGGTATGATCCGCTCCCAACCCTTTGAGAAACGCATGGTGCACTGTTCTCGCTGTCGTGTAAACGGTCGCGCCCATAGCCTTGGCTATTTGAATGGTGGGTATTCCGACGCCGCCTGCACCACCATGTATCAAGATCGTTTGATTGATCTTAAGTTGGGCCCTGGTATAAAGCATTTCCCAGGCAGTACCGGCTGCCAAAGGAAATGTTGCAGCTTCTAAATGGCTTACGTTTTTCGGTTTGATACCGATTATGGATTCCTTAGCCACATGATATTCTGCATAACTTCCATGCCCGTTGAAAATTTCGGGAGTATAATACACCTCATCACCAATCTTAAAATTTTTAACACCTGCTCCAATCTCAGTGATCACCCCGGACACATCGTGCCCGGTAATGACCGGAAGCTGCAATTCATTGATGTAATCCCCCCGGCGGACCTGAAAATCCAGCGGATTCACTGATGTTGCCAGCACTTTTACAAGTACTTCATCAGATCCTGGCTTTGGGGTTGTGACATCTAATATTTCAAACTTTTCAACCGACCCGAACTCGTTTAATACTGCTGCTTTCATAATGTATTTTGTTAAATTCTCGGGTTTGACATTAAAATGCTATAAGTTATCTCTGGTCAGCAGAGCTAACTGTTGTATTGATTCACCATGTAAAAATGCTATCGAAAAACGTCGGAAGACGATGAGATATGATAAAAAATGACGTCGACAATTGTCTACCGTGACAAGTTCAACTCATCGCAATAAAAAAGGCTACAATTAAGATCGCAAGGCCGCCAATGAATACCATGTAAGCGTTTTCTTATTTTTCTCCTTCGCAAAGCCTTAACGACGGCTGCGAAACCTTTTTTAAGGAATTTGACCTGTTCTTTCTTTTTGCTCATCGTTTATAATTTAAAATGATATTCCGATCAAAGCGGACTTTCAGATACACGCAAATCATTGATGTCCAGCATTTGTTCCGCCTTGCGTATCGCTTCGTCTGTATAGACTTTTTCGTTTTTCATTTTAGATAGTTCTTTTCGCTGATGATCGTGGATATCGGCCATTACCTGCTGAAATTCCTCCCTTTCAATGTTCCTGTTGATACATACTTCGACAGACCTCAGGTACTCCTGTTGTCCTTCAATTTCGCGTTCAAGTTTTTTTGCATAACCTTTCAATAGGCTATTGCCGCTAGCCAAGGTGTGTCGCGCGTTCAGCCGCTGCAGCGCCACGGTATCCAGCCTTAGCTTGATGCCAGCATGTTGTTCATGATCAGGAAGTATCGGGTCAAGCTCACCAATGTCGGTTAATTTGATAACTGCTGGAAGGGTCAGTCCCTGAAAAACAAGGGTAACAAAGATCACCACGAAGGTGATGAAGATGATCAGATCGCGATGAGCGAAGGCTTTTCCGTCACTCATGTATAGCGGTATGGATAAGGCCGTTGCCAGTGATACCACACCGCGCATGCCTGCCCAGCCAATGATGAGTGGATTTTTCCAGCCCGGCGATGGCTTTAACTTTTCCTTTTCGCTGAACCAGCGCAGAATATGCACGCTACAGAATACCCACAAAAGCCTGATCCCAATTGCAATGAAACTGATAAAAATGCCGTATTTGATGGCCTCTGCCATGGATACATCGCCAAGGCCACGCACGATCTCCGGCAAATCCAACCCTATCAAGATAAACACCAGGGTATTCAGTGCAAAAATAAGCGTGTGCCATACCCCCGTCATATTCACCCTTGTCCTACCAGTCTTAAACATTTCATGCGCACGGAAAGACATGAACAAGCCTCCGCTCACGACGGCCATCACGCCGGAAAAATGGAAATGCTCTGCCGATAGAAACAGGATGTAAGGCGTCATTACTGTTAACGTGGCATCAATGGCAGGCGACGTGGGCATAAAACGATGGATTACATACATGACATGCGCACCAGCCAGGCCGACAACGATCCCCATGCCCGCAACCAAAAAGAATTGCCCGGTTGCCTGCTGCATGGAAAAGGCTCCGGTGAGTATGGCCGCTAGTGCAAATCGGAAAACTATGAGGGAGGATGCGTCATTCACCAGGCTTTCGCCTTCTAGTATTGTAATAGTCCGGCGCGGTACTTTAAGTCCCTCTAAGACCGTAGTAGCAGCTACCGCATCCGGCGGGGAAATGATGCCGCCGAGCAAAAACCCCAAGGCCAATGTAAATCCGGGAATAAAGGAATGGGCGGCATACGCGACGACGAACGAAGTGATGAATACCAATCCAAAAGCCAGCATGGCAATGCCGCCGCTCCACTTTTTAAATTCTTTCCAAGAGGTATACCACGCAGCTTCATACAGCAATGGGGGCAAAAAAACGAGAAAAATCAGTTCGGGCTCCAACTTTAACAACGGTATGCCAGGAATAAAGCCAATGCCTAATCCGGCCAACACCAAAAAGATCGGATAAGCTATACGTAACTTTTGTGCGAGCATGACCAGCAGCATAGCTGCGAAAAGAAGTGCCAGGATAAAAAGCAGGTTGTCATGCATTTCCGGTCAAAATTGATATGCTAAAAGTGAACTGATAAAAAACCCATCTTTGTGCTGCGGGATCACGTCGTTGAATGGTTGATCTCCGGATCTGTATTTTTAAGGCGTTTCTGTGATTACCAATGCCGATGTCCCGAATTCTGAATTGATTTCGATACTTCCTTTTAAGATCTTAGAGACTGGGCAATTCTCTGCTACCCGGATTAGTCGCTGCTGCAGAGCCTCATCTGCGGCTCCCGGAACGGCTATGTGGCGTATAATATGGATAACCGTCCTTGTATTCGAAATCTTCTGAAACATGTTCGCTTCAACACTGATCTCCGGGATGTTCAGATCTTTAAGGTCAATGTACATCCTTAATGTCGCCAGCGTACATGACACCAGAGCGGAGAGCAGCAGCGTATAAGGATCGGGACCAAGGTCCTGACCGCCAACTTTTTCAGGCTCGTCGGTGATCAGTACACCGTTTCGCCAATGTATTTTGGCGAGGAATTTCTTGCTGCCAATAATCCCCTTAACAGGATGGTCCAATAAGTATTTCATTGATGCCAGTCTTTGAACCACACGTCTTCATATTCCCCGGGATGGCGATGAAACTGCGCATTCACGTACGGGCAAAGTGGAATGATTTTCAGATCTTTTTCTCTGGCGTAGCCGACCAGCTCGGTCAGCAGGAGTTTTGCAAAACCCCGGCCTTCGAACGCCTTGTCAACCTCGGTATGAAACACTGTTAGCCTACCTTCCATCATGGCAAGATCCATTTTACCTATCTGAGCCTCGTCCGAAAATAGCTGCACCTCGCCACGGGCGTGCCCTGTAAAAACAACTTTTGTACTTTCCATTTTCTTGCTGATAAATCATTTAAGATTCTCCTTTGATACTGAGTGCACCTGAGGGGCATTTGGCGATTTGCGCCGTCAATTCATCGCTGGCAGCATTCTCCGGCTTTATCCAGGGACGCGCCTTCGGGTCATAAACATTCGGAAGCGTCCGAACGCAAACGCCCGAGTGAATACATATTTTGGGTTTCCAGAGGATGGTTACTTCCCCGTTAGCATATTCGTAGACATCCATAATTTTGATTGTTTCCACTTTATTAAAAGAGCGAAGAGGCAAAGCATGGCCGGTATAGCCCCGCATGCAGATCGTTCTAATAATTGGTATGCAAATCTCCGCAGCGGGCAGCAATCAAAAAGATGACATTTGTTGAAAAATGAAGTAGATAAAAGTCTATTTTATCTGAGAGAGGAGCAAGTAACCGTGGTGTTATGTAAGCTTATTACTGCGGATGACACGGCTTAGTGTATCTTTATTAATGCCAAGATAAGAGGCAATAATGTGTTGCGGAAAACGAACGGCAAAGGCCGGGTAACGTTCCATAAGGTCAGTATAACGCTTGCCGGCATTGCCCGTTAAGGCCGAAGTAAGGCGCCTGTTAATTGCCATTTCCGCAGCCTGATACAGCTTCATTTCCATTTCAGTATACGCAGGAATATTACTGATCAGCTCTGCATCCCCTTCCCTTTTGACAATAAGCAATTCGCAAGGTTCCAGGGCGTCGATATGGTACCGGCTCGGGGTACGGTTAAAAAAACTCTCCCGATCGCCCATCCACCATTCCTCCAGGCCCAGTCTGACGACATGTTCCACTCCCTTATCATCTACTGAGTACATACGCATGGACCCTTTGACAATAAACCCGTAGTCCATGCAGATATCGCCGGCCTGCAAAAAGTATTCTTTTCTCTTCAATCGTAACGGCGTAAAGTTTCGCCTGATCATCGCCTTGTCCTCGCCCGAAAGTGGTTTGGAGCTGTATTTTTTCAGATAATCAAAAAATGCATTATACATCGGCAGCCCCGGTTTTATTACGTATTAAACATTGTGGATGGTCGTGTAAAGATAAATTAAAATGAATTTTTAAATCAATCAGGAATATTGAGATAATCCCTAAGAGTCTAATAAATAGGGCTTTACAAAATGTCGGCTCAGTAGGATCAAATGTCTACAAAAATTTAATAGACGAATGTCTACCAGTTTATTAAACAAATATCATCGTTCCGAGCAAACGAGTATGTGACATTTGCCTAACACAGATAGAGTATCCATTTATAAACTATCAAATTATGTCAAACATTCAGAAAAAAGGTCTTGATGCACTTTTGCGTCCTGAGGACAGTATCGTTGTGCTGATCGATCACCAGCCATTCCAGTTCGCTAACCTGCACAGCCACGAGCCTACTATGATTATCAACGCTGTTGCAGGCCTAGCAAAAGCTGCAAAGGTCTTTAACGTGCCAACCATTTTGACCACAGTTGTTGAAGAACGCGGCGGGTTCCTGATCAAACAGATCCAGGATGTATTTCCAGAGCAAAAACCCATCAACCGTACCTGGATCAATACCTGGCAGGACCCAGCCGTAACAGACCTTGTGGCAAAAAGTGGCCGCAAGCAGCTGATCATTGCCGGTTTATGGACAGAGGTATGCGTGGCGATGCCCGCCATCCAGGCTGCCGCCGAAGGCTATGATGTATTTGTTGTAACAGATGCCTGCGGGGCGGTTACAGCGGAAGCGCACGACATGGCGGTTCGGCGTATGGTACAGCATGGCATTACACCCATTAACTGGATAGCAGTCACATCTGAATGGCAGAGGGATTGGGCGCGGCTGGATACAGCTGCCCAGCTGGCCGGTCTGATGATCGAGCATACTTGGAGCAACTGGCGTAGCTTATGCATGGGAACAGCAATTACTCAATACACCTGTACCGGCGCAATAATCCCAAACACCTACTCCCATCCATATTGATCAGTTTAGGATCACATACACAAACGAAAAATCCATCAGCTGGTGCGGACCGGATCGTTGAGCAATCGCCCAAGGTGACGCTGCGGCTGGGATTTGAATTTTAGGTCTGCAAATATCTAGTCATGAAAAACCATAATCTTCGATATGATGCTTAGCTAATTCGTTATGAAAGACTTAAAAAAAGATTGTCGGGCACCTTCGGAGGAAAATGTTGATGAATCCCCGGCCGTCACAGAAAATAGTTGCCCGAAAGAGAATGCGGCAGAGAAATGTCAACATTCGGAAATAAAGAATTTAAGTTCAATAGATGTGCAGCAATCTATTAAGGACTATAATAACAGCTTATTTGGGAATTTAAAACAATGACTGCGCTTCTTAACCATTATTGAAAGCGAATACATGAAAAAATTTAGACACATTATTGTCCTACTGGCTGTATCTATCAAACTAGCGGCACAGCCGCAAACCGCTAACTATCATTATAAAATAGATTTGTTAAACGTCAAGGATGATAAGGTTCTTGTAACATTTACGCCCCCTCAGAACAACTTAAAAGAGGGTAAATACATAATACCCAGGATGGTTCCCGGGTATTATGATGCCATGGATTTCGGTCAATATATATCAGATTTTAAGGCAGTTGATCATAAAGGAAAACCAATTGAGGTTAAAAAGCTGGATGTGAACACTTGGATGGTTGCAGACCTGAAAAACGCTGCTAAGATAAGTTACCTGGTATCCGATGGATGGGAACACCTTACGCAGCAAACCGGAGGCGCGAAATCTCCTGCCAGCATGTTCAAAAAGGACAGTTTATTTATTATCAATTATAATTCGCTTGTCGGGTATTTTGATGAAATTACAACTGCTGGCTATGATATCACAGTCAAGAAAAATACCAAATTCTATCCTTCATCCGCTCTGAAATATATTCCTAAAAATGACACAACCGATGTTACGTCGGCAAAAGATTATCGGCATCTTGTCGACTCCCCGGTCTTTTACTGTGTGCCGGATACCACCTGGTTAAAAGTCGGTAACACGAATGTCCTGGTTTCTTTTTTTTCCAGCGAGCATAATTCTTTTTCAAAAAACCTCGCAACAAAGCTGGAAACAATTTTGACTAACCAGCAGACATATCTTGGTGGAAAGCTACCCGTAAATGAATATGCATTTCTAATTTATCACGAAGAAATGCCGAGAGGACTATTGGGCGACGGCCTGGAACACAGCAACTCAACAGTTTGCTTGTACGCTTCACCGACCTTGGATAAACTTCCCGAAGCATTAATGGGCGTAGCCTCACATGAATTTTTTCATATTTTAACCCCACTCAATATCCACTCCGGAGAAATACAGGAATTCAACTTCCTCAATCCAGTGCTATCCAAACATCTGTGGCTCTATGAAGGAATGACCGAATATGCTACCATCCATATGCCTGTCAAGCAACGAATGATAAGCCTGCCGGATTTTGCCAAAGTGATTGAGGGAAAAATAAAGGGAATGGAACAGTTCGACAATCATCTTTCCATGACTGAGATGAGTACGAAAGCGATCGAACGACAGGATCAATATATGAATTTTTACCAGAAAGGAGCATTGATCGGTTTATGCCTTGATATACGGCTAAGAGAACTTTCCGGGGGTAAGATAGGCACGCAAGATTTAATGCAAAAGCTTATGAAGAAATTCGGGTCAGAAAAGGCTTTCAAAGACGAAGAATTATTTGATGAAATTACGGCGATGACGTTTCCAGAGATCCGTCAGTTTTTTAAAGATTACGTGGAGCAAGGTGAGCCGATCCCTCTTAAAGAAAGTTTACAGAAGGCCGGACTTGCTTACGACCAGACATCAAAAGTGATTACTGCTACTGATAACCCTTCAAAAAGTCAACTTTCCTTGCGTAAAGCGTGGATTAATCAATAGAATTTCATTTCAGATGATGTTCTCAGGCATCAGCGACCGGTGCTTTGGTAAGCTTAGTGCGTTTACATGACCATTATAATAAACAGTTTCAATTCCATCGTCGCCATAAGGGCGTTTTATAGACAAATATCTACGAGTTTATAAAACATATATCATCTTTTCAGTCTAATAGTATCATTAAAATTGCACCATTTACATCAAGTGTGCAATTATGAATACTGGGCCAGATTCATAGACGAAATTCATTAAGCCGGTGGGATCATTTATATCATCTAATTCTACAGTCATTACTTATCAAGATCAAAATATGCTGGATATCGTAATTTCATCACGTCAGGCGGAAATCATACCCGGTTTCGTCGTTAAGCGTCTCTTACCCTACCAACTCAGGCGAATGGTCGGGCCTTTTATTTTTATGGACCATGGTGGACCAGTCAGTATACCAACCGCTATTCATAGTAATCTGGATGTGCTGCCGCATCCTCATATTGGTTTATCTACTGTCAGTTATTTGTTTAGCGGCAAGATCATGCACCGGGATTCTCTTGGTGTTGAGCAGGCCATTAAACCAGGCGAAGTAAACTGGATGACCGCCGGTAAGGGAATTGCGCACAGCGAACGTTTTGAAGATCCAGCCATCAGGGCCGGTGGGAATCTGGAAATGATACAAACCTGGGTGGCATTGCCCGAAAAAGATGAAGAAGCCGACCCGAGCTTTCATAACTATAAACCGGATCAGTTACCGGTATTTACAGATACCGGAGTCTGGATGCGGCTAATCGCCGGAGATGCCTTTGGCCTGAAAAGCGGTGTAAAAAGCACATCGCCGTTATTTTATCTCCATGTTGTCCTTGAAGAAGGTGCCCGGTTTGGCATTCCCACGGGGCATCGTGAAAGAGGTGTTTACATTGTCCACGGAAGTATCACAGTAAGCGGGACGCGTTACCAGGCCGGACAACTTTTGGTATTTAGTAATGGGGTCGATCCCGTGATCGTCGCTGCCGAGCATACCACATTGATGATGCTCGGCGGTGAGCATCTGGGAGAACGATACATCTGGTGGAACTTTGTATCGAGTCGCAGGGAAAGGATAGAACAGGCCAAAGAAGACTGGAAGCAGGGTCGCATTCTGTTACCGCCTGCCGATAACGCCGAATTCATCCCCTTACCAGCAACAAACTCACGGCCAGCCGGCGGGCCACCACCCAATACTTTGTCTTGATAATGACTTTGTAACCGAAAACGGATAACAATAAATACAAACTGAAAAACATAAAAAGAAATATGGAAATAGGAATAGATAGTTTCGCATCGGCCATGTACGGAAGTAATGAACTGAGTAGTGTTGATGCAATGGAGCAACTATTAGACAGGATTGTGGCGGCAGACGAGGCTGGGCTCGATGTTTTCGGAATTGGAGAACATCATAAAAAAGAATTTCTAGATTCAGTTCCGGCGGTGATACTTGCCGCTGCTGCTGCCCGCACCAAAAGGATCAGGCTGATGAGTGCGGTGACCGTGCTGAGCACTTCGGATCCAGTGTGGGTGTTTCAGCAATTCGCTACACTGGATATCATTTCCAAGGGACGTGCGGAGATCATTGCCGGCCGGGGTTCTGCCACAGAAGCGTTTCCGCTGTTCGGTTATAAGCTTGATGATTATGACGCCCTGTTCAGTGAGAAACTAAAATTATTGCTTCAGCTCAGGGATGAGGAATTTGTTACCTGGTCGGGCAAGTTCAGACCCGCTCTGCATAATCAGCCGGTCTATCCTCGCCCTGTACAGCAGCAATTACCCGTTTGGGTGGGCGTTGGCGGTACAGCGCAATCGTTTGTGCGTGCCGGTAAGCTGGGGCTTCCGCTGATGGTGGCCGTCATCGGCGGACAAACAGAGAGCTTCAGGCCGCTGGTCGATCTATACAGAAAGGCTGGTAAAGAAGCTGGTTTCAAGCCAGAGGAGCTTAAAGTCGGACTGCATTCGCCGGGATATGTGGGCGAAACGGACCAGTCCGCGAGCACGGATTATGCTCCCGGGTACATAGAGTCATGGTCTAAAATAGGCCGGGAGCGTGGCTGGGGGCCGGTTACAAAAGCGCAATTCGATGCTGGTGCCTCTGCAAAAGGTGTGTTGATGGTTGGCGGACCGGAAACGGTCGCCGAAAAGCTCAAAAGGCATAGCGAAGCACTCGGCGGCATCGACCTGTTCACATTCCAAATGGACATTGCGGGCCTGACACACCAGCAGTTAACGCGGTCTATCGAATTGATCGGCAGCCGGGTGATCCCATTGGTTAAATAGAGCCATAGGGCTATCACCATCCAAATCTTTACCGAAATTCTATTCGTTCACGGTCATTTTTTTATGAAGAAGAAAAGCAGCTTTTCAACCCAGGGGCAAAGGGCAGATATTGGTTACCTGGAAATATCCCGAATGCTACCCAACCGATATGCCGACGCGGTGGGGCCGTTCGTATTTCTTGACCACATCGTGCCAAGGATCCAGAGCAAGATTAATAAAGAGGGGACCGGTGCGCACCCGCACCGGGGCATTGCCACATTGAGCTACATATTAAATGGCGAAGACGAGCATTTTGACAGTGCCGGGAACTATGCCAAGGTACATTCCGGAGGGGTCCAATGGATGAATGCCGGTAACGGGATCATTCATGATGAAACGTTGAATTATGATTCGCAAAGTGATTCGCAACTTGTACACGCTTTCCAGTTTTGGATCAATCTGCCCTCAGAAATCAAGGCTGAAAAACCAGCTTATTTAGCCATTGAAGGAAGTGAAGTGCCGCGCAAAGACCTGCCGGATGGCAAAAGTTGGGTCAAAGTTATCGTGGGGACATTTGAGGATATAAGTTCGGTGATACCCAATTATTCTGAGCAATTCCTTTATCATATCCATCTTGAGGCTGGCGCCCTTTTCTCGATCGAATTTGCAGACGAAATAGAGGTCGCAGCCTACCTTCCCGAAGTGCCAGCCATCATCAATGATGAAATATTCAATGTCGGCGAATTTATCGAGTTTGACAGAAAACAAGGTAGTATCGAGCTGAAAAACGAATGCCAGAAAGCATGCGATTTTATATTATTCGGTGGAGAAGCGTATCCGGAGCCAATCTTCGCTGAGGGACCGTTCGTGATGAACTCGAAGCTGGACATAGCCATTGCTTACCGGGATTTTTATAATGGCGAATATGGCAAGATCGATTATGAGAAACAAAAGTCGAAAAGTCAGTAACAGTTTCATTATCATTACAAACACTACCAAATCATATCTTATGGACAATTATGTGATACCTGCTCAGACCCGCATAGGTCATGTACATTTAAAAGTAAGTGATCTGCAACGCTCACTTGATTTTTACTGTGGTTTATTGGGCTTTCAACTGACGAATACCTATGGTGATCAGGCCGCCTTTATATCAGCCGGCGGGTATCACCATCATATAGGTTTGAACACCTGGCACAGTAAAGATAGCGGTCCGGCCCCTGAACGCGCGCCCGGCCTATATCACACGGCCATTCTATATCCGGAAAGAAAAGATCTTGCGGCAGCTTTACGAAGGCTGATACAGGCAAAATATCCAATAACAGGCGCATCAGACCATGGCGTATCTGAAGCAATATATCTTGATGACCCGGATAAAAACGGCGTTGAACTTTATTGGGACCGACCACAAGCGGAATGGATTGTTGAAAATGGAAGAATAACCATGTTCACCAAACACTTGGATGTGGAAGGTTTGCTAGCGCTTTGATAATATCATATTCACGGGACAGAGAGTTAATGATCTGCAATTACACACTCCGTATATGAACTGGCGCTGATCGAGAAAACCAGCGGCTTTGGTTTATTATTACAACAAATCAGCCCGGGGATTCAATGATCCTCGGGCTGATTTTAATAACGATGAAAGTTTATGCTAAAAGACTTTCCATCCCAAATGCCTTCAAAGCTTTTGCATATTCAACACTGACAGCGTCGTTGGCTTTTTTTATAAATTCGCCTGTCGTGGGATCAACTACTGTTCTTAATGGCCTTTCTCCTTTTGGCAAATTGATCAGATCTACTATTGCATCTGCGACATCTTGCGGATTCGGTTTAAAAGTTTCAAATAGTTGGCCAATAGCGGCGACCATTTTATTTGGGTAAACGGCTAACAATTCTTCGTAACCATTGGTGGTTGCCACATCCGAAGCAAGTCTGGCTTTTTGACTCATTTCGGTAGGAAATGCACCTGGTTCTATAATGGCTACATCAATTCCCAACGGCCTCACTTCATAATGCAATCCTTCGCTTAACCCCTCCAAACCAAATTTCGAAGCACTATAAACCACTGAAAAAGGAAAACTGACCCTTCCGAAACCACTTGTGACATTAATGATCAGTCCTTCTGATTTTTTACGCATGTATGGCAATGCCAATTTTATCAATCTAAAAGGGGCAATTACGTTCACGTCAAACATTTCCTCCACATCTGCCACTGAATAACTTTCTGCAACGCCCATCATTCCAATTCCAGCATTGTTTACCAATACATCAATGGTTCCCTCATTGGCGATAATGGTGTCAATAGCAGCTTTCACGCTGGTCTCGTCTGTTAAACTTACATCTAAAACGGTGATATTTTCCACCAGGGTTAATGCCTTCGCTTTTTCAGCATTCTTTCCGTTAATATCCCTCATGGTTGCGTAAACTTTATGCCCTAAAGCGGCTAAACTATTGGCAGTAAGCCATCCAAAACCACTATTTGTTCCTGTTATCAATACGACTTTTTTGCTCATTGTTTTATACTTTAAATTAATGATACAAATGTCGGTATCTAAAAAAGGAAAGTATTTAACAAATGGTAAAAAGCAATCTCAACGAATATTTTTCCGTATTCTACTCAATGATTGTTGTGTTATCCCAATGTAGGAAGCGATATGGGAAAGCGGAATACAATTGACGAGGCCAGGGAAATGTTCTATGAATGATAAATAGCGGGTGGTTGCATCTTCTGAAACCAAGGGGCTCCTTCTTTCGATCGTTTTTAATAAACAATTTTTTAATATCAGGCCTGTAATTGCGTCCCAGCCAACAATGGTATTTCCAATTTCGTCCCAGTCTTTTTTTGAAAAAACAAGCAATTTGCTATCGGTAACAGCTTGAATATACTCGGATGCAACTACTTGTGCTTCAAACCTTTGCTGGTCTGAAACAAAATTATTTTCATCAATGAAATATTGAGTAATCTCTTCGCCTTTGTTATTGTAATAGCAGAAACGAACGACCCCTTCGAGAAGAAATCCAACTTGCTTGGGGATTTTTCCGGCTTCGGAAAAGTAATCCTCCTTGTGAAGTTCCAGCGTTTTGGCTTTGCTTACAATAAAATCTGTTTGCTGCTTGTTCAGATTCCCAAACTGTAATATGTAATTTACGAATTCTTCCATTGATTAAATTTCGTATTTATTACGGAGAGTTCATTTACCATTTGGTAAAAAAAGTCAGAAATTCCAGCGGCGACATTTCGATTTTGTTTTTAAAAAGTTTATTGAACGATTGCGGGCGCTCGAAGCCTAAGTTATAGGCAATTTCGGAAACCGATAAATTAATTGCCGTTAAATATTCCTTCGCTTTTTCAATCAATTTTTCCTGGATATGTTGCTGTGCACCTTGTCTGGTGAGAGAACGCAGCGCATCGCTCAAATAATTAGAAGATAGGTTAAGTTGGCGCGCCAGATACTCAACTGTAAGAACAGCATGTTTTAAACCTGACTCAGCATTGAAATACCTGTGTATGTTGGTCGATATGCTGATATTCTTCTTCAATTTTTTTGAAAATCGCTATTATGTCGTTTTCTTCTCGCTCTGAAAGATGCAGGGCTTCGTTTACAGAACGGTTTGTTGTGTCTAAATTGATGTGGTCATGTTTTGTAATTTTATGTATGGATAGAAAAGAAAACACCTTGCATTCATTTTTAATGATAGGCCAGTCCAATATGGCGGGCCGTGGTTATGTCAAAGATGTAAAACCTATTTACGACGAGCATATCAAAATGCTGGTAAATGGGAGATGGCAAACGATGACTGAGCCAATCAATTATGACCGGCCCACTTCGGGGATTGGTCTTGCTGCGTCATTTGCTGGTGCCTGGCGTATGAAAAATGAAAATTTGCAGATAGGGCTGATTCCCAGCGCAGATGGTGGCACTAGCCTGGATGACTGGGAAGTGGGAGGGCCACTTTTTGATAATGCCGTATTTCAAGCGAAACTGGCACAACGGACTAGTTTGCTCAGCGGTTTTTTATGGCACCAGGGAGAGAACGATAGCTTTGGGGGCCGATCCAGCAATTATTTTGATAAATTGACCAGTCTGATTGCCGCATTTCGCAAGGAATTGCAGGCACCGGATGTTCCCTTCATTGCAGGAGGTTTGGGTGATTTTTTGAGCAGCGGCAGATATGGGAAGTATTTCACAGAATATAATTCCGTTAACGATGCGCTCCGTCAGTATGCCGACACAACGGAGAACAGTTATTTTGTGGCTGCATCTGACCTGACAGCCAATGCGGACGGGCTCCACTTCGACGCCATTTCACAGCGGAAGCTTGGTGTCAGATATTTTGAAGCTTTTAATTGCAAAAAAAATGTGCTTGGTCCACTTGATGATGAAAACAAGCTTATCGACAGGATTCAGGACAAACCTTTGACCAGGACTGAAAAGGCAGCCTTGCTGGAAATTAGTTTTGCCCGTGGGGATCTATCGCTGGCAGACTTTGAGAACCAGTTATCAACATTGAATTCAATGTCGTCGTAAATCAAAGGCAAAAACCCGACTTCGAATATTCGCCATTTTGGCGTTTCAGGACTCACACGACAAGTCAGAGGCTGTTTTCGTGAATAACGGGATCAATTACATATCAATCCTCGCTTTCAATTTAATCCATGGGAATGCAACTGGCTTCTTAATTCATCCTGTAATTCCGCAATCGCTTTCTTTTTATTCTGTTTGATCCGGTCAAGCCACGTTTTCGGGCCGCCGTCGGGGTTGTACTTAGATCCCCAAGTAAGGATTTCCACCATGACTGGCACCAACTCGATGCCCTTGTCGGTGATCAGGTAAAGAAACTTTGAAGCATTTTTAGGCGAGATGACTTTGGAAAGAATCCCTTCGTCGACAAGTAAGTTCAGCTTTTCAGTAAGTGCGGCTGAGGATATTTTCTCATCTGAGGCCCGAAATTCGAGGAAAGAATTTTTGCCGTTAAACATGATATCCCGCAAGAGTAAAAGCATCCATTTATCACCTAATATTTCCACCGAATAATTGATGGGGCAAGTTGATCTTCTCTCGATTGTTCTCATAATTCTAAAATAAAAGTAATCTGTTTTTTGAACCACTTTTACGGATTTGTAGTTCAGGAAACAGATCACAAAAGTAACTAGAATTTAATTATGGACTTTACAAACAAAAACGTCGTTATCACCGGTGGAACAAGTGGAATAGGGCTAGCGACAGCAAAAGCTTTTATCAGCGCGGGGGCAAATGTTTGGATTACAGGAAGAAATGCAGATAATCTGCAAAAAGCCAGCACGGAAATTAACAACCCAAGACTGACTACTGTCGTCTCGGATACTTCCAAACTATCAGACATTTCAATTCTTGAACAAGCATTTTCCAAAAACGGAAACAAACTGGATGTTCTTTTCCTAAATGCAGCAATTGGGGCATTTGAGCCAATAGAAAGCGTCACCGAAGCAAATTTTGACGCACAGTTCAACACCAATGTAAAAGGGCATTTTTTCACACTACAAAAGTTGCTTCCCCATCTGGCAGATGGATCATCCGTAGTGTTCACGTCTTCATCGGCCGCATCTGCCGCAAATTTGGGAGCAAGCGTATATTCTGCAACCAAGGGTGCGCTCAATAAAATAGCTCAAATTGCTGCTAACGAGCTGGCTCCAAGAAAAATTCGCGTAAACATCATTAGTCCGGGGCCAATTGCGACACCAGGTTTAGATAGTGTAGTGCCTGTGGACGCACAAGCGTTTTTGGCTGGGGCGACCGCATTGCAAAGACTTGGCCATCCCGATGAAATTGCAAAAACAGTATTGTTTCTAGCTTCTGACGCTGCAAGCTTTATTTCGGGAACAGAGGTTACCGTTGATGGTGGTTACCATAGTTACGCATTAAAATAAAACGGTAAGATGTTCAGCTTATCGCACTTAAAAAGGTGGTAATCTATCGCTGACAGATTTCGAAAAGCATTCTGAACATTGAATTTATCGTCGTCGTAGTGTAAAAGCAAAAGCGCTGGCAGCGCTTTTGCTTTTGCCAAAATGCTGCCCATTCCGTATATTTCAAATTATTTCCTTAGGGGCGTAGCCGAACTCTTTTTTAAAGGCATAAGAGAAATGCGACAAATTCTCAAACCCAACTTCCCTATACACGTCGACCGGTTTCTGTTTACTTTCTGAAAGCAGATGATGGGCCAATTTGAGGCGTGTCTTTGTGAGCCAACGTTGCGGAGTGGCCCCATAAATCTTGTTAAAATCACGTTTGAAGGTGGTGAGGCTTCTTCCTGTGAGATAGCTGAATTTGTCCAGCGGCATGTTGAACATATAATTGTGTTCCATAAAACCGGCCAGATCAATTTTGCCAGGTTCTGTAAAATCTGCTAAAAATGAATCAACACTTTCATCAATAGTCCTTAAAATAGTGAGCGCCTCTTCAATCTTCAAAGTCAAAAGCTTTTCAGGTAATTCGTCCTGCAAATCGAAATAAGGCAATAGTGAAGCAAAGTAGCTTTCTAAAAGCGGATGCTTCTCGTATGATTTGACTTCTGATGTGCGTTCTGCGGATTTGAAAGCGGGACTCCCAGCGTAGTAATTTTTTAAGCGGTCACTTTTGAACATAATCAAAACACACTTGTAAGCCTGGTTGTCCTTCGGATATTGAATGATGGTCGACAACTGGCGCCGCGGAAAAAGGATCGTATCTCCGGGGCCGAACAGCCTAATCGTATTCGATTGGATGATTTTCACCTGACCCGAAATAATTCTCACGAAGCAATGGTCGTCGAGCATGACTTCGTTCCTTAAATATCGCTCCGATAAGCAAGACATTACAACCTCGGCAGAAGTGTTCTGCAATCTTTTTTCCATTAACTAAATTTACGAAAATCGAGAAGAAATAACCAGGTTACCATCCTGATTTTAATTTTTGACTTTTGCTAAATGAGCCATTTGGAAGGCCTCGTATAGTTTTTCATTAGCCGTCGCCAGTTGCTGATTCAACGGCGCAACCAGATCTGCCATAAACATTCGATCAACTTCGGTCCGCATCGGACGCGTTCCGTGGGGCATTTTGATAAGTTCAATGATGGCTTTGGAAACCAAGTCAGGTTTCTGATCAGGATTGGCTTCAAATACACTTTCTATCGATGCCAACAAGGCAGCCGGCAGGTCCTTGATTGCGCCATAATCCAGCGACCGCTCCTTTTCACTTGGTTGGAGTAAAGAGCCGATAAAATGCGTGGGAAACGCCCCCGGCTCAACAATGCAGCTTTCAATGCCGAGATTTGACACTTCCATTCGATAGCTTTCGGCTAATGCTTCCGCCGCCCACTTGGAAGGACTATAAGGTCCTTGAAAAGGCACTGAAAGCCTTGCACTCAGGCTAGAAATAAGCATTAAAAGCCCATGTTGCTGTTTTTTCATAAAAGGTAAAACCGCCCTCGTCATGCGCTGCACACCGAAAACGTTGACATCAAATACTTTTTTCCAGTCATCGGCGGTAAATCCTTCCTGAATTCCTCCGGCCCCTAATCCCGCATTGTTAATCAAAATATCGATGCTGCCCATTTGTGCCGCAGCTTGATTAACACCTGTTATCACGCTTTGATCATTGGCAACATCTATTTCAACGACTATTACGCCTTTATTCTTTAAGTTTTTAGCCGCCTGTTTGTTTCTACCCGCGGCATCGCGCATGGCACCCGTCACAGTAAAACCCTCTGCCAATAAATCTTCGATTATAACACTTCCAAAACCACCCGCCGCTCCGGTGATCAATACATTTCTTAATTTGTTCATTTTCTTATTGTTTTAAGATCATGATACAAATGTACCCAGCCTATCATTGCCCGACTTTGTTCAAAAGTCGTAAATCACTTTGTTCAAACGGCCAATCTTGTTTAGGAAATCCGGAAAATACTCCCTTGTCCAAACAGAATGTTATCCAGCTGGACCAAGCAAACAAATTATTTAGCCGCCTTTCTGAATCGATTGTTTCAGAATAATGTTATCTTTGTTAAAAATTAGAATCCCCATGGCAAGGACAGTTGAATTTGACCAGCATAACGCGATAGAGAAGGCACTCGATGTTTTCTGGAAAAAAGGTTACAATGGCGCATCAATGCGGGATTTGACTGATGCGATGCAGATCAACAGTAGTAGCCTATATAACACGATCGGCGATAAACACCAGTTATTTACAGAATGTATTAAGCATTATACGCAAAAAAGAAGAATATTTTTGGAGCAGCGCGCGGCAGGCGCAGCATCTGCGGTCAAGGCGCTAGAGCAATTCTTCAATGACGTGGCAGCCGTTGTTATCAAAGACGCCCATGGCTGTTTTGCTATTAAAACTGCTTTTGAGGTATCCCCAAATGACCACGGTATACAGGGATTGCTTAAAGAAGATAATGACTTCACTCATACTTTCCTGTGCACACTCATAAAAAAGGCAATCAAAGATGGTGAAATGACCGACGCCAATGATGCTGATATGCTGGCAGACTACATAATCAGCACCTACACAGGTTGGTACGAGTTATTTCTGCTTTACCGAAACCCTATTCAAATAAAAAAGCTAGCCGACTTTATGGCCAAACAGCTGCTAAAATAATTTTTTGGACTTTTCTGAAACGCTCATTTCAGAAACTAGTTTTTAAACACTTACAATCCCACAACTTATAATCAATCAAATTCAAAATGCAAACCAATTCTGAAACAACCATTTCCAATTACATTTCAATGGAAAAAAAACAAAAGCTTGACGAAGAGCTTGAAGGAAAAGTGGCCCTGGTAACGGGCGGGACAAAAGGGATTGGCAAAGCCATCGCCGACCGGCTGACTCAATCGGGCGCCCGGGTAATCATTACCGCAAGGAACAATGCTTTACAACCCGCCGAAGGTCAACACTTTATTGCGGGTGATCTGGCAAATGCAGATGACACCGTGAGGGTAGCAGAGCAGATCCATCAACAATTCGGCGTTATTGATATCCTTATCAATAACCTTGGGGCTAATCTGGCGCCGGCGGGCGGCTTCGGGGTGCTTACTGATGCGCATTGGGAGCAGGCCTTTCAGGTTAACTTACTTTCGTCCGTGCGTCTGGACCGGTCATTTTTACCAGGGATGATTGCCCGGAAGAGCGGCGTAATTATTCACATATCATCAACCAGTGGAATGTTTCCGCTTTGGGAGACCACGATGGCTTATAGTTCAGCAAAGGCCGCACTGAATGCTTACAGCAAGGCGCTTGCATCCGAAGTATCCCCGCAAGGTGTACGAGTGATAACCGTATCGCCAGGCTTAAACAAGACAGGCGCAATGAGTAACTTTTTGGAGGGCCTCGCGGCCAGCGCGGGAGTTAGTATTGAGGAGATGACGCAAAAGCTCTTGGAACGTGTTGGCGGTGTTCCCTTAGGAAGAATGGCTGAACCTTCGGAAACTGCCGAGCTGGTAAATTTCCTCGTATCGCCACGGGCTTCCTACATAACCGGAGCCAACTATGCAATCGATGGCGGGAACTTTCCTGTCGTCTAAATTGGTCAAACCCGCTTTGTAAGTCTGGCAAAACTAATCCTGTCCGTTTAACAAATTGAGGAAACACTCCACTATGTCTCGTTTTCAAAATTTGATTATATCGTAACATTGTGTCTACTTTGACGCATTGAAATGCTTTTAACATAATCTCAATTCGATGTACGAAGCTTTTTTTAACTATCTGGAAAAATTTAGTTCTGAACCCGTTTCAGAAGATGAGAAGGTTTTGCTTAAAAAAGCGTTGATTCCAGCCAAATTACGGAAAAGACAATATTTCCTACAAGCTGGCGACCAGTGCAAAAACTTTGCGTTTATAGTAAAAGGAGCAATGCGGCAATATTCAGTGGATGAAAAAGGCACTGAACATATTGTCAGGTTAGGGGTTGAAGACTGGTGGATGGGAGACCGCGAAAGCTGGGTTATGCTCACTGCAAGCATTTATAATATCGATGCTTGGGAGGACACCGAAATGCTTTTGATTAATAGAGCCAACACCTTAGAATTAATAAAGACGATAGCTCCATTTCGTGATATGATCCAGCAGCTTGACGAGAAAAATAATATTGCTAATCAACGCAGGCTGACTTCAACCATAAGTTCTAATGCACAAAAACGCTATACTGAATTTATCGACTGTTATCCTGAACTGCTACAACGATTTCCGCAGCACATCATCGCGTCTTACCTGGGTATCACAAAAGATACGCTAAGCCGCATTAGGCGTCAGCTATTACAAGAATAAAGTCCATTTAGCTCCTTCACCTTGAAAGTAGACATTAGTCTACTTTTTTTTTTGACAAAGGTCATCTTCCTCCCTTTGCCAATTGCACAACTTTGCAACCAAAAGTTTTAGCAAAATAAACCAACGACAATGAAAACACCCTCTAGTTGCCTCCGTAATACCGCGAAGTTATGCGCCGCTTTCGTTTATGTGCTATTATGCAGTTTGCCTTCGTTCTCCCAAGTCAAACCGGCCAGAAATGTGGTCATCGTCCATGGTGCATTTGCGGACGGTTCCGGGTGGAAAAATGTATTCAATATATTATCCGAAAAAGGTTATCAGGTAACCGTTGTACAAAATCCGCTTACTTCCTTGCAGGATGATGTTGATGCGACTAATAGAATCCTGGATAAACAAGACGGACCGGTCATCCTCGTTGGCCACTCCTGGGGAGGTGTGGTCATTTCGCAGGCAGGCCTGCACAAGAATGTAGCCGCACTGGTTTATGTGGCAGCCTATCAGCCCGACAAGGGGGAAACGACCTTAAAATGGGCCACATCTATGCCAAATCTGCCGGAATACGGGATACTGCCCCCAGATGATAAAGGCTTTGTTTATTATGACAAGGCGAAATTCCATGCCGGTTTCTGTGCAGATGTTTCGCAAGAAGAAGCGGCGTTCATGTTTGCCTCCCAGGGACCAATCGCCGCCAAGAGCTTTGCCACACCGCTTACCCAGGCTGCCTGGCGAACCCAACCCGCTTATGGGATCATTGCCACTCAGGATAAAAGTATTCGTCCGGAAGTGCAGCGGAACATGTACAACCGCTCTAAAACGAAGATCACCGAGATCAAAGGCAGCCATGCGCTATTTGTCTCAGAACCAGTTGCCGTGGCCAATGTGATCATTTCAGCTGCAACAGGAAAGTAGCCAAAAACTGAAATTACCTGATTTTATACAGATCTATTAGCCATTTGAAGTGCAAGCCGGGGATAGTAATTCTCGGCTTTTTTTATTGAATCAGTAGACATTAGTCTACTGTATTTTTCGACTTAGATCATCTTTTACCTTTACGCTGTATCGGAACTTTGCCTTTGTAAATTAAAAACAAAGTTCCATGCAAAATGTAAAAACAGGCCTTGAAGCATTGCTTCGTCCTGAGGACAGCTTTCTTGTCCTAATCGATCACCAGCCTTACCAGTTCACCAACCTGAACAGCCACGAGCCAACCATCATTATTAACAATGTTACAGGTCTCTCTAAGGCAGCCAAAGTGTTTAATGTTCCCACCATTCTGACTACGGTTATTGAAGAACGCGGCGGCTACATCATCAAACAGATCCAGGACGTTTTCCCTGAGCAAAAACCGATCAACCGCACATTTATCAATACATGGCAAGATCCAAAAGTGACGGACATTGTAAAAGAAAGCGGCCGTAAGCAACTGATCCTATGCGGCTTGTGGACAGAAGTGTGCGTTGCAATGCCAGCTATACAGGCTTTGAGCGAAGGCTATGATGTATTTGTGGTTACAGACGCTTGCGGAAGCGTTACAGCAGAAGCACATGATATGGCTGTACGCCGAATGGTTCAGGCCGGAGTGGTGCCGATCAACTGGATGGCCGTTGCTGCTGAATGGCAACGTGACTGGGCCGTGATGGAAACAGCACGTCCATTATCCGCTGTGCTATTGGAACATGGCGGAGGAAGCGGAGTATCGCTTGCCTGGGAATTGCAGCTTTTAGCAACTCCTGTACCAGAAAATCAGTGACAATGAGAAAGCAACATCTTGATCTATTCAAGGTGTTGCTTTTGATTTTTTTAACCATAAAAATCAAAAAACATGAGCGATCAAGCAGCCATAATGATGGAAAATAATCTCAGCCAGGTTTGGAATGAAAGAGATTCGGACGCCAGGTTGAAGGCCATCGAGAAAATTTACGATTCCGCAGCAAATCTATATCACGTGGGAGACCATGTTACAGGTTTTGATGCGATCAACAACAGCGTCACATCCACATTGAAACATTTGCCAGCAGACTTTGTATTTACCAAACTTAAACCCGTGGTGATCAATAACAGCATCGGCAGGCTGATCTGGGGAGCAGGCCCCAGAGGTGAGTCTCCTGTCGCGACCGGAATGGATATCGCCCATTTCGAGAATGGGAAAATTAAGTCACTTTATGTTTTTCTTGATAGCTAAAAAGCTTCTTGTATTAGAAGTTAAACAAATCAGAATAAGTATTCAAGCAAAAATAGAATGACAAATAAAGAAACCGTAGTCAAGGCAATGAAAGCGTTTTTCGTTGACAGAGACCATACAGCCATCGAACGCTATTGGCATGAGTCGTATGTGCAGCATAATCCATCAATGATCAATGGTCATCAGGGTTTGAGAGATATTCTGCAATTCATTGAACCAGGATTCCAGTGGACACCCGGTATTTTCATAGAAGTAAATGACATTGTTTTAGCACATAGCCAGGTGCACGGCTGGGGCCCAGCGCCACTGATTGTGGTCGATATTTTCAGGTTTGAGAACGGAAAGATTGCAGAGCACTGGGACGTGGTGCAGGAAGAAGTATCGGCCTCTAAAACCGCAAGCGGAAACGCAATGACATCATTCAACTATCAAAACCCAGATGCAAAGTAATTTAATAGGCAACAGATTCCTGGCTGATCTGGGATCGTTCAAGGCAGAACTGCTTTTCGAATCCAGTGATTCATTGACCTTCAAAATCGTCGAAGGAGGCGGTCCGGGAGAACCAGGCCATACTGAAAAAGTTCAGATTGTGATGGCAGAGGTGCGGCCGCAGGTGTACATGGTGGCGTGGAAAGAAGCCACAGGTGCGACGGTGACACATATTGAAGACCACGAAAACGGAATCCTCTACAGTAACGCAACCCTGGCAGACGGCAGCTTTTATCCCATGAAGGGCACCATACGCCCAATAAAATAAGCATCACTCCGAAAAAGAAAATTTTTGATCGATAATGAATACAGCATTGAATAAATCAACAAACGTCCGCATTGGATATAGCCTGTCGCTTTCAGGGCCGGTGGCTGAGAATACGAAATCGGCAAGGCTTGCCCATCAACTTTGGGAAGAAGACATTAATAGCAACGGCGGGCTTTTGGGAAAGGAAGTCGAGCTTGTCTGCATCGATGATCAGGGCGATGCTGCCCAGGTAGCCGGCATATACAAAAGGCTTTTAGACGAAGAAAAAGTGGACCTGCTGATTGGAGGCTATGGTACAAACACCATCAAACCTTCCTTACCTCTGGTTATGGAACGGAAACGCATTTTGATTGGCTTGATGGGTCTGGGTGTTAACGGCGATCTGCAATATGAAAACTATTTCGCAATGATTCCTACCGGGCCAAGTCCGAATGCTGCACTTACCGAAGGTTTTTTCGAACTGGCCGCTGCTCAAAGTCCAAAACCTTCAACAGTTGCATTACTTACCGCCGATGCCGAATTTTCCCGCAATCCGGTAATTGGTGCTAGGGAAAATGCTGCAAAGTATGGGATGCAGATCGTACACGAGCAAACCTATCCGCTGACAACGACAGATTTTAATCCGATCATCGATCAGCTAAAAGAAATCAATGCCGATATTTTGTTCCTTTGCTCGTATTTGAATGATTCAAAAGGCCTGGTCCGCGCAATACATGCAAGTGATTACCGGCCTAAAATGGTCGGCGGTGCGATGATCGGGCCACAAAGCGCTTCTGTTAAAACGGAGCTTGGCCCACTTTTAAACGGCTTTGTTAATTATGAATACTGGATGCCCGTTCCTAAAATGAATTTTCCAGGAGTTACAGACCTACTTCAAAGATATCAGCAAAGAGCTGACGAAGAGAAGGTGGATCAACTCGGGTTCTACGTCGTGCCATTAGCCTATGCACAAATGCAGGTTTTGGAGCAGGCGATAAAAGCGACCGGGACCCTTGATAACGTATTGCTATCTGAATACTGCCGGAACAATTCATTTCAGACTGTTATGGGAACAATCCGCTTTGGTAAAGGTGGCGAGTGGGTTGAACCCCAGGTAATTCAAATACAGTTCCAGAATGTTCAGGACGGGAATATCAGCACCTTCAAAGATAGCAAAGTGCAGGTCGTGGTGTCGCCGGAAGCTTACGCGTCAGGGAAGTTGATATACCCTTATAATCCTTCAAAGTAGTGACACAATCTGCTTTTAGGATATCGAGGCGGAAAAGAGCATTAAGGTTGCAGCGCATGGTTTCACGTTGCAAAACCGCAGTAAGGTCGTCAAAATGAATACAAAGACCACATTATTGGCAGCCGGGAGTCTTTCAGGCTATCAAAGCTGCATACATCAATCCATCGCAATCGCTGCGATCGGAGTGATAAGCAAGGGCGCTGCTCTTTATTATTACACTTGAACGTATTAACCTACGACCCGCTGCAATCTAATTTCAAGTCACATTAGCATGCGCTCTGTGTGCACATCGTTTCCCCCGCCGCAAAATACCCATTTCCCAAAACGTGTTTTTACCTGGTTACGCCTAACTACCTGAATTTTAAATCGGGTAGTTTGGCGTTCAAAAACGGCTTGTTTCAGATATAATTTCGTCTAGTTAAAAAATGACAAATTAAAGAACGCGCACAACCGGGATGGCGTAAAACAGCGCTACGCGACTCCTGCTTGTGATTAACCGAAAGGGTCATGTTCGATGAAAGGAGGTGCGACATGAGATAATCGAAAAAATTTGAGAAACCGTTTTCAACTGATTTTTTCCGGACAAAAAAGTCGGGAGTACAATCATTAGCCATCATTAAAAAAATAAAAAAATGAAAACTTTCAAATTCAAGGACCTTGCCGTCACCGTGGATATTAACCAGGACAAACCGGTGTATTGTTTCATTCGATATGCATCTCGCCTAAAAGACGAGATTGAGTTGTGTCGCTTCCATACTTGCTACCATTTTTCAATTCCCATAACTGTCTGCCACAAAGCTTGCAGTATTGTATACAGCTTTACGCACGACCCAATTGAAATCACGGACTGGAAAAACACAACGCCTGTCCAGCAGGTTGTTGATGACTTCGATGTATCGGAGCTAACTGAGTTTAAGAACAATCTGGCCGAACTTCAAAAGTACGTCGATGTGAAGATCCAGGAAGCGCCGAATGAGCTCGATATGCTTGAAAGAAAATTGAATGAAGCCATCGAGGAAGTTCGTGCGCAAAGGGGAAAACAATAAAACGACAATCTGATGATCAAAGTCAAATTTCTTTTGCATTCAACATTCCGGTCGAATCCGGCATTTGAACTGATTGAGCAGGGAAATTTAAATCAGCAGGAACTTCATGCTCTTGCTGATTTAAGCAAAGACCCCGAGTTTTTTGGCGTCTTCAGGCGGAAAGACGCCGCAACCGCAGACAGTGCAAAACTAGCTTACAAAGAAGTCGCGCTACTGTTTTATTTTTTGCAAAATGCTGGACCATTGCCTCATTATTTCAAGTCTGAATATGACGACGAAACTAATCTTACATTGGCCAGACTCGTAATAGAAGGGATTTTTGAAATTGAGATCGAAAATTGCTTTTACTCAGGCTTTGCGGCCCAGGATTTCATTTATGAATCCACTGAGCAAGTTTGGGATCGCCGGCATCCGTTGTCCCGAATGTCTTCCGCGGCTATCCAATATGCCATTCAACTGAATGAAGCAGACACCATTTCGCTAACCAGCAAACTTTACGGCTACAATACGACGCCCCTGTTTGGTACGCCTGCCAATGAGCTGGATACATTCAAGGAAGTGGAAGCGTTTCTAAAAATTGGTAAAAATGATCCATTAACGCGCGAGCTGCTTAAAAATTGGAACAAACATGAACCAGACCAGAAGTTCAGATGGATATCGTGGAGTCGGAAGCAGAACAAAAGCCATAATGCCCGTTTGAGCTCAACCTATAAAATCTACATTAGCCCTGTTCTGGAAGAGCTGCCGGATGTATTTGATAGGGCTGTCCGGGCACTGACAGAGTCAAACGCATTCCATTTCAAAATCGGCATGAACCGTGAAGGACTGCTCCGGCCTGACAAATTCGTAGCCTATTTCACGGAATTCGATCATTTGTCAGCCGCAGCCGACCGGCTCCATGCTGTTTTGAAAGATCACAGTGCACAAGGTGTCCCATTCACCGCCCCGCTGGATGCCTCGGGAATGTTATCGTGGGGAATGGACAGTGCAACAGATGAAAATTTGCAGCATGTAGAAAGAAAAAGCTGGCGCGCCAAAGTGACCGAAAAGCTGGCTGCATCCATTTCTTTGGCCAAAACAGAAAAGCTAAGCCGAGAGGAACGCGTCGATTTTGTATTAAAAAAAATGGTGCTGGAAGGTGTCAATCCATTGACCTGGACGGCTGTTTTATAAAAATTCAAACTTTAATCCTATGGCTTCTAATCAATTATACATCTTGCCGGAAGACGTTCAGGTGTTGCCGGTAGAAAAATTACCGCAACAGGCACGCGCCAAATTCGAGTACGAGACTGACGACTTCATCATTACTTATACACACGCACGAAATACCAGCAAAATCATAGACGCTTCGTCTGCGTCGCTTTTGCAGGAATTTCGTAAACCAAAATCCCTGCCCGAGGGCGTGCTTACGTATGCGTTGCTCAATAATCTGGACGCGCAAAAGATACTTGAAGGCTCCTACACTTTTCTGACGCGCCTTCGCAGTGAAGGTTTCCTGGTTTCTTACGATGATACATTCGGGAAAGAAAAGCTATTTTTCAGACCAGGCGAGCGGTTTAAAGAGTATGAAATCGTGTCAAAACTGGACGGCGTGGCTGATACGGAGATTTATAAGATCAAAAAAAATGGCCAGTTATTTGCGCTCAAATTGTTAAAAACCAAAAAGAAAACACCGCAGCTGCTTGCAAATTTCTACAACGAGATCGACATACTGAATGCATTGGATGACGTCATCAATCCGTCGCTGACCGAATATGGCGAGTATGAAGAAGATCATTTTCTGATCATGGATTGGGTCGACGGGGAAACGTGTTTGCAGGCGGCCGAGAAATATCAGAATCTTCATGATCAATCCAATGTGCTTGCATTGCTGAATATTTCCTGCCGTATTCTCAATGCGTACAGGCATTTGCACAGCCAGGGAATTATACATTCGGATGTGCATCCGGCCAACATGATCGTGTCCGAATCGGGTGAAGTGAAGATTATTGATTTCGGACTTTCTAGAATGGTTTCAAAGGAACAATTACCGGCGCGCGGCGGACAGAATTTTTTCTTTGAACCCGAATATGCGCAGTCAGTTCTTAACGGCAAACCTGAACCGTCCTCGACATTCGCAGGCGAACAGTATGCATTGGGCGCTTTGATTTATCAGCTATTTACAGGAAAGCAATATCTTAATTTTTCATACGACAGGAAAACATTGTACACGCAGATCGTCAACGAAATGCCCGTCCCATTCAGAAATCTGGACATTATTATTGACAATAATATCGAAAAAACGATTTTCAAAGCGCTTGAAAAACAAAACGAAAACCGTTTTGACAACATTGAAGATTTCTATTTGGCCATGATCAAAGTGCAGGAAGGTTTCCCGGATCGACTTGCAGAAGACAAGAAATTGTCGGTGCAAGTCTTCCGGGATTCCATCCTGAAAGATTACGGTTTTAAAAGTGAACTTCTGAAAAACGGGCTCCAAATGGCCCCGAAAAGCTCGGTCAATTTTGGCGCGGCAGGCATTGCCTATCTCTTTCTGCGCCGAGCGTTAGTGCATTCAGACGCCAAAACGCTGGCCCTGGCAGATGTATGGAGCGACCGTGCAGCAAGTTATGTTCATGACCATGACCATGGGTTTTATTCCAAAGAAATGGATCTCAGTTCGTCCATTGTTGGGGTTTCGTCGATATATCACACTTCGAGCGGCGTGGATCTGGTCCAGGCGTTGGTCAGCCAGTCGTCGGGCGATTATGCCGGCTACTACAATGCGGTCCGCAATTTTCTGAACCATGCTTCCCAACCCTGCGAAAATCTGGACCTTACATTAGGTAAGTCCGCCGCGCTGATCGGCAGCTCGCTGATTCTGGAAAACATGCCTTCGTATGATAAATTTGTCAAAAAAGATCTGCTCGCATTTGGCAAGAATGTCATGGAGGAGATCTGGTCAATCGTTGATTCGTATGCAGCGATCGGTGAGAAAAACCCGATCAATTACAGAGGAATTGCCCACGGCTGGGCGGGAATTTTGTATGCTACTTTAAAATGGTGCAAAACATCCCGACAAAATTTGCCTGTCCATTTTCTTAGACGCGTAGATCAGCTTGTCAAACTGGGTATCGAAGAAAACGGAATGATGCGCTGGGAAATCTCCGAAACGGAGCAGACTTCCTGGACAGGCTGGTGCCACGGATCAGCGGGTTATACCTTTCTATGGACGGCCTTATTTCATTTCACATTCGATGCACATTACCTTGATCTAGCAAAAAAAACGGCCGGTCACATTTTGAATGCCCAGCCGGGTGCGGCCCAACCTAACGCGGCCCAACAAGTTGTGAATGGCAGCTTGTGTTGCGGCAGATCG
Organism: Dyadobacter sp. CY326; assembly: GCF_021390515.1. Taxonomy (GTDB): domain Bacteria; phylum Bacteroidota; class Bacteroidia; order Cytophagales; family Spirosomataceae; genus Dyadobacter. Next base: position 368,477 of record NZ_JAJUXI010000002.1, read on the forward strand.
GGTGAATGTTACGCGCTTTTGAGTGTTTACAATGCCACCAGAGATAATTTTTACCTGACCGAGGCCAAAAGGCTGGCCAAACAAATGCTGCCGCACATCTATTGCGTGCAAATGAAAAACCACAGTCTGTACAAAGGGAACATAGGCGCCGCAGTGCTGTTCGAGGAACTTGATCGCCCCGAATTCGCCCGGATGCCGTTATTTGAATAAAAGGTTAACAATCGGACAATTTTACGCAATGATACTAGCAAGCTAAATTAACTTAGACCAAAGAATAAAGAGGCCGCTGAATTTCACTTTCAAAAGAGGAATTAGCAGTTCAGATAAATAGTTTTATCTTTATTTCTGATGGATCAACATTCGATTGAAACTTACGCGCCACAACTTAATGGGCAGCATAACAACGCAGGAGGGTATTTTGTGGCAGTACGATTGGAAGAGTTTTCTGCGGCTAGCCTTGCAGCAACAGCGGTTTACAGTCGAAAGGATTTTTACAAGATCTCGCTGATCAACGGTCATGCCTCCTATTTTTATCAGGATCAGGAATATCTGTTTGACAAAGATGACTGGGCGCTCGTATTTACGAATCGGGAAGTGCCCTACCGCTGGGAAGTTCACGAAGGGACCTGTAATGGCTATGCCTGCATGTTTACAGAAGACTTTTTACCATTGCCCGTGCATATCCGGCCATCAGACTGGGCGGTTTTCAACGGGAATGCTCCATCCGTATTTAAATTAACCGGGAAAGACAAAATCTTCTTTGAAGGACTATTTTTAAAAATGCTCGATGAGCAGGATTCTGCATATGCTCACAAGTTTGACCTGCTTTTTTTATATGTACAAGAATGCATCCATGGCGCGCAAAAGTTTGACGCTGGGGCAGGATCGCGTAGCCAAACGGCTGCTACTCGGCTAACCAGTGCATTTAAAAATTTACTGGCAGGACAGTTTCCTCTGGCTTACCCCAATCAACAGGTCACTTTGCGAACGCCGCAGGATTATGCAGACCGTCTGGCTGTTCACACCAATCACCTGAACCGGGCACTTAAAGAGGTGACCGGCAGAACCACAACGCAGTTAATAAATGAACGGATCATGCAGGAAGCGCGGACGTTAATGTTACATTCTAACTGGACAATCAGTCAGATAGGCAACAGTCTTGGCTTTGAAGAAGCAACGCATTTCGCGCGAGCTTTTCGGCAGCACACAGGGAAAACGCCGTCTGCGTTTCGGCAATAGTTTGATTTTGGTCTTAAACGGTTTGAATAGGGCTAACGCGGCCGGTTGTTCTACGGTAATTTTGTTTCGTTAAATTTTAATGAAACAAAATATGAAAACGTGGTTTATAACCGGCACTTCGACCGGCTTAGGAAGAATATTAACAGAGAAGTTATTGCAGCAAGGTCAACGCGTGGCAGCAACATTACGCAAGCCGGATGCATTGGACGATCTGAAAGGACAATATGGAAATCAGCTTTGGGTCGCCAGACTGGACGTTACAGATAGTGCACAGATTAAAGACGTTGTTAAAAAGGCTTTTGATGAATTAGGCCAGATTGATGTAATCGTTAACAATGCGGGTTATGCTCTTTTTTGTGCTGCCGAAGAGGCAAGCGATGAGCAGATCCGGCAGCAGATCGATACAAACATTCTTGGCTCAGTTCAGGTAATTCGGGCCGCACTTCCTTTTCTGCGTGAACAACGCGGTGGCCGTATCCTTCAACTTTCATCAGCCGGCGGCCAGACAACCTATCCCAATTTCAGCTATTATCATCTCACCAAATGGGCAATGGAAGGCTTTTGTGATACATTGGCCAAAGAAGTGGCACCTTTAAATATCGGAGTAACGATTGTTGAACCCGGCGCGCATCATACGGCATTTGGTGCCGCCCTGGCCACCGCACCCGTCATGGAAGCTTATGATAAAACGCCGGCGGGCGACATACGAAGGGCAATGCAATCCGGCACATTCCCCATCAAAAATGACGTAGACAGAACTGTTCAGTCCATAATCGAATGTGTCGAAACATCACCTGCGCCGCTGAGACTGGCATTGGGCGGCGACGCATACCGGGATATGCGGGCTGCGCTCGTCAGCCGCCTGGAAGCGCTTGATAATCAAAAAGCGACTGCAATGGCAAGTGAAATGCAGGATTGATTTGTAAAACATGAATCGCCGGGAGAGGGGCTGTTTCGAAAGAGACAGCCTCTTTTTGCATTTACATTCGTCACAAACAGCTATTTAGAACACACCGAGATAGCAATTATTTGCTATTGTGCAATCTGTATCGTTTTCTGTTTTTTGTATCACAACTTACAGCCCATAGTCCAGAAATACTTCTTGGAAGCAAAAGCCAATTGACTGCTGTAAGGACTCGCCTGATAAGACAAATCTCAAAAATCCCTTAACTACGTTCGTATGAAAAACATAAAATTCTACTCAACATTTCTATTCATCCTCTTGTGTCTTGCCAGTGGCGGCGTCACTAACGCACAAACTTATTGCGCCTCCACGGGTGGCGGTGCCCAGGATATCGTAAATGTGACGATCGGCACATTAAACAATTCATCATCTTGTAATCAAACGGCTGGCGCTGGTTCTTTGCCGGGCAGTTATTCGAATTACACCGAACTTGCTGCCCCGGATCTCATGCAATTCAAAACTGTTCCTTTTTCGATCGGCGTCGCTTATTGCACTGGCTATCAATCAGTCACAAGTTCAATTTGGATCGACTTTAACCATGATGGTAATTTCGGTGATGGTGAACTTGCGTATCGCTCGGGGTCAGTTTTCGAACCTAATCACACCGTAACGGGTACAATCACTATTCCGGGAAGTGCATTGTTGGGTCCGACCCGAATGCGGGTTATTACCGCAGCAGTTGGATTTGTAGATCCTTGCGGAAGTTATAATGGTGGTGAGACAGAAGACTATACAATAAATATTGTATCACCACCGAATTGCAATGGTGCACCTGCACCGGGAAATACCTTAGCAAGTCAAACAGCGATTTGCGTCAATGGAACCATTGATCTGTCATTTTCATCATCTTCCGCATTGAATAGTGCTGACGCTGTTGGGTTTACTTACCAATGGTTCAATAATGCAGGTCCTATTGCAGGTGCTACCAATCCTATCTACACGGCAACCATTACAACCTCAGACAACTTTTATTGCAGGGTTGCATGCAGCCAAAGTGGCCAAACGGGTCAATCAATGCCGATTGCTGTTAGTGTAAAATCCTTTTATGAATGCTATTGCCCTTCTGTTGCGGCCAATACTACTGGTCCGGACATTTTCAATGTAACAGCAGGAACCCTAAACAACTCCTCTGATCTGTCTCAAACCGGCGGTCCTGGATCCATTTTAAACAGATATTCCAACTACACCACGCTGGTGGCGGCTCCTGTCTTTAATCAGCAGGCGACGATACCATTTTCGATTCAAGTTGCGGAAAACAGCGGTAACGCCGCCACTTCCATCTGGATTGATTACAATCAGAACGGCATTTTCGAAAGCCCAGGGGAAAGAGTATATCAAACATCGCAGCCAAATTCCGGCAACCATACAGTTACCGGTTCTTTCACGATTCCTTTAAGCGCTGCAACGGGCGTTACAGGAATGAGAGTCGTAACAAATGCCGGTCAAAATCCGGTAGGCTCTGCTTGTGAGAACTATAATGAAGGTGAAACCGAAGATTATTTAGTAAACATTGGGGAAGTTCCTGCATGCAGCGGCAACCCGATACAAACCAAAACAATCGCCACACAACTTCCCGTTTGCCCGGAAGCCAGGTTTACCTTTTCACTTAGTCCTGCCATTATTACTACGGGTAACACGTATCAATGGTACAACGACGCCGGACCGATTGCGGGTGCAACAGACGAAACATATACGGCAACCATTACAAGCCCGGATAACTTTTATTGTGATGTAACCTGTTCCAATGGATCAAAAACAACAAGATCAATTCCGGTTTCAGTTTTGACATGCTATTGCAATTCTGCCGCCGAAAATGCCGCAGGAGCAAATATCTCTAATGTAACAGCAGGAACGTTAAACAATGCAACCAGCGCTTCTCAAACCGGCGGACCCGGCTCTGTGGCGGGTAGTTATGGCGACTTTACAACCGTCGTGGATGCGCCTGTGTTTAATCAATTAGCCACAATTCCATTTTCAATAACCTCCGGCGGAACTGGCTCTTATTTCTACACTGCTATTTGGATAGATTATAACCGAAATGGCAGCTTTGAAGATCCGGGTGAATTTATAACTCAGGAACAAGGTTTTCAAGAATTAACTTTGAGCGGTTCATTTAAGATCCCAACCACCGCATCGTTAGGGGTTACCCGTATGCGGATCGTTATGAACACTGGCCAGAATCCGTTAAATTCTGCCTGCCAAAATTATGGTGCGGGAGAAACCGAAGATTATCTGATCAACATTGTATCACCTCCTGCTTGCAGCGACAGCCCGCTGCAACTGAATACAATAGCTACGCAAAACCCGGTTTGTCCCGAGATCAGTTTTACTTTTTCGCTCAGTCCCTCTATAATCACTACTAATAACACCTATCAATGGTATAATAATGATGGTCCTATTGCGGGCGCTACCAATGAAACATATACTGCGACGATCACAGGTCCTGACAATTTTTATTGCGAGGTAACCTGTTCGACCGGCCAAAGCACAACCGTCTCGACGCCGGTGGCTGTGCAAGGTGCTTACCTGTATTGTCCCTGTACTTCAATTTCAGACGATGCAAATTCTGCGGACATAACCAATGTAACGATCGGCGAATTAAATAACTCCTCAACTTGTGGTCAAACAGGCGGACCAGGCTCCGTACTCAGCCGGTATTCAGATTATACCAGCCTGGTAGCGGCTTCTAACCTGACAGCAGGAAACACAATTCCAATCTCTGTTCAAATGGGTTCTTGCAGCGCATTCTTTGTCAGTTCAACATCGGTTTGGATAGATTTCAACCACAATGGAACTTTCGATGCGCCACAGGAAAGAGTCTACTCCTCATCAGATAACTTCGCACCAAGCTATACGCTAACGGGTTTCATTTCTATTCCCGAAAGTGCCTTACCCGGCTTAACGCGCATGAGAGTCATATCCGGTAACGGCGATGTGCTCAACTCTGCATGCGGAGCCTATCGCCTGGGTGAAACGGAAGATTACTTTGTGAACATTATTGTTCCGGCTTGTAGCGGTAACGTCTCTCTCCCCACAGCCGCAACAACCAATACACAAAATGTGGCCGCAACGCCTTTGGTTACCAATGGCTGTGAATATGTAGCCAAAGTAGTTCCCACACACGGCTTTACCGATGCCACTGTTAAAAGCTGGCTTGAAACGACCCCGCCTTTCAAGTATGTGCCGCGACATTATGAAATTACACCGGCAACCAATGCAAGCACAGCAACCGGCACGATAACCCTGTATTTTTCACAAGCAGATTTTGACGCCTATAATGCCACAATAAGTGCTGGCCTTTTACCCACCGACCCGAATGATGACTCAGGCATTGCCAACTTCCAGATTGTTAAATATGCAGGAACCAGTCCCACAGGCTTGAATTACTCCGGACAGCCGGCATATATTCCAAGCACAGGAAATTCCTGGAATTCAGGAGATTATACTTTTGTTTGGAGTTCAATCAATTCCATTTGGGAAGTGACATTCCCTGTGTCCGGGTTCAGTGGATTTATAGCGAAATCAGTTGAACAGCCTTTACCCGTTACATTGATTTCTTTCTCAGGTAAAGCCGTAGAGAAAAGCAATGTGCTGACTTGGAGAACCAGCTCGGAAGTTAATTTCAGTCATTTCGAGATCCAAAGGAGCATGAATGCAAAAACATTTGAGAAAATAGGCGAGCTGGCATCGAATGACCTGCAAGTTTACAATTTCCTTGATCCCAATTCGCCTGCTGCAAAAGCATATTACCGCCTCAAAATGATAGATCTGGACACGAAATACAGCTATTCCAAAATAATTGCAATTGGAGGCGATACAGAAAAATCCATGGTCGGCAGTTTTTATCCCAACCCAGGCACTGGTAAGGTTTACATTGAGATTAATGCATTGCAGAAAGGCACTTGGAAGATATCACATTATGATTTAACAGGAAGATTACTATCAAATAAGAGCAAGGTTTTACAGCCCGGGTCTAATATCATCACGATAGACAAGCTGTCTCCCGGTTTAAACATTTTGAAGTTTGGCAACGGAATCATTTCCGAAACCAGGAAAGTCGTAAAAGAGTAGCATTTGAGCAAAGCGGTTGAATCTCCATTCAACCGCTTTGCTCATTTTTAATATAATGCTAGCGATATTATTATCTGGCAATAAGCACCTTTTGTGTGCTGACCGTGCCATCCAAATGAATGATTGACACGATGTACATGCCTTGATTAAGCTTCGAAACATCAATTCCGTCGTGAAAGTCTTCCTTACTTTCAAATACTTTTGCACCAGATACGGCATGTAATGTAACTTCTTTCACCAGTTCATCATTGCTGATCATGATCCGACCGCTCGCCGGGTTGGGATAAGCGTTAAGCGTCGAAGTTTCGTCAAAAGTAACACTGATGATTTTGCTCAGGGAAAAGGTTTTGTCAAGATCAATCATTCTTAGGCGATAAAAATTCCGGCCTTTCACAGGAGCCCTGTGCTCGAATGTATAGTTTGCCTGAACGCTGCTTTCACCTTTTGCAACCACCGTTCCAACTAAATTCCAATTTTTGCCATTAATACTATGCTCAATTTCGAAGCGGTCTGCGTTTGTTTCTTCGGCTGTTGCCCATTTAAGCGCTATATGCTGTTCTCGGGAAGATGCGTCGAACGAAATCAATGTGACCGGCAGGGCATCTGCAAATGGTAAAAAATAATCTTCAACCTCTCCGTTGGTGGCCAGGCCCGTCATTCCGCCTGTTGTTAAAACATCCGTCGTGAGCCGGACTCTTACAAAAGTCCCTACCTTTTTCTCAAATCCGCTCATTGCTACAACCGGCCACACCAATGTTGCTTCTGTCCCGCCAGAGGCTAATGTTGTACAAACTCCTTCTCCTGATTCAAACGTGCCGTTATTATTCCAATCAATCCACCCGCACAGATTGGCAGTCAGTGCTGTCGTATTACGGGCCGAAACTTTGACTGTGTAATTTGTAAATATGCCGCTACCCGCTGCGGAAACGATTGGGAATGAAGAAATTCCGTCCTCATCATCCGTGCCTGTGTTATCATCACCCCTTGCAGCCGAACCGGTGTCGCCATCGGCATCGATATCGATTGTTGTTCCCAGTGTAAGATCGGGGTTTACCTGATGAGCCGCACCATTGTCTGCTGCTTTGGTTCCATAGGAAGCAGCTGCATCGCCATAATCATATCCTGCATTGACAAACTCAACATGCACGGTTTGCCCTGCCCCCACCGTAATGGTTGCATTGCGGTTATCAAGGTTTGTTACCACCGAACCGCCAAATGTGTTGATGCCAACCAGTTTCCACGCTGGCTGTGTAGGATTTTCTTCCACCCTGTAAGTGCCCGGCGCAACATTCAAAACAATACTGTTGGCATTGCCCGACTGACGGACCTTGTGGCTGTTCATCCAGCTTCCGTTTTCCCGGCGTTGAATAATTTGTCCGCGACCACTGGTGGGCACGTCGTCTTCGGCATTCAGTGTCAGAATGGGCGTATCGCCGTCGGCCCCTGCCGATAAACCCGATGGATTGCTTCCGAATCCGATGCCACTGCTGTTTAGGTCAGCAACCCATGCGCCGTTTTCCAGATAATAGCTCGTTGTTGAATTGACAGCCCATACCCTACCGTCAGCTGCGACCGTAATGTCCCTGAATGACAAGGACGGAAATGTTTGAGCAATCGTCGCGACATTCCCGGAAAATGTTACGTGGTAAACCTCTCCGGCAAGTTCGCTAAGCACATATACGGAGCCATCGGGAGCTACGTCCAGACGAGTGCCACAAACATTTGGATACTCGGTAAAAAATCCGCCTCCTGTACTGCGGGCCAAAGTATGGCATCCGAAATTTCTCACCAACACATATGCGTTTTGGATTGTACCAGCGGAAACGCCAACGTCCACAGCGTTTATTGTGGCCGACACCAATTGAAAGGTGTTTAAAGTGCTGTTCCAGTTAAAAAGAGCACCCTGGTCATTAACCAGCACCGATCTGCCATTCAGGGTGACATCGATTCTGGTGCCAGTGCCATCCACCTGCACCCACGCTGATGAACCGCTCGGTCGGTAATAAATGTTCCCATTTCCTGCTCCGGATTCCCGAGCAGCAACTGCCCACACTGTATTATTCTCGCCCATGCCCACATCCTGCATGGAAATGAACGCCGGATCATCATTCAATACAAATGACGGGACGGACGGAATTTCCGTAAAAAAAGTAAAGTTGACACCCGGAGCGATCTCTGGCTGTGTTTTTTTGGAAACAATGATTGTTCCAAAATCAGCATTCACCCTGGCATTCTCATTTGTTGTCCTGCCAGGAATTCGTTGCTGAGCGAGAGAAACGGAAATAATGTTGACCAAAACCAATAACAAAATCAGTTTTGTGACCATTAATAATACACGACCATCAAAGTATAGAGTTTTCATATTGAGTAAAAAAAGGTTGGAAATGTGAATGGAATTTGCCTTGAAGAAACAGCGTGATCTCAGCCTGCCTTGCGGATTTTTTGCAATGCCATCCTCGTCGCTGCTACGCAAATTTACCGCCTCAAAACCTGGCGTGATATAGCAAATAATTGCTATGCAGCACTCGGGCTTTTTCATTTCAGTGCCTTCGAAATAACGAAATGGCCGTAACCTTAGAGTTAAGAGGCTTTTACCCAAACCCTCCAAACAAAACAGGGCGCCCAGCAAATAAATGCTGAGCACCCTGGCGACATGAGAGAGTCTGATCTTACTTTTTCACAATCCGGAAATTGTCAACGCTGCCATTAAATGAGGCAATCGCGACGTCCGGCGTGCCGAAGGACACTTTTAGATCAGTGATTTTGGACACATCCGCAATGCTTGCGCCTGCGGCGTTTTTAAATTCTGAAAGTTCAATTACGGCTGTTCTCCAGCCACTGGTCTGGTAACCGGTTGCGGTGTATTCTGTTGAATTCCATGGCTGGAATGCGTAAGTGAAGTCCGCGCCGCCTGCTGAGATGGTAATGTCGTATTTACCCGCCTTCCATGGCTCAGCAATGTTATGCTCGAATTTAAACTGTCTTTCCGTTGCTGGTCCTGCGGCTAACTTGAAGTCGAAACTGCATGTTGCGAAAACCCACGCGTCAGAATAACCGGTTGCAGGCAATTTGGTTTGCTTGATCCTTGAATATTTACCCGAAATCGCGCCGGCGTCAGTGCCTGGAATGATCGCAGCCGATCCGTAGCAAACATCTGACCCCCAAGTGGTTGCAGGCACATCGAAATTGATCATATTCCCTTCCGAACTGTTAACCTTATAGCCCGTTTTCACCGTTCCAAATTCTCCCTCCACTGTAACAATGTCCGAAACAGCAGTTGCAGGCATTTTAACCGTGATTTGTTTTACAGAACTGCTGACAATCGGCACATTTGTTGCGCCAACTTTTACAGATTTAATGTTGTAAAAATAATCGCCGTTAATGACAAGGTTGCCGCCTGGTTTTACAAACTCGGAATACAAACCTGCCAGCACCGGCGTTGGCGGTGACAAAACAAAATCGTAAGTCGCCTCACCGCCTTTGGTCTGCACTTTGATCTTGTTCGAAACACCCGCATTCACGGCCTTGGTCGGAGCCTCTGCTGGAATGGTCACGATCACATTGGAATTGCTTCCCAGTGCCGCATTGAAAGTCGCTTCAAAATCATTGAAATACACTTTCATCACACTCCCCAAGTTTTGTCCCTGGATCACGATCAAACTGCCTGGCTCGGCAGCATTCAGTGAACTGTCCGCCGCCGTTGGATCAAGCAAACGGACATTGGTGATTGACGGCGCACCGTCGACATCGTCATCATTACAGCTCTGGAACGATAACAGCATTCCTGCCGCCATGCACACGCCAAGTGCTGTTTTAAATACATATTTGAAATTCATTGCTGATCGTTAATTAGGGTTAGTCAACTAGTTTGCTGAAATCGAAAGGAACTGGCTCATCTTTTAACGACGGCGCATTTACGAGTTCTCCCTCAGGAAATGGCAGGTAAAGCGTGTTTGCCGACAACGGATAATATTCAGCCGGAGAATACGTCACCGTGTATTTTTTCGGCTTTGTAGAGCCTGCAACGTATGTCATCGTGTAATTTTCCCTGCGTTGAGCCGCTGTGTAAGCAATTGCCTTGGCCGGATTGAAATAATACCAGCGCACCACTTCATTCCACGAGTTGCCTTCAAATACCGTTTCAATTCTTCTCTCCTTGAAAATATCTTCAAAAGTCAGCGAAGTTTTGCTTGGCAAACCAGCCCTTTTACGCACTGCATTAAAGTATTCCAATGCTTTCGGGTCGGACGTTGTCGCTGCATTTCCCAAAATCGCATCTGCGTAGATCAGGTAAACTTCCGCAAGGCGCAACATGTAGGAATTGATGTTTGCAGCCATGAATCCACCCAAGCCACCATTGTCTGCCGGTGAACCCACAATGTATTTTTTGATCGCTGAAAGCGCCGCTGGTCTGTTGTATTTCAATCCACCGGTTGCTTTCTGAATGTTTGGATAAACATCGCTGTCGAACATTGCGATTGATTTTCTGCGAAGCGAATCCGCCGGATTTTCAACGAAATATTTTACCAAATCCGCTGAAAGACCCTGTGCCGCACCCCAGCCATCGCCGGTTGTGGTAATGTTTGCATCGTAAGCAAAATATGCCTGGAAAGAGTTGTTAACGCCCCAAGGACTGCTAACCGGCATCCATTGCAGCGAGAAAAGGCTTTCCGAGTTGTTTTTAGATGAATTGTTGTTTGCACTTTCAAACAGCTCTGCATAAGTAGGCGCCAATGAACGACCGCTGTTGTTGATCACGTCTGCTGCGTAATATTTGGCACTGTCCAGGTCAGACTGGTTACGCGTTCCATTCTGGTTCAAACCGGCGCGCATCAAATACATTCTCGCCAGCATGCCTTCCGCAGAATATTTGGTCAAACGGCCTTGCTCAGCAGTTAATGGCAGGTTTTCAGCTGCAAAACGATAATCCTGAATAAGCAATTTCCATACATCTTCAATGCGGTTACGAACTGGTGATAGGTTAAGCTGCGCAACGTTATCATACACAATCGGCACCGCTCCCCAGTTGGTCACCAGATAATAATAAGCCGTTCCGCGCATGAAGCGACATTCGCCCAATCCCTGCGCTTTTACAGCGGCAGAAGCTGTGCTTCCAGTTGCTTCCTTAATCGCTTTGTAAGCATTGTTGCTTTGCGCAATGATCTTGTAAAAAGATTTGTAACCCGGCAAAAGCGTGCTTACATCCGTTGACGGAATCGCGTGCTTCACGTAAGCCGTGCGGTCATTGGAATTCAAGTTTCCGGCGCGTGCTTCCTGAAAAGACATATTTGCCTTGTCATTGAAATCGAACCATACAATGTTATAAAGTGGTGCAGTTCCGGCAAGGATTTCTGCGTCTGTTTTGTAAAAATTACCCGAGGTAAGTGCGTCCAAAGGCGGGCGGTCGAGGAATTCCTCTTTGCAACCCTGCATAAGCGTCAATGCGCCGATAGCTGCCAGGAGTTTGATTTTGAATTGCATATAAAAAATGTCTTTTGAAATTGAATTGGAATCGATTAAAAATCAGCCAGGATGCCGAAAGTATACATGCGAACCGACGGATAACGGCCAGTGTCAATGCCTGCCATCACAGTTCCGCCATAGCTCACCATACCAATTTCCGGGTCATAACCTTTGTATTTGGTAATCGTAAACAGGTTTTGCGCACCGACAGAAGCTTTCAATCCGCGGATGAAAACGTCTTTCAACATTGATTTTGGGAAATTATAACTCAGCGTAATGTTCTTCATACGCACATAGCTGCCGTCCTCAATGAAGTTTGTGCTCATCCGGTTGTTGCCATTCGGGTCACCCGGTGCGATACGCGGGATCACGTGGCCTGGATTGGTTAATGTCACGCTTTCTGCATCGCCAACTGCGTAACTGCTAGGACGAGCGTAATTGGCCACCGATTTCCACTGGTTACCAAACACACCGCCGTTGCCCGGCACTTCAGCGCGGTAACGTGGATAGTTCAGAATGTCATTTTTGAAACTTCCGGTCAGGAATGCGTTCAGCTCAAAGTTTTTATAGGTCATGTTGTTATTGAAACCCAATGTAAACTTCGGCCATGGATTGCCAATTACCGTGCGGTCCTCTGCATCGATCACACCATCTCCATTCAGGTCTTTGAATTTCGTATCACCCACCCAGCTGCCTGTTTGCGGATTGATCGTCAGCTCGCCGTTTGAAGTTTGGATCGCGTGGTTTTTAATGTCGTTTGCATCTTGGTAAAGTCCTTCCGCAACGTATCCCGTTAGCATACTCGCAGGTTGTCCCACCTCCGTTTTGAAACCAACCGAAGTTGCATTCCAGATCGGTGTGATCGGGTTTAACAGCGAAGTCACTTTATTGCGGTCGAATGAAAGGTTAACACCCGTTTTCCAATAAAACCCGCCTTTATCAATGTTCACCGTGTTCAGTGTAAGACCAATTCCGCGGTTTTTCATTGAACCCGCATTCACAGCCGGCCAGCTCAAATAACCTGGTGAGTAAGCAATATCACCACCATAAGTAAATGGATATGAGTTAACTGTGATCAAGCTTGTGATGTTTTTAATGTAAGCATCCACAATCAGCTCCACACGGTTGCTGAACATGTGCAGATCCAAACCTCCGTTGATCACATCATCCTTTTCCCAGGTTAGGAATTCGTTAGCAAAGTTAGAGGCCAAAAAGCCTGTTCCCCAGCCTGTTGGAACGGTTTGCAATGTTGAGTAAATCGCATTGCCCCCGCTTCCCTGGTTACCGGAGCGTCCAATTTCGAATCTCAGTTTCAGGTCGTTAACTGCGCTGACACTTTTCAGGAAAGGCTCTTCCGAAACGCGCCATGCCAACGAAACAGCCGGGAAGTTGCCCCAGCGGCGTCCCTGACGGAATGCCGAAGATCCGTCCATCCGGTAAGCTCCTTGCACAAAATAGCGCTCATTAAAACTGTAATTTACACGTGCAAAATACGACTCGCGAGAGCCTGATCCTTTGCCGCTGTTATTGCTCACATTGGAAATTACAGAAGCATCACCACCCGAAAGCTCTTCAATTGTATTGGTAATGAACTTCTTACGTGTTGCTGTAACCGATTCATATGTGAAAGCCTGCGCTTCGTGGCCAGCCATAATGTTGGCTGCATGTCTGCCCACTTTCAAATCATAAGTCAAACGGCTGTGCAAACTCCACCAGTTGTTGGTGTTAACCGAACGCGTAGAAGTTGCCGCATCCTGTGAAACCACATAACCACCGATTGTATAAGCCGGGTGGAATGAGTAATATTTCAAAAACTCTGCGCTTCCGTTTGTTTCGGTGTGCCACGTAAGGTTTTTGGCTAATTTAACATCCGCGAAAATGCTTCCAAGAATGGAAGTACGGCGGTTGTAATCGTTGTAGATCTTGGAGATCATCACCGGGTTTGTAAACTGGAACTGCGTGGAAACAGGTCCGCCCCAGCTGCCGTCCGGATTGGTTACAGGCACACTTGGGTTTTGATCCAATGCAAGCTGAATAATGCCGCCATTGTTCGTATTAACCTTTTCCTCAGTTATTCCGACACTCAGATTGGCACCAATTTTCAGCCAGTTCCGCGTCTGATTTTCCAGGTTCAAACGACCATTATAGCGCTTGAAACCAGAGCCTTCAACGATCCCTTTTTGGTTAAAATATTCACCGGAAAGATAATAAGTCGATTTATCGGTTCCGCCGCTCAAACCTACAGAATATTTCTGCAATGTCGTCGGACGGAAAAGTGCGCCTTGCCAGTCTGTTCCGTTTCCTAACACCGACGGGTCTGCAAATTGCGGTTCCGTAGCTGTGCTGCCGACAGCCGCTGCCTCGTTCCGGAATTGCGCGTATTCACGCAGATTCATCACATCAATGTGCTTTGGCTCCGATTGAACGGTTACCAATGAGTTGAATGTGATTTTCGCCTCGCCCGCCTTACCGCGCTTGGTCGTGATCATCACTACGCCGTTCGCTCCCACCGCACCATAAATGGCTGTTGCAGAGGGTCCTTGCAAAACGTTGATCGTTTCAATATCGTCAGGGTTAATGCTCGAAAGAATGTTCGAAAAGCCCGTTGGACGGTTGTTCGGATCATCTTTCATATTGTCCGGCTTAATCTGCACACCATCGATCACATATAATGGTTGCGTTGTGCCCGTCAATGAGCTCAGACCGCGAATTAAAACCGAAGGTGCTGCTCCCGGCTGACCAGAATTTTGCTGCACCATGACGTTAGCCGCGCGTCCTTGCAAGCCCTGTTCCAGCGATGTATTGATTGTTTTGCTCAAATCTTTACCTGAAACCGTCACCTGCGAGCTCGAAACGTCTGTTTTCTTCATTTCGCCGTAACCCACCACCACAACCTCATCCAGCGCGGCAATGCTTTCCTGTAATCTGATGTCAATTTTAGTTTTGTTTCCAACCGGAACCTCCTGCGTGACCGATCCGATGAAAGAAATAACAAGCGTGTTACCCGCAGCTGCGTCAATCGAAAACTCTCCTCTTGCGTTGGTCGTCGTTCCGTTGGACGTCCCTTTCACAACCACGCTCGCGCCTGGAATTGCTTCATCACGATCCGCAGAAACGACTGTTCCTGTCACTGTTTTTTTGGCATCGCCCTGCGCAAAGGCGCCAGTCGCGGCACCCATCATCCCCAGTGTCAAAAGAAGCGGTCGTAGCAACCCGGCGAGGAACTGCAAGCTGCGACTGATCCGCCTAGTTTTGTACAAATTTTGTTGCATGTTTTTTGTTTTTATAAAGTGACTATTTGGTTACTTCCGACTTATACTTTTCCAATACTCCACTGTGAAGCATAAGATTTTGGCATAAATCGAATGAATAGTTGGACAAATGTGCCTTTAAAAAACATGCAGGAAGGGTGTCAAATGTTTACAATTAGGGTGTCATTTGTAAACACGGACAGATTATCGCGCAATTTTTTCCTCCATAAGTGCATTTTGAGAAACCGGTGGACGAAAATTCAGTGACGAATTTGCATCCAGAAAGATCCTCGATATATGTCAGTATCAGAACGATCTTTTGCACTATTCCTGGGCAACGTGCTGCCTGCGATATTCTGTGGGAAGCATTTTATACTCCTCTTTGAAAAGTTTGGCGAAGTATTTTGGGTTGTTGAAACCGATCTGATAAGCGATTTCAGAGATGGTCAGCTGGCTCTTTTCAAGCAGTCCTGCGCCGCGCCGGATACGGATAATCCGGATGAATTCAATGGGCGTCTTGCCCGTTAACGAAAGGATTTTTTTGTAAAGATAAACGCGGCTCATGGACATTGCATCGCTCAATTCCTCAACGGTGAACTCGGCATTGGGCAGGTTAGCCTCCACCACTTTTACAGCGCTGTTCACAAATTGCTCGTCAAGCGAACGCACCGCGACTTCGGTCGGACGGATTTCCACATGCTGCTGAAATTGCTGCTGCAACTGCTCCCGCTGGCGGATCAGGTTGGCGATCCTCACCTGTAAAATGTCGAGCCGGAAAGGCTTGGTCACATAAGCATCGGCACCCGTTTGGTAACCTTGCAATTGCTGCCCTTCCTCCGCCCGCGCTGTGAGTAAGACCACCGGAATGTGCGAAATGCGGCGATCCGTTTTGATCGTGCGGCAGAGCTCGATCCCGTCCATTTCAGGCATCATGACGTCACTCACAATCAGGTCTGGAATGTGTTCCAGCGTCTTTTCAAGCCCAATTTTCCCGTTAGGCGCTTCGAGAATCTCATATTCCTTTTGAAAAACTTCTTTGAGATAAGCCCTGAATTCATCATTGTCTTCCACAAATAGCACAAGCGGCTTGTTTTTAGCCGGTTTCTCTGCCGGAAGATCTATTTCAATGTCCGGTTCCGCTGCTGGCGACATTTCGGGCAGAGGCAATGCATTGATCCGCAAGGCGCTCTCTTGCAGCGGCATTGTGACGGTGAACGTGCTTCCTTTACCCAGGGCGCTTTCCAGCTCAATGGTCCCGCCATGCATTCTCACAAACTCCGAGGCGATGGAGAGCCCGATTCCGCTTCCCTGATTCACAATGTGGTCGGGCATAGGATGCTGGTAAAATCTGTCGAACACTTTCGCCTGGGCCTCAGGCGGAATGCCGATCCCCGAATCGGCCACACTGATCTCTAAAAATGCATTGTCATCCTGATTTAAAATGTGCGAACGAACCGTCACCTGCCCATTTTCTGGTGTAAATTTGAATGCATTGGAAAGCAGGTTATACATGACTTTGGACAATTTATCCTGGTCAAAATCAGCATAGCGGGATGTAATCTCACTTTCAAATCTATAACGAATGTGCTTGTGCTCAGAAAGTTCCGAAAAGGTCTGCGCGATCTGACGAAGGAAATGTATAATGTCTCCGCGCTCCGGCCGAAACTGCGTTTCCTCCACTTCAAGCTTTTTGAAATCCAGCATTTGGGTCACCAGATTAAACAGTCGCTGCGCATTCCGGTGCACGAGGGTTAGCTGCCTGTGCACGGCGTGATCCGAACGAATGCTTTTCAGCAAATTTTCCAAAGGCGTGAGCATTAGCGTCAGCGGCGTGCGGAATTCGTGGCTTACATTGGTAAAAAACCTGATTTTCATCATGTCCAGCTCATGCAATTGTTGGGCATAATGACGCTCCTGTTCCAATTTAAAATTCATGCGCTCCCGCTCGATCAAGATCCAACGCGCAGTCAGCAATGCACTTGCCACAAATAGAAAATACAGGAAATAAGCCCAGGGCGTGCGCCAAAATGGCGGAAGGATTACCACGCGCAAACTCCGCTCTGTTGACGCGCCACCCTCTTTCATCATCACTTTAAAAACGTAAGTGCCCGGATCGAGGTTGGTGTAAGTGACTTTACGCGTGTTGTCGGCTTCAAACCATTGTTCGTTGAAACCTTCCAATGTGTACAAATAATGGTTCTTCTCCGGATGAAGAAAATTCAGCGCCGCGAACTCAATTGTGAATACGTTTTGGCTGTGTTTCAATACAATGCGATTAATAAAAGACACCGATTGTTGAAGGACCGGATCTCCATCAAACAGTTCGCCGGGATGCACACTTTTGTTAAAAATCTGGAAATCAGTGAGCATTACTTTCGTCGCCGTGCGCTCGTCTGTAATCTGTTCTGGGTCAAAAATGGAAAAACCATTGGCGCCGCCGAAAGCCATTTCACCTGAATGAAGCCTCAAAGCGGCATTTTCATTAAATCCCCTGCCCTGTAACCCGTCGACTTCATTATAAGTCCGGATTTGGAATGCTGTCGGAATGCCCCTGCTTTGTTTGGTAACCCGCATATTGACAAGTCCTTTCGGCGTGCCGAGCCATAAATTTTGCATGCCGTCAATCGCTATCGACAAGACTGCATTATCGGGCAGGCCGTGGCGCATGCCATAAGCGATGAATGTGTTGGTGACCGCATCATAACGGTTCAATCCTTCGGAAGTGCCGATCCAGATGTTGCCAAAACTGTCCTGCGCGAGCGAAGTAACCGCGTCACTGCTTAAACTTCTCGCGTCAGCGGGTTTGTATGCGTAATGCACAAAACGGCCCGTTTGGCGCATCAAAACATCAATTCCGTTTGCCGTTCCAATCCATAAGTTGCCTTGCTTATCTTCCAGCATTGCCGAAATATAGTCGGAGCTGACAGAGTTTGGCGCCAGCCGCTGGTAATGCCGGAATGTCTTTTTGTTTCGGTCAAATAAATCGAGCCCATCGGCAAGCGTTCCCACCCACAGGCGCTTTTGCGAATCTTCAAAAATCTCCCAAACCCGGTCATCGATCAGACTCGTTGAATCGGCAGGATCGTGGAGATAGCGTGTGAATTTTTTACCGTCAAAACTGTTGAGCCCACCGAAATAAGTGCCGATCCACAGCACATTACTTTTATCCAGACACAAGCTGACAATCACGTTATTACTCAGACTGGCGGGGTCACCCGAAATATTTTTGTATTGCCGGAAAGTATTGTTCCTGCGGTCGAAGTAAATCAATCCGCCACCATTCATGCCCAGCCAGAGGTTGCCTTTTTGATCTTCGACAAACATATTTACGTCGTCGAAGGGGAGGCTTTGGGGATTTCCGGGAGTGTGTTGAATGAGTGAAAATTTGAAGATATTTTTATGATAACTACAAAATCCCGTCTTGAATGTTCCGGCCCATATCATGCCGGTCTGGTCTTTATACAACGCCTGAATGCTGTTTTGGCTGATTGTCCGCGGGTCGCCGGGGTTGTAAAGCAATGTGGTGACTGACATGCGTTTTTTGTCGAGCACATTGATTCCGCCGTGGTCTGTGCCGAGCCAGATGCGCCCATCCGGGCCAGCCACCATGGAACTTACCGTGTTGTTACTCAGCCTGAAATCGGGCCCTGCGGTGTTGGCTACGCGTAAAGTGTTGTTTTTAAAATCGAAATAATAAGCGCCTAATGCTGCTTTGACAATGTAAACCCAAGGCTCCCCGTCGTCATCCACGAACACTTTGTGGTTGGATAAGTTGCCCACGTTGCGGTTTTGCAACATTTCACTCTGAATGTCAACATTGTGCGTGTGTGCATTCAGTCGGGCCAGGAAACCGTCGTCACAAACCACCCAGAGATTCCCCTGAGCGTCTTCATCAAAATCAGAAATCAGGCGTTTCGCGGGAGCGGAGGAATCTTCGGACGGGCTGAATTTGACCTTGACCAGTTTTTTAGAACGGGTAAGAAATTTGAGCAAACCGAGTCGGTTGTGGTTAATCCAGTAATCGCCGGAGCGGGTTTTGATAATGCGGCTGAAATTGGCATCGGGCAATCCTAATCGCTTGGCAGCTGCGTCGGCATTGTGGTCAATGCGCTCAGTGACAGGGTCGTAAATGTCGAAACCGATCTGTGTATTGATCCAGATAAAACCTTGCGGATCTTCGAAGATTGCGTTAATGCGTCGGTCAGAAATCGTGGTCGAATCGCCCTGAATGTGCTTGAAAACCCGAAACGAATAGCCATCAAACCTGTTAAGGCCGTTCGCCGTGCCTATCCAGACAAAACCCCGGCTGTCTTTGAGAAAACAATTGACCTGATTGTGGGACAGCCCGCGTTCTGTGTTATATCGGGCAAACTGATATTCGTTCGATTGAGCCGCGCCCTTCTCTACCCATCCCAGCACACCGGCTACAATCAAACAAAAACACCAAAAGAAACTTCGCATCACACAAAAAAACGAACTTTTGCCTCAATTTGTACAAATTGTTTTAAAGCAAAATTCATGCGCGACCGAACACCTTCCCCACAATCGGCAATTGACAAAAAACCTAGCTGTTGTTGCCCAACCATTCTTTAAGCGGGACAAATTTGTCCGTCGCAATTTCGTTGGCCAGTGCAATCCGGGATGCCGCGTCCGGGCCCATATAAGTGTAAGTTTCAAAATAGCCGAACATTTCAGCCAGTTCGTCTGCTCCTTCAAAGAATGTGGCAAACAAATCAGCTGGCACCTGCGTGAAAGTGAGCGCTTTGCCATTCGCTTTGAATGCCTCAATGATGTCATTAAAACTGTTCAATTCAGTTGCCAGCGCAAGATAATCACCATGTCCAGCTTTTTCCGGATGCAGAAATGCCCCTGCCACGATTTTGCCAAAGTCATTGATATCTGACATGTGAATCACTTTTTTATCCGGGTCAATAGGCAATGCCCATCCTGTCGAGCCATCTTGCATTGGCTGAGGAGCAATCATCCCGGTCAGATTTTGATAATAGAATGGTGGCTGCACAAATGTTACATATTCGAATCCTGCGCTTTTTACCAGCTCGTCCACTTTGGCCTTGCCAGTAAAATGGGGAACTTCATAGTCTGCACCGCTTATCACTTCAACGTCCGGCAGCGTGGACCAAACAAAATGTTTTACGCCTGCCGCTTTGGCGGCTTCAATGGCATTTTTGCCTTGTGCAAGTTCATCCGCGCCTTCCCAAAAGTTCGTCACCACAAAAACGCCATACGCGTCTTTGAATGCTTCCTTCAACGATTCGGGATTCCCTAAATCAGCAAAAACTGCTTCATGCGCATCGCCAACATACTTTGCGGGATCGCGCGTCACAGCCCTAACATGGAATGAACCTTCATTTATCAGGGCATTTACAACACCCTTACCTTGCGAGCCTGTGGCTCCAATCACTACTATCGTCTTGTTCATATGATCTTTTGTAAAAATTTAATGCACAAATATCCGGTGACCGCTGCGCTGAAATTGTTGATTAATCATAAAAATAACCGTTGATAAATATCAACGGTTTCCTGTTCCAAAAGCTTTATCGCATAGCCTGTTTTCTGATTCTGCTAAGTGTTTCCTTGGTTATTCCCAAAAATGATGCGATCAAATGCTGCGGAAATCGTTCGATGAATTGCGGGTGATTTTCAGCAAATTCCTCGTAACGTTTTTCCGCTGCGTTGCTGATCGTAGAATTCAGTCTGCGTTGCGAAGCAATGAAATTTCTTTCATCCATTACTCGGGTTGTTTGCCCAAACGCCGGGATTTTTTCCATCAGTTCCAGCATTTCTGCCCTTGTGACGACGAGCAGATCGGTGTCTTCCCATGCGTCAATGTTGTATCTCGAGGGCGTGTGCATGGTTGCACTTTCTCGGTCGCTTGCCCACCAATTTTCAATAAACAGGTTCACAATATGCTCCACGCCTTTGTCGTCGACACTGTATTGCCGCATTGCTCCCTTTACAATAAAGCCAGCCTGTTTTCCAATATCGCCTTCCTGCAAAAAATACTGCTTTTTCCGTAATCGCTTAGGCTGAAAAGTAGCTTCAATCAACGCCTTATGCTCCGCCGTAAGCGGCAATGTCGCATGTTGATGAATATATGTAAAAAGCGCTTCGTGCATTGAATAGGGGCTTTGAAACGAAATAGGGATAGTAAGGTTTGCTTCCGATTTTAATGGCAGTTAAGAAGGAAATTTACGGAGTTTTGATGGCAAACTACAATCCAGCAATTACAAAATCCCCCTAATTCGTAAATTCATCGTGATGGGATTCGAGGAATGCTGGTTTGTTCTGGCATATGTTCCATGCGGTTTTTAGTGCGATGGGCTCGTAGACTTGGGTGGTTTTGAAAATGTTGTCGATGCCGACGTCCAGTGACTTGCCTGGATTAGTGAAAGATCCGTGAACGTGGCCGTAAAACAGCGGGACGTTGTGGTGCGATTGGTGCCAGATCGCAATTGGATAATGGCAGCAGACAAACTTCAATGACTCAACCTGATAAAACCCGATTTGAACAAATTCCGTGAACAAACCGCCCCTAACGTGCTCTTTTCCAATGTTGTGATCGTGATTTCCCTGCATCAGGATTACATTTTTGCAGTTTAGCCGCTGTCTGAAATTCCAGATATTTTCTTTGCCGCCAAAAGACCAGTCGCCGCAGTGGATCAGCAGATCTTTTTCCCCCACCATTGCATTGATTCCGTTCACAATGGCGGCGTTCATGGCATCCGTATTTGTAAAATTCCTGCAAGCTTCGTTGTGCGGACTTCCCCAGGTTGTGTCGCCGGCGCAGATATTTTTATGTCCAAAATGTGTGTCCGACGTCAGAAAAACCTGGCTGACGTCAAAAGGTAATTTTTTAAACGCTATCATATGTTGAATGTTCGGCGGCATAAATGCATTCCGCCTCTAATTGTAAAATTTAACGAAAGCGGCTCTCAATAAATATGCCGCAATTGAAAACTACGGTTAAGCCCTCGTAAGTTCAAAATAAAAGTTGCTCCCCATCCCGATCTCGCTAGTAACGCCTATTGCGCCACCTTGCGCTTCGATGAATTCTTTGCTGATGGCCAGCCCAAGTCCGGTGCCCGTTTTGGCACTGCCGGGCACTTGAAAATAACGGTCAAAAATCTTGCTGCGATATCGGCTGTCAATGCCTTTTCCTTCGTCGCGCACGGAAAATTTGACGCCATAATCATTGTTTTGAAGCGCGATGAACATTTTGCCTTCCTGCTGCGAATAGCGGATTGCATTTGTTAAAAAGTTGATCAGCACCCAGGCCGTTTTTTCCAGATCCGCCTTCACGTCGGGCAAATCGTGATCGTTTTGCACAGTCAGGTCAATGCCTTTTTGCTCCAAAGGAAGCTTTACGGCGTCGAGCGCGTATTGTAAAATGGCATACGGACTGCTTGGCTGAATGTTCAATTGAATGTTTCCGGTTTCGACTTGCGACATGTTCAGCAGCTCTCCGGTAATTTTGAGCAGGCGGTCACTGTCTTCCCTAATGCCTTCCATAAGTTGTTGCTGCTCCGGATTCAAGGCACCAATCCGTTGATTTTCCAGGAGTTGCAGACTCATCTTAATGGAGGATATCGGCGTTTTCAGCTCGTGGGAAACGGTTGCAATAAAATTAGTTTTCGCAAAATCAAGCTCTTTAAACGGAGTGATATTTTTCAACAAAATAACCTGACCAATGTATTTCTTAACCCGCTCGCCGGTCGGGACAATGGTGATATCGACAACCTCTTTTTCAAAATAGCTTTCCTTATCATTGGCGTAAATTTTCAGTGCAGGCGACGTAAACGGACTAATGCCTTGCTCTTCCCGAATCAAAGCGCGAATCAGGTCGTTATGCACCGCGAGTTCAACTGCCGATTTGCCTAGAATGTCGCTGAGCGCCATCCCCGTAATGCGGACAGCCTCGTCATTCGCAAAAAGAATGTGTTTGTTTTCATCCAATCCAATGACCGGTTCATGCATGTTGTTGATCAGTGCCTCGGTCCGTTTTTTCTCCATCAGAATTTTGGAAAGATTGCTGCTGTCGTATTCTTCCAGCTTTTCTGCCATGGTGTTGAAAGAGCTCGCCAATTCGCCAAATTCATTTTTTCCCGAAAAGTGAAGGCGTTGCGAATAATTTTTCGCAGCAATTCCCTTAATGCTCTCGGTCAGCTCGCGAATGGGATTGCCAATGTTCGAGGGAAGATTTACGAGCAATGTCAGTGCAATGAGAATGCAAAAAGTGCCTGTTAGCGCAATGCCAATGATGGCCGACCGAACCGAATTCACTGCCACATCGCTCTTATTTTGAATGGCCCGCATGTTGATTTGCGTCAAATCGGCGAGATCTTTGCGGATCATTCCAGGCAGTTTGCTGTCTTGCGGATCGGCTTTTAATAGTTCATAATGATCTGCCACACGCTGCGTCGCCTGTGCTTCCCCTTTCTCCGTAACATTGCCTTTTTGTTTAATTAAATTTTGCTCAAATATCTTCCTGGCTGCCGAATCGACATTGAGTCCGTCGACTGCGAGGAGCATTTGTTGTGCATAATCCAGTGTGTTGTAATTATCGGCAAGAATGTTTTTTGTGTCTTCTTTCAGGATGTAGACGTGCCTGGCCGCTATGAGTGCCAATGTCAGGATCATCAAAAACAGGAGCCCGAGCCCGAGTCTCAGTTTTGTCTTTATTTTCATTAAATCAAGGGTTGCTTGCTGGTCAGCGCAAAATGAGAAGGCCAATGTCGGAAGATATGCGCTTTGTCCACACAAAATGCTCATTCTCTTTTGATTTTGCCAAAAAAAAACCCTGACAGCTTTGGCTATCAGGGGCATGCGCAATATTCGTTCTTAACCTCTTATTGCCAACCTGGGTTTTGAACAAGCAACTTATTGTTATCTATTTCCGATTGCGGGATCGGATAAAGTCTGTGCTTCTCGGCGGCATTGTTTTTCCCAACTCTCTGTTCATTGGCCACGAAGGTTGATTTTCCTGATGCATCTTTTTGACGGATCAGGTCAAACCAGCGCTGATATTCATAGGTCAGTTCGAGGCGACGATCCAGGTAAACCGAATCGCGGAACTGGTCTTTGGTCAGACCGGCAGTTAGATTTGGCAGACCAGCACGCGTTCTAACGCGGTTTAAGGATTTGTAAGCCTTCGCCGTAGGTCCGTTTGCCTCGTTTTCAGCCTCGGCATGGATGAGCAGCAGCTCAGCATACCGGATAATCGGCACATTCGTTGCAGCCTGATTGGTTACAGCGGAAGAAGCCGGATCAAGCCATTTGTTCCAGAATGGCGTAGAATCGCCTGCAATGGTTGTATTGGTGATTGCAAGCCCGTATTTTTTACCGTTTGCAGGGCTTGTAAAACTTCTCACAAATGTGACGTCACGTCGCTTATCACCAGGTTTGAAAAGTTTGTAAATACTGAAAAACTTATCCGTACCCACCGTGTAAAACCGCACCATATGCGCATAGTTTCCAGTCAACCCGGGCACGCCTGATAAGATCGCACGAGGATATTCGGCATTTCCCTGGTTTAGCGAGTTCGACTTGAACTGTGCAGAAAAGATGTGTTCCTTATTATTTTTGAATGCAGGCAAAAACACTTCGGCGTAATTGGTTACAAGGTCATAGTTGTACGTTCCAGTTCCGCCATCAGCAGGTGATAATGCTTCCTCCGCTTTGGCCACGGCATCCTTATAGTGCGCCACAATGTTCAGTGGCTGCGAAGCTTTTGTCAAATAAACCTTTGCAAGCAGGGATTTTGCAGCCCCGGCAGTTGCGCGTCCAACATTTGGCGAAGTATATGTCGCAGGAAGTGCGGCAGCAGCTTCGGTAAGGTCTTTCTCGATCAATGCGTAAACTTCGGTTGAAGGGGATTTGGCCACCTCGTAACTTGCCGCCTCCACGGACTTGTTGTATTCGGTAATCAATGGTACATCACCATACAAGCGCACCAGATTGAAATAATAAAGCGCACGTAAAAACTTGGTCTCTCCGATCAGCCTTGTCTTTAATGCGGCGTCAAATTCGATCGTAGGCACTTTTTCCAAAGCAACATTCGCCTTTTTGATTGCGGCATAATGCTGTTGCCATATCTCGTAAATCCGCAGGTTACTGGACGAATGCGCCAGCACCGAAAGCGACCGCACGTCGGCATTCGTAGCACCCGGACCTGGATCCTCGTCGTCGCCGGCCATGTTCATCCCCGTGTTAAACAGCGTGTTATAGGGTGTCTGAATGTTGCTTCCACCTGAGTTCAGGAAAAAGTAAACTGCATTTACTGCATTGACCGCATCAGCTTGCGTTTTGTAATACTGATCTTCTGAAAGGAACGATTCAGGCTCTTCTTTCAGGAATTCCTCGCAGGAAGTGAAGCCCAGGGCCAACATTGCGAGCAGGATATATTTCGAATTTCTCATTGTTCTGTTTTGATAATGCTATTTTGGATGGCAGTTCCTGACTGCGCTTAGAATGAAAGTGACAATCCAACCTGATACGATTTGTTGTTCGGATAAACCCCAGAGTCAACACCCTTATTGATCAGCGACTGACCATTTAAGCTCACTTCCGGATCATATCCCGTGTATTTGGTCCAGGTAACCGCATTTTGTGCGGAAACATAAATCCTCAGATTTTCAATGTTGACTTTCGACAGCAATGATTTAGGCAGATTGTAGCCAAGTGACAGGTTTTTAAGACGATAGTAAGTTGCATCCTCGATAAACCGGTCGGAATTAGTGATTGCCGGGTCCTGGAATGCTGCTTTCACGTCAGTATCTGTGTTAGTTGGCGTCCAGCGGTCAAGCATTACCGTCGACGCGTTCACATATCCTGTTCCGAGTTCAAGGTTTGCGCGGTTCTGGTTATACAGTTTTCCACCGATCGAAGCCTGGAAAAACACGGTCAGATCAAATCCTTTGTAGCCAAATGTGTTGGTGATCCCGCCTGTAAATCCTGGCTGGTTGGCAATTACAATGCGGTCGCCGGTTTGGGTAATCACACCATCACCGTTCAAATCCTTGTATTTCTGTCCACCCGGGCTTTTGTTCTGCTGGGGTGTCAAAGGAGAATCGCCCTGCTGAATGACGCCGTCGGCCTGGTAAACGATGAATGATCCCAGCGGGTAGCCCACTCTCGCGATGGACGGGTTACTGATGTTTGGGATGATCTGGTTGACTCCGTCACCAAGGCTCAGGATCTTGTTTGTATTTTTTGCAAAAATAAAAATCGTGTTCCATTTAAAAGCGCCGGTTGTGTTCTGCGAATTGACATAAAGCTCGATTCCCTGATTGCTCACCTCACCGATGTTCTGATAGATGGTGGAGGCTTGTCCATTGTAAAAATCCGAAAGACCCGAGGAACCTGCAACCGTTCTGGTAAGCAGCAGATCGCTGGTTTTTTTATGGTAATAATCGAAAATAATGCTCAGACGGTTTTTGAAAAGACCGAGATCAAATCCTGCATCCACCTGGAATGTTTTTTCCCAGCCAAGGTTCGGGTTTGGAACTGTATTAGGTGCATAACCGGAAACAGTTGTGTTTGAGAAGTTATAACGGAAATAAGCCAGCTGTGAAAGCGACTGATAAGGCGGAATGCTCTGGTTACCCGTTGTTCCGGCGCTTACACGCAGTTTCAGCAAGCTGATTTTTTTGAATTGCTGCAGGAATTTTTCACTGCTCACATTCCAGCCGAATGCTGCGGATGGAAAATAACCCCATTTGTTACCCTCTCCGAAACGCGACGAACCGTCGGCACGAAGGGTGAAAGTCACCAGATAGCGATCGTCATAGGCATAGTTGATACGACCCAGATAGGATGCAAGTGACCATTCACTGGCCGCTGAGCGGGGTGCAATGCTGGTGATCCCCGTGGAAAGGTTGTTATAAGAAAAGGCATCCGTAGCAAATCCCGCAGCTTCGGCAATCGCGCTTTTGGATTTCGACGTTTGCGCTGTAAATCCTACAACTGCATTTACACGGTTCTTTTCATTAAATTCTTTATCGTAGCTCAATGTGTTTTCATTCAGCCAGTTGGTTGTCGAAACCGTGCCGACGATTGCATTACCGCTAAGCGCCTGTCCTTCTGCGGTCGTGCTAGGCAGATATCGGTTCTGCTTGTTGCCTACAACGTCTGCTCCGATGAGCACTTTCGCTTTCAAACCGTCCGCGATGGTATATTCACCCGCAACGTTTCCGAGAAAACGGTTTGTGATTGTTTCGTTAAGCTGATTGTAAAGCGAGTTGATCGGGTTTTGCAGCGCCGATTCGAATGGGCTGTTGATTACGAATGAACCGTTATCCTGATAAATAGGCAATGCAGGGGGCGTTTGAAGCAAGTTTCCAACGATTGCAGAAGGCGCTACATTGGCTTTAATATTACTGGCATTCAAGCTGGCGAGGATGCGGAAGCGGTCGTTATACTGGTGGTCTACATTAACCCGCGCTGACAACCTTCTAAAATCTGTGTTTTGCAAGATCCCGTTTTGCTTGAAATAGTTACCCGAAACTGCAAGCTTTGTTTTATCTGATCCGGAAAGGATTGATAGGTTATGGCTTTGCATGGACGCTTTTCTGAAAGCTGCATCCTGCCAGTCGGTTCCTGCGCCGGTTGTATCCAGTGAATAGCCCGTAACATTCGGAATTGAGGCCGTTTTGCCAGAGTTGGCGGCAGCGTCTTTCCGCAATGCCCACCATTGCGCTCCATTCAGAAGCGGAAGCGTCCGGATAACCTCTTGCGTTCCGTAAAATGCGTCGTAGTTGATGGAAGACTTGTTTTTAGAGCCGGTTTTAGTTGTAATAATAACCACACCATTTGCGCCCCGTGAACCATAGATCGCCGTAGCGGATGCATCTTTTAATACATCAATGTTTTCAATGTCGGCCGTATTCAGCGTCGACAATGGGTTGATTTTCGAACCTTCCGTCACGCCCGCATCGGCGAGTGAGTAGTCGTTGTTGATCGGGAAACCGTCGATTACGTACAATGGATCACTTCCTGCTGTGATGGAGTTGTTACCGCGGATCTGCACGCTGACGCCACCACCCGGCTGACCGGAAGTCTGCGTTACCACCGCACCGGCCACCGAACCCTGAAGAAGGCGTTCAACCGAAGCCACTGGCTGGCTTTTGATCTCGATAGGAACCGAGGCCACCGAGCCGGTAATGTCTTTACGTTTTTGTTCACCATAACCGATCACCACCAGTTCGTCGAGCAGGTTCGCTGTTTTCAGGGAAATTTCCACTGCTTCGGCCGTCAGCTCATAAATCTCGATTTCCTGAGTCTGGTAACCGGTCATATTGATCTGCAATGTGAACGGGAATTCTTTTGCTGGTGCAATGCTGAACTTGCCGTCCAGGTCTGTTGTGACAGCCCGTGATGTTCCTTTTTCATTAATGGTGGCGCCAGGCAATCCCTGTCCGGTTTCATCCTTCACAACTCCGCTAATCAACTCTTGCGCTTGTACAAAAGTTGAAGTGAAGACCAGGGCGCCAAGTAAAAAAACGAGGCGTAAATTTTTAATAATCATTTTCTGGGGTGTAAAATTGTTAATAAATATTGGGTTGAATTTTAGTTCCTTAAATGGCATAGCTCTCCAGTGGCGCATACATTTGACTGTATACGCACGGTAAAAACCAGATCTTTTAGCTTTGAAATTTAGCTGGCCGCCTTGGCTTCGAGCAGAGGCTCTGTGGTGAGCGGATGCACCGGAACTTCGTCTCCTACCATGGGTCCGTCGGCGGCAAGTTCGCTTCCCTCCTTTTTGGATTTGAAAATCGGCCAGAGCAACTGTGCATACCATTCCTCTTCCTTATAATGCTTGATACCGAAAGAAGTTGGATATCTGCGTGTGATGATGCCAGTTCCGAAAATGATATCCCAAAGGAAAAACATGTTTCCAAAATTGCCTTTGTAATGCCCTACACCATCATCGGTTGTGTCCGCATGGTGCGCATAATGGGTTGCAGGCGTAGAAATGAACCTTTCCAGAACCCAGGCAATCGGGTTAAGCACTCGGATTTGGTAAAATGGCTTGTCCCAGGGAATGCTTGAATGTGCTCCTGTAACGATCAGCGATTTGACAACTTTAACAAACAATGCTGCATAACCCAAGCCCATATAGGTAAGTGCGACGGTCAGGTAAGTTTGTGAAAAGAAGACGGTGTAAATGAAATTTTGTCTGCCGGCCATCGCCATGCCCATATACGGAGCGCTGTGGTGCGTGCGGTGAAAGCGCCATAACCAGGGCACCTGGTGATGCAGGCGGTGATACCAATATTGCGTCAGGTCGTCTGCAACAGCAATGATGGCAAATGCCCACCAGAACGGAATCCATGCGAAGCTATCTTTTAGACCAGGTAGCCATTGAGGCAAAAATTGCAAGCTGTAATAAGCTACAACAGGCGGAATGATGATTTTGGGAATGACAAAACAAGCAATGTCGAGTATACGCTCGTTTTTTGTCCATTTGGTTTCGTAAAGTCCGGCAATGAATTCGATGACGCCGATCGCCAGAATAATTACCGGCAAGCCCCACGAGCTCAGATTATTAAAAATCGCTTCAATAAAACCGGGCGCTTTGAAAGGCAGACCATTGCTGATGGCCCAGGGTTTATGATCAGTAAAATAAAAAGTCGCGAACATCAGCGCAATGGGCGCCAGATACAGCAGAATACTGAGAAAAGCATCGCGCCATATCCGCTGCGCAACATTTTGTTCAATTTTCATAATACAATGGTTAAGTAGAGTTACGGATTATTTGAGAAGACTTTGGGCTAGCCAGATTCCTCCGGCGATCAATGCAAATGGAACCACCGTCAGGAGAATGCCGACAGCAATTTTTTTTGCCAATAGAACCACATCAGAAAACGTCATAGCAATGCATGGTTATTAATAGAAACTTCAATAGAAATATCTTGATTGGAATTCGGGAAAGATAGGATTCGGCGCAATGCAGCCACGCATCAGCCTTATGGAATCAACAGCAACAACACAACCGAGCTGTTGTCGAATTGGAAGAAGAACCTCGTGAATAGTACCACCGTAATGCCATAGCTGACAAATTTTAAATTTAGAGCGAAAATCAAACTGAACTTGGACGACGAATGTTCGGGTGGATCAAACATAAGTCTACTTATCTTATAGACAAAGTAAATCTATTATTTATTATGAAGCAAGCCGAAACAAAATTTTTCTAGAAATGTGTTTTTTTAACTCAAAAAAATGCAACTGATGTCTCCGGCAGTTTACCTCAAAACCGGTCCAGCTGAAAGGGCAATTTGCGGATGCGCTTGCCGGTGAGATCAAATATTGCGTTACAATGAGTGCAGCTTCCATAGGATAATCGGGAAAAGCTTTCCGTCCAAAACCGCCGCCAAGAAATGTCATGTTAACTTTCACATGCTCGATGGGGATTTTCAGCCACTCGCTCAGGTCCGCTTGTATCCAGTTCGCCTCCTGGATCGGCCCCCAGATTTCAACACGATCCACTTTCACATCT
The DNA here is from genome assembly GCF_021390515.1 of Dyadobacter sp. CY326. Classification (GTDB taxonomy): domain Bacteria; phylum Bacteroidota; class Bacteroidia; order Cytophagales; family Spirosomataceae; genus Dyadobacter. Next base: position 398,979 of record NZ_JAJUXI010000002.1, read on the forward strand.
GCAATGCAATTAAGCGGTTCCATGCAGCTGTGCGACTGATATGGCAGCTCGTAAATGGCTTCTATCTGGCTGGATGTGTTTTTTAAAGCTGTTTCAAAGACGTCCGATGGCAAAGGTTTCGTAAGATCTTCCTGCATTCTTGCATAAATCTGCTCCGAACTCAGGTGCTCAAAACCCTCATCGTCCCAGGTCACTTGCAGCAACTTTCTTGCCTTCATTGCAGACCATAGCGAATCCGCAACAATGGCCACACCTTCATAAGTAACCGAGCTTTTTTCCTGTTTTGACATGGATAACCTGTCCGTTCTCTGCGCGGCATTCCGTTGCTGCGACATTCCATTGGAGAGCAGCGGCGGCGACGAGCATTTCTCTTGCGGAGGCGCCCATGCGCAACAATTCTTCATACCAGCCACGAATAGAAAAACTGCCTTCCTGTGGTTGCGGGCCGTATTTTTTGGGATTGGCAGCGGCAGAGGGGATTATTACATGGTCCATGCTCACTTCCAGCTCCTCAGCGATGATCTGCAGGATCGCCTGCCAGGTCCCCTGCCCCATTTCGGAGCGGTGATTGTAGATGGTGACTTTTCCTGCGGCGTCAATGGAAATCCATGCCAGGAGCTCGGTGCCCGTGTTTTCAACATCATTAAGCCGCACGACATTGCCCGAATCTTTGGCTAACGCAGGCCAGCAGCAACCGATTGTGAGCGCAATCCCGGACAGGCCGACCTGCTGCAAAAAGGCCCTTCTTGAAAAATCTTGTTCATTTTCCATGGCGCTGAATGTTATGCTGGAAACGCTAGATCACTCCTTTGCCGGAAGTGTCCTTTTTCCAAAGCCGGTTGTTTACCACTTTTTCCAAAACCTCTGCCTGGTAATTGCGGCTGATCGGAATGCGAAAACTGCCGATGGCGATGTCATTGTTCTCGATGGATTCTATTTTGGAAACGGAGACGATGTAGGATTTGTGAACGCGGATAAAAGCGTTGTTATCAAGCTTTTCTTCAATGTTTTTCAAATACAAAAGCGTGATGAACTTGCCTTTCAATGTTTGGATAATGACATAATTCTGCATGGCCTGAACATACAAAATGTCGCTGAAATGTATTTTCTCGTATTTGTAATCGCATTTAATAAAGAAATAACCCGGCTCTGCACTTGCGGTTTTGGCCAAAATTCCTGCACGCAGTTCGTAATATTCTCTGGATTTGGTGGCTGCTTTGAAAAAGCGTGAGAATGTGATGGGTTTGACCAGATAATCGAGCACATCGAGTTGAAAACCTTCGAGCGCGTAACTGGGATATGCTGTTGTAATAATGACCATATAAGGTGTTTTGGCCATTTTCAGGAACTCAATGCCATTGATGACCGGCATTTCAATGTCGAGGAAAAGCAGGTCAATGTTGTGTTTGCTCAAAATGCGGGTCAGGTCCACAGGGTTGCTGCCGGTGCCGACCAGTTCCATAAAATCGATTTGCCCGATGTGATTGGCAATGCCTTCTCTGGCCAGCGGTTCGTCGTCGATAATGGCGCATTTAATCATAATCTTGCATTTAGTTGATTAGGGCTTGCGCTGCATGTTCATCCAGCGCAGCCATTTCCATCGTTTTTCTTTCTGTCAATGTGAGTTTGAGCATCACCTGAAAGCTGGTTTCATTCCGCGCAATGTCCAATGCATATTTGTCTGGATAAAGCAAATCCAGCCTGCGGCGCACGTTTTTCAGGCCTATCCCGCTGTGGCGGATGAATTCGGAGGAAGAATTAGCGGACGCAGAAGTGCTGTTTGCAATGTTGGCACAAAGCTCCAATCCGTTCAATGTGACATGGATATGGATCCAATTGGATTCCAGCCTGTCGCGCGAGACGTGCTTGAATGCGTTTTCTACAAATGGGGTCAAAATAAATGGCGCTATGCCCAGATCGCCCGTCTGCGTCAGTTCAGTTTCCGTTTTGATTTTCACATTTCCGTGGTCCTGACGCAGTTTTTGAAGCTCAATAAAATTTTCAAGATAACCCATTTCCTGCCGCAGTGGAATCTGGTGCTCGTTGCATTCATACAATTGATAACGTAGAATGTCGGAGAATTTCGCCAGCGACTCGGATGCTAGGTTTGGATCTTTATCAATGAGGACAAAAATTGAATTGATTGTGTTGAACAAAAAATGCGGGTTGAATTGTGATTTCAAAAATTTTAGCTCGGTTTCCAGTTTTTCCTTTTCCAATGCATGCTTTTCGGTTTCCAGCGCCTGCTCCCGCCGCCTGGACTGGACCCAGTTTTTGGTCAGCTTCACGCTCATGGCGAGCATCATGCTGGTAACAGTGGAGGGAAATGTATTGGCCCGAAAAAAATGCTCATATCTGGCTGGCTCAATCTCGTAGAGCTCATAAAACGTTTTGACCGAAAGCCAGGCGCTCACATAATAACCCGGCACGATCAGTACGGCGGTTGCAACAATGGTGAACATTAAAAATCCAATATAAAGCGCATAACGCCCTTTTTCCAAAAACCTGGGAATGAGAAAATACAGGTTGAAATAAACCCCGGCAGCCTGTAAGACGACGTAAAAGCAATATTTGATCGAGTAAGCGGAGGAAAGAATATTGTGTGCTGCATCCCATGGACTGCCGATTGCAAAAGTCCACCATAGATAATGATACACAAACCAAAATGGAATGTGGTAAATCCTGAATTTAAAAAACCAGTCAAAATTGGAAGATATCGTTTTCAACTTGGTCACGTTTAGCCTTGATTTATAGCGCTTTCCGTAAGAAGGGCGGCAATTAAATTTAGGAAAAATTCACCCTATTTTTTACCAATAAAATATAAGCGGTCCTAAAAACTTGACGAAGTGAAAAGACGGCAACCCGTGTGCTAATTATTTTGCTTGATTAAAAATGAAGTGTAACCTTACTATATGCTTAAATTGCGGGCACCAAGTTTGACATTAAACCATTAACCAAAAAAACAATGACCAAAAGTGTTTTGCTAATGCTGGCCGGGGCTACTTTGACTTTCGCATCCTGCCAAAATAAAAAATCAGAAAGTTCGGAGGCTGCTAAGACTGACAGCACTTCGGCGCCTGTTGAAACGCAAAAGGCCAACACGGCTTACAAGCCTTCATTTGAGGGACAAACCAGAATCGGAAGTGTCAAATCCACGACTCCATATGAAGGCAAAGTGTTGTTTAGCGACCTGAAAAACCCGTGGGGCATCACTTCACTTCCGGATGGCCGCCTGATCATCACCGAAAAAGCTGGAACCATGCGCATTGCCACCACTGCAGGTGTTGTAAGCGCGCCGATAACGGGCATTCCTGCTGTAAATTCAGAGGGGCAGGGAGGCTTGCTCGGCGTCCGCGTTGATCCTGAATTTGAGAAAAACAGGATGGTTTACTGGGTGTTTTCGGAACACCTTCCGGCTGGCAACCTGACCGCTGTGGCAAAAGGAAAACTTTCGGCAGACGAAAAGAAAATTGAAGGTGCAAAAGTCATTTATCGCGCAACTCCTGCTTATAACGGCACATTGCATTACGGCGGACGCATTCTTTTTGACAAAAATGCTGACCTGGTTATCAGCACGGGCGAACGCTCGGACACGGTTACACGGCCGCAGGCCCAACACCTGAATTCGAGTCTTGGCAAAGTGATCCGGATTACGAAAGAAGGCAAGCCGGTTGCTGGGAATCCATTTGAAGGGAAAGATGGCGCAAAACCTGAATTGTATTCTTATGGTCACCGCAATGTGCAGGGACTTGCTTTTCACCCGGTTACAAATGATTTGTGGGAAGTTGAGTTTGGCCCGAGAGGCGGCGATGAGCTTAACCGCATTGAAGCTGGCAAAAATTACGGCTGGCCAACCATTACTTACGGCATTGAATATGACGGCAGAAAAATCGGCGATTCTATTCAGCAGAAAGCCGGAATGGAGCAACCCGTTTACTATTGGGATCCAGTGGTTTCGCCAAGCGGCATCACATTTTACAGCAGCGACAGCATCCCTGAATGGAAAAACAACCTTTTTATCGGCGGTCTCAGCAGCATGCACATTGCCAGACTTGTGATTGAAGACAATAAAGTCGTTGGCGAAGAGCGCCTGCTAGCCAAGGAAGGCCAGCGCTTCCGCGACGTTACCCAAGGCAAAGACGGCGCCTTATACGCAGTCACCGACCAGGGAAGGCTGTATCGGATTTACAAGAAATGATAGATTTGACATAGACTTCGTAGCTAACTTGGGATCAGGCAATGTGTGCCTGGTCCCAAGTTTTTTTAGTGCCCAATTGAGAATTCACGCCTCGCAATTTACGCGCGCCGGTTTCACATCTTATTTGGCTCCTGTTTTGTCAAGAAACGAATCCTAACCAATGTTCCTTTGCCCCGTTCGCTTTCAATATCCATCGAAGCTTTCATTTGTTCACAAAGTTTTTTGACGATAAATAATCCAAGTCCTTCGCTTTCTTTAAAATATGTTTTGGCCGTGGGTTGCGGGGCTGGGGGTTCCTGCATGAGCTTTGCCTGCTGGTGGCTCGTGGTGGTGTGAATGGGGGGCTTTAACTGTGCTGCGAGCAAAGCGCTTGGGCTGCCGGGCGTAAATCCTGCACCTGTATCCTGAACGCTTAATGTCCAGCGAAGCGGGTTTTCTTGCGCCCAGGTGACATAAATGCTGCCTGATCTGGTGTATTTCAATGCATTTTGAATCAGGTTGATGAGAATTCGCTGCACCTTGATACGGTCACTTGTTATGATGAATTCGTCGGGGCCATTTCCTTCCAGCATCAGCGCATTGCGACGTGCCATTGGCTGCGCACTTGACAGCGTGTCTTTGATCAGCCCGGCTACGTCAAACTCCTGAATATCCAGTTCATCTTGCGCGGCCTCAACTTTGGCATAGTCCGTCAGCTGCAAAAGCATCTCCCGCAAGGAAAACAAATTTCTGTTGAGCATTTCCATCAGCTCCGTGCGCTCGTTATCGTCACGGGGCATTTCGAGCATCTGCGAAGCGACCATTAAAACGCTGAATGATGCACGCAGGTCGTGGGAGCTTTCGCGCAGATGTTCACCACGTTGTTTACCCAGTTGTTGGAGCTGATCCAAAGCGAATTCCAGGCTTTGCACACGTTCGGCGGCATTATTTTGAAGCAACTGGTGATAATAGAAAATGCTGCCCCTGATTACCTCGGAATAAAGCTTGAAAACCTGCTGCTGGACAATAAGGAATGCACTTGCATCCGAGCCAGCCGCGCTGTTGTAGAATTTATCAATCTCTTCGAGAATGGTTGCAAACAAATGTTCAATCTCAACGGTTAATTCGGGAAGCGCATAACCAGCTTGCCAGCGGTGCAATCCGTGTTCACCGGCAACCGTGACAGGATCAAGAGACACTTCCTGCCCCCTTAGCCTTTGCAGCAAAATTGCCATCAAAACGGGAACCTGATCATTGAATTCTTCACGCGTAAACACACTTTTACTGTTCATTATTTCGTCCGACTCGCACCGGATTCGCCAGTTTACCAATATTGTTTCCAGTCGCGCGTCGAGATACTGCGTAATTTTATCCGTTTCGTTTTGGGAATCAGATTTCATTGGTGTCATACAAATTTGAGTTGTTCAGCGACGGAACGGTTACTATTTCTGTTCCAGCAGATTATCGGCATAATTTTTATACGCTGCATTGCCGTCTGAACGTACAACTTTTGAGCATATGGAAAAGAAAAACCACACGGATGCGGTTCCCGAAAATCATCAGGGAGATTCTCTGGATATTGAAAGCGTCAAAGATTTTGCCTCTATTGATGATGCTGTTGCCCTTTTCGACAAAGGAAAACAGCGGCTTTTAAATGTAAACGAATGGCAACACGTGGCCGGTGAGGCGCTTGCGCACTTTACACTCACGGACCCGTCTGGTGCGCCTGTTGGTGGTCAGGCGCAGGAAGGCTTGCTCATTAAGATCGACATTCCCGGACCTGGCACCGAAGAAGCTGACGGTTTCGACTGGGTGGTCATTGAACGCATTGAATCAGAGAAGAATGGTCATATTGAAAGCGTTGCAGTGCGGGTAAGGCCTACGGCAGCGCCGGGCTCTGAGACCAACGAAACGGCTCATTTTTACTCGCAACAATCGACAAGCACGTTTACGATCAGTCGTGATCACTTAAAAGTTACGGCGGGAGTTTATGACCGCAACCTCGAAGCCAACCAGGATTCGACGAAGCTTTGGGACAAAGTGCGCAATGCGATCATTGGTTTTGCAGGCAAAAAGGGAGTTTCAGCGGGGCAGTGGAAAGCATTCACGAATGGACTTCTGGAAGCTTGACAGAGTCGTTGGTATGGTTTTTACTGTTTGGATGGCAACATTAGGAATAACTATCAAAATGGGAAAAACAACAAACTATGAAACCTGGCTGTCCGCCGTGACGCTGGACGCCGAAGAGGATGTATATGATTTATACAATTCAGTGAGCAACTTCGAGGGCTCGGGCAAATTTTACACCTCCAAAGAAGTTACCAACGACGGATATCAATATTTAGTAAAAGCAGAAGGAAATGCGGACGATTTATTTCTGGAATCGGATGAGGCGAAGTTTGCTTTCCTTAAACATCTGGCTAGCAACCACACCGACGCGGAAGATGGCGATATCCAGAAATGGTATAAAATGAAAACAGAGCTCGGCAGAACGGATTAAAAGTTTTGACCAAAAAGCCTTTAAAAGTGCTACATTTATACAATTAGCCCGGTTATAGCACATCGACACATAGCTAAACGCAGGCAATATGAACAAAAACGGCGCAGTAGTAATTATTGAAGACGATCTAGATGATCAATTTCTCCTCGAAGAAGTTTTTAAGTCGCTTCCTTACACCAATGAAAGACTGTATTTCTCCGACGGCGAAGCAGCATTAGATTATCTTCACACAACGCCCAAGCTCCCTTTCCTGATTTTGTCTGACATAAATATGCCGCGGCTGGACGGATTTGAACTGAGACAAAAATTGCATACGGATGCAGAACTTAATTTGAAATGCATTCCCTATCTGTTCTTTTCAACGGCCATCAACCAGGAAATGGTGATTAATGCATATAGCATGTCAGCACAAGGATTTTTTATTAAACAGAGCAGTTTCAGTGAATTGCACAAAACCGTCCAGATCATTATGGACTATTGGGGTCGGTGCGCAGCGCCTAACAATTTTTAGCGTTTTCAAAATCATTTTACAATTGATACAAAAGCTGCCCGAAAAGGCAGCTTTTTTTGTTGCAACTTAGTTGCACACTCTTTACATTTGCAACCAAGTTGCATAAGCTATTTTAAACTACATTCAGAAACCTATGAAAAGGAAACATTTGGCATTGGGTCTATTATTGGGCATGACCGCTCTTTTTGTTCAATGTAAAGACTCCGGCGAAGACCTGGAACCCGATGATGAAAATGAACTGATCACATCCGTTACGCTGACATTCAAAGAAGCGGGCACGGGGACGGTTACTTCATTTAGTTTCAAGGACGCTGATGGAGATGGCGGCAATGCAGCAACAAGATTTGACACCGTTGCGCTCAAAGCAAACACAGCATACACATTGACCGTGCAGCTTCTGGATGAAAGCAAAACGCCTGTTGAAGACATCACAGATGAAGTCGCGGAGGAATCGGATGAGCATTTGCTCATTTACACGCCCTCGCCAGCCACCCTGCTCACATACACATATGGCGATAAGGATGTGAACAATTATCCCATTGGCCTTACTGGAACTGCCAAGGCCGGTGCGGCGGGCATAGGAAAGTTAAAAGTGCAGCTTCGCCACCAACCCGGCGCAAAAAACGGCACCCCTACGCCGGGAAGCGACGATGTGGCGCTGGATTTTAATTTGAAAGTTCAGTAAATTATTGCGTCAATTTGAGATAACTCCCCCGGTTAAAACCGGGGGGAATGTTTTATTTTGGTTCAAAAAGCTTGATTGTGTAATCGAGCAATGCCAGGTTTCCTGACTTTCCATGACCGGGAATCACAAACTGCGTGTCGGGATATTTCTGCTTTAATTTGGTCACTGTTGCAGACCAATCATTCACATTGGCATCTTCCAAATTGCCTTTCGACGCATCCACTGCCTTGATCAGGCAACCGCCAAACAGCACCTTATCCGCTGGAAAATAGCCTACGACATTGTCTCTCGTATGGCCTTCGCCAAAGAACTCCACAATCACCGGCTTATCGCCCACTTTCAGGTTGAGCTTGTTATCAAAACCGTTCTGTGGGATTTGGTAATTCTTTAATTTGGCTGCATTAATCGTCCTGTTTTCGGCATAGGAAGGGATTCCACGGTTGTGAAACTCTTTCAAACCGCCCAGACAATCTGCATGAAAATGCGTGGGCACAATAGCGATAACCTTGCATTGCAGACTATCCCGGACCCAATTCAATAAAGCCGCCGAAGAGGAATCATCCGCCGGCGTGTCGAATATAATGGCTTCATTTTTGTCAAAAACGATCATTCCGTTGCAGTCGACTTTCCCGTAAGTCTCCGTTTGTAAATAAGTCGTGTGCTGGTAAACATTTTCCTTCACCTTTTTCAGGATCAGGCCACTGGATGTAAAACTTTTGTCGGCGATTTTGGCCGATTTGCAGCCGAAAATGAATAAAGCAAAGCAAATGAACAGGAGTGATCGCATTGTTGCGTTTTGATAAAATTGTTGTGAAAAAGGTTTTGAGAGAAAGAGTCGACAATTTATGTGTTTTTGGTCAATTGCCCTTAACCGTTATTGCGCTGATCACTTGTCCGCAGCCGCACGAAAATCGTCCGATTTCGAACAAAATAAAAACATAAATTATTCATAATCAATATCTTATAACATTGGCATGAATGTTGCGACAGCGTCTGCAACGCAATTTACAACTCCCTGTCCATGCTAAAAAATTACATTAAACTCGCCCTTCGCAATCTGGTTAAGGATAAATTTTACAGCCTGATCAACATTCTCGGGCTCACCATCGGTGTAACATGCGGCATGCTGTTGCTGCTTTACGTGACCGACGAACTGAGTTATGATCATTACCACACAAAAGCTGATCGGATTTACCGCATTGTGTCGGACATTCGCGAGCCAGATAAGATTAATAAATGGGTGAGCACGCAGCCTCCGCTCGCAAAGACGCTCAAACAGGATTATCCGTTTGTGGAGAGTTACGTGCGGTTTTTTGGCAATGGAAGAGTGATGTTTCGGCAAGGGGAAAAGCGTTTTTACGAGGAAGACATTTACTCCGCCGACTCAACTGTTTTTGATATTTTCACCTATAAATTCATTGCGGGAGATCCGAAAATTGCATTGGACGAACCCAACAGCATCGTGCTCACCGAGAAAGTTGCTACAAGATTTTTCGGTCCAAGCAGCGCATTAGGCCAGATCCTCCGCACTGACGACACGACTTCCTACAAAGTAACCGGCGTCATCGAAGACGTTCCCAAGAACTCGCATTTTACATTCAATGCGCTGACATCGCTCGACCGAAACCAGCGCCAGGCAGACGGCTGGGGTGGTTTTTACATCAGCAGTTATCTGCTGCTCAAAGAGAATGCAGACATTAAGAAGCTGGAAGCCGGTTTTCCGCAGCTTTATGACAAATATATGGCCAGCATTTTCAAGCGCATGGGCATTCACATTAATTACAAATTGCAGCCGTTGACAAGCATTCACCTTTATTCCAAAATGGAAGGCGAATCCAACGGGGACATTGGTTATGTGTACACATTCAGCGCAGTTGCATTTTTTATGTTGCTGATTGCCAGCATTAATTACATGAACTTGTCAACCGCCCAATCTGCAAAGCGAGCCAAAGAAGTTGGTTTACGGAAAGTCATGGGATCGTTGAAAGGTGCATTAATTGCACAATTTTTGACAGAATCTGTGCTGATTACATTGATTTCCTTGGCGAGCAGTTTGTTCTTGGTTGCGGCGCTTTTATCATTTTTTAACACCGTTTCGGGCAAAGAAATCGGTTACATGCAGTTGCTTAGTCCGCAGTTTCTCCTCATCGGACTTTCGATTGTGGTGTTTACGGGCCTTGTGAGCGGCAGTTATCCGGCTTTCTATTTGTCTGCCTTTGAGCCGGCAGAAGTTTTAAAAGGCTCATTCAAAGCAAAGGGAAACAGTTTTTTCAGAAAAGCATTGGTCGTTGCACAATTCTCAATTTCGCTGGTCATGCTCATTTGCACGTGGATCGTTTACCAGCAGCTCAACTACATGCGTGACAAGGACATGGGATACGACCGCGATCAGGTTTTGACCATTGCCTATCAGGGCGATCAGCCCAAGGACAAATACAATGCGCTGCGTAAAATGCTGATTGATAATCCAAACATTCAAAGCGTTGCGTCCGCATCCTCGCCCGTCAGCAACATTGGCGGCCGCGTCATTTTCACGGTTGAATCCAGCACGGGAATGAAAGAAATGGCTTTTCGCCCGACTGCGGTGGACCATGATTATGTCAAAACAATGGGCATGAAGCTCATGCAGGGCCGTGACTTTTCTCTGGACTTTCCGGCCGACACGTCAAATGGTGTTTTAATCAATGAAGCCGTTGCCAAGCGCATGAACTGGAAGGAACCGATCGGTAAGAAAATCATGCTGGGGACTGTTCCTCAAAACGGAGAAAGTCCACCGCCAACTGCTCAGGTTGTGGGCGTTATCAGGGATTTTCACCAGCAATCGCTTTACAATCCAATCGAGCCGTTGATAATGATGTATCGCCAGAGCAATCCGGTCTTGCATGTTAAGATCAAAACAAAAAACACGGCTCAAACCCTTGCATTCATTGGCCAGAAATGGTCGGAAATCTATCCCGACCGCCTTTTTGAATATCGCTTCCTCGATCAGGATTTTGAATCAGCTTATCACGCTGATGAGCTGCGTGGACAAATTTTTACGGCTTTTTCTACATTGACCATTCTCATTGCATGCCTTGGCTTATTCGGGCTCGCAACTTTCACAACCGAGCAGCGTGTGAAAGAAATCGGCGTGCGAAAAGTGCTCGGCGGTTCCGTTTCGAGCGTTGTGTTACTGCTTTCCAAAGATTTCACCCGCCTCGTCCTTTTCTCCTTTCCCATCGCAATCCCCATTGCCTGGTATTCCATGCATCGCTGGCTCGAAAGCTTCCCTTACAAAACAGGCATCCAACCGTGGGTCTTCATCGCTTCCTGCACATTAACCCTTGTAATTTGCTGGTTAACTGTCATTTATCAATCTCTTAAAGCGGCATTGGCCAACCCGGTAACATCATTAAGATCAGAATAGCGTTGTTTGGGACAATCGAGCTAAGATTGATAATGGCAGTTTTGTATTATAAAGTTGCCCATGTCGATTCAAACTATTCCAATGCATTAAGGCTGCATTGTCCAAATTGGTAGCGTGCTATAAAGCGAATCGTGTTCAATTCGTTGGTGAATAGATTTTGACTATTGAAATATAGAATTAATCGATTGTGATTATACGTTTCAATAATATAACTTCGCCAGTCTGCAATGATACTTTTTGCAGATAAGTTTTGAACAATTACATAACCTCAAACATATGGACGACGGATCAAATGACATCAGCAAGTGCCCGGTGTTTAACGGAACTTTGAAACAGAGTGTTGCCGGCGACGGCACCAGAAACCGCGACTGGTGGCCTAACCAGTTGAAGCTTAGCATTCTGCGCCAGCATTCATCGAAATCCAACCCGCTCGGTGACGATTTCAATTATGCAGAAGCATTCAAAAGCCTTGACCTGGAAGCTGTGAAGCAAGACCTTCACGCGCTGATGACAGATTCACAAGACTGGTGGCCGGCCGATTTTGGCCATTACGGTCCTCTATTTATTCGCATGGCGTGGCATAGCGCAGGCACTTACCGCGTATTTGATGGTCGCGGCGGTGGCGGTTCGGGACAGCAGCGTTTTGCTCCATTGAACAGCTGGCCTGATAATGTGAGCCTTGATAAGGCGCGCAGATTGCTCTGGCCGATCAAACAAAAATATGGCCGTAACATTTCTTGGGCTGATTTACTAATTCTTACGGGTAATGTTGCATTGGAATCAATGGGCTTTAAAACCTTTGGCTTTGCAGGCGGACGTGCGGATGTGTGGGAACCGGATGAAGACGTTTACTGGGGTTCGGAAACGACCTGGTTAGGCAATGATCACCGCTATGCAGACGGCTCGGCGGGCGTGGCAGACAATGGTGTTTTGGTGTCTGATGAAAATGCTGATGGCAACATGCACCAGTCGCGTAATTTGGAAAAACCACTTGCAGCGGCGCATATGGGCCTTATTTATGTAAATCCAGAAGGACCAGACGGCAATCCGGATCCAATTGCTGCGGCACGGGACATCCGCGACACATTTGGCCGCATGGCAATGAATGATGAAGAAACCGTCGCGCTCATTGCGGGCGGACATAGTTTTGGAAAAACGCACGGCGCTGCTCCTTCTGAGCACGTGGGCAAAGAGCCGGAAGCTGCTGATTTGGAATTGCAAGGCTTTGGGTGGAACAACAGTTTCGGTTCCGGCAACGGCGCTGACACGATTACAAGCGGTCTTGAAGTGACGTGGACAACCACGCCAACACAATGGAGTAACAACTTCTTCGAAAACTTGCTTGGGTTTGAATGGGAATTAACAAAAAGTCCGGGCGGCGCCCACCAATGGGTTGCCACAAATGCAGGGAGCATTATTCCTGACGCATATGACGATTCGAAAAAGCATGCGCCAACAATGCTGACCACGGATTTGGCATTGCGATTTGACCCGGCTTATGAAAAAATATCAAGACATTTTCTGGAAAATCCGGATGCATTTGCAGATGCTTTTGCACGCGCCTGGTTTAAGTTAACGCACCGTGATATGGGTCCGCGCGCGCGCTATCTGGGTCCAGATGTGCCGGAAGAGATTTTGATTTGGCAAGATCCAATTCCAGCAGTTGATCACGCATTGATCGACGAAAGTGACATTGCAACCTTGAAAGCGAAGGTTTTGGAATCGGGACTAAGCGTTTCCGAACTTGTTTCTACGGCCTGGGCTTCCGCAAGCACTTTCCGCGGCTCGGACAAACGTGGCGGCGCGAACGGTGCACGCATTCGGTTGGCTCCGCAGAAAAATTGGCAAGTTAATAATCCGGTTCAGCTGCATAAGGTGTTGAACACATTGGAAAGCATTCAACAGGAATTCAACGGTGCTCAGTTAACGGGCAAAAAAGTTTCTCTGGCGGATTTGATAGTTCTGGCCGGTGGCGCAGGCGTTGAAAAAGCTGCGAAAGATGCAGGACATTTTATCTCGGTTCCTTTTACTCCGGGTCGCATGGACGCTTCTCAGGAAGAGACTGACATTGAATCTGTTGCTTATCTTGAACCGATTGCTGACGGTTTCCGCAATTATCGCAATGTGAAACCTTCCGTTTCTACGGAGGCACTATTAATCGACAAAGCACAATTGCTGACATTGACCGGTCCTGAGCTTACCGTGCTTGTGGGTGGTTTGCGTGTCTTGAATGCCAATTTTGATGGTTCAAAACACGGTGTGTTTACATTGTATCCAGGCAAACTTAACAACGAATTCTTTGTGAACTTGCTGGATATGAACACAGCATGGAAAGCAATGTCCGAAGATCGGGAATTGTTCCTAGGAAGCGACCGAGGCACTGGTCAGCCTAAATGGACTGCCACGCGTGCTGACCTTGTTTTCGGTTCAAATGCAGAATTAAGAGCGTTAGCAGAAGTTTACGCCAGCGCCGATGCACAGCAAAAGTTTGTAACTGACTTTGTTGCAGCATGGAATAAAGTGATGAATCTTGATCGGTTTGATCTAGTTTAATTGCACATTTTAATTAAAAAGGGCCGTCTCAGAGATCTGGGGCGGCCCTTTTGTTATGTAAGCTTTCTTCAAAATCATTATGGAGCAGGATTGAAGAATGTCCCCGGACGACTCACACAAAACGATTTCCCGACAATATCCGCTCGTCAAGGCTCGGCAGATCATAAAGCGACTGCCACAGCGCATTAAATCCGGTGATGTTGAGCAAAGGATCAGGATTAATAATGCTTTCCTCGCCTATTTCGTCCATAGGAAGCTGCATTAACCGGTAAAATCCATTGGGGTTAAAAACGGCGATGATCATGTCCGTCCCGGGCAGCACTTCGTAATTCAGCATCTTCCTGATCGGGCCTATTGCAGACACGCGACCAATTTGCAAGCCGTTGAAACCCAGATCTGCAAACGAAACACGAATAGGAGCCCCAAAATTGAAGATCAGCATCATTTCGAGGTTCGGAGACAGATGCTGGATCTTCGCCTCAAAATCTGCCGGGGCTTTGACGCAGTAAAAATACTTGATCGCATCATAAGCCTTGTCCGTGACATTAATGTGGGTTTCCAACGGTCTGGGCTGCATTGTTTTAGTTGCTGTTTCCAGCAAGCACCGGGCCGTTAGCCTAAGTTTATAGGCTCGTCCGCTCTCTTACTGCTTATTTTTAGCGGCTGTAACATAGAGACTAAGCTTCACGCCGGAATCATTGCTCTGCTGATCTCCGATAACCAAGCGCGTTGCACTGAAAGTAAATTCCGTCGATGCCGCGGGTAGAGATGTGCTTTCTTTATTAAACGGCGAAGTTCTTAAAAGTATCGCGGGAGAGTTGTCGGAGTTGAGGTTTAACACTGTTGTGACATAGCCGGTTACATCAAGCAAATAATAAGCAGTATTGTTTACCAAATCGATGATATACTCGGCTTGTGTTAAGTTACCATCCAAGTCAGTTACTTGAAGCGGAAAGCCGTTGGCGTTCGAGAAAAACTCATTGTTATTGTCCACCAGATACGGATACAAAACGGGTGGTGCCGGATTGAACTTGGTGACAGAGTATTTCAATGGCGTGATTCGCAAATATGCTCTGTTAACGACAGTGTATGGGTTAGCTTTCAGATCTCGCAGCGTAGGAAATTCAATTCTGGTCATTACGCCCAAGCCAGCCTGTATAAACGACAAATTTTGTGTCTGAGCTGATGGAAGCGATACTCTGCTCGTGGTCGGCAGTTTAGCCAGTTGCGTGCCTTTATAATCAGCCAGAATTCTATTATAGGCTATATTGGTTTGGATCACCGTTGAGTCCTTCTTAACTCCATCGTTTTCAGTCGTGTGATAATGCAGCTGAACTGATGTGTTGGCATCGGACAATTTAAATCCTACCACCGGCCCATTGTCGTTTGCGCCAGGAATCAGTGCGAAACCTTTCACCAAATCAATCCATTCTGTGTTGCTGGAAAGCAAATTGGTTTTTCCTTTATCAAATATCTGCTTGCCAAGATTGTCCGAAAGCTTAATTTTCAATGTGCCGCTTTCACGCGGTGTAGGCACAAACTTCACTCTCCCGAGCGGAGTGGCTGCATATGGAACGGCATAAGTGTTGTAATATGAACTCTTATCTAACAAATCTGCGAGCGATTGGTGAACAGCAATATTCATTGCCACAGTTGTGTCACCGTGCGTATAGCCATCGTAACGCAAGGAAAGTGTCAGCGAGTCGTAAACCGCCAGTTCCGGGATCACGATTGCGCTGCTGATCGTAGGCTCAAAGTAAGCCGCTGACTGGAATTTACCAAAAATCGGATCAATGTATCTTCCTACCAATAGTCGCGCAGCCCCACCGGTCATGACTGAATCCGTTGCCACAGTGGAAAGTGCAACGGAAGCTGTATCCGTAAACTGCACCGAAAAGTCGTCTACATTAGGCTGAACAATCGCTTCAATTTGATCTCCGGAAGGATCGCAACCCGCCAGGGAAGCAGTAATGCCAAATATTATAAGTAATCTAAAAACCGTTGCAGATTTTTTAAGAAAATACCAGTTGAATTTCATTTAATGCAAGAACAGTAAAAAGTGCAAAATTATCACATGTAATCTTAAATACAACACGATTCGCGCAAATGGGCCAAATTTAACAGCCATCTATATTTGCAACAAAACGGTTGAGTAAGACGTAAGGGTTGGAAATGGCTTGCAACAACGCGGCGCAGCAACCAGCCGACCTGTGATCTTACTTACGCCAGCCATTGAGAAAAAGTGGCAAACACATTAAACTAACGTAAAAAGGGAGGCATGTATTTCAACAAAGATCGGCCCGGGCCGCAACAACAATACGGACATGGCCAGCGTTGAAAAGCAGAAGCGAAGGCCAAAGATTTAGACAAAAATTAACATATAATTTTACTTAGCAGTATCAAGATGTTATGTTTGCAAAAATTTTCAAATTGCGCTATCTGGTTTCAATGCTCTGATTGCGGTTAAAATGGGAATGTAAGATCAGAAATTATTTACCAATTTTCTTTTGTATCAATTAGTCAAACCATATTTTTTACATGTTTAATACCTTAAAAAAGACTACGTTAGCCCTTTTAGTTGCTTCAGTCTCGCTTACTCAGTTTAGTTGCAAAGACGATGATCCCGAAGCAGACAAATTAGGAAACTGGTACAGAACAGGCATTCCAAATTTCGGAGGTTCGGCCAGGTCCCGCGCAGTAAGTTTTGTAATTGGAAATAAAGGATATATCGGAACAGGTCTTACCAGCGAAACTGTTCAAAGAGTGAAGGATTTCTGGTCATACGACGCGACTACGAAGATCTGGTCACAAGTTGCCCCCTTTGAAGGAAGCGGAAGAAATGACGCTACCGCATTCGTGGTTGGCGGAAAAGCATACGTAGGAACTGGCTTTGATGGTGTGACTACAGTAGACGGCGGATATAAAAAGGATTTTTATCAATACGATCCTGCAACCAATAAGTGGACTAAAAAGGCTGATTTCGCAGGCGGCACCCGTCAATATGCAACATCTTTTGTAGCGGACAACAGAGCATATGTTGGTCTTGGATACAACGGAAGCGGTTTTTATCAGGATTTTTACGAATACAATCCAACAACGGATAAATGGACTGAAATTGCGACGTTCACAGGCGGAAAACGCAGAGGTGCACTGTCATTTACAGTGGGTGGAAAAGCATATGTTGGATTCGGTCAGACGAACGCTGGAACTGCATCGGAACCGAAAGATCTTTACAGCTTTGACCCAGCTGGAAACGGCGGAAGTGGCGCATGGACAAGAATGGAAAGTAATACAGACGACAATTTTTCAGGAAGATCCTTCGCGACTGCCCTAGTAATTAACGAAAAGGCCTATGTGGTTGGCGGTCTTGGCAAATCGGATACATGGGAATACACACCATCAAGCAACACCTGGACAGCAGTTGCTAACTTCCCAAGTTCTAGAACTTATGCTGCTGGGTTTTCAATTGGCAATGTAGGCTATTATGGAACTGGAAGCTCAGGCACAAACTTGGATGACTTCTGGGCATTTGATCCTACTGTTGCGGAGAATGATGATGACAATCTGTAATGGTGAGTCGTAACAAAAAGATTATTACCACAATCGGCATACTGGCCTTTGCTTCTGCAACCTTTGTTTTTCTTTCCAAAAGAGACACGGGTGCAGGCGGCAAAGGCCTTCGCCGTTTCAAGGTTGAATCATTTGAGGCTGGTTCAGGCTGGGGATATCGAATCCTGGAAAATGGCAAGCCACTTATTGTGCAGCACAATGTTCCTGGCATTGCAGGAAACAACGGTTTCAAAGACAAGCAGTCAGCGCTCAAAACTGCACGGCTTGTCGAGCAAAAATTAGAAAGCGGCATTTTCCCTCCCTCAGTGTCAAGCCACGAGCTGGACAGTCTGGGAATAAAATATTAGATTAGCTTAGCTTAGTCCTCTCCTTTGCGTTTCTTGCGGAACTGATAAGTGCCCATTAAAGGATAATGGTCCGAATATTTCACTTCGTTAAAGGTTTTGAAATCCTGAATTTCCAGCTTTTCCTCACTGAAAAACTGATGATCAATGCGGATAAAGTAAGGCAAGTGATTGAATGTAAACCCGAAACCCTCACCTTTCTCCTCAAAGCCATTGGTTAAAAGTTCTCGCATTTTACTGTAAACGTATCCGTAGGGAATCTCGTTGAAATCCCCGCATACAATGACAGGATAAGGCGACGCATTGATCCAAGATGCGAGCACATTCATCTCGCGCGAGCGGCGCACGAACCCATTGCGCATGCGTTCAAAGGTGATTTTACTTTCCCTCTTAACACCATCCATTTGTTTCTGACTTACAAGATTACCTAGCTTCAATGTCATGGAATACAAATGCACGGCTATAACCCGGACTGTATCGCCTTTAATGTTGACATCGGCGCGGATAAGGCCATTTTGTGCTGCAAAGATCGTGTCTTGTGATGCTATGATCGGATATTTGGATAAGACCGCAACGCCCCAGGAGTTTCCGTGCTTCTCTTTTTTTGGTCGACTATAAAACTTCTGATATTTGAATCCTTGTTCACGAAAGTTGCCATTGAAATCGAATGGCTCCTCGTGTGCGCTGTAATATTCGGAGAGGCACATAATGTCGGGATCAGACTTTTTAAACCAGCTTTTCATGTCCGCAATGCGCTCACGACCATCATTTTTCCACCACGGCTCGTCCCGCTGGAAACTGTGCACATTGTAATTGAGCACCGAAAATGAGCTGCCCGATTCTAATTCAGCAGGTTCATGACCAAATCCGTAGGTCCTAGAAACGAAAACGCCGGCAAGCGCCACCATTACAAGGGGCAGCAATGCTTTTTTCTTATCGATAATAAGCCAGATAGGAATGCTTATCAGATGAACGATAACAACGACTGGCAGAGACATCATCATAAACCCCGCAATCCAACCTTTGAGTGGAATCCAAAGGATGAGTATGTAAATCAGCAGGGTATAAAAAGCAAAACACTTATAGAGGAACCACAATAACTTTTTTAACCCTTTCATATGGCCAAATAACGCATTTTTTAACAAAAATAGAAGAAGGATATCACATTAGAAGACATTGCCATAACTTGTACAAATGATAAAATATTTTTACCTTTGCAAATAATTCTATTTTGATCGATTGATTGAGGGGGTCTTAAATCCCCTTTTTTATTTGCAGTAAGCCGTACATGACGATAAAAGAACAATTGGAAACTTTGCTCGAACCCTTTTTACAGGATAGCAACTGTTTCCTTGTAGACATAATCATTAAGCCTTCCAAGCTAAGTCAAAAAATATCAATTCTTGTTGACAGTGACGAAGGAATTACGATCCAGCAATGTACATCTATCAGCAGGAGGTTAGCGAAGCAGCTTGAAGAGCAAGAAATTTTCGCTGATGCCTACACACTTGAAGTTTCTTCACCTGGCTTAGACCAACCTTTGCTTTTGCATAGGCAATATCTTAAAAACCTGGGCAGAAATTTAAAAGTTACTTTGAAAACGGGAGAGGTGATTTCTGGGACGCTGCTTGAAGCAAGTGAAGAAATTGTTAAGTTAAAATTGCCTGCACCTAAAAAGAAAACGAAAACACCAGTTGACGAATCGGAATTGATCCGCGACGTTTCGTTTGAAGATATATCGAAAGCTTTAATAGAAATTTCGTTTAAATAAAGTTACGGTCAGATTCATATTTCTGATTTGTAATCAATTATATAATATGTATAACTTAGTATCAGCAAATATCTATAACATAAGCAATGGATAGCGGAATATTAATTGAGTCATTCGCGGAGTTCGCAAGCTCGAAAAACATCGATCGTCCTACGATGATCAGTGTTTTGGAGGAAGTGTTTCGTACAATGATTCGCAAGAAATACGGCACCGACGATAATTTTGATGTAATCATTAACCCTGAAAGTGGTGACCTTGAGATGTGGCGCACGCGAGAGATCGTCGACGACAACTCTGAGGACATTTGGGATTATAACAAGATTCCGCTGGCAGAAGCCCGCAAAATCCAGAGTGACTTTGAAGTTGGTGAAGAGGTTGCAGAAGAAGTTAAGCTCGTAGAATTCGGGCGCAGACTTGTTCAGACCGCACGTCAGACATTGATCCAGAAGATCAAGGACATGGAAAAAGAAATCATGTTCGAGAAATACAAGGATCAGGTTGGCGAAATGATCACCGGCGAGGTTTATCAGACATTGAGGCACGAAGTTATCATTGTAGATTCAGAAGGTAACGAGCTTTCATTGCCGCGCACCGAGCAGATCTCGAAAGACCGTTTCCGCAAGGGTGAATCTGTTAAGTCAGTGATCCATAAAGTGGAAATGAACAACGGTTCTCCAAAGATTACGCTTTCCAGAACTTCACCACTTTTTCTTGAAAGATTGTTTGAAGTTGAAATTCCGGAGATATACGATGGAATTATTTCAGTAAGACGCGTTGTTCGTGAACCAGGGGAACGTGCAAAAGTTGCCGTTGAATCTTACGATGACCGCATTGATCCCGTTGGAGCATGTGTGGGTATGAAAGGATCTCGCATCCATTCGATCGTTCGTGAACTTGGAAATGAGAATATCGATGTTATCAATTACACGGATAACCTCGAACTTTTGATCAGCAGGGCGCTTAGTCCGGCAAAAGTGAGTTCAATGCAAATTGACCGCGATGCCAAGCGTGTTTCTGTTTTCCTTAAACCAGATCAGGTTTCACTTGCAATTGGTAAAGGCGGTCAGAACATTAAACTGGCCGGTAAGCTGGTTGGAATGGAAATAGATGTTTTCAGAGACATTGAGGAGCAAAACGACGAGGATGTCGATTTGACTGAATTCTCTGATGAAATTGACGAATGGATTATCAGTGAGTTGCACAAAATTGGTTTGGATACAGCCAAAAGCGTGCTCGCACTCAATAAGGAAGAACTTGTAAGAAGAACCGATCTTGAAGAAGCAACGGTTGAAGAAGTTCTTGACATTCTTCGCAAAGAGTTTGAATAATTTACAATAACCGGCAGGTTTAATCCAGGGGTTAGATCTGCCAATGCAAAACTTTTTTCTACAAATTGCTAATATGGCAGAAGATAAAATGATGCGCCTTAGCCAAGTGGCACGGATCCTGAACGTAGGAATTACTACGATCGTGGATCATCTGTCTGCCAAAGGGTATAAGGTGGAGAGTAACCCGAATACAAAGATTAATTCTGATCAGATTGATTTTCTTGCAAAAGATTTCAAATCTGATGACCTGAGATCATCCCTTTCCTTTAAACCAGTTCAAAGCGAAGCGCCGGTAGAAATTAAGGAAGAGAAAGTTAAAAGTGATGTTGATGGAATCCTTTACTTCAGAAATAACCCTTCGAAATCCGAAGAAAAACCTGTTGTAGAAGAAGCTCCGTCCAATCCTGAGCCTGCTTTTGAGAACCGACTGCCCGGGATTAAGGTGGTTGGTAAAATAGATTTAGACGCAAGAAGAACTGCGCCGACTCCTGCTGCTGCGCCTGAAAAGCCGCAACCAGAAGTGGCAAAAGAAGTTGTTGCTGAAAATAAAGAAGTCTCAGCTCCACCTGTTGAAGCTAAGCCACAGCAAACACCAGAACCAGTTTCTGAAACCAAGGCGCCGGTTCAGTCAGAACCTGAGCCTGTTGCGGCCAAAGTTGAACAACCTGTCATTGCTGAACAGCCAAAGGTTGAACAGCCAAAAGAAGTGAAAGCCGCAGAAGAGCCTAAACTTTTTGTTGAGCCGGTTGCTGAGCAAAAGCTTGACACGGAAACATTAGTTGCTCCACCAGCTGTGCCAACGCCAGCAAGTGTTGCGACAGCGGATGCCACATCCGCCACTTCGCCCGTTGTGCAAGCGCAAGCTGAAACTGCATCACCTGCTCCGAAACAGGAAACTGGAACGGCCGCTCCTGTTGCAGAAGAATCTGGTGAATCTGAACTTATTGAAGCAAAAGGAGAACAATTACGCGGACTTCGTGTCATTGGAAAAATTGAGCTTCCTTCTGATAAAGCCAAGAAAAAAGATCCTGTCGCGTCGTCAAGTGATACGGCAGCTGATAAAAAGCGCCGCAGAAAACGGAAGAGAATTCGTGACGGCGTAGTCGTTGCTGGTGAAAATCGTCCAGCTGCAACGCCAACCGATCCGAATGCACCAAGACCGAAAGAGGCCAATGTGCCGCCTGCTGCAAGCAGGACAGGCAATCGTCCGAACACACCTGGAACGCCTGCTGCTCCGGGCACAACCGGCACTGCGCCGGGCAACACTGCGAACCGCGCAGGAGGACCTAACAGACCAAGCACAAATAGCAGCAATAACAACCGCAGGGGTGTTAAGCGCGAGGAAGTTTCTGACAAAGAAGTTTCTGATAACATTAAAGCCACAATGGCTCGCATGGGTGGTGGAAACACTCGAAATGTGGGACGTGGCGGAAAAGGAACACGTCGCCGGGATCGCGGAGATCAAAACGATCCGAACGGACTCGGTTCAGAAGAAACAAAAGTATTGCGCGTAACAGAATTCGTTTCCGCAAACGATCTGGCTTCATTGATGGACGTAACTGTTCAGGAAGTAATTTCGGTCTGCATGAGCATGGGCATGTTCGTTTCAATCAACCAACGATTGGATGCGGAAGCGATCACATTCATTGCCGATGAATTTGGCTTCGAAGTTGCCTTCATTTCAGCAGAAGAAGAAGTTCAGAATGATGTACAGGAGGAGGTTGATGAGGAAGGATCTCTGATCGAAAGAGCGCCGATTGTAACAATCATGGGTCACGTTGACCACGGTAAAACTTCCCTTCTGGATTATATCCGTCAGGAAAACGTGGCGAGTGGTGAAGCGGGTGGTATTACCCAGCATATTGGAGCATATAGTGTTAAAACTAAAACAGGGAAACAAGTAACATTCCTGGATACACCTGGTCACGAAGCATTTACAGCGATGCGTGCACGTGGTGCCAATGTTACAGACGTTGTTATCATTGTAATTGCAGCGGATGATAGCGTGATGCCGCAAACGCGTGAAGCGATTAACCACGCACAAGTGGCTGGTGCGCCGATCGTATTTGCATTCAGTAAAGTGGATAAGGCAGGTGCTAACACGGAAAAAATTCGTGAAGAACTTGCTAATATGAACCTCTTGGTCGAAGAATGGGGTGGTAAATACCAAACTCAGGAAATCTCGTCCAAGTCGGGAATGGGGATCGATCTGCTGCTTGAAAAAGTATTGCTCGAGGCAGAATTATTGGAATTGAAGGCAAATCCAAATCGTCGTGCAGCGGGAGCAGTTGTAGAAGCTTCTCTTGACAAAGGTCGCGGATATGTAACCACGATTCTGGTGCAGACTGGAACCTTGAAAGTGGGGGATGTTGTGCTAGCAGGATCTCATTACGGAAAGGTGAAAGCAATGACCGATTATTTGGGTAAAAAACTCAAAACAGCCGGACCTTCCATGCCGGTTCAGTTACTGGGTATCAATGGAGCGCCACAGGCGGGTGATCGTTTTAATGTTTTTGAAAACGAACGTGATGCCCGTGATATCGCAACCAAACGTGAGCAGATCCAGCGCGAGCAGTCTATCCGGACGCGCAAGCACATTACGCTCGAAGAAATTGGCCGTCGTAAGGCGATTGGAAGTTTCCGAGAGTTGAACCTGATTGTAAAAGGTGACGTGGATGGATCGGTTGAAGCCCTTTCTGATTCGTTATTGCAACTTTCTACATCAGAAGTTCAGGTGAACATAATCCACAAAGCAGTGGGTCAGATCTCTGAATCGGATGTAAACCTTGCCATTGCTTCTGATGCGATTGTGATTGGATTCCAGGTTCGTCCTTCTTCAAATGCGAAGAAAATGGCCGAGCAGGATCAAATTGAAATCCGCCATTACTCGGTAATTTACCAGGCGATCGACGAGATCAAGGACGCAATGACCGGGATGCTTGCACCTTCAATTGAGGAGATCATTACAGGAAATATCGAAATTCGCGAAGTCTTCAAGATCAGCCGGATTGGAACAATTGCAGGATGTTATGTTACAGATGGTTATGTAAAACGGAACAACAAAATCCGTGTCGTTCGTGAAGGAATTGTATTGTTAACCGGTGAAATCGACTCACTAAAACGTTACAAAGACGACGTTCAGGAAGTTAGAAACGGTTATGAATGCGGTTTGAGCATTAAGAATTTCAATGACATTGAAGTGGGTGACATCATCGAAAGCTTCGAGCTTCGTGAGGTGAAGAGAACACTTTAAGATTATAATATTTAGTAAAAAACCTGCATCAAGCGATTGGTGCAGGTTTTTTTTGTGCAAAATATTTTGGCAAATGAATAAAACAAGGATGTTTTGAAAGCCGACTAACTCAGGACTTCGAATCTTGCATCTGATAATGGTAAGCCTTTTTAGACGGAATGCGGTAAAGCAGAATCAATCCTAGGACAAAAATCACCAGCAGCGCTAAAATGCTGTTACGCATGCTTCCCGTCAGGTTTTCAACAGTTCCGTAAATGAATGTTCCCACCACGATGGCTAATTTTTCAGTAACGTCATAAAAACTAAAATAAGAAGCTGTATCCGGGATATTTTCGGGAATAAGCTTCGAATAAGTTGACCGGGAAAGCGATTGAATGCCGCCCATTACCATCCCGACGGCGCAGGCAACAAAATAGAATTCCATGGCCTCCGTAGTGTAATAAGCGCCCGTGCAGATCCCCACCCAAATAGCAACACCCACCATTAATGCGAATATATTCCCAATCTTACCCGATAACCAGGCAAACGTGAACGAACCAATGATGCCTACAATTTGAATCAAAAGCACCGTTACAATCAAACTCTGAGAAGGCAGCCTGAGCTCGGTCGCTCCGAAAATTGTGGCCACATACATGACAGTCCGCAATCCCATCGTGTAAATGAAAAACGCGCTTAGGAACTTTGCCAAAAATGGCTGCTGCCTGAGTTTCATAAAAACCCTTTTCAACTCCACAAAACCATTGAAGATCCAGTTTCCTGTTTTCTCTTTGTAAACCTTATTGACCGGCAAATAGCGAAACGGGATTTGCGCAAACAATATCCACCACACGCCGACTGTAAAAAATGAGATTCTCGCCGGAAGCGCTTTGTCCGTAATTCCGTAAAATCCGGGAGCCAGGATCATGCTCAGATTGAAAAGCAATAACAAGACACTTCCCAGGTAACCCAAGGAAAATCCACGCGCGCTGTAAGTGTCAAATTTGTCTTCTGTGGCAATGTCTGGAAGATAGGAGTCGTAAAAAACAATGCTTCCACTCCACCCCACTAAGCTTAATCCGAATAGAAAAACGGAAGGAACAAGGGTGTCTTTTGT
Organism: Dyadobacter sp. CY326; assembly: GCF_021390515.1. GTDB lineage: Bacteria > Bacteroidota > Bacteroidia > Cytophagales > Spirosomataceae > Dyadobacter. The sequence continues at coordinate 424,170 of NZ_JAJUXI010000002.1, forward strand.
GAAAAAATAGAGCAACATGCAGCTGATTGCGCCCAAATAACAGAAAAACTGCATAAAGCGCTTCTTGTTCCCGGTGAAGTCAGCAATGGCTGTGCACAGCGGAACCAGCAAGGCGGTGATTAGAAATGAGGCAGAAACGGTGTATGAAAACAGCACCGAACTTTTAATTTGGTAACCTAAAAAATCTGTGTCAGCACTCCCGGAAGCACTGTGTGCCGTTGCGCTAAAATAAACTGGAAATATACTTGATACAATAACCAGGGCGTGAACCGAATTGGCCCAATCATACATACACCAGGCATTGATTATGGAAGGATCGTTCTTTTTCATTTAATGGAATTTGCCACAAAATAAAAAAAGCGACGGATTTAATCCGCCGCTTTCGCAATTATATGCACATTATACCTATTTGATCACTGGCTCAAAAACCATAATCGTTTCCTGCTCGACTTTATCAACAGTCATTTTGCTTTTTAACCGAAGCTTGCTGTTTGTAAGCTCTTCCACACCGAACTCACCGGAAAAACCAGAAATTTTAATGTCAAGCGTCTTATTATCATTGATTAAATACCAGGTTCCGCCATTAATAACCTGTTTGGAACCCTGATCAATTGCCTTTGTCACATTGTTTTGCAAAAACTGGATGTCCATCACTTCCTTAATCGCCTGCGTCTGTGCGTTAAGCAAGTTGAAAGGGATCGCTTTGCCCGTCAAGTCCGTAACCGTTGACATTCTCCATGGATAGCTGATCAAAATCTTATCCTTTTCGGATGGCCCAGGCGTTGGCGTTTCTTTGTTTTCTTTATCACAGCTCATCAAAAAAATGGCGAACAAAAGGGGGGCAAAAAGCAGTATTCGTCTCATATGTGTCTATATGTTATGTTCAAGGGAATTTTGTTTCTTACTTTGCCATTGATAAGTTGAGCTGGTTTCATTCCTTAGAAATCGGTTCCAGCGAAAAATGCATGGTCAAGCAATGCAAAAGTAACGAATTTGTCCGGTCAATTCTTATGATCCATTTTACCAATATGCCGATTCGAGGCCTTTTCAGCGTCATCATCTATCTTACGGCCTTCTGCACAACCGCATCGGCGCAGGATTGCCAGCCAGATTATATTCTCAACCCGGTAACCGCGAATAACACGATCGAATGGAGCAAGTTTCCAGAATTCACCCTGCCATTCAAGATTATTTACAATGCAACCCGCTTTGGCGACACGCAATCACAACCGTTGAAACACGGATTCAGTCATATTGCCTCATTCAGTGGCCCTGAACCCGGATCGTTGAATGTGGCCAAAAGAGCGTTGATCTGGTATGGCGTCGCCACTTCGAGCGGAGACCAGCCCTGGGCCGACAACGCCCTGCGCAGTCCGTGGGGAAATGATACAGCTGCTTACCGCAGTTATTGGGATAATTATTCCCAAACAGCCAAGGGTTACGACATTATTTGTCTCGACATTGAGCGTATGCAACGTGAAGACAGGGATATCCTGGCGCTGAAAGGCAATGCTAAAATTCCGCAAATCTATCGCAATCTTTCCGACGCAGATTTTGTGGCAACTTATAAAAGAGATATGAGATGGTGGTATACGGAGGCCATCAACCGTCTCAGAATGAAGGGCATCACAGTTCCGATATCCAGTTACAGCGATGTTCCGGTGCGCAACAGCTGGCTTAACGTTACGTCAAACAGCTGGCAGGATTGGATCACCAATTCAGCAAGAACACATTATCTGGTGCAAGGAAATGATGGCAAAATCGGAGGCAGCTTTTACAATGCGATGGACTATCTGACGCCTTCTCCATATTACTATTATGGTTACGACCACCCGATTGGGAAGGATTATCTGTCTTATCTGCTCTTCAATATTGAGGCAAACCGCGCTTGGAGCGATAAGCCAATCATTCCTTTTGTGTGGATGCGCGTCCACGACAGTTATGATTCAAATACGCCTTTCATTGCGCCTTTTGTGGCCGAGGCCACGGCAATTTTTCCTTTTTTCTCCGGTGCAAAAGGACTTTGGCTTTGGGAAAACCCATTCTTTCCGGGCACTCGTCAGGAAAATTACACAGCATATGAGCGCTTTATTTACGGACTTTACAGACTTTCCGGGTTTAAGGACATGTTTGAAGGAGATTATTCACTCGTAATCCCGCAATCTGCGCGTGACAATATGGAGCTTCAAAATCCGATCTGGCGCGGCGTTGTGAAAGGAAGCAACATTTTGATTGCAGCTCAAAATCCCTACGCCGCTGATAATGCAGAAACCTACGTTTTTGTTTCGCATCAAAAGTGGTCAAAAAGTATAAAATTGAAGGGAAAAGAGGTTTTCTTATGCAAATTTGACCTGAATGATATCGTCAATTCCACCGAGCCGCATCTTTCGGACGTTTTTGTTTATTCCAATCCAGTGGATTTTGAAATGAAAGTGATGCTGAATGGTGTCAATGGAGCAACTGATGTGGATTTCGCATTAATTAATACAAAGGGTCAGACTGTCCTTCAAAAGCAGCTAAAATCCAATGCTGGGCAAACGCAGGAAACCATCGCACTTCCCCGGCTTGCTGCTGGCATGTATTTTGCCCGCTTCGCCACCGACAAACGGACGATCACTAAAAAAGTGGTCATTAATCAATAGCATTTCCCATTTCTGATATGAATCGCCTCAGCCAGCAAACCAGCCCATATTTATTGCAGCATGCTCACAATCCGGTTGATTGGTTTCCGTGGGCCGAGGAAGCTTTGAGCAAGGCCAAAGCTGAAAACAAGCCCATTCTGGTCAGCATTGGCTATTCTGCTTGTCACTGGTGCCACGTGATGGAGCGCGAATGTTTTGAAAAAGAGCCCATCGCGGCTGTTATGAATGAACATTTTGTTTGCATTAAGGTTGATCGGGAGGAGCGGCCGGATGTGGACGCGGTTTATATGGATTCGGTTCAGGCCATGGGCGTGCGCGGAGGCTGGCCGCTGAATGTGTTCCTCTTGCCCGACACACGACCTTTTTATGGCGTGACCTATTTGCCTCCGCAGAACTGGGTGCAGCTTTTGAAAAGCATTGATAATGCTTTTAGCAAACATTATGACGAGCTGGTGGGCTCTGCCGAAGGATTTTTGCAAAACATGATTGTGTCTGACACTGAAAAATATGGCTTGACCGATGGCAATGGCAACTATTCGGTCGAGGAGTTGCATCTCATGTTTGAAAAGCTCCAACAAAACTTCGATACAGAAAAAGGCGGAATGGATCGGGCGCCGAAGTTTCCGATGCCTTCTATTTATAAATTCCTGCTACATTATTACGATTCAACCCAAAATCCGGAAGCATTAGCCCAGCTCGAACTGTCACTCAACCGCATTGCATTGGGAGGGATTTATGACCATGTCGGGGGCGGATGGGCTCGATATTCTGTTGATGATGAGTGGTTTATCCCACATTTTGAAAAAATGCTTTATGACAACGGCCAGTTGCTGAGCATTTACGCAGAAGCTTACTCGCTAACAAAAAACCCACTTTATGCTGATCGCATGATCCAAACGATTGATTGGCTCAGAAAAGAAATGCAAAATCCGGAAGGCGGTTTTTATGCGGCATTGGATGCGGACAGCGAAGGCGTTGAAGGGAAATTTTATATCTGGACAAAGGCAGAGCTCAGCCAAATTTTAGGGGAAGATTTTGAATGGTTTGGAAAGCTTTACAACATTTCAGAACACGGAAATTGGGAAGAAGGCCACAATCACCTGCATCTGACGCAAACCGTGGAGCAAACTGCGAAAAGCTTGAATCTTAATGTGCCCGATCTTCAAACGAAATACATTAATGCGCTTCAAAAGTTGGCAGAGAAACGCGCTGAAAAAATCCGTCCCGGTCTGGATGATAAGACGCTTGCTTCATGGAATGGACTGGTAGTTAAAGGCTTAGCAGACTGTTATCGTGCGCTTGGGAAAGAATACATTCGTGAACTGGCGGTCGCAGCCGGAACATTCATTCGCGATCGGATGAGTGTTGAGAATAAATTAATGCATAGTTATAAAAACGGACAAGCTAGCGTTATCGGCTTTTTGGAAGATTACGCTGCGGTTATCGAAGCATATCTGGCGTTATATCAAATCACATTTGATGAGGCATGGATCACTTTGGCCAAAAATCTGGCCGACTATACAATCCAGAATTTCTATGACGAAAAAGAAGGCTTTTTTCACTTTACAGACGCTTCTGGGGAAGCATTGATCGCCCGTAAAAAAGAGCTTTTCGACAATGTAATGCCATCTTCCAATTCAATCATGGCGCATAATCTTTATATTTTAGGCCTCATGCTGGACCAGGATGAATACACTAAAATGTCGGATGTGATGCTCTCAAAAATGAGCAAAATGATGCTGACGGACGTGCAATGGGTGACCAACTGGGCGGCACTTTATTGCATGCGCGCAACGCCAACTGCTGAAATTGTGATAGTAGGCGTCGAAGCTGATGAGATGCGCAAGGACCTTGACCGCTTTTTTGTGCCCAATAAAATTGTCATGGGTGCCATTGACCGCTCGGAGTTTCCATTGATACTCGGCAGAACCGATATCAATGGACAAACCGCAATTTACGTTTGCTATAACAAAACCTGCCAGCTGCCCGTCACGGAAGTTGAACACGCGCTAGACCAGCTCGCAATGGGCATTTAAAGCAGCGGAAAGTATCGCTCTGAAATGACATTCATATGATGGATCGGATGTCCGATGATCACAAAAGCCAATGCAAGCGCTGAGATATTTGTCTGATAAGCAATGCCCGAACGAAGCAACATTGTCTCATTCATATGCTTGAAAAGCGAAATGGTTGACTGTCGAACCACATTGAATTCCTGCATCAGATCTTCCACACTGCGCTCCGTCGCGACGGTGTTAGCAGCCAATAATTCCTCATCATATCCGGGAAGTGTCGTTTTGTCATTTCGGGAAAAACGCAGCGCGCGATAGGACATAATGCGCTCGTTATCAATTACATGCTGCAAAATATCTTTAACACTCCATTTCCCTTCTGCATAAGCCCGATTCTGCAACGCAACGAGCTTCTGCGTTTCTGCGTAAACATTATCGGGTGAATATTTTTCAAAAGCTTCGAAGATGTCAATGTCTTCGACCAGATTAATGTATCGGTCAAAAAACTGGGGCATTGGGTTAATTGCAGATTTTTTCATAAGAATGGCTAATTGCGTTTCGATGGGCAATATTAGTAACCTATCATTGATTTTACGGAATGAATTGACCTAAAATTAAATAAAAACCACCGGTTGCATTTTAATGCGCAGTGAACGACAGTATTTTAAGCAATGCTTGCTTAATTACGTCCAACTTTATTACATTTGAATATAAATCCTCTTAATTTGAAAAGACTGCTACCGATAAGTTTGTTAGCTCTGCTCCTCTACAACACATTTGGGCTGACTTTTGCTGTGCTTTTCTTTGACAAAGATTATCAGGATTCAGCTGTAACTGCTGCGGATGCGGAGCTGAAAGTGATAAAAATGCCGCTTCCCTCATTGCCTTATGGAGGCGATCTTAACATCACTGAGACCCCGCAAGGCCTTATCCGTCAAAGTGATAATTTTTACAATCCAACGGAAGTTCTGCATGAAAATGACACGCTTTATGTGACATTGAAATCGAATCAGGCTGCAAGAGACCACTTTGTGGAACTGGCAAATGCAATGGAAATGCTCAATTCTCCAAACGCTGATCATCCAGAAAGTCCTTATGGTAAGGCAGTTAAACTGCTTGACAATTTGCTCAAAACTTACATTCCCAGCTCGGAAAGCATCAGCTTTTCACCAGGTTCATTTATAGAAAAACCAGCTCGCTTGACAAGCGTTCGCTACAAAAATATCTATTCAGCCATCTTCATGCAGCTTCCAAATCCCCCACCGGAACGCTGCTGAAACGTTGCTTGCCACACCTCATACGCAAGCACGCACTTGAAGAAATATTATTGCAAACTGCATTTGGCAGCCATATCAATAACCTGGCCGCCAAGGCGTTATCCTTCTAAGAATCAAATGTTTAAATCTTTACAAAAAATAAAGCTGGCTTTCGCTATGCTTTTGTTACTGATCGCGTGCGCCGGGCAGTCTGCTTTTGCCCAAATGCCGAATGACGCGATCTACATGTCTAAAAACACAGCTTGCCTTGCACTTTCTTACGGGCATAGTTCGTGGGACAAATACTGGGAAAATTCGCTGAAAAGGGAAAACTTCAATATTGGAACCCACACCACGCAAAACGCTATGGCAATGCTGGCGGTCGGTGTGACCAAAAATCTAAATGTGATCGTGGGCGTTCCTTACGTATGGACACAGGCGAGTGCGGGTAATTTGAGATGGCAAAAAGGATTTCAGGACGCTTCGTTGTGGCTGAAATATCGCTTCATAAACAAATCGGGCTTCTCCTTGCATGCAATTGGCGGGGCTTCTATTCCAATCGGAGATTACATTCCGGATTTTCTTCCAATGTCAATCGGAATTCAATGTAAAACCGCGACAGCGCGCTTGCTGGCAAGATATCGCCACAGCAGCGGCGTTTATCTGACTGCTTCGGGAAGCTATATTTTCAGGAGCAACATTAACATCGACCGCGATGCTTATTTGTCGGACGGACATCTTCACAGCTCCAACAAAGTGGTCGTTCCCAATGCATATGATGCTTCGGCGAGGTTGGGTTATTCCAAATCCGCCATTCAGGCTGAGGTTTTTGCAGAATATGGTGCTTGTGACGGAGGCGACAACATTCGCCGCAACGACATGCCTTTTCCAACAAACAATATGAAAACCACACTGGCCGGGGTTTATGCGAAATTTCAGCCTAAAAATATCGGTGTCAACGCACGTGCCTCTTACGTGCTGGACGGAACCAATGTTGGACAAAGTACTTCTTTTTCTGTCGGCGTGTTGTATCAGTTCAGATACATTAAGTCAGACAAAAATCAAAATATGCATCAATAACCATGAACTTGAAAAACATTACAAAACGCAGTCTTTTGATTGCATATACATGCTTGCTCACACTGCTGGCTGCTTCTTGCAGCAAAACCGTGGATGAGCCAACCGCTTCCATTAACAACCCTTCAAGCCTTGACGCCGATGCCGGAAAATGGAAACCTTATGTGCTGCTTTCATCAAATGAAGTAGCAGTTGCTGAGCCAAAAGCAGTGACTTCGGAAGAATACAAAGCGGAGATTGTCAAGTTGAAAGAAACCGTGGCGAAGATCACGCCGCAGCAGCGCGAACTGGTAAATTATTGGGGTGCAGGCGCAGCTTTCCGCTGGAATGAAATCGGCCGGGAGCTGGCAGCGCGTTACAACACACCGCCTGCCTCTAATCAGGAAGGCAAATATCCGATTCCCGACGCTGCTAATCCTTTGGCAGATCCTAAATTTCCTTTTGCAAATCCGCCTTACACGGCTCGTGCGCTGGCATATTTAAGCGTTGCGCAATATGATGCATTGGTGAGTGCCTGGAACTACAAGTTCAAGTTCAACCGCAAAGCGCCTTCCAAAACGGACGCTTCCATACAAGCGATTCTCCCAGTGACTGACCTTCCGTCCTATCCTTCCGAAGATGCGGTTGTGGCCGAGGCTTCCTTCCTGGTTTTGAAAGCAATGTTTCCGGGTGAAGTTCCTTTCTTGGAACAAAAACTTGCTGAACATAAAAACAGCCGCCTTTGGGCTGGAATGAATGTGGAAAGTGACATTCTTGCTGGTGCAGAACTTGGGAAAGCGGTTGGTGCAAAAATAATGGCGCGCGCGAAAACCGACGGAATGTCGACGGCTAACAACCAGGCCAAAACGGCTGAAATGATTGCGAACGCTAAATCAATTGGAACAACGGAGGTCTGGGTGAGCCAGGAAGTTCCTGCCCGTCCGCCTATGCTGCCCACTTACGGTTTGGTTACACCTTGGAACTTCGATAAAGCAACAGTTGCGACATTACGCGCCGACCCCCCGCCAGCCATTGGCAGCCCCGAATATCTTGAAAACATTAACGAATTGTTAGAGATCGCTAAGAACCAAACACGTGAACAGGCTCGCATTGCCAGCTTTTGGTCTGATGGCGTGGGCAGTTACACGCCTCCCGGCCACTGGCACAGGCGCGCTGCTGACCTTTGTCATAAAAATGCATTCAGTGAAGTGAGAACGGCTCGTACGCTTGCGCTTTTGGGAACAACTTTGCAGGATGCCGGAATTTCGTGCTGGGATACGAAATATTACTATTACTATCCACGCCCAAACCAGATGAATAAAAAGATCAAAACGTCAGTGGGGCTTCCGAATTTCCCTTCATACACCTCGGGACACTCGACATTCTCTGGCGCAGCAGCCGAGTTATTAGCTTATATTTTCCCATCGGAAAAAGAGAAAATTGACGCCATGGCTCGTGAAGCATCCGTTTCACGTATTTATGGATTGATCCATTATCGTTTTGACTGCGAGGCTGGCCTTGCATCCGGCCACAAAATCGGCGAATTTGCCGTGGCCAGAGCAAAGTCTGACGGAGCCAACTAATTATTCGAAGACTAAGAATGCAAAAAATGGCTGCTTGATGAATTTTTCAGGCAGCCATTTTTATTTTTTTAAAATTGAATTGTTATGCAAGATTCGCAATATCAAAAGGCAACTTGCGAAGACGCTTGCCCGTTGCTGCGAAAACTGCATTGCCCAATGCAGGAGCAATCGGCGGAAGGCCCGGCTCCCCTACTCCACCCGGCGCTGCGCCGCTGTCAATGATGTGGATTTCGATGGCCGGCATTTCGTTGAGCCGCATGATGTTATATTGGTGAAAATTGCTTTGGTCACTGACGCCGTTGGTGAATGTAATGCCATCCTTAATTGCAGCCGTTAGTCCCATCACAATGTTGCCTTCGGTTTGCGCCTTCACATTGTCCGGATTCACATAATGTCCGCAATCGATTACAGACATGACTCTGTCAATCTTCACACCCGAATCTTTTTTAGAAACCGCAATGCAACATGCTGAAATACTGCTAAATGAGCTGAAAATCGCTAGTCCCTTTCCCGAGCCTTCCGGCAGTTTTTCTTCCCAATTTGCTTTCTCAGCCAGCGTTTCCAGCACTTTTTTGAACCGATCATCAGACAAAATTTCCATTCTGGCTTTAAGCGGATCTTTTTTGGCAAGATGCGCCAGCTCATCCATGAAGCATTCCTGCCCCCAGCCGAAGTTGGATGCATAAACAGAACGCCACCAAACCACCGGAATGTCTGTTTTCACCCGCGTCCAGCTTACTTTTGAAGCCCCGCTAAATTGATATTTATTGTTTTCGGTGGCGAGCTCGCTGCTTAACCATGAGTCTGCTTCCGTATCTTTCAATTGGCCGAAAACCTGGCCCGCAATGGATTCTCCGATGGCGTGATGGTGGAAACCCGTAATTTTGCCGTCTTCCACAAAACCCTGCATATGGCTGAGCATTCCCGGCCGGTAAGGGCCTTGTGAAATGTCATCTTCACGCGTCCACACAACCTTTACGGGCTTTTTAACGACTTTTGAAATGTGGCAGGCCTCTAAAACAAAATCATGATAAGCCTTGCGCCCAAATGCGCCACCCAGCAAAGTAACATTGATTTTTACCTGCTCCGGCTTGACCTTCATATAGCCGCAAATGTCACGCAGCGCCCAGTCAGGCCCTTGCACGGGAGCCCAAATTTCGACAGTCCCGTCTTCTTTAACATGCGCAACTGCATTTTCCGGTTCAATCGGTGCGTGTGCCAGAAATGGCGTTTCGTAATTGGATTCGATCTTTTCCTTCGCAGCCGCATATTTTACAGCGAAGTCACCCTTTTCCTCCGCGTTGATGCCTTCCTTTTTAGCCGCATCATAAGTGGCCGCGAAGTAATTGCTCGTGCTGACCGTTTTTTCAAGATCGGCATTGTCCCATTTAACCACGAGCGCTTTTTTGCCTTTTAATGCTGCCCAATAACTGGTCGCAACCACCGCCACTGCTTCCGAAGTCCGGTGCGGCATCGGCCTTTCCGTTTTGATCACTTGCAAAACGCCTTTGATCTTTTTTGCTTCCGCGTCGTCAATTGAAGCAACTTTGCCGTGAAGCATGGGCGAGTGCAGAACGCTGGCGTAAACCATCCCCGGCACATCCACATCAATCCCATAAATGGCTGTCCCATTGACACGCTCTGGCACGTCGAGCCGTTTGTTGTATTTTCCAATGAGCTTAAAGTCCTTGGGTTCTTTCAGTTTTGGATCTTTTGGAATTTCCAGCTTGGACGCCTCATCCGCCAGCTCCCCATAAGTGAGGCTCTTGCCGCTTGCCTTATGCTGGATTTTGGCATCTTCTGCGTGACATTCCGAAATAGGCACATTCCATCTTTTAGCCGCCGTTGCGGTCAGCATTTCGCGGGCAGCGGCGCCGGCCTTGCGAATTGGGAACCACAATGCTCTTACGGAACTGCTTCCTCCGGAAGTCTGGCTGCCATATTTGCCCATTCCGTCACTTTGGACGATCAGCACTTTTTCCAGGCTCACTTCCAGCTCTTCTGCTAAAAGGGAAGGCACGGCTTGCGTGGAACCCTGACCCATATCCGGTCTTGGATTTACCAATGTAATGTTGCCAGCTGTGTCAATGATAATAAACGGATTGATTTCCAGCCGCAGAACTGCGGGCGTTATCTTTTTCAGGGAAGCATCCCGGGTGAATCCGGAAATGCCCAATGCGAGCCCAAATGTGGTTATGCCGGAAACTTTCAGAAAGTCACGACGTGAATTTTGTATATTTTCCAATGTTGTTTGAAGCTAAGGTTTGATCGAAACTTTTATCAGCGCTTTCCAATGCCCGTTGAAGAGACTTTCATTTCGTCTGCAGCGCGGTGAATGGCTTTTCGAATGCGGTCATAAGTCCCGCAGCGGCACAAATTTCCGCTCATAGCTGCATCAATATCGGCATCGCTGGGGTTCGGATTGCTTTTGAGCAATGCAGTTGCGCTCATAATTTGTCCCGACTGGCAATAACCACATTGCGGAACCTGCTCTTCTATCCACGCCTTTTGGATAATGCTTAATTTGCCATCGCCAACGCCTTCAATCGTCGTTATCTTATCGTTTTTACCAACGGCTGAAACCGGCAACTGGCACGAACGCGTCGGCTCGCCGTTCAGATGCACCGTGCAAGCACCGCATAAGGCCATTCCGCAGCCAAATTTAGTCCCTTTCAATCCTGCAAAATCCCTTACAACCCATAACAAAGGCATGTCCGGCTCCACATCGACCTTTACTTTTTTACCATTCAGTGATAAATTATATAGTGCCATATCAAAAGGGTTATCAATGTTTATTATCAAAATCACCATGTAAATTACGAATTTTGCCATTTTCTCAAACTAATATTTTGCAAAAAACCCTTTTAACTTGATGAATGGAGCGGCGGGTTATGCATACTGGAAAAACAGCGCTATTTTTACCCGATCCTCACTTTTAAGTAACCAATGATTACAAACGACGCGGTTGTTCTCGGCATCCTGATGCTGATCCTGGCTCTGATCTTTTACACGGCATCAATGGAAACGGGCGGCTGGAAACGCTTCTATTCCTTCGTCCCACCGCTGCTTCTTTGTTACTTCATTCCCGGACTGCTGAACTCGTTTGGCATTGTTAATGGAAGCGTGTCACAGCTTTATCCGGTCGTCTCAAAATATTTTCTACCGGCTTGTCTCGTCTTCTTCACCATTGGCATGGATTGGCGATCGCTGAGTCGGCTGGGGCCCAAAGCGCTTATTGCTATGCTCGTTGGAACGCTTGGGATCATGATTGGCGGGCCATTTGCCTTGTGGATCGTCGGGACGATCAGTCCCGAAACTGTGCGGGGCGAGGGCGCTGATGCGGTTTGGCGCGGATTGTCCACGATTGCCGGAAGCTGGATCGGCGGAGGCGCTAATCAAACAGCATTAAGGGAAGTTTTTAAACCAAGTGACGCGCTGTTTTCTCAGATGGTTGCCATCGATGTGCTCATTGCAGAGCTATGGATGGCATTTTTGATTTATGGAGCCGGAATTGCATCGCGAATCGATCATTTTTTAGGTGCCGACAGCTCGCCTATTGAGCAAATCAAAGTGCAGCTCGACGCACAGCATCAGGCAAATGAAAAAGCGCCTCATGTTCGGGATTACATTTTCCTGGCGGGCGCTGGCTTCGGGGCCACGGGATTAGCGCACTTTTCAGCCGATCTGATTACACCTTACTTATCTGAAAATTATCCTTTTTTGGAAAAATACAGTCTCACTTCCACATTCTTTTGGGTCGTAACCATTGCCACATTCATCGGAATCGTCTTATCAGTGACACCGCTCAGAAAGCTGGAAAATGTGGGTGCGTCTAAATTGGGTTCTGTGTTTTTATATGTTTTGGTGGCCACAATCGGCATGCAAATGGATTTGGGTGCGGTTGCAGATAATCCAGGACTTTTCGCCATTGGTCTGATCTGGATTTTGACACATGCGGTTATCCTGATCATTGTTTGTAAATGGCTGAAAATCCCGTTCTTTTTTCTCGCCGTGGGCAGTCAGGCCAATGTCGGCGGTTCGGCTTCCGCTTCCGTTGTGGCAGCAGCTTTTCACCCTTCTTTGGCAACAGTGGGCGTTTTACTCGCTATATTAGGCTATGCAATCGGCACTTATGGCGGTTATTTAACAGCTTTAATGATGCAATGGGTGAGCGAAGGCTGACATTTTTTCAAAATCAGATCAGGGATCGGCAAATTAAATCAATATGGAAGGCGAAAGTAAACTTGATAAAATCGTTGAAGCCAGAATGAAGCTTAAAGCGCGCTTCGAAGATCAAATGGCTAAAACTCCCTCTGTTTCAGACTCACGCCCAATGGGATCGGGCAAAATTAACCGGCATGGGATGCCGCAATTGCCTGTTGGCCAGGTAAAAACAGTTAAATGGCCCGTGCTGGATCTGGGCTTTAAGCCTGATATTTCTCATGAAAAATGGAAGTTGGTGATCGACGGAGAAGTTGAGTCACCCGTTACATTGACCTGGGAGAATTTTATGGCTTTGCCCCAAACGACAGATGTGAGTGATTTCCATTGCGTTACAACCTGGTCGCGGATGGATGTGCCTTGGGTTGGCGTGAAGTTGGCTGACTTGGCGGCGCTGGTGATGCCCAAATCCAATGCAACCCACATTCTCTGTCACGGTTATGACAAATACACCACCAATCTGTCATTAACAGAAGCATTGAAAGAAGATGTTTTGCTGGTCCACACTGCTGATAACAAACCTTTGGAGCGCGATCACGGCGGGCCTGTGCGCATGATTACGCCGCAGCTTTATGCCTGGAAAGGAAGCAAATGGATCAGCAGAATTGAGTTTTTATCATACAACAAGTTGGGCTTCTGGGAATTGAGAGGCTATTCAAATACGGCTTATCCTTGGCGAAATGATCGTTATAGTTGACTAGACTTGCTAAGTCTTTTAGACTTAGCAAGTCCCGCCAAGTCTAAAAACATCGCAACATCAAATTTCTAAATTTCCAAAACCAATCCATCGTAAGCCAAATGCACATTGGGCGGCAGCTCTTTTTCAATGTCGGCATGTTTGCCAAGCTTGTGGCTCATGTGGACAAGATAAGCCTGCGGAACGGCCAGCTTCGCGATCAATTCCAGTGCTTGCGCTAAGGTGAAATGTGAAAGATGCGGCTCTTTTTGCAATGTGTCCAAAACCAGCACTTTGGAACCTGATATTTTTTGCTGCTCTTTTTCGGAAATGTAATTGGCATCCGTAATATAACTGAAGTCGCCCACCCGATAACCGTAAACGGCCAATTTGTGGTGCATCACTTCAATGGGCATGAATTGCACGCCACGGACGTCAAATGGCTTGTTTTCAATGTTATGCAGCTCAAAATGAGGGACTCCGGGATATCTGTTCTCTGAAAATGCGTAGGCGAACTCGTTCTGAATTTGATCCAAAACCGATTTTCTTCCATAAAGCGGAATGTCGCGCTGCTGGCGGTGATTGAATGCGCGGATGTCGTCGAGCCCGGCGGTGTGGTCCTTATGCTGGTGGGTAAAAATGGCTGCGTCCAGGTCCTTCACATTGGCCCGCAACATTTGCTGACGGAAGTCGGGACCGGTGTCAATTACAAAGGATTTTCCTTTGGTTTCAATCCAAACGGAAGTCCTTAAACGCTTGTCACGCGGGTCGTCAGATCGGCAAACGGCACATTCACAGGCAATAACCGGTATTCCCTGCGATGTGCCGGTCCCTAAAAATGTAATCCTCATCAGGTTTATTCTGTCAAATGCGCCACCACCTCAACCAAACGGTCAAAATTCAACGGTTTCATCAGCGCATCATCAAATCCTGCTTGTTTAAAATCTTCTTCCGAGTAATTTTTAGCATTGCCCGTAATCGCTACGATCGGCGTTTTGGCCGTTTTTTCGTTTGGCAATTTGCGGATGCTTCTTGCGCATTCCATTCCGTCCATCACAGGCATATTGATATCCAGCAGGATAATATCGAAATCTTCTTTTTCGAGAAGTTGCAAAACTTGTTCTCCATTTTTAACGGAAGTGATCTCGTAATGTTGGAATTCCAGAATCTTCCTTGCCAGATTTTGAATAACTGAGCTGTCTTCGGCAATGAGTACGCGCTTTGTGTATGACATGATGGGTCAGGTATTGTGTTTAATGATTTGCCAGGTCAATTTAGGTATATTTCATCCAAAGTCGCAACCTGGCTTGATGCGAAGTTTCAAAATTATCATAAAAAAGTAAATAAACATCCCATACTTTTTCAAAGCACACTTTCGGGTGTAAGTTTGTGGTCCGACAAAAAATCATGATCCGATATGTTCAAAAATAAAGTAATGCGATATAGCACGATTGCGATGGTTATTGCGATTCTGGCCTATTTTGTGATAGAAAATTTTTCCGGGGCCGGCATGAATGCATCCGGTGATGACCAGATTGCAAACAATCCAGAGAAATATAAAACAACGATTCTGGCTGAACGCGAGGCCAAGGATGAACAGTTCAAAACAGCAGACGATTCTCCTATCGCCGACAAGGAAGCATTTCACGGTCTGCACTATTTTCAGCCCAACTTAACTTACCGCATTAAGGCGAATATTTCGCCTTACACGAACGACGACAAAGAGGTTGTTGTCAAATACACGGATGGAACTTCCGAAAAATATGAGAAATATGGTTATGCCAATTTCAAAATCGGTGACCAGGAAGAAAAGCTGCTTTTACTCAAAAATGAAAGCGTGATTTCAGTGCTATTTAAGGATGCAACAAGTGGAAAACAGACCTATGGCGGTGGCCGTTATCTCGATTATCCCGTTTCGGAGATCAAAAACAATGTCATTACGCTCGATTTCAACAAGGCTTACAATCCTTATTGCGTGTATCAGGAATCCTATGCCTGCCCGGTTCCGCCTGCCGAAAACACTTTGTCCGTTGCCATTTTAGCCGGTGAGCAGCTTGAATCTGCGGTGCATTAATCGGCCTCAGCCAGCTTTTTAATTTTTGCAAAAAAGCAATTACTATTCCAAGCTTCTCGGCGTCGTTCGACTTAAATCCTTAATTTTGTAATTCAGGCTTCACGGAGCCTTTTGACGTATTTTTTAAAGCATTCGCATGAAGATCTCCTATAAGTGGCTTAAAGAATTAGTAGAAATTACGGAATCTCCCGAAGAGATTGGCAAGATATTGACCGGGACCGGTTTGGAGGTTGAAAGCATTGAAGAGATTGAATCAATAAAAGGCGGATTGCAGGGCGTGGTCATTGGCGAGGTCCTTACTTGTGAAAAACATCCCGAAGCCGACCGATTGAAGCTTACAACAGTTGAAGTTGGTGCAGAAAATCCATTATCCATAGTTTGCGGCGCGCCGAATGTTGCTGCTGGCCAAAAAGTGCTGGTCGCAACCGTTGGCACAACGCTTTATCCAACCGGCAGCGAGCAGCCTTTGGTTTTGAAAAAATCCAAAATAAGAGGCGCACTTTCGGAAGGAATGATCTGCGCTGAGGACGAATTGGGCATTGGCACTTCACACGACGGCATTTTAGTCCTCGACACCACGCTGCCAAACGGCACACCGGCCAGCGAATATTTTGGAATCACATCAGATTATCTGATCGAAATCGGGCTTACACCTAACCGTGCGGATGCCGCATCACATTATGGCGTTGCCCGCGATTTAAAGGCATTCTTCAATCGCCCAATTAATCTGCCGGCAGTTGACGCATTTAAAATTGATAATCAAAACTTGCCCGTTCAAGTTGAAGTTCGGAATGCCGAAGCTTGTCCTAGATATGCGGGATTGACGATTTCAGGAATTAAAGTGGGCGAATCTCCTGCATGGATCAAGCAGCGCCTCGCCACCATTGGAATTCGGTCGATTAACAACATTGTAGACATTACGAATTATGTGCTGCATGAGCTCGGCCAGCCCCTGCATGCATTTGACGCTGATAAAATTATTGGAAATAAAGTCATTGTAACAACCGTTGCGACTGGCACGCCATTCGTAACGCTAGACGGCGTTGAAAGAAAGCTTTCCGATTCGGATCTGATGATCTGTAACGAGGGAACCAACGGCAATCCCGAACCAATGTGCATTGCGGGCGTTTTTGGCGGCTTAACGTCGGGTGTGACCCATGACACCACATCGATTTTTCTTGAATCGGCTTACTTTTCCCCGATTTGGGTGCGCAAGACGGCTCAACGTTTCGCATTAAAAACCGATTCTTCTTTCCGTTTTGAGCGCGGCACTGATCCAAATATGCCGCTCTATGCATTGAAACGGGCAGCATTGCTTATTCAGGAAATCGCAGGCGGCAGCATTTCGTCGGACGTTACGGACATTTACGCTAAGCCAATCGCTGACTTCCAGGTGCCGATGCGTTATCGCAACATTGACAGACTAATCGGCAAAACACTTGAAAAAACGCAGATTAAGAACATTCTTAACGGACTCGACATTAAAATCGAGAACGAAGACAAGTCTGGGTTCACCGCCATTGTGCCGCCTTATCGCGTAGATGTGCAACGCGAGGCCGACGTGATTGAAGAAATTCTGCGGATTTATGGCTTCGGACAAGTGGAACTTTCCGATCACCTGAGCTCGGACTTCATTTCCGATTTTCCTGTAAATGATCCCGAGAAGCTGACATTACGTGTTGCCGAATTGCTGGTCGCTAATGGTTTTAATGAAATGATCAACAATTCGCTGACCAAGCCAGATTATCACGCATCATTAGAAAACAGCATTACGGGCAGTCCGGTCAAAATCCTAAATTATCTGAGCGAAGATCTGTCGGTTATGCGGCAGACATTGATTTTTTCAGGTCTGGAAGTTGTCTCCTACAACAGCAAC
Organism: Dyadobacter sp. CY326; assembly: GCF_021390515.1. Classification (GTDB taxonomy): domain Bacteria; phylum Bacteroidota; class Bacteroidia; order Cytophagales; family Spirosomataceae; genus Dyadobacter. The sequence continues at coordinate 441,566 of NZ_JAJUXI010000002.1, forward strand.
CGCCGCCAGAAAGATCTCAAACTTTTTGAGTTTGGTAAAACATACAATGAGGTTAATGGAAAATATGTTGAAAAAGAGCGCCTTTCGGTTTTCTTAACGGGCAACATTCAGCAGGAAAGTTGGTTTGAGAAGTCGAGAGAAGCTGTTTTTCATGATCTTGCGGGCTTTGTAATGCAGATTTTGGCTTCTGTTAAAATAAAGGATGTGGAAAGGCAAGAGGCCGACTCGACGATTTTCAAAATCGGAACGACGCTGACGCTTAACCGCAAACCCGTTGTATCATTCGGCCAGCTGCAAACGGCGATTACCAAGAAACTGGATGTGAAAGCGCCCGTTTTTTATGCTGATTTTGATTGGGACTACATTTTAAAACAATACGATGCATTTGTGCAATATAGGGAAGTGGCCAAATTCCCCGAAGTGCGCAGGGATTTGTCAGTTGTCGTAAACAAAAAGATCACTTTTGAAGAGCTGCGCCAGATCGCCTATAAAACAGAACGGCAATTGTTACGTTCGGTTAATGTCTTCGATGTTTACGAAGGAGCAAATCTGGAAGGCAAAAAATCTTATTCGGTGAGCTTCATCTTGCAGGATGACCAGCAAACGCTGACGGATAAGGTGATTGACAAAACAATGCAGCGCCTGATGGCTGCTTATGAACGAGAATTTGAAGCCGTGATCAGAAAATGAAATAAGTGATTTTTTTGCTTTGACTGAATTTTAAGGTCCAAAAATGGAAAGGAGCATCGAGCGCATTATTGAACACAAGTTGTCGGACCTTGAGAAAAAACTCGAGTTTCTGATCAACACAAAAGAGAAACTAAGCTGGTCAATATCAGAGCTGCAACGCGAAAATGCTGAGCTGCGCACGTCCAATAATAAACTCAAGGAAGAAGCAAAAGAAATAAAGAAAAAATACACTACTTTGGAAAAAGACTTTAATAAGTCTAAAAGTTTCGCTAAAATTGTCACTAGTAAACTGACACCAACAAGCGGAATAGCCGATCTGAAAGACTCAGTTGAAAGATATATACAAGAGATCGATAAGTGCATTGAATTGCTTGAAGATACCTTATGAAAAAAAATAGCATACCCAATCCGGACGTTTCTGTCTTTATAAAACTGCTGGACAGGGGTTTCAAACTGAGCGTTCCGGCGGATCAGGAGAAATTCTACAGGGATGGGTATGAGGTGTTCTTGCAACGCGTGCAGCAGCATAAATTAAAAGGGAAAGTATACGGTGACATCGAAGCAATTGCCCTCACAGCCATTGAATGCCTTGTTGCATTGCAAAGGAATCAGGAGCAAATGGATAACCTGGTAGCGGCTTTTAAAAACAGAGTTGAAAAGCTTGACGAAACAATTACCAGCGCAATAGAAGGCTGACTGCTTATCACCACCAAACCTTTATTTATTCGGATCCCCTTTATAATCTTTTAATTCTTCCATTTTCGGCATTTTCACGCTGGTGTAGTAGGTAAAACCAACTATATATAACCATTACTGAAATGTCAAATTCATTAATTTTCATCGTCCTCCTGTCTGACATAATCGCCATTGGTGTGGGGATTTTTGCCGGCAAGTACATCTTTCAGAAGTCATTCGACCAGAAAGAAAAAGATGCGCAGGAACGCGCAGCCGAAATTCTCCGCAATGCTGAAAGTGCCGCTGAAAACATAAAAAAAGACCGTATCCTTGAAGCCAAGGAAAAATATTTGAGGCTTAAAAGTGAATTTGAAGAAGATGCAAACAAAAAACGTGTCATTCTTCAAACCAATGAGCAGAAATTAAAGCAACGCGAGCAGAGTTTGAATCAAACCATTGAAAACAACAAACGCCGCGAAAATGAGCTGGAAGCATTAAAGACCAATCTGAACCAGCAGCTCGAAATTGCCACAAAACGACGTGAGGACGCTGAAAAATCCTTGCAGCAGCAAGTTACCCAGCTTGAAAAAATCGCAAATCTTACAGCAGATCAGGCGCGCGACCAGTTGGTCGATGCATTGAAAGCAGAAGCGGACACCAGAGCCGGATCGTATGTGAAAAGTGCGATGGAAGAAGCCCGCCTTACCGCCACAAAAGAAGCCAAAAAGATTGTTATCGAGACCATTCAGCGCACCGCTGCGGAACACGCGATTGAAAACTGCGTTTCGGTCTTCAACATTGAAAACGACGATATCAAAGGAAAAATAATTGGACGCGAAGGACGTAACATTCGTGCTTTGGAAGCTGCAACTGGCGTTGAAATCATTGTGGACGACACGCCCGAAGCGATTGTGATTTCCGGATTTGATCCGGTTAGGAGAGAAATAGCAAGACTTTCCCTGCACCGTTTGGTTCAGGATGGCAGGATTCACCCAGCCAGAATTGAAGAAGTTGTTGCCAAAACACGCAAGAACATTGACGATGAAATCGTAGAGATCGGTGAAAGGACTGTGATCGACATGGGCATTCACGGCCTGCATCCTGAGCTTGTGAAAATGATCGGCCGCATGCGTTTCCGCTCTTCTTATGGGCAAAACCTGCTGCAGCATTCGCGTGAAGTGGCCAAACTTTGCGCCACGATGGCTTCTGAATTAGGCTTAAATACAAAATTGGCCAAAAGAGCAGGTCTGCTGCATGATATTGGGAAAGTGTGGCCTGAGGAATCAGACCTTCCGCACGCAATTTTGGGAATGGAGCTTGCCAAGAAATACAAGGAAAATCCGGAAGTGTGCAATGCCATTGGCGCTCACCACGATGAGATTGAAATGACAAGCATTCTTTCGCCGATCATTCAGGTTTGTGACGCCATTTCGGGTTCACGCCCGGGTGCACGCAGAGAAATGATGGAGTCTTACATCCAAAGACTTCGTGATCTTGAAAATATGGCGTTGTCTTTTGAAGGCGTCGAAAAATGTTATGCGATACAGGCTGGGCGCGAATTGCGCGTGATCATTGACGCAGATAATGTTTCGGATGAAAAGGCTGGCATGCTTTCTTTTGACATTTCGCAAAAAATTGAAAAGGAAATGCAGTATCCAGGCCAAATAAAAATTACCGTAATCCGTGAAATGCGTTCCGTAGCATATGCGCGTTAATTAGCTCAAATTACATGACTTACTCACTTCTGACGAGTTCAGAGCTGCTGGAAATCCAGACGCTCGGTGAACTGAAAAGAGCAGGATATCAATCGCGTTCAATTAAACAAGAACTACGTGATAACCTGATCATTAAAATAAAAAACAAAGAAAACATCTTCCCTGGCATCTGGGGTTACGAGGAAACTGTGATTCCTGACGTGGAGCGGGCGATTCTTTCCATGCACAACATTAACTTTTTGGGATTGCGTGGTCAGGCTAAAACGCGTATCGCCAGAATGATGACCGGTCTGTTGGATGAATACATTCCATACATTGCCGATTCAGAGTTGCATGACGATCCGTTAGCGCCACTTTCGCGTTTCTCGAAAGATGTGGTTGCAGAATATGGTGATCAAACATCCATTGCATGGTTGCACCGGGATGAGCGTTACACAGAGAAACTGGCGACGCCGGATGTTTCTGTTGCTGACTTAATTGGTGACGTAGATCCGATCAAAGCCGCAACTTTGAAATTGCCTTATTCTGATGAACGCGTAATCCATTTTGGACTTATTCCGCGTTCGCACCGAGGCATATTCGTCATCAACGAGCTTCCCGATTTGCAGGCTAGAATTCAGGTTGCGCTTTTCAATATTTTGCAGGAAGGCGACATTCAAATTCGCGGCTTCAAATTGCGTTTGCCGCTTGACATCCAGTTTGTTTTCACTGCTAACCCGGAGGATTACACCAATCGCGGCAGCATTGTAACGCCGTTGAAAGACCGGATTGAAAGCCAAATTGTTACCCATTATCCCAAAACAATTGAAACAGGCAAGAAAATCACCGAGCAGGAAGCGGTTGTCAAGACCGAACAAGTTGGCTTGATCAAGGTAAACGAGCTTGCGAAAACATTGATCGAACAAATTGCTTTTGAAGCACGTGAAAGTGAATATGTGGACAGCAAAAGTGGCGTTTCAGCTCGATTGACAATATCTGCTTATGAAAGCCTTTTGAGCACTGCGGAGAGACGAGCCCTCATTAATGGTGAGGAAAGCACATATGTGCGGATTTCTGATCTTTATGGTGTTGTTTCTGCTATTTGCGGGAAAGTTGAATTGGTTTACGAAGGAGAAGTTGAAGGACCGGTTATTGTTGCTCAAAATTTAATCGGTAAAGCAATCCGGACGCAGTTCCTTAATTTCTTCCCTGATCCCGAAAAAGCCAAGAAAAGCAAAATCAATCCTTACGCCAAAGTAATTGAATGGTTTGGTTCTGGCAATGAAATGGAAATGCCGGGCGACATGACGGATCGCGAATACATGGCACGCCTTAAAACCATTGATGGTCTGGATGACTTTGTGGATATGCTGAGTGCTTATTCAAGTTCGGAGGAAAAACTTTTCATGATGGAATTCGCATTGCACGGCATGGCAGAATTTTCCCTTATCGGAAAAATGTCATTGGATCAAGGCATGAAGTTCCAGGATTTGGTAAGCAGCATGTTTTCCGGACCCGGAGAGGATGACTATGATTTTGACGACGATGATGATCAAAAACCATTTTGATACAAAACAAGAAATGCCCGGCAAATACCGGGCATTTTCATTATATAAGCATTTTTAGATTAAAGCGGAGCGCCTTCGTCTACAACATTCGGCTCGCTTGTGTCGATCAGCGCATCCGGCTCATTGTTTACTTTGGCACGAACTTTCGCTTCCAGCTCATCCATTAATTCTGGATTGTCCTTAATAAGCGCTTTTACAGCGTCACGTCCTTGTCCAAGACGGTTGCCATCATAGCTGAACCATGAACCTGCCTTTTTAACAATTTCAAGATCAACAGCAAGGTCAATGATCTCTCCTACTTTGGAAATTCCTTCGCCATACATGATGTCAAACTCAACCACTTTAAACGGCGGCGCAACTTTGTTCTTAACAACTTTCACGCGCGTGCGGTTACCTAAAATCTGATCAGCGCTTTCTTTAATCTGACCAACACGGCGAATATCCAAACGCACGGAAGCATAATATTTCAATGCATTACCACCCGTTGTTGTTTCCGGGTTACCAAACATCACGCCAATTTTCTCGCGCAACTGGTTGATAAAGATGCAGCAGCAGCCCGTTTTGTTAATTACACCAGTCAGTTTCCGCAATGCTTGTGACATCAAACGAGCTTGTAAGCCCATTTTGCTGTCTCCCATTTCGCCTTCCAATTCGGCGCGCGGCACAAGTGCTGCAACGGAGTCGATAACAATAATATCAACCGCACCGCTGCTGATCAAATGTTCAGCGATTTCCAGTGCTTGCTCACCATTGTCAGGCTGCGATATCAATAAATTACTTGTATCAATTCCTAATTTTTCAGCATAGGATCTGTCAAAAGCGTGTTCCGCATCGATAAATGCAGCCAGTCCGCCTTTTTTCTGCGCTTCGGCAATGCAATGCATTGATAATGTGGTCTTACCAGAAGATTCTGGTCCGTAGATTTCCACAACACGCCCACGCGGCACGCCGCCTACTCCTAATGCAAGGTCAAGCCCCAGCGACCCAGTAGAAATAACCGGAATATCTAAAACCTTACTGTCGCTCAGGCGCATAACCGTGCCTTTGCCATAGGTTTTATCCAGTTTTTCTAGTGTGGTTTGTAAAGCCTTCAGTTTGTTGTCTTTATCTGTGGTTGGTTGTGCCATAAAACAGGTTAAAATAATTTAGTTTGTTGGTAAAAAAGCGGCTTTTGTTCGACAAAATCCGCTTGTAGATTGGTTCTTTCTAGTGTGTAAAAATACCAAATTTCACTCAAAAATCCTATGAGTTATTCTTATAAAAATATAATTTTTGACTTAGTAAATGCAGATAATATCAAGAGGATTTTACAAATTACCGTATGCGATTATTCTCCGTAACCTGCCATTTACCAACCGGTCGTTTGCCCGGACGAACGGCAAATAAATACCCGGCAATTTCCGTAATTTTGTAACCCGAATGTCTGTTAAACAGATTATCAATGCGCCTTAATAATTATCCGATTTGTGTTTAAGAAAATCCTGCTTGCCCTTTTAGTGCTTTGTGTTGTGTTGGGAGTAATTTACCGCGACTTGCTGAGTTACGGCTGGATGCAGGCTTCGGGTCAGGTTAAGATATTAATGAACGTTGAGGATGTTGCGGATGTAATGAAAAACCCTGCGTTCCCGGATTCTCTGAAAGCAAGGATCACGCTGATTGAGGAAATCAAAAAATTTGGCGTCGATTCGCTGGGTCTGACTCCTTCCAAAAACTACACAACTTTTTATAATCAGCACGGGAAACCGCTTATTTGGCTCATAACAGCATCAGAACGTTATAAAATCGCTCCCTACAAATGGCATTTCCCGATCATCGGCAGCTTTCCTTATAAAGGCTTTTTCGACTCCACGCGGGCTGTTCGCGAGGAGCAGGAATTGATCAAACAGGGATTGGATACGGATATAGGGGACGTTTCGGCATGGTCTACATTAGGTTACTTAAAAGATCCGATCCTGTCCAGCATGCTCAAAAGAAGAGTTGGCAGCCTCGCAAACCTGATCCTGCACGAGCTGACACATGGAACACTTTTTGTGAAAAGTAATCTTGAACTGAATGAGAACCTGGCGAGTTTTATAGGAGATCAGGGCGCTATCCGGTTTTTGAAATACAAATATGGTCTGGACTCTCCCGAATTACGTACATACGAGTATTCCAAAAAATACAATGACGCCTATTCGCAGCACATGCTGAGGGGAATTTCGCAGCTCGATAGTCTTTACAAAACATTTGGTGAAAGTCCGGCTGCCAGTCTGCACCGGGATTCTTTGAAAAATGTGCTGATCCTGAATATACTTAATAATGCAGACACATTGCTTTCGGCTAAGCCTACGTTAACAAACAAAAACCGCCCGGTGGCTAGCCGCTGGCCGGATGGCAAGATGCCAAACAATGCATATTTCATCAGTTACCAGACTTACAGATCAAAGCAGGACACATTTAAAATTGAGTTTGAGCAAAAATTTGGAGGAAATATTAAGAAATATCTGGCGTGGCTAAAAGAAAAATATCCCTCTCTATAATTACATTTTTTAGCATGAAGAAATCGTACATCGTTATAGCAGCTTTATTGATTTTTACGCTTTTGTTCTCCTTTCGGCAATATGAGCAGCTTGCAGAAAACAGAGTTATCGCTAATAAAAGCTTCGGCACGGGCGAGCGGGTTGAATATAGGGTGCATTATGGCTTCATTAATGCTGCCGAAGCGAAGGTCGAAGTCGGGAAATCGGTTTCGTTAATTAACAGTCGGCCTTGTTATCGGGTTAACGTATCTGGCCGAACGGTCGGCGCGTTTGACCTCATTTCGCGCGTGCGCGACACATGGCGCTCTTACATTGACACCACGGCCATTTTACCGCATATGTTTGAGCGTCAGATCCAGGAGAACAAATATCGCAAAGACGAACGCGTGGTTTTTCATCATAACAGGGACCAGGCTGTTTCGAGCGTGAAGGACGAAACAAAAACTTTCAATGTCCCTAATAACATTCACGATATTATCAGCGGATATTTCTTTTTGAGGACCATCAATTTTGAAAAGATCTCGGAAGGGGAAGTTATTGAAGTGCCCACTTTTTTTGACGGGGAGGTTTATAAACTGAGGGTGCGTTATGTCGGACGAGATGTGATCAAAACGAAATACGGCAGAACAAAAGTGCTCAGGCTGAATCCGTTGATCCCTTCGAACAAGTTTTTCAAAGACGAAGGTGCAATGCGCTTGTGGGTTTCTGATGATTCTAATAAAATTCCATTGAAGGCGGAAGTCGAGCTGAAAATCGGGTCGTTAGAAATGGATTTGAAATCTTACAAAGGCCTTAAAAAAGACATTGTCTGGTTTTGAGATAAAGCCGTTTTCGCAAACGCTGCATTTGATTCAGGGGAAACGGCAATTGGTTTGCACTGATCGCAAAATAACTGACCGGCTTGCTTCCAAAGCTTTTGTAAAAACTTGCAATTGACTCGATTTGTGGGCTTTCAAAGTCGAATGTTGCTGATCTATTTTCGTGATTTTGAAAATGCTGATCCAGCATCCAGGTTCTCGCATTGCCCTTTCTTCCGATCCTATCTGCTGCATTGAACAAGTAAATAATGCGTTGCCGGAATTCCACCAGCATGATTCCGGCATGGATCTCATTTTCCAAGCTTGCATAAAGTACTTTTGCATTGCCACGCGCATACAGACTTTGGAACAGTGTCCTCAATCTTTCCAAACTTGTCGCCGACACACCTCCAATCGAAACGCTGTGATTGTCCTCAAAAAGCTGAATTAGTGCGACCAAATCTTTTCCCTGATCAACATTCCATTTGACATTGCTGCCGCGTCTTACATTCGTTTTCCGATCATTTGTATAACCAGAAAAAATCTTTGCATAATCTCCAATTTCAAGCCAATGTGTCTGCTCCGTCCACCATTTCGTTTCCGGAAATGAAACAGGAAGATTCGTCATTGAAAAATAGTTTTCAGGATTGAAATGATAAGTGGAAATGTAAGAAAAGCGTTTAACGAGAGTTCGCAGAAAAGCTTCAAACGCATATGCTGTCAGCTCATTAAGCGAAAACAGACCCAGATATTGACAAAAATGCGGCTGATAAACAATGTTAAAACCAAACTTTCGCCTTATCGGCAGTGGCATAACGATTTTAAACTCATCTTTCGAAGGCCAAACGAGTGCGTGCCATTCGTCGCAAACAATGTCTAAATAGAAAGTTTGCGCATAAATAACACATTGAAGAGATGCACAGATGTGCTCGTTCCAGCGCGTGGGGTCAATTTCGGAACGATGGATCAGGGTGGGATTCATTGGCTCAGGATAATGGTGCTTTCCTGAGACGCTGATTGCTATTTAAAGTAACTGCGGAGCTTTTGCAAAGTTTCTTCCACGTCCGGCGTTTCGCCCATGAGGAGATTAATGCTTTGAATGGAGTGGATTACCGTGCTGTGGTCGCGGCCTCCAAAATGATATCCAATGGACTTTAATGGCAAGTCGGTGTATTCTTTTGCCAGAAACATGGCCAGCTGGCGTGGATAAACGACTTCTTTCTTGCGGCTTTTGCTTTTTAAATCGGCAATGGTCACCTGAAAATAATCCGCGATGATTTCCTGAATTGTGTCGATCGTAACTTCCTTGTCTTCATTGGTTACAATGTTCCGCAATGTGTTTTTGGCCAGTTCCACGTCAATTTCCCTTCTCGTGAGCGAAGCCTGCGCCATGAGGGAAACAATCACGCCTTCGAGCTCCCTGACATTGGAATTGACGCTGTGCGCAATGTATTCAATGACATCGTAATCGATGGAGATTCCCTCAGACTGGATCTTCTTCTGAATAATCGCAATACGCGTTTCAAAATCCGGCGTCTGCAAATCGGCCGTCAAACCCCATTTAAAACGGGACAATAACCTGTCCTGCAAGCCTTGCAGCTCGCGCGGCGGCCGGTCGCTCGTCATAATGATTTGCTTGCCGAGCTGATGCAGATGATTGAAAATATGGAAGAACGTGTCCTGTGTTTTCTCTTTTCCCGACAAAAACTGAACGTCATCAATCGCCAGCACATCCACTTTCATGTAAAAGTCGGTAAAGTCCTGTAACGTGTTGTTTTTGATGGAATTGATAAATTGATTGGTAAACTTTTCGGAAGAAACATACAGCACCAGCTTATTCTCGTAGTGGTTCATAATGTAATTTCCAATGGCTTGCACCAAATGCGTTTTGCCCAATCCTACGCCGCCATACATCATCAGCGGGTTAAACGAAGTCAAGCCAGGACGCTGCGCAACGGCAAACCCGGCGGAACGCGCCAGACGGTTGCAATCGCCCTCAATAAAATTGTCAAATGAATAATTGGGATTCAAATAGGTGTCCAGATTCATCGAATCGTGGTCTTTATCCCGGTGGTTAGATCCCAGTCGCGGATCAGTAACAAAGTTGTCCGGCTTGGAATAATTGGTCGATTTCGGAGTAGAAACATTCATCGTGAGCGGCTGATGCTTGTCATTGCCTTTGTCTACGATAATGGAATATTCCAAAAGTCCGTCGCGACCGATCGCATAATCCAATGCTTTTCTGAGCAGATTTACGTAATTATCTTCCAGCCATTCATAGAAAAATTGGCTGGGAACCTGTATTGTAAGCACTTTACCATAAAGTTTTAAGGGCCGTATGGGTTCGAACCACGTCTTAAAACTTTGATCAGGAATGTGCTGCTGAATAACTCTCAGGCAGGCATCCCAGATCTGGTCAACTTCTCTATGTGTGCTCACTCTTTCCAATGTATAATTTACGGAATTCGGGATGTCAGAATTTTAAAGGACGGCAAAGATATAAAAATACCTGATCTCTGCAGATTAAAAACAGGGTTCAATTTAATATCCCTGCGGGCGATCTGCAAACCTGAAAATAAAAACAATTCTTAAAATGCATCAGCACTCGGGCTGCTGCTTTTACACACTTACTGAGAAAAATGGACTCAAATTTGTAGCTTTGTTAACAAGCAAAATACGTTTTTTTTAACGATAACCCGCCAAAAAATGTCTGTCAGTTTATTCTCACAATTTAGCCCTTCTGGTAAAGACGATTGGGAGAAACTGGCCGAAAAGGAATTGAAAGGACGACTTAAAGAGCTGTCTGATTGGACGATCGGAAATGATTTGCACATTGATCCCTATGCGACACAAGGCGAAGTTGATCCCGAAAGAATGGCTCGGATGCAGGCATGCCAAAAGAAAATACCGGGTTGGCTGAATGTTCCAAAAATTGAGTTTACAGAGCCGCGTAAGACCAATGCAGCAATGAAACATGCATTGGAAAATGGCGCCGATGCGATCGTTTTGGCCCTTGGGAACACGGATCTGAGGCATTGTGAATTTCCAAAATTACTTCATGGAATCAAGCTGAGTGACACGGCAGTCTTTTTTAAAACAGCAGAAAACCCAGAAGACCTTTTCAGGGAAATATCCAAAAACGCAGGTTATTATTTGAAGGGCGGAGTTTTTCTCGATCCGCTCGCACAGTGGATGCGAACTGGAAAACCAATTGTGGATGAGTTCGCACACATTGTTTCTGTGCTGAATCTGGCAAAGAATATGCGGGAATTTAGGCCTTTCATGGTCGAAGGGCATTTGTATCACAACAATGGCGCAGACCCGGTTCAGGAGCTGGCTTTTATGATTGCCGCAGCTGTTGAATGCATAGATCGGCTCACCGATGCGGGTATTTCCCCGCTGACAGCATTTAATCGGATTTTGTTTTCAGTTTCCATAGGAACCGAGTTTTTAACAGAAATTGCTAAGCTTAGGGCATTGCGTTTTTTGCTTCGAAAAATATCAGATGCTTACCAATTGCCCCCACAACTTTGTGTTCCATTGATTCACGCACAAACTTCTTCATTTTACAACGCAGACTCAGCGCCCTACACCAACATGATTCGCTCGGCTTCGCAGGCAATGAGCGCGGTGATCGGAGGGTGCAACGCATTGACGGTCAATCCTTATGATCAACAGTTTAAAAATTCCAATGAGTTTTCAAGCCGGATCTCACGCAATGTCTCGTCTGTCTTAAATCACGAAAGCGCATTAGGCTATGTTGCCGATCCTGCGGCTGGGTCCTATTTATTGGAAACAATGTCATTGCAAATGGCTGATAAAGCATGGGAAATGTTCTTGGAAATGGAGGACAACGGAGGTTTGGTCAAATGTTTTGATAATGGATATGTTCAAAAAGCATTAAAGGCTTCCTTAACGAATAAAATCAATGCATTGAGCGGAACGAAAGTGATGATTGGCGTCAACAAGTTCAAAGAAGGAGACATTGAGCATAATAAAAGCAAGCCGCTTTCTCAAATTGATGAAACCGTATTTTTGACCGATAAAAACTTGGCAGATTGCTACAAATCTCAGGGCTTAACCATTGAAACACAATTATGAAGCCCGATTTCAAAAATATTCCCATAACAAAAATTGTCCACCAACAACCGGAAGACAAACCGGGCAAACTGGTGCAGACCTCGGAAGGGATCAAGCTGAAATCGACATACATTGAAAGTGATTTGGAGGGCGCTGAACATCTGAATTTCGGTGCAGGAAGCCCGCCTTTTTTGCGTGGACCTTATGCAAGCATGTATTTGGAGCGCCCGTGGACAATCAGGCAATATGCGGGATTTTCAACCGCCGCGGATTCAAATGCATTTTACAAAAGAAACCTTGAAGCTGGGCAAAAGGGTCTTTCCGTGGCCTTCGACCTGGCGACGCACCGTGGCTATGACTCTGATCATCCGCGCGTTACGGGCGATGTGGGGAAGGCCGGCGTTGCCATTGACACCGTCGAGGACATGAAGATGTTATTTGACCAGATTCCTTTGGATCAAATGTCCGTTTCCATGACCATGAACGGAGCCGTGATTCCGATTATGGCTTTTTTCGTTGTTGCGGCGGAGGAACAGGGCATTTCGGCAAACCTGCTTTCGGGCACCATTCAGAACGACATTTTGAAGGAATTCATGGTGCGTAACACATACATTTATCCGCCCGGTCCTTCGATGCGGATCGTGGGTGATATTTTTGCTTACACTTCGCGCTTCATGCCGAAATTCAATTCCATCAGCATAAGCGGTTATCACATGCACGAAGCCGGTGCGCCCGCGCACATTGAGCTTGCCTACACGCTCGCGGATGGACTTGAATACATTCGCACGGGATTGTCCGCAGGCATTGCCATCGACGATTTCGCGCCCAGACTTTCTTTTTTCTGGGGCATTGGCATGAATCATTTTATGGAAATCGCTAAAATGCGCGCTGGCCGACTCTTATGGGCGAAAATTGTCAAGCAATTTAACCCCAAAAATGAAAAGTCCCTCGCATTGCGAACGCATTGTCAAACAAGCGGTTACAGCCTGACTGAACAAGATCCATACAACAATGTAACCCGCACGACGATAGAGGCAATGGCCGCGGTGATGGGTCATACGCAATCTTTGCACACCAATTCTCTGGACGAGGCCATGGCGTTGCCGACTGATTTTTCCGCACGCATTGCCCGAAATACGCAGCTTTTTATCCAATATGAAACCGATCTCTGTCGCGCCATTGATCCCTGGGGAGGCTCCTATTATGTGGAATATTTGACAAAGGAATTGGTTGAAAAAGCGTGGACGCTCATTGAGGAAGTGGAGAGCCTCGGCGGCATGACCAAGGCCATTGAGACCGGACTTCCCAAAATGCGCATTGAAGAGGCTGCTGCAAAAAAACAGGCGCGCATTGATTCAGGAAAAGATGTGATTGTTGGTGTTAACCGATTTAAAACAAAAGAAAAAGACACTTTTGACATTCTTGAAATTGATAACCAGACTGTCCGTAATGCGCAAATTGCTTCTTTACAAAAAATTAAAACGGAAAGAAATCCGGCGGAAGTTTCGCAAGCATTGTCAGCTTTAACATTGGCTTGTAAAGAAAAGGGCGGCAAGGAAATGTCCCACAATTTATTGGCACTGGCGATAAATGCGGCACGCAAAAGGGCTACATTAGGTGAAATTTCGGATGCGATGGAAAAAGAATTCGGACGTTACAAATCGACCATCCGCTCGGTTTCGGGTGTTTATCAGGCTGAGGCTTCGGACGATGAAAATTTCCGGGCTGCGCTTGAACTGTCCAATCAATTTGCAGAAATGGAAGGCCGTCGGGCGCGAATTCTTGTTGCAAAAATGGGTCAGGATGGTCATGACCGCGGGGCGAAAGTGATTGCCACGAGCTTTGCAGATCTCGGTTTTGACGTTGACATTGGCCCGCTCTTTCAAACGCCGCAGGAAGTTGCAAAGCAGGCTGCGGAAAATGACGTCCATGTCATAGGCGCTTCAAGCCTTGCCGCCGGACACAAAACGCTTATTCCCGAACTCATTTCAGCGTTGAAAGACATTGGTCGTGAAGACATTATGGTCATTGCGGGTGGCGTGATTCCGGCGCAGGATTATGACTTTTTATACCAAAAAGGCGTTAAAGGCATTTTCGGACCTGGGACGATTATTTCCGTGGCAGCTCAAAAAATATTACAGGATTTAATGCAGTCTTGATTACAGATTTTGTCAATGAACACTTCCGAAAACCAGTGAAGTGCAATTTCCACCAAAACCGAAGGAGTTCGAAAGTGCATACGCAACTTTCGTGTCAGGCATAAATGAGTTTACCGGACGCGCATTATGTGCGAACATGGGCGTTTCAACGTGCAGACTTGCATAAACCTCGGAATGGACAATGCTAAGGATGCTGAAAATCGCTTCAACTGCGCCTGCGGCGCCCAATGTGTGTCCCGTGTAAGATTTTGTCGAATTGAAAGGAGGGATTTTTTCAAACAAAGCGGCCATTCCGGTTAGCTCAACTTCGTCATTATTAGGCGTTCCGGTGCCGTGCGCATTGATGTAACCAATTTGTTCATAGGCAATTCCGGCCAATTCCACCGCTTCATGCATGGAACGAATGGCGCCAATTGCTTCGTCGGACATTGCGGATGGATGATGCGCGTCGTTGGCATTTCCATAACCTGCAACTTCCGCATAAACGTGTTTATCGCCAACCACATCTTCTGCCTCCAAAACCAGATATGCCGCTCCTTCGCCAAGATTCAGTCCGTCGCGGTTTTCATCAAAAGGCTTGCAAGGTGAGTTGGACAAGATTTTAAGTGAATTGAAGCCGTTAACCGTGTATTTGGCTAAACTGTCCACGCCGCCCACAATTGCACGCTTTGCCCTCCCCGACTTGATAAGCCTTGCACCCAGCATAATTGCATTGGCCGATGAAGAACAAGCGGTATTAATGGTGTCCGAAAAGCCTCGTATGTTGTATTTTTCCAGCAATTGAATTGTATGCGCGGCGCATCCGTATGCTTCCAGATATTCTGAACCCTGCGTTTTCAGGTTCGCATCCTCGTAAAGCTGGTCGGTAAGGCACATTCCGCCGACTGTGCTGGCGGAGATCAATGCTGTGTCGAAAGATGATAGTTGTTTGGAAGAAAGATTGGCATCCGCGACGGCCTCGTCAAATGCTTTTGTGGCGAGCAAGCTGGTGCGCGTGTAACCTTTGCTAAGCTGCAAGTCCAGCAGCTCTTTCAATGCCTCGTTGCTCGGAGCACTTTCACCGAAAGGCAGTTGCGACGCATAGCGCGATTCGAAATGTGCGGCTTGTGAAATGCCTGTTTTACCATTGCGAAGGCTGTTGTGATTTGCTGAAACATTCTCTCCAATGGCCGAAATTATGCCCATCCCCGTCACCAACACCCTTTTCATGATCAAACTGTCTTTGTATGGGCCAAAATATATTCAGCCATATGATTTACGTCCACCAGGATTTTCCGTCCCTCGGCAGGGTTCGTAATCTTGATGCCATATTCACGTTCAAGAAGCACAACGAGTTCAAGCGAATCAATGGAATCAAGCCCAAGATCGCCACCAAAAAGCGGTTCGTCGTCCTTAATGTCCTGTGGATTTATATCCAATAAATTCAAATATTGTACGATCTGACCTTTTATAATGGGTTTTAAACTTGCTATGTCCATAATTACTGTTGATGCCTTCTCATTCCGGCAGGATTAATTTGTGATTGGGGTGTCAGAAACAAGCCAGGATTATGATTTCATTTCCGTATTCAAACTTAAATAATTCTTTCCATCCTTAGCTTAAAATAAGTGCCAAGTTGGCAAATCAGGATAAATATCCCTAAAAAGGCAAACACATTTTTGAGCTCTTCCCAACTCCCGCCTTTCAGAAAAAGCACGTAAAAACCTTCCAGACACCAATGCAGCGGCGAAAAATTGCTCGCAAACTGCATAAAACTCGGCATAACGAATGTTGGAACAAGAATCCCGCCGATCGCGCCAAAAATAATGATCGAAATCGCCCCGAACCCGTTCGCCTGTTGCTCTGTCCGGGCATAAGCGCCGATCATCAACGCATAACTTACCGCCGCCATGCTGCTTATGAGCACCACCGCCGCGAACGCAATGAGATTGGAAGGAATGGTCAGTTTTGGCAATCCTAATTCCGGCAGGATCCAGATGCCCATTGAAAAAGTCACCACAACTTGCACTACGGCGACAATCACATAAACAGCCATTTTACTGAACATCACCAGCATAAATGTTGTCGGCATGGTTTTCAAACGCAAAAAACTGCCATTCACACGCTCTTTTACAATGTTGCTTCCCAACGAAACAACCATAAAAAACATTGCAAAAATGGTCCATGCCGGGACGTTATGCTGGGTCGAATTGGGAATTGCTGTGGAGTTGTTGTTGCTCGCCACAATCTGATCAATGCGGACGCGGTTGGAAATCATTTTCTCTTTCAACTTTTCCGATCCACCGCCCAAATCCATTGTTGTGTACATTCTGTCGATCATCAGCGAGTTTTCAATCACACTCATGTAAGACTGAATGATTCCCATCACGGAGTAACTGTAATTTTCCTGTAAAACGGGATCATTATAGAAAGACAATGTGGGCATGGACACTTTTTCACGCGCGGCCGTGTCGCGATCGAGCCCGAGATCGTCCATTAAAATGTTGCTGACATCGCGTGCATTGCTTTCCAGGCCGGCAGAGAATGTTTCGGGAATGTATAAAGCAATCAATTTGCCTCGTGAAAGCAGTTCTGATTTCAACGATTTTTGCGGAACGGCGTTCTGCGAATCGATCTTGAAAAGTCCCGATTTTGAAAGCAATGCAACCAGCTTCTCGCCTTCTTTGCCAGCGTCATGATTCACCACAAGCAGCGGAATCTGGTTTTCATTCACCATTTTGTAAGCGCTGTCCTGGATGATGGTGATGATGAAGACAAGGAGCAGCGGCATCAAAAACATCAAAGCCAACCCCACCTTATCATTAATGAGGAGCAAATATTCTTTGCGCAGTGATGAAAAAATCTTGAACATATTAATCCCTGTAATCCTCCCCCGTCAGATTAATAAATAAAGATTGCAGGCTGGAAGCTTCATGTTTGGCTTTCAGATCGTCCAATGCTCCGTTTGCGATCACCCTGCCGTGATCAATAAGTGCGATGTGTTTGCAAAATTCTTCCGCCTCGGACATGTGGTGAGAAGTGTATATAATGGTCGTTCCGTTTTCATTAATCTGTCTCAAATAGCGGATAATCGCATTTCTGCTCTGCACATCGACGCCAACGGTCGGTTCGTCCAGGAACAAAATATCGGGTTCGTGAATAATGCCGATGGCCAGGTTAACGCGTCGTTTCATCCCGCCAGAGAATGTGCCGACCTTTTTATCAGCATATTTAGAAAGTCCCAAGATTTCCAATAAATGCTCCCTGCGCTGTTCCAGATCACTTTTGCCAAGATTATACATTGCCCCAAAGTAATCGAGGTTTTGTCTGGGTGTCAATTCCTGGTAAAAAGCATATTCCTGCGGAACAAAGCCAATGCGGCTTTTACGCTCCTGTTCGGAGACAATGTCCCTGTTATGATAGAAATTAACAATTCCGGAAGATGGCGGAATGATGCCGCAGAGAATGGAAATAAGCGTGGTTTTGCCGGCTCCATTAGGTCCAAGCAACCCGAAAATATCAGCAGTGTCAATGGTCAGCGAAACGTCCGAGAGACTATTTTCCTGCGCAGATTTGTATTTTTTGAAAACATTTCGGATCTCAATGCAAGCGGCTCCGGTCATGATGTTGCGGTCATTTGCCAAGCCTCAACCGCGAAAGTTTCTCGAATGCTTCCTTTTCCACCGCACGAATGTCGACCAGCATGTCTGCGATTTCGTCAAAATCTTTTTGTTCAGTCAGGCGACCTTTGTAAACGCCAGCCATTTTGATCGCGCTGGCCCGCCACATGTCGCCAGCTTTTGTAAAATCCTCCGATATCACCGAAAGACGGTCGTCCTGCATGTAAGCGGATGCTTCTTCCAGAAAAGCGCCATACAAAAAGCGAAATCCACCTCCGCCTGTTCCTATCTCCTCTTGCATGCGCACAATTTGACCTAAATACAAGCTTGCTTTTTTCAGTCCGAGCTTGTCGCGCCATTTGCGGATATGACCGGCTGTGTGCCTGATGCCATCCACGCCAGCAAAATTTCCCGGAATTTTCAGCATATCGCGCACATTGCGGCTGATGCCTTTCGCGATTCCTTGGCGGATCATATCATCGCTTATCGGCCTCACTTTTTCAGGGAAATAAATGTGTCCTTTGGGAGCCAGCGGCCCTTGCGCAAACCGCACACGACTCAACTCGGGCTTAGACAAAGTGGTAACATCCTCCATCACAGGATCGCTGATGCGGTAATCGTCACCTTCCCGGCCAAAAACAATGAGGTTATGCGCGTTGAAATGGAAGCGATATTCTTTGGGAAAATAAGTAAGGTGAAAAACACCAACCTGGCAACCCACTGGAACGCCTTTATTTACTTTTTGATCCAAAAAAGCCTCAGCAGCAGCAACATTTGAAAATTTCTTGCGGGTAACCTCGACGCCTAATGATTTGCAGGTTCGTTTGAAAATCGCCCCCGGCATTGTCCGAAATGAGATTGCCGGACCATTGTTAACCGTTAGAAAAGGAATTTGTATATAAAAAAGTCCGGAGCCCATGCCAAACGCGAGCGGCTCAGTCATAAAGTCCAGACCGTGGTAACGTAACAAAGCCGTAGTGACCCCATTCTCACAATGCGCCGTCTGAACATGCCGGAATTCATCCGTATGGCTATCAATATTCACAGGATCAACCTTTAAAATTTTTTAATTCTTGCAGCGTAACGTCAAAAGCACTTGCATATTTTTCAAGTTTGCGATCACTTAACCCTTTGAAAACGCTTGGTTTTAAATGTCTTTTGATAAAAAACGGAAAAAAACCGGTGTAACCTGAAAGAACAGGCAAATCCATAAGCCGTAATTCCATAAAATAATGGATCGGGCTTTTTTCTCCTTTCATTACGGCGTTTCTTGCTTCATTTATACGCTCGTTTACATCATCCCAAGCGCTGTCCAAAGCTTGTTTTTTGACTTCCCAACCCCTGCTCAATGCTGTTTCGTATTTTCCGTCCTCGTTTTTGACGTAGCATACTTCTCTTGTAAACTCGTCCAGCGCGCCGGGATCTTGTGGTAAGTCTTCTTTTTTCATTGGATCAAATGCTATGGATCAGCAAACGGTCAACAAACAGAACATATATGAGAAACGCGAGCTTTCGGGCACAGCCAAAAGTATCTTCTCCCCTTTTTTAAGCACGCCACTGTGGAAAACTTCTTCCAGCATCATATAAATGGATGCAGAACCGACATTCCCCTTCGTAACGAGGTTGGTATACCACTTCTCTTTGGAGATCGGCATGCCATTTTCATTACAAAAGTCTTCTATTTTATTTTCAAAAAAGTAACTTGACAAATGCGGCAGGAAATAGGTTACTTCCTCCATGGAAATGCCTTTTTTGACAAGAATATCTTTTAGTTTGGCAAAACCCAATTTAACAATTTTTTCTCCTAAAAGCTTCACATCCTGCTTGATACTAAAAACCGAATATTCCTGAATGTCTTCATTGGTGTAATCTTTGTAACTCTTCAATGTGCCATCTTCGAGCTTGTCCGCGCCCATATACATGCAAGCTTCCTGCTCATTGGCATACGAACAACCTTCAACCCAATCTATTTTCAGAGAAATCCCCTCCTGATTTGGTTTTGATTCGACCAAAAATGCCCCCGCACCGTCGGACAACATCCATCTCAAAAAATCCTTTTCGAATGCCAAATACGGATTGCGTTCGAGTTTTAGCAATTGCTGCAATTCGTCTTCAAACTGACTGGCTCGCAAAACCGGTGAAAGTCGCTCCGATGCGCAGGAGACTGCCTTTTCCTTCTCACCAAGCTTCACAGACATGTATGCATATTTGAATGCATGCATTCCTGCACAACAAACTCCGGAAGGTGAAACCACCTCGATCGGACCGGTCTCTTTCAAATAACCATGCACCATTGATCCGTGTGAAGGCATCAGCTGGTCGGGACTAGATGTGGCGCAGCTTAGCAATTCCACATCTTTGATTTCAGACGCATTGTTTTTGAACAGATTGGCCACTGCAAGCGCTGCCATTTCAGCATTGGTGTGGGTCGCCGTTCCGTCCTTTTTAAGCGCATAATATCTTCTTTTTATTCCATTAT
Organism: Dyadobacter sp. CY326; assembly: GCF_021390515.1. Classification (GTDB taxonomy): domain Bacteria; phylum Bacteroidota; class Bacteroidia; order Cytophagales; family Spirosomataceae; genus Dyadobacter. Next base: position 461,826 of record NZ_JAJUXI010000002.1, read on the forward strand.
TGCGTAAAACGATTGACTTTGACTTGGATGGTTTTCCGTTGATGTAGCCTAAATACGCTTCCATTTCTTCGTTTGGAACGGGCTCATTGGGTAAAAACTTGGCAATTCTGGTAATGTATGCTTCTGACATTATAATTTGGTTTCAACCCCACAAAAGTATTCTTTTTTCTTCTTAATCGCGTTTCCGGTGAAGGGCACAATCAGCAAATTATATACGAAAAGTATGACCGGAGCGACCATAAAAAGTGCGATGAGCAAGTAATATTTAAATAGGCTAACCAATCGCTTGCGCTTGGCTGGTGTAGTGCCTTTTGTCTTGATCAGATTAGCCCAGATTCTGAAAAGTTTTTTCGCACGCTGCTCTATAAAAAGGATGTCTGTCGGAATTTGAATGAGCCCGGTGGCCAAAATGTTATGTTGGAGTTCGCTGTAAATGCCCTTCTCCCAGGCTGACTTTACAATGCTGCCAAACCTTGCACCGCTCTCAATATCCTGCTGACTTACGCCTGGCAACGGGAGGACACCCCATTTCTTATCTTTCCGTCCCGTGAGCATCCAATGTAAAATCGTAAATGCACTGATGAGATTAGACGTCCGGTCCATCAGCGGAATGTTTCCTACAAGCTTTCCGCCACCTTTGATAATGAGCGTTTTAATGCTTTCCTGCGAATTGAGCCACATATTCCGCCCGCCAATCACGGTCACAACGGGCGTGTCCCGCATGATTTGCTGAAATGTCGCGTCTTTGAGCAGCGAGGTTATGGGCGGTGAAGGCGATAAAAACCATGGCTGATATCCCAGCACAATGAGGTCGTAACGATTTGCGGAAAATGGAATGGTCTTTAAAGGAATTACATCTTCCTGCACACATTCGGGCATCTTGTCGAAAAATTCTTCCGTAGTCCAGGGAAAAATGTAGGGCTTAGCAGGATGGATCAAATGCCGCTCAATGCTGGCGGGATCAAATGGAGATAAAAACTGGTCAATGATTTCATTCAACTGTCCTGTTTGTGAGTAATTTACGACAAGAATCTTTCCCATTTACTGCAATCCTATTTACTAAATTCACTTCAAATCTGTCGCTTGCAAAACTTTGGAATGCTTTGCATAATCCGAAATTACTGCTTTTAAATCACTTTCTAATTTATCAAAATTAGAAACAATCGCCTGCTTGTCTTCGTCAAGTTGCTTATTATATTTCAAAATCTTGGGTGCATTTTCCTGAACAGTAAGCCTCAAAAACCGATATTCCATATTATCCGGACTGCCCTTAATTTCGTTTTCCAGCAATGCGGCGCCTTCTTTAAAAGTCTTCACTTTCCCTTTGGCACCTTTGATGAAACCGGCTTTTTTCATCATTAACGCGCCTTTGTAAGCGCTAACACGAGAAGTTAATTTCTGTTTTTCCAAACCAGCAATGGCTTTGTCAATCGAAGCTTCGTCGCCACTGGATAACGTTTTATAAAATGCCTGTCTGTCCAATTGCAAAACCGCGAATCCGGACCAGAAAACCAGGCAGAAAAACAATATGATCCAAGTTCGTGTCATGCGATTATGCTTATAAATAAATGCTAAAAAAGCCTATTCCTCGTTCCCTAAACCCTCTTTTTGCATTCCAATATGGTGTGATAACTGTCACCGATCAACGGATAGGTTTCCACGATTTCAAACCCAGCTTTCCGGGCCAGGTCTTTCATCACCTCAATGCGATACATTTTGCTGTTTCCATTAGCCATAATGGTAAAATAAAGCGATGTGGCGACAAGGCTATGATGCGCCGCAGGGAAATTTTGGTTGTCGAAAAACGGTTCGAGAATGTATAATGTTGTGTTTTCCGAAGCTGCCTGATAAGCATTTTCAAGGATCTGGATAATTTGTTCCTTGGAGAAACAATCGAGAAACTGGCTCATCCAGATCACGTCCGCGCCTTCGGGAATTTTTTGCTCTTGGTCAAGCAGGTTAATCTCGTGAAAGTCAATGCGGTCGGTTAGGCCTTTTTCAGCAGCATTGGCCTTTGCAACTTTCAGCTGTACAGGGAGATCAAGGATTTTTATCCTGACATCGGGATTATAATTACAGCACGCAAACGACCATTTTCCGGTGTTTCCACCCACATCAAAAATCAGTTTTGGATGATTCCTGAAAACAATTTTTAATGCTTCCGGAAATGCATTGTCGGAATAATAATGATCGAATTCAAACCATGAAGTTTTTGCCGGTTCGGGTAAAACGGACAAGCCTTCGTAAATGGTGGGCCAGTCTCCTAGCGTTTTCAGTCCTTCCGGCTGTCCGTTTTTTATGCTTTCAGTCATGCTTTTGGCGCCCAGATAGCACACGTCATTCATAAAATTGATGTTAACGCGCGTCATTTCGTCCTTCAACAGGAAGAAGCCAACCTTACTTATTTTTACAATTTCATTCTCGATTTCGACAACACCGAGCACTTCCGCTGCTTCCAATAGCAAAGTGACGCCATATTCTGAAACATCGCTTTTTTCAATGATCGTTTCAATGCTTACCCCTTTTCGATTGTTGTTGATGAATTGCAAAATTCCCAGATCCCGCAGGGCGACAACCGCCTGAAAATACATGGGTCCAAATGCTATTTTTTGTGCTTCATACTTGGCGTCAATTGCCGACAATTCTTTTTTCATTCTACGCTATTATGGTTCATTTTTTGCCGTAGAGGCGGGTATCATCCTGTCTTTGAACTTCCTGCGGTGTTTTTTCTTTTTGAGATCTTCTTCGTGCCAGGTAATATATCTGCCCATTGTCCCTCTAAACCGCTGAAAGAAGTTCTCTCTGTCCGAAAGCTTCACAAATCCTTCGCGCACTGCAGGTGTAAAATTAACCTTCGGCTCGTAAAGGTTCATTACTTTGAGCGTGTCAACAACGGTGGGCATCAATCCGATTGGCAGCTGAAAGCGTTTGATAAATTTACGCATGTAACTGGTCTGGATCGGGTCCGTAGCGAGTGCAAGTTTTGTAAAACCCAGGTCTTTTGCAAGGCGATAGGAATAGTAGACATTTTCCGTGCTGTGCTCTGCCTTTTCTTCCGTAAAAATATGCTCACGCGGCACGCCCAGCGCCTCCGCATAACTTGCCATCACCTTGCTTTCAACGTAAGGCGTGGCAACTGCTGACCCTGAGAAAATAATGTTTTTGGTATAACCTTTCGTATACAGATAATGCGCCCAATGGATGCGCATTTGCAGGATCATGTCCCATTTCTTGCCATTGTGCGGGAAGCCCGGAACAATCACTGCGTCGTAAGGCTGTTCTTTAAGTCCTTTTTGAAACGCTTTTTCGGCCGTGCGATAGAATAGTGCCCCGCAGCCAGAAAGTAGCATTGTCATTAGCGCCAGAAAAAATAGAGATAGAATCCGCACGATATGGGTTATCAGTTAAAGAGTAAGCTGTGAAGCGTTCTCCAAAATGGCGAACAAGTCACAGCTTACAAAAAATATGCTATGGTATCGGTAATCAATCGTCCGTTTAAAAATAAGCAATTCTATTTAATTTTCAGACTTTGTAAGACTTGCTCCACTTTTTATAAAGCTTGGAATCGATTTCCTGGTTGATCTTGTAAACGCTTCCAGCCCAGTAATTCCGGAAACCAAAACCACTGGCTTTGCCTTCGACTTTTTCCGTATAGAGGACTTTTTTAGTGCTTAGATCGATAAATGTTGCCCAAACCGTCATCTTCTCGGCAGTTTTGCTCAAACTTTCTACGACGTAAACCAGGCCTATGCCGTCTTTTTCACTCAACGAATATTTGGAAACGGACTTTTTAACCTGATCTTCTGTAAGCGTTGCTTCGGTTTCGGTAATGTTGTCTGCGACGTTTGCAGCTTTGTTGAATTTTACCATATCCTCCACTTTTGAAGCATATTGGTCGTCTTTCAGGTTAAAGGCTTTTTGAAGCGAAAATTTCTTTGGCTCCATTTCGATCAGGTTATTCCAGCTCACCATGTGCTGGTTCTGGATCGCGGCCGGATCTGTAAAACCGATTCTGCCAACATATTTTGCCTGAGTAAAATCAAGCCCCAGGAACACGAGTTTGGTTTTGCCATTGAAAAGATCCGCCATTGTATTTTCAGCAGAAGCAAAACCGACATTCAACAGAACGAATGCAAGAAGTAACAACTTTTTCATAACACGATACAGTTAAAATGAAAGATAGATTGTTATTAAAGCTTTTTATCCAAAAATGCGGCAAGCGATTTTCCGGCTTTTGCGTATGATTCCGCAATGCGGACGCCAGTGTCAAAATCAAATCCACCAAACTGTCCGCCAGGCACATTGCGCATGTTAATCTGCGCCACCTTTGCCGATTTGTTGGCAGATTCCACCAGATCAACTTCATAATCCACGTATGCATTCTTGCGCATCACGCCAACATTGAATCCTGGCTCAACGAATTTTGTGCGGACGATTAGCGTGTATTGCGCATCCGGACGAGATTGAACGGCTTGCAAGCCTTTATCCGCTAATCCTTTGTTAAACAACTCTTCAAATTTCGGCTCGAAACGCGCTTTGCGGTCGTCTGCCCACGCCTTTTTCCAGGTGTCGCCTTTGCCGGCTTCTTTGGCATTGTATTCGGCAGTTTTTTTGTCCAGATATTCCTTTTCCGTTGCAAATTTTCCAACTCCGAATTCTGAATAATCGTATTCAATGTTCAATGTTTTTTGACCTGACAAACCACCTACATCTCCGCTTTTCAAGTCAACTCTTTGGGCAAAGGAATCATTTGCACCGATTGCAGCAATGGCCATTACAGCTGCGTAAACGAACTTTTTCATGTTAATTATTTTATTTTATGGTAATAGAGGATTCAAATATATATCAATTTTTCAGGTTTGCGTTTCTCCTGTTTGTATATTCTAAAAGTGAGTTCTTCAGCGGTTATGAACTGAAATAACGGGGTTACGCGCAGCCTAGACTTGAACAACGAATGCAGTTTTTCGCGAAAAAATGTGGTCTGCAACTGCATAGGAAGCAGGATGGTAATTTCGTCGTTTCCAAACTCATTTTTTGAAACAACAACCTGATAAAGCTCAATTTCCTGCACCATATCGAGCACATCAAAAATGGCAGGCGGAAAAATGGTCGTTCCTTTAAATTTGATCATCTGCTGTTTCCTTCCCACGACCGGCCCTAAACGCGGACTTTTTCTTCCGCAAAGACAAGGGCCGTAATAGACGTGACACAGGTCGCCCGTGCGGTAACGCAGTAACGGCATGCCTTCAACGCCAAGCGTCGTAATCACCACTTCGCCCAGCTCGCCCTCATTAACCACCCTGTCTTCTTCATCCACCACTTCCAGAATGAGCAGATCTTCATTCAAATGTCCGCCCTTGCCTTCGCTGCATTCCGTGAAAGCTGCGCCCATTTCGGTCGAGGCATAAGTGGAATACAGTTTCACATTCCATTGGGAAGTGATGCGTTTTCCCAGTTCATTATAAGTAAAATCAGGGTTACGGATGGGTTCACCAATGCATATCACCGATTTGATGCTGGATGAAGCGTAATCGATGCCGTTCGCAACAGCGTAATCGATCAGTCGTGGAATAAATGATGGAATGGCAATGATTACAGTGGGCGAAAAGCGCTGAATGGACTCCCATTGCAGAAACGGAGCGCCCGGACCAACCCTGATCATTCCTGCGCCAAGTTTTCTTGCGCCCATCCAATAAGCGAGCCCGGCCATGAAACGCTTGTCAATGGTCGTCATCAGCTGGTAAATATCATGCTCGGACCCGTCGGCACGACGAAAGGATTCAGATTCATTATCAGCAAGCCGTTCAATGTCCGAGTCGGTGAGATAAAAAGCAACGGGATCGCTGAGCGTGCCGGAAGTTGTCACATAGTCCGCAATTCTGCTTTTTGGGACGCACAGAAAATCATCATTTGCAGCCGCGAGATTGTCTTTTGTTGTGAAAGGAAGTTTTGCCAGATCGGCAACGGTCACAATGCTGTCCACATCGACGCCGTGTTTTCTGAAAATTTTTTGATAATAGGGAGAGTGTGCCGAAACATAGGCCAGCAAGTGTTTTAGTTTTTGCTCCTGCGTTTCACGGATCATTTCAGAGATCATTTGGAATCAGATTTATAACTAACGATCGAATACTTGAATTTACGGGCTTCCGAAATTTTATGCTCGATGGATTTTTCTTCATTCACGGACGACACATCGTGTTTCAATGCTTCCTCGTAATATTTAATGGCCTTTTTTGAGTTTTTATTCTTTTGGAAATAGTCGCCCAGCAACATATAAGTAAGAAAGCTTTGCGGGTTGTTGGCTACAAAAGAAACTTCATCCTGTTTGGACAGCTCAAAAGGAATGTCCATCAACACATATTTCGTGATCTTTTGTTTGGTCGCTTTGAATGCCTCGAACTTCTTGTAATCGCTGGAAGCCAGGAAGGGGTCCGCGGCGATTTTATGCGCGTCGTTTGGTTTGAAAATTCCATTTTTCGCAAAAACATCATTGAGATTGTAATAAATGAATTCGCCCAGTTGATAAGGCGGCGTCGAAATCCACATTTCTTTTTTTTCAGGTTTAAAAAGAATTCCGTGGTGCGCAATGAGCTGATTCAATGTTTTGGAATTGCCATAACCGACAAATTTGTCATTCACGCCTTTCTGGTCTCGCAAAATTGCAGCCGCTTTGTCAACATTCATTGGGTATGAACGTATTAGAAGCTGGTTCATCCGATCAAACCTGGATTTTGAGTCCGAGCCATTGATGTTATCAATGTTCACAGAATCTTTGATAAAAGCATTTCCCTGATAATGATTTGCGCAAACCAGATAATCCTTGCCGGATTCAAAAACGTCCATTTTTTGCGGTGATTTTTCGATAATTGCCGCCTGATCATCTGCCGCCGAACCGATTAGCAACGACTCCGAAACGAAGGTCTCACTTCTTTTGGCAATTTTGGTTGCTTCCTCAATGGTGCCTGCATATTGTAAAATCTCTCTTGCCAAAATAGAAATCGGTTCCTTGGCAGCGAACGGAATGTCTGATTTCGAAGCATTTAATGTCACAGTTATGCCCTTTTCATTCATTCCCGAAACCACGCCCGTAAGGCCTGCCCACGCGTAGGAAGCAAATTTGTATCCCTTGTCGGGGTTCATGAACACGATCAATTTGTCTTCTGCAAAAGCGTCGCCCATGTAAAAATCAAAGTTTCGGGCGATGAGCAGCGTGGAATCTGTTGTCAATGCATTGTTAACCGCGAACGAAGTGCAGCCCACCATGTTCAAATCCGCCAATGCGTGACCAATGTCGTGTGCGGCGTGATAGTTGAGAATGCGGTAATATTTTGGCCCGATGTAATTAAACTGCTGCGAAAAAGACTGCGAAACACCGTAGATCTCCTGCAAGTTTTCATCAGGAATATACTTGTAAATGTCTCGGTTGAACCATCCGACAAAGCCTTTCAAAACTTGTAAAAACAAACTGCTCGGAATCAATTCTTTGATTTGATTTACAAAATGGACTTCCTGTTTTTCCATCAATTCCTTTGCAAGAATACCGTAAATCAGCCCGCGTTCGTAGGGTTTTCCTTCAAGATACATTTCCCAAATCCCCTCTTTATTCTTTTTAAGCCAGCAATTTCCAACGGCATAATGGTCTTCGCCCAGCTTTACGCGCTTGTAACTTTCGGCGGTTTTATTACTTTCAAGTTTGGGAGCCGGCACGTGGATGCGCCAAAGAAAAATGCCGAACACGATTCCAACAACAAGCAGGAAAATTCCAAAGACTTTTAATACGGATCTGGTAACTGTACTTTTGGGCCACATAAGCGGGAAAGACGGGCAAAGGATTGGTGGTTCCGGTCGAATATCAAAAATAGCAATAAATGGGCATCAGTTATATAAAAAGCATTTCACAACACGCATCGCTTGGCCTCTGGCATATTACCGAAAGTTGGCCAACATTGAAGGATATGGCTGATTTGCCCGAATCTGCATTGCATCCGCTCGACGATAAGCGGAACGATAAACGAAAACAAGAGTGGCTGGCTTGTCGCGTTTTGTTGAAAGAAATGCTTCCCGCAGCCGCGCTGATTGCTTACGATACAAACCGCAAACCGCATATTGAAGGTGACAAGCATCAAATCTCAATGTCTCATTCGGGAGATTATGTGAGCGTGTATATTCATGATAGTGAGCCCGTTGGTGTCGATTTGCAATTGATGAAACCGTCAATTTCCAAAGGATCTGATTATTTTCTAAATGCGTTGGAACAGCAATGGGTGAATGTGGATAATAATTTGCTGCTGCATTTGATCTGGTGCGCCAAAGAGGCTGTGTTTAAATATGCAGGCGACGCGGATCTTGATTTGAAAAAACATATTATTACAAATCCTTTCGCCAGCAACCAAAACGGAAAAATTCAGGTTTCTATTCTGAAAGAAAATACGCGTAATTCCGTGATGGTGCAGTTTGAAACATTTAATAATTATGTGTTGGCCTGGACCATTTGAAATACAAAAACCTAACCCTGCTATGCCCCGACTGTTTACAATTATCCTTTTTCTGTCCGCTTTCCAACTTTCCGCACAAGTTCCATCACAGTCTTCCAGTGAAATTTTTCAAAACATCAAGAAATTGAATGTGCTGGGATCTGTGCTTTACATTGCCGCGCATCCCGACGACGAAAATACGCTGATGCTCTCGTATTTATCGAAGGATCAATTGGTTAGAACGGGTTACCTGTCCCTGACCAGAGGCGATGGCGGGCAGAATCTCATTGGAGCGGAGCAAGGTTATAACATTGGTGTCATCCGCACGCAGGAGTTGCTGGCCGCGCGCCGCATTGATGGTGCCCAGCAGTTTTTTTCAAGAGCATATGATTTTGGTTTTTCCAAAACGCGCGAAGAAACATTGAATTTTTGGGATAAAGACAAAGTGCTGGGCGATGTGGTCTGGATGATCCGCAAATTTCAGCCGGATGTCATTATCACCCGCTTTCCGCCTGATCCGCGCGCGGGTCACGGTCACCACCAGACTTCTGCTTTTCTGGCTGAGCAAGGTTTCAGCCTCGCAGCTGATCCAAAATCCTATCCCGATCAATTGAAATTTGTAAAACCGTGGCAGGCGAAAAGGCTCGTCTGGAACACTTACACACCGGGTTTTACCAACAAGCAACCCACCGAAGAAAAAAGTCCGTTCATTTCCGTTGAGATTGGCGGCTATAATCCGGTTTTGGGAACTTCTTACACCGAAATTGCAGCCCAAAGCCGCAGCCAGCACAAAAGCCAGGGCTTTGGAAGTTCGCCGCAACGCGGCGCGCGCATTGATTATTTTTTGCACAAAGTCGGCGAACCAGCGCAGAAAAGCTTGTTTGACGGCATTGATGTTTCCTGGAAACGTGTGAAAGGAGGAGACAGGATTCAGCCCATGATTACAAACGCGATCAAAAGTTTCTCAGTCAATAAACCTTCGGCCTCCATTCCCGAGTTGTTGAAAATCAATGCAGCGTTAATTCGACTCGATTCAACAAATATTTACGTTCAGGCAAAAAAAGAAGAGGTTAAGGAGCTCATTTTGCAATGCGCAGGACTTTGGTTTGAGACAAATCCAGACGATTATTCGCAAGTTGCCGGAGACACGGCGGCCGTTAAGATTTCTGTTGTAAAAAGATCTGATTATCCCGTCAAACTTGTCGCCCTGCATTGGACCGGAAAGGAAAAAGACAGCTCAGTGAACATGACGCTTGCCGATAATGAACTGGAAATATTTGCGGTAAATCCGGTTTTGCCCGCTAACCTGAAAGTGACGCAACCTTACTGGCTAGAAAAACCGATTGACAAAGGCTTGTTTCAGATTGATAATCAACAAGATATAGGATTTCCAGAGAACAGGCCTGAAACTGTAACAACATTTAAATTTCAAATTGGCGGGCAGCCATTCACATTGTCGCGCCCGTGGATTTACAAAAGCACAGATCCGGCCGAAGGTGAAATTTACAGAGCATTTGAAATCCGTCCGGCAGTGACGGCGACAATCACGGAGCCGGTGTTCATATTTCCCTCTCTTGAACCAAAATCGGTGACCATCGTTGTGGAGGCGCAGCGAAAAAATGTCAGCGGATCGGTCAAACCGGAAATTCCTGCTGGTTGGAAGGCAGTGCCGGAATCCGCTGAGTTTAAGTTGTCGGGCAAATATCAGCAGCAAAATTTCTCTTTCATCATCACGCCACCTGCGAACAATCAGGAAGCGAAGTTGAGAGCAACTGCCACCGTTGACGGAAAAATTTATGACAGATCACTTAGAACAATCGCTTACCAGCATATTCCAAGTCAAACCATTTTCCCAAGTTCGGAAGCGAAACTGGCAAGGATTGATGTTAAAACGACTGTCAAAAACATCGGTTACATTGCTGGCGCCGGCGACGACGTTCCAACTGCTTTGCGACAAATGGATTGTCAGGTTACGATGCTGAATGAAGCAGGCTTGGCCAAAGACCTGAGCGTTTATGATGCAATTGTTGTGGGTGTTAGAGCCTACAATACAGAGGGTTATCTCGCCAATGCTCAGCCAAAACTGATGGATTATGTCAAAAAAGGCGGAACAATGGTGGTTCAATATACAATTCCTGGTGACCGGAAAGTGAAGGAAATTGGTCCTTATCCCTTGGAACTAAGCCGCGACCGGGTTGCCGAAGAAGATGCAGAAATGCGTTTTCTTTTACCTGAACATCCATTGCTAAATTATCCAAACAAGATCACACAAAAGGATTTTGACGGCTGGATTCAGGAACGCGGTTTATATTTTGCGCAGAGTTGGGATAAAGCGAATTATCAGGCATTATTTTCTGCCAATGACAAAGATGAGACATTAAAGGAAGGGGGCGTGCTTTACGCGCAGTATGGAAAAGGACACTACATTTATACGGGTTTGTCGTTTTTCCGGGAGCTGCCGGCTGGTGTTACCGGCGCATATCGGCTGTTTGCTAACATGATATCCGCCGGTAAAAAGTAAGCCGTTATTTGACGTTTTTGCGCCGGTTGCGTTGAAAATCTTCTAGCACAAAACCGCCTAATCCCTGCAAATTGCTGTAATAAGCGCGTCCGTTGTTGACTTGCGTGAAGTTTTGGACAAATTGTTTGAGATATGGGTCGGTTGCAATCATGAATGTTGTAACCGGAATGTCCAATCTCCGGCATTGTGCGGCAAGCGTCAACGTTTTGCTGATAATCTTGCGATCGAGGCCAAAGCTGTTCTTATAGTAACGAATGCCTTCTTTCAGGCATGTTGGCTTGCCGTCCGTTATCATGAAAATTTGCTTGTTACGCGTTTTCTTACGGCGCAAAATGTCCATCGCCAGTTCCAGACCTGCAACTGTGTTCGTATGATACGGCCCGACCTCCAAATAAGGCAAATCTTTAATCTGGATCTGCCATGCATCATTTCCAAAGACAATGATGTCCAATGAGTCCTTCGGATATTTGCTTCTGATTAGCTCCGCCAATGCCAGCGCCACTTTTTTCGCAGGTGTAATCCGGTCCTCTCCATACAAAATCATGGAATGACTAATGTCGATCATTACAACCGTCGCAGTGGTTGTTTTCTGCTCACGTTCAACGACTTCCAGGTCATTTTCCATCAACATAAAATCACCGATGCCGTGATTTACTTGCGCATTTTTAATGGACTCGGTCATTGCAATTTGATCCAGCGTGTCGCCGAATTGAAACTGACGAATGTCGCTGCTCAACTCATCCCCGACGCCCATATGCGGCGTGTGGTGATTTCCACCGGTTTTAGAGCGTTTTAGTTTCCCAAAAATCTCATCCAAAGCACTTTTGCGAATGCTTTTTTCAGCCTTGGGCGTCATGATGATCTTGCTTTCGCCTTCTTGCTGCTCCTCCTTGATGTAACCCTTCTTTTTAAGGTCGTCGAAGAAGTCGCCGATCCCGTAAGAATCATTGGTCAAAGTATACTGGCGATCCAGCTCGCTAAGCCACGACATTGCCTCAGTCACATCGCCGGAAGTCATCAGCAGCAGTTGCTGAAATATGTCAAAAAGCTGATCAAACTTGCTGTTGGCGCCTTGGTCGGCTGGTATAAATTTAGAAAAACGATGTCCTCGCATAAAATCGGGCTGAAATTAGATCTCTAAAAGAGACGGCTACTTTCAAATTTAATCGAAAGTAGCCGCATATTTAATAATGTATTGAAGTTCCTTACGCTTCTTCCGCGCAGAACTCTTCAAATGCCATTTGCAAATGTTGTGCAATCATCTCAGCAGAACGGCCTTCAATGTGATGACGTTCAACAAAATGGATTAGCTCGCCATCTTTAAAAAGCGCCACTGCTGGCGAAGATGGAGGATATGGCAATGTGTATTCACGCATTTTCGCAGTTGCTTCTACATCTGCACCAGCAAAAACTGTTGCCAAATGATCAGGCTTAATTTCGCTGCGAGACAATGCTGCCGTCACACCCGGACGGGCTGCGCCAGCCGCGCATCCACAAACTGAATTGATAACAACCAAAGCTGTTCCTTTTGTGGTCTGCATGAAGTTATCAACTTCCTCAGCACTTGTCAAATCCTGAAAACCTACGCGTGTAAGTTCGGCTTTCATTGGAGCCACTAATTGTGGTGGATACATATTTCTAAAAATTAAAGTTACGAGATATTTATATTATTGGCTTTCGGCAGGTGCCTCGGACCTTCGATGCACTAAATATGAAAAGGAAAAGCGTTACATGAACCCGAGTTCCAACTTGGCTTCTTCCGACATCATTTCCGTTGTGTAAGGTGGGTCAAATGTCAATTCAAGACTAACATCATTCACGCCTTCAACTTCACGGATCTTTTGCTCCACCTCTCCTGGCAATGTTCCCGCCGATGGGCAAGAAGGCGACGTCAAGGTCATGGATACAAACACATTGTTCACGGGGAATATTTTCAAATCGTAAATCAAACCCAGTTCGTAAACATCAACGGGAATTTCCGGATCGTAAACGGTTTTAATGGCCTTAACAACTTCTTCCCTTAATTCTGCCTCTGACATTTTATTGTTATTTACAAATCTAAATTAACTGGCTGCATTAAATGACTTTGCCTGGTAAGCGACCCCGTAAGTCTTCATTTGCTTCAACATGGATGCAAGTCCGTTCGATCTGGTTTGTGCAAGATGCTGATGCAATCCAACGCGCTCCATAAAATAAAGGTTAGCGCTAGCAATTTCTTCCGGCGTATGTCCCGATAAAACCTTCACAAGCATGCTTACCAATCCGCGAACGATAATTGCGTCGCTATCTGCCTCAAATTTCAGCAACTCGCCATCTAAATAAGCATTCAGCCAAACCCTTGACTGACAGCCTTTAATGATATTTTCTTCCGTCTTAAATTGTTCTTCCAACGGAGGAAATTCTTTTCCGAGATCAATAATATACTCGTACTTGCTCTCCCAATCATCAAACAATTCAAAATCCGAAATTAGTTCGTCCTGTATCTCGTTTATGGTCATTGTAGTTTTAAATTATGCGGCAGCCGTTCTCATTTCCACCCATCGAATTATGGATTCGGCTGTTTCGAGTCCTGCCTTGGAAACTTCGGCAACCGGATTTCCGTCGTAACCCATCGCCAAATGAAGTGTGTCGTAGGCTCCATTGAATGCATTGAGCGCCTTTTTATCCATTTTAGCCAACCTCTCTTTATACCAATCGACATCCTTTCTTCCTTTGGCTTTATTTTCCAAAAGCCCATCCAATGCAACCAGCACGCCTGTATAAGCAGCGTGTCCGGCCAGCTTTACATATTTTTTGTCCTGATAAAATCCATCCTCTTTCTGCGCTTTCTCTCTTAAAATTTCCTTTGCATTGTCGAGATAACGCTTTGCTTCTTGTACTGTGTTGGGCATATGTGTATATAGTTTTGGTTTAAATTCAAGCTTAACTTACCAAGATTAACCGAGCATTCTCTTCACTTTATGCAAACCTTGTATTAACAAGTCAATTTCGTCGGTTGTGTTATAAACAGCAAATGAGGCGCGGGTGGTTCCGGTGATGTTGAAGCGTCGCATGAGCGGTTGCGTGCAATGATGCCCCGTTCTAACGGCAATGCCTTGCTGATCAAGCAACACGCCCATATCCTGGTGGTGAATGCCATCAATAACGAATGAAAGCACACTCACTTTTTCTTTTGCCTGACCAATAATTCTCAGCCCCTCAATTTCTTTAACCGCTTCCGTCGCATATTGCAGCAACATATTTTCGTGAGCCGCAATGTTGGATTTGCCCAATGTGTCCACATAATCCAGAGCAAATTTCGATGCTACAACATCCGCAATGTTGGGCGTTCCAGCTTCGAATTTGTATGGCAACTCATTGTAAGTCGTTTTCTCAAAAGTAACCTCCTTAATCATCTCACCGCCTCCGCGATAGGGAGGCATTGCGTCTAATAATTCTTTTTTGCCATACAAAATCCCCATGCCGGTCGGGCCGTAGATTTTGTGCAGTGACAATGAATAAAAATCGCAATCCAAATCCTGTACATCCAAATGCAAGTGCGAGCTCGCCTGCGCGCCATCCAAAAGCACTTTCGCACCCACAGCATGGGCTTTCGCAATAATTTCTTTAACTGGGTTAATCGTGCCCAACGAGTTGGAAACATGCACAACTGACACAAATTTAGTCCGATCTGTCAGCAACTTCTCATACTCATCCATCAACAATTCACCTTCGTCGTTGATAGGAATTACTTTCAGAATGCAGCCTTTTTCTTCACAGAGCATTTGCCAGGGAACAATGTTCGAATGATGTTCCATGGTTGAAATGATCACTTCATCACCAGCTTTCAAAAATGTGCGGCCATAACTTGACGCGACGAGGTTAATGCCATCCGTGGTGCCATATGTAAAAATAATTTCCTCAGAAAGCGGCGCATTCAGAAATGTCTGCAAACGACGGCGCGATTGCTCAAATGCAGAAGTCGCCTTTTCTGCCAAATGATGAATTCCTCTATGAATGTTGGCATTGTAATGTTCATAATAACCAGACAAAGCATCTAAAACCAAATGCGGTTTTTGCGTCGTCGCAGCGTTGTCAAAATATACCAGTTGCTTTCCATTCACGATTTCATTCAGAATCGGAAAGTCATTTCTGATGGATGCTATATCGAGATTGTTGCTCATTGTGACGTGTATTTAAGAAAAAAACCCAACCCAAAAAATGACAGGTTGGGTAATAGTAAAATTTTGATCCCAGTAAAACCGGGCTATTTATTTCGACGCAAGCTTCTGAGCGATAACGTTTTCCAAATACTCACGAACAGAATCTATCTTGATCTGTGAAACAACATCAGCACAGAAAGCAAACATTAACAATGCCATTGCTTCCGGCCGGGAAATGCCACGTGAACGCATGTAAAAAAGCGCTTCCTCATCGATTTGTCCAGTCGTGGTTCCGTGCGAGCACTTCACGTCATCAGCATAAATTTCAAGCTGGGGCTTGGTGTTCATTGTCGCTTCGGTGGACAAAACAATGTTTTTGCAAGATTGAAAAGCATTGGTTTTTTGAGCGTCCTGACGAACAAAGATTTTTCCATTAAAAACTCCCTTTGCCTTATCTCTCAAAATCCCTTTGTAAAGCTCGTTACTTTCTGAATTTGGCTTACGGTGATCAGCAACGGTGTGGTTATCAACATGCTGCGTGCCGTCCGGGAAATAAAGTCCGTACATATGCGCTTCGCAACGTTCGCCATCAAGTATAATGTTCAAATTGTTGCGGGTAAAGCGACCATTCAAAGTCACAGTTCCTGCATAAAACTGCGAGCGGTCCAGCATGCGCACTTGTGTTGTGCCCACATGATATGCGTTATCGCTCTCATTCTGAACTTTATAATATTCAACGCCAGCTTCTTCTCCGATAAATATTTCAGTGACAGAATTGGTAAATGAGCGGGCACCACCTAATGTCCGGAAAGCTTCTGCAAGCTTGACATGCGCATTTTTACCAACAGCAATGATATTTCTTGGCTGACTGCCCACATTTTCCGCCCTGGCGTCGCTTACAAACCGAAGGATCACCGGATGTTCAACCGTTTGATTATCAGGAATGTGAATAAAAATCCCATCCTGTGCGAAAGCCGTGTTAAGCGAAGTAAAAGCGTCTTGGTCTTCTTTCAGCAATTCATTGAAATAGGAATTGACCAAAGAAGGATTCTTCTTATATGCCTCCGAAAGCGAACTGATCGTAATTTGATCTTGTGAAGAAATGATGCGTGAAAGCGCCGGATGGTAATGTCCGTTTACAAAATAGACAATATTGGCATCCTGCGCAGGAATTTTCAAGTCTTCCAGATCTGCCAGTTCAAGGGAACTGTCTGAATTGAAATTATAAGAAACGCTTATCAGATCCTTAACATTCGAATATTTCCATTCCTCGTTTTTTGGAGTTGGAAATCCCAATTTATCGAACTGAGCCATTGCCGCGCGTTTTTTCTGGTGCAATGCCGATGAAGCCTCACCATTCAAAACAGATTCACGGGCGTGAAAATCCGCGACCAGCCTCGTTTTCAAATCTATTGTTTCGATACTCATTGATTTATTAATATGGTGCTTTAAATGTTAAGCACTTCGAGGAAGCCCTCAAAGCATTCTTAACCAACGGCTTCAACTTCGGCTTTAATCCAGTCATATCCTTTCTCCTCCAATTCCAAAGCCAGTTCTTTCGGACCGGATTTCACAATCCTTCCTTTATACAGCACGTGCACATAATCAGGAACAATATAATCCAGCAAACGCTGATAGTGCGTTACCACAATCGTGGCGCGCTCTGGGGAACGCAAAGAGTTTACGCCTTCCGACACAATGCGCAATGCATCAATGTCCAATCCGGAATCTGTTTCGTCAAGAATCGCCAGTTTCGGTTCAAGAACCGCCATTTGAAAAATCTCGTTGCGTTTTTTTTCACCGCCTGAAAAACCTTCGTTCAAAGCACGTTTCAAAAGTGAGTCGTTCATGCTAACAAGCTTGGCTTTTTCGCGGACCATTTTCAGGAACTGCGCAGCATCAAGCGGGTTTTCTCCTCTATATTTCCGGATTTCGTTAACAGCTGTTTTTAGAAAGTTAATGGTCGTAACACCCGGGATTTCAACAGGATACTGGAATGCTAAAAAGATGCCCTCCGCTGCTCTTTGCTCAGGAGCCATATCGAGAATGTCCTTTCCTTCAAAAACAACCGAGCCGCCTGTAACTTCATATTCTTCTCTTCCTGCCAAAACAGATGCTAAAGTGCTCTTTCCTGAGCCGTTAGGGCCCATAATCGCATGCACTTCTCCCGGTTTGATTTCCAGATTGATGCCTTTTAATATTTCCTTACCTTCAATTGAGGCACGCAAGTCATTAATAGAGAGCATAACTTATTTATTCTTAAAATACAGTTCGTGGTGAATTTACCGCAAAAGTAACACGCTTTGAGCGTAAAAGAAAATTGCGGCAAAGGCCTGCAGTCATCGACTGCATATATTCTACAACCTTTTTAAACAAAGCCTTGTTCCCCGAAAAGATATATTTATAATGCAAACGGCCTGCCAGTGAGACCGTTGCCGAAGCGCATCTTTTTAATTGAAAAAGAAACAATTACTTTGCGCAGGACAGGCTTCAATCAACCCTTTATGACGACAGAATTTACAGCTGGAACTGTGATCAATGTTTCTACGGAAACCGGCAAATTAAAGCGGCTGCTCATCCACAGCCCCGATCGCGGGCTGGGAAAAGTGGTTCCCAGCAAGGCCCAGGACTGGCTGTTTGAAGACATTGTGCATCTGGACACCATGCGGCGCGACGAATATGACTATTATGTAAAGCTCCTTTTATATTTCCTCGACCCGGAAAAAATCAAGGGAAAACTGGCTGACATTGATGGCGATGTCACACGCTCATTTTTCATTCCAGGTGGGGAAAACTACTTTGCGTCTGAATGCGTGGTGGATGTGCAGAAACTCCTCGGCGAGATTCTCGAAAACGCCGAAGTCCGCGTAAAATTAACTGCTGCGATCTGTGGCATTGAGCGCTGTTCGTTCAAGGTTCAGGAGGAATTAAATGCCTTTGACCCGCATGAGCTTGCCCGGATTTTTATCTCCGGCTCCTATTCTGACAAGCGAATGCTGTTCGCGCCACTGCCTAATCTGATCTTTATGCGTGACATTGGCATTGTGATCAACGACCATATTTTGCTTAATAAACCTGCCAAAACTGCCCGGACGCGTGAGTCCATTCTGTCACAGTTTGTCTTCTTTTATCATCCCATGTTTGCCAATGTCAAAGAGCGCATCATTGAGATTCCGGAAAATGAACGTCACTTTTTATTGCCAGACGATGAAAAAGCAAGTGATTTTCAACGCTGCACGCTTGAAGGAGGCGATGTGATGATGGTCGCGCCGAATCACCTGGTGATCGGATGCAGCGAGCGGACGTCCCTTTATGCCGCGCAGCAAGTGATGAAATTACTTTTTGGAAAAAATATTGTTTCCAAGATCACCATTGTGAAAATTCCGAAAAAGCGGGATTATATGCACATTGACACGATTTTTACACAGGTCAAGAAGAATGTTTGGGTGCTCCTGGGATCACTTGCCCGCCTGGGCGACGAGGCAAAGAAGAAAGATTTGCTTCACTTCTTCGCGCCGCAGGACACAAATAAGGAATTCCGGATTATGCAGTTTACCAAAGACAATGTGCAGCAGCCAACGGAAATTGACAACCTGGAAGACTTGCTGACCTCAATCAGCGTCGACGATTTGGGCGTTAAAGAGCCAGTTAAATTTATTTATTCCGGAAACAACGAATTTCCTTATGGTGAGCGAGAGCAGTGGACGGATTCCTGCAACTTGCTGGCTTTAAACGATGGTGTGGTCGTGGGTTATGACAGAAATGACAAGACACTGGACGCGTTCAGAAAGCAGGGTTATCAGGTCATTAGTGCCAAAGATTTACTGCAAAAATTCGAGAATGACGAGCTGTCGCCCGACACATTGACCGACACTTTTATCACGCTTCCTTCTGCCGAGCTTTCCCGGGCACGCGGCGGCTCACATTGCATGAGCATGCCCATTGCGAGGGAATTTTAATATTGTATTCGCCGCGTTTCAATTGTAAATTGCATTGACTTAAATTCAACTCCTATGCGCGTCATTACATCATCCGTCCAAACGCAGCCACAAGCCACCTCGCGGATCATGATGATCAGGCCGGTGCAGTTTGGCTTCAACAACGAAACCGCTGAAAGCAATGAATTTCAGCAGGACCTTTTCGCACACAACAACAGCGAAACAACCCGCCAGATCGCCAGGGAAGAGTTTGACCTCATGATCGATCAACTTGCAAAAGCTGGCATTGAGCTGCATATTTTTGACGATAATGATGAATTGCTTCGTCCGGATGCTGTTTTTGCAAATAACTGGGTCTCTTTTCACCAAAGCGGGAAAGTGGTCTTGTATCCGCTGATGGCCGAAAACCGACGGACGGAAAGACGTCCGGACATCATCGAAAGACTGAGTGAGCAATTTAAAATTGAGGAGATCATTGACCTGACTTATTTTGAAAAGGAAGGCAAGTTTCTGGAAGGAACGGGCAGCATGGTTTTCGACAGGCGTTATAAAATCGCTTATGCCTGCCTCTCCCCCCGCACACATCCCGAAGTGCTTGATGCTTTTGCTGACGCATTGGGTTATGAAATTATTGCATTTTCTGCCTCAGACGAAAACGGCAAGCCTGTTTATCACACCAATGTGATCATGTGCGTCGGTGATATTTTTGCTGTGATTTGTCTGGAAGCGATTAAAGATCCGGATGAGCGACAAATGGTGCGGGCCGCATTGGAAGAAACCAAAAAATACATCATTGAAATAACATTGGATCAGGTGCGCCATTTCGCAGGAAATATGCTGTTTGTGCGCAACACCAAGGCTGAAAAGTTTTTGATCATGTCCACCCAAGCCTACGAGTCGCTGACCGATCATCAGCACCAGATTCTGAGCGATTATGCCCGGATTTTACACACCGATCTGAACATTATAGAGGGAAACGGCGGCGGATCGGCGCGTTGCATGATGACGGAGATCCATTTGCCTATGAAGTGACCAATGGTTAAAACAAAAATGCTCCCAAAAAAGGAGCATTTTTGAAATTCGTAACCCTAATAGAACAATTAATCTCTGATATCAGCTTTCGCTTTTGCAATTTTCTCTTTTGTTTCTGCTTTGAAACCATCCCACTTTTCGGCAGTCTCGTCCTGAACATTTTTCCAGGAAGCTTTAAGATCTTCTTTTTCTTCGTTCAATTCTGCTTTGCGTGCTCTCCACTTTTCTTTTTCCTTATCCGTTGCTTTTTCCATTTTGGCGTCAGCATCTTCTATTTTTTTATCAAGCTTGGCAACTGCTTCGTCGATCTCAGATTTCAATGATTCTTTATCTTCTTTCACTTTTGCTTCGAAGTCGTCACCAGCTTCTTTAATGTCTGATTTTGCTTCGGCAACATTGTCGTCCATGTCTTCTTTTGCCTCTTCAACTGTTTCATTTGCAGAATCTTTTGTTTTTTCTGAACAGCTGGTTAGGCTCAGCATGCCCATGGTCAACATTGCAGCAACCATCAAAGTGATCTTTTTCATAACTGGGTGTTTAATTTTTAGTGTTTACTTTTAAGCTATTCCCTTACAAATTCTTCTACAAAAAACTTGCCAGACCACTATACGGCGTATATGCATGACTTTGTAGAATTTTATGGGCAATGTCACGAATGCCGAATACGCGGCATTGATTTTTTGTATAGTCGCACCTGAACTTCGTTTCTGCCTTCCAAGTTAATGCTGGTAAATTCCTTTGTATAATTCCTTTTAGTGATCAGATTTGTATTTTATTAATAGCATCCCACTCGTTTATGTTGAAATATTACGTTCCTAGCCTTTTAATAAGCTTCTTGATTTTTAATAATCCGGGAAAGGCGATTGCCCAAAGCGACTCCCTAACCGCCCGGAATTTGGAAGAAGTCACCGTAAATGCGTTCGAATCGAGAAGGAATCCGCTGTCGACGACGGCAACGGTTGCCCTTATCAATCCGAGAACACTCGAACGATTTTCCACAACCACCTGGGCGAATGCGGTTAACACCATTCCGGGCGTGAAAATGGAGGAGCGCTCGCCGGGCAGTTATCGGTTTTCGGTGCGTGGAAGTTTGATTCGCTCTCCTTTCGGTGTCAGGAACGTGAAATTTTACTGGAATGGAATCCCATTTACGGATGCGAGCGGCAACACACCATTGAATTCTCTGGATTATGGTGCGGTGCAAAATATGGAAATCATCAAAGGCCCAGGAAGCAGCATTTACGGCGCGGGGACGGGCGGTGTTGTGTTGCTTCAAAGTCGGACGGATAACAATGCTACGAACCGGATTGAGCAGAGTGTGAGTTTTGGTAAATATGGTTTCCAAAGCAGAAACTCAACGGTTCAGGTAGGCGACGTCTCCATTCAATATGGTCATAGCGAGCAAGATGGCTATCGCAATCACAGTCAAATGGCGAGGGATGCGATCCGTTTCACATCGTCTTCCAAGTTGGGAGAAAGAGGAAACCTTTCGCTGTTGGGAATGTATTCTGACCTTTATTACGAAACGCCGGGCGGCATTAATCTTGCCCAATATCAGAGAGATCCCAAACTAGCCAGACAATCCACGCCAACCGTTTCGGGAAGCGAGGCGCAGCAAGCCGCGATATATACCAAACTCGCCTTAATCGGTGGAAATTACACATTACAGCTTTCAGACAGCTGGACACAATCCAATGCATTATATCTGACTTACACAGATTTTGCCAATCCATTCATTTCCAATTACGAAAAACGGGATGAAAATGGCATTGGCGGAAGGAATATTTGGCAAAACCGCGCGCAGATTGGCGAAGTGCGGACAAATTGGACAACAGGTTTTGAATGGCAATATGGAAAATCGGCGCAGCGCAATTATGACAACATTGGCGGTAGGCCGGATAAGCAACAGACCGTGGAAGACATCCGCACCACGGCACTTACAGTTTTCAGCCAGCTCGAAGCAGTGGTTTTCTCAGATCTGACATTGAGCGCAGGGGCCAGTTACAACACTTTGAAATATAAATACGAACGCTTTTTCGCATTGCCGTACAGCAAGGAAGAGCGGAAATTTGACGGAATTTTTGTTCCAAGATTTGCAGCAAATAAGGTTATAGCAAAAAATTGGGCACTCATTGCATCTTACAGCGGCGGTTATTCCCCTCCCACATTGCAGGAAGTGCGGCCGTCGGCTGGCGGTTTTCGAAGCGACTTGGAAGCTGAAAAAGGCATGAACACGGAATTTGGCATCAGAAAAGTCGGCAAAGTGCTTACCGGAGAAATCAGCGTTTATCATTTTGGTTTGAAAGAAACCATTGTGCGCAGGACCGATGAGGCTGGCGCTGAGTTTTTTATCAATGCCGGAAAAACAAAACAAAACGGTCTGGAATGGACAGTTGCCTATGAACTTCTTTCCGATCCACAACTTCCGTTAATGCTCAAATTGTGGAACTCGGGAACGGCGACGAAATACACTTTTGAAAACTTGCAGCAGGCGGAGGTCGATTTGAGCGGCAAACGCATTCCGGGCATTCCGAAGTTCTCCCAAACTTCCGGTTTGGACGCCTTGTTCAAATATGGATTTTCGGCTTTTGTAACTTATCAGCACGGCAGTTCGTTTTATTTAAATGACGCCAACACAGTCGAAAACACACCTTATAACCAATGGATTGCACGTGTAAGCTGGAAAAAAAGCTGGGGACAGCATTTGTACAGCGAATTGTCGGCCTCGGCAGAAAAAGTCCATGCGGGCATTTACAGCCTGGGTTATGACTTGAATGCATTTGGTAACCGTTATTACAACAGCGCGCCGAAAGACAATTTGTGGGTTGGCGTGAAGGTTGGCTGGGAATGGCAGAAAAACTCTAAATAATGCATTTGTATCTTCACATTCCCTTTTGCAGACAGGCTTGCCATTATTGCGACTTCCATTTCAGCACCAACACATCCAATAAGCGGGCTATTGTGGAAGCGATAGCCCAGGAAATCCTCCTTCGAAAAAATTACCTGCCTCACGCGCCCATCGAAACCATTTATTTCGGCGGAGGCACTCCTTCCCTGCTTGACGCCGCGGAACTAAACTTATTATTAAACACTATTCATAAGCATTTCCAGGTTGAGCCCGATGCGGAGATCACGCTGGAAGCCAATCCGGACGATTTAAATGCGGATAAGCTGCACCAGCTTAACAATGCGGGCATTAACAGACTGAGCATTGGCATTCAATCTTTTCACGAACCGCATTTGAAGTTTCTCAACAGGGTTCATTCTGCCACAGAAGCGGAACAGTCGGTCAAAACGGCTCAGGAAATTGGGATTACGAATATTTCCATTGATCTGATTTACGCCATTCCCGCACCGGATCACAGCATTCTCGTTTCAGATATGCAACAGGCTTTTGCATTGGACATTGCGCATATTTCAGCCTATTGCCTTACCATTGAGCCACAAACGGCTTTTGGAAGCTGGCTTAAAAAGAAAAAGATCAAGCCCATTGACGAGGAGTTTGCTGCGCAGCAATTTGAAATATTGGTAAAGTCGCTGGCAGCGCATGGTTATGAGCAATATGAGATCTCCAATTTCGCAAGAAATGGCTTTTACAGCATGCATAACAGCTCTTATTGGAAGCAACGGCCGTACTTGGGCGTTGGGCCAAGTGCACATTCTTACAATGGAACAAGCAGGGAATACAATGTTTCGAACAACGCGCGCTATCTGGAAGCCATTCAAAAACAGATCATTCCAGCGACTTATGAGTTGCTTTCCATTGCGGATCAAACCAACGAATATTTACTGACTGGCCTTCGGACGAAATGGGGCGTAAACAAGGCAAAACTTCAAACATTGTCTGATGGCGCCTTTGTAAAAACCCATGAGAAGGAATTGCAAAAATTGAAGGAGAAAAACTGGATCCGCGAAGACATTGAATCGTTGTTTTTGACAGAATCGGGGAAGCTTTTTGCTGACAGGATCGCCAGCGATCTTTTTATTGAAGAATCGTAGTTTTTATTTACCGGACGAGCTTTTGGAGCCCGCCCGGCATATTTTGCTTATTAAAGCAACTCAGCGTCCAATGTAATTTCCGCATTCAGCAATTGTGAAATCGGACATTCTTTTTTAGCCTTATCAGCGATCTCTGCGAATTGTTCAGCAGAAACACCCGGCACTGTTGCTTTCAATTGAATCGCGCTTTTTGTAACCTGTCCTTTTGCAGGATCCAATGTTACAGTTGCCGTTGCATTCAACTCGTCGGCTGTAAAACCCGCTGCATTCAGCTCAAAGCTAAGTTTCATTGCAAAACAGCTTGCGTGAGCCGCTGCGATCAGTTCCTCAGGATTGGTCCCTTTTCCCTCAGCAAAACGGGTGTTGAACGAATATTGCGTATTTTCCAACACCGTGCTTTGTGTGCTAACTGTTCCGGTTCCTTCTTTTCCAGTTCCCTTCCAAACGGCGGTTGCTTTACGGTTAATCATATAAATGTTTTTTTAGAGTTAAAATTTAATCCTTATAGTCGGATCGTTTCATCGAAAAGTAGCAAGCATAACCGATTTACGCAAATTATTAAATTAATATAGCGTGCAATAAAGCGGCTTCTTACCTTGTTCCTCACTATGGCATTGATCCGCGCGGCATGTGTCTTTTCGTTAAGAATTGTTAACAGACAGCCTTGGCATTAAACTTTACTGCTGCGTACACATCTAAAAACCATATTACAATCCATAATTTCAATTTAATCTATTAAAACCATGAAAAAGATACTTTTTCCCCTTCTGCTCGCTGTAACTGTATTATTTCAAAGCTGCGAAGGACCGGAAGGACCGCAGGGCCCCACCGGAGATGCAATCGTAGGGACGACTTTTGACCTCGTAGATGTGGATTTCCTTGCCGCTGATGATTATCAGTTTGGCCTAACCTTCGCAGACGCTAAACTTGGTGTGGAAGTCCTTGAATCGGATGCCGTGCTGGTTTACATTGACTGGGAAGACACAGACGTCAACGGACAAACTTTGAAAAGTTACCGCTTACTGCCTCAGACTGCATTCCTTCCCAATGGCATCCTGACTTACAATTTCGACAGGACATCCCGTGACTTCTCCGTATTTCTGGATGGAACCGTTAACCTGGCCAATGTTCCGGCAACTTACACGAGAGATCAAAACTTCCGTGTTGTGATTATCCCATCGGATTTCGCATTGCGCACGGCTGGAACAGTTGATTACAGCGACTATAATGCGGTTGTAAAAGCATATAATATTGACGAATCAAACATCCGCAAGATCTCATTGAAATAGGCACAATATTTTAATGTGCATTGTGATTCTGAGATTTTTTTTATAAAATCCGGTAAATATTTGCCGGATTTATTTTTACCAAAGTATGAGACGCGTTATAAACACACTCGGGTTAATGTTGCTGTTGGGTTCTTTTGCATTTGCGCAAGACTTTAAACAAGAGACAGATAAGTATCGAAAAAAGTACAAAGAAGAATTTTTACACGCCGCCAACTCTCCGTTGAAAGCGGTGGATCTACCCTTTTTACAATTTTATGAGCCTGATTCTTCGTTTCGGGTGGTGGCAAAGTTTGAAAAAAGTCGTGGGCAATCTTTCGAAATGCCCACTTACAGCGGAGTAAATAAAACTTATGTAAAATACGGCAAGCTGAAATTCAGGCTGCATGGCAGAAAGCAAACATTGACCGTTTACAGAAGCCTGAGTTTGCAATCGCTTGCCAAATACAAAGACTATCTTTTTATTCCGTTTAAAGACAAAACCAATGGTGACGAATCTTATGGCGGCGGTCGTTACATTGACTTGAAAACAACCGATATCAAGAACAACACATTGATACTGGATTTCAACAAAGCTTATAATCCTTACTGTGCTTACAGCGACGGTTACAACTGCCCGATTCCGCCAAGCCCAAACCACTTGCCGGTGGCAATCTTGGCAGGCGAAAAGAAATTCGGAAAAGACCATCAGCAAGCCACATTGAAATAGCATAAAAAAAGTCCCGATCTGCACAGATCGGGACTTTTTTTGCGATGATAAACTTCTAAGCTTTCAGCAGCTCTTTCTGCTTCATAATTCGCTCGAAAACCTTGATATCGTGCTCCGAAGTGAAAATATTGAATGGCAAATGCAAAAATTGACCTTTTGAAATGATCAGCACATAAGCATCTTTGTCCTTATACGCGTCCACGATCTGCTCCCACTTCATCACGCTTCCTTCTTTTTGATTCAGCTTCATCAAAATCTGACGGTTGTCGATCTCGTAAGCAAACTTCTCGAACATTGGCTTGTATTGCGCAAGCTGGGTAATGCCCGTAAACTGGATCACCCAAAAAAGAACATAAAGCAGTGCTCCCACAAAAACCGTGATATAAATCCACAGGTTCGGATAAACGCCGGTAAGATTTAAAACCGCATTAATCAATATAAGCGCCAATGGAATAAGCCCCCATTTCAACTGCGTTTTAAAAAAATAACGCATGGCAAGGGTGATGTATTTCTTTGTTGGTAAAGCGTATCTTTTCGTACGAACCGCCGCCGGGTTCGTAGGCATTTGGTAGACGGGCTGGTGTTTGTTCACCGAAACTTTGGCCATAATTCTGTTTAAATTAACAATGCTATTATTCTTTGCAGACGCGATTAACAATGTGCCGCTGCAAAAAATGAAGTGCAAAGTTAGAAAAAAGCTATCGACATATGAGAAAGCCTTGTAAATAAAAAACTGTTACGAGATTTTAGTGTAATTTGTCTTTCTTAACTGCGTTGAACAAGAAACACGAAAATATTTTCGACTAAATGGGTTTTCTTTTTCCATCATTTTTGTGGGGTCTTCTGGCAATATCCGTTCCAATTGCGATTCATATATTCAATTTCCGGCGCACCAAAAAGGTCTATTTCACCAACGTTGCGTTCCTAAAAGCTGTCGAAACGAAGACGCGTTCAGTAAGGCAGGTTAAACATTGGCTTGTGCTTGCGGCGCGTGTGCTGGCCATTACTTGCCTTGCGCTGGCTTTTGCTCAGCCATTTTTGCCCGCCAAAAATGAAGTCGCCGTTGATCGCAAAGGGATCACTAGCCTGTATCTGGACAATTCGCTAAGTATGGAAAGCGAGCTCAATAACAAACGCTATCTGGACATTGCAACAGGACGGTTAAGTGAATTGCTGGGCCTTTTCAAAAATGTGACTTCGCTTCAACTGATTACCAACGATTTCTCGGCCCAGGAACAGGGACTTTACGCTTCTGAAAAGCTTCGCGACCGGCTTACGACCATTGGCTTATCCAACACAACGAGGACTTTTGAGCAAATTTATAAGCGTCAGGAAAACCTCATGGCGCGTCATCAGCATCCGGGTAAAAATCAACTTTTCTGGTTTTCTGATTTTCAAAAAAGCACGGCCGGCGATCTTGCCAAGCTGAAAACGGACACAACCAATCAGCTTTTTCTGGTGCCAGTCCAGGCAACGGCCGAAAAAAACGTTTTTGTGGATTCAACGTGGCTTAACACACCTTTTATTCGTGAATTGCAAAACAACATTCTCTTTGTAAAGGTCAGCAATTCGGGCAGTGAAGTGGCCAGGAATGTGGTTTTAAAATTAACGCTTGACAACACGCAGGCGTCGACAGCTTCCGTCAATGTGCCCGCAAATGGCAGTGCGACGGCCAAATTCAATTTTAATCTTAAAGGAAAAGGATACAAAAAAGGGCAAATCACATTTGATGATTTCCCCGTCACTTTTGATAATGATTATTATTTTGTGCTAAATGCTTCGCCGCTCATTCGCGTGCTGCATATATATGGACAAAAATCACCTGGGAATTACATTGAGAATGTTTACGCCAACGACAGCCTGTTTTCACTGCAAAGTTATAGCGCTCAAAACGTCGATCCGGGCCTCATCAAAAACACGGATCTTGTTGTGCTGGAAGGCGTTACATCACTTTCCGGCTCTTTGCCACAGGATCTGCAAGACCTCGTGCGAAGCGGAGGCAGTGTGACAATCATTCCGCCAGCTGCGCCAAATGCGCCGAGTTACAATGCATTCCTGTCGCGCATGGGCATTAACGGGATCACAGCGTCACAAACAAGTGCTCCTGCTCCTATTGCATTGGCAGCGCCAGACCGCAACAATCCATTTTTCAGCGATGTGTTTGAAGAGTCTGTCAGACAAGAAATTAACCTCAATTTACCGTCCGCTTCCGCAGTTTGGAATTGGGCTAATGCAGGACAATTGCTGCTTGCGCTTCGCAACGGACAGACTTACCTGAATCAAGTGACTTCTGGAACGGGCAGGGTTTATCTGTTCGCTGCACCGTTGAATCCGGAATTTGGCAATGTCGCGCAACACGCCATTTTCGTTCCTATTATGTATAAAATCGCCGCGTCCAGTGTTCGCGCGCAGCGCACATCATTTAAGTTTGACGAAAATCCGATCAGTCTGAACATTGAAAACGCTCAGCCAAATTCGGTTTACAAACTGCGCCGAAACAAAACAGAAGTGATTCCCGTCCAACGAATTGCGGGTAACCAGCTTTTACTCGAAATCCCGCAGGGCGACCAGCTTGGCGAAGGTTTGGACGCTGGTTATTTTGATTTGATAAAGGATAATAAAGTAGAGCAGATCATCGCACTCAACCACAACAATGCCGAATCAAAGCTTCAATATTATTCTCCTGATGAATTAAGGGCAACTTTTGCCGGTCAAAAAAACATTCAAATCTTCGACCGCATCGACGACGACGCCTTCTCCACCGCATTCCAACAACAAAATATGGGAACCAACCTCTGGAAATATTTCCTCTACGGCGCCCTCTTCTTCCTGATCGCAGAGATAGCCTTGATCCGGTTTTTGAAATGATTGTTGAAACAATAGTTGGAGTTTTTGTTTTAAGAGAAAAATATTATTTTTGAAAAAAAACTTACAATTATGCGCACTATAAAATCAAAAGACGCTGTCCGCGGCATTTCAAATGCGGGTGAATATTCTGGATTACCCAAACGCCCTTCCGTTCTCAATGAGCCTGGCTTTATTTATCAAAAGCTTGATCCTTCCAAGTTTGGTCGCGTGATCAATTCAGAGCTGACAGACGAAGAGCTGGAAATGGCCAATGATCCCAATGTGAAGCCCTTCTCGCACATTTCCGATTCCGCGGAATATGTTCGTAAAATTCGCAAAACTACAAAGCCGTAGATGTTGTTGCTTGACACCAACATCTTGATTGATTATCTCCGAAACAAGCCGCATGCCATTCAGTTCGTCGACTTTACAGGCAAACTAAATTTGGCAATTAACACCATTGTTGTTCTGGAGTTGTATAATGGATGCCTGAATAAGGCTGAATTCGCAAAAATCAAGAAGACCCTCAATGGTTTTGTTCATTTTGATTTGAACGAGTCTGTGGCAAAAACTGCCGTTGACATTAGTCATATGTTTGCATTATCGCATCAACTGAGTGTTTCCGACACGCTGATTGCTGCGACCGCATTAGTTTATGATCTAGAATTGCGCACGTTAAACTTGAGAGATTTCAGAATGATTCCCGGACTTCGCGTTTCAAATTCTTTGATTCTGGCTTAATCAGCGTTCTTATTTCAAAACATTGTTGCCAAAACATCCCCATCCAGTTTTATGTTAGCGGTTTTTACACCAATTTTGTGAGACCACTACCGAAACTTTAAATGCTCTCATCGCGAATTGGAATTCTTGGCGGCGGCCAATTAGGACTGATGCTTTTACAAGCCGCTGTTGACTGGAATCTGGACATTCATGTTCTTGATCCCGACGCGGAGGCTCCATGCAGAAACATTGCTCCACACTTCCAGCAAGGCTCTTTACAAGATTATGACACGGTTTACAATTTTGGTAAAGACCTGGATGTCATTACAATAGAAATTGAAAAAGTAAATGTTGAAGCGCTTGAAACGCTTGAACGCGAGGGCAAAAAGGTTTACCCGCAACCAGCCGTTATCCGCAAGATCCAGGACAAACGCATTCAAAAGCAATTTTATAAAGATAACAACCTGCCCACCGCCGACTTTATTCTGACAGAAAACCGGGTAGACGTCTCTCACCACATTTCATTTTTACCCGCGTTCCACAAACTCGGAAAAGATGGTTACGACGGTCGCGGCGTGCAACGGCTGACTTCGGAAGCGGACATTGAAAAAGCATTTGACCAACCCGGTTTGCTCGAAAAAGCTGTTCCATTTGAAAAAGAACTGGCCGTAATCCTAGCCAGAAATGTAAAAGGCGAAATTACCACATTCCCAACTGTGGAAATGGTTTTTCATCCGGAATTGAACCTTGTGGAATATTTATTTGCCCCGGCAGAAATCAGCGAATCCATTGACCGGAAGGCGCAGGAAATTGGAAGGAAAACAGCCGAAGCATTTCAAATTGTCGGGCTTTTGGCAGTTGAGCTTTTCATGACGCCCGATGGGGAAATTCTGATCAATGAAGTGGCGCCTCGTCCGCACAACAGCGGCCATCACACAATCCGTGCGAATGCAACTTCTCAATATGAGCAGCATTGGCGGGCAATTTTGGACTTGCCGCTTGGTGACACGCAGGCTTACGGACCTTCCGCAATGGTCAATTTACTTGGCGAAGAAGGTTATGAAGGTCCGGCGGTTTATGAAGGAATGGAGAAACTATTGGCAACAGAGCAGGTTTTCCCTTTCCTTTATTGGAAGGCGATCACAAAATCATTCAGAAAAATGGGCCACATTACCATTATGGATGCCGATTTGGCGGCTTTAAAGAGCAAGGTTGATTTTGTCAAGAAAAATATACGTGTCATCAGTACGAAATCTGCTTTGTAGCGTTTCATACATTTACAGTTACAAATCGAATTTGCAATGGTTGGAATAATAATGGGGAGCCTTTCGGACCGGAAAATTATGCAGCAGGCAGCTGATGCACTTTTCGAGCTTGGCATTGCATTTGAAATGGAGATCGTCTCCGCGCACAGGACGCCAGAACGTATGCTGGAATACGCTTCGTCTGCCAGAAGCCGTGGTTTACAAGTAATTATAGCCGGAGCAGGCGGCGCGGCGCATTTGCCGGGAATGGTTGCCTCGCTCACCTCATTGCCCGTTATCGGCGTTCCGGTTTTGTCCAGCAATTCGATTGACGGCTGGGATTCGGTGCTGTCTATTTTGCAAATGCCATCGGGCGTTCCGGTTGCAACAGTTGCATTAGACGGCGCAAGAAATGCCGGAATTCTGGCAGCACAAATTATCGGAGCGAGCGATCCGGAAGTTGGCAAAAGGCTTGATATTTTTAAAGAAAGCCTGAAAGAAAAGGTCGCTGCAATGAACGAGGAGTTGAAAAGCCACCTTGTAAAGTAGAAGCTCTTTACTATTTTCGTAAAAAATTCGCACCACAAAACATTGATTCCTAGCCATGGAAGACGAATTCCCTAAGAAAAGAAATGTCCGTCCGACCGAAAAGTCTAACCTTCCCATTGTTACACTGCTTGTGTTGGTGCTTTTGGTTTTGGCGATGTTGTATGTGGGTTATGAATACATTTCAGACAGCTCGTCCAATTCCGAAGAGCTGACTTCCGTTGTTGTGGACTCAACGATTGACGAGCAAAGCGTAGGCGAACCAATAACCGACGAGCCGGAAGCAGTTTTGGAAACACCGGCGCCAGCGGCTTCCGAAAAAGAGAAAGAAAAACCAAAAGAAGCGGAAAAAGAGACAACTCCGACTGTTTCGGCTTCTTCCATTGGCGGTGAGCAAATTACGCACACGGTCAAAAGCGGCGAAAGCTTTTCAAGCATTGCAGCTCGATATAATTTAAAACAAGAAACGCTGAAAGGGCTAAATTCGTCAAGTACGGAGCTAAAATCGGACGTTACCAAACTCAAAATTCAGGTTCAGGCCGTGCATACGGTTGGGCCTGGCGATGTGCTAAGGGTTGTTGCAAGCAAATACGGGGTTACCAAAGAGGCCATTATGAAAGCAAACGGCAGAACGAGGGATTTTTCGGAGCGAGGAGAAAAACTGATCATTCCTTTTCCAACAAAAAAATAACGCTTAGCATTTTTAAGACATATAAAGCCCGGAACGTGCATTCGTCCCGGGCTTTTTCGTATTGCAATGATGGGGTTTAGGAATAAAAATCAATTGAAACCGCCTCTGTTAGCTCTCCCTCCACCTTCAAATCCGCCACCGTCAACGTCTCGGCGTCTCTGCTTTTCCTGAACGGGCGCTTTACCAAAATTTCTTAGCGTGTAAGTGAATGTCAGCATTGCATATTGTGTCAACACGCGGTTAGTTATGTCCTGCACATAAGTTTCGGTTACATTGCGAGTGATGCTGTTGTTTTGTTTCAAAATATCAAAAACAGTCAATTTCAATTCGCCTGCATTGTTTTTAAGAAATTTTTTCCCAACGCTTGCGTTCCACAAAGTGAAATTCTGGTTATAACCCTCTCCCAGCCCGCGGTAGGATTGGTTACTAATGTCGCTTTGCACAACAAATCCTTTTCCAAAGATCCAGTTAACACGTCCTGTAATTCCCTGCGTGTAATAATTGTTGTTCAGGTTGGGCTGGATCGTGTTGCGGACAATATTGTAATTCCCTGAATATGAAACTGTGAAGTCCAAATTTTCACTCACATTACTGCTCAAAACAAGGCCTTGGGAAACGGCATATGTGTTCGAGAAATTGGAAATGTTGTTGATCAAACCCGGCGATCGTACATAATTGAAACCAGTCGTCAGGTTAACATTCAATTTTAGCGGCGCAACCGGCTTTCCGTATGCAAGGAAGGTTCTCGCGTTCCAGCTTCCGTCCACGTTAACCGGTGTGGTCAGTTTTGCGCCACGTTCCAGAATGATGCCGTTAGCCACTTCGGTCGGTTCCTGGGCGATTGTCGTCGAATTTACAATCGCATTATTGGTTTGCGTTACAAAAACCATTGCATTCAAATTGTAAGGTCTCTCTGCGCCGGCCAACGAATAACGAACATTAAACATGTTGCGATATTCCTGTCTCAGGCTCGGGTTTCCCGCTGTGAGTGACAATGGATTGCTGTTGTCAATCACATTTTGCAACTGGGAAATCGAAGGCTGATTCGTTGAGCTGCGGAATGATGTACGGAATTGCGTTCCTGATTTCGATCTGTAATTCAGCATGAAATTCGGCAGCAAGTTTGTAAAAGACTGGTCGACCTTTGCATTGATCGGAGCCAATTGTTCGCTGTACAATCCAGTATTTTGGAAGTCAAGCCCAAAGTTCGCTGACCAGTTGTTTTTGCGATAACGATATCCAACTCCCGCACGATTGGTCACATAGCGATTGTCAAATGTGTTTGAAAGCAGTGAGTCAAGGTCCGAGTAAGTGTTTTCGTCGAAGCTCATGTTGTAAGTTTCCTTTCTGGAATCGCTGTTGGCGACAGTCAAGCCATAGTTGAATTGAAGCTGACTATATTTCCCGATTGGCTCAGTATAAATGAAGTTCCCGCCCAATGTTACGCCGTCGGAATAGGTGAAGCTTTGCTGATCTAGCGTGTCGCCACGAGCTGCAAGGCCCAAACTGTCAAAGAACATTGTTCTCG
Source organism: Dyadobacter sp. CY326 (assembly GCF_021390515.1). GTDB lineage: Bacteria > Bacteroidota > Bacteroidia > Cytophagales > Spirosomataceae > Dyadobacter. Next base: position 495,503 of record NZ_JAJUXI010000002.1, read on the forward strand.
AAAACAGGTTGCCTGTTCCATTGCGGTCGTTCACTTGCGTATTCAAATTCACCGAAATCGTGCGGCCTTTTTTGTCAAAAGAATGCCGAAACAAAACATCGTTATTGAAATTATAAGCCTTGTTTCCGCTTGTCTGATTGTTATTGACACTGTTAATATTGCTTCCATTGCCCAATGTCGTGAGTCCGGCCTTTACACTCGATGCATTGTTGTCCTGAAAGCTGAGTCTCGGCGTGATAATCAGTGAGTTGTTTTTATTGATATTGTATTCAACGCGAAAGTTAAGTCGATGGTTAGCATTGATATTGGATGTGCGGCTCGTTTCGTCATAGAACTGATTGCCCGTGCCGCCTGAAAGAAAATATTCTTCCTGCTTGGTTTGCGCATTGGTATTTCCTGTGCGGTTGAAGAAATAGCTTCCGGTCACATCCACTTTTTTGCCAAACTTGTTGGCATAATTTAATCCAAAGGAATTGGTGCCCGTAATTCCGCTTTGATTTCCAACAAGAAAATTGTTGGAAGAACCGCCGCCACCGCCGCCCGATCCGCCTCGGCCACCGCCTCCACCACCGCCAGTCACTCCGATCAGATCCTGGCTTGAAAAGTTCTGCATATTGATGTTATTGCTCAATCCAATGACCGAAATGCGTTGATCTCCTTTAAAAAAGCTTACATTCCCGCCTGCCTGATAACGGTTATCCAGTCCATAACCAGCGAAAACCTTTCCAAATTGTCCCATCTTGCGGTCCGCTTTGGTGACAATGTTGATCGTTTTCTGACCATTGCCGTCATCGAAGCCAGTGAATTGCGCCTGGTCGGAAAGTTTGTCGAAAACTTCTATTTTGTCAACAATTTCTGCCGGAAGCGACTTTAATGTCAATGCTGCATCTTCTCCAAAAAACGGTTTTCCATCGACAAGAACCTTGTTAACAGTCTCACCATGAGCCGTAACCGTTCCATTAGTCACAGTTATTCCTGGCATTTTTTGAATCAAATCTTCGGTGGTTGCGTCGGGATTGGTTTTGTATGCAGCCGCATTGAATTGCGTCGTGTCCCCTTTCTGTTCTATGGCCGTAACCTGGCCTACGACTTTCACTTCTTTGAGATTGGCAACGGCCTCAGTAAGCTGGAATGTGCCCAAATCCTGCACATCGTCAGTCAATGTTACTGTGCGTGAAGCGTCTTTATAACTTAAATAGGAAACTTTCACCTGATAAACGGCTTGCTTGATTAAGCCGCCAAAAACGAATTTACCATCTAAATCCGTCGTCACATATTCCGGCTTGGCGTCGGGTGTGTTTCGTGTCACGGCCACATATGCGCCTACAACGGGTGACTTGTTCGCGCTGTCCAGCACGATGCCGGTAACCTGCGCATTCTGCGCTTGCGCAAACGCTGTAACAGTCAGTAAGATTATGAGCGCAAATAGGGATGTGAGTCTGTTCATGAGTTCTGTAAAGGTTTATTGTATTTTAGAGCATCCTTTTTGATCAAAGTTTAATTACTCTTGACAACAAACCTTTACAATCGACAGAACCGCCTTACTTCATAGATCAATCGGGAGAATGTCCCGATGGAAAATTTCACTTTAACCACTCCTTTAACAAGCCTTCATAGCTCGCAAGAAACTTTTTATAGGCATTTTCCAGCTGCGGGAGCGCCTCTGCAAGCGTGCTCGTGTCATCCGACTTCAAGCGCCATTCCGCGTCGCGCGCAATTTCTGCAACCTGGGCCACGCCCACTGTCCCGCCGCTCCCTTTCAATGTGTGCAGGTTGCTTTTCACAGTGGCAATGTCACCTTTGGCAAAACCTTCCAATGCGCCTGCGACAAGTTCGTTGGATTCTGTAACGAAGTCTTCAAACACAGACCAAACCAATTCCGGGCCGCCAATGCCATTCAGCTGGTCGATAATTTCCTTGTCTAAAACAGGCAATGCAACGACTTGCGCAATTTCCCTTTGCTTCGATTCCAGCTTGCGACCCTCCACATTGCCTAACAATTCCTTCACTTTCAGAATCAATGTTTGCGCGCGAATGGGCTTAGCAATGTAATCGTCCATGCCCTGACTCATAAACCGGTCGCGATCTTCCTTCATGGAATAAGCGGTCATGGCAACGATCGGCGGCATGGAATCCGGAAAGCGTTTTTTCAATTCCTGCGAAGTTTCAACGCCGTCCATATCAGGCATTTGAATGTCCATGAAAATGATGTCATAGCTCGCGGCCGAAACTTTCCGTTTGGCCTCAACCATTTCTATGGCCTTATAACCGCTTTCCGCAAGATCAACCACGCAGCCCGATTTTTTCAAGATTTCATTGGCCACTTTGCGGTTAACAGCATTGTCGTCCACGAGCAAAATGGTCGGATGATAATCTTTGAATACATTTTCGATCGGCGTTTCCTCCATCTGCAAAATCGTGCTGACCTGCGCAATGGACGTCTCTTTTGTCTCAAATGTAAACCAGAACGTGCTCCCCGATCCTAAGGTGGATTCAACGCCAATTTCACCATTCATTAACTCGCAAAGCTGTTTTGAAATGGCTAGTCCAAGCCCCGTTCCACCGAAAGACTTCCGTGAAGAATTGTCTAGTTGGGTGAATGATGTAAACAAGATCTGGCGGTCCATGGCGCTGATTCCGATGCCGGAATCCTGCACTTCTACTTTGATTTTATTAAAAAGCCCATCCTTTTTCACCGAACTCAAAATGACCCGGACCTCGCCGTGATCCGTGAATTTCAATGCATTGGATGTTAGGTTTGACAAGATTTGCAGCAAGCGAGTCTGATCAGCAATAATGAATTTCGGGATTTCAGGCGCAATGTGATAAGTAAGCGTGTTGCCCTTGCTCTTCGCCGTTTGCCCGAATAACGAAACCAGTTTCAGCAACAATTCTTCGGTTGCAATTGGCGCTTCGTGCAATTCCATCTTGCCCGCTTCTATTTTGGACAAATCCAGAATATCGTTCAGAATGTTGAGCAATGTTTCCGATGATCGCTTGATTGTCAGCACGTAATCTTTTTGCTCCACATCCAGCGGCGTCTCGCCCAGCAAATCGATCATGCCAATCACACCATTCATCGGCGTCCTGATTTCGTGACTCATGTTGGCCAAAAAACCTTCCTTAACCTTCAATGAACGTTCTGCATGCTCTTTTGCTTTCAATAATTCCTGCTCATTGCGTTTCAATTCCGTAATGTCCCTTGCCAGCACAGCGATCTCCGTCGGCTTGCCTTTGTCGTTGGTAAACATCAGCATGTTGATCATAAACTGCCGCTCCGTGCCGTCTTTCCGGTAAAGCGAAATTTCAAAATTGCGCAGACTTTTGCTCCGACGCAACCGGATCAATGCGGAGTGAATCCGCTTTTTATCAGGGAAAAATTCAGTGATTTTATGCCCGATCACCTCACCCGGCAAATAACCAAGCCTTTTCAACACCGACTGGCTGATCATTGTGATCTCGCCAAGTCTGTTAATCCGGCAATAAATATCTTGCAGGTTTTCAAAAATTCCCCGGAAAAGCTCTTCGCTGTGCCTTAATGACAACTCCGCTTCCTTCCGCCTCGTAATGTCACGCGCTATGCCGGAAACTTCCTCAATAACTCCGTCCGCATAATGAATGGGGTTGAGATAAAATTCCAGCCACATTTCGCCCTGGTCTTTCCGCTCAATTTTAAATTCAAAATATTGCGGCTCGCCTTTTAATGCTTGTCTGTATTTCGTTTCCAGCGTTCGGCGGTTGCTGTTGCCCACCATTCGCCAGCCAAATTTTTCAGCGCTGGACTGCAATGACGGCCTCACGCCTAGCTGATTCTGGATCAGATCCGCATAATTTCTGTTAAATGAAGTCAGCTGCAATGACTTGTTCACAGACCAGATCAAATGCGAGCTGCTGTCGAAAATCGCATTGAGACGTGCCAGATATTTGCTCAGTTCTTCCTCACTTTGCTTTCTGGCAATGGCCATCGCGACCTGCCCGGAGATGAATTCAAGCAATTCCAGATCCCTCGCATCAAACACATGCGCGTCGTCATAAGACTTTACGCCAATAATTCCAGTCACCCGATCGCCCACGCGCAAAGGCACGCACAAAAGCAATTTTGGCGTCACGCCGTACAAATACAAACTGTTCGTTTTTGCCAGTTCCTCAATCTTGTCTCCTGACAAAAAAAGCGGTCTATTGGACGCAATCGCGTATTCTGTTAGACCATTACCGAGTCTTCTTTTCGTGAACTTTACATTCCCCTGGAAATATTGGTCAACATAATAAGGGAAATAAATGTAGCTTTTGCTCGGATCGTAGAGCGCAATGAAGAAGTTTTTTACGTCAATGATCTTGCCCAGTTCCTCATGAATGCTTTGGTAAAAATCGTCTAAATTTTGTGTGTTAACCGTCCAGTTTGCAATGCTGTAATATAAACTCTGCGCTTTTTCAGCTCTTATTTTTTCGGTAAAATCATTTAATATGCAGCGAAAAGCGGTTGGTTTTCCATTGTCAAAACGGCAATTGACGCTTCCGGCTACAAAGACCTTTTTGCCTTCACGACTAAGAAAAACCGTCTCGAAATTCGGATTAGCATTACCTTGTTCTATGAGTTTTAATTGCGCCAGCGCCTGGTCCTTATGCTGCGGATGCAGAATGTCTTCCATCCGCATGGACGCAATTTCATCTAATCCATAACCCAGCACTTCACGCCAGGCTTTATTGACGAAAATGAACTTCCCGTCAATGGCAACAAGCTGGATCAGGTCACTCGTGTTGTCCACCAGATCCTGCAACTGCGAGTTCGACTTCGCAATCGCCGATTCCATCCGGCGGCGGCGCGTAATGTCGTCGCCTACCAGCGTCACGCACTCCACCTCGTTATGCTCGCTGTGCATCAGCACGCTGTTGATCGAAAAGGTCCTTAATGTTCCTTTTTGAGCCAAAAAAGGCACTTCTCTTTGCTCCAATTTCCTTTTTCCCTGAATTCCCTCTTCCAGCATTTGCCGGATTTCGTATTCCTCCTCCTTCGGGATAAGCTTATCGAAAATGCTATGCCCCACCAGATCAGACTCTTGCCAGCCCGTTTTCATCAGCGCATGCGCACTGACATTCCGGATCACAAAGTCGTGTGAAAAGGTTATTCCAATCAGATTTAGATGCTGAAGTGTAGCGTGTATAGTCTGCCAATCAGTCTGTGACAAGATCATTTCCATAGTATCGGGCAATCGCACTTTTAAGTTTCCTTCCTATTCTTTATTCGATAAATCTACGAATTAAGCAGTAATTTTGGTTCGTGAAAACAAATTATAAAAAGCGCGACGATTCCAAAGTAAGAGCCAAAAAACATCTTGGCCAGCACTTCCTGAAAGACCTCAACATTGCACGACAGATCGTCGACGGAATGTCCGGACACAAGGGTTATGACAAGGTTTTGGAAATTGGTCCGGGGATGGGCGTGCTAACGCAGTTTCTTATACAAAAAACGGAATTCACAACGCATGTGATCGAAATCGACACCGAATCGGTCGCTTATTTGAAAAAACATTACGAAGCATTAACGCCTCGCATCATTGAAGGCGATTTCCTGAAATTCAATCCGGCGGATTACTTTTCGGAGCCTTTCGCGATCATTGGAAATTTCCCTTACAACATTTCTTCACAGATATTTTTCAGGGCGCTGCAAATCCGCGATCAAATTCCGGAGATCGTTTGCATGCTGCAAAAAGAAGTGGCTCTGCGCATTGCCTCACCTCCTGGAAACAAGGATTATGGCATATTAAGCGTTCTCTTGCAGGCTTTCTACGACATTGATTATTTGGTTTCGGTCCCTCCGGGCGCATTTGATCCGCCTCCAAAAGTGCAATCCGGTGTGATCAGATTGCGCAGAAATGCGGTTGCAGCATTGGATTGCGATGAGAAATTGTTTTTTCGGGTTGTAAAAACTGCTTTTAATCAAAGACGGAAAACACTTCGTAATGCGTTAAAACCCGTCGGCGAATTTCCGGAGCATCCCTTGCTGACCAAGCGAGCCGAACAACTAAGTGTTGCAGAGTTCGTTACGCTTACGAAACTTGCCCAGGAGTTGCAGCCGCAGATCTAAAATACATTGCATTTAGTAAAAAAGTCTTGCTCAGGACCGTTCCCATAATTGTTAAAAGCCAGTAAAAAATGACGTTTGAATTAACGAAGGAATATGTAGAGCACATTCAGGAACTGGTTGAGAAAGAGGATTCTGCGGCCATCAGGACTGAAACAGAAAGCCTTTTTCCAGCGGATATAACCGGCTTAATGTCTGAGCTGGAAACCGAAAGTGCGAAATTCCTGATTACGCAGCTTGATGTGGAGCGTGGCGCCGAGATTTTGGCGGATATGGATCCCAATGAGCGCCGCGAGTTCCTGAAAGTTTTCACGTCGGAAGAAATTTCACATTTTGTCAATCTTTTTGATTCTGATGATGCGGTGGATTTGCTGAACGAACAGCCTATTCGGGTTCGGGAAGAAGTCATTGCCTTGCTTGAAGATCGCGAGCAGGCGCGGTTCATTTTGGATTTGCTGCATTATGATGAAGACGTTGCGGGTGGGTTAATGCAAAAAGAGTTGGTTAAAGCCAATGTTAACTGGACTGTAAATGAATGCATTGAAGAGCTTCGCAAACAGGCAGAAGATGTTGGAAAAGTGTATGCCGTTTATGTTGTCGATGATTTTGGGAAATTGTTTGGCATTCTTTCGCTGAAAAAAATCGTCCTCGCGCATAAAAATACGCTTATTGAAAGCTTGTATGATAAAGATGTCATTTTCGTAGAAACCTATCGTCCCGCGGAAGAAGTCGCAGAGCTAATGCAGCGCTATGACCTTGACGCACTGCCTGTTGTGAATGTTCAGGGCAAACTTTTAGGTCGGATCACGATTGATGACGTCATTGATGTGATCACCGAGCAAGCCAGTTCCGACACGTTGGCAATGGCGGGGATCACGGGTGATGTGGAGGAGGATGACACCATCTGGCAGCAGACAAAAGCGCGTCTTCCCTGGCTTTTGGTTGGGATGATGGGTGGAATTCTTGCCGCCAAATTCATCAGTTTTTTCGAAGGCGATTTGAAAATAATCCCCGCTATGGCTGCATTTATCCCAATCATCGGCTCCACAGGCGGCAATGTCGGCATTCAGACTTCATCTATAATCCTGCAAAGTCTGGCTGACAAGACGGGTTTGGACGCGACAGTCGGTCAGCGATTGGTCAGGATGTTTGCCGTCGCCTTTATCAATGGACTCATTATAAGCTGCATTGTTTTTGGATTTAACTTACTGATTGGCAATGATGTCTCGCTGGCACTGGTTGTTTCCACAGCTTTAATGTCAGTCGTTTTTCTGGCCTCATTCATGGGAACCGTCACGCCTATTTTATTGGATAAAATCGGCATCAATCCCGCCGTCGCATCCGGACCATTTATCACAACTGCAAATGATCTAATCGGCTACGGCGTCTATTTCGGCCTAGCGCATTTGTTATTGAATTTGTAAAAATTTGGCGATTGATAGTTTAGCTGGCGAGTGGGAATTTTGACGCAGATCCGTTTTATGAAGCTTTTTACAGCAGGCTTTTAATTATAATCAAGTTACAATGATCGCAGTAATTCAGCGTGTTTCTCATGCGTCTGTCACGATTGAAGGGAAGGTTGAGGGTCAGATCGGGAAGGGATTTTTGGTATTGCTTGGCATTACCCATCTTGATAGTCAGGAAGATATTGAGTGGCTTGGGAAAAAGATTGTTGGTCTTCGCGTGTTTGGAGACGAAGACGATAAAATGAATCTTGACCTTAAATCAGTCAATGGCGACATTTTACTAATTAGCCAATTTACCCTGCATGCGAGCACAAAAAAGGGCAACAGGCCATCATTCATTGAGGCAGCCCGACCAGAAGTTGCGACTCCGCTTTACGAAAAAATGATCACATTCCTGGAAGCCGAACTCACCAAACCGATCCAACGAGGCATCTTCGGCGCCGACATGAAAGTCGCCCTCCTAAACGACGGCCCCGTAACAATCATCATAGACTCCAAAAACCGGATATAAATATACGGTCAGAACTTATTCTTAACCAGCATTTTTGATTACAGCATTATCATTCACTCATTCACTCATTCAATCATTCAAAATAAAAGAAATGACCCTCCAAGAAGCACAATCCCAAGTCGACGACTGGATCAAAACATACGGCGTTCGCTATTTCTCGGAACTGACCAATATGACGATTTTAACGGAAGAAGTTGGCGAACTTGCCCGGATCATGGCCAGAACATATGGCGATCAATCCTTCAAAAAATCTGATCTTGGCAAGGATTTGGGCGATGAGATGGCTGATGTGCTCTGGGTGTTAATCTGCCTTGCAAACCAAACCGGCATTAACCTCACAGAAGCTTTTGAAAAAAATATGGCTAAGAAAACGGAGCGGGATAAAGACCGGCATAAGGATAACGAAAAGTTAAGCTAGTCCATAAACAAAGAGAGCCCGGATAAACCAGGCTCTCTTTTTATTTTTATCAAGTGCGAATTACATGTCAAGCAGCAATCGCATTGGATCTTCCAAAAGCTGCTTCACGCGAACGAGGAAGCTCACTGAATCTTTGCCATCAATTGTGCGGTGGTCATAAGATAGCGCCACATACATAATTGGGCGGATAACAATTTGTCCGTCAACCACAACTGCACGTTCTACAATGTTGTGCATGCCTAAAATTGCAGATTGCGGCGCATTGATGATCGGTGTCGAAAGCATGGAACCGAATGTCCCACCATTGGTGATTGTGAACGTTCCACCTGACATTTCATCTAGTCCAAGTTTTCCATCACGTGCACGCACGGCTAATCTAACAATTTCCTTTTCCACGGCTGCAAACGACAATGTTTCAGCATTGCGGATGACAGGAACAACCAATCCGCGCGGCGTAGAAACGGCCACTGAAATGTCGGCATAGTCGTTGTAAATCAGCTCGTCGCCGTCCATATAAGCATTGATAACCGGGAAGTCTTTCAATGCAACGGTTACAGCTTTCACAAAGAATGACATAAAGCCTAAACCAACTTCATGCTTTTCTTTGAATTTATCTTTGAATTTCGAACGCACATCCATCACTGGCTTCATATCCACTTCATTGAAAGTGGTAAGCATTGCGGTTTCGTTTTTCACAGCAACCAAACGGCGTGCGATGGTTTTACGAAGTGACGACATTTTCTCACGACGCTGACCTCTTGCTCCTGCCGGTGCAGCCTGTGCAGCTGGTTTCGCTTCCGCAGATTGAGGTGCGGCTGGCGCAGCAGCTGGTTTGCTTCCGGCTTTCAGCGCATCATCCTTCATTATTTTGCCACCTGAACCAGATCCGTTAACATCTTTTGGATCAATTCCTTTTTCGGCCAAAATCTTAGCAGCGACTGGCGAGGCGTGTTTTTCACTATATGCTTTATCCGCTCCTGCTGTTTCAGTGGCTTGCGGCGCCTGCGGTGCAGTAGCGGCTAAATTCGCTTGTGCACCAGCTCCTGCCTCAATAGTGCAGATCAATGCGCCGATCGACAATGTTTCACCTTCCTTTCCAACAATTCTCAATGTCCCTGCTGCCTCTGCCGGCAATTCGAATGTTGCTTTGTCGGATTCCAGTTCGCAAAGGATCTCGTCCACTTCCACATGGTCACCATCTTTTTTGCTCCAAGAAGCAATGGTAACTTCTGTAATGGACTCTCCCACCGCAGGAACTTTCATTTCATATGCTTTGCCGGGGGCACTTGCAGCAGGTGCAACGGCAGCAGCCGGCTCGCCAGCTTTGTCTTCTATTTTTTCAGGAGCAGCTTGTGCCGGAATTGGCGCTGCGGCCGTTTCCTGCTTCGGTGCAGCCTCCTTCGGCGCTCCATTCGATGCGCCGTCAATCGTCGCAATCAGGTCGCCGATGTTTAACGTGTCGCCTTCCTGTGCTTTGATATGCAAAACACCTTCTGCTTCCGCAGTCAACTCAAAAGTCGCTTTATCAGAATCCAGCCCACAAATGACCTCATCCATCTTCACAAAATCGCCATCATTTTTGAACCAATTCCCAATTGTAACCTCTGTAATGGACTCGCCAACGGGCGGTACTTTTATTTCAATTTCAGCCATTTTATGTGCAATCTTGTTATCGAACTAAGTGTCTAATTTATAGGAATATCATTCAAAAGCTCTGCTAATGATTTCGGCCTGCTCTCTCGCGTGAATTTTCGAAAAACCTGTCGAAGGCGAAGCGCTAGACTGGCGGGCAATCACTTGCAATGGTTTCGCGCCTTTGTACATTCTCAACATAAAAGTCCAGCCGCCCATGTTGAATGGTTCTTCCTGCACCCAATACACGCTTGCGTTTGTATATTTTGCCAAATGCGCATCAATTTGGGTTTGCGGAAATGGATGCATTTGTTCCAGACGAATGATTGCCACATCCTCGCGTTTGTCTGCCTGCTGTTTTTCGTAAAGCTCATAATAAAGCTTTCCTGTGCACAGCAACACTTTTTTCACTTTTTCAGGATTTGCATATGCATCTCCAATGGTCTCCTGGAATGAACCATTGACCAGACTTTCAACCGGTGAAACGCACAATGGATGTCTCAGCATTGACTTCGGAGACATCACAACCAATGGCTTACGGAATGGGAACTTCAACTGTCTGCGAAGCAAATGGAAGAAGTTAGCAGGCGTTGTTACATTTGCGACAATCAGGTTATAATTCGCAGAAAGCTGCAAATAGCGCTCCGGACGTGCATTGGAGTGCTCCGGTCCTTGTCCTTCATATCCGTGAGGCAATAACATCACCAATCCAGTCCAGCGATCCCATTTGGTTTCACTAGAGGTTACGAACTGGTCAATAATAACTTGCGTTCCATTAGCGAAGTCACCAAACTGCGCTTCCCAGATAACCAATGCGTTCGGGTTTGCCATGGAATATCCAAATTCAAAACCCAACACACCGTATTCAGAAAGGAGTGAATTGTAAATCATGAACTGGCCCTGACCCTCCTCGATGTGTTCCAGATTGCTGTAAGCTTCATTGGTTTCAACATCGCGAAGCACTGCGTGACGGTGTGAAAACGTTCCACGCTGCACATCCTGACCGCTTAATCTTACAATATTTCCTTCCGTTAATATGGAGCCGTAAGCCAGCAATTCTGCTGTCGCCCAGTTCACTTCTTTTTTGTCAAAGATCATTTGCTCACGATCTTTGAGCAACTTATCAATCTGCTTCAAACGACTGAAATTCTCAGGCGTGCTGATCAAAGCCTTTCCGATTTTTTCCAAAGTCTCCAAAGGAACACCGGTTTCGGGCGATTTCTCAAAATCTTCTGGTTTCGATTTGCGCAAAGTGTGCCATTCCTGTTCCAGTTTTGGCAATGTGTAAGGCAGTGCCTTTTGCTTCACCATATCCAAACGCTCTTGCAACAGCTGCTTGAACTCTTTGTCCATGTTAGCCGCAAGCTGCGCATCTACGTCACCACGTTCCGCAAGAGTCTTTTGATAAATTTCTCTTGGATTCTGGTGATTTTCAATCGATTTGTATAAAACCGGCTGCGTAAATTTCGGTTCGTCCGCCTCGTTATGACCATGACGGCGATAACAAACCATATCAATGAAGATGTCCTTGTTGAATTTTTGACGATATTCAACAGCAAGTCGCATACAGAATACAACCGCCTCAGGATCATCACCATTCACGTGCAATACAGGCGCATCAACGATTTTGGCAACGTCAGTGCAGTAAATACTTGATCTTGCGTCGATAAAATCGGTTGTGAAACCAACCTGGTTATTGATTACAAAGTGAATGGTTCCACCTGTGTAATAGCCATTTAACGCAGACATTTGGGTTACTTCATACACAATTCCCTGACCTGCAACGGCTGCATCACCGTGAATCAAAACCGGTAAAACGCGGTCATAATCACTGTCATACATGCCGTCGGCGCGGGCGCGGATGTAACCTTCTACAACAGGGTTAACCGCTTCAAGGTGAGATGGATTCGGAGCAAGTTTCAAATGAACTTTCTCGCCATTTTTGGTTGTGATCTGGCTTGCAAAACCCATATGGTATTTTACGTCGCCATCTCCCCAAACCTGATCCGGCAAATTCCCTTCGAACTCATTGAAAATCTGTCCGTAAGTTTTCTGCATCACATTGGCAAGCACATTCAGACGACCTCTGTGTGCCATTCCGATCATCACTTCCACAACGCCCATTTCTGCGGCCTTGTTGATCATCGCATCCAATGCAGGAATTGTGGTCTCGCCCCCTTCCAGGGAAAAACGCTTTTGACCTAAATATTTCGTGTGAAGGAAATTTTCAAAAACAACCGCCTCATTCAACTTGGAAAGAATATGTTTTTTCTCATCGATAGAGAAACTCATATTCAATGCTTCGGTTTCAATTTTCTTGCGCAACCAGCTCTTTTGCTCACGGTCGCGGATGTATAAATATTCGAAACCAATGTTTCTGGTATAAATCGTTTTCAGGGAATCGACGATCTCACGCAATGTTGCTGGCCTTCCAAAAACCTCAACGCCTGCCTCGAAAACCGAATCCAGATCCGCTTCGCCAAGGTTAAAATCAGCGATATCAAGCTGAGGCTGACGATCTTTACGCTTTTGAATCGGGTTAGTTGTAGCCAGTAAGTGCCCTCTGGATCTGAAACCGCGAATCAAGTGAACCACTTCCATTTCCTTGCGAATGCGGGAAGGATCTGCCTTGGTTATCGTCGCTGCTTCTTTGCCGTTTGCAGCGCCATTTGCATGTCCGTTGCCATTAACAGGATACTTCTGAGAGAAGTCGAAACCTTCGAAAAATTTTTGCCAGCCTTCGTCTACGGAAGCTGGATTCTGCTTATAGGAATTGTACAATTCCTCTATATAAGCGCCGTCGGAATTTGCTATATATGTGTATTTATCCATCACAAAAGTGAGTATTTCATTAACCGCACAAAGGTACGAGACTTATTAAAACATTACGTATAAATTATCCTTTTAACTTGGCTTAAAACGTTTTCTGACGCATTGGCCGCACTAGTATCTCTGAAATCCATTAGGGCTTGGCACAAATTTGAGCATCAGCTCATGAATGCCTTTTGGCCCCGAATACGAAGCATAAATCTGCTCCGCCTGTCTTGAACTGTAAAAATATCCCAGCCTGATATTCCTTCCTGCCTGCACTTCTGCGGACACTTGAACATAATTCACTTTCTGCGAAAATGACTGATAGCCTCCACCAGCACGATAGGAAGCGCCGATGCCTACTTTTTCGTCAAACCAAAACCTTGCGCCGAAGTCGACGCGCAGCTCATGGTCCTTTTCCTGCACCAACAAAATATGCGGCAGGAGCATCAAATCGTCATTCAAATCGTAACTGCCGCCTGCCATGATATATAATGGACGACGATAAACGCTGGTTATTGCCTGATTGCCGAAATTCTGCGATAATAACTCGGGCTTGGACAACCCAAAATAGAGACGATCGGAACGGAGCCACGCCCCGAGTCCAAAGCTGCCAAGGACCGTATTATTGCGCGGCGAATTGAAATCGACAACGGGCAGCACATTGATTCCGCCCTGCGCGCCAAGCCCTAATTTCCAGTTATCCGAAATGCCAAGATGATATGCAAATGAGCCCGAAAAGCCGGTGGTTGTGAAATAACTCGTCTGGTCATTGAGTGCCATGAAACCTATCCCAAACTTCCCATTGGCCACAGTTCCGTCAGCAGTGAAGGTCTGACTGGAAGGAGAATTTTGAATGTTAAACCATTTTCGCCGAAACATGGCGGTCATGTTGAATGTCTCCCTGACGCCCGTAAAGCCCGGATTTATCGTCATCGGACTTTGAAGATATTGTTCGTAAAGGACTTCTCTTTGGGCAGAAACCTGTTGAAAACTTGCGCTCAGAAAAAGCACGATCAGGAGGTTTACTTTGGTTAAGGAATGATGTGTGTTCATGAAAATCAATTGACTGACATTGTTTAAACTAAAAATGGCAAGAGATGTTATCCCTTGCCATTCATTAAGACCAAAAAACTAAAATTTATACTGATTTTCTAATTAAAAATCATAACCCAATGTCACATAAGGAATCGCCTTGTTGGTGTAACCGTTGTCAACGCCCCATGCATAATCAAACTTGGCATAAAAGCCGAACAATGTCGTTCTGGCGCCAACTCCGTAACCCATCAAATAAGGATTTTTAAAGTTTGTTACAGTTGCCCGGAACGGATCGTCCTCGCTACCAATGATTTGTGTGTTCAAGCTGTTGTTCTCGCTAAATGGCCCCTTGCCCGTCCAGGCGGTTCCAATGTCCCCGAAACCAACGATCTGGAAATTACGCAGGAAGCTGGAAGTGATTGCTCCGCGATACAGATATTTAACCAAAGGAATCCTAAGCTCAGCATTTAAAAGCATGTAACTCGTTCCCGATAAGCGGTTCAACTTAAACCCACGGAGGTTTGTAGCGAAATCTGCAAAGAAAATGTCGCGGTTATCGCGCTGGAAGTCAAGTGGATTTGCGCCGGTGCGCGTTTCTTTTTTGTTGCCCAGCCAATTTTCCATCCCGCCAAGAATGTTTTGCTTCGGCGCCTTTCCACCTGAATGGCTCGCTGCCGCACGAACGGCCAGAATCAGATCGCGGTGAATTTTTTGGTAATGACGAAAATCTAGGCTTACGCGGTTGAAGCTTTCGTTGCTGTTTGACAGACCTAACTGCGCGTCATAACGAATTTTAAAGCGCGTTCCTTCCATCATATTCATGCCATTAACCCTTGTGTTATCATACACATATTCACTTCTCAAACCGCCGTAATTGGAAGCGAGATCAGGATTTGGCAATAAATAAACATCGATCAGGCGCGTGGAGCTGAACATGGGCGATAATGAAAATCGGCTTGTTGTCGAGAATGGATAAGAAGCCGTAAATATCAGCTGATTGAAGCGATATTTCTGAGGAGCACCTTCCGAATCAATGTAAAGGCTTTTTCTGTCGATCCGCATGCCAAAGTCAATGCGGTAAGTGTTGTTGTTGTATTCTGCAAAAAGATCGCTGTTCCTGAAATTCGACGAGATGAAAAGTCCGGCTGTAATGACGTGATTCTCCAAAAGGTCATTCATTGAAATGGACTGCGCGTAACCAAATCCACGAATTGGATCAATGCGCCAGTCTGAGTTTGCATCATTGGTGATAAACAGCCCCTTATAATTATAAGGCCCTTTGATCGCAATGTTTTCACGCGTTGCTTTTGTCCGCGTCAAAGCGCTGGAAGCAGCCGGGAAATTTCCTCTCCTTTGTTTTGACTCGAATGCTTTTAAAACATCTTCATCAAACTCGTAGTTGTCCGTGTCGACTTCGCCTTCTTTCAAAGCAATCTTCGGCGTTCCGGCAGGTTTCGCTGCAATCGACGAATCCACTTTCACTGCATTTGGCGTCGCACCCGCACTTCCCGATGCAGCTGCTACGTGTTCAATGCTGTTCAATGCTGGCGTGTTAACCGTCGCGTTGATGTCAAATCCATTTTTAAACGCTGCGGTGTAATATCCATCATTTAAATAAGTATAAGCCAGTCCGCCGCCAGATTTGGTTGTCAAGTCTGCATTCCGGATGTTTTGAATGTAATTGGTAAGCTGTGAAGTCGAATTGCCAGCGCGATTGAACCTGAAAAGATTGCTCACGCCTTTCGCATTGGAAAGATAAACGACATCGTTTTCGTCGGCGTAAACCGGAGTAACTTTGGTTTTAACATCGGCCTGCACAAGTTTCACCAGATTATCAGACTTCGGTGTTCCGTCGTGTTCGTAAATCGTAAATGCGCCTGCTATCGATTTGTAATTGCCTTTATCGCCCGTTCCCAATGAATCCAATGGCCTGTTTGAAGCAAAAACCACCCTGCGCGACGAGCCCTGCACGAAGCGAGGCGAAAGATCATCGTAAAGATCACTGGTCAATGGCAATGCAGAAGCTCTGGCGACACTAATTAGATAAAGGTCATTCTGCCCGCCCTTGTCAGCACTTACGGCGAGCATTGTGCCGTCATGCGAAACATCCATATCCACGATCTGATCCAGTCCGCGAATGTTGCGTTTCAGCTTAACCTTGACTTTTTTAGTGCCAAGATTTTCATACATATAAAAATTCTTGCGGTCATTTTCAGTGGCCAGAATGGAAAGCACATTGTTTCTCGACCAACCCAAAAGCGGCGGCTGCGTTTTCACCCTTCCACCGATAAAATCTAGCTTGCCCTGGCGAACTATTTTCTTACTGCCCGACTCGCTATCAAATATATAGACCTTGTAACGACCATTTTTGATTTCGCTAACAGCTGTGAATTTCTTGTCAGGAGAAACCTTGATCACGGCGCTGGCATCCGAAACGCTGAACTCATTCAGCTTATATTTCCATGTAGGATTTGGATCTGTGTAAAACTGCTCGGCGTTTTTGGTTTGATTCAAATAATAAGCCCTCCAATCACGCAGGAAGCGGTTATAAGACTGAATGCCCAGCGTGCTTGTAATGCTGGTTTGTTCCGTGCGGATAATGCGAGTGAGGTTGAGAATGTCCGAAATTTTGTCTTTTCCGTAACGCTCGGCAATGTAATTCCAAATAGAATGTCCGATCAATGTTGCGTCATTTCCAGTCATTAAAGTCGGCTTGCGCACATTGCGGTTCTTGAAGAAATCGCGCATGTAATCGTTCAGCTCGGGAGACCAGCCTTCCGCAATGTAGGCGGCAGTTCCAGACATAAACCACTCAGGCAGCGTCAGAAGCAGCGAACTTTGCAAAGCTTCCTTCATATTTCCACCATAAAGCATGTCGTAGACAAAAAGCAAACTGATGTCCTTTACAAGCTTTTGCCTAAATGTAACCTGGTTTCCAGTGTAGGCAACTTCCACGCGCGACTGAGAAAGATCCAGTTTTTGCTCATTGAGGTTGTCCAATGTAGAAAGCCCCATGTTGCTTTGCTCTAATTCGGCAGGTGAGTTGTAAAGAAAAATCTTCACGCGGCTATATGGCGTCCAACCGAGCACATCTGTAATTTTATCAAACTCACTTTCAGCATATTGCGCAGTAAGTTTCGCAAGAGCGGTGCCGCCCTGATAATGATAAATTTCGAAGTTGGTTGTTTTAAAAATCTTCCAGTTGAAGGTTTTATACTGGACCCTGTTTTTCCCAAACGTTTCCTGCGATGGATAACGCTGCGCGACTGCTTCGGAAAATAATCCTAGAACCGCTAGAAAACCGACTGAGAAGGTTAACTTGTATATAGATTTTATGCTCATAGTGTAAGGCTGACTTCAACGGAAATATAACGAAAAATAGCGCTGAATATTAACTAACGGATTCAATTCTTTGCCGTTTTCCAAATGTTGGACGAGCTCGTTTGCAAAAAATGGTGCCAGCGTCACACCCTTCGTCCCTAATCCGTTGAAAATAGCGACATTATGATGTTCAGGATGCACGCCGATCAGTGGTCGGCGGTCTTTTACAGACGGTCTGATTCCCGCAACTTCCGATTTAATTTGATAAGGAATTTTGAACATTGCATCCAGTTTTTCTTTCAATTCCGCAGTCGCTTCTTTTGTTGGTTTCCAGTCCAGCGGATCCCAGGAATAAGTTGCCCCGACCCGAGAAGTGCGCGCATTGATTGGAAACGTGAAAATGCCCTGGTTCACAATGTAATTCTGCAAAGGGATTACGGTCTCGATATCAAGGATTTGACCTTTGACCGGAGCAAATGGGAGCCAATTGAAAAAGGCATTTTCCAAAGCAAAAAACCCCTGGCACAACACGACTTTTTTAAATGTTTTTCCCTTCCAAAAAACGTTTTGCGGAGAAACAGAAAGCGCATTGATATCGAATGCTTCGTCCAAAAATGAATCATTAGCGAGAAAATATTCCCGGCTTTTTTCGAGCAAAACAGGAAGGTCAATCCAGCCCGCTTTAATCACTTCCAGACCGCCAAAATCGGCGCGAACGTAAGCGGATAGATCAGCCGGATCGCCGCTTTGCTTTACATAAGAAGCGATTTTAGGGTCGGCAGTTTGGGCAAGATAGGTGTTCTGCTCAGCGATGGAGCGGAACGGTCTGTAAATGGGCGTTTCATACACAAATTTGGCTTGCAGTCTGCTTTCCAGATCGGCGTAAAAGCCTTTGGCATAAGGAAACAGGTCGTCTGCCAGCCACGTTTTGACGAGCTTTTTGCCTGTCAGCGGATTGAAAATTCCTGCTGCAACTTTGGAAGAAGAAGGGGATTTAGAATCGCTGACAATGAGGATTTTTTTGCCAAGATCCATTAAATGCATGGCCAGCGAAGTTCCCGCAATGCCTTGTCCCACAACCAGATAATCATAATTGTGTGCTTCCATATCAGGCTCTGCCAGCCTTTTTCCGAAGCAACAGCCCGATCTGCTCGTCCGCCAGGCGCACGACCAGCTCCACCTGCTCGTCTAATGTCATCATTGAATTATCAACGTAAACGGCATCGGCTGCTTGCCGCAATGGACTTTCGGCGCGGGTTGTGTCGATAAAGTCCCGCATTTTCAGGTTTTCGGCGATTTCCTCGATTCCGATCAGCTCGCCCTTTTCCATTAGTTCGTGCTGCCTGCGCTGCGCCCTGATCAATGGATCTGCGGTCATAAAAATTTTCAGTTCAGCTTGCGGAAACACGACGGTCCCGATGTCGCGACCGTCCATAACGATGCCCTTCGTCCTGCCCATCCGTTGCTGCTGCGCAACCAATGCGTGCCGCACCGCCGCAATCGCACTCACGTCACTGACCTTTTCAGAAATATACATTTTACGGATTTCGTCCTCCACATTGGCACCATTCAAATAAGTGTCGTTGCGACCAAGCTCGGCATGCCGACGGAAAGAAATATGGATGTTATTCAGCGCGATCTCCGTTTCTCTTGGATTGGTAAGGCTGACGTGATTTTGTATAAAATACAGTGTTACAGCACGATACATCGCACCAGTGTCAATGTATGGATAGTTGAGTTGCTTGGCAACGAGTTTCGCAGTTGTGCTTTTGCCACAGCTGGAATAGCCATCAATTGCAACAATTATTTTGGGCATAAGGATAAATCTAGTATTTGCAAAAGTAGAAGAAAGAATGGGCTGGAAGGCTTTTTTGCCCAAGTTTTTACAGTCTTTGCAAATTTATTTTATCCCAAAAAAATCAAGGCTCTTCAATTAAAAAAATGACCAGACTTCGAGCACCATGCGCGCCAATGACCAATGATTGCTCAATATCAGCCGTTTTGGAAGGGCCGGAAATAAAACATCCCCAGCCCGTTGTCTCCACCAATCGCTCGTATGCGTCGTGCATGTTGTTGACAATGGCATTTCTGGGAATTACAAAAGCGAGATTTTGCGTAATAAAAGGCAATGCGCGGTGCGCCAGATGGTTTTCTGAAATCCAGACTGCGCCATTTTCCGCAACGCCGAACTCGGCTTGAAGAATCGCAATTTCGATCAATTCCAATGCGTGTGGGTCTGGGTCATTCAAGCTGAAATCTGTCCAGCTGCTCAATGCAGGAATGGTTGACGCGCGGTTTGTAACGGATGCATAAAGCTCTTCCGCTTTGGCAAGAAGTTCGGCATAATCCTTCACCACAATCACTTCCGTATAAATCGCGGTAAGCGTTTCAACGAATTTCGCTTCCGTGCTTTCATATAAGCTGTCGAAACGCGTGATTCCCGGAAGTGGCGTTTCGGCGGGCTTGTTGAGCTTGATTTGCTGTAAAATTTTCTCGCGTGATGTCATTTTTTTACGCTTTTCTATTGCGGATATACCAGTCGCGGAAGCTTTCTTTCGGCGGTTCGGGCATTTCGCGCTGTTTGAACCAGGGATTCATTCCATTGTTGACCACAAAAGGAATCGTCCGCATCAGCGAGCGACCCAGCTTGCCCGACCATTGGTAAAATCTTGGCTGGGACAGCACAACGGACATCGCCTTAATGCCCAGTTCCTTCGCCTGAGGCACGTGGCCGCCTTTTACCAAAACCTGCCTCCATTTATAAAGCTGGTCGTGAATGTCAATTTTTACGGGACAAACATTGGAACAACTGCCGCATAATGTGCTTGCAAAGGGCAGATCCGCATTCTTGGTCATGTCCAGGTTCGGCGCCAAAATGGAGCCGATCGGTCCGGCAACGGCATTGTGGTAACTGTGCCCGCCGCTTCTTCTGTAAACCGGACAAGTATTCATACATGCACCGCAGCGAATGCATTTCAATGAATTCCGGAAGTCGGCGCGTCCGAGTTGCGTGGTGCGACCGTTGTCGACAATGATTAAATGCATTTCCTGCCCTGCTCTCGGCTTTTTGAAATGACTGCTGTAAGTGGTGATCGGCTGCCCCGTGGCGCTTCTTGCCAATAATCTCAGAAAAACGGCCAGATCGCGTTGCTTGGGGATTATTTTTTCAAAACCCATGGATGCAATGTGAATATCGGCCAGGTGCGCGCCCATATCGGCGTTGCCTTCGTTGGTGGAAACTACGAAGCCGCCTGTTTCGGCAATCGCGAAGTTGACCCCGGTCAGTGCTGCCCTCCTGGTCAAGAACTTATCACGCAGATGCTGTCTTGCAGCCTCTGTCAAATATTGCGGATCGGTTGCGCCCGCTTCTGTTCCAAGGTGTTCATGGAAAAGGTCGCCAATGTCTTTCTTCTTTAAATGAATGGCCGGAAGCACAATGTGACTCGGCGGCTCGTTGCGCAACTGCACAATCCGCTCACCAAGATCCGTGTCAATAACTTCAATTCCGTTTTTGGTCAAAAACTCATTCATATGACATTCTTCAGTCAGCATCGATTTGCTCTTGACCATCCTGTCAATGTTGCGCTGCTTCAAAAGGTTAAGCACAATCTCGTTATGCTCGGCCGCATCTGCTGCCCAGTGAACATGAACGCCGTTGGCTTTTGCTTTTTCCTCAAAGGCAACGAGCAGCTCGTCCATATGTGACAAAACATAGTTCTTGATCCCGGACGCCGCTTCCCGCAACTGCTCCCATTCAGGCAATAGTTTGGAAGATTTATCCCGCTTTTGACGGACAAACCATAAGGTTTCGTCGTGCCAATCCACGTAAGGCTCGTCCCTGTTAAAGACCTCCGAAGCCGCTGAATGTTCAATAATTGTTTTAGACATAGTTATCTTAACAATTTGGTAATAGTATTTTATAAAGAATAAGAATTGTACTTTTCACATTCGTTGCACTATTCCAAGTTTGCTGTTTGTTTAATAAACAACTTTTTATTTAGCGCCAAAAAGCTATTTTATTGTATTGCAATATCTTATACTTTTGAATCACAAAGTTATTCGATCAGGGCATCGGAGTCTGAAACAAGTTTAGTTTAACTTTTTTTAGACACAATTAAATTTTCACTCTTATGAAAACTAAAAACACGCTTCTCATCGCAGCCTTGACTGGCTTGCTTTTATCAGGTTCAGCATTGACAGTTAATGCACAAACCAACATCGCAACTGAAAAAACTGAAACGGTTTCTAACAAACTGACAGTTCTTCAGATCAAACCAATGCAATTCCGCGTTTCATATAATAATCCGGCTTCAAAAAATGTAGCCGTTCGCATTCTGGACACTGACAAAAATGTACTTTTTTCAGAAAGCAGACGCGTGGATAACAACTATTTGAAATATTTCGACTTATCGACTTTGATGGATGGAACTTACACATTCGAAATCACGGACGGTAAAGAGAAGGCTACACAATCATTTGATATTTTGACTACAACCAGCCGCGTTGTTTCTTCCATCAACTAACAACGAGCTCTTCTCAGATTCTGAAATTCCCGTAAACTTTGTAAAATGCCGGTTCCTATGCAGGGATCGGCATTTGTTTTAAAGCACTGTTCAAAATTTCGGCAATGTGCTTGACTTGTACATTGCTTTTGCTTCTCCTCAAAATTCCTTCCAGATGCAAAAGACAGCTCATATCCGATCCGGTTATATATTCTGCATTGTGCCGAATGTGGTCTGAAACGCGATCCTTGCCCATTTTTGCCGAAACTGCCTCTTCACTTACACAAAAAGTCCCACCGAATCCGCAGCATTCATCTGCCCGATCCAGTTCTACCAGTTGCAAACCTTTGACATTCTTTAAAAGGGAAACGGGCTTGGAAAATGGCACCGCATTCAATTCCGACATTTGCGACAAATGCAAACCCCGCTGTCCGTGACAGCCCTGATGCAATCCAACGCGATAGGGAAATTCGGCTTCTATGAAATCCACTTTCAAAATATCGACAATGAATTCAACGAGCTCGTAAACTTTTTTGCGCAAGACTTTGGACTCGTCCAGCTTATTATCAACTTTCAAATGTTCCTTAATGTGCAGCACGCAACTTCCTGATGGCGACACGACATAATCACACTCAGCGAATTGGTTGTAAAAAAGGCGGTCGCAATCTTTGGTCAGATGTTCAAATCCTGAATTGGCCATTGGCTGCCCGCAGCATGTCTGGCTGAGGGGGAATGTTACGGTGCAACCCAATTTTTCAAGCAATTCGAGCGTCGCGATCCCAACTTGCGGATAAAACTGGTCCACATAGCAGGGAATAAATAATCCGATCTTCAAATCCGAGTAATTCATTTTACCAAAATTCAATGGTGGCAAGTATGGGATAATGGTCGGAAACTTCCGGGTAATTTCTGATGACCTTGTAATCTCTGATCCTGATTTTGCTGTTGAGCAGCGCAAAAATATAATCAAACCGGTCACCAGGTAAGCCCTCATTCCAGGTCTGCAATTGCGATCCCTGAGCTGCATCCTGCCATTTATTCCGGAAAGAAAAATATGGCTGTTCGTTTGGCCGCGCGCCCATGTCCATGCCAATTAACACCGGCTGAACGCTGTTGACCAGCATTTGATTAATGTAAGCGGCTTGGAGCGCCCTGTCCATCATGGACGCATATTCAAGTCGCGAGTTACAAAAACGGAATGTCAGTCCGCGTGCTGGCTTTACAAGCCCGCATAACAAAATCTTCGGGTCCGCGCCGCCTGTTTTAGGCAGGTTAATGGTCTGCGTTTTTTCAAATGGCCAAACCGAAAGTATGCCCACTCCCTGCGAACCGTTCTCTGATTTGTCTGCAACGCCATACAAATAATGCATGCCCGTCTGCACCGCAATTTGTCTGAGCTGAAACTGCACTTTGCCATCGCCTACCAAACTATCAACTGCCTGCAAAGCAATCAGATCGGGTTTGTGCTCGCTGATAATCCTGAGAATGTCCCTTAAATTAGACTCCTCAGCATTATTCAGGCCATGCCGGATGTTGAAACTCATCACTTTCACCAAAACGGCCTTTCGGGGCTTTGAGGCGAGCAATGTGCAAGACAAACTGGCAATTAATAACAGATAAATTAATTTACGCAAACCTTTTAGAACGCTAAGTCACAAACCTCTTCCTTATTCTTTGAGGGCAAATATTTTATCCATTAAAACCCATTTTTCGCCGGGCTTAGCAGAAGGCATGGCCTTTTGATATTTCCACATCAGCTGCTCCCATTCCTGAACTTGCGGATTGGCAGCATCCATTTGTGCTTTATTTTCAAAACTGAAATCGTCTTCCGTTTCCATGATCATGAACATGCGGTCGCCGATCCGGTAAATTTCCATTTGGGTGATCCCCGCGTCGAGAATGCTTTTCTCGATTTCGAGCCTTGCTTTTTTGTGATATGCTTCATACTCAGCGATCATCGCAGGGTCATCTACCAAATCCACGGCCAGGCAATATCTTTTCATAGCATTGAATTAAATGTCAAGATTATAAAATTCAATCGCATTTTTACCCATCACTTTTTGCAAATCAGTGTCCGAAAACATGCTCAAATAATCAGTCAAAATTCCTTTCGCGCCTTCATATTCTGCTGCGACGAGGCAAACGGGCCAATCGGAGCCGAACATTAACCTTTCCATTCCAAATGCTTCAAAAACGACATCTAGATAAGGACGAAAATCGGCTTTCTCCCAATTTTGCCAATCCGCTTCGGTTACCATTCCGGACACTTTGCAACTGACATTGGAAAGCTCGGCAAGATTGCGGATGTCCGTTGCCCAAGGCTGCATTTCACCATTTTTGATCAAAGGCTTTGCAATATGATCCAGAACAAAATGCACATTGGGCAGCTTCACGGCAAAATTGAATGCTTCTTTCAGTTGATCCTGACGAATCAGCATGTCATAGGTAAAATTAAATGCAACCAACTGACCAACGCCTTTGATAAAACCAGGCTGCAACATAAACCCTTCGGCCTCACCCTGCACCACGTGTCTGAAACCTTTTAGTTTTTCAAACTGCGAATATTTTTCAAGCTGATCATACAAGTTGTCTGCCTGCAAGTCAACCCAGCCGACAACGCCGTTTATAAAGTAATTAGCCTCGGCCAGTTGCAATAAAAATTCCGTCTCGGAACGCGACTGCGAAGCTTGCACTGCCACGCACCCATCCACGCGATTTGCTTTCAAAACCGGTTGCAGATCGGCCGGCAGGAAGTTCTTCTGAATAACAGACATTTCCGGGGTTATCCATGAATCACGTTCCTGTTCAAAAATCCAGAAATGCTGATGCGCGTCAATGACCATAATTAAAGTGGCTTCCAGGCAACTGCTTCCTGTTTTTGTGTGCCTAATTTCTCAATGCCAAGCTCAACAATGTCGCCTGCTTTCAAATACATTTGCGGCTTCATTCCCAATCCAACGCCAGCCGGAGTTCCGGTTGTAATAACGTCACCCGGCAGTAAAGTCATGAACTGGCTCAGATAACTGATCAAAAACGGAACCTGAAAAATCATGTCGGAGGTGCTGCTGTCCTGAATTTTCTTTCCGTTCAATGTCAACCAAAGATTTAGATCATTTGCATTGCCCACTTCATCCGGCGTAACCAAATACGGCCCAAGCGGAGCAAATGTGTCATTGCTTTTTCCCTTAACCCATTGTCCACCGCGCTCCATTTGGAACGCCCGTTCTGAATAGTCGTTATGAACTGTGTAACCCGCCACATAATTCAATGCATCCGCCTCTTCAACATAACTTACTCTTTTTCCAATGACAAAAGCCAGCTCCACTTCCCAATCCGTTTTTTCCGAACCTCTTGGAATGATCACATCATCATTTGGTCCGCATAATGCAGAGGTTGATTTGAAAAATACGATCGGCTCTTTCGGCAGTTCTGTCGCCCCGGATTCGTAGGCGTGCTTGGCGTAGTTCATGCCAATGCAAATGATCTTGGAAGGCCTCGCCACGCAGGAACCATATCTAAAACCTGCCGCAATTTCGGGGCAGCTTGCCGAATTGGTGCTTAACCATTCGGTGAGACGTGATAACCCGTCTGTTGCGAAAAATTTCTCGTTATAATCTTCACCAAATGCAGACACGTCCAGTTGCTTGCCATCTGCAAGTTCTACACCAGGTTTTTCCTGTTCAAAAGCGCCAAATCGGAATAGTTTCATAATTGTATATCAGCTTTCAGCATTGCCGTCGGCTTTTGTTTTAGTTATTCAATTTTTCAAATCCTCCATCGATCAGATAATCGCAGCCTGTGATAAATCCGGCTTCGTCTGAACAGAGATATAATGCCAGCGCGCCAATTTCTTCCGGCTTGGCCATTCTGCCAATTGGTTGTGTTTTGGATAATTTCTCAAACATTTCATCCTCTTTTCCAGGATAATTTTTTGAGATAAATCCGTCTACAAATGGCGTGTGCACACGGGCGGGAGAAATGCTGTTGCAGCGAATTCCGTCGTGGATATAGTCACGCGCAACCGATAATGTCATGGAAAAAACTGCGCCTTTGGCCGTCGAATAAGCAAACCGGTCCGGAATGCCAACCGTGGCTGCAATGGATGCCATATTCAGGATCACGCCACCGCCACTGTTTTTCAAATGCGGAATGGTGGCCATAAGGCAATTGTAAACGCCTTTCACATTGACGCTCATTATCTTGTCAAAATCGAGCTCAGTGGTCGTGTCCGCTTTTCCAATGTGCGCAATGCCGGCATTATTTACCAAAATATTAATCGTCTGATTGGTCGCAATGGCGTTGATCACATTCACCACATCAGCTTGTTTTGAAATATCGACAGCATGCGCCTCCGCTTGTCCGCCATCAGCAACGATCTGATTCACAACCTGATTAGCGAGCTCAATATTGAGTTCTAGTATATGAACCAATGCGCCCTGTTTTGCAAAAGTTTGTGAGATTGCAAGTCCAATTCCGCTTGCTCCTCCGGTCACCAATGCTGTTTTTCCGCTTAAATCAAACATGAAGTTTATTGTAGTTATTGTTGGAAAAGGGCCTTCTGGCTAGTCTTTACTCCTTATTTCTCTTCATTGCTGGGGGCAGAAGCCCCCGGCAATTGATGGATTATAGTGAAACTCCCCTTTTCCAGGGGATAAAATCATCCTGGCCGAGCTGCTGGGCTTTGGTTTGTTCGCCGCTGGCTACGCGGATCACATATTCAAGCAATGCTTCTGCATTCTGTTCTAAACTTTGGGCGCCATCTACAACCGGTCCGCAATCAAAGTCGATCACGTCAGGCATGCGGTTGGTGAGCGTGGTGTTGGTTGCCACTTTGGCAACGGGACAAATCGGGTTTCCGGTGGGCGTCCCTAATCCGGTTGTGAAAAGAATGATGTTGGCTCCCGCGGCTGTTTGGCCGGTTGTTGCTTCCACGTCGTTTCCTGGTGTGCAAACCAGTTGCAAACCCGATTCTGTGGCTCTTTCTGTGTAATTCAGCACATCAGTAATGTATGCATTTCCTCCTTTTCTGGCAGCGCCGGCAGATTTAATTGCATCGGTGATCAAGCCATCCTTAATGTTTCCAGGAGACGGATTGAATGCAAATGCAGAGCCAACCGCCTCTGCCTTTCCTGCATAATCCCGCATTAGTTTTTCGAATTTCGCAGCTTTTTCCTCTGTCACGCAACGGTTAATGAGCTCTTGTTCAACGCCGTTCAGTTCAGGAAATTCTGCTAACAACGTTTGTCCGCCCAATCCTACAACAATGTCAGAAAGATGGCCAAGCACCGGATTAGCCGATATGCCTGAAAATCCATCCGAACCGCCGCATTTCAGTCCGACCGAAAGCTTGGACAAAGGTGCGTCGCTTCTTTCGAACTCATTGATCTTGGTCACACCCAAAAATGTTTCCTTAATCGCGCCAGCCATCAGTGAATATTCAGTGCCTTTCTGATGCTCAAATGCAAAGAACGGTTTGTTAAAATGCGGATCACGTTTCCTGATCTCGTCTTCCAGTGTTTTTAATTCTGAATTTTGGCAACCCAAACTTAAAACCGTGATTCCTGCAACATTGGGATGCACCGCATAAGCTGCAAAAAGGGCGCAAAGCGTGTTGGCGTCCGTTCTCGTGCCGCCGCAGCCGCCTTCGTGTGTGAGGAATTTGATTCCATCCACATTCTTGAACGGCCGTTCTGGTTTTCTCCTTACTGGCTCCCGCTCAGTGAATGCTTCCATGCTTTTGATGGTCCGCATATCGCCGTTTTGATACAAATGCAGGAAATCACGGACGTGCTCCCGGTAAATGTCGGTTTGTGCGTAACCAAGCTCCCGCTCGAAAGCATCCTTCATAATGAGCACATTGCGGTTTTCACAAAAAACCAATGGCACCACGAGCCAGTAATTGTAAGTTCCTACGCGGCCGTCTTCACGGTGATATCCTCTGAATGTACGGTTTTGCCATTTCGAAACATCCGGCTGTATATAGGAATAAGGCTGGCGGTTTGCCGTGCTGTAATCCTGTGAATCGTGTTTAAGATTGAATGTAGTGATCGGTTCGCCTTTCCTGATCGGCTGCGATGCGCGGCCCACAAGCACGCCATACATAATGATAGCACCACCCGTTTCAATGTCCTCTGTTACAAATTTATGCTTTGCCGAGACGCCGTAAGGCAATGCATAATGACTTCCCTCCCACGCCACGTCGGCATTCACCGGCAAGTCGCGCAGAGCAACGATCACATTGTCAGAAGGATGTATTTTTAAAAGCTGTGACGCCATAGTCTGCTCTAAATAAGTTTAAACCCGAAAGCCCGGTTATTGAATTTATCAACAAATGAACAGAAATATTTCAATACATTGATTCGTAATTATGGCAAAATTTTCAATTATATTGGCATATATATCCTCATAATAGAATCTTTTTGTAATTATTTGTGAAACCGCAGTTACTAAAAGTCCCAAAAGGCCTGCAAAAATCTTTCAGCATTCGCCGGGATGTTGTGCTCTATTTTTATAACAAATGGCACTATCATCCGGAGCTTGAACTCATTCACATTGAGCAAGGCTCGGGCACTCAGTTTGTGGGTGACAACATTCAAAATTTTCAGAGTGGTGATCTCCTGCTTATTGGTTCCAATTTGCCGCATTACTGGCGTTGCGACGAGAAATATTTTCAACGGGAAAGTCAGCTCTATGCTCAGGCAACCGTCGTCCATTTTTCACTTGATCTTTTCGGCAATGCATTTCTGGATCTTCCTGAGAATAAGTCCATTCGCGAATTATTGTTTAAAGCACGCTTCGGGATGAAACTATTGGGTGAGGGCACTGAAAAAGTGAAAATGCTTTTGCAGGAATTACTGGATCAGAAAGGCGGCAATGCAGTCATCTCTCTTTTGCAAATCCTTGAAAATTTGGCCCATTGCGGTGAAATCAAAACTTTATCACACACGCATTATCAGCAGGAATATGATCAATACGACACGGAACGAATCAACCACATTTATCAATATTCAATAAGCAATTTTCAGAAAAAGATCTCGATTGAAGAGATTTCAGAAATCGCAAACATTAGCCCGCATTCATTTTGCCGCTATTTCAAAAGTCGCAGCCGGAAGACTTACTCGCAATTTTTGCTTGAATTAAGGATCGGCCACGCCTGCAAATTATTGTCAGAGACAAAGCTTCCCGTGGCGCAGATCTGTTATGAAAGCGGGTTTAATAACTTTGCCAATTTCAATAAATATTTCAAACTCCATACGGGCAAAAGTCCATTGGTTTACCAAAAAGAATTCAGGAAAATCCCAAGTCACCTGCCAAATTTAACCGCTGCATGATGATCGCCAACATTGTCAATATATTTGAAAAAACCATTTCCGAAGCCGAGCTGCACATTGCAGATGGAAGTGTGAAAAGCATTGCGATCAAAGGACCGGAAAATCCAGCATTGCCTTACATTTTGCCCGGTTTCACGGACGCGCACGTACATATAGAGAGCTCGATGCTGACGCCTGCACAATTTGCCCGTCTGGCGGTTGTGCATGGAACGGTTTCCACTGTCTCCGATCCGCACGAAATTGGCAATGTGCTCGGCATGAAAGGCGTCGAATATATGATTGCGGATGGCAAGCGCGTGCCTTTTAAATTCTGCTTTGGCGCTCCTTCTTGCGTGCCTGCGACGACTTTCGAGACGGCGGGTGCGGTTATTAATGCGGATCAGGTGGGCCAATTGCTTGCGAATGAAGATATTGGTTATCTGGCTGAGGTCATGAATTTTCCGGGTGTGATCAACGAAGATCCGGATATGATGGCGAAGATCAATTGGGCAAAATACTATAATAAGGTTGTGGACGGGCATGCGCCGGGGCTTCGGGGCGAGGCTGCGCGGAAATATGCTTCGCACGGCATCAGCACGGATCATGAATGTTTTACTTATGAAGAGGCGCTGGAAAAGCTTGGTTATGGCGTCAAAATCCTGATTCGGGAGGGAAGCGCTGCCAGGAATTTCGACGCGCTGATTCCTTTGATCGCTGAATTTCCCGAGCAAATCATGTTTTGCTCAGATGACAAGCATCCCGACAATCTTGTTGCGGGACATATTAATGTGTTGGTTAAAAGAGCGCTTGCGCTTGGTTACGACATTTGGGCGATTTTGCGCGCGGCCTGCATTAATCCCGTGCTGCACTACAACCTGCGGGTTGGTTTATTAAGAGAAAATGATCCGGCTGATTTCATTTTGGTGGATAATCTACACGAATTCAATGTGCTTGAAACCTGGATCAATGGCGAGCTGGTCGCAAAAGACGGCATTTCGCTTATCCCGGATTTGCGCAGCGCGCATCCGAATCAATTTGTTTGCGAAGCGAAACAACCTTCCGATTTTCAATGCTTCGCGGATAATGCAGATCGAGCGAAAATTCGGGTGATTGAAGCGTTGGAGGGACAACTGATTACCAATGAGCTCATTATGCCTGCCAAACAAAACGCTAACGAGCTCCTTTCAGATCCGGAGAGGGACATTCTTAAAATCGCAGTCATCAACCGTTATGAAAACGCTGCCCCTGCCGTTGCTTTTATCAAAAATTTTGGATTGAAAACCGGCGCAATTGCATCATCTGTTGGCCATGATTCGCACAACATTATATGTGTCGGTTGTGATGATGAAAGCATTGCTGCCGCTGTAAATTTGATAATTGAAGCCAAAGGCGGCGTGTCGGCTGTCGGAAAGGGCGAACAGCATC
This sequence comes from Dyadobacter sp. CY326, assembly GCF_021390515.1. Taxonomy (GTDB): domain Bacteria; phylum Bacteroidota; class Bacteroidia; order Cytophagales; family Spirosomataceae; genus Dyadobacter. The sequence goes on from NZ_JAJUXI010000002.1 coordinate 526,019, forward strand.
TGCTGCCGCTTCCCATCGCAGGAATTATGACGGATATGGACGGCTATAAAGTCGCCGCTGCATACACTTTACTTGATCTTTTTGTTAAGGAAGAGCTGCTCTCGTCGCTGCAATCGCCCTTTATGACACTTTCTTTTATGGCTTTGCTCGTGATCCCTTCACTCAAATTAAGCGATAAAGGATTGTTTGACGGCACAAATTTCAATTTTGTTTCATTAAGTCTTTAAATGGTTACATATTTAACGAAATAGTAACATTAACCTTTGAAATAGAATTTTCTGACGAAAATATTTTTTTAATACGTTTTTTTATAAATATATTTACAAGTGTAATAATGACCCTTATTACTAACATTAATTCCTAACCCCAATCAAAATCCTTTCCAAACAATGGCTCACCTACGCTACAAGCAAGAAGAAGAACTCTGTTTTTGGGATCAGTTCAGAAAAGGCGATGAAAATGCTTATGCATGCCTGTACCGCTCTTACGTGCACATTCTTTATCAGTATTGTTCACAGTTTACAATTGACAAACCATTGATTAAGGATTGCATTCACGACTTGTTCGTAGAACTTTGGAGAAACCGAATGACGCTGGGTGACACCACTTCCGTTCGGTTTTATCTTATGGCGTCTATTAAAAGAAAATTGGTTCGCCACTTGAATGCGCAGCAAAAGCATACAAGCAATGAAGACATTCCAGTAGAATATTGGCACATTAACACGCCTTCTCACGAAAATCACCTGATTTCGGAAGAAGAATTTGAATCAACTAATCAGCATTTAAACGTAGCGATCAACGGGTTGCCGCGTCGTCAGCGTGAAGCCATTTTCCTGAAATTTTACATGAATTTGAACAACCACGAAATTGCAGATTTGATGAAAATCAACATCCAGTCTGTTTATAACCTGGTTTTTGGCGCATTAGGAAACCTGAAAAAGCAAATGACGCTTGACAGACTGACCTTCTGATCAATATTTACATCCATTTGGACGGGAAAGCGTGGCGAACTAAGCCACGCTTTTTTTGTTAAATATTTACTATCATTAACAAACTGAAATAAGACCATTTGCATGTCGCTGATCACCACGCCACTCGCTGAACGCCTTCGTCCGCGGACGCTGGACGACTTCGTAGGCCAGGAAAAATTACTTGGCCCCAACGGCCCGTTGCGCAGAGCAATCCTGCAAAACACGATTCCTTCCATGATTTTCTGGGGACCGCCCGGCGTAGGAAAAACAACATTGGCATTACTCATTGCCGAAACCACCAAAAGACAGTTCTACAACCTGAGCGCGATTAGTTCAGGTGTGAAAGACTTACGGGAAGTGCTCGCGCGCCCATCCGGCTTGTTTCCAGCGATCCTTTTTATTGATGAAATTCACCGTTATAACAAAAGTCAGCAGGATGCATTGCTGGGCGCCGTGGAAAAAGGACAAGTGACATTGATCGGCGCGACGACGGAAAACCCTTCTTTTGAGATCAATTCGGCACTTTTGTCGAGAAGCCAGATTTACATTCTGGAAGCTTTTGGTGAAAAGGAATTGAAGGAACTGATCGAAAGAGCGCTTACAAAAGATCAATTCTTGAAAGAAAAGCATGTAACATTTACTTCGTACGACGCATTAATGCGCCTTTCGGGCGGTGACGGGCGCAAGTTGCTCAATCTGCTTGAACTTGTGATTTTGGGAAAAGGGCAGGAAACGGACATTGAGATCACGGATGAATGGGTCACCGAAGTGGCGCAGCAAAACATTGCGCGTTACGACAAATCCGGCGAGCAACATTATGACATTATTTCTGCATTCATTAAGTCATTGCGAGGCAGCGATCCTAATGGAGCGGTTTACTGGATGGCGCGTATGATCGTGGCGGGTGAAGATCCTTCGTTTATAGCACGCAGAATGCTGATTATGGCCTCCGAAGACATTGGAAATGCAAATCCAACGGCGATGATCATGGCGAATGCTTGTATGCAGGCGGTGAATGTGATCGGCTATCCCGAATGTCGCATAATCCTGTCGCAAGTGGCGATTTACCTGGCCACTTCTCCCAAAAGCAATGCAAGTTACATGGCCATCGGCGACGCAATTGAGCTTGCAAAAAACACGGCGCACTTGCCCGTTCCGCTGCATTTGCGCAATGCGCCTACCAAGTTGATGAAGCAGATTGGTTATGGTAAAGAATACAAATATTCACATGAATTCGAGGGCAATTTCGCAAAGCAGAACTTTATGCCCGATGAGCTAAAAGGCAAGAAGGTTTTTGAGCCCGGACTAAATGCCAGAGAAGAGGAAATCCGCAAAAAATTGCAGCACTGGTGGGGCGATTGGTATGGTTACTGATCCTTCTTTGGGAGCCTTTCCGCAAATTTAGCGAATGACAAATCCGGCGTTTTGCCCGCCTTAACGGGCTTATTCCATTCTTCAGTCAGTTTTTTCGCCAATTTTTCAAGATTGTCATCCGTTTCTTTCGCTGCGAGAGCTTCACTATCCGAGGAAAGGATTGGCTCTGTATCCGGTGATGAATTATTTGTCGAAAGATTAGATTTTGGCTTATTTTTCTTCATGAGGTTGAGTGTTGAAGGCATAAAGGCAAAATTGCACCGGACTTACTTAGAATCTCTATAAAAAATGTTAATTCCGGAATAAAAAGCACGTTATTAATTAAGATTGTATTAAATTTGTTATTGATGTCCAGGCGACTCGATATCAAATAACGTTGAGTAAAATCAGACATCCCGGATACCCTGTATCTGGGATGTTTTTTTATGGGGTCCAGACACAAAAAATGCACCAAGAAGGTGCATCTCATAGTGGTGTTAACTGCAAGTAGTTATATGTAGTGTATGAAATATTTCAGTGGAATTCTATATTTCTTAATCGCGCCGCATTGCGTTTCATAAACATGCGGTCAGCAACAGAATAGTGTTCTTGTTGGAGATTATCACCTGAGGATTTTCTTAACTGAGCAATGAGCCAAACTCCGCCAAAAGTCGCTCCTAAAAGCACTAAGACAAACACATAAGGTGCAATGGCGTAAATATTTTGAAGTAGCTGTGTCATAATCTTTTCTGTTCAAGTCAGGTTGTCGTTTCTGATGACTTAAAAAGAAAATATCGTACCAGCGCGATAATGAATGCTGGACGCATTTAAACACCTGCTAGGTCGAATACTTGTAGAATTACTAGCAGCTTTTGTTGAAAAGTGTGGAATATGAGCCGCTATAACTCATTGCCTAACAGCTTCTCATGGCGTAGGTAGCCAAGAAATTTCTGAAATTCGTAACCCGTCATGTCTGAGACTTTCTTTTGGAAGAGCTTGTGTTTTTTATCGGGCTCCAACTCCGACAGCGCGTCGGTGACCAGGTAAGTGAGAATGGGGTTCCACCTGTTTAATGTGCTTTGAAAGGAAGTCTCCGGATCGCTGAATTCTTTACTGATAACATCGAGTCCTTTCTCCTCTGCAAGCAATTTCAGGACTTTCAAATAAGCCTGCTGGTTCTCATCATATTCAGGGTGTTTTTCAATTCCCTCATATTGGAACAAAAATTCCTGAATCTTGTATAGATGCTGCCTTGTTGTTTCCGGATTCATCATGTTTCGCCTGTTAATAGAAGGATGATCTGTTGATGAACAAAATCATGCCTTGCTCGGCAGGAAGCTGAGCGGCGAAAGTGTTGATAAAAACCAGAAAATCAGATTGTGGCGTTAACCACCTTCGTGTCGCAACCTACGACTGAGTTGTTGACATAACCGACGCTGATACCCGAAACTTTCGTTGCCTTCTTGGAAGGAAGCGGCGTCTTAATAGTAACGATCTTCGAAGTGATTACAGATTGCGTTTCGGAAAGATATTTAAACTCCACTTCAATGTTTTTAATGGTTGTAGGAGCGTTGTTTTCGATCACCATGCTGTGAATTGCGATTCCACCCACGGAATGCCACTCATTTTCGAGAATCTTGATTTTCCCTAAAAGTTTAGCCTTATTCTCGCTGCTGACAGCGCTTAGGGAATCCGCCTGGCTCAGCACTTCCGTTTTCGATTTAACAACCGGCTTTTCTTTGAGGAAATCGAACTGCTTGTAATAGTAGAGAATGTATATAAATGCACAAACTGGGACAATGGCACTGATCCACTTCAATAAAGGAATTAGGAACTTTTTGAATTTGGCTTTTTTGCCTCTTCTTCCTGGCATAGGTAATTTGTTAATGGGTTGAGTTTCGTGAGATGCTGCTGGACGCAAATATACCGATCCGCAGCTTCAATTGCATTGCCTTAAAATTTTTTTGACGCGAATGGTGTAAACAAAAACAAACCGCTGAATCAGATCAGCGGTTTGCATGTGTATCGTGTTGAACAGGACTAGAATCTCACAAACTTATGTGCGGATATTGTTCCATTTATATGTAGAACCTGCACAACATAAGTGCCTGAGCTCAAATTTCTGGTGCTGATTCCGGTTGTCAGCGCGTTTGAAGCTTCAAATACCGTTTTGCCTTGCGCATTGACCACTTTCACAAGCTTAACCTTCGACCAGTCTGTCAGGTTGAGGTTAATGTTTTCTGCATTCACCACCGGATTTGGATAAATGAATGCTGTGCCTGCAAAGTTCACGTTTTCAATGTGGCTATATGCGAATGTTTCATCCCGATCCACCATTTTCAGACGGTAAAAATTTTGTCCGTCCAGAGGCTGCGCATCTTTGAAATCATAAAAGCGTTGCTGTGCACTTTCATGGTTTGACGCCACAGAACCAATTCTGTCCCATTTCTTGCCATTGTTGCTGCGCTCGATCTCGAAACGGTCACTGTTTGTTTCAGTCGCTGTAGACCAGGAAAGCAATGCAACCGGACCTTCGGAAGTGGCTTTGAAACTAACGAGTGTTACAGGAAGCGTTCCTATTTCGATCTCAAAGTCATCTTCAACAAAATTGCCTTCCGAATCAGTCACTCTGACTGTGAATGTAAAATTGCCATTTTCCGTGGGAGTGCCAGAAAGTGTACCGGTTGTAGATAGGGTCATGCCGGTTGGCAGATCAGCTGGTGTTACTGCTTCATAAATGTAAGGACCAACCCCCCCAGATGCACCTAGCCCAGCTGGGATTCCCTTTGAGTAAGGGTCTCCAATATTCCCTGCTGGATAAAAACCTCCTTTAAGTGCAAGGTTAGTAACGATTGTAATGTCATAGTCAAAGGTCCCAGCGTCGATCAGTCCTCCGCCCGTTACATCTGTGATCTGCACTTTGAAATTAAAAGTGCCGGATTGCGTAGGTGTTCCGGAAATTATGCCTGTTGATGGATCAAGTGTCAAACCACTTGGTAAATTTCCCTGGCCAGCGACAAGGGCATAAGACAAATCGCGTCCCGCTTCTCCCACTGCAATAGGCGTTGAGAAGGGATAAGGTGTGCCTAAAATTCCACCAGGCAGATCTTCAACCGTCAGATTGAGAACAGTTACATTCGCGGTGGCGGCAGCAGAAAGGTTTGTGCAACCCGCGCGAGTTGTCTTAACAGTAAATGATGTGCTTTGCGTAAGTGCAGGAGTTGTGTAAGGATTAGCTGTGCTGGAAGGAAAAGTTGGATGTTCCCACAATACACCGCTGCCATTAAATGTTGCTGCTAACTCAGCCGTCTTTCCACTGTAAATTGTCACATTGGATGTTGTCACTGTCGGCGGCGCAATGGCGGTTCCGATTTCATAAACGTCAAGCGAACTCAGCGCCTGAACCAATCCGTTGGCAAGGGACACTTCAATGCGATCAAATGGTGTTGACGCCGGAACCAATATCTCCTGAAAGCTTCCACCACCCAAAAGATTGATATTAATTAGCGGGTTGTTTGCGAAAACATTGGTGGCGATATTCCCAAGATAAGTTGTAATTGCGATTTTTTCTGAGAGCACAGATGCGTCCAGAAGCACAGTAGGCGAGCCAACCAGCACTCTTATGATGTCACCCGCTGGCGACACCGAGTTAAAAATTGGTGTAACGTAAGTTTTTGCACCCGCTGCCGAAACCGCAGCTGTTAGAATTGCGCGTGATGCGTCGTTACCATCAGCCGCATTCCCAGGAGTAATAACGCCATTTATGCCACCGACCAGCGCGCCGGCATTTCCATTAAGAATATCTGCAACTCCGTTACATGCGATTTCAGAAGTTGCATCTTTGTTAATGTAAGCTTCATAAATATCAAGGTCGCCGCCGAGATCGAGAAGAGCATTAGTGCTTATCCTAACACTTGTAAAGTCAACGCCGGGCGCGAATACATAATCATACTGCGCCTCACCGCCTAATGCTGATAGCAACGAAGTAATGGTAACAGGGGTGCCAACAGCAGTGCCTCCATCATAAGCCTGGATAGAAACGCTGCCTCCGAGCGACAAAAGGCTCGCATCAATTCCTAACTTAATGTGAACCTGGTCAGTTGCCACAGGTGCATTTTCCGTCGGTGAACTTGGGAAGGTTAGTGCTTGAAAATTTGGTTGCCCTCCTAATAAGTTGTTTGGAAACTCCAAGGAGCTGCTTGTCGCTAAATTACCGTCAACTGCTTCTTGTGGTTGGTTGATGTCCCCCGCACCACTATTTGTTTGTGAAATCGCGTAAACCCTTCGGTATTTTTGGGCAAATGCGTCGTTTGAAAGCCCGACGACCCCGAGTGAGATCAAGCATGCTAACAGCGCCGCTGGTCTTATTTTACTAGCCGCGGCTTGAAAAACATTAATAGTAAAACTCTTCATGGTTGTAAAAATTTAGATAGATATAAAGGACCGTTATGTGAAATAATTGAGCGTTGGTTTTTTTAGGATATAGTGGGTCAGCCACCTAAATTGTAGGTGTTCCGGTGTCTCAGATCTTTTTATCGTGGGGTATGCTAGCCGCAAACGGCTTGAAAAGGTGTCAGAATCTTGGTATTTAAACCAGTAGAAGTAAAAAATCTACACAAATAATCTCGTTTTAAGGTTGATGATAAATTCGATAATAGCTTACAAATACTTGTGGAAGTCGGCTCTGCATTTGCATTAATTCACACTGGTAAATAGTAGTTATTTGCAAATGTATCCATTAAAAAGTCAAATTTTCCCCGCATAATTTCACTATTCTGAACCCCCCAAATTTTTGCGGGTGTAGAATTAATTTTGTCCACAACAAGTTTATATAAGTTATTGTTAAATTGCCATAGAGTTACTTACAACAGCTCCTAATTGCCTAAGTGGTTACATTTGAGTATTTTATGATTTAACCACCCAATTACTTTCTGATTGATGTTTCAGGAATTTAACTTGTGTGACCACCTCTGACATGGAAACGAAGATGACAAACATTCAAAGCCGATCGAACTTCGCGATCAATAGTGTACAAAATAGTTCGATGAACATTGTAATGGTCGATGAGCTGGTGCTGCTGACTGACGCACTACAACGCTTACTCCTGCAAATGCCTGAGGTTAACGATGTTCAGACATACTGCGACGGCAACGAATTTTTGGCGAACAGAACGGCACGTCCACCCGATATCCTGATTATGGACTGGATGATTAATGGGCTTACCGGGCTGGAACTGCTGGATATGGCCAGAGCCAGGATGCCGAAAGACATGAAGATCATTATCCTTTCCTACGTGACCGACGTGCAAACGATCAAGCACGCAATACGGAGAGGTGCCAATGGTTTCCTTCCCAAATCAACCTCCTTGGACGAACTTAAAGAAGCACTTTTACAAGTGAATTCCGGTAAGCAATACATTGGCAAAGGAATTCGCGACAACCTGATTAACAGCGTGTTCACCGAGGAGCAGATCGTTTTGCACTTGTCGCCGCGTGAGAAGGAAGTTTTGCGGAAAGTTTGCAGCGGCCGGACGATCAAAGAGATTGCATATGACCTCAAACTAAGTGCACACACAGTTCAGTATTATCACCGAAGCGTGATGGATAAGTTAAAAGTAAAAAGGACAACCGACCTCATTGTTTATGCAATGCAGCACGGATTGTACATTCCCGAAATAAAATAACCTGGCGCAATTCGAACTTGCCAGGTTACCTTAATGTGCTCATTATTATTATTTTAGCTTGCTGTAAAAATCTGGTAACGGATTCAGCGCGGGATTTTTATGCTGGTGCCAGTAAGGATAAATGGGTGACCGCTCGCTCGCTTTATCCAGCTTCTTAACCTGCTCCAAGGACAAGTTCCAGCCTACGGCACCCAGATTCTGTTTAAGCTGCTCCTCATTCCGTGCGCCTACAACAATGTTGCTGACAGTGGGCCTCTGCAACAACCAATTAAGGGAAACCTGCGCAACAGTCTTTCCTGTTTCTTCGGCAACCTGATCCAATACATCAATTAAATTAAAGAAAAACTCCTCTGGAACCTGCGGGCCCTCTCCCCCGCCCTGCGCAATGCGGGCATCCGAAGGCATAGGCTCGTTTCTTCTGTATTTGCCGCTAAGCCGACCAGCTGACAAAGGGCTCCATACGATTGTCCCGATGTTTTGATCCAGCGCTAACGGCATTAATTCCCATTCCAACTCACGACTCAAAAGTGAGTAATGTGCCTGGTGCGCAATGTATTTGGACCAGCCGTATCGCTCAGAAACAGAAAGCGATTTCATCAAGTGCCAGCCTGAAAAATTGGAACAAGCAATGTAACGCACTTTTCCACTTGTAATGAGATCATGCAATGCACTCAATGTCTCTTCAATGGGCGTGTTGCCGTCGAAACCGTGCATATGGTAAATATCAATGTAGTCAGTTTTCAGCCTTTTGAGACTGTCCTCGCATGATTTGATCAAATGAAAACGCGATGAGCCGAAGTCGTTAGGCCCGCTTCCCATTTTGAATGTCGCCTTCGTTGAAAGAATGATCTGATCACGCAAACCGATAATCGCCTTGCCAAGAATTTCCTCAGAAAGTCCTTGTGAATAAACATTGGCTGTGTCAAAAAACGTCAGCCCTGCGTCCATACACAAACTCACCAAACGTGCCGCTTCATCAGCCTGTGTGCTTCCCCAAGCCTTGAAAAAGTCACCGCCGCCACCAAAAGTGCCCGTGCCGAAGCTCAGGACAGGAACCTTTAATCCTGATGCGCCTAATTGTCTGTATTCCATATTTGAAGCTGATTTTGGTTCTGATTGAAAATTATTCATTTAAGCCCTAATTCAAAAGAAGCCGTTGCATAATCGACCTTACCATAAAATAATTCTTGCTATGAATGAGGCAGTTGCAGCCGATAACTTGCGCCATTTCACACGTCTTATAAAAAACTTGCCATTATGTTCTGGTTCACAGCAGGAGTTATTATCAATTGCATTGCCATTGTGCTGGTCATTGCAAACGCGGTTTACGATGCAATTACACTTAAATATGCTTCGGGACACAACACCTGGGTTAATTTGATCGGGATCGTGCTCGCCATCGTAGTAATTGTCGCTTATAGTGTCAAGAATTCGGGCAAAATCTCGCTGGCAAATCTCATACTCTGGGTTCCCGGCACACCAATTCTGATCTTCTCGGCTTTCACCTTGGTTTACTTCATTGTAATTTTAATTTCAAAACCCGATTGGCGCTAAAACGCATTAATGCAGCACAAAAAAAAGATGGCGCCCTCCCGAACGCCATCTTGATCCTTTTTTCTATTCTTCCCTAAATCAGCTCTATATCGAGCAAAATTCTTTTGAAAATTTTTTCGGTTGTCTCGAAAATCCCTTTCAAAGCTCCTGCCAAAATACACAAGGGAAAAATAACCGGCAGATATATCAGCCACCTCAAAGCCATCAAACTGTTGAATCTTTTCATAACAATAAAATCTTCGCAACGACCATTAACACCCATTAACCAAACAATTGTAATTACAATATAGAATTAGTTTTAATAAATGTCAAGTGTGTGCTATATCTTATTGTCATATGCTTATCGCGGGTCTGATGCGCTCTTATCTTCTTTGTCCTTATTCTTGCGTCGCTTATCTTTCTTTTTCGTGTCGGCATTGCCATCCGTTGTAACTGTTCCCACCGTTGATTCCGTTGTGCTGGCCGATGTGCCTGTGGCTTGTGGCCATGCCGCAGTTCCCTGTGCGCTGCTGCCTTGCGCCTGCTGATTAGGTGTTCCGGAAGTGGATGTTCCATTGCTTTGTGGCTGGCCAGTGTTTTCGCTGGTGCCTGCGCCCTGAGGTTTATTTGTTTTGCCTGTGGTGTCCATTGCAGGCGCTTGTGTTGTACTTCCCGATGTTCCTGTGGCTTGCGGCCAAGCAGCTGTTCCTTGTGCGCTGCTGCCTTGCGTTTGTGTTGAATCTTTAACAGTTCCCTGCGAACTCGCTGGTTTTGAGCCTGTGCTGGTCGTCTGTGCGAATGCTGTTCCACACAAGGCGATCATTAACGCAGCGGCTGTAATTTTTAACTTTTTCATGATATTGAGATTTCGTTGATGATATGATTTCACCAACTAGTAACAATAATTGTTCCAGCCATTATATTAATTCTTAGACGCTTAATATTCAACGAACGTATAGCAATGAGCGGTGTTCGACCACGCTGCTTCTGGTGGCGGGATTCAGGAACTTGCCTTTAAGCCTCGTGATGCGGAAATATTCTGGCTCGGTCAGGACTTTTGCAGACAAGCCGGATTTCACAAGACTGTCCGCGAGGTCGGGAGTTGTGTAGATGAAGCAAGGTTTTTTTGCTAAAAATGCCTTCAACTGCTCGCTTGTGTGCGTAAGTTGCACATCCCCCGGCGCATAAAATTCGAGCGAATAAGAGAATGACTTGAAGGCTGTTACGGGTGCATCTGCATTCGTGGACCAGATCGTCTTCGCTGCATAACGACCAGATTGGTAACGCAGTAAAAAAGGATAAAAGAATGAGAAAAGGAAAACATACATGACCGCAGCCGATGCATAGCCGCTGTATAGGATGCGCTGCAAAGGGTTTTGATAAGAAATAATATTGGCCTCAATTACAAATAATACGGCGAAGCCAATCACAGCCCAAGCATTTGGCAGACCAGCAAAATATGCAAGCCCAACGACAAGCAAAGCAAACAAAAACACCAGCACTTGCTGAATCCTTGCCAGCACCCCCAGTTTAACGTTTTCTGCCTGTTGGAATAAAAAATAGCCAGTTATGATGGAGAAGTAAGGAAACAAGATCACAATGTAATGCGGCAGCTGAAAACGCGAGAGTGAAAACAGTAAAAAGGTCAATAATGTGCTCCCGTAAATAATCCAGCGGATGGGATTTCTGTTCGTGTCAAAACGAATCAGGTAAACGATTCCTGCCACCAGGCCAATGGACCAGGGCAGAAATGCCCAAAGCGTTGTGTGCATAAAAAAGGTCACATTTCCGCTGCCTTTAATTGGCCCCGTATTGAAAAAACGACCAAACTGACTGTCCCAGAAAAAGAATTTCAGTCCTGAAACACCTGTTTTTCCAAACACGATTTTCTCAGGATGCAAGTCAAATTGCGCATACAAACTGTACAGCTCCGGCAGGATAAAAATGAAGCAAAGGAGCAGCATTAACCACCAGCGATAATTGAAAAACTGCCTCCACTGCGATGTAAAAATCCAGAACAAGACCCAGCCGCCGCCAATGGTGAGCAGCACGAAAATACCTTTGGTCATAATGGCGCAGGCCGCAAAAAAAGCCGCTGCGGCAATGTGGAGCCAATGTTTGTGCTGATAAACGCATAACATGTGCCACACCGCCGCCACAATGCAAGTAGTCAGGTAAGGCTCGGCACGGACATCAAAATTGGCTAATGTGCTGTGCAACGCAACGGCGGAAATCAAAACAGAAATGCGGGCGACGGAAACATTAAAAAGGTCGCGGGCAGTCAGAAACGTGTAGAAAAGGCCTGAAAGCCAAAACAGAAAAGCAGGGAATTTGTAAGCAAAACTGGTAATGCCGAATATTTTATAACTGATTGCAGCCATCCAGAACGGGAAATGCGGCTTATCCAGCCAGTCATGCCCATCGCCCCACAGGTTAATCCAATCATTGTGAAGCACCATATGCTTTGCAATGGTGGCATAAAGTGCACCATCGGGCTCTATGATTTCCAGCCATAAGCCGGGCACATTCAATGCAATTCCCACAAACAGCAACCAAAGGAAATAACGTTTCAGTCCCGGCTCAACATCATGCATACGTTTCGTTTTTCATGACCCTTATTAATCTCAAATTAGGGAATGTGGCAAACTTACGAAACAGAAGCATTAATCGGGATCAACGAACATTGAATTCAACCACAAACAATGCCATTTCAATACAAACTTGCTAGGAATGCACTTTTGCCGTCTGGACGCCCAAAAAAGGGAAAATGTAGTTATAAAAGTCTTCTGGAATAAACGGTTTGGTAAGATATCCCGTGAACCCGCTGCTCATCGCACGCTCTTTTTCATCTTCAAAAGCGGAAGCCGTGAGTGCAATAATCGGGATTTTTTTATCAACCTGACGAATGAGCGCGGTTGCTTCAAAACCGTTCAAAACGGGCATGCGCAGATCCATAAGCACCAGGTTAAAGCCGCCGTCGGCAAATTTTTCATAAGCCTCTTGCCCATTGCTTGCAGTTTCGAACAGTATATCGCGGCGCTTCAAAAGCATGGTTGCAACGGTGAGGTTCGTTTTGTTATCATCCGCCACAAGCACTTTGGTCTGCGGGTAAGCCACTGCGGTGACGATCTGCGTCTCAGCGGGTTGAAGCACGACCGCATCTTCGGAATAAGCAAGACTTATATCAAATGAGAACTCTGCTCCTTTTCCGGCTTCACTTTTCAAATTCATTTCACTTCCAAAAAGTCGCAGCAGCTCTTTGGAAATGGCAAGTCCCAGGCCGGTTCCGGTATTTTCCTGCTGCACTTTGGGCTTAACCTGTGTAAAAATCTCAAAAACGCCTTGCTGCTCTTCGGTGGCAATGCCAATGCCCGTGTCTTCCACTGCAAAGTGCAATTGCACTTTTTCATTGCTGCGGCCCTTCTCGCGGACAACCAACTTCACATGACCTTTGGCCGTAAATTTTATAGCATTGTGAATGAGATTTGTCAGAATCTGGTTCAACCGGATCATATCGCCGGTAATGCGTGCAGGCAATTTATTATCGATATCAAAAATAAGTGCTAGCCCTTTTTCATCTGCTCGCGGGACAAATGTCTTCCGCAGATTTTCAAAAAGCAGGGTCGGGTCGAATGGCACCGGGTCCAGCTGCACGTGATTGGAATTGATTTTATTGAAATCCAAAACATCATTCACAACACCCATCAAATGGTCAGATGAAAATTTGAGCGTCTGTAAAAGTTCCTGCTGGTTTTCGCCCTTGCCGCCGTCTTCCGTCATAATGTGCACAATGCCCACAATCCCATTCAGTGGCGTGCGAATTTCATGGCTCATGATGGATAAAAAGTCGGATTTAGCGCGCATCGCCTTTTCGGCAATGGTTTTTTGTCTTTCCAAATCCTCATTTTTTTGTTCCAGATTGTAGCGATAATAATATTCCCGCTTGTCCTTTGCCATACTCAGTTTCATGACCAAAGGAAACAGAACGTGCGCCATGAGCAGGAAAATGCCTCCGTCTTCAAAAAATGTTTTCAGTGAAGTGGTTGCTCCTGTGTAAATGGCCAGCGGATAAAGTGTAATGCTTAATGCGCTGCAAATCAGGGCATATCGCACCGGCCATCGCAAAATCAACCCCGCGAAAATTACGCCCAATGTCAGATTAAGGCACGATTGCGCGTAAGACATGTGCGGCTGCGAAAGCAAATATGCGTAGAAACCAATAAGCAGAAGTTGCGTATAAAAGCTCATCCGCTGACCAGAAATCAGCTTATTGTGATTCAAAACCAGCAGGACTAAAATGATACTGCTTGAAATGAAATGCGTGACTAATAACGTAAAAAAGAATGGGTCCCCGGAAAGATAAAAACCTATGCAAGATGCAGGGTTGCAGATCAGGAAGGTGATGCAAAATAGCTTATTATTGAAGGTGCCTTCCGCCTCAACTTCGCTTTCCCAAAGCCGCTCGAAAGGCTCGGTGTATTCAATATTTTTCAAAAACTGTAATATTTATAGATCGTTGAATGCTTCGCCTGGATAAATGTAACAAACCGTTTGCTCATTATTTCCAATGTTGCAGCCGGGCGCGCAGCTATTAGTTGGATATTTTGGATAAATTTATTTAGCGGCAAAATCCTCGAAAAAACCTTTCAGCATTTCACATTCCTTCATTTTTTTACACATCTCAACACTGAGCGGTTTCTGCTGATAATCGATCACCTGCTTAAATGAATGGGCTTTCCGCATTTCGGATTCTTCCGTCGCCGAGCTCACCATCACGACATTGACGCGTCCTATATATCGCCGGTCTTCAATGCTATTCAAAAATTCCCACCCATTCATCACAGGCATATTAATGTCCAGCAAGATCAGAAAAACAGTGTCTTGCGACGGATAAGCATCCAGATATTCCAGCGCTTCCAGTCCGTTATAGCACAAAACCGTGTCGTACAAAATGCCGCTTTTTCTGAGGAACATTTCGTGCAGGAAGAGCATGATCTTATCATCATCCACCAGAAGAATTTTTAGTTCAGTCTTCATGTCTTATCTGAACTTTATCTGCCTTACTGACAATATCTTTGATCACCTTGTCCAGCTCAGCCGCCGAGTCATGTACAAGATTAAGGACAACATCTTTCCCCAACTCCCCATATTCACCCATTTTTAGCAGCTCCACCAGCCCCATTAATCTGGCAAGTGGCGCGCGCACAACATGCGACTGAATCCACGCAATATCCTTTAATTGCTCATTTTGAAGCTGAATGCGGTGCAGGTTTTGCTTATAATCTGTAATATCCCGCACCGAGCCAACTGCCCGGATTGCTACGCCACTTTCATTTCTTAAAAAAATGATCCTGTGCTCTACAAGCGCGACACTTCCGTCGAATTTTATATAGCGGCATTCTGTAACTGTCATTGCACAACCGGGGTCGGCCTTGGCAGTGATGATCTCATCGAGCACGCGCAGCTTGTCTTCTTCATAAATATTCTCGGACCAGATGCGATTGGCGTGCACTTGCAGATCATAACCAAAAATATCTTTGAATCCGGTTCCCCACTCCACTTTATTTTGTAAAATATCCCAGTCGTAAATGGCTTCATTGGCCGCATTCAGGATGAGCTTGTAACGTTCATTGCTCAATGTAAGATCGCTGGATTTGAGTACGGACTCTGTAACATCAGCCAAAATACAAAGGTGCATTCCGGGAAGAATGTCGGGCTGTGCATTGAAACTTGCGATGATAATATTGCCTGCCTTGTGCCTGACTTGGGTTGTCCCTTCCAGTATTTCCCCATTCAAAAACCGCCGCCATACGTCATTGGAATCTTGCCCTTCGCGCAAAACGATAAAGTCAAAAAGGCTCATCCGGCTTAATTCCTCTTTGGTGTAGCCGAACAATGCAACGGTTGCATCATTGAAATCCAGACAATGGCCGTCGTCGTTGCTGATGATGATGGCATCACGCGTATGCTCGAAAATTGCTCTGAATTTTTCGTCGGTTTTGCGTTTTTCAGTAATATCGGTCGAGAGCACCAGCTCTGCTTTGCGTCCATTAATGTATATAATATTGCTCTGGAGTGTGACATAAATGATGCTGCCATCCTTTTTTTTATGTCTGTAAATGCCTGTGGTGTAGAGCTTATCATGCTGCCGAACAGCCTCCACTGCTGCTTCCACGACCGGGATGTCATAGCAAGGGCGAATGTCCTTGATTGTTAGTTGCAAAAATTCTGCTTTGCTATATCCATAATGGCGAACCGCCGCCTCGTTCACGTCCAGTATGGCGAATGTCTCCACGTCATAAACCCACATGGGCTGCGGATTGTACTGAAACAGATCGCGATAGGACACTCCGGAAGAATCAATGTCGCTTCTCTCGTTTTCTGCCTGCTTATAATTACTCATTGAACGGAAGGTTGTCCGGGTGCGCACCAATATATACGGCAATCTAATATTTTTTTTTAAAATGGGTAGAATTAATATGACTAAAAAATCACGACAACATGTAGCACATTCAGCCTGCCTGCCCAAGCACTGCTGGCACAATTATTATTCAGCACCAGGCATCTTCATCAACAAACTTTACTTAACCTTAACCAAACCCATATGAAATTAAACAGATTTCATTTTGTGATTACAGCAATGATGTTGGCAGCCGCAGGATGCAATGACGATGATGACAATAATGGCAGCACGGAGGTGATCGCAGAAATGGATAAACAGTTTTTACTGACAGCTGCTGACGGCGGATTATTCGAAGTTAACGCCGGACAAGTCGCTTCCTCAGAGGGAACTGTTACCGCGATCAAAAACTATGGACAGGACATGGTAGGCGACCACACGGAAATGAATAAAGAACTAATGTCGCTTGCTGATAAAAATGATGTTGACCTGCCTACAACGCTTTCAAATAAAATGCAGCTGAAACTGGACACACTTTCAGGAATATCGGGAACGGCATTTGATACGACTTATGTGAAAATGATGGTGACCTCACATTTGGAAACTGTAAATCTTTTTGAAACACAGTCAATCAATGGAAGAAGCGCTGAATTGAAAAGCTGGGCAGCAGAAAAATTGCCGGAATTAAGAGCGCATTTGGAAATGGCCCGCTCATTGAAAGACTCGACAAGCAAGTAAATCAGGCATTGTTATGGAAGAAACCGTTATCCCGATCATAGAGGAACAGCTGAAAGTTGAAAAAAAAGTTATCGAAAAGGCTCGCTACACATTCGACAAAGAAGTGACCGAAGAGGACATTTTGTTGGAATTTCCACTTAATCAGGAGCATATCAGCATTGAAAAAAAGGCAATCAATCAATATGTGGAAACTGCGCCGCCAGCAGTGCGCTATGAAGGTGACACCATGATTATCTCGGTAATGCGGGAAGAAGCAGTGATAGTAAAAAAGCTGATGCTCGTGGAGGAACTTCACATTACCCGAAATACTTCGCAGGAAATGCATTCAAGTACGCACACAGTAAGGAAAGAAGAACTGATCATCAACAAGATCGAAAAGCTTAATACAGGCGAATAATTACACTTTATCAACAACTATCTTTTAAACCATTTAACAATTAGAAACCATGTCACAAACAGTAATCGGAATCTTTGAGAACAGCGCAGAGGCGCAGGAAGCTAAGGAAACCCTTATTTCAAATGGCTTTGACATAAGCCAAATTGACGTTAATCATAACATTGAAGCAGACGAAGACCGCATCACAGACGGTCAGCAAACCGAAACAGGAAGCAAAATCGGCAACTTCTTTTCTCGTTTATTCGACGACGAAGATGAGTCTGACAGATATACAAAAGCAGGCAGCCGTGGTTCTATCGTTACTGTGCACGCAACGAGCGCAGATGAAGCATTGACAGCAGCTGATATCCTGGACGACTGCGGTGCAGTGGACGTAAATGAATTTGCTGGCTCATCAACTGGCGTGGATTCAATTTACGACACTGGAAATGCGTCACGTGTTGGTGCAACGCCATATTCAACAGTTACAGACGAGGATGACACGCTTTACAGTGCTGAAACTTTGGGAACAAGCTCGCTGGATACGCCTAGTTCATTGGATACACCGAGCTCGCTGGGCACAACGAACACGCTGGATTCAACAGGAACTATTGATACAACGGATGACTATCGCGTTACTGCGGATGCAGACATTAATTCTGCTGAGTCAATTCCTGTTATTGAAGAAACATTGAATGTTGGCAAACGTGAAGTTACAACCGGCGGTGTGCGCCTGAGAAGCCGCATCATTGAAAGACCAGTTGAAGAAACGATCCGTTTACGTGAAGAGCGCGTTGACATCAACCGCAGGCCGGTTAACCGCCAGGCAACTGAGGCTGATTTTGCTACATTCCAGGAAGGAACAATTGAAGTGATTGAGCATGCCGAAGTTTCGATGGTAAGCAAAGATGCCCGCGTAGTGGAAGAAGTGAGTGTTAATAAGAGTGTTGAGGAGAAAGAGGAGATCATTCGCGACACAGTACGCAGCACCGAGGTTACAAGTGAGGATGTTACAGACCGCACATTGAACATTGACGACGACAGCGAAAAACTTACATCAAGAGAAAGAGATGCTTGGTGATAAGTCGCTCAAATAAAAAAAGACCCGTATCAGTGTGATATGGGTCTTTTTTTGTGTTAGAGATTCTATTTTTTTAAAACCAAAAACCGATCTGGAATGCGATACGTGGCTTTTCCTCCTTTTTTTCTTTTGGAATAAATGCGCCCACTGCCAATGTAAGAATGTCAACCGGAGCCAGCCAGATGCCGCCACCATAGCTGTAATGCCAGCTTTCAGAGGCATCATTGTCCAGCCACACACGGCCATAATCGAAGCTTCCGAACAGACCGTAAGTCAGTGGCAATGTGGGATTGTAACTGCTGCCCAGCCGAATACGCAGGTCTGTATCATGCCAAAGACTGCTTTTTCCATAAAAGCGTTCGGTTCGGTAACCGCGCAATCCTTGCTTCCCTCCTAATGTAGGCATTTGGAAAAATTCATAACCATTGCCAAAGTTGACCCCAGTGCCAATCTGCGAGGCAAGAATGATGTTTTCTCTTGCATCGAGACTGTTATAGAAAGAAAACTTCGCGCGCAATGCACCAAAGTTGTTGTTGTCTTGCAAATTAGTTGTCCAGTCAAATCCTGCATTGAAACGAATGCCCGTGTGCGGCGAAAAGATATTGTCGACGCTGCTGAAATTGAACAGGAACTTGCCACCCGTGAAAGTTTTGGTTTTGAAAATATCACCCGGCAGTCCACTCTCCCCGCTTGTAATATACCGTCCGCCTGTCGGCTGAATGTCTGAAATCTCAAAGAAAGGCCCCAGCGAAATAAAGCCCGCATTGCCTCCAAACCGCTTTTTAATGGCAGGATAAACATGGAATGCGCTTTGCCGCACGCGATAAAAGTCTGCATTGTCGACGATTCTTTCCGTTTCATTTCCGATGCCTGCGAAGTTAAATGCGTAAGTCGGGCCGTGATAGTAAGTGTCCAGAAAGAAATCAAACTTTTTGAACGCATTGATAAAATCACCCGTGTAATTCAGCTTGAAACCTTTTGTGGCAAATGCATAACTGCCGCCAAATGTTTGCAATGAAGCATAAGGCTCTTTTTTAAAACCATAACGCGTCATGCTTGCGCTTGCACCAATGAGAAGACCATCGTCGGGGTTAACTCCCAAAATGGGGAATGGGATCGTGATATCGTAGTTACTGTCCGCACTTCTGCGGTCGTAAACATTGTATCGATAAAGGGCAGAACGTTTATCTTTCGTCTCGGGCCCAGAAATTACGGTGTTATTTCGCAGATCGTCGTAAATAAAAGTCTTCTTACCACCGGATTTGACGCGTGAGCTGTCGGCAAACAAATCTGTCCCTAACCCGCCGATAAGCCTGATTTTGATGCCTTTCTTGACATCACCTTTTACAATGAATTCGTCATCATCGCCATTTCCATAAATGTTAATGTCCTCTGTAACATCTGCATCAAAGATCCGCTCATAATTTAAATGTTTTATTTTGCGGTCCTTCCCGGTTTCGTAAACCGACACTTTTGTACGTTTTTCATCGAGCCTCTCCACTATGATCCGCTCCTCTTCTTCTGTTCCAATGACGTTAACATGCGCACTAACAAACTCATAATGCGTCCTTGCGATTTTCAACAAATCATCCCGCCGGGTTTTCATATTTTGAATCAATGCGGGTGACGAGATTTCCCGCGCCTTATCCGGCCACGCAGCAAATGCGTTGTTAATGACTTCGTCTGTCAAATGTTGCTGAATGAATTTGGCTTGCTCCTCCCATTGCTCCCAGCTCAGTTGCGTCAGGAAAGTGCGATCGAACAGGCGTGCGCTCCATGTGGTCCATTTCAAGCTCTGAATTTCGGGACTAAAACTTTGCAGCTGCTTCAAAAACGGCAGCGAAAGCCTCGCAACGCCTGTCAGCAAACCATCATACATAGAGAAAGCCTGATCCCGGTCTCTTGGAATCGGACGGAAAAGTGTTGTCCCATCCTTCTGCTTTACCGACGACCAAGCCCATTGATCGTCATGCCGGTCCCAGTCGCCAATTACGAAATCGAAAAGTCTGGTGCGAATCGCCCAAGGCTCGTCCACTTTGTTTTTGGCGTTTTCAAGCATTTCCTCAACCAATTCGGGCGTGCTCACAATCTTATCCGGATTGCCAAAAAACGCAGCTTCCTTCCATTTTTTTCCGTCGGGCCGCTCTTCAAGGAGCGTCATTGTTCCGCCGAAAAGTGCATTATAAGTGGCGAGCGCAGGCTGCGCAGGCACATAATAAAGCTTTGGATTGGTGTGGTAAACCTTTACAGCTTCCGCCAGAACGGGCAATGAAAGCGGCGCAAATGGGTTGGTCGACAAGAAGTTGTCTTCCACCAGATATTTTGCAGCGATCATTTGATTAAATGGAAACGGCAAAAAACGGCTTACATCTTTGGTAAGGCCGCGCAATGCATATTCTTTTCCTTCGCCATCGCGCAAGCGCAGTGAATTTGTCTGGTTGCCCCCGCCTTGCTTTACGGGGATGACGCCGCCTTTAAATTTGCTCAGATCGAGAACGGGAAAGGGATATTTCTCAACATATAAAGGTCGGTTATGCTCACCAAACAGAAATTTGTGAAAACCTCCCACCGGTTTTACCACATTGCTTGTCACAAAATGGCTCGAAGAATCGCGATGCGCATTGTATTCTGTAAAGGCAACCGCGGAATCCGGGCGTTCGATGGTCTGCTTATCATTTATTTTTTTTCTAAAAATCAACTTTGCATCCTTCCCATCGGGCGTAACCTCCCAGAAATTCGTCCAGGTTTCGCCACCCTCATAAAAGTTGAGCGTCGAATAACCCAATTTGGCTGATGCGAATTGCGACCCTTTTCCTAAGCTGATCGGACTGGTTTTTGATCCGCTGCCGCTCACAATAAACGCTTGCCCATCGTTTTCGATGAACTGCAATGCGTGCTCATGTCCACTGGCAAATATGAATTTTCCATTTTTTTTGGCTCCCGCCATCACCGCCGTCCGCAGATCCTTGTAATGCTTATTGGCCATATCCTGCTTGGATCCGATGGTTGCCCGGAACAGCGCACTAATGCTTCCCAGCCCCGGCAATGGGATCCATAAATCCGGATTGAGCTCGGTAAGCGGGAAAATGTGTTGCTTGATCGTGAACCGGCCTCCGTGCGGGCCGTAAGTGTAAGGCGGATGGTGCATCGCAAAAACCACATGCTTGTTGCGGTATTTTCGCACTACATTTTCGAAAACAAATCGGAATTGCTCGCGGTTTCTGATCTCACAACCATCATTGATCTTCGAATCCCGGTCCCAATCCGTAAGCCACCATTGCGAGTCAACTACGATAATTACCACATTATCATTGAGTTCAATTGCTTCCGGGCCCGAGCAGCCGTCTAGCGGCAAGAAATAATCTTCGTAATCTTCCTTATTCTTGACGCCGCGCTTTTCGTTAATGTAATTGTCAACAAATTTTTCCTGCCGCTTCAAACCCTTCACGCCCCATCCGCGCCAGTCGTGATTTCCAGGCAGGAACACGGGTCTTCCTTTGAATTTATCGAGTGTTTCCAGTTGCGAAGTGATCCGATATTCAGCCACTTTCCGGTCGGAAGAATCCTCGGCAGGCGGCATTCCATACTCGTAAATATTATCGCCAAGGAAAATTGCCGAGCTGTTTTTGCTCTCCGTTTCAAGCTTTGTTTTGAGATATTCTAAGACCGGCGCACGGCTTTCCGGGGAGTCGTTTCCCGCATCCCCGATCAAATACATCGTGTGCTTCAAAACCAAATCGGGCGAAGGCGCGTCTTTTTCCCAATTTGCACCGTCTTTGGAAAACTGCGTTTTATAACTTGCGCAAGAGAAAATTCCTATTGCCAGAATGCCGATCATTACGATAAAAAGCGCTTTTTTCATCGGCTGATCTTTTTAAACTTCAGAACATTTCCTGCAAATAAATCATCGCCTTCATTGGAAATGTAAAGGTTTCCGGTTTTGTCAAAAGCAATTCCTTCTGGCTGAATAAACATGTTTCCATTCAGTAGATAAACCTCTTTCACTTTCCATTTGCTGTCCGTCACAACCATCATTTTGTTCACTGCGGAAATGATATACCAATCATTGGTGATCGGGTTTTTGGCCAAACCGGATGGTTTGAAACCTCGGGAAACTTTGCCCGTGAGCGCCTTGATTTCATCAACATTGATAGCAAATGTTCCGGTTGCCTGCGTCGAATCTTTGTCTGGCTCCAAAATGTAACCGGTTACGCTGGCCTTGGCATTGTCCTGTGTGCAGCTTTTGCAGAGAATATAGATTTTCCCGGATTTTTCATCTCCATACATGCCTTCATATTCTCCTTTCGGCAATATTTTTTTGAACTCGTGCACTTGCTCAGGGTCTTCATAAATGGCTTCCGAAAGCGGGAATGTGTATAAAAACCCATTGCTTTTCAGGATCACAACTTTGTCTTGCAAAATGGCAACATCTTCATAATCACCTTTTTTGGCAAACTTTGCGCTGTGTTGTCTTGGGTTGTCCCAGCCGAGGCGATAAAGCCTTCCGTCTTCATCCTGGACTGCATAAACGGTGTCCGCGCTTTGCTGATTGAATGCGATTCCCGAAATTTCAAACAGGCTTTCGGGCATGTTGAATTTGTCCGGGTCGCTGAGGTCGTAGTCTTTGTGAACTGCTTTTTCTTTTTTCGTTGAGTCGCATCCGCCAAGGGATATGCCCATTAAAGCCAGTAAACTTAGTTGCTGTAAAAATGTGGCCATCATGATTGTTTCATATCGTTTTCAAATCGGCTGTTTCCTGAGACAACAGCCTGTAAATTGCTTCTTGTGAGCGGATTAATGGTTGTGATTTTGCTATGGCAACATTGTTCAGTTCGCTGTCGATGAACACGGCTTGCACATTGTCCTGCCATTGCAATTCAATGATTTCCGTCAGCCGCTCCTTTAATTTTGGGTTATAAATTGGAAAACACACTTCAATGCGGCGGTAAATGTTGCGGTTCATCCAGTCAGCGGAGCCCATGAACACTTCGGGCTGGCCATTGTTATGAAAAATGAAAATGCGTCCGTGTTCCAGAAACCGGTCAACAATCCGCTTAACAGTGATATTTTCACTTTGCCCGGCCACGCCCGGCACAATGCGGCAAATGCTCCGGACTATCAGGTTGATCTTTACACCTGCATTAGAAGCTTCATACAATTTGTTGATCAGCACTTCTTCTTCCAGATTGTTCAGCTTAATGGTGATTCCCGCAGGCAAGCCGTTGCGCACATTCGCTATCTCACGATCCAGAAGTTGGAGGAATTTTCCCAGTAAATTAAATTGCGCCACGAGTAAATGCTGAAATGCAATCAGGTCGGAGCTGTCGGGTTTTTTCTTTTTGCTCAAAAACCGAAACAGCGTTTCCGCTTCTGCCAACATGGGCTGATGCGCGGATAGCAGAATGTGGTCGGTGTAAAATTTCGCAGTGCCTTCATTGAGATTTCCTGTTGCCAAAAGGCCCAGATAGGGCGCTGCTGCATGTTTTCTTTTGACCAATGCAAGCTTTGCGTGCACTTTAAGCGCATTCACGCTATGCACAATTTTCACTCCGGCTGACTTCATTTTTTTGGCCCAACGAATGTTGTTAGCCTCGTCAAACCTTGCTTTCAACTCCACGAGCACAGTCACTTTCTTCCCATTTTTTGCTGCGCTAATGAGTGCAAAAGCAATTTTGGAATCATGCGCCACCCGATACATTGTGGTGTAAACTTCCTCTACGAGCGGATTGATCGCAGCTTCGTTGAAAAACCGCAGAATGGTGTCATAGCTTTGGTAAGGCGCATGCACCATTAAATCTTCCGAGGTTATGGTGTCAAAAAGGGAAGTGTTTTCATTCACATTTGCGCCCGCGGTTGCAGGCGGCCATGCTGGGTAAGTCTGCGCGGGCGGACTTACGGGCAATGACGCAAGATCTTTAAGGTTATGATAACGCCCTCCCTGAACCACAGAAGCACTTTTCAAGTCCAAAGACACGATAATGTTCTGGAGGTGGCGCAATGGCAATCCAGGTTCATACAACAGCCGAGTTGCGTATCCGAGCTCGCGCTTATTTAGTTGTTTCTCAAATTTTTCGGCAACGTCGTCGCCATCTTCGTCCATCATATCCAGCTCAGCATCGCGGGTTATCTTGATGTTGAATGACTGAATTTCAATGGCTTCGGGGAACAGACTTTTGAGGTTGTGTTTGATAATGTCTTCCAGAAAAACAATGTGATCCTGTTTGTCTCGGGTGATTTTCAAAAACCGGTTCAAATTGCCTGTGGGAATGTTGACCAAGGCAACATGCTCTTCATCCGGTGGAAATCGCAGGATTGCGACAAGATAAAGCTGATTGTTTTCGGGGAAGAAAGGCGCGTTTTTTGTCAAAAAAACAGGTTGCAGAAAACCCGCAACCTGCGCAAAAAAATATTGATTGACAGCACCAAGAATGCTTCCCGGAACGCCATCTTTATAACAAAAATTGACGCCCAGATTAGCCAATTCAGGAATGACGGACTCACGTAAAATCTGCCCGAATGCATTCTGCTGCCTATCAATGATTTCGCCAGCCTTGCTATAAGCGTCCTCATCCTGATCCTGAATGGATTTTTTCTTCAAATAGGGCATCCTTACCCGGTAAAACTCATCGAGGTTGGAGGAATAAATCGAAAGAAAACGAATTCGTTCCATTAGTGGAACCACCTCATTAGCAGCTTCCTGCAAAACGCGACCATTGAAAGTGAGCCAGCTGATGTCCCTGTTGAAATAGCGAAATTGTGCCATGAATGATCAATGTTCAACCAGGATGGAAGCGATAATGAATGCCAGCACAGAAACCACAATCCCAAACATAAACACGTTGTAAGCGATGCGCAGCAACCTGTATTTCCGACCCAGCACAACGCCTTGCGAATAAACGTCTTTCGTCAAGCTGCCGTAAAGGAAATCGCGGTCGTTCATCATGCGCTGCATGCCATTGGAATAATCGCTGAACGACATTCTATAAAAGTTGCCGAAGAACAGCAAATTGACATCTTTCGTATCAATGTCCTCCTGCGTGAATGTGCCGTGCGGAATGGTCGGCCGCGTGGCCAATATGGAGAAAACCATGGTGACCATACAAACAGTGAGGAGCAGCATGGTTGGAATGATCAGATAGGTGTTGTCTTCCAGCTTGCGGATGAGGATACTCAGCAACACAGAGATGATGATCGAAGTCGTTGTGATCATGATATGTGACTTATTATCAGCCATATCGCTCAGCCGCTGGTGGTTATTGGAGCTGATCCGGAACATGGTTTCAATTCCTTTATCGGGCCGGTCGTTTTTTTGTTTTTTATCAACCATTTCCGGAATTGCATTGGCAAAGACGGATTCGGCGTATGCAGGACTTGCCGGCGCTTCTTCTTCTACGGAAGTTTCAAGCTCCTTTTCTTTCAGCTTCGCAATGTTCTTTTGCTTCTGCTTGTCGAGCAGATCGCGACAAAAATCGGTGTGAAAACGATGCGATTCCAACAATGCGATCGTGCTTTTCCGCCATTCAGCCTTATCTATTTTCCTGCCCAACCGCTGCTCTGCTTCCTTGCGCACGAGCTTGTTCCAGTCGGTGAAGTCTGTCGTGCCAAAATGGAACAGATCTGCGTCGCAAACGACTTGTTGCAGGAAATTCTTTGGATTTTGCGGCCATATCGTGGCCAGAATACAACCTTTGACCTCAGCTATCACGCTCTCATCTATTTCCTCCGAAGCCAGGAATGATGCCGCAAGCTCGGCACCGCGCTGCTCATGACCTGCTGCTTCGCCACTGCTGTAACCGGTGTCGTGAAACCACGCGGCCGTCACCACAATGAACGTTTCCTTGTCCTCCAGCCGGTAATGATTTGCGATTTTTACAGCATTGGAAACGACGGCTTCGGTGTGCACCAGATTGTGGTAATTCAGTTGTGCCAATTCTTTTGTTGCAAAAAAATGGTGGACATGATGCCTTACCTTATCAAGCCGATGGTTGTAATTCATATAAAATTAAATTTTTGAGTAGCGCTTCTATTATTTCAGCTCCATTCGGATTGGAGATTCACTCCTATCCGCAAGGCTTTGAGGCCGATAACCCCCTGTAACTCTTCCAGATCCAGGAATTCCAGATCATCGTTTAATGTCTTCTTTTCTTGCAGATAGCGGATATAACCCACATATTCTTCGGCAGATTTACTATTAAAATAAACCAATGCAATCTTCCCGGGCTGTGTAAGCCGTTCGCCAGTGCCTTTGACATGAACTTTGTCAATTCTTTTCTTAATAACCTGATAACGAATGTTATATGCGCCTTCCACGTCAAACCGGCGTTCGTCATCACGGAAACTGATGTCAATGCTGCTGGAATGGATGAAAATCAGTTGGGTTGTCTGCAACGGTTTTTCCATTTGCGGAATGAGCGCATTGGTGATTTTGGCAATGGCGGCCATGGAAGTAAGCTGCCATAACCGGATGTTTTTGAGATAAAGCTCACTGAATTTCCGCTCCGGCTCAATGGACTGACCAATGTAAATGTCGTATTCAATCCCGTCCGTGCGGAATTTTTCAAAATAACAAGGATAGGATTGCTGAATTTCCTTACGGAAAAGATCCAGATAAAGATTGACAGATGCATTCACTTTCTGCATGGAAGCTTCGAGTGCGCGCCGGTTCGAGTAAGCAGCGCCGGTCAGCTCGTCTGTTATTTCAAAATATTTGTCAATAACACTGATCAATTCGTCGCTGTCATCCGCTTCGCCTCCGGCAACAGGCTGCAACATATTGGCTTCTTTAAAATGGATCAAAAACGGATGTGCCTCTAATTCAAGGAAATCGCGCACCCGCATTTCGTCGCTGTCCGTCGCATCGTCATCGATTTCCTGGATCCATTTTTTGCATTTATAAATCATTTCATCAGCCAGCCCGAAGCCCAGCTTTTGCTTCAAAGTCGTAAACGTTTCTATCAATAAATCAAATTGTAAGTGCAAATCATCTTTGAGCGCTGCATTTCTTTCGAGCGTTGAATTTCTGATGTCGACGGCTCCATAAAGCGGGAAAACATTGCGAAAGTGGATATTTTCAATGGTCGCTGACGGCACATTCATTGCCTTATTCCGCAGATAATGCCAGGCCGTTTCCCTGAAACGCCATTGCACGGCCGGTTGCAACGAGGTAAATTTCTCACGGATCACATTGTCGATTTCAATGTTGAATTCATCAATGTAATTTTTCATCATTTGCGCAATGAGCGGCAACGCCGTGTCCAGCCGCGCCAGCACGCGCTCGTCGATGGTCTTTTTTGCCTTGGAATAAACTTCGAGCACACCAACTGCCTTGTTATCATAATAAACCGGGAGCATCGCGTACGCTTCAACGCCGTCTTCTTTCAATATGCGAATGAAATCATGGCTGTCTTCCATGGCCAGGTTGCGCATGAAAAGCACTTTTGGCGCCTGAAAATATTGGCTGGCCATGGAAAGATACATTTCTTCTGCCCGATCATCTTTGGTGGCGGCCGTCATAAGCTTGCTGAAAAGCACAGTGCTCCTGTCAAAGACAAGCTTGTTGTTGACGCGCAAAACGGCCATCACCCCGAAATCAATGTGCGCATTGCCAACCAGCATTTTCAGCGCATTGGTTACATTTTTGAAATAGGCCTGCGGGTCGTAGGAAGCGCGGTTAAGGATTGTGTTTTTGATTTGCTCCACTGCGTGCTCGGCCGTGACGTCGGTTAGTGTGATGATGGAAAAACCTTCAAACCGGAACATGGAGAATGGCAAAAGGCGCATTAAAACCGAAACGTCATTGGATTCCAGCATTTGCTTGCGGATCGCTTCCAGATCGAGCTCGGGAAGACTTCCTTTTGCATAAACATCACAAAAACGGGTGTCCAAAACGCCGCGATAATATTTTTGCAGGCCACTAACGTCGTCGGTCAGCGTAAGGATCATGTCACTTTGTGGCAGAGGCGGAAAATGATAGAGCCGTTCGAGAATAAACGAATACAGCTTTTGCATTTTTTGCTTCACATTCACGCCGCCGTCGTCCACAATGTCACAGCGGACATGGCCTGTTGTCGTATCGGTAAGGAGATTGTAAAAGCCTGACGTTCCGTAAAATACGACCGGACTTACCGGTGCACTCAACGCCCAAAAAATTTCATCTTCATTGGCGACAGGCGGCATGAGCATGCCGTAAACCAAACCCAGTTCTTCCCTGAAATTGCCGATATCTTTGAGTTCGATATCAGCCGAGAACGCTGGATTCGCCTTGAGCGTATCCAGTGCCATCGAGAAGAATGTTTTCTTGACTGTCTTTTCCTGTCCTGCTTTTTCTTCCAGGAAGCTGATAAACTTTCTGAATGAAATGGAAGAATCAACTTTTTGGAGACCGTATGGCGTATCTTGAACTACATCAATGATAGTCGGTTCCATTATTTTGTTTTGTTAAAACGCGTTGGCTGGGTGACGGGCCATTAAAATTCCGCGTTTTTTATCACACTGCCAACGCTAAACGTTTAAATTACTCTTTTAAAATTGGCTCCGGCACTTTAATGCTTGCCGAAGGCTTGATGATCATCCGCAGGGACTGGTCCTTGGTGAAATAGGCGATCATCCAGTTGTAAAGCGTTTTCATCCGGTTGCGGTGGTTGATCAGCGACACAAGGTGAATGAACAACCAGGCTAGCCAGGCGATCAGGCCCTTGAAATGCACTTTGGGCGCGGGCAGGTCTACGACGGCCTTCGCGCGTCCGATGATGGCCATCGATCCTTTGTCTTTGTATGCAAATGGTTTCAACGGCTGACCTTCCGCAATTCGTGAAAAGTTGGCTGCAAGGGTTTTTCCTTGTTGAATGGCCACTTGCGCCACTTGTGGATGTCCCGTCGGGAAATTGGGATCGGTTTGTTGCAAGGCGGCGTCGCCAATTGCGTAAATATTGTAAGTGCCGATCAGCTTGTTATGTGCGTCCACAAGCATGCGGCGACCGCGTCCGTAGGCTTCAGGCGGGACTCCTTCAAAAACTTTCCCCGTAACACCTGCAGCCCAAATCAATGTTTTGGCTTCAATGCATTCGCCTTCGCTGAAACAAACTTTGTCGTCCACAAAATCTGAAACGTGGGTGTTAAGCTTGATTTTTACGCCGAGCTTTCGCAATGCATCGTATGTGTCTTTTTGAGAGGCTTCGCTCATAGGCGATAGCAATGCGTCGCCGCCATCGACGAGATAAATCTCACTTCCTTTTCCTGCAAGCTCGGGATATTCCTTTCTCAAAATTCCATTGCGCATTTCTGCAAACATTCCTGAAATTTCAACGCCGGTGGGGCCTCCGCCTGCAATGACAACGGTCAGCAGCTTTCTTACTTCAACGGGATCTTCGGATATGGTGGCCAGCTCCATCTGTTGCAGCATTTTATTGCGCATGCCAATGGCATCTTCCAGCGTTTTCATGGGCGTGGCATTGCGCTTGACATTTTCCATCCCAAAGAAATTGGTTTCTGCGCCGGTGGCAAAAACCAGAAAGTCATATTCCAGCTCGCCATTGGAAAGAATGATCTTGTTTTCGTTGGTTACAACGCTTTTCAGTTCGCCGAGGCGAAATGTGAAATTCTGCTTGTTCCTGAACAGCTTGCGAAACGGATAACTGATGCTGGAAGGCTCCAGAAAAGCCGTAGCGACCTGATAGATCAGCGGTGGAAAAAAATTATAGTTGTTCTTATCAACCAGTGTTATTTCAAACTTGCTGTTTTTCGCAAGGTCAATGGCAAGATTAACACCTGCAAAGCCGCCTCCAACGATTACAATCTTCATAGTTTCTTACTGTTAATAGGGGGTTATCATAATTTATTCGCTCCGAAATCCGACGACAGTTTGCTAGCTTCCCCTATGTAAGAATGAATCGAGAAACGTGCTAGGCCAGGCTGTCGGTCATTTTTCCAGACTTTTTCAAATATTTGATATATCCATAAACCAGCCCCAGAAATACGCCGATGCCTATGAAAAGCTTCACGCGCGTATCGCTATCGGGAGTGAGTTCGGGATATCTGAACAGAATGATCGCCGTGATCCCCATTAACCAGACGAACAAGGTGTTATATTCCTTTAAAATCCATCGCTTATAATTGAAGCGCATGTCATTGAATGTCTCGGACATGCCGCTGAAATTGATAATCCAACGATTGACTCTCTTGCAATAATTGTCAAAATCAGCACCAAACTTGTTGCGTAAAAAATTCTCTTCTGCAAGCACGATCGCCTGATATATGAACAAAAAAGATGGCATAACAATGCCCACATAAACCAAAGAATTGGACAAAATCCCGACTCCCAAAAGCATCAGAATGTTTCCTACATAAAGCGGGTTACGGCAATGTTTGAAAATGCCTTCGGTCACCAGCTTTTCTGCGTAAACCCTCCTGTCGCGCCCGCCGCGGATAATGTATGCAAGCCCAATCGTAATGCCGCGAATGATTTCTCCTGAAAAAGTGACCAGCAACCCCAGAATGATCGGGAACAAATAATATTTTTCTCCAAACTGCTCTGGCTTAAACAGCATAGGCGAAGGAAGGAACAGCAACAGATAAAGAAAAATGAATAAAATGTTCCTGAACCTGAAAAAGAAATTACCAATAGTGATCATTTTTTATAAGCGATTAATCCCGAAAAGTTATACCATTTAAAGAAGGTCTCACAATCTCCAAACCCAGCTTCTTTCAACAAAAGCAAATTTTCGGAGAGCTTGTAAGGGATCAGAACGTTTTCCAATGCCTCCCTTTTTTGCGAAATTTCCATCTCGCTGTAATGGTTACGGCGCTTATAATTGTAATAATATTTGATAAAATCCCTGTTAAAAACCGTGCTTTCCGCGAGCACTTTCTCCACCAGTAATAACACTCCTCCGGGATTCAATCCTTCGTAGATGTTGCGCAACAACCGCTCTCTATAAAGCGGCCTAACAAATTGCAATGTGAGGCAAAGGATCACAACCGAAGCATTCTTAATCGGCAGCTTTTCGTGCAGATCACCTGTGACCAACTCATATGGACGGACAAAACCGGCCTCCTTCAATTTAATGTCACACTTGTCAAGCATCTCCGTCGATTCGTCGATTCCGATGAAGCGAATGTCGGACGGGATGAGCTTATCCACTTCGATCATTGTGGTGCCTGTGGAGCAGCCTAAGTCGTAAACAAAACTTCCTTCTTTGGCGTGATCCGCCGCTATTTCTCCTAACATGCGCTGCATCTCGTTGTAAAACGGGACTGACCTGCTGACCATGTCGTCAAAAACTTTTACGACTGTTGTGCCAAATTTAAAGTCCGACACTTTGGTAATTTCATCTTCAAAAACATTGTCGCGCTCGGGCTGCGGTAATTCACTCATTGTAAGGTTCGGTTTTCCGGATTTCGCCGTTAGAAATATTTTGATCAAAAACCCTGCCATCTGCCCGTTTGAGCGGCGACACGGAATTTGTCCTTAAAATTGATAAATAAAAGACAAATTCCATTCGCTGCCAGCAATACTTAAAGATTTTACCGGATTAAACCGGTTTAATGCGCTGCACAACTGTTTTACCCGTTGCTATTTCGGTTCCTTTCAATTCAATGTAAAGCACATTGGGAGACCAGAATGTCCCGCCGTCGATCCGGATGAAAACGCGGCTGAGAATGCATTCTTTTTTGTCAATGTTTGCGTAAACGTGATATTCGTTCTTGCTGTCTTTTCGTAGAATGAGCGGCATTTTCGAATAAGCCACCGAGCGTAACTCAAAGGCCGCGTTCCCGATCGGCTTTGAATTAATGCCGTATGCAAACTTGCGCTGTAAATAATTGAGATCTCTCCTTTCGCCTCCGTCGGTGTATCTGATCCAGAATGCATCAACGGGTGTTTTGCGACTTACCTGGCCGCGCTCATCCATATTAAGATGATATACAATTGTATTCGCATTGGGATCACGCTGGATGTAGAAAAGTAGTCCGGGGATGTTCTTTGGTACGGGAAACTCGTCGGGCTCAGCAACTGAGGCGTTCGAATTTTTATCTGCAGAATGACTTCCTGTATACGAACACAGCAGCAGGCCCAAGGCCAGGATAATACTGACTGCGTTTTTCATAAAATTTGTTGAGTACTATAAATAAATTGCCTGAGCGATCAGCTCGCGGTCACATTCTCCATTTTGAAGCACTTCTTCAACCATTGCGGCGTTACCCGAAAACGGCCCGGAAGATTGTATTTTCAATGTGGCCATGGCCGCACCGAACTCACCCGCTTCCTGCACACCTGCTCCCTGAATTCTTTTATTCAAATATCCTGCCATGTAAGTGTCGCCGCAGCCGGTCGCATCCACGATCGACGTTGGTTTGTATGCTGGAATTCTGAAAAAATCATTGTTTTTATAGATCAGTGAGCCTTTGCTGCCCAATGTGATGATCACTTCTTTTACACCAAGATTCGCCAAATATTCGGCGCCCTTGCGCACGTCACTGGTTCCGGTCACCACTTCCATTTCAAACTCGTTCGCTTTGAGGATCGAAACATGCGGAAGCGCTTCTTTTTTATCGGCCCAGTCTTTATACAAAACCTTTTGATCCTTGACATAGCGGAGATAGCCCTGGATATCCAGTGAAACCGTGCCTTTTTCGGCAAGTGATTTCAGCAGATCGACCGTAATATCATCCGAAAGCAACGGACCCAAATGAAAAATTCTCGATTCTAAATCAGGCATTTGATCCGTGGTGAATGGCGCTGCTTTGTGCAACACATTCTGTACGCGGTGATCCTGATTGGCACTGTAAATATTCTCGAAATAAACCGTGTGCTCACTCGGCTGAGCGAACACTTCAATGTTCTCTTTCCTTAATGCAGATACGATGTGGTTCTCTGATTCTGCCAAAGCCGTTACCAGCACGTAATTCACATCAAACTCCCGAAGTGCTTTCGAAAAGTAAAAAGATGTGCCTCCCGGCATGTATTTGACAGACTGGGCGGTTACCACTTTATCCAAAGTAATGTGCCCTATGGTACAAATGTCGTACATGTTCTTTTCAATTTAATTTTACCAAGGCTGGTGTCGGTGCCCGGCAAAAGTTTACAACTAACCCAAAATCCTGATTGTATCCGCTATTTGCGCAAAATCGGTAATCTCAATATCTGCGTCCGAAACTTCCAGCTTCGTCTCGCCTGCATCTTCCCATCCTTTCACATTCAGCCAGATCGTTTTGCAGCCCAATGATTTGGCTGGCTTAATGTCCTTGGAATAAGAATCTCCGACGACAACACATTCCTGGGCAGGCAGCGCAAGTTGTTCAATGCCAAGCTGATAAATCTGCGGATCGGGCTTCCGGACGCCAACAACAGCAGATTCAACGACGGCCTGGAAATAACCGCTTATGCCAAAGTCCTGCAAAACCCGATTAATGTTTCCGTAAAAATTCGAAACCATCACGAGCGGATATGATTCTGCGAGTTTTGCCAAAACGGGCGCAGCTTTTTCAACATTAGTGCGTGCAACAAGGTCACATTCGCGTGCTATGGATTCAATTGCTTCATCATTCAGCTCAAATCCTTTTTGTCTCAAAAAATCAAATTGCTGCTCAACTTTCAGAAACAAAACATCATAAAACACATGATGCGGCTCAATGATTGGTTTGATTGCCAGGGCTTTCTCGCCATATTTATAAGCCTCCGCAAATGCTTCCCGGTCAATATTTACCTGATTATGCTGGTAACTTTCCCATAAAACATTAGCCCAATGCAGGCCGTTGGTGTCGATCGTGCCACCGTAATCAAATAAAATCCCTTTAATCATAATCGTTGACTTGCAGGAACCGTTTGCAGGTCGCCTGAAACCGGTCCGCTTTTACTTAATTCTTTATGCTTTGGCTTTTTGTTAATCAATAACAGTCCAATAATGATCCATACGATTTCTCTGATGCGCATTACTATTCCAATAAACACACCCTGAACCGGTAAAAACCCCACGCTGCCTAAGGCAAGTGCCAGTCCGCCTTCTCTTGTGCCCAGTTGCATGGGGAAGAAGAAAATCAGGTTTGCAAAAAGCGATGATCCCGAACTGACGATTAATGCTTCTGACCAGCTCATTCCCAGACCGATAGCGTGTGCAGTGAAGAAAATCTCGGCGCAGCCAATGACGCGAGCCGTGAACTCATAAAACAATGAGATGTAAAAAATGTTTCTCCTTTCGGCATATAAAATGCGGATTTGTTCGTCCACTTCGAATAAATTTTCGGCATTCTTCTCCGCAAATGCATTTGCCTTGTTTTTGATAAATGGAATTTTGCTTAGCAACCGAAAAGTGCTGACCGTAAATCCTTTTTTATAAACATTGATAAACCAATAACCTAAAACCAAACCTGTCACCAGCAGCAGACCGCAGCCCGCTAACATCACATTGTTCAATGGCACAACTGCCACGATCAGCACAATGGACGCCAGCCAGAAAAGGACATGCGAAAACATGTGCATTAAGCTGTATAACAACACCGAAGAAGTTGCTTTCTGAATGCCTAATGCAGGTTTCAGTTCCAGAATCCGGTATGGCTCGCCGCCCAAGGCAACGAATGGCGTAATGTAATTGATGGCATAACCCGAAATCGTAAGCCGCAAAACCGACCAGAATGTGAGGTTACTTTCAGGCAAACCGGGTTCTTTGATAATTGCTCTGAAAGCCAACGCATTCAGAATATAGATCACCAGCCAGCTCCCGATAACGGGGATGAACCAGATGCCTGTCCTGTTTATATTTTCCCAAATCACCATCGGTCCCGTGCCATAGATCATATAGCCCAGTGAAATAATGCCGATCGCCATGAAAAGGGCTTTATACGCCTTGGTACTCATTCGTTTTTTCAGTCAAAATCTTTTGATAAAAATAACGGCTCACTTTCTCCTGGTTCACGATCATGTAAATCAGGATCGGGTTGAGGACGAAAATGTCAAAGAAAAAATAGATCCACGATTGATCCAGGAACAACCATAGGAACAAGAAAAGCACCCGTGTGTTGAACTGGACAATGTTGGTGTATTTCATCAATGGCTTATTATGCGCACGAAAATCGGTTACGAGCGCTTGCGGCAGGCCATTTGGATATTTTGACCGCACTGTTGCCAGCAGTTTTTGCAAATTCGGCGAAAAGCTTTCCTGTAATTTGGTGTAATTCAGATAAAACCGGGCGATAAACTTCATGCCGAAATTTGATTTCCAGCTCAGGTTATCATATTCTTTTTGCAGGTCACGGCTGTTATCCAGCTCGCTTCCGGATGTTCCTTTGATAAAAAACAAATGCACATTGCGGTAATAATCGGCCATGGCTGATTGCACCACATGCGAAGCGCCCGCAAGCACACCCGGCACCCATATCCAGGCACTCCAACCCTCGTTCTGACTTCTCAAACAAAGCGCAATGTGAATGGCAATAAACCAGAAATCGCCCGCTGCACCATCCAGAATGCGGCCTAACCGGCTTTTATCATTTGTCATCCTTGCAAGCTGTCCGTCTGCGCTGTCCAGCGAATTGGCAATCACCAAAAGCAACATCCCGATTACATTGATCCACAATTCCTGATAATAAAACAGAATCCCGGCGGCGACGCCGAAGAAAATGCTGATGATCGTAACCGGATTGGGCCTTAACCCGATCTTGGCACAAAACAATGCGATCTGATAACCAATGGGACGATAAAACCAGATGTCAATCCGCTCTTCGGTGTCACTGGATTTCAGTGATGCCTGGAATGCATTAACCTCAGTGTCAGCGGCGCTTTCTTTAATAACTGGATCCATTAATTGCTTTTTGTAAATTTCTCGTACAACATTCCGGCGATGTGTTCTGCGGCCTGATCGCGGCACGGTGCAAAACTGGGCCAGTCATTTAAGTCAATAATGCGGAAATCTCCATCCTTCCCCACAATCGCGTCTCCGCCGTAAATATCAATTCCAACCGCTTCGGCCGCCGCTGTCGCCACTTGCTTCAACCGGTCTGCGTCAAACGAATAATAATGCGAATCACCGTTAATGTTCTGATATTCAACATATTTATGGTGGTTGTTGTCATATGGATAAAACCAGAAGAAAAAGTCTGTCCCGCTTACACCATAGAATTTTACCAAATCACCAATCAAATGCTTGCTGATCACCGCATCAGGAATGTCGCGCAATGCATATTCTCTCAATATTTCCCGTGCTTCCTCGCGGGACGCCGCAAATGAAACATCTTCTTTATGGATCGCGTGAAAATCGCCTCT
Source organism: Dyadobacter sp. CY326 (assembly GCF_021390515.1). Lineage (GTDB taxonomy): Bacteria > Bacteroidota > Bacteroidia > Cytophagales > Spirosomataceae > Dyadobacter. The sequence goes on from NZ_JAJUXI010000002.1 coordinate 562,407, forward strand.
TTTGATCCAGTAACCCTTCCCGGTGATTGCATCGAAAACATCATCGCCCGTATAATTAGTTGGCACAATGTAACTTTCGGCAACCGGAATGTTGTTTTGGCTAAGTGCATAGGTCAAGTTTGTCCGGAAACAGTTCTCAATCCCGAATGCAGAGTTAATGATCTGTGTGCCATTTGCTTCCAATGTTTGCAGCTTCTTGACTACTTCCTTTTGACGGGCCATGGTGAAGATTTTTTGCTCAGCAATGTTTTCATTTTTCAGAAAATCATCTTCAAAGCTGATCGTCACCTTACAACCTAATTTTTCCAGTTTCTTTGCCGTCAAAGAAAAAATCGCATCGTCATTTCCAATGTGGTTAGGCGAGAATTTGCGGTTTCGCGGCACACCTAAAATATTTAATTCACTCATTTACGCTTCGGCAGGCGAAAAGCTCCTGCCTTTAATTGATGTCAGTAATTCTATTTATTTAAATCAAACCGCAGTTTCGGGGCTTAAGAAAAGCTCGGCTGTGCGGATATCCTGTACGTGGTCCACGTCCACTATTTTCGAAAACGGATATGCTTTCAGTTCAATGCCGCTTTCCAGCAACTGGCGTTGAAAGTTGCGCATCCTGCTCACGCCACCCAGCACGGCTTCACTTACAAGCGCAATGGCATCTTTTCTAAGGCAATAAATCCCTCCCGAAACGAAGCTCGTTTGCGTGCTGTTCTGGTCAGTGAATGCGGTTATATTTTGCTCATTATCAAGCGTTACAAACAATGGACTTTCGTCATCAATGAAGCTCGTAACCGCCATAAGGCCGCCCAGATGCTCATTTTGCGCAAATTCCTGAATGTATGCCGTAAACTCTTCTTCCTTGAAAACCGTGTCGGTTGTTGTCAGACAAATTGCTTTCAATTCCGGATCACTTCCCAGCAATTCATAGACACTGTGCAAGGAACTCGGCGTTGATTTTTTTACAATGTGAATCGGCAATGTGAGGCTCAGGTCGGACAAATGACTTTCCAATGCAGCGGAGTCTTCATTGATAATGATCATGATCTTTTCTGCGTCGTTCCGCATGAAAATCCCTATCAGCCTGTCTATCAGCATTTCTCCGTAAAGACTCACCATTGGTTTGGGAAGGGTGAAACCTTCCTTTGCCAAACGCGAACCTTCGCCAGCTGCTATAATTGCGTAATTCATATTGATTGGTGTCGTTATGCTAATTAAAAATCAAGCCTGAATCGCGCCCTGATGCCCCATTCCGACACATTCGGATTGTCGAGATAAGTGAAACGTTTTACCAGATCCACGCGCAGCAATTTGAAAATGTTGGCAATCCCAACGCTTCCTTCAATGTATGGTTCACGCGATAATGTGTAACTGATCGGCCTGCCTTGCTCATCGATCGGGAAGCGGAAAAGTCCGGGGTTCATTGCTGGGTTGTTTTCATCACGCAGACCGCCCATAAGTCCTTTGAAGCTGAAAACTTCTCTCAATTTCAATTTTTTCAACAATGGTATTTTATTAAAAAGGAACCCATTCATGTAATATTGAACGTCCAGACTCGCGTAATGATCACTCACAAATTCCAGGAAGTTCATCAGGTTATAGCTGTTGAGCTGGTAAGCATAAGTCTGGTTGGCGCGGTGAACGGTCAGCAATGGAAACAGCACTTTGTTACCCAGAATATAACTTCCTTCGGCAGTCACATCCGCATATCCGAACTGAGACAAATAAACCCGTTTGGTAATGTTGGCTGAAACGTTGTGGTAACGGTTTTGACCTTCAAAAACACCTTTCAAACCTGCATTGTAGCGCAATGTGAAAATCGGATATTTGTTAATGATCGGCGTGCGATAAAGCTTGCCCTGATAATATTGCTCGTGCGGTGCATAGCGCAATTCCACATTGGCTTCCGTGTTACTAAGTCCGCCTACATTCTCCAATTCGCCTTCATCGTTCAGCCTTTCATAGCGCAGGATGCCCGCAGGCGTTTGTCTCCACTGCGTAAAACCAATTTTGTAGGAAAAGCGGCTTTCGAATTCACGTACATATTCCAGTTTGTAAACATCATTGTAAAGCCAGCGGTTGTTGTCGCCTCTTTTGAAGGACAAAAGAAAGTTATCCTCTTGCACAAACTGCAAATCCTGGCCCGGAATCTTGGTGTCGCGCTGGTAACTTGCGCGGATGTAATTCAGCGGAAAATGGTAAACCGACTTGTTATTGAACGAGTAAGTTCCGCTCAGGAAATATTTCCACTTCTGATCCTTAAAACCGTAAGCTGCATAAGTTTCAAAATAAACCCGCTTGCTAAAATCCGTCGTGGTCCTTCCGCCGAAACGCAGCCTGAAACCCTCCACCGGATTGAAACTGTAAAACGTGTTCACCGGCCCGATTTCCACTTTCCCGAAAGATTTGTAACCCGAAAGCAAGAGCGTAGCAATGTCCATTGTTCTCCGGAAAGAAGGAATGGTTTGCAGCGTGTCTACATTTTTGTAAATGTTGAGCTCCATGGCTTCCAAAGGCAAGTGGCGCGCATTCGCCCAATAAGCCTCCCCTGTTTTCACCTCGGGGTTGAATGCAATTTCTTCCCCGGGACCGGCATAAACGCTGTCGGGCCGGCTTTGATTAAGCGTATAATTTTTGAAATTGACAACGCGCTGGCCGTAAAAACCTGCATTCTTCTCACCGAGCGCAAACTCCATTCCCAGTGTTGTCTTAACCGGGTGGTAACGTCCGTCCGGTCCTTTTTCATATTCCAAACGCGCTTCCAGGTCACGCATGAAATTGAGATTAATGTCTTTATTGACAGTAAGATAAGCGTTTTGCACGCCATAATTTCCATCCAAAGTGATAAACAGCTTGCCTTCAAAAAGCATATCTGTTTTGTTTCTTGGAACAAACCCAAGCTCAACCAGCCACGGCGTGTTTGTTTTGATCGTGTCGCGAATGAAGAATTTGTAAAAAGTCGGCGCGGAGTTTGCAATCGGGCTTAGCAACAGGTTTGTTGCAATGGAAATATCATTTTCATAAAGGTTGACATCTTCATAAAGTCTGTTGAAATAAGCGCTTAACCCATCATTATCTATAAATTTCGCATCAAACTCTGCTCTTCTGTTCGCAAGCACCCATTGTTTTATGGTGTATGGATTTTTGCGGAAATAAATCTGCGACAGTTTTTCCTGAATATAAGCTGGCAACAAGTTTTTGCCGCCCATGGCCGTTGAATCCTGGTCCTGGAACAAAAACTGGTAATTCCTGAAAATGCGTTTCTCTTTGAAGTTATCTGAAAGGTTGCTCAGCGCAAACGAGATCTTTTCATATTGCTCATACTCGACAAAGTTGTTGGCCGCCATTTTGTTCTGATCCTTATGTGCGATCACCTCGCGGATCAGCTGAACAGCCGGATTGTCTTTGTTTCTGTAACGACCTCTTCCCTTGATGGTTACTTCTTTCAGCATGGAGGCGTCAACCGCCATCTTAATGTTGATCACCTGCTCAATGCCGGGTGTGATCGGTTTTTCAATGCTGAGATATCCTACGTAAGTGAATTTGACAGTTTTATATTCTTCACGCAATGTTAGTGCATATTTTCCGTCTGCATCCGAGGCAGTTCCCATTGTAGTCCCGGGAATGAGGATCGATACAAAAGGCAGTGTTTCGCCCGTTTTTGCATCTGTAATTGTTCCTTTAATCGTGGTGCTTTGCGCTATGGCAGTTACTGATGCAACCTGTACAAGACAGATGATCAGCAAAACTTTTGACCATATCGACTTAGTTATTGTTTTCATTTTTGGACATCATAACGTGTTTTTTCATGACTTTTCAATGCATCATTTGCGCCGGAAACCCGGATGCCGAAGCCCGGCAAACGCATAATGATCAATTCGTCAACCTAATTTTTAAAGCCACTTGTTTTCCTTATACCAAATCAGCGTTTCCTGCATTCCTTGCCTAAGGTCGTATTGCGGCTTGTAGTGCAAGCTGTTTCGGGCAGCGTCTATGCTGCAGATCCAGTTTGAAGCTGTGAGTTCTTTCAGTTTTTCCTTGTTTAAAACCGGGGTTGCTGAGGTAAATCCGTAGATGAAGTCAAGAGCGGTCGCCATCATTTTCACCAGAGACAGCGGCAAATGTGCCCTGAATATCTGTTTCCCGCTGATTTCCCGGAACCGGTCTGCAAATGCATAACGGTCGTAAGCCTGTCCGTCCGAAATATTATAAATCGCCGTTTCGCGCTGATTTTCAAGCATTGCAGCCATTGTAACTGCCACGAGGTCTTTCACATAAACAAAACTCAACCGCTGCGGGCCATTGCCTATGTATGCATCCAATCCTTTGCTCAATGTTTTGAAAAGAATGAAAAGATCCTTTTCACCCGGTCCGTAAACCGCCGTGGGACGGATAATTGTCAGGGGCAAGCCGCTAACTGTTTCCAGATATTGCTCTGCAAGCAGCTTGCTTCTGCCGTAATCCGTCACCGGAATTGGCAATGTTGTTTCTGTAATCGGCTGTTGTTCAGCATAAGCAAGCGGACCAATAGCGGCCAGACTGCTCAGAAAAACAAATCGCTTCAAAGGAATGTTTGCCGACATTGATGCTTGCGCCAAATGCAATGTGTATTCTGCATTCACCTTGTTGTAGACCGCCGATTTCTTCGCCTTTGTTATTCCTGCTGCGTGGATGATGAAAGTGTAATTTCCATCTTCCAGCAACTCTGTTAATGCATCTCTTGATTCAAAATTGGTATTCACAAATGAAAGCGGACCTAATCCTTTCTTTCCGGAGTCGCTTTGGAGCTTTTTGAGTAACGTCAGGTCGCTGGTTGGCCTCACTGCCGCTTGCACTTCCATGCCTGCTTCCAATGCTGCTTCTACGAGGTGAAACCCTATAAAGCCGCTCGCGCCCGTGATGAAAACCCGCTCTTTCATATTTCTTTTTCCAACAGTCTGTACCGCTTGTACAGCTTTCCATTGATCTGCTCAATGGCGTGGTTCATTAAGTAATTTCCTTCCAGCATCCAAGAACATTCGCCACCTGTGACTTTTGTGCCGTAAGTGTTTTTGATAATATGGCCGTATAAACAGGCTTCAATACCCATTTTCCGATATCCTTCAAGCACACCCAATGTGAGCACGCGGATGCGGGTAATATTTTTTTTGCCAAACAAAAGTTTAAAAATTCCGGTTGGCAGCAAACGTCCGCGCTTGATCTTTATCTGTATCTGGTTCACGTCCGGAATCCCTAACACGAAGCCTACCAGCTTGTTATCCTTTTCTGCAACGAGGCAAAAGTTCGGATCGAGAACCAGTTTCAAATCGTTGGCCAGGTAATCGAATTCCTTTTCGGTCATTGGAACAAAGCCCAGATTCTTGTCCCAGGCACTGTTGTAAATCTCCCGGATCTTGATCACTTCATTCTTAAAATCCTTCAAATTGATCTTGCGAATGGTAATGCCGCTCCTTTGTAACCTTCCTTCGAGCGCTTCAATGAGCCTCACCGACTTGTCGTTGGCCGTGTTCACATTGATCTCGTAAGCCAGCAGGTCCGTCTTCTTAACAAGCCCTGTTTTTTCAAGCAATGGAACGTAATAGGGCGCATTGTAAGGCATCATAGCCATCGGCGGCCTATCATAACCTTCAATCAGCAAGCCTACTGTGTCATTGGTTGACAAGTTCACGGGCCCTATCAGGTTGTCAGCCCCTTTTGATTTAACCCATTCAGCCGCTTGCCCAATCAGCAAATCGACAACTTCCTGGTCATTAATTGTATCAAAAAAACCAAAAAAGCCATCTTTTCTGCCTGTAAATGCATTGTGATTGCGGTTATCAATTGCCGCAACGCGTCCCACGATCTTGTCTCCGTCATAAGCCAGAAAAAGCTTCACTTCCGAATGTTCATAAAAGGGATGCTTTTTTGGAGAAAGCATATCTCTTTGTGCTATAAACAGTTCCGGAACATAATTGGGATCTTCCTTATATAATTCGTGAGGAAAATCAATGAATAATTCCAGTTCTTTGGGAGAGTTTACGTGGGCAATTCGCTTCATAATTTTTCGATAACTGCCTCAGGGCATATCTGACGATAGATTTTAGTCATTTTATCAACCGCTTCCTCAATCTGTCCAAATGTATGCGTTGCCATCAGCGAGAACCTGATCAATGAATGTTCAGGACGAACAGCTGGCGAAACAACCGGATTCACAAAAACACCATCTTCCTGTAATAGCTTGGTCATCAGGAAAGTCTTTTCGTTGTCACGGATGTAAACCGGCAAAATCGGGCTTTCAGTGTTGCCCAAATCAAAACCATTTACGAGCAATAATTCCTTCGCATATCTTGTATTGGCCCAAAGGCGTTCGATATGATGTGGTTCGGATTCAATGATATCCAATGCTGCGATCGTGCTGCCAACTGCTGCTGGCGTCATGCTCGCGCTGAACATCAATGAGCGTGCGCGGTGTTTTAAATAATCAATCGTTGCAGCGTCTCCTGCAATGAAACCGCCTAATGATGCAAGGGATTTACTGAATGTTCCCATGATCAGATCTGTGGTTTCGGTCAGTCCAAAGTAGGAAGCTGTTCCCGCGCCATTCTTGCCGATTACGCCAAGACTATGCGCGTCGTCCACCAAAACCGATGCGTCAAATTCCGCTGCAATCGCATTCAATTCCGGAAGTTTAACAATGTCGCCTTCCATGCTGAAAATCCCGTCTGTTGCAATCAGCTTAACGGCTTCTTCTGGTAAAAGGCTCAGTTTCTTCCTGAGGTCATTCATGTCATTATGCGCATACTTGATCACTTTTGAGAAAGACAACCGGCTGCCATCGATGATGGAAGCATGATCGCTTTCGTCCAGGATTAGGTAATCATTCCGGCCGGTCAGGCTTGACAATGCGCCAAGATTAGCCTGGTAACCTGTGCTGAAAAGCACCGAGGCTTCTTTTCCGGTGAACGCCGCCAGTCTTATTTCCAATTCTTCATGAATGTCCAGTGTGCCGTTTAGGAAACGTGAACCTGCACATCCGCTTCCATATTTTTGCACCGCCTTCTGCGAAGACTCGATGACGTATGGATGCGAGGTAAGCCCCAAATACGAGTTTGATCCAAACATAAGGACCGGCTTACCGTTGATGATAACTTCCGTGTCTTGCCCGGATTCGATGGGACGGAAATAGGGATAAAGACCTTTGGATCGAATGATGGCCGCGTCTTTAAATTCGGCAATGCGCTTATTTAATTTTTTACCCATAAGTAATTAATGTCAGAATCAACAGCTTCTTTTAGTGGGGTGCCTGTTGGCTTCAAGCCGGGGCTTGATGAGGTGATCAGAATGATCAGTTGGTGTTGTAGTATTTATTTTCCATGCTAATATTTTTAGAACCTTGAGTTTGATAACATTGTCAGTTTTCGCCGTCTGCGCCTTCAATTACCCCGTTCTTAAACTACTTTACCAATTAAGAAAAAGGTGGGATTTGATCAACTGGTAACCAAAGTTAAGAGGTAAACCCGATACCCGCATTACTAGTTCATCAAAACCCCTATTCATTTTGTATTTTACCGTTAAAATGAAAAAAAATATTTTGCTCTTTTTACCCGCTTAGTCCCTGAAATGTCAAGTTTTGACCAACTTTGTTTTCAAGATCCCGAAAAGCACACAGCCTCAAAACAGGGATTTTTTCATGTTAACGTTTATTGGTGCTAGACTTCCTCAACTGCGACCCGCCGGGATGTCGTGCCAGACCGGGATCTGAACGACGCCCATTTTTCTCCGGCCCTGTCAACCAGATAATACATCATTGGCACCAGATAGATGGTCAAAATCATAGAACTAGTTAGCCCACCTATTAAAACCCATGCCAGCGAGTTTTTCCATTCTGCTCCCGCTCCGGTTGCGGTGGCGATTGGAATCATACCAATGACCATTGCAATTGTTGTCATCAGGATTGGTCTCAAACGCTCTTCGCCTGCGATCAAAATTGCCTTCCGGAAGGGCACCCCTGCCTCCTTTTGCTGGTTGGCAAAATCGACGATCAGAATTGCATTTTTAACTACAAGCCCTATCAGCATCAGCATACCCAAAAGAGCAAAAATACCGATGTTGGACGACGATAATGCAAGTGCCAGAAGCGCTCCAACCACCGCAACCGGAATCGAGAACAGCACGACCAGCGGATAAACGAAACTGTCGTAAAGCAGCACCATGATAAAGTAAACCAAGATGAGCCCTGCAAGCATTGCCAGTCCCAGCGATCCAAACCCTTCACTTTGGTTTTTTGCGTCACCGCCCCAAGTTAAAATTACGTCAGAAGGCAGCGGCTCTTTCACCAAGCCCGCCTGAATATTGCTCACCAATGTTCCCGATCCAATCCCTAAAGTATTAGCGGTCACTGTTACGGATGAACGACGGTTTTTACGCTCAACAATAGAAGGTCCGTTGCTAAGACTAACATTCGCGAACTCAGCCAGATGCACCGGACGCTTTGCCGCCGGACTGTAAAAGCTGATGTTCTTCACATCATCCGGATTTTTGCGGTCGAATGCGTCCATCATGATGCGGATGTCGTAATCTTCGCCGCCATCGCGGTATTTTGAATCGTCATTTCCGGCGAATGCATTCTGCATTGTTGCGCCCACAGTCTGGATGTCCAGTCCCAGTTTCGCCATTTTCTCACGGTCTATTTCGACCCTAACTTCCGGATTCCCAGCTTCTACGGAAACATTGACGTCATTGGCACCAGGTGTTTTTCTCAATCTGTTGGCAAGATCATTGGCAGAAACCAGGATTTTATCCAGATCATCACCGCTAAGGAATATCTCAATGGGAGATGTGCCTGAATTAACCATTCCAACCGCTGCTGAGTTGAACTCCACACCCGCAAATTTCCGCTCCAATTCCTTACGCACGGCAAGCATGTAATCCTCTGTGGGTTGCGCGTTAGCACGTTCCGACACGGGGATCAGCTCCACGGTAAGCTCTGTGCGATTGGTTTCGCCTTGTCCGGAGCTGTTAAGTCCTGTGCTGGCCCCGCCCACGTTAGCAAAGATCGTTTTCACCTCTGGCTTTTTCCTCAAATAGTCTTCGATTTGTCTGGAAGTGAGGTTGTTCTGTTGCAGTGAAGCGCTTTTATCCAATTTCATGGTTAGCAAAAACTTGCCCTGATCGCCTTCTGCAACGAACTCAGAACCAATGATGCCCAGGCTCATTACCCAAGCGGTCATCGCAAAAATGGCGATCAACATGCCTGAGAATGCCAGTTTGTGTCTCAAAACCCATTGCAAACTGCCGTGATACCATTTGGTCAATTTGGTAAGGCCATTTTCAAACCATAATAGGAAGGCCTGAACCGGATTTTTTGGGTTAAGATGCTCAATGCGGGCCATATTAGCGGTCATCCACGGCGTAAGCGTGAAGCTCACCAGCAAGCTGACCATTGTCGCAAATGCAACCGTTAAGCTGAACTGGCGCAGCAAATCCGCGATAACGGAGTTGACAAACGTAATCGGAACAAAAACCACGACGATCACCAGCGTGATCGCAAGCGCTGCAAATCCGATCTCGGTCACACCTTCAATGGTTGCGTCCCAGCGATTTTTGCCCATTTCCAAATGTCGCTGAATGTTCTCGAGAATTACAATGGAGTCATCGACCAGAATCCCGATCACCAGCGAAAGTGCGAGCAATGTCATGAGGTTCAGCGAATAACCCATCAAATTCATGAAAAGGAATGCTGCAATCAGCGACGCAGGAACGGAAACCATTACAATAAATGCATTTCTGAAACTGTGCAGGAAAAGCAACATTACAGCCGCCACCAGGATCACGGCAATGATCAAGTCATGCGTAACCGCTTCCACGGATTCCAATGTAAAAATGCTGCTGTCATAAGCGATTGCAAATTTCACTTTGTCCTTCGCATTGGTCTTTTCAATTTCCGACAATTTGGCCTGAATCGATTTACTGATCTCTACTGCATTTGCATCCGATTGTTTTTTGACAAATAATCCAATCCCGTTCACACCATTGTAACGGCTAATGCTCTCTGCATCAGTCAATCCGTCAGAAATTGTCGCAACGTCTCCAACCCTGATCGGGCTGCCGGTTACGGGCGAGGAAATGACCAGGTTGCGAATGTCATCGAGCGAAGTGAATTTTCCTGCGAGACGCAAAGTCATGTTTTCACTCGTGCTTTTAACTTTTCCTGTTGGGAAATCAAGGTTAGCCTGGTTGATTGCCTGCGAAACCTGCAAAAGGGACAAACCGTAAAAATTCAGCTTATCATTGTTAACATTGACACGGATCTCGCGCTGATCGCCACCGGTCATTGTGATTTCGGCAACGCCTTCGATCTGTGTTAAAATGGGTAAATATTTGTCTTCAACCTGCTGATAAAAAACTTCATTGGGCAAGGCGGAAGTTGCCAGCAACTGCATAATGGGCTGATCACTAGGCGAAATCTTGGAAAGTGACGGCGTTTCAGCATCATCGGGCAAGTCGCTCAGCATGTTGTTCACATCGCGCTGCGCGTCTTCCAATGCTTTATCAATGTCCGTTCCGGCTTTAAATTCTACAATAACAAGCGACGCACTTTCCAATGATTTGGAAGTCACCTCTTTAATGTTGTCCAACCCTGAAACGGCGTCTTCTATTTTCTTACTCACCTCGGATTCCACTTCCGTGGGAGCTGCCCCCGGATAAACCGTCGTAATGGTGATCGTGGGAACCGAAAATTCCGGTAACAGCATGTAATTCAGCTGCGTGTAGGATAACAATCCTCCCAGGACCAGCACCGCAAACATCACGATGATCAGGGACGGACGCTTTAATATGGTTTCGATAAATTTCATGATTTCTCAGGCTAATGTGGGTTATTGCGCAATAACAGAAGTCCCGTTCTGCAAGTTGATCTGACCGCTTGTGACAACTTTATCACCTGCTTTCAGGCCTTTTGTAATTTCATAGTATTCATTCGTCGTCGCCCCAATGGCAACGTCACGCAGATTCGCTTTGCCATTTTCAACCACATAAATCTGCGGCTGTTTGGCTGAGCCAGTGATGGCCTGGCGCGGCACCGCAAGCGCTGCTCCTTTCACTTCGGAAGCATTGGCGATGGAGCCATACATGCCAGCTTTCAAAGGATTTTTCTGCGAATTCTGAACCGTTATCTCAACCGGATAATTGTGCGCGTCGTCGCCTTCTGCACTAACCATTGTCACTTTTCCAGTGAAATTCGCATCTGGATAAACGTCCGTTTTAATTGCTATGGATTTGCCGTTACGGAATTCATTTACCGATTTTTCAGGAATGTTAACAACCAGTTTCAGCAAGGAAATGTCCGTAATTTCAGCCATAGGCGTTCCTATGCTCACAACCGAGCCTTTTTCAACCATTTTGGCAGTAACAATGCCCGAGAATGGTGCAATAATGCTTGTGTTACTGATCTGCTTTTTCAACTGTTTGATCTGCGCTTCTGTGCTGCGGATGCTCAACTGCGTGCGTTCCAAGTTCACAGCCGGAACAGCGTCGCCTTTAACAAGCACTTCGTAACGTTTTAAATCATTTTGATAACCTTCCAATGTAACCTGCAATGCCTCAATCTGATAGCGCAATTGTTCATCGTCCAGCTTTGCAATCAACTGTCCTGCTTTTACAAACTGGCCTTCCTGAATGTTCAAACGAACAATTTCACCGCCAGCCTGCGGCCTGATTTCCACTTTTCTGTTTGGTGTAAATGAGCCCAGGAAAGACTCGTCCTGTGACAATTTGCGCATTTCAGCAACGGCAATTTTCACGCCGACTTTCGGATCTGCTTCCGGAACGTAAACCTTCTCGGCCGTTTTTTCTTTGTTATCGAGCAGCTTGGCAGCAGTCAGTCCAATCACGGCAACCACGGCGAGGAATATTAGTAAGCGTTTCATAATCTTAATGTTATATGAGTATGGGAGTAAATGAGTGTTGTTATTTTTGAATTAAAGAACCTGTTGCTTTTTTCCATTCCAACTCGGCTTTAAGCAATTGAACGAGCGAAGTCAAATAGTTGCTTTGCGCATCCAGATTACTGTTTTCTGCCTGAATGACGTCTGTTAAGGAGACTGTTCCTTCTTTAAACTGCAACTGGATTTGATTATAAACCTTTGAAGCAAGCGCAACCTGCTCTTTCTTAGCATTAATGTTCCTTTGCTCAACGGCAAACTTGTTTCTTGCATTGGCTTCTTCCATGGCAATGGACTCCTTCACCTGGCGCAGCTGAACATTCAATTTTTCGTTATCGATCTGATTCTGACTTCTTTTAGCCCTTCTGGCCAGTCCGTCAAAAACACTCCAATTGAGCGTTAAGCCAGCCCAGTAACCCGGCACATCCTGAAATGTTGAATTGTCACCTGTTTTAGCATAAAACGCCATATTCGCTGTCCCATAAGCACTTACAGTCGGGATAAATCCTGCCTTGATGTTTTTGTCCTGTAATTCGTTCAAATCGCGCTGCTTTTGCAATAAAGCCACATCCGTGCGCCTAGTTTCCGAATCTGAGGGCTGTCCAGGCAATGAAACATCGCTAACGTTAACCACTATACGAATTGAATCAGCTTGTGGTGTGCCGGTGTAATATTTCAGGAGATTGACCAGCTGACTATAGTTGTCTTTCAATGTGGCGAGCTGCGTTTCCGTTGTGGTAATGTTGATGCGAATGCGGTCAACATCCACCCGCTGGCCTAATTTATTCTGATAGAGAAGGTCTGAAACTTTATACATGCGATCCAGCGAAATGAGATTGCTATCCAAAAAGGACATTTGCTGCACCACCGTTACGAGATTGTAATATGCGTCTGTGACATTGTAAGCCACATCTTCCTTCGTTTTAACAGTGCTCAGCGAGGTCAGCTCGCGGTTCAGGTTCGCGGCTTTCAAGGCGTAACGAACAGACGGATTGTACAGATTCTGAGTCACTTGCGCAGTTGTGGACAAGTTGTAAGGCAAACCGAAAGCCAATGTGCTGTATTGCCCTTCCGGACCGCCAAATGCACTCGCCGGCACCACTTGGCCGGGAATTTTGAAATAGCGTTTGTAATCTCCTGACACATTCACACTTGGCAATAATGCGGACTTCACTTCGTCAATTTTCGCATTGGTCTTCTTTTCTTCCAGACGTGCTGACTGGATGCTAAAATCATTTTTCATGGCTAGACCGAGCAGCTGCGGAAGATTGTATTCCTGGGCACTGGCGCCTCCAATGCTCAAAAAAGACAATAGGGTTACGATATGAAATTTTAGTTTCATGGCATTTAACAGAATAAATGTTTATTTTAAATGTTTGTTTAAACGTTGAGCAAAAAAATATCTAACCTATCACCAGATAGTTGCAAATCATGGCCTTGATATGCTCCTTCTGCGTTTCAGCGTAAATGTCAAATCCAGCATCGTCCATATCGAAAAGGCGCTTGTGAATTGGCTTTGCCAGAAAAATAAACTCAATTGCGCATTTCATGAGCGGCAGCAGATTTTCGAGACTGATATCCCGCAATGTTCCGTCTGCAACTCCTTCTTTTAACTGGTTGATAAAATAAGTGGACTGTATTTTCTTGAAAAGCGCCATTTCAGGAAACAAGCGGTCCGGCTCCTTGTGAATCTCATTCATGATGAAAATAACCAGATCCGGTTCCGCTTTCATCATGTTGTAATCGTTGTCAATCATTTCCGAGATCTTGGTCTTGATATCAATTTTCTTGTTCAAGATCTCGATAGTGCTGTTGAAATACATTTCCAAGACGTCCCTGAAAATTTCAAGAAACAACTTTTCTTTACTTCTAAAATAATAATTGGTCAATGCAATGTTCATGTCGGCTTCGCGGGCAATGTCTCTCGACGTTGTTCCATCAAAACCTTTTTTCAGAAAAACCCTCCTGGCCGCCTCCTTGATCTTATCCTCGCTCTTTTCTCCTATACACTTCACTTGCTTGTCTTATTTAATTTTGTCAGGGTCTTATTCCTTGTTGTATCAATACAAACCAAATGTCTGGAAAAAAATTCCAGCACACAAGCGTTTTAAATAAATAATTTAAACAACCGTTTAAAACTATAATTTAAACGCATTATTTATCATTTTAATACAATTCTATTTGTTCACACGGCGGCTCCTCATGCAGTAAAGCATAACTTTGTGTTGCGATTTCAAGCTCCTCATTGGTCGGCACAACCAGGATTTTCACCTTAGCACCATCCTTGCTGATTTCTCTGAGCTCGTCGGATTTTAGACGGTTTTTGTCAAAATCGATTTCCAAACCGATGAATTCCAAGTCTTTGCAAACACGCTCGCGCATTTGCGGATCATTTTCTCCAACTCCTGCGGTAAAAATAATTGCATCCAGTCCGTTCAATGTTGCTGCGTAAGAACCAATGTATTTTTTGATCCGATAGGCAAACATGTCGGCGGCGAGCTCGGCTTCGTAATTACCCATTTCAAGCAGCTTACGCACATCACGCATATCGCTGTGTCCGGTTAATCCCGCCAGTCCAGACTGTTTATTGAGCAAGACATCCATTTCATCCGGTGTTTTTCGCTCCTGCCTGAGCAAGTGCAGGATCACGGACGGATCAATGTCCCCGGAACGCGTGCCCATGATAAGCCCGCTCAACGGACCGAAACCCATGCTCGTATCAACCGACTTCCCGGCATCCACGGCGGTTATGCTGCACCCATTCCCTAAATGAATGCTAATGATCTTCGCATCAGGCTTCTGCATCCATTTTATTGCCTGATGCGTCACGAATTTATGGCTAGTTCCGTGGAAACCGTAAGCTCTGATACGCATTTCAGAATAGTATTTTTCGGGAATGGCATAACGGAATGCGTATTCAGGCATGGATTGATGAAATGCAGTGTCGAAAACCGCAACATGCTTGGCATTAGGGAAAGTCTTTTCTGCAACTTCAATGCAGTCGTAATTCACAGGATTGTGCAATGGCGCCAGCGAAAACAGCGATCGAATTTTCTCTTTCACTTCGTCTGTAATGATGGCAGCTTCCGTGAAATATTCACCGCCATGAACAACCCTGTGTCCAACCGCTTCAATTTCATCAGGGCTCGTAATCACGCCCGTTTTGGAGTCGGTCATCACTTCCACAATGTATTGCAAACCTTCCGCATGGTTTTTGACAAAATATTGGCGTTCTGTCAATATCTCACCGCCTTCACGCTGCACTTTATGCCTGATAAAAGAATTTTCTTTTCCAATCCTTTCCACAATTCCCGCGCAAAGCGGCTTTTGTTCGGGCATTTTGAAAAACTGATATTTGAGCGAGCTGCTGCCGGAATTAATGATTAGGATGTTCATTCTTGCTGACATTGAATGGCGGTGATCACCACGGTGTTAAAAATATCATCGACCGTGCAGCCGCGGCTGAGGTCATTGATCGGTTTGTTCAAGCCCTGCAACATAGGCCCGATCGCCAGGGCGCCAGTTTCACGCTGAACCGCCTTGTAAGTGTTGTTTCCCGTGTTAAGGTCGGGGAAAATCAACACGCTTGCACGTCCTGCCACTTCTGAATTGGGCAATTTTTGATTGCCGACGACAGGGTCAACAGCCGCATCATATTGGATAGGCCCTTCCACTTTCAGCTCCGGCGCACGCTGTTTCACAATGGCAGTTGCCTCTTGCACACGTTCCACATCCTCGCCCTCGCCGGAAGTTCCGGACGAATAAGACAGCATGGCAACGCGCGGTTCTATGCCAAATCTTGCACTGCTTTGTGCGGATGAAATAGCGATGTCCGCAAGCTGCGAAGCGGTTGGATTGGGATTCACCGCACAGTCTCCAAATATAGCCACGCGGTCGGGCAGGCACATGAAGAAAATGGACGACACAATGGAGACGCCCGGTTTGGTTTTAATGAATTGCAATGCCGGCCGGATCGTGTGCTGCGTCGTGTGCACCGCACCGGACACCATTCCGTCGGCGAGACCTTTGTAAACCATCATCGTTCCGAAATAGGAAACGTCCGTCATGAGGTCGCGGGCCATCTCCATATTCACATTCTTGTTTTTGCGAAGCTCATAAAGCGTTTCTACAAACTGCTCATAATATTCGGATTGTGCCGGATTGATGATCTTAACTGCATTCAGATCAAGATCCAGACCGAGCCTTTTCACCGCAGCGGCAACCTCTGTCGGATCACCCAAAATGGTCAGGTCGACAACATTCTGAGCAATAAGCCTGGCGGCTGCTTTCAGGATGCGGTCGTCGTTTCCTTCGGGCAACACAATGTGCTTTTTCTGGCTTTTCGCCCACTTAACCAGTTGATATTGAAACATATGCGGCGTAATGCCCTCGGGCTGGAATGTTATGATCTTGTCATCCAGCATCTTCATATCGACATATTTTTCAAATGTCCCGATGGCCAGCTCAATCTTCTTTGTGTTATCCGCAGTAATGCGCGGGTGGATTGCGCCTATGGCCGTAGTCGTTCCAAAAGTGCCTTGCTGCACCGAAATAATTGGAATGATGGTCTGCAAACCTTCGATCAACCGGATTACAGGCTCCTCGGGAATGGTGCCAGCGGTCAAAACAATGCCCGCAACTTTGGGATAATTGGTCGACAAATTGGCCTGAAGCGCACCAATAATAATGTCGCCACGGTCGCCGGGCGTGATGATCAGCACATTTTCTTTAATGTGATTCAAAAAGTTCGGCAGCATCATGGCGCCAGTCACATAATTATCGACCTGGCTTGACAACATTTGCTCGCCAAACAAGACTTTTGCGCCAAGCGCTTCTGTTATTTCCCGCATGGTCGGACTTTGCAATCCTTTTTCCCACGGAATGACAGTCAGCATCATGTCTTTCGGCAATTGCATGCGCAACAGTTCACGCACATCGTCGACCTGTTCGGCCTTCACACGATTGGCAACAATGCCAAGCACTTGCACTTCACGTGACTCGAAATTACGCAGCACATTGATTGCAGAATTAATGATCTGTGCGGTTGATTTATTTTCTCCATTAATGATTGTCAAAACTGGAGCGCCGAGGTTTTTGGCAATAGCCGCGTTGGACTCAAATTCAAATGCAACACCATCACCCAAAAAGTCGCTGCCCTCTATCACAGTGAAATCGTAAGCGTCTTCGAGCTTTTTGAATTTGCTGATAATCGTGTTAATCATTTCGCCCCAGTTCTCAGACTCGGTTTGCTGTAAAACATCCTGTCTGCTGAATGCAAAAGTGTCCTCGTAAGCAATGGGCAAGGAAAAATAATTGATAATCGCCTCAATATGCTTGTCTTTTTGGCCTGGCTCCTGCTGCGAAATAATGGGTTTAAAGAAACCAATCTTTTTCGTTTTGGCCAAAAGCATATTTACCAAACCCAATGCAATCACTGATTTTCCCGCATAAGGCTCGGCAGAAGCAATAAAAATGGTCTTTGTCATAAAGTGAAACTGTTGAGGCAGTGATCCAAGCGCCAGAACCGGCACTTAAAAAATTGTTCCATTTCAGGCAAACTCATTGCGGCTTTTCAAGCGTGTTCCAATCCGCAACTTGATCGTCTTTTTTTTCCACCAGCCAAACTTGACTGCCTGGAAATTGTCTGAGCATTTTCTTACTTTTCTCAATGCCCGCAACACTGAAAGCGGTTGCTAATGCGTCTGCGACCGTCCCATCCGGCGAAATAACGGTCGTGCGGACGTGAAACAGCAATCCAATGCCCGTTGCGGGATCAACAATGTGTGAATATCGGATGCCGTTGTATTCCATATAACGATAAGTGGGCCCCGAAGTGGCGAGCGCAACATTGGAAAGCGCCATTGTTTTGAGCGAATCGCTGCCATTTGAAATGGTTATGTTCCACCCTTTTGTCCCGGGAGGCGGGCTCGTAAGCACGATTTTTCCACCCGCGTCCATCATAATGGATTTAATGCCATAATTTTTTAAAACCTTCACGGCTTCCTCAGCAGCGAAACCTTTTCCCAAACCACCAATGTCCAGTCGCATTCCTTTTTGGGTTAAAAAGACTTTTTTACCCTGTGGATCGAGCTTCAACTTGCTGTAACCCGTTTTTTGCATTGCTTCCTTAATTTCTATTTCGGTTGGAAAAATGCCCTTTCTGGTCGCGTGGCGCCACATTTGCACTACAGGCCCCAGCGTCGCGTCGAATGCACCATTGGTTTTTTTGCTGATATCCTGGCTGATTGCGAGAATGTTATAAAGGTCATCGCTCACCGAAATCCACTCTCCACTGCCCGATTTCGCCGAAACCTGGTTGATCTCGCTTCCGTCGCGGTAATCGCTGAGAATTTCATTCAGTTTTTCGATCCTAGCAAATGCATTTTGTGCGGCCACATTGGCTATGGAATCATTGGGCGCATAAAAAACCAATTTGAATGGCGAACCCATCATGCCTTTTTCAAAAACATAACGATTCTCCTGAGCCTGTGATCGATTGAAAAAAACACTTATAAGAAGCAAAATGGCAACTTTGGCCAAGCGTTGTGAAGACTTTTGAGCTAAGCCGAAGTTGGCTTTGTCGTGATTTGAAAACGTTGAATTCATAATGTTTAAACGCATTGCCTGCCTTATTTAAGGCGCAAAAGTATCGATTTAAGCGAAAACTCCGTCGTCGAGAGATTTGTTCGCCTATCTCACAGCCTTAAAACAAAAAAGGCGCAAGACCGAAATCCTACACCCATTTATATCCTTTACTGAAAATATGATCAGCCAAAATAATCAGCCATGTGATTCCTGTCGGCGTGATGGTGATTATTAGAGTCAATTGCATCTTTGATCAGTCCGGCGCCAATGAATGGCAGCGAAACAATTGTAGAAATAACCATGGCAACAAACAGAATTGTTGCGAATAGTAACTTACCGGAGTAATATATAATGTTCGAGAGGAAGTCCATGACGAGTAACGTTTATGTGATATTTTTCAATGACAAAATTAAATAAATAACCGTGCCACGCAAATTAAATATGACGATTTACCTATATATTTAAAGGATTTAAAGGTTTTAGCTATTTATAACTATGCTTTTCCACCCACTCAACATCTGCCTATCGAATAAATTCTAACGTCAAAATCGTACAATCAAACTTATTCTACAAAACCACACACTAATCTTCATGGAAACATTTTTCGTCTTTCTTTTGAGATTGATCTTTGCAATCCTTCTGGGCGTCGCGACCTTCATTACTGCCGTCATTTTATCGCCTTTCTGGGCAGCAAGATGGCTATGGAATCTTCTCATTGAAAAAAAGCGGCGGCGTTAATATTAAAGTTAGCAGACTTTATAAATTGCGCTCAACTAAACGCTGACTCCTAATCCTTTTATGAAACGACGAAATTTTGTGCGCCTGACCTCGGCGGCGAGCTTTTCAATCATTGCATTGCCCTTCATTCAATGCCGGTCCAAAGCCGACCAACCCCAAAACGGTGAAAAGTCATCTTTCAAATTTTCAGAAATGTCTGTTGCGGAAATGCAGCAGCAAATGAAAGATGGAAAGCTCACTTCGCAGGATTTGACAAAGGCTTATCTGGATCAGATCGCTGCATTGGACAAAAGTGGGCCTAAACTGAATTCCGTCATTGAATTAAATCCGGACGCGGTCAGCATTGCGGAAGCGCTAGACAAAGAGCGGAAAAACGGAAAAGTGCGCGGGCCCATGCACGGCATTCCCATTCTCATTAAAGACAATATCGACACCGCCGACAAAATGCAAACAACCGCCGGTTCACTTGCATTAAGCGGCAATATAGCCTCCACGGACGCATTTGTTGTGAAGCAATTGCGTGAAGCCGGCGCTGTGATCCTGGGAAAAACAAATTTGAGCGAATGGGCCAATTTCAGATCAACGAGATCTTCGAGCGGATGGAGCAGTCGCGGCGGGCAAACCAAAAATCCGTACATTCTCGACCGTTCGCCTTGTGGTTCGAGTTCGGGATCGGGCGTGGCGGTTGCTGCAAACCTGTGCGCCGTGGCAGTAGGAACGGAAACGAACGGCTCCATCGCCTGTCCGGCTTCCATGAATGGCGTTGTGGGGATCAAACCGACTGTCGGACTGGTCAGTCGTTCGGGCATCATTCCGATTTCAAAAACACAAGACACTGCCGGGCCGTTTGGCCGAACTGTTGCTGACGCTGCCATGCTGTTCAGTGCAATGATCGGCGGCGATCCCAATGATCCGGCGCGGACTGCTGCGCCCTATGACACTTTCCGCGATCTTTCCGCCTCGCTGGACCCCAATGGACTCAAAGGCAAGCGCATTGGTGTGGACAAAGGATTGCTGAAACAGCACGAGGGCGTCGATTCATTGCTGGCAAAAGCACTGGATCAGATGAAACAGAAAGGTGCGACAATTGTCGAAGTGGACTACATGAAAACGCAGGAAGTTGAAGGCGGCGAATCCATTGTGCTGCAGTACGAGTTTAAAGATGGCGTCAATAAATATTTGTCAAAATCGAATGCGAAGCCCAAGTCGCTCACGGATTTGATTGCTTATAACAAGGCAAACGAAGCAAAGACAATGCCGCATTTCAAGCAGGAACTGTTTGAACTTTCGGAGTCGCGGGGAGATTTGGAAGCAAAAGAATATAAGGATGCGCTGGCCAAAATTATGCACGTGGCCGACTTGTTGAATGAATTGTTCAAAACACAAAAACTGGATGCATTATGCGGCCCGGCGACCGGACCTTCGTGGTGCACCGACCTCGTCAATGGCGATTTCTGGACGGGTTATGGCGGTTACGGCCCCGCTGCCTTGTCGGGTTTTCCATCGATAACAGTTCCCATGGGCTCGGTGAATGAGCTGCCAATCGGGATTTCGTTTTTGGGAAAAGCTTATGGTGAAGCGGATCTGATTCGCATTGCATATGCCTATGAGCAGGCATCAAAGAACAGAACGACGCCCAAATTCATCGCATCGATAAGCAATGAGCATTCGGCCGAGGATTGAAATAAAAAGAGTTGATTATCTGGCTAAATATATTTCGTAAATGGAGCCTTTCTGTCCAAGAAACTGATTGGCTTCCTGCTGCGAATAAACGTTAAGCCCCAATTCATAAAAATCCTCGAATTGATTGTATGGATAAGGCGTGAATTTCACCTGATCAGGAAATAACATTGACGTCACGATATTTTCCTGCAATGCACGCTTGATCTGTGACATTGGAACGATAAAACCGAGCAGCAAGAAAAGCACGAGGGGATAAGAAACTTTCAATTTATACCAATCTGGCCGCTCTTTGGTCCAGACGGAGAATGCCTGCAAAATAAAGAGCGAAAGCAAGGTCAGCACGGGCGTGTTTCCGCGTAAAAACCAGTCGTTCCATTTGCCCATTCTTACAAACGAAATCAGGATCAGCAATGCAAATAATGCGGTGACAATGCGCTTGTTAGCACTTTTGTGAAGGTTCAAAATGTACGCAATGCCGCTCAAAACCGCTAAATCTATCACAACTCCGAAAAAATAATGGAATGCAATTTGATCCAGCGGATTAAACTGCCAAATAAATCCTGCGATAACTGAGGCTTTTCCCGAAAGAAAATAGAAGAATGTGGGAATAAATATCAGCCCGGGAACGAGCACGTCTATCATTGCTTTGCGCTGGAACAGCCTTCGCAAATCGTTGTGATAACGCAGCAGCATGAGCATGGAAAATATGATCACGAACACGATTGAAGGAAAAATCCCCCAGATAAAAATCGCAATAACCGCAATAAAACTTCGCTCCGGTTTTTTTAAGTAAACATAATCATGAAATAGAATGGCTGAAACGATTATGATTGGAATCAGCTGGTTAGGAGCCCATTGCGCCTGATAAAGCACCGGCCAGATCTCTGTAAAAAAGGGTGGAACGTGATAATTCAGCCCTATTAACCGCATTGTAACGACTTTGATCAAATGGCCAATTCCCCCTAAGGATAAGAACAAGATGAGGGAAAGATAACTTTTGCCCGTAAAGACGAATATCCAGCAAAAGCCAATAAACAAGCCAATGGATGCCCAAATGTAAAGTGCGATTCCCGACAATTCGCCGAGCATTTTCGAGATCAAGGCCGGAACAAGAAAAAACCCGAAATAATGACAGGCATAACGGCCATTTGCTTTGAAAAGCACCGGCCAGGAGTTGTTGAAAAGTGTGTAATATTTGGAATTATGCGCCCAGTAATCAAATGCCTGAAAACAAAAACCACCGACTCCCGAAAAAGCAATAATGAGCAGGGAAATGATGGCGATTTGAAAAGTTTGCTTTCGGCTGAGACTTAAAGCGCTGTTGTTTTCGGTGCGAAAATGGAAGACAACAATGAAAACAATCCCGGCCACCAGGAGAACGGACAATGGTAACCTGAACCATCCGATCGAGAAAATCAGATTGGGCATCAAAAGATAACCAAGACTTAAATTGCGAAGTATCGTTGAGTTCATCGTATCCTAGTAAGTGATCGCTAGGCGTGCTTCATAAAGATGACGAATTAATCTCGGTTTTCACAATTGAATTATCAAGCGGTAACTTACGCGAGGTCTTTCCTTTTGATTAAAATAAAGGATTGTCTTCATGAACAGAAGAAGATTTGTGCAGCGCACCGCTGCCGCAATGTGCACAATGCCCATTGCCTCTGCGCTCGCATTTACGCACGTAAAGGCAAGTGCGAAGAACATGCCGGAGTGGTTGAAAGCGCTTGTGAATCAGAATGATATCGGCGTTGAAGCAATTAGAAAATTTCAGGTCAAGGATGCCAAAAATGACGCTTATGGCGGCGTTATGGATGGTTTTGACATTGTTAATCCGCACAGCACGTCTGCCTTGATCCAAGCCAGCGCCAACGCAATTTCATCCCCCGGTTCGAAATTTTTCCGGTCTCCGGAGCTGCTTGCCGACATGAATCTGGCTGCGCTGCATTTGGTAAGAACCGAGCATTCCGACGGCACCATTGACTTGCTTTCGACTAATTTTCATTCTACGCCGGACACGGGGTTCCTTGTAAAAAGACTCGTTACTGCATATACGCTGATCGAAAAGTCGAAGACGCCCGGCGCAGAAAAGATGCTGGCGAACCTACAAACGTTTCTAATTCGTGGTGGCAATGCATTGAGCGTGGGCGGAATTCACACGCCAAACCACCGATGGGTTGTCTGCGCCGCGCTTGCCAAACTCAACTCACTTTGGCCTGACCCAAAATACGTTGCCCGGGCAGAGGAATGGCTGAGCGAACACATTGATATGGACGCCGATGGCCAATATAACGAGAAGAGCACATTCATTTATTCGTCGCTCACAGACCGCTTGCTCATCACCGTCGCCAATGGTTTCAACAAGCCGGAATTGCTTGATAATGTGCGTAAAAACCTCGATATGACCATGTTTTACGTTCATCCGAATGGTGAAATCGTAACGGATGCATCCGGCAGGCAGGATAAGGCATTGATAGGAACATTGGAAAACTATTATTATCCCTATCGCTATCTCGCTTTAAAAGATCAGAATGGATCATATGCCGCTATGTGTCAAATGATTGAAAAGACCGCAGGCTTAAAAATCGGCGGATTTCTCGATTATTATCTGGCCGACGAGACATTATGGAATGAATTGCCTGCTTCGAAGCCGCTGCCGGTTAATTACGTTAAAACTTTCCCAAACTCTGGCCTCGTCCGGATTCGGCGCGGAAACTGGGACAGCACATTGATCGCCAATAATCCGGCCTGGTTCACATTTATGAAAGGAAATGCTGTGCTTCAAGGCGTCAGGCTGGCCTCTTCATTTTTTGGCAAAGGTCAGTTTCAATCAGAAAAATTAGCGGAAGACGGCAAAGGCTGGAAGCTGGTTCAGACATTGGACGGTCCTTATTATCAGCCATATCCCAAAGATTTCATCGCAACCGATGGTGACTGGGAAAAGATGCCGAGAATTTTCCGACCCACCAGCGAGGTGCAAGCATTGGAAACAACTATTCTAATTCAAGAAACTGACAATGGCATGCAAATCGAAATCCAAACTTCGGGAACAGAACGCGTGCCGATTGCCGTAGAACTAATTTTTCGCCCTGGCGGCACTTTTACCGGAGCCACATTGATTGAAAACACCAAAGATTCGTGGCTGTTAAAAGAAGGAATGGGAAGTTACAGTTTCAACGGCGACACGATCACTTTTGGACCCGGCGTTGCATCGCATAAGAACATTGCTTTGCGCGGCGCATTGCCCGCAGTGGAAGCGCCGACCGTTTTTTTAACAGGTTTTACGCCTTTTAAGCACACGATTCGATTTTCTTAATATTAACGTGTGGAACATTAACTGTTTGTGATTTACGCTTTTTGTTTTCCAAATAAAAGATGATAAATCACTAACCGGCAAGTAATTATATTGATGAATA
The DNA here is from genome assembly GCF_021390515.1 of Dyadobacter sp. CY326. GTDB lineage: Bacteria > Bacteroidota > Bacteroidia > Cytophagales > Spirosomataceae > Dyadobacter. The sequence goes on from NZ_JAJUXI010000002.1 coordinate 586,744, forward strand.
TTAGTTAAATTTGATTTTACTCTCCCCTACCAAAGCGCTGGAAATTCTTAACCTGTCACATCATGCTGAGGAGGTTGTTAACGCTCATTTTGGTGCTCATTGCGCACGTTGGCCTTGCGAACCAGATACTCATTCCAATGGACGGTTCTCAAACGAACCATTTGAAAGCTTATGGACTGGCTTACATGTTGTTAAAGGGCGAAATTGAAGTGGAATGGTTGCTAAATTACCGCGGTGGCAGCTTTAAAGTGGCTTACAGCAAGTCCATCGAAAATGAATGCAAGCTCCGCGCGGTTTCGTATGAAGTTTTGTCCGAATCCGCGAGCCAGCAGATTATTGGTCAAATCAGCAATCCAAATGTGAATATGGACGTGGTGAAACTCTTCAAAGCGGCCAAAATAGCAGTTTACTCCCCAATTAAAATCAGCCCTTCCGAGTTTGAAAACACCGATGCAGTTTTGCTCGTTTTGAAATATGCGGAAATCCCATTCGATGTAATTTATGACGAAGAAATTTTAAAAGGTGATCTGCCAAAATATGACTGGCTGCATTTGCACCACGAAGATTTCACAGGACAATTTGGTAAAAATCTGAGGCGAACGACTCCGACGGACATTAAAGCACAAGAGGCCATTGCGAGTCGTTTTGGTTATGCCAAAGTTTCCAAGATGAAACTGGCCGTTGCCAAATCGATCAAGGAATTTTGTGCGGGAGGCGGATTTTTGTTTGCAATGTGCTCAGGAGCAGAGACTTTCGACATTGCATTGGCAGCTGAGGGCGTGGACATTGTTGATAACCTCGACGGCGACGGCATTGATCCCGATGCCCAGTCTAAGCTTGATTTTGAAAAAACATTCGCATTCCAAAATTTCAAATTGCAAGGCGACGAATATGACGGAATGAATTTCTCTGACATCAATTCTTCATCAGGCCGTTACCGCAACTGGGGCGACGATGGCGCTTATTTCTCCTTGTTTGATTTTTCTGCAAAATGGGATGTGATCCCGGCCATGCTCGTTCAGAATCACGAAAATCTGGTGCGGGAATTCATGGGTCAAACGACCGCATTTACCAAAAGCACTGTGAAGCCAAGCGTGTTGGTGATGGGAACAAGTCCATCCTCCGACCGTTACATTTACGGCGAAATGGGCAGAGGTCAATGGACTTTTTACGGTGGTCACGATCCGGAAGGTCGCGGCGGTGGCGGCCGGAGAATGCCTACGGATCTGAATCTTTATCCCAATTCACCCGGTTACAGGCTGATTTTGAACAATGTGCTGTTTCCATCTGCCAGGAAAAAGAAGCGTAAAACCTAACGGGAGACAGCTCTTCCCGGCTTTTACAGCACAAGCTCCATTTTAATGTCAGCGCGTTTGAAATTGTGTCCGGTTAGCGGGACTTCAATAAATCCGAGCTTTCGATAAAGGTTGATTCCAGCAGCCGAACCTTTTTTATTCGAATAAAGAATCAATTTTTCCGCTCCGAGCTGCCGCGCTTTTTCGATAACCGCATAACCCAGCAAATCCCCGATTTTCTTGCCTCGCATTTCCTTGGAAACGGTCATTTTACTCATTTCCACAACGCCGGGCTCGCCCCATTTCAGCGCGCAAGTCCCTACCGGTTCTTCATTATAAAGCGCAATCAAAATTGCTCCGCCATCTTCCAAATAGTACTTTTCAGGGTCGGCCAGCACCTTCTCATCCTCCGGCTCGACGTCATAAGACTCTGATATCCAGGCGTAATTTAAGTCATAGAATGCTTTGGCATGTTCAGGGGTGTAGTCTACTATTTTGATGGCGGAATTTGTTTCTTCGTTTTCTAATTGATATTCTGCTTCGTTCATGGTGGGTAATCAGTTGTTTTGCCAAGTAATGTTATAAGGCCAACTTATAATGATTGACCAGCTCGTTTCTACACTAGAAATTACAAATTGCATTTATTATTTTTGATTGACAAAAAGGAAATCATGACAGAGAAAGCAATTTTAGAGCAGATACATTCCCTTCCGGAAAATTTGAGGCTTGAAGTGATGCACTATGTCTCATTTTTGAAGAACAAGTATTTGAACTGTTCGGACCAACCTGTTCAGAAAAAAAGGGTGTTTGGCATGGCGAAGGGAATATTCGAAATGTCTGACGATTTTGACGAACCGTTAGATGATTTTAAAGATTATATGTAATGCGATATTTAATTGATACACACACATTCATCTGGTTTCTCAAAGGTTCTGAGGATTTAAGTGAAGGTTCGAGAAAAATAATTGAAAACGAAAAAAATGAAATCTTCATCAGCATAGTTAGCCTTTGGGAAATAAGTATAAAAGTGGCGCTAGGCAAGCTCAAAATGCGAGCACCCTATGAGACATTGATAAGTGAAGTTTACAAAGCAAACATTATTATCATCTCTATTGATTTTAGTCACACAGTTGTGCAAAGTAAACTCCCTTTTTTTCACAAAGATCCTTTCGACCGCCTTATCGCTTCCCAGGCGTTGGCGGAGAACATGCACTTGGAAAGCAATGATTCGGCTTTTGACGATTACTTTATAGGTAGTGAAGTTAGGCGAGTATGGTAAGTTTGATAGTTAGCTCATTTCAAATATCCAACAATCAACCCTCCCGCCCTTCCAGACGCTCCTGGCCCGCCCACTAATGTTTGCAATGTATTATAATCTGCCATTTGCTCATGATGCTTTGCTCCGCCCGGTAAAATCATCCTGAGTTCTTCAACGAGCAAACTCTCATTCAAATTACTTTGAATCAACTCCCTAACCGCCTCTTTTTCCAAAATCAAATTGACCAATGAGATGAACGGAACGCGGATGAGGCGTTTGGCGATGGCGTAGGAAAAGGCGCTGGTTTTGTAGCAGACGACTTCGGGAACGCTGAACAATGCGGTTTCCAATGTGGCTGTTCCGGATGTGACCAATGCTGCGTCGGCAATGTTCAGCAAGTCGTAAGTTGACTCGTAAACAATGATCGCGTTGTGTGCGGCAATGTATTTTTCATATAATGCTTTTGGCAAATTACTGACTCCCGCAATCACAAATTGATGATCTGGAAAATGCGGCTGAACGGTGAGCATAATGTCCAGCATGCCAATAATTTCCTGTTGCCGACTGCCGGGAAGCAATGCGATAACCGGCTTTTCTGGCTGTAAATGATGTTTTTCCCGAAACGCAGGATCTGGCTTGAAAGCGGCAATCGCATCCATCAACGGGTTGCCCACATAATCAACTTTGTAGTGGAACTTCTTATAAAAATCAATTTCAAAGGGGAAGATCACAAACATATGATCCACATGCTGCTTGATCTTCAATGCACGTTTCTGATTCCACGCCCAGACCTTCGGCGAAATGTAATAGAAGACTTTCAGATCGTGCTTTTTTGCAAAAGATGCAATGCGCAAGTTAAAGCCTGGATAATCAATTAATATCAATGCATCGGGCTTATAATTAAGAATATCCGCTTTGCATTTTTTAAGAAAACCCGAAATCTTGTGCAGGTTAAGGGCCACTTCCAGGAAACCCATGAAAGCGGTGTCCTTATAATGCGTGACCAGTTCCATTCCGGCAGCAGCCATCATATCACCTCCCCAGCCGCGAAATTGCGCATCGGGATCATTTTCCCGGATTCCGCCGATGAGGTTGGAACCATGCAAATCTCCCGAACGCTCGCCTGCAATGAGGTAATATTTCATTTGGAATTAGTCAGCTGGCGCTTATTCGCCGTAATATTCAACGAAGTTTTTTGGTGTTTCTACAAGCTTAATGTAATGCAGCTTTGAATGAGGAGACGCATCAGCGATTGCCGGCGCGAGGATATTCCATATTTCTGTCACAAAAATTTCGCAGGAAGCCATTTTGCCCTGCATAAAATCAACATCCAAATTGAGGTTTTTATGATCCACCTTATCCACCACTTTCTCCTTCACAATATCGCCCAGCACTTTCAAGTCAATAACAAATCCAGTGTCCGGGTCAGGCTTTCCTTTTACAGTAACAATCAGCTCAAAATTATGTCCGTGCCAGTTGTTGTTCGCGCAGGGACCAAACACTTCCTGGTTTTTTTCCTCTGACCAAGCTGGGTTAAAAAGCCTGTGCGCTGCATTGAAATGTTCTTTCCTCGTTACGTAAATCATAAATCTTCTCCTCCCTTGGTAAATAGGGTACAAAATTACATCTTGTATCCGTAGTTTTGCAGTTCGACAAGAGGATAACTAAAAAAACATATAATCTCTCCCATGATTATCGTAACAGGTGCAGCCGGATTTATCGGCAGCGGGCTCATTAGCCGGCTAAACCAGGACGGCTTTAAAAGCATTATTGCTGTTGATGATTTTTCGAAAATCGAGAAAGCAGAAAATCTTGAAGGCAAAACGATCCAAGAAAAAGTGGAAAGGACCGAGCTCTTCAACTGGCTTGATAACAACAACCGCGATGTCGAGTTTATTTTCCACATCGGCGCCAGGACGGACACAACTGAATTCGACAGAGAGATTTTTGAAGAGCTTAATGTGCGTTATTCGAAGCAAATTTGGGAAAAATGCATTGCCTATCAAATTCCGCTCGTATATGCTTCGTCAGCAGCGACTTACGGTCTGGGCGAGCACGGTTATGATGATAATGAATCCACATTGTCGCAGCTCAAACCGCTGAATCCTTACGGCGATTCCAAAAATGAGTTTGATATCTGGGCTTTGCAGCAGGAGAAAAAGCCATTTTTCTGGGCAGGATTGAAATTTTTCAATGTGTATGGCCCGAATGAATATCACAAAGGCAGAATGGCTTCTGTGGTCATGCACGCTTTCAATCAAATTAATAAAACGGAAAAAATGAAGCTTTTCCGCTCGCATAATCCTGATTTCAAGGATGGCGAGCAGATGCGCGATTTTATTTATGTCAAAGACCTGATCGATGTCTGCATTTTCTTTATGCACCACCGCAAAAATTCGGGCATCTACAACCTCGGAAGCGGCCGTGCGCGGACTTTCAAAGACCTGGTAACAAGCACATTCAATGCCATGGGCAAGACGCCAGATATTTCTTACATCGACACGCCGGAGGACATTCGCGATAAATATCAGTATTTCACCCAAGCCAATATGAGCAAACTTCGCTCCATTGGTTTTACCCGCGCTTTCACCTCACTGGAAGACGGAATCGACGACTATGTGAAGAATTATCTTGCAACGGGAGCATACCTATAAATCCGCATTTTTGTGTATTTTTGATGTTCTCAATAAACTCAATCCCCGTTCTGTGTGTTACTCTTATACGAAACACAGTGTGATAATTTTTAGACTATGAGCAAAGAAGATGAATTGTTGGAGGAAATCACCAGTTCGGAATACAAATATGGTTTTGTAACTGATATTGAAGCAGATGAGGCTCCTATGGGCCTTAATGATGATATTGTCAGGTTTATTTCAGCCAAAAAAAATGAACCGGAATGGATGCTTGCGTGGCGTTTGAAAGCTTATCATTTGTGGCTGACAATGGCTGAGCCAAAGTGGCCGAATGTTCATTATCCTAAAATAGATTTTCAGGCAATAAAATATTATTCCGCGCCGAAGAAGAAAAAGCAAGTTGACAGTCTGGACGACATTGATCCGGAATTGCGTGACACATTCGAGCGTCTGGGAATTTCGCTTAACGAGCAAAAACGACTTTCAGGCGTTTCCATCGCGGTTGATGCTGTCATGGATTCTGAATCGGTTTTCACGACTTTTAAAGGATCGTTGAAAGAAAAAGGAATTATATTTTGTTCGATCAGCGAAGCCATCCGTGAACATCCTGAACTGGTCCAAAAATATCTGGGATCGGTTGTTCCGCCGAAAGACAACTATTATGCAGCATTGAATTCAGCTGTTTTTTCAGACGGATCATTCGTTTATATCCCAAAAGGCGTTCGTTGCCCGATGGAGCTTTCCACTTATTTCCGTATCAATGCGGCAGGAACTGGTCAGTTTGAGCGCACATTGATTATCGGTGATGCCGATAGTCACGTAAGTTATCTGGAAGGTTGTACAGCGCCAATGCGTGATGAAAATCAATTGCATGCTGCTGTTGTGGAAATTTTCGCGCATGAAAATGCGAATGTTAAATATTCGACTGTTCAGAACTGGTATCCTGGTGATAAGGACGGAAAAGGCGGGATTTACAACTTTGTAACGAAACGCGGTCTTTGCGACGGCGCTGGTTCGAAAATTTCTTGGACACAAGTTGAAACCGGCTCTGCGATTACATGGAAATATCCTTCTGTGATCTTGAAAGGCGATAATTCCATTGGTGAGTTTTATTCTGTTGCCGTGACAAATAACATGCAACAAGCTGATACGGGAACCAAAATGGTCCATATTGGCAAAAACACCAAGAGCAGGATTGTTTCAAAAGGGATTTCTGCTGGTAAAAGCCAAAACTCTTACCGCGGACTTGTTCAGGTGTTCAAGAAAGCTGAAAAAGCGCGTAACTTTTCGCAATGTGACTCCCTTCTTCTGGGCGACAAATGCGGCGCGCATACATTTCCATACATTGAAGTAAGCAATCCTTCTGCGACTGTTGAGCATGAGGCTACAACTTCAAAAATCGGTGAAGACATTCTTTTTTACTGCAACCAGCGCGGCATTCCAACCGAACAAGCGGTTGCATTGATTGTAAACGGTTATGCAAAAGAAGTGCTGAATCAGCTGCCAATGGAGTTTGCTGTGGAAGCCCAGAAATTGTTAGAAATAAGCCTGGAAGGAAGCGTAGGATAATGCTCTAATTCCATTTTGTATTGGATTAATCCTTGAAAGCCTTTGATTCGTCAAAGGCTTTTTGTATTTTATTGATCCAAAGAATTTCCCACCAATACAATCCTACATGACCCACGTCCCGCAACTCATTGTCGACCTTTCGTTAATACTCACAATGGCGGGGATCATTACGCTGATCTTCAAAAAGTTGAAGCAACCCATTGTGCTTGGTTATATATTGGCCGGATTGCTTGTAGGACCGAATTTCAATCTTTTTCCAACCATCACAGACATTAAAACCATCGAGATCTGGGCGGAAATCGGGGTTATCTTTTTGCTGTTTAATTTGGGGCTTGAATTTAGTTTTAAAAAGCTGGTTAAAGTCGGGAACACGGCTGCGATAACGGGTTTGTTTGAGGTGGGATTGATGCTTGCCACGGGCTTTGTAACGGGACAATTGCTCGGATGGAGCAAAACAGACAGTCTGTTCTTGGGTGGGATTATCGCCATTTCTTCCACCACCATTATATTCCGCGCATTTGATGAATTAGGGCTGAAAACGCAAAAATTCACGCGCGTCGTTCTGGGCATTCTGGTCATTGAGGACCTTACAGCCGTTTTGTTAATGGTCTTACTGTCAACCTTATCCATTAGCCAGCAATTTGCAGGGATGGAGTTGTTGCAATCCATTCTTAAACTATTCTTCTTCCTGACGCTCTGGTTTTTAGGCGGCATATTCGTCTTCCCCACCCTGCTCAGACGTTACCGGAAATTAATGAATGATGAAAGCGTGCTCATCACATCTGTCGCATTGTGTTTCGGAATGGTGTTTCTCGTTACGCAAGCCGGCTTTTCAGCTGCATTAGGCGCCTTTATTATGGGTTCAATTCTAGCCGAAACGACGCATGCAGAAAAGATCGAACATTTGTTAAAGCCGCTGAAAGATCTTTTTGGGGCGGTGTTTTTTATATCGGTCGGCATGCTGATCAATCCGGGTTTGTTGCTGGAATATGCATTGCCGACTGCCATCCTGGTTTTGGTTGTGATCTTGGGAAAAACCACTTTTGTGTCGCTGGGAGCGGTCATTTCCGGACAGCCGCTTAAAAATTCCTTGCAATCCGGCATGAGCATGTCGCAAATCGGTGAATTCTCGTTCATAATCGCCAATCTCGGCCTTTCGCTTAGCGTAACTAGCAATTTCCTTTATCCAATTGCCGTCGGTGTTTCTGTAATTACGACGTTCACAACGCCTTACATGATGAAGGCATCCGAACCGCTTTCCGAATGGCTTGAAAAGCGGTTGCCAATCAAATGGAAACATTATCTCAACAGATATAGCACGAGTACGGAAACCATTGTCCAAACCACGCATTGGAATGACATTCTGAAATCCTATTTCCAGACGATCATTATAAATTCTGTTGTGATCATCGGGATTGTCATGGCATCGTCGCACCAGCTGGCCGATCAATTGCACACAATGATTCCGGAAACATACATTACCAATGCGGTTCTGTTCGGCATTACATTCCTGCTCATTTCGCCATTTTTGTGGGCACTTATTTTTAAAAGGTCAAACCGAAAAGCTTATTCTGCGATTTGGCTGAGCAGAAAATTCAGCCGCGGGCCATTGCTTTTGCTAGAATTATCGCGGGTGCTGATTGCCATTTTGTTGATGGGTTTCCTGCTCAATTCCTTCTTCGCAACGCCCACAGCATTAAGCGTTGCGGGCGGCATTATGGTTCTGGGTTTTGCTATTTTTTACCAAAGATTACAAACCTTTTATCATCGCATTGAAGATCGGTTCTTGCAAAATCTGAATGCAAGACAGCTGGAAGGAAGCGGAAAATCTAAGAAAATATTGCTGCCCTGGGACGCTCACTTTGCGTTTCTGGAAGTAAGCGCTGATTCGTCGCTTATTGGAAAAACATTGCAGGAATTGAAGATCAGGGAGAATTTTGGAATCAATGTGGTGTTGATCGAACGCGGCAGCAAGACCATCCACCTGCCCCGCCCCACCGAAGTCCTCTATCCCTGCGACCGCATCGAAGTGATTGGAACGGATGATCAGCTGGACGTTTTCCGCGGACACATTGAAGTTAGCACCAATGGCGACGTTTATATGGCGCACGAGGACAGCATTGTGCTGGAACGAGTGGAAGTGAGAAGTGAATATCACATTCGTGGCAAAAGCATCCGAAGCAGCCAGATCCGTGAAAAAACGCTTGGCATGATCGTCGGCCTGGAACGCAACGGCGAACGCATTCTCAATCCCGACTCTTCCATGATCATTGAAAACGATGATGTGTTGTGGATTGCAGGAGAGCGCGATCTCATAAAGGAATTTGTGAGAACAAAATCGGCAAGCAGCGACGAAGAAGTCGTGGCTATGACCTGAGCAAGCCTTGCAATCCGCCTGTATGCACCGCGACGATCGTCTCGCCTTTCTGGAAATAATTCTTTTGGATCAAATCAAACAGGCCGTAAAACATTTTTGCGGTATAAACCTGCTCCAATTGAATGTCGAAATCGATGTGGAAATGATCCATAAAGTCAAGCAATTCGTTATTCCATTTGGCATAACCACCAAAATGATAATCTGTAAACAATTGCAGATTGTCTTTTGAAAAGTCATTTGCCAACAGGTTTTTAATGTCTTCTTCCAAAAATGCACCGCCTTTCAGCGCAGGGAAAACAAGCACTTTGGCACCGGCAGATAACATCCCGGCAGCAGTTCCGCCAGTGCCTGCCGCAACTGCAAAATAGCCAGGCATTTGACACAATTGAATGGCAACTTCATCGATCATTTCAGCTACGCCTTGTAATGCGAGCGCCGAGGTTCCGCCCTCGGGAATGACGAACGGGTTGCCAAATTCACTGGCGAGTTGACTCACATAATCTTTTTCATTCCTACGCTTGTAATCTTGCCGCGAAACAAAGCGAAGTTCCATTCCCTGCGCTTTGCAGAATTGCAATGTCGGGCTCGGATTTTGAATGGTCTCCTCTCCCCTTACTATGCCAATTGTGTTGAAGCCGAGCAATTTACCTGCGGCTGCCGTTGCATACAAGTGATTGGAAAACGCTCCGCCAAATGTGAGGATGTGCGTCTCTTTTCTGGCCTTCGCTTCCAAAAGACTGTATTTTAGTTTGCGCCATTTGTTGCCGGAAACGGTCGGATGAATCAGGTCGTCGCGCTTAATGTATAAATGGATTCCTGCGCGCTCGGTCAATGCATTGGACAGTTGCTGAATGGGAGTCGGGAGCGCGGCACTTAGTAAATCCACTTATTTTGATAATTTTGTTTCCTTTAAATAACCAATTGAAATGTCCGAAGACAATATTGAGATTGCCTCAGAAGAAGATGATTTGTTTGAACATTACAGAATTGTTGCTGACAAAGGTCAGGGGCCAATCCGGTTGGACAAATTTCTGAGCCTTCACGTTGCGAATGCTTCCCGGACAAAAATACAAAATGGAATTGAAGCGGAAGCGGTTAAGGTGAATGGTCAGCCGACCAAAGCCAGCTATAAAGTGAAACCGCTTGATGTGATTACGCTTTCGCTTCCAGAACCGCCGCGAGATACGGAAATCATTCCTGAAAACATTCCGCTGGATATTATTTATGAAGATCAGGTGCTCCTTATCGTCAATAAACCAACCGGAATGGTCGTGCATCCGGCCTTTGGAAACTGGTCGGGAACATTGATTAATGCATTGGTTTATCATTTTCAGCAATTGCCCACTGGCAGAAATGGTGAGGGGCGCCCAGGCCTCGTCCACCGGATTGATAAGGACACGTCGGGCTTGCTGGTGATTGCCAAGACGGAGTTTGCAATGACTTTTCTTGCAAAACAATTTTCCGATCACACCATTGAACGAACCTATAATGCGCTCATCTGGGGCCAACCCAAAGAAGATTCAGGCACAATTAACGGCAACATTGGCAGGAGCGCAAGAGATCGCCGCGTGATGGATATTTTTCCGGATGGCAGTCAGGGCAAACACGCTGTGACTCATTATAAAGTGCTAAAAGGCATGCACTACGTTTCGCTGATTCAGTGTAATTTGGAAACAGGTCGCACGCACCAGATCAGAGCGCATATGCAGCACATTGGACATCCGATTTTTAATGATACGACTTATGGAGGGGAAAAAATTCTGCGTGGAACGCCGGGCGGAAGTTATAAAATGATGGTTAACAACCTCTTTTCGCTGCTTCCGGGTCAGGCTTTGCATGCCAAGTCGCTCGGCTTCATACATCCGACCACGCGGGAGTGGATGCAGTTTGACACGGACTTGCCGGCTAATTTCCAGACAATCGTAGAAAAGTGGGAAAACTATGTAAACAATCAGTAGGAAATTGTATATTCTAAGCTCTTACAGGTTTATTAATAAATTAATACTATGACAATCTCAACCCGACACGGCAAACTGGAAGACATACCCGCAATTTTTGAATTAGTAAAAGAACTGGCTATTTATGAGAGGGCATTGAATCAGGTTACAAACAATGTCGAAAAAATGACCCGTGACTATAACGAAAAATTGTATGACTTTTTTGTTGCCGAATCGGATTCCAAGATCATAGGACTCTCGCTTTATTATTATCGTTATTCGACCTGGAAGGGCAAGCGATTGTATATGGAGGATATCATTGTGACCGAAGATATGCGCGGAAATGGCATTGGAAAAATACTTTTCGACGCCACAGTCGCAGCCGCAAAAGAGACCGGCTGCACCGGAATGCTTTGGCAAGTGTTGGATTGGAACACATCCGCCGTTGGCTTTTACCGTAAATACGGCACCAACTTCGACAGTGAATGGATCAATTGCAGCCTTGATTTTTAAAGTTTCAGCAAATCCGGCCTTCTGGCCTTTGTCCTTTCGATTGACTGCTCATAGCGCCACGCATCTATTTTCGCTTCATGCCCCGACATTAGAATTTCAGGGACTTTACTTCCTTCAAAATCAGCAGGTCGTGAATAGACTGGTGGCGCGAGTAAATTATCCTGAAACGAATCCGTCAATGCCGAAGTCTCATCATTCAGCACGCCGGGGAGCAAGCGAATAATCGCATCAGCCAGCACCGCAGCCGCAAGCTCGCCACCAGACAGCACATAATCGCCAATGCTGATCTCTTGTGTGACAAACAAATCCCGCACACGCTGATCAACGCCTTTATAATGGCCGCACAGCATAATCAAATTGCCTTTGAGCGAAAGCTGATTGACCATGCGCTGCTGCATCAGTTCTCCGTCTGGCGTTAAATAAATGACTTCATCATAGATTCGTTCGCTTTGCAATTGGCGGATACACCGCGCGATGGGCTCAATTTGAAGCACCATTCCCGCGCCCCCTCCGAATGCATAGTCGTCAATAGTGCGGTGTTTATTAACAGAATAATCCCTTATATCATGGACAGCCACCTCCACAAAACCGCCTTGCTGGGCGCGTTTCAGAATGGAATGCGCAAAGAAGCTGTCCAGTAGGCTAGGCACACAACTGATGATATCAATCCGCATCGTCGGGCGTGTTTTCAGCGTCAGAGTTGTCCAGATAAACGTCCAGCAGTCCTTCGGGAAGATTTACCATCAACTGTTTATTTTCCTTGTCCGCATGCAAAACAATGTCGGCCGCTGTCGGGATAAGCACTTCTACACCCTGATAATCCATCGCAATCAGATCCTGGCCGTTGAGTGAATAAACCTTTCTCACAATGCCTAGTTCACCCAAGGTTTTATCAACAACCGCAAAGCCTTTGATCTCGTGATAATAGAATTCCTCATTGCCGAGCTCTTCCAAATCATCCAGAGACAAGTAAAGAGAACTGCCCACAAGTGCCTGCGCCTTCTCGATTGTGTTGATGTCTTCGAATTTTACAATAGCATTAGCCTGCTTTTGCAAGTTGACGCTTTCGATGAAATAAGGAACCAGCTCACCTTTGATCTCGACGTAAACTGCATCGAGCTCTGCATATTCCTCTGGGTAATCCACATCTAGAAATATGACGACATTGCCCGAAGTTCCATGCGTACGGACGATATAACCTAATAAATAACAATTGTCCTGAGTCACCTGATTATTAAATAATGGTGTATTGTAAAACAATATGAGTCTGTTCGGATCACCGACAGACTCATAAAAAATGTATTGAGACGCTAATTACTCGGCTGTTTTTTCTGCCGGTGCATCAGTTTCTGTTGTCTCAGCAGATGCAGTTGCGTCCGTTTCCGTCGTTGCTGGTGCAGCAACCTCAGTTGTTTCAACTGGGGCAGTTGCAGCTGGTGCTTCCGTAACCTCGGCCGATGCTGGTGCAACCTCCTCCGCAGTTTCAGCTGATGCTGTTGCGTCAGTTGTTACTTCGTCAGATACTTCTTCCGTTGCTGTGTCAACAGCCGCCTCTGCTTCTTCCACTACTGGAGCTTCCTCAACAGGAGGTGCGTTTTTCTTAGCAATCGCTTCTGCACGAGCTTCGTTTACTTTACGTTCAGCATCAAGTCTGGCTTGCTTGTCAGAATCTTTCTTCTGCGTAAGCGTATCAGCAGCTGTCGCTTTACGATCTGTTTTCGATTCTTTCCATTCATCAAAACGTGAATCAGCAACTTCTTGCGTGATCGCACCTTTGATTACACCTACTTGCAAGTGTTTTTTAAGCATTACACCTTCGTGCTGCAAAATAGAACGTGCTGTATCAGTTGGTTGTGCACCTTTAAGTAACCAATCAACTGCTTTATCTGCTTCTAAAACGATGGAAGCAGGATTTGTACCCGGGTTGTAAATACCCAATTTTTCGATGAAGCGACCATCACGTGGTGCTCTGGCATCTGCGACTACGATATCATAAATCGCCTTCTTCTTGCGTCCACGACGCGCTAACCTAATTTTAACTGCCATTATTGAATTGTTATGATCGGGAGCTCGTCCCTAAATTAAACAGGGTGCAAAGGTAAGTTAAATTCCTGAATTCTTGAACAGCCGCCACAAAAAAAGGGAAAGGCAATTGCTTACCTTTCCCTCTCTATATATTAAACTTTCCTTATGGGCGGAAACCGGCAGGATAAGTTGAACGAATCGTATTGTTTGGTAAGATCTTGATCTCAACGCGACGGTTAGATTGCAGACCTTCAACTGTTGTGTTCTCAGCGATCGGGCGATACTCACCGTAATGCTCGATAAGGATACGGCTAGGATCAGTGATTCCGGCACGGATCAGGAAGCGTTTTGCAGCATCAACACGACGACGTGAAAGTGATACGTTATACGCGTCCGAAGCACGAGCATCCGTGTGACCAACCAAAACAATGCGGCAGTTAGTACGCATGTTCAAGAGCTCAACCACTTTGCTCAAAGTTTCTTTTGAAGGATTGCGAATGATCGCTTTGTCCGTATCAAATTCAATGTTGCTAAACAAAGCCTCGCATTCGTCTTTCGGCAAGTTGTTTTTGATAGCGTCTCTGATGATTTTATCAAGATCCATCGCAACACCACCACCTGACACTACGCTTCCAGCTGGCGTATTTGGTTCTTTGTCAAAAAGATCTGCAACACCGTCTCCGTCAGAATCTGTGTAAAGACGTGGATCAACTGGCTTAGGCATGTTTGCTTTTGCGATTGAATCCGCATCCTCCATTGTAGGATTGTAAGGAATAGGAATCAATGATTGTGGGTTGGCCCAACGCAAGTGATAACGTCCGCTTCCAGCATCATATTTGCCTTTTTTCGCCATTACCGCATTCTTACCCAATTTGTAAGTCAATGCGATAGATGCCATTCCGTAAGCATCATTTCTTGATTCGCCTTTCGCAAACGTCCAGATGCCTTGTTGTGTGTCGTAATCACTTAGTCCACCAACTGTTGCATCCAGTTTTTCAGTATTAACAAAGTTATGCGTATAATCTATTCCCAAATCAAATCTTGGAGTAAGTTCATAATGAACAGACAAACCGGTTGGAACAACCCATTCACGCGTGTAAGTAGAACCATTGCGTTCCCACTTTCCTGCTGTTTTCGAGCTGGCGTCTGTATTAGTAGAGAAAGATTTTGGACCGCCTCCTTTTGTTACATTGATATAATCTACATCCGTATGATAATAGATAATACCAAAACCAAGGTGCGCATCAACTTTCCATCTGCGTAGTTTTTTGTATCCGAACAATAACCGATTAAGGTTAGCTGTTCCGTCCAGTGTAAGTTGTACAAATGACGGGCTATTGAATGTAGCGTTGTAAACGTCGTTCGATAATGAACTGATGTGTCCTTCTTTTGAGCCTTGCAGACGACCATTGTAACCAACGATCTGAACACCAAAAATAGGAGAGAGTTGTTTATTGATCGATAAGCCCCAGGCTCCTGTCAATTTCTCATTGTCTCCACGTTTGAAGCCGTTGTACTCACTTAAATCTCCGAAGAATTTTGTAATCCCCCCGTAACCTGTGATAGACCAGGTGTTCATTTTATTGGGTCCTTCATACGTCCGATTTTGGGCAAACGTATTCAAACTCAGCAGGGACAAACAAATCAAAGCAACGTAAAGATTCTTTCTCTTCATGGGAAACACCAGTTATGTGATTCAAATATTCACTATTAATTAACTTAAAATCAGAAAAAAGATAAGCCTGTAAGCCGGATTCTGTTACTCTAAGCTGGCGAACCAACATCGAGTCCCTACCATTTATCCAGGATTCCGGTCACCCGAAACCTCTAACGATCTACCCGTGTTAATGTCCCGAAAGACGGAGACGAGCAGCCCCACGGATTAACACCTATTTGATCTTTCAGCCCGTAAGGTTTACCATGCCCCTTTGGTCACCCAAAGAGCGGTGGGCTCTTACTCCACCATTTCACCCTTACCCTCGTATATAAAAAACATGCCAGGGCGGTATCATTTCTGTGGCACTTGCTGTCAACAATCCGTCTCCGGCTTGCTGCCTTCCAGTTAGGAAGTACGGCACTCTATGCTGCCCGGACTTTCCTCTTCGGCCGAAACCGCAGCGGTAGGTCAGCTTATTTCTTTTCCTCTGACCACAAAGCTAATAAATACTTTCTTTCGACAAGCAGTCAATTAGTTATTAAAAGTAAAAAATTATGATAATGACGCCGATTTTCGTAGAAATTTCACTTCAAATTCCCTTAAATCCATTGACCTTCAAATTGACATTTCCGTGCGCAAATACAACAGCGTAAAGGTGTTCCGGAGTCAAATAAACTTTATCCGGACTGATGTCCGTAAGGCTTCCTTTCAAAATGACACCATCAGTGACTTTTAAATTTGCCAGTGACTTTTGAATGGTTTGTTTCGCATCGGCGATTTGTTGACCAACTGGAAAAACCATTTTTCGCTCCATCATCCGACTGAATTGTCCCTGCAAAAGCCAACCCGCCGTCTTCACAATTGAATTCCTCGTATCCAAATCATAATCAAGGCCTTTCAGTGACAATTGCTGCGTTTCAGGATCATAAAAAGGAACGCCTTTCAGGTAAATATCGCCATTAATGCTGCCTTTCAAACCGGCTTTGATCACGAGCTTTTCATTTTGACCATACATATCAATGGATGTCACCTCAACATTGTATTGTCCTCCAAGGAAAGAGAATTTTTCCCCCGCAAAATTGGCTGTCGCCAACCGGGCGGCGTCAGCATAGGAAACAATGCTGATCAGGCCGACTTTGAAATCTTCCTGAACCTTACTGACGATTTGTAAATCTGGAATCCTCGAAACTGCCGGAACTGGCGGCTTGGTTGCTGATGTGATGGTTTGCGTGTAACCTTTGATACCGATTACAGATCGCAACACATTGTTTTTCGCCAGCAACGGCGTCATTACCACGGCTGTGGGGACGATAGAAAGCCATGTGTCGTATTCTTTGGAAAGTAAAACGGGCTGACGGGCGAGATTCCAGGCCAGTTCTGCATTTTTCTTCAACTCAATGTTGCCTGCAACCTGCTCGTCAATGGCTTGTGTGATTTTGTCAAAGTTTTTATTCAAAAGCCTGCTGGCCATGCTTTTGATTGGAATGTTAATGCCGGCAACCTTTACATTAGGATCCGAAATCCAGTCGTAACTGTCCACATAGGTTTCCGATTTGATCTTCCAGTTGGACGCGATGCCGATTTTAGATATCAACCGAATGCGAATTGAAAATTCTGTATCCTTATAACCGGACATGGTTATGCCCAAAGGACTGATCTTGTAACCTGCACTTACCCAAATCTTCAACGGAACTTCAAACAGAAAAGACGAATCAATAGCCACAACTTTGATTGGACTAATCTTCCAGACTTTTGCTTTCAGATTGTCATTATCATCATCCTCGTAACTGTTATCTTCATAAATCAGCCCTTTGATCTTTGCATTAATCTGATTTTCAATTTCAGAAATCGCAATTTCCACTGGCACATTCAGCACTGACAAATGCCGTTCATTCTGGATTTCGTTGACAGAATATTTGTATTCTTCCATAGGTGCTTTTGGAGAGTTCTTTTTAGGACCGCATTGCCAAAGACTCACGGCAAATGCAATCAAAACCAATACATTAAAGCAATTAGCGGGCCAATTATTTGATTTTAACAAGGGTCGCACCGTATCCGAATTTTTCTTTTTGAGCGTCTTTGAAATAGTTAACGTGCTGATTTTTACCAAGCCGCCGATGCAGCTCAGTTCGCAAAGCGCCGCTTCCGGCACCGTGGATAAAAGTGATCTCCTCCATGCCATTCGCGATGGCCGCTTCGAGACTGCTCTCAAAAGTCGATAACTGTGTTTTCAAAATTGAGTCGCTGGATAATTGATTTGCTTGCTTACTAAGCTTTTCAATGTGCAGATCAACGACCTGGTCGGGCTTCTCAATTGTAAATGATTCGGTTTTTCCTCCGCCTAACATGCTGTTTTTCAGATCTTGCGAAAGGTTTTCAATCACGGGCTGCACCTCGGGTTTAAGACTTTCTTCGTCCAGTTGATACACAAAAGCATCTTTACCCAAAACAGGCGCCTTCCCCTTGTTCTTATAAAAAGACTGCGCCCTGCATTTGATCCGTTTTGTAAGCGCCTGCGGCAGCGTATGATTCCCTTCACGATAATACAAGATCTTGAAATCAAACACAGGCCAGGCCTCAAAGTCCTTCATAATTAACTCCGTCAGCTTCTGCGCCGTCCGTGGTTGCAAAACGCCGCCAGCCAATCCTGTGTTAAATTGCTCATGCGCAGCCACGGCCGTAAAAGGCAAAATCCAATCCGAATTGTTAATGATGTGCATTGTAACGGCTCTGTCATTCACTGCAACAAATGCCAGATAAATCCCTTTTTCAGCAAACGGCGCATTTCTGGGAATGATCACGTCACTTTGCGAACCGATTTTCTTCGCATCCGGACTCTTTATCAAACGCTGCGACTCCATTGGTGAAATTGTCACGATTTCATTGCGCATCACCGGAATGCGGAAACCGTCTTCTATCTCAATTTCAACGATGTTACCAGGCAAAAAAGCATAAATAACGCCTTCTTCACGTCCATGCACAAGCCTTACTTTATCTCCAATATTCATAATTTATAATTTAATGCAGCACACATTGTCAGCATGCATACTGCTAGCAACAATTGTTAAAAGTAAAACAGTTTAAAATCAATGCCCTTTTTGCTAAACTGCAATGCCGGCGCAGGGATTTTTATAGAGTTGGCAAAAAATCCAATGGTCTTAATGAATTTGCTTTTGGACTTAATGCGCGTCAGATCAATGTCCAATGATAAATAATATTGTCGGTAAGGAGCGTAACCGCGTTCAATGCTGGTCGATTTTTCTGCGGAAACCATGTCGTGAATGCCATAACCAACGGAAAAGCAAAGCCACGCAGGCCAGCCGCTGTTTTTAAAGAATGTCCCCGGACTTCCTGACAGCCAGTAAGTTTGGCCATTATAATCTTTGAGCCAGCTTTCGGACCGGTTGTTTCCAAGCAATTCGGGACGCACTTTCGACAACGATGTATAATGAAAAGAAAACTTGGGCTGAATGCGCACTTCGTCCCAAAGTGCAATTTGACCCAGGAAGATCAGCGAGCCGGAAATGTTAGCAACCATATCTCCCGGCGAGAAGCCATAATCTGGTGAAAAGCCATCCAGAATTTCAATGGGTGTTTGGAAAATGATGCCGGAAATGGCCCCGTAAACCAACATTTGTTTCTTAGAAATCCCTGTCTTTTTGTAAAGGGCCGCGGTGTGTCGAGCAATTTGATAGGATGTGTAAACGTGCCCCATTTTGTCCATTTGAAGCCACTCGCCCGTGTCGTCCTTAACCGTAAATTTGGTCAATGGATTCTTATACCAGGACTTGCTAAGACCATAAACTGTGCCCAAATAAAGTGCAGACTGCGCCGCGAAGATCCCGCGAAGCATTGCATAATTCGGTCGAACCTTCACACTCGAATCCGCTTGTAAAGGTGCGTTTTGTAATGAATCTTTTTGAGAAAATGCTGGATGGAAGAAATGCAGCGCCAGCGCTAAGGGTGACAGAAATTTGAGCAAAAACCTCCTAATATCCGCCATGGTATTTTCTTAATCCCCATTCCGCGCCAAGCAGCAGAACCAGCAGAAAAAACAACCATTTCATGTAAATGATCTCGACCATTTCTTCGCTGCTATCCAATCGGTCAGCAGGGCGGTCTTCTTTCAGTTTTGAAATAAAATTTGCGAATGTCGCGGGCGTCGTAAACGTTCCGCCTGAACGGCCTGCAAGTTCGCGCAACATGCCAAAGTCGGCGGTTGTGTTACTCAATTCAACGTCTGCATTGGTGATTACAAATTGCCCAGCAACTTTTTCCAGTCCTGTCCTCAGCAAAGTTGATGCTGCGAAGCGATAAACGCCGTCCGCTAACCCACTCACATTAAACCTTGGATTGTCTTTGGAATGCGTATAAGTAAACTGTTTTGTGACGCCCTTCTCATTGGTAATGTCCAATTTCACCTCTTGTCCGAAAATTGGTTCGTAAATATCATTGTAGATTTCAGTTTGGAACACAACCTGCTCTCCCGCCTCAAACTCATTGCGCGCGGGATACACACGAAACTTGCGCTTATCTTCCCGCACGGACAGCACCTGAATGACTTTTTGAAACAAATTGTCGACAACTTCCTGCTTGTTGGTTTGCGCAAATTCTTCCTGCCTCCATTGCCATATCCCCTCTCCTGCCAGGACAGCGGTTTTTTGCTCACCATTTGTGTTCAGAACCAAAAGCGGCTTACTCGTATTCAGCGTGCCCACTTTTTGAAACAAAATGGTTTCTGTGCCCGAGGAAACATTGTAATCACCAAATGGAACAGACAAAGGCGGAAGTCGTTCTAACAGTTTAAGTTGCTCAGGATCAAAGTTTAATTGCTGAAAAGCCGGATTGAAACGAGCCGTCACTTTATCAACCTGACTGTTTGTTGCATTGATCGTCAGCGAACGGTTCAACGAATTTGCCAGCGGAACCGCAGACTGATTTCCCAAAATAAAAAACAATGGTGTTTTCGATTCAATGTAATTACGAACCTGTGCATTTCCCAGTCCCAACACATTCGGAATCTGGTGTAAAATGATCAAATCGTAAGGTTTTGTAGCAGCGACTGGTGCGTTTGAAATTGATAAGATCTTGATATCCAGCTCGTAATTATCATTGGCTTCAATGAGACTTCGAATGCTTTTAATATCCGGATGCGGCGCCAGTGCCATGAGCAAAATGCGCTGTCTGCCGTCAATAATGTCAATGTAAACGTCCCGCTTGTTGTTTCGCCCCGAAGATTCGCCAGCCACATTGCTAAGTTCCAATGTATAATGCTGCACGCCTTTTTGACTGGAAGACGCTTTAAAATCAAACGATTTGAAAAAAGATGGCCTGTCAATTGCGACGGCCTGACTTGCAATGACGCGGCCGTTTTGTTTTAAGGTCACCGTCGCAGCTTTGCCTGCAAGGCCATTGGCAACGATTTCAGCGCGAATAGGAAATTCATTTCCAAGATAAGCGATCCGGTTACTGATCACATCTTTGATCCGAATATCCAGATCGGGCACCGTGTCGCCGACAGCGAGCGTGCTGATTTTGAAAGGAAAGCGATTATATGCAGGAGAAATGCCTTGATTCACAATGCCATCTGAAAGCAGAATAACATCCGTCAGGTTACGGCCTTCAAAATTGGTTTTGACGGTTTGCAACATTTCAGACAAGTCAGTCCGCTTTGCATTGAATTGAATAGAATCAGGTGCGGGAGAGCGGGAATCCTTATCGAGTGTTTGCACACTAACCTCGAATCCAGCAGATTGCAAATCGGCAACTGCCGTTGAAACCTGTTTCAATAAGGCTGAACCATTGCGGTTTACGGATTCCGAATTGTCGATGGCAAATACGATTTTAGCCTTATCCACAGAAGTTTCGGTTTTACGAACCAATGGCCCGAGCAACAGAAAACAAATAAGACCGACGGCCAACCCTCGCAAAGCAGCCAAAACATAATTCCACTTTTTACCCCAGGGAGCGGTTGGCTGGTAAAGCAAGAATGCATAGGCAGCGCCAGCCGCAAAGCAGAAAAGGATGAACCAGTAAGGGGTTTGGAAAATCAGTTCAGACCGCATGTGTTGAATATCAATAACTGGCAGCCTACAATATACAATGAAACTGCCAGCTATTCACTAACGAAGAAAACTGCTATGTTAACATACCGCCATCCACCTGGATTACCTGGCCGGTGATGTAACGCGACAGATCCGACGCGAGGAAAACGCAGGCATCTGCCACTTCTTCGGGCTGTCCGCCGCGCTTCATCGGAATGGATTGTTTCCATTCGTCAACTGCTTTTGAATCCACTGCGTCCGTCATTTCAGTTTCGATAAATCCGGGAGCCACAGCATTGGAGCGAATGTTGCGTGAACCAAGTTCAAGCGCTATGGATTTGGTAAAACCAATGATTCCCGCTTTTGAAGCAGCATAATTCGACTGCCCGGCATTGCCGCGAATCCCCACAACCGATGTAATGTTGATGATAGAGCCCGTTCTGGCGCGCATCATGCTTTTGGTTGCAGCTTTGGTAAGGTTAAAAACCGATTTTAAATTAATATTAATAACAGAATCCCATTGTTCCTCACTCATGCGCATCAGCAATCCGTCGCGCGTGATGCCGGCATTGTTGATCAGCACATCCAGCTTTCCGAAGTCAGCAATCACGTCCGTTACAAGCTGATCAGCGGCTTGAAAATTTGAAGCGTCTGACCGATAACCCTTTGCCTTGACGCCATATTCTTCAAGTTCTTTGGCCAATGCCTCTCCCTTTTCCACACTTGACAAATAAGTAAATGCTACGTCAGCACCTTCCTGAGCCAGTCGCAAGGCAATGGACCGCCCAATTCCACGTGATGCTCCGGTTACCAACGCGACTTTATTTTCAACTATTTTCATAAATGGGATTAATTCTGTCAAAATGATTTGGTCGCAAAAATAGGGTTTTAACATGCACTGCCAAAAAAGATCTTGCAGAAACCTTCTGAGTTATGCCGCTGTTACTGGCTTACGCATATTTTTGTTTTTTTAAATTGGAAATAATGGCAGAATCAAATAAAACAGCCCTGATTACGGGCGGCTCAAAGGGAATCGGTTACGGCATTGCAGCAGTGCTTATTGCAGAAGGAATCCGCGTGGCGATCACCAGCCGCTCGCAGGAAAGCGCTGATCAGGCGGCGGCTTCATTGAACCAAATTAAGGATGGATATGCCATCGGAATCCAGTCTGACGTGAGAAATCTTGAATCACAAGAGAATGCCGTTCAGACAGTTATCGCCAAATGGGGACAGCTTGATTATTTCATTGCAAACGCTGGCGTTGGCCACTTTGCACCATTGAAAGACCTTACTGCCGAGCAATGGCAGGAGACGATCGACATTAATTTAACAGGTGTGTTTTTTAGCGCAAAAGCATCCATTGCCGCGCTGACTGAAACAAAAGGTTATTTTATCAACATTGCAAGTTTGGCAGGGACCAATTTCTTTGCGGGCGGAAGCGCTTACAATGCGAGTAAATTCGGACTTGTCGGTTTTTCTCAGGCAATGATGCTGGACGTTCGCGAAGCCGGGATTAAGGTCACGACGATCATGCCCGGGTCCGTTGCGACGGAATTCAGTAATCACCAGCCTTCGGAAAAAGATTCATGGAAAATTCAGCCGGAAGACATCGGGCAAATTGTTTCAGATCTGATCAAAATGCCAGCCAGAACGCTTCCGAGCAAAGTGGAAGTGAGGCCATCGATGCCTCCAAAATAGGCTATTGAGATAATCAGAAATAACGGATTTGATGCTTCGAAATGGCATTGGGTCCGTTTTTACACCTTAAACCATTTGGGAAACATTACTATCGCCAGCAATGTGAATGCTCCCGCTATAATAAGAATGGGGATTTTGTATAAAATCAGCAAAGTTAAGCCGATGAAGCCGAACAAAACGGTCTGCATCGATTCTTCCAACAAACCATTCTTTTTGTAAAAAAACAGATGCACGGCGACCAACAGCGAGAGGCCCAATGCATATAATTGTATCATTTCAGACAACGCCAAAGCGCCATTTCGAATCCCCACCAATGTTTCCGGCAGGATCACAATGCCGTGAATAACGAAAATGCGGATCATCCGTCGCGCATGAGTCACAGGCAACGACCTTCCCCAAAGCCACGTTTCGCTTTCCCATTTGTACAGTTCATAAGAAATGCCAATGTTGAGCAAATAAGCCAGTGATAACCCAACCGCTGGCAGCCTCAGATCAAAATCATCGGTTGAGTAATAAAGCAATGTGCCGAGGGTGACCAGCATTGCGCCCACTTTTCCGGCCAGCAGCGTAACGCCTTTTTCCCTGAACAACCATTCCAACGACCACCAGGTCCAGGAAGCAATGCGCTTGAATGGCCATTTGATGACCGGACTTTTCTTAGATTCTGAAAAAATCTGCGGACGTGTAATGCGCCATTCGGCAACAAATGCAACCAATCCAATCAACAGCATATAGTAAACAAAGATTGGCCAAAGACCGGCGGTGAGCTTATCCTGGATCGCTATGGCCATGAGATAAATGCCATAATAAAGCAAAGGTTGCAGGAATCCGATGGCAAGCACACCAAAGCGAATAATCCGTACGGACGGCTTCCAAAGTCTGGCCTGATAAATAAATGCATATTCCTGTCGTCGCCAGAGTGCCAACAAAAATTGCGCACAAAACAGACTGTAAGCCAACCAGATTACGCCCAGATAAAGCATTCCTTTGCTCCCGGTCAGAAAAAAGACCGCAAAAGCATGGTGTTCAGCGCCGCTCAAAAACCCAAACAAAATGGCCAAAAGCACGAAAAACATCCCTGCTCGCTGCTTGAAAAATTCCGAAACTGTGGCGAGCATCAGGGTTCTCATTGCTCAGAAACTTGCATTAGAGTCTTGTTTTTCAAAAGATAAGTGGCCGAAATATCCAGCCCATCCTGTTGGAAAGTTTCATGCGAAGACAGCAGGAAAGTGACGCCATCGGCATGATAGGATTTGATCAGCTTAAAAAGAGCCAGCCGCGCTTCGCGGTCAATCGTAATCAAAGGTTCGTCCAAAATGATGACGGAAGGATTGCCCAAAAACGCCAGCGCAAGGGAAAGCTTTTTCACCATTCCGCTGGAACAATTTCCAAACGGCGTTTGCAAATAATTAATGCCCAATGCATCGACAAGCATTGCCGTTTGCCCTGCCGGACTTTGCTTTGCTTCCGCAACGAATTCGAGCAGGTCGGCGGGCGTTAAAAATGAAGGATAAAGCGGTTCGGCTTCGCCCAGGTTGAGCCGCAAACGGAAATCAACAGGATGTTTTTTGAGATCAAATTTGCCGTCAAGCGTCAGCGAGCCCGTGTAAGGCAACATTCCGGCGATGGTGCGAAAAAGCGTCGATTTTCCAGCCCCGTTTTCGCCCTGAATCCAAAAAATCCCGTAACCGATTTCCCATGAATCAATGTTCAGGATCTCGAAATCGTCATAACGTTGTTGCAAGTTCAGGATTTGAAGCGTCATGGACATTATACAGGATGCGACTCAGCCTTGAAATCCAAATTCATCTCTTAAACATTGCAGCGCAACCGACTCTTCGTAACGATAGAGATCTTTATTGAACAATGCCTCATGGCCCGCATTGCGCAGGCTTACCCAACTGTGCGTTGCATATGGGTCGTAATCAAAATGCTTAAAAGTGTGCCCCATGTTGTTCATATCTGCAAACCATTTTACACCCACATCCAGCCGGTCATAAGCACCAAAAACAGTGCCCTCACCAATCGGAAATGTGTCTTTTCTGGTTTTTTCCAAATCAATTAAGGCGACATATTCATTCAACCTGCATTCGGGCAACGGCCAGGGCGCTGCCGGATCGACCACCAGTTCATATTCGTGCGTGCGGGCCTGCGGATATTGCTGCGCGAGCTGCATCAGTTCGCTGTAATCCGGTTTGTATTCCGTATATTTTTCAGACTGACAAATCTTGGCTTCATATGCCGGACATCCCCAGCATTGCCCGATCCGCCCGATCCCGGAAGCCGACCCAATGCCTTCCAGATATTGTTTGATCAAATCGTCCTTAAAATAAACGTCGTTATGCAGCACCAGAAGATACTTTTGATCCGATTTTTCCCACGGATATTGATAACGGACGGCATGCCTGAACATTCTGAATTTCAGCAAAAAGTCGTATTTAACGCTTTTTGTCCAAAGCCAGACCTTGGGCTTATGATGCACCAAGCGATCACCAAAATGATCGATAATGAACTGGAAATTAGCTGATTCGGGTTGTTTGGATTCTTCGACAAAATATATCTTGTTAATCCATTGCCCTGAGTGCTTCATTAAAGTGTAAAGCGTCACTGCAGTCTGATAGGGTTTGCCGTAGGCATTAATTGCCACGTCAACACTTGATTTACGAGGGTTCATTTAATACGGAATATAGTTAGTGCTGTGTTAGTAGAGCTAAAATATCGGTTTCTCTCGGGATACCCAGTTTGACTTACTCGCAATTGCCGGCCTATATCATGCTGAGCCGCTCACACTCTGGGAATTACAAATTATCAAGAAATTATTTAACGGTTAAGCGCGATTTGGTGCGTTGTAAAAACAAAGCCATTTCCGCATTTCGCAAAATAATCTTACATTAATTGGTGTGTTACGGATGGCAATGTATATTTGAAAAATCTTAAAAAGACACGCGTCTTTTTTAAATTATATCATTAGGTGCCCGCGCCTAATTATTTAATCGAACATTCTTAACTTATCAAAATGACACCATCACGCCGTTCATTTTTACGACTGTCGGCCATTGCATTGCCGTTCATGCAAACGTCGAAATTATTTGCAAGCAATGTAGCAAAAAAACCAATAGTAATTTCAACCTGGGACAGCGGACAGATCGCTAACAGCGCAGCGTGGCCCGTGTTAGAAAAGGGCGGAAGAGCATTGGACGCAGTTGAACAGGCAGCAATTGCGATTGAAAACGACGTCAATTGCTGTGTCGGATTAGGCGGAAATCCCGACCGCGACGGCTTTGTAACGCTTGACGCCTGCATTATGGACGAGAAAGCAAACTGCGGTTCTGTTGCGTTTTTAGAAAGGATCAAACACCCCATTTCCGTGGCAAGGAAATTAATGGAAACCACGCCGCACGTCTTCCTCGCAGGTGTGGGAGCGCAGCAATTTGCACTGGCCAATGGTTTCAAGCTCGAATCGGAAAAACTTTCGCCGGATGCAGAGAAATCCTACAAAGAATGGCTAAAAAAGGGTGAATACAAGCCTGTTATCAATATAGAGCATCAGCAGTCGAAGGGACAAAAAGGCCACGGACCCTTCGCTCCGGCGCGTCTGGAAGACGGCTCTTTCAACCACGACACCATGGGCACAATCGCATTGGATGCGGATGGTGACTTGTCAGGCATGTGCACCACCAGCGGCATGGGATTCAAGATGCGCGGCAGGGTCGGCGACTCTCCCATCATTGGTGCGGGCCTGTTTGTTGACAATGAAATTGGCGCAGCCACTTCTTCCGGACAAGGCGAGGAAGTGATCCGGGTTTGCGGAACGCATTTGGTTGTAGAATTTATGCGATCCGGCTTGTCGCCAGAAGAAGCTTGCAAAAAAGCGATTGAACGCATTGTGAAACCAAATCCGGAGCGTGCAAAAACTTTTCAGGTTGGCTTTCTTGCAATTAACAAGCAAGGCGAAGTGGGTGCATATTCTGTTCAAAAAGGCTTCAATTACACTGTCACAGAAGAAGGCGGAAAAGGGAAAGTGATCAATGCAAAAAGTTATTTTTCCTGAAAACCTGCTTCCATTATTCCAAAATGAAATTAAAATCTACGCTTTTGATGGCGTGTCTGTTATTCGCAGGCATTGCCCATGCTCAGCAACACGCCGAGCAGGATCATTCCAAATACATTGCACCAGCAGACCCGTTGGTCAAGGAAAAACTCAATAAATGGCAGGACGTCAAGTTTGGACTGCTCATGCATTGGGGAACGTATAGTCAATGGGGAATTGTCGAATCCTGGTCATTATGCCCTGAGGATGAGGGCTGGTGCGAGCGAAGAGGACCACATTCGCATGATTGGTTTGAATACAGAAAAGCATATGAAGACATTCCTAAAACCTTTAACCCTGTCAAGTTCAACCCGGAACGCTGGGCGCAGGCGGCCAAAGGAGCTGGCATGAAATATGTCGTTTTCACAACCAAACATCACGATGGCTTCGCTATGTTCGATTCCAAATACACGGATTACAAAATCACGAACACGCCATTTAAATCCAATCCAAAGGCCAATGTGACCAAGGAAGTATTGGCCGCATTTCGCAATCAGGGATTCATGACGGGGACCTATTTCTCCAAACCCGACTGGAACACAGATTCTTACTGGTGGCCATATTTCCCGCCGAAAGACAGAAATGTGTCCTATGATCCCAAAAAGCATCCTGAGCTTTGGAACAAGTTCAAAGACTTCACTTACAATCAGATCGAAGAATTAATGTCCGATTATGGTTCGGTGGACATTCTCTGGCTCGATGGCGGCTGGGTGAGGCCATTCAGCACCATTGACCCGAATATCAGCTGGCAAAAATCCATTCCTTATGATCAGGACATTGATATGGCGCGGATTGCTAAAATGGCGAGGTCGCACCAGCCCGGCTTGCTCGTTGTGGATCGGACGGTGACGGGTGAATTTGAAAATTACGTCACGCCTGAGCAGTCCATTCCGGATCATTACATGTCCATTCCGTGGGAATCCTGCATGACCATGGGCGACTCCTGGTCCTACATTCCGAAAGAAAACTTCAAGTCAACGCAAAAACTGGTTCATACATTGGTTGATATTGTTGCAAAAGGTGGCAACCTCCTCCTCAATGTTGCACCCGGCCCTGACGGCGAATGGCACGAAGCGGCTTATCAGCGATTGGAAGAAATTGGAAAATGGATGAATGTCAACAGCATCGGAATCTACGAAACGAAACCACTCGCTCCTTACCGCGCCGGGAAATGGGCTTATACCAAAAAAGGAAGCACAACTTATGCATTTTATCTCGCCGAAGCCGATGAAAAACTTCCAACAACATTAAAACCCGAAGGCCTAACGCTAGCCGACAACGCGAAAATCAATCTCGCAGGAAACAAAAAAGCGTTAAAAGTCAAAGCAGGAAGCATTGAAATCTCAACAAAAACAGCCACCGAAATCGGTCAGCAGCCGGCTTATTTGTTTGTTATTAATGAGGATTTGGGTGGGAACGATTTGTAGATGCTGCCCCGACTCATGATCCGTAACAAAGTAACATCTGGGTGGATGCACTCAATGCCTATACGCCAGTCACCTACGCGAATTCGAAAATAGTTTTCACCATTTTTTTGACCTTCCATCCGTCTGTAATCGAGACCGGAGCTTTCCAGGTTTTCAGCGGTTTCCAAGACGGATATAATGTCAAAGACCTTTCGTTGAATATCTTTTGGTGTGCTTTTTAAATCCTTACCAAACCGTTTAACATATTGAACTACCATCCTAATTCCCTCTTCAAATCAGCAATAGGCATTTTAGGTTCGTTCGGCTTGGCTCTCAGGATTTCTAGGAAGAAATAATCTTCCAGCTTTTCGTTCTCTATTATGGCCAATATCTGCTTCATCTCATGCTCTGTCCAGTTCCCGCGCTGCTTTTTAACGCTAAATGTCGGGGCGGCCATGCCCATTTGCTCCGCGAGAAAGGCATTTTTATAACCAGACTTATTGATCAGGGCGCCCATGTTCTTTTTTAATTGCATGTAATTTTCGATGATTTCTAACATAATTAATTTAAATATGAACGTTGCTTATTTCAAATCTATAAAATTTTATTAACCTTTTTGTTATGCTTTCCAACATTGGCGTTGTGCTTCCCCGTAACATTTCTTTTAAAAATTAACAACCCAACCAAAAATTAGCGATCTGTTGCAAAAAAACCGATCTTCACTTTCCAAATTTCTCCTGACTCTTTTTACCTAATATTCATCGCTCACAATGATCAAACCGTTAGCCGCACTTTTCTTTTTAACGACTTTAAACGCCTTTGCGCAAACTCCTCCTAAGCCTTATGGCGCATTGCCGGCGCCGCGACAAGTTGCCTGGCATGAGACCGAAGTTTATGGCATTATGCACTTCACGCCGACGACTTTTGAGAATAAGGAATGGGGATTTGGCGACGCCGATCCGAAAACATTCAACCCAAGTGATTTCAATGCCGAACAAATTATTCTGGCTGCCAAAGCGGGCGGATTAAAGGGAATTGTGCTCGTAGCGAAACACCACGATGGCTTCGCATTGTGGCCAACCAAAACAACGGATTATAACATTTCAAAAAGCCCTTTCCGCGGCGGGAAAGGCGATTTGGTTAAAGAAGTTGCCGACGCAGCGCGGAAGCACGGATTAAAATTTGGCGTTTACTGCTCGCCCTGGGACCGGAACAGCGCAAAATACGGAACGCCTGATTATCTGGCACTTTACCGTGAGCAGCTTCGTGAGCTTTACACCAATTACGGCGAGCTTTTTATGTCTTGGCACGACGGCGCTAATGGCGGCGACGGTTACTATGGCGGGGCGAGAGAAAAACGCGCGATCGACAACACAACTTACTATCAATGGGACTCGACCTGGACGAATTTAACCCGCAAATTGCAACCGACTGCCAGCATTTTCAGCGACATTGGCTGGGATGTGCGTTGGGCGGGAAATGAAGACGGGAGCGTGAACGAAACTTCCTGGGCAACATTGACACCCAAACCTTCGGAAGGACAAAACGTAGCCGTGCCTGGACAAGCCAATGCAACAGAAAATCCGGGCGGAACAAGAAATGGGAAGTTCTGGATTCCGGCTGAATGCGATGTCCCGTTGCGCAAAGGCTGGTTTTATCACCCCAACGAAAAACCGAAAACGCCGGAAAAACTGTTCGATCTTTACTTAAAAAGCGTGGGCCGAGGCGCAGCACTTGATCTTGGCCTCGCGCCGGATACACGCGGTCAACTGCATGAGGACGATGTTGCTGCATTGAAGTCGTTTGGCGATCACGTTAAGCAAACATTCGCGACTAATTTGATCGCGCGCGCTGGCTCCAAAGCCGTTAATGTGCGCGGTTACAATTCAATTTACAGCGCAAAAAATATTCTGGACGGAAAACCCGAAACTTACTGGGCGACAGACGAAGATTTCAAAACGCCGGAAGTGGTCATTGACCTGAGCCAGCCTATTACATTCGATATCATCAGTTTACAAGAGTTCATCAAGCTCGGCCAACGCATTGAAGAATTTGCTGTCGATAGCTGGGACGGCAATGCATGGAAAGAAATTCACAAGGGAACCAGCATCGGCGCGAAGCGCATTGTGAAACTTTCGACACCCGTTACGACCCAAAAAGTAAAACTAAGAATCACAAAATCTCCGGTAAGCGTGGCCATCAGCGAGTTTGGCGTTTACAAGGATTCGGAATAAATTAAAGCATCATTTTCGTTAAAAAAGTCACATCCAAAGGGTGTGACTTTTTGTTTTAAGCACATTATAAACTGTCTTTTTGTAGAATAAAACAATAAAATTTTGTTATTCCAATATTCGGCAAAACACTATTTTATATCTAATACGCATTGCCTAATTTTGAATAGATCAGCATTCTGAACTCATTCAATTGGCTCATTTTTCCAAACATACTGATGATGCGACGCTTTGGAATTACTTCCGCAGCGGGGACGAAAATGCTTACACCGAACTTGCGAGCCGTTATTATCGCACACTTATTCAATATGGTCAGCGGTTTACTTCCAACATGCAGGTTATCGAGGACATATTGCAGGATCTGTTAATCCATCTTTGGCTGCACCGCGAATCCATTAATGATACGCCTTCCGTTAAGTTTTATCTGATCAAATCATTCCGCCACCGCATTCTCAAATCCATTAAGCCGCTTTCCGGAGAAGTTGAGCTCACGGATCAGTTTGATGACGCCTATGCTGAGCATTCGGGAGAAGATTTTATGATTCAAAACGAAACGGCATACGCGCTTGAAAAGCAATTGAAAACCATTGTCGAGCAGTTGCCGACGCGTCAGCAGGAAGTTATTTATCTCCGTTTCTTCCAAAATCTGCAACCCGAAGAAATTGGCGGATTGCTTTCCATTAACCCGCAATCTGTCAGCAACATCATCCAGCGTGCGTTGCACAATCTCCGCAAAAGATGGGTTTCTCCACCTCCCTATTTAGCTTTTCTATTTGCGTTTACCCAAATTTTATACTAATCCTTATTTAAAATAAAAAATAATCTATCCCAAGTGAGTATTTCACCGTTATAATGGGATAATGTAAAAAAGCACATTCCTAATATGCATTCCAATCCATCCGCAGACTTGCAAAACCTGCTCGGTAATCCCCAATTTGTCGCGTGGGCAAAAGGCGGGCGCCCGGAAGATGATGGACTCTGGATGCAATGGGCGGCTGGGCATCAAGAACGGCAGGACACGATTTCAACGGCAAAAGAAATTGTAAATGCCATGGACTTTCCAGTGAATCAGCTGACGGATGAGCACATTTCGGACCGGGTTGCTCTGGCGTTGCGCACAGCGAAACGCATTGAAAAAGAGCAGGAAGCCAGGCCCACGCATGCGCTTGGCAACATTCATTTTTCAAACTGGAACATTGCCGCCACTGCGATTATTCTCCTGGGACTCGGATTGGCTTTGTTTGGAATTTACACGAGAGGATATCTTAACACACGTGCTGAAACGAGTTTTGCCAAAGCAGCAAGTGCCAATGAATTCGCAGAAATTGTCAATAAAAGTCTGGCTGTCAAATATGTTCGGCTGTCTGACGGAAGTGCCATTGTGCTGCAAAAGAACAGCAGCGTGCGTTTCCCAAAGCATTTTAAGAAAACACAAAGAGAAGTTTTTCTTACCGGCGAAGCATTTTTTGAGGTTACCAAAAATCCGGAACAGCCGTTTTTTGTGTATGCCAATGAGTTGATCGCAAAGGTTCACGGGACGAGTTTCAGCATTAAAGCAGGGGAAAATGATTCGAATGTGATTGTGGCTGTGAAGACAGGAAAGGTTTCTGTATTTACAAAAAACGATGCGAAAGCGAGCCAATATCAAAAAGACAAGAACTTGGAAGCACTTCTGCTAACGCCTAACCAGCAGGCCACATTCGAGCGCAGCCAGTTGAAGCTGACACGGCTCCCTCTACGAAGCCCGACTTTGTTGAACATTCCGATTGAGAACCAGGCATTTAATTATATAGAGACGCCGGTTCGAGATGTTTTTGAAGCATTGGAAAAAGCCTATGGCATTCGCATTGATTTCAACAAAGACACAATGGCACATTGCAGCATCACCGCGACCTTGGGCGACGAGCCTTTGGAAAACAAATTGAAATGGATTTGCACCATTCTGGAAGCCGAATATGCTGTAAATGAAGATAAAGTAACCATTAAAGGAAACCCTTGTAACTAATTTTTCACCTAAACCAAACCATTTGACCTAAAACGAAAAAGGTGAACAATGCGTCAACATCATTCACCCTGTAACAACCCCCTCTCTATGCTGGCGCTAAGAATAAATCCCAAGGGATTAAGGGAATTATTTTGCTGATTTTTTAATGACCACCAAAACAAACAAAAGTATGAAAAAAACCTTTTACTGGCAGAAACACCTGCTCAAAATTATGAGAATCAGCCTCATACAAATGTTGATCATTACCATGTTCTCGGGACTTTCGGTTGCTTTCGACGGCTTTGGCCAGGAAGTGCTGAACCGCAGACTGACGATCAACATTAAGGAACAGAAGATCGGAGCAGCACTGAACCAGATCGGAAAATTATCGGGTGTCAATTTCATGTACAGCCCGGAATTGATCCGCTCACAACGCACGGTAACTTTCAGTGCAAAAGAAGAAAAACTGGAAGCGATCCTGGAAAACTTTCTGACACCGCTTCAAGTCACTTATGAAGTGTCGGGCAAGCAAATCTTACTAAAAAGAGCTTCGGCAAAACCGGGACAAACGCAGGCTCAGCCAGAATCCTCAGGTTCATCCATTAAAACGACCCAACCCGTTGACGTACCCGTGAAAGGACAGGTTAAGGATGCGACTGGCTCAACCGTTCCAGGCGCAACCGTGGTTCTGAAAGGCAGTTCATCAGTGGGAACGACGTCCGATGCGGACGGCGCATTTACATTGAATGTGCCTGATGGCAGCACAACATTGGTCGTTTCATCCATTGGTTATCTGACTATGGAAGTGGACATTACCAACAAGTCGATGGTGGAAATTACGTTGCAATCGGACGTGAAGGCGTTGAGTGAAGTGGTTGTAACCGGATATTCATCCCAATCAAAAAGAGACATTACGGGCGCAGTTTCCACGGTTGACGCTGTGGAATTGACCAAAGTTGCGGCTCCCAACGTTGCCCAGCAGTTACAGGGACGCGTTGCGGGTGTGACCGTTACATCCAACAACAGTCCGGGTGGCGAAGCGACTGTTCGTATCCGAGGTTTTGGAACAATCAACAATAATGATCCATTGTACGTGATCGACGGTGTGCCTACAAAAGGTGGCTTAAACAGCATTAACCCAAATAACATTGAGTCCATGCAAGTGCTGAAAGATGCGTCTTCCGCTTCTATTTATGGTTCAAGGGCGGCGAATGGTGTCATCATTATCACCACGAAAAAAGGAAAAGCAGGCGCGCCAAGATTTACTTTCAACTCACGCGCTGGTTTGCAAACCGGAAAAGTGGATCTGGATTTGATCAAAGATCCGCAGCAATTTGGTGACCTGCTCTGGACGCAGCGCAAAAATGCGGGCGTGCTGACGAACGGAAAGCCTTCGCATCAGCAATATGGCAATGGCGACAATGCAGTGGTTCCGGATTACATCCTGGCTGGATCGAGCTATGGCCTTTTTGAAGGAGATCCAAAAGTGAATCCTTCGCTGTACAATTACAACCGCGCAGGTTTTTACCAAATCGTAAAAGCAAACAAGGAAGGAACCGACTGGCATAAAGAAATTCTTCGTCCGGCCGCTATCCAGGAATACAATGTGGGTGCAACCGGCGGATCGGAAACAGGACGCTATGCGGTCTCATTCAACTATTTTAAGCAAGATGGTGTGCTGATCCACACTTCGTTTAACCGTTATTCTTTGCGTTCAAACACCGAATTCAGTTTCAAAAAACGCATTCGTTTGGGTGAAAACCTGGAAGTGAGTTACACAGAGAACAAAGGATATTATAACAACAACGGAACTGCGAGCTCGGCCAATAACCAAGATGGCAACCCGGTCGGAAACGGTTATCGTATCCCGTCGATCATTCCGGTTTATGACATTATGGGCAACTTCGCAGCAACCAGAGCGGCTGGTCTTGGACCTGCAACCAACCCGGTGGCGCAGCTTTGGAGATCAAGAAAAAACCAGACAAACAACTTCCGCGCATTTGGTAATGCATATCTTGAAGTGGATATCCTCAAAGATCTGACAGCAAAATCAAGCATCGGACTTGACCTTACGGCTGCGAATCGCGTGGGTTACACATTGCTGGATATGGAAGAAGCAGAAATTGAGGCTGCCAATGCATTGACCAACGCAAATGCCTACGACATCAACTGGACATGGTCTAACACGCTGAATTATAACAAAACATTTGCGAATGTTCACAAGTTGGGCGTGCTTTTGGGAACAGAGGCGATCAAAGGAACAGGTCGTGATTTCACTGCAACAAGAACTACTTTCTTCTCGGAAGATCCTCAGTATATGTTCCTTAGCTCAGGAACGGCAGGAATTGCCAACACTGGGGCAGGTTATGAGTGGGCATTGTTTTCGATTTTTGGTAAAATCAATTATTCTCTGAAAGACCGCTATTTGCTTGAAGCGACCGTGCGTCGCGATGGTTCATCTCGTTTTGGACAAAACAATCGTTATGGAACATTCCCTGCATTCAGCGCGGGATGGAGACTTTCGGAAGAAGCGTTTTTGAAACCGTTGACCTGGCTTGACGACTTGAAGATCAGAGCTGGCTGGGGACAGACGGGTAACCAGGAAATTGGTAACTACAATGGATTCAGCACTTATCGTTCAAGTTTGAGCGCATCTTCTTATGCAATCGATGGCTCCAATAATGCGGTTCAGCCTGGATTTGACACGGAAGCATTTGGTAACCCGGACGCAAAATGGGAAACGACGACACAGACCAACATTGGTTTGGACGCGACGTTCCTGAAAGGCATGTTTAATTTAAACCTCGATTTGTATAACCGGACGACTTCGGATATGCTTTATCAGGTGAGCTTGCCAGCAACGCAGGGTGTTGCTACGATTCCGTTTGTGAATGTTGGTGAGATGAATAATAAGGGAATTGACCTTGCGCTTGATTTTAACAACAAAGCATTGAACGGCGCGCTTACTTATTCGTTAGGCGTTAACTTTTCGACTTACAAAAATGAAGTTACCAAGCTGAATAACAGCACAAGCGCAGTGCTTCTCGGACCTGCCATACGCAGTTACACATGGACGCGGTCGGTTGCTGGAATGCCATTGTATTCTTTTTATGGTTTACAAATTGACGGAATTTACCAAAACCAAGGAGATGTGGATACTGGTCCAAAATATCCTGGATATGCGGCAATTGGTAAATACAAATACCACGACACAGACGGCGACGGCACAATCACGGATAACGACCGCAAGTTTCTGGGCAACCCGCACCCGGACTTCACTTATGGCATTAACCTGAATGTTGGTTATAAAAACTTCGACGTTTCTGCATTCTTCCAGGGCGTGAAGGGCAACCAGATCATTAATATGGTAAAACGCTGGGTGGATTTCAACAACCAGGCTGGAAACAGAAGTCTACGCATGCTGAATGATTCGTGGACGCCTGAAAATCCGGATGCAGTGCTTCCGATTCTGGATGCGAACGATAGCCGCAGTCAGCAGCCATCGAGCTATTTCATTGAGGACGGCTCTTATTTCCGCATGAAAAACCTCACAGTTGGTTACACATTACCAACGGGTGTTTTGTCAAAAATCGGATTTGAAACTGCGCGCATTTATTTGCAGGCGCAAAACCTGTTCACGATCACCAAATACAGCGGAATCGATCCTGAGGTGACGTCGGTAGGTTCTTCCCCGGGAACAACTGTGCTTGGTGTGGATCAGGGAAATTATCCCAATTCCAAAATGTATCAGGTTGGTATCAACTTCGGATTCTGATAACGGCTTAGTTTAAAATCACTTATCTGATAATTTATAGATATGAAAAAGAGAATTTTAATTTTAACAGCATTGGTCTGCGCGGGAATGTTGACGTCTTGCGGCGACGAATTCCTGCAAACCACTCCACTCGGAGTGGGCAATGAGCAGTCACTTTCCAATAAAAACGGGGTTAATGCGGTGCTGATCGGAGCTTACAGTTTGCTTGACGGCGTGGGTTCAGGCCCCGTGAACACATCTTCGGTCAGCAACTGGATTTATGGCTCCATCGCTTCAGATGATGCTTACAAAGGCAGCGACGTGGGTGACCAGGCGCAGATTACAACCATAGAACGTTACATTCCCCAAGCGGACATTGGTGCTTATAACGACAAATGGGTGGCGGTTTATGACGGCGTGTCACGAACCAATAACACCATTAAACTAATCGGCCTGGCAACGGATATGACCGAAGCTGAAAAGGCTCAGGCATTGGGAGAAGCCCGTTTTCTGAGAGCCTGGTATCATTTTGAAGCCAAGAAACTTTGGAATATGGTGCCTTACGTTGATGAAACCGTTACGGATTACATTAACCTGCCGAACGATAAAGACATTTGGCCCAACATTGAAGCAGACTTGCAGTTTGCCGTTGACAATTTATCTGCAACCAAAGCTCAGGCTGGGCGTGCGAGCAAATGGACAGCAAAGGCGACTTTGGCCAAAGTGCATATGTATCAGCAGGATTTCGCCGCAGCCAAGCCATTGCTCGATGACGTGATCAATAATGGACCGTTTGCTTTGATCAACAGCTTCCATGAAAATTTCAGGATCACGACGGAAAATAACAGTGAGTCGATTTTTGAAGTGCAAATGTCGGTTGGTGACGGCGGTGGCGGTCAAAACGGAAGCTGGGGTGATAACTACAACTTTCCTTATGGATCTGCTCCGGGTGGCTGCTGTGGATTTTACCAGCCAACACAAAATTTGGTAAATGCATTTAAAACAGACGCTGCCGGTTTGCCATTGCTCGACACATTCAACGACGTGGACGTGACAAACGACGAAGGGCTTTCCTCGACAGATGCCTTCACGCCATACACGGGCACATTGGACCCTCGCCTGGACTGGACTGTCGGCAGAAGAGGCTTGCCATTTCTGAACTGGGGTGTGCATCCTGGCAAAAACTGGATTCGTGACCAAAGTTTTGGCGGACCATATACGTTCAAGAAATTCTTTGCTTATAATGGTGAAAATGCGGGCGCGGAATCGCCTCGTGCCAATGCAAACAATTATCGCGCGATTCGTTTGGCGGACGTTTTGTTAATGCGTGCCGAAGTCGCGGTGGAAGACAACGATCTTGCGACAGCGTTAAAGCTGGTTAATCAGGTTCGCACACGTGCTGCCAATGTGGTGGTTACTGACGCTGCTGGGAAGCCTGCGGCAAATTATCTGGTAAAACCATATCCATCCTTTGCAAATAAAGATTATGCAAGAAAAGCCGTTCGTTTCGAACGTCGTGTGGAGCTTGCAATGGAAGGCCACAGACACTTTGATCTGGTTCGCTGGGGCGTTGCGGATGTTGTTTTGAATGCATATCTGGCCAAAGAAAGTAAGAAGAGAACCTATCTCACCGGCGCAACATTCATCAAAGGCAAGAGCGAATATTTCCCAATCCCACAAGCGCAAATCGATATCATGGGATCGAATGTATTGAAACAAAACCCTTAATCATAGTTATATTCTGTAAGTCAAAAAGTGCGTTTCTCTTAGATTCGCACTTTTTTATTGCCACTAATGCACGAATAAGGCACGGATGCATTCGTGTGCATTGGTGTATTAGTGGCATTAATCATTTGCTGTAATGACACAATGCCAGTCCCTGCCGATGCCGCCAATACTACTTCAAACCAATTTTTTCCCCTTTGAAAACTAACAATTTGATCGTAAATTTGCGAACCGAAATACTCTATAATTTTTGTATACTACATAGACTTTGAAGGAAGCGGCGGATTATAAACCCTCATCTGAAACCAACTGGGAATCTCTTGATGTTGCCTACATCGCAAGTGGTGATCCTGAGGAAGATCGGCGCCTTGCGGCAATTGCCAGGGCGAAGGGACAAGTGGTTTTCCTGCGTGATATTCCCGAAGAATCCGACGTTCGTTTCAATAATGCTTCGGCCACTCCGGCACCGCGCGGTTCTCAGCAGCCACTTCCAAGGAATAATACAAAAAGGCCATTAACCTGGGAAACAATCCAGCAGAAAGTTTGGGCGGCCACCATCCGCAAAAGAACCCGCACGGAAGTTGCCGTTAACATTTTCTCAGCGATTGCGTTAATGATCGTCGGCCATTTGCTCTTCACATTCTTCACTTACGACCGGCTTACCGTTCTTTGGGACGAACTGGAATTGAATGAAGGCTTCTTTTATTATGTGCTCGGCGGCTTCGTAGCACAAATGATTGACGGCGCATTGGGCATGGCATACGGCGTTACGGCTGCCACATTTTTGCTCACATTAGGCGTGCCTCCCTCGGCAGTTAGTGCCAGCGTGCACTCTTCCGAAATATTTACCAGTGGTGTTTCGGGTTATATGCACCTTAAATTCGGCAATGTAAACAGCAAGCTTTTTGCAAAAATCCTGTTTCCAGGCGTTTTAGGCGCAATTGCCGGTGCTTATCTCCTATCTTCTTTTGAAAAATACATTTATGTCATCAAGCCATTGGTGGCAGTTTATACTTTAATTCTGGGAATTCTTATCATCCAGAAAGCGTTAAAGAAACGAGTTGAAAAGAAGCCAATGACCAAAATTGGATGGCTGGCGCTGGCAGGCGGAACGCTCGATTCGATCGGCGGCGGCGGTTGGGGGCCCATCGTAACTTCCACACTAATTGCCCGCGGACGCCACCCAAAATACACAATCGGATCGGTTAACTTGGCGGAGTTCTTTGTTTCACTCGCAAGTTCGGTTACATTCATCAGCATCATTGGATTTTCGCATTGGCAGGTCGTGTTGGGGCTCATACTCGGTGGTATGGTCGCCGCTCCGATCGCAGCAAATCTATCCAGAAAGTTACCAATCAAAACCATGATGATCATGGTTGGAACCGTTATCATCATTGTAAGTCTGAGAATTATTTACATGGTTCTCAGCGATTTGTAAAAAGACTTTATCTAAGTATGGTCGCTTAGTTTATATATTAAATTTAAAAAGCTGATCGCTCAAAAAGCCGACAGCCGAATTCAAAATATCATGAAAAAACAAACCAAAGCGATACGCACGCAAACGCCAAAAACCAAGTATCGCGAACATTCAACACCATTGTTCCTGACCAGCAGTTTCACATTTGAAAGCGCAGAACAGGGAAAAGCACTTTTTGAGGAGACCGAAGACGGAAACATTTACAGCCGTTTTTCCAACCCGACCGTGCAGGAATTTGTTGATAAGGTTTGTCTATTAGAAGATTGTGAAGATGGCGTTGCGACCGCAACGGGAATGGCGGCAGTTTTTGCGAGTATGGCTGCATTGCTGAAAAGCGGCGACCACATTATCGCAAGCCGTGCATTGTTCGGTTCTGCGCACCAGGTAATTACGCAGATTTTGAGCAAATGGGGCATTACGCACACCTATTTAGATGCGGACGCAAGCGAAGCAGACTGGGAAGCAGCAGTTCAGCCTAATTCAAGAATGGTTTATCTTGAAACGCCTTCAAATCCAGGACTTGACCTAGTGGATTTGGCAATGGTCGGAAGACTTTGCAAAAAACATAATCTGATTTTTAATGTAGACAACTGCTTTGCCTCACCAGCATTACAAGTTCCGGCGGAGTTCGGCGCTGATTTGGTTTTACACTCGGCAACGAAGTTCATGGACGGACAGGGCCGCGTTTTGGGTGGTGTTGTTGTTGGTAAAAAAGAATATATTAAGGAATTAAGATTTTTCTGTCGCCAGACCGGGCCGTCTATGTCGCCATTCAACGCTTGGGTTTTAACCAAAAGCCTTGAAACGCTTGGATTAAGAATGGACAGACATTGTTCCAATGCATTGCAGCTTGCACAAGCTTTGGAAAAACATCCGGATGTGAAGTCTGTAAGATATCCGTTCCTTGAATCGCATCCGCAGCATGAATTGGCCAAACAGCAAATGTCAGCCGGCGGCGCGATTGTTACCATTGATCTGGAAGGTGGTTTTGAAAGAGTTTCAGCATTCATGGAAGCATTGGAAATCGCTTCCCTTTCATCCAACCTGGGCGATACAAGAACTATTGTAACAAATCCCAATACAACCACACACGCCAAACTGAAACCGGAAGAGAAAAAAGCACTAGGCATCACCGAAGGCCTAATCCGCATTTCAGTAGGCCTGGAAGACATTGAGGATTTGATCGAAGACTTCACCAATGCCGTGGAGGTGTCGGTGAAAAGTGATATATTAGATTGATAAACACTTAAACATATTCATATCATGCACACATTAACAATTGAAATTCCGGAAAAGTCTGGAACGAAAGAAATTTTGCTCTCGATCGCTAGCCAGTTATATACAAAAGAAGTGCTTTCACTTAGACAAGCAGCTGATTTAGCTGGCGTGAGCTTAAATAAATTTATTATGAGCGAATTGCCGGAAAATGACCCTTTGAGGCAATGCGTAAATGCGGATGACGAGTTGACAGCTGAGGAAATTGTTCAAAAACAAATCGAAAAGCGAGGATATACCGGTGCAAATAAGGAAAGACTTGATGCATTAAGGGATTCACTTGCTATCGAAGAGCCTCTTGAACTACTTCTCTCGCAGTTAACTAAATGAAGTATGTTCTTGATACAAACGTTATTTTGGCCTACTTACGAAAACACTCGATTTGGGACCAAATAGAAAAACCGTTCGGATTGTTTGAAACTGGGACATTCATGTACATTCCATCCATTGTCCTGGGTGAATTGAAATCACTCGCTATTCAGAATAAATGGGGTGCACAAAGAAAATTGGAACTACAAGTGCTGGTAAATGAACTTGTTCCCGTAAGAACTATTACCGATGATATTATCGAGCGTTATGCAGAAATCGACGCTTTTAGCCAGGGAAGATTAAGAGAAAGACAACTGAAAGGTTCAGCAAGAAACATGGGTAAAAACGATCTTTGGATTGCTGCAACAGCCAGTGTTTTGAATGCAACTTTGATAACAACGGACAAAGACTTCGATCATTTGAATGCTGAATTTTTGAATGTCGCCCGTTTTGAATTGATATAATATTCACCATGAACAACACAATAATATCTTCTTTAAACGCGGCCATTGAAGGCAAGAGTGAGACGAAATCGCTGGCGATTCTGGCGGATCTTTTTCCTGGCGAGGTCGTTTTTTCAACCAGTTTGGGATATGAAGATCAGGTTATTACGGATTTTATTTTAAATAACAATCTGAACATTACGATTTTCACCCTGGACACAGGAAGGCTTTTCAGCGAGACTTATATGACGCTGCAAAAGACCAACAATCGTTATGATACGAAGATCAAGGTTTACTATCCGCAGACGGATTCTGTGGAGACTTTGGTAAGTACGAAAGGACCATTGAGTTTTTATGATTCTGTGGAAAACCGTAAGGAATGCTGCTTTATCCGCAAAGTGGAACCGTTGAATCGCGCGTTGAAAGGCGCAAAAATCTGGGTTACGGGCATCAGGGCAGAACAGTCGGGGAACCGTCATGATATGCCACAGCTGGAATGGGACGAGGCGCATCAGCTGGTGAAGTTCCATCCGATCTTGCATTGGTCATTTGAAGAGGTGAAGGGATATGTGAAGTCTAATGGCATTCCTTACAATCCGCTGCATGACAAAGGTTTTGTAAGCATTGGCTGCGCACCGTGCACCCGCGCGATTCAGGAAGGTGAAGATTTCCGCGCTGGACGCTGGTGGTGGGAAGATGAGTCGAAAAAAGAATGTGGTTTGCACGCTAAGTAGGCGGTCAAACATATGATAAATGCTAAGCCCAATTTTAAAAGAGTTAATAAGTAAAAACCGCATATAGCTGGCAGCCTGGCGCTTAAAGCTAAAACGCAAATTCAATAATCATGTCAATATCAGTTAAAGAAGTGTCGGATATCAGTGATCAGGAAGCGCGACGCAGTGCTCCCGATTATCTGGACCAGTTGGAGGCCGAGGCGATTTACATTATGCGTGAGGTCGCTGGCCAGTTCGAGCGCCCTGCATTGTTGTTTTCAGGAGGAAAAGATTCTATCACATTGGTTAGACTGGCTCAAAAGGCCTTTGCGCCTGGAAAAATCCCTTTTCCATTGGTGCACGTGGATACCGGACACAATTTTATTGAAGCAATAAATTACCGCGACGAACTGGCTGAGAAAATCGGCGCAAAACTGGTCGTTCGCTATGTAGAAGATACGATTAAAGCAAAAGGCCTGAAAGAACAAACTGGCAAAAATGCGAGCCGTAACTGGTTGCAGACCTTCACTTTGCTGGATACAATTGAAGAATTTGAATTTGATGCCTGCATTGGCGGAGCACGTCGTGATGAAGAAAAAGCACGCGCAAAAGAACGCATTTTCTCATTCCGTGACGAATTCGGCCAGTGGGACCCAAAACGTCAGCGTCCCGAACTTTGGAACTTGTTTAACGGCAGAATCCATAAAGGCGAAAACGTACGCGTTTTCCCAATTTCAAACTGGACCGAACTTGACGTTTGGGCCTATTTAAAAAGAGAAAACATCACATTACCATCCATTTATTTCGCCCACGAGCGTGAATTGATTTTGAGAGATGGCAAATTGCTGAACAATACGCCGGTTATCGAACCTGATGAGTACGATCAAATCGTAAAACGCCAAGTCCGTTTCCGTACAGTTGGCGATATGACCTGCACAGCAGCCGTAGAATCCAGCGCAGCGACATTAGACGAGGTTATTGCCGAAATCACCGTTTCAAGAATCAGTGAAAGAGGCGAAACGCGTATTGATGATCAGCAGACGGAAGCAGCTATGGAAGATCGGAAAAAGGGGGGGTACTTTTAAGGTAACGTGGTGCTGCCCTTCGACCGCCCGGCGGCCCGCTCCGCTCAGGGTGACAGGGCAAAAGAGCGTTACACTCAGGGTGACATCCTTCGGCTCCGCTCAGGATGACAATCTACATCACATTCAGTCATTCACTCATTCAATCATTCAAAATTAATAAGGTGGATTTACTAAGATTTATAACAGCAGGTTCCGTGGACGATGGCAAGAGCACATTGATCGGACGCTTGCTTTACGATACGAAAAATATATTGGCAGATCAGATGGAGGCCATTGAGCGTGCTAGTAAAAGCCGTAATGTGGGGGAAATCGATTTGGCTTTGCTTACGGATGGCCTTCGTTCGGAGCGTGAGCAAGGCATTACTATTGATGTTGCTTACAAATATTTTCAAACGCCTAACCGCAAGTTTATTAGCATTGATGCGCCGGGACACATTCAGTATACCAGAAATATGGTTACGGGTGCTTCTAACGCAGATTTGGCGATTAT
This sequence comes from Dyadobacter sp. CY326, assembly GCF_021390515.1. Classification (GTDB taxonomy): domain Bacteria; phylum Bacteroidota; class Bacteroidia; order Cytophagales; family Spirosomataceae; genus Dyadobacter. Next base: position 630,732 of record NZ_JAJUXI010000002.1, read on the forward strand.
TTTGGTGGATGCGCGTCATGGTGTTGTTGAACAAACCCGCCGTCATTCGCTGATCGCTTCCATGCTGGGCATTCCGCATGTAATTGTGGCGATTAACAAAATGGATCTGGTTGGAAATTCAGAAGATGCGTTTTTGGAGATTGCAAAATCTTATCAGGAACTGGCTTCTAAGTTGAACATTAAGGACTTGACGCTGATCCCGGTTAGTGCTTTGAACGGCGATAACATTGTTGACAGATCGGTTAACATGCCTTGGTATACTGGCGAAACATTGCTTTCTGTTTTGGAAAATGTTAATGTTTTGAAAGATCAAAATCAGGAAGATGGCCGTTTTTCGGTTCAATATGTGATCCGCCCTCAGACGGATGAGTTGCATGATTACCGTGGATATGCGGGTCGCGTGCAAAGTGGAACATTCAAAAAAGGGGATTTGGTGAAAATTCTTCCTTCTGAAACTGAATCTAAAATCGCAAAGATTGAATTCGGCGGAAACGAAATAGAGGAAGCCTCTGTTTTGGAATCAGTTACGATCCTGTTGGAAGACGACGTTGACATTAGCCGCGGCGACACCATTGTTTCATTGAGCAGTTCGCCCATCGTGAGCCAGGATATTGAGGCGCTGATTTGTTGGATGGACGACAAAAAGACATTGAAAGCAGGCAACAAATATGTGTTACAGCATGGAACAGCGAGATCGAGATGTTCCATCCGCGACATTGAATACCAAATTGACATCAATTCATACGAAAAGCTGGACGAAGTGGACAGTTTGAAATTAAATGATGTCGCAAGAATTATACTAAGAACAGCCCAGCCAATCGCCTACGATCCATATCAGAAAAACCGCGCTAACGGCGCAGCGATCCTGATCGACGAAACGTCAAATGTGACCGTAGGAGCTTGCATGATCGAATAAAGAAATTATCACCATGAGCGAAATATTGATTTCTGACAAAGTATCGGCTGCTGCGAAGCGCGATATCATTGATTTGAACCAAAAAATCAATGCATTTAACACGGGCGAAACACCCGAAGAAGCATTCCGTAAGTTCAGGCTTACACGCGGTGTTTATGGCCAGCGCCAGCCCGGCGTGCAAATGATCCGCATCAAGCTGCCTTACGGACGCATCACAGCGGACCAGCTTGTCAGGATCGCGGATACTTCCGACAAATTTGCAACCGGAAACCTACACGCAACTACGCGTCAGGACATTCAGCTGCACTTTGTAAAGCTTTCGGATTCACCGCAATTATGGGCGGATCTGGAAGATGCGGGCATTACATTGAAAGAGGCTTGCGGAAACACAATTCGCAATGTTACAGCTTCTTCGGTGGCCGGAATTGATCCGGATGAGCCGTTTGATGTAACACCGATCACGCATTCCATATTCACATATTTCCTCCGCAACCCGATCAATCAGGATATGGGACGGAAGTTTAAAATTGCCGTTTCTTCTTCTGAAAAAGATTCAGCATTAGCGTTCATTCATGACGTGGGTCTTATAGCCAAAATGGGCTTAAACGAAGCGGGCGAGACTGTTAAAGGTTTTAAAGTGCTTATTGGCGGCGGATTAGGCGCGCAGCCTTTTTCTGCCCAAACTGCATTTGAATTTCTGGAAGAAGATAAAGTCATTCCATTTATAGAAGCATTGCTTCGCGTTTTCGACCGTTATGGCGAACGCGTTCGTCGTCATAAGGCGCGTATGAAGTTCCTCTTGGCCGATATTGGACTGGAAGAAATGATGGCTAGGGTTGAAGAACAACGCATTGCGCTTAAAAATAAAGTCTTTACCATTCCCGAAGATTTGTTTGGAACCAAGGCAGCGGAATCGATCAACTACGCACCACGCCCATCTTTATCGGAAGCAGAGATTCTGAACATTGCTTCTCAAAGCATTGAAGCGGACAAGCTTGATATTTTTACTAGATGGTTGAGAACCAACACTTTTGAACAAAAACAGAAAGGCTGGTTTGCTGTTCAATTGCGTGTTTTGCTAGGCGATATGCATTCGGATACAGCGCGCGCGCTGGCAAACATCGTTCGTCAATATGCTGCCGATGACATTCGGGTGACGGTAAATCAAGGTTATATTCTTCGTTTTGTGAAAGGCGAAGACTTGGTTGCCCTCTATCACGAGCTTGCGAAGCTAGGCCTCGCCGCACCGGGTTTTGACAGCACAATGGACATTACAACCTGCCCGGGAACGGACACTTGTAACCTCGCCATTTCAAGCAGTTACGGAATCACGCGCGTGTTGGAAGATGTAATGCGTGATGAATTCCCTGAAATGATTTACAATCAGGATATTAAGATTAAGATTAGCGGTTGTATGAATGGCTGTGGCCAGCATAATGCTTCTAACATTGGTTTTCATGGAAGTTCAATTAAGAACGGCAAGCTGGTTCTTCCTGCATTGCAGGTTTTGCTCGGCGGTGGTTTCTCTGGCGACGGCATTGGCTTAATTGGCGATAAAGTAATCAAAGTTCCGACCAAACGCGGCCCGGAAGTTTTGCGAACGCTTTTCAATGATTTTGAAACAAATGCTTACGATGGTGAATATTACAACCAATATTACCAACGCCAGACCAAAAATTACTTCTTCCAATTGCTGAAACCGATTGCAGACCTAACCACTTTGCAAGACGACGATTACCGCGATTGGGACCACGACGAATTGTTCAAAACCGAGATCGGGGTTGGAGAATGTGCGAGTGTGCTGGTGGATCTTGTAGCGACGACCATTACAGAAGGACAGGAAAAATTGAATCTTGCCAAAGAAAATTACGAGTCAGGAATTTGGGCGGATGCGATTTACCATGCTTATAATGTGTTGATCACCGGCGCAAAAGGTTTGTTAATGACCAAAGATGTGACGCTGAACACGCAATATGGCATTATTAACGATTTTGAAACGCATTTTGGCCAGGATTTCAAATACAATTCCCCGGCAGCATTTACGCCTGAGGACAAGTCGGAAACGCCTTTCCGATCGTTGGCTTTCAGCATTAACAAATTTGAGCCGACGCAGGAATTTGCGACATATTTCCTGAGCACGGCAGAGCAATTTTTAAATTTTGTCCGCGATACACGCGAAGCGCAATTAGTGGAAACTGGCGAGCCCGTTCTGCAAGAATTGTCATTCGGAAAAGATAGTTAAATGACTCTCAGCTCCGGCTGTTGGTGATCGGCCATAATGCTTGACTGCCAACAGCCGGAAGCCGAAGTCTCTACAATATGAAACTTACACTCATTGGTGCCGGGCCAGGCGATCCTGACCTGATCACTTTGAAAGGGGTTAAGGCGTTACAAAAAGCCAAAGTTGTTCTTTACGACTCCCTCGCCCACCCTTCCCTGCTCGATTTTTGTCCAAAAGATTGTGTTAAGATTCTCGTGGGCAAGCGTTTTGGGAAAACAAGCTGCGCCCAGGACGATATTAATGCATTAATCGTCGAAAACGCCCGCATTTACGGGGAAGTCGTTCGCCTGAAAGGTGGCGATTCCTTTATTTTTGGCAGGGGTTATGAAGAGATTCTTTATGCTGCCCAGCATGGCATTGAATCGGAAGTTATCCCAGGCATTTCGAGCAGTTACGCAGCTCCCGCATTAGCTGGTATTCCATTGACTTCAAGAGGGTTAAGTGAAAGTTTCTGGATCATTACAGGAACCACAAAAAACCACGCACTTTCGACGGACATTCTGCTTGCAGCGCAATCCACGGCCACAGTTGTGATATTGATGGGCTTGCACAAGTTGCAGGAGATCGTTGCCATTTATGCATCATTGGACAAAATGGACGAATCCATTTCAATTATCCAGAACGGAACATTGGAACAACAGAAAGTCGTAACTGGCAAAATAAGCAACATTGCAGCGCTGGCGCAAGTCAGTGAAATTGCCTCTCCGGCAGTGATTGTGATTGGTAAAGTGGCTGCTTTGCCAGATTTGAGCTATAAAGAAATTGAAGCATTGATTCAACAGGGAGGGTCCGTTGCGAGCGAAGTGAATTAAAGCAGACTGAGAATCCAGTTGATATCAATCAGGCTTTCTTTGCCTCGAAATTCAAGAAAATAAATAATTCCCGCCAGCACCGCATAGCTGATAAACAACCATTTTTTCTTCATTTCATATTGATCGTGGTGATGAAAATAATCATACACCATAGAAGCGGTAAACCCAAAAATCATCATTGCAAACGACAATAAGCCACAATCCTGGCGATAATGCGTGTACGTGTGCAAGGCCGGAGCGCCTAGAACAAGATACATAAGCCACATCCCAAATCCCACCCGATACAAATACACGCTCAGGCGGCGATCGTTTTTTATGTCAAATATTCCTTCCAATGAGTCGTTATTTACCGGGTACAAAACATTGAATTTAATAAAATAGACCTAGAAAAACCAGTTTTTCGCATACATAAATATATATACGTATTATTGCAAAAAATGTTTGCATGCAGTCAATAGTCTCAAAGTTTCTTTTTTTATTACTAAATCAGGTTTCGGCATTATCTTGGAAAAATGCGTTCAGGTTGTCTGACTTTTTGCGCTGGTCAATTTTTAGCGTCGGTCGTTATCGAAAGGAAGTCATTCGTCAAAACCTCAAAAACAGCTTTCCTGAGAAGAGTGACGAAGAACTGTCCTGCATTGCCAAAGATTTTCAGCTGCATTTTACAGATCTCATTGTAGAAACGATCAAGTTTCGCACCGCCAGCCCCGAATGTGTTCGGGAGCGTCTGCAAGGCGATATCAGCGTCATGGATAAGTTTTATAATGATAAAACCAACATTATTTATCTCATGGGCCACCGCGGCAACTGGGAACTTGCTAACCTCTTTTCTTCGCTTTGTTTCAAACACGAGTGCATTGTCGTTTACCGACCGCTGCAAAATAGAGCTTCTGACCAATGGTTTTTAGACCTTCGGACACGCTTTGGCGCAAAGCTGGTTCCTATGGATTGTATTTTTAAAGAATTACAAAAACCGCGGGACAAACCCTATTGCGTCGTGCTAGCCAATGATCAGTCGCCCAATCCTAAAACTGCCTTTTGGACACACTTTCTGCATCAGGATACGGGTGTTTTCAGAGGCGTTGAAACAATCGCGCGCCGTTACAACCTGACGGTTTTATATGCCGACTTTTGCAAAGTGCCCAATAAAAGAGGTTACTATCACGTGGACATTTCCACCATCACGGAATGTCCAAAAGAGGTTCAAAACAATGCTATTCTGGATAAGCAATTGCGAATTTTGGAGAAGGACATTGAACAGCAGCCGCATAACTGGCTTTGGAGCCACAGACGCTGGAAACACAAGCGCCCGGAGTGCCTGAAACCGGAGCAAACTTTGGCCTAGATTTCGCTAAATACCGGATTTATAAGTCTTCGGAAAGTGCTTTTCCGAGGAACTAAATGATTTAAAAAATCGGTTTTTTCACTGCATAAGACTCAACGCAATGAAAAACCTCTCCACCCGATTATTACTGTCAATCCTGACAGCAATATCGAGGCTCTCCTGGAAGAAATTGTACAAACTTTCCGATATTTTTCGCTTTCTCATCTTCGACATTGGCCATTACAGGCGGGAAGTCATCCTCACCAATTTGAAAAACAGTTTCCCGGGTTACGATCAAAATGTCATTGAATGCATTGCCCGCAGATATTACCGAAACTTTACGGATATTATTTTTGAAACCATTAAACTCAGATCCATTTCGAGGAGCGATTTGCTGAACCGGTTTGATTTGGAAACCGATTTGCTCGACCATTATTATGCGCAGCAGAAAAACGTCGTTGTGATGTCGGGGCACCTGGGCAACTGGGAAATGCTCAACTTATTTGCTTCTGCCAAATTATCCTACCAAATTGTGGTCGTTTACCACGAGCTGGCTAACGACATTTTCGAGGATTGGTTTAAAAAAGTAAGGACCAAGTTCGGGACGGAAATGGTTCCTATGAAGGAAGCAATGGTCCGCGCGATGGCGCCGCGGGAAAAACCGTTCCTTTTTGTGTTGGTCAATGACCAGTCACCGAGTCCGGAAAAGGCTTATTGGACCAAATTCCTGAATCAAGACACGGGAATTTTTAGAGGCGGTGAACTCATTGCCAAGCGGCTGAATGCGCCGGTTTTATACATGGGGATCGCACGGGATGAGCGAAGGAGAGGATTTTACCGCTCCTATTTCAAGCTGATCACCGAAGAACCGAAAAAAGAACCGGCCAATCACATCCTTCAAAGCCAGATCGAATTCCTGGAAGAAGACATTAAACGCCAGCCTGACAACTGGCTTTGGAGCCACAGACGGTGGAAACATGCCAAGCCGCAAAACCTGTTGCCATTTCAATTACGACAAATAAAAAGTGAATAAACCTGTTAAAATCCTGATCCTACGCTTTTCTTCCATTGGTGACATTGTGCTTACCACGCCGGTGATCAGGTGTTTGAAACAACAGGCGAATGCTGAAATTCACTATTTTACCAAATCAAAATTTCATTTCCTGCTCGCCGACAATCCTTATGTCGACAAAATATGGCTGCTGGACAAAGACATTGATCCCATTCTGAAACAGCTTAAAGCAGAAAAATTTGACTACATCATTGACCTTCACGCCAACATCCGCACGCTGCGCATCAAGCTGGGGCTGGGCGTAAAAGCGTTCAGTTTTGATAAATTGAATGTTCAAAAATGGCTGCTTACCACATTTAAGATCAATTATCTGCCCGATGTCCACATTGTAGATCGCTATATGGACACACTTAAACCGTTGCAAGTCAGCAATGACGGCAAAGGGCTCGACTATTTCGTTCCATATAAAGACAATGTTGAAATCGGCTGGCTGCCCGTGACCCATCAGGGAAAGTTCGCTGCTTATGCAATTGGCGGTCAGCACAATACGAAGAAGTTACCAGTGCCGAGAATGATAGAGCTTTGCAGGAGAATCAATTTTCCCATTGTTTTACTCGGCGGAAAAGAAGATTTTGATGCGGGAGAAGCGATCAGGTTGGCCATTGGCGATCATCTTATTTTAAACACCTGCGGGAAATATAATTTCAATCAATCCGCATCTTTAATAGAAAAATCGCTGATCGTCTTCACGCACGACACGGGTTTAATGCACGTTGCGGCGGCGTTTAAAAAGAAAGTCTATTCAATTTGGGGAAACACAATCCCGGGTTTTGGCATGTATCCATATAAAACGGCATTCGAAGTTCTCGAAAATAATAATCTCAAATGCCGGCCCTGCTCAAAAATCGGCCATAAGGAATGTCCGCAAAAACACTTCAAATGCATGAACGAGCTTTCCTTTGCATTTACAATAAAAGAACTCCCAGAGGAGAAATAGTGTTAAAATTTCTGAACATTAAGTCCACAAACGACCATTCATGAATAAAAAGGTAAACATTGGCATTGTCCAAATGAGCTGCACGGAAGATGTTGATGCGAATTTTCAAAAAGCCGTTCAGGGAATCCGTGACGCTGCGGCGAAAGGTGCCAACATTGTATGTCTTCAAGAACTTTTCCGCTCGCTATATTTCTGTGATGTGGAAGACCATAAAAATTTCCTGTTGGCCGAACCCATCCCCGGTCCATCGACCGAGTCGCTGGCCTCAGTGGCAAAGGAGCTGGGCGTTGTGATTATTGCTTCGCTTTTTGAAAAACGTGCGCACGGCCTTTACCATAACACAACAGCCGTTTTGGATGCTGACGGCGCTTATTTGGGAAAATATCGCAAAATGCACATTCCGGACGATCCCGGTTATTATGAGAAATTCTATTTCACACCGGGCGACGCTGCTACGGGTGAGTCCATTGGAGAAGCGGGCGACAAAGATGGTTACCGCGTTTTCGACACGAAGTTTGCAAAAATTGGCGTTCTGATTTGCTGGGATCAATGGTATCCTGAAGCGGCACGCATTACGAGCTTGATGGGTGCCGAGATCCTTTTTTATCCCACCGCAATTGGCTGGGACACAAATGAAACGGACCCGATTATCAATGAAGAACAATATGGCGCATGGCAAACCGTCCAACGCGGCCATGCCGTTGCCAATGGCGTGTATGTTGTTGCTGTGAACCGGACCGGACGTGAAGCAGATCAGCAATTCTGGGGCGGATCATTCATTGCCAACCCGCAGGGACGCCTCCTTTATCTTGCTCCACATGAAGAAGAAGTGACGCACGTGGAAGAACTGGATTTGGAGAAACTGGATTTTTACAGAACAACCTGGCCTTTCCTGAGAGACCGTCGGATTGACTCTTACCGCCCGATCCTCAAACGATACATTGATTGAGGAAAAAGTCGAAAATATAATTATTTCTAGTTAGTAGAAAGAGGGATCCGTAATAGGGTCCCTCTTTTGCATTTTACTGACTATGCCCATCACTATGCGCGGAATTCTCCGCTTAGTAACTTTCCGTCACAAGATTTTTTGAACTGACTATGTATAAACGTCTAGTTTATAGACAATTATAGTTCACAAACCGGTTTAATAATCTAGTGCTTTTGTAGAGAATCTGTGAAAACGGGAAATTTAAATTATTTATAAAATTATTACCAAAACGCTTTATAATGAATTTAAATGACCAATTATAATTGCAAAAAACTCCATTTTTTTAATTTATTCTCTTGCATTTTTTCACATTGTCAGTATATTTGAGAAGTCGTTAAACGAATGACTGAACTTCTGAATAGTAGATATATTCCAGCCGCACATGAATATATCTGACTGTAACAGGGGGAACACAATAAAAAACCGGTTGTCATTTTAATGGCGCATCCGGCATGTTCTGTCCTGCTACAATATAATTTTTTTAATACTGATTTACCGTAGACGCCGTGGACAAGCAACATTGTCGACGCCGGGACTTCTTTGTTCCTGCTTAAACATGCTTCGCTGTTTGTCCTCGATTTAAGAGGGTATTGCTTTCCGGAAAAGCAGTTTTGCAAGCTTATGGCTGTGTTGTTCTGTCCACGCGAAAGTGTGTGCGGCGCACGGCAACGTGGACACCACACAGCCATAACTTTTTCACTCCTATTACTGATGCCTAACAACAATTTAACTCATCTTCTCCCATGCGTAAAGTTCTACTCTTATTATTATGGGCTTCTCTCTGTTCTCCGCTGGCCTACGCTCAGGTGCGGCAGATCAGCGGCAAGATCTCAGCGGCCGACGATGGTCTCGGACTCGCTGGCGCCTCCATCATATTTAAAGGAACCAATGTCGGTTCAAATGCAGACGCAGACGGAAAATTCAGTTTTTCTGTTCCAGGTGATGGAATCCTTGTAGTTTCTTATGTGGGCTTTTTAATTAAAGAGGTGCCCATCGGAAACCAAACTCAATTTGACATAAAACTTGACGCCGATACACGACAACTTGCCGAAGTGGTGGTTACCGCATTCGGGATAGAACGCGAGAAAAAAGCATTGGGCTACACAGTCCAGGAAGTGAAAGGAAGCGCTTTAACGGAATCACGCTCAACAAACGTTGCGAATGCATTATCCGGTAAAATCGCCGGTGTGCGTGTTCAGGCGAATGGCGGACCGGGCAGCAGCTCAACAATCCAGATCCGCGGATCTTCTTCTGTTTCAGGAAATAACCAGCCGCTGATCGTCATCGACGGTGTGCCGATGGAACAAACTTCCAGCAAAACGCTTGGTGGTGGAATTTCGGAAGTTAACCCGGACAACATTAAAGAAATGTCTGTCTTGAAAGGGCCTAATGCAGCTGCATTATACGGTTCACGCGCAGCAAACGGGGTTATTTTAATTACAACCAAAAACGGTCAGGGAACGAAAGGATTGGGTGTTGAGATAAATTCAAACATTACATTCGAACGTCCGTGGATCAAACCTGATTTTCAAAACACTTACGGCGGAGGAAGCGGTTACCGGACCTGGTATAACGACGGATGGAGCTCTTCCATCACCGATCCTGCCCAGATAGCACAATACAGAGCAGTTTATGACGCAAGATATCCTCTGGCTGGTTCAGAAGGGACTGATGAAAGCTGGGGAGCACCTATGGATGGTCGTATGGTGAGACAGTGGTGGACTGGTGACGATGTTGCGCCACTGACTCCTCAGCCTGACAACTGGGAAGAATACTGGCAGACTGGCCGCACGATCACAAACAGCGTGGCGCTTTCAGGCGGCAACGATAAAGGTTATTTCCGTTTGGGATTGAGTCGTGTGGATCAGAAAGGGATCATGTATTACAATGATTTCCACAGAAACAACTTCCGCATCAACTCGGGTTATAATTTGACCAAAAACATCAGCATTACATTGTCTGGTGAGTATATCAAATCCGGATCTGACAACCGCAGCTATGCAGGCGGACAGGAGTTTATCTGGTCACACCGAAGTGTATCCTGGGATCAGCTTCGTGATTATGAAAAATACACAGACGTGCATAACCAGAAAGCGGGCGACACAGATCCACCGAACTGGCAGCACACATTCTTCACTAACCCGTATTTCTCACAAAAAGAAATGCCTTCCGGAAACGAGAAAGACAGGTTGTTAGGAAACATTGCATTGAATTACAAGATCCTTCCTTCGCTTTCCTTAATGCTTCGCTCGGGAACGGATTACTGGTCAGACACGCGGATCAATGTGACCAACTTCCTTCGCGTTCGTAACGGCACAAGAACACCAGGCCGCTTCAATGAAGAAGTCTTGCGCAGCCAGGAAACAAATACGGATTTCATGTTAACTTACAATAAGAACATTACCAATGATTTTGGATTGAATGTTCAGTTTGGTGGAATTCAGCGTAAAAACTATTACAAGAGAAATTACTTCGCTGTTGGAGAAATGGTTGTGGACGGACTGTATAATGCAGGAAACTCCGTGCCGAGCGCTAACACCATTGAAAGTGAAATTAGAGAATCGGAAACGCAAAGCTTGTTTGGAACAGCAAACTTCTCTTGGAGAAACGCGCTTTTCCTGGACCTTACTGCAAGAAACGACTGGTCAAGCACATTGCCTTCCAATGCACGCTCCTACTTTTATCCTTCTGCATCCGTGAGCGCGGTGATCACTGAGTTGTTCGACGTCAAAAGCAGTGTATTAACATTCGGAAAGCTTCGCGCCAGCTATGCACAAGTGGGTAACGATGCAACGCCTTATCAGCTTGCACAGACATTTACAGCGAGCGGTTCATGGAATGGAGCGGTGCCAAAATTTGCCGAGAACATTCAAATTGCAAACTCAGAACTGAAACCTGAGATCACAACCGGTCTTGAATTAGGTGCTGATATGCGCTTCTTTAAAGGAAAAGTCGGTTTGGATGTGACTTATTATGACCAAACTACGAAAGACCAGATTCTGGGTGTTGAGATCTCAAAAGCAAGCGGTTACAACACAAGAATCCTGAATGCTGGAAAGATAACCAACAAAGGAGTTGAACTAACGTTATCCGGAACGCCTGTAAAATTGTCAAATGGATTTAGCTGGGAGGTTTCTTTGAACTATGCACGCAACCGCAACAAAGTGGTTGAGCTGGCCGAAGGACTTACAACTTACACATTGGCAACGCAGCGCGGAATGTCCTCAGAGGCTCGTGTAGGAGAATCATACGGAACATTCTACGGAGTTGGTTTCCAAAAATCACCAGACGGACAAGTTGTTTACGGAGCCAATGGTTTGCCGGTAACGGTCTCTAACCAAAAACTAGGCAATGTGCAGCCTGACTGGATCGGTGGGATGCTTAACACATTCAATTACAAAGGATTCTCATTGAGCGCATTGGTTGACGTTCGCATTGGTGGCGACATTTATGACGAAGGAACAGGAACTGCGCGCTGGACAGGTCAATATGCCGAAACAGCATTGGGCCGTGAAGAAGGTGTAATCGGAAAAGGAGTTCGTGAAGTTACAGGAGCGGATGGAAGCAAATCCTACATTCCTAACGACATCATTGTCACTGCAAACCAGCTTTACGGTTATAGCAACCCACGTAACTATCACGAATCAGCGATTTTCGATGCGAGTTATGTAAAGCTTCGCGAGGTTTCATTGGGTTACAGCATCAGTCCATCATTCCTGAAAAGGATCAAAATTCAGTCTGCAAAACTTTCAGTTGTAGGGCGCAACGTGTGGATGATTTTCAAAAACACGCCGCACATCGATCCTGAAATTGATGCAAAAGGAGGAAACGGACAAGGTTTTGGTTACGGAGAGCTTCCTAGCTCACGCAGCGTGGGTATGAACCTGTCATTGTCATTCTGATCAAGTCAATTTTGTTAACTGACCTTAAAGAATCTTCAAAATGAGAAATATATTAAATCATAAAACCATTTGGATGACGGCGCTGGCGGGGATTCTTACCGCATCGAGCTGCACCAAAGATTTTGATGAAATGAATACAAGTCCGAACAGCCCGACGGCGATTGGACCACAATATTTGCTTCCTACGGGCATTGAAACAGCCATTGACCGTTACTGGGGGCACCGGACACGTTTCGAGCGCATCAACATTGACGCAGCCGAGCTTTATGTGCAGCATTTGACCCGTAACATTTATTCCAATGAAGGCGATGATTACACAGTTTCCCCTGCATTGGTTGCCAACAACTGGAAAGGTTTTTACAACGATTCGCAGCTGAATTTTCAACGCATCATTGAACTCACTGGCGAAGGATCTGCAACACCAAATTCTAATTACGAAGGCGTTGCATTGGTAATGCGTTCATGGGTTTTCTCCTTACTAACAGACCTTTACGGAGCAATTCCTTACAACGACGCGATCAAAGGAACAGCAGATTCACCCATTTACACACCTAAATACGACCCAATGGACGTGGTGTACGCGGGCTTGCTGAACGACCTGAAAATGGCCAACGAAAAACTGGTTGTAGGCGGACCGGCCGTTGCTGGTGACATCATGTATGGCGGTGACATTCTGAAATGGAAAAAGTTTGCCAACTCGTTGCGTTTGCGCCTTGCAAACCGTCAGGCTGTTAAGAAACCTGCTGAATCAAAGGCGATTATGGCTGAGATTGTTGGGGACGCTACCAAGTTTCCAATCTTCACGAGCAATGCGGACAATGCGCAGCTCAACTGCACCACGGTGTTGCCGAGCAACAACGAATGGAACCAGGTGATGAAGCAAGACGGCCGGACAGACTGGAACATTAGTAAGACATTGGCTGACAAAATGAATGCGCTCGATGACGCCCGCATTACCAAATATGCCAATCCAAACAAAGATGGAAAATACGAAGGTCACCCGAACGGCTTGCCGGACGCGATTGCGACGACTTACCTGGCGACGAGCTCAACGATTGGTGATGCATTTACCAAACCGGAAGCACCGGAAGTGATCATGACTTTTGCAGAGCTGAACTTCATTCTGGCCGAGGCAGCATTGGACGGCGAAATTACAGGGAATGCAAAAACCTACTTTGACGCGGGCATAGCAGCTTCTTTCGCACAATATGGCTTGGTTCCTTCGGCATCATTCACAACGAAACTGGGCGCAGTAACGAGAGAAAAAGTCTTGGAGCAGAAATGGGTAGCACTTTTCGGTCAGGGTGTTGAAGCCTGGGCAGAATGGCGCAGAACTGGATTCCCTGTTTTCCCTGCGGTTGACCCACGTGCGGTTTTGCAAAACGGAGGCATCCTGCCTACTCGCTTCCCTTATCCAAACTCCGAATATTCATTGAATGCGGAAGCTGTAAAAGCGGGAGAGGGATTGAATGGCGGCCCCAACGATATGAAAACCAAATTGTGGTGGGCTGAAAAGTAAGGCGGTAAACATTCATTATTTATTCAAGAATCGAGATTATGAAAAATATCAAAACATACTTTCCCGCAATTTGCTTCGTGCTGACGCTTTCACTGGGACTGGCATCTTGCAAAGAGGAAGATCCGTTCCTCGACAGAGAAGTGGCGCCTGTGCTGGTTGACATTGTCGGTGCCGCTTTCGGTGCGCCCATTGCCAGCGAACCGACTGTGGGTTACCAGGCAACTGCTGCAAAAATCACGCTTTCTGCCAGATTATTAGAACTGGATAAGACAAACATTCTGGACAACACGAAGGGCATCGACTCCATTCCCGTTCCTAATGTTCCCATCAAAATCACTTTGCGGACCGGAACTGTTTTGGGTGAAGTTACATCCAATGCACAAGGCCTTGTAACCATTGACAAAACATGGGCTGAACTGGGTGTTCCTGCACCGAAAGTCGGAACGGTTACCAAGATTTCCTGGACGGGAACGTACAAGGGAATTGCATTCACAAGATTATCACAAGTACAAGCTAACTAGTTGAAAAACAAGCCAGCTGCACATATAGTTGGTTTGTTTATTTTGTATATTGTATCGAGGACTTTACCACAAATTTTTATCGTCACATATTTCTAAACAATACAACAATGACTCAAAAAATGGACCGTCGAAATCTGTTAAAATCCGGTTTATTGGCAATCGGAGGGATGACTTTGGCACCGCACCTAAGCATGGGCGCTTTTGCAACTGCACCCCTAAGCCTGGACCCTGAAAACCGCATTTTCCGCAGCCCAATGGTGAGAGAACACTTCTTGCCAAATGACTTCAAAGCACCTAAGATCATTGCGAAGCTGAACTCCAATGAAAATCCTTACGGACCGCCGATGTCTGCGCAAAAAGCCGTTGCTGATTCTGTGAAAAACGGAAACCGCTACGCATGGAAAGAAATGTACGATCTGATCGACAAAATAGCGAAGAAAGAAGGTGTTTCTGCTGACCACATTATGATGGGACCGGGCTCATCGGATCTTTTGGAAAAAGTGGCTTTGGTAACATTCATGAACGGCAAAGGTAACATCGTTTCTGCCGATCCTTGTTACATGTCACTGGTTCAGGTTGCGAAATCTGTGGGTGCAACCTGGAAACCTGTTCCTTGTACAGCCGACTGGTCACACGACCTGAAAGCAATGGAAGCCGCCATTGACAGTGAAACAAAACTGGTTTACGTTTGTAACCCAAACAACCCGACTGGCGCGATTACAAAAGGTCAGGATCTGTTGGATTTCTGCTCACGCGTTTCTGAAAAAGTGCCTGTATTTGTTGACGAAGCCTACATCGAGCTTGCCGTTGGAGCTGACACACAGAGCATGGTTTCTCTTTTATCTCAAAAGAAAAACGTTATCGTTGCCCGTACTTTCTCAAAAATCATGGGAATGGCTGGAATTCGCGTAGGTTACATGGTTGCGCTTCCTACCTACCTGGCGAGCATCAACAAAATCACGCGCGGCGGAATGGGAATCTCTTACACTTCCATCTTCGCAGCTTCTGCAAGTTTGGACGACAATCAATTCCAGGATAATACGCGCAAACTGAACCACGAAGCAAAACTTTACTTATACGAAAATCTGGACAAATTGGGATACAAATACATTCCTTCTTACACCAATTTCGTACTGTTCCCGATCAGCATCACCGGTAAAGAACTTTTGACCAAAATGACCGAAAAAGGCGTCGCCGTGCGCTCATTCGATATTCAAAACAAACCATGGTGCCGCGTTAGTATCGGAACGATGGACGAAATGAAAGCCTTTGTTGGTGCGCTTAACCAGCTGAGTTAATACTGTGCTAGCACTTCTGCTCCGCTCAGTGTGACAGGCTTTGTCAGCCTGAGCGGAGTCGAAGGCAGGTGCACTATGCCCGACTTTCACTCCTATAAAACTTCAAGAATCCAACCTACCCTCTTAAATCTTCATAAAACCCATTGACCATTCAAAATTCTTTTGATCATGAGTGATGCATTGCAAAAAACCATAACACTCTTATTATTAATTGGATTGGGGCTTCTTCTTAAGTCCAAGTTCAAAAACAAAGACCAGACTAATGGTATAAAAGAGATCATTTTGTCCGTTGCATTGCCTTCTACGATCTTTATATCATTAATGAAGATTGACATTGATTCTTCCATGATCATCATTCCGGTGGTGACCTTGGTTTTCAACTTCTTAATGTTCTTTTCCGCGCCGCTCGCGTTCTCATTATTTGGAATAGAAAAAAACAGCCCAACTGGCAGAACATTGATGATGCTCATCCCATCACTCGCTCCCGGCCTGTCGTGCTTTCCTTTTATCGCTGAGTTTTTAGGAGAAAAAAGTCTTGCTATCGCAGCACTTGCTGACGTTGGAAACAAGTTTTTCGTGCTGATCTCATTGTACATTCTCGCAATGAACATGTTCTTGAAAAACAGCGATGACAAGGAAACAAAAATGGGTGGAAAGCTGAAAAGTCTGTTTGCCAGCATGTTTCAGGAACCCATCAATCTCCTCATCTTCCTGGCCATCATTCTATTGAGCTTGGGAATTAACTACAACACGCTACCATTTGTCATCACTGAAATTTTTGACAAAACCAGCGCCATGATGACACCACTGGTTCTGCTGTTTATTGGATTGGCGGTTCAACTTAAAGAAGGCAAAAAACGCATTGTTGCCAGCATTTTGTTCTTCCGCGCTGGCATCACCATGATCATCAGTGCAGGAATGATTTACGTGTTGCACATTACAGACCTTTCCATGATTTTGCTGGCAGTTGTGATTCCATTGAGCGCAGCGAGTTTCTGGCCGCTGGCGCACATTTCGGCCTTTAATCTGCGGGAAGATGCCAAAGGATTAGCGAAAGAAAAACGGACATTTGACTTGGAACTTGCTGTGTTGTTGCTTGCATTTTCATTGCCATTCTCAACCATTTTGATCCTCGCAATCCTGTCTTCCGGCTCTTTCTTTGCGCACACATCTACATTGCTTACAAGCGGAATGGTCCTCATTGTCCTAGGCGCATTGCCTAATGCTTTGAGCAAAGTGTTTGTAAAAATGTCAAAAGCTTAATACTCAAAAACCATTTATGCATAAGATCGTATTAACGACAGCCTTATCACTTTTTTCGCTCAATCTAATCGCGCAAATTGATAATGCAGCGACGAATAATGTCAAATCGGAGGTGACCATTAAAGTGTCGAAGAAGTCAAAACGGCATAAATATTTTTCCGATAATGCGCCGGTTACGATGGCCGACGGAAGCGTAAAATGCATTGCCGACATTCGGGTTGGCGAACAAGTGAAAACTTGCAAAGACGGAAAAAGCATGGCTACGCAGGTGAAGCAAATCGATGTTTATAACAAACCCGATTTTTACCTGACGGCAATATATCTGCGCCCGGCTGAGGCAATGGCAAATTACGATTCGAACAAAGTTCCCGCATTGCTTTTGGAAGCCACACCAAATCACCGGGTGCAGACCAACAGAGGAAAAAAACGATTAAAAAAGCTTGGCAAAAACGATATATTGTATCATTATGAGCCTTCTACCGGCATAGTTTCGTCCTGGAAAGTTGGAGCTGTGAAAGAAAATGCGCGTGTGGTTTCAAAAGCCTACAACCTGGAAACCGAGGACGGCACTTACCTCGTAGAAAACGTGATGGTTGCACAATAGCATTATTTACTCAATATTCTGATGGACGCTGGCAACAGCGTCCTTTTTTGTTGCACACATTGTCGATTTGCAATTGCCAGTCAGAAAAACCTTTCCGACCTTTGCCTCTTAATATAACTTCTGATTGTGCCTGACATTAACACTTCATTGACTCCGAGAGAGTTAGGTTTCAGCTTTCCTGCCGAGTGGTTTCCGCATCGCGCAACCTGGCTTACATTCCCACACAACGAAGCATCCTGGCAAGGCGAAAGGCTTGCGAAGATGCTTCCGCAATATCTGGCCTTCATCAAAGCCATCAGCCAGGGAGAAAATGTAGGCATCATTGCCAACGACCCAAATTTGAAAGAGTTCATTTCCAAAAAACTTGAAGCGACAGGGGTTGATTTATCCAAAATCGAATTTGTAATAAAACCGACGAATGACGCCTGGTGCAGGGATCACGGCCCTTCTTTTGTGATCAATGAAAAAACAAAAGAAAAGGCGATCGTCAACTGGGGACACAATGCTTGGGGAGGCAAATATCCGCCTTATGACGACGATAACCGCACACCGAGCGCCGTGGCAGATTATCTCAACCTGCTGGTTTTCAATCCGGGCATTATCATGGAAGGCGGCGCGGTTGAATTCAATGGAGCTGGCAGTTTGCTCACGAGCAAATCCTGCTTATTAAATATGAACCGCAACCCGCATTTGAATCAAGGTCAAATCGAAGAAGCGCTGAGCCAATATTATGGAGTTGAGCAAATCTTGTGGGTTGAAGGCGGCATTGTAGGCGACGACACTGACGGCCACATTGACGACACAACGCGATTTATTAATGAAGACACTGTGATTGCCTGCGTTGAGCACGATCAGCAAGATGAGAATTTCGAAATCCTGCAAACAAATCTGCAAATGTTGAAACAAATGCGGCTGATCAATGGCAAGCAGCTCAATATCATTGAAATTCCAATGCCGAAAGCCGTCATTATCGACGATTTTCGCACGCCGGGATCTTATGCCAATTTCTTGATTTGCAATGCAGGCATTATTGTTCCAATCTTTAATAATCCGAATGATCAGGTTGCCATTGACATTCTGGAAAAGTCATTTCCCGGAAGAAAGATCATTCCGCTCGAAGCAACGGAGATTATCTGGGGACAAGGAAGTTTTCACTGCCTTAGCCAGCAAGAGCCACTGATCTAGTTCCTCTCAAGCAGCCCTGGGCTAAAGCCCAGGGCTATGATATCTTCTGCCACAAGTTGGATCGCCAGCGAAGCCCCTAGCCGGGTCACCGGCGACCGATCTCCTAACCCCAGGTTTTAACCTGGGGATCGCGGGATGGCGGGAGGGCAGCGCAGCGGGCAGGAGGGCGTGCAGGCGCGATGCGATGCGGGCGGCGAGGACACAACCTCACAAACCTACCCAATCCTCCGGCTCGTGCAAAAACACGTTATAATCTACAAACCCCCGAATGCCATCGGCCCAGCCTTTCTCACTATGCTGCCAAAAAAGGACGTGGGCGTCGGATGCGAGGTCGTTTAGATGCGTGCGCGAGTAACCGGCCAGCCAAAGGGGATATTCATCGAAGTTTCCGGCAATGTATTTTTTATAAAAATATTCATTCACGTAAATCACCGGCTTCACGCCATAATGCGCCTCTATCTGAACTAACCAGTTTTTTACGCCTTTGATAATGATGTCGTCTGGTTTTCCGGCGTGGGTTTCCAGGTCCAGAACTGGCGGCAAATCGCCCGCTTCCATCCGCACTTGCCCGATGAAGTTCTGCACCTGGCGATCGGACATGACTCTTGGATTGTAAAAATGATAGGCGCCGCGGCGCATTCCTACCCGCTTCGCCTCGGCCCAGTTTCGCTTGAATTGTCTGTCTAAATGTGTGGCGCCTTCCGTTGCTTTAATGTAAACGAAATCAATCCCAACATTTTCAGAACGAGTGGCTTTAAGCTTATCCCAATTAATTTTCGCATTGTGGTGTGAGACGTCGATGCCGTGAATGGCGTAGCGGAGCGGCAATTTTATTCCAAACTTGCTGATGAATTCCCACTGATTCTCATCCTTCCGATCAGACCACCAGACAAGCGCCCCAATTAAGACAATAACTCCGGCGATAATCGCCCAGCCCTTCGCAGGCAATGGTTTTAAATAACTCACTTTGGCCGCCGAAGCCCGAACTTTCCTTTTTGCCATACAAAGCAAAAGTACGAAAGATCATTGTTTGGTGTATTCAACCGTTCAATTTCCAGATTTGCCATTCATGTACTATGCTATGCATAGTACCTTACATCGCCGTATGTTTGTCATGTTCAAACGGAACAAAAAGAGCCAAACCTTAAAACAACTGTTAGCCATGAAAACTACATTCAAAACCATCGCATTAGTTATCGCATTTACTGCTTCCTTCGCATTCAATTCATTTGCAGACGATAAAGAATCTAAAAAAGTAACCGGATTCGGAACAGGCATATTCGTTGCCAAAAACCAAAAATTGTTCGTTAGCGTCGACAAATACAATGATTCAAACGCAATTATCCTGGTGACTGATAAAAAAGGCAAAACCATTTACCGCGAGCAATTGAACAAAAAATTAGAAAAAATCAGAAAAATCTACGACTTGAATGAGTTACCTGCCGGAGACTACAACATTGAAATTTTCAGCAACGGTGAAAAAGTAACCAAAACCATTTCCGTTAGCGAACCACTTACTGAACGCGCAATCAGCCTTCGGTAATCAACAAGAAAATTTAGCCAGAAAAACAAAAAAGGCGCCGCTGTTCAAACGACAGCGGCGCCTTTGCTTTATAAAGCAGAATACTAAATCACAACATTAACAATCCGTTTTGGAACAACGATCACTTTCTTGGCCGGATTTCCTTCCATCCAGCGCTGAACAGTTTCATTAGCAAGCACTTCTTTTTCAATTTCAGATGCCGGCGTGTCCAATGCAAACGTCAACGAAGCCCTCACTTTGCCATTGATCTGGATCGGATATTCGAAAACGGCATCCGTAACGTGCTGCAATTCCCATTTTGGAAAGCTTGCTTTTGAAACCATTCCGGCCTCATTGCCTAGCACGCTCCAAAGTTCCTCAGCAATGTGCGGGGCATAAGGCGACAACAAAACCACCAATTCCTGCAAAACAGCCTTGCTTTGGCATTTGAGCGATCCCAATTCATTGACGCAAACCATGAATGCGCTTACGGCAGTGTTGAACGAAAAATGCTCGATGTCTTCTTCAATCTTCTTTATCGTTTTATGCAGGATTTTCAACTCCTCAGGCTTGGCAGGAATGTCCTTCACCATCCATTGCCCCGCGTCGTTGTAAAAAAGTCTCCATAGCTTGCGGATGAATCTGTAAGTTCCGTCGATGCCATTGGTGTTCCATGGTTTGGCCTGATCCAGCGGTCCCAAAAACATTTCATACAAACGCAATGTGTCAGCCCCATAACGCTCCACAATGTCGTCTGGGTTAACCACGTTGAACTTAGATTTCGACATTTTCTCCACTTCCACGCCGCATACATATTTGCCATCTTCCAGAATGAACTTCGGATTTTCTCCAACAATGTCCTTCCGGGTTGCCTTGAACTTTTCTACATCCAACACGTCATTTTCAACAATATTAACATCCACATGCAATGCAGAAACCTCATATTCAGATCTTAAACCAGCACTTACAAAAGTCGGATTGCTGTAATCCTCACTTTTGACACGATAGACAAAATTGCTGCGTCCCTGAATCATGCCCTGATTGATCAATTTCTTGAAAGGCTCTTCCTCAGGCACATAACCTCTGTCTTTCAGAAATTTATTCCAAAAACGGCTGTATAACAAGTGACCTGTCGCATGCTCCGTGCCGCCAATGTACAAGTCTACATCCCGCCAGTAATCGATGGCTTCTTTGGCTGCAAACTCCTCCTGATTTTTGGGATCCATATAACGATACCAATACCAGCTGCTTCCCGCCCACCCCGGCATTGTGCTCAACTCATATCCGTTGCCCGAGCTATGCGACCAATCCTGCGCACGACCCAAGGGCGGCTCGCCGTTTTCGGTCGGTAAATATTTGTCCACGTCAGGCAAATTCAATGGCAATTCATTTTCCTCTAATAAATAAGGAAGCGGCTGTCCGGTGCTGTCATTTTTGTAAAAAACCGGCACGGGCTCACCCCAATAGCGCTGGCGACTGAAAACCGCGTCGCGCAAACGATAATTTATTTTCCCTTTTCCAATGTTTTTCTCTTCCAAAAAGCGCACAAGAACCTTGTTGGCTTCGTGAAATGTCAGGCCATTGATAATTCCGGAATTAATGTAATGACCTTCTTTGGTCGCGTCGGCTTGCGCTTCAATGTCCTTTTGCGCATCCAGAATTGCGGTAATCGGCAAGTCAAAATGCTTTGCAAAATTCCAGTCTCGCTGGTCGCCAGAAGGAACACCCATTACTGCACCCGTTCCATAACCAGCCAAGACATAGTCAGCAATGTAAACCGGAATTTTCTCGTCATTAAAAGGATTCACAGCATAAGCCCCGGTAAATGCGCCCGAAACGGTTTTCACATCCGACATGCGGTCGCGTTCCGATTTTTTCTTCGTTGAGGCAATGTAGGCATCAATGTCACCTTGCTGTCCGGGAGTTGTAATCACATCAACTAACTCATGCTCCGGCGCGAGCACCATAAAAGTCACGCCGTAAATCGTATCCACACGCGTTGTGAAAACTTCTATTACATTCTCGTGTCCGTCAATGCCGAATTTCACCAAAGCACCCACAGACCGTCCAATCCAGTTTTTTTGCTGCTCTTTCAGCGATTCCGTCCAGTCGACCGTGTCTAGGCCGTCGATTAATCTTTGTGCGTAAGCCGTAATGCGCATCATCCATTGGCGCATCAATTTTTGAACAACCGGAAATCCGCCACGCTCCGAAACGCCATCTTTCACCTCATCATTGGAAAGCACCGAGCCCAGGCCCGGGCACCAGTTTACCGTCGCATCCGCAACATAAGTTAACCGGTATTTCAATGTCATTTTATATTGATCCTCTGCATTCCAGGAGTTCCATTCTTCTGCCGAAAAAACAGGCGTGTCTTCATCATTGGGTGCATTAACCGCCTTATTTCCACTTTTTTCAAAAATGGCGATCAATGTTTCAATGGGCTCTGCTTTACCGGAATCGTTGTTATACCAGCTTTTAAACAGCTCCATGAAAATCCACTGGGTCCATTTGTAATAATCCGGCTCCGATGTGCGCACTTCCCTTTTCCAGTCGTAACTGAACCCAAGGTTTTTGAGCTGCTCAATATAGCGCGTAATATTTTGCTCCGTCGTAATCGCCGGATGCTGACCGGTTTGAATCGCATATTGTTCGGCCGGAAGGCCAAAACTATCGAAGCCCATTGGATGCAAAACATTGAATCCTTTCAGCCTTTTATATCTTGAATAAATATCTGAGGCAATATATCCCAGCGGATGTCCCACATGCAATCCGGCTCCCGACGGATAGGGAAACATATCCAATACATAATATTTAGGCAGAGTCGATTGATTTTCCACACTGAATGTTCCGTGGTTTTCCCAATGTTCCTGCCATTTCTTCTCAATTTCCCGATGACTATACTCACTCATATCTTTTGCTTATTACCTTATTCTGTTAGGGGCTGAATTTGCACCATATCTTATAACTGAGCGCAAAAATAGCTTATTTGATCGTAATCCGGTCCAAGTGCCGGCACATTCCATTGGCAAGCCATCCGCAAAATCCGTTTGTAGAAAGTAATGCCCATTTCAAAAGCGATTGCTCGCTCATCTTGCAGGCATAGCTTTTTAAGATTTTTTATTAATTAAGTTCATTCAACAAACAAATATTGCTATGAGAAACTTTATGATTGCGCTGTGTATGATGACGATAAGCTATGCGGCGACAGCACAATACGACCCGGCGTTCAGATTCGGGATTAAAGCGGGTGCAAACCTATCCAATATTAATGGCAGCAATGACCTGAGCCTTTCATCAGGCAATAACCCATTCAATTTCAAGGATAACGACAATCGCTCGTTAGGATTTGTTGGTGGTGTATTCTTCCGTTTTGGTAAGACTTTCTACGTTCAGCCTGAGCTTTTATTGTCTCAAAAAGGTGGTCGTTTCAATGTATATGAAGATGGTGTGCAAGATGCTAATGGCAAGGTTGATGTGCGTTTTTCAAACTTCGACGTGCCTGTGCTTTTAGGTGTGCGCATTGCAAAATTCTTCCGCGTTAATGTGGGCCCGGTGGCTTCATTGAGGCTGTCAAGCAATGGCAAATTGGGAGATTCTTTCGATGATGTGACCGGCGGAAATTCCGGTGCGGAATTCAAAAACAGACTGGCTTATGGCTATCAGGCGGGCGTTGGTTTTGATTTCGGAAGATTGAGCCTCGATGTTCGTTATGAAGGAAATTTCACAGATGTGGTGAAAGTTGACTTCGATAATGCGACAACCGCTTCTCAATTTGGTAAAAAGAGCAATTTGTTCCAGGCAACGCTTGGCTTCTCGATTCTTTAATCCAAAAAACATTTTATTGCAAACGGGACCGTCGCTACGACGCGTCCCGTTTTTTGTTTTTGTCTGATGTGTTTGAATCTGAATGCTA
The DNA here is from genome assembly GCF_021390515.1 of Dyadobacter sp. CY326. Lineage (GTDB taxonomy): Bacteria > Bacteroidota > Bacteroidia > Cytophagales > Spirosomataceae > Dyadobacter. The sequence goes on from NZ_JAJUXI010000002.1 coordinate 654,792, forward strand.
TTTCTAGTTTTGCATTTCTTTACCTAAATTGCCTGTACACGAAATCGAACATTACGGGCGGATTATAATAGCGCAGTGGCAATAAATACAGATAATGTAAGGTTGGTTTTCGGGTTGAAGCTCAAACAGCTTAGACTGGACAAAGGGCTGTCGCTTAGCGAGCTTTCTCAAAAGTCGGGCTTGTCCATTTCCTATATCAATGAAATTGAAAAAGGAAAAAAATATCCAAAATCCGACAAGATCATTGCGCTGGCGGCGGCTATGGATGTGGAATATGACACGCTGGTCTCGCTAAAACTCAGCAAGCGGCTCGAACCGATTTCTGACCTGCTCAGCTCCAATGTGCTTACAGAACTTCCGCTCGAACTTTTTGGCATTGACCCCGCAAATTTGCTTGAAATATTGTCCGACGCGCCGGCAAAAATCAGCGCATTTGTCGGCACATTGATCGAGATTGCGCGCAATTATAATATGTCGATTGAGAAATTCTATTTCTCTGCATTGCGGACTTATCAGGAAATGCACGACAATTATTTTGAAGAAATTGAAGAGGATGCCGAACGCTTTTTAATTGAGCACCGGGTTGATCCAAACAAGATTTTGAACGAAAATGACCTGGCCGAAATCCTCATAACCAAATACAATTATTCGATTGTAAACATTAACGAAAAAGCCAATCCTGAATTTTCCAGCGTCCGTTCGCTGACCATTACAAACGTGAACGGAAACCGGTTGCTGATGAACACGCATTTGTCGTCCGTGCAACGGGCCTTTATCTTTGGCCGTGAGATTGGTTATCTTTATTTGGGATTAAAAAACAGATTGCACACCACGGCATTGGTCGAAGCGGAATCTTTTGAGCAACTCCTGAATAACTTTAAAGCTTCCTATTTTTCAAGTGCGATCATTATTAAAAGAAGTCTGCTTGTGCCTGCCGTCGCAGGAGTTTTTGAACAAAAACGCTGGCGTCCCGAACAGCTGATTGAGCTGATCCATCAATTCAATACAACGCCGGAATCATTCTGCTATCGGCTGAGTAACATTTTGCCGCGATATTTTGGCATTAACCAGATCTTTTTCTCGCGTTTCAACAATTTCGTAGGTCAGAATATTTTCGACATGACCAAGGAAATGCACATTTCAAGAAAGCATTATCCGCACACGGTTAAGGACGAGCATTATTGCAGAAGATGGGTCGCATTGACCATTTTGAACGATCTGGGTGACATTATCCGCAACAAACAGCAGCCAGGGATTTTGTGTAAAGCTCAAAAATCGACTTATCTCGACACGCGGGACGAATATCTCGTAATCAGTTTTGCGCAGCCCATGTCGCCCACGCCCAATCTCAATGTCAGCGTTTCCATGGGCATTTATCTCGATGCCCCGACACGCGAAAAATTACAGTTTTTAGATGATCCGCTTTTAGTCGCGAGGGAAGTAAATCAAACCTGCGAACGATGCTCGCTATTCGATTGCAAGGAACGCATCGCCGCTCCGACAATTTTGCAAAAAAGGCATAAAAACGAAGAATTAAGGAAAGCGCTGAAACGAATGATCAATTAGTTTTTTTCGGCATAGGGGATTTGGCAATGCTGTCTGTCTTATGGGAGGAAGTGATTTGTGCCAGGATTAAAAAAAGGTTAGAATTTAGATAAGCATCTGGTCGCATTTCCTTCCGAACTATCTTTATTAAAACTTTTTGAGACTGCTATGCCCGGCACTTATGATTTTGAAGATTTCCTGTTAAAAGTTTCCACTCCTCTTTATTTGCTGCTTATCTGCGTCGAGATTTTCCTGACTTACAAACCGTCACACGATGAAAACGGCGCGCGTCCAGCCTACAATTTTAGAGATAGCCTCACGAACGCCCTGCTCATGTTACTGAATGGCGGCATTGATCTGCTGAGCCGGACGGCTTATGTTGGCGTGCTAATTTGGTTTTATAATCTCGGAGTTAAAAGTCCCATTGCTAATCCTTTCATTTACTGGTTTAGCCTCTTTCTTTTAGAAGATCTGGCGTTTTATACACTGCATTATGTTGATCACCATTGCCGGTTATTTTGGGCCGTGCACGTGACGCATCATTCGTCGGAGCATTTTAATTTGACAACAGGTTTCCGGTCTTCTGTTTTTCAACCGTTATACAGATTTATATATTTTATCCCGTTGGCGATTGCGGGCTTTAATCCTGCCGATATCATCATTATGTATTCGCTTACGCAGATTTACGGGATCATTGTGCATACGGAATATGTCGGAAAATTGGGCTGGCTCGAATATGTTTTTGTCACGCCTTCGCATCACCGTGTTCATCATGCCAGCAACGTAGAATATCTGGATAAAAACATGGGAATGTGCCTTATTATTTGGGACCGCATTTTCGGAACATTTCAAGAAGAGCTGCCATTAGTTCCGCCGCGTTACGGCTTGACAAAACCCATTGAAGACAACAGCCTTACCCACACCGTTTTGCATGAATGGAAGGAAATAGGCAAAGATTTTCAGCAGCAGACCGGCTTTTCAACCAAGGTTAAATATTTGATAAAAGCACCAGGCTGGTCGCATGACGGTTCAAGGCAAACCACAAAAGATCTGCAAAACATTGCCCTCCAAGAAACAGCTTTACCAAAGTCCAAGTCTGTTTAATAAGCTTACAACCAATGTGATGAAAAAAGCGTCTGATGAATGGAAACTATAACTTTCATAGGACATGAAGACTCGCTATTCGTTATTGATCACTATCCTGTTTATCAGCATGTTTTCGTGCTAAGACAAAGGTGACAGCGTTCATCTGGATGTCTTTTTAGAAAACGATGGTCTGGTCGGCAAATGGAAAATGGTTGAGTTTTTATATGATCCCGGCGACGGCAGCGGCAAGTTCCAAAAGGCATCAGAAGGGGAATCTACCATTGTGGAGTTTAAGGCCAATGGTGATTTTAGAGAAATTAAAGGGCTTCTCTATTCTTCGATTAATCCATACACCAAATACAAGATCCTGACTGATAAGACCATTGAACTTAGCGGCGCACACAATAGCAGCGCTTATCCAACGATTAAATGGTCGTATCAAGACCTGACCCGCACGTCGGTAATGCTGGGATTCGGTTGCGATGAACTTTGTTTGGGAAAGTTTATAGCAGTGGAATAGCGGCCTATTTCAGCCAATCTTTGAAGATTTCTGCACTGTAAACCAGATCCTGCTTGTGCGCCTGAACAGCGTCCATTGTCTTCGGCGACGTCTTTTCGAGACATTGTTCCAAAACCAGATGCGGCATCACATTCATGGATTTCAATGTGCTGACCAGGCGGCGGTAATCAATGTCGCCATCGCTAAACGTCTCCTGCCAGATTCCGCCTTTCGACTGCCGTAAATGCAGTTCCACAATGCGTTTTCCATATAATTTGACAATATCAAAAAGCGCCACTTGCGAGTTGCCCGAGCCGCGGTAAACCCAATGCACATCCAGGCAAAGCGAGACATTTTTCGGGTCGGTGGCCAGCAGCATGTGGTGAAATTCCCGTGCGGCTGCGCGCAATTCCACATCGTGGGTGTGGTAGGCCAATGTCATGCCGCGTCGTTTGAGCTCGGCGCCTAGCTTGTCAAGATTTTTGGCTTGCTCCGCGAGTTCGGCGTCACTTTTATTTTCTGTCCCGCCCCATTTCAGGGGATTCGGATTTGTTACAATGATCTTTGTATCAGCTGGTTTCAACGCATCAGCAATGGCAATAACAGAGTCAATGGACTTCGCTGACTCGTCCGCATTGTGCAAGGAACTGTTGACATAAACGGACGGCATGGCAAGCTGATATTTCTTCACAAACGGCAACAGCTTCGCGACCTCGTCCGCTTGTGTAAAGGCGGGCTCGTATGCTTTCAAGCCAGTGGAGGCAAATGCGGCCATGCATTCATCCAGGTTGGCACCCCACTCACGCTTTTCCCGATCGTAAAATGTGATCCATGAATATTGATTGCAAGAAATAGGAAATGGCGATGCCGCAGTTTCAGTTTCCGGCAAAAAAACCGCCCCGGCAGAAACCGCCAAAGCATTCATAAATGTTCTGCGATCGATAGACATGCGATTGACAATTTAGCGCGTTGCGACTATTTTAATCAAAGTTAAAAAGGACAAAATCTTACCGTCTTCGTTAACTTTGCAACATTAAAGGATAAATCCCTTTCACTAATGCATCAAACGCTTCAACTTACCCTGGCGCCCGAAATCGCGCTGGATGACGACAATTTTCGTCAGCATATTATCAAAAAATTACGGCTGCGCGCGACGGACATGCCCGTAATACGCAAAGCACGACAATCCATTGACGCCCGTGGCAGACAAGTAAAAGTCAATGTGCAAGCCGAAGTTTACGTCAATGAGATTCCGCCATCGCTAATCAATTTCCAATTAAATTATCCTGACGTTAGCGAGGCTCCGCAAGCATTAATTGTCGGCTGCGGCCCCGCTGGAATGTTCGCTGCATTGCGGCTTATCGAGCTGGGCATTAAACCTGTCATTTTTGAAAGAGGCAAGGACGTGCGTGCCAGACGCCGCGATCTGGCGGCGATTAATAAAGAACACATTGTCAACCCGGAGTCTAATTACTGCTTTGGCGAAGGCGGCGCAGGCACATATTCCGATGGAAAACTTTACACGCGCTCCAACAAACGCGGCGACATCAGGCGCGTGCTTGAAATATTCGTCGGGCACGGTGCAAGTGAACAAATTCTTATCGATACGCATCCGCACATTGGCACGAATAAACTCCCTGTTGTGGTTTCCGAAATGCGCCAAAGCATTCTGAAAGCGGGCGGCGAAATCCATTTTGACACAAAAGTCACGGACCTGATCATTGACCAAAATCAACTGAAAGGCGTAGTTACGGACAATGAAAAAGAACACATCGGCATTGGCATAATTCTGGCAACCGGACATTCCGCGCGGGACATTTACGAGCTGTTACATGCGAGGAATGTCCTCATTGAAAGCAAATCCTTTGCTATGGGCGTGCGGATCGAACATCCGCAAAACACCATTGATAAAATTCAATATCACTGCGAAACCGACCGCGGACCTTATCTGCCTGCCGCCTCTTACAGTTTGGTTACGCAAACGCGTTACAAAGGCATCCAGCGCGGTGTGTTTTCTTTTTGTATGTGTCCCGGCGGCTTCATTGTGCCCGCTGCGACGGCTGCCGGCGAAGTTGTGGTCAACGGCATGTCACCATCCCGCCGCGATTCACCATTTGCAAACTCCGGCATTGTGGTTGCCATTGAAGAAACTGATCTTTTGCCATATAAAGAATTTGGCCCGATGGCAGGGTTACATTATCAGAAAGAAATTGAACAAGCGGCATGCAAGTTCGCAGGCGCAACACAAACCGCACCAGCACAGCTCGCAACCGATTTTATCAAAGGAAAAGTTTCATCGCAATTAAGAGAAACTTCCTATCAGCCAGGATTACAATCTGTTGACTTACAGGAGTTTTTGCCAGCTGAAATTGCCTTTCCATTAAGAGAAGCGCTTACGGATTTTGGGCAAAAAATGAAAGGCTATATTTTAGGTGACGCACAGTTAATCGGTGTAGAAAGCCGAACCTCATCGCCTGTAAGAATTCCGAGAGAGTCCGAATCTTGCGAACATCCAATATTAAAAGGCCTGTTTCCTTGCGGCGAGGGCGCCGGTTACGCAGGAGGCATTATGTCTGCCGCAATGGATGGCGAACGCTGTGCAGCCCAGCTCGCCAAACTATACGCCTCCACAAAAATTTAATTGCTTCCATCCAATGTTGTTATGTTTATATTTGCATAAATGACAATTGGGAGCAAGTTTGAAATTGGGCCAGAAGGCGATAGCTTACATTGGGAGGAAATTGACGAAGATCTGAGCCTCGAAAGTCTTTTTGATTTCAAAAGGGAGCTTCGTTACGCCAAAATCTGACAATAACCTTAACAACAAATTGCCTCTATGGCCACATTGGGATCTTTTTCCTTATTTAGTGATGCACTTACACGAAAACTGAAATATCCGCTGCCCGGTGAATCAGCTCACCGGATTATGCAGGCGTCTACGAAATTGCGCCTGACATTCAGACCCAATGCACGCACCAGAAAAAGCGCGGTCCTCATCCTCTTCTATCCCCAGAAAGGCGAAATTTATTTCCCATTGATACTCCGTCCCGCGTACGACGGCGTACATTCCGGACAGGTTGCATTTCCGGGCGGCCGCTACGAGCCCACGGACGAAAACCTGATCCGCACAGCCCTGCGTGAAGCACAGGAAGAAATTGGCCTCCGCCTGAACGACGTCAAAATCCTGGGGATACTAACCGAGCTTTTTATTCCGGCAAGCAATTTTTACGTGTTACCCGTGATCGCCACCATGCCTTACCGCCCCGACTTTTATCCCGATCCGCGTGAAGTGGAAGATATTTTTGAGATAAAACTCGAAGAAATTTCTGACATAAACATCATTGGATCGGGCGACATTCAAGTCCGTGGTGAACAGGTTCATGCGCCGCACTACATGGTGCAGGGATACAAAATATGGGGCGCAACGGCCATGATGATCAGCGAACTTTTGACCGTGCTAAATGCGCCCGAAGGTGAGCCTGAAAGCTAGAAATTATCTCTTTTCTTGCTATATTAGCAGGTAATTCAAACAGATCTTCCGGTATAATCCGTCCTGTTCCGCTCTTTGGGAATGGTTCAGTGCTGCATCGTAAACCGGCTGCAATATTACCTTAAAAATTTACTGAGTACTTAAAACCTGGTTCCTCCTTCATTTATGGACGAAAACGGAGCTACGCCTGACGTAGAAGATAGCGGATTGCACGATAAACTGCCCATTTCGGGTCTATATGAAAGTTGGTTTCTTGATTATGCCTCATATGTAATTCTGGAACGTGCGGTTCCAGCAGTTGAAGATGGCCTTAAACCCGTTCAAAGGCGCATTATGCATGCCTTGAACGAAATGGACGACGGTCGTTTCAACAAAGTTGCCAATGTTGTTGGCTCTTCCATGCAATATCACCCGCACGGTGATGCCTCCATTTACGATGCCATTGTAAACATTGGCCAGAAAGAACTGCTTTTTGACACGCAGGGAAACTGGGGCGATATCCGCACCGGCGACGGCGCTGCGGCTGCACGCTACATTGAAGTGCGATTGTCGCGCTTTGCCAAAGAAATTGTTTTTAACGACGACACCACAGAATGGCAGCTATCTTATGACGGCCGCAAGCGCGAGCCGGTGACATTGCCGGTGAAATTTCCCTTGCTGCTTTCATTAGGCGTTGAGGGAATCGCTGTGGGTTTGTCGACCAAAATCCTTCCGCATAATTTCTGCGAATTAATAGATGCCTCCATCAGCATTCTGCAAGGCAAAGAGGTTACCATTTTTCCTGATTTTCTCACGGGAGGTCAGATTGATATTTCCAATTATAATGATGGCCACCGCGGTGGAAAAGTGCGGGTTAGGGCGCGGATTGAGGAAGAGGATAAAAAAATGCTCGTCATCCGCGACATTCCGTTCGGGACAACGACGACTTCCCTCATTGAATCGATCATAAAAGCCAATGATGGCGGGAAGATCAAGATCAAAAAAGTGGTGGATAACACTGCTGCGGAGGTCGAAATTCAGGTGCACCTGGCACCGGGTGTTTCCCCGGACATCACCATGGATGCGCTTTATGCATTCACTGAATGTGAGGTTTCAATTTCACCGAACGCTTGCATCATCATTGAGGACAAGCCGCACTTTGTTGGTGTCACAGAGATTTTAAAATACAACACGCACCAGACCGTCCACTTGCTGCAACGCGAGCTTGAAATCAAGCGGCTGGCATTGCTGGAAAAGATCCTTTATGGTTCGCTCGAAAAGATCTTCATTGAAAACCGCATTTATCGAGACATTGAAGAGTGTGAGACGTTTGAAGATGTTATTCGCACGATTGATAAAGGCCTAGAACCATTCAAACCGCAGTTTTACAGGGAAATAACAGACGACGACATTGTTGAACTGACAGAAATCAGGATCAAAAGAATTTCTAAATATGATGGTTACAAAGCGGATGAGCTGATGCGGAAATGGCAGGAAGACCTTGCCGAAACGGAGGATAACCTTGTGCACATCACGCGTTTTGCCATTGATTATTTCAAAGATCTGCTCAAAAAATATGGCAAGGGACGCAGCCGCAGAACTGAAATTCGCGCATTCAATCAGATTGCGGCGAACATTGTTGCTGCCAACAACCAAAAGCTTTACGTTAACCGTGCCGAAGGATTCATTGGTTATGGCCTCAAAAAAGATGAGTTTGTAACCGACTGCTCCGACATTGACGACATCATTGTTTTCAAATCGGACGGAAAATGTCTTGTAACCAAAATCCAGGAAAAGGTTTTTGTTGGGAAAGACATTATCCACTGTGCGGTTTTTGTCAAAAATGATGAACGCAAAGTTTACAACCTGGTTTATCTGGATGGCAAAACCGGCGTTTCTTACATTAAACGTTGCCAGATCACAGCCGTGACGCGCGATCGGGAATATGACCTTTCGCAAGGCACGCCGAAATCTAAAATCACCTATTTCACCGCTAATGAAAATGGTGAGGCTGAGATCATTACTGTTAATCTCACGGCGCAAAGCAAAGCGAAGGTGAAGCAATTTGACTTCAACTTTGCAGACTTGCTGATCAAAAACCGCAGTGCGATGGGCAACATTCTGACCAAATATCCGGTCAGGAAAATTACATTGAAACAAGCCGGACGCTCGACATTAGGAGGCGTCGATATGTGGTTTGATCCGATCATTGGCAGGCTTAACCGGGATGAAAGAGGCGAATATCTCGGCAATTTCGGTCCTTCTGACACCATTTTGGTTATTTACAAAGAAGGCTCTTACGAGCTCACGAATTTTGATTTGACCAATCATTATGTTTCCAATGAAGTGATGCTGGTTAAGAAGTTTGATCCAAAACTTCCTGTAACCGCACTTTATTATGATGGCGCGCAGAAGCATCATTTCATCAAGCGCTTCAATATTGAAACTTCGTCGATGGACAAGAAATTCCTGTTCATTAGTGATGCCAAAAACAGCAAGCTGCTGCTTGCCAGCACAGATAAGCGTCCGAGACTGGAAGTAATTTTGCCAAAAACCGCAACCAAAGAACAATCTAAAGAAGAATATTTGATAGAAGGAATGGTCGAAATTCGCGGTTGGCGGGCGATGGGAAACAAGCTTCCGAATGACAAGTTCAAAGACGTTCGATGGCTGGAACCCGTTCCAGACCCGGAAGAAGAGTTGGCCGTCGCGACAGATGAAGCAGAAGTGACTGAGAATGAGCCGGAAGATGAAGAAACCGGAACAGAAACAGAATCTTTGGACGAAATTGTAGAAACAGTTCTTGAAGAATCTGCGCCTGATGAAACACCCGAACGCGATGAACCGGAAAGTGCTGAGGATGAGCCAGAAATTCAGGAAAAACCGAAAAAAGGCGGTAAAAAAGGAAAAGATGGCAAAAGCCAGCTCGGACTTTTTGAATGAGCTGTTTTGAGAATAAAACCAATAAATAAGCAACAAATGAGGCCCGTAATTGCGTATGGTTTAGCAGTAAACTATCGCTTGCACGGGCAGATTATTCGAAAGAGTTGGTACATTTAGAAGACAACTTTTAGCATGCTTGTGAAAAAATTGATCAAAATCATATTAGCCCTTTCATTCGCCTGCATGGTTTTCATCTTGCTTTGTAACTTTTGGGTTGTTTATAATACGCGTCAATACAATTTCTTTTCCATTGAAAGTTTGCCTTCCAATGATGTGGCGCTGGTTTTGGGAACAAGCAAAAAATCGGAAAAAGGAAAGGAAAACCTCTTCTTTAAATACAGAATGGAAGCAACAGCGCGGCTTTTTAAGGAAGGCAAGATTAAATATATCATATTGAGCGGCAACAATGATTCGCAATACTATAATGAGCCGCAGGATATGCAACGCGCGCTTTTGAACCTGGGCATTCCCGAGAATGTGATGACGCTTGATTACGCCGGTTTCCGGACTTTTGATTCCATTATTCGTTGCAAGGAAGTTTTTAATCAGGACAATTTTACCATCATATCGCAAAATTTTCACAACGCAAGAGCGCTTTACATTGCTCATAATGAAGGGATTAACGCAATTTCTTTCGCTGCGCAAGATGTGCCTGACGGATATTCGCTACGCACACTCGTGAGAGAATATCTGGCGAGGCCCAAAGCGGTTTTGGATGTGCATGTGTTGCGCCCTGCGGCGGATGTGACCTCAAATAATGAGATTCGAAAAAAATGAGAAAAAGGAATGAGGGAAAATGTCTGCTGCCAAAACGTATAATCAAACTTAGCCCGTTTAGAACATTACTACTTGTCGTTTTAATCGCACTTGGCTTCTCGGGCCAATCGTTTTCACAAACCACTTACACCATCAAAGGAAAGATCACGGACGCCTCCACGGGTGACGCAATTCCTTTTGCCAATGTTGGTATTAAAGCATCATTATCCGGCGCCACGACCAATTTTGATGGTTTTTACCAAATCACTTTTACACCTCCCGCAGATTCCATTCTCGTAACCTATGTAGGATATGAAAGCAAAGGCAAGCCCATTCAACCCAACTTAGCTGAGCAAACCATTGACATTCAGCTTACACCTGGAACGCTTCAACTGCGCGAAGTAAAGATATTTGCGGGCGAAAATCCTGCATATGCGATTATGCGCAAGATTGTAGCCCGAAAAAGCAACAACAACACCGAGGAGCTGGATGCTTATGAATACGAGAGTTATAACAAAATCCAGATTGACATTGACAACCTGTCGGAGAAGTTTAGAAACCGGAAGTCAGTGAAAAAGATGACGCATATTGTTGACAAATATGATGAAGTCAAAGGAGAAAATGGCGAAACGATCATTCCGATCTTCATATCCGAATCAGTGTCAGACGTTTATTACCGAAGGAATCCGAAAAAGAAGAAAGAGATCATCAACAAAACCAAAGTTTCAGGCGTTGGTCTGACGGACGGAAGTCTGGTGTCACAAGTGATCGGCTCTTCCTTTCAGCAATATAATTTTTACAACAATTGGCTCAATATTCTTGATAAGGATTTTGTCTCCCCCATTGCCGACAGCTGGAAAGTTTACTACGAATATTATTTGTCCGACAGCATTAAGAATGGTGACGTTTACGATTATCAGATCGATTTTGAGCCAAAACACGAGCAAGATCTGGCATTTACAGGATCATTCTGGGTCGACGGCGAGACTTATGCTTTGACGCAAATGGACGTGAATGTGGGCAAGCGTGCCAATTTAAATTTCATTGAAAAAATCAAAGTTCAGCAATCGTACGAACTGATCGAGGAGCAAAATGAATGGGTAACTTCTAAAACCCGCGTGCTGATTGATGTCGACGAGCCAACGAAGCAAACCGCCGGAATGCTGCTCAAATTTTACTCTGCCAACTCCAAATACAAAGTCAACAGTCCAAGAGACGCCAAGTTTTATGACGCGGCCATTGAACTGAAAGAGGACTATATGGAGCATGATTCAACTTTTTGGCAAAAAAGTCGTCCCGAGGCGCTGAGTTCAGTGGAGTTGCTTTCGTTTCAGCTTGTGGACTCGCTCAAAGTGCTGCCTGTCGTCAAAACTTACACGGAGATCCTGAACATTTTTGTAAATGGTTACAAGCGAATCGATAAATGGAACATTGACATTGGGCCTTATCTGTTTCTTTATGCTAATAATAAGATTGAAGGGCATCGGGTGAGATTGGGCTTCAAAACCGATCCCGGTTTTAGTCGCAAATGGATTTTTAGCGGTTATGGGGCTTACGGAACAAGAGATAAGGCTTTCAAATACGGCGCAGGAATGGATTACATTGTGGACCGGAAACCCTGGACAATGGCTGGTGTTTCCTATTCCAAAGACTTGGAAAGGCTCGGGCTTTCCGCTGAAACCATTGGCCCTAACACGTTATTTGGCGCATTTTCGCGTTTCGGCGCATTTCGGAGAGCTTATTGGCAAGAGGATATTTCAGCATATTTCAAACGCGAATTGGTCAAAGGACTCACGGGCAGCATTCAAATCCGTCACCGCGACTTCCGGCCATTGTTTCCATTCACTTACCGAACCAATCCCGAAGCCGGCATTGAATCACCGGTCAAAAGCACATTTGATATCACAGAAATAAACCTCGAAACGAGACTCGCGGGCAAAGAGACTTTTTTGCAAAACGACAATGAGCGCATCAGCATGGGCAACGGAAACTCGCCTGCTTTTACATTGCGTTACACATTGGGAATGAAGAGCTTCCTAGGTGGTGATTTCAGTTACAACAAGTTTTCTTTTAACATCAAGCACAGCTTCCGCTTTGGCGTCATCGGCCGCACTTATTACAATGTGACATTCGGGCTCATTCCATCCACATTGCCTTACCCGCTCCTTTACACGCCGCTGGGCAATGAATCGCTGTTTTATGTGGAAAATGCATTCAATCTGATGCGTTATTTCGAGTTCATGAGCGACCGTTATGTGGCGCTGCGCATGGAGCACAATTTTGAAGGATTTTTGTTAAACAGAATTCCTGCGATTCGTAAATTAAAACTGCGGATGCTGGCAACCGGAAGACTGTTTTACGGAAGTGTCAGTGATGCAAACCTTTCGTTATCGACAACCCAGGACGAATCCGGCAACGAGATCCAGGCATTCAACAAGTTGAAAGACAGGCCTTACATTGAACTTGGATATGGGATCGATAACATTTTCAAAGCGGGCCGCGTGGATTTTGTGCACAGACTAACCTATCTCAAAAATCCGAATGTGACGCCTTTTGCTGTAAAAATTTCCTTCTGGTTTAGCTTGTAAATTTGATCAAATGCTTTTCAAATCTTTTAAGGCATAAGTCAAATGAACGTCCTGCCCCACTTCCAGGTCCATGCGGTTTCGGTAAAATGACAACTTTTCGTTTCGCGCATTCGTGCAACGGATTTCCCAATGATTTCCGTGAAAACGAATCGCCTCCACGCTGCCTTTCCATTTGCTTTTTTTCGGATTTCTTGTCGGCTTTATTTTTTCGGGGCGAATGTAAAATTGCTTGGTGTTTGAGGCGTCAGACAACCAGTTAATGTCACCGGTAAGCTCCGCAACATAGCTGTTAACGGGATGATTATAAACTTCTTGCGGCGTCCCAATCTGAATAATTTTGCCTTCCCGCAACACGGCAATCCTGTCCGACCAGGCAAGCGCATCCGCGGCTTCGTGCGTTACAAACAAGCAGGACATTTCCTGTTGCTGCCGCATTGTCTCAATGGCATTGCCCAGCACGCGGCGATTGTGGTTATCTAGGTGTGCAAAAGGCTCATCCAGCAGCAGCACAGCCGGCTGTTCTGCTAACGCTTTCGCAATGGCCGTTCGCTGCTTTTCTCCACCCGAGAGCAATTTGGCTTTTTGATTTCGCACATAATCAAGTCCTGTTACCGAAAGCAATTCCGCAACTTTTTCCTTCCGGTAAGCCGCCTCATAAAATCGGAGCGAATAAGCGATATTTTCCTCAACCGTCTGGTTTGGAAAAAGCTCGAATTCCTGATGGATCAGCTTAATGGACTCGTGACCGGGGATGAGTTGGCCGCTGACAGGCTTTAATTCCTGCTTTTTGAAGTGAATTTTTCCATTGTCCGCATCCTGGAAACGGCCCAGAATGCGGAGTAATGTGCTTTTACCAGAGCCGCTTTCTCCCAAAATCCCCAGCCATTCACCCGCATTCAGTTGCAAATCAATGTCAGTCAAAACTGGTTTTGCTCCGAAGCTCTTGTTTAGGGATTGTGCGCGTAAGGTAATGTTGGCTATTTTCATTATGCCCAGGTGATCTTATTTTCTATCGGCGTGCGACGGGCAGGCGCAGGCACAGCGTCATGATAGCCCATAAAATATAAGCCGAGGCACTTTTGATTTTCTGGAAGGCCGGCGAATTTTGCCAAAAGATCTAAAATGCCGGGGCTGCTCCAATAAGAACCAATGCCATAAGCCGTTGCCGTAAGCCACATATTTTGCACCGCGCAAGCCACCGCAGCCGTTTCTTCCCATTCAGGAAGTTTTTCAGGATGCAACTCGGCGCACACCAGGATAACGACATTGGATTTCAGCACCTTCTCGCCGGCGGCGTCATATTTAGCCTGTGAAAAAGATTCGGGAGGCGTTACGGAGCGATATCTTTCTGTGAAAAAACCAGCAAGTTTATTCAGGCTTTCACCTTTGTAAACAACGAAGCGCCAAGGTTCGGTTAGTTTATGTGTAGGAGCATAATTGGCATTTTCAAGGATCGTCAGCAGAATGTCTTCAGGGATGTCTTTCTGTATAAAGCTGGGCGTAAAAATGCTGCGTCTGTTGCGGATTACGCTGTTTACTGCCTCTATTGTTTGTTCCATTCTAATCAATTTTACTTCTGATTTGTCAAAAAAACAAAGCTAGCAATCTGTAACTAAAATTTACCAACATCCTGCACAACTTTGCCGTTAAACAAGTAATTTGGGCGGCTCCTTGGTGAAATCCGCTAAATTGAAGCAGTAAATTTCACTTCAACCAACCTGACACAATATGCTTGTTACTACTACTCCGAACATTGAAGGCAAAAAAATCACAAAATACATCGGTCTGGTTAATGGAGAAGCCATTATTGGTGCCAACTTCTTCAAAGATTTCTTAGCAGGAATTCGTGATGTGGTGGGCGGGCGCTCGGGATCTTATGAACAAGGTTTGCGCGAAGCGAAAAGCATCGCAATTCGTGAAATGATGGACCAGGCGCAACGCTTGGGCGCCAATGCAGTCATCGGCGTTGACATTGACCTGGAAACCATTGGCGGAAACAGCTCGATGCTGATGGTCAGCGCGAACGGAACGGCAGTCTGCTATGAATAATTAGGCAGACAGTTTTAAAAAACTTCTTTTGCGATCTGGGCTACGTTATCAGATTTGCCCATGGTGTAAAAATGAAGCACAGGCACGCCGTAAGCCATTAGTTCCTTGCATTGCTGTATTCCCCACTCCACGCCTACTTTACGCACATCCTTATCAGTCGCACATTTCTCCACCTCAGTAATCAATTCCTTCGGAAATTCGAGGTGGAAAATTTGCGCAAGCACCGATAATTGTTTTTTGGTGGCCAAAGGTTTCAGCCCCGGAATGATCGGCACATTGATTCCCTCCGCACGGCACCTTTCCACAAACTGGAAAAACTTTTGGTTATCAAAAAACATTTGGGTAACGATATAATCGGCACCCAGCTCTATTTTTTTGCGTAAATGCGCGTAATCTGTATCGAAGCTTGTTGCGTCGAAATGCTTTTCAGGATATCCCGCCACACCAATGCAAAAGTTGGTCGGCCACATTTCGGTTTCAGCATTAAGCAGCTTTCCCTGGTTCATGTCATGCACCTGCTTCACCAATTCGGACGCATAGGCGTGTCCGCCTTGCTTGGCTTTGAACACACCCGCCGATTTTTCAGCATCACCGCGCAGCACAAGGACATTGTCAATACCAAGATAATGCAGATCAATCAGCACATCTTCGGTTTCGTCTTTTGTAAAACCGCCGCAAATGATATGCGGAACCGCATCGACATGAAAACGCTCCATCAACCGGGCGCAAATGCCAACGGTTCCAGGCCTTTTTCGAACGGGAATGCGCTCAATAAGACCGTCCTGCCCAACTCTGTCTATTAATTCTTCGCGGTGATATGTAACGTCAACAAAAGGAGGCTTAAACTCCATTAAAGGCTCAATTGAATTAAGCAATTCGTTGATATTCTGACCCTTTAATGGTGGGATGATCTCAATAGAGAAGAGTGTTTTTCCTTCGGCCTGGCTTATGAACTCAGTAACTTTGGTCATGAATGGTAATCGGTGTGTTCTGTTTAAGTTTACAAATAAACAAAAAAAATGGCCTACCGCATAACAGTAGGCCATTCCACGTAAACCCTCCTCTATCAGTGTTCGTCAAAAATGTTATTGGGTTTCTGACAGGGCGTCAGTCCCAGGCAACAATTTGCTTGACTGAATACTGATAACTAAAATTCTGTGCCAAATTATTAAACAAACCTAAGCGCTCCAAACTATACCAAACTTTTTTTATAAAAAAGTAGAGTTATTACTACAAAAAGTTCTTTTGATGCAATAATGTAAGATGCCTGAATAGGCAATGAATGGAGCAGTGTTTAATTTTTCGTCAAATCAGGTAATTCATTCCCCAATATTTTTACCACTTAATAAAATCTATTGGATTTGTCTTGTCATTTCTATATGCTCAATTTCGTCTTCCAGGTAAATATCACTCGATTGGAAAAAGTGAAAAGACTCGTAAAAGCGCTTTAAATAGAGCTGTGCACCAATTCTAATAATGCATTTGCCATAAATGGCTTCCACTTTTGCAATGGATTCATTCAAAAGTTCGACACCGTAACCCATGCCCCTCCCTTTTCCTGACACCACAATCCTGCCAATGGATGGAAATTCGTAAGAAACGCCCGGCGGCACAATCCGGGAAAAGGCCATCAGCTTCCCATTATAATATCCCGACAAATGCTGTGACTTCTGATCTTTATCATCCAAATCCAAAAAACAGCAACGCTGTTCGACGACGAACACTTCATTTCTAAGCTGCAAGATTTCGTAAAGTTCAATGTTCGTCAGCGCTTCGAAAGTCTTGAAACGCCAGTCTAATTTTAGGCTCATTTGAGTCAGTTCTTCTTGAAAGAATATATTTTTACCTGTTTTTAATCGTCTTTTATAAATTTGCAGCGAATTCGAACGGGCGCAGCTTCAAAACTACATGAAATTGCATGTGGAAGCCGGTCGCCGGTTGCATCAAAATTATTTAACTACATAACATTTTACAAAGCTAAGCATGGGAAGAGCTTATGAATATAGAAAAGCGCGGATGTTCAAGCGTTGGGACAAAATGGCCAAAACTTTCACGAGAATTGGAAAAGACATTGTCCTTGCTGTAAAAAGCGGAACCGCCGATCCTAATACAAACGCAAGGCTTAGGGTTCTTTTACAAAATGCCAGGGCGGCCAATATGCCCAAAGAAACCGTAGAAAGGGCCATCAAACGCGCCACTTCCAAAGATCAGGAGGATTACAAAGAGATGGTTTACGAAGGTTACGGTCCGCACGGCGTCGCAATCCTAGTTGAAAGCACGACGGATAACCCGACACGCACAGTGGCAAACGTGCGCAGTTATTTCAATAAACTAGGAGGCAGCCTCGGAACAATGGGGATGCTCGACTTTATCTTTGACCGGAAATGTATTTTTAAGATCAAGAATACGGGGGCGAAAGATATGGAAGAGTTTGAATTTGAGTTAATTGATGTGGGTGGAGAAGAAGTTTTTTTGGACGAAGAAACCAACCAGATCAACATTTACGGAGAATTCACTGCATTTGGTGCATTGCA
Source organism: Dyadobacter sp. CY326 (assembly GCF_021390515.1). Classification (GTDB taxonomy): domain Bacteria; phylum Bacteroidota; class Bacteroidia; order Cytophagales; family Spirosomataceae; genus Dyadobacter. Next base: position 672,261 of record NZ_JAJUXI010000002.1, read on the forward strand.
GCATTATCTGGAAGAAAACGGTTATGAGATCGTCGAAGCGGACTTTGAACGCATTCCAAATGACACTAAAACGCTAAGCGACGAGGAAGTTGCGGAAGTTGAAAAGCTGATTGAAAAGATTGAAGATGACGATGATGTGCAACGCGTTTATCACAACATGGGTTAAAGCAATGCCTTAATTTCATGTTGCTTTTTCATAAATTCAAATTTGCCGCCAGGCGATTTTCCTAATAATAATGCCCCAACGGGAGACGAAGAAGAGACTGCAATTACGGTCTCTTCTTCCATTTTTACAGCACCCAGACTCACTCCGATAAAAAACCAGCCCGCTGTTGTTTCCAGCAAAGAGCCGACTGCGGCCCGAGCAGGGATCTCGTTTTCGCTTATTTTTTCCAGAACCAATCTCTCCTGACGCACCTGCTCATATTGTCTTGCGTGCATGTTCCTATCCAGCTGGCCCATGGATCGCGAAGTCTCGTATTTGTCACCCATAGAGCTCTTTCCCTGATCATTTGCAGACGCCTGCGCCGCTTCCATCGCATTCCACGCCACCATCATTCGCTCTTCCAAAAGTGACTTGATATGGGTTATTAAAGCAGTTTTATTCATTGTTTATAAACTTTTGGAACACTCGGCAAAGTCGTAAAAAAGCCGGATAAGACATCAAAGATAGGCAGGAGCGCGAAAAAATAAGGAAAGGGAAATTTCCGAATGCGTTTTCGTGTTGCCAGCTTCCTTGTTATCTTTGCAAAACTTTTTTGAATCCCACCAATGACAAAACTTTCGGTCCGGCACTTACTTGGAATTAAAAACCTGAACGAGAATGACATTCAAACAATCTTAGATACAGCGACGCAGTTCAAGGAAGTCATTAACCGGCCCATTAAGAAAGTCCCATCACTCCGGGATATTACCATTGCAAACGTTTTTTTCGAAAATTCTACCCGCACCAGGCTCTCTTTTGAGCTAGCCGAAAAGCGTCTTTCCGCGGATGTTGTTAATTTTTCTGCATCCGGAAGTTCGGTGAAAAAGGGCGAAACACTGCTCGATACGGTCAACAACATTCTGGCCATGAAGGTCGATATGATCGTTATGCGCCATAGCAGTCCGGGCGCGCCGCATTACTTGTCCACACGCATTCCCGCAAACGTTGTAAATGCAGGCGACGGAACGCACGAACATCCTACGCAGGCACTGCTCGACGCCTTTTCCATGCGCGAAAAACTGGGTGACCTGACCGGAAAGAAAATTGCCATTATTGGCGACATTACACATTCGCGCGTTGCACTTTCTAATATTTTTTGTTTGCAAAAACTGGGTGCCGAAGTCATGGTTTGTGGGCCATCCACATTGATTCCCAAGCATTTGGATGAGTTGGGCGTTAAAATTGGCCACAACGTGCGCGAAGCATTGCAATGGTGTGACGTCGCTAATGTCCTCCGCATTCAGTTGGAGCGCCAGCAGATCAAGTATTTTCCATCATTGCGAGAATATTCCCTTTATTACGGGATTAACAAGGCAATGCTCGATGAGCTGGACAAAGAAATCATTTTAATGCATCCGGGCCCGATTAATCGCGGCGTTGAATTGTCTTCCGATGCTGCCGATTCCAGCCATTCCATTATCCTAAATCAGGTTGAAAACGGCGTTGCAGTGCGAATGGCAGTGCTTTATTTGCTAGCGCAGCAATAATTAACAGCGAACTTCCTTTCGCTTCGCTCCTAACCTGCCCTGATCCCAAATTTTTTGAATGTAATCCGGCGCATATGGCACTTTGCAGGCGGTGTCACCCACATTGACCTTCACTTTTCCGATTCTATTGCCAACGGCCAACGCTTTCTCCGCCAGCGGTTTGTAGTAAGAGCCAACCGCAATCACAAAACCATTCATGACATATCGCACACGATTGGGTGCCTCATGGATTTCTTTTTCAACCCAATCCAATAATTGATCAACTTCCTCTTTATCAATTTCTTCGTCCGGCGTGAGCGCCATCAGGCAGCCAAAAGTTGACCATCCAGCATCCGCGATCAGCTCCTTATCCGACTCAATCCACTTTCTTGCCATTTCAAATCCATGATTGCTTTCGGCCGCATTCCACGCAACGGTGTATTCACTGATCATGTGCCAGGACGCACGTTCAACCCAGTCTTCCAGCGCTTCGGGCGTAAATAATGACGGAACGGACATTAATCCAGCCAGATACATTGCATCTGAATTGCCTGTTTTATAGAGTTCGAGCGCAAGTGCGTGGTTGTTTTTGTATTTTTTCAAAATCGGTTTCATATCCCCGATTTTGACGCCATACATTGGCTCCTTGCCCCCGTGGTTCCGGAACGTTTTCAGCGTTTGCTCGCTTCCGAGCGCCGCCAGTTGGTTCATGACATCCTTAACCTGCTCCATTTTGGCTGGCTTTTGTTTCAAATCAAAATATAACCATTTTAGATAAAATTTTACTTTTAACTGCATTCAAAAATTCACCTGATGATCCACACCGAAGGAATGTTGCGCGATGATGCGCTGAAAAATAAAACCATTATCGTAACTGGCGGAGGCACCGGACTGGGCAAATCAATGGCCAGCTATTTTTTGAAACTTGGTGCAAACATTGTCATTTGCAGCCGAAGATTGGAAGTGCTGGAAAAAACCGCGAAAGAACTTCAAGAAAGCATTGGCGGAAACATTTTGCCGATCGAATGCGACGTTCGAAAACCCGAGCAGATCGAGCATGTACTTGCAAAAGCGATCGAAAACTTTGGGAGCGTCAATGGGTTGGTCAACAATTCAGCCGGCAATTTTATAAGTCCCACCGAACGGCTGTCCTATAAAGCGGTGGATGTCATTGTCGACATTGTCTTGCGCGGCACATACTATTTTACGCTTGCATTGGGCAAATACTGGATTGAAAACAACATTAAGGGAACGGTTCTGAACATTTCCACAACCTATGCCTGGACAGGCTCCGGCTGGGTTGTGCCCTCCGCGATGGCCAAAGCGGGCGTGCTTGCCATGACGAAATCGCTGGCTTTTGAATGGGCAGATCACGGAATTAGATTAAATGCCATTGCCCCCGGGCCGTTTCCCACAAAAGGAGCGTGGGAGCGACTTTTTCCCGAAGAATTGGCAAAGAAATTTTCGTTTGAAAGCCGAATTCCATTGGAACGCGTGGGCGACCATCAGGAACTGGCCAATCTTGCCGCTTACTTAATGTCCGATTTTTCAGCTTACATGACGGGTGAAGTGATCACGTTGGACGGAGGTGAAGTGCTGGCCGCCGGACAGTTCAATTTCCTGAAAGAAGTCACTGACGATCAGTGGGATGCCATTGAAGGTCAGATTAAAAACGCCAACCGGAACAGCAAGAAACCAGAATAAAAATTTTCTTACCGTTTTATTGGGTAATTTTACCTGTTCCTTCGTTATTTGACAAATGATGAAACTATGCGCATGAGAACTACTTTAAGCTTTTACATTTGTATTTTAACTGCCTCAGTGCTAGCTGGATGTGCTTCGTCCAACAAGCCCATGAAGCAGTTACCGGAAGCTCAGGTTCGCCCGTCACAGCAATCTGCACCGATAAACGAAGAACTTTCTCTTATTGCAATTCAAAGTAAATATCTTCTAAAAGACACCACGCAGACGAAGGTTTTCCTTTATGTGGATGCTTTCAAAGGCAAAAGTCCGATCTCGACAGCAGAATTTGTACGGCTTTATAACCTGAATTACGTCATTTACTCAGATTACGGCACCCGCGAGCGGCTTGGATATGGCAATGTGAAACTGGATTCTTCAAATGTTTCCAGAGCAGGCGACAAGATTGTGATCGCTTACGACATTAAAAGTCCGGACAAAGACTATGGTGTGCTTTTGAGTGAAATAAGTCAGACGGGAACATTGAAAAAAGTCCTTAATGATTTGACGATCAGATTCAAAAGGCAGGCTGTTAACGAAACGTATGGCGTTTACACATCCAGCAGCAATCAGCCGCTACAAAGGCATTATATCAACATTAATGAGCCTTTTACATTAAAAAAGGCAGCTGGAGGAAGCGAGCAATTGCATGTGTTCTATTACAATCATGATTTCGAAGCAGCTGGCTCACCAATGAACATTGCAGCGAAGAATGTCGCTAAATCGCTTGAAGTTGACAGCTCTTTCACCATCAATTCCGATCAGCAGATCAAGTTCGAAAAAGAGGGTTTATATAACATTTTTGCAGACACAACGCAATCAGAAGGATTAGGCATACTCGTTGTAAATGAGCGTTTTCCAAAGGTAACTCGGCCGCAGCTGTTGCTCGGGCCATTGCTTTACATGAGCACCAACAATGAGATCAATGAAATGAGAAAAGCTGAGGATTATAAAAAAGCCCTCGACAAATATTGGCTTACATTGATGAATGGAAATGCCCCTTTGGCGCAGCAATCGATTCGTTCGTTCTATGGACGTGTTGAGGAAGCGAATCAGCTTTTTACCACTTACAAAGATGGCTGGAAAACAGATAAGGGCATGATTTACATTGTGTTAGGCCCACCGGATAAGGTTCAGCGCAGCAAGGATCGGGAAGTCTGGACTTACGATCAACGCGGCAATGCGCAGAACGTCAATTTTACATTTAATAGAAAAAACAATCAATTTGTGGATGATCATTATGAACTGGTTCGCTATGCCGAATATCAGCCCATTTGGTATCCAGTTGTAGAAGCATGGAGAAACGGCAGTATACGGTAAGAAAACCCGCCCCAAGACAGTCCCAGGCGGACATGGTTTTTGGTACGCAATCAGTATTGGAAACCCTTCGATCGGGGAAGGAAATAGAACGGTTATTCATTCAGCGTGAATTCGGGCTTGCTGAAATTGAGAAACTTGCGAAGGAATTAGGCGTTCCTTTTCAGCGCGTTCCGGTTGAAAAACTGAACCGCGTAACCCGAAAAAATCACCAGGGCGTCATCGCATTTGTTTCGCCGATCCAATACATGCCGCTTCACAACGTGCTCACGCAGGTTTATGAAGAAGGCAAAACACCATTGTTGCTTCTTTTGGACAGAATAACGGATGTAAGAAACTTCGGAGCCATCGCCAGAACGGCGGAATGTGCTGGTGTGCAAGCGCTTATCGTTCCCACAAAAGGCGGCGCGCAGATCAACGCAGATGCGATGAAAACCTCATCCGGTGCATTAAATTTCCTGCCCGTCTGCCGCGAACCAAATTTGTACGAGACATTGCAATATCTCCGCAACAGCGGATTACAGATCATTGCCTGTACAGAAAAAACAGAAAAGTCACTTTACGAAATTGATTTCTCCATCCCAACGGTCATCATTATGGGATCTGAAGAGGATGGGATCTCAAAGGAATTTATACAGTTAGCGGACTCAGGAGCAAGAATTCCTTTGAGCGGACAAGTGGAATCGCTAAATGTTTCGGTTGCCAGTTCGATTGTTCTCTATGAGGCTGTAAGGCAACGAATAAAATAATGTTTAAAGCTTAAACTTCCCAAGTCTTGAAGACTTGGGAAGTCTTTCATCCCTATTACTGCCGGAAACTCTTCATAATCCAGCCTCCGCCGACAACATCATCCCCTTCATAAAAAACAGCAGCCTGCCCCGGCGCGATGCCGTTGACGCCGTCGTGGAATCTGGCGACGATTTTATCAGCTTCAATTTGCTCGATGGTTGCGGGCGTTCCGTCGTGTTTGTAACGAACTTTTGTTACGGTTTCTAACGGCTTTTCCAGTGACGCGTATTTTTGCAGGTTCAGCTTGCTGACATACATTCCATCCCGGAAAAGATCTGGCAAATCACCCAGCACAACTTCATTGGTGTCTTTTCTGATTTCTGTTACAAAAGCAGGTTTGCCTAGCGCAATTCCTAATCCCTTACGCTGGCCAACGGTGTAAAATGGATAACCTTCGTGTTTTCCAACGATTGTGCCGTCTTCAAAAACAAAATTTCCACCAGCCACTTCTGCTTCCAAACCTGGAATTCTTCTTTTCAAAAACCCACGATAATCATTATCCGGCACGAAGCAGATTTCATAGCTTTCCGATTTGTTAACCAGATCGATAAAACCTCGTTCCCGCGCCATCTCACGGATTTCTGATTTGTGTAAATATCCTAACGGCAATTTGGTGCGTGCCAAACTTTCCTGCGAAACGCCCCAAAGCACGTAACTTTGATCTTTCCACGCATCAATGCCTTTAGATACATAATGACGGCCATCATTGAATTGCATATTGGCATAATGTCCGGTTGCAATAAACTCGCAATCCAGACGATCCGCTCTTTTCAAAAGCGCGTCCCATTTAATGTGCGTGTTGCACAAAACGCACGGATTTGGCGTGCGGCCTTCGAGATATTCTCCCGTAAAATGGTCGATCACATAATCGCCAAATTCGGTGCGTATGTCGAGAATATAATGTGGGAAGCCTAGTTCAACTGCAATGTTTCTTGCGTCATTGATGGAGTCGAGGGAGCAGCAGCCAGTTTCTTTTTTAGTGCCGCCGCTGCTGGCGTAATCCCAGGTTTTCATGGTCATGCCGATGACCTCATAACCTTGTTCGTGTAACATAACAGCTGCAAGCGAGCTGTCAATGCCGCCACTCATGGCGACTAAAATGCGTCCGTGTTTGCTCATTCGAGGAATCTGCGAAGGTTGAATGCCTTCCGATTTTGTTTATGTTGAAAATGCTAAACAGCTTAGACGCTGCCGCAGGTTCCGCAAAAGTACGGATAAAGCGTGTCAATTCTGCACAGCCACTTTAAACACTTCTTTGCCGACTGTGATCAGATACAAACCATTTTGCAACGAGCTTGTATCTAGTGGTTTGGAAGGAAGTACCGAAGATTCCATCACTGAAAACCCTTGAACGTTGCGGATGCTGTAAGGCTGGTTTTTATCGGCGCTTTGAATATGCAATTGTCCGTGGGCGGGGTTTGGGTAGACTGTGGCAATTTGTCCATCAGCATTCATTACGATAGTCCTTGAAAGGGTGGAGCTACCATCGAGATCAACTTGTTTAAGGCGGTAATAAGACTTAAACTGTGTGTCAATATCAATGTATTCATATTGCATTTTCCGTTTGGAATCGACATATCCATTTACAAATGCTATGGTTTCAAAATTTCTTCCATTCAAACTTCGCTGAACTTCGAAACCTTTGTTATTTGTCTCGGACGCAGTTTCCCAGATCAGCTTATTGCCTTCAACACTCTTGGTTCCCTTAAAATAAACAAGATCAACTGGTAGGACTGCGATGCATGTGGGCGAGTACTTTACTTCATTATTCGAGCTGCAACCTTCTCCATTACCACTTATAAATGCATTGTTAGGCCTGTATTCGAGGTAAATGCATACACCTTCATTAGCACAATCTGAAAGCAGCGGCGAGCCTTCGATGATCAGATTGGGAGAAGTATATATATACATGTCTTTCAAAGCAGCAATACTTTCGAGAAGAGGATTATCCCTGATTATCAAATCACCTGATATTCCCTCGAGAGATTCTAATCCATCCAGACTTTTTAAATTAGGATGGGCTTCGATTGTTAACCGACCAAGTACAGTTCTTAGCACTGTGAAGCCACTCATAGTCTCGAATGTATTGTTTTGAAGTAAAAGCTGCCCGCGAACAATATCCAGCTTATCCAATCCAACCGGCGTTGTGCTGCCGTCTGAAAATCGGAATAAACCAGAGATTTCTTTAAGATTATTCAGACCGTTTAGATTAATAAGTGCATTGTTGCTCCGAATAACAAGATTATCCGTAAAGGATGTGATCGTGGAAAGTCCGCTCAGGCTGATCAACGACGGATTTAAAACAATCTCTGCTCTTTTTAGCTGAGTAAGATTACCGAAGCCTGAAAGTGCTGGCAATGCATTGTTCCGATAAAGTATAATTTCGCTGCAACTGGTCAAATTGTGGTCGAATAATGAAGTCAATACAGCATTATCAGAAATGTTAACAAACGGAACGGATGCGAGAACATCTAAACCCGCAAGACTTATGAGTCCTGCATTGTTCGAAATGCCAAGGGTATTGCTTAAAGTAGTAAGAGAGGTAAGGCCTGTCAAATCAACCAGGCCAGGATTATAGCTTATCGAAATCTCACCAGCCCAGAGATTCGGAATATTATTAGTAATTGTTGTTAGAGCATTCAGGCCATTTAAAGTGGCAAGTACGGGGTTGGAAGCAATCTGGATCTTCCCGTTTACAACCGAAGTAAGTGAGTTAAGCCCGGCGAGTGAGGTTAACAGTGGATTTTCGTAAATCTGAATGTCACCGGTTATGGTTGTAATCGGCAGCAAGCCGCTCAGACTTGTAATATCAGGACCCGAAATAAGCAGGTTACCTATAAGCTTCGTGCAACTAGGATATTGCACACTAAAATTGTCTACATCAGCCTGCGAAGTCAATCTGACCTCTCCAATTGTACATTGAGCTAATGCTGCAAAACTGAGAAACGCGAGTAAGATTGTGAGGTTTAGTGTGTTTTTCATATGGATGGATTTGATGATTTTAAATGAAGATGATCTCAATTCTGTACAGCAACTCTAAACACCTTCTCCCCCACCGTGATCATATATACGCCACTTTGCAGCGAACTGGTATCCAATGGTTTTGTCGGCAGCACCGAAGATTCCATTACCGTAAATCCCTGAACATTTTTGATACTGAAAGGCAGGTTTGAATCCTCACTTTCAATATTCAGCAAGCCCCGTGCCGGGTTCGGATACACTTTGGCAGCGTGCTCACCTGTTCGCAGCACAATGATCTTTGAATAGGTTGATTTCCCGTCAAAGTCGAGCTGTTTCAAACGGTAGTAGGTCGTAGAAAACGGAGACGAATCGGTGTAAGAATATTGTTGTTCCTGATTGCTATTTCCGCTTCCTTCTACAAAGGCAATCTTGGTAAATGAGCGGGCATTGTTGCCTCGCTCAATTTCAAATCCCTTGTTAATCACTTCTGAGGCCGTTCGCCACCTCAGCTTATTTCCTTCTACAACGGGCATTCCGGTAAATGAAACGAGCTCTACCGGGAACACAATCAGGCATTCTTCGCTGGTAACAATTTGCTCGCGTGTGGAACAGCCAGCGCCATTGCTCGCGATGAAAGCAGGGTTGGTTGGCTGCATCAGATATGTGCAGATGCTTTTTACATTACAATCAGTGAGCGTTCCTGAATTTTGCAAGTATACCATTTTAAGTTTAGCCGGATCAATATTCCCGATTCCTGCCAGACTTTGCAGATTAGGATTGCTGGCTAAATATAGTCCGCCAACAGAACGAAGCGAATCAAGTCCGTCCAAGCTCGTCAGATCAGGCATGTCTTGAATCTGCAGGGCAAGAGTTCCGGATACCCACAGCCACTCATCTTCGATAGTATGAAGCTTGTTAAGCCCCTGCAGGTTTGTTAAACCCGATACCTTTTGGAGTTGGACTCCGGCCCGGATGTGCCGCACATTCTCGAATCCGGTTAGTGAGGCTACTGAGGAGTTTGAGAGTGAGAGTGAATAAAGATACCTCACATTATCAAGCCCGGCAAAGGTGGCAATCGCACAATGTCCAAGCGAAAGATCCAGCAATGAATCGACCGTTTCCAAACCTTTAAAACTAACTTGGGGATTATTCGTAAGAGCAATTGTTCCCACTTCCTTGATTGATTTCAGACCTGTAAAATTCTGAAGAGGTCCGGTTAGCAGCATTACACCGGCTTTTTCAAGCGAATCCAGTCCGGAAAGCTGCTCTATGCTGTTGATTTGTAAAAACCCAAGTTCCCTGACCGGTCCCAAACCGACAAGATTTTTTACGTTTGGAACATCGTAAACGACTAAACCATATAGCTTCTTTACATACTCCAAACCCTCCAGCGAGGATAAGGCCGGAGTATTTGAAATTTGGATATTATACAGCGATGTCAGTGACGCCGGCAATTCACCTATACTGCTAAAATTCTTACAATCGCGAACTTGTAAGGAGGCGATATAAACAAGATTGGAAGATAGCCCCGACAGACTTTGAAGCTTGGTATGATCTGAAATATTAAAGCTACTAACAGAGTCTAACAGCGGCGCAAAGCCTGTCAGATCTAAAAGCGAGGTATTATCGACTGTAAATCCAATCAGCGAATCCAGACTGTTCAATCCGGCAAGACTGGTCATGGGAAGTGACCTCGAAATCTGAATGTAGTAGGCTTTCCGAAGACTATGTAAGCCCGTCAAACTTAATAGTCCGTTGTTACCGATCGATACCCTTTGACCTACTACTTTCAGCGAGTCAAGACCTTTTAAACTTGTCAGGGAATTATTATTAAAAATTGACAACCCACCACTTATCTGTTTAATAACAATCAGACTGTCAAGGTTTATAATAGGGTCATGCGGCGTATAAATGCTATTGATCTCTAGATTTCCTAGTACATGAGTACAACCGCTCTTTTTAAAGTTGTTAACGCTGGTCTGTGAAGTCAGCATAATCCCGTCAACACCGCATGTTTGGGCTTGCAGAGATATATGTAATAGCAAGAAAGCTAATGCGACAAGTATAGCTCTTTTCATCAAATTGAAAGATTTAGTGTGACTGGAATTATATTATAAGCATAGATTGCGCATTGCGAAGAACCTCCGAAGTAACCAGATTTTGAACTACGGTAAATTGATTCGCCGAATATGGCAAATACTGGGGATTCCCTTCGAAGTAGAAACCATGTTCAAATGTGAAGGTCTCCCCAAGAGCAATATTAATAGTGCGCTTGACAAGGGAATTATCAGAAGGCGTGATAGGGTCGTAAGTGTTTTCATAAAAATCCCTGTACAAATTTCTGGCTATATATTCATTTGAATTAGGAAATTGTGCGTTAGCCACGCGTTTTACTGTAACCTTGGTTCGCCAACTTGCAAAAAAATAACTTCCAAGGTTTCGTACTTGGAATGTAAATGCTGAATTAGTAGGAAGCGTAACAGTCGAATCAGTGGGAGTGGCTGTGTCCACAACCTCATCCGTATTCTGACGAAGAATTTCTAATCTTACAATTTGAAACTCGCATGGAAACGCTCTCGCTCCACCACGAACTCGTTCACAGGCGTTTACGGGAAATGTCGGCCCCGGCCAGCCAACGGCTACCTCGTGATCCTGACACGAAAAAGCCATTCCGAAGAATATTATTATAAAATAAGATAACAACTTGATCATGAAGAGATTTTTCATAAATTTTAGATAAACTGGTGGAGTGTTCTGATACTGATAATCATCACAGAATGTAACCCGGATTTGTAGCTGACTTGATTTAGCAGGAGGCCGCCAAGGGATTAATACTTCGATTTAAAGATTTGAGTACACAGGCAACACATTAAAATTGTCGCCGTATAACTTATTGTTCAAAAAATATAAACTTCTTGCTAAACATATACAATAATAACCAAATGGTTACAATAAATGCCTACACTAAGTGACTAATTTTTAATCGGTTAGCAAGGATTATTTATCGGTTCAGTTCCTACGCATTCACCTGCCGAATCACATTCTTAATATTCAACTCAATAATATCCGTCATGCTTTCGCAGCGGTGATATTGGTTGTCCGAATAATGTTTGAAAAGCCCTTCGCGGAGCTGGTGAATGTTGTCTATCGTTGAAATATTGTCTTTAATGGAAACGTCGCGGAGTTCTTTCAGGCGATATCGCTCGCTTCGTGCCTGATACATGATGGACGATTGCTCTTCCTGCTGATATTGAAGGACCGTTTTGTCGGTCAAATATTCCATTGCGAGCTCGACGTAGGGCCGGTTTTCCTTAAAAAACTGCGGCATATAGACTTTAATGTTGCCTTCATAAAACTGCTGGTCAAAGTCAATGGCGCGCAAACGGAACTGAAAGTCGTCGAAATCCGGGGTGATTTGCATGACGAAATTATAGGCCCGCATGTCGCCCAAGAGCGTGATCATGCAGCGTTCGTTAAATTTTACAAATTCTTTGGCGATACGGATGGGGTTGTAATCGGGCTCGCGCAGACGTGTTTTTGCAAATTCATCACCGGGAATTCCGGCAATGTGCTCTTCGATCAGACTATCGCCATCAACCAGATAATTGACTTGGTTAGGAGAAAAAATTTCTTCCAATTCCAACCCATAAATCCTGGACGCATCAGCCCTTTTCACATAAAAATAATCGTAAATGTCATTGAGCCGATTTACAATTTTGATCCTGAACGGGTTTGAATTGCCGAATTTGCAATAGTCAATGCGGTCAATGTATTTGTGTTCGACAATGCGCAGATTACCAGAGGCTTTCAGCATTGCATAGGCCTTTTTCAAACCGCTGTGCAGCCTGTCAATTTCATGCGGCGGATACAGCGGACTTTCCCAAAGCGTATCCTTGCCATTCTTGTCCATCACGGGAAAAGACTCGTAAAAATTAAGCAGATCGTGATAACCCACCGGCAGCTTGGAATCCCGCTGGTAAAGACGCAAATATTTCCGCAGCTCCGCGCTGACAGGATAAATCGGTTTCTTCTTTAATATTTTAACATCACCTTGTTCCATAAAGGAAGTTAGCATTTATTAATGAAAAAGGAGAAGCACATTGCCGCGCTTCTCCTCTTCCTCGCTGAATTTTAAATTCAATTCATGATCATATTGTGCGGATCGATAACAAATTTTTTGGCTGCGCCTTTGTCAAAATCCCTGTATCCTCTCGGAGCATCCTGTAAACTGATGACTTCCACATTCACCGCTTTCGCGATCTTGATCTTGTCATATAAAATCGCGTTCATGAGCGCTCGGTGATATTTCATAACCGGGCACTGACCGGTGTAAAAAGAATGTGACTTTGCCCAGCCCAACCCGATGCGAATGCTCAAACTGCCTTCCTGCGCCGCCTTATCCTTGGCTCCGGGATCGCCCGTAACGTAAAGTCCTGGAATTCCAATCGCGCCGCCTGCGCGGGTCACAGCCATTGCGGTGTTCAAAACGGTTGCCGGCAACTCGATTCCGGCATTGGAGCCGTGGCCGCGTGCCTCAAAACCTACACAATCGACAAAGCAATCCACTTCCGGAACGCCAATGATGGCTGCAATGGCTTGTTCCAATGGTGTGTCCTGCGTTAAGTCAATGATTTCACAACCAAAGCTTTTCGCCTGATCTAATCGTTCCTGGATCATATCACCTACGATAACGACCGCTGCTCCCAGCAAATGACAAGAAGCCGCGCAAGCCAGTCCAACAGGTCCCGCACCAGCCACATAAACGATTGAACCAGGCCCCACGCCTGCCATAACGGCTCCGTGATAACCTGTCGGAAAAATATCGGAAAGCAATGTAAGATCCTTAATATAAGCCATTCCCTGATCTTTGTCAGGAAATTTCAGCAAGTTAAAATCGGCATAAGGCACCATGACATATTCAGCCTGACCGCCTACCCAGCCGCCCATGTCCACATAACCATACGCGGCACCGGGACGCGCTGGGTTCACGTTCAGGCAAATTCCGGTCTGCCCTACCTTACAATTGCGGCACCTTCCGCAGGCAATGTTGAACGGCACCGAAACCAGGTCACCCACTTTAATATATTCCACGTCCCGCCCGGCTTCAATTACGAGCCCGGTTATTTCATGTCCCAAAACCAGCCCCGCCGGCGCAGTTGTCCGGCCGCGCACCATGTGCTGATCACTTCCGCAAATGTTAGTTGATACAATTTTCAAAATAACACCGTGTTCACATTTCCTGTCGCCCAACGCCAGTTTGGGATACTCAATTTCTTGAATTTCAACCTCGCCGGGTTTGATGTAGGCAACTCCATGATTTTGACACATAAGGATGTTGGTTAAGTTTAGAAATCATCGGTTTTGCAATATTATTTATGGGATAATTTCAAATTTAACAAAATTCATCATTTAATGGACAAATGCTTAAATTACATGTTCTATAATTTAATAAGGCATGGCAACGATTGGTCTGGTGGTGTGTGGTGGGAAAAGTATCCGAATGGGCACTGACAAAAGCCAGCTGCAATATTTCGGAATCCCGCAGGCGGAACATGTTTATAATCTCTTAATGCCGTTCTGCGAAAAAGTTTTTATCTCCTGCAACAAATCACAATCAGAGATTTTAAACAAACAGAAAATCCTGACTGATTTGCCTCATTATGAGAACATTGGCCCAATGGCATCCTTGCTGACAGCCTTCGATCAGCATCCTGGAAATGACTTTTTGCTCATTGGTTGTGATTATCCTTTTCTTACCTCACAAGATATTCTTAATTTTTTTTCAAAAACTAAAAGAGATTCGCTTGCCGCTGCTTTTTACAATGATGCCGGGAAGTATGAGCCCATGTTGGCCTGGTATGCGAAGGAAACGGCGCCATTGCTTTTGAAACGATTTGAAGAGAAACATTACAGTCTTCAATATTTTCTGCAAGAAATAAAGGCGGAAAAATATATTCCTGAATCGAAAGAAGTCATGATCAGCGTAGATACGCGAGAGGATTTTGAAAGGGTGAAGGCCCTAATCAATGTTGATAACACCAAATAAGATGGAAGTGAGTTCAATAGCGCATCAGCGCATCAAAGTGATTACGCAGCACAACGACCTTGACGCTGAGGATGATCTGGCGGTCGAAGAACCGCTGGAAATGCAGCTTGGTTATTATGAGTCGGGAAAGTTGGTTAAAAAAAGCATTTCCGTAACCATGCGGACGCCGGGCAATGATGGTGAACTGGCTGTCGGATTTCTTTTTACAGAAGGAATTATCAGTGATGGCGCTCAGGTTAAGGCTGTTGCGAATCATGTTTTGGATGAAAATAAAGTGTTGGTGACCTTATCCGAAGATTTTCAACCCAAGCTCCAATCATTGGAAAGGAATTTTTACACCACTTCCAGCTGCGGAGTTTGCGGAAAAGCGAGCATTGATGCGATCAAAACGGTTTCTGCGTATCAAAATAATTCCGACGAAATGCTTCTTAACAAGCAAGTTTTCTTTGCATTAAGGGATCAGCTCAATCGTCAGCAACGCATTTTTGAAAGCACCGGCGGACTGCATGCATCGGCACTTTTTGATCTGGACGGAAAGTTTATAATGCTGCGGGAAGACGTTGGCAGGCACAATGCATTGGACAAATTAATTGGCAATGCATTACTAAACAACCAGTTGCCGCTGGCAAACCATATTCTGCTGCTAAGCGGCAGGGCAAGCTTTGAGCTGATTCAAAAAGCCGCGATGGCCGGGATAAAAGTTGTGGCCGCGATTGGCGCTCCGTCAAGCCTCGCAGTTGCATTGGCCGAAGAAAGTGGCATTACGCTGATCGGCTTTTTGAAAAACGAAAAATTTAATATTTACTCCGGCTTCGAACGGATCTCAACAACATGAAAATACGCATTCAACGCAACTCCGTGCGATTTCGGCTTAGTAAAACGGATATTGCACAATTGAGCAAAACAGGTTTTTTGAAGGAAGAGACCATATTTATGAATGCGCGCTTTGGTTATGCAATCAGTCGGTCAACCACTGATAATGAGCTTTCTGCGACTTTCGAAGATGGGACAATCGTGCTGATCATGCCCGAACATTTGATCAACGGATGGGCGGAAAATGATGTCGTGGGTTTCAAAGCCAACATGCAGGTTAATGATGCGGAACCGCTGCATTTGCTGGTGGAAAAAGACTTTAAATGCCTCGACAATGTTGCTGAGGATCAATCGGATAATTACGAAAATCCAAAAACCTGCTAATCATGCCAAATGACGAACATATCATTCCGGGTGCGGAAAATCCCGACAAGCTGACGGGCCTGAAACAGAAGGAGATCAAGAAAGTTGCGGCGGGAATTCCGGCCGTTGTTTCCAGTTTTCAAAAGACCATTGGCGAAGCAGGTTTGCAACGTGGCATGAAAGCGCTTTTTAATCTGAACAAAAAAGGCGGTTTTGATTGTCCAAGCTGCGCCTGGCCCGACCCGGACGATGAGCGCTCGGGCATAGCAGAATATTGCGAAAATGGTGCCCGGGCGGTTGCCGAGGAAGCAACGATGAAGAAACTGGACGCAAAATTCTTTGCAGACAATGCAGTTGCCGACCTGGCAAAGATTTCGGATTACGAAATTGGCGGAAAAGGAAGAATCGCGGCGCCGATGTTTCTGCCCGCCGGTGCTAAGTTTTACCAACCAATTTCCTGGAAGGCGGCCTTTGAAAAAATCGGGCTGGAACTCAACCGACTGGCTTCACCGGATGAAGCAATATTTTACACATCGGGCCGGACGAGCAATGAGGCGGCTTTTTTATATCAGCTTTTTGTGCGCGAATATGGCACCAACAACCTGCCCGATTGCAGCAACATGTGCCATGAAAGCAGTGGCATTGCATTGGGCGAGTCGCTTGGGATAGGCAAAGGTTCGGTGACATTGAATGACTTTTATGAGGCGGAAGTAATTATGATTTTGGGCCAGAATCCCGGCACAAACCACCCGCGGATGATGACCGCATTGCAGAAAGCGAAAGCAAACGGCGCGACGATTATATCAATTAACCCGTTGCCTGAAACGGGTTTGATGGGCTTTAATAATCCGCAAAGTGTGAAGGGAATATTGGGCGTCCAACCCTCACTTACGGACATTTTTTTACAGGTTAAGATCAATGGTGACCTGGCTTTGCTCAAAGCCATCGAAATTTTGTTACTGAAAGAGGAAGAAAGCAATCCCGGCGTGGTTTTCGACCGCAATTTCATTGCCAACAACACCGAGGGTTACAATGATTTTGTTGCGCACATTAAAACGCAGAACGCGGAGGAACTTGCTAAACTCAGCGGAGTCAGCCTCGCACAAATTCAGCAAGTTGTGCGAGTTTTGGCCGAAAAAAATAAGATTATTGCGTGCTGGGCAATGGGCTTGACCCAGCATAAAAATGCCGTGGACACGATTAAGGAGGTTGTTAATGTCCTTTTGCTGAAAGGCAGCATTGGAAAACCGGGCGCGGGAACTTGCCCCGTTCGCGGCCACAGCAATGTGCAAGGCGACAGGACCATGGGGATTTTCGAAAAACCCACGCCTCAATTCCTAAGCTCACTCGAACGCAATTTCCATTTTACAACGCCGAAACAACACGGTTTCGACGTGGTGGAATCAATTAAGGCAATGCACGAAGGCACGGCAAAAGTGTTTTTCGCAATGGGTGGAAATTTCCTTTCAGCCACGCCGGACACACAGTTTACGGCTGCCGCATTGAGCAATTGCCGATTAACCGTGCACGTTTCGACCAAACTGAACCGGAGCCATCTGGTGACCGGAGCCGAAGCGCTCATTCTGCCATGTTTGGGGAGAAGCGATATGGACATGCAGGATGGCGAAAACCGGTTTGTTTCCTGTGAAAATTCAATGGGCGTGATCCAGATGTCGAAGGGCGTTTTGCCTCCGGTTTCGGATCAGTTGCTGAGTGAGCCTGCGATTGTTTGCGGTCTGGCAAAAGCGGTTTTGGGAAGAAAAACACAGATCAACTGGGACCTTTACGCAGCAGATTATAACGTGATCCGCGCCGACATTGAACGCACCATTCCGGGTTTTGAAAATTATAATGAGCGTGTGCAGGTTCCGGGAGGTTTTTATTTGCCCAATTGTAACCGGGACGGAAATTTTGACACCAAAACACATAAGGCACATTTCAACATTGGCGCCCTGCACGATCCCGAGCTTGCTCCCGACGAGCTGATGATGATGACCATTCGCAGCCACGACCAGTTCAACACGACGATTTATGGCCTGAACGACCGTTACAGAGGCATTTTCAATGAACGCCGCATCATTATGATGAATGAAAGCGACATGGAGAGCCGAGGTCTGAAAAGTGGTGATCTGGTGGATTTGCATAATGATTTTGGCGGCACGGAGCGGATTGCGCACAAGTTTATGGTCGTCCCCTACTCCATTCCGCAAGGCTGCACGGCAACTTATTTCCCTGAAACCAATGTGCTCGTACCCATTAACAGCGTGGCGGACAAAAGCAACACACCCACATCCAAGCTCGTTAAATTAAGGGTCCGAAAACACATGCAGTCAGTCCGTTAGCAATTTCCGCATTCCCGAACATTTAAATTCCTAACCCTTTGAAGACATTTTTACTAACCCTTTTCGCAGCGGCAACTTGCCTTTCGCTGTCAGCCTTTTTCACAAAACCCATTGCCAAAGCGCCCGCAAATGATGCGCCCGACAGCACACGTTTTACGCATATGACCCTCGCGCAAGGCCTGGACGAACCCATGGAAATGGCGATTCTGCCTAATCTGGACGTGGTTATTGTGGAGCGAAAAGGGGATGTAAAATTGTATGTTGCCAAAGAGAAACAGATCAAAACAATTGCGCACATCAATGTTTACAGCGGAATTGAAGACGGGTTGCTAGGAGTCGCTGCCGATCCGGATTTTGGCAAAAACCATTGGATTTATCTTTATTATGGCGTGGCTGGTGATAAAAACGTGAGTCACCTTGCGCGTTACGATCTGGTGGATCAAAAATTAAATTTTGATTCTAAAAAAGTGCTGCTGGAAATTCCTACTCAACGCACTTATTGCTGTCATTCAGCAGGTTACCTGACTTTTTCAGACGGCCTCCTCTATCTATCAACAGGCGACAACACCAATGCAGAGGAAATAGAAGGACACAATCCCACAGACGAGCGACCGGGGAGACAACTTTCCGATGACCAGGGAACGACGGCAAATAGTAAAGATTTCCGTGGTAAAATATTGCGGATCAAGCCGCTTCCCGACGGCACTTATGCCATTCCCGAGGGAAACCTTTTTCCAAAAGATGGCTCTCTGGGTTTTCCGGAGATTTATGTAATGGGCTGTCGCAATCCGTTTCGCGTTTCTGTGGACCCGAAGACTAAATTTGTATATTGGGGAGATGTAGGCCCGGATACGAATGTGCCTGCGGAGGAAGGATTTTTAAGTTATGATGAGATCAATCAGGCCAGAAAACCGGGATTTTTTGGTTATCCCTATTTCCTGGGAAACAATGAGGGTTTTCCCAAATATGATTTTGAAACAAAGAAAGAGGGACCCAAACAGGATCCTTTGCATCCCATCAACAACTCGCCCAATAACACTGGAATTAAAGAGTTGCCGCCAGCGCAGCCGGCCATGATCTGGTATGGAAAGGGCGAATCGAAGCGCTGGCCGATGGTTGGAAAGGGGGCGGCAAGCGCGATGGCAGGCCCGGTTTATTACAGCGATATGTATCGCAATGCAAAATATAAATTGCCCGAATATTACAATGGAAAGTTGTTCATTTACGAATGGATCCGCAAGTGGATCATGGCTGTAACATTGGACAAAGATGGAAATTATGTAAGTATGGAGCCGTTTTTGCCGCATTTGAAAGTGATTGCGCCTATGGATATGCAAATCGCGCATGACGGGGCGATTTACATGCTGGCTTACGGGACCAACTGGTTTGCCAAAAACACAGATGCCGGACTGATCCGCGTAGAATATTCAGAAGGAAACCGAAACCCGATTGCGGACATAAAGGTGGACAAAACCGTTGGCGCTGCTCCGTTGACAGTAAATCTTTCGGCTTCTAGTTCAAGGGATTATGATCAGAATGACAAACTGACTTACCATTGGCAAGTGGCCGACAAGACATTAACCGGGACAAAGATCAGCCATACAATTACAAAGCCAGGCATTTATAATGTTGCCTTAACTGTGTCTGACCAGGCTGGCGGATCGGGCGTGGCAACTACACAAATTAAGGTTGGCAACACGCCTCCCGATGTCACAATCAGCACAACTTCCAACCGCAGTTTTTACTGGGATAATGTTCCTTTTGATTACAAGGTAATTGTGAAGGATGCCGAGGATAAATCGCAGGTGGAAAAGAACATTAAACTTGCATTCGATTATTTGCCCATTGGGAAAGATTTTGCGGCTGCATTGTCAGGCGCAAGTCATGGAAGTTTGCGTTATGCTGCGACGCAGACGTTTTACGCCTCACTGGATTGCAAATCTTGTCACACAATGGACACCAAATCAATCGGGCCGGCCCTGAAAGAAATATCGAAGCGATATGCAGCGCAAACGGGTGCGGCTGAACAGCTTGCGCAAAAAATTATCAAAGGAGGAAGCGGCAATTGGGGTTCTTATCCCATGCCCCCGCATCCGGATCTGACCGCGGCGCAGTCGCGTGATTTGGCTGGATACATTCTGTCACTCACGGGTGAAAAACCGCAAATGGCCACGCAGGGAAACATTAATTTGACGGAACACATTGGACAAGGCAATACAGGCGCGTATGTTTTGACGGCCGATTATACGGATAAGGGCGCAAACGGCATAGAACCATTGAAGAGCAGCGCGGCAATTGTTCTGAAAAATCCACTAGTACAGCTGGAAGACTTCGAAAAAGGGAATGTCAGCGTTTCAATTGGCACTAAAAACAATGGATTTGTAACATCCGTCCCGGCTGGAAATGGAAAGTTTGTCAGCTTCACGAACATTGATCTCAATCAAATTAAGCGTCTTAAATTCCGGGTGGTGGGCGATGGCGATGGCGGAACACTTGAAATCAGGGAAAGCGGCGTCGACGGAAATTTACTAGGCTCAGTGAATGTCAAGGGAAACAGTTCGCAAGACATTAAGATTGATTGGAAAGAGCTGGCAACCGACATCAAACCGGTTAACCGAGCGACAGACATTTATCTGGTTTTCAAAAATCCAGACAGCACTAAAAAACTGCTTTTTTACATTGATTGGATGTATTTCGAAAGATAGCGCGCGCTAAAAGTTAACATTGAGCTAACATGGCTGAGGGAAAGAAGCCTTAATTTTCGAGTCTGCTCCGGACATTCGTCCAGGGTAAATTGAGTTCGAAGTATTCTTTTTGTATTGTTCCAAATTTAAAAAAATGAAAAAATTCTTATCCGTAATTGCAGTTACAATCCTCAGTCTGATGGCTTTCGAAGGCATGTCTCAAAATAAAAACAAAGTGATTGCACACCGTGGCGCTTGGAAAAATACGGGCGCAACTGAAAATTCAATCGGTGCACTGGAGCATGCGATCAAGCTGGGTTGCTATGGAAGTGAGTTTGACGTGCACATGTCGGCCGATTCGGTTTTGTTTATTTTGCACGACCACGCCATTCAGGGAACGCACATTGAAAAGACGAATGCACAGGAGCTTTCGCAAATCAAACTCGCTGACGGATCTGCGCTGCCAACTTTGGAAGCCTATTTGAAAGCAGGCGCGAAACAAAAGAAAACGCGTTTGATCCTCGAAATAAAATCGTCTTCGATCAGCAAGGAACGCTCGCTCGCTTTGGCAGCCAAATGCGTTGAAATGGTGAAGAAAACGAAAACGGAGCGCATTACGGATTACATTGCATTTGATTTTGATGTGTGCAAAAAAGTAAAAGAACTGGCTCCAAAAGCGCATGTGGAATATCTAAACGGTGATAAAACGCCTGACGAAATCGAAGCGGCCGGATTGGACGGCATCGACTACCATTTAAGCGTTCTGAAAAGAAAACCGGAATACATTACAGAGATCCGCGACAAGAAATTGACGACCAATGTCTGGACCGTCAACGACGAAGAATCGATGAAATGGTTTCTTGAAAAAGGCGTTGATTACATCACGACCAACGAACCTGAATTGCTTTTGAAGATTACAAAATAACCATTATCAAGCAAAAAAGCGCAGCTGCGGAATGTCCGGAGCTGCGCTTTTTTAAGTTCTAAAACTTAAATTCTGGCTGTTTGTAATTGTCCGTTCGTTTCTTGCCAAGCCCTGATCACCTGATTAAGCTGCTTGTATTCAATTAAAAAGCCATCGTGCCCATAAAGGGAATCGATTTCCTGAAAAGCCGCATCGGGAATGTGCCGGGCGATAAATTGCTGTTCGGATAATGGAAACAGCAAATCGGATTTAATGCCTAAGACCAATGTTTTTGCTTTTACCAAACCCAAAGCATGCACAATTCCGCCCCGGTTGCGGCCGACATTGTGTGAATCCATGATTTTTGAAAGCGTCCAGTAAGAATATGCATTGAACCGCTTCACGAATTTATCGCCCTGATATTGCTGGTAAGACGATGCTCTGAAATCATCGATCTGGTCGGGATTGTCGCGGGCCTGGGTAAAATTATATGTGTCGTAATTCCGGTACGAAAGCAACGCGATGGATCTTGCAGCACGCATGCCCATGCTTCCAGCGTCATCGGTGTTGTCTTTGAAAGTCGGGTCGGCCTCAATCGCCATTCTTTGCGATTCGTTAAATGCAATCCCCCAGGGCGAATGCAGCGCATTAGATGCGATAACAATTAATTCTTCAAACAAATCCGGCACTTCAACTGCCCACTCAAGCGCCTGTTGCCCACCCAATGACCCGCCTATGCAGATCTTTATCTTCCTGATTTCCAGTTCCTGACGCAACAAGTCCATCGCGCCCACCACATCCCGAACGGTTACGACCGGAAAATCGCGATAATATGGTTTCTGTGTCCGTGGATTAATGCTCAGCGGACCGGTTGAGCCGTAAGCCGAGCCCAGCACATTGACACAAACAATAAAATATTTGGCAGGATCAAAAAACTTGCCTTCTCCCACGAGACCATCCCACCATTCGGCTGCATTGGAACTGCCAGTGAGCGCGTGACATATCCAAATGATGTTGCTTGCATCGTCATTTCGCTTTCCATAGGTGGTGTAGGACAACTCAAAGCCTGGCAATTCACCGCCCATTTCCAGCGCGTAGGCGTAAGGATATTTAAATGTTAGTTGTTCCGCTTGCATAAGTGCCAGAGCACAGGATTTAATTCAAAAATTTAACAAACTGATCCGTGAAATTCACAGAAAAGGTGCGAGAATAAAGCCATCCGGCTTACGGAAATTTCTAACTGTAAGTTCACGCGAATTGAGTTTATATCTCCTAAATAACTTAGGTGGGAATTAGCACCTTTCTCCATTGTGGTAGCAGGTTGCCAGAGGTTCTTAGAGCCCATTCTCTCGCCTCTTCTTTATAAATCAATCGCACACAAGGTGAAGCAATTGACTTGATGTTGCAATATTAAGCCTGGATGCCTGAAAATGCAAATAAAAGCGCAAATTCTATTTTGCAGGCGATTCAGGCAGTTTATCTTTGTCGTTTAATGTCACTCCACTCGATGAAAAACTTTTTGTTCCTGTTTCTTTTTGCTTGTCAATGTTCTTTTGCCCAACTGCCTTCTCCCGAAAATCTTTCCAAACACATTTACAAGCTCGCTTCGGACCAAATGAAGGGTCGCGGAACGGGGAGCAAGGAGAATAAAAAAGCTGCAAAATATGTGGCCACACAATTCAAGAAATACGGGCTGCAACCGAAAGGCACCAAAGGTTTTTACCAGCCATTTATTGCCAAAGTTAGAAGAGTGAGCGTGCCGGATAGTTTGCGGGAAACCAACAATGTGATCGGTTATCTCGACAACGGAGCTGCATATACAATCGTTATCGGCGCGCACTTCGATCACCTGGGATTGGGCAAACAAGGCGGCTCGAAAGCCGATAAGCCGGAAGGACAAATCCACAATGGCGCAGACGATAATGCATCGGGTGTGGCAGGACTGTTGGAGCTTGCAAGATATTTTTCCAAAAACACTGCAAGAGAGCCTTACAACTTTCTGTTCATTGCTTTTGGCGCGGAAGAGTTGGGTTTGTTAGGTTCACGTCATTTTGTAAACAATCCAACATTGCCCCTTGAAAAGATCGATTTTATGTCCAATATGGACATGATCGGTCGCTATGATGCAGGCCGGGGCGTGGGCATTGGCGGCTTCGGAACCAGTGATGAATGGCCTGCAATCTTCAAGGATGTTCAGAGTGAAACAAAGTTTTTTACAGATCGCGCAGGAAGCGGCGGCTCTGATCATGGCTCGTTTTATGCAAAAAAGATCCCCGTGCTCTTCTTCCACACAGGCGGCCACGACGACTATCACAAACCGACGGACGATCCTGAAAAAATAGATTTCAACGCCGCTGCGGGCATTTTGGCCATTCAAATTCAGTTGATTGAAAATGCTATGAAATTGCCAAAGCTTAAATTTACCGAGGTAAAATGAAAGAATATTTTCACCGGCTTTTCAGTTTCAATGACTGGGCTAACAAAAGCATCATTGGCTGTTTGATTGAGAATAATGTCAGGCACGAACAGATAATCAAGCTGACGAGCCACTTGCTACATGCGCAGCACAATTGGTATAAAAGACTGGTGAACCAACAAAATGATACGCCGGTATGGGAAGTTCTTCCGCTGGAACAAATGCTTGCATACTCGGACAAGAACACGCAACAATGGCTTAATTATCTGCAATTACATGATGAAAATGACTTCAAACGGGTGATATCCTATTTCAATCTAAAAGGGTTGCATTGTTCGAATGAAATCCAGGACATTCTGACTCACGTCGTTAATCATTCGACTTATCACCGTGGGCAGGTTGCACTTTTCATCCGCGAGCATGGCTTTGCGCCGCCTTCGACGGACCAGATCATGTATGCGACGCTGTTCTCAAAAACCTTTGAATAATTATCCGATTCTAATAATATTATTAAAAATTTCCAGACTGAACTTCCTTTAATAGGGAATCTTTTTTATACCTTGTTGGTGCTAACCCCATTAAAGAACTACATGAAACTATCCATATACCAGATTGATGCGTTTACTGATAAACTGTTTTGTGGAAACCCTGCTGCGATTGTTCCTCTAAATGAGTGGCTTCCGGACGAGACAATGCTCAACATTGCTGCTGAAAATAACCTCGCCGAAACGGCTTTTTATGTTCCCAATGAAAATGGTTTTCACATCCGCTGGTTTACACCGTCTGTCGAAGTTGACCTTTGCGGACACGCAACATTGGCTGCGGCTTATGTAATTTTTAATATTCAGGGTTATGAAGGCCATTCGATCCGATTCGATTCGCGGAGCGGCGAGCTGATGGTTGAATGCATTGATGACTGGCTTACATTGAACTTTCCGGTTGATAATTTCCACATTGCCGTGCCGCCGCCTGCGCTCATCGAAAGTCTTACGGACACCACAATGGTGGAGGTTCACAAAGGCAAAACAGATTATATGGTCGTGCTGGAATCAGAGGATGCGGTTAAAAATCTTGATCTTGACATTATTGTTTTGTCTACCATTCCTGCAAGAGGAATTATTGTGACTGCCGCAGGAGATGATGTCGACTTTGTTTCGCGCTTCTTCGCACCGCAATCCGGGATTGATGAAGATCCGGTAACGGGCTCAGCGCACACAACATTGATTCCTTATTGGGCTGAAAAACTAGACAAGACCGTCATGACCGCCAAGCAGTTATCCAAACGCGGCGGTTATCTCAAATGCGAACTTGTAGGCGACCGTGTTCATATTGGAGGGCAAGCGAGGCTTTATTTGAAGGGGGAGATTTTGGTTGATGAGTAATTTTGAATGAATGAGTGAATGAGTGTTAATTACTTATTCTTTGTGGCGAACCTTGTTCGCTGGCCGGCATATAGTCCGGTTATTACCAGAATCGTCCCGATTACCGTGTAAATGGTAATTGGCTCGGACATAAGCCACCAGGCGAAGAAAAAGCCGAAAAGTGGACAAAGGAAAAGCCATAACGATGCTTTCACCGTGTCAATGCGGAGGAGATAAAACCAGCAAATGAGGCCTACAATCGAAACGGCCAGACTTAGCCACAACAC
Organism: Dyadobacter sp. CY326; assembly: GCF_021390515.1. GTDB lineage: Bacteria > Bacteroidota > Bacteroidia > Cytophagales > Spirosomataceae > Dyadobacter. The sequence goes on from NZ_JAJUXI010000002.1 coordinate 697,955, forward strand.
GGGAAACCAAAAGGTTTCATCCCAAACAGTTGTTGAAAAGTCAGCGAACATAAACGTTGCCGGCAGCAAAAAAACACCGCCCAGGAGCACTTGCCAGCCATTGATCAGCAGATTTGGCAATTCCCATTTGACTGTTGCATAGTAAACACTCGCCGCCGAAACGGCAATCATGCTGATGAGAAGCAATGTAATTCCCGTAAATGTGGTGTGACTGTCTGAGAGTAAGGGATAGGTCGCGACGCCAACACCTGCCATTCCCAATATAATTCCAAACCATTCTTCTGCACGAGGACGCCTTTTGAGCCACCACGAGGACAATAAGACAATGATCAACGGATTCGTGGAAACCGCCAGACTGCCGATTCCTGCGGTGGTAAATTTCATTGCATACACGTAGAGGCCGAGGTAAAGCGTTGTATTGAGGAAACCAAACAGCGCAAGCTGTTTCCACTCACCTTTATTCGGTAATCGGAAAGACTGATCTTTTCCCAACAGATAGGAAAAAGAGAGGAGCAAGATACCAGCGATAAAGAACCGAACGTTTGCCAATATTAACGGAGCAGCTGACCGGACCCCGAACTTGGTGGCCACAGATGCAGATGACCATAGAATGGAAAAAAGAAGACCAATAGCAATGTTTTTCACGCTTGAAACGAGTTATGGCCCAAAAATACGCGATGCGTTTCGGCTTCCCCCCGCAGTTTTTATATTTTTGGGCATGATTAGCAAAAAAAGTGTAAGGTGTATTCTTTCAATTTTACTCTCCGGACTCTGTTTTCCCGTCTTTTCGCAAAGCCAGTGGACTTACGACTTCAATAACGGTCTCAACCCGATTGAAACTGGCGGGCCTGCTTTGAAAGTGCTGGGTGAGCCTGGGAAATACATTAAAGAGAAAATTCCGGGCTCGGATGACCTGAGCAGAACGATTTATCAATTCGAAAAAAATAGCGGATTGCAGTTTAATAATGCGGAGGCCAAAGGATTTTTGAGCAAATCTTTTACTGTTGAAGTCTATTTCAAAATGGAGGAGCTGGACAGTTGGAAACGCGTTTTAGACTTCAAAAACAGGAAGAGCGATTACGGAAGTTACATTTATGATGGCAAGCTGAATTTTTATGATTTTGCAATTGGCGAAAAAGCGCCCGTGCGCGCCAATCAATATGTGCATTACGTTTACTCGCGTGATTTTGAAACGAAAGTTATAAAAATGTACATTAACGGGCAGTCCAAACTGGAATTCAAAGATCCGGGAACGGAAGGAATGCTAGATAATGATCAGGTGCTCAATTTGTTTCAGGATGACTTGATTGCAAACCACGAGTCCAGTGCAGGATCCATTGTGCTGATCCGCGTTTACGATCGCGTGATGACGCCCGTGTTTATCAGAAGAAGTTATCAGACAATCAGCAAAGCTGCAAAAGAGCCCATTGCAAAAAAAGAAGAGAAAGAGCCTGAACCAGCACCAGTTACGAAAGAACCTGCAAAAAGAAGATCCGACCTTGCAGTTGTAACCGGGCGTGTATATGATGGTCGCAACCTGAAACCGGTTAATGACGCCGATGTAATGGTCCGCAATTCACAGGGAGACTCGCTAGTTGCTCAAACAAAAACGGTGGACGGCGTGTATAATTTCGAATTGCGGCCGCACGAAACATATCGCATTTCTGCCCAGGCAGATGGTTTTCAGTCCAAAAGCGTTTCTGTGAAGGTCAGCAACCGCTTTGAAGAAGTGAAATCGCTGATCAGTCTTTCCGCTGCGACTTATGACACGCCGCTCACAACTTTATATTTCACGCAGAGTACAGATGTGTTGGAAGACAATGCTTTGGCAGGAATTGATTCACTGGTTTCTTATTTCGAGAAAAGGGACGATTTGAAAATCATTTTGAAGGGGCACACGGACAACACAGGTGATTTTGCCAAAAATCTTGAATTGTCTAACAAGCGTGTGGAAACCGTTAAGAGTTATCTTTTAGGAAAGGGAATCCCGGAGAATCGGATTTCAGGATCGGGATATGGATCTGCGCAGCCCAGCCGAGCGAATCAGACGGAGGCTTTAAAACGTTCAAATCGCCGTGTTGAGATTTGGGCCGAGCCTATAAAAAGATAAAGCCATCTCACTGAGACGGCTTTATACTGACTATTCCTAAACCCTTAACCTTTTCTTATCTTATATATCTTTTGCAATTGACGGCATTCATTTCATTGAATTGACTCAACTGCAAGCATATTAATTTTTCTAAAACTTTAAAAGCCTAAAATGACTTTGCTTCTGTTGCCTGCAATGAACTGTAATTTTGCAAGCGTCTTAATGTTATAAAGTAACAATGTTCTCAATCATACTCCAATTTTCTCGCTTACAAACTTCAAAAACCTTCGGCTGATATACGGCGTAAAATGATTTTCAGATTTACGCTTAAACATTGCTTATTTACCTTTCTCAGCGTTTCGAGTGACTTATGCCGTATTAACTTGTGACTGAGCGACTAACGAAACTGACTAATGTATAACAAAGGTAAAAATATAAATTTAAATTCCTTGGATTTATTCAATTTATATTTAGGCGAACCGTGATACAAAGATCTTGATTAATTTCGAAATTACAAGCTTCTGAGGAATCGGCTAACAAAATTATATTTGGAATGAACGCCGCTTCTAACCGTAAAAATTACTATAATATATCAAGATTTAGCGTTGCGAGTCAATAATATTTTGATAAAATCTATTTTTACAAAATAAACTGAGATCTTGAAATATTTATATTTTCTTTAAAATGTTCAATCATTGGTTATAATTATTCATTGTTGTTTGTATTCCCAAAGTACAAAAAGCAAGGACCATATCTCCGGCAGTGTCCAAAAAGATCGGCAGTTCCGTCATTTCTTCATTGGAAAATGGTTTTAACACATAATCTACTTGCCTCCCTCTTGGAAAATTATTTCCGATCCCAAAGCGCAAACGAGGATAATTAGACGAGGCCAGCAGTTCCTCAATATTTTTCAGACCATTATGTCCGCCGTGGCTACCCTTCGGTTTAATGCGCAGCGTCCCGAATGGCAGTTGCAGCTCATCTAAAATGACCAGCAGGTTTTCTTCCTGAATTTTGAACTGGTCCATGTAGTAACGAATCGCCTTTCCGCTAAGGTTCATGAATGTTGTTGGCTTAATAAAATATATCTGTCGGCCCTTATGCTTCCATTCGGCAACGAAGGCTAACTTCTCAAATGAGAATTTGAAATCGTGCTGCGCGGCAAGCCTGTCCAGCACCATAAATCCTATATTATGCCTTGTGAATGCATACTCCGGACCTATATTTCCCAATCCGGCAATCAGATATTTCATTTAGTAAAAGTTTTTGATTTCGTTTTTGAGCACTTAATTTAGGCTAAAATTCAGGGAAATTACATGGTGCCCCAAAAACGATTGATATTAAGCAGCCCGTTGTTAGAGATCATGACCAGCCGGTTGTGCCAGGAACTCATTGAGAATCACCAGGATTTCAGCAACTCTGTGGTGATGGGATTGCAGCCCAGGGGTATTTATTTCGCCGAACGCATTATCGCAGAATTAAGGGAACGCACGGGAAAGAACATTCCAATGGGTTACCTTGACGCGACTTTTTACAGAGACGATTTCAGAAGAAGGGAATCTCCACTGCTGCCTAATAAAACCAATGTGCCTTTTCTGATCGAAGGCAAAAGAGTGATCCTGATTGACGATGTGCTGTCGACCGGCCGCATGGTGCGGGCTGCACTTGATGCTATGACAGCATTCGGACGTCCGAAAACGGTTGAATTAATGGTGCTGATTGACAGACGTTATAACCGTGAAATCCCGATTGATCCTAATTACGTGGGCATGCAAGTGAGCACGGTTGAGAGCCAGCGCGTACAAGTGGAATGGAAAGAGCAAGGCTTTGAGGCTGACCACATTTGGATGGTGGATTAAGCCTCGTTAGCGCGGTCGCGAAGCTTCCGCTTTTGTGGCTTTTCCGATATCTTCCGTTTTGTAAGTCAGCTTGTTAATGTAAAAAACCTCTCGCCCCTGCCCCACTGAGGAAGTTCCTATGCGCTGCATGCCATATGCCAGAAAATACTGTCCATACCAGGGAGAAAGATAATTATCCTCATTATTAAGCACTTTTTCCTTTTCTGATTTGGCAGTGATCTTGAATTTCTCGCTTTCCACAACAACCTCATTACGGCTGATAACTTCGGTGTGAATTTCGCCTTCCTGCGGATAAGCCAGCACAAAATAATCGTCCACAGGCGTTATCTGCACCATTTCCTGCAAATCGTAACTCGTCAGATCTTTAATGGTAATGCAATTGTCCCAAAGAAACTTTCCAGCCTTGTCAAATCCGCAAACAATGGCGTGTGTATAGCGATATCCTTCCAGCGAGCGTGAAATATAAGGCCTTGAAATTCCGCCTGTTACAATGGGACTGCTTGATCTCTGATTGGGATAATAAACTTCTGCCACAAGCACAATTTCATTTTCCGTTTGGATCAGTTCGTGGACCAGCAACCTGTAACGAAACTTGTTTTCCTTACCCATGCTTTTGCGTTTGCCAATGCGCTCCATCATGCGCGCGCGGCGCTTGGGCTTCATAAAATTGAAGAAATTTTGCAATTCGGAAAATTCAATGAATTGCGGTTCTTGTGGCTCATCATCTTGCACATGCGTAACAAATAACCCCTGCGAATATTGCGTGCAACCAACTGAATAATTACCAATTAAATAAGAGTCATCCGGATTCAGCGGCACAATTTGACCCGAAATAAAACTATATCTTGGGTCACTAAGCGTCGTCTTTTTGAGCAGCTTACCCTCGTAATTGTACGTTTTGATCTCAAAAACGCAGTTTTTTTTCCGGAATGCGTAAGTGATTACATTAATGTAACCGTCCACCTCATTGATGTCAACATTGTTAAGCTCCGTGTTCTTTTCAAAAAGTCCGGGCAGAACGCGCGTTGTGTGATCAAAAAACGAATGCACAATTACCACCGGACGGGATCTGTAATATCCGGAAACAAGCGCCTTACTGCCGATCACTTTGAAATGCTGGACGTCGACACCCGATAACAAATTGCCTTTATAAGTGTCAATCGACCCGTCATTGTAATTCAATTGCATGAAGAGAAAGCGGTCTGTGTCGGGCTCTGCAAATATCCAGTAACCACTCTCCTCACCTTTGTAAGCCATCACCGGAATATAACGGAAATCGAGCTTGTAAGTCGTTTTCCAAATCACTTTCAGCGTGCTGTCATATTTTACAAATTGCCACTGCTCATTTCTGCTATTGGACCATTCGTTTCCCCTTATAACGGACAGCAAACCCTGCTCTCCCAGGCTAAAAACCTCAAATTGTTCGGTTGAAGTGGGGTTAGCCGGAATTTCCAGACGATCGGACTGTTGTAGCTGCGCATAGGCTCCCCAAACGGGAATTATGCTCAAAAACAGCATCCAGTAAAACCGGGACCAATGTAAAGAATGGTTATTCATAACTTCTTCCTTCAGGGGTGTAACTCGCTTCAATATTTACCCTAATTTTGCATCAAAAAGGATAACATTGCTATTAATATTATAAATAATTTTATTCAAATAAAAACTTGGAGAAATGAAACTCAGATTCTGAGAAAACGCCTCCAATTACCCCATCATTCATGACGATTGAAGCAATTTTGAGGGACGACATTCAAAAAGCAATCCAGAAGCATTTTGATATAACCGTTGAAGACATCATTTTACAACCGACAAAAAAGGAATTTGAAGGATTTTACACATTTGTTACTTTTCCGCTTACCAAGTCTATAAGGAAATCACCGGCTGATATCGGGCAGATTATCGGGACTGAGCTCGCTGAGCACTCTTCGGTTGCTTCCAAATTCAATGTTGTTCAAGGTTTTTTGAACATCAGTCTGAAAGATACGACGTGGTTGGAACTGTTCACAGACGTTTTTACCGATTCCAATTTCGGTTTTTTCCCGTCAAACGGGCAATCGGTTATGGTGGAGTTTTCTTCCCCTAACACCAATAAGCCGCTCCATTTGGGGCATTTGCGGAACAATTTCCTGGGCGAATCTTTGTCTAAAATCCTCAAAGCCAGCGGTTATGACGTTGTTAAAACTTGCCTCGTCAATGATCGCGGGATTCACATTTGCAAATCAATGCTCGCTTACCGTGAGCTTGGAAATGGCGAAACACCCGAATCAAGCGGCATTAAGGGCGACCACCTGGCTGGGAAATATTACGTTATGTTTGACGTAGAGTATAAAAAGCAGATTGCTACGCTGAAAGAGCAGGGAATACCTGAGGATGAGGCGACTAAGAAAGCGCCCTGGATTCTTGAAGCGCAGAAATTGCTTTTGCTTTGGGAAAGTAATGATGCAGAAACGGTCGCTTTATGGCACAAAATGAACGGCTGGGTTTACGAAGGTTTCCGTCAGACTTACGACAAAATCGGTGTTGGTTTTGATAAAACATATTATGAATCAAACACTTATCTGCTAGGCAAAGACATTATTGAAGATGGTTTGCAAAAAGGTGTTTTTTATAAAAAGCCGGACAATTCTGTTTGGATCGATTTGACGGAAGAAGGTCTGGACGAAAAACTCGTGTTACGCGGTGATGGAACTTCGGTTTACATTACGCAAGATCTCGGGACGACAGAACTGAAATTCAGCGACTTTCATAACAACCGTTATTTGTGGGTTGTGGGCAATGAGCAGGATTATCATTTCAAAGTCCTTTTTGCGATCCTGAAAAAATTGGGAAGACCGTACGCGGACGGTTGTTATCACATCAGTTACGGAATGGTGGATTTGCCATCAGGAAAAATGAAATCGCGCGAAGGAACCGTCGTTGATGCCGACGATCTGGTGGATCAAATGATCCAGACAGCAGCGGACAGAACGCAGGAGTTAGGTAAAATAGATGATTTTGACAGTGCGGAGGCAAAACAGCTTTATAATCAGCTGGCACTTGGTGCATTAAAATATTTTCTGTTAAAAGTTGATCCGAAAAAGAGAATGCTCTTTAATCCCGAGGAATCAATTGATTTTCAAGGGCATACGGGACCATTTATTCAATATACATATGCCCGCATCCGTTCAATCATGCGAAAGGCGGAACAAGCAGGCATCCAAGCAGTAATTCCACCCGTAAGTTATGCGTTACATCAGGCAGAAAGGGAGTTGATTTTCGCATTGTCACAATATCCGGTTCGTGTACAAGCGGCTGCTAATGAGTTTGCTCCGTCGGTGATTTCGTTGTATGCATTTGAGCTGGCAAAAGTTTACAATCAGTTCTATGCGGAAGTGTCTATTTTCTCTGATCCCAACCCGGATGCAGTCCAATTCAGAGTTGCATTATCGGGGGCTGTTTCTGAAACAATTCAGAAGGCTTTGGGGTTATTAGGCATAGAAGTTCCGGAGCGAATGTAGTGAGCCGGGTGGTTGGGAATGTGGAGTTGAGAAGCCGCTAGAATGCATTGAATGTCTTGTATTTCACTTTTAATTACATATTCTAACCAATAACCAAACTACAATTATGAGCTTTTTAAAAACATTATTCATTATGATCACGAGTTTGATAACCGGCCTTTTCGCCGACAAGTCGGAAGTTGCGAAAAAGCCTGACTTTGATGTTGTTGCGAAACAATCACTTTATGACTTCAAGGTGAAGTCATTGGTAGGCAACAAAACTGTTGATTTGAGTAAATACAAAGGCAAAAAAGTGGTAATCCTGAATGTTGCTTCCAAATGCGGTTATACCAAGCAATATGCAGACTGGGAGAAATTCAACAAAGAGCATGGCGACAAAGTGGTTGTTTTGGGTTTCCCTGCTAACAATTTCGGTGGACAAGAGCCAGGCACAAGCGAAGAAATCGCCACATTCTGCTCAGCAACTTACGGCGTAACTTTTCCCATGTTTGAGAAAGTGTCCGTTGTTGGTGATGATCAAGCGCCAATTTACAAGTGGCTCACATCCAAACACTTGAACGGCTGGAACGACAAAGCGCCGACTTGGAATTTCTGCAAATATGTTGTGAACGAAAAAGGTGAATTAACCAACTTCTTTGCTTCAAAAATATTACCAACTGATCCTGAGTTTTTGACTGCGGTTGGCATTTAATAAAAGCTTCCTTACTTTCAGGCTGCAAAACGTTTGCAGCCTGAAATTTTACTAATCACTTACACAACACTAACATGAACAACATTACAGAAGCAAAGCGCTACATTTCTAACGCCAAAGAGATTTTAAGAGAAAAGGCGGTAAAGGAAAACGGTGTTTACAAAGATCGTAAATACGTAAAAATGGCTGGCCACACGGCTTATGCTGGCGTTTTGGTTGCCTTAGACAGTGTTTTAGGAGAAAAAAAGACCCGAACAAGGAAGAGCGTTGAATGGTATCAGAGGGAATTATCTATAACGGACAAAAAGATCCTGTCCTATTTTCTGGCTGCTTACGATACCTTACACTTGGCCATGAGTTATGATGGAAATTTAAGTGCAGGCGTTTCAAATGAAGGTTTGGAGCTTGCAGAAAAAATAATAAACTGGGCCGAGCAGAAAACGCAGGCCTGATTTTACCCAACATTGAATGAATCCCTGGATTGAAGCAGCCCGCCCCCGCACATTGCCCCTTGCGCTTTCTTGTATTTTAATGGGCTGCTTTTTGGCGGCGTCGAATGGCACATTTAGCTGGCCAGTTGCGGGATTAAGCGTTTTAACGACGATTTTACTGCAAGTCCTTTCCAACTTTGCCAACGACTATGGTGACGCAGTGAACGGCAAAGACACCGAATTACGCGAAGGACCACGTAGGGCGGTGCATTCCGGGCACATTCATGCTGCAACAATGTTAAAGGCCATCATTTTGTTTTCCATTTTAGCATTGATTTCCGGGATTTCGCTTTTAATTATTGCATTGAAAGGCGCTCCTGCCAACACCTTCTGGGTTTTTCTTGGCATTGGCATTGCCTGCATTATTGCCGCCATTACATACACGGCTGGAAAACGGCCTTATGGTTACGTTGGTCTGGGCGATTTGTCGGTGTTGATTTTTTTTGGATGGGTCGGTGTGTTGGGCAGCAGTTATTTGCACACGCATGTCTGGGATTGGGGGTTACTTTTGCCCGCGTCAAGCTGCGGACTTTTCGCGGTTGGTGTTTTAAACATTAACAACATTCGCGACATTGAATCCGACAGAGCAACCGGCAAAAACTCGATTCCGGTGCGATTGGGGCGCGAGAAGGCGATTGCTTACCACTGGACAATCTTAATTATTGGAATGCTCTGTGTTCTGGTTTACACCATGCAACATTTCTCAGGCTACACCAGCCTTATATTTTTGCTCAGCTTTCCGCTATTCATTAAAAACGGACTCGCGATTTCGAGGTTGAAAAAAGCGAGCGAACTGGATCCTTACCTGAAACAAATGGCACTTTCCACATTGCTTTTTGTGATTCTGTTCGGGATAGGAATCATTTTGTGAACCGACGTTATTTCACAAATGGCTTAATGGCATCGCCCAACAATTTGTAACCTCTCGCGTTGGGATGCAGACCGTCCGAGAAAAACGACTCGTCTATCTTTCCGTCTTTTTGCAAAAATACTCGTCCCGGATCCAGATAATTAACATTCGTCTCGCCGGTTAATTGCGCCAATTTTTCATTGATCAATGCCACTCTTCCCTCCTGCTGCCTTCTTGGATAAATGCCTAACATGGTGATTTGCGCATTGGGCTGATGGAATCTAATCGCGCCGATCAGCACGCGCCAGCCTTCCAGGATTTCGTCATCCGAATTCAATTGCAAGTTGTTGGTGCCAATGTTTACAAAAATCTGTTTAGCCGCAAACCCGTCCAGTTCTCCGTGGTTAATGCGCCATAAGACATTCTCAATGCGGTCCCAACCGTAACCCATGTTCCTTGCGTTTTTACCAAATGTATTGTCCCAGGAGTCGGCTCCATTCGCGCGCGGTCCTTTCGGAAGTCCGCCCCAGAAATGTGTGATGGAATTGCCGATTATGACAGTTTCAGGCGCATTTTTCTTGTTAAGATCTAAAATTTCCCGATGCCTCGCTTCCCAATCGTAATTGTTAGGTTCCCGCATTTGAATCACCGGCTGCGTCGTTGAAACTGTCCCTTTATATTCGTGCAAGATCTGGCGCAAGTGCATTTCATATCCTTCCGCATAACGCATCATTCCGAGGTCATTCGGATGCGTGCCGTCGACTGTTGTTTCAATATCTTGCCCGAAATCCGCTTTCGGAATGATATACAATTCCTGAATGCCTTCCGATTTTAACTGCGCAAATGCTTCTTTCAATGTCTCATTTACTTCGCTGTAAAAATGTTTGCTTTGCGGATTAATGTCCTCATCCGTGTAACCCGCGTGCGATGCGAGCACAATGGGCGTTTTTGGATGCTGCTTACGGAGCGTTCGCGTGGTGGCAAGAATCCGGCTTTTTACGTCTTCAATGGTCAGGCCAAGTTTTGAATCCGGGCGAATGGTGAGGTTTGGCAAACAATCGAGCACAAATATTTTGGCGTCAATTTCTGATACAATGCGCACCACTTCCTCTTCAAGGCGCCCGTTTCCCGAAAATCCGAGGTTAACAAGCGGATGATCCAGTTTTCTTCCCAAAATCGCCGTCCACGCCAATCCTGGACGCGACGCGCAAGCGCCGTGTGCGATGGATGTGCCGTAAATAACGATAGGTTTGTCAGGTCTGGTGGCGAGCGGCGTAAACTCAGTTCCGTCCGGCGTTCCGATTTCCAGCCATTTGACACTATTGTATAAAGGAAGATAAAGCCTGTATTCGCGCCCTCTTTTGTGATAAAAATCATTGGGTTCCAGGCCTTTAAATGTGTACGTAATCGTATCACCAAAAGCATATTTCCCTGCACACCAGCGCCAGTCGCCATCGCTGGAAATCGCGTAAAGGTCCACGCCGCTCACACCCGTCGCCGGCATATGCGGCAGTGCGTGCTTTCCATTGACGACATATCGAACGCTTATTTCAGAAGCATTGGCCCGGAACCGAAGCATTAATCCCGCGGATTGGTTTGATAAGCCCCAAACCTGCTCCCTAACCTGCTTTTCGGCGCGAGCTGGCAACCTGTCATATGAATTCTTCACTTCCTTAGGCCAAGCTTGCCCTTCCAGAACCGGAAATGTTGCCGTCTGCGGGTTCCACCAGTTTATCCTGGCAGTTTGTGCAAATGTTAGCTGAAAAGAGAGGAGTAACCCTAGACAAACAGAGGCAGTTTTGAACTTCATAAAAAAGAAAAATGGACACTTTGGATATTTCCAAAAGTGCCCATTCGCTTATTTCTTACTTTGAAGAAAAGAATTATTTGACGATCACGCCATCTGCAATAAAGGTCAGCTCGTCCTTAGGCTCGGTGATTTTTGCGATCTCCTCTTTGCTTTGCCCCGCATCTTTGGCATAATGTTGTAAATGCTCGACAGGAATTGTTTTCTTCTGCGCCTGTCCTTCAAAAACAACCGTTTTGCCTGTAATGTCTTTTGGAACAAAGAATCCGTAATCCTTGAACAGCACGCGCATCGTTTCTCCATTGTCAAGTTTCACAAGCATCCAGCAACCTTTCACCTGACACACGGATTCTACTTCACCGCTCACTTTGGCAGCCATCTCCGTTTTATCACCCATCCTTTCAGGCAAAGCGCTTGCCTTAATGGCTTCTAGCTCCGTAATTTCCTTGCCAAAATGATTGTTAGTCTGAGCCTGCGCAGCCAATGTGCCCATTACAAGCATCATCAGCATCATTACATTTTTCATGTCAATATGTGTTTAAGTGTAAAATAGTTATTCCAAAACTTCGACCCAACCTTTGCAATGATTGCCCTGCGGCGTGTCAACAACATAAAAATACGTCCCATTGCCAATGCCTTTGCCCCAATCATTTTTGTAATCCGTGGTCTTGAAAACAGATTTGCCCCAACGATTGAAAACTTCCAAAGACGCTGGCAAAACAGGCACGACGAACAAATCATTTTTCCCGTCACCATTTGGCGTGATCACGTTGGCCAGCGTGAACGGCGGCGCAGCCGTTACTTTTTTGGAGGCCGAAATTGCGCAACCAGCTTTGTTATAAGCGGTTAGTGTAACCGTGTATTCGCCGGGCGTTTCGTAAATATATTCATTAATGTTCGGTTCTGTTACAGGGTTGCCTGTGCCCAGGTTCCACTCATAACGCGTCGCATTCTGCGTTTTGTTGTCCATGGAATAACTAAACGGCGCATTACAAGCTCCTCCCGATTGCGTTATTTCGAAAATCGGCTCAAAAGATCTGTCAACCTTAACCGTAATCTCCCGAAATGGTCGGCAGCCGTCTGCGTAAACGCCTTCGATGCGGTAAGTCGTTGTTTTCTCTGGTTTCACCGTGACTGACTTGCCAATTGTTTCTTCCAATCCTTCATTCGCCAGCCAGCGATATTGCGTTCCGTCTCCCGAAACGCTCAGCACAACCGTCGCTCCCGGACAAATCTCCACATCCGGCATATCAACGAAATCTGACTTCTTATCAACCGCAACTTTCACATTTTCAGTCACTTTACAACCGCTCGCATTGCTGATCTCAACTGAATACTCGGAAGTTTCCTGCACAGTGACAAATGGCATTGCGCTCGTCGCATTATCGATTCCGGTGGTCGGCGACCATTTATATTGTGTTCCTCCGGACGCCCAAAGCTGCAATTTCGTGTTTTCACAAACAGTCGTGTCCGCTTTAATTTTACTGTTCAGCGTTTCTACGATGATCTTTTTTTGCGCAACATCCACTCTTTTACAACTTAGACGATTGTATGCCTTTAAAGTAATAGTGTATTCACCCGGTTTTGTAAAAATATATTCCGACTGGTCTTCTTCCCGCGAAAACGTATTTCCGCCCACGTCCCAAATGTAATCGACGCCACCTTCGCTGGTGTTGACAAATGAAAGCGACAGCGGCGCGCAACCGCGCAACACATCTTTGGTGCTTCCGGAATACACATCAAAATCAGCTTTAAGACGATCAATGTCTATTTTGAACGCGGCATTGTTACAATTATCGCTGTTGTTTGTCTTGGACCAAGCTTGTGGTGTAACCGGAAACCCGCTGCCTCCGCAGGCACAAGTTGCGTGATATATTGTCCCATTTTTGTCAAAACGGCTTGTTCCCCCATCCACGTGGTCGCCCTGAACTGTGCCTGATCGGTCGCGGCTGCCGAAATAGGTGGCATATAAAAGTGATTTTGCTCCCTGTTCTAAAATGGCAATGTAAAAATTGTTTCCATTGGTCAAAGACTGAATCGCGTCATCCGTCACGACGAGACCACGTGTGGTGCTGCTTGTGTTGTTTCCGGTGGAAGCATTCACACTGCCTCCCCATCCTGCCAGATAAATATTTCCGCATTCGCTCACCAGAAAAGCCGTCGGTGAAATGTCCGGAACGCCCCGGCCCGACCCGATAACGGTGGAAAAAACTGTTTTGGACAAATTTGCGTCCAATGCATGCACGAACTGCCCGCTTTTCGCATTCTGGTAAACGCCCTGGCTTACAGGGTAAGCGCCGTTTGTGAGGCCGTAAACATATACATTGTTACTTTGGTCAAGGTCCAATAAGTAAGCGCCATCCTGATTTGCTGTGCCCAAATAAGTTGCGCCTGATAATTTATCATTGGCATAATGCACAACAAAACCATCTTCCGTCCCGCTTAGATCTTTCTGATAAGCGGTTGCATTCGTAGGGAGTTTGGCGCTCTGTGTGATGCCAGCTACGTAAATATCGCCATTCGCCGACAGCTTTAAAGAATTTGCAGCATCCCATTGATTTCCGCCAATATATGTGCTCCAAAGCAAAGCATTGAGCGTGGCATTTAATTTAAAAACAACGCCATCCTGCATGCCCGCCATTTTATCCTGCACCGGGTTTTTGACAGGAAAATTGGTTGAATTGGTTGAAGAAACAACCAGCACATTATCATCTTTGTCTACGCCGATCTCTCCCCTGAAACTATCTCCATAGTTTTTGATCACTACATTGTCCGTCATACTCACGCCATCATTTCCGTTTCCGCCGACGAATGTTGATGCAGTGAGCTGCTTGCCGTCCAGGCTCAGTTTGGAGATAAAAATATCGCCGCCGTTTTCAAGATCTAGTCCTGAAATGGGAATAACCTTCGTTCCGCCACCGAATGCAGTTTGAAATGCGCCGGTCCGGATCGGGAAATTTTTGGAAGACGTCGTGCCAAGAATTAATAATTCCTTCTTGCTGTTGACGATTAAGCTGCTTGGGATGTCGACGTGGCTGCCGCCGATGAATGTTGCGTATACAAGTTTGCTTCCGTCGGGTGTGAATTTCATGATCGAAACGTCAACCAAGCCTTCAAATTTAGTCTGGAATGCTCCGACCGTTGCAGGAAAATTAGCTCCAAAAACAGTTCCGCCGGAATATAAATTGCCCTCGTCATCGTAAGTGGCCGTGTGCCCCCAGTTGTCAGCAACCGAGCCGGAATAAGTTGAAAAAATCAATTCCGGGTCAATGGTGAGATTTTCTGACTTGTTATAAGCTTTTGGAATGTCAAATGTGGCCACATTGTCTGCCGATAACACGAATTTGGACGACACTTCCGTCGTTCTCGCATTGGCCTTTTGAAATGAATATGGCTCTGCTTCTTTAAACTGCCCAATGCTTGTTTTTACAACGATTTGTCCGGTTTCGTTAATGCTAACTTTTTCAGCACCATTGTATTTCATTCGGATAAGGGAAGGATCGGCCTGCGGATGCACGATGAACTCGTATTTAAGCGTCATCTGGTGCAAATAAACGCGCATATCAATTCCAGGATAAAGATTTTGGTAAATAACTTCTTCAAAACCCTTCACACCGCCAGCCCAACGGCTTTCTTCTTTCCCCAAAAAATAATTGAAACGTGTCTCGACGGGAAGCTTTCCGGCATGTTTTACATCGAGTGAAGCTCCTTCAAACTTAACTTCCACGCCATGCGCGGCAATGTTTGAATCATTGGCTCGTGCCGCAGCTGACACCGCACGTTGCTTGCCATGGTTGGCCGAAACTTGCTTGGCATCATATAACACATAAACGAGCGATTGCTTTTTCAGGAAAAGGAAGCCTCCGGGGATTTCTGTGCGGAAAAGAATGTCGGAATCCCACTGACCGCGGTTTTCAATAAAATGCATTCCTGCCGCGACAGAATGAGCGGCGAAGCAAGAAAAGAAGAGGGAAATTAAGATTGTAGCACGTAAAGTTCTCCGCATAAAATGCTCCGCTGTGTTTCTATTTGAACGCAGAAACCGAAATGATATTTTTACAAAATTCATATTCCTGCTGCACATTAGAACCGAGCAAAACAAGCTGATTCTGTGTGTGATGCACCACATGATCGAGATACCAATTGATGCCCTGAACATCCAGATTTGTCGTCGGTTCATCCAGGAAAATAATGGGAACGTCGGACATAAACGCAAGGCCTAATTTCACCCGCTGTTTCATTCCTGAGGAAAAGTGGCGGATGGTTTTGTTGCTCGCATGCGGGAGTTGGATAAATTCCTCAAAATCTTTGAACGACAATCCGTTTTTGAATGGCTTAAACTTGCTGTGAAATTCAATGAGCTCACGAAGTGTAAATTCTTCAATCAATTCAAGATAAGGCGCGGCGATCACCAGATGTTTATACCAATCATCAACTTCCACTTCCTTTCCCTGCAAATTCGTGTAAGTAATAATGCCCTCAGAAACAGGCACCATGCCGGTTAGCAGTTGCAGTAATGTCGATTTTCCACTTCCATTAGGACCGACAAAAACATATTGTTGCCCAGCTTGCAAAGCGAAGCTCGCATTTCGAATAATCCACTCCTTGACAAATTTTTTCCCTATTTTCTCAACTGTTATCTGCACTTTTCAAAACTTTGAATAGATAAAGGCCGCCACAAAACCTATTTATTTTGCTGCATAATGGTCGAATGCTGCCTTGGAAACCTGCGCCATAACCGTTTCAATTGCTTGCAGTCCGGCGGTTGAATTTGAGACAAATAACACAATCGCGAAACTTTCGCCATTGGGCATTTTGACGACGCCAACGTCATTGACCGCCGCCATAAGGCCTTTATCATTGGTTCCGGATGTGCCGGTCTTGTGCGCTACAACCGCCTCTTTGGGCAATTGCCCCTTGATCCGGTTTAATCCTGTCGGGCCATCGATCATGATTTTGGTCAAAAAATCATGACTGGTTTTGGAAAGATTCTTTCCCTTGTAAAAAATATCGAGCAACTGCAACATTGCGCCGGGCTTGCACCAATTTGTATATTGAACATTCCAATCCTGCCCCATTTGCTCTTCGTTGGCCACAATCGCAATGTCTTTTACGCCCAAACCATGCACATAATCCTCAACAGGTTTGATCCCGCCCATCAATCGGAAGAGAACGTCGCAAGCAATGTTATCGCTTAGTGAAACCATGCTGGCAAGCAAGTCAGCAATGGTTAAATCGACGTTTCCATCTGGATATTTGTCCCTTAGTGGGCTGTAAGTTTTTAACTGAATGTCCTGTTTTGTGAGGTGATAAGGCTGGTTTAATGAAACTTTTCCCTTATCCACTTGATCCAGAACGGCCATTGCGATAGGAAACTTGAATGTGCTCAGCATTGGAAACTTGTGATCCGGGTTTAGGACGGTCGTTTCCTTGGTTTGTAAATTCAGGACTGCAACGCCTGTAATGCCGTCAATTTGCTTTGTAATGCGCTCTAACTCGCTTTTGAAATTTGTTTGTTGCGCTGATAAGAGATTGGGTAAAAAAAATACGCTTGCTAACAGAATGCTCCTTAATGTCCTAATTTTCATTTGGTTGCCTATTTCCTTTTTTAGTCTGATCACTCTTTTCTGCTTTCTTTTCTCTTTCCTCAATCGTTAATCTTACGAGTTCGATGCGTGTGTCCTGCATGGAAACGACCTGGAACGCATATGGGGGAATGCTCACGGTTTCATTCACTTCGGGCAAGTCGCCAAACGTGTCGATTAACATGCCGGCCAATGTGTCGTAATCACCCTCAGGAAGTTCCCAGCCATACTTTTCGTTCAAATAATCAAGCTCGTGACGCGCGCTGAGAATGTAAGTATCGTCGTCCAGTTTCCGCTCGGTCCAGTCTTCTGTGGAGTCATATTCATCCTGGATTTCTCCAAAAATTTGCTCGACAACATCTTCCACACTGACCAGTCCTGACGTCCCGCCAAATTCGTCCACAACCAATGCAAGACTTCTTCTTTCTTCCAAAAAACGAAGCATTAAGTCACTGGCTGGCATTGCTTCGGGCACTATCAGGATCGGTGTAATGATGTTACTGATCTCTTTTGGTTTTTTGAAAAGGGACAAGGCATGGCAATAACCTAGGACTTCATCCACGGATTCACGGTGGACAATGATTTTGGAATGGCCGCTTGTCAGGAATGCAGTTCTTAAATCTTCAATACTCGCATTCACATTAACAGCGGAAATTTCTGTTCGTGGAATCATACAGTCGCGAATCCGCAAATCCTTGAAATCCAATGCGTTGATAAACATTCGTTCTTCAATGCTGTGATCGTCGAAATCGGGATCGTCGGCAGAAATAGCATCGTCACGCAAAGAGGGCGACAAGATATTTTCCTTTACAAATGGCTCAACAACCCAGTAAAGTGGCGTTATGACCCATTCTGCGAAGCGAACGGGGAATGTAGAAAGATCTAATATTTTGGGAAACGCGCGTCCGATCCTGACCCAGCTCGAATAACTGGCCATCCAAACGACGATCAGCACGGCAAACATTCCGGCAACCAATGCACCTTCGTGAACGCCAAGATCCACCAAAAGCACCGGGTAAAACGTAGCAACCGCCAAAAAACAGCCCATTGCAATGGTCAGCAAACGAATCATGCGCAGCACGCGGCGCCAGTATAATGTCTGAAAAACCTCCTCAGATTTCTCGTGACGCAATGAGTAACGGTCGACAGAAATATCGAGCAAAACCGATCGCACGGCGCCATAATAACCCGCCAGGATAAAAAACACAACCGTTAAACCCAGGAATAGCATGCTCATTTTTTGGAAGATTTAACAGGCTTATTCTTTTTTATCTCAACTTTCATTTCGGCTTCTTTTTTGGCAAGTAATGACGCTTTCAAACGGTTGAACTGAAAAACGAGTAAACTCATAATGCTCAGCAACAGCAGCCAATAACTTTCAAACATGGTCGTCCTGCGAAATTCAAGCACCCACACCACAAAAAAGCCGAGTGCAAGGGCAAGGAGGATCGTTCTGGTAAGTTTGGAATTCATCAACAATTCTTTGGTAACACAATCATGCCCACAAATGGCGGCAAATTCAAAGATACGCAGATTGCGCCAAAACGATTATGAATAGATTAATCTTCGTCACAATCCATAATATACCATTGATATTTCCTCCATTTTCTCTAAAATACCTAACTTGCAGCGATTCCCGCACAGTTCTTTTTGTATAAAAGAATTGTAAAATTTATTCTTGAAAAAATATTCTTTATTACTATGAGCGAAACTACAAAACGCTTTGCGCCCGGTGTTGTAACCGGTGACGGAGTTAGCGAAATTTTCCGCCACGCCAACGAAAATAACTATGCCCTTCCGGCGGTTAACGTGGTAGGAACCAACTCAGTAAATGCAGTTCTTGAAACTGCCAAAGCGGTTAACAGCCCCGTAATCATTCAATTCTCGAATGGCGGTGCGATATTTTATGCTGGAAAAAGTCTTTCAAACACGGATCAGCAAGCTGCGATCGCAGGTGGAATTTCGGGTGCCATGCACGTGCACCAAATGGCTGCGCTTTACGGCATTCCCGTAATTTTGCACACAGACCATTGCGCAAAAAAATTGCTTCCGTGGATCGACGGTCTTCTGGATGCAGGCGAGCGTTATTTCGATCAGCACGGCATTCCATTGTACAGCTCGCATATGTTGGATCTTTCGGAAGAGCCGATTGAAGAAAACATTGAAATTTCCTCAAAATATTTCGAGCGCATGGCGAAAATCGGCATGACACTTGAAATTGAGCTTGGTGTTACGGGTGGCGAGGAAGATGGCGTGGATAACAGCGATGTGGATAGCTCGAAACTTTATACACAGCCGGAAGAAGTTGCTTACGCTTACGAAGAACTCTCCAAAATCTCTCCAAACTTCACGATTGCAGCAGCATTCGGAAATGTTCATGGCGTTTATAAGCCTGGTAATGTGAAGCTTGAACCGAAAATCCTTCGCAATTCGCAGCAATTCATCCAGGAAAAATTTGGCACGGCCGAGTTGCCGGTTAACTTCGTATTCCACGGAGGATCAGGCTCTTCACGCGAAGAGATCCGCGAAGCGATTGAATACGGTGCGATCAAAATGAACATTGACACCGATATGCAATGGTCAACCTGGGAAGGACTTTTGAAATACTACAAAGAAAACGAAGGCTTCTTGCAGACGCAGTTGGGTAACCCGAATGGCCCCGATTCGCCAAACAAGAAATACTACGACCCACGTGTATGGCTACGCAAAGGCGAAGAAAGCATGATCCAACGCCTGAAACTTGCATTTGAGGATTTAAACTGCATTAATCAATTGGGGTAATTTTTTTGCTCTTGATTGGTAGAGGAAAAGCAACCTGCGAGGGTTGCTTTTTTTGTGGGCACTCCCCTCACAAACTCATAATCCGATTGCGGTGCGCTTCGCCCCAGTTTCTTAGCACGTCAATGACGGGCATGAGGGTTTTGCCGTAATCGGTCAGGGTGTATTCGACGACTACCGGGATGGAGTCGTAGACTGATCTTTTGACAAGACAATTGGCTTCAAGATCTCTCAATTCTTTTGACAACATCTTGTCAGTAATGCCCGGAATTTCTTTCGCGATTTGGGAAAAACGCTTGTTTCCAAATATCAGCGAGACAATGATCGGCAACTTCCACTTTCCGCTCAACACTTCCAATGCATCCTGAACTGGCAACATACTTTTCGTGCAAACATCTTGCGTATGCACCCTTTTTCCGCTTTTAATTGGTGATTCTGTCGTTTCCATTTTGAACTTATTTCACTATCTTTTGGTATAGTACTTACAAATGTATAGTTTATTTATATAAGTTTGCATATCGAAATTAACAAAAAAATTGACATGAATAACCTCATAGAAGATCTTAACTGGAGATATGCTACTAAACGGATGAATGGACAGGCTATTCCGCAAGAAAAATTGGATACCATATTGGAAGCCATCAAGTTATCACCATCGTCGGCTGGCCTGCAACCCTACAAAATCGTGGTGATTGCTGACCAGGAAACGAAGGACAAAATATTCAAAGAAGCCGCTCCGCAACCACAAATTCCGTACGCTTCTCACTTACTCGTTTTCGCTGCCTGGGATAAAGTGACAGCAGAACAAATTACGGAATACATGAATCTGATCGCGACGACTCGTGGCATTTCTGTCGATTCCCTTGCCAAATTTCAGGAGAACGTCACTAACAGTGTACAGAGCCGTTCTGAGGAAGGAAATTTCAACTGGGCAGCGCGTCAGGCGTACATTGCGCTGGGGCATGCATTGGTTGCAGCCGCGACCGAACACGTGGATGCGACGCCTATGGAAGGTTTCAACAATGAGAAACTGGACGAAATTCTGGGCCTGACCGAAAAAGGTTTAAAAAGTGTTGTCATCATGACGCTCGGTTATCGCGATGCCGAGAATGATGGTTTGGCCAAAGCCAAGAAGGTTAGGAGATCGCGCGAGGAGCTTTTTATCTCGATATAAGTGAGAAAAAGGCGGCTTTGAACAGCATTGTTATTATTTGAATTAAACCAATTTGAAATCATGAAAGTTGAAATATGGAGTGATGTAATGTGCCCGTTTTGCTACATCGGCAAGAGGAAGTTTGAAACTGCATTGGAGCAATTCCCTCAAAAAGAAAAGATTCAGATTGAATGGAAAAGTTTTCAGCTTAATCCCGCGATGAAAACGCAGCCTGGGAAGAGCATTAATGAATATTTAGCAGAAGTGAAAGGCTGGTCACCGGAATATGCCGAGCAAATGAATGACCATGTAACGTCCATTGCTGCGGAAGTTGGTTTGGAATACAACATGGATAAAGCTGTGGTTGCCAATTCGTTTGACGCACACCGGTTTGTGCAATATGCCAAAACGAAGGGAAAAGGCGACGAGGCGGAGGAACAATTGTTCAAAGCCTATTTTACAGACGGAAAAAATACAGCTGATAAAGAAACTTTGCTTGAATTGGGTTCAGCAATTGGGCTTGACACAGCTGAATTGAGGTCAGTCCTGGAAGGAACTCAGTTTAGCGACCAGGTTCGGAATGACATTTATGAAGCGCAGCAAGTCGGTGCGCGCGGTGTTCCGTTCTTCGTTCTAGACCGAAAATATGCCGTTTCGGGCGCACAGCAACCAGAAACATTTTTAGGCGCATTGGAAAAATCGTTTTCTGAATGGGAAAAGGCTAACCCCGAACGTCTCGTGTCACTTGCCGACGGTGCCAATTGCACAGTGGATGGGCAATGTGATTGACAATCAACAAAATAAAATGTAAAGCAGTGTTCGACTTGACTCGTTCGCTGCTTTTTTTGTGCATTACAGCATTGGTACGGTTATATAGCGGAGTAAGCAGGACAAACAGTAATTTGTTCAAATTTGTGCTTATTGCAAATAAATGACAACCTAACACCTCTATGCGCCCTTTGTTGTTCCTATTGATTTGTATTGGATTACATTCTCAATTAAATGCTGGTGGAATCAAAGGACGCATATCAACAGGAAAAGGTGAAGCGCTCCCGTATGCTGGAATCGCAGTAACAGGAACGAGCAACGGCACCATGGCCAATGAAGAAGGCGCTTATGAATTCAGCCTTTCGCCTGGAAATTACGAAATCATTTTTCAATATCTTGGCTTCAAAAGTGTCTCCAAAAACATCACCGTTGGCAATGATTTTACCGAACTGAATGTCGTTCTGGAAGAGCAGGCGCTCAACTTGCAGGAAGCGACCATCGGAAAAGGAAAGGAAGATCCTGCATACAGCATCATGCGACGAGCCATTGCCAAAGCGCGTTTCCATCAATTGCAATTACGAGGATACACGGCCAAAGTATATTCCAGAAGCACGGCATTGCCTACAAAAATTCCATATCTCGTAGAACGTCGGCTCAAAAAAGAGGGCATTCAGGAGGGAAAAGCTATTCTGAATGAGAGTGTTGCAGAAATAAAATATCGCCGACCGGCGAGTTACACACAGAAGATTATTTCTACGCGCAACAGTCTCGATAACAGCATTCCATCTCCTAATGAATACATTCTAGCAAGTCTGTATAGCCCGGAAATTGCCGGGACAATTTCGCCGCTTTCGCCAAGGGCATTCGCTTATTACAAATTTGAATACGAAGGTTATTTTGAAGATCAGGGACAATTGGTCAACAAAATCAAGGTTATTCCAAAGGCTTATGGCGAGGGCGTTTTTAAGGGAAGTCTGTTCATTCTGGAAGATCGCTGGGCCATTCACAGCTATGATTTACAAACTACAACCAGCGGGCTAAACATTTCGGCCAAGCAGATTTTCAGTCCTGTTCAAAACATCTGGATCCCTGTTAATCAGCAGTTTCGCATTGACGGGAGTTATCTTGGCTTTGCCGGTGAATTTCGATATCTGGTTTCACTGACTTATCAAAAGCTCGATGTGGACCCGGGGTTGAAAGAAGACATTGTCATTGTTGATCACAAAAAAGAAAAGCCTGCGGATGGTTCCAATCGCAAAAAAGATTTGGAAAAATTGATCCAGGATCAAAAGGAATTTTCTACTAAAAACTTTCGGAAGCTGACAAAGGAATATGAAAAAGAGCAGAAAAAGGAAAATAAGCAGCAAGGCAACAGCGACCGCCTCGTCCGACAGGATTCCATCGTCATTGATTCCATGGCCAACAAACGCGACACGACTTATTGGCAAGCATTGCGCCCGATTCCACTAACCAAGTCGGAAGTGAGCAGTTATGTTTTGCAGGATAGCATTAAGGTTGTTAAAGATTCAATCAGAGAAAAAACACGACCTGATTCATTGACTTTCAAGCCGTTGCATTTGCTCACTGGCAACACTTATTCCATTGGAGATCGTGCGACTTTTTATTTCAAAAGTCCGATCCTGTCCATCACTTATAACACCGTCGAAGGAAATGCAATCAACCTTGTGACGGAATGGCAAAAGCGCTGGGGGAAATCCTATCAATTTCGGGTAAGTCCGCTGGTTCGTTATTCATTTGGCCGGAAACGCCTTTATGGCCAGCTCGAAACGGCCATCGGAAATAATAACTGGAATCTGGTGCTTACGGGTGGAGAGATGGCCAGCCAGATTAATAATAACAACCCGATTCCTGCGTTGCCCAACAGCATTGGTGCCCGGTTTTTTGACCGCAACTTCATGAAGCTTTATCAAAAGCAGTTTGGAAGAGCAGAATTCTCAATTCGCAATGTCGTCGATGTGCTGAGTTTCAATGCAGCGGTTGAGTATGAGCACAGAAAAGAACTTTTCAATCAGGAAAGTGCGCGGCCTATCTTTTTTTGGAGCCAATACAGCTTTACGCCCAACCGGCCGATTAACAAGGAACTGGCAAACACCGGATTCCCTGAACATGACGCCATGACCCTAGATCTGACTGCAACGCTGCGTCCGTGGCGCAGATATTTGATACGGAACGGTGAAAAACGTTATTTAAGGAGCAAGGGGCCATCTTTCAGCGTCAATTATAAAAGAGGAGTTGGCATTGCAGGCGATGTTGATTACTCTATGTTGCAAGGAACGGTCAGGCAAGATTTAAATCTGGGGCCGAGGAGTAATCTGGAATATTATGTGAACGGAGGCAGTTTTCTAAGCCGCAAACAAATGTATTTTCCCGATTACCGGCATTTTATGGGAAATGAGTTTTTCTTTCAATATGCATATCCACCCGATCAGTTTCGAATGCTGTCCTATTATGGATATAGCACCAAATCCTGGTTTTTTCAGGCGCACGCAATCTGGACTTTGCAGCGGTTTGCCCTTACCCGGATAGAAGCATTGCGGATCACCGGCATTTCAGAAACATTGCAATTGCATTATCTGAGAGCACCGACAATCCGCAATTACTCGGAGGTTGTTTATGGCATCGACAATATTCTACGCGTAATCCGCCTCGAAGCCGTCGCCCAATTCCACGGCAGCCACTTCATAAAAATGGGCTGGCGCGTGGGGACTTCTATTAAGTTTGGGAGGTAATCTTACCTGACTTTCTCTGCCCGAAACCTAGGCAACTCCTTCGTTATTGACGGATACGCATTATTATCTGGGTCAATGTCGGCCATTCTTTGGCTTGGGTCGATGACGATGCGTTCGATGTCTGCCAGGTTGCGGTCAATTGAGAATGTGTATTCGGGGTAAGTCCAGCCCCAGTCGGTCAAAAATGTTGTTTTGGAATATATTTGCTCAGATTTTTCGCCGCGCATGATCTCTAATGGAATGTTGAAGTTTTCCTGAGTGCCGTCCTTGTAACTTACTACAACATCCAACGGCATAGGCATTTGTCCTATTTTTGTCAAAACAACCGCGGTTTTTGCTCCATCAGAAACGACTTCTTTGATGCCGTAATCAATCGTTTTGGTTGTTCCTACAAAATCCTCCCAATACCAGTCCAATTCCAAACCAGACTCTTTTTCCATGATTCTTTTCAAATCGGTTGGGTTCGGATGCTTGAATTTCCATTCATTAAAATATCGCTTCATGCCTGTTTCAAGCTTCTGTTTACCAATGACATAACCAAGCTGATTCAGGAAGACAGCGCCTTTGGAATAACTGGCAATGCTGTAAGCACGGTTTGTGTTGTAATGATCAGCGTGGGTTGTAAGGGGCTCTTCAATTCCGGACTTTGCAAGATTGCGGTAACTGACAGTGCTGCTTCGCTGCGGATCATTTTTGGAGGGGAACAATTCGGCCATGACAATGTTTTGCGCGTAAGTTGTGAAGCCTTCGTCCATCCATGAATATTTGGATTCATTTGTCCCCAAAACGTGCTGAAACCAGCTGTGAATGGATTCATGAACGGTTACTCCTACCAATCCGCCTAAATTCTGGCGGCCCATGATGAGTGTTGCCATGGCATATTCCATGCCGCCGTCGCCGCCTTGAATGACAGAATATTGCTTGTAAGGATAACGCCCAAACTTCTCATTCATTATCTTGAAACAACGCACGGCAAGCGGCTCCATTTCCTTCCAAACGTTTGCCAATGTGTCTGTTTGATAGAAAAAATGCAGATCCAGATTGTCATCCACTTTCACGACATCGTGTTGGTAATCGCGATCCGCTGCCCACACGAAATCATGCACTTCGGGTGCGAGGAAATGCCAGGTGATTTTTTCGCCCGGCTTATGCGTCACCACATTTTTAGAATAACCGTGGCCTATTTTGTCAGGATTTTGCAAATAACCTGTTGCTGCCACGACATACGAAGCATCCAATGTAATCTTGACATCGAAATCACCCCAAATCCCGTAAAACTCCCTGGCAATGTAAGGGTTAGCATGCCATCCTTCATAGTCATATTCACTCATTTTAGGATACCATTGCGCCATCGAATAGTCAATCCCTTCGGAGTTGTCGCGGCCGGTTCTCCGGATCTGGATCGGAACCTGCGCTTCGAAAACCATCTCGAATGTATGCTGCGTTTTCGGAAGGATTTTTTCATTTAAAGTCACTTCCAGGATCGTCCCGACGACTTCGTATTTGACAGGCTTTCCATTGTGTTTTAATGACAAAACCTTCTCGTAGCCAATTTCAGAAGGAGTTAATTTTGCAATCCGATCTTTTACACGCGGGTCCGGATCGCTGATCGTCCTCGAACGAACGTCCATCTGACTTCCCGGCTGGAATGCATTAAGATATAAATGATAAAACACCTTGTGCAGCGTGTCGGGCGAATTGTTGCTGTAAATCAGCTTTTGTGTGCCTTTATACTGGTGTTTTGTTGCGTCAAAATCAACATCCATTTGATACTTTGCGCGTTGTTGCCAACGATCACTTTGTGCTGAAACATTCAAACTAATGATAGCGAACAACACGATAAAATTAAACTTCATGCGTACTTTTTTAAGATGGTTAGGTTGCAAAAAACAGTTTGTTTGATGATCAGGATTGCCCTTGTTTCTGTTGATTAAACGTGTGCTTGAAACTTATATTAAAGCGACTAGCTAATAATCGGAAATTTGGGCATCATTCTCCACATAAAAATGATCACTTTTCTTTGAATTTGACGGACAGGCTTACATTCAACCGCATTTTAGGCGGCGCTAGCTTTTGGCACATAATTGGTAAATATCATTTCATAATTCATTCATGAACTTAACCTTTTGTCAATTATGCTTAGATGGACTATCATTTTTCTGATCGTAGCAATTATAGCCGGAGTGCTTGGTTTTGGCGGAATCGCTGCCGGAGCAGCAGGAATTGCTAAAATTCTTTTCTTCGTATTTCTCGTGTTATTTGTATTGAGCCTTATCAGCCGCGGAGTCGGGCGATCCTGATTTGCTGAGAGCGATATTAAAAAAGCGGACACTGTCCGCTTTTTTTGTGTCATATCATTCCCATTCAATGGTTGCCGGTGGCTTCGAAGAAATATCGTAAACAACGCGGTTGACGCCTTTCACTTTATTAATAATGTCATTGGAAACTTCTGCAAGGAACTCGTAAGGCAAATGTGCCCAGTCAGCAGTCATCCCGTCAACAGAAGTTACAGCGCGAAGCGCAACAACGCTTTCATAAGTCCGCTCGTCGCCCATTACGCCAACGCTCTGAACCGGCAAAAGCATTGCGCCTGCCTGCCAAACATCTTTATATAAATTCCACTTCCGAAGTCCTCCGATAAAAATTGCATCCACTTCCTGCAAAATCGCCACTTTTTCAGACGTTATTTCTCCCAGAATACGAATCGCAAGCCCGGGACCCGGGAATGGGTGACGACCTAATATTTTTTCGTCAATGCCAAGCGTCCGTCCAACAGCCCTAACCTCATCTTTAAACAATGTATTAAGCGGCTCGACGATTTTGAGTTTCATAAAATCAGGCAAACCACCCACATTATGGTGCGATTTAATGGTCGCGGAAGGTCCGTTAATGGAAACAGATTCAATTACATCCGGATAAATTGTTCCCTGCCCAAGCCATTTCACGTCTTCGATCAAATGTGCTTCCTGATCGAAAATATCAATAAATGATCTGCCAATTGCTTTGCGCTTTGCTTCTGGCTCCGATAGTCCGTCCAATGATTGATAAAAATGCGATTTAGAATCAACGCCTTTGATATTGAGCCCCATATCCTGGTAAGAATGAAGCACTTGCTCAAACTCATCCTTGCGCAAAAGTCCGTTATCAACAAATATGCAATACAAATTTGAGCCTATCGCTTGATGAACCAATGTCGCAGCGACCGTGGAATCCACACCGCCCGAAAGCGCCATGACAACCTTATCGTTGCCAAGCTTTTTGCGAAGCGCATTAATCGTTTGCTCTACAAAAGATTCTGCTGTCCAATCCTGTTTGCAACCACAAATTTTGGCTACAAAGTTGTACATCAGCTTTTTACCCTCAGTTGTATGTGTTACTTCCGGGTGGAATTGAATGCCGTAAGTAAGCTCATTCTCGATTTTGAAAGCAGCAACTTTTACTGTTTCGGTCGAAGCAATGATATGAAAGTTCGCGGGAGCTTGTACAATGGTGTCACCATGCGACATCCACACCTGGGATGACTCGGACAGGCCGGCAAGCAAAGAAGAATCTGTATCGTCAATAACCAGACGGGCGCGGCCATATTCACGGTGTTGTGAAGGTTTTACGTCACCGCCAAGTTCCTGCGCCATCAACTGTGCACCATAGCAAACCCCCAAAACGGGAACAACTTTACGAAACTGATCTAAATCTATTCTTGGCGCAGTCGTATCGCGCACAGAGCAGGGGCTTCCTGAAAGAATAACACCTTTGATATTAGGAGTGAGATCGGGGAAATTGTTGTAAGGGTGGATTTCACAATAAACATTAAGCTCACGAACACGACGTGCTATCAACTGGGTGTATTGCGAACCAAAATCTAAAATCAGAATTTGCTCAGTCATATATAAATGCTATCTAAAACGCAAATGTAGGGAGATTGACCCAAATCAAAAAACCGGATTCAATCATTGAACAAGCGGCTGAATGCCTTGCAGTTTGCCGAATTTTAATTTTTTCAATGTCGACTTGTACAAACGCCGTCTTCTAGTTACCTTTACCTAAATTTTACAATATATAATTAATATGAATCAAGGAACAGTTAAATTCTTTAATGACTCAAAAGGTTACGGGTTTATTAAAGACACAGAAACAGGACAGGATTATTTTGTACACATCTCCGGTCTTGTTGACGAAGTTCGCGAAAATGACGACGTTACTTTTGACTTACAAGAAGGACGTAAAGGCCTTAACGCGATTAATGTTAAGCTTGCCTGATCGTAAGAACTTAATATAGAATTTGAAAGCCGCTTTTCACAAGGCGGTTTTTTTTTATGCCCGTTCGTCACTCATATCGGCATTTTACCACTTAAACTTTTTTTAGCCCTCCGTGCAACTTTGTTTCTTCCCTTTGTATCTATCGAACGGAAGTCAGGTACACGCTATCCGCTTAAATAACATAAAAACCACTTGTGTAATCTAAGGTTCTATGTTATACAAAGTACTTACTTTTACAATGTACCGGAAGGGAATGTAACGATCCCGAAACCCGGACATTGAACATAATCTATTAGCCATGAAATTTTTAACTCACCTAACTGTAGCATTGCTACTTGCTGGAACTTTTGTGCAGGCACAGACGGCTTCCAGTCCTTCCGGCAAGGGAAAAGTATCCGGAGCCATTTTGGACGAAAAGTCTCAGCCATTTCCGTTCGTCAATGTTTTATTATTAAAGGCGAGCGACTCAACTTTGGTAAAAGGACTTGCTGCCGATGAAAGCGGAAAATATCTTTTTGACCAAATTTCGAGTGGTAAATTTCTCACATTGGTGTCCATGGTCGGTTACCAAAAAAGTTACAGCGCAACCTTCTCTGTTAACGACGACGTTGTAAATCTCCCCACCATAACATTGAAAACGGACACACAGGCTTTGAACGAAGTGACTGTCGTTGCCAAAAAACCATTCATCGAACAACAGATTGACCGCACGGTTGTGAATGTCGAAAACAGCATTGTTTCTGCCGGAGCAACTGCACTGGAAGTTCTGGAACGTGCCCCGGGCGTAACCGTTGACCAGCAAAATGAACAGCTCAAACTCCGTGGAAAGGAAGGAGTAATTGTTCAGATTGACGGAAAACAGACTTTTTTATCTCAACAAGAACTCATCACCCTCCTACGCAACACGCCAAGCGACAACATTGAAAAAATCGAGCTGATCACCAATCCATCCGCTAAATACGACGCAGCTGGAAACTCCGGGATCATCAACATTAAGATGAAACGCAATAAGAATTACGGCACGAACGGCAACATCAACCTCGGCGCAGCATATGCACGCTACGGACGTTCCAATGCAACTGCGACGATCAATCACCGCGCTGGAAAACTGAGTTCATTCATCAGTGGAGGCGTTTTTCTAAACAAAGGTTTTAACAACAACGACATTTACAGAAAAATCCCGTTTGAAAACAAGGTTACCATTTTTGATCAAAAAACGGAGCGAACCAATAAGTCTCAATATTACAATGTTCGCGCGGGTGTCGATTACTTCGCAACGGAGAAAACAACGGTTGGTGTGCTGGTTTCAGGGTTTTACAATAATTGGAGTAACCCATTCGGGCAAACGAACACAAGAATCCTGAACGAAGATCTCAGCCTGCAACGCACATTCAGAACGGATGTTTTCAATGGCGGGACAATGAATAATGTGAGCGCAAACGCCAATTTGAAACACCAATTCAACGATAAAGGCAAGGAACTGACCTTTGATGTGGATTATGTCAATTACAGCGGCTCTAAAAAAAGCAATCTCGATACGCGTTATTTCAATCCGCAGGGACAAGAGGAAAATACGCGTGAGACGGTCAGAAATAATATGCCTTCTGACATTAACATCGGCGTTGCAAAGCTTGACTACGCACAGCCACTGGGAAAAGGAAAGTTCGAAACCGGCTTAAAAACAAGTTTTGTGGCTTCCGACAATGACATGATTTTTGAGACCAAAACAGATGACTGGGTGCTCGACCCAACACGTTCGAACCGTTTTAAATATACGGAAAACGTAAATGCCGCTTATGTGAATTACAACGGGAGCATTACCAAAAATCTGAAATATCAGCTTGGATTTCGTGGCGAGCACACACATTCCATTGGTAACTCGGTGACATTGAACCAAAAACGTGACCGGAATTATGTAAATCTGTTCCCAAGCGTTTTCTTGTCTCAAAACCTTGACACCAACAATGTCCTGAACCTTTCTTACAGCCGCCGCATTGATCGTCCTAATTACCAGTCACTCAACCCGTTCGAGTTTTATCTTGATCCTTACACATTCCAACGCGGCAACCCAAATTTGAAACCGCAATACACGAATTCCTTCCAGCTAGTACACGTTTACAAAAGCAAAATCAACACGACACTTGCTTACAGCCGCATCAAAGACATGATCGCTGATGAGCTTCCGCAGCAGATTGCTTCCGAGAACAAGACATTTGTAACATCGGATAACCTTGATAATCAGGACAATGTGAGCTTAACCGTTTCTTTCCCAGTAACATTTGCAAAATGGTGGACGATGCAAGCAAATTTCACCGGAGTCTACAACGCCTACAACTCAATTTACCTTGATCAGCAGCTTGAAATCAAGCAAGCTTCGTGGAATATGTATGCGAGCAACCAATTCACTTTGGGCAAAGGATGGTCCGCTGAGCTTTCAGGATGGTATAACAGCAGAGCGTTTTACGGATTGTATGCTGCGAAACCAATGGGCATGCTTAACGCAGGTTTACAGAAAAACATTTTGAGCAAAAAAGGAACAATTCGTTTGAATGTAAACGACATTTTCTGGACCAACCGGTTCAACGGAACGGCGATTTATAAAGACATTGATTTCAAAGTGAAGTCCGAATGGCCGAGCCGTCAGTTCAGACTGACATTTACTTACAATTTTGGTAATCAAAATGTAAAAGGCGCCCGCCAGCGCAACACGGGATCTGACGATCTTCAGAAACGTGCAAACGGCGGAAGTTAGTCAGGAATTCCGGCCAAGGCGGCGCGGCCTTCATTGCCAGCCGTTCGAGGCCCGTGTTCATAAATTAGTTAGGTTTGTTATGCAGAAAAACCATCCCGCAGCTTGCGGGATGGTTTTCTTATTTATACAAAACCGTAAAAAGAATCGAAAATTAAGCCTCTAATGCTGCAACGCCTGGAAGCACTTTGCCTTCCATATATTCAAGCAATGCGCCGCCGCCTGTTGAAACATAACTAACGCGGTCTCCATAACCTGCATTGTTGATCGCAGATGCTGAATCGCCACCCCCAATCAAAGAAAATGCGTCGTTTTCCTCAGTCACAGCAACGACTGATTCGGCGATTGCATTGGTTCCTTGCGCAAAGTTAGGGAATTCAAAAACACCCATTGGACCGTTCCAAAGCACAGTTTTAGAATTTTTGATAACTTCTGAGAAAATCTTGATTGTTTCAGGACCAATGTCCAATCCCTGCCAATCGTCGGGAATTTCACCCGCACTAACGATTTTGCGCTCTGCGTCATTGCTGAATTTATCTGCAATCACTGTGTCAACCGGCAGGATCAAATTCACTCCTTTTTCCTTCGCTTTTTTAACCAATTCCAAAGTGAGCTCCTGCTTATCAGCCTCTAACAGTGACTGACCAATGTTTCCACCTTGTGCTTTTGAAAATGTATAAGACATTCCGCCTCCAATGATCAGGTTATCCACCGTGTCAATCAGACGCTCGATGATCAAAATCTTATCTGAAATTTTAGCACCGCCCATAATTGCTGTGAATGGTCTTTCAGAATGTTCCAAAAGTCGTTCAGCATTATCAAGCTCTGCCTGCATTACGTAACCACAAACTTTATCCTGGAAAAATTTCCCGATTACAGCCGTGGAAGCGTGTGCACGATGCGCCGTTCCAAAAGCGTCCATCACCCACACATCACCCAGTTTTGAAAGCTTTTCAGCAAAAGCTTCGTCGCCTTTTTCCTCTTCCTTATAAAAGCGCAGGTTTTCCAAAAGCAAAACTTCGCCTGGTTTCAATGACGCGGCAAGTTCCGTCGCGCTGGCGCCAATGCTGTCATCGGCAAACTTCACCGTTTTGCCAAGAATCAAAGACAGCGGGTTAACCAGGTGTTTTAGAGAATACTTTTCGGTCGGCCCATCCTTCGGGCGTCCCAAATGTGACATTAGGATAACGGCGCCTCCATCGTTCAGAATCTTGCTGATAGTCGGGATCGTAGCTTTGATCCGGGTGTCGTCCGTGATCTCAAACTTGTCATTTAGCGGGACGTTGAAGTCCACGCGGACTAAGGCTTTTTTGCCGGAAAAATCGTACGAATCTAATGTTGTCATGGGCAGGTAAAATTGTTTTCCATAGGCCGCAAATGTAATCCAATTTCTTTATTATATACTATGAATTTAAGAATTTACAGCATTTGTAATAGGTATAATGCAATTTATACTGTCAATTTTTCAATAAAATAATACAAACGGCGAAATTTTCATTTTGACTCATAAGTCGGCATTAGGACATAAAAAGTCAATAATATTTAGCCGCTTAAAACCATTAATTTGGTAACTTTATCTTACAGTCTAATTCTTACAATCCGTTTTTATCGAGGTGCTTCCGAATCCATATGTGCAGAATGTCGAGTTTCCGACGGATCTTCCCCCCAAATATTATCATGAGTATTTCGGCTATGTCCTGGAATTTGTCAGGAAGCGTTATGCCCATGTTTTAAATGAAAGTGAGACGCGGTTTTTGAACGATTACGACTCGCTTTCCGAGGACGCGCAATGCCTATTCATCCGTTTCAGTAACCGCAGCAAATCATTTTTCAGGGTTAATAACCTCTCCTATTCCGAAATTAGGGGCATTCCGGCTGTGCTGAATGAGCTTTTTGAAAAGCATTTCATCGAGTCATTATGCGACTCGCATGAAGTCCGCTTTTCGGAAATTATGGAGCTTTTTACCAAGCCCGAACATCTGCTTTTTACCAAGATCCTCGGCCCGGACATTATGCCTTCCAAAAGCATTAAAAAGCCGGATCTTGTTCGCTGGCTGATGCATGAATATGATTTCAAAACCCTTTGCGAGATCATCACGGCGCACGAGCCTGTTGTCAAGGTTTCCTATGAAGCCGAAGTAATGGTAATGAAATTCTTGTTTTTCGGAAACCGGAATGCAGATATGACCGAATTTGTGATCCGGGATCTGGGCCATGTGCGGTTTAATTCCTTTGATGAACAACATTTGGCCATCCAGTTTGAAACCCGAAAAGACGTCGACGATTCGCTGATGGTTTCGCTGATGAAGGAAACTTTTGACGATTTGAAAACAGACCTGCCGCCAGAAGACATTTTTGACTGGTTTATGAACTGGCATGTCGGCAGCGGAACGGGATTAAGCCCGAAAGCAATTCCTTCCTTTAACACATTCATTTTGCGTGTAAGCGCCTGGCTCGAACGCAAGAAAATGTTGTCGCAGGCATTGAGCATTTACCAGCTTACCAACGACGCTCCAGCTCGCGAGCGGCGCGTACGGCTGCTCTATAACCTGGGTGAAATAGACGAAGCATTGGCGCTTTGTGAAGAAATTGCTGAAAATCCGCAAAATGCAGACGAGCGTTATTTCAGCATGGATTTTTATGAAAGAATCAAAAATAAAAAAAGCCGCATCATCAAGCGCACCACACAGGCGCTGAAAGCCGCGGAGGCGATTGAAGTGCCCATTATGTATCGTTACCAGGTGGAGCTGGGCGCCATACATTATTATAGAGAACGCGGTTATCAGGCATTTTTTAGTGAAAACGAGCCGTGGCGAACATTATTCGGACTGCTGTTTTGGGACGCCATTTATGACACCAATGTGCAGACCATTCACAACCCGCTGCAACGCGTTCCAACCGATTTTTTCCTTCCTGATTTTTATTACAAAAGAGCCGATCAGCTCAAAGAAAGGTTGAAAGCAGCAAATTCCAGGGAAATCATCCAGGAATTGGTTACGCAGACTTACATTGAAAAATACGGCATTACTAATGTGCTTGTGCCCTGGTATGAAGGCGCGTTGGAAAAAGTGACTGTTCTAATTTCGCTTCTGACTCCCGAGCAGATCCATTTAGTCATGATGGAAATTGCGTTAAACCTGCGCGAAAACACGCGCGGCTTTCCCGACTTACTGGTTTGGAATGAAACAGAATATGCATTTATCGAAATAAAATCCCCAACAGATCACCTGTCATCCAGGCAGTTACATTGGCAGCATTTCTTCAAAGAGCATAATGTTCAAAGCCGCATTGTGCGTGTGAAATGGTTGAAAGATGAAGGATCAATCAATCTCGAAACTGGCGACAACGGGTAAATGATCGGAGGCGTATTTTTCGTCAATCACCTTTGTATCAGATGCTTTTAGTCTGCTTCCTTGCTTGAACATGATAAAATCGATTGTTTTGTTAGGCGTTTCAACGGGAATCGTTGGCTTGCAGTCGGAGCAGGTTCTTGTGAAATATTTGTCGAAATAAGCGATTACCGGACTTTCAAGAACGGCATTGAAATCGCCTGCGAGGATCATAGGAAGTTCGGTTTTGCCCAATTTTTCGACGATCGTTTCGGCTTGTAAAAGGCGGTTAGGCTCTTTCAAACCTAAATGCGTGCTGGCGAAAACAACTTTTTGCTTATTTGGCAATGTTACGGTTATGGCTGCAACTGTGCGATTTTCTTCCGGTTTGTCGGCGTGGATGGGCAATGCGTATCTTACAGAATCTTCGATTTGATATTTGCTCAAAACGGCCACGCCATAATCTCCGCCCTGATGGTCAATCGCTTTGGAAAAATAGAATTTCATTCCCGTTAATGCTGCAAGCTGCTGCGCCTGGTTTTTCCCTTTTCCTGAGCGTTCCGTGTTCACGTCAACTTCCTGCAAAGCCACGAAATCAGGTTTTTCAGCATTAATGACCTTGGCAATGGCTTCCACATCAATTTTGTCCCCGGCCGACGGCGGATTGCAATGGTGAATGTTGTACGTCATCACCTTGAACTTGAATTTCTTGGCAGGTTTGTCGGCCGCTGCCGCATTTACAAATACAACACTTGAAATCAGGGTAAGCAGACTAAAAAGGCTATTTTTCATAAAGAATTAAAGGATTAGGACATTGAGCCTTAAAAGTAGTGGATACATTTAAATCCGTTTGCTATCATTACACATCAATTCATTAAGCTTAATCAAATGATAAAGAAAATACTCCTAACCGCGGCGCTGATGGCCGGTTTCGGGATGTCTTTTGCGCAAACCAAGCCGGAAGATGTGAAAACTTTCACATTGGCCAACGGGATGAAATTCCTGGTGCTGGAAGACAAGTCGATTCCCAACGCCAACATGTATTTGTTCTGGAAAGTCGGCTCGCGCAATGAAGTGCACGGCATTACGGGCCTCTCGCATTTCTTCGAGCACATGATGTTCAATGGTTCCAAAAACTTTGGCCCGAAAGAATTTGACCGTTTCATGGAAGCCAACGGCGGTTCAAACAATGCTTACACTTCTGAGAATGTAACCGTTTACACAGACTGGTTTCAAAAAGATGCATTGGAACCCATTTTCAAACTCGAATCCGACCGCATTGCGAGCCTGTCGATCGACCCGAAAATGGTGGAAAGTGAACGCGGTGTTGTGCTTTCTGAGCGGAGTACGGGTTTGGAAAACAGCAATTACAGGCTCATCGGCGAGCTTGTGCAATCTGTCGCTTTTCAGGAGCACCCTTATATGTTTCCTGTCATCGGCTTTGAGTCAGACATTAAGAGCTGGACGCAGCAAGATTTGGAAAATTATTTCAAAACGTATTATTCACCCAATAATGCGACGGTTGTGATGGTTGGCGATGTGACTTTGGAACAGGTTAAAAAAATGGCGGATCAATACATGGCGCCGATTCCGGCCAGAGGTTTGCCGCCAAAAATCCGGACGGTTGAACCGCAGCAAAATGGCGAAAGAAGGGTTACGGCTTACAAGGACATTGCCACGCCAAACATTCTGATGGCGTATCACGTGCCAGAAACCAAACATGCAGATTATTACGCGCTCGACCTGCTGAGCAGCTTATTGACCTCCGGAAATTCATCACGCCTTACCAAGTCGCTGGTGATGGATTCTACATTGGCAACGAATGTTTCCAGCTTCACCGACCAGAGTTTTGATCCAAGCTTATTCATCATTTACGCCATCGCCGGAAGCAATGTAACCGCGCCTGATTTGGAAAAAGCAATTGATAACCAGATTGATCTTATTATTAAAACCGGTGTAAAAGACGAGGAACTGCAAAAAGTGAAAAATCAGAAGCTCATGGAATTTTATCACACATTGGAAACCATTAATGGCAAAGCTAATAGTCTGGGCAGTTATGATGTGTTTTTTGGAGATTATAAAAAAATGTTCGAAGCACCGGATTTGTATAAAAAAGTGACTGTGGAAGACATTAAGCGCGTTGCCGCACAGTATTTCACGGAGCGCAACCGCACAGTAGGTTACTTGCTTCCTGAAAAATCGAAATAGCTTCACTTCGACATTCATTCAAAAATTTGAAATATGAAAAAGATATTATTTGTGTTTATGGCGCTGTTTACGCTTTCGGCCTCGGCACAAAACAATTTTAAAGTGCCACCTTACGAAAAGTTCACGCTCAAAAATGGCCTGACCATTTTCCTGATGGAGCAGCATGAAGTGCCATTGATCAATGTTTCGGCCGTTTTCGACGCCGGTTCAATCAATGATGGCGAGCGTTACGGACTAGCCAGCATTACAGCCGATGCACTGCTTTTTGGCACTGAAAAATACACGAAACCTCAAATTGAGGAAATGACCGATTTCGTAGGCGCGAGCATTAACACTTATGCAGGCAAGGATATGTCGGGGCTGACTTCATCATTTGCTACAAAAGATCAGGAAAAGCTGTTTGACATTATCCAACAAGTGCTGATGCACCCTGTTTTTGACAAAACTGAATTTGACAAACACAAGCAACGCACGATTCAGGAATTGGTGCAGGAAAAAGAGAGTCCACGCGCGGTGATCAACAATTACGCAAACGCGTTCATGTTCAAAAACTTTCCCTATGCAACGCCCGGCGGCGGCACTCCCTCGACCATTGAAAAGCTCAATGCAGCAGACGCAAAGGCATTTTACGAAAGCAATTACACTTCGGGACGCGGCGCGATTGCAATTGTAGGAGACTTCAAAGCAGCCGACATGAAGAAAAAAGTGACTGCCATGTTTGGCAACTGGAAAACAGCGCCTTACCGCATGGTCAAACGCATTGCGCCTGATCTCGAATTTGACAAAAGCCGCGTTCTGCTCGTGGATAAGCCGGATGCGAGAGAAACCACATTTGTAATTGGCGGAAAAGGAATTGATTACAATTCAGCGGATTACGTGCCGGTTCTGGTTGTCAACACCATTCTCGGCGGTAGGTTTACTTCCTGGCTGAATGACGCATTAAGGGTGAATTCGGGTCTTACTTATGGCGCAAGAAGCGGCTTTACGCGTTACAAATTTGCCGGAACATTCGCTATCAGTACCTTTACCAAAAATTCAACGACCGTTCCGGCTGTGGATATGGCATTGCAGGTTTTGGATAGTCTTCACAAGACCGGGATCAATGATGAAATCCTGAAATCGGCCAAAGCGTATGTCAAAGGCAGTTTTCCACCTGCATATGAGTCGGCAGGCGCATTGGCGAGACTGCTGACTGACATGCACATTTACAATTTTGACGAAAGTTTCATTAATACATTCCAGGCGAAAGTTGACGGCCTTACAACCGAAAAAACCAAGGAGATTATCGCCACTTACTTCCCGAAAGACAAGCTGCAATTTGTCATGATCGGCAAGGCGAGCGAGATTCGGGATCAGGTCAAAAAGTATGGCGAGATCACTGAAAAGCAGATCAAAGCGGATGGATTTTAAAAGCAAAAAAGCCCGGGCGGAAATGGATCTGCCCGGGTTTCTAAACTATTCACGTATTTACTAAAACTATAATCCTTTCGGGTTTTGAACGGCAGCACTCCCAGCTCCTGCCTTGTTGTAGGCCAGTTCATTGGCCGGCACATCCCAGTAATCCAGGAAGTTGTAGTTGATGGTCGCATTCTTGCTCACAACACCCGCTTTGTCGACCACTACAGCCCCTTTTCTGCCTCCTCCTGTCGCAACATCATCAATGATCCCCCAGCGTCTTGCGTCGTAAAAGGCAAGACCTCTGAATGGTAAAACGACCCTTCTTTCGCTTCTTAATTCTTCTTTGGCAGCAGCCAGGGTCAGGCCTTTGCCAGCCACGGGAGCCAGACCGGCGCCCTGAAGCGTCCTGATTGCATCGATTATTTTCAAGCCACCTTCAATGTCACCTGTATTGATCAGCGCCTCGGCAAGGGTAAGCTGGTTTTCTTCATAAGTGGCTGCCATGTAAAATTCGTATTCACCCACCGACTTGCTTCCAAGTACAACCACACCGGGAAGACCTTTGCCGCCGTCGATCAAACCATAGCGGGTGTTAAAAATATTTCCACGGTCGTTGTTTCCGATCCAGGGATTAGCCTCAATAGCGAAGTTATTTTCCAGTCGTTTATCACCAGCTTTGAAATCCTGTATGAGGCGTTCGCTTACTTTGAAGTTGCTGGTTTTGGTCGTACCAACAGTCAGCGCGGAAGGTGTGCTGCCCGTCGCAGAAATGAAATCGCTGGTCTCATTGGATCTGGCTGTAAACACATAATCCGTAGCCGTAATACCATCTTTTGCAAGGGAAGCGATGGATGTCCACTGTGCAGGGGTCATTTCCTTCACCGTCGTATTCACCAGCAAATTACGCGCTTTCATGGAGTTGATGTTCCGCTTCCACATGTCCGGCGTGAGTATCCCGCCTTTGCCAACCTGAAAGAATGCAGGAATGATCTTGCCTATAATGGCCGAATAATCTGAAACATTGCTCACGGCGCTCAATGCTGCCGCTGCTTTGTCGTAGTTGGCGTTGGATTCTGCAATAATCGCTTCCTTGCTCACAAAAACATCATTGGTCCCAACAGGCTGATCGTTGATAATTCCTGCGAAATACACAGAACCGATCCGGCCGTACGCATAACCTTTCCACCAGTAGGCCCAGGCTTTCAGCGCGTTTTTCTTGCTCTCGGCATCTCCCGTGAATGTAGTCGCGTCTACCAATGCCAGGACATTATTGGCCCCGGTGTTGAGGCTGTACATATATGCCCATTCATAGTAAAGCGGATTGTCGCTTGCATTGGCATTGATATTGACCTGCCGTAGCATGTCTGGTTGTAAGGTTGGCGAATTGGGGTTCATCACTTTGGTACCATTATCGAGGACCACATAATTGGCTACACCTATCTCATTCAGCCGCTGATTGGCCGCTTCCGCGCCGATCACATCCCCCATGATTTCATGATAACCAACAGGATCACCAAAAAACCCACCATAAAATCCGCCATACTTTACGGTTAGAAATCCGTTCACATATATCGCGCCCTGAGCCAGGTTGATCAGCCCCGATTCTGAATTGGCGCTTCCTGTGGTTGGCTGGTTGGGGTTCTTTACGTCCAGTTGATCCTTGCAGCCAAGCATTGATCCCAGCAGCAGCAACATGGAAAGTAGTTTTATCTTTTTCATATTTCAATGTTTTTAGATTCCAATGAATGGTTTTGTTAGAAGCCGAAATTGAGAGAGACCTGATAGGACCTGTAATTCGGCATACTGCTGTGGTCAGTCCCACGGTCCCAGGCAGAGTTATTGGCACCCGAAACGATTTCAGGATCCAGGCCGGTGTATTTGGTCAGGGTAAACAGGTTACGTCCGGAAAAGACCAACTGCAATTTTCTAAACCCTTTGATCGTGGTCAGTTTCGCGAAATCCACACCGAGCGAAATGTTTCTCAGGCGCAGGAATGAAGCATCTTCATAGAAGTAATCTTTTGTACCATTTCTGGTAACGGCCGCATACACCCCCCTGTAAAATGCTGTCCAGGCACCGGTTTCGCCATCAATCGTAAATGGCTTCGAGTAGTCGGCATGGATCCCGTCACGATACATCCATTCCTTGGTTTGGTTGTAAAGGTGGCTTCCCTGGATCCAGTCCAGTTGAAATCCGAAAGTCAGGAAATTCTTGAAGGTTACGTCATTGATAAACGACATGTTGAACTTTGGGTTTGGATCACCAAAGCTGTATTTATCCGGCGTCACGTAAGGGAATTTGGTTGCTTTATTTACTACATATCCGTTGCTGGCGAGCGTGTATTCGCCTTTCTCCGATTCCGAAAGGAATGGTGTTCCATCGGGCTTGACCGCGTCGAGGCTGTGGATCATTTTGTGACCATAAAGCTGCCCTATTTTTTCATCCTTGCGGAGCACATAATTGGTACTTCCCGCATTGGAAATGACAACAATCTCCTGGTCACCTACAACAGAGTTGATCTTCGAGGTCTGCTTTGTAAAGTTGGTGGTCAGGTTCCAGGTGAAACTTTTCCCGTGGTAAATGGCTGCGTTCAATGAAGCCTGCAGGCCGTGCGAGCCCAGTGAAAAAGCATTCGTTTTCAATGTTCCTGAGCCGGAAGTAGGCGCCACATCAATGCTCCAGATGGCGTTGTCCGTGGTCCGTTTCCAGTAAGTTGCAGACAAACGCACATCATTCAACCAGTTGCCGCTGGGCATAACATTCAATGTAAAATCTGTCCCAATTTCAAGCTCCTTGGAAACCTCCACACCAAGGTCAGGATTGTTTTGATTAGGGTCAAAATAGAACGCATTACTTGACCCTAAGACCTTGGTTCTCAATGTTACATAACGGTCAAATGGGTTGGGCTGAATACCCGCTTCGCCGTAAGCGGCGCGAAGTTTGAATTCAGGCACACGGTCGGCAAGGGTCCCACCTTTCCAGAAGCCAAATGAGGACATTCTCAAATAAACATCGCCTCGCGGGAAGGTGAACGGCTTGGAGCCGCCGCCGAATGCAGACGAATAATCGCTCCGGAATCCGCCTGCCAAACCAAAGAGTTCGCCATATTCTATTTTTTGGTTAACAAGGTACCCGAACGTAATAAAAGGCTCGGAGTAGTCTTCAAGAACCTTGAAAGAAGTTCCCTGGGTGCTTGTAAAAGGTGT
This sequence comes from Dyadobacter sp. CY326, assembly GCF_021390515.1. Lineage (GTDB taxonomy): Bacteria > Bacteroidota > Bacteroidia > Cytophagales > Spirosomataceae > Dyadobacter. Next base: position 739,420 of record NZ_JAJUXI010000002.1, read on the forward strand.
GTAAGAAGGCAACCCAGCAGCCGCAGCCGCATAAAGCGTCTGTTTTTGGTTACGGTAATCGTAAGAAACCTGGGTAGATGTGGTAATCGGGACGTTCCAGCCGAAATCTTCCTGAAAATTGGTATAAATGAATGCCGTTCCCAGAAAGTTCTGGAATGTTTTGCCGTAAGTATATTTATCGATACCGCCGGTGTTATCGGGACTGATGGAGGAGCCAACCCAGGTTGAAGCTGCGACCGAGTTAGCATTCTCGGACTGATTCTGCGCGGTGAAAACGAAATCTTCCCTGCGGTAATTCAGCCCGTACTTCGCATCCAGTTCGAGAAACTTATTGACCTTGTAATTCAAGTTGAAGTTTTGAATGATATCAACCCGCTTGTTGTCGGCATTGGAATAATGTTGTGCGTAAATCGGGTTACTGCCGTTCACGCCTGCCGCGTCTCCCAACTTGTTGATAGGGCTTCCGTCGGGTAGTCTGAAATCGTAATCTACAAAGGCGCGGCTGTTGAAAATGGAATAAATGTTGCTACCATTCACCGTATTTTTGGTATAAACCAGCTGTGTAGTGCTGCGTAGCCTTACGCCTTTGGCGAGCTGAACGCCAAGGTTGGTTGTAAGGTTGCTCCTGTCATTAGCACCATTGTTCAGGAAGTTTGATTTCTGATGGTTATTGGAAGCAGATGCACTGAAATCGAATTTCTCACTGCCCCCTGATAGCGAAACGCTGTTGTTGTAGGTGTTTGCGGGAACGAAGAATTCTTTGAAGTGATCATGATAAGCGAGATTGGCATTATAAGGCTTATCCGTTTTGTTGAGCGGGTCTGTGCTGTTCCAGATTACATTTTCAGTATACAAGCCTGTCAGGGGATCAATGGAAATAGGGTTGCCGGACGATCCGATGATGTTGTTATTAGCATCTGTATTGTATCCGTGAAATTGCGACTTCGCCAATCCACCCACATTCAAATAAGTGTTATTCGTAATCGAAGAAGAAAAATCGATATTCAGCACACCGTTCTTACCTCTTTTGGTAAAAAGCTGAATCACACCATTTGCCCCCTGGGCTCCATATATCGAAGCAGAAGCGGCACCCTGTACGACCTCAATCCGTTCAATCGTGTTCAGGTCGATTGCGCTAAGGTCCGTCGATACCATCTGAATCCCGTCGATCAGGATCATTGGCGAAGTTCCGCGGTTCACGGAGTTGATGCCTCTTAACAAAATGTTAACCCCCGCGCCCGGCGTTCCATTCCCGCTGGTAATTTGCGCGCCCGGAATTTTCCCGACGAGCGCCTGGTCGACAGAAGCAGAAGGCGTTTGCGGCAGATTCTTGGCAGAAATTGTTTCCACCGAGATCCCCAGCTTGGCTTTCGTCGTGGCCACACCGGAGCCAGTAACGACCACTTCACTCAAAATCCTGGCATCGGAGACCAATTTCACATCAATAACGCTCAGGCTCTCAAATGTAATTTCCTGAGTGATCATTCCTACAAAACTGAAAATCAGCTTGCCTTGGTCCGGGACTGGAATCTTGTATTTGCCGTCAATGTCGGTAATCACGCCGTTAGTAGTTCCGGCGACCAGGACATTCACTCCTGGGATGGGGGACGAATCGTCAGCAGCGGTGACGGTCCCGGTTACGAATTTTTCCTGAGCCCATAGAAAGGACGAGCAACAGCACACCAGCAGGGTGCCCAGCAGTAAAATTTTCTTCATCAGCAAGTAATAGTTAGGTTTGGTATCGAGACTTGTCTCTGAACAAATATATTCATTTCAGATTTCGATACAAACTATACTACTAAGGCCAAATATGCCATATAATAATTTACAATAAAGTTTAAAGTAAAAATTATATTTTGATAAAATACATTTTAATAAAATATAATTCTACTAAAATCAGTCGCTTCCTGCATGAACATTTCCATTGTTCTGTAACGCATATCCATCCTCTACTGTGTATTTAAAGTAAATTACAAAATAGCTTTACGAAAACTCTTGATAATATTCTACAATTCCATTTTAAAATGATCTGCCTATTAAAAATTTCTGAGCAGAATCTTTGCTAAGTATACCATTATTAACTTAATATCAGACTGTTATAGTAAATGAAATCAAACTCTTCATAGTTAAATCAGACTAAGCTTTTGGCGTGATTCTAGTTTGTGAAACTGCTGAACCTTGCCTGAGAGTGAAAATGTCGGCGAGCAAACTGGTAAAACAGTATAAACGCTACGTATAAACGCAAAGCCAATCAGAGTTAAACGAGCGAGTTTTGAACGTGATCACATATACGCAGAATGTGCACGCGAACAGTAGTTTTATCGTTTTCTTTGTTTTTTGCTTAAACACTTATTCAATTCTTTAACAATCATTTTACAATGAAGAAAGCAACAAAAATGGTTTACCTGGCGCTCGCTGTTTTGACGTCGATCAACAGCTTCGGACAAGGAAAACCTGTATACACAAACCCGATTGGTCTCCAAGCTTACACATTCCGTGGCAGTTGGGATAAGGGGATCGAAGCAACATTGGACACCATTAAATCCCTGGGCGTCACCGAATTGGAAGGCGGACCGATCAAAGGGATGACAACCGAAGAATTGCGCAAACAGCTGGACAAGCGCGGCATTAAGATGGTGTCGATCGGGGCCGATTACAACAAACTGGCCGAGAGCAGCGAACAGACGATCAAGGATGCCAAAGCATTGGGTGCCAAATATGTAATGGTTGCCTGGATTCCTCACAAAGGCAAATTCGATCTCGAAACAGCCAAAAAGGCTGTCGCCGACTTCAACAAGGCAGGAAAAGAACTGAAGGCAGCAGGCATTGAGCTAACTTACCATAATCACGGCTATGAATTCGAGCCTTACGAAGATGGAACATTGTTTGATTACATTGTCAAAAACACCAATCCTGAATATGTAAATTTCGAAATGGACGTGCTCTGGACCGCATTTCCAGGACAAGATCCAGCGAAGTTGCTGTTGAAATATCCAACCCGCTGGAAGCTGATGCACTTGAAAGATCTTAAAAAAGGTGTTGAAGGAAACCTTTCAGGCGGAACGCCAACCACCAATGATGTTGCGCTGGGAACCGGCTCTATTGACATTCCTGCAACATTGAAAGCAGCCAAAAAAGTGGGAATTAAGCATTACTTCATCGAAGATGAGAGTCCTTCGTATTTGAAACAAATTCCGCAGACGATTGCTTATATCAAGAGTGTTAAGGAGTAATGCGCTTGGACTTGCCAAGTCTTCAAGACTTAGCAAATCTTTGCCTCGCCTATAATTGAAAAACTATCCAAACTATCCGTAGACTTGTCTGCGGATAGTTTTTACTTTGCACCAAAAACAGATTTTATGGAACCAGCATTATTGAATCAAGTCCCTTCGCTGGATTTGGCTGATTTTACATCAGGGAATGCCGAGCAAAAGGAGCAGTTTGTGGCAGACCTGGGTGCGGCTTTTACCAACATCGGATTTGTGGCAATAAAAAATCACGGACTCAACGAGACTTTGCGCAATGCACTTTATGAAACTGTAAAGCAGTTTTTCACGCTGCCCGACGACACTAAAAAGAAATATGAGTTCGCTGAACTGTTTGGGCAGAGAGGATACATTAGCAAAGGAAAAGAGACCGCAAAGGGATTCAAGGTGGCCGATTTGAAAGAATTTTACCACATCGGCCAGCCTGATCCGATTGGTAATATGCCGTCGAACGTCTTTCCGAATGAGCTTCCTGACTTTGAAACATATACATTAGAAGTTTACAGAACATTTGAAAGAGCAGGCAAAACGCTTTTGCGCGCCATTGCAATCTATCTGCATTTGCCTGAGGATTATTTTGAAGAGAAGGTCAAAAATGGCGACAGCTTGTTAAGAGCATTGCATTATTTCCCCATTCCAAATCCTGAACTTGTGCCCGAAGGAGCTGTTCGCGCGGCTGCACATGGCGACATTAACCTCATTACATTATTGATGGGAGCCAGCGCAGAGGGCCTGGAAGTGCTTCGCCGCGACGGACAATGGATCGCAATTACCGCATTACCCGACCAGATTGTAGTGAATGTAGGCGATATGCTCGACCGTCTCACCAACCACAAATTAAAATCCACGATCCACCGGGTTGTAAATCCGCCACGCGAAAAAATGGGCACTTCACGCTACTCCATTCCGTTTTTCATGCACCCGCGCGCTGATATGGACCTCACTTGTCTGGAAAGTTGTGTGTCGCAGGAGCAACCGAAATTATACACGGATATGACCGCAGGCGAGTTCCTGGATGAGCGTTTGAGAGAACTGGGTTTAAAAAAATAACCTGCAAAAACGCTTGGCCCCGCCTCCTATCCGCCGATTTCGTTACATCATTTACCTGATGGACATCCTCTTGCTGTCACTAACCGCTTTTGGAGGTCCGCAGGTGCATTTAATGATGATGATCGAGCGGCTTGTACGGAAGAGAAGATACATTACCGAAGAAGAATTGCTTGAATTGCAGGCCCTATGCTCGGTTTTGCCTGGGCCCAGCTCCACACAAACGGTCACGGCCATTGGCCTAAAAATCGGAGGACAACCGCTTGCTTATTTAACGCTTATCGTGTGGTCGTTGCCGGCAATGATCCTGATGACAATGGCGGCAATTGGCATACATTATCTGGAACGGCATTCAATTTCTCTACAATTCACAAAATTCGTGGGGCCGATGGCGGTGGCTTTTTTGATGTACGGAGCATCGTCCATCGCCCGAAAAGTCATTCATAACACGCAAGGATGGTCTTTTCTGATCATTTCCACGATGCTTGCCTATCTGTATCCGTCACCCTACATGACGCCTGTTCTTATTGTAACAGGCGGCGTTGTGGCCTCGCTGAATTTCAAGAAGCACGAGGTGATGGAGAAGGGTCCGATCCGGATTTTGTGGCGACCGATTATCTTCTGGATCTCGGTGCTCATTGCTGCTGCAATTATCGGAAAAATCACCAACTCGCTTCCAGTAAGGCTTTTTGAAAACTTTTACCGGAATGGAAGTCTGGTTTTCGGTGGCGGACAAGTCCTGATTCCCATTCTTTATAATGAGTTTGTAGAATTTAAACATTACTTGACCGAGCAAGAATTTTTAGCCGGAATGGCGCTCACGCAAGTCGTTCCCGGACCGGTTTTCTCAATAGCGACATTCGTCGGCAGCATTTCTCTTCAATCCGCAGGCATAACCGGACAAATCATCGGCGGCTTTGTGGCCACTGCCGGCATTTTTCTTCCCGGCACATTCTTCATCTTTTTCGCCTATCCGTTTTGGGATCAGCTCAAAAAATACAGAGGCATCCGCGCCTCGCTGGAAGGCATTCACGCCGCCAGCTGCGGACTTACCATCGCCGCCGCCATCTCCCTTTTCCAACCCATGATGAATAACTGGCAGCCGCTCTTCACTGTCATCTGCACAATCCTCGTCCTGACTTTTTCCAAAGTGCCATCTTACGTGATAATCCTGGCCGGGTTGGTTTTGGGGTTGGTTTTTTAAGAAGCTTTTGCCAAACATTTAGTTAGACAATAGTTTCCATTGGATTAGTCGATTGGTTTTCCAAACTTTGGAAACTGATTCCTATGACATCCTATTCATGAAACATTCCTATCTCCTACTGCTCTTAATATCCATTTTTACTTCCAGCGTTTCCCGAGCTCAGGTTAGTGCGCCGGCTTTTTTGAATCAAAATCAACTTAGCGAATCGCGGCAGTGGGTGGATTCGGTTTTTGCAACTTTGACGCCGGATGAGCGGATTGCACAGTTGATTATGGTTGCAGCAGTTTCGGATGTTAAACGGGCCGTTATTGATCCGAAAATAAGCAACCCCGCAGCAGTTGAAAAATTGATCCGGGAAAATAAAGTGGGCGGCGTTGTGTTTTTCCAAGGCGGTCCTGTTCCCCAGGCGCAGCTGACTAATTTTTACCAATCCATTTCGAAAGTGCCGTTGCTCATTGCAATGGACGCTGAATTCGGGCTCGCCATGCGGATTGACAGCACGGTGAGATATCCTTATCAAATGACATTGGGTGCCATTCAGGGCAGCAATGACCTCATTTACGAAATGGGCGCACAGCTCGCAAAACAGGCAAAGCGACTGGGTATGCACATTAATTTTGCCCCGGTTGCAGACGTCAACAACAATCCCGACAATCCCGTTATCAGCTTCCGCTCTTTTGGCGAAAATAAATATAAAGTGGCCGACAAAGCGGTCGCTTATATGAAAGGAATGCAGGATAACGGCTTGTTAACAAGCGCAAAACATTTCCCTGGCCATGGCGACACAGGCGTTGATTCACATTATGACCTGCCATTGATCTCGCACAACACGACGAGACTCGACACTTTGGAATTATATCCTTTCAAAGCGCTAATTTCCAATGGCATAAGCGGCATGATGATTGCACACTTGAGCATTCCTGCATTGGATAAAACACCCAATCTGCCGTCAACATTATCAAAACCAATCGTTTCTGAATTGCTTAGAAAGCAGCTGGGATTTGACGGGCTAATTTACTCGGACGCGATGAATATGAAAGGCGTTACAAAATATTTCCCCAACGGAAAGGCAGATGCAATGGGGCTTGAAGCCGGGATGGATTTGCTGGAATTCACGGAAGACGTTTCCAAATCCATTGCTGAAATCAAAAAAAGCATTGCGGAGGGACGCATTACGCAGGCGGAAATTGATGCGCGTTGCAAAAAAGTGCTGCAAGCCAAAGCCTGGGCTGGCCTGAACCATTACAAACCGGTTGACCTGAACAATCTTTACGAAGACCTGAATCCAAAATCAGCAGAACTTGTTAACCGCCTTTTGACTGAGAAAGCATTGACGGTTTTGAAAAACACGAATGACTTATTGCCGCTCCGCGAGCTCGATACATTAAAAATCGCATCGGTCTCATTGGGTGCCGACACGATCACGACTTTTCAGAAAACACTGGGTTTGTACACAAGTGTGGAGCATTTTTATATTCCGGCAAAAGCCACGGAAACCCAGATTAACGAGCTGCGTGAGAAGTTAAAAGCATTCAATCTGCTGCTTGTCGGAGTTCACCTGGGAAGCATTTCGCCCAGGACCAATTATGGCTTGACGGAGCAAATGAATGCGGTTTTGCAGGAATTGATTGCTTCCAATAAGGCTGTTGTTTCCGTTTTTGGCAACCCTTATGCATTGAATAAAATTCAAAAGCCTGAAAATGCCCGGGCCCTGTTAATGGCTTATCAGTTAACGCCTTACACGCAAGATTTATCGGCGCAGTTGATCTTTGGCGCAATTCCCGCACAAGGAAAACTGCCCGTGACGGTGAATGCACAATTCCCTTACAATGCAGGCATTGAGACGCCCGCGATCGGCAGGTTGAAATATACAATTCCAGAAGAACTTGGGCTTGATTCAAAGATCATCACCTTCAAAATTGATTCTATTGCCAATGTTGCGCTGACGCAAAAAGCAACGCCAGGCTGCGTGGTGCAGCTCGCGAAAGATGGCAAAGTGTTTTTTAGAAAAGCGTATGGAAAGCACACTTACGAAGGACCACAAACTGTGAAACTGACAGACCTTTACGATTTGGCTTCGGTTACCAAAATCACGGCTTCGACATTGGCACTAATGAGCCTTTGGGATCAGAAAAAATTTGACCTGGACGCGACCATGAAGGATTATCTGCCTGATTTTGAGAAATCTAACAAAGCGGATCTGCAATGGCGTCGGGTTTTGACGCATAGTGCGCGTTTGAAAGCATTTATCGTGCTTTGGAAAGAGGCGCAGAACCCGGATGGATCTTGGAAGAAAAAGACTTTCAGCACCAAACAGTCGAAAAAATATCCAATTTCGGTTGTGGGCGACAGTCTCTTTATTTTTAAAAATTATGATAAAGAAATTTTCAAGGCCATCCGCGATTCTCCTTTGAATGAAAAAGAAGGTTATGTGTACAGCGATCTTTCATTTATTCTTTATCCGCAAATCGTGAAAACATTGTCGGGAGAGAATTTTGAGGATTATTTGAAAAATCATTATTATCACAAATTGGGTGCTAACACATTAACATTCAACCCAAAACGCTTTTATAAACTGGAAGACATTGTGCCCACGGAGCGGGACACATTCTTCCGGATGACGCAGTTGCACGGACAAGTTCACGACGAGGCCGCAGCGATGTTGGGCGGTTTGAGCGGACATGCGGGTTTGTTTGGCGACGCCAATGATGTGATGAAGGTTTGGCAAATGTATCTGCAACAGGGTTATTATGGCGGTCAGCAATTGCTAAGCAAGGATGCGCTCATTGAATTTACCCGTTATCAATATCCTGAAATAGGCAGTCGCCGCGGCATCGGATTTGACAAACCGACATTCAAATATTCTGGAAATGCGCCGAAATATGCGAGCCCATCAAGCTTTGGGCACACGGGTTACACGGGCATTATGACCTGGGCTGATCCGGCTTGGAACCTGAATTATGTGTTTCTTTCCAATCGCGTTTACCCTACGAGGGAAAATAATAAGATTTCACAGCTTAACATCCGCACAGCCATCATGGACGTGGTTTACCAGGAATTGTTGAAAAAAGTGAGTCCCGGCGCGACCGCAGGACTCTGAGAACTTCCTACATTTGTGCGATTCACTCCTGAAAGTTATGGCAATGCAATATCGATTTGACAAAGAAAAAGCTTCGCGGCGGCCCGGAATCACGCCGTTGAAAGATGCTATTGATCAAATGCTGGAAAAATACCGGCTCCGCAATCGCTTTGATCAATCCTACGTCGTCGCGCATTGGGACAAAATCATGGGTTCCGCCATCGCAACGCGTACAAAAACCGTTTACATTAAGGATAGAACCCTTTTCCTGCAAATAGAGTCCGCCCCATTACGCAACGAACTCTTCCGCGCCAAAGCCAAAATTATCGAACTGATCAACCGGGAAATGGGGTCTGAGTTGCTGGAAGAGGTGGTTTTTATTTAGGGGAAAGTGCTTATCTTTAATATTAGTTTAAAACTTATAATTATGACAACACTATTCATTAATACAGAAGATCAAACCGTTTTAAAGGCTGTTAAAGCGCTTTTAAAAGGTTTCCGTGTAACATTCGAGGAAGGACCGAGCAAAGAGTATAACCCTGAATTTGTGGCAATGGTCGAGGAGGGTGAGAAGCAAATCAGAGAAGGTCGCACTACGGAACTTAAAGAGGGGGAAAACCTATGGGATCTGGTATCTTCAAAATAATATTTACCGATCTCGCTCTTGAACATTTAGAATTTTGGCATAAATCTGGCCAGAAAGCGCAAATCAAAAAAATCGAAAATTTAATTCAATCAATCCGGGAAACGCCCACTTCCGGAATAGGAAAACCGGAGCCCCTCAAATATAATTTCGCAGGTAAATATTCCAGGCGCATTAATCAGGAGCATAGAATCATTTACAGAATAGAAGATCAAAAGGTTTTTATAATCTCAATGAAGGGTCACTACGAACCCTGATCCACCAAAAGCGAATTCTTTTTAATGAGTAAAATCAAGTGCCCCCCGTTTCTTCAACCCGGTGATAAAATTGGAATTGTTGCTCCTGCCAGTGTTTTGAATTATGAGGACATTTTGCCGGGGATTAATCTTTTCAAGAATGCATGGGGGCTTGAAGTGGTTGAGGGGAAAACTTTGAAAACAGCCTCCAATCAGTTTTCTGCGCCAGATGAAGAACGTTTGGCCGATCTCCAAACAATGCTGGACGATCCTTCCATCAAGGCAATTATTGCGGCACGAGGCGGATATGGCTGCTCCCGCATTGTGGATCAACTCAATTTTGACCAATTCCTGGAAAACCCCAAATGGATTGTTGGTTTCAGTGACCTCACCGTGATCTTGTCAAGAATTTATGACTTGGGTTTTGCTAGTCTGCATGCGCCAATGGCCAAATCCATCACAACAGAGGGTGCGGAAATAGCGGCCGAGTCACTTAGACAAATGCTGTTTGGTGAAATCCCGACTTATCCCCTTCCTGCTCATGAGCTTAACCGCGCTGGCAATGCAAGCGGGCAGTTGATTGGCGGAAATCTCTGCATTTTGGCACATTTAATAGGCACAGAAACTGACATGGACACGGATGGTAAAATTCTGTTTATCGAAGACATTGCCGAATATTTATACAATCTGGATCGCATGATGATCCAGATGAAGCGGGCAGGAAAGCTTGAAAAACTCGCTGGTCTGATCGTCGGCCAGTTTACCGATATGAAGGACAATGCCAACCCGACTTTCGGGAAAACCTACTACGAGATCATCCACGAGCACATTGCAGCATTTGATTATCCCGTTTGTTTTAATTTTCCAGTTGGCCACGTGGGTGATAACCGGGCGATGGGTGTGGGCATGGAGGCCATTTTGGAAGTCAACGAAGAAGGAGTTTCATTTCGATTTGCACTGAACAACGTTTAACCTGTTATGGAGACATTTAAAGACAAAGTTGTCTGGATAACGGGCGCTTCCTCGGGCATTGGAGAGGCGATTGCGATGGCTTTTGCAAAAGAAGGCGCCAGGCTTGTGCTCACGGCCAGGCGTGAGGACGAATTGCAGCGCGTAAAGCAAGCGACAGGATTGGCGGAAGCGTCTGTTTTAATCCTTCCAATGGACGTTACCCAATTCGATAAGGCTCAAAACGCAGCGGAGCAGGTTATTGCGCATTTTGGCCGCATTGACATTATGGTCCATAATGCTGGGGTGAGCCAGCGCTCCTATGTGAGCGACACAGAACTTGACGTTTACCAGCAATTGATGAATGTCAATTTTTTCAGCACAGTGGCTATTACCAAAGCAATCCTGCCTTACATGATTTCACAAAAAAATGGTCATTTTATCGTGATTAGTAGCGTTGCGGGCAAGATCGGGACCATTATGCGCTCGGGTTACAATGCTGCGAAACATGCATTGCATGGCTTTTATGATTCGCTTCGGGCAGAGGGTTTTGAGCACAATATCAAGGTGACGACGATTTGTCCGGGTTACATTCGCACCAGTATTTCGCTGAATGCATTGGATGCTTCCGGAAGCAAATTCGGCAAAATGGACTCCAATCAGGAAAAAGGAATTCCCGCTGATGAATGTGCGCGCCGGATTCTGGAGGCAGTTAGGAAAGATAAAAAGGAAATTTACATTGGCGGATTTAAGGAAGTGGCCGCGATTTATTTAAAGCGTTTCCTTCCGAACCTGCTTTTTGAACAAGTCCGGAAGAATATTCCTGAATGACATTTGTTATTTACTCTTCACTTTTTTCGTGTCCGTAGTTTTAGCCATTTGCAAATAATCTGTTGCCAAACGCGCCAGCGACCGCACTCCAAGCACCAGACTGCTTTCGTCTACATAAAAATCCGGCGTGTGGTGTGGTGCTGCATCCGCAACTTTTTTCCCCTTCGGCATTCCTCCCAGAAAGAAAAAGAATCCAGGCACTTTCTGCTGAAAATAAGAGAAATCTTCTGCACCGGTTTTTGCTGGAATTATCTGGACCTGCTCTTTCCCGGCGACGTTTTCGAGCGTTCCAATCATTTTTTCCGTTAACGCTACATTGTTAAACGTTACCGGATACATTACGGTTATGTCCACTTTGGCCGTAGCCCCCGCGCTTTCTGCAATGTTGGTCGCAATGTCATTCATTCGCTTGTGCACATAAGTATGCATTGTCTCGTCAAACGTGCGGATTGTCCCGATCATCTTCACCGATTCCGGAATAATATTTTGTCTGATGCCACCATTCATTGCCCCAACGGTCACCACAGCGGGCGCCTGCGTAAGGTTCAGATTGCGGCTTACAATGGTTTGCAGGCCCATTACAATTTGGGAGGACGTAACGATCGGGTCCACGCCGGACCACGGATAAGCGCCATGCGTTTGCTTCCCGATCACATCAATGGCGAAGAAATCAACTGCGGCCATCGTGGCACCTGGTCTATACGAAATCCTGCCAGTTTCGAGCTGTGAATCAATGTGTAAGCCAAAGATCGCTTCAACTGCCGGATTTTCCAGAATGCCCTCTTTCACCATCAGCTTGGCACCGCCCTCTTCTCCGACCGGCGCACCCTCCTCAGCGGGTTGAAAAATGAATTTAATGGTGCCCGGAATTTCGTTTTTCATCCCCGCAAGCACTTCCGCAACGCCCATCAATATGGATATGTGCGTGTCATGTCCGCAAGCATGCATGACGCCCGTTCTCTGACCATTATAATCGACCACAACCTGCGACTTAAACGGAATATCGACGCGTTCTGTCACTGGCAAACCATCCATATCTGCCCGCAATGCAACAACTGGACCGGGTTTTCCGCCTTTCAGCAGCCCAACCACACCCGTGTGCGCAATGCCTGTCTTCACTTCCATTCCCAGCTCGCGCAGGTGGTTTGCCACCTTCTCTGCCGTTTTGAATTCCCTGTTTCCAAGCTCAGGATTTTGATGAAAATCACGACGCCATTCGACCAGCTTTTTTTCAAGAGATTGTGCTTTCTGATCAATGCCAGAGGTTAGGTTTGACTGCCCGTTTGAATAACAAAATGAGAGGGCCAATATTGCGGAGAGTAATGTCTTATGCATGGGCAGTAGTGATATATAAGTGAAACATATTGAAATAATACAATATACGTGAGCCAAAGAAATCGGAAACCTGGCAAATGTTGAGAAAAAAATCACTTCGGATAAAAACTTTTTCGCCAAACGTATATAGAGTCCGTTAACATGCGAATGCTTTTGTTAAACTTAAAAGTAGTTCGTATTAATGATATGAAAAAGTTAAAGAATGGGGCTTATTGTTAACAAATATATAATACTTGCCCAGTTTTTACAAATTTCAAACGTTTAAAAAAATCGCAAAAAATGCCCTTTGTCAGCTATAATATTCGCCAAAATGACAGTGGATACCAAACTATATTTTGAAATTTCGCAATTAAAAGGTTGTAATGGTTAAACTAATAATTAATTTTGCAACATTATGTTAACATAACAAATCAAACTCTTTAATCACGTATGAGGAAGACTCTATTATCCCTGCTGGGATGCTTGCTGCTATTGACGGCACAGGTGTTTGCCCAGGATCGCGCCGTGACTGGTAAAGTCAGAGCGGAAGACGGCTCCAATTTGCCGGGTGTGAACATTTCTTTGAAAGGTACTAATCGCGGTACTACAACAGATGCGGACGGAGCTTATTCTATCACCGCAGAATCAGGCGCAACACTTGTATTCAGTTTCATCGGTTTTCAGTCTCAGGAGGCCACAGTGGGAAGTCAGTCTGTTGTCAACATTACGCTTAAAAATGATGTAAGCCAGTTGCAGGAAGTTGTTGTAACGGCGTTAGGCCAGGAAAGAAAAAGAAATGAACTTGTTTACGCTGCTCAACAAGTGAACGCGGAACAAATCACCCAGGCTCGTAACCCAAGCGTAATGAATGCGCTTGCCGGTAAAGTTGCTGGTTTGGATATCAAAACGAACAACAACATGGGTGGATCGACAAGCGCGGTTATTCGTGGTTTCAAATCCATTACTGGTAACAACCAGGCACTTTGGGTAATTGATGGTGTTCCGGTTTCCAATGCAAACACGAACACTTCTGATCAGCAAACTGGTCGCGCAGGAACTGACTACGGTAACGCTGCTGCGGATATCAACCCAGACAACATTGCTTCGGTCAACGTTTTGAAAGGTGCTGCTGCAACCGCATTATACGGTTCACGCGCTTCAAACGGTGTAATTTTGATCACTACAAAACAAGGTCGTAAAAACAGCTTCGACGTAACCGTGAACAGCGGTGTTACCTGGGGCAAAATCGACAAGACGACATTCGTTAAGTATCAGAACGAATACGGTGCAGGATACGATGGTGACGGCGCTAAAACGCGTTTTTACCGTGGTGACTTAGGTTCAGGAGTTGGAAACATTACACTTTTCGATGCGGATGCTTCATTTGGCCCAAAATTCGATCCTAGTGTGATGGTTTATCAATGGGATGCACTTGACCCAAGCTCTCCAACTTACCAAAAAATGACTCCGTGGGTTGCTGCGAAAAACGGACCTGCTTCATTCTATGAAACGGGTGTCAACTCCAACCAGAGCGTAAGCATCACAGGTGGCGGTGAAAACACAACTTTTAAACTTGGTTATTCAAGAAATGACGAGAAAGGCGTGCTTCCAAACAGTAAATTGGGCAAAAACCTTTTCAACTTCTCGGCTTCTTTTGACCTGACTAAAAAATTGACAGTTCAGGCGAATGCCAACTACTCACAAATCAAGGGCCTTGGCCGTTATGGAACGGGTTATGATGGCAAAAACCCTAACCAGCAGTTCAGACAATGGTTCCAGACAAACGTTGATTTGGCTGACCAAAAAGCTGCTTATTTCAGAAACGAGCAAAACGTAACGTGGAACTGGGGCAGCCCGACAAATCCATTTGACACAAACGGTCCGATCTATTCTGAAAACCCATATTACTCCCGTTATCAGAACTATTCAAACGATACGCGTGACAACTTCTTCGGTTACACACAAGCAGTTTACAAGCTTGCACCATGGGTTGACATTACCGGTCGTTTTGCATACAACGGAACGCAGGATTTCCAGGAAGAAAGAATTGCATTTGGCAGCGCTGATCCAGCAGAATACAGCCGCTATAACCGTGGTTTCAACGAAACCAACTTAGACGTGATCGTTAATTTCCGTAAGGCAATTACGAAAGATATCAACTTCTCAGGTTTGGCGGGTGGAAGCATGCGCAGATCAAAATTGAATGCTGTTAGAGCAAAAACAAACGGTGGAATGGTGGTGCCAGGACTTTACTCCTTGCTAAACTCGATCAACCCGATCGAAGCGCCTTCTGAAACTTCTCAGCGCATTGGTGTGGATGGTATTTATGCTCAGGCTTCATTTGGTTATAAAGACCTTATCAACCTTGACCTTACGGCAAGACAAGACAAGTCGTCTACGCTTCCAAAAGATAACAACACCTATTTCTATCCAGCGATTGGAGCCAACTTCAACTTCTCAAACCTTCCGGGCTTGAAAGCAAGCTGGTTGACAATGGGTAAGTTGAGCGCTAACTACGCTGAGGTTGGTAATGATGCACCGTGGGGAAGCACTTTGGATGTTTATGACAAGCCAACTGGTCTTGGATCAACTCCTTACTTCACGCTTCGTAACACGAAAAACAATCCGGAATTGAGATCAGAGCGTACAAAAAGCTATGAATTCGGATTGGAAACAGCGTTTTTGAATGATCGCGTAGGTTTCAACTTTACTTACTATCGCTCGCAAACGTTGGATCAGATTCTTCCAGTTTCGATCTCTGCTGCAACGGGATATTCTTTCAAGTATATCAACTCAGGAGAAGTTCAAAACAAAGGGATCGAGATCTCCGCTTATGTGACTCCAGTGAAAACGGGTGATTTCTCATGGACAGTAACCGCAAATTTTGCACGTAACAGAAACGAAGTTATCAGCCTATATGAAGGCGTGTTGAACGTTCCTGTTGCATCATTGCAAGGTGGTGTTTCACTTAATGCTGCTGTTGGTCAGCCATTTGGTGTGATCAGAGGAACAAACTTTGTTTACCACGCAGAAAATGGTCAGAAAGTTGTTCGTTCAAATGGTTTGTATGCAGCAACTGCAAGTTCTGCTGAAATTATTGGTAACCCTAACCCAGACTGGATCGGTGGTTTGAGCAACAATTTGAAATACAAATCACTTTCGCTGAATTTCTTGCTTGACATTCGCCACGGTGGAGATGTTTGGTCATTGGATCAATGGTATGGTGAAGGAACCGGTCTTTATCCAGTAACTGCCGGCTTGAATGAGCTTGGCAACCCAAAAAGAGACCCAGCTTACAACTACGATGACGATGGTAACAAATTGGGCTTGACAGACAAACCAGGCGGCGTTTTATTCCCAGGTGTTAAAGCAGACGGAAGTCCTAATGACGTGAGAGCAGAAAACTCTGATGGTAATGGAAACACTGCCTACGGATATCCAGGCAATCCCCCACGCGCTATGTATATCTACGATGCAAGCTATATTAAACTGAGAGAACTTGCGTTAACTTACTCTATTCCACAAGACTTCGTTGCAAAATTGCGCGCTTTCAAAGGAATCGACGTATCAGTAATCGGTCGTAACCTTTGGATTATCCACAAAAACATGGATTTCCAAGATCCCGAAGAAGGATTGGGTTCAGGACTGCTGAATGGTGCGGGCGGTTATCAGAGCGGTGCGTATCCTGCGGTAAGAAGTTATGGTTTTAATGTTAAATTCCGTTTCTAATAAAATATGAAAAGATTAATCATTTTCTTTCTCCCGATCCTGCTGATGACCGCTTGCGTCGACAGTCTGGACGACTATAATGTTGACCAAAAGCGCCCTTCGGAGGTGCCGCCGGTGACTTTGTTCTCCAACGCATTGAAAGGGCTTGCTGATACACTTACAAGCCCCAACGTAAACGTAAATAACTATCGCTTATACGTACAACAGTGGGCTACAACCACTTACCTGGATGAGCCACGTTATAATGTAACGGCACGTACGGTTCCTCAGGCTTTCTGGCAGGGACTTTATAAAGGTGTGATTTCAGATTTGAACGAAGCACGCAGATTGCTTAACGAAGACAAGTTCATTCTTCCTGCAAACAGAGATGTTCAGATTGCACAGATCGAGGTTGTCGAAGTTATGGCTTGGGCTGCTCTGGTAAATACTTTTGGCAACATTCCTTACTCAGAAGCTTTGGACCCAAACAATGTTTTGCCAAAGTATGACGATGCAAAAACAGTCTACGATGATTTGTTAGCGCGTTTGGATGTTGCAATTCCAAAGTTCAGTACGGGCGGAACAGGATTCACGGATGGTGATCTGCTTTACGAAGGCGATCTGGCTGAGTGGTCTAAATTTGGAAACTCACTGAAATTGAAGCTTGCAATGGTCATTGCTGACAGCGATCCTGCAAAAGCAAAGACATTGGTGGCACAAGCAGCACCTAACGTTTTCACTTCAAACAATGACAACGCGGCGTTCCCTTACATTGACACTCCGCCAAACTACAACGTCATTGCACAGAACTTGAACCCTGCATATTCAAGCCGTCAGGACTTTGTTGCATCTGCGACAATTATCAACCCGATGAACGAGTTAAAGGACCCAAGACTCCCTGCATTCTTTACGGATGTTAATGGAAAGTATGTTGGTGGTAACTACGGATTTTCGAACACATATTCAGCATTTTCTCACGTAGGAGACAACATTATCGAGCCGGATTTGGAAGGTTTGTTATTGGATTATTCCGAAGTTGAGTTCTTGCTTGCAGAAGCGGTTGAGAGAGGTTTCATTACTGGCTCAGCAGCAACACATTATAACAAAGGAGTTGGTGCTTCAATCGAATATTGGTTGGGTAACATTGGCGCCCCGGCAGCAACAATTACAGCAGCGACAACTGCTTACCTTGCACAGCCAAAAGTTGCTTACGCAACAGCAGCAAGCAACTGGAAAGAAAAAATCGGCTTCCAGAAATGGCTTGCATTGTACAACAGAGGCTGGGAAGCTTGGGTTGAATGGAGAAGATTGGACTTTCCAAAACTATCTCCTCCAACGGGTGGTAACGCTCCTGCGGGACTTGCAATTCCAGTTCGCATGATCTATCCGATCAACGAGCAAACGCTGAACGGTGCAAACCGCGAGTCAGCAGCAGGCGCAATTGGCGGTGACCTGGTGACGACTAAATTGTGGTGGGATAAGTTTTAATCCGACCAAACGAATGAAAAAGGGGACATTTTGTCCCCTTTTTTTGTGCCCAATCACCAGTAAAAAGCGCAAGAACATATTGTAAATTTCGAAGATTACAGCTTTTCTAAAATTTAACTTACGAATTTTACTTTATACCCAAAGAAATATTCTGAATTAGTCGTTTTATAGATTGCAATTGTCAAAACAATAATTATTTTTACGCAAGCATTATTACTTAACAAACCTAACTTAATGAAAAGAAATTTACTGCTCTTTTTGAGCGGATTGCTGCTGCTCTGCGGTCATGCATTCGCTCAAAGTCGGGAAGTGACCGGGACGGTTACTTCCAAAGACGACGGCTCCATGTTGCCCGGCGTTTCTATCCGTGTTGCAGGCACTAACACGGGAACACTCACTAATGACAAAGGCGAATACAGCATCAATGCACGCCAGGGTCAAACACTAATTTATTCTTTCGTCGGTTTCCTTAACCAGGAGCTGAAAGTGCCGGCGTCCGGCAATCTGGACGTTGTATTGACTCTGGACGAGCTTGCTTTAAATGAGGTTGTTATCACAGCCGGCGGTCTTACCGCACAACGCCGAGAGCTGGGTAACCAATCCACCACTGTAAAAGCGCAGGACATTGTTCAGGGCAAGCCCATCAGTGTCGCAGCCAGCCTTGCAGGACGTGTTCCAGGTTTACTTGTAATGGGCGTGAGCAGCGGGGTGAATCCGAATTACCGTTTAGTGCTACGCGGTAACCGTTCGCTAACTGGTAACAACCAGGCGCTGGTTGTAATTGACAACATTATATCCACTAACGACATTCTGGGGAACCTTAACCCGGAAGACATTGACGACATCCAGGTTTTGAACGGAGCAGGTGCAGCCGCATTATATGGTTCTGATGCATCTAACGGAGCCTTGATCGTTACTACTAAAAAAGGAAAGTCAGGCGTTACGCAGTTCAAGGTTTCGAACACCACGACTCTTGAAAAAGTTAGCTTTTTACCTCAGCTTCAAAACGGATTCGGTTCGGGAACAACTCCTGATGACGTGCCGTCCTACACGCCTTACGAAAACCAGCAATATGGTCCCGCCTTCGACGGATCCATGGTAAACATTGGAAAGCCGTTGCAAGATGGTTCTATTCAAACTGTTCCTTATTCAACACAAAATTTCCGTGAAAATTTCTGGAACACCGGTGTAGCCAACCAAACTGACCTAAGCGTTACGTCAGGAGACGAAAAAGGCACATTCTATCTTTCTGCTCAGTATTTTGACCAGAAATCAACGGTGCCTTATGACAAATACAAGCGTTACAGCGTGCGTGCAAACGTGGTTCGTCACATTTACAAAAATCTGACTGCGTCATTTAATACCAACTTCATCGCTGGTCGTACAAACCAAAGCAGCCTTACAGGAAATGCCTACGAAAACCTGCTGATGTCACCAGGTCAGGTTGACGTTACGAAATATGAAGATTGGCAGAACAATCCATTTGCCAACCCGAATGGCTATTTCAACGAATATTATCAAAACCCATATTTCACATTGTCTAACAACCGCTGGGACCAGCGCAATGACTATTTGCAGGGAAATATGGAATTAAAGTGGAACCCGATCAAGCCTCTTACATTCACTTATCGTGTGGGTATGAGCGGACGTAACTTGTCAGGAAAAGTTTATTCGGGCAAATTTACTTTCACAGATTACACGAAAAGCATTTCAGGAAGCTCGAAAACGGACATCGCTGGTCAGGTTGTGGATTATGCAGGTTATACAACCCAGTTCGTGAACGACTTTTTGGCTGAATTCAAGACCAACCTTTCGCCTGATTTTAACCTTAATGTGGCCGTAGGAACCACCGTTCGGGAGAATGCAACAAAAGCAATGAATGTTATAGCAAATGGTCTTGTAATCGATGGACTTTACAATGTCGGCAACAGCTTGAATCCACCACTTGCGAATGAAGGCAATTACAAAGCACGCCAGATTGGTGTGTACGGAGAAGCCCGTCTTGGTTTCAAAGAATTTCTTTATCTGCACGTAACTGCAAGAAATGACTGGCGCTCGATCCTTGCGAAAGAAAACCGTTCGTTCTTCTACCCCTCTGCGGATATATCGTTCATCGCCAGCGACGCGATTCCCGGACTTGCTAATTCTGAATTCCTGGAAAGTTTGAAACTGCGTGCAGGTTACTCACAGGTTGGACAGGTTAACTTAGGTAACAACAGAGATTTTGGCCCTATTCCTTTGAACAACCTGGGTGCTTATTCATTGAGCAGCACATTCTCACAAGCTTTCGGTTATCCTTACACAAGCGGTGCTGGTTTTGTACTGGACAACACGCTTGTTTCTCCAAACCTGAAACCTGAGATCACAACAGGAATTGAAGGCGGTATCGATTTTGAATTTCGTCCATGGAGCATTGGTGGCGGTGTAACTTATTACAAAACCAACACAGTTGATCAAACGATCACCGTTTTGATCCCGAACTCTACGGGTTACGGATCTCTGCGAACCAACATTGGAGAGGTTGAAAACAAAGGAATCGAGGCAACATTGCACATCACACCGATCAAGACTGCCTGGGGATTGCGCGTTGACCTTGGAGCTAACTATACTTACAACCAAAACAAAGTCATTTCTCTTTCGGCTCAATCCAATGAGCTTAGCATAGGAACTTCGGGCTCTGCTGCAAGGGTTATCGCAAAAGTTGGCTCTCCGTTCCCACTTCTTCAGGTGACTGATTACAACCGCGATGATCAGGGAAGAATCATTGTTGATTCAAAAACAGGTTATCCATCTACAAACGGAACGTTCCAAGACGTGGGCATCACTAACCCGCCTCACATTCTGGGTGTAAACGGTGGTGTAACCTTCAAAAAGCTGAGATTCAACTTGCTGTTTGAATATCGCAATGGCCATTACATCTTCAACTCCGTTTCCGGAGGTTATGACTTCTCTGGTGCTGGTGTGCGCACAGGTTGGTATAACCGTGATCGTTTTGTTATTCCAAACTCTTCATACTTGAATGCGGAAGGCGCCTATGTAGAAAATACAAACATTGCAGTAAGAAGCGGTGGTGCTGATTTCTGGACGGACGGAACAAGAAATACGAATATTGGTCAGAACTACACGAACTCTGCCGGTTTCTGGAAACTGCGCGAAGCATCTATCGGATATGAGCTGCCACAAGGATTCCTTGATAAAACAAAGTTTATCAAAGGCGCAAGTGTGAGTATTCAAGGAAGAAACCTCTTCATATGGGCTCCGAAATCGAACCTTTATACAGATCCTGAGTATAGCTCAAATGGTGCGGACAACAATGCAGTTGGTTTCACCAGCCTTGGCCAAACACCGCCGGCACGTTACTTCGGCGGCACATTATCACTAACATTTTAATTAAATACCAATGAAAAGATATAACATCAGTTGGATGCTGGCACTGCTAGTCACAGTACTTTCATCTTGTAGTGATTATCTCGATATCAACACCAACCCAAACCAGGCTACGACCGTACAGCCGCTGCTGGTTTTGCCCGCTGCTATTACCGGCACGGCTTCGGTATCGAGCCAGTATAACAGTTACGGTGGACATTTCGGAGGCTATATCGCCAATGCAGGTGGTTTCTCGGGGTTCGGTAACCTATTCAATTATCAGCTGATCCCAGATAACTACAATGCACTTTGGGTAAATGCCTACGATAACCTGAACGATTACAAATATGTGATCGATCAGACCGAAGGAGATGATACGCAGGCTTATGCCAATGCTGCTGCCAACATTATGGTTGCTTACAACTTCCAGAAACTGGTTGATGCATTTGGCGATGTTCCTTACACGGAGGCGTTGAAAAACAATGCAAACCTGACGCCAAAGTATGACGACGCCGCGACGATTTATCAGGATCTGGTTACAAGATTGGACGCGGCAATCGCCCTAATTGATGGAGCAGAATTCGCAACCGCATTGAACTCCTCATCGGATCCAATGTTTGGCGGCGATATGGAAGAATGGAAAAAGTTTGCCAACACCATTAAGTTGCGCATTCTGGTTCGCGTTTCGGGAGTGCCTGCTCTTTCCTCATTTGTAACAACAAAATTTGCTGCGCTTGATAAAACACTCGGTTTCATTACTGACGATGCAATCGTTAACCCGGGATATGTGAAGGACAAGCCGAACCCACTTTGGAACACATGGGGTTACACTACAACCGGTACGCTCGCTAACTCTTCCCGCATTCCCACTGAATTCGCTTTTGGCTTCTACAAAGGTCAAAAACTGCAAGACACTGGAAGAGGTGAAGTGATTTACAAGAATTTCGAAACCAACACGCCGGTTAACCAGCTCGGAAACGAAGTAGATGCACCGACGATCATTACCAACTATTCGACTTGGTATACGGGCACTTTCAGCAGTGCTTCCAGCATTGGAAATGCACTCGGTGTATTGAAAGGCGCAAGCCAGGGACAAGTGCTGATGCTGCTTGCAGAAGCGCAATTCTTGCAAGCAGAAGCGCGGTTGAAAGGCTTTATTACAGGCGACTTCGCGGCAAGCTTTGATGCTGGTATCGCTGCATCCTACACTTACCTGTACAAAGATGTGACCAATGTGGTTGCAGCAGGAAAGAATGTAACGGCAGATGTTGCTGCTTACAAAGCTGAAAATGCAGCAAGCTATCTTGTGAACATTAAGCTTGCAACAACACCGGCACAGCGTCTGGAAGCGATCATTACCCAGAAATGGATTGCCGTAAACATGATCAATTCAGAAGAAGGCTACAACGAATTCAGAAGAACGGGTTATCCGGTTACGCAGCCAAACGGCGACAGTTTCCATAACATTGCTTCACTGCTGTCAACTTCTACCCGCGCGGATAAGCTGCCTTCAAGAATTCTGTATCCGACTTCCGAGCAATCATACAATGCTGGAAATTACAAAGTGGTTAACCCATTTACCGATTTGATCTTCTGGGATCCTAACTGAAAAATCTGATATGAACTATTCAATAAAAATAGCTGGCTTGTTCCTGTTTGGCATAGCCGTAACTTCCTGTCTGAAAGACGACATGAACCTGGATCCGGACACTTCGACGAATGTAGTCGAGTTCAAAAACCCGTCCAGCTTTGTTTCGCCTTCCGGCAGCACGTATTCACTTTATTCTCAGTCGTTTGATCTGGCTGACGAAGCCGATTATCCGGTTGAAGTAAGTTACTCAGGAGCAGATGTTGCACCTCAGGACATTACGGTAACATTAGGCGTTGATACGGCTGCGGTGACGCAGTATAACATCGAGCAGGAGGAAGAATTTGAAGCAATTACGCCTGATCTTTATACAATCCCTGCATCGGTTGTCATTCCAAAAGGACAGCGTAGAGCAGAGGTTTTGATCAAGCTGAAACCTTCGAAATTTGATTTTGCCAAAAACTATGTGCTTCCAATCCAGATCAAATCTGCTTCAACTGGGATAGTTAGCGGCAATTTTGGAACGATCCTGCTTGCTGTTAAAGCCAAAAACATTTACGATGCGACTTACACCGCAACCGGATACGTTTATCACCCGACTGCACCAAGAGCTGTTGCGAAAGATAAGCCAATGGTAACTGTTTCGCCAACGACCGTTTCCGTGGAGCTAGGTGACTTGGGAGGAAGTGGCTACAATGCTAACTTAACTGTCGATCCAAAGACAAACAAAGTAACAATTACGCCTGCCGCAGGTGCTGCGGGAGCACCTTATACGCAGTTTGACAAAGAATTGCCTGCTCCATACAAAGCTGCATGGGCCGGTGCTTCGAAAGCCAATAACACGTACGATCCAGCAACCAAAACCTTTTATTTGAGATATGGTTACATGGGAGGAAACGGATGGCGTGTAACGGAGGAGATCCTTGTGAGAAAATAGGAGGCTTATCAATAATAAACTTCTTAAATAAGCATATTTCAACATTAGCTGGTCCGCCTGGGCCAGCTATTTTTTTTGATAGACAAACAATGTTGTAGACTTGCGGCGGGAAATTTGCAATTGATTTTCTTTAACTTTGGTGGTTATCCTGATCTTAAAACAATGGAATTCTTAAAAAGCCAGCGCCTCAATAACCTCAAATACGAAATTCGCGGCGCTACTTACCAAAAAGCATTGGAGCTGGAAAGTCTGGGTTATAAAATTCATAACCTTAACATTGGCAACCCGGCCCCGTTCGGATTCGATTCTCCGGACGAAATTGTGCACGATATCATCATGAATCTCCGCAATGCGCAGGGTTATTCCGATTCCAGAGGATTGTTTGCGGCCCGTAAAGCTGTCATGCATTACACCCAAACAATTGGCATTCAGGATGTTGAAATCAATGATATTTTTATCGGCAATGGCGTAAGTGAGCTCATTCTGCTTTCCATGCAAGCTTTGATCAATCCAGGCGATGAAATTCTGGTTCCTTCGCCTGACTATCCGCTTTGGACTGCGGCCATTGCATTGAGCGGCGGCACGCCCGTGCATTACGTGTGCGACGAAGCGTCAGACTGGAACCCTGATCTGGAAGATCTTGAAAAGAAAATAACATCGCGCACAAAAGGCATTGTCCTCATCAATCCAAACAACCCAACAGGTGCGGTTTATGAAAAAGATGTGTTGACCAAAATTGCAAAAAGCGCTGAGGAGCACGGACTGATCATTTTCTCGGATGAGATTTACGACAAAATCCTTTACGACGGAGCTGTGCATTATCCGATGGGCTCGCTGGTGACCGAGACGCTTTGCGTAACCTACGGCGGACTTTCAAAAAATTACCGTTCAGCTGGTTTTCGTGGCGGATGGATGATCATGAGCGGTGCCAAACAAAAGGCCAAATCTTATCTGGAAGGCATTTTGCTGCTCGCCAGCATGCGCTTATGCGCCAATGTCCCAACCCAATATGCCATACAAACAGCATTAGGAGGCTATCAAAGCATTAAAGAACTCGTTGTGCCAACCGGCAGATTACACAAACAAATGAACCTCGTTTACGACAGGCTTATTTCTATTCCGGGAATAACTTGCGTGAAACCGAAGGGTTCTTTGTATGTTTTTCCAAAAATTGATTTGAAGAAATTCGGTTTGAAAACGGACGAGCAGTTTGTTTACGACCTGCTAAGCGACCAAAAAGTGCTTGTTGTAGCCGGAACAGGCTTTAATTACATCAGCGACGATCATTTCAGGATTGTATTTTTGCCAACAATCGATGAATTGAATCAGGCGATGGACAAAATCGAGTTTTTCCTTGAAAATCACCGCATCCTGTCCACACGCACTGTGGAAGATGTGATCGCCTAAAAAGGCAATAATTAACCGAACCCTATCAGTATATTTTTAGTAAATAAATGGCCACCGAAAATACGAGCGTCCAGGAAGCGAAGCGGCAACGTCTTTTTTTGCTGCTTTGCGGGATTTTCTTAACAAATGCATTGATCGCCGAGATCATTGGCGGTAAGATTTTTTCAGTCGAAACATTGCTGGGAATTCCGCCTGCGCAATTGCTTATCGGAGGTCAGCGCCTTGATTTCAATATGACGGCGGGTGTGATTAACTGGCCGGTTGTGTTTGTAACTTCGGACATTATCAACGAATATTTTGGCAGAAAAGGCGTGAAGCGCATTTCCTATCTCACCGCATGCTTCATCGCTTACACTTTTATTACAATCCTCGTGGCAACGCTTTTGCCGCCTGCACAGTTTTGGCTGGACATCAATAACACCGACAAAGCTGGCAATGTGTTCAACATTAATGATGCTTTTTCGAAGATCTTTAATCAGGGATTGGGCATTATGATCGGGTCCATCGTGGCGTTTTTGTTGGGCCAGTTGCTGGACGTGTCCGTATTTTCATGGCTTCGCAGGAAAACTGGAAGCAAATTCATCTGGCTCCGCGCAACTGGTTCAACCATGTTTTCGCAGCTGATCGACAGTTTTGTCGTGATTACGATTGCATTTTATGTGTTTGGAAACTGGGATCTGAACCAGGTTTTTTCTGTTGGATCGATCAATTATGTGTATAAAGGCGCAGTTGCGATCTTGCTGACGCCTATTCTTTATGTCGCCCATTATTTCATTGATAATTATTTGGGCAAAGAATATGCGGAAGAGCTCTCACACAATGCAGCACACGACATTTGATATTAGACCGAAAGTTGCCGCCGCAGATTATCCAGCATAACCGCTGTCGCAATGCCTACATTCAGCGACTCCGCCCCTCCTATCCGCGGAATCGTAATTTTATCAGTCACAAATTGTTCGACAGCTTTTCCAATGCCATTGGATTCATTGCCCATTACAATGTATCCGCCCGATTTGGCAAATTGAAAATCATATAAAGATGACCCGCCCAGAAAAGCGCCGATCACATTCATTCCAGTTGCGTTTTCTGCTAAATAAGATTCAAGATTTGTATAAAATAAATTTACCCGCGTGAATGATCCTTTGCTGGCCGCAACCACTTTCGGATTGTAAACGTCCGTTGTGTCATTGGAACAAATTATTTTATTGATTCCATACCAATCCGCCACGCGAATGATCGTCCCAAGATTTCCAGGATCGCGCACATCGTCCAAAACAAGCACATATTCTGATTTATCCGGAGACAAAAATTCATTTTGCTTCGTTTTAGCAACAGCCAGACACGAATCATTCGTCTGGAAAGACCCCAAACCTTCAAGCTCCTGCAAGGTGACTGTTTCTGCGATTGTGTTGTGCGTGGTTAAAATAGTTGAGTATTTTTGCTGAAATTCCTGTGTCGTTAGCACAAATTCGATTTCAAAATCGGAATCCAGCAATTCGAGCACACTCTTGGCGCCTTCAACGATGAAAGACTGATGCAGCTGCCTGAACTTCTTGATTTTAAGCGAATTGATATATTTTATACGATTTTTCGACAGCATTGAATATTAATTGTAAGATTACATATAGCTGGTATTTCTTCCTGATTTTGGTGGGATTGTCTTCCTGCGCACGCAAGCCCGCCTCCCAATCCAAAAGTTATTATCTCGGCACTTCGTCCATTAAAGGAAATGAGATCATTAATGACTCGGAACTTGACGCATTGATTCCCCAAAAACCCAATCGGCGACTCCTGGGGCTGCCTTTTTTTCCTTATGTAGGCTTGTATCGCTTTGGTGAGCTCTTTTACAACCGTGAGGAAAAGCAGCGGAAAGTAATTGAAATCACGCAAAAATATCAAAACGAATCCCGCATAAACGAAAATTCTCCTAAAAAGCTAGAAAGAATACAGCGCAGATATGCAAAAAAACTGGAAAAAGCGCAAACAAGAGTCGATCAGGGCAATTTCTGGATGCGCGTTTTGGGAGAAGCACCCGTCTATTTCGTCCAGTCCGAAGTCACTCAGAATGCTGAGAAAATGCAGAAATATCTTTATAACAACGGCTTTTTCGAGGCGAGCGTTGGTTACAAGCCGGACACCATTTTCAACAGGATTCGCGTCAATTATCTGGTAAGCGAGAAGCGGCCGACCATGATCCGCGACATTAAATATCAGATCCGCAACGACTTGGCTGACAGCATTGTCGCAGCCAATAACAAGAATCCTTCGTTGCAAACGAAAAAGCGTTACGATGGCGATTCCTTTGAAGAAGAGCGGATCAGGATTGAAACTGTCCTCCGCAATGAAGGTTATCTTGGCTTTTCGCGCCAAAATGTTTCTTATCTGATTAATGACACCATTACCAATGCAGCAACGGACAGTTTGTTCAAATCTGTGGATGTGCAGGTGCGCGTTGACGTGCCAGAGTCGGTGAAAAGTGGAGAGCGATTTAAGATCAACTCGGTTCATTTTGAAGTGCTGCCACCAACGGGCTCCACGGACCCGCGTTATGCAAGAAAAGATACGGTCAATTTTCAGGGGATCAATTACACCTTTTCGGACAAAAGATTTTCGACCCGGATTCTGGATAGCAAGATCCAGGTGAGGCCGGGCGCTTTTTACAGTCAGCAGCGGGAACGGGATACGCAGCAGCAACTTTCGCTTACCGACCAGTTCCGTTTTGTCAATTACAGTTACACGCTGGATTCGACGGGACGCGGCATTAATAGTTTTTTCAAAGTTATTCCGCTCGAAAAATACCAGATTTCAACCGATGTCGGATTGAATGTGATCCAGCTTCAAGGAGCGCCCGGGCCGTTCGCAAACCTTTCCTATAAGATCAGGAATGTGTTCAATGGCCTTGAAAACTTCGAAGCCAACCTTCGGGGCGGCATTGAGCTTGTTCCCGGATTCCTTGGTTACGGCTCGGTTTATCGCAGCGAGGAAATTGGCATAAACACTTCGCTAATATTTCCAAGGCTCCTGACGCCGGGAAGCATTCTGCAAAGACAAACTGCATTCTATAACCCGCGGACGCAGGTTGGATTGGGTTATAATTACGTCAATCGCCCCGAATACACGCGCACGAACGTGAAAGTAGCCATGACTTATTCCTGGCAGCCGACGAACAGAACGCTTTTTAACCTGTCGTTGGTCGATTTGAACATTCTCAACACGCAAAATATTCGTTCGGATTTTCAGCAGTTGCTTAATTCACTCCGCGAGCAGGGAAATAACCTTTACAACAGTTTTCAGCGATCATTTGTGTCGGATATCAACTTCAACTTTACCTACAACACCAATGCGCTGATGGGGCCGCAGCGCAATGCGCGCTATTTCCGCGTCGCCATTGAATCAGGCGGCACGACGCTGAATATCCTTCCAAAGCAGGAGAATTTGATCAAAAATGTGTTCGGCGACTCTTTGCAATTTTATAAATATGTGCGTTGGAATGCAGATTATCGCCGTTATTGGCGTGCGGGAAGGCGTTCGGCTTTCATTGCGCGCGTGAACACAGGTGCTGTTTACAGTTATGGCGACAGCAAAGTGCCGCCTTATGAGAAATATTTCTTTGCCGGTGGTTCCAACAGTTTGCGTGCCTGGCTGCCGCGTCGGCTTGGTCCCGGCTCGTCCCCGCCGAGACTTACGCCGGATAACTTATCCATTGAGTCGCCAGGGGAATTCCTTTTGGAAGGCAATCTGGAATGGCGCGGCCATCTCGTCAGATTTTTGGGAGACATTAATTATGCATTATTTATCGATGCGGGTAATGTCTGGAACCTGAACAGCCAGGCAACCGAATCGCAGAAGCTCGAAGCGGATAAATTTCTCAAAGAAATCGCCATCGGAACCGGCTTTGGAATTCGTTACGACCTTTCGTTTTTCGTGCTCCGCTTTGATTTTGGAATAAAAGTGTATGATCCCGCATTGAATCGATTTGTCTTGGATGAGCTGGAATTCAACAAGCTTTTTAATCGGAGGCAATCCAATTTTCTCAATGTAAACCTGGGTGTGGGCTATCCTTTTTGAGTCCCAAATGCGGTCTTGAAAGTATGACAGTTTGTCAGTTTTAAGCCAAATCTTTCTATATTTGTAATTCTGTAAAACGGAATGCGGGCGCATTTGCCCATTTCGTTCTTCAAATAAATTAGTGTTAAGCAGCCTTTCATGGAACATAGAATTGCGGAAACTTTGAAAATATTGACTGAGGAGGACAAAGTTGCCTGTGAGACAGTCCATATTTCTGAAAACGAACCAGCATTAAATAAAAAAAGACTTTTTATAGAAAGTTATGGCTGCCAGATGAATTTTGCCGACAGCGAAATTGTGGCGTCCGTAATGCGCGAAGCTGGATTTGCAACCACTTCCGAAGTTGAAAATGCCGACCTGATATTTCTCAACACCTGCGCCATCCGCGACAACGCGGAACAGCGTGTAAGGACACGGTTAAGGCAGCTTAATGTTATAAAAAAGAAGAAACCAGGCACGTTAATCGGTGTTTTGGGCTGCATGGCTGAGCGATTGAAAGCCAAATTGCTGGAAGAGGAGAAGATGGTGGACATTGTCACAGGCCCGGACGCTTACCGCGACTTGCCGCGACTCGTTGAAGAAGCCGAAACAGGTCAGAAAGGCGTTAATGTATTTTTGTCAAGAGAAGAAACTTACGCTGACATTTCGCCTATACGCCTCAATTCCAATGGCGTTACTGCATTGGTTTCGATCATGCGAGGCTGCGACAACATGTGCAGCTTTTGTGTGGTGCCGATGACGCGCGGTCGTGAGCGCAGCCGCGATCCTTTTTCGATTGTGAAAGAAGCACAGGATCTTTTTGCCGACGGTTATAAGGAAGTTACATTGCTGGGGCAGAATGTTGACAGTTATAAATGGCAGGGGCCCAACAGCGTTACCGCCATTTCGACGAATGTTGAAAACGGGACTTTGCAAACGCAGGTAAACTTCGCGCAACTGCTTGAAATGGTTGCGCAGATCAGCCCGGAATTGCGGGTGAGGTTCAGCACGTCGCATCCCAAAGACATCACCGACGAAGTGCTTTACACGATCAAAAAGTACGATAACATTTGCAAATACATTCACTTGCCTGCACAACATGGCAATAGCCGCGTGCTCGCAATGATGAACCGCACCTATGATCGCGAGTGGTATCTTGAAAGGATTGACAGCATTCGCCGGATTTTGGGTGATGATTGTGCCATTTCGCATGATATGATCGCAGGATTTTGTTCCGAAACCGAGGAAGAGCATCAGGATTCGCTTTCATTGCTTGAATATGTACGCTTTGATTTCGGTTACATGTTCGCCTATTCCGAGCGTCCGGGAACACTTGCTGCGAAGAAATATGCAGACGACATTCCAGCGGACATCAAGCAAAGACGGCTTGCAGAAATCATTGATATACAACAAAGAATTTCCCTTGAGCGCAATCAGCAGCTCATCGGAACTGTTCAAAAAGTTTTGATCGAGAACACTTCTAAGCGTTCCGAGGACGATTTCACCGGCCGAAGCGATCAGAACAAAAGAGTCATTTTCCCGCGTGAGCAATTTAAGATCGGGGATTATGTCGATGTTTTAATTACAGACACCACCGCTGCGACACTTCGCGGACATGCGGTGGACAAAGTAGCAATTTCATGGATTTAGCTGAAATACAAGCAATAAAGAACCGTTTCGGAATCATTGGCACCTCTCCGGGGCTTAACCACGCCATTAACGTGGGGGTGCAAGTTGCAGCAACCGACCTGACGGTGCTGATCACCGGGGAAAGCGGCAGCGGAAAAGAATCTTTTTCAAAAATTATCCACAGTCTGAGTTCCCGCAAACACGGACCATTTATTGCCATTAACTGCGGCGCCATTCCCGAAGGAACCATTGACTCAGAGCTTTTTGGGCATGAAAAAGGCGCATTTACGGGCGCATTGGATTCCAGAAAAGGTTATTTTGAAACAACCAATAGCGGAACGATTTTCCTGGATGAAGTGGGAGAAATGCCCTTAGGAACGCAATCCAGACTTTTGCGTGTGTTGGAAAATGGCGAATATATCCGCGTTGGATCTTCCAAGGTTATGAAGACCAATGTGCGTGTTGTTGCCGCAACCAATGTCAATTTACTGGACGCGGTGAACAATGGTAAATTTCGTGAAGATCTCTATTACAGGCTCAACACAGTGCCGATTTACGTGCCGCCATTGCGGGATCGTGGCGAAGATATTCTGCTGTTATTCAGAAAGTTTACCAATGACTTTTCAGAAAGATACAGGACCAAGCCCGTCCGGCTCGATGTGGATTCACGTGATTTACTGATGCAATATGCGTTTCCGGGGAACATTCGCCAGCTGAAAAATATTGCGGAACAGATCACGATCCTGGAAACGGATAAAGAGCTGCCGATCAGCCGAGAAACATTAAACAATTATCTGAATCCGGTTCAGCCTGCGGGCAGGAAGGCGCTGATCACATTGCGTAACGGCGAAGATTCTGCAAGCTCGTTTTCGGAGCGGGAATTGCTTTATAAAGTGCTTTTTGACATGCGCCGCGATATGACCGAGTTGAAAAAACTCGTTCGTAATGTGCTTGAAAACGAAAAATACGGAGGCGAAATCCTGAAAGATCACCAGGAGCTTTTCAGTTCATTGAATAATGTAGAGCCAGCATCGCACACGCCAACCATTGAACCCGCAAGACTTTTGTCTCCCGTGCCTTCGCGAACGGTGGACCTTGACCGATATTCCGACGAACGAAGTGAAATTGAGGATGTTGTGCACGTCACAGCCGAGGAAGAATCGCTTTCGCTGGAAGACAAAGAGAAAGAAATGATCATTAAGGCTTTGCGCAAAAACAATAACAAACGAAAATACGCGGCAAGTGCATTGGGCATATCCGAAAGGACGTTATACAGGAAAATTAAGCAGTATGACATTGAAGAATAAAGCATTGAATATTTTCAAAACCCGCCTCTCGCTGAACACCAAGAAGTTACTGACACTGCTTTTTGTGCTGCATTGCTCTGTTTTCATCTCCGGTTGTGGCGTTTATTCGTTTACGGGAACCAATTTGTCGCCCGATATCAAAACTTTCAGCGTGCTGAACTTTACCATGGGAACGGCCGGTGGACCGTCTGATTTGCCGCAGCGGCTTACCGAAGAACTGAAAGAATATTTCCAGCGAAACACCAGTCTTATTAGCCAACCCGGCGGCGGTGACCTCGTTTTGGAAGGCTCAATCACAGGTTATGACGTGCTTGCGGCCGCACCCACTGCGAATGACCAGGCGGGCTTGAACCGATTGAATGTTACCGTTCAGGTGCGTTACACCAACGCAAAAGATGAAACAAAGAATTTTGACCAGTCTTTCACTTACTACGCCGATTTCCCTCAGGACCAAACGCTTAACCAGAACGAAGCGCGCCTTCTGCCGACGATCCGCGAGAATTTAGTGCAGCAGATTTTTAATAAATCGGCGGCGGACTGGTAGAAGATTGGGCTTTTACATAACTTCATTTTTTATTCCAAAATATTCAAGGTCAATATGCCCATCATTGAAAAGGAGGCGTTCAGCAATTTGGTCAAGCATCCGCAGGCAGTGAGCACTGAGGTGATTGCTGACTTGGAAGCGACGATTAAGGCATTTCCTTATTGCCAGATTTCCTATTCTTTACTGGCAAAAGCATCCAGCCTTGCCGGTGTCGAAAAACTGGATGAAGCGCGTCCAAAAGCAGCCGCTTATGCATTGAGCCGGGTTGCATTGCAGCAATTGGTGGAAAGCGACAACGAACGCTATGACGCGACCGTCAACATCGAGGAAGTCATTGAAGCTCAGGATAAAGCAGTTCCGCAAAATGCTGAAGATATCCTGATTGGCCTGGTTCAGCAGGAAACTGTTTCTATTCAAAATCTGGTTTCCGAAGAGCAGAAAAGACAGCAGCAAATTATCCAGGGTTTCATGAAAAAGAACCCGCGAATTATTCGCCAGGAAAACAATCTGGAACCTGTGGCTGTCGATGTAAGCGGCCGTGTTGCAGAATCCGGCGCGGGAAGCATTGAAACCGAAGCATTTGCACAAATTCTGGTGCGTCAGGGCAAAATCGAAAAAGCCATTGACCTCTATCAAAAATTGATCTTGAAAAAACCAGAAAAAAGGAATTACTTTGCGAAAAAATTAAGCGAGCTATATCGCAGTGTTTAAGGAAGTCTGACCAAGACATTAACATTTAGTCATCGCTCCGGCGACCCGGTCAAACATTCCATCATTCACACATTCAGTCATTCAATCATTCAATCATTAATAGTAACAAGGCATGTATTTGGGTTTAATCATTTTGGTTGCGATCGTCGCAGTATTGTTGATTTTAGTAGTGTTGGTTCAAAACTCAAAGGGAGGCGGACTTTCCAGCGAATTTAGCGGAGCAGGCACCACGCAAATGTTTGGTGTGAAAAAGACAACAGACTTGTTGGAACAAATTACCTGGGGACTTGCTAGCGCCGTTATTTTGATTTCATTGGCTTCTTACATCATCGTTGGCGGAAGCGCTCAAACAGGCGGCATCAATAGTGTCAATGTTGAGAAAGCACAAAACACTGCAATTCCAGGCGGAAACATTGCTCCGGCACCAGCACCAGGCGGCGCCACGGCTCCTGCGGCGGGCTCTGCTACAACTCCTTCGGCAACACCAGCTGCACCAGCGGACAGCTCGAAATAAATATTAGTGACATAAAAAAGGCTCATGATTTACATCGTGAGCCTTTTTTGCGTTTCAGCGCTTTGCTAAGCAATGTTTATTTCCTTCAAGATCAGTTTCTTGGCGACAGGCAAAAGCGCCTCGTGCAATGGATAATCGTATTTTGATTCAACAACGTAAGTTGCCGGATTGGGAAGTGACTTATTCTTCTTGGTCAAATCAACTTTGATTTGGGAAACTGTTTTTCCAAGTCCGATCCGGACGCTGTCCACAAAAGTCGTTTTTAAATAACGCTCCTTCATTTCATTGTAAAGCGCCAATTGATATTCAAAAATGCTGACAACGGGCTGGAATGTGTGCAAAAAGAGCAGATAACCCTCTTCAAGCCGCAGGGGCACAATGCCGACAGGTGAAATTTTTATATTCTCCCCCACTTCACTAAACCGCTCGGTTCCCTGTTCGAGCGAGCGGGAAAAGCGTGGAATGGCAAAGTCCAGAATGTAATTTATATCTTCCAGATAAGGGTCGTCCTGGTGTGTTTCTTCATATTCCAATTGCCATGTTTGCAAGTTTACGCCGGTTACATTTTTAGGAAACGACGTCCTGATCGCACTTTTATCGGTCCTGATCCTGATGCAGGAATCAAAATGAAGTTGCAGATCTGGCAGATAAGGATGCAATTTGTTCAATGTAAACTGACTGTCAATGTGCTGCAGATATGCCATCAGCACAAATTTTTTGTACTCAAAGTCCATTGTGCCTTCGGTTAACCAGTTTTTTTGGAGGTGTGTCATTGGAATCTACATTTTGGTGCCGATAAAATTTAAGCATTTTCATTTGTCCAAACAACCAATTGCCTTTTCTGACAAGTTAAATGCTCTTTTAGTCATATAACGACAGGATTAGATACAAATTTGTCACACTTGCCGGAAATAATGTCATAACGAATCGGCTGGCATAGATTGTGCTTAGGTGGTTTGAGTCAAATTATTACTGACAATCAAAAAACAAACGTTTAATATTTATGTCAACTTTAGCAGAAATACAAGTGAACGTACAACCTCTGGCTGATCGTGTTCTTGTTGAACCGGCCCCAGCCGAAGAAAAAACAGCATTTGGTATCATTATTCCTGATACTGCAAAGGAAAAACCTCAACGTGGAACTGTTGTAGCAGTGGGCCCGGGTAAAAAAGACGAGCCTATGACCGTTAAGGTGGGTGACACCGTATTATACGGAAAATATTCTGGTACTGAATTGGCGTATGAAGGAAAAGATGTCCTGATCATGCGTGAGTCTGACATTTATGCCATTATTGGTTAATTCCGCAAGTCGAAAAAGTAATCTCAATCAAGAAAATCAAAACGATTAATTAGTATGTCTAAGAAAATTTTCTTCGATACCGAAGCTCGTGATAAAATTAAGCGCGGTGTTGATACATTGGCTGACGCCGTTAAAGTAACATTAGGACCTCGTGGTCGTAACGTAGTTATCGATAAAAAATTCGGATCGCCTAGCATCACAAAAGATGGTGTGACGGTTGCAAAAGAAATCGATCTGAAAGACCCTATCGAAAACATGGGTGCTCAGTTGGTGAAAGAAGTAGCTTCTAAAACTGCTGATTCTGCAGGTGATGGTACAACTACTGCCACTGTTTTGGCTCAGGCTATTTATTCAATCGGCGTTAAGAACGTAGCAGCGGGCGCAAACCCAATGGATCTGAAACGCGGAATTGATAAAGCAGTTTCTGTGATCGTTAAAGATCTTGAATCTCAAAAGAAAAACATTTCTACTTCCAAAGAAATCGCTCAGGTTGCTACAATTTCAGCTAACCATGACGAGGAAATCGGTCAGATGATTGCTGAAGCGATGGAAAAAGTAGGAAAAGAAGGCGTTATCACTGTTGAAGAAGCACGCGGAACGGAAACAGAAGTTAAGACTGTGGAAGGTATGCAGTTTGACCGTGGTTACCTTTCTCCATATTTTGTTACAAATACAGAGAAGATGGAAGCTGAATTGGAGCGTCCGTTTATCCTGATTTCTGAGAAGAAAGTTTCTTCAATGAAAGAACTTCTTCCAGTTTTGGAAGCAGTTGCGCAAACTGGCCGTCCTTTGCTTATTTTGGCAGAAGATGTTGACGGAGAAGCACTTGCTACATTGGTAGTAAACAAAATCCGTGGCGCTTTGAAAGTTGCTGCTGTTAAAGCTCCTGGCTTTGGAGATCGTCGTAAAGCAATGCTTGAAGACATCGCAAAAGTAACTGGCGGAACAGTGATTAGCGAAGAACAAGGTTACAAATTGGAAAATGCCACTTTGGAATATCTTGGTTCTGCTGAAAAAGTGATTATCGACAAGGATAACACAACGATCGTAAATGGAAGCGGTGCTCCTGAGGAAATCAGCGGACGTGTAAATCAAATCAAATCGCAGATCGAAAATACAACGTCTGATTACGATCGCGAAAAACTACAGGAACGTCTTGCTAAGTTGTCAGGCGGTGTGGCTATCCTTTACATTGGAGCTGCAACTGAGGTTGAAATGAAAGAGAAAAAAGACCGTGTTGACGATGCATTGCACGCAACTCGTGCTGCTGTTGAAGAAGGAATTGTAGCTGGTGGTGGTGTTGCTTACATTCGTGCAACTGCTGCTTTGGAAGGCTTTACCGGAAACAACGAGGACGAAACAACGGGTATCAATATTATCCGCGTTGCTTTGGAAGCTCCTTTGAGAACAATCGTTTCTAACTCTGGTCAGGAACCATCGGTTGTTGTTCAAAAAGTGAAAGAAGGAACTGGCGCTTATGGTTACAATGCGAAGGACAATGTTTACACAGACCTTTTGGAAGCTGGTATCATTGACCCTAAGAAAGTATCCCGTCTTGCTCTGGAAAACGCAGCATCGATCGCAGGCTTGTTGTTGACAACAGAATGTGTTATTGCTGACGAACCAGAAGATGCTCCTGCTGGTGGCGGTCACAGCCACGGCGGCGGAATGGGCGGAATGATGTAATATTTGAGTTCAGAGTTTAAGAATTCAAAGTTTAAAAGTTCAGAGTTTAAGGTTTAGAGTCAACGTTTTGACTCAATACTTTAAACTCTGAACTTTTTTAATTCTGAGCGCTAAACTTTTAAACTCTGAACTTTAGACTTTCATGGCTGCATAAAACCGTCCTGCATAACGAGTCTCCTGTCCGCCATTAAGGCTAGGTCTTCGTTATGGGTTACAATTACAAATGTTTGTCCGAAATCGTCCCGCAGCTTGAAGAATAATTGATGCAATTCCAGTGCATTGTGTGAATCCAGATTGCCGCTCGGCTCGTCAGCTAAGACAATGGAAGGCTTATTCAAAAGCGCCCGTGCGACCGCAACGCGCTGCTGTTCTCCGCCCGAAAGTTGAGACGGCAAGTGATTCGCTCGATCTGCCAGACCCAGCATTTCAAGCAATTCTCGTCCCCTCGCCAAAATATCCTTTTCATTCATCGAGCCGTTGATATAGCCCGGCATACACGCATTTTCCAATGCTGTAAACTCTGCAAGCAGATTGTGAAATTGAAAAATGAAGCCGATTTTTTCGTTGCGAAACTGCGCGAGATCCTTATCTTTTTGGGTAAAAACATTGATATCTTCAATGAAAACTTGTCCCTGCTCAGGCCTGTCCAATGTGCCCAAAATGTGCAGAAAAGTGCTTTTTCCTGCTCCCGAAGGTCCCACGATCGCAACAACTTCTCCTTTCTCAACTTCCAAATCAATCCCCTTCAAAACCTGTAAAGAACCGTATGTGCGCCTGATCCCGCTCGCCCGCAGTAAATTCATATTCGTGAAGAAAGATAATTGGACTGAAACCTACGCCCGTTTTGATTAATTCCTTAATTTGCCGTGAAAATACCAATTTACTTTTATACTCATGAATATTCACGAATATCAAGGCAAAAGCGTTCTTAAAAAATACGGTGTGCGTATTCAGGAAGGGCTCGTAGCCGACACTCCGGACAAGGCAGTTGAAGTTGCGCGTGAGCTTAGCCAGCAGACTGGTACCAAATGGTATGTAGTAAAATCCCAGATCCACGCAGGTGGACGTGGAAAAGGCCGCATCGTTGGAACAGAACAACGTGGCGTTGCCCTTGCGAAATCTGTTGAAGATGTTCGCACCATATCCAATAACATTTTGGGAAAAGTGCTGGTTACCCACCAGACTGGCCCTGATGGCAAGCGTGTTAACAAAGTGCTTATTGCCGAAGACGTGTATTATCCAGGACCAAGCGAGCCGAAAGAATATTATCTTTCTATTTTGCTTGACCGTGGCAGAAACTGCAACGTGATCATGGCCAGCACCGAAGGTGGAATGGACATTGAAGAAGTTGCAGAGCATACGCCTGAGAAAATCATGAAAGAGTGGATTGATCCAAAAGTGGGTTTACAGCCATTCCAGGCGCGTAAAGTTGCTTTTGCTTTGGGCCTTGAAGGCGATGCGTTCAAAGAGATGGTAAAATTCATCACTGCGCTCTATAAAGCATATATTGAAAGTGACTCAGCGATGTTCGAAATCAACCCGGTTTTGAAAACATCTGATAATAAAATTCTTGCCGTTGATGCTAAGGTAGATTTGGATGACAATGCATTGTATCGTCACCCTGAATTAGCAGAAATGCGTGATACGAACGAAGAAGATCCTTTGGAAGTAGAAGCAGGCGCAAACAACCTGAACTATGTGAAACTGGACGGAAACGTGGGTTGCATGGTGAATGGTGCTGGTCTTGCTATGGCAACAATGGACCTTATCAAGCTTTCAGGCGGCGAGCCGGCTAACTTCCTGGATGTTGGGGGTGGCGCAAACGCACGCACCGTAGAAGCAGGTTTCCGTATCATCTTGAAAGATCCTAATGTAAAGGCAATCCTGATCAACATTTTTGGCGGAATCGTTCGCTGCGACCGCGTTGCAGCCGGAGTTGTGGAAGCTTACAAAGCGATTGGAGAAATTCCAGTTCCTATCATTGTTCGTTTGCAAGGAACAAACGCAGAAGAAGGCGCTCGGATTATTAACGAATCGGGTTTGAAAGTTTCTTCGGCTATTGAGTTTAAGGAGGCTGCTGCCAAGGTTTCAGAGGTTTTGGCTGAGCTTGGGGTTTAAGAACTAGTTAAAATTTTTGACAAGAAAGGATAGCCATAATGGCTATCCTTTCTTGTTTTTGTCAATTACTTAACTAAATCTATATTTTTGTAGATGGATGAAGCAGGATTCGACAAACAAAAAGTTATCGAACATTGGATCAAAAGCTCCGATGACGATTTTGACACAATGGCTGCAATGCTTGATAGCAAACGATATGCGTGGAGTTTATTTGTAGGGCATTTAATGATAGAGAAGCTGTTGAAAGCATTGTTTGTTAAGGTCAACAATGAATTTCCGCCATTTACTCATAATTTATTACGGCTAGCAGAAAAGAGTGGCGTAGAATTAAACGAGGAAAAAAAGTTGTTTCTTGTTTCGGTAACAGCCTTTAACATTAACGGAAGGTACGACGATTATAAAATGAGTTTTCAAAAAACGTGTACGTTGGAGTTCACTACCAAGTGGATTGAGCACCTTAAAGAAAATAGACTATGGATCAAGAACTTAATAAAACAATAGAACGCTTTGTCTCAACTGTGTCTGTTAACCAGCCAGGACTTGTTGCCGCGTATCTTTTTGGTTCCTACGCCCGTAACAATTCCCGCGCAGAAAGCGACATTGACATTGCGCTGGTGATTGAACATTTGCCTGATAACGAAAGATTTGACATGCAAGTTAGGCTGATGCTTTTAGCTTCACAATTTGACTCTAGAATCGAGCCGCATCCGATTTCTAAACAAGATATGCTTTCATTGGATAACCCGTTCGCGACAGAGATACGAAAAACGGGCATCGAGTTTAAGTTGCAACATTCAGCCTAACAAAAACCACAACAACAGCACCACCAAAAAACTCACAACTCCCTGCAAACCAGTCAAAATTGTATGCGTGCGGTAAGTGTCCCGCGCTGAGATGCCTGTGAATTGCGATACGACCCAGAACCAGGCGTCGTTAGTGTGGGAGACGATCATGGCGCCGCTTCCTACGGCCATGACAACCAATGTGATTTGAATGGGAGTCACAAAACCCAATGTGGCTAACAACGGCGCCAGAATGCTGGTCGTCAGCACCATTGACGATGTCGTTGAGCCTTGGGCTGTTTTGAAGAATGCGGCGATCAGGAAGGCGATTAAGAGCAAATAAGCGCCTGACATTTCATTTTGCAGCAGCCAGCCGCTAACCATATCTTTCAAAGAAGTTTCCTTCAAAATTGCGCCGAAAGCGCCTCCTGCTCCTACCAGGACCAATGTTGTCCCGCAATGCTCAATGCCGCTTTTAAAACAAGCCATCATTCTTTCTGATGCGTGTTCGTGGAAAAGTGAATAGCTGAAAA
Organism: Dyadobacter sp. CY326; assembly: GCF_021390515.1. GTDB lineage: Bacteria > Bacteroidota > Bacteroidia > Cytophagales > Spirosomataceae > Dyadobacter. Next base: position 779,653 of record NZ_JAJUXI010000002.1, read on the forward strand.
ATATGGCGAGCAAGAATGACACCAACGGACTTCCGAAAAACCCCAACCATTTCGTCCAGACCTCCGGAAAATTTAATATTCTGGCAAAAGATGCAAGTGTAATTAGAATGATCGGAAGCAGGATGGGCATAAATGCTTTCCAGGCGGGCGGAAGTCTGTTTTCTGGAATGATGATTGTTGGTTCCAGGGCGGAATTTTCGGTGATTTCAACATTCCTTGCAAACTTTCCTGCAAACCAGGTGGAAAGAAAAAGACTTGGAATTGAAACAATTAACCCAATCAAAATCACCAATCCGACGGAATCTGCAATGCCCAGGTTTCCCGCAGCAGATAATGGCCCAGGCGTTGGCGGGACGAGCGTATGCGTTGCAAAAAGCCCTCCCGATAATGACAATGCGATGGTTCCAAGCGGCTTTCCCATTCGTTTTGCAACAATTTGATTCAGCTTGTGCAAAATAATAAAGCCCGAATCGCAAAAAACCGGAATGCCAACAATTCCGCCAATTACTGCCATTGCAAATGCAGGCCGCTTCTCACCAAATAAATTGAGAATCACGTCGGCAACTTTGATCGCCGCGCCGGATTTGTCGAGAATCGCGCCAATGACGCAACCAAGAATCACCATCAGCCCAATCTTTGACATCAATTCGCCGAAGCCTTTGCCAATTGTTTCAGCCAATTTGTCAATGGGCAACCCAGCGAAAACGCCGACACCAATGGCAGCCAGCAGTAAGCCGACCAATGGATGCATTTTAAAAACTGTGGAACTTAGAACGATAAAAACAATGGCTGCAAGAACAATGGCGATAATCATTGGAATTTGATTTACAGCAATTTCATTATTGCCTCATCGCCCATCACCGCATTTGCCGGTCGTGGATGTGTTGCATTGAAAACTTCCAGGTCTTTTTGTTCAAGCACTTTGGAAGGGTTTTCATCAATTTTCCCGTTTGCGTCTGTCACCGCTTTCAAATCCAGACCAATGTGTTTTGCAAAAAAGGCATACACAGCGTCGCGTTTGGAAGGACCATAATCATGCTTTTCATTTGGCAAATGCACATTTTCAACCTGATCCTTTTTACCATACAAGCCGTAAACATTCTGAATGAATGGAAACTCGACTTCTGGTGTGTTTTTTGTCCAATCGCCGCCGTCAGAAACGAGAATCATCGGCCGTGGAGCCGTTAGAGCGGCTATTTCGACGTTATTCGTTTGATATTCACCTTTTTTATGAATTGGCAATCCGCTCTCACAAACGCATCCGCCAAAGAAATACGACGAAACCATCACAACGGGTGCACTCACTTTAACGCGATCATCCAATGCGGCCAGCAAAAACGTCTGCGTTCCCCCACCCGATTCGCCCGTTACAGCAATTCTTTCAGGATCCACGCCTGGCTGCGCAATCAGAAAATCCAGCGCTCTGACCGCATTGATGGTCTGCAATTTGAGCGCTTTGGGCATTTTATGTTCGCAATATTTTGAATCGCCCTGCCCCACCATATCCAGCACGAACACCACAGCGCCCATGCGAGCAAGCGTCGCACAGCGTTTCTGCGTTTGCTCACGGAACCTGCCATGCGGATTTTCGCCGTGTCCGTGCGGGCACAGAATTCCGGCGTAGGATTGCAGCTTTTTTGTTGGCTTATATAAATTCCCCGTCACATAAATGCCCGGCATGCTTTCGAAGGCAACATTCTCGATGGTGTAACCGTCCATTTCACGTTTGCTATGCACAATGGGCTTCGAAGTCGGCTTTGCCGGCATGGTTTGCAAATCCATTCCTTCCCGAATTTGCTTCTTGATCGCAGTCGCGCGCGTTTCCCATTCCAGTTTGGTTTTAACCGCATGCTTTTCCAAAAATTCCTTTCCCTGAGCTTCTGTAAAATAGGCTCCCTGACAAAGTTCGGCCTGCTGAGCAGCAGCCAAATTGATCAAACAAAAAACACTGAATGTAAATAACAAAACGACTTTCATCGGGATGACGGAAAGAAAGTGAGCAGATTTTTACAAAAGTGCGCGACCTGGTCGGACTACTGTCTGGCGACGGTTAAGGAAGGGAGACTTTGATATATTCTCTCAAAATATGCGCTTCAAGCTTCCTGACCATGCCTTTGTATTCGCCATCAATCTGAAAATGTGCTTCCTTATCCAGACATTCTATCGAAGCTTTTTCAACGGAAACAACTTGCATAATTTCCGGATTGAAGTCGGTGCTCCCGGCAAGAATGCGGGCCGTTTCAATAAAATCAAGCTTTTTGGCAATAACCAGTTCGAAGAAACCATCGGACATGTCACCAGCCGGGTTAATTGTTACGCCAGTGCCATATTTTTGCGCATTGGCAATGATCACAATCAGCGCTTCTGTCTCAATGATTTCCTGGTCTGTCGTAATCCTGACCAAAAAGTTTTCATGCTCCGTGAGTGTTTTTAACATTTCACGCGCATAACCCAACTTTCCGCGCGTATCACTGCTTTCGTAATTTTTTACCAGCAGCGCATTTAATCCAATGTCACTTAAATGCAAACTCACTTCACCGTTGATCGAAACGGCATCGATTCCAACAATATGATCTCCAAAAGCCACTTCAACCACTTGTGCAATGGAACCCGAAACACCGAAATCCACGGCCAATCCATTGGCTGAACCGACGGGAATGATGCCGATGATCACGTCAAACCCTTGCACCGCCTCTGCCACCATGGAAATCGTGCCGTCGCCGCCGGCAACCAACACGCGCTCCGGGTTAATGTTGCCGACCATTTCCCTGATTGTGCTCAGATCGTCTTCCCCTGTTGTTGTGTAAATGCGCAAATCATACTGCTCAGCCTGAGCCATCTCAATCACTTTTTCAAAAACCTCATCTTTATCGATATCACCCGAGATAGGATTTACGACCAACAAAATCTTTCGTTCTGAAAACATAATGTCTAAATTAGGGACTTATAGTCTAGTGGATAAAGATAGTTATGAAACGTTGTGACTTAAAATTGTATCGTGGATATGCCAATAAAAATAAACTTGTGGTGTTTGGGCATGTCATTAAGAAGTATCCATCTGGTGATAAAAAATATACGAGAAGTGGATTCCGATATGCGCGAACCATCATTGAATTATTCTCTATTAAACCCATTCCATTTCTAAAAGTGGTGCTTAGGCTGGGCAATATGACGGCCGAAACGACCGCGGAAGAAGATGGGTATTTTCGCTTTGAAGTGCCGCTGACCGAGCCGATCCCAAGCGGCTGGCACACGTACGACGTGTCTGTAGAAGGCGTATGGAATGGCAAAAAATACCAGGGAAGCGCGCAGGAAGAATTCTATTTGCCCTATCAGAGCTCCTATGGCATTATTTCAGACATTGACGACACATTCCTGATCTCGCACAGCCGCCGGTCATTCCGGAAGCTGTTTGTCCTTTTGTCAAAAAATGTGCAGGCCCGGAAGCCGTTCGATGATGTGGTGAAACATTATCAACTGCTTTCATATGCCAGCCGGACGCACCCGGCCAAGAATAGCAACATATTTTTCTACGTTTCGAGCAGCGAATGGAATTTGTATGACATGATCGTGCGCTTTGCAGAATTAAATGGTTTGCCAAAAGCGGTTTTAAAACTCAGGACAATCAAATCCGGGCTTGACGATTTCGTGATGACCGGAGGCGGCTCGCATAATCATAAGTTGCGTAAAATTCAGAATATCATCAATTTTTATCCTGAATTGCAGTTTATCCTGCTCGGCGACGACTCGCAGAAAGATCCGGAAATTTACCATGAAATCTGTAAGGAATTTGCAGCCAATGTGCGTGCCGTTTACATTCGCCAGACCAGGAAACGAAGCAAGTCGGAGACGACAGCGATTATGAGGAACATTCAGGAACTTGGCGTCGACACATGTTATTTTGCGCATAGCAACAAGGCCATCATTCACTCGCTGGATGCTGGAATCGTGTTCCAGGCACCCATTGAGCCATTGCCTCCGGTGGCGGAATCAAAAGATTCATTACAATGAAAAAAATCCTGATTGTTGAAGACGACCGCCGGATTGCGCAAAATATTTTCCGCGGGCTGGCTTCTGAAAACATTGAAGCCGAAATTGCCAATGATGGCATAACCGGCAAGCAGCTTGCCCTTGAAAAGAAATTTGACCTCGTTTTACTGGATGTTAACCTGCCGGGAATGAATGGTCACGATGTTTGTCAGCAGATTAGGATTTACAAACCGTCGCTTCCGATCATTATGCTGACGGCTTATGGAGAAATTGAGGACAAACTCGAAGGACTGGGACGCGGCGCGGACGATTACATTGTCAAGCCATTTGATTTCAGAGAGTTACTGGCACGAATCAATGCTGCATTGCGTGTTTCAGAGCTTATCAATCCTGAAAATGCCGACAAAGTGCTTCGCATTGCCGATCTGGAAATGAATTTGGGGACAAAACAGGTGAAACGCGGTGGAAACGCCATTGACCTTACTGCCAAAGAATTTGCGCTGCTCGAATATTTTCTGCTGCATCGCGGACGGGTTGTGTCAAAAATGGACCTTGCCGAGCATGTCTGGCATTTGAATTTCGATCCGGGCACCAATGTAGTGGAGGTTTATATCAATTATTTGCGTAAAAAAGTGGACAAGGATTTTGCCACAAAACTCATTCACACGCGCCCGGGAATGGGTTACATCATGAAAGAAGAATGACATTGAAAATTAAAGATCGGATCGCTTTTCAGTTCACGCTTTTGGTGGCGGCGATCCTGCTTTTGTTTTCGATTGCCATTTACAGCGTTTCCGAGCATTACAGGCAGGAGGAATTTTACGACCGCCTTAAAAGCCGCGCCCGGACAACTTGCCGGCTTTTGCTAAAAGTCAAAGGAATCGACAAAGATCTCCTCAAAGCCATTGACCAAAACACGCTTTCCGAAATGCTGGACGAAAAAGTCCTGATCTTCAACGCAGATAACGATCTGATTTATTCCAGTGTCGACGATAAATTGCTGACTTATCAGGCCGCATTGCTCGATGAGGTCCGAAGCAAGAAATACATGGAATTTCACGAAGGCGAAAGTGAAGTGATCGGACTTTTGTATCAGGATCAAAGCGAGCCGCTGATTGTGCTGGCGTCTGCTTATGACACATTCGGGCATAGCAAGCTGACCAATTTGAGAGGAACCCTGGGATGGGGCCTTTTAGCGGGCATTGCTGTAACCATTGGACTCGGAATTTATTTTGCAGGAAATGCGCTCAGGCCGATCAGCCGCATCAACGAGCAAGTTTCTTTGATCACTGCACAAAATCTTTCTCAAAAACTCGATGAGGGCAACCGAAAGGATGAAATTGCGCAGCTTGCGATCAACTTCAACACGGTGCTGGACAGGCTTCACAAGGCATTTGAACAACAAAAAAGCTTCGTATCACACGCCTCGCACGAACTGCGAACGCCGCTCGCCGCATTGAAATCGGAAATACAATTGGGGCAACGGTTCAACAAGGATAATCCGGCTTTGGAAGAGGTTTTTACCAATTTGTTTTCAGACACAGAACGGCTGATCAGCATCACCAATAACCTGCTTTTTCTTGCGCGCTCATACGAGCATACGAGCCAGGTGAACATGTCGCCAATTCACATCGAAGATCTTGCGTTTTTGGCAAAAGAAGAGTTGCTGTCGATCAACCCGGATTACAATGTTGTGATTGATTACGAGAACATTCCGGGCAATGAAAATGCGACGGTGATTGAAGGCAATGAGGAGTTGCTGAAAAGGGTTTTTTCCAACCTGCTGGATAATGCCTGCAAATATTCTCCGGACCACACTGCTCAGATCCTGATTGCGTCAGATGAAAAATCCTGCATTGTCAAAGTCAGAGATCGGGGCATTGGGATCGCAGACGCAGACCTTGAAAATATCTTCAATCCATTCTTCCGGTCGGCCAATGCGACGAGCATTCCCGGCTTCGGCATCGGCCTTTCCATATGCCAGCGAATCGTGGAATTGCACCACGGCGTGCTCTCCGTTACCAGCGAAGTGGGCCGGGGCAGCGAATTCAAAGTGCGTTTAGACCACATATGAGGCACTTTTGCACTTCTAATTTTTTTCTAACTTTATTTTAAGGCTCCTGTAATATCGGCGTCGGAATATCGCATCATTCTAACACAGAAATCATGCGAACTTTATTCACGACGTTCCTCATTTGCCTGGCGGCCCAGCTGCATGCCCAGGACACATTGAGGCTTTCGATCAGGCAGGCGGACAGCTTGTTCCTGCAAAACAACCTCGAAATTCTTGCCGAGAAATATCAGATTGACATTGCCAAATCCATCGAAATTCAGGACAAGCTTTGGAATAACCCCACATTCGGCGTCGAAATCAGTGCCTACAATCCTTCCCGGGGTTTTTTGGATGTGGGAAAACAAGGCCAGAAAGCATTCACAGTTCAACAACTCATCACCCGCGCAGGCAAGCGCAACAAACAGGTGGCACTGGATGTGGAATCCACCCGAAAAAGAGAATATCAGTTTTTTGACCTGATCCGCACATTGAAGTTTGACCTTCGCCAGATATTTTTTGAGTCCTATTATCTGGAACAAACCATTGCCTTATATGACACGCAGATTGCGTCACTGAACACGACGGTGACTGCATTCGACAAGGAATATAACCGCAAAAACATTTCCCTTAAAGAAGTCGTACGTTTAAAAGCCCTCCTTTTCCAACTGACTAATGACCGCGCCGACATTCTGTTTGAGCTGCACGACAACCAGCGCAATCTGCGCACGCTGCTCAACGCGGATCGGCCGGTCAAATCAGTTGTTGACAGTCTGGAAATTCAGCGCTATCAATTGAACCAATATACAGCAGCGTCCCTGAAAGCAAAAGCAATGGAAAGTCGCTCGGACCTGAAAGTTGCGCAATCTGCTGTAAAACAGGCTGAACTGAACTACACTTTGCAAAAAGCGCTGGCTGTCCCTGACATTCAGCTGGGAGCAGTTTATGACCAGGCCAGCAATTATGTCAATAATTATGTAGGCGTTTCAGCCACGATGAGTCTGCCATTTTTCAATAGAAATCAGGGAAACATCAAAGCCGCAAAAACGAACATTGGTTATTTCAAAACGGCTGAATCGGCCAAGGTGACGAGCGTCAATAACGAGGTGGATGCAGCATTACAAAAAGTTTCGGTTGCAGAAAATGCTTATCACAGCGTCGAAAGCCAGTTTTCGGATCAGTTTCAACTCCTTAGCAAAGGCATTTACGACAATTTCCAGAAAAGAAATATCACTCTTTTGGAATTCATCGACTTCATAGAAACCTACAACGAAAGCATCAAGGAATATAACCGCTTACAGGCCGACCGCATCAAAGTTTACGAAGAACTCAACTTCGTCGTCGGTGAAGAGCTTTTCAATTAATCAGTTCGCATTAATCACATCACGGCTTTTGCCATTAATAAAAATCCAATGAAAAATTCCCTAAGCATTGTCATGTTGGCCGCCCTCGGCATCTGGCTGACTGCGTGCAATACAAAAAAAGAGGAACCCGAAGAATCCAAGGCATTTATGCTTTCGGACACCATGATGAGCAGAATCAGCATCGACACCGTGCGTACAGAAGCCGTTCGCAATGAGCTTACACTGGTTGGAAAAGTGGTCCCTGACGAAAATCAGGTGATCAAAATTTACCCGCTTGTTGGCGGCAATGTAGAAGAAGTGGATGTGGAACTGGGTGATAATGTGCGTAAAGGCCAAAAACTGGCAACGATCCGCTCAGGTGAAGTGGCTGATTTTGAAAGACAAAAAATTCAGGCTCAGTCCGATCTGCTGGTTGCACAGAAAAACCTGTCTTCGACCGAAGATCTGTTCGAAAGCAAGCTCGTTCCCGAACGCGATGTGATCACGGCGCGCCAAGTTGTGGACAAGGCGCAGGCAGAAGTCAGTCGTGTCAAGGAAGTGTTTTCAATTTATGGTTTGGGCAAATCAGCCAATTATACGGTGAAATCGCCAATTAACGGCTTTGTCATTGACAAGAATGTGAACCTGGGAATGCAGTTGCGTTCCGATAATGCGGAAAGCCTTTTCACGGTCGGACAAATTGCGGATGTGTGGGTTATGGCCAATGTAAATGAGAGTGACATTCCAAGGATTAAGCTGGGAATGTCTGCGGACGTAAGAACGATCAGTTTTTCAGACGAAGTTTTTAAAGGGAAAGTAGACAAGATCTACAATGTGCTCGATCCGGACACAAAAGCGATGAAAATCCGCATTCAATTGCAAAATGTGGGATTCAAGCTGAAACCGGAAATGCACGCAACCGTCAGTCTGAATTTCGAAGAAGGCAGCAAAATGCAAGCCATTCCATCGCAAGCCGTGATTTTTGACCGCAGTAAAAATTGGGTGATGGTTTATCACAACCGTTCCAAAATCGAAACGCGCCCCGTAGAAATCTATCGCTCACTCGCCAACCGAACCTACATCAGCGGCGGCCTCAAAGACGGCGAAACAATCATTAGCAAGAACCAACTCCTCGTTTACGACGCGCTGAATGATTAATGTTGAATGACTGAATGATTGAATGAGTGAATAGAAAAAATTATTCAATCATTCGGTCATTCAATCATTCAATCATTAACCCTCATTCACTCATTCACTCATTCACTCATTCACTCATTCACTCTTCACTCATTGAAAAATGAATAAATTCATTCGGGGAATTGTGGGCTTTTCTTTGAAAAACCGCTTTTTCATATTCTTTATGACGGGCCTGCTGATTATCGCGGGGATCGTTAGTTATCGTGACACACCGCTGGAAGCATTTCCGGATGTCACTAATACACAGATCATTATCGTTACCCAATGGAATGGCCGCAGCGCGGAGGAAATCGAGCGCTTTGTGACAGTTCCCATTGAAGTCGCGATGAACTCGGTGCAACAAAAATCCAACGTGCGCAGCACGACCATGTTTGGATTGAGCATTATCAAAATCATCTTTGACGATAATGTTGAAGACTTTTTTGCCAGACAACAGGTTAACAATCAACTCCGAAACATTTCATTGCCCGAAGGCGTGGAGCCGGATGTGCAGCCGCCTTACGGCCCGACCGGCGAGATTTTCCGCTTTACATTAAAAAGCAAGGATCGCGACAGCAGGGAATTGTTGACCTTGCACAACTGGATCATTGACAGACAGTTAAGGAGCATTCCGGGCGTTGCTGATGTGGTTGCATTTGGTGGCCGGGAAAAAATTTATGAAGTGCAGGTCAATCCAACCAAACTCGTAAAATACAACATTACGCCATTGGAAGTTTACCAGGCTGTCACCAAAAGCAATGTCAATGTGGGCGGTGATGTGATTGAAAAAAATGGCCAGGCTTACGTTGTCCGCGGGATTGGGTTACTGAATTCCATTCCGGACATTGAGAACATTATCGTGGAATTTGTCAAGGATAATCCTGTGCTGGTCAAGGATGTGGCCGATGTGAAAGAATCAGATATGCCGCGTGTGGGCCAAGTTGGGCTGGATGGAAACGATGATGTTGTGGAAGGCATTGTTGTTCAGCGCAAGGGCGAAAATCCGAGTGAAGTGCTGGCGCGTATAAAGGATAAGGTTGACGAATTGAACACGAAAATCCTACCGCCGGATGTCAAAATGGTGACGTTTTATGATCGTGACAATCTCATTGAATTTTGTGCGCACACTGTAAAGCATAACCTGGTGGAAGGCATTGTGCTGGTAACCGTTATCGTCTTCCTGTTCATGGCCGACTGGCGCACGACGGTCATTGTTTCTATCATCATTCCGCTCGCGCTGCTGTTTGCATTCATGTGCTTGAAAATGAGAGGCATGTCGGCCAACTTGCTTTCGATGGGCGCTATTGACTTCGGAATTATCATTGACGGAGCAGTTGTGATGGTCGAAGGCATATTCGTAGCGCTCGATCACCTTGCGCATCGCAACGGAATGGATCGCTATAACAAGCTTTCGAAATTAGGATTGATCAAAAAAACAGGCGGCGAACTCGGAAAGGCCATTTTCTTTTCCAAATTAATCATCATCACCGCGCTTATCCCGATTTTCAGTTTTCAGAAAGTGGAGGGAAAAATGTTCACGCCTCTGGCTTACACGTTGGGTTTTGCGTTGCTGGGAGCGCTTTTGTACACATTGACGCTTGTTCCGGTGCTTTGTTCGATATTGTTGAATAAAAATGTCAGAGAAAAAAGCAATCCAGTCGTTCGCTTCTTCGACAGAAGTGTGATAAACGGCTTTGAGTGGTGTTATGCGCGTAAAAAGCTGAGCCTTGTTCTCGCAACGTTATTCTTGGGAATCAGCATGTTTTCTGCAAAATTTTTGGGGACAGAGTTCTTGCCAACATTGAACGAAGGCGCACTTTGGGTAGAAGCGAAAATGCCAATGAGCAGCTCGCTGAACGAAACCATTAAAATGGTTACCATTTTGCGCGCCAAGCTCAACGAATTCCCCGAAGTCAATGGCGTTTTGTCCCAAACCGGCCGATCCAACGACGGAACGGACCCATCTGGTTTTTACTATGTTCAAATGCAGGTGAACCTGAAACCAAAGAACGAGTGGAAACGCAAGATCACGCAGGATCAGCTTATTGAGGAAATGGACAAGAAATTGAAGCAATTCCAGGGCATTAATTACAATTATTCACAGCCCATCATCGACAATGTTGCCGAAGCTGTGGCAGGGATGAATGCGAGTAACGCAGTAAAAATTTACGGCGACGATCTTGAAACGCTGAATGCGAAAGCGGATCAGGTTTTGAATGCGATTAAGGATGTGCCGGGGATCAAGGACGTGGGCATTCTGCGGAACATTGGTCAGCCTGAGATCAGCGTTATTCTCCACGATCACAAAATGGCGCAATATGGCGTAAGCACCGCTGATGCACAGGCGGTTATAGAAATGGCGATTGGTGGCAAAACGGCTTCCATCTTGTATGAAGGCGAACGCAAGTTTGACATTCGCCTGCGATACGAACAGCAATATCGCCGCACGGTGGATGACATTCAGCAATTGATGGTTCCTACAATGACGGGAGGCAAAATTCCATTAAAAGAAATATCCTCGATCCGCACGGTTACAGGGCCCGCATTTGTGTATCGCGACAACAACAAGCGTTTCATAGGCGTGAAATTCTCTGTGCGCGAACGTGATTTGGGAAGCACGATTGCCGATGCGCAAAACCGCGTGAAGCCGCTGCTCAAATCGCTGCCAAAAGGTTATTCCGTGAACTGGTCGGGTGAATTTGAGAATCAGGTGCGCGCGACTGCGCGGCTGGGACAAGTCGTTCCAATCAGCTTAATCGGGATTTTTATTTTGCTGTTTATTATGTTCAGCAATGCAAAAGACGCCGGTTTGGTTTTGATCAATGTTCCTTTCGCGCTCATTGGCGGAATCCTGGCGCTGCACGTGACGCACATGAACTTCGGCATTTCGGCAGGCGTTGGATTTATTGCGCTTTTCGGGTTATGTGTGCAAAATGGTGTGATCCTGATCTCGGTCTTTAACAAAAATCTTGCTGCACGGATGGCATTGGACGAAGCAATTCGCGAGGGCGTCAAATCGAGAATCAGACCTGTTATTATGACCGCATTAATGGCTGCAATCGGGCTTTTGCCAGCCGCGACTTCGACCGGAATCGGCTCAGAAACGCAGAAACCGTTGGCGATTGTGGTTATAGGGGGCTTAATTACAGCAACCATTCTTACACTGCTAATATTCCCGATCATTTACGGGTTCTTCAATAAAAAGAAGACAAGGGTGACGGCGGTCTAATAAAAGCTCAACAGGTGAGTTTTTGATTTTGCCAAACGTGCGGAGCGGGCGGCTGAGGTGGCGTTTAAAGGTCACTTCGGTCGTCTGCTCTGCTTGGTGTTACTACGGAGGCATTGCATTGCCTATCGCAACCAAGTTACTTTCCGTTTTGAAAGGTTATCGTGAAAGTTGTTCCCGAACCGAGTTCTGACTGCACGTCAATGCGGCCGTGGTGGGCGTGAATGATGCTCATCGTTGTGGATAATCCGATGCCCATTCCATTGTTTTTACCAGTAAAATATGGCTCAAAAATCTTATCCATATGCTCTTCACTGATGCCTGAGCCGTTATCTGCAAAAATTACCTGAATGCTTTCTCCTTGGCTTTTCGTGGTGATCCGCAAAATGCCCTTGTCCTCTTCCATTGCTTCAATTGCATTGGTTATAATATTGAGGAAGGCCATTTGTAAAGACACGGAATCGAGCGGCAGTGAAAGCTCTTCTTCTGCAAATTGGTTAACAATTTGAATCCGCTTCAATTGCACACGATCCAATGCTGAACCTATGGCTTGCGAAAGGACTGAATGCATGGAACTTTCAACCAGCTCAATATCAGCAGAAGTGGACGGCTGTAAAAGCTGCGAAATCAGATCATTGATGCGGTTGCAATTCCTTTTAATGATTTGTGTATAGAACTTCTGATCTTCATCGACCAGCTCCATTTCAAGCTGCTCGGCAGACAAATTGACATTGGTTAATGGATTTCTTACTTCGTGTGCTAGCATGCGCACCAGGCGACCTGTAACCGCCATTTTTTCAGAAAATAACCTTTCCCGCTCCGACTGCTTGCGCGCGGTCATATCATGTAACCTGCCTTGTATATACGGATGCTCGTCATCCACTTCCAGTGAAGCGGAAAAAAGACAATATTTCTTGTCTGCATCTTTGGACAGCAATTTGACTTCATAATCATGAATTGGACGATCTTTGATTTCGCGCCAAGGAGAATCAAATTGCGCGTCTTCGATCAATTCCAGGATATTTTTCTCCCTCAGCTCTTCTTCCTCGTAGCCAGTAAGCACACTGGCCGAAGTGTTGAAATCAATAATGTTGCCTTCAAGATCACTTATAAACAGGAAATCATTCGACTCTTCAAAAATCCTCCTGTAACGTCGTTCGCTGTGCTTCAATGCTTTAAGCACGGAAGTCCTTTCCAAAGCGTAACGAATGCTCCTTTCCAGCTTTTCAGCATCAAGCTCGCTTTTGATCAGATAATCGGCAGCGCCGAGGCGCAATGCTTCGACTGCTATTTTAGTGTCACCTTTTCCGGTCAGCAGAATAATTGGCTCTTCGCATTCAAACTGGCAAGCCAGCTCGATCAGGTCAATCCCCGTGCTTTCGCCCAACAAATAATCGAACAGATAGAGGTCGTATTTGTTTTCCTTAATGTGATATTTCGCATCCCGAAAGGTGGAACACCATGTTATATCAAATTTCCAATTAATCAGTTCATGGAAATATTCGCGTGTCAGAAAGTAATCGTCCTCATCATCGTCTACAAGAAGGACTTTTATGATTTTATTGTTCATCCAGGTTCTAGCTCAAACGTAACTTTGCAATTAAATGTCAAACTGCTTCATTTTATTGTAAAGTGTTTTTCGGTCAATGTTTAATAACCGCGCAGCTTTGCTTTTATTGAAGTTGACGTCTCTCAAAACCTGCATAATCATGTCATATTCTGCTTCATTCGCAACCGTCTTCAAGCTGGGTTTTGAATCATCTCCATCCAATGCTTCGGGTGCGCTCGCAACGCTGCTTATCGTGGAAACGGGCGCAACAGGCTCTTCATCAAGGTCTTTCAGCTTTCTGTAATTAACAATTTCAAATGGCAGCGATTTTTCTTCAATCAAATCTCCGTCAGAAAGCAATGTCGCACGCTTGATCACGTTTTTCAGCTCTCGCAGGTTACCAGGCCATGAATAGTTAAGAAAATCATTTTTGACTTCTTCCGAAAATCCTGTCACATTCTTGCCAAGTTCTACATTGGTTGTGTCCAGGAATGTGTTTGCAAAAAGCATCAAATCATCCTTCCTGTTTCGCAATGCGGGAACTTCGATCGTAAACTCGTTAAAACGATAATAAAGATCTTCTCTGAACTTGCCGGTTTTGGCGGATTCAAGTAACCGTTCGTTACTCGCAACCAATATACGCACGTCCAGGTCAATCTCTTTTGAACCACCAATGCGGCGCATTTTACGCTCCTGTACAACGCGCAGCAACGCAACCTGAATTTCGTAGGACAAATTGGAAACCTCGTCCAAAAACAATGTTCCGCCGTTTGCCATCTCAAAATGACCGATTTTTGTGTTCAGTGCACCTGTGAAAGATCCTTTCTCGTGACCGAAAAGCTCACTTCCCGCAAGTTCCTTGGAGATTGCTCCGCAGTCCATGGCGACAAACGGCATATCACGTCTTTTGGAACGGTTGTGAATTTCCTGCGCAATCGCCTCCTTACCTGAACCACTTTCACCGTAAATGATCACGCTGAAATTTGTAGGCGCAACCAAATCCACTTGTCTGAAAAGATTGTCAGAAATATCGCTTTGGCCCATAACGTAGCCAGGCTTTGTGCGCGAATTGCTTCTGCGGGCAGGTTTCACCGTTTCAGATGATCCGCTGCTTGTTCCGGATGAAACAGAAGTGTATTCATACTCTTCATTTTCCTTGGATTCCGCATCGGCAATGGCCTTTTTAACGGTTACAAGAATTTCATCCGGGAAAAGAGGCTTTGTAATGTAATCGTAAGCGCCAAGTTTCATTACGCTTACGGCAATTTTGATGTCAGAATAACCTGTAATAATCAAAACAGGCACATTAGGACGCTTTGTCTTGATCGCAGTCAGCAACTCAGTTCCGGTAATGTCTCCCAACCGGAAATCGGTCATGACCAGGTCAGGCGAAATCGAATCAATTAGCGCAAGGCCGTCTTTACCATTCTGCGCAGTCTCAACTATGAAATCATTCTTTGATAAAAATCTTTTTAATAAGAAGCAGATATCTGCTTCATCATCGACAACAACTATTTTTTTCATGCCAGGTTATTAGGGCTAAATCCAGTGGTTTCTTACGTTGCTTAAATGGTTACTCTTAATCTTGCAGTTGGGATGTTCAATTGTTCCCTATATTTGGCAACGGTCCTTCTCGCAACAGAATAGCCCTTTTCGGAGAGCATATCTGTAATTTGCTGATCGTTGTATGGATGACGTTTGTCTTCTGCGCTTACTATTTCCCGGATCGCTTCCTGAATTTCCCTGTTGGAAACCTCGGTTCCGTCCTCATTGGTAACGCCTTCTGTGAAAAGATCTTTTAGTAGAACAATCCCGAAGGGCGTCTGCACATATTTATTGGTGGTAACCCGCGAAACGGTGGAAATGTCCATGTAAATAATTTCCGCGACGTCTTTCAGGATCATTGGCCGGAGCTTCTTGATGTCTCCTGACTGGAAGTAATCATATTGCAGCCGCACAATGGCTTTCAATGTGCTCAGCATTGTATTTTCACGTTGCTTAATGGCATCAATAAACCATTTTGCAGAGTTCATTTTATTTTTAAGAAACTGGTTGGTCGCCTTATCGTTCTTTTGTTCAGCCATTTGGGTAAACAATTTGTTCAAACGCAGGGCAGGGCTGTTGCCCCATGTAAGCTGCACTTCTATCTCACCATCCTCCGTATACCGCAGCATAAAATCAGGCTTAATGCTTTCGTTAACGATGGAGTCGTTACGAAGTCCTGATGCCGGTTTGGGGTTTAGGGTAGTGATCAGCGCAATGGCTTTTTTCAGCGACTCTTCATCCAGACCGGTGATCCGCATGATCTTGTCATAATTCCTGGAACCAAGCTCGTCAAATGCGTCGGTCACAATTTTGTAAGCCCATTTCCAAGTGTCGTCCTGATTTTCAATGCGGTTAAGTTGAATCAGCAGGCATTCTCTGAGGTCATTTGCCGCGATTCCGGCCGGGTCGAGCTGTTGAATGATTTTCAATATCCAGTTGACTTCTTCTGTGTCAATGAACATGCTGTTTGCAAAAGAAATATCATCAGCAATCACATCGCTCTCACGTCTCAAAAAGCCATCCTCATCTAATGAATCAAGGATAAAATCTGCAATCAGTTGCTGTCTGTCGTCAAGTCTTAGGAAATGAACTTGCTGTTTGAGGTCGTCGCGGAATGAGATGGTTTCAACCATTGGTCGCGTATAAAGCTCATTATCAGGAGACTGGTTATTGGCGTAAGTTTTATAATCTGGAACATCATCATCTCTAAACTCATCCCAGTCATAATAATCCTGCATGCTGTTATCTTCACCCGTGCCCGTATCCGCCGGATCCTGGAACTCGTCGACCGTATCCTCAGAAGCATTGTCGTCCTTGCCTTCCTCTAAAATAGGATTCTCTTCTAACTCTTCTTTGATTCTTTGTTCCAATTCCATTGTTGTCAAATGCAGTAAATTCAGCATCTGAATTTGCAACGGAGAGTATTTCAGGGTCTGTCTTTGCGTCTGCGTCTGTCTTTGCATATAGCAACCAAGGGTAAAATATTAGAATTCTTAAAGTTTAAATTTACGATTCTTTATTCAATCTATCTTCAACCAACGGCGCGATAATAAAGATTGCGTACTAATTTCCACAGACTGAGTATAAATCTCAGACTGCGGTGAAAATACAAAAAAACGTCTTTTCAGTGTGTTGTATCTGCGGTTTGCAATTTGTCCATTGAACGGTGCCAATTATACCGATGGCTCCCGAACGCCTAAAAATATATATCCAATGACAACTGCCAATAATTCACGGAGTTAATTCGAAATTGCCGTATAACATTTCCGATTTAATTTACAAAAAGGAACGTTGAGTGAGCGGTAAAAACCGCCTGAGTTTACGTAAAACTGGCGGTGTTTTTACAGACGTATAGTTAACCTAACAAATTTCTTGCCGTCATAGCGTTATAACGCAAAGAACCCTTCGTTACGGAAGGGTTCGGCAAATATCTGAAATAACAATAATGCCTAAGCCAGACTCGGCGGCGTGTCGTCTGTTTTTTTCTTTACCCACCGTAATCCTTTAAGAAGCAGTTCCCTGCCTTCGGGCACACCGTGTTTTACGATCACATTTTTTACGACCAATGGAACAACAAAGTTCAATGGTGGCGGCAATCTGCGCAACGCTGTTTTTGCCAATAGCGCATTGACGCCAAGTTCAAGCGTCTTGCCGGTTTTTGTATCGGGAGCAGTCAAAAACATTTCCTTAACGTAATTCACGGTGCTTTCGATCGGCCTGCTATCGGGGTTTGTTGATGATGTTTTCATATTGGATGAAGCATATAAAATTCGGGCGCAATTGCTCGCGCCCGAATGTCCTTATTATGAATATCTGTTGATTTCTTGTTTAGCTTCGTCGGTATACTCATCAGCTTTGTCAAGAGCTGCTTCTTTGTATTCCTCGCCTTCTTTTTTCACCTGGCCTGCAACACTAGCAACTTTCTCTTTGCTCTTTTCAAGCGCATCAATCAGGTCAGTTGCCAGGCTATTTGTTTTTTTCTTAATTTTTTTACGCGTTTGATTTCCTTCTTCAGGAGCAAATAGTAACCCAATGATTGCTCCAACCGCTGCTGCCGTTACGATTCCCCAAAATGCTTTATTACCATTCATACCGTTAACTCGTTTTATGTGAAAGATTTCATTTACACCGTTTCAATACAAAATCCTGTACCAAAGGCCTGGCGCATGCAATGGGGATAAACATTCTACACATTAACCTGACAAATTATCATTCTGAATTCGCCGTAAACTGGCTTTCAGGGCCTTAATGGCAGGATTATTGTAATTAAACGGTCGACACGCTCACCATAAAAATAAAGAACACTTTTGACTACAACTCTCCTAATCGATGAACGAAAATTATATTTCTGACACAGCGCTATGAAAATTGTAATAATTGAAGATGAGAAGGACTTGGGGGTGTTGATGCGCAATTTTCTAGTGAAACAATTAAATATTAAATCACCCGATGCATCCGTTAAAGTTGCTGCTTCACTTTTGGAAGGATTGGAGTGCATTAACAGCATGAAACCTGATTGGGTGTTCATTGACAACAACTTGCCCGATGGCAAAGGGATTAATGAAATCAATCGCATTAAAAATACAAACCCGGAAATAGGTGCACGTATCGTCATGATGAGCGCGATGACAAATCTGCGTGAGGAAGCTTTTCGTGAAGGCGCGGATTATTTTCTTGATAAGCCTATCAGCTTTGTTGAGGTCAAAAACATACTTACGAACGGCAGCTCGGCGAGAAACCGTTAATAACCCGCCAATCTGATAGTAGAAAACTTTACGTTTATTGGGGATAGAACCAATTTGCTGCGTAGAAAATTTTACTCAAAGCCGTCTTTCAACGTTTTATTGCAATCTAGGCTAAAATAGGATCGGGCACTTTGTTCCGGATCTGCCTCTCGATCCTGGAAGCCGCACTTTCTGAGTCTTATAGCGAACACGCTTCTTCTTACCATCATTGCCCTTGTTTTTGGCATAAGCAATCAGCTTGAAATCGTACTCCGGGATAAAGTAATCCTCCTTATATTCCGCAACGGGCAGAGGCATATAGTGGCGCCCGGGGAATGACAGCGAATCATATTCGTAATCATAAAGGTAAATCGTCACGAATCCATCACGGCTGTATTTAATCCCAATGTCCGAAAAAGGACTGTTCTCATCATTGGAAGCCACCAGACGCATCATTTCCTTCTGTTTGCCTTTAACCAGAATGTTCATGTTATATTGAAACACACGATGCAGCGAATCGATTTGTAGAGCAACTCCAAGATAATATTTAGCGTCTTTCAACTGCTCGCGACCGGCATACATAACAGCAGTGTTGTTGAGCGCGCTTTTGTCCTGATAGGTTTGGTAACTCAGTTTCGCCTCGTCGTATTTTTCGAGATAGCGGTAAACATTGCCTTGATTTACATTGTAAAACTTGCGGGAAGGCGCATTATCCATTGCGGTTGCAAAGTCCTTAAAAGCGCCGTCATAGCGTGCGTTTGCCTCATCCAACTGTCGTCGCTGCGCGTGCCTGTTGCCAATATACGCTTGAATGATGCCATGATTGTTATTCAAAAACGGCAGGTTTGGCTTCTCTTTCAGCAAACTATCAAAAAGCGCCATTGACTTATCGAGCTGGTCATTTTCCAACAGCACAACACCCCAGCCATTCTGCGCATTGACATTGGATGGATTGAGTGAAACCGCTTTTTTGAAAACCTGATAACTCTTTTTATACATATCAAAATGCAGCAGCAAACTTCCGTAATTGCTCCACATTAAATCGTAACCCTGCTCATATACGAGCGCTTTTGAGAGAAACTGACCAGCTTCGGAATAGCGCTTCTGATCGATCATGATGCTGCTCATTCCTGCCAATGCCTCATAACGCGTAGGGTCCAGCTTGATCGCCTTTTTGAAATCGTCCTGTGCAGAATTGACTTGTTTGAGATAATATTCGGAGAATGCTTTAGTAACAAAAAGGTCTGCAAAAAACTTATTATCCTCGTTCAAAGCCATTTCTGCTTTTTTAAAATCCTTTAATGCGAGGTCATATTTTTTCTGGCCATAATAAGAGACTGCGCGGCCCAGATATGCGGGCAAATACGTTGAATCCTTTTTGATAACCCGGTCAAAAAGCGTGAAAGCAGTTTGATATTCATGTTTCGAGAGGTGCGTATTGCCCATTCCGGATTGCAATGCGGGCGTTTCGCGCTTCAATGTGGAAGCGAGCTTGTAATAACGCTGCGCCTCGCTAATCTGCTTCAAACCGTAAAATGAATGCGCCATTCCCAGATAAGCATCGCCGCGAAATGTGCGGTCGTCGGTTTCCAGATATTTTTCAAAAACCGCTTTCGCTGCCCCAAATTGATTTAATGACAACAATGCATTGGCATATCGGATTTGGGCCTTTAAATGGTTGCGAGACACTTTTTCAAAATCTTTTACTGCCTTTTTCTCGCTGCCCATGCGCATCAGCATATCGCCGCGTTGCAGCCGGTAAGCCATTTCATCTTTCTGCCGGATCGCGGTGGCCATTTCGTCAACGGCCTCGGGAAGTTGTCCGTTGTATTTGTAAACCATTCCCAGGTTGTAATTCCACTTTCCGTCGGTGTTTTTAGCGCTGTTGCCATTTGCGTAGCTCATTGCCTCACCGTACTTCTTTTCCTTTGCATAGGAAACCAATGTATTCAATGTCGCCTGGGTGCCACCGGGAGCCTCTGCAAAATCGGTGCGGGCAGCGGCATATTTGCCGGACAGCATTCCAAAAAGCCCGCGGTTATAATGCAAATGCGGATCTTGTGAACTCAGCTCCAACTCTTCCATAATGTGCAACGCCTTTTGATAGTTGCCAAGCAATGCAAGGATCACCGCTTCATTGTTCATGCGCTGCACAGAATCGGCAGGTTGGAATGCTTGTTTGTGATAAAGTGCGTAGGCGGCTTGCAGATTTCGGACGCCGCGCTGATATGATTCTTCCCTGAGCAGGGCAGGATTATTTTCTTCAAAAGAACGGTTAAAAACGGGGAGAAGATCTTTAACTATACGCTGACATTCATTGAAATCTTGTGCCAACGAAATCCTTGGCGTTAAGATCGTCAACATCAGCAACATACCTAAAAAAACAAGCAGGTAAATCCTTTGTACCATAGTGTGATAATGGTGTCTCAAATACCGAACCTACGATGAATGTTTCAGATTTACAATATTTGCTTTATCCGTTTAATAGAATCTCGCAAAAATATAATTTTTTAAATAAATAAGATTATTGAAGTTACAACTACTACGACGAAGTAATTGACTGACAAGCGACTAGGAACAAAGCGCACATTGGATTCGCAAGCGTTCAGTTCTGGCAAGTTGTAAGGTCGGAACTACGCGATTAAGGCATCGAGGCAAGTTGCAGTTAGAGCCTTATAATCCCAAATTTGATATCTTGCAGATTAGTAAAAATTCCCAGCGTCGGTTCCGGAACAGCATTTATTACATTGGAAGGCGATTTACGGACCGAGTCTTAACATCTAACTTAATATGCCTGAGGTTAATAAAGATAAATTTGTAATCTATCAGATTTTCACCCGCTTGTTTGGAAATCAAAACACGACGAACAAGTTTTATGGCTCCATTGCAGAGAATGGCTGTGGAAAATTCAATGATATCACTGAAACGGCGCTCGGCGCGCTGAAAGATTTCGGCGTTACGCATGTGTGGTTTACGGGCGTCCTCGAACATGCGACATTGACGGATTACAGTCAGTTTGGCATCGAGCCGGACCACCCGCTGATCGTGAAAGGCATTGCGGGTTCGCCTTATGCGGTGAAAGATTATTATGATGTCGATCCTGACCTCGCCGTGGACGTGCCTAACCGCATGAAAGAATTTGAACAGCTCGTTTCACGGACACATGCATTGGGCTTGAAAGCGATCATTGATTTTATTCCCAATCACGTAGCGCGGCAATATCGCTCCGATGCCCGGGCACAGGGCGTGAAAGATTTTGGCGAGGATGATGATAACACTGTTGCATTCAGCCCTAAAAACAACTTTTATTACATTCCAAATCATGATTTTGTGGTTCCGGAAGGACATAAGCCGCCCATTGACATTGCGGCCCCCTATCACGAAAGGCCCGCGAAAGCAACCGGAAATGACGTTTTCCAGGCGCAGCCAAGCCAATATGACTGGTATGAAACGATCAAGCTCAATTACGGCATCGATTACCAAAACGGCGGGCTAAGATATTTTGATCCCATCCCATCGACGTGGCAGAAAATGTATGACATTTTGCGTTTCTGGACCGAAAAAGGTGTGGATGGCTTCCGGTGCGACATGGCTGAAATGGTTCCGGCAGAATTCTGGGCGTGGGTTATTCCTGAAATTAAAAAGATAAAAGCGGAGGTTATTTTTATTGCTGAAATCTATAATCCAGCGGAATATCATCATTACATCAACACGGGCAAATTCGATTATTTGTATGACAAAGTCGGCCTTTACAATTCGCTCCGCAGTCTGATGGAGGGAAGCGGTTCGGTGGAAAATATTACCAAGATTTGGCAGCAGGAATCAGGTGATATTAGCGAAAACATGCTTCGCTTTCTTGAAAACCATGATGAACAGCGCATTGCATCACGTTATTTTGCGGGCGATCCGTGGGCGGCCGTGCCAGCCATGACATTGAGTGCAACGCTCCATTCCGGACCTATAATGATCTATTTCGGCCAGGAATTGGGCGTAAATCCCACATTGCCGGAAGGCTTTCAAGGCGAAGATGGCCGCACGACGATTTTTGACTATTGGGGCGTAACCGAATTTCAGCAATGGGTTAATGGCGGCAAATTTGACCTGGAAAAATTAACCAATGATCAAAAAGACCTGCGCGCCTTTTACGAATCGCTTAACCACTTCGTATTAAACAATGAAGCTGTTTACGCAGGCGGCTTTTACGATCTTCAATATGCTAATGTGGATGGACAGTCGCTTAATTACGACAAAAAATTGACTTACAGTTATTTACGTTACACGGATGCGCAGAAACTGCTATTCATCTACAATTTTGACAAAAATAACGGTGTTGAAACCAATGTCAGAATCCCGCAGGATGCCTGGGCAAATTTTTTGAAGCTGGGCAATACAACGGCATACAAATTGCAGCCGGTTTTCCCGTCGTTTTTACAGCAGATTAGTCTCAAAACAACCGAAATCACATCAACCGGCGTCCAGGTTGAGCTGCTTCCCAATTCCGTTGCAGTGTATGAAATCGTGGAAAAGTAAGAATGATAAAATTCAAATTCCTTTTATAACAAAAGCCCTAAGTCCTGCTATGGAGGGAAAGATTATTTAATTTTGATAGTAACAAATGCCTTGATTGGCTTTATTAACGTGATGTTTACGCATAAAAAGGAATTTTCAGCATGATCAGAGTTATTGTTCTATCCATTTTTGTCCTGGCTTCTAGTGGTTTGTTTGCGCAATCGAGTATCCAGAAAGTGTTTGCACAAAAAATGGATTTGCCGGACAGCAGGGACATTGGAACGCAGGTGTTGCGCATGGGCGAGTCGTTTCTGGGCACACCTTATGTTGGCGGCACGCTGGAAGGCAACCCAATTGAAAAGCTGGTCTGCAAATTTGACGGCCTGGACTGTACCACTTTGGTGGAGAGCGCGGTCGCATTGGCGATAGCAAAAACTGAAAATCCGACTTTTGAAGGTTATAAAAACGAACTGACCAAACTGCGTTATCGGGAAGGGAACATTGATGGTTATCCATCCAGATTACATTACATTCTAGATTGGATGTATGAAAATGAAAAGCGCGGCAGGCTGGAAGACATTACGGCCAAAGTAGGCGGCGTTCCTTTCAAAAAAGAAATCAATTTCATGTCCAACCATGCAAATTTATATCCTTCACTAGCTGAAACGGCGGTTTGGGAAAAAGTACGTGAGCAGGAAAATCAGATCAATGCGCGGGAACACAGTTACATTCCCAAGGCTGGAATTCAGAAGGCTGAGCCTATGCTTCATGATGGCGACATTGTTGCATTCACTTCTTCGGTGGAAGGTTTAGATGTGAACCATATGGGCATTATTTCAAAGGTCGGCAGCCGCGCTTATTTGATACATGCCTCATTAACAGGCAAAAAGGTGATTATGACCAATGTTCCACTAGCGGAATATGTCGCTTCGGTCCCAAAGCACACGGGAATGATCGTGGCACGCCTCAATGACATTTGACCACATTAATCGCAAATAAAATTGGCCCCCGAAATATCCGGAGGCCAATCTTCTCTTACTACTCACCTAACTCAATTTAAAACATTGTCTGCATTGCGGCAGTCATGTCTCAATTCACGTTTGTTTTGCATTTCTTCCACAGCCTTGGCTGTCGAACTTACTTTTTATGCTGTAAAAAAAAGCGCGGTAACTTCTTTTCCAGCGTCAATAATTTCGGGATGGATGGATTTAATGCTTCAAATTACAATTCGATGTGTTAAAGGCACATTAACACCGAATTAAAAGGCAGTTAAAACGGCGGGAAGGTTAAAATGAATGTGGTGCCGGAGCCAAATGTCGATTCCACTTCAATGCTGGCGCCCTGCATGCTGATGATGCGTTTGGTGAGGGCTAGGCCAATTCCATAGCCCGCTTTGCTGATCGTGGTGGCACTTCTATAAAATGTGTCAAAAATATAAGGAAGCTCGTCCGACGCAATTCCAATGCCAACATCTTTGAAGTAAATCTTGATCAGATCATTCTGAATTTCGAGATATACATTCACGGTTTTGTCATTCGAATATTTGCAGGCGTTGTCCATCAGGTTCATAAAGGCCGTTTTGAGCAGACTTTCATCACCATAACGTTTCAACTCCTCCTCATTATCCGGGATTTGATCATAATGAATGTGCACTTCATAACCCGGATTTTTCTGCTGGACAGAGGCTTTTGCCTGCCAAAGGACTTCATCAACGCGGATTTTTGAAAAAGTCACTTTGAATGCATGTTCTTCGGTGCGCGCGAGTTCGAGCAGTCGGCTGACCAGCTCATTCATTTCCTTGGCTTCTGACCAAATTCCCTTTAAAGCAACCTTATATTCTTCGCTCGACCGCTCTTTCATCAAGCTTAACTCGGCCTCGCTCATGATCAGCGCAAGAGGCGTTCGCAACTCGTGGGACGCGTGTGAAACGAAGTTCTTTTGCGCAATGAACGCGATTTCAAGACGACCGAGCATTTGATTGAATGTCTGAGCCAAAAGCGCCAATTCATCCTTTTCACGTCCTACGGTAACTTTTTCATGCAAATTCCCTGCTGAAATGTTGTTCACCTGATCAATGATGTCGGACACCGGCTTAATGGCATCATTGGCAAATTGCCAACCCGCGACACCAACCAAGATGAGCGATAAAAGCCAGCCGATCACGAGAATTTCACGCAGTCGTTTGAGCTGATTCAAGCCCGGATAATCATTGGCAACGGCCATCACAACCCACGGCCTGCGGTGATCCTGCAATATGTGGCGGATGATAATGGCTTCTTTTTTGTTGTGCCTCGTGCGAATCTCGCGGCCCGATCTTGCATCGCCTAGCATGGCCTTCGACAGCTCGAACATTTCATCACCACTTGTGAAAATTACCGAGTCGGCTCCGTCGTAAATGGTGATTTCTTCATTAAGCAGGACGGTGTTATTGTCTTTTTCAATCTTGGCAATGTCCGCCTTGCTGATACCCTGGCTTGCTTCCACCAATTGCGCAATGGTCTGACCGCGCTCATTCAAAAATGAATAGAACTGCTTTTCCCTGTATTGATCGTAAAAAAAATAGATTGCAAGACAAAACAAAGCCATGATGGAACCCACCAGCATCGTAAAAAGCAATGTCAGGCGGGACTTGATATTCATTCTTCCTTGAAAATGTAACCCATTCCTACAACCGTGTGTATCAGCTTAGTAGCATAATCTTTATCGACTTTTTTTCTTAAAAAATTGATATAAACATCGATCACATTGGTTCCTGTGTCAAAACGGATGTCCCAAACTTGTTCGGCAATGTCCACGCGCGAAACGACGCGTCCTTTATTGCGCATGAGATATTCAAGCAATGCGAATTCCTTCGCGGTGAGATCAATGCGGTTGCCCGCGCGCCGTGCAACTTTTTCGTCGAGATTAAGTTCAAGATCTGCCAGGCTCAGCACTTGATTGGACTGTTCGCGGTTTGAGTTCCGCTGCGACAAAACCTTGATGCGTGCGATCAATTCCCTGAATTCAAACGGCTTGACCAGATAATCGTCGCCGCCCGCTTCGAAGCCATCGAGCTTGTCGTCAATGGTGCCCAATGCGGTCAAAAACAGGATGGGAGTTGTTAAACCGTCATTCCGCAATTGTTTTGCCAAATCGTAACCATTCAGCAGCGGCAGATTTACATCGAGGATAATGACGTCGAAACGATAATTTGAAGCCATCTTTTTCCCAACCTGCCCGTCATATGCCAATTCTACTTCCCATGACTGCTCTTCGAGGCCGCGCTTTAAAAATCCAGCCAGCTTGGGTTCATCTTCGACAATTAAAATCTTCATATGAGGTGACGCATTTTTAGAAGCCAAATGTTGCATACAATTTCTCTTAAAAAAAGGCTGTCCGAAAAAATCGGGCAGCCTTTTTGTCTATATCCACACCATTAGAACGATTGTCATTGTGTACAGCACCGCTCTATTATAATGCAAAATATAAAAAATTTATTATAAACAGTAAGTGATTAACCTTTTTGGCAAAATAAAATACAAGCTTTTCAATAATAGTCAGTTCCATTCTCTAAATCTGACCGCTCATCGAAAGCGCCGTAGTCGTCTTCTTCCAGGCGCATTCCTTTAAGCGCTTTTTTGATCAGACCGATCTGCCCTGCATGATATACATCGTGCTGGATAACACCGTGAATCAATGTGTAATAACTGTAATCGCGGCCAGGCACAAATTCTTCCAAAAAGCTGTCGCTTTCAATTTTTTCAAGTTCTGAAACGAGCTCTTCCTGCGAAAGGCTCAGCTCCATTTGAATGGCTTCCCATTCAAACTCATCCACCAGAGGAAATTTTTTCCAATCCTTATCCAGCGTCTTGATATCAAATTCCGCATCGCCCTGGATTTTCCGGACTGCGAAAATGCGCCAGGTGGTCATGTGATAGACAATTTCTGCGATCGAATGTGTGTTGGTGCTCAATCTCACCTCAGCCATTTTTGGCGTTACATCACGCAAAGCTTCCACAACCGACGGCCCATACCAAGCTTCTTCGCTCTCATAAGTGTCGTTTAATACATCTATAATTCTTAAAATTTCCTCTTTTGTTTCCATGTACTTTTAATGAGTAAGTGCCGATTTAACTTTATTTCTCAGCAAAGTGTTTCATTGCTGCAACCAAATATCTTTTGGATTAGTCCTGAAATATATCAGAGTCCTTTAAAACTAAAAAATTGGGCCGAGATATAGCCAAAGATAAAATCTTCAATTTCAAATTTCGTTAAACAATCATATTTAAATACAAGAAAGAATCATGTTAAAAAAAGCTTCATTATTCATACTCGCGGCAGGATTAGGAATGATGTCCTGCTCGAAAGATCCCATCAGTGACCTGTCCACCGAAGAAACCCTGGTTTATATCACGAATCATGACAAGGCGGCCAATTATACTCAATATAAAACATTCAGCATTGTCGATTCTGTGCTAGTTGTAGAAAATGGACAAGCCGGCACTGCATTGACAGAACTTGACCGTGACGTGCTGATACGCATTGTTTCCAATATGGAAAAGCTTGGATACAAATATGTTAGTCCAAAAAGCAAGCCCGACGTGGGGATCAATGCCAGCTGGATCACAAACACTTATCTTAATGTAGTTTCCCAACCGCTGTCTTCTTATTATGGCGGCTATTGGGGAGGAGGCGGCGGTTATGGTTACGGCTATCCAAGTTATTACCAATATTATCAAACGAGTGAAAGTTACTGGCTGATTTCCATGCTGGATTTTAAAAACCCAAACACGGTTGACAAAACTTTCAAAGTGGTGTGGGATGCGCAAATTCGAGGCGCAGGCATTGGTGACAGACAATATGTTGACCGCATGGTTGATTCCATTTTTGGCCAGTCGGAATATTTAAAAATTAATTAAGATGAAAAAAGCCATAATCATTGCCCTATTCGTAATGGGTGCTTTGCAAGCTCATGCACAGGAAGAAGCACCCAAACTTTACACGCTTCCGTCCGCTTACGAGCGCTACACGCATTATTTGGCAACAGCCAGACTAATGGGCGCCATGCCGCTGGGATCATTTGCAGACAATTACATCGACAAATCTTCATTTCAGAACTATTCAATCTCGCTTGAATGGGTTTTTAGAAATTCGCCGATTTCAGTGGGCGGGGAACTAGGATCTTATTATTTTGAAAAAAGAATCCCCCGTGCATTATACGATGGCGCTGATGAAACCATTTCTGCGGTTCAGACGCGCACCATTTCCCAAATTCCCATCGAAGTTTTTGGAAACTATCATTTCCTCGGGAAGAATGCGACGGTGCAGCCTTATGTACAAGTGAGTGGCGGGGTTAGCATTCTGGATTACACCTTATATTATGGTAACCTGGCTTCGCAAGACCAAAAAGTGAAACCAAAATATGGCGTCGGACTGGGCTCCAAGTTCCTTTTTAAGCGCGATGGCTCTCTCGGCGTCGACGTGCGTGTGAAGTATAATGGCGTTTCTTACAAGCATGAATACATTGACAAAGGAATTTCATCTGTCAACGGGTCAATTGGTTTATTCTATCGGTGGTGGTAAGTTTGTTCGATTCTTTCATCAACCGAAGTAATTGTGCCCAATAACAACAGTATTTTGTCAAAATCAACTTTCTTTTGGATTACCGCATTAGTTATTTTTCTGACTGGGTCCGGCCTTTGGCTCTGGAACCGCTTCGGGCCTTCCACCGGCCGGACCTATCCTCAGAAGCTGGAAGCCTACCCTATCGCCCGCACATTAGACTCTGCATCTTCGGCTTGTGACCTGGTTGTGAGGCGTTACAGGCAAGTTGGTGATGAAATCCAATTCGAACTTGCAGCCAATGCAGGCGGCCTTTCTCCCTATAATATTGAAATTTCTCAGAAAGGCAAAGTGCTGCATTTCAATGAGATTCCTCATCGCTACGGCATTTGGCTTGCAATTCCTAAACTAAATCTGGAATCGGGTTCGGCTCAAATAAAAGTGGTGAGCCTCGGTCAGGCGGGCTGTGAAACGACCGCTGCTTTTGATTTTGACGCGCGTCAAATGAGTGCAGTTCCCGATGCGCAAACCTGGATCAGGCAGGGAAGCAAGGATAATTGGCTTGATGTCCGGCCGATTATAATAAATGGAAAACTGCACTTGAAGGATTTCGGCAATTATGAAGACAGCCGCACGAAGGTTGTCATGATTGACGGAATTGAAGTGAAAGGATTGGAAAATGGGATTCCCGTAAAGCCCGGTTATTTGTATTCTGTCACTGCCCGATGGATTGACGCACCTTATAATGATTGGTGGAACAAGATGCGTAATCGGTCGCTAAGGCAGCAAAACATTTGGTTATCAGGCTCGTTAGGCGAAAAAGAAGAGACAAAACTCACGAGAATTGCCATTCCGGAATGGTTCTCACCTTCGCGGACGATCAACGTCGATTTTGACACAAAATTCCCTGAATTCGAGCCGATTAAGGGCAAACTGGTGATGCAATATCGGCTGAACGATTATGTTCCGACGGAAAATTATTACAGGCGTGGGATCAATTATCTCTCTGGCGGAAAGGACACACCTGCGCCAAAGATGCATTACACGGTTACGCCCAATTATTTTGCGGATAAGGACGAGAAGTGGTTTTCGACTTTGTCTAAATCAGAGGTTGAGACCTGGGCGGCCGTGCCGAATTTTGGCGTTTATGCGCTTGATTTTGAGTTTTGGAACCAGCATTACATTCCCGAGGTGAAGGAGCGGTTAATTTGGTTTGCCAAAAAAATCCGTCAGAATAATCCGGATATGTATTTGATGGATTACTGGGGCGGAGGCGCATATACGAACCCGCACATCAACACCGTAGGCGGAAAAGATCCGAAGGAATTGATGAATGATTACAATGATCCAAAGCCAAACAATTCCAATTTTGAGCCGCTGCCCAGCGGCGAAAACTTTCACGATCTCTTCAATGCGACGCCGATTGATGTGTATCCCAAGCCGATGTTTGCAAAAGATGACAACGGCAACACGCCTAATAATTTTGTGCTTCTTTCAGCGGTCCATTCGCTGCGGATCAATAAGCTGATTTCTTATCAAAAAAACAACAAATTCATTTTTTTCGGCTGGAACCGTTATATGCCGCTTTACAATGATCCGATCGTGCCCTGGAATTATCAGCTTACCGAACCTAAGGGCGAGTTGATCATGAATCAGCTTGAAATGATGCCAGCCAGCCAGGCTTTGAGCATGTCGCTATTCTCGCTAATCTTGTTTGACGGTTATTATCTGTGGCACGACGGTGGGCCAAGCAGCAATGATCCCAACGCATACAAAGTAGCGAGCAATGCGCCGGGCTGGGGCTATGAATGGTATCCCGCAGATGGCAAAACACCTGAAAGCGAGGTTGGAAAAAAGTCGCAGGAACGCGGTGCGCCGCCTTATTGGGATTTTCCGACGGAGTTTTATTCCCTGGGAAATTGGATGGCGAAGCAAGTGGAAGATGTGATCGTTGGTGGCACAAATCAGGATTTGCCTTTTCAGCTCAACGGTAATTGGATACAGCCTAAAAAGGAGCAAGTTTTATTGGCAATTGACAAAAAACAGCCATTTATCACGTCGGTTGTCAAAGGAAATCAAATTGTTGTGTTAGGCGTAGATTCGTTTCAAAATCCGACCGCCAGCCGCATTGTAAAAGTGAAATTGCCCGACGGCTCGGAAACTTCCATCGAGCTTTACGGAAACTGGCCTTCGCTTTACAGAGGCATCTTAAAATAAAACAAAAAAAACATTGCCGGGGGCTGAAGCCCCCGGCAATGTTTTTTTTGTTTTAAGAGATCCTGATATAACTGCCGAGCGCTTTCAGGTGCGTCCCATACTTGTGCATAATTTCCTTCACCGGCGGATCGTCCACGTGTCCAAGAAACTCCACGAGAAACCACGCTCTGAATGTTGCTGTGCCTCTCAGCGGTCGGCTTTCAATTTTTGTCAGGTTAATCCCTCTGTCATTAAAATCTTTCAAAAACTCGTACAGAACGCCGGGACGGTTTGTGTTGGGCAAATTGGCGATGATGGTTGTTTTGTCGTCGTCGCTTTTAATGTTCACAAAGTCTTTTGCCAAAATCAAAAACCGCGTTCTATTTTGATCACTGTCCTCAATGTTGTCGAAAAGAATGGGCACGCCGAAAAGTCGGGCTGAAATTGACGAACATATGGCCGCGGAATCCGCTTCCTGAGCAGCCAGTTTCGCAGCCTTGGATGTAGACTCAACGGGGATCAGTTCAATGTCCATTCCTTCCAGATATTCGCTGATAAATTTCCCGCATTGCCGAAAAGCAATGTCTTTGGAATAAATGCGGCGAATGTTCCTTAATGAATCGGATTGTGACGCAAAAGTGAAATGCACTTGCAGCAACACTTCCGCGACGATGGAAAGATTTTTTTCCCGAAGAAAGTCAACCGTTTCAATAACAATCCCTTCCTGATTATTCTCAATGGGCACGACGCCAAACTTGGCCCGTCCCGTTTCCACACTTTCGAAAACTGAGTGAATGGTCGGCAACACCAGATATTCACTCATTCCGCCAAAGCGACTCTCAGCGGCCTGATGCGTAAAACTTCCTTCCGGACCCAAATAAGAGACGCGTTCCGGCAATTCCAAATTGCGGGAAACAGCGAAGATTTCAAAAAATATGGCATCAATGGCCTGCCTTGTTAGCAGGCCATTATTGTGTTTTTCAAGGCGGTCGAGAATTTGCTTTTCGCGTTCCGGCCGGTAAATAATGGATTGCGACGAACGTTTAAGCTCACCCACCTTTTTCACGAGCTCCATGCGCTCATTCAAAACGGTAAGCAGCTGATCGTCAAGCGCGTCTATTCTATTTCTAAGGTCCTGTAAATCCACCAAAATATCTTAAAATGTGTTAGGAGGTCAAGCAAAGAGAGAAAAACTCTACGCTCCGAATATTATTTTTATGTTGTCAAATATAGCTAAATGAGATATTACACAGCCAGCGCGAGTTCTTCAATGTTCTTTTCAACTTTCAGGTTATCAATGATAAAACGTTGACGTTCAGGCGTGTTTTTACCCATGAAATAACTTAACAATTTCTGAATGGAAGTTTCTTTTTGCAAGATGACCGGCTCAACGTGCATGTCCTCACCAATGAATCTTCCAAACTCATCCGGCGATATTTCACCCAGACCTTTGAAACGCGTAATCTCAGGTTTCGAACCAAGTTTGCCAACCGCAGCCTGTTTCTCTTCCTCACTGTAGCAATAAATCGTCTCTTTTTTATTCCTAACCCTGAAAAGCGGTGTTTCCAGAACAAAAAGATGCCCGTTACGCACAAGATCAGGGAAAAATTGAAGGAAGAAAGTCATCAAAAGCAAGCGAATGTGCATTCCGTCCACGTCAGCGTCGGTCGCAATCACGATTCGGTTGAAACGAAGATTTTCTACGCCATTTTCAATATCCAGGGCGTGTTGCAGCAAATTGAATTCTTCGTTTTCATAAACAATTTTCTTCGTTAATCCAAAGCAATTCAATGGCTTACCTCTTAAACTGAAAACAGCTTGCGTCTGAATGTTCCTTGATTTGGTGATAGACCCACTCGCCGAATCTCCTTCTGTAATGAAAAGCGTGCTTTCGTAACGCAATTCATTTTTCAAGTCCGTCAAATGCAGGCGGCAGTCTCTCAGCTTCTTATTGTGCAAATTTGCCTTTTTAGCACGGTCATTGGCTAACTTCTTAATTCCTGCCAATTCCTTACGCTCTCTTTCAGACTGCTCAATCCTTTTTTTCAACGCATCCCTCGATTCAGGGTGCATATGCAGATAATTGTCGAGCCGCTCTTTTATGAAATCATTAACAAATGTCCTTACGGTCGTGCTGTTCGGATCGGGCGTGATGGTGTTAGAACCCAGTTTTGTTTTTGTCTGCGATTCAAAAACCGGCTCCTGCACACGGATCGCAACCGCGGCAATGATGGACGAACGCACATCTTCTGGCGCATAATCTTTATTAAAATGTTCCCTAACTGCCTTTACAACAGCTTCCCGGAATGCTGCCAAGTGCGTTCCGCCCTGCGTTGTATACTGGCCGTTAACGAAGGAATAATATTCTTCTCCATATTGATTATTGTGTGTCATTGCAAATTCAATATCCTCTCCTTTGAGATGAATAATAGGATAACGCAATGATTCCGCATCAGACTTGCTCTGCAAAAGATCGAGCAAACCGTTTTGAGAAATGTATTTTTGACCGTTAAAATTGATCGTAAGCCCTGCATTTAAATAGCAGTAATTCCAGATCATGTTATCCAAATATTGCGGGATATATCTGAAATTTTTAAAGATCACCCCGTCCGGCTCGAATGCAATGTGCGTTCCATTGCGCTGGTTTGTAGCGCCTTCTTTGGATTCGTGCACCAATGCGCCTTGGGCAAATTCAGCATTTTTTGTCTTGCCCTCACGGAATGATTGCACCTTGAAATATTGGGAAAGTGCATTAACCGCCTTGGTTCCAACACCATTCAAACCCACTGATTTCTGGAATGCCCCAGAATCATATTTTCCTCCCGTATTGATCTTCGAAACACAGTCTACAACCTTGCCTAGCGGAATTCCGCGTCCATAATCGCGCACTTCCACACGATGCTCGGTAATCTTAATTTCTATGGTTTTTCCATTGCCCATCATGTGTTCGTCAATGGAATTATCGACGATTTCTTTGACCAAAACATATATGCCATCGTCCACCGATGAGCCGTCACCCAACTTGCCGATATACATGCCTGGTCGCAATCTAATGTGCTCTTTCCAATCCAGCGACCTTATACTACTCTCATCATATTGCACATTGATACTTTCCATAAATGATGTCCTCCTGAGAGGCTATTTCTGATTTTAAATATTGTATTTTAATAATTTAAGACATTTGTCGTTACCCTGTTATAACTTTACAGCCAAATAGGTCAGGGCCGATTAATAGAAATCCTTTAAAAATAGGAAAAATCTAATTTACTTTGCCATGATATACACATCACAAAATTAAATATGCTCCTACTCAAAATTCAAAAATACTAGTCAGATACATAGTTTTAATGAATTGTCAGCATTTCAATAGTACAATAATACTTCATATGAACAGATTCAAATTGGCAAAAAATTATAAAAGTTTACTCCCCTATCTCCTCTGTCTATTCATTTCACTGCCTTCCCTGTCTCAGATTGTTCCCCAGTCCGGCGCTCCATCTGCGCCTGCAAGCGCTCCGCAAAGTGGAAACAACGCGGCAACACCCAGAGGCAATGCAGGAACAACGGGTAACGCACCAGCAAACACGGGTAACACTCAAGGAAATCAACCTGGCGGAAACAATCAACAACAATCTGGAAACCAGCAAAATTCGGGAAATCAACAGAATTCCGAAGGAAAAGCGGGCGGCGACCAGAACAGTCAAAATAGCGAAGGCGGCGAGCAAAGTAAAGTAAATGACTCGACCACTTCCACATTAAGACCTGAGGATCAGCAAAAAGAAGCATTGCGTCAGAAAATCTACGGTTACTCCATTTTTTCTAATAAAAATCTGGATCCAATTCCAGATGCGCAAATCGCAACGCCTACCAACTACGTTGTAGGGCCAGGTGATGAGCTAAAAATTTACATTTACAATTACGCAGAAAGCACTTACGAGGTTGAAGTTACTAAAGACGGCTTCATTTCGCTCCCAAGGGTAGGAAACGTTTACGTAACGGGCCGTACGGTGGAGGAGGTTCGCAAAATATTAATTGACAAATTTGCCAAATTCACCCCGGGTTTGATTGGAACAGGCGGTGAAACGGCCAGAACCAAGCTGATGGTGACATTAGGTGACGTTCGCTCGGTAAAAGTCTTCGTAACAGGTGAAGTAATTAATCCTGGCACTTATCAATTGTCATCGCTTTCCTCCGCTTTCAATGCACTTTACAAAGCTGGCGGACCGAATGAAATTGGATCTTTCCGTGATGTGCGTGTAGTAAGGAATGGTAAAGTCGTTTCGCGTTTTGACATTTATGATTACCTGGTCAACGGAAAAATTGACGGCGACATTCGCGTTCAGGACAATGATAACGTTGTAGTTGGCTACTATCTGAAGCGTGCTGAGATAACCGGGATGGTTAAACGTCCTGGGATCTATGAATTGAAAGCAGAAGAAAAATTAAGCGATATGCTTCGCTATTCAGGCGGTTTCAATGACAGAGCTTACCGCGCAAGGCTTAAAGTGCAAAGGATCACGCCAAAAGAACGTAAGATCCTTGACGTTGCCGAAACTTCCTATGACACATTTGATATTGTAACGGGTGACTCAGTCAATGTTGAGACAGTTTTAGACCGTTTTGAAAATATTGTAACTATTGAAGGTGCGGTAATGCGTCCGGGCGATTATTCTTTGGACAACAGTCCTTCATTAAAACAGTTGATCGAAAACGCGCAAGGTTTACGCGAAGATGCATTCGTGGGCCGTGTGAGCGTTTTGAGAACGCGTCAGGATCTGGTGCTGGAAAGCATTTCACTGAATTACACTGATATTTTAAACAATGTTACGCCAGATCTGATTCTGACACGTTTGGACCGGGTTATCATTCCTTCGAAATTCGACATGGCTGAAACGGCCTTCGTGAGTGTGGAGGGAGAAGTAAATAATCCGAAGTTCGCCGAGAACGAAGGTAAATTTCCTTACACGGTCAATATGACATTGGAGGATCTGCTGGTGCAAGCTGGCGGCATGAAGGAATCTGCATACACTTCTGAAATCGAAGTGATTAGAAGAAAGCGAGACAGCATCGCTGGTGCTGCAAACGCACAAATATCGGAGGTTTTCAAATTTAATGTAAACCGTGATCTGTCGCTTAATAGTAAAGAAAGCAACTTCACATTAATGCCTTTTGACCAGGTTACGGTTCGTAAAGCGCCAAATTATGTTGAGCAGCAAAGTGTATTTGTAGAAGGCGAAGTCCTCATCGCTGGTCCTTACACGATTGTAAACAAAAACGATAAGATCAGCGACGTTATCAAAAGAGCCGGCGGATTAACTGAATTAGCTTACCCAGAAGGCGCAACGCTGCTTAGAAGAACATTGGTTAGAGAATTAGATGAACCAACCGATTTTGATCAGGCAGAGCAAACAGAAAAAAGCATCAAGAGCGGGACTATTATAGGTGACGTGCCGAATGTAAAAGAAGAATCCATCGGGATCAAGCTGAAAAATATCTTGAAAAGCCCGGGTTCATTTGAAGATCTTATTGTGCAGGAAGGAGACATTATTCGGATTCCGAAAAGATTGGAAACTGTGCAGGTTAACGGAGCAGTGCTTTATCCAACGACAGTGAAATATGGCAAAGGAATGGCATTTTCTGACTACATTTCGCAATCAGGCGGTTTTACAGTCCAATCGCTTAAAAAGAGCTCATATATCAAGTATCCAAATGGAAATGTGGATCGCACGAGAAGATTCTTATTTTTCAATGTTTATCCAAAAGTTGAACCGGGGTCTGAAATTTTCGTTCCCCTTAGAGCTGCACCTGCCATTAACCCGCAGCAAGCCCTTCAAACAGCAACTGGCATATTGGGTTCTGTAATGAGTTTAATTTTAGCAGTCTTGGCTTTCCGATCAATCAACTAATGTCAACAACGACGCTACATCCGCAACAACAAGTGCCAGAAGACGAGTTGACCCCGAAAGAGGTTATCGAAAAAGTTCTGGTCGTCAAAACGGCAATTCTTCGTAACTGGAAAATGCTGTTGTTATTACCGATTCTTGGTTTTGGAATTGGCTACGCTTTGGACGCTTACATTAAAACACCAAATACGTATGAAGCTGAGGTCGTTTTTAACCTCGGTGGCGGAAGTCAAGCCTCCGGTCTTGGAGACATGGCGGGACTGCTAGGGCTTGGATCAGCGCCGGATGCGAATATTTTCACTGGTGAAAACTTTTTTTATTTCGTTAAGTCACGTCCTGTTCTTGAGAGAAACCTCATGAAGGAAGTGGAGATCAATGGTCAAAAGATGATCCTCGCAAATTTCTACATTGATTCGAGTGGAATCAAGACGAAAGAATGGGAGGAAAATCCGGATAACCAGAAATTCCATTTCCCACACAATGACATCAAGAAGTTTGACATGAGGTCGCGGATGATTTTGAACGAAATCGTTAAAAAAGCGGGCGGATCAACTGAAATTGCTGCATTAGATCGCAAGTCTTCCTTTATTTCTCTTTCAACTTCGATGGAAAACGGAACGCTTGCTGGACTTTGGGTAACGAAGCTTCTGGAAACAGTAGAGGAAATGTATACGGAAAATCAAACGCAGAAAACGCGTAAAACACTTCGTTTACTTCAACATCGCGCGGATTCACTGGCAGCAGTGCTCGGTATTGCTGAACATAAACTGGCGAGACAGCTGGATTACAGCGCACAAATCATGTTACCAGAAGCGAAAGTTAGTGCAAGCAGCATGGAGAGAAAATCTTCGTTTCTTCAAACATTGTACTACGAAGCGATGGCGAATGCAGAGAAGATGCGTGTATCGCTTGTGCGGGAAGCACCATTATTCACAGAAATTGAGGGCATTAAGGTTCCTTTGGACATTAAAGCAGAGGATAAGAGAAATGCAAAAATCGGAGCATTGGTTGGTTTAATGCTCGCGCTTATCTTCACCTATTTCCGAACAATCTTTTCAACTCCCAAAGTAGAAGTTAGGGCATAACAATGGCATCACAACACTCAATTACGATAAAGGCAGGTGGATCTGAAAAAGATTATTGGAAAGATCTCTGGCTAAACAGGCAATTACTCTGGATCTTGTCAAAACGAGACATTTCCGTTCGTTATAAACAAACTTTGCTTGGTGTTGCTTGGAGCGTATTGAGACCAATCATGACCATGACGGTGATGGTTTTCGTTTTCAGCTATCTTGCCAAAGTCAAAAGTGATCCCGGGGTTCCTTACCCATTAATGGTGTTGAGCGGACTTACAATCTGGACATTTTTCTCCAATACATTTACGCAGATCAGCAGCAGCATCCTGATCAACTCCAATCTCGTTTCGAAAGTTTATTTCCCTCGTTTGCTGATGCCGCTGAGCTCAATAGCCGTTGGATTTGTCGACTTTCTGATCACTTTCGGGATTTTCCTGATCATGACGATTTTCTTCCGGCAACCGATTAGCTGGCACATCGTGTTTCTTCCTTGCTTCATTTTACTTACATTTATTACATCTTTGGGCTTTGGATTGTTCTTTGCGGCATTAAATGTTCGTTTTCGGGATATCGGTCAGTTAATTCCATTTTTAGTACAAGTTGGAATGTATGCTGTGCCGGTTGCTTACAGCAGCACGCTGGCGCAAGGAACATGGTTTGAAAAATATTATAACTTAAATCCGCTCGTTGGCATTATCGATGGTTTTCGGTGGTGTTTGTTGGGCGACAAAGCGTATTTCAATCCCCAAAGTCTTTACTCGACGACAATAATTTCATTTGTGATATTGATATTGTCTTTGATTTATTTCCGGAAGAAAGAAAATACATTCGTGGATCATATCTGAAATAATTACATTTGGGCATGCCGGTAATCGTAGCTGAAAACATCAGCAAGAAATATATTATAGACCATCAACGGAAAAGTGGTGCTCCAAGCCTGCGTGATATTGTTACCGAAAAGGTTGACAAACTATTTTCACGCAAGCAGGGCAATTCCGATTTTGCTGAGAAAGAAGAATTTTGGGCATTACGGGACGTTAACTTTTCCATCGATCAGGGAGACCGCATTGGCATCGTTGGCCATAACGGAGCGGGGAAATCAACTTTATTAAAGATTCTCAGCCGCATCACGGAGCCTACAACCGGTCAAATCAAAATTGACGGCCGCATTGCCAGCTTGCTGGAAGTAGGAACCGGGTTTCACCCCGAGCTTACAGGTCGGGAAAATATCTTCCTGAACGGCGCCATCCTTGGCATGGCCAAAAGCGAAATCAGGCAATCATTTGACGCAATCGTTGACTTCGCAGGTGTTGAGAAGTTTTTGGATACACCCGTTAAGCGCTATTCATCGGGAATGTATGTGAGGTTGGGTTTTGCTATTGCAGCACACCTTAATCCTGAAATTCTCATTGTTGATGAGGTTTTAGCCGTTGGTGATACAGAATTTCAAAAAAAATGTCTTGGTAAAATGCGTGACGTTTCGGAAAGCGGCAGAACATTGCTTTTCGTAAGCCATAACCTTACCGCGATCCAGGCGCTTTGCAATAAGTCCTTTTATTTTGAAAAAGGAATGCTCATCGACCAAGGTGAAACAACGCATATTGTTACGAATTATCTGAGCAAGGTTTCTCATAAAACCCTTGAAAAACACTGGGACAATATCGATAACGCGCCCGGCAATGATCAGGTCCGCGTGAAACGATTCAAGCTTTTCCCGGAGTATCAGGATGATCTGAACCACATTGACGTCCGCACGCCGATCAATTTCCAGTTTGAATTTTGGAATCTTGTCGAAGGCGCAAGTTTGAACCTGAGTATGCATTTATATACGTTTACAGGTGAGTGTATATTCAATGTGGGCACACAGGCAGAAACTTTTTCAAAAGGCCTCGTAAGCGGTGTTTGTGAAATTCCCGGCCACTTCTTGAATGACGGTTCATACGTCGTTTCCATGATGATCGTAAAAGATACGAGCACAGTGCTTTACAACATGGAAGAGGCACTTATTTTTGATATAGAGGATTATCGTGAAAATGTAACCTGGTATGGCAAATGGCCCGGATACATTCGCCCTCAACTTAATTTTTCCATTCGCCAAACTGAACACGTAGTGAATGATTAACGTCACTAAAACCTTTTTACCAGACCAGGAAAAATATCTGCAATATGTTCGGGAGATTTGGGAACGCGGATATCTTACCAACAATGGGCCTGTTTTACAAGAACTTGAAGCTGCATTAAAAAATTATCTTCAAGTCGATCATCTATATTTTTGCGGAAACGGCACCATTGTGCTTCAAATTGCCATCAAGGCACTTGAAATCACGGGGGAGGTTATTACAACACCATTTTCTTACGTCGCCACGGCAAATGCAATCCTTTGGGAAAACTGCACGCCCGTTTTCGTTGATATCGATGCAGCGTCATTCAACATTAATCCTGCATTGATTGAGGCTTCCATCACGCCAGCCACGACTGCCATTCTTGCGACGCACGTTTACGGCAATCCATGCGATGTTGATGCCATTGAAGTCATTGCTAAAAAGCACAATTTAAAAGTGATATATGACGCTGCGCATGCATTTGGCGTTACTTATAAAGGGAAATCCCTCCTTTCTTATGGCGATTTAAGCACTTGCAGCTTTCACGCCACCAAGGTTTTTCACACCATTGAAGGCGGAGCATTAATTTCCAATCATCCTGAACTGGACAGAAAACTGCATCTTTTGCGCGCTTTTGGTCACCAGGGTGATGAGCATTATTTGTATGCAGGCATCAATGGAAAAAATTCTGAGTTCCATGCAGCGATGGGACTTGTCAATCTGCCTCATGTAAAAGACATTATTCAGGCTCGTAAGGATGTGTTCGACGCATATGACAGCCTGTTAAACTGGGATATTCTTTATAAACCGGTCATCAACAAGGACATTGAGTATAATTATGCATACTATCCGGTTGTATTTCCTTCCGAGCAGGCGATGTTCAAAGTGATGGACGCTTTGCGGGAAGAGGAAATTATACCAAGAAGATATTTTTATCCTTCTTTAAATACACTTTCATTTATGCCGCGGCAAATTGCCTGCCCGGTTTCAGAAGATATTTCAGTAAGAGTGTTAAGTTTGCCATTATATGTAGGCCTTCCGTATTCGGATATTGAGCGGATTTCCCACATTATTAATGGTCATTTATCACCAGAATAGCATGGTTGTCGTTTACTGGCTTTCTTTTTTACTGTTTGTTTACAGCATCAGTTTTGTTGCAAAAAAAATAGCTCAACCGTCTTTTACAGAGTGGATTATCGTTTGTTTTATGCTTTTTGTTGGAAGCATAATTCCCACAGGTTTTCTGCTTTCAGGACTCGATTTAACTGCCCAAACATTCGCATGGATCATCGGAACATACATTGCGCTTGGTATACATTATGTGCTGTGGTCATATCTGAATAAAGGCCAGCCCTCCTACTCCATCAGATCAATCGCCAAACAGCGAATTGAAACCTTAAAAGCCTGGACGAAGGAATTATCCCCTTATCTCAAAACAATCTTCATTATCATGTTTGGCACCATTGCAGTTATTGCAGTGACCAATCTAATTCTCGTCCTTTTTACAGTTCCAAACGAGTGGGATAGCATGACCGGCCACCTTAATAGGGCAATCCGCTACATTCAGCGAGGGACAATGGCGCATTTTGGCGGAACAAACTGGAATATGGACACATATCCCAAAAGTTTAACCACCATTCAGATTTACAGCTATTTAATCTCCGGAAAGATTGAAAATGCATTTAAATTAATTCACCACGCTTCTTACTACATCACACTTGTTGCCGTTTTTGGAATAGCGCAGCGCATTGGAAGGAATTTATCAGCCAGCTTCTTTTGTGCATTAGCCTACGGAATGTTCCTGAACTTCCTGATGCAGGCCGTAACTACGGAAACTGACATTGTTTTAACCGCTTACCTGAGCTGCTTGCTCTATTTCCTGTTCACTTATTACAGCACGAGGAATAACAAATATTTGTATTTGTCGGGTTTGGCGTTCGGAGTCGTATTTGGACACAAAATAACCTTTGCGCTATTAATGCCTTCGGTTTTCGTGATCATGATTTACACGGTGTTTCTCGCGCCGGATCTGAAAGTTTTTTTCAACCGGTTCATCAAGTTGGCAATTGCCATTTTCATCGCTGTGCTGATTTATACGCTTCCAACGGGTTATGTCAAAAACATCATGGTTTTTGGCCATCCGATTGGTCCGCCAACTGCACTAAAACATCAATCTGTTGAGCGTTTTGGTTCTTTGTCGAATCTTTTCGAGCAAGGCAGCCGCAATGTTGTTCGATACACGTATGAATTTTGCAATCTGGATGGCATTCGCAATGCGCAATGGGGATATGACCTGAATACGGTCATTCGCAAACCGCTGGTTGTTCTTGAAGATAAACTGCACATGCGACTGGATGAGGAAACCGAATTTGCCATTGTTCCCTTCGCTTTTCAACGCCGTTTTGACAATTTTAACGCGAATCCTTTCTGGGGAGTTATCGGGTTTGCCCTGATTCTGCCATTGATATTTCTGGTTTTAATTCGGGTTTTCCGATCTCGGGTGCATTGGTTTCTTGCGCTTGCATTTTGCCTTCATTTTGCAGCTATTTCTTATTCAGCCGTTTATGACCCGTTCAAGGGCCGATATTTCATTGAAACTGGGATTTTCGGAGTCTTGTTTCTGTTGCTCTTATTTTCCCATCACCGACTTTCCATTCTCAAACCCAGAAGAAATATTTGGAAAGGTTATGTACTGATCATCGTTTCTTTGGCTTGTGTCTCCGCTGTCATGTCTGTTTATCTCAATATTCGATGCTTGCCAATTGCGGCATATGGCTATAAATCAGCACTTAACACCGAACGGATCAAGTTGCAGACTTTCGCACGACCAGACATCACAAAGGCTTACGAAACCTTTGATTCTATCGTCCCAAAAGACGCCACAGTGGCGCTTGCGACGATTAACGATGACTTTGAATATCCGTTATATGGCGAAGATCTCACTCGCAAATTGATCTCAATTAATCCTTTTGAACAGGGATTGAGGCCCATTCCAAAAGATGCCGATTATCTCTTTTACGCGAAGAGCGTTATTAATGACACCAGCCGCATAAAATCTTTACCCAGTGACATCCGTTTAGGGAGCGACACAACGCTGACCAATGTGGCAGTCAGAGGGGAAGATTATTATCTCAGAAAGCTTAAATAGCAGTCCATGACCATCGCCATTATGCAGCCTTATATATTTCCGTATATAGGGTATTTTCAGCTGATCAATGCCGTTGATAAATTCATTATTTATGATGATGTCAACTTTATAAACAAGGGCTGGATTAACAGAAACAACCTTTTGGTTTCCGGTCAGGCGCACCTTTTTACCATTCCCCTGAAAGACGCAAGTCAGAATAAACTCATCAATGAGGTCCAGCTGTTGAAGGGCGAGCCGTGGCAGAAAAAGTTTTTGAAAACGCTTCAGCAATCCTATCAGAAAGCTCCCTATTATCAAAAGGTTTTTGTTCTGATCGAAGAAATTGTAAATTTAGATGTTGAAACAATATATGAATTGACCTTCGAAGCCTTGGTTAGGACGTGTAATTACATGGAAATCAAGACTGAAATTGTTGCCTCATCATCCATTTATCAAAACACACACCTCAAAGGTCCGGACAGAATCCTGGATATCTGTAAACAAAAAGGCGCTGACCATTACATTAATCCGATTGGTGGAATGGAATTGTACGACAAAGGGAAATTTGAAAAGGAAGGGATAAAGCTCAACTTTATTAAAAGTGTCTCATCCCCTTATAACCAATTCAAAAATGCTTTCGTACCTTGGTTGTCGATTATAGATATTCTGATGTTTAACGACCCCGAAGCAATTAGGGAACAATTAAAGGCATACGAACTGATTTAAGAATGGCTAAGGTTATCGTTTTTGGAGTACTCGACACTGCGGAACTGGCACACTATTATCTGACCCACGATTCAGAACACGAAATAGTCGCTTTTACAATCAATCGCCAATATATTGAGGACGAGTCTTTTAAGGGGCTGCCAGTTGTAGCTTTTGAAGATGTCGAAACCTTCTTTCCACCAGCGGAATTTTCGTTCTTTGCTCCCATGACTGGCCGCAATATGAACCGCAACCGCGAAAATATTTACAACGAGGCAAAAGCCAAGGGTTACCAATTCATTTCCTATATCAGCTCCCGCGCCACCATTTTTGACCGGGATGTCATTGGCAACAATTGCTTTATATTAGAAGACAACACCATTCAGCCTTTCACAACTGTTGGCAACAATGTTGTCATGTGGAGCGGCAATCACATTGGTCACCACGGACAAATCAAGGATCACGTATTTTTCACTTCTCACGTCGTGCTCTCGGGTCATTGCGTTGTAGAATCCTATTCATTTTTTGGTGTTAACAGCACAATTCGTGATTATACACCCATTGCGCAGGGCACATTGGTGGGAATGGCTTCGGCCATAACCAGAGAAACCGAAGAATGGGGCATCTACATTGGAAATCCAGCGAAAAAAGTCCCTGGTAAGAAAAGTTTTGAGGCTTATTAAGCAGTCGATATCCGGGAGAAGAATGTAATCGGGTTAACCGAAATTTGAGACAGTAATTGACTGGGTAATGGAGCAGAAGAAGAAAATATTATTTGTATGTCATGACGCAAACCGGGCAGGAAGCCAGCTGCTGCTGCTGCAATTGCTCAGACTTTTGAAAGAACGCGGCGTTCCCATGCATTTGTTGTTATGCAGTGGTGGCGAACTTGAAAAAGATTTTGAAGAAATCGTCACAGTAACGCGTCTCTATCAAAATATCACGATAACGCCAAGGCCGTTCACGGGCAAGCTGCTCAAAAAAGTACACCTCTACAAATATTATCAGCACCTTTCAACTCAAAAAATCCACGAGCGCCTTGCAGGCGAGCTTGAAAATCAGAACATTGGTCTGGTTTTCGTTAATTCAATTGCCAACGCGGGCGTTTATTACGATTTCCTGAAATTTCTGCACCACATTCCGCTGGTGCTTTTTGTACACGAGCTCGGCATGTCTGTCAAGATTTACACGCATGAAAGGCATTTGAATTTCATGCTTAGGAAGACGGATCATCTCATTGCTGTTTCCAAAGCAGTTGCCAATTATTATGTCAAAAAATACGACTTCCCTGAAAGACGTGTCAGCACATTTACGCTGATTGACCATGAACACATTGACCAGAAACTAAAAACGGTTCAGCGCGACATTCTCGAAAAGACGCACAAAATTCCGCATGACGCCATCGTCATAGGCGGTTGCGGCAATGCTGAATGGCGGAAAGGAAATGATATTTTCAATTGGATTGCAAAAAGGGTTATTCATAAAACCAGCCCGTTACCCGTTTATTTTGTATGGGT
This sequence comes from Dyadobacter sp. CY326, assembly GCF_021390515.1. GTDB lineage: Bacteria > Bacteroidota > Bacteroidia > Cytophagales > Spirosomataceae > Dyadobacter. The sequence goes on from NZ_JAJUXI010000002.1 coordinate 824,432, forward strand.
TGGCGCCGGTCCGCAGCATGAAATTTACGAGTTGATAGAAAGTGATATCCGCCATATGGGCCTCAGCGACAGGATTATCCTGATTCCGCCGACGCCGGCTGCATTGGATTATATCAATCGTTTCGACGTGCTTATGTTGAGCTCACGCGAGGACCCTTATCCGCTTGTGGTTTTGGAGGCGGCGTTGCAGGAGATTCCCGTTGTATGCTTTGAGGATGCAGGCGGTGCCCCCGAATTAATCGAAGCAGATGCTGGTTTTGTCGTTCCATATATGGACATTTCCGCAGCTTCTGAGGCGATTATTCAACTGGTGCTCGATCCGACATTGCGAGAAACATTGGGTCGCAAAGGCAGACAAAAAGTGTTGGAAAGGCACAATACAGACAAAAGTGTTGCCAGCTTCGAAGCCATTATTCAAAAGTATTTACCTTTACAGGTTTCGGAAAAGCAAAATCAATGACTATTGCCTTCACAATTTGTTCCATCAATTACTTAGCGCAGGCCAGGACATTAGGCGATTCACTCAAATCCACCAATCCCGACGTTTTATTTTTTATCGGGCTGGTCGATGCATTGAATGGTGTTGTATTTGAAGATGGATATGCCCCTGAATTTCCGATGATCGAGATCGACAAGATTGAGATCCAGAAATTCCAGGAAATGGCTGACCGTTATAACATTACAGAACTTAACACTGCGGTTAAGCCATTTTACTTCACCTATTTTTTCAAGCATTATCCGGAAGCAGAGAATGTCATTTATTTTGATCCTGACATCATTGTTTTCCAGCCATTAACTGGTTTGCTTGCATCACTTACAACGCATAGCGCCGTGCTGACTCCGCACATTAACACGCCTATTGACGATCAGTTAACGCCGAATGAACTGCATCATTTAAATACGGGTGTTTATAATCTTGGTTTCGTGGCTTTTCATAGGACGCCAGAAATTATGCAATTCATTGCATGGTGGGAAGAAAAATTGAGATATGAATGTTTGATTGACTTATGCAATGGCCTTTTTGTTGACCAAAACTGGATGAATTTTTTGCCAATTTTTGTGTCTAACACCCACATTGAACGCAATCCCGGTTATAACGCAGCATATTGGAACCTGCACGAGCGAGTGTTCTCCGAGCCGGACGGGATATTCCTTGTAAATGAGACAAATCCGCTGATTTTCTTCCATTATAGCGGCTACGATCCGCAAAAGCCGTCGGTTTTATCCAAATATCAGGATCGTTTCGAGCTGTCTGCGCGGGCAGATCTCACAGCATTATTTGACCTTTATCGCGAAAGTCTGATCCGGAATGGCAATGCATATTACAGGAAATTCCATTGCGCGTATATCAAACCCACCCCGGTTCGTCGTTACCAGCGCGTGCGAAAACTGCTTAAACTGCCTTTTAACTACATCATTGATCAGCTGGAAACGACCTGATGAAAGAGCTTGTATCCGTCATCGTCCCCATTCTGAACCCGCAGATCAATCCCACAGAAGAGCGGATCTTGCATCATTGCCTCAACACACTGGAAAAATATCCGATCATTTTTATCACTTACGAAGGAGCCGATCTGTCCATTGTGAAGGAACACAACGAGGACATTGACGTCATTTATTTTCCACAAAAATACTTTCAGTCGCGTGCCCATTTGGCGGCATTGTTTCTGATGGAAGATTTTTACGACCGTTTCAGCTGGTGCGATTTCCTGCTCATTCACGAGCTGAACAGCTGGATCGTGAAAGACGAATTGTATTACTGGTGCAAGCAAGGCTATGATTATTTAAAGGCAGGACCGGTTTTGGGCAATGATTCAAAGCATCTGTCCAGTATTTTTTCAAGACTGAAAGGCTTAACCAACGACGAAAAACAAGTGGTCGGGCGTGCATTTACGAATAATGGAATTTATCTTTGTCGCATTGAACGGATGATCAATTCCATAAAAGCGAAGCGAAAAGTGGTTTACGGTTATCGGCATAACGACAATCTGGACAATGCTGACTCCGTTTTCTGGGAGCTTGAAGCCAACAGATTCTGGCCGCATTTGCGCAAACCAACCGAAATTGTCCGCAATCATTTTGCCACGGACGCGGCAAATGTCAACCTAAAAAAGACGTTACCCTTTGCATTAACCGGCATTTCGAAAGAAAATATCCATGATCTGCCTTATTTCAAATCATTGCCGGAAGCGAGTTAACTGCACATGAATATTATTTACACGGTTTGTAACAGGATTAACCTTGCCCATGCACTAGCTCTGGCGGATTCCGTCTTGCTTCATCAACCGGATCACACTTTTTATCTCTGCTGGGTCGACACGACGCCATTAGAATTGCCTGCGCACATCAAATTGCTTACGATTGAACAGGCTAATATTCCGGAATGGAAACGCATGGAAGCCAATTATTTCAATTTTGAGCTGTTGACAGCATGTCGTCCCTGGTTTGCATTGAAGCTTTTACAATTGCATGAAAACTGTGAAAGTCTTGTTTTTCTGGCGCCCACGGTCTGGCTGATCAAGCCTTTTCAAGACGTCGTCAATCCAGATTCAGACATGCATTTGACACCGAACATTCGAAAACCGTTGTCGCCTTCGAAGCTTCTGGATGATAAGCGCATTTTAAACATTGGCATGTTTCATTCCGGAAGCTGGATTTTAAAACCGGGTGAAAAAACTGGCAGAATGCTCAACTGGTGGGCAGAACGCACGATAGACAGGGCCGCATTTGATCTTTGCAACGGAAAAAATATGGACCAGCTTTGGCTGAATTATACGCTCGTCTGGATTCCAAAAACAACCCAAATTGCGCATGCCGGATGGCATTACGGCCTCCATTCGGTTTTAAATAATGATTTGCAGATAAAAAATGGCGCTTATCTTGTTGAAGGTCAGCCGCTTTTATCACTCGATTTTGCCGGCCTGGACTATTATGATCCGGTTTGGTCCGATCACGCGGCTTTACTTTCGCACAATAATGCATTCCAATCGCTTTATACAAATTATAAAAGCATTTTGAGCAAATACAAAAAAACGCTTCCTGCTTACACTGACAATGGATATGGTAAAATCCCAGACATCAAAAAAAACAGGATTCTGAGAAACAACATTGCAGCCAGATTGAAATCGTTCACTGCATTCATTGACCAATTTTAACATTTTACAGCGGAACCAAAACTATATGCACTTCCTTGAAAAAAATACGCAGGACTTGCGGAGTTTTATATCTGAACTGAGAATTAATGGCGCTCAGTCCGCTAGCCGGGGAAACTTCCCAAAATTGACCATCATTACGCCATCCTACAATCAGGCAGATTATCTGGAAAGAACAATTTTAAGCGTTCTGAACCAGAATTATCCCAATCTGGAATACATGATCGTCGACGGCGGCTCGACGGATTACAGTGTTGAGGTTATTAAAAAATATGAGAAATATCTTAGCTGGTGGGTTTCTGAAAAAGATCGCGGCCAGGTCCATGCAATCAATAAAGCGCTTGAACGAGCGACTGGCGAATATATCGGCTTCCAAAATTCCGATGACGTATATTTTCCAGACACATTTGCTCGTTTTGGAGAAGCAGTGAAAAACCAGCCTGACGATGTCATTTACGGCGATTTATACATGATCACGCCAGATGACGAGGTGACGGAAGTTTTAAAAACAACGTCTTACAGCTTGCAAAGCCAGTTATTAGAGGGCATGCAGATTCACAATCAATCATTGTTTTTCAAACGTTCGCTTGTTGAAAAATACGGCAAATTTGACGAGTCTTACCGGTTTGCATTCGACTATGAATTCATAACACGTTACACGCATCCAAAAACGACCAAAGTCAGGAAGGTCGATGGCCTGGCGGGCGCATTGCGTGTGCATCCGGACGCGAAGTCATCCACGATTGCATCTGTTGGAAAAGAAGAGCATGCGAAGATTCAAAAATTGTACATTTCAACGAACGGTTCAGATCCTCTCAACAAAATAAGGTATCTTTGGTGCCGGGTCCGTAAAATAGCATATTTCGTGCTGCGCTTGGATTTGAAATACATCCGTTACAGATTTTCCAGATGAATTGGAGTCTACTTAACCTAGCTACTAATTTTACCAATCTCAGATATGCTGTTGGCATCGCCATGATGTTCAATGGTTTCCCTCTGATATTTTTTATTAGGGACACGCTGGGAATCGGGCCGGCCAGCAGTGTGTTCACAGCCATATTTTTCGGCTTGGCGCTTGCATTGATGGTGCCGATGCACCTTTTCAAAAGACTTTATAAGCCAAATGTAATCCTGCTTAATTTGGGCCTTGGCTTTCTGCTGCTTACACTTTATTATTTCATGTTTATCAATAAGCAGGGCAAATCCGTCGCTGACATTGGTAACTATGTCTTCATTTTTGGCTTTCTCGTTTTGCTGCTGCATGTGCCCAATGATGTCAAGGACACGCTCGTAATGATGCTTTTCCTGATGTCCTTGTTTACGAATATAACACTCGTTTATTCCATTTTAAATGACCCGAACTGGACGCCCGGGATGCGTGCTGCGGTAAATTTTGCCAACGAAAGCGCACAACCCGGTGGTAATCCGCACATTACCGCGCGAAATGGGATTATTTGCTTATTATCAGCCATGGTAATGCTCAATAGGACACCAGGCATTGTAACCAAGCTCTTCCTTTTCTTCTCGGCGCTGTTCAGCGTAGGCGTTATCGTTATTTCCCTTGCAAAATCCAGCTATCTGGCCGTCGGCCTTATGATTGCCGCTTATTTCATATTGCATTTTAAGGTGTCCAATGTTTTCTCTGCAATCGGCAGCGCCTTTAAGATGAGAAACATGGCATTCATTGTGCTCATCTTGATCGGAATCAGATATTTTTTAAGCCGATATGGCAACGTTTTTAACATGTTGCTCGGTTATTGGGACATTTTCCAAAACAGAATTATGGACGTAATTTTCACGTCAACCGGGGTGAGAATTACAGACACAGCCGACACGGATGCGTCGGCGATGGGCCGTGTTGGTGGCTTTGGTGAATTTACGGAGACGATATTTTCATGGGACGTTTTCCTCGGAAGAGGTTACAAATCCGATTATCTCGACGTCCCGATTCTGGAATCCTGGGTAAGTCACGGAATATTTGGATTTGTGTTTTTCGCAGGATTCAACTTCTTTTTATTCCTCTTCGCCATGCGTGAAATTCGGCGATATACTAATCCGCTAACCACATTCCTTGCCTATTTCTTCTTGTCATTAACTGTCCTGCTTTTTACCGGTGGAAGGCCTTACGACATTGCATTTTGGTTTCCTTACCTGGTCATGATCCGGTTTTTGGGAATAAAATACCTCGACAACATTTCAAGAAGGCCGGTCCAGCCGCAACTTACAACGGTTACCAGCTAACCCCATTCCCTATTACAACAACTCGTTTGGCCTTTTTGAGTCAACCAGCGAGAAACCCTGCTCATGAGAGACCGCGTTGAACAATTAGATGGATTAAGAGGCATTTTTTCGATTTTGGTAATCGCCCACCATCACAATGCGTTCAAAGAATCGATCATTTACAACAACTTTTTCGTCATCAATTCCAGCCTTTTTGTTGACTTTTTCTTCGTATTAAGCGGTTTTGTAATCGCAATGAATTATGTAGGGAAAGTGAAAACAGCGAAGGATTTCGGCTTATTTATGAAAAAGCGGTTTATCCGACTTTTCCCGCTGTTATTTTTCACAGAAATCATATTCATCATTGCCAACCTGATCGGAGAAAATAGCCCGATGAAAAACGCAAGTGGCCTCGGCTTGGATTATTACGCCTACACCGCCTTAGACACGCTTACATTCATGGGTTCTACGCCCGTATTTGGCTCGTGGATCAGCAACAATTATCCAGCCTGGTCCATATCCGCCGAAATGGTCTCTTATGCTGTGTTTGGACTCGTCATTTTGTTTTTACCAAAAATCAAGTATGTCGCTTTTGCAATAATTGCCTTTTTATCAGGTCTTTTTATCATATCAAGGGGTGAATATTTACTCGCCTACGATTATGGTTTCGTGCGTGGAATGCTTTGTTTTTCCCTCGGCATTTTCACGAATCTTGTCCTGAGCAAGCGCACATTCAGTTTGTCAGCATTTGAAATGCCGTTCTTGTTATTCCTGATTGCCGCAATGTATGTGGTTCATCACTGGGAGCTTAATTTGTGGAAACTCGTTTTTCCATTCATATTTGCGGTCGGGATTGTCATTTTTGCCAGTTCGAGAGGACTTGTCACACAATTGCTTAAAAGTGAGTCATTTCAATATCTGGGAAAAATCTCATATTCCATTTATCTAAATCACGCCATTATCTTGATTTTGGTCAATGTGATTTTGTTCCGCGCATTGAAATCGCCTGTTAATGAAGGCGTAATCGCTATTTCACTGGTGACTTCCATTTCGCTGACAATTCTGTATTCACACTTTACTTACGAATTTATTGAGAAAAGAGCCGGCAAGTTTTTAAAGGAAATATTGGAATGAAATTTGATGATAAGGGTAAACCTTTCGGCGTTTTGAAGGGTTATCCTTAAAAACCAAAGCAGAAATTATGGCTACTTTCGCAGAACTTATCAACAGCAACAAGCCCGTCCTCGTCGATTTTTCGGCTGAATGGTGTGGTCCTTGTAAAATGATGAAGCCCATTTTGGAAAAAGTAAAATCCGAACTGGGTGACTCGGCGACGATAATTAAAGTGGATGTTGACAAGAACAAATCGGCCGCTAACGCATATAAAATTCAAGGGGTGCCCACATTGATCGTCTTCAAACATGGCAAACCGATGTGGAGACAATCCGGCGTTGTGCAGGCCGATCAGCTCAAATCGATTATCAAGAAATACATTTAATAAAATCAACCCTGAAAGTTTTGAGAAGCAGCGATTTAGAAGTTATCGAAAACAAAGATTTTAGCATTGAAGATCTGGCTGAAACGAGTTACGAACAAGTAAAATTTCTCAATTGCACATTTTCAAATCTTTCAGGCATTGACTTTCTTGACTGCATCTTTCAGGATTGCAACATGAGCAATGCGCAGGTTAAAAATTGCAAAATCTCAGACATTGAGTTCATTAACTGCAAGTTGTTAGGAATCAATTTTTCTGAAAGCAAGGATTTTGCATTTGCAGCAAAATTTGAGAACTGCATTCTTGACTATGCCATTTTTGAACGCAAGAAACTGAACAAATCCACTTTCAGCAATTGCAAAATTCACGGCGCAGACTTCACCCAAGCCGATCTTTCCAAATCCAAATTGTTCAATTGCGATTTCTGGGACGCTGTTTTCGACAACACCAATTTAGCTGGCGTCGACTTCTCCAACAGCAAGAATTTCACCATCGACCCCACCAACAACAACATCCGCAAAGCCAAGTTCTTATCCTCCGACCTCGCCGGATTATTGACCAAATTCGACATTATTATCAAGTAGCATTTTGACCGCCCTGGCATTTTTCGTTTCTTGACGGCTCCAAACCGACCTTTAACATTTATGTCAATTCATTTGTTTGCCGAAACCGTTTACACCGGTCAGGAAATTCTTAGAAATCAACGCATACAAATCCTGGACGGGCAAATTGCCGGCATGGAATACGCGGAACCAGATCCTTCTGTAACGCGTGTGGCCAATCTCGCCCCCGGACTTTTTGACAGTCACATTAACGGCGGCGAAAAGTTCTATTTCACAGAACGGGCCGACGAAGAAACCATTAACGACATTTATCAGGCCAGTCTCAAAACCGGCACGGCTTACGTGCTGCCAACGCTTATCACATCTCCGCAAGACAACATTCTCAAAGGAATTGAGGCCATTCGCAATTACATTGCCAAAAACCCGCTATCTGGCGTGTTAGGGATGCATTTGGAAGGTCCTTTCCTTAATCCGATTAAACGCGGTGCACATTTGGCTGGTTATGTCCGCAAACCGACGAATGCAGATTTGGAAGAGATTATCCGTCACGGAAAAGGCATTATCAAGCTGATCACCATTGCGCCGGAAATGTTCACAACCAAGCAGATCCAAATGTTGCTGGAATCCGGCATAACCGTCTCCGCAGGACATTCTAACGCGACTTATGACGAAGCAACGGCCGCATTTAATCAGGGAATCCAGCTTGTGACGCATTTGTATAACGCCATGTCGGCATTCGGTCACCGCGCTCCGGGTTTGGTTGGTGCCACATTTGACAATGAATCCGTTTACGCACCTTTGATTATTGATGGTGTGCATTGTGATTTTGGTGCAGCCAGCGTGGCTTACAAAATCAAGAAAGACAAGCTGTTCCTGATCTCTGATGCATTGTTTTTAGGTGAAAAAGTGACAGAATTCAAATGGGGAGAATTTGACGCTTACTTGAAGGATGGACGTTACACCAACTCTGACGGCAACCTCGCCGGAGCAACCATTTCGTTGCCAGATGCAGTTCGTAATGCCGTGAATGTGATCGGCATTCCCTTGCAGGAAGCGATTGAAATGGCCACAATCAGGCCAGCGAAAGCATTGGGATTGGAGAAAGAAATCGGCAGCATTGCCATTGGTTACCCGGCAACATTCACAACTTTCGACAATAATCTTGAAAATTTCTCGGTGCTGAAAATGTGATTTGGCTTACAAGATTAGCATGCCGCCTGCCCGAAGTTGAATCCACGTCATAGAAGTCATAAACGTTTCGAAGCTGCCCAGTCCGGCGGCTTCGAATTCATTTTTTAGTTTTTCCAAAGGATAAGCCTCGGCATTGGAAGACAATAACTTAGGCATAACCTCCACAAGCCACTCACCAACAGCAACTTCGGTTTCAATTGCCCACTCCTTTTTCTTGTTGTAAAAAACCAATTCTGCTATTTCATAAATTTTCTTGCCTCGTTTTTCTTCGAACACAGACATTTCCGGCAAACTTCCCAGCCAGGTTACAACTGCATGGGGCCTGTTTGCGAGATCAGGAAGCTCGCTGATGCTCTTTTCAATGTAGTTCGGAGGAATAGAAGTCGGCGGCACTTTGAAATCAAACCACCTGGAATGTGGAAAATCCAGGCAAATACCGTGCATGTAATTGAAAAGCGACTTGCGCAAACCCTCAGCAAACAGGTCATGGTTGGCGCCCGTTGGATCATTGTGCTCCAAATCATTGTTCGCAAACTTGCCCATATCCGGCCCAATCCGCATCACATCAAACTCCTCCGGATGCAGACCAACGGGACTATGCGCCGTCATCGCAAACCGGTGCCAAAACCCTGATTGCACAATGCCAGCCTGAAACAATTGCCGGACCATTTCCAATGAATCAATCGTTTCCTGGGCCGTTTGCGTGGGAAAACCATACATTAAATACGCGTGCACCATAATGCCTGCCTGCGTAAATGCATCCGCAACGCGTGCGACCTGCGCAACGGTTACACCCTTTTTCATGCGTTCCAAGAGCCGGTCGGAAGCCACTTCCAAACCGCCCGAAATGGCAATGCATCCCGAAGCTTTCAGCAACAGGCAAAGGTCATGCGTGAAATTTTTCTCAAAACGAATGTTAGTCCACCAAACAACAGTCAGTTTTCTTCTGATAATTTCAAGCGCAAGATCGCGAAGCAATGCGGGCGGCGCAGCCTCGTCTACAAAATGAAAGCCGTTTTGTTGTGTTTGCGCAATGATCTCCTCAATGCGGTTGCAAAGCAAAGCCGCCGTCATAGGCTCATAACGTCTGATATAATCCAGCGAAATGTCACAGAATGAGCACTTCCCCCAATAACAGCCATGCGCCAAGGTTAGCTTATTCCACCGACCATCGCTCCAGAGCCGATGCATCGGATTTACAATTTCAATCACCGACAAGTAATCATGCAATGGCAAATCGCTGTAATCCGGCGTGCCCGTATCGCGCTGCGGCACATCCTTTTCCTTCGCGCCATTGTGATAAATGACCTCACCATTAACCCGCGAGTAAACGCGTTTGAGCTGCGAAATTTCCCTTTCTCCATCCAGATATTCCAGAAGCGAAAGCAAAGGCGCTTCACCGTCATCGAGACAAATGAAATCAATGTAATTAAAAACGCGCGGCTCTTTCAATGTGCGCAATTCCGTGTTGGGAAAACCGCCGCCCATGACGATCTGAATGTCGGGATAATGCTTTTTCAAATATTGCCCGCATTTGAAACCGCCGTACAGGTTCCCAGGAAACGGGACAGATATGCAGACGATGTCGGGCTGGTATTTTTGTATTTTTTGTTCCAAAACATGGGTCAATGTTTGGGACAAAAGCGTATCAGGCGCTTCCAATGCCGCTTCCATTTCGTCAAAACTCGTGGCCGACCTTCCCAATCGCTCCGCATAACGACTAAAACCAAAATGCGGGTCAACGGCTTCCTGAATGAGATCGCCCAGATCTTCGAGATAAAGCGTCGCGAAATGCCGCGCCTTATCATGAATTCCCATCGTCCCAAAAGCCCAGTCCATATCCTCCAACTGCTGAAAACGGCTGGCTTCCGGCAAATAACTGCGGTCGCAAATGCTGTGGGCTAAGGTTGGATTGATATTTTTAAGAAAACGAATAACCTGGTCAATCGTCGAAATGTAATCGTCTTTGAGTGAATAAATGCGGAAACTGTTCTCAGAAAGCTCAATGTCTGACGCGTCTAGATTATCAAAAAGCGTCCGCAGACCTTTGGAAGAAAACAGCTCCAAAATCACATCAATTCCTAAATCCGCCTGATAAGATTCCCTTCCCAGCGTATTCAAAAACCCCTTCAAATAAGCCGTCGCAGGATAAGGCGTGTTAAGCTGGGTGAATGGTGGGGTGATGAAAAGTGTTTTCTGATGCAAGACGAAGTGATTTTATGGATACAAAGGTACGACTGTAACAGAAAAAGATCGTCAATAATTTATCGCCCGATTGACGATGATTCTAGTATCTTAAACACCTCAACCCTAATTTCTCACATGCCTATCGCTTCCCCAAGTACACTTTTGAAGGTTATCACATTATGGCTTCTCTTGCTTTTAAGCAATCCGGCTGCTTTTGCCCAAACAAATAAAACTTACCCTCCATCAAAATTCCCCGACCGCATCATTCTCGGCTACAAAGGCGCTCCTCCAACATCTCAGGCCGTTAACTGGCGCACGGATTCAACCGTAACCAAAGGCGTTGCCGCAATCCATGAAGCAGATCCTTCACCGGATTTTGTGCCTAATGCTAAGATTGTGAATGCATTGACGCAATCCGTTAAGCTGGATGGAAAGCAAATACATTATCATGAAGTGAATTTTACGGATCTGAAACCTTCAACACAATATGTTTATCGGGTTGGCGATGGGGGAAATTGGAGTGAATGGTTTCATTTTACGACGGCTTCGGATAAAAATGAGCCGGTTTCTTTCCTTTATTTTGGGGATGCTCAAACGGAAATACGGTCACTTTGGTCGCGGGCGATCCGGGGTGCTTACGCAACATTGCCCAAAGCTGATTTTATGATTCATGCAGGGGATTTGATCAACCGTTCCAATGCCGATCACGAATGGGGTGAATGGTTTGAAGCAGGCGGTTGGATCAATGGCATGATTCCAAACCTGGCAACTCCCGGAAATCATGAATATTTTAAAGACACAGACAATGATCTGAAAGTCTCTCAGCACTGGCGACCGCAATTTGCATTGCCGGAAAATGGCCCGGAAGGCATGATTGAAACTGCATATTACATTGATTATCAAAACAATCGCTTCATTTTCCTAAACTCCGAAGAAGCTGATAACAGCATTCGGGCGATGAACCGACAAGCCGATTGGTTTGAAACCGTTGTAAAAGACAACCCAAATCGCTGGACAATTGTCGTGCATCACCATCCGGTTTATTCCACGAAACAAGGCCGCAGCAATGATCGCTGGCGCAGGAAAATGGAGCCACTTTACAAGAAATACAATGTGGATATCGTGCTGCAAGGACATGATCATTCATACGGCCGCGGCCTCAATATGCCAATCGGGCAAAGCCGACAAACACCGAACGGTCCCATTTATGTTGTGTCCGTAAGCGGTCCAAAAATGTATGACATTGGCTTACAAGATTGGATGGATCGCGCTGCCTCTAACACACAGCTTTATCAGGTTATTACCGTGGATTCTAGCAAGCTTGCGTTTAAAGCTTTTACCGTGAATGGCGATTTGTATGATTCTTTTGAATTGAATAAAGATAAAAATGGTAAAAATACGCTGGTGGAACTGGAGGGAATGCTGCAAATGAAGGAGAGACTGGAACTGCCGGAACATTATCTTAAAACATTCAAGGAGGCTGATTTAAGGGAGTATAATGAGCGTTTTCAGAAGTATAAAAGCAGAAAAGGGCTAAAATAATACCCATTTATTTCTTAACAGCCCAGAATATGGCGTTTTTAAAAATGGTTTTATAAGCATCACTTTCAAACAAAACCGGTGAATGTCCCATGAAAATGTAAATGTTCTTTGCCTTCTTTTGCGGGTTGGACCAAATAACCGGATGATCGCCCATTTTGACCTTTGAATCAGGTGAGTAAGTCGATTCATCGACGCTCGCAATCACATCCACATTAGGCCGCGGGCTTTTGTCATAAATATACCATTCTTCTTTTTTGACCAGAAAAGAAGCCGGAACGTCCTTCATTACAGGATGATTTTTCTTCTCAACATTAACGGTTCCAGCCGCAAAGTCGCCGATGTAATTTTTGTAACGGATTCCGCCCATGAAGTCCGAAAACCACGGCCAGATTTTATAACCATCAAATTCGCCCAATAATGTGGCATGATGAAATCCAATCCAGCCGCCTTTCCCTTCATCAATGTATTTTTCAAGTGCCGCAGATGCTTCTGGTTTCCAGGCATAAGGCACGTAATCCAGCTGAATAATGAGTTGATAGTTAGCCAGATAAGCCTCGTTGATCGCATCTGTTTTATCAATGTAATCAATGGCGAAATTCTCCTTTGCGGCCAATGAGTCCAGCCAAAGCCGCGCCCGCTTTGAATATTCAATATGATGCCCACCCGGCTCAGCCATCGCGAGAACTTTGAATTGCGGTGTTTTAGTTTGAGCCAAGACTACCGTGCAGGCCCATAAAAGCAAGCCCACAAGCAGATAAACGGAAAATTTCCCGGTAAAAAGTTTCATGATTTCAGGTGTTTAGGAATCAAAAACCATCCTTATTTCAGAACAGGTAATGTTATGCTGCTGCTATATTGTGCATTGTGGTGAATCGTAATTTTCGATTTCTGAAAATCCGCATCGTTGGCTTCAAAAATGTTCAAGAACTTCTGCGGATTCCGGTCCACCAATGGAAACCAGCTGCTCTGAATTTGCACCATAATGCGGTGTCCTTTTTTGAATGTGTGGGCCGTTTCATTCAGTTTCACTGTCACTTTTTCAATTTTATCTTTTACAAAAGGCTCTGGTTTTGAAAAGCTATTCCGAAACTTACCGCGAAGCACTTCTGCCCGAACCATTTGCTGATAACCACTCATATCCAATGCCTTATCGCCTTCCTTTGCACCCGAAACCGTTGTGTTAGCAGGCCAAACATCCATCACTTTTACAATAAAATCCGCATCAGAACCGGTTGTGGAAACCATTAAATTTGCAATGATTTCACCGGTCAATGTAACGTCTTCGGTTAAGGAATCTGTTTGAAAACTAAGCACATCCGGGCGTTTTGAAGCGAATCGCTGATCCTCGGCCATGTAAGCGTTATTCCTGTGGCTACCCGTTACACTTGTGTAAGGAACTGGGTTTGCGGGATCGCTTTCATAAGCTGTTTCACCAGATTTTGCAGCAGCCTTGGAAGTTGATAATGTGCCATTTGCATTCAAATAATAAGGCGTCGGCTGACTGTTTTTGGGCGGCCATACATCATAGTGTTTCCATTGATTTGAGCCCGTTTCATAAACCGTCACTTCCGGCTGGTCGAAATTGCCTTTTCCTTTTAGATAAAAATTAAAAAACTTCGTCTCGATCTCTTCCTGGAAATACTTATTCAAATCGCCGCCGAAATGATATTGGGCAAATGACTTCCACTGCGGCGCGGCCCAGCCACCATGCGTCCACGGACCCATTACAAGGCGATTATTGTTCCCAGGCGACTGCTTTTCTATGGCCGAATAAGTTTTTAATGCTCCGTATAAATCCTCAGCATCAAACCACCCGCCAACGACTAAAACAGCAGGTCTTATGTTTTTCAAATGCTTTTTAATGTTCCTGCTTTCCCAAAATTCATCATAAACCGGATGCGCCACAGTCTGCCTCCAAATGCTGTTTGGATCGGAAAAATAAGCGTCCGTATTTGCTTTTTTCAAAGGGCCGAAGTCCAGAAAATACTTGTAGGCGTCCTTATATTCAGCATTGAAAAACGGCTTGTAATTTTCTCCATTCGCACTTTTCGGGCCATCGAAACCGCTGTAAAAACCAAAATTATCCATCAGGAAAAATGCACCATTGTGATAGCAATCGTCCCCGATAAACTCATCTGACATAGGCGCTTGCGGCGAAACGGCCTTCAATGCAGGGTGCGCGTCAGGCAATGCGGCAGAAGAGTAAAATCCAGGAAACGAAATGCCCGATTGGCCCACATTACCATTGTTTTTTGTGTTTTTCAAAAGCCATTCAATCGTGTCATAAGTGTCGCTCGACTCATCCACATCCTTGCTACCCGATTTCTTCGCAATTGCAGGCGTCATTTCCCTAAAATTCCCTTCGCTTTTGTAACGCCCGCGCGCATCCTGATAAACAAAAATGTATTTTTCACGCATCAGATACACATTCGGCCCGAGGCTGCGGCGATATTTATTCACACCATAAGGCCGCACCGAATATGGCGTGCGCTGCATGAGAATCGGGTAAGTTTGAGACGAATCTTTCGGCGAGTAAATGGCCGTAAAAAGCTTTACTCCATCACGCATCGCAATGTATTGCTCAGTTTTAATATAGTTTTCTTTGATCCAATTTGAGTCCGGAGCTGCCGTATTTTGTGCCTGACAAATGCATGAGAAAAGCGTTAACAACAGCAATAGGAAAGGTTTATTCATGGCAGACGACAAATGATTGAAAATATAGTGATCAAAAATACAGAAGAAAGTGTTTGTCAAACGTAAAACTTTTTACCTTCCCAAATATTTGCCCTACACGTTTTTCAATGATCCGAATTCTTAAAAAATCCCTTATGATATTGTTTATATTGCTGGCATTGCTAGTCTTTGCCGGTTACATTTTTATAAATCGGCCGCAGTTCGGCAAACAACCTTCCGGCGCACGTTTGGAATTGATCAAAAATTCACCCAATTACAGGGATGGAAAGTTCCAGAATGAGAGCTTTACGCCGGATTTGGCCGAGGGTTACAGTTATGCAAAAGTGATGACCAAGTTCTTTTTTGGGAAAAGTAAATACAACATTCCGCCCGCAACAATCCCTTCGCAAAAAACCAATTTGCTGCATTTGAATCCTACGGAAAACGTCCTCGTCTGGTTTGGACATTCATCCTATTTCATGCAGATCGATGGCAAGACATTCCTCGTCGACCCGGTTTTCAGCGGCAGCGCCTCTCCCGTTCATTTTACTACACCAAGTTTCAAGGGAACAGACGTTTATAATGTCGAAGATTTCCCCGCCATCGATTATCTCCTGATCTCGCACGACCATTGGGATCATTTGGATTATACGACAATTTTAAAATTGAAATCGAAAGTCAAAACCGTCGTTACCGGCCTTGGAACCGGCGAACATTTGGAATTCTGGGGCTATAATCCGAAATCAATTATTGAAAAAGATTGGTATCAAGAGGCTGATCTAGGCAACGGTTTCAAAGTCAATGTCACACCCGGCAGACACTTTTCCGGGAGAGGTTTAAACCGAAATAAGGCATTATGGGTCTCATTTGCGCTACAAACGCCAACCATGAAAATTTTCATCGGAGGCGACTCAGGATATGATCAGCATTTCAAAAAAATTGGTGAAAAATTCGGCCCATTCGACCTCGCGCTCCTCGAATGCGGACAATATAACGAAGCCTGGAAATACATCCACATGATGCCAGAAGAGACGGTAACCGCCGCACACGAGCTCAGAGCCGCCAAACTAATGCCCGTCCACTGGTCCAAATTCTCCCTTGCCCTCCACGACTGGAACGAACCCATCCAAAGAGCCACCCTCGAAGCCAGAAAGCAAAACATGCCACTCGTAACGCCCATGATTGGGCAGAAAGTTAATTTGAAGGGAGAGAATGTGTTTACAGAATGGTGGAAAAGCCAAGCGTTGCAACCGCAGAATTAACCATAGCCACCGCAGGGACATTCAAGTTGCAAACTGAGTTGGAAGTTTTTAGATTGGTTTGTTATTATCTAAACACCTTCGATTATGACCCAGGAGCTTGTGGATAAAGTAAGGGCGTATGTGGCGGCAAGGAAAATCGAGCTGGAAAATGCCCCAAATTCAGCGGAAATGGCAAAAGCACATTTGCGAAAGATTGGATATCTCGATGAAAACGACGAGGTAAGTGAAGTTTACAAGGAAGGAATTCCTGATAATTGGAAAAGAGCCTGAGCTTCTATTCAACCTTTTGATTCGCACACTATTAAATAATAATGCATCCTTTTCATTACTGTAATGTGACTGTTTACGGCTTTCACGGCTGTAATACACAAGTCAAAAACAAAATTTTAAGCGGCTCTATAAAATTTGAGAGAAGCGCCAATAGCTATGATTGGTTAGGAGCTGGCGTCTACTTTTGGGAGAATGACTTCCTAAGAGCACTCGATTGGGCAAAAGAAATGCATGGTAATTCCGCTGCTGTTGTTGGCGCAAAAATCGAGTTGGGACACTGTTTCGATTTATCCAACTCCTTTGCAAAAAATCTTCTGCGATTTTCCTATGATGATCTGCTCATTGAATGGGAAAAAGCAAGTATGCCAGCTTTAAGAAATGAGCCTCATCCGAAAGGAAAGGGCAATCACGACGACCTTATCCTCAGATATCTTGATAAAGTTGTCATCGAAAATGCAGTGGTATTGGCTGACATGCTAGAACCTAATGTGCATTACGATACAGTCCGCGCACCATTTCAAGAAGGTTTCCCTGTCTACCCAGGGAGCACGTTTCGCGAGCATGACCACATTCACTTATGTGTTAGGAATCCTGAATTGTTGGTTGATTTGTTTGATCCTGAGTTAGTGGATTGAATCATTATTCAATTTTCAGTTCGGATTATTAAGCCAAAACAACTTCTTTCAATTTTTCGCCGAGGTCATGAATCGCATCTTCAAGCTTCTTGGCTTGCTGCTCAGAGGGAAATTTCGTTCCGGCAACGTAATGTCTTACTAGTGACGGATTAAGGCCCGCTCGCTTCGCCAATGCTCCAACCTTAATGTCATCAAAGAGTTCAAAAAATGCGCTTAAATCGTAGGCGTAATCAAATTCGAAATTTTTCGCTTTTAAATTGCCCCATTCTCCACTTGCTTGCCCTTCATGCTGAATGAAGTCTTCCAGCAAATCTCTTAAATTGCTCGTGATTTCTTCTAATGTGTTTCCACTCGTCACAGGCAAATAGTTAGGAACGTTTTCAATGCGTCCCCACAACTCGTTATCGCTCTTTTCTACAATGATCGTTAGTTTCATTTTTTCCCTATTTGAGGCCTGCTTGTTTGAGTATCTTTCTTAATGTGCCAATTGGAATATCCTTATGGCCATGACAAGCAACTGGAATCGTCTGTTCGCTGTCGGGATGCTTAAAAATACGGTGACTGCCTCGGCTTCTGACTTCCACCCAACCACGCTGTTCTAACAGCCGGATCAACTCTTTCGCATCCATGATTATATAGTGTGTTAAAAAAACAAAGGTCGCAAATTTGCGACCTTTGTCAAATATTTATTAATTATTTTTTATAAATGACTATCCCTTCCGCAAGGCCTTAACCTCCCGCTCCAACTCCCTAATCCGATCCTCCTGACGCAAAGCCTTCCGCTGCAACTCAATAAACTCGTCTTTGGTGATTGTTATTTGATTTGATTGATCTGATTTAATGAATACAGGTTCATCTCCACCTTGACCAAGCAACAGCCAATAGGGGTTTACATCGAAGAGCTCAATGACTTGGCTCATTGCATCTGCTGTTAAGCTTCCGGTTCCTTTTTCAATTCTATTGTATGTCGCTTGTGATACGCCAATCTTTTTAGCGAACTGAGTTTCACTAAGATTAAGACTTTCCCGAAGTTTTTTGACTCTTAAAACGTTAAACATCCAATAATACGAATCAATAAAACTTAAAATGATTTGAAATAAATCAAAATGAGTTATATTTGTGAAACACTATCTGTCTATCGCAAATTACACATATTATGCAAATGGAAACAACTACGACGCGCCAGCCGGCATTACCAATTAAGCAACGACTGCTTTTACGTTTTGGAAAAGCGAAAGGAATGGTGGGTCCGAAATGGAGGGACAAGCTTGCTAAACACGATCAGTTTTTTGACACCCGAACCGGTGAAGCATATATGCGTTCCGTTGCTCAGGCACTTTCAGATCCACGCCGTGGCGATGTGGACCGGATTGAGCGGGTTACTATTTCTTTGGAGGAAATTGCCGGGATTAATCAAACAAATCTCTGAAATATCGCTCCGGATTGTCTAATAAGCTTTTGGTTAACTGATAATGGTTTGTTTCCGTGTACTTTATCGTTTCAACCGGCGATTGGTCAAAATCAAAAATCACTGCACCGGGATAAGTTAATAGAATTGGGGAATGTGTTGCAATGATGAACTGTGCATTTCCGGCTTTCTCCAAACTATTAATAATCGACATGAATGCAAGCTGACGCTGCGGCGAAAGCGCTGCTTCGGGCTCGTCAAGCAAGTAAATGCCTCTGTTGAAGTTGTTCACAAAGAGCGACAAAAATGCTTCACCATGCGATTGTGCATGCAATGACTTGCCGCCATATGCATCCGAAAGGTCAAGAGAATCAACATATGTGGCGAAATTGAAGAAGCTTTCGCACGCATGAAGAAGCCGTTGGTTATTCGTTTTGGGCGCCAGGAAAGCCTCAGGAAATTGGAAAGATTTGATTCTGTTTCATAGAAATCATAAGCGTGATTTTGGCTTCCTCCGGCTGGATTGAAACCGCATTTAATGGCTATTGCTTCCAGGATTGTTGATTTGCCTGAGCCGTTTTCACCGACGAAAAAAGTTACGTTTGATGTGAATTCTAGGTCTAGACCTTTGGATAGGACTGGGATGCTGAACGGGTATTCGGATGGGTTGCCTAGTTCGGTTGTGGTGGCGTTGGTCAGGAATGGCATTGTTGTGTGTATTTTTTAATGTAACAACAAAAAAACCGCTTTAAGTAAAGCGGTTTTTGTAGTTTCTGAAAGCGCATTCCGCGCGGTTATGTGACCCATAGGGGAATCGAACCCCTGTTTCAACCGTGAAAGGGTCGTGTCCTAACCGCTAGACGAATGGGCCGACTGGTCTCCTACTTCGCGCGTTTTTTAAGCACTTTCTTTCACTTTTCGTTTCCGTTTTCCGAAATCGTGGTGCAAAGATGCACGGTGCGATTTTAAATTCCAAACTTCGGTCGGAAATAAAATGAAGTTATTTTACAGCATCCTCATAACCAGAACCTTCTAAGTGAAACTTTTTTTATTCAATGTCCCATGCCGTTAAATTGAGGTAACTTTCTAATTTTGGAATCTGTCGTTTTCAATTTCACTTCCTGGATTATATGATTAAACGTTTCTGCTGGTCACTGCTATTGCTTTTTTCCCAAATGGCAGTCGCGCAAAATAAAACGCCGGATGAGTTTCTCGGTTTTCCACTTGGTTCCAAATTCGCATTTCATCATCAAATCGTCGATTACATTAAGTTATTGCAATCGCAAAATACGGATCGCGTGAAACTGGTTGAATACGGCAGCAGCAACGAAGGGCGGCCGTTGATGGTGGCGTTTATTTCTTCGGCTGAGAACATTGCCAACCTTGAAAAAATCCGAACAAACCATTTGAAAAGCATTAAGCTGCTTGACGGAAAACCGGATGCCGCAACGCCGCCGATCGTTTGGATGAGTTATAATGTGCATGGAAATGAGTCTGTGTCGGCGAATACGAGCATGAAAGTCGTGTACGAATTGCTCAATAAGCAGAATGCATTAACGCAGGATTTCTTGAAAAATATGGTCGTTATGATCGATCCTTGCATTAATCCGGATGGTTATGACCGCTATACGCAATGGTATAACCGCGTTCAAAATGCGACGCCAGATGTTACGCCTTTTGGATTGGAACACGACGAACCGTGGCCTGGCGGACGTTTTAATCATTATTTATTTGACCTGAACCGCGACTGGGCGTGGCAAACGCAAAAGGAAACCAAAGAGCGAATTGTGCTTTATAACCAATGGATGCCGCATTTCCACGCAGATTTCCACGAAATGGGCCACACTAGAAGCTATTATTTCCCACCTGCTGCTAAACCTTTTCATAAGGATGTAACAGCCTGGCAGCGACAGTTCAACGATCTTATTGGCGAATATTGCCGCAAATATTTTGACAAAAACAACTGGGCATATTTCACACGCTACAATTACGATCTTTTCTATCCAAGTTACGGCGACACGTGGCCGACGGTGAATGGCGCTATCGGTGTTACTTATGAACAGGGAGGTGGCGGAAGAGCTGGACTAGGCATTGAACGCAAAGACGAACACGACACATTGACGCTCGTAAGCCGCATTTCGCATCATTATGCGACGAGTTTGGCCACGCTTGAAGCAGTGCTTTCGCAAAAGGAACGCATTGTTTCTGAGTTCATCAAGTTTCACGAAGATGCCGCCAATGCACCGGCTGGAAATTTCAAAACATACATTGTAAAAGCCAAAGGAAACGAAGAACGTATTCGGTCATTCAGCGAATGGATGAACCGCCAGGGTTTTGTTTATGGCATTGCAGGAAAATCCGCTTCCATAAAAGGGACGGAATTAACGACATTGAATGAGCAAGCCTTTAAAATAGAAAATAATGACTTATTAATCAGCGCATATCAACCTAAATCGAACTTACTTAGAATCCTTTTTGAACCAAAACCTGTGCTGGAAGACTCTGTGACATATGATGTTACGAGTTGGGGACTTGCTTATTTGTATGGTTTGAAAGCTTATGGTTTAAAGGAAAAACTTTCGCCCGCAACTTATCAAGCTGAGAAAATTGAGAATCCGATTCCCACTACTTCCCCTTACGCTTACCTGACGCAATGGTCTGAGGTCGAGCATGCTGCGTTTCTGGGGGATTTGTTGAAAAATGGAATTCTGGTAAAAAGCTCAAACATTCCTTTTGAAATAGACAAGACTTCCTTTGAAGCCGGAACGCTGATTATTCCCAAAAAAGGAAATGAGAATCTGGCATTTGACAAGCTGGTTACTTCTATTGCAAACAAACATTTTGTAAAATTAACACCGGTGCAAACAGGTTATGTCAGCAATGGTGCAGACTTTGGCAGCGATTACATTGTTTCGCTTAAAGCGCCAAAAGTGGTTGCCGTGACGGGAGAAGGCATCAGTGCAACTTCAATCGGCGCTGTGTGGCATTATTTTGAGCAGCAAATTGGTTATCCGGTAACTTTGGTTAATGGTTCTCGACTTTCAACATTGCCTTGGAATGAAATCGACGTATTAATCCTCCCAGACGGCAAATATTCCGATATTATTAATGACAAACAGCTTGAAGCACTTCAAAATTGGATCCGCAATGGTGGAAAAGTGATTGCTATGGAGCGTGCAACGGATGCTTTTGTAGGAAAATCAGGGTTTAATTTGACCAAAAAGATCACGGACAGAAAGAAAGAATCCAACAATTTCAAAAGATACGGCGATCAGGAAAGAGAAGATGCAGGAGACACTTCGCCGGGCAGCATGTTTCAGGTCACAATGGACACCACACATCCACTGGCTTTCGGCTGCGGAAAGGAATATTTCACCCTTGTCCGCGACGCGTATGAAATGGATTACCTAAAAGAGGGCTGGAATGTGGGTTACTTGACAGACACCGGCTACAAGGCAGGTTTCGTAGGAAACAAAATGACCGGAAAACTCAAAAACACATTAGTAATGGGCGTCCAGGACATGGGCCGGGGCCACATCGTCTACCTAATGGACGACCCCGTTTTTCGCTCCATGCTCTATACGGGCAAGATTCTGTTTAGCAATGCGGTGTTTAGATAAAATATCGAACTGCTAATTCATAGCCTCCCAGCCCCAACCCACAAATCATCCCCTTACAACGCGATGTAAGGTAACTGTGGTGGCGGAAGGATTCTCTTGCGTGGATGTTGGAAATGTGGACTTCTACGGCGGGTGTGGTTACAGCAGATAGCGCGTCGGCCAGGGCGATGGATGTGTGAGTGTAGCCGCCAGCATTGATCACGATGCCGTCAAATGTGAAGCCGACTTCGTGAATTTTATCGATTAATGCACCTTCGTGATTGGATTGGAAATAGTGCAGTTCAATGTCAGGAAAAAGACCTGTTAGTGTTTCCAAATAATCCTCAAATGATTGATTACCATAAACGCCAGGTTCGCGTTTGCCTAAAAGATTCAAATTAGGGCCGTTCAGGATCAGGATCTTTTTCATTCAATAATCAGATTAACAGTTCTTCTATGTGGCAAAGCTACATCAAACATTTCAAAAATTATCTTCGGCTGGAACGCTCCCTATCGGGCAATTCGGTGGAGGCTTATGTCCGGGATGTTGAAAAACTGGAAGAATATTTAGTGCTGGCAAAAATTGAATTGCCGCCAGCGAAGATTGATGAGGAGCATTTGACGGGCTTTCTGAAATATTTATCCGAGCTCGGCCTCGCTGCGCATTCTCAGGCGCGCATGCTTTCTGGAATCAAGGCTTTTTTCAAATATCTTTTATTGGAAAATGAAATTACAGAAGATCCAACAGAGCTTTTGGAATCCCCTCGCCTGCCGCGCAAGTTGCCAGATGTGCTTTCCTATGAAGAAATTGAAACCATGTTATCCGCCATCGATCATTCCACACCGGAAGGAACGCGGAACCGGGCGATCATTGAAGTTTTGTATAGTTCCGGGTTACGCGTTTCAGAGTTAACCGGCTTGCAGCTTACACATTGCTATTTCGACATTGGTTTTCTGCGGATTTTGGGAAAAGGTGACAAGGTGCGCTTGGTTCCAATTGGAAAAGAAGCCATCAAATACACGCAAATCTATCTGGAACACGTCCGCAATGAAATTGCACCAAAGAAGGATAGTGAAGACATTGTTTTTTTAAACCGAAGAGGCGGGCAGCTTTCGCGTGTGATGATTTTTTTGATGATCAAAGACATTGTAGAAAACGCGGGAATTCATAAAACTGTGAGCCCGCACACATTCCGCCATTCCTTTGCAACACATTTGATTGAAGGCGGCGCAAGCTTACGCGCCGTGCAAGAAATGCTTGGTCATGAGTCGATTACGACGACGGAAATTTACACCCACCTGGATCGCGACTATCTGCGGCAGGTTATCACCGAGTTTCATCCGCGCGGATAATTATTTAACCTCTTGCAAAAGGGAATCAAGCAAAAGAGAGTCGGAATCTGGCGTGGCGCCAGGCAATGCGCGGTTCAGTTGTTTTGGTTTATTCCACGGAGCGGTTGTGCGGCTAGACATGTCGTAAGAAATGTAGGCGAAAAGCGCGATGAACAAAACGGTTACGACGATGAAAATACTGCGGTTTTTGTTTGGTTTGTCCATTTTAATCGGCTTCACTCACTTGCTTGGGTGTTTTGTACAAGGTCAGCGTCCCTGTTTTGGCTGAAAGTTCTTCCCATTTAAGCCCTTCAAACTCAATGACGGCAACACTTCCTTTTTTCATCGAACCCAGATCCGTTCCTGACATATAACCAGCAAAATAGCTGATATCTGGGTTATGGCCGAACAACATTAATTTCGAAAATTCCTCTGAAACAGCATTGACAGCATTCATATAAGCAGTAGGTCCTCCATCGTAAATGTCTTTATCCAGCACCAACTCGTCTGCATTCATGCCCAATTTTTTCGCAATAATCTCAGCGGTTTGGTAAGCCCGAGGAGCCGGACTGGTTACGAAAACATCAGCGGCAATGTTCGAAGCAGCCAGCCAATCGCCCATTTTGGCTGATTCGTTGAGACCTTTCTCAATCAGGTTTCTATCGAAATCTTTAATCCGAAGGCTGTGATCCTCCGCAGTGGCATGACGAACGAGAATAAGCGTTTTCTTCATTTTTCTTTTTTTACCAAAAATACAGAATCCTGCTGTTTAAACCCTTGGAATAACCTCGAAAATCAGCTGGAATTTTTTGCCACTTAGCGTCTGGAAACAACCTTTCGACATTAATTATTCTACAATCCGCGACAATTAATCCGTATTTTTGTTTCTTACGTACCTATGAATAAAATCCCACTAGCAACATATTATGTTACAATTTTTTAAATATGTCCTCGCCACTCTGGTCGGCATAACCGTGTTTATTTTTGCTTCATTTTTCATTCTTGTTGGCATTGGATCAATGCTTTCCTCTGAGGAAAAAGTGGTTATTGAAGAGAAGTCAGTGCTTAAACTGGACTTGAACAAAGCGATTCAGGAAGTGGGCGTCGAAAATCCGTTTGCGGACATTGGCGGACCATTTGGCGATAATGAAAATGCAGTTGGTTTGAAAGACATTATCGAAGCCTTGAAAAGTGCTCAGAAAGATGACAATATCAAAGGCATTTATTTGAAAACAGAAGGACCGGAAGCGGGTTGGGCGACATTGGAAGAGATTCGGAATCAGCTTGTGGAATTCAAAAAATCAAAAAAATTCATCGTCACTTACGGCGAATCCTACTCTGAAAAAGGCTACTACATTGCTTCTGTGGCCGACAAGATTTATCTAAACCCGGCTGGCGGCCTTGAATGGAACGGCCTTTCGGCTGAATACAGCTTCTTCAAGGGAACATTTGATAAATTGGAAATCAAACCATTGGTTTTCAGGGTTGGAGAGTTCAAAAGTGCGATTGAAATGTTCTCTCGTAAGGACATGAGCGATTCGAGCAAAAAGCAGTCTGTTGAGCTCATTACAGCCATTAATGATAATTTCCTCAAAAATATTTCTGCATCACGTAAAATTCCGGTTGCTGAACTGAAAGGCCTTGCGGACTCACTGGCGGTTGACAATCCGAAAGCTGCATTGAAATACAAATTTGTGACCAATCTTGGTTATCAGGACGAATTGGAATCCTATTTGAAAAGAGATTTGAAAGTGGAGGAGAAGAAAAAAATCGCTTACGTTGGAGTCGATAAATATCTCAAAGGCGGTAGCAAAGTGGACGATGGCGATTTCAACAAACGCATAGGTGTGCTTGTGGCCGAAGGCGAGATTACTTCCGGCGACGGCAGCGATGAGAGCATTGGTTCAGACAAATTTGTAAAAGAACTGAAAGCAATCCGTGAAAATGACAAGATTAAAGCCATTGTAATCCGCATCAATTCCCCAGGCGGAAGCGCGCTGGCTTCGGATGTAATGTGGAGAGAAATTCAGATTACGGCCAAGAAGAAACCGGTTATTGCATCCATGTCTGATGTTGCGGCTTCTGGCGGTTACTATATGGCCATGGGTTGTGATAAAATCGTTGCTCAGCCAAACACCATTACAGGCTCGATTGGAATATTTGGATTGATTTTCAATGTTTCAGACTTCATGAACAATAAGCTGGGCGTTACTTTCGACGGCGTCGGCACAAGTCCACATGCGGATTGGCCAACTGCAACGCGTGAGATGACGGAATTTGAGAAATCAATGATCCAGAAAGGTGTGAATGAAGGTTATGAAACATTTACCAAAAAAGCAGCTGCTGGCAGAAAAATGTCGGTTGAAAAACTAAAAAGCCTTGCACAAGGCCGCGTTTGGTCTGGTGTGGAAGCGAAGCAAAACGGCTTGGTGGATGTTCTGGGAGGCGTTGATGATGCGATCAGAATTGCCGCAAAAGCAGCAAAATTAAATGAAGGTGATTACCGTGTTCGTTACTATCCAGAAAAGAAAAAGCCTTTCGAAGAGCTTTTCACCAAAGTAATGGGAGACAATGAGGAAAAAGCGACGACCAAAGCGCTCGGCGAACTTGCTCCTTATGCCAAAATGTATAAAAAATTAATGAATATGGGCGGAACGCAAACCAGAATGCCATTCAAATTGGTCATTCGGTAAGCAACCTTAATCGACGATTACTTTACCCGTTTTTTCGTCAAGTTCTTTTCTTATAACCAGGACGGCGTGTTTATTTGGAGCAATCCCAACGCCGTCCTGTTTTGCATAAACCTTGGTAAACTCAGCTCCGAAATAAAGGATAATGGACGAGTAATAAATCCAGGTTAGCAAGATCACAATGGACGCCGACGTGCCATAAGCTGCTCCTAAGTCAGATTGGCCGAGGTAAAAGGTGATTACAAATTTGCCGACCAAGAATAAAATGGCTGTAAAACTTGCGCCTACAATGCATTCCTTCCATCTCAATTCCCCGTCCGGTAAGACTTTGAAAATCACGGTGAATAATGATGTGATAATAGTAAGAACGAGGGCAAGATTTACAATGTAAAAGAGCACCACAGAGCCTTCGGAAAAGTATCTTTCCAATCGATTACTAAGCACGTCCACCAAGGCGCTTGCTCCCAGTGAAACAACAAGGAGAAAACCCAGCGTAAGAATTAAGGAAAAGGAAATGAGGCGGTTTTTAAGATATTGAAGCCAGCCTTTTTTGGGTTTGGATTTGATAGCCCAGATGTAATTAATCGAATCCTGCATTTCCGCAAAAACTCCTGTTGCACCAATCAGTAACGTCCCGATCCCAATCGCAGCCGCAATTCCTGATTTGTTAGAAAGTTCGGCATTTTTGAGAATCTCCTGTAATTGTATCGCTGCATTCGCTCCAACCAATCCCCGGATTTGTCCAAACAACTCGCCCTGAATGGCATCACGTCCAAAAAAAATGCTGAACACCGAAATGATGACCAGCAACATAGGAGCTAACGAGAATATGGTGTAATATGAAAGGGCGGCACTCAGTTTCAGCCCATTGTCATTCATAAATTCACTGAAACTTTCTTGGAGGATTGAGAAATACAGCTTTATTTTCTTCATGATTGCTTTTCTGACTATTGCAATTTGATAATATAGCAGCTAAACCCAAATATCCATGCCAATGCGGTTTATGAAGCCGGTTTTACAAAAGCAACCCTGCAAGCGTCGCCGACATATAAGATGCTAACGTTCCACAAATAAGCGCTTTAAAGCCGAGTCGTGCCAGGTCGGCGCGGCGGGAAGGAGCAAGCTCCCCGATTCCTCCCACCTGAATGGCGATGGAGCTGAAATTGGCAAAACCACACAACGCAAAACTCGTTATGACAATGGTTTTGTGGTCCAAAGTGTCTTTCATTTTTACGAGATCAAGATAAGCAACAAACTCATTGATCACCATTTTCGTCCCCATTAACGAACCGGCAGCTTCAATGTCTTTTCCCGGAACGCCCATTGCCCAGGCAAAAACGGAAAACACTTTTCCAAGAAGGAAATTGAAGCTTAGTTGAGGAAAAGCAAACAATCCGCCAATTAAACCAAGCAAATAATCAAGCAAAGCGACCAATGCAATAAAGCCGATTAACATAGCAATGACATTGAACCCAACCTTCAAACCTTCGCCAGCTCCCGCAGCAATTGCGTCTAACAAATTCGCGTGCGTTTTTTTAATTTCGAGCTTTACGACGCCTTTTGTGTTCGAATGTTCCGTTTCAGGAAAAACGATTTTTGAAATAACCAATGCGCCCGGAGCCGCCATTAAGCTAGCTGCGATCAGATAAGGAGCAGGAACGCCCAATGAGATATAAACGGCCATAACGCCGCCAGCAATGCAAGCGAAACTTCCTGTCATTGAAGCCATTAGCTCTGAATTGGTCATGTTTTTCAAGTAAGGCTTGATCATGATCTGCGCCTCCACCTGACCCACAAATGTGCTCGCAACATTGGATAATGCCTCCGCGCCACTTACGCCCATAAGCCAGTAAACACCGCGTGCAATGACAGAAACCACGCGCTGCATAATGCCCAAATGGTAAAGCATGTTTACCAAAACAGCAACAAAAATGATTGTTGGAATTACTTTGAAAAAGAAGACGAAGTCGTTTCCGGGGCCAAATGCCTTTTGCATTAATTCCGGACGGACGAGTGTTCCAAAAACAAAATCGGCTCCACGGTCCGAAAAGGAGAGTAATTTTTGAACTTTGTCTCCTAACCATTGAAAAATGGCTTGTCCGGTTTCTGTACGAAGAATAAAAACGGCGAGACCAAATTGAAGTGCCAACCCCACGCCTACTGTCCGGTAATTGATTGCTTTTCTATTATTCGACATCGCGAATGCAACGCCGAGGATCAATATGATACCCAGTAGTCCCGTAAATCTTTCCATAAATTGTTAAGTCGCCCCTGTCAAAAAGGTGCAAAATAACAACAAATTAATTGGAAGCTGCGAAATCTGTAAAATATAGGAGATTAAGCCAGAGATTATTTGGCAGCGATTACTGGCTCGGGTGCAGTCGCTAACTCGTCTGAGTGACGATGAATGATTTTCCACCCGTCTTTTTCGCGATGGAACACAATTGTTACATGCAGGTTGAGGCTGGTTCCGTCTGCTAAAATGTAATGTTCTTTTTGCAGCACATAACCTTGTTCGGCGCTGGCACTGCTCGCAATTTTCTCAACATTGTAAAGGTTGTTGCCCGCAATCTTTTTGTTGAATGCATCGAGGCTCTTTTCCACTGCTTCCCAACCTTTTGATTCCTGTGCATTCATTCCACAAAAGTTGGTGACTTCCGCAGTCCGCGACCATAATGACTTGTAGGTTGAAGGGTTTCCTTCTGCAAACTCCTGATTGCCAAGCTGCAACTTTGCAACAACGTCAGAGAAAGAAGCCTTTTGCTGCAAACCGATATTGGATACGGTTTGCAGATTGATCGGATTTAATGGTAAAACTTGCTCACGGGTCTTTGTTCTGTACTTAAATGACGAAGCAATGAGGATGAGTAAGATGAAAACGGAAATATTTCTATTCATGGCTAATAAACTAAAACGCTTACTTAAATTCTTAGACAAATATTCAATGTTAAAACTTAAAAAAATAGCGTAGTTATACCTGTTTACAGCACGTTATACACCCTTATTACGGGATTTGACAAAGAAAAGTATATAGAAAGCCAATAAAAATGGGAGAACAAGTTGCCTTGTCCTCCCAATGAACCTTAATTATGAAATTTTTAATATCCCAAAACAGGAGAAAGCCATTTTTCGACGTCTTCCAAAGGCATGTTTTTCCTATGGGCGTAATCCTCAACTTGGTCTTTAAATATCTTACCCACAGGGAAATAGCGACTTTCAGGGTGCGAGAAATACCAACCGCTTACACTGCTTGCCGGATACATTGCAAAACTTTCTGTTAATGTAATTCCTAGCTGTTCGGCATTGAGCAAGTCAAACAACATTCGCTTCTCTGTATGGTCCGGGCAGGCGGGATAACCTGGTGCGGGTCGGATGCCGGCATAGCCTTCCTTGATAAGATCTTCGTTGCTCAATGTCTCGTCTTTGGCATAACCCCAAAGCTCCTTGCGAACACGCTCATGCATCAGTTCAGCCAATGCTTCAACCAAACGATCCGCCAGGGCTTTCACCATGATGCTATTATAATCGTCGTGGTCTTTTTCATATTTATCCAAAAGTGCTTCGATGCCGATTCCGGCTGTGACAGCAAAACCGCCAATGTAATCGGTTTGGCCTGTTTCAAGCGGGGCAACGAAATCGGATAAGCAGTAATTGGCAAGATTCGACGCTTTTTGGCTTTGCTGACGCAAATGATGCAAAACAGCAGCCGTATCCGCAACCAGTTCACCCGCATTCAGATTTTCAGTTGCATGCTGGCTTATTTTGTATTCGATATGCTGGTGCGAACCGTGTCTTTCGCAAGGCACTTCGCGCGTGGCTTCTTCGAAATGATGCAAAACAATGTCATCCTGAATCGCATTTGCTGGCCAAAAACCGATCACAGCCTTTGCTTTCAACGTTTTATCACGAATGATCTCTCCTAAAAGAACGGCTGCATCTTCATATAAGCGCGTTGCTTCTGCTCCTACGACTTTGTCTTCGAAAATCTTTGGATACTTTCCGTGCAACTGCCATGTTTGGAAAAATGGCGTCCAATCAATGTATTTGGCAATGTCGGCCAGACTGTAATCATCGTAAACCCTTGTTCCTAAAAACTGTGGTTTCGTTGCCTGGAAGCTGCTCCAATCAATTTTCGCTTTATTTTCACGCGCTTTTCCAATTGCAACGTGCGCTTTTTCGCCGCCTCTTTTTGCGTGATCTTCGCGCAGTTTTGCGTATTCAGCCTTAATATCCGCCAACACATCTGCCTGACTCTGATCATTTTGAATCAGTTTTCCAGCAACAGGAACGGATCTTGAAGCATCTAAAACGTGGATCACAGCACCTGAATAGTTGGGGTCAATTTTAACTGCCGTGTGTATACGCGAAGTCGTAGCACCTCCGATCAAAAGTGGCATTTTGAAGTTCCGGCGCTCCATTTCTTTTGCGACGCCGACCATTTCATCCAGCGACGGCGTGATCAATCCAGACAAACCGATAATGTCCACATTGTGCTCAATGGCAGCTGCCAGGATCTTATCCGTCGGCACCATTACGCCGAGGTCGATAATTTCGTAATTGTTACAGCCCAGCACCACGCCTACAATGTTTTTCCCAATGTCGTGGACATCGCCTTTCACCGTTGCGAGCAAGATTTTACCGGCTGAATTGTTCCCTTCGCTTTTTTCCGCTTCAATGTAAGGCTGCAAATAAGCCACGGCTTTCTTCATCACGCGTGCCGATTTTACAACTTGCGGCAGGAACATTTTTCCTTCTCCAAAAAGATCGCCAACAATGCTCATTCCGTCCATTAAAGGGCCCTCAATCACCTCCAATGGCCTTGTAAACAAATGTCTGCATTCTTCCGTATCCTCATCAATGTAATCCGAAATGCCTTTTACCAAGGAATGCGAAATCCGCTCCTTAACCGGCAATTCTCTCCATGAAAGATCGGGGCCGCTTTGCGATTTCCCCTTATCTTTCACTGTTTCTGCATAAGCAACCAAGCGCTCTGTTGAATCAGCACGGCGGTTAAGCAGCACATCCTCAACCAGTTCCAGAACATCTTTCGGGATTTCATCATAAATGCCGATTTGCGCAGCATTCACAATTCCCATGTCCATTCCCGCGCGGATTGCATGATACAAAAACGCAGTGTGAATGGCTTCGCGAACAGGTTCATTTCCTCTGAAACTGAAAGAAACATTGGAAACGCCACCTGAAACTTTGGCATGCGGCAGGTTTTCTTTAATCCAGCGAACGGCATTAATGAAGTCCACCGCATAGTTATTATGCTCTTCCATTCCGGTCGCAACCGTCAGGATATTTGGGTCAAAAATGATGTCCTCGGCTGGGAACCCAACTTCCTCTGTCAGAATGCGATAAGCTCTGGAACAGATTTCAATGCGTCGTTCCAGATTATCCGCCTGACCTTGTTCGTCAAACGCCATTACTACCGTCGCGGCGCCATAGCGCAACACGGTTCTCGCCGCTTCCTTGAACTTTTCTTCGCCCTCTTTCAAAGAAATGGAGTTCACGATTGACTTGCCCTGCACACATTTAAGTCCCGATTCGATGACTTCCCATTTCGAAGAATCGATCATTAACGGCACTTTGGAAATGTCGGGTTCGGAAACAATGAGGTTAACAAAAGTCTTCATTGCTTCAACACCGTCGATCATCCCTTCGTCCAGGTTAACGTCAATCACCTGCGCGCCGCTCTCAACCTGTTCGCGGGCTATGGCAAGCGCCTCATCATACTTGCCTTCACGCACGAGACGGGCAAATTTCTTTGACCCGGTCACATTGCAACGCTCACCAATGTTCACAAAATTGCTTAACTGATTGATCTTAACCGGCTCTAAACCAGATAATTTCATGACCGTTTCATTGGATGGCAAAGTCCTA
The DNA here is from genome assembly GCF_021390515.1 of Dyadobacter sp. CY326. Taxonomy (GTDB): domain Bacteria; phylum Bacteroidota; class Bacteroidia; order Cytophagales; family Spirosomataceae; genus Dyadobacter. The sequence continues at coordinate 856,537 of NZ_JAJUXI010000002.1, forward strand.
GGATTATACTTTACTGCCAGGTCCGCAATAACGCGAATGTGATCGGGCGTTGTTCCGCAGCAGCCGCCGATGATATTGATCAGATTGTCCCTCAAAAATCCGTCAATAACTTCGCCCATTTGCTCGGGGGACTCGTCATATTCGCCCATTTCGTTTGGTAACCCAGCATTGGGGTGCGCCGATGTGAAAAATGGCGCTTCCTTAGCCAGAATCTGAACATAAGGCCGCATTAAATCTGCTCCTAATGCGCAGTTTAAGCCAACAGATAATAACGGCAAATGCGAAACAGAAGTCAAGAATGCTTCCGTCGTTTGTCCCGATAATGTCCGTCCGGATGCATCTGTAATTGTGCCTGAGATCATGATAGGCAATGCCTCGCCCGGCGTGTTTCTCCACGATTCCAGCCGCTCGACTTTGCCATTTCTGGCATCAACAAAAAATTGATCTATTGCAAAAAGCGCTGCTTTTGCATTCAATGTGTCAAATATGGTTTCAACCAGCAGCAAATCGCAACCGCCGTCCGTTAAGCCTCTAATTTGCTCATAATAAGCTTCTACAAGCTGATCAAAGCTGATTGCGCGGTAACCTGGGTTGTTTACATCCGGCGAAAGTGACGCAGTCCGGTTAGTAGGCCCTATCGAACCCGCAACGAAACGTGGCTTATCAGGATCTTTTTCCGTGAATTCGTCTGCAACTTCCCTGGCAAGTCTGGCCGACTCGAAGTTAAGCTCGTAAACGAGCTCTTCCATGCCATAATCGGCCATGGCAATGGTCGTTCCTGAAAATGTGTTGGTTTCAGCAATATCAGCTCCCGCGTCAAAATATGCGGCGTGAATGGCTTTTATAACGTCTGGCCGAGTTAGCGAAAGCAAATCATTATTGCCTTTTACATCGCGCGGCCAGTCTTTGAAACGCTCGCCTCTGTAATCATGATCTTCCAGTTTATACCGCTGGATCATCGTTCCCATAGCGCCGTCAAGCACAAGAATGCGACTTTTCAGGATTTCACGGATGTTTGCGTTTTGCGTTGCTACCATTTTATCGTATTTGTGTTAGCTAATAATGTTGTGCGGAATTATTCCAATCTCAACTTGGAAAGCAAATTTAACCTAAATAGATGTTTTGTTCAAAAAAATCAAAAAATTCAGACTAATAGTCTACTGACTTTTAAATCGATAAATTATTTATCTATATTCGCCCGGTTCGAAAAGTGAATTAAGATATTCTATCTATGTATAATCCCGACGAAACGGATGCCAAAATCCTGCATTATCTGCAACAGGACGCCACCCTGAAAACAAGGGAACTTTCGGAAAAGTTGAACCTATCATACACACCTGTTTATGAGCGTGTTAGAAGACTCGAAAAAGAAGGGATCATCAAGAAATACGTCGCCCTGGTCGACCGTGAAAAGGTTGGGAAAAAGCTGATGGCTTTCTGCAACATTGCATTGAAAGAGCATTCGAAATCTATGGGAGAAAAATTTGTGAAGGCTGTGGTGGCAATGCCGGAAGTGATGGAATGCTTTAATATCTCAGGTGATTACGACTTTTTACTGAAAGTCGTGGTCGACGATATGTCTCAGTATCAGCAGTTTTTAATGCAAAAGCTTGGCTCACTCGAAAATATCGGAAGCACGCATAGCTTATTTGTAATGGGAGAAATCAAAAATTCGTCGGCATTGGAAATGCACGTCCAAAAAAAATAAATACGGCGCCGGAAATTCCAGGCCGTATTCCAACTCACCCCTAACAAAAACTTTTAATGCTTTTTACCTCGTTTAAAAGGCTTCTCCAATTTTTTATCAAAAGAGCCATCTGCATTGAACAGCAAAACCTTCACAGCATTATCGACTGAAATCGCGACAAAGTAAGCGCCATCCGCATTCGTCGCCGCCACTTGTATTGTGCTTCCCGCATAATTGGCGACATGCTGTGATCTACACAGCAACAAACATAATCAGCAAAAGAGAAATTTTCTTCATAGTCTTATCCACGGGTTTTTGTGAATGTAAATTACTGTTCTTTTAGGATTACGCCCGCGGATTTACGGCTGTTGCATTTCACTGTTCATTTTTTAACAAAAAAGGCTCTTAACGTTTTTTAAGACTGATTTATAGCGGGTTAAAATTTAAATTGATAATTTTTGCAACATAATTATCGGGATAACCGTAATCCTAATTAAGCAATCAATCCCTGACAAACTGATCCTCTAACTTTGCTCTTCGGAAGAAAAATATCTTTTAACGAAAACGACTTTGATACAGTCGTTGCTGCGTGCATTGCAGGCAATCATCAGGCACAAAGACATCTTTACAAGCAGTTTTTTGGCTATTCGAAAAGCATTTGTCTGCGCTACACATCTACAACCGAAGAGGCGGAGGAAGTTTTGAATGAGGGTTTTTTGAAGGTTTTTAATAACTTAGGTAAATATGATTCCAATCACCCGTTCAAAGCCTGGCTGAGAACGATCATGGTGAACACGGCGATCAGTTATTATCGCAAGCACAAGAAGCACAGCGAAGATGTGATTGCCCTGGAAGACGCTCCTTATCCCAAATTTGAAGAGGACATCATCAGTCAGATCACGGCGGATGAGATCCTTGAACTGATCCAAAAGATCAAGCCTATTTACAAAAATGTGTTTTTACTATATGTAGTCGATGGCTATAACCATCGGGAAATAGCAGATTTGCTGCAAATCAACGAGGCAACCGTTCGCTCCCATTATGTTCGTGCAAGGGCACGTTTGCAGCATTTGATCAAACAATATTACCCAAATCTCTTCCCAAGTGATTGGGCCGTAAAGTCATTCAGAGGAAATGAAAACTAATAAATTTGAGGATACTATACGCCGGAAATTAGAAAGTATTGAACCTGACTTTCAGGAGAAAGACTGGGCTAACATGCAAAATTATATGCAAGCCCAAAGTCCACCGACTTTCTGGCAACAACATAGTTCATGGATCGGGTACGCCGCCGCAGCTTCGGTTTCGACGGTGATGGCGTTTATGTATGTAAGCCAGCGCAACCAAAACAATAACTTGACGGCAGATGTAAAAAATCTTCAGCACCAGATTGAGGCAATTAAAAACACGCCCGTTGAAAAGACGGACACCGTTTATTTGGTTCAAAAGGCAGGAGAAACCGGTGAGTTGGTTGCTGTCTCAAAAGCAGATCTGGTTCAACAGGCTGATAATCTGCCCAATGCAAGTCTTGCAAAGCAATCTGCCTCAACGGAACAGCAGCCTGGCAAGAATCTGATTGCAGTTCAGTCCAATGCTGTTTTTGCAAAACATGAAAGCACTGTAAATCAAACAAATACAGGCCAAACAGCTGAAACACTCTCACAACGGGTTTCTGACATAACCAGTGAACGTGAACGAACAGCATTGATCACAAATGATCCGTCTATTTCGAATGCTAACAATGTGGCAAAGGAGGTTGGATCGACGCAAGATCAAGACAATGCGGCGACCAACGTGCAACTGGATTTGAAGCGGGCTTTGGCATTTAATGCTGGTGGTGCGCAGGCTTATAAAATGAAATATAACCTCGTCAATCGCATTTCTCATCGCCAGTACAAACAAGCATTAATGGCAAGAAATGCGCAAACAGCAAGCACAGCGCCAACTTCCGGAAAGAAAACGGAGCAGATTGCACAGGCAGAAAATGTGATTCCAAAACTGAATCTGAAAGTGCCTTATCGCTTTGGCGTGGGTTATTCTAATGATCAGGTCGGCAAAACGAAAAGTGTCACGGGTGAAGTGCTTGTTTCCAAGAAGTTCTCTATTTCGGCGGGCATAAGCTGGCTCAAAGTGAAGCCGATGGAGTTTTTCAACGAAAAATTATTTAGAGAAAAAAGCCGTCGTGACTTCCGTGGAGCCCATCCGGGAGAAGTGCCAATTGCCTTTCAGGTTTATAACATTAAAGTCGATCCAACGGTTGTGCAAATTCCGCTGACCGTTGCATTCCGGAACAGCATCAAAGATAATTGGGCCTATTATGCTTCGGCAGGCACAAACATCACTGTGTCCGCGAAAGAAAAGATTTCGTTTGATTGCAAAGCGCCAAACTATGAATATTTCACGCAGCATTTCGAAGCAAAAGCCGATGTGCCCGTTGTTAACTCGGTCAACTTTGCCGTGGGCCTTGAAAAAACCTGGTATCCAATTGTGGTTCAGGCAGAAGGCTATTTATACACTTATTTCAATCAGCTCACCCCTTTAAGTCAAACCACTGGTCCAGGCGTAAAAGTGAAGTTAATGTATCAGATAGGAGGAAAAATGTAATTGGCTGACTCGAACTTTCAGGAATAATAAATAGAATCTTGTTCCTTAAAGTCCTATTTTTGGCTTTATTTTCTCCCCTATTACAACCTAGCTTTTGAAATTCGCAGCAATCGATATTGGATCCAATGGTGCTCGTATGCAAATATCTTCGGTATTGCATGACGAGGGTGTTTCCCGGTTTAAGAAAGTAGAATACGTCCGCTTTCCCCTCCGGCTTGGTCATGATGTTTTCACAGAAGGCCGAATCAGTCCCAGCAGTGAGGACCGAATGATGAAGCTGATGCTGGCTTACCAGCTGCTTATGGAACTCCACGAAGTCGATGATTATATGGCCTGCTCCACTTCCGCAATGCGGGAAGCAGCGAATGGGTTGGAAGTTCGCGAGCACATTCAGCAACGCACTGGCATTCATATTCAGATTATTGACGGACAAAAGGAAGCTGAGCTCGTAAACAATGTCGTTGTGAAATCACTCGCTGACGGACAATATATTCACATTGATGTCGGCGGCGGAAGCACAGAGCTTAATGTTTATAAAGACAGACAGAAAATTGCTGCAAAGTCATTCAAATTAGGCTCAGTAAGGCTTTTGGAAGGAAAAGAATCGAAAAATTCCTGGCTAAAAATTCAGGAGTGGATCAATCAATATGTTGATTATACGCTGCCGATTGAAGCTGTCGGAACGGGTGGTAACATTAATAAGCTGTTCGACTTATCATCCAAATTATCCGAAAGTTCGACAAGCCTTGACGAGATCGAAAGAATGCGTGACTACATTGCTTCCTTTACATTGGAAGAGCGCATTAACAAGTTGCAACTTAATCCGGATCGTGCGGATGTAATTGTGCCCGCCGGTGATATATATACTTCAGCGATGAAATGGGCTGGCGCAACTGTGATCCACGTGCCGGACGTTGGGCTGAAAGACGGAATGCTGCAGTTATTATATGACAGGGCATGCCGCAAAAAAAAGCCCGAGACAAAGCCCGGGCCTATAAGATCCTAATATCAGCTTACCAAACCTGTTCAAGGTCTTTCGCTGCATATTTGTGATTTCGTTCTACAAAAACTGAATCTTTCGCTTCGCGTTTCAGCGCCAACGGATTTTTCTTGCCCAATTTCGCGATGATAGCAACGGGAAACAAGACAACGAAAAATACGATCGATAAAAGTATTCGCCCATTGATTGCACCCAAGATCTCGGCGATTTTATACCAGCCTTTTACGATCAGGTCGCCAGCGGCTGGAATTGCAATGCTTAATACGCCAACAACGGCGGCGGCAATCAGGAAATATTGTGATTTGAAAACAAAAAATAGAACGACCAGTCCGGTAACGATGACCAATTGTGCTTTGGCCTTATCAGATTCACTCATTTGAATAATTGGAAGATTGTAAATGCAGTGGTTCGAAACCAAGTAATCAATTCAAAACCACTGCAAAAGCTAAAAATCTAGTTGCTGATCAGACTAGAATAATGTGTAAATAAATGGAGCAACCGCTGAGCCTCCTCCGATTACAATAAGCACACCAATCAGGAGCAACACAACAATTACAGGAGCTAACCACCATTTTTTCCGCTCTTTCATAAAGGCAAACAAGTCTGTCAAGAAATCCATTGTATTCGTTTTTTTAAGTCTAAAAAAATATTTCAATAATTTTATTTGTATTCTGCAAGTGCATTTTGTGGCCTTTTCATAGCATCCACCAATCGTTCAGCAATAAGCTTATTCAATGTCGCGCTGCCGTGTCCGTCGTTCTTTCCTACAACACGCTCTTTTTCAGGAATCTTTGCAACACCATCATTAATTCCAACCACCGTAACGCCTTTTGATCGCAAATATTCTTCAACAGGTTTAGTATAACCGGCACTCTTGTCAAGTTGAAATAGAAATGGAATAAACACCGCATACATTTTCGCACCAGTTTTATCTCTGTAATCGATCATTTTTGAAAGATCGCGAAGGTGGGCATTAAGCACTGTTGTGTCGGTGTAAGCAGTTTGTACGAATTTCTCGAACGTGCTGAAACCGGTGTGGGGAAGTTGCCAGTAAATGAAGTTTGGCAAATAAAAACGCTTGACCAATGTGGTCATCGGGCCTTTCAAATCGGCATATGGCTCTGCACCCGAAAGCGATAAGCCCTTTTCGCGGCCGACTTTCTCAATGTCATTCGGAAAATACTCCAACACAATGACGTCCGGCTTGACAGGAAATGATTCGAGCCTTTTTGCCTCGTCGCGTGTGTCTGCGCCAGACATTCCAAGATTGTAAACAGAATATTTATCTGCGCCAAGTGAAGTTTCTAATTGATTGGAAAAGCGATCATTAACATCTTCTAATCCATGTCCTGCTGCAAAGGAATCTCCAATAACCAGGATTTGTTTCTTACCGTCGGCTTTCGTGATTTCTTTATCGTGATAACCAAGGGAATTGATCGGTTTCCAGTATTTCTCCCACCAGATTTGCGATGCTTTGGAAAGCACGCCTTCATGGCTTTGCGGAATGTACATGAAAACGACTTCAAGAAGGACGAGCGTCACGATTAATGGAACCGTAATGGTGACAATGTTTGCAAGAATTCCCTTCGCTTTGCTTTTTACAACTCCATAATAGAAAATTCTCAGGACTTCAATGATGAACAGAAACCAGAATGCAAACTTAGCGAGTCGAACATACCAACTGTCTGCCTGGGGAAATCCGGGATATTCGAACTTGATGTAAAATCTGTCAGGATAAAACAAGAAAACGAAAAGCAGTGCAAGAAATAATAAGCGGATTACGCTTGTGACTATTTTAGACGTCATTGTGTGTTACTGAAATTCGGCCATTAATCGAGTACAAATTCTTCTTTCCAATTGTCCTTCTCCAACCATTCAGGCTGTTGCTTTTTATCAAAAATGAAATTACCAACAACCAGATAGTCCATTTCCGTACGCATGAAGCAACGGTAAGCATCGTTTGGCGTACAAACGATCGGTTCCCCGCGGACGTTGAAACTTGTATTAACGATAACGGCATAACCAGTAAGCGCCTTGAAAGCGTCAATCAGCTCATAATAACGCGGATTGGTTTCTTTGTGGACTGTCTGGATGCGTGCAGAATAGTCAATATGCGTAATTGAAGGAAGGTCGGAACGTTCGAAGTAAAGCTTTTCACGGAGGTCCATTGCGCCGTAATTGGCAGGAACCGGCTTGCGGCGTCCTTCTGCAACGGGGTGCACCAAAAGCATATATGGCGAAATTCCCTCGTAATCGAAATATGCTGCACAATCTTCCGCCAAAACAGAGGGTGCAAACGGACGGAATGACTCGCGATATTTAATTTTCAGGTTAAGCTTTTTCTGCATTTCCGCATTTCTTGGATCACCAAGAATGCTTCGGCCACCCAGTGCGCGCGGCCCAAACTCCATGCGACCCTGAATCCAGCCCACCACATTTCCTTCGGAAAGTAGCTTTGCTGCATCAACGGATAGTTCTTTGAAATTATCGTAATGCGTGTAAACGGCTTTGTATTTTTTTGCTGTCAGCGCAACATCCAGATCGGAGAAAGTTGGTCCGAGATACGAACCTCGCATTGCGTCGGCTTTCCAGGTTATATTTCTTTCTTGCCCGAAGAAAATGTGATATGCCGCCTGGGCTGCGCCAAGCGCGCCACCCGCGTCACCCGCGGCAGGTTGAATGAAAATGTCTTTGAATATATTGGCTTTCTGCAACTTACCATTGGAAACACAGTTCAGCGCAACGCCGCCAGCCATGCAGAGATAATCTGCTCCTGTAAGACGTTTCGCTTCTTTGGCCATCCTGATCACCGCTTCTTCGGTAATGTTCTGAATTGCCAGACCCAGGTTGCAATGAACGGGTTCAAGCGGATCTTCCGGTCTTCTTGTTTTAAAACCGAAAAGTGCTTCCCATTTGCTTTCATTGACCATTTTCAGGCCTGTTGCGTAATCAAAATATTCCTGATCAAGCCATACGGAGCCGTCTTCTTTTAATTCAACAAGTTCTTTGAGAATGATGTCCTCGTACTTTTTAATATCGGGTGAAGTTGGGTTGCCATAAGGAGCGAGGCCCATCAATTTGTATTCTCCTGAATTTACCCGAAAACCCAGAAAATATGTAAATGCAGAATATAGAAGCCCTAATGAATGTGGGAAACGCAGCTCTTTGAGAATGCTAATGTCTTTTCCTTCGCCCAAACAAATAGACGCAGTTGCCCACTCGCCTACGCCATCGATAGTAAGAATGGCCGATTTTTCAAATGGAGATGGATAATATGCGCTTGCGGCATGGGAAAGGTGATGTTCCGGGAATAACAGCTTAACTTTTTTCTTCTTGTCATAACCCAGTTTAACGAGCTCTTCATTGATCAAACGCTTTAAAAACATCTTCTCTTTGATCCAGACAGGCATTGCAGTGAGAAATGACCTGACTCCTTTCGGGGCGAACGCATAATATGTTTCAAGGAGTCTTTCGAATTTCAGCAGCGGTTTGTCATAAAAGACAATTGCATCTAATTCATTGATTGTAAGTCCGCCGTATTCGAGGCAAAATGCGACTGCATTGGACGGAAAACCGGGGTCGTGCTTTTTTCTTGTAAAGCGCTCTTCCTGAGCGGCTGCAACAATTTCTCCGTTATCAATAAGAGCTGCTGCTGAATCGTGGTAGAAAGCTGAAATACCTAAAATTTTCATTTACCTAATTATAATTACCATTACGAAAAATCTTACGGAGGCATTTATACAAGACGGCAATAGTGTGTTGCTCTCAATAAATTTCCCATAACACTGATTATTAGCTATATATAGAAATATGAATGTATTTCCCTTGCTCAAATCGACCGCAAAGCTAGCACAAGTTTAGGTATTATACATATCTACGTAAAAGAGATGAAAAGAGATCAATTAAACGGCGTGGGTATTTCAACGGAATATTCCCTGTGAAATTACATAATTGGAAAGTTCCTTCGCAAAATACTGGGCGCCTGCTTCACTCAAATGACACACATCGCAAAACATGGTAGAGTCCCTTGGCAAAGCCTGTGCCATATCAAAAAAATAGGTTTTATGCGCGTGCTGGACTTTCATGAGCATTTCATTGTGTGTCAGGATGCCTCGCCTTACGTGCTCCGGCTCACCCCAGGTTGTGACCGGTGACGTGACATAGCAAGGCGTAAAATACTTTTTGTCATCAGAACCACCCGTGAGCTTTACGCCATCGGGAAAATAGGAAGCATACTTTACCAGGAGCAACGGATCATGTTTTTGGCTGGCAAGGCTGGCTATATCCTTAATGTTGTTATAATACGTGGAAGCCGTTTTAATGTCTTTTCCAAAACGAGCATAATTGGGATCCACCTGATCATTACTGATATATAATCTGTTGCTTACTTTGTCCCGCACACTCCTGTAAAGCAAATGAATGGCATAGGGCATTATCGTAATGTTCATTTCTGGATGGCTGACCAGCAAACTGATCTCGTCATACCATTTGATGTGCCCGTAATCACCTCGGAATCTGTCAGCTGTAATATTGTTAGCCCGGTTCTCGTTGATGGCCTCGTAATAAATCACCAGATCAAATTTTTGATGTCTTAACAATTTGTATTTGATCAAATTGTCGAGCGAATTGTGACCTGGCATTGCCACATTGTAAAAATTAAACTTCCTGATTTCCGGATAAGCTCTCTGAAAAAGTGTGTCCAGCCGCATTTCCAATCTTGACCAATGCGTGTTAACCACTGAGCCGCCAAGAATCAAAATATTCCGGGTGTCTGCCCCACGTTCCATCCTGGCTTCTTCAATGGACTGCATGAATGGATAATATTTTTTTTCAAGATACTGCGCCGGACGCAAGAACGGATATCCGAAGCAAACGAGCGAAACTCTGAAAATCAACTCCGAAAAGATCAACAACAATCCAATGAACGACAACGAAAGCACTAATTTCCTACACAACATGCCAAGACATTCTAACCAAACCGACAGTATAGTTATGAAAAATCTCTAAATAGTCAAATATTTTTGTAGAAAACTTTCAAATATATCTAAAACTAGTACTAACATGCTGTGCACTTCTACACCAGAATTTTGGTCGGTTTCAAATCCTCGTCAAGAGCGACGAAGGTGAAAATGCCGGTAACCGCTTTCTCGCGGCCTTCTTCGTACATTTTTTCAACAAATATATCTACACGAACTTTCATGCTCGTGTTGCCAACCGTTTCCACTCTTCCTACCAATTCAATGATGGTTCCGGCTGCAATCGGGTGCGTAAAATCAATGCGGTCGGAAGAGACGGTTACGCAGCGTAACCGCGAAAAACGTGTGGCAGCAATGAATGCGACTTCGTCCATCATTGACAGGGCTGTTCCGCCAAAAAGTGTGTCGTAGTGGTTGGTGTTGTTGGGGAAAACCGTTTTGAAAACACGGGCTTCGGAGGCGGTAATTTTTTCTTCTAATGTCAAAATTGTACGTTTTTAGTCAGGCAAATGTAAAAAAAGAGTCAGGAATTGTGGTTCCTGACTCTCTCTTATCATGATTTATTGTTCAACTGAAACTGACTCTCGCAGGAGATTTGCTGCCGTGATCATGTTTCTCAATGCAGCTTCGGTTTCCGGCCACTTGCGGGTTTTCAGTCCGCAATCGGGGTTAACCCACAGATTTCTGGATGGAATCACCTTCAATGCCTTTTCTAACAAAACAATCATTTCGTCTACCGTCGGGACGCGCGGCGAGTGAATATCATAAACGCCGGGACCGATTTCGTTAGGATAATTGAAGTTTGCAAAAGCATCCAAAAGCTCCATTTGTGACCGTGAAGTTTCAATGGTAATCACATCCGCATCCATCGCAGCAATCGAATCAATGATGTCATTGAACTCAGAATAGCACATATGCGTGTGAATTTGCGTCTGATCTGCAACGCCCGCCGCACTAAGCCTGAATGCGTCCACGGCCCATGTCAGATAATTCCGCCATGCGTATTTGCGCAATGGCAAACCTTCGCGAATCGCCGGTTCGTCAATCTGGATCACCTTAATGCCAGCCTTTTCAAGATCAACAACTTCGTCGCGAATGGCCAGGCCAATCTGGAAAGCAGTGTCTTTTCTTGGCTGATCATCGCGCACAAATGACCATTGTAAAATCGTAACTGGCCCTGTCAACATGCCTTTTACCAACTTCTCCGAATTGGCTTGCGCAAATGCAGACCACTTAACGGTCATTGCGCCCGGACGTTCAACGTCACCGAAAATAACAGGCGGTTTCACGCAGCGGCTGCCGTAACTCTGCACCCAGCCATTTTGCGTAAATACAAATCCGGACAGGCTTTCGCCAAAATATTCCACCATATCATTCCTTTCAAACTCCCCGTGAACCAGCACGTCGATGCCAAGTTCTTCCTGCCAGCGCAATGAGCTGACGATTTCCTCTTTAATGCGGGTTTCGTAATCCTCCAATGTTAGTTTGCCGCTCTTCAAATTAGCTCTCAACTGGCGCACTTCGTCCGTTTGCGGGAATGAGCCGATTGTTGTGGAAGGAAACAACGGAAGTTTTAATTTTTCCAATTGGATGGTTTGGCGGACCTGAAAAGCATTTTGCCTCTCAAAATCATGCTGGCTTATGCTAGCCACGCGATTTTTCACCTCCGGCTTGTGAATCAATGTGGATGTTCTTCTGCTTGCTATGGCCTTTTGATTTTCGATAAACGACTGATCAGTTGTCCAATCCGTCTGAGCCAGTTGTGATAATGCTGTCACTTCACTTAGTTTCTGTTTGGCAAAAGCCATCCAGTTTTTGATTTCCTGCGTTAAAACCGATTCGTTTTTTTCCAGATCCAGATCGTGCGGGCTGTGCAACAATGAAGATGAAGGAGCAATCATCACACGGTTTTCACCCAAAACCTCAATTGCCTTTTTCACAAATTCAAGTGATTTGGCAAAATCGTTTTTCCAGATATTCCTCCCATCGACAACACCAAGCGAAAGCTTCTTTGTGGAATTTACAAATGCTTCATCAGCCAAAATTTGAGGCAAAGTTTCAGCGCCGCGCGTGAGGTCGATGTGCAATGCGTCAATGTTCAAACTGGTTGCAATGCTCAAATTATCCTCCAACGCGCCAAAATAGGACGCAACCAGAATTTTCAGTTTGGGAAGCGCCTCCCGGATTTGCGCATATGCGCTCTGCAATGCCAGCTTGTCTTTGTTTGTGAGGTCGAGCACAAGCGCAGGCTCATCCAGTTGCACCCATTCCGCGCCGCGTGAAGCCAGTTCTTTTAAAACTGAAATGTAAACCGGCAAAAGATTGTCCAGCAAATCAATTTTATCAAAACCCGCTTCCTTTTCTTTTCCCAACAGCAAATATGTAACAGGGCCAACGAGAACAGGTTTTGTCAAAATCCCTTTGTGCAACGCATCTTCAAATTCAATGATCACTTTATCAGAATAGCGGCTGAACTTCTGGTCTTTTACAAACTCAGGAACCAGATAATGATAATTTGTATCAAACCATTTGGTCATCTCCATTGCCTTGATATCCAGGCCGTCGCGCTGCACGCCACGCGCCATCGCATAATAGAGGTCGAGCTCGCGATTGGATTTGCCGTCGATTAACTGGTGATAGCGCTCCGGAATTGCGCCTGCCATCAGCGACGTGTCCAAAACATGGTCATACAGTGAGAAATCGTTGGAAGGAATGAGGTCCAGACCTGCATTCTTCTGGGTTTCCCAATTCTGGTGGCGGATTTTGCGGGCAACTTTTTGAAGCTCGTCCCTGTCAATTTTACCTGCCCAAAACTGTTCGCTGGCTTTTTTGAGCTCACGCTGACTTCCCACGCGGGGATAACCAAGATTGTGTGATAACATAACATTTGTGTTTAAGAGTTAATAAAAACCCTTTGAAAACACCCCCGTCCTGACACAGAAAATGAAAAATAAAGGCTTGCTGATCAGTACGTAACATCATTTTGAATGCTTACATCGTAGCATATTTCTTCCCCAAAGGGAAGAACTGCTCCTTCATTAAGAATTCATCGTGATATTTTGTAAATCAATGCTTAACCATTTCCCAACCGTGAGGAAATAGCCATTGAGCGTAGCGGCAAGTCTCCTGGCTTGTATCATTTTTACCGCCCTTCTCGCCGTGAGGCAATGGGACACGAGGGTAAAAATTTGTCCTGCCGATTACAGGACCGATACTTACAGTAGCACGACTGCCCGTGAATTTCACACGGTTCCTTTTTAATTTCTGCTTTGTTTGGATGAGGGCTCCAAAAGCGAAAACCACTACCCCGATTGACGGGCGTTCACAAAGAACGTTGTAAAGTTAAAACCAAAACTCCCGGACCGCTAAAAGTGCCGCCGATTTAAGTGAAAGCCGTTTCAATTGATAAAGTGAAGGGATAAAATATCTATTTCAAAAGCAATTCAATGTGCCCAAAAGTGTATTTTGTTGGACAAAAATGGTCACTGCTCAATCAAACTTGCAGCGTCTGCATCCAGTAAATACTCAGCATTCAAATGATTCTGCAAGATGGTTGCTGGGAAATTCGTGGTGACAGGAAAATCCAATGCACGTTTTACAACAGGCGCTTTTGCGCTGCCGGAAGCCATCAAAATGGCAGTTTTCGATTCCATAATGTGCCGGATGCCGACCGTGATTCCTCTATTAATAATGGTCGATTGCTTGAAATACTTTTGTCCGACCTCCTTAGTAATGTCTTCAAGTTCCGAAACGTGCGCGTAAGTGTCCCACGGCGTGCCCGGTTCATTAAGCGCCAAATGTCCGTTCATGCCCACGCCCAGAATGATCAGATCAAGGCCGCCGAGGCCAGCAACCACTTTATTAATGCGTGCACATTCTTCATCCGGATTATGCGCTTTGCCATCAAAAAAGACGATTTTATCTTCTCGTAAACCGATTGGTTTCAAAAAATCTTTGTTCAATAAATTCCTGCAACCGCCATCATCATCCGCACCGAAACCGATCCACTCGTCGAGGCCGATAAAAATGCATGTCGAAAAATCCGTTGCGCCTTTTTGATTCTCGGAAACCAAAATTTCGAACATGCCCAGCGGCGTGCTGCCGGACGGCAGACAGATGACGGCATTCGGTTTCTTGGAAAGTAAGGCCATCACGCGCTCCGCAGCGGCGAGGCTCATCGCTTCATAATTTGGGTAAATGTTCAGTTTTGGTTTCATGATTTGAATGAAAAAGTGTTTTGTAAAAAGATAAGCAAGCCATTCTTTCCGCGTAAGAAACATTTATCCTTGAAAAACACCAAAAACTTGGCGCCCAATCCTAACTTTACCGCTTAATCCGCATTGTTCATTCTCACTAATCGAAAAATGGAATACCGTATAGAAAAAGATACCATGGGTGAAGTGCAGGTGCCCTCCCATGTATACTGGGGCGCACAAACGCAACGCTCGATCCAAAATTTTCCTATTGCGCAGGATATCAACAAGATGCCTAAGGAAATTATTAAGGCATTTGCATATTTGAAAAAGGCCGCAGCGATCACCAACTATGAAGCGGGCGTTCTTCCAAAAGAAAAAAGCGACCTGATCGGTCAGGTTTGTGATGAAATTCTGGCGGAAAAACTGGATGACCAGTTTCCATTGGTTGTATGGCAAACGGGCTCGGGAACGCAGTCGAATATGAATTGTAATGAAGTGATTGCTTACCGCGGTCACGTGCTGCAAGGCGGTGAACTGGGTGACAAGACAAAATTTCTGCATCCAAATGATGACGTTAACAAGTCGCAGTCGTCCAATGACACATATCCGACGGCTATGCACATTGCGGCTTACAAGATTTTGGTTGATGTGACCATTCCCGGGATTACCAAGTTAAGGGACACTTTAAAGGCCAAATCCGAGGCTTTCCGGAATGTGGTTAAGATCGGACGCACGCACTTTATGGATGCGACTCCGCTGACATTGGGACAGGAATTTTCGGGTTACGCCTCGCAGCTGGATCACGGTTTGCGCGCGATCAACAATACACTTTCGCACCTTTCTGAACTCGCATTGGGTGGAACCGCCGTGGGAACGGGGATTAATACGCCCGAAGGTTATTCTGGAAACGTTGCCCGTCACATTGCAGCGCTTACAAATCTTCCTTTTATCACTGCTGAAAATAAATTTGAAGCATTGGCAGCACATGATGCCATCGTAGAAGCACACGGCGCATTGAAAACGGTCGCTGTTAGTTTGATGAAAATCGGAAATGACATTCGCATGCTTTCTTCTGGCCCGCGCTCGGGAATTGGTGAAATCCACATTCCGGACAACGAACCTGGAAGTTCTATTATGCCCGGGAAAGTGAACCCAACACAATGCGAAGCTATGACAATGGTGGCTGCGCAAGTGATGGGCAACGACGTGGCGATCGGCATTGGCGGATCAAATGGCCATTTTGAGCTCAATGTTTTCAAACCGTTAATGGCTTACAATTTCCTTCATTCCGCACGATTGATCGGCGATGTTTGTGTTTCCTTTAATGATAATTGCGCTGTGGGCATTGAACCGCTGCATGAAAATATTAAAAAGCATGTGAACAATTCGTTGATGTTAGTAACCGCTCTAAACACCAAAATCGGTTACTATAAAGCTGCCGAAATTGCGCAAACCGCTCACAAAAACGGTTCGACTTTGAAGGAAACAGCGGTTGAATTGGGTTATGTGACCCCGGATGAATTTGACGCTTGGGTTAAACCTGAGGATATGGTTGGCGACAACAAGTAAAACTTTGCAAATCGTTTATTTTAAATGCTCCGCCACGCTTTGGTGGAGCATTTGATTTTTCCAGCCAGCGTCAAAATGAACATTCGAAATGCATTAATGAATGATCCCATGCAGTCCAAGCGGCGGGCAATGGAAGTTGCCGCATATGCCTGCCTTGACAGTGCTCACTTTCAGCAACTCATAAACTGCTTTCTTTCAAATGATTACAGACTGGCACAGCGGGCGGCATTAAGCGTGAGCATCGCGGCACGGCAACGCCCGGACATGATTGTACCGCACATTAACACGCTGGTTGACATGCTTCCCCGCACCGATGTCCACGATGCCGTGATCCGCAACAGCGTGCGCATTTTGCAGGAAATTGAAATTCCTGCCGAACTGCATGGGAAAGTGATGGACATTTGTTTTGCATTTATCCAAAACAGAGAAATTCCTGTCGCCATCCGCGTATTTTCCCTGACAATTCTCGACAATTTCTCAAAAATTTATCCGGAGATTAGAAATGAACTGGGCATAATTATTGAAGAGGCGATGGAATTTGAAAAACCCGCATTCCGTGCGAGAGGGAAGAAAATTCTGGCCAGGATTAAAAACCAAAAGCATTCGTAACACAGGTAAAACTCTTTACTTTGTTTCTTTAACCAAAAACAACAAATGATCATTTACTGCTATTCCATGCTGGATGAATCGCTCAGAAACAAACTCAGCGAGGCATTGCAACCCCAAAACATTGTTCATTTCCGGACCGAAACGACTAGCGAAGCAGAAAGCCGGGAAGAGTTTAAAAATGCGAACTATATTCTGGGTAATCCTCCGATCGAATGGTTTTCCGATGCATTGCCCAATCTGAAATTCTGGCAGCTGGACTCAGCAGGATTTGACCAATATGCTGTCGTAAAAATTGATGAAAGTGTAAAAGTTGCCAATATGGGCGACTGGTTTGCAAGGCCTTGCGCCGAATCGATTGTAGGCGGTGTGCTCGCATTGTATCGCGGACTGGACACGCTTACATTGCTTAAACAAAAATCGGAATGGGTGGGCGCTAAGCTTCGTGCTGAGCTAAAAATCCTTTACCAGCAGAATGTCATCATTTTAGGTGCCGGCACAATTGGATTGGCAGTGAACACGATTTTGAAAGGCTTCGGCTGTTCTACGCATTTAATGGCACGGACTTCTCCGGAGGCAGATTTGCACAGCAAAGAGGATTTATACAATGAATTGCCTTACGCAGATCTGGTCATCAACACGCTTCCCGGCACGGCGCAACGTTTTGTGGACGAGGCATTTTTTTCCAAAATGAAAGCGAACAGCGTGTATGCAAGCGTGGGAAGAGGCAGCACAACAGACGAGCAAGCGCTGATTGCAGTGCTTCATTCTGGTCAGCTCGATGGCGCAGTTCTGGATGTAACCGAAGTAGAACCGTTACCCGGAGACAGCCCATTGTGGCAAATGGAGAATGTAATTCTCACGCAACACACCGGAGGCGGGCATAATAATGAGCACATTGGGAAAGTGGATTTATTCCTGAACAACATCTTTGCGATGGAAAATGGCGGGAACATTGTGAATGAAGTGAATTTGCTCAAAGGCTATTAATAACACCAGATTTAGACATAATGCAACAAGCTGATATCATTGAAGGGATTAAGGGAAAGTATTTTCAAAAGTTTGGTGAAACATCAAATCCGGATAAAGTAAGAACTTTCCGTTCGCCGGGAAGGATTAACCTGATTGGCGAGCATACGGATTACAATAATGGATTTGTGCTGCCCGCGAGCGTTGACAAAGCAGTTTATTTCGTCATTGAACCGAGGGAAGATGATCAGGTCATTTTGCATGCAGCGGATCTTGATGAAACGTACACATTCAATGTTAACGACCTCTCCAAACCGGATCAAGCCTGGTCGCATTATCAGCTTGGGATTATTGAGCAGATTTATAAAAAAGGGCTTAAAATCGGCGGTTTTCAAACAACATTTGGCGGAGATGTGCCAGTTGGCGCTGGATTATCCTCTTCTGCAGCATTGGAATGTTGTCTCTTGTTTGCTTTAAACGAGCTGTTTGACTTGGGACTTGATCGGTTCAATATTGTAAAAATGTCGCAAAAGGCGGAAAACGAATATGTGGGCGTTCAATGCGGCATTATGGACCAATTTGCTTCTGCATTTGGAAAGGAAGAATCCGTTATCCGGCTTGATTGCAGATCATTGGAATATGAATATTTCCCATTTCCAATGCAGGATTATTTGCTGGTCCTTTGCGACACGAGCGTGAAGCATTCTCTGGCCAGCTCGGAATACAACACAAGACGACTGGAATGCGAGAAGGGCATTTCTATTTTGAAGAAATATTATCCTGACATTGAAAGCCTTCGCGACGTTACGCCTGAAATCGTCGCCGAGCACAAAGATGAATTGGGTGATCCTGTAAATCGCAGATGCAAATTTATTACAGAAGAAATCCAGCGCGTTCAGGATGCATGCGATCTTTTGGTGGAAGGAAATCTTGTTGAATTTGGTCAAAAAATGTATGCAACGCATCAGGGATTGCAGCATGAATATGAAGTGAGCTGCCCTGAACTAGACTTTCTGGTCGATCAGACCATCAATGATCCTGCGGTACTTGGCGCCAGAATGATGGGTGGCGGATTTGGCGGCTGCACCATTAATTTGGTCAAAAAAGAAGCCGTTGATGATTTTGAACAAAAAATGAAGGCAGCCTATCTGCAAGCATATCAGATTGACCTTCCGTGCTACAAAGTGAAAATTACGACAGGAACCGAGGAAATCCTCTAAACTCCTTTAACCAGAACCAACATCCAATTGCTGAATATGAAAAGAATATTCGTTTTACTCACTGCGCTGACCAGTTTTTTCCTTTTCAGCTGCTCCAAATCAAACAAAGAAGAGATGATCAGTACGATTTCCAAAGAGTCCTTCGGCAAACTTCCTGACGGCCAGGAGGCAGACCTTTATACACTGACCAATGCAAAAGGCATGACAGTGAACATCACGAATTATGGCGGCATTATCACAAAGATCATGGCCCCTGATAAAAAAGGTGAGTTCGCGGATGTTGTGCTGGGTTTCGATTCGCTGGCGCCTTATTTGGCAGAAAATCCGTTTTTTGGCGCATTGGTTGGCCGTTATGGAAATCGCATTGCAAAAGGAAAATTCAAATTGAATGGTCAAGAATACAAACTTGCCATAAACAATGGCCCGAACTCCTTGCACGGCGGCACCAAGGGTTTTAACAGAGTTTTGTGGAAAGCAACTGAAATCAACAAAGATTCAACCGTAGGCCTTCAACTGGAATACACAAGCAAGGATATGGAAGAAGGTTATCCTGGAAATTTGACCGTAAAAGTGGTTTACACTTTAGATAACGACAATTCGCTCAGCATTGATTACACTGCCACAACGGACAAACCAACGGTTTTAAACCTTACTAACCATTCCTACTTCAACCTGACAGGTTTGAAAAGGGACATTTTGGATCACGAAGTCAAAATTGAATCTGACAGCATTGTGCCGGTTGACACGACATTGATTCCAACCGGAAAACTGCGTGCCGTGGAAGGGACGCCGTTTGATTTCAGAAAGTCCACTAAAATTTCTGCTGGCATTAATAAAACGGAAGATGAGCAGATCAAAAACGGCGGTGGCTATGACCATTGCTGGGTGCTAAAACGCACAGAACCAGGCTTAATGTTGTTTGCAACGGCAAAAGATCCTGAAAGCGGGCGGATTTTGGAAGCCTTCACGACCGAGCCGGCCGTTCAATTTTACAGCGGCAACTTCCTTGATGGAACATTAAAAGGGAAAAACGCAACATATGTAAAGCGTTTCGGTTTCTGCCTGGAAACAGAGCACTATCCCGACTCCCCAAACCAACCGCAATTCCCATCCACCGAGCTTAAACCCGGAGAAACTTACAAATCAACAACCAAATATCGGTTTTCGGCTAAGTAACCGACACTAGTGCGTTAAAAAAATAAGGACAATGACACAGACTCACCGGGTCTGAAAGTCATCGTCCTTATTTTTTGTAAATTTTAAGTAATTTTGACCAACACACTATGATATTGATATGCCTAAGATCCTGGAATATTTTGGACTTGTTTTTTATTTCTACTCGAACGATCATTTACCAATCCATCTGCACGTTTCATATAACGAGTATGAGACAATCTTCGAGATTTTTTTCGAGGAAGGGAAATTGAAAGACGTACGGGAAAGGTTGGTTCCAGGCATTGATCCGCTGCCGGCCATGCAACACAAAGAGGCAAGAAAGGTGATTGAGGTTTATGCGGAAATCATTGTGAATCGCTGGACAGATTTTTTTGTATTGAAAAAGAAAGTCCCAATAATTAAGATAACAAAGAAGCTATGATACTGGTTATTAGGGTTATTGATGCCGAATATATTTCTGAATATAAAGTGCTGGTCAAATTCAATGATGGAACTCAACAGATCGTTGACTTTGAAGATTTCTTGAAATCTAATGCGCATCCGCAACACAATAAGTTCAGGAATCAGGAACATTTCAGAAAATTCAAGATTGAAAAAGGCACGCTGGTTTGGGGACAGAACTGGGACCTCATTTTTCCTGTTGAACAATTGCACGCCGGACACATACAATTTTAATGTAGATGATATAATTTTTTTTCCAATGCTTACCAGAACAGTAAAAATCAGCAACGTTACCAATTTGTCCGATGCGCGTTATTGTGCGGGGATGGGTGTTGAAATGCTTGGTTTTTCAATTGACGAAGATTCTCCAAATTATATTTCTCCAAAAAAGTTTGAAGACATCTGTTCCTGGCTGGCTGGCGTGAACCTCGTCGCCGAAACTTCCGAAACCGACCCAGGCAAAATCATTCAGACCCTTGCCAATTATCCTGTGCATTCTGTTCAGGTGGAAGCGCCGGGACTTTTAAATTATCTCAAAAGTGAATTGAATCTGCCGCTGATTTTAAGGATAAGCGTAGATCTTTATGAAGCGGACGAAATCAATTCGATATTGAGCCGTTATGATGGCGAAGTCTCTCACTTCCTTCTCGAAAGCGAAAAAGAAGCGCAATTGACGGAAGATTGGATGCAAGTGCTTGGCAACCTGGGCAGCGAATATCCAATTTTGATTGGCTTTGGATTAGACAATGAATACACCGTAAGTGCGCTAACCGAGTTATTCCCCAATATTGGCATTGCCTTGCGCGGAAGCGACGAAATCAGGCCAGGATACAAAGATTTTGGCAGTATGATGGACATTCTTGAAGCATTGGAAGAGCAATAAACTCGGCTGAAAACGCCTTTTAAACAAGCAATCTTAATAGTTCTCCTCAAATAAATCCGCTCAACACGCCCTCCTACCGATAATAATTTTCCGATTTGCAGTATCTTGTATTACCTACTACCTTTGAATACAAATAAACGCTAAGCTTATCATGGAAAAGAGATTGCATCGCATACCTGACCAGGCCGTTTTTGGAGGAGTTGCTTCCGGAATCGCCCAATACTTTCAAATTGACGTTGTTATAGTTCGAGTGCTGTTCGTTATAATGCTGCTCTTGCCTATTCCGCCGACATTCGGAATGACTGCATTTATCTACATTATTTTATGGGCAGTGTTGCCTACCGGGCCAGTCGGAGCCGTTTACACCACAAACACCTCATTTGACGCTGATCCGTCCAGACCAATTTTTGACTCAAATGCTTCCAAAACAGTAGATCCTGCTGCGGACAAAAAGAGGTCGGATCAAACGGTGATGATTTTGGGCGGTGTGCTGATATTTTTTGGAGCTGTCATGTTAGTGGATGATTTCCCGGTTTGGTATCAATTTAAAAAATACTTCTGGCCGATCGTTCTCATTGCAATTGGTGCGTTTTTGATCCTTCGCCAGCGTGACAAAGAACAACATGGCCACACAACTGTCTATCCGACAACGCCGCCTGTGACGCCAATCACGCCCGATCCGGAGCCCGAACCATATACACCATTTACACCAACGGCGTCCACGGTCACCACGACACACTTTCCGGAAGACCCTGATTACAAAAAGCCGGATAACGACGACGACCAGGTAATTAAAGTAAATTAGAATCAAGCTGTTAACACCATCAATTTCACATTAAACTAAACATAGCCATGAACTTTCGAAATATTTTCTGGGGAGTGATCCTCATTATCGCAGGCTCTTTATTTTTAATCGAAGAACTCACTGCATTTGATTTTGGCCGCTTTTTCTGGCCCATTATCCTGATCACAACCGGCGGACTTTTGCTGCTGCGCAATTTTATAAATTCTGATATCTCCAACCGATCAAACATTTAAACGATGAAAAATTCACGCGGTATAGTTTGGGGTGGATTGCTGGTCATACTTGGGATACTTTGGCTCCTTCGCAATATGAACCTCCTCAATGTAAATTGGGATGAAATTTTGCCTTACTGGCCTGTATTACTGATCGTTGCGGGAGCTTTGTTATTGGCAACAGGCAATGAGAGCAGAGGATTTGGAGGCTTGGTTGGATTGCTGATCTCACTTGCGGTCCTCGGCGGCATTGTTAACAAAACGGACAGGGCATTCGACCGGCACGCGGACAACTGGGACTTCAATTGGGATGATGACGATAATGACCGTCACTTCGGCTATCACAACGATGACAATGACGACGATAATAATGACAACAACGATGACGAGGACAAAGACGAGGACTACGAAAATGACAGCGAAAATCGGAGTGAAAACAGGCCTATCAATGGCAACTACAAGTATGAAATGGAAGATTTTATTCAAAAAGCCAATTTTCATCTTGAAGGAGGCGCGGGATCTTTCACGCTCAATGGCAACACGGCCAAGTTGTTCGAAGCGAGCACAAAAAGCACAGTAGTAGGCTTTTTGTCCAACACATCCATTAACAAGCTGGACAACTCTGCAACGGTCAACCTTAAAATGGAAGACGGCAATGTGAAGATCAAAAACGGAGAAATTTCAAATCAGGCGAAAATACAATTGAACGAGAAGCCGGTTTGGAACATTGACCTTGGCATTGGCGCAGGAAAAGGCAATTTTGATTTTAGTAATTACAAAGTTGAAAAGTTGAAAGTGAGCACGGGCGTTGCCGATATGGATATTAAAATGGGCGACAAAGTGGCCAATTCCAATATCGACATTGAAGCTGGAGTGGCATCGATAACGCTTGAATTGCCCAGATCTGTGGGTTGCGAAATGCATATGGATGGCGCATTGAACGCAAAAAGCATGGATGATTTGGAAAAAGTTAGCAACGGACTTTATCGCTCAGCTGGCTTTGAAGGCGCTGATAAAAAGATCGTTATCCATTTTGAAGGCGGCTTAACAAGCATCAACATCAAACGATACTAATTCACCCCGTTTACAGAAATGAATATCTTTGCAGCTTATCGCAAAAGATATTCATTTTTTTATGCCCCAAAAGCTCCGTTATTTAAGCCTATTCCTGATTCTCTGCCCCCTTTTCCCCTGTTTACAAAACGCGAAAGCACAAGGCAAAAAGTCATCCATTGCCGATGTCGAGCAAAAAATTATTGCGCAGGGATTGGTGGATATTCAAACATTAGATCCGTCAATCAAAGTTGAGCTTAAATATTCTACGACTGACAACTTCATTGGAAAAGACGTTTATGGAGATCTGAACCGGGCTTATATACAACCAGAAATGGGCAAAAGGCTGGTAAAAGCCAATGCACTTTTAAAGAAATCACACCCGAATTTTACATTGTTGATTTATGACGCAGCACGTCCAAACTCAGTGCAATATGACCTTTGGAATGCACTGGATCAGCTGAAAATTCCTGCAAAAGACAAGAAAATGTACGTTGCCGATCCGAAAATCGGTTCTAACCACAATTTCGGCTGTGCCGTTGACCTTACCGTTGTGGATGGAAATGGAAAGCCGTTGGATATGGGGACCAAATATGATTTCTTTGGCCCCCTTGCCTATCCGCGTTCTGAAGAGGAAATGTTGAAAAAAGGAAAGCTTACGTCTCAGCAGATCAGCAACCGCAAAATTCTCAGAAAAGTGATGAATCAGGCTGGATTTACGACGAATACGACTGAATGGTGGCATTTTGACGGCATGTCCAAAAGTCAGGCGCGTGCGCTATATGGAATGATCAAATAGCGCTTAATCCTGTCTGACTGTGCTGCCGCCCGAAGTTTTCTTGTCGAGATCGGGGTTGCCTTTGTAGCGCACGCTGCTCGCGCCGCTTGCGTCAACTTTCAACAATTCGGAAACACAAACCTTCGCATTGCTCGCCCCAGACACTTCTAATTCCGACTCCTGCACTTTCATGTCGAATGCATTTAATTCAGAAGCGCCCGAAACTTCGGCGTCAAGATATTTGCCTTCACCGAACAAATTAAGCTCAGAAGCGCCCGAAAGGTCAAATTTAAATTCCCTTCCTGAGCCTTCGAAGTCGCATTTGGTGGCGCCGGATAACTTAATGTCGAGTCCAGGCAGGTTTTCAAAACCTTCTATCCTTGCCCGAACAGCGCCCGAAAAATCAACTGCCTCAATGTCCGGCATTGTAATATCAATGGTCATTTTCTTGCGGTTGCGCCACGGACCATCATAACGCGCGACCAACTTACCGTCCTGAACGAACACATTCAAATCATCAAGATCATTCAGTTCGCCCGTTGCTGAAACCGAAAAGGAACTGCCCGATTTTACATTCACATGAAAAGCACTGCCCATTTCCAGCTCATCAAAATTGCGGAAATCATAGGTTCGCGTGCTTTGTCCGCGGGGCGGAATGTCGTCCTCCGACTCAACATAAACACAGGCTTGGAAGACAAAAGCAAAGAGAGCAAGGGACAAAGAAAAAAGTATTTGTTTCATGGCTAATAGACTGTAAATTTTAAAAATGGCTAATAAACGACTTGATTTCGTTTGGTTAGAGACAACTGGCCCCATCCATCCCCCTATCCAAATAAAAATCTTTTTTTCACATAGGGGGATCAAGGCGGCCAGTTGTCATATGAAAAAGCACATTATCAATTGGGATCGGCAGCAATTCTTTATCGGGAACCATTAATCGACAGAGATTTTTTATTTTTGGCCGAAAACCAAAATATCAGATCTGTGTACGCTTCCGACCCAGATATTGTCAATGCGATAAGGCGCGGTGATGAACCAGCCTTCGAGCAGACTTTCAGGCATTATTATCAGCGGCTTTGTAATTATGCCTGCACATTGCTCAAAGACGAAGAAGAGTCCGAAGAGGTTGTACAGACCGTTTTTTTGACGATTTGGGAAAAGCGCGAGGATCTTGAAATTACACTTTCACTCAAATCATATCTTTACCGGGCCGTTCACAACCATTGCTTGAACCGCTTCAAGCACGCGTCTGTCCGGCAGGTTCATAAGGAGCACACATTAAATTTTGCCGCGCAATCTTATGAATCGGTTACAGAAGTCATCCATGCGAATGAATTGGAAGAGCGAATTGAAAAAGCAGTGAGCACATTGCCGGAACAATGTCAGAAAGCTTTCAGACTGAGCCGATTCGAAGAATTAAAATATCATGAAATTGCAGAGCAGCTTGGCATTTCAATCAAAACGGTTGAAAACCAGATTGGTAAAGCACTAAAAATACTGCGCGTAGAATTGGCGGATTATCTTCCTGGAATGTTGTGGCCAGTTTTTTTCATTGTTGAACAGCTAACCAGATCGTAAACATGAACCCATCTCATGAACACATATCGGAAGAGCTGTTAGCACGTTATCTGGCAGAAACGGCCTCCGAACAAGAAATTGAACACGTTAATCTTTGGCTAGCCCAGTCGCCGCTGCATGAGCGCGAGCTCGCCACTTACAGGCTGATCTGGGACCATTCTGCTCATGCCGCGAAGACGAATATTCCTGTTGACACGGACGCTGCGTGGAATAAAATGAAGCTGAAAATGGCGAAGCCGACACCAGCAACTTTGCCCGAAATTCCCAAACCAGCAGCACGTGAAATTGAATTTACACCCAAAACCATCCAGCGGAAACTGCCTTTAAGCCTCTGGGCCGCCGCAATTGTTGCTTTAATACTGCTTTCGTTTGGTTGGTTTTATTTCCAATCCAATGGGTCGGACGACCAGCAGCGGATCGCAACGGCAAATAATACGAGTGAAAAAGTGCTGCCTGATGGCACCAAAGTCTTTCTCAATTACAATTCTTCTTTGACTTATCCGGCCAATTTTGATGGAGACCTGCGAACCGTCTCCTTGCAGGGCGAGGCTTTTTTTGATGTAAAACCTGACGCCGCCCATCCCTTCGTGATCGACGCCAATGGAACGGAAATACGCGTTTTAGGAACGTCATTCAATGTTAAGGCTTATCAAAAATCGCCTGTTCGTGTGGACGTTTCCACGGGCAAGGTGCAAGTTAGCAAAGCCTCTAAAAGAATTCAGCTTGTGAAAGGACAAGGTGCAGAAGTGCTCGCCGACACGATCAGAAGCTTCGAAGCCAACATGAATGTGCTCAGCTATCGCACGCAGGTTTACGACTTCACGGCAGCCGACCTTAACGAGATTATCGCCTCAATTCGAGACGGTTACCATGTTGATGTCAGGTTGTCGAATCAGCAGATTGCGCAATGCAGGCTGACGATACGCTTCGAAAAAGAGCCTGTGGATGCGACACTTTCGGTGATTGCCGAAACGCTGGATCTCGACCTCAGAAAAGAAGGAAAAACTTACTGGCTTGACGGAAATGGTTGTCAACAGAATCTCTAGCTTTACAAAGTTTCGGGAGGCGATGGATTTTAAAACCAGCCTTCTGATGCTTTGTCTAATGTGCATTGCCTGCATTACGAATGGCCAGGATTTGCTAGAAAGGCGGATTTCACTCAATGTTACCAATCGTCCGCTCGATGAAACGCTGCAAAAAATCGGCGATCTCGGTGGGTTCAGTTTCTCTTACAGCCCGGACATGATCGATGTGAAAGGCAAAGTTTCTATTCAGGCAAATAATCAAAGTGTTAGAGAAATTTTAACCGCTATTTTCAAAGATAAAGTCACATTCAAGGAGCGTCGTAAATATATTATTTTACAAAAAGTTGATGCACCTGCTGAGGAAAAACCTGAAAACTTCAACCTAAACGGTTACATCATTGATACGAAGACGGGCAAAAAACTCGCGAATGCCAGTATTTACGAAGCTGCGACGCTTGCATCCACCGTCAGCAATCAATATGGTTATTACAAAATCCGCTTGCCAGCTTCGTTAACTGCCGTCCGGCTCGAAGTCAGAAAGGAAGATTACATTGGAAAAACCATTTCAATTGCCAGCAGAGAGGATAAATATTTACAAATCAAGCTCAGCCCAGACACATTAAAGCCACTTTCGGGGAAGTCGGCCCGCGCTGTTTCGAGGAAAGATTCGCTGCACCACAAAGTAGCAATTCCGCAATTTGAAGCCGTGGCAGTGGCTGACTCAGAGGCTGATACAATTCCTGAAAAAACTGGCGGCAGACCTGAATTCAATGTTGCCCGGGAATCAGAGAAGTTCAAAACCACTTATCGAAAAGTGCAAAGCCGCTTCGTAAGTGCATTTGCGTCGGCCAAGCAGGCGATTCACACAAGGAACATTGAAGACACGTTATACAGGCATTTCCAGGCATCGATTTTGCCATTTTTGGGAACAAACCATGAATTGAGCGGAAACATTGTCAACGATTATTCAATCAACTTGATTGCAGGTTATTCACTGGGGGTCAACAAATTAGAAGTCGGCAGCTTGCTGAATGTCGTTCGCGGCAATGTCAACGGTTTTCAATTGGCCGGAGTCAGTAACATTGTTGGAAAAGATGTGAGCGGCTTTCAATATGCGAACTTCCTCAACCTCACGCTAGGCAGCGTGAACGGTTTTCAAGGCACCAATTTTATCAATTATGTCGGGAAAAATTTCAAAGGATTCCAAGTTGCTGGCGTAGGAAATGTAATTGTCGGCAATTTGGAAGGTTACCAACTTTCGCTCGGCTACAATTATGCTAACACGGTGCGGAGCGGTCACCAGATCGGATTTGTAAATTATGCTGAATCCTCGGCCACGGCTCCATTCGGGATTCTCAGCTATGTCAGATTGGACGGTTATCGGCGTTATGAATTTTCGACTGATGAATTCAATTATTTCGGCACAGCATTCAAAACGGGCGTGAGCAGATTTTACAACATTTTCAATCTGGGTTTCAATGGCTTGCTTGACAATAAGCCGCTCGTAACGCTCGGTTATGGACTTGGAACTGCGCAAGCATTAGGCAAAGGCTGGGCCCTTAATGCAGATTTCACGGCTAATCTCGTCATTCTCAAAGATCAGAAAATCGAAGACGTTGGCATCGGCCTGTTCCGAGGAACCATTGCAATTGAGAAAAAACTTGGGAAAACCTTCGCCTTATTCGCCGGACCGTCGGTTAATCTGCTCGCCGGAGATCAATCCGGCTTGATGGATACGGACAAATCGGCCAGTTTCAAGCCGATCTGGATTGGCGGTAAACCCAACAATTCTCGCACCGAATATGGCTGGGTTGGCGTGCAGGCCGGAATCCGGTTCTGCAATATATCTTACTAGAAACCGATTCGCTTCCGACCGTTCTGCGACGCGCCACCGCCTGCATGTTCGCGCAACTCATTTAATTCTTTCTCAAAACCGCCTGATAAGATCGGAAACCTGCACCACGTTCTTGGGTCCAGATTCAGGTCATCCAAATGGAAAGAAGGCGCATAACGCTCACGTTTCCATTGATTCCGGCTCCACAGCTTAAAGAAACGCTCGGTCCAACCCAAAATTTGCTCTGCTGTATAAAGTCCTTTATATCTAACGATTAGATTCCGATAAGATTCAAGCGGAGATTTTTTATCACGAATCGCAAGCTTTTCCAGCACATTTAAAAATTCATAGGGCATTAAATCCGCTTCATCCGTCTGTGTCTGCGCAAGCGGTCGCAGTTCAGCAGTTGGCTGCAAGCTGTTTACTTTCCTAAGGCCTTCAATTTTGATATGCTTGCCTTTTACTTCGCAACCTGCCGTTTCCAGCCACCGAAGCCATTGACGCAAATAATGCTTGTCAATGCCAGCCAACGGACTAATGCTCCCAGCCGTGTCGCCATCCATTGTCGCATAACCCACCGCCACTTCCGAGCGGTTTGAAGTGGCCAGCAACAGGTGATTGGCCAGGTTCGTAAGCAACCAAACGCCCGGCGCACGCACCCGCGCCTGAATATTTTGCAAAGCAATATCGTCCTGCTCCCAGGTCAGTTTGCGGTCAATCTGCTCTTCAATCAACCCTTTGTAAGTCTCGACAAGGCCATTGATATTGATGTTATAGAATGTTGAGCCAATAGATTCTGCAAGCGATTGCGCCGATTCCAATGTGTCCGTCGAGCTGTTTTCCGTTCCTTGATAAATGTTGTGAACCAACACCAGTGCCAGATCTTCTTCCGTTTGCGCAGACTGGATGTCTTTAATGTAAGATAACTTTTCTTTGAACCGGTCCATGCCAATGCTTTCATCCGCCAGCCTGATCATCAGTCCGCAAAGCGCAGTGCAAGCACACGAATCCGCGCCGCCTGAAAGGGAAATCGTAAAACCATTGGAGCGACTTTTTCGCAGATAATCAAATAAAGCCAGACAAACTGCACGCGCAAACTCCTCTTCCTTCAAAGCGCCGCCTTTTTCAAAAGGCTCAATGTCAGGAACCTGTGATAGAATCGGATCAATGTCCGGGAAGTCGAACCGCCCGGGAACGCGCCACGTTCTGTCTTTTGTGCCAATCGCAATTTTGCTTTGAACCTGGCTCAGGCGCGTATTTTCAGTGTCGATAATGGCTGTCGTGATCAAAAAATCCTCATAACTGAACCGCGGGCTTGAAGCCAGCAAATCGCCGTTGGACGCGATCATGGAATCACCATCATATATCGCTCTGCCCGCCTCATTACCAAGCAAATTTGTATAAATATAACTGCATGAAAATGCGCGCGACGCATCTACAACCAGCTTTTCACGCGTCAAAAACTTGTTAAACGCAAAGTGGCTGGCGCTCGGGTTCAGGATGATGTCAACGCCCCGGTCGTAAAGCCTGCGCGCGGGGCGATTGGAAACCCAGCCGTCTTCACAAATTTCAAAACCTATTTTAACATTATTAGAGCCGCCCTGAACCGGACCGATAGCAATATCAAAAAGGACATCACCGATCGGATACAACATTTGATTCACCTCAATGCTTTCTACAATGCCCGGCTGCCACGGCCGAAACCACCGTGCTTCATAATGAATGCCATTGTTTGCAAGATTGTGTTTACAATAAAAACCAAGGATCTGCTTGTTGGAAATTAGACAAGCCGCATTGTAAATGCTGCCATTATGCCGAACTGGCAAGCCCACTGCAACGAGCATTCCCGCTGTTTCCTGGACAATTTCAAGCAGGCATTGCTGCGCCTGTTCTACAAGATCGGGCGCGAAAAAATAGTCCTCGCAACCATAACCCGAAATGCACAATTCCGGCAAACAAAGCAGACTTACCTGCTGTCTTCTTGCTTCATTTATTGCATTTATGATATTCCTCGTATTGCCTTCCCACGCCATAGGCGTTTGATTCACTACTCCGGAAGCTACTTTGATCAATGGCATAAAAACTGTACTGATTAATGGAACGCGTTCGACCTTTCCCACAAACGTTGTGCCGGCAACTTAATAAAAAAATGCGTGTGCATACCGGCAAAGTTTTTCCCTATTTTTGCCAAACATAAAAATTAAACAACAGATTCCTCTTGCAATTCCCCTCATTCATCGCAAAACGCATCCGGCATAACGAAGCGGGGTCATTTTCTGCCACAGTTTCACGCATTGGAGTTGCCAGCATTGCCATTGGGGTCGCGGTTGGGATTATTGCATTTTCGGTTTTACTGGGTTTTAAGCAAACCATCCGGGAGAAGATTTTTCTTTTCGGTGCGCACATTAATATAGCCTCTTTTTCAGTAGGGAACACTTACGAAGAGGGCCCGCTCAGCATTAAAAACCCGGTTTCAGACCTGTTGCCCACCATTCCCGGCGTCAAACGCTGGCAAGCCGTGGCGCACAAATCAGGAATTTTGAAAACGACGGATGAAATCAAAGGCGTTGTGCTCAAAGGCGTTGGTAAGGATTATGACTGGGCGACATTTCGGAAAAGCATGGTTTCGGGAAAGTTGATATCGGGAAAAGATTCGACTTCAATCAAATATGGCTATTCCTCGGAAATCCTGATCAGTAAAAAAATCGCTTCGCAATTGCGCCTCAAAGCTGGTGACGACGTGATTATGTATTCGCTGCAAAACCCGCCAAGACCGCGTAAGCTCACTGTATCAGGCATTTATGATACACAGATGGAAGAGTTCGATAACAACCTGATCATTGGCGACATTACGCTCGTTCAGCGGCTCAATGGCTGGGGACACGACACCATAGGCACTTATGAAGTTTATTTAAACGATTTTGAAAAAATAGATGAAATCGCGGCGCAACTCAGAAGGTTATTGCCGCCAACTTTCTATTTGCAGCGCGTAACCAGCCTTTTTCCGCAAATTTTTGACTGGCTGCTATTGTTAGACCGCAACACAGCCGTTTTCCTCAGCCTTATCCTCTTCGTTGCATGCTTTAACATGATCTCGATTTTGCTCGTAATGATCATGGAAAGGACGCCGTTAATCGGGCTTTTGAAAACATTGGGAAGCCCAAACAAGCAAATCAGAAGGGTTTTTCTGCGCGTTGGACTTTATATGGTGAGACGCGGATTGATCATCGGAAACATTGTCGGTCTGCTCGTTTGCTGGATCCAATACAAATTCAGCGTCATTGCGCTCGATCCGACCAATTATTACATGGACACGGTTCCCATCGTGTTCGACTGGCCGATTTTTATCATGGTCAATGTCATAACGGTCATTATTTCCGGCTTAATTCTGCTGATTCCAACGCTGATTATCACGAAAATTCAGCCGATCCGCGCGCTTTTATTCAAAAAATAGCGGGACGCGAATTCACTTACCAAGTCACTTTGCCCAGCAATTCAGCTGCCCGCAAAAGTGTCTCATCGTTTTTGGCAAAACAAAACCGCAGCGTCTGATAATTCGTCACCTGATCATAAAACGCCGACACAGGAATGGATGCAACGCCAGCTTCAATGGTCAGTCTTTCAGCCAGTTGCCGGTCATTCTCATCGGTCAGATTTTCGTAAGTGACATTCTGGAAAAAGCTTCCTTCCGAAGGTCGCAAAGTGAATCCAACGTCCTTAATTGCATTAATAAACAAATCCCTCTTTTGTTGATAAAAAGCCGAAAGGCCGAGATAGTGCGTTGGATCTTCCAGATAATCGGCCAATGCAAACTGAATGGGCGTTACCACGCTGAAAACCAGAAATTGGTGGATTTTCCTAAATTCTACTGACATTTCTTTGGGAGCAAGGCAGTAACCTATTTTCCAGCCGGTTGTATGAAAAGTTTTCCCAAATGATCCGCACAGAAATGTGCGCTTGGCCAGCGCCGGAATAGAGGCAGCAGAAATGTGTTCTCTTCCGTCAAAAATAATGTGCTCATAAACCTCATCGCTGATCACAGTCAGGTCGTGTTTCTCGGCGAGTGCCGCTAATTGCTGTAAATCAGTCAGTTTCCAAACGTTGCCAGTTGGATTATGCGGCGTGTTGATGATTATTGCCTTCGTTTTGGGACTGATTTTGGAACGAACAACGTCCCAGTCAATCGACTCATATTGCGGATGCAATGTCACGAACACCGGCGTTCCGCCATTGAGCTCAATAGCAGGCACATAACTGTCATATGCAGGTTCAAATACGATCACTTCGTCTCCCGGATGCACGACGGCGGTTATGGCAACATACAAAGCCTCCGTCGCGCCGCTAGTGATCGTTATTTCAGTTTCAGGGTGATATTCTTTGTTGGTTGCCGTAAAAACCTTTTTTGAAATGGCTTCCCGCAATTTCATCACGCCCGCCATTGGCGCGTATTGATTTTTGCCTTGGGATAAATATTTGGTAACCAACCTTTGCAATGCAGGCTCACAATCAAATTCCGGAAATCCTTGCGCAAGATTGATGGCCTTATGCTCTTCGGCCAGTTTTGACATTTTGGTAAAAATCGTTGTCCCAACGCGGGGAAGCTTGGAGCGAATCGCAGCCTTTGCAAGCATAAAAGATCAGGAAAGTGAATGAATGTGTGCGGGACAGTTGCCCGTAACCTTCAAATATAAGAATAACAGGCATTACGAATGATTAGCGACACCGTTTCCCGGAAATTTTACCACCACAATATGTATGTCGTCACATCCCTCCGGGATTTGTCAACATGCAAGAATTCATTCCCTGGCCAAATTACAGCCGATCCAAATTCTGAAAATCCGACGTAAACTGCTTTACCCGAAGCGAATTTTGAGATAATTCTTCTGCTAAAAATTCGGGATAAATGCGAATGGAAGCAATGTCGGCAATGGGATGCCATTTGAAAAGCAACTCGCTGTCGCCTTCTACACCGATAAAATCCTGCTGATCTTTCAAATCGGTGATTGCCATTTTGTAATAAAAACCCAGCTCGTGATGCTTCGTGCCATTGTAAATGAAGAAATTTTCGGAGATCCAGAGCAATTCCTGCACTTCAATATGCATGCTCGTTTCCTCCATCATTTCCCTGACCAATGTGTCTTTCGAAAACTCAAAAAGTGACGCGCGGCCGCCCGGAAGGCTCCAAAAATTATCGCTTGGCGTTTTGTGCAAAAGCACTTTCCCTTCCAGCACAGCAACCCCGGCCACCCGATAATTGAACAATGCACCATCAATAGCCAAACTGATCATTTGATTAAAACAATTAATGTTCCCTAAATTTCCTGTTTTCCAATCGAAGATTCGCGGATGATCAGCGATGTTTTTAGCGATCTTGTTTCAAAAACATTTGTTTTCTGCGGATGCTCAATGAGCCTGATCAAAAGGTCAACAGCCTGTTGACCCATTTCCATGGCGGGCTGCACCACGGCCGTAAGCGGCGGGTTCAAAAGCTCGGCAACACTGATATTGGTAAAACCAACAATGGCAATCTGTTCCGGAATTTTGATTTTATTTTTTTGTAAAACAGCCATACAACCCGTCGTAAGGCGATCGCTGGCTGTAAAAATCGCGTCTGGTGGCTCCGGAAGTTCCAACATTTCCTGCACGGCCGTTTCATTTTCACTCACCACTTTGCCGCCATGATAGCAATATTTGACATACGACTCGTCAAATGCAATGCCATTGTCTTCCAATGCCTGCTTGTAACCGGCAAGCCGCTCGGCTGTGATGGATAAATAAATGGGGCTCGTCAAATGCGCAATGCGTTTCCTGCCCGATTTGATCAAATGTTCCGTCGCCTGATAACTCCCTGAAAAATTGTTAACAACGACCTTATGCGTTTCGATTTCATTCGGCACGCGATCCAGAAAAACTATGGGCAAACCCCGCTCCATGAGATCCTGAAAATGGAAGAGATTTGTGGTAAGACTCGATAAGGAAATCAGCAGGCCGTCGACTTTCCTGGAAACGAGATAATTCGTGTTTGCAACTTCGCGCTCGTAAGATTCGTGACTCTGGAAAATCACAACATGATATCCCAAATTATATGCAATCGATTCAATGCCATTGATCAATTGCGAGAAAAAATGATTGGCAATTTCGGGAATGATAACCCCAATGGACTTGCTCTTGCTATCCCTCAAACTCAGCGCAATAGGATTGGGCCGATAGTTCATTCGCTCCGCATATTCCATCACCAGTTTCTTGGTTTCCGGATTAATTTCATAGCTGTTGCGCAACGCACGTGAAACCGTTGAAGTCGAAAGTCCCAGCGCTTTGGCAATGTCCTTGATTGTGATAGTCTCCAAAGAAAAATTGGTTTATTCCAACTTAATGTTTGATTAAATATACTTTATCCAACATCAAGTCAATGTACAAAAATGGGCCTGAATATGGAAACGGAACCCGAGTTGTTTGATGCCGCATGGCAACTGATAACGTTCCCGATAACGATTGCACAAAAAAAGACAATCCATTATTTGATAATTCTAACTATTCGGCCTAAACTGCCATGGCCCAGGGTCTACCAAGATCGACGCAATTTTTAGGGTCTACCCCGAATAACACAATTTGCCAATCTATTTAAATGAGCATATCCAAATTATTTGACCTGACCGGAAAAACGGCCCTTATAACCGGCTATAACCGCGGAATCGGAAAGGCAATGGCCGAGGCGCTATCAGAAGCTGGCGCAGACATCATTGGCGTTTCCTCTTCACAAGTTTCCGAGAACAGCGACATTCAAAAATCCATTGGTGCTGCCGGGAGAAAGTTTTATCCGTTTCAGGCAGATCTAGGCAATCGCGAGAGCATTTATGCATTCATTCAAAATGTCAAAAGCGCGCACACGCAGATCGATATTCTGGTCAATAACGCAGGCATCATTCTCCGCGAACCCGCCGCTTCGCATTCGGATGATTATTGGGATAAAGTGCTCAATATCAATCTGGATGCACCTTATATTTTATCCCGAGAATTTGGGAAAGAAATGATTGCGCGTGGATATGGGAAAATCATTTTCACGGCCTCGCTCCTCACATTCCAGGGTGGCATCAATGTCCCGGGTTATACGGCTTCCAAAAGCGCCATTGGCGGATTGATCAAGGCTCTGGCCAATGAATGGGCAGGCAAAGGCGTGAACGTCAACGGCATAGCACCGGGTTACATCAACACCGACAACACGGAAGCTTTGCGCAACGACCCGGTGAGAAGCAAATCCATTCTCGACCGCATTCCAGCAGGCAGGTGGGGCATGCCCGAAGATTTCAAAGGACCGACCGTGTTTCTGGCGTCTGACGCTTCCAGCTATGTCAACGGCACCATTTTAACAGTGGACGGCGGATGGATGGGTAGGTGATTAGCCCAAAATCTAAATTATCAACGCAGCTAACATTTAACCCATGCAAATAAGATTTGAAAGCAGCCGCAAGGAAGTTTCCCAGATGAATACGGAAGCTTTGCGAGAGAATTTTTTGATAGAAAACATTTTTATAAATGACAAAATAAGCTTCGTCTATACGCATTACGACCGCGTCATGATAGGCGGAGCAATTCCAGTTCATGGCGAGCTGAAACTGGAAACTTACGATTCGCTGAAAGCAGCGTATTTTTTGGAAAGAAGGGAAATTGGCGTTATCAATATTGGAGGCAAAGGGTTTGTCAAAACGGAAAATGACAGTTTTGAAATCAGCAAACTGGGTTGCGTTTACATAGGGAAAGGGACCAAAGAAGTTACATTTTCGAGCGAAAATGCAGCCGATCCAGCCGTCTTTTATCTTTTGTCGTCGCCCGCACACGCCTCCTTTCCAGCACGACTTTTCACAAAAGAAGACGCCGCGCCGACAACGATGGGCAGTATGGAAACTTCCAACCACAGGACGATTTACAAATACATTCACGCAGCCGGAATTCAAAGTGCGCAACTTGTAATGGGACTGACGGTTTTGAACACGGGGAGCGTTTGGAACACCATGCCGGCCCACGTTCACGACAGGCGCATGGAAGCCTATTGCTATTTTGATGTTCCTGACAATCAGCGCGTTTTGCATTTAATGGGCGAGTCCTCGGAAACACGACATCTCTGGCTTTCCAACCGACAAGCGATCATTTCCCCGCCCTGGTCCATTCACTCAGGCTGCGGCACATCCAGTTATTCTTTCATCTGGGGCATGGCTGGCGAAAACAGCGATTACACAGACATGGATCCGGTGGCGATAAGTGAAATTAGATAAGTGGTTTATGTTGGATCAATCTTTTAGCAGCAAAATTTCGCCTTTTGTCGGCCTGTGATTGCCTCCAGTTGCCATAAGTAAATAAAATTTACCCCTAGCATTCACATTGTTTGTATGCAGAAATAAAGTTGAGGGATCGGCAGTTGGGTTATATTCCTTTATCACTGTCCATTCGGATGCTGTGGAATTCGAAAATAGAATATCATCTTTTTTTAATAAAGCATTACCGCAATCAAAAGAAACTAAGAGCCCAATTTTTGCAAGATTATAAGACTCTATGACTTTAAATGATTTGGCCTTTGCTGATTTGTACGACATATTATTTTCACCAAAATAAAGTTGACCATTACCATTGTAGAGACACCAATTTCTAGATTCGTCAAAAACGATAGCATAATTTTTTGCAAAGATTATGTTGGAATACTTCACTATAATCTTCCAAGAAGTAAAAACAACGTATTCTGAGTCCGTAATTAAAAACACATTTTGCTTGAAGCGTATGTGACTGTCGAACAACCATTTTTTAACTTCCTTTTCATTGTATAATAAAAACAGTTTCTTAATTGATTGAAAATAGGTCGGCAAAAATGGTTGCCATGTTAAGGGATGGTATTTAGATTGGCCATACCCATTTATCATACCGGAATTCCTCAAAAAATCTAAAACTTGGTTCGACGCATTAATGTTTAAGAAAAAAATTTGGTCTTTGTGTATTTGCGGTAAATTTTCGAAATGCACTGGTGATCCGAAGCAGGTCCAATCATTTGGAGCCGGAATAGAAAATTTTTTTACCTCTGCAAATTCTGTCATATGTGATTTATAATAAGGATGCTTGAGCTAGTTTAGCGACTTTATCTATAACAAATGTCGGAAGTGAGCAATAGGCGCATCACACTAATTTTTCGGTAAACAGCTATACAATTCAAAGAAATATTTAAAATGATAGACGTAAAAGGCAGGCAGTTTATTGATGATGCGGACATTCCATGGGAGGAACTTGGTGGGGGTTTGAAGCGCAAGATTATGGCTTATGATGATAATTTGATGATGGTGAAAGTTGCTTTTGAAAAAGGCGGCATAGGGACTTTGCACAGCCACTTTCACACGCAAATGAGTTATGTGGAAAGCGGGAAATTTGAGATAACCATTGGTGAAAAGAAGGGCATTCTGAAGGGCGGCGACGCATATTACATTCCGCCCGATGTGGTGCACGGGGCATTGTGCCTGGAAGCAGGTTTACTCGTGGACATTTTCAATCCAATGCGGGCAGATTTTGTCAAAACGCCAACAATATAATTCCTTTGTTCCTGATGAAACGACGCTTCCTTCCTGTAAACCATTTTGCACTTTTTCTCTTTGTGCTGCTAGTTGTGGCGCAAACGTTCGCGCAGGACATTCCGCTTTCAAGGCAGATGGCCGATTCATTTATGGCGCGTCATAAGGATTCTATTCTGGTTGGGAAAAACACATTTACCCGCTGGGATTACGAGCAGGGATTGATGCTGAAAGCGATTGAAAAAGTCTGGTTAAGGACGGGCGAAGGCAAATATTTTGAATACATTAGAAAGGACATTGACCAATATGTTGACAAAGATGGCAACATTCGGACTTACAAATTCGACGAATTCAACATCGATAACATTCCCACTGGAAGAGCATTACTGACACTTTATCAACAAACACAGCCCAATAAGGAAAAATACAAAAAAGCCGCTGATCTGCTCTGGAAGCAATTATCAGAGCAACCGAGGACAAAAGAAGGCGGTTATTGGCACAAAAAACGCTATCCAAATCAAATGTGGCTGGACGGCCTTTTCATGGCCGAGCCGTTCGCTGCCGAATACAGCTTGCTCTTCAAACACCCCGAACATTTCGATGACATTGCCAACCAGTTTGCATTAATTGAAAAATATGCGGTCGATGAAAAAACGGGGCTGATTTACCATGCGTATGATGAGAGCCGTGAGCAAAAATGGGCTGACAAAACGACCGGTCGCTCGCCTAATTTCTGGGCGCGCGCCATCGGCTGGTATGCAATTGCATTGGTGGATGTGCTGGATTATTTCCCGCAAAACCATCCAAAGAGAATTGAACTAATCAAATATGTGCAAAGGCTGGCGCCAGTGCTCGCAAAATATCAGGATAAGGAATCTGGCCTTTGGTATCAGGTGATTGACCAAGGAAACAGGGAGGGCAACTATTTTGAATCTTCCGCTTCCTGCATGTTCATTTACGCATTGGCAAAAGCTTCGCGAATGGGTTACATTGACCCGTCATTTGCAGCCAACGCAAAGCGCGGTTATGCCGGAGCATTGAAGCAATTTGTTGAAAAAGAGGCAGATGGCTTGCTAAGCTTGAACAAAACGGTCAGCGTCGGCGGATTGGGCGGAACGCCTTACCGGGACGGAAGTTATGCCTATTATCTTAGTGAGCCGATTCGTAAAAATGATTTAAAAGGCATTGGCCCATTCATTTTTGCCAGCATTGAAATGGAAATTGCCGCCGAAAATGCTGTTGGTAAAAACAAGACGGTCGGATTAGATTATCACTTCAATCACGAATTTAAAAAGCAACCTGACGGTTCGGATGAACCTTTTCACTACACTTGGGAAGATAAATTGCATTCAGGTTTTTGGCTTTGGGGCAACACATTCAGAGAGTTAGGCGCAAAAACGGTGCCCGTTTCGACGGCTCCGACGGCTGAAAATCTCAGAGAAATAGACGTTTATATCATTGTTGATCCTGACACAAAAAAGGAGACGTCGGCACCCAATTTTATCCAACCAAATGACATTACGGCGATTGAAAACTGGGTTAAGGCGGGCGGCGTGCTGGTGATGATGGCGAATGACACTGCTAATTGTGAGATTCAGCATTTCAATGAACTTGCCGGTAAATTCGGCATGCAATTCAGCAGTAAAAACCGCAATATGGTGCAAGGAACGCAGTTTGAGCAGGGTAAATTGATGATTCCGGCTGATAGTAAAGCCATTTTCAAAACTGCTAACAAAATCTACATTAAGGAACTCTCGCCATTGCTCGTGTCGGGCCCTGCCAAATCCGCCCTAACGGATCAGGGAGATGTTATTTGCGGCGTTGCTAAATATGGAAAAGGAACTGTTTTTGCCGTCGGTGACCCATGGCTTTACAACGAATATGTGGATGGGCGCAGGATCGATACGAGCTTTGAAAATTTCGAAGCTGGCAAAGATCTGGCCGAATGGTTGTTGAAACAGGTTGTTAAAAAGTAAAACCGTAAACCTATGGGCCGTCTTTTTCGTGAAAATCTTGGTCAGCTAAGAAACCAGCCGGGGCTGATTGTGCCGGATGATGCCATTTTTCAGCTGCCCGAAAAAGTGCTACAATTCGGCACAGGCGCTTTTCTGAGAGGATTAGCCGATTATTTCATCGATAAGGCCAATCGCGAAGGCGTTTTCAATGGCCGTATTGTTGTCGTTAAATCCACTGATGAAGGCGATTTGAAAGCTTTTGAACGACAGGATAATCTTTACACGATTTGCGTGAGAGGGACTCAAAGCGGGAAAGTGAAGGAAGAAAACATCATTTCCTCGGCTATAAGCAGGGTTTTATCAGCAAAAACACAATGGTCGCTGGTGCTTGACCTGGCCAAAAATCCTGCGATAAGCATTGTGATTTCCAACACGACTGAGATTGGCATTCAGCTTGTTGTAGATGACATTTACCAATGGCCGCCGGTTTCGTTTCCCGGAAAACTGCTTGCGTTTTTATATGCCCGTTACGTCGCTTTTAGTGGAAGTCCGGACTATGGCGTGGTCATCATTCCCACGGAGCTGATCACGGATAATGGCAAAAAATTGGAATCAATCGTGCTCGAACTGGCGCATCGGAATGGCCTGGAAGCTGCATTCATAGATTGGCTTGAAAACCACAATTCATTTTGCAACTCACTGGTGGACAGGATTGTGCCAGGAAAGCCGGATGAGGCAATTCTGAAAAAACTGAACGACGAGCTTGGTTATCAAGATGACTTGCTCATCACAACCGAACATTATCATCTCTGGGCGATTGAGGGCGATGCCAGGGTTCGTAAAAAGCTGTCATTTTACGGCATTGATAAGGGGCTGATCATTGAGCCTGACATTGAAATGTATCGCGAATTAAAGCTCAGACTGCTGAACGGCGCGCATACATTGGGCTGCGGATTGGCGCATTTGTGCGGTTTCAGGACAGTTTTTGAAGCAATGGAAAATCCACTTTTCAATGCTTATCTGACCAATCTGATGGAAACGGAAATTGCAGCAGCGATTCCATATCCCGTGTCGCCCGACAAAGCGCTGGAGTTCAGCCGTCGCGTTGTGGAGCGTTTTCAAAATCCGCATATTCGGCATAAATGGCTCAATATCAGCCAGAATTACTCTGCCAAAATGCTTTCGCGGGTGATGCCTGTTTTTATAAAATTTGAGCAAACGCAAGGCGCTTTTCCGGACCGGATCACATTTGGCATTGCCGCTTATATTTTTTTTATGAAGGCCGTAAGGAAAGAAGGCGATCATTACTATGGCTTAGCAAATGGGCAACACTATCTCATCCAGGATCAGAAAGCCGCTTATTTTTACCAAAAATGGCAAATGGCTTCGTTGCCGGAAATGGTCAGGACGATTTTGAAAGACACATCCATCTGGCAAAAAGATTTTTCAAAATCGGAGGATTTACACAAAAATGTCGTCACCTATCTTGAATCCCTCAAAGAAAACGGTGCGCTCGAAACATTGAAAGAGTTTTTAGGCAAACTTGAATATGCTTGATTCATACGATTATCATTAAAAGCAGCCAAATTTAAATTCGTAATCCTCCCATGGAGAACCAAATGACCAAATATCGGTGGCGGGTTGTCGCGCTGCTGTTTTGTGCAACTACAATCAATTATCTGGACAGACAGGTCCTCGGTCTTTTAAAACCAACATTAGAAGCGGATTTCAATTGGTCAGAATCGGATTTTAGCCACATTGTAATGGCTTTTCAAACAGCTTATGCGATTTCGCTCATCGGTTTCGGAGCGATCATTGATAAAATCGGGACCAAAATGGGTTACACCATTTCGGTCGTCGTGTGGAGCATTGCCGCCATGTTGCATGCCGTCGCAACAGGCACATTCAGCTTTGGATTGATGCGCGCATTGCTTGGTTTGGGCGAAGCAGGCAATTTCCCGGTCGCTATCAAGGCGACTGCGGAGTGGTTTCCGAAGAAAGAACGCGCCTTGGCGACTGGGATTTTCAATTCCGGTGCGAACATTGGAGCGGTTGTCGCGCCGATTATGGTTCCCTGGATTTTGGGCGCATATGGCTGGCAGGAAGCATTCCTGATCACCGGAGCAGTGGGTTTTGTATGGCTATTCTTCTGGATTCGCTATTATGAAGTGCCGGCCAGGCAGCAGCGAATCAGCCAGTCGGAATTCGATTACATTCACAGCGACAATGAGCCCGACACAAGCAAAGAAGCTCCTGTAAAATGGCTCGATTTATTCAAAGTCAGACAAACGTGGGCATTCGTTTTTGGCAAAATGCTCACCGATCCGATCTGGTGGTTTTTCCTTTATTGGCTTCCCTCCTATTTCGCGGAAGCATTCAAACTTAACCTTTCAAAACCAAGTCCTGAGCTGGTGATCGTTTACACCGCAACCACGATTGGGAGCATTGGAGGCGGTTATCTGTCTGGTTATTTTATCAAAAAAGGCTGGCCTGTATTCCGCGCGCGTAAGACGTCAATGCTCATTTTTGCAT
The DNA here is from genome assembly GCF_021390515.1 of Dyadobacter sp. CY326. Lineage (GTDB taxonomy): Bacteria > Bacteroidota > Bacteroidia > Cytophagales > Spirosomataceae > Dyadobacter. Next base: position 899,181 of record NZ_JAJUXI010000002.1, read on the forward strand.
TCCTTGTCACGCCGATTATGCTGGCCCAATACACGACAAATATCTGGCAGGCGGTAATTTTAATAAGTCTTGCGGCTGCTGCGCATCAGGCATGGAGTGCGAATATTTTTACCACAGCGTCGGACATGTTTCCCAAAAAAGCGGTGAGCTCGGTGGTTGGCATTGGCGGGATGGCGGGATCAGTAGGAGGCATTCTTTTTCCGCTTTTAGTCGGGATAATCCTTGATAATTACAAAGCTGCGGGCAATATTGGCGGCGGATATAATCTCATTTTTATCATTTGCGGCTTTGCTTATCTGCTCGCCTGGGGTGTAATGCATTTGTTCGCTCCCAAAATGGAACGTGTTGATATTTAGCAAAAGCCTTACCTAATCACTTACAACAGTATTTTTTACAAATGAAAAAGACACTTTTATTGGCTGCGTTTCTTTTGCTGGGAAATGTGCTTGCGTTTGCGCAAAGCAATGATGAAAAAGCCGTTGCAGCCGCAGTTGAAAAACTCCGTTCTGCAATATTGGAGCCTACGGAAGAGAATTTAACCAAACTCACCTCGCCTTCACTAACTTACGGACATTCCAACGGGCTTTTGGAAGACCGGAAAGAATTCATTCGCGCACTGGTCAGTGAGGAGTCGAACTTCACCAAAATAGATCTTTCCGAACAAACTATTTCTGTTTCAGGTGACGTTGCCCTTGTCCGTCACAAGCTCATCGGCGACACGCACAACAAGGGCAAAGATCCCGCTCCCGTAAAACTCGGCGTCTTCATGGTTTGGCAAAAAAGCAAAGGCGAATGGCTGTTACTAGGCCGACAGGCGTTTAAGTTGCCGTGAGTTTTTGTTTAGCGATTTCTACTGCGCGGTGCAGCTTGTCCTGTAAAAGTGCTTGCGAAGGCAGTTCTGTGAGATAATCCGCAACCCTGATATTGCTTTTATCCAGTTGCATGAGTTCGACATGCTCCTCCGTTTTTCCGGTGCATAGAATGAGACCAATGGGTGCGTTCTCACCTTCAACCTGTTCGTATTTTTCCAAAAAACGCAAATACAATTCCATCTGACCTTTGAAGGCCGATTCAAACGCGCCCATTTTTAAATCGATGGCAACAAGGCATTTTAATCTTCTGTGATAAAATAACAGATCAATAAAGTAATCGCTATTGTCGACAGTAATTCGCTTTTGGCGGGCAAGGAATGCAAAATCACTGCCCATTTCTGTAATAAATTTTTGAAGCTCAACAATGATAGAGGTTTCCAGGTCTTTCTCGGAATAAGCGTCCTTTAAACCTAGAAAATCAAGGAAATAAGGGTCCCTGAAAACAAGGTCAGGATTCAGTTTCTGTTTGGTTTTAAGAAGATTGAGATCATTGATGATTGTTTCCTCCGGCTTCTTGCTGATCGCAGTCCGCTCGAAGAGCATTGATTTGATTCGTTCTTGTAACTGCCTCGAAGACCAATTTTCAAGGCGACAGATCTCTATGTAAAAGTCCCGTTTGAGATCGTTTTCAATGTAAATTAAGAGCTTTAAGTGTGTCCAGCTCAATTGTCTCCGCAGTGCGGAGACAATTGAGCTGTCCGGAAATACATTGGCAAAATGCATGCAATGCCGTAGCTGTTTCTCACTCCAACCATTTCCATATTCTAAGCTGAGATTAGCGCTTAGTTGGGTGATAACCTGCTTGCCATATTCAGCCCGGTCATGCCTCAGAACTTCGTCATTGATTCTTTTACCAATCTCATAATATAACGTCGTTATTTCCGCGTTGACAGCGACTGCAACTCGGCTTCTGCTTTCCTGGATAAGCTGCTTGACTGACAGGACCAATTCGTCTGATTTTATTTTCTCTTTCATAAATGCATTTGGTTAGAACATAACTTTCACGCATTTAGACGGACCAACCAAAATCAGGTCACAGCTCTTTCATAAAATATTTCGTTTTTTTTCTTATGGGACTTCAAGTTACCAAAACCTGCCAATCAATGCGTAGGACGGTCCTACGCGGGGGCGGAGGCGTGGTAATCGGATTGAATGATGTCCGCGTATTTATCCAATAATTCGATGACGCGATCGCGGGATTTGGAACGCACGACCAGGCCTACATGATAAGGCTCTTCCATACGCCAGACAATTTCAGGATCATTGAAAACGGAAAGATCTGGCCATTCGTAGCGGGCTAGCGAGATGATAATTCCGGAATAGTCCTTCCTTACCGGCGGCAATTTATAATTGTCTCCTTTTGCCTCGGCAGTCTCCATCCGCGCCCATTCTTTCCAGAGATTAATGCCAGAAGAGGCTTCAACCATTTCCGAAAGATTTGCGCCGCCTACGCGGGAGGATGTTTCCAAAAAATAATATTTACCGTCGTCATGGCAACGAATCACTTCTGTATGTGATGCGCTGTGTTTCAGTCCAAAGGCCTTTAACAAATCAACCGCCAATGTTTCCAATGCATGTTCTTCGGAAGAGTCAAATGGCACGGTTACCGACCGGAAGATGCCTCCGCCGTGGGCAACATCAAATGGCGGCGCCAGATATTTGCTATTCCACGAAAATATAACGCGGCCGTTGTAAGAAATAGAATCGACGTGATAGACATTCCCTGGCTTGTATTGCTCCACAAGATAAGCATGCCTTTTGTCACCAAGCTGGTGGATGGTTTCCCACAATTCCGTGGCGTCGTGCATTTTCTTAATGCCTGTCGCAGAGGCTTCTGACCGGGGTTTGATCATCCATGGGCCAGGATATTTTTCAATAAATTGATTAATTGCATCATCATTGAACAACGAACAAAATCCTGGAACAAGAATCCCCGATTCTGCCGCCTTGGTGCGCATTGCCAGCTTGTCCCTGAAATATCTCCCGGTCGTTTGACCCATGCCGGGAATTCGGAAATATTCGCGAATATGCGCCGCTTTTTCTACATCAAAATCATCCAGCGCCACCACGCGATCAATGGAGCGACTGCGCATTACGTAAGCAAGACCATTGATGATTTCGGTCATGTTGTAAGTCCCATCCTCCCCTTCCTGCACATAAAAAAACTCGTCAACAGCTTCCCGGGCCCACGGTTTATGTTCTAATTTTTTGGCCGTGATCAAAAACACCGTGTTACCGGCAGCTTTGCAGGCTCTCAGAAAATCGTTACCCTTGAAATACGTTGAAATGCAAAGAAATGTAAGCGTTTGGGTCATAAATTTTGGCTTTGGTGAAAACTAACGACACAAATTTTGAACAGTCATTACAAAACTTGCTTCTCCAAATTGATTAAAAAGAACCAAATTGGCAAGGGAAGGGCCATTTAAATTATCGCCGACAAATAATGCAGCAACAAGCGGACGCCATAAGCCGTGCCCGCTCTTCCGGGTGCATATTCCGTGTCTCCGAAGGCCGTTCCGGCAATGTCGAGATGCGCCCAGGCCGGATGTTCGTCCGTGAAAACTTCCAGGAATTTGGCAGCGACAATTGCCCCGGCAATCGGTTTTCCGTGGTAATTTTTCAAGTCAGCAATGTCCGAGGCGATTTCTTCTTTATATGCGTCCCAAACGGGCAAGCGCCAGACTTTTTCGCCGGTTTGCTCGCCTGCTGTTGCCAATGCTGCTGCCAACTCATCGTTTGGTGTAAAAAGTCCGGCGGCTTCGTATCCCAGCGTCTGAATAACGCTGCCCGTGAGCGTTGCAAGATCCACCACCACGTCCGGTTTAAATTCCCTGACGGCATAACTCAGCCCATCCGCGAGAATGAGCCTGCCCTCCGCGTCTGTGTCAATCACTTCGATGGTTTTGCCTGAGTAAGAGCTAATTACATCGCCCGGCTTCATAGAAAGTCCATCCACGCTGTTCTCCGTCGAAGGAATCACACCAATCACACGCACCGGAATTTTCAATTGCGCAGCCAGCTCAACTGCGCCCAGAACGGCCGCAGCGCCACCCATATCGCTTTTCATCAAGTGCATATTGGCCGAAGTTTTGATCGAGATCCCACCCGTGTCAAATGTCACGCCCTTGCCGACCAAGGCAACTGTTTTGGTATAATGTTCGGGCACATATTCCGTGACGATCATGACTGGCGGCGCCTCGCTTCCTTTGCTAACTGCGAGCAAAGCATGCATTCCCAGCGTTTCCAGATCGCTTTTATGCAGCACAGTCACTTTGTAATTGTTTATTGCTCCCGATTCTTTGGCCCATTCACCCAGCATTTCAGGATTTTTGTAATTAGCAGGCGCATTCATCAGGTTCATAATTCGCATTTGCACCAACGCAGTTTTCTGCGCAATTTCCGATGAACGGTCCAGACTAGCAGAATCATTATCGGTTAAAATAGAAAGTGTCCCGCTTTCGAAGAATGCGCTAAGCTTTTGAAAATCAGTTTTATATAATTGAATGTTATAACCTCCCAAAATGATGCCATTAATCACGTTTTCGATCCAATCCGCGCTCCGGCCTCTTGCGTCGAGAATAATGTGCTCAGGCCAGCGGTTTTTGCGTTTGAAGAATACAGTGCGAAAGATCTTGATCAGCACGGGCAGTCTGGGTGATTTTCCCAATCCAACCCAAAGCTCCTTACTTGAATACCACCACATCTCGCCTTTTTCGCCATCAAACATTGCCTGATTTTCAGGATGTAAGCCTTGCTCAAAAGAGCGGATTGTCAGCACGTCTTCCTGCGGCTCCCAAATTTGTTTTATTAACATTGTATTGTGCGGGGATAAATAAAAAAGCAAAGACAAGATAAGTCTTTGCTTTGAATAAATGTATCGGGCGAATTAATCCAGTCCGCCGCGCCTTGTGGCTTTCCTTTGTTCGGGCCACGCGGTCGGTTCGCCTTTCGCGTTCAGCGGTAATATGCTTTTTTCACGCGATGTCTTATTCGGATCTTCGCTTGCTTGATAGGCCATGATCGCAGCCAAAATCGCATTGCTTCGCACATCGTCAAACACGATCTTATCATACGTGTCGCGGTTGGTGTGCCAGGTGTATGTGCCGTAAGACCAGTTGAGCGAACTCAGTGAAAAAGCGGGCGCGCCTGCTGCCACAAATGACGCGAAGTCAGAGCCGCCTGCGCCGGGTGTCCCGGGGAATTTAGACTCAATTGGCGCTTTAATGGTTTCCGGAACCTTTGAAAGCCAGCGACTTAAATATTCGTAGGAATTCAAAAAGCCTTGACCCGAAAGGTTAATAACCCGGCCCGTTCCATTATCCTGGTTAAAAACCGCTTGAATATTCTGCACAATCTCCGGATGATCTTCCACAAATGAGCGCGAACCATTCAGTCCCTGCTCCTCGCTTCCCCAATGTCCAACCAGGATGGTTCTTTTTGGATTTGGATAGACTTTTTTCAGAATCCGCATTGCCTCCATCATCACAATTGTGCCCGTTCCGTTGTCCGTTGCACCACTTCCACCGTCCCATGAGTCAAAATGTGCAGACAGGATCACATATTCATTTGGCTTTTCAGTTCCTTTAATTTCGCCAATTGTGTTGAAGGTCTGGCTGATGCCCGTTTCCTTAGCATCCGCACGCACACTGATTTTCGGCGTGTGGCCTGACTCCGACAAACGATAAAGCAAACCGTAATCTTCAAGTGAAATGTCAACTGTCGGAATGGCTTTTGTGTAAGCACCGAATATTTTATTAGCCCCAAAACCTTTTGACCAATAAGACATTACGACCCCAGCTGCACCTGCTTTTTCCAATGCAACCGGCAATGTTCGGGCTGCATAACCCGTTTTTTTGACGCGATTTGCCCAAGCCTCAGTCTGTGCATCACGCTCCTTTTTCATCTTTTCAAAAGACTCTTTCGTGCCAAATTCCTGCCAGTTGTAATCGGGCCTGCCCGTTGGCTGGTTCATGCTGATCATCACAAATCTTCCTTTCGCACTCGGCAGCCACTTTTGAAAAGCCAGCGAATCCGCGACGTCTGGCAAGATAATCACCTCGGCAGTAACCGTTTTGCCGCCCGTTCCAGGGCTCCATGCGAGCTGCATTCCTTCCAATGATTTCACTCTCGGCGCCACCATATCAATGTGCGACACGCCGCGTTCCCAACCACGCCATTCGCCCCATTTTTCATTTTTTGCTGTAATATTCCAGCCTTTGTATTTGGCAACGGCCCATTCGTGCGCTTGCATCATTTGCGGCGAGCCCACCAGTCTTGGCCCGATGACATCCATTAATTCATGCGCCAGTTTTTCCAGTTGTGAGTTTTCCGTTGCTTCTTTAACAATGTTTTCAACAACGGGATCTTTACTTTGGGCAAATCCAATTTGAATCTGCAAGGCAAAAAACAAAAGGAAAAGCGAGGAGATTTTCTTCATGCAAATGTTGGTTTAGAAATTGATCTGTTTCTCAATGTATGAAATAGCCGCGATGGTTTAAATAGCCTCTTGGAAAATTCTAAATTGATATTTCCATTGTTTCATTAAGGAGCAGGTTCCCGCATTCGGGTCGGTTTTTTTAAAGGATTATGGTTAATAAAGTGGTGTCTTTTGTGTTTTTTGCCAATTACTTCGTCGGCCTTTTGGCGGTCGCGTTGTCATTCGAAACTGCATTTCAGCTTAACCTGCCGCTCAATTCCCCTGCTTATTATCTGCTCCTTTTCAGCGCCACCGTTTTTTATTACACCAAAGCATATTCCGTTCCGGCCGGGAATGTGGTTTCTCAAAATCCGCGAACACTTTGGTATCGAATGCATTACACGTTTGTGCAGGGCAGTCAATGGTTTTTTATATCGGTTTGCATAGCGCTTGGATTTTGGTTTTTGTTAAAAGATTTTTCCAAAATGCTGGCATTGCCCGCTCATTACTGGCTGGCAATTCTCACGGTTCCGTTGGCTGCAATGCTGTATTACGGATTGCTCCCGAAATCAATCATTTCATTTAATCTGAGACGCACGGGCTGGTTTAAGGCATTTGTTATTGGTTTCGTTTGGGCCGGATGCGTCAATCTTTTCCCCGTTACAATGCTCCGCATTGAACACGGCATCACCATTGCCGAGCCAACATTAATGCTCTGGCTTTTCCTGAAAAACTGGATGTTCTGCACGGTGAATGCCATCATGTTTGACATGAAAGATTATGAAGATGACGCCAACATTGAGCTGAAAACTTTTGCCGTGACATTCGGGTTGCAGCGCACCATTTATTATGTCCTCGTTCCGTTGCTCCTGATTGGCCTGCTTGCATTCCTCACATTTGCAACCTATCGAAATTTCAGTCCGGTTACGGTTTTGCTGAACATGCTCCCGTTCGTTTGCCTCCTCATTGTCGCGTTTTCACTCAATAAGCCCCGCAAAATTTTATATTATCTAATCGTGATTGACGGATTATTGCTTGTAAAGGCGATGTGCGGCATTGCGGGCATTGTTTTTGGACAGCATTAATCCAACTGATGACAAACACCTACGACCGGATCGCTGGGATTTATGACACGCTCAGCAGGCTCGTGTTCGGGAAGTCCATTGTAAATGCACAACTGGCACTGCTTCCCCAGATTTCCGCGCCGTGCAAACTGCTCATTGTCGGAGGCGGAACGGGTTGGATATTAGATGAATTGGCAAAAGTCCACGTTTCCGGGCTCGATATTTCGTATGTTGAAATTTCTGCCAAAATGATCTTGCTGGCCAAAAAAAGGAATGTCAGGCAAAACAAAATTCACTTCATTCACATGCCGATTGAAGACTTCGAATCCAATGAAACGTTTGATGTCGTTATGACGCCGTTCCTATTCGATAATTTCGCGCCGGAACGCGCAGAAGCAGTTTTTTTGAAGCTTCACAAATTATTAATCGTTGGCGGGACGTGGCTTTTCGTTGATTTTCACATTGAAAACCAAATCAAGGGCATTTGGCAAAAGGCCTTGCTGCAATGTATGTATTGGTTTTTCAAAACAGTGTGCAATGTGGAGGCCAGCACATTGCCGGATATGGAATCACACTTTCAAAATAAAGGATATATTGTGCTCGACAAAAGCACTCACTTTCAAGGCTTTATCCAATCGATCGCTTATCAGAAAGTTACACCATAGCTGCGCGCCTTTTGAAAATAAAGCGCTCGTTGAAAATTATAATCGACAGCAAAATCAACGAATATGCAATGATCTGAATCGCATTGATAGGCTCGTGGAAATAAATTAATGCAATCGAAAAATTCATCAGCGGGTTGATATAAAGCAAAACGCCCATTGTGGACGAATTCACGCCTTGCAATGCATACAGATTCATGTACAACGGCACGATTGTAAACAGCACCGCAATCAGGAAAATGAGCGCGTAAAATGAAAACTCCATGGGCAGCGCCTCGCTGTAAACCGGATAAAACGGCGCTAGAAGCAATGCGGAGAACAGAATTTGCACAGTAAGGATCAGGAACTTGTCAAAACCTGTGTTTTTCCGCTGGCTCACCAGATAGAATGCATAGGAAGCAGCGACGATCAGGCTGTATGCAATGTCTGAAATGTTATTGAACGACAGCAACATACAGCTCACAACGCTTAATAAGACAGCACCCCATTGCCATTTGCTCAGCTTTTCATTTAACACAAAATAGGCAATCACGGTGGTCATGATGGGACAAACCAGATAAGCAAAAGAGGCCGCTTTGACGCTGATGTGGTTCATGACGTAAATGAAGAAAAACCAGTTGGCAGTCAATAAAAAGCCTCCCGAAAATGTGAGTATTGTAACTCTTCGCTTCTCACTGGCAGGCAGTTGCCTGAATTTGCCGATGTTTTCCTTCAACACTTTTATCCGAACAAAAAGACTGATCACGGCCATGATCACTGCGCACAAAAAAACGCGGTAAAACAGAATGTCAAGCGAAGCGTACGCTTTCAAAGGCTTTAAAGCAAGACTAAAAAAACCCCAGATCACAAAAGAAATGAAGGCTGCTAAATAGTATTTTGAAAATTTCATGGAGCTTGTAAAATGTGTCAATCAGGAGCGGATATAATGTTTTTAAGGAACAGCAAAATGTTTTTACAGGTTCGGAGGCACCAAAAATCATTTGATTCTCACCTTTTGAAGCTTTAATAGTGCAAAAAACGGAACCTAAGCGGGAATATTTGGCTTGACTGGTGTAATTAACATTATTGAAATTTATGACTTTTTCCGATATCAGGATGGTTGCGACGGACATGGACGGCACGCTTTTGAATTCCGACCATGAAATACATGAATCCTTTTTCCCCGTTTTCAGGAAATTAAAAGATCATGGAGTCATTTTTGTGGCAGCCAGCGGACGCCAGTATTTTAATCTTGCCAAAGCACTGGACACGGTTAAAGACGAGGTGATTTTTGCTGCTGAAAATGGCAGTTATGTCGTTTTTAATGATGAAGAAATTCACATTCAAGCTGTTGACCATGACATTGTGAAGGAATTGGTTAAAATTTCGCGTCCCATTGCCAGCACTTACGCCGTTATTTGTGGCAAGAAAAAAGCTTACGTTGAAAATGACGAGCCTGAATTTTTAAACCATCTCAAACTGTATTTCGAACGTTACGAAGTTGTCGATGACCTGACGGAAGTTGATGATGACCAATTTTTGAAATTCACGCTTTGTGATCTTGCGGGTTCGGAGGAGAACAGTTATCCGCATTACAAGCACTTTGAAGACACGCTGCAAGTGAAAATTTCAGGCCCGATCTGGCTCGATATTTCGCATAAGGACGCAAATAAAGGCAAAGCAATGGAAGTTTTGCAAAAGAAATTCAATGTCTCGTTTGACCAAACCATGGTTTTCGGAGATTATTTGAATGATCTGGAAATGCTGCAAAAGGGACATTATGCTTATGCGATGGCCAATGCGCATCCGGATGTCAAAAAAATAGCCCGTTTCATCGCCAAAAGCAACGATGAAAACGGGGTTGTAGAAATCCTTTCGGAAATTACGGAATAGCGGATTTGCTATTCCGTGTATTTTTTGAATATTGAAGTTGCCGTATGGCCGCCAAATCCGAATGTATTGTTCAGCGCGTAATTGACGGTTTGCTTCACAGAATCACCCAAGATAATGTTCATTCCCGATGGAGTCGCGTCGTCGAGCGTTTCGGTGTTGATGGTGCCGGGAACAATGTCATGCTTCACTGCCAGCACACAAATGATGCTTTCAACCGCTCCTGCGGCGCCTAATAAGTGGCCTGTCATTGATTTGCTAGCACTGATCGCAACCTGGTGATCGCCAAAAACTTTCTTAATGCCGTTCAACTCGCTCATATCACCAAGTCCGGTGGACGTTGCGTGCGCATTCACATAATCGATTTTATCGGGTGAAATTTCCGCTTCCTTCAAAGCTTTGTTCATACCCAATGCTGCGCCCATGCCGTCGGGTGGCGTGCCTGTCAAGTGATAAGCGTCCGCTGCCATTCCACCTCCAACAATTTCGGCATAAATCTTCGCGCCTCTTGCCAATGCATAATCCAGATCTTCCAAAATCAATGCTCCCGCGCCTTCGCCCATGACGAAACCATCCCGGTCTTTATCAAACGGACGCGATGCTTTTTCAGGCGCATCGTTTCTTTTGGAAAGTGCCTGCGCAGCGCCGAACCCGCCCAATGCGGAGTAAATGATTGCTGCTTCTGATCCGCCAGCGACCATGATCTTCGCCTTGCCCATTTTGATCGTATCAAATGCGCTGATAACCGCTGTGTTGGACGAGGCACAAGCCGAAACCGTGCAATAATTAGGGCCGTGCAATTTATGACGGATAGAAATAACGCCCGCAGCAATGTCCACGATCATTTTTGGAATAAAGAATGGACTGAAACGCGGCACGCCTCCGCCTGCATGAAATTCAAGCAACTGGTCTTCAAAAGTGCCCATTCCGCCATTTCCGGTCGCCCAGATAACGCCCATATCATAACGGTCCTCGATGTCAATCGTGCTGAAATCGAGTCCGGCATCCTTAATCGCTGTGTCCGAAGCTGCAATGGCATATTGCGTGTGCAGATCGAACTTTTTTAACTCTTTTTTATCAATAAATTCCTCCGGATGAAAGTCGCGGACTTCGCATCCGAATTGCGTTTTAAACTTCGAAACGTCCATTTTCGTAATGGTAGCAGCACCGCTTTTACCATTGACAATGTTTTCCCAAAATTCATCAACCGAATTTCCGAGGGGAGAAATGACTCCTAAACCTGTAACAACAACTCTTTTCATAAACAATTTTGAAATTTTTTCGACGACATCAGGAAATTAATCGTCAAACTCCTGAGTCACTGCATCTTTGAATAAGGCTTCCACCAGTTTTTCAACCATTGGACCGACCGTGAGTATCACTGGAATAACGATCATATAGGCCATAATCCAGGATTTCAGCCAAATCACCAAAAAATTGGCAACAAATCCAATATTTATAGAAACCAAACTGAAAGAAATTATACCCGTAGTAACAACTCCCATGATGGCTGCGAAGGCGATTTTTTTCTTCATCTTGGTGCTCAGTTTTAGGCTGTAACGCCCGGGTTCATTGCCAACAGTGCTTGCTCCGGCGATTGCAGAAACAGCTGATATAATTGTGCAGTCCGGCCAACATGGATTTCAAATGTATCATTCTCAAAGGCTTCGATAAGATCATCAGCCACTTGCTGCGGAGGAATGCCGTTTGCACCGCCAATGTTTTGAGAAAAATCTGTATTCACCAACGGCGGCATCAATTCAAAAACTTTAATTCCCGTCGATTTGGCCAATGTCAGGCGCAATGACTGGGTGTAGGAATGCAATGCAGCCTTGCTTGCAGCGTAAGTCGGGATAACATGGTTGGGCGCAAAAGCTGCAATGCTGGACACATTCACAATCGCAGCATCATCCTGCTGGCTTAGTAAAGGGACAAGCTTCTGGTTTAATCCAACGATTGACAGATAATTGGTCAAAATCTCTTCTTCCGCGATTTGGTAAGCATCGTTTTCACTGTCGAGCAAATAGCTTTCTGCTTTTCCTGCATTGTTGATGACCACATTAAGGTTCGGAAAATCGCTTTGCAGCTTTGTAATCAGCTTTTCAACATCCGCTTTGTTTGAAACATCACTTACGATCGCCGTTGTGTTTTTTAATTTTGCAGCAGCTTGCAGCAGACGTTCCTCATTTCGGCCCGTGATGATCACTTGATTGTCTTTTTCAGAAAAAGCTTGTGCAATTGCGAAGCCAATTCCAGCGCTTCCGCCGGTGATTAGGATTGTATTTCCAGTCGTTTTCATTTTTTCTTTTGTTTAATTGATTCATAAAATATATAATATACCGATCGGTATATTTAGGTGTAAAAAAATTTGCTATAATGCTTCGATCATCTTTTTCACGGCCTTCATAATGGCCCTTCTGTATTGCAGCTTCCCGGTCACTTTACTTATCATAATGCCGCCTTCCACCAATGCAATTAGTGTAATTGCGACTTCATCGGGATCCAGTGCAGCACTCAGCTCATTATCTGCGACGCCCTTTTTAATCAAATTTTCAATTTTAGTTTTCCATGTAAAAATGGCCTCAGCAGCTTTCGCCCGCAATTCCGGATGCGTGTCATCTGCTTCAACCGACGTATTCAATATCGGACAGCCGCCTTCGGGAAAAGGATAGGTTAGGAAGTTTTCATAAATCTCCACATACACAAGCAGCTTTTCCTTAACCGTTTTTCTGGTTGCCATTTCTGCCTGCACCGCGCTAAACATTTGTTTCAAATTGAAGTCAAATGCAGCCAGTGCAACCTCATCTTTGTTGCGAAAATTTCCGTAAATGCTGCCCTTGGTAAGTCCCGTGGCGCTGATCATGTCGTTAATCGAAGTGCCGGAATAACCTTTGACATTGAAAATCGGAGCCGTTTTTTCAATGATAAATTGTCTGGTTTTTTCTGCTTTGTTCATGCGCTTCAATATTAACGACACAAAAATATACCAATTGGTATATTTTTGCAAGCATTATTAAGTTTAATTTTTCAATGTGTGCAAATCAACCAAAAAAACGGCCTGATTTCACAACCAGGCCGTTTTGCTTCCTTCTGTAACTCGATTTTATTTTGCACTTACGCGCCAAATCGTATTTCCCGAATCGTCGCATACGAGCATTGACCCATCTTCCATCACATTAATGCCGACCGGACGGCCGTAAACTTTCTTTTCACTTTCAACAAACCCTGTCAAAAAATCCTCCGGTTTACCTGTTGGTTTTCCATCCTTGAATGGGATAAAAATCACTTTATAACCAGCCAGTTGTGAACGGTTCCAAGAACCATGCTGCCCCACGAATGCGCCGTTTCTGTATTTGGCAGGGAATTTCGTTTTATCATAAAATGCCAAACCCAATGACGCCGTGTGTGAACCCACAGGCACATCTGGAACGATCGTCTTAGCAACGAGGTCCGGGCGCTCACCTTTTCTTCTCGGATCTTCGTTTTTGCCAAAATAAGCGTAAGGCCAGCCATAAAATCCGCCTTCTTTTACGCTCGTAACATAGTCGGGAACGAGGTCGTCGCCTAGCTCATCTCTCTCATTCACAGCGCTCCAAAGCGTGTTCGTCCCGGGCGCCCAGTCCATACCAACCGGATTTCTTAGTCCGCTCGCAAACACTTTTTCGCCTGTTCCATCCGGATTAATTTCCAAAATATTGGCTCTGCGTTTTTCCTCGTCAATGCCGTGATCCGCCACATTGCTAGCCGAACCTACTGAAATATAAATCTTTGAACCATCGGCATTTGCAAGCAAATTCCGCGTCCAATGGTTGTTATATCCTCCCGCAGGCAATTCCACAATCCGCTCGCCTTTGCCCGTAATCTTCGTCTCGCCGGCTTTGTATGGATAGCGGTAAACGCCATCTGTGTTTGCCACATAGAAGTAATTTTTCAGGATCAGCATTCCCAGCGGCTGTTTCAATTTTTCCATAAAAATCTCTTGCAGCTCAGGTTTGCCATCTTTGTTTACGTCGCGCAAAAGCGTAATTCTGTCTGCGCTCTTCTTTGTGTTGGATTCGGCCACAAACACGTCACCATTGGGCGCAATGTAAGTCCAGCGGGGATTTTTTAACTCATCCGCATATTTCTCAACCGTAAAACCAGCCGGAGCAACTGGCGTTTTCCCGTCAGGCCAACCCGCTTCATCCGGCCGATTGTCGGCAGATTCTGTGGCAAATGGCGCGGGCAGCGCAACACTATCGGTTTTAGTAACGACTGTATCGCTGGCGCTCGCCGACGCTTCTTTTTCTTCCTGTTTTGATTCTTTGTTATTGCAGCCAACTGCAGTAAGCAATATGCAGAGGCAGGCAACTGCGGGAATATTTCTGATTGTCATTGGGACATTATTAAATGTAAAAAGGCAGATCAACTGGTTTATAACCAATGATCTGCCTTAAAACAATAATGCCAGTTACACTTTTCAAAAAACTGGGTAGTCATGGACTGAACCCCAAAAGTTGGACGAGTTTAAGAATTAACGATTAGTGTGATGAGCTCGGTATTGTACCGGGCTCATTCCGTTTAAATTCAG
>NZ_JAJUXI010000003.1 GCF_021390515.1 Dyadobacter sp. CY326
ACCTCGGAACCCGATTTGATTCTCCATGTAATGTTAGGAACACCGTTTCCGTCAAATTGGAAGCGAAGACCAGATGCCGAAATGTTAGCGATCATCCCAAGCGTTGGTCCGCCAGGACATGTGCCTGGGTTAACTGTAAAGTTGGAAGCGCTTACCGAAGAAACGCAATCACCGCCTTCAATTTCCAGCGAATAAGTGCCTGCACCCAGACTTGCAAATGTTATTGTAGCAGAGTTTGAACCAAGATTTCCGGTTTTGCCGTTTCTTACAACATTACCATTTTGTTTTACGCGCCATGTAAGGTTTGGAATGCCCGAACCATTAAAATCAACCGTCAGGCTTGTGCCGGAAACGTTCTTGATGGTCGTGATTGCTGGTCCGCTGGCACAGTTAGGCTGCGATACTGAGAAGTTGGAAGTGCTAACAGAAGAAGTACAGTTTCCGCCTTCGATTTCCAATGTATAATTGCCGGAGCCCAATGCGGAGAATGTAATGGAAGCAGAGTTTGAGCTCAAAGTTCCTGTTTTGCCATTCGCAACCGTATTAGCGCCTTGTTTGATTCTCCACGTAACGCTCGAAACGCCTGCGCCATTAAAATCAACCGTTAGACCTGTTGAAGATACATTCTTAATGCTTGAAATAGTCGGTCCCGAAGCACAGTTGGTTGAGCCGATCGAGAATGTTTTGGAGCTTACCGAAGAAACACAATCGCCGCCTTCGATTTCCAATGTATAATTTCCACCGTTCAACGTAGCGAATGAAATGTCAACAAGTGAAGAAGTCAAGCCAGGGGTTTTTCCATTGCGGACAACCTCGGAACCGGATTTGATTCTCCACGTAATGTTAGGAACACCGTTTCCGTCAAATTGGAAGCGAAGACCAGATGCCGAAATATTGCTGATGGCGCCCAAAGTAGGTCCGCCAAGACATGTTCCCGGAACGATCGTGAAGTTTGAAGTGCTTACCGAAGAGCTGCAATCCCCACCTTCTATTTCTAATGCGTAAGTGCCGGCGCCAAGACTGTTAAATGTGATGGAAGTTGAATTAGAAGTCAGATTACCTGTTTTGCCATTTCTGACAACATTGCCATTTTGTTTTACGCGCCATGTAAGGTTAGGAATGCCTGAGCCGTTGAAATCAACTGTAAGAGCCGTTGGTGAAACATTTTTTACGCTTGAAATCGTTGGTCCGCTCGGGCAGTTTGGCTGGTTAACACTGAATGATGCAGAACTTACAGATGAAGTACAGTCACCGCCTTCAATTTCCAAAGTGTAATTTCCGGCAGAAAGCGTCGAGAATGAAATGTCGACATTGGTAGATCCCAGATTTCCAGTCCGGCCGTTGCGAACAACTGTGCCGCCTGATTTGATTCTCCAGTCAATGTTAGGAACGCCGCTACCGGAATATGAAAAACGCAAGCCGGTTTGTGAAATGTTGCTTACGCCTCCGATTGTAGGTCCGCCAGGGCAGTTAGGCTCCGGGTTAACCACTGAATCCGGATTTTTCGGAAGTTCATTCCAAAAGCAGCTCAAAACCTCGTTGTAATTCAAGGTGAACCCCATATTAGGATTCATAGAGCTTCCATTTTCACCCTCAATGGTCTGGCGAATCAAGCCCATCGAAATCGCATCGCGACTGTAAGTGTTCGTCTCACGGTGAAAATTCACGCGAAGCAAACCATCCTTAATGATCGCATATTGGAACGTTTTTACATTATCACCACCGATATATGTCCCTAGTCGCAGTCCGTCCGTGATGGGTTTTCCGTTACACGGGATCATGTTTCCTTGCTGGGCGCCAAGATAATTGTTGCCCATAGTGCTTGGATCAATGGAATTGACGCAAGAATTGACAATCCGGTTTCCATTTTCATCATTAGGAAACCTGTTGTTGTCCATGTGCAACAGGATGGCCGTGTTATCAAATGCCTGTGATTTGCGGCTTTGATCTGGGTTTCCGTCCCATCTGATGTAGATTCTGTTTTCGTGGATGATCGTGTAAACCGGCCTTCCGCCTACATTGCCCAGTAATTCGTCGTGAGTCCAGGTTCTTCCCCCGCAGTTAACCTGCGTCGCTAGCGCAAACTGATTCTTCTGCAACTCGTCATCCGGGGTTGCCGCCATCATAAGACTCAGCAACCCGCTCGCATACACTAGCTTCTGTAAAAATTTCATCAATGTAAATCAGGTAAAAGTTGAATTAAAAATAAACAGGTCGTAAAAAACGGTTAGACAAAACTTTAAAAAAAGAAGTGTTTTGTTTTCAGGTGTAAGGGGCGAACCCTGTTTTGAAAAGCTGATATGGGGGTGTTTAACTATTTGAGAAAGAGGAGTAATAGTCAAATCAAACGTATATAGACAATTATAGAATATGTTTGTAGTATATTAATTGTTCGAAATGTAGTAATAATTTATTAAGTTCCAACAAGGCTAACTAAAAATTTACAAAAAGCTTAATATGCAGTTAATCCGAGAGTTAGTTCTCTCGTAGTAGTTTTTTGGCAAAATCATGACGGATTTTTGAAATGATATCGCATTCAAAAGATACGCCGGGGCCATCATGCTGCGTTTGACAAATTTTTTTGCAAAGTCATTTGTCTTTAAGACAGAATGTTAGGTGAAGGGCAACGTATAAGGCTCAAAAAACTTTTCCCCACGATTTGGAAGAAAATTATTAAAATGTACCTTTGCACCACGATTGAGGAACAGGGCAGGGGGGAAGAGTGACTGATGTTTAACAGTAAATTAATATAGGATTCCGTAGCTCAGCTGGTAGAGCAATACACTTTTAATGTATGGGTCCTGGGTTCGAATCCCAGCGGGATCACCAAAAGCGCCTCAAAGGGCGCTTTTTTCGTTTAATGTATGGGTCCTGGCCGGGGCCGCGAACGGCTTCGAATCCCAGCGGAATAAAAAAAGCGCCGAGAGACGCTTTTTTTATTCCGATCAACCTTCTCAAATTCAAATATCCTCCTTAATAAAAAAACTGCTCCGAAACGATCTTGCCGTTTTGGACTTTGTAGAGCATGATTTGGTTGATTTGGATTCTGCCGGAGCCGAGGACGGTGACATCTATTTCTCTTGCTACGGCGAAATGGTTGCCAGTAACTATCGGTTCGCTGGTGTAGAGTCTGTGAATGGCCTTTATCTTTTGAAGGAAATCATCACCTTTCTGGCGGACGAGCGCTTTGCCTTCTGCATTTGAAAAATATGGGGAATTTTCGGGCTCAATGCTTTTTACATTGTCTGCAAAAAATTCGTCCTGGATCGCACTCCACTGCTCTTCCTGCGCAAGTTCATGAAATCTTGCTGCAACTTCCTGCGTGGTCAGCGTCGTCGTGTTTGCTGTCATGTTGTAGATTTTAGTTGGGTAATGGTTAATTAATAAGGTGTTAAGTTTTTGAGCTTTTCAGTCCGGGATGGTTTGGAACAAACGTCTGCGTCAGTTGAGAACGGGCTTGGTAATTAACGGGCCGCGGTTTTCTTTCCTTGCGCTTCCAAAATCAGCTGTAAATCGGCGCTCTCCTCGGTCACGTGCGCGTACGTGCCTTTGCCCAGTTCACTCAATTTTTTTAGCTTCAGACCTGTGTGCGCATGGCGGCCGAATGTGAAAACGGTTAAGTAAAGGTCCTGACGCGCATTTTGCTCAATCATCGTCATAACCTCGTCGCTGACCGGAAATTCGCCGTCGGTGGCGAGAACGATGCGGTTGTTGCCGCCCCGAATGTATTGCTTATTTGCCGTTTTATATGCCAAGCGGATGCCTTCATTCCCGTCTGTATCGCCGTCAGATTGCAGCAAATCGATCATTCGCGCGATCTCGGAGGATTTGGACCCGGACGTTGGTTTGAGTACAACCCGCGCTTTTCCCGAATATAAAACAATGGAAATCTGGTCTTCCGGACGAAGCAATGTGAGCATTGATTTGATCGATCGTTTCAAAAGCGGCATCTTAAAAGGGGAGTTCATGGAAGACGAAACATCCAGCAAGAGCACCATATTATTCGTAGCAAAGCCGTCCAGCGAGCGCGTAACCGGTTGATTTACATTGCCTCGATCCACAAAAACAGTGTCGACTCTCACGCGTTCCACATACACGGTATCGGTTTTCTGCTCGAATTGCGTTGTCGTTGGTTGTGCTTGATTTTCCGTTTTGTCAACCGACTTAATCGGCTTCGTCGCCGCAATATTCCCTGGTTCAGGATCTTGGATGCTTTCTTTTATTTCGGGTTCAGGCGCAGTTTGCTGGAGATTTTTGACAGGAGATATTTTACGAAGAATGAACAGATCCGGCTGGTTGACCGCTTTTAACAAACCGCCTTTTGCCAGCTCGACGAATTTGTTGTATTGATAAACCAGCTCATTGTTATAAAAATAATAGAATGACTCAAAAGGATGCCGACCGCTGCCATTGAAGTTCGTTTTGACCTGTTGTGTCATCGCCGCAAAACGCGTTGTATTGGCCGCCAGATCCTCATAAGGTGAATAGGGGCAGAGGCCATTGCTGCGTCCATAACGTTGCAGACCTTTAAGGTTAGTGTATTCATCTGCAATCAGTTGCCTGGCATTCGACTCAATGTTTGCTGTGTTGGGCAGCTGCGTTTGTCCTGATTTTAAAAAGCTTTTGATCCCAAACAAAACGTCTCTATCATCGTCCATCGCCTTTTGCAAAACATTGCCCGCAATAATCCATGAGCTGGCAGGATTGGCGCTTGGAAAGCTTTCATGAATGCGGCGCAAGTCTGTATGAAGCAGTTCTTTCTTTTGGTCAAACGTCTCAAAAAGCGTCATATAGCGATCCAGAATGTCATCGGATCGTTTTAATTGATCTTTCAAATATTGCTTTTCAGACGTGTAAGCGATCAATTCAATGCTAAGGCGATCCATTTCTTTCAATATGTTCATCAAAACTTCCGTCTGGCTATTAATGGATGCGCGGTAAGACTCTGGAACGGAAGCGCTTGCATTCAGAAGCAATGCATAGGCAGAGGATGGAAGCTGAAATTTTTCATGTGAGTAAGTCAGGCCGGAGCGCGACTGTGCCTTTGCAGGATCACGATAATATTCAGCCGAAGATTGATAACTGCGCAGTGTCAATTGCAACAAATGCATCTGCCGCAGCGATTCATTTACAAATTCAACATAATCATTCAGCGTCTTGTTTAGGGCGGCGGACGCTGGTGAAGTTGATTTCTTAACATTAAATGTCGGCGCAGGCTTATCCTGAAAATTTGGCGTTAAGGATAACTTTTTAACCCCGCTGACGGTCGCGGATTTCAGGAAAACCGGGCTGAAAGCAGGATAATAAAGCAGACGCCGCGCAGTTACGCTGTAATCGACGAATGATTTGTAAAATGCCAATAAATCCTGGTTGAATTGGTTCATTAGCGAGACATATGCATCGTTTCCATGCGCCGCGGATTGTCTGGCTGTAAACGTGTAACTGTCAATAATCCGGCGTTTTACATCTTGCATGGAAGCCAGCGCCGATTTGAAAGAAAGCAATGCGTCAGAAGCCGGATATTTAAGTTTTGAATGTGTGCTCGCGATCGTTTCCAGTGACTTTTCATCGTCCAGCATGCTCCTTCTCACCGCTTCAATCGGCCACTCAGCGCGTGTTTCTGCATTCAAAAAGTAGGGTAGGGAATCAAGCAACTGCCTTTGGTTGAGGATGATTTGTTCTATCGCTTTTTCAGTAATTAAATAGGAGTCGGACGAAGAATAGGATGGCTGGCGACGATAAATTTGATGAATTTGTTTATAAAAAGCGTCTTTTTGCTTGCTGTATTGCTCGAAATATTCCTGAATTTTTGCAATGTGCTCGTCCGACTGTTTGAAACGATCCGTTTCGTAAGTTTTCAAATGAACATACGTTTCCAGTTTTTTGCAGGTTAGATCAAGGTCGTTCAAGTGTTGCCATATTGCTTCGGTTTCGATGTTAAGCTCCTCACGTTCAATCGCTTTTAATCCTTTTCCTGCTTTTGCCGTTTTGAAATAATATTCTTCCAATGGGCCCGATGAAGGAAGGTTGGGCAGGACAACCGGCTTTTTGCGATGCTGCGTTACTGCTGCTTCATATTTCGAAAGCATCTCAAACCGCCTGATAAACTGCTCCGTGGTTTTGTCAAGGAAATTGATGTAATGATTCAGGGATTGCTGGGGAGCCTCCGTTTGAGCTGCGGAAAGGCGCGCTACAAAAAGGAGCAAGCATAAAAAACGTAATCGCATATTGTGGATTGAGGTTGTGTATAGATTTTGCGACGAAGGTCGGAAATTTGACGGAAAATTGCTGGGCCGGTTTTTGGATACAACCTTCCTTGTTTTGGATACAGTCGTCTTTTTAGCGAACGGTAGTTTTGTATCAAATAAAACATGAAAAAAAATGAGCATTAAACAATTTAAACTGGGAAAGCAGGGACTCACAGTGCCCAATATAGGACTGGGCTGCATGGGCATGACGCAAATTGCAGGCGCGGATATTTATGGTAAAGCGGATGAGACGGAAGCGATCAAAACCATTCACCGTTCATTGGAATTGGGCGGAAACTTTCTGGACACAGCCGATCTTTACGGCCCGCTGCTGAATGAAAGACTCATCGCAAAAGCAATCAAAGGAAACCGCGACAGTTACGTTATCGCAACCAAATTTGGTTTTGAAATCGATGACAATGAGCAGCTTACCTGGAAATTCAACGGCAAACCGGATTATGTCAGAAAAGCTGTCGAGCGTTCATTGAAAAATCTCGGGACGGATTACATTGATCTTTATTATCTGCACAGATTGGATCCCGAAGTGCCCATTGAGGACACGGTCGGCGCTATGGCCGAGCTTGTTAAGGAAGGAAAAGTGGGTTATTTAGGGCTCTCGGAAGTTTCCTCTCAAACGCTTGTCAAAGCAAACGCGACGCACCCGATCAGCGCATTGCAAACAGAATATTCGTTGTTTGAAAGAACAGTCGAAGAAGCGGGCATATTGGACACATTGAAAGAACTGGGCATTGGATTTGTGGCTTATTCTCCGCTTGGGAGAGGTTTTATCTCTGGTGAAAGGATTACCAGTCCGGACGATTTTCCGGAAAACGATTTCCGCAGAAGCATTCCACGTTTTCAAGGGGAGCAATTTTATAAAAACCTCGAACTTGCAGATGCGATCGAAGCATTGGCATCCGAAAAAAATGTAACTTCATCGCAGCTCGCACTTGCCTGGATCATTGCCAAAGGGCATCTTCCAATTCCGGGGACGAAGCGTGTAAAATACGTCGAAGAGAACATTGCTGCCATAAATATTGTATTAACTGAGGCAGAAATTGCGAACCTGGAAAGTATTGTGCCTTTGGGCGTTACGGGTGAGCGTTACGACGAGGCCGGCATGGGTTGGATTGACAAATGATTTAAACAAGGGAGTCGTTGACTGACAACGGCTCTCTTTTCTGAAATATGATGAAAAAGAAATACAATCCGATTGTGATTGAGTCCATTAGCGAGCTGCACCGCATGCATGGCATTGCACAAGTAGAACATCCGCTGGTAAGCGTCGTGCGGTTTGACGAAATCTTCTATTCCCCGACCGATTATAGTGACGGATGCGTCCTTAATTTTTATGTTATCGCAGTCAAAAGAGATTTTAATGGCAAAGTCCGGTATGGACAAAACTATTATGATTTTGACGAAGGCGTTTTGTCTTTTATCGCGCCCGGTCAAATTTGCTACGAGGAAGTAGGCGACAGGCCGGCATCCGGTTTTATGCTCCTGTTCCATCCCGATTTTCTATTGGGACATCCGCTCGCGACCGAGATAAAAAATTACAAATTCTTCTCCTATGCAGTAAATGAAGCATTGTATTTGTCTAAAAAAGAGGAAAATACAATCTATGGCGTTCTTGAAAACATTGAACAGGAATACAAATCTAACATTGACAGTTTCAGTCAGCGCGTCATCATTTCGCAAATAGAAGTGCTGTTGAATTATGCAGACCGTTTTTATCACCGACAATTTATCACCCGCAAAGCTGCCAGCAACGACCTCCTGGTGAAGCTAGAAGAGTTGCTGGAAGCGCATTTCAATAACAACCTCAATCTGGCTCTTCCGACGGTGAAAGACGTTGCACTAAAACTGAACGTGTCACCAGATTATTTGAGTGATATGCTGCGCACGCATACGGGTCAAAATACGCAGCAACACATTCATAATAAGCTTATTGAGAAAGCAAAAGGCGTGCTGAGCACGACAAATCTGAGCATTGCTGAAATCGCTTATCAACTCGGATTTGAGCATCCGCAGTCTTTTAACAAGATCTTTAAACGCAAAACGAATCTTTCTCCATTGGAATTCAGGCAGTCCTTCAACTAGGCGAGGCCGTCCGCATTTATTTATTCCAACCAACGGTTAAGTTATCTCCGCGTCTTCCTTTATACATTGTTCCAAGGCATTACTAAACCCAACATGCATGAGAAAGACACGCGTAACGGCCGTTTTGGGCTGCATTTTCTTTTTATTAATTACATTATCAAATTTTCCCGCCACAGCGCAGGCCCCATCTCCGGGCCCTTTTGCATTAAAAGACGGCGATCGTGTCGTTTTTCTGGGCAATTCAATCTTTGAAAACGATTTTCAGTTTGGCTATCTCGAATTGGCGCTTACCACGCGATTTGCAGACAAAGGCATAACATTCAGGAACTTAGGCTGGACAGGCGACAATGTCTGGGGAGAGGCGCGCAGCACTTACACCAATCCTCCAACGCCGTATGAGCATTTGATGGAAGACATCACCAAAACGCAGCCGACGGTTGTTTTTCTTGCTTATGGAGGCGTGGAAGCGCAGGAAGGCCAAGCTGGCGTCGCGCATTTCAAGGATGGTTTGAATAAATTAATTGATAAAATTGACCAGTTAGGCGCTAAAACCGTTCTATTTTCAACAATCCCGGTCGTTTCAAGCGACACCGCCCAGCACATCAGCGAGCGAAATGCGGATCTTGAACTGTATTCCAAAACAATTTCAGAGGTTGCAACGCAGCGTAAAAAGCTGTTTGTCGACATTTACAATCCCATATTAAGCGCCAGCAAAAAGGAACCGATCATTGAAAACACAGTGCATTTAAATGAACTCGGTTATTATCATTTGGCTAAGATCCTGGAAAAAGCGTTGGGTCTTGAAGTTGCCAAAGCAACAACAGCTATCACAATTTCCAATAATAAAGCCGATGTCTCCAACGGCCGCGCATTAACGACAGACAACGCGGCTACGCTCGCCAAGTTTGCCGTAGACAACAAATATCTTCCACTGCCTTCGCCAACTTCAACAAATGTCATTTCGGACAATGCACGCATTGTGCAGATCTCAGGGCTGAAAAAAGGTTATTATGTGCTGGTTTCCGAGCATATTCAGGTTGCGGCTGCTTCCGCCAAAGACTGGGAAAAAGGTGTTGCGATCCATCAAGGGCCGCAATTCTCGCAGGTTGCAGAAGTGCGTAACATGATTTTGAAAAAGAATGAGTTACACTTTTTTCAATATCGTCCGCTGAACCAAACTTACATCGTTGGTTTTCGCAGATATGAGCAGGGCCGTCATGTGAAAGGGCTTGAAGAACAGAACATTCTCATCAAATGGCTCGAAGGCCAGATTATTCTCAACAGCGAGCCGAAAGAAGTGGTGTATGAGTTGAGGAAAATGGAGTAAGCCTTCCGCATGCTCAGAATGGGAATTTATTTCAAAATCAGACATTAACAACATCAGAAAGGTGGTTTGCTAACTGCCTATAAAAATATGAAAGCAACCCGACTACTATATGGGGCGACGCTCCTGGCGACGATCCTGTTGACGACCTCTTCGAACAATGTTCAGCGCATCAAGGAGGATCCAGATCCGGACGTGCAAAAAGAGCTTGCGTCATTCAAAGTCGCTGATGGCTTTGAAGTTACATTATTTGCATCCGACCCAATGGTCGCCAAACCCATTCAGATGAACTGGGACGCTGAGGGCAGATTATGGGTTGTTAGCAGCACAGTTTATCCACATTTGAAAACAGGTGAGTCTGCCAATGACAAAATCTTCGTTCTGGAAGATACGGACGGCGACGGCAAAGCTGATAAGTCGACCATTTTCGCAGAAGGCCTCATTCAGCCAACGGGAATTTTGCCGGGAGACGGAGGCGTTTATGTTGCCAATTCAACCGAGATCTTGCATTTCGCTGACACGGACGGTGATGGCAAAGCGGATAAAAAGCGCAGAGTTCTGAACGGTTTCGGAACGGGAGACACCCACCATTTGATCCACACTTTCCGCTGGGGACCCGAGGGACGCATGTATTTCAACCAGTCCATCTACATTTATAGTCACGTCGAAACGCCTTTTGGAATCAAACGATTGGAAGGCGGCGGTGTGTGGGCGCTTAACACACGCAATCTGGATATGGAAGTTTATGCGAGAGGTTTGGTTAATCCTTGGGGTCTGCAATTTGACCGTTGGGGGCAGTCATTTCTTACGGATGGTGCTGGTGGTGAAGGCATTAACTACGGCTTCCCGGGTGCGACATTCCTCACGGCACCAGGGGCAGCGCGCATCATGAGAGGCCTTAATCCGGGTCAGCCAAAGCATAGCGGCCTCGATGTGGTTTCCGGAACGCATTTGCCCGATGCATGGCAAGGCAGAATGATCACAAACGACTTTCGCGCCAACCGCATCAACAGCTTTAAGTTGGAAGAACAAGGCGCAGGTTACGCTTCAACGCAAGCGGACGACCTGATGTGGACGGATAATGTTGCATTTCGTCCGGTCGATATCAATGTCGGTCCGGACGGCGCGATTTACGTTGCCGACTGGTATAATCCCATTATTCAACACGGTGAAGTCGATTTCTACGATCCGCGGCGTGATCAGCAACATGGTCGCATCTGGCGCATTGTGGCAAAAAATCGTCCGCTGGTTAAGAAGCCGCAATTGGCAAAGGCCAGCACTGTCGAATTATTGGAATCGCTGAAATTGCCCGAAGAATGGACGCGCTTGCAAGCCAAGCAGGTTTTGAAAGCAAAAGGCGCAAAAGAGGTGATTCCTGCCTTGGAAAAATGGGTGCAGACATTGGATAAGAATGATGCAAATTACGAGCACAATTTGCTGGAAGCGCTTTGGGTTTACCAGACATTGGAAACCTTTAATCAACTAATTTTAACAGATTTGTTGAATGCAAAAAGCCATAATGCACGCGCGGCAGCATTGCGGGCATTGGAATTATGGTTTCCAAAAGTTCAGAATGTGCCTGCGTTGCTTGCCAAGGCGGTGAAGGACGAGCATGCGCAGGTGCGGATGGAAGCGGTGATCGCCTTACGCAAAACGAAAACCGCCGATGCTGCGAAGAATGCATTGTCGGTTTTAGACGGACAAATGGACGAATTTCTTGACTTCGCATTGTGGCAGACGGTGAGGGAATTGGAGCCAATCTGGCTAGTAAAGTTGAAATCAGATCCTGGTTTTTTGGGTGACGCGAAGAAAACCGCTTATGCATTGAAATCGGCAACGAGCCCTGAGGCTGCGTCTATGCTTGTCCGGCTTTATGAAAAAGGTCAGAATCCCGAAGAATATCAAAATGACGTGCTCAGCAGCATAGCGGGATTAGGGCAGTCTTCGGACCTGAATGTTTTGCTAGATCTGGCGCTGCAAGGAAAAGATAAAAACGTTTCCGCACAGTTGGCAGCATTGGAAAGTGCTGCTGCTCAGCGCAATGTGAAGCCGGACAAGGCTCCTGAACGCATTGCCTCGCTGGTGGCAAGTGAGGATGAAGCAGTAAGCCTGAGTGCGATCCGGTTGATCGGACTGTGGAAATTGACCCAGTTAAGTGATCGCCTGGCCAGTTTGATTCAAACCGGAAACCCAAACACCAAAAAAGCCGCATTGGCTTCGCTCAACGCCATCGACAAAGACAAGGCATTGAAATTGACAACAGAGCTCGCAGGCCCGAAGAATACGCCGGAAGTTCGCGTGATTGCTGTGGCTCAATTGGCCACATTAGACCCAAAAGAAGCGGCGCGCATTGGCACAGATCTCATGCGCACATTGCCTGCCGAAACGGATATGACCGAACTTTTCATGGCATTCGTATCCACAAATCCGGGCGCAGCTGCACTCGCGGATGCCATTGCCGCAAAAAAAATCCCCGAAGCAACGGCCAAAGCGGGTAGGAGACTCGTTCAGGCCCGCGCAGGATGGACGCGCCAGAACATTGACGAAATGTTGGCATTAAAAAAAGCATTGGAAGCATCGGGCGGCGCATTACCGACGCAGAAGATGCCACAGGATTTGAACGATGACCAAATCGCTGGTCTGGCGAAATTGGTCAGAGAAAAAGGCGATCCGGCAAAAGGTGAACAGATTTTCCGGCGCGCAGAATCAAGCTGCACAACCTGCCACGCAATTGGCGGCGCAGGCGGACTTATTGGCCCCGATTTAAGCAGCTTGGGAACGAGTTCGCCAGCAGAAACGATCATTCGCTCGATTTTATATCCCAACTTGTCTATTAAGGAAGGTTACGATTTAAAGCGCGTTGTGAAAAAAGACGGCTCCGACATGCTGGGTTATCTGGCTAGCGACGGCGCGTCGGAAGTTGTGATCCGCGATGTTACTGGCAAGGAGGTTTCGATTGCGAAAAGTCAGGTGCAGGCAATGGAGAAAGTTCCCGGCTCACTTATGCCGCCCGGATTAACTGCCAGTCTAGACCAGACGGAATTTATTGATTTAGTTGGTTATTTGACGAAACTGGGCGAATCGGGAGATTTTCGGGTTCCTAATACAAGGTTTGTAAGGCGCTGGGAAAGCGTTACAGCTGATAAACAAACGGCCAATAAATTGTCAGCAGATCCTACATTAATTTTTGCAAAGGGCGCCAAAATCACAGCCTCGCCAGTTTACAGCAAAGTTTCCGGCGCATTGCCGTTGGACGAATTGCCTGTCATTGAATCCGCTGGCGGCAAATCGATCAGCATTGTTAGGTTTGACATCGAAGTGCTCACCAAAGGAAACGTGGCGCTTTCGTCAAACATCAACAATGGAGTAACCGCATTCGCCGCCAACAAACCACTTAAAGTAACCGACGGCAATATTGCAACAGCATTGCCGCAAGGAATTCAGCAAATAACACTTGTCATTGACAGAAGAATTGTAAAAGAAGGCGGTCTTAAAGTAGAACTGAAAGATGCCTCAGGCGGCGCGCAGACAAGGTTGAAGATGGGAAGATAATCAAGCCCCAGCATACGCAGCTGCAAATTCGTTCGTAAAATCTTCCAACTTGTAATGCCCCAACTTTTCAGGTCGATTTTGCCAATAATCTGCTTGCATTTGTCCGCTGCGAATTGCCTGCCCCATTTCAACGTAAAGCTTCGCGAAGCTTTCATTGAGGCCAGCGCCTAGCATGCCGTTGTATGCGTCCTCGTCGGAAAAGGCGATCCAAGGCGTGTTTTCTTTTCCAACCGCCTTGCCCAGGATGGCAGCGATTTCGCTTGGATGGCGCTCGTCGTTAGCAATGTTGGTGATCATTTTGCCGGTGAAAAGATTGAGCAAAGCATCTGTCGCCACCTCGGCAATGTGGTCCGTGTGCGTCAGCACAAGCTTTTCATCCGTGTCTCCAAAATTGTTTCCTGCAATGCCAGCATGCTTAATCATCCCCGCAAAGGTGAACAGATTGGAAAAGAAATAAGAAGGGCGTAGGAAGTTGGCGTTCAGGTCTGGAATTTCCAGCAACTTCTCTTCAAGATATCCCAATGCATCGATAGGGCCGGCGCCTTTGCGCATGTGTGCACCCAGGCTGCTGAGCAAAACCACATGCTTAATATTGCTGCCTTTGAGCGCTTCCAGATAATTATCCGCCACTTCATACTGGAACTTGCCATAATCCGCAAGCGAAAAATCTGCCGGGATCATTAGGTAAGCCGCGTCTGCATCCTTAAATGTTTCCTTTAAAAACGCAACGTCAGTCAGAGAGCCAATTGCTGCCTTAGCACCCAGACCTTCGATTTCGGACTGTTTTCCTTGATTGCTGCTGATAACGGTTACGTCTTGTCCCGCTGCAACGAGATTTTTTGCAACAGGTCTGCTAATGTTTCCTAACGACCCTGTGATGATATATTTCATGTTTGTAAGTTGTTTAATTGTGCAGCAAAGCTATATTTGTACTTACTTTTAGACAAGTACTTACCCCAAAGTGTGTATCATGACAAAGGTCAAAGAAAGCTCGACATATAATGCCAACAGGGAGATTGTTATGCAGGAATGTCCGGTCACATATGTGATGAACAAGATTGGCGGACATTGGAAACCGATCATTTTGTTTCATTTGCTATCGGGCAACAAGCGATATTCGGAGATAAAGAAAGCAATGCCGCATATCACCGAAAAAATGCTGATTCAGCACTTGAAGCAATTGGAAAGCGACAGATTGCTGATTCGGGAAGCCAGGCCCGTTGTGCCGCCATATGTTACTTACACACTCACCGAGGCTGGGCGGGAGCTGGAACAAGTGATTAATGCGATGGCTGTTTGGGCATTTAAGGATATGAAGAGAAATGCTGTCTCCGGTCTATCATGTTAGCTGTTCACTTTGCTGGCAGTCGGGAAAATGAAGCATTGGAAAGTATATTCCTGCTTCTTTTTGTTTTAATACTTATTACAAAATCCCTTTAAACACCGAATCCAAACTATTATGTTTAAAAAATTACTGGCTCTGCTTTTTGTTATCGCGAGCACCGCCGCTTCTCAGGCACAGCAGTTTAAGGTCTTATTATTTACCAAAACCGCCGGCTTTCACCACGTTTCCATTCATGAAGGCGTTGACGGAATCCGCAACCTTGCTTCGCGCCACAACTTTTCTGTCGACTGGCAGGAAAATGCAGATGTTTTTAATGAAAAAAGTCTGGCTAATTATGCGGCCGTTATCTTCCTGAACACGACGGGCGATATTTTGAATGATGCACAACAGGCGGCATTTGAAAAATATATTAAAAGCGGGAAAGGCTTCGTGGGAATTCACTCAGCGGCCGACACGGAATATGACTGGGCCTGGTATGGCAAGTTGGTAGGAATGTATTTCAAAACCCACCCAGCGCAGCAAACCGCGTTTTTGGACGTGAAAGACAGCAACTTTCCAGGTTTGGAGCGTTTTCCAAAACGCATTCTTTGGACTGACGAATGGTATGAATACAAAAAACCATACAACGCCGACGACCTGAAAATCCTGATCACATTGGACGAAAAAACATACGATCCAAAAACCAACCAAGGGACCGGCATGGGCGCCGAACACCCTATGTCCTGGTATCACAACTACGACGGCGGCCGCGGATTTTACACCGGCCTGGGCCACATCGGATTGGTTTACTCCGATCAATCATTCCTGGACCATTTGTACGGCGGAATTTACTGGGCCGCTACTGGGAAGGGGTTGAAGTAAGTTTTAAGTGAGGCGTTACGAGCTTAAAGTCAAGAGTTTAGAGTTTCTGTTTAAGCGGCTGCATTTTTTGGATGAAATTCCAATGGTGCAGCCGCTGATGTTAAAAAGTGGTGTGGGAAATATTGTTTCTTTGAGGCCATAAACACAATCATTATATTTGAAATACACAAACTATCAAGTCATGACAAAACAAGCGATCATCGAGCAGACGATTGAAGCGATAAATCAGCTTCCGAACGACAAGGCAGAAGAAATATACGAATTTGCAGATTATGTAAGGAAACGATATGAAGAATACCAACTAACTAGTGAGATCCAAAGCTTAATCGCGGATAGTTCGTCCTTCAATTTTCTAAATAAGGAAGATGATCTTACTCACTCGCAGATTTAAGGGAAATTTACAATGGCTAAGGGAGACATTGTATTGATTACCTTTCCAGATCTAAGCAGCAGTAAATTGCGACCGGCAGTGGTTCTTGTCGAAACAAATCTTGACTTAACCGTTTGTTTTATCACATCAAATATTGGCTGGCAAGAGGCAACCGATGTTCCGCTCAGTCCAACGACTACAAACGGGCTTAAAAAGCTGTCTTTAATCAAAACCAGCAAAATTGCTACGCTTGATCGATCATTGGCGAAAGGTCTTTTGGGCAGACTTTCAGATGCCGAACTTTCTTATCTAAACACTAAGCTGAAAATTTTGTTGCAATTGGCTTAGTGAAATCATGAAAGTCAACGAACGACCAACCTGACCGAGCAACTTATGGAAATCCTTCAAAAAATCCTTGTCGGCATTGTTGCGCTTGAACATCTTTATATTCTTTACATTGAAATGTTCGCCTGGGAAACCAAGGGCAAGGAAACATTCAAAGGCTCACTTGCTCCCGACCTGTTCAAGCCAACCAGAACACTTGCTGCAAACCAAGGTCTTTACAACGGATTTTTAGCAGCTGGTTTGATCTGGACATTCTTCATCGAAGACGACCATTGGGCCTTTTACATTGCCGTTTTCTTCCTCACCTGCATAATCGTCGCCGGAATTTATGGAGCACTAACCGCAAGCAAAAAGATATTTTTCGTGCAGGCGCTGCCTGCAATTGTGGCGTTGATTGTTTTACATATTCGGTAGGAATGGCGGAGGAGTTTCTGAGCAACAACATAGAGCAATGCCAGTCTAGCAAAGAAATCTCTATATTGTTGTAGGCGGGCGCAACCAAGTAGGCCCGTATCCAATGTCTGCTGTTAAGCAAAAAAGCTAGGTTTCTGCAAATAACCCGCCTGCCAGCTGGAATCGCGACGGCGCAATGTGCGCGATATGTTGAGCACTTCGTGTAGACGTTCTTGCTGATCAGTGATGGAGTCGCGGCTGTGAAAATACTGGCCAATGATCTCCCATTCGAAAGAATCCGTTTTTGAATCGTATATCCCGACCGGGATGCGGTTGCCATCTTTCATCAACATCCCCAGCACATATTGCGCATCTTCCTCCGATGAACATCCCACATGTTGATACTGTCCTTTAAGCGTATAAAGTACAGAGTAACGATTAGCCGAAGATTCCCGGCCCTGCTCATTTGTTTTATTCTGTTTCGTGTGTTTTAGTAATCGTATCATGATAATGTCTGTTTCAACGCCCTACATTTCGTCAGGGCTTTTCTGTGGTATTAAAATAGTTATGATTTGAGGAAAATATCTGCTGTTTCTAAATGCGTCCATTTGCCTTCGGTTTGACTAACGAAGGTTGGTTGTCAATAGTTTACTATTATTCAGCAGAAGGTTGAAGTTCTTCTGATAGGGAAGGTGTTTAGTAGAATAGTACAATTCGGAAATTGTTTGCCTTGCCGATAATCTCAGGATTCGCGATTGACAGGCATTGTATAAGTTTAGCTTCAAGCTCAGCTTGCCGTGCTCACCAGCAACTCCCGAATATCAACCTTCAACCAAACCGAAATCTCATAAAGCGTCTCCAATGTAGGCTGAATCTCATTCCGGCACCAACGTGAGACGGTAGATTCAGTTTTATCCAAATGTTTGGCCAAATCCCGGCTAGTTTTCTCCTTTTCTACGAGAACAAGTTTGATTCTATTAAGACGTAATTTGGACACGAGAAGCCTGTTTTTAGCTGTTTCGTGTCAATATTATACAAAATAATTTCAAGATTAAAAATCGTCTATACGCTTTTAAATAGTAATATTATGCGCATTGTTTTTGCAAATACTACTATCTTTATCGATCTTATAGCTAAATATAAACACCATGACACACGAAAATAAATCTCTTCAACCTCGCGAGCGACGTCTGAAAATCACAAGAAAATATGTTCCGCGGGCTTGGTATCAATACGTGGTTATGCCTGAAATCAGGCTTTGCGGAAAGTGGCTGCTCGATTTAGGATTTGAATGCGGTGAGGAGGTTACGGTAAAGTATTTTGAAAATAAATTGGAGATCACTTTGAATCCCACCATTGAAGTCGAACCCGTCGCACAGCAGAAAAGGCGGGTTGCAAGAAGGAAAGAGTCTCTATTCCTCGATGACGTCAAGTGATTCCAAACGTTTGCGAATTGGAAAGGGTGGTTTTTCTTAGCGACATTAATCTGTCCGAAAAAGTGAAATATGCGCGGGAGGCCACGGCGAAAAAGCGGGGGTGCGTAGGCTATGTGCGCAAGAAGCTTTTTTTCGCCTTGACCTTTTTGTTACTTTTTGTGTCAAGACAAAAAGTAAGAGAACTGAATAGCGGAATAAGCCAAGAATTAACAACAACCCAAACCCACCAAACCACTTAATAACAACAAATCCAAAATCAGCTGAAATACAGTAAATTAGAAAACAAACTAATGAACCTCAACTGATTTCTAAGATGAAAACAATTCTCCTATTAAGCCTCTTGGCATTGGCAACCGCCGGTTATTCGCAACACGATCACCACGATGACGACAAAACAAACCACAGCCATTTAGCCCATATGCAGGCTTCGAGAGCAAAGACTTTTTACATTCATAATCTTCCGGCGCCGAAACTAATGACCGGCATAGGAAAATCGGAGATGAAGATCGAGACCACATCGGAAAAAACGCAGGCTTACTATAATCAGGGACTGAATTTACTGCATGATTTCTGGGATTTGGAAGCTTATCGCGCTTTCAAAGAAGCCATTCGCAATGATTCGAATGCGGTGATGCCTTACGTCGGGCTGCTGCAAGTGCCGGGTCCGGACGAGGATAGCATGTTGGTGGCAACCCGAAAAGTGGCGGTGAAGCAGATCAAAAGATTGGTTAAAAAAGCAAACGAGCATGAGAAGCTTTATGCCGAAATGGCCCTTTTAGGTGATTCGCTGAAAGAAAAAGGCTGGCCCGAAACGCTTAAAAAATATGAGTTGATCGTTCACAAATTTCCCGACGACATTAACGCCAAGCTGATGCTCGCTTTGGGAAAAATGAGCGGCTACGACGGTGATCTCACCCCCCGAGATGGCACAATCTACGCCGAATTCCTGCTGAAAGACGTCCAGCGCCTCGACCCCCAAAACCACGCATTTCACCATTATTGGATTCATCAAATGGAAAATTGCTGCCCAGAACAAGCACTCGCAAGTGCTGACGTGTTGGCCTCGTTGGCCCCCGCTTCGGGCCACATTGTGCACATGCCGGGGCACATTTACAACCGGGTGGGGGATTACAAAAAGGCGCATGATTCATTTGTAGCGGCTGTGAAAACGGATTCGGCTTATATGAAAAACGATGGCATCCAGGAAGTGGACAATTGGAATTACATTCACAATATCAACTATTTAATATCCAATTGTGCGCATGACGGGCGTTATCAGGAGGGTCTGTTTTATGCCCAAAAATTGAAAGATATGCCGATCAATAAGGATAGGAAGAAAATTTATGACGGCACATTTTTCGGTCAGGGGCTCATGGCGCCGGCGCGGATGGAGATGGCGTTCGGATATTGGAACAAAGCCGCCGCGCAGCTCGAACTGATCGTCGATAAGGATACGGTTTTCAATCTTTCCAACATGAATTTCCGCGACGGAGTATTGCATTTTGTAAAAGGCATGGACGCCATCGCAAAGGGGAAAACGGAAGAGGCGGCAAAGCATTCTGATGCATTGGACGCGTTTTTATGGCGAAATGAAAAGCAGGCGGGCAAGGATAGTACAATGCAAAAATGGCACCAAAACTGGCTCAATGTTGCTTCTCAGGAACTGCAAGGCTGTGTCAAAACGGCTCAGGGAAAATATGACGACGCCGTCAAAATTCTCGAAAAAGCGCAAAAAGGGGAAATTGCTCTGGGTTACAGTGAGCCGCCAAGTTATCCCCGCCCTGTCGCGGTCAGCCTCGCGACTGCTTACGAAAAAGCGGGGAAAATCGATAAGGCTGCGGAGGTTTATCAAAATGTTTTGAAACGGTTTCCCAATAGCGGCATCGGGCTTGCCGGACTGGCGAAGCTTTACATTAAAAAGGGTGACGCCGCCAAGGCAAAGGAATGCGAGGCAAAGTTGATGGAGGTTGGAAAGTTTGGGGATAAAGGCGTATTCGTGGTCGCTAAATAGTCAATTCAAAGGGTTCATTTCCAGAAGTCGGAAATGCCAACTTTACTAAATCCATGCTCCAACATGACCGGACACGCAGTTTCCTCAACTGGCGTGATAATCGCCTCATACAAAAACGATGGCGTAGTAGAAACCGGACAGGTTAACAAAGAAAGTGATTGACTTAAAAAGCATAGCGAATTTGGCAATAAGGCAATTGCGTTTTTACAGCTTCAACCAACTCCGACACGATTTCTCGTTTAATATTATTCTTGTAGCGAACATTTTTTTGACCGGTCTGACTGTATTTTACTTGCTGAATTTCCGGTCTCCAAAGCACTTCCTCAGCTTTGGGATGCCAGCCCATGTTGACTTCGTGAAGGCGGTCATTGTGGGTTAAGAAAATGATCTCAGTCGCTAACTGTGCTTTTGTTTGTTCGTCCAAAACCTGGTTCATTTCCTCGAATAGGGCATACCAGTCGTCAAGCCATCCTTCGTAATAAATCACCGGCGCAAAACTGACATTAACCTCATATCCAGCATCCTTAAATTCATTCATCACCGCAATGCGTTCGCTAATAGGCGTTGTACGGACGTCGACCAGCTTGGACATTTGGTGCGGCATCAAACTGAAGCGAATGCGCGTTTTGCGCTGCGGATCGTAATTCAGCATCTCGCGGTTTATAAATTTAGTCGCAAATGTGAGCTTGGCATTGGGCAACTCTTTGTAAAGGTTGATCATGTCCTTCACATTGTCACAAATCGCTGCATCCGCTGAGCAATCGCCGTTTTCACCAATTTCATAAACCCAATATTCCGGATCGATCAGGTCCGCTTCGGGCTTGATTCCCTGTCGCCCGGCGTGTCCGCGCAAATATTTCATAATCTGCTCAATGTTCACAAAAATGGAAATCGGATTGGCATAACCCTTCCTGCGCGGAACATAACAATAGGAGCAAGACATGGTGCAGCCGTTGGACTGGGATGGCGCGACCCAGTGAGAGCTCCGGGTGTTGGGCCGGCAAGTAAGGCCCTTCTTTGTGCCCAGGATCAGCACATTCTTTTTGTTCCAAAGCCAGTCATCCACCGAACCTTCGAAACCAAAAAGCTCAGGAATCTTCCAATGCGATTCCACCTCAATGTGCTTGGCATCAGGATATTTAGCTAAAATTTCCCGTCCCCGCTCGTAAGTGGGCACATCTGGTTCCATGTAAATTTCGTGAATCGTTAAGAGGTCATCGATCGTTTTTTGATGAAGCATAGCAATCAGTTTTCCGCGATCAGACAAAAAGCCTGCCAGAAACACATTGCAGCTCAAAGTGCTCATTTATAGACACATCTAAACCGATCTTCAAACCTCAGCGTAAACTTGGTTTTGGCCCCGAGAAATTTTTCGAGTTGAAATGATGATGTAAATTGTGTTGGCAATGAAAAACAGCAACATCACTGGCATCATGAGAAAGGGGTCGATATATGTTTCTCCAAAAAATGCAGGAAAAATCAGGAGCACTGCCACGCCATAAGTCACGACAGACCAAATGATCTGAAAGTTTACAATGCGCTTTCCAAGTTCTGCAACGCCATTGATCTTGTTCTTTTTGAAGATCCAGAATGCGAGCGGGATTAAAATATTTCCAAAGGGAATAAACCAGAATGTGAGTGCGGAAAGACTCATCAGTTTCAGAAAACCCGGATCCTGTTCCGTGGAAATTGGCTGCTCATTAATAAATTCCGACAATTCCTGCACCGACACATCCAGCGCCCGCGCGAGCAGCCGCAGCGTCTCCCCGCGCGGGACCGTATTTCCCGTTTCAATTCGCTGCAATGTCCGAAGGTTAATGCCCGCATTTTCCGCCAAAGCTTCCTGCGAAAATCCTTTGCTTTTCCGTAAAAAACGGATTTGGTCAGATATGGTTAATTTGCTCATCATGAAGTTGTTTTGAAGCAAAGTTAATCTTTGAAGTTACTTCTTTGTCCCGGTTTTTCTGCGGCGTTTAAGCGGCAAATTTGGAATTCTGGGGTTAATGCAATTCAGGCGAGCAACAACAGCCGTAGGCTCGGCCGATATCCCTAGCGCCGGGTTTCAACCCGGCGCGATTGTTTCTGGGGGGCATAATGTTCACCGGTGAGGGCCACGGCGTGTGCCACGGCGAGTGCCACGGTGCGTGCCACGGTGAGTGCCACGGCGTGTGCCACGGCGAGTGCCACGGTGCGTGCCACGGCGGTGCAACGTCGCGTACAACGGATTAAAATCCGTTGTTAGGATATGGGTCGAGCCGCTGGCTCTTGGGACCGAGATTTTGAGCTTTTAACTTTGCATCCCCCATAGAAAGCTAGATTTGAGTACGGATAAAGAAGTCCAATCAATACGAGCAAATAAGAGCCGTAGGCTCGGCCGATATCCCTAGCGCCGGGTTTCAACCCGGCGCGATTGTTCGTGGGGGGCATAATGTTTACTGGTGAGTGCCACGGCGTTTGCCACCGCGTGTGCTATGGCGAGTGCCACGGCGGTGCAACGTCGCGGGCAACGGATTAAAATCCGTTGTTAGGATATGGGTCGAGCCGCTGGCTCTTGGGACCGAGATTTTGAGCTTTTAACTTTGCGTAATCCCTTTAAATGCTAAACTCTGAGTTCGAATAAAGCAGTTGATCAATACGAGCGACAAGAGCCGTAGGCTCGGCCCATATCCCTAGCGGCGGGTTTGAACCCGCCGCGATTGTTCGTGGGATGCATAATGTTCACCGGTGAGTGCCACGGCGCGTGCCATGGCGGGTGCAACGTCGCGTGCAACGGATTAAAATCCGTTGTTAGGATATGGGTCGAGCCGCTGGCTCTTGGGACCGAGATTTTGCGCTTTTCACTTTGCATAATCCCTTTAAATGCTAAACTCTGAGTTCGGATAAAGCAGTTGATCAATACGAGCGACAAGAGCCGTAGGCTTGGCCAATATCCCTAGCGGCGGGTTTTAACCCGGCGCAATTGTTCGTGGGATGCATAATGTTCACCGGTGAGTGCCACGGCGTGTGTCATGGCGGATGCAACGTCGCGTGCAACGGATTAAAATCCGCTGTTGGGATATGGGTCGACCCGCTGGCTCTTGGGACCGAGATTTTGAGCTTTTAACCATGCATCCCCCATAGAAAGCTAGATTTTGAGTACGGATAAAGAAGTCAAATCAATACGAGCGACAAGAGCCGTAGGCTCGGCTTATATCCCTAGCGGCGGGTTTGAACCCGCCGCGATTGTTCGTGGTTCGCGGGGATACATTACGTTTGGTGACGAGTGCCACGGTGCGTGCCACGGCAGGCGCAACGGCGCGTGCAACGGATTGAAATCCGTTGTTGAGATATGGGTCGAGCCGCTGGCTCTTGGGACCGAGATTTTGAGCTTTTAACCTTGCATAATCTCTTTAAATACTAAACTCTGAGTTCGGATAAAGCAGTTGATCAATACGAGCGACAAGAGCCGTAGGCTCGGCCCATATCCCTAGCGGCGGGTTTCAACCCGGCGCGATTGTTCGTGGGATGCATAATGTTTACCGGTGAGTGCCACGGCGCGTGCCATGGCGGGTCCAACGTCGCGTACAACGGATTAAAATCCGTTGTTAGAATATGGGTCGAGCCGCTGGCTCTTGGGACCGAGAATTTGAGCTTTTCACTTTGCGTAATCCCTTTAAACGCTAACCTCTGAGTTCTGATATAACAATCCAACCAATACGAGCAACAAGAGCCGTAGGCTCGGCCCGTATCCCTAGCGGCGGGTTTTAACCCGGCGCAATTGTTTCGGTGGATTGAAACCCGCCGCGATTGTCCCGAAGGTATTTCCGAAATTCATATCGAAATTGTTGAAAGGATCACCACCTAAGAATATCAGGACTTAGATAATAGCAAGACCGCACTGCGAACACCCATCCGCCCATACCATGCCTTAATGCCTCACAATCAACCATATTAAGCAATATATGTCAATGCATTTCTACAAGATCTGCGTCATACTGGCACGATTTTAGGATTAGACCGTGATGTTAACCAACCTATTATCAAAATGAACAAATTACCGATTTCAATAATCAGTGCTGCGATCTTTTTGGCGTCCTGCAATGGCGGTGCTGATAAGGAGGCTGCGTTATTGAAAGAAAAGCAGTTTGCGATCGATTCTATGAAGCTTGTGATGGAAAAGAAAGCGATTGTTGACTCGATGAACACAGTGATGGCTAAGCGCGAGGCGGCGAAACAGGCTGAGGGAGTGCGGGCGGAGGAAAAAGATGCGAAGGTTGACCAGGCTGTTGCCAGCAACAATGTGGCAGTAAGTCCTGCACCAGCAGCAACTCGCCGCAAAAAAGGATGGAATCACATGGCAAAAGGAGCCGTGGTGGGCGCAGGAACAGGAGCGGTAACCGGAGCGCTTGTTAATAAAAACCGTGCTGAGGGTGCAATTGTGGGGACTTTGATTGGAGCGGGAGTCGGAACGGCAACTGGTGCGCTTGTTGACAATTCACAAAAGAAAAAGAGACGAAATAATAATTAGGATCTGAGTCATGCTCAGATGACATTGAATTAAAATATGCCCCGAAGTAACGGACACAAATAGAAGCGATCTCACAGCAATGTGAGATCGCTTTCTTTATAATCATTTCGCGTCTGATGCCGGAACGAACTGCGCTTTCAAGTCAGGCTCCTTCATATCCTTATCCAGTGGGAACATTGGTCGCTTAATGCGCTTGTAACCAAGTCGTTCCAAATTTTGATCCACGCCGCCTGGCGTCAATGACAAAATCCAATCCGCGCGCATGTTGTAAAGCTCCGGTTCCAGATAACCGATCTTCACCACGACAATGTCCGCTTTTCTTGGGTTAAGCCCCAATCTCGTGAAATCTGCTTCTTTGTGATAAGGTTTCCGCTTTCCAGTAACAATGATGTGCACACTTCCCACCTTCACAACCACCTCAGTTTCAGCATTGCGGTCACCATGTTCGATGGCTTCAACCGTGCCTACAAGCCGCAATGGCGGAGCAAAACGTGCATCCACTTTGGCGCCAGCATAGGCGTCCACCTTGTTGCCTACACCAGCTGCAATGGCCGCTTTCACAAATTCCGGTCCGGGAATGGAGGCGTAAATCAAGGCAGGGCCGTTTTCTGACTGGAACTCGGGACGGGCAAGAATTTCTTTCAATGTCCAGGTCACATCCCCTGCGCCGCCAGCCGTCGGGTTGTCGCCTGAGTCGCTGATAAAGAATGGGTGTTTTTGACTCTTAACCGCTTTGTCCAAAGCTTCCTTCAATGATCCCGTGGGCGCGACGAACTCAAATTCCGACCTTACTTTCCAAAAGCTGGCTGCCAGTTGCTCGGCGGTTTTGGAAACCACAGCCTTATCATCGCCGGTCACCATCACAACTGCATGATTGCGAGGCTCGTCCGCCCAGGCGTAACCAATCCATATCGCCGCATCAATGACGCCTTTTTGTACGGCGGCCGGAGCAACCTTGGAATATAATGTCTTTCCTGGTTCAATTCGGGTGCTCGTTTTTTCACCCGGCAGCAAGATCGGAACAGGAATCCAGGCCTTGAAAGCAGGTTTTCCTTTGCCACTTTCGATTCGGGCAAGCAGGTTGTCGACCGCTCTTTTCTTTGATTGCATTGCATCTTCGTGAGGCGCCATGCGATAGCACGTGATGAGGTCTGTATTTTGAGCAAGCCGCCAGGACACATTGCCATGAAGGTCCATGGATGTCGAAATAATCGTTTTTGTTCCAATCACTTCACGAATACGCACAATCAAATCGCCCTCCGGATCGTCCAAACCCACCACGCTCATTGCGCCGTGAATGTCAAAGAAAAGTCCGTCGTAGGGGCCATTTTTTTTCAAGGCAGCCAATGTCTGTTTCACGAGCGATTCATAAGCTTCGCGTGTCACTGCGCCACCGGGAAGTGATTTTCCAACCAGTGCGGGAAGCCAGTTGGCGCGGTTTCGGTCGGCAGAATCTTTGGCCAAAAAAGGATAAGAACTGAAAATCTCATCTCCGTTTTTTGCGTGGAAAGCCTCCTCGGTCGTTAACGCAGGAGAAAATGTGCTGGACTCTATGCCTAGTCCTGCGATGGCAATGCGCGGAAGCTCTTTGGGAGATTTGTTTTGGGCAGCACACAATGTGCCCTGCCAGATTGCACAACAAAAAGTAAAAATCAGGAGAAAAGAATGTTTCATATCGAATATGTTACAATTAATGGATTAGGAATGCTTTGTGGTGAAAAATAGTTAAAAACGACGAATTTTCGCATCTTGCTTTCATGCTTATTGATCACAGAAGCACGGAACGTGAAGCTTTGAGTAACTTTCGCATGGCTCTAACCTTTACTTTGTAAAATCCCAAAAGGCAACCATCATCCTAAACCCAGCAAACAAATGAGTGTGCACACCAACAGGAGAGATTTTGTAAAAATGGTCGGGCTCGGCGCACTGGGCTTTACAATTTTACCATCATTGTATGGCAAAGTTGCGGCCAGCGACCGGCTGCGGGTGGCGCACATTGGCCTAGGCGGCATGGGCAATAACCATATGAAATGGTTTGCCGACTTGCCCGAAGTGGAGATTGTGGCACTTTGCGATGTGGACGAACTGCATCTCGGCGAAACGCGTAAGAAGCTCGAAACGATGAAGCCCGGCACCAAAGTTGATACATATGCGGATTTCCGTCAGATCCTGGATCGTAAAGATATCGACGCCATTACGGTTGCCACGCCGGATCATTGGCATGCACAAATTGCCACGCTCGCGTTTCAGGCGGGTAAGGATGTCTATGGTGAAAAACCGCTTTCCTATTCTGTTAAGGAAGGTCAGATGATGTTGAAGCACATG
Organism: Dyadobacter sp. CY326; assembly: GCF_021390515.1. Lineage (GTDB taxonomy): Bacteria > Bacteroidota > Bacteroidia > Cytophagales > Spirosomataceae > Dyadobacter. The sequence goes on from NZ_JAJUXI010000003.1 coordinate 26,818, forward strand.
AATAAGCACGACCGGATTTTCCAGATGGGCAACCAGATTCATGCAGGCGACAACTTTCACAGGGTTGTTGAAATTATCAAATCTGGCGCCATCGGCAATGTGCACACCGTGCGCTTGTGGAAGCAATCCAACACCAAGGAACTCGGTTCGCCGACTGTCCAGGCCGTCCCTAAAACTTTGAACTGGGATATGTGGCTCGGGCCTGCGCCTTTTACCGAATACATTCCTGAAAAATGCCATTTCACTTATCGCTATTTTCTTGATTATTCTGGCGGAGAATTTGCCGATTTCTGGTGTCACATTGCGGATGTCGTTTACTCGTCTATCCAACCGAAAGGTTTGAAAAAAATCAATGCGCGTGGACAGGCTTATGCTGGCATTGCTGACGCACCCAAAACGCTGGATGTGGATTATGAATTTGATGGATTGAAAATCTTCTGGACAGCCGTTCCGCCGAATGTTCCGGGAGCCGCTGACCGCGGGATAGGAGCGTTTTTCGAGGGTGATAAGGGCACGTTGATCTGTGATTACAACACCCGCGAGATCACGATCAACGGTGAGAAAATGCAGGACATTGCCACCGTTCCCATCACTAATCCACGGTCGCCGGGACATCAGCAAAACTTTGTGGATGCGGTTAAAAACAGAACGCAACCTGAATCAAATCTTGCTTATGCGCGTGAATTGACGCTTCCAATGCATTTGGGATTGATTTCTTATCGCCTGAAGCGAGAGCTCAACTGGAATGCTGCTAAGGAAAAATTTGTAGGCGACAAAGAAGCAAACCGACTGCTGTCCAGGAAGCCGCGGAAGCAGTGGGATTTGGTTTGAGGTTTAAACAGAGCACACAGCGGCCTGACTGACCAATGTTTCTTAGAAGATGATTTAAGCCATTTCTTGGAAGTTTGCTGGCACGATTTTGTAACCGAGGCGGTGACTTCTAAATCTTTGAACATGGAAAGGCTAACAACCATTAACAGTTTTGTTTGCAGTCCGAAAAGTCAGAGCACTTGGAATGATCAGATTGCCAAAATGCAAGATCTGACTGCAACGTATAATTTTTCGGAACATCCTGTCAAGCTGCATGTGTTTGGTGACGAACGCTCCGGAATCCGGTTTCGCGTTGATTGCGATGATCCGGACACGCGGGCTCGGCTGGAAAGTGTGCTGAAACAATATAATCAGCAGTTGAGGGATTCTAAGTGACGAAAAAGCGCCTGGGCATTTGAGCCGCAGGCGCTTTTTTTTAGATCGATTTGAAAGGCTTTTTTGTTCTTTAAAATCTGAAAATGGCTGCTATGGGCGATTGTACAGGCATTTTGTCCCTGTCCAGCAAAAAAACATTTCCGCGATTGGTTAGTGTTTTTATCACAGCCATGTCGAGTAAGTCCTCATCATCCCAATTTTCTCCGTTCGTTAAGATCAGCTCGCTTGTCATTTCTTCGAACGATCCCCAGATATGTGCGCCTTTTTCTACAAAAAGATGGGATATGCGACCGTAATATGCCGCCTCAATCACGTCAGCCGCAGTTGAAGATGTAAGTTCTGTGTTTGTTTGATCGGCATATTTTGTAACCGCATCTTTCGAATGTTCCAGAACGGGAGTCACCGGGGTCATGTTAAAACGCCTCTGGCAAGTCATTTCGGGCTCCGGCGAAATGTTCATTTTAATGCATTTGAAATAATCTTCTGTCAAAAATATGGCCAGACCTTTGCTTGTGCTTGCCCAAAATTTGTCATCTTTTAACAAATCATATGCCGGCATGAGCATATTTGAAATCGCACTTGCGTCGTATCCACTTGCTTCGAGTCGTTCGGAAAGATTCTTCAATGTGTTTTTGAAGAGCATCAAATCCTGCCTCTCGTTCCACTGGCACGCATATTTATGTGTAGGTAAATAGATGGTTACACAGCAATTGGCCCTGTAATTGGCAAGCTCCATGAACAACTCGTAACTCAACACACCAGTCTGTTCGTCCATGCCGGTCAATGTCTCGTTTGCCGCATGCTGTATCTTGTCGGATGGGGAAGGTTCACGCACAACTGGGTGTAACGCTTCCAATTCATTATTGCCCATATTGCGTCTTATTTAAGTAGCTCATGATGTCAGAAATTCGATATCAAGCATGGACCGCTTATATCGCTTGTGGGCGGCATTTAAAAAAACATACCAGTAACGGCGGCTTTTAGAAGTCACAAAAAAAGCGCCCGTAACGGCGCTTGCTCTCCCAATAATTGTAATTTGTATTACTGACTCGCTATTTCAGATTTTTGATGACGAGAGCCGTAGCAATTCCTCCTATCAAATACCAGGCGATTGTCATCAGCTTCGTTTCGCTCGTCTTGGTGACAGGCTGATCATTCAGTCCGAGTGGTTTAGAAAGTCCTACTGCACCCAGTCCAGCCATTAAACCGTAACCGGCGCCTCTTAAAAGGATCGTGTCCCTGTCTCCCTTTCCGATCATTGCGTAATATGCGGCATTGCTTGAAAGGTCGGCCGCTAGTGTAGATAAATAAAGTTTTTGGCCGGTTGGTGGCGTGATGCCGATTGCAGATGCTGTTTTGCTCAATGCTTCTTCGCCCACAAGATCCACTCTTGGGGCCTTGTTAGACAGGCGTTTGGCTGTTTCGTGCACCAGATTAAGAATCACGGCTCCGGCGACACCGCCTATTATGTTTTTGATTTCAGGTTTCATTTGGCTCTTTGTTTTTTGGCTTTTTATGATAAAAAATTAGGCCAATGTTGTATTAAGAGGCTTTTTCTAGCCACGAATGCACTAATGTTCACGAATTACTTGTTTGATGATCGATTCATATTGAATTGCCTGGTCGTTGTTTGATAGCCAATCTCTTACAATGTATTTGAAAAACAACATGGGCGGCTCGTGCTGATCAATTGCCTTTTGAAAGTAATCTAGAGCCTTGTCAACTTCGCCCACACAGGCATACACAATGCCCATATCGTAGTTTGCAACGACCTGTGTTTTGTTTAATGCATTCATTTGCGTGATGATGTCATAGGCACTTTCTGTTTCGCCGGACAGACCGAACAGTGCGCCGCAGGCACTTAAAGTGATGCCATTGTAATTGATTTCGAGAGCGGTTTCCAATGCATCCTGTGCAGCCGGAAAGTCCTGCAACGTGATCAGGTTCAAGCCGATGATCATGTGCCCGCCCCAAAATAAGGGTTCCAGTTCAACCAGTTTTCTGCCTTGCTCGACCGCTTTTTCAAAGTTCGCCGATATCCAATATACGTAGGCAGCATAAAAGTTGTTGATCAGCGAAAATGGTTCGAGCGACAATGCGAGCGAAATTTCATCTTCCGCTTCGGCAGGATTGTCCGTAAGTGCCAGATAAAGGGCATATTGACCGTGCAAGTCCGCCGTATTCCAGTTCAGCTCCAATGCTTTTTTGAATGCAGCCGACGCACCCGCAAAGTCCCACTCATTAAGCATTTGCATGCGGGCCAGCGCAAGATAACTTTCCGCAATTTCGCTGTCGAGGGCGAGGGCTTGCGTGGTGGCGTGCTTAATAAGCGGCAAAGCTTTCGCAGCAGGCATATGCCTATAGAACCACATGTTCAGATAGGAAGAAGCAATGCCTGCGTAGGCGATTGCATAGGTGGGATCGAGCGTGATAGCAGATTCGAAATAGCCGATCGCTTTATTGTATTCTTCCGTTCCGGCGAATTTGTTATGATAAAACCGGCCGCGCAAATAGAGCTGATAAGCCTCTTTATTATTGGTATATCGCTTGAAAGTCGTCGCAGGCTCTTCACCCAGCAGCTCAACTTTTACAGCGCCAAGAATCGCCAGTGCGATCTCGTCCTGAATGTCAAAAATGTCGTCGAGATTGCGGTCATATTGATCGGCCCAAATCTGCGAGCCGTCCGATGTATTCATTAGTTGTGTGTTGATAAACAGCTTATTACCAGCGCTTCGCAAGCTGCCTTGCAGAATGTGATCCACATGCAGCTGCTCACCGATCATGCGCAAATCCTGATCTTTCCCTTTGAAAATAAAAGATGAAGTGCGCCCAGCCACCAGCAGACTTGGCACGCGGCTCAGCACATTGATGATCTCCTCGGTGACACCTTCACTGAAATATTCCTCTTCGGGATCGTTGCTCAGGTTTACAAATGGCAAGACGGCAATGGATGGCTTCATGGGCAAATGGATCGAAAATGCATGGTTTCGTTGCCGCCAAGATAGACATTTTCTCAGAAACGCTGAACCATTTATTTACTCCGGATCAAGCGTCACACCCACGGCATTGAAGGCAGCAAAGCAGCCTAGTCCGCCTTCAACATTGGTGTAAATAAGGGTCGGCTCTACAAAAGGGTTGTCACTGTTGTTGTTGGAAAGCGAGCGGAAAAACTTATAATAATGCTCGTCAATGCTTAACACTTCCAAACGGACCTCATCGATTTTTGCGTCGTTGTAAAATGACTTGATGGCACCGCTTTTATCCTGATAAGTTATGGTCTGTTTTAGCGGAATAAAAAAGAGCGTTTCCGGACTTTTGAATGTAATTCCGTCGAGGTTAACGTCATTGTAAATGTTTCTTCCGTAAAAAACTTCCTGTTTGTTTCTATAAAGAAAAGGCGCATAGTCACCTGTTTTCGAATCATAATTGAGGTTGACAAGCGTTGTGGTGACCGATCCGCGAACGGCGTAATAATTGGTCACACCCTTTACATCCTGCCATGAAATCTGGACTTTTCCCATCGTATCGACGGCGTGGAGCGTCGTTTTCTCAAAAGTAGCATTGGTAATCTTTGGCAACTGATCGGGCACCGTGCATTGCGCTTTCACGGAACGTTTTCCGTCGTTAACAGCCAACGTGTATGTTTTCCCGGCAACGATTTTCAATGTGTTCGTATCGGCCATATATTGTTGCAAAGAATCGTCATAAATTAACTGCACAGTTGTAATTCCATCGGAAAGAACAACCGAGGCATTCGGGACGACGACCGGATAAAAGCTTGCTGGACCGAGCAATGGCTGTGATTCGGTAATGATGGCCTCTAATCTCGGCGACTGCGGCGAAATGTAACAGGAAACAGCCAGCTTCGACTCAACCTTGACGAGCTTGTCAGGATCGAGATCATTGACCAGGCTTCCGCAGCCGGACAACCATACAATGCACAGCATAAGGGAAAAAAATGTAAGATTTTTCGGCAAAACAATGTTGCTGATCAGGCGCATATCGGCTCAGAATTTGAAGTTATAGCTGAATGAAGGAAGCACCGGGAACAACGAGTAGCGCGTAAGCACATTGGTCTGCTGGTTTCCATTCAACTTGGAATTGATGTTGTAGAAAAAAGGATTTCGGCGGTTATAAGCATTGTAAAGCCCAAATTCCCAGGTTCGTTCATGCCGCTTTTTCTTTTTGTGAAACTGAATCGCGACGTCCATGCGGTGATAGGATTCAGCCCGGAAGCTGTTTTTCTTGCCGTATTCATTCATGATCTGTCCGGTGCCGGCTGGCGTGCCCCAGTTGGAGGGCACAAATCTGTTTTCGTATGTCGCAAATTTTGAAATCGGAATGGTAAGCGCATTGCCGGTGCCGTAAACCCATGTTGCCGACAGCGTGATCCGTTTGCTAAGCTCGTAAATTCCGACGATCGAAAGGTCATGCCGGCGGTCATAGCGCGGGTAAAATGTCTCACCGAAATTAAGCTCCGGAAACTTCCATTTGGTCCAGGACAATGTGTAACCGACCCAGCCAGAAAGCTTCCCGGTTTTTTTCTGCACCATAAATTCCGCACCGTAAGACCATCCTTTGCCCGTTGTCACATTATCTTCCCAATTCAGTTCATTCGCATTTTCACCATTCAAACTGATAAATGAAGAGCCTTCTTTATAGCTGATAATGTTGTTCATTGTCTTGTAATAACCTTCCAAAGTCACCGCCAGCCCCGGCTTGTCAAGATCCTTCGCAAGCCCGAATGCCACCTGGCTCGACTGCTGCGGCGCAATGCGGTCGGTCGTAGGCACCCAGAGATCTGTTGGCAAACCGAGCCCGGTGTTGCTTAAAAGATGAACATATTGGTTCATTTTCGCATATGAAGCTTTTACAGAAAAGTCTTTGGCGAGTTTTAATGCAGCAGAAATGCGTGGTTCCGGGCGAATGTAAACTTTCGTTTTGGTCTCAAACAAACTCAACCTGAAACCTCCGTTGACCTTCAATGCCGTGAATGGTTGCCAGGTGTCTTCCACGTATGCGCCCGCTTCGAGTGTGTTAATTGGCTTGGCTTGTAAATCGATTTCATCGTCAGAAAAGTCTCCTTCCAATGCCAGTGCGGAGGGCACAAAGCGATGCGTTGTTGCCTGCAAGCCGAATTTCATGCTGTGATTTGGATTTGGATAAAAGTCGAAATCTGTTTTCAAACTTAAATCCCGGATGAGGCTGTTGTATTTCAAACTAAACTCATCGACAACAACGCCTTTGTCAAAATCCTTGTCATTGGAAAAAATATTAAAATTAAAATGGCTGTAAATCACCGACGTGTTGACAAAAAGTTTTTGGTTAATGAGGTGGTTCCAGCGCAACGTTCCGGTTGCATTGCCCCAGTTAAGGCCCGAAGTGTTTTGACTGTTCGTGCTCTTTTCCCTGACCTTGAATCGATCCTGACCGAAATATCCGCTGAGATATAGCTTGTTTTTTGCTCCAAAATCATAATTCACCTTCGCATTCAGATCGTAAAAAAAGTAGCCGGGTTTCACTTTGCTGTCATAACCGGATTGTTGCTGCGCAATGAGCGGGGCGGCCAGCACGTCAATGTATGTGCGCCGGGCTGAAATCAGGAACGATGCTTTTTTATTTGCCAATGGCCCTTCCAATGTAAGGCGAGAGGATATGAGGCCAATTCCGCCTTCACCGTGCAGTTTTTCCTTACTGCCTTCTTTCATGTTCATTTCAACGACAGAGGAAAGTCTGCCGCCATATCTGGCGGGAAATCCGCCTTTGGTAAGCTCCACGCTTTTTAATGCATCGCTGTTAAAAACGGAGAAAAAACCGAAAAGATGGCTCGCATTGTAAACCACGGCGTCATCCAGGATTATCAGATTTTGATCAGGACCGCCACCGCGCACATAGAGTCCGGTTTGTCCTTCCGTGCCTTTTTGAACGCCCGGCATGAGTTGCAAAACGCGTATCACATCCTTTTCGCCAAAGAATGCAGGGATTTTTTTGATTTGCGAAATTGGCACTTCAATCTGGCTCATTTGCACAGATTCGCTTACTTTCTCTGTTTGCCGCGTGCCGGAAATAATGACTTCGTCAAGCTGGTTGTCGGTTGCCAGCGAAATGTCTAGCTGTTGATCCGCATTAGCTGCGATGCGCAAATCCTGTTTTGCATAACCCACAAATGAGAATGATATGACAGCGGAATCGGACTTTGGCACTGTGATGGAGTAAAAGCCATATGTATTTGTGGCTGTGCCGGTGGAGTAGTTTTGCAGATAAACATTTACGCCCGGCAGCAATTCCAAACTGCCTTGTTCGCGCACGAAACCGCTGATTGTAACTTGTTGCTGTGCAAAAAGCCGGGACGAAATCAAAAGTAAAAATAGTAACTGGTAGCGCTTTCTATGCATACTTAGCGTCGGGTTAAAACACGTTAACGCTCGGTTACATTTCAATCGTATATAGGATTGCGTTTTTAACTTTTGTTGAGATTTTTTGTAAACGATCTTATAATGGAGGTTGGGCCGGAGGTGAAATTGGCTTGGAATTTCGGTTAAAATTTAAGTTAAAAAGGCGGTTAACGCCGCTAGGATTTAAAACGCGCTTTCCCCGCACAATTTGCCTTATTTATGCTTCCGAACTTCTTCCAGCAACACATTCATTGCATTTTGAACCGCTTGTGCATAGGAAGTCAGCTGCTTACCGTTGTATTTTTCGAGCTCCGGAAGCAACAGTGGCAAGTAAATGAAGGATCGACCGATGTTTCTCATCATTAAAACCCATATCCAATTGCGTGGAATCATCGAACCTGGCCGGAGCAAATGCGCCGAAAACATGGAAAGCATGCCTTTTTTGATCCAGCTTAAACCGCGCGCCGAAGCCCATTCCAGGCGGAATTGTAAGACTTGCGACGAGATTATAACTTTCGAAATGGCCTTGGTAAAAAGCCTCCATTGCAGGAACGAACAAGCTGTCGGGAAGACCGTTTTTGACCTGGGAGAGCGCATTGGCATATTTGCTTCTATTTTTTGTCAGATAGGAGTCAAAGTCAACTTCCCGCTAACGTCTTTTGGGGCGTCCGAATTCGTGTTTTCGGACGCATTAAGGCTTAATTAGGAATTGAGTTGCCTCAATGGGAAGTTTCACTTTTGAACCAGCAGATATTGAGACGGCGACTTGCCTGTGTGTTGCCGGAAAACCTGGTTGAATGTCGATTTTGAATTGAAACCCGATTCCAATGCAAGCGCCAGAACGGTTTTGTGTTGCTCTTTCGGATCACCAAGTTTGCGAATCACAGCTTCAACGCGGAAGCTGTTAATGAAGCCATTTACGTTGGAGGCGCAATGTGTGTTGATGAGATAGGATATGGCTTTCCATGTTTGCTTAGCTGATAGAAAAGTGCATTCGAATGATTGCCCGTAGACTTGCAATCAGATTCTAAAATAGCCGTTTTTTTCAAAGATTTCGAATGCATGATCATTAATCCATTCACTTAATTCCCGGCGCGGGTTTCTTCTTCACTTTGCTTTGCTTTTTTTGGGTTGATGGTTGCTTTGCCGAAGTTGTATGTGCGTGTTAACGAGGTCATCTTCTTCGTCTCGCTGCGACTTGTTAAAGGAGATCAGCTTATTATTCAAACACTTACATTTTAATGAGCTCCTTCGCGGCGTCTTTGAACCATGTATCTTTCACAGCGCCGACGCCGTTGAAACGATATTGCAGGCCGACAATGCCGGTCGGGGCATTTGGGAAGGTGAAGTCCAATGCTTTTTTGTTGTTCACAAAAATTTGCATCTTTTTATCCTTGCATGTGACCCGCAGCGTGGTCCATTTGCTCAGATCGGCGCCGAAGCCCGACAGATCTGCGAACTTGCTATCAAACATTTTTCCGGCTGCATACATTTTTACGTCACCAATGCAAGCCGGATTTGTGAGGGGCAGGAAAATGATGTCGTCTTTGCATTGAATGAGCACTTCCACGGAATGGCAAGTGTTGTTCCCATCCTTAAAGTCATTCCTTAATGTTGTTTCAAACTCAAAGTTGTCGTTCGTCAACGTGCCCATATCGCGCTGATTGAACAGCCTTACCCTCGGCGCAACTGGTTTGAGGTCGAAATTATTGGCGTTCAGCAAATCCGCATTGATCTCAATCCGGTCGGGTCTCGTTATGTCTTTTTTGTCAAAATAAAATGGCTTGTTCTCCATTTCAACGAGCCCAAGCCAGCCATCCGTAGCGATTTGGACAACGTGTCTTTTGACGACCTGCCCGTCTACGATCAGCCGCGCATTGAAATATCCGGGATAATAGTAAATCGCTGAATGCTTGGTTTGCATCTTGGGAACCAGCGTTTTACGCGTAATGTCCCAGGTTTGCACAATGTAAACCGAATCCGTTTTCGCCCTTGCGGCATCATAAGTAAACACGACCGAATTGGGCACGCCTAGGGTAAGCACTTTGTCTGCTTTAAAGGCGAAATGCGCAGGATCAACTGTCCCTGAACCGAGGACATTTTGATAAATAAAATAACCGGCACTAATGAGCACGAACACCGCCGCAACCGTCCAGGAAAGCGTTTTTGGGTTTTGCTTCACAACCGGTTCAGGTGCGTGAGGCGCGTGAATGGGAGCAGTGATCTTTGTAACTGGCGGGACGTCATGCTGCTTTATAAAATGTCGCCAATCGTTGTAGCCGGCGAACTGAGCAATGGTGTTAAGCGTCGCCGTGTTGGGTGCGTGGTCGTATTTAATGCGTCCCCAAACGCGTTTCAGCGTCGTCACGCTCAGCCGCACTTTTGTTTGTTCAAAAATCGCTTCGCTCAATTTTTCAAAATCGTAATTGGACCATTCCGCGCTGCTGCCCCAAGAAAGCGCTGCTTCTATTTCTTGAAGACAAGCTTTAACAAGATCAGTTTCAATTGTATTTGACATGGCTAAACTCTTTGCAGAACAAAAGTGATGTTGTGTGACAAATCTATTGATTCACGACAGATTTTGTCTCCGAAATTTCCGACAACTTATGGCCTGATCGGCCCCGCAATGCTCTCATTTGCACCGCAAGCTGGCACGCCCAATAATTATACAACGCATCGATCTAATTGTGTAAATTTTGCTGCTTGTCACAGGGTTAACTTTGTATAAAATTACAGAGTCATGGAAGCGACCGTTTCAGCGAAAGCAAAAGATTTAAAAACGAAAAATATAAAGCAAACTTTCCCGGTTTTGGGAATGTCGTGTGCGGCTTGCGCGGTGAGCGTCGAGAGCATGCTGAAATCCTTGAAGGGCGTTCACGACGCGGGTGTAAATTACGCAAATCAGACCGCATGGGCAGATTACGACAGTTCCCTCTCGCCAGTTGATCTTCAAAACGCAATCCGTTCCGTTGGTTACGACCTGGTCGTAGACGCCGAAGATCCGCAGCAAGTGCAGGCCGAAGCGCAGCAAAATCATTATCAGGAACTGAAAAAAAGGACAATCTGGGCTTCCATTTTGTCAGCGCCGATTGTGATCATCGGGATGTTTTTTATGGAAGGTTCGGCGCGTGCGCTGCCTTATGGCAATTGGATCATGATGGTGCTTGCTGCACCAGTTGTTTTTGTTTTGGGCAAAAGTTTTTTCATTAATGCATACAAGCAAGCGCGGCACCGCAGAGCCAATATGGACACGCTTGTAGCATTAAGCACGGGCATTGCTTTCTTTTTCAGTGCTTTCAACACTGTTAATCCAGCTTTTTGGCACGAAAGGGGCCTGCATGCGCATGTTTATTTTGAAGCCGCCGCAGTCGTCATTGCATTCATTTCTTTGGGCAAACTGATGGAGGAAAAGGCGAAATCAAACACGTCGTCGGCGATAAAGAAGCTGATGGGATTGCAGCCAAAAACGGTGTCTGTGATGAGAAGTGGCACTGAAACCGCAATTCCCGTTTCGGAAGTTTTGGTAGGAGACATCATTATCGTAAAACCTGGCGACAAGATCCCGGTTGATGGCATTGCGACGGAGGGGAACTCGTTTGTAGACGAAAGCATGATCAGCGGCGAGCCGGTTCCAGTTGAGAAATCGAAAGGCGAAAAGGTTTTCGCAGGAACGATCAATCAAAAAGGCAGCTTTCTTTTCGAAGCTCAGAAAGTCGGTGGCGACACGATTTTGGCACAGATCATTAAAATGGTGCAGCAGGCGCAGGGAAGTAAGGCTCCGGTTCAAAAGCTGGTTGATAAAATCGCCGGCATTTTTGTCCCGGTTGTGCTTGCGATCGCAGTTATAACATTTGCTGTCTGGATGATCTTTGGCGGTGAAAATGCCTTTACGCATGCATTGCTCACATCCGTAACCGTGCTAGTTATTGCGTGTCCGTGCGCATTAGGCCTGGCCACGCCAACTGCGATTATGGTCGGGGTAGGGAAGGGAGCCGAGCATAATGTTTTGATCAAAGATGCTGAAAGTCTGGAACTTGCGCATAAGATTGATGCGATTATTTTAGATAAGACAGGCACCATTACACAAGGAAAACCGGCTGTGACGAGCATTCAATGGGCTTCCGAACTTTCCGATCAAAGGCATTTAGAGGAAATTTTATTTGCTATGGAATCACTTTCCGAGCACCCGTTGGCAGCAGCTGTTGTTAATCATTTGAAACAGGGAAACGCAGAAGCGGCTGTTCTGCAAGCATTTGAAAGCATTACAGGCCAAGGCGTCAAGGCCGTGAGCAATGGCGTAACATATTTTGTCGGCAATAAAAAGCTGATATCCTCAAACCACGCGACTGCTGAAAATGACGTGCTTACAATTGTTGAAAGTTGGCAAAATGAAGCGCAAACGGTCATTTATTTTGCTGACAGCCAGCATGTGCTCGCAGTGATTGCCATCGCTGATCAAGTGAAAGCGACGTCGCGGCAGGCCATTGAAACTTTGCAAAACATGGGCATTGACGTCTATATGCTGACAGGAGACAATGCGCAAACTGCCGCCGGTGTGGCGCGTCAGGTTGGTTTGCAGCATTACAAAGCAGAGGTTATGCCATCGGAAAAAGCTGATTTTGTCAAAGCATTGCAGCGCGAAGGAAAAGTTGTGGCAATGGTTGGTGACGGGATCAACGACAGCCATGCATTGGCGCAAGCGGACGTGAGCATTGCCATGGGAAAAGGCTCGGATATCGCCATGGACGTCGCCAAAATGACACTAATCACATCCGATTTGAACACGATTCCAAAAGCGCTCAAACTCTCAGCAAAAACAGTGAAAACCATCAGACAGAACCTGTTTTGGGCATTTATTTACAACCTGATCGGGATTCCGCTAGCTGCCGGCGCGTTGTATGGATTGAACGGATTTTTGCTGGACCCGATGCTGGCAGGTGCGGCAATGGCATTGAGTTCTGTGTCCGTTGTCAGCAACAGTTTGCGTTTGAAGGCGATGAGGTTGTAATTTCAAAATCTTTGTTTAATATGCCGTCCGGCATTTGCGGCCAAAGTATTGAAATTCACAACCTATGACCATCCCGATAAAAAACAAACTGCTGGAAGACGAGCTTTTCAGGATTAAACGAATGAAGGAGGTGATTAAAACGACCGATCCGCACGGTCACAAAGATTACCTCGAAATTATTTATCTGCATGAAGGAGCTGGCACACATCACATTGACCATCAAGCATTTGAAGTAAATCCATTCGCTTTGTATATGATCTTGCCCGGGCAGATCCACAGCTGGGATTTGACCGCCATTCCGAAAGGCTTTGTGATCATGCTGCAAAAAGATTTCCTGCTTAACCAGCCGTTTTATGACTATTTATTCCAGGCTTTTCCGGTCACATTCAAGAGCGGTTATGCATTGGAACATGTGAATGAAACGATCACGGACATTTTTACAAACATTGAAAACGAGTTCAACCGAAAGGAAGAAAATTACCACGCCGTTATCCAGACTTATCTCCAATTGCTTTTCAACCTGATCAAGCGAGAAACGAAAACCGAGGAGATCAACCCGCTTCCGGAGCAGTTAAAGCAGTTTTTCAGTGCATTGGAAGCGAACTTTAAGACGGATCATGAAATTGGTTTCTACGCCAATCAGCTGCACATTACTTCTAAAACGCTCAATAACATTTGTAAAAAAACACTGGGCAGGTCGGCTGGCGAGATAATCACTGAAAAGCTAAATATCGAAGCCAAAAAGTTGTTGCTCTATTCTGACCAAACACTTTCCGAGATCGCATACGGGCTGGGATTCAGCGACCCGTCTCATTTCAACAAGTTTTTCAAAAGACAAATCGGCGTCATGCCTGCGATTTACCGCAAAGGAATTTCCTGAATATACCAGTTATTTTACCTATTCTACTAAGTCTATTTAATCACAAGAGATATATTTGTCTGCCCATTCATTACGGGCAGGCGAAACATACTCACCATGAAATTTTTTATTGCAATCCTGACTTTCTGGATTGCCGGCGTTTCCGCGAATGCGCAAAATAACCTTCCCATTTCCGGTCAGGTTAGGGATAAGGAGTCTAAAAAACCGCTGGCATTCGCGTCAGTGGCATTATACAAGAGCCTGGATTCGACATTGGTCAACGGTCTCATTACCAGCGAGAATGGCGGATATCAATTCCTAAATGTTGCTCCGGGCCAGTATTATATTGAAGCTCAATACATTGGTTATTACAAGTTTCGACTTACGCTTCCGGCATTGGAGAGTGCGCCCATTAAGCAAGCCATCGAGCTCAGTGCCGACGCCAGAACATTGAGCGAACTGAATGTGGTGGGAGATAAGGCGGGTGTTGAAAACAAGATTGACCGGCAGGTTTACCGTGCGGATAAATTCCTGGGAAGCAAAGGAGGCACTGCCATCGATGTCCTGCGAAATACGCCTTCTGTGACCGTCAACAGCGAGGGGGACATTACATTAAGAGGGTCGGCCGGGTTTTTGGTTTTGATTAATGGCAAGCCGGTGCAATCAGATCCATCCTTGGTGCTGAGCCAGATAGCTGCGAATTTGATTGAAAATGTGGAGGTGATCACTTCGCCTTCTGCACGGTTTGATCCGGATGGCAAGGCTGGGATCATTAATATTACAACCAAAGTGCCACAAGCTGGCGAGCGGTCTTTTTCGGCAAATGTTCAGGGCGGATTGCCGTCGGTTTACACTTACGATAATCTCAAAAGTCCGCTTCGGTTTGGCGCTGATGCTGCCTACAACATCCGGACGTCCAAATGGGACTTCCAGCTGAGCGGGAGTTATCTGCGAAATGACATTGCAGGCAGGCGGGTAGGCAATGTGAACACCACGATTGGCAATATTTTCACGTCCTTTCCTTCTGATGGCGAGCGCAGTTTCATTCGTTACAATTACACAGGACGCACGTCGCTCACTTACACGCCAAATGCGAACAATGCATTTTCCGCCGGCGTGTACAAAGGTTACCGGTCACAGGCGCGGCGAGCTGACATTATTTATCACAACACAAAGACGAATCTGACAACGCAGCAGGAAGTCGGGCGCATCACATATTTCAATTCAAACATTGCTAAAAAGACGGCCGACATTACGCTCGGAAATCTTGACTATACACACACTTTTGCAAACAAATCGGCTTTAAGTGTGTCTGGTTTGTATGAACAGGCGGATCTGGAAGGCTTGACAACGAACATTAACCGCGCCGAGCCAAATCGCGAAACAGTGCTTCAAAGCACGCGAAATCCGAGTGAAAACCCTTTGAAAGCGTATCGCTTGCGGGCAGATTACACGATTATTTTGCCCAAAGGAAAAATCGAAATGGGCTATCAATTTCGTAACCAGGAGCAAAAAGGAAAATTTCAATATCTGGATCTGAATTTCGAAAACGGCTCATTTGAGATCGTCCCCGAGTTCAGCAGCAACACCAAAGTTTTACAAAAAATCCACTCTGTTTACGCACAATATGGCGCGAAAGCTGACAAGCTCGAATACATTGCGGGCTTGCGTTATGAATATTCAACCCGCGCATTTTCAGCTGGAAATGATCCGCTCCGCAATCTGAATTTGTCCAATCTTTTTCCAACATTAAACCTGCAATATCAGGCTAGCAAAACTTTCAAAGCGAAGGCCGGTTACAGCAAGCGCGTGCAGCGGGCAACCAATGCAGAGCTCAACCCATTCCCCGAACGTGAGCATTCTGAGACATTGGAATCGGGTGATCCCAACATTCTGCCGGAGTTTATCGACCTTTCGGAAATTGGTGTCGTGAAGGATTTCGGAAAAGGAAATGCTTTTTTGACGGCTTACAATCAGCGGATCAAAAACGTCGTTAACAGAGTCAACAGCGTCTATAACGACACAATTTTAAACCGGATTTATACCAATGCAGGCGTGGCCACATCCTGGGGAATAGAGGCGGGAACGACATTGGAACTGACCAAATGGTGGCAATTTTATGCCGGAGGCAATGTATATGATTACAAAATCAAAGGCTCCCTTTTCGAAAACAATGTCGCTGTAAATAGTGCGGGAATCGTGTATTCCATCAATGCGAACACTGGTTTAAAGTTGTCTCCAACCATGAGTTTGCAGCTTTCGGTCAACTATTTGTCGAAAAGAGTCACCGCGCAAGGAGAAGATTCGCGATTCTTGAACCCGGGACTTTCCGTCAAAAAGACATTTTTGAAAGGTAAACTGGCGGCTTTGTTACAATGGCAAAACATGGATCTCGGCCTGCTAGGCTCAAACGAGCAGCGTATCACGACATTTGCGAAAAACTTTTTCACCACCACCAACTACATTCAGGAAACAGACATTTTTCTGCTCAATGTCAGCTATAACCTCAACTTACTGACCAAAAAATCAAAACTTCCGGTCAGCGAGTTCGGGGATAAAGAATTTTAGCAGCTTACTCGGCAACTTTGTTTACAATCGGCAGAGAAGCTTCTGCCACATCACCAATGTAACTCGGATGCTTATCCAAATTGGCTGATGTAACGTCATTGTAAATCAGGAATGCTTTTAAGTCTCGAGAAATGATTGGCTTAATGCCGCCAGGCGTGTTGGCCAATTGATAAAGAAATGACAGCTCAAAATTGACTTCGGCAGTGCTGCCTATCGCCATTGTCAGCGGAACAGAACTACCGGTTTGATAAGATTCTCCCGGCGTTGTGAGCGCGGCAAGACCGGACGGGTGCGTCGTGTAGCGCATTTGATAGCCAGCCGAAACGGGAAATGAAGGCGCAGCAATCCGCTTGATCGTGGCTTTTACATCAAAAGTCAATTGGCCAACAGCATCCACTGCCGTTGCACCCGGGTTGTTGTCAGCCTTCGCCTCCGATCGTTTCAACGTGATTTCATTCGCGCCTGCCCAAATTTCGCCTGCTACACTGCCGTCTTTTTTGTAAAATGTCAGTTTTTCAATCTTGAATTCGCAGGGATAAGTGCGCGGTAAGCCGTTTCGAAACGTGCAGGCAGACTCTGGATCATTTGGAATTTCCGGCGTTTCGTGATCTGTGCAGGAAAGGGCAATTCCCAAAATGCAAAAAACGAAATAAGAAAGCGATTTGCCGATCGTCTGTAAATTTTTCATAATTGTGCTTGTTGAAGTGGTTGTGTAAATGCTATTTTAATGATAATCAACTTCTTATCGCGATCCAAAAAACTGTGTGACAACCTGTGCTGGTTCTTATTTTACGGTTTTGGCCAATTATGGCCTCATCTTTCAAATTGGGGTTGTTGACAAAACAATGAGATTATTGGTCTCGTAAATACCTGGAAATGGATCAGGATTACAAGATTATGGGCGTGGCGGGGCGGTAGTTTTGCAACCAAAAAACGATTACGTCCATGATCCAGATTGAACCATTGAAACAGCTTTTGCGCGCATTGATTATCCTATTTATCTGCGCATTGATCAACACTTCCTGCACAGACCACGAAGGTCCGCAGACGCCCGATGCGGGGAGTTACCCCGCCGATGTAGTGAATTCCTGGCTGACCATGCAATTGAAACTTTCGCAGGCCATGCCCGGTCCACCACCAATTGCTGCAAGGCGCTTTGCTTACGCGGGCATCGCATTGTATGAATCCATCGTTCCGGGATTGGTTGGTTACCAGTCGATTGCGCCGCAACTAAATGGATTGCCAGCATTGCCAAAGATCAGCACCGGCATGAGTTATTACTGGCCAGCGTCCGCCAACGCAGCACTTGCGGAAATGAACCGGAGTTTGTTTCCGGCCATCACGGCGGCTCGTAAAGCGTCGGTTGATTCGCTGGAAGCGGCTAACTGGGCGCTGTATTTGCCCAAAAGCAGTGCTGCGGAGCTGGAAAGGTCGGCAGCATTTGGCAAGGAGATTGCGGCTTCAATTTTGGCCTGGGCCAAAACGGATGGCTACGACAACACAACGCCTTATCAGCTTGTGCCCGGCGCAGAACATTGGGTTCCTACGCCGCCCGCGTTCGCTGCCGCCATTCTTTCCAATTGGGGCGCTAACCGACTGATTGTCAGTAACAGTGACGCCAATGCGCCACAAGGTGCGCCCATGGCCTATTCCGAAGATCCGGCTTCTCCCTATTTTGCGCAGGCAAAGGAAGTTTATGACATTTCGCAAAGCCTGACAGGGGAGCAGAAGATCATCGCAACGTTCTGGCCTGACAATTCCTGGCACAATGTATTAAGCCAGATCCTGGCCATTGAAAAGCCGAAACTGGATGTCGCTGCTGTCGCATTCACGCAACTGGGCATTGCCATGTCGGACGCGTCGGTAAGCTTGTTGAAGGAAAAATACTTTTACAACACCGTCCGGCCCGTCACTTACATTCGTTCGGTGATGAACAAGCCGGCCTGGAATACGCTGATTCCGACGCCGCCGCATCCGGAATATCCATCGGGTCACGCGGTGATATCTTCGGCAGCCGCGCAGACGCTGACCAGGCTTTTTGGAGAAAATTATCATTACACGGACACACCGTATAACTTGGTTGGGTTTAGTCCGCGCAGTTTTAATTCTTTCAACGAAGCGGCAGCGGAGGCGGCAATTTCGAGGGTTTATGCGGGCATTCATTACCGTAAAACTTGCGAAGTCAGTCTCATTCACGGCAAAATTATCGCTGATAACATCGCGCAAAAGTTGAAGTTCAAGCCTTGATCTTTCAAGGCAATTTTAAAATGGGCGCTGGTTTTCATAACCAGCGCCCATTTTATTTTCCGGTAACTAATTTATAAATGTCGTTTGAAAACTGGGACGCCAAAATCAGGACATAATTTGTAGTTTTGATCGCTAACCTGAGCGCCGACTTTTGCTCAAACCCTCTTTTCAGATGAGTTTTATTTTACTGCCGTTTTCGGCTTTCTTGATTTTTCTTGTGTGCTATCTGGCACAATCCAATGAAGGAATTTATTCAAAATTGCGGGTCGCAATTGTTCAAACGCTGATCGCGTGTGCAGTTCTGGCATTCGTTTACAACGAAATCTTCTCAACATTCGACGGCATTAAATCCGCATCAGCCATTGTCTTCTGGCTGATAACAGCAACTTCGCTCGCCGCTTATCTATTTTATCAAAGGAAAACAAATCCGCTCCGAATCGCACATTTGAGCGAGTGGAAACAGTTTCTGCAACTGAAAGGCATGAGTAAGACCGCCAAAATCGTAGTCACTTGCGCTGGCCTGTTTTACATTGTTCCTCTGCTGTTTCTGGCGATTTATGCTCCTCCCAATAATTTTGACACGCACAGTTACCATTTGAACCGCATTCTTTTCTGGGTTAACAATGGCAATCTGGATCATTTTCCGACGCAGCATATTTTTCAATTGTATCTCAATGTCTTCGCAGAATATCTCGTGCTCCACACGGTGCTGCTATCGGGATCGGATCAGTTTGCGGGGTTGGTTCAGTTCGGGTCGTTTATTGGCTCAATGGCGGCCGTGAGTTTGCTGGCTAAAAAATTGGGCATGAAGCCTGGCGCTCAGTTGCTTGCAGCCATGTTTATGCTGACCTTACCAATCGGCATATTCGAAAGCACGAGCACACAGGTTGATTACGTCGCATGTTTCTTCTTCATCGCATTTGTTTATTTCGGTTTTGAACTGTTGGAGAAAAAGCGCTTTTCAACGCTGCTGGCGATGTTATTATCGCTCGTTCTGGGCGGTTTTACAAAATATACGATCCTCATTTTTGCCATCCCTTTCACAATTTACTTTGCTGTCAGAATCCTTTTACGATACAAATTTATTTACGCGGCAAAAGTCCTGGCACTGTCTATTGGCCTGTTTTTGATCATTTTCACACCGTTTTTTCTGCGTAATTATGCGCTCTTCGGAAGCGTAATGAGCCCGCCGGAACAAACGCGGCTTTTTGCTGAAAAAATTCCGGTGGACAAGCATGGCTTTCTCTTTACGGTTTCAGGCATTGTCAAGAATGCAAGTTTGCACATGAGCTTGCCTAACACTGCTTATAATCAGCTTATTGAACTAGGGATAAGGCAATTTCATGAAGCGATCGGTGTGGACATTGACGACCCTGCGCTGCGCCTCGACTGGTTCCGTGTACGCTATTCCGTTCATGAGGATATGGCTGCCAACACGTTCCACTTCTGGCTTATGATCATCGCTTCTCTGCCCTTGTTCTTCCTGCGTGGCCGATGGGAAGTTAAATGGCTCTGGCTTTGTGCATTGCTGGGCTTTGTGCTGTTTTGCACATTATTAAAATTCCAGCTTTGGAGCAGCAGAACGCATATGCCGTTTTTTGCGATAGGAGCGGTGCTCGTCAGCTACATTTTTTCACATGTTTATCGGTGGAAGATTCTTTTAATCGCCATGCCGCTGTTCATGCTTTCCTCCGTTTTTGTTTACGGAAATCCAAATAAGGCGCTGGTGCCGATCGTCTATCTGACCCAGAACTTCCTCGCCCACATTCCCGTGGCCATTTGCTCACCCGATCCTGCCCAAACCAAGCGTTTTAGGGATCAGTTGAGTTCCTATTACACCATTGCGGATGGACAAACGTGTCATCCGCTTAAATCCTGGCCGGGATATGGCGAGCGGCTGCGCGTTTTTAGGATGTTGGATAAACTGGGTTATTACAATGAGGACAAGACAGCCACGGTTTTTGCCACCGAACGCGATAAGAGTTATTTCCTGAGCCATCAGCTGGATTACGAAAGCTTCAAACCTTTGCTTAATCACATTGATGGCGATCGGAAAAACATTGGCGTGCTCTTCCGCAACGACTTCGGTTTTTATCATTACTGGGCTGCGGCGGCGACAAAAGTGACAAATCCCGGCCAAATGCAATACATTCGTTATCGCCGCGAGTTTGCTTCACTGCCTAATGCACAAAAACCATTTTATTACGATTATGTGCTGGCAGACGACGCTGGACTAGCAGAGAAATTTATTCCGAAAGCCAACATTGACACCATTTACAAGGCGCCGTTGCTTTGTCTGGTCAAACTCAAACGCAAAAGCGCTGAACGGCTGCTGTTTTAAAGGTTTTGGAAAGAACCAAAAAAGACGCCAACCCGTTGTGAAATTGAGCCCTGAGTTAATCGGGGCATCATTGCACATTGGTTATTTGCATCTGAATGAACGCTTTCTTCGATAAAAAATACGACAAACCGGTTTTTAAAAAGCACCAGCCGGACGACTCCTATAAATTTCAACCCGTTCCTGAATCTTCCGGAAAATATCCTTATCATCTTGATTTAGAGCATGTTCAGGCATTAAATGATCGCGATAAGCTCGCTTTCCATATGCTGGGTGACACGGGCAGCATTCGCAATCCGGATTTCCAAAAACTGGTTGTTGGGGAAATGATCAAGCAATATCAGCAAACGGACGGAACTGGCCTGGAACCGATGTTCTTGTATCATTTAGGCGACATTGTTTACAATTTCGGCGAGGCAAGTCAATACAAAAGACAATTCTTCGACCCTTATCAAAAATATCCAGGACCGATTTTCGCAATTCCAGGCAACCACGATAGCGACGTAAATCCTGAGAGCCGCGTTTCTTATAAAAGTTTAGAGCCTTTCATGAAGGTTTTTTGTGACAAACAGTCGCAAACCGTTTCTTTTAGTGGGGGCGCTGAGCGCAAGAGCATGACGCAGCCCAATGTGTTTTGGTCGCTCGTTACGCCTGTTGCGAGGATAATTGGCATGTATGGAAATGTGACCAAATTCGGCGTCATCACGCCGGATCAGCGGAAATGGCTTTTGGAAGAATTGAGAAGTGCGGACGCAGATCGTCCCGAAAAAGCGATTATCTTGTGCGTGCACCACGCGCCTTACTCAGCGGACATTAACCACGGTTCGAGCTTGCCGATGATCCAGTTTCTGGATGGTGTTTTTGAACAAACCGGCGTGCGCCCCGACATTGTCTTTAGTGGACATGTGCACAATTACCAAAGATTTTCGAAGCGTTATTTTGATGGAAAAACGGTCCCGTTTATCGTCGCAGGCGGAGGTGGTTATGACGAGCTGCATCCTGTGGCGTCTACAAGTGACTCGCGTTTTACGGGCAATAACGCGCTTTTCAACAATGTTTCACTTGAAAATTATTGCGACAACAAGCACGGTTTTCTGAAAGTTTTAATTGAAAGGACCGAAAAAGGGCTTCGGCTTACGACTGAGTTTTATGCGCTTCCGCATGAAAAACGGATCGAGCCAGGAGTGAATGCTGTCCTGGCCGATCGTTTTGTGATTGAAACTTAGCAGTTTATTGTTTGAATGTGATCTTCGAAAGCGTCATCAATGGTTCAACGGGCTTGGCTTCGGCATTTTTGAAAACCAGATAAATGTCATGCTTGCCGCTCGTCGGTTCGATTTTTACAACAACCGGCTCGCGGGTCGGACGGCGTGGTGGTTTGACAGTTTCACCCGGTTTTTTCTGGCTTTCCAACTCAGCCATAATCTTCGCCATATCCACCTCCGGCGCGATTTCAACCGATTTTTCACCGATTAATGTGCCCGTTGGAGAGTCCAGGTGAACTTCCACCTTGCCGCCCATAGCGCCTTCGCGTTTTTGCGCTGCGGCGTTCATTTCGAGCTCCTTAATGCCCGTTAAATCAAATTCTTTGAATGCCAGGAAGCTGTTTGCAAATGTGACCACGCTGAAACCGAGGCCGGCCGTTCCCAACGCTTTCATTTCCGCACCTTGTACAATGGGCGCCTCGGCAGCATTGATTTCCGGACTGCGCAGCACAATCATTTCCTCCGTTGTTTGCGCAGGAATGGCCTTATTGCCACTCACCGACCGGTCTGTGAACGCAGCTCGAATCAGCACCGTGCCTTTTCCATTATCTTTCGCAGGAATTTTTGGCGTGTATTCTCCTTTTACGGGCAGCGTGCTCAGCGTTTTGTCGGTGCTGTTCAGAATGTATTTCACAATCGTTTCCGCGTCCGCAACGGGCAGGGCAGGGTGGGCGGCCATGGCCACTTCGCCCCAAACACCCGAACCGCCTTTCAATATTTTCTCAACCAGCTTCTCGGTGACGCCCGGCTGGCCTTTGTATTTATTGGAAATGTCTGCAAATGAAGGGCCTACCGATTTTGTATTGGGCTGATGACAAACCTTGCAATCGCTTTTTCCAATCAAAACCTGCGCAACGGCAAACTGCGTGCTAGCGTCTACACTGCGCTGACCCTGAATCACTTCCGCATAATCGAAACCTTCCGAGGCGTAATCAATGCTGATCGCGATTTGGTCTGGCTTGATTTTCCCATCGGCTAAGCTTCCATCTTCCTTATCGACAACGTCAACAGCATATGGAATTGATTTTCCCGCAAAAAAGAATGTCTTATTGCCTTCCAGGCTTACCGCAACTTTCGGCGGTTCATTGCCTGCAATGATCTTGATGGATTGTGAATTGGCAGCGCCTTTGGCATCCGTAACCGTCAGATTTGCGGTGTAAACG
The DNA here is from genome assembly GCF_021390515.1 of Dyadobacter sp. CY326. GTDB lineage: Bacteria > Bacteroidota > Bacteroidia > Cytophagales > Spirosomataceae > Dyadobacter. The sequence goes on from NZ_JAJUXI010000003.1 coordinate 49,867, forward strand.
CCTGGTTTGTCAAATTTCACAGTCGGGTTTGCAGTGTTAAATGTCTTTGGCGCAGCGCCGCTTCCGGTTATTTTCCAGCTGTATTTCAGATTATCTCCGTCAAAATCCTTCGTGCCGTCAGCCGACAGTTTTGCCTCAAACGGAACCGTCCCTCCCTTTTTATCCGTCGAAACCTGCACGATTGGCTTTCTATTTCCGCCATTGTATTCGATGCGGATCAGCCTTGAATTTTCGCTTTTTCGGAACCAGTTGCTGCCATATTCGAGCACATATAAATCACCCGAAGGGCCAAACTTCATGTCAATCGGTTGCACGGGATGGTAACTTGGCAACACGCGTTCCATGGATTGATAATCTCCGTTTTCGCTCATCGAAACGGCCATGATCCAGCCACGTGAGAAGTCGGCTGTGATCCATTTGTTTTCGTAGTATGCAGGCCAAGGACGCGCAGGGGCTTTGAAATCGGAGCGGTGATAAACCGGTCCGCCTGTTGCGCTTCTCGAACCTGAGCCCACCAGCGGGAACTTGTCCGAAACGCCATATGGATAATAAATGAAATTCGGAGCTGTCGGCATAAGCTCTTTCAAACCTGTGTTATTTGGCGATTCATTAATTGGTTTGTTCGGGTCTTTTTTTGCCAATGGCTTATTCGCTGCATAATCGTAAACCGGAAAGGCTTGATTATCACCCACAAACCAAGGCCAGCCAAAATTTCCGGGCTTGCGCGCCTGGTTCATTTCGTCATAACCCCGAGGCCCGATCTCCGAATCTTCGTTCGCATCCGGACCTACTTCTCCCCAATACAAATAACCCGTTTTGCTGTCGACCGTAATGCGCCATGGGTTTCTGTGGCCCATTGAATATATTTCCGGACGTGTTTTTGCAGTTCCTTTGGGATAAAGATTTCCTTCGGGAATGGTGTACGAGCCGTCTGGCTCAGGATGAATTTTTAGAATTTTCCCTCTCAGGTCATTCGTATTTCCAGCGTGTCCCTGATCGTCCCAGCTGGCTCTTCCCGGACGCTCATCTGTTTGCGCAGCCTTTTGATTTCCAGTGTTGTTACCCACCGCCAGATACAAATTTCCGGCTTTGTCCCACGTCATGCCGCCGCCTGTGTGACAGCAAACTTCGCGCTGTGTTTCCACCTCCAAAACTGTCTTTTTGGAGCTTTCTACAAGTTGGTCGTCCTTGATCTCAAAGCGAGCGAGAATGTGCTTTTTTTCGGTTGGATGGGCGTAATAAAGATAAATCCAATGGTTTTTCTCATAATTCGGGTCCATTGTAAAACCCATCAAACCCTCTTCGGCCTCTCTGGAAACGCCTTCTGCGCTCGTGTATTTGGTGTTAACCGGAATGTTGGCGATCAGGTCGGTTGACTTGGTCGAGGGATTGTATTTTTTCAAAGCGCCTTTCCGCTCGATAATGTAAGCCGAACCGTCGGGCAGCACTTCAAAAACCATGGGTTCGTCCAGATTGTCGGAAACGACGATAGGGGTGAAGCGGCTTTCATCCGGCTTCTGAGGCGTGTCCTGAACCGTGAACGCGGCAAGCGAAATAAGCACAGTGCCGGTGATCACGTTTCTTGCAACGCCGATCAGGCTCTGACATTGAGCGTATAAATTTGTCATAAATCGTAAACATGAGTTTACTGGAAATATAACAATAAAATAATGAAAAATTCTTACTTCATCATTTTCCCATCCAATGCTTGAAATCGCTCACTTTCTCACGGCTTACCAGCACTTCTTTGTTGTGTAAAGGCCGCAGGCTTAGCGAAAGACGATTCCCAAAATACGGATCGATCTTGTCGACTGACTTGTGCGTGACCATCATGCCACGATTGATCCGAAAAAAGCGCTCGGGATCAAGCACTTCCGCGAGCTCATCCAATGTATAATCGACCAGCAGTTTCTGATTGGTGTCGGTGATAAAGAAACTGTAACGATCTTCTGTGAAAAAGTAAGCGATCTCACTGACTTCCACAGAGAGCATTTTCTGTCCCTGTTTTACCAAAAATCGCTGCCTGTAATCATTACGCGCGGGTTTTCTAAAACTTTCAAGGAGCTTTTTAATTCCTTCCAGCGAATCCGTTGCCGGCTGCGCGCGCATGTTTTCGTATTTCTGTAAACTCCTTTGCAAGTCGTCGCGGTGAACCGGTTTGAGCAGATAATCAATGCTGTTAAGCTTGAAAGCCTGCAATGCATATTCGTCGTATGACGTTGTAAAAATGATCGTGCTAGAAACCTGAACCTGATTGAAGATCTCAAAGCTTTGTCCATCAGACAGTTCTATGTCCAGAAAAATAATGTCGGGGTCTGCGTTGCCTTTTCTCTGGTTAGAAGAAAGCCATTCGACCGTTTCTTCAATGCTGTCCGTGACGCCGTTGATGATGAGCTCAGGAGCGGTTTCAGTCAGCAATTTCTTCAATCTCCGGACCGAGAGATCTTCGTCTTCAACAATGAGTGCGTTCATATTTTTCAGGCAATTAATGGCAGAATTACGGTAAAAAATTCGTGGTTACTTTCAATCACAGGCTCTCGCAATGTGGGTTGATGTGCTTTCAGGAGCTTATATTTTGTAATGATATTGATCAATCCAACGCCGGTCGATTCAAGGTTTTCTGCTCCTGCTGTGAGCGTTTTTTTCTGCAAATTGTTACGCACCATCAAGTCTCCCTGCTGCGTGCTTAAAATGAAGATCGTTAGTGGCCGGCTGACGCGGATTACATTGTGTTTCACTGCATTCTCGACCAAAAGCTGCAAGGTCAACGGTGGAATTTTGTGATCCAGCAGATGCTTCTCGACGTGAATATAAAGCTTCATTCCATCGCCGTAACGCGTTTTGAGCAAATGTCCGTAAGAATCCATGAATGACAATTCCTTGCGCAAAGTCGTCAGTTGGCTGAAATCTTCTTCGTCCAGCGAAGCGTGATTGGTTTGCAAAAGATAGCGGTAAACACGCGCCATTTCATCCACAAATTGCTCCGCTTTTTCCGGATCTTCGGCAATGAGCGTCGATAATGAATTCAATGTGTTGAACAAAAAATGCGGGCTCACCTGGGCTTTGAGGCTTTCAAGTTGTCCATTGACATTCTCCTTCATCAACCGTTCGCGGTTCACCTCGTGCTGTTTCCATCTGCTGATCGCATTGAAAGATTCATGAATGCCCATTACAAGCAAAATGGCGGCCATGTTAATCAGGTAAATCATTAAGATCCGGTGCGGCGTCAATGATGATCCAAACAACTTGAAACCGATATAGAGCCAGGCGATTAAAGCCAAAAAAATGCCCGATAACACTGCATGCGAGGCAATTGAAACGAAAATTCGTCTGGGCGTTTGGTCCAGTCGCGGATAGCGCTGGGCAATGTTTTCGTTGACTTTGGTTTGGATAAAAAAGGTTATGGACAGCAGACATCCATTGAGAAACGTGCTTCCTGCGAACGTTTGCCAACTACGGATGAATCCCGGACCAACCATCAAATAATTGAAAAACATCAGGAAAGCTGGCATCGTAAGCACGAAAGACCAACGGCTTCCGGAGCTGAAACTTCCCGATAATTTTTCTGTTAATTTTTCAGTTGCCATGGTGTGCTGTCCACTCGTGATCGTCGTCTGTCAATGATTAGGTTGCTTCAAATGTAAAGGAAGCCTGAGGAAATGGTTCATGATAATTGTATCAATTGTTTGAATAAACACATGAATTGTCATGAAATGTGCAATGCGTATTTTTACGTGCGCGCTTTGGCCGACAACATGGGAAGCGTGACAACAAAATGCGCCTCCGTTTGCTCCACTCGCACTTCACGATTGCTGAGCGCGTGATATTTGGCTTTGAGTTCGCTTAATCCGCCCTGATCGGTTAGCATCGGCCGCACTTTGCTTTGCATGTTGTTTTGTACGCGAATCCGCTGGCTGAAAGCGATTTCAATGCGAATAATTAATGGTCTGATTTTTGTCATTGTATTGAATTTGATCGCATTATCGACCAAAACCTGCAACACAAGCGGCGGCACAAACAGATCACCAGCGTAAGGTTCTGGCTGAATTATTTGCAAGCTTTCGCCATAACGCGCATTCAGGAGGCGTGCATAGGTTTGTAAAAACTCAAACTCGGCCTGGACGGGCACCAGGTCCGTTTTGGAACCTTGCAAAATGTATCTGTAAATCCTGGCAAGATCTTCCACGAAAATCTCCGCCTTTGCTTGATCGTCACCAATGAGCGCTGAAAGCGTGTTCAGACTGTTAAATAGGAAATGCGGGTTAACCTGTCCTTTCAATGCATCAAACTGGTGTTGCAGCGACTGCCTTTCCAGCTTTTCACTCTCCGCCTGATTGTTCCTCCATTGTTCCAGTGAATAAAAAAGCCCGAGCATTGCGCACAGGAAAATGTCAAAAAAAGCGCCCAGGATCATAATCGGCCAGATATTGGGCCATTTGAATGTAACCGCAAATCGGGGAACAAGACTGTAAGCCCACACATCAAACACAGCAAGCAGCAGCGTAAGCCCACCGACGGCAAGCAGCGTGATTAGCAGGCGTTTGCGCGTCTGATCGACATGCGGATAACGGTTGATCACCCAGCGCACAACCATGGTGAGCGTTATAATCGAGAACCAATAAAGAACAAATACTAATGCCGTTGCGGGAAGGAAAATGTCGAGGCTTGTGAAATATTTTTCTCCAATAAAATAATAGTTGCCGACGGCAAAAAAAACGGGCATCATCGCGAGGTGATACCACCATTCATATCGGGAGAAAAAACGCGGCTTCAAGGTTTTCTGAGGGTTTTGACAAGTTAAAATCAAAAATAAAGAACCCTAATAAATTACCCATCAGTCCGATTTTCTTTTTCCTAATTCAGCTTGCGGTTGCGTTAGTTTGTGACATGAATGCAGCGATTAATCCGGGATGGCAGTTAATGGCAGCGTTTGCCTGCAATAATTTTGGGCAAACAAAACAAAAAAACCGGTCAGCCGGAGACAGAAAGCACGGTGATCATTTCACCGATGGTTTTCGGGAAAGTGCCTTACATGCATGGTTATTATGACAAGTCTGCAACGTGGATTTCCGGTGGAGCCACAGTAACAATTACCGAGTTCAATGGAAAAGACAAACCTGTCAGCGGCTACTGCCAGTGTGCTTATAAATGCAGTATTAAAGCGTGCCGGCCTTCATTTTTGCCAGCTCTTTTTCAATAGTCGGAAATGGTTGTTTGGCCGCTTTGCTTGCTTCAACTGCTTTTGTCTGCCATACGATTGCTTCCTCCTTGTGGCCTAGTTTGTAGAGCAAATGCGCGTAAGTGTCGAGATAAGCGGGGTTACCGAGCGTCATCGGGTGGTTTTTTCCTTTATTCAGCTCATCAAACCACTCGATCGATTTCTTTGACCACATCAGCGCTTTTTCAAGATCACTTTTGCGGTTTGACATTTCATAAAAATGCCAGGCGTGCTCATTAAGCTCTATGTGGTAAAACTGCGAAGGTGGAGGAAAGCTCACAACGCTCGAAGTGACGCCCGGGCCACCATTGTGTTGCGTTTTCGGCTGACGAGCGAGTTGCTTTGCATCAATTCTTTTCAGCGAATCCACGGATAACATCATATAATGGTGATTTATAAAATTTGAAACACCCATTATATATTGCGCCGTGTCCTTAATGGCGTGCATGTATTGATTTAAATTCCTTTGTGAAGCCATGTAGCCCACTTCATAATCATTGCCATAAGTGCCTTGGATGAAGCTGGATAATTGGAAAACGAGATTTTGATCTTTTGTTTTGACAGCCTTGCGAAATGTACTTCCAATAATGCCATTATTTATCGCAACTGCCTCAGGGTAAGGAATGTTTTTATAGATGCTGTCGATTATTTTGCGCGGTGTCACGGCCTGGATTGCCTTATAAATGCGGCTGTCCACTGTCGGGCTTTGTTTGTAAATAAACTTAACGGTCTCAAAGTTTTGCAGCGAGTCAATTGTAAGCATGCCCGCATATTCGTCAAGCAAACGATCGATTGGCATTTGCATTTCTTTCTGCCTGGTAATGAACTCTCTAATGAAAGCCGGTGATCTTTCCCCAGCTTCATATTGCTTTTCATAAGCTGCAAAGGGCTTTTGGCCAATTTTTGAAATGGCCATGTCCGCTTGCTGCGCATAAGTGATCCCGCTGGAAGTGGAGCCTACGTATTTATGCAGCACATTGCCATCCGCATCAACAAACAGCGAGATCAATGGATGCGGAATTTTAAACTTCTCGGCAAATTTTAAGCCGTTTTTAGACTCAATGTTAACCCGCGTGGAAACGAAGTTTTTTGCAAATTTTTCCTTTAAAATCGGTGAGCTGAAACCCTGTGTAGCGACTGTGTTGCATTGCTCGCAGCCGGAGCCTTCCACATGAATAAAAACGAGTTTATTCTCGTCTTTGGCCTTTTTTGCAAGTTGTTCCCATGTCAAAGAAGAATCGACAAAAGCAATTTGCGCGATGCTGGAAATGGATGAAAAAATCAGAAAAGCAAGTAACAATTGTTTCATAAATCCGAATGATTGACGTCCGTCCAAATCTAGAAATTTTTTTGTAACCGTTTGTTGAGATTTTGTTAAATCTTCGAACTAGTTTGATAAATATTGTCGTCAGGAAAAACGATCAATGTTCTTGTTAGTGTTTCTGATGGATTTTCAAATCGAACTTTTAAACCCGTTTTCTCGGACAGTTCGCCGACCAGCCTCAGCCCCAGGCCAGACAAGCCCGGGTTGTTTTCATTTTGGGATAAAATAGTTGTGTAACCTTCTTGTGTAAATGCAGCGCCTGAATTTTCTATAAAAAGTGCTTTGCGCTGTGCGCTTTCAGTGAATCCTAATTGAATAATCCCGCCATCGTCCGAGGCTTTGACGGCATTTTGCAAAAGATTGCGGATGATGGCTTGCAAATAATAGGGGTCTGTGTTTACAATGATCTGTGGCGGAATTTGATTTTGTATTTGAAGATTTTTTGCTTCAATGTTCAGTTGCAGCAACCGCAGACTTTGCGCGGCAATATGAGAAATGTCAACGGGCTGAATGTCTGCTTTAAACTGGTTCATCTGGGTTTTTGACCAAAGCAACAAATCCTCCATGGTTTCCAAAAGTGACCCGGTTGCGGTCTGGATTTTCTCACTCAATTCTGCTTTTTGACCTTCGCTTAACAACTTGGGATTAAGCTGCTGCAACTTTAAAAATTGATAAACCTGGCTGATCGGCGAGCGCAGGTCGTGGCTGATAATGCTGAAAAGCTTGGCTTTGGTGCGATTCGCTTCTTCGAGTTCGCTGATGAGCGACGCCAGTTCCCGGTTTTTCATGTCCAGGATCTCAGCATTCTTCCTTTTATTCCTGTAAATAACAGCCAAAAGTGCGAGCGAAATTGCCAAAAGCGTCAGGCCCGAAATAAGCCAGAGCCGCTCTTTTTTGGCGCGGTCAATTTGTAAGTTCTTGACTTCGATCTGCTGCTGCTTGTCTTTGTTTTGATACTGCGCTTCCGCATCGGCAATGCTTTTTCGCGCCGATTCCAGATACAACGAATCCCGCAGTGGCGCATATTTATCATAATAAGCATAGGCCTGCTGCCATTGACCGGTCGCGGCGTAACATTTAGCGAGCGACTGCAACAGGCCAACGTGAATCTCCAGTCCCAAGCCATCGCTGTGAGGCTCCGATGCTTTCAAATATGGCAGCGCTTTTTCAAATTGTTTCCGAGCCAAAAGCACAGTTCCAGTCATGAAATTGACCTGCGACAGCAGCAATGTGCTCGCCCACTTTGGCGCAAGCGCATTGGCACGATCGAGGTAAAGTTGCGCGCTGTCCAGTTTTTTTAGGGTTAGATAATGATCAGCAAATGTCAGGTCGAGCGCGATTTTGTTAGATCGCCGACCCGTCTGCTTGTCGTCAGGAGTGATCATTGCGGCTAGACTGTCATAGTAAATCCGGGCCATTGCGGGTTGCTTCATGAGCAAATAAGCCCCGGAAATATCCTTATAATAATAGTTGAGATATGGCTTGTAGGCAACAATGTAATTTCTTGATTCTTTGATATAATAAAGCCCTTTTTCTCCTTGTTGCAGCTGAGTATACAGCTCACCGAGACTCATTAAGTCCACTACGAGTTCCTCCCGATCCTTAATTTTTCCAACTTGAATCAGCTGCTTCTTGATTGTAATCGCTTTGAGCAAATAATTGACCTGCGTGTTATACTCGCCTTTTGAGGCGTAATAATTGCCAATTGTTGCGTACAACGAGGCTTTTTCATATTCATTTTTTGTGGTGTCAATGCTTTTCAGCACTTCCAGAAGCGTTGCATCAGCCTTTTGCTTGTTTCCAACCGAATTGTTGTATTCAAACAAAAGACGGTTAAGGGACATCAGAACACGTCGTGGCAATTTGCCTTTGCGCGCGAGTGCAAGCGATTTTTCATGATGATAAAAGGCGCTGTCACTATTAGAGGTTTCAAAGGCATAACCAAGGTTGTAATGGAAAATCGATCGATAATAAAAATCATTTGCAGGAGCGAGCCGCAAGGCATAATGTGCCACGAACTTCTCCTTTTCCAGGTCATCAATATTGGCAAGTGAATCGCAAAGATCAGCAAGCGCTTCCAGCTTGTCCCTGACCGACTTGTATGGCGTCAAATCGGGAATAATCTGACTGTAAGCGGTTGATAGTGAAAGAAGAACGCCGCATATGAAGAGTAAAGTCTGTTTCATTTGAGATCAGATTCTAAGCTTGGCAATGGCAGACCGATAGGTTTTTCCAACCGGGATGACCGTTTTGTTGCAAACCACTTCCGAGTGACGCAGCTCCTTGATCTGATTCAATGAAACGGCATAACTGCGGTGTACGCGCATGAAACGGTCGGCTGGAAGCTGCTCCATAAAACAAGTGAGCGAAGAAAGGGTCACATAGTTCTTTTGCTGGGTGATGATCTTGGTATAATCCTGCATCGCTTCCAAGTAAATAATGTCCTTTTGTGCCAGTTTTACTTGGTTATAACCTTCTTTAATGGTTAGCGTATCCTGCTCAAAAAGCACTTCATAAGCGTCAGCGCGCTGCTTCATGAGCGCATATTCCCGCACCCTGCGTGCGGTTTCCACGAAGCGTTCTTCTGTGAGCGGTTTAAGGATATAATCCAATGCAGACAATTCGTAACCATCGAGCGCAAACTCATGGTGTGACGTGATAAAAACGGCCATTGAAACGTCGGCCCTGATTTTTCGCAAAAGATCCAACCCGCTGATGCCCGGCATTTCAATGTCCAGAAAAACCAGATCAGGCTTAATGTATTGCTGCGCTTCGTAACCTTCCAGTGCATTGGGATAAGTGCCGCAATTTTGAAGGAAAGGAAACGCTTTGGCATATTCTGTAATTGAAAATAAGTCCAGCGGATTGTCGTCAATGGCAATGAAACGGACAATGGGGAGCGAACTGCCGGTCATAAAGAAGTTGATAAATGATGCTCAATATATGCAAAAGCATCTTCCAGAGAAATCCTGTAAATAAATAACCGACGGACACGAAACGCTAACGACATTTATAAACCAATGCAAGCGCACGGTGCGACGGATAGAAGCCATCAAGCGGATAACCGGCGGGATTATAAGCGCGTTTCACATCCTGAACATATTCTTTTTGTTCTTCGGGATAACGAATGGTTGTGCGTGTAATGTTGTTGGTCGACATCAAATGGGCATATTGGTCGAAATAAGTGCTTTGGATTGCGTATAGTTTTCTGAATGGGTTTGGGCTTTTGTCATATTCGAATGCGTATGATTCCAATGCTTTGCCGTCCATTCGAAAGCGTTTCAATGTTCGCAAATTGCCGTCATCGCCGATATCGAGCATGGCATAGGAATGTTCTGTTTCCTTGTAATTTTGGGTGCTGCCCGGTGCGCCAGTGACTTCGTAGGAACTCTGAATGATGCGGTCGAGTTTGCCGGCTTTCCACTCAAACCGGGTTGAATATCTGGGCAATGTTTCTTTTTCAAACCAGGTTTTTTTGACCAAAACCTTATTGGCATCGTATTCAAATTTGACATTTATTTCTTGAACCACATTGGTTGCGACAGACGGCCGTTGCTGGTCGTAATAACTTACGGTGCTCGTCATTTTAGTCGTGTCGCCAAAATATCCGGTGTACGCGTATGTGGTGCCGCTGATCAGATCCTGTTTGTTGTAAAAGATCTCAACACGAGCGCCCGATCCCGTTGTGTCGGTCACATAACCCAGAAGCAGGCAAGGCTCGGTTTCAACCATGGGCTCCTTCACATCATCTTTTTTACAAGCCATCGCAACAATGAGCAGCGCGAAAATCATAATGTGTTTCATGGCAACTGAGATTAGCTTGATGACATTCAGGGACAATTAGTTATCAAAGTATCCGGTCGCTTTTATTTACCATAATGTAAGGCTTTTGATGAAGCGCATAATGCATTTCAACTAGTATAATCGAGCATTTCGTGCCTTAACATTTTTACAAAATGACTTCATTGAATAAAGCATGAAACCAAAGTTGGCGCAGGCAAGGTGGTTCAGGATTATTCCTGTTGTGTTTGTAACTTATAGTCTGGCTTATCTGGACAGGGCCAATTTTGGCTTTGCAGTCGCCGGCGGAATGGCGGGTGATCTGCACATTACGCCCAACACATCGACCTTGCTGAGCTCGCTTTTCTTTCTGGGCTATTTCTTTTTTCAAATCCCCGGAGCGCAATATGCCGCACACAAAGCTGCCAAGAAACTAATATTCATCTCTTTAATCTGCTGGGGCGGATTAGCGGCAGCGACTGGAATGGTCAACGACACGACAACGCTGATCATCATCCGATTTATGCTTGGCGTTGTGGAAAGTGCGGTGATGCCCGCCATGCTCATCCTGCTGAGCCAGTGGTTTACCAAAGAAGAACGCTCGCGCGCAAACACATTTTTGATCCTCGGAAACCCGGTTACCGTGCTCTGGATGTCCGTGCTCTCCGGCTATCTGATCGATTCGATGGGCTGGCGGTGGATGTTTATTTTACAAGGCGCACCTGGAATTCTGTGGGCATTCATTTGGTGGAAAATGATTGATGAGCGCCCATTGGAGGCCAAATGGCTGTCTGATTCTGAAAAAACAGAACTTGAAAAACGCCTGCAAGAAGAGCAGGTCGGCATTAAGCCGGTCAAGAACTATGCGGAAGCATTCAAGTCCAAAAAGGTCATTTTGCTCTCGTTGCAATATCTGCTTTGGAGCGTTGGTGTGTATGGATTTGTGATGTGGCTGCCATCGATCATCAAAGCCGCGCCCGATATGAACATGGTTATAACTGGCTGGCTGTCGTCCGTTCCGTATCTGCTGGCTGTCATTGGCATGCTCAGTGCTTCCTATTTTTCTGATAAAACAGGCAACCGGAAGGTTTTTATCTGGCCGTTTCTGCTCATCGCCGCCATATGTCTTTACGCCACCGTTTGGCTTGGACCTGAAAAATTCTGGCTGTCCTATGTGCTGCTTGTAATTGCCGGAGGCGCTTTGTACACGCCATATGGGCCGTTTTTTGCAGCAATTGCCGATGTTTTACCAAAAAATGTGATTGGCGGCGCAATCGGTTTAATCAACAGTTTGGGCGCATTAGGCTCGTTTGCAGGCTCTTATCTGGTGGGTTATCTCAATAGTGAAACCGGAAATTTCAATGCGTCTTATACATTGATGTCCGGCGCGTTAGTCCTGGCGACGATCATCACGCTGGTCGTTATTCCGGCGCCAAAGCACGAGAAGCTAGTTTCGGTTAATGCTTAGAAGATAGCAAAACAACTTCGTCGCCTTCCCGAACTGTCCCCGTTCCCAGCCCGATCACATTCTGGCCGAAGAAAATATTGCGGTCTATTTTGCGGTAACCAGCCAGAGTTTTCAGCGGTTCCGAGCCTTTAATGCCCGTTTTATTATCAATGGTCACCATAATGCAGCGCTCGCAGGGTTTGGTAACTTCAAAACTGGTGTCTCCAATGCTGATATTTTTCCATTGATCTTCCGCATAGGGCGACGTGCCCGCCACAACAAAATTGGGACGGAAGCGCTTCATTGTGACCGGCTCAGCAAGTCTGCTGTTAAGGTCATCCAGTGACGCCTGCGAGATCAGTAAGAAAGGAAAATCGTCTGCAAAACTCACGTGACTTTCGCCGTGCGCATACATTGGATCTTGTTTGCGCTGGGTGTTTGCTGTCATTTCTACAATGCGAACGGCTTTACCCAAATGTTCCGAAAGCCACGCATCAGCCTCATCGCAAACCGTTCGGGCGGTGACGAAATCCTTCCATATTTTCACTTGCATGTCTGCATCCGAATTTCGTTGGAATGGAATAAGAATTGGTCTTTCAGGCTGATAACGATGCGCGATAAGCAATCCTTCTTCATAGAGCTGAACGTCCAGCAAGGCCATTTGTGCATTGACCCGCTGGGTTAGGAAAGTGCCTTTTTCATCCACAATCAACCAGCGGCGATCATATTTCAGTCCTTCTTCTTCCACCTGCGATTCTTTCAAACGTATTCCGCCGAGGGATTTTACAGGATAGATCCATATTTCTGATAAATGCATTTGCGGAAGATTATGGTGCGGACAAAGATCCATGGAAATTATAAGAATCTTTCAAAAAATCATTCCCAATAAGCTTGGTATAATTGTTTATGTATAAGTTTTGAAAAACCATCGGATCTATCATTAATATTAATATTTAAAGAATTGAAGAAACGTATTGCCATCCTGGGCGGAGGCCCCAGTGCATTGTTTGTTTATAAAAGATTTGTAGACGCGGGTCAAACCGACCTGGAAATACACATCTACGAAAGCAAAAATTTATTAGGCGCGGGAATGCCTTACAGTTATCAAGGCTCTAACAATGAGCACATTACTAATGTTTCTGATAACGAGATCCCTGAAATTGTAACTTCCATTGGCGAATGGATCCAAACAGTTCCCGACGAGGCGCTGGAAGGTTTCACTATTGACAAAACCAAATTCAACGAATACAAAGTTTTGCCGCGATTGCTTTTTGGTAAATATCTGGCTGGGCAATTTGATCTTTTGCTTAAAAAAGCAGCCGATATTGGACTGGAAACCTGCGTTCACACAGGCTGTAATGTGCTGGATATCATTGATAAACCCACTGAAAACGCCGTTGACATTGCCGTGGAACGGCTGGGATTGGCGACATTCGATCAGGTGATTGTGTGTACAGGACATAACTGGCCCAACAAACACGAAGGTACCACGCCAGGCTATTTTGAATCTCCTTATCCACCATCCAAACTCAAATTAGCGCTCAATCATCCGATCGCCATCAGAGGTTCATCGCTCACGGCCATTGACGCAATCAGAACTTTGGCGCGGCATAATGGCTCATTTGAAAAGGATGAAAATGGAAAAGTAAAATTTATTCCCTCAGACACAAGCCCTGATTTCAGACTCGTCATGCATTCGCGTAATGGGCTGCTCCCTGCCATCCGCTTCCATTTGGAAGATCCCCTTTTGTCGGACGAAGCATTGCTTTCCGAAGAAGAAGTTGCGCAAAACCGGAGTGAAAATGATGGTTTTCTTGAATTGGATTTTATGTTTGAAAAAGCATTCAAGGACCTGTTCAGGGAGAAAGATCCCGTGTTTTACGAGCGCATTAAGGACATGAAAATGGAGGAATTTGTGAACTCCATGATGGAAGTTCGCGAAAAAACGGAGCCGTTCATGTTGTTTAGGCGCGAATATGCGGAGGCGGAAAAGTCAATCCGAAATGAGGAATCCATTCACTGGAAAGAAATCCTGGCGGTGCTGAGTTTTGCGATGAATTATCCTGCCAAATATATGTCTGCCGAAGATATGCAGCGCATGCAAAAGATATTGATGCCGCTTGTTTCAGTTGTCATCGCGTTTGTTCCGCAGAGTTCAGCCGACGAGTTGCTGGCATTGGACGACGCCGGACGGCTTGAAATTATAACCGTAGGCGACGATAGTCGTGTGGATCCCGAGAATGGTGGTGGTGTGACGTATTTTTACAAAGATGACAACGGGGAAGAGCAGGCCGTTTATTATCATACATTCGTCAATTGTGTAGGCCAGCCGCATTTGCCATTTGAAGCATTTCCGTTTAAGAGTCTGATAACCAACGGGACTGTGAGTCCGGCGTTGTTGAAGTTCAGGTCGGCCGAGACGGGAAGCGCTGCAATGGAAGCAGGTAGGGACAATGTGGAGCAGCTGGCCAATGGCGATTTTTACCTGAGAGTGCCGGGCATTGCGATCAATGATAATTTTCAGGTTTTAGACCATTTTGGCAAAGGCAATCAGCGCATTTACATTATGGCCGTTCCTTATATTGGTGGGCATAATCCTGATTATTCGGGACTAGACTTTTGCGAACAGGCCTCAGGGACGATTGTAAATAATGTCCTGGCTGACTGAGGATTTCTGTCAAACATTTTGCGGACCGGCAAGTATTTTTATTAAAGCACACACTTGTATTTTAACATTAAAATCGAAAAAATATGAGCCGCTTTGCCCTGTTAACATTGTCCTTGATTTTTGCATTTACAAATTCATTTTCCCAGGCATTGAACACGCTTTCCGCCGCCGAAAAGAAGGATGGCTGGAAGCTGTTATTTGACGGAAAGGATTTGAAAGGATGGCATGCATATGGCGGGAAAGAAGTGGGAACGGCGTGGCAGATTGAGCAAGGGGCCATTAAATTGAATGTGCCCGAACGTGCCGGAAACAAAGCGAAAAATGGCGGCGACATTGTTATAGATGAAGTTATTAACGGCGATTTTGAGTTCAAAGCCGAGTGGAAGGTCAGCAAATATGCCAACAGCGGGATTTTCTTTTTTGTAAACGAATCTCCCAAAAACAAAAACATGCACGATACTGGCCTTGAACTGCAAGTGACCGACGATAAAATTTATGAAGGTGCAAAGGAGAACACACATCGCGCGAGTGATTTTTTTAGTGTGGCCAATGCGCGTTTGCGTGAAGGAAATCCGCAAGGTGAGTGGAATAAGATCCATTTTATTGTGAAAAAGGGCAAGTTAACCGTTTATCAAAACGAGTTCGTCGTTCAGGAACATGACCTGAATAGCGCCGATTGGAAACAAAAAATTGCGAACAGCGGACTAAAAGCTGCACCCATTGCGAAGGGCTCTTATGCTGGTCGAATCGGGTTGCAGGATTGGGGCAGCACAGTTTGGTATCGTAATATTAAGTTGCGCAAACTGTAATTAATAAATTAAAATTCTTGCGGCTGATTGCGCAATTTGGTATTTTTGAGATCATGATATTGTTACTTAAAATAACAATTCACTCAAATGACCTATGAAACAGCCAGTTGCGAAGAGTGAGATCGCTGAAAGGTTACAAAAGGAAATTCTTTCTTTGGAGGGTTTTCGCTCGCATGCTGACGGGCAGCGTAACCATTTTGGTTTGGGAGAAATGGAGCTGGCTTTTCCGAATGGCATTTTCCCTGTTGGGGCTATTCATGAATTTATAAGTGTCACCAATGAAGAGTCTGCCGCGACGACCGGTTTTATGGCTGCATTGCTAGGTAAGGTGATGCCAGCACGCGGTTCTTGCCTTTGGATCAGCATTAATCGGCTGCTCTTTCCACCGGCTTTAAAGTTTTTTGGCATTGAACCGGACCGCGTTATTTTCGTTGATATCAAGAAAAAGGAAGATTTGCTTTGGGCCATTGAAGAATCGCTCAAATGTGATGCGGTCGCGGCCGTTGTGGGAGAGGTCTGTGAGGTGACACTCACCGAGTCGCGGCGGTTGCAGCTTGCGGTGGAGCAAAGCCGGGTTACCGGATTTTTGCATCGATGCAATCCACGCACAGCCAACACATTGGCAAGTGTTTCCCGCTGGAAAGTTGCGCCCATTGCGAGTCAGCTCGAACCAGGAATGCCCGGCGTGGGTCATCCACGATGGAATGTCGAATTGCAAAAAGTAAGAAATGGCGAGCCTACGAGCTGGGATCTGGAATGGTCATCGGGCGGTTTTCAGTATATCAGGAATAAAATGGCTGTGCAGGAAAAAACGACTGTCTTTAAAACGGCGTAAAGCACTTTTTTTAAACAAAATGCTTCAAAGTCCATTGAACTGGAACTTTGAAGCATTTGAAACGGCAATGATATATTATTGCTGCAATGCCAGCAATTCGTCCAGATTTTCCAGACCCAATGTGAAGCCTTCTTTGAAGCCCATTTGCATATTGGCTTCAAGATCAGCAAGTTCCTTAAATGTTATCTCAATGAAAACCAATGTGTTGTTGGACTCCTCTTTGAATGTATTTTCCCAATGCGAGCCAGGAAGTGCTTCGTTCACAGTGCCATTTTCATCACAGAACGCGTCTTTTGCAGAAAAACTTCTTAAAGGACTAATGGTCTCGTAATCAGCGCGTGCCCAATGTTCTTCTCCTTCGGGACCAACCATTGCATAAAGCCAGTGACCGCCTTCTTTGAAATCGAGCGATTTGGTTTTGGCCTTCCATGGTTTTGGCGCCCACCATTGATCCAGCAATTCTTTCTGTGTCCATGCCGCCCAGACTTTTGTCACCGAGGCAGCAAATTCTCTTTCGACGCTAATCTTTTTGTTTTCCTTGTCTACATTAAAATTCATCAAAAGGTTAGTTTTCATAATCATCTGGTTTTAAGTTGAATAAAACTTGGTCTAACTGGTTAAAACGATCTTCCCAAAGCTTTCTGAACTGTTCGAGCCACTGATCCACCTCCTTCATTTGCTTTGCATTGAAATGATAATATATCTCTCTGCCGGCCAGCTTCTGCGTTACCAACTGGCATTCGGTCAATATTTTAATGTGTTTGGAAACGGCCTGTCTGCTTGTGTCAAAGTGCTCAGCCAGTGCGTTCGGCGTCATCGCCTGCAATGCGATCAGGCTTAAAATCGCCCTGCGGGTCGGATCTGCAATGGCCTGAAATACGTCTCTTCTTAAATCTTTCGGCATAGCCTTAATTATTATGCAACGTTATGGTTGCAAATATAAGCGCAACTTTACAGTTGCACAAATTTCTCCTGATTTATTTTGTATTTGTAGTGAGTGACGTGCATCACTAACGGTTTGTTAGTTCTGATGCGTAAGAATTGCCTGGGTTACATTTGTCTTTTGAAAAATGCCCAGGTTTCTTCAAAAATGTCGAAGTCGGAGAAAAATTCGTGTTTGCCATTGATGACTTTTAAAAGCGTCACCTCTGGTTTGCCTTTGGTTTGGTAAGCATATTTTTCGACCGTGATATCATTGGCTTTGTCGTTGTCAGGCATCATGGATTTGACGGGCGCTCCGCTGTAACCATCGAGTTTGGCCCAATATTGGAACGACATGTCCGTCGCGCGTACAGTGCCAAGCGTTACGCCCGCGGTTTTCACTTCTCCTCCGTTGTAAGGATTGGTTTCATCGGCCGTGCCATTCGTAATCATCACCGGAAGGGGAACATTCATGGGCGTGCAATCCATGTTTTCGTCCGTCGGCATGTTGGCGACAATGGCCGAAATGGCTTTGATCTTGCCGGGCATTGTCAGCGCCAATTTATACGACATGTGCCCGCCGCCCGAAAAACCGGTGGCAAAAACGTGTGCTTTATTGATTTTATACTTATCAAAAAAGAACTCAATCATCGCCGAAAAGAAAGCCTCTTCGTTCAAGTTTTCCTTGTTAGCGATGGCTGTTGAGGCTTTTCGACATTCATTCCAATATTTCTTATAACCAGCCGGGTAAACGAGCACCA
The DNA here is from genome assembly GCF_021390515.1 of Dyadobacter sp. CY326. Lineage (GTDB taxonomy): Bacteria > Bacteroidota > Bacteroidia > Cytophagales > Spirosomataceae > Dyadobacter. Next base: position 67,630 of record NZ_JAJUXI010000003.1, read on the forward strand.
AGTTTTCAGCCTCCGCCCTTGCCTGCAACTTGGCAGCACGCGGCGCAAATCCCATGGGCTCACCACCCGAGCCATGCATCAGAAAAATGAGGCTGGCTCCAGGTTTCACCCGAACAGATTTATCATACACAAACACGCGCTGATGCCCTTCAATCAGCAGGGAATCGGAAACAAGTTGCGCTTTGGCAGTGGGGAAGGAAAGGGAAAGCAGTGTAGGAAGAATGAATTTGAGCATTTTTGAATTTTCGGGACAGGCGTGAATAAGGGATAGCAAATGAGGGCATAGGACGAAAAGTGTCTTATCAGGCATTTTCCAGCGTTGCAATGTCGAACTTGCTCATTTGCATAAATGCCTTAATGACACGCGGTGCTTTTTCAGGATCAGCCATTAATTTTTGTAAAACGGACGGGACAACTTGCCATGACATTCCAAATTTGTCATCTAGCCAGCCACATTGGTTGTAGGAGCCGCCCTCGCCCAATCTTTCCCAGTAATAATCGATTTCTTCCTGTGTATCGCATTCGACAACAAAGGAGGTTGCCGGAGAAAACTTGTAATGCGGACCGCCATTTAAACCCATGAATTTGAAGCCGTTAAGCTCAAATGTAACGACCATCGGGTTCTCGGCGGTGATTTTGGAGCTCTTGAAAATGCCGCAGTAATATTCCGCAGCCTCTTTCGCATTTCCGTCATACCAAAGGCAAGGATAAAGTGGTTTGATCATTTTGTTTGGGATTAAGTTTGGGTTTTGATAAAGATCAGACAGGAGCTCAAAGTGTTTCGCATTCACAGAGCGTCTATTAAGAAAGCACAAACCCATTTCGAAATACCAAGTATATTTTATTTTTTCCTTCATGCGGTTATTTCTTTGGTGGGGCGTAAGGGCGTTGTAATTAAACCTAAAATGATTGCTTAAATTAAATTCATTAAACGGCTAAGCGACCGCTATCCCGGAAAGCTCTGGAAATGAAAATCTTTCTTGAAAATAACCCGGTTCCAAAGGAATTTCTCAAACATTAAGACGGCCCGTAATTCCGGACCGTCTCGAATTGAAATTATTGCTGCTGTTCTGTTAAGTATGCTTCCAATTGATCAAATGTTCCGCCGAATCCTTGTTCCATGCTGTTTGTGATGGACTTATAGGTTTCAATTTGCTCTGGCGTTGCATTTATCGGATGTCCCTGGATGGTTAGTGTAGTGACTCCCTCACTTTCTTCTAATGTGATTTTGTTTGATATTTCTAGTGGAAAATCCATTGGAAACGGGGAAGTGATGATGTTCCCTTCGGCGTCTGCAAACGAGTTTATGAATTCGAGCAGGTCCGCACGCAGTATGTTTTTGTATTGGAATAATCCCCACATCGTGTGACCGTTAGACTCCATTTTGTAATGGGTTTTTCCGCCCGGCTTAAAGTCGAAACTTTCTACTGAAAGCTGGCTTCCCGCTGGTCCCCACCATTTGCCGAATGCCTCCGGTGATGCGAATGCATCAAACACCAACGTTTTAGGCGCATTAAATTGCCTGACAATTTTCAATCCTGCTTTTTCTTCTGCTTGTTGTTCCATCTTGCTAGTTGTTTAATTGATCGTTATTTGATTGATTATTGGCCTGAATTTCATTGAGATAGCTTCCAAGTGAATCGAACTTCTCATTCCAAAACTGTTTGTACTGATCCACCCAATTGGACACTTCGCTCAGTCCGTTGAGCTTCGCTTCACAAAATCGTTCCCGTCCTTCTTGTTTTACAACCACCATTCCGCACTCTGTCAAAATTTTAATGTGCTGGGAGATTGCTGGTCTGCTAACATTGAAATTTTCAGCTAAGGCATTCAAATTCATTCGCTTGTGCGCGATGAGGTTGATAATCTGCCGTCGGGTTGGATCTGCTATGGCTTGAAATACGTCTCGCCTGGCTTCAATTGACATAATATGTAAGTATTTGCTTACACAATAGTACATGTAAGCATTTACTTACGCAAATTTTGGGAGCGAAAACTTTTATTATTTGACAGAAATATTCTGAATGTGCTTATTTGAGCTTGATCAGTGGGTGATTAAGACCATTCACTTCATTATTAACGATCTTATATTTAGAAAGGCTTTTGAGAAGCTGCGTCAACGTTTTGAACCCGTAAGTCCGGGAATCAAAACTTGGATCAATTTTACGGAGTGACGACCCGACTTTTGAAATCAGTGCCTCCTCTTCTTCATTTGTAGATATTTCGAATGCCTTATCAATGACGCTTATGTCAATTTTTGGATATTTCTGTCTGGGCTCGCCCTTTTTGGATTCTTTTTGAATTTTTTCCTGCGGGGCAACGTCTATTTTTTTGATCTCCTGCTCATCCGATTGCGGCTCTAATTCTGCGACTAAGTTTTCGCTAAATGTGAAGATTTCACAGGAGTTAACAAATGCAATCGGCGTAGTTTTCCTGCCGATGCCCATTACAAACAGCCCTTCTTCCCGAATCCTTTTTGCCAATCCGGTGTAATCGCTGTCGCTGGAAACGATACAAAATCCGTCGACACTTTTGCTGTGAAGAATGTCCATGGCATCAATGATGAGCGAACTGTCCGTTGAATTCTTTCCGGTTGTGTAGGAAAATTTTTGTATGGGGCTGATTGAGTGATGATTGACGATTTCTTTCCAGCTATTCATATTGGAGCTCGTCCAGTCGCCATAAATCCGCCTCACGGTGGCTTTACCATATTTGGAAACCTCCTCCAACATTTCCTTCATGAATTTTGCCTGCGCATTATCGCCATCAATCAATACGGCAATATTAAATTTGGTCTCACTCATTGGGTTTGCATTTAGTCAAGTTGTGGTTGCGCCTATGCAACGAACTGGAAATCGCAGAAAAGTAGCGTTTTTTTTCCTAATCCCGAGAAATTCCCTCTTTACAACAATGTTTGATTCAACATAAACCGAACTATTACAAAACCTTCCGGAAAGTCAGGTTAATCCGCGGCTTCATGGGCGCGGTTGATTTCGCGATTCTGTGTTCCCAATATTTCTGCAAATCGCCTTTCATCAAAAGTAATGAGCCATTGCCCAATTCCAGCGAATGCTGTTGCCGGTGATTTTCTTTGTTTCTGAAATCAAAATTGCGCGGTTGTCCGAAACTGACGGATGCGATTTCAGTTTTCAGGCCGACAATCGTGTCCTTATCGCTGTGCCACGCGACGGAATCATGGCCGTCTCTATAATAATTGAGCAAAACGCCATTGAAAATCATTCCTGTGTGGTCCTCGACTTTGGTTTTAATTTCGAGCAATTCGGCAGTCCATGGAATAGGAGGGCGCCGATCGCCGTCGCGCATCGGTCTGTCACCAAACCAGGCATTCAGTCTGGGTGTCAAAACTTCTTTGTCATACATCATGACTTTGCTTTGCTGAAATGGAACAGTTTTCAGAAAAGTGTCGAGAAATCGTTCGCTATCCATTGCATTGAAAAACTCCGGCTCATAAGTCATCAAATGCTGAGGCAACAAAAGGTGCTCCCGATCGTCAAATAGTTTCAACTGTTCCATTTCTCATGTTGCTTTAACATTACTTCTTTCTAATTCGCTTCGGCTCCTTTTGTCCTAACCTCTTAATGCTGTCTGCTTTCGGAAGATTTTCCGGCATCGTTCCTCCCAGTTCTACAATTGTCTGTCGCACTTTTTGGCCAACTTCGAAGTGAGTCTGATTTGCTTTCCGCTTACCAGTAATATTTTCACGCCTCAATTTATCATCAGTTTGCGTTGTACGGAACAAATTCGCTGCCAACTCAGTGCTGCCCATATGATCAAGAATGTGCTGGCTCTTTTTCAATTCCTTACGTTCATGAATGGCTTTCGCATCGAGTCCGCCATAAAGGCCCATGTAACCATGATTCTGAAAAATGGCATAATCCTTCGGTTCAACTACGCCGGCCGTTCTGGCAGCATCTGCAAGCAGCAGATTGTGCCGGGTGACTTCACTCCGTAAAAAGATACGCTTTTCACTTTCGGTAGGAAGCTTAGCATACTCTTCCATCTGCCGAATTTCCTGCAAACGCGTTTGCACTGCAAAATAGGTCTGTCCGAGTGCAACCACTTCTTTGGCCGGATCAGCGTTTTGGACAACCAAATAGCACGCATAACGAGAGAGCTTAGCACTTTCAAACTGTCGAGAGGCGCCTGAACCAATCGATACCATCTCGTGCAACTCCACGAAATGGTTTTCTGGAAGCTGCCCACTCATTTTACATGCTTCTTTCGCTTTCTTAATGACGGGTTTGAAGTTCCGATACTCTGTGTATTCTAGGACTTTTGCCAGATCTCGGGCGCTCCAAAATTCGTTGCCATTGTCGTCAGTTTTACGGATTTCTTCAAATAGTGAGGGGCTTTGATTTGCATTCATGATGATCTGTTTATGTGTGTAAAAATGATTTTGTTCACTGAAACAAAGTAAAGAAAAATCTTGCGAGTGAACAAGCAATTTGATATCATTGTAACCAAATTAAAGATATCTAAAATATCAATATTATATTAATAAATTGATAATCAATTATTTGTATTGAAATTTTATAGTGCAATGCCACAACGCTTCGCCGCCATATGGTTCCGACATTTACTCACAGATTGGGTCGTAAAAGAGCGCCCTGAGCTTGAAGGCGTGGAGTTCGTCCTGGCTGCGCCGGAGCGTGGCAGGCTGGTGGTGAAGGCGATAAGTCCGAAGGCGGCAGCCAGCGGCATTGCAACGGGAATGGTGCTGGCGGACGCGAGAGCATTAATTCCTGCATTGGAAGTAATTGATTACAAAACTGTAAAGATTGAGGAGTTGTTAAATGAGCTGGCTGAAAGCTGTATTCGTTACACGCCTGTGGTTGCGGTGGATTTACCCGAAGGCCTGATCCTTGATATTACCGGATGCGCACATTTGTGGGGTGGGGAGCGTGCCTATTTTAAAGATATGACCGAGCGGATGCGCAATGCGGGTTATGATATAAGCATAGCCATTGCGGACACCATTGGAACAGCCTGGGCAGTTTCGCGATTCGGGAATGAAAAGCGGATTATTCCACCGAGCCGGCTTTTGGAAGCACTGTTGCCGTTCCCTCCCGCTGCGTTGCGGTTGGAGCCGTTGATTATAGAGCGGATGCACAAGCTAGGCTTTTATCAGATCAAAAATTTCATCCACATGCCGCGTTCTGTGTTGCGAAGGCGGTTTGGGCAACAGCTTTTGGAACGGATTGATCAGGCTTTGGGACATGCAATCGAACTTATTCAGCCAGTTAAGCCAGTTGTGCCTTACCAAGAGCGGCTGCCTTGTATGGAGCCGATTGTGACGGCAACCGGGATTCAAATCGCTTTGCAAAAACTCTTGGAAATGCTTTGCAGCAGGTTTGTGAAAGAGGAAAAAGGACTTCGAACTGCGATTTTTAAGGGTTACAGAGTGGATGGCAAAGTGGAGCAAATTGACATTGTTACCAACCGCGCTTCACATCATATTGCGCATTTGTTCCGACTTTTTGAGTTGAAGATTGCAACCATTGAGCCGGATCTTGGAATAGAGTTATTTGTTTTGGAAGCTCCTGTTGTTGAGGATGTTGATCCGGTTCAGGAGTCGATATGGCATTTTACTGGGAACAATGACAATGTACATTTGATGGAATTACTGGATAGGCTCGCGGGCCGAACTGGAATCCAGGCCATTCACCGTTACTTGCCCGATGAACATTATTGGCCCGAAAGATCTGTAAAAATTGCTGATTCTTTATTAGAAAAGCCGCAAACAAGCTGGCGGGTTGACCGGCCAAGACCTGTTCATTTATTGGAAAACCCTTTGATTATCCGTGTTGCAGCACCCATTCCCGATTATGCGCCCATGCTGTTTAAATACAAAGGGAAAGTGTACAACATTAAAAGATCGGACGGTCCGGAAAGGATTGAGCGGGAATGGTGGCTGGAACAAGGTCTGCATCGCGATTATTTCTGTCTGGAAGATGAAGATGGCGCACGTTACTGGGTTTTTCGACTTGGTTATAACGGTGATAACAATTCTAACTGGTTTATACATGGCTTTTTTGCATGACCCATTTTAGCTAATAAAATGATTTACACTGAACTGCAAGTCACGACAAATTTTAGCTTTCTCCGGGGCGGCTCGCACCCGGAAGAGCTTGTGTTGCAGGCATTGAAGTATCGTTATAAAAAAATCGCGATCACGGACAGGAACACGCTTGCTGGTATCGTTCGCGCGCATGCTGCTGCGAAAGGGAAGGACATCAAGATTATTCCTGCCTGTCGGTTGGACCTGCTGGACGGACCAAGTTTGCTGGCCTATCCAACAACGCAACAAGCTTATTCACAGCTTTCTGCATTACTAACCCTAGGCAATCTCAGGACCGAAAAGGGCAAATGTGATTTGTACAGAGCGGATGTTTTCAAGTATGCCAAGGGAATGAAACTGGTCGTTGTCCCGCCCGCGTCACTTAACAGCAACTTTGATTTTGAGCTGGACTTTAAGAACGCATTGAGAGAATACAAGTGGGCGTTGGGAAAGGACATTTACATTGCCGCTGCCCGCTCTTACCAGGGCGATGACACCAAAAGAATTCACCGCATTTCGCAACTGGCTGAGCAACTGGATGTTCCAATGGTGGCCACGAATGATGTGTATTATCATAATCCGATCAGAAGGGAGTTGCAGGATATCCTGACTTGCATTCGGGAGAAATGCACCATTAACAATGCAGGGTTTTTGCTTTACCAAAATGGCGAGCGCTATTTGAAAGAAAATGATGAAATGCTGCGATTGTTCTGGAATTATCCGGACGCGGTCCATCGCACACAGGAAATTGCGGAGGCTTGTCAGTTTTCTTTAAGCGACTTAAAATATGTTTACCCGGAAGAAATAACGAGCGGGAACCGTCCGCCATTGATCGAACTGGAAGATCTGGCTTGGCAGGGAGCACGTGAGCGCTTTGGAGATTGCATTCCGCAAAAAGTGGAGGATGCCATTCATTATGAATTGCAGTTTGTGCAGGAAATGGACTATGCGCCTTATTTCCTAACCGTTTATGACATTGTGCGTTTCGCGCGGGAGCAAAAAATTTTATGTCAGGGCAGGGGATCGGCGGCTAATTCCACGATTTGTTATTGTCTGGGAATCACTTCTGTGGATCCGATGGAAATTGATCTGCTTTTTGAGCGGTTTATATCGTCGGCACGCAATGAGCCGCCGGACATTGATGTGGATTTCGAGCATGAGCGCAGGGAGGAAGTCATCCAATACATTTATCAAAAGTATGGCCGGGACCGGGCGGGAATCGTTGCAACTGTGACGCAGGTGCACCAGCGCGGCGCGATTCGGGATGTTGCGAAAGCAATGGGAATGTCGCTGGATGCCATTAACCGACTTGCCAATTCGATATGGGAATTTACGGACGAATGGTTTGACGGTAAGCGTGTTGTGGAGCAGGGTTTTAATCCCAATGATCCTCATTTGCTCAAAATTCTTGATCTGACCAAGCAATACATGGGATTTCCAAGGCAGCTTGGACAGCATACGGGTGGGTTTGTGATCACGCAGGGCAAACTATCAGATCTCTGCCCGATCCTGAATGCGCGGATGGAGGACCGCACCAACATTGAGTGGAATAAGGATGACATTGACACATTGGGTTTTTTGAAAATTGATGTGCTCGCCCTAGGCATGCTAACCTGCATCCGCAAGGCTTTTGATCTGGCAAAAAAACATTACGGAAAAGGTTATACGCTTGCCAATATCCCGCAAAATGAAACGGAAGTGTACGATATGATATGCCGGGCGGACACCATTGGTGTGTTTCAAATTGAAAGCCGTGCGCAACAATCCATGCTGCCCAGACTGCGTCCCCGTTGCTTTTACGATCTGGTTATTGAAGTTGCTATCGTGCGTCCGGGCCCGATTCAGGGGGATATGGTGCATCCTTTTTTGCGCAGGCGCAATGGTGAGGAGGAAGTTGTATATCCAACCAAAGAGCTTGAAGAAATTCTAAAACGAACCCTTGGCGTGCCATTATTTCAGGAACAGGCCATGAAAATTGCCATTGTTGCCGCCGGTTTTACGCCGACCGAGGCTGATGAATTGCGCCGCAGCATGGCCACTTTCAAAGTGAAGGGAATGGTGAAAAAATTTGAGGAGAAACTCGTGGCAGGCATGACCAAAAATGGTTATACAGAGGAATTTGCATTGCGCGTTTTCAAACAATTGGAGGGGTTTGGAAGCTATGGGTTTCCCGAAAGCCATGCCGCCAGTTTTGCATTGCTGGTTTATGTGTCTTGTTATCTCAAATGTTACTATCCCGATGTGTTCGCCACGGCCTTGTTGAACAGCATGCCAATGGGTTTTTATCAGCCAGCTCAAATTATTATTGATGCTCGAAAGCATGATGTTGAAGTGAGGCCTGTGGACATTAATTATTCCGAATGGGATAATCTCTTGGAAGAAAAAACAGGTAAATATTGCCCGATCCGGCTGGGTTTCAGGCAAATAAAAGGAATGCGGCAGGAGGACATTCAAGCTTTGATTGCTGCCCGAAGCAAGCCATTTGCCAATATACATTCACTCCGCGACGCCGGAGTTTCGCAGGCTGCGCTGGAACGGTTGGCGGATGCCGACGCATTCCGGTCGATCGGTTTGGACAGGCGGGCGGCTTTGTGGGAGGTGTCCGCTTTGAATGACAGGCCGGTTGGCCTGTTTCAAGGCCATGCTTCGGAAAGTGCTTCGGAAGCGCCGGTCGAACTGCCGTTAATGTCTGCTTCTGAGCATGTTGTGCAGGATTACGCGTCGACTTCTCTGTCATTGAAAGCGCATCCGGTCAGTTTTGTGCGAGAGAAATTGGCGTCATTGAATGTGTTTTCGACCAAACAACTGGACCTGATTGGCAATATGCGACCCGTAAAAGTGGCGGGCCTCGTGCTCGTGCGACAACGTCCCGGAACGGCAGGCGGCGTTTGTTTCATCACCATTGAAGATGAGACTGGCTTTGCTAACCTCGTTGTTTTTCAGGGTCTTTTTGAAAAATATCGAAAAGAAATCTTGTATGCCCGGCTGCTCATGGTGGAAGGGAAATTGCAACGCGAGGGCGACGTAACCCACGTTATCGTTCAGAAATGCTATGATTTGTCTGTTTTGTTAAAAAAACTTACCACCATTGAAGATGATAAGCCTGCGATTCTTACGCTTTCACGTGCCGATGAAAAAGATGAGTATGCGACTCAGGCGGTTAACAAACGAACCCAGGTTCGAAAAGATATTCAAACTGAAATTTTTCCATCTGGGCGAAATTTCAGATGATTTTGAAACAAGCCTATCGGCTCAAACGCAATCCTGCCGAAATACCAACCCGGTAAGGCTGGTAAAGGAATGGATCGTCTGATCCTGAAAACTTTACCGGGCTAAATTCTGCATAAGGGCCGATCTGAACGGAAGCGCCGCGACTCACAGGAAATTGTTTTCCTATGCCAACATTTACCCAGCCAATGCTTTGCCGGGCATGAAGCGAATGCGAATATTCCAGACCTGCGGAGGCGTAATATTTATTTTGAACTGAATTTCCCCAATTGATCCGTTTATTTATCCCCATTCCCAAAAGGCTGAATTCCTTTTTCTGGCTTACCCTTATTCCTTGCCGAACGACATGGTAACTATCGTTATCCACCGGTTGCACAACATATTCATTACCAGCAATTTCATATGAATAGGATTGATGGAATCTGCTGTAATGCACTAACAATTGAAAACCCTTTTTCTCAACTCCAATGCTAAACTTATAACCCAATGACCGAAGAGAGAATGTGGAAGGGAATTGGAAATTTTGAAACTCCTGACCACCAGATGGCACTGTCAAAATCTGATAGGATTGTAAAGCCGCAGCATTAAAAAGCAAGCTCAGCTTCTCTTTCACAGGATTACCGACTGCTTCATGAACGGGAAGCTTTATTCCAGGCAAATTGGCGTCTGCCGACGTAAATCTTGCTTGATTGATGGACAGCGGGTTTGCATTAAATTTAAATGACTGCATTGCATGCTGCTCTGACTCGCTTTCAGGTTCATAGGGAATGCTAGCAATGTTTAACTTGCTGTCTTTCAGTTGTTTATTAAAAATTTTTCGTTGCTGCAACGACAGGGCTTTTTCGGATTTCACGTCGCTATTATCTTTAATATCAATCTCTGATTTCAATGTATTTTCCTCCAATAAAGTAGATTTTTGACGATCTCTAATTGTCAAAACGGCGACCGTAGACAAAGCTTTGGAAGTGGTTAAACTTGACTTTAAATCCATAATCCCTTGCAATGCAACACTTTGCTTTTCTGGCTTTTCGTGAGCTTTTGACCTCGCGAAGGCACGGGAACCATTGATTTTTTTAGTTGAAGTGGCCTTGGCTAATTTATTGGCTGCGTCTTTTTTGAGGAAATGTTGGTCTGTCATGATGCCGGTAATCCCGATTCCAATAAACAGCAGTGCAAAAAATAAATATTTCCATTGTCGGGCAGGTTTCAGGTGCGTTCGAATGCGCTCGAAAGACCTCGGATCTGGCTCAGCTTCGAAATGGTCAAATTTGCGTTTAAGGGCTGCTCGCAAAGCCTCGTTGAGTTTTTCCTCAGAAGTTTTCATGATGCACGATCCCTTTAAGTTCTAATTTTTTTAAAAGCAAATTACGTCCTCTCATAAATTGCGACCGCGAAGTGGCGTCGGGAATGCAGAGGAGTTCGCCAATTTCAGCATGTGTATATCCGTCGATCAAATGCAGGTTAATAATCGTTCTGTATTTATCGGGCAGTTCGTTGATCACAACGAGCAAGTCGTCCACATTCATTTGGTCTATAATGCGCTCATAGTCACCAGACTCCAATTGAATTTCCATATTATCGAGAGAGCCGTTCCGTTCTTGCAGCTTCGTTGTGCGGTGGTAATAATTGATGGCCGTTCGCACCACTGTGGTTTTCACCCAGCTGTCTGCCGAATCCGGGTCTTTTAAATCCTGTATGTTGTTGAAAATCTTGATAAAAGCCTCTTGGAAAATATCTTCTGCCTCCATTCTGGTCTTAGCATAGCGCTGACAAACTCCCGTCAACCGCCCTTTGTATCGCTCATAAAATGCAGTCTGCGCACTGGCGTCCTGCCTTTGACAGGCATTTACCAGCGTAGTCAGATTACTGTATTTTTTTGAGAGAAAAAACTTCATATAATACTGAACGTGAGCAACTTATTACAAAGCGAAATAGTAACTTTTATTAATCAAATTGCCATCCTTATCGAAGAACATCTCACAGTTTTGCCGCACAGTTTTATGGCTGAACTGTATGTAATAACTGCTAAATCCTTTGTACTCACTCCGCCATTTAAAGGCTGCCATATTAAGTGTGTAAAACTCAGCGAGTTCAGGCGAGGATTCAATGTATTGGCGCATTGCGTCGGGCATTTCATCCACATTGGACGGGTCCTGTGGCGTTGCGGGCTCATTGAATGCGCGGCTAATCCATTTCAAATCACCATCACTATCGAAGAGCATCCGACCAATAACGCGTTGCCCGTCTTTGTCAAAAGAAACCTGCATATCGAACAGTTTTTCGTTATTCAAGAGGAAATAAATGTCGCCCTGGTCATACGTCAAATCCGGATTGGCATTAAAAAAATCCTGCATTTTGGGAGGAAGCTCCCTCAATTTCGGCGAGGTTACAAAATACAGCGCGGGACTAAACATCAGGCTTACAGAACGCGCGTCTACAAACAGCCAGTCCAATACATAATCGTGTCCGTAGAACGTGTAAATGGCCTTATTGCGCCGGTTTGGTGTTGTGTAGAAGCCAATATCCTCCGTATTCTCAGAGAGTTTTCCGCCTCTAAAACCGCCCTCATTGAGCAGATCCGTCAATTGTTTTGGAATGCTATCCGGGTTGTATCTGAAAGTCTGCCACATTTTGAGACTGTCCACCATTGACACATATTTATCCATTCCCGAACTGAATTTTACTTCCCACACCTGCTTTTCCAGAAGCGATCTGAACACCAGATCCTTTGCAACAGGAAACTGCTCCTTAACCCGCTGAATTACTTTGGAAGGGATTGGCTCAGGCTCAACTGTCTGTAAATCATTCACCTGATTACACGAAGTAATGGCAAGCAGGCAGACAATCATCAGTGCAAAGGCTTTCATATCGATAAAAGGTGGGCTAAAATTTTACTCAGTGACGGCATTCACAAGCAGAGACACTGACCGAAACCGAAAGCGTTGCGTTTTTAAAACAGATATTTTTCACGTATCGCTATTGAGCCGAGCGTGTTATGCAGATTCAGTCAATGTTAGTTAACGGCTTTGAAATGCATCGGGATTAGGTTAGACTTGTTACAACAACAAGCTAATAATCAAACAATTTAATCCAAACAAACTCAATTTATGAAACGCAATGGATTCCTGCAATTTCTATTGACCGTGGGTGCAATGAGTGCTGCACCATTTCGCAGTCTGGCAGCTGCAAAAGAAAGAAAAAGGGTTACAGAAGGATTCAAAGTCGATTCTACCGCAGACCGGTTTGGCAGTCCTATCAAGCTTTTTGAAGGAGACACATTTACCACAAAAATCTCGACCAAAGACACGGAAGGCGACATTTATGTCTTTGAATCTTCACGGATGAAAGAGGGCGGGCCGTCACTTCACACGCACTTCGAGCAAGACGAATGGTGGTATGTGCTTAAAGGGACTTTTATGATCAAGGTTGGTGAAAAGACTTATGAAGCCAAGGCCGGAGACAGCGTTTTTGGGCCGAGAATGGTTCCGCACAGTTTTTCAAAAGTGGGTGAAGAAGAAGGCAAGCTGCTTATGATTTTTCAGCCAGCTGGTAAAATGGAGGAATTTTTTACCAAAATAAGTCAGGGCATTGCTAAAAATATGACTGAGGCTGAACAGGATAAGCTTAGAGAAGAACACGGTTTCAAGCGTGTGGGTCCGCCGCTCGGGACATTTAAAAAATGGTAAGAAAAAGGCAGTTGCGCGCATTGTGCAACTGCCTTTTTTGATCAATTTCTGACAACACTTGTAAGGAGTCAGTTGGTGCGCTTTGTTCTGATTTTTTGAGACGTTTGCTGGGCGCATGAAAATCTCCAATTATCACTTTTGGCATCTGATTTTTGCCTTGGGCGGCGAGCGCAGTTTCTTGCACAGGATGCGAAACAGCGGCCTTTCTCGCAACTTCAATTGGTGCGAAATACGCTGCTGACAAGAAAGTTACGGCAATGATGCTTGTTGCTATTGAAAACTTATCCATAGAACTAAGTTGTTTATTGATCTTGAAAATGATCCTTTTAATGCGGTTTAATAACTGATTATCAGACCCGGTGAACGATAAGGCTGGACTGGCAAAAAATCCCTGCAAAATGGGCGACTGCACAATTTCAGATTCGAGCAAAAGAATGGATTTATAAACACCCATTTTAGCTGCAGACTGCCTCATTTGCCATTTCCACGCGTGACCGACCTCATGTATACGCATTCTGCCGAGCCTGTGCATATGATGCAAGCCAGCGATCGTGCGGGCCGAGCGGGAAATCCTTCGTACGAAAAAATATTTACCAAAATTATTTTCGGGCGTGCAAATTTGTTGTGGAATGGGGCGCATAAACCGAATGCGTTTTGCGTTGGGAAAAAGTGGGTTATTTGCTATTTTACAGACAATTATCCCGCAATGCTTTTCCGTTCAAAAGATCAAAATTGAAGCCCTCATGAAAAAGCCGCTTTGCCTGATTAAGAACTCGCTTGCCACTACAACATTTCTCCGCACAACTTTAATTTGCTTTCTTTTCAGTGCTTTCATTGTTGACATTAATGCTGCTGTCAGGCGGGAAACGTTCGACATCAAAGGAACGGTCAAAGATGAAAATGGGATTCCCGTTGCCAATGTGGCCGTTTTTGTAAAAGAATCCACAGCAGGAACTGTCACTAATCTGAGAGGATATTTTGAAATAAACGGCATTGCAGAGAACAGTTTGCTCCAAGTTAATCACTCCGAATATGTGCCTTTCGAGATCACCGTTAAGAAGTCGACAAAGGAGTTGGAAATTGCGTTGAAACGAAAGCCAGGCTGGGTTGCACAGAGCAATGTTTCCCACGAAAACGGAAAAGCATCTGATGTTGCGAATGAAACTTTGGGCAGCGGATTGACACTGGAAAGGTGGCCGCGCTTTCCAGGAGGCAATAAGGAACTGGTCAAGTTTTTAGCGCATCACTTGCAATATCCGGCCGAGGCGTTGCAGGCGGGCATTGAAGGTCAGGCTTTTGTTTCATTTTTTTTGGACGAAAAAGGAAATATCAGCAGTCCAGTGATTGTGAACGGGCCAGGGTGGGGGATTGATGAAGAAGCTGTACGACTTGTACAGCAAATGCCACAATGGACACCTGCCCGGCAAAATGGGAAAGCAGTCGCTGTTCGATATACGATGGTCATTCCGTTTGATCTTGAAATACAAAAGCTGCCCATCCACATTCGAGAAAAACAGCCTGACTTTTACACCAGAAAGAGCCGTTTGAGTGTGTTTAAGCCATTGTTTAGCCCGAAGTCCGAGTTCAAAGCATTTTTCGAAAGATCCATTGATCTTTCAGAAAAGGAGGCGCCGAAAACTGAGCTGAACCGCTATTACATGATTTCAAGCCCAGTAGTGATGCCTGTTCCCGCTGTTGAGATGAAATTCAGAAAATAGGACAATTTTCATCTCGGACCGTTTTCGGGAATAATTATTTTAATGGTTCATTAATGTAACCGATTGAGCCAGCCATGAATAAGAATATTCTGCTAATTGATGACGATCCCGACGATCACGAAATTTTTAACTACGCATTGGAAATGGCATTTCCTGATGTGAATTGCGAACACGCATTTGATTGCCTTGATGCCGTTGAAAGAATCAAAAAAGGAATATATCCGCATCCTGACAGCATTTTTGTGGACGTCAACATGCCTGCCATGGAGTTTCCGAAATGCCTGTTCTCTATTAATGAAGCACTTGGAGCAAGTTCAGCTGAAATCATTATCCTTACCGGTTTTCAGCTCTCCGACTTGCCAAGTTATGATGCCCTTGGCATTTTGAAGGTGATTTCTAAACCCAGCTCGGTTGAGATGCTGGCTGAAAAACTTCGGGAGACAATGGTCATCCAATAATCTTCTCTTTGTAAGAACCGCTTGTTGGGCGTTATTTTATAAAATTTCTTTGCAGAGTAACAATTTCAGTTAAATTTACGTAGAAATACTTCTAACTGATTGGTTTGCATGCAAAAAACGTTTACCAGCGCGCTTGTTCTAATTCTCTTTTTCACCCATTCTTTTGCACAAAATATTAATGCCAAATTCCGGCACCTCACCACGGGTCAGGGTTTGTCGCAGAATAATGTCACCTGCGTTATAAAAGACAAACGCGGCTTCATGTGGTTTGGCACACAAGATGGGCTGAACAAATACGACGGCTACAAATTCACTGTGTACCGCAACGATCCTCAAAATTCCAAAAGTCTCAGCCACAATTATGTACACGCAATTTTCCAGGACAAATCTGGAAGAATTTGGGTGGGGACTGACGATGGCGGGCTAAGCTTGTTCAACAGCGACCGCGAGAGTTTTACAAATTATCTACACAAAACGGGCGATAATTCTACCATAAGCAGCAACAAAGTCCATGCGATTGCAGAGGATAAGGACGGCAATATCTGGCTGGGAACCATCGGTGCGGGAGCGAGCGTGTTTAATCCCAAATCCCAAAAATTCACGAATTATATCAGCAATCCTGCCCTTTCGGGAAGCCTGAGCCACAATGAGGTGAGTGACATAACGGTAGACCGCAATGGGACTGTCTGGATTGGAACGGGCGGTGGAGGGCTTAATCGCTTTATCAGCACAACCAAAAGTTTCATCAATTATCGCCATAATCCAGCTAATCCCAGATCCATCAGTCACGATGACCTTAATGAAATTGTGGAAGATTCGCGCGGCCGATTGTGGATTGCGACCGAAGGCGGCGGGCTCAATTTGTATGATCGCAAAACTGGCACATTCACCAGTTTCAAGCGCAATGATCAGCCGACGGGACTTTCCCATAATGATGTGATTTCGATTGAGGAAGATGGAGGCGGAAAAATCTGGGTCGGCACGCGCAATGGGGGGATCAATATTTTGCAGGAAAACTATCAGTTCAAGCATTTTAGACACAATAAGTATGACATTGATGGACTAAATAATGGCTCTATTTATGCCATGTATTGCGATCCGCAAGGCACAATGTGGGTGGGAACTTACAGCGGCGGTGTGAACGTGCTGGACCGCGAACCATTAAAGTTTGGCTTGTATAAGACAAGCATGAGCAGCTCGCAAAGCCTGAACAATGACAATGTTTTGTCTGTAATTGAGGATGTTACGGGAAAGCTTTGGCTGGGAACGGATGGCGGCGGCATTAATTTGGTTGACAGGACGACTAATCAATTCACCTATTTTACACACGATTCAGGAAACGCGAAAAGCATAGCGAGTAATTACATCATTACCATGTGTGAAGATGAAAATGCAAATGTTTGGATTGGAAATTACAAGGGCGGGCTCAGCTTTTATGACAAAAAATCGGGCACGTTACATAATCTGAATAATGGCAGCAATGCGGCTTCGGCGATCAAGGCCAACATTCACGTGATTATCAACGACGCTGATCGGCGCTGTCTGTGGATTGGCACGTCAAAAGGCCTTTTGAAATTTGACAAAGCCACAGGTGCATTCATCGCGTACAACCATAATCCCAAAATAACAGGCTCGCTCAGCGGTGACGTCGTGCTTTCATTGCTCTTGGATTCGCAGCACAATCTTTGGGTCGGCACCGAAGGGAATGGACTAAACATGTTGGACGAGCGAACCGGCAAGTTTACAGCGTTCAAAGCCCATGTTTCGCAACCTAACAGCTTGTCTAATAATCGGGTGAATGCAATTTTTGAAAATAAAAAAGGGCAACTGTGGATTGCTACAAACGGCGGTTTGAATGTGTTTGATGAGAAAACTAAGACATTTAAGCATTATCAAAAGAAGGATGGATTGCCCAATGATGTCGTGCAGGGAATCACGGAAGATGCGCACGGAATGCTTTGGGTGAGCACCAATCAAGGCTTGTCCAGGCTAAACCCAACAATCAGCGAGTTCAAAAATTTTGATTTCAGCGATGGGTTGCAAGAAGGGTCGTTTAACAGGTTATCGCTTTACAAGAACAAGGAAGGCGTTATTTTTATTGGCGGCCAATATGGGCTCAACTATTTCCACCCGGACAGCATTAAATACAATTCGTTTATCCCACCTGTTTTTATCACCGACTTCCAGATTTTCAATCAGCCCGTGCATGTTCAGGGGGAGCATTCACCGATTGCAAATGAAATCAGCGCAGCCAAAGAAATCACGGTTTCCTATGAGCAATCGATGCTTTCATTTGAATTTACAGCATTGAATTACACGCTTTCAGACAAAAATCAATACGCCTATCAGTTGGCAGGTTTCGACAAAAACTGGATCTACTCAGGGACAAACCGCAAAGCCACTTACACCAATCTTGACCCGGGAGATTATGTGTTTAAGGTGAAAGCTTCCAACAATGACGGAGTCTGGAATACAAAAGGCACGAGCATTATCCTGCACATTACACCCCCATTTTGGCAAACAATGTGGTTCCGAACATTGGCGGCGCTGTCGATTGCGGGGCTGGTTTTCGGCGTTTATTTTTGGAGGATTGGGGTTATTAAGAGACAGAAAAACCACTTGCAAGAGCAAGTTGAAGAAAGGACTATTGAGGTCAATAACCAGAAGCATGAGCTGGAATTGCAGTCAGCTGATCTGCAAGTAATGAATACGAAATTGCACGGTCAGCATGAACGCGAATTGCACGCGAGACAAGATGCCGAAAAAGCCAATATGGCTAAAAGCGTGTTTTTGGCAACGATGAGCCACGAGATCCGCACGCCCATGAACGGCGTGATCGGGATGGCGCTGCTGCTGGCGCAAACGCCTCTGAATGAGGAGCAAACTGAATATACAGACACGATTATCAAATGCGGCGATAGTCTGTTGACGGTTATCAATGACATTCTCGATTTCTCCAAAATCGAATCGGGCAATATGGAGTTGGAAAAGATCAGCTTCAACTTGCGCGATTGCATTGAAGGCGTTTTGGATATATTTTCTTCCAAAGCGGCCGTAATCGGGCTCGATCTGGTCTACGAGATCAGCCCGCAAGTGCCAAACCAGATCATGGGCGACAGCCAGCGTCTCCGGCAAATCCTCATTAATCTGGTCGGAAATGCGATAAAGTTTACGCAGCAGGGTGAAATTCTGGTCATTGTAAAATTTGTAAAAAATATCAGCGACGACGAGATCGAGCTGAATTTCCAGATCAAAGACACAGGCATCGGCATTCCCGCAGATAAGCTCGACCGGCTCTTTGTGGCATTTTCTCAGGTGGATTCTTCTCACACGCGCAAATATGGCGGCACGGGACTTGGCCTCGTGATCAGTCAGCGACTGGTTAGCCTGATGGGAGGCACTATCAGCGTCGACAGCGAACCCGACAAAGGCACATGTTTCCAATTCTCGATTTGTGCGCAAATCAGTACGGAGACGCAGCGGCAATACGTGCACTTCAATACGGCCGAAAATGAAGGGAAATGTGTGTTGGTGGTTGATGATAACGAGACGAATCTGCGCATTTTTCAGGCGCAGTTGGAGCAATGGAAACTGTTGCCGACCCTGGCCACATCCGGGAAAGAAGCGCTTGAAATATTAGATAATGGTGCCAAATTTGACCTAGTAATTAGCGATCAGCAAATGCCCGAAATGGATGGCATTATGCTGGCTGGCAAGATTAAGGAGCGTTTTCCGACGTTGCCGATCTTCTTGCTGAGCTCGGTCGGGGACGACAAGAAAAAGAATTTCAGAGATTTATTTGCCGCGATTTTGACCAAACCTGTCAAACATCAGCAACTTGGACAACTGATACAACTTGAACTTAAAAATCAGGGTGATCAAGTGCGGGAACCAGCATTGTCTCCCGTGAAAGCGCCACTGAATGAGGACTTTGCATTAAAATATCCACTGAAAATCTTCATCGCCGAAGACAACCAGATCAACGAAATGTTATTTGTGAAAATCCTCAGCAAGCTGGGTTACCAGCCCGAAGTCACGCGTGACGGCATTGAAGTCGTCGCCAAAGCAATCGCTGAAAAGTGCGATGTCATTTTTATGGATGTGCAAATGCCGGAGCTCGACGGGCTCGAAGCAACCCGTCGCATTCGCAAGCAACACATTGACCAGCCATACATTATCGCCATGACTGCCAACGCCATGAAGGAGGACCGGGAAGACTGTCTTCAAGCCGGAATGGATGATTACATTTCCAAACCGCTGCGTTATGACGACATTACTTCCTCCTTAAAAAGGGCTTATCTGACGTGCATATCGGCTTAATGAAGCAAGGATTTTTATTATCTTGCCGCCACATCCCAACTCCGAATTTTCATCTTAATGCCAACGAAATTGACCGTGTTTCTAGTTGACGACGACATTGACGATCAGGAAATATTTTCCCTGATGGTTGAAGATGCACTGCCCGATGCAGAATGTGTATTTGCAAAAGACGGTCTGAATGCACTCGAAAAATTGGAGCAAGGTTCAGTCAATCCGCACATTATTTTCATTGACATCAACATGCCGAGAATGAATGGTATGGAATTTTTAGTCGAGCTGAAAAAACGACCTGCATTGTTCCATATCCCGGCAATAATGTATTCAACCTCAGATGAAAATGCCATTGTAAAAAAATGCAAGGATCTGGGAGCTTCTGATCTTATCAAAAAACAGGCAAACACAGATAAGGTGAAAGAAGAAATAAAAAAAGTTGTGGCAGAATATGTCTAGGCAACCCTTGATGATTGATTCTGAAATAAAATCATTGGAATTCCTTGCTGGCGGAGGCGAGATGGGCGGGCGCATGCGCGTGCACGATTGGAATGCCACACCTTTGGGGAAACCAGAATCGTGGCCACAAAGCCTGAAAACGTGTGTCCGGATTATGCTTAGTTCCAAGCAGCCGATCTGGATAGGATGGGGGAGCCAGCTGATCAAGCTTTACAACGACGCTTACATTGACATTGTGCGAGGCAAACATCCTATTGCGCTTGGCCAGCCGGCTTCGGTGGTTTGGCAAGACATTTGGAAAGATATAGCGCCGCTCCTTTCACGCGCGATGGAAAAAGACGAGGGCACATATGTCGAATCCCAGTTGCTTATTATGAAGCGCAGCGGATTTCCGGAGGAAACTTACTATACATTCTCTTACACACCCGTGCTCGGAGCCGATGGGCTTCCGGAGGGAATAATATGCTACAATACGGCTGACACTGAGCGCATTATCAATGAAAGGTCGCTCAAAACCATGCAGCAGCTGGACACGCTTGCACAAAAGAAAACAGAGCAGGAGGTTTATGCGCAGGCTGTCAAAGCCCTTTCTATGAATACGCGCGATTTTCCTTTTGTGATTTTATACAAAATAAAACACGAAGGAAGCATTGCTGAAATCGTTGGCGCTGCCGGATTTGAGCCGGGTCAGCAACCACTCGGGCAGATCATTGATTTGCAGTCTGCCACAGCCAATGCGGTGAGCATTTCGAGAGCGGTTAATGAAAACGGCGTTATTGAATCAAGCAGTTCGGAAAGGTGGCAGGTTTTGCCGCGCGGAGCCTGGGACGTCTCGCCCCGGTTGTTTCTGGACGTTCCCATTAAATCTGCTAACAAACAGTTCCCGCTCGCAATTCTGACGGTCGGGCTGAATCCATATCGCAAATTTGACGACGCTTATCGAAATTTTGTTCACCTCATTGCTGACCAGATTTCGCTTGGGGTTAACAACACACTTGCTTACGAAGAGGAGCGGAGACGTTCCAATGCGCTTGAAGAGCTGGATAAGGCGAAAACGCTTTTTTTTACCAACATTAGCCACGAGTTCAGAACGCCTTTAATGCTGATTTTGGGGCCGCTTGAAGAGTTGCTCAATCAGCCGTTTCTCAAATTGGGAAGTGCGGAAAAGCAGCGGATTGAAGTCACACACCGCAATGCATTGCGTTTGCTGAAACTCGTAAATACATTGCTTGATTTTAGCCGCATTGAAAGTGGCAGGCATCTTGCCAATTTCGTATTAACTGACGTTGCTAATTACACCAGGAATCTTGCAGCTAACTTCCGTTCCGTAATAGAAAAGGCTGATTTAGAGCTGAAAATAATTGCTAACGACGACATTCCGCAGGTGTATCTGGACCGGCAGATGTGGGAAAAAATTGTTTTTAATCTTCTATCCAATGCATTCAAATATACATTAAAAGGCACCATCACTTTATCTCTAGACGCCAATGACAAGCATGTGATGCTGAATGTGGAAGACACTGGCGTGGGCATTCCACAAGCAGAATTGCCACGCATGTTTGAGCGTTTTCACCGGATCCAAAATACGGCGGGAAGGACTTATGAAGGAACTGGAATTGGATTGTCCCTGATCAAAGAGCTTGTTCAGTTGCACCAGGGCACAATTGATGTCGAAAGCGTGGAAGGTGAAGGAAGTAAATTCACGGTTTCGCTGCCTGTTGGAAAGGCGCATTTACCCGGTTCGCAAACATCAGAACGCGACTCCGAATTCGAGATTTCCGGTTCAAGCCTGCATTTGCAGGAAGCTGCCGCAATGATCGCAAGCGATAAAGCGCAGCAGGAAACAATACCGACAAATAATCCCGATGCGAATGTCAAAGGGCGGGATCTGGTCATGATTGTGGATGATAATGCAGATATGCGCCAGCACATTCAGTCCTTAATTTCGACAAAATACAATACGATAACGGCAACAAATGGGGCGGATGCGCTTGCCAAAATTCATGAACAACGCCCTACGCTTATTTTAAGTGATATTATGATGCCGGAAGTGGATGGAATTGAATTGTTAAGGCGTCTGAAAACCAATCCCAACACGGCTGAGATTCCCATTGTGCTCGTTACAGCAAGAGCGGGTGAGGAATCGAAGATTGAAGGTTTGGAAATTGGTGCGGATGATTATCTGGTCAAACCTTTTTCTGCAAATGAAATGCTTGCGCGGATCAAGGCACAAATCAAGATTTTCAAGGCTCGGAAAGAAGTGGAACAGCGGCTGGAACTGAAAGTGCAGCAACGCACCCAGGATTTGTTAAAGGCGAACAAGGAATTGGAATCGTTCAATTATATTGCCAGCCATGACTTGCAAGAGCCGTTAAGGAAAATCCAGACATTTATCCACATGATTGAAAAGAATGGCCACGATCAAAAGGCCGTTCAAGCTTATTATAATAAGATAAATGCATCAGCCCAGCGCATGAGCGACCTTATACAATCCGTTTTGACTTACAGCAGACTGGCTTCGATTGGAGACGATTACGCAGAGGTTGACCTTAATAAAATACTAAAAGACATTGAAGAAGATTTTGAGCTGCTAATAGAGGAAAAACACGCGAATATCCTGTTCGGTGAGTTGCCTAAAATTCATGGAAATGGTTTTCAGATCAATCAGTTGTTTTCAAACCTGATCAGTAATTCGCTTAAATTCTCAACCGGACAGCCCGAAATCAAAATTGAATCGAACATTGTTGACGGGACCGATGTGGTGTCACCATTGCCTGTAAACGCGACGGACCGTTTTCAACGCATCACGTTTTCGGACAATGGAATTGGTTTTGAGCAGGAATTTAGCGAGAAGATTTTTAGTCTTTTCCAGCGACTTCATGGCAAGCACGAGTATTCCGGCACAGGAATCGGGCTTAGCATTGTGAAAAAAATCGTTGAGCAGCACAACGGCTACATTGCTGCCGAGTCAAGTCCGGGTCATGGAGCGGTGTTTAATATTTGGTTTCCTACATAATTTGCTTTTATTCAACATGCAAAAAAAATGCCTTCCCATTACAGGGAGGCATCTTTTTTGTTTCTGAGCAAGTGTTCTTCAATGCATTAATACGTTAGTTTAAGCACTTTGCCGAGACCAAGCGAAACGACGTAATATGTGTTCGTGTTAACCTTTTCAATGTCAGTTGGCATCACCAAACCACCTTGGACCACAAGTCCGTCTTCGTTTGAAACTGTTCCTGTTCCAGGCACAAATTCGAAAGCAGGTGAAAAGTCTGCGAAATGCAAGACTAGCGGCTTGTTGCTATCCGTAAGTACAACGTCCACAAGCGTTGTAAAGCCTTTTTTGTAGTCAGACACGGCGCCATTTTGATCCACAACTTTGATTTCCGCAAGGTCTTTGTTGAATGGGAATCCAGTAAGCGATGTTACGTAAAATTTGCTGCCATCCCATGCAATTCCTGTTGGAACAAAATCAACCGTTGGACCGCCAACCGGTGCTTTTGGGTTAACGAAATCATCGAAAGTCGCAAACTTGCTTAATGAGCCATCACTTTTTCTGCGAACGATCATGTTACCGGCAGCATCCGTGATGAAAAGGTCACCGCCTGGCCCCCAAGTCAGGTTATAAAGGTTTGATTCAGCAGTTGATGGATTAGGGAATTGATTTTTTACAAAATCACCAATGTTTTCATATTCAAGATTTTTGGCCTCTAATGGAGCGTCTCCCGGCTTCCAGGCGCCTACATTCGCTTTGTAAAGCCGACCTTCCACGCCGTGCAGAATGTAAAGCCATCCGTTTTTGTAAAGTAAGTGTGTCAGTCCGCTAGGCATATGCTCAGGACTGGTTCTCGACCTGAATCCGGTAATTGCGGGATAAGCCGTTCCGTCAGCTCCCAGCACAGAAACCCTTCCGTCAAATGTGTCGATCGAATCCGCCGCAGAGCCCTGTTCCGTCACCCAAAGTGTGTTGTTGTCGCCTTTGGTGATCGCGATTGGGGCAATCAGTTGTCCTTTTGAAAATTCTTCGCTGTTAAATTGAACCGGGTCCGGCGCGTGGTCTGTGCAACTAAGGGCGAGCGTCAGGCCAAAAAGGGCAAATCGCAGTAGATTTGAAGTCTTCATACGTAATAGAATTTAGGTTGAGATTTAAAGTTGTCGGGCGCAAATATTGGTAAAAGTCGGCACGATCAGACCATCTCAGCCGATGTTCTTATTTAGTGGTTTTGACATCAATATTTTTTGACTTGAACATTGCTTTTCGGGGCAAACTGGTTTTGCGAAAAAGACAATATCACTCGCTCCGCAAGCTCTTAACCGGGTCAACCAGAGCGGCTTTGATCGCTTGAAAACTTACAGTCAGGAGCGTAATTCCAAGGGCGCCCATGCCGGTTACGGCAAATATCCACCAGGAAATAGCTGTGTGATATTGATATTTTTTAAGCCACTCACTCATGAAATGCCAGGAGATCGGCACGGAAATTAAACATGCAATGATAACGAGCAAAACAAAGTCTTTTGACAGCATGCCCCACAAATTGGCGACAGAGGCGCCAAGCACTTTACGAATGCCGATTTCTTTGGTGCGCTGTTCGGCAACGAAGGATGCCAGTCCAAAAAGTCCGAGGCAAGAAATGAAGATTGCCAGGATTGCAAAGAAGCTCGCGAGCCTTCCGATCCGCTCTTCATTGCCAAACTTCTTGTTATATTCTTCATCCGCAAATTTGTAAGTAAAAGGACTGCCAGGATTAAATTTCTCAAATACATTTTCAACTTTGGCCAACGCTTCGCTGGCACTCATGTCCGGCGCCAGTCTGATATTGATCATGCCAACATTTCGATAATTGATGATGAAAAACGAAGGGCTGACAGGCGCGAACGGATTTTCCTTGATCATATCCTTGACCACACCAATTACTTTGTAAGGCTTACCGCTGGCGGTTACGAACGAATCGAGCGGTTTTTTAAAGTTCATCAACTTTACTGCGGACTCGTTTAGGATCATTGCAGATGAGTCCGTTGAGAAGATTTTCGAAAAATCGCGTCCCTGGGTGAGCTGCCAGCCAACCGTTTTCCCATACTCGTGCGTCACAGCATTTGACATGATCAGCGGCTGCATGTCAGGCCTTTTTCCCTCCCATGAAACATCGGTCGTGCCTCCGTCCTGAGTAGTAATGGCACCCGAAGATTCAGACATTTCTGTCACGGCGCCTGTATTCAGCAAATCTGACCGCAATGCGTTGTAATGTCGAAACAACTCGGGCGTGTTCATTTTGATTTCGATCAAACCGTGTTTGGTGTAACCCACGGGGCGGTTTTTGGCAAACTGGATCTGGCGGAAGATTATGATCGTGCCAATAATGAGCGTTACCGAAACAGTGAATTGCATGACAACAAGCACCTTACGAGGAATAGCAGCAAAACGACCCACCGAGAATGTGCCTTTCAAAACCTTTAATGGTTGAAAAGAGGAGAGATAAATCGCTGGGTAACTTCCTGCAATAATGCCGGTAAGCAAACTGAAACCAATGCCGGAAAGCCAGAAATAGGGATTTGCCCAAAGAATAGACATTTCTTTCCCGGAAACTTCATTGAAAAACGGCAAAGCCGCAGCAGCCAAAAAGACGGAGAGCATGAATGCGAAAAATACGACAAGCAGCGATTCGCTGAAAAACTGGCTGATCAACTGCCCGCGTAACGAACCGATTGCCTTTCTTATGCCAACTTCTTTCGCACGCTTTTCGGACCGCGCAGTGCTCAGATTCATGAAGTTAATGCACGCGAGAAACAAAACAAAAGCGCCAATGATGCCGAAAAGCCAGACGAACTGAATTAATCCACCCGTGTTGACACCATTTTTAAACTCCCCATAAAGGTGCCATTTGTCCATAGGATGCAGAAAAAATTCCGGTTTGTAACCTGGCGGATTTTCCATCTTTACTCTGATATCCTTGATCTTGGCAGAGGTTTTATCAAAATCAGCGCCATCTTTCAGTTGCGCATAAATTTGGTAATTGTTGCTATCCCAATCCGTTGCCATCCCTTTCGCATAGGGATCATTGTTGAGATATAAATTCCACGGCGTCAAAAAAGACACTTCTTTAAACGTGCTGTTTGCCGGAAAATCTAAATAAACGCCCGTAACCTTCACGTCAATCTTGTTATCAATTTTGATTAGCTTGTCAATCGGGCTTGCATTGCCAAAAAGCGCTTTTGCCAACGATTCTGAGAGCAATATCGAATTGGCTTCATCCAGGGCACTGTAATTCCCGGCCAGCATATCAACCGAGATCATGTCCAGAAACGCAGGCTCCACGGAGTTGCCGGATTTCTCAAATTTCTTGTCACCAGCCGCAAGAATCTGGCCCTGGCGTTTGGATAAGGCAACCGATTTGAAGTCAGGATATTTGGCCCGGAGTACATCCGCCAGCGGAATAGGCATTACGTCGTAAATGGATTTCTCAACCTCAAATGTGACAAACTGGAAAACCTGCGCCACACGATCATGGTTTTTGTGAGAACGATCAAAAGACAATTCATCGAACATCCATAAGCCAATGAGCATTGCGACGGCCATGCCCACAGACAAGCCGCCAATGTTAATAGCGGAATATCCCTTGTTTTTCAAGAGGTTCCGGAAAGCGATTTTGAGATAGTTTTGTATCATGGCATGGCTAAGTAGATAAGTTTTCGTGTAGTCCTTTGATGTTTTACGCTTTGCAAATGGCCTTAGCAATTTGAAAACACTTACAGCGTATCGCCATCTAGCTCGCTGTGAACCAGCTGTTTGGAGCCAGTAAGCATACATTTCGAGCAAGTCTCCTTCAACTTCTTCGGAAGTGTTCGGGTCAGCCCACCAATGAAGCAGCTTCGTTGCCCACCAGGGCGGTTTGGGTAAGGGATTGTTCTTAATCATATTACAAACCCATTAATTGCAACGTTTGCGGCGGCAGTGCATTCCAAAGCTCTTCTCTGACCTGCTTGACTTCCATTAACGCCTTGCGACCCAATGCCGTAACAGCGAAAAACCGCTTGCGCCGACCACCCCGTTCAGCAGTTGCTCCGCCCATCATGGACGACAGAAAATGCTTTTCTTCGAGCCGTTGCAATGTTGTATGCACGGAGCTGAATCCGACCACACGACCGGTTTTTTGTTCCAATTCCTGCGTGACGGTTACGGCGTATGCGTCTTCGCCAAGAATGGCAACAGTCAGCAAAACAACTTCTTCAAACTCTCCCAAGAAGGTTCTTTTCATATCATTCAGTATTTGATACGATAATGTCGATCAAATGTCATACCATTTTTTGAAATGTTTGTTAGCGATGTCAGAATGCATTTTCAGGTGATTTTTCTGATTGGCGGCTGTTCGTTTTCGGACATTCGTTTGGCCAAATCGGACGCTTGCGAAGGATTTGAAACAATAGGGTATGATCAGCGTTTTTTCGTCTTTATTGAAAATCACTTTAACCTTGACAATGAAAATCAACAGATCGCTAATCGCATTTTTTCTACTGACTTTTGGCTTCAATGCAGCCTATGCCCAGAAGAGCAAACCGCTTTTTCCGCAGACGCCGGGAATGGTTTCCTACACATTTCGAAAAAGTCTGGCAAAAGATCCTGCTGCCACGCTGGATACGCTGCAAAAACTGGCCATCAAGGATATGGAATTTTCAAATTTATTTGGCAAAACAGCAGCGGAGCTCAGAAAATTGCTTGACGAACGCGGCATGAAATGCTCTTCTTTTGGTGTGAACTATGCCGATGCTTTGGACAAAACCAAAGAGGTTGGTGAAAATGCTAAGACGCTCGGCGCGAAGTTCGTTCGGGTTGCCTGGGTTCCGCATAAAGGTCCGTTTACACTTGAAATGGCAGAAAAAACGGTTGCAGATTTCAACAAGATAGGAAAACAGTTGAAAGATGAATTCGGACTCACATTCTGCTATCACAATCATGGTTATGAGTTCGAAAAACATGAAGACGGCACTTTAATGGATTACATAATCCAAAAAACAGATCCGCAATATGTAAGCTTCGAACTCGATTTGCTTTGGGCATTTTTCCCAGGCGGCGACCCAGCCGGTTTGCTTGAAAAATACCCGAAACGCTTCAAACTCATGCATATGAAGGATTTGAAAAAAGGCGTTGAAGGAAATCTCTCCGGAGGAACGCCAGTTGAAAACGATGTCGCATTGGGAACAGGCCAGCTTGACATTCCTAAGATTTTAAAAGCTGCGAAAAAATCCGCAATCGAACATTATTACATTGAAGACGAAAGTCCGAGTTACGCAACGCAAGTGCCGCAAACAATGGCTTATCTGAAAAGCCTTACTTATTGATTTCGCAATGAAAAGAGCGCCTAAGCAATGCTAACGCATATTTTTTAGGCGCTCTTTTAAAAAAGCGAGCTCCAACGGAGGCATTTTATCCAAGTCTTCAAATTGCTGACAATGCATATCAACTGCATTTCTTATATTTTGGCCTTCTTTCGAAACTGAATCTAATTTTGCGCCATATTTGAGCAGCAAATTACAAATTTCCCATTCTTCCGCATCCGCTGCGGCGGCCAGGATTGACGAGACAATCACGTCCTCACTTTTAGGCGACAAGGCATTCGGATCCGCGCCGTGGTCCAGCAGCAATCTTACTTTTTCAGCTTTATAATGATCGGTTGAATCCAAATAAAGCGCTAGAAACAGGATGTGATAATTCCGTTCTTTTTCTATTGCATTGGCGTCAGCACCATTTTTCAACAAGACTTTTAGAAGATCAGGATCAGAAGCCAAAACGAGGAATTGAGTTGGCGTGCGCAATGCGTCTCTTGTTTCAATTTCAGCTCCTTTATCAATCAGCATTTGGATCATTGTAATAACCGTTTGCTTTGATAGTTTGCCTGCCTGCATTGCCGTAAAATCCAACATAGCAACGTGGTCTTCTCCACTCGCATTCAGGTTCGGAATGGGCTGTTGCAATGCATTTTTCAACTGCTTAATATCACCGGCTGCAATGTGCGTGGCCAGATTTCTTCTCAGTGGATCTTGAAAATAAAACGAGCCATCCGCCTGCGCACGAACCTCCTGGTCATAACTTTTCGACTGATAACTGGCAATGACCTTCCCAAGCCCAAGATAAAACACACCCATTGCAACGGGATAGATGTTAATGACCATTGCAATGATTTTGGTCATCTTATACGGCAAATAATTAAGCACCGCGAGGATAGCCAGCGGAATGTAAAGCATGAGCAACATGCCGTTAGCCATCAGCCGATCTGATTGGGTTTTAGCAAATAGTAATGTTGCCAAAATGCCAATTGAATAGACGCCGATTGCGAGCCAATTGAAAAGTGTGACCGTCTTCATGCAGTCAAAATAACCAACCTTTTCCAGCGTCGGTTACCTAATTATTTGCAGGCGGCTTACAATGAACATTCGGTTGCAAGCGCTGTTAAATGTCCTTAATCTCGATCCACGTTGGCGCATGGTCGCTTGATTTCTCCCAACCCCGGACTTCCTTGTCCACCCCGCCAGCCACAAGCCTCGAATCCAGATGCGGACTTAGTAAAAAGTGGTCAATGCGAAGTCCCGCATTACGGCCGAAAGCATTTCTGAAATAATCCCAGAATGTGTAAATCGTTTCACCGGGATACAATTTTCTGATGGCATCCGTCCAGCCTTGATCCACAACATTTTTGAAAGCCGCCCGCACTTCCGGCCTGAAAAGGGCGTCGTCAACCCAGCGCTCCGGCTTATAAACATCGAGTTCGGTAGGCATCACATTATAGTCGCCAGCAAGCACAACGGGCACATCATAAGCAATCAGCTCGGCTGCGTGTGCAGTGAAGCGTTCGAACCAGCGCATTTTGTAATCAAGCTTCGGGCCAGGAGCGGGATTGCCATTGGGAAGATACAAGCACGCCACCAGCATGCCATTGACAATGGCTTCGATATAACGGCTGTGCAAATCTTCCTCATCGCCCGGCAGCTCCCGGCGAACTTCCTTTAACTCCAATCCGCGCGAAAGAATTGCAACGCCGTTCCAGCTTTTTTGCCCGTGCCAAATTGCATTGTAACCCGCTTCCAGAAGGTCTTTTTCAGGAAATTTTTCTTGTGGAGCCTTTAATTCCTGTAAGCAAACGACGTCCGGTTTGGTAAGTTCCAGCCAGCGCAGCAGCACCGGCAGTCGGCCATTCACGCCATTCACGTTGTATGTTGCAATTCTCATAGCAATTGATTCTAATGTTGGTTTTGTACTGAATGTTAAAAAACCAGGCCTTTGATTTTCCAATCTATATTAATTCGATAGACTTTATATTTTTTCGTTTGTATTTTGTAGTTTTGGACAAATGGAATCCATTGTAAGTGTAAACTATGCAAACCGGAAAATTGATAGATTTTTACAAAAATGAGGAAGTTGCTACGGCAGCTTTTAAGGAATTGCGGTTGAGAAAAGGCATAACCTGTAAAAAATGCGGCGGAACGCGACATTACTGGCTGGCTCCGAAGCAACAGTTCCAATGCAAGCAATGCAGGTTTCGGACCACGCTTCAAAGCGGCACTGTGCTGGAAGGCAGTAAGTTACCGATCTCGTATTTCTTCATCGCCGTTTACCTGATTATGAAAAAAGGAAATGCTTTTACAATCCAGGAATTCCAGGATGAGACCGGGCATAAATATTACGAGCCGCTTTACGACTTCGTCAGGAAAATCAAGTTATATCTCAACGAAAACGACCAAAATACGGTCCTGATCGACTTTATTGAAATTTTGAATGAGCAGTTGCTGGAAACGGTTAAAGCTTAGCGGCAACGACGTCGGGCAGCGGAACCTGTTCGCCGGAGCTTTTAAAAACCGGCCATTGCGCATTCATTTCCTTTAATTTTTTGGAAAATAATGTGGCTAGTTCTTTCACTTTTTCAGGCTTCGAAGCTGCCAGATCATTTTGCTCGCCAATATCGGCTTTCAGATTATACAATTCCAATTTGGCATTGCGGTAATCGTAAATCAGTTTCCAGTCACCCTTGCGGAAAGCGCTTGCATAGTGAATGTTGGGCCCTTCCGCTGCAATCCAGCGGTTCGGATGATGCCACAAAATTTCACGGCTCTGATCTTTAACATTTGCATTTTTAAGAATTGGCAGAAAGCTTTTTCCATCCACTTTTTGGACCAATTTGTGATTTTTAATTCCGGCAATGTCTAAAATGGTCGGAAAAAAATCCTCAATGATAACATATTGATCAGCGACACTCGCAGGCTTAACGACCTTGGGCCAGCGCACGAGCATCGGCTCGCGGATGCCGCCTTCATAAACGGAACCCTTGCCAGCTTTCAACGGCAAATTGTGTGTCCAGGCCTGCCCGCCGCGCGCAGGCGTTGTGCTCAAACCGCCATTGTCCGACATAAAAAGAATGAGCGTGTTGTCGCCGATCTTATTCTTATCCAGAAAGTTAAGCACGTCGCCCAGGCTCTTGTCCATGCCTTCAACGAGTGCCGCATATTTTGCTTCCGAGCTGTCCAGCCCCATTTTTAAATAAAGGTCCAAAAAACGTTTGTCCGCATTCAAAGGCGTGTGAACGGCATAATGCGCCAGATATAAGAAAAATGGCTTTTGCTCAGTCACCGGTTTTTCGATTGCTTTCAATGCTTCGGTCGTAATCGCGTCGGTGAGGAAAACATCGGTGCCATGATAAGCTTCGAGGCCGGGAACAGCATTGCGGTGAGGCTTTCCTTTGACCGGATTGTCGTAATTTTTTTCGCCAAGATAACTCGCTGGATGGCCGATGGAGCTGCCGGCAATGTTCACATCAAAGCCGACATTTTTTGGATCAGAACCCGGCGTGCCTGTCGAACCGAAATGCGCTTTACCACTATGAACCGTGTAATAACCGTTTTTTTGGAGAATGGCGGGCAAAGGCGTTCCATAGAATGTGTGCGCAATGTCAGCGACAGGACTGAAACCATTGATATTCCAGTCAACAGGCTTTAAGATGGGATCTTCGTAGTCCGTGTTTTTGTCCTTATCCGGTGAAGTCCAATGTGTAACGTGCGTTCGTGCTGCATTGGCGCCGGTTAGCAAGCTCACGCGCGACGGCGTGCAAACGGGCATTGCATATGCATTGGTAAACTTCATTCCTTCCCTTGCCAAGCGCTCCATATTAGGCGTGCGATAGCGTTTATTAAACGCCGTCACTTGTGTCCAAAACGGCACGGAAGTGTCCTGCCAGCCCATATCATCCACCAGAAAAACAATAATGTTGGGTTTATCCAGCTTCGATTGCGCGCTCGAAAATTGGGGTGCAACGAGGACGATTAGTAGCAGAAAATATTTGGAAACCGGGACAAACTTCATTTGTAAATTTCAGGATCTAGGTTGGATCGTTTTCTGGCAAATTAAAAATAATATCATTAATAACAGCCTGCCAACCTCTTAAAAGCCATTTTGCCGAAATATTGGTAGAATTCATCTGATGTGAGTCTTTTTCCAGCAAACCGACAAAGTCCAACAATGAAGATCAAATTTTATGCGCCCGAGTGGGGGAACACATTGCCGTTTGACCAGTTTTGCCAGCGGGTAAAAGCAGCCGGCTATGATGGTGTGGAGATGGCTTTGCCTTTTGAGCCGAAAGAAAAAGAGTCGATTTTGGAAAATCTCGCCAAATATGGCCTTGAATTGATCGGGCAATATTGGCAGTCGATTGAGGCCGACATTGATGCGCATGCGGCGAATTATGAAAAATATTTAACCAATCTCATTGCGGCCAAGCCCATTTTTATCAACTGCCAGACGGGGAAAGATTACTTTTCGTTTGATCAAAATGAGCGGCTTTTCGGCCTCGCATCTTCGCTTTCTGATGCGTCGGGCATTCGCATTATTCACGAAACGCATCGAGGAAAAAGCTTGTTTGCAGCGCACATTACCAAAGATTATTTGACCAAAATTCCCAGTTTACGAATTGCGCTTGATATTTCGCATTGGTGCAACGTGCATGAATCATTGCTTGAAGATCAAGCCGAAGCGGTGGCACTCGCCATCGCGCATACGGATCACATTCACAGTCGGGTAGGGCATCCGGAAGGTCCGCAGGTTAACGACCCGCGAGCATCTGAGTGGGAGTCAGCATTGGAAGCGCACCTTAAATGGTGGGATCAGGTTGTGGCGGCGCATCAAAAAAATGCCACGCAGCTGACCATAACAACTGAGTTTGGTCCCGCGCCCTACATGCCGTCACTTCCCCACACCCAAATGCCCATTGCTAACCAATGGGAAATTAATGTGTACATGATGGAGCTGTTAAAAGCGCGATATTATGGTTAATGAGTTTGACGCGGGGATTTAGGAGACTTTTGTAGTTCTTACGCCATATGGGATAGCTTTTATCAATTTTGTATTGTTGAATTCCGCAACCAATAGCACGTTTTCTTTGGGAATAATGCCTCTTTTAATCCAGTTTAGAACAGTTTCGACATTCCTAATCCCGAAGCGATCACAATATTCTTTAATGGTCACCCATTGCGACAGATCCACCAACTCGCCCCGACTGATCAGGTAAGAACGTGCGTCTGCTATCGCGGCGTCACCTTCCGCTAGTAAGGCCTCTATTTTTTCACTGAGTTCTGTTTTTTCTTCCATTTTAATGCATTTCGCTCAATCAGTTCTCAATTTATTTCTTACAATATATTAATCATTGCGTAAATCGCCTGGAAAAATAATTCTTTACTTTTAGCGAGCAAAAATTTCTATTCTTTATGTCTTTACGCAGCGCTTTTGTGCAGTTCTTCCTGGCAGTTAGCTTTTTTGTCTCGTTTGCTGGTTTTGGGCAGTCGGTTAAGGAAGTTCAGTCGTTTCAGGTTGCGGAGGCGAAACAGGCGGTTGCGGTTGATGAAATGTATTTTTATGTGATTAATAACAGCACAATTACGAAGCATAAGAAGGCAGGCGGAGAGCAGGTCGCAATGTGGGACGGGACGAAAGATGGGATCAAACACCTGAACAGCGGGGTCGTCATTAAAGGCAAAATGTATTGTGCAAATACAAATTATCCCGAAATCCCAATGGCGAGCTCTATTGAAATATTCGATGTGAACACCATGCAACATATTGATAACCACAGTTTTGGCATTGCTGAGCACGGTTCCCTGACTTGGATTGACCAGAAAGACGGATTTTGGTGGTGCGGTTTTGCGCACTATGCAGGCAAGGAGGCAAGCGAAGGCCGCGACGTGCGCTGGACTTCCGTGGTGAAGTTTGATATGGAGTGGAGGCAGCTGGAATCCTGGATTTTTCCTAAAATTATCGTCGACCTGTTTACGCCGAAAAGCAATTCCGGCGGTGCCTGGGGCAACGACAACCTGCTGTATTGCACGGGCCATGACGAGGACGAACTTTATGTTATGAAAATTCCAAAGTCTGGCTTTACACTCGAACACATTGCGACCGTGCCCGCGCCGATGCATGGGCAAGGAATTGCGATGGATCACTGGCAGAAGAATAAGCAAATCATTTTCGGCATTAACCGGGCCGAAAACAAAATTATTTCAGCTGAGATTAAGTAAGTTAAACCGCTGCAATCCATGAAAAACAAGTCAAAAATCTTCGCCTGTTTCCTGCTGATTGCTTCTTTCAGCCCAATGGTTTTTGGGCAAACAGCAAGTCCCGCGACAAGCAATAAAAACAAAACACTGCTTGTATTTTTCGACGGGTTGCGACCGGATTACATTACGGAGCAGCAAATGCCTAACCTGTTCGCATTCAGAAAGAAGGCGTCAACCGGCGAGCGCCATCACAGCGTTTTTCCGACCGTTACGCGCGTCAATGCTGCATCTTATTCCACCGGTTCATATCCCGGAACGCACGGCATTCTGGGCAATGCAGTGTATTTCCCGGAAGTTGATAAAAACAAAAGTATTAACACGTCGCATGGGGATCTTTCCAAAGTGATGTCCGCCATTTCGGGACCGTTGCTGACTGCTGTGACGCTTGGCGAAGTTTTAGAATCCGCCGGTGAAAAAATGATGGTTTTCAGTTCGGGAACGACGGGTCAGGCATTTTTGCAGAATTACAAAATTAGCGGCGGAGCCATCATTAACCCGGGCCTGATCTTGCCTGATTCGTTCAAAACGCAGGTTTTAGCCGACATTGGGCCTGTTGCAACCGAGGGGTCAGAAGATGAAAACCGTCACAAATGGATCACGGATGGGTTGGTAAAATACAGTTTGAGCAAAGAAGCGCCGCTAGTAAGCGCCATCTGGTTTTCGGATCCCGATGGTGCTGCGCATGAAAAGGGAATTGGGTCTGACGAGGCGGTGAACGCAATCAAGTTTGTGGATGCACAGTTTGGCCGCATCTTGGACACATTAAATGCACGCGGACTCGCAGAGCAATACAACATCATCATTTCAACCGACCACGGATTTGTAACACATTCCGGAAAGCAGGATTTGACTGAATTTCTGATCAAAGCAGGCTTTAAGAAAGATAAAGAATCAGATGACGTCGTTGTTGCTGACGGCTTGATTTATGTGAAGGATCGCAATGAGGAAACCATTGAAAAGATTGTTGTTGCGCTTCACAAAGAGGAGTGGGTAGGGGCTGTTTTTACAAAGGCATACAAACCCGGCAGCACGAAAGGCTGGCTTGAAGGCACTTTTTCGTTCGATGCGATACATTTTAATCATCCCAAGCGAACGGGCGATATCCTCGTTTCTCCGCAGTGGAACAATGAAAAGAACACCAATGGATTCGCCGGAGCTGATTTTGCCCTGGGTGTCGCCGGTCACGGCGGTTCAAGTCCACACGAAATTACAATTGCCTTAACCGCATTCGGGCCAGACATTAAAAAACTGGCAACAACTAATTTGCCAACATCCAATGTGGACATTGCGCCGACCATTTTGGCAATTTACGGACTGCCGATCCCCAAAGAAATGGACGGAAGGGTCATTTCTGAATTGCTGAAAAAGCCTGGTCAATCTCCCGGAAAAGTCGTCGAAGAAACATTGGTTAGCGAAGTAAAATATCCATGGGGAACCTACAAACTAACGCTTTACTTCACCACGCTAGGAAAATATCGCTACTTCAATTTCAGCCGAGCTGAGCGGCGGTAATTACACCCGTTTTGACCGCATTGCTTTTACAACTTCCAGCTTTTCATCTGACGAAAACTTTTTATATTCTTCGGAATCGACGCCTACTAAGGCCACTTTTCCGTCTGCGTCGCTGTGGATGCCCCAGCCATAGCGTTTTGTTAATGGCGAAGCGCGAAGGCAGGCCTGACCTTTAGAGAAGAATTTCTCACGTTCCGCGGTTAACTCTTCTTCGCTAATGCCGTTTCGGGTTGCGAATGTTTGAAAAAGCACGTCGTCGGACGAATATTTGTAAGGATGATCTTTGATGAGTTCAAACTGAATGGTGGCAACGGATTTTTCTGACGCCTTTACCGGCGGAACTTCGCCTCCTTTTGCCGGACTGTCGTCAGCGACTTGTATGAATGCGTCTTTGTAATTGGTTGTGTGGACTTTCATAGCAATTTTTGGTTTGTTCGTTGATCAATGTAACTGCGTTAAGCAATGTATTAGTTGAAATAAATAATAATTTTTAAAACTTGAAAAAACCGTCGTTCGCTTCTTCGGTTGCAAAGATCAAAGGAAAAGCTTACTTTGATCAAATAACCAAATTCAAACATGAAAACGACGTTTGCACTATTATTACTCATGATTTCAGCCCCGTTATGGGCACAGCTTCCGGCTGCCGACGACCTTCAAACTTCCAAAGGACCGTTGAAAATTCAGCCGCTCAACCACGCCACAATGTCCTTGACCTGGGGTGGAAAAACAATTTATGTTGATCCCTATGGCGGCGCAAAAACCTTTGCTGGCATCGCAGCGCCTGATTTGATCCTGATTTCGGACATTCACGGTGACCACTTTGATGCAAAAACCCTTGAAGCACTTGATTTGAGTAAAGCGATTATTGTTGCGCCAAAAGCTGTCGCAGATTTGATGTCCGACGCATTGAAAGCAAAAACTACAGTGGTCAACAATGGACAGACGATCAGCAAATTGGATGTCTCGATCATGGCGATTCCAATGTATAATCTTCCGGAAGCGGCTGACGCAAAGCATACGAAAGGACGCGGCAATGGTTATGTCCTAAAATTTGGTGATAAAACGGTGTACATCAGTGGAGACACAGCAGGAATTCCTGAAATGCGATCGTTGAAAAACATTGATGTGGCGTTCGTTTGCATGAATCTGCCATACACGATGGACGTGCCAGAGGCAGCCAATGCTGTTCTCGAATTCAAGCCAAAAGTCGTGTATCCATATCACTTCCGCGGCCAAAACGGATTCAGCGACACCGAAGCATTCAAAAAATTAGTCAACACCGGCGACTCCAAAATCGATGTAAGGCTGAGGGATTGGTATTCGATTAAATAGTTGCTTTTTGGGCTAAATTTAGTCCTCCTGACCAATTGAAAATGCCCGCTTGATCACAAATCAGCGGGCATTTTCAATTCTCCAACCAAGCCTTAAAAGCCGGGGCTTTTTCGCGGCTGACGATTATTTCCTGTGGAGTGTCGGGGCGGAGCTGGATTTTTAGTTTGCCGTTGAAATAGGTGTGGATTTTTTGGATTGCGGTTACGCGGGCGATAAATTGGCGGTTGAGGCGGAAGAAGCTTGCGGGGTCGACCAAGGCTTCCAATTCTTCAAGCTTATAGTCGACAAGAAATTGCCGACCGTCCGTTCCCACGAGGCATGACAGCTCATTGGCAGTGTAAAAATACGCAACCTGATCCTGGTGAACAGGAATTAATTGTTCTCCGTTTTTGACCAAAAATCGCGTTTTGAATGCTTTCTTGGACATTTCCAGACTGTCCAACAATGACTCCACTTTTCTGGCGTAAGCTTTCGGCGAGAAATCTTCCTTTAATCCGTCAAACTTTTTAATTGCCTCGGCAAGCTCAGGCAATTTGATCGGTTTTAACAGATAATCAATGCTTTTTACTCGAAATGCCTTGATCGCATATTCGTCATAAGATGTCGTGAAAACGATCGGACTATGCGCCGGGAATGCTTCGAAGATCTGAAAACTCAGTCCGTCCGAAAGCTGAATGTCGGAAAAAATCAGGTCGACGGTGCTTGCCGTTTCAAACCAGCGCTTTGCGGATTCTACACTTTCTAGCACTGCCGTGATCTCAATCCGCGGATCTAGTTTTTTAATCAACTTTTCTAATCGCTCCGCCGCCGGATATTCGTCTTCAATGATGACAACTTTCATGTTTTTTTAGGGCAAATCAGGCCATAGTTCCCAACAAAGGGATTTTGACCGTGAAAACGTTATCGCTTCGCAGGATTTCAACGCGTCGTTCTGTGAGCAAGCTGTAACGATTAATGATGTTCTGCAAACCAACGCGCGTCGACTTTTCAAGGACCGTTTTTTCAAGAATGTTATTTGCGATGACCAGATATTGGCCATTTTCTTCACGGATCACAATTTTCAAGGGATTTTCCTTCGATGCCACATTGTGCTTGATCGCATTTTCAATCAGCATTTGCAGACTTAGCGGCGTCACGTGCTGCTGGTAAGTTGCGCTGCTCAATTGTTTCTCCACCAACAAATTATCCCGAAAACGGATCTTATTGAGATAGACATAAGCGTCCACAAAAGCCAGTTCTTCTTCAACCAAAACCGTATCCTTATTTCGGCTCACGAGCACATAGCGGTAAACGTCGGATAACCTTTCCAAATAATCCTGCGCATCTGTGTTCTCGTCGTCGATCAATGCTGCGAGCGTGTTCATGCTGTTAAATAGAAAGTGCGGATCAAGCTGATTTTTAAGCACTTCCAATTGCGATTGCACGCTTTCCCGCATCAGCGATTCGGTTTTGCGAACATTGGCTTTCCAGGCTTCAAAGAAATAAACCGCTTCGTAAACCAGATAAACAAGGATGGTTGGAATGATGCTGATGCTGAACCCGATCAGCGTTCCTTTCGATTTTAGCAGGATCTTGCAAAGGACTTCATCGAGGATAAATGTTACAACGAATGTGTACGCAAGTGCGAGCACAGCCTCCATCAGCAAGCGTCGGTCGGTTTGGCTGTAATCCGGGAAGACCCTGCGCATTTTAATGATGATCAAGCGATTACCTTCCCAAAGTGAGAAGGTGATCGCCGCTGATATCATAATGTTATATATGAAGAGAACGGTGAATCTCGATTCGCCATGAATTAAATTGACAATTACAGGGATGAGCACAGACAGCAACGGAATGCCGATCAGCCTCATTTTGCGATCATTCAATGTATAGTTCTCTTTCATATATGCCGATGCAAAATGCAATTAAAAAGTATATCGGAAAAGGGGGACTGGGAAAAATCCCTGCTGATACTGAGTCGCCAAGCTGTTTGTCCGCGGGTTGTAAGTCTGCTGAAACACATTCTGATTTGCTGTAACATTTTGCAGATCAAGCGCAAACTCCATGGTGCTTTTGCGATATTCTCTTCTGTACGAAAACCGCAAATCTGTCCTGAAATAAGCGTCCTGACGAAGTGAAAACGCACGCCGTTCATCATAAACAGCCTCGCCGCGGTTTTTTGAAGCTTCCAGGTTTAGCGGTGAAATGTATTTTCCGCCCACCAGCGTTGTCCGGATGCTGGCGCTTAAAACGCTGTTTTTGTTCCGTCCGACCTTCACTTCCTTGCCTGCCAGCACATTCAGCACATAGCGCGTGTTAAATGCAGTGTTGCGTTCAACGCCGTCACTGCCCTTGTATTTTGATTCAAAAAGCGATGAAGTGATCAGGAAATAATAGCCTTTGTTGAAATATCTTTCCAATGTCAGTTCAATCCCCACATTCTGCCCAGTTCCGCCATTGACCAGACTGTCGCGATCCGACGGCCCGAACGAGCTGCCGATGTTAAGCGCTGAAAACGATGACTTCCTTCGCTCGACCGGTGCGTTGTTGATTGTTTGATAATAGGGCTCGATTTTGAGTAACAAATTCTCTGTCAGCCGGTTTTCATAGCTTAATACAAAGTGATGGCTCCTGGTGTAATCAAGGTTTTTGTTGGTGAAGACAGCACCGGAAGATGTTTTTGTTTGTACAAAATAAGTGTAAACATCCTGCGCCTGACTGTTCATCCCATATCCGGCGCTAAGCGATTGTCCGTTTTTGAAAGCATATTGAAATCCAAATCGCGGTTCAATGGAAACCTTCTCGTTCAAACGATAATGTTGAAAATGAATGCCTGTGGTGAGCAACATGCTTTGATTTAGCCGATATTTCCATTGTCCATAGGCCTGCGTAAGCAACGAATTTTCACCCTTGACATTGACCCGAACCGTGTCAAACTTTCCAGCCTGATACATGTTCCGGTTATAAAGGTCAAAATTGAGCAAATCGGTCGTAGCGCCAGCATAAAGGCTGTTTTTCGCATTGATCTTATGCCGAACATTTAACGTGGCTGAATATTTCCGCGTTTTGAAACGGCCCTCCGAATTTGCAAACGCTTCCCGCGTAACATTGCTGATCGAGTCACCATTGAATTTCTGATCAGTTGTGCTCATGCCTAACGTCAATTTTGCAAATGTCTTTGGGGTCAAACTGTGCTCGTATGACACGCCCAGAATGTTTGTCGCATAACGGACTTTCGTGTTTGAATTCTCCGTCCCGTAAAGGTTCGTCTCGGTCGTATCCACATCATTGCCAAGGAATTGCACGTCGCTCGCGCCGATTATGCCAAACAACGTCAGCTTCCCTTTGGCGCTGGTCGGAACTGCCACTTTAAAATTGAGATCCTGATAATCCGGAACCGCGTTTCCTGTTCCAAACTGAATGCCCAAAGCTTTGAAAACGCCCAATGTTGAGTAGCGATAATTTACAAGATAGGACGCCTTTGAATTTTTGGAAAACGGCCCTTCGGCACCAAGTTCAAATCCGTTGAAACCCACCTGACCTAAAAACTCCGATTTTTCATTATTTCCCTCCCGCATGCGCAGGTCAAACACGGCGGACAAAGCGTTGCCATACTGGGCTGGAAACGCGCTGGTCATGAAATCTGACTTTGCTAACACATTGTTATTGAGCAAGCTGACTGGTCCGCCAGTGGCGGATAACGAGCCGAAATGGTTTGGATTTGGAATGTTAAGACCTTCCAATTGCCATAACATTCCGGTGGGGGAGTTGCCGCGAACCACAATGTCATTACGCGAATCGTCGCCCGACACCACGCCCGCATAATTAGCCGCCATGCGCGACGGATCGCCCAATGAGCCGGCATAACGTTTGGTGTCTTCAATGTTGAATGAGCGTCCGCTTACAAGTGATAACTCATTGTTGGTCTTGGTCTTATCATTCTGTCGATCAGCAGTCACGACAACTTCGTTCAGCGCCTGGACGTTCTCTGTCAACGTCACATTGACGACCACTTCTTTTCCCGAAGTAAGCAGCACATTGGATAGTCGCTGTTCCTCATATCCCACAGAAGTAATGCGAAACGTTTGCCTTCCCTGCGGCACGCCGGTCATTTTAAACTCGCCATTCACATCCGTAATGGCGCCGATCGGATTGGCGCCATCTTGCTGGACCAACATCACCGAAGCGCCAATTACAGGCGTTTGGGAAACTTCGTCGCGGATCGTCCCGCGGATCGTTTGCGTTGCCTGCTGCGCATGGAGCTGCACACAAGCGATCAGCATTGTCAATAGTAAGAAATGTTTCATCGCTAATAAATTTATTTGATGCTTCAAATTTGCGTATCAGCCAGCTGCCGCGCTACGGCGTGTCAGGTGAAACGTAAAATGGATCAGGCGAAACGTAGGCATGGTAAGGGGAAACGAAAGCACGGAAAAACTTTTGGAAAGCCAATGTTTTGGTTAAATTTAAAGAACACTAACCGCTTCATGTTATGGCTTATTTAAAGAGTGCATTGCTAATAGTTGTACTTTTTCTGGGTGCGTCCTTCACGTTCCTACATCATGGATGGGCTGATTATGACCAGACAAAAGTGCTGGATTTTAAAAGCAAGATCGAAGAATCGGTTTACGAAAATCCGCATGCATTGGCAAAAGTTAAATACAACAAGAAAGTGTGGACTGTTTTTCTTGCGCCTACAACGCGTATGACTGATCGCGGATTATCCGCCGAAATGATCAAAAAAGGCACAGAAGTTAGGCTCGTGGCTTATCCGCACAAAACGGAGGAAGCCGAAATGCGCGCCGAACGGATCTTCGTGGACGGAACGAAATACGAATTGCGATAACCGTGCAGGCATCCGCAATTGCATTTTTTGAAACGCTTGAAAAGACATCCTGGGCGGTTGGCATCCGCCAATCGGCGTGGTTGTATCCGGCTTTGGAAATTGTACATATACTGGGTATAGTTATGTTGGTGGGCGCCGCCTTCATGTTTGACCTTCGGCTGCTGGGTTATTCCAAAAGCCTCCAAGTTTCGGGCCTCGCCGACCATCTGTTGCCATGGTCGCGGCGGGGTCTTTTGCTTGTGATCCCATCTGGCATTTTGTTGTTCCTTACCAATGCGCAGGCGTTGGGCACTGATGCGGTGTTTTGGCTAAAACTTGCGTTGATACTCATTGCAGCACTTAATGTGCTCTTTTTTCACAACTACACTTTCAAAAAACACGGCGCTTCCGTGTCCGGACAACTTCCATTTGCGGCAAGGATTTCTGCTGTCGTTTCCATCGTCGTGTGGATCGGCGTTATTGCCTGCGGTCGGTTACTCGCTTATTGAAATTGCTTCGTCACGCCCGGATCTCAACTAGTTTTACAAGACGCTTAAAAGCCTCCTACAATGATATTTACAAACAGGTTATAAGTTGTTTTTCGAGTGATAACAGCTTGTTTACCAATACATATTGCATTACTTTGGTGCTTTCTTAAACGTTGAAACATGGTTTGTGTCATGCGTTATGCTCTTCTGTTCCTGCTCATTTTTCAATCAATTTTGTGTCATGCTCAAATGCAGATCGGGAAAGTTTTGGTCAATGGAAAACCGCATTCGATTTCGGGAGACAGCATCCAACTCAAACCCGGCGACCGGGATCTCATTGTAGAGTTCAGACCGGCGAGTGGCGATTCGGTTTATTATCGTTATCAATTGCAAGGCGTTGATCCGGTTTGGATCGAGTCTGAATATCCTGTTTCACGTTATGCGCAGCTGGAAGCCGGTAATTATGTTTTTCATATCCAGTCGTTTGAACGAAATAAAAAGCAATTTGAATCTCAGATCCGCATTGCGAAGGAAAAGGGGTTTTGGGACCAATGGTGGTTTTTTCCGTCCATCGCCGTTTACATTGTCGTGCTGATCGGCGTCAGCATTTATTTGTTTATGCTTTACGATTTCAGGCAAAAACTGCGCATGCAGCAAGTGAGGAACCGCATTGCCGCTGACTTGCATGACGAAGTGGGTTCTAACTTGAACAGCATTGCCATTTTTGTTGAAGTGTTGAGAAAGAAAGCGCCGCCCGAAATGCTTCCGGTCCTGGAAAAGATCATCACCAATTC
The DNA here is from genome assembly GCF_021390515.1 of Dyadobacter sp. CY326. GTDB lineage: Bacteria > Bacteroidota > Bacteroidia > Cytophagales > Spirosomataceae > Dyadobacter. The sequence goes on from NZ_JAJUXI010000003.1 coordinate 111,085, forward strand.
CAAAGAGTCTGTGGCATTGATGCAGGACACCGTTTGGACCATTAACCCCAAAAACGACAACATTCAGAAACTTTTCGACCGCATGGAATCCTTTGCTTCTGGCATGCTTTCGAGCCGGGAAATCGGTTTTGATTTTAAAGTGGAAACGGATCTTGGACAAGTCAATTTCACAATGGACCAGCGCAAAAGTGTCTATCTGATTTTTAAGGAAGCGATAAATAATGTGGTGAAACACGCGGAGGCAAGCATGGTGAAAGTCCGTGTTTCGCGCTCGAAAGATGTAATACAAATTGGCATTGAAGATGACGGGAAAGGATTTGATATGTCCGAAGAACGCGATGGAAATGGACTTTTCAATTTCAAAGAAAGGGCATTGGAAGCCGGCATTGAGCTGCTCATTGAGTCGGAAAGCGGCAAAGGAACCCGGCTGAAAACGCAGATTGCTGTGTGATAATGTAAAAACGGCATCCATAGAATTGTTGATATTTTGTGTTGAAATAAGCTGCCATTTTTGCCTTATCAAAAACGTGATTATCACCTCAAAAGATCAAGTGCATGATTCGTGTCTTACTATTCGAGGATAATAAAAACCTGCGCGAAAGCCTTGCCATGTATCTTTCTGTAACCGAAGGGATCTCGTTTATAGATGCTTATCCCAATGCAAAAGAGGCTTGGCCGCTGGTCAAAAAGCACAAACCTGACGTGGTTTTAATGGACATTCAAATGCCGCACCGGTCCGGAATAGAGGCAATGGTCGAGATTAAGAAGCATGCGCCCGATGTTAAGGTGCTCATTCAGACCGTTTTTGAGGACGACGACAAGATTTTTCAGGCCATATGCTCGGGTGCATCAGGCTATATCATTAAAAATCCAAATCCCGAGGTTTATGTAAAAGCAATTCAGGAGGTTAACACGGGCGGGTCGCACCTTTCGCCTTCGATTGCACGGCGTGTACTGGAAATGTTTCAACACCAGTTTGTGAAAAGTGAATTAACTTTTGTAGAGCTGACGCAACGGGAACAGCAAGTTTTACGATTGATGGTCAAAGGCATGAGTTACAAAATGATAGCCGACGCTTGCAGCATTTCTTTTAGCACGGTGGCAACACACGTGAATCACATTTACGAAAAACTTCATGTCAATTCCGCCCCGGAAGCCGTCGTTAAGGCACTCGAATGGCGGCTCGTTTAACCCCTAATAATCATGAGCATCCCCAATTTTCCAAACATTCGTCAGGTGCATTCCACCATTTGCTGGGCCGCCTGCATCGAAATGGTCGCGCGTTTCCTCAATCCCGAAGGCAGCTTTGAAAACATTCCCCGGGCAGATCTGCCTTTACAGCGACGGATTTTAAAACATTATTATGGCCTGGATGGCAGCGTGGACAATTCGGAGGAAGATATGCTTAACACGTTTTGCGAAATAGGGGACGGCTATCCCACATTAAGCCATGATGACAATTATTATCAGAAGATCTTGCTGGAAGTTTTCAAAATTCGCTCAGTTCAAAAATTTCAGGACAACATTCCTACATTCAGCTTTCTGAAACGCAACACGGACGCCCGAAAACCAGTGATCTTGGGATTGAAATATCCCGGAATCTTGAACGGAAATCATGCGGTTGTGGTCATTAGTTGTGTCAAACGCCAGGATGTAAAATTGCTGCACATTGTAGACCCGTTTTCGAATCATACAAGCGCAAATATCTGTGTGTCAGGGCCGGGCAAGATTGCTTACATGAGTTATTCTTATCTCCGCAATCTCAACCGCAGCGATCCGTCACTCGTTTCCGTCGTCTGCAATTTTGAAAAAATAGCCATTGCGTCATTAATGGCCTCACCGCCCGAACCGACGCCGATTGAATTTTCAGGACTGCAAAATACGGGCGGTATTGAAGACATCCGTAACATGGTGATGGGCCTGTTTCTTGACGAATCCATTTTCCGGGTAAAACTGGAAGAACTGAAAATGCGAGAGGCTGTGATCACGTCGCGTTTCCAGAGTTTGAGACAATTTCTTGATGAAGAGCCTTTTCAGGAATTGAAATTACTCAAAGTCCTGACGAGCAAGAAGGACAGTCTGGAAATAATGATCGCTGAAACACCTGCAACCGGCAACGAGCCAGCCTCTTATGAATTTGTTGGAATTCGGGAAAGCTATTTTACGGATCAAAACATTTCCAATGTCAAGCTGCGTTTCAAAGAGAAAAATACAGGCTGGCATGTCAATCATTTTGAGCCAAATTACACACTGCTGCACCTGCAACCCGGTAATTTAACTTTTATGGTGTTCACTCAGGAAGGCGAAAAGTGCTACGTTTCACTGTCCGAAATGCCGTCCATCGGCATACATTACCGTGAACCTTATTCTTTTGCCGACCTGAAAAAGATCATCCGTAAACATTTCCCAAGATACATTGCTTACGAAACTGCCAAATAACTAAAATTCAAAACAGCCCCCATCATGCCAGATTTTATCATCACAACGGCCGATTTTGACAGTATGCAGCAAAATCAAGAGCCTATTCCAGCGGGTTTTGAGCTCAAATGCCGCACCAAGGCTGCCATCTCCCGCGTGCTGAACACCGGGAACCGCGCCGATGGAATTTTGCTCCGCATCATTAAACGGGCCAGCGGCAAACCCGACATTCGCGTTTCCAAGTATTTTAACAAACAGGATCTTAACAATGGATTCGCTGTGTTGCGCTCTGTGTTGGAAACCAAGATGTTACGCGGCTCATTTGACAATTTGAACATTTACATTTACACCACGCCGAGCAAATCACTCATCATTGCCGGAAGTGAACATGCGTGCAACGAAAGTGGCGGCGGCGAAGGCGGCGAGGGCGTAAAGGTGCGGATACCAACATGACGGAATCGGAATTTGGGCAATGGGTAATCAAGGTTGGATATGTGCTGTTAGCCGCAAGAGGCGCCATTTTATGCGTGTTTTTGGTGCGCTTCGGCGGCGTGCCGCACAACCGGATTCTCAGGCCATTGTTTTGGTATGCATTGATCGCGCTGCTGATCGCGATTTTCGAATCGTCGTTTATCGGCTTGGTCAATACATTTCCCGATTTTTTCGTGCCTTATCTCACGCGTTTCGAGATTGACGACACGTTTTTTATTTCGCCATTTTATTATCTCAATGAATTCTGGTTTCTGGGCATATTTTTCAGTCGCATTGTCCAAGGCAACACCGGACGCATTATTAAAGTGGTTTCAGTTTGTCTTTTTGTGCTGGAAATCGGTAACACGGTTTTCGTAGAAGGTTACAAGGATGCACAAAAAATGGGCTCATTTTGCCTGGCTTTGTATTTAATCATCGTTTCCATTCTTTTTTTTAAACAACACTTCATCAATAAAGTCGGCAACTCGCTGAGCACCGACGCCCTGAACCTGATCGTTTGGGGCTTTTTTTGCATTAATACATTCTCTATTCTGATCCTTTTCTTCTCCGACAGGCTTTACAACGATCTTCCATCACTTTTTTACCAAATCAGCATGGGACGGATGGCGATAGAAATATTTGGCTTGCTGCTGATCGCTTATGGCGTCAGACTTTTCAAAGCTTCATGAAAAAATTCCGCTGCTGCATTTCGACCGTTGCGAATTATAAAGGCTCAAACCGCGTTGCAAATGAAGAAATGAACGTTTATTTGATGACATGCGCCGTTTACTGAGCCTTTTTCCCCTGTTTTTATTGTTGATATCAAATGCTTTTGCGCAGCGCGATTGGAAGCTTGTAACTGAATCTGACGGCATTAAGGTTTTCTCCCAAAGTGTTCCCGATTCCCGAATCAATGCATTGCGTGTCGAATGCGAAGTGAAAGCAACTGCCGGTCAGCTCGTTACAATGCTGCTCGATGTGAAAGCGGCGGAAAAGTGGGTTTTTCATACCAAATCGTGTGATTTGCTGAAAAAGATTTCTCCATCAGAACTGTATTATTACTCAGAAGTAAGCATGCCGTGGCCGCTCTCCAACCGCGATTTTGTTGCGCATATCCGCGTCACGCAGGACAAAGTTACTAAAGTGGTGACGGTCAATGCGCCTGCTGTTCCTGGATTTGTTCCGCCCAAAACGGGCATTGTCCGTATCAGCCATTCGAAAGGACTGTGGATCATTAAACCATTGTCCAAAGACAAAATCAGCATTGTTTACACATTGCAGGTCGATCCGGGCGGCGACATTCCGGCCTGGGTTGTGAACACTTTTTCGGCACAGGGACCGTTGCAAAGTTTTCGGAAAATGAAGCAGGAATTGCAAGCCGGTAAATATCAAAACGAAGCAGCCGAATTCATTATAAACTGAAATCCGGCTGGGTAATTGATTGTTTAATAAATGTTTAACTCAACCAAGCCACTTTCTGGCTTGAAGCGTGTTCCGCGCCGATAATGTCTCTGTAAAGCTCAGGCCTGCGCGCCTTAATGTAACGGTGACCGCCTGCTTGCGTCAATTTTTCCGGAGTTAATGTCGCAATTGCAATGTCATTATCCAGTTTTCTGCATTCCGCGATGATGTCGCCAAATGGATCCAGGATCATGGAACAACCATTTTTCAGCTGGTCATCATCCATGCCGATCGGATTGGAGAAAACGGCGTAAATGGCGTTGTCATAAGCCCGGGCCGGCAACCACTTCATCAGCCATTCCCGGCCTTTTAATCCATCAAATTCCAACCTCAACGACGTAGGATCAGTATGTCTTTTTTCCCACAAAGCCGGGTCAGCAAAACCGGCACCCGGGCGCGTTGAAGGCGTCATCATCGTCACGTGCGGCATAAAAATGATGTCTGCACCAAGCAATGCTGTGGCCCGCACATTCTCTACAATGTTGTTGTCATAACATATCAAAATCCCACATTTCCAGCCGTAGAGATCAAAAACAACATACTGGTCGCCGGGTGTGAGATTGCCGTTGATGAAAGGATGCAGCTTTCTGAATTTGGCGATCAAACCGGTTTTATCCACACAAACGTAGGCTTTGAACAAATTGCCTGCCTCGTCTTTTTCGAACAATCCGGCCAAAACGGCAATGTTGTGCTTTGCAGCAATTTCGATCAGTTTTTGAATGCTCGGGCCGTCTGGGATGAGCTCCGCAAGTTCGGTTAGCTGGCCGCGATCAAGCTTTCTTGCAAATGTGTAACCGGTGATTGAACATTCATGAAATGCAATGATCTGCGCGCCCGATGCCGCCGCTTCGCCTGCGAGTTTGTCAATGGTTTGGAGGTTATAGGCCATGTCGCCGCTCTTGTTTTCGAATTGTGCCGTTGCAACTTTCAGATTTTCCATGCTATTGTTTTTGTTACAAAGCTAAACGCATGCGAAAAAAACCAATTGTAAAAATCCGACAAAATCAATCTGTGGGAAGCTGCATTAAATTGACGGCCAGCCGATTCTTGCTTTGGTCATATTGCGTCGGCGTGATTCCCGCCAGATCAGCGAAATCTTTGATAAAATGCGCCTGATCATAATAACCGGCCTCATAACCCAGCGCAGTCAGGGACGTTGTCGGACTGGTTTTCCGGAGTTTGAGATAACGTTGCAGGCGGGCAATGCGGCTGTATAATTTGGGGGAAATGCCAATGTGCTGATCAAATGCGCGTTCGAGTGTCCGCTCGGTGGTTGCTAAATTCTGGGCCAGCACGTGGATCGGAATCGGTGATGAAGCATTGTCAATCATTGTTGCACAGGCAGTTACAAGTTTAATATGCTGCGTTTGCAATGTCAATTGGTCAATTAGAAATGACTCAATAAACCGGATACGGGTTTGATGGTCTTTCCCGGACAACACCTGATCTGTTAGTCGGTCTGCCGATTTTGGGAAAATTTCTGATAATGCAAGTGTTTGATTCGCAAGCATTTTGGCTGGCATTTTCATGAACGCGGAAAGCCCGAACGGTTTGAAAACTACAATAAGCAATCCAATTTTTTTACCGGAAGTCAGGTCGAAATGATGATTAACCTGCCCGTAAATGAAGCTTTCGGGGTGTTTTATGGAGCTTTTGGAATTAAAATCCTGTTGCAAAAATGCATCGCCAAAATGAAACGCAATGCCCGGATGGCCGTCGGGGAAAAAACGGTGCCGGGATGGCTCAACTGCATGATCTTCAAGGATCAGATAATGCAGAATGTAAGGAGCCAGCGCTGGTGATGGATATAATTGCATGGGCTATTGTTCAAATAGTCCATGCAAAGTAAGGATTTCAATCGTAAATATGGAGCGAACCAAGCCTTTTGTCAAAATTGAAAATAAATAAACGAGCTTGTGCTTTTCTGTGTAAGAATAATGAGAATCAGCATGATAGACCAAATCGTTCCCAAAAGCCACCACGGGAAATTTCCGAAAACTGCTTTAACTGACTTGTCCCGCATATACCAATGCGTGCAGAAAAGTGCGACCGTGACAATGGCAACTTTGAGCATATCGGGTGTCGCCAGCATTTTCGGGCCTTGCGTAATCACTCCAAACATGCAAAGCAGCATCCGCATGGCTGATCCGAAGTCCGGCGAACGGAAAAACACCCAGGTAATGTTGACCAGAAAAAGTGTAAACAAAGCCAGGAAGAGGTTCGACATGTTCTTGCTCCGGATCGGGATCAGTGTGGCTTGAATGACCATATCCTCGGCGAGTGACGGATTTTTTTGCTTTTTGGGAAGGTTGCGAAACAACCGCTCGATGCACAGAAATAAGCCATGCAGTCCGCCCCAGATCACAAAATTCCACGAAGCGCCATGCCACAATCCGCCCAGCAACATGGTGATCATCAGGTTAATGTAAGTCCGGAAACCTCCTAATCTGTTTCCACCCAACGGAATGTAAAGATAATCGCGCAGCCAGGTTGAGAGTGTGATGTGCCATCTGCGCCAGAAATCCGAAAAGCCGATGGCGGCATATGGAAAACGGAAATTTTCAGGCAATGTGAATCCAAGGCAGAGCGAAACGCCAATTGCACAAGTGGAATAACCAGCAAAGTCACAGAAAATTTGCGCTGAAAATGCAAGCACAGCCGACCAAGCATCGAGCGGATTGACAGGGAACGGCAGACTGAAAATGAAATCTGCGGGCTCGGCCATCCATCCATCGGCAATAACGACTTTCATGAACAAGCCCAGAGAAAGCAGAAAAAGTCCCCACAACATTTGATAAGAAGTGGCTTTTCGCGGCTCCTTGAATTGCGGAATCAAATCCTCCGGACGAACGATTGGCCCGGCGACCAAATGCGGAAAGTAAGTTACAAACAATGCGAAATTAAGAAACGAAGGTTCTGGTGCAAACTTGCGTCTATATACGTCGATTGTGTAAGACAATGTCACGAATGTGTAAAACGAAATTCCGACAGGCAGGATAATGTCCGGTTTGACCGCCTGAAAAGCAATGCCCATGCTGGCCATCAGCGCGGTGAAGTTTTCCAGCAGGAAGCCGCCATATTTGAAATAACTCAACATGCCAAGATTCAGAACAAGGCTGACCGCCAGCCACATTCTCCTGCGCGTTTTGTCTTCGGTGACGGCAATGAGCCGGGCCATGTAAAAGTCTACAACGGTGGAAAGCCATAATAGCAAGATAAACGGCGGGTTCCAGAGTGCATAAAACAGATAACTGGCAAGTAACAGATTGATTTTCTTGATTTTCCAGGAAAACGGCAGGTTATGCAAAACCAGCAGCAAAATGAAAAACAGGACGAAAGTGTATGAGTTGAAGACCATGTCATTGAATTTTAGTTGTGGCAGATGTTTTTCGAAGCGTCACATGATTCTTTTGTTCAATAATGCGGATCAGATCTTTGGTAAATGGCTTGGTATCGGCAGGACTCAAATGCGACCAGTCCGGGCAAACGTATTTGGAGAGCTCCGGATAATCGGTGAAATGGATTCCCGGCGCACCGGTTTCTTTCAGAAGTCTGTCCCAGTAAAGCTCGCGCGGATAGGATTGTTGTTCGGCTGCCCAGGCCGGATTGCTGGACGGCATTCTGAGGAAAATGACGGTGCCGCCTCTCGCCCTGATTTTGTCGACGGAGGCTTTTACAGAAGACATCATGTTTGTCAGCGTGTCGCCCGAAAAGCCACGTTTGTTTCCCAGCATGCCAAGGTAACGCCACACATATTGCACGCCGTGCTGCACAGCCGTATCCGCCACGAACGCGTCGCTGAAAACTTCCTGTCTGTCAGCCTTCATGTAACCCATTTTTAGCGGAAAATTTGGAAAAACAAACACACCCGGGCGGCTTTCAATGGGCAACCTTTTGAGCAATGCATTTAGTGAAAAGCGCTCCTCATCCAGGAAAAGAAGATTACTTTCGAGCACTTGATTCAGATGAAAACTCACCTGCTGCGACAGCGACCACCGGGGATAGAATGCCAGGCGCTTGGCAGCCCTTTCTTCCATAAACGATCCATCGGCAGCGAAGAAAAGTCCCTCCGTCACACCAACCAACAATGTTCCTTTGAATTTTGGATCATTGGCGAGGTCACGCAACACGGGTCGAGGCGAAGTGCCGACCAGCGCGAGTTGAACAGGCTGGTGACCCGTTTCTTTTTTCCACGTTTCCTGGTCAATGTCAAATTTCACGCGCGAGGAGCCAATGATGACTGGCTGGCCGGGCGCTACGTTGTAGATTTTCTTTCGGGTGTGCGCCCAAAGGCTTTCATCGTCATTGAAAGAAAGCGCAAAGCCCTGGTTGCGCCAATAGATTTCCCAACCTGCAACGAATAACAAGACTAACGCGAGCGCAAGCCAGCCCGCTTTTTTGTAATCAGCAGTTTCCATGTCAATGTTTTGTTAAGAATAGAACTCGAACGTTTTAATTGATATCCGGTTACAAGTGGTTGTATATCAATTAATTGTGATAAATATAGCCATAACCTTAAAAAGGAAATAGCGAAAATTCAATGCTCGGCAGTGTTGTTATTTAGCGGTCGTCAAACTGCGTAGTTTTCCTTGCCCATTGTTTTTGGCGTGCCGTAGAATTGCCCCGTATTGGATTATTTTTTTGAAATATTAGATAAAAAAGTTCCCAGGTAAGGTTTGGTTAATCTTTTATTAATCATTTCTTAATGCGCTCCCCATTACTTTGATCCACGGTTTGGCCGACCAAATGTCATTGATCAAATTAATAATTAAACTATGGAGAGATTTTGACCCACACCGCAAACGCCCGCATGCAAGGGCCTTTAAGCTTCAAATTGCTGTCACCGACTTTAACAGATTAATATGGAAAACCGACTTTTATTAATACGGGAAGTGCCGCGGGCCTTCCGAAAATATCTTGCAAACTTGTGCATTATCCTGTGCGCAGCGCTTGCGTTCAGCCATTCCGTGCAGGCGCAATCGTCCGATGAAACGATCGTTTCCGGAACAATCAAGGACGAGAAAAATGGCGCAATCCCTGGCGCAAGCATTGTGCTGCAAGGTTCGACAAAGGGAACCACGACGGATGCCGACGGTAAGTTTTCACTGAATGTTCCAAAATCCGGGTCTGTGCTGATCATCAGTTTTCTTGGTTACAAACGCCAGGAAATTGTTGTGGGTAACCGCACGGATTTCCAGATCCAAATGGAACTGAGCACGGACGATTTGCAGGAAGTGGTTGTGGTTGGTTACGGAACGCAAAGGAAGCAAACCCTCACCGGCGCCATTTCCAACATTGTTTCCGAGGACATTAAAACGACGACGCACACGAGTTTGGCGCAAAGCCTGCAAGGCAAAGTGGCGGGTGTGCAAATCCGGCAAAATTCCGGTGAGCCCGGATCATTCAGCACAAGCATTAACATCCGCGGATTTGGCGAGCCATTATATGTTGTGGACGGCGTTGCGCGCGATGGCGGTTACGAGTTCCAAAAGATTAATCCGGACGATATTGAAAGCATTTCTGTCTTGAAAGATGCTTCTGCGGCGATATTCGGGATTCGGGCTGGAAACGGGGTGGTCATTGTTACGACCAAAAAAGGCGTTAAGGGAAAGCCGAAATTCAGTTACAATGCGGTTTACGGACGCCAAAGTCCGACCGACGTGCCCAAGATGACATCTGCATTGCAATGGGCAGAAATGCGCAATGATGCTGCCAAAAATCTGGGAGAAACGCCGGTTTACACGGCCGAAGAAATCGAGAAATTCAGGATTGGCGCGCCGGGTTACGAAGGGACGGATTGGTATAAGCAGGTTTTGAACAAATCGGCTTTCCAGCAGCAGCATTTCCTGTCCGCGTCTGGCGGCGAAGGTGCGGCGACTTACTTTACAAGCTTTGGTTACCAAACTGAAAACGGCTTGTTAAAAAGCAAGGATATGGGTTACAAAAAATACACTTTCCGCACGAACGTGGGCATTGACCTGACCAAAAACCTGAAAGCTGACCTGATCTTGTCAGGGCTTTTTGACAAGAGAAACCAGCCGGGCGACAACTTTTTCAACATTTACAAAGGAACCAGGATCGCGCTGGCAACGGAACGTCCCTATGCCAATGATAACCCGAAATATCCGTCCCTGCTAAGCGGAGGCTACAACCCTGTCGCGTTGGCAGATGGCGACTTGACTGGCTACAATGAGGAAGCAAACAAATTTTTCCAATCCACTTTCTCGCTGACTTACAGCGTCCCATTTGTTCCGGGCTTGAAAGTGAGGGGTTTGGTTGGCTATGACAGCAATAACTATCGCAATAAGTCGGTGTCAAAAAGCTACAACTTGTACACTTATGACGCCGCAACGGATAAATATACAGCGCATTTGCAGCGAAATCCTTCGCGCATTGGAAACAATTTTTCGGATAACAACCGCGTCACATTTCAGGGACAGCTGCTTTATAACACAGTCATTACCAAAAACCACAACATTGGCGCCACATTGGTTTACGAGCAGCAGGAATCCAAAAACCGCTGGGCTGGGCTGGGCAGGGAATACGCCTTTTACACCAATGATCAGATTGATCAGGCGGGGCTTAACAATCAGACAACCAGCGGATCAGAAAGCGAATATGCCAGCCAATCTTATGTCGGAAGGCTCAATTATGACTTCAAGGAAAAATATCTGCTTGAAGTTGCTGCGCGTTACGATGGTTCCTATCGCTACCATCCGGACCGTCGCTGGGGCTTGTTTCCTGTGGTTTCTGCGGGATGGCGGGTTTCCGAAGAAGCATTTCTGAAAAACGTTTCGCTGATCTCCAATTTGAAATTAAGAGGTTCCTATGGTCTCGTGGGAGCGGACGCTGGCGCGCCATTCCAATATGTGCCCGGCTTCTCACTTTCGGGTGGTGGGGGATATGAATTCACCGATGGCAATTACACGACCGGTGCCGCATCGCCTGCCATTGTAAACGAGAATCTGACGTGGTTTAAATCAAAAATCAAAGACGTTGGAATTGACATTGGCCTGTGGGATAATCGCATAGACCTTACTTTTGATGTTTACCAAAGAGATCGCAAAGGCTTACTGGCAAGACGCAATGTTTCTTTGCCCAACACTTTTGGCGGCACATTGCCCGACGAAAATCTGAACAGCGACCGGGTCCGCGGAATCGAATTTTCTGCTGCCTATAATGGCCAGATCCGGGATTTCAAATACGGAATTTCGGGAAACTTTAACTTTGCCAGGACCATGAACCGCTACATTGAAAGGGGCGATTTTCTGAGCAGCATGGATAAATGGCGCGGCGGCGCAACCAACCGCTGGAACGACGTCGTATGGGCATACGAGTTGGAAGGACAATTCCAGAACAAGGACGAAGTAATCTACGCACCGATCCAGAATGGAGATTTGGGCAATACGCGCGAGCTGCCTGGTGACTTCAAATACAAGGATGTGGATGGAAACGGCGTGATCGATGGCAATGATGCGATGCCTTTGTTCTTCGGTGGCGACCCAAAAATGTATTATGGCGTAACGCTCAATGCTTCGTGGAAAGGCTTTGACTTCAAAGCATTGTTTCAGGGATCGGGAAAATACAGCGTGCGTTTCCGCGAAGTGTATGCAGAAGTTTTCGCTTTCCGCGGCAACACGCCCGAATATTTTTACGACAGATGGCATTTGTCGGGTGACAACGAATGGGTTCCGGGAAAGTGGCCCGCTTCCCGCTTCAATTACAATGTCGGTGCAATGTATGCTGAAAGCTCCGCCTGGCGGAAAGATGCTTCCTATTTGCGCTTCAAAAGTGCACAGTTGGGCTACACATTCAATCTTGGCTGGCTCAAAAAGATCGGGATTGACGACGTGAGGATCTATGGGAATGCGCATAACATTTTCACCTGGGCCGATCCGTTTGTGAAACCATTTGACCCCGAAAAAATTGAAGGATTGTTTGGTGCAGGACTTACTTATCCGGTGACCAGAAGCTACAATTTTGGTATTAATGTTACTTTTTAACAGCTGAAAAATGAAATTTACCAGACATATTTTATCGCTTTTTGTGCTGCTGACTGCATTAAGCTGCAACAACGTGCTCGACAAGCAGCCATTGGACAAGTTGCAGGGCGAAAACCTTTTTTCGAATCCGGAAGGGGTGAAGTTGTACATGGCGAACCTGTATTATCAACTTCCGATTGAGGACTTTACGTTTTTTAGACAGGGTTTCAACTGGAACACGGGTGATCCCAACAATGGCGGCTTTGCGCCTGCGATGATCACGGATGAGGCCGTTCACACGGAATTTGGAGATTTTATCGGGGATGGTGATTTTCAATGGTGGGACCAGGGTTACAAGCTGATCCGCGACACGAACATTTTGATTGATATTATTCCAACATTGGACATCAACGAGGACGAAACCAAGGCGCTTGTTGGTGAAAGTTCGTTCATTCGCGCTTATGCTTACTTTGCTTTGGTCAAACGATACGGTGGCGTTCCGTTAATCACGGCGGTTCAAAAATACGAAGGCGATGTGGAAGCATTGAAAGTGCCGCGCAGCACTGAGAAGGAAAGCTGGGAATTCGTTATGAAGGAATGCGATGTGGCCATTGCCAATCTCGCGGATTCGTGGCCGGGCGGCGAAAGGCGTGCAACAAAATGGGTTGCTTATGCATTGAAATCCCGGGCTGCGTTGCATGCGGCATCACTGGCAAAATATGGTGAAAGAGCGCCCATTTCCGGAACTGCTGTGGATCAGAAATTGGTCGGAATGGACAAATCAGCTGCTGCGGAATTCTATAAAGCGGCCATTGAAGCGTCTGAGGCAATTATCAATTCAGGAAAATTTGCTTTGTACAAGCCAACGCCTGCCAGTCCTGCCGAAGCTGCGGAGAACTATCGCAAGCTTTTTGAAGATCCCAACATTGCGCCGGGCGAAGCAATCTTCATCAAAGGATTTGCACGCCCGGGTTCAGGAACGGGCCATAATTACGGCATTTGGTTTCAACCCAATCAAACCGCCAACGGCTGGCCGCACCCCGGTCGCATGAACCCGACACTTGATTTGATTGATGCTTACGAAAGCTACACCAATCCAGGACAAAGTGCCCCGATTACAACGACTGTTGCGGGCAATGACGTAAGCGATTACAACGGATTTGATCCGGCCAAAAATTACAAACGCTATGAAGATCCGGCGGGTATTTACAAAGACAAAGATGCGCGCTTATGGGCAACGGCCATTCTGCCAGGAACTGCGTGGAAAGGTCAGAAAATCATCATTCAGGCCGGATTTATTAAACCTGATGGCAATGCGCAGCTCTTTGGCGGCGAACCGATTAAAGTTGGAAGCACGACCATTTATCCATTCGGCGCCGCGGATCGCACGCAATATTCTGGCTTCGACACGTGGGGCGGCAACAACACCCGCACAGGCGTAAGCTTTAAAAAATTCCTGAATGAAGGGGTGAATGTTGCACCAGGCTGGAACCAGACCGTCTCGGACTGGGCCGACTTCCGCTATGCCGAAATTTTACTCAATTATGCCGAAGCAATCGTCGAAAGCGGAACCGGTGCAGCGGCAAAAGGCGCGCAGGCTTTGAATGACATCCGCCGCCGTGCAGGTCATACCAAGGACATTCCGCTTACAATTGACAATGTGATTCGGGAGCGGAGGGTTGAGCTGGCCTTTGAAAACAAGCGTTTCTGGGATTTGGTTAGAAGACGTGAATATCACACGCTCTTCAACAACCGTGTGAGACATGCGCTCATTCCTGTGCTGGATCTGCGCGTAACGCCTGCGAAATACATTTTCATTCGCGAAAACATTGCCCGGTTAAATCCTGCGACATTTGATTACAAACAATATTACCGTTCTATTCCAGGCATTGGCGCCAATGGATTGGTTCAAAACCCGCAATATTAACGAGCAGGCGGCATATGCTTGCAAGGTTCAACATGCGACATTGGGCCTCAGTTTTTAAGATTTAATCAATAAGAGACTATGAAAAAAATCAGCATTTACTTATCAGTTTTGGCAGTGATGCTTTCTGCTGCTGGCTGTAAAATAGACAATTACCCGGCGCCGGACGCACAGCTTTTCGGGACATTTCTGGATGCAGAAACCAATGAGCCCGTGGAACAGGACATCATTCGCGGAAGCACAATTGAGTTTATCGAGCACGGTTATGCGTCGCAAACAAAGCAGGTGATGATCGTTAAAAATGACGGCAGTTACCGTAACAACCTGATTTTTGCCAACAAATATACCATCACGCCAGTCCGCGGAAATTTTGTTCCCACCGAGCCGCAGGACGTAACGGTTGCAGGTGCAACGCAGCTTGATTTTAAAGTGCAGCCTTACATTCGTGTGAAAGATGCAAAAATTGAGAAAGTTGGTTCAAAAGTGGTTGCTACGTTTAAAATCCAGCAGACTGTGATCAACAATGTGAAGAAAATTGGCCTCTACGCGCATCCCGAGCCATCCGTCGGCGAACCGATGCGAACGGTTTTATCTGATATGGAAATTAATGCCGCGACCGATCCCAATAAGGTTTACAAGCTGGAAATCGACATTCCCGCCAACAGCAACAACTTAAAATCGGGCAGCCAGTATTTTTTCCGGATTGGCGCACTAATCGACGCACCAGAATCCAAATTCAATTATGCCAAAGCTGTAAGACTAACATTATAGCGCACTTTGCCTGTTTTCCCAGGGTTGAAACCCTGGGCCAGGATATGGGTCGAGCCTACGGCTCTATTTTCTCGGAGTGAGAGCCGTAGGCTCGGCCGATATCCTAAGGACGGATTTTAATCCGTCCGATGCTGGCGCGTGAGACGCTGGCGCGTGAGACGCTGGCGCGTGAGACGCTGGCGCGTGAGACGCTGGCGCGTGAGACTTAAAAAACAACAAATTCATGAAAATCCTAAAATTCCTAACACTCTTACCTTTTCTTTCTTTCAGCTGCGATGGCGCGGATGAAAGCATACAAATAACTGAACCTAAACCAGTTGAAGAAGTTAAATATGACGACACCGGAGTGCTTTTTAAAAGCTACAAAGGGCTTGTGATGGCGGGTTATCAGGGATGGTTCACGGCTGAGGGCGATGGGGCGGAGAGGGGATGGCATCATTATCAAAAGAATGGCAAATTCGAACCGGGAGCAGCTTCCATTGATTTTTGGCCGGATGTAACGGATTATCCCAAGACATACAAGACAGCATTCAAATACAAAAATCAGGAGGCCGCGCATGTGTACAGTCCATATGACGAGGAAAGCGTTGATCTGCATTTCAAATGGATGAAAGAGCATGGCATTGACGGTGTTTACATGCAGCGATTTGTCAGCGAAGTGAAAGGTGAAAGCGGCAAAAGGCATTTTAACAAAGTGCTGGCCAATGCATTGAAAGCCTCTAAAAAATATGGCAGGGCGATCAGCATTATGTACGATTTGAGCGGTTCCAACACGGCGGATATGGATTTCATAGCCAAAGACTGGGAGGAGCTACAAAGCACTTTCAAGCTTTTTGACAACAAGGAAAATCCGCAATATCTCCGCCATAATGGCCGTCCGCTGCTGGCAATCTGGGGTGTGGGATTCAATGATGGTCGTAAATACAGCATCGCCGACATTCAAAAGCTCGTTGAAAAAGTGAAGGGTCCGACCAAAAAAGCATCCATTCTATTGGGCGTGCCCTATTATTGGAGAACGCTTGGCAACGACACGGAAAACTCGACATTGCTGCATACGGTCATCAAAAGTGCGGATGTGATTATGCCGTGGGCTGTGGGCCGCTACAATTCAACCAGTTATACGAGCGTTGCCGGGACGCATTTGCCGGGCGACATTGCATGGTGTAAAGCCAACAATCTCGATTACGCGCCGCTGGTTTTTCCCGGTTTTAGCTGGGGTAACTTGAAGAATGATAAGTCGTTATATAACCAGATCCCACGCGGGAGAGGTGATTTTTTGTGGCAGCAGATTGCCGGCGCCAAACTTTCCGGCGCTGAGGCTTTGTATGTTGCAATGTTTGACGAAGTGGATGAAGGCACAGCCATTTTTAAATGCAAAAGGGAAGGGGAGCTCCCTGAAAATGCGGACGGAAAATTCGTAGGCATTGAAGGCGATTTGAAAACCGATCATTATTTATGGCTCACCGGGCAAGGCGCGAAATGGTTTCACGGAGAATCGGGATTCAGCGCTAAGAAACCTGAAAGACCGCTTTGAGTGGATCGAAGGCATGTTACGAATGCAGAACTTCGGGCATGTCTTTCCGAAACTCTTCTCCGTAAATCCGGCTGTATTCTCTGGCGAAATTCTCGAATGTGGTTTTTGCCAGAGAATGCTTGCCCAAAAGAGCCAAAGCCTTGCATTTGATCGTCATCGCTTCTTCATTGACCGGATCAAAATAAAAGATGTAATTCGCAACTTTGATCATGAATTCGGGCTCATCGGCGACTTTTACTGAGGTCGCGTAACGCAAATACGCATCCACGATCTCATTGGAAATTTCGGATTTGAAACTATCCAGCCATTCATATTCCAGATCTGCCAGGAATGTTCCGCGTTTGCTGATTTGCGACAGCGCCACAATGTCCAGTTTTGAAAGCGCACGCTTGTCTGAAACGAGCTTCAAATATTCGGCATAATCGACGTGAATGTGCGCATAATCAATGTTAACCCGCCAATAACCGCTTTCCTTGGAAATGTGGCACCATTTGAGTTTGTCCAAAATCCCTTTCAACTTCGCAATGTTCACCGCACGATTGTTGCGGGCACTGTCCGAGCTTTTGTCGAACCAAAGCAATTCCTTCAATTTCTCAGAGCTAATGCCTTCTCTGCGAACCGAATGCAACAAAATGACAAGGAATAATTCTTTCAAAAGCGGCGTAAACAAGCGGGTAATTTCACTTCCTTCTTCATCAAACAATTGCAGATTCCCAAACAGCATAATGCTGCTCTGCAACGGCGCAGCTTTCGTTTCAATGCCTTTTTCCTGACTTTCCGGTGCGTGCAAAGGCGTCACGAGCGCGATTTCTTGCACTTCCGTATTTTCAGTGGAAACTGGAATTGAATGCGGGTCGGAAACCATCGTTTTTCGCCGCTTGTAAAAGTAAAATCCGCCAAGCAATGCAGCCAGCGCCGCAATGATCCAGAATGTGCCGGGCGATTTTGCAGTTGCCTGCTCAACGTTGGGAATTTTGCCCAAAGGAGGCGCGTAAAGCGAATAAACCGAAACTTTCGTTTGATTTTTATCCGTCCGGAAAAGCGTCACGGCAACAAACCGGCCAGTGGACTGGTCAAAAAATAAGTCCGCAAAAGACTCGGTGTCCACAAATTCATATGGGATTTTAGAGCCAACAATCTCGTATTCAGGTTTGGTGAGCGAGCCCCGGATCAGCTGCAACTCAGATTTGAATTTATCTTTTGGAAAAATTAATGCGTAAAATGTCCCTTCTTTCTCATTGATAATCATTGAATTGGCGCAAACGAAATCTTCCTGCGGTGTTTTGAGCTCGTATATTTTTTTAAAAGCTCCTGTTTTTGTGTCAAAGAAAATGAGGTCATACCAATTGCGTGGATTCAGGATTTGTCTGCCGGTTGTGCTGCCATAACCGCCCAAAATATAAGCACCGCCGTTAACTGTCCCTGCCGCTGCAAGATAACGCGGCGTAAAAACGGAATCTCGTGGATGAACCTGCTGCCATTGGCCCTTTGCCGGCTGATATTTTTGAATGGTGTTTTTATATTCCAAATGGCCATATCCGCCCAACATATAAATGGTGGAATCGGCTGCTGAGTAAAATTTATTGGCATGCAAAAAGTGTGTTTTCAGTGCAGGAACAACATTCTCCTTATCCCAACGACCTGTAACCGTGTCAAAAGATGCCACTTCTTTTTCGTTAATGGCAAGATTATAAATGCGGTTCGTCGAAGGCTCATACAGCACCTGATTGTCCATAAAAATGGACTGCTTGGCTTGATAAGCGATCTTTCTGGCCTGATTGGTCGCAATGCGATGCATTGTCAATGTGTCCGTGGCAACAATCCAAACGATTCCGGCTTTCTCATTGGCAGTGACGCGTGCCGGGCCGTCTACAACAAAGTTTTGTAACGATTGCCAATCATAATGCATCTTCTTGATCCAGAGCGGGTTCGCGACCAATCCGTCCGAATACTTCGATTCGCCGACTGCTTTGGTTCCGCTCATTTCGTCGAGCTTCCATTGAAATTTTTCAACTCCGTTTTCAAGAATAGCAACATTCCGGATCTTCATCGGCGGAACGTCCGTTGTATTGAAGTTTTTGTATTTATTGGCACCAAAAAGAATTTTATAGCAGCCATCTTTATCCAAATCGACCGTTTGCTTGAATCGCTTTGTTCCGCTGAAAACGCTCAGTGTGCCTTCGCTTTTATTAAAAACCAGCCTGATCATGTTCCAGTTTTGATAAAGCGCTTTCTCTTCAATGCCGAATGTGATTTTGGAAAACTTGTCCCCAATCACCACTTTGAATCGGTCTTTGTTCAGCGAGGAATTATCGTAAAGAATGTCAATGTTCCTCCGGTCGTTTTCGATGAGGCGAACAATGTAACCGAAATAATTTTTCTTGTGTGGTAAAAAAGAAAGCTCGAACGAGAGTTCGAAATCTTTATCAAAACAAAGCGTCTTTTCCGGCGAAAGATCCAGCCCTGTCCTTCTGTCCTGAACGGATTCAAAACTTTCAAAACCAAGGCCATAGGACTGGGCATGACAAGCATTGCCAGCTCCATTGAAAAACTGGATTGCCAGGAGAAAGGAAAGGATTTTAAAACATTCACACATAATCAAACGACCACGATCTTGCAGGGTGCTATTAAGTAAATATTAAGATTTATTTGTCACCGTTTTACTTGAACAAGCCTTTATTTGTTTCGGTCTGGTCTTACAATTCATTGATTATTAACAAAAAAGGCGCCGGAACAATGTCCGACGCCTTTCGTCTGAAATATTTTCAAAAACCTATTTTACAGGTCTTTTGAATATGGCCGCGTCAACCGGCGTGTTTATCAGCACCTTGTTGGTAATGAATGACATAGAGCCCATTTGCGCATTTGTAATGTCCATTGTGTTTGGGAATTTCACGCCTTCAACTTCCTTATAATCAGACAAGTCGATTTCGCCTGACTGGCCGTTCATGTCCACTTTCACCTTGCTGACCAGGAATGTTTCCGCATCCAGATATTCATCCATTGCAGTTCCCTCTTTGGAAGTCACTTTCAGGTGATAAACATCTTTTTTGTCCAGTTTCTCTTTGCCTATCAGCTCCACTTTGTTGCCCTTTTCCTTATAATTAACAAGGCCGCCGAATGGATCAAGAGAACCGATCTGCTGCTTCAATTGATCTGCCGGCATATCCTCAGGTTCGCCGGTGCCGCCCATTTGCGCAGGGCGAATCATCCAGCCTTTTGAGTCGTCCACAACCTGCACCATGGAATTGCCCATGATCGTCGATTCATTGCGAAGTGATTTTCCAACAACAAGAACCGTTTTAGTCGGAATTTCCATCCCTTGCACCGCTAGCGAACGCTCCGTAATGACCGTATTAATCGCTTTAATTTTGTCCATTCCGCCCAATGCAGCCACGTGTTTGTCTACAATTTCATCCACACTTTGCGCATAAGCGCTTGCCGATATTAATGCCGCTGCAATGGCGACGAACAATTGTTTTGTTTTCATAAATTGTTTGTTTGGAGTAACAGTTTTAATTATAAGTCATTGTAAGCGAAATTCTTATCTCGGAGTCGCGCCGCCTGCTGGTGCCGGGCCGGATTGTTGCCCGCCTTCGCTTTTCACGTCATCATTGTTCACCGACTTCGCTTTCCGTTTCGGCGCATCCATTGTCATTTTACCAATTTTGTAAGTAAACGTCAGCCTGAAACCGCGGTTATACATATAAATGTCGTTCACCTGGTTGAAGTTGAGCGATTGCAGTTCCGTGTGCATTTTGAAGCGTTTGCTCAGGAAGTTTTCAGCAGCCAGTCCAAGACTTGCCTTTTTGTTGGCAAATTCTTTCTTCACACCGACGGTGTAAAACCCGAATCCACCCTGGTGACCCTGCAACTGAACCTGATTTCCCTGCATAAACCCGAAAGCCTGCGCTCCCCAGCCATTTCTGAATGTGGCCTGTGAAAACAATCCGCCACTAACCACCATCCCGGAATTATCGATCGTTTTCGAAACGCCGTTTTCCAGCGTCTGTCCGCTCAGTTCGGTGTAAAATATGTTTGAGAAAATCCCGACGCTGATTTTCGTCGTCGCGGCAACGTTGGCAAACAAGTTCACGCCATATGCATTTTGCTTTCCAACATTCTCATAGGTCGTGACGATGGCTCCTGCGAGCGTGTCGGACGGCTGGCGCACTTGCGAAATCGCGTTGTTGGTCACCCTTCCGAAGAAAGTCGCATTGATGAATGTCTTTTTAATGTTCTTACTGACGCCCAATTCGAAGTTATTGGTCAATTCCGGTCTCAATTCCGGGTTACCGATGGTAATGTTCTGCGGGTTCGCCGAGTTGAAGTTTGGATTCAGCTGTTGTAAACCAGGACGTTGAATCCTGCGGTTATAACCAAGTTTGAGCGTTGTTCCTTTAATCGTTTTCGAAGCGTTGATGCTTGGAACCAGCACCCCATAATTTCCTACACCGACCGTTCCTTCATTCGTGCTCGCATCAATGAATGTATGCTCGTAACGCAATCCGCCTTTGAATGTGTAACGTTTTTTGGTTGTATAAGTGTAAGACGTGTAACCCGCCGCAATGTTCTGGTGATAGGTCAAGTCCCCGGCTGGCTGATCCGTTTCAGGACGAAAATCGCCGGTTGGATCTGCAATCAGGAAGTTGTATGCGCTCGTCACTTCACGGATGATCGCTTTTCCGCCAAATTCCAGCAACTGGTTTTTCTTGATAGGCGTCTGATAATCAGACTGCAATGTAAACTCCTGATTGATGCTTTTATTCAAATTCCGCTGACGGTTCAGCAATTCGTTGCTGCCATTCAAAATGTCCGCGTCGAAGTCATTCGTCAGGTCATTGCGGCTGTAAAGCGTTGAAATGCTCCATTCCTGTTGTGGTTTGAAAGTATGCAGATAATCAATGTTAGCATCGATTGTTCCCGAAAGGTTTTTAGAATCCACATTCCGGCTCGAATTCTCATCCATTGTTCCGCTTTTCATGATCCGTGTAATCAGATCCTGCTGGCTTCGGAAATTGCGCACACCGTAACGAACTCCGGCTGTAATGCTTTGATTTTTAGCTAAATCATAATCAAAACCAAGATTGTAATTCCCAAACAACCCACGGCTCGATCCGTCGCCGGTCTGGCGTGTTACACTTGAAACGCCGTCCACAATGCTGGTTTGTTCAAGCGTGGTTTTGGTAATCGTGTTATACATCCCGCGACCGAAACCGCCAATGGTAAAACCGGCCTTTCCCTTGCGGTAACCACCATTAAGCGACAGAATTGAACCGCGGTTTCCAATGCCGGAATCCACATTCAGATTGAGACCCTGCAAACTGTTTTTCTTGGTAATGATGTTGATAATCCCGCCCGAGCCTTCCGCATCATATTTTGCAGATGGGCTGGTGATGACTTCAACTGTTTTAATCTGGTCCGCAGGAATCTGCTTCAATGCGTCTGCAACGCTGTTCGCGATGATCGTGCTTGGTTTGTTATTGACAAGCACGCGGATATTTTGGCTGCCGCGCAGCGAGACATTTCCATCCAGGTCAACGGTTAACAATGGCACTTTGCGTAAAACATCCGTTGCGTCGCCGCCTTTGGCAGTAATATCTTTTTCAGCGTTATAAACCAATCTGTCCACTTTTTCTTCGATCAACGCCGCCTGGCCGGTCACCGTCACTTCGTTCAGCGTCTTAATGTTAGACGACAAGTTAACAACCCCGAGATCAAGCTCCTGACCTTTGTTAATGACAATGTTGTCAATGGTTTTGTTTACAAATCCAATGAATGAAATCAGGACTTTGTATTCACCGGCGGCCAGTTTTGTTAATGTAAATTTACCTTTTTCGTCCGCCACTGTGCCGTCGACGGCTTGTCCGCTTGTTTTGCTGTAAAGCGCAATGCTGGCAAATTCAATCCCTTTTGCGGAAGCTGAGTCTACGATGGAACCGGATAATCTGGCAGTTCCTTTCGGGCTTTGGTCACCGGCTGTTCCCGGCAGGGCTTTGGGCTGTGTGGTTCCGCCACCAACGGGAAATTGTGCAAATGCAGGTGTTAGAAACGACGCCAGAGTGATGAGCGTAGCAAGCAGAAGTTTTGTCATTGTTATGGGATAGTAATTATGCCATAAAAATGCAACGGAATAAAAAAACCTTATAGTAATTTATGATAAAGGCTTGATTAAACGGGATGGACGAAGCACTTGAACCGATGGAATCATTCCGCCAGATCTTTATAACCGATCAATGCGATTTTCTTTTCCTTAATCGCTGCTTTCACTTTTGGGCTAGTGAACAGGTCCGTGACGCCCTGCCTGTCTTTGGCAACATCTTCATAACCAATGTGATGAATTGCCTGCAACTCAGCATCATCGAGTCCGGGATGGTCCACAAACAAATATGTTTTGCCAGGCTGCAACTTGTCTAGCATCTTGATAAAGCTCGAAATTTTTTCTTCCGAAGTCTTGTGTGGCCCTTCGTAACCAGCGTAAGTGAGCCCGGCAGGTTCCGCGTCAATAGGGATTTTATATTCTTTCGCAAATCGCTTTGTCAATGCGCGCACTTCCTCCGAAATGCCCGTGCAGCCCATATGCGATGAAATGTGGCTGATGGTTGGCAGTTTCTTCAATGCGAGTTCAATTTGTGCACGCAGCTCTTTTTCAACGTCTTGGATTTTCCAATTGTTTTCCAGAATCGCGCGTTTCGGATAATTTTTATTGGCGCGCACCATCGGGAAAAAATACCCGTCTTCGTCAACAAGGCTCGGGCAGTTGGAAACGGGTCGCCATTTGACATTGTCCCACTCACTCGTCAACGCGAGATGAATGCCAATGTCCGCTCCCGGATTGTCTTTCAACATTTGAACAGCTTCCGGAAACCACGGCGATGGCACAATGATCTCTATGGAAGTTTGAAAGCCTTCTTTAAAACATTTTAAAAGCGCCAGATTCCCCGAATGCGCGTAACCCATATCATCGCCACGCACAATGAGGCGCGGCGCATTCTGCGCGAAAACGGCGCACGAAAACAGCAGGATAGCAATTGTATGATAAACTTTTGACATAAAATTTTGGTAAAAAAGTTGAGAGCTTATAACCACGTGAACGGGTCACCGGACGCAATGTGCGTGACCTTAATGCCTTCCAGTTTGGGTTGCAGCCAATCGACGAACAGCTCCATTCCGGGCTCCTCACTTACGGCATGACCGAGAATGATCAATGCTGTTTTCCCGCCAAGCAAATTGCTATCACGCACATATTCAGCCGTTTCCCATTCGGAAAGTTCGCCAACGATCAGCACATCGGGTTTGTCTTTTTCAACAGCGGTTACATGTCCTTTTCCGCCAGAAGCGCCGGGCATAAGCGAAATGCGTTCGCAACGCTTTTTGAGATCACCGATTACGCGCAACTGTTTAATGCCCAATGACTTTTTCAAATGCTGCGCCAGATTCTCGAGTGTAATCGCAGGAATTGTAAATGTCGTTTCGTCTTTTGGATAATAGGACGTCCAGTTCAGTTTTTTGGCAACGCCATACAAAACCTGATCTGGAGTTAAGGAATGGCAATAGTCGTGAAACCGCCAGATTGCAATTTTGTGCTTGTCGAGCAATGCTTTTTTCTGTTTGACCACGGCATTGTTTGGCACCCACTCCAGGTCATCCCGGTGATTGTAAAACGTCGGCTCATGCGCGATAATGAAGTTGGCATTCCGTTTTGCAGCTTCTTCAATCACTGTGATCGTCGCGAACATTGTCGTGATAATGCCCGTCACCTGCTGATCCGGTGAACCCGATTTTAGCGTGTCAACCGTGTCTTTGATGGGCGTTAGTTTGCCCTCTTTCAAAACCAGGTCCATAATGTCCTGAACGGTGTAAGATTTTTTACTGGTTGGCGAAATGTGGGCTTCTGCATGCGCCAGGCTCGTTAACGCCATCGCTCCAGCCATTTTCATGCTTTGGATCAGAAACTTTCGTCTATCCGCGGACAGGTCATTCGTGATTAAATAACGGTGTTTCATTGTTGGTCTGAGAAAATTTGGCGGGAAATGGAGCACATTGGGTTTTTACAAATATAGGAATAGGAGAAATAATTAGGACTAAACTTTGAATGCTAGCAAGAAATTGATTAAAATGTAATTGCCTGAAACGCAAAACAGTTTGAATGTGATCAAAACCGCACTTCGTCTCAAAACCGCATTGATCCTTTTCCTGGGAATGGGGCTCTTTTCCTGCGGCCCTGATTTGCCCGAGGATGTGGAACTTGCCTATGCGGCGTTGCCGGAGACGCTGGATTACAATCAACATGTGAAGCCGGTTCTTTCTGACAAGTGTTTCGCGTGTCACGGGCCGGATAAGGCAAAACAAAAGGCAGGTTTGCGTCTGGACATTCGGGAAGCAGCATATGGAGCGCTTCCCGAAAATAAGGGGAAGTTTGCGATCGATCCTGGTAATCTGCAAAACAGCGAAGTGTTTCACCGGATCATTTCCCAAAATCCAGATTATTTGATGCCGACGCCGTCCTCACATTTGTCTCTGAATGCGAAGGAAAAAGCCATTTTGATCAAATGGATCAAGGAAGGCGCTGAATATAAGCCACATTGGGCATTTGTAAAACCTGTAAAAAGAACGCTTCCGAAAGTTGAAAACCAGGCTTGGATCAAAAACCCGATCGACCACTTCATTCTGGCAAAACATGAAGAAGAAAAACTAAAACCGTCCTCAGAAGCTGAAAAGGAACTGTTGCTGCGCAGGTTATCTCTCGATCTGACCGGATTGCCGCCGACCATTCCGGAAATTGATGCGTTTCTAAGTGATAAATCAGCCAATGCTTACGAAAAACAAGTTGACCGACTCCTGCAATCGCCGCACTACGGCGAGAAAATGGCAGTCGATTGGCTGGATCTGGCCCGGTTTGCAGATTCTCATGGTTACACCGTGGACAGGCTGCGCGACATGTCGCCTTACCGCGATTGGGTGATCAATGCATTCAATAGCAACTTTCCTTATGACAAATTTTTGCACTGGCAGCTCGCTGGTGACCTTATGCCAAAACCCAGCAGAGACATGCTCATTGCAACCGCATTCAATCGCAATCACCAGCAAAATATGGAGGGCGGGATCATAGAAGAGGAGTTTCAAACCGAATATGTTGTGGATCGGACCAACACATTTGGTGATGCAATGCTCGGGTTATCAGTCGGTTGTGCCAAATGTCATGACCACAAATATGATCCCATTTCGCAAAAGAATTATTACGAGTTGTTCAGCTTTTTCAACAATGTAAAAGAAGCCGGGCAAATCTCCTGGGACGATGCACTGCCCACGCCCACATTAATGTTGCCGACCGATGAAGAGGAGAAAATGCTGCGATTTTTGAGGTCACAGGAAGCAGAACAGGTCAAACGCATTGAAACTATAAAAGAGGCGGAAACGGGCAGCTTTGATAAATGGATTGACACCAAAGCTTTTAAAAGTTTAGGCACAGAAAAAATCCCTTCAGCTGGTTTACAAGCTCATTTTTCATTTGATAAAAATACATTGACTAGCGATGTAAGCACAAAACAAATCGGGACGATGAAGCGTGAATCGGGCCAGCCAGGCGGTAAGCCCATATTTGCGGCACACGGTCACGGCAAAGCAATCCGGTTTGATGGGGATGTCTTCCTTGATTTGGATCAGGTGGGCGTTTTTCGGAGATCGGAACCATTCAGTATTGGAATTTGGGTGAGCATTCCCGCAGCGATGAAGGAAGGCGTGATTTTTCACAAAAGTCAGGCTGAGCGCCTTTACAACTTTCGTGGTTATCATCTTTATCTCAAAAACAACAAGCTTGAACTGAACATGGCGCACACCGCGCCTTCGAATGCAATCACCAAAATTTCCAAGAACGACATTCCCCGGGATCAGTGGATTCAGTTAACGATTACTTATGACGGTTCGTCAAAAGCTGCGGGCTTGAAGCTTTATATAGATGGAAATGAACAGGTTATGCGAACGGAAACGGATCAATTGACGAAGGACATTCTATTCAAAACCAAAACGCAGCCAGGATTGCAGATAGGAGCGTGGTGGCGCGGAATGGGCTTTAAAGATGGCCTGGCTGATGATATTGTGGTCTATAACCGCGAGCTGACGCCTTTTGAAACAAAGATTTTGGCGCAAAAATCAGATTGGAAGACATTTGTCTTGAAAGATCCGAATGCGCTGTCTGACAATGAATTAAACATCCTTAAAACATATTTCGCATCCGCAGTTTCTCCCAAATTGCAAGTTGCTAAAACTGAACTCCGCAAGATCCGGACGGCCATCGCCGATTCGACAGAAAATATTCGTGAGTTAATGGTGATGCAGGAAATGTCGAAACCGAAGAAGGCCCATGTTTTGCTTCGGGGGAATTATGATGCTTTCGGCGAAGCGGTTTTTCCAAATACGCCAAAATCAATTCTGGCTTTCCCTGCGAATTTACCCAAAAACAGATATGGCCTGGCGCAATGGCTGACCAGCAAAGACAATCCGCTC
Source organism: Dyadobacter sp. CY326 (assembly GCF_021390515.1). GTDB lineage: Bacteria > Bacteroidota > Bacteroidia > Cytophagales > Spirosomataceae > Dyadobacter. The sequence goes on from NZ_JAJUXI010000003.1 coordinate 138,152, forward strand.
ACGGCGAGAGTTGCGGTGAACCGGTTTTGGCAAAATTTCTTTGGGACCGGGATCGTGAAAACGACGGAAGATTTTGGTAATCAGGGAGAAATGCCGAGTCATTTGGCATTGCTCGATTGGCTGGCGATTGAATTCCAGGAATCGGGCTGGAATGTTAAAAAGCTGAACAAGCTCATTGTAATGTCCGCCACTTATCGGCAAAGGTCCGAAACGACCCGGGAAGTGCGGGAGAAAGATCCTGAAAACCGCCTTTTGTCACACAGTCCGGCCAACAGACTCAGCGCTGAAATGATCCGTGACAATGCACTGGCTGCGAGCGGGTTAATGAATAAGATGATCGGCGGCAAAAGCGTCAAGCCTTACCAGCCAGATGGCCTTTGGGAAATTAACAACACCAATTATCAACGTGATTCGGGCGCGTCGGTTTATCGGAGGAGCTTATATGTGATTGTAAAAAGGTCCGTTCCCAATCCGACGCTCTCAACTTTTGACGCCACTTCGAGGAGTTCTTGCGTGGTAAGGAGGCAAAAAACGAACACGCCTTTGCAAGCTTTGGTGACGCTGAACGATCCCACATTCAACGAAGCGATGAAAGTAATGGGCCAGCAGATGACGCTGCAAGCAGATCCAACAGAAGCAATCAGGACGACTTACCGGAAGTTGACTGGCCGAAGACCGTCGCAGCAGGAAGTTGCATTGCTTTTGGAATTGAGGAAAAAACAACTGGACAAGTTTCAAAAAAGTCCCCGCAAAATGGCAGGCTGGCTCGCGGAAGGACAGTTTAATGTTGATAAAAAACTAAATGCCGCACTGATTGCTGCAAATGCGGTCGTCGCGAGCACGATATTGAATTCGGATGCATCCTTAAACAAGCGATGAGCATGGAAAACCATCATCAAGAGCCATTCAGGATCAACAGCCCTGAATTTGACATACTTAATAAAAAGCTCGAACGGCGCAATTTCCTGGTGAAAACTTCACTGGGTTTGGGTGCATTGGCGATGGGGTCGTTGTTTGGCGCGCAGAAACTTTTCGGTTCAGGCGCTGTAAAGAATGCAGACAATGGCGCTGCTCTGGAACAGCAGGTTTTGAAAGCCTTGCCGCACATTGCGCCCAAAGCCAAGCGGGTGGTCTACCTGTTCATGGCTGGCGGACCGTCGCAGTTTGAGACATTTGATTACAAGCCCAAATTGGTAAATCTTGCCGGCCAGAATTTGCCCGATTCTGTGAGAAAAGGTCAGCGGCTGACGGGAATGAGTGCTAATCAGAGTGCATTGCCGATTGTGCCGTCGATTTATGGATTTAACCAGCATGGCAAAAACGGGACCTGGGTGAGTGAATTAATGCCTTACACAGCCAAGGTTGTGGATGAATTGTGTTTGATAAAATCCATTCATTCCGAGGCGATTAACCATGATCCTGCGATCACTTTTTTCCAAACGGGCAATCAACTTCCGGGCAGGCCATCCATTGGTTCGTGGGTTAGTTACGGGTTAGGGACTGATAATCAAAATCTTCCCGCATTCATTGTTTTGGTTTCAAAAAACGGCTCCAAAGATCAGCCATTGTATGCGCGGCTTTGGGGAAATGGATTTTTACCATCCAAGCATCAGGGCGTTCAGTTCAGATCGGGAAAAGATCCGGTGCTTTTTTTGAACAATCCCGAAGGTTATGACGGTGCTGATCGTAAAGAAATGCTCGATTATCTAGCCAAATTGAATCAGCTTCAAAACGAGCCATATGGCGATCCGGAGGTTGACGCGCGCATTGCGCAATATGAAATGGCGTTCCGCATGCAAACTTCCGTCCCCGAAGTGATGGACACGGCTGGCGAACCTGATGATGTTTTTGAGCTTTATGGTCCAGATAGCAGAGATTCCGGAACATATGCGGCCAATTGTATTTTGGCAAGAAAGCTTTTGGAAAAGGATGTGAAATTTGTTCAGTTGTATCATCAGGGCTGGGACAATCACGGCGGATTGCCAAAGGGAATCGCGCATCAATGTAAAAACACCGATCAGGCCACGGCAGCATTGATTATGGACCTGAAACGCCGCGGTTTGCTGGAAGATACGCTCGTCGTTTGGGGGGGTGAATTTGGTAGAACGGTTTATTCGCAGGGCAAGCTCACGGCCGAGGATTACGGACGCGACCACCATCCGCGCTGCTTCACGATGTGGATGGCCGGGGCAGGCGTAAAGCCTGGAATCAGCTTCGGCGAAACGGACGATTTTAGTTACAACATTGTGAAGGACCCCGTTCACGTGCATGATTTTCAAGCGACATTGATGCATTTGATGGGCGTTGATCACGAGCAATTGACTTACAAATTTCAGGGCAGAAGATTCAGGCTCACGGATGTGCACGGCAAGGTTGTGAAAAGCATTTTGACATAAAACATGGTAAATGCAACCGTTTTCCAGCAATTTGTGTCAGGAGTTATTATGCGCAAAATCAGCTTTTTACTATTTGTAATGATCGGAATGCAGTTAATGGGTTGTAAAACTGCTGAATCAACAATCGCGATTCGGGATTTCAAAAACCATGATCCAAGCGCCGCAGACCACATTCTGTTTCTTGATTTTGAGATAACCAGGCGCGGCAAAAAGACGGAAGTGGTGGAATTGGTCAACGCGGTTTCGGGGCGTGGCAAAATGAAAAATTTGGTGGCTCCGGTGCAAAGTCCATATCAGATTCGCGTGCTGCCCACTTATTCGTCTGATCGTCCGGAAACAGAAATGGCCTTCGAGCATCCACTTTACAGATCTGTTGAAGTTGCAAGCCAGGACGGGAGGTTGAGTAAGCATGATCTTTCGGCAACACAAGGCACGTTATCAATTCGCGTGCAAGAAGATAAGGCACTGGAAAAGATAGAGTTATACAGCATCACACCAGAAAAAGGCAAAACAAAAATTTACACGCTAAACTTGAAACAATGACCCGATTTTTTACCCTCATTCTATTTTTCGTTTGCTTTAATTGCTTCTCGCAAAATTTCAAAGTTGACACCATTCATCAGTCAGGCTCCATCGACAAGCGGATCAATGTCGTGATTTTGGGAGATGGATTTACCGAAGCGGAGCTGCCCAGGTTCAAGGAACAGGCACGGCTTTTTGCAGATTTTTTCCTCGCCTACACACCTTATAACACTTACCGCAATTATTTCAACTTTTTCTCCATCCCAACTCCTTCAAAAGAAAGCGGCGTAAGCAACCCGGGAACCGCGCCCGATGCGTATGCTGATCAGCCGGTGGGAAAGAAAGACACATATTATGGTGCAAGTTTTGGCGAATCCATTCACAGGCTGGTGACGGTCACAAAATATCAGGCGTTGAGCAATGTGTTAGCATTCAATTTTCCATCTTATGATTTGGTGGTTTTGCTGGTGAACACACCATTTTACGGCGGCTCGGGTGGCTCCATTGCTGTCCACACATTGCATTCAGCCGCGAACACGATTGGCGTGCATGAAATCGGTCACACATTTTCCTATTTGAATGATGAGTATTGGGCCGGGCCGCAATATGGCTGGGAGGCTGCAAATATGACGGCGGAAAGCAATCCCGAACTTGTGAAATGGAAAAACTGGCTGAATGAGACCAATATAGGCGTTTTCAAGCATGGGGAAGGGGAGGCAGCCAAATGGTTTAAGCCTACGGAAGACAATTGTTTGATGGAATTTTTGGACAAACCATTCTGTGCCGTTTGCAAGGAAACAACGACCGAGCGGATTTTGCAGGTTGTCAATCCAATTGATAAAATGACACCCGACACGACGGAGGAATCGGTACTTTCAGAAGATGCTAAAACATTCAAAATTGACCTTGTCGAGCCTGAGCCTAACACGCTTCAAATCCTATGGTCGTTGGACGGAAAACCCATTAAAAGCAGCGGTAAAGAGATAAGTCTTAGCATGGCAGACCTTTCGGCAAACGCCGGATTGCTCACCGCGTCTGTTTTTGATTCAACACATTTGAGCAGGCACCCTTATGCAAGAGGAGAGCGGACGCGCATGGCGCAATGGAAACTCGTTCGCAGCTCCGCGCCGCAGATTTTCAAGTTGCGGGTTTCGGATGCCAGCATTTGTCCGGGAGAATTTACCATGCTCACCACATCCGGATGCGTCGGAAACGTCAGCTGGTCGACCGGGGAAACCGGAGCTTCGATTAATGTGTCGCCTCAGCAGACGGCAGATTTTACGGCAACTTGCAAAACCACAGGCCAGCCCGACGCGAGCCTGAAAACCAGGATCAACGTTTTCCCAAAACCCGAAGCAACGGCGTCCAACACAGGACCCTATTTTGAGAAAGCCACTATTGAAATTTCGGCCAGCGGTGGCTCGTCTTACTATTGGACTGGCCCGGACAACTTTCTGTCGCAAATTCAGGTTTCGCTGATCGAGAATGCGACTGTCAAGAATTCAGGTGTTTACGAAGTGCGTGTTGTGGATTTGAATGGTTGTGCGGATACAGCGCGGACGGAAGTGAAAGTGGAGCCAATATTGGGTGCAGAAAATCCAGTGAACACATTGGTTAGGGTTTCTCCCAATCCGGCAAAAGGCTTTGTCAAAGTAAGCACAGCGCAGGGCGGCGAATCAGTTTTCACAATGTTCGACATGAATGGTCGCAAAGTGGTTGAGAAACGCTTTATGCTTCAAACGGACATTAATGTGGAAGGAAAAAGTGCGGGATTGTATTTGTATAAATTCAGCAATGGGGAAAAAGAGATTTCGGGAAAATTGCTGATCCAATGAATCCTTTCCAAGGCTGTAAAAGCAAAAAGTCTCCGATCGGAGACTTTTTGCTTTTATTCACTAACCGACTTTGGCTTGCGGCCCACTTTGGTCCGGTTGCGTATTTTGTCTGGCCGCGGACGAATTTCTTTATCTTGAAAATACAGCTTTAAGGATTCCAGGATAATGTCTTTTTGCGTCAGCCCTTCCCAATATCCGTAATCTTTCATGTTTTCCATTAAAATGTAATCACAGTCAAAAGTTACTTTGGTGGGCGCTCCATCTGCAACCTCATTTTGTTTGTTGTCGATCTCTTCGTGGATCTCAGCAACCCGGGGAAGCGGCGCAAAATCAAATTTCCTTTCCTTAGCCATTGTGTCAGTTATTAATTCGTTCTAAAATCTCTTTCGTTAGCTTGTAATAATCTTCGGCGCCGTTGCTGTTGGGCGCGTAGTCAAATATTGTTGTGCCATTCGCCTGCGCTTCCGACAGCGCAATGTTGTCACGAATGTATGATGTCATAAAAACGTCGCCCAACTGTTCCTTCGTCGCACTGATCAGTTCGTGACTGATTTTCTTTCTGATCTTAGGGTTGTAACGCGTTGCAAATACACCACCCAGATTTGTGCTCGGACTGATCTTCTTGATCTCCGCCGAATACACGAGAAAGTTGCGAAGACCTTCATAACTCAAAAACTCAGCCTGCAACGGAACATAATATTGATGACACGAAACCAATGCCAACCGCGTGTTTCCATACAATGCCGGCGGGCAGTCGATGATCACAAAATCGTAGCGGTCTTTCAACTTTTCCAAAGCAATTTTCAAGTTGAATGGAAAAATCGGCGCCGCCTTAATCGTGTCTTCCCGGTGAATCAATTCCGCCGATCCGGGCAGCACATCAATGTCTCCAACACGCTTGACAATCTCGTCAAATTCATATTCGCCGGTGATGAACGAGCCGCTGTCTTTTTTCAGTCCCGCATGAGTTATGCCGAAACTTTTGGTAAGACTAGCTTGTGCATCCAGGTCGATAACCAACACTTTCGCATTGGCAAATTTGCTGAGACCGGCAGCAATGCTTTGAGCGGAAGTGGTCTTTCCCACGCCGCCTTTGTTGTTGACAATACTGATGATTTTCATTTAAAAGTATTATATGTATAAAATGTTAATAGTTTATCTCATGTCTGATATGTAAATAAACGTAAAATAATTTTATACCTAATCTTTGTGAATAGAAAGTCTCAAAAGTTTTTGTCTTTGTAAATGTATAAATCTTTTTAAAAGAATAATAAGTATTAAATGAATTTATTTTTGCTGCTTTTTTAATGCTTGGTCAAGGCATTGATTTTTAGCGGTTTGTTAATTTACAAATAAAAAAAGAGCCACTGAATGTGGCTCTTGAGTTTGGTTTTGTTTGTTTTAAAGAGCTAGACGACTGGTTTGGCAGCCGCCGCAGCTGGTTCGCTCGCCAATTTCGCAGTAACGTTTTTATGAATACGATACATCAGAAATGCTGTGATCACCACTGCGGCAACAACAACATTGCCAAGCGTTGGATAATGTTCGATGAACCCTGTGCTTGTTTCAGAGACGATAAACCCAGCTAAAAGCGAAGCGAGTCCGCCTGCAATTTGCTGGATCGAGGAGTTGATTCCCATGAATGCGCCCCGGTCTTGCGGTTCAGGAACTGCTGTCATCAATGCAGATGCGGAGATCATACGACCCGTAATTCCTACAAATAGCAGGACATTCAAAATGATTATAATCCAAAGCGGCGTAACGCTGAGGTTGCAATATATCAATGTCATCACGCACGTGATTGCAGAGCCTGCCAAGAACACTTTGTATTTGCCAAGCTTGTCGCTGAGCTTACCGATGAACGGACTAAACGCCAACATGCAAAGGCCCGTGATCATATATAATGTTGGCAATTGCGATTCCTCGATCCCAAGGTTGTTTACACCAAAAGCCGTCCCGAAAGGCATGAGCATGAACCCGCCGGTTGCCAGTAAAGTTGTCGCCGCAAATGCCTGCAAATATGATGGCCGGGAGATTGTTTTGCCCAAATGTTTGAATGCATTGCTCTGCGACTGGATTTTCAAATGTGCATTAATCGGCTTCATATAAGTGAACACGAGCGCCACCACGATCAGGCTCAATCCAACGATCATCAGAAACGGTGCATGCCAGCTGAATGCTTTGGCAAGATAAAGGCCGATTGGAATTCCCAAAACCTGGCTGCTCGCAAAGGCCATTTGAACAAAACCCATAACGCGTCCCCGGACATTAATTGGGAACAAGTCTGTAATAATTGCAAAACTAATGGAACCAATAACGCCGCCAAACAAGCCAGTGAACACGCGGGCCATTAGCAAAAAATGATAGCTAGGAGCAATGCCGCAAAGGAATGTTCCCACAATAAAGCCGCAATAGAAGAACAGAAGGAGCTTTTTCCGATCAAACTTGTCCGCAAATCCAGCGGTGAGCAGGCCAGCTGCTCCCGCGCTGAACGCATATGCGGAAACCACCAACCCAAACTGGCTCGTGCTGATATCCAGCTTGTCGAGCAGGATGTAGCCCAGCGGTGAAAGCACCATAAAATCCAGGACAATGGTGAATTGCAATGTGGCAAGAATGGCTATAATGAATTTTTCATAGCTTGTAAATACGCTTTTTTTGGTTTCTGTCATGTCGTGAAAGTTTAGATTTTAGTCAGTTAATTCTTCGCAAGCGTAACCTGCCTGCTTTACAAGGTGAATGACGGGCGCATGGTCCGCGTGCGTCGCCTCAATGCGCAGCACATTGTCGCAATCCGACAGATCCACATTCCATTTCAAGATTTCGGAGCATCCGTTGAGCACGGGCGTTAGTGATTTTACGTCTTTTTTCTTGTTTATATTGGTGCGGAAAACCAATATAAACAGTTGATTGTCAAAGTTATCTCTCATACTCGGCTAATTTAACGGCGTATAAAGTGACGATTGTGGTCAAGGTTTCAGGGCCTTGATGACCAAACCCAGGGTCAGGTTGATTTTTTCTTCATCAAACACAAATGGCGGTCTGCCCGGCATGCTCGACTTTGATATGTGAAACTTCACCAATTGATAAAGCGGGGCAAATGCAATGGACCAGTAAATTTCAACAGGCAATGGGATAAGTTCCTCTCTTTCAATGGCCTTATGCACAAACCGAGACATCGCATTTAAAAATCGCATGTCCATCGTTGAGCGGTCGATCAGTGGCGAATGCTTAACCTGCTCCATAAAACTCATGCTGATCGGATTCTCGAGACAATAATTCATTCGGTTAAGCCACTGGATTTTCAAGCCTTCATCAAAATGCGATTCCGGATCAAAGTTTACCAATGTTGCCTCAGCCATTTTCTTGGTTTCTTCCGTATAAAGCTGCTGGATCAAATCCTCGCGATCTTTGAAATAAATGTATATCGTCGCAACTGAAACACCGGCCGATTTGGCAAGCTTATGCATGCTTAATCCATCAAATCCGTGCGCAACGATCATTTCAATCGCTTTTTCACGGATTAATGCTTCCTTATTTACGTCTCTTGTTCTCAATTAGTGTCATTGTTTTCCATTTCGATGCAAATATAAATGAACGTTCGTTTATTTATTAGATGAGACTCAATTGTTTTTGTTGGCGTAAACATCTTCTAGCTAAACCGGCAGTGTGACAACAAAGTTCTCGACAATTTTCTTATTATAACCTTTATAACCTCCTTGAAAATCCCGACCAGCGACTGCGATAAAAGCGGCCATTCTCGGCGAATTCAATTGCTGCAAAAGGGCCTCATAATCACCATCGTATTTGATGAAATAACCCGAATAGACCGTCACATCAGAGTTTTCGTAAAGCACAAAATTGGGAGCGAGGTTCATCGGCGAAAAGATAATCTTCTTTCCAAATGCGCTATCCAACCCCTGCGCACGCCCGAAAGCATACCAGGCAACTGCATTAGGCTTCCCATTATCACGACGATCGAGCTGCGGTTTTACTTTAAGCAAATAGGAGAAAGTTTGAGGGAATTTTTCTTGAAGGATATTTTCCGCGATAATCCGTTGTTTTCCAGTGCTGTCTTTCAAGTAAGGGAACAGGATAAATTCGGTGACGGGATCGTTTGAATGCTTTATTTTTGATGCTTTAATGATGGGTTTGAAAATTTCCTTTTCAAGATAAACTTCCATCCCACGCTTATTTTTAGCCAGGACGATTCCCTGATCTTCGCTAATAATTGTAAACAGATAAAACGGATCAGCGAGTGTCGTTACGCCTACGGAAATCTTGCAAATATCTCCCAGTCTCACACCGGCAATTTGGTCAAAAGCATTTATAGAAAGCTGCCAGGGGCGGTTTTGGTCGAGTTCTGCAAATGCGATTTGCCTGCTCTCATACTGAAAGTTGCTGTTTACGCATTGCTCGAATCGGAGTGTATCTTGTTGATTTTTACCAAATATTGTGATGGCGGAATATGTGGCCGTGTTGCCGAAAACCGGCACTGCACCGAAGTTTGTGATCTGCAAAAGATTTTGATTTCCTTGAAAATAGGAGCGAAGCGGCTTTCCCGTTTCCGATGTGAAGAAGCCATTCGGTGTGATGAATCCGCAAACACCATTAGGCGTCAGTAATTTAGAAGCCAATTCAAAAAACGCCATATACGCGTCCGTGGAGCCTGTTTTGCAAAAAGCAAAATTGACTTGAATGGATTTTCTTTGCGTAATAGGCAAATGTTGGATGCGGATATAAGGCGGATTGCCGACAATAAAATCGAATTTGGAAGAATGTTCGAGCTGTTCGAGTGCATCACAAAGTTGAAGATTCCAGGGAATAGAAATGCGTAGCGGTGCTGTAAGTGCGTTTAAGTTTTGTTCACAAAGTGCAAGTGCCTCAGCGTCAATATCCCAACCATAAATCTGTTTTAAACGCTGGGGAAGTTCGTCGGCAGGGGCAGTTTTGATCATATGCGCCGCAATCGGAACAAGAAAACGCCCATCGCCACAAGCAGGGTCGAGGATCTTTTTATTGGTTAAATCAGCATCGTAAAAACCCGAGTCGCGCAGTATTTTTTCGACTATATGAGCGGGTGTGTAAATTTGTCCAAGCAGTTTTTTCTTGCCGTAAGTGCGTGTTTGTGAAGCCATTAATTAGAAATCAATTCCTGGTTTCTTTTTCAGGACTTTTGTCAAAAATTTAGATGGCTTTATCACTTCAATGTTAGCCGTATCTGATGGTGAGAAATCTCGGACATTATTTGTCAGGAGATAATCGCAACCCGCTGTTACTGCTGTATAATACTGGAAGCCATCTTCAAAATCCTTACAATTTGACTCTAAGCAATGTAAAAGACAAGTTTTGTCTGTCTGGCATACATGCAGAAAGCGCAGATATAGTGTCAATTTTTTTCTTAACTCGTCATGTTTCAAGCCATTCTTTTGCAAGACGTAGACAAAAGTATGGAAACTGCCTGGCGAAATATACATTGGCACTTCGTTCTCCAAAGCCCACGAAAGAATAAATTTAGCTTCAAACGGCTCGCCAGTGGTTCTAATAAGCGCATGATCGAGAAGGACATTCGTGTCAAGGAATAGTTTCATAAACCGTATCTATCCTTCACCATCATATCTTTAATTTCTTTGTCCGTCATATTGCGCAATGGTCCGTCTTTGGCGCAGCCAAAAAGCTCGTCTGCAAGCGAATATTTTTCAAATTCAGCTTTGTTCTGAGATCGGGAATAACTTAAAAGATATTCTTCAAATAAGCTTGATAGCGATGTTCCTTGTAATGCAGCGAATTTCCTGGCATCCTCGATTGCGGACTTCTTGACACTTAGCGTCAATTTAACCTTTGGTTCTTTCGTAGATTTCATTTTACACGTGTGTTATTGCATTTTGACACCTAAATATACGTATAAAACCTTTCATTTCAACTCGCAAACCTTAAAGCCTGTCAACCTTCTGATGTGGTTCGTCACAACAGGCGGGTCTATGTCTTTGAAGAAGACTTCGTAGGTGTTCTCGTAAAATGTGAATGAGCTTCCGTCTGAGCGGATCCGTTTTGTGCCGCTCTTGAAGAATGTTCCAACTTCGCCTTTTTCCAATGCTCCCTTGTCAATGAAGCCAAGCAATGATGCGACCGTTCCGTCCGTTGGACATTGGTGGAAGGAAATGCAGAAGTAATGTGATGTCTTGGAATTTGTCTTGTGCAGTTGTGACGAGGGAATGTTAAGCACATAATCGGAGCAGAGTATGCCGGATTTCCGCTTCATGGATTTAATGTCAACCGAAAAAGTGTGCTCCTCTGATTTGATCAAAAAATCCTGGCCCCAATCCTGACCATCTGTTGCGCCAAAAGATCTGGACGGTCTCGGCAGATGATAGCAGTCCGCAAAAATGACTTCGCCCAAACTTCCGGTAAAGCGCATCATTCTCGTTTGCGAAAGTTTGTCATTATGCTTGTCCCAAATGTTGGCAACATGATGATGTCGAAGTGAATGCTCGACCAGCTCGCGCGCAAAAACACGCTGATTTTCTTCGATCGAGATTTGAATATACGAGCCCTTGGTCAGAACAGTTTGCTCCATGCAAATCTGATGGCTAGTAAAGTGAGCACAAAACCGATCAAAATTGCACTAAACGGAACGTAAGTCCATGCTACTAAGTGGATTCTGTCGACAAACCACATCACGCCAATGAGTGCAGCGATGAGCGTTAGAAATCCGGAAATCTTGCCAAATCCGGGAATTAGTGAAAAAGGGATCTTACTTTTTATCAACATCAGCGTGATTCCCATGGAGATGATCGGCAAAAACTGCATTACGACATTGGCCTGCCAAACACTTTGCCTTTCAAATAGAAAGAGATAGATGTTGAGTGTCACTGCAAAAATGCCCGGGATGCAAACCGCGTAAACAATGATCGCATATATGTAACTCCAAAATGTTACGTCTCGGCTTCCGTCAGCGGCCATGCCGACAACCCACGCAGCAAAAGGCAATAGTAAGAAATAGACGACCAGCGGCCAGGGATTTTGTGAAACTGAATTGAAGAGTTGGGATAATGTCATGTCAGCATTGGATGGAGGCGGAAAGATAATAAAACAGGAAGGGAATTTTACATTTGTAAATTTCCCTTCCTGTCAAACTTGCAAGCTTTTCGTTATTTATAGTCCAAGCAAGAAACCGATCGTAAAGTTGGCATCCCAGTCGAAAACGAATTGCTGGCATCCGGTTGCATCGGTTACAGCTTTGTAAATGTTAACGCCCGCTTTTGATTTTGCATTTGTCAATTTTGAGTACGCCAACGGTGCGCTTAAAGTTGTGTAACGCTCTTTGCCTTTGCGAACTTCCTTCGCCATTTCAAAAGGGACGCCGCCGATGATGAAGCAAGTCTTTCTCAAATCTGCCGGAATCTGTTTCGCTTTGGCACTAACTTCCTGATAAACTTTTGAATCATCCGTTCCCTCCTGGAAATATTTGGCTCCGTAAGATTCGAGTGCTGACACTTTTCCATTTTCAATCCATGAAATTTTCGTATTTCCTGAGCCAATGTCTACAACAAACGACTTGTCCGCATATTCAGCTGGCAGCACTGATTTCAATGCCAATTGCCCTTCCTGCTCAGCTGTCACCTGATTTACAACGTATCCCAGTGATTTCAAAACTCTAGTAATTTTCACAGTAACATCGGCTTTGGCTGCTCCCGAGCTCACAACAAAATGAATGTCTTTGCTCCCAACGCCATAGTCAAGCATTCCTGCAATGTATTTTTTCAAACCGATTCTCACATCTTCGTCCGTCGCCATGTTTTCGGTTACGAGGCTGTTTCCAAATTCGGATTTTTCAAGCGACCACCGTTTTTCTTTGTCAACTTTAATAATGAAAGAATTGAAACCGCTGGCGCCGAGCTCAACTACACCGCGTAACTTTCCGTCAACGGGGGCTGGGGGCGTGTAATTGAAAGCAGAAACTTCTGTACTGGTTGCCTCGTTATTTTCCGTTGCCGATTCGGATGAGGGCGATGCTTCGCTTTCGCCATTAGACGCTTCGGTTTGCGGACTTTGCGCCTGATCCTCAGACATCTGGTTCAAGGCTTTTTCTCCGCCCAAATATTTGTATCCTAAAAATATGGCGCCTATAATAATAGCGGTGATGATTAATCTGCCTGCAACTGTTAGTCTTTTCATTGATATCTTTTGTAAAATGGATAATGTAAATCGAAGTAAGAAAGTAAATTAATCAAGCAATCCTTTGTAACTCGAATCCTTCGGCGTTTCTATCGACCGGTTGACGGGCTGCGGATTTTCAAGCTGGATCAATTTGAACTGGCCTGAATTGTAAGCTTCAAGCATTGCTTGTCCTTTGTCCGAAAGCAAACCGTTTTGCACATCAACACCATTGATAAAGTCAAGGGAAAGGTCCATTGCGCGTTTCATTTCGCCCAATTTCTGGCTCATGTCATCCTGAATGTATTCCATTGATTCGTCGAAATAGAACTTCTTGTCCGGATTTCCCTTGAAAATGCTGATCGCAGTTCGCAATGCATTGGAGCTTTCTTTGACAATCCGATATTCTGCTTCTTTTAGTTTTACTTTAATTTCGGTCTCCTTAATAATGTAGTCAGCGCTTTTATTGACCTTTTCCATAAATTCGAGCACTGTTTTCATGTTGCGCTGCAATGGGAATAGCTTCTCATTCATCTCCTGCAAACCTGCTCCTTCGATTGTTGCCAATGAGGCCGTTTCCTTCATTCCCGGGCGATCCAGCATTGTGCTCGCTTTGTTGGCTTCGGCAAATTTTTGCTTGATCTGCTCATTGTTTTCGTTGATATTCTTATTCAATTTCACAAGCTGACCAGCCAATGTATTGATTTGGCCTTGCATCTTTTCGCGCTTTTCTTTCAAGTCATCAATGTAAATTTTCATGATCGCGATCGGGTCCAGTTTAATGATCAGGCCCGTAATGTTGCGCATCATTGTTTTGAACAAAAAGAAAACGGCCGTTCTGACATCTTTGCTGGTAAACAGGAAGATTAGCAGCGCAAGCACAGCCATTAAAAAACCGAGATAGAGTGTGTTTTTAGTCACTTCTATCAGGAAAGCTGCGATTTTGTTCCAAAAATAAAGGGTAACAGCGCCCGCTGCCCCGATGAAGAGAAGCGACGTTATGCCTTCCGGTTTGCTCCAATAGGACCGCTTTGAGCCGTCTTCCTGCGAGCCGCCGATTTGTGTAAAATCTGGTGTAGCCATTGTTGATCGAAATGTTAGGTTATTTAAGATATTGATTGATTTTTGTTAAATCCGATTTAATCTGATCAACAAAACTCAGATAGGTGATTTCAAAACTATCCTTGTTCGCATTGATCTTCGCGCTCTGTTCCGTAACCTCGCCAGCAATCTGTCCAAGCCTGTTTTTGCTGTCGTCGATCTTCTTTTGTAAATCTGCAATTTGTTGCGCAAAAGCCTTGTTGGACTCTTCCAGTCGCCTTTGCTCTTCCTGCAACGCGCCCACGCGATCCTTGATTGCCTTCTCAACATCTTTCAAAAATGAAGTTCTGTCTTTGTCCAGAATGCTCAGATATTGATTGGCGGAAGTGCTCAAAGTCGTGGGCTCCTTTGCTCCGCCCATTGCTTTGAAACTTGCCCAGGCCGCCTGAAACTGTTTTTCTTCACCCAATCCCAGGCTCTCCATACTTTTAAGCGCTTGTTTGTATTCAAAATAATCGGGTCCGGGGAGATTGGCTTTTTCAAGCAGGCTAACGAAATGTTCGACGAATTTTTTGTCAACATTGCCGGTGCCGGCGGCGTTGGGAATTGCATTTGCAACAACTGGTTTGGGAGCTTCCGGCGTTGCGCTGGGAACCGCTGCTCCCGGCCGAATTGGTTCTTCGCCTTCCTTGATAAAAAAGCTGAGTATTTTCTTTCCAATACCCGGTTCAGAATCTGCCATATCGTTGTAAAGAGTTAAGATTCATTGTTTTTTGTCAGGTCAATATTACTAAAATTAAAAGGATTTAATATCGTGCCATATTTACCAATGGTGCCCTGTATTGATGAAGCCACACAAAATTTGGATGGAATTGAAAGCTATTCTTGAATGCCGCGGGTTTTTTAGTGATGTTTGCCTCAAAAACTAAATCCTTATGCTTAAACTAGGTTTTAACAGTGCCATTTTAGGCGATTTTGGCTTCGATCATGTGGTCAAGTTTGCTGGTAACAACGGGTTTTCTTGCGTGGAAATGATGTGCTGGCCCGCCGATAATGCGGACAGCCGTCGTTATGCCGGTGTGACGCACATCAATGTCAGCGATCTTTCTCCGGAACGCGTCTTCAACATCAAGCATGCATTGAAGGAAGCAAATATCTTCATATCAGCATTGGGTTATTATCCCAATCCGCTGGACCCGGACGAGGCGCGTTCTGGTTTTTACATCGAGCACATCAAGGAAGTGATTCGAGGAGCCGCCAAGCTTGACATTCCGGTTGTTACCACATTCATCGGACGCGATCCTGCCAAAAGCATTAAAGACAACCTGGCAAAATTTGCGGATGTGTGGCCAGCAATCGTGAAGGTTGCTGAGGAGCATAATGTAAAAATTGGCATCGAAAACTGCCCCATGTTCTTTACCGACGACGAATGGCCGGGCGGTAAAAATCTGGCAATCAGTCCTGCTGTTTGGGATAGAATGTTCGAAATCATTCCAAGCCCGATTTTTGGCCTGAACTATGATCCGTCACATATGATCTGGCAAATGATGAGTGAGACCAAGCCGATTTATGACTACAAAGATCGACTGCATCACATTCATTTGAAGGATGCGAAAATTTACAAAGACAAACTGGATAGGGTGGGGATTATGGCAAATCCGCTGGAATATCATTCTCCAAAATTGCCGGGACTGGGCGATGTAAACTGGCGGGCATTTTTCGCGGCACTAACCGATGTCCGTTATCGCGGACCAGTCGTCATTGAAGTGGAGGACAAGGCTTATGAAAGCAGCATTACGGATGTTCAAAGTGCGATTTTGACCAGTAAGAATTATTTAAGTCAGTTTTTGGGCTAAACAAAAAACAAAAAAAAGCGCTTCCAATTCAAAGCTTTTGCTCTGCATTGGAAGCGCTTTTTGTTAACTTATTTAATATTAGCTAATTAACTTCGCTCTTGAAGAAAGAAAAGCAGTGAGTGAAGCCAGCATTCCAACAATTGCAAATGACCATCTTAAATCAGCGAATTGTGCAACAATCCCGATCAATGGAGGTCCGATTAGGAAACCGATAAAGCTGATTGATGAAACCGCTGCCAAGGCCATTCCGGCTGACATTGTTGTCGATTTTCCTGCCGCGCTGTAAACAAGTGGAACAACGGATGAAACGCCAAATCCTACTAATAAGAACCCAAATGTTGCAGGCACGAGGGATGGGAACAAAACCGCGATGGCAAGTCCTAAGCCCATTAATGAGCCACTGATTTGCAACATTTTCTTTCTGCCGATGCGGTTAGCAAGCCAGTCGCCGGCAAAGCGTCCACCCGTCATGGTGCCCATAAAAGCGACGTAACCAAGAGTTGTCAACGATGCAGGAACGTGCACTGCTTCCTGGAAATAAACGCCGCTCCAGTCAAACATTGCGCCTTCGCAGACCATTGCACAAAAACCAATCAGTCCTAACATAAGCAAGTCACGATCAGGCTTTACGAACATGGGTTGCGCTTCACCATCATTCTTCTCACTGTCGGGCATTGTGTGCTTGTAAGCGGTAAAAATGATGATGAATGCTGCCAATGCAATGACACTAAAATGAATATGAGGAGGGATATTAACCGAGATGAAAAACGAACCAATCATTGCGCTCACAAAGCCCGCCAGGCTCCAAAGTCCATGGAATGAGGCCATTATGGATTTTCCGTAAACTTGTTCAACGGCGACCGCTTGTGTGTTGACCGCAATGTTTGTTAGATTTCCCCAAAGCCCGAACGCGAACAGCGCGATTACAAGATGTTCCGTTCTGGTTACAAAGCCAATGAATGAAAGTGTGACAGCATATAATATGGCACCGATCAAAACCATTTTCTTGCTGCCGTAATGTGTCACCATCCAGCCGGAAATGGGCAAACTTGCCATTAAACCAATCGGAAGTGCCAGAAGAACTGTTCCAAGTCCGCCCTCGGTCAGATGGAGCATGTTCTTGATGTCCGGGATTCGGCTAGCCCAGGCGGCAAAGCTCAGGCCTTGCACGAAGAAGAAAGCAGCAACGGCCAGGCGCAGATACTTTCGGGAGTCGGAGGGGGCAAATATTGAATAATTCATAGGAGTGAAAATTTTCGCTGGACCGCTGTCCTAACTAGTAATTCGTATTTATATATTATAATTTTTTTAAGTTGTCTGTTTCGTAGTGTGGTGTAAAACAAAGATGCCCTTTTAAATAAAACACTCACACATGCAAAAATAACGGTTTATGACACATTTTAATTCACCGTTCTTGTACTTTTTAAATAATATTAAAAAGTATGTGTTGTACAAAAGTAAGAAATGGCATTTTCGGCGAACGCAGTAGAAAAATAGCCGCAGCCATTTTGTAAATTCACCTTTCACCCATCATTAAATCATTACATTAATGCGGATAATCCTTACTTCACTCCTAAGTCTATCACTTCTTACAAGCACTTTTGCTCAGGAAACAAAAACCGAACGCACCGCCCGAATCAAAGCGACATTGCCTGTCGTTGAAAAAATGTACAATGATTATGCTGAGAAAAACCATTTTCCCGCCCTGGCTTTCGGCATTGTTGCGGACGGAGAACTCGTGTTATCTGGCGCAACCGGATTTTCAGAAATTGCCAACAAAACCAAAGCTTCCGCAGGCTCGCTGTTCAGGATCGCTTCTATGTCGAAGAGTGTGACGGCGATGGCCATTCTTGCATTGCGAAAAGAAGGAAAACTGAAATTGGACGATCCGGCTTACCTATATATTCCAGAGTTGAAGTCAATGCCTTCACTGACACAGGACGCGCCGCCAATCACAGTGAGACATTTGATGACGCATATGGCGGGTTTCCCGGAGGATAATCCATGGGGAGACAGACAATTGGACACCAATGACGACGACTTGATCGCATTGATCAAAAAAGGCATTTCGTTCTCCAATGTGCCGGGCGTTACTTATGAATATAGCAATCTGGGTTTTGCCATGCTTGGGAAAATCATTAGCAATGTGTCCGGAAAGCCTTATCAGCAATATATTAATGAAGTTATTTTCAAACCGCTGGGCATGAAAAGCACGATTTGGGAATATACTAAGGCGCCAAAAAACCTGCTTGCACACGGTTATCGCTTTGAAGATGAGGTTTGGAAAGAGGAGGAATTGGAACATGACGGCACCTACGGAGCAATGGGTGGTTTGATCACCTCCATTGATGATTTTAGTAAATATGTGCTGTTTCACTTGTCTGCCTGGCCGTCGGGCAATGCACCTGAGCGTGGTCCTGTTCTGCGAAGTGACGTCAGGGAAATGCAAATGCCCTGGAATTTCAGCGGATTGAATGCTAAATACAAATATCCAAGCGGTCGCCCGTGTGCGATGACATCTGGTTACGGTTATGGCCTGCGTTGGAGCCGCGATTGCGAAGGTCGCACAGGTGTGGGTCACACGGGCGGGCTGCCCGGTTTTGGCAGTCAATGGCAAATCTTGCCTGAATATGGCATTGGCATCCTGGCCCACGCGAACCGGACCTACGCAGGCATGTCGACGATCAACACGGCAGTGCTTGACACAATCATTTCTCTTGCCGGTTTAAAGCCACTTCCCGTAACCGTTTCGCCGAATTTAAAACAAAGAAAAGAACAGATTGTAAAGCTTTTGCCTGATTGGAAAGGTGCAGAAGCAAGCGGTATTTTTGCCGAAAACTTCTTCCCGGACCGATCCGTTAGCCATCGCAAAAAGGAACTGGATGCTGTTTTGGCATCAACCGGAAACATCACCGGATCAACGGAAATGGTCGCTGAAAACCAACTACGAGGCACATTTCTGCTGAAAGGAACCAATGGTGACGTCCGCGTTTATTTTACACTATCGCCTGAAAACCCGGCGCTTATCCAGCAACTCGATTTCTCATTGCCCAAATAGTCAGGCAAATAATTTCAATGCGGAATAGGGGATGTGATTATCTGAATTGTCTGAAAGGAAAACAATTTAGCAATCATGAAAAATATACTATTACTTACAATTTGCTTGGTAGGCCTTTCCGCGTCACGAACAATTGCACAGGATAATGAAACGATTTTTAAAGGTTCGGGCATTCATCGTTCTGGTGGTTATGCGGCCATTTCCAATAAGTTTACAAAGATAAACGGGAGCTATGCCAACATGCCCGGCATTTATGGCGGCTGGTTTGTCAATCGCAGGTTTATGATCGGACTTGGAGCTGCTGCTACGACCAATCACATTCCGGTTCCTATTGAAAACCAAACGTTTCCAGGCAGAAAAATGACTTATCAATATGGGCAGGTGGGTTTAATGACGGAATATGTCGTTGCGTCCACAAAATGGGTTCATTTCAATTTTAATTTGTTAACCGGAACCGGATTCACTTTACAATATGACCGCAGGGAAGTTGAAGATTGGGATTTTGACGGCGATGATTTTGATGACGAGGACCCAAATTTTTTCTTTCTGATGGAGCCTGGTGTACAAGTTGAATTTAACTTGTTAAAGTGGATGCGTTTTAGTCCGGGTGTTTCTTACAGACAAGCTTTCGGAGCCAAAGGCAATGGGCTGACAGACGCTGACCTGAGCAATGTGACATACAATCTGACGCTGAAATTCGGCAAATTTTAATGTCAAAGCTTCCCCGGAAATTAGTTGACCGCAAGTTGGGAATTGTGCTTCAATAATCCCCATCTTGCGAAAGGAGTGGCAAAGTGATGAGTCGTTTTCAGAGTCATATCGCTGATTACCTTGCTTATGGGCAATAGGAACAATAGTTTAGAGTTATATTAACTACGTGCTATTCCAGACTCAAAAGAGGAAATATGAAGGTTAAAGAATTTTTGGTTTTCGGCATATTAATGTTCTCCTCCGCAGTTTCGCAAGCGCAGAATGTCTACGACGTAATCGTTGCAGGCCGCACAATCGGATCTTTGAGAGTATTTGACGACAAAGGAAAAGATAACACAGAACAGCACCGGATAGAATCTGACTTCAAAGTCATGTTTTACAAAGGCAAATATTCGACCGAAACCAGTTACTCGGACGGTAAACTTGTTTCTGCCACGTGCGCGCACCATGTGAATGGTGATTTAAAAGAAAAAACGCTGACTAAAAGTGCCGCGAAGTCGACCTATGAAGTTTCATTCTCTGGGGAAGATTCAAAAGACAAGCCGAAAATGATTGTGAACAAGCCGATTAGCAGCACGATCACAAGTTTATATTACAAGGAGCCCATTAACATTACCGAGGTTTACTCGGAGCGTTACGGCAAAATGTGTGCGGTCAAGAAAATTTCGGAAGGAAAATATGGCGTTGCGCTTCCGGATGGAAAGCAGGGAATTTATTCTTATAAAAACGGCCTTTGTCGGGAAGTGAAAACCGACCTTGCAGGGTTCAAACTCCGAATCGTTTTAAACGAGAATAAAAACATATCAGGCTTATAAAACAAAAATCCCGATCGTAAGACCGGGATTTTTGTTTTATTTCGGCTTGTTTTAATCAACCGTCGGGTAAACTGATTTACTCGTGCTGTCATAAATGTCGGCAACCTGCGACTTGTTATTGCTTCCCATGTTCGTCGGAGTTTTGTAATTCCTTGGAGACAGCAACGGGTTGATTTCGATCCCCTCAACATTGTATTTCTTGGTAACAACAAGTGTCACCGGCCTTGGCGCGTATTTCGGCGTGCTGCTTGCATAACGATGCTGCTGCTTGCTGTAAGATTCAATCGTTTTCAGATTGTAAACTGCAACCGTATTCGTCCGCTTCGCTTTGGCCTGCGCTGCTTTGTTCGGATGTTTATAATTGTGAACTGAAACGCCCGGATCGACGATTGACTGCGCATTCGAATTGTATATCAGCGAGGTCGCTGCAAATAGGATTGTAGACAAAAAAGCTTTCTTACTCATAATTATAGTCGTTTAGCTGTACTGATAATGCCTCCCGATTGTGGGGATTGCATGAATTTAACAACTTTTTCGACTGTAAATTCGAGGTGGATTTTCTAAGGGAAATGGCATTTTAGCTAATCCGGGAGCAATTATTAGGCGAAAAGTATCAGAAAATTGTTAACACGTAAGAAATGCATTAAAAGCCAAAGCCGGTTTTCGATTTTGTTTATGAATTTTCGAAAATCATGTTTGCGCTTACACGAACCTCATTTCAAAAAATATTTTAAATTTTAATCAAATTCTTAGAAGTTTCTCATCTCGTCCTAATACTTGGGTTAGTGAAGCAGCGCATAAGCGGAAGTTTTAATGCCGCTGCAAATGCGCTCCATTGGCAAATCGTTGCTGTCTTCTCCAAACGGATCCTCAATTTCTTCCGCAATCACTTCAAGGCTCGCCAGAATATAAAACACAAACATCACAAACGGCACAACAAGAAAATGCAGGCTGAACACGTAACCAATAGGAAGCGTAAGGCAATAAATGAAAATGAATTTTTTGATGAACGAGCTGTAAGAGAGTGGGATAGGTGTGTTTTTAATCCGTTCACAAGCACCGCAAATGTTAGTAAATGATTCTATCTCATGGTTTAGCAAAATGACGTGTTCGGGAAGTAAAGCGCCGCTCTTTTGTAAAGCAATCACTTTACTAAAGATCGCGGAGGCAATCTGATTGGGAATGTGATCAAGAATTCGTAATTGTGTCTTGCTGAACAGATCTGAGTCATCAAACTCCTCGGAACGATAGCCGCTGCGCAAGTGGTTTTTAAGCGCAAAAGCATAATTGGGAATCATTTTCAGGAAGAATTTTCTTTCCAAATCATGCTCGTCACCAAGCAGCGCATTCAGTTTTAATGCAAGATTGCGGCTGCTGTTCATCAGTGAACCCCATTGTTTTCGGCCTTCCCACCAGCGGTCATATGCAGTGTTGGTCCTGAAAACGAGCAACATTGAAATCACAAACCCAAGCAGCGAATGCATAAGTGAGATGTTTTTCAGGTCGGTGTTGTCTTTTAGTTTCAGATGAATAAGCAAAAAGTAGGCAACAGCCGTCGAGTAAACCGCAATCGTTACGATCAATGGGCTTAGTTTGCGGACTGTATCGCCTTTTTGAAAATAGAAGATATATCGAAACCACTCTTTCGGATTGTAATCAATCATATCAGTTTAACTTTGTCAATTAGTTTAAAGAATTCAATAAAGCACTTTGCCGTTAGTCGAGCGTCTTCCAACGCATTATGCGTTTCCTCTTCACGTTCAAAACCGAAATAACTGGCCACAGATCCCAGACTAAGCGAGCGCGGGACCGTCTTGCCATTGCGTTCCAGGATTTGAAAAAATAAATAAGACACTGTGTGCAAATCTATGAGCTTGTTGGAGAAGCCCCACGTTATCTTTTCGCTCCGGTAAGCGTGTCGCAGAAAGTTAATGTCGTTGATAACGCTCTGTCCGCAAATGATGACGTTGGAAAGATTTGGCTTGCCCACATTCAACTTTTTGATCCACTTTTCAAACTCAGGCAGAACGTCATAAATCATCGGTGCATCTTCCAGATCATCCATTGAAAGCCCGTGCACTTCTTCGGATTTGATAGAAAAGGCCTCTTCGTTCTCAGGATAGACATTCTGTAAATAGGTGCCAAGAGAACGCCAATTGTCGTCAAACAACTCTGCACCGATCTGGATAATCTCGTTCCATCCCGGTTCCGGGCCGGTCATTTCAATATCTAACACTAGGAATGCCATAGGAGGATTTAAGACGGTGGTGGAAATTTGGACGTGATATGAAACTCAAACTTATACTTTTGTGTACGAAAATAGACAATCATTACATTTTAGCTGATCCATTCATTATTCATTTATAGAAAATGCCCATCGATTACAATCAAATACCGTCGCCCTGTTTCGTGCTGGACGAAGTGCTTTTGCGCAAGAACCTGACCCTGATTGATTCGGTGCAGCAGGCTGCGGGCTGCAAAATCATTCTTGCGCTCAAAGGTTTTTCCATGTTCAGTGCGTTTCCCATCGTCAAGGAATATCTGACTGGCGCCACGGCCAGCTCGCTCAATGAAGTGAAGCTGATCAACGATTTCATGGGTTACCAGGCGCACACATACATGCCGGCTTACCTCGATCAGGAATTTGACGAGATCATGGAGCGAAGCAGCCACATTACATTTAACTCGCTTAACCAATGGGAACGGTTCAAAAATAGGGTGGAAGCATTTAAGATCGCCGATCCCACGCATGCGCTCTCATGCGGAATCCGTGTGAATCCGCAATACTCAGAGGTTGCGACCGACATGTATAACCCATGCGTTCCGGGTTCGAGGCTGGGCATCACGCGCGACAAAATGCCTGATACATTGCCCGAGGGAATTGACGGAATTCACTTTCATACATTGTGCGAGAACGGGTCCGACACATTGGAGCGAACATTGGAAGCATTGGAAGCTCGTTTTGGTGAATTGTTGCACCAGGCTAAATGGCTGAACATGGGTGGTGGGCATTTGATGACTAGGGAAGGTTATGACATTGAGAAGCTAATCAAATTAGTGATTAGCATAAGGGAAAAATATAATCTCGAAGTTATACTAGAACCAGGTTCAGCGATTGCCTGGCGAACCGGTGTTTTGGTCACCACCGTCCTGGATGTGATGGACAGCCAGGGGATTGATGTGGCAATATTGGACACATCATTTGCAGCCCATATGCCCGACACTTTGGAGATGCCTTATAAGCCAGTAATAAGCAATTCTTATCACGAGCCCATTGTCGGAAAACCAACTTACCGCATGGGTGGAATGACCTGTCTCGCCGGAGATTTCATGGGAGACTATTCTTTTGACAAACCACTTGAAGCTGGTGATAAAATCATATTTGAGGACATGATCCACTACACAATGGTAAAAACGTCGACATTTAACGGCGTTAACTTACCTTCCATTGGTTTAGCGCAAATGGATGGCGATTTTAAGCTTGTCAAATCTTTTGGTTACGAGAGTTTCAAGGATCGGTTATCGTAGTAAACAGGAATATTTTACCTATTTTTTGATCAAAAGTTGAAACCGCCATCTATCAATAGTTATATATTATAGTTGGTGGTTTCGCTGTTTTTGAAAGCAATTTATTAGTCGTTGACTTCTCCTTTTTCACCTAATTTGCTTTTGGCAGCATAGGGAAAAGTCTTCGGATTTCTTCTGGCGATGGCTGCTTTCCGTATTCTGTAATTTCGAAAACTTCTACAAATTTTACCTTCTCAGCCTGTTCTTTTCCATACCATTTTTCCACAGTCAGCTTAATCTCGGGGGTGATGGAAGAGCGCTTTTCCGTCGCAGCCAGCAACCATTTTTTTCTCTCTTCAGCGCCTTTTGGCACCTTAGCAAGATCCTGGCTTGTCCATGGCAACCACTCGTAAAATTGGGAGACGTGGGCGTCCAATCCATGCACTTTTTTAGTAATTGCTTCTGTAATGTCAATTGCAATGTCTGGGCGGAATGGGTTAGGTCGCTGAAAGCGGTCCCGGAAATAGAGAAAAACGGGATTTTTGACCAATGGCGGCACACTGCTAAGGATGTTGGGCACGATCACGAGGTAAGAAGCATCCTGCACGACAACGCCTGTGTTGCGGTGATCCGGGTGATAATCGTTGGTTCGCGGTGCAATCACCACATCAGCGTTCCATTCACGAATCTTCCTGATCACCGCGAGACGATTTTCAAGCGTTGGAAAAAGCTCGCCGTCGTGGTTGTCAAGCACGTCATATTCAATCCCCAGTCTTCTGGCAACTTCTTTTGTTTCGTTCAGTCTGCGCCTTGCCAGCTCGCCGCCGCCAATGTCCTGGTGTCCCGCGTCGCCATTGGTAAGCGAAACAAATTTGACTTTGTGGCCCATCGACGAATAAATAGAAGCAACGCCTCCTGCTCCAAGGTCACAATCGTCGGGATGGGCGCCGAAAACGATAATTTTTAATGGGGTTTTGGAAGCATCTGCATTGTTTTGGGCAAAACCTGTGGCGTCCAACAGCAGCAGAAACGGCAGAAATAGAAATTTCTTCATCATTCGAATAAATTAAGGTTTAGTATGCCGCAAAATAGTGATTAAAAATTTTCCACGGGCTAACCTGCCAGATTAACAACTGCTTAATGCACGGCGGTCAAATATAAAATTGCACCTGCTACAATTCTTGTAATATTCCTGTATCTTTGCATCCCGTAATCATAGAAAAAAAGCAACGTCTTATGGCTTCCAAAGCACGAAAGACCGCGAAGTACATTTTCGTTACGGGCGGTGTTACATCTTCACTTGGCAAAGGAATCATTGCCTCATCATTAGCTAAGTTACTGCAAGCCAGAGGGCTTTCCGTCACGATTCAAAAATTCGATCCATATCTGAATATTGACCCAGGCACAATGAATCCTTACGAGCACGGCGAGTGTTACGTGACGGATGATGGTGCTGAAACGGATCTCGATTTGGGACATTACGAACGTTTTTTAAATGTTCGCACCTCCCAGGCCAACAACGTCACAACTGGCCGTGTTTATCACAATGTTATTACTGCTGAACGCCGGGGCGATTTTCTTGGAAAAACCGTTCAGGTTATCCCGCACATTACAGACGAGCTGAAAAGAAACATGCTTCTTTTGGGCCAAACGGGCGATTACGACATTGTTATTACTGAAATTGGTGGTTGCGTGGGTGATATTGAATCGCTTCCATTCCTTGAAGCGGTTCGTCAGGTTAAGTTTGAAATGGAGGAGCATGACACGCTTGTCATCCATTTGACCCTAATCCCATATTTGAATTCTGCGGGTGAGTTGAAAACCAAACCGACACAGCACTCGGTTAGAATGTTGCAGGAGTCAGGAATTCAACCGGACATTTTGGTTTGCCGCACAGAGCATCCGCTTCCTTATGACATTCGCAAAAAGATCGCGCTTTTCTGTAATGTTCAGGTTAATTCGGTGATCGAGGCCATGGATGCGGACACGATTTATGCCGTTCCCTTGCTAATGCTAAAAGAAAGGCTTGATCAGCGTGCGTTGTATATGCTCGACATTTATAATGACAAAGATGTTGATCTTGACTCATGGAAAACGTTTTTGTCTCGCTATAAAAACCCGGTTGATTCAATCAGGATCGGTTTAGTGGGGAAATATGTTGAATTGCACGACGCTTACAAATCCATCGTCGAATCATTTATTCATGCCGGAGCAGCGAATGAATGCAAGGTGAACATTGAATGGATTCATTCCGAAAGCCTGACTGCTGAAAACACGGTAGAAAAGCTTGAACATCTGGATGGCGTTTTGGTAGCGCCTGGTTTTGGGGAAAGAGGAATCGAAGGAAAGATCGCGGCGATTCAATATGTTCGCGAGAACAACATTCCTTTCTTTGGGATTTGTTTGGGCATGCAAATGGCTGTTATTGAGTATGCTCGTAACGTCATTGGCTGGGAAGGCGCGCATTCTGTTGAGATGGACGCTTCGACCGATCATCCGGTGATTCACTTGATGAAAGACCAGAAAGATGTTTCCAATAAAGGCGGCACAATGCGTTTGGGAGCATATCCTTGCCGCATCAAGAAGGACTCGCTGGCTAGCAAAATTTATGGCAAAACCAACATTAGCGAGCGTCACCGCCATCGTTATGAGTTCAATAGCAAATATCTGAAAGATTTCGAAGATAAAGGACTTATCGCAACCGGCATCAACCCTGATAACAATCTTGTGGAAATGGTTGAGCTTCCCGGACACCCGTTCTATATTGGTGTGCAGTTCCACCCGGAATTGAAGAGCACGGTGATGAACCCACATCCGATATTTGTGAATTTTGTGAGTGCAGCACTCGCTTATTCGCTCGAAAAGAGGTCTGTCGGTTCCCTTAACACATCAATCCACTGATCACAAAAAAGGCCGATAAGGAAAAAACTTATTACCTTTGCCGTCCCGAAACGGGTAAACTATTTCAATCATTTTAAGTAAATAATGGATAAAAATTTTATCATCGGCTTAGTACTAATCATGCTAATGCTGATTGGCTACCAGATTCTGGTTCCGAAACCTGTGGAACCGACACCTGTGGCGCAAGTAAAACAAGTTCCCTCAAAAGCATCTGTTTCTTCATCAACAGCCCCGGATACAACTGATTTACGCACTTCGACTAACGATTCGAATGCGGTTGCCCTCGTTACTGCCGAAGATCTGGTTATTGAAACAAAAGATACGCGGGTTGTTTTTACCAACAAGGGTGGTGTGTTGAAAGAAGTGATGTTGAAAAAATACAAGACTTTTGATCAAAAGCCCCTCTATTTGATTGCTGAAAATCATAACAATTTCCGAATCAATTTTCCTACACAAACGGGAGATGTGCGGCTAACAGACCAGTTTTTTACGACTGCGTCCAAAAATCAGGCGCTGGGAGAGAAAGATTCGACCATCATTACATATAAGGTTAATCTTAAAAATAATCAATTCGTAGAACAGACTTATGTCGTTCATGGATCTGGTTATGTAATCGATTATGGCATTAAATCCAATGCAAAAGGATCTCCCGATGAGCTCGTTCAGCTGGATTGGAACAATGATCTGCTGCAATTGGAAAACGATATGCACAAAAACCGCGAGGTTGTGACGATCAATTATTATACAGATGGTCTGAAAAGCCTTGCGACGAGTGCAACAGTAGTGGAAGAAGAAAAGGCTGTTGAGCCCGTTAAGTGGTTCACCATTAAGCATAAATATTTTCTCGCAGGCTTAATCGCAGAAAAACATCCGTTTGATAATGTCGCGCTTCGTGCAGATGTTAATCCTGCCGACTCTACGGTTGTAAAATCCATGCATGTTTCGGCAGGCATTCCAATGTCCGCGGTTCAGAAAGGGGAGGCTAATTACCAGTTCTTTCTCGGTCCGAATGATTATCACCTCGTTGACAAGGTTCACGCTGAAAATTTTGATCAGAATGTTTACCTGGGTTATGCCTTCTTGAAGCCGATCAACAAGTTTTTTCTTGTTCCGCTTTTCAACTTTCTTGAAACATTTGTCAGCAACTATGGCCTTCTGATCATTTTGCTGGTTCTTTTTGTGAAAACAATTCTTACGCCGCTGACCTACAAATCGTACATCAGCATGGCGAAGATGCGTTTGCTGGCTCCCGAGCTGGAACAAATCCGCAGCCAGAACCCGGACGATATGGCGAAACAGCAGCAGGATCAAATGAAGCTGTATCAGGAAGTGGGCGTAAGTCCGTTGAGCGGTTGTATTCCTGTGCTCGCAACGATGCCGATCTTGTTCTCACTGTTTTTCCTTTTTCCCAATTTGATTGAGCTGCGACAGCAATCTTTCCTGTGGGCGAGTGACCTTTCCACTTACGATTCATTCATCAAACTGCCGTTCACCGTTCCTTTCGGCGTAGGGAATCACATCAGTCTTTTCACGGTGCTGATGACTGCTTCAAGCATCGGGTATGCTTATTATAACAATCAGATTACACCGACGCAGCCGGGACCTGTGAATATGAAAGTGCTGGGTTATATCATGCCTTTGATGTTTATGTTTGTCTTGAACTCGTTTCCGGCAGGTTTGACATTCTACTATTTTGTTTCAAATGTTGTCACAATTGCACAGCAGCTTTTGATCAAAAGATTTGTGAATGAAGACAAGATCAGGAACATACTGGAAGAGAACAGGAAGAAAAACGCAACCGGAGAGAAGAAGCAGACCAAGTTCCAGAAATATCTGGAACAGTCGCTCCAAGCAGCAGAAGAGGCTAAAAAGAAGCAGGCTGATTTGGAGAAACGCTCGAAAAAGAAATAAAAGAATCATTATATCGTATATACAGGGCAATGTTTCCAACCGGGAATGTTGCCCGTTTTTTTCTCTTCAACCGGATTTCGTAATTTGTCCGCCATACTCAATTGTCACCCACTGTTCCGATGAAAGTTATTATTGTATTGATGTTTTTCCTGGCCGGTTTGGGCAATGCAGCCTTTGCCCAGAGCAATGCGCAAGCCGAAGGAAGATATAAATCAGCATTGAGTGATTACAAACAGGCACGTTATGCAGCCGCAATGGAGAAGCTTTCGCCTTTGACGAGTGTAAACACGAAGACGCCTTTTTCTCCTTACGCGCATTATTATTATGCGCTTTCGGCTTATCAGTTGAAGCGTTACAAGGAAAGCAAGCAAATGTTATTGCAATTGCAAAGCCGTTATCCGGGCTGGAACCGAATCGCGGAAGCGCAATATTTACTTGGTGCTATTGCCTTGGAAAGCGGCCAGCTGAATGATGGCCTCGACTATCTCACTAAGATTAAAGATTCGTCGCTTGCGAAAGACATTCTTGCATTAAAACAGCATCATTTGGACGCAATCACCGATTTGGCCAAACTTCGGGAATTGCAAAGGCAATATCCGAACGATCGCGATATCGCGTTGACGCTCGTTCATTTTATAGAAAGTTCGCCAAGTTCCACGCAGACCGATTTGCAAATTGCGGATCAATTGCAACGGCAATTTAAATTCAGCAAAAAAGAGAAAGTCGCCTCGGCGGAGGAAAAGCCAAAGCGCAGCATTCCAAAATCCGAAAGCCAATGGACGAAGGGTTACATGGATGTTTCCGTTTTGCTTCCTTTCCGATTGGACGAATTCAGCACTGGTAAACGCCGCTCGAATCAGTTTGCCTATGACTATTATCTTGGTCTGACAATGGCAAAAGAGCAACTTGCGACAGAAGGCATCACTGTAAATCTCTGGGCTTATGATATGAGCGCAGACGCAAAAACGATGGAAGCCATCGTTGACAACAAGAATTTTCAACAGTCCGACATGGTGATCGGGCCGCTTTATCCGGGCACTTTTGATGTTACTGCCAATTATATCACCAATTCCAATGCGGTCATGCTGAACCCGCTTTCAACGGATGGAAATCTTTTAAAAGCAGGCTCAAACATTTATCTTGCGCACCCATCCATTGCATTTCAAATGCAGAAAGCGGCACAATGGATGAAAACGCAGGCAATGGGCTTGTCCATCGCTATTTATTACGGCACCACGCCCAAGGATTCAGCCATGGCTTTTGCCTACGCCAACGAATGGAAAGGCAAGAGTGGGAAGGTTTTGGAAATGGTCAAAATTCAACCTGACCGTGAATGGCTCGAAACCAATGTGTCCACCTTCGAAACGGCTAAACCGTCGCACGTAGCACTTTTCTCTTCCAACGGATCGACCGGCCCGATGATCATGGACATGCTAACCGACCGGAAACTGACAACAACGCCTGTTATCGCCACTTCCACTAGTTTCAACCTGCAGCAATCGCGACTGGGGCGTTTTGGATCACGTTTGTATCTGATTGACACAGACCCTGTTGATCGTGAGAAAGAAAGCATTCGTGAGTTTCAAAAGAATTATTGGAACAAAACGAGCACATTTCCTTCGGTTTATTCCTATCAGGGTTATGATCAATTGATGTATTTTGCCCGCATGATGTACAAATACAAAGACAGATTGCGCGACGGAATGCAGTCGGCAAGGCTGGGTGAGGAGGAATATTTATTGTCGGGATTCAATTTCACAAAGTCCAACGAGAACCAAATAACACCTGTTTTGAAATACAATGGTTCCAAATGGACGCCGGTTGACAGGTAAAAATATTTTCAAATGAACATTTCAACGAGTAGAGCACTTTTCGAAAAAGCGCAGCATTTCATTCCTGGCGGCGTTAATTCTCCGGTAAGGGCATTCAGAGCAGTAGGAGGGTCACCGGTTTTTATCAAATCCGCAAAGGGGCCTTATGTATATGATGAGGACGATAATGAATACATTGAGCTGATCAATTCATGGGGCCCGATGATTTTGGGCCATGCCAATGAGTTAATTCAAAAGGCAGTTGCCGATGCCATTCAGCATTCATTTTCTTTCGGCGCGCCCACGCGAAGAGAAGTAGAAATGGCGGAATTGATCGTGAGTATGGTGCCATCCATTGAAAAGGTTCGGATGGTAAATTCTGGAACCGAAGCGACCATGTCAGCAATCCGCGTTGCGCGCGGATTTACCGGAAGAGACAAGATCATTAAATTTGAAGGGTGTTACCATGGTCATGGAGACAGCTTTTTGATCGCGGCCGGAAGCGGTGCAGTCACATTCGGCACCCCAGACAGTCCAGGCGTAACCAAAGGCGTTGCAAACGACACATTAACCGCCCCTTTCAATGATCTGCAAGCTGTTCAGACGCTTGTTGATGCCAATAAAAATGCCATTGCAGCATTGATCCTTGAACCCGTTGTAGGAAATATGGGCTGTGTGTTGCCGGAAGATGGTTTTTTGCAGGGATTACGCAAGATCTGTGACGAAGAAGGAATCGTTTTGATTCTGGACGAAGTGATGACCGGTTTTCGTTTGGCCAAAGGCGGAGCACAGGAAAGATTCAATATTACCCCAGATCTAACGACGTTAGGAAAAATAATAGGTGGAGGAATGCCTGTTGGAGCCTATGGAGGCAGAGCGGACATTATGAACAAGGTTTCACCGGCAGGGCCGGTTTATCAGGCCGGCACATTATCCGGTAATCCAATCGCTATGGCGGCAGGCTTGACAATGCTTCATTATCTCAACGACCATCCGGAAGTTTACACACAACTGGAAGAGTCGGGCAGCAAGCTGGCAAACGGTTTCAGAAATTCAATGCAAAAGCTTGGCTTGAACTACACATTGAACCAAATCGGCTCCATGTACACCTTGTTTTTTACAGAGCAACCCGTGACAGATTTTCCGTCCGCCAAAGCATCGGATCTGCCATTATTCGGAAAATATTTCCACGCCATGCTCGACCGGGGCATATATATGGGCCCATCCCAATTCGAAAGCATGTTTCTTTCCACAGCGCTGGAAGACAAGCACATACAAAAGATACTCACCGCCAACGAAGAATCACTAAAACAAATCCTAAGTTTATAACACTAATTCATTCATTCACTCATTCAAATATCCACACAGCCAACATTCAGTCATCGCCAGGCGACCCGATCAATCATTCAATCATTCAATCATCGCCCGGCGACCCGGTCATTCATTCAAAATTAAATGCGCCTCTACTCCATCATCATCCCTGTCTACAACCGTCCCGACGAGTTGCAGGAGTTGCTGGAATGTCTCGTTAGGCAAACTTTGAAGCATTTTGAAGTGATTATCGTCGAAGACGGATCGAAGATCAAGGCAGATAATGTGGTTAAATCTTTTCAGAATAAGCTGGATATCAAGTATTTTTTCAAGGAAAACGGCGGTCAGGGCTTTGCCAGAAACCACGGTTTCGAACGCGCGTCTGGCGATTATTTCATTCTCCTGGATTCAGATGCATTAGTTGAGCCGAATTATCTGGCTGTAGTTGAGCAGAAATTAAATACGGACTATGTCGATTTATATGGTGGCCCGGACACGGACCATCCGTCTTTTACGCCTATTCAAAAAGCAATCAGCTATTCGATGACTTCCGTTTTTACAACGGGAGGAATCCGGGGCAAAAAGAATAATATGGGTGGCACTTTCCACCCGAGAAGCTTCAATATGGGGCTTTCAAGGCAGGTTTGGGAAAAAACAGGTGGTTTCCTGACAAGCCGGATGGGTGAGGACATTCTGTTCAGCATTGGCGCATTAAGGCTTGGTTTTCGATCTGCATTGATTCCGGGAGCATTCATTTACCACAAGCGCAGGACCAAGTTTATTCCATTTTTCAGACAGCTCAAATTCTTCGGCCGCGCCCGCATCAACATTGCGCGATTTTATCCGGACGAGCTGAAATTGGTTCACACATTTCCACTGCTTTTCACATTAGCCGTTTGCAGCATTCCCTTTTGGTTTTTCATTTTCAAACCTTTCTTCTTTCTCGGTTTGATCGGTCTGGGCACATACATTTCCCTGCTTTTCATTGACGCATTAAGGCAAACAAAAAGCGTTGAAGTAGCATTCCTAGGCATTGGAGCCGCATTTGTCCAGCTTTTCGGCTATGGAATTGGCTTTATGGAAGAAGGCTGGAAAAGGCTTTTCGAAAAAAAATCGCACCGAGAAACCGGCGCGACCATTGAATATCCATCATAAAAATCAATTTTCTTTAATTGCCCCGGGCTTAAGCCCGGGGCAATTAAAGAAAATTGATTGAGTAGTTTTAAGAACTAGATTACAGTTTCTGACAGAAATAAACAATTTCTTCTCCCGGAAGTGCGTAGCGGGCAACTTCTTCTTTGGTCAGCTCATCCATCACAAAGCGATCTTCCTTCACTGTAAAACCGCCTTTCTCCAATTCCCGGCCGTAATTCCTTCCAAACAGCCTCAAATGGTCGTTTTGTAGAAAATACTTTTCCCTTTCTTTTGGGTCCGTGATTGTTGCATCTTCATATGTCACTTCATATTTCATATCCTGCGGAGACTGGATCAGCGCCCATCCGCCCGGTTTTAAAACGCGGTGTAACTCACTCATTGCCAATATATAATCGTCCACATGCTCCATCACGTGGTTGCAAAAAGCGACGTCGAATGTATTTGCAGGAAACGGAATAGAATGAATGTCCATCTTCACCTTTGCCAATGGCGATTCAATGTCGGCCGTAATGTAATCGAGGTTTTTCATTTGCTCGAAGCGATCGATAAAGCAATATTCCGGCGCCACGTGCAGCACTTTGTGATTGGCAGTGAAGAAGTTGGTCTTTTTTCTCAAATAAAGTCCCATTAATCGGTGTCTTTCCAGCGCGAGGCAGCTCGGGCACAACGCATTTTCACGGCTCGAAACATTACGGCCATAGGGGAGGAATTTCCTGTAACGGCTTTCACACACAGGACATTCAACTTTATTTCCAATATAAAAGATGCTGAGAAAGCGCGCGACCCAATGGCCAATTAACTGAAGATATGGTCGAGGAATATATCTTAAAACTAAACTAATGATCGCTTTCATTAAATCAATTGACTAAAAATTAATAATTTTAGGAATATATCCCGGAAAAAACACTAAATGATTCCATCCATTGATCCAAAACCACCAGGCAGAAGGCTTATCAAGCGAATGTCCACACGCACCAAATGGATGATTTTAGCTCCATGCGGTCTGTTGATTTTCAGCTTTGGCCTTACAGTGCTTAGCGAAGCGGCGCATCAGCGTCGGATCGGGGAGCCTACGCAGGTTTGGGTTGTGTTGGGATTATATAGTCTCGCGCTCATTAACGGTGGACTGATCATGTTCGGTGAGGCGCTCCGTTTTCGCATTTTATTGGATGTAAGGCGGGAAACGAGGCGCAGTATGCGACAGCTGACTCGGAAAATCAACATTAAGTCGTCCGGAAAAACCAAGTCTGACAAAAAAACAAAAAGCCCTACCAAACAGATTGACAGGGACTAGTTGAATTTCTTTTCGTAGATGCTAAACTTATTTATTAGCTTCAAACTGAGCCTTTATCGCCTCTACATCGACATTGCGTACTTCTGGCTTGCGTAAAAGATCTTTGATTTTCGCAGTACGATTATTAGCTACTGCCTTATTTCTGCGACTTTTACGTTTCAATTCCGTAACTCCCATTGTAAAATATTGTTTTGTGAAAGAGCCGCAAAATTAATCATTTTCGTGTAAATAATGCAGACATTACTTACAAATATTGCCTAACCTGCCCTAACTTTACGGTTAAATTGGCCTACAAGCCGAATTTATTACAATACTGACACCAATTGACTCATGATTGCCGGTAACTTTGCTTGCCGGCACATCGTGCCAAATTGGCTCGTCGGTGTATTTTTTACAGCATAAAATCAATGAGTAAACCATCCCTTGCCCGCGGAACGCGTGACTTCGGTCCCGAACAAATGGCAAAACGCACTTTTATTTTTGACACCATTCGCCGCTCATTCCAACGATATGGATTTTTGCCTCTGGAAACGCCTGCTTTTGAGAATCTTTCGGTGTTAATGGGCAAATACGGAGATGAAGGCGATCAGCTTCTATTCAAAATATTAAATTCAGGAGATTTCAGTGGCAAGCTTGCCGACAGTGATTGGCAGGAAGGTTACAAACCGCTCACTTCCAAAATAGCTGAGAAAGGGCTTCGCTACGATCTTACAGTGCCTTTTGCGCGTTATGTCGTAATGAACCGCGGCACATTGGTGATGCCTTTCAAGCGATATCAAATTCAACCCGTATGGCGGGCAGACCGTCCGCAAAAAGGCCGTTACAGAGAATTTTACCAGTGTGATGCAGACGTTGTAGGCACCGATTCCTTGCTTTGTGAAGCGGAAATTGTGATGCTGCTGCATGAAATTTTGCCTGCATTGGGCATTACAGACTTTACAGTTAAGATCAATAACCGCAAAATCCTGACCGGAATTGCGGATCTGATCGGCGCGCACGGAATGGAAGGGCCGCTTTGTGTGGCCATTGATAAATTGGATAAAATAGGAAAAGATAAAGTCGTTGAAGAACTGCTCGAACGCGGTTTTTCAAGCGAAAGTGTCGCACAACTCGACCCCGTTTTCAGCTTGTCGGAGGGCACAGATCCGTTTGCAGCATTGAAAAGCTGGTTGGGTTCTTCGGAAATTGCAATGAAAGGCGTTCAGGAGTTGGAGGAAGTTTGGGATTTGGTAAATGTGCTCGGTCTTGAAAATCCCAAGATACAATTTGACGTCACGCTCGCGCGCGGACTCTCGTATTACACAGGTGCGATTTTCGAGGTAAAAGCTAACAATGTTCAAATTGGCAGCATTTCCGGCGGCGGGCGTTACGACAATCTCACGGGCACATTCGGTGTTCCAGGAATCTCGGGCGTGGGCATTTCGCTGGGAGTGGATCGCATTTATGATGTGATGGAAGAGCTTAACCTATTTCCTGAAAATCAGAAAACGGCGACAAAAGCGATGATTTCCAACTTCGACCGGGACGCATTTCGCTTTGGACTTTCTGTTTTGCCAAAATTGCGAGAAGCCGGCATTAATGCTGAAATTTACCCCGATGCTGTAAAGCTTAAAAAGCAGCTTGACTATGCGGATCGCAAAAATATTCCTTACGTGATCCTCATTGGATCGGAAGAAATGCAATCGGGGCTGCTTACATTGAAAAACATGAAAACGGGCGAGCAGCAAAAATTGAATGCAACTGATATTATTCAGACAATTGCCCAGGAATACAATAACTAAACTAACATTACGGACAAAAACCGTCACGTACAGAAGCCCACAATCCAATGAATGACAGCATATTAAGAATTGCAATACAAAAATCCGGAAGATTAAGTGAAGATTCGCTCAAACTGATTAAGGAGTGCGGAATTCGTTTTGACAATGGCGCGGGCAAGTTGAAAACGGATGCTACAAATTTCCCTGCGCAGATCCTTTTTCTGCGGGACGATGACATTCCGGGATATGTGGAGGACGGCGTGGCACATCTGGGCATCGTGGGCGAAAATGTTTCAGAAGAGTCAAATCGGGACGTTGACACGGTTCATAAACTGGGTTTTTCCAAATGCAGATTGTCAATCGGCGTTTTGAGAGAACATGACTACAACGGCGTTACGGACCTAGAAGGCAAAAGCATTGCTACAACTTATCCGCGTTTGCTCGAAAAATATCTTTCAGAAAACAATGTAAAAGCGCAGATTCACGAAATCAGCGGGTCAGTCGAAATCGCGCCGAGCATTGGATTGGCCGATGCCGTTTGCGACATTGTGAGCTCTGGGAGCACGCTTTTGAGCAATGGACTAAAAGAGGTGGAAACGATTTTCAGATCGGAAGCGGTCATGATCGCCAGCAAGCATCTTTCCGAAGTGCAAAAAGAACTTTTGGACCAATTGCTTTTCCGCATCAAATCCGTTCAGGTTGCGAAGAACAACAAATATATCTTACTAAACTGCCCTACAAGCGCAGTTGAAAGCATTACTAAATTTTTGCCCGGCATGCGTGCTCCAACGATCCTGCCATTGGCGACGGAAGGCTGGTGCTCTCTGCATTCGGTCATTAATGAAAATGAATTTTGGGAAAATATTGAGAAAATCAGACAGGCTGGTGCGGAGGGAATTCTCGTGATTCCTATTGAAAAAATGATCTTGTAATCGTATGAATATTATTGCATTTCCTGACAAAGCTCAATGGCCCGCATTGCTGGCGCGGCCCGTGCAAGATGCTCAGGATATTGAAGCAAAAGTAAGCCCGATTCTGAAACAAGTTAAGGATCAGGGAGATGCAGGCATTAAAGAGCTTGCGCTTAAATTTGATAAAACAGAACTTACCGACATTGCTTTCCCCGAATCGGCTCTTTCGGAAGCTGGCGATTCACTTGATCAGACATTGAAGGACGCCATTGCGCAGGCTTATCACAACATTTATCGTTTCCACGAATCGCAGTTGCGGCCAGCAGAAAAGATTGAAACAATGCCCGGCGTGACTTGCTGGCGTAAAAGCGTTGGCATTGAAAAAGTTGGCATTTACATTCCCGGCGGTTCTGCTCCATTATTTAGCACGGTGCTAATGCTTGGAATTCCTGCTAAAATTGCGGGCTGTAAAGAAATTATATTGTGCACGCCTTCCGACCATCCGGCTATTTTGTATGCTGCTCAGCTTGTTGGCGTTACCAAAGCATTTCGCATTGGCGGCGCGCAGGCGATTGCGGCAATGGCTTACGGAACAGAAAGTGTGCCAAAAGTTTACAAAATATTCGGTCCGGGAAATCAATATGTGACGACTGCTAAAATGCTGGTTAGCAAAGAAGGCGTCGCCATAGACATGCCTGCCGGACCGTCCGAAGTTGCCGTTTATGCGGACGATTCGGCCATTCCGGCGTTTGTTGCAGCCGATTTGTTGTCGCAGGCCGAGCACGGGCCTGATAGTCAGGTGTTGTTGGTTTCAACAAGTAAAAAGTTGCTTTCGTCCGTGAATCTGACATTGTCTTCTCAAATGGACAAGTTGCCGCGTCGGGATCTTGCCGCGCAGTCCATAGCGAACAGCAAAGCAATTTTGCTTGAAACAGAGGCAGATGCAATTGAACTTTTGAACGAATATGCAGCCGAACATTTGATTCTCAGTGTTGAAAATGCAGAGGCGGTTTCGGAGAAAATAACAAATGCAGGATCTATATTTTTGGGCAATTACACGCCTGAATCCTGCGGAGATTACGCTTCCGGCACAAACCACACATTGCCTACAAATGGTTACGCCAAGGCTTACAGCGGTGTTTCTGTCGACAGTTTTGTAAAAAAAATCACCGTCCAGCACATTTCGAAAGACGGCATTCGGAACATTGGACCGGTTGTCGAAGCCATGGCGCAAGCAGAATCTTTGGATGCACATAAAAGAGCGGTAACAATCAGGCTGAATAGTCTGTTGTAAATGCGAGAGCGTCGGAATGGCTTTATGCCATTCTCATTTTAATACATTAACTGATTAACATTGACCATGTTAATTGCACAGCATGAGTAAGACATTTGACTTGAATAAAATCCTTCGTCCGCATATCATTTCCCTTGCGCCGTATTCTTCCGCTCGTGACGAATACACGGGTCACGTAGGGATATTTTTGGATGCCAATGAAAATCCCTACGGATCTGTAACTGAGGAACATTACAACCGTTATCCCGATCCATATCAGGCAGAAATCAAACAAAAGCTGGCACCGTTGAAGAACGTTTCCATCGACCGGATTTATCTGGGAAATGGCAGTGACGAACCCATTGACTTGCTTACACGTGCGACGTGCACGCCCGGTCAGGACCACGTGATCATATTGCCTCCAACTTACGGCATGTATGAAGTAAGCGCAAACATTCACGACGTGATCATTGATAAGGTCTCATTAACAGACGATTATCTGATTAATGTAGACGCGGTTTTACAAGCAATCACACCCAAAACCAAAATCATCTGGATTTGCTCACCGAACAATCCGACGGGCAATGTAATGCAGCCGGAAGCGATCAGAACCATTCTCGAAAATTTTGACGGTTTGGTCGTGGTCGATGAGGCATACATTGATTTCACAGAAACACCATCTTGGACGCAGCATTTGGATCAATATCCTAACCTCGTTGTGTTGCAAACATTCTCCAAAGCATGGGGTTTGGCAGGATTGCGGATCGGAATGTGTTTCGCCAGCCCGGAGCTTATCAGGATTTTGAACAAGATCAAACCGCCGTACAATATCAGTCTCCCGGCTCAGAAGGAGCTTTTGAAAGGGTTGAATGAAAGTGGTAAGAAGGACGAAATGGTGGCCGATATTCTCAAAGAAAGGGATTCGTTGTGTAACATGTTGGCACAATTATCGTTGGTGATAAAAGTACACCCGACGGATGCCAATTTTCTTTTGGTTCAATTCGAAGACGCAAAAGCTGTTATGGATTATTTGATCAACGAAGCCATCATTGTGAGAGATCGCTCGCGCGTGCATCTTTGTGCTGGCTGTCTGCGCATTACAGTCGGAACACAAGAAGAAAATGAAGCCGTTATCGAATCCTTGAAAAAATATAAGCCAGAGAATATCACTGTTTAGCACGATTTTAATAAAAACGCCCAAAAACTAAAATTTCCCCGATTTATACTCAATATGAAGAAGTTAGCCTTAACATTTGCATTCATTCTAAGCTTTGGTTTTGCTCATGCCCAATATGACAACTGGGCTGTTGGTTTCAAACTCGGTGAACCAACCGGAATCAACATTCGTAAATATTTCAACAACATTCATGCGCTGGATGTGACGATTGGGACGTATGGTGGCGTTTTGTCAAACGATCGCAAATACAGAGGAGACGAGGGAATTTATAAAAATGCGGGCCTTTCGGTGCAGGTGCATTACTTGTGGCACACGCCGCTTTTCAATTCTGAGGCCGTGCACGTTTATTACGGACTGGGTGGTCAGGTGAACAGCCGCAGATCTTATCCAAAGCGCTTGTTAGGGAATTATGAAAAGGACATTTCACTCGGAGGCTCCGTTCTGGGCGGACTTGAATATTACATTCCCGACAACCGCATTTCCGTTTTCCTGGAAGGCGGAACTTATTTGGAGCTTTTGCCAAGACCATTTTATCTGAGTCCAAATATTTCAGCCGGGATCCGATTCAATTTGTAATCAGACTTGCAGAGATTATTCCAGTTTGAAAAGCAGGTCTAAACCTGCTTTTTTTGTGTAATTTAGTCAATGGTAAAGCTGTCTTTCCAATCATTTCAAGCCAATTTTTAGTCATAGTGTTTAAAGTTTACAGTTCATCAGCAGGTTCCGGTAAGACGTACACGCTTACAAAAGAATATCTTAAACTGGCCCTGCATTCCAATGCGGAGACTTATTTCAAGCATATTCTGGCCGTTACATTTACTAATGCGGCTGCGAATGAAATGAAGGATCGCATTTTGCTGATGCTCCGCGTCTTCTCCGATTCATTCCAGTCGGATAAGGAACCGCATCCGATGTTGCGCGATGTGGTGACCGAAATGTATCCCGAAACCAGCAATGATCCCGAACTGTTTGCCGGAGCGTGTCAGTTGGTGGCTGGCCGCGCACAATTAGTCTTCCGCCAGATCTTGCATCGTTATTCTGACTTTTCGGTGATGACGATTGACAAGTTTACGCAGCGACTGATCAGCAGTTTTACGGACGAACTGGGCATTCCGTTTGTTTTCGAAACCCAACTGGATGCCGATTTGCTGGACGATGCCGTTGACCGTTTGTTAGCTAGAATAGGGCAGGAAGGCGAGGAAGTGCTGACAAGCATTGTCGAAAAATATTATCGCGAG
Source organism: Dyadobacter sp. CY326 (assembly GCF_021390515.1). GTDB lineage: Bacteria > Bacteroidota > Bacteroidia > Cytophagales > Spirosomataceae > Dyadobacter. Next base: position 178,792 of record NZ_JAJUXI010000003.1, read on the forward strand.
AATGCCGACGAAGGCAAAAGCTGGGGCACGCTCCCCGTGCAGATCCGGGAAGTGTCGCGAACGATATTGAGCGAGCAGAGTTATCTGCAGTTGAAGCGTGTCGAAGATCTGCGCATGCAGGATTGGATCGCGATCCGCAATCAGATGCGTGCATTTGTGCGTGAAAGAGAGGCCCGTATTGCCAGTTTAGCCAAGAATGCATTTGAGCTGATTCAATCAACATTTCTCACTGAAAAAGACTTCCACCAAAGCGGCAGGGGCATTTATGTTTATTTTAAAGACCGGGCTGACGAGAAAAAATTATGGGCCGAACCCAATTCCTATGTTTACAAAACCATCGGCGAAGGCGTTTGGTATGGGGCCAAAACTGCACTTTTGATCAAAGATGAGATTGAAAAAGTGAGGACGGATCTCGAAAATTACTTCCATCAGATTGAAAACATCAGAACATCGGAATCGAAGAAAATCACGCTTTACGCACAGCTCGACCGGCACATTTACAGCTTGTCCCTGCTCGGTGAGATTCGGAAGGAGTTCGATGCACTTTTAAAACAAAATAACCAGGTCCATATTTCCGATTTCAATAGGAAGATCATTGAAATTGTGGCGCGTGAGCCGGTTCCTTTCATTTTTGAAAGACTTGGTGAGCGTTACAACCACATTTTGGTAGATGAATTCCAGGACACTTCGAAGCTCCAATTTGCCAATTTGCTTCCATTAATTGAAAATGCGCTTTCAGGCGGCTATTTCAATTTGATCGTCGGGGACGCGAAACAATCCATTTATCGCTTCCGTGGCGGTGATATGGATTTGATCTTGCGCCTGGCTACAAGCCAGGTCATGGCTTTGGCGACAGTGCTTGGAAATAGTTCGTATAATGCAGAGCGGTTATTGAGTCTGGATAATTATCTGGACGTAAATCATCTTAAAGTTAATCGCAGGAGTCGCCGCGAGATTACCGATTTCAACAATCAATTTTTCGCCTTCATCGCCTCGACGCTCGGCGATGACCATGCGCTGATTCAGGATGTCTATGATCAGAACTTTGAGCAGGAAATCCCGGACGGCGTTCCGGTTGGCGGGCACGTGGAAATTGAGTTTTTGGAATTGAATGATGAGGACGATGCTGATGAAGACATCACCTCCGACGCCATTGTGCGCCGTTCGCTTGAACTTGTGAAGGAGCTTCGGACGCAGGGTTATGACTGGCGGGACATGGCCATTTTGTGCCGGAAAAAACGGGAAGCGACAGCATTAGCAAGCGCATTGAAAGAGGCGGGACTTCCATTGATTTCTGATGATGCGCTTTCGTTGGGCTATTCAAGGTCCGTGCATTTCATCATTTCATTTATGAAAGTGCTGCTCAGTTCGGATCATCGGCTGGCGCGTTATGAGGCCGCATATTTGTTCCATCATGTGGTTCGCAGGCAAAATCCGGAAGCAGGAGAATATGAACAAATCCGCATCCTTTGCGAAGCGAGCGGACTGGACACTTTTCTGGATTATTTCAAAAGATGGAACATTAGTTTGAGCTCCTTTCGAATGAGGCAACTGTCTGTATTTGAGCTTAGTGAGCAATTGATGCAGCGGTTTGGTTTGTTCCAGAATCATTTTGAAAATGAATATTTATTCCGTTTCCTAGACGTGGTTATGGATTTTGGAAACAGGAAAAGCAATCACCTCGGCGACTTCCTGATTCACTGGGAATCTGCACGACATAAGCTTTCGATCACCATTCCCGAAGAAACGGATGCCATTCGCATCACCACGATCCACAAGTCCAAAGGGCTCGAATATCCGGTCGTAATTGTTCCTTACGCGCATTGGAAAGTCACGCCCAATGCCAAGCTCGACCGACTTTGGCTGGATTTGGATGATGTAGATTATGAGGAGCTTACATTAGAAGACAAAGAATCCGGCGACAAAAAGAAGCTGCACAGCTCATTGGTTTCGGTTGTTAAGGATTTGGAAAATACGGCCGTTGCAACCCAATACACGGACGAGCGCACGCGGACATTGGTCGAGAATCTGAATCTGCTTTACGTTGCATTCACGCGTCCGGTTCAGCGGTTGTATATTTTGGCCAAAAGGGAGCGGAGATGGGAGAGCGGGCAGCAAGTCAATAACTGGCTTCAAAATTTCCTCGCGCAGGAGCACATCGTCCCGACTTGGAATGAAAATGAGTCGAAATACATTATTTCCAATGGTTCAACGGCGCTGCAACACGCGCACAGAAAGTCTGATCATCAGCCTTTTGTGCTTCATAACATATTGAGCAACGACCGCACGGAATCCTTGCGCCTGAGAAGAATGGCCGACCGCATATTTGATGTGGAGACTTTCGAACCGAAACGCGACCGGCTGCAAAAAATTCGCTATTTACTCACAAGGCTTAAAACAGTTTCAGATTTGCCTTATGCATTGGACCGGCTGGTAAGTGAAGGGATTTTTACAAAAGCGGAGACGGCTGAAATTGAAATGCAGGCAAGCGGCTTGCTTAATGATCCCGAATTAGTAGGGTTATATCAGGACGGCAACAAGGTTCAGATCAACAAGGAATTGTTGATTCCAGGCGGGAAACTGCTGCATATAGACCGGGTCGTTCAGCATGCTGATGGCGGATCGACATTCATGTCATTTGTTGGCGGGAGCAATTCCGATGATGCCAGAAGACATTTGAAGAGATTGATAAGTTCCTATGCGGCAGCGGGAAAGCAGAGCAAAGGCGTTTTAATAACCCTTGAAAATGAGCTGGTTGAATGGATTGGCGCCGATGTAACCGATTAGCTCAATGCAAAGTAGAATTAGTTTACATAAAGAGAAGGCGACTCACTAGTAAAATAGTTCTATAAAACGAGTGAAAAGTGGGTTAATTTGGTTTTTTTTTCCTGATATTGGGATCAAATTGCATGGCCTCCCAATTCTCCGCTATCTCAACGTTTATGCGCATAACTTTCCAGCAACAGGTTTTATCAGGCATTATTTTCTCAATTGTTTTAGTAATTGTAGTTGGGATTACATCCTTCGATGCCATTGTTACGCAGCAAGAAAACGCAGGTTGGGTTAATCACACGATGGAAGTGATGCAACGCTCCAAATCCGTCAGAAGCCAGTTGCTTGCCGCTGAATCCAATGTGCGGGGATTTGCCTTGACATCCAATGTTACTTTCGAAAATAATTACAGGGCAGCCATCGACGATGTTTGGTCGGAGCTCGATGGAATGCGCAAGCTCGTGCAGGACAACAAGCACCAGATTGCGCGCCTTGACTCATTGTCACCATTGATTCAGTTGCGGTTGGATTTGATGGCGCAGCAGTATGAATTGCTCAAATCGGGCAATTACAAAGCGGATACAGTAAAAAGCATTATCCTGAAAGGCAAAATTCTATCGTCGCAAATAGACTTTCGGTTCAAACAAATTGAAAATGAGGAAGAAGGGCTGCTTGCCGGACGCGAGCAGAAAGCCGCTGAAAGCTCAGCACGCGCAAAGCGATACATTCTATTTGGCACACTGGCATTTATGCTGGTTGTTTTTATGTTGCTGTATTTCATAAGGCGCGCTTATTTTGCACAGTTAGCCTCTGAAAGCGAAACGACGAAGGCGAACCGCCAGCTTGAACAGCTGGCAGTGGAAGATCAGGAAAAGAATTGGATCTTAAATGCAGCCGTTGATTTAGCCAGCGCAATCCGGGGCGAACCTACGCAAAAGGAACTGGCGACGAGGCTTTTAGGGAAGCTTATGGATGTCACCGACTCGCTCGTAGGTGTAATGTATGTGCGGGAGCGGACCGGTAATGTGTTGCAGCTGGCAAGCAGTTACGGAACCGACGGAAGTGCGAAAGCGCCCACGGAAATTGTGCTGGGCGAGGGCATTCTCGGGCAGATGGCGATGGATCAGGTTGGACTGAAAAAAGTGAATGTTACTCCGGATTATTTTAAAATCAAAAGTTCGACAGGCAGCACAGATCCCGCAACGCTCTATTTGAGAACGATCTCATTTGAAGGAGAAGTCATGGCGGTAATCGAGATTGGTTATCTGAATGATCCCGGCGAGAAGGTCGGAAAATTGCTGAACATGATGTCGGACAATGTTGCAGTGGCGCTCACCGCTGCGAATGCACGCCAGACAACCCGCGAATTGCTCGACAAAACACAGTTGCAGGCAGAAGAATTGGAAAGCCAGCAGGAAGAATTGCGCGTTACCAACGAAGAACTCATGCGGCAAACGACGCTGCTGCAAGTTTCAGAAGAAGAATTACGCGTGCAGCAGGAAGAGCTCAAACAGATCAACACAGAACTGGAAGAAAAGGCGTTTATGCTGGAAGAGCAGAAAAGCACCATTGAGGGAGCACGCGATCAAATTCAGATTAAGGCTGATGAATTGGAAAAAAGCGGCCGGTTCAAGAGTGAATTTTTGGCCAATATGAGCCACGAGCTTCGCACACCATTGAATAGCATCCTGATTTTATCCAGAATTCTGGGCGAAAATAAAGGCGAACGGTTAAATGAGGAACAGCAGCGATACGCCTCCGTTATTTTCAATTCAGGAAATGATCTTCTGACACTCATTAACGACATTCTGGACCTTGCCAAAGTAGAATCGGGGAAAATTGAACTGGTTTACGAGCACGTCAAAACCGAATTGCTGCTCTCTGAAATCCGAAATACATTCCAGAAAATCGCTGAAAACAAGGGACTAAATCTAAAAATCGAAAAAGCGCCATCTTGCCCGGACACATTGTTTGTGGATCAGATGAGGCTGCTTCAAATTATTCGCAACTTGGTTTCTAATGCAGTAAAATTCACAGCCGCGCCGGGCACAGTTTCGCTGAATATCAAGCAGGAAGGTGAGTTCTTGTTTTTTGAAGTGTCAGACACAGGCATTGGTATCGCTCCGGAAAAGCAGCAATCCATTTTCGAGGCATTCCAGCAAGCGGATGGCTCAACCAGCCGAAAATATGGTGGCACAGGGCTCGGACTCTCCATCAGCCGCGAGCTGACCAATTTATTCAAAGGGTCTATTTCATTAAAAAGTGAAGCGGGTGTAGGCTCGACATTCACATTAAAAATTCCGATTCAGAGCTTGGCGGAACACGGTGAACAGGCAGTCAATGCTGAACCAGTGAAAGTCGAAACATTTACAAAGCCGTCGCCAGTGCATGTCAATGGCCAGGATTATCGCCTTTTATTGATTGAAGACGACTCAATATTTGCCGCCGACATGTCCGAGAAAGCACGCGACAGCGGATTTGAAGTCATTGTGGCTGAAACCGGTGAAAAGGCGCTGGAACTGGTCCAAACTTTCCGTCCCACCGCAATTATTCTCGATATGCATTTGCCTGACGTTTCAGGTGATGAGCTTTTAAAAACATTAAAATCAGACATCAGGACAAGAAATATTCCGGTCCACACGATTTCTTCGGGATCATATCTGAACATGGAAATGGTAAAGGAGGGAGCCATTGGCTTTATGCAAAAGCCTGTGGATGCAAGGTCTGCGGAAAGCATCTTTGGCTTGCTCAAACTGGAATCGGGCAAAGCAGAAAAACAAAAAATCCTGCTGATAGAGGACGACCAATATCAAAGTAAATATCTGGGCGACTTCCTCACTGAAAACAATATTTTTGTCCTTTATGCATTTACGGGCGCCGAAGCGCTGTCCATTCTAAATGCGCAGTCGGTCGACGGGATCATTCTCGATATAAGGCTTTCCGATATGAGCGGTTTGGATTTGCTGGATCAAATCAAGAAAAATCCGCAATGGGATGCATTGCCGGTGGTCGTCAACACTGCCGAGGATTTGGATCAGACGGACCTGACACGCGTAATGAAATACGCGCATCCGGTTGTGATGAAAACCAAGAAATCCAATGAGCGTTTGTTGGACGAAGTCAAATTGTTTTTGAAGAAAATCCAGCCGAGGGGTTTGAAACCCGTTGAAAAAACAATTGCATTCAGCAATCCGGTTGTACATTCCGAGAATGTGTTCCTTGGCCGCAAAATCCTCGTTGCCGATGACGATATGCGCAACATTTTTGCATTAAGCGCTGTGCTGGAAGAGGCGGGTTTCAAAATCGAGATTGCGACTAACGGCCGTGAAGCGATTACAAAGTTAGAAGACACACCGGAAATTGACCTCGTTTTAATGGATGTGATGATGCCCGAAATGGACGGCATTGAAGCTACAAAGCAAATCAGACAAGTAAATAAGTGGCAAAACTTGCCGATTATAGCGGTTACAGCCAAGGCAATGCAGGGCGACAGAGAACAATGTCTCGCGGCTGGCGCAAACGACTATATTTCCAAGCCAGTTGATGTTGATAAACTTCTATCATTGATTAAAGTATGGTTGCATTCTGCATAGTTTATGGTAAGCATTGAATATGTCCAGCTTGAAGAACTGATCGTCCGGATCCGCGAGATTTCCGGTTTCGATTTTTCGGGTTATGCGCGGCCTTCGCTGCTCCGGCGTGCGGGCCGTTATCTTGCCAAATATGACATGGACCTGGACATGCTCCTGGCACACATTGAACCAGGCGGCAGAATCGTATATGAGCTGATCCAGGAACTCACCGTCAATTATTCCGAAATGTTCCGTGATCCGGATTATTTCAAGCGCGTGCAAACGGAGGTTTTCGGTTATCTCGAATCTTATCCTGCATTGCGGTTTTGGGTGGCTGGCTGCGCGTCGGGAGAGGAAGCATTTTCGATGGCTATCCTGCTTAAAGAAGCCAATTTGCTTGGCCGATCGCTCATTTACGCGACCGATTTGAGCAATAAGGTGCTGACGTCTGCAAGAGAAGGCGTCTTTACATTGGGAAGCACCCGCACGTTTTCTGAAAACTACATTTTAGCAGGCGGAAAGCAATCATTATCAGACTATTATCATGTCGCCTACAACAAGGCAATCATCGCTCCGGAGCTGCGTAAGAACATTGTTTTTTCCCTGCACGACCTCACTGGCGACGGCGTTTTCAATGAGTTTCAATTCATCAGCTGCCGCAATGTGATGATCTATTTTACGCTGGAACTCAGGCAGCGCGTGTTCAAGCTTTTGTACGAAAGTCTGAGCATGTTAGGCTATTTATGCCTCGGAAAACGGGAAACATTGCGTTACTCGGGCCTGGAATCGCATTTCAAAGTGATCGACAGTTCATTGAACATTTACCAAAAAATCAAATGAACGGGATTGCAGATAAATCACTCAGTCTTGTGCTCATCGGCGGATCTTCCGGAAGCTTTGTGATTTTTGAAGACATTCTAAAATTGCTGCGTAGTCCGATTTCTTTTGCATTGATCTTCGTGTTGCACCGCGGCAAATCCAGTTTATCCGTTCTGCCTGATTTGTTCAAATCAAAAACCGACGTTTTCATGAGCGAGCCGCACCACCTGGACACCATTGAGCCGAACAGCGTTTACTTCGCGGTTCCGGATTATCACTTGCTGATCGGGAACGATTACCGGTTTTATTTCGACGTTTCCCAGCCTGATTTTTTCTCCCGTCCTTCTATCAATGCCACATTCATTTCCGCAGCGCAGTCCGGCATTCCGGTGAAAGCCGCCATGCTTTTTTCAGGATCAAGTCCTGACGGAGCCGCAGGAATGCAGATGTTGGCCGAAATGGGCGTCCCGACCTATGTTCAAAACCCGGATTTTGCAGAGTTTCCGCGCATGCCGCAGGAGGCGCTGTTAAAAAATCAAAACCATAAACTGTTGCCAAAGACCAATTTTTACAAAACGATCAGCGACATACTTTACAGCATTAATTAGATGGAAAATACAAAAATTCTGCTGCTCGACGACCGGGAAGAAAATCTGATTTCCCTAAAAGCAATTCTCAATCGAGCTGACATTGAAATTTATGCAACCACGTCTGCCAACGAAGCGCTGCGCATTGTTTGGGAAAACGAAATTGCCGTGGCGCTCGTCGATGTTCAAATGCCGGGAATGGATGGATTTGAATTTGCAGAAACGCTGCTTTCCAATCCAAAGACCAGGGAAATTCTGATCGTTTTTGTAACCGCTATTTCAAAAGAGACTACTTATGCCGTTCGCGGACTGAAAACGGGTGCAATAGATTATTTGTATAAACCACTCGATCCATACATTACCAATGCCAAAGTCGATTCGCTGATCAAGCTGGCGCGGAGTCAAAAGGAGATTCGTGACAAGAATAAATTGCTTGAAAATTACGCGACGATCATCCTTAATTCTCCTGACATTATCGCCACGGTCGAGCCGGAAACGGGGAACATTATTTCGATAAATCCATCCGTGCAAACCATCTTGGGGCTTGCGCCGGCAACTTTGCTTGGCGTAACCATCCTGGACCTGCTCGTCGATCCCGTCAACTCCTCGTTGAGAGAAGTGTTGGTTAATAAAACCTATGTTGGCGGCGAAACGATCGTGGTGGAAGACCGGTTTTTCGGACGGCTGCGGTTGCCCGTTTGGCTTGAACTTCGTATAATGTTTAAAAACAGGCTGCTTTTTGTCAATTTGCACGATGTCGAAAAGCGCAAAGCACACGAGCGGGCATTGATAGATGCGCAAAGTCAGGCCGAGAAGGCTCGGAAGGTTAAGGAGGCATTTTTGGCAAATATGAGCCACGAAATCCGCACACCGCTCAATGGGATTATTGGTTTGGGAAACCTTTTATCGGCCACGCAATTAGACGAATCACAACGTGATTTAATTGGCATGCTACGCCAGTCTTCCGGCTCGCTGCTGAACATTCTCAACGACATTCTGGACATTTCCAAAATCGACGAAGGCAAGTTTTCGATCATTCCTTCGTCAACGGATCTGCGCGTTTTGGGCAAAGGCATCATTGATCTCATGAAATTCAAGGCCGATGAGAAGAATTTGAAACTGATCCTGACCATCGACAGCAATCTTCCCGAATGTGTGATGGCCGACGGCATGCGATTGAATCAGATATTGCTTAACCTCATCGGCAATGCTCTGAAATTCACATCGGCCGGACATGTTGAGTTCAAGATTCAGCAGGTTTCTCAAACACAATTCGGACATAAGATTAAGTTTGCCGTGGAAGACACAGGCATAGGCTTATCCGATGACCAGATTTCGAATATATTTTCAGAATATGGACAGGCATCCGAGAACACTTCGCACCAATATGGCGGCACGGGTTTGGGACTCACCATCTCGCAAAAACTGGTCCGTTTGATGGGCAGTGAACTTGAAGTCAACAGTAAATTTGGAGAGGGAAGCCAGTTTTTCTTTACATTGATTTTGCCCGATGCGAATGAGAAATCGTTGGAAGCAGTGCCACCAATTGCATTCCAGGATCTGCCTCCCTTTGAAGGAAAAACAGTGCTGGTGGCGGAGGATAATCCCATTAATGCATTGTTATTAAAAAAATATTTAAAAACCTGGCAGCTCAATCCGACCATGGTTTTGAATGGCCAGGAAGCCGTGGACGTCCTCCGCGAACGCATATTTGACCTTATCATTCTCGACACCAGAATGCCAGAAATGGATGGTTTTCAAGCCGCAAGGATCGCGCGCAACGAGTTGATGATTAAGACGCCAATCCTGTCACTTTCGGCAACGGTTTTGCCCGAAGAAATCCAGCAAGCACTTGAATCCGGGATGAACGACACATTATCTAAACCATTTGAACCCGAGAAGCTGCATAAAAAAATTAAAGCACTTTTGGCAGAAACCGGAGAGGCGCAGAACTGAATTGAAGCCGAATGTGTGTCTGATAAATGGCTGATTCGCTTTTTTGCAACGATTTATTTTTGTTTGTAGTAATGATTAATTGAAGGAATTCGTTAATTGAATTAGTCATAATCGTTATTTACAGACAAAATGAAAACTATAAAAAACAGTTGGTCACTGCTGCTGTTATTTGCCCTCGCTGGATGCAGTTCCTCTAAAACCATGACTTACGAGTCGAAATGGAACGCACCATTCTCATATGTGGACGAAGTTAAACCGGATCAGCAAGACCAGAAATCGCGGTTGCGCTATGGGATTATCAATGATGAACATTACGTTTATCTGACCCTGAAAACCAAAGATCCAAACACCATTCAAAACATTCTTTCAAGCGGTTTGAAAATCGCTTTCAGCCCGGATGGCCAAAAGAAAGAAGCCTATTCGCTGCTGTTCCCTGTTGTGATGAAGGAAGACAGGAAAGCGCTCAAACGCGTGGATACGGATCTTCCCAACAGCCTCGGACTTGACTTGCTGCTGGATTCATACAATAAAGAAGCCGTTTGGAAAGACAAGCAAGGCCAGCATTTCATTGATTTGGTTCAAAAAGATGGCAGCATTAAGTCGCATATTTCAATGGATCAAAATGGCGAGCTTACCGAGCAGATCGCCATTCCTTTCAGCCTCATGGGCGTGAATGCGAAAGAAACCGCAATGCTTGGCGTAAACATTAAAGTTGACGGACAATCGTCTCAATCCGGGTTTAGTCCGAGGATTGGCATAGGTTTAGGGGGAGGAATTGGCATGGGCGGCGGAATGGGCGTTGGCATTGGCACGGGAGGCTATAACTCGCGTTACAACGGCAACGACCGTAATGTCGACATTAAACTGGAAGTCCAGCTAGCACGAGCCAACTAAACTTCCACATTCCGAATGCAGGTCCGCCAGAATAATCGGCGGACCCAAAAAGACAGATTGTGACAAAACAGAACGTTAAGCGGTTTTTTAATTTTTTAAAGTTCAGACGAAACTTTACAAGATATGGTTTCAAGAAAGCACGAAGTTACGAGATCGTGCTTTTTTGGTTAAAAAACGTTCTGTCCCGATCGCAGTTTTTGATATTGTCCGGTATTTTGGTTGGCATGACCTGCGGACTGGCCGGTGTGGTGCTCAAATCGCTGGTGCATTACATTCACTATGTTATCACGCACAAAGTCCATTTTGAAGAGCAGATTTTGTTTTACCTGCTCTTTCCTTTTTTGGGGATTGTGATCACCACGCTTGTGGTAATTTTCGTTTTTAAGGGCCAGGATAAAAAAGGAATTCCTGTAATTCTGTATGAAATCGCGCAAAATTCCAGCGTTGTTTCCTCTGTAAAAATGTATTCGCAGATCGTGCAGAGCGCGATCACAGTCGGGCTGGGAGGGTCCGCCGGATTGGAAAGTCCGATCGCCGTCACGGGCGCTGCAATCGGTTCCAATTTTGCGCAGACATACAAACTCGATTACCGCGAACGCACATTGCTTCTTGCGGCTGGCGCAACGGCGGGCATCGCTTCTGCGTTCAATGCACCCATTGCCGGAATCATGTTCGCATTCGAAATTCTGCTCACGGGCGTCGTCTTTTCGGATTTCATTCCGCTGGTTGTCGCGGCGGTTTGCGGAAGTTTGGTTTCAAAAATTTTGTTGCAGGGAGACGTGCTTTTTCAATTCAAGACACGCAATCCTTTCGATTATCATAACATTCCCTACTATTTAATTCTCGGTGTGCTGTGCGGACTTTATGCCCGTTATTTCGTGCTCATCGCGCGTTACATCGACGAGTTTTTTCACGGCCTTAAATTATCCCGAATTCGAAAAGCAATGCTCGGAGGCACGATCCTTTCCATCCTCTGCGTGCTCTATCCGCCGCTGTTCGGCGAAGGTTACGACACCATTAAAGCCATCACAAACGGGCAGATCCAGACCGTGATCGACAACAGTCTTTTCCAGTTTATCGGTTACCGCGAATGGGTTGTTATTGTCTTCGTTGCACTCATTTGTTTGCTCAAAGCATTCTCCGCTTCGATCACCATTTTCAGTGGCGGCAACGGCGGGAATTTTGCACCGTCACTCTTTGCGGGCGGCTCGCTAGGATATGTGCTGGCGCTCGTGGCTGTGCAGGTGGGCATGCACGATGTGCCGGTTAATAACCTCGTCATTGTGGGCATGGCCGGCGTTATGAGCGGCGTGCTTTATGCACCGTTAACTGCTATATTTTTGATCGCCGAATCGACCTCGGGCTACGATCTTTTCATCCCCTTAATGATCGTTTCCGTCATCTCATTTTTGATGGCAAAATGGTTTTCAGCCATATCACCCGACTTGCAAAAACTCGCCGCAGAGGGCAAGATTTTCACACGTGAGCACGACCGCAATCTGCTCTCATTATTGCACATTTTAGACCTCATCGATAAGGACGTTCAAGCCGTCGGACCGGGCGCTTCACGAGACGAATTGGCCGAACTGGTCAGGACTGGAAAGCGCAATATGATCGCCGTTGTCGACGACAGCAAAAGGCTCCTCGGGACCATTTCACTGGACGACATCAGGCCACTGCTTTTCAGCCCGGACCTCTACGACATGCTTACCATTTCAAACCTCATGCGGGTCCCTTCCGAAGTCATCAGCGACTTCGACAGCGTCGTAGGCGTGGTTAAAAAGTTTGATGAAACGGGCGCGTGGAATTTGCCGGTCGTAAAGAGCTCCGGAGAATTCGTAGGCTTCATTTCCAAGTCAGCTGTCCTCAACAGTTACCGTCAGTTGCTGCGCGCACATTCGGGATAAAACACCTTCATAAATCACGTCGTAAGGGTCACCATTAGGCATTGAAATCCAGCGAAAAACGGATTCATTAAGGTTTGATTATTTGATCCACGTGAAACATTTCTAAAATCAGCCTCAGAGGCATCGAAATTGCATTTTTTGAGTCTAAAATTTGCAAATCATTGTTTGGCAACCACTTAAATTTGTTATATATTTGCATAATACTTGATAAATCAACTATATATCAACAATAAAACAAAGATATTTCAACTATATGTCAACCATTACACCATCACTAAAATTGTTCCTGAACCTTACCACAGTCCAGGCCTTGATTACCAAGCGATTCGATGCAAAACTGAGCAGTCATGGTGTCAGCCTGAATGAATTTTTGATCTTGTTTCACCTCAGCGCAGCACCCGATGAGAAGATGAGACGCGTTGATCTGGCTGAAAAAATCGGCTTAACAGCGTCTGGAATTACCCGAATGCTGACGCCTTTGGAAAAACTAGGCATGGTGAAACGCGAGGCAAACAGCCGGGATGCGCGGGTGTCTTATGTGAAGCTCGCCAACGCCGGAAAGCGCATGGTCACCGAAGCGACCTCGACGGCGGAAGTTTTAGCAGAGCAAATTCTTGCGCCCGTGAAGACAAAAAAACTGGACGAACTTTCAAAAATGCTGTTTGAGATGGGCGGCACAATTGAATAGGCGTGAGAGAATATCCGGGCCGTTTTGTACAAGTAAAAGAAAACCCACCGACACGCATTATGGCGTCGGTGGGTTTGTGCTTTTCTGCGGTTTTGAAGCCGTTTTATTTGCCTTTTCTTACATAAATATTGCCATTCATATTCTTCATCATGATTTCGCTTCCACCACCATTTATCTTGCCTTTTACCCAATCATCGATCGAAACCTTATACATCCCGTCCTTGGCCGAGCGCGTGGCTTGCGGAGCGCTTTTATCCACGTCCACATCGAAGTCGCTGTAAATTTCTCCGCGGTCAGATTTGAGCTTTACATCGAACTTTGCAGTTGCCGGAATGGTGATGTCAACATTGCCGTTGAGTGTTGAAAATGCCATTGGTGAGGAGGTGTTTATTGTCTTGAAATTGGCTTTCAAAAGTCCGTTAATTGTGTTCGCAACTGCCGAGCCGGCGATGTTATTGAGCGTAATGTCGCCGTTCACATTCTGGATTTCGAGCTCGCCTGTTACGTTGTCAATGACGATGTCTCCGTTGTTCACAGTGCTAACATTAAGGGCGAATTTTTGGGGCACTTTAATGTTCAATGTAATCGGCGTGTTGATCATTTTTGAAGTCACTTTTACCGCATTGTTTTCCTCCGTTGCCGTGAGTTCCAGGCCTCCGCTTTTTGTAATGCGCTTCATGCCGCCGGCTGCTTCGTCTCTTTGTCTTTCGGCTTTGTCTTCGCTTTTTAGCACCGCATCAATGACAACCTGATTGCCCGTGTAACCCGTGACATGAATCGTCCCGTTGACCAGATTCACTTTGAGCGATCCGGGTTTCGCCGGGTCTGTTAGGGGAACAAGGAGCTGCTCTTTTATGTCGGTCTGCGCTTGCAGCGGATTGGCAGCATTGGCGAACATGGCAGCGATGGCGAGGGCAAAAAATCGATTGGTTTTCATTTTTGTTATGATTGTTTTTTAATATAAATATTTCCGTTGAACGTTTCAAACTTGTAGGTCGGGCCACCTTTTCCAATGCGGATTCGCGTTTCCGTGCTAAGCTTGTAAACTGTTTTGTTGGTCTTGTTTTCTTCATTCTTTACGACCTTTACGGGCAGCGATTCGGTTTCTGGAAAATCCGTATAAAACTCACCATTGAAGCTCTTAAACTGGCAGTCGACGGAAAGGGCGGGAGGGTAAGTAATTTTAATATCGCCATTCAGCGTTTTGAAATCCGACTCGCCGGGAGGAAGCGTTACAAAATTGGCAACCACATCGCCGTTAATGGTGTGGACATTTGCGGCTCCCTTTGCATTTGCAATTTTAATTGCGCCATTTACATTTTTCACATCCAGCTTTCCCGTCACGTCACTGACATTCACATCTCCACCATTCACCGTCGAAACATGCAGATTCATGGCATGCGGGACCTTTACTACAAAATCCAGATCAAAGTCATATTCAATTCTGGGCCCGTCCCAGTTTCGCCTGCCACGATTTGGGCGGGAGTCGAACGGGCTGGCGATGTAAGCAATGATGCTGTCCGGCTTCTGATCAAAATTCAGTTTGAATTCCTGTTTGCCGGTTTCCAGAATTGCATTGCTTTTGCCACTGATCGTTTGATCAACTTCCAAAACGACCTGATTGCCATCATAACCCTCGACTCTTATCGAGCCATTGATGTTGTAAATGGTCATGGTCACCGCCGATGCGCTTTGCGAAAGTGTGAACTCTTTCTTAATGTGCTCTTTTGATTCGAGCTTTTGTGCGGGCGCCTGGGTACAACAAAGCACCGCTCCCGCAAACAAGGGGATTGCAAAAAATTTCATAGCTAATAGTTGGATTATTGTTTTTAAGATAAATCCTTGATCGTCTGCTCGATCTTGTTTTTCACCAGATCATTCAATCCTTCTTTTCTGAGCAAAGCCCGAAGTTCTTTAACAGAGCCTTTTTCCTGCAATTTCACCATCACATCCGCCAGCGCAACCTGAACCATCGGCGAATCTTGCACAGTAAGCGATTTTACCAGCCTTTCCCGGACCAGCGGGTCGCTTGTAAACTGCGTGAGCGCTTCCAAAGCCACAAGCCTCACATTAACATTCAAATCGTTATTAAGCGTCGAAAAAAGTGCGTCAATGACCTGCTCATCTGCATGCGTAATGTCACTGGTGTAACTCACCGCGCGCAATCTTTCCGTCGCGGAGGGATTTTCAATGAGTGAAAGCATCATGGTGCTTTTCATATCCTGCACCTGGGCCGCCAGTGTTTCAATCCGTTGCTGATAAGCTGTGGAAGAGGTGTTGCTGTTGCCCGTTTTGTTGCCGATAACCCAGCCCAAGCCAACCAGTAAAAGACTGAATGCCACCTGCACCGTCCATTGCGGCAGAACAACAGCTTTTATTTTTTCAATGATCGTATCAAAAGAAAATGGCTTTTCAACTGCCTCAGCCGCTTTAAACGAATCGAGCATTGTGTAAAAGTTAACACGCATTTCCTCGCCTGGTTCCGGAATTTTCATTTTGCCAAGGTTGTCCCAAAGTTGCTTGTTGCTGGCAAATGCTTCCTGGCAGCTCACACATTCAACCAGGTGTTTGTCCACCTGCGTGCGTTCCGGCTTGTCGAGGTCGTTGTGCAGCCAATCCTCCAATTTGTCCTTTATATGCTCGCAACTCATCTCGTTATCTGCTTTCATTTGTAAAAAATTTCTTCTTCAACTCTCCCAATGCCCTGTGGACCCGCACTTTCACCGTTCCTTCGTTGATATTCAAAACCTTCGCAATTTCATCGTATTTCATTTCCTGAAACCGGCTCAGCACCAGGACTTCGCGATAATCGTCACTAAGTCCGGCCATGGCCTTATGCAGAAAATCTGCGTCCTGCTGCCTTTCGTATCCTTCGTCTGCCAATGTGCCGCCGCCAAGTTTATCAGCCATTTCAGTCACATCATAATGGTTGGCCGATTTGTGCTGTCTCGCCGCATCGTTCAAAACATTTCTTGCCAAATGAAACATCCACGTCCTGAATTCACCCTCGCCTGTAAACGTGTGCCTGTATTTGAGCATGCGGTAAAAAACATTCTGAACCAGATCTTCACTATTGTCCCTCTTATGCGTCATATGATAGAAAAATGCATACAAAGGGCGGTTGTAACGCTCGAATAACAAGCCCATCTTATCCAGATCACCGGCCTTAACCCGAAACATGAGCGAATTGTCTGTGAGCGTGTTCAAACGATTGTCTTTTGTGGTGATCCTGATGTGAATACTCGGAGAAGCGGAAAAGGTTACAGGAATTTAAAATATTTTTCAAATGAGTTTTCAATGGTCTGGAAATTAATGTGTTATGGTCATAAAAAAAGCCGGCTAACCGGCTTTTTCTAACTTGTCAATGGATAACTCGTGACATCGCGTTGTCTGTCTCTCTCCCTTTTAATGGTGTCATGCGCCGTCAAAATGGATGTTTGCTGACTCAATATCAATTGCCTTATATCCGCAGGAAGTTCCGTTTTAGAAGCTTCCTCATAGGCTTTCCTGGCGGCATCTTCGCCCGTTTCTGCATTTTCCAGAACAGCTTTTCTGTTGTCAGTCGTAAAAACCGACCGAACGTCCATCCAAACCCTGTAAAGCTTTCCCGAAGTCAATGTGCCAGACGCGGGCTCGCCACCATATTTGATCACTTCGCCTTTGAGATCTGTCACATATCCGCGGCTCTGATCGGCCAGATTTTTGAACATTGCGCGCAGGTCAGTTTCAATTTGTTTTGTTTCGTCATATGCCTTTTCGTAGCCTGCAATGCGGTCGTTATTGATGAGGATAAGGTCATTAAGCACCTCGATCACTTCTGAATTTTCTGCCATGGTCATTTTGTTTTTGATGATGGCAGCATTTATCAATAACCATTCCAAAGCTCAGCGAATGATATTAATGTGATTGGAAAAAATCTCAAATTTGCAGCCCGGCGCCTGATCTTTGATGACCTGATTTGCGACAAATTCAAGAATCTCGTCCCGCCGCGACAATGGCGTTTTGGTGTGCGCCTCCCAAAACTTCTCCTCCGGAATGCTAAACCAAACCACGCCGTTTCCTCCGGCAAATTCCCAGTCAAAATCAATGCTGACCGCCCCGTCACGGTAAAAGATCTTCCCGCCGCGGCCATCCTGCGAATACGTGACAACATTGCCAGGCGAATGTTCCTCTAATGCCGGTTTTCTGACGGAGCTTGGACTTATTGCTTCTTTGACTTCCGGCGCGTGAGGCGGCTGCAAATGACATTCTTTGCCTTTAATGGCTTGCAAAACGTTGTGTGGAATGTTCAAGCTTTTTGCATTTGGGAATCCCTCCATAAACTTGATAAAGCGGATTTGATGTGTCCAACCGTCCGGCCAGGAAGCTTCAATGGTGTAAAAACCGGGCCGGTAAGGAAGCGTGTCAACCAAAATCATTGTGCTCCCGCTGAGTCTGTCTTTCACTTCACAATTTTCCAGAATGTCGTGGGTTACGGCGTTGATAAGCTGATACGAACCCGCGTCGTAAGCGAATTTTGGCATGTGAAAAACCATTTGCTGGCAGTCCGGATAATGGATTACCCGCACTTTTTCGGGGAGAACGATGCCATTGGCCACAATGCCGTCCGCGTCGCTTTTGGTTATGTCTTTATAAAAATTAGAGACTTTTGTCAAAACGCATTTTCCAAAATAAGCGTCCTGTAATCCCTTTTGCCCCTCCATTTTTTCAACTGAATCAAGTGGCAATAATCCCGGCGAGCCGTTGCCAACATCCGGAATTAGGTAACCTTTTACATTCGCTTCATCAATATGAATTTCATCCAGGACTTCCAGAATCACATCTTGCTGGAAAATGAATATTTGTCTGAGAATTCTTACATGAACAGTTTCGGCCATTGCTTATTCGGAACGAAGTGATTTTACAGGGTTCATCAGCGCGGCTTTCACGGATTGGAACGAGACTGTGAACAGTGCAACCGCAACAGAAAGCACGCTAGCCAGCGCCAGCATCCACCACGCAATATCCACTTTATATGCGAAAGCCTGCAACCACCGGCTCATCATCCACCAGGAAACCGGCAGCGCAATGACGATGGCCACGCAGACCAATTTCAAAAAGTCTTTCGAAAGCAATGCAACAATGCCGACCACGGAGGCGCCCAAAACTTTACGCACACCGATTTCTTTCGTCCGCTGCTCAGCAGTGAAGATCGCCAGTCCAAATAAGCCCATGCAGGCAACAAATATTGTTAATCCGGCAAAAAGCCCAAGAATCTGTCCGGTTCGCTGTTCCGTTTTGTAAGTTTCATTAAACCTTTCATCCAGGAAAGAATATGTGAACGGCAGGTCTGGTTTGAAACTGTCCCATTGGTCCTGCATTTTCGCAAGCAGCCCGGAAACTTCCTTGTTTTTTGTTTTGACAATCATCCAGCCATATCCCTGGTTCAATGTCATAACGAGCGGAGAAATCGGATCACGCAGCGATTTGAAATGGAAATCTTTGACAATGCCGATGACATGATAGGAACTGCCTTTGCCCTCATTGTTACGCCGCGAGACTGTTTTTCCAATCGCATTGTCCTGCCAGCCGAGCGCCTTGGCAGCCGTTTCGTTCAAGATAATGGCAGTCGAATCCAATCCGAAATTCTTTGAAAAGTTGCGTCCCTGAACCATTTGCATTCCCAAGGTTGCCAAATAATCGTAGTCAACCTCATAGCGAAGCGTTTTCAAAAGTTGGGAAGCATTGTTATCCGGCGAAATCATATAATTGTTGTTATCCGACGGCCCGGCAGGCACATAACCGGACAAGCTCACATTGCTCACGCGCGAATCCCGCAAAAGTTCTTCTTTAAAAACAGGGAGATTTTTACCAAGCGCCCAAGCCGGAATGACCAAAATCTGGTCCTTGTCGTAACCCAGTTTTTTGTTTTGGATAAACTTCAGTTGCTGGTAAACAACCGTCGCGCCGACCATTAATGTGATTGAAATGAAGAATTGAAAAACCACCAAACCGCTTCTAAGTCCAATGTTTTTGCCAGAAGAATTGAGCTTGATGACCGCGCTTCCGCCTTTTAAAACAGAGATCGGTTTGAATGATGAAAGAAAAAATGCCGGGTAACTGCCTGCAAAAACACCCACAAAAAGTCCGAAGAGCAGCAATGCAGGGATTAGGGCAGGAATTGCTTCCAAACTGAGACTTAAATTTTTCCCAGACAAACTATTCAGCAACGGCAAACCTGCAAGGCAGATGAGCGTTCCCAGGAACAATGCAATGCCTGTCAGCAAAATGGATTCCATTAAAAACTGTGCAACCAGCTCTATTTTCTCAGATCCCATCACTTTGCGCACACCGACTTCGCGGGCACGTTTGGAAGACCCAGCCGTCGACAAATTCATGAAATTAATGCACGCAATCAGCAGCATAATGATCGCAATCGCACCGAAAATATAGACATAGCGCAAGTCGCCATTTGTGCCGAGATCATACTGAAAATCCGAATGCAGGTGAATTTCATGCAAGGGTTGCAGATAAAGACCAATGTTATTCCCTTTTTTGCGGAATTCAGTGAGCGTCATGCCAAGGGCCTGCTTCAACTGCGGCCCCATGTACTTGGCGACTGTTTGCGGAAGTTTCGCTTCGAGCTGCTTGTAATCGTAGCCCTCCGGCAACACGAGATAGGTGAAGAATTCCGAGATCATCCACGAAGTCGATTTTGCATCTTCCAGCGAGGACATGGACGCCAGCATATCAAATTGAATGTGCGAATGGGCCGGCATTTCATCCATGACGCCGGTCACGGTGTAAGGCATTTTCTGGTCTTTAAATGTCAGTAACCTGCCGACTGCGTCGTGTTTGCCGTAATATTTTTCTGCCAACGCTCTCGTAATTACAATGGTGTTAGGCTGTAAAAGAGCAGTTTTAGAGTTTCCTTCAATGAGCGGAAAAGTAAATACTTGCAGGAAATTAGAATCGACGAACGCGAGCTGGTCATCCGTGTACAACTTTTGATTGAGCAAAACGACCGGTGCGCCGCCTCTTCGAAGGCGTGTGGCTTCCAAAACCTCGGGATAATCGGCTTTCAGCGCAGCGGCTGTGGGAGGCATTGCGTGTGCCTCTTTCATTTCCCCGCCCTGCATAATGCCTTTAAAAACAACGCGAACAATCCGATCGCCCTTTTCGTGGAACCGATCGAAGCTCAGCTCGTCGAGCACAAATAAGCTGATCAGCATGCACGACGCAAGCCCAATAGCGAGCCCAATGATGTTAATGGCTGAAAATGCGCGGTTGCGGGCAAGATTTCGCCAGGCGATTTTAAAATAATTTTGTAACATGACGGCGGAGAAAAGGTTAATTGGTAATTTTATTTCAATGGCTAACAAATCGGTACATTGTATAACATAGTTCTTTGTATAAAATACATGCCATAGTTAATTAATGTGCCAAAGGAGCCGATTGAATAGGTTTACGAAATGCAAATGTTCATAATCGAACATGTTTTGTACGAAATCGACCGGCTGGCGCGGCTGGCGCGAACCTCCAGGTTCGTGCCCTTATTACAAGGCCTCCGGCCGCCGCATGTAACAATCGGCCAGAGGCCTAACAATAGTCGTCACGAACCCGGAGGTTCGCGCCAACGGCCCAAGCAAAATTTTAATAATAGAAAACCAACAAATGACTGAACTCGAACAATACTTACATTCCTACTTCGATTTTGATCAAAGCGACCTCTCGACAGTCGCCTCATTCTTCAAACCAGAGCTCGTCAAAAAAGGGGATTACTATTTAAAAAGTGGAAAATCTTGCACCAAGTTGAGTTTTATTCAGACAGGCATGTTGCGCGTTTACGTCGGTCTTGAAGATCGGGAGGTTACGCAATGGATTTCTTCGAAAGGCTATTTTATTACGGATCTGTCGAGTCTTATCTTCGACAAACCATCGCGCTGGAACATTCAGGCATTGACCGACACGACGTTATATACTATTCAAAAATCAGATTACGACAGGATAGGGGATTTTATTCCAAAATGGCACTTCACCGAAAAGCTTTTCATGGCGCATTGTTTTGCAACATTGGAAGACAGGGTTTTTTCTTTCCTTTCCATGACGGCCGAACAGCGTTACAATGTCTTGTTCGAAAGCAATCGCGAGATCTTCAACCAGGTCCCTCTTCAATATATCGCTTCGATGCTTGGTATGACGCCGGAAACGATCAGCAGGATCAGGCGAAAACAGCTTATTTGATTTCTTGATATAGGTCAAGTGGCATTTATTCGAACAACTATACTTTTACAGAGTCATTAATTAACCAGCCACTTATATGTTTTTAGGTCATTACGGTTTAGCATTCGGAGTAAAAAAAGCAGCTCCCCAAATTTCACTCTTAACATTGTTTGCCGCCGTAGAATTTGTCGATATTCTCTGGCCATTTATGCTCCTCTTCGACATTGAGCAAGTCAAAGTAACTCCTGGAATTACTGTTGTAACACCCTTTGATTTCGTCCATTATCCTTACACGCACAGTTTGCTGATGGGCATCGTGTGGGGTTTATTGGCTGGTATCGCTTATTGGTTTTTGAAAAAAGATGTGAAAAGTTCAGTGATCGTAGGTTTGGCCGTGCTTAGCCACTGGTTTCTTGATTTCGTAGTTCACATAGCGGATTTGCCGCTAACACCTTTTTCAGAATTGAAGGTTGGTCTGGGTTTGTGGAATTCTTTGGAAGGGACTTTGCTTGTGGAAGGCATCATATTTATTGCCGGCGCTTATCTTTATTATGCCAATACAAAGGCATTGAATAACAAAGGAAAATGGGGTTTTTGGCTTTTAATCGCCTTCTTCCTGCTCATTGACATCTTTAACATGTTCGGGCCGCCGCCAGAAAATTCAATTCCGGCTCTTTTTGTATCCTTCGCCGTTTTGCAAATCATCGTCCTCTCACTAGCACATTGGGTCGACAAAAACCGCGCGCCGCTGCGGTGACGTATGCGACGCAATCGAAGTGCCGGAGGTATGCAACAATATGTAAACGCGTTATTTTACCTTAAAAACATATTCTTTACCAGCCTCTGCGGGGAAATCAAATGCAACCCTTCCTGCTTTTACAAGCAAACCGCCAGCCGGCATCGCTTGAACATTCTTGTAAAATGCATTGCCATTCTCGCCCTTTGCAGATTTCAAACTTACTTTTGAAGTTGCTTTAATCGTGTTCGGAAGCCCTAAACGGCAATTTCCGCCTAGTTGTGAGCGAACTGTCAGTTGCGTTACCTTGCCATTGTTCCATGCAATGTCGACCTCAAAACCACCCCTCGCTTTCATTCCGTTCACCTCGCCAGTTGTCCAATTGTCGGGAATGGCGGGCAAGATATTGATCAGGCCGTCGTGGCTTTGCAGAAGCATTTCGGTAATGCCAGACGTTCCGCCGAAGTTTCCATCGATCTGGAATGGCGGGTGTGCATCCAGCAGATTAGGATAGGTTCCGCCTCCCTTAGCATAGTCGGTTCCTTCCATTCCGGTTAGTTTCAATTGTTCGCGAATGAGTTTATAAGCGTGGTTTCCGTCAAGCAATCGCGCCCAGATGTTGATTTTCCAGCCCTTGCTCCAACCTGTCCCGCCGTCGCCACGCAATTCCATTGTTTTTCTTGCTGCTGCTGCAAAAGTCGGTGTGGTCAATGGGGAAATCTGGCGGCCTGGAAACAGGCCAAACAGATGTGAAATGTGTCGGTGTTCCGGCTCAACGTCTTCCCAATCCTTAAACCATTCCTGCAAGTTGCCTTTCTTGCCAATTTGCATTGGGAAAAGCTTGCTGCGTTTTTCGATGAGCAATTGTCTGAATTCCGCATCCGTGCCAAGCCTTTCTGAGGCTTCAATAAGGTTGGTAAAAAGATCCCAAATGATCGCCATATCCATGGTGGTTGCAACGGACACAGAACCTTTGAAGCCAGTTTCGGTGATGAAAATGTTTTCTGGCGATGTTGCTGGCGCGGTTATGAGCTTGCCGTTTTTGTCTTCAATCAGCCAGTCGAGACAGAATTCCGCCGCCGACTTCATGATTGGATAGGCCGTTTTTGACAAATAGTTTTTGTCGCCCGTAAACTGATAATGTTCCCACAAATGCTGGCTGATCCACGCACCGCCCATCGGCCAGTTTGCCCAGGACGGACTTCCGCTCACCGGATTTGTTGTTGCCCAAATGTCAGAGTTGTGATGCAATGTCCAGCCTTTTGCACCGTAAAAATTGGTCGCTGTTTCTTTGCCTGTCACTGCCATATGGCCGATCAGGTCGAGCAGCGGACTGTGCAGTTCGGAAAGATTGGCCGTTTCGACCATCCAATAATTCATTTGCGTATTAATGTTGGTCGTGAAATTGCTGCTCCACGGCGGGCGCACTTCTCGGTTCCAGATCCCTTGCAAATTGGCCGGAATTCCGCCAGGGCGGGAGCTCGAAATCAGCAGATAACGGCCAAACTGAAAATATAACGACTCCAATGCAGGATCTTTCGCGCCTTCGGCATAAGCTTTCAAGCGCTCGTCCATAGGCAGCTCCGTCTTTGGATTGCCATTAATCACAAGACTTACCCGATTGAAATATTTTTGAAAATCGGCAATGTGTGCGCTTTTCAATGCGTCGTAACTTTTAGCTTGCGCAGCATTCAAATGTTGCTCAGCGATCTTCGATTCGTCTTTCCCTTCTTTGTCAGGACATTTATCAAAACCATTAAAACTGGTCGCTGCGGATAAGACCAGCACAACTTCGGTTGCGTCGCTGATGTGCAAACCTTCTGCGTCGGCGACTGTTTTTCCATCCGATTCTTTGACTTTCGTGCGCAACTCGAAACGCATGCCTTTGCATTTGGACGGATCATTGTAAACCACCGGCTGCTGCATTGACTGGTTATAACTTGGGTCCGTGTGCGCGGGCGCCTGTCCTTTCATCGCGATCTGGTCCGGAGCAATCACAACATTATTGTAGTAAAGCTGACTTTGCGTCTGCGCAGTGAAATTAAGCGCGCCCTTTTTACTCGATTTTAACTTGACGATCATCACCTGATCTGGTGCCGAAATAAAGATTTCGCGGCTGTACTGCACACCGTCAACCGTAAAACTTGTTGTTGAAGTCGCATTGGAAATGTCCAGATCGCGGCGGTAATCCGTTGGCTGACCTTGAAATGCTTGCTTAATGATCAGATCGCCGAGCGGTTCATATGATTCGGTAAAAAGGCCCTGCATTTTCTGGGTAAGCGATTCGGCCAGCTTGTAATCTTCATTCGCAAGCGCCTTCCTGATTTCAGGCAAATACGACTTGACCGCCGGATTAGGGTTGGTGTTCACCGGGCCGCCCGACCAAAGTGTTTCCTCATTCAGCTGGATAATTTCGTCGTTAACACGCCCAAAGACCATTGCGCCAATGCGCCCGTTGCCAACAGGCAAAGCTTCGTTCCAGTTTCGAGCAGGTTGTTTATACCAAAATTTCAAATCGGGCTGTGCGAATGCAAGGTTACAGCTGGTTGCGATAAGGAATGCACTGATGATCAGTCGGATTCTGGTTAATCTCATAAAAGCGTTTTTGTAGTTCAATTTGGCTCAGGGTAACAAGGTTATAGCAATATGTTTCTACTAATTCTATTTGATTTTTGTAACTTTGCTTCATGGCAAACTCAGAATCTCTCGAAGAATTTTACCAGCAAAAGTTCAATTGGCTGCCCGACAACTTGCAGCAGGACATTGGGCATTTCAATGTGTTCCGGCTGGAAGACTGCATGGGCCCAAACTCGGCGCCTGTGCAATATAGCAGGAAGGATTTTTACAAGATAACCCTCATTCGCGGAAAAAACATTTACCATTATGCGGATAAAAGCCTTGAAACGGACGGACCAACGCTGATTTTCTTCAACCCGCAGGTTCCTTATACGTGGGAGGGCGGGGCAGATAGCATTTCCGGCTATTTCTGCATCTTTACCGAAGGATTTTTCTCAGGCAGAATCCGCGACGGCCTGGCTGACCTGCCGATGTTCACGCCCGGCGGCAAGCCTGCTTATCTGCTCAATGAGGCGCAGGAGGCTCATGTTCAGGGAATTTTTGAAAAAATGCTGGAAGAAATCGATTCCGATTATCAGTATAAATACGATTTGCTGCGGAATTATATGACAGAAGTGGTGCATTATGCGATGAAAATGCAGCCGTCGGAATCGCTCTATCAGCATCCAAATGCCAATTCGCGCATTACAGCAGTCTTTACAGAATTGTTGGAAAGGCAATTTCCAATCGAGTCACCTTCGCAGCGTTTTACCTATCGCTCGGCCAATGATTTTGCGCAACAATTGTCTGTTCATGTCAATCATTTGAACCGGGCAATTCGCGAGACAACGGGGAAAACGACTACAACGCACATTTCGGAGCGCATTGCCAGCGAAGCCAAGGCGCTTTTGAAGCACACGAACTGGAACATTTCAGAGATCAGTTACAGTCTGGGCTTTGAAGAACCCGCGCATTTCAACAACTTTTTCAAGAAGCTGACGAGTCATACGCCGTCATCTTATCGCGTTGTTTGAATTTTGCAAGCATCTGTTTGAACGTCGCAATGACGGGCTTTGTCCAGCGCCCTAATTTTGTTCCATCAAATTAAAACAAACAAAAGATGGAGACTAACAAAATTTGGTTCGTAACTGGCGCTTCAAAAGGATTGGGGCTGACATTGGTTCAAAAATTGCTTGCAAACGGCATCAGCGTTGCAGCAACTTCGCGAAATGTCGAAGACCTGAAAAAAGCCGTGGGCAATGACACCGCGCAGTTTTTGCCATTGGCAACTGATCTGAAAAGTGAAGCGAGCATTCAGGAAGCAATCGAAAAAACCGTTGCGCATTTCGGGCGCGTGGATGTGATCGTCAACAATGCAGGTTATGGTCTGCTGGGAAGCGTTGAAGAGCTTTCTGATGCTGAAATCCGTGGAAATTTCGAAATTAATGTGTTTGGTGTTTTCAATGTAATCCGCAAAGCAATGCCTTACTTGCGTGCACAACGCTCGGGACATATTCTGAACATTTCTTCAATAGGCGGCTTTATGGGCGGTTTCCCGGGATTCGGAGCTTATTGCGCCACAAAGTTTGCGGTAAATGGTTTGTCAGAGTCGCTGGCTGAGGAAGTAAGATCGTTTGGGGTGAAGGTTACCATTGTTGAGCCTGGTTATTTCCGGACCGATTTCCTTTCAGATTCTTCGATTGGCCTTCCAAAAACCGAAATTGCTGAATACAAGGAAGTGCGCGATTCGCAAAATGCGCACCAAAACGAGATCAACGGAAAACAGCTGGGTAACCCTGAAAAAGCGGCCGAGGCAATGATCCGCATTGTGTCAGAAGCCAACCCGCCAATGAATTTGTTCCTGGGCAGCGACGCCTTCGCCGTTGCAAACGGCAAGATCGCCGCAGTGCAGAAAGAGCTCGAAGATTGGAAATCACTGACGGTTTCAACGGACTTTGAAGTGGAAAGCGTTTAGGATATATTTACAGAGGATGAACAGCTAAGCCGTTCATCCTCTGTTCTTTTAGAAACATAACAATGGATATCAAAAGCAATAAAATAAGGGCAATCATAACCGGTGTTACGGGCATGGTTGGCGAGGGCGTTTTGCATGAATGCCTGCACAGCGACGCGGTTGAGGCAGTTTTGATCATCAACCGCAAGTCTTCCGGAATTTCTCATCCCAAGTTGAAGGAGATCGTTCACAGCGAATTTTTCAATTTAATGCCCATTGAGGGTCAATTGATCGGATATAATGCGTGTTACTTTTGTCTGGGCGTTTCATCCATTGGAATGAAAGAGCCTGATTATGAAAAAGTTACTTATGATTTGACATTGCATGTTGCTGCAACATTGGTGAAGCTCAATCCCGAAATGACGTTTTGTTATGTGTCCGGTGCGGGCACCGACAGCAGTGAAAATGGCAGTTCAATGTGGGCAAGAGTAAAGGGCAAAACTGAGAACGCCTTGATGAAACTGCCATTTAAACAAGTGTTTGCGTTTCGGCCAGGTTACATTCATCCTACGCCCGGCCTGAAAAATGTACTGCCATTTGTCAAATACGTTTCCTGGCTTTATCCGCTCTTCAAAATTATTTTGCCAAACACGGTTTCAACGCTCGGGCAAGTCGGGCAGGCGATGATTAAGGCAACGCAGTTTGGTTATGACAAAAAAGTGCTGGAAGTGAAAGACATTAAGAATATCGCAGACCGGCAATACGTCTGAGCGAGAACTCTGCTTGCTATTTCGCTTTCAAATGAATCACAAATCCGCCGCCCGCAGCCATTTTGATCGTAATAGCGTCTTTTGATGAAAATTCTTTTGACGATAATTTGTAATCGGCTGCATAACGGTCCGCATTTACGCCATCCTCGCAAATGATCGCTTCGTATTTTCTTTCGTTTAAAAAAGACAATGGAATTGTTAATGATCTGGGAGTGAGATCATTCATTGCACCAATAAACCAGTCGTTCTGCTTCTTTCTAGCGGTGACAATGTAGTCGCCAAGCTTGGCTTCCAGGATCATTGTTGTGTCCCAGGTTGTAGGAATGCTGCCTAATAATGTCATGAAATCGGGTTCCATGAGCCCCTGCGACGGGTTTCCGGAAAAGAGCTGCATCGGACTGTCATAAACCACAAACATGGCCAGTTGCTGCGTTCGTGTTCCAAACGACATCACATTTTCGGCCGTCGCACGGAACGAACTTTTTGTCCCATTCGTCAGCAAACCCGGCTCGTAATCCATTGGCCCCGAAGTCATTCTGATAAATGGCAACATTAAATTATGCTCCGGTGTCGCCTTCGCACTCCACATATTGTATTCCGAACCTAAAACGGCTTCTCGTGTCAGTGCATGCGGGTAAGTTCGGTTGAAGCCTGCCGGCTTGAAAGCGCCATGAAACATCAGCATAATCTTATGATTGGCGCAAGCCTGAGCCGTTTTATGGAAGAAATCGACTGCTTTTTGATCGTCGCGGTCGATGAAATCGGTCATAATGAAATCCACTCCCCATTTGTTGAACTGTTCCAAAGCAGGCTCCATTTGCTTTTCTAGCGTCATGGCCAGCGTCCACATGCCGAGTTTAATCTGCTTTTCTTTGGCATAAGCGATTAATGCTGGCATATCAATCGCCGGATGGACTTTAAGCAGATCATTATTGTCGCTCCATCCGGCATCGAGCAGGACTTGCTCAAAACCAAAGCGTTTGGCGAAGTCAATGTAATATTTATAAGTGTCCGTGTTGATCCCGCTTTTAAAGGGAACATTAAAAAGATTCTCCGTAATGATCCATTCTTCGGTGGACTTGCGCGGCATAATCCATGACGTTTCGGCAACTCGTGAAGGAGATGCAAGCCTGTAAACCAGATCATTAGCAGGCAAAGACTTATCATCCGGAGCAATTAGGATCGTGCGCCAGGGGAATGTTCGCGAACCTTTGGTCTTGGCGATAAAGTTTTCTCGTTCGGCAACATAACGCTGTGAATATTCACCCGCAAGCACCGCCTCCGTTTTGGGATAAGGCGCGAATTCAGCGACCAGACTGCTTTTCCCAGTTCCGGTGAGAAACATTCCGGGATAGGATTCCAGATCAGACTCAGTAATGACGATTTTCGGAAGTTCACCGGAAGAAATGAGAACCGGCGTGAAGCAAAGATTTTTGGCAAAAACACTGTCGAGCGTTTTGATCTGATAAGGCTCTTCGAAACTTGTATGGAATTTATCCTGATTGTCGCGTTTGACAGCTTCCGGAAAATATAACTGCGGATTTCCCGGGAAATTGAATGTAGCAATCTCATTTTGAACGGTTATCGAATCTTTGAACAATGTCTCAATCCGATAAGCAACACCATCGTTGTAAACCCTGAATGTGACGCGGTAAGGGTTGCCAAAACGGAACGAAACCTCGTTATACAGATCAGGAATGTGTCTGCGCTTTTCAGGAACCGGGGAAATGATCGTTTCATTGACAGTGCGTGTTGTGATTTTTGGCTTGTCCAGCCGATCGCTCATTTTGCCCTGGTTGAGCAACACGAGGTCTATTTCAGAAGGGGCAAGCAGTGTTTTTCCTTCATATAAAATGTTGTAAGTAAGCGCTTTATCGATGTTAACCAGGAGTTTGGTTTTTCCATCGGGCGAGAAAATCTGTCTATTGGTGGCTCCGTGCACATGGAGTGTCACGATAAAAAATCCGAAAATGAATAAGTTTCGCATTGGCATTGCATGAGATGATCAAAAGACTTCTGTGAATCGGCTTGCCTAAGTGAGCCGCCGGTTAGTAAATTGACGGAAAATAATTACTTTGCTGACAAATAGCATTCTTATATAAAAGGAAAAACTGCACCATTTACCTGCATGGATTACTTTCTCGTCTCGTTTTTTCTGATTCAGTACGTTCGTTCTTCCCTGCAAACAGCCACTGCTCTTCCGCACTGGGACCGGCTTTTGATTTATGCACGATATGTAACCATTGCATTGATTGCCACTTATTACGCAACGGACACACCAGAATTTTTTAGCTGGATTTGGCACGCCTATCTGACCCTGATTGTCGTCATTCTTTACACGAAAGAGGAATTTGCGCCAATCAAGTCGGTGGTGCAGTCCGTGATCCCTTTTGTTGTGGTGTCCATTTTAAGCGACATCATTGAGCTTGTCGCGCCGAAAATTCATGATTCATACGACGATTGGATTAGCATTGCTAAACTATTTACCTTCCTGTTATGCTTTGTAATCTGGTTTTATGCCCAAAAACAACGCAAGATTTTATTAAAGGAACGGGAGGATCGGTTGCGCGAAGAAATGGCGAGTAAAGCGCAAAAAGAATCATTGGAATATCTGGTTGCCGAGCGCACGCATGAATTGACATTGCAAAAAGAGGAATTACAAAAAGCGATTGAAGAACTGAAAGCAACTCAGAATCAACTGGTTCAGAGTGAAAAAATGGCTTCACTGGGCGAGCTGACCGCGGGGATAGCGCATGAGATCCAAAACCCGCTGAATTTCGTCAACAACTTTTCAGAAGTGTCGGTTGAGCTTTGTCAGGAGTTGGAAGAGGAAGTGGACAAAACGGAAATACCGGATGCGGATAAGGATTATATCAAAGGCATTATCGCCGATTTGAGCCAAAATCAGCAAAAAATAACGCATCACGGCAAACGCGCCGACTCCATTGTAAAAGGAATGCTGCAGCATTCGCGCGCTTCGTCAGGAGAGAAAGAGGCGGTGGAAATCAATGCGCTCGCAGATGAATATATGCGGCTTGCGTATCATGGTTTGCGTGCGAAAGACAAGGAATTCAATGCTGCGTTAGTAACCGATTTCGATCCGACGATTGGCAAAGTGCTGGTTATGCCACAGGATCTGGGCAGGGTTTTCCTGAACCTTTTTACCAATGCATTTTACGCCGTTGCGGAGAAGAAACGCAAATTGGCAGAAACGGGAAATCTGAATGATTACAGACCCGAGGTTAAAATTTCTACTAAAAAGTTTGCTAACAAGCTTTATGTCCGCGTCAGCGACAATGGAACGGGCATGCCTGATAGTGTGAAGGCTAAGATTTTTCAACCGTTTTTTACAACAAAACCCACCGGACAAGGAACCGGGCTGGGACTTTCCATGAGTTACGACATCATTACCAATGCCCACGGCGGCACGTTGGATGTCGACACAGTTCCGGGTGAGCGGACCGAGTTCAAGATCACCATTCCCATCATTTGACGTACGGCGCCTTTAATAAAAATATTATGAAAATACTGGTTGTAGACGACGAGGAAGATGTAAAATCGCTTTTTGAGCAGAAGTTCAGGAAGGAGATACGCAATGCGCAGTTTGAATTTTCATTCGCGTTTTCGGGCGAAGAAGCGCTGACTTACCTCGCGGATCATCCTTCCGAAGTGGTGATGATTTTGTCGGACATTAACATGCCGGGTATGAGCGGCATTGAATTGCTGAAATCGATACGAAAAGACTATCCGGCGGCACCGCCACAAGTGATGATGATCACGGCCTATGGTGACAGCCAGAATCACAACCAGGCCATGCAGCTCGGCGCGGACGATTTTCTGACCAAGCCGGTTAATTTTATTGAATTGAAAGAGAAATTGCTCAAAACTTTATGAAAGCCAAAATACTGGTAGTGGATGATGAGGCTGATTTGCAATTGCTAATCAAACAGAAGTTCAGGAGGCAGATCCGCGAGCAGGAATACGAGTTTGTTTTTGCAGAAAATGGCTTTAAAGCGCTTGAAGCACTTGTGGAGCACCCGGATGTGGATATGGTGCTAAGCGACATCAACATGCCGGAAATGGATGGCTTGACATTGCTCGTGCGGCTCGGCGAACTCAGTCCGATCCTCAAATCCGTGATCGTGTCGGCTTATGGCGATATGGACAACATTCGGACGGCCATGAACCGGGGTGCCTTTGATTTTCTTACCAAACCCATTGATTTTAAGGATCTTGAAGTGACGATGGAAAAAACACTGGCCTATGTTGCGCAGCTTCGGGAAACGCTAAAAGCGGTTCGGGAAAACGATATTTTGCGCATGTATGTCGATTCTTCCGTGCTGCAATTCATGACGCAGGACGCGTTTGAAAAATCATTGATGACGAGTGAGAACATTGAAGCAACGGTCGTGTTCATGGACATGTGCGGCTTTACGACGATTTCCGAAAACGAACCTGCGGATCTTGTGGTCAAGCTGATCAACAAATATTTTGATGTGATGGTGAAAGAGATCATTGCACAAGGCGGCCTGGTTGACAAGTTTATGGGTGACGCGGTGATGGCGGTTTTTCGAGGTGAATATCATTTGGATCGCGCTATTGAATCTTCTCTGGCTGTTCGCAACCACATTGATGGATTCAAGGATGAGCTGGCGGGGCAGACGGGTTATTCGCCTCAAGTTTCGATCGGCATCAATTCGGGCGAGATGGTTTCGGGAAATATCGGCTCGGCAGCTTTGAAAAGATTGGATTACACCGTGATCGGCGACGCAGTGAATGTTGCGCAACGATTGCAGAATGCTGCCAAACCGGGTCAGGTTTTGGTCCCCGAATCAGCTTATTTGAACATTAAGGAAGCGTTTCACTGCAATTTAGTTGGCGAAATTGTGTTGAAGAACAAGGCGAATCCAGTGAAGGTTTACGAAGTTTTGGAATAACATGAATCTGAAAGAAGCAAAAGCTTACATTGTTGAGCAGCTCCGTTGGCATTTGTCCGACACACTTTTTTACCACGGCCTGCATCACACGCTGGACGTTGTGAACGCGGCGCTGCACATTGCAAAGCTGGAAGGCGTTACTGACGCAGAACAGCTAACATTGCTCGAAACTGCTGCTTATTATCACGATTCAGGATTCGTAAATACGTATCAAGGTCACGAGGAGGCGAGCTGCCTGATTGCGAGAGTGGCATTGCCGGAATTCGATTATTCGCCCGAGCAGATTGACATTGTTTGTAACATGATCATGGCGACTCACATTCCGCAAACGCCAAAAACGCATTTGGAACAAATCATTTGCGACGCAGATCTGGATTATCTTGGTCGTGCGGATTTTGAGCTTATCGCAACCTCGCTTTTCAACGAAATGAAAGTCCGTAATATGGTTTCGGACATTGATTCCTGGAATCAGGTTCAGGTACAATTCATCGGAAAGCACAACTATTGGACGCAATCTGCTCACGATTTGCGCGATGCCTTGAAGCAGGAGAATCTTAAAAAGCTGTTATAGCAACCGCATTTTTTCATTCTGCGCCCGAATGCGCTGGCACAGAATCCGCAGCACATTTTTTAAAATCTCATCGCGCTCTTCCATCAGTTCAAAAAAGTCTTCCTGGTCAATTCGGAACACAAGCGCGTCCGTCTCGGCGACAGTTGTTGCGGAGCGCGGTTCGCTGTCGAGCAATGCGAGTTCGCCGAATATTTCTCCCTTATCAAACAACGCCAATTGCTTTTTGCCATCGTAAATGCCGATTTGCCCGGTGTAAATGATATACATTGAATCGCCCGGATCACCTTTTGCGAAAATCTCCTGACTATCGCTGTAAGTAATTTCCTTCATGATCGGCGCGATGGAGCTGAGCACGTTTTCCGGCGTTTGTGAAAAAAGCTGTGTGTTTTTCAAAACAATGACTCTTTCCATTTCTGAAATTTGCTGGGCAGCTTCGGCGTGTTTCATTGGATTTGCTATGAGGTTAAGGCTTGCAGATTTTGCATTGGGAGTTAATTTTTCACGGACCGCATCGCGGATAAGTCTGGCGGAATGGGCGGACAGTTCTTCGAGCAATGGGCGTTCCATATTTTCGTCAGCGCGTTGAACGGCCAATGCAATGGTCCATTCGGTAAATAGCGTTTCCTTTTTAGTCAGGATGTAAGTGATAATGGAGCCCGCAGGTTCCTGATTTCCGACATACTGGCGCAGCGCTTCACGCTTCCTGGAAATTGAAATGTCTTCGAACAAAGCGTGCAATAAAGGATAGAGTGTGCGCGGCAAAAGGCTCTCGATCATTTCGAGCGAATTGGCTCTTTTTTCACGGGACGCATGCCGGATTCCCTTCCAGGCATTTTGCACAGCGTCCTTATCATACTGCATCATAAACAGGTAAAACAAGCGCTGACCTGTGAGCTCCAACTCATAATCAAGTGCCCTGTTCCAGGTTTTGTCTGCCTCGCTTTCGTCCATGCCGTTCAAAAGCATGGATGCGTGAAAAAGCTCTTTTTCTACAAATTCGGAGATAACATGCTTATAATCATCGACTAACGTATAATTCGTTAGTGCTTTCAGCGCGCTGCGATGAATATATGTATCTATTTTATTTAAATGTATGTTACTTTCTAAATTAACTAAATGATTATTTTGGTAAATATTTTTAATAAGTTTAAAAAGTATTTGAAGTATAAATTCGTGTTTCGTTTTTTCAGCGACTTTAATGAGTGTTTTAATGCGGTCTTGCGCAGAGTCGTCATGCAACCATTCTTCCACAATGCGTATGCCTGCATCACCAGATCGGATCAGCGAGGAGACGGTTGACTTGGAAAGAGAGCCGGACAATAGCGGCTTTAATTCACGCAAAAACTGGGCAGAGCCTACGGTTGCAGCAACTTCCAATGCACGGTTGCGCACTTTATCTGAACCGTTGCGAAGGCATAATTTGATAAATTCTTCACTTGCTTTTAAACCGGTGATTTCAACACAATCCAATGCGATCAGCTGCGCATCTTCCCGCCCAGACTCGAACAGGCGACGCAATGTTCCGTGAATTAATGGCAATGCTCTTCCGGCCTCAAAACTGCCCAAAATTGATCCTTTTACAATGTCCAGATCTTCATGTGCGAGAAAGCGCGCAAGTTGTTCGTCGGTCAGCCGCGACTTGGAAGCCGCAATTCGCACGGCGAGGGTTTGGCAGGAGGTGTCGGGTTCTAATTCAATGTATTTCAAAAAAGCATCTGAAAGCTCGGGCTTTTCGAGTGTTGCCAGCGTTTGGAGCGTTTTTAACCTGACTGCCACGATGGGATTTCTAAGCAGGAGATCAACGTTTTTACGAAAAATGGATTGCTTGTTTTTAGCCAGCCAATCAATGGCGTTGAGCACTTCCTCCTTCCGATCACTTTTCAGGTTTTCCGCAATGATGGGCAATGCTTCGGAAGGGGAGGCCATTTCGCCGCTTCTGATGAAGCGTTTGCTGATCGCACTTTTCAATTCCTGAATGTAATGTCCATAAGCTTTCCTGAAAATCAGCAGCGCGGCAACGGCAAACAGCAGCGACAGGTCAAATGTGAGACTGATGTTGCTGAGTTTTTGCGTGTAAATGATCCATAATAAGCCTCCTGCGATGAGCATTCCCAATGGCTCAAACAGTCCTTTGGCCAATGTGTGGCCTTTCAGACGTGTTTTGGTGGATAAGGGCTGAAACAACACAAGGAACACGGGATCAAAAATCGTCCGCCTGACCAGCTCAAAAAGCAAATAAGCGGCGCAATAATAAACTAATAATGAAGGCTCATCGGCACGGAAATAAGAGGAAATCAGCAGGCCGAGCGATATGAAAATTGTTGTCAGCGGAAGCAGGAAAAGCGTCACCTTTACGCCGAAACGCTCCACCGTTTTACCCGAAAATATCAGCTTTACAAATGTGGAAATCACATAAG
Source organism: Dyadobacter sp. CY326 (assembly GCF_021390515.1). GTDB lineage: Bacteria > Bacteroidota > Bacteroidia > Cytophagales > Spirosomataceae > Dyadobacter. Next base: position 214,130 of record NZ_JAJUXI010000003.1, read on the forward strand.
TGACGGCAAGCAATGTTCCTACAAAGCCAATCACGTCATGCTGGCTGTGAAATTTGTATTTCACATTGACAAAGAAATGATACTCGATCCACGTGGCAGCCGCTGCAATGGCGACCATTCCTAGACATAGGAATGTCAGCAACTTGTTTCCGCCAAAATATTTTTGAATGATCTTGGAATCGGAAGCATTCATTTGCCTTGGCCGAGCGTGATGGGGATTGGGAATGTCGGTGAAGCGAAATGTCAGGAGCTGGGTGTAAAAGGCCAGTGCAAAAAACACGAGCGAAATCACCAACAAAATCATCAAAACCGACGGCGAATGGATCAAAACAGCCAAAACCGCACCCAATGCTTTTGCCGGCATATCGCCCGAGCCAATGACACTGAACAGCCTTTTGCTCTGCCGCACATCAAAAACGAGCGCAGAAAGACCCCAGAATTCAAGGTTAATCAACAAATAAATGATGCGATAACCGACCATAATCGCAATTGCCGTGGCAATGCCGTGCCCTGCCCAAAGTAAAACCATGACCACAATAACCATGAACAATGATGAAAGCATTGTCCCGAGACTGAGCCGTTTGAGCACCAGATGATGCTCAAAATGTTCGTAGACTTTTCCCGCAATCATCACCGCGATGGCGGCTGCAACATAAGCAATGGGCAATGAAGATTCCGGATGGTTTTCAAGCAAAAGGACGTTCGCGGAAACGTAAACGAGCGTCGTTCCAACATTTATAAAGAAATTGTGAAAGAAGAAAAGGATCGTCTGGGGATTGATGGAACTGAAAAATCTGCTATTCTTAATCTGGGATATCATATAAATAGGAATGCTGGCGTCGCTTACGTAAAATAAACACTTATTATCCCATTAAAAAACCGATTTAGCCGACTTTGCGGTCTCTTGCCGACATTCCGGAATCGCATCGCAAGGCGAGTGCAGCATTATTCGCGCACGATTAAAACGGAGGGAGAATGCGATAACCATAAACTGTGCGACTCGACGGCCTTTTTCCAGCTGGCGAGACTGATGATCATGAGGTCTTTGCCTTGGAGAAAATCTTTTTCGAGCATGTTCTCGTCCAGCAGCGTAATTCTTTCCGGGTCAATTTCGCTGATTTCAATCAGTTCATCGTGGATTTCGGACGACAAAACAGCTGTGCTCGCAGGGTCCATCATCGTGAGCCTGATGTTTTCCTGCAAACCAAGTTTTTGAGCAAACTGAATCAAAAAGCGATCAGCGGGGGAGAAGATCGGAACCAGAATGTCTTCCACTTTATCAAGATTTTTCTCAATCAGAATGCCGACGGGGACTTTAACTGATTTGATAATCTGTGCCGTGCGCTCGTCAAAAACATTGGCGTGAAAAAGTTTTTCCTTGCCTGTTATGGTGTCAAAAAGTCGCTCCGGGCTGATGATTTTGGATGTGAAACCCAGTATTTTACCCAAAAACGTGCCTTCAAAAACGGTGCGCCCAATGCCGATCATTAACATGTCGTAGGCTCCTTCATTGGCAGTTTCAATGATATCATGCTCAATGTTCTGCGAAGGTTTGAACAATGCGTCAAATGACAAATCCAGGCTTGCGGCCTCTTCCTTAATCGGCCGGAATGTTTCCTGCTGATATTCTTCCGTATTGACCTGATTGAGATAACTGCTTGGCGACAAGTGCAATGCCGTAACCTGATGCGATTCGGTTTGCTTTTGGATCAAATAACGCGCGAGTCGCATCATTTTTCGTCCGCCTTGCGGGCTGGCAAATGCGATAAGGATCGAAAAACGGCTGCTTTCATGGGCGGCAGCCACTTTTTCCCAATTCTTTTGCGGCATAAAACGATCGATCAAATCGAGCGCCGGGCCGGTCATACAAGTGGTTGCAAGTGCCATAATCACCATCATAGCGAATATTTCGGGGGACAAAACGCCGATATCATAGCCAATGTTGAGCACCACAAGCTCCATCAATCCGCGCGTGTTCATTAAAGAGCCAATGATGAGGCTGTCGCGCCAGGATTGTTTGACAAAACGTGCCGCAACGGCGCTTCCTATGAACTTTCCGGTCACTGCGGCGGCGATGATCAGGCCCGTAACTTGCCACAGATAAGGATCATTGAGCAGGCCAATTTGCGTTCTTAATCCCGTGAAAACGAAGAAAAGCGGCAGCAACAGCACTAGTGAAACGTCCTCCACCTTTTCAATAAATATATTCCGGAAACTCTGGTTGCTAGGCATGATCACGCCTGCCATAAATGCACCAAAAAGTGCGTGAATGCCAAGCACTTCTGTACAAAAAGCGGACAGCAAAAGCACGATGAAAAACAATGCAACAACCGGTTTGGTCAACCCTTCGCGATAAGAATAATGGTCGCCGATTCTTTTCAAAACCGGTTTTAAAACCCTGAGCATGAAAAACACATACGCCGCTGCGAGAATGATCGTGTAAATGGAACTCACGAACGAGCCTGCCTTTACGATGGCAATAACGGCTGCCAGAATACACCAGGCTGTAATGTCGTCCGTTGCGGCGCAAGTGATCACCATCATGCCGAGCTTGGTCCGGGATAATCCCCGCTCCTGAACAATGCGCGCAAGCACAGGGAAGGCCGTGATACTCAACGCAATGCCAATGAAAAGCGAGAATGATAGAAAGCTGATGCCGTCCGGTGCGAAGCGCTCATACATAAAAAGCGCAAGCCCCACCCCGAGTGCAAACGGAAGAATAATGCTGGCATGGCTGATCACGACGGCTTCTTGTGCCTTGGTTTTCAAGACTTTAAGATCGAGCTCCATGCCAATAATGAACATGAACAGGATGAGTCCGATCTGGCTGAGAAATTGCAGGTTTCCCAGCGATTGTTTTGGGAAAAGGAAAGCAGAGAATTCGGGAAAATAAAGCCCTAGCAGCGATGGCCCGAGGAAAATCCCTGCTGCGATTTCTCCAATAACAGTCGGTTGTCCTATGGATTTGCAAAACCAGCCAAAAACGCGGGCAATGATAATGATCGTGATGATCTGCAACAGCAGAATGGCAAGCGGGTGCGTGAGATTATGGCCAAATGTATCCGCAAACTGCTCCCAGGATGAGGTTGCTGCAACTGGCTTATTTTTCAGTAAATCAGGGCTTTCCAGAAATTGTCCTTGCCGGATGAAGAAATAAAGTAAGGCGGAAAAAACACCAATGGTAAGCGTGTAGAAAAGTATATTTCGAATATTCTTCATCATCAGGAATGAATGTGAAGAACGCAAAATAGCAAATTAATGGTTACAAAGGCGTTCCGGTTTGCTATCGGAGTCGCTGTACTTGCTAAGTCTTCAAGACTTAGCAAGTCTTTAGTGACTTTTTTCCAATAACTTTCGTCCAAAGCATAAACTTTAATTTATGCCAGGACCAATGCATTGCATGCTACAAGAAGGATGCTTCTATCACATCTATAATCGGGGAAACGATTCAGTAAAAATTTTTTATCAAAATCGGAATTACATTCATTTTCTAAAAAAATATAATGAATATCTCTCAGGTTACATTTACACCTATGCCTATTGCCTTATGCCCAATCATTTTCACTTGTTGATAAAAGTCAAACCTCTTAGCGAGTTTGAAGTTAGGGCAAACGCTTTCCCTTCAGAGGTCGATATTTCAAAGCTTAGCGCTGGCGACATTGTGAGCGAGCTATTTAGGCGTTTCTTTATGAGTTACGCAAAGAGCATCAATATCCAGGAGGCTAGAAACGGCAGTTTGTTTCAAAAGTTTTTCAGAAGAAAACTGGTTGATAACGAAGTCTATCTTTCCAAATTGGTCTATTATATTCATCATCAGCTGCGACATCATGGATTCGATGAATTAGATTATAAAAGTTATCCGTGGAGTTCTTATCGTCGGATACTGGAAGATCGAGAGTCCAGTTTAAACAAAAAGGAGTTGTTGGAATGGTTCGGGGGGAAAATAGAATTTATTAAGTTTCATGAGCAGTATCTTGACGAGCAAGTTATTGGTCATTTGACAATTGAGGATCAGAAATAAAAAAAATAGACTTGCTAAGTCTTAAAGACTTAGCAAGTCTATTTTTTTTATTTCTGATCATTATCTCAGCTCCACAACCGGTCGTGCGAACGTTTTTCGTTCCAGTCCGGAGTAGGGGCGAAGAAGCTTTTGTCCTTGGTATTAAGGTGTTTTTTTACTTCTTCTTCATTGAGCTCAATGCCCAGGCCTGGCGCATCCAGCGGAACGGGCGCATAACCTTTGTCGATCAGCTTGCGGCCATCCGTTGTTTTTACCAGACTTTCCCACCAGGGCACATCCACGGAATGGTGTTCGAGCGCGAGGAAATTCTGCGTGGCAGCCGCGCAATGCACATTCGCCATGAAGCTAACGGGCGTTCCTGCGAAGTGCATGGCCATGGCAATGCCGTTTTCTTCTGCATAATCCCCGATGCGTTTTGTTTCCAGTAACCCGCCGGATGACGCGAGGTCGGGATGCACAATGTCGACCGCGCGCTTCTCGATTAATGCTTTGAAACCTTCCCGTAAATAAATGTCCTCACCAGTTAATGTCGGCGTTTCCAATGCATCCGAAATCGTTTTCCACTGGTCTGTGTACTCCCAGGGAACCATGTCTTCGAACCAGGCGAGACGATATTTGTCCAGTGCTTTTCCGAGGCGAATGCCGTTGTTCAAGTCAAAATGCCCATAATGGTCTGTTGAAAGGGGAATTTCATAGCCTACTACGCTCCGAACGTCTTCCACGACTTTGGCCATTTCATCCAGACCTTTTGGCGTGATCTGAATCGCTGTGAACGGATGCTTTGTGTTGGCATAGGAATGATAATCTCCTGCCCATTGTGAAAATCCGCCGCCCCAAACCTTGTTATTGACAATGCTATTCTCATTGTTTCGCAGCAAGCCGATGGACACATCCATTTTCAGCCATGTGTAACCCTGATCCTGCGTCCGGAATTTGATCTTTTCTTTGAACTCATTCATGTCATCAGACTCCGGCGTGTCGGCGTAAAGTCTGACCTTATCCCGGTAACGACCGCCCAGCAATTGCCAGCAGGGCACATTATAAGCCTTTCCGCAAAGATCCCAAAGTGCCATTTCCACACCACAAACTCCACCCGCCTGCCGACCGTGGTAACCAAACTGTTTGATGGATTTGAAAAGCATTTCCACATTGCAAGGATTTTGACCCAATAAATGGCTCTTTAAAAACAATGCATAACGTTCATCTGCGCCGTCGCGAACTTCGCCCAGACCGTAAATTCCCTGGTTTGTGTCAATGCGGATGATCGGCGTGCGTCCCACGTTCTGGACAATGCAATAGCGCAGGTCGGTGATTTTTAATTCGGATGGTTTGGAGGCGCGGTTTACTTTTGACGTTGCCTGGGCAATGGTGTCTTCCGTCGACATAGACATGAAGCCGCCCAACGCAATGCCGCCGACTGCCGTTTTTCTCAAAAAGTTACGCCGACTGTCCTTTGTCGTCGGGTTGTTGATCTCGGCTGCGGTGGCTGCTTTTTCAGCTTGTTCAACTTGTTTGTTAGAAGCGATGATGTCTTTTAAAATGCTTTTCATCAGTGTTAGATTTGGGAGTTAGCAAAATGGCTCTCGGCCTTAGTAATTTCTTTCTTTAAGATAATCGTCCAGTTCTTTCTTGGTCATCGGGAGCTTGCCGGGATAATTGTTTACCCAGTTTAAAAAGTCCTTCTGGATTGTGTCAGACCATTTTGTATCGATTTCACCGGGCGTATATTTTCCTTCTTTTAGCCGTAAGTGACCAAATTCATCACGCAATGCAGTCACCTCGGAAGTTAGCACGAGCTCTTCGGCCAAATGCGCGGGAATGAAGATCGTCCCATACTTTTTAGCAAGCACGACATCACCGGGAAGCACAATTGCGCGACCAATGCGGATCGGCGTGTTGATGTTCGTTAGCATCATTTGCTGGATGTAGGACGGGTCCTGTCCTTTGATCCAGGCATTGAAGCCTTTGATCTCACTCAACCCTTCCACGTCGCGCACAGAGCCGTAAAATATGACACCGCGCTTGGATTTGGCATAAATGGAGTTTCCCAAGTTGTCACCGATCAATGTTCCGTCAGCGATTTTGCCATAACCATCGGCCACGTAAACGTCCCCGTCTTTGAGCACGTCAATGGGCCATGAATTGGTGCCGCCTGTTTGCACACGTCCTTCTTTTTTACCAATTTCTTTGACCAAATCCTGCAAATCAGGACGAGAAGGCACATATTGGGCGGTTACAACGCGTCCGGTCATGCTGCTGTCCGGATAAATGAGCTGCCAGTCGCCTTCGAACTGGTTGTTATAGCCTTTGTTTCTCAGAACACCCCACGCTTCTTCCATGGAAATGTTCTTTAATCTTGCCAAAATGGCGTCCGACACGTGCGGGCGGCCGTCCGGTGAGCGTTCTCCCTTCCAGGCCGAAGTGTAGGCTTTAATCTGATCAGGCGTTGGGGAAATGGATTGTGCATTGGCAACTGTTGCAAAAAGCACAAACGCTCCCAATAAATTTTGTTTAAGCATAGAAGGAAAATTAAGGGTTAGTTAGATCTGATTATTTGTTAAATAGTTGATTTTCATTTGTCCCAAAAAACAGGTGTCCCCAGTTCATCAGGACCCATCCGTGTGACTGCTTCTTTGTAATTCGCCTCATTAACAGACCGTTCACGAACCGGATACACTAGCCTGCGGATGAAATCTTTTACGGAAGGATCTTTGCCTGGATAATTGTTGACGGGCAAAACAGGAAAGCCGCTTCTGCGGAAATTGGTCCAGGCCTCTGAACCGTTCAGGAAGGAAGCAACCCAATATTGGGTGTTGATTTGCTCCAAAGCTTTTGCCGGATTGTAAGGCTGCGCCGCCAAATATGCATCCTGACTGGCTGTGTTGATCGTTGCAGCCACATCGTAAGTCGCCATTTGTGCCATGTGCGCTCTCACGCCTGCTTCGTAAAGCTCTTTCGCATTGCCCGTTGCCCAGCCGCGCTGAACCGCTTCCGCAAGCAAAAGGGAAGTTTGCGCATAAGTGATGAAAAATTCGGGCGCATCGATTTTCCCCAGCGTTTTGCGATTAATCTGCGAATATTTGAATGCAGAGCCGATTTTGCCAGGAAAGCCGGGTGCATTGGCAATGGTAGATTCGTTGTAACCATAAGGCATTCCTTCCTGGCTGGCAGGCGTTGTGTCCTCCGCGCCAGCGGTTGCAATCGGGTTGCCAGGTGTTTCGTATTTCACAGAAATGACCTTTAATCGTGGATCATTGGTTGTTTTGAGATAATCAACAAATGCTTTTCCGAGATACACGTTGCCGCGTTCCGTGCCCTGGAAATAGTTGGCAAGCGGATGATTGAATGTGCTGTTAAACGCAATGAACGCATTGTCGGCATTAGAAGTCATTAGTCCGCCGTTCGCTGGGTCCACAGCTTTTGCGACAATCGACTTGGCCCGGTTGGGGTCCAGTTTGGAGTAACGCATGCCTGCTCGCAGCAATAATGAGTTTCCAAGCTTTTTCCATTGCGCAATGTTTCCCTTATAAAAAAGGTCACCGCCTTCAATTGCCTTAGTTGCATCCAGACCCTTGGTTCCTTCTTCGAGTTCTTTCAGAATGTCATCGTAAATCAATTTTTGATCGTCGTATTTTGGCAGATTAATGCCTTCCAAAAAGCCTTTTCCAGCCTCGAAATAAGGCACGTCGCCATAAGTGTCCACCAAAACCATGAACACATATGACTTCCAGATGCGCGACATGTTGTACAAGTTTGACCTTGCGGGATTGTCTTTCGTTTGCGCGATAACAGTGGTCAGCAGGTTTACAGGGCCATTTTGCAAATACAGAGAATTAAAATTTGCATTTGAATTCGGATCGGAAACCGCATTGTGATTGCCGCCTTCGAGCACGCCCGTGTAAGGCGTGTTGATCTGCTGCACAATCTGCAACTGGTAATTTTGCGTCGCGATGGCCGAGCCAAACTGCGCATTGGAAAACAAATAAGCCGGATCGACGCTCGTGGCCTGAACCGGATTCTTGTTCACATCCTCAAAGCCCTTGTCGCAGGAGCAGACCGTGGCGAGAATGATTAGAAGTGGGAGTAGTTGTTTCATTTTTAATGAGTGAATGAATGACCGGGTTTCCGGGCGATGAGTTGCTGGGTTTGAATCCATTATAGTTTGATATTTAGATTGAAACCGTAGCTGCGGGTTGTTGGCAGTGTGTGGGTTTCGATTCCTTGCAAATTGTCTGAGGCTGAAACTTGTGCTTCGGGGTCCAGATTATCGATGTATTTTTTGATCATTAATACATTGTTACACATGGCTGAAATGTTCAAACCTTTGATAAAAGTCTTGTCTTTCAGAAACCGGGACAGATCGTAACCGATGGAAATCGTTCTCCACCTTACAAAAGCGCCGTTGTAAACAAATGGTGTGGCAATGTTTGTGCTTCGGTAAGCGGTGTAAAATTGCTGGGCTTCAACACGTTGCGCATTAGGCTCGCCTTCGGGCGTAACGCCTTCAAGCAAGACACCTCCTTCGCGACCCACGAGTGATGGTTTGGAAAGTCCTTCACGAAGGAAATTCAGGTTGGAGTTGGAAAGGATTTTGTTTCCGGCTTTGAAGTCTATCTGCGTTCCAATGCGCACGCCTTTGACATTAAGCGTGTTAACCCATGCGCCCACCCAGGTCGGAATGGCACTTCCGAACGTTGTTAAACTTCCTTGCTGCGGCAGACCGCCCGATGTGACGATGCGGCCCTGCGCGTCGCGCTTGTAATCGAAGCCGCGCAAAGAGGCGAGGGGCTTGCCCACTTCGTGCGAGACGATCCCGAAAAATTCGCCTGTTCCCACATCAAATCTTTGCTGGCCAGCTGCGAGTTCAAGCACTTTACTGATGTTGTAACTGCCGTTGAAGCTCGTCTCCCAGGTTATGGCGTCCGTCCTGACGGGCACGAATGTCAGCAGGAACTCAACGCCCTGGTTGCGCAGCTTGCCCACATTCACTTTGGTTTGGCTGAAACCGGACGTGTTCGAAATGTCTACATTCAGGATTTCATCAACGGTGTTTTTCCGGTAAAAAGAAACATCCAGATTCAGGCGGCTGTCAAAAGTCTTCATTTCCAACCCAACTTCCGTTTCCTTCACTTTCAATGGTCGCAGGTTCGCATTGGGAGCAACGGTTGAAGGCAAATTGCCCAGTGCAGTTCCATTGAATGGATTGGCATTAATTCCATAATAAAGGTTGTTGGAATAGGGATCTGTATCACCGCCCACCTCTGCATAAGCAGCTCTTAACTTACCGTAATTGAGCCAGTTAGGCACATTGGCAAACGCCTGGCTAAACACAAAGCTGGCACTTACGGACGGATATAGATAACTGTTTGACTCCGGATTTAATGTTGAAAACCAGTCGTTCCGGCCCGTTACATTGACGAACAAAAAGCCTTTGTAGGAAAATTCAGCTGCTCCGTAAATGGAGTTAACCTTCTTTTTACTGTAACCATAATTTGGATTTTTTACCTGACCATTGGCAATGGTGTAAAGGTCGCGCACGTAAAAATTCGTGACCGCAGTCGAAACATTGTCGCTGATCTGCTGCATCTGGTTTCCACCCAATGTAATGTCAATGCCAAAATCGCCGAATGTGCGGTTTGCACCGATCAGCACGTCCAGGTTGCGCTCGCGAAAAGTGGCCACATCCTGATAATAGTAACCATTGAAACCTGTTGTAACGGCTCCAATTGACCGTGTTCCCGTCGGCCGGTTGTAATTATACGGCCTTGTAAAATAGTCCTGTCCAATGCGGCCTTGCACAAAAAGCCAGTCCGTGAAGTCATAGCGAACCGAAGTGTTGCCAAAGATCCGGTCGCGACGCACATTCTCAAATCGGTCATAAGCAACCCAGTATGGATTATTTCGGTTGGTAAAACGCGCGAGCGGCATTTCGTTGCCGTTTGCATCCTTCCGGTTTTTGAGCCACTCGGTGTTAATGCTGGTTGCAAGGGTGTAAATCGTCGTATTCGCATTCATATCCTGAATCCCGATCTGCGGCGGATTCTTGTTGTATTCATTTGAATAATTGGCATTTAGCTGCGCCGAGAGCTTTGGTGAAAACTTGTAATTCAGACCCAGATTGAAGATTTTTTTATGATAATCGGAATTCGGCATGATCGCATTCGCATCCGTGTTGGCAAATGATAATCTGAAATTGCCCTTCTCATTTCCGCCCGAAAGCGCAACAGAGTTGGTGAAGCTTGTTCCGGTGCGGTAAAAGTTTTTGATGCGGTCCTTATTCGCCGAGTAAGGCTGTATGGAACCGTCAAACTGCGGCGTAGGAGCTCCGTCCAGTTTCTCACCAAATGCAAAGACGCCTGAACTTTGTGCCTCTGCCGTGGTCGTTGGGCGCTTTCCAAATTCTCCCTGCCCATATTCATATTGGAAATCCGTAAAATCCAATGCTTGCTGCGCCTGGATGTTGGAATTGATTTCAACGCCGATGCCAGTCGTTTTGCTTCCGCTTTTCGTCGTGATAATAATGGCGCCATCCTTTGCCCGGAAGCCGTACAATGCAGCAGCAGCAGCGCCTTTCAAAACGGTCATGGATTCAATGTCATCCTGGTTAATGCTTTGCAAACCATCTCCCGCATCGGACGAACCGCCGGTTGGATTTCCAGTTCCATTTCCATTCGATCCACCCGCAGAAACGCTGCTGTTATTGATCGGAATGCCGTTTACAATGATCAAGGGTGAGTTATTTCCGCCAAATGATGACTGACCGCGAATACGGATTTTCGTCGATCCGCCCGGTCCGCTCGCAGGCGGCGTTACATTCAAACCGGCAACTTTTCCTTGCAAGCTGTTGCCAAGATTTGTTGTTCTGTTGGTTGTAAGTTCCTCAGTGTTAACCGTCGCAGTGGAGTAGCCGAGCTTTTTTGCATCCCTTTTAATGCCCAATGCGGTAACCACGACCATTTCCAGATTCCGGACATCCGGCTTCATCGTGAGATCATAAGTACTTTGGCTGCCAATGGTTACTTCCTCAGGCGAATATCCCACATAAGAAAAAATCAGAACACCACCCGCATCGGGAACGCTGAGCTGATACGCACCTTCCGCATTGGTCGCTGTGCCCACTTTCGTACTTTTCACAACAATGCTGACACCTGGCAGTGGCTGGCCTTTTTCGTCGGAAACTTTCCCGGAAATGGTGCGGTCCACTGCGGGATCATTCGTAACCGCCGGAATGGCGCTTGCCGGTTCAACATTGCCTTTCAGGAGCACAACTTGCTTTCCTTCAATCTTATAAGAAATGTTAATAGGTCTGAAAAGCTGATCCAGGACGTCGGCCAATGGTTTTTCGACAGCATTAATCGACACTTTTTGCTGAGAACGCAGCAGCGATGAGCTGTAAGTAAAACGAATCTGCGTCAGCTTGTTCAGCTTATTCAGCACGGCTTTGATTTCCTGGTTATTTACCTGAATGGTAACCTTTTGATTCAGAATATCCTGCGCATCTTTAACATGCGCAAGTGAGTGGCTGGAAAAGATAAAGGCAATTAATAGTTGGTAAAGTGATATGCTCAACACACTACAAATTTGCCTCGATAAGCGTCGCTGTTTTTTCATACATGTAGTTGTTTTGTTTGTGATTGTTTTACTGAGTGCACCCGCTGCTGCTGATTACAATGCGCCCGTCCACCATTTCGTAGCTGGCCCCGATGGCCTGACAAATGGCATTAATTCGCTGTTTGAGATTTTCATCGCTGAACTGAGCGGTGATATTGCATTGGGTAAGCGCGGCCGCATCGTAAACAATGCTGATGCCGTAGATTTCCTGCAAAGTCTTAAACACCTGCGATACAGGCTTGTCATCGAAGATCAGCTCTTTTTGATCCGACAATTCCGAAAGCAGTTGCCGGTCGATTACGATTCCCTTTTCAAGCCGGTTTTCTTTTCTGTTAAAAACGGCCTGCTGATTTGGACTGAGCACGATAACGGCTACATTATGGTCAGGCTTCGTTTCGAGCCTCTCATATGCTGTTTTTGGGTAAACGGAAACGCGGCCGGTTTTTACAAGAACCATCACAGTGTTCTCTTTTTCCAGTGCCTTAACCCGAAAACTGGTGCCTAAAACCTTGGTGACTGTCTCATCGGTGTAAACTAAAAACGGCTTTTCAGGATTTTTCGCCACATCGAAAAAGGCTTCACCCGTAAGTGTGACCTTCCGCACTTTATTGGTAAACTTTTTGGGATAACGAATTGTGCTTCCGGCAGTTAATGTTGCAATGCTATTGTCACTTAGCAGCACTGTCATGTCATGCGTAGTGTGGTTTTCCCTGACAATCAGCACATCATTCGCTTCGATATCTGATTTGGCTGAGGTGGAAACAGCTCTATTATTCTGGTTTTTATAAAATGCAAGACCAAGTCCCGAAATCAGCACACAGATCGCGGCAATGCGCCAGATCGGCTTGTTAATCACTTGTAAAATGCTGCTTGGTTTACCATTTTTCCGCAACTCTGCGAGACGCGCGATTTCCTGGATCTCCTGTTGCAGCATTGCCTCCGGCAGTTCGTCGCTGTATATTTCGTGCACGGCCGCCACAAGCTCCCTTGCCGCGTAAACGTCGGCTGATTTTTGCGGATTTGAAGCCAACCAGTTTAACCAGAACGATGAAATTTCCGGTGTAGGTGCAATAACCCACGTGCGGAACATGTCATCTGTAGCCAGTTCTTCCACAGTTTGGAAGCGGTAATCCTTCATAACAAAGCTGGTGTTTATTATGTATGTCAGCTTTTGTGTTAATTATAACCAAAAAAGTTAAAATATTTTTTGAAATAATTACATTCTGTGCTTTGGAAGCTGAAAGGGATTTAAAAAAGCAAAGAAAACAGGAGTAAGGCCCACATGAATTCGGCTGGCGTCCAGATTTGCCTGATGTCCTTTAATGTGCGGTGGAGGAGATTAGCGACACTTTGGCGGCCAAGTCCCATGATGTTTGCAATGTCCTCGTTGTCAAGGTTTTGATAAAAACGCAGATAGATGAGTTCTTGCTGCCGTTTCGAAAGCAATTTGATTATGCCTTTAATGCGACTCGTTTGAAAATGAGAATTTTCGTCTGCAATAATCTGTGATTCAATGGGCATGTCTTCACATGCTGAGTCGAATATGGCTTGTCCGGGCTCCTGAAAACGTTTTAGTTTGATGCTCTCTTTAATGAGTTTGTGTCGGAGCGCTTTTAGCAGATATGATTTTACAAAAGCAGTTTCTGAAAGGTTGTCGCGGCGTTCCCAGAGTTCGAGATAAAGCTCCTGAATGGCGTCGCGGATGAAGTCGGGGTCGGATGAGAATTTGGTGGCGTAGTTGTAAAGCCAGCGATAATGCACCTGTGCGAGCTGCCCCAGCGCTGCGGATTCGCCCGCTTTGAACCGCTGCCAAAGCCGGACATTGGCGTCAGAAACGATCGATATGTTTTCTCCGCTTTCCAAGTCCCGTTGCTATTGACAATGTTTAATTAATTCAATGAATTATGCTAATTAAAGCAAGCTGCAATTTTATTCTCCTTGTGCTTAATGTTTTTTAAATGAATTGGGGTTGAAAAAGACTTATAACAAGCTGCCGGATGGTGAAGATTTCCGGCAGCTTGATCGGGAGATGTTTCTTATTTGGTAACCTTCAATTTTCCTTGCATCAATGTATAATGCCCTGGAAATGTGCACACATACTGATAGGTTCCTGGCTGCTTAGGCGCAATGAAATAGATGGATTCGGATTTTTCCGGTTCCACAATGTTGCTATGGAACAGCACGTCGCTCGTTTTAGGAACATAGCTCAATTCCGAGCCTTTCAAACCCAAATTGAGACCAGCTTCACCGACAGCATTTGCCGTTCCGGGCTTGGTGATCACGAGGTTATGAAGCATGTCGTCGTTGTTGTTAAACACAATTTTGACGCGACTTCCGGCTTTCACCTGAACTTCCGCAATGTCGAATTTTAAACCGGGAACCGTTCCGATAGTGATCGTTTGATCAGGGCCATTGGTCCAGCTTGCGGGCATTTCAACCACACGCTTTGCAGATGGCGCTGAATTCGCAGGTTCCGCAGCAGCTGTTGCTGTGTGCGCGCTGTGATCCATCGCGGCCGCTTTTACAGTCGTTGTGAAAGCCGATGCATTGACCGGATTACCCGAGGCAATCTCATTCAATGTGTAATAGCCGGTCGCGTGAAGCAATGGATTGCCGTCCGCGCCTTTTACACCGTCAGCCTTAATCTCGTGAATGTAACCCTTGCGCAGCAACGCAGGATCAAGCACCAAACGCACTTTAAGGCCATCTTCTGAAACAACAATTCCCTTCAAAGGCACTTCCTGCGTGTTAACGATCGGGCTTCCGTAAGTCTGATGATATTTATAAGTGAAACTGTTCAGTTTGTAAGCTTCCTGATCGGCAGCAGCTTTCTTATCAACCGGGCTTGTGAATGTAATTTCAAAGCCATCGGGCATCGAGCGCACCGTTTTCATTTCAAAAGGCATTTTGCCAGTCCATACAAGGCGCTGGATGCCAAATTCCTCTTTTCCGGTTGCAGACCAGCCACGGCTTGTTTGACCTACGAACATGGAACCATCAAGTCCCCATTCCATCCGCAAAATTCCGGACATAAATCCTTCACGGAACGGAAATACGGTTCCCTGCCACACGCCATTCACTTTTTCAAGATCCACACGCGTGATAATGCTGTGTCCCTGATCGCCTACGAACATTTGGCCTGCAAACGGTCCGAAAGTCCCGTTGGTAATATCTTCTTTGAAATCAGAAGTCGAGATTCCCACCAATGTGTGCGGGAACCAAACAGCAGGAGCTTTCAGGCCAGGCACTTTTTTAGCCACATCATAAAGCGGTTCGCCCGTGTTTGGAATGTCGGATGGCGTCAACTTCACAGGTGAGCCTTCTTCCTTGCTCCAACGCAGACCAGCCGGATTTCCCGCGAAATCACCTTTTTCCAGTTGCGTCATACGACCCGATCCAACCCAGTCGCCTTGGTTTTCAGTATAAAAAATGTCGCCTTTGTACGATCCAAAACCAGAAGGGGAGCGGAGACCCGTTGCATAAGGAGTCAGTTTTCCGTCTTCGCCCAATTTCAGCATCCAGCCTCTCCATTTAGATTGGCTCGCGCCGCGTCCAACCCAGTCCAGGTTAAGAGTTACGAGCAACTCTCCGTTCGGCATGGCAACCGGACCGTAAGAATATTGGTGATAATTGCCTGATAATGGCCATTTTGTGAAAGAATCGTAAACGTCCGCGACGCCGTCATTGTTGGTGTCGGCCAGGCGCGTTACTTCGCCACGCTGTGAGATCAGGAAGTCTTTTCCACGATACAAAAGTCCCAATGGCTCGTGTAACCCGGACGCAAAACGGTGAAATGACGGTTTTCCATCGCCTTTGAGATATGGGTTTCCGATCATCCAAACCTCGCCGCGACGGGTTGTGGTGGCCAGTCTGCCGTCGGGAAGCACTTGCATGCCGCCCACTTCCATTTTAATGTTCTCGGGAATTGGAATGGTGATGATCCTGTAATAATCATCTTCTTTGCCAGGTTTTGACTGTGCATACGCCGAGACACATCCAAGTGATATCAGGGTCGTTAGAATTATATTTTTCATTGAATGGAATCTAAGAATATTTTTACCAGAACATTAAATAAGTGGCCGAATCAGAAACCGGAAGCACCAATTCCTGATTGTCGCCGGCAGGCCGCACGACAGCCTGACCTTTTTGACTGATCTGGATATAGTATCGATTATCGATTTGGAAAAGGCCGTTTTTCAGATCCGTGATCTTTTTTCCGGAACCTAGCAAAGAGTAAATAGGACCGGACGGCTTCCCTTCAACGGTGAATGTGCGGGACATGCCTTTGTCATTTGGAATGATCTGGTCGCTCACTGTTGCGGAGCCGATGGCGTAGCGGAAAATAGGATAACCTTCCGGATTGATTTTATAGCCAAGAAAATTGATGTTCGAAGAATCTGGCCATGTGGTTGCTTTGTCGGCCAACACAGCGAGGCTGCTCCTGCCTGAAACGTGAACCGTCAGACCAGCCGGAGTGAGCAATTGCGGCTCGCCGCGTTCGTACCACATTTCAGTTACGTTGGCAAATTGTCCGCGCCATGCCTGCAACATTGCGCCGCGATTCAGGTCGAGTGTGTAACTCCATCCTTCGGGCGTGCCGACTGAAATGCAATGTGTACGCTTGTATTTTTCGCCCTCCACCTGAATAAATGAACGAACCATTTCAGTTTGCTTGTCAGGCGTAACGCTGATGTAAGGCTTAGGCTCAGGCTCTGGCAGTGACGAAAGCACGTGCAGATCATAAGGCCGAATGCCGGATTTCTCAACGCGTAGGCCCAATGCAGGCTGTCTCCATGGAAAACGGGAATAATGGATTTTGAATTTGTGCGTGCCTTGCGTGAGGTTAACCGAGCCAGTATGCGTTTCCTGCGAAGTGCTTTCCCCGGTTTCGAGCACACTTTTGCCATCAACTTCAAGGCTAAGCACTGGTCCAGAATAGATGGTTGTGAAAATGTAATCGCCAGCTTCCTGCACATCCATATCGCCTTCATAAACAAGGTGAAACTCGCGCATTCCATTGGTTACTTCCTGCGTAAGAATGGCCGATTTTCCTTCGTGGTCGAGTTTGCTGTATTCTTTTGCATCCCATTTATCGGAATACACTTTGTAGGAAAGGTTGTTCAATGCGAGCGTTTTGCGGCTTGCCAGCAATTGATAACCTACATTTCTGAAAGCAATAGTGCCTTTACTTACTTCAAAGGACAATGGTCTGCCTTCGTTTGCGGCTTGTGAATTCGGTAGGTAAACTGTTTCCAGGACCGTGACGCCATTCAATGAAAGCAAGTTCAGGCGTGCAGAATTGGCAACTCCGGAAACGGTTGCATCATATACAAGTTCGAGCGTTTGCCATAGTCCGGGCGCTTTGGAAGCATTTTGTGTTGGAAATTGACCCACGTAACCGGAAGTTGAGGCATTTGCTTCGCGTTGTTGGCTGCTGTCAGAAATTTTTACTTTTTGGCCGCCCGGAAGCACAATGTTGCCTTCTGCACCGGGAGAAACCATAAATTCCAGGGAGAGGCGCATGTCTCCGGCTTTCAATTTTGTAGTAAGCGGGTTGCCTGGGCTTCCAATCAAAACGCCTTCGCCAGATGTTGTTTTGGGCTTTGCGGTCCCCGAAGGAAGGATTGCCACGTCACCTTGTACGGACCAGTTTGGACTGGTGCTTTCAAATGAACTGAGGTCTTTTAAAGGGAGCAGGGAATAATTTCCTTTCGCTGTCTGCCCCATGACGATAACCGGGCAAGTCAGAAAAAGCAGGGAAACTTTCTGAATCAAATGACGCATTGGATATATTAAGTGTATTGTTTACAATTAAAAAGCGAAGTTCGCACTTTTTTCTACTAATATATCCGGTTAAATTGTAATTAATTTTAAATCGAATAGCATATTCTTCATAGAAGGAAATTTGGCAGTCGGCATTGTCGCACCATTCTGGTTGCGTACTCCTTTGCGGAATTTTTAAAATACCAAGAAAGTTTAATAGGATTTAAACACAAGTCGCTGCGTATATACAGTATAGTTGCGTATGTTTCCTGCATTCAAATGCATTCGCGCCCAGAAATTTTTAGCACCAAATGTTTTAGAACTGCCCGATTACAGGTCGGCTTTATTCTCTTTCCAATATAAAATGTCAATCTGGCAAGGTTTTGCAAAATGTAACCATAATGAACTTATTGATAGGCCGATAAGTCTGTGCGACTGTTATTTTTTTCGGTTTAAATGCTTTAAATTTAAAGCAAGCGGACAGTCGATTCTTCTTAACTTTTCAATGTTCTGATTTCCAAAATGTAGTTTTAGTTTTACGCATAGCGTTTCTAGTGCAGGGTCTGGGTGGGGATATTGCGTTGTATTGACCTGAGGGCAGCAGCAAGATTTGTTTATATAATGTTAATAAATACTTAACATAGTTGATGAGAATAAGCGGGATTTTTGCGCTTTGATCGATTCAGTTATTCGACGGATTTCTTTATCTATTGTAACCCAAATGATTCCTGCTCATGATGAAAACTCTTTACGCGACTTTTCGGCTGAAAATGCTCAGCCGGAGCACCCGGGCCTGCATGCTGATTTCATGCATTTTATTGTCTCATCTCTCTTTCGCGCAGACCGCAATTACTGGTCAAGTGACTGCAAAAGAGGATAATGCGCCGATTCCTGGCGTTAGTATTATTGTGAAAGGTTCTACCAACGGAACCATCACGGATTCGGAAGGAAAGTACAAGCTTGATGTAAATGAAAATGCTACTGATCTTACTTTTTCCTTTTTAGGATTTAGTTCTCAGGAAGTTAAAATTGCTGGCAGAAGTGTCATTGATATCTCATTATCAGCAGATTTGCGCCAGCTTAATGAGGTGGTCGTGACTGCATTGGGTATCAAAAAGGACATTCGCAGAATCGGTGTGGCAATCCAGACAGTGGATGGAAACGCAACGGTTAAGGCGCGTGAACCCAACGCAATCAACGCCTTGGCTGGTAAAGTTGCCGGTCTGACGGTGGGTGTGCAGCAGGAAATGCTTCGCAAGCCTAACATTCAGTTGCGCGGTAACTCTGACGTCCTTTTCGTTGTGGACGGTGTGCCCGTTAACTCGGATACATGGAATGTGAGCCCAGACGACATTGACACTTATTCTGTGTTAAAGGGTGCCTCAGCTTCTGCGCTTTACGGTTTTCGTGGTAAGAATGGTGCCATTTTGATCACAACCAAAAGAGGTTCAAAAGACAAGCGTGGATTTTCTGTTGATTTCAACTCATCGACGATGGTTGACAACGGTTTTTACGCCATTCCAAAAGTGCAGGACGTTTACGGACCAGGTGACCACGGTCGTTACGCATTTGGTGATGGAAAAGGCGGCGGTTTGAATGATGGTGATTATGACGGTGGATGGGGCCCGAAATTTGAAGGTCAGCTGATTCCGCAATATGACAGCCCCGTTGACCCTGTGACGGGAGTAAGATCCGGCACACCTTGGGTTGCACGCGGAAAAGACAATTTGAGCCGCTTTTTGCAGCCAGGCATTTTGTCAACAAATAACATTTCAGTTTCTGCTTCCGGTGAAAAATACAATGTGCGTTTCTCAACGTCGCACATGCACCAAAAAGGAATTGTTCCGAACACAAAGCTGAACATTACGAACTTCAACATTACAGCGGATTACAATTTCTCTAAAAAGCTGACATTTAATTCCTCACTTCAATACAACCGCCAGTATACGCCCAACATTCCTGATGTGAATTATGGTCCTAACTCCATCATTTACAACATTGTATTATGGGCTGGCGCCGACTGGAATGTGGACGATATGCGTAATTACTGGCAGCCTGGAAAAGAGGGCATTCAGCAGATTTATGCGGAATATCAGCGTTATAACAACCCATATTTTATGAGTTATGAATGGTTGAGAGGCCACCAGAAAACGGATATCATCGGCCAGGCGGCTATGACTTACAAATTCAACGATTTTCTGGAAGCCACGTTCCGTTCACAAGTAAATACTTGGAACTTGTTCCGCAACGAAAAAATGCCTTACTCGGCTGGTGCTTATGGTCGTGATGAGCGTCGCGGTGATTACCGTGAAGACCGTCGTAACCTGTTTGAGAACAACACGGACTTGCTTATCAAGTTTGACAAAGACATTCTTCCAGGATTCAATGCGAAAATCTGGGGCGGTGGTAACATTCGCAGCTTCTCGTACAACTCGCAATACACATCCACAGATTACCTGAATGTGCCTGGCTTGTACAACTTTGGAAACTCCGCAAATCCCGTGAAAAGTGCCAACTTTATTTCGGACATGCGCGTTGCTTCTGCTTACTATTCTGCGGATTTCACATTCAAAGACTTCCTGACGGTCTCGACAACAGGTCGTATGGATAAACTTTCGACACTTCCAAAAGGACACAATGCATTCTTTTATCCTTCCGTTGCTTTGTCTACGGTGATATCGGATTACACGCAACTGCCGGAAGTGATCTCGTTCTTGAAATTACGCGCATCTTATGCTAATGTGAAGGATGGTTTGACGACGGCGAACATCGGCGCTACGCCAGGAACATCGTATTTCCTGGGATATGGTGAGGAATACAGCTCGTCTTATGGTGGCCCTACTTACCAAAACTCAGCGGTGTATTCGACGCCATTTGCTTATGATAACAAGCCTGCTGCTTATTACACGAACACATTGAACAACCCGAATATTGTGCCGAGCACAACTTCGCAAACTGAGGTTGGACTGGACGTTCGGATTATGCAAAACCGTTTGGGACTTGATGCAACTTATTACGTATCAAATGATGGCCCAAGTATTTTTGCTTTGCCAATTTCATCTACAACAGGTTATACGGCAGCATTGGTAAACGGGATTAAAACGCGTAAAAACGGTTTTGAAATATCATTAACCGGTTCTCCAATCCGCAGCGAAAAAGGCCTGAACTGGGACATTGTTGCCAACTATTCAACCTACAAGAAAGTGCTGACTGAGATCTATCCAGGTCAGGATCAGTTCAACACATTCTTTAAAGTGGGTGACAGAATGGATAAGTTTTATGGTCGCGCATTTGCTAAAACGGCTGACGGACAGATTATTAATGACGACTCGGGCCGCCCGATCTATTCCACGCAATCACGATATTTGGGTAACTCATATTCCAAATTTGTATTCGGTATCAACAACAAGTTTTCTTATGGAAACTTCAACCTTGGCTTCCAGTTTGACGGCCGCATCGGTGGTGTAATTTCAAACTACATTCAGAAGCAAACTTTCCGCGGAGGACGCCATATCGAGCTGATCCAGGGACAAATGGGCGCTTCACGCGAAACGGATTACATCGCTTTCAAAAACAACACGGAGAACAAAACGTATGTTGGCGAAGGTGTTCAGGTTGTGGACGGAACTGCGCTTAATTTCGACGCGGATGGCAACATTACAAACCTTGCCGAGCTGAAATTCAAGCCGAACGCAACTGCGCAGAACGTGCAGGACTGGGTGAGCCGCTATTACAATTCAGATGAAGGTAACCTGATGAGCCGCTCGTTCGGAATGCTTCGCGAAGTTGTGATCGGATATCGTTTCCCGGCTGCTTTGCTTGAAAAAAGCAAGTTTATCCGCAATGCTTCCATCTCGCTCGTAGGTCGTAACCTGCTTTATTTTGCTGAGAAAAAAGACGTGGATCTTAACCAATACATTGACGACGGCGGTTCTGGATTGCAAACTCCTTCGGTGCGCCGCTATGGTGTTAACGTGAGCCTGACATTCTAATCCAAAGTCTAAGACAGATTATTTAAACAATTCAAATCTGAACAATGAAATTCAATCATAAACTTATCACCTTATGCACGGCTTTTGCCCTGATGTTGTCAGGATGCGAGAGAAGCTTTGAGGAGCTTGAAAAAGATCCAAACCGTGCGGTTACAGCCCCGCCATCGCTGATTTTGCAAGGCATAGAATCGGATATGTATGGTAACACAGGCACGCCATTCAGTGATGAAATGCGCTGGAACCAGTTTTATGCGATCAATTACAACTATTACGGAAATAACGAATACAACTGGTCAACTTTCACGGATCATTATTCAACATTGAAAAATGTTGTGAAAATGGAGGAAGAGGCAAAACGTGCTGGATTGGCTGATGTGAATGTTTACTCGGCTGTCGGTAAGTTCTTCCGCGCTTTCTTTTTTGATCAAATGTCTGTCAGAGGAGGCGACCTGCCTTCGTCTGAGGCGCTTAAAGGGCTGGAAATCATTACTCCAAAATATGATTCCCAGAAAGATGTGTACATTCAGATCCTATCGTGGTTAGACCAGTCAAATGCGGAAATAGCTTCATTGATTGCTAGTGGAAACACGAAGTTGACGGGTGATTTTTATTTGGGAGAAGATCTTGCTAAGTGGCAAAAAGTGGTGAACAGCTTCCGTCTGCGTATTTTGATTCGTTTGAGCAAAAAAGAAGCTGAGGCTGGATTGAATGTGAAGAGCCAGTTTGCAGACATCATTGCCAACCCGACAAAATATCCTTTGTTTACCGGAATGGCGGATAACTTGGAATTTAAGTCCAATGTTTACAACAAATATCCTTCCAATCCAGACAACTTTGGGTTTGATGCAACGCGTCAGAACATGGCACAGACTTATGTTGGATTGCTGACCGCACGCAAAGATCCGCGTGTAATGGTTACGACTGAACCGGCCGGAGCGCAATTGAAAGCGGGCAAAAAGCCTTCTGATTACACTGCATTCATTGCAGCGAGCTCAGGTGAAGATTTGTCGGACATGTCCAACAAGGCAGGAAAAGACAATGGTCCTGGTTTTGCGCCGGGTGAATATTCTTTCCAAAGCAGATCGCGCTATTATTCAAATTACGTTGGTGAAAGCACTTTCATCGTTGGTTATCCTGAAATGTGCTTCAACATTGCGGAAGGAATCGCGAGAGGCTGGGCAACGGGCAGCGCAGAAAGCTGGTATAAAAAAGGAATCCAGGCTTCTCAGGAGTTTTATGGTGTGAAAACTGGCGCATTGACAATGACTTATTCCAAAACGGGAGGTCGCGCTTCGTCCGATTTTGCCAACTACACGGTTAACTTCAACTTTGACGAATATTACGCGCAGCCGCTTGTGAAATTCGCTGGTAACAACATTGCGGGCATCGAGCAGATCGTGACGCAGAAATATCTTGCATTCTTCATGAACTCGGGAATGGAAGCGTATTTCAATTACATCCGCACAGGTTTTCCAAAATTCATGACGGGCGTGGGAACGGGTAATTCAGGCCGTATCGCGGTTCGCTGGCAATATCCGCTTTCGGAGCGCACAACGAATGCTGCAAATTACAATGCGGCCATTCAAAGCCAGTTTGCCGGTAAAGATGATATCAATCAGCCGCTTTGGTTATCGAAGTAATTGATTGTTCATAACGTTTATAACAAAAAAAGAGCGACTAATCATCGCTCTTTTTTTGTTATAATAGATTAAAAAAATATCAATGCGCTTCAAGCCAGTTGGCTCCGATGCCGATTCCTGTTTCCATTTTTACGGGCAAAGGAATCGCCACGCGCATCAGCTCGTCCACTTTTTCTTTTAAAAGATCAATTTCATCCCGGTGGGCGTCAAAAACCAATTCGTCATGCACTTGCAGGATCATTCTGGATTTGAGTTTTTCTTTGGCGATAAAATCGTGAATGTTAATCATCGCAACCTTAATCATATCCGCTGCTGATCCCTGAATCGGGGCGTTAATGGCGTTTCGTTCGGCATAGCCGCGGTTCGTTTGGTTGCGCGAATTAATGTCCGGAACGTAACGCCTTCTGCCAAGAATGGTTTCAACAAATTCCTTTTCCCGCGCATCATTGACGACCTTGTCCATATAACCTTTCACGGCCGGAAATTCTTCAAAATAAGCCCGAATAATCTCACCAGCCTCGCTCCGCGGAATAGCCAGGCGCTGTGCCAACCCGAATGCTGAAATGCCATAAATTATGCCAAAATTGACCATTTTAGACTTTCTCCGCATATCGGAAGTCACCTCTTCCAGCGGCACTTTGAAAACCTTGCTGGCGGTTGTTGCGTGAATGTCACGACCTTGGTTAAACGCTTCGATCATGCTTTCATCACTACTGAATGCGGCCATAATGCGGAGTTCAATCTGCGAATAATCCGCTGAAAGGATCTGAAAATCCTCATTATCCGGCACAAATGCTTTTCTGATTTCCCGTCCGCGCGGCGTTCTGATGGGGATATTTTGCAGGTTAGGATTCGTCGAACTCAATCGCCCCGTGGCCGCAACGGCTTGGTTATAAGATGTATGAATGCGCCCTGTGCGGCTGCTTACGAGCAATGGCAATGCATCCACATAAGTCGATTTGAGTTTTTGCAACTCTCTGTAATCTAGGATTTTGCGGGCAATTTCATGGCTGTTTTCAAGTTCTGAAAGAATGTCCTCTCCGGTCGCATACTGGCCTGTTTTGGTCTTTTTAGGCTTCTCAATCAGTTTCATTTTATCAAACAGCACTTCACCCAGCTGTTTCGGCGAACTGATGTTGAACGATTGTCCGGCCGATGCGTAAATCTCACTTTCCGTTTGTCTCAAATCCAGTTCGAGCACATTCGACATTTCTTTTAATGCATTGATATCCAGCCTTACGCCTTTGCTTTCCATTGCGGCAAGCACTTTCAGCAGCGGCATTTCCACATCTTGAAAGAGTTTGTAGGCGTTGACTTTCGGAAGTTCTTTTGAAAAAATCGTGTTGAGCTTCAATGTAATGTCCGCGTCCTCACCGGCATATTGGGTAATTTCAGGAATGGAAACATCGCGCATGGTGCCCTGTTTCACGCCCTTTTTCCCAATTAATGATGTGATGGAAACCGGCTCATAATTTAAATATGATGCAGCCAGGATATCCATGCCGTGCCGTTTGTCCGGTTCGAGGAGATAATGTGCGAGCATGGTGTCGCTCAATTTGCCATGGATTTCAATGCCATAACTGCGCAACACGAGCAAATCATATTTAATGTTCTGCCCGATCTTTTCAATGTTTTCGTTCTCGAAAACTTCCCTGAAATTTTCAATGATTTCCAATGCCTTTTCACGATCCGCAGGCACGGGAACATAAAAAGCCTCTCCTTCCAGATACGCAAACGAAAGTCCTACCAATTCGGCGTCAATCGTGTCGAGCGAAGTCGTTTCCGTGTCAAAACAGAATGACGTTTGCAACGAAAGATAATAGGCAAGACTTTTGAGCAATTCCGGCGTGTCGACAGTGTGATATCGGTGGAATGTGTTGTCGATCGTCTGCTTGGTTGTTGGGATGTGCAGATCTTCATAGGCTTGTTCGGGCGCGTCATCGTCAGAAATGCCTTCACTGATTATGGCCGGCTGATTGCCCAACTCACTGGTCGGATTTCCAAAAAGATCCAATTGGCCAGCTTTTTTATTTTGCGCCGGCTTTGAAGCGGGGGCAATTGTTGATGCATTGTTGGAGCCTAGGATTCTGGTTTTTAATGTCTTGAATTCCAGTTCGTCAAAAAGCGCGATGATCTTGTCAGCATTAGCAGCGCAAACGGTCAGGTCTTCGGGATCGAAAGGAACGGGGACTTTAATGTCGATCGTGGCCAGCTGCTTGCTCAGGACTGCTTTATCAATGTTTTCCCTGATTTTTTCGCCCAGCTTTCCTTTGATTTCGTCGGCGTGGGTGATCAGGTTTTCAATCGTATCGTATTCTGCGATCAGTTTTTGCGCGGTTTTTTCGCCCACACCCGGCACGCCCGGAATGTTGTCCACCGCATCGCCCATGAGCCCGAGAATGTCAATCACCTGGTCAATGCGCTGAATTTGCCAGCGATCCAGAATTTCCTGAACGCCGAGCACTTCTGCGCCTTTGCCCAGAAACGCTGGCTTATATATGTGGACATGCTGCTCCACGAGCTGGCCGTAATCTTTATCCGGCGTCATCATAAACACTTCAAAACCCGCTGCCGATGCCTCCTTTGCAATCGTCCCGATGATGTCGTCAGCCTCATATCCATCGAGCACCAAAACGGGAATGCACATTGCGTCCAGCAGGCGTTTCACCAGCGGAACAGCAACAGTAATGTCCTCTGGCTGCGCCTCCCGTTGTGCCTTGTATGCCTCATATTGAACGTGCCTGAAGGTGGGAGCCGATGTGTCAAATGCAACGCCGATGTGCGTCGGCTTTTCCTTTTGCAAAACTTCAAGCAATGTATTTGTAAATCCAAAAACAGCGCTTGTGTTCAATCCTTTCGACGTAATGCGCGGCGCCTTGATAAATGCAAAATGCGCACGATATATTAACGCCATCGCGTCAAGAAGGAAAAGTTTGTGAACGGGTCTATCCATGAGGTCTTTTATTTACGAAACTCAAATATAATGTAAGTGCGCTGAGGAAATGGTTTACAACGGCTTTTTTGTAGATTTAAGGGCAATCAAAAGTGAAATATTATATGAATGACACTTTTATTATTTATTAAAAGTATTAAACATATTATACATTAATAAGTAAATATAATGTATTATATGTTAAGGCTGTTGAGTATTTATTAAAAGTTGTTTTTATTTCATAAGAATTAAATATAAGACTTGCTAAGTCTCGAAGACTTAGCAAGTCTTATATTTAATTCTCGCATGTTGTTTCCATATTTCCCTAATCTTAAATCACTCCATTATGCGAATCATTTTACCGTTTTTAGCTGTTATCATTTTTTCCTGTAACCAAAATAAAGAAGTGAACGAAGCATATCAATGGCCCGAAGCAACACCTCCCGTGGCAGAAAAGAAAGACCATGAGACTGGCATGCATGGCGACAAGCGCAATGACGAATATTATTGGATGGCTGATTTTTTCAGCAAAGGCCCGGACAGCAATAAAGTTGTCGATTATCTGAAAGCGGAAAACGCATACACGGATCAGATGATGGAAGGGACCAAGAAATTTCAGGAAGATCTTTTTGCTGAAATGAAAGGCAGAATTAAGGAAAAGGATGAGTCGGTTCCCGTGTTCAGCAATGGTTACTGGTATTATACAAGAAGCGAAGAGGGGCAGCAGTATTTTAAATATTGCCGGAAAAAGGGAACGTTGGAGGCAAAGGAAGAAATGCTTTTGGACGTAGACAAACTGGCAGAAGGGCATCCATATTATTCGGCAGTGGGTTTCAACATTAGCCCGGATAACAAGCTGCTTGCTTACGGCGTGGACACGGTGTCGAGACGTCAATACACGATTTACATTAAAAATCTTGAAACAGGAGAATTGTTTAAAGACGCAATTTTCCCGGCCAGCGGCGGTTCGGAATGGGGGAATGATAACAAGACATTGTTTTACACGGCGACCAATCCAAAAACTTTGCTGAGTGAAAAGATCAAACGACACACACTTGGCGCGGACAGCAAAAAGGATGTGGTCGTTTACGCGGAAAAGGACAACAGCAATTACATTGGCGTGGGCAAAACCAAATCGGAGAAATACATTATCATCGCTTCTTCGGCCACAATGTCCTCAGAATACAGGATTCTGGATGCAGACAAGCCGGAAGGAGAATTTGCCGTTTTCCAGCCGCGTATAAAAGATGTGCTTTATGACATTGAGCATCACGACGACAAGTTCTTGATTGTTACCAACAAGGATGCGCTTAATTTCAAACTGATGGAAACGCCTTTGAACAAAACGGGCGTCGAGAACTGGAAAGAGGTGATTCCAACGCGAAAAGACGTGTTATTGGAAGGAATTGATGTTTTTAAGGATTTTCTGGTCGTTACCGAGCGGAAAAATGGCTTGCTGCAATTGCGCATTCAAAATGTGAAGAACAAAACAGAGCATTATGTGGACTTTGGCGAGCCTGCGTATGCTGCTTATGCGAGCTCTAATCCTGAGTTTAACACGACCAATCTGCGTTACGTTTACACTTCGCTCACCACGCCGAATTCTGTGTATGATTATAACATGGAAACCAAGAAGAAGGAGCTCAAAAAGCGCCAGGAAATTGTGGGCGGCTACGATCCGGAAAAATATGTGACGGAGCGGCTTTATGCGGAATCCCGCGATGGCGTGAAAGTGCCGATCTCGGTTGTATACAAAAAGGGAACTGAAAAAAGTGAAAAAACGCCATTGCTTTTGTACGCATATGGATCATATGGCAATAGCATGGACGCAAGTTTTAGCAGCACAAGGTTGAGCCTGCTTGACCGGGGATTCATTTACGCGATTGCGCACGTGCGTGGCGGGCAGGAAATGGGCCGGCAATGGTATGAAGACGGAAAGCTTTTGAAGAAAAAGAACACATTCTTCGACTTTATCGACTGCGCTGAATATCTGATCAAGCAAAAATACACTTCGTCTGCACATTTATACGCGGAGGGCGGAAGCGCGGGCGGTCTGCTCATGGGCGCGATTTCTAACCTCAGACCGGAACTTTGGCGAGGCATCATTGCCGACGTGCCTTTTGTGGATGTGGTGACAACCATGCTTGATGAGACCATTCCGCTGACAACCAATGAGTTCGACGAATGGGGTAATCCGAAAAACAAGGAATATTATACGTTCATGAAAACTTATTCGCCATATGACAATGTGGAGAAGAAAGCTTACCCCAATATGCTTGTGACCACTGGCCTGCACGACAGCCAGGTTCAGTATTTCGAGCCGGCAAAGTGGGTTGCGAGACTTAGAACGCACAAAACAGACAAGAATGTGCTGCTTTTAAAAACCAATATGGAAGCAGGTCATGGCGGCGCCTCGGGCAGATTTGAATATTTGAAAGAAGTGGCCTTGCAGTTCGCGTTCATGTTTGCGCTGGAAGGAATTAAGGAGTAAAAGCGTTGCCAGCCCGGCCCGGGCGCCGGGCTGACAACTTAATTTTAAAGCACTCCGAACGCGCCTTCAATGTCCGCGATGATGTCGTCAATGTGCTCTATCCCGGTTGAAATCCGAAGTTGCGTTGGGTGTACACCGGCTGAAACTTGCTCGATCTCATTCAATTGCGAGTGCGTCGTGGATGCCGGGTGAATGATAAGCGTTTTTGCGTCGCCGACATTGGCGAGGTTGCTGATCAGTTTCAGGTTATCGACGAATTTTTCTGCTGTTGCCCTGTCGCCTTTCAATGTAAACGAAAGCACCCCGCCATAACCGCGTGTCAGGTATTTTTTGGCAAGTTCGTGATATCTGTTATTCTCCAATCCAATATAATTAACGCTTTCGACTTGTGGCTGATTTTCAAGCCATTGAGCCAGTCTTAATGCGTTTTCAGCAATTCTTTCCACGCGCAATGTCAGCGTTTCAAGGCCTTGCAGGAACAAGAAACCGTTAAATGGCGATAGGGAAGGACCCCAGTCACGCAAACCTTCTACGCGTGCACGAATGATGAACTGAATGTTTCCAAACGGTCCGCCGATGCCGAAAACATCATTTAAAACAATTCCGTGGTAACTTGGTGACGGTTCGGTGAATTGCTTGAACTTGCCGTTGCCCCAGTTGTAAGTTCCGGCATCTACAATCACGCCGCCAATGGATGTTCCGTGTCCGCCGATCCACTTTGTGGCAGACTGCACAACGATATGCGCTCCGTATTTTATTGGTTGAAAAATGGCTCCGGCTGCTCCAAAAGTGTTGTCTACGATCAGCGGGAGGTCATATTTGTTGGCCAGGGCCGCGAAAGCTTCAAAATCCGGGACGCTGTAACTTGGATTGCCGATTGTTTCGAGATAAATGAATTTCGTTCTGTCATCGATCAGCTTTTCAAAACTGTTCACGTCGTCGCCATCAGCAAATCGCGCTTCAACGCCAATGTTTTTAAAGGAATTCTTGAATTGGTTGAACGATCCGCCATATAGGAATGACGTGGTCACGAAATTATCGCCAACTGTCGTAATGTTATTAATCGCAATGAACTGCGCCGAATGTCCCGAAGCGGTCGCCAAAGCAGCCACGCCGCCTTCAAGTGCAGCCACTCTTTTCTCAAAAACATCATTGGTTGGATTCATGATCCGGGAGTAAATGTTCCCGAACTCTTTCAATGCGAACAGGTTAGCTGCATGTTCGGCATTATTGAACACATAGGAAGTAGTCTGATAAATGGGGACAGCCCGTGAATTGGTTGCAGGATCTGGTTGCTGTCCGGCATGGAGTTGCAGGGTTTCAAATTTCATTTTCTTGACGTTTTAAAAGTGGATGGATATCAAATGTATGAATTATAATATTTAGCATATAGAAATTGTAGTCTTTTATCAGAGACATATTTTCTATCATTTTACCAATATAATGCATTGCATAATTACAAACCAAACCGACTTATTGAACGACGGTTCACAAAATCAATGCTAACAAATTGTCACACTGCTGTTTCAGCGCATGCAATGTTGGCTCGTCCGCAATTTGCTGTTCAGAACCGATCTTCATTTTAATGTTGGGAATGGAAAGTGCGCTCGCTTCATTGCGGCGCGTTCCAAGCGCGGTAAGTGTGAGCAGGAGCGAGGCAAGGGCTTTATCACCGCCACTATTGAGCGGAGAAGCGCTGATTGCGGAGACAGGTTTGTCATTGAACTCACCCGTTGCAACGGTCCAGTCCAATCCATTTTTCAATGTGCCTGGCACACCAAATGCATATTCGGGCGTGCAAATGATTACACCATCCGCATCCAGAATTGCTTGTTTAAACCTCGTTACGCCCTCGGTTTCCGGAATCCCCGGACTAAAATGCGGCATCTCGTCCAGGCCTTCAAATATTTCGAGCTCCGCATGCGCTGGAAGGAGGTTGCGCATGGTTTTCAGGATGAGCGTGTTTGTTGAATCGGCGCGAAGACTGCCTGATATGCCCAGCAGTTTGATTGTTTTCACTATCATAATTTTGCTGAAATATCAACGAGCAGGCGTTTCACAATGTCCTTTAATGATTCCGGTTCCAATATGCAGGCGCTTGCCGCGAGCATCAAATACCAACGCGCAAATCCTTCAAAAGAAGCGCTGAGGAAACTCATTTCGACGCCGTCGTCGGTCACGATCTCAGATACAAATCCGTAATAATAGCGCTGATTATGAATGTATTGCGCCTGTCTTTTATCAATCTTAATGCGGATCAAGCGCAGATTTTGCGTATCCCAGGCATGTGACAGGAAGTCTTTCAGTGGCGCATGCTTGTGCTGGAAATCTTTTTCAGTCAGCTCTATTTGCAGAATGCGGTCGGAGCGGAAGTTGCGGTAATTGTTGCGTAAATGGCAATAGGCAATGGTGTACCAATAATCGTTTTCGTGGTAAATGCCGACTGGCTCAATTACCCGCTCCGTAAGATCCTGAACGCTTAGCGAGCTGTATTTAATCTTCGAAATCTTCTTTTCCGTAATGCTTTTCAGCAAAACATCCAGCGTGTTGCTGTTTTCAGCATAAAATGGCTTTGCCGACTGCCTTACTTCAATGTGGTTTTCCAGGTGTTCAACCATTGATTTCTCGCTGCTCCGCAACACTGCCTTGATCTTGAACATGGCAGACTGATATTGCGACTGCGTAGAAAGGTCGGTGAATTTTGCCATCAACTTTTCGGCGGTGATGAAAGTGCGCGCTTCCTCTTTCGTAAACATAACAGGAGGCAGGCGATAGCCATCCATGATCGAATAACCCACACCTGCCTCCCCAATGATCGGCACGCCCGCTTCTGCCAACGAGCTGATATCTCTGTATACGGTCCGCAAACTGATTTCAAACCGCTCTGCGAGATCCTGAGCCTTTACAATCTTGCGCGATTGCAACTGAATTAATATGGCAGTAATGCGATCAAAACGGTTCATTTGTGACGGGCTAACGGATTCGTCACAAAAATAGCCTTATTGAACCGTTTCTCTCAAATTAAATGCCTCGGAAATTAGCTCAAATGACTTGATTCGATCTTCATTGCTGTCAGACATAGTGGAAAGGATAATTTCGTCCACACCGAAGTCTGCGGCCAGCTTGGTAAGTTGTTCCTTTACATCTTCTTTCGTTCCGGAGACGATTCTGCCGCTGTTGTAACGGATTCTTTCGAGCTCGCCAGCCGTGAATTGATAATTTTTGACAGTCGCTGCATCCGGAAATGGTCCAAATTTACCTTTTTCAAATTCGACGAGAATGTAATCCATCATCTTGCGCATTTCAAGCGCCTTTTCCTCCGTTTCACCGCAAAGCACAAACACCGAAAGAACGGCGTGCGGCTCGGGATTCTGATCGGATGGGCGGAAGTTCTTGCGGTAAGTTTCAATAACATCCGGGCGAACAAAGCCGTTGATAAATTTGGCAACGGCCAATTTAAGTCCAAAACGCGCTGCTATGTTGCTGCTGCCGCCGCTCGAACTCAATATCCATTGCTCAGGAATTGTAGCCGATTGGGGAGAAGCATAAATAAATCCGCGTTCTGTTCCTGCTGTGTCTCTAAAAAAGTGCTGCAAATGATCCAGTTGGCGCAGATAACTGCTCTCACTGAAATCATTGGAAGGGTTCAATACGGATGAAGTAACGCGATCAGTCCCTGGCGCACGCCCCATTCCAAGGTCAATGCGGCCCGGAAACAGCGTTTCAAGCATTCTAAAATTTTCGGCAACTTTCAATGCGCTATGATTAGGCAGCATAATGCCGCCGGAACCAACGCGGATGTGAGACGTTGCATCGGCAATCTTCACCATGAGCACTTCTGGTGTGGAGCCGGCAATAAATGTAGAGTTATGGTGTTCCGAAACCCAAAACCTGCTGTATCCAAGATCTTCTGCCAGGATGGCTGTGGCAATGGTTTCATTGATGGCGTCGCGCACAGTTGCGCCTTGCCTTACGACGGATTGGTCTAGTATTCCTAATTTTATATGATCCATGCTCGTGTTCTCTATTTGTGTGAACAACAACAGCTTTGGCATTTGTATTCCCTGTAAATGGATAAAAAAGTGCTTCCCTGCCGTATACTGCCATTTCTTGCATCATCATTAGAGACGGAGATGTCTCATTAACAGGGTTATAGCACGCGTTCCCAGTAAGTGGTCCTGCCTAGGAGGGGAATGCCAACATAACCACGAACTTCCATTTTTTCGTTGCGCAGCTTGATCAGGCAGTTGTAAGTTTTGCCACTTTTGGGATCATACATTTTGCCTTCGTCCCAAAGTCCGTCACTAAAAATGAAGTTTTTCAGCAAATCAATGTTTAACATGCTGCGGGTTCGAAGTTTCTCATTCGTATTATTAACGTCCTTCTTAGGCGTCAGGCCATCAGCTTCCAGCAAATCAAGCGACCAAACTAGTTTGCCTGCATACTGATTTCCCGTCTTGTAGATTTCAATGCGGGTATCTTTTTCTTCATTAACCCATTCTCCCAAAATCTTGTCGGCAGCTCCATTCTGAGCGAAGCTGGTAAAGAATATAAATACGAAAAATATTGTAAAAGTAATTTTGGTCATTCGTGAAATTTTAAAAAATGGCGTTGCTAAGCGCTCCTGGCATCTGGAAATTGTTCAATAACTGAAATGATTCGAAGTAAACTGTAAAAAAGCTATAAAAATCCTAATCAGCCAGTATGCAGTTTATACGCATTTATCTATTAACGTTTATTAATCTAACAATGATAGAATTCAATTCTTACGATGTTAGATTCTTAGAATGGCTTTGGCATCAGGAATAAGTTATAAATATACTTGCGGGTCTATCGCACAATATACAACACTTCGCCCAAAAGCAATGCTGAATTATTCCAAGAGGCTCTTGCAGGCTTTGCGGTTCCTAATCTATGGATTTCGTAAAAAATGCTAGTCCTATAAGCGCTTGTAGAACATTGTTTACAAAAGTCGTGCTTCCTGTCATTTACAATTATTTTACGCGAATTAATTCTAGAATTAATTCCTTTTGTAATTTTATTCGCATAACAACCAGCCTTTATATCACGTGCCAGAAAATTTGCCTCCGATTCCCGATAATGAAATGCAAAGGTTGCTAACCCTTTCAGATTTTGACATTGATTACTCAGATCACCAGGGAACATTCAAGGATCTCGCCAAGCTCGCCGCAAAAGTCACCGGCACAACCATTTCGCTAGTCAATCTGATCGATTCACTGACGCAGTGGACAATTTCCAACTTTGGGCTTGACCTTGATCAAATGCTTCGCGAAGATTCGGTTTGTCAATACACGATTATGGAACCAGAATCTTTCGAAGTGGCTGATCTTTCGGAGGATAATCGGTTTAAAGATAAATTTTACGTTACGGGCGACCCAAAGGTTCGTTATTATTATGGAGTGCCGTTAAAAACGAGCGGCGGCATGCATATAGGCGCATTGTGCGTGTTGGATCGGGAACGCAGGACACTTGATCCTGAGAAGATTGAGCTGATGAAGATTATTGCGGACGAGATCGTAAGTCGATTAAAAACCTATAAAGTGCTCGAAACGCTCCGTGCAAAGCTCAATGATGCAAAGCAAACGCAGAAAAAAGTAGCGCATGACATTCGCGGCCCGCTTGGCGGCATTGTAGGACTAGCACAAATCATTCGGGATCAGGGAGATAGCAATCAAATGGACGAAGTGCTTGAATTTGCAAACCTGATCCATAAAAGCGGTAATTCCATTCTTGACCTTGCGGAAGAAATTCTGGAATCGCATAAGGAGAAAAAGATTTCGGGGCAGTCTAATGGCCAGGATAAGAACCGGTTTGATTTGATCATGTTCAAAGACAAACTCGTAAAACTCTACGGTCCGCAGGCGGTTCATAAAAACATTACATTTTACGTCAATACGAGTCCGTTAACCGAACACATTCCTGTGTCTAAGAGCAAATTGCTTCAAATAACAGGAAATCTGATCTCCAATGCGATCAAGTTTACGCCTCCGGGGGGTTCCGTGACAGTTGATCTTCAACTCATTATCAACCCGGATGTGCCAACCTTGCAAATTGCAGTTATCGACACAGGCGTTGGCATGCCGGAAGAGAGCAGGCAAGCCATTTTGTCCGGCAGTGCAACATCGACAGGCGGGACAGTGGGTGAACAAGGATTTGGTTTTGGGCTGGCGCTTGTTAAACACCTGGTTGACAGCCTGGATGGCAATATGGTCATTGAATCCGTTATTGGCGAAGGCACGACTTTCGAGGTTAACTTGCCGCAGCACATTTACTAGCTTGGGCCTGAAAGGAGGTTTTCCCAGTGCATCCGAATATTGGGTTATGCATTCCGGGAAAACTTCTTTTCAAGCTTGGACATCACCCTTGTGGCCGTCGTCCCATGAATGAGAACGGATAACAAGACGATAAATGAAACGGTCGACCACAATTCGTCGCCCATATAAAAGGTTTCTTTTTGCAATGCAAAGGCGAGATAATAAAAAGATCCGACGCCGCGGATGCCATAAAAGCCAATTCCCATCCGTTCCTTGAAGTGCAATTTTGTGCCAATAAGCGCAATGAGTGAAGAAACCGGCCGGATCACGAGCAAAAAAAATGCTGCCAGTAACGCGTAGGACCAGGTTAAATGTTCCAGAATGCCATTGACCAAACTTCCACCGAAGATCAACAAAACGATTGCAACCAGGATTCGCTCCGTCTGATCCGAAAAGCTGTGCAAATCCTTGTGAAATTCGTGATTGAGTTCATAATTACGAATCGTGAGCGACGCGACAAAAACCGAGACAAATCCATAAGCACCAAGGAGTTCCACCAACCCAAAAATCGAAAGAGCAGCTGCTACGGCAATGAATCCATCATTCAGGCTTATCGAATCCCGTTTTTCTGAAAAGTTGAAGATTAAATAAGCGACGACCCAGCCCAAACCGATCCCAAAGATCACACCGGCCCCGATTTTATATGCAAGATCAATGGTCAGCCATTCGCCCATCACTTCGCTGAAATTCCCGGTTGCCGAACCGGCAAGCAAAATAGCCAGCCACGTGAAAGGAAACGCCATGCCGTCATTCATTCCGGCTTCGGCCGTAAGCGAGAAGCGGACTTCGTCCTTTATCTCACCCATAGGCGGCCCCACCTGCACATCTGCGGCCAAAACTGGGTCCGTGGGTGCGAGCACCGCTCCTAGAAGCAGGGCAGAAGCAAGGTCAAATTTTAGAAACCAGTAAGCAATAAAAGCCACCGCTGCAATGCATAGCACCATTGTGATAGTTAACATGCGAAACGGGACATTCCACGATTTAAAAGAAAATGGTTTGTCAATTTTCAAACCGGTCCCCATCAGCGAAATCACGACGACCAATTCTGTCAGGTGAATCGTCTGCACATTAAATAACAGCGGACTGGGATGGGGGAGGAAGTCGAAAAGCTGGTAAACGATTACGCCCAGCAGCACATACACAACCGAGTCGGAAATGCCGGTGACCTTGGTGAATGAAGGCATCCAGGCCATTCCGAGCGTGGCAATTCCAATAATTGTGAGCGTAACCATGTAACTATCCATAATTGTCCGGCTCTAAAAACCATGCCTTTGACGTTTACATATTGTTTTGTTTGACAGACATCGCCAATTTTACCAACGGAAATAGACGCAGACATTAAACAGAAGAATCTTGAAACTATATAAAGGACTGGTTGCGGCGACTGTGGAGGCGTTGGAAAGCATTTTTATAAAGAACCGCCACGCAGATCGCGTTGTCGAGCAGCTTTTGAAATCCAATAAGAAATGGGGCGCCCGCGACCGTGCATTCATTGCCGGCAACACCTATGAAATTGTGCGCTGGTGGCGGTTGATCAAATTTTCGGCGGGGCTCGATCGCGTTGACGAGACGGAGGAGTTTTGGGAAATTGTGGGCGTTTGGCAGCTGATCAAGCCATTGCAGTTAAGAACTGAGGAAGAAAGCGCCCTTCCGGACTGGCCGGAATTTGCCAGCATTGACGCTGCGGACGTTTTGGCAAAATATCACGAAGGATTTGCCGAGCGCAAAATCGCCCAATCGATTCCGGATTGGATTGATGAACTTGGCGCGCTGGAACTAGGAAATAATTGGGAAGGTGAGATTGCTGCATTAAATGAACAGGCTCCGCTGGTTATCAGGGTTAATACGTTGAAAGCAAGCATTGATTCGGTTAAAGAGCTTTTCGGTGAAGATGGGACAGCGCAAGTTGATGGTTTGCCGGATGCACTGATCCTGAATAAGCGGCAGAATGTCTTGAATCAGGAAGCATTTAAGCAAGGTTTTTTCGAAGTTCAGGACGTTGGTTCTCAGCTTATTGCGCCTTATCTGGACATTCAGCCGGGACAAAGTGTGATTGATGCTTGTGCCGGTGCCGGCGGCAAAACATTGCACATTGCAGCATTGCTTCAAAATGAAGGCTCCATTCTCGCGATGGACATTGAATACCATAAGCTGCAAGAACTGACAAAACGCGCAAGCAGGAATGGCGTCAAAAATCTTGAAACGATGGTTATTCAATCTGACGAGATCATTGAAAAGCTCGCCGGGACAGCGGATCGGTTGCTTTTGGACGTGCCGTGTTCGGGTTTAGGAGTTTTAAGAAGAAATCCGGACTCGAAATGGAAGCTGAAACCGCAATTTTTGGAAGAAATAAAGAAAGTACAATGGCATATTTTGACAACATATAGCCAAATGGTGAAGCCCGGCGGGAAAATGGTTTATGCAACTTGCAGCATTCTTCCTTCCGAATCAGAAAATCAGGTAAAACGCTTCATGCGGGCCAATAAGGCGGATTGGAAGTTCATTTCGGCGCACCGCACTTCGCCTTCAAAGGATCAGTCGGACGGGTTTTATATGGCTTTGTTGCAAAAGAAATAGTCGGGCAGGCTTAGGGCATGGTTTTTTCCATTTTAGGCAAAATAAATATAAAGACTATGGAATTTTTGATAAACGAAGCATATTACACGCTGGTTGCAGAGGCGCCGGATAAGCAGCCGCCTGCGCCAAGTTACCCGGAACCGGGCCAAATGGCCCCAATGAATCCCACTCCGGATGTGCCGGGAACGGACGCACCCGAAGTGAGCACAGGCTCAAAGGTCGATTCCGATGAGCCCGCGCAGGAAACCGATGAGGAACAGGTGGGGGCGATCGAGTCGGGAAATCCTTAATTAACCTTTTTCAACCAGCTTTTTGATTTCTACAAGAATGGGGTTCCAGCCTTCTCCATTGTTGTAGGAATCCTGGTAACGCCGCTCACCGTCTGCCACAGTCGAATAATCTCCCTGGCTGACGTTCAAAATCGTCTTTTCTCCCTCCGGAATAAGTTCATAGGTCACATTCAGATAGTTTTCTGACGTGTCGTCAATGTTTGAATTGGGGTCAATGGTTGTGTAAATGAGCAATTGCTCCGGTTCGATTTCGACGATTTCTCCCTTCACGTGCACCATATTTTTACCCTCATATTCACCCTGCCAAAGCAATTCACTTCCCACTTTCCAGTCGGAAACGGTCTCGCAACCAAACATATATTGTTTCGTTTTTTCCGGGTTAACGAGTGCATCCCAAACTTCTGACGCGGGAGCGTCAATGGTAATGCTGTTTCTGATAATGCGTTGTTCTGCCATTTTCTATTCGGTTTTGCGTGTTGTAAATGATGAATGAGTTGTAATCTTCCGCAATGTTAATGGCTTTCGCGCCGGTTCTGATTGCGTTTCACGGATTATTTCTAACCGAATAAGGAGTTACGCCAAACTTCTTTTTGAATGCATTATTGAAATGTTGAGGCGTCGCATATCCGAGCGTGGTTGCGATTTCAGCGGCAGTTTGTTCAGTGTCGAGCAAATACTGACGCGCCAGCGCGAGCCGCTGATCCGTCAAATAGCCGAAAACGGTGTTGTTAAATGTCTCCTTAAACCCGCGTTTGAGCTTATATTCATTCAAACCCACTGATTGGGCAATTTCAGTGAGGTTGGGCGGGCAATGCACGCGCTCATGAATAAGGTCGCGAACGGCAATGATCTTTTCTTTGTCCGTCGCGTTTTTAATGTAAATCTCCTTTTTATCCTGCGAGACGCTGACTGCATCTGCGCACAAAACCAACAATTCAATGCTTTTAGATAAAAGGAAAAGCTTTTTGAGGTCATCGGCGTATTTGCAATGAATAATCTGCTGTATAACCTGCTGAATAGGCGCGTCGATCACGCCCCATTTGTCAGAAAGAATCACGCTTTTTCCTTCCATGATGCCTTGCGAAAACCGTTTCAATGCATCGCTCGAACCGGCAGTGAACTGAACAAACAGTTCTTTGGGAAATTGAATGCCGAATGTTTCGAGTTCGAGCGTCTTGTTGGTGACCACCATATCGAAGTCGCTGGAATACATGATGTTATGATGGCCGCCAATGAGGTCATATGTCTTGTTGAGCTGCTTGTAATCGAAGCTGTAATTGCCGCGCATGCCAAAATGCATACGCACAACATCCGTTTTGCTGCTCGACGAGAAGCTGGACAGTTCAGTAAATTTCGAGACAGCGTGTCCAATCCGAATCCCATCACATTGCCATAAAACACCCGACATTTTGCCCTTATCAAACTCCCGCGACTGCCTTTCTTCCATTTTCAAAACATTTAGATCAATCAAAAAACTACTTTTTCGCATTCCCCAACCACAGGATCGCGTCTGCAATCAGTTTGCTCTGCGCGGGATTATCAAATGTAAATGAAAGCTCCTTATTCGTATTGTGCTCATAATCAATGTCATTGTGGCCCATATTCATGTAAACCATGTTGTATTTTTTATTGGTCCAAACAACGGGATAATAACCGCTGTGCCAAATCTCATGCTCCTTAGGACCCGTTCCGAGCGGAAAACTGGAAGGATCAATGGACAACAGCACTTGAATGTTGGGGTTCGCTTTCAAATCATTTTCCCAGCGATACCATTCATTGGGTGATGCTTTCATGGTTCCGGAAATGCTTTTGGTAACAAGGCTTTTGGGATCTTCCACTTTCAGGATTGCGGAAGTTGGCCGCCAGGTGTTGCTTTTATATTGACCAGAGCCCAAGAATTCATTGTGATACCAATCCCAGTTTTGCGGGTAAGCAGAGGGCGTCAGCGCAAATGCTGCAAAATGAAATCCCAGCCAGCCGCCGCCTTTTTCAATGTATTTTTGAAAAGCCTCGCGCTGAGAAGGCGTTTCAGGCCGCGTATCCAGGAACAGCACCACCTGATATTTCGCTAAGAACGCATCATTCAGGTTGTTCCAATTGCTTGTTGAATCATACGTAAAGTTATTCTGCCTCGCCATCTCAGGAAACCGCTTGTTGGCCTCGCCCACAAAACTGACATGTGCACGGTCATTTTTTCCAGTAAAAAAGGCGATTACTTTGAATTTAGCATTGGGCTGTGCCTGCGCGTTCGGTGTGATCAGCAATAACAGCAACATGGCGGACAGCACGCTTATGCTGCGAATTTTGAAAAAATGATGCATCGGTTTAGGAAAGTTAAAGTCACTAAATCTACGAATATCTGCTTTATTTGCGGAAATAATTTTGGCCACGCCGCTTACATTTACCCGTTTTTAAACCATGAATTATTCCCTCATTGCCCAGCAAACTGCTATTTCCGAGAAGCAGGTCAGAAAGACAATTCAGCTTTTTGAGGAAGGCGCGACTTTGCCATTTATCTCGCGTTACCGGAAAGAGGCGACTGGCGGTTTGGATGAAGTGCAGATTGGGGCGATTAAGGATTCTTGGCAAAAGCAACAAGAAGTTGAAAAGCGCCGCGAAGTCATATTAAAAAGCATTGACGAGCAGGGGAAATTGACGCCGGAACTTCGTAAGAAGCTGGAAAACGTCTTCTCGCTGCTGGAATTAGAGGACATTTATCTTCCCTATAAACAGAAAAGAAAAACACGCGCGGGAATGGCCATCGAACGTGGCCTTGAACCGCTCGCACAGTTGATTTTCAATGGTAAAGAGTCTGATCCTGAGCGCAAAGCAAAGGAGTTTTTGAATGATCAGGTTGGCTCAGTTGAAGATGCATTGCAGGGAGCCCGAGACATTATTGCGGAGTGGATCAATGAAAATCAGGATTCCAGATCGCGGATTCGGAATCTTTTTCAGCGTGGGGCGGTGATTACTTCAAAAGTCAAGAAGAAAAAGGAGGAAGAAGGCGTAAAATATCGGGATTATTTTGATTTTTCAGAGCCTTTATCGCGTATTCCCTCGCATCGCTTGCTGGCCATTCGGCGGGGTGAGGAAGAGGGCATTTTGAATGTCAGCATTTCGCCCGATGAGGATCAGGCCATTGAGGCTTTGGACCGGTTGTTCCGCAAAGGTCCGCCAGCGGTTTTGACGCAAATGGAGCTTGCCATTTCAGACAGTTACAAGCGACTATTGAAACCTTCCATTGAAACCGAATTCGCCAATTTATCAAAGGAAAAAGCGGACATTGCTGCTATTCAGGTCTTTACTGAAAATCTAAGACAACTTTTGCTCGCATCTCCTTTGGGTCAAAAGAATGTTCTGGCAATTGATCCCGGTTACCGGACTGGTTGTAAGGTTGTTGTGCTGGACAGCCAGGGCAACCTCAACGCGGACCAGGTTATTTATCCGTTTGACAAGCCGGGCGATGCCAATGCAAGGCTATCTGATTTGATTCAAAAGTTTAAGATTGAAGCGATTGCTGTGGGAAATGGAACGGCCGGTCGCGAAACGGAGGACTTTGTCAGGAAGCTTTTGGCGTCAGCTGGTAAAGCTGAGGAAGTTGGCTTGTTCATGGTCAGCGAGCAGGGCGCTTCAATTTATTCTGCTTCGGATGTTGCGCGCGAAGAGTTTCCGGATAAGGATGTAACCGTTCGTGGCTCTGTTTCCATAGGGCGGCGCTTGATGGACCCGTTGGCTGAGCTCGTCAAAATTGACCCCAAATCCATTGGTGTCGGTCAGTATCAGCACGATGTAGACCAGAATTCATTGCGAAATGCTTTGGATACAGTCGTGGAAAGCTGCGTAAATTCCGTAGGCGTAAATCTCAACACGGCAAGCAAGCATCTTTTGCGTTATGTATCGGGCCTTGGAACGGCTCTGGCGCAGAATATCGTGGATTTTAGGGCAAAAAACGGCGACTTCAAATCAAGGCAGCAATTATTGAAAGTGCCGCGGCTCGGATCGAAAGCTTATGAGCAGG
Source organism: Dyadobacter sp. CY326 (assembly GCF_021390515.1). GTDB lineage: Bacteria > Bacteroidota > Bacteroidia > Cytophagales > Spirosomataceae > Dyadobacter. The sequence goes on from NZ_JAJUXI010000003.1 coordinate 255,800, forward strand.
CGGCAGGGTTTTTACGCATTGAAAATGGTGCTAATCCATTGGATAACAGTGCAGTACATCCTGAACGTTATGATTTGGTCGGTCAAATGGCCAAAGATGCAGGCGCGACGATCAAAGACCTGATGCAAAAGTCTGAGCTGAGAAAGCAAATCAAGCCGGAGAATTACATTAGTGATTCGGTTGGGCTTCCTACATTGAAAGACATTCTGCTTGAACTCGAAAAACCATCACGCGATCCACGCGAAGGCGTTAAGCAGTTCGAATTCGACAGCTCGGTCAGGAAGCCTGAGGATTTAAAGGTGGGCATGGTGTTGCCGGGAATCGTCACCAATATTACTGCGTTCGGCGCATTTGTGGATGTTGGTGTGAAGCAAGACGGGCTTGTCCATGTTTCGCAAATGGCTGACAAATTTATCAGAGATCCGAATGAAGTGGTGAAGCTTCAACAAATTGTAAGTGTGAAAGTCACGGAGGTGGACTTAGCAAGAAAGCGCATTGCGCTAAGCATGAAGTTATAAATGTACTAAGCCAATCCGGGCAGTAACTCGGATTGGCTTTTTGCTAATGCATCAAAGAACGTGCTTGCGATCGTCTTCAACAATCTGCTTGATATTCCGGAGCACTTTCATCCAGTTTTCTTCGGCGGCGACAACAGCCTCATCGGTTTGCAGATTGTCCTGCGTAATAGTAACCGTCGTTTCGTCGTCAAATCCAGAAATGTGATATGTAATGTGCGCGTAATTGTCTTCAAAATCATCCGTCCCGGATAACGGACTCCAATAAGTGTAACTCAGCACGCGTTGCGGAATGAATTCCAGAATGATTCCTTTGTCTTCGTATGGTTGGCCGTCCCAAACTCCTTTGTAAGTGATCGGGCTGCCGACTTGCCAGTCAGAATACACTTCCGCGCCGTACATATATTTTTTGACAATTTCTGGATCGATCAATGCTTTCCAAACCGATGCGGGGCTGGAATAGATCGACATGGACGTAGTTGCAATAAGTTCTCTGTTCATGTTTTTGGAATTAGGTCATGCCAATAAATATTGAAAACCGTGCCAATGGTCATAATTTGGTCTATAAAGTGGATTTTTCCGTATATTAATCAAACACAAAAAAGTCAAACAGTGCAAGAATTATACTTTACGCAAACGCTCCCGATTTCACTGGATGAAGCGTGGTCATTCTTTTCCAATCCTGCGAATTTAAAGGAAATTACGCCTGCGAAAATGGGTTTTATTGTCACTTCTAAACACCATGGCGGCGCAATGTATGCGGGACAAATCATTCGTTACATTGTCAAACCGGTTATGGGAATTCCGTTGAAATGGTGCACCGAAATAACGCATGTTGCTGATAAGCAGTATTTTGTAGATGAGCAGCGGTTTGGTCCGTATGCGTTTTGGCATCATCAGCATCGGTTCACGGCCGTTGAAGGCGGAGTCTTGATGGAAGATATTTTGAACTACAACGTGCCATTGGGTTTCATAGGCGACATTGTCAATGCACTTTTTGTCAAAAATGAGGTTACCCAGATCTTTGAATACAGAAAGAAAGTGCTGATCGAACGCTTTGGCAATTAGAAGCTGTATTGAACCCTTGCCGTGAAAATGTCGTCCGGTGCGTCGCGCTCAAATCCACGAACAGCAGACTTTTCGTTTTTCACAAAATCATAATAGAACATGAATTTCAGCGATTCGTTGGGAATGTAAACGTAGCCCATTCCAATGGTGTCATATCGAAGGTCAGCTTTGGTAAAGCCTTTGTTGTCGGCAATTTCGGTGCCTGACACAAGCTTGTTCGGGTCGTACCAATCATATTTAAGCACAAACTGGTGTTGGAGACTGCCCAGGTTTTGCACATAATAAAAGTAAGCGCCGTCAAACTTGCGGATGTAAAGCGGGTCTTTTATTCCGTTCGTGACCGGATATTCGCCGGGCGTTTCGCTGCTTGCGAATGTGGCAGTCTGCTGCCCGCGAATGTATTCGAACCGGAATTCCGTTTCACCCTTCACGTTCGGAATCGAGATTTGGAAATCTGCTCCTGCATAATTTCTCGGTGCTGTTTTTCGGTAATTTGTAGCGGACGAATCGCGCAGCATTACATATTCGCCCGCACTGATTTTCGTCCGGTATAGCGTTTCACCCTGACTGGTGATGCCACCTTTGTAACCAGAAATTCCCGCAGATATGATGAAGTTTCCAAACGACGGCAGCTTCGTTGGCTTCAAACTGAGCCGCCCGATCACATCTTTGTGACTGTCGTAATCCACAGGACCAGCCACGCCCTGGCCATTAAAAACACCAATATCAAGCTTTAATTTCTGACGCCATCGAACAGATTGCCGGCTGGTGACCGTTAGCATAGCGCCGATATCCCGTTCCGTTTTCATCAGTATTTGTGACATTCTTCCACGTTCCGGGCTCTCCCTGTTTGCCGACGAAAGGTTAATTTCGTATCCAAATGGCCGGGCAAACATTCCGGTTGTCAGTGCAAATATCTTGAATTTGTTCTCGTAAAATCGTCCCCAAAAATCGCGAATGGCCACGCCTCGCTCTGTCCCGTCGAACTGGAAAACGAAATAAGAAGTAGGGTCTGCGTGATCATTCAAATGCGCATAATCCACGCGTAAACGACCGCGGCGCAGCATGAAGCGATTGTTAGACATGGGCGAAAAATTGCCGCCATTATAAGTTTCAGCGCCTTCTTTTGCTATATATTGAAATTGTGGTTGAATGTAACCGCCTATTTTGACCCGATTGTAGCGCTGGTAAATGGAAAGCATGCCTTTTCCCATCTGGTTGGTCGTGTCCACAAGGTCCATAAGGAATCGTTGTGAAAATGCCTGGGAGTTGGAAAGCAGCATTAAAAACACAATGCTGCCGGCAAAACGGTAATTCATTATAAGGAAGTTAGTGTCAGAAAAATGAGTACAAAGAACCTTAATTTCCCTCAATTTTTTGCTCAAACACTGACAACTTTTCGTTCGAAGCCTCAATTACCAATTTATACTTTTAAAATGGTTAAGATGATTAAATAATAATTAAACTATTGATACTTATAATAAAAATAAAGCTTTTGATATGTATAATACTTTTTATATTTATCAAAAGCTTTATAAGTTTATAATGTAGAAAAAGTTGATTACAAGCTGCTCTAAATCAATGGCTTGCTTAAACTTTCGAAATCAATAAGAAGCTGTAAAGCGCTTTTTGATAAATTGAGGTCGTTCAATTTCATCCACGATTGCAACGGCAAGATCCTCTGACGAAATAATGCTTCTTCCATTTTCATCAAAAACAGGATTTTCAAGCGCAGTTCTGTATGTGCCTTTTCTTACGCCGGACGTTCCCTGGTGCATTTCAATGGCAGGACTTAGGAATGTCCAATCGAGGTCATTTTCTGTCAAAAGGATCTTATGATATTCTCTCGAAGCCCCAGCGCCGGGTTTGTATTCTTCCGGGAAATCAGGCGTGTCGATAAGCTGTAATCCGGGAGCGACTTCGAGGCTTCCTGCGCCGCCTACCACGAGGAAGCGTTTCACTCCTGACGCCTTTACACCAGCCTGAATGGCTTGCGCGCCTTCCAGATATTCTGCGTAAATATTCGGGTTTGTCCAGCCCGGATTGTAGGTGCTGACAACGGCGTCATGGCCAGCCACTGCATCTGCAACTTCACTTGCATTGAGCACATTTGCAGACTTGGGAGTTACCAGGTCGCTGTCCGAATCAATGTTATCAATGTGCCGTGCGATGGCAGTTGTCTGATGTCCTCTCGATATCAATTCCTTTAAAACTTGGGTGCCAACAAAGCCAGTTGCGCCGATTAATGCTACTTTCATTTTCTAATGATTTGGGAATAACGTAAATTAATTAAAGTGGTGATTGCTGCTTTAATACTGCATAAGCGTGTAAAGTTTATGAGTAAATGAGTGAAAGGTGTGGCTGAGATTCAGGATGTAAGTCTAAGATGCTTGGATTGGGCAACATTAGAATGTTGGCTTGTAATGAGTAAACCTTCAATTTTTTATTGATTATCAATTACTTACTACGAGTTAGTATGATATGTTTGATATTTCTCTTATGGTAAGCTATTATAAAAAGTATTAACCTTTTGACAAGTTGCAATATAAAATTATGTGTTATACAAATAATACTTTTTATACATTTAGTTTGTTTGATTAGTATATAAAGTTTCATTAGCTCAAAGTATTCTAGATGTATGCTACATTTAATTTGTAAGTAACATTTTATTTTATCCGAATGGTCAATACTTTTTGAACTTATGATATTTTATTGCTTGTCAAAAGCGATCGCTGCATTGCAACTTAATCTTATTTCAGAATTGTCAAACCTCCTTTGAAACGCTTGTTCGTGTACTCGACGACGTAGTAATAATAGCCTTGTGAAATGCTGGTTGGGCACCAGTTTTTCCTGATTTTGGAGTAGTAAACTTGCTTACCCCAGCGATTGAAAATCGTCACATCTTTGAACTGGTTTACACAGTTGTCCTGCGGCAAATTTTCCAACACGAAGCAGTCGTTTTTGCCATCACCATTCGGCGTGATCACATTGGGAAATTCCGGGACGACGTCCGAAGTGTCGTCCTTCACGATGACTCTGACTGTGGTGGTGTCGCTTGCTGCTGCGCAACTTTTATCCTGGGTGATGAAGTCGATCAGAAAAGCTCTTTCGGATTGTCCTTCGAGCAGCGCGCAGTCGGGCGACCAGGAGTAAGGAGAGGTGACCTCTTTGATCCCGGTTTTATTTGCAAACTGCATTCCGGCATCGCTGATGCTGAACCCGCGGCCGGCCGCAACGAGGCTGATCGTGTTCGTGTCGGGATCGGTTGCGAGCACGTCGAAAATGATGGCTGAGCTGTTGCCGATTGTATAAGTGACTTCCTGCACATCGAGGGAAGTCTTCACGGCAGGAGGGCTGTTGGGTGATTCGTCAACGATGAAATACACGGGCTTGGAAACCGCAAGCGGATTGCCGATGCAGCGGATGTCTTCAACCTTGAAATCTACGACGAGCGTGTCCCCTTTCTTTGCATTGCACGGGGGAGTCCACGTGAATTTCTGCTGGATCTGTGCTTTGCCGCTCGTTGCTTTAAAATCCATGGCCATGTCCACCATATTAAAATCCTGACCGCGTCCGGAAAGTGCAATGCTGTCTTTGTCCGTGTCTTTACCAAAAACATCAAATTGAACAGGAATGCCAGCCGTGACGTGCACATATTGACCTGGCAGAGAGGTGGAGACTTCGGGAGCATTGTTACCACTGCTTTCGCGGCGGATGAAAATATTCAATGTGTCCATCAATGGAACCGGGCAACTTTCGTCTTCCGCGATAAGCTCGATCTTGATGGGCCGGTTATCGTAGGTGACAAAACATTCGTCGAGGCAGATTTCGAATTTCAGCGTGTCGTTCGCAATCGTCGTCTTGAATTCGGCGGGGAGAATGGAGAAGTAATCTTTTGAATTGTTGACTGCGCGGCCTTTGACACGAATGATCTGGTTGATATTAGGGTCCGTAACCATCACTTCGAAGCAATTTGGATCGCCTTCTTTAACAGTAATGATCTCGTTTTGAGTATAATAGGTGTCTTTTCCTTTGGGCTTAAATAACAACTTTGGTGCGTCCATTTTAGGACAATCCACGACTTTAAGCTGAAAATCACGTGTAAGACTGCCAATTTTAACGCCATTCCGATACTCGTCCACCTGCACGGCAAACACATACAACCCAACATTGCCTGGCGTAACCGACAGCATTCCGGTTTTGGGATCAACCGTCAGAGGCTTTGGGCCCGGAATAATGTTGTCTACCGTAATCCCGTCAATCCACGTGAGACGCGGATAACTCGATGAGCCGCGCGCTTCGACGCTTGGATTGGCTTTGTCGGAAAATCCCTGCATCGGCGTGATCAGTTTGTAAGTCAGGCTGTCGCCATCGGCGTCCTTCCCGCCAAAATCAAAGAAAAACGGAGAATTGACACAGGCATAGTCTCCTTTGATGGGCGAGAAAACGGGGGAGGAGTTCTTGAAATTCGCATTGTTCCTGAACAGCGGCGGAAATTCCAGATAAAACAAGCTTCCCGCGTCGCCAGGCGCCTTAATGTTCGTGATCGTCCCATTGCGGCAGCAGCGGTCCCACACCATATAATAGCCTTGCGGATCGCTGAAATCGGTCGGTTCGAGCCTTAGCGTTGTGCTGTAAGTGATCATGTAAGTTTCCAGCGACGATATTCCGCACGACGGATTAGCATAGTTGACCGATTTTCGTTCTATTTTTGGGGCCTGAAGATAACCAACGGGCTGGTTATCGCGTTTACGAAAGACATAGATCGTAACGAATTGGTCCTCCGCGCCCGGATTGCCGTTCAATGCATCGAAATACATGGTCAGGCCAATGTTGTAATTATAGTAAGTGTTGGGATTTTCAGTAATGAAGAGTTGGCCGCCGACGATATGAGTAGCATAGGTTTTTGAAAGGGCAAACAGCATCAGAATGAACAAGATGTACCGCTTTTTCATGGCTTGATGTGGGTGTAGAAATTATCCGATAGGATTTAGAATTTAGAAAATTAAAAAAGGAATATGATTAAGAATATCAAGTATGAATACGTTGAAATTACCGATTTTGCGGCAGAAGGCAAATGTATATTTAAATCAGAAGACGGCGTAATTTTTGTAGAAGGGAATGTGGCTCCTGGTGACATAGTGGATTTACAGGTGGTCAAAACAAAGAAAAAATTAAAGGAAGCGATCGTTACCAAAATACATAAACAGTCGTCTCTCAGGACAGACCCATATTGCCTCCATAACGTTGTATGCGGCGGCTGCAAATGGCAACATATTGCATACGAACACCAACTGAAATTCAAGAGACAGCAAGTTGTTGACCACTTTCAGCGGATCGGGCACATCAAGAATGTAAGCATTAACGAGATCCTTGCTGCTCCAAAAACAGAATATTACCGAAACAAACTCGAATTTACGTTCTCAAACTGGCGCTGGCTCACAAAAGATCAACTGGATTCGGGAGCACAGTTTACCAAGCATGCGCTCGGATTTCACGTCCCAAAGCGTTTTGATAAAATATTTACGGTGGACCATTGCCACTTGCAACCCGATCCTTCGAACACGATCCGGAATTCCTTACACCACTTTGGCGAGCTGCATAACATTCCTTATTACGACGTGAAGTTTAATGTGGGCACGCTGCGAAATCTGGTTGTGCGAACGGCCAACTCGGGCGATGTGATGGTTATCGTGCAGTTTGGCGAGCAGAATGATGAAGCGATTGAGAAGGTGATGGCTTATTTGCACAAAACGCACAGCGAAATTACTTCACTCAATTACATTGTGAATTTGAAGGGAAATGACTCTTACCAGGATCAGGAAGTGATTCATTATGCGGGTGAGACATTTATCCGCGAAACAATGGAAGACTTAACTTTTCTGGTTGGGCCTAAGTCATTTTACCAAACCAATTCCGAGCAGGCGCATCAGCTTTTCAGCGTGGCGCGCGAATATGCGGGCCTTACGGGCAATGAGTCCGTGTACGACCTTTACACCGGAACGGGCACGATCGCCAATTTTGTGGCACGTCGGGCGAAGAAAGTTGTGGGCGTGGAATATGTGGAAGCGGCTGTGCAGGATGCAAGAAGAAATTCAGAACTGAATGGCATCACGAACACATCATTTTTTGCCGGAGATATGCGCGGAATCATGAATGAGGGCTTTTTGCAAACACATGGCAGGCCGGATGTGATCATTACAGATCCGCCGCGCGCGGGAATGGACGCGCCAGTTGTCGAAACCATTCTCAAAGCTGCTCCCGACCGCGTTGTGTACGTGAGCTGCAACACTGCGACGCAAGCACGTGACATTGCCCTCATGTCCGCAGATTATGAAGTGACAAAAGTGCAGCCAGTTGACATGTTTCCCAACACGCATCATGTTGAGAATGTGGCTTTGCTTGTAAGGAGAGCTTAGAAAGGAGGCTCGCTATCCGGGCCTTTATAATCAAAATTACTCAAATCATTGGCCCTGCTCCGGAGCGTTCCACCCGCCGGGGCAGGCTTCGTTTGACTTTCGAACGACGCAATTGGGTTGGAAGTCTGGATAGGTCGATCCACGGAGAATGGCGCTGGCGTGAATTGTGAATCAAGGTCCGTAAACTTGGTGTATTTGCCAATAAAGCGCAATTGCACCGTATCCAAAGATCCTGCACGGTTTTTCGCAACAATCACTTCCCCGATTCCTGCAACCGAATTTCCCGATTCATCTTCTGTAATGCCATAATATTCAGGACGATATAGGAAAAGAACCATATCCGCATCCTGCTCAATCGATCCCGATTCCCTTAAATCTGAAAGCTGAGGCCGCTTTTCACCACCACGCGTTTCCACGGCACGGCTTAGCTGCGAAAGCGCGATTACGGGCACGTCAAGTTCTTTTGCAAGGTTTTTGAGCGATCTTGAAATCATCGCAATTTCCTGTTCTCGGTTACCAGCGCCTTTGCCGCCCGTGTCTCCTGTCATTAACTGGAGATAGTCAATCACGATCATTTGAATGTCGTGCTGTGCTTTCAGACGGCGGCATTTGGCTCGTAATTCCAGAATGGATAGGGCAGGCGTGTCGTCTATGAAGATCGGCGCATTGGTCAATCGGTGAATGCGGTGATGCAACTGTTCCCATTCATGTGGCGCTAGACTTCCTTTCCTGATTTTTTCACTGTCAATTTCTGCTTCTGCCGAAATCAAACGATTCACCAGCTGCACGGACGACATTTCGAGCGAGAAAATTGCGACCGGCATATTGAAATCCACCGCAGCATTGCGCAGCGAAGAAACAACGAAAGCCGTTTTTCCCATACCCGGACGAGCCGCCAGGATCATTAATTCTGTTTTCTGCCAGCCCGATGTAAGCCGGTCCAGTGCGCTGAAACCGGAAGGAACTCCGGTAAGCCCGTCTTTATTATTCTTTTTCTGATCGAGTTCTGCCAATGCCTGACGCATCAGCGCTCCCATGTCAGCGTAATTTTTCTTAATGTTTGATTCCGAGATCTGGAACAAGTTCTGCTCTGTTTTGTCAAGCAGCCTGAAAACGTCCGTCGTGTCCTCGTATGCTTCCCGCTGAATTTCCGAAGCGACCTTGATCAGCTCGCGCTTGATGAAAGCCTGGGATATAATGCGTGCATGGAATTCAATGTTGGCAGCAGAGTTGACTTTGGAGGTCAGCTCCATAATGTATTGAGCGCCGCCGATCAGTTCCAGCTCGCCCATACTGCGCAATTTTGACGTTACGGTAAGCATGTCTATCGGCTCAGAATCGGCAAAAAGCGTAATGATCGCGGTGTAAATGCGGACGTGCGCCTCCTTATAAAAACTGTCGGGTCTGAGGATGTCGGCAACGGCCGTGAGGGCGTCTTTTTCAATCATTAAAGCACCCAGAACAGCCTCTTCAAGATCGATTGCCTGGGGTGGTAACTTGCTGAAAGTCTGCTCGATACCAGGTGTTCTGGCACCGATGGGCTTCCTTGTGGAGTTGCCTTGTTTAGCTCCTGATTTGAAAGAATTGCCTGAGGTCCTGTCGTTTTCCATATTAAGACAAAGTTAACGAAAGCAGGGTGCGCAGGAAAGGATGCGGCAGGAAGTTCTTGCAATAATTTTTTTTCTTAAACCGGTCATTTTTGTCCGGCTCTGATAATGAAACAGTTGGTCAAAATAACCCCAATATATGTTTTAAAGTCTGGCACTATAATTGTATTTCTCGCGCTTTCTTTTACTATTGTTCGTTATTATTACTAAATTTTAGAACAAATAGACAAACACTAAACTTCAAATCATTTGCTGGAAAAAATCATCACGCTCGAGGACGTTTCAATGGTAGATTTTTTGGGTATTCACAATGTGAATATTAAAGAAGTTGCCGCTGCTTTCCCTGGAAGCAAAATTATTTCGCGCGGAAACGAGATCCGCATCCAGGGCACTGCCCCGGAAATTATCCGTATTACAGATGTAATGGATTCGCTGATAGCGCATTACCAGAAATATGGGAAGGTTACCAACGATAATGTCAAAGGATATTTAAATGGAGTTGTAAAATCGCCTGTTGCCAGCGCTGAGGATGATGCGGATGTGATCATTTATGGCAACAAGGGATTGGTAGTGAAAGCAAAAACGCCAAACCAGAAATTGCTGGTGGAACAAGCTGAAAAGTTTGATCTCGTGTTTGCAGTCGGACCGGCCGGAACCGGAAAAACGTACACTGCTGTGGCCATTGCGGTCCGTGCATTGAAAAATAAGGAAGTCAGAAAGATCATTATAACGCGTCCTGCCGTCGAGGCTGGGGAAAACCTGGGCTTCTTACCAGGTGATTTGAAAGAAAAAATTGATCCATATTTAAGACCAATTTACGACGCGCTGGATGATATGATCGCTCCTGAAAAGCTGAAATTGTATCTGGAAAGTCGCGTAATTGAGATTGCGCCGCTTGCTTACATGCGCGGAAGAACGCTGAATAATGCATTTATCCTGCTTGACGAAGCGCAGAACACGACGCCGATGCAGATGAAAATGTTCCTGACCCGTATGGGACCAAGTTCTAAGGCCATCATTACTGGCGATAAGTCGCAGATTGACTTGCCAAAAAACCTCAAATCCGGCTTGATTGATTCATTAGGCGTGCTGAAAGGCATTAAGGGGATCAGTTTTGTGGAGCTTGATGGATCTGACGTTGTAAGACACCGTTTGGTTAAAGATATACTTGCAGCTTATGACAAATCTGAGCAGTAAGTCCCTGCTGACCATTTTACTGATATTTTTATCAAGAACGTTCATGCTGGCGCAGGATAGCGATGCTTTGTTGCAACGCTGCGCCAGCACCGAACTGGAAGCATTAAAACTTTCCAGATATCCGGCATTACAAAAGCTGCGAAACAAGTCCGAAGAAGCGATTCAGAACAGGATCAAAGTCAACAAGGCTTTGCGGACGTCTGCGGATGAGATCGTGACCATTCCCGTTGTTGTCCATGTCATTCACAGTGAGGAAGGCAATCCTATTGGCGGCCAGGGCAATGCGAATATTTCGGACGACCAGATTCAGAGCCAGATCGACGTTTTGAATGAAGATTACAGCAACACTTCGGGTTACAAAGGATTTTATACGGACTCACTGGGCGTCGACACAGGCATTCGATTCAAGCTTGTGACAGTTGTCAGGACATTTAATGAAAAAACACAGTTCAGTCCGATCACCGACGCTGACGAACTGGCTGCAATTTCACCGGCATGGCTTACAAACCGTTATTTGAATATCTGGGTTTGCAGGCTTTCTGACCGTTATCTAGGCACATCTCAGTTTCCCGTTGTAACCGAAATCAATGAGCTAACGACTGGCCTTTCCAACGAGGCGGAAAAAGCTGTGGATGCATTAACGGACGGCGTGATCATTGACTTTCGTTATTTTGGCAGGAATTCGCCCGCGATCACGAGTGCCGTTTACAACCTGGGCCGCACGACCACGCATGAGGTCGGGCATTGGCTTGGATTGATACACATCTGGGGCGACCGGAATTGCGGCACCGATCATTGTGCCGACACGCCGACTGCTTTTACGAAAAACGAAACGACCGACATTTCCTGCACGCCCGTCTTTTCAGATTGCCGAGGCGTAACCACGCGAAATATGATTGAAAACTACATGGATTATTCGCCTGACGCATGTATGAGCGTTTTTACGAATGACCAAAAGGAGCGCATGCATGCGGTTTTACAATTGAGTCCGCGACGTGCAAAGCTTGTTGAATATTCAAAAATCTCTGGCGATAACTTGCTTGTGGAGCTTTACCCGAACCCCGTCAGTGACCAATTAACTGCCAATATATACACACCAAACTATCAGATTTTTACCGTGAACGTATTTGACCAAAGGGGCCATCGCATTGTTTCTGATGCGGTTAACCTCAATTATCTGGATGTAAACAAGTTTCCAAGCGGCTTGTATTTTTATAAAGTTTCGTCTGGCGGACAAACGATTACCAAACGCTTTGTAGTCCGCTAACATATGCTGCCTCGCGCCCCCTTCGTCGGGATCGTGCTGTTTTACATTGCGGGCATTTTGCTAAGTTCTCTGTTTCCGGCATTCCTGCATTCGCAAATCATATTTTTTGGTATTATCTGCGCCTGTTTTCTGGTGTCAATGTTGTGTTATGCCAAAAGTTTCAAAAGCGCTTTTGGTGTTACGTTTGCCATGTTTTCGGTTGCTATTGGTGGCTTCTCGAAGACAATGTTTGAGCAGCGCAACGACACGAACATTGCTGCACTGAATAGTAAAACTTACACGGCATATGAAGCCGAAATCACAACATTGCCTGAGAAAAGAGCCAAAACTGTGCGTTTTGAGGCGATCATCAAGCGCATCAGGATTAACAAACAATGGCTTCCGGTCTCTGTGAAAGCACTGATCAATGTTTCCGACGATGCGACCTCCATTCCAAAACCTGGCGAGTGGGTGATCGTTAGCGGAACATTGGAACAGCCTATGGAAGCCAAAAACCCCATGCAGTTTGATTATCGGGCGTTTCTTAGGAACAAAGGAATCGTTTGGACGGATTATCTTTCGAACAATTCATTTACAATTTTGCCGGGTGAGCAGACTTTTGTGTTTCAGCGTTGGAGCACTAACATTTCGGAATGGTCGGCTCAGGTTTTACGCGAAAATATCCCGGACGATGATGCTTACGGGCTTGTAAAAGCCATGTTGCTCGGCCGGCGCGACGATCTGCAAGCTGACTTGGTAACCGATTATACGGCTTCCGGAGCGGTTCACATTCTTTCGGTTTCGGGCATGCACGTTGCCATTATTTTCCTGGTAATCAGTCATTTATTGGGCTGGATAAAGCGCTGGCATTATGGAAAGTGGCTTTATTTGGTTGCAGTGATTGCATTGCTCTGCTTCTACGCTCTCGTAACGGGCTTGCCAGCATCCGTCCAGCGAGCGACGTTAATGTGCATTGTCTTCGTCGTAGCAGAAGTTTTTGCAAGAAAGCAGAACGCGATGAACACGCTGGCTTTCTCTGCATTTTTGATTTTGTTATTTGATCCGGCCGCGTTGTATGATGTTGGTTTTCAGCTCTCTTATCTTGCTATGAGCGGCATCTTTTTGTTGTACGAGCCGATTAACAACTTTTTTACTCCCAACAACCGGATCATTAAATTTGTCTGGCAAATTTCAGCGCTTTCCTTCGCGGCGCAATTGGCGACTTTTCCGTTAAGTCTGTTCTATTTTCATCAATTTCCAAGCTATTTCTGGCTTATCAATCCATTTGTCATTGCGTTTACGAATGTGCTTTTGCCCGCAGCGCTGCTGTTATTGCTGGTTTCCCTCGTTAAGATTTTTTGGCTGCAATGGCTTGTTAATCAGATTGTCTTGCTTTCCGCTTACTTGACAAATGTTGCTGTTTCCGTTCCAAAATCGCTGCCTGGATATTTGATAGAAAACCTGAATCTCGACAAAGTTGAGGTCGTCATTTTGTATGCAGTGCTTTTATTGATTTGGCTGACTTATGAGAAGCGGTCGTTTCAGTTTCTGAAAGCGGCTTGTTTAGTGGTGTTCATGTTCGCTTGTTACGGCGTCTCCAAGAGTTTGCAAATAAGGCTGTCCAACGATGTTGTCACGCATTCGATTCCTAATCACTTGGCAATGAGTTTTAAGCAAAACGATGTTCTATATGTCGTGAGTGACAAGGCATTACGCGAAGATGCCAATGCTTATAACTTTTGCATCAGGAATTACGCCATCAGCCAGGAAGTGCAGCAAACCGTTTTTGTTACGGCGAAATAAACCTATTGCACTGCATAGACAGCCGCAATCTCATCCGCCACTTTCCTGTCCCATGCGGCTTGGGCGCCAGCATTGAGGCCGTGACCGGTTTCTCCATCATATTGTTCCTGGTCGTTGTTCATTTCGCGGAATGCTTCCAAAAACTGATATTGGATTTCGCTGTCATAGTCTTCAATCGACAGATCCGCATTGCGCAAGCGTGCTTTGAATTTCTCAACAACCAGTCTCGTAATGTCGAAGTGAATTTGTTCATGCCGCAATGTGCTGGCAGTGCGTGATTCCGGTCTTCCCCATGACATGCTTTTAACCATGAATGTCTTCAATCCTATTTCCACCACCAAGTCGTCGTCTTTTGGATAGGATCGGCCTTCGTAACCAAAACTCGTGAAAACAGCCGCTGCATATCTGCTGCCAGGCTTCGCATTGCGCACTTTGAAATCGTCCCAGATGAGTGGGCGCTTGGGAGAATAAAAGACCGTATCCGGATCATTGGTCACAAGTTCTTTGAAAACCAGTTGTACGTTTCGTGCGAGCGCCGGATTTTTGCCCGCATTGAGCGTCATCCACTTTTGGAAATGCGCCAATGACTGATCGAGTAACTGCTCAATGAGCTTTTCGTAATCAAAATCCCGCTCGGGACGCGTGTAATTGACAGCCGTCTGATAATTGGTAAGCTCCACCGGCTGCATGTTGCGATACCAACGGAATTTTACAGACAGCTTCATCTCGCCAGTGACTTTATTAGGAGCAACGCGCTTTTCTTGCACAGACAGTTCTTTAACGCTAATGTAAAGCGGCAAGTAAGTCTGATCCTTTTTCGAAGCAGCGAACGACCAGTAAGTGAAGAGTTCTTTGTCCAGCTTCCCAGGCAATCCAATGGGCGTTTCTTTGCCCAACGCAATAACCTTACCCAATGATGATCCAGGAATAAGGCGTTGGTCTTCAACCTCCTGAATGTAAAATTTATATGTTTTCAACAAGGATGCCGGATCTTGCGCAAGCTTTATCACCACGCGGTCCTGCTGGGCAAATGCAGTTGCGTGTGTAAAGATCATTGCCAGCAAAAACATCATTCTAATGCGCATACTTGAAAATCTATTGTTGAATCAGTGTTCAATTCTATAAGTTTGTGTAAAATTTATTGACCAAACTAATGACCTTACTTACAACGAATTTGCGGCCGAAATTTGATGATATCTACATGGAATTGGCAAAAAATCTGGCGCTGCGTTCCCATTGTATCAAAGCCCAGGTTGGTGCTGTATTAACAAAAGACACACGGATTATTTCAATCGGTTACAATGGTCCGCCGGCTGGAACACACAATTGCGACGAAGAATTTCCGGAAGTTGGATGTCCAAGAGATGCAAAAGGAAGTTGCTCTCTCGCATTGCACGCCGAACAAAACGCAATTCTGTTTGCCGTAAAAAACGGTTCCAATATCGAAGGATCGACCCTTTTCGTAACATTAGCCCCATGCATTGCCTGCGCGCGGGTTATTTACACAATGAAAATAAAGAAAGTGATTTTCCTGAATTCCTACGCAGCATACAAAGGAATCGCAATTGAGGAAGGAGTGGAGTTTTTGAAAAGATTCGGAGTGGAAGTGGAGCAGTATGCAGTTTCAATGAGTGAATGAGTGAATGAGTGAGTGAGTGAATGACTGAATATTCTTTTTCTATTCAGTCATTCACTTATTCAATCATTAATGATGATGCACGCCACCGGCTCCGTGAACGTGGCCGTGGCTGATTTCTTCCTGAGTGGCTGGGCGGATGGAGATGATCTGACCTTTGAAATGCATCTCTTTTCCTGCAAGCGGATGGTTGAAGTTCATGACAACAATATCGCCATTGATTTCAACAACTTGTCCGTGCATTCTTTCGCCGTCTTCATTGGTCATTGGAATGATATTGCCGATTTGCAGCAATTCATCTTCATTAACATCTTCCATCTGGAAAACCGACTTCGGCAATTCAACAATTGCTTCTTCGTCAAACTCGCCATAACCCTCTTCGGGTGCCACAGTAAACTCAAATATATCTCCGGCAACAAGCCCTTCGATCTGGTTCTCAAAACCTTCCGGAAGCCCGCTGATGCCTTGAATGAAGTACATTGGATCTTCTTCTGTAACAACTTCAACCACATCTGTTTCCCCGTCTGTGTCAGGAATTCGCAGGCTGTATGTCAACGCTATCACGTTATTTTTTTCGACTTTCATTTGCTAGTTTGATTAAAATACTTGTTGTTGTAAAAAATTGTTCCAAGTAAAGGAGCGCAAACAAACGTACGGCAAATTTGTCAAATTGTCATTTACATGAATTTTTTAGCACACATTTTGCTGTCCGGAAATAAGGAGGGAGTGATCATGGGAAATTATGTCGGCGATTTCGTGAAGGGCCGGCTGACCGATGAAAGGACTGCGGATTGGGATGCGGATTATGTTACAGGATTGAAATTGCACCGGTTTATTGACTTTTTTACAGACCATCATGACGTGGTCCGCGAGGCAACACATAAGGCTGCGTTGTCGCAGGGAAAGCTTTCGGGCATTGTTATGGACATTTACTTCGATTATTTTCTGGCAAAATATTTTGACAATTTCTCTTCCCAACCCTTGGCCGCTTATGCGCGCAACATGTACGCGCTCATCGAACGAAACGCTCGGTTTGTGACAAAAGAAATGGCTCCGATGGTGGAATCCATGATCCGGCAGGATTGGCTGACAACCTATGCCTCGCTCGAAGGCGTGGACCTTACTTTTCACAGGCTTTCAAGACGGGCGCCATATCTCGCACCATTGCGAAATGCCATGCTGGAATTGAGAGAAAACGAAGCTTTTTATCACGATAAATTTTCCGCCTTCTTTCCGGAACTTCAAAAGGAATCGGAACAGTTCATATTGACACATTAACTTCTTTCCATTACAGGCATTTCAATGGCCCAGACACCGGATATTGTATTAAAAGAAATCAGAAGCAAGAAATTCAGGCCCATTTATTTCCTGCATGGCGACGAGCCTTATTATATTGATTCGATTGCGGAAGAGCTCGAAAAACGAGTTGTTGCTGAGTCTGAGAAGGGATTTAACCAGTTTGTCTTATATGGAAAGGACACGGACGTTTCGGGCGTGATCGGGTATGCGCGACGTTATCCATTCATGTCGGAGCGGCAGTTGATCCTGGTTAAAGACGCGAACAAACTGGGCGGCATTGAGCAAAAGGATCAACAAGCTCGCTTGGAAGATTATGCGCTGAATCCATTGAACAGCACGGTGCTCGTCTTTTGTTTTCACTCCAATGCAGACGAGCGAAAAACATTCATCAAAGCCATGAACAACAATGGCGTTGTAGTGCAGTCTAAGAAGATGTATGACAACAAGTTACCGGAATGGGTGGCGTCATTTTGTCAGCATGAAGGCGTGAAAATAAGCCCGAAGGCAGTGCAAATGCTGGTTGATAACATTGGCAACGATTTGAAAAGGTTGTCCAATGAGATCCGCAAAATTATGGTGAACCTGCGCGTGGACGAAGGCATTGACGCAGCTGCGGTGGAGCGGTTTGTGGGGATCAGCAAGGAATATAATGTGTTTGAATTCCAAAAGGCGCTCATGACGCGGGACGTGATGAAGGCCAATCAGATCGCTTCCTATTTTTCAGCCAATTCAAAGGATAATCCACTGGCGCCCATACTGATCATTCTGTTTGGTTTTTATTCCAAATTGCTGCTTGCGCATGCCAGCAAGGACAAAACGGAGAAAGGGCTTGCTGCGGAACTGGGTGTTAATCCATATTTTGTGAAGGATTATTTGCTGGCCATCCGCAATTATCCGTTGCCCAAGGTGGCGAACATCATTCATTATCTGCGCGAATGTGATGCTAGAATGAAAGGCTTGGATGGCGTGAGCATTCCCGAGGGAGAATTGCTGAAAGAACTGGTTTTTAAAATAATCCATTAAAGTGCACAATGCAGCAAGAAGCAGGTTTCGACTTATTTTTGGCTGCAATATTTTTGGTAAATGAATAGTGAACGCACGATTTTAATCCCCATTCCAGCGCTTTTCAGCTTTGACGAATGTCTTTGGTTCCTAAATCGCAATTATGACGATTGTCTGCACATTATCAAAGACGGCGCCATTTTCAAGTCGATTGAGATTGAAAAAGAGATTTTGCTGATTTGCATTAAAGAAAACGGCGGATTTCTTGAACTGGACATTCTGGTTGGCGAGCCCAGCCAGGAAAACAAGGCTTATCTCGTTGCCTATGTTCGCGAGTGGTTTGATATGGACACCAACATTCAGCCTTTTTACGATAAGTTGAAAACCGACGGTCGCCTGGCTTACATGACCGAGCGCTACAAAGGCCTTCGGCTGATTGGGATTTCCAATTTGTTTGAAGCCATTTGCTGGTGCATCATAGGTCAGCAGATTAATTTGTCTTTTGCGTACAAGGTTAAACGCCGACTGGTTGAGCGTTACGGCCCGAGGATTGACTTTAACAACGAATCCTATTACACATTTCCGGAGCCAGAGATTTTGGCGAATGTAGACATTGACGATTTGAAGGCAATGCAGTTTTCCCAACAAAAGGCAGATTACGTGATTGGCATTGCCAAAGCATTTGCCAGCGGGAGTCTGGATAAGGAATCTTTACGCGCTTTGCCGGACTTCACTGCCCGTAAAAAGGCATTGACGGCGCACAAAGGAATCGGCGCCTGGACTGCCAATTATGCATTGATGAAATCGCTTAAAGAACCAGAGGGCATTCCGCATGGCGACATTGGTTTGCTGAATGCGCTTTCCAGCCACAACATTATCCATGAAAGGAGTGAAACGAGCAAGATCGAAGCGCTATTCAGCAATTTTGCCGGTTGGGAAAGTTATCTCGTTTTTTATTTGTGGAGAAGCCTCACGGTCAAGGTTTTGGAATAAATACTTTTTCTTTCCATTGCGCATAGGCGCTCCGCATGCAATGCCCGCAAGGCCGAAAACCATGCAAAATCGCATCTTCTTCTGAGCGGAAAAACACTCTGTTTTCTTGCTTCATTCGCTTGCCGGAAGAACAGTTTAATGTGCCGTAAATTTTCAGTTTCCCGTTTCCACCTAATTTGACCAAACCATTGTCAATGAGCGCTTTCAATTTGCGGCTCGTCGCGAAGGAATAGTGTCCAAGTTCTGAATGGTAAATCATTTTTGTCAGCTCAAAGCATCATGAAAGATGATTCCCAACGTGTAGCGATTGCCTGATTTTACCTCACTCACGCCATGCTTCATATTGGCGCGATAGTAACCTTTGGTTCCTATTATCGGTCTGAAATTGGTGGTAAAAAGCAGCACATCTCCTTTCTTTGGTTTCAAAACAATGGCTCTGGATTGCGCTCGGGGCATTTGCTGGGTCAGGACAAATTCGCCTCCTTCATAATCTTCGCCCGGTTCGCTGAGGAAGATTACTAGTTGAATGGGGAAGAAAATGTCGCCATATAAATCCTGATGCAATGTGTTGTGGCCGCCTTCGCCGTATTTCAAAATCAGCACCGTTGGCTTGGTCTGCTGGTTGTCATGGCAATGTGCTTGAAAGTCGCTGAACTCAGCGGGATAATGCTGCCCAATGTTGAGCGCCTGCATCCAATGGTGTGCTATGGGGGCAAGTTTCGGATAAAATCGCTCGCGCAGGCTTTGTATAATGTCCGGCAATGGATAGGCGAAATATTTATATTCACCCAAACCAAAGCGATAACGTTCCATTGTGATCGTTTTCCTGTAATGCGCTGATTCATTATAAGATGCGATCAAGGCTTGGCATTCCGCAGGCTCCAACACTTGCTCGATTAATCCATATCCTTTGCTGTGCAATGCTTCGGTAATTGCATTCCAATCGAACGCTTCGATGTTTTTCATTTTGCTTTTCGGTCTGAGTTCTTGCTCACTTTCTATGCAGCAAAACTATCAGTGATTGCAGGAATGAAAAACCCGAATCTTGCTATGCTTTTGGCTTTTTTAAAAACTAAGCAGAAAGCACTTGCTCGTCTTTGCGTTCGCCAATTTGCTGACGCCACATGGCATAATACAAGCCTTTTTCGTCGATCAATGCATTGTGGCTGCCGGTTTCAACAATGTTCCCTTTCTCCAAAACATAGATGCGATCGGCATGCATGATGGTCGACAACCTGTGTGCGATCATCACCGTAATGTGCTGACGCTGATCGGTAATGTTGCGGATTGTGTTTGAAATTTCTTCTTCAGTCAGCGAATCCAGCGCGGAAGTGGCTTCGTCGAAGATGATCAAGTGCGGCACGCGCAGGAGCGCACGGGCAATGGATAAACGCTGGCGTTCACCACCCGAAAGTTTGAGTCCGCCTTCGCCGATGACCGTGTCGATGCCATTTTCCGCTCTTGAAAGCAGATTATAGCAAGCCGCTTTGATTAACACGTCATTGATCATTTCGTCCGTGGCGGTTGGGTTTACGAAAAGCAGGTTCTCCTTAATTGTTCCTGAAAAAAGTTGCGTATCCTGCGTCACGAAGCCTATTTTGTTCCTGATTTCGTCAAAATCTATTTCACTTCCATTGACATTATTATAAAAAACGCTTCCGGAAATCGGATGATAAAGGCCGACAAGCAGCTTCACAAGTGTTGTTTTTCCCGAACCCGAAGGCCCGACGAATGCAATCGTTTCGCCTCGTTTTACGTCAAATGAAATGTTTTCCAACGCAGGCCGGATGGCAGACTGATGCTGAAAACGCACGTGGTCGAAACGCAGCGCTTCTATTTCAGAAATGACCTCTGGATTGGCGGGTTTGTGCTCAACCGGTCTTGCGAGCAGCAATTGCAGGTTGTTAAGCGACGCTTCGGCCTCGCGATAGGAGAGGATCACATTGCCAAGTTCTTGTAAAGGGCCAAAAATGAAGAAAGAATAAAATTGCATCATCATCATTTGACCCACCGTAATCCGGTCGCGGAATACAAAAAACAGCAACGCGAACATAATGCATTGCTGCAAAAAGTTCACAAAAGTGCCTTGTATGAAGCTGATGGAACGAATGCTCTTTACTTTCCGCAATTCCAGTTTTAAAATTTTGAATGTGGTCGTATTCAAACGCGTGATTTCCTGATTGGTAAGTCCAAGACTTTTCACCAGTTCAATGTTGCGCAGCGATTCGGTTGTTGAACCAGCTAAGGCTGTTGTTTCCTTCACAATGTTCTTCTGAATGACCTTTATTTTTCGGCTCAAAACACTAGTCAAAATGGCGAGGACGACCGAACCGACCAGATAAATCAGCGGCAGCATCGGGCTCAGTTTATAAGCCACGACGACAACGAAAACAATGCCTACGAGCGTGGCAAAGAGGACATTAACAAAGCTGGTGATGAATTTTTCACAATCGGCCCGTACTTTTTGCAAAACTGAAAGTGTCTCTCCGCTGCGCTGGTCTTCAAAATCCTGGAACGGGAGGCGCAATGCGTGGCGCAAACCGTCGGTATACAGGCTGGCTCCAAACTTTTGAATTACAACATTCACAACATAATCCTGGAATGCCTTGGCAATGCGAGAGACCATCGCAACGCCGATAATCATCAGTAAACCAATGGTGATGCCTCTGAAAAACTGGTTATCCAGGGCATTGTCACGGTAATACTGCGCTTTGTTGGCGTATGGATCGATCAGGTAATTTCCGAGAATGTAGGGGTTTAGTAACGAAAATACCTGGTTTATAGCGGCCAGGACAAGCGCAAGGAAAATGAGCGCTTTATACCGGCTTAGGTATTGTAATAGTAATTTCATAGAGCTGTGAGGCGAATCAATCGTTTGACTATTATGACAAACCGAAAGTTTAGGATTTTAATTCTCGAAAGAGCAGTGATATTGGCAGAAAGGGCAACAAAAAAGACATCCATCGGGATGTCTGAAACTTTGTAGCGGGGAGCAGGATCGAACTGCCGACCTTAGGGTTATGAATCCTACGCTCTAACCATCTGAGCTACCCCGCCGTCTTATTATGGTGCAAAAGTATGTTAAAAAATCTTAACCTCCAACCTGATTTTCCAATTTTAAACTGAAATTTCCGTTAGGATAACAGAGCAAAAATTAAGTTTGGTGACATTTATTGTTGAATTATGCTATATTACAACTTTTAAAATCAGCATATAAGGCGGCACTAATGTGGTTAACCCTTTTTAATTTTCGTTCGTATGGAAAAATATAAATTTGTAACTGAGTTTGAATTACGATCCTCTCCAAAAGTACTATTTCCATATATATCGACACCCTCGGGACTGGAACAATGGTTTGCTGAAAGGGTCACAGTCCTGCCCGACCACCGTTTTGATTTCCAATGGGACGGCGACAGCCACATTGCCAGACAAACGGGTTTGCGGATTAACAAGGCCGTAAGATTTGATTTTGAAAATACAAGTGATGATAACCTTGATAACAATCACGTGGAACTAAAACTTGAAGTAAGCGAGTTAACCCAGACAACATTCCTGCGCGTGACGGATTATTCTTCCAACCGTGATGAGGACGAAATGGCGTCACTTTGGGATGGCTTTATTGATAATTTAAGAGATATCGTTGGTAGTTGATGATGAAAAAGCTTGATAAGCTTGTTTTAATGTCCTTTTGGGGGCCTTTTTTTATAACAATGTCCGTCGTGGTCTTTGTGTTTTTGATGCGGATCATGATTTTTTATATTGACGATTTTGTTTCCAAAGATCTCGGGATCACCGACTACGCACAATTATTCTTCTTTTTCAGCCTGATTACAGTCCCAACAGCACTTCCGCTGGCGATGTTGCTGTCGTCGCTGATGGCGTTTGGTAACTTGGGCGAATTCTTTGAGCTTACTGCCATTAAAAGTGCCGGAATATCGGTTGTAAGGGCCATGGCGCCGCTTTTCATTGTCGCGGTTTCCGTGAGTGTGTTTTCATTTTACTTCAATGACCGCGTGTCGCCCTGGGCTAACTTAAAGGGTTATAGCCTTTTGTATGATATTAAGACCACAAAAGCAACATTAAAAATCAAGGAAGGAATTTTTTACAACGACTTGCCGGGATTCAGCATTAAGGTTGATAAGAAGGAGGAGAATGGCAAGCTGAAACGAATGGTGATTTACAAGCATAGCAACCGTTCGTATGAATTTGGCAACACCGAAATCATCCTTGCCGATTCTGGCCGCATGTATTCAATCAACGATAACCGATATTTGGTGATCGAACTTTATAACGGGACCCGCTACACGGATGAGGTCAGTTCAGGCGGCGCGAGACCTGCGTATATATCTTCACCGATAGGCGGAAGCAGCGTGCCGAATTATTCCAATTTCAGCCGTAACTCTTTCAAACATTTCCGGTTGACCGAAAGTCTGGCCTCATTCGGCATGAAACGGACGGACGAGGGACAGTTCAAATATCATGAGTTCATGAAGAACATCAGTGATCTGACTTCAACGGCTGATTCGCTGCGCAATTCTTACAATGAAACCAGAAAAAACCTCGTGTCCGGCAGTCAGCAATATTATTCTTACAATTATCGCTCAGGCACTGATAAAACGCTTACAAAAGGTCCATGGATTGATTCGCTGCTGGCAAAACCGGTTACGGACAGTTTGAAAAAAGAGATTTTACAGAATACAAAAAGTGCTTCTAACAGCATGCTTAGTTACACGAAGTCGCAAACGGAATATTTGCAGACGAAATTGAAGGATGCGAACAAGTATGAATTGGAAAAACACCACAAATACACCAGCGCCATATCTTGTTTGATCATGTTCCTGATCGGTGCGCCGTTGGGTGCAATCATTAAAAAAGGCGGATTTGGGGTGCCGGTCCTCGTATCGATCGTCTTCTTTATTCTGCTTTATGTTTTGACAAATCAGGGCGACAAGTGGGTGAAGGAAGGATTACTTGTTGTGCCCGTCGGTGCCTGGATGGCCAATACGGTGCTGTTTTTGACAGGTTTATACTTTGTAGACCGGGCCAGGAGCGATTCACGGCTTTTTGAAAAAGATGGTTATATGATGATTGCGAAAAGAATAAAAACCGTGTGGGCAAGTAGATTTGGGAAAAGAGAACTTATTCAATCATAGGAAAATTATATTTTTTATTCAGGCCAAAAATCGTAATTTTGCGACCTTATTTACGGCAGGGTGCTGTAAAAAGTTATAAATAATTAATCTGTTGTTACAATTATGTATTTAACCGCGGAAAAGAAGGCTGAAATCTTCGAGTCAAAGGGTTTTAAGAAAGAAGGCGGAGACACTGGATCTGCTGAATCACAAATTGCTTTATTTACGTATCGTATCAACTACTTGAACGATCACTTAAAAACGCACAAAAAAGACAATGATACAAGACTTGGCCTACTTAAAATGGTAGGTAAGCGCAGAAGATTGTTGGATTATCTGTTCAAAAAAGACATTAACCGCTACCGTGCGATTATCGCTGAATTGAACATACGTAAGTAATTTAAAATCAGGGAACTTCATCAAGATGAAAGTTCCCTGATTTTTTGCGGAATTAACAAATTTTGGAACGTCAGCATGGCGTTTCGCAGCTACAAAAAACATTATTTTATGCTCTTTAATATAGTTACCAAGACTATACCATTGCCAGACGGCAGGGAAATCACCATTGAAACAGGAAAATTAGCGAAGCAGGCCGACGGTTCGGTTGTAGTGCGTTTGGGTAACACCATGCTGCTTGCGACCGTTGTTGCCAATAAAGATATTAAGGAAGGTCTTGATTTTTTACCATTATCGGTTGATTATCAAGAAAAGTTTGCGTCTGCCGGTCGTATCCCGGGAAGTTTTCAACGTCGTGAAGGCAAGCTATCCGATCCGGAAGTTTTGACAAGCCGCCTGGTTGACCGCGTTTTGCGCCCGTTATTTCCAGACGATTACCACGCAGAAGTGCAGGTAAATATATTGCTGATGTCGGCTGACGCAACTGCATTGCCAGACGCATTGGCGGCATTGGCAGCATCTGCTGCGCTTGCAGCGTCTGACATTCCTTTTGGTGGTCCGGTTTCAGAGGTTCGCGTTGCTAAAATTGACGGTCAGTATGTTGTCAATCCAGGTGCAGCGGAATTGGAGCGTGCCACATTGGAATTGATGGTGGGCGCGACTTATGATGACATCGCAATGGTTGAAGGCGAAATGAGCGAAGTTTCCGAAGAAGAAGTCGTAGAAGCTTTGAAAGTTGCGCACGAAGTCATCAAGCAGCAGTGCTTGGCTTTGAAAGAATTTGAAGCGGTAGTTGGCAAAACAGAAAAAAGAGAATATGTTGGCGATGCAGCGGATGAAGCATTGGAAGCGCGTTTGAGAGCATTTGCTTACGACAAAATATATGCGGTAACCCAGTTGGGCTCTACCAATAAAACAGTTAGAAAAGACGGTTTCAAGGCAGTTTGGGAAGAATTTGCGGCTTCTATTCCAGAAGACGAAGAAGGATTCGACAAAGCGCTGGCGAAACGTTATTTCAATGATCTTGTCTGGGAAGCATCTCGTCGTCTGGTTCTAGATGAAAGGATTCGCCTGGATGGTCGTAAACTGGATGAAGTTCGTCCTATCGCTTCCGAAGTTGACTTTTTACCAAATGCACACGGTTCTGCTTTGTTTACAAGAGGAGAAACGCAGTCTTTGACAACTGTGACATTGGGTACGAAAAACGACGAGCAGATTGTTGACACGCCAATGAAATACGGTTACAGCAAATTCATGCTGCATTACAACTTCCCAGGCTTTTCAACAGGGGAAGTAAAACCAAACCGGGGACCTGGCCGTCGTGAAGTAGGACATGGTAACCTCGCATTGCGCGCATTGAAAAAGGTGTTGCCCGTTGCAGAGGATAATCCATACACAATCCGTATCGTTTCCGACATTCTTGAATCAAATGGTTCGTCATCCATGGCGACAGTTTGCGCAGGTTCCCTTGCATTGATGGATTCAGGTTTGAAGATTAAAGCACCGGTTTCAGGGATTGCTATGGGTCTTATATCCGATGAAAAAACAGGCAAGTATGCAGTTCTTTCAGACATCCTAGGTGATGAAGATCACCTGGGAGATATGGACTTCAAAGTAACAGGAACGGAAAAAGGGATCACTGCATGCCAGATGGATATGAAAGTGAACGGTCTTTCTTTCGAAGTATTGACAGAGGCGCTTATGCAGGCGAAAGCTGGCAGGTTGCACATACTGGGCGAGATGAATAAAACGATGACTGAAAGCCGTGCAGACCTGAAACCACACACACCTCGCGCGATCGTTATCAAGATTGATCGTGAGATGATTGGCGCGGTGATCGGGCCTGGTGGAAAAGTTGTTCAGGACATTCAGAAAGAATCTGGCGCAACAGTTTCTATCGAAGAAAAAGATGGAGCAGGGTATGTAAGTATATTTTCTGCTGACAAGACTTCGATGGATAAAGCGGTTACCCGCATCAAAGGAATCATTCTCGTGCCTGAAATTGGTGAAGTGTATAGCGGCAAAGTGAAGTCAATTATGCCATTTGGTGCATTTGTTGAATTCTTGCCGGGTAAGGATGGATTGCTTCACATCTCTGAGATCAAATGGGAGCGTCTTGAAAAAATGGACGGCGTGCTTGAAGTAGGAGAGGAAGTGCAGGTTAAATTGGTTGAAATCGACAAAAAAACTGGAAAATACCGCTTATCCCGCAAGGTGTTACTGCCTAAGCCAGAGAACAAAAATGATTAAAATAGTGTTTTTGGTAACAGGGGCAGTATTTAATGTCGTTATATATAAAAATAATAAAAGATAGATGAGACAGCTAAAGATCAGTAAGCAAATTACCAACCGGGAAAGTCAGTCGTTAGACAAGTATTTACAGGAAATCGGTAAGGTAGATTTGTTGACGCCGGATGAGGAAGTGACATTAGCTCAAAAAATAAGGGATGGTGATCAGCTTGCATTGGAAAGACTAACCAAGGCAAACCTTCGCTTTGTGGTTTCTGTGGCAAAGCAATATCAAAATCAAGGCTTGTCGCTGGGTGATTTGATCAACGAAGGAAATTTAGGTCTGATAAAAGCTGCACAACGTTTTGATGAAACAAGAGGTTTTAAATTCATTTCATACGCGGTTTGGTGGATTCGTCAATCGATCCTGCAAGCACTTGCTGAGCAATCGAGGATTGTACGTTTACCCCTTAACCGTGTTGGATCTTTAAATAAAATATCCAAGACTTTCTCAGAACTGGAACAGCGTTTCGAACGCGAGCCTTCACCTGAGGAATTAGCGGAAGTGCTTGAAATTTCTTCATCTGAGGTTGTTGACACAATGAAGATCTCAGGTCGCCACGTTTCCATGGATGCGCCATTCGTTCAAGGTGAAGAAAACAGCCTTTTGGACGTTTTGGAGAATGATTTGGAAGACAAGCCTGATTCAGGTTTGGTCAATGAATCATTGCGTAAAGAAGTTCAGCGTGCACTTTGCACATTGACTCAGCGCGAAGCAGATGTTATCGCATTGTATTTCGGTTTGAACGGAGAGCATGCAATGACACTTGAAGAAATCGGTGAGAAATTTAACCTTACCCGCGAACGCGTTCGCCAGATCAAGGAAAAAGCGATCAGAAGATTGCGTCACGTTTCGAGAAGCAAAGCGCTTAAAACATATTTGGGTTAATCAGCGTGTTATGTTGAACCTAGTATTGAAATAGATTAATGATTAAATGGCCTCGCAAGAGGCTATTTTTATTTGTAGTTATGGCTATTTTACAACCATTGGTGGACATTGCCGCCATTTGTTACCAGCAAGGCGTAAGGCATGTCGTCGCCTCACCAGGATCGCGCAGTGCAGCACTAACACTTGCATTTGCACGTCATGGCGGATTCGCAATGCATGTATGCATGGATGAACGTTCAGCTGGATTTATAGGACTCGGCATAGCGCAGCAAACGCGCGTTCCAGTGGTTTTAATATGCACGTCCGGCAGTGCAGTCTACAATTTTGCTCCGGCCGTTTCAGAGGCGTTTTTTCAGCAAGTTCCATTGGTTGTAATCTCGGCAGACAGGCCCAAGGAATGGCTGCACCAATACGACGGACAAACCATTTATCAGTCTGAGATTTTCGGCAAACATATTAAGCGTTCATTCGAATTGTCGTCAGACTATGCGCATAAGGATGTGCAGTGGGCGATCAACCGCATTGCAAATGAAGCAGTGACACTGGCGTCAACGACGCCACCGGGGCCGGTTCACATTAATGTGCCCATCAGGGAGCCGTTTTATCCGGGTGCGGGTGAGGACATGATTGCATCGGCCGACTTGAAAGTGATAACGCGGCAAGCTTCGGAAAGCATTTTATCTCCGGAAACGTGGAATAATTTGTTGGATGATTTCGAGGATTTCCCAAAAATCCTGATCGCTGTCGGCCAGAACATGCCTGATCCGGAGCTGAGCGAAGTGCTGAATAAAATATCAGAAGAATGGGACATCCCAATCCTGGCCGATCACATTGCGAACACTACAGGCGATAAAATAATACGCAATCACGACCTCTTTTTAGGCAGAACAGACATTCAAAATCTGGTCCCTGACTTGCTTATAACAACTGGTCTGTCATTCATTTCGAAGGATTTCAAGCAATTCATTCGAAAAAATCCACCAAAGGCGCATTGGCATATAAGTGAAGACGCATTTCTCGCTGATCCAATGCAGTCAGTGACAAACATCATTCCAACTTCCCCGCAGTATTTCTTTCAAAATCTCTTTGAAAAGATTGATTATCAGCTTTTTGTGCAAAACTCAGATCCGGAGACTGATTCACAATTCATTCAAAATTGGAATATCCAAGATACAAAGTCAAGTCGCATCAAGGCAGATTACTTACAAAATCTTTCAAAGATAAACGATCTAACATCGTTAGATTTAGTCATTAAGTATACAAGAAAAGTGTATCAGTTACATGTTGCCAATAGCATGTCTATTCGCTACGTCAATGTTTTAGACTTGCCGCCATACATTCCCGGTGTCTTTTGCAACCGCGGAACAAGTGGAATTGATGGCTGTGTGAGCACCGCTGTTGGAGCTGCATTGATGAATAATGAAGAGACCTTGCTAATTGTCGGAGACGTTGCATTCATGTATGATCGCAATGGATTACTCATCGAATCGCTTCCGCAGAATTTGAAAATCGTTGTAATCAATAATGCAGGCGGAAACATTTTCCGAATGATTGATGGACCGGCTGGATTGCCTGAGCTGGAAACCTATTTTGAAACGCGGCATGCTTTCTCTGCAAAGCGAACTTGCGAGGACTCGGACATCGCGTATTTCAGTTGCAATGCATTGGAAACATTGGAGACATCGATTAATCAGTTCCTGGAAAACGAAGGCATCAGTCTGTTGGAAATTTTTACAGATCCTTACGAAAATGAGCAAGTTTGGAAATCCTTAAAAAGAGCTTGTAAAGCGTAGGCTGTTACGGACAATTTTTTGCTGCTTCGATAACAGCAATCGAGTCTTTCAAGACAACCCCTTGCTTCCAAATTTTACAAGCGTCCGCTTTTTTATTCTGGGCCCAATATGCACGACCTGCGAGGCCATATAACATTTCTACCGGCTCAGCAATGTCGATTGCTTTGGAAAAGGATTCAATGGCCTTGTCAAGCTGTCCCGACTGCTGGTAATAAATTCCTATGTTGCGCAGCGCATATCCATTTGAGGGAAGCTTTTCAAGTGATTTCTCGATAAGTGGTTTCGCCTCGCTGGCCCGGCCAGTTTGTAACAGCACATACCCTTTGTTATTGAGCGAGTAAGGATCGCTCGGGTCCTTGCTTAACACCTTATCAAAGTAGGATAGGGCAGTGGACCAGTTCTGCTCGGCTGTCGCGATTAATCCGAGATTGTTGAGCGCCTCCGGTTGTCCGGGACTAACCGCCAATGCATTTTCAAAATCCTCTTTCGCCGACTTTGTATTCTTTTGTCCATAAAAAATGGCGCCGCGATTGACGTAAGCCTCCACATTCAACTTGTCCAGCTGAATGGCCCTGTCATAATCGGCAAGTGCGAGTGAAGCATTTCCTTCGGCGCTTAATAGATTTCCACGAACCAGAAAAAACCGGGTTGAATCTTTAAACTCCTTTTCGATTTGTTTCAAGTCTTGCTTTGCTTCCCGCAACCGGCCTAAATCGAGGCCCGATTCAGCGCGTACTAGATTTGCTTGTGTAAGAGTCGGGTCAATCTTGATCGCTTCTGTCAAAACCTCGTAAGCATCGCCGGGCTTGCCCAATTTCAATAAAGTTATTCCTTTGTTAAGATAGGCGTCGGAAAAATCTGCATTTTTGGCAATTGCTTCGTCGTACAATCGCAGCGCCTCGGCATAGTTCTTTTGATTTAATGCTTGGTTCGCTTTCAGAAAAAAGTCAGCAGCGTCTTTTTTATCCTGACTCGTACAACAAGACAATATTAGCACTAATAAAATTAGTATTTCTTTTAGTTTATTACTGATAATCATAAGGTTGCAACTTTTTATAAATGAGATATATTAAAGATATTCCCAACGCCAATTACAAGATTGGTCTCTATCAATGGAACAATAAATACATTGTCAAGATCGAATCTGGCATGTATGAGCAAACTTACAAAATCGACGACTACGAAATTGAAAGCGAAGCAGAATTAGAAAAATGCATGGATGACGTGTTTATATCAGCTGTTACAGCGCGTTTTGATGCAATGCATGATGATTTTTCGACGACTTTGCGCAGGAACGAATTGATCTTCTGATCAATAAAAAATGCCCATGCTATCAGCGTATACGGTTTTAATGCACATTTCGTTAGATAGCAAACAATTTTAAGAGGTAAGTGCGGACCAAAATGCTCTTTTAACGGATATGCTCGATCTCACTAATTCAAATCAAAAATTTACCAACACAATCTCTATGGTTTTTAAACACGGCGCCTCCACTTTGGGAATGGTTTTATATGTTGGCGCATCTTCGGTTATCGCTCAGAGTACAATGAGTGTTACGGAGCCCGAAGCCAATTTCCGAAACGGCCTTGAATATTATGAGAAGTCTAATTTTGTAGCAGCCAGGCAGGAATTCAATGAATATTTGAGTAAGGATGATAAGTTGCTGAGCAGCACCAATTATAACAAGGTCACGGCGGAATATTATGTTGCAGTTACAGGACTTTATTTAAACTATCCCGAGGCTGAAATTCAGGTCGACCGGTTTGTTAAAAACCACTCAGAACATCCAAAAGCACAGCAAATCTATGGTGATCTGGGCCGTTACTATTATGCGGCGGGGGAATATGACAAAGCAATAACTTATCTGGAAAAGGCGGTTGCCGTGCAAGGAAACGGTGGCAATAAGCTAGAAAGCACTTACCAGTTGGCAATGTCTTATTACAATACACAGCAATTGGACGCTGCGCTGCCATTGTTTAACCAGGTAAAAACGGAAACATCCTTTGCCAACGCGGGTGACGCTTCCTTCTATGCAGGCGTTATCAATTACCAGAAAAACAAATTCGAAGAAGCTTATCAGGATTTCCAGCGGATCGAGGATCATCCTTTCTACAAAAACGATGCTCCTAACTGGATTATATCTTCTCTATATCAGTTGAAGCGTTATGATGAGCTACTAGCTTACGGAGAGAAAGTATTGAAGCAGCAGCGGGGAAATACTAAATTGGATGACGTTGCACTTTATGTGGCAGAAGTTTATTACGAGAAAGGCGACTACGCTGCAGCCGTCACAGCGTATGAGCGATATAAGCGTATGAAGCCCGGCGTTGTGCCGCCAACCGTCGCACTCCACTATGGTCACGCGCAGTTCAGAAATAGCAATTATGAAGGTGCAATTACGACATTAAAGCCAGTTGGTCCGGGCAAGGATTCTGTTTCGCAGTACGCATCTTATATACTGGGAATCAGCTACTTAAAGACTTCTAATTTAAGCTTTGCTTTAACATCATTCGACAATGCCGCTAAGTTAGACTTTAACCCCGTTATTAAGGAAGAAGCGGCTTACAACCATGCTAAGGTGCAATTAGAGTCGGGAAGTAATAATGAGGCCGTAAAAGAGCTGAATGACTTCATGACCAAGTATCCGCAAAGCACGCATACCGAAGAAGCCACCGAATTAGTAGCGGAAGGATATGCAGGTGCGAGCAATTCTGTGGGAGCGATAAAGTACATTGAGGGGCTGCGTAAGCGTAATGCTAAAATAAATGGCACCTATCAGCGGCTTACATTCAATCAGGGTGTGCTGGATTTCAATCAGGAAAAGTTTGACAATGCAATTGTGATGTTTGACAAGTCGATTAAATTCCCGATTGACGAGCAACTCTTTATTCAGGCGACTTATTACAAAGCGGAGTCGACTTATGGATTGAAGAAAGTGGATGAAGCGGCAGCGCTTTACAACCAGATCTCCAAAAATCCGAAAGCGGGCATTTATGCAAGGAAGAGTTTGTACGCATTGGGCTACATTTATTATAACCAAAAGAAATACGGACAAGCGCTAACTTACTTCAAGGAATTTACCAACAACATTGAAGGAATGGAACCGCAGATGATCGAAGACGCCTATTCAAGGCTCGCCGATTGTTACCTGGCCGCCAAAAATTACAACGAGGCGATCAAGACTTATGAGCAAGTTGCGGCGAAAGGAAAGGTTGACAAGGATTATGCCCTTTTCCAGAAGGCACGTGCATACGTGTATATGAACCGCGAGCAGGAAGCGCGCAGGCAATTTGAATTGCTGATCAGCGGTTATCCATCTTCCCGTTATCTGGACGATGCATATTTCCAATTAGCTGATATTGATTTCCAAAATCAAAGCTATTCTGCAGCGGTGAAAGGATTTACACGAACGATCAATGAGAAGCCAAAGAGTTACGTGATTCCCGCCGCTTTGCTTCGCCGCGCTCAGTCATATTATAACTTGCAGGTTTACGAACAGGCAATCGTCGATTTTCGCAAAATCTTAACAGAATATCCTGACTCTCCATCAGCCAACAGCGCCTTGGAAGGAATTCAGGAAGCATACACAGCTGTGGGGCGTCCCGAGGAGTTTACACAAGTGCTTGGCGTAGTTAGGAAGAACAACCCTGGCAATGAAAAGTTAGAAGAAGTAGAGTTTGACAACGTGCGTAATCTCTATTATGCCGAAAAATATGACAATGCGATTAACTCGCTGCAAGAATTCATTCGCAGCTATCCTGCCAGCAAGCACCAGTATGACGCGAATTACTTCATCGCTTCATCTTATGACAAAACGGGTAAAGTAAATGAAGCACTTGAATATTTCGGTAAAGTGGTTCAACAGAACAGGTCGACATTTGTAGCCGCAGCCGCGCAGCGATCTGCTGAACTTGAAATCGCAAGAGGCAACTTTAACAACGCTGTTACCAACTTCCGCGTGCTGCTCCGGAACTCGGAAAGCAAAAAAGAGCAAGCCCAGGCTTGGGTGGGATTGATGGACACCTATTATACATTGAAAAGCTACGACTCGACGCTTTATTATGCGAAAGAGGTGATCAATGCAGGAAATCTAATCCCGGGAGCAGTTGGAAAAGCGCAGCTTTATAATGGCAAGGTTCCTTATGACCGTGGCGATCTGACCAAAGCAAGTGAAGAATTTAAAAAGATAGCGGCTTCTTCCAAAGATGAATATGGTGCAGAAGCCAGTTATTGGGCTGCAACGATTCTTTATAAAAATAAAAAATACAAAGAAGCCGAAGCTGCAATTATTGAAATGGGCAAGAATTTCGAAGGTTTTGATTACTGGCGTGTAAGGTCATTTATCCTGCTGGCTGAGGTGTATGTCGGATTGAATGAAGTTGGGCAGGCTAAGGCAACATTAAGCTCCATCATTGACAATTCGGATGATAAAGAGGCAGTAGAACTGGCTAAGGAAAAATTGGCGCAGATCCAGAAATAATTGATTCATCTCCTTCGGGACAAATAGAAAATATTGATACACATGACGAAGTCCACAGCATTACGTTCTTCCCTGTTTTTATTGACGCTTGGGTTTTCTTCACAGTTTGCCATGGCACAGCGCGGAGAAATCGAAAGCCAGACCTATGAAATTGTAAAGGAAAAGAGCATTGAATTTGCGCCGGCAAATCGGGTTTACGATAAAGTAGAGCCCATTAAAGGTGAAACGGGCAAAAAGAAAGTTGATTATCAAATCATTGACCCTAAAATAGACCTTTCTTCACCAAAGTTAACGCCAAGTGTAGGCGCATCTTCGGATGAAAAAAAACGCCAGGACCAGCCAGACGCGCTGAACAATTACATAAAGCTCGGTGCGGGTAATTACGGCCGTTTCTTGGGAGAAGCCTTCGTCGGCGGTCGTCCATCAGAAGATCTTGTTTTTACCACGCAGCTCAAACATTTGTCTGCTGCCAACGGTCCGGTTGATAATAAGAATTCCGCCAATGCAGCCACTAATTTCAAGATTGGCGGTAAATACATTCGGAGCACGCACAAGTTTGACGCATCATTCGATTACGACCGTAAGAACTATTATTTCTATGGTTACCAACCCCAGCCCGAAGCCGTTCAGGTAAATCGCGACAGCATCAGGCAGACGATTAATCGCTTCGGTTTTGCCTTGGGTTTTGAAAATACAGATGCTTCGGTTGCCGTGGATTATTCAGTAAAAACCAGCTTGCACACATTGCGCGACCGATACGAAGCTTCTGAGCTGGATTGGGGAACGCAGTTGATGGCTTCCGTGCCAATTTCCGGCTCGTTCCACGCATTGCTGGAAGCTGACGCATTCATTACGCAGCGCGTGGATCGTTTTACATTCAATAGAAACCTGTTTCGCGTCAAGCCAACTTTCAAATACACTTCGGAGTTATTTACTGTAACTGCTGGGATCAATGTTGCCAATGAAACGGACAGCGAACTGGACATCAATCGCACCAAAGCATTCCCGGTTTTGAACATTGATGTGGCTCCATTTGCAGGATTGCACATTTTTGCAGGCTGGAATGGCGATATGGTGCGGAACACATTGAAAAGTATGCTTGACGAAAATCAATGGTTAGGACCCAATGTTCAAATACTTAACACTGATAAGGATTACGAAATCAGTGCTGGGGTGAAAGGAGAAGGATTTGGCGGATTTAATTACGAAGGAAAGGTTGCTTACACGCAATATCAGAACTTCTATTATTTCAACAACTCACTTGCCGACACTTCCAAGTTCTCCATTATCTATGACCCGGGCAAAACGAAGGTGCTGATCATTTCTGCTCAGGCGGGATATAGTTTTAATGATTTGTTCAAAACGTCGCTCAAAGCAAACTTTTATGATTACTCAGTTTCCGATCTCGAAGAGCCATGGCACCGTCCTGATTTGACATTAAACTGGTTTAACGCACTTGCGATCAGTAAAAAACTCTTTGTAACAGCGGACTTTTATATGTTAAGGGGAATAAAAGCAAAAAATTTCCAAAGTGGCGTGGTAACCAAATTGCCGGTCATTACCGACCTCAATTTCAAGATTGACTATCTGTTAACCAGGAACTTCTCTGCGTTTGTGTCTTTGAATAATGTGCTGGGCAAAGAGTATCAGCGCTATCAATATTACCCGCAGCAGGGCCTGAACTTTATTGGAGGATTATCATTTTCTTTTTAACTTCGCTCAGTTAACTGAAAAAACGTTCATGATAGCAGTCGAAACCGTCATCCGAAAACTTGTTGGTGAATATGAATTTGTAATCATTCCAGGATTCGGAGCATTACTTTCGCACCAGATTCCGGCTGCTTATGATGAAGTAACTCAGACCTTCTCTCCACCAGCCAAGAAGTTGGCATTCAACGAGTTTCTTAAACTGGATGATGGTCTTTTGGCAAATTATATCTCACGGCATGAAAGCTTGTCTCACTTGGAGGCGGTTGATTATGTCAAAGGTTACACCGATAAGCTGCGCGACGGGCTGCGTCAGAACGGACAGGCAGAGATCGTTGGTATCGGTGAGTTTCGGAAGAATGTGGAGGGTAAGTTGGTTTTTGAACCAAATACAGGAAAATATTTTAAGGATGAATGGTATGGTTTCGAAACTGTAAAAGCAAGACGAATCGAAGCGGCTGCTGTGCCCGTTGCCATTCACAACGATTTTGTTTCTAATGATGCTGTTGAAGTGCTTGATGCTGAGGAAGGCAACACCCGAACATTTAATTGGGGAAAGCTGGCAGTTGCAGCAACCATTGCGGCAATTTTATGCGGATTGAGTTTTTTCCTGGTTAACTCAAACGACGGAGACATTCAAAGCACATTGAATCCATTCACTGAGCTTTTTAGGAAATCTGCTCAAGAGCAACCGGTTAATGAGACAACAGTTGTCGTAAACGAACCGATGGCAAGTGCGGAGGAAACTAAAACTGTAACACCGGATTCAGCGGCAGTTAGCTCTTTAACCTTGGATTCCATTGAGGCAACGAAACCCGATTCCAATGCAGTTGCGGATGTGAAAGCACCGATCGTAGCGCCAACAACTGTTGCGCCCGTTGCAATTGCTGCTGAGCATTCGAAATTCTACGTAATTGCTGGCACTTTCAAAGGAACCAGACAGGCAAAGGTTCTCTTAGCACAGTTGAAAGAAAAGGGATTCGAGGATGCAAGCATCCTTCTGCCCGGCAAATCCGGAAAGAAAATCAAGGTTGCCACGAATGGTTATGATAATGAAACTGATGCTTACCGTGCGTCCAATAAGCTTAAAACGGTTATTGGAGAGGCAGGATGGGTCTACAAGCGTAAATAAGATTTTATAATGATAAAAAAAGGGAGGCACTGCGCTTCCCTTTTTTGCAACACACGAATTTTTTTAATTTTACGTTGTTCGAAAGTAAATTAAGACACAAACAATGATTGTATTACAGGCCGAAGATCGTCAGAGAATTGCAGTGTCCTGGGCAATGTCCATCGGGATCACGCTTGCAATGCTGGGCTTGTTCTTCTTTATCCGGTTAAACAGTTCGTTGCCGAAAGTGGAACCCATGGAGCTTTTCGTCGAAGTGAACTACGGAACGAGCAAGGTTGGAAAGGGAGACATCCAGACATTTAATAAGCCAAATGACAGCAAGGTTGCCGAAAACATGCGCGCCGATGC
This sequence comes from Dyadobacter sp. CY326, assembly GCF_021390515.1. GTDB lineage: Bacteria > Bacteroidota > Bacteroidia > Cytophagales > Spirosomataceae > Dyadobacter. Next base: position 292,751 of record NZ_JAJUXI010000003.1, read on the forward strand.
GGATGAGGTGAAAAAGGTTAAATCAGTGGCGACGCCGAAACCAACTCCACCGACGCCGCCCAAAATCGAGCCGGTTAAGCCGACCAAAACAGTTGCGGAAAAGCCCGTGATCACTGCGAAAGAAGAGAGTCCGGTTGAAGCGCCAGAGAAAAACGAAAGCAAAAAGTCGACCGGAAGTGAGGCTTCATCTACACCAGCAGCCAAGCCGACGCCGGAAAAAGCAGTCAATAAAGATGCGCTTTTTACCAAATCATCCGGAAGCAAATCTGGAAGTAACGGCACCAATGGCACTAAGAGCGGTGTTGGCGGCAATAACAATGGGGATGATGCAGAAGGCGTAGGCGACAAAGGATCCAAAACCGGAAGTTTGTTTGCCAAAACATACAAAGGAGAAGGCGGCGGTGGCGGAACGGCAGTTGGTTTGAGTTTGTCGGGATGGAGCTGGTCTAGGAGACCGGTTGTTGATGATAATTCCGATGCCACGGGCGACATCACATTTAAGATTACAGTGGACAAGAACGGACGGGTTAAGAGCATCATAACGCAGAATACGACGGTAACCGACTATTCAGTTGTTAACAAATATAAAAGTGCAGTTAGGGATTTGACTTTTATCCCAAAATCATCAAATGTGCCGGACGAGTCGGTAGGAACGATTACATTTAAGATTCGGTCGCAATAGATTTAGAATGAATTATCAGGGAACTTTGGATTATCTGTATAGCCGCTTGCCGGTTTTTCAGAATATTGGGGCCCGTGCTTTTAAGCCGGGCCTTCATACTACACAGGAGCTTTGCAAATTTCTCGGCGACCCTCAAAACGATTATCCAACCATTCACATTGGCGGAACGAATGGCAAGGGCAGCACCTCACACATGATCGCTGCGGTGTTACAAGAAGCGGGTTACCGCGTTGGATTATACACATCGCCTCATTTAAAGGATTTTAGGGAGCGAATCCGGGTGAATGGCGAATTTGTCACCGAAGATTTCATTATTGAATTTGTCAGTGAAAATAAATCTAACATTGAAAGATTATCACCATCTTTCTTTGAAGTTACAGTTGCCATGGCCTTTTCTCATTTCTCGAAGGAGCATGTAGACATTGCGGTCATTGAGGTCGGGATGGGCGGGCGGCTTGATTCGACTAACATTATAACACCAGCACTCGCACTTATTATAAATATTAGCCTGGACCACACGCAGTATTTAGGCGATACATTGGAAAAAATTGCAGTTGAAAAAGCTGGAATCATCAAATTAGGAGTGCCTATTATTATCAGCGAAAGGCAAGTCGATTCAGTAAATGCAGTGTTCATCGAAGCTGCGAACCGGTTAAACGCCCCCATAATATTCGGATCAGAGGCATATCTCATTCAGAAGAAGCGCATGGTCGATGGCTTAATGGAAGTTGATGTCATTGATAAAGAGTCGCTTGCAAACATCTATCCAGCCTTGCGTTTAGACCTTACCGGTGCTTATCAGCTTAAAAATCTTGGCGGTGTGATTTCAGCTGTTAAGTTCTTGAAAAATCAGGGATGGAGTATTTCTGATGATTCGCTATACAATGGTTTATCGTCAGTCGTCCAGCTGACCGGACTAAAAGGGAGATGGCAAAAGTTGGGTGAAAATCCGGCTATTTACTGCGATACAGGTCATAACACTGCTGGTTTAACGAGTGCATTGGAACAGTTTGTGAGCGTCGCGACAGGAGCAAAGCGCTTCGTGATCGGATTTGTTGGTGACAAAGATATTTCTACAATGATCCAGCTTTTCCCGACCGATGGCGTTTTTTACTTCTGCCAACCTTCCAACATGCGGGCCCTGGAATCAACTGAGTTGGCAAATCTTGCATCGACATATGGCCTAAAGGGCACGGCTTTCAGCAATGTCAATGATGCCCTCGACGCCGCAATTGCTGAATCTCATCCAAGTGACACAATATATGTTGGCGGAAGTACTTTTGTCGTCGCCGACATCAAGGATTTATAATTGATTACAATTTAGAATGACAAGACGAAAATTAGAACATTACAAGTTTAGCGCAGACGCAGTGAATGTTATTGAAGCCGGAAAACCCTTTTACACTCAAATTAAAGGCAATTGGAACAATTTATATTTTAAAAATGAGCACCCCATTGTAGCGGAGCTCGCTTGCGGCAAAGGTGAATACACCATTGGGATGGGAAGGCAGTTTCCCGACAAGAATTTCATCGGCATGGATATCAAGGGCGATCGCATTGCCCGGGGCAGCCTCATAGCGAGCGAATATGGATTAACCAATGTTGCTTTTCTTCGGGCCGGAATTCAATACAGCGATGAGTTTTTTGAGACAAATGAGTTGAGTGAAATCTGGCTCATTCATCCGGATCCGCAGGTTCGCGAGCGTGATGAGAATAAAAGACTTACTAATCCAGCCTTTCTCACACAATATGCTGGCTCTTTGAAACCAAGAGGAATGTTTTACCTGAAAACAGACAGCACTTTTTTATATGAGTACACATTGGAAACAATCCAAGCTTCGGAGCATTTCAGCTTACTCGAACATACGGACGACCTTTATGATTCACCATTGCTTGACGAGCATTGCGGAATTAAAACGCACTACGAGACGATCTTCATAGGGAAAGGATATACGATCAAGTACATTAAAGCGATTGCAGTTTAAACAAAAATGCCTTCCTATCAATGATAAGAAGGCATTTTTGATTCCCTTGTTATTATGCTTGTTCTTTACCGATCAGGCCAGCAAAATAGTAAACAGTTCTTACAAGTTGAGATACGTAAGACATTTCATTGTCGTACCAGGCAACAGTTCTAACGATCTGTGTTCCACCGACTTTCTGAACTCTTGTTTGTGTAGCGTCAAACAATGAACCATAGCTGATGCCGATGATATCGCTGCTCACGATTTCATCCTCTGTGTATCCATAGCTTTCGTTTGCCGCCTCTTTCATGGCTGCGTTGATTTCTTCAACAGAAGTTTCTTTTCCAAGAATTACAGTTAATTCAGTCAGTGAGCCGGTAAGTGTAGGAACTCGTTGCGCTGAACCATCGAGCTTACCTTTCAATGCAGGAAGCACAAGTCCAATTGCTTTCGCTGCGCCAGTGCTGTTTGGAACAATGTTCTGCGCAGCCGCACGAGCCCTTCTCAAATCGCCTTTCGCGTGAGGAGAATCCTGTGTATTCTGGTCATTTGTATAAGCGTGGATGGTTGTCATCAAACCATTTACGATGCCAAATTTCTCTTCCAAAACCTGCGCCATAGGAGCAAGGCAGTTGGTTGTACAAGATGCACCGCTAATGATTGTTTCAGAACCGTCCAGAATATCGTGATTCACGTTAAAAACGATCGTTTTAAGATCGCCTGTTGCGGGAGCAGAGATTACCACTTTTTTAGCACCTGCTGTAATGTGGGCAGTTGCAGACTCCTGGCTTGTAAAAAATCCAGTACATTCAAGAACTACATCAACGTCGTGCTGTCCCCAAGGAATTTGAGCTGGGTCACGTTGTGCGTAAATGATAATATTTTCTCCGTTAACAACGACTGAGTTATCAGTTGACTTTACATCTGCGTCGAAACGGCCTTGTGCAGTGTCATATTTAAGCAGGTGAGCTAACACTTTCGGGCTGGTAAGATCATTGATAGCAACTATATCGATGCCTTCCATATTATAAATCTGACGATAAACCAGACGACCAATTCGGCCAAATCCATTGATTGCAACTTTAACTTTCGACATATCTATTATTTATTGTTTATTACTGTCGCGAAATTAAGCAAAATGCGGCCCGATTTAAAGTATTGAGGCAAAAAATACAATACGTGGCGATGATATTTGGATTACTATCTATATTAGTAAATTAGCGAAATATGTATATTTAGTATTTTGCATTTTTTTACTAATAAAAATAGTATTTATCCTACCTTAGATTACTTCGTGCTTGTTTTAACGATAATATATTACATTTGCTTGCACTATAACAGGGGATGATTTCACATTCTCAACGTGTGTGTTTGACCTGATCCAGCTAGTTAATTGGACCAAAATCATTGTATTTTTAACATTATTACTTACAACTTCTTTTATTAAATTTTTTCGTAAGTGTCTATATTAGAGTGCTTTAAATTAATTTAACTAATCCATTACTTGAACATGTTTATTGCAGAAAAGATTGAATCCTTTTGGTCGGATCGTGAGTTATTGAAAGATCCGGAAGCAGTCAATTACATTAAAGAAATTATCGAGGAGGTTGACAAAGGACGCCTTCGTGTAGCAGAGCCGCAAGCGGATGGTTCATGGAAAGTGAATGAAGCGCTAAAAAAAGCGATCATCCTTTATTTCCCAATTCAACAAATGTCCGTTAGCGAAGTTGGGATATTTGAGTATCACGATAAAATGAAACTAAAAACGGGATACGACAAACTTGGCGTCCGCGTTGTGCCGCCGGCCGTTGCTCGCTATGGTGCTTACATTTCAAAAGGTGTCGTGCTAATGCCGTCTTATGTAAACATTGGTGCCTATATAGATGAAGGAACAATGGTTGACACCTGGGCAACTGTGGGAAGCTGCGCACAAATCGGCCGTGATGTTCACCTTAGCGGTGGAGTAGGGATCGGAGGCGTTCTTGAACCTGTTCAGGCTTCCCCTGTAATCATAGAAGATGGCGCATTCATTGGATCTCGGTGCATTGTTGTGGAAGGCGCACACATTGGAAAAAGGGCTGTTTTAGGCGCAGGTGTCACAATTACAGGCAGTTCCAAAATTATCGACGTTACTGGCAGCGAGCCGGTTGAGTACAAAGGTTTCGTTCCGGCCGACTCGGTTGTGATCCCTGGAACACTGCCAAAAGAATTTGCGGCAGGCACTTACCATGTCCCATGCGCATTAATTATCGGCAAGCGGAAAGCTAGCACCGACCTTAAAACGTCATTGAACGAAGCCCTACGTGAAAACAATGTAACTGTTTAGGCTTATTACAACATTCAATTAGAAAAGGCGCTGTCGATGGACGGCGCCTTTCTTGTTTTACGATCTACCTTACTTGAATGTGGTCATTGTGGCTCAAAAAAGCTTTATTTTAATAATGTAAATACTTGGTTTAACTTATTATATTTAAATAAAATGACAGTCTTAAACTATTAGTTATTTTTGTAAATTAACATTATGTGCTAACTTTGTAATCACAAATGTAAATTGCGCTCAGTGGACTTAAACGATAAGATTAAACAGATCCTTGCTGACAAGCACATTTCACCTTCACTGTTTGCGGATGAAGTCGGAATACAGCGATCAAGCATGTCGCACATTCTCGCAGGCAGAAACAAACCAAGCCTGGATATCGTACAGAAGATTGTAAAGCGCTATCCTGAGTTAGGAACGAACTGGATTTTGGATGATGAAGATGTGCCAATGTCGGCCATGCCGTCGGAAAGCAACTCGGCTATTCAATATCCATCCATGCGAGGGACCAAAAACAATGCGGCGCAATCGGTTGTCATCAATGCCAAAACTGAGGTTGAACCAAAAAATGTTGCTATTAAGAATGAACAAGCACCCGAGCGGAAAGTGGACAAAGTTTTGATCTTTTACTCCGACGGAACATTTGAGGAATTCAAAAGAGCGAATTAAATTATTTTAGCAACAACACCACGCCGTTCACCTCTTGCTCGTTGGTCTTGATGACATATGGGTAACTGCCGGCAGGAACCGGAGTGTTGTCTTTGTAAGTGCCGTTCCAAGGCACGTCATATCCATCGGAAGCGAAAATAACTTCTCCCCAGCGGTTGTAAATGCGCATTTCGACAATCTGATCCTTTGCATTGAAAATCTCAAACTTATCATTCTTGCCATCATTATTTGGCGTGAATGAAGTTGGAATATGCATTTTATCAATCACATAAACCTCTGTTGAAGCCTCAGCAACACAGCCGTTAACCGTCGCAACTGTAACTGTATATTTCGTGTCCACCAATGGCCCGACAGTCACATTCTGCTCATTGGACGCAGACCGAATCCCGTCCGTCGGAGACCAGGTGTAAGTGTACGTCGGTTCTGCGGGGGTGATTACCGGGCTGAGCGTCACTTTCGAACCTTCAATGACACCGGTTCTGGCAGGGAGTTTTGCGGAAACAGATTCTCTGGAAATTTGCAGCGTATCGGCTCCGGCGCACCCAGTGTCTTCATCCGACAACTTCAAAATGTAAGCGCCCGGATCTTTCACTTCAAGGGCAGCCTGATTATCCGGCAATAGCACATTGTCCCTGCTCCATGAAAGCGCCAGATTACTCGCCACTTTGCCGTCATTCGCTAGCAGTCTCGCCACCTCGCCATCACAAATGATTTCTTTATCAACTGAAATCGTGGCGACAATTGGATCAGCATAACCCACTTTCACCGTCAAGGACGAAGTGTCCCGCGAGCATTTTTTCGTGTAACTTTTTACAACCGAATAAACCCCCGTGTCTGAAACTGTGATGGTAGGATTAACTGCACCCGGCAAATTCAAACCGTTGCGCTGCCATTGATAAGACCAATCGGCGGATGATTCCGTTTCAAGCGTGACCGGCCGCTCAGGGCAAAAAAGCACTTGCTGAACCGGCACTTCGTTCATCAAGATAACGGGCTGCTCAGGCTGATCATCATTGCAGTCGATGACCAAAAGCTGGAAATCTCTGCGGACTGCGCCGATTTTCTTCCCATTCCTAAACTCTTCAACCTGAATCGAAAAAACGTACAACCCCAAACTTCCCGCAGTTACGGTCAGGATTCCGGCATTGTTTATAGCCAGTGGTTTGGGTCCAGGAATAACATTCGCCAGCGAAATTCCCCTTTCCCATGTCACCAAAGGATAGCCATTTGATGAATTATCAACGCCATTCGGTCTGCCCGGCGTCGTGTTTCCGCGGATCGGTGTCACCAGCGAATAGCGCAATTCATCGCCATCAGCATCAGTCGCCGACATGTTCATCGAAAATGAGCGGTTGCTGCAAATATACTGACCGTTCGGAGCGGCAAGTCGGGGAGAAGAGTTCGGTATTGTTATTGGAGGAAATTCAAGATAAAAAACCATCCCGGCATCTCCTGGTGACGTTATGTTATTGATATCACTGTTTCGGCAACAGCGCTCCCACACCATATAGTAACCCTCCGGATCACTGTAATCCGCAGCGGACATGGTGATATTTCCCTGATAAGTGCCCATCGTCGTGTTCAGCGACCGAATGTTTGCACAAGCTTTATTTTGATATTGAATGGTTTCGGAAGATATGTAATTCAATGTCACCCGGCTCACGCGCTCGTTATCCCGCTTTCTATAAATAAATAAGTCAGCAGTTTCATCCCTGTTCCCGCCGGAACCCGGCCTTGGAATGATGAGATTGTTCTGATCCCAAAACTGAATGAGTGTTATTTCAAACGAACCCGCATTTCCGACCGGACGCATCAAAAGCTCGCCTCCTACAATGTGATTGGCATAAATGCATTTCGGTAAAAAAGCTAACAGCGATAGAAACAGCAAATTCCGTAGTAAATCTCTCTTCATCACTCAAATATTAAAGCTTGGCACGCCTCTAAATTTAGCAATTCGATCCTTACTGACAGCCATGTCGATCAAAAATTTTAAATGTTGGTTTAGTTAAACTTTTTGCCGTTTTGATAGAATTATACTCACAACCAGACAGTGCAGGACAGTAACAAAAACAAATCCTCATACTATTGCACATAATACAATTCCAATCAAAAATTGTATTTAAACAACTTCAATCCCTCCCGCAGTTGGTGCATTTCATTAAGTAATGCAATTCCTTTCCATATCTAACGAATCATTAGAAAAACTTCAAGCCCAGCATTCACGATCAAAGTCAATCATTTTAAATCCCTTAACCACCAAACTCCAAAGCGTATGAAGGAACTTCGACAGTCCAGAACTGGCAATCGGCTATTTGGCAGGACAGCCTTGGCCCACATGCTGATTGGTGCCGCATGCACCATGTTGACGCCAGCAACAACCGTTGCCACCGGAATGGCAGCCTTGCCCTATGTTTCCATCCAGGCAGACCGCACCATCACCGGAAAAGTCGCTGACGAAAAAGGCACAGGATTGCCCGGCGTAAGTGTGATTTTGAAGGGTTCGAGCACAGGGACAGTCACCAATGCGGAAGGAACCTATGCCTTGCAAATTCCCGAATCCGGCGACAATGTGCTGGTTTTTTCTTTCGTCGGTTACGTGCCAAAGGAAATTTCGGTTGGTAACCAGTCTGCATTAGACGTTGAATTATTGGTGGATACAAAAGCTCTGGAAGAAGTTGTTGTGGTCGGTTACGGAACGCAGCGCAAGCGCGACATTACGTCTGCGGTTTCGGTGATCAGCATGGAAGACATTGGCGAAGTGCCCAAGTCTAACGTCACGAGAATGTTGCAGGGACAAGCACCAGGCGTTATTATAAAACAAAAGAGCGGGACGCCGGGCCAGCAGTTTGAAGTAAAAGTGCGCGGGATCAGTTCGTTAGGAGCTGGCAGCGATCCGTTGTATGTGATTGACGGCTTTCCCGTGGGAATTTCTGTTGGACAAAACCTCAATCCAAATGACATTGAAACCATTTCGATCCTGAAAGATGCGGCTGCGACGGCCATTTATGGCGCAAGAGGGTCCAATGGTGTGGTTTTGATCACAACCAAGGCAGCCAAAGACGGGAAAACGAGTCTGAATATTTCGGTCGACTACGGCATTCAGAATGTCCCGGAAGGCAGAAAGACGAAAGTGCTGAATGGTCAGGATTTTGCGCAATTCAAAAGGGAAGTCTTCATCGGACGTTATGTTTTGGCCAATGGCAAGCAACCCGAAGAAACCGACATTCCAATTGATTTCCGTAATCCGGCGGACACAAAATATTCAACCAACTGGTTTGACCTGATCCTTCACAACAATGCGCCTTACAAAGACATTAACCTGACATTATCTTCGGGAAAAGGGCCCATCAAATCGGTTGTTTCAGCTGGCTATTATAAGGAGGACGGCGCTTTGCAATACACTGGTTACGACCGGGCTTCGCTGCGGACCAATCTTGCAGGCGAAGTGAACAAATTCATTACAATGGGGATGAACATTGCCGGAAGTTACTCACGGTCAAGCCTTTCCAGCACAGATGGACGCAATGCGCAAGTTGGCTTAACACTGATCAGCGATCCGCGATATCCGGCTTATGATGAAAAGGGCGAGCTGATTCCTTACTACAATGGTGTCGGCGACATTTTCGGGTTTCCGAATCCACTCTATATGCTCAAAAACATCAAGCGCAACCGGAACATTGCCGACGTGCTGGCCAATGGTTACATTGAATTGAACATTGCCAAAGGCCTTAAATTCAGATCTTCTGTTAATGCCAAGATCAATTACAACACTTACAAAGAATACGTCCCCTCCACAATCGGGCTTCCCGTGCAGACGGGAACGAACGGCGCGCCTCCACGCATCGCGACCGAGCGTGACGATTCCGAAGAACTCAAAAACTACGCTGCCGACCAGGTTTTGACCTACACACCAATGATCGGAAAAGATCACGCATTGGAAGCAACATTGGGTTATACGGCTCAGCAAGAAGTGGTTAAAGGCTTATATGGTTCAGGAAATACTTTCCCGGACGACCTTGCGCCATTCTTGGGCAATGCAACAATCCGCTCGTCCAATTCCATGGAACGCAAATGGACCATGCTCGCTTACATTGCACGGTTAAATTATTCATTCAGAGACAAATATCTGTTTTCCGCAACCATTCGCCGCGAAGGCAGCTCCCGGTTCAGCGAAGGACATCAATTTGGCAATTTCCCTGCCGCGTCTGTGGGATGGAGAATTTCGGAAGAATCATTTATCCCAAAAGCTTCCTGGCTGACCGACCTGAAATTGAGAGCCAGCTGGGGAATGACCGGCAATAACACATATCGCGTGAGTGCCAACAACAACTTCGGCGTGGGACAAAATGCAGGAGACGATGGCAACTATGAAAGCTTGTCCTTCCTCGGTGTGAACAATTACATTTTCAACAACACACTTGCCTCCGGAAAATCCGTAACACGGTTTGCAAATCCGGAATTGACCTGGGAAAAATCAAATCAGCTGGACATTGGTTTTGACCTGGCGACATTCAACAACAAGCTCGTTTTCACGGTCGAATATTACAAGAAAATCACCGACGACATGTTGCTCGGATACAACATCCCGGCCGTCTCCGGTTTTACTTCAACATTGAAAAACCTGGGTAAGGTCCAAAATCAAGGCATTGAGCTGGCTGCGAATTACCGCATTAAGGTGGGGCAGATTAATCTGAGGACCAATGCAAATATCACTTTCAACCGAAACAAAGTGCTTGCTATCCGCGGCCAGAACGATTTCATTTTGCAGGGAAGTCAATATGGCGGATACAACATTCAGCAGGTTGGCCGACCGATCGGGATGATATTTGGTTACCGTAAGCTCGGCATTTTCAATACTCAAGCCGAAATCGACGCAGCTCCGAAACAGGACGGTGCGGTTCCCGGCGCGATGAAATTTGCAGATTTGCACGGCGCAGCCGATGGCGGTCCGGATGGCATTGTTTCCTACGACACCAAAGACATGACGGAAATCGGCAATCCAAATCCAAAGTTCAACTGGGCCTGGAATGTGGGCGCTGATTACAAGCGTTTCGATGTCAGCGTTTTGCTCATGGGCGCTTACGATTACGACATTTACAGGAATATTGAAGCCTCCACCATGAATATGGACGGTGTTTTCAATGTTTTGGAAAAAGCAAAAGACAGATGGCGCTCACCGCAAAATCCGGGTTCCAATCCCAATGCAAAGAATTCGCAGGGCGGAACTGATTATTTCAAATGGTCACGCGAGAGCAGCGAGCGCTACGTGTATGACGGCACGCATATGTGGGTCAAAAACGTCACAATCGGCTACACGCTTCCAAAAATTGGCGGAGTTCTATCTGATGCGCGCATTTTTATCAATGCGGCAAACCTGCTGCTCGTCACCAAATATCCGGGTAATAACCCCGATGCGGGCGTGAGAAGCGGAACGGAGCTCAACAATGACGACGAGTCATATCCCGTCCCAAGAACATTCTCCGCTGGTCTTAAAGTAAACTTCTAAATCTGATCATTATGAAAAATATAACCGCAATGGGTTTAGTCGTTCTTGCACTGCTCCAATCTTCGTGCAGTGAAGACTTCCTCAACCAAACCGACCCGACCCGGGTTAATGTTGATTTATTTTACCAAAATGAAGCCCAGGCCAAACAGGCGCTGAACGGCGTTTACGGCCAGCTGCAAACATTAACAAACACCGCTTATCTTTTTGGAGAATTTCAGACCGACAACACAACCATTGACCTCAATCCATCGGACCGTGGTGGCGCGGGTGGTTGGGAAGCGTTTGAATTTTCAACTGTAAATTCGGGCAATGGCGAAATTGCAAACCTTTGGAATGGCTATTACGCGGCGTTGTACAATGCAAATTTGACATTGGAAAAACTCGCAACAGCCGATATTCCCGACGGCCCTAAAAAAGAGATTGAAGGTCAGTTGAAGTTTTTGAGGGCCTATATGTATTTCAATCTGGTTCAATATTTCGGTGATGTCATCATTGTAACGAGCACATTGGCCGTGCCGGAACCAGCGTTTGACTTGGTAAGGTCGCCGCAGGCCGAAGTTTGGGCACTTATTGAAAAGGATCTCAATGAAGCCATTGCATTGCTTCCGGAAAAATATGCAGCTGCCGGAGATAAAGGAAGAGCCACAAAGGGAGCAGCGCTTTCGCTGCTTGGGAAATCACATTTGACCAATAAAAAATACGCAGAAGCAATCACCGCATTGAAGCAGGTTACGGCGCTCGGTTATGCGCTGAATGCAAATTATGCTGACAATTTTGATCCTGCGCCAGCCAAGAAAAATGGCGTTGAATCTATTTTTGAAGTCCAATATCAGGGCGATAATGACCTGGGCGAACAGAGCAGCTTTGAATATGTTTTTGCGCCAAGGGTTTCCAAAGGAGCGGTTACCGGATTTGCAGCTGGCGGAAATGGCGGAAGAAATGCTCCGACCAATGACATGATTGCTGCTTACGAGAAAGGGGATTTACGAAAAGACATTTCTCTGAAAACCAGCTTTACATTGGACGGCAAAGTCTATCCAATCCCTTATGTTTCCAAATACAATTATCCGCATACGATTGTGCAACGGACCAACACAAACTGGCCCGTGCTGCGCTATGCGGATGTTTTGCTCATGCTTGCCGAAGCGATCAACGAGCAAAGCGGCCCGACGGCCGAAGCATTGGATTATCTTAATCAGGTCAGGAAACGAGCTGGATTGGCCGCCTCGAAAGTCACTGGCAAAACGGATTTCCGGGCTGCGGTTTTGAAAGAAAGGCGATTGGAGCTTGCTTTTGAAAATCAGAGATGGTTTGACTTAAAGCGAACACAAACTCCCGCGCAGTGGGCCGCATTCATGAATGCGCATGGAGCCGCAGAACGGGCAAAGCCTACTATTGACCGCGGCAATGTTCCTTTCAATTCAACCGATTATGTGTTTACGGAAAACGAATATTTCCTTCCCATTCCGGCACCACAGATTTTGATCAATGCGAAGCTGACCCAAAATCCTGGTTATTAATGCATTAAGTCATTCCAAAAATTTAACCAAGTGGAGAAACAGCAATGTGCGGTTTTCTCCATTTGGTTATCACCTAATCTCTGATAACCACGTTATGAGTTATGATTTCGGCAAATTTTATTGGAATTTTTCTAAAAAGTCACGGTAATTAAATATATTAAGCAAGACAGAACAGGATAGTCGGGCCGCGCATTCGTTCTAGTATTGTATCAGCTTGCTGGCTCGCACCAGGTTCCTAACCCACTTAACCCGCTACATTGTGTTACTTGAAGCAACCGAAACTTTTTGGCTTTGGCAATTTTTAGGTCGATTGCATCCCATGATGGTCCATTTTCCAATTGGACTGCTGCTGGTCGCCCTTATTCTTGAACTCATCGACTGGAAACGCAAGTCGACCGGACTGCGTGACGCCGTCAACATTCTAACCTGGATTGGCGTGGCAAGCGCTACATTTTCAGTGATCTTCGGCTTATTGCTGTCAGATGCAGAACAGTCCGAAGGATCGACATTCGAAATTCACCGCTGGGCCGGGTTCATCACATTGGGCCTGGCGATTCTGGCAACCATATCACTCCGCAACGCCAACAGGACGATTTACCGTTCCCTTTTATTTGTAACCGTCTTCGGCGTTTCTTTCGCGGGACATTACGGCGCCATGATCACACACGGCGACGATTATCTCACGAGCGTAATGCCATCTTCTGTCGAACCTGAGCAGGAAGAATCCAATGAAGATCCGGCAGATTTTGTTTTTACCAATAATGGCGCATTGAATCCGCAGCAAGTTCAGGATCTCAATGTGGAAGTGCGCACTATTTTGGCGCATAACTGTTACAGCTGCCACGGAGAAGCCAAAATGAAAGGCGATTTGCGGCTCGACAGCAAGGAAGCCATCATGAAAGGCGGCGAAGATGGCGTCGTTGTTGTTCCCAATCATCCGGACAAAAGCGAGATCATCCGGCGCATCACATTGCCAAAAGGTGACAAGGAGGCCATGCCAACCAAAGGCAAACGCCTGACTGAACGAGAAGTGAAAGTTTTGAAATACTGGATCGAAAAAGGTGCGCTCTGGCCAGATGGTAAGCAAAAAAGCATTTACCGCGTGGCCGCATTGGAACCAAGAACGCCCGCTCTGCCGCCGGCAAGCGGTGACATTGTGCAGCCTGTTGACCGGCTGGTAAATGCATATTTTCAAAAAAACAAAATCAGCTGGAAGCCCGCAATCAACGACCGCATTTACATTCGCCGCGTTTATCTGGACATTATCGGCTTGTTGCCGCCTCCCGAGAAAGTCGAAGCTTTTGTTGCAGATGAAAGGCCAGACAAGCGCGCATTGCTCGCAAAAGAACTGTTGAGCAGAAATGATGATTATGCGCAACATTGGATGTCGTTTTGGAATGATGCGCTTCGCAATGATTATACCGGAACGGGTTACATCACGGGTGGGCGTTTTGACATTACCAAATGGCTTTACACGTCTTTGGAAGAAAATAAACCTTACAATTGGTTTGTCAAAGAGCTGATCAGTCCCAAGAAAGGCTCCGAAGGTTTTATTAAAGGGATCAAATGGCGGGGAACGATCAATTCGAGTCAGCGCACCGAAATGCAGGCTGCTCAAAATGTGTCCCAGATTTTTCTCGGCCTCAACCTGAAATGTGCCTCGTGCCATGACAGCTTTATCAGCGATTGGAAACTGGCCGACTCTTACGCATTCGCCAATATTTTTGCAGACACACTTTTGGAAATTAACCGCTGCGACAAACCGACTGGCAAAATTGCTGGAACGAAAATGCTGTTTCCAGAGCTTGGTGAAATCAGCGTAACTGCGAGCACCGAAAAAAGACTTCGCGAACTTGCCGACTTCCTGGTTCAACCCAAAGACGGGCGACTTTACCGAACTGCCGTCAACCGCGTGTGGGCGCAGCTTATGGGTCGCGGCATTGTGGAGCCGGTGGATATGATGGACAGCATGCCTTGGAGCGAAGACCTGCTCGACTGGCTTGCTTCGGATTTTGTTGCCAATGGTTATGATATGAAAAAACTGATTTTCACAATCGTGACTTCTAGAACTTATCAGCTTCCGTCGTCTTCTGTAAAAGAAGCCAGCGACATTATGGCGAACAATTATAAGTTTACGGGAATGGTGAGAAGAAGACTGACAGCCGAGCAATTCACAGACGCGATCAGCACCGCATTCAATCCCATGTATGCTGACTCCGCTGTGGTTTACAAACTGCTTCCCGGCGACATTAAATCGCGCTTGCCATTTCCGCGAGCGGCATTTGTAAAAAACGATCCATTCCAGACTTCACTCGGCCGACCAAATCGTGAGACGGTGAGCACTTCGCGGACTTCGCAAGCCAATTTGCTGCAAGCACTCGAACTGACAAACGGCAGCAAGTTCACGACAACATTAAAGGAAGGTTCAAAAATCTGGAAGGCAAAATATCCAACTTCCGATTCGCTTGTAACGGCACTTTACCAAAACGCATTGGGAAGAACACCATTGGAAAAAGAGCTTGAAGCAGCCAAGCGAATCCTGGGTCCAACGCCTAATGAAGAGAGCATTCAGGATCTGGTGTGGGCCATTGCACTTGTTCCCGAATTCCAGTTAATATATTAAATGGAGCATTAGAACGATATTTTTAAAAAGTAATAAACAGAATATTAAGTTGATAAATATAAGAAGTATAAAAATATTAAAAGACAAATACGTTACTTACATTTAAAAAGTATTAAACTTTTAATAATGACACAACCGTAAATATTTGTCGATTAACCCGTTAACATTGATTGAAATCATGAACAATTCATGGAATAGGAGAGAATTCTTGCAAAGAGCCAGTGCAGCGACGATGGCTGCATTGGCTGCGGGAGCTCCCATATCGAGCATTTTGTCATCTTGTAAAGGAAAATCAGGCCGAGATTCGTCGGCCGATACGGTCATTTTGCTATGGATGGCTGGCGGCATGGCACATACGGAAACATTCGATCCGAAGCTTTACACGCCGTTTGAAAAAGACATGGAAGGCAACCGCGTCCTGAGCACATTCAAATCCATTCCAACGGCTTTGGACGGAATCCATTTTTCCGACGGCTTGCAATCGATTGGAAAAGTGATGGACAAAGGCACGCTGATTCGCTCATATGTCGCCGCGGATATGGGCCACATTTTGCATTCGCGGCATCAGTATCATTGGCACACTTGCTATGAGCCGCCGCAGACGGTTGCCGCCCCGCACATGGGATCATGGATCGCCAAAGAACTTGGACCAAAGAATCCGGTTATCCCCGCATTCGTGGACATCGGGCAGCGGTTTACTGTGGGCGAAGCCGAAGAATTGAAGGCGTTTCACACTGCGGGTTTTCTCGGCAACGAGTTCGGGCCATTCTTCATTCCTGATCCAAGCCAGGGACTGGACAGCGTGCGCCCGCCAGTGGGCATGGACGCCAAACGTTTTGAGCGAAGGAACCAGCTTTACAATGAACTGATCAACAACAGTCCGGTGGGCGAATTTGGGAGTGATTACCAGCGCGAATCGCTGAAACGCTCCATGGAGCAGGCATATGCGCTCCTCAATTCACCCGAATCCAAAGCATTTGACCTGAGCACAGAGCCAAAGGAGAGTTATAACATTTACAATACAGGCAAGTTTGGCCTCGGCTGCTTACTCGCCCGGCGTCTCACCGAGCAGGGAGCAAGGTTCATCAGCGTAACCACTGAATATGAACCATTTAAAGGTTGGGACACACACGAAAACGGGCATACAAGGCTCGAAGAAATGAAAAAACAAATTGATGGTCCAATTGCACAATTGATCAAAGACCTTGACAAGCAAGGCCTGCTTGACCGCACAATGGTCGTGCTCGCCAGCGAGTTTAGCCGCGATATGATGGTCGAAGGCCGCCCGGACGCGAAAGTGCTGGAACAGGTGCAGCAGCCCGACATTCTTTCAGACCTAAAATTCTACGGAATGCATCGGCATTTTACGGATGGGTGTTCGATGTTAATGTTTGGCGGCGGGATCAAAAAAGGATTTGTTTACGGAAAAACGGCAGACGAACGCCCATGCAAAACCATTGAAAATCCGGTTAAGATCGATGGCATTCACCAGACCATTTACCACGCATTAGGCATTGCCGAAGACACGCAATATGAAGTTGAAAAACGGCCGTTTTACACGACGCCCGATGGCAAAGGAAAAGCAGTGATGGAGTTATTGTCATAATTGTTAAGCATAGTCAAAATCGCCCGACAGGATCTGTCGGGCGATTTTTTTATGGTTTATATCCAATAAACTCATGCTAATTAAATATTTATTAAAACCAGACAGAGCAGGATAGTCGGGCGTTACAATCATTCTAGTATTGCAGAATATTACTTTAAGAATTAAATTTTGTCATATACAAATACAGAACTTGATTTCTTTCTATTCCCAAACCTTTTCTTACAACACTTAACAATTGAACATCAAATCCTAATCCTTATGAAAACAAGACACCGAAAACGGAGCTGTTAACCATGCAAATCACCTACACCAAGTTCCCCGCTCATTACTAAAATCGAAAAAATCAATCCTATGAATCAATCTCGACAAGCATCCTATTGCGCACGGTTGAATTCCATAATAAAGCAGTCTGTGGGCCAGGTGCTCATTGGCACTGCTTGCGGAATGTCTGCCATTGCCGCTCCACATTTAATGCCAAGGCCAAATTTCGAAAAAGCTGTTTTCGTGGACCGAACCATCAAAGGTAAAGTGTCCGACGAATCAGGCGAAAAAGTGCCGGGCGTAAGCATAGTTCTAAAAGGCTCCACAACAGGAACTGTCACCGACTCGGAAGGCGCTTACACAATTAACGTCCCGGACGCAGGCGGAACATTGATCTTCTCATCCGTAGGTTTTTTGTCACAGGAAGTCCCCATCGGAAGCGGCGCTACCATTGACGTCAAACTCGCAACCGATTCGAAAGCATTGACAGAAGTCGTTGTGGTTGGATACGGCAGCCAGCTCAAAAGAGAAATTACGGGTGCAGTTCAAACCGTAAGCGCCGCCGAACTGAAAGACGTGCCTGTTTCGCAGGTGACACAGAAATTGCAGGGACGTCTTGCGGGTGTGCAGATCAACCAGACAACTGGAAAGCCCGGTCAGGGAATGACTGTTCGTGTTCGCGGACAGGTTTCTGTAACAGCAGGGAGTGATCCATTGTATGTAATCGACGGTTTTCCCATTACAGGCAACATTGGTGCATTGAACCCGGATGAAATAGAAGACATCTCCGTCCTAAAAGATGCTGCCTCAACTTCACTTTACGGTTCACGCGCTGCAAACGGCGTTGTGCTCATCACGACAAAACGAGGCAAACCAGGCGAAACGAATGTTGGACTTACAGCCTATTACGGCATTCAAAACGTTCCTGAAAGAGGCCGCGTAAAAATGCTGAATGCGCAGGAGTTCGCACAGTTTAAAAAGGAGTTTTATGAGGATCAGAACATTGCTGTTCCAAAAGAATTCGAGAATCCAGCGAGTTATGCAAATAAGAATAACGACTGGTATGATGCCGTTCTTCGTTCGGCGCCGATTCAAAGCTACAACCTGACCATAACTTCAAATAAGGACAGACTTAAAACGTCGCTTGTGGCGGGGATTTTTAATCAAAAAGGCGTTGTAGTGAACAATGATTACAAACGTTATTCACTGCGGATGAACTCGGAATATGATGTTTCTGACAAAATTCAGATTGGTTTCAACATTGCTCCGCAGTATATTTTTGATAACACGCCACGGACAGATGGTGACCGCGGAACGGGTATCCTTTTCAACGCATTGCATACATGGCCGGTTATGCCAATCCGCGATGAAAATGGCGAGCTGACCAAGGTTAACACATTCCCAAGCAGCACAGGAAACATTTTTAACTATCCAAACTGGGTGCGCGCTGCGGAAGAATTGACCAACGAAAACAAAAACACAAAGCTGCTGGGCAACACTTATCTGGTTTACAGCCCGATCAAAGGCCTTAAACTGAGAGCAACGCTGAACATTGAATACGAAAACAACAAGTTTTTCTTCTTCAATCCATCCACAGCGACTAGTGCTATCAATGTCCCAATCCCGACAACGGCGGTTTCAATTCGCCAAAGCCTGGAAAACGTGGGCTGGCTAAACGAGAACACGGCTGTTTACAACCGCAGTTTCGGCGATCACAATTTCGAACTGTTGGCTGGGTTTACGCAACAGCGTTATCGTCAGGATTTCACCCGCATCCAGGCTGACACTTATGCCGATGACAGACTTCCAACAATTCAGGGAGCACTTAACATTAACCGCGGTGGCACATTAACCGGCTCGAATGAGTGGTCGTTAAGATCTTATTTGTCTCGCTTGTCATATAATTACAAGGGCAAATATCTGTTTACAGCGGCAATTCGCGCAGACGGTTCCTCCCGTTTTGGATCTGACAACCTTTGGGGTTCTTTCCCATCAGCTTCCGCAGGCTGGGTTGTATCCGACGAAGAGTTTCTTAAAAATGTCAATCAGGTTTCATTTGCAAAAATTCGGGGAAGCTTTGGTGTAATTGGAAATAACAACATTGGTAATTACACGCAGTATGCGCTTGTGAACAACACAACCAATGCCGTATTTGGAAACACTGTGGCAACTGGCGCCGTGGTAACTTCTTTGGCTAACCGCAACCTGGGTTGGGAAACTACCAAACAGTTTGACCTTGGTCTGGACCTGGGCTTGTTCAACGACCGTATCCAGTTTATTTATGACTTTTATACCAAGAGAACGACCAATTTGTTGTACGCAGTTCAAATTCCGCAAGAAGCAGGTTTTACCAATTACAATGACAACATTGGTGAAATCAAATTCTGGGGACACGAGTTTTCTTTGACAACAAGAAACTTGCAAGGCAAACTGAAATGGACAACCAGCGCCAACATTTCTTTCAACAGAAACAAAGTGCTGGAACTCGCTCCGGGCATTGACCGCGTATATGGAAGTTTCCACATCACCCAAGTTGGTCAGCCTTTCGGACAGTTTTATGGAATGGTTAAGGACGGATTTTATATGAATGCGGAAGATTTGGCCAACTCTCCAAAAGTCCCTGGGCGATCAGCGATTGGTACAATTAAGTTGAAGGATGTGAATGGTGACGGTCAAATTACATATGGCGGTGACGCTGATGACCGGACCATTATCGGTAATCCGTTCCCTGATTTCACTTACGGAATCGTGAACGATTTGTCATACGGAAACTGGGATTTCTCTATCGTGGGTTCGGGTTCACAGGGAAATCAACTTTGGGTTCGTCACCTTTACAGCACAGCCAACCTCGACGGTGTGTTCAACATGGTGGCCGGTGTTAAGGACCGCTTCCGCGTTAAAAACAATGCAGCCGGCGTTGCAACAGAAGTTATTTCGACTGGTAGCGGCATGTATGGAGCAACCAACAATGGCGGAAACTTCACGGGAATTGAACGTGACTGGAACAGCTCGCACTTCGTTGCTGATGCATCTTACTTCACGATCAAGAACATTACAATTGGCTACAACATTGGTAAAGTAAATAAATTCTTCAAATCTGCCCGTGTCTACGGATCAGTTCAGCAGGTTTATGTCTTTACCAAATATTGGGGTGGACCAAATCCTGAGACCAGCGCACAGGGCGACGGAAACGGCGATGGTGGTAACCTGAGCCAGGGTGTTGACTTTTCAAGCTATCCGGTTCCACGTACTTGGACTTTGGGTGTTAACCTCAACTTCTAAGCCAGCCTTCATTCCATTCATTATTAAAAGATTAAACGATGAAAAAAAGATATATAGCAACCTGGCTCCTGGCACTCACGCTTACGGGTTGTGCGGAAGAATTCCTGACCGTCGTGCCTGAAACTGCATTGAGCTCAGCCACATTCTTTGTTACAGAAGCAGATTTTCAACAAGCGGTTAACGGTGCTTATGTGCCGCTTCGCCAAATGTTCAATGAACGCGCCTGGGTTTTGGAAGAAATGCATTCCGATAACACTTATTATGCGCGGAACACGCTATACGGAGCGGTCGATCCAACGGAAAACGTTGCAGACTTTGCCGTGCCCACGTCGGGCGGAGTTACGGCCAATGACAACGTTTTAGTTCAATATCGTCTTAATTACCAGATTATTGCAAGAGTGAACCAGATCTTGGCACTGATTGATGGCGTGGATTTCCCCGAAGCGTCGAAAAATAACCTGAAAGGGCAAGCATTGTTTTTGAGGGCATTTTCATACTTCGATTTGGTTCGGTTGTTTGGAAAAGTGCCTTTGCACCTTATTCCTGTTGTCGGTCGCGAGGATGCCGCATTGCCATTGGCCACCACCGAAGAACTTTATGCGCAAATAGAAAAAGATGCGACCGAAGCAGCGGCTTTGTTGCCGAACAAAGCGAAACAGGAAGCGGGTCGTGCTACATCAGGAGCAGCTAAAACTGTGCTTGCTAACCTTTATCTAACGCAGAAAAAGTGGGCGCAGGTTGAGAAATTGGCGAAAGAAGTGATCACTAATGACGGTTATACGCTGATGCCGGATTATAACAATGCGTTCTCAACGACTACGGCAAACAAGAACAATGCTGAATCGGTTTTTGAGATCCAGTATATGGAAGGATCGGCAGGTTACAATGGAAACCAAATTTATCGTTTCATTCCGTCACCAATCTCTGCGGCTGAAATCGCCCCGCTAACAGGCACTTCCAATCCACAACCGACTTCTCAGGAAAGTAACAACATTCCGACTCCCGACTTGATCGCGGCGTATGAGACAGGCGACAAGCGCAAGGACATTTCCATTGGCTACGTGACATTGAGCGGAAGTCTGGCCGAAAATAAGGTTTACCCATACATTAAAAAATATGCTAGACCGCATGCGCTGTTTCAAAATACAGGTCAAAACTGGCCGGTGTATCGTTATGCGGAAGTGTTGCTGTTCATGGCAGAAGCGCTTAACGAGCAAGGAAAACCAGCAGAAGCCGCAACTTACCTGAACCAGGTTCGCACCCGCGCAGGACTGGCTGCAACCAAAGCGACCAGCCAGGCGACCATGCGTGAAGCAATCTTTAAAGAAAGACGTGTAGAGCTTGCATTTGAAAACAAACGCTGGTTTGATTTGACAAGAACAGGCCGCGTGAAGGAAATCATCGGCGCATACGGAGCAAAAGTAAAAGCCAATCCACAAGCTTATTACTTCCCAAAAGGCGCAGTTCCTCCACCCAACGCATTCACCGTCCTCGACGACTATTACGGCCTCCCAGCAGTAGAATCCGCATTGACGCCGCATTTTTAGAATTTTGAATGATTGAATAGAGTCTAATTTTGAATGAGTGAATGAGTGAATGAGTGAATGACTGAATATTTGAATCACGGTTCAATGATTTCATCATTCACTCATTTTCTTTTTTATAAAAATTCACCAGCGCAGCCGCACCCATTCGTTCATTCAATCATTCACTCATTCACTAATTCACTCAATCACTCAATCACTCATTCACTCATTCACTCATTCAAAATTCACTTATTCAATCATTCAGCGCAGCGGCGCCCGCTCATTCACTCATTCACTCATTCACTCATTCAAAATTCAACGCATCAGCTCCCGCTCATTCAACATTCACTTTCCCCGACACAACAGGATAGTCGAAAAGGCGTTTCGTCTTAATATTGTATGTATCAGATTATTTAAAGTTTTAGTTTGCTTTATTTAAGAATGTTACGGTTTATCTTTCGCCTTGAACTAATGCTTTTTTCTTTATTACTTAATCCTTAGCTGTAAAATGTACACTAAAAAACAATGGTCTAAACTTCCCATGACACTCGCTGTGCTGCTTGCAGTGGGCGTTTTCTGCGGAGTTATGCTCAGTAACCGAACTGCAAAACACCGTCCGCCCGGTTCAAAGGTTGACAAACTCAAACTGCCGGAAGGCTTTAAAGCTGAGCATTTATATAGTCCTTCCGAAGAACAGAATGGCTCATGGGTTTCGATGACCTTCGATGACAAAGGAAGGATGATCACTTCTGATCAATATGGCGGCTTGTTCCGCCTTGTGCTGCCGCCGATCGGCTCGACAGAAAAGCCTAAGGTGGAAGCGCTGAAAGTGGAAGGCGACACGGCGAAAGTTGCGATGGGTTATGCGCATGGTCTGCTTTATGCATTCAACAGCCTTTACGTCATGATCAACAACCGCGAAAGTGCGAAATTCCCAAAAGGAAGCGGTTTTTACAGGTTGCAAGACACCGACGGAAACGATCAATATGACAAGATTACATTGATCAAACCACTGAAAGGTGAAGGCGAGCATGGTCCGCACAGCATTGTACTTTCGCCAGATAAAAAATCGCTTTATGTCGTGGCGGGTAACTTCACCGATCTGCCCAAAATGGACAGTTATCGCCTGATGCCCAATTGGAAAAACGACAATCTTTTCCCCTTTATCAAAGATCCACGCGGACACGCTGCGGACAGACATGCGCCGGGCGGCTGGATCGCAAAAACAGATCCTGACGGAAAATCATGGGAGCTTGTAAGCGCAGGATATCGTAACTCTTATGACATTGCATTCAACGAGGCGGGAGACCTTTTCATTTATGACTCGGATATGGAATGGGATTTCGGCACGCCCTGGTATCGTCCAACCCGCGTTTGTCACGCAACAAGCGGTGGCGACTACGGATGGAGAACCGGCTCGGCCAACACTTCACCAGCATTTGCTGATTTCCTTTCACCAATCATGAACATTGGGCAGGGATCGCCTACCAACCTTATTTACCTGAGTGACGCAAGATTTCCCGCAAAATACAAAAACACGCTGCTGGCATTTGACTGGAGTTTCGGGATCGTCCACGGTTTGCATTTAAAGCCAAACGGCTCTACTTACTCGGCTGATCATGAAGAATTCCTCTCAGGAGCACCGCTTCCTTTGACTGATGGAGCAATTGGCCCGGATGGCGCTTTGTATTTCCTGACAGGCGGTCGTCGTCTGGAATCTGACCTTTATCGCGTGTATTATGGCGATTATAAAAACATTCCGGCAGGCGCTAACACGGTAAAACCGACGCTTACGGCGGAACATAAGCAACGCACAGATCTGGAAAAATTCCACGCAGTGAAGGATCCAAAAGCAGTGGAAACTTCTTGGCCATATCTGAAAAGCCCGGACCGTTTCTTGCGCTTTGCAGCTCGCTTAGCCATTGAGCATCAACCGGTTGCTGAGTGGGAAAACAAAGTTTACGCTGAGAAAGACCCGCAGACATTGATTTATGCGTCCATTGCTTTGGCGCGAGAAGGAGATTCGACGAAAGTAGGAGGGCCTATCTTGAACGGACTTACCAAGATCGATTATGCAAAATTGAATGATCTGCAAAAACAAGCATTGTTACGTGCTGTGGAAGTTACGCTGTATCGCACAGGTCAGCCGGATGCGGCCACAAAACAAGCCGTTATTGCGTATCTTAATCCAAAATATCCTTCTCCAAGCGCATTGCAAAATCGTTTTCTGAGTAAGATTCTGATTACGCTTGAAGCACCAAAAGCCGTTGAGAAAACGCTTGCCTTAATCGAAAAGAATGAGAAATTCGACGATAAAGACAATGAAATGGTGACCGCTTCTGCCGATCTTATTCTGAGGAATCCGCAGTATGGTCTGGATCTGGCTGGATTATTGGAAAAAATGCCGCCACAGCAGCAGACATTCTACGCCATTATGCTGAGCAGCGCGAAAACGGGCTGGACGCCTCAGTTGAGCGAGCAATATTTCAAATGGTTCCATAAAGCATTCAGTTACCAGGGCGGACGCAGCTACATTGGTTTTATTGACAAAGCGCGCCAACTGGCATTGAAAAATGTGCCGCAAGACAAAGTTGCTTATTATAATAAACTGTCTGGTGCTGAGTTACTTACCGGAAGTGGAAATGACCTGGTGAAAATGTATTCTCCAAAAGGACCCGGACGTGGCTGGAAAGTGGACGAAGCCGTTGCATTGGTTCAGGACAGCCTTGCGCACCGCGATTTCGACAATGGAAAGATGATTTTCTCCGCTGTGCTTTGTAATCGCTGCCATGTTATCCAAGGTGAAGGCTCGGACGTTGGCCCGGACTTGACACAACTGGGCACTCGTTTCTCCGTGAAGGATATGCTGGAATCAATCATTGATCCTAACAAAACAATTTCTGACCAATTCGGATCAATTGCCTACACAATGAAAAGCGGAGAATCCATTGTCGGTCGCCAGATCAATGAAGATGCAAATTTCTATTACATTGCCCAAAATCCATTTGACTCGAAAACAGTTCGAAAATTGAGCAAGAAAGAAGTTGCTTCAACAAAACTTTCGACGGTTTCTGTGATGCTCCCAGGTTTGATTAATGGACTAAATCCGAATGAACTGAGAGATCTCGTGGCTTATCTGATGTCGGGCGGAAATAAAAACAACCCGATTTATTCAGATGCTTCGGCACCGAAAGGAGGCAAATAGATCAACCTCGCGTTGAGTAGATTATTATTTATTAAGCTTAATAGAGTGGTGCGGGTTGCTAACCTGCACCACTCATTTTTTGACACAAAGTATCAATTCCAGCATAAAAATGAAACGTATAGAGAGACGTTCTGCTTTGAAAAACATGGCCGCCAGCGCCGGATTACTAACGTTGCCTGCCACACTCACCAGCGCATTTGCAGCAACGGAAAAGGCATTGGGACCCGCACTTAACGGGAAAATCAATCACTCGGTTTGTAAATGGTGTTATGGTAAAATTCCATTGGATACTTTCGCTCAGGAAGTCAAGAAGCTGGGTATGACATCCATTGAATTGCTTGGACAAGCCGAATGGCCTGTCATTAAAAAGTATGGACTTACGTGCGCACTGCCATGGGGCGAAGGATTGACCAGAAATATCGAGAAAGGTTTCAATGATCCTGCAAACCACGATGAGCTGGTGAAAGGTTTTGAAGATGTAATTCCGAAAGTGAGGGAGGCAGGATTTGACAAAATTATCTGTTTTTCGGGCAATAGACGCGGCATGTCAGACACGGACGGTCTGCGGAATTGCGCAGTGGGTTTGAAACGATTAATGCCAATTGCTGAGAAACACAATGTGACTTTGGTCATGGAATTGCTGAATAGCAAAGTGAACCATCGGGATTATCAATGTGACAGAACAGAGTGGGGGGCAGCCCTTTGCGAGATGGTCGGCTCTGAAAAATTCAAGCTGCTATACGATATTTATCACATGCAGATCCAGGAAGGTGACGTAATTGCGACCATTAAGAAATATCACAAATATATCGCGCATTATCATACAGGAGGCGTTCCGGGGAGAAACGAAATTGATGAAACGCAGGAATTATATTATCCGTCCATTATGAAAGCGATCATTGAAACGGGTTACAAAGGTTTCGTCGGCCAGGAGTTCATTCCCAGCAGAAAAGACGACATTGCTTCTCTGAAACAAGGAGTTACCATTTGCGACATAGCCTGATAACATTAGAACATTATTCATTATGTCCACTAGAAGATCTGTATTAAAAAGCCTCGCAGCAGGCACCGGAGTGCTCTCACTATCGGAGGTTTTCGCTGCCAATGAAAAAGTTTTGGGTGCTAAGCTCAATGGGAAGATCAAACATTCGGTTTGTAAATGGTGTTACCGCGACATTCCCTTAGAGACATTTGCGCAGGAGTGTAAAAAAATAGGAATAACTTCTGTCGAACTGCTCGGCCCGGAAGAATGGCCGGTTTTGAAAAAATACGGACTCACCTGTGCGCTGCCCAATGGCGCCGGAATGGGAATTGAGAAAGGCTTCAATGATCCTGCCTTGCACGACGAACTTGTCAAAAGTTACGAAGATATTTTTCCAAAACTGAAAGAAGCAGGTTATACAACTGTAATCTGTTTTTCCGGCAACCGCAAAGGCATGTCCGACATTGACGGCATGCGTAACAGCGCAATCGGACTTCGAAGATTGATGCCGTCTGCCGAAAAATACGGCATTACTATGATCATGGAATTGCTTAACAGCAAGGTGAATCACAAAGATTACATGTGTGACCACACCGCTTGGGGTGCAGGACTTTGTGAAATGGTTGATTCAGAGCACTTTAAACTGCTGTATGACATTTATCATATGTCCATTATGGAAGGAGATGTGATCGCAACGATCAAAAAATATCACAAATACATTGGGCATTATCACACTGGGGGAGTGCCGGGAAGAAACGAAATCGATGAAGGGCAGGAGCTCTATTATCCTGCAATCATGAAAGCGATTGCCGACACAGGATTTAAAGGCTATGTCGCGCAGGAATTCATTCCAAAAAGAGAGCCGCTCGCTTCTCTGAAACAATGTGTTGAGATCTGCGACATTGCTTAACTAGTTGACAGCGAGATTGTTTTCGATTTATTATTCAAAAACGATCTCGCTGTCATTACAATATTTAAATTTCTTTCCAACTGGAAATTTAGCCGGGTCAGCATTGGGAACGACCTTATTCTGATGGTAAACTTTTTTGTCGTCACAACTGCAATGATGCTCCTCACTGATAATCTTAAAGGTGGCCGGATTTGCGCCCGGTAATTTATCTCCGCGCCAAAAGACGCTTGAAGCATCTTTTGAGTAAAACCGGCTGATCACTTCAAAGCTTGGTGTGTGCGCATTTTCAACTTTTTCCAAACGAGCGTCTTGTATGATGAACACCTGCGAATGGTCAATGGCATAGCCATGTTCCAGAGGTTTGAATGATTGAACATCTACGGAATCAATGCGGATTTTATTGGCAAGGATTCCCTTGGAGTCGGAGAAATATTTAATATACCCGAATTCGCCAAGATATTTAATATTATTCGGATCATCGGAAACAATTTGATCGCCACTATAAACATGCTGACTATCCTTGAAAAGTCCGCCGTCTATTTTTACGAAATGGGCAGCATCATCAGATATCACATTGTGGCGAGAATAAACATGATTTGCATCTTTACCGAGCCCGAAATCCAGAACCTCGAACGTTTCAGAGTCTGCATCTTTTAGCAAACTTCCAAGATAGTAGACCACTTTGTCATCACCAGCATATTCCGACGCATTGACATTCCCTGGAAATCGCTTATCAAATGCCTCGAACTTCTCAGCATTTGCTTCCTTCAATTCGATAACCGATGCGTTACTGAATCCGCCGTAAAAATATGCTTTCCCGTTTTCAACATAGTAACCCCGAGCAGTTAATACGCCTGGCTTAAAGCCAGATTTGTTATCAGCGCAATAAAACAGGTTCGCTAAAATTCCGAGTAACCCCATGATAATCAGTTTGCTTTTTAAATGTTTGTGATCAGCCATCGCAATGCAGTTTTTCCAAACAAAGATTAAGCGTTCAGCTGATTCTCGTTTATTTCAATTATCGAGTGGAAAAAAAGTTCTTAAGTGGCAATCCGAAGTGCTATAATGCTTAAAACGACACCCGGATCAAAAATGGATCAAAAGTTTTGCAATCGTGAGCTAGCACAGTTAAACATTGAGAATCAACAGACTAAACCAAATACATTGTCAATAGATGCCGCTTAGCTTTCTCTAAGACTGTCACAACCCAGCCTTAGTCCGGGATGCTCAAATCTCATGCGTATAGTCAGTGTGTTAACTTCGATATGTTTGTTGTATAATTTATATTATGTTAAATAGATTTTCAGCGTCTTTCCGTCTTTGAAGGTTAACCGCTTATTCACCCAAACCATCCGGAGGGTAAACGCTTATAACTGTTGCTGATCAGATTGTGAAATTGCTTTCGTACATCTTACGAAGTAATGAACAAAACACCACTGATGTCCATCGCGCTTTGTACATACAATGGGCAGCGCTATTTAAAGGAACAACTGAACTCTGTGATCAACCAAACTTACAAAAACATTGAAATTGTCATTGTCGATGATTGTTCATCGGATCTCACACATGACATTATTCGCGACTATGCGGAAACTCATGCATCAGTCAAGGTTTACGTAAATCCTGAACGGCTTGGCTACAACAAGAATTTTGAGAAGGCACTTAAACTTTGCACAGGCGAATTCATTGCTATCTGCGATCAGGATGATATTTGGAGACATGACAAATTGGAAATTCAGCAATGCGCTATGAAACACCATATGCTTGTTTATTGTGATTCACATTTCATTGATGGCACCGGAAAATCAATGAATTACAAAATGTCTGACAAATTCAACTTTTACAAAGGCTCGTAGCCTGAGGCTTTTCTGTTCCTGAACTGTGTTTCCGGCCACACGATTTTGATGAAAAGCTCGCTGCTAGCAATCGCACTGCCTTTCCCTCCCGACTTTCATTATGACCAGTGGCTTGCCTTTATTGCATGTTGCAGCGGATCAATTGATTTTGTAAATGAAAGCCTTGTCCAATATCGCATTCATAACGACAATTGCACCAACATTCTCGCGTCACCTAAAATCGGAGCAAAAACGAAAGCCAATGCTTCGGAAAAACTTTTGAAAGAAAGCAAATGGCTTGAAATTTGCGCATCAAAAAATTCTGAATCTCAGCCATTTATCCAGGCACTTTATCAAAAGAGTTTAAAACGCAATCGCTCTGTTTTTGATTTGCCATTTGGCATAATGATCTGGAAAAACAGAAATCCGCTTTTGCATATTATGAAAAAGAATGGACTGAGCAAGTTCTTTTTTGTTTTGAGGAAAATTTGGGGAGCAAAAGTGAACCTATTATTCTGATTGATTAATAGGTTCACCATTTATTGACCAAGACCTCTGCCCAACCCTGTCGAGCTAATTTTGCACAAAAAAAAGCAGCAACTTTCGTTGCTGCTCTCCCACTCTATTCAATATCACTGGTTCTTACTCTTCAACACACGCAACTTGTTTTGCTGCGAACTGTTCGAGAACTCCGTTAACAGTTGTCAAGTTTTCCTTAGCCTCAGCTTCGTCTTTTGCCTGAATGGCTTTTTCGAAATATGGCTTGGCCTTTTTGAACTTGCCACAAACGCGGCCTTCGATTTCTTTGCCTCGTTGCTGATACTCAGTCATATTCATGTTATCAACTTCGCCTTTCAACTGAACTGCTTCGTTGAAATAGAAAACGCCTAAGTTATAAAGGGCATCGTAGTTTGTGCCGTCAATTTCCAAAGCTTTTTTATAGCTGGCAATTGCTTTGTCACTTGCTTCTTTTTGTTTTGCTTTCAAATCTGCAAGTTTCTTGTCATTTCCAGCTGCATCACCGCTTTGTGCTGATGCTTGTGCAGTTTTTACTTCTCCTTCCAGCGCTGTGATTGCTGCAAGTGTTTCTTTCTTTTTAGCATTCACATCTGCAAGCTGACGTTTCAAATCTGCGTTTTTCGGCTGCTTTTTAATCAATGCACCGATACGCTTAACCTCTCCGTCGTAAACTTCAATTTTGCTTTTTTCAGCTTCAAGATTTTTAGTAAGGCTGGCAGCACCTTTGCTTCCAGATCCCATTTTAGCGCTTAATTGCTTTACGCTGTCCGCCGCAGTTCGTTGCATGTTATCATAAAGAATTGCAAGGTTAACCACGTTTTGAATGTTCTTTGGGTCCGACTGAGCCAATGCTTCCAATTCGCTGATTGCTTTTCCTTCATTGCCAGATGCAAGCAGAATGTTAACAACTTCTGCCTTCAAATCCTTATTGTTTGGAGATTGAGCTAGCCCTTTGTTCAAAGCTTCAATCGCCTTATCGAAGTTTTTCTCTTCTTTATACAACTGCGCAAGTCCGTAAAATACGCTTGGATCTTTTCCGCCATTTGCTGCATATTTCTCAAACTGATCTCTTGCAACATCTTTCTTTTCAAGCTGTTGCGCTGCGATTCCACCGTAAAGCGAAGCCAACGTGTCTTTCTTGTTGATTTCCTGAGCCGCAGTGAACATTTCAAGTGCACCATTCAGGTTCTTTGCCTGATATTTCTCTGCTCCTTGCTTTACAAAAGCATTGAACAGCTGCGTTCCTTCACCGCCTGCAAGCACAGTTTCTGCTTCCTTTGCAGATTTACCTGGCTCACCTTTTTTAGTTTTGTCCAGTTCAATAACCTTTTTATAAGCTTCCAAAGATGATTTGGCTGCGCTGGAATCCACTGCCGAACCTTGCAAAGCTATGTTTTCATAAAGCTTTGCTCTTTCCATCCAAAACGACGCTCTCGCGCTGGCTTTTGGATCGCTCATGTCTTTATCACTTTTTTCTTTATCCTTCCGAAATTGATCCACCATAGCCTTGTTAACAGCATCATCCTGCGCGAACGCAGACATGCTGAAAAGACTAAGCGCAGACACAAAAAACAGTTTTTTCATAAACATTAAACTTTGGTTGTGATTGGTTGTTCGATTCCTAAATATAAATTAACTAACATTATTTTTACAAAAATCATGCCTCTGCATCCTCAGGAGCCTCATTTTCGTCTTCGTCCTCTTCATCGTCTTCGTCTTCAAGAACATCATCCTCGTCATCTGCCTCCTCTATTTGCTCATCGGCCGACACTACGATCACGTCTGAGTTTCCGTCGATTACAGGCGCAGTCACGATAACATTGCCATCTTCATCCAGTTCTTCGGCCTTTTCATCAGGATCTTTCAAGATTCGGGTTACCGAAGTGATTTCATCGCTGTTGTTCAAGCGTATCAATTTAACTCCCTGAGTGTTACGCCCAGCCAGTCGAATATCCAGCACGCTCATGCGAATTGCAATTCCATTTCTGGTAATGATCATCAAATCGTCCTGCTCCGTCACTTCGCGAATTGCAACAAGTTTACCCACTTTGTCCGTCGCATTCATGGTCGAAACCCCTTTTCCACCACGTTTGGTGATGCGGTAACTGTCGATATCCGACCGTTTTCCGAAACCATTTTCTGAAACAACCAGCAACTGAGCATCTTCGCGATTGATACAAACCATTCCGATCACCTTATTGTCAGGATCGTTCAGGTTGATCCCACGCACACCTGCAGCTGTTCTGCCCATCGGACGAACGCCCTTTTCGTTAAACCGAACTGCACGTCCGGCGCTGGATGCAATAACGATGTCATTGTCACCATTGGTTAGCGCAACATTCAACAAGCGGTCGCCTTCATTGATGGAAATGGCGATGATTCCGTTTGTCCGTGGACGAGAGTATGCTTCGAGCAAGGTTTTCTTAATTGTTCCCTGCTGCGTACACATGATCAAATAATTGTTATTGATGTAATCCGCATCCGACAATGTGCGAACGTTGATCACTGAACGAATCGAATCTCCATTTTCAAGACTGATCAAATTCTGGATTGGACGGCCTTTCGACTGCTTGCTTCCCTCCGGCACTTCGTAAACCTTCATCCAGAACAGCTTACCATATTCCGTAAAGATCAGCAGATAATTGAGCATAGTTGCCGAGAACAAATGCTCGGTGAAATCCGTGTCCTTCGTCTTCACGCCGCGAGACCCTACTCCACCCCTCGTTTGGGTCCTGTATTCTGCCAGCGGAGTTCGTTTGATATATCCTTCATTCGAAATCGTGATCAACATTTCGTCATCCGGAATCATGTCTTCATCGCTGAACTCTTCGGCTGAAAACTCAATTTTCGTGCGGCGTTCGTCACCGTAGCGATCTTTGATTTCGCCTAGTTCTGTTTTAATGATCTCAAATTTCCGGAATTCGTTGGCAAGAATGTCTTTCAAATCCGTGATCAAAATCATGATCTCTTCGTATTCTTTGACAATTTTGTCTCTTTCAAGACCAGTCAAGCGTTGCAGACGAAGTTCAAGAATTGCCTTGGCCTGGATCTCGCTCAACTCGAACGACTCCATCAAACCTGTTTTCGCAATTTCAGGATCGCGTGCATTACGAATCAAAGTGATAACTGCGTCCAGATTATCGAGCGCAATAAGCAACCCTTGCAAAATATGCGCTCTCTTTTCTGCTTCTCTCAGTTCGTATTCTGTCCGGCGCGTAATCACAACAATCCGG
Source organism: Dyadobacter sp. CY326 (assembly GCF_021390515.1). Lineage (GTDB taxonomy): Bacteria > Bacteroidota > Bacteroidia > Cytophagales > Spirosomataceae > Dyadobacter. The sequence continues at coordinate 325,391 of NZ_JAJUXI010000003.1, forward strand.
TGATCAACATAATGTTTGATCAGATCTTTGAGATTAAGCGTAACGGGACGTCCTTTTACAAGCGCAACATTATTCACGCCGAAGCTTGATTGAAGCGGCGTATATTTAAACAAGTGATTCAAAACAATGTTCGGAACCGCATCTTTTTTCAAATCAAAAACAATGCGCATTCCTTCCCGGTCAGACTCATCACGTATATCTGAGATTCCTTCCAGTTTCTTATCATTGATCAAGCCAGCGATGCGTTCAATCATCGCGGCTTTATTGGTCATATACGGAATCTCCGTAATAATGATTTGCTCCCGTCCTGTTTTCGAAACTTCAAACTGCGCTTTTGAACGCATGATGATGCTTCCGCGACCGGTTTCAAATGCAGATTTTACACCTTGATAACCATAAATGATCCCACCCGTTGGAAAATCCGGCGCCTTAATGTGCTCCATCAATTCGGGAATGGTGATCTCATTGTTATCGATATATGCCAAAACGCCGTCCACAACCTCCGAAAGATTATGCGGCGCCATGTTGGTCGCCATTCCCACAGCGATCCCGGATGAACCGTTAACCAGTAAGTTCGGGAATTTTGCAGGAAGAACGGAAGGCTCAGAAAGTGAATCGTCAAAGTTTGGCTGGAAATCAACCGTGTCTTTTCCAAGGTCATTCAATAGTTCGTCAGCAAGTCTTTTCAGTCTTGCCTCTGTGTAACGCATCGCCGCCGGATTATCACCATCCACGGAACCGAAGTTACCTTGCCCATCAACCAACGGATAACGCAATGACCATGTTTGAGCCATACGCACCATTGTATTATAAACCGAAGAGTCACCGTGCGGGTGATATTTTCCCAAAACCTCCCCTACTATACGAGCTGATTTTTTATGCGAGCGGTTGTAATTAACCCCTAAATCCGACATTCCGTACAACACACGCCTGTGAACCGGTTTTAAACCATCGCGAACGTCGGGTAAAGCGCGGGAAATAATGACTGACATCGAGTAATCGATGTATGCTCCACGCATTTCATCCTCAATGTTAATGGGGATAATGTTTTCACCAGAAGATTCTGCCATAAAGAATTAGAAAAGAATCAAAAATTTAAACGAGCAAGCGAAAATATCCAACTGCTCAATGAATTAACACAATAATATAAATTCTAAAAAGTCAAATTTCGCTATTTTTAAGCATTCTAACAAACTATCTTTTGTGCTATTTGACTATTCATTTCGTATATGCGTGATCCTTGGGAATTTACCCGAAGATTATCCTTTCAAAACTTAATTCGCTTCTATCATTAAATTTTACTTTCTTCCAGCTTATAACCTAAACGCGTACTTTTCCCTGTTCCCATTATGCCCTTATTACTGACATTTATTGCCATCCTGACCCTCATTGCACTCATTGCCTGGCTTAAAATCGACACATTTATATCTTTTTTACTTGTTTCCATTGGTTTAGGACTGGCAAGCGGGCTTGATGTTGAAACCGTGAGCAAAGCAATTCAAAAAGGCGTGGGTGGCACGTTGGGCGATCTGGTGCTCATCGTTGGCTTTGGTGCAATGCTCGGAAAAATGGTGGCGGACAGCGGCGCGGCGCAGAGAATAACCGACGCGCTCATCGGGCTCTTCGGGAAAAAATACATTCAGTGGGGCATGGCGCTCGCTGGTTTTGTCATCGGGATTCCATTGTTTTATAATGCTGGCTTTGTAATCGTTATCCCACTGATTTTCATGATCAGCGCCACTGCGCGTCTTCCTTTATTATATGTAGGCGTTCCCATGCTTTCCGCACTGTCGGTGGCCCACGGTTATCTCCCACCCCACCCTTCGCCTGCGGCCATTGCCAGCCAGCTGAATGCGGATCTCGGACAGACATTGTTATATGGCATCATCGTCTCCATTCCAGCCATTGCAGTTGCCGGGCCGCTTTTTGGAAGCACATTAAAGCGCTTTCAACCCAAACCAGACGAAGATCTTTTCAATGTAAAACCGCGTCCAACAGCCGAACTCCCGGGATTGGGGATCAGCGTTGTCACGGCTTTACTGCCCGTTTTTCTATTGACTTCCATGTCTGGAATTAAACGCATTTATCCTGATAACAAGATCATTGGTCTGCTTGCCGAGCCTTATTTCGGCATGTTAATCTCCGTTTTGTTTGCTGCTTATGTGCTGGGGATTCGTCGCGGCCTCAATATGAAAAATGTCAGCAAATCCATGGAAGAAGCATTCAAGGGCGTTTCTGTAATTTTGCTGATCATTGCCGGAGCCGGTGTTTTTAAAGAAATCATGACAGCCAGCGGCGTGAGCACATTCATTGCTGAAAGTCTCAAAGGCGTTAACATTTCACCATTGTTATTAAGTTGGGGAATTGCTGCAATAATCCGTGTTTGTGTAGGGTCGGCAACCGTTGCCGGACTCACAACCGTTGGCATTCTTTCACCACTTTTGGTTACGTCAGATGTATCACCCGAACTGCTTGTATTATCCATTGGATCAGGCAGTTTGATGTTTTCCCACCTGAACGACGGCGGTTTCTGGCTGTTCAAAGAATACTTCAATCTGAGCATTAAAGACACACTTTTAACCTGGTCGGTCATGGAAACAATTGTATCCGTAATGGGATTACTGGGCGTTTTAGTGCTAAATTTGTTCGTTTAGGAAGAATTTTGAATGAGTGAATGAGTGAATGAGCGGGCGCCGTTGCACTGAATGATTGAATGAGTGAATGATTGAATGAGTGAATGACTGAATGATTGAATGACTGAAATTTTTAGAAATAAACATCCAATGTTGTTTGCGGAAGTCCATATTCATTTTTTCAACAACCACCAGAAAAGTCTATCATTCAATCATCCTGGTCATTCATTCATCGCCCAGCGTGTCATCAATTATCGCCGGAGACCCGGTCTGCGCAGCGCCGCCCGCTCACTGAAATTCAGTCATTCAATCATTCAGCGCAACGGCACCAGCTCATTTAATCATTCAATCATCCAGCGCCGCAAGCACATTCACTCATTCAGCGCAACGGCGCCCGCTCATTCAATCATTCAATCATTCACTCATTCACTCATTCAAAATTAAGATGAACACTCCGGAATCAAACTTTGCTGCACTTGGCCTTAATCTTCCTCCTGCGCCAAAACCGCTTGGCGTTTACAAGCCGCTTCTAATTGTCGACAAACGCTGGGTTTACGTTTCCGGGCACGGCACTGTGCAGGACGACGGGACGCTCATTAAGGGAAGAATCGGAAAGGATATGGACGCCGATGCAGGAAAACTTGCAGCGCGTCAGGTTGGATTGACCATCTTATCAACATTAAAAGCAAACCTGGGCAGCCTGGATCGCATTAAACGTGTAATCAAAGTTTTAGGAATGGTAAATTGCACGCCGGATTTTGAAAAACACCCTTTTATTATCAACGGATGCAGCGAACTCTTCGCAAAAATCTGGGGTGAAGAAAACGGCATCGGCGTAAGAAGCGCCGTAGGAATGGGAAGCCTGCCAGACAACATTCCGGTGGAGATTGAAGTGATGTTTGAACTTGAAGAAAAATAATACACTCATTCAGCGCAGCGGCGCCCGCTCATTCACTCATTCAAAACTTCCCCCTATGTGGTTTCAACTTCGCAATCCTGAGCTTGTCATTTCTCCTTCGCTTCTGTTTTATCGTGATCGCATTGAGAATAATATCCGTGGGATGATTAAGATCGCAGGCGATGCAGATCGACTGATTCCGCACGTTAAAACGCATAAGTCTGCCGAGATTGTGAAAATGCAGCTTGCGCAAGGCATTAATAAATTCAAATGCGCCACCATTGCGGAAGCCGAAATGCTTGCAGATTCCGGCGCGAAATGGATCTTATTGTCTTATCAAATGGTGGGGCCAAACATTCAACGGCTTTTTACGCTTCGTGAAAAGTTTGTTGATGTGACTTTTGCATCATTGGTTGACAACGAAAAATCCGCCGATCAGCTGAACGAAGCTGCGATTGCCGCGGGCGTTTCTGCAAATGTTTTCCTGGATGTCAACAATGGCATGAATCGCTCTGGGCATGTCACCGACGAAACATTATTATCCTTATATCGCTACATTTCCGCATTGCCTAATGTTTCGTTTCAAGGCGTTCACGTGTATGACGGGCATTTGCGCAATCCGGAATTTACCGACCGGAAAGCGGCTGTGGATGAGGCTTATGATAAAGTTTTACCGCTTTTTGACCTGATCAAAAATCACACGGGCGCGGAACCCATGATCATTGCGGGTGGCTCGCCGTCTCTCACTGTTCATGCCATGCGTCCCAATGTTTTTCTGAGTCCGGGCACCAATGTGCTTTGGGACTGGGGTTATGGCGACCGGTTTGACGGGCAGCCATTTGAACATGCCGCATTGGTGCTGACTCGCGTTGTTTCGAAGCCTGCCGCCGGAATCGTGACCATTGATTTGGGACACAAAGCCGTTGCTGCCGAAAATCCGATTGAAAACCGTTTCAAATTGCTGAACCTGACGAATTACAAGTTAACCGGACAAAGCGAAGAGCACGGTGTTTTGGAAGTCAGTCAGGATGTGTGGGAATCGGTGCAGATCGGCGATGTGCTTTATGCGCTCCCCTTTCACATATGCCCCACCGTTGCATTGCACGACTTCGCTTCTGTTATTGATGACGGGAAAGTTGCCGACGAATGGAAGATCGTCGCGCGAAACAGACGCCTGACCATTTAAATAGTAAAATCCTAAACCTTAATAAATGTTTATTTTCGACGCCCATCTCGACCTTTCCATGAATGCTGTGGAATGGAACCGCGACCTGACCCAAGACTTGCACGCAATCCGGCAACGCGAGGCCAACCTGACCGATAAGCCCGACCGCGGCAAAGGCGTCGTGAGTTTTCCGGAAATGCGGAAAGGAAATATCGGAATGTGTGTTGCGACGCAGATTGCCCGCTTTGTAAAGCCAGACAGCAAAATTCCCGGGTGGCATTCCCAGGCACAAGCATGGGCGCAAACGCAGGCACAAATTGCTTGGTATAAAGCCATGGAAGAGGTCGGCGAAATGAAGCAAATCGTCGATTTGAAAGGTTTGCACGAACACTTGGCGCTTTGGCAAAATGCCGAATCCACAGAACATTTGCCCATCGGATATATTCTGAGCCTGGAAGGTGCGGATTCATTCATTAGTCTTAAAAACCTTGAAATCGCTTACGGATATGGGCTCCGCGCGATCGGGCCTGCACATTATGGGCCTGGCGTGTATGCATATGGGACAGATTCTGACCAGCCGCTATCGCAAAAAGGCAAGGATTTGCTTCTGGAAATGGACAAACTGGACATGATTCTGGACGCCACGCATTTATGCGACACGGCATTTTGGGAAGCGCTTGAAATCTTCAAAGGGCCAGTTTGGGCGAGTCACAACCTAGTCCGTAAAATCACCCCGCATAACAGGCAGTTTTCCGATGAAATGATCAAGGAACTGCTTGAAAGAAAGGCCGTTATCGGAATGGCGTTTGACGCCTGGATGATGGTGCCCGGCTGGGAGCGCGGCAAATCGACGCCGGAAAGCATGGGGTTGACCATCGCACACGTTGCCGAACACATTGATCACATTTGCCAACTTGCCGGAAATGCGCTTCATGTAGGCATAGGCTCGGATCTGGATGGCGCTTATGGCAAAGAACAGTCGCCTATGGATTTGGACTCGATCGCAGATTTGCAGTCGATGACCGGAATTTTGGAGAAACGTGGCTATTCTGGTCACGATATCGAGCAGATTATGTGGCGAAATTGGGTTGATTTTTTGGAAAGAAGCTGGAAATAAAATGCTGAGAAAGAATCTAATAAAATCTTAATATTATAATAAACTGAATAAGCAAAAAGCTTTGCAACTTACGTCACCGTTGCAAGGCTTTTTTTGTATCATTCATTTAAGACATTTTAACATTTCTTATTTGGAACAGTTATAAATTAAGAGCATATTTGAACAACAATGCGCTTGGGACTTTATGAGCCAGATCGCATTGCCAGTTATCCTTCATAATTTCCGAGACCATGCGTAACACATATAAAATTTCATTTCGAACCAAAATCAAGAACAATAAATCCTTTCAGAGATTGCACGATTGCCTCAAACAGCTCAATGTAAAGCACTGGGCTTATGACTTTCAGGATTTATTGCTGACACTGACGTCGGAATTATCCGATTTCAGCAAAATCCAGGCCGTCTTGCGTTCGGCTGGTTATGTTTGTCATTTTGTAAAATTGGAAAACCTGAGTGAGCCGAATGGATTGGCAATCAGCTGATCAGAATGCTCTTTCCTTTGTCAGATTCCTTTTGGCCTGCTGCATATGACGCTCGTTATGTGCGATCAGGAATTGAAAAACATCTCCTAAATTCAACTTAATAAGCTTTGTTATCGAGGTCGGAATTTTAATTGCGTTCAGGTCTTTGGTCCGGGCCTGGCGCAATCGGGAAAGTAACTCCTCCTGCTGCCTGATAAATTCTGCCACAACCTGCTCCGCATTCAATTTTGATGCAGGAATGTGTCCTTTCATCGCCTTGTATTTCTTTTTACCCGTTTGCGGGTCCATCATGTTGGTAAAATACGCGCCGATCCAGGAGCTGGAAAATGTATTCTGAGCGCTGTCAGGAGCGACTGAAAGTTTGTTTTCAATATGCGGAAGATAAAAATCACCATAACTATTAAGGTGATCCAGACATTGCGCAATGCTCCAACCTCCCGTCTCGGAAGGCCTGTTTAAAAACTCCCCGCTCTTGTTTTGAAAAAGCGCAATTGCGTCTGCAATGTGCGTTTCGACTTGATCTTCAAGTCTGTATAGCAGTTCTGATTTGTTTATCGGTTTCATCTTGTGTAAGTTTTGTAATGCAAAACTGCAAACGGCAGCGCATTAAAAGCTTGGTAAAAACCAACATTTCAAATTTTGATCTTATTCAAAAGCTTACTGAAATTCGTCGCATCGATTCCAAGGTAATTTGCAAGATATTTATGCGGAACCAATTGCAGAATGTGCGGACTGCGGCGAAGCAGATTTCTAAACTTGTCCTCCGAAGAAAAGCATTGCACTTCAACCAGCCGCTCTAAAATCCCGGAAAGCGTCTGCGTTACACCGAGGCGCACCATTTCGCTTATTTGCGGCCTTTCAGCCATCAAAGTTTGCAATTCGCTCACCGGCGCGCGCAGAAACTCGGAAGGCGTCAGCGTTTCATAATAATATCGCGACGGCTGCCCGAGCAACAGCGAATCCACGACGCCTCCAAACGAAGGCGGATACATGAAAACCAGCGTCGCTTCACGACCCTGGTCATCAAAATAATACACGCGCTGAATGCCTTTTATTACAAAATACAAATAACCCTCCGCCGCTCCCGCCGCAGTAATAACTTCCTTCCTGCCAGCTGAATATGGTTTCCAAATGGCGGCAAACATCGCCCAGTCCGCATCATTGAGGGGCTTAACGGCATTGATCAGCGAGCGGAGGGCTTTAATGTGGCCGGCATCGTTGCCTATCGATAAATTCTCTTGCACCTGGCTTAAATTACAAGGAGCAGATCTGCACGGTCACGCCCCGATGGATGAAACCATAAATTTAAGAAAATGAAAAACCTCTTCCTGGCTTCTGATGTGATTTCTGGCGGCGGAAAGATCATCACCTATCTTAATTGTGTAAGCGGTGTCGGGCAATGCGATGAACATATCCTCGTCCGTTGTGTCATCGCCGATGGCCAACACAAAATCATAATCTCCACTGTCTACAAAATCTCGTGCAGAAGTGCCTTTATTGAAAGCCGTTTTTTTCACTTCAACGACTTTGCTTCCGTCAATTACTTGTAAATTCAGCTCGGGTTGAATGTAATTTTTCAATTGCCATAACAATTCCTGCGCCCGTCTTTGCGCATATTCTTCATCCTCGGCAGTCCGGTAATGCCAGGCCAACGAGGTTTCTTTTTCTTCAACGAATGCACCCGGTGACCTTTTGGCATAAATATCCATGATTGGACGAATGCTTTCCTTCCAGTTTTCCTCGTAATTTTCGTTCAAAATCCATTTTTCGCTTCCTTTCGTGCGGACAAGCGCGCCGTGCTCGGCGATAATGTGCACGGGAAGATCTTTGAAGAGGTTGTCCAGAAAATAACGATCCCGCCCGCTGATGATGATCACCGTGTCGCGCTTCGCGATTTCCAGAATCAAACTTTTAACATCGTCCGAGACAATGGCTTTCGACGGGTCGGGCACGATGGGCGCGAGCGTTCCGTCATAATCAAAGAACAGGATCCGGTTGGTCGCGTTTTCGTAGGCTTGCCGGATTCCATCGATTCCCGTATTTGTTAAAAACACCTGTCTGAGGCGATCATGTTCTTGTTCCAGCATGGTCATTTGCGTAAAAAAGTCATTGGTCCACGCGAAAACATCATACTCACGGATACGCTCGCGCATCGCATCCATTCTCTTGGTTTGTTCTTCTTCCGGCATTTCAAACGCCTTCTTAATTGCATCTGCAATGTCTTGAATATCAAGCGGGTTGATAATAAGCGCTTCGCCAAGTTCGGCTGCGGCGCCAGCCATTTCGCTCAATATCAAAACGCCTTTCCGATCTTTCCGGCTCGCCACATATTCTTTGCAAACAAGGTTCATGCCGTCCCTAACCGGCGTAATCAGCGCAACGTCGCTGGCGGTGTACATGCCAACCAGTTCGTGGTAAGACATGGAGCGATATTGATAAATGATCGGCTGCCAGTAAATGTTGCCAAAATCCGCATTAATCCTGCCAACCGCCTGGTCAATCTCGGATTTCATCTGCTGATATTGCTCAATCGTGTCGCGGGATGGAACCACAACCATTACGAAGGAAACTTTTCCATGCCACTCGGGATAACGTTCCAAGAACCGCTGAAAGCCTCGCAACCGGTGGATAATGCCTTTGGAATAATCTAGCCTGTCGACCGAAAAAATGATTTTTTCTTTCAACGAATGCCTTGCCTCGGCCCGCGCTGCCTCCACTTCGGGTGCATAGTAAGCTTCATTAAACATTTTGAAATCAATGCTGATCGGAAACGAATCGACTTTCACGATCCGATTGCTCATATTAATGTAATGCAGCTTGTTCCCGTGCCCCGACACAAGTTGTGCGGCTTTGAGGAAATATTCAACATAATCATTGGTGTGAAATCCAACAACGTCGGCACCAAGAATGCCATCAATGATGGCCTTCCGCCAGGCAACGGGCAGCAAACGAAACAGCTCAAATGAAGGAAACGGAATGTGAAAGAAGAATCCGATCTTATTTTCAGCATGCTGTTCCCGGATCATTTGCGGCAACAGCATAAGTTGGTAATCCTGCACCCAAACTACATCTCCCGGCTGAATGATCTCATTTATTTTATCAAAAAACAAGCGGTTGGCGACCTGGTAAGCCTCAAAATAATCGTCCTCAAACCTTGCTAGCGATGGAAAATAATGACACAATGGCCAAATGAGATTGTTGCAAAAACCTTCGTAATAGTTTTCATTCACATCTTCGGGAATGAAAACCGGGTGTGCCTCAAAATCGTCATTTTCAAGCGTTTGTCCTTCCAGCTCCTCGCGTGTATTTTCAGAGAAACCAACCCATTGAATCTTCTGGGAGGACGAAAACGCTGATCCGGGCTGCTCTTTTACGAGTGAAAGCACAGCCGAAACGAGCCCTCCCGAATTCTGAAACAATTGCACCTCGTCGTTTTCCTTGACAATTTTGAAGGGTAAGCGGTAGGCTACAATGATTAATCTGCCCGAATCCTTGTTATGTTTTGAATTTTCCATAAAGCCTTAAAAAGTTAAAAAATCAATGCCCGAAATCTGCGTAGAGCATCGAAAACGAAAAATTTGATGTCGTCAGGATTTATATTAGCTTAGCGTCTGCAACCTCTTTCATCATTTTATAGGAACCGATTCGTCGAGGCCCCAGCCGATTTTTCGGCTGATGGCAAGCAAATTCAATTTGCTGTTTTCCATAAACTAATGTGATGAATGAACACAAATACAGGCATTAATGCCTTAGATTAGTCACTGACTACAATTGTGTACTCGCAGATTAATACTGTGCCACTCTTTGTTGTGGGTTGCGGGCGGTCGTCAATGGCCGCCACTTTTTTTGCCTGAATTTACTTGTATAGCATGCTATGCTTGCCCTGACCCATAATCGGCTAACTCGAAAACTTACATGAAGGGCGTATTTAACTGGTGTCTTTTTTTTACCTGCCTGTTGTCATCAGCGATTTCCAATGCTGCCGAATTCGACAATCTAATTAACAAGAGCCATCCCGAGCGTTACACGGAAATGCGCAAGTTTATCAACATGTACATTTCAGAGCCGGATTCCACTGAGTCATATAAATCCGTTGCGCGACTAAAAGCGGTCGCGATCAAGCACAACGACCGTGACTTGATATTGGAGGCAGAATTGGCGCGGATCATTCTTGACTTGAAGCTTTACCCCAAGCAAATCAAACAAAATGTCAGGAATTTGCATGGCATTATCAACAAGGCTGCAAAAGAAGGGAATATGCAGATTGTCATTCGGGCACACCACTTTCTCGCCCGTTTATATTGGTACGATACAAAAAACTACGAGCGCGCATTTGACCAATATCTCATGCTGCATCCGCTTTTGCAAAAGGTTAGCGGGAAGGAATTCCCTGAAAAGGCCTTCGTTCTGACCCAAATTGGGGAAGCCTATTATTTCTTCGCAGATTACCGAAATGCTGTTCATTACTCGCGTGAAGCCCTTACCGTGGAAGTGATTCCGGAGCAGCGCGGCGTTCACAACATTGCGCACAACACGATTGGCCTCAGTTACATTAAGCTTGGAAGGCTCGATTCCGCTGACTATTATTTTGACAAAATACTCAAAAACCTCGCCATAATCGATTACAATGTCTGGAAAGGCATTGCACAGGGCGATTTGGGATTAACAGCTTATCTGAGAGGAAATTACGAACGGGCGAAGCCGCTTTTGCAAGCCAACATTGATCAGGCCGTCATTATTTTTGACTTTGATCAGGCGGCGCGGTCGCTTACTTTGATGGCAGACATTTACATTCGTGAGGAAAAAATTCCAGAGGCTGAAAAAGCCATGTTGTATGCCAGGCAATGTGTAGTAAGGAGCCAGAATAACAAGCCGCTCGAACAGCTTTATCAGGTTTTCGGGAAAGTATATGCGGCCAAAGGAAATCTGAAATTGACAAACGTTTACCTGGATTCGGCTAATCGGATCAAGAATATTTTTGAAAAGGATTTTAACTCCATGCAAATGCTGCGCGCCAGTGAAAAAGCGCAATTGAATGCGCATCGGGCAGATATGGAACGTGTGGCGGCAGAAAGGCAGATCAAAACATTGGAACGGAATATCCTCCTTGTCCTTGTGCTGTTGCTGGGCGTAATGGCGTTGTATTTTTACAAAACTTATTATTACAAAAATCTGGAAAAACAGCGGCTCGTTAAGGATCAGCTTGAAAAGGCGGAGCAGGAACTCACTTTTGCCACCATGCAGCTTGAAGAATTCACACGAAGCATTTCTGAAAAAACGCAGCTGGTCGAAGAACTTAGCGCACGTTATGGAAGCAGTGCCAGCGATGAGACGGTTCAGGAATTGCAGAAAATCACGATCCTCACAGACGAGCAATGGGAATATTTCAGAAATCTATTTGAAAAAATCCACGTGGGTTATTTGTCCCGTCTGCGCGAGAAACTGCCTGGCCTCACGCCCGCCGAAGTTCGGTTTATGGCATTGGCCAGACTCAATCTGACTTATAAAGAAATGGCAAGCACGCTCGGAATTTCTGTTCAAAGTGTGCGCGTGATCCGGCATCGGATTCGTAAAAAGCTCAACCTTCCCGAAGAAGCTGACCTGAAAGATGTTATCTCCACAATTTAGATTTCAACGACCGCATTTTTAATGGCCGATTAACTCGCAGTTAATCAAGATGTTTCAAATTGGAATGTTTTTGGAATGCCCCAAATCTCTGGGTTAACAAAGCTATTTCTACATTTGAATCGTCTGAAGTTTTTTTTCCAAAATCATGCGAACCGCCAAGTCCAGGTATTTCTTTTTGCAATCTTTAATCCTCGGTCTTTTATTAATCCTGTCCGTTTGCAGATGGCACAGTGGCCAAAGCGCCCAGGCACAAAAAAAGATCAGGCTTACACAAGTTATGTCACAGCAGTTAAGCGCACGTTAACCCCCCGGCTCATACTGACTATTTTCTGCTTTAACCTCCGGGCAGATTCCTAAACACCCGATTGAAAGCAAATGCCCTGAGCGATCTTGCTCAGGGCATTTTTAATTTTAAAATAACATTGATTCAATTTTGTAAGCCAAATGCTCGGAACAAGCGCTCAATGCAACATGGGCTCCAATGCAAGCTCTTCATCTTCAACATGCGCAATGGACGGAGGCAGAAGCTTGTACATCACCGGCGTAACCAGTCGCGAGAGCAATGTTGAACTGATCAATCCGCCAATTAAAACGAGCGCGAGCGGCGAATAAAGTGCGCTATATTCAATCACAAGCGGGATCAAGCCGCCGATGGCCGTCATCGAAGTAAGCAGGATCGGCACAAAACGGATTTCTCCCGCTTCAATGATCGCTTCTTCAATGCCCGTTCCCTGCGCCCTCAGCTGATTGGTAAAATCAACAACCAAAAGCGAGTTTTTAACCTCAATCCCGACCAATGCGATGAAGCCGATCGTGGCTGTAAAAGAGAGCGTTTCGCCAGTAAGGAAAAGCATTGCCAAGCCACCAACGATGCCCAAAGGAATCACTGAAAGCACAATCAGGATGCTTTTGAATGTTTTAAATTCCAAAATCAGCACGCCAAGAAACCCGAAAACAGTGACCAAAATAATTAACCCCAGTCCGCCAAAACTCTCCTGCTGACTTTCCTTTTCTCCGGCGACAGTAAATGTCTGGCCTTTTTCAAATTTAAATTGCCCAAGCTTCGCGGTAATTTCCTCATTCAAGCGTTGCACATTATAGCTGGGCTTAACGAATGACGAAACGGTCACATAACGATCCTTGTCATAATGTCTGATCTGATTTGGAGAGCTTTCGAACGCGATCGTCGCCACATTTTTGAGTGGAATGTTCGCTCCTGAGGCAGCAGTGACATATAATTTGTCAAAAACACCATAATCCTGAATGGCTGCATCTCGGGAAACAGACACATTCACATTGTAGTTATCCGCTTTTCCAACGTCCTCCCGGTAAGTTGCAACATTCAATCCCGCAGCGCCAAGCCGCACTGTCCGGTCGATGTCGGCAGAAGAAATGCCTAATGTGCCTGCTTTTTCTTTATTAATGTTCACTTTCAGGTCCGTCGGCTGCACCAGCAGCGGGTTGTTGACATAAATGGTTCCTTCGGTTTTGCTCAGCAAGTCCGCGACACGGAATGCAGTTTTACGCAGATCAGTCAAATTTTCGCCGTAAATGCGGTAAGCAAGCGGCGCTTCAATCAATGGGCCTTGTTCGAAGTCTTTGACCTTTATTTCAGCGCCCGGATAGCGTTCCAATTTTTTCCGCAACCGCTCGATCACTTCTACTTTTTCTTCCGTTTCCAAACCTTCCACCTGCACAAAAATCTCGGCAAAGTTCTCACTTTCATTGCGTTGGATCACATTGTAATAAACCCGGGGATTCCCCTTGCCAACATTGGTTGCAAATGAAGTAATGAGCGGCTCCTGCTTCAAAATGCCTTCCACATAGCGTGTTACCTGATTCGTTTTTTTCAAATTCGTCCCCTGCGGCGTTTCAATGTCGATCAAAAACATTGGTTTTTCAGACTTGGGAAACAAACTATTGCCAATTAACGGAACCAGCGCCAGCGAACCCGCAAATATCAATCCCCCCAAGATCAATGTCGTGGCCGGCCATTTAAGCGCTTTGTCCAAAACACTTCCGTATGTCTTGTGAATGCCTTTTTTCATTCCTCTCAACAAGAAATTTCCCTCAGCACTCGCATGCGGCTTCAAAATAACACTCGATAAAAACGGAACGATTGTCAGCGAGACAAGCATGGATGCAAAAACGGTCGTGATCACCGAAAGTGGCAAACTTCTGATAAAATCTCCGGCTCCTTCCGGCAGAAAAACGAGGGGTAGAAATGCGAAGATCAGCAGGATTGTGCAGCCAACAACCGCCATGCCAATTTGTGAAGAAGCTTTCACGGCCGCCTCCACCCTGTTGTAGCCAAGCCGCAAATAACGCTCAATGTTTTCAACGACAACAATGCTGTCATCGACTAAAATTCCGAGCGCAACGATCATTCCGACAATGCTAAGCTGATTAATGTTGTAACCCAGCAAATTCATGATCGTAAGGCCAATGCTGAGCGAAAGCGGAATCGAAATCATCACGACGAGTGACGCGCGCGTTCCCAGGGGGAGCAGCGTGAGCAGCACGAGCAATATCGCAATGCCAAAATCCCTAGCAAAATGCGATAAGCGCAGGTCCACGCTTTTGGCCTGATCAAAGACTTTTACCAGATCAATGTTTGCGGGAAGTTCTTTTTCAAACTTTTCAACAATTGGCAAAACCTTGTCCTGAACAGCGATAATGTTCTCTCCTTCTTTTTGACTCACATTCACAAAACTGCAACGAAAGCCGTTAAGCCGCGTAATGTGCGTTTCATCTTCATAACCCAGCTTCACATCTGCAACATCTTTCAGGTAGACAACCTTTCCGCCCGAAGTTGACACGATTGTGTTTGCCACCTCATCCAATGTCCGGTAATTACCGCTCGTTTTAATGTTCAGCTTCTTCGTCGCCATGCTGATGCTCCCGCCGGGAATGTTGACATTCTCGCTTTGCAAAGCACTGATAACCTGATTCTGAGTCAATTTTTGCTGAGCGATCTTTTGCAAATTCAGGCTCACGTTCACCTGACGCTCGGGAAAGCCCGAATATTCGACCTTTTTCAGTGATTTGATTTTTTCCAGACGCTCTTTGAAGTCCTTGGAATACTTTTTCAACTGCGCATAGGACGCGTTTTCACTGATCAGCGCATATTGATAAATGCTGACGTCCGAAGGAATTTGCTTGTTAATGCGAATGTCACTGATGTCCGCAGGCAAATTGCTTCTCAGACTGTTAATCTCGCGAACAAGTTCCTGATATTTATCGTCCGGATCGCTGCTGTATTTGTATTGCACCTGCATCACCGCCAGCCCATCGCGAACGTCTGTAATTACGTGTTTCATGTCGTCGAGTTCATTAATTTTCTTTTCCATCGGATCGACGACAAGCTGTTCCACATCCTTAGGACTTGCACCTGGATACACAATCACGACCGTAAATTGCGGCGGGTGAATGTCCGGGTCTTCGCTTCGCGGCATCGAAATCAGTGAGTAAATGCCCAATGCTAACACTGCTAGAAATATTACCAGGGTAAATTGGTAATTCTTAACAGCAAATTCAGGTAATTTCATAACGAGAATGTTTGAATGTTACTGGACAATTTTAATTGCTGAACCATCTGCCAGATAGGCTGAGCCTTCCCGGATAATCTGCGCTCCCGCGTCGACACCCGTCCGAATGAATGCTTTCTCACCTTCCAAAAAAGCGATCTTAACCTGCTTCTTCACGGCCTTGCCGCCATCGGCGACGAAGACGAATGCGCTATCACTTTCTCCTTCGATCAATGCATCCACTGGAATGGAAATTAGGTTTGTTTTCTCTTTTGGATAAATGCTGACCTTCGCGAAAAGTCCCGTTGCAAGCTTTGCAGGCTGCTTTTCAATCCTGATCTCGGCCTGATACAAACCCGAAGTGGCGTCGCTTCCCTGGGATAATGAGGACACACTTCCTGAAAAAGTCTGTGGATAGGCGTCGAATGTGATTTCCGCCTTTTCACCACCCTTTAACCGCGTCCAATCTTTGTCAGTCAAGCCGCATTTGATCACCCAATCCTTGTTATTGGTGCTGCTAAGAAATAAAATCGGCGCGCCGCCTTGCACTTGCTCGCCTGCATTTTGCAATTTCCTGATCACCACACCATCGGAATTCGCGTAAATTTTCGACTGCGACAGATTAAAGCGCACAATCTCCAATTGCTTTTCTGCCACATTCAATGATGTAAGGCTATTTTCCAATTGTTCCTTCGTATTCACGCTGTCGCGATACAAGTTTTGTGTTCGTTGCGCGTCCCGTTTGGCTTTGAGAAAGTTCTCCTCGGCCTGGGCCATTTGTGCTGCGATTTCGGTTGTGTTCAGTGTTGCGAGCAATTGGCCATTCCGCACTTTGTCGCCTTCTTTTACCAAAATTTCCCTGATAATTCCGCCCACTTTGAATGAGAGCTGCGCTTCGTTTTCTGAACCCATTAATCCGGACGTTTCAATGGGTTGCGACTGGCTGAGTGCCGCGGAGCTGATGATCTTGACAGGGATCGTGCTGTCCGTTTCTTCGACTTTCTTAGCCTCCTTGCAGCTTGCAAACACGAGCGCCGCGGAAGCGATAATGACGATTATGCCTGGTTTTATGCGTTTTTTCATGACAGTTAATTTGAAAATGGATAGCTGGCTTGTGCGCGTTCCAGTTCAGCGGAACGACTTTGCATATTCATATAAGCGATGCTTTGTTGCAACTGATCGCTCACAAGTCGATTTTGTGCATCAAGTAATTCAATGTAAAGGAGTTGCCCTTCCCGGTAAAGCTTCTGCTGGTCCTGGTAATATTGTTCCGAGAGCGCCGTCTGGCTCCGGGAGGCCTGGTAAATTTTGATCGAAGCATTCAATTTGTTAGACGCAGTCTGCGATTGCAGCTCCAATTGCTGCTCCACCTGGCTAATCTGCTCCCCGGTCACTTTACCGTCCAATTGCGCTTGTGTGGTCCTGTATTGCACCCGATTTCCCGCGAACACACGCCAGTCCAGCGTGAGTCCAAACAAATAATATCGTGTGTCATTATTGAAATTAAGGAAATCTCCTTGCGAACCCAAGTCTATAAACGTTGCAAGCTTCGGCAGTGACGAAGCCTTTTCCAGCTGGCCTGACAACACATTGATTTTTGAAAGCGATTCAAGTTTCACCAACTCCTCGCGCCGCACCGAGGCAACTGCCAATGCGTTCGGCTCCGTTTGCGGCGCTGCTTGGAAGTCGATCTGCGTATCCAGCGGACTGTTCAGCAGGAAGTTGAAATATGCAGCTGCGCTTTTGGATTGATATTTTACCTCTTCCAATCTCGCTTCCAATCCGATCAGCTCGTTCTCGGAACGGCTCACCACGGTCCGGATCGCTTTGTCATTGCTCACAAGCACCCGGTTAAAGCGGAGATTTTCACGAGCCAGCGCCACTGCACTTTCCAGAATCCGAACGGCCTCTTGGGATTGGAGATATGCAAAATAACTGAGCTTGATCTCCTTAACCAATTCCCGCCTATAAACATCATAATCAGCTTGTTGCAAGTTGATCTGCTCTTTCCTGATCTTCGTGTTGAAGCCTATTTCAGGATTGTAAAGCGGCAGTGAAGTCCTGAATTTCGCGTCGTAATAGTTGTTTGGATTGAATGTCTGGTTCACATTCTCAACCTGCGGAAATGCCGTCGAATGGGTCAGCTGGTTTAGCGACGAATAGACCGGATTAAGCAAATGCCCGATCGGAATGCTGATCTTCCGTCCCCCTCGCGAGTCCAGATAAGATGTGTTAAAGTTAACTTCCGGCAAGAAATAGCTTTTCGCTTCTTTCAGCGCATACAAACTTTTTTGCAATAAAAAATCCTGCTGGCGCAGTCCCTGATTGTTTTTCAAACCTTGTGCGATATAGGCTTCCAGAACTTTGTCTTGTGCTCGAAGTGGTTGGGCCAGCATTGCTAACACAGCAAATAACGCGATTTGCCGTCGCAAACGTAGAATCCGTCTATTCATATAAATGACGTTTATTTAGTAAACACTGTTTATTCATGGTCAAATTTTTTTAGGCTTTGAGACTCGCAAGAAAAAAGTTTAGGGAGCTCTCCATCATGCTCAACATCACATCGTCCGGCATTCCCATTACGCATAGTCGCTCACGCACATGCAGGGAAACAACGCCATGTCCGAAAGACCACACGGCAATGGACAACACGTATTTATCCGCAGGCCTGATCAGCTTCCTTTCCAGACAGGCATCAATGGTTTGCAACAAATATTCAAAAGCACAATTACCAGCATTCCACTTCTCTTCCGATTTGATCTGAGAAAGCGGCGCACGCATGATGAACATCAAATCGTAGTAATCCGGGTTTTCCATCGCAAAACGCACATAGGTTTTGCACACGGCAATAAGTCTTTCGTATGGATTTTCGATCACATCGTGCTTACGAAACTGTTTGTCCAGAATCGCAAAGGCATTTTCATGGATCACATAAAAAATCTCGTCCTTGTCCTTGAAATAAAGATATATGGTGGCGGGGCTGTATTCAATGTCCTCCGCAATGTTTCGTATCGACGTTTTGTCATAGCCTTGTTTCAAAAACAGCTGGGTCGCCGAATCAATGATAAGATTTCTCATATCAGCCTTTTCCCGCTCTTTTCGCTCTTTAATTGCCATGTCAAATCGTTTTCGATGTAAATATAATAAACACTGTTTAGTAAAAGCGTTTTTATCGATAAAAATATTTTTAAAAAGAAAAATCCTGCTGACATACGGCTGTCATCAGGCCGCTGTTCCTTTGTCATGTTCAATAACAAAATCACTAAAAACCTTTGACAAATGGAAGCTAACAGCCTTGAAACCAAAGAAGTTGCACAATCACCAACATTGCTGTCGACAGACGCTTTGCTCGAACACTGGCAAGGACATCGCAAACTGACGCGCCGGGTTATCGAAGCATTTCCGGAAGATCAGTTCTACACCTTTTCAATCGGCGGCATGCGCACATTCGCACAGCTGACCATGGAAATCGTCGGTCTGGCTGCTCCCGGCATCCGCGGCATCACTTATGGAGACTGGACATTTTCCGAGCCGGTCCTGGACCATTCGACGCCTGCTCCCACAACTAAGCAGGAAGTGCTCAACCTTTGGGATTTGGTAACTGAGTACATCGAGACGCTTTGGCCACAAATCGATCCCAATCGGTTTTACGAAACAGAAGCGGCATTCGGAATGTACGAAAACACCATTCTAAACACATTGCTATATCTGATAGACAACGAAATTCACCACCGTGCACAAGGTTATGTTTACTTGCGCGCATTGGGTGTGGAGCCGCCAGCATTCTGGGATCGGTAACATTGTAATCTATTAGCCATTCAAGATAAACGGCCTCTCATCAAGGCCGTTTATCATTTCACGATCATGAAAGATGCGTATGTTAGGAATGGTTTTGGTACAAAACCTTAATCAGATTACATTTATCTTTTAATTGATAACACTATATGAAGATCCTGACTGTTTTACTTGTTTCTGCACTCATCACTGCGGAGGCTATTTTTGTTCAATCCTACGCGCAAAAAATTCCATCACGCCCTGCTCCTACCGGCAAAATCCCAAGTTCCGGACCGGGTCAGCCAGCGCGGCCTTACAGCGAATATCAGCCAAAGCCAACCGGGCAGATCCAGCCCGCAACGCAAGCCTCGAATCCGGGAGCGGTGACCAATCCGGTTCCAGCCGTGCAGGAAGGTCAAGTGCCCAAAGTAAACACATCGCAAGATCCGCTGACATCGCCGCAACGATATCAACCTGCTGCCACACAACCGGTTGAACAGACAATAGAAGTGCAGCAAACCACAACGGGCGCACCGCAAGAGACGCAGCAAACGGGCACGAATGTGCAGGCGGAAACAGGTGTGCAAACACAGCGCAGCACCACCACAACGCAATCTGCGCCTGCCGCAACACAGCCAGCGACCACAACGACAACGACCACAAACAGAACTTCGACGGCTCCCGCAAACAGGCAAACCGTGCCACAGACAGTGCCGCAATCGACCCCTGTTCGCAGCGTGCCCTGAGGAATGGTGCCTCAAAATGGCGTTAAAATGTTGGCACGATTGCACCCCTAAGTTGTCCTGCGACACCGCTGTGTCGCTCGGCCTAATGTAGTATTTTTGTGGTGTCGGGTTGAATTTAATTCAGACAGACAACTTAAAGCGCTATATGCATGAAAACGTTTTACGCCGTTTTAATCAATTCGCTCGCCGCGTCCCTGACAAATACATTTGTCTGGTTCGCGGTCACCTTTTGGGTTTATCTGGAAACGAAATCTGTCATTGCAACCTCTGTGATGGCGGGAATCTATTTCGCCACAGTTGCACTTTCAGGCTTTTTCCTGGGTTCCATCGTGGATCGTTACAAGAAAAAAACGTCCATGACCATTTCTGGTGTGGCGACGCTTGTGCTTTACACCATTGCATTGATCGTTTATCTGGCGACACCGAATGCTGATTTCAAAGATTCTTCGAGCACAAGCCTTTGGTTATTAATTACTTGCTGCCTTTTTGGTGCCATCACCGGGAACATTCGGAGCATTGCGTTAGCAACTGTAGTCACCATTTTAATTGAAGAAGAAGGTCGTGACAAGGCAAATGGCCTCGTAGGAACCGTTAATGGTGTGTCATTTCTGGTAGCCTCCATTTTCAGCGGATTGGTCATCGGATTCATGGGCATGACCTGGATGCTGACATTGGCCGTCGGCCTGACTGTGCTCGTACTTCTGCATTTGTTTACAATCCACATTCCGGAGAAGGAAATCGTTCAGACAGGCACTCATCTTGAAAACATAGACATTAAGGGAACGATTGCGGTGGTCGGGCTCGTGCCTGGACTTTTCGGACTCATTTTTTTCAACACTTTCAATAACTTTCTGGGCGGTGTGTTCATGTCGCTGATGGATGCATATGGCTTGTCGCTGGTGTCAGTGCAGGTTTGGGGCTTATTGTGGGGCATTTTGAGTCTTGGATTTATCGTCGGCGGACTTGTCGTTGCCAAAAAAGGGTTGGGTAAAAAACCGCTCCGCACGCTGTTTGTTTCCAACATCATTATGTGGACAATCTGCATATTTTTCACCATTCAGGCTTCCATTGTCCTGCTTGGCATTGGCATGTTCATTTATCTCTGCCTGATCCCGGTTGTAGAAGCGACCGAGCAGACAATCCTTCAAAAGGTCATTCCGCACGAGCGACAAGGACGCGTTTTTGGTTTTGCCCAAAGCATTGAACAGGCGGCATCACCTATTACTGCATTCATGATCGGGCCCATTGCCAAGTTTATTTTCATTCCTTTTATGACCACAGGCGCAGGCGTTCAACTCATTGGTTCCTGGTTCGGAACCGGCACTGCGCGTGGACTTGCGTTGCTTTTCACCGTCACCGGAGTCATAGGGCTGATCGTAACGCTGATCGCCATGAAGTCAAATGCTTACAAGCAGCTATCAACAATTTACAAACAGCCGGAACCCGCTTTCACGGAAGCTGACGCGATACAAGTGGCGGGAAATTAATGTTCAACAGGCGGCAGCTGCAAGGTTGCCGACCATCAACAAACACAATCTATGTTTAAAGAAACAAAAGCATTCAGCGGATTTTCTGTGGACAATCTGCAAAAAGCTAAAGCATTTTATGGGGACATCCTCCAAATAGATCTCTCCGAAATTGAAGAAATGAGCATTCTACAACTGCATATTGCTGGCAGCAATGATGTGATTGTTTATGAAAAACCTGACCACACTCCTGCCACATTCACAATCCTGAACTTCCCTGTGGACGACGTTGAAAAGACAGTCAAAGAGCTCAAAGCGCTCGGTGTGAAATTTGAAAGCTACGACTTGCCTGATCTGAAAACGGATGAAGACGACATCATGCGCGGCGATCCGACGGTAGCCTGGTTTACGGACCCCGCGGGAAATATCCTATCTGTAATGCAAAGTTAAATCCTTAATCCAAGCATCATGACAACAGCAAACGAAAGCAAATTGTACGAACTGATCGAGTTGTACGATATGCAAACCAATTTTTTTAAGAGTGCATTGGACGGCATTTCGGATGCCGACGCGCACAATCGCCTGAATACCCAGGCCAACCACATTGCCTGGCTCGCGGGCAGCGCAGTGGGGCAGCGCTTTGACATGGCGCGGCATTTTGGGCGGGATGAAAAGCAGCAGGGACATGCGTTATTTGCTGAGAATAAAGGAATCCAGGCCGATGCAACTTATCCTTCCCTGGATGCTTACCGTGCTGATTGGGAACGCATTTCGCCAATTTTGCGGGATGCTTTGCAAAATGCGACGGACGAACAATTGGCCCAAAAGATTGAAATGGGGCCCGATGTGAGTTATTCGGTTCATGAAATGCTCTCGTTTACTTCGTATCGGGAAGCCAATATCATTGGTCAGATTGCGCTTTGGCGCAGGCTGCTCGGATATCCTGGAATGAAATACATGTGACAAAGCTGACAATGTTTGCTCGGGTTTGTGATCAGGGCGAACATTGTCATAAATTGGGGCTGATATTCTGATCAACCCGATGAAACTGAATCAATTCCTTTCCGGCTGCCTAAGCGTGCTCGGGAAACCGTTTCCAGCCCTTGTGGCAGCTTCCGCATTATTGTTTCAATGTGCTCAAAACAAAGTGGAAACAAAAAGCTTTCAAAACACTGTTTCCGACACCGAAAGCATCATAGGCAAGTCAATTTACCTCAACACGCCTTACATCACAGCGGGTGATCGGGTGTATATGGTTGGGCATCAAGATGGAACATTCCCTGATCTGGGCTGGCATGTTACGGGAGAAATGGGCGGCGTATGGGACCATCCGATCAAGCTTTTGGACGGCTTTGCGGCTTCGTTAACTGTTGATAATAAATCTGTTTGCCTGTCAAAGGCGGACACATTCATTAATTATCCTTTTGCCAACAAACATGTATTTTCAACCGGCTTGCCTGGTCTGAAAGTTGAGCGCTTTCAGTTTGTGCCGGATGGAAAGGAGGCTGTGGTTGTCGCCTACACGTTCAATAACAAAAGCGACAAAAAACAGACGATCCAATTTGACTTCAATGGTTACACGGACCTAAGACAAGTTTGGCTGGGTGAAAAAACCGGAATGATTGACGGCAATGACAACGCAATTTGGAATGAAGCCAATCACAGCTGGATGGCAAAAGATAGTCTCAATGATTGGTTTGTGATGTTTGGTGCCAATCTGGAACCGACAAGTCACGCGCAAAACGCAATAAGTTGTGACTATAAGCCGCAGGGAAATGGCTGCACTGCATCGCTTCAATACACGTTTGACATTGCGCCTAATGCGTCCGTAACCGTTCCTTTTACAATCGCGGGTTCTTATCAATCCGAAGCCAATGCGAGAAAAACATTTGAAGATGTGCAAGCCAACGCGGCGTCGCTTTTGAAACAGAAGAAGGAAAGATATGCGTCTATCGAGTCAAGATCGAAGCTTACCATTCCTGATAAAAACCTGGAACAGGCGTTTCGCTGGACCAAATACAACACCGACTGGCTGATCCGGGACGTTCCGGAAATCGGCAGAGGGCTTTCGGCAGGTGCGCCGGATTATCCGTGGTGGTTTGGTGCAGACAGTGAATATGCGTTAAAAGGGCTCATTGCCACCGGACAAGCGGACCTTGTCGAGCAATCGGTGAATGTGGTTTTCAAGCTTTCTGAAAAAGTAAATGGTAACGGACGCATTATGCATGAAACTTCGACAAACGGGGCTGTTTTCAATCCTGGAAATCTGAATGAAACACCGCAGTTTGCCTCGCTTATCGCACACGTTTACCGATGGACGGGCGATAAGGCATTCTTGCAAAAATATTTTCCAACGATCAAAAAAGGGCTGAGCTGGTTGTTGAAGGAAAATGATAAAGACGGAAATCTGCTCCCGGATGGCTTTGGTATGATGGAGATTCATGGCATGGATAGTGAGATGATTGACGTCGCTGTTTACACGCAAACGGCTTTCGCGGACGCGGCCGAAATGGCGGCAGAACTGGGCGATCAGGATTTGGCAAAAGAATATGCGGACATTGCTGGCAAGATTCGAGCAAAGGTTAACAGCGATTTTTGGGTGCCCGAAAGCAGTTCTTTTGCGGATTTCATCGGAACACCTAAGCAGGCAATCAACCTCATCAGCGACGCCATTGTGCGAGCCGACACATTGAAAAAACCATGGGCCGTGGCTGAACTGAAAGCTGCTAAGGGTAAGATTATCATTCAGAAACAGAATGTCAAGAAGGGATTTGTCGTCCACCACAACTGGGTTGTGAACACGCCTATGGAAATGGGGATTGCGGATACTTCCAAAGCGCTGGCGGCATTGCAAACCGCATCGAAATTCGTAAATCCTTTTGGCGCATTTGTAACGGGAATCGACCGGGATGAAAGTGCTGGAAAAGATGCCAGTTCTGTTGCAGGCAGGAACAAAGTTTTCACCTACACCGGCGCAGTGATGACGCTTCCGACAGGCGTTTTGGCCATTGCCGAAAACAATTATGGTCGTCCGGATGCTGCATTGGGCTATTTAAAAAAAATGACGCGATCATTCAGCTTCGCTTTACCGGGTTCTATCTACGAAGTTTCACCTGATTTTGGAATGATGGCGCAGGCCTGGAATGTGTACAGTTATGCTTACCCGATCGTGCAGCAATTTTTCGGCATTCAGCCGCATGCCTCGAAAAAGTTGATTTACATTCAACCGCAAATGCCTTCTGAGTGGAATGATGCAAGCCTGGACAATGTGGTTGTGGGAGATAATGAGCTGGATTATCAATTTACAAAAACTGGAAGCAAGATCGAGCTTAAACTTTCGCAAAATCAGGCTGACTGGAAATTGGTTATTGCCTTACCAAAAGGAAAGTATAATAACTGGATTGTGAATGGGAAGGCCGTGACGCCCGTTTTGCGCGCTCAATTTGACGTCGTTGAGTTTAGCGGCAAAGTCAATGCGTTTTCAGCTGTGCTAAAATGATTTATTGTCACAATTCCCCCCTATCAATGTCGCAAATCGCAACCAGATTTTGACGGTTTTATGAGTTAGTTTGTTCAATGAAGCACCACTTAATCGATCCCTGGAAATGATAGAAATTTTTAAAACAAATGTTAAAAAACGAGGGCAGGCCAATCTATTAATCGAACAAATCGAACGTGCATTCCCAGGTTACAGCGCCAGTTTCGACCTGGAAGATTGCGACCACGTGCTTCGCATCCATTGCCATCAAGAGGAAATCAAGTCCGAACGACTCATCGAAACATTAAAAAACTTCGGCTTCCAAGCCGAAATCCTCGCAGACGAAGTCTCCTACCGCATTCCTGGATTTTTAGTTTTAACCCCTGAACCAACCCTAACCCAACATCTACTATGAGAGTCGTTTTTATAATCCTGATTGCCCTTGTCAGCATTGTTGTATTGCTTTTAATTGTTGCCGCTTTTGTCAAAAAAGAATATGAAGTGAGGCGTGAAATATTGATTAATCAGCCTAGCAGAGCCGTTTTTGATTATGTAAGGCATGTTAAAAATCAGGACAATTACAGTGTTTGGGTTATGGCTGATCCGAAGATGAAGAAAGATTATTCGGGTGTGGATGGGCAGGTTGGATTCGTGTATGCCTGGGATAGCCAGGATGGAAAAGTGGGAAAAGGACATCAGGAAATTACGGCTATAAAAGAAGCGGAAGAAGTTGACTTGAAAGTGACTTTTATCAAACCATTTGAAGGCGTCGGACTCACGGAAATGAAAACGGAACCCGCTGGCGATGGACAAACAAGAGTGAGCTGGGGAATGAGGGGCAAAAGTGTTTACCCAATGAACATTACCAACCTCTTTATCGACGGGATTCTTGGAAAAGACCTTGAAAAAAGCCTAATCAATTTGAGAACAGTTCTTGAAAAATAATTACCGAACACGATTGATCACCTAAAACCAAACAAGTCATGGAAGTATTACTGATTGAAAAGTCGATTGAAATCAATGCGCCAAAGGAAGAAGTTTGGAAAACGCTCATTCTGGACGAAAGAAACAAGATCTGGTATGCCGCATTCAGCGAAGGAACACAGGCTGTAACCGATTGGCAAGTCGGCAGCAAAGTCAGTTTTTTAGATCATTCCCAATCAGGAATCATCGGCTTCATCAAGGAAAACAAGCCTAATGAAACGCTTGTAATTGAATATAATGGCGTCATTAATAACGGCGTAGAGGATTACGAAAGCGAACTGGCTCAGGCGATGAAAGGATTTAGAGAATCTTATCAGCTCACCGAAAAGGACGGCATAACCCGGCTTGATGTGCAATCGGATATGGGCGACGCTTATTTTGATATGATGTCAGGACAATGGGACATCGCCATGGTTAAGATCAAGGAATTATCAGAAGGAAAAACGGCTTGAAACTGATAACTTGCGGATTCTTTACATCCAAAAAGAGTCACACGAGCATGTTCAAAAAAATTATTCCGATCCTGTTTTTCCTAGCCATTGGCAGTGCGGCGTTTTCTCAATCGGCATTGGGGCAGAAAAAAATTGCGCCTTTCCAGATTAAACTGACGAACGGCCAGCAGTATACTGCATCACAGCTCGCTGCCGGGCCGGTGGTTTTGATATATTTTTCTCCCGATTGCGATCATTGCCAGAATTTTACCAAAGACATGATCAAAAATTACAGCATCTTCGCCAACAAGCAGGTTGTAATGATCACATTTCAGTCGATGGAAATGCTGAAACCTTTTGTAACCCAATATAAGCTAAGCACTTATCCCAATATCAAAGTGGGAACAGAAGGTTATTCCTACATTGTGCAGCGCTATTATCAGATCAAATCGTTTCCTTACATTGCCATTTACAACAAAGCGGGCAATCTGGTGCAGACATTCGAAGGCGAGCAGCCCCATCAAACGATTTTTAACGCAGTCAAAAACATTTAAGCCATGCAATCCCTTATCACCGCAACACAGCTAAACTGAAATTCTGCGGCTTATATTATTTCATCAATTACCGGGTAATGTTCGCAATCAAGCGTCTTTAATTAGGAACAAAGACAATTGACTCAGCCGAATTTTACACAAGATGAAGTTTAATATTCCGATGAAACGCATTCGTTGCGGTGTTATGGGCCTTGGCCTGGTTTTCTGCGCATTCACATTCGCTGCTGCCCAGCAGGACAATGTTAATCTCAACCACGATCCGCAGAAAAATACGGAGAAGCTTAATCCCTACGGCGCCAACGTCATTTCTCCCGAAGTTCACGACGATCACACCATCACTTTTCGCATAAAAGCACCTGATGTTCAAAAAGTTGCATTGACTGACGGTCCTATCCTGCTTGCATTGAAGTCTAAGCAACCCATTCCTTTTGTCAAAGGCTCGGACAGCACCTGGACGCTGACCGTCGGGCCGGTAGAACCCAATATTTACGTTTATCGCTTGCTGATTGACGGCGTTGCGGTTGCAGATCCTAACAACACTTTTACAGGCACATCCAACCAGCCGGGATATTCCAATGTGGTTGTTCATGATCAAAAGCCCGCCTATTATGATGCCAAAAATGTTCCTCACGGCAGCATAACGCGTCATATTTACCATTCTGCCACATTGAATGGCGAGCGGGAAATGTTTGTTTACACGCCTCCCGGCTACGATCCAAAGAAGAAATATCCTGTCCTTTATTTATTGGGTGGAAGCGGCGAGCTGGCTTCGGGCTGGATGTTTGACGGTCGGGCAAACTTCATCGCGGATAATTTGCTTTCGGAGGGAAAAATCGTTCCGATGATTATTGCAATGCCTAATAATCAGGTGATTCACAGGAGCGATCCAAAGCATTTGGACAAAACTTACAAGCTTTTTGAAGCAGAACTCAGGAAGGAAATCGTTCCATACATTGACAAGGCATACAGCACGATTGCCGACAGAAAAGGTCGGGCTATTTCGGGCTTATCTATGGGCGGGCGCCATACGCAGGCGGTCGGTTTCAATGCACTGGATTTGTTCAGCTCATTCGGAATTCTGAGCGCCGGTGACCTCGAACCCGAAAAATTGAACCCTACGTTTTTTAATGATCCAAAGGTCAAGGATAAGGTCGATTATTTGCTTGTAGGGTTGGGAAGTGGTGAATTGGACTTTGTCGGAAAGCGGTCGGAGGCGACGCATCTGGCGTTGGAAAAGCATGGCATCAAACATGAGTATTACATTGGCGGCGACGGGGCACACGATTGGGGAACGTGGCGCATGCTGCTGAATGACAAGCTTTTACCAAATCTTTGGAAAAACAATTCTGGAAAAACGAAATAAGAGGATTCTGATTTACAACATATGTCAAATTTCAACATCGATTCCGTTAAAGCGCAAACTTACGATGCTATTGTAGTCGGCACAGGAATCAGCGGCGGATGGGCAGCCAAGGAGCTGACTGAGAAGGGATTGAAAACATTGATACTCGAACGCGGCAGGGATGTGAAGCACATTGTGGATTATCCCACTGCGAACATGCAGCCGTGGGAGTTTCCGCATCTCGGGCAGCCATCGCTGGCGATCCGGGAGGCCAATCCAATGGTGAGCAAGCATTACATTTTCAAAGAGGATGCCATGCATTTTGTGGTCAAAGATGCCGAGCATCCTTATGTGCAGGATAAGCCGTTCGACTGGATGCGTGGTTATCAGGTGGGCGGACGCTCGCTCTTGTGGGCTCGGCAAACGCAGCGCTGGTCTGACTTTGATTTTGAAGGTCCAGCACGTGACGGTTTTGCTGTCGACTGGCCCATCCGCTATGCCGATATTGCGCCCTGGTATAGTTACGTTGAGAAGTTTGCCGGGATTTCGGGAAATAAAGATGGGCTTGCGCAATTACCTGATGGTGAATTTCTTACACCGCATGAAATGTCTTGCGTGGAAAAACATTTTAGCGAACAAACTGCAAAAAATTACAACAATGCCCGTCCGATCATCATTGGCCGTGCTGCTCATATCAGCGACCCGCAACCAATCCATACGGCGCAGGGACGAGCAAAATGCCAGCATAGGACGATGTGCCAGCGCGGTTGTCCGTTTGGCGGATATTTCAGCTCCAACGCTTCCACATTGCCCTGGGCCGAAAAGACTAGAAACCTGACATTGCAGCCGCATTCCGTGGTGCATTCGGTAATTTATGACGAGAAGAAGCAGCGCGCGACCGGCGTGCGTGTGGTGAATGCGCTTACCAAAGAAATAACGGAATTTTATGCTAAAATCATTTTCATCAACGCGTCGGCGCTCAATTCCAATTTAATTTTGCTGAATTCAAAATCAAACCGTTTTCCGAATGGCTTGGGCAATGACAATGGCTTGATGGGCAAATTCATTGGATTCCATAATTACCGTGGCCGCGTAAGTGCGGAATTTGACGGTTTTCATGACCAGACCGTCGAAGGAAGAAGGCCCAATGGCGCATACATTCCGCGTTTCAGGAATGTTTTCAAGCAGGAAACCGACTTTTTGAGGGGTTATGCAACCTCATTCTCTGCTTCAAAAATGGGCAACCCGACCAATGAACTTGGCGATGCATTGAAGGAAAGTCTGTTCAAACCCGAAACGAACGGTTGGAGCCTCGGCGCGCAAATGATGGGCGAAACGCTGCCAAAAGCAACGAATTTTGTGAGCCTTGATCCGAATTTGAAAGACGATTGGGGCATTCCGCAACTTCGCATGTCCGTGGACTTTGATGACAATGACATGAAAATGGTCAAAGATTTTTACACGGAGTTGAGCGAAATGCTTGATAAATCCGGTTTTACCAACATTAAAACGGGTGACACAAAACGCAATCCGGGCAGTGAAAATCATGAGATGGGCGGCGTTAGGATGGGCAACGATCCCAAAACTTCTCTGCTTAACAAATGGAATCAGATGCACGCATGTCCGAACGTGATCGTGACGGATGGCGCTTGCATGACCTCGACTTCCACGCAAAATCCTTCGCTTACTTATATGGCGTTAACGGCGAGAGCGGTGGATCATGTGGTGTCCGAAATGAAGAAAGGAAATATTTGATGCCTATCTTTGCGGCCTGAACATAATTAATCGAATGGCAGTACAAAAGTTTTTTGACGGCACGCGCGTCAAAATCAAGGGAAGCAAGGACATCTGGGTAATCATTAACCACGAGTCGATCCAAAAAGGCGCGATGGTAAAAGTGACCGGCAAGGTCAAATGCAGAAACGAAAAGACGGGTGAGGTAAAGTTTTGTAACGAAAAGAACTGCGAAATCCCATAAAAAAGGCCGGCGATTACTCGCCGACCTTCACAAATTCATAGTTATTTTTGATCTCCTGATTCAGATAAGTGCCCTTCGAGCTCGCATTGCGCAACGCCTGGAAAATGTGCAGCGGCACTTTTTGGTAATCGTAAACCATCCCCGAAACAAAAACGATCCGCAACGTTTCAGTATGCTCATTGTAAATCATTTCCGCAACAACAGAAGACGGCATATTGATCTGGTTAATCCTAATTCAACTCGTCCAGCTTCTCTTTCAAATCTTCCACGGACTGCGTAGAAACATTTGAAGTCGTGAAAATGGTGTTGGCATCCTGCGATTTATTGTAAAATGCGCTGTTAGCCTTCGCGTCCACTTCCAGGGCAGCGCCGTTGATGGTTACGCCGGCAAAAAGCCCCTTGCTTCTAGAATAGGAATAAACTTCGGCTTCCAGCTTGTAATCGGTGCTAGCAGATGAACTTCTGCCCATGGGACCCGCAGCAACTGATAAGTCGCCTCCCAATGTAAAACTGCCCTTTCCGATCTCGGTAAGCGTTTTGCTGCTTTTGAAAATCAAGACAAGATCCACTGCCTGAACGCCAATTTGCGCGCCTACGCTGCCGCCGGTGATCGTCACAAAAACGGGATCGCTCCATTCGCCTTTGTCGTTTTTCACCATTGCAATGCCTTTGCCGTGTTTGCCGCCAACGACTAATCCGGCATTAATGAGCTTGGGAACAATGATGATGCCTTTTGAAATGTCCAGCAATTGCGCCGGAATGTTTTCCTGCATGCCACTGAAATCGTCCAGAACGGTTATGGCTGCTTTAATTTTGTCTTCTTCCTTTGTCTGAGCCGACACTTCGGAAATGCTTCCAGTGACAGTTACTAAAAATAAAAGGAGGCTGAGTTTCAAATTTTTCGTAATCATGATTGAATTAAAAATTGTGGGCTGATTTGTGTCCCTCGACACGATTTTGCGTAATAAACGAGAGACATTCAACTATCGTGCCCAATCTGTAAAAAATAGCTTCCTATGCGATTTTAGATATATTTTGCGCATC
This sequence comes from Dyadobacter sp. CY326, assembly GCF_021390515.1. Taxonomy (GTDB): domain Bacteria; phylum Bacteroidota; class Bacteroidia; order Cytophagales; family Spirosomataceae; genus Dyadobacter. The sequence goes on from NZ_JAJUXI010000003.1 coordinate 356,638, forward strand.
TAAAAGCTTTTACGTATATATGTAAAAACAATTTCGCTGGTATAGTTTTGATACAAAGCAAAGCATAGAACATTAATCCAAAACATCATGAATGCGGAAGCAATAAGCCTCAACGAAAAGGAAGTAAAACCGGTGGTCGACCTCCTGAACGATTACCTGGCCAATTATCATGTCCATTATCAAAAGCTGAGAGGCTGTCACTGGAACATTAAAGGCCAGAACTTTTTTACACTGCACGTAAAATTTGAAGAACTTTATACGGCCGCACAATTGACGATTGACGAGATCGCTGAACGCGTGCTGACTCTTGGAAAGCCACCACACAGCCGATTTGCAGATTATATCAGCGAATCGAGCATTCAGGAAATCAACACCATCGGCATGCCTGATCTGGAAATGGTTGATGCGATCCTGGATGATATGGCGAAACTGATCGAGCTTGAACGCGAGCTTTTGATCGCGAGCGACGATGCCAGCGATGACGGCACCAATGATATGGTTAACCGCTTTATGCAGTTTAAAGAAAAAAACACGTGGATGCTCCGCTCATTTGCAGGCAAGAAATAGGTTTTTCTTTGATCAGAAGGGCAGTTATAAAAAAACCATCCGCGCTACGGATGGTTTTTTTATGCCTTAATCGCTTATTTGCAGAAATTCTTTCCTTAACACTGATAATGCGGAACATTCCCGTTTACAAACTCGGAAGACTCGGCGTGCTGGCTCCATTCAAGTTTGCCAAAAACCCTTTGCATTTTCTTCACGAGGGTTTTGAGTCCTGCGGTGATACATTTCAAATGCGGCTGTTCCGGGAGTTTGTGGTGAGCCGTGATCCGGGATTTTTCAGACACATTCTGCAACAGCAAAACCGGAATTTTAAAAAAGGAAGTTCTTCCAAAATGCTTCGCCCTGTGCTTGGAAATGGCTTGGTGACGAGCGACGGGGATTTTTGGCTGCGCCAGAGACGATTGGTCCAACCGGCTTTTCACAGGGAAAGGTTGCAGGAATTATTTTTGGAAATGGGCAAACTGACCGCAGCTTTTCTGGATGAAATGGAAGCCTTTCGAGGGAAAGACGCGGTGGACATTGACGCAAAAATGATGGGCGTAACCTCTGACATTGCGCTCAAAACGCTTTTTGGAAACATGACGATGGAGGACAAAGCGCGCATTTATCAGCAAGTCACCCGAACGCAAAAATATCTGGTAACGCGCGTGCGGAGACCTTACCGCGTGCCCATTATGGCGATCAATGGAGAAAACCGCCGTTTTGAAACGGATCTGGCTTTTTTCAACAAACTGGTCTTTGAATTTATCCACCAGCGACGCATTTCAGGAGAAAAACCAAATGATTTGCTGCAACTGCTGCTCGACAGCACCGATGAGGAAACTGGCGAGCGAATGAACGACCAACAAATTCGGGATGAGGCCATTACCATGTTTGCAGCAGGCCATGAAACGTCAGCAACCGGGCTGAGCTGGCTGCTTTATGAGCTCGCCAAACAACCGGAAATCGTTGCCAAAATTCGTGCAGAAAGCGCGATCTTTGACAATGTGCCTACATTTCAGCAGCTGATGCAAATGCCTTATACGCGTCAAGTTGTGGAGGAAGGGCTTCGGCTTTACCCGCCTGCATGGACCATGACGCGCGAGGCCATTGTGGATCAGGAGATTGAAGGTTTTGGGATCAAATCGGGAACTTCCGTTTTCCTATCCGTTTTTGAACTTCACCGCAATCCCAATCTTTGGAAAAATCCATTGACTTTTGATCCAGAAAATTTCAATGCTGAAAACGTAAAAGACAGGGCGAAATTCAATTATCTGCCATTCGGAGCCGGACCTCGCATTTGCATTGGACAACAGTTTGCCATGATGGAAATGCAGTTGCTTCTCGCTGCATTGGTGAAGCGGTTTAGCTTCGAATCTGATCCTCGGCATCCCGTTGGAATGCATCCACAGATCGTCCTGAAATCAACCAACGGAATCAAATTATTCGTGCGCTAAAACAGCAATCCTGTTCCTATGTCAGAACAAATTATATTATACATTTCGCTGATTGTCATCATCTTATTTCTCGTCATGCTGGCGCAGCGGATAAAAATCTCCTACCCGATCGTCCTCGTTCTCGGCGGGTTGGCAATCAGCTTTATTCCCGGGCTCCCGAGGATTTCCATTGATCCGGAATTTATATTTTTGATTTTCCTGCCACCATTGCTTTATGATGCCGCGTGGCAGACTTCCTGGAAGGATTTTTACAAATGGCGCCGCGTAATTGGCTCGTTTGCATTCATTGTGGTGATTCTCACGTCTGGTGTCATCGCCTATGTGTCCAAATCCATCATTCCCGGCTTCACATTGCCACTCGGATTTCTGCTGGGCGGCATTATTTCACCGCCGGATGCGGTGGCCGCGACTTCTATTTTGAAAGATGTGAAGGTTACCAAGCGCCTCGTGACGATTTTGGAAGGAGAAAGCTTGCTCAATGATGCGTCGAGCCTGATCGTGTTTCGCTTTGCGCTTATGGCAATTCTATCCGGCACATTCGTCATGAGCGATGCGGTCAGCAGTTTTTTCATCGTCATCATCATGGGTGTTGTCATTGGTTTGATCATTGGAGCCTTGTTTTATGCGATCCATCGCTGGCTTCCCACAACGCCCAGCATTGATACAATTTTAACATTGGTGGCGCCTTATGCAATGTACATTACAGCAGAAGAATTTCATTTTTCAGGCGTGATCGCGGTTGTGACAGGCGGGTTATTTTTGTCTTACCACAGTCGCCGGATTCTTGGGCATTTGAGCCGCATTCAGGGTGTAAATGTCTGGTCAACAGTCGGTTTTGTGTTCAATGGAATTGTTTTTATGCTCATCGGGCTCGAACTTCCGGTGATCGTAGAGCAGCTCGGGCCAGGCGCATTACCCGAGGCGATCAAATATGGGCTGATCATTTCGGTCGTCGTGATCATAACCCGACTTGCTTCAACCGTTGGCGCTTCTGCGTTCACCGTCTTTATCAGCAACTTTATCACCACAGCCGACAGCCGACCCGGTTACCGGGCGCCCATTATGTTTGGCTGGGCGGGGATGCGTGGTGTGGTTTCGCTGGCTTCGGCGCTGTCCATTCCTTTGCTTTTGAATAATGGTGAGCCATTTCCGCAACGCAACATGATCCTGTTCATCACATTTGTTGTCATTCTGGTAACGCTTGTTTTTCAAGGCCTTACATTGCCTTTGGTGATCAAATGGATGGATGTGGGTGAATTGGATTACGAAGTTCCCGCGCAGGAACAAGACTTGAAAATCAGGAGAAAACTTGCCGAAGAATCGCTCGAATTCCTGAAAACGCGTTATGCCGACGAGTTGCCGAAAAATGAGTTGTTACAAAACTTAACGGCCAAACTGGAAAGCGACATTGGCTTTCTTGAACACGTGATCCATCCTGACAATGCACCGGCCGGCTACGATTATATCAAAAGATTCCAGGTCATAACAAAGGAGTTGCTGGATCATAAACGTATGCTGCTGGACAAATTCAACAAAAAAGAAACATTTGAAGAAGAGGTCATTCGCCAGCACCAATCTCAATTAGACCTGGAAGAAGAGAAAATCAGGCAGCAATTTCTGCATATGGAATAGGCTTGGGATCAAGCCAGACCATATTCGTGAACGGGATAAACGCCTGCCACCATTTTCTTTTGCTTCGATGCTTTATCAAAAAAGTAATCCAGGCGACCGAGGTTAATGCCCGCAAAACCGACCTGATTAACGGTCGTAACCTTGCCATCCAGGTTCATAATCTCTTCGGGAAGCTTCATAAATGTGTGCGTATGCCCGCCAATGATGAGATCAATGTTGCGCGTTGATTTGGCCAAAACCTGATCGGAAACCTTGTTTTCCTTGTATTTATAACCCAAATGCGACAGGCAAATAACCAGGTCGCAATGCTTTTCATTTTTCAGTAAAGAAGCGGTTTCATTGGCCTTGGCAATCGGATCAAGATATTCGGTCTCGCCATAATTCTTCTTGTTCACCAAACCCGCCAGTTCAATTCCCAAACCAAAGACACCGATTTTCAAACCCTGTTTTTCAAAGATTTTGTAAGGCTGCGTTTTGCCTTTTAATTCTGTATTTTCAAAATTGTAATTACTGACCAAAATCGGAAAATTGGCATGTGGCAGCTGCTTCGCAAAGCCCGCCACGCCGTTGTCGAAATCGTGATTTCCCATGGTGGCGGCATCATAACCCATATCGCTCATGATCTGCAATTCCAACTCGCCGCCATACAAATTGAAATAAGGCGTTCCCTGAAAAATGTCACCTGCATCCAAAAGAAGCACATTCTTCTGCTCCTGCCTGATCTTCTTCACCAACGCAGCCCTCCGCGCAACGCCACCCATCCCCTGATTCCGCGAACCATCCATTGGAAACGGCTCAATGCGGCTATGCACATCATTGGTGTGCAAAATCGTAAGCTGCACAGTGGATTCCCTGGCAAATGCTTGGAACGGAAAACTTCCGGCCGAGATCAATGCCGCAGCTCCTGCACTTGTCTTCAAAAAATCCCTGCGGTTAGTCCTTAACAATGACAATTCTTTCATCGAGCTGAGCGGTTATTTTTTTACCCTGGCGGGTCAAATCGTTAATGTTGTCCAAAAGCGCGTCACGCACTTTTTTGTTTATTTCTCTCCTTTCCAATGGATTACGCAGACATTCAAGTTCATCGCCCCCGTCGGCCAGGTAATCGTAGGTCAGTAAATTATAGGTTTTGTTTTTGTCAAATGGCTGGCCGGCAATGGTTACATCGTAAGCCGCACCGTTTCTGATCTTCATGTGCATGCCCGAGATCGGCTCGCCATCTTTTTTGACAATAAAATTAATGACTTCCTGCACTTTCTCGCCGGAGAGTTTCAAGACAACCATCTCATTTTCAAACGGCATTAATTCAAAAACATGGGAAACGGTGATATCGCCTTTCGGAAAGGTCGTGCGCAATCCGCCTTTGGTTGACAATGTAAATTGAATGGTTGTGTCCTTTTTCAATCCCTCCGTAAGCAGTGCGTCTGCAAAATAATTGCCCATTAATGTCTCCGGATTAGCGGGTTTGGTCAGCTCTTCTGCTGTCTGGCCAATGACTTTGCCCATCTCCGCCTGCATTTTTTGCTTGTACGGCAAATAGTAATTTACGATTGCAGAATCCTCGGAAGTCTGCGCATTGATGCCATATTGCTTGTATTCGTTTTTTGTAACAGCCAGATGTCGCTGGCAGGATGCGCAAAAGGCAATTGCGGCGATCCATGCGAGGTAACCAAATTGTCGGAGAGACAGGGTCATAATGCTATTTGTTGAGCACAAAAATAGCGAGGATTTTTAGAAAACGGCTTTTTAAATGCCAGTTAAGACTTCCCAAGTCTTGAAGACTTGGGAAGTGTGCGCAAGGATCGCCTACCAGCCTTCGCTTTGTTTCAAATTTGGATTGGCGTCGATTTGCGATTGCGGGATCGGATATAATTCCAGACGCGGTGAATATGGGATGAGGACATTATCAATGATCTGGTCCTCGCTCATTGCCGCGATTTCCTGCTGCAAAGTCCCCCAGCGCCGAATGTCAAAAACGGTCGTCAATTCGCCTGTAAGTTCCAAGCGCCGCTCCAAACGAATGGCTGTGCGAAGTGCTGCGGCCGTTGTTGCTTTGGATGGTGATGCTTTTGCACGGGCTCTTACACGATTCAAAACGGGCAGTGCCTGGGCTGTTTTTCCTGTTTCTACCAAAGCTTCTGCATAACTGAGCAGGACGTCCGAAAAGCGCATTTCAATTAAATCGGCGCTATAACCTTGCACGGCGGCTCCGGCAGGACGCGGCTCGCGCGCCAGTTTGCCGAATGCAATGCCGTATTTAAAATCGTCATGACCCAGTGACGCATTGGTCCGCTTGATAATGTAATTGCCAATCGTCGGATTGTAAATGATGCTGTCGCCTTCCTCCGCTCCTGCTCTCGCGCCGCCTTTGAAAACATATCGGTCAACCAGCGTAAATGGCCTGCGCGTGTCTGATTTTTCAAATAATTTGTAAAAATCATAAGTCAACCCGTAATTGGTTTGCTCATCCCCATTTACCAGCCCCGATGGGAACAGGTTGAAAGGCAAGATGTTACCATTGGGATTGGAGGAATTGACAAAATAACCGAACGACAACACAATCTCCCGGTTCCGCTCATTATCCAGTGCAAACACTTCCGAAAAGTTGGGCAGCAGTTCAAAATCAAATTTTTCCTCGTTCTCAGGACCGACCAGCTCGGCGAATTTGTCAACGGCTTTCTGATAATTTTCAGTTCGGTTCAAAGGCTTTCCGGCCATTGTCAAATACACTTTTCCAAGCATTGCTTTGGCTGTTCCTGCCGAAACACGTCCGAGTTCAGCTCCGCCGCGAGAGTCGGGCAGGTTGGCTTCGGCGAAATTCAGGTCGGCAATGATGGCGTCATAAACGGCGGCATCGGTTTCCCGGGGCGCGAAAATGATGTCTTCATCAGCCAAAGAATTCACCTCTTTGAGGATCAGCGGAACGCCGCCAAACAAGCGAACGAGGTTGAAATAAGCATAGGCTCTCAAAAATCGCGCTTCTGCAATGTAAGGATCTGCCTCTTCCTCTTCCCCCGGAACGGCGCGAGGCGCATTATCAATCACCACATTTGCCCTGAAAATGATTTTGTAGAATCTTGACCAAACCGCTTCAAATGCACCCGATGTGGAAACATGCCCAAAGCGATAATAAGGGTCAGCGCCTGAGCCCAAAATCCCGGCAGTTGCATAACGATGGCCCGATTCGGTCAGCACAAAACGTGCACTAATGTCCGTAAAGTCAGGAGCCGTCCAGGCTTGATACACCCCGATCGTTGCCTGATTAAGGCCATCTTCGTCTTTAAAAACGACTTCCTTGCTGAGTGACGAAAACGGCGTTTCTTCCAGATTGTCTTTGCAGGAAACAATGCCCAATGTCAGCATCAGCATTGCGGATATTTTTGTATGATATGCCATATTTTTGTTGCGTTGATCAGGAATTAGAAATTGCAGGAAAAGCCGATTGTGTACGAACGTTGCGACGGATAGGCACCATAATCAATGCCTTGTTGCAACAGCGACTGTGCGTACGAACTCACTTCCGGATCAAAGCCTGTGTAATTGGTCAAGGTCCAGATGTTGGTTCCTGTCACAAATAATCTTGGATTTTTGACCGGCCCTAATTTTGGGAAAGTGTACGAAAGGCTTAACATTTTCAAGCGCATAAAACTGCCGTCTTCCAGCATTGTGGAGTTAATATCGCCGGATGCAATGCCGCGCTGAATGCCGGGATATTTGACATTGTTATGCTCATTGCCTTCCCTGTAACGGTTCTTATACCAATCTTCCGACTGATTGAACCCAACGCCACCATAATCAACGACGCCATTGTTGATATAAAAATTGGTGAGATTCAGCACATCATTTCCAACTGATCCGGTGAACAATGCATTGACGGCGAAGTTCTTCCATGTAAAATCATTGCTCCATCCGAAGGTGAAATCGGGTGTTGATTTGCCTAAAACAACGCGATCATCGTCAGTGATAATGTTATCACCATTCACGTCTTCATAAATCCACGCACCATAAAGTGGCGTTCCCTTGGACCCCGGAGGCCGCGGACCTTCGAATGTTGCAAAAGTTGGATTCCCGTTGCTGTCAAAAGAATTTGTTTGCGTAAGACCCGACACGCGATAGCCAAAAAAGCGACCGACTTCTTCGCCCGGTGTCAAAATGCCCGAAACGCCGCCGAGCAAGTTTCCGTTAATGCTCACATAGTCAGGTTGCGTGCGGTCGCCCAGGTCCACCAGCGTGTTCACATTCCGCGAAAGGTTGATTCTTGATGAGAAAGTGACATCCTGTTTCTTGACAATATTGGCCTGAATGTTGAGTTCGACGCCACGGTTGCGCATGGTTCCGTAGTTGTCGATGATGGTTCCTACGCCCGATTGCGTCGGGACTTTTCTTGGCTGCAACAAATCCGAAGTCACTTTGTCGTAATAATCGAAGCTGAAAACGAGGCGATCATTTACTGCATTGAAATCTGCTCCTGCATTAAACTGGCGCGTCCGCTCCCAGGATAAATTGGGGTTGGCAATGGTGTTTGGGAAAATTCCGGTGTTGATTACACCTGCATTCCCGCCCGGTCCCATTTCATAAAAACCGCTGCCATATTGTGACAAAGAAGAATATGGACCAATAGCCTGACTTCCCGTTTCACCATAAGATGCGCGCAGCTTTGTGTTAGAAACAAACGTAACGCCTTTCATGAATTCCTCTTGTTCCAAATTCCAAGCGAGCGCCACCGATGGGAAAATACCATATTTTCTATTTGCTGCAAATGGCGATGCTCCGTCAATGCGGATGGACGTGTTCAGGACATAGCGGCTTTTGAATGAATAATTGGCACGAAGAAATCCAGACTGCAAAATGCGCTTTTCTTTATATGACCCGATGGACTGCGACTGCGCGCTGCCAATGTTATCAACGCCAAAATAGGGCACATCAAAGCCTGAAGAGTTGGTGTTGACGAATTCAACAGTCTGGTCGTTATATTCCACACCTAGCGTTGTGTTTAAATAATGATCCAACTTGAATGTCTTCTCATATTGCAGGTAAGCATTGACATTGTAACTGTAAGTGTTTGAAGTGTTGTTGCTTCCACGGCCTTTCACCTGATTTCCTTCTGCTGTAGAGGGCGGCAAGAAAACGTTTCTTCTCGTCAGATTCTGGTTTCCACCGAGGCTCACCACGAGTTGCAATCCTTCCACCAGTTTGAAATAATTTTCAAGGTTCAGGATCGAGTAATCATTTTGCGTAATGTCCGTTTTGGCCATGAGCTCATTCACAGGATTTGCAAAATAATAACCCTGATAATTCGGGATTCCAAGGCTGTTGTTGCCCAGGTAATCCACTTCCAATGTTGGCGCTGCGCGCAATCCGTCCATTAAACCGCCCGAATTGGGCCAGGCACGCGAAGCCGTAACCGCACGGTTGTTTTTCTGACGCGTCACCGCAACCTGACCTTTCACCGAATACCAGTCATTAATCTCATTGTTCAGGTTAATGCGCAGGCTTGCCCGGTTGTTATTGGAGTTAATAATCGTCCCTTTTTCTTTAAGATAATTTCCTGATATATAATAAGATGATTTCGGGCTTCCGCCTGACAAACTCAGAGTGACATCTTCTCGAAAACTTGGCTGCGTCACCGCTTTAACCCAGTCCGTGTTGGTCATCGCGCTATCCAGATTTTCAAACGGCGCATTACGGCCAGAGATGATATAGCTTTCATTGATCGTCTCCGCATATTGCCGCGAATTCATCATTTTGATTGGATTGGAAATCGTTCCAAAAGACGTTTTGTTGACAAGCTCAACGCGTCCCTCTCCTCTTTTGCCTGTTTTTGTAGTGATCAAAACAACGCCATTTGCGCCTCTTGATCCATAAATCGCGGTTGCGGAAGCGTCTTTTAGGATTTCCATGCTTTCAATGTCATTGGGATTAATCCCATACAATCCGTTTTGTGAATAGGCGCCCGTGAAATTGGCACCAGCTTCCCGGTAAGGCGGCATGGGGAATCCGTCGATCACATATAAAGGCTCATTGTTTCCGCTCAGTGAATTATTCCCCCTGATCCGCACCACCGAAGCAGCGCCAGGCTCACCCGAGGACTCGACAATCTGAACACCCGTTGTCCGACCTTGCAGTGCCTGATCAATGGTGTTTACGACGGCAGATTTGTATTCCTGTGAAGAAACGCGGGACGTGGAACTCGCCAGATCACGCTTGCTTTGCGCACCATAACCGACCACCACAACTTCGTTCAATGCTTTGGCTTCCGGCACGAGCCGCACATTTATTTGCGCCTGCGTTCCAACGGGCACTTCTTTCGAAGTAAAACCAATGAAGCTGAAAACCAGCACGGCGCCCGTTGCAGGAATTTTCATTGTAAATGTGCCTTCCGCGGATGTTTCGGTTGCGATCTTTGCGTCTTTTACCACAATGCTCACACCCGGAAGTCCTACGCCTTTGTCATCGATAACCTTCCCGGAAATCGTTTTTGCATTAGCACCCAGTTCCGCTGACGGCTGCGCTGTTGGTGTGACATTGTTTGAATCAGGTCTTGTGGCTGTTTGCTTGGCGGGTTGCTGCGGAGCCGTTGAATCCGGCTTCGTCACAGGCTTGACTAATGGGTTAAAGTTCTGGGTGGGCTTTACCGCAGGGACATTGCTTGCGCTGTCGGTTGTTGACCTGGGTTTTGGGAGGGTGTCTGTTGCTGGCTTCATAGCGCCCGGAGGAGGCTTTGGCAGGGAATCTCTTCTCGTGGAATCGGTCGCGGGCTGCTGCGCGAAGGCATTTGTAATGGTTAAACAGCATAACAGCAGCAGCATTCGGCCCTTCCGAAAAACGAGCATGCAATCGCGAGGCTGCATCTCATCTGATCGTTGAGTTGTTCGCATATTCATGATTTGGCTAAGTGAGAGGACGTAGTCCCGAAGTAATACGTATAGCCTTCGACAAAAATCATACCGCTAAGTTTCCATCGGTTATAAACAGCTTTTTAATGCAAACTAACCGGGCGATACATAGGTAAGTTGCTTTCGTAAAAAACGGTGCGGTTCTACTGGAACGTTATTTTTTATTTTCCAAATTAATTGGCAACCGGAAGTAATTATTTTTGGAAACAATGATGTTAAGATTACATTTGTCAAAATGCCCACAACCCCGGGGTTTAAGAATTATATTGTGAATAAGAGTATAAGAAACAAATTACAACCATGAGCCAGGAACAACTGCTAACCGCCGATTATATTGATTCTCAGATAGGAAACGTAATCGAATATTATATCCGCTGGGATTTTGAGGAAGATCCTTTTTTCGGAAAAGCCAGGATCAAAGGTTTAGTGGATGACGACTTTGGTAAACTAAAAATTATCTGCGACGTAATTGAAGGGAGCGATTTGGAGCTTGCATACGAAGAAGAAGAAGTCTTTATGTATGCCGACAATCGCCCCATATATTCAGGGACTTTGCCCGAAATTTATTCTGCAAACTGGGTCAGCACGGATGGCAAGAAGAAAAAGCAAATTTTTATTTCTCCGCCAAATGAAAACGCAAAGGAATTCGCCATCGCTCAGACCAACAGCAAGGTTATCGTAAAGCGAATTTATTAAACAGAAAAAACCGGCTTAACCTTACAAGTTGTAATCGTTAAGCCGGTTTTTCGATTTATTTCTCTCCTAATTCTTGACAACTTTTTTCGTTAACACCCTGTCAGCAAATTCCGCTTTCACAATATAAAGCCCGCTGGCATAATTGGTCAGGTCAAAATCATACACATTGCTGCTTACCTCACCCGTTATACGCTGTTCCAGCATTTTCTCTCCCGCAACATTGTAAATTGAAATCGACTGCAATCCTTCCGGATGCGGGTAAAACTGCACGGAAATCAGTCCGTTCGTTGGACTAGGCGTCACGAGGAATCCCGCTTCTTTCAGATTCGGATTAACAGTGACCGTCCTGATGTTAATGTCGTCGAGATAAATGTCGTTCTCGTTTCCATTGGTGTTCAGAAATGCAATCAGCACTTCGCCCTGGTTAATGAAACTGCTGATGTTGATCTGCTCGCTGCGCCACTCGTTTGCAGTCGGTGTAAAGGCAGTGCGAATGGCTGAGCTCCTGGTTGTCAGCGATGGACCCCATTTCTTATAAACACTCGTGTAGGTTTGCCCGCAATCGGTGCTGATCAGAACTTGTAATGTGTCCCACACATTGCCTTGCGTCGTGGGATTCGTGTAAGTTGCGGCCGCGAGCTGGAACGAAACAAACGCTGAATCCGTGTTGGCAATGTTAACTGTCGGCGATCTCAGGAAGTCTTGCTGCCCAATGGCTTTGTTGCCAAAATTGGAAATCTTGACGGACGCGCTTCCCGTTTTTGCGGCGGTTGTCGTCTTTTCCCATGTGGTGCCATTGTCCTCATTAACAATGTCCCAGCCCTGCGGCGGGAAGAGGCTTTCAAAACCTTCAATAACCGGGGCGGCAAACGGTTCATAATAAATGAAGGATAGGCTCAATGCATCATTTCCAGAATCCTCGTCGGCAATCCCGTTCGGATTCGAAGTGTAAATGGTCAGCACGTGATTGCCTTCGACGGTTGTAAGCGCCGGCAAGTTTACGGTCGTTTCTGCAAATGTTGCCAGTGAACCTGTCCACCGGAATGTCTGCACCGTGCCATTGTCGATCACCGCATTAATATTCACCGAAGTAAGTACATCATTTCCCCGGTTAACAAGCACAACCTGCGGCGTGAGCGTGTTCGTGCATATCCGCTGATCCGGACGTGTGATGGATTTAAGCGAAGCATCTTTGCTTTTCAGGTTCAAAGGCGTGCAGGCGTCAGAACTGGCGAGCGACATTCTTGAAAGGTTAAATGACGCATCCATTCGCGCAACTTGCCCTTTTGTAAACATAATCAGGCAGTTATCTGAAGTGTAATCCATGTAATTCTGATACATGATCCCGGGCGAAGTCGTCGTGCAATTGTCGGTCACGATGCCGGTCCGGCATGCGCTAGAACTGTTGCCCTGGTTAGGCGTGTCGTCCACCTCATCCGTTCCGCTGCACGCACCATTGTCATCTCCCCAAATGTGATATAAATTGAAATAATGCCCCAATTCATGCGTTAGCGTCTTTCCAGCATTATAACCCGACACAATTCCGCCCGGCAAACTTCCAAAATCAATCACAACGCCTTGTTCGTCAGGCGTTCCGTCATCGGGAAATGTCGCATAACCCAATGTTCCGCCGGATAAATCACAAATCCAGATGTTCAGATAACGAGACGGGTCCCAGGCATCGGCTCCGCCAACTTCGGCGTGTTTCACCAGGTTACTCGTGTAGTCAAATGTGGAGCGGGATGTGGAATAGCGTTCAATTCCGGTTGTAGGTTTTTCATCGGGCGTGCGTTGTGCCAGACAAAATTGAATGCCGGATTGACCAAATAATGATCTGAAATGCGCAGGAACGCGGCTTGCGCTGTTATTGATTCCTGCATAATCCTTGTTGATGGTGTCCAGCTGCGCCATAATCTGCGCCTCGGTGATCACTGACTGATTATTGCTCACCACGTGAAACACGACTGGAATGGTGACCGCAGCATTGGTTTTCAATGATTTTGGCAAAGCACTCCGCTGGCGAATCACTTGCTTTAACTGCTGCTCACGCCGATCAAACATGATTTTCAGCGTTGGTTGCTGCTTGAATCGCAGATTAAGCAGGTCCATGGTTCCGCAGCGATCCTGCGCGGAAACCTGAATGCCGGAGATCACTAAAAAGCAAATGAGGAAGCTGACAATAAAAGAATTGACTTTTGGTAAAATATATCGCATTAGTGGAATTGCGGGAACAAGATTGAGTAAATTATTTTGTTGGTGTTGAACAAATGCTCGTTTTATAGTTTACTACGTAAAAAAACCGGCAAGTGATGCGAATTGTTAATTATTTAATTTGTTTTATCTTAAAATCATTCCCTGAGCACAATGTCCGAAAATGCTGCCAAGCCGACGCGCAAGATAATCCATATTGACATGGATGCATTCTATGCGTCTGTCGAGCAGCGCGATTTTCCTGAATATCGCGGCAAGCCGCTCGCTGTGGGCGGTTCACCCAGTGGCCGCGGTGTTGTGGCGACGGCGAGTTACGAGGCCAGAAAGTTTGGCGTAAGATCGGCAATGTCATCACGAAAGGCCATTCAATTGTGTCCAAACATCATTTTTGTCCGTCCCAGGTTTGAGGTTTACAAATCAGTTTCCAATCACATTCGGGAAATTTTCTCGCGTTACACCGATCTCATTGAACCGCTTTCGCTGGACGAAGCTTTCCTGGATGTTACGGAAGACAAGCTGCAAATTGGTTCAGCATTGGAAATAGCGGAACAGATCAAATCGGCGATCAAGACGGAGCTGGATCTGACAGCTTCTGCGGGCGTTTCAATCAATAAATTCGTTGCAAAAATCGCTTCCGACATCAACAAACCGAACGGGCTGACTTTCATTGGACCGTCCAAAGTGGAGTCGTTCATCAATGCGTTGCCGGTTGAAAAGTTCTTTGGTGTCGGCAAAGTAACCGCTGACAAAATGAAGCGGATGCAGCTTTTCACCGGCGCTGATCTCAAAAAACTAACTGAGGATGAGCTGGTCAGACATTTTGGAAAAACCGGTCATTTCTTTTACAAAATTGTGAGGGGAATTGATAACCGTGAAGTGGAAACGCACCGCGAAACCAAGTCGCTCGGCGCCGAAGACACATTCATGTACGACCTGACGGAAATTGAGGAAATGCACAAGGAGCTTGACAAAATCGGCATCACTGTTGTCAACCGTTTGGAAAAGAAACAATTGAAAGGCCGGACGATCACATTAAAAATCAAATACAGCGATTTTACGCAAATAACGCGCAATCACTCCTTTACAACACCCGTCGGAGACTTGGAAACAATCCTGGAAACGGCGAAACAATTGCTGGAAAAAGTAGATCTGGAAGAAAAATCGGTTCGCTTACTGGGTGTTTCACTTTCCAATTTTGGCGAGCAAGAGTTTAGACCAAGAAGATCCAGGGACTCTGCTCAATTGGAATTATTCAATGATTGATCGGTTACAACAACAATGCATCCACGCGGTGCGCCTGCACTTTGCCTTCGCACGGCGACCATGAAAATATGGTAAAACGCCCGTCCTGAGAGGCCACGAGTGCAATGGCATCACGCTGATCGAACACGAATTGCGCAGCCGAAAGATGCCGCGTGCCGCCTTGCTGCACCGGATGCAGCACCAAACCTTCATTCCCTATAACGGGCTCCGTTACCAGCATTTCCTCTACGGGCTGGCCACCCGCAGCGCGTCCGATCTTGGCTCCGAATGCAAGCAATTCGTAATTGTCATTAATGATCGTGGCGCCATCAACAGCAGTTAATCCAGCGAGGCCGGTGATGGCTGAGCTTAATTGTCCCTGCCAGGCAATCGGATTTGGGTCGGCGGTGTATCTGCGGTTCAGTTCGGCAAGTTCGGAAAAGGCCGGCTGAACGTGATAAGTGATCGGATGAATGATGGACTTGCGCCAGTCTTCCTTGCCATTGGGCACAACAAGCAAAATGCCTCCCCGCTCGTGTGCACGCATGGAAACCGCCAGTTGCACCAGAATATTCAGCGAATCGGTCCAGAGACTGGATGAAGCGAAGCCGATCATGGAATTGATCACAGAAGGACAATCGCGCGCCGTTCCGCTTTTTTCATCCACAATTTTAACCTGATCGCCTTTTAAAACCGCAACATTGACAAATTTGCCAAAACCGTCAACGCGGCGGTGTTTGATCACCAGCATGCCCGGCTCCACGACCTCCAAAACAAAGCATAATCCCGGAATAACGCGCGTGGTGCCCCATATCCGCAGCTCATCCCCTTCCATCCAGACGCCCAGGTGAATGCCCGACCGCTCAACAGCGGGCGCAAGCTTGGTCAAAATATTCGAAGTCAAAGAAAGTGTTTCACTAAAAATGAGCGGATGCTCAGCAGATTCCGGCGGAAGAAATGCGATGGAAACTTTGGGTGAACGGCCTTCCTCCCGGCGCAAGCTCGCCCAGAATGTGGTGTCAATGATCGTTTCAATGGTTTTTGCGTCCGGCTTAGGCGCTAGGTCGTGTTCGTAATGGCTGCTAACCTGCTGATGATGACGCTGAAAATGGCTTTCAACAAGGCTTGCAACGGCCCGCGCCGCTTTGTATGTGGTCACCGGAACCGTGTCGCCGGCAAAGGTGTTGGAATCAAAGGTCTGAATCATTGGGAACAGGCACTTAAAATTTTTTGGCAGATTTAGTCGTTCTCTTGGCAGCCAGCTGCCTGGACAGTGGCGGAGAAGTTAAGATAGCAACAAAGAGAAGTTATAAAAAGTTGGGAATTCCGGAACTGCGTATATTTTTTCACATACTCAAACTTTTTTTGGCCCAATGGTGAAACAGTTGTCGGTGATAATGAGCACTTTCAAAATTTTTTAGAATAAACGTTTTGCTCTTTTTACAATTTCTTGAAATCAGTTTCCAACCATTTTTAAAGTTTGCACGTCGTATAAATCGAAGCTTGAGATTAGAGAAGTGATATTTCAGCCATGAAAATAAAACAGCGGTTTGAATGAATGATCTTGGAAAAAACATATCTTGCCTGCATCAAAATGCTCATATTGCGTGTATAGATACGGGAAATGATAATAATTACATTAAGTATTTACAAAATGCCGTAACAGGTTAATTACAAAATTTTTTACAGCAGGCATATCGCATTACTATTCCCTCTTCGCTCCCTAAACACTTAAACGCAGAAAGCAGGACAATGCGTCCCCAGCAGATTCTTTGTGTTTAATAAAAATTGAAATCGCATTGCCGCTTGATAAATGATGCAAACGGATTTTCCGTCATCCAAAATATTGGTGCAATAATTGTTAAGTGACGGCGTGACTAAAAACATAGATTTAAAACAGACAACTATCGGGTACACAATATACTCTACACTTTAAATTGTAAGATTGATGAAAAGCATCTCGGTAGTGATTCCGAATTACAACGGAAAGCATTTGTTCGAAAAATATTTTGAGAGCAACTACAAGATCCTGAAAGGGCTTGGAACGAAGGTTCAAATCATCGTAGTGGATGATGCTTCCAGCGACGATTCTATAGCTTATCTGGAGCAGCAATATGGAGATGAAATTACGATTATCCGGAAAGAAAAGAATTCAGGATTTTCACACACTTGCAACCTCGGCATCCAGAAAGCATCTAATGACCTGATATTCCTGCTAAACACAGACGTTACGCTGGAAGAAGGTTATTTCGAAAAGCTTTATAAATATTTCGAGCTTGAAGATACATTCGGTGTGATGGGCCGCATTATTGGCATGGAAGATGATAATATTCTCGATGCTGCACGCTCTCCGAAGATTCTGGGACGTAAAATAAAGCCCAGCAATTTTTTCTATCTCAAAGATTCTGACACGCTTACGCCAACATTCTATTTGTCAGGTGCAATTGCATTAATGGACACAAGAAAGCTGAAAGCCATCAATGGTTTCAACGAAATGTTCAATCCCTATTACGGAGAAGATCAGGAAATGTCGATCCGTGCATGGAGATTGGGTTGGAAATGTTATTACGAGCACAATGCGGTTTGTCGTCACGAAGTTTCAGCAAGCACCAAAGGACACAAGGACAATTATTCGGTGAAAAGGATTTATTTCCGCAACCGTTATTATATGCATCACCTGCATTTGCACGGAATTGATCTCAATCTCTATCACTTACAGGTTATTTTGAGCGATGTGCTCCCCAGCATCATTACGCTTCAATTCTACAAAGCCCAGGCTTATCTCGATTTTCTGCGCAACATGAATGAGCTTTCCGTGAAGAAAACGGCGTTCAAAACGCAGATGAAAAATCACAAGTCCAACATTGGAATTAACGATATCATCGAGAATATCCGAATGATGTTGAAATACAAGCAGGTCGTAAAATTATAATTCCCCGTCTGCGTTTTTCAAACGATTAGCATTAATTTGCACCCTCAACCGGAAATTTCACAATTTCCGGCTGTTTTACTTTCAGGCATATCCTAATGTGCCATTTTCCATATAAATGAAAACATACTTCCGATTATTATCTTTTGCCCAGCCCATTTCCCGATTTGCAGTTCCCTACATTATATTCACAGTCCTGGGGGTCATATTCAACACACTGAATTTAGCATTGCTCGCTCCCCTGATGAGCACCCTTTTCAACAACAATAAGGACGGGGCTGAAATCATACAAAAACCGGATGTTTGGGATGTGACGGGCTTGCTCAACTATTACGCGCAGCAAGCAAACAACACTTATGGCCCGCATGGCGCTTTGCAAATCGTTTGCGCCGTTATTGTCACCTCCATTTTGCTTTCCAATATTTTCAAATATTTTTCCCAGCGGGTGATGGAAAACCTGCGGATTCATACACTGTTAAATCTACGCAAAACGGTTTTCAACAACGTTATGAACCTCCATGCAGGCTATTTCAGCAACCAGCGCAAGGGCGACATTATTTCCAAAATCGCCTCTGACGTGCAAGTGGTGCAGTTTTCGGTGACCGGAACATTGCAGGTTGTGTTTAAAGAACCCTTGCAATTGCTGGCTTACGTTTTCATGCTTTTTGCCACTTCTGCCAAGCTTACATTCTTCGCCATCCTGGTTATTCCCATTTCCGCATTTATTATTTCCAAAATTGTAAAAAGACTAAAAGAGCAGGCGACTTTGGCGCAGCATCTTTTTGGTTTAATGATCAGTTATCTAGATGAGGCGCTTTCCGGCATCAAGATCATTAAGGCATTCAACGCGACGGAGGATATTAAGGAGAAATTTCACCAGGAAAACATTCGTTATTCAGAGCTTGGGCGCAAAATGGCGCGGCGCCAGCAGTTGAGCGGTCCCGTTTCTGAGTTCCTCGGCGTTACAATGGTTGCGATTATCGTCCTTTATGGAGGTTCCCTGATTCTGGACAACCAGTCCGATCTGAGCGTCTCGAAATTTGTCGCTTACATTG
Source organism: Dyadobacter sp. CY326 (assembly GCF_021390515.1). Taxonomy (GTDB): domain Bacteria; phylum Bacteroidota; class Bacteroidia; order Cytophagales; family Spirosomataceae; genus Dyadobacter. The sequence continues at coordinate 375,299 of NZ_JAJUXI010000003.1, forward strand.
CGCTCTTCTCGCAAGTAATGCGTCCTGCCAAGGCGTTAACGGATTCTTTCAGCACCATTCACGCCGGGATCGCTGCGGGTGAAAGGGTTTTGGAATTAATTGATGAAAAACCGGAGATCCAGGATGCGCCTAACGCCGTTGATGTCAAGGAATTCAATGACTCGCTGAAATTGACCAATGTCTCATTCGCCTATCAATCCCGTCCCGTCCTCAAATCCATCAACCTCACCATTCCCAAAGGAAAAACAGTTGCGCTCGTCGGTCCGTCCGGTGGCGGAAAATCAACAATGATGGACTTGCTGCCGCGCTTCATTGATGCCAAGGAAGGCTCCGTTTCCATTGACAATCTGGATGTGAAGCAGGTCAAAATGGAATCTTTGTGGGCCTTGTTCGGGGTAGTTAACCAGGAATCAATGCTTTTCAATGACACCATCTATAACAACATCGCTTTTGGAAATCATACGGCCACGCCTGAACAAGTAGAAGCCGCAGCACGCGTTGCGAACGCGCATTACTTTATTATGGATACGGAAAACGGTTACCAAAGCAACATTGGAGACCGCGGAATGAAGCTTTCGGGCGGGCAAAAACAACGCATATGCATCGCCAGGGCCGTTTTGAAAAATCCGCCGATCATGCTTTTGGATGAAGCAACGTCTGCATTGGACACAGAGTCGGAAAAGCTGGTGCAGGAAGCATTGAATAATTTGATGCAAAACAGAACGTCACTGGTTATCGCCCACAGGCTGAGCACGATCCAGAAAGCCGATATGATCGTGGTTTTGGAAGAGGGTGAAATTGTTGAGCAAGGCAACCATTCTGAGCTCATTGCACACGACGGCCTGTATAAAAGGCTGATCGATATGCAGACCTTCAATGATTAGATTTAATTAAAGTTATTATGTTCAAAAAGAGAAATCTGGCTTCGAGACTCTGGCTTAAACACACGGACAAAATCCGCTATAAGCAATACAAATGGGAGTTGAAAAACCAGAAGCAATTGGCGTTTGCCAATTTTATCAACGACGCCGACAAACTTACCAGTCCTGCCAAAATAAAGGAATACGCTGCCCAAAAAGGATGCATCAGGCTAAGCCACAGTGGCAATGCAGGCGATATTATTTACGCATTGCCGACCATTGATGCGATCCGAAAAATGACCAATGTGCGCATCGAATTATATCTCAGACTCGGGCAGCCATTGATTCTTTCGGGTTACAACACGCACCCGCTGGGCAACGTGATGCTCAACCAACGCATGGCCGACATGCTCATTACGCTCCTGAAACCGCAGCCATACATTGATCTCGTGGAAGTGCATACAGATCAGCTCATTGACATTGATCTCGATTATTTCCGCGCTGGCGGCATTCCGCTCGACAAAGGAAACATTGCGCGCTGGTGCAGTTACCTCACAGGCGTTAACCCGATTTTATACAAATCCTGGCTGGAAGTCGAGCCTGACACTGCATATGCGGACACGATCGTGATGGCACGCAGCGAGCGTTACCGCAATTATACGGTCAACTACAAGTTTCTGAATAATTATCCGAACATTGTCTTCATCGGCGTCGAAAGCGAATATAACGACATCAAAAAGGTTGTTCCGAGCATTCAATGGGTTCAGGTTGATGACTTTATGCAGATGGCACGGATTATTAAAGGTGCTAAGTTTTTCATTGGCAACCAGTCGTTTCCGTTTTCTATCGCCGAAGGTTTGAAAGTTCCGCGCATTTTGGAAACATCTTTTGATGTGATCAATGTGGTTCCCGAAGGAGAAGACGGTTATGACTTTTTCTTCCAGGAACACCTGGAATCATTGGTCCAAATGCTGGACAGCCGCAAAACAAACGCTTAACATTCTCACACCCTGACATTGACCAAAATGAGTAGCACCAAAAAAGTTGCTGTTGTTGTTCCCGTTTACAAAACGCAGCTTTCGGACTACGAAAAAATATCGCTTCGGCAATGCAGGAAAATCCTTTCAAACCATCCAATTATCGCCATTAAGCCGGACACGCTTGATTTGTCCGAGCTTGGAGACGACAATATTTTCACAGATGCGGTCAGTTTTGATCCGCAGTTTTTCAATGGTGTGCAGGGTTATAACCGGTTAATGCTCAGTCCGGAATTTTACCAGACATTTCTTGATTACGAATTCATCCTCATCCATCAGCTGGACGCATTTGTTTTCAAAGACGAGCTTATAAAGTGGTGCAGCAGCGGCTACGATTATATTGGCGCGCCCTGGCCCAAACGCCTCGAAGAGCCTGACTTTATCAAGGCTTTTAAAACAAGGACGATCACATTGTATCACATGTGGAAAAATACAATTGAAGATGGCCTGCCCACGCAGCGGCAATTCGACAATGTGGTTGGTAATGGCGGTTTTTCGCTGCGCCGGGTCAAGAAATTCTTCCAACTTGCCTCAACCATGCAGGATAAGATCCAGGAATATCACCAGCGGCACGAGCACCAGTTTCATGAGGATGTTTTTTGGAGCATTGAGGTAAACCGGAAATTCAGCAAGCTGCGCATTCCTGCATTTAAAACTGCTTACAAATTTTCCATCGAAAATAATCCGGAACGCGGAGTCCGATTCAACAAAGGCCTGCCGTTCGGCTGTCATGCGTGGGATCGGGATGATAATCTGGCGTTTTGGAAGCCCTATTTGCTGGATATGGGATATCAGTTGTGAGCTTTACGACGCAATGTCGCAACCCGCCGCAGGTCGACAAACATTTTATACCATTTCAGATTTTTGAATATGCGTGAATGGCGTGCGTTCCAGCAAATTTTCATTAGATAACCGTAAGATCTGCCTTTTTCAAGCTGTTTTTCGAAAAACCTTTTAAATGCGCGCCGCTCATAACGGAGCAATGTTTGCTCATCCAAGCCATCAACATTGACCGGCAGAATGTGGCTCCATTTCTGGTGCACTTTCAAAATTTCCTCTTCCCATTTCTCGCTGAAATCCCCCTCGGAAAAGTGGCTTAAAAGCACTTCATAAGTGACTGCAACGTCATAATCCCGACCGACGGACAGTGAAAAATCAATGTCATAAGCATGGAAATGTTGCAGAAGATTTTGGTCAAAAGGCTTCTCCAAAGCAATATTTTTATGCGTTACCATCCAGCAACCGTCAATGCTTGCGACGTAGGAAACTTTTTCATTCTTCGGATTGCGATAATCCCAAAAAGCCTCTCTTCCCGAATATTTGAACCCTTGAATCAAATTACAATAAAACGCACCATTCACTTCGAGATCAGCATTATACCAGCTCGACGGAACCACAGATTTATATCCGCCGCCGGCAACGCCCAGCAATCCCAGCGTAGGATTTGAAGCGAATGTTCCGATTACTTGTTTACCCCAATCAGCAGTTTTCATTTCGATGTCCTCGTGCATGAAACAAAGCAGATCAAACTTCGCCTCGCGGGCGCCTTGGTTGTAAAGCTCACAAATCCCCTTGCTGGCCTGGCTGTTATCAAAAGCAATAATCTCATAAGCAACCCCAATGGTCTGCGCAATGTTTTCTTTGACCAAAAGCAAATCCTGCGGGTTGGCGGAACAAATAATAATGGAGATCATAGGAAGCAATTAATTCTCGGCGGGCACTTGCAAAAATAACGCTTTAAGTAGAAACTACACCCCGGCGGCATTTTATAGGCGTTATTAACTTTTTTGACTTCATGAAACGCTTTGTTATAGTTCTTTTTTTCTTCGCTCACACCTCCCTATTTGCACAAGTAAAATTCGCCAGATTATTCTCCGATCACGTCGTTTTGCAACGACAAAAGCCGATTCCAGTTTGGGGCTGGGCCAAAGCAGGCGAAAAAGTCAATGTAACGCTGGGTTCACAAACCGTTCAAGGCAAAGCAGATGCGTCAGGCAAATGGTCGGTGCGCTTCAATGCGATGGAGGCAGGCGGTCCGCATGTGCTTAAAGTGGCCGCAAAATCGGGTCAACTTACTGTTAATGATGTGCTTATCGGAGAGGTCTGGCTCTGCTCGGGGCAATCCAATATGGAATGGAGCGTGGCGCAGGCAAAGGATTACGACATTGAAAAGAAGAATGCAAACTTTCCGCAGATCCGGCATTTTGAAGTGAAACACAATGTAACATTACAACCGGAAACCGATTTGAAAGAGGGCGATTGGCAAGTTGCTTCCGAAGAAAAGGTGGGCAAGTTCTCTGCAATCGGATTCTTTTTTGCACGCGAATTATATCAAAAATTAAACATTCCCGTCGGCATTCTGCATTCATCCTGGGGCGGCTCGCAAGTGGAAGGCTGGATCAGCAAGGAAGCCATGCTAACCGAGCCGGAACTCAAAAATTACGCAGAAAACTTGCCTAAAACTTGGCAGGAAGCTGACGTAATGATGGACGCAAAACTTCGGAAAACACTCTTTAAAGCCGACAATTACACACCGACGGCCGAGGATGAAAAGAAATACACCAGCGGCAATGCAGACTTTTCAACATGGCTCAAAGCGGCTGATCCCGTGGGACAATGGGACTGGAAAGGTGTGATGGGTTATCGCGGAAACGCTTTCATGGCCAAAGAAGTCATGATTCCCGCTGAATTGGTTGGCAAAGAAACGACATTGTCACTGGCCGAAAATGACAGTCCTAACCAGATTTACATTAATGGCAAACTGATTGACGAAACGTCCTCAAAAGGTGTTCGCAAGATTAAAGTGCCCGCCAACTCCTGGAAAGAAGGCAAAAACCAACTGGTGATCGCGCATGGCGTTATGGTGGGCACGCCGTGGTTTGGACCCGGCATGATGGGCAACGCCAATGATCTGTTTGTGGAGGCCGGAACGACGAAGATCAGCTTGGCGAAAGACTGGCTGCTAATGCCCGCTTTTTCTTCCAAACATGAATATGCGCATTTGATGAACAATGTTGGGACAAGCATTTACAACGCAATGATCGTCCCGCTGATTCCCTTCGCCATTCGCGGAACACTTTGGTATCAGGGCGAGTCCAATGCAGGTCGTGCTTATCAATATCGCAAGGCTTTTCCGCTGATGATCAACGACTGGCGCAAGGCTTGGAATGATGAATTTTCATTTTACTGGGTGCAGCTTTCCAGCTTTGGAGGCGATGATGACAGCAATAAGGGCAGCGGATGGGCTGAGTTGCGCGAAGCGCAGAACATGACGCTTAGCCTGCCCAAAACCGGCATGGCCGTCAGCACCGACGTCGGCAATCCAGACAACATTCACCCGACCAACAAGCAGGATGTGGCGCATAGGCTCGCAACCCAGGCTCTGAAAAATGATTATGGCCAAAACATTCCCTACGCTTCTCCATTGTATGATAAAGTCCAGTTTCAGGACGGGAAAGCCATTGTTTCCTTCAAACATGCTGAGAATGGGTTAATGGTGAAAGATCGTTATGGTTATCTCAAAGGCTTTGAGATTGCTGGCGATGACAAGAAATTTTATTTTGCCAAAGCAGAGATCAAAGGAAACACGGTCGAGATTTCACACCCGAAAGTTGGCAAGCCGGTGGCCGTTCGTTATGCCTGGACTGACGCTCCGGCAGAGGCAAACCTTTACAGCACGGACGGATTTCCAGCCAGCGCGTTCCGGACCGACGACTGGCCGGGCATTACGGTTAATACCAAATTTGAGTAAACAGCACTTCCTTTCATTCACTATATGTTAAAGCCACTCTCTATCCTCGTTGCCGCATCTGCCATTTTTCTGGCCGCTTTGCAACAGCAAGATTTTGAAATAAAACCTGCCGAAGACACCGAATGGCCCGAATATCTGGGCGGCCCCGACCGCAACCATTATTCGCCATTAACACAGATCAACCACGAAAATGTCAATAAACTAAAAGTTGCGTGGACATATTCCATGCCGGATTCAGGTCAAACACAGGTTAATCCGATCATTGTCGAGGGCGTTTTATACGGCGTAACCAACACGGTTCAGGCATTCGCATTGGACGCTGCAACAGGAAAGCAGATCTGGATTTTTGGTGATAAATCAAAAAACGGGTCAAACACCAGTCGCGGACTTACTTATTGGAGCGATGGTGATGACAAGCGCATTATGCATTCAATGGGCGCATATTTGTACGCGCTGGACGCGAAAACGGGAAAACCGATTGAAAGTTTTGGCGAAAACGGAAAAATCGACCTCAGAACCGGCCTTCCGGAAGTTGCGAAAGATAAATACTTGGTTTCTAACACACCAGGGACGATTTTTGAAGATCTGATCATCATGCCCGTTCGCTTATCTGAGGATTCTGACGCGGCACCCGGCGACCTCAGGGCATTCAATGTGAAGACGGGAAAACTGGTTTGGACATTCCATACAATCCCTTATCCGGGTGAATTCGGTTACGAAACATTTCCGCCGGATGCTTACAAAAACACATTCACCGGAGCAGCAAATAACTGGTCCGGCACCTCGATTGATCGCAAACGAGGCATTTTGTATGTTCCGACCGGATCTGCGGGCTACGATTTTTATGGCGGAAAAAGAAAAGGCGCAAACCTTTTTGCAAACTGCCTGCTCGCGCTGGATGTGCGCACAGGAAAGCGGCTTTGGCATTATCAAACCATGCACCACGACATGTGGGACCGCGACCTCCCCGCCCCTCCCAACCTGATCACCGTGACCCAGAAAGGGCCAGACGGAAAGCCAAAAAAAATTGATGCCGTTGCGCAGGTTAGCAAGCAGGGTTATGTGTTTGTTTTTGATCGCATTACGGGGAAGCCATTATTTCCAATCAAAGAGGTCAGCGCACCGCAAACAGCGTTGCCGGGCGAATTTCCATGGCCAACGCAGCCAATTCCGACAAAACCAGCGCCTTACGCACGACAAGCGCATACATTGACCGAAAACGACATCAGCACCCACGCGCCGGACCACGACTCGCTCGTTATCAAGTTCAAAACTTATCAAAAAGCAATGTTTGCTGCGCCAAGTAAGGAAGGCACGGTGATTTTGCCCGGCTTTGATGGCGGTGCGGAATGGGGCGGCGCTGCTGCCGATCCGCAGGAAGGCATTTTGTATGTCAATAGCAATGAAATGCCCTGGATCTTAACAATGAAAGACACGCCAAAGGCCAGCGAGCTCTCGGCATTGAGTCCGGGAGAAAAAGTGTACACAACTTACTGTGTAACTTGTCACGGCCCGCAACGCAAAGGCAATGCAAAAAGCGGTTATCCTTCCCTGGTGGACATTGGTACACGCCGCGACCGCACTTTTGTAACACAGATAATCACGTCCGGAAAAGGCATGATGCCGGGCTTCACTATGCTGACGGCGGATGAAAAACAATCATTGGTTTCGTTCTTGTTTAATGATGAAAAAGTCGAAGCCGTTTCCAAAACGACAGCTTCCAAAAAGACCTATTTGCCTTATCAAAGCACAGGTTACAACAAATTCCTGGACGCCAATGGCCTTCCTGCCATATCACCGCCCTGGGGAACGCTTAATGCCATTGACCTCAATACGGGTGAATATTTGTGGAAAATCCCATTCGGAGAAGTTGAATCGCTTAAACAAAAGGGCGTTCCGACGACGGGAACCGAAAACTACGGCGGTCCGGTGGTCACAGCGAGCGGTTTGCTCTTCATTGCAGCAACTAAGGATGGCAAGTTCAGGGTTTTTGATAAAAAGAATGGCAAACTATTGTGGGAAACAATGCTTCCGGCGGCCGGATTTGCGACGCCTTCAACTTATGCGGTCAATGGCAAGCAATATGTTGTAATCGCCTGCGGTGGAACCAAGCTTGGGACCAAGAAAGGAAATCAATATGTAGCCTTCGCGTTGGAATAAGCAGCATTTCCACATTCAGTTTCGGCAGTTTTATTGGTAAAAATTGCTGCTTCACGCAAACATATGCCGGGATTGCCATGTAAAGTGAAATATTAGTATTCGTTAAACCTCATCTGTCGCAATTCCTGCATGTATACCGCGCGCGAAATTAAATTCGGAATCATCTTTTCATTCGCATGGAAAACGATTCTTTTCTTTTTTGTCTATGCCTCGATCCTTTGTCTGATCAGCTATTATTCCGGCATTATCCTCGGCATTTCATTCGTGCCCATTGGCTTGATCGGCACCGCTGTGGCATTTTATGTGGGTTTTAAAAACAATTCGTCCTATGAAAGGCTTTGGGAAGCAAGGCGCATCTGGGGCGCAATCGTCAACGCGAGCCGCACCTGGGGCACATACACCATCACTTACATTCAGCCACTTCCCGACGATCCGGATTTCAATCACAGTGAAGTCCGCAGCCAGCTGATTCACCGCCAAATCGCGTACATTAATGCAATCAGGATTCAGCTAAGGTCTAAAAGCGCCTGGAATGACACGACTTCCACTGCTCACAACATTGTGAAGGATCAGGTTGAGCACCACGAATCGCCACTGCTGCATGCAACAAGTCAGTTCATGCGAGCGGAAGAAACGCAATATGTTTTGTCGAAAAAAAATCCGGCAACGCATATCATGAAAATCCAGGCCAAGCAATTGGACGATGCATTTCGCAAAGGGGCGATTAACGAGCGGTTCTACGTTCAAATGATGAGCGTTGTACAAGAATTTTATAACCAGCAAGGCGCTGCCGAAAGGATCAAGAATTTCCCATTTCCGCGACAATATGCTTATTTCAGTAAGGTGTTTGTATGGCTGTTTATTCTGGTTCTGCCATTTGGGCTGGTCAATGAGTTCGCAAAACTTGGCACAGACATGATGTGGCTTGCCGTGCCGAGTTACATGATCATTGGCTGGGTTTTTAACACCATGGAAATCGTCGGCGACACGAGCGAAAACCCTTTCGAAAACGCCATCAACGACGTTCCAATGACCGCGATTTGCCGCACCATTGAAATCGATTTGCGCGAAATGCTCGATGAAGAGAACATTCCTGCGGCAATTACGCCAGTCAATAACATTTTAATGTAACGCGCTGACTTATGCGCTGTTGCGCTCGTCAACCTGCTGTTTCACACTTTCCAGATCCATCACAGGTTTCTCATTGCCCATTAAGAAAGCAAGAGATTTTGTGTTGGGCAAATATTGAAAAGTAACGCGGATGATTCCCGTAATTGGAATGGCAATGATTGCGCCGGCAACGCCCCATAACACACCGAAGGCAACCACAGACGTGATGGTCATGAACGGATTCAAATCCACTTCTTTACCGACAACATAAGGTTGCGTAATGTAATTATCGATCATCTGTGCGGCCGTCATCACAATCAGCACGACCAGCACGCTCGACGGGCCGCCTGAAACCAATGCCAAAAGTGCAGCAAGTCCGCCTCCGATCGCATTGCCGACATACGGAATGAATGAAAAAACAGCCGCAATCAGCGCGAGCAAGAACGCATATTTGATGCCGCCAATTGTAAAACCGATGCCATATAAGATCGCAAGAATGATCATTGCTTTGAGCATGCCATAAAAATAGCCGCCCGATGTTTTGCGGATTTCCTTCAGAGCTTTCCGAACGCGCAGGTGATCCTCTTTTGGAAAATTGAGTAAGATAAATTCCTTAAAGCGCTCACGCTGAGACAAGAGCAGCACGACATAGACGATAATCAAAATAACATTTGCGATTGTCGACCCCACCGAGCCAAGCGCAGCCGAACCGCCACTTCCCAGCTTGGAAAGCATTGTTTTCGCCCGGTCAATTTGTGCTTTGGGGTCCAGCCCAGACTTTTCCTGAATAAAACCCTGCGCTTCTTTCAAGTATTTTGAGGTCGTTTTCTCAATTTCGGGCCAGTCGTTCGAGATCATTTTGGCCTGGATCGTAAGCAATCCGCCGAGGAAAACCAGGAATAAGAGCAACACCAATGTGCTGCCCGCGACGGCCAAACCTTTTGATAATTTTTTTGACATTAACCAATCCATAATCGGGATCAGCATCATCGCAAGGACCACGCCAATGGCAAATGGCGCTAGAAATGTTTTGCCAAAATAGAGTCCGGCAGGGATTGCGATCAATAACAACACCCAACTTAAAAATTTGGTTACGTCTTCCTTCATAGAGATGGTGGTTTTAATGCTCGATGGGTTAAAGAATCGTTCCAAAACGGTTTTGAGACGATTTGGAGCTGCATAAGGCAAGATTCTGCCCCGTTTCCGCTATGGCGTATACGTTTTTCAGCAATTGAATGCGGGGAGGCGACAATTTATTCCAGGCTGCTGGCGAAAGCCAATGCTTTTTTCAGATCCTCTTCTTTCTCGAAGCTGATCGCATTGTCTTTGAGATAGGCATTCAGCTGCTTTTTGTTATTTGCATAAATCCGGAGCAGATTTGGCCGGCTTGCCATCAAGACGCGCTCGTTTTTATCAATCAAAAAGAAGATGGCTCTACGCCGCAAGATCACTTTCTCATTGCCCTCCAAAGCCTGGAAATTGCCGTTTTGGTTAATGAAAGAGGAATAACTCGATATGGCGGAAGTCGCAGAATATTGGTCGTAGGATGCATATTTTTCCTTGCCTAGCCTTACCAAAAATTGCTTTCTGCCCAGCTTCGTGCCGCCGAAATCTTCAATTGCCTGCACGTGCCCGTGGCCTTTCAAATGATAGTAAAGACTGTCGCCAACGAAGATTTTGGAGATAAATTCACTGTCGTTGAAGATAAGCGTGTCTTTTTTTGCATCGATAAAAAGCACTTCGCCGTGCACCAGACTATAATTCATTTTGGCCTTCGAAATCTTGCCGCTTCTGAATAGAACCCGTCCATCCTGAAATTTATCAAACTGGTAACGCTCATTGAAAGGAATCACTTTCGACACGTCCGAGCCAGTTTTCACACGGTAAACGTCCCGCGTTTGCGCAAAAGCCGAGTTTCCCGACATTATCAGAACAGCAATTGCGAACCAGGTTTTCATCGTGAGGCCCATAACACATTGTTTTAATATTTCATGATAAATTTAGACAAATCCGGCAGATATTCCTTCTTCCGCGCCAATTCATATTCATAAATCAGCTGGCCCAAATTTTTCATAAACGGATAGCAAACTTCCTTGTATTCATATTTATCGTCATTATACACGCCATCTTCATTGGATTGCACCACGGAGGTCAGCATAAACTCAACTTTATTTTCAAAGTCAACAACAAACGCATTATCAATGATAAAGCCATAAGAATCGCCGTATTTATTAAATATGCGGATGTTCGGTTTCGGCTTGGTTTCCTTGTCAGCGCCGTAGAAAATGAACTTTGCGTACAAATCCCAGAAGTCTTTCGGATCATATTTTGGAAAATCGCTTTCAGTCGGATATTTGCTCATGTAAGTGTAAATGAGCTCGTAATCTTCCGGCTTCAAATTGAACCGCTCATTAACTGGAAACGCTTCCGGGAAAAGCAATTTTTTCATCACCGCCTGCTGATCCGAAATGCTGAATGCATTCTTATTGGCCATATTAAATGGCTTTGCTACGAACCGGTCAGAACTGTCCAGATAAGCCTTGCCCATCAGCGTGTTGGTCAATGGAAGCGGATAGTTTTCGGGGTCAAACTTTCCGTGCTGATAAAAAACGAGGCTGTCGCGCTCATAAAATGAAATTGGATTCGTGTGCCGCGAGGTGACTTCGGTGTCCTTCACCGCATAACGATTCAAGATCCTGCTCGTTGTCAATCCGTATTTCTTCAACTTTTGATTGATTTCCGCCCGGCTGATGAATTCATAAAGTCTGTTATAAGCATCATTATCACTGACAAGCAGGATTTTCTTGATATAATGTTCCAATGACGGAAGCCCGCTTGCCGAAGAACTGTCCCTCTCCACCGCGGTTTGCTTGGCAAATGCAGCGCCTGTCAGCATGGTGCTTTTCGCTGTCAGTCCCTTCACATTCAGCTCGTTGATTTTTTCAAGCGCAAAAATTACCGTGGGCAGTTTGACCGTGCTCGCGGGGAAAAAATAATGCAGGTCATTCAGGTTGTAGCTGTAACTTTTGAAATGCGGAACATTGTTTTTATCCCTATCAATTTGCGTGTAAAGGATCTGGACTTCATTCCTCGTCGGATGGTTCAGAATGCCCGAAAACAGCTCAGGTTTGCTTCGGAGCAACCTTTCGAGCAATAATGTGTCAGGTTGCTGCGCCTGGCAAAGCTGTGAAAGACCAACAAGCAAATAAGTAAAAAAACGAATCATCATGTCGATCTAATGTTATTCCTCCCAGCCAGGCAAATACGATCCTTCCTCTGTTTTTACCGAAGTGGCAACGGCCTCGTTGATGGTTTGCATTTCCGCCGCAGTCAAATCGCGCCATTTCCCGGTGGGCAGGTTGTCCAGCGTGACATTCATGATCCGCACCCGTTTCAGTTTCGTGACATGATAACCAAGATATTCGCACATGCGGCGGATTTGCCGGTTAAGGCCTTGCGTCAAGACGATGGTAAACACGTGGCTTGCCTCCTTTTTTACAAAACACTTTTTGGTTACTGTTCCTAAAATCGGCACACCGGAAGCCATTTTTAGAATAAAATCAGGTGTGATCATCTTGTCAACCGTCACCACATATTCTTTCTCATGGTTGTTGCCGGCCCGCAATATCTTGTTCACAATGTCGCCATCGCTCGTCAGAAATATCAGTCCTTCCGATGGCTTATCGAGCCTGCCGATTGGAAAAATCCGCTCCGGATGCCGAATGTAATCGATGATGTTGCCCTTAATGTCGCGCTCCGTCGTGCAAGTGATTCCCACGGGCTTGTTGAATGCAATGTAAACAGCCGCCTTCTTTACTTTTAGCAATTTCCCGTCAATCTTAACCTCTTCAGCCGCTGTTGCTTTGTCGCCCAAAACGGCGATTCTGCCATTCAACATTACGCGTCCCTGCTCCACGAGCTTATCTGCCTCACGCCGGGAACAGAAGCCCGTTTCACTTATAAATTTATTAATCCTGATCAAAATAGATGTTGTTAATCCGGCCGCTGAATGCCGGCAATGCATTATTATTTGAAAGCAAATTACTGCAAATCACAAAATTTATGCTGCTTTTATTAAAGATTCAGGCTCAATGTCTCTTTTGTCACCTAAGCTTCATTTATTCAAATCAAAAGAAGAAATCAGTTCACTCATGAAAAATCGTTTTTTACCAATTGCATTCCTTTTCTTGCTTTCCATCATCACCGCGCTCGCCCAGCCTGCCCGGCGGCCCGTTGAGGTCGTCGTAACGACTGACCGCGACGACTGGACTTACAAAACGGGCGACAAAGTGCAGTTTTTGATAACAGTGATGCGCAATGGAAATTTGGTAAAAAATGCGTCCGTGCGTTATGAAATCGGCCTTGAAAAATTAGATCCAACCATTCAACAAACCAAAATAGCAGCAGATGGCAAGCTCACCATCGATGGCGGAACGCTCAAAACACCAGGCTTTTTGCGCTGCCTTGCCTGGGTCACCGTTGATGGCATAGAATATCGCGGCATCGCGACAGCAGGATTTGACCCGTTGAAAATTGAGCCGACCGTAAGCAATCCGCAAGATTTCGACACGTTCTGGGCGAGCGCCAAAGAAGAACTGGCTGCGGTTCCTATGGATGCTAAAATGACATTGCTTCCCGAACGCTGCACGGAAAAGGTGAATGTATATCATCTCAATTTACAGAATCACAAAAAGGGCGTCCGCGTCTACGGCATTTTGAGCATTCCGAAAAAAGAAGGAAAATATCCCGCATTGCTTCGCGTCCCGGGTGCTGGTGTAAGAGCTTATTACGGCGATGTTGTAACGGCCGAAAAAGACATTATCACGCTGGAAATTGGGATTCACGGCATTCCTGTTATCATGGACCCGTCGGTTTATACGGATATGGGACTCGGACTTTTGAATGGTTATCCATCTTACAATCTGGACGACCGCGATAAGTTTTATTACAAAAAAGTTTACCTGGGCTGCGTCCGCGCCAATGATTTCCTGACCAGCCTGCCACAATATGACGGCACAAACCTCGCCGTAACAGGCGGAAGCCAGGGCGGCGCGTTGTCCATCATCACAGCCGGACTTGACCCGCGCGTGAAATGGCTGGGCGCGTTTTATCCGGCGTTAAGCGATGTGACGGGTTATTTGCACGGACGCGCAGGCGGCTGGCCACATTACTTTGATAAAAACGGAATCAAGGGAAACAACACAAAGGAAAAGGTTAACACGGTTGCTTATTATGATGTGGTCAATTTTGCGAGACGCGTGAAAGTGCCGGGATTATACATTTGGGGATTCAATGACGAAACCTGCCCGCCGACTTCTATGTATGCGTCGTATAATGTCACAAGCGCACCGAAGGAACTTAAACTTTTCCTGGACACAGGCCACTGGACTTATCAGGAAGAAAAGGATGTCATGAACAACTGGCTCATCGAAAAACTTACAAAGAAATAGTTTAAACCCCTTAACATGGATCGGAGAACCTTTATCGAGAAGTCTGCGCTTGCAGGCGCCGCACTATCCAGTGCGGCCTTCTCACCATTGCCACTTTTGAGCGCCGTTAGTCGCGCAGCTCCTTACCGGACCGCCCTCATTGGCGCAGGCTGGTGGGGAACGAACATTCTGCGCTGTGCTATTCAATCGGGTGAAAACAAGCTTGTTGCACTGTGCGATGTGGATGAAAATCAGCTCAAAGCGTGCGCTGCGGAAGTTTCCAAACTGACGCCGGACAAGCCTAAGCTTTACAAGGATTACCGCGAGCTTTTGGCAAAGGAAAAACCGGAAGTTGTAATCGTCGCGACGCCTGACCACTGGCATGCGCTCTGCTGCATTGCGGCCATTGAATCGGGCGCACACGTGTATGTTGAAAAACCAATTTCACATACAATTAAAGAAGGTCGCGCGATGGTGAATGCGACACGCAAGCACGGCAAAATCGTCCAGGTGGGAACGCACAGGCGCGTTTCTCCGCATAATGTGTCCGGGATGGAATTTCTAAAATCGGGTAAAGCTGGCAAAATCGGCATGGCACGGGCATTCGTACATTATGGCGGCGGGCCGGGTCAAAAAACGCCTGATTCTGAGCCGCCGCAGGGGTTGGATTGGGACTTTTACTGTGGCCCTGCACAGCTTTTGCCTTACAACAAGACAATGCATCCACGCGGATTTCGTAATTATCTGAACTTCGCAAACGGAACATTAGGCGACTGGGGAATCCATTGGCTGGATCAGGTGCTTTGGTGGTCGGAACAAAAATATCCGAGAAAAATCTACTCGACTGGCGGGCGGGCCATCCGGCAGGATAATACCGATGCGCCGGACCATCAGGTTGCGGTTTTTGATTTTGACGGTTTCACATTGGAATGGGAACACCGCAACTTTGCGGCTAACAATGCCGAAAAAACGCATCCGCAGCAAGCAGTAGGCGTTTACTTTTACGGAACAGAAGGCACATTTCACATGGGCTGGCTCGACGGCTGGACATTTTATCCGACAGATCCAAAGAAGCCAATCATTCACCAGGATGCGCAACTGAATAAGCCTGATGATCAGAACATTGCACAGCTTTGGGCAAACTTTATTGAGTCGATTAAAACAAACAAGCCTCCCATTTGTGAAATAGAAGTTGGACAGCGTTCAACGAATGTTGCACTGCTCGGGATGCTTTCCTACAAGCTTGGCAGAAGCATTGTCTGGGATGGGGAAAAGGAAACGATTGAGGGAGATCCGGAAGCAAATAAGTTGCTGAGCAGGGAATATCGGGGAGAGTGGAAATATCCGCAGGTCTGAAAATAAAGCAGGGATTGTTATCACTAACAATCCCTGATCATTTTAGTCGATCTTAACAACTTCCGCTGGAATGTTGTATTGATCTATAATTTCGCGTGTGAAACGGACATGACCTCTTGGTGCCATCAGGTATAATTTGGCGCCTTTCATGCCTGCAAGCTCGCTCAGCAACTTCCATTTAGAAATGCTTCCACGAAGCTGATCTGTTTTCATTGACACTTCAAGATAGTGTCTGTTGAACATATTTACGCCAGTAACATCCGGGGTAAATTTGGCATTGTCGGCGGCCCGTTCGTAGGACTTCGGTGTTTCAAATCCTTCCATATTGGCTTGGATATCCTTAAACCCATGCGCCTGTGCCCACTTTACCACAAGTGGAATAAATAATTCCTTTTCCATAATATTAAATGAATAATTTTTCTTAATCCCGTCGATCAGGGAACTTCATAAAAATCAAACTAAACTGAGAGGAAGTGTTTTACCGAAAGCAGTCTTGAATGTAGTATTCTTACTAATCATGCAAGTTACAGGTTTTTACCCGAATGAGCAAATCTTTCCTCCATCCGATTAGTCGTCCAGTTCGTCCAAAAAGCTGTTAAACGCCCTTTGCAGCTCCTGATGCGCCTTGGTGTTTTTCTGTAACATCGCCAGCGCCACGCCTTTGCGATAAATTTCCTCAGCCTTCTCAATTTTTTCGGCATTAGCAAAAAATGCACCAGCATGATAGTAGGTTGGCAGGTAATCCGGGTGTTCTGTCAACAGGATATCGAAAAATCGTTCGGCTTGGGCAGCGTCCGATTTGCTGTATTCAATTGCGAGCGCGTAAACATTGAAAGGATCGTTAGGATCGTCGTGATAAAAGCCCAGCAGACTCGTGAGTAAAGCGGTGTTCATTGTATATTATTATGCTTGCATACTATTTAAGATTTCCCTTAATTTGCCCGGACAAAGATATTTCCATACATAGAAAAATCAGTTAACGAAAAGCTCATGAAAATACTCGTTTGTATATCCAATGTGCCCGATACAACCGCTAAGATAACATTTACGGATAACGACACCAGACTTAATAAAACCGGCGTTCAATACATTATTGGCCCATACGATGATTACGCGCTTGCCCGGGGCGTCGAATTGAAGGAACAATCGGGCGGTTCGCTGACCGTGTTGCACGTGGGTGAAGCGGACGCTGATCCGCAGATCCGCAAGGCACTCGCCATCGGAGCCGATGATGCAATCCGTGTGAATGCAGATCCTTTGGACTCATATTTCGTGGCGGTGCAGATCGCCAATATTGCCAAACAGAACAGTTACGACCTGATTTTAATGGGTCGCGAATCGATTGATTATAACAGCGGCGTTGTTCACGGACTGGTTGGTGAAATGCTCGGCATTGCCTCTTATTCTCCCG
Source organism: Dyadobacter sp. CY326 (assembly GCF_021390515.1). Taxonomy (GTDB): domain Bacteria; phylum Bacteroidota; class Bacteroidia; order Cytophagales; family Spirosomataceae; genus Dyadobacter. The sequence continues at coordinate 392,413 of NZ_JAJUXI010000003.1, forward strand.
TAATGAAGTTGGATATTGAAGGCGGTTTTGCAACCATCAGTAGGGAAATTGATGGTGGAAAAGAAGTGCTGAGAGCCCCGCTCCCACTCGTGCTGGGCTGCCAGGAACCCATTGCTGAGTGGAAAATCCCCAACATGCGTGGCATAATGACAGCAAGAACTAAACTGCTGCAAGTTGTTAAGGCTGTGGACGTTGAAAATATGACTTCTCCTGAAAAATATTTTTTACCAGCGCCAAAAGGTGCATGCAAAATGATCCCGGCAGATCAGGCGGAAACATTGATTCGTCTTTTGCAAACGGAGGCAAAAGTGCTCTAAGCTTGTTCATTTCAGTATTTTAAATCGAAAACGATCATGTCAGTCCTTATATATGTAGAACTGGATAACGGTTCAATCAAAAAAACATCGCTGGAAGCGGTTGCTTACGGCGCGAAAGTTGCAGAAAAAACCGGCGGCCCCGTTGTGGTTCTTGCCCTGGGGCAAGCAGACGAAATAGCGCTTCAAAAGGCTGGAAATTACGGAGCCACCAAAGTGCTGCACGCAGCCGACGAAAAGCTCACGCATGAAAACAGCCTTGCCTATGCGGATGCGCTTTCACAAGCCGTGACTCAGGAAAATAGCAAGGTGATTATTTTGTCAAAATCGGGTCTGGGCGATGCAATGGCTGCTCGTGCGGCTGCGAAGCTTAAAGCCGGCATTGTTTCCGGTGTCACAGCATTGCCAGAAATTGACGCAACATTCAAGGTTAAGAGAGGCATTTTTACAGGAAAAGCATTCGCTACGACCGAAGTGAAATCGGATGTGAAGATCCTGGTTATCAAAAAGAATGTCATTGAAATTGATGAAAACGACGTGGCTTCTGCCCAAGCAACCGTTGAGCCATTTGCGCCGCAATTGCGCGAAAACGACTTCCAGGCTTCGGTGATCAGTGTTGAAAAAGCGAATTTGGAATTATCGCTTACCGAGGCACAAGTCATTGTTTCGGGCGGACGCGGCATGAAAGGGCCGGAAAACTGGCAGCCACTTTTGGATCTGGCCAAGGCGCTGGGTGCGGCCACAGGCTGTTCCAAGCCCGTTTCTGACTTGGATTGGCGGCCGCATCATGAACACATTGGCCAAACAGGAATTAAAGTTGCCCCCAATCTTTACATTGCCTGCGGAATTTCAGGCGCGATTCAGCACCTCGCTGGTGTGAATGGTTCCAAATGCATTGTCGTCATCAATAAGGATCCCGAGGCGCCATTTTTCAAGTCCGCTGACTATGGAATTGTAGGCGATGTGTTTGAAATATTGCCAAAACTAACGGAAGCGGCAAAAAAGCTTTAAGTGCCAGATTTATGCGGCATTGAAATTAATTCGAATAAATGCTGCCAGGTTCAATTAAAAACATTGCTTAAAATCAGATAATTAACTGCTATTATTTTCATTGAACTGTCAATGAGACTCTTCTTAACCCGTGGCGCATTTTTTTATGCAGCACGGGTTAATTATTTTTGCAACTTCGATCAGAAATTGATAAAATACTCACCACAACTGTTAATCAAACCTGCGCTTTTAGTTTTAACGTGAAAAAAATAAAGTTAGAAATTCTCGGGCTGTCCCCAAGCCAATCCCAAGCCGGCTCCTTCGCACTGGTTCTTGGAGAAGAGTTAGGCAATCGCCGCCTGCCTATTATCATTGGTGTGTTCGAGGCACAGGCCATTGCTGTTCAAATTGAAAACATAGTTCCAAACCGCCCCATGACGCATGATTTGTTCAAATCATTCGCGGACGGAATGAATTATACATTAAAGGAAATCGTCATTTCTGATCTCAAAGAAGGGATTTTTTATGCCAAAATCGTTTGCACGGACAGTTTAAGAGAAGTGGAAATCGATGCGCGCCCCTCCGACGCAATTGCCATAGGATTGCGTTTTGACATCCCGATCTTCACTTACGAGGCCATTCTTTCCGAAGCTGGAATTGTGTCGAGCTCCCTTACCGAGGATGAAGATGACGACGATGATGCCGTAAAAGAAACATTGAAACCTTCGGGAACCGGAAAAGATCAGATGCGTGACCTGTCTTTTGACGAGTTGCAACGCATGCTGGACGATGCGCTTGCCAAAGAAGATTATGAAAAGGCCGCCAGCATCCGTGACGAAATGGGTCGCAGGAATTGATTAACGACAATTTGTTAGTTAAAAATAGTTAAGGATCGCGCCGTTTTGAGCCTATTGACATTATAATTCTTATTTTTGCCACTGTTCACTTACCAAACTGGACAACTGCTGAGCGAAACTTTACGCAATTATGCCTAAGAAAAAGAAGATTGGAAGTTACCCCAATGCAATGATTGTGATGAGCCTCACGGCTGCATTATTTTTGATCGGTTTTTGCGGGCTGCTGGTGATCCAATCCAAAAAACTGGTTTCCATTATCCGCCAGAACATTGAAGTCAGGGTTTTTGTAGACAAAGAGGAAACAACGGCCGGCCGGGACTCCATATTGAGCGTTATCAAAGCGAAACCTTACGTGCTGGTTTCCACCGAAGTTACACCCATCACATTCGTTTCCAAAGAAGAGGCTGCCAAAGAATTTATTGAAGGAACAAAAGAAGATTTCGCTGCTTTTTTGGGTGAAAATCCTCTTCGTGACAGTTATCGCGTCAAAATCCAAGAAGACTATTTCGAAGAAGCCAAGTTGCAGCTCATCAAAAAAGACCTTGAAAAAATAAAGGGCGTTTATGAAGTGGTTTACCAGGAAGACCTGGCTGACAACATCAATAAAAATGTCACCAAAATTTACGTAGTCCTGGCAAGCTTTGCATTGATCATGCTCATTATCATTGTCTTACTTGTAAATAACACCATTAAACTCGCGATTTATTCACAACGTTTCCTGATCCGCAGCATGCAGCTTGTAGGCGCGACGAACGGATTTATTCAGCGTCCCTATGTAGTGCGTGGCGCAGTGCAGGGTTTGATCGGCGGAATTCTCGCAGCTGTGTTGCTGATTGTTTTGCAACAATTGGCTGTGCGCAATGTGGAAGGCCTTGCAATGTTACAGGAATACGATAAGATCATTTTGCTGGTGGTTGCTGTGCTTACACTTGGCGTCCTGATTGGCATTTCGAGCACCTATCAATCACTCGCGCGCTATTTGAGAATGGCGCTGGATGACTTATACTAAGCTTTTCAGCCTGATTCACTGACTTTATTAAAAACAGCAAAATCTTAAAACAATGAGTAACGCAAAAAACGAACTCCCATTTTCGACATCGAATTATACGACGATGTTGATTGGCATAGCAGTCATTTTGGCTGGCTTTCTGATCATGACCTTCGACAGCAGCGAATTCGGTTTCGGATTTCTCGGGCTTACGCTTGGGCCGCTGATTACGATTGCGGGCTTCATCATTGAATTTTGGGCAATTTTACGTAAACCCAAAAATTCATGAGCATTTGGCAAGCCATTATTTTAGCAATTGTTGAAGGGATTACAGAGTTTTTGCCCGTTTCTTCTACCGGCCACATGATTATCGCTTCCTCGTTTATGGGGATCAGTCATTTGGAGTTTACCAAAATGTTTACGGTTAACATTCAGTTTGGTGCGATATTGTCCGTTCTGGTGCTCTACTGGAAACGCTTTTTCCAAACCGCAGACTTCTATTTCAAGTTATTTGTTGCATTTCTTCCCGCTGCCGTGATCGGTTTTGTGTTGAATGATTTCATTGATGCAATGCTTGAGAACGTGGTTGTGGTTGCCGTCTCCCTTTTGGTCGGTGGCATTATCCTGATCTTCATTGATCGCATCGCGAATGATAACACGCGCGAGAGAGAAATTTCCTATTTCGACGCGCTTAAAATCGGCTTTTTTCAATGCATAGCAATGATTCCGGGCGTTTCAAGATCTGCTTCAACCATTATCGGCGGCATGTTGCAGGGACTTTCCCGCAAGCAGGCAGCTGAGTTTAGTTTCTTTCTGGCTGTTCCCACCATGGCTGCGGCAGGCGGTTACAAGCTGCTGAAAACCTATGATACAATCCAGGCGGAAGACATTAAAGTGCTTTTGATAGGAAATCTGGTTGCATTCGTTGTTGCCATGCTTGCTATCAAGTTCTTTATCAGCTTTTTGACCAAATATGGCTTCAAGGTTTTCGGTTATTACCGGATCATTCTGGGCTTGATCCTTTTGGGATTGCTCGCCTCAGGTTACAAGCTGGACATTGTCTAAGCGCTTCATTTAATACGCATCCGCAATTTGAATAACGAAGATAACATACCGGACGAAGGCGAAGTCATACTTATCGACAAGCCCTTGACCTGGACATCATTTGACGTGGCCAACAAGCTGAAAAGGGCTTGTAAATTCAAGAAAATCGGCCACGCAGGCACTCTGGACCCGCTTGCAACAGGATTGCTGATCCTCTGCACCGGCAAAAAAACCAAGCAGATCGACTCTTATCAGGCACAGGAAAAAGAATACACGGGCACATTGATTTTGGGTAAAACAACGCCCTCCATTGATCTGGAAACAGCGTTCGATGCGGAATTTCCAACCACGCACATCACGCCTGAAATCCTTGAAAAAGCCCGAGTGGCTTTGACCGGAAGCATCTTGCAAACTCCCCCGATTTATTCTGCCTTACGTGTTGACGGCGAGCGACTTTACAAAAAAGCGCGGCGCGGAGAAGAAGTCGAGATCAAAAAGCGCAGTGTCGAAATTTCCCTTTTCGAAATCAACGCAAAACACTTCCCGGCAATTGATTTTCGGATCATTTGTTCAAAAGGAACGTATATTCGCAGCATGGTTCGCGATTTTGGTCAACTGGCGGGCAGCGGAGCTTACATGAGCGCGCTTTGCAGAACCAGGATCGGCGAATTTGAATTAAAAAATGCATGGAATCTGACCGATTTCATTCATCAAAAAAGAGTAGCATTGAAGTTAGAAGCGGACGAATGAATATTTATCACAGCCTCGATTCCTTTGAAAAACTGGAATACGGCGTCGTAACAAGTGGCACTTTTGACGGTGTCCATCTTGGACATAAAAAAATCCTTTCCCGGCTCCGGGAAATCAGTGAACAATCTGGCGGTGAGACGGTTGTGCTAACATTCTGGCCACATCCACGGACCGTTGTTTCAGATGACAGCCAATCGCTGCAATTGCTTTCCACGATTGACGAAAAGATTGAACTGTTCTCCCAGCTTGGCATTCAACACCTGGCTATTGTTCCGTTTACACGTGCATTTTCTGAGCTTTCCTCGCATGAATTTATCCAGCAGATCTTGGTTGAGCGGATTGGGACGAAAAAACTGGTGATTGGTTATGACCACCGTTTCGGCAGAAATCGTGAAGGCAGCTTTGAGTTCTTACAGGAAAACTGCTCTTCCTATGGATTTGAAGTGGAGGAAATTCCGCGCGAAGACATTGAAAACATGGCGATCAGCTCTTCACGAATCCGTAAGTCGCTGATTACCGGACACATAAGTGAAGCAAATGAATTGCTTGGCCGAGCTTATTCATTGTCCGGCACTGTGGTAAAGGGCAAGCAACTGGGCCGAACCATTGGTTTCCCAACCGCCAATCTGCATTTGCACGAATCCTATAAACTGATTCCTATGAATGGCGTTTATATAATCAATGCGACACATAACGACCTGACATTTAAGGGAATGCTGAACATTGGCGTGCGTCCAACCGTCGACGGGACCATGCGCACAATCGAAGCGCATTTGTTTGATTTCAATCAGGAAATTTACGGTGAGGATCTGAAACTGGAACTGCTGCATTATCTCCGCCCCGAACAGAAATTTGACAATTTGGATATGCTCGTGCAGCAGATTAACATTGACAAGCAGAATTCGCAGCATTACTTTCTATAAAACCAGCCTAACCTTACGTCGAAAGCGTGTCTTAACGGCACGCTTTTATTGTTATACGTTTTGTCTACATTTATAAAATCAAGTAATCTCAATTCCTCTGTATGCAACATTACGACGCGATTGTAATCGGTTCAGGTCAGGCTGGAACGCCCCTTTCGAAAAAACTGGCTGAGTCCGGGCTGAAAACGGCACTTATTGAGCGGCGTTGGGTTGGCGGGACTTGCGTTAACGACGGCTGCTCCCCTACCAAAGCCATGATCGCGTCGGCAAAAGCGGCTTGGTCAATGTATCACAGTAAAAGTCTGGGCGTCATAACCGATCAATTCTATGTCGATTTCTCGGCGATTATGAAGCGCAAAGACGACATTGTGCACCGGATGCGAAACGGGTCTGAAAAAGGAATCAAGGGAACGAAAAATCTGGATTTGCATTACGGAACAGCCACATTTTCAGGTGAAAAGGAAATCACCGTAACGATGAACAATGGCGGCTCGGCCGTTTTAACTGCTGACAAATTTTTCATTAACACAGGGGAAAAACCATCGATACCAAAAATTGAAAACATTGAAAATGTCGAATATTTAACTTCCACGACAATCCTGGAACTGGAAAGCATTCCGGAACATTTACTCGTGCTTGGAAGTGGTTACATTGGATTGGAATTTGGTCAGATGTTTAGACGGTTCGGCAGTAAAGTGACTATTTTGGAACCATCCGAGCGCATTCTTAAAAAAGAGGATGCAGACATTGCCCAAGAAGTGATGAAGGTTTTAAAGGAAGAGCAAATTGAAATTTTGACAAAAACAAAAGCGGTTTCAGTTTCCAAAAACGGCGATCAAATCAATGTTACGACCGAGACAGACGGAAAGCAAACCCAGCTTTCATGTTCCCATATCCTCGTTGCAACAGGCAGGAGGCCGCAAACGAAAGAACTTGCGCTTGAAAAAGCCGGCGTAGAAACAGATGAAAAGGGTTACATTAAAGTCAATGACAAGCTGGAAACGACCGCGGCCGACATTTACGCATTGGGTGATGTGAAAGGAGGCCCGGCTTTCACACACATTTCCTATGACGATTTCCGGATCATTAGCGAGAATGTCATCAATCACGGCAATGCGTCGATTAAAGACAGGCTTGTCCCCTATTGCATGTTCATTGATCCGCAGCTGGGGCGCGTTGGCATGACAGAGCAGGAAGCGCGCGAGCAGGGATTGGACGTTATAGTCGCAACAATCAAGAATGATAGCGTTGCCCGGGCGATTGAAACCGGCGACACGCGAGGCATGATGAAGGCAGTGATCGATGCCAAAACCAAACAGATCCTGGGAGCCGCTGTGCTGGCCGAACAAGGCGGTGAAATTGTCACGATTTTGCAAATGGCCATGATGGGCAATGTCACTTACGACCGCATTAAAGATGGCGTTTTTGCCCACCCGACCTACGCAGAATCGCTTAACAACCTGTTTATGACCCTTGATAAATAGTCCTTCTCACAGTTTGCCAAAACAAACTCATGATCATTGCCGAACAAATCAGCAAAGTTTTTAATGATATAAAGGCAGTTGACAACATTTCTTTTACCGTAAAAGAAGGCGAGACGATGGTTTTGCTGGGCACGAGCGGATGCGGAAAAACAACGACGCTCAAAATGCTTAATCGCCTCATTGAAGCATCGTCCGGTTCAATTTCCATTGATGGAAAAAATATCTTTGACCAAAAACCCGAAGTTTTAAGACGTACAATCGGCTACGTTTCCCAAAATAATGGCTTGTTTCCGCATTACACGGTCGAGGAGAATGTCGCCGTCGTGCCTAGGTTGCTGGGTTGGGACAAGGCCAGAACCCGCAAAAGGGCCCAAGAATTGCTCGATCAGTTGAAATTGCCGTTGTCGGCATTCGGTCACAAATATCCTGACGAACTCAGCGGCGGACAGCAACAGCGCGTCACCATTGCCCGTGCGCTTATTTCAGATCCGCCCGTGCTGCTTATGGACGAACCTTTTGGCGCCTTGGACCCCATCACGCGGGCAGGCGTCCGCAAGGAATTTCTGGAATTGCCGGAGTTGAAAAGCAAGACCATCGTCCTTGTCACGCACGATGTGCAGGAAGCTTTCGAGCTTGGCGATCACATTTGTTTGATGGATAAGGGCAAAATCGTCCAGGCGGGCACTGCAAAGGATCTGGTGCTGCGGCCGGCGAATGATTTTACCAAAACATTCTTCGATAACCAGCGCTTCTTCCTGGAAATGAGTGCATTGACATTCAGTGATATTTGGGAAACATTGGAAACAAATGACAACTGGGAAGCGGAAGACACAATTAATTCTGCTTTGATAATTAAGTCAAATATTACGTTGTGGGACGGGATGCAACTGCTGTCAGCGGCCAAAAATGACGCCTTGCTGATTCATGACAAGGATTTGAATGAGCGAAAAGTTTTCACAATGACCGCGATTCAGGATGGCTATAAAACCATAAAAGAGCGAATCTGATGGAAGAACAGCAAAGTTTATGGGCTTTTATGGCGCAACAATCCGACAAGCTTTTGAGCCAGACGCTCGCGCACATTGGCTTAACCTGCATTTCGTTGCTGGCCGCCGTGCTCGTTGGATTGCCGTTGGGAATTTGGATTGCGCAACGCAAGAAAGCCGCATGGTTTGTGCTTGGCATTGCAGGCATTTTGCAGACCATTCCTAGCATTGCATTGCTTGGTTTCATGATTCCATTGCTCGGCATTGGCGCGCTTCCTGCCATAACTGCATTATTTTTATATGCTCTGCTCCCCATTATCAGAAACACTTATACGGGCATTCGCGGCGTGAATGCTGCGGTGACTGAATCGGCGAGGGGAATGGGAATGAGTCCATGGCAAGTGCTTTTTAATGTTGAGCTTCCGCTCGCCATGCCTGTGATTTTGGCTGGCATTCGAACAGCAACCGTAATCAATGTTGGCGTCGCGACGCTGGCGGCTTACATTGCAGCGGGCGGTTTGGGGGAGTTCATTTTTGGAGGCATCGCACTGAACAACGCCAACATGATTCTTGCAGGCGCCATTCCGGCAGCTCTGTTAGCGATCATTCTGGACTTTTTGCTTTCATTGGTTCAAAATGCCAATGTGCGGAAAATGCGAAAAGTCACAGTCCTGCTGCCGGGCTTGCTTCTGCTGTGTTCGTCATTTTACGTTTTTCCTTATGCCGGTGCCAAAATGCTAGGCGGTTTTACGCCCGAATTTATGGGACGCGAAGATGGTTATTTGGGCCTGAAATCCAAATACAAACTCAATATGCCAACTGTCGTCATCAGTGACGCGGTGATGTACAAAGCGGCTTTCGAAAAGAAGATCGACGTTATCAGCGGATACAGTACGGATGGTCGATTGAAGGCATATGACCTCGTGACATTGGAAGATGACAAGCAAATTTTCCCACCCTATTACGCCTCCCCATTGGTTAGAAAGGATGTTTTGGCCAAATATCCCGAGCTTGAACAGGCGCTGAACCTGCTTGCGGGCAAGATCAATGACTCCATTATGACTGAGCTTAATTATCGGGTTGATTATTTAAAGCAAGTCCCTGAAAAAGTCGCTTATGATTTTGTAAAAACACAAAATCTATACAAAAAACCAAGAAACGGCAACAAAGGGACCATCCGGCTTGGCTCTAAAATCTTTGCCGAGCAGTACATTCTCATCAATATTTACAAAGCGCTCATCGAAGGGAATACAGACTTAAAGGTTGACACAAAAACGGGTTTGGGTGGAACCAAGATATGTTTTGATGCATTAACCAATAATGAAATCGACATGTATCCCGAATACACGGGCACTGGTCTGCTCGTCATCCTGAAACCTTCCAGAAACGAATTAATAAAGCTCGCTGGAAGCCGTGAAAAGGTTTTTCAGTTTGTAAAAAATGGCTTTGCAAAGCAGTATGATCTTGAATGGCTCAAACCCATTGGCTTTAATAATGCTTATGCCTTAATGATGCGAAAAGAGCAGGCACAATCATTGAATATACGTTCTATTACAGATTTGAAAGATTATGTATCCACTGACAACCACCACCCTTAGCGACACATATAACACCGTAAGAAGTTACTCTGAAAAGATATGTGAACCGCTCGAAACCGAAGATTATGTGCCTCAACCCGTGCCGTTTGTAAGTCCCCCAAAGTGGCATCTGGCGCATTCAACATGGTTTTTTGAAACATTTATTCTAAAACCATTCCTTCCCGATTACAAAGTCTTTGACACCGATTATAATTATTTGTTCAACAGCTATTACAACAATGTCGGCGAACGCACATTGCGGACCGACAGGGGAAATGTTACACGGCCCACCACCAAAAATGTGTATGCCTACCGGCAACATGTAGATCGCTGCATGGAAGAATTATTGGAGTCGCTGACTGATCCGACGGCACTGGCACTTGTTGAGCTCGGCTTGCACCACGAGCAGCAGCATCAGGAATTGCTGGTGACGGACATTAAATACATTCTTGGTCATAATCCCCTTTTTCCCGTTTATCAATCCGGCTACAATCTCGTCAATGATGAAAATCAGGACGCTGGCTTTCTGGCCGTCAGCGAAGGCGTTTATGAGGTTGGGTTCAATGGTGAAGGGTTTAGTTTTGACAATGAACTGGGTCGTCATAAAGTTTATTTACACAACTTCGAAATTTCAAAATCACTTGTCACGAATGCAGATTTCATGGCATTCATAGAAGCTGGCGGTTATCAGGATTTCAATTTGTGGCTTGATGAAGGCTGGTCTTGGGTCAATGAAAATGACATTGCCTCGCCCATGTATTGGCACAAAATAGGAGGCGAATGGCACTATTTTACACTGGGAGGATTACAGAAAGTCAATCCGAATGCCATTTTAAGCCACATTAGCTTTTACGAAGCATCGGCCTTTGCACAATGGAAAGGCATGCGTTTGCCAACCGAATTCGAATGGGAGATTGCGTCTGAACAGCTGGACTGGGGCAAGCGCTGGGAATGGACGAACAGTTCATATTTGCCTTATCCGGGATTTTCAAAGGCGCCGGGAGCGGTTGGTGAGTATAATGGAAAGTTTATGATCAACCAAATGGTGCTTCGCGGAGCCTCCGTTGGCACTTCACCCAATCACAGTCGGAATACGTATCGTAACTTTTTTCACGCACACGAACGCTGGCAATACACGGGCATCCGCCTTGTCAAGTAACTGCATTTATTTAAAATTATGTCTGAAAATACATTTGCAAAAGATATACATTCAGGTCTTTCCGCACCATTTAAGCACATTTCTTCCAAATATTTTTACGATGACATAGGCAGCGGGATTTTTCAGGATATTATGAAAATGCCTGAATATTACCCGACTGCGTGTGAATTTGAGATTCTCTCAATGCAAAGTGCGCAGATTATTGCGAGGCTGAATTTCAATGAACCATTCAACATTGTAGAATTCGGCGCGGGCGATGGAATTAAGACCCGTCAGCTTTTGAAACAGCTTGTTGACAAAGACGTTGACTTTTCATATGTTCCGATCGATATTTCCAAAAGGGCAATTGAAGAACTAGAAGCCAATATGCTCGAACATTTGCCTTCATTGAAGATCAAGCCAATGATCGGCAATTACTTTTCCATGATTGAGGCGTTGTCCGCTGCAAAGGAGGCTAGCTTGTTTCTCTTCCTTGGCGGCAACATTGGAAATTATGAAAAGGATGAAGTCGATGCGCTGCTTACAAGCTTTCAAAAAAGCATGAAGCCAGGCGATAAATTGCTGACCGGGTTCGATTTACAAAAAAATCCATCGACGATCCGTTATGCTTACGACGATCCTGCCGGAATCACCAAGGCATTCAATATGAATCTGTTACACCGGATAAATCGAGAACTGGGTGGCAACATTCAAACCAACCAATTCGATTTTTATTCGTACTACAACCCAACAAACGGTGAAGTAAGAAGTTATCTGGTCAGTTTGGCAAAACAAAAAATACATTTACAACTCATCGACAAATGCTATGATTTCGAGCAAAACGAGCTCATCCGCACCGAGTTATCCAGAAAATATACGTTAAAAGAAATCGAAGCCGCCGCCACCAAAAACGGCTTCAAACTTCTAGAACACTTCCTGGATTGCAAGCATTATTTTACGGATAGTCTTTGGGTGAAGTGAGCAACTGGCCAGGAGTTTCTAGCCAGAGTCCAGGCTTTGATTTTAATGGGAAATCGCTAATTTAGCTTCAATCAACCCATTAACCCGATCAACTTGAACAATCCTATCCGCTATTTCATCAACTGCCTTTCATTTTTTTCGGCGAAGTGCCATTTCATTTTACTGCTCATATGCTTTATGCAGATTGGCGTTTCTGCTGTCTCTGCGCAGGCAAAGGTGAATGAGGACTCACTGTTTATTCGGCAGAATTATACCAAGATTGAGCGAATGGTGCCTATGCGGGATGGGGTGAAATTGTTTACGGCTATTTACCTGCCCAAGGACATTTCCGCCACGAAAAAATACCCGATCATGCTAAGCCGCACGCCTTATAGTGTGGCGCCATATGGAGCCGATTTGTATAAAACTTCGATTGGCCCGAGCATGCACTTTGCGCGGGACGGTTACATCGTGGCCTATCAGGATGTGCGTGGAAAATATATGTCGGAAGGCGATTTCGAGGCTTACAGGCCCTTTATTCCTGTCAAAAAATCCATTAACGAAACGGATGAAAGTTCTGATACTTACGACACCATTGAATGGCTGATCAAAAACATCGAAGGCAATAACGGCAAAGTCGGAAGCTGGGGCATCTCAGCGCCAGGCTATTACACGACAATGACAACCATTGAAGCGCATCCGGCATTGAAGGCGTCATCGCCGCAAGCGCCTGTAACAGATTGGTTTATGGGCGATGATCGGCATCATAATGGCGCCTTTTTTCTGATGGGCACATTCGCTTTTCTCTCGTCTTATGGAGCTCCGAGGCCGCAGCCGACGCCCAAAGGCGCGCCTGCATTCTCCGCTTACGGCACGCCCGACTCTTATGAGTTTTACAAGAATCTTGGCCCGTTAAAAAATGTAAACGAGAAGATTTTCAAGAATGAAAACCGCATCTGGAACCAGATGATGGAGAACGATACTTACAATGATTTCTGGAAAGCACGCACGCCCGTGCCGCATCTTAAAAACATTAAGCCGGCAGTCATGGTCGTGGGTGGATGGTTTGATCAGGAGGATTTGTATGGTCCGCTCAAAACCTATCAAGGCATTGAAAGTAATAAGCCCCAATCTCCTAACCTGCTCGTAATGGGTCCGTGGATTCATGGCGGCTGGGCGCGCGGGACGGGTGAGTCGCTGGGAAATATTCGCTTTGGATCTAAAACAAGCGCCTTTTATCAGAAAGAAGTGGAATTTCCATTTTTCAATCATTACCTGAAAGACCAGCCTCAGCCCGAACTTCCCAAGGCGTATATTTTCGAAACTGGTGCCAATGAATGGCGGAAATATGACCAGTGGCCGCCAAAAAACACCGTCGAAAAAAAGCTATACATGCATCCGGATGGCACGCTTTCATTCTTCCCCACAATGACCACGATGCAGGTCGGTGCCAAGCCTGCTTTTGATGAATATGTGAGCGATCCGGATAAGCCTGTTCCCTACACCTCGGAAATCCGCATCATTCGCGGGAGCGATTTCATGTATGAGGATCAGCGCTTTGCGGCAACGCGACCTGACGTGCTCGTGTATCAATCCGAAGTTTTAAAGGAAGATGTGACGATTTCAGGCAATGTGTTTGCAAACCTTTTTGTGTCGTCCACGGGCACTGATGCGGACTTTGTTGTGAAGCTGATCGACGTTTATCCGGGTGATGCGCCTAATGACAGTCCTATTAATCCAAACATGAAAATGGGCGGTTTTCAACTTCTGGTGCGTGGCGAAGTGATGCGTGCAAAGTTTCGCAAGAGCTTTTCCAATCCCGTTCCCCTTGTCCCGAACAAAATCGAAAATGTGAAATTCGACATGCAGGACGCAGCGCATCGTTTCAAAAAAGGTCACAAAATCATGATCCAGGTGCAAAGCTCATGGTTTCCGCTGGTTGATCGCAATCCGCAAAAATTTGTAAACATTTACAAAGCTTCAGAGCAAGATTTCCAGAAGGCTAACCATCGGTTATATTTATCGGGAAACAGCGCGTCGTATGTCGGCGTACGTGTTTTAGAATAAAGCTTTGCAAAACAATTTTGAAGAAAGCGCCGCTGTATTGCAATGTTAAGCTTGCAGTTTGTATTCCTCGATTTTCCTGTAAAGCGTTGCAATGCCAATTTCTAGCAAGCGGGCAGCTTCGGCCTTATTGCCATTTGTATAATTCAAAACCTTCTGTAAATGAAGCTTTTCAACGCTGGCAAGTGAGAAGGCGGAGAGATTCTTCGAACCCGTGGTTTTGCCTAATAGTAATTCCAATGGCAAGCTTTCTACATCCAATTGAGGTCCGTCAGTCAGGATAACGCTTCGTTCGATCACGTTTTTCAATTCTCGGATATTTCCGTTCCAAGGATTGTTTTCCAATGCTGCGATAAATTCGGGTGACAAAGATTCGATTCGCTTATTCGCCTTCAATGCATACTGTGCGGCAAAGCTTTGGGCCAGCGCTTCAATGTCTGCAATGCGCTCGCGCAATGTTGGAATGGTGATTTGGAAAACGGATATGCGATAATAAAGGTCGCTCCTGAAATCGCCGGAAGCAATTTGTTTTTGCAAATCACGGTTCGTGGCGGCAATAATGCGGACATTGACTTTCGTCGGCGTTGTGTCCCCTATCTTGATAAACTCACCCGATTCGAGCACACGCAGCAATTTTGCCTGTAATTCCAAGGCGAGCTCACCGACTTCATCCAGGAAAATGGTCCCATGATTGGCCTCTTCAAACAGCCCTTTTTTGTCTTTATTGGCTCCTGTAAATGACCCGGCTCTATGCCCGAACATTTCGCTCTCCATCAGATCCTTCCCGAATGCGGAGCAATTGATCGCGACAAATGGCTTCTTGGATCTGTTGCTGGCCTGGTGAATGGATTGCGCGAAAACTTCTTTTCCTGTTCCCGTTTCTCCCAAAAGCAAAACGGTCGTATCGGTTGGCGCTACACGTCGGGCCAGGGCAATGCATGCTTGCAGTTGTTTGGATTTACCAATAATCGCATCAAATGAATGCTTTTGGCCCAGCTGTTTTTCAAGGGAGACGACGCGTTTGTTCAACTCCGATTTCTCCAATGCTCTGTAAATGAGCGGAATGATCTTGTTATTATCGTCGCCTTTGGTAATGTAATCAAATGCACCATTTTTAATGGCTTGCACGCCGTCAGGGATATTTCCGTAAGCGGTCAGCAGAATGGTTTCAAGCAATGGATATTTCTCACGGACCGTTTTTGCAAAATCAACACCGTTGCCGTCCGGGAGTTTGACATCGCACAAAACGACGTCAATTTCGATTTGTTCGAGCTTTTTTAATGCAGACTTGATGTCCCCGGCTTCGACAACTTCAAATCCTTCGAGTGTGATAACCCTGGCAATGAGGCCTCTTAATTTCGCTTCATCGTCAATGATTAGTACTTTTTTCACAGACTATGCGTAATTATTTGGATGAAGGCAGCTTTGCCAATATTCGAAGATGATTTTAATTCTCTTCTTCAAATCATCAAAACTGTTTTCTTTCTTGAAAAATCCCTGAATAGTTGATTCGTAAGCCGTTGAAATAATGTGCGGATTGTCAGCTGTGCTGAGGAAAATAAACGGAATCGACTTTTTCCTCAAATATTCATTCTCTTCAATCCGATTACGCAGCTCCAATCCATTCATTACCGGCATATTGATGTCGCACAAGATAACAAATGGTTGTTCAGTCGCAGTTTCTAAATAAAGTAAAGCTTCAAGGCCATTAGTGAAAAAAATCAGTGGATTTGGTATTTGCAATTCCTCCACGACGCTTCTGATCAAAAACTGGTCATCGAAATCATCTTCGATTGAGATGATTGGTCCTTTAACTGACATTATTAAGATTTTTGTGATTACTATCCCCCGTAAATATCACATTATTTCAAACGAATACCTATTTAACGGTCAATTCGACCGGGCCAGTGACTTCGAAAATCAGTTGTATTCCACAAAAGACTCGTCTTTGTAACACCAAAGCCACTGCTCGCCTGGCTCCGCGGAAATAGCCACAGGATGCCCTGTTGCGTGATAATGCTGCGTCATGTGTTTGGAAGGCGAGCTGTCACAGCACAATGTCGCGCCGCAAGTCTGGCAAGTGCGGAGGTGCAGCCAGTGCCCGTTGACTTTCTCGCATTCTTCGCAAACATATGCGGCTGGTTTCTTGATTTCGGTAATCTCGCTGATGTGCTTACAAACCTGATCCATTATACTTCATTTAAATACTGGTGAACAAAACTGATGGCCATGGAGCCTTCTCCAACTGCGGAGGTGACGCGGTTCATGGCGCCTGCGCGCACATCGCCTGCCGCGAAAATGCCTGGCGAACTTGTTTCGAGCAAATATGGGTCACGCTGGCCTTTCCAAACCTGACGGAAATTGTCGTAAGCTTTCATTTCCCTGCCGGTTTCAATGAAGCCTTTGTTATTTTTAATGATCTGTAAACCAACCCATTCTGTGTAAGGTTTAGCGCCGATGAAGATGAACAATGCATCGGCTGGGGCGTCACGCTCTTCACCTGTTTTGAGATCCACAAGCCTTAATCCTTCCAAATGCTCATTTCCGGTTGCCTGAATGATCTCCGTGCAACCCAAAATTGACACATTTTCTGTGTTCTTAATCTGATCGATCAGATAGGACGACATAGATGAGGAAAGGTCGGTTTTACGAACGATAATGTAAACGTTTTTTGCAAACTTGGACAAATACATCGCAGCCTGACCTGCCGAATTACCGCCTCCAAGCACGTAAACGTCCTTATTTCCGCAAGAACTCGCTTCCGTGCTCGCCGCTCCGTAATAAATTCCTTTTCCTGTAAAATCTGCAATTCCCTTCGTTTCAAGCTTGCGATAATCTACACCGGTCGTGATAACCACAGCGCGACCATTGATTTCGGTCCCGTCTTCGAGCACGATGGTTTTGTATTGATCCTTTAATTTAATCTCCTTAACCGATTGTGGCGAGAGGAATTCGGTTCCAAAACGCGTTGCCTGCGTGATGGCTCTCCGCGTCAACTCCGAGCCGCTTAATCCCGAAGGGAAACCGAGATAATTCTCAATTCGCGAACTCGTTCCAGCCTGACCGCCAGGCGCTTTGCGCTCGATCAATAAAGTGCTTAATCCTTCGGAAGCGCCGTAAACAGAGGCCGCCAAGCCAGCCGGACCGGCTCCAATGATGATCACATCATAAATTTGCAGCTTAACCTTTGCATTCAAACCGATTTTAGAAGCGACATCAATTAAAGAAGGCGTTTTCAAAACAGATCCGTCTTCAAAAATTACGGATGGAAAATCGGCTGATAAAAGTCCGTTTGTGCTGATAATTTGTTTACCAATTTCACTCGAATTGGCATCCATCCATTGATATGGGACCAGGTTACCAGCCAAAAAATCTTTTATTTCGTGTGATTTGGGTGAAAACTGATATCCGATAACCTTAATGCCGGTAAAATCGGGACGATAGTTGGCTTGCCAGTCATTAAGCAATTCATCGATCGCCGGATAAAGTTTTTCCTCTGGCGGGTCCCACGGTTTCATCAGATAATAATCAAGCTGAACGTCGTTGATGGCCTTAATCGCAGCATCCGTGTCTGAATAAGCGGTGAGCAGCACACGTTTTGCAAACGGAAATAGCACCATTGCCTTTTCCAGAAAATCAACGCCCTGCATTTCCGGCATCCGCTGATCGGACACGAAAATCGCCACTTCTTCCCCTTTATTTTGTAGTTCGAGCAAACTCTCCATCGCCTCTTTGACCGATAAAGTGCTCAAAACCCTGTATTTGTCCCGGTAGTGGGCTTTTAGATCCCGGCTAATCGCCCGTAAAACCTGTGGATCGTCGTCAATTGAAAAAATAATGGGCAAACCCATAGTCTAGTTATTATTTAAGGGTAATGAAATCTAAATTATCCATTGATTGGGAAACACACAAGAAATTCTGTTTTGCCTGGTTCCGAATGCAGGGTCACACTTCCATGATGCTGTTTAATGATGCGTATCACCACATCCAGCCCCAATCCTGTCCCTTTTCCAATGGCCTTGGTGGTAAAAAACGGATCAAATATTTTATTCTTAATCTCTGCCGGAATCCCCGGCCCATTGTCGCAGATCGAAACCTTCACAAATTCCTTATCCCTGTGCGTAATGATGTGCAACTCCGGATTCGGTTGATTTTCCAAGGCATCTATCGCATTGTCTATCAGGTTCGTCCACACTTGGTTTAGCTCCCCAACCATCACCATCACATGCGGAATGGTGGTATCAAACTCCTCCGTAACCTTAATATTACCCTTTTTCAACTTATAATTAAGCATCGTAAGTGTATTTTTGATGCCGGTGTGAATGTCTGTGATTTCTCTTTCTCCACCTCTATCCATGTGCGTGAAGGTCTTTACAGAACCAACCAGATCGGCAATGCGCTTGGAAGCTTCCTGAATGTCAGCGACCATGCGTTCCGTGGTAAGGTTGTTATTCATCCAGAGCAGGATCGGCGAGAAATCGTCTTTGTTGATTTTGCTTTTCAAATCCTCCAAGTCCTCTTCTGTAAGGCCGAATTCAACAATATTTTCTGCAATGTCCTCGCATCCGTTGATATTGTTCGCGTCCAGCCAGTCAAGCACTTCGTCCTCCCGCTCCGACCTTTGCATCATGCTGAGCACAGGCCTGTTCGTGTTCCCCATGATCGACGTCATTTTCTCGTTGATCAGTTCCACTTCGTCCGGAGAAAGGTGAATGGAAATCAGTTTTTTGAATGCTCCCGGCTGCAATAAAAGGTGTTTTTTGAGAGAATCCGAGCCACGGACAATGGCTGCTGCCGGATTATTCAGCTCATGGGCAAGGCCTGCAGACAGCTTGCCTAATGCCATCATTTTTTCATTTTGCTGTTCGAGCTCGGTGAACTCCCGCACGCGGGACGTCATCACGATCACGAGTGCCTGCGTGAGTTCATAATGCGAAACAATGAGCTCGCGCATCTGATCTGCCGGGAAAGTCATGAGCTGGGTCAGCTCCGTGCATTGCCCGTAAGCCACACCCACTTTACCTCTTGAAAAAGGCAATGTGCCGGTTACGGTCCCCGGAAGCAATTCGGCGATAAATAATTTTGTATTGTTTTGAATGCGATACAACTCAATGCGCCCAGAGATAACCACATGTGTTCCTTTGAGCGGCTCGCCGGGCGAGGTCATTAGCTCGCCTTCCGGCAATTCGTAATGTGCGCTCTTATCAATCAACCATTGCAGCTGGTCCTCAGGCACATCCTGAAAAATTTTATTTGATTTTAAATCAGCAACTTTAATATCCTTCATTAGAGAAAAGGTTGGCGTAAGTCAATCTCCTAATTTCGACATATTTGGGAATTTGAAGGCGATTTATTTACGCTAACCTTCCGAAATGAAGCTTGAAGCAACAGTCATCACGGCATGTTATGCGGCGCTTTCCGTCACAATGCGGTTGTAAATTTTATATTCCGGAAGTCCGGCAATGTGCTCGGCCAGGCTGATTTCAACCCAATCCCGGTTACTCTGATGCATGAAAACGCCGTTACAGGTTGGAAAAAGCAATTTCAAAGTTTCCATTGAAGCTTCGTCCATGTTGACTTCCTCATGTCCCAGCTCGGCAGCATGATAGTAACCTGTGCACAAGCCCAGGGAAGTCTCAAACTCGATTTTTACCAAACTTCCTGAAAGTTCTTCCTGCACACTTTCGAAAATAATTTCCTCCCTCAGATCATCCGCAGTGCCCAAAGTTTCCTCTTGTTCGCCCAAAATATCAATGATTGCCATCTTAAAAATCACATTGGTTTGACGAGAACACTCAAAAAACCATTCCCAAAAATCGCTGCTGGCATTCGGTATGATTATTTTATTGTCGCCTTCCCATTTGATCTCGATATGACAGCAAGCAGCAATATTCACATTGGCACATCCGGATGGAGTTACAAGCATTGGAAAGAGATTTTTTATCCTGCCAAAATGAAGCCGACAGCATACATTGCACATTACGCCAGGCACTTTTCGGTTTCTGAATTAAATGGAAGTTTCTACAAATTACCCAAGCAGGAAACGATAGCAAAATGGATCGCTATGGTGCCCGATGACTTTTTATTCTGCCCCAAGATGAGCCGCTTTCTGAGTCATATGAAAAAGCTGCACGATCCGGAAGAGCCATTACAGCGCTTTTTTTCCGTTTTCAGTCCTTTTGAAAAACATCTTGGCCCGGTGCTCGTCCAGCTTCCCGACAATGTGAGATTCAATGAAGCCGTGGTTCGGCCATTTTACGAAATTCTGCATTCAGACTATGCGCAATACAGATTTGCAATGGAAGTGCGCGACGATTCCTGGTTCACGGACGAAAGCATTGCTTTAATGCGACAGTTTAAAATCATCCTGGTTACGGCGCAATCTGCCATTTATCCGTATCATGAAACCATCACGGCAAAGGACATATTTTTCCGTTTCCATGGTCCCGAATCCCTTTACAGCTCATCTTACTCGGATGAGACTTTGCGGGAATATGCATTGAAATTTATCGATTGGGTTAAACAGGGGCACATTGTGTGGGCATTTTTCAATAATGATGTCCATGGACACGCCCTCCGAAACGGAGCAAAACTGAAAGAGCTGGTGAGCGAGCTCAGCTAATACAAATCACATTGTTTCACTAAATCTTTTATCATCATGAGTCTGGTCAAATACAATGAAAAGCGGTCCTTTGAAAAAACACCCGAACCAAAAGGTGGAAAAGCGGATTCGGAAGAATTGATTTTTGTGATACAAAAGCATCATGCGTCCAGGCTGCATTATGATTTCAGGCTGGAAATGGATGGTGTGTTAAAAAGCTGGGCTGTTCCGAAAGGTCCATCAACGGACCCTGCCACCAAGCGTTTGGCCATGATGGTGGAGGACCATCCTTACGATTACAAGGATTTTGAAGGGATTATTCCGGAAGGAAATTATGGCGCAGGAACTGTAATGGTCTGGGATGAGGGAACATATGAGCCACTGGAAGAAGCCAAAACTAAAAAAGACAAGGAAAAGATCATGCTGAAAGAGCTTGAATCGGGCTCGGTGAAGATTCGGATGAAGGGCAAGAAACTGAAAGGTGAATTTGCGCTTGTCAAAACAAAAGGCATGTCAGAAAACTCGTGGCTCCTGATCAAGCATAAGGATAAATTTGCTTCTGACGCGGACATTACGGAGAAAGACAAATCTGTGATTTCCAATAAAACATTGGACGCCATCAAAGCGACCAGCGACAATATTTACGGCGAGCCTAAGCAAGATGAAAAGGCCAAAACTAAGAAGAAAGAAGACGAAGAGGAAGAAAAGCCGGCTGCGCCCGTAGATGAATATCTGGAAAAAGAAAAAGACGATAAATCGAATGAGCCAAGCGCGGCAACAATTTTGAAAAAAGCCAAAAAAGGCAAGTTTCCGGAAGAATTTACGCCGATGCTCGCTACGCTTGTCGACGCTCCATTTGACGATCCTGGCTGGGAATATGAAGTAAAGTGGGATGGTTATCGTGCCATTGCGTACATGCATGACGGTCAGCTGGAATTGAAATCAAGGAATAAAAAATCGTTTAAGGAGAAGTTTTATCCGATTTATGATGGCTTATGTAAATGGAAAAAGAATGCTGTTATCGACGGCGAAATTGTGGTGATCAATGACGAAGGCCACTCGGATTTTGGTGCATTGCAAAACTGGCGCAGCGAAGCCGATGGCGAATTGGTTTACTATGTTTTTGATATTTTATGGCTCGATGGCAAAAGTCTGGTCGACCTGCCCTTGACCGAACGGAAGGCCATCCTGCAAAGCATTGTTACCGAAGACAGTCCGGTGAGAATCGGTTATAGCGTTGCTGCTGAGGGAACTGCCTTTTACGAAGCCGCAAAAGGAATGGGACTGGAAGGAATTATTGCCAAAAAATCGGACAGCATTTACCATCTGGGTTTGCGGACGAATGATTGGTTGAAGATCAAAGTGAACAAGCGGCAGGAAGTGGTTGTTGCCGGATACACACGCAATGCAGGCACAGCAAAGCATTTTAGCGCCTTAATATTAGCCGTTTATGACAATGGTGTGCTGCAATATGCCGGAAAAGTCGGGACGGGTTTTAAGGATAAACAGCAAAAGGAGATGCTCGAACTCTTCAAGCCATTGGAGACAAAAGAAAGTCCGTTCAAAGAAACGCCGGATTACAATAAGCCATCCCGATTCCGCCCCAACCCGCCAAAAGCCAATGCAACCTGGCTGAAACCAGAGCTTGTGTGTGAGATCAGTTTTGCTGAAATAACTTCGGACGGTGTTTTCAGACATCCATCTTTTGAAGGAATGCGGGAAGACAAAAAAGCCAAAGACGTAGTTCGGGAAATAGAAACACCGACCAAGGCGGCCGTTAAGGAGGAACCAGATGCACCTGCAAAGGAAACGAAAGCTGTCAAAAATGATGAAGTCATTAAAAAGCCTGCCAAATCAAAACGCAAAACGCTTTTAAACCCGACCGATGAATCGCAGGTCAGGAAAATTAATGGGAATGAGGTTAAATTTTCAAATCTGAGCAAAATATTCTGGTATCAGGAAAAACTGACCAAGCGAGATTTGGTTAACTATTATTATCAGGTTGCGCCATACATTTTGCCTTATCTCGAAAAAAGGCCGCTTTCGCTCAATCGCTTCCCGAATGGCATTGAAGGCAAAAGTTTTTATCAAAAAGACGTGACCGGAAAAGTGCCTTCCTGGGTCGAAACATTTCCTTACAAGTCTAATGGCGAGGAACAGGAAAAAAACTTCATGATCTGCAACGATGAAGCTGCATTGCTCTACATGGCCAATCTGGGCTGCATAGATGTAAATCCCTGGAATAGCCGGACCGACAAGCCGGATAATCCCGACTGGTGTTTGCTGGATCTTGACCCGGACACGACAAATACATTTGAACAAGTTATTGAAACGGCACTGGCCATCAAGCAGTTGCTCGATTCGTTAAAAATTCCGTCTTACTGCAAAACTTCCGGCTCCACGGGACTGCACATTTACATTCCGCTGGGTGCAAAATATTCCTATGATCAATGTCAGCTTTTTGCGCAATGGGTTGCCAGTCAGGTGCAGCAGGAATTGCCGGAATTTACCAGCATTGAGCGCATGACTAAAAACAGGAAGGGAAAATTATACATTGATTATCTGCAAAACCGCCCGAAAGCAACGCTTGCGGCTCCTTATTCGGTTCGCCCGAAGCCTGGCGCGACGGTTTCGATGCCATTGCATTGGGATGAGGTGAAGATTGGATTGCAATTGAGACACTTTACCATCTTGAATGCATTGGACAGGCTTGATATTGAAGGAGATCTCTTTAAGCCGGTTTTGGAGAAAGGCATTGATCTTGAAGCCATTATCGGTCAAATCGACACTGCGGAATGACTCGTTGTGCAATTCATTTTACACGCAAACAGTAACTCTGCGGCAGCGCTACGAAATAATTGAAAAAAATCTGATAACATAACGTTCAAAATTAATGCAATTTGATTTTTAAAATATAAATTGTCATCCTATACTCCACGTTGCATCTATAAGAAA
Source organism: Dyadobacter sp. CY326 (assembly GCF_021390515.1). GTDB lineage: Bacteria > Bacteroidota > Bacteroidia > Cytophagales > Spirosomataceae > Dyadobacter. Next base: position 416,044 of record NZ_JAJUXI010000003.1, read on the forward strand.
AGCCCGAAAACTAAAATTCAAAATCATGGATTTCAGCATGATTAGTGGAATGGTAGACCCTGACTACCTGAGTAGAATGTATGAAACGCAGCGCATTGCGCGTGTTGGGAGTTGGGACGCTGACGTAACGAATCAAGCAATTGTATGGTCTGATGTGGTCAAGGAAATCCACGAAGTCGATGCGGATTATCAGCCGGATTTCGTGGCCGTCATGTCGTTTTTCAAAAAAGAAAATCACCGTTCGCGACTGCTTCGCGCGATTCGTGAGATTATTTACAATGGGTCTGTCTTCGACATTGAGCTAGAAATCACCACTGCAAAGGGGAATGAGCGCTGGATCAGAATTACTGGTCGCGCGGAAACACGGGATGGCGTTTGTGTTCGTATATACGGTGCTGTGCAGGACATTCACGACCGCAAAATGATGGAATGCGCGCTTGTGCAATCGCGTAACCGCTTTGAATCTTTGCTTCAAACCGTTGACGGGATTGTGTGGGAAGCGAACGCAGCGACTTTCGAATTTACATTTATAAGTGATCAGGTTCAAAACATTCTCGGATATTCACCAGATCAATGGATGAGCGCCCCCGATTTTTGGCAAAACCACATTCATCCTGAGGATCGTGGGCACGCACTTGCAATCTGCCATACGCACACGCTAGCTGGCAAAAACCATGTTTTTGATTATCGCATGATTGCCGCCGATGGCAGGATTGTCTGGATCAAAGACATTGTGGCGGTGATTAAATCGGATGGTTCGCCTACACTTCTGCGCGGTGTCATGGTGGACGTTACAGAAACCAGGCGGTTTGAGATTCTGGAATATCTTGAACAAACCGTGCTGAAACTGAACTCTCCAAAAGAACGATCACTGGAACGCATATTGTCAGAATATTTACTTGGAATAGAGCAAATATATCCGCGCATGAAATGCTCCATTTTGGAAATTGTCAATGGCAAATTACGCAACTGGGCCTCGCCCAGCCTGCCCGCCGCTTACATTGCCAGCATTGAAGGCCTTTCCATTGGAGAAAGGGCCGGCTCGTGTGGAACAGCAGCTTTTCGGAAGGAAAAAGTTATTGCCAGCGACATTGCCAATGATCCCATATGGAGTGATTTTACACATCTCGCGCTTCCATTTGACTTGCGTGCATGCTGGTCACACCCGATTTTTGACTCCGAAGGCGGGGTAACTGCCACGTTTGCCATTTATTACGATCATGTCAAAGAACCGGGTGAAGATGAATTGAAGGTTATTGACCGGGCAGTCGGAATTCTGAAATTGATTTTCGAAAACAAAAAAAATTCCGAGATCATCAACATGAGCCGCTCACGTCTCGGAAAATATGTGGATGCGCTGAAAAAAAGCAATGAGCGATATCAGCTTGTTAACAAGGCCACAAACGATGCAATTTATGACTGGGACATTCTCAGGGACCACACCGAATGGGGCGACGGCTTCGAGCGGCTTTTTGGCTTTAATTTTAACAACAAGGCATTTCAGTTGAATGACTGGCTGGAAAAAGTGCATCCCAATGATCGGCATGACGTCCAAAATGACCTGATTAATCATTTAACCGACGCCTCAAAAAGCAATTGGACAGGCAATTACCGGTTTATCAAGGCTGACGGCACATATGCTTATGTGGAAGAAAACGGTTACATTTTACGTGATTCGGATGGCAATCCAACCCGCATGATCGGTGTGCTGCGTGACATTACGCGCCAGAAACAGGAAGAACACAAATTTCAGGAAATTGCGCATATGCAGTCGCACGTTGTGAGAGCGCCCCTTGCGCGGGTGATGGGACTTGTTGACCTGATCAAAAACTATCCGCACACTGACATTGAAAAGCAGGAACTGCTGGATCATTTGCTCATATCAGCCAAGCATCTGGATGAAATTATCCGCGACATTTCGGAGAAAACTGCCTGAATTTCAATTTTAAAAGCTCATCCGTAATCCAAATGCAAGGTTCGCAATGTCCGAGAGTCGCAGATATCCGGTGTTTTGCACATAACTGATCATCAGCAAGTCATAACTCCCCAGTTCATAATAAGCGTCGAGCGAACGCCTGCGATTTCTGAAAAACACTTCTCTTCCCACCTTACCGCCAATGTAAGCGCCCGGCCGGAAAGATGTTGCCCACCAATAATAGTTTTGCGGATAATATGAGGGAAGTTTTGTGTCAAACTGCGTCCCAAACGTGTAACTCAAATAAGCGCCAATCGAGAACGGCTTAATGTAATAGGTGTTTTTTAAACGAATGCGCCAAGGCGAATATGTCGTTTTGAGCGACGTGGTTACCAATGCATCACCACCGAACTTTTGCGGCAAAAAGCCAAACATCAGGTCCGTTTCCAACGTTTTGTTGCGCGAAATGTAACCTGGCCCACCAGAAAAAAAACCAATGTTGCCGGCAAACTGCACTTTAATGTGATCGGGCAAATACCATTCACGTTTCAGATCCTGTTCGTAGGTTTCCTGCGCACTGGCGGCAAGGGAACAGATTAGTAAGAGGAGTAAAAAAGATTTTTTCATAAAATTCAATATGCAACGCGTTCAGCCTTGTAACCGCCCTTCCAAGTTGTGAACAGCCAATATCCTCGCTCGCCCGTGCTTGTCGTCAAATAGTAATGGACGCCATCTTCGTAAAACTCGCCGTCGCGAAACGTATGCTGATGCCCGTAAAGTGAAAATTTGACATTATCATCATCTGCCAGGAGCTTGGCGTAACCATCTTGGAGCTTCGGATCGAAATCTCCGTCGAACGGTGGGATATGGGCTATGACAATCGCATTTTTCTTTTCCGGATTGTTGGCCAGTTGAGTTTCGAGCCAGCCCAGATTGGGCACTGTTCCGTTGAACACATACTCGCGCGAGTTGGTGTTGATAAAAATGAATTTGTTGTTTCCGTAATCAAATGAATAGTCCATCGGGCCATAAATTTTGCGGTAAGCGGCCGGGCCATTTGCCACCAGGTCGTGATTTCCGATGACCGTGAGATAAGGACAATTCAATTTTACCATGATCTCATTCACCCATTTGAATTCCTGAGAAAGCCCGAAGTCCGAAATATCGCCTGCATGCAGCACAAACGCCACATCCTTCTGACTGTTTGCGCTTTTAACAAATGCATCCGTCTCGTCATACCAGCGTTGCGTGTCGCCCATGAGGATGAATTTGACCGTATCTGTAAGCGGCCTTGCCTGGATGCGCTCAATATTCTTTTGGTTCAAGTTGCGCTCATCGTCCTTGAAGATAACCTGATTTGGATTGTATTGGAAAATGCCCTCGCAGGCCGCGAGCATCAATCCAAAAACAAGGAAAGCGGCTTTTGGAAAATTTTTCAACGTATGGCCTTATTTAATGAAACATACTGCTGTATACGCAGACCTAGATGTAACCGCGAAATTTGCCTTATAATTCCTGCAAATTCACAGTTTTTGTTGTTGGAAAGGCACATCTCAGGCACGGTTATTGCAATGTGCTGGTAATCATATTTATCAAACGTTATGAAAATTCAAACCATCCGAACGCTGGCATTGCTGGGATTCCTTGCTATCACAATGCCTTCCATGGCACAGGTTGTCTCGAAAGACTCCCTCAACATATTAAAAGAACAGAAAGAAACGATCAAAATCAGCAAGGAGCTGAATGATCGGAAATTGGAATTAGCGAAGCTGGAGAATGAGCTTGAAAATGCAACCCGTGAAGTTGAAAAAACAGCGGAACAGGCACAACGCTCAGCCGACGATAACAAGAAAAATGCCGAAAAGTTAGGCGATGATCCACAGGACAAAAAATTGGCACGACGCGCTGACAAAAGCGCAAGCGGTGCGCAAAAAGATGCGAAGAAAGCCAGAAAAGCTTCGGATCATCTAGATGACCTGCGAAAAGATATAGAATCATTGAAGCGAAAAATCGCTGACGATGAAGCGAAATTGGCCGATTTGCCGCATTGATTTCGCCCAAGACAATCACATAATCCTCTTCTTCATGACGAGTGCACCCGATGACTTAGGTGCACTCTTTTTTTGTTTTAGCCGGGCACACTTTTTTAATCAAATATTTACAAATCAACAAACAATCATCATGGCTACAACAACAGCAAAATCGGGAAGTAAAAAAACAACGGAGTCGGCAAGCGCCTCAAAATCAACAGACAAAGCGACTTCCGCTACAAAAGCTCCTGCGAAGGCGGCAACTAAGGCTGCGGACAAGCCAGCAGCCAAAACAGCTTCGAAATCAGCAGACAAAGCAGAAACCAAGACAGCATCCAAAACGGCGACAAAGGCAGCTCCAAAAACGGCAGCTAAGTCCGAGTCCAAAACAGCGGCAAAAGGATCGAAATAAAGTTTATCTAATACACACACAAAAAGGTCGTGCAGATGCGCGACTTTTTTTGTGTCCCATTTCTTTTTGGAGCGTTCGCGACGATTGAATCAGAAATACTAAATTTGGTGGGCAAGCTTTCTTACCGAGCCATTTGATGATATCGGACAAAATTTACAGACACAAGCAAAACATTCTTTATGGCGTTTCCCTGGCGCTATTGCTGTTTCTGCTTAAATGGCTCGAATTGCGCTTCATCATCATTGACCACATTTTCGAAATTTACGCAGGTGCCATTGCATTAATTTTCACTGCTTTGGGCATTTGGCTTGCATTGAAATTGACCAAGCCAAAAATCACCACAGTTGTAGTTGAAAAAGAAGTTTTTCTGCACACAAGTGATTTTCATTTTAATAAGGAAGAACAGGAACGCCTTGGGCTGAGCAATCGCGAACTGGAAGTTCTGCAACTCATTGCCCTCGGACTAAGCAACCAGGAAATTGCCGAGCGCTTATTTGTTTCCGTCAACACGATCAAAACCCACTCTTCCCGCCTCTTCGAAAAAATGGAAGTCAAAAGTCGGACGCAGGCCGCCGAAAAGGCAAAGCGCATGCGCCTGATCCCATGAGCACGGTCACACTTTTGCATGAAAAAGCAGGCATAAAGTAAATATCACCCGAAAGTATGATCTGAATTAGCCACTAACACCCCAGATTTGCTGCATAACCATTCCCAAAACATTAATGTTATGAAAAAAACAATACTCGTTTGCGGCCTGATAGCAGGAATAATCGTTTCCGTTTTCATGGTCACCTCCGCGGCCATGTGTTACAAAAGCGAAGATTTCGATGGCAGCATTGTGCTCGGATATGCGTCAATGCTACTTGCATTTTCTTTAATTTTTGTTGGTGTGAAAAATTATCGTGACAAGTTTAGCAATGGCAACGTTTCATTTGGGAAAGCATTCACGATTGGATTGTACATTACGCTCATTGCCTCCACAGTTTACGTCATCGTCTGGCTGTTCGATTATTATATTTTCGTACCCGATTTTATGGAGAAATATGCAGCCCACGTGATCAGACAATCACAAGCCGAAGGACTCACAGGCGCCGAAATGCAACAGAAAGTTGCTGAAATGGATGGTTACAAGGAAATGTACAAAAGCCCTATCATGATCATTCTTTTCACTTATCTGGAAATCTTGCCGGTTGGATTGGTTGTTTCCCTACTGTCCGCATTAATTCTTAAAAGAACACCGACGCAGCAAATGTCTGCCTGATAGGCCTGAACTAATAATTTTAATTGGTCAACCGAGGAGCGCTTTGAAAATTATCAAAAAGCACTTTTTGAGGTAAAAACTCTGGCGACGATCTTTGAAGACCATGTCGATGACACTTATGAATGTTTATCAATCTTTGGGAAATGTGTCCATTTCTTAAAAAAACAAGATTGAAAATAGTGTGTGCATAGGTAAAGTATAGTGTGTGTTTATCCAGAACTTTATTAAGCCGTTACAAATAAACGTTAATGGGAATTTGTTCTCAAAGGCGATGAGTGACTGGCGGCGCTCAGTTAGTAATCGGTAAAAAGTTGCGCGATTTGTCGGTTTTGTGCTATTTCTGGGAGCTTGCCAACTTTACATTTACGCAGTTCATATTTGTTTATGGCCAAAAAAATTACTGTCAAATCATAACTTTAAGTCATGCAGCCCATCATCAGACCGTCCGTTCTAACCAAATACATTAAAAATATTTGGATCCTGGAAAACCATGACATTCAGCAAACGGACCATTCATTGAAATTTTTTGCCGATGGTTGTTCGGGACTGATGTTTCAACAGTCGCAGTCCGGCGTTTATATTGAGGAAAAGCCGTTGTCGGATTTATTGCTTTATGGCCAGACCGTTCAGCCCATTGAACTAAAATGCACTGGCAGCTATAAAATGATTGTTTTTATTTTGTATCCATATGCCGTTCATGCATTGTTCGGGTTGAAAGCATGCTCATTAACAGACACTTGCCTCGATATGCGGACTTATTCTGAGACTTCGGAGCAAGTGGCAAACGCGCTGATCCAAGCACATTCAACCGACGATCAGGTGAAAATCATGGAAGCTTTTTTGCAAGCGCAAGCCAGTAACAGCTCGCCCGATTTGGAAATTGAAGAAATGACCACATTCATCATGAATGCAAACGGTGCTGTCACGGTTAAAGATCTGCAACAGGAATCGGACATGTCGGAGCGAACCCTGGAACGCAGGTTTACGCGGCAAATTGGGGTTTCGCCTAAATTATTTTCCAAGATTATCCGGTTTCAATCTTCGATCAAACAAATGGACGCCGGCGATTACAAAAAGCTGTCAGATGTTGCCTATGAGAACGGTTATGCCGATCAATCGCACTTTGTCCGCAATTTCAAAGAGTTTACGCACATTACGCCACGAGCCTACAAACCGAAATATTTCTCATAAAACACGAGGTTGACGGTTTTGTCCAAGTTTGCCAGTGCAGCCAGCAATAGTTTTGATCCGGAAACAAATTTTCATCAAAACCATTAGCACATGAAAACGCTCGTATTAGGCGCCACAGGCAAAACAGGCCGCAAAGTTGCGAAACGACTGCAACAATTAGATGCAGACATCCGGATCGGCTCACGCACCGCCTCTCTCCCATTCGACTGGGAAAATAATGCAACCTGGCCAGCCGCATTGGAAGGAATTGAAGCAGTTTACATCACATTCCAGCCCGATTTAGGCATTCCGGGTGCGTCCACGATTATTGAAGATTTTTGTAAAGCTGCTTTGCAGGCGGGTGTAAAAAAGCTCGTCTTACTCTCCGGCAGAGGCGAGGAAGAAGCGCAGGCATCGGAACAGGTTGTTATGCGTTCGGGACTCGAATGGACGATTGTTAGGGCAAGCTGGTTTAGTCAAAATTTCAGTGAAAGCTTCATTCTGGATTCGGTCTTAGCCGGACATGGTGTGCTGCCGGTTGGCGAAGTGCTCGAACCATTTATCGACACAGACGACATTGCGGACGTTGCGGTCGCTGCGCTTACAGAAGATGGCCACGCCGGAAAGGTTTACGAAGTAACCGGGCCAAGATTGCTCACATTTTTACAAGCGGTCAAAGAAATTTCGGATGAAATTGGCCGGGAAATTACTTTTCATGAAGTGACCGTTGACGAATATGCAGCAATCTTGGCGGAATATCAGGTTCCGGATGGTTTTATTGAATTGCTAAAATATTTGTTCTCGGAAGTTTTGGACGGACGCAATGCGTATCTATCACATGGCGTCGAAGAAGCTTTGGGCCGCAAACCGAAGGATTTCAGCGCATATGTGAAAGAAACCGCGGCAAGCGGCGCATGGGACAACGCCGATTGATTACTAATAAAAAAAGCCAGAGCCCTGAAAGTTTCAGGGCTTTGGCCTCCTAAAAGCAATGTGGTTAAAGCATTTGAATGCGATATAAGTCGAGCCAGGTTGCAACGTATTCCATCACTTCCTCCACGCCGGGCTCTCCGCAAATGTAATGTGAGCGGCCTTCATATTCCTTAAATGATGTCAAGCCAGCTGTATCGTCGTATGCTTCGCTGTTTTTCTCAACCAGTTCTGTTGGGACAATGTGATCTTCTTTGGCGCTGATAAAAAGCAATGGAACGTGCGTTTTGTCCAAATCTACGTGTGCTGACGTGCCCAGGCAACCTCTCAACACATTTCTGCTGTCATGCGTGGCAGTTTCCTCAAAAGCTTGCCGCGCCTGTTCCTCAGACAATGTGTTGCAAAAGCTTTCATGAAAACTTTCGGCAGTTTGAAAAAACGGTTCGTCTCCTTTGAACGGATTTGTAATGGCAGCGACGTTTTTGAAAAATGGCCAATCGAAAGTCATCATCATATTCGGAGCGACGGAGCAGATCGGGACGCCAACACATGCCAGATTGCGATTCACAAAAAGCTGCGTCAGCAATCCGCCAACCGAATGGCCGATGATTATGGGGCGATCCTCAGGCGCAGAGCTGTTTCCTCCCGCGTCAATAATGACTTTTTCCATTGCCGAGATCACATCATCGAGCATTAAGTCGCCCAGCGTCGCAGGCGGATTGTCTCTCAACGCCGACGGCTCCCCTGCGTGGTCAGGCCAGGCCGGTGCGAGGCAGTTATAACCCTGGTTAGTAAAATATGCGACCCATTTGTCCCAACTTTTGGGATTCTGAAACATTCCGTGAATAAAGACAATTGTTCCTTTCATTTTGTTTGTTGATGATTGATTATCAATGCTTGATATGGAAACATTAAAAGCCTGCCACGGCGTTAAGCCAACTTAAATTACCACTTGATGGAATGGATTTATAAAATTTACAAAGCCGACGCACTAACCAACATATATTGGCAATCTCGAAATCTAAAACTGGTCCCGAAAATGAAAATTATATTTTTGCACTTTCAAACTCTCTTTACCATTTTATATTTAGCAATGAACATAACGAAAACCGTCTACCGTCAAAGAGTTTTGGAGATTTTAAATCTGTCATGGGTGCTTGCACTTGACTGGGACGAAGATTGTGAAGCATTGGTGATGGATTATTATGGGCGGATTTTTCGTTGGTGGCCAGAAAACAGAAGCAGACTGCCGCCCAACGATAAAACAATTTATACAAAAGTTAATTCGCTAGTCAGCATCGATGACTCCCAGTCGGTTGAATCGACCATTTACCTGCTGCAAACCTCTTTACGAATTAAAAAGGCAAGGGTCGAATCCGCTACAATTGATCTGGTTAGGGTCATTTTACTTTGTGCGCTTGCAGTCGATAACGACGTTATTCATCCAGATTGCGATCCTGGTTTGCCGCTTACAATGTTATTTCAAAAAGGATACCAGCTCGCGTATACAGATGCGGGAATAGAAGTGCACTATCAAAAGGGCTGGGTAACCGTTCCGTTGCCGAGAAGATCGGCCTTTGAATTTTTGTGATTACTTACTTGCTAAAAAAAACACGATGAAACTTGAAATTCATGATGCTGCGCCGGCGGAGAAGGAGTTGGTTGTGCGTTTGCTGAAAGAGGCTGATCTTCTTACTGAGGATTTGCCAGATGGCCTGCCCAATTTTCTTTTGGCCAAAGAAGACGGGGTGCTTGTTGGAGTAGCGGGACTTGAATTGTTTGGGTTAGTGGGTTTGCTGCGTTCGGTGGCTGTTAATCCTGATCACCAGGGCAAAGGAATTGCCGGACGGATGGTTGAGCAGCTTTTGGCCAATGCTGACGAGCAGCGTGTGCAGGCGGTTTATCTGATCACAACCACAGCTGGTCGCTATTTTGACCGATATGGCTTTACGCCTATCGACCGCGAGCAAGTTCCGGAAGCGATTCAGCAAACGAGACAGTTCAGTGGTCTCTGTCCGTCGTCAGCTGTTGTCATGAATAGAAATGTCACCTAGCAAACGGAATGTTCGATTTGAAAAACTGCGTGTTCATTTGCGGACACTAAGCCTATGTAACTATTTGAAATATAGCTATATACAATTTGGTATATTTTTGATAGCATTGGAATTACGGCCTGAAAACCGGTTCCTATCCGACGTTTCTATAACAATCAGATCATGCTTCAAAATTACTTCAAAGTCGCTGTCAGGAGTTTGCTGAAAAATAAACTCTTCTCTTTCATCAACATTTTCGGGCTCGCGCTCGGAATGTCTTGCAGCCTTCTGATCTGGCTGTGGGTGCAGGATGAAATTTCTTACAACCGCTTTTATCCCAATTTGAGCCAGATCCATTTTGTGCGCTCGGGTTTCGACTGGAAAGGGCAGACCGGATCAGGCATGGCAACACCCGGACCCTGGCAGGAAGCCATTGAAAAACAGGTTCCCGAGGTTAAAGCGATCACAAAAATCACCTGGAACCGTGACTTGCTCATTAAAGCAGGTGAAAAATCGACGAAGGAAAGCGGGATTTATGCAACCAGCGATTATTTCAAAGTCTTCGATACGCCTTTTATTAGCGGAACCGCTGCCAACGCCATCGCGCAACCAACCTCCATCGCCATCTCACGCAAGCTGGCTGAAAAATATTTCGGTTCCATGAATGCAATCGGCAAAACAATGAAGGTTGATAACCAAACCAATTTTATTGTGAGTGCAGTTTTCGAAGACATTCCGCTTAACTCCACCGAACGGTTTGACTGGATCATTAACTTCAAAGTCCAGGAACAGGATTGGATGAAATGGTGGGGAAACAGCAGTTTCAAAACCTATGCCCTGCTCGCACCGGACGCAAATGCAGCGCACGCGGAGAAAGTCATGCAGCAGGTTATCAAAAAAAGCGCGCCGCCTCAACTGCTCAGTTTTCCAATGTTGCAGAGTTTGCGGGATGTTCATTTATATTCTGAATATGAAGGCCTTAAAGCCACCGGCGGCCGCATTGAATATGTGCGGGTGTTCTCCATCGTTGCCATATTTATTTTGCTCATTGCGTGCGTTAATTTCATGAATCTGGCCACGGCGCGTTCCGTAAAAAGAGCCAAGGAAGTTGGCGTGCGCAAAGTGGTCGGTGCGGAGCGTAAATATTTGGCGATGCAATTTCTGGGCGAATCCCTGATCGTGAGCATTCTCGCTTGCATCCTCGCTTTGGTTATTGTGATCACGATCTTGCCGTTTTTCAATGAGGTTGTGCAAAAGCAGATCGCGCTTTCGTTTTCAGATCCATCATTGTGGCTTTCGCTGATTGCCTTATTGCTGCTCACAGGTTTGGTTGCAGGCAGTTATCCCGCATTGTACATGTCTGCTTTACAGCCCATTCGTATCCTTAAAGGCCGTCTTACTTTTACCAATAAAGGCGCTTATTTAAGAAAAGGGCTGGTTGTTTTTCAGTTTGTGCTTTCCATATTTCTCATCACCGGCATGCTCGTTATTGGTCGTCAGATGAACTATATTCAGACAAAAAGATTGGGTCTCGACCGCGAGAATGTGCTCTACATTCCCATTGAAGGTATCCTGAATGATAAATTGGAAGTTGCACGGCAAGAAATAATCAATTCGCCCTTCGTGGTTGCAGCCACTTCCACGGGTTCTATTCCAACCAACATTACGAGCAATTCCGGCGATCTTGACTGGACAGGCCGCGACAAAGATCTCGACAACACCGTTAACGCAACTTTTGTTGGTTATGACTTTGTAAAAACAATGAACATTCAAATGGTCGACGGACGCGATTTTTCGAAAGATTTCGCGGCCGACACGGCGAATTACATCATTAACGAAGCCGCTGCCAAAATGATGAAAATGAATGATCCGGTCGGCAAGCAGGTGAAATTCTGGATGGGCAAAGGAACGATCGTAGGTTTAATGAAGGACTTTCACCTTTCTACTTTCCATGAAGCGATCAAGCCATTGATTTTGGTCAATTACAAAGGGCTGAATACGGAGCATTTGATGATCAGAACGCGGCCCGGAAAAACCAGGGAGGCACTTGCCCATATCGAAAAAGTGGCCAAAAGTTTGAATCCGGACTATCCGTTCACTTACCACTTCCTCGATCAGGATTATGAAAAAATGTATCGCTCAGAAATGGTTGTTAACACATTGATCAAATGCTTTGGATTGCTGGCCATCGTCATTTCCTGTCTGGGACTTTTAGGACTTGCCGCTTTCACTGCGGAGCAGCGCACAAAGGAAATTGGAATCAGAAAAGTGATGGGCGCCAATGTGGCCAGTGTAGTCGCATTGCTTTCCAAAGATTTCGTGAAGCTGGTCTTGCTAGCCATCCTGCTTTCCACTCCCCTGACGTGGTATGCCACCAATCATTGGCTCGAAGGTTTTGTCTATCACATTGATCTGTCGTGGGAAATATTTGCGATTGCCGGCGGAATCGCCATATGCATCGCTTTGTTCACGGTAAGTTTCCAAAGCGTCAAAGCCGCCGTGGTCAATCCAGTCAAATCGCTGAAAGCGGAATGACAATGAGATAGTTGAATTTAATAAAAGCAAGCTGGCTGATCCATTGAAGTAGAATCAGCCAGCTTTTTTACAGTTAGAACGAAATCGTCCTATCCCAGTTAAGATTTAACGCCATCCCAAGCCGGGTGCAACGTGTTCCAAAATAGAAGATAAAACATGCACATTGTAATCTACTCCCAATGTGTTTGGAATCGTTAACAGGATCGTGTCCGCTTCCTGAATTGCTTCATCTTCAAGCAATTCCTTTATCAGTTGATCCGGTTCCGCAGCATAGCTTCTGCCAAATATCGCGCGCTTGTCCTGTTCAATCATTCCTATTTTGTCGCGGCGACTTGTTTCCTGTCCAAAGTAATAGCGGTCCTGATCGGTTACCAATGCAAAAATCGACCGACTTACGGAAACCCTAGCTTCGCGCTGATGTCCGGCCTTTTTCCACGCTTCTCGGTACAACCTGATTTGCTCCGCTTGCTGCACATGAAAAGGCTTGCCGCTTTCGTCGTACTTCAGGGTTGAGCTTTGGAGATGCATTCCATTTTCAGCAGCCCAAACGGCAGTTGCATTGGATGCGGCGCCCCACCAGATACGCTCCCGCAGTCCTTCCGAATATGGTTCCAGACGCAGTAAGCCCGGCGGATTCGGAAACATAGGGTTTGGATTTGGCCGCGCGAATCCTTTGCCTTCCAGCTTTTCAAGGAATTCCAAGGCCTTGCGTCGACCCATTTCCGCGTCGGTTTCTCCCGCAGCGGGTTCATATCCGAAATAGCGCCAGCCATCGATCACTTGTTCTGGCGATCCCCTGCTAACGCCCAATTGCAATCGTCCTTCCGAAATGAGGTCCGCGGCCCCGGCGTCTTCAACCATATACATCGGGTTTTCATAACGCATGTCAATGACGCCGGTTCCAATTTCGATTTTGCTGGTTTTGGCACCAACAGCCGAAAGCAATGGAAAAGGCGATGCGAGCTGCGCCGCAAAATGGTGTACACGAAAATAAGCACCGTCCAAACCAATCTCTTCGGCTGCAACAGCCAAGTCAATGCTTTGAAGCAATGTGTCGCTCGCCGTCCGGGCGTTATACGCCGGGTGGTTAGACCAGTGCCCAAAAGATAAAAATCCTACTTTTTTCATAAAGCTTCTTTCATTGTCCCTTCAAGTTAGACAGTGAATCCAGCCCTAAAAGTTCCAGTTTTGGCTATATAATGAGGCAATCCAATATCAAATCGCTATTCCGTAAACTACCATAGGACCATAAGCCACAATTATTTAAGTTTGACGTAGATCATCGGCCCAGCAGTGCCCATTACAGTCATCGTATCCCCCGAAATTTCTCCTGTATAATTGAAGCCATTACTAACGTATATTACGTTTTTCCTGTTCAAAGTGTAGGGACTCGTAAGCGTGGTTGACTGCTCGCCATTATAGTTTGAGAAGAAATCCACTTCATTATGGGTCTTGAATTCCAAATAATTATAAAGATTTGGATTAAGCGTTCGCTGCCAGCTTGTGCCTACGAGTTCGTTCGTTGGGTTGATGATTATAATATCCGGCTCAACATTGTTCTTCTTCTGGCATGAGATCAATGAAAGCGTTAAAGCCAGGGTTAATAGGGTTGATTTCATGTTGGACTTGATTTGAAGTGTTAGTATTAAAGCTGAAAGTTTCTGCCATATCCCCTACTTCACCTGCAACTTTGACCAGTAAGGCTTGGATTCGGTCATGTCTGCGAAGAGGCCGCGGACCTCGTAGTTACCGGCAGGAAGGTTTGCTGGAATCGTATATTGTCCAACGCCAATGGTTAATCCTGCAATAGCCCAACCGAATATGACAAGTTCAGGTTGGAGCGTCACAGTGTTTTCTCCCTGTGTGAGATGGAGTTGGGGCAGCTTTTTCGCATCGATGGGTGAATCGTAATAACCGTAAATCATCGGTGACGACTTTACATAAAAAGTCTCGCCGCGGCTGACAGATATAGCGTCAATGCTCCGACCAGTTGCACCATAAAGATCTCCTTTCCAAATTGATTCAATCGCTTTGCTTTCATGATCAGAGACAAACAGGCTGTTATTTCCAATTAATTTATCAGCTTCATAAAAAGACAGCAGATAAGAACCTTCCGGTAAATCGGCAGGAATTTTGTCAACATACAGCGCATGATCATCTGCAATCCGCGCGGTCGTTACCACAGGTTTTTCCAGGAAATCACTAGAAAATCGAACCGAATATGTTCGCCCGGGCACAAAGTCGTTGCCATAAACCTTAATGCTGTCTGAGTAAAGAAATTGATACTTATAAGTCGGGTTTGGATAGATCGCGGCTTTCCCTTTCAGAAACTTCACGCCCTCGAAGATCACAGATTTTTGACCTTCAAGCGTGATCTCGACATTCATCGGATTATCTGTCATCTCTTGGTTGGGATTAATGCCCAGGACTCCATATTGATTGCTGAGTATGGTCGTGATCGTTTGCCCTGTCTTGGGATCAGAGATTTTGACCAATGCTCCTGGTTTCCCCGGCCCCGACGGAATGCTCCCAACATTAGTCCCATAGCGCAAGGCAAGCTGTGTATGATAGGAATAAACCTGAACTTGCTTTTCCAAAAGATCAATCTGCGGCACGCCGGAAAACCCGAAATACACTTGAAAGCGGAATGTCCTATCGCCGGTTTTACGCCTTAGTTGCAGAACCAATGGTCCGGTTCCGTGATAATCGTAAAGCACTGCACGCGTATCAATTAGCTTGCCCGAACTATCTTCCAGCGCAATGTTGGCTTGCAGCGAGAAACGAACGTCGGCTTTTTCCTGCGTGTATCCGTCGGGCAATGTTACAAGATAAATGTTACTGGCAGAATCAAAGCGAATCACCTCAGCGCCTATAACGTCAAAGCCCTTCAAAAACTCGGCAGCAGTTACAGCGCCGATGGGCTCCGGTTGAGCTTCTGTGACGTCAGAATCCTTTTTACAGCTTGCTATGAAGGCAAAAATTACAATGAGAAGGTAGACTGTTTTTTTCATTTGACAGGCGAGCGGGGTGACAGTCAGAAAGTTACCCTAAGTAACTTATTTTGCGATTAAGATACAATTAGTTATTGGTAAAATCATTTGAATGTTATTTGAAGAAAAATCATCTCGTATCTTCATGCACCGCGAATTGGCAAGACCTTAGAAAATGTGAGAATGTTTGAATGCTTGCAGGTTTTGGCTAAATCAAAAGCAGATTTGGCTAAAGGCTGCGGAGAAATGCCAACGATCTTTGTAAAAACAAAAAAAGATCAGTTATGCGTGTATTTGTTACAGGAGCAACAGGCTTCATTGGAACTGCGATTGTGCAGGAATTATTAAGTGCCGGTCACCAGGTGTTAGGGCTGGCTCGTTCGGAAGCTGCGGCCAAAAAATTAGTTGATGCAGGTGCAGAAGTTCACCGCGGAGATTTGGAAGATCTTGAAAGTCTGCGCACCGGCGCCGCACTAGCAGATGGCGTGATCCATGCAGGCTTCATCCACGACTTTACCAGGTTCGAGGAGGTTTGCCAGGTTGATAAAATAGCCATTGAAACCATAGGCAAAGTGCTGGCCGGTTCCGACCGTCCGTTCATAGTCACTTCCGGCTCCGCGCTCGTTAGTCCCGAAAAACTGGCCACGGAAGACATTATCCCGCCCATTAACCCGGCCTGGCCGCGTGCTTCGGAACAAGCTGCGGACGCTGTTGCGGCATTAGGCGTGCGCACTGCGGTCATTCGCTTGTCGCCATCCGTGCATGGTGACGATGACAAACAAGGATTTATACCGATATTAGTGAACATTGCCCGTGAGAAAGGTGTGTCAGGCTATATCGGTGATGGAGGCAATCGTTGGAATGCTGTTCACAGGCTCGATGCCGCTCTTTTATTTCGGTTAGCCTTGGAAAATGCAGGACCAGGTGCCGATGGACTGGCTGCCCGATATCACGCCTCTGCCGAAGAAGCCATCACCGTTAAAAGCATTGCCGAAGCCCTGGGCAAGCAACTGAATATTCCGGTAGTTTCCGTTCCTGCGCAGGAAGCAAGTGAACATTTTAACTGGTTTTCGCACATGGCGGCCATCGACTGTCCCGCATCGAGCGAGTGGACGCAGCAGCAATTGAATTGGCATCCGGGGAACGTCGCCTTGCTCACAGAAATTGAAAACGGCGTTTATACAAAATAAGATTTTGCAGCTGTTTAAATCATAAAATTACGCGCCTTACCATCGACATGAACACCAAGAACCTCTTCCGATTTCAGACGATCAGCGAGTATCATCGGGCAACAGGCCTGCCTACACCAGCGCACCCGCTGATCAGCATCGTGCATATGGAAGAAACAAAAAGCCTATCCGCAGAAGGCTCTTACAGTGTGATCTATGATTTTTACTCGATCGCAATGAAAAGTGTATACAACACCAAATTTAAATACGGTCGGCAGGCCTGTGATTTCGACGATGGTGTTTTATTCTTTATGTCGCCGGGTCAGGTGTTTAGTGTTGAAATCGATAGTGCAAGCCCAATACACCGACCGGAAGGCTGGGTGATTTTGATCCACCCTGATTTTTTATGGAACACGCCTTTGGCCAAAACCATTAAACAATACGATTTTTTCAACTATTCGGTTTTTGAAGCGCTTTACCTGTCGGACAAGGAAAAAAACATGCTGACAAACATCGCAGAAAATATCGAGCAAGAGTATCATGCCAATATTGATCGGTTTAGTGAAAGTGTGATCATTGCACAGCTCGAATTATTGCTGACTTATTCTGAAAGGTTTTACCAGCGCCAGTTCATCACCCGCAAGATTGCCAGCCATGAAATTTTGGCTAAACTGGAACACCTGCTGACCAATTATTTCAACAGCGGCTCGCTCGCAGAAAAAGGCTTACCCAGCGTCACCTACATTGCCGAAAACCTGAATATTTCACCAGGTTACCTGAGCAGCTTGCTCAAATCCCTGACCGGTTTGAATACGCAGCAGCATTTGCACAACAGGCTCATTGATTTGGCGAAGGAAAAACTGTCTACAACCAGCCTTACTGTGAGCGAGATCGCTTATGAGTTGGGTTTTGAACACTTACAATCTTTCAGTAAACTTTTCAAAACGAAGACCAACGTTTCGCCGCTCGAATTTCGCCAATCTTTCAATTGAAAGGTTGAAACGAAGCTTGAATCAAGATAAAGCCGGACACCTGTCGCACAAGTGGAATGGCTCGGCAATCACAAAGATTTTTCCTGAAAAGCTAGCCCTGCGATTATCGCATACGGCATGAATAGAACGGTTGCAGCATTTGGTACGCTTTTTATAAACGCTGCGCGATCACATCGCGCAGCTGCGATATCCAAACTGTTCTTTCTACTTCTTGACTTATGCTTAATACAATACGACAATCAAAATCCATTTCGTGGTGCACATTCAGCCGGAACGATTCGCTTTTGCAATACAACTGGCTAATGTGGCTCGTTTTGCTTGCTATCACATTCAGCAGCTGCGCAACGAGGCCGCTAAGCAAATCGGGGCAACGGAAACTTGTTGGGAAAACTTTTGTGATCACAGGTGCGTCCAGTGGATTTGGAAGGGGCGTCGCCGAGCAGCTCGGTCAGTATCATGCCAATGTAGTGCTGGCGGCCCGGCGCGGCGATTTGCTTGAAGAAGTTGCCGGTCGCATACGAACCGCTGGCGGGAAGGCTATTGTGGTGGTAACCGATGTAAGCAATCCGCGCGACATCCAGCGCCTGGCCGATACGGCAAAAACCGTATTTGGTAAGGCCGACTTCTGGATCAACGATGCCGGCGTGGGAGCAATCGGCCGTTTTGAAGAAATTCCGCTTGAAGATTATTCCAAGCTTATTGACGTCAATTTGAAGGGTGTTGTTTATGGAAGCTATGCTGCTATGAAGCTTTTCAAAGCACAGGGTCATGGCAAACTGATCAATGTGGGTTCCGTTGAAAGTGCGGTTCCGCTGGCTTATCACGCCACGTACGGTTCTACCAAAGCCGCTGTGCGAGCGCTGGGTAATGTGCTTTATCAGGAAATTCGATTGAGCGGAAATAAGAAAAATATCAAGATAGTAACCATTATGCCCTGGGCGGTTGATACACCTTTTTGGGGACATGCTGCCAATTACAGCGGGGGCACAGCCCGAATGGCCGCAATGGACGGGCCTGAGAAAGTGGTTAATGCCATCATCTTTTCGTCGCTTCACCGCAAAAGAGAGTTGCCGGTGGGCTGGAAGGCCTGGGGCTCTTACATTTCTCACCGAATATTCCCTCATTTCACAGAAAGAATATCAGCCAACATCGCTCACCATTCTCAGATAGAAATGGCGCCACCGGCACCCGCCACCTCAGGAGCTGTGTTGACGCCCATGGAATCCGGGACAGGAGTTGATGATGGTGTGCGTAAAAGAATGAAGGAGGAGAGAAAACAAAGGAAGCAACAACATAAATAGGTCCAAGCTACTTGCGAAAGTGAGCTTGGACCCAATGCATTACTTTATGGAAAACTTGAAATCAAAAATCTTTTGCGAAAAAGCATCAACGTCCCGCCTTGATAAATTTCCGGACTTGTTTTTTACCCGTCCCGTTAACAATCCCGATCGTATAAATGCCGGCAGGCAAAGCCGATGTTTCTACCTGGTAAGGATTTCCGGAGAAGTTGACGTCTTTGGAGATAAGCACTTTTCCGGCAGCATTGTAAATCCGCACCTTTCCAGCGGACGTTATATTGCCCGCTTCTACCGTGAGCTGATCGCCGACCGGATTTGGATATACTGAGAATGCATTGACCGCATCCATGTTTACATTACGGATCGTGCTGAATGCAAATGTTTCGTCCAGATCAATCATTTTCAGACGATATAAATTCTCTCCTTTTGAGGGGTTAAGGTGGACAAACTCGTATTTTTTTGCTTCGAAACTTTCCTTACTTGCCTGCACCTGGCCAAGCGTTTCCCACGATTGACCTCCGTTAAGACTGTGCTGAATGTCAAAATGACTGCTATTGATTTCACTGCTTGTAGACCATCCAACCTGCACAAAATTTTCTTTTTTGGAGGCTGTGAACTCCACCAATGTAACTGGCAAGCTTGCACATGCGGTTTCAACTTCTTGCTGCGAGTTGCACCCCAAGGCATTGTTTGAAATTGTAACAACATCAGGGCTGCTGTTTTTCAGGTAAGCGCATATTCCGGCTACCGCGCAGGTGCCCAATTTCGCGTTATTGGTGATTTCAAGCGTCTGTTGCAGTAAAGTCAGGCTACTTAAATCGTTCAAGTTGGAGAGTTCCGGATTAGAATCCAGAACCAGGTGCCCTCCTATTGTTGTCAGATTGTTCAATCCTTTGAGGGAAGTGAGCGCAGCATTGTCTGTTATTACCAAAGAATCAATCACGGCGCCCAAGGTTTCCAGCCCCGTAAGATCTTTGAGCAGTGCATTGCCAGAGATGTTGATGATATTAACGCTCTCAAATTTTCCGATCCCAGTCAGACTTGTTAATGCCGGATTGCTTTGAACCCATAAAGTAGAATAAGCCCCAAGGGTTTCCAAATTGTCTAATCCCACCAGGCTTGCAAGTGAATTATTACCATAGATTAGTAAACTACCATCGATATTGGTCAAAGCAGATAAATTACTGATTTCGGTTAAGTCAGGATTTTCATAAATAATAACAACAGGCGCCCCGGAAAATTCGCCGCCAGCCGATGTAACTCCGTCCAGCCCTCTAAGACTGGTCAGTCCTGCATTTTGCAAAATCGCAATTTGCCCGGTTATTGTGGTAACGTTCTCAAGACCTTGCAAATCTGTCAACGCGCTGTTCAGAACGATCTGAAGCGTGGACAAAGATGTTATGTTCGACAGCGCCTGAATGTTGCTCAGTGTTTTGTTATCGGCAATGATCAAAGAAACAACTTCCACTAAATCTGTAAGTTCGTACAAACTGACAAGCTTGGGGTTTTGATAAACTGCCAAAATATTTGTAGTCCTAAGCCCTTCTAAACCATGTAGTGTCAACAGATTAGCGTTGTTTTCAATGATTACCTGCTCGTCGGCCGAGGTTATTGCCAGTCCGGTTAAGTCTGTCAGCCCATCATTATTTATTATGGATAAGCCTCCTGGCAATGCCGTAATATTTCCAAGGCCGTTCAGATCAGTTAGTAAATCATTATTTTCGATCGTAATAGATCCTGCACTCGATATTGTCAGATCACTCAAAGTGGTCAGTGCAGTATTTCCATCAATGTACAGACTGCCAACAGAAGTGATATTTTCCAATCCTTTTAGATCTGTGAATAAAGGACTTCCGCCAATTCGAAGTTCGCCACCAATCTCTGTGATATCGGAAAACAGAAGAAGATCTGCGAGTAATGCGTTGTCATAGATGTTTAAATCGCCGCCGTAGGATGTAATATTTTCCAGGCCGGCCAAGCTGGTCAGCAAAGGATTGGAAGAAATTTCCAGATCATCATTCAAACTTGTAAAACCCGAAAGAGCTTGAAGGCTCGTTAACGCTTCATTATCCAATATATTAAGTTCATCGCCAAGTGTGACAATGTTTTGAAGTCCTTGTAAATCGGTCAGTAGCGGATTGGATTCGATGAAGATGTCGTCGCCAACGGACGTCAGCGTGAGACTGCTCATTGTGGTTAGGGCCTCATTGAAATAAATATCCAGATCACCTCCCACAGTCTTAATGTTTTCTAAACCAGACAATGTTGTCAGGCTTGCATTGGTATGAATATCCAGATCACCTCCGACGGTCGTGATATTTTCCAAAGCCGATAATGTAGTCAGGGAACCATTCCCAATAATTGCAAGGTTGCCTGGCACATCCGCAATTTTCGAAAGGGCCGTAATGTCAGTCAACAATGGATTGTCTAAAAGCTGAATATCCTCTCCAACGGAGATAATGTTCTGAAGGCCATTCAGGCTCGTCAACCCGCCAATGCCCTCGATGTAAATGCCGCCATTAACACTGGTGAGAACCGATAGTGGGGAGAGATCGGTGATGTCCGGGTTGGCAGACAGGTCCCGAATGTACAAATCTCCCGGCAAGGAGACACATCCGGGATAGTCGCTGGCAAAGGCATTGACTTCGGCTTGCGAAAAGATTGTCAGGTCGCCTGTGGGGCATTGTGCGAAAGAGGCAAAAGGAAGCAATAACGCAATAAAGCAGTAGAGTTTTTTCATGAAAAAAGGCTGAGTATAATTGAATTACGGAAAGTACAGCTTCTGTCCGAAGTTCCCGCAATTAAATTTTTGGCTGGCAGTTTTTGATGCAACCACCAATGATAGGCCACTCTACTTTTTATGATGACTATTTAATTCAACAAAATAATGTAGGCTAATCCTTGGACGAAGGAAAAATGTGGTGCCGGTCATAGGTGAAATAAAATTTGCGAAATGGCCAAGCTCTAAATTGATTTTCCTATTGTAACTAAGTCCGGCCTGAAACCCCAAAAAATATAAACGGTAACTATCGCTTACTCCGCTGTAATGAAAACCGATATAAGGCCTCAATTTTCTCAGACCAAAATGGCTCCCGACAGATACTTCGTAGGTTTTTAAACTAACTTTCCGGCGAGAAGCTGCGTCGTATCCAATATTTGCATCAGGGGTTATGAAGAAATTAACCTTCACAAATCGGTTATAAAACCTTCCTGGAAAATTAACTCTCATACCCAGACCGAAAGTTGTTTTATTAGTTAATATCACTGGATTTTCAGTCCAGTTTTCTAAGCCGACATTGAGATCCAAATCAAATTTGGGTATTTCTTGTTCAGGCTTACTTGTCTCATTTTGAAAAGACAATACACTGTTGTATTTCTCAATATATTGGCGTAAATATTTTTCCTGATACGGCGGGATCGGCTCATTGAAGCCGAGAGACTCTTTTGCAATAGCACTTAGTTGCTCTTTATATTTATCAAAAACTGCTATATAAGTGCGATTGTGTACCATCATGGGAATGTTATAATTGTATAGTTCTACCAATCCCTTTTTGGTTTCTAAAAAATAGAAGGATGTTTCAACCTCGTTCAGATATAAATACAATGAGGCTCCACTGCCATAGACAATTTCCTTCAAAAACACCTGTAACGAATCCTTTGCCTTGAGAGATGGAAACCTGCGATAGCGCTCATACAATGCAATGTTCAGCAAACCTATTTTTTTACTTTTAAATTTCAATTGATAAGCATCAATACAAAAACCCCGTATCCCTAATGCGGAAAATAACTTTACCTGTCCGTTTGTGTCTTTAAACGCTATCTCAACGGGGCTATTTGTCCAATCTTCATATTTAACGAACCCTCTGACCGTGTCGTTTTGATTGGTAATAAGATAGCCATTTTGAAAAAGGCTTTGAGAATAAGATTTAGAAATAAATGTGCAGTGGACTAGCAACGACAAAAAGATTAACCTAATGATTAACATAGCATGTGGAGTTAAAAAAATAAAAATTCTATTCATAAATCTCACCTTTACATTCGAAAGGAAATACCAGAATTGTATCTTTTTTGTGAATGTAAAATTTGAGCTCGCCTTTATGTTTGATAACAGTATCGCCTATTGAAGTCTTATCGTGAAAATAGACGTACCATACCTCGCCTTGATCTCTATATCGGCTTGGCGTGTTAGTGATTGGAGATACACCACTTAGATCAAATAACATTCCGGAAGAAGGCGATTCCTTTGCAATAATCGAACACGCTCGATTTCTCAATCGCGCTGCACGTTCTTCGCAAGTAATTTCTTTGAAACACGAGAAACATATAAGCGTTAATAATGCAATACCATATTTCATTTAACAGATCTAGTTTTGAAGTCAATAAATAGAGCTTTCGAATAAGGCCGAAATTGAGGCCAGTCCACCCGGGATGGACGTCTGGCCTGACGCCAGCAGCATCATAATGAAGGGATACGGGTATTTGAATGTTTCCGTCGCTGACTGAATGCAGATCAATGGAAATATTCGCTTTGCCGGTGTAAGGCGACACCGCTATTTCGCCGTAGGAACCCAATGTGGCCGCATTAGGACTTTGGACAGTTTTTGGAGGTTGGGGAATGTGTTCCTGGGAAGATAGAGATAATGTAGGCTTGTCAATGGATTTGACGCTGTCCACCGGCGTCTTAACTATTTGAGCAAAACTGTTTGTTGCGTAAGAAATGAGCCAAAAGATAATGCTGGCTGAAAAAATTTTCATTTTCGTGGAGGGTATTGATAAGACATAGTGATAGCTGCCAGCATGAAAATGCCGGAGGTGTATGGTCAGGAAAATAATAGATGCTAGCCCGTATGCCTGTGGACGGGGCAGAGGTTGGATAATGAAGGATAAATTTTGTAAACTTCTTTGTTCATAGCAATATGATTTACAACCAGAAACTACAGCTGGCTGAGGTTAGAAAAATTGGCGAAATAAACGCCGATCCCAACGGTGGGTTTGGCAACCGTCAGAAAAGCTATGAAGAACGTAGAGTTAAATAATATCCGCTGAACGAAGCGGGGCTGCCAAGCATATCTGGCAAAAAATGTTACGAGAGCGGAACGGAGTACTCGCTGAGCTGTTGGTCGGCAAGTTATAACTAAATGCGCTGCCGACAAATTTTAGTGATACTTTTTCTGTGATAATCAAAAGAGACATCTGAAATACTGAAAATGGCTCAACAGAAGCCAATAATCCACAGCAACATTGTCTTGACAGCTAGAATGACATTG
The DNA here is from genome assembly GCF_021390515.1 of Dyadobacter sp. CY326. Classification (GTDB taxonomy): domain Bacteria; phylum Bacteroidota; class Bacteroidia; order Cytophagales; family Spirosomataceae; genus Dyadobacter. The sequence continues at coordinate 440,046 of NZ_JAJUXI010000003.1, forward strand.
CAACATTGGATTAAAAACCAAAAAAGCACCTAGCAAATTAATGCTAAGTGCTTTCAGAGCGGCGAACCGCATTTTTAAGAGCCCCCAGTCGGGATCGAACCAACGACCTACTGATTACAAGTCAGTTGCTCTACCAGCTGAGCTATGGAGGCCTCTTTTCTTTATTCTGATAGCGTTTCTTATTCCGTTATCATGGTGCAAAAGTAGAAGGAAAGACTATACAGTGCAACCATTTGAACTATTTTTTTGAAACTTTTTTCAAACTTTTAGATAGCCTCCTGAATGATAGACAGTTGGTGTTTTAACTCATTCAGCTGGCTAAGTGCACTATTGATCTTCCTGTCAAACTCTGCTTTCAAACGATCCGAAGTTTTTGATTTGGCAAAAAATTCGATGTTGTTCTGCCACAGAGCAATGTCGTTTTCCAGCTGCGTGATCTTGCGACGGATATCACTTTCTTTTCTATAAAGACCACGGCTATTTTCACCATCCCGCACCAATTCTACTTCGCTTTCGAGCACTGCCTGTTCTTTTTCTTTGTTCGAAAGTTGTCCAATTGCGCTTACATAAGTGTTGATCGCTGCGATATAACGCTTTTGGATCGCCTGCATGTCCTTCTTGGGAACAAAACCTATGGAGCTCCATTCGCTCTTGAATGCGCTCAGCAGATTCAATGTAGACTCGTCTTTATTATTTGCTGCTGCTTCAATCCTTTCGATCAGATCAACTTTGCGTTTCAGGTTGTTTTCAAATTCTTCTTCAACCTCCTTGTTTTTAGCACGTTTTTGATCAAAATATGCGTCGCAGGATTTTTTGAAACGGTCATAAATGGTGTCCTTGAACTTTTCAGGAACCTGACCTATGCCTTTCCATCTTTTTTGAAGCTCAATGATTTTTTGTGTTGTGGCCGGACTGTCTTCACCCGTTTCCAAAATCGCTTCGGCTTCCGCGCAAAGCTGATTTTTCAATTCAAGATTTTGCTCTCTCTTCGATTCCAGCTGACGGAAAAACTCTCCTTTGTTATTGAAGAACGTTTTAAGCGCTGCCCAGAATTTTTTACTCAGCTCCTTCCCTTCCTCACGCGGCATAATGCCTTTCAATGCAACCCATTGGTCCTGAAAAGCCATTATTTCCTTCGTTTTGGCATTCCATTCTTTTATGCTGCCAGAGTTGTAAGTCGTGAATGGCGTGATCGATTCGTAAATTTTAAGCTTCTGCTCATAATTTTCCTGCATCGACTTTTTTTGCTCGGCGAATTGTCCGCGCTGCGCATCATAAAGGACATCCAGCGCAACTTTGAAACGCTGCCACAACTTCTCCTGATCTTCTTTCGGAGCAGGCCCTAAATGTTTATAGTCTTCAAAAATATGATTTGCCTCGTTCAAAAGCTCGCGGGTCATCGGACGGTTTTCCAATGATTTGCCCAACTCTTCCACTTTCTCGCAAAGCTCAGCTTTCAGTTCTGCATTGCGGCGTCTGTCCAGTTCTTTAAGCTCAAAGTAAATGTTCCGATTGCTGAAATAGCGGTCGATTAATGCATTGTAAGTCGCCCAGAGTGTTCCGTTGTGCGGTGAAGCAATGTTACCCGCTTGCTTCCATTCGTCCTGGATTTTTTTGAATTCCTCCCAGCTCGATTTCAGCCCAGTTGCATCCGTTTCTTTGCTGCCTTCGTCTTCCAATAATGTTCTCAGACGTTGCAGAAGGGCAGTTTTGACATTGAAATTCTTTTCTTTCTCTTTTTCCTGACCCTGGTAAAAGCTGTTTTTCAAACCCCTGATCTCACGGCTCAGCGAATCGATTTTCTGTGTTTCAGCATCGTATTTATACTCAAAACCTTCTTCGCCGCCGTTCTCCGCAACAAATGCTGCCAAAGCCGCTTCTTTTTCCCTTTGTTTGATCGAATCAAGCACCGGACGGATCTCTCGCGCAACGGATTCCGCCTTTTTGAGCGCCGCCGGTTTTGCCCCTTCACCATTGATGGCCGCCAACTCATTTTCCAGAATATTGACAAGTTGCTCCTTAGACAACTGGCTGTAATCCACGTCTGGCACTTCCTCCTCATGTTCTTCCGTCAACTGATTGTTAAGATCAATTTCAAGGGTCTCAATAGTCTCTTGTGTCAGGTCTTCCTGCTCCTCGCTATTGACCCCTTCTTGTTGTTCTTGTGCCATCGTGATTCTGGTTTCGTACGTACGTCTCTTATGGATTACAAATCTAATAATCTTTCCTCTGAAATGGCTACTTTTGGTTTCCTAACATTGAACATATTAGCAGCGAATGGACCATAATATTGCCAAATTACGACAAGATTATAATTTCAAAGGGTTACATGAAGCGGATCTTGACTCTAATCCCCTCAGACAGTTCAAATTATGGTTTGAAGAAGTCATTAAAGCAGGCATTTCGGAGCCTAATGCAATGCTGCTCAGCACGGTCTCAACCGGCCGTCCATCCGCGAGAATTGTGCTGCTAAAAGACCTTGATCATACGGGTTTTACGTTTTTTACCAATTACGACAGCAAGAAGGGAAAAGAAATCGAAGCCAACCCGCAAGTGGCGCTAACCTTTTTCTGGAAGGAGTTTGAAAGGCAGGTGAGAATCGAGGGTTTGATTGAAAAAACGACGGACGCTGAGTCCGCTGAATATTTCGCGGTTCGGCCTCGCGGAAGCCAGATTGGCGCATGGGCGTCTGACCAGAGCCGTCATGTTGAAAGTCGCGAAGCGCTTGAAGAACGCACGCAGTTACTCGAACAAAAATTTGCGGGCGCGGAAGTTCCGCGGCCTCCGCACTGGGGAGGTTACCGCGTCATTCCGGACTATATGGAGTTTTGGCAAGGAAGGCCCAGCCGCCTGCATGATCGATTGGTTTACACTAAAACTGCTGACAATGGCTGGAACATTGAAAGGCTCTGCCCCTAAGCTGTTTTCGTCTTCTCAGGAATCGTTGTCAACACATATTCACCAAGCGGCGAGAGCGTGTAACCCGGCTCGTGACTGATGGTTAACCCGAGGCTTTTCAGCTTACGGACATTGAGTTTGAGCCATTCTTTTTCCTTATTAACCTTTGGAGCAAGTTCCGCCGCGGGCAGTTTGGGGTTCTCCTGAATTGCTTTCAGCACTTTTGTGGTCCATTTGCCTTGATTGCTGAATTTATCGAGCTTCAACAATTTGTCTTTCAATTCTGCGAGCTCTTCGTCCGTCACCTGCACCTTTTGCCGCGGATCAGTCAGCGTGTCGGGTCGGTGGTAACTTAGCTGGATTTTGTAAACAACTCCATTTATTGTCTTTTCCAGTTCGCTGATAAGTGCTTGCGAACTATCATAACCTGCCTGCTTCGCCTCCTCGTCGTTGATTTGGGCAAGATCAATTTCAGTAATGTCCGTAATCTTCACCACGCCAATGCTGGTTGGCAGGACCGATCCTTTTTTCACAGACGTTTTTTTCCATTTCCGAAAAGCCAGCGTAATGTCCCCGGACATGATGCCTTCGAGGTGTTTTTGTTTGATTAGCATTGTTATTTATTTAACAAAAAAGAGACTGCTATTTACAAGCAATCTCTTGATATTGAAAGTGTTATTCCTTAAATATTAGCGCTCATTCATCGGAACGAACTCGCGCTTGGGCGCGCCCACATAAACCTGACGCGGACGTCCGATTGGCTCTTTGTTCTCACGCATTTCTTTCCATTGCGCGATCCAACCCGGCAGACGGCCTATTGCAAACATTACGGTAAACATGTTGGTCGGTATGCCGAGCGCACGATAAATAATGCCTGAATAGAAGTCAACGTTTGGATATAGTTTTCTAGACACAAAATATTCGTCTTCCAAAGCTGCTTTTTCCAATTTCTGAGCAATTTCCAAAATCGGATCATTGATTCCCAGCTTGTTAAGCACATCGTCAGCAGCTTTTTTAATGATGCGTGCTCTTGGGTCGAAGTTTTTATAAACCCTGTGACCAAAACCAAACAGACGGAAGCCGCTGCTTTTGTCTTTGGCCATATTGATGTATTTCTGCGTGTCTCCGCCGTCATTTTTAATGGCTTCAAGCATTTCAATCACTTCCTGATTTGCGCCTCCATGAAGCGGACCCCAAAGTGCGCTGATTCCGGAAGAAATGGAAGAATAAATGTTTGCGTGAGAAGAACCAACCAACCTTACTGTTGACGTAGAGCAGTTTTGCTCGTGGTCGGCGTGCAGGATCAATAATTTGTTCAATGCTGTGGAAACGACCGGGTCAACGTGATATTTTGCAACCGGCAAAGAGAACATCATGTTCAGAAAGTTGGAGCAATAATCCAGGTCGTTTTGCGGATAATTAACGGGATGCCCTTGTGATTTTTTGTAAGACCAGGTTGCAATCGTCGGCAGTTTGGAAAGCAAACGAATGATGTGCAGTTCCGTGATTTCCTCTGTGTTTTGGTCGAAAGTTTCAGGATAAAAAGCGCTCATCGCACTCACCAGCGAAGAAAGTACGCCCATTGGGTGCGCATTCACCGGAAATCCTTCAAATATCTTGCGCATGTCCTCATTGACGAGCGTATGCGTTCTTATAGCATGCTCAAAATCAGTGAATTCCTTTTCCGTAGGCAGTTCTCCGTAAATTAGCAAGTAAGCAACTTCCAAAAACGACGACTTTTCAGCCAGATCTTCAATCGAATACCCTCTGTAATTCAATATGCCTTCCTCACCATCCAGAAACGTTATGGCACTCTTCGTTGCGCCTGTATTTTTATAACCTGCATCAATTGTAATATACCCTGTCTGGTCGCGTAATTTGGCAATATCGATCGCTTTCTCCTGCTCACTTCCTTCAATTATGGGAAACTCGTACTTTTTACCGTCAAGGGTTAATTCAGCTATTTGGGACATATTAATAAGAATAAAATTAAAAAGGTTAATGACAAGACAGAGACAAATCAGGTCAATTCAATCCAAAGATTTTCCGTGCTCCTGATTTACTTATCCATTAAATTAATTTTGTGTTAATTGAACGCAAGAGTAACCATTTCCCGATCCGACACAAGCCGCAATATCCTAAAAAACTGTGTACTTTCTATTATTATCCATGTTTTATTTGTGAAAAACCGGGACTGGGACAATAATATTTCACAATTCAAATTAAATATGATACTATTTGTTTGGACGAAAAAAATGTGCGTAAAACTTCATTTCTGAGCTCTTCAATGCAATGCATCGCCAGGCGTTTTTTCTTTCGGAACGAGCTCCACGTATGGTGGCTTGCTCATTATTTGCCGGATGAGATAACGGCCGAAAAGTCCCGCCAGAATACAAGGCAGCAAGTGCGCTCCATAAATAAACGCCTTCCCGGTGATCCTGTAAGAAAAGGTTGAGAAGGTGATAAAAACATACCCAAACCAAAATACGGCAATCGCCAGCAGCCAGCTGTAAAATATCGATCCCGCTTTGCGACTTGCAAACATTCGGATCAACTCACAAAGCGCCAACGACACGCCGACCACCAAAAGCACGGTAAGCAAGGCCCTGGGAAAATTCCGGATGTAACTGTGCTTGTAAACGAGCACGCCGATTTTCCCGATCAGGTTGGGATGCGCCAGCAAATAGGCATCCGTCACGCTCAGCACCAAGAGCAACAAGAGGCTGCTAACTTTCTTATTCATTTAATGTGACGTCGTTAATGTTGTGATTTACCTATTTGTTACGCAAAAGCGCAGCACATAATTCCTGATATCCGGCCACAATCTGATCTATTTTTTCGGCTTCTGAGTATTCATCTGAAAGCCAATGGATCACGATGCCGTCCTTTTCCATTTTTCTAAAATAAGTCATTTGCCGCTTTGCAAAACGATGAATTTCTGTTTCTAAACGGCTAACCATCTCATCATAACTCATTTCGCCTTGCAGGAAAAGGGTTATGTATTTGTATTCCAATCCGTAATAAATCAACTGCTCCGGCTGCAAACCACTGCCCAACAGAGACTTTACTTCTTCAACCATTCCATTTTCCGACCGGCTTTGCAACCTCCGGCTAATCCGTTCACGCCGCACGTTGACGTCCGGATTAAGGCCGAAAACAATGTAATCGTAAACCGGCGGGGACGCTATAAATTCCGTTCCCTCAGTTGGGTTAACTTGTAAATATTCTGAAATCTCAATCGCACGGATCAATCTTTTGCGTGTGGATGTGTCCGCGACTTGCTGGTAAGGCGTGTTATAAGTTTCAAATCGCTCCAAAAGCGTGTCCGTCGGCTGTTCATTTAACTCATCCCGCAGCAACTCATTGCCAGGAATAGATGCATAAGCATGTCCTTTTAACAAAGAAAGAATGTAAAAACCGGTGCCGCCGCAAACAATGGGAAAATGGCTCTTTGCCGCTATCTGCTCATAAGCGTTTTCAAAATCGTGCTGAAAATCATTGACATTATATTGTTGACCAGCATCAAGAATGTCAATCAAATGATAAGGAATGTGTTTGCCATGCAATGTATATTCCGCCAGATCCTTTCCCGTTCCAATATCCATTTTCCGGTAAACCTGCCGCGAATCGGCACTGATGATCTCGCCATTGAGCGCCGCCGCAACTTGCACGGCAATATGCGTTTTCCCCGAAGCCGTCGGCCCCAGGATAACCAGAAGTGGCGTTTTAGAGGCCGAATTAGGCATCGGTTGCATGTTTCGCAAGCGTTTTCACAAATTTAATGCTGCCTGCATTTTGGACCGAAATGGTTGCGTTCGGATCTAAGTCGGCAGTTTTTGCATGTCTGGTCATATTTTTCAAATCCAAAATGAATGTCATAGGCGCAGTTTGCGAAATGCGCGCGAAACCAAGCTTGGCATAGCCTGCGCCCTCTGACCATTCAAGATCTGCATAAGTCATCAAGTCGTCCGGATTTTTTTCGCGTGTAAAAGCAGTTAGCAGCTTGTCCAAACCGCCGGACACATTTGTATGCAGCAAACTCGCAAAGCGCACCATTTCAAAAGACCGGAACGGACCTTCAACGCGCTGAAAAACACGCGGCGCACTGAATGTCGCAACGGCAACAAGCAATTCATCAGCCTCATCATCGAATTGAAAATCATTGCCTATAACCCTGAAATAACGCTTTGGAAGAAACAACCCATAACGGCTCTTGGCTGAAACAGAGCCATTTAAATGATTGGTTTGGAGAAAATCAGCTGCATCTGCCTGATCAATCCTGCGCACCTGGGTTAGTCGAGCGGGAATTTTTTGAGACTTGCCTAGCATTGCATTCAGCCGCGATTGTACGATGGCCGGGTTTTTAAGCCAATAATCTTCCCAAACGATGACGCATCTTGTTCCCCTCTCACGAAGTAGAATTGCCTTATCAACCGTCAGTTGCCACATTTGGGCTTGAACGTGCTGCCAATCCGCTAATGTGATCAGCATTATATTCATTAGAAGTGTCCCGTCTTTAAACACGGCCAGTTCTGTCGCCAATTCACCAACATTTTGCACTTGCGCAAACTGCAAATGCATTGCTTCCAGCCAGTTACAAAACTGTTGCTTAAACGCTTCGCTTGACATTGATGTAATTGCACTTTGCATAAGGTCGGCAAGTTAGCCGCGGGAAGGCAGAGTAACAAAACGCACTCACTGCGCAGCCCGCGCCGCTTCCCATCCAATCAGCGCCTTTTTGCGCAAACTTCCCCAGCGATATTCGCCAAGCACGCCCTCTTTGCGGATCACCCGATGACAAGGAATCAGGTAAGCGATTGGGTTATCGCCCACGGCAGTCCCAACGGCACGGACGGCTCCGGGATTGCCAATGCTCTGCGCAATTTGCTGGTAAGTGGTCACAGCGCCGTTTGGAATGTTAAGCAATGCTTCCCAGACTTTCAGCTGAAAATTTGTGCCCTGAACAACGAGCGGCAGCTTTTCCAAAGCACCGGATGCTGGTTGGAAAATTCGGTGGACATAATTTTCTGTGCGGTTTTGATCGGGGCGAATGTTGGCGTAATGCCATTTTTTGGCAAGAAGAATCAACTGCTCATCGCGCCCGGATTCATCTACAAAAGCCATAGCACAAATCCCGCGCTCGGTCACTGCGATAAAACAATCGCCAAACGGCGTTGCATGGATGCCATAACTGATTTCCAGCCCTTTTCCGGACGACTTGTATTCCTGCGGCGTTACTGCTTCAATCGAAATAAAGTGATCATAAACCCTACTTTGGCTCGAAAGTCCAGCCAGCTCGGCCAGCTCCACCAGATTGGACGATTCCCTGATTTTTTCTTTGAGATAACCTGCCGTAATATATTGCAGAAATTTCTTGGGGCTCACCCCTGCCCATTCGGTAAATACGCGCTGAAAATGAAACTGACTAATACTCACTTCCTCAGCAACGTCAAACAGCGAAGGCTGGTCTTTTGCATTGGCAACGATGAATTCAATGGCCTTTGCAATCTTGTCGTAATTATAAGTTTCCTGGTTCATGGGACTAAAATTTTGTTGTACAAAGTTGGCTCCGCACCGCCTCCCTGCCAACCTGAAACTTGCTTAAAATCCATGACCGGTTACACCTTTTGTATTTCTTAAAAAATCGACTGACTATATCTTTGCATCATTATTTAGCTCAAATCAGTTTCTCGAACGTTGATAACCATGAAAATAATCATCATCGCCACCTTTCTTTCGATAGCCAACATTAGCACATTGCAGGCTCAAAACTTCAAATCGGAATTAAAACAGCTTCATTCGCAAATCCGGAGCGCATACAAAAGCAAGAAACTGACCGACCTCGAATATTCAAAATTGCAACGCGAGGAGGACGTCATTCAGGCAACAATTGAGAAAGCGAATGCTGACGACATCTTGACTCCCGACGAGAAAAACAAGATACATTCCAAGATTGTCAGGGCAAAAAAAAGGCTTGCCAAATACAAGACAAACCGGGAGATTTATTGAATAACGAAATGTCCGCCCGAGCGAATCAGGCGGACAAGCTTACATTAATAGTCTTTCTTACTATCTTTTTTCGCCTTTTTCTCGGCTCGTTTTTCTTTCAAGTTCTTCTCAGGCTCCTTTTTAGTGCTGCCTTTGTCCAGATTCTTACCTTTCGCCATGACTATGGAAATTTGAGTTTAAGGTGATAACAAATGTAAAGCTATAAAAATATTACTTTTTAGTAATCCAATCCATGATTTGGTTGGCCCTAGCGCCACTGACACCATTGCTTGGACTCGTTCCCTCCCCGCGCAGTTCCTTCACAATCGACTCAATTAAAGGCTGCTGCACATGTTGCGGATACGGAATGTTAACGATCTCAGTTCCCGATTCCGTTTCTATCTTGATATCAAATTTTTCAAAAAACGAAAAAGTGATCCGGCCCTTTGAACCAATGATCTGAGCCTGATCCTCGCGCTGCTCCTTATTAACCGTGTAACACCAGCTCCCATTTCCCAAAACACCCGATTCAAACTCATAATTTGCCACCACAATGTCATCAGCCTGATATAATCCAGCCTGATTTCGTGCAATGCCGGACGCGGATTTCACCGGTCCGAAAACAAATTCCAGAAAATCAAACTGATGCGAAGCCAGATCGTGAAAGTGTCCTCCGCCTGATATTTCAGGATCGACCCGCCAGCGTGGCTTCGGATTTTCACCAACTTCTTCATCATAAGGCTGCCATTGCAGGCAAATGTTGACAAACCGCACATCACCAATGATCCTGCTGTCAACAAGCTCCTTAACCTTCAAAAAATAGTCCAGCGACCTCCTGTAAAAAGCCACGAAAACGGGAACACCCGTCTCCTTGCTGAATGCATTGATCCGGTCACATTCGGCTGCATTGCGTGCCATCGGTTTTTCAATATAAACCGGTTTTCCAGCCTGCATAGCCTTAATTGCGAGCGATTCATGCGCGTCTGGCGGCGTTGCAATGTATATTGCGTTTATTTCGGGATCATTGATCAGCTGGTCGGCATCTGCATACCATTTGGGAACGTTGTGTCGCGCGGCATAGTCAGCAGCCTTCTCGGCGTCGCGGCGCATAACTGCCACCAGACTGGAATTGGCCACCTTATTAAAGGCCGGTCCGCTCTTGACTTCGGTCACATTGCCGCAGCCAATAATGCCCCATTTGATCTGATCCATAGCAAGGGTTTAATGTTTGAACTAATCGTAAAGCATAATAATTATTTAATTGGATAAATCTACTTTAAAACAAAGCCCACATTCGGCGAAAACCATGGAAACGCAACCAAATAATCCGCTTCACGGCAAGACGCTTGAAGCAATCCTGAACGAACTGGTTGATTATTATGGCTGGGAGCAACTGGGTTACCATATTAATATTAACAGTTTCCAGTTTGAGCCGAGTGTCAAATCAAGTCTGAAATTTTTGCGAAAAACGCCCTGGGCTCGCAAAAAAGTCGAAGATCTTTATGTAAAAATGATCGAAAGAAAATAACAGCATTAAAACCCTTTTCGAAAATCAAATTCGCTAAATCGATAAAAATTAAAGACTTATGCCATTTGTAGATTATTATAAAATCCTTGGCGTAGACAAAAGCGCGGAGGATAAGGACATAAAAAACGCTTATAGAAAACTGGCCCGCAAATATCATCCCGACCTGAATCCGGATGATAAGGAGGCGGAAAAAAAATTCAAAGAGCTTAACGAAGCCAATGAAGTGCTCAGCGACCCGGAAAAGCGGAAAAAATACGACAAATACGGTAAGGACTGGCAATACAGCGAGGAATTCGAGAAAGCGCAGCAGTCGCGCCGCAGCGCCGGCCGCCAGCAAGGGCAATGGCAATCCGGAGGCGGAGATCAGTTTTCCGATTTTTTTGAGTCCATGTTCGGGTCATCGAGTGGTTTTGGCGGCGGCAGACAAAGGAATTTACGCGGCCAGGATTATCAGGCAGAGCTTCATTTGACTTTGCAGGAAGCATTTGAAACGCAGAAGAAAACGATCACAGTCAACGGCAGAAATATTCGCATTACGGTCCCGGCCGGCATTCAAAACGGACAAACCATCAAGATTGCCGGACACGGCGGACCAGGCGCAAGCGGCGGCCAGAACGGCGATCTCTTTATCACATTCAACATTGCCGAAGACGACAAGTTGAAGCGGAATGGCAATGACTTGCATATGAAAACGGAACTGGATTTGCGGACCGCAATGCTTGGTGGAGAGATTGTTATTGAGACACTTAGCGGAAAATTGAAACTTCCTGTAAAAGCGGAAACGCAAAACGGAAGTGTGGTGAGGTTGAAAGGCAAAGGATTTCCGGTTTACAAAAAAGCTGAAAACTTTGGGGATCTGTATGTGACTTTTGATGTGAAGATTCCGGTTAACCTGTCTGATAGGCAAAAGGAATTGTTTGCAGCTGCCTTCGACGAAGCCTGAGCTGCCACAAGGGAATGCAGCCCAAATTAATCGCTCATTAACAGATTAGCAGCGTATCTTTGGGCTGTTTTTACAATTATTTTTTATGAAATTCGACGATTACCACATTGCACCCGAGATCAAAAGAAGCCTTGAAACGAGCGGATTCAAACGTCCGACCGACATTCAATTCAAGGCCATTCCGGCGATCATTAAGGGTGAAGATGTCCTTGCTATTGCTCAGACAGGAACGGGAAAGACGGCTGCTTTTGCCATTCCGATCATTGATAAATTGCATAAACAGAAATCTTCCAGCCGCTCAGAGGGAATCAAATGCGTGGTGATGGTTCCAACGCGTGAGCTTGCCATTCAGATAACCGAAGTTTTCTCAAAAATCGCGCAGCACACGCGGGTGAAGGCGTTCAGTGTTTTTGGAGGCGTTGAGCAAGGCCCGCAAATTGCACAGCTGGAAAAAGGCATTGATGTGCTAATTTCCACGCCCGGACGCATGTTCGACCTTGTGAGTCAGGGGTTTATCAAATTAGACCGCATTGAAATTCTCGTTCTTGACGAAGCCGACCATATGCTTGATCTTGGTTTTATCAAGGACATCCAGGATTTGATCAAATTTTTACCAAAAAACCGGCAGACACTTTTTTTCTCGGCAACCATTAATGAGAAAATCAAGAAACTTGCCTATTCACTGGTCAGGAATGCAATCCGCATTCAAATTTCGCCCAACAATCCGGTTGCACGGAACATTACACATTCGGTGGCTTTTGTTGCCATGGACGACAAGCGATTTTTTCTTGAAAGGGTGATTAAAGAGAATCCAGACAATAAAGTGCTCGTGTTTGTGCGTACGAAGGTGCGGGCGGAACGTGTGTTCAATGCATTGGAACGAATGGAAATCAAAAGCATGACCATTCATGGCGACAAGGAACAAGCCGACAGGCTCACGGCGCTCAATGAATTCAAAAATGGCAATGTTAAAGTGCTCATTGCCACAGATGTAAGTGCAAGAGGAATTGACATCGCGAATGTGGATTACGTCGTCAACTATGACCTTCCGGAACAAGCCGAAAATTACGTTCACCGCGTGGGACGGACGGGCCGCGGCACACAAAAAGGGCGGGCAGTTTCTTTTTGCAGTCCCGAAGAAAAGCCGATGCTGGAAGAAATTCAAACCTATCTCGATAAACCCATCGACGTCTTAAACATAAGCACAACCGATTATTCACAAACACTCGACTTCACTGCCGACACGACCGACGACCTGAAATCGCTTATGAAAGAGGTCGAAGATTACGAAACGGCGAAGCGTAAGAAAAAGAAGAAATAAGAAAGTGGATATAAGCAAAACAGGCTTGCAGTGGTTACTGCAAGCCTGTTTTCGTAAAAATATCGATGGTTAGTCAGCGATCGGATCAGCAATGATTTGACCGCGAACTTCTCCGAAAATGTTGTTAGCAGTTGGAATGTTCACGTATAACTGACCTAAGATCAATTGTGTTTGTTGCTCTACATTCAGCTTCTGTGTTCCCTGAACCTGATTTCCGGTTGGTTTGTCAGCCAATGTAAACAGCAATGGGCCAGCTTCCCAAGCAGGATTTGCACTGTGAATGTTAACTGATGTAGGGACTACATTCTGATAATTAATGTTGTATTTCAGCTCCATCGTGTTCTTGTTATACTCAAAAACACCCGTGCCCTGACCAGCAGATGTAGCTTTTGGAACAGTAGCACCACTATTTATTACTGAGGAGAACTTCACAATGTCATCTTTGTGAGGACCTTCCTCTTTGCAAGATGTCACAAATCCCAACATTACAACTCCTGCGATCAATAGTAAAAAACGTTTCATTGGCTTTTTCATACATCATTAATTTAAAAAAATTTAACCCTTAAATATATACAAACTTATCTCGCTACAAAAATGATACCACTCAGCGCCTAAATATTCCAGAGGTCGCTCTTGCGAATGTAAACGAATTGATTGTTCCAAATAACCCGGTTCCAATGGTCTACGGAGCCAACAATTGTCAGCTTATGCCCCTTCCCTACCCGATCAACGACAGCCGCCGCAGACGACGGCTCATCCCGCAGGAAGGTGTTTTCATTGACAATGATACAAGTCTGATAAAGCGATGGAACATTCAGAATCCCCAGCAACACAAGCAAGTAAACGATTATTGACAGCTTGTGTATTTGCAGAATCGGCTCCTTCCGTCGAACTTTTGTAACCATGATTACAACTATGTACGTCCCCAAAGTTAGAAGCAATATTGGAATGTAATCACCATATCTTCTGTAAAAAATTATAAAATAGTTGTAATCATCAAATTCATAGCCGGTTAAGTTCTGTTCCTGCGCCAGCTTGTCCATCTTCTCAAACAGTCGTCGCGACGGGTTTGTGAGCGCAAGTTTGCTGAGGTAAAACAGGCAATCGGTGTAATTATTTGTCTTTTCCGCCAGGAAAGCCAGTTTCAAAAGCAGGCTTTGATTGTTTTTTTCATCCTGGCTAAAATTTTTTTTATACAGTTGCAGCGACTCCGGATAACGGGCCATAGCGAACAGAGAATCAGCCGTTTTTAGCTCCTTTCTATTCGTCGCGAAAGCCGTTACAGAGCTCATCACCGTTCCCAAAAAAATCCAAAATATCAGGTATTTACTACGCAGGGCTTGCATTATACTTTTTAGAATTCTACTTTTGCATCGCAATTACGGAAAAGGCCACGGCTAATCCAACAACCTGCAAATTTCCAAATCCCGGTCAAACGGGCGAGTAGAAATAGGATTCCGTAGCTCAGCTGGTAGAGCAATACACCGCGCGGCGTCCGCAATTCGATTGGCGCTTTTAATGTATGGGTCCTGGGCCTTTTACAGAAATAAGCAAAAGACTGATGTTGAACAGTAAATCAACAATAAGATTCCGTAGCTCAGCTGGTAGAGCAATACACCGCGCGGCGTCCGCTTTTAATGTATGGGTCCTGGGCCTTTAACAGACATAAGCAAAAAGACTGATGTTGAACAGTAAATCAACAATAGGATTCCGTAGCTCAGCTGGTAGAGCAATACACTTTTAATGTATGGGTCCTGGGTTCGAATCCCAGCGGGATCACTTGAAGAAATAACAAAAAGCATCAAAAGCCTGCAAATCAAACGATTAGCAGGCTTTTTTCTTTCCGGATTATGCCAAAAGATTTAATTTTCGTCAAATTTTTGGTGAGTAATTCGGTAAGTTCGAGAATCTGCAAATTTTACTCACCAGAATCGTTGTAACTTATTGTATTTGAAGATGTTTACGCCGTAAACATCTTGTGCTGAAATGGCTTGCAAGACTACTTTTGTTCAACTTTTTAACCTGATAAGGGGTATGAAAACAAAGATCAGTCTGCTTTTCTATTTGAAGAAGCCGAAGAATTATCAAAAAGGGCCTGTGCCGATTTACTTGCGGATTACGGTTGAAAGTAAAAGAGCAGAATTTACAACTGGCCGAGAATGCGAGCCCGGTCGATGGAATGCGGTTGCTGGCAGAGTTACTGGTTCGAAGGAGACAGTAAAATCTGTTAATGCCTATCTCGGCAACCTCGAACAGCAATTGTTAGATGCGCACGCCGCTCTGGTTCGTGACGGAGCATTGATAACGGCGGAAACGATCAAAAACAAATATCTAGGCGTCGGACCTAAGCAGCGATTATTGATGACAGTGATCGCAGACCATAACGGGCGTATGAAGACATTGGTCGGTCAGGAGTATGCTATCGGTACACTTAACCGCTACAAGGTGCTCGAACGTCATACATTGGCATTCTTGAAAAGTCACTTCAACACAAGTGATTTTGACATCAGCCGCATCGATTTCGCTTTCATCGCTGACTATGAGTTCTATTTGCGCTCAGTTCGTAAGATGGGTAATAATGCGGTGGTGAAGCACATGAAAATGTTTCGCAAGATCATTAACATTTGCCTTGGGAATGGCTGGATGAATTTTGATCCTTATTTGAACTTCAAGGGGAAGTTCAACAAGGTTGACAAGGCGATCCTGACTCGAGCGGAGTTAGACTTAATGGCTAGCAAAGAGTTTGCCAGTGATCGACTCGCACAGGTTCGCGACACTTTTCTTTTTTGTTGTTTCACCGGCCTGGCCTACTCTGATATCCAGAAGCTCGAAACAAGCCAGATAGCACGAGGGATCGATGGTGAGCAGTGGATTTTCAGCCAGAGGACGAAAACGAATGTCAAATCACATATTCCGCTGTTGCCAGAAGCGCTTCAAATAATCGACAGATATAAAGATCATCCGCTTTGTGAGTCCCGAGGGCTTGTGTTACCTGTGCCGAGTAATCAGAAGATGAATGACTATCTGAAAGAAATTGCCGTGATCTGCGGGATTAATAAGGTTCTTACTTCACACGTAGCTAGGCATACGTTTGCGACGACTATTACCCTTCAAAATGGTGTGCCGATTGAAAGCGTTTCTAAAATGCTTGGGCATACAAACATTCGGACTACGCAGATCTATGCAAAGATCCTGGACACGAAGGTCAGTGAAGATATGCAGGCTTTGAAAGGGCGGCTTTCCAAGAGATCTGGTACGGAAGGTTAGCGCTGCACCTTCTCTCTCACGACCCCTCCTATTTGTGAGAGGGGATCGCGAGAGAGAAGGTGAAAAATATTATAACAAGAGTGAATTTCTAAATGATAAGGGCTCTTTGATAAGTCCTCCGGCAGAAAAAATTTTAAACATCCTCCAACTCCGATTTTGATTGTACAAACCAAGCTGTTTTGTTACCATAGATTGATTTCAGACGATCATACCAAGTCGCTTTCAAAACAACAGCTGTGCCCTCCAAACGAGGAACTTCTGTACAATCACTAATTCCTCCGAAGTATTGCTCTCTCCACGTCATCAATCTCACAATCACTTCACCAGTGTTATCAACTGCCTGAAAACCATTATGAAAATCCTGAGCTACTTCAAGACCAAGCTGGCTAATAATCCAAGGAGAAACGAATAGCAAATTGCAGTACTCCAACTTATCAATAATATTCAATTCACAAATTGGCTCGTCCGATTGGGCTTTTGTAATCACTGCCTCTCTGTAATATGAAGCTCTAAATAGGTACTTTGCAAATCGAAATTGCCCTTTTACTGGTTTGCCTCCAAAGGTGAGGTGCGAACTTATGGTTCGACGACCTTTAGACTTGAAGTCGTCACCGTAAATCTCTACCTCCTTCCATGCTAACACAACCCATCCATCTCTCTCAACCGGGGCACTGGCATCGAATGTCCCATATTCAGGAATTTCTTCTGACTTAGGAAGATATGGCGGCCTTTTGCACAACGTCCCGATCTGAATTATAAGTTCTGGCAGATACAAATCTAAGCCCAATGTGTCTGGAGGGTAGGTATTCCTAGATATGTTGGTTAGTTCTTCGCACCATAGATTGTTGATGATCTCATACGGAGCATTGGCAAGAGGAACGATTGGAGTCATCAACTTTTCTGACCGCATATAATATTGACCAAATTCCTCACTAATTATGTCTCTTTTGTGCTCGTAAGCTCTAAATGAACCATGCAAGACGCCTAGATACTTTGAAAGGATTCGATATTTAGGGTGAATGTACTCCATGAATCCACGGTCGTATGCATGGGATGGATACGTCAACCTTATGCGAGGTTTGTCAATCGAAATGGGCTCAAATTCGAAAAACGATTTGATAATCTGATTCTCGAGGAAATAGTCAGTAGGGTATCGACGAAGTAACAGTTCTACAAAATAATCCGGGATTTTGTCGGAATCAATGTAGTCGTGAAGCACTTGAAGTAGAATCGCCTTGTGAATAGGTAGCAAAAGTTTCTCTTGTAAAAACGCCCATTGATAGGGTCGGAATAGTAAGTGAGGGCGAGTCCTAGCGATGTAGGATAAGGACCAGATGATGCCTTGTGTTTTCTCCGTTGTAAATGTTTTTAATCTTGCAATAAGCAGCGCAACCACCAATTCATCATCAGTAAATGATTCTAATCCGCCGTAAATGGAGGCATTAATTTTCGCATTTGGAGGATGAGGGAGGCGTCTTTCCACAAGCGCGTAGACCTGTCTAATTAGTTCTCCGACGACTTTCTCCGAAAGGCCTAACTCTGAAAATGCTTTGATAAGATTACAGGAGATCAAATCTGAAAAATCATAATTCTTATCTGAAAGCAGAAAACTCAATTCTTCATGCAGAATAGAAATTGCTCTTTGACCATCTACTTGATATGCATTCTTCAAATAATCTGTATAGTGAAGCGAGTGATACCACCCATCTGTTAAGTTCACGAACAAGCTGATATTTAAGCGCATCCATTCTTCGCTTCCTTTTACAAAAACATTGCTCATCCATTCGGGAGCGTCACGACCATATTTAAATGCTGCTGCTGCCAAACGAATAATTCTCTTCTTATCGTCGTCATTTCGAAGCTTATAAACGTAACCTTCGAAATCAGCCCGTTGATCTGCTTTTAAAGGATGCAATTCAAGGTGGGCAGAAACCTCATCCAACGAAGCATTAGAAAGTGGAAACGCGATAGCCAAACCTCGAGTCGGCTGGTTATCCTCTAAGTCGTTTTTCCCTGATTTTAATTGCAATGATCGTCCAAGGCGCAATTCAAATTCTTTAACAACACCGGCAGAAAAATCATTTTCTGCCTCCTTTATATGTTTGGAAGGTATTGTATCAAGCCACATTTTGAAGTTCTCCCTAAGACCGTCCTCAACGAGATCCAGTATTGCAAGTCCGTGACGCAAAATCACTTCCGATGAGGCGAGTGGAAGGGACCGGCACAGCAAATACCAATTCGTAGGACTATAAGTAGATTGAAACTTCTCAAGCATATCGATAAATTGCTCTTCCTGATGCCAGCGAGCACCGTTATTTTCAAGTGTCTCACTTATAAGGAACTTTAGTGCTTCCCTCGGGTAAACATCTGCAAATTCATTAAACCACTCAACAGGATAACTGCTTGTGGATTTTCCATCCGTATGAGTTACAACAGTCATAGCAAGTTCATACAGATTGAAAAACCAACTTGCATCAAGCGTTCCGTAACTTTTTTGGTACGAAGCGCTACAAAACAATATCTCACTTAGCGTACGATCCTTTCGGTAGCCGTACGCCGCCATAGCCTGGATACCATCAGCGAACATTTCTTTGGATTACTCTATTTCGCCAGTCTGATTTAAGATCAAGGCATAGTTGAAAGCAGTTTCCGCCACATCAGAGTAGTATCGCCTCGAACCGAGGGGCTTGTAGTATTCCTTATATTTCGCCACAACATAGGAGTTCGGCAAATACCGACTTATAATTTCTAAGTACTCTTCATGAGTTAACGGCCCCATAACAGCTCCCCTCATTGAAGTTGTTACCTCTGTGACCCGCTCCAAATATTCACAGCATTTAAGCAGCAAAGCACTATTTCCGTTACACAGAAGCAATCCTTCATGGAATGACCTCTTTATGATGGGAAACAAGTAGTATAAATCATTAACGCGTGGTTTGCCCTTGAAAGGCTCCAAGTCTCTAACTAAATATGAGAATGTATCTAGTATTCGTTCCTCCTCCGCTCTAGCCTTTTTGTGCTGGTTTATACGAATAAAAAAAATGACCCAATTTCGGAACCAGTTATATCCAGCTAGTCTCCCAACTGCATCTTCAACCTCGTCGGTCACTGTGGCCGCCACGATGGAAGGTATACTTCGGATCTCTGTTAAGACATCCTCATGAACACTGTAATGATCATCTTGAATGATTGCTCTAACCACATCAGATAGCCTGCTTTCAGTTCTAATAAATTGCTGTTTTATTTTCTGATAGTACGGCACATTGGTTTCCCAATCAGCTCCCTTAAAAACTGACCACTTGTCCAACTCATCGACGATATTTGGAAGTTTACTGCGGAATTTTTTATTCCGATAGATGACTTTTATTAGCTTTTCAAATTTGTCAAATCGCCGCGTGTGCAGATGCTTCAGGGCAGCACTTCCAACAAGGTCTAAAGGAATCGTTGACTCTTCAGGAATAATTCCCCAATGGACTACATCATTTGATTTATATGCCTGGTTGACAAGAAATCTGACTGCTGCTTCAAGCCCGATCGAAAGATTTTCACCGTTCCACAGTACACGGTACATACTCTCCGGTCCGTGAATCTGCTGTATCGCGGTGAGATACGACACCATAACAGATTCATCGAGAAATTTAAGTTGATAAATAATCTTGGCCTGCTCAGAAACAATAATTATTGGTAAAAATCCAGTCGTATATTGTAGGCACTTCCTTTGCAGATAATGATTATTTCTAATGCTGTCGAGTGGCTGTGCGTGATATAAGCTCTTTTCAATGAAATCTGCCGATATGGTTTTGGTAATATCCTCAAACGCGCCGATTTCAAAACACAATTTTAATAAATGACTGTAGGCTTTCTGCGACTCAAAGAACGGTTGATTTTTTAACCAGTTAATTAGCGGTTTATACACTAGATGTTCAATAGATGCTCCATAGGATATTATCAAGTCAATTACAAACCGCTTAAAACTTTCATGATAAATTGAATAGCCAATCGAAGGTTTATATCGAACAACCGGCAGCAATATTTCAAGTTGCTTGTTTGACAACTCTCCAAGGTGAGTAATTTCTCGGAGTTCATTTTCGGTCAATGAAAAATCTGCGCCGCAAAGAGCATAAGGTATTCCGGTATCACCTAGAATTTGTTCATACAGATAGCCGTAATATCCTTTAAGATTGTAGTCGTAAGCAGGCAAACTATCGATTAGATTTAACGGCAATCTGGTTTTACTTGAACCAATGTGATCGATCAAGTACTTGCAGTAAAGAGCATTGCCGTCACTTTTTGTGTGAATCGTCTCGGCGAGTGATCGATTGTTATGTTGAGTATTTCTTATGCCATTTCTCTTCATTAATCCAGCGGCGAAATCTAGGGTTACTTGTGGAAGTGCAAATACATGAAATGTTGCCAGTTGGGATAATTGGCTGATAGGTTGAGATATCACAAGCACTGAAATTTTGGGATTCGTTATATCGAGCTGCCCGATCGCCTGCAATATTGTTGTCTCATCCTCTGTTAAACCACCTCTGTTTCTCTGGTATACCCTCCAAATGTGGTCGATTCCGTCAATAATAATTAGAGTCTTTTTTCGAATTCTGCGTAATAAGATATTTAATTGTTCGAGGTTAGATGCATAACGCCTAGTCATATGGCTATGTAAACTGTCATCATCCGATAAAATTTGAGTGATTAGGTTCGCATACAAAATATTGACAGTAATCCGCCTAACCGACAATGGATCGTTTAAAGCTAAATAACAATAATGCTTAATAACGTTAGTTCTTTTGCCAACTTCGCGTTCTATATTGGCAATAAGCCAAGATTTGCCAGCACCAGGTTCTGCAGTAAGAATCATTTTTTTCTCTTTCTCAAGCTTTTCTAAAACCTGAGAAACTCGCTCGGGAGTCTGGACAAACACTGATTCATCAATTACGAATTTTTGCTCTATCCCTCCATTTGTTTGCTTAATATTAATCAACTGTGCGACTTCATCACATGAAATTGTTTGGCTCTCTTTCGATCTGAGACTTCTAACGATGGAGCAAAGCCTTTCCGCTACTTCAATAACTGAGAGATGGTCATTTGGATATACGCCAATGCCAATCCTGTCAATTGCTTTCGCGAGCATCATTTCAAGTCCGGCGGAAAAGTCCAGCAACAGCGAAGACTTAGGACAACCCACTTCAATAATCAAGTCATCGAGAAATTGCCTAAATTCTTCTCGACTTTGCGAAGCTGCCCAATTGCTAAGAGCAGTCCATGAGCGGAATACGTTTTCGCCCAAAGGCCATAATGCGTCCATATTAAACTTGAAGCATGTGGTACCGGTAAGGAGGCTGGTATCTTCAGGTAGTTCAAGTAGTACCTCGGTAATCGGATCATCGTTATTAGGTAGGTCCCATGCTAGAAGAATTCGCCAGCGATAAGTCACATGTCGTAAAGCCTTCCAAGTATCGAATAAATCAAACAGCGCCAAGTCGTAAGAATTCCCAGCGGAGAAGTCCTGCTTGGTAAGTCTATGGTGACTGATTTCATTGCTATACTTAACCTGCATGCAGATTACGTTCTCTTCATTGTAAATAGTAATATCATCAAACCTGTCAGGTATCCCCTTACTAGTCTTCTTCTGATCGAAAAGAAGCTGTGTGGAACCTCTTCCAGCCCAGAGCTCATTTGCGATGAAATATGCACCTAGAATATCTTGATATATGTAACCTTGATGAGCAGACGTTAGCATGAATCCTATTGTATAATTTTATTTCAATTTCGAACCATGCCACCCAACGCAGCGCCTTGAATGACAATTTATTTCTGATTACAGTAAAGGCACCGGATGGAATTTGTCTGATGGCAAATCGATTAGATCCAACGTGGGGGGCCTGAGTGAAAAGAATATCCGCAGATCCGAAGCACCAGCTACCGTCACCAATACAGCTAATCAAATATCATAATTTCAGGATATACTTGTATCAATTTTCCAATCGAAGAAAAAAAGGATTACCTCTTAACCGCAATCGGCCAGATGTCAGTTTGTGTTACAAACTAATCTGGCCCGGCCAAACGCTCCGGAGTCGCTGCCGGGGGAATTTATAAATATTTTAATGTCGCAACCAGACTCCACCCGAGATTACTCTGTAACAAGATGTGTAAGAATAGTCAGGTTTAGCTAAACGTGAAAGATTTAATGCAGCTGTTCACCCCCCTCTGCCCGCTAATAATATTTCTCACATTCACACTTTTGACCGAAGTAACATTTGCAGGGCAAGATTCTATCTTTGTAATGTCGAGTCGACAAATCCATGTTCTGTCCTAAGTTTACCAATGAAGCTAACGTTGTTCAAAAAATACTTCAAGACTTTCAATGACTTGCCTCTGCCCAAAGACGTATGGCAAACTGCTGAATATGAGGCCTATGTAGAGGCGATAGAGCTAAACAAAGATTGTGGCGATTGGTATTTCAAGCAAAAATCAAAGATGCTGGTATTAACTACAAGAAATATTGCTGCCTGAAAATGGCATATCATCTTATTGAGGACAAGAAGGCCACGCTAGAAAATCCAATAAATTATGATTCAGTAATCACACATAAAAGAATTGATTTTGGTCTTCCCATTCATGATGGAGGGAATTCCTATATCAAAATCGATTTTTGCCCTTGGTGCGGGAAAAATCTATCTGTGACATAATTGCGACCTTGTTTGTAGCCTAACAAACAAGAGGTTAATCCAGTCTTATAAAATAAGTGCTTTCAATTCAGCGGTTTTATGTCAGCCGCAATCGGTCGGATGTAAGCTGCTGAACAATTCGCCTAAAGGGTTGCTGACAAATGAATCTCATAGTTTTCCTATATTTATGCTAATTGCAAGCCGATCACCACAAATTGGTGAGTGACGCGGTGAGTATAGGATTTCGCAGGGCACAACCACTTGATAAGCAATTTGTTATCTAAAAAAGTATGATCCCAGCGGGATCACTTGAAGAAATATTAAAAAGCATCAAAATCCTGCTAATCAATAGATTAGCAGGATTTTTTGTTTTCTGAGTTACCCCAAATGTTCTATCTCCCACATTTGGCCAGATCTCCCCCCATCATTGTCACTTAACCCCGCATTCTTTCTTATTCATTGATCATAATTTTGTGCGGGAAAATAATTATCCTTCGGAAAACAAAATTTAGTCAAAATGAGAAAGCTGGTTTTATTTGCGCATATCTCCCTCGATGGTTTTGCTGGTGACATCAATGGTCATCTTGGTTTTTTATCTTATGATGGTGAGCTGCAACGCTTTGCGGATGAACTTGTCAATACAGTGGGGTCGCCTTTGTATGGTAAAAACACTTACCACTTGATGGAAGATTACTGGCCCACCGTATTAAATGATCCCAATGCAAGCGGGCAATTGCTTGAACATGCACGTTGGGTGCAGGAGATTCCGAAAAGGGTTTTTTCAACGACATTGACCAGCGCCGATTGGAACAACACCACATTGATCAAAGACAACATTGCGGAGGAGATTAACAAACTGAAACAGCAACCTGGCAAAGATCTGGTGATCTTCGGAAGTCCTGGCCTTGCGAAAAGTTTGATGAATCTTGGACTGATAGACGAGTTCAAACTCACCTTGCATCCCGTGATCTAAGGACAAGAGATCAGCCTATTTGATAGTGATGCACCAATGAGCAACTTGCAATTGCTTGAATCAAAAACCCTTGGTTCGGGCGTCGTAACATTGCATTACACAAAGCGATGAACTGCGGTAATGCACGAATCGAAAATCAGAATCAGAATCAGAAATCGCTGTAAAAGGTGATTTTTTTAGCATCCCCACAATCAGCCTCAATCAGCTAGGTTGAAGCAGCCTGACCATTCTTTCAAGTGCATCTTCACTATGCATCCACTCGCCGTTTTGCAAAGAAATCTTTGCCGCTTCCGCAGCTCTTTCCTGCATTTGTCTTTCGTACGCGGCGATGGCAGATTGTATGTCAAGGAAATGCGCGCTGCATAGACATTGGCTTAGTTCCAATGCATCAACCATCGCCATATTGGCGCCTTCACCGGCTGACGGTGGCATTACATGGGCAGCGTCGCCCAGCATGGTCAGGTTGGATTGTGCCTTCCAGCTTTGATCTGGCGGCATGCAATACAGCGGACGCGGGATGAAAGCCGTCATAGCATTTTCGAAGAGTTTGAACCAAATGCTGCTCCATTCGGGATAGGCTTTTCTGAACCAGCCAAGCACTTCCAAATTGTCAGCGTAATCTAAACCATTCGTTACCGCCCAACTTTCGTCAGTTTTGAAGCTGGCATAAAAGGTAAGATTTCCATCGCCTTTCAGCCCCATGAGCAGGTTTCTGCCTTTTCCAAAAGCCAATAATGCTCCGCTATTGAGGAGCTTACAGATTTCCGGCACCGCTTTTTCAGCATATTGAACATTGCCTTCGAGCATGGTTATGCCCGTGTAAAAAGGCTTCACATCGGTGATATATGAGCGGATTTTAGAACGCGCGCCGTCTGCTGCGATCACAATGTCGGCATAGGCGGAAGAGCCATTTTTAAAATGGAGCAACCAGCCTTCATTTTGTGCTTGCATTGACACAAATTGGCTGTCCCAAATAACCGTTTCGGGCTGTAAAGATTCCAGAAATATCTTCCGCAATTGACCTCTGTCAATCTCCGGACGAAAATGTTCATTGCCAAAATCCGCACGAGTTGCGGTTTCATGATCACTATAAAAAACCTCTGCGCGCGCATTGACAATGGTTTTCCGGTCGGCGCCTGGTCGGAAATGCTTCTTAAATTCTTCTAGCAAATGGGCTGCGCGCAAAGCGCTCAATCCCGAGCCTTCGTGCATGTCGAGCGGCGCGCCTTGCACGCGCGCATTTTTGTCAATGTCTCGTTCGTAAACTTTAACGTTAGCACCTTGAAGCTGCAAAAGACGAGTTAATGTGAGGCCGGCAGGACCACCGCCAACGACAGCAATTTGTTTATCTTGTATCAACATTTTTCTTTTATTATGGTGATACAAAACTCTGAATTTCGCTTCGAGCTGGCTTGTACAAATGCGACAAAATCGCGACTATACCCTGTTTGGATATTTCGATTTTCGCGCAAATGCAGCTGGCGTGGTGCCACTGTAACGTTTAAATTCCCTGCTTAAATGAGACTGGTCTGTATAGCCAAACTCATGTGCCAGCCCGGCAAGATTGGAAGTCGGATTGAGTAACAACGCATTCCTGACCTGCTCGAAACGCATCAATCCCGACACGTCTTTCACGGTCCGACCCGAGGTTTCTTTGAACTTTCTTTCCAACGTTCGGAGCGTCGCATGCGCCGCTTCTGCAACCCGACCGACCGGCATCGTGCCATTCGTTTTACTCAGAGCAGCACCAGCTTTCGAGAGCATTGGATCGGCCGAAGGCTTCAATCGCTCACTTGAAAAATATTGCGTTACAAGCGCCACCGCCTCGGTTATCTGGCCAGCATTGATGCAAGTGTCTAACGCATAATGCATTGATGCAATTGGATGTTCAAAAATGCGCACGCCGTCTTTGCCAGACTGCAATCCAAGCAAGTCGAAAACGGTCCAGGGAAAGCACCTGATTCCAATGATTTCAAAACGGTTTTTTGAGGAAAAGACAGCAGGCTTATCAAGTAAGCCTATTAAGAAAGGTGACGGCAATGCTTGAAAGCCTTCATTTTGAAGAACACTGCATCCGCTTCCAAAGTGAAAAATTATTTCAGCGGACCCGTCCGGCACAACTTCGAAAGTCGTTTCAGCTTCGCCGAAATCCTTTCGGTCATACCAAAAGCACTTTATCTTACCTGACAGCCCTTTTGGCGGCTCAAATTCCTGGTGCAGCATCTTGGAGGGGGCACTAATATCCTTTTACCTTCGAAAATCCTTTTACCGAAAAATAGTAAAGTCCGAGGGAAAATGGAATAAGAATGAGGACGTTACTGGTGACGAATTTGGACATGAGTGCCACGCATATGGCCACGATCCAAATGCTGAAATGATATTTTGCCCACGAAAGTTTGTCCATAACCAGAGCGGTTTAAGTGTTAACGTCATTATTTAAAATTAACAGATTTCAACATTTTTACCAAAAATAAAAACGCTTATAACTATTCCTCTCAGCCACCGACGAATTCCGTTCATCCCTAAAAATTTACCGAAGAATAACTCCGCGTATTTCAACAAGTAAATCGAGGTAACATTCTTCCTTTCAAGCCTAATAAGAAATTAGTTCCCGATGAAGGCGTTGCCGCATCGGTCCCATCACTCCTATAAAGTGGCATTAAGCCACGCGTTTCAGCTTTAATTAGCGGAAGTGAGCAATCACGTTCCATCAAAACCTCTATCAATAATTATCTAACATGAATCTGATTTCATTTCTTTTTGGCGTCCTGTTGTTATGCATGCCCCTTTTTCGTCAAGATTTTTTTGTAAAACATCCCTCCCTTTTGCCGCTTTATTTTGCGCTTTTTCCGATTGGCCTGATTGTGCTGCTTTGGTCGTTTTCTGCACAAAAGCTGGCCCGCCTGGCAGTCTTGGTCGGCGTGTGCGTCGTCATTGAAGCGGCCCTTGTTGGGAGCATTGCGTATATGGTTCACTTTCAAACATATAAACCGCTGTCAGACAATTACTATTATTGGGTGCGCGGGCAATATGGCTTCTTTAAAAACACCACGAACTTTGACAGTGATCTGTCGCGCTACGACCCTTACCTTGGCTATCGCTTTCGGCCCAACATTATCGGCAGCTTTGCAAATCCGGAATTTAATGTTGAAATCAAGACAAATTCCCTCGGTGTGCGCGATGACGAAGCAAGTCTGAACCATCCCTCCATTGTCGTTTTGGGAGATTCGCATGGCATGGGCTGGGGCGTGGAGCATCCAGACAGATTTTCAGAAGTGCTTGAAAAACAGCTTGATGTGAAAGTTTTGAACACCGCAATCACTTCTTATGGGACGCATCGGGAAACGAAGTTGCTGAGCAAGGCCAATCTGGATTCTTGCAAATTGCTGATCATTCAATATTGTGAAAATGATTTGGACGAAAACAAAGCCAACCTGAACAAGGCACAGAAGTCTGGCATTGATTCACTGGGTTTTGAGGCCGCTGAGAAACATAATATTATCAATAGGACTTACTTCCCATTCAAAGGCATTTTTCTGAGTCTGCGCTGGCTGATAACAATCGGCATTCAAAATGCCGTCAAACCGAGCCAGCCTATTAATAATCAACCCGTTGTTGCCAAATCAACTGTGCCGAAGCATGAGCACGCGGAGGCATTTTTCCCCTATTTGAACCGAATTCGCGAACGATATAAAGGCCCAATCGTTGTCTTCGATCTGGGCGTTTACAACTTTCCGATTGTGAAAGAATTTAAGGCATATCATGCAGTCAGGCCAGTCGCAAATGTCCATTTCGTTAATGTGCATCCTTTGCTCGGACAACGAGATTATTTCACCCTTGACGACCATATCAATGCAAATGGCCATGGTAAAATAGGCAATGCGCTGGCCGATTTAATTCGTAAAAATGGATGGTTGGAAAAACAGGATAACCGGCCCCTATTGGCAACAAGCCGTCCATAATATCTCATTCGCTCCCTAAAAGGCACATCTGACAAGCCGATTATTTCTTGCAATGCAAACCCGCGTTTGCATTCCAGGGCAAATAATGAGAAATTGCGCCCCCAATTTTTCGAATGATGACAAATCCCCTTTTTTGCGGCATCGATTTCGGCACTTCCAATTCCAGTCTGGCAGTTGCGAATGATGATGACGTATTTCTGATTCCGGTTGAAAACGACCAAAACACAATTCCCAGCGCCATGTTTTTTGCCAGGAAGGACAATGAGGCTTTCTTTGGCCGCCAGGCAATGGAGCGCTTTCTGGCGCGACAACCGGGAAGGTTAATGCGCAGTTTGAAGCGCGTGCTCGGCACCCCGGCCATGCGGCAGGGCACAATGGTGAACGGTGAGCTGATGAAATTTGACCAGATCATTGCAGCATTTTTAAATCAAATGAAGCGCAAGGCCGAGGCTGATTGCGGGGCCGAACTCAAACATGTTGTCATGGGTCGGCCGGTTCATTTCACAGACAATGATGCCGCTGCCGATCAGCGCGCTGAAAATGAGCTGATGGCCGTGGCTAAAAGTCTTGGATTTGAGCACGTTGGATTTCAATTCGAGCCCATTGCAGCCGCATTCGCGCATGAGGCAAGAGTCAATGGAGAAAAACTGGCGATGGTCGTTGATCTGGGCGGTGGCACATCCGATTTCACGATTATCCGGTTGTCAAAACAAAACGCCCGCAAAGCAGACAGAAGCAATGACATTCTGGCCAACACGGGTGTAAGGCTTGGTGGAAATGATTTCGATAAAGACCTGAGCCTCGCGGAAATGATGCCGGAACTCGGTTTTCGCACAAAATACGGTCATAAAAATCTGGAAGTGCCTTCCTATCATTATTTTGATCTTTCGGAATGGAGTAAGGTCAATTTTCTTTACACCAACAGGATTCTATTTCAAGCTAAACAATTGCTTCGCGAGACGCATGATCCTGTGCGTTACGGCAGGCTCATCAGCGTGCTCGAACAGGAAAGAGGCCACGCGGTGCTGGCAGAAACTGAAAAGATCAAGATTGGATTGGCTTCCAAAGAAAACTATGCGGCCGTCCTCGATTTCATCGATGAAGACTTGCGCATTGACGTCGCTCGCGAAGATTTCAACGCAGCAATTATAACAAAAACAGAACGGATCGTGCTGGCCGCCAAAGAATGTCTGCAAGTCGCCGGCATATCCGCAGAGGAAATCGGACTCGTGATCATGACGGGCGGCTCAACCGAAATCCCTCTGATCCAGCAACAATTCCGAACATTATTTCCAGCAGCCGATTGGTCAGAGGAAAACAAATTATCGAGCGTAGGCTTGGGCCTTGCTTACGACGCGCGCAATCGTTTTTCGTAATCAATTTCGGTAGGAAACGAACAGTCAACACAATCGTAAATCTACTAACATTGCATCCCTGCCTGGATTCTGGCTCGACTGTTTGATTTTTTTTAAACAGCCTTTATCATCTGGTCGAAAACGGCGCGCTGCTGCATCATGGATTTAACTTTATCGTCTGGGTTCGTGTGGCATTCGAGCAGAACCCAGCCTTTGTAATTCATTTTGCCAAGGTTGCTCAGCAGCTCTTTGTAAGGATAATCTGTGCGATCCAGCTCACGGACGTGGACGGTGTCGCCGAACCACTTTTTGACCATATCAAAATTGGCCTGAAAACCTTCTCCAATTAGATCTTCCTTATTGCAATTCCAGCAGATTTTCGCATTCGGATGATTGGCAGCTTCCATAATCTGCTTAATGTTAGGCAGTTCCTGCGTTTTCTCACCATGCACTTCCAGCCTGATCAGCTGCCCGAAATCTTTCGCATAAGCAGCCAATTCGTTCAATGCAGCACCGATCTGTGCCAGCGTTTTCTCCACCGGAACATCAGCATGCAGTCCATTCGGCTTCACTTTCACCCCCGAACCGCCCACATCGGCGCTTAACCGGATGAATTCTTTGGTCCGTTCAATGGACGCTTTTACTTTGGCCTGATCCGGATAATCATATTGCTGATTTGTGCCCAGCCCGATTAGCTCCACCGGACTGTCTGCAAACTTCTTCTTCACCTCAATGCGTTCTGCCTTAGTAAGTTCCGGCATTACTTTGTGTGCATGCTCAACACGCAGTTCGACGCCATTGATCTTCGTATCCGAGCAGTTTTTGATCAGAGTTGGCAAATCCCAATCTTTGCCCCACAAATAAGTGACAAACCCCAGCCTGAAATCCGCCTTCTTCCAGGACAAATCCGCGGCACCCGCTTGTCCGTAAACGAGCGAAGCGCCCGTGAGCAGGGACAACTCTTTCAGAAATGTCTTTCTATCCATTTGATTCATGGGATCTGATTTTTGGTTTGACAAAAAGATAAAGAAAGTTGGCGGAAAGTTCTACCTCAAAGTCGGCGCTCCCGAATGTTGCTTAAAAAGAATGCATGCTTGGAAAAAGCAATTTATTTGTCTAAAATACTTTTTGATTTGATACAAGGCCGATCCGAAAAAGAACATTGATCCCGATGCAAGCGAAGGAAATCCTGAAAACCCATATTGCCCAGTCCGCAAGCCTCACCGACGAGCAGTTTGACTATTTCTTCTCCCATTTTAAACCGCAATCCTACAAAAAAGGCCACACATTGATCGACGTCGGAAAGCCAGTTGACTATGAGTATTTCGTTGTTTCCGGCTGTCTGAAAGCCTTTTTCGTCAATGATGAAATCAAAACTTACATTCTGCAATTTGCAATGCCAACCTGGTGGACGTCTGATTATGCAGCGATGTATAACTACACAAACGCCACACTTTCAGTGGATTGCGTAACAGATGCAGATGTGCTGTGCTTATCCAGCCCCGACCGCGAAAAGCTTTGCAACGAAATACACCAGGTCGAACATTTCTTCCGCTGGCGCACCAACAGAGGTTATGTGGCTTCGCAAAAGCGACTTCTGTCATTCATGAACAATGATACAAAGGCTCGTTACGAAGAACTTTTGGCCCTGTATCCGCAGCTTTATAATCTTGTCCCCAAACACCTCATTGCCTCCTATTTAGGCGTGTCCCGCGAGACACTCAGCCGCCTCTACAACAATCACAGATAACGCTCGCATTATGTGATCTAGGTCACGTAATGACCTCATTAGAGCAGACTTACTTTGTGTCATCAAAAGATTATTTATTGATAACACAAACAGTCAAGATCATGCCATACGTAAAAATTGAGGTGACCCGGGAAGGCGTCACACGCGAACAAAAACAAGCCCTGATCTCCGGGGTTACCAATCTGCTTTCCGATGTTTTGGACAAAGATCCAAACCTGACTGTCGTCGTGATTCAGGAAATAGACCTGGACAACTGGGGCCAAGCGGGCGAACAGGTTTCTGTCCTGCGTGAAAAAGGAATTACAGCTACAAAAAGTAAAAACAACTAAAATTTAACAATCATGAAAACGCAAACCGTTATCGTAACCGGCGCTTCGACCGGCATAGGCAAAGCCATCGCAGCATTGTTTTTGGAACGTGGCTATAATGTTGTCATTAATGCCGCAAACGAAGTAAATTTAAATGCAACATTCGAAGAGCTTGGTAACCACGACCGGCTGGCCAAAGTTACGGGCGACATTGGCAAACCTGAAACCGGTCAGTTGCTTGTGGAAACTGCATTGGCGCGCTTTGGAGCAGTGGATGTTTTGGTCAATAATGCTGGAATTTTCGAGCCAAAGCCGTTTACAGACATCGATGAAAGTTATCTGGATCGTTTCCTTAACATTAATTTGAAAGGCACTTTCTTTACAAGTCAGGCGGCTGTGAAGCAAATGCTGAAACAAGGCGAAGGTTCTATCATTAACATTGGCACTGTGCTCGTGGATCACGCAATTGGTGGATTTCCGGCGACGGCTCCCGTTGCGAGCAAAGCAGCCATTCATGCGCTGACAAAACAGCTTGCAACAGAATTTGGTAAAAATAACATTCGCGTCAATGGCATTGCGCCAGGAATTATTCGCAGTCCATTGCAAGCGAAAAATGGCATTTCGAATGCGGATAGCCTTGCTGCGCTGCACTTGGTGGATCGCATCGGCGAGACCAGTGACGTTGCTGAACTGGCGCTTTATCTTGCAGGAAGTAACTTTGTAACGGGCGAGATCATCAATCTGGATGGCGGGCACGTTGCGGGACATCATTTGGTTTAGGTAAGCAATTGCAAATATAAAACGGCTGAAAAAATGAGACATCAAACAAAAATAACCGAGCTGCTGGGGATCAAATATCCGATCCTGCAAGGTCCGATGGGCGGAGGTTTTTCAACGCCTGAGTTGCTTGCTGCGGTGTCCAATGCAGGCGGATTAGGCAGTTTTGGCGCTTATGGACTCACTCCCGAGCAAATTCTGGCGCTTGGTCAGGACCTTAGGTCGAAAACGGATAAGCCTTATAACATTAATCTATGGGTTTCGGATGTGGATGAAAGTCTGAAAAATTATTCCGCCGAAAAACTGGAAAAGGTGAAGCAGCTTTACAAGCCTTACTTTGATGAACTCGGCATTCCCGTTCCCGAGCCGAACACAAACATTCCTTCCAAATTTGAGAAACAGGTGGAAGCAGTTTTTGAAGTTCGCCCGGCGGTTTTCAGCTTTATATTTGGCGCACCATCCAAAGAAATACTAAACGAAGCGCGCCGACTTGGCATTAAAACAGTCGGCGCTGCCACCACATTAGACGAAGGACTGGCGCTCGAAGCGGCCGGAGTTGACGCCATTGTCGCTTCCGGATTCGAAGCAGGCGGGCACCGTCCTTCATTCCTCCAACCGGCCGATCAATCCTTAATAGGCGCATTTGCCCTTGTTCAGCAATTGAAAGCGAAGGTCAAAACGCCCATTATCGCGGCAGGCGGCATTGCCGATGGCCAGGGAATCAAAGCCGCACTGACACTTGGCGCTGATGCCGCGCAACTTGGGACGGCGTTTCTGATCGCCGAAGAATCGAATGCCACGCCCGCCCACCGGGCCATGCTGCTCTCAGACGAAGCGCGATACACCGTCCTGTCCAAATCTCTAACCGGCCGCATGGGCCGGATGATCCGCAACCGCATTGCCGACGAGATAAGTTACCAAACCGAGGTTTTTCCGTTCCCTATGCAATCGCAGTTTATGGGACAATTGCGTGAAGCCGCTCAGGCGCAAGGCAGAACCGATCTGAATATTTTTTGGTCTGGGCAAAACGCGGTCTGCATAAAACCCGGAAAAGCCGCCGATCTGATGCAATCGCTGATCGATGAAGCATTTAACGAATTGCCTGATTACGCCGGTCACACATTGGGTTAAGATCTGCGGCATATTGAACAAAAATTTAACATTGAGCAGAAAAAGAATCTGGATGGAATTTCTACATTTACGGAATGCGGCTTTCTCCGCAGTTAGTCATGTAAAAACAATCTAATCCTTATTCAAATGAAAGTGAAGTATTTTTTCCTCGCGATTTTCGCATTGACCATGTTTTCGGTGCAGGCGCACAATTTTTTAAAGGCTGGTGACCTGGCTGGAAGCTGGAAATACACCGTCTCCAATGTTCCGCCTGAATACGAAACCGGCGTAATGACTTTTGAACAAAAAGACGATAAATGGTCCGGAACGCTTGGATCAACAGACAAAATGGAAATGAAAGAACTGGTGGTTGACCAGGGAAAAATCACTTTCAAGCTGGATTTTCAAGGCGGTTTGCTGAATGTAACTTTGGCTCAGGACGGCGATTCGCTGAAAGGAACCATTGTTTCGCAAGACGGCGAATTCCCAATCACAGCTGTGAAAGAAGTCGCGAAATAGGTTTTTTTAAAACAAATAGCAAGCACTGGCCGAAGCTCAAACCTTCGACCAGTGCTTTTTTTATTTACAAAATGCCTGGATCAAATTATTGCTCATTTTCACCGCTTATCTTTGCAGCTTTATAAAGAAAGTTAATTTAATAATACATTGAGAAAGCGACTGAGAAAGCATGCGCGGATGGCGCGTTATGTGATTTACAAAGAAACCCTGATCGATTTCAGCGATCATTTCTGGACATTCGTCGGATCTTTTTTAGGCATTGCATTGATTGGTTTTATCAACAGTTCCCGGTTTACACAATCGGACAACGTTTTTTTAATCGGCTCATTCGGAGCATCTTCTGTCCTGATTTACGGCATAGTTAACAGTCCGCTCGCGCAGCCGCGCAACCTCATAGGCGGCCATTTGATATGCGCGCTGGTGGGCGTCACCATTCACAAGCTCTTCCCCGGCGAGCTGTGGCTCTCGTCAGCATTGGCCGTTTCCATTTCCATCGTGTGCATGCAGATTACCAAAACACTTCATCCGCCAGGCGGAGCCACCGCGCTCATCGCAAACATTGGTTCCGAAAAAATCACATCGCTTGGCTATTTTTATGTGCTGAGTCCGGTGCTGAGCGGTGTTTTAATTTTGCTGCTCGTTGCGTTAGTCGTGAATAATCGGGCGGCACACCGGCATTACCCCAAGAATAAAAACTGGTATAAAGTCTGGCAGCGGAGATATCGCTAGGCGGAAATTTGCATTAAATTTTGGCGCGTTCTAAGTTAACGGTAAGTGCTAAGCACCACGAATGCCATAATTTTGAAGACGCTTAAATCACTCTCAACCTCCTGTATGAAAATTAGTATCATTGCATTGCTTTCTTTTTTTACAACCTCCCTATTTGCACAATCCCCTAAAATTGACAGTCTCGAAAATGCCCTTAAACAAGCATCGGAAGACACAACAAAAGTCAACCTGATGGTGGACATTGGCATTGAATACTGGTCGAATGACCCTGCTAAGACATTGACTTACAACGATCAAGCCCTCGCATTAGCCAAGAAAATCAAATACAGACGAGGCGAGGCAAAAAGCTATCAGGGCATCGGGATTTATTATTGGCAAAAAAACGAATATCCCAAAGCAAAGGCCTTTTACGAGCAGAGCAAAAGCATTTACAAAGAATTAGGGGATCAGGTGGGATATGGCAGGGCGCTCACAAACATTGGAATGATCCATGGCGAACAGGGAAATTACGGCCTCGCACTCGACAATTATCAGCAATCGCTGGCCATATTCAAAGCGTTGGGCGACAAAAAACGGATGGCGAACAACATTAACAGCATTGGTAATGTGCATAAAAATCAAAAGAATTTTGAGGAAGCATTAACCTCCTACAAGCAGGCAATGGGCATTTGGACCGCGCTCGGAGACCAGAAATCGACTGCGGGATCATTGATTAACATTGCCAGCATTTACACAAAACAAAAAAAATACGACGCAGCCATCAGCAGTGGCAACCGGGCGCTGGCCATTTTCGAAAGTTTCAAGGACAGCAATGGACAGATCATTTGTCTGAACAATCTGGGCGAGATTTATTTACAAAAACAGAACTATGAAGAAGCAAAGCTGCGGTACGAAAAAGCACTGACCATCAACGAGCAATTCCAGAGCAAACGCCTTATGGTGACTTCGTATAACGGCCTGGGTCAGGTTTACACGCAACTTCATTTGCAGAATAAGGCCATCGAAAATTTTGAAAAAGCAAAAACGCTTGCACTCGAAATAGGCACCAGGCCGGCGTTGCAGCAGTCTTATCAAGGTCTGGCAACAGTTTACGGCGACCGCAGGGATTTCGCCAATGCCTATCATTTCCAGCAACTTGCGAGCACGCTGAAAGATTCGATTTTTAATGCAGAGAATGCTGCCAAGATCATGAACCTGCGCGTGCATTATGAGAGTGAAAACAAGCAGCACGAGATTGAACTGCTTCAACATGAGAAAGATCTGGGTTATGCGCACAGGAATATGCTGGCAATCGCGCTGGTCTGCGGATTGGGAATTTTGGGTCTTGCATTTAACCGGCAGCGTTCCAAAGTGCGTTCAGATCGTGAGTTGCATGCTGCGCAGCGTGCATTGGCGCAAATTGAATTGCAAAATCGCCTCGAAAAAGAGCAGCAGCTGATCACCGAGCTCGAATTCCGAAACAAGGCATTGACGACGCACACATTGAACTTGATTCAAAAAAACAGCATCCTGGAAGATATCCGGCAGACGATTTCACTTGCATTGAAAACCCGCACAGCAGAGGAACATTCTCCACTTTTCAGCCGCCTTGTCAATCTGATCGATTACAGTTTTAGTTTGGATAAGGATTGGGATGAGTTCAAAATGTATTTCGAAGGCGTGCACAAGGACTTCTTTACAAAACTGAAAAAAGAATATCCGGACCTGAGCAGTGGAGAGCTCCGCTTAGCCGCGTTGATCCGCCTTAACCTGAACCTGAAAGAGTCGGCAACTTTGCTAAACATTGCGCCTGACAGCGTTAAAACGGCAAGACATCGTCTCCGCAAAAAACTCAACCTGCCCGAAGAGAGCAATTTGACAGATTATCTGATGACGATCTAAAAAAGACGCGTTGGGCCGTTAATATGTCCAAAAACGCGCCTTGGAATAAAATAAATGAAGGTGTGTTACTTTTTGTATACCTAAAAAAATAGGACGAAAGCCGCAACGCCCATAAGTTTGGCTTATGTTTTACTCTCACAATTTTCGCCAGCAGCCATGAACAATCGCGACATGCTTATCATTAAAAATTCTTGGAGTCAGGTCATTGCCCAGCCTGATAATCCGGGTGAAGTTTTTTATAAACAACTTTTTACAACAGCGCCGTATCTGATCCCCATGTTCAAATCAGATATGGAAAATCAGCATTCCAAATTCAGCGCCATGATCACTTATATGGTCATGCATTTGCAAACGATTGATGACATTCAATCAGAAATAGAGGCAATGGGAAAACGCCACGTGCACTATGGAGTCGAACCTGAGCATTATGCACTGGTTGGGAAAGTGTTGATTACCACGCTCAAAACCATTCTGGACGAAGCGTGGAATGCAGAAACAGAGGACGCCTGGACAAGATTGTACGCCCTTTGGTCAACCTCCATGATCAAGGCCGCAGCCGAACTGACTTAGCTTTGAGGCTTTGTTGAAAACGAAATTGCTGAATGTTAACAGGTGCGACGTCAGTTAACATGCACGAGCCGACAAATAAAAAGGGATTGAAATAGCATGAAGCTGCATTTCAATCCCTTTTTATTTGAGCAAAAAACAATTTGCCAAACAACTGCTTGTCTTATTTAAGCAAGTGCGCCTGCAAAGCTGTTTCTTCCTACTGCTTTATTAACCGGGCAAAAGCCAGACGTTGCTCTCGAAATCAGCATTCCGCCAACGATAGAAAGTCCTTTGCCAAGCATTGTATCTTTTCTTTTCAATCCGTACAAAGTCAGCACGATGCCGGCAATGCCAGAAATAATTCGTTCCGAGTTGCCCACATTCTGGTTTTCAATAACCGTATCCGTAGCGCCTTGCACCTTCTCTTTAATTTTTTCGATCGTAGGTTCCATATTCATAACATTGGTATTAATTATATGTGATTTTGATGGTCGTGATAAATAATCATACCAAACGTGCAGGGAATGTTGTCTTAATTAAATCATGCACAGCCCTGTGACAAGGCTGACAACACGAAAATTCCCTCAACAAATTTGCGTAGTTAAATAACTACACATATATTCGTAGCCAAATGACTACGGGTTGAGAAAATTGAGAGAAAGATGAATTTGAGACGAGATGTATTTCAGGCGATTGCGGACCCTACGCGGAGGGCGATTCTCTTGCTGGTTACTTCGCAGGCCATGACGGCGGGCGCTATTGCTGCGAATTTTGACACGGCCCGGCCGACGGTTTCCAAACATTTACAAATACTTACGGAATGTGAACTGCTTGGACAACAGCAAAACGGCAGGGAGATTTATTACCATATCAACGCGAAGAAAATGAAAGAGGTGGCGGATTTTATCGAGCCGTTCCGCAACATGTGGGATGACCGTTTCAATAAATTGGAAGCAATTATGAAGCAATACAAACCCGAAAAATAGAACCCGATGGAGAGAAAAACCAAAATCGATGCCGAAAATGGCAAGCAGGACTTGGTGATTACCAGAGAATTTGACCTGCCCTTGGAGCTGCTTTTCAAGGCTTACATTGACCCCGAGATCATTGCGCAATGGATGGGGACAAAAGTGCTGAAACTCGAAAACCGAAAGCACGGCAGTTACCAGTTCGAGACGTCCGATCCGCAGGGGAATGTTGTGTTTCTGGCAAATGGTGTGTATGCCGAGTTTGTTGAAAACCAGAAGATTACCCGAACATTCGAAATGGAAAACACCCCTTTTCCTATTCAGCTCGAATTCCTGGAATTTGAAAAAATCACCGATGACACAAGCAAACTGACCATGCAAATCATCTATAAATCGCCCTCCGACCGGGATCAAATGCTGCAACTGCCTTTCGCACAAGGAATCAATATGGCACACAACCGCATTCAAGAGATTTTGGGAAACATAAAATAAACGATCATGACAAAGCGAAACAAAATCATTTATTGGATTGCGACGATCTGGCTGGCATTGGGAATGACGTCAACGGGGATTGTGCAGCTCATCAAAATGGACGAAGAAGTGGCCATGATGACGCGGCTAGGCTATCCGCTTTATTTTCTGACCATCATTGGTGTCTGGAAAATCCTTGGCGTCATCGTTATACTGATCCCCAAATTTGCTTTACTGAAAGAATGGACTTACGCGGGATTTTTCTTCGCCATGACGGGCGCCATTTTCTCCCATCTGGCCACTGGTGACGACGCCAAAGCGCTTTTCGGGCCGTCGTTGCTGCTCGTCCTGACCATTGTTTCCTGGTATTTCAGGCCAGAAACGCGCAAACTAAATGTTACAACTTCTTTCTAAACACATTGAAAATAACAAAGACATCATGAGCAAAAACAAAGGCAAGCTATCCTCCGAGCAAAGCGAAGAGCTTCTTAAAACATTGAAAACACGCTTTGAGAAAAATATGAGCCGCCACAAAGGTTTGGAATGGGACAAAGTGCAGGCGAAGCTAGAAGCAGATTCAGACAAACTATGGACTTTGGATGAGATGGAAGTAACTGGTGGCGAGCCAGATGTGGTTGGTTATGATGCAAAAAGCAATGAATTTATTTTCTTCGACTGTGCACCCGAAAGCCCAAAAGACCGCAGAAGTTTTTGCTATGACCACACTGCATTAGAAGCGCGAAAA
This sequence comes from Dyadobacter sp. CY326, assembly GCF_021390515.1. GTDB lineage: Bacteria > Bacteroidota > Bacteroidia > Cytophagales > Spirosomataceae > Dyadobacter. The sequence continues at coordinate 478,759 of NZ_JAJUXI010000003.1, forward strand.
GCCAACAAGCCTGCAAACAGCGCAATGCACAAAGCCGAGGAAATGGGCATTGAGCTCTTGACCGAAGACGAATATCAGGAATTGCAGCAACTTGGAAATTTTGATTTGAAAACGTCCAGTTGGTTGAAAACGCCTGCCGATGTCAGGAAATCCGGCGGTGCGATCTTTGGTGATCGTCGTTTCGGGCGCGTGTTCATTTACCACAATGGAGCCGATTCTTATTATGCCGCAAGAGGTTTTCGCGGTTCACTAAGGGTTTGATTTGGTAACATTTTCTTTATCGAATCACCTTAACTCCGCGACCATTTCTTCCCATTCGTAAATTTTTACTTTATCAGCCGGTTTCTTTGCTGCTGCGATCATTGCCTTGGCAATGTCTTTTCCCTCAATGCCCCGGTATTTTTTCAAACCACCGAGGAGCAGCGGATTGATAACAGAGAAAATATTGATGAATGTCTTTTCCATCGACCGGCTTTCCTTGCGATTGCCCATGATCATCGATGGCCTGAAAATATGCGTGTGGGGCAGATCAAGCGCGATAATGTCACGTTCCGTTTCGCCTTTTGTCCGGATATAAAAAATACTGGAATCAGGATTAGGACCCACAGCAGACACCAGAAACACAGATTTCGCTCCCCTTTCTTTGCCAATTTGCGCAGCTAAAACAGGATAATCGTGATCAACCTGATAATACATTTTCTCATCCGGCGTATTCTTTTTTGTCGTTCCAAGCGCTATAAAAACTTCATCCGCAACGATTTCATTTTTCAATGCAGGCAAGGATTGATAGTCGCCGATCAGCGTTTTGAGTTTTGGATGAGACACATTCAGGTTTTTCCTGACCACAATTGTGACCTGTGCATAATCAGGATCATTCAGCAGACCTTCGAGCAAATAAGCGCCGACGAAGCCGCTTGCTCCAAACAAAATGGCTTTTTTCCCTTGCATATCGAGCTCTTTTAAATGTTGATAATCAAATTGATAAACTGCAATATACAAATCATGCCGCTTGTTTGGCTTGCAGCATTTACTTGCTGATATTTAGATGACCATGGAAACAAAAAACGATATCAAAGCTTTTTACGCAGCATCCCGCGCAGCATGGCGCAACTGGCTTGCACAAAATGGCGCGACCGAAAAAGCAGTCTGGCTGATCATTTATCACAAAACCAGCAAAACACCTAGCATTTACTATGCAGAGTCCATCGAAGAAGCATTATGCTTTGGCTGGATTGATTCGAAATCACTCAAACGCGATGAAGAAAGCAGCTATCTCATGTTCACGCCGAGAAAAGCAACGGGCAAATGGAGCGGCGTCAACAAAGAGCGCGTCGCACGCCTGACCGCTGCCGGATTAATGATGCCAGCGGGCCAAAAACTCATTGACCTAGCCATGCAAACAGGAACCTGGGACGCTTTGAATGATGCAGAAAACACCATTATCCCCTCCGATTTGCAGGAATTATTTGATAAAAACGAAACTGCATTCAAAAACTTCCAGGCCTTTCCGCCATCTGCCAAAAGACTGATCCTGACCTGGATCTCAGCCGCCAAACGGCCGGAAACGCGCACGCAGCGCATTGTCCAAACCGTCGAAAAGGCAGCTGAAAATGTGCGGGTCAAAGTTTAAAACAAAATCCCGCTTGTAGGCTGAAAGCGATCGGGAACAGTTTCATCGCTCAGCATATCCATGAGATCAATTTCAATGTTGCGGACAATGGTTGCCGTTGGAACATCATTCAGAAGCCCTTCAAACGGGTTTTCACTGATATCGCCAACATATTCCATGAACATAAAAACCCAGGAAACGATCAGGTTGAAGGGAATTAGCAACAACATGTATTTCTCGCCCAACTCGACAAATTGCGGAAGCAATCCAAATGGCAACAGCGTCATGAATACAAAAATAAAGAGGTTGGAGGTCGTGGCATACTGACGCGGAAATGGCGTGTTTTTGATCCTTTCACTCTTTCCCTGCTCGTCATAAAGGCTTGATATCAAGTCTTGTAACGCAACATGCTGATAAGGGTCCACCCTGCCCGCTTCCCGCAGCTTGCTCAAATGCTGCGACTGCCGGTCCAGAATCTGGGTCGCCAGATTCTTCTTCATCTTCAATGCAGCCAATTCACTAGCAGCAAGATGTTTTTCAATCTCCTGTTCACAAGGATTCTGAGCGCGTTGCAAAGCTGCACGCTGACGTTCACTGGCCCGGTCTTTATGTTCCCAGGCGGTTCGCTGGGCCATTGCGTTTTTTAATGCATAAAGCCATGCAATATGACGATGTAGCATAATCCGCACGTCATCATTCCCCTCCTCATCATTAACAGTGAAAGCCCGCAATGCTGCGCCGAAAGATCGGCTGTGATTCGTAATGCTTCCCCATATTTTCCGCGCTTCCCAGCTGCGGTCGTACGATTGATTGTTTTTAAAACCAACAAAAAAAGCAGTGGCCGTTCCGACTAACGACACTGGCAACCAGGGAATTGCAACCCAGGTCCACCCGAGATAACTGTAAACAAAGATGGCAATGGAACCTGTTGCAATGGAAAACAGAACCATTCGCCAAGAATAAAAATAAACGATAAGCGGGGACAAATAGCGATTTACATACATCTCAAAAACAGCTATGATAGAAGTGAAGCCGTTAAAATACAGCTTTTTCCAATAACCTGCCCGACCTGACTAATCGGCTTAATATGATCTGTTTGTAAAATCTTGAAAATTCAAGCTTCACACTATTCCGCGCGGGCGGTTTGAAATGTCACCGTCTTGTTTTGGACCGGTTCCAGTGAATTGAAAAAATAGTAAAGCGCTTTCAAATCATTGTCACTGAATCGTTGATAAGCTTTCCACGGCATCGGCGTTTCAGAATAGATAGCGCCGGCCCGAAATCTGTGTGTAAAATCGGTGGGTTTCCACTTTACGATGGCGCCGGTTTTTTCATCGGGAGTCAGGTTTGGCGTTGTAAATGTGCCGCCCTTTGCATTGGTCTGATAACCGCCTGCGAACTTGGCACCGATAAAATCCCCCGTATTTTTATCCCGATTGGTGTGGCATCCCACACAATTCCCGACCGAAGTCGCCAAATATTGCCCATATGCCGCGCTTGTGTCCGGTTCCAGATGTGTTTTGGGTGTTGTTTCAGGATAAACTGGCTTGATAATGAAGCGCAGCACCATTTTGCCGACAATGTTCAGGCTGTTTTCCTTCACCTTGTTCCTGACCGGCTTAATGGTTCGTAAATAAGAAATAACGGAACGGATGTCGCTGTCGCTCATGGTGTTATAGCTCATAAAAGGAATAAGCGCAGCATTGTCATGCTTTACGGAATAGCGGATGGCCCGTGCCAGCATTTCATCGCTGAACCCTCCTATTCCCGTGAGCGTGTCGGGTGTGAGGTTCGGCGTGTAAAGTTCTCCAAAAGGCAATTTGAGCTCATGCCCGCCAATAAGTCCGAGTTTTGTTCCCGTTTGTAAACTGGTCTCGCCGTCGGGTGCGTGGCAATTCCAGCAATGTCCGGGACCCATGACAATGTATTCTCCGCGCGCGATCACTGCCGAGTCTTTGCTGGCTTTGATCCCGGTTACGGGCACTTCAAATTGCTGTTTGTAAGTGGCTTGCACATAAATTAAAAATATGGAAATGACGATTGCTAATGCTCCAAAGACTTTGGAAAACCTCCTGACGAATTTTTTCATGGCTAAAAGATTTGTGCTTGATTCGGAAGCAAAACAAGCACAATTGCGTCGCCGGGAAGCTAACACATTACGCCAATGAAATAGCAGTTTGCGCCAACTTATGCAGCGTTGTCTCAGTCAAAACTGCGTTTTTTCTGCGCAGGACTCGTTTGGGTCCAGCTTTTGAATGCGCGGTGAAAGGCGCTGGGCTCGGTGTAGCCAAGCACTTCGGAAATGGCATGCATGGTGGCGTTTGTGTTTTTCAATAAGTTGAATGCTAATTCCTGCTTTATTTTAGCGCCGACAGACCGGTAACTTTCATCTTCCTGTTGCAACTTGCGCTGAAATGAACGCTCGCTGACATTCATATGCGCGGCTATGACTTCTAACGGAGGCATTTTCCCATAAAAGTCTTTGATAATCGCCTGCCTGACCTGCTCTGCAAATTGCGCTTGCTGCATGATAACGGCATGTTTGGTCCGGAGGATTTCGGCAAAAGACATATAAAGTGATTCATCATAACTCACGAGCGGAAATTCCGCAAATTCTTTTGGGAAATACAGCACATTACGCTTGCCACCAAACGTAATCTGACATTGCAATACACGTTCATAATCTGCTTTTGGCACCGGACTACTGTAAGCCAGTTCCGCACGAATTGGATAGATGCGTTCGCCGGTGAAGATCCGAATGTAAGCCAATGAGCCGGAAATGGCTGTTTCAAGTCCGTGGCGGGCCGTTTCGGGAGAAATCTGGCTCCATAAAGGGCTCACTCCAAACACAATTTCAGATTCTTTTCCAGCATGAAAATCATAGGAAATCCAGCCCGAAATCGTCTGCTGATATTTTACAATCTCAGCAAAAGCATCCTTAATTGTTGGACAGCTTTGCATGAGATAACCCAGCAGTCCCAGCACGCCCGGATTGTTTTCCTGTCCCATATGCAACCCAAATGCGTGGTCACCGGTTGCAGCAATAACTTCTTCCCAAAGTTTGATCACGGCGTTCACATCTTCCACTTTTCTATCGGCATCGGCGAGGTCCGATGGCTCAATGCCAAGGGCATTGCAAAGCCTGGACACATTGCCGCCCTTCGCGGAAGCTGCATAAATGATATTTCTTAAAACACGAATGGTGCTATACATGCGAACATAAAATGGCGAGGGCGCTTTGAACAAACATATTTTACAAATAATACTTATATTAAAATTGAAAAATATAAAAAGTATTAAAAGTACATTCAAAAAATAGGAGTTTGACAAATGGATTTGCACCATAGATCAAACTCCTAAAAATATAAAATAAAGCGCAATCTAACTCAAATCATTGGTATGAAACCCTGTAAACGACACCATTTGTGTCATCAGTGAACAGCAATGAACCGTCCGTATGAACGGCCACGCCTACGAGTCGGCCAAAGTGGGCGCGGTTATTATTGACAATAAATCCCGTCACGAAGTCGTCGAAGCGGACAGGCTTTCCATTTTCAAAGTGCATCCGGACGATCCTGTAACCCACGGGCGAGCTTCTGTTCCACGACCCACGCATGGCCACAAACGCATCATTTTTATACTCTCCCGGAAACATTGAAGCCGTATAAAAAGCCATGCTCATCGGAGCGGCGTGTGCTTGATAAGTGAGCGTGGGCAATGTTGTTTTTTGCAAATATTGCTGGTAAGTCGTGTCACCTTCCGGACGGTCGCCAGGATTGTATTTTCCTTCTCCATAAATGTAAGGCCAGCCATAATCCGCGTTTTGCTTGATCTGGTTCACTTCCTCTTTCTGCTCATCATCGCCCAGCCAGTCAATGCCGTGGTCCATTCCCCAGAGCTCGCTCGTTTCGGGATGCCAGCCAAAACCGATCGTGTTACGCAAGCCTTTTGCAAAAACCTTCCGGTTTGAGCCATCTTCTTCTGCACGCAGGATGGTCGCGTTTTCAGGATTTGGTTCAGGGCATGAATTACAAGTGCTGCCGACCGTCAGATACATTTTTTTATCGGGACCAAAAGCAATGGTGCGATTGGGATGCTGACCGCCGTCGGGCAGGTCGCTAATCAACATGCGGGGTTGGCTCAAAGTGCCGTCAGCATTCATATCCGCTTCGTACACTTCGTTTACAGCAACCATGTACATTTTATTGTTATAGATGTAAAGGCCATGCACCTGCTTAATGGTCGCCACGGTTTTCTTGTCTTCGGCGATTCCATCCTTATTTGCGTCAATCAGCATGATCACGATGCCGGCTTCCCGGTCGGATACGTAGACATTTCCATTGGTGTTGACGGCCAGGATTCTTGGTCTGCCCACGCCTTCTGCAAATTTGTTAATCGTAAAACCAGCTGGAACCCTCAACTGGGCAACATTCGCTTCATTTGCGGGTTGTACGGCAGGATAAAAAACGAAATTTTCTATCTCCGCCTGCGTTGGTTCTTCATCTGTTTCTGGAATCAACGTATCCCAAAAATCGTCGTCGCCATCTTTGCAGCTGGTGATTAACAGCGACGAGGTAAACAAAAATGCAGCCGTCAATGCGGCAGTCATGGAAACTGGGTGAAACTTTTTCATAAGCGTTGGATTAATTTCTTGAATGTTGATGAAATCCCTTTCGGGAAAGTGCGGGCAGCATACAAATCCTGTTCCAGCATTTGGTACGATTTTATACCCCAAACGGCAAAGAAATTTGAACATTATGGAAATCATCACAAACGACAATACGAATGCCGCGCAGATTGACCGCGATGGCGAAAACAAGAGCGTATGGCAGCTGAACGCCAAAAAAGAGACCGATAACGGATTTTTCAATGCCGACACGGTTTATGATTCGGTCATTGTTGGAGCCGGGATCACCGGGGTCACGACTGCGTTGCTCTTGCAGCGTGCCGGACAAAATTGCGTGATCGTGGAGGCGCATAATCCCGGTTATGGCACAACGGGCGGCACTACTGCGCACATCAACACTTTTGCGGACACCACTTATGCGGATGTTGAAAAGGATTTTAGCCCAAAAGCATCCCAGCAATTCGCAGATTCCATCACAGATTCGGTCAGTCTGATCGCAGAACTTGTCAGGACTTACAATATTGATTGTGATTTTGAGTGGAAAAACGGCTATGTGTATGCTGAAACAGATGCTCAGGCGGAGGAGCTCACCGATTTATATGAAAGCGCGCTTCGTGTAGGCGTCAGCGTAAAAACCACTGAACATGCACCGGCGCCGGTTGTTTATAAAAAAGCCGTCGTTTTTGACAAACAAGCGCAATTTCATCCTCTAAAATACATTAATGCATTGCTCGCAGAATTCGTGAGGTTGGGCGGAGCAGTTGTCGAAAAAACATTGATTGACGAAATCAAAACTGAGGACGGTTACCACATTGCCAAATCCAAAGACAGAGAGATTAAGGGAAAAAATGTTGTGTATGCAACCCACATTCCGCCCGGAGGAGTCAATGTCCTGCATTTCAGGAATGCGCCTTACCGCAGCTATGTTGTCGCCGTTGAGCTGACGGATGAAAAGGATTATCCGGACGGACTCGTGTACGACATGCAAGAGCCATATCACTATTTCCGGACGCATGTTATTGATGGAAAAAAATACCTGATATCAGGCGGACACGATCACAAAACCGCCCACGGAGATCCGGAACAGTCATTTGCAGACCTTGTCAATTACACCAAAGAATGTTACTCGGTGAAAAGTGTGCTTACCAAATGGTCGTCACAATATTATGTTCCTGCGGATGGATTGCCTTACATTGGACAGATGCCAGGCGTTGCAAATGGCATTTACGCAGCCACAGGCTTCAATGGAAACGGGATGATTTTGGGAACAGTTTCGGCCATAGTAATCAGTGATATCATTGCAAAAGGTGAAAGTGCTTATGAAGATCTTTACAAGCCTTCGCGCATCAAACCCATCGCCGGATTCAAAGAAGCCATTAAAGAGAATGCGGACGTCGCAAGCCGTTTCATTACAGACAGATTCGGCATTGAAGAGATCGAATCAATTTCCCAAATTCCAAACGGAACAGGTGAGATTTTCGATTACAAGGATCAGAAACTGGCCATTTACAAAGACTTATCGGGCAATGTGAAAGCTCTGGATCCGGTTTGCACGCATACGGGTTGCATCGTGCAATGGAATAATTCAGAAAAGAGCTGGGATTGCCCTTGCCACGGCGGCAGGTTTGATACAAGCGGGAATGTGCTTACAGGACCGCCTAGAATTGCATTGAAACAAATTGATATTCACACAGCAGAAGAAAAATAAAATGCTGTGGGCCCGGCGGTTATCTTACCGCCGGGCCTCTTCCAAAAGACTATCCAACGCCATTAAAACTTCCGCAGGAGCTGGAAATGCGATTTCCTCCGCATACAGCTTTTCCGTCACGTGCCTGATGATCGCGTTTTTGCTTCGTAAAGATTTCGGGACGGAATATTCAATGATCCGATGCGGTGAATTCCATGGCGTATGCTGGGGATTAGTCTGCGCATAAAGCACAACCTGAGGCGTTTGCGTTGCAGCCGCAATGTGAATCGTGCCCGTGTTGACCGAAATCAATGCCTGAGCATTTTTTAACAAAAAGATAAATTCCCCTATTGAAAAACGGCCTGCAACAGAAAGGGCGCCGGTCCCAATGCCGTTCGCAATCATTTCTGCAAGTTCATGCTCAGAGGTCGCCCCCGAAACCAGAATGGGCACATTGTATTTTTGAATGATGGCCTTTCCAATCTCAATCCACTGATCAGCCGGATATTCGCGTTTCAGCTCAGAAACACCCGGATGCAGCATGATGTAAGGTTTGTTTAAACTAATTCCCAAATCATTCAGTAGTTTTTGACAAGATTTCTGTTCTGCATTATTGCTTTTCAAGTGAAATTGCTGATCCGAAATCCGAGCTCCCAAATGTTCAACTAAGGCCAGGTCGCGCGTGACCTGATGACGGATTGTGTCGTAAGGTTCAGGATCGGGAATCCAGTGTGTTGACAATTGATATGGATTTTCACGCGCATAAGCGACGCGAACTGGTATGTCGGCCATGTAGGCAAGCATTGCAGCGGGGAGCGAACTTTGGCTGTAAACAGTGAAAATGATCACCGCATCAAACTTTCTTTGACGGATTTCCTCGGCGAGCAAAAGGAGCTCTCCGCTTTGAGAACCAGTGCTTTGCACCCAAGGTAAATTGCAAATCATCAGCTCGTCCACACAATCAAGATATGGTGCAATGATTGCGCCGGCCTTCGAAGTCAGCAATGTAATGTTGCTGTGAAATGTGTTTTTCAATGCGCGCATTGCAGGTGAAGCCATGATTACATCGCCCATGTTATCGGCCCGGATGCACAGGATATTTTTATATCCGCTCGGCTCAGACATGGCGAACATTGGCTTTCTCCAAAATAAACTCAGCTGCTCCGAAAAAGTCAGTCGACGTAAAATCTGGCTCACGGTAAGTTCCTGGCAACCATTCCGTTTCATTCCCATTATTGATCAAAATCGATTGGCAGCCCGCGCGCTTGCCCGCTTCCACATCATTCAAAATGTCACCGATCATCCACGACTTTTTTAAATCGATGTGCAGATCATAAGCCGCTTGCAGCAACATTCCCGGTTTGGGCTTGCGGCAATTGCATAACGCCTCCCCAGCAGTTGGCAGATGCGGGCAGTAATAAAATCCGGATAGGACGAGGTCATTTTCCCTGAAAACTTCTTCAAAGAAGACAATCAGTTGATCCAGCGCTGCTTGCGTGAATTTTCCTAATGCCAATCCAGGTTGATTGGAAATGATAACCAGCTTAAAACCATTTGCTTGTAAGGCAGCCAATCCTTCGAAAACTCCCTTTTCAAACCGCACCTTTTCCGGATCAGCATTATACGGCACATCAATGATCAATGTGCCGTCTTTGTCCAGAAAAACTGCTTTTGACAAATCAGGAGACTGCATAAGTGAGGGCGCTTGACCGGTAATTTTTCAAAGCATTCCTGCGCAAACCCTTCACGTGCAGCAAGTAAACGCGTCCGGGATAACTGCGCCCTGTTACGCGTGCGTAAAGATGATGCGCTTTTTTAGCCACAAAATCCCACGTAAAATTCTCATTAACCCTGCGCAGCGCATTCTCGCAGAGATCCTTATATTTTTCGGGGCAAGATATCCCTTCCTTGAATGCATTAGCAAGCGCTTCCGGATTGTGCGGGGGAACAAGAAAGCCCGTTTTTGCGTGCTCAACGGTGTATTTGATGCCGCCGACATCAGAGCCGATCACGGGCGTGCCGCATGCCATGGCTTCCAAAGGAGTAATGCCGAAGGGCTCGTACCAGGGTGTAGAAATGAAGAAATCCGCCGCCTGATAATAATGTCGCAGCTCCTGCCTGTTGCGTCTGCCAACAAACTCAACTGCCGTCGCAACGCCTTCTTTCTGCGCGATGTCTCTTAATCTTCGTAATTCTGGATCATTGTCAAAATCTGGCTTGTCTGTTGATCCGCCAACCACGAGGAGCTTTATTTTTGGAATATCTTTCAGATAATGCATGGCCCGGATGACATTGTCGATCCCTTTTCGCGGAACGACCCGGCCCAGTTGAAGCAATATCAACTCATCTTTTTGCAAGCCCAGTTTGCGCCTTGCCCCAGCCTTTGAAGCCGGGTAAAATTCGTTTGAACTGAAACCGCACGGAATGATGCTGATGCGACTCGGATCAGCATGGTAATAATCAATCAGATCCTCGCGATCCTGCGGACATTCTGCGATCAAATAATCTGCATCGTCTACAATCATTTGCTCAATGTCCAGTCGCGCAGCCGGGAATGCATCCTTCTCTTTCTGATGGATCATTCGGATCTTGCCCAAAGCATGAAAAGTGATCACATACGGAATGCCGAGGCGGCTTTTAATGCGTGACGCGACCAGTCCGGACATAAAAAAGTTAGCATGGACAAGGTCATATTGAACATTGTTGCTTCTGATAAAACGGATCATGCTTCTTGTAAACTCGTCCATGTAACCCAGCAGCATCTCTTTTGCCACCGCTTTTGCAGGACCAGCATCTATATGAATGACCCGGATATTGGGCAACCACGACACGATCTGCGGCAGTTCTTCATTATCCTTCCTCGTGAAAATGTCAATTACATAGCCCAGCTTTGCCAGTGACTTGCAGATTTCGGCCACATACACGTTCTGGCCTCCGCTGTCAACCCCACCCAGTACGGCCAGTGGAGATGCGTGCTCACTGATAAATGCTATTTGCTTTTTCATGGTTGTTGACATTTAGTTGGATAGTCTCCCTGAAAACACCTTCCCATTCTGCGGTAAAGCGGTTAATGCCGAATTTGTCCAAAGCAAGCTGCTTTGCATTTTCGCCCATTCGCTTCGCCAGATCGTGGTTTTGGATCAGCAGATTCATATCGTCAATTAGTTTGTTGATGTTCGTATCGATGAAGCCCGACTCGCCGTTTTTGATCACTGTTACATATTCCGTTGTCGCCATGGCAACCACCGGCATGCCCGTCATCATGGCCTCGCAAACAGCCAGGCCGAAGCTTGTGTAACGGATCGGGTTAAAAAAGAAGCGGTAATGACTGATAAATTCGGGCAGCTGCGGATTGAGCACTTCTCCTAACCCGCCCGATTCCAATGTGCCCATGCCCACCAGGTCCAGCGGCACGTGCTTCCTCACCTCTTCAAACACATCCCAGCCAGTAATGCGGCCACGCTGCTGAATGTGGTTGATCACGACAATTCCCTTAGCAATATCCCCCTGGTAAGCCACCTGCGGAATGCACACGCCATGCTCAATCACACGGACATTTGGCAGCCCGGTGCTATCCCACATGAGTTTGTTAAAATGCGTCACATGGACCAATGTTACCGTCGGGTCATTCAGGACGTGGCGGGTGTTGGTCGGATGTTTTTCTGGTGTGTTATGCTCGACATAAACACTGGGTAAAGATTTTTGCCAATCCGCCAGCACTTCATGTTGGTCAATGAGAAAGTTTCGCTCGGATTGAAACAAAATGCAATCAAACTGCATGTTACGAACTTCCTGCGCCGGAACTTCAATTACATTCAAGCCAAAAGGAAACGTTGTCCCGCGACCGTAATAACCCTCTGTTTTGCTTTCCGTAGTCGGAATGAAGATGTCGTAATTGCCTTGTGAAAGATAATACAGATAACTTCCGTGGATGTGCCAGGTGAAAATCCTAAGCCTTTGTTTCGTATCAATCGTTTCATTCATAATGCTGCGTTTTGCATGGACCAGACGGCCCCTAGTAAAAAACGGTGCCATTGCGAACAAACCGCTTCCCTGATTATTAGGCATTTACGAAACGCTTCTCTACTTTGAAGCAACCGTCTCTAAACCAGACGTATACGGACTTTTTACACAAAAATACATGCATGGAAGAATATACACATCGCCCAACTGGCACAATACTTGTACAGGCCTCGCTGCATTTTAAACTTCAATTCACGGCCTATGTATATTTTAGGAATCAACGCAGCATTTCACGATTCTGCCGCCGCCCTTGTTAAAGACGGAAAAATTATCGCTGCCGCGGAGGAAGAAAGATTTACACACATCAAACATGGCAAACGACCTGTTCCTTTTTCAACATGGGAATTGCCCTTTCACGCCATTGATTATTGTCTCAAAACTGCGGGCATTACATTAAAAGATGTCGATCGCGTTGCTTATTCCTTTGATCCGGAAGGTGTAAATGAGGGGTCTGTTTACGAAGATGATTTGTTGTCAAACTCCGAAGTGCTTGTTGCTTCCGATATTTATAATGGCTGGGACACGATTTTTTTAAACTACATCCGCAAGGCGCCCGAGCAATTGCGTGACGGTTATCCGCATCATTTGCAAAAACGATTTGCTGATGCCGGAAACATTACCGAAAAGTGGGAATTTGTAAATCACCACATTGCCCACGCCGCCAGCGCATTTTTCCCGTCGCCTTATGACAATGCAGCGGTGATGACACTGGACGGTCGCGGTGAAAAAGCGACGACGGGTTACTTTCTGGGAAATGGAAATTCGCTGAAACAGCTTGCAACTGTTGACATGCCACATTCGCTCGGCATGCTTTATGAAAAAATAACGACTTACTTGGGTTTCCTGCACTCATCGGATGAATACAAAGTGATGGCGCTGGCTTCTTACGGCCAGCCTGTTTACCTGGAAGATTTCCGTTCGGTAATCCATGTGCAGGACAACGGACAATATACAATTGATGAATTTGATCCGGAACAATGGTGGGGACCAAGCCGCACGAAGGAAGACCCCTTTGATCAGCTGCATCACGACATTGCGCATTCATTGCAAAAAGCATTGGAAGAAACCGTTCTGAAACTGGCGACCTGGCTGCATCACGAAACGCAATCGGAAAACCTTTGCATGGCAGGTGGCGTGGCGCTTAACTGCGTCATGAATGCAGTAATCCGTGATAAAGGTCCGTTCAAAAACATCTGGGTGCAGCCAGCCGCAGGCGATGCGGGGACGGCACTGGGAGCAGCACAATGGCTTGATGTTCAACTCAATGCCAATCATGCAGACGCGCGTTACACCGCACAGATGGATCACGTTTACTGGGGGCCGGAGTACACGGATGAGGAGATTGAAAAATTCATGATTTGGGCAAAAACCCCTTATAAAAAACTTACTGACGTTGCCAAAGAAACCGCAGCGATCCTAGCCGAAAACAAAGTCATTGCCTGGTATCAAGGCAGAATGGAATTCGGACCACGCTCCTTAGGAAGCAGGTCTATCCTGGCCTCTCCTATCCATCCGGATATGCAGGCAAGGCTGAATGACATTAAGGATAGGGAGGATTTCAGACCAGTGGCGCCGGTTGTACTGGAAGAGGACGCGGCGGATTGGTTTGAGAATGCAACCGTTTCGCCATTTATGCTTTTTGTATATCCTGTAAAAGATGATAAGGCCGACCGCATTCCGGCAGTGCGCCACACCGACGGCACGGCACGCGTCCAGACCATTAATGCACAACAACATCCGCATTATTATGAGCTGATCAAAGAGTTTAAAGCGCTTACCGGTGTTCCTGTCTTGGTCAATACATCATTCAACACACGCGGCGAGCCTATTGTATGTTCACCGAGGGACGCCATTGAATGTTTCTGGACTTCGCCATTTGATGCATTGATTATCAACTCTTTTATTCTTCAAAAATGATGGATAAAGCGAAATTGAGTGTAGTAATTCCAACATATCGGCGGCCGGAGCTTCTGCGGCGGTGCCTGGAAGCGATCCGACAGCAAATTTGTCCGGATTGCTCCTTTGAAGTGCTTGTCATTTCCGATGGACCCGATCCCGTAACGGAGTCACTTATGCTCGAATTCAATCAAAACTTTCCTGATTTTCCGTTAAAATATCATCCATTGCCAGCCAAGCGCGGGCCAGCCGCAGCGCGTAATCTGGGTTGGAGAAAATCCGCGGGCGAACTGATCGTTTTCACGGACGACGACTGCATTCCGGCTTCATCCTGGCTGGATGCTTACTGGTCTGCCTTTCACTTGCGCGGGAAACTGCTCATTGGTTTTACAGGAAAAGTGGAAGTGCCCGTTCCGGAAAGGCCCACAGATTACCAAAAGAATGTTGCACATCTCTCAACGGCTGAGTTTATAACTGCCAATTGCGCCTGCTCCCGCGCTGCATTGGAACTTGTCGGTGGATTTGATGAAGACTTTCCCATTGCATGGCGGGAAGATTCCGAACTGCAATTCAAATTATTGAAAGAGCAATTGCCCATCGTGCATGTGCGTGAAGCATTGGTCTGCCACCCCGCGCGCGCCGCGTCTTGGGGCACCAGCATCCGGGACCAGCAGAAAAGCATGTTCAATGCATTGCTTTTTAAAAAACACCCGGATTTATACCGCAGCAAGATCGCATCCGGTCCCGTCTGGAATTATTACTCGATTATCGCCGCGACGCTTCTTGCCTTTGTGGGACTTATTATCCATGCCAAAGCGCTGGTGATTGCGGCATTTGTGGTTTGGGCAATTGCTGTTGTCTCATTCATTATCAAGAGATTAAAAGGAACCGACGTCTCATTTTCGCACCGCGCCGAAATGATTATCACATCGCTTGTTATTCCATATCTTTCTGTTTACTGGACGCTCCGCGGGGCATTGCGTTATAAAGTGTTCTTCCTATGAAATTCCCGGTCGAAACCACCCACAAAATCGCCGTTTTCAGGGCTTTGCAACTTGGTGACATGCTGTGCGTTGTGCCTGCATTGCGCGCATTAAGGAGCAGTTATCCGGATGCCGAGATTACATTGCTTGGCTTGCCGTGGGCTTTATCATTTCAAGAACGCTTTTCAAAATATGTCGATCGCTTTATCCACTTCCCAGGTTATTACGATTTGCCCGAGCAGCCTTTCGACCAGCAGGCGTGGGATAATTTTGGGGAGCAAATGCGTTCGGAGCAATTCGATTTGATTTTACAAATGCAAGGCAATGGCAGCGTTGTCAATGATATGCTTGAAAACCTGCGGGCGGGTTACGTTGCCGGATTTCACAGTTCGGGCAATTACAGGGATAATGAGCTGTTTTTAGAATATCCCAATGGCATTTCAGAGATCGACCGGCATTTGTTAATGCTGGCCAACCTGGGCATTAAGCCCGAAGGAAACGAGCTTGAATTTCCGATCGAAGCTGCGGAAAGCAGCCATTTATATGAAACCAATCCTTATTTGGAAAAAGGTCGTTACATATGCGTGCACCCGGGTTCGCGCGGCACGTGGCGCCAGTGGCCGCCTTCGCATTTCGCTTGCCTTGCGGATGAATGCGCGGGATTGGGTTACCAGGTCATTGTGACGGGAACTAAGGACGAAGCCAACGTAACCAGTCAGGTTGTTGAGCAGATGGATTATCCCGCCATTGACCTTACCGGCAAAACGGGACTGGGCGAAATCGGGCAACTTATCAAAGACGCGGGATTGCTTATCAGCAATTGTACCGGCGTTTCCCACATTGCGTCAGCCGTGCGCACGCCCAGCATTGTCATTAGCATGGACGGAGAGCCCGAGCGCTGGGGTCCTTTGAATAAGTCACTGCACACAACGGTTGACTGGACAAAAACACAGGATTTTGATGCCGTAATGGCTTCCATGCACACCTTACTCAGGTCTTCCCCCTTGCGTCCCAGTGGTCTTTAATCACAACGCCTTTTTGATCTTTTACGATTTTTCGGACAAAGCGTTCGCCTTTAATCATGCCATCCTCGCCTAATGTTCCGATGAAAAGCAGGATTGGATTTCCTTCTTCATCTGTTTTAAAACTAATGTCATACCGCTCAAATTTCATCGTGATCATATGATCCGCAAGATATTTCTTGCTCAGCTTTTTCAATAACTTTTCCCCGATCTTCATAGTGTTTTCAAGTTCATTAATTTGGAATCAGCTGGTTTACGCGAAACCATTGGTAACCATAGCCTTTCAATGAAACGTTATATTTTCCAGCCACGGGTTTTTTATCATCATTGTTGATCAGATCATACAAAATGTCAGCGCCTTTAACCGAGAAGTTGGTCTGCTGCGGTTGATCGCTGAAATTGTGCAGGATCACGACGGACTTGCCGTTGTGCTCATATCGAAGCCCCAGCACATCAGGCGAGCCGGTGTCTAGCACTGTGTAATCACCCAAACCAATCTCCGGGCAAGCTTTCCGCATGCGGATCAGCGTCGTGGTCCAGCTGAGCAGTGAGCTGGAATCGCGCGTCTGTGCAGCAACATTGATCTTTTTATAATCATGTTCACCAAAATCGATCACCGGGCGAAATGCTGTGTCGGCCGTGGTGAAACCCGCGTTTTTATCAGAAGTCCATTGCATGGGCGTTCGCACGGAAATGCGTTCCTGTAACCTCAGATCGTCGCCCATTCCCAGCTCGTCGCCATAACGGATAACAGCAGTTCCGGGAAGCGAAAACAAAAGACTGTAAGCCAGTTCAATGTGTTTGCGATCATTCCCCAGCATGGTCGACAACCGCCTGCGAATGCCACGATCATACAACTGCATGTTCTTATCCGGGCCAAATTTCTCAAAAACTTCATTGCGCTGCTTTTCAGTCAGTCGCCCCAGATCCACCTCATCGTGATTGCGCAGAAAATGTGCCCATTGCGACGCATCCGGAATGATTTGTGTTTCAACAAGAGCTTTCTTAAATGGTTCCAGTTTCCCGCTTGCCAACGCGTAAAACAGAAATTGATTCACATAAAAATTAAACATCATTTGAATCCCCTCGCCGCCCTTGCCAAAGTAATTCAGGTTTTCTTCGGGAACCACATTAGCTTCTCCCAAAATGACTACATCAGCCTTGCGCGACTGCGCAAATTGCCGGATGTCAGTTAAAAATTTGTAGTCGAGTTTCGGGTTATTGCCCGGTCCTTTCGGAATTTCAATGATGAACGGAACCGCGTCGAGCCTGAAACCTGAAATGCCCTGATTAAGCCAGAAACCAATGATTTTCTGCGCTTCCCTAACGACCTCAGGATTGGCGTAATTCAAATCCGGCTGAAATTGATAAAATCGATGATAGT
Organism: Dyadobacter sp. CY326; assembly: GCF_021390515.1. GTDB lineage: Bacteria > Bacteroidota > Bacteroidia > Cytophagales > Spirosomataceae > Dyadobacter. Next base: position 495,990 of record NZ_JAJUXI010000003.1, read on the forward strand.
AATATTGTCCGCTCACCGAATCCATGCTCCAAACCGCCTCCTGATAACCCGGAAACACCATCCCGACCTTGTAATCTTTGGGCAATTTATCGGACCAGATATACCAGTCATGATATTTTGAAGTTTTGCTTTTGCGTGCCTCCTGAAACCACTGGTGTTGTGTGGAAGTGTGGTTAATGACGAGATCCATTATGACCCGAATGCCTCTAATTTGCGCCTGATTGACAAATTCCGCAAAGTCGCCGCCCGTGCCGAGTCGTTTGTCAACAGCATAAAAATCAGCAACATCGTATCCGTCATCCTGTCCCGGCGAAGGCTGAAAGGGCGCCAGCCAGATCGCGTCCACACCCAATGCGCTCAGATAATCCAGCTTTTGGGTCAAGCCTGTAAAATCGCCCCGCCCGTCGCCGTCACTGTCTTTGAAAGCACTGACTTCAAGATTGTAAATGACCGCGTTTTTATACCAGAAATGATTTTTAAGATCCACGCTGGCAAGCTTGTCCTGAGCCAAACCAGACATTGAAAATCCTGTCAGGAATGTGATTAACAACATAAACGATCTGGTGCACAGCATGATAACTGGCATTGTGAAACTCAGGTTAGGTATTTTCGTCATAGCATTTGAATGTTCGGCGGAGCTTGTAAAAGATTGTGCCGCGCGTATAGTGGAACAATTTTTAAGCTTATCCCCTTAACCGCATTGTTTCGGTGCGTATGAAAGCATTAACACGAACTTAATTGAATGGAAAACTATGACCACGTCCTGATTCACGCTGCCCGAGTGGGCAATGTCGAGGTTATTCAGGAACTGCTTAGCCGGGGAACGCACGTCGATGTCCGGGATGAAAAAGGTTACACGCCGCTGATCATCGCGTGTTATAACAACAAAATTGAAGCCGCAAAAACATTACTGGACAACGGAGCGGCTGTTAACGCGTTTGATTTCGGAGGAAATACAGCCTTGATGGGCGTCAGTTTCAAAGGTTATCCGGAAATAGCCCAACTGCTCATTGACAATGGCGCCGACCTGAACATGCAGCACGGCAATGGCGGAACTGCTTTGATGTTTGCGGCCATGTTTGGTCGCAATGAGCTTGTAAAATTGTTACTTGCGCACGGAGCTGACCGGGAAATTGTGGATGTGCGCGGGTTGTCGGTCACGGATTTGGCTATCCAGCAAGGCAATGACGAAGCTGTCGAGCTTATCGACAATTTTGCTTAATATCATTCTTAAAAACTGACAACATACAAAGAGCGAGGTCAAAGGATTGCAGTTTACAATGTCTTTAACCTCGCTCTTTGTATTCACTAAAAACTTAACATTCAAGCATCAAGCTGGAATTCTCCTCGGCCTTTCACGCTCCCAGAAACGGTGCTGCGCAATGGCTTTAATGAATTGCTCAGCAAGTTGAGAAGCATCGCTGTTGATCACCAATCCCTCTGTCAACACCGACTCGTCCGATTGATCGGCCGGTAATTTTTTGCCAAAATATGTTGCTTCCAAAACCTGCATGGCCGATGCGTCTGCCGCAATGGCTTTGCAATGGCGGAATGCCTCGTTTAGGAAATGCACCGCATCCGCATCCGCTTCCAATGTCGCTGCGCTCACTGCGCCGCCCGCAACGTAAACTGCATCGTATAAAACAGATGCCGCAGTAAGGAAACTCTGCTTCACCGGAATCTCGGAATCATCTTCTGCAATCACAAAGCTCTGTCTTGGTGCGATCACTTCCACAACTGCTCCTGCGGCTTCAAGCGCGCTTTTAACAGTTTTCAGTGCGTTCCCATCCACGCCATCAGCAGCCAAAAATGCAATTTTACGCGTCTTAATCGAGTCTTTTGGCGTGTTGGCCATGCTCAGCGCACCCGAAGATTTCAGTGAACTTTCAACCATTGTTGAATCATAATCTGCCGGATCAGCGTCTGCCGGAATGCTTTGGTTCAATGGCAACGCAGGATCTGACGGCACAGGGATACGCAAGTTAAATGCGACTTGTGCGGCCAGACTTGGCTCAATTAGGGAAAGAATTCCAAGCATTCTTTTACGAATGTCCAGGTCCTGCACTTTTCCCAATTCAAAACTCAATGCGTCAACGATGTGCGTTTGTTCGGGCACAGACTGACTGTTGAAGAACATCTTCGCCTGACTGAAATGGTCCAAGAAACTTTTGCTTCTTGCGCGAATTTTGCGGGCGTCAATGCGTTCCGGGTAGGAAGCAAAACCACCTTCTGCAATCTTGGCCTGCATGGGATAGCCCGCTCCGATCGTATTCGGGTTATAACTCGAACGCCCTTTATTGATTGTTTGACGCATGAAACCGTCGCGCTGGTTGTTGTGCACGGGCACAATCGGCCTGTTGATCGGAATTTCGTGGAAATTCGGACCTCCTAACCTGATCAGCTGCGTATCTGTGTAAGAGAACAATCTGCCTTGCAGCAAAGGATCATTGGTAAAATCAATCCCAGGCACAACATGCCCGATGTGGAATGCGGCCTGCTCTGTTTCTGCAAAGAAATTATCCGGATTACGGTTTAATGTAAGCTTGCCAATGCGCTGAACAGGAACGAGTTCCTCGGGAACAAGCTTGGTCGAATCAAGCAAATCGAACTCGAATTTAAACTCATCTGCTTCCGGAATGATCTGAACGCCCAGTTCCCATTCCGGGAAGTTGCCGCTTTCGATCGCTTCCCAAAGATCACGACGGTGGAAATCGGGATCTTTACCAGAGATTTTCTGTGCTTCGTCCCAAGCCACAGCATGAACGCCAAGCAATGGTTTCCAATGGAATTTGACAAAATTGGAAACGCCTTCTGCATTTACAAATCGGAATGTATGAACGCCAAAGCCTTCCATCATGCGGTAACTGCGTGGCAATGCGCGGTCGCTCATGGCCCACATCACCATATGCGCCGATTCGGGCATTAAGGAAATGAAATCCCAGAATGTGTCATGCGCAGATGCTGCCTGCGGAATCTCATTGTCCGGTTCAGGCTTTACGGCGTGAATCAGATCAGGGAACTTGATCGCGTCCTGAATAAAGAAGACGGGCATATTATTGCCCACCAAATCAAAGTTGCCTTCCTGGGTGTAAAATTTCACGGCAAAACCTCTTACATCACGTGCAAGATCAGTGCTTCCGCGGGAGCCTGCAACCGTTGAAAAACGCACGAAGACAGGCGTTTCGATTTCCGTATCATTCAGGAACTGAGCCCTTGTAACGGAAGCCATGGATTCATACAGCTTGAAAACGCCGTGTGCGCCAGAGCCGCGTGCATGTACAACACGCTCCGGAATCCGTTCATGATCAAAGTGGGTTATTTTCTCGCGCAGGATAAAATCTTCCAGTAAGGAAGCGCCGCGCTCTCCGGCTGTCAATGAATTTTGGTCATCATTGATCTTTACGCCGTGATTTGTTGTAAGAAACTGATTTGCAGATACTTCCTTATCTCTGCCAAGGGCAGTTGTTTTCTCATTTTCCGGTTGTTGTCCCGGATTTGGTTGGGGTTCGTCTTTGGACATAGCGATATTTTTATGATAATGATGCATATCATAAAAAACACGTTCCAAGATCGCAATGCGAATGGCTTACAAAAGCAAAGGCCTCCAAGCGGAAGCCTTTGCTCTTAATCAATCATCGCTATCATTCTCACTATCATCATCGTCCCGACCTTTGATGAGCAGCACCAGAAGCCCGGTGACTGCGATCCCGGTTAGGACCTTTTTGGCAAAGCCAATTTTGTTATATTTCCATTCAGAGTGACCACCGAGCTCCGTAAAGAAATCGGGAAAATGGCCTCGCTTAATGTCGTCTCTGATGCCCTCGATCATATTGATTCGATCGGCAAGCAATAACGAGAGCCAATGCGTCCATTCTGATTCACTGTATTTAAATGCGAACCGTCGCAACTGACCGCTCAGGCCCGATGGTGGATTGGGCGTTCCGAAAACTGCCGAAACACTCGGTCTCTCATTGGAATGTAAAATTTCAACAAGTTCAGGTTGTTGCGGCGGACGCTCCCAGACCATGCCTTTGTTGTCATTTTCAGTCCGATGTTTCATTGGATAGTTAGGCACATCCAACGGATCGGCATCAACTCCCCAGCCATTAATGTGACTAAAATCACTTGCTAACTTTTTCATATCGTTATCATTTTCTTGCTGATGGTGGAATAAGAACGGGCTTGATGCAATTATCGAGCTTCGCCGAAAAAATATGGTAAGCGTCAGAAACTTCCTCGAGCGGAATCCGGTGCGTGATTATTCCCTTTGGATTAAGGCGGCCAGCCTGCACGTGCTCGATCAACCGTGGCAACAAGCGCTTCACCGAAGCCTGGTTGGCACGAATCGTAATGCCTTTGTTAACCACATTGCCAATCGGGATCAGGTTGCCTGTTGGACCATAAACACCGACTATTGAAACGATTCCGCCCTTTTTTACTGAGTTGATTGCCCAATGCAATGCTGTCGCAGAACCGGCTTGTAACAATAATTTCCTGCCTGTAATGGTTTGCAGTGCATCCCCTGCGGCTTCGCAGCCCACAGCGTCAATGCACACGTCAGCGCCCATCCAGTCTGTGGTTTTTTTGATAAATAAAACAGGATCTTCAAGCGAGCGGAAGTTATAAGCTTCGCATTGCGCATAATTTTTTACAAATTCAAGTCGGTATTCCAGGTGATCAATCACGATCACACGGCCTGCACCGAACAACCAGGCCGACTTCGCAGCCATGATGCCAACTGGTCCGGCGCCAAAAACGACAACTGTATCGCCTGGCTTGATGCCGCCCATTTCCGCAGCCTGATAACCAGTAGGAACAACGTCTGTCAAAAGCACGGCGTCATCGTGGTCCATATCGGCCGGGATAACAGTTGGGCCCACATCCGCATAAGGAACACGGACATATTCAGCCTGGCCTCCGTCAAATCCGCCAGCTGTGTGCGAATAACCGAAGATCCCGCCGACGGCAGTGGCTTGCGGGTTGGATTCGTGGCAGTTCCCGAAAAGTCCTTGTTCGCAAAACACGCATTTGCCACAGGCAACATTGAAAGGAACGATCACATTGTCCCCCACTTTCAGGTTTTGCACAGCGTCCCCGATTTCTTCTACAACACCGATGAACTCGTGGCCGAATGTGGTTCCAATGCGGGTGTCAGGCACTAGGCCGTGATATAAATGCAGATCGGAACCGCATATGCATGAGCGGGTTACCCTTACGATCGCGTCTCCCGAATGTTCGATTTGGGGCATAGGCTTATCCCGATCCAACCGGACGCGGAAGGGCCCGCGGAAATTCATTGCTAACATACTTTTTCCTTTTTTAGCACTGTTGATGAAAATTTAGCATTTGATGAGGGGCGTTTCTAAAAACCGTTCCTTGAGGACAAATACATGGCAGCTAGGTGGCGGCAAGCGCTTGCAAAAACGCGTCTAAGGCCTTTGTAGGCAGCTTTTTGACCATTTCAAAAAATAGGCGCTCCTCCCCATATGTAGATGAAACGCACCATATCCGGATGTGAACCCCAATGTTGCCCGTGGGCGCTTGCCGGAATGTTTGCTGGCATATTATTTAAATGCCACCCAGCATTGAGAAGACTCCGTCAACCATTTAAACGGAATGGCGGGAAGCGGATATCGCACACTACTTTTCACAACAACCTTCAACGAACATGGATAGACACATTGAAAATGAATTATTAGAAGCACCAGCATCGGTTAAAATCGACGTTTTGCCTGGAAAACCCTATCCTTTGGGCGCAACCTGGGATGGAAAAGGCATCAACTTTGCCGTTTTTTCGCTGAATGCGCAGGGTGTGGAATTGTGCCTATTCGAGGCCGATAATGAAAAGGAAGAATACATCAAGATAAAAGTAGAGGAAGTCACGCACCACATCTGGCATGTGTACATACCCGGCCTTGAACCCGGGCAGCTTTATGGCTATCGCATGCACGGACCCTATGAGCCGCGCAAAGGACATCGCTTCAATCACAACAAATTGCTGGTTGATCCCTACGCAAAGGCCATCAACGGCACAATCAAATGGGACAAGTCTGTTTTCGCATATGAAATGGGTCATAAGAAAAAGGACCTGAGTTTCAGTGAATCGGATAGCGCCCAGTTTATTCCAAAAGCCGTGGTTATTGATCCGCATTTTGATTGGGAGGACGATGAGAGGCTGGACACTCCGTATCACAACACCATTATTTATGAGCTGAATGTGAAGGGTTTCACCCAGTTGCAAGAGCAGATCCCGGAAGAGATTAGGGGAACTTATGCGGCCATTGCCCATCCGGTCAGCATTGAATATTTCAAAAAACTGGGGGTGACCGCTGTCGAGCTGATGCCCGTTCACCACTTTGTCGAAGACCAGCATTTAATTGAAAAAGGACTCACCAATTACTGGGGCTACAATACGCTAGCCTTTCTGGCACCCGATCCGCGTTACAGCAGCAGCGGAGCCCGCGGCGGGCAGGTCGCTGAATTCAAACAAATGGTGAAAGACCTGCATAAAGCGGGCATTGAAGTGATATTGGACGTGGTGTACAACCACACCGCCGAAGGAAACCACATGGGGCCGACGTTTTCCTTCAAAGGATTTGACAATGCTGCTTATTATCGGCTTGTCAAAGACGACATGAGATATTACATGGATTACACGGGCACAGGAAACACGCTGAATGTGCAGCTTCCGAATGTGCTCGCATTGATTATGGACAGCCTGCGTTACTGGATCACCGAAATGCACGTGGATGGTTTCCGGTTCGACCTCGCTGCCGCGCTTGCGAGGACATTGCATGATACTGACACGCTGAGCTCTTTCTTCAACATTATTCACCAGGACCCGGTTATTTCGCAGGTTAAGCTCATTGCGGAGCCGTGGGACATTGGCGAATCGGGTTACATGGTTGGCAAGTTCCCGGTGGGATGGGGCGAGTGGAATGGCATGTACAGAGATCAGATCCGTGATTTCTGGCGCGGCGGCAACACTTCCTTAACAGAATTTGCCCATCGCTTCACGGGCAGCCCTGACCTTTATCAAAACGGTTACAGACGTCCGACAGCAAGCATTAATTTCATCACAGCCCACGACGGTTACACGCTCAACGACCTCGTTAGTTATGAGAAAAAACATAATGAAGCCAACGGCGAGGACAATAATGATGGCGAAAGCGACAACCGCTCCTGGAATTGCGGCGTGGAAGGCGAGACCGATAAAAAAGAGGTTATTGCGCTTCGTGCAAAACAAAGAAGAAATTTCCTGACCACAATGTTCCTTTCACAAGGCGTTCCTATGCTCGTGGCGGGCGACGAATTCGGGCGGACGCAACATGGGAATAACAATGCGTATTGCCAGGACAACGAAGTTTCATGGCTGGATTGGAAAAACGCAGATGCGGACCTTCTGAACTTCACAAGAAGTTTGATCACATTCTGCTGCGACCATCCCACTTTCCGCAGACGTCGCTGGTTTCAGGATTTGCCTGTGACGAGCTCAAAATACAAGGACATCATGTGGTATTTGCCTGGGGGTAAGCAAATTGAGGACAAACAGTGGAAAAAGGAAGTTGCGCGTTCATTCGGCGTGTTTTTGAACGGTCTGGAAATCCGTTGCGTTGGGCCGGATGGCAAAAGGTTGACGGACGATCACTTCTACATCATTTTCCATTCGGGAGATAAGCCTGTGGATTTCGTTTTGCCAAAAGATGAATGTGCCTCCAAATGGCATATTGTGATCAATACGAGTGAAAATTTCATTGGTGAAAATGAATATGAGATGAAGCCGGGCGAAAAACTGAACATCGCGGGACGCTCAATTATGGTGCTGCGGTGTCCCACGGACAGATAGTTTTTAATGTGATTGCGTATAGTAATGTGGTGTGGCAAACTTTTTGAGATACACTTCTCAAATTTACCACCATAATATGCAAGCAGAGAATTCTATTCAACACCACGGGTTCCAGCAGGATCACAACTTTAAGATAATTGATTTGAAAGCAGGTTTGCGCTTGAATAAGCGTCGCCTGCTTTTTTGTATTGCACTAGTAACGAGCACATTGGCTCAGTTTACGGCTTCTGCGCAGCTTACAGTCTTTAACGTCTCCTCGTCCGAGATTTCTGAATCACGTAAAATCAGCGTACAGCAACAATTTGAAATCGAGGATGTGATCGAATCTTCCACAACATTGACTTACGGATTGGGCCGTAACTGGGAAGCCGGTATTAATGTGATCAACCTGGATTTTAATCCTAATAACCGGCACATTGAAGTCAACGACACGTCCATGACAAAGCCGTTTGCTCCGCTCGTGCTGGCAAATTCCCAAAAAGTTTTTGAACTGAACAAGACATTTTCAATCGGGATCGGCGCAGTCGCCGGCACTAATCTGACTGCCCATCATCAGCGGTTTGTTTATTATGGTTATTCCAATTTGGTGGCATCCGTTGGTTCGGAGGAGCAATATCAATTTGCGGCCGGGCCTTATATCAGCAACCACAGATATTTGGGTGAAGGCCCCGTTTATGGTGCTCAGATTGCGGTGGACGCTGGCATATGGAATGAAAAGTTTCATTTACTCGGAGACTGGATTTCCGGAAACCACCAGAAGGGAAAGCTCTCACTGGGATTTGAAGTCTTTCTTTCCCGCAGGCTGCCGCTCTCTGTGGGCTGGCAGCGCAGCAATGCGGATGGTTCACAGGCTGCGGTGGTGCAGCTCACCCTTCTTGCCAAATAACATTAGAATTTCATTTCCATGAGCGCAAAAAAACATTCTTTTTTTCACCGAAACAGTCTCAGCATTGTTTTTCTGAGCCTTTTCATTTTGGCACTAATCGCGCAGGCCATTTTTGGCTGGCACCAGCACAATGCTGAATTGAAACAGGATCATGCAGCAGCATTGACATTCCTGACTTATTTACAAAGCGGGCATTTTATTTCTTCCACTTTTGAAAACTTTGAAAGTGAATTTTTGCAAATGGCGCTTTATGTGGTGCTAACCGTGGGCCTCAGGCAAAAAGGGTCGGCGGAATCCAAGGCGCTGGACGAGGAAGAAGATGTGGACAAAGAGCCAACACCCGGCCCGGATGCGCCGTGGCCTGTCAGAAAAGGCGGACTGATCCTGAAACTTTATGAAAACTCGTTGTTCCTCGTTTTCCTGATCCTCTTCCTCATTTGCTGGTATTTGCACCTTTACGGCAGTTGGGTGGACCACAATCAGGAAAACATTGTCAAAGGCGAGCCGACTGACACGATGGCGAACTATTTGTTGCAGGCTAATTTCTGGTTTGAATCATTTCAAAACTGGCAAAGTGAGTTTCTTTCCATTGCGAGCATTGTGATTTTCACCATTTTCCTGCGTCAAAAAGGCTCTCCCGAATCGAAACCCGTGGATGCGCCAGACTCCAAAACAGGAAAATAATGCGGCGATTCGCTAGCCATCTTTTTCCGTGTTTTTGATCTTCATTAACAGCGCATAAGCATTTTTTACAACGAGCCTTGTGGTGTCGTCAATGCCGGAAGCTTCGATTTGCTGCTTTCCTGCATTGATGACGCCAGGCTTTACATTCACCATCTCAAACTTCCCGCTGCCCTGATCGGTGAAGACGTAAAATTTGTTTTCCCAACGCACCAGCGCATCTTCGGGAACTGTTAATGCCTTCTTGCTGCTAATAGAAACTTCGCCATTGATAAACATGCCGGGCACAAGCGCAGGGCTGTATTTCTCGAAATGACAATGCACTTCGGCCATCCGGTCTTCATCCAGACTTTTGGTGATGAGGATTATCTCGGCGGGAAATTTCTGATCCGGTTCAGCATTGGTGTATGCATACACGCGCTGACCCACAGACAATGCGGAAAGATCTTTTTCAAAAACATTTAACACCAAATGAATGTCGCTGGGATTAACCAACTCAAAGAGCATGTCCGTAGGCGCGGTATATTTACCGACATTCACATTCACTTTTGAAACGAAACCGTTGATCGGAGAAACAACTGAAACGCTCCTGGAAATCTTGTCTGCTCTCAACTTATTGGGATCAATGCCGATCACTTCAAGCTTCTGACTCAATGCGCTGGCGAGGATGCGCTGCGTCTCCAATTCCGCACGTGCTTGCTGAAACACCCGGTCGCTGCTAGCCTTGCTCGCATTCAGATCTTTCTGGCGATTAAACTCTGATTCTGCCAAAAGCAACTTTTCTTTCGCTGTTAGATAATCCTGTTGCAGCTGAATAAACTGCATATCTTCCAATTCTGCCAAAATCTGGCCCTTGCGAACATGCATGCCGGGAAGCATGTTTGTCGACTTCAAATAACCGCCCAGCGGAAAGCTCAAACTGATCGTGCTCTGTGGTGGAACGTCGATTTTTCCTTGTAATGACAGCACCGCACTAATGTTTTCCATTTGCGGCGTTCCCACTTCAATGCCCACACTTTGCTGCTGCGCATTGCTTACGGAGACCATTTGTTCGGTCACGTGTGTGTCCGGCTGAGCACTCTCGAGCTCGGCAGTTTTCTCCTCAGGAGCTTGCGCGCACGACGCAATGAGCAACAGGCTCAGGCAAGTGATGATGTAATTTTTCATATTTTGTTACAGGTTATTCAGTTTAAGTAATTGGATCACAGCCTGGTTATAGCTGCTTAACACGTGGATGTAGTCGGTTTTGATGGCAATGGCCTGATCCACCACAATAGCCCATTGCAGAAAATCAATGTCGCCGCCCTGGAATTGCTGATCGGCGGTTTCGATGATCAGATCAGCGTTTTTTAAGCCTTCATTTTCGTAATGAGTCAGGCTTTGCTGGAATTTTTGCACTTGTTGCGTTGCATTCTCTAATTCCTGCTGCATTTGTAAGCCGATCAATGCTGTCTGCTTTTTGTTGCTTTGCCAATCCAGCTCCGCAGCTGCGATCCGGGCCTTATGCGCTTTGAAAAATATCGGAATTCCGATGCCAGCGCTCACATAATGGAAGCGCTTGCCTGCATTGTAAACCATTTCCTGCCCACCCACAGACTGCGGCCCAATCAGACTCTGATTGCTGTAACCAATGGTAAAATCGGGCAGCAGACGTGATTTTTCGGTTTGCCAGCGAAATTGAGCCGCATCCTGCTGATGCTTTGCAAGCTCAATCAATGGAAGTTCCTCAATGCTGACAGAGTCGAATGCAGCCAGCATGATCTTGGGCTGATCAACCTGCGGAATGTAGACTTTGTCATCCTGCAAAAGAAAATTAAACTGCCTAACGGCTATTTGCAAATCGTTGTCGATCAGGTTAAGTTGATTGGTAATTTGCTGACGGCGCGACGATGCGGCCGTCTTTTCCAAAATATTGGCAGAACCTTTTTCAAAACGCAGGTTGGATTTTGTTTCAAAAAGTCTGTAAACGCTGTCGGCATATGCCAGCAGCTTGCGCCGTTCGATCAGGGAATTGTATTCATAAAATAGCTGACGCACATTCGCGCGCACTTCCTGTTCAGTGCGCTTCGTATTTGCCCGGGATGCAAGGAAATTTGCTTCAAGCACTTTACGCTGGTTGGCATAAACGCTTGGAAAACTGAATGTCTGGCTGATCCCAATCCTCGTGTCGTTGTTGATGCTGTTAACCTTCCCATAATCGGCGCTGATTGCCGTTTTGCCAATGTCCAAAGAGCTGGATTGCAGGCGTTCGGAGGCTTTTTCAGTTATTCTGTTGCTTTGAATCTGCAAATTTTTGTCAACTGCAATCTTTAATGCTTCGTCCAGATGAATGTTCGTTGGCTGTGACTGCGCAGAAGCGGCATGCGTCGCCAGAAAGCCGAAAATGATAAGAGCAGCCTTCAATCCGGCAGCATTATTACGCTTGTCGAACAGCAGATAAAGCGCAGGTAACACAAAGAGTGTGAGCAATGTAGCACTAATTAATCCACCAATGACCACGGTCGCCAGCGGGCGTTGCACTTCGGCTCCTGCCCCATTGCTTAATGCCATTGGTAAAAATCCAAGAGAGGCAACTGCTGCGGTCATTAACACCGGACGAAGCCGGTTGCGTGTGCCCGTCATCACCAGTTGAAGCGCGTCCGTAATAAGGCCTTCCTTCCTGATGCGATTGAACTCCGACAGCAGCACAATGCCATTTAAAACGGCCACGCCGAACAATGCAATGAAGCCAACGCCAGCCGAAATGCTGAATGGCATGCCGCGTAAAGCAAGTCCAAAAACGCCTCCGATGGCGGAAAGCGGGATGGCTGTGTAAATCAGCGCGCCATCCTTGATTGAAGAAAAAGCAAAATATAACATGATAAAAATTAGTAACAGCGCAACCGGAACTGCAATGACAAGCCGTGCTTTGGCCTGCTGCAAATTCTCAAAAGCTCCGCCGTAAGTGATGGTGTAACCCGGTTCAAACTTGATTTTCGCGTCCACTTTGGATTGCAGTTCCTCCACAATGGACTGCACATCGCGTCCGCGCACATTGAATCCGACAATGATCCTCCGCCGCGTATTTTCGCGCTGGATCTGGTTCGGGCCTTCTACTTCCCGAATGTTGGCCACTTGATACAAAGGGATCTGAATGCCGCCTGGCGTTGCGATAAGCAGGTTTTGAACATCATTAATGCTCCTTCTTCCCTCACTTCCGACGCGTACAACGAGATCAAATTTCTTTTCTCCTTCATAAATTTGTCCCGCTGAGGCTCCGGCAAATGCAGCATTAATAGTCCGATTGACCTCGTCGATGTTCATGCCGTATTTGGCAATCTCATCGCGGTTGAAATCAATGACAACCTGCGGCATCCCCGTAACCTTTTCGACATACCAATCGGCTGTTCCGTCAACTGTTTTGGAAATTGCGCCGAGTTGCTCGGCATAAGCGGCAAGTTTGTCCAGATCTTCACCGAAAATTTTGCAAACCACATCCTGCTTGGCCCCTGTCATCAGCTCGTTGAAGCGCATTTGTACGGGATATTGAAAGCCCGTTGTGACGCCAGGCATCACTTCCTGGGCTGTTGCGGCCATCTTGCTGGCCAGGTCAGGGAAGTTCGCAGCACTGGTCCATTCTGATTTATCTTTCAAAACAATGATCATATCACCACCCTCAATGGGCATGGGATCAGTCGGGATTTCTGCGCTTCCAATGCGGGAAACGATCTTTTCCACCTCGGGATAATCGGTTTTCAATTTCTCGGAAATGCGGTTGAATGCATCGATGGTTGTGCTCAGGTTTGTGCCGACGAGCAGCCGCGTCTCGGTCGCGAAATCACCTTCTTCGAGCTGCGGAATAAACTCGCCGCCCATGCGCATGAACAGCACCAATGCAACGCCAAAAAGTGCAAATGCAGCAACCACAAGCGTTTTCTTGATCCTTAATGCGCTTGTCAGCAAGCGCGCATAACCATTCTCCAACCGCGCCATGATCCGGTCCGACAAATTGGGTTTGTGAACAATTTTCTTGCTGATCAGCATTGAGCTGATCATGGGAATGTAAGTCAGCGACAAGATGAAAGCGCCCATAACGGCAAACGCAACCGTCTGTGCCATAGGCTTGAACATTTTGCCTTCAATGCCGGATAAGGAAAGAATTGGCAAGTAAACGATCAGAATGATGATCTGCCCGAAAACGGCCGCATTCATCATGCGCGAGGCTGATCCTGCGACTTCCTCATCCATTTCTGCCTGCGAAATGCGTTCGACTCCCGCATATCTTTTAGAAAAATGCATGTGGTGTAAAATCGCTTCGACAATGATCACCGCACCATCAACAATCAACCCGAAATCCAATGCACCCAGGCTCATCAAATTGCCGCTGACGCCAAAAATGTTCATCATCGCGATGGCAAAAAGCATGGACAACGGAATCACGGACGCGACGATGAGCCCTGCTCGCAGGTTGCCCAGGAACAGCACCAATATCAGCACAACGATGAGCGCGCCTTCGAGCAGGTTTTTTTCAACGGTTCCAATGGCATTGTTAACCATCTTGGTCCGGTCCAGAAACGGCTCTATTTCAAGTCCTTCAGGAAGGGTTTTCTGAACTTCGGCGACGCGCGTTTTGACATTTTTAATCACTTCTGAGGAATTCCCGCCTTTCAGCATCATCACAATTCCTCCCGCCAGCTCCCCTTTTCCGGCCATCGTTAATGCGCCATAACGGATCGCGGAGCCAAGCCGCACATCCGCAATGTGGCTGATCAGCACGGGTGTGCCGTTGGTGTTGCTCTTCACAACAATCTTGCGAATGTCGTCCATGGAGCCAGCCAGCCCGACACTCCGGATGTACAGCACTGCGGGTCCTTTCTCGATGTAAGCGCCGCCGGTGTTTTGATTATTCCTACTTAATGCAGTAAAAACGTCACTTATGGACAGATTGAGCGCTTTTAGATTAGCGGGAATTACAGCGACTTCATATTGTTTGAGGTCACCGCCAAAAGTCGAAACGTCCGCCACGCCGGGTGTGCCCAGGAGCTGCCGCCTGACAATCCAGTCCTGCGTTGTGCGCAAATCGGCCAGTGAAAATTGCTTCTCGTAACCGTCTTTTGGTTTGAGCACATATTGGTAAATTTCACCCAGGCCGGTCGTGGCTGGTGCGAGCTGCGGTGTGTTGGCGTCCGCTGTAATATCCACCTGCGACAAGCGCTCGGTCACTTGCTGGCGCGCCCAATAAACATCGGAATCGTCGTCAAAAACAATGGTGATGAGCGAAAGGCCGAAACGTGACATGCTGCGGCTTTCTTTGAGGCCAGGAATGTTGCTGATCGCCTGCTCGATGGGGAATGTGATCAGTCGTTCAACATCTTCGGCACCGAGCGATGGAGCGGTTGTGATCACCTGCACCTGATTATTTGTAATATCGGGAACTGCGTCTATGGGCAACCGGGTAACTTCATACACGCCGTAGACCACCCACAGCAGCATGAATATCCCAATTACCAGTTTGTTCTTCACAGAGAACTGGATAATTTTATTCAGCATGATTAATCAAAATAAATACATAGCAAATGAGGCCACGCATGTGCATTTAGCACGCGCATGGTGTTCAGGATGAGATCCTTGCAATATACTTATACGCGCGGCGGGCGGAACAGCGAACCTAATATGGTGCTGTAAGCGATCTGTGGCTGATCTGGTCCGTAATGTGACTTGATTTCCGGCTGGGTGCGGGCTGTGAAGGTGAATGTTTCAGTATGGGAAAAGAAAAGAAAATTGGCGTGATGGATCTCGATTTTTTTAAAAGGCAGCTGCATGTCCTTTTCATCATCATCATCGTCCAGATCTTCTCCCCAATAATGCATAGAAAGGAAATCTACAAAGCTAACCTTCTGATCCAAAGATTTATGCTCCAAAAAATGCCTGACCAGCGTGGGCGCTTTCATCACCTGATACAGCGACGTGGTGTCGAGTATGACGATGGTCAGAATGATATTTCGGATAAAACTTTTCACAACTTAAATGTAGAGCCGGATGCGCGGAATCACAAGTGAAAACGCAATTCAATAAATGTAACCGGTCAATTACTTGGTTTTATTTCGTTTTATAATTAAATATTGCAATAGTGAAAACCTAACAGGCAGCATTGGCGCTTATTGATATCTGGCGTGATTCTTGCTTTCCTGACAAAAAGAAAAAACCACATTAACCACTCAAAATGGCCGTTTCAGCAACATTTACATTGAAAGAAGACGATTCACAGGAGATTGAAATCCAGGCCCGGGACGTTGCGGAGATCGTCCCGGATGCCGATTTCAGATTTTGTCTTATTGTGTTAAAAAACGAAGAGAAACATTTTGTGGCTGGGACAAAACAAGCCATTCAAGAGAAACTTGGTATGCCCCAGTCTGAGCTTTGAATGCATTAATTCCAAACGCCGTTGCCAGCTGTTAAAATGAGGGGCGCCCCATCGGTTACCATAATGGTGTGCTCGTGCTGCGCCATAAAGCCGCCTTTGTTTCCGACCATTGTCCATCCATCGCTGGCGGTTACGGCAAAATTTGAGGTTGTGGAAATGAATGTTTCAATAGCCACGACCGAGTTTTTCCGAAAGCGCTTGAAATTAGAGCTGTCCCGAAAATTCATGATTTCGCTCGGCTCTTCGTGCAATGCGCGGCCTATGCCATGTCCTGCAAGATTTTTGATCACCTTGTAACCGCGGCGCTTTGCCTCCGATTCCATGATGAATCCGACGTCCGATATGCGCACGCCGCTTCTGATCTTAAAAATCGCTTTGAGCAAAATTTCTTTTGATGCATCAATCAGTTTTTGATGCTGACCAATATCTTCTCCCAGCACGAATGAACTTCCGTTGTCAGAGAAAAAACCTTCCAGTTCGGCGGAAACATCGATATTTACCAAATCACCTTCCTGCAAAACCCTTTTATCTGACGGCATTCCGTGACAAAATTCGTTATTAACACTGATGCAAGTCCAGCCGGGAAAACCGTATGTTGCATTAGGCGCTGACCGTGCTCCATAGTCGGCGAGGATCTGACCGCCATATTCGTCCAGCGCTTTGGTTGTCATGCCTGGTTTCGCATAATCCCGCATTTGTTTTAATGTTAATGCGACCACTTCACTTGCTTTTTTTATTCCGCTGAGTTCCAACTCACTTGTAATTGACATAAACGCTTTTGTTTTGAATCTGGCACTAGAACAAAATAAAAATCCCGCCGGTGCAAATATAGCGCACCAGCGGGATTTTTATCTTTGCGAATAACGGATCAATGTGCCTCTCCGCTGTGTTGTGTGCCCTTAAAAAGGCCTTTTGCCATTTCAAGATGGTGTTTCAATGCCGGAATTTTTGCGTCTGCCCATTTTTTAACGTCCGCATCTTTCCCTTTGTTGGATTCGCTTTGGAACAGGCCAACCGTTTCCTCGTGGGAAGCGATCATCATGTTCATGTAAAGCATGTCAAATTTCTCCCCTTTTTGCGATGCTAGGCTGTCATATTTCTGTTGCTTCGCAGCCGGCAGCGCTGTCGGAATCTGAACCTGCTTCTTTTGTGCCAAAGCTTTCAGTTCTCCGTTCACTTTGGTGTGATCAGTGATCATTTGTTTGCAAAAATCCTTGAACTTTGGCGATGACGCTTGTTTTTGCGCCAGCTCACCGAGTTTTACTTCAAGCATGCCCCCGGCTGCCGCTGCGAGAATGAATGCTTTGTCAGGAGAATCCGCAGTAAACCGGCTTGAAAAGGCCAGGCAAACCGAAAGGAGCACGCACGTTGCCAATAAATAGATCGCTTTCATTGATTTGTCGATTAAGATTTGTTGATTATACGGGAACATTTCCCGAAGAGATGGGCCGTAAGCAAAAAGCGTTCCGCTGAGTGGCACGAAAATTACAGCGCCAGACAAAAAAATTTAACCGTATCATTTCAAGCATTTTAATCAAAAAAATATGCGTTCCAATAGATGGTTGATCGTTTTGCTGGTGGTTGCCGTGCTGGTGGGAATCGGGATCTGGTGGTGGAAATCGCCAACTTCCGACGTGGCGAAGCAAAAGGCAGTCGATAAAGTAACGCCCACGGTTAGCGTTGCGTCCCTGAACATCACCAACATTGATGCGGACAGGATTAAAATGACAAGCAAAGTCACTATAAGCAATCCCCTTCCGGTTGACATTAATACCAGAAAACTGAATTATGTCATTTACATTGACTCAATTAAGGTGATCGAGGATGCTTATGAAAAGCCGCTAAGCATTCCATCGTCTGACAGTGTTACGATTGAACTGCCGATGGCGTTGCTCCTGAAACCCATGACGCAAGTGCTTAAACATTTCGACGACGAGAACATCGACAGCGCCAATTACGCCATGACCGCAACGTTTGAAACAGATGTGCCGATTGCGGGAGAGCGGAAGTTCAAAATGGATATTGCTAAAAAGTTGCCTGCCTTGCGCCTACCGAAAGTAAAGATTACGCAGGTGGACCTGAATGCGCTGGCGCTGAAAAGCAAAGGAATGGATGTTGATGTGGAGGTCTATAATCCCAACCAGTTTCCTTTAAAAATTAGCAATTCGGCGTTTTCATTCGATTTGGAGGATGCAATGCAGATGAAAGGAGTTTTGGAAAAAGTAATTTCAATTCCAGCAAAAGGCAGGCAGAATGTTTCCATGCACGCCAAAGTCACGGACGGGAGCGTTTTGAAAAGCGGCTGGAAATTGCTCACCGATAAAAAAGACACCCAATTTAAAGCGCTCTTCAGCGGAAACATTGACTCGGAAAACAAAATGCTCAGTAATAGCAAAATGGCAATGAAAATGACCGGAACACTGGATGAGGTGATGAATGCGGTCAAGGAAGTGAAGGAATAAAATAACAATTGAAACAAAAAAAGGACAGCCTGAATTTGCATTCAGGCTGTCCTTTTTCGTAAACCGACTCCTTAGTCGTTACCCTGCGTCTTAACAATTTTGTTATAAACGCCCAATAGCAAAATCGGCGCTGCCCATTGGCCAACAAACAATGCCGTATGCTTTCTGTTAAGAATTTTCAGCGTCAGCGAAACACCCATTACAGTGATGGCCGACCATAAAAATACGTCAGAAGGAATTTTTGCAGTTTGGTTTTCAATTGCTTTTGCAACTTTGCCCTCGTTTTGTTCCGGGTTAATATCATCTAGTTCATCGATCATTGCTTTATAAGTTTAAGTGACAAATCGCTAGCCACTTATAAAAACCGTTCCAGCCATAATCAAGGTTCATGCTGGTGTTTCTGCGTCGCGGAGTCTGGTTTGCTGGAAATAGTGAACTGACGTATTTCGCCCTTTTCCCAGGCATTAGCACCCGGAACGGGCGTAGGAATAGGAATGTCACGCCTGTTTTCCCTCTTTTCTTTGGTTGAGATTTTGAATCGTTTGTCGCGGTCGGCCAGCAGTTCGGGATGGAGCTGCCCGTCTTTTGTAAATCCCATCATGATCATGGGCGAGCCGAGCGGCAAGGTCCGTTTCTGGTCCGTATGCCAGGTGTGAATCGTTTTCCCATAAGTCGAGATCAGTTTTTCCATCAGCTCGTGCTCGGCAACCTGCGGAATTCCCGGCGCAATCAGCGAACCTGAACTTACCTCATGTGCATGGCTGTGCCACAACTTTTTCTCCTCGGTTGAAAGCCCTTTGAATAGCTTTTCGCTGATGATGTATTCAATGCCCATGATCTTCGCATCTTTTTCGTTTCCGTCAAAAATGATCGCCTGATATACATCTTCATTCAACTGATTTACATAATGATGCGCCTCCATTTGCGCATTGATGTTGCCGTTGTAAAAATGAAAACCGTCCAGATAAGCGCTGAATCCTTTCAGCGGCGTTTTGTCCTGCATGACGTCCGCGCCTGCATTAAGGGTTTTTTCCTTAGGCGTTTTCTCGTCGCCGGGCGCGGCCACATTAGAGGAAGTGTTGCTGCCTCCGCAGGAAGACAAAATTGCGGGCAGCATGAGCAAAAAAAATTTGTGAAAGGTTGCCATTTGGATATAAATATTTGAGTTCGGCGGGCCTCAAATTATTATGCCACAGGCAGTTTGATCAAAAAACCAAAGAGGAAGTCCCCTCTTTGAAAAGTGAAGTCACGATTGGCAAGCTTAACCCAACCAACCGGCTTCCTTCGCCAAAAATACTAGCTCAACGAGAACCACGACACTAGTGATGGCAATAATTCCGTACTTAATTTTGTCCCGTTTCGACATGGGTCCTTTTGCCTTTTTAGGCTCGGCAACCCTCCTTTCGAGAACAGGTGTAACGATGGGCTTTCGCATCAGCGGGGCGTCGGCGCCTAGCTTGGCCTTATGAAGTTCGAAAAGTTCACGCCGCTTTTGGTCTAGATTTGTCTCCATAAATAAACGAAGTTTAACAGCACGATAAAATATCGGAAGTTTTTGTAGAAAACGCTAATGATTTATTAAAATTATCTTCACTATCAATTGATTTACAAACATTAACAATCAATTAGCGCCTTCCGTAAATCCAATAACCAATGCCGTTTTTTGAGTTATTTTAAATCAAACCTCTCAATAGCAACATTCGTGCCGGGCGTTCCTTTTGCCACAATCCCTATACGCAATGCGCGGTCCCAGGGAGGCAGATAGGAAACGTCCGGAATGCTTGCACGCATATCTATATACGTGTAGCCACCATCCAGACTATAAGCGAATTGCAAGTCAGTGTTATGCTTGACAGAAAGTCTAACACTGATATTTTTTTGCTGACCATTTAATGGAATATTTGCAATGGAGCTTGTTATGCCGTCTTTCAACGCCGTGATCGATAAGCTGTCTTTACTGGCCGCTGCGTAGATCATGTTTCTATCGTCCCCTATCAATGCCACGCCTGCCGCTGCATTCGCCGCCGGAATGACTTCCACAATGGCTTCATAATCGGCATTAAGCACTTTTTTTCCTAAATAAATTTCATTGCTATCGCTTAATGTAATGTTTAATTTCCCGTTTTGCTGCTTCAATGCTGGCTTGCGATACACGGACCAGTTCCATTGCAGACTTGGCATCTTGGTTTCAAAATCATCGCTGCTAGAAATTACCGGCGCCATATTGTCTGCACTCAGATATTTATCAGAAAACTTGATCCAATTGTCTTTGGTGAATTCAAACTCCTGTATAAGTCCTTGACGACCAGTATATTTATTGGATTCCTTGTCGTAAGCGTGATACATGAAATAGTTTTTCCCATTGTATTTCAAGGCTGTCCCGTGACCTGGGCAAACCCACTTTTCCTGATTATTTAAAATCGGATTGTTCTCATATTTTTCCCAGGGACCGGCCAGCTTCTTCGAACGGGCCACGCCGGTGGCGTAAGTGCAGCCACTGCCACAACATCCCGCTGCTGCATATATTGCATAGAAATAACCATTGTTTTTGACGATGGAAACGCCTTCCACAAGATTTCCCTCCCATTTGGTGTCATTCCTAAAAAGCTCTTTTTTTTCTCCGATGAGCGCTGTGCGTTCCTCGTTCAATGGCTGAATCCAGATGGGCGTTGGCTGACCAATGCTGTTGCCGTCTTCCTTCCAAATCAAATGCAGCTTATTGTTTTCATCACGCATGGGAAATCCGTCGATGGAACCATCGGCCTCGCAAACCAATGGTCCGTGATCTTTGTAAGGGCCTTCGGGCGAATCAGCGCTGGCAACGCCTACGCATAGATTTCCGTCTTTCTTATGCGCGGTGTAATACACGTAAACTTTCCCGTTCTCCACATTGAGCTCGGGCGCCCAATAATAATAATCCGCCCAGGAAGTGAGTTTTGGAAAAATATATCCCACTTGTTCCCACTTTTTCAAATCTGTGGATTTCAATATGGGGAATGAGGGCGCCCAGTTGGAACTGGTTGCCGTTGCATAATATGCACCTTTGAATTTGATGACTGACGGATCAGGGAAATCGCCAGGGATAACGGCCTGCTGCGCGGAGGCCAGGTTGATAACAATCGTAAAAATAACCAGCAATACAAATCTCATTTCTCAAATTTTAGTTAAATCAATTCATTCTCCCGACGGCACAGGCAACGCTTGTCCGGTCGAAACCGGCTCGCCAAAACTGGGCAATCCTGCGGCAGTCCAGGTAAAACGCTGCATCCGCACATTCCGTGCATTGCCACAGCCCTGCCCTGCCGCCGTGTTGGCATGATACAAAATCCAGTCTTCTTTTCCGTCCTTTGATTTGAAAAAACCATTATGACCGACGCCATATGCATTGGCAGAAGCCAGTCCCGTAAAAACCGGCTCGGCAGATTTCACCCAGCTTGCAGGATTTATCGGATCTGCGTTTTCGGTTAAGCTTATCAAGCCCAAGCCATAACGGTCGTCCCCGCAATAACTTCCGGAATAGATCAGAAAAGCCTTTCCAGCCGGATTTCTCAAAATCTCAGGTCCCTCATTCACCGCAAAACCGCGCTTTTCCCAATCATATTGCGGACTGGAAATTTTCACCGTCGGACCTGTTAGTGTAAACGGATTGCTCATTTTGGCAATGTAAAGGTTTTGTGTCAGGTCACTCGTGCCGGCCACAAACGGCCTTCCCGACCAGATCAGATAGCGCGCATTCTGGTGTTCGAAAACGGTCGCATCAATGGACCACAAGTCTATTGGATTCGTCAAAAGTTGTCCTTTATTGACCCATGTCCCTGTTGTTGGATCGGCGCTTTCGTTTTCGAGCACCCACATGCGGTGGTTGCGGTCTTCGCCATCCGTGCCTGTGTAATAGATATACCATTTGTTGTCCAGGAAAAACAATTCTGGGGCCCAAATGTCGCGCGAATTCCCACCCGTAGCCGGTGCATTGAAAACTATTACGGGTGTTGTCGTTGCCAGTTTACTCATTTTCCCAGTTTTCCAAAGCTGTATTCGATTGCCCAAAGTGTGCGTGTAATAATACAGGCTGTCTTTTTGAAAAACCCACGGGTCCGGTGCGGATTGGAGCAAAGGATTGGTAAAAGTGCTTGCATTGCTCGTTCCGGGTTCGGGCGATTTTGCGCCTTTTTTGCAAGAAGCATCCAGAAACAATAATAAAACAACCGATGCCAGAACCGGCTTAAAAATGCTTTTTCCTGCTATCACGTTAGTAACCCGGGTTTTGTGTCAAATTAGGATTGAGGTCAATGTCCGATTGGGGAATTGGATACCATTCGTTTCTGCCTTTGACAAAATTAGCAAATTCCGGATCTCGTGAGGCCAGTTCGGGACCAAGATCGCCCCATCTTTGCAAGTCGGCGAACCGCCAGCCTTCGCCAGTTAGCTCAGTGATCCGCTCGTGTTTTAATTGTTCCAAAAATGCGTCCCGGCTCAATCCCGGCCTGGCCACGGACAATGGCCGCAGTCCTGCACGCACACGCACGCGGTCGACATAAGGATAGGCCTGGGCAGTTTGCCCGAGTCCGTTGAGCGCCTCTGCGTACATGAGAAGCACATCAGCATAACGGATTAGCCTGTAATTATTTGGAGAACGGAAACCTTCCTCCGTCCTGCCTGCCTCATTGTCATTCAGTAACTTGCGAAACCACACCGTGCTGCTCTCGCCTGTGTTAACGCCATAGCGGGAGGCAAATGTCTGTCCGTAAACCTGTGTAAACTGGGGCCCGCGCACATCGGTGGAATCGAAAAGCAATGAGACCGCCAGCCTCGGATCGCGCGTTCCGAGTGCTGTATTTTCCCTTTGAAATTCGCCAACCAGCCATCTTCGTGCAGCACCATCGGAAAATCCTACGCCTCTTGGCGCGTAAAATTGGGCAATGGATGTTCCGGGATTGTTAATGCGGGTTTCGTCCACATCATCATCCGTATTTTCATTTGGATTAAACCGAAACTGGATTTCAAAAACGGACTCGCTGTTGTTCTCGGTGGATGCTTTGAAATTATCCTGATAATTTGGGACGAGGCTGTACAAATCTTTTCCTTCGCCTGTAACCAGCCAGCTCAATGCAGTAGCTGCTTCCTGATATTTGTTTTGTTGCAAATAGGCTTTCCCCAGCAATGCATATGCCGCACCGCGGGTTGCCCTTCCAATGTCGTCGCCCGTGTAACGCAGCGGCAGACCGGGAGCAGCGTCGATGAGATCTTGCTGCACTTGTGCCCAAGCCTCTTCATTGGTTGCATTGCTCGGACGGTCAGTCGGCTCGGATGGTTCCAGCATGAGCGGCGGACGGCCATAATATAATGTCAGGTTGAAATAAAATAGCGCCCGTAAAAATCTCGCTTCGGAAACAATACGGGTTTTCAATGCTTCATCCATCTCAATGCCAGGCACATAAGCGATCACCTGATTGGCGCGAAAAACGCCTATGAACAGATTTTGCCACGTTCCGGCGGTTAGTCCTTCATTGTAATTGGTCTGGACGAAACTCATGACGTTGTTCAAAGTAATGTCGCCGCCCGAGCCGTAACCCTCGTCAGAACGCAGAGATCCGTGGTAAAATAGAAACCTGGAATAAAGTGTAGCCGTTCTGTGGAATGTGCTGTAAACGGCATTAACACCTTTAATCGCGTCAGACTCACTCTGCCAGAAGGACGCTATGGTCGGGTTATTCGGATTTGGCTCGTCAAAATTACGGTTGCAAGAGGTCGCGATGAGTAAAACGACGGTTGTAAGCAAAAATATCTTTTTCATTTGAATGTCATTTTGAAATTAAGGGGTGTCAGAATCCAAGGTTAATGCCGACTGCAATGATCCTTGAAGCAGGATAGCCGCCTAAATCCACACCCGGTTCGAGGTTGAAATTTGCGCCGACCACATCCGGATCCAATCCCTGATATTTGGTAAAAGTCAGCAGATTTTGCCCGCTGATGTAAACTCTCGCGCTTCCTAATGCGGCTTTCTTAGTAATGCTTTCGGGCAGTGAATACGACAATTCCACATTCCGCAACCGTAGATAAGAGCCGTTTTCAAGCCAGCGATCGGTGTTGCCGCGCACATTGGAAACGATGCCGCGATCCGCAGATGCAGGGTCGCCCGCAACGCCCGTGGAATAGGAGACGCCTAATCTTGGAAAGTCCGTGTCGGTGTTTGTAGGCGTCCAGGGATCGATGCCACGGCGATAATTGGAGTAACCCATTCCGTCCAGTTCACGCAGCACATCATTGTATATTTTTTGACCAAAAGCGCCGTAAAACTGCACATTCAACGAAAACCCACTATAAGTTCCGTTCAGGATCAGCCCGGAAGTAAGCTTGGGCCATGGACTTCCGGAAAATACCCGGTCGCGATCATTGATGTCATCCGTCGTTCCCTGGTCAATGCGATTTACATAGCGAATGTCGCCCGGTTTGGCATAAGCAGCTTGTGCCCTGTGTGCCTGCACTTCCTCATCGTTTTGGAAAAGTCCGTCCGTTTCAATCAAGTAATATTCACCAATGGAGCGCCCAACTTGCGAACGCGTATTTCCCGATTGAATGTAATTTCTCGGCTCGCCCGTTTCTTCATCCACACCCAGGTTGCCCAGTTCAAGCACTTTGTTGCGGATTACACTGAAATTAGAAGCAACGCTCCATGTAAAAGGACCTGAATTTTGTCGGTAAGTCACTTCAAGCTCAACGCCTTTGTTCTCAATTGAACCAATGTTAACCAATGGATCGCCCTGCAAATTGCCAATGTAACCCGGCAGCGGAAGCGAAAGCAACACATCTTTTGCAACGGACCGGAATGCGTCCACTGTTACGGAAAGTTTGTTATTGTAAAGCGTCATATCGGCTCCAATGTTTGCCGTTGCCTTTTGCTCCCATTTGATGTCTTCATACACAAGTCGGGCTTGGGTGGCGCCAGGAAATTCCGTTTGACCAGTGCCGAAAACTGCACGTGGTGCCTGATTCAGAAATCCTGTATATTGGTAATTAGTCAAATTCGCTGAGCCCAGCACACCATAAGATCCTCTGATTTTTAACTCCGTAATGATGTCCGATTTGAAAAAATCTTCATTGCTGACTTTCCATGAAGCGGCTGCTGATGGGAAATAACCTGTCCGGTGCGCTGGTGAAAAACGCGAATCCTTATCGGCGCGGAAAGTAAGTGTTAAGTAATATTTCTCAGCATAATTGTAGTTAAGCCGACCCAATGCCGAACTAATTAATGTCTCAGAACGCGTGCCCGTTGCCGTCATTCCGCCGCTGGCTGAGTTAATGGTCGTAAAATATTCTCCACCATATTGTCCCAACTGCAACCTGCGGCCGCCCACATCATCCGTGCGGATCGTTTGCTGCGTATAACCCACGACGCCATTAATGGCATGCTTTCCAATATTATGACTAAAATTCAATGTGTGCTCAAACAAATAACTCAGGAATTGCGCGCGCGTCTGCGCCACACTGCTGAACTCCGGCGACTGATTCCAATACCAAAGTCCTTCTCTCCTGACACTGTTTGTTTTGTCAAAACTCGTTTCCAAACCAGCATTGAATCTGTAACTTAGCCCGTTCAGGATTTTATAGTCCAGATAAGCATTGCCGAGCACTTTGAAAAAGTTGGAAGTCATTTTGGTAATCTCATTGATGGCAATCTGATTTCTTGCGAAAGAACGGTTGTTGAAAGATCCAAAACCCCAGCCTCCCGGATTGGAAGTGCTCGCCAGATCAGCACTTTGCACGGGAATGATCGGCAAACTTGACCAGATGTCATACCAGGCATTGCCTTCCGCAAAACCTCCCTGAAATGGTGCGTTTCTTTCGGTTGCGGAAATCATCATGTTTTCGCCAAACGTGAATTTATTCCGTGATGCCTCCGTGTTGATCCTTAATGCAGCCCTTTGAAAATCTCTTGCTTTCAAAACGCCCTCATCTCCGAAATAGGAAGCCGAAATCAGATATTTGCTATCTTTTCCACCGCCCGAAATACTCAAATTATAGTCCTGAATTGCGCCTGTTCGCAGCAATTCGTCCGCCCAGTTGGTGTTAACAGCTCCGTTGTAGTTGGCTACGCCTGGCTGCAATGCATTGCCTGCCGCCTGGTAAGCGCGCGTATTTGTCTCCACATATTCCTGGGCATCCATCATATCCCATCTTTTGGGAATAGACGAAAGCCCGTAACGTGCAGATCCACTGACTGATAGGGCACCTTCTTTTCCTTTTTTTGTAGTAATAATGATTACGCCGTTCGCAGCGCGTGAGCCGTAAATGGCAGCAGCGGACGCATCTTTCAAAACCTGGATCGTTTCCACATCATTGGGATTCACTGTTGTATTTGCGTCAGCGAACATGCCGTCGATCACATACAATGGGCTTGCATTGCCAAATAGCGTGCTTAATCCTCGAATGTTAACAACCGCTTCCTGCCCAGGCGCTCCGCCGTTGCGGACCTGCACGCCAGGCGTCATGCCCTGCAATGCCTCGGGCACCGAGCGCGCTACCCGCCTGTTTGTATTTTGCGCGTCAATAATGCCGGTTGCGCCGGTAAGGTCTGTACGCCGAACGGATTGATAACCGATCACAACAAACTCGTCCAGATTGCGCGCGTCCTCTTGCAAGGTGATCGTGTAAGTGACTTGGTCGGTTACAGGAATATCGGCGGGCTGATAGCCGATGAATGTGACGCGCAATGTTTGGCCCGATGGCGCAGCGATCGAAAATTTGCCTTCTGCGTCGGAAATGGTTGCTGTACTGGTTCCTACCAGCAGCACAGTTGCACCTGGCAGCGCTTCGCCTGCTTCGGTCTGGACTACGCCAGTCACTGTCCTGTCTTGCGCCGAAACCTGGGCAACAAACAACATTGCAACGACCAATTGACACATAGCCCGAAAGGTAAAATGTTTCATATGAGGTGTTCTGTATTGGTTAATGAGAATGTATGAAGCAGAATCGCAAAGAATCCTGGGGAGCGAATGATTATAAAAATTATGCCCAGGATTCTATTGCAAGCGCTGTTATCTAGGCTCATCTGAGTTGAGCGTATCTTGTCCAGGCGTCGTAGCTTTGGCCGGATCGCTTTGATCTATATTCTTGCGGACATCCACGGAATTGGTGTCCGTGCCAACTACACTGGAATCCATCGATCCGCCGCCAGTCGACTGATCCTGTCCCTCGTTGTTTTTTGTGCAACCTGCCAGAAACATTGCTGCCAGCACGGCGCACATGAAGTGCTTTTTCATAGTTTGTTTGTTGAAATGATAAAAAAAATACTGTGCACGAAAAAATCGGGTGCACAGTAAAAATCATTCCAATATGTCGGTTCCAAACGCAGAACCCTGTAATGCAGTTTTGGATGAACTAGATGATTATTTCGCCAATAATCGTTACTACGCTTCTTGCCTCAACACTTACAACATTGCTGCTGCCATTGGCTGGCACGGGTTTCAAATCTGCATCCGCGGAGGTTTTGAATATTTTCAATTTGGAGAGCTTGAAGCCTTTTGGCTTTATTTCAATGTCTGCCTTGGTTTGCTGCTCATTCACGATGACGGTTACGAGCTGATTGTTGGCATTTTTGTAAGAAGAAATGAGTAAGCCACTTTTATCATCTACGATTTCCGCATCGACCCGAATGGCACCAGGGCGCACGAAACGGCTGTAATTGCCCAATGCCCAAAGAATTTTGGAAGACTGATATGCGCCGCCTGTTTTGTTTTTATCAATGTAAATTAAGCCGTCTTTGTAGTTATATGCGGAAATCGAAGTCCACCAGTGCCAGGCAGTTGCATTAGCGTTAACGAGATCATTATGAATGACTTTGGCAACATACAAAGCAGCATCAATGCCCAAATCCTTGCCATTGCCTTTGATCTCACCTGCATTATCGCCCAAAATACAATATTCGGACATCCAGTATTGCAGGCCAGGAACAGCCTTCACCGCTTTTGCAAGGTCCTGTCGTTTTTGCGCCGCACTGGCATAGGGCGAGGTTGTGAAATAACTGTGAGCGGAAATCGCTTTTGTCACATTTGGCAGGTTACCGATGTAATCCGGTGAAGTCTCGTTAAAAAAAGCGCTCACCTGGTTGCCTCTGCCCTTCTTATTGAAATCCGAAGTCAGATAATCGATCTGGCCAGCTTCGGCGATATTGATTTTAGCTGCAAGATTCTTCTTAATCAATGCCCCGCTCAGTGACCGGACGATGCCGGCAATGTCGTGGTTATAAAACGGCGTTCCTTCCTGTCCCGCGTCGCTCCAATCCCACTGCGGCTCATTTACCGGACTAATGTGATTAATTGTCACGCCCGTTTTTTGCTGAATGCCGCTCACGACTTCTGCCATAAAGTCGGCATAGCGATCAAAGTTATCGGCCGTCAAATTAGGCTTACCATTGTTTGCGTAACCTTTCTTATTAACCGTAAATTGAACCGGCGGGCTGTTTGGGAAAATCAAAAATTCATTGACGCCGCGTTGCTTCGCCGCATTTAAAAACCAAACCTGACCGGCCTGCTTGTTCCAGTCATAACTTCCGTCTGCATTCATGAATGATTCGGCGCGCCGCCATTCGTCTTTAATGTCGCTGGCGGCTCCCTGTTCGGCTGTGCCGGCGCCAATGTTAAAGCGCCAAAGTGAGAGCGCAATGCCTTTCGGCTGTCCGTTTGCGAGTGTATCGCTGCTGAAAAGAAGATCGGCGATCCCGTTTCTTTTACCATCAGGCCAGTTGCCCACAAACTGACAAGCCCAAGCGTCCGAGCCTCCGAAGTGGCTGATCGTCTGATGCGTTTTGTTCAGATCAATGGTTAATGTCACTGGCTTGGCAGCTTGCCTGCTTACTGGCTGTGCCTTTGCGTAAATTACAGCAGATAGTAAGCCGAAAAACAGCGCAAAAATGTTTTTATGAAATTGACTCAAATCGAAATCGTTTATGATCAACAGACGCGGAGCGGTTTGCTGTTTTGAAATCAATGCTTAACTAAGTTTTTCCTTGAAAAAATCGACCGTCCGTTTCCAGGCCAATTCCGCTGCGGCCTTGTCGTAACGCGGTGTTGTATCATTGTGGAATCCGTGGTTCACATCCGGATAAATGTAGGCTGTGTATTGTTTGTTATTTTCCTTCAATGCCTTTTCGTAAGCAGGCCATCCTTCATTCACGCGCGTGTCCAAGCTGGCATAATGCAGCAGAAGCGGTGCTTTGATCTTCGGAACATCTTCCACCGCAGGCTGTCCGCCGTAAAAAGGCACCGACGCAGCGAGTTCGGGAATGCGCACGGCCATCATATTGGCAATTCCTCCTCCAAAACAAAATCCAACGACACCGATCTTGCCATTGCAATCTTTGTGATTTTTCAAATATTCGTAAGCTGCGATGAAGTCTTCCTGCATTTCATTCCGGTCGCGCTTGCTTTGCATTTCCCTGCCCTGGTCATCATTGCCGGGATAACCGCCCAGCGGAGTCAATGCATCCGGCGCAAGTGAAATAAATCCAGCCAATGCAGCCCGTCTGGCCACGTCTTCAATGTGCGGATTCAAGCCGCGGTTTTCGTGGACAACGATTACTCCACCCAATTTCCCCGTCGCACCTTCGGGTTTGGAGAGCAATGCTTTAATGGACTTTCCGCCCTTCGGTGAATCGTAATTGATGTAGTCCGATTTCAACCTGGGATCGCCGGCATGAATTTGAATTGCTCCCTGATAATCAGGCATTAAGAAACCCATAAGTGACGCCACCGTAACGCCTCCGACCGCGTATGCGGATAAGCTTTGCATGAAATTCCGCCGGTCAATGCGGTCGTGAGCATAATCATCATAAAGGTCGAACACTTCCTGCTTGATATCTTCTTTTCTGATCTGATCCATGTATTTTTATTGGTTTAAGTTAAAAAAGCGTGAGACAATTTTCCCGATAACGATTCCTGAATCAAAGAGCATTGTAACGCTTGTTTACTCAATTAGACACCGTTGTAAAAGCTTCGGTATGACTTTTTTAGTTTTCATATTACACCAAACTTCTCAACAAACATGGCAGACGATAAAACCAAAAAAGGACCGGCAGACAGCAACCGTATTAACATCAGCGAAGATTATGAAGTCGCTTACTGGACAGAAGCATTAGGCGTTTCAAAAGAAAAGCTTACGGACGCAGTGCATCAAGCCGGTCCAACTGTAAAAGCTGTAAAGGAATATTTGAAGAAATAATGTTTTGAGGCAAAAAGACGCTGACAATTTGCTTGTTATAAGCGAAATGTCAGCGTCTTTTTGGTTTATTTCTTGAAGGGCGACATCGCGCAATGCAGCCGTTAATCTTCCTGAAATTTGCTGCCGGAACTTAACTTTTTCTTGTCAGCAGTTTTATCGCTGGACTTGACACGGCGTTCCAGCTTTTTGATGTCTTCCTCGGCCGGCAAGTCTTCCGGTTTGATCCCGCTTTTTTCCAGAAGCGTTCTCACGTCTCCATTGTTTTGGACGTGCTCATCCGCAATGTTAGTTTCGCCTAGCAGATTGTTTTTATTTACATTGAAATTCGTGATCTCTGCGGCTAACTGTTTTGCAGAAATTGTGATTGTTGGTAAAAAATCAGCAAGTGGCCGATTCTCTGCGATTCCCAATTTTCGCTTCATTTCAGTTGTGTTATGGCCGCCAAATAAAGCGCTGTCACCCTTGCTTCGGATGTTGGCAAAACCTTTACTGTCAACGCCTCTTTCAAAAATGCTTTTCGACAGCTGAGACTCGGTCACCGCTAACTTTTCCCTTGCTTGAAGACGCTCCATGAGCCGGATACGCTCTTCTAACAATTCCTGTTTTCGGGTTTGAATTGCGAAGTAACTTTGCGCGAAAGCGATTTGCTCTTTTTTAGGATCACCGTTTTGCGCAATGAGATAACAGGCGTAGCGAGTGAGCATGACATCTTCCACTTCCCGATGGCCGCCTTTACCAACTTCGATCATTTTGTTGACGTCAACAAAATGATCTGAGACGCTCTCAGACGTGTTTTTGCAACTTTCTTTGGCTTTTTCTATCGCATTGACAAAGTTCCTCCAATCTGTATAACCAAGCAAAAATTGAAGATCGCGGGCCAGCCAGTACTCAACGCCGTCCTGCTCGTAGGCCGCTTCCTCGAACGTTTTACTCAACTGAGTTATTACCGATGTTTCCATAGTGTGCTTCTTGCGTTTTGACATAGTTTGATCTGTTCAAATATAGGACGTTCAATTGTCTGTAAAGAACCGCAGGAAAGTTGTCAATAACCGAATAATAACTGCTTGATTGTAAAATTCCGCTTTACACTTACTCCTTAGCAAATTCCTTGCTCTCATTGCCTTGCCGCAAGACGAGTTTCCCTCCGCTTGGCGTGAAGTCGAATGTGGCGTTGGCGGTTGTGAAGGCAAATTTGTTTTGGCCGAGTGCTTGTAATTGTGCCGGTTCCTGGCCACTGACCTGGACGAACAGCTGCTTTTCTTTCTGTGTGAAGTTTAGTTTATAATTCACATCCTTGTTGCTGTAAACACCTTCATATTGATTCAAATTCAGGTTGCTTATTTCTTTGTCCATGGCCACAATGCTTGCGACTTGCCCGGTTTCCGTTATCCCCTCGGTTGATTCAAGTCTGGCCATGGTGCCCCAGCCGTAGAAGTCGTTGGCGACACCGATCAGCAGCTCATTTTCTCCCGGTTTCAAATTCAATGTTGTTTCCGTATTATTTATGGAAATGCGCCCCTCGGGATATTTCCGCATGGCCTGAGCAAACAGGTTTTTGTCAACAAAGATCATCTGGCTGTTCAGAAACACCCATATTTCATCGCTGACACCTAAGTGAAGGTTCGTTTTTACGGCTTCTTTTGCGGTAATTTTTGTTTTTAGCCAAACCACTCTGCGATTCTTGCTGCCGCCGTATTTCCGTGTAAGATCGATTAAGCCGCGGCGTTCGGCAGAGACCGTGTCCGTGAATGCCGAAGGTTGTGGCAGGTTGCGGAAAGACAGCTCGCTGCCGTCGGGCAAGTTTTCCGGAGCAGTTACAGCCCATTTTCTAAGGTAAGTTGCATCATTATCGCTCAAATCCGGCAGTGCCAAAGGACTAAGTCCTTCTGTCTCATTAGGCTTGACCTGCACATTTGCGATGTATGACGATCCTTCAAAAGCGATGCTCCCTTGCGTTTCATTTCCTTCCAGCTTGGGAATATCCAGCACCGGACGCGAAGCATTGTTGAGAAAAACCTGCATGCGGGCGCCAGACAGGACCAGCTTTACGTGATTCCACTCACCTGCTCCGGCCATTGCAGGAGCCTGATATTCAGGATACATGTCCCACATATTGACACCGTCAATATGTGGGACATGTATTGAATGCCTTCGTTTGCAAGCTTATTGCCCATTCGCCCGGCTCGCAAATAGACTATTTCCTGCTCTTTTGCATCTTTCCGATGGAAATATATCGAAATCGCGAATTCGGGAAGGACGGGCTCAACGTCATATTCAATGGTCCCGTCCTTGAAAACGAGATTTTTCAAAACCACCTGACCCGCGTTGGGGGAAATTTTCATGGAATTCACGCCCTTGTAATCGGCAAACGCAACTTTACCCTCCTGAAAATCCCACTTCTCAGGCGTAAGTGAAATGGTGTAATCTGCCTTTTTTGGAGGAGCAGTTTCTTTTTTCTTTTGACCAAAACCCTGTATTGCCAAAAGGATGAATAGCACTTGAACAATTGTTTTCATGGCATTTTTTGCTGTTTAATTTCCGCAAAAATGCATTTTGGAGCCGTTAATGCCGGTTCAAACACATGCCAAGTTTGTTACAAGTCCGCTACATTCATTCTTCATCCTCAACTCCTTCAAAGTAATTGACAACTGTCAGGAGCGGAAGCGTCGTTCTGTCGGCGGCATTGGAAAGCTGTATGACAGCGCGGTCAATGTTCTGGTCATCAAAACCAACGAAATAGCCTTCAATAGTTTCGCCAGGTCTGAGCTGATATACGATTGCCTTATCAATGTATTTTGATGCTCGTTTTTGAAGGCCGGTAAGCTGTGGTTCAGACATCGTTTTTTGGCTTGTTAATGTATAAATGTTTTAACTTTCTCGCATGAAAAATAAATCCCTTCCCACGCTCATTCTTTGCCTTTTTATTGTCACAAAATTCGTGCTGCAATATGTCATTATTGCGCCTGAATATGACTTGCAGCGAGATGAATATTTGCATCTGGATCAAGGCAAACACCTGGCCTGGGGTTATCTTTCTGTTCCGCCGTTCACCTCCTGGACTTCATTTTTGATTTTACTGCTGGGCGGCTCAACATTTTGGGTGAAATTTTTTCCCGCCCTCGCCGGCGTGCTTACATTGGTCATTGTCTGGAAAGCAATAGGGGCATTGGGCGGGGAAATTTATGCAAAAATATTAGGCGCAACTGCGGTCACGTTTTCCGTGCTTTTACGCATCAATATGCTTTTCCAGCCCAATTCGGTTGATATTCTTGCCTGGACGGCGCTGTATTATGCGATGCTCCAATTTATTAAAACCGAGAAAAACAGATGGCTTTACATTGCCGCAATTGTTTTTGGGTTTGGTTTTTTAAATAAATACAATGTTGTTTTCCTAATGGCAGGCCTTGCTCCCGCTTTGCTTTTTACCCATCCGCGCACATTTACCAATAAGCATTTATATCTGGCGGCGCTTGTGGCTCTGGTTATTGTTTCGCCGAATTTAGTTTGGCAATATCAGCATGACTTTCCGGTTGTTCATCACATGAAACTGCTCGCCAAATCGCAGTTGGTGAATGTTAACCGGCTGGACTTTCTGAAAGAACAGGTCATCTTTTTCCTTGGATCTGTTTTTGTATTGCTGGCGGCGTTTGTCTCATTTTTCAGATATCCTGCTTTTAAAAAGTATCAGTCTTTTTTCTGGGCATTTCTCATCAGCTTATCACTTTTTACCTACATGCGTGCGAAAGGTTATTATGCACTTGGTCTTTATCCAATATTTCTCGCTTTCGGAGCTGTTTATCTGGAAATGTTATTTACAAGAAGGCTGATTTGGCTTAGGCCTGTGGCAATCTTGCTTAACATTGCCTTGTTTATTCCCATTTTCAGGGTTGCATTTCCAACGAAAAGTCCAGCTGAAATAGCGCAAAATTCACAGGCTTACAAAGACTTGGGACTCTTGCGATGGGAAGACGGGAAGGATCACGAATTGCCTCAGGATTTTGCAGATATGCTTGGCTGGAAGGAGCTTGCGCAGAAAGTGGACGCGGATTACGCCAAAATTACGGATAAAAAACACACGCTTGTTCTATGCGATAATTATGGTCAGGCTGGCGCCATTAATTATTATTCCAAATACGAAAACATCCGAGCAGTGACGCTTAATGCGGATTATATCAATTGGTTTCCATTGGACGAGGAAGTTAAGCACATTATCCTGATTCAAAGTGCGGATGATGATGATCCGGAGCGAAAAAAGGAGCAATCGCTTTTTACAAAAATCACGCGCACCGGCAAAATTGAAAACCGATACGCGCGTGAATTCGGGACGAGCATATATACATTAATCGACGCGAAAGTTTCAATTAACAACATTTTAAAAGAAGACATTAAAAACAGCACTTGGGACTAATTTTCCGCTAAAAAAGAAATCAAGCATTGAAGCCATTAAACATTCTTTTTTGAAACCCTCAACGAATATTCCGTGGGCGTTTCACCATATTCTTTTTTAAAACATTTGCTGAAATAAGATTGATCATTGAAGCCGACCGCATATCCGATCTGCGTAATGGTGTCTGCCTTTTGACGGATCATTTCAGCGGCTTTTTGTAAACGAAGATCTCTGATAAAATCCGTGGGAGCCTGACCTGTGAGGGCTTTCATCTTTCTCAGCAGCTGCGTGCGCCCAAGATTCATTTCTTCCGCCATTTTCTCAACCGAGAAAGAAACATCTTCCATATTTGCCTCCACAACGTGTTTTGCCTTCATCAAAAATTTATCATCGATCGACAATTCGGTTGAAGGCGTTACTTGAACCCGGATTCTTTCGCGATATCGTTCAGCGAGTTTTTTGCGCAAATCAATGAGGTTACGGACCCGGACGGAAAGTTCTTCAATAGAAAATGGTTTGGTAAGATAATCATCCGCACCTGTTTTCAAACCGTC
Organism: Dyadobacter sp. CY326; assembly: GCF_021390515.1. Taxonomy (GTDB): domain Bacteria; phylum Bacteroidota; class Bacteroidia; order Cytophagales; family Spirosomataceae; genus Dyadobacter. The sequence goes on from NZ_JAJUXI010000003.1 coordinate 531,425, forward strand.
AATCCGCGACTCCTGACCGCCTTTGGCAGTCAATAAAATCACAGGAATGTGGCTTGTTCGAACGTCTGATTTGATTTGAGAAGTCAGTTCTATGCCGTCCATCACCGGCATCATGAGGTCACTGATGATAAGACTTGGCATTACGCATCTTGCCATTTCCAATGCTTCGGCTCCGTTGGCAGCCTTATGCACAACAAACTGGCCTTCCAGAAGTATGGCCATATAATCGCGCAGTTCATTGTTATCCTCAGCGATCAGAACTGAATCCTTGGGTTCCTGGTCAATTTTAATCTTACGAATTGTTTCAGTCTGGGTTTCGTCAGATTTTATAACACCGTTAGAAATTTTAGACTTCAATGTGCCGTTGACCTTGGTTATGAGCTGGTTATCAGCAAAGGCCTCGTTTGAAACGGGAACTTCCATGGTAAACACCGACCCAAACCCAACAGCGCTTTCCAATTGGATCGTGCCATTATGCAGCTTCACCAGTTCTTTCACCAGCGCGAGTCCAAGGCCCGTGCCGCCCTCGTAACCATCTGTCTTCTGCCGCGATTGGTAAAACGATTCAAACACCCGCTGCTGCTCATCGGGCGCAATTCCCTTGCCCGTGTCCGACAAGCTAACGGCAAGTGTCTCACGGCCTTCCTTCATTAAAATATGCGCATTGAAAAGCACGGTTCCGAATGGCGGCGTGAACTTGAATGCGTTGGAAAGCAGATTAATGATGATTTTTTCGAGCTTGTCTGCGTCAAACCAATATGGTTTTTCTTCCATCTCAATCGTGCGAGTAAAATTGATCTCCTTATGCTGCGCCAGCGAGTCAAATGAGGAAGAAAGAATGTTGAGAAACTGTTTGAGATCGCCTTTTGCAACCTGCAACTCCATCTTGCCAGCTTCGAGTTTGGACAGATTGAGCAACTGATTTACCAGCTCAACGAGCCGGTTTGCATAGCGCTTCATGATCAGCAAACCTTCGCGTTCACCTCTTGGCGTTTTCTTAATTTCTTCCTCCAAAGGCGCCAAAATCAAGGTTAACGGTGTTCGGAATTCGTGCGAAATGTTGGCAAAAAATCTTGACTTCACCCGGTCCATTTCCTGCAATTCGGCTGTCTGTGTCATGATTTTCTCTGTTCGCTCACGGATCGTGTTTTCGAGCTGTTGCTTTTCCATTTTCAACTTCCGCTCCCGGATTCGAATGATTAGCATTGTCAGACCGGCAAGCAACAGCACATACATTGCGTAGGCCCACCAGGTGCGATACCAGGGCGGAAGGATGGTGAATGCAAGCCTGGCCTCTGCGCCCACTTCTCCGTAAACATTCCTTCCACGCACCCGAAACACATAATCGCCCTCAGACAAATTCGTAAAATCAACCATTGATTCAGTCGACCAAGCGGACCAGTGCGCATTAAAACCTTCCAGATCATACTGAAATTCATTTTTCGAAGAAAGGTCATAGCTCGGCAAAGCGAACTGAAATCGCAGTCCATCGTGTCCGTATTCGATTTCAGGATTATGAGAACCGCTGGCGGAGACATCCAATAACGAATCTTTATTAATCAAAACGCGTCGGATCAGCGTTTTGAAAGGATTGTTCTGACCAACCTGCATGTCTTCGTCGAAGAGCACAATTCCTTTATTTGAGCCGAACATGGTGATCCCCGCTCCGCTGTCGTAAACTTTTGAGATCAATGCGTCTGAGAACCGTCCTGAAACCGGGAGCTTTCGCAATGCATTGTTTTGATACTTAAACACATGACTCTGGTAATTGTGATAAAGCGTAAACCACATTTTTGCGTCACGACCTTCTACAATTTCATTGATCCATCCGCCTTCATAAGGTTTCATGCCCGCCGTGAGCACCTTATCTGTTTCAAAGGTATGCTTAGCCGGATTGAAACGGTGCATTGCATGATCTGTCGAAACGTAAATTTTTCCATCAACGCTTTCCATTGATCGGATCGTGTTCGACGACAAACCATTATGAACATTGTGGTGAATCAAATTGAAAGAATCGCTCAGCGTTTTCGGCTTTGCCGGATCTTTCCAGGCCATTTCAAAAATGCCACTTCTTCTGGTGTTGATGAAGACATTTCCATTGGCAGCTCGGATAAATGATTCGGCATAGGCTTTAATGTCAGTCCTCTTTTCGCCCTTTTTCCACTGCCCGTCTGCATAAAGCAACTCGGTAATCCCCGGTCCTTCCAGTCCCACGAACAGATGCCCAGCATTCCCGCGAGACTCCTCCACACGCACTACATTTTCACGCATGATCATGGAAAGTTTTCCCATTTTATCCAGTGAGAAAACGCCGTCATAGTTAGAGACAATCAGCTTTTCACCAATTTTCTGGCAATGCATGGTCAGATTATCAACGCCTTTTATTTTGCTGAACGAAAGCTTTGCAATGCCATTTCCAGCTGATTGATTCAGTTCAAAAAGACCTTTTGAATTGGTTGCATAAATTTTCCCGTTGAAAAATTCAATGTCGAAAGGATTTTCGTCCAGGCCGTGATTTGCATTTAAAATTCTTAATGGAGCATTGATTTCCAATCGGCTGATTCCGTTGTCCGTTGCCAGCCAGACATCGCCCTCAGCATCCTCAAAAGCTGCATAAATCGCGTCGCTCGGCAGCCCGTCCTTTCGCGAAATGTGGCTTTTAATATTGCCGGAATGGTCCCTCAGATAAAACCCTGAACCAGTCGTGGCGAGTGCATAATCGCCGTTTGACAACCGCACGCCGTGATAAACCGCGTCAATAATTTCGACTGCTTTCCCGTCTTTCGCAAACGGACGAAGCGAATGCCCGTCGTAGATCTTAAACTGCTTGTTCAGCCCGATGGCAAGCAATTGGTTGTCGCTATAAGGCAGCAGCCCGGTGAGTCCCATTCCTTTAAAATCGGCTCCTCCTTCGACCAGCGCAAGGCCGTTGCCTTCCAATTTCATCAAACCCTTGCCGCTAACACTCACATAAAGCGTTTCACGGATCATCCAGGCGAAACCGAGCGTGCCCATGTTGCTTTTCCAAACACTAAACTTACCCTGGTCCCATTTGAGAATATATTGGTCACAAATAAAAAAAACTGAATTGCCTCGTGCGTAAGTGAACCATACATTGCCAAAATCCCAATTGGCACTGTCCAGCTTGTTTTTGAGCGAGTAGAAAACTATTTCGTTCTGTGCATTGGCCGCCAGATAACCAACTTCGCCCGAGCCGCCCACAAAGATCCGGCCGCTCGAAGTTTTGGCCATGGACCGGGCAGGGCTGCCTTCGGTCGTTTTGATAAGCCGCCACGTTGTGCCGTCAAATTCCAGGACTCCGGAGTTATTGGCAGCATACACAATGCCATTATCGGCTTGCAGCAGCGCCCAGTTTTGCAGCGCCGCCTTATAATCGTCGGTAACGTAATTGGTGATGAAAGGCAGACTCTTTTGCCAGATCGCGTGGAGCGGAGTTTGCGGTTTTTGCGCAGCCAAATTGAGGCTTGATGCCAGCGCACAGATCAATATGAGCTTTTTCATGAGTTGAGCGGACGACCGGATTATGTTCATAATCAAACAGTTACCTTGACCAAATTTATCCAATTTGGTCTTAACATGCTCAGAAAAAAGCGCTGATCTAAGGAAAATTTAGTTAACGGAACGGATGGATTCGATCTTAAAAAGATAATCCACACCGCCTTGTTTCAATGTAAATTCTTTTTGCTCAGGGCGGAATTCCATCACAATCCCAGCCTGGTCGAACCTGAAAATATTCCCGCCATTGTACATCAGGGGAAATTCGGGCTGGCCCGTTGCCTGTGCATTGATCGTTCCATTGCGAGGAGTAATCGTTATTTTTAGCGGAATCTGATCGCTCGAATAGATCCCTTCATAACGGCCGAGCTCTTCGGGTGACAATTTTGCAACATTCAAATTCGGCAATTGAAAAGGCTTGTCATAGTAAGCGCTCAGCAATGCAATCACGACATCGTTCAATGCATAGGCAGTTCCGTTGGATAAAATTGCGACCGTGACTTTATCCTTCGGAAAATGGTAAAGCGTGCTTTGATAACCGTCCAGACTGCCATTGTGCCCATATCCAATTTCATCATAAAATGGCACGCGGATCATTCCAAGGCCCATTCCGTCCGTAATTGTTTTCATCTTTTCCAGACTTTCGGTGCTGATGAGCTTGCCTGAAAACAAGCCATCAATGAAAGCAGTCAAGTCCGATGTTGTTGAAATAATGGAACCTGCCGCGAGCACATTGCTGAGGTCGGTTTCATCGTGTTTCACCCATTTGTCAACAAAATCGTAGGAATATGTGTCGTTTTTTTCAATGTCTGTTTTGCCGTCATAACGCGTGTTTTTGAGTCCAAGCTTTGCGAGAATATGTTTTTCCAGGTTTTCGGCGTAAGACTTTCCGGTGATTTTTTCAATGATAAAACCAAGCAGCACATAATTAGAGTTGCTGTATTCCGTCCGCTGATCTGGCTGGGAATCCGATTTTTGTCCCATGATTACATTGGTCATTTCTTCGGCTGTTCTCGATTTTGTCAAGGTCCGCAAAAAGGACGCGTCGTTGGTGTAATTATGGATTCCGCTGCGGTGATTCAGGAGCATGCGCATGGTGATTTGCGCTGCATTGGGCACGGTCGGAAAATATTTATCCAATGTGGTTGTGAGATCCAGCTTTTTTTCTTCAACAAGCTGCAAGATCATCGTCGCAGTGAATGTCTTGGTTATGGAGCCGACCCTATATCGGGTGTCCCGGTTTGCAGGTTTTTTCTTTATATCGTTGATTTCAGCAAATCCAATGCTTTTTTCGTAAAAAGTCTGCCCCGCGGCGGTCAGCTTCACACTCCCCATCATTTTGTTTTTTGAATCCAACAAACTGAAAAGACTGTCGAGGCGAGCTGTTTTCGATGACTGGGCAATGCAAAATTGTGGTAAAAGCAGCAGGGCGAAACAGAGCAGTTTTAATTTGGACATGGGGTTACGATTGACGGTTAAACGTTGACAAACGCAAAAGAGCAGATTTGTAACCGTAATGTCATTCATGTTGCTAAAAAAATTCGCCGGCAGATCCGTTTGGTTCCGCCGGCGATTCAAATAACATCCATTCAATTGATTGCTAAATCATTCCTTAACCCGCACTGCGCTCGCGTCGAACATGCCATTCATGATGGAGCCTTTTAAATGATCGTCATCCACTTTCACTAGGTCCATGTTCACGTCCGTTCCCTGCGCTGTGAAGTAAAGCGTTAATTTGTTTCCTTCTTCCACAACGTTGGTGATCGGAAGTGCTTCCGGATTTGTACCGGTCGGGTCTTTCAGTTCGCCGCTTAGCTTGCCATCTTTGCGCACCAGATCAGTCACCAGCTTCGCATCGCCGTTGGGTGTGCCGACAATCATTAATTCCCATTTTCCAGCAAAGAAATCCGTTGGTGCCGCGGTTTGAGAAAACCCTTTGAATGATACAACTGAAAGTAAAACGACGAGAATAATAGCTGCTTTTTTCATTGCTTTTGATTTATAAACTGAACTTGATTTGATTACTTACTTTGTTTGGATTCCATTAAACGCACGGGTCCAAGCAGGCCGGATGGCAGCAAAGGCGCGTCCGCTTTGTAAAAAGGCAATGTTGTAAATGTTATTTTTTTTGTAACGCCGGGCTGGGCATCACCGATCAGGCGGTTGACCCAGGTGTTGGTAACATTTACGATGATGGTGTTTGCGCCCGCTTTCAATGCACTTGTAACGTCAATGCGGAATGGTTTTTTCCAAACCGTGCCCACGCTTTTCCCATTCACACGCACTTCTGCAATGTTCTTCACATCGCCCAGATCGAGCATGTAAGCACTTCCCTTGTTTACAGCCGGAATGGTGATTGTGTTTTCATAAGCAGCGGTGCCCGAAAAATACTTGATTGCCGGATCGGCATTGTCAGACAGTGAGGCCAAAGCATTCAGCGAAGCCGTTTGCGGAGCTCCCCTGCCCTCTTGAAATGTCACTTTCCAGGCGGCGTTCGTTGTGGCAATTTCTGCTTCCGTGATGGCAGGCTTTGTATAACTTGTTACAGATGCTTTTTCACCAAAAACGATGAAATATGCATCCCAGGACTGAAATTGGAGCGGAACGATCGTGTGTCCGTCTTTGATTTGATACGAAACTTCCTCCGTTTTGCCGGTTTCCGCATTCCACAATTGCGGCACTTTACCCGTTACACGAAAACTTAAAGTGGCCTCATTGGGACTGTCGCTGCGGTTGTTGAGCCAATAAATATCTGCATTATCGGTCTGGCGGTGCACATACAGAATTTTTGATTTAGCCCCTGAAATTTCCACATCTTTTTGCACGCTAATGTCGTGTAAAACCGTCTCCAATGGCTTTGACGACACATTTGCATTGCTCCAAATCTGATCGACCAGCGTTGTAAATTCGGCAGCATTGTCGCTCAGGCTAGGAGAATATGCTGGTTTAACGCCTGCCACTTTCATTCCTGCTTTAACCAATTCACCTAGCTTTTTCAAGACGGGCAATGTCATGGCTTTGGCTGTGGAATCAAGCACCAGCAAGCGATATTGCTGTCCGCTCGTCGCGACGATATTTCCCCTTTCAATTTTGACTGCATTCTTTAAAACAGAAGCATTGGCATAGTCAAATTCATAACCTGGAGGAATGGCTGGCAGCTTCGTTGCGCTCACCTGCGTGATGTTGCTGTTCTCGCCATAGTAATATAAAATGTCCACGACCGGCTTGCCCTGCTGCAACAAATAGCAACTGCGGCCCAGGTAATCCATCCAGGCTTTCGCCTGCTCTGCCCACGTTTCCTGCCTCGTAAAATACTGACCGAAAGGCCCAAGCGAAATGCCCGGCTTCTTATCATCCAGCGGCTGATGCACCGAGGTGTGCACCACGAACCGGTTCAGTCCGGAAGCCATTTCCAGGTCGGCAGTGCGTTTCAGTTTTTCGGGATGCCAGCTGAATGCATTGCTGATCGATGTCATAGACTCGGCCGCAACCAGATTTTGCCCATAAATATGCGCCACCGACGCCGCCTCACGAATGTCGGCTTCACTTCTGACTTCTTCATCTGCGCCACCAGCCAGGCTGCCCGGTGTCCACATGGCAGACATTGGAATGTCCGCTTTGCGTTTTACGTCCATGCCGTCGGCCAGGAAAATGCGTCCGTTCTCGTGCGATTCGGTGTAACGTTTCATGCCCCGTGCATGCAGCGCGTCGCCAATGACTTCATAATGGTTTTCAACAATCATTTCTCCGATGGTTTTCCGGAAATCCCAGAGAAATCTTTCGCTTGCCTCGGAGCTTTGCACCACGCGTCCGGTCAGCACGGGAATCCACGGCGTGATGTCGTAACCGCGTCGTTTTTTAAATTCTTCCGGCATTGCCTTGGTCCAGGTCATGTGTCCGGCTTCGTAACTGTCGAGCACCATGTGCGTGAGGCCCGATGCGCCCATTTGTCCGCCCGTTGCGTCCTGATACATGTCCAGGTAAGTGTTAATGTATTTGGTAACGGCCGTTTTGTCCAGCTTGTCCACTTCAAGGCCTGTCGCTTCGGGTGACGCGGGGTGATTTTGCCGGCCTGTAATGGAATAACCCATGCGCATAACAATCCAGTTTCCAGCCGGAGCAGTCCAATTCAATGTGCCGTCAGCAGTCATTTTTGAGGTCAAATCCAGCACGTCCTGCGTAGGAATTGCGTCCGCTTCTTTTCTGACCAAACTGTGCGTGCTTTCTTTCCACGGACTGAAACCCGCTTTTTCTTCAAATAAATCAATGCGATCCGTGTTGTAAAGCACAAGTTCGGCGACCGAGACGCCTTCGGGTTTTGGCGGTTCTGCGCTGGCGCCAAACATTTCCGCGAACGGATTTCCCTGGGGCGGCAATGTTTTGAAAGCCACCCGGAAATATTTTGCAGTAACGGGTAAAATGCCCATTGTGTTTTGCTGCACCGTGCTGCCTCTGATGATCACCACATCGCGGAATGTCGTGCCGTCGTCACCCACTTTCAATGTGCGGTTGTCGGGTGCACCGCGGAATTCTGCCAACGGCCCGCCACTGCTTGCGCCTACGAGCATGAATGCCTTGACAGTTTGCGGCGTTTCAAATTCATATTGAATCCACATTTCCTGACCCACTTCGGTTGGAGGCAACAGTGTGGATTTTGCCAAATCACCGTCAGTCAGCCCGGTAAGCGTGAATGCACCGCCGCTGGAGGTGATCTTTGGATTTAATGCGGTTAAGGATTTTTCGGAAGCGGGCAATTTATAGGCAATCACCGCAGCGTCCGCATAATAAGTCGGAAGCGGGCCCGACGGGCCGCCGAGCGTGCTTGCGCCGACCGGAATGTTCTGAAAACTGCCTGTCACGCTGGATGGCTGCGGAAGCTTTCCCGAAAACGCCTGTCCGCCTTTAACAGGCGTTTCGGTCCAGACATATTTTTTCATTGCATCGCTCGCCGGAACCCAGGGACCGCCGGTTACGCTCCATCCGGGCGAGGCGGCAATGGTCATTTCTAATTGCAATTTTTTGGCAAGATCCGTCGTGTGCTTGAATGCGTCTTTCCACTCCGGCGTCATGAAAACGAGCTTTTTAGGCGTCACCTGAGGCGTAAAAAGGCTCGCGTCGAAGTTTTGAAACCCGCCTATGCCAACGCGCTTCATCCATTCCAAATCCTTCGTAATGCCTTCTTTGGTTATGTTTCCATTCATCCAATGCCACCAAACGCGAGGTTTGGCGGCGTCCGGTGGATTTTGAAAACCGGTTTGGAGCGCAGGAGATTGCGCAAAAGTAAAAACAGGAATTATCCAGGCAAGAATCGTTAAACGTTTCATTGGCCGACTGGTTTTAGGTTTGAGAAATCACTGCGCTTCCGCACCAAGCTTGAACTCGGTTCCCATCACCACCATCAATGTGTGGCCATCCGCTTGCGGATTCACAAAAACGACATACACATCATGCAATTTTCCATCCGCATTGGCACCGGGTTTAATGGGCACCGACAGCAACGTTGGCTTGAAATCGAGCGCTTCGGAAGTGGCCAGCATTGTTGACTCTCCAACTAATTTTCCCGTCGGGCTATCCAGTCGCAATTCAACCTTCCCGCCGGCTGCGTTGACCTGCGGCTTTGGCGCAATGGCTTGCAGCTGCAATTCGGTTACTGCATTCAGGTCCACTTGTTTAAGCAACATATAAGCACCTGATTTTGAGGCAATGGCGAGGTTCATGCCACCATTAGAAATCTTCATAATGTCCTCGTAGGCGTCGTAGCCATGCATGTCCACTTTCGCATTCCTAAGGACAAGCGACTGCTCGGATTTCAATGCAGGCAGTCCGCTCGCACCGCCATCTTCATAAGCGGCTCTGACGATGAAAACGCCTTTTCCCTTGTCGCCCGTTGGCAATTTGGCATTGTAACTTCCCTTCAATGGCAACGATTTTTCTTTCGGCTTCTCATTGACAACGTTCAGAATGTATTTCACCATTTCCGAAGCATCTGCGGCGGAAAGTTGCGGGTGCGCTGCCATTGCAGTTTCTCCCCAAACCCCTGCTCCGCCGGAAATTACTTTCTTGGTCAGCCTTTCAACCGCACTTTTGTCATCTTTATATTTCTGCGAAACTTCCCGGTAAGCTGGCCCGATGGATTTCTTATCAACGCTGTGGCAGGCTTTGCAATCGCTCGCTTCGATCAGTTTTTTACCTGCGCTGAATGCTGCGCCTGCGTCTGCCGATCGGTGACCCTGCGCAATGGCGATCTTGTCGTATCCTTCGGCCAGGTAATCAATGTTGACTGCAACGCGCTCGGGATCAATGCCTTTCTCCAAAGTTCCATCTTCCTTATCAGCCACTTTAATGTCGTAGTTGAAAGGCTTGTCTGGTGAATAAAACGATTTGTTACTTGCGGGCATATCCAGGCTTAGCACAGGCGGCTCGTTTCCTACACTAATGTCCATCGATTGCGTGCTAATGCCTCCTTTGCCATCATTGACGGTTAATGTTGCCTTGTAAGCGCCTAATTTGGCGAGGGTAAGATTTGCATCCGGCGTGTTGACCAGTTTGCTGAAACCATTTTTAGAAGTAATTTTCCACGAATATGTGAGGACATCATCGTCAGCGTCTTTTGTTCCTTTCGCACTCAATTTCAATGCCAATGGCGAAGCGCCGCCCATTTTGTTGGCTGTCATCTGGATCTGAGGTTTGCGGTTGCCGCCATTGTATTCAATGCGGATCAATCGTGCATCGTCGTTAGCAGAAAACCAGCCTGTTCCATATTCAAGCATGTACAAATCGCCATTTTCGGCAAATTCCATGTCCATTGGGTTGGAAAATTTATAACTCGGCATAAAACGCTCCATGGCAACAAAATTCCCTTCCTTATCCATTGTAACGGACATAATCCAGCCTCGCATCCAGTCATAAGTCAGCAACTTATTATTGTAGTAACTCGGGAATGCATTCGGCGCATTTTTGAATGCATCGGAATAGTAAACGGGGCCAGCCATGGCGTTCCTTCCGCCGCTGCCCACCAGTGGAAATTCTTTAGACGCACCGTAAGGATACCAAATAAATGCCTTTTGAGCAGGCGGAAGCACTTTTAGACCTGTGTTATTCGGAGAATTGTTGCTAGGCGCATTGACGTCCCAAAGTTCGCCCGACTTGCTTGCGGTAAAATCGTATTTGTTATAAGCCTTATTGTCTCCCACGAAATGCGGCCAACCGAAGTTTCCGGCTTTACGAGCCTGTCCAACTTCATCATGGCCCGCAGGTCCGCGAGAAGAATCGGGCTTGGCTGCATCCGGGCCAACCTCTCCCCAATATACGAATCCAGTTTTCTGATCAACAGAAATCCGGAACGGGTTTCTGTGGCCCATCGTGAAAATTTCGGGCCTTGTTCCTGGTGTGCCTTTTGGAAAAAGATTTCCTTCCGGAATGGTGTAAGGGGCGGCTCCGGCCGTGCCATCGGCTTGTGGCTTAATGCGGATAATCTTGCCGCGCAAGTCATTTGTATTAGCCGAAGATTTTTGCGCATCCCACGCACTTCTGCCCTCGCGCTCGTCGCTCGGACTGTAACCGTTGGAGCCGTGCGGATTCGTGTTATCACCCGTTGACAAATACAGGTTTCCCGCCTTGTCCCAGGCAATCGAACCGCCCGTGTGGCAGCATTCTTCGCGCTGTGTCGGGATTTCGAGCAGCACTTTTTTGGAATTAAAATCAAGCTCATCGCCTTTCAATTCAAACCTCGCCAACACATTTTTCGGCTCTTCGGGAACGGAGTAATAAAGGTAAATCCAGTGATTTTGTGCAAAATTAGGATCCTTATTCAAGCCCAAAAGTCCGTCCTCACCCACCGATTCCTTGCCTTCTTTGTTCTTGTATTTCGTGCTGACAGGCATTTTGGCAATCGTTTTCAGCTCTTTGCTTTTAATGTTGTAAAGCTTCACATCACCTTTTCGCTCTATGAACAGAACGCGCCCGTCATTCAGGACGCTCAGTTCCATCGGCTCGTCGAGTTTTTCTTGCAAAACCACTTTTGTAAAGCGGTTCTCCTCGGGACGGCTTTTCGAAAAATCTACCGGCTTCGGCGCATCGCCGCCAACCGCATATTTAATTCCTGCCAAAAGGTGGTTGAGAAACAAAACCTCAGAAAATGTCTCATCGGTGTGACCCATTGCCGTGTAAAACGCGCGACCGCCATCAAACTCCTGATACCAGCTGATCGGGTGAAAATCTGGGTTTTTGCCGCCTATATAGCTTTTTTCATCTATTTTGAGGACAACTTTAATGTTGGGTGAAATGTCTTTAAAACTATAAAACTCATCCGACCGCTCAAACTCATCCGGCATTCCTTGCGTGGCCCAATGGTTTTTTTCAGTTACAATAAATTTCCCTTTTTGCACATTGCTCGGCGTCATCGGGTGATCCAAGAAATAAGCGCCTGCAAGCTGGCCATACCAGGGCCATTCATATTCCGTGTCCGTAGCGGCGTGAATGCCAACATAACCGCCGCCTGCCTGAATAAATCTTTCAAACGCCGTTTGCTGCTCGTTGGTTAAGATATCGCCGGTTGAATTCAGAAAAATCACGGCATTGAATTTCTTCAAATTACGCTCGTTAAATTGCGCTGCATCCTCGGTAAAGCTAACGCCAAAACCTTGCTCTTTCGCCATTTTGGCTAAGGCAGCATTACCCGCAGCAATTGATGCATGCCGGAAAGCGGCCGTCTTGCTGAACACCAGCACGTTCGTCTTTGGGGCTTGTGCAAAGGACGCCTGATAACTGAGCCCCAGCGCCAGAAAGAGGACATTGATGATGAGTGATTTTACTTTCATCTGATAATAAGTTTGAATTAAGTCAAACAAAGCTAATCTTATTTCAATTATTGTCTTTAAATTAGACAATAAATTTTTTTCTATTATTCATTTGTATTGTGCTAGTTACTTGCGGTTTTCTGCATTGATTCGGCTCAATAGCACATTTAAAGACACCAAAAACCTTAGTTTTGCCAAATGCTGACCGAATCTCCTATCCCTGATAAAAACGTGAGTACACCGATTTTGACAAATCCCAGTGAACAGAATTACATTGACCAGCTGTCCATTGACTGCGTCATTTTTGGTTATCATAATAAGGCGCTGAAAGTGCTTGTTCCGAAACTGAATTTCAAAGGCGATTTCTGGGGCGTGCCCGGCGGATTTGTCCACCAGCACGAAGACATTGATGATGCTGCGCATCGCATTTTGCAGACGCGAACAGGGATTAAAGAAATTTATCTTGAACAATTTCACGTCTTCGGCAATGCCGCACGGAACAATCTGAAATTTATGAAGCGCCTTTTGAAGCTCAATCCGGAATTGCTGATCATGGACGAGGAGCACAAAAAGGAATATATGTGGCTCACAAAGCGCTTTGTTTCAATCGGTTATTATGCGCTGGTGGACATTAACAAGGTGATTCCGCAGAAAATCGACATTGACGAATCCATTGATTGGTATAATGTTCAGGAATTGCCAGAACTGATCATTGACCATAATGAAATTGTTGAAAAAGCCCTCTCCGCACTGCGCGCGAGCTTCGACGAAAAACTCATTGCATTCAACCTGCTTCCCGAAACTTTTACGATGAAAGATGTGCAGGAATTGTACGAAACAATTTTTGACAAACCCCTTGCGCGCAACAACTTTCAGAAGAAAATCCTGGATATGAATGTGCTGGAAAGGTTGGAAAAGAAGTTTACGGGAGCAGCCAACAAGGCGCCTTATCTTTACAGGTTCAAGCGCTAAAACTGAATTTTCGAGATTTTCTTCGTTATGCAGACGGTTGCGAAATGTCCATTTTCAACAATCGGCTTTTGAACAAATCGGTTTTATACTTTAAAATGAAATTGCGCAATGACATGCCTGTGCTGTGCAGCATGCACAAATTTGCAGCCTCCTCTGAGATGTTAAAACGCGAGAGCAGCTCATTTACGCGGATCGTTTTGTTTCTTTCCAGCTCGGTTTTCAGGTAAGTAACCATCGAATCGGCTGTGAATTGCTGGATTGAATTTTCATCAGCCATTTTGCTCGCATAATTATTTCGGGCTAATATATTGACGATCAGATCAATGCTGCTTTTGATTAGTTTAAGATAAGAAGCGGGTTGCTGCGTAAGTTCATATGAAATTTGATTAACCAAATAATGGACCATCTGCGCATCGCGCTCATCGCGAATGGGTTGCCCCTGACGAATGCGAAGGTTTTTGCAAATATTTTCAGCTAGTTTGTAAGTGTCTGCAAAGTCTGGGGTCAGGGCCTTTTTCTTTTGGAAGTCGTCGGCTAAATGCGTGTCAAAAGCGATCATGAATGCTTCGGTCACCTTATCTTCCTGAAAAAGCGGCTTCTGCTCAGGTTCCAGGAAAATAACGCCCTGAGGGCAATAGGAATGGATTTCATGGTTTAAAACAAACTTCCCCTCTCCCGAAATCACAAACAAAACGCGGTAATGCGAAAGGTGTTCCGGGCGCTCATTTAAGCTTCGCGTTTTGCATTGGAGCAAGTGAAATTTCTTTTGCGCACTGAATTTAATGGCTGTCATACACATTTCTGGCTTATGCAACAGCACAATTTTGTAATTCAAAGGTTACAAAGAAAATCAGATTGTCTGAAGGGCCGTTTTTGGTGTTTGAACAGGCAAATTTGCGTGCAGAAGTCTTTCGGGAAATTATCGTCCGAGCCAGTTTTTGAACTCCGACATGCGGTCCGCGCTGACGGTCGTTTCCTGGGACAATGCGGGGTTAAGCTCAATTTTCAGCCTTCCCGGCGAGATTGCGTGGATGTTTTTAATGGCATCAATCGAAATCAGCAACGTGCGGTTAATGCGGAAGAACTGGCTCGGGTCAAGCATCTGAGACAACCGTTCGAGGCTGTATTCGACGGCAAAATGCCGACCGTCAAACAACCTTAGAAATGTGGACCGCTCTTCGATCATGAAGTAAGCAATCTCGGATGTTTTAAAAGTAAATATGCGTGAACCGGCCGTGCAGAGGAACCGATCTTTGTAAGCGTCGGTGGGCAAAATTTCAGCTACCATTGTGGACGGAGTTGCTGTGACAGGCGCTGACAACTTCTTGAATTTCAACAATGACGCCTGCAATTCCAGTGGATTAATGGGCTTCAAAAGATAATCAATGCTGTTGGCCTTGAACGCTTTCAATGCATATTCGTCAAACGCTGTGGTGAAAATGACCGGGATCATCAGATCAAGACTTTCGACAATGCGAAAACCGTTGTCATCTTCGAGGTGAATGTCCAAAAATATCAGGTCAGGCTGGGTTTTGGCCTCGTTTTGGAGATAGGCGATGGTTTCAAAAACGGAGGGAATGGTTGCGAGCACTCTGATGGATGGGTCAATGCCGAAAATCAGCTTTTGCAGGCGCTCCGCACTTAAATCTTCATCTTCTACGATCAGCACATTCATGATATCAGCGGGATTTTCACGACGAAATTAGCGTCCGTTTTTTCAATAATGACCAGTTTATTTTGCAAAAGTTTGTAACGGCTCTCAATGTTTTGCAGGCCCAGCCTGGTTGTGGATTCTCTCAATTGCCTTAGCTGCAATGGGTTGCTTACAATTAACATTCCCTTCTCAATGTAAATGCTGATCGTCAGCGGATGCTGCATCGACATAGTGTTGTGCTTCACCGCATTCTCGATCAGCGGCTGCAATGTGAGTGGAATGATCGCGTATTTTTCGAGGTCTTCGTTTGGAATGTTCACTTCAATGCGCACCTTTTCCTGAAAACGCGTCCTGAGCAGGAATGTGTAAGTTTCCAAAAATTTGATTTCTTCTTTCAAACTGATCTGATGCAATTCTGCCTGTTCGAGAATGTAGCGGTAGGCCAGCGAAAGCTGCTGGATAAACGCGCTCGATTTTTCTGGCCGCGTCTCCACCAGTGAGGCAAGAACACTCAGATTATTGAACAAAAAATGCGGGCTGATTTGATTTTTCAAAGCCAAAAACCGCGCGCTCATGTTTTCAGTCGCCAGTTTTTCCGAATCCACGAGCAGCTTTTTCAATTTTTCCTGCACCTGATTGCTTACGCACAAATAATAACCGGCAATCAATGCAAGAATGGTCAACGCCTGATTGGCACGATGCGCGGCATAAAACATCCGGGACTTGGACGCGGCGCGCCCGTAACGCATGGGTTCTTCACTCCAAAATGAGTCCATAAACGCCCACGTATGCGTCAGCACATAATTGAAAATCAACGCCAGCAGCACGGCGGGAACAAGGGCGATGAGCTGATGCGAAATTTTGAATTCAGCAGAACGGTCGCTTCCTGTTAATGCCGTGAGCTTTTTCAGAAACCAGTCGATCAGATAAATCCAGCTCGTGTAAAACACCATGCTGATCACGACCTCGACAGAAAACAATGGCAGTTTGCGCAGAACCGTCCCCCAGACGTCATCATCGACATTCAGGAAAGTTCTCAACGGAATGTAAACGATCGCCAGCGCAAAGCCCAGCAACCATTTCTGACCAAGTTTATAAAGCCGCATATTCTAACAAAATGCATTTTTTCAAATGTAGGGGATTTTTGATGGATGTGGAGGCTAGGGCCTGCAGGAATGATATTTTGACACCAATCCTACAAATCATCAACAATCGCTTTTATGAAAAATATATTAATGATCCTGACTTCGCATAAGGACATGGAGAACACGGATAGCAAAACAGGCGTGTGGCTGGGGGAATTTACAGACCCATATTATGAATTTATCGATCAGGGATATAGCGTTGTGCTGGCGAGCCCGAAAGGTGGAACGCCGCCGGTGGACCCGATGAGCACATTGACCGAAAATATCACTGCTTCAAACCGACGTTTTCAGGACGATTCCATTGCCCAGCGCGTTTTTGAAAACACAATTATGCTGGAAGAAGCGGATCTTGACAAGTTTGACGCCGTATTTTATCCAGGCGGCCACGGCCCGATCTGGGACCTTGCCGACAGCGCCACAAGCGGTCAGATCATTCTCGATTTTCTGGATTCCGGTCGTCCGGTGGGCGCAGTTTGCCATGGACCAGCGGCGCTGATTGCAGCTGCATTGTTGCGTCCGGGCTTGCTAAAAGGCAAGAAATTGGCTGGCTTTACAAATACGGAGGAAGCACTGACATTCCGGTCTGACAATGTTCCTTACAAACTGGAAGATCGCCTGATTGAGCTTGGCGCCGATTTCGATTCGGCACTTATTCCATTTACATCGCATGTAGAAACGGACGGTCTGCTCATCACGGGTCAAAATCCGGCATCGGCAGGCCCGACAGCCAAAGCGCTCATTGAGTTTCTCGAAAAACAGCCTGTTTCTGCGCATTAATCCGCATTGAACTAGATAAAAGAGCGGGATCGCATTGTGCTGTCCCGCTCTTTTTATGTTTTTGGAAAATTATGTTTTTAGAAAAATCGCTCCGTAGTTTCCCGGAACATTGATGGGCAGCCATTCGTTATCCGAATTGACTTCAACCGGAGAATGATGGCCGTCAATGTGTTCCTTCCAGATTCCTGTTTCCGGAAAAGGAAGCCAGATCTGTTGCGTTTGATTTGAAAAATTGATGGCGATCATTGCGCTTGCTCCCGGCAATCCATCCATGCTGTTTCGGCGAAATGCAATCACCTGTTTGTTCAAATGATCTGATTCGAAATAGTAATAAAAATAACCCCGGCTGGTCAGCGCCTGCGTTTCCCTGCGCAGCTTGCCCAAGATCCTGTGCAGCCGGACGAGCGCCTTACCCGGACCGTCATAAAAATATTCCCAATGAAGAGGCCGTTCAAACAAATTACGCCCGATCCCGCCGCCGGGAACACCCCAGTTTTCACCAAATTCCTGCCCTTGCCAAAGCATGGGAATGCCCTTTGCAGTGTAAAACGCAATGATAAATGGCTGCATTTTATAAAAATCACCCCGATCTCCATATGCCTCACCCAGCAAATCCCGCACTGCCCCTGCGCCAAAAGAATTGATAAATCGTGCATGGTCGTGTGATTCAAGATATTGAAACGGCGCAACTGGAAAGCGGTCTCCGGAAGATTCATAATGATATTCGCTCGGGTAACCATTCATCTGCGGGTCAAGCTGATGCGCGAAAGATGCATTGACAAAATGATTCCGCGCCGTGTTACCTGACAAGTCCAGCAGACCATTTTGCCAGCAAGTGTTGGTGTAAGTTTTGGAAAGGATTTCCTGGGGAGCCGGCAAATGTTCGGCACATTGAATGATCTTGCTGCGGTTGGGAGCTGCAAATCGTGAAATTGACCGCGAATGCTCGTAAGTGCGGAACACCAATTGCGCATAACCTTGCCCCATGAAGCCGTCATACATGCCGGGAACATAGTCATAACGGAAGCCATCGACGTGATAATGTTCGAGATAATATTGATTCAAAACAAAAAAGAAGTCTCTTGTAAATGGCTTGGTGTAATCGGCGCCAGGATTGTCATTGAAAAATTCACCCGCAAAATTGCCCATCATCGGGTTGGGCTCACCGCTGTGCTTATAGATCTGACTATAAGCGAATTCCGGATGCGCGTGAGCATAAACCGCGTCAAGAATGACTGCAATTCCGCGCACGTGGCAGGCATTTACGAGCCGTTTGAGTCCATCTATTCCACCGAGCCGTTCGTCGGGAGCAAAATATCCGAGCGGTGTGTAACCCCATTCCACGTCTTCCTTCACATTGGTTACGGGCATCAGTTCCAGGACATTAACGCCCAAATCCCACAAGTAATCCAGTTGCAGGATCACGCCATCAAAATCTCGGTTAAACTCTCGGACATTGAGTTCATACACAACCATTTGATCCACTTCGGGAACCTGAAAAACGGCATCAAGCCAAGGAAATGGCTGCTGGTCAGGCTCGACGGTCACACTGGAAAGCGTGCCAACGCCCGACTCCGGGCCAAACGGATCGGCAAACCAGAATGTAACTTCCTGCTCGCCTCTTAACAACTGATAACGATACAGATAGCGGCCGGTTTCGCCAAAACGACTTGCGGTGTTGGGCTGCAAAGAAACGGAAGCCGTCCATAAATCAAGCTCGGAACCGTTCTCCCAGCTCATCCAGAAATCAGCAGGCTCTATGCCGCGAACAAACTGGTCAAACTCGTGAATGATGCGCAGTTTCAGCCGATAACCTTTGTTGAATGTGATCCCCGGCAGATAAATCCCGAAGTTGATTTGCCAGTTGCCTCCCGCATCCTGACTTGCACGCGCTCCTACTTCATTCAAGTTGATCATCGTCTCCCAGATTTAACGTTAAGTTGTGACATTGGTTAACGATGCCAATGCTTTGTTTATCAATTTAAACAGAAACACGAAGCACTGATAACGAATTGGTTTCAGACTTTGCGGAACGCTGCGGGAAGTTATTTTACGGCGATTTCAATGGTCATTCATTAGCCAAAGCCTCCACCGGATTGCCAGTCGCGGCTTTATAAGTCCGGGTTGTAATGATGAGTCCACCCAGGAGCAGCAAGACGCCAAAGCAAAGTGCAAATGTCTCAAAACCAAGGGAAACATGATAGGCAAAATTGATCAGAAATGCATAACCGGCCAAGTAACCGAGCGGCAATGCAATGGCAGCGGCGATGGAAAGCAGCAACACGAAATCGCGTGAAAGCAGCCAGATAATCTGCCTGATTTCCGCGCCCATCACTTTGCGAATGCCAACCTCTTTGATGCGGGTTTGCGTGTTATAAGTTACCATGCCGAGCAGTCCAAGGCAGGCGATGGAGAACGAGATGCCCAACAGCAATCCCATGAAATTAATGTCTTCCATATGCGCGTGGCGCTCGTAGAGAAAGTCGTCAAACCAAATGCCTTCGAAATTCTCGTAAGGCGCTAATTTCGACCAAGTGTTTTTGATTTCGGATAAAACGCGTCCTTCCGAGCCGGCAGCGACTGCCACATGCATGTAACGCAAGTTGCCGACTTGCTGGCGCAGGATAAGCGGCTTAATTTCCCAATTGAAACTGGTAAACCTGAAATCCTTCACCACTCCGGCAATGTGCACTTCGGTGCTGTCTGCCAGCCAAAGGGACTTGCCAACTGCATCGCCATTGTCGCCTAACCCAAACTTTTTCACGGCTTCTTCATTGATCAAAATCATCCCGCCAGCAGCCGCTCTGTTAGGTAAATCCTTGCCTGCAACCAATGTAAGGTCAAGGGTTTTGGTAAAATCAGGAGCAACATCAGCAATGAATGACTGCACTGCATTAAGATCGTTGCGCTTCAATCTGATCAGTTCCGTTGCACCGTGATGACCGAATGGCTCATAAATGCCGGAAATATGCTCCACGCCGGCTAATTTGCTAACCTCATTGGCGAGTCGCTCGTATGGAACGTTACTCAGTGGAATGTTCAAAACGTTTTTGCTACGAAAGCCGTAATTGGCCGTTGCCATGTAATTCTGCTGCCGCATCACGGTCACCAGCGTGATCATCGCAACGAGTGAAATGCCGAATTGGGCCACGATCAGTGCCTTGCGTAACGATATTCCTTTGATGATTTTCAAACCATTGTGACTGCGAAGGACTTCCGCAGGCTGAAAATTGGAAAGCACTTTGGCTGGAATCAGTCCGGCCAAAAGTCCCGCTGTGACGCTGAATGCAAGAAAAGATCCCCAAAGCTTCCAGTCCCAGGTGACGCCTCCTATCAGCCATTGCTGCACGAAAGCCATGGGTTTCACCATTTCGAGCATCAGGTAAGCCAGCACTAATGCAAGGAGAGAAAGAATGACCGATTCAGCCATGAACTGGCCCAGCAGTTGCCAGCGCAGCGCACCCGACGTTTTGCGAATTCCAACCTCTCGGGCGCGACTCATCGAGCGTGCCAATGTCAGGTTAATATAATTGAATGCGGCCATCAGCAATGTCACCAGCCCAACGCCCATTTCGGCCATCAAGCTGCCGATTTGCGGTTCATAAGTGCTGTTGATCAGCTCTTCCGTGGATGGCGAAAGGGATGTAAAAGCCTGAGCACGAAAACGATAACCATTAAACCCGCTTTGTTTGAAACCGGCACTGTGCTTGTCGGAAATGGCTGGCAAAATGGCTTGCAACTGGGCGCCGGTGGTGCCCGGTTTTAATAAAATATAAGTGTAACAATGCGAAAACTCCTTCCAATCATTCTTGCCACTCAGCAAGCCTAATTTTTCGTCGGATAAGCTGAACAGAACATCAAACCTTAGGTGCGAAAGTGAAGTTGTATCGTCTAGCACGCCCGTTATGACCGAAGGCGCAATGCCTTCCTGCATCAAAACTTGTCCGATAGGGTCTTTTTTACCAAAAAGTTTTTCAGCCGTTTTCTTGCTGATCATGGCCGTGTTCGGCTGATTGGCGACCTGACCGATAACAACGGGATAGCCGAAAAGCTGATAAAATGCTGGATCAACTGCGAAAGTCAGCAGGTCCAGTCGCTTTGCATTGCCTTCCACGTCGCCATATGTGCGGATCACGCGGGCGGTGTTTTCCACAAAAGCATAATCCTTTTTTAGCGTTTCTGCGAGGGGCGCCGGCGACGTTGCGAATGCTGCTTTGTCGTTTTCTTTATTGGTAACATCAGTCAGGATGCGGTAAATGCGGTCGCGCTTTGGATGAAAATTATCATAATCCAATGCGCCTTTGATGTGGGCAATGGCAAGAAAACAAACCATTAAACCGGAAGCCAGACCGAAGACATTGATTATGGAAAACAGCTGGTGTTTCCAGATATTTCGCACCGCAATCTTGATGTAATTTCTAAGCATATCGTCAGGTTGGAGAGGAATATCGTCATTTGGTAAAAGTTTTATACCAAAAACAAATATGGCTCCTGCTCACGCTAATGCCCTTTTCGAGGCCGACTAACTGTGCATTCCCGGACAAGCCGTGTTCGTTTCTATTCGCTAATTATCTGTCAGGCTTTCCATGAATTTGATCACCAGACTGATTTCCGTTTTAGTCAGATTTAGTTTGTCTGCTGCCAGTGTTTGGTTCGGGACATTCAGCCCGAGTCCTGCGCCGCCGCCTTCATTGTAAAACTCCATCACTTCCTGCAAGGTTGAAAACGCACCGTTGTGCATATACGGCGCTGTTTTGGCAACATTCCGGACCGTGCTCGTTTTGAATGCGTGTTTCCATTGCGGGAAATTGTTATGTGTTCCCCGGCCTGCGTCCACGTCCAGTTTGGCATTTTTGAAATTGGCCTCAGTGGTTACGCCCAGCACTTCGGATTCCGTTCGTTGATAATCGGGCGGCACGGTTCCGTTGAAAAGGGGCACAAAGTGACAAGTTCCGCATTTCGCTTTGCCCATAAAAAGATTGAAACCATTAATTTCCTCCAAAGTCATCGCCTTTTTATCGCCACGCATGTATTTGTCAAACCTGGAACTGAAAGGGTTAAGCGAACGAACGAAAACAGCAAGCGAATTCTGAATGTAAACCGGCGGAACAGTGTCTAGCTCGGGATATGCTTCTTTAAACAACCGCTTATAATCTTCATCCGAACCGATTAGTTTCGCGATTTGCTGCATGGAACCGTGCATTTCAGCTTTGTTATGGATCACATCGGCCGCCTGATCTTCCAATGAAGGCGAGCGCAGATCGTAAAACAATGCTTGTTGCAACGCAGCATACTGAATCGTTGGGGCGTTTCTCTGGATGTTTTCGTTGCCAAATCCTTTGCTCGTTTTAAGCCCGTCGCTGTAAGCAAGCCCCGGCTGGTGACAGGAACCGCAGTTGGTTTTTCCGTTGCCGGAAACGCGACCGTCGTAAAAGAGCTTTTGTCCCAAGGCAATCCGTTCGGGTGTAGACTTGAAACGATCGTTGGAAACAAGCGCCTCCGCGTCAAAAGCGCCCGGATCGAACAATGTTGCGGCATCGCCTTTGAGCAAACGGCGATCATTTACAAAGGGAATGTCAGCCAGTTTTTGCTGCGCGTGCAAGGTTCGGGACAGCGGATTAATGTGGTCTGCAATGAATGTTGCTCTGTCAAAATCGTTAAAATTTTTGCTTTTTTTCAAAAACAGAATTGCCTTTTCCGCTTGCTTATCTGCTGCTTTTGTATCCTTCAAAACGCCTTCGTAAGCGCTCAGATAAGTCTGAAATGAATGCAAAACCTGCTCACTCTCGGCCAATGCATTGCCCGAAGCCGGGTTATCGAAACCCGAAATCCCTAGCGTGATCAACCGGAACAATTCCAGTCGCAATGCATTGAAAACGTGCGCATCAGTCAATTGAATGTCAATCCATAAGGTCTTGATCCGCTTTACATTGACCTGCAATTTCCTCACCTGCCGGACCAGTTCTTCCTTTTCTATTTTATCTTCAGTGTAAATTAATTCTTCAATCACCTGCAATCCGCCGGGCTCAAAAACAGCATTTTCCTCGTCTTCCACTTCGTCCAGCGGCGCGCCATTGACCAGCCTTACAGTTGTGGGAAAAAAATATTCGGCAAACGCTTCGGCCTTTTTGTATTGCAAACGAAGTTTAAGAAAATCTTCCTGCATTTTTTCGCGGTCATCCGAAGTTCGAACGACGCCGAGAAAATCTTCATTTCTTGCAATAAGTGTGTTCAGATCTGCATTGAACTGGTCATAAACGACGTCCTTTGGGCTTTTTTGCATGGCACAGCGCGTGGCCACGAGCACAAAAAAAACGGATAAAATCAAACTTGGGCTGATCTTCATATCCCTATAAATGCATAAGAAGGCCTTCCGGGAAAGGCCTTCTTGCTGAATGTTAATGAAAGTAATTTATCGCTTAATGCCTCTAACAATCACAGTCTGACCGCCTTCCTTATTTGTAGAAATGCCGCTTCCGTCAGCGCCTTTGTATTTGTCGTCCTGCCATGTATGTGGGTGCAGGTTAACCATGAAAGTTTCAGGAATGCCCACAACGTCAGAGATATCGATCATCGCGCCATATTCCCAAGTGCTCAATGAGTTGTTACCCACAGAGTTGTATTTCGCATTGAATGTAGGATCTTCTCTGCGGTGGTTCATGCGAAGCATTGCTTTGCTTTGTTTTGTAGCAATGTTGTACTGCCAGATCGTTCCGTCGTGATCATTGTTTTTGTAAAACGAATCACCGTCTTCCTGCACATAAACGTAATTGTTTGTCACGCAAATGTTGTCAGGATTTACAATGAAGCTTCCCGGCTTTTCTTCGCCGTCCATGATGATTTCCAGCTTGCCTTTCAATGGGTTAGCAGCATCAAAATTCAAACGATAAACGCGTCCCCACATGTTTTTGCCAGCAACCGGAGTCACTTTATCAGCCTGGCTCACGCCTGTTGCTGTGAAGTAAATCTCACGTCCCACGCCATTTCCGCCTTTGCGGTAATCGATGTCTTCCACACGCGCAAACTGGATCATTTTCTTATCCACCGTCTGTGCCTGCAACTCAGTTCCTGTGCTTGTTTTAACATTGTCAAAAGGAACAAATTCCACGTCATAGGACTGGCCTGGCTGCATGTCTGTTTCAACACTTTCCTGGTTTGTCCGACGCAATGCATATAGTTTTCCATTGTTCAAATCACCCACAACATCCGATACATAAAGCACCAATTGGCCATTTGTATCATCTTCTCCAATCACAATGACCGTTTTTCCTGCGAATGCATCCTTAGGAAGCGGAACTGCATTCTCTGCATTCCATTTACCAAAAGCACTCACTGTACGCGTCTTGTTTTTCTTATCCGCCGCCGCGAAAGGATCGATGGCATGCGTCATGGACTCAGAATTACTTTCACCAGCCGTCAGGAATAAAGGACCAAAACCATGTTCCTGCGGTGTTGCAAGCGTTGCAGAGCAAAGTCTCCACTGACCGCCTTCCGCATCCACAATGTATTCACCTTTAACCGGTTTCAACTCTTTATCCAAAAACACACGTGACACCGAGAATAGGATTTCGTGGTTGTTAATCATCACAAAACCTTCGCCGTTCGGATTTTTCACAAATGCGCCGCCATCTGGCTGAGCACCGTAAATGAAGTCAGGCGAATCCTGCAATTTGTCGTCAGAACTGATCAGCGTTGTGATTTTCAGATCTTCAAATCCGGGAAGGGATTTAACAAGCGCCGGGTTAACGGAACGGTCGATGAGTTTGGAAGAATCAACCGGGATGCCGTTGTGGTCCTGCACGGTGCAGCCGAATGTGATCGCTCCCAGGAGCAGCGCAGTGGCTCCTGTTTTCTTTGCGTTTGTAAAATACATATGCATGGTGAGATAGTTTTTTACAAATCTACCCGAACGCCGCATGCTGCACATTACCAGAATGTTATGCAATTGTGAAGAAACGTATAACCAGTCCGGGTGCGGACCATTACATTAAAAACAAAGTTGCGACAGACACCAGCACGAGGGACAGCATCATGGACAGGAAAACAAGAATCGACGATTGCTCTTCATCCGCTTTGAGGAATGCAGCGAAAACGGTGACATTCGCCGCGATTGGAAACAGGGGCACGAGGGCAAGCATTCTAAAATCTTCTTCTTCGAGCTTTTTGGCAATCAGCGACGCTCCGTAGGCGATTACGGCCATAAGCAAAGCCGCAGCAATGGTGCGGACGCCCAGCAATTTGAAGAAATAACCGAACTTGATATTTTTGAATTTCACATTGGCAAGCTGAAATCCAACGATCATCATGCCGGCTGCTGACACGGCAAAACTGACAACTTTCAAAGCAGGCTTCACAGCTTCCGGCGTCTCGATGCCTGCGATTTTACAGATAATTCCCGCAACAAAAACATAGAGAAACGGGATTTTGAACATTTCCTTTAACGCTTCCCCGGACGAAAGTTTGGTTTTGGCAACCTGATAATAGCCGATCGTATCGCCATATAATGCTGAACCTAAGTAAATGCAAATGAGCACACTAACCTTATCTTCACCAAAAAGTGCCGTGACGGTTGGAATGCCAAAGAATGCGATGTTGAAGAAAGAAAAAGAGCTGCGCAGCAGCAAAGGATCCGTTTCAGAACCAAGTTTGTTGTGCGCGCCTATGGCCACGAAATTCATTCCCAAAGCAAGCAAAAATGTCAAAACCGGCAGGATCATGAGCTTGGAGGATTCGGCGTCGAGCATGTTGGTGAACACCAGCAGCGGCAACAGCACATTGATCAGCGGCTTGCTGATGTAATCGGAATTGAAGTCAAACTTTTTGCTGATGAAATAGCCGGCCGGAATAAAAGCCATGACCGGCAAAAGTTCCTTGTATAATTTAAGAAGCGTTTCCAATGATCTGGCTGATAAGGTGGCGGCTCAAATTGCCAATCATTTTTACATTGAACCAAACTGCATTCACATCCAGTAGCAGCCCGTTTGTGATGTGACCGATTGCGTAAAAATTGGGATAAGGCACATGGCCGGTGATGACCTGCATCGTTTCCGTGTTGATTTTAATGCCGCCTGCGGGTTCAGGTTCGATGATTCCACCTTTTGCCAGATTTTGAATCAATTCCGATTTCATCATTTCCACAGAAGCGGCTGGTCCGGTTGCATTGATGATGTATTTTTCAAATGCTTCTTCCCCGTCGTCATAAGTGAGCTGAAATGCATTCTTTTTTTCGTCAAAAACAACATCTTGCAAAAACGGAACGACACGCAACTGCGCGCTTTTGAAAAGTCCGTTTACGCGTTCTGCATTTACTAGCGGCATGCAATGGCGGTTGACAGACCAGTAATTTCCAAGCCATTTTTTGAATTTCAGCTTTTCGCTTTTGTCGAGCCATTTCCACATTTCCGAGCTTTCATAGCGCAGTGAATAGGGAATGTTGGTCAATGCATCGCCACCGTTCTTGGCGATTTCAATGTCTTGTGCCAAAAGTTGATCAGCAGGCTTGTCTGTCCGTTTGGTCGCTTTCCAATCGATTTTCCCTCCTGCATATGCTTCTGCTTCGCGCATGAAGAGCCGGAAAATTTCTTTCACAGTCGGGTTGCGGAGCTCATTTCGCTGGATCTGATGAAGATTTCTTATTGTAATGTGTTTGCAATCGACCATTTGCTGGGATTGCGACTGCACGCGCGGCATAAGGCCGTCAGGAGAATAGCATGTGATTTTTCCTTTATAATCATTGTCGGTCAATGTCATGAGCGCGTCAACGGCGCTCAGGCTGCAACCCAGAATGCCAATGTCCGCATGCTTTGGAATGTTTTCGAGAATGGCAGAAGATGGCCACGGCGAGCCGAAATAGTTTTCTTTTCCTTCCAGATCCGGATAATTATTGGCAACCGGCGTGCCAGGCGAAAGCACTAAAAAGTCACAAGAATGCGTCTCATTGCCAGACATTTGAACCTCAAAACCGGCTTCAAGTTGTTTAACATGGATCGCGCTGGCGTGGATAACCTGCACGTGCATTCCCTCTTCCTGGGCCAGTTTAAAATAATGTTCAAATTGCTCTTTGAGATAATCGCCATAAAGGCGCCGCGTGGTGAATGCCTCATTTTCACCCTGGTTATCGACCACTTCCTCCGCCACCCGATGTTCGTGCGCGATCAGCCATTCGCTGAAATGCTCGGGTTCGGTAAAATGAATGCCCATAAGGGAAGCCTGGGTGTTGAGAATATGACCCGGTTGTTTCGTGCCAAATGCTAATCCCTTCCCGACTTCCTCATTCTCCTCGATGATTGTTATGCTGACTTGCCGGTGACGCCCAGCGATGCGTAATTGAAGAAAAAGCTCGATAAATGCTGAAATTCCGCAGGCGCCTCCGCCTATAATCGTAATATTGGTAAGACTCATTTTTTAGATTTCTGATTGCTTTCCGCCCGGTTTAAAAGCGGATTTCAATCAGAGATCTAAAACAATCATGCTCAAATTGCCTCCTTAATCAAGGTTCAATCGTTTGGATCGAGCCGTCAGCATTGCGGATCAGCTCCCGGACTTTGATATTACGCAAATGCGTTTTGTTTGAGATCTCGGTGTCATGATAGAAAATATACCATTTCCCCTCAGTCTCCACGATGGAATGATGCGTGGTCCAGCCAGAAACTGGTTTCATAATGACCCCTTGGTAAGTGAAAGGGCCGTAAGGTGAAGTGCTGGTGGCATAACACAGCAAATGCGTGTCGCCCGTGGAATACGAGAAATAATATTTGTCTTTAAACTTGTGCACCCACGCGCCTTCGAAGAAACGGCGGTCGGCGTCGCCAGCCAAAAGTGGTTTTCCTTCTTTATCAGTGATTTGCACGTCCTTTACAGGCTCGTCAAAGGCCAGCATGTTGTTGCTCAGCCGCGCGACTTTTGCGCTGAGCGCCGGCTCGTTCTCATGGCCTTTACCCAAATCCGTGGTCAGCGATTTATCGTATTTTCCGGTGTGCCAGCGCTGCAATTGTCCGCCCCATATGCCACCGAAATACATGTAAGATTTGCCATCCGAATCTGTGAACACAGCCGGATCAATGCTGTAACTGCCTGCAATGGGCTTTGGCTCGGCTTTGAAAGGACCGGTTGGTGATTTGCTCATGGCCACGCCAATGCGGAAAACGTCTTCTTTGTCTTTTGCAGGAAAATAAAGATAATAAGTCCCGTTTTTAAAAGCTGCGTCGGGTGCCCACATTTGTCTTCCTGCCCAGGGAACGTCTTTCACGTCCAGCGCAACGCCGTGATCGGTGACCTTCCCTCCTATTTTATCCAATGAATAAACATGGTAATCGCGCATGTTGAAATGCCCGCCTTCATCGTCCTGCGGCACATTTGCTTCAATGTCGTGCGAAGGATAAATGTAAATCTTGCCATTAAAAACATGCGCTGACGGATCAGCGGTGAACAGGTCCGAAACGAGCGGCTTGATTTTAGCGGGTGCATTTTGTGAAAAAACATTACCCGCAGCGATTGAGGAGAATGCCAGTGTGGCGAAAAGATATTTGTTAAATGAATGCATCGTTAATTGAAAAAGCAAGGTGAAATCAAGCATAGTAAGGCCGCTTGTTTACCAATTTACTGTTGTGGATACAAACGCACATGGATGATTTTAATCAAAAAACCCGGGAAGCTGATTTGTCACTCCCCGGGTTGATTTTGTACAGTTATAACGCTTGTTATTTCAAGTCCCAGAAGATCCTGGATGTCACCAGATCGCCGCCCATGGCCGTTGCCGCCGCGCGGTAATTGGCATTATTCAAATTTTGCTCCGTAAACGGATACGGAAAACGCAACGGCATTTCGGATTGTGCAAGCGCCGGTTTTACTAAGACCGGAAAATCGAGCCTCCGCCATTCTTTCCAGCCTTCCACGGGTTGGTTGTATAAGGCAATCCACTTTTGTGTTCCAATGTTTTTTTTCCAATTTGCTGCATCGAAAGCAACGGCTGGTTTGGCCAGATAAGCAGCTGCTTCTGCCGCCGTGCCGCCCCAATCTGCAACAATGGATGACGTTACGGCTTTATTATAATGATCTTTGGCCACGCCGGGAACATTAAAACCCCTCG
Organism: Dyadobacter sp. CY326; assembly: GCF_021390515.1. GTDB lineage: Bacteria > Bacteroidota > Bacteroidia > Cytophagales > Spirosomataceae > Dyadobacter. The sequence goes on from NZ_JAJUXI010000003.1 coordinate 560,375, forward strand.
ATTTTGCCTCGGCTAGTAAAAACTCGACTTCTGTGTAAGAAAGCAGTACGCCGGGCAACAATGGATCGCGCAGCACCTCACTCGGTTGTGCAAACGCCACATATTCATTGGGAGCGCCGTAAATTCCTCCTACAAATTTGCCTGCATTGGCCCCTTCGGCGGCGGGTCGCAAATATTCGTCAAGCCTCGGATCGCCCGTTGCAGTGAGCGCATTTACGAATGTGTTGGCGCCCACATTGTCGTTGCGTTGTCGCAAATTGTCATAAAGCGGATTGGCGGTGGGCGGATTGGCGGTGTAATTTAATTTCGCTTCATCTGCATTGGAGGCAAAAACATGCGCCGCTGCCTCTTCGGAAATCTTCTTGCTGACAGCAGGGTCAATGTCGGCGAGGGTTATTCCAAACCGCAGTTTGAGCGAATGGGCAAATTGAATCCAGCGTTCAATGTCACCGTCATAAAACAGCTCCTGATCCGGAAAACCCGGTGCTGCTTCATCGAACGAACCGATTGCCGCATCCAATTTTTTAACCAGATCAGCATATATCGCCGCGTCGTCTTCATAGCTGGCCTGCACATTGTTAATGTCCATCGCCTGGCTGTAAGGAATGTTTCCAAAAGTGTTGACCAACACGGACCAGGCATAAACTTCCAGCACTTTAATCGTCGCGAGCTGATTGGCCTTCTGGCCTGCCGTAAGGTCCATGTCTGCCTCGACTTTGGCTTGCGCCTCGCGAAGGTCACTCAGCACATCCTGGTAAATGGTGTCCCAAAAATTCCTGTTGATCTCCCTCGCATTGATGTTATACTGACTTTCATCCGGATATTGCACGGCCGCCCAGTATTGCAGATAATATCGGAACGGGTTGATGTTGTAATCACTTGTGGTGATGACATTGGAAAGATTAAATTCTGCATTGGCCACGAGCGTGTAAGCAGGGACTTCTGCGGCTTTTTTGGGATCGACATTGTAGTCGTCGTCGAGGTTGTTGACGCACGCCGTTGTGAAAAACAGCGTTGAAACGCCTAATAACAATATATTTTTCATGGTTGTTTTAAAATCTGAATTTGATATTGAAGCCAATGTTGCGAGCCGATGGATAAGCTCCGCCGAGATAACCCATTCCCAGGTTACCCGCGCCAAAACCGGCTTCCGGGTCAGAGTAAGGCACGTCCTTTTGCATAATCCAGAGGTTGCGGCCTACGAGTGACAAGTCAATTCCTTTGAAAACTTTGAGTTTGGAAATCACGCTTGCGGGTAAGGCATAACTCAGCGACGCTTCGCGCAGCTTCACAAAACCTGCGCCGTAAATGTGACTTTCGTTGGGACCGTTGGAACCTAAAGAGCTTTCTGTGTTTTCAAGTCTGACGTCGTTGGGCGAGCCGTCTTCTTTTACGCCGTCAAGCAAAATGCCGCCTCCCTGCGCAACCGGGAGTCTTGATGGGTTTCCCAATTCGTTCAATCCGGCAGTTTCGGGATAAAGTCCGGTTCCGAACCCGTAATAAGTGTCGAGGTTGTAAAGCTGCCCGCCTTTTTTTACGTCAACCAAAAAATAAAGCGACAAACCTTTATAACTAAATGTGTTGGAGAGCCCCCCGATCCATTGTGGATTTGGATCGCCAATTTCCTTCGTTGGCGATGACTTTAAATACTGCCCGTCTTCATCAATGATGCGTTTTCCGTTCTCGTGCAACACATAACCCGAGCCGCGCAGGATTCCGAATGGTCGCCCGATGGCCGCATTGGATGTCACGCTCGTCTGATATGTGGCCAGGATCATGTTTTCGCCCTCGGCAAGCGCCACAACCTTGTTCCGGTTTCTGGACCAGTTTGCATTGATCGTCCAGCTGAATGATTCGGTTTTTACCGGCGTTACAAACAATGTCAGTTCCAATCCCTTGTTCGCCACTTCGCCCGCATTGACATATTTATAACTGTAACCTGTCGTTGTCGGCACCGTCACGGGCAGAATCTGGTTCAATGTCCGCGCCTTGTAAGTGGTGAAATCGAAGCCTAAGCGATTGCTTAAGAAGGCCATTTCCAAACCGAATTCCGAGCTTTTGGTCCGTTCTGGTTTCAGAGTCGGATTGTATCTTGTGTTTGGGACCGAGTATAACGGAATGCCATTGAAGCCGCCGACCGGACGTCCGATTTCTTCATCCTGTTTGTTGTAATATTTTCCTGTTGCAGCAAAAGGCGCATCGCTGCCAACTTCTGCATAATTGCCCCGCAGCTTGCCATAGGATAGCCAGGGCACGTTTTTCAACATTTCTGAAAATACAAAACTTGCCGCCGCGGATGGATAAAAGTATGCGTTGTTCGCTTTCGGCAATGTGGACGACTGGTCTCTGCGGGCTGATAAATCTAGGAAAACCGTTTCCCGAAAACCCAATGTGGCACTTGCAAAAACACCATCAACGGCAATGTTCCGCTCGCTCTCGATGGGCGGCGAAAGCAGGCTTTTCGAATTGGAAAGGGAATATAATCTTGGCACAACCAACCCGCCGCTTGTGGATGCGTCCAGTGAATTCTGTTTGGACCGGCGCATGTTCAGGCCTAAAAGTCCGTTAAGGGAAAGTTCTTTGGTGATGTTCCTGTTGAAGTTTGCAAAAAGATCAAAATTGAATTCGCGGAAAGTGCGGTTGTAACGCGAATAACTTGGATCGCCGTCATTCGTCGTGCTGCCCACGGCATATCTTTCTTCCTGCAATTCATCATAACTGTCCAGCGAAACGCGCCCGGTGATTTTCAGCCAGGTTGCCAGATCGTAAATCGCTGCAACATTGCCGAATGTCCTGTAACGCTCATCATTTTCAAAGTTCTCATATCGGGTAAAGTAAGCATTGTCGGAATAAGCCGCGACGAGTTCACTTGGGCTGCTCCAATTCCAGCTGATATTTTTCCGCTGCCTGAAATAAGCCTCTTTTTGCTCTTTGATATCCACATTGGTCTGGAACCATTGGCGGAAACCCAGCATGTTGTTGCTCGACGAATAGCCAGAGCCATAACGCCCCAAACCTTCCTGCTGCGTGAAATTGACATTCGCCTGGGTTTGTAGTTTTGGCGTGAGGTGCAGCGTGCCGCCAAAACTTACCATATTTTTGTTGATGTGGCTGTTTGGGACAATTCCTTTATCCGTGCTCCGCGTAAACCCGAGCTTGAAAGCAGCTTTTTCATTGCCGCCGTCCACCATGATGCTGTTATTGGTGGAAACCGATTTTTCGAAGAAATATTCCGGACCGTGCTCTGCCGCAACCCAGGGCCTCGCTTTTCGATAATTTGGCGAAGCTGGATCGAACGCATCCCATTGATAAACCTGAATGTTGGGATCAAACTTGAATCCATAGGAAGCGTCATCTGAGAGTCGGACAACGTTGTCTTTCTTGCCATCTCCATCCACGTCAAATAAAGCCCATTTTTCTACATAACCTCCTCCATATTCTTTCTGGTAAACCGGCAGCGTTTTCTTATCCACTTTGCCCACGGTCACGCCAGTGTTAATCGTCACGCCCAATCCCTTTCTTCCTTTTTTTGTTGTAATCAAAATCACCCCATTGGAAGCGCGTGAGCCATATAATGCCGTTGAAGCCGCTCCTTTGAGCACACTTACAGAAGCAATGTCGTCCGGGTTGATGTCGGCCGCGGGGTTTCCATAATCGTATCCCCCGTTGCCCTGGCTCTGACTGCGCGTGTTTGAAACGTCGTTGTTGACCGGGACGCCATCAATCACAAACAATGCCTGATTGTTTCCGGTAAGCGATTTTGTGCCGCGAATGACCACATTGGCCGATCCGCCGAGCGTGTTCGTTTGTGTAATGTTAAGACCCGCCACTTTACCCGCGAGGGAATTAATCATGTTCGGGTTGCGGCCTGCCGTGACAGACGTTCCGTCAATCTGCGTGGCGGCATAAGGCAGCGAATTCCGCGTCCGCTCAACGCCCAAGGCCGTTACAACAACTTCACTGAGCTGTCGCGAATCGGGCTGCATGGCCACATCAATATTCCGCGCATTGCCAACGGGCACTTCAATGGTTGCAAAGCCGATGAAGCTCAATACAAGCGTTGCCGAACCGGTCGGCACTTCCAGTTTGAATGTTCCTTCCGTATCCGATGCTGTGCCAAGCTGTGTTCCTTTCACAAGAATGTTGACGCCCGGAAGCGCTTCTCCTGTCGATTCATCGGTCACCTTTCCGGTGACCGTTCTGTTTTGTGCGAGCAGCGGCTGACCGGCGCAACCCAACATCAAAAAGAAGATCAGTAAATGTTTTTTCATGGTCATAATAGGAAAAATTGAACGAATGGAGGGAAATAAGAAGGATTAACGGACATTAAAAAAAGCCGTCGGTAGACAACCTGAAAAGTTGTACGAACGGCTTTCGTCTACAAAATGGGGATCAACTGTTTAGCTTGTCAAGGATTTTTAATCTCTTTTTAACATGCTTTTAACTCCTTATTAAGGTTTAGTTCCGGTTTTTGTACTCAGATTGACTTGCCAAAGCTCAGTGCTTGCTACTCCTAATGAATGTTTAAAAAATTAGTTAAATATTTTTCCTTTTTGCTGGCGTTCCAACTGAGCGCATACAGCTTTGTCTCCGTATATGCATCCGGAACGCATGACAGCGCTTCCTCCATCACAATCGCTTCTTTTACGAAGCACTTTAACCTCTTTTGCACAACCGGCAACACGGGCAGTTCCATTCAAAACAGCCAACTTGATGTGCAGGAGCATATTAAGTTTATTTTTGAAGAGAAAAACGAAGAGACATTAAGACCTATTCTTAAAAAGACGTATAGTCTTGGCAGTCACTTTTTTGCCCGTTTCTACACATTAAAATCCAATTTTTTCTTTGGGTTTGTCAAAAAGCAATTTTCAGTTCCAAATCATTGGTTCTATTGCTCTTCTTATCGCTACATCTCCCTCCAAGTGTTGAGGATTTGATACAAGCATTCTGCGCGAACCATTTCTAACAATAATATTTAATAATTAGCAAAACCATCATGAAGCGAATTCTCATGGTCATCGGCATGTGTGCAATGTTGTTCCACACAGGTTGTGAGTCCAAAAAAGAAGAAAAAGAGGAAGAAGTAAAATTCCTCGTGACAAGCCCCTTGCAAAAAGACACCCTGGTTACAAAGGAATATGTAAGCCAGATCCGCGCGATCAGCCACATTGAGCTGCGTGCATTGGAAAAAGGTTATTTGCAAAACATCTATGTAGACGAAGGGCAGACTGTTAAAAAAGGGCAGTTAATGTTCAAAATCATGCCGATGCTCTATCAGGCAGAGCAGCAAAAAGCACAGGCGGAGGCCAATTTCGCGGAGATTGAATTTAAAAATACCAAGTCGCTGGCCGACAGCAATGTGGTTTCCAAAAATGAGCTGGCACTTGCCAAAGCCAAACTGGACAAAGCAAAAGCAGAACTCGGACTGGCCACAACGCACCTTGGGTTCACCGAAATTCGCGCGCCATTTAATGGCATTATGGACCATTTTCAGGTAAGGCTGGGAAGTCTTTTGGACGAAGGCGATTTGCTGACAACGCTTTCAGACAACAGCGAAATGTGGGTTTATTTCAATGTTCCGGAAGCGGAATATCTGGACTACAAAGCCAATGAAGCGACCGCTGGTATGCTGAATGTTAATCTTCGCATGGCCAATAATCAAATGTTCCCGCATTCCGGCACAGTGAAAACGATTGAGGCGGATTTTAACAACGAAACGGGTAACATTGCTTTCAGGGCAACATTCCCTAATCCGAAAAGACTTCTGCGACATGGCGAAACAGGAAATGTGCTGGTAACAGTGCCACTTAAAAACGCATTGCTGATCCCGCAGAAAGCCACTTTCGAAGTGCTGGAAAAGAAATATGTTTATGTGATTGATAAGGACAACAAAATCCGTTCGCGGGAAATCAAGATCGAAGCTGAGCTTCCCCACATTTTTGTCGTGAAATCCGGTTTGAAACTGGAAGACAAAATCCTTCTGGAAGGCTTGCGCCAGGTAAAAGAAAACGAAAAGATCCACTCGACATTCGTGAAACCTGATTCTGTGATCTCCAATTTAAGTCTGTACGCCGAATAGTCAGGTATCTTCAAAAGCACAAAAAGACATGTTCAATCAATTCATAAGAAGACCTGTATTTGCAATCGTGATCTCGATCATGATCGTATTTATAGGCATCCTGGCAATTGAGAAATTACCGATTTCTCAGTTCCCGGACATTGCCCCTACCACCGTAAACATCTTCATCGCCTACCCTGGCGCGAGTGCCGATGTTTTGGTAAAATCAACATTAATCACACTTGAACAGGCCATTAACGGGGTTCAGGACATGCGGTATATTGCTACCGATGCAACGAGTGCGGGGGAGGCGACGCTCAGGATCATTTTCGAGCCCGGCACTGACCCGAACGTAGCCGTAATCCGGGTAAAAACAAGGGTGGATCAGGTTATGCCACTTTTGCCGGAACTGGTTCAGCGCGAAGGGGTTATCATTTCGCCGGTTCAGCCAAGTATGTTGATGTACGTTAACCTTTATTCCAAGGAAAAAAGCATTGACGAAAAATTCCTGTTCAACTACGCAACAGTGAAAATGATCCCCGAGATCCAGCGGACCAAAGGGATTGCAAGAGCGCAAATCCTGGGTAGCCGCAGATATGCAATGCGTCTTTGGTTAAATCCGGAACGTATGCGTGCTTACAACATTTCCACTGAAGAAGTAATGAAGGCGGTGGGCGAGCAAAGTATCGTGGGCCGTCCGGGTCGTATCGGGCAAAGTTCTGGTATTGCTGCGCAGTCGCTGGAATATGTGCTTACTTATAAAGGACGTTACGACAAGCCGGAAGAATACGAAAACATCATTGTCCGGGCCAATGCGCAAGGCGAAAGCGTCCACCTGAGGGACATTGCCAAAGTGGAGTTGGGATCTGAATTCTTTGATATTTATTCCAATTTGGATGGTCACCCGTCAGCGGCGATCGTATTGCGCCAAAACTATGGAAGTAATGCGAGCGACGTAATCGAAGAAGTGAAAAAGAAGCTGGATGTGATGAAAGAATCTTTCCCTCCGGGTGTGGATTACAAGATCAGTTACGACGTTTCGCAATTCCTAGACGCTTCTATCGAGCAGGTTATCGACACATTGCGCGACGCATTTATCCTCGTGGCCCTGGTTGTATTTATATTCCTCGGCGACTGGCGTTCCACATTGATCCCGATCCTGGCGGTGCCGGTTTCGCTGATCGGAGCGTTCTTTGTCATACAGGCTTTTGGGTTGTCTATCAACCTGATCACGCTTTTTGCCCTTGTACTGGCGATTGGTATTGTGGTCGATGATGCGATTGTCGTCGTCGAGGCCGTCCATGCGAAGTTTGAGGAAGAGCCGGGAATTACCCCATTTAATGCGGTGAAAAAAGTGCTTGGTGAGATTAGCGGTGCCATTATCGCAATCACAGCCGTTATGGTTTCGGTTTTCCTTCCGATCTCATTTATGTCTGGCCCGGTCGGAACGTTCTATCGACAGTTTTCGATTACTATGGCCAGCTCAATCGTAATTTCGGCGCTTATCGCCCTTACGCTTACGCCGGTTTTGTGCGCGATGTTGCTTCAAAATCATCATGGACATGAGAAGAAGAAAAACCTTCTTACCAAAGCGCTTGACGGTTTCAACAGAACATTTGACAAGCTAACGGGAAGATATGTAAGTCTCTTGAAACGCATTGTTAGTCGCAGGGTTGTTACCTGGGTTGTGTTGCTAGGTTTCTGTGCAGGGATTGTTTTTGTAAACAAAATTTTGCCCGCAGGATTTATTCCAAATGAGGATCAGAGCACAATTTATGCGATCATTCAAACGCCTCCCGGTTCTACTTTGGAAAAAACCAATGAGGTTTCCCGTCGTCTTCAAAAGATTTGCGAAGAGGTCGAAGGAATTGAATCGGTTTCATCATTGGCAGGTTATGAGATCATGACGGAAGGTCGCGGTTCCAATGCAGGAACTTGTTTGATCAACCTGAAACCATGGCATGATCGCAAGCAGAATGTGAAGGAGATCATGGAAGAACTCGAAGCGGAAACAAGAGGCCTTGGCGCCGTGGTTGAATTCTTCGAGCCACCAGCGATTCCTGGTTTTGGTACATCCGGCGGTTTCTCAATGCGTCTTTTGGATAAAACATCAGATACGGACTACGCCGAATTTGATAAAATCAATAAGAAATTCATGGAGGACCTGGCGAAGCGTCCTGAGCTTACGGGCTTGTTCACATTCTTCGCAGCGAACTATCCGCAGTATGAATTGCAGATTGACAATCAGCTGGCGATGCAAAAAGGCGTGTCAATCGGAAAAGCGATGGACAACCTCAACATTATGATTGGTAGCACGTACGAACAGGGTTTTACAAGATTTAACCAGTTCTTCAAAGTGTATGTGCAGTCTGATCCAAGTTTCAGAAGGCTTCCTTCTGACTTATTAAAGCTGTTTGTGAAAAATGATGCTGGTGAAATGGTGCCTTACTCGTCATTCATGACATTGAAAAAAGGTCAGGGACCGAATGAGATCACGCGCTTCAACCTGTATAATTCAGCTGCGATCCAGGGACTTCCGGCCAAAGGTTACACCACGGCAGACGCCATTCAGGCAATCCGGGAAGTGTCGGCCAAAACATTGCCACAAGGTTACGACATTGCTTTCGAAGGTCTTTCTTATGACGAATCGATCCGTGGAAATGAGTCGCTGGTTGTATTTGCGATTGTTTTGGCCTTCGTTTACTTCGTTTTGGCAGCCCAGTACGAAAGCTTCATCATTCCGTTTGCAGTTGTGTTATCGCTGCCGGTTGGGGTTTTTGGTTCGTTCCTTTTGCTCAAATTGATGGGCCTGGAAAACAACATTTATGCGCAGATCGGTTTGATCATGCTCGTCGGGTTGTTGGGTAAAAACGCCGTATTGATCGTAGAATTTGCTGTCCAAAAGCGAAGTCAGGGCGAAACGATCCTGAATGCCGCAATTGAAGGTGCCCGAGTTCGTTTCCGTCCTATTTTGATGACATCATTCGCATTCGTTGCAGGTTTGATCCCATTGATTATCGCAACAGGAGCCGGAGCGATCGGTAACCGCACGATTGGCGCATCTGCCATGGGCGGGATGCTTTTCGGTACCATTTTCGGGGTCATTATTATCCCTGGATTATACTACATTTTTGGCACACTGGCCGATGGTAGAAAAATGATCAAAGATGAGGAGGACGGTTCGTTGACCGAACAATTCGTTCACGCAATCGACATATTCCCTCACACTCAAGAAACGCAAAATGATGAGCAATAAAAGCATATTGACCTGGGTCGGGGTCGCCATTAGTGCCCTGACTTATACCGGGTGCAACGCGCCCTCACAGGTCCAGAGATCACCCAATAAAACGTTATCAGCTGCCTACAACGGGCAGGCAGCTGATTCCAGTGCCAATGTCGGCAAACTGAAATGGAAGGATTATTTCACTGATCCTCAGCTCAATGCTTTGATTGACACAGCTTTGAACAATAACCAGGAGCTGAACATTACATTGCAGGAAATCGAAATATCGCGCAACGAGATCCGCGCCCGCAAAGGGGAATATCTGCCTTTCGTAGGTTTAAGAGGTGGCGCCGGCATTGAAAAAGCGGGCCGTTACACGCAAGTCGGTTCCAGTGAAGCAACGACGGAAATTAAGCCGGGACGGGAAACGCCTGAACCGCTGCCTGACTTCGTCGTGGCCGCCTATGCGCGCTGGGAAGTGGATATATGGCACAAACTGCGCAATGCGAAAAAAGCTGCGGTGAACCGTTATCTGTCTTCGGTGGAAGGTAAAAATTTCATGATGACCAACATCGTGGCCGAGATTGCTAACTCCTATTACGAGCTTTTAGCATTGGACACGCAGCTGAACATTATTAATCAGAACATTGAAATTCAGAACAATGCGTTGCGAATTGTGAAGATGCAGAAGGAAGCAACGCGCGTAACTGAGCTGGCCGTTCGGCGGTTTGAAGCGCAAGTGCTTAACACGCAAAACCGCCAGTTTGCAATCCGTCAGCGGATTGTGGAAACCGAAAACCACATCAACTTCCTGCTGGGAAGATATCCGCAGCCGGTTTTGAGAAACAGTCAGAACTTTGAAAACATGCTTCCGGCAGTCATTCAAGCAGGCATCCCGTCACAATTGATGGAAAACCGCCCCGACGTGAGGCAAGCCGAGCAAGATCTGGAAGCATCTAAATTGGACGTGCTGGTTGCAAGAGCGAACTTTTATCCATCGCTGGGTTTGAATGCTTCCGTTGGTCTGAATGCTTTTAACCCGATCTATCTGGGCAATGTTCCAAAGTCGCTCATGTCTACGCTTATCGCTGATATTGCAGGGCCATTGATCAACAAAAACGCGATCCAGGCAACCTACAAAAGTGCCAATGCGAAACAAATTCAAGCGATTTACAATTATGAACGCACGGTTTTGAATGCTTATATCGAAGTAGTAAACCAGTTGTCGAACATCAACAACCTGCAACAAAGCTATGCGACCAAAACGCAGGAAGTGGCAGCATTAACCGAATCCACCAACATCGCGAACCGCCTCTTCACCTCAGCAAGAGCCGATTACATGGAGGTGCTCTTAACGCAACGCGAAGCACTAGAATCCAGGTTCGACCTGATCGAAACCAAGATGCAGCAAATGAATGCAACGGTAAATATTTACCGCGCGCTTGGTGGAGGTTGGAATTGAATTTTTTGAATTGAGTAGAATTTGCTGTGGTTAAAAGCCATTGCGAGGAAAAGGCCAGAATTGCAGTGCCCCCATGAAGTATCTAACTTTTTGAAGGCAGTGCACTTCTGGTCTTTTTTTTGTGCATAAAGAAAAGAGCAAGCGGCTCAATGCATATCCTGGCTGATTTCCTTGCTGTGGGTTTCAACCCACAGCAAGGAAATCAGCCAGGCCTCTGGCCTTCCATTGTACATGCAGGAAAAAGAGCCTGACTCAATGTATATCCTTTCTTTCTGGTTGCTGTGGGTTGAAACCCACAGCAATGTAATCTGCCAGGCCTCTGGCCTTTCATTGTGTATGTAGGAAAAAGAGCGGTAGGCTCGACACATATCCTTTCTCTCTGGTTGCTGTGGGTTAAAACCCACAGCAAGGAAATCAGCCAGGCCTCTGGCTTTCCATTGTGTATGTAGGAAAAAGAGCCTGACTCAACTCATATCCTTTCTCTCTGGTTGCTATGGGTTAAAACCCACAGCAATGTAATCTGCCAGGCCTCTGGCCTTTCATTGTGTATGTAGGAAAAAGAGCGGTAGGCTCGACACATATCTTAAAGATGGGTTTCAACCCGTCGGCCAAGGACCCGAATCACATACCATGCTAGCTGGCAATCATAACATATTCCTGGTAAAGGAACCAATGCTCCTGATTACTATGGGTTAAAACCCACAGCAAGGAAATCAGCCAGGCCTCTGGCCTTTCATTGTGTATGTAGGAAAAAGAGCCGTAGGCTCGGCACACATCTTAAAAATGGGTTTCAACCCGTCGACAAAGGACCCGAATCAAAGACCATGCTAGCTGGCAATTATAAGATATTTCCTGTTACGGAAACCAATGCTCCTGATTGCTGTGGGTTAAAACCCACAGCAAGGAATCAGCCAGGCCGCTGGCCTTCCACTGTGTATGTAGAAAAAAAGAGCCGTAGGCTCGACACATATCTTAAAGATGGGTTTCAACCCGTCGACCAAGGACCCGAATCACCTACCATGCTAGCTGGCAATCATAAGATATCCCTGTTAAGGAAACCGATGCTTCTAACTGCTGTGGGTTGAAACCCACAGCAAGGAAATCAGCCAGGCCTCTGGCCTTTCATTGTGTCTGCAAGAAAAAAGAGCCGTAGGCTCGACACATATCCTACCGACGGGTTTCAACCCGTCGATAAGGGACCCGAATCACCTACCATGCTAGCTGGCAATCATAAGATATCCCTGTTAAGGAAACCGATGCTCCTAGCTGCTGTGGGTTAAAACCCACAGCAAGGAAGTCAGCCAGGCCTCTGGCCTTCCCTTTTACATGTAAAAAAAAGAGCCGTAGGCTCGGCCCATATCCTACCGACGGGTTTCAACCCGTCGACAAAGGACCAATAATGAATCCCCCAATTTCCTGCAAAAAAAATCATGAATCTCGCCCATCCCACCTCCCCTTTTTGGCTCGTTTGCCATCTGTTTCTATTCTAAATTACCCGTATGTTTGTTCAAAAAAACCAACAACAATGAGCTCAGAATCAACAGGGAAAGGGCAATATGCTGCCGTTAACGGTCTGCAACTTTATTATGAGATTTATGGGAGCGGCTTTCCACTGGTTTTGCTGCACGGTGGCGGGTCGACGATTGCGTCTAATTACGGTAGGATCTTGCCTGAGCTGGCGAAGTCGAATCAAGTGATAGCGTTGGAATTGCAGGCGCACGGCCACACGCTTGACATTGCCCGCGAAATGACTTTTGAGCAGGACGCGGATGACGTGGCGGCATTATTGAATCTGCTACAAATTAAAGAAGCCAATATCATGGGTTTCAGCAATGGAGGCACCACAGCCATTCAGGTTGCAATAAGGCATCCGCAGTTGGTTCGCAAGCTGGTTTTAGCATCTGCATTAACCAGGCGTGATGGCATTATATCCGGCTTTTTCGAAGGCATGCAGCACGCCTCGATTGACAACATGCCGCAACCTTTGAAGGATGCATATTTGAAAGCGAACCCTAGCGCGGAAGGCCTGCACGCCATGTTTCTGCGCGACTCCAAGCGCATGATCGACTTTAAAGACATTCCCGATGAGTTGGCAAAAAAGATCACCGCCCCGGCTTTGATCATGAGCGGCGATAAGGACGTGATCCTCGTGGAGCATTCTCTTACATTGTCACGGTTGATTCCGAACGCTCAACTGGCAATCCTGCCTGGCGGACATAGCGACTATCTTGGCGAAATCTGCACCACAACACCGAACAGCATAATCCCAACATTGGCTGCCGGAATGATCAACGAGTTTTTGACTAAAAATGGCGGTTAATTGGCTTCCGCGTATTTTTTGAAGTTGTTCAATATCGCTTGCCAGCCGCCTTTTTGCATTTCCTCTGGATTTTGGCTCTCCGCATCAAAAACGACTGTAACCGCTGTTTCATCACCAACGCCTTCGAAATTCACGGTTGCTTTTCGTCCATCCAACATGCTGTAAGTGAAGCTTTCACCCGTAGCGATTGCGTCATAAATTGCTTCAAAATCAAAGCCAAAACTGCCGTCTTTGGCTTCCATCCTGGCTTTGTACAACCCGCCCACGCGCATGTCATTTTCAGCGCTCGGACATTGCCAATCGTCTGAGGCGAAATTCCATTTTGTGATGTGCGATGGGTTTGTATAATAATCCCAAACTTTCTCTTTTTCGGCCGCAACAGTTGCCTGAACCGTAATTTGCTTTGCGCTCATGTTATGTTAGTTTAATCGTGTTTGCAGAAAAATGCTTGAAATGGCCCAACGCGTCGAACCAAAATGGGTCGCCATAGTTAGTATAATTTTTTTTAATAGTGGTAAATTCGTTTCCCCATTTTACTTGCCAATGAACGCTTACCTCAATCTGTTCGATTTTAAACAGAAAGTAAATTACAAAAATGAAATACTGGCCGGACTAACCGTTGCCATGACCATGATGCCGGAATCGCTCTCATTTGCGATTTTAGCCGGTTTTCCACCATTAACAGGTTTGTACGCCGCCTTCATCATGGGCATTGTAACATCCATTTTCGGAGGCAGACCCGGCCTCATTTCCGGCGGAGCTGGGGCGACGGTCATCACATTAATCGCACTAATGCAATCGCATGGGCTGGAATATGTGTTTGCAGCAGTTGCATTGGCGGGTATTTTTCAAATATTGGTCGGCGTTTTCAGGTTTGGCAAATTCATCCGGCTCGTTCCGCAACCCGTCATGTATGGTTTTGTAAACGGATTGGCAGTCGTGATTTTCATGTCCCAGCTTGAACATTTCAAAACCGTCGTCAATGGCGAAACGGTGTGGCTAAGCGGCACACCGCTAATGATCATGGCCGGACTCGTTGCGCTCACCATTGCAATTGTGCTCGTGCTTCCAAAAATCACAAAAGCCGTCCCTCCTAGCCTCGTGGCCATTATTGTCGTTTTTGCAGTTGTTTTCGTTTTCAATGTTGACACAAAAACCGTCCGCGACATTGCCTCCATCAGCGGCGGATTTCCGCCATTCCACGTGCCGCAAATTCCGTTTGAGCTCGCCACATTGCAGATCATTTTCCCCTATGCATTGATTATGGGAGGCGTGGGCCTCACGGAAGGCTTGCTGACGCTGAATCTGGTAGACGAAATTACCGCGACCAGAGGCAATGGAAACCGCGAATGCATTGCGCAAGGCAGCGCCAACATCTTGAATGGCTTTTTCTTTGGCATGGGCGGCTGTCCCATGATTGCACAGACTTTGGTTAATCTTTCAGCTGGCGCAAGGGCCCGGTTGTCCGGCATCATTGCATCGCTGACCATTCTGGCCATCATATTGTTCGCTTCGCCACTGATAGAACTGGTGCCAATGGCTGCTTTGACGGGCGTTATGATCATGGTGGCCATCGGGACGTTCGAATGGGTGAGCTTTCGAATTATTAATAAAATGCCTAAGCAGGACATTTTCGTGGGCATGCTCGTGGCTGCAATCACGATTTATCTCCATAACCTTGCACTGGCCGTCCTCATAGGCGTGATCATTTCCGCATTGGTTTTTGCATGGGAAAGTGCCAAACGGATTCGCGCAAAAAAATTCACTGATGCCAACGGCGTAAAGCATTACAAAATTTACGGCCCGCTGTTTTTTGGGTCCGTTACAGCATTCAATGAAAAGTTCGATATCCAGTCTGATCCGAAAGAGGTGATCATTGATTTTTCTGAAAGCCGCGTCGCCGACATGTCGGGAATTGAGGCGCTGAACAAGATCACCGAACGTTATCACAAGGCAGGTAAAAAAGTGCTTTTAAAACACCTCAGCCCCGACTGCCGCCAACTTTTGATCAATGCCGAGGACGTCATCGCCGTGAACATTGTTGACGATCCGACTTATCACGTGGCGCGATAAAATGACCGTTAAATCAATTCACTATTTCTATTACAAGAAAGAGTAGAAGTATTTTTATATGTTAATGATCGGTTACAAAACTATTTGTTATTTCAAATGAATATACTCAACGTTATGATTGGGCTGGCCCTTCGGGGCCGGTCCTTTCCCCGGGCCCTCTCTCCAAATTCAGATTTTCTTCGACACGATTTCTTTTGTTAAATCTCCCAATTCTTACTGCTGACACTTATTTTACGCCTTTTGAAAAGACGTTAGCATATGATGCCTTGCCAAAAAAATTCCCTACGCCATTTGCCAAAAGTCCCCATCCACTCACTTCGCAAGCCGTTTCAATGTTGCAAGCACATGTGCAAAATCAACAGGATTGGGCGCATAATTTTGGCTTAACCAATGATGAAGTGAACATTATTGGAAAAATGTTTGGCGTGCTGGTCGTTCAGACGGAGCAAAACGAAATTGGATATTTGTCTGCATTTTCAGGTAAGCTCGCTGGCGCGAATCATCATTCCAGGTTCGTCCCGCCTCTGTTCGACGGCGTTGCAGCGGGAGGTTTTTTGAATGCTGGAATGACGGAGCTTTCAAGAATTAATGACGAGATCAGCATGCTGGAAGCGGAGAGATTGGGAACATTCGAAACCCAAATCCGAGAACTCAAAGTCATGCGGAAAGCGCATTCACTAACGCTTCAAAACCAGATTTTTGACCAATATCATTTTCTTAACCAGACTGGTAAGCAAAAGAGCCTTCGTGAGATATTCTCTGATGCTGGTTATAAGAATCCGCCAGCTGGCGCGGGTGAATGTGCCGCGCCCAAATTGCTTCAATATGCTTTTCAGCAAAATATGAAACCGCTTGCCATCGCAGAATTTTGGTGGGGCCAATCCCCAAAATCTGCGTTTTGGAAGCACCGCGAATTTTATCCTTCCTGCCGTGAAAAATGTGCCCCGATCCTCGCGCATATGCTCTCCGGAATGGAACTGGAACATTCACATATAATATGTGATTAACTCGTAAAATCTCCCGATCCAGGCGATAATAAGCGCTCCACCTTGGTATTTCGGTGATATGTAATTTACTTTGCCTATCAATTTCATAGGCTATGTCGGCTTCATGAGTTTAGCAGATCCAATTTAAATAATCCACGTTCTAAAATGATTAAAAATTTATCAAGGTCAATCCCGAAAGTCAGGGAATGGGTTTTCCTGTCTACATGCATTCTTTTGAGCTTACATGCTTTTGCTCAGAATGTTACGGTTACAGGAACAGTCACAGGCGTAACCGATAAAGGCGGTTTGCCGGGTGTGAATATCGTTGTAAAAAATACAGTTACAGGCACTTCCACCGATGCGGACGGGAAATACGAACTGAGCGTTCCTGCGAATGCTATCCTTGTTTTCTCCGGGATCGGGTACGCAACTCAGGAGACGCCATTGAATGGCAGAAGCGTTGTCGACATTCAACTCGCCGCGGACACCAAGCAACTGGACGAGCTTGTTGTAGTGGGTTATGGAACGCAAAAGCGGAACAGTCTGACCAATGCCGTGTCAACCATCACGGGCGAAGACGTTGCGCGCAGGCCTGTTTCCAATGTGCAGCAATCATTCCAGGGCTTAATGCCCGGAGTTGCTGTCAATGATCTGGGCGGATCGCCCGGGAAATCCAATGCCACAATCCGCGTTCGCGGGATCACGACATTCAACATCAATGGCAGCAGCACAAGCGGTTATGACCTTGGTAAAAACGACGCATTAATCATTGTTGATGGCATTGAGCAACAGCTGAGCGACATTAATCCCGATGACATTGAATCTGTTTCCATCTTAAAAGACGCTGCGTCGACCGCGATTTACGGTTCCAGGGCAACCAATGGTGTTGTGCTAATCACCACAAAAAGGGCGAAAGGAAGCAAAGTGCAGGTGGATTACCACGGTTATTACGCGCTCCAAAAATCAAACAATGTGCCGAAAATGATGGGATTGGAAGCTTACATGCGCGAGCAAGTGGCGGCTTACACCAATGCAGGGGCGGCGGTTCCGGCCCGTTTCACCGAAGAATCAATCCAGGCTTATGTCAATGCGACGGACCGTGAAAAATATCCCTTTGCAAACACTTGGTTTGAGACATTGCTGCGCACTGCTCCCCAGCAGAATCACTCCCTGTCCATCGCCGGCGGAAGCGAAGCTTTGCGCACAAGACTTAGTGTCCGTTACCAGGATCAGAATGGTGTGATCAAAAATTTTGGCAATAAAATTGGCGAGTTCAGGCTAAACACGGATTATGATGTCAGCAAGAAAATCCGGATCAGCGCGGACATTAATTATCGCTATAACAGCACCGAAAGTCCGACAACGAACCCTGATGCTCCGCTCAACAACTTCTTCCACGGATCGCTTTGGGCAGTTCCCAAATATCCTGATGGAACTTACGGATTAAGCACGCAGGGAAATAATCCGTTGATGTTTTTGGAAATCGGCGGACAGTCGAGACAAAAAACGGATTATCTGGCTGGTTTTGTCAAAGCAGATTTTGAGTTGACAGAAGGCTTGACTTTCTCGACACAAATCGCGGGGCGCGGGCTTTTTACCCAACAAAAAAACTACACAAACTCTTACGTTAACACGGACAAAAACACAAACATTACCAAAACCATTGCCAACAACAGCTTGACGGAGGTCCGCAATACGCTCCGCGAATACACGATCAACAACTTGCTGACTTATGAAAAAGGCTTTGGCAGCCACAATTTGAAGGCATTGGTCGGATATTCCCAGATTGGCAATACGCAGACTTTCCTTTCTGCTTACCGCGAGCGCTTTTATAACAATGACATTGGCTCCATTGGCCAGGGAGCGAATGACGGCACCAAGACCAACGCAGGAAAAGACGCAGTTTATGGTTTGCGGTCGTTTTTCGGGCGGGTGAATTACGATTATGATGGCAAATATTTGGTTGAAGTCAATGGTCGTTATGACGGATCTTCCAAGTTTATTGGTTCAAAACAATACAGCTTTTTTCCTTCGTTCTCAGCCGGATGGCGCATTTCAAAAGAAAATTTCTGGCAGGGACTTGAAAGCGCAGTCAATGATCTAAAACTCAGAGGCTCATGGGGAATTACTGGAAATCAATCGGTTGACCTTTACAGTTACGTGACAGCATTGACGGCGAATGGATACAGTTTCGGTGGATTGCCCGTGCAAGGTTACCGCCAAAATACGCTGGCAAATACAAATCTTGGCTGGGAATCAACGACGCAGCTAGACATTGGATTGGATGCTGCATTCCTACAAAAACGCTTAAACCTGACTGTTGATTATTACAACAAAGAAACAGACGACATTCTGCTGAACCTGGACATTCCGGCAACAATCGGTTTGACTGCGCCTCCGCAAAATGCTGGTTCTGTCCAGAATAAGGGTTGGGAATTCAGCCTGAACTATCGCGGAACGCCTTCGAGCGACGGTTTCCGTTATAATGTTGGCGGGAATTTGAGCATTAATGAAAACAAAGTGACCGATCTGAAAGGAACAGGCCCTTACCTGACTGGTTCGGACATTGACCCACGTTACATTATCAAAAAAGGCTTGCCTATCAACACGCTTTGGGGTTATAAAACGGACGGATTGTTCCAAACACAACAGGAAATCACTGAATACAAGGCAACCTATGCGGCCAACACCAAACCCGGCGATGTTAAATATGTGGATCTGAACGGCGACGGGAAGATTGATGCGAATGACATGACTGCCATTGGCAACTCGTTTCCAAAATACACATTCGGGCTTAATGCCGACTTTTCTTACAAAAATTTCGACCTGAACATTTTATTCCAAGGCGCCGCAAAAGTGAATTCGCGGTTGGCCGGTGCGTTGGCTGAAATGGGAAATCAAGAAGGTTTCACGCATGAAATTTACACCAACAATTACTGGACGCCCGAAAACCCGAACGCGCGCTTCCCACGACCGGTCAAATACGATTTACGCAATGTTGCCACATCGGACCGCCTCGTGCTGAACGGCTCTTACCTGCGCTTGAAAAATGTGCAGCTGGCTTACAATGTGCCGGCAACTGTTTCTCAAAAAATCCATTTAAGCAGGATTCGCGTGTATGTTTCCGCAACCAATGTGTTCACCATCTCAAAACTGAACGAGTGGAACCTGGACCCCGAAGCCCCTTCCGGACGCGCTGTTTATTATCCGCAAACGGCCCTTTACACAGCAGGTTTGAATCTGCAATTCTGATCATTTCAAGACCATTGACTTTAAAATCATGAAAATACATTCAATCAAATACATGATCCTTTCGCTCGGCATTGCATCCATTGCACTTGTCTCCTGCGATAATGATCTTTTGGACACGGTTCCCAACGACCGCTTGTCCGTTGACGGCTTTTGGAAAACCGAACAAGATGCGAAATTGGCTGTAAACAGTTTATACACCGACCTCGACAGCACAAATGTCATTTCCTGGGACGCATTGACCGACATCGCGCACACGAATCAGAACTTTGACGTGCAGGCTTATGTGGAACTTGGAACCTACGACGGCACGAGCTCAAAGATTTACAATGAATGGAAAAGAGCATATCGCGGCATCCGCGCGACTTCTTATTTTTTGGAGAATGTCGATAAAGTTGCGTCAACAAACACGGCGCTGATCAACCAGCTGAAAGGAGAAGCGAAAGTGCTGCGGGCGTATCAATACATTAAACTGGCCGGTTTCTATGGCGATGTTCCCTTGGTGACTTCCGCATTGACTATTGACGAAAGCAGGACTTTGGTAAAAGCACCTGTGGCCGAAATCTGGGATTTTATTGACAAAGAACTGAACGAAGCGGCTGCTCTGCTGCCCGCAACTTATCCGGCAAGTGACAAAGGACGCGTAACGCAGGGCGCAGCTTTGGGACTTGCTGCCCGGGCCAGCTTGTATGCGGGCCGTTATGCCAAAGCCGCCGAAGAAGCTGATAAAGTGATCAAATCGGGCAATTATGGCTTGTATGAATCTTATGAAAAGTTGTTTACTTACGCTGCTGAAAACAACAAGGAGGTTTTGTTCGACAGACAATTTATCAAAGACACTTATCCGATCAATGTTTTCGCACTGCTCGCACCTTACAGTCAGAAAAACAGCCAAAGCACTTATGTGCCCACAAAAGCATTGGTTGACACTTATGAAACATTGGACGGAAAGCTCATCACCGACGCCACCAGCGGCTATAATCCGGCGGCCCCTTATGCAAATCGTGACTCACGTCTCAAATATTCCGTCTTCCTGGAAGGCGATGTGTTGCCAAGCGGCATTGCATTCAAGCCGCAGCCTACAAGCGGAACTGCGGACGCGATCGGCAGCACTTACATTGCGTCCACGACCGGCTTTAACATTAAAAAATACATTAGCGCCGACGATTTCGCCAACCCGGTTAACAGCGGTTTGAACATCATTTTGCTCCGTTATGCAGAGGTTTTGCTGACTTACGCGGAAGCAAAAATTGAGTTGGGACAAATTGATGCGAGTGTTTTAGCAGCCATTAATTTGGTCAGAAACGGCAGAACAGACGTAAAACAGCCTTCGATCAAAACCACATCCGCAACGGAATTAAGAGCAATTGTGCGTCGCGAAAGAACGGTTGAGCTCGCATTTGAAGGTCAGCATTTGTTTGATATTCGCCGCTGGAAGACAGCTGAAAAAGTGATTCCCGGTCCTGTTTACGGCATCACTTACAAAGACGCGAGCGGCGCATTGAAGACCGTCGAAGTTGTGGCGGTGAACAAAACATTTGATGTAAGTCGTCATTATATTTGGCCCATTCCGCAGAAAGAAAGGGATCTGAACCCATCATTAACTCAAAACCCAGGCTGGTAATATGTTTTTTAGTAAAAAAATAAAGATCATTCTTTTCCCATTTGTTGCCCTGAGTTTTGCTGCATTTTTGGTTGCATTCATTCCAAAACAAGCAGTCAAAAAGCCTAACGTGGTTCTGTTTTTCATTGACGACCTGGGTTACGGCGACCTGACCGTAACGGGCGCATTGGGTTACAAAACGCCTAACATTGACAAGCTGGCTGCGGAAGGAACACGGTTTACCAACTTCCTGGCGGCGCAAGCCGTTTGCAGTGCTTCCCGCGCTGCTTTGCTGACAGGTTGTTATCCAAATCGCGTGGGCGTTTACGGCGCATTTGGGCCCAAACAGGGGCTAGGACTCAATCCCAAGGAAGAAACGATTGCCGAATTGCTGAAAGCCAACGGCTATGCAACAGGGATTTTTGGAAAATGGCATCTGGGAAGCGATTCCATCTTCCTGCCATTGAAACAAGGTTTTGACGAATATTACGGAGTCCCCTACTCGCATGACATGTGGCCTTTGCATCCCTGGCAGAAGCAGGCGCAATATCCGCCACTTCATTGGATCGACGGGAACAAACCTGCGAAGGAAATCAAAGATCTCAGTGATGCCAGCGAACTAACGCCCACCATTACAGCAAAGGCCGTTTCCTTCATTAAGCGCAACAAAAAGAATCCGTTTTTCCTTTATGTGCCGCATCCGATGCCGCATGTTCCATTGGCTGCCAGTGCCAATTTCAAAGGCAAAAGTGAGCGCGGGATTTTCGGCGACGTGCTGACCGAACTGGATTGGTCGGTCGGGCAAATTATGAAGGAGCTGAAAGCGCAGGGGCTCGATGATAACACGATTGTAATTTTCACCAGCGACAATGGTCCTTGGCTCAATTATGGCGATCATGCAGGCTCATCGGGTGGTTTCCGCGAAGGAAAAGGAACGTCATACGAGGGCGGGCAGCGCGTGGCGGCAATGATCCGCTGGCCGGGTGTCGTGCCTGCGGGAAGAGTTTCGAACAGACTTTTGTCCAACATTGACATTCTCCCAACATTGGCCAAGCTAACCGGCTCAAAATTACCGAAAGAGCAGATAGACGGCATTGATTTCGTAGACTTGCTGAAAGGCGACGACACCCGGAAGCCACGCGAAAACTTCCTATATTATTACCGAAAAAACAGTTTGGAAGCGGTTCGCAAGGATGACTGGAAACTCGTTTTTTCACATCCGGGTCGCACGTATGAGGGTCAGGTACCGGGGAAAGACGGTCAGCCGGGACCAGCGCCGGAAGATCATGCAATCCCGTTGGCGCTTTATAATCTGGAACGCGACCCGGGCGAACGCTATGACGTCTATGCGCAATATCCTGAAATTGTCGCGCAGTTAGAAAAAATTGCCGAAGCTGCTCGTGAAGATCTGGGCGACGATTTGCAGCAGCGCACCGGCAAGCACGTGAGGCCACTCGGAAAAGTTACAAAGTAATCATGCAGGTTTAGTTAACTCCTAAATATCCCCGCATGCCAGGAAGCTTGTCCTGATGTGCGGGGAATTTTATTTTCGTGCTAAATAAATAATGCACAACTTGGGCACATTCACCGCTTAACGAGTGACATTATGAGAACGGAAAAAGAGAAAATGATCGCCGGGGAATTGTACGATGCCCTCGACCCGGAACTGGTTGCTGACCGGCTTCGGACGCGCCTGCTTATCAAACAGTTAAATGACTCGGCGGAAGATCAGGTTGAAGAGCGCGGCAGAATCTTAAAGGCGCTTATTCCGAATGCATTGCAGGGTTTATGGCTGCAACCGCCGTTTTATTGCGATTACGGCTATAATATGTTTGTGGGTGAAAGGGTGTTTTTCAATTTTAACTGCATTGTGCTGGACGTTGCGCCCGTCACCATCGGCAGCCGGACGCTCTTCGGGCCTAATGTGCAGATTTACACGGCCACGCATCCCATTGACTTCAAAGAGCGTGCGTCCGGATTGGAATATGCAAAGCCGATCGTAATTGGCGAAGATGTTTGGGTAGGCGGCAGCGCTGTAATCTGTCCGGGCGCAACCATCGGCGACCGGACAATCATTGGCGCAGGAAGCGTCGTGACCAGAGACATTCCGCAAGATGTTTTCGCCGCCGGGAATCCGTGTAAAGTGATTCGTCAGCTGGCTTAATGTTATTTAAAAATGCCAACTTCGCGCAGGGAATCCATGCGCGAAGTTGGCATAAACCTCCTATTCTTCCGTTTCATCTTCCGTCAAATCCGCTTCGACATTGACTTCAAATGCATCCACATATTTCACTTCGTCGAGCCAATATGCAGAGCTGACAATGTCGTAGGTTACCGAACTTTCGCTTTTTGAAACTTCATTCAGCTTCCATAAAATGGTTTTGGCCTCATTAAATTTCGCCCCGGCGAGCTGATCTGAAAACAGGCGGTTGATCAGGCTTCGGTCTGAAATGCCTCCGGCTAAAATCCGTACGATCACGGCTTCTTTATTTTGTTCCAGAACCGACAGATCGCCTTGTATTTCCATGGTAAACTGAACGGCTTCGGTGCGCGGAAACTTCCCATTGTATGCATCGTGGAGCAATTGCGTTGCGCGAAACAAATCGGGATGCAATTCAAGCACCGGATATTCTTCCCATAACTTTTCTGTCTGAATCTCGTGCGATAAATTCTCTATCTGACCCGCCGTAAGTCGCTCGCCGATGACATAATCCAGAACGAGTTTTGCGGCTTCGTCAGGCTCAAAGTCCGTCAGCGACATCATGCACATTTCTTTGATTTCAGCATCCTGAATCTCACCCACATCGCCATAATCCATGGTGTTCAGCAGGTTGATATAGTCTGTTTTTAACCAGGAATCAGGCAATTCGCTGATTGCGTTATATGATAGAATGTTTACTTGCAGTTGGCTCATGTTTTCAATTTGATTGTATTTCGCCGCCTCCTACATGGATCGCAGTCACTGAATTTGCTAGTAAAAGCATGCCACAATTTATCACGCCATCTGATCAATTCAATACAATTTTGGAACAGTCTATGCGACAGCCCGTTTCGTGATCGTCGAAGTGATAATACTTTTGGGCATCAAACAATATATATCATTCAGCTATGAAAAATTTATTCAATCTCAAACATCTGGCGGCATTGCTGCTCCTTTGCATTACAATCACTTCCTGCGAAAAAGACAAAGATGAGCCAGCGCCGGACCTCGCAACGAAGGTTTCAGGAACCTATACTTTTTCCGAACTTGAATTCGACGGTCAGACGGTTCCTGCTGACAAAAGCGATTTGAAAGGCAACATTAAAATCACCAGAAAAACTGAAACGACGGTCGACGCCGAGCTTGACATTCGCTCAAAATCTACGGGTGACGACTTCATGGTTTACGATGTCAACGATATCAAACTGTCCGAAGACGGCAGCACCATTGACCTGGTTTACGACGGAGAAAGGGTTGCTCAAATCAAAGGCAAGAAAATCATCATCAATGCAACAGACGACGTGGGCACGGACTTCACATTGACCGCCACACGGTAAGTTTAATTTTCAGTTCAAAAGCCTTGCATACTGAGCGTGTGCAAGGCTTTTTACCAATAACTAGGCCGGTCAGTCGTTCCTCCCGCTGTCCGGCAATCTGCGCATGATTCAATTCCCACCAGCACAGAATCCGCACGGATGCCCCAGTAAGACAGCAGCAAATTAGGCGTGTTCAAAGCACAAGCTTCTCCATTCCGGCCGCAAGCCAGCGGAATCGTGTCAGGCTCAGTGCACCTGGGAAAAATCCCCAGTTTCGGCGCAATGGTAAGCCGTTTGGTTGCCTCGGTTGATGCGCTGAAATAGCCAAAAACACGGTCTTTCGGATTGCCCGTGTTCTTAATGTTGCCGGTAACTTGCGACGGCTGCGGATCAAACAAGCTGCCTGTCCCTTGTGTTGTTTTTGAAAGATCTGTCCAGTATTCAAAGGCCTGCCGCGAAAGCCCGTATTGCTTTACAAGAATGCTGTATTTGATATAAAACCGGTTGGTTGAAATCGGGACAATGTTCAGCGGCAGA
The DNA here is from genome assembly GCF_021390515.1 of Dyadobacter sp. CY326. Taxonomy (GTDB): domain Bacteria; phylum Bacteroidota; class Bacteroidia; order Cytophagales; family Spirosomataceae; genus Dyadobacter. Next base: position 585,402 of record NZ_JAJUXI010000003.1, read on the forward strand.
TTTTTGATAATGTCTTGACTCAGCCGCACCGTGCTCCCCAACAAAATACTGCCAGACTTATTTTTGCCCCAGCACTTGTTAATATTTTGCTTTCGGAGCACAACTGTGTCATTGACCACTTCCAAAGCGGAATAATAAGTTGCGTCATACTCCCAAGTTTCGTCAAACTTCCACCGGTAAAACTGCGTGCTGTTGGTCGCATCGTGCGTGTTAACATAAAAAACGACTGCATTCTGCGCGGCGTCCAGTTTGTAAGTAAGGCTGTCAATGGGCGGTGTGCGGCTGACCGTTACAAATTCCGAAAGATATTCCTGACCGTCTTTGGTGGCGATCCTGATCCTGTATTTCCCGGCCATATCATAATTCCGCGGCGGTAAAATATACATTCCTTTTGCAGGTTCAGTAAAGGCAAATGTCTCTCCTGCTTCCGTTTCCACGGATATGGACGCGCCTGTTTCAATGAAAGGTTCGGTGGTTTGGTTTACCTTTTGTGTCCTCCGCAACTCGAAGCGGCTGGTGTCAGTTCCGCCTGCATTGAAAAACCCGTCAACGACAAGATAGTGATCATTCGAATTAATTTCCGGTGGAGAAAAGGGTTCAATGCAGCCATCCAGAAAAAATAGTGGTGAAATAAAAATCAGGATTGCCGTCGCTATCTGGCTGTATAATTTCACGTTTCCCATGCTTGGTCATATTAGCCTGCATTGAATTTAATGCGCAGGCGACATTTCGATAATTACCCTTCTGTTAAACCGCCGGTTTCGCTCGCTGTCATTGGGCGCAACGGGCCTTGCACTGCCGAAAGCTTTACTTTTGATCCTTGCAGGTGAAATATTATTTTCCAGTAAATGTTGCTTAACCACATCCGCGCGATCCCAGGAAAGCAGCATATTCTTTTCCTCATCTCCCAGATTGTCCGTATGCCCTGCGAGCTCAATTTGCAAGTTTTCGTTCATGTTCAGAAAATCCACAACCCGTTCAAGCTCCCGCTGCGACCTGCCTGACATATTTGTATTGCTCTGGTTGAAATAAAGAACCGATGTAATGTCTTCATGAAGAATCGGCTTGTGGGCATGTACAGCATTTGTTGCCACGACCTCGGGCTTAGGACTTTTATCCACCTCTTTCGGCGTAAGAAAAAACACTTCCGTGCCATTGATCTCATTGGCAAGAAGCGACTCATTCAGCATTTCATAACCTGGCGCGTAAATGGAAAAAGTGCATGTGTCGGTCAGAGGAAGCCTATATTTGTAAACTTTGTCTTCAAAAACCGGGGCAATCTGGCTTCCCGGGCTTTGGCTGGCAACGAGGATCTTCGCTTCAATGGGCTGGAATGTTTCTTTATCCAGGACCCTCAGCGTTACGCGGGAAGTAGAATAATATTGATGCGTTTTCGCTTCCTGGCACAGCGCGCTTGCGCAGTTGATCAGGCTGATAATGACGGCGCAAACGAAAGTTTTCATAGCATCTCACATTAAGTGCAAAACCATCCAACGCATTATTTAAATCAACTAACAATCAATGAAAGTTACTGCTAATTGATTTATTTAAATAAAAAATATTCGTTTTTCTGTCAAGACAATGTGTCAAAAAACCTGCCTCGCAACCTTGTAAGTGTTCGCATGGGCATCAAGGATTGTGCGGAGCTGCGGAGAATAGCCACCTCCCATGCTGCATTGCACCGGAATGTTATGCTTTTCGGCCAGCCGCATCACCATTTCATCGCGTCGGCGGCAGCCTTGAATGGTGCAAGACATCCTGCCCAGCTTATCCGATTGCAGGATATCGACCCCGGCTTGATAGAAAATGAAATCAGGACGCACTTGCTCCACGAGCCCCGGAAGAACATCCGCCAATATACGCAGGTAAGTTGCGTCGTCGGTGCGGTCTTCCAGCGGCACGTCCAGGTCACTTTTCTCTTTTCTAAAAGGATAATTGTTTTTCGCATGCATCGAAAAAGTGAACACATGCGGCTGATTGGCAAAAATTTCTGCCGTGCCATTTCCCTGATGCACATCCAGATCGACGATCAGCACTTGTTTTGCTTTCTGATGATCAAGCAGATATTGCGCTGCAACCGCCTGATCATTGATAATACAAAATCCTTCTCCAAAACCTTTCCCGGCATGATGCGTGCCGCCTGCAATGTTGAATGCAATGCCGGTTTCAAAAGCACGAAGCGCGCCTATGATCGTTCCGTTTGTGATCCGCCGCTCGCGTTCCACCAGTAACGGCGTTTGCTCAAAACCGATCCGCCGCATTTCCTGTTTGCTCAGCTTTCCTGCCACAATGCGATCTGCATAATCCCGGTCATGCACAGCGTAAACTGCCTGCATATCAACCATTTCCGGATCAAAAAAATCGGAATGCTCCGCAACGCCCTCGCGCAGCAACTGTTGCGGCAGCAGTTCATATTTGTCCATTGGAAACCGGTGCCCTTCCGGCACCGGATATTTGTATATGGGATTAAATGCGATTGGAAACATGCGGGGTTAACAGCATTGAAGGATCGCCGACTGAGCGCGAAGGTTGGGCTTATTCAAAAAAAATCAAGGATTAAGCCGTGAAAATATTGGCCTGAGCACTTCCTGTCCTGCTTTGCTCAGGGCTTCGCTGAATCCAAAGGTCAATGCTGTTCTTCCTTCTTTCAGCTGGTTAAAGATGGCCTCGATGAATTCGCTCACGGGTGGCGCGTGGTCGTGCAAGCCTTTTCCGCCGAGGTCGGTGTTCAAGGCCGGGGGGATTATTTCAATGACTTCAATATTTTTATCCTTTAATAAATATTGAAGCGAAGTTGTAAAGGAATGGAAAAACGCTTTTGTGGCTGAGTAAACGGGCACTTTTGTAAATGGAACATAAGACAGCCCGGAAGTCACATTCATCACCGTTTCCAATGATTTTAGATTTAAAAACAAGGAAGTTAAATGCAAAGGAGCCTCAATGTTCGTCGTAATTTCCTGCTTTGCCCTTTGATAAAAATCAGAATCCGAAACCGACATCCAGTTCTGAATGCCTGCATTGTTGACCAAAACATTCAAGTCGCCATGTTCCGTGGCAATCCAGTCATACAATGCTTGCCTGTCCTGCTCGGAGCTAAGGTCACATTGCCTGGTGATCAATCCCGGAATTTTCTCGGCGGCCTCGGCTAATGCCGCTTCCCGGCGACCACAGATTATCACCGTATTTTGCTCATTAGCAAAGCGTTCTGCCATTGCAAAGCCAATTCCGCTCGCGCCGCCAGTTATCAGGATCTTATTATTTGATGCTTTCATTTTTATCTAAAATTGTGTCGATGAAACGTGCAAAATAATTACTTGCTGAATTATAAATCGAACTTACGAAAAATTACAAAATAGCGATTGCCATTTCCAGGACTTCTCTGATCAAATCTATGGGCATATCCTCCTCCGGATCGAGTCTTAAAATCTTCATTCGCGAACGCTTTTCAGCAATCAATGCAGGGTGATCGATGCGGTTTCCGTCTACAATGCCGAGATAAGGATGGGTGGTTTTTTTGTCCGTCCATATATAGCAAAACCGCTTTCCCTTACACAGATAAAACGGCATTGAATATCTCCAAGCTTCCGTGACATCTGCCCGGTCATGCAGCACAAAATGCCTCAGGGACGCCAGATAGCTTCCTACCGGTTCGGGTTTGTTGTAAAAGTAGGCGTCAATTTCTTTAAGCATCATATCGATTTGCAATATAAATGGTTTAAAGACACAAAAAACAGGCAGGTGAAACACCTGCCTGTTAGTGCACTAACATAACAAATCTACTCAATTATGAGTGTGGTTTGCTGAATGATGAATTGCTCATCTCGCTCAGCATAATGACTGTTTTACAAACTTTACTGTTTGTCCCACCAAACCCTTGTATAATGATCATCAGCGCCTTGCGAGGCAACGACGGCTTTGTAATTTTCCTGATTCAATGTGTTTTCTGTAACGGGATAAGCCAGCCTTCTCGGAATGGCAGTGCCGCCATTCAATGTGTTTGCCGCCGGTTTAAGCACCGGATAACCCGTCCTTCTCCACTCCGACCAGGCCTCTGTTCCTTGAAAATAAAGCGCGATCCAGCGTTGTGTTCCGATTTTTTCGAGCGCAGTCGCCTCTGTGTAAGCAACTTCCGGCTTTGCGATGAAGGCTTTGTAGGCTGCCTCCGTGTAACTTGCGCCCATCCATTGCTGCAATGATGCTTGAACGGCCGCTTCATAAAGCGTTTTTGCATTGTCCGTTGTCCAGCCAAGTTTCGCTGCTTCTGCCTGTGCAAAGAGAACTTGTGCATAAGTCAGCACATTCACGGCAGAGTTTTGCTGTGACAAAATGGAGCCGATCAACGAAACATCCTGCGCCTTCTTCCCTCCGACCGCGTAAGGAACACCTACATATTCACCCAAAATATTCTTCGCCGCCAAAAACGGCAATCTTGGGTCAGCAGTCTTTTTAAGATAATCCACCATGACATCGCTCACAGCAAAATCCTTTCTGTTATTGACTGTGTAATTGTTGTACAAAGGATTTTCGTTGGACGATTCGGAAAGGAATTTGTACTGCACATTATCCGTCCCTGCCGTGAAAACACCATCTTTCAGCGCCGCTGCAAACTCCTGCTTGCCCAGATCGGGCTTAACTTTTGAAAGTCGCAAAGCCGCGATCAGGCGAAGGGAATTGGCAAATTTCTTCCATTGGGCTGTGTTGCCTCCTAGAAGGATGTCTCCCTGAAACGCTTTTCCGCCGTCAAACTGGGCTGCCGCTTCTTTCCATTCTTTGAACAGATCTGTGTAAATCGCTTCTTGCTTGTCAAACGCCGGCGTGAAATCTCCATCTCCTTTCAGCGCTTCCGAGTAAGGCACATCGCCCCAGCGGTCCGTAATCCATTGGAAGAAATACGCTTTCAGAATCCTTGCAGTGGCAATTTGGTTGTTATTTGAGCCAAAAGCTGCTGCGCTGATTTTCGTGTCCTCTTTTGTATTGAGCTCAATGATGTGCTGCAAGTTCGCCAGTGGACCCGCATACCAGCCATTGTAACTGAAATTGATCGTTTTGTACTTAGAGTCCTCAATGTAAGTAACATCGCCGAACTGCTGCACGTACATGGCAGGCACAATGTTGGCCGCACCGGGCCCTACTTGCGCATTAATTGTGCCGACATTCCGGATGACACCGGTGAGCAGACCGGCAGTGCTTGGGGACGACGGACTGTTTGGATTTATATTGATGTTTTCGAAATCACTGCACCCCACCAATGCTGCGGCGAGCATAACGGTGGCGAGTGGTTTTTGCCAATATTTTTTCATGATTGATGATTTTTAATGTTGAATAAAGAAATCAGAAACCCAATCGAAGGTTAACCCCAACTGAGCGGACCGGAGGCAGCTGACCGCCTTCATACCACAATGTCTCTGTTTCCGAAATGTCGATTCCACCGCCTATGGCGCTGTAAATGAGCAGCAGGTTACGCCCAATCACGGAAACGCTGGCTGATTTTACGTATTTGCCCAAAAACCTGTTCGGGATTTTATAGCCAATCGAAAGCTCGCGCAGCTTCACATAAGTCTTGTCGTAGATCCAGTTTTCGTTCAGCGCGTAAAGCCAGTTTTCGTAAAGGTTTTGCGTGTCTACGCGGTAAGTGTTGGGCTGGCCATCTTCTGTCACGGCATCCAGAAGAACGCCGCCTCCTTCATCCACAGGGTTGCGTTTTGGATTGCCCAACTCGTTGTTTCCAGCCGTTTCAGCCGAGAGTCCTGAATAGGCATTGAACATGCGCGTCACCGAGAAGAATTTCCCTCCCACGACAAAATCCGTGCTTGCTTGCAGATTGAAACCTTTGTATTGAAACGAGTTAACAAATCCACCTTTGAATTTTGGAAGCACATTGCCCAGGTTCACATTGTTCTCTTTCACATATAGTCCGGCTGTTCCGGCTTCAATGTTTTCCGGAGTTGGCGCGTAAACGACCTTTCTGCCATTCGCATCTTTTTTAATGCCCACGCCTTCCAGCATTCCCCACTTCTCTCCCACCCGTGCATTCAGCGTCAATGCTCTCCATTGTGGCCCGTCGAGCTGATAGTTGCGGCTTTGTTCTGTCAATTCAATCACTTTGGATTGGTTGCGATCCGCATTAAGGTCCAGATCCCACGAGAAATCATCCGTTTTGATCGGCGTTGCAGATATGTGCAGTTCCAAACCTGTTGTTGTGATCAGACCTGCATTCACAACAGCATTATTGTAACCGCTGGTGGATGCCACGGCAAGCGGAATGATCTGGTTGCTGTTGTTATTCTTATAAGCTGTGAACTCCAATCCGATCCTGTTTCTGAAAAATTTCAGGTCAATTCCGCCTTCATAAGAAGATGACATACCCGGTTTCAAAGCGGAGTTAGGCAATGTTCCAGGCAAAGACATGGATGGATTGCTGCCATAGTTTGCGCCGACGCCGTAAGTAAGCGCAGTTTGGTAAGGTCCCAAATCGGTTCCAACCTGGGCATATCCACCGCGCAGCTTTCCAAAAGAGAAAACATTATTGGTTGGGACGAACTCAGAGAAGATCAAACTTGCTGAAACAGAAGGATATAAATACGAGTTATTGGATGCCGGCAACGTGGACGACCAGTCATTGCGCAGCGATCCTTCCACGAACAGGAAGTCGTTGTAACCCAGGCTGACGTTACCAAAAACGCTCCTTACTTTTCTTTCAAACAAATAATTGGCAGCCAAAGGCCGGTCCTTCGAAGCGCCGATGTTGTAATAACCCGGCGTTGTTAACCCGCCTACTGTTGCCTGCAATGTGCCTTCTGTGCGGTTGTAACGAATGTTTCCACCTGCATTGACCAAAACAGAAATCTTGTTGAAAGTCTTGTCGAAGCTTACCAATCCTTCGAAATTGTTTTCAAGATTGACCCCTGTTAGGTAAGAATAAGCGCCCAATCCGCCCGCATTCAATGTTCCTGCTGCAACCTGGCCGCTTTGCACATAAGTGCCGTAATCGCGGCGAAATTTACCAGTTGCCTTGAGATAATCGGTGATATTATAAGTAAGTCCTACATCACCAAAGATGCGTTGCAGGCGGCTCACGTTGGTATTTTCGTAAACCTGGGTGTAAGGGCTGTCCCAGTATTTGGGTTTTGGGTCCAGCGGCCCGCCGATATTCCAGCTGCGGAATGTGCCATCCGGATTTTTGTAATTTTTCAAATCATCAATGCTCAATTGACGCTGAAACCATTGGTTGAATGATCCGATGGTCTGGTTATAGCCATTCAATGTTGCATTTCCTACGCCAAACAAGTTGGTGCCCGGACTCGTCCCACCCGTTGATCCATAGCGGTCAGCTGGCGTATTCAATGTTTTGGTGCCTGTATAGTTGACATTCAGATCGGCCACGAGACGCTTGGCAAATGTGATGGAGTTTCTGGCGCTAACGTAATCGCGTATTTGCTTGCTGTTTGGAACGATCCCGTTGTTGGTAATGTGGGTGTATGAGATCCGTGAAGCATAGCCGTCGCCAGCCTTGGAAAAAGCAATGTTGGAGTTGTGGCTGATCGGTTTTTCAAAGAAATCGCGGACGTTGTTCGGGTTAGCGCTGAAAGGTGTCTCCTTACCAAAGCCTTCGCCGGGCTGCCACGAAGCAGCTGATCTGTGCAGAGAACCGTCTATCTTAGGTCCCCAGCTTTCATCTGCCGAGTAATCCAGGATCTTTTGTCCATCAAATGCGGACCATGAAGCGGGGTGAATGGCAGGATTGAATGCAAACGTTTCCCATTCCTGCGAATAACCACCGCCATATTCGTTCTGATATTTGGGAAGCAGCGAAACCTGATCGATTGTGGAGCTGTGGTTAACAGTCAGCGAAGTTTCCCCTGATTTCGCACGTTTTGTAGTCACGACGATGACTCCGGCCGAAGCGCGATTTCCATAAAGCGCCGTTGCTGACGGTCCTTTGAGAACGGTCAATGACTCAACGTCGTCCATATTGACCATGCTGATATCCGTCGGCGTGCCATCTACAACATATAAAGGATCACTTCCGGTAAGTGAATTGATGCCGCGGATACGGATGCTCGGCGAGCCAAATTTTGCGGCGGATTGTCCTAAAACCTGCACACCGGCAATTTTACCAGCCAATGCATTTCCAATGTTAGCGTCACGCGCGAGTGTCAGTTTTTCACCATTGATCTCCTGAACGGAATATCCTAATGCCTTTTTTTCCCGGTTGATTCCCAGCGATGTAACGACAAATTCTTGCAGTTCGGTGGCGTCATTGACCAATGTAACATTGATCACTGTTTCTTTTGCAACACTCACTTCTTTGCTCAAAAAACCGATAAAACTGAACACAAGCGTGCTGCCGGGATCGGCCGCGATTTTGTAGTTTCCCTGGCTGTCGGTCGTGGTGCCTCGGTTGGTTCCTTTGAGGGAAATGTTGACACCCGGTAAAAGCGAGCCGTCGTCCAGGGTGGTAACTGTGCCGGTCACCTCACGGCTCTGGGCATAGGCCTGGCCACAAAGCAGCATTAGCCCCCCCAGTAAAAGGAGTAGATTTTTTCTCATAGTAGTTAGGTTGGTAAAATGTATTGCGCAAAAATATATATTGTTTTGACAATTACAACCAGATTAAAAGATTTTACAAAATTTTCGTTTGTCGATAGCGAGTTACATGGAATTTTATTGGTATAACTTATAAATCGTCAAAATAAAATACCATTCGTTTGGGCGAGTCGGACTATTGCAAACAAAAAAGTCCCACCCGCAAGCGGATGGGACAGCATGAACTTCTCTGAATATAAATCGCTAGAAATTATACGTAATGTTCGCTAGCAAGGCGCGTGGTGTTTGTGGCGCGATGGTTGACCAGCCTTTATAATATTCTTTGTTGAAAGCATTGTTCAGCTTCAAGCCGATGCGGTAATTTTCGGCTTGGTAAAAAAGCGATGCATTGGCAACCGTGTAAGCCGGAAGCATGAAGTCGCCCGTTGAAGCGTAGTTGATCGCATATCGCTCGCTCGCGCCATTAAATCCCGCGCCAATGCCGAAGCCCTGCAACTTCCCACCCGTCACTTCATAGTTTGCCCACGCATTATAAGTGTGTTTCGAACCTGCGTCGAGCGGGCGCTTGTCCAAAATTTCGGTGTTGTCTGATCGGGTCGTTTTGCTGTCGTTATTGCTGTAACCGCCTCTGATGTTCAAGCCGGCGACAGGATTTGCATTGATTTCAATCTCATAACCCTTGCTGTAAATCTGACCGCCTTGAATTTTGTTGAAAGGCGATGACGGGTCGGTGATAACCTGGTCTTTAACACGGATATCGTAATAACTGATCGTCGCATTCAGCTTGTTCTTAATGATGTTGGTCTTGATCCCAAACTCAATTTGGTTAGCCTGCTCGGGTCTGAAAGTTTTGATCCTTTGCGGGCCTTCATCCGGATCTCCAACGAGCGACGGCGCAACATTTGTGAAGCCATTTTGATAATTGGCAAAAACAGAAACCTTATCGGAAACCGGCTGGAACAGAATTCCGAACTTGGGCGACAATGTGGTTTGGTTGTAATCGTCTTCCGCAGTTTTTACATCGCCACCATTGTCGAAATGGTCCAGACGAAGGCCCAGCATTACGGACAAGTTGTTTGTCAGATTCAAAACATCCGATGCGTAGGCACTGTAAATGTTGTATTTTGACTTGGAATTGGCCACAGGCTGAGTCGCCAAAACAGCATCCACAGCAGCAGTGGATAGCGGATAATCCCTTTTTTCAATCGGTTTCGTAAGAGGATCATCACCATTGGAACCGCCCTCAGGCGTAACATTGCCGTAGAATGCATAACCCGTTCCGTTGCTCGTAGAAATCGCCGAGAAATAATCTAGCCCGATAACAACGCGATTTCTCATGGAGCCCAATCTGAAATCACCAATGAAGTTTTGCTGAATGTCAGACGTTCCTGTGTATTCATTTTGTTTGTTCAAATATCTGGAATAAGTGTCATTTCCCAGAACGCCAAAATCAAACAAATAGGAATAATATCCTTTCGTGGAAGTTGCACTTTTCGAGACCAAAGTCTGTGACTCCCATTGGTCAGAAAGCTTGTAATCCATTTCTACACGATAGTTCTGCGTCGGGTTCTGCAATGTCAGATCATTGCTCGTGAATGAAAGTTTGTTGTTGTAATTGAGCTCTTTCAGATTTTTCGAATGCGTAGGCGCACTGCGGTTCAGGAAGAGAAACATTGGATTCGTTTGCTCTGCCTGCGTAATTTCGCCATAAAAGGAAAACGACAAATTGTTGTTCACTTTGTAAGAAAGCGACGGCGCTACAAAAAAGGACTTTCTGAAACCGGCATCCTGGAAGCTCCGTTCCGTCGCGTAAGATGTGTTCAGCCGGAAATAAAGATTCTTTTCCTTGTTAAGCGCCGTGTTGAAATCGCCCGTGATCTGGTTCAACCCAAATGAGCCAGTTGTAAATGAAAGTTCACCGCCGGTCCCGACATAAGGCTTTTTTGTGACCACATTGATAAGCCCACCATAAGAGCTCACCGCGTTTCCAAACAACGTTGCCGAGGGCCCTTTTAAAACCTCAATGCGCTCAATGTTAGCCGGATTGATCGTTCCATTCGTAAGACCCGGAAGGCCATTGACCAGTTTCGGCTGAACCGCAAATCCGCGCAGCGAGAAGTAACCCGCTCCGTCGCCGCCCCGGCCCGTGGAAGTCCACAAATTTTCAACACCGGTCGCGTTTTTCAATGCGTCATCGAAATTGGTGACGATCTGGGATTTTAATAAATAGTTGGTAATGGTGCTGTAAACCTGTGTATTTTCAAAATCGCGCAAAGGCAATTTGGAAACATAAGCCGTTTTGCTGCGCGAAAATTTGTTTTCGCGCTCGCCTTCAACAACCACTTCGCGTAAAATTTCGTCGCCTGCGTAAAGTGTTATCGTTTGCAGGTCCACCTCATTTTGTGCAATGGTGAAGCGCACTTCTTTGGTTTTGAAACCTACCGATGAGATTGACAGCACATAATTTCCATCATTGATATTGGCTAATTCAAAATACCCCGTGTCGCTCGTTTGCGTGCCGTTGGTGGTGTTTTTAATAAGCACATTCACGCCGGGCAGCCCGTATTTGGCATTGTCCATGACCGTTCCTTTCACCTTGCCGGTTTGGGCAAAGGCTTGGGCCGAAAGGAGGATACAAATCGAAATTGATAGAAGAATTTTCATTAAGCTTATTTAGACAAAATATAATTAATGCGCAAATGTATTTCGCCGATGGAACACTTCCAAGCTAATTTCAAAATTTACTTGGCGCGATTTCGTGCGCTGAGTGACATTTTAGACGTGTTCAATTGTAAAATCCACCAATTCTCATTTATCTTTGTTGCTAAGATATTTACCAGATAAGATAAAATGAGTGATGAGTTGATCAAACGAATCAGGAAGCTGAGCCAGCAATATGCTTACACTTCGATTCAAATGCATGAAGCGGTTGGCCGCCGGGCCGGACTTACAGGCACCGACCACAAATATTTGGGATTTCTGATCGAGAAAGGTCAAATGACCGCGGGAGAACTCGCGACATTGACGGGCTTGACCACCGGCGCAGTAACCGGGCTGATCGACAGATTTGAAAAGAAAGATCTGGTAAAAAGGCGCTTTGCGGAAAACGACAGACGGAAGGTGATCATTGAACCGGACATTGACAAAATCATGGCACTGCTAACGCCGCTTTATGCAGATTTCAGGGAAAAATCGGAGCAGTTGACTGCCACATTTTCGGAATCAGAATGCGCGGTTATTGAAGCTTACTTCCAAAAAGCCATTGGAATAATGAATGAAACGACAGTGCAGCTCAACAGCAAGAAATCTTAAATGGGAAAACAAATGACAGATCTGGTTTCATACACGGTTGTTTTTCAAGACATTAAGAAAGACAAAATCGCTGCGGTCGGCGGCAAAGGCACTAATCTTGGAGCGTTGTCCTTGATCGAGGGAATTCGGGTGCCTGAGGGGTTTTGCATTACGACGAATGCTTATAATGAGATCATTGCGAATAATAAAACATTTGATCTGCTTCTTGACAATTTAGGCGGGTTAAGGGCTGATAACCGGCAAGAAATCGCATCAATCAGTGCAAAAATCAGGCAAATCATTGAAAATACGGCGATCCCGCTTGCCATTGAAAATGAGGTCAGAAGTCAGCTTGCAAAACTGGGCGAAGACCATGCATATGCGATTCGATCGAGCGCCACAGCGGAGGATTTGCCTGCGGCTTCATTTGCCGGACAGCAGGAATCTTATTTGAATGTCATTGGTTTACAGTCGATTATGCCGCATATAAGCAAATGCTGGGCCTCGCTTTTTACAGATCGGGCTGTGAGTTATCGCATTCAAAATGGCTATGGGCATCGCGATGTCCAGCTTGCGGTCGTTGTTCAAAAGATGGTCTTTCCGGAAGCGGCGGGCATTTTATTTACTGCTGATCCTGTCAGTGGTCATAGGAAAATTTCGTCCATTGATGCCAGTTTCGGATTGGGCGAGGCGTTGGTGTCCGGGATTGTCAATGCGGATCATTACAAAGTGCGTGACGGCAACATCGTTGAAAAGAAAATATCGACTAAAAAACTGGCCATTCAAGCGTTGAAAGAAGGCGGAACTAAGGAATTCGACATTGCACCGGAGCTTCAAAATGCACAGACATTAACGGATGCACAGATTTTAGCGCTGGCGCAAACAGGACGAAAAATCGAGTCGCATTTTGGTCAGCCTCAGGATATTGAATGGTGTTTGGTTAAAGGCGCGTTTCACGTTGTCCAGAGCCGACCCATCACCACCCTGTTTCCCATTCCGAATGAAAACAATGCACAGGACACCGAGATAATCCCGCGCGTTTATGTTTCCGTTGGCCACCAGCAAATGATGACCGACGCCATGAAGCCGCTGGGCTTGTCTTTTTGGCTTTTACTAAACAGCATTTCCATGCGGATCGCGGCAGGAAGGTTGTTTGTGGACGTAACGTCCATGCTGGCCTCGACTGACGGCAGAGACAGCCTTTTCAACACGCTCGGCAAATCTGATCCGCTTGTAAGAGACGCACTTACGACCATTTTATCGCGGGAAAATTTTATAAAATTATCAGAGACCGACGCCCCGGTTAATGTCCAAAACATGGCCTCCCCGGCTTCCAAAACCGCTGTTGTAACAGATTTTACAGTCGTCGCTGACCTGATCAAACTCAGCGAAACGACGCTCCAAGTCGTAAAACAGCAGATTGAAATAAAATCCGGCCCCGCATTGATCGACTTCATCGTGGCAGATCTGCCTGAATTCAAAAAGATTTTGTTTGATCCGCGAATGTTCCGTGCGTTAACCGCTGCATTTGATGCTGCGGCTTGGATCAATGAAAAAATGAATGAATGGTTAGGGGAAAAGAATGCGGCAGACACGCTTTCGCAATCCGTGCCCAATAATGTCACGTCCGAAATGGGTCTGGCACTTTTGGACGTTGCAGACGTGATCCGCCCCTATCCGGATGTGGTTGCACATTTGCAGCAGGTTAAGGAAGATGCGTTTTTAGAAAATTTGACAAATGTCAACGGTGGAAAGGAAGCATACAATGCGATCCAGTCTTTTCTTGACAAATATGGCATGCGGTGCACCGGGGAAATTGATATTACCAGAACGCGCTGGATCGAAAAACCCGCCACACTCATTCCGATTATCCTCAATCACATTAAAAACTTTGAGCCGAATGCAAGCCTGCAGAAATTTGAGCAAGGCAAAACGGAGGCATTTCAAAAAGAGCAAGATTTGCTTAGCCGGTTGAAGCAATTGCCTGACGGTGAGTTAAAAATAGCAGAGACAAAACAAATGATAAACGTCATTCGCAATCTCGCTGGCTATCGCGAATATCCGAAATATGGCATGGTGAACCGGCTTTACGTTTACAAAAAGGCGTTACTCGAAGAAGCTGAGCGACTTGTAAATGCCAATGTGATTGAGGAAAAAGAAGACATTTATTCTCTGTCGCTGACAGAGCTTGGCGAAGTCGTCCGCAGTAATAAAGCAGATTACACATTGATTAACGAACGCAAAGCAGCATTCAAGCATTACGAAAAGCTGACGCCGCCGCGTGTCATCACTTCTGAGGGTGAGATCATTACAGGTTCATATCAGCACAAAGATTTGCCGCCGACAGCCATTGCAGGTCTGGCCGTTTCCTCCGGAATCGTTTCGGGACGGGCGCGGGTGATCCTGAATATGGAAGATGCCGAGCTCGAAGAAGGTGATATTCTCGTGACCGCATTCACCGATCCAAGCTGGACACCCTTGTTTGTTTCCATCAAAGGCCTGGTCACAGAAGTCGGCGGCCTCATGACACACGGAGCCGTAATTGCCCGGGAATACGGCCTCGCAGCCGTCGTAGGCGTAGAAAACGCAACCAAACGCATCCAAGACGGTCAGTGGATAACAGTTAATGGGACGGAAGGTTATGTGGAATTGCTGGAACAGGATCAATCCGGAGCATCGGTGTTTCTTGACCATCTTGAATCAAAATGAGCTTTTCGACCTTGCCATTATTGTCCTTACTGAACCTGATTTTGGCATCTGCGTCTGCAAAGAAAAATGTGTCAGCCGAGGCCGCATAAATGGGCGACTCAATCCCATCTTGCGCTTTTGCATAAAGTCGGTTGCCTTTTATTCTGATCCTGAATTTAAACCCGGGCGCAACAGTCGGTGCGTAATTTCCAGCGAAGGTCGCGAGCTGTGCCGCCTTGGTTGGAACCGATTTAGGATTTATAACCCGGTCGGGAATGGCAACGGGGGCATTGTTTAGGATGTCATCAATGGCGGTCATAATAGCGTAAACATCCACCATTGCTTTGTGATTGCTTAGCAAAATAACCGTTTCCTTTTTGCCCGTATTTCTCACGATCAGATTAGCGTAGCCACCATAACCACCCGAGTGAAACATTTCCAGTGATCCGGAATCGGGATCAGGGATAATTTCCCAGCCAAAACCAGAGATCATGCCAGATGGCGTTTTTACTAAATCTCTTCCATTTTTTAATAAACTTGGTTGAAAAGCTTCCCTAAGTTCGGCCCGGCTCAGCAGCTTTTCCGTATAAAGCGCCTGATCCCATCGAAACAAATCTCCCACATTGCTGCTAATGCCATATGGCCCTACAATGCCATCCATATGCAATGCATAACTGGCCACGCTATCCATATGCACATAACATTGCGCGGCTGGATCCCAAAAATAGCTGTTCGCATAATTTGCGAGTTTTGTGGACGCAGACCTTCTGGAATAGGCCTTTGTATCCAGCATTCCTGCCGGTTGGAAAACATTTCTGTCGAGATATTCTGCAATTGGAATGCCTGACAATTTTTCTACAATACACGCAAGCAGCAGATAATTTGTATTGGAATAGGCATAGCGAGTGCCCGCTGGAAAGGCAACAGATGGATATTTCGCAGGAAGCTCTTTCAAAATGTCTTCATTTGTATTGACCCTCGAAACATCCAGATCCGCCTCATCCCAACCGAGGAAATCAGGAATGCCCGCGGTGTGAACCAACAAGTCGCGAATGGTGACGCCTTTATATGGCAATCCGGGCAAAAACTTTTGGATAGAATCAGAATAAGCGAGTAATCCCTTTGCCTTCAACTGCATTACGGCCATTGCCGTGAATTGCTTGGAGACAGAAGCCAGTTCGAAAAGCGTTTTCGTATTAATGGGCCGAGCACTTGCCTCGTCAGCCAAGCCATAAGCCTTTTCAAACATAACTTCCCCTTTCCTGGCAATCAACACGCAACCGTCGAAATTCCGGCGTGCATGCAAGGTGTCAAATAATGCGGAAAGATTGACTTTTGTATCTTGTCCGAATACAACCTGGATCGTAAAGAATTGCAATAAAATGCTGGCTTGTAACAAGTTGCTCAATCTCATATCAGATCGGTGTGAACGGGTTTCCTCAATAAGCCAAAAATATGGATTTTTATAAACCGGCAGTAACTTTCGTCCTAATCCCAGTCTTACTTAAATACTTCGGCCAAGACGACCAGCATTCCATAACAATATCATAACACTCCCCTGACTCGGGAGTAACATTGTTCTTGGACTTTTGCGGATTGATAAAAATAGTATGATGACGAAAACATTACGAAGCTCCACGATTTGTTTAACCAAGAAATTTTTGTTGATGCGTCCGCATTTTGCCCTTTTCCTGTTTGCCTTAATTGGCCTTTTGAGCTGTAATAATCAGTCTTCAAATCAATCTGTCGTTGGCGTGACGGATTCTACATCTACGGATTCGGCGGTTGTTCGGCCGGTTATCGTTACAGATTCGGTTGTGCATGATACGGATGATCCTGCGATTTGGATTAATCCGCAAGACCCGTCAAAAAGCCTCATTATAGGCACCGATAAAGATGCTGACGGTGGCTTGTATGTGTTTGACCTGGCAGGAAAAATTCAGCGAGACAAGTTTATCAAGTTGAAACGGCCCAACAATGTGGACATTGCTTACGGTTTAATGCTGTCGGGCAAGGCCACGGACATTGCTGTGGTGACCGAAAGAGAGGCAAACAAAATCCGGATTTTTAGCTTGCCTGATATGAAAGTGGTGGACGCGGGCGGCATGGAAGTTTTCAAAGGTGATTCGGCGCAGGCACCCATGGGCATTGCGCTTTACACGCGTCCGTCCGACAAAGCGATTTTCGCAATCGTGGGCCGAAAAACTGGTCCGGCAGCAGGTTATTTATGGCAATACAGACTCGCAGACGATGGAAAAGGCAATGTTAAGGCGGAACTCGTTCGCAAATTCGGTGAATACAGCGGCAAAAAAGAGATCGAGTCCATTGCGGTCGACAATGAAATGGGCTACGTTTATTATTCCGATGAACAGGTGGGCATCCGCAAATATTATGCAGATCCGGACAGCAGCGACACGGAACTGACATTGATTCCAAACAAGGGCTTTACGGAAGATAACGAAGGAATTTCTATTTATAAAACCGGCCCTAACACGGGCTATATCCTCGTTTCAGACCAAGGCGCTGACAAATTTCACATTTTTAAAAGAGAAGGCTCGCAAGCCGATCCACACGCGCATGAGCTGGTCAAAATCGTCAAGGTCGCGGCTGATCAGAGCGACGGCTCGGATGTGACTAATGTTGCCTTATCCGCTCAATTCCCCAAAGGACTTTTTGTGGTGATGTCCGAGGGCAAGGTTTTTCATTATTACAAATGGGAAGATATCATCGGGAAAAGCAATTGAACCTTAAAAAAAGCTGCCCATTCAGCGATTTCAATGGAAATTCAACGTCTCGTGAAACACTTGTGACCGGAGCAACGACATTCAGTCCAACCTGAAAACGACCGGGCGTAAAAACGATCCCTGCCTTCAATGCAAAAAGGCGGGGATTTATATTTTCTGCTAATCCGGATTTTTTGGTCAAAGTGGAAAGTGCTCCGGGAAGAATTCTCCCTTCATAGTTTTGTATCTCGTTCCTGACCAATGCATTAGAAAAAATACTGTATGATGCGCCCGCGCCCAAGGCGAAAATCTTGCTTGCCTGGAAGTGATAATAAAGACTGAAATTCATGCCTGAGGCTTTCATCAGGCGCTTGTTGTTATGGGTTTTTAAAGAGTCATTGGCCGTGATCGAGTCCAAAGCATGAACCACGATTTTTCCATTGCCAAAGTAGGATTGATAAGGAGAAAAAGTAAATGAAACCACGTGCTGCTGCCAGCTTTTGGAAACAAAAATGCCTGGGATAAGCAGCAATGCAGGTTTGTTGACGCTATCCCGGCCTGCAAACAAATAATTCGTCTTCGCCAGCGGACTCGTCATTCCCCATTCCGGGCCAAATTGAATGCGCCCGCTTTTCATTTTAACAGCGGCCAATTTAGCATGAAGTTCAGGCGCTTGTATTTTGATTGTGAATGTTAAGCGTTCGTAAGCGTTTACAATTTGAGACTTTGGCCGGAGCAAGCGCAATGCTACATTGCGGCTTTCAGGTGTCGGTTTTTTTTCAAAAGTCGCCCTTGCGGCGTCAGGGATTGACGATTTCAGATTGGCTGCATGATCTGCATAATCAATCAATGCAGTGCCATTTGATTCCTTAACATTCCGCCCACGCTCGTTTCCTGACTTATCCGCATTGAAGCCGGTGAAGCGCCCTTCCTCGTTTGAAACTAAGTTCGGATTTCGCTGATTATCAAGAGTCCGCGCGCTTTCACCAGATGATTTTCGGGGCGAGACAATCGATTTCCTTGGCTGATTAACTGATTCAGGTTTTGCAAATTCTTTCCTTAATGGTGACTTCACTGTTACACTTCCATTCCGCGCAATCTCCGGTTGAGAATCCAGGTTGGATTCGGGCTTAGCAGCCGCTTCGAGCTGGATCGTCGCGTCTTTTTCCGTTTCGGTTGGCTTTGCAAAATCTTTTGGTTGATCAATTGCAACTTCATTTTCAGTAATAACGGCACTCGTATCGTTTCTTGAATTTGCTGCTTTTTCGTTCGGCAAAACCTGCGTCGTTTTGATCAAAATAATTGCAGAAACGATTGTTACTGCGCTTGCAGAAAGTAAGGCCCATTTGATTTTCAACAATTTCGCAACCACGCCAGCATCATGGACCGGTGTTGGAACGGCACTCAAAATCCCATCCATTTGAGCCCATGCGTCGTCAGCCGGGATCTCGGGTTCCGGCAGCCGGTCGTGGCGATATTTGTCGATATTTTCGTTCTTCTTTTTCACAGCATTAACGAAGTGACTTTTTAAAAATAGATCTTAATCTGGTCCGGCTTTCACTCAAATGCCACTTGACCGTGCCGTCGCTGATTTCGAGCGCCTCAGCAATTTCTTTGACCGAAAACCCATCCAAATAAAACAATCCGCATATCCTTCTCGTCGCAACGGGCAACTGCGCCAGATAAATTTGTATATCGCTCGCATTCAATGCATCCAGCGGGTTTTCCGCAGACTCAAAGCCCATTTGTTCATCAATTTCAACATAATCAAAGGCTTGCATTTTGCGGTCGCGCAGCAATGTGAGTGCCGCATTTCTAACGGTTGTGTACATCCAATTGAAAAACTCACCCTTCTCCGGATCATACTGGTCGATATGCTGAAACACCTTTAACATTCCGTTGTTGAGCGCGGTGAGCACATCGTGTTTTTCCTCAAAAAAATTCCTGCATAAGGCGAACAGCGCAGGGTAAAATCGCCTGTAGAGCTTTTCCTGACTCTGGCGGTCCCTGCGCCGACACCCGGCCAATATGGTTTCAAGGTTATCCAAATGAATATTGATCACAAACCGGCGATTCTAAATGGCTCATTGCATGAAGCTGGCGTTTCTAAATGGATTTCGTTGTGAATGTTATGCCATTATCATAAGGCCACTCGAAGGTGTAACCCCGCCCGTTTCGTTTAAATGTGCCTTTGAAAATTTTGCCTTTAAAGGTGATGCTGATGTCGCCAGTCGCACCATCATTCACGTTATAATCTACTACAAATGTCGCTTTTGACTGTTTTTCACCGGGTGTGCAGTCCCAGAGAACATCGACGCCAGCAACTTCACACATGTACAAACTGCCCGTGTGTGTTCTAACGAGATGCAGTACATTTTCTTGGCAGTTATATGCATTTTTCGTCGTAATCTGCAAATCCAGATAATTCGCTGAGTCGGGGAATGTGCGGGGCGTAACGATGAGCTCGTCGTTGTCCTGAATTTTTTGGGAATAATCGGGCCGGGTGTAGATTTCGTTCGTGACTTCCACATCAATGAAAGCCGTGTCCGTCCCGATGCTGTCGATAGCGAAAACGCGATATTTGCCCGCCTCTTGGAAATAAATAATGCTTTTTACTCCCTGATTTTCGACAACTTGTTGAGGAACGACGCGCCACTTTACATAAGGACTTTTTCCATCAACGAGCGTGAATTGCGTGGGCTCTTTCTGTTTAATGCCCGTCGTTTTGGCGGTTTCGATGCGCGAATTCCCGTTATCGGCGCTATCAGCACTGGCGCGGACTTTGGAGGGTGTGGGTGCTTCGCTTTCAATTTCACTTCGCTCGCAAGCAACAAGCTGCACGAAAAACAATGCAATGAGCAACGCAACGATTTCTCTTTTCATGGCTAAAAGATTTGAGTTTAATAATGAATGGCAGGTGAATCCTGTCAATAAAATAAACTGCAATCTCCACGGAGAAGGTTGGGTGACGATGCAAATAAATTATTCGGCTTCACCATGATCGAATTTGTTAATTAATTTCCAGTAATTTTACTTTGTCTATCAATTAAGTAGAATATCATTGACTAAGATTTACTTCCGACTCGTCATTCTAATCTCAACTTTCCTTGCCGGTGGATTGGGGAGCACAAATGCGCAGCGTGCGCCTAACATTATTTTCATCATCGGCGACGATATCAGCTGGGACGACATTGGCGCTTATGGCAACAACAAGATCAAAACGCCGAATCTCGACAAGCTGGCGCGCAATGGGCTCAAATTCAACAACATGTATCTGACGGCCAGTTCATGCAGCCCCAGCCGGACCAGCATCTTAACCGGCCGATATCCGCATAACACGGGCGCGGCAGAGCTGCACGCTCCCCTGCCCCAGCACCTCACATTCTTCCCCGAGCAGCTGCGACAAAAAGGTTATTATGCTGCTTTGGTTGGAAAATGGCATGAAGGTCTGGCCACGAAACGGGCTTATGACACGTTGCTGGTCGACAAAGATGCGAATGGCGAAGGTGGTGAGCTGCAATGGGTTAATCTGCTCAATTTCAGGCCGAAAGACAAACCTTTTTTCTTTTGGCTGGCTCCTTATGACGCACATAGACCGTGGTCAACCAATACAGAAGGCCCGCAGCACGATCCCGAAATTGAAATTACTGTCCCGCCGACGCTGGTGGACACGAAGGAAACGAGGCAAGATCTGTCATTTTATTACAATGAAATTTCCCGCCTGGATCATTATGTGGGTGAACTGGAAAAGGAACTGCAACGCCAGGGCATCGCTGAAAACACATTGATCATTTTCACCGCCGACAACGGCCGGGCTTTTCCGGGAAGCAAAACCAGATTGTACGATGCGGGCGTAAAAACGCCATTTATTGTCAAATGGCCCGCAGGGATCAAGGCTGGACTTGTAACAGAAAGTCTGGTCAGCAGCATCGACATTGCACCCACATTGCTGGCACTCGCGGGCGTTAAACCTGCTGAATCGGTTCAGGGGCAAAGTTTTGCAGAATTGTTTAAAACTCCCGAAAAGGCGTTCAGAAAATATGTCTTCGCTGAACACAACTGGCACGATTACGCCGCTTATGAGCGCTCGGTGCGCACAAGGGACTTTTTGTATGTGATCAACAAACGAACAGAACTGGACAATGGCGGACCGATCGATGCCAATCAAAGTGCTTCCGCCCTGGCATTGAAATCGGCCAAGAAAAAGGGCACATTGACATTGCTGCAAAATGACGCATTTCTCACGCCGCGACCAGCCGAAGAATTCTTTGACAACTTCAAAGACCCGCTGCAATCGAGAAACGAAATTGCAAACAAAACCTACGCTGCGCCCATTACTGAGCTGCGCAAAATCCTGAAACAATGGCAGGATGAAACCGGCGACACGGAGCCCGAAAACCTTACCCCCGACTGGTATGACCGTGAAACCGGCGAGCCGACAGCCGCAAAAGACAAGCGCGGTGAAATGCCCGGCAGCGCGAAAAAAGCAGATCATATCAATGCCAAAGGGCCCTTCTAATCCACATTAACATGATGACAAATCGATTCTTACTCATCTTATTGCTGTTTTTGATTGGTGTAAAAACCCGTGCACAACAACAGGATAAGCCCAACATTCTCTGGATTGTGAGTGAAGACAACAGCCCTTTTCTGGGTTGCTATGGCGACACATTTGCCACGACGCCGAACCTTGACAACTTTGCCAAACAGGGTGTTTTGTATAAAAATGCATTTGCAACTGCTCCCGTGTGCGCCCCCTCGCGTTTCACGCTCATTACGGGCACTTATCCGCCTTCGATGGGAACCGAGCATATGCGCAGCACTTATCCTGTTCCCGATGAGGTCAAATTTTTCCCGCGTTTTCTGCGTGAAGCGGGTTATTACACGACAAACAATGCGAAAAAGGACTATAACACAACCGACCAGCTTGAAGCCTGGGACGAGTCGAGCGGGAAGGCGACTTACAAAAACCGGAAGGCAGGTCAGCCGTTCTTTGCGGTTTATAATTTGAATGTTTCGCACGAAAGTGGCATTCATACATCTGTTCCCGCGGCGCAATTAAAGCATGATCCAGAAAAGGTTAAACTTCCGCCTTACCATCCGCAAACGCCTGAAATGAAGCACGATTGGGCGCAATATTATGACAAAGTGGAAGAAATGGACCGGCAGGCGGGAGCGCTTTTGAAAGAATTGGAAGCCGAAGGTTTAGCGGAAAACACAATTGTTTTTTATTACAGCGATAATGGCGGGATCTTAGGGAGAAGCAAAAGGTTTGTTTACGAATCGGGGCTGCGCGTGCCGCTGATCATTCGCTTTCCTGAAAAATTCAAAGCCCTCGCGCCTGGCAACCCGGGCACGGTCACGGACCGCATTGTCACATTCCTTGACTTCGCTCCGAGCCTGTTAAGCATAGCAGGACTTGACATTCCTTCCTACATGCAGGGCAAGGCATTTTTGGGCAAAAAGCAAGCAATTGAACGTGCGTATGCGTATGGTTTCCGAGGCCGAATGGATGAGCGAACAGACCTGTCCAGGACGGTTAGGGATAAGAAATTCAGATACATCCGCAATTACATGCCGCATAAAATTTACGCGCAACATCTTGAATATCTGTGGAAAGCGCCTTCCATGCCGTCCTGGGAAGCGGAGTTTAAGGCTGGCAGGTTAAATGATGATCAAAAGAAATTTTGGCAGGAAAAGCCTTCTGAGGAATTGTTTGATATCGAGAATGACCCGCATAACATTCACAACCTTGCCGCTGATCCGAAATACAAGGACACATTGCTCAAACTCAGAAAAGCAAACCACGACTGGCTCATTGCATCGCAGGATGTGGGTTTTATTCCCGAAGCAATGCTCAGCAAAATCGCTGCAACCACTCTCCTGCGCGACTATGCAAAGAGCGGAAAGTATGCATTGAACAAAGTCATTGAAACAGCAGATATTGCCACTTCAAGAGACAAGTCGCAGCTCCCTAAATTGATCGAAAGATTAAGTGACAATGATGCTGTTGTCCGTTACTGGGCAGTAATTGGAACGATCGTTCTCAAAAATGAAGCGGCGGCTGCCAAGCCAAAATTACAAACGCTGTTAAATGATCCCGAAGTTACAGTTCGCATTGCCGCGGCGGAAGCATTGCTTGCATTTGGCGAAACGAATGCATCGGTGCTGGCACTAAGCGAAGCTCTGAAAAGTGAAAACCAGATGGCGCGTGTGCAGGCACTGAATGTGTTGGAAACCATTGGCTCCAAAGCCAAGCCTGCCTTTGAAAATATCAGGGCACTTTTGAAAACAAACCAGCAGGATACGGATTACGATGTCCGCGCTGCAAAGAAGATTCTCGAAGTGGCAGGAGATTAGGGAAACCAAAGCGGTATCTTTGTCTCAGACTCCGGGTAAGAGTTATAAAAACTGAGACGATGAACAATATTGCATTGGTGGTTGGGGCGACTGGAATTACCGGAAGTAATCTCGCTGAAAAACTGATTGAAAAAGGCTGGACAACCTATGGTCTGGCGCGAAATCCAAATACAAATGTTGCCGGCCTCGTTCCGGTTGCGGCCGATCTGATGGATCCGGACGATCTGGCTGCGAAACTGCGTGACATTGCGCCAACGCATGTATTTTTTACAAGCTGGATGCGCAATGAAACCGAAGCCGAAAATATACGCGTTAACGGCGCCATGGTCCGCAACTTGCTTGCCAGCCTGTCTGCTAAAAACGCCGTTCAGCATGTTGCGTTGGTAACCGGACTGAAACATTATCTGGGGCCATTCGACGCTTATGCAAAGGCAGGCACATTGCCCGAAACGCCTGTGCGTGAGGAGCATCCACGACTTGATCTTGAAAACTTCTATTATGCCCAGGAAGACGAAGTGTATGCTGCCGCAGCGCGCGACGGCTTTACATGGAGCATTCATCGCCCGCATTCGGTGATCGGCAAAGCGGTTGGCAACATGATGAATATGGGAAGCACGCTGGCAGTTTACGCTTCCATTTGCAAGGAAACGGGCCGGCCGTTTCAGTTTCCCGGCTCTGCTGCGCAATGGAATGGCTTGTCGGATGTTACGGATGCGCTCGTGCTGGCTGAGCAAATGATATGGGCTGCTACAACCGAGGCCGCGCATAACGAGGCATTCAACGTTGCCAACGGAGATGTGTTTCGTTGGAGCTGGTTATGGAAGCAAATTGCAGGGTGGTTTGAGGTTGAGCCCGCCGGTTTCGACGGCACCATTCATCCGCTTGAAACGGAAATCGCGCATGATGGACCGCTTTGGAAAGAAATGGCTGCCAAATACCATTTGCAAGAAGCAGACATTAATCGCCTCGCCTCAGCCTGGCACACCGATCTTGACCTGGGCCGCCCGCTGGAAGTGATGACCGATATGGCCAAAAGCCGCAAGCTCGGTTTCACGGTTTATCAGGATACGCGCGAGTCTTTCTTTAACCTGTTTCAAAAGCTCCGTGCAGAACAATTGATTCCCTAAAAGCCAGACCGACCGTCGCTAAATGCATAAGCGACGGTCGGTTTTTTTTTTAAATGATCGGTCTAAGAGCGCCCAATGTTTTCAGGCTCTTTCGTTGTTCACGTTATAAATTTGATGCAAAGTTTCCTTGCTGAGCGGTTTGGAATAATAGCCCCGAACCAGCGGATGGTTTTCAGCATTGCGCAGGTCTTCCGGGTCTATGGAAGATGACAGAATGATGATATTGATCTGTGCACGAAGCTTTTCCGGGAACAAGCTGAATGCATCCAAAAACTCCCAGCCATTTATCTCCGGCATGTTGATATCCAGAAAAAGTGTCGCGTTCAAGTCCTCAGCTTCGTCGCCAAACTCCGTTTCAATCGATGCGAGCGCTTTTCCCGGATTTGTAAAAAGCTGAATCCTTGCTGCGGGCGCAAAGCTTGCGATCGTGTATCGGCAGACCAGGTTATTGACCGAATCATCATCCACAACAATAAATTGGGAAGGAACTTTCATAAGGCTGGAATTTGACAGGCATCCGCACCTAGCTCAATTTGGAATGCAGTGCCTTTGTCCACCGTGCTGTTCACTGCGATCCTTCCGCCAAGCATTTCCACCTGCGTTTTGACCATAAACAAACCCATGCCTTTCCCTTCCACATGATGATGGAATCGCTTGTATAAGCCAAAAAGCTGCGTTCCTTTTTTGGCCAGGTCAATCCCCAAGCCGTTATCGTCGACGGATATGATTACCTGACCATTCGCAAGTCCGCTTTTGATACGGATAACCGGGCTTAAATCTCTTTGACGATATTTTATACTGTTCATAATGAGATTGTAGAAAATGCTGTGCAGGTAACTTTTTAATGTATAAATCTCATTAATATCGCTGAAATCGGCTTCTATTGCCACTTTTTCCTTGTCGACAATGTGCTGAATGCTCGACCGGATGTCATTAACAAGCTGCTGCATATCAACGGCTTCCCGTTTCTCGCTAACCTCCCGTTTTATCTGTAAAATCGCATTCAGATCTAGAATAATATCGTCCAGTCTTTTTACATTTTCTACAATTCCGTCGAGAAATTCCTGTTTCACCTGCCACGGGTAACTGTCCTCACGCAGCAGCGCGCCGAGCCCGATAATGTTCGCCACCGGGGCGCGCAAGTTGTGGGAAACGATGTAGGAAAACTGTTCGAGCCGCTTGTTGGAAGCGATGAGATCTTCTCCTATACTTTCCAGAATATAGTTTTTCTCTTCAAGTGCTTTCAGCGCCCTTTCGTCGGCTTCCTTTTCCTTTGCCTGGCTGACTATCTTGTCTGTGACGTCCCTGAAATTATCCACAATGCCGTTAATTGTGGGCTCGTGGAGCAGGTTTGTGACGATCGCTTCAATCCATCGCCAGCTGCCGTCCTTGTGCAGCATCCTTCCGGTGTGTCCTTGGATCGGCACGCCTGGGTTAGCAATCACTTTTTCCATCACCTTGGGCAGTTCGGCCATGTCGTCGGGATGGGCCATGGAGAAAATGTTCATGTCCATGACTTCCTGTGGCGTATATCCAAGCACATTCTTTACGGCTGGCGACACATACATGGGCTCGGCCTTCGCATTCAGGACGAGCACGGCGTCAATGCTATTTTCGATCAGCGTCCGAAATCTTTTTTCACTATTGGTCAGCTGTCCCAGCAAATCCTGCTGGCCTCGCTTGATCTGGAATTTTTCGAGACTTTTGGTGATGGTAAAAGGGAGGCGGCCGATCTGATCTTTTAACACATAATCATCGGCATCAATGCTAAGAAGCGCTTCCGCCATCTCATCCGAGATGGCGTTGGAAACAATGATGAAAGGAATTTGAAGTCCGCTCTCCTGCAACAATGCGATGGCGTCAGAGCAATGGAGCCCCTGCAACGCGTATTCAGAAAGAATTATATCGGGAGAAAAATCCGCCAGAGCAGCCGCAAATTGCTCTTTGGTGGCGGCGACGCAAATAGCGGTGTTTAGTTTGCTCTTGTTTAGTGCATGCTTCACTGTAATCACACCGCCCACCGAATCGTCCAGGTGAACAATCTTCAAAATGTTATTCATAGTGTTTGCAGTAGAACCAATGTCTGAATCCAAGCAACCGATTGTCACCATTCAGCACATGCAGGCCTCTACATCTTGTTAGGTAATGAGAAACTCAACTATTTCGTAAACGAGCATGTATATTACTCAATTAGTTCGTCATTCCTCACTTTCGCAAACTATTTGGGGTCAATTATTGCCATCGCCAGATTTTTTGTCATCATTGGTAATCCGTTTTTTCTCACGTTGCGCTCCATTCATTTTACCAAATTCATATTTCAGATTGATGCGCCAGCCTCTTCGATACATTGCAACATCCTGAACCTGCACAAAATTAGAGCCGGTAAAATCGTTGCGCCAGCTGATCGTGCGGTTAAACGGATTGTCATAACCGAAGCCGATTGTTCCCTTTTTCTTCAACACTTCTTTTTGAAATACAATATTGTAAAAACCAAAGCCCCCGTTTCTTCCTTGAAGATTCACCCGCGGCGAATTGTAAAATCCGAACAGCTGCGCTTTGTAACCCTTTCCAAAATCAACCGTCGAATTCAGGTTGATGCGATACATCCAGTCCGCATTGCGCGTCTTCAACTCGGCGCTTTCGAGCACGTTATAAAACACATTGAGCGAGCCGTTGACCGTCCATTGCTTGATGATCTTGGTGTTTGCGCTCAGATTTAAGCCGTAAGCTGCGTTTTCGGCCACATTTTGAAAAATCTGCGTCAAAACGCCGCTGCTGTCCACAGAGCTAATGCTTTCGATCGCATTCTTGGTTTTTCTAAGAAAAAATGCTGCGTTAATGCTTGTCGGACCAATGGACACACTGTAATTGGCTTCGGCAGAATGCGTTAGCTCCGGGCTAAGATAAGGGTTTCCGCCATATTGATTTTTGGAATCGGACTGGTTTACATACGGATTCAAATAGTAAAATTGTGGACGCTGAATGCGCTGCGAATAACTGAGTCGGATCTGCTGATTTTTGGGCAGACTGCGCGAAAGGCTCACGCTCGGAATAAAATTTCCGTAATCATTTGAAAAAGGCCTTGTACCATTGAGAAAATTGGCTTTGATAAATGTATGCTCATAACGCGCACCAATGTTGATGCCCCAATGCTTCTTCGGCGTGCGACTGTAAACCGCATAGGCAGCGGCAACTTGCTGGTTATAGTCAAACACATTGGCAAGTTCAGGCATATCATTAAAATTCGTAGAGCCATCCAGAGCGCTGGCAATGCGGTAATCGCTCAAAATCTGGCGGAAAATTGCCTTTGCCCCCGTTTCGAGCGTGCTAATGCTGTCGAGTGGATTTGTGAAATCGAGCTGAAATGTGCCTTCCTTGTTGTTATTAATGTTGTAGCTTTTTTCCCGGTAGAAAATTTGTTCTTCACGATTTCGAACATTAGCCCAATAATCACTGTCCTCACCTTCGAAGGCGTACATCATGAGCAGGGTCAGTTCTTTTTTTGGTTTTTTAAAAAGCCGCGTGTAGTCCAGATTGAACGTTGCCCCCGACCAATCATAAGTTCGGCTCATGTTCCGCCGGAAATATTCGCTTACAATCCCCTGCCGACTTTCCTCAAATTGAATGTCAAATCCGTTGGTGTTCCGTCCGTCGTAATAGTTGATGCCGGCGCCGATCCGGTTTAAGGAATCAACATCCCAGTCCGCATTCATGCTCCCGTAAAAGTTTTTCCCGTTTCCTTTCACCCACTGCTGTTGATCTTGAAAAGTTAATGTGTCGGCATCGGTGATGGTGCGTAATTGGTTCATTACGCGTTTGTTCCGCCAATTACTGAAACCTCCGTTCGCCGTGAGCGTGAGGCCTTTGTTGCGGTGGTTAATGCTTGCATTGGGCCAGTTGTTCCATTGTCCAAAGTTGGGACTCACCGATCCGCTAGTTCCTTTCAATGCATTCTTTTTGGTGATAATGTTGATGATTCCCGCCGTGCCTTCCGCGTCGTATTTTGCAGAAGGTGACGTGATTACTTCAACCTGCTTGATAATGTCAGCGGGAATTTGTTTCAGCGCTTCTGAAACGCTCCGCGCCACAACTGCCGAAGGTTTTCCGTTAATGAGCACCTTAATGTTCGCACTTCCGCGCAATTGCACATTGCCCTCTATATCCACCGCCACCGAAGGGATTTTTTTCAAAACATCGGTCGCGTCGCCGCCGCGAATGCTGATGTCTTTCTCAGCATTGTAAACCATGCGATCCGAACGCTCTTCGAACAGCGATTTTTGTTCTGAAACTGTCACTTCGTTCAGGTTCCGGACAGCCGCGCTGACGCTGATGCTGCCCAGGTCAATGTCCTTGGACTTCACTTCGAACTTGTCTGAATCTCTCGTTTTGTAACCGATCAGCGAAGCCTGAATGCTGTATTTTCCGGGATTTACTTTGCCGAATTCAAAGGCGCCGTTGACGTCGGTGGTCGTCCCTTCCAGGATTTTCCCGTTTTGAAGCAATGCGACATTGGCAAATTCGACGGGCTTATTTGTGGCTGAATCGGCAAGCACGCCTTTGACTTTAAATTGCTGGGAAAATGCGAGCCCAATGCTTGCCGCCAGCACAATCAGGGTTAATAACGGTTTTTTCATATCATGGCTTTTGTTCGAATGCGTCGCCGGACGGCGATTGTAACGCAAAGACGACTGACACAACATAATGTTGCATCATTACCAGGCTGAAAGACGAACAACCTTAACTAAAAAGTGAGAATACTGGCTGTTAAAGCCTAGATTATCATATTGTTAAGTTTTCATCATCCTCCTCCTTCCACTTCGCTGCTGGCTATTTTTGCTTTTTATCACTTACTACGCAAAGATGAAAAACAGAAATTTACTTGCATTAATGCTGGTGGCTGCGGCTCTGCATGGCTGCACCGACCATTTTCCGGAAAATCCGGAAACGCCTGTTTCTTTTAAAGAAGTTGCCTCTATTGACCTGGGTGGAGCTGCTGCTTCTGAAATCTCGGCTTATGACCCTGCTTCGCGCAGACTATTTACCGTTAACAATGAATCCTCTGCAAAAGTGGACGTTACGGATCTTTCTGCATTCCCGACTGTGACCAAATTGCAATCCATTGACATTTCCTCGCTGGGAGGTGTTGCAAACAGTGTCGCGGTTTCGGAAGGCAAACTGGCGATTGCGCTGGAAGCAACGAACAAGCAGGCAAACGGAAGCGTTATTGTGCTGAACACGAGCACATTGGCCACTATTAAACAAATCACAGTGGGTGCGTTGCCGGACATGGTTACTTTCAGTCCGGATGGCAAATACATTGTAACGGCAAACGAAGGCGAGCCTAATGCGGCTTACACGGTTGACCCGGATGGTTCTGTTTCCATCAGTGATGTGACGGATAATTACAGTGTCAAAACGCTCAATTTTGCTGCTTTTGCTGCTTCGTACAATCAGTTGGCAGTGGACGGCTTCCGCGTTTACGGACCGGGTGCGAGTTTTGCACAAGACATTGAACCAGAATATGTTGCCATTTCGAGTGACTCTAAAAAAGCATTTGTCACGCTGCAAGAAAACAACGGCATTGCTGAGCTGGACTTGGTAACTGGGACGATTTTGAAGTTGCACCCGCTTGGTACAAAGGACATCAGCAAGCTGGCTAATGCAATGGATGCGAGTGACAAGGATAGCAAAACGGAGTTGAAAACCTGGCCTGTAAAATCGTTCTATCTTCCGGATGCAATCGCGCCGTTTTCTACTAACGGTTCGTCGTATCTAATCACGGCAAATGAAGGCGACGCCCGCGAATATTCTGCATTTGACGAACAAAAAAGAGTGAGTACACTTGTGCTTGATGCAACTGCTTTTCCGGATGCTGTTACGCTTCAAAAACCTGAAAATCTGGGACGTCTGCGTGTGACAAGCACGCGCGGCGACGTTGACAATGATGGCGATTACGATGTGCTTTACGGCTTCGGAGGCCGTGGATTCAGCATTTTCAATGCTGTTACAGGGCAACTGGTGTTTGATTCGGGAAGCTCGCTGGAAGCGGAAGCAATCAAAGCCGGGATTTATGATGACGATCGTTCCGACGACAAGGGCGTTGAGCCAGAAGGTGTTACAATTGGCATCATCAACAATAAGCCTGTTGCCTTCATCGCACTTGAACGTGTCGATGCGATTGCTGTCTATGATGTAAGCAATCCAACGGCGCCAACTTTTCTCCAAATCATTAAAACAGGCGACGCACCGGAAGGTGTTCTTTTCGTTGCACCGGATAAAAGTCCGAATGGCAAAGGCTTGTTAGTGACTAGTAATGAAGGCGATGGAACTGTGAAGTTTTATCAGAATTAAAAAATAAGATTTCTAAAAAGACGAAGGCTGCTCACAGTGAGCAGCCTTCGTCTTTTTTATTTACTCCACAATCCAGCGGCTAGCGGCGTTGTATTTCCCTTCTACAACGATCTTGTAAAATCCTTTCGGAAGCTTGCTCACATCAAGCGTCGCTTTTCCGTCCATAACGGGCAGCTGCTTCATGAGCATGTAACGGTCGTTGCCGCCGGTTTTGAATTTGTTTGTGGTCGAGAGCCATATTTTCACTTCGCCGTCTTTTTCCTGAGGCGTCCAGCTGAGATTAATGTTATCAGCTTCTTTTTTTACAGTCAGGTCCGTGATGGAAATTTTACCAGTCAATGGCGTTCCGTCGAGTTCGAAATATTGCTCTTTCGGGATTTTTAAGTCAAGATGCCGGGCCATGGTTGGCATGATATCGACGATCGCGGGGATGGTCTTGTTCTGTGCCGATTTCGTAAAATAATTGTTGAGACCTTTTGCATTGGTTACAATCCATGTGCTGCGTTCAGCGTCGGATTGTCCGCCGTGTCCCTTGCCGGACGGTTCTGCACGGCCGTGATCTGTCGTGATAAACACTTGCCAGTTTTCGCCGTGCTTGTCCTGCCTTTCCTTCACCGCCTCCCAAAGCTGCCCCATTTGCAGATCCATTCTTTTTATCGCATCAGAAAACTGCTGGCTGTTTCCATAACGATGACCCATATCGTCCGTAAATTCGAGGTAAACCCATGATAGATCGGGTGCGTCACTTCTAATGTTTGCCGCTGCCTCGTCGACCACTTTTCCGTCAATTTTGCTGATATACTGAGCATTTTTATCATGCGGAAAGTTAATGGTGTCTGTTTCAAAGCCATCGAAGAAATAATCCATTTTCATCATTCCTGTTTGAGGCAGGTCGGTTCCGATGAGCTTGGTACGGTTGTCGAGCCAGGTGGAATATACTGCCGTTTTTTTGGCAGGATAAGCTTCGCGGAACAACCTAAATATCGTGTAATAATGATAATTCGGCTCCTTGATGTCGTTATCCCACACATTGTGCTTGTTGACCCACGTGCCGGTGAGGAGGCTGTTGTAGCCCACGGCCGAGATTGTTGGCGTTTGGGAATATGCATTCTTTTCGCCACCTACGTAAGCGCGCGTCATGCCGCCCACTTTGGCAATTGCATCGAGATTGGGCGTAGGAACTTTTTTAAGCTGCTCGTAAGAAATGCCATCGACGATCACGAAAAGCGCTTTGTTTTTGCTGTTTTGTGCGAAAGCTGAATTGATTAAAAAGAGGGCAATTAGTAAAGGAACAGAGGTTTTTTTGAGGAGCATTTTTGACAATTTGTATTATATAAAACTAAGAACGACGAAGGCAAAACGCTTTGAAACAATCCTTTTGGCTAAAAATACAACTTCACCATTTCTCTCCAGTAACGCGGCCTGTGCGCTTCCTCTTCCCAAACAAACAGCTTGTGCGGCACGCCGATCTGGTTTAGTGCGCTGCTCAGCCGCTCATTGTCTGCCAGGAAGGAATCTTCGCGGCCGACCACCAATGTAATATCAATTTCGTTCAATTGCTGCAACAATTTTTGATCACGAATGCCCGGAACGAAATGATTAGGCATGTTATAGTAAATGTTATCGTCGAAGTAACCGTCAAAAAGGTCCGCAAAGAAGACGAGGGGTCTGGTGAGATCGTATCGCGCACTCATGCCAACAATTTTATTAAAGACCGTTGGGTGTTTCAAGCCAATATTTACTGCGTGATATCCGCCCAGACTGCATCCCGCAACGGTCAGCTGCTTTGCTTTGTTTTTCCCTTTGATGAAAGGAATAACCTCGTGCAAAATATAACGCTCATATTGCAAATGTCTCAAAATCCGCTCATGGGGCGGATTATTGGAATAAAAACTTTCCTGATCAATGCTGTCAACGCAGAAGACCTGGATTTCTCCGGCGGCGATCCGTTCCCGTAACGCGTCGATAATGCGCCAGTTTTCCAAATCATAAAAATGCGCGGATCTCGTTGGAAAAAACAGAATCGGGATTCCTTTTGATCCAAAAACGAGCATTTCCATGTCCCTGTTCAGTGCAGGGCTAAACCATTTCTGATACGCTCTTTCCATTGCAGTGGGTGGTAAGGTGGTAATCGAACTAATCATTGTCCGGCAGCTTTTAACACATTTTTGATCGTTATTTTCCACAATTCGTAGCCCAATGGGGTCATATGCAGCCCATCCTGCTCAAAAAATTCCCTGATCGGCGTGCCCTGTTCGTCCAGCATTCCGGGGAAAATATCAATGTAATGCTGGTTTGCATCCGTGCTGATCTCGTCACGAATCAGTCTGTTCGCCGTCTTTATCTGCGAAATGATTTCCCAGCGCTGCAAACTCGGTTTAATGCTGATAAAGTAACAAGGAACGTCACCGAACCGCTTTCGGATCTGGGCGAGGAGCTGGCGATAATACAGACACACTTCCATGGGATTGCGCCCATCGCCAAGATCATTGTCCCCGGCGTAAAGAATGATCGTTTTAGCGGAATGGATCTGAGCCATAATCCGGTCAAAGAACCAGGAACATGCCGCGAGTGTAGATCCGCCAAAACCTAAATTAATGGGCTTAATATCCTCAAAATCATCGTATAATGTCGCCCAGAGGTTGATGCTCGAACTTCCGTAAAAGATCGTCTCAGGCTCGAACGAAAGTTTTTCCGATTCCTTCTCAACTCTGATCACTTCATCTTCATACCAATCCATATTGCTCAGAAAATTTTTGCTGACAATTGCTTTCTCTTGCTTAGATACATCGACTGAAATCGGATATTCACAAAATTACTAAACGCCGCATTGCCAGAATGTTAACTTTTGCAACCGTCGTGTATATACGCAAAACTGAAATGTGAATTTCGGATTGAACCGTCTCAGCGGGATTTTTGAAACGCGATTTGCTACAAAAACTTAGCCAGAACCAAGTCGCTTGAAGGTTTTTTAGCATTTGCGTCCGAATCAGGGAAGGTAACAAAGCAAAAAAGTTTGACTGCCTGGATGGTCGGCAGTCAAACTTTTTAATGTTAGTTAATAAGAAGCAATTTTCCAGTCATGCCTGTAAAGTCAGCATGAGTCAAGGCGTTGTTTCATTAAAAACTGTAACGCAAACCAAGCTGGAACTGGTAAGGGTTTCCGGATGGTGTAACCACACCGGCGGTGTTTACGCGATAAACAAATTTCTGATTGGCTTTGTCAAATCCAGCAACAGCAGGAGTTGTTCCGGAAGCCGGGATGCCCAGTGCGTAAAGCGCCTGACTGCCCAATGATTCGTTCGTTCCCCATTCCTTGTTCAACAAGTTACCAACATTAAATATATCCGCTGACAGCTCGATGCCGTGGCTTCCCGCGATCTTGATGCGCTTGGTAACCCGTAAGTCAAAAACGCCGTAAAAGCCGTTAATCCCACCGTTACGCTCGGCCATTTTTCCTGAATATTTGGTGATATAATCTTTCACGCTCTGGCTGGCAAGCGGATTATCCAAAATCGCCTGCAATCCTTTTCTAACGTTCTCAGGCACACTTGGATCGTTTTTATCAAATACAAAAGCAAGGTCATTTTGTCCTGCTACGAAATCCGCGTTGCTGTTAGCTCCCGACAACAATGTATATCTCGTTCCGCCCAGTCCTGAATAGCGAACGCCTACATTAACTCCCCAGAAAGATGGCAAAGAACCGTAGAACACAATTTTATGACGGAAATGGTTATCCGAATAACTCATCTGGCTCAAATCGCGGGGATCGTCTTTTACAGGAAGTGAAAGCGTTGCCGTATTTGCTACGTTACCATTGTACGATGTATTGTCTTTCGTATCGTTGTAAGTGTAGCTCATCGTGATTTCCCCATCCCTGAAATATTGGTAAGTTGCATCGGCTACGAAAGCAAATGTGTTCACTTTGCCCTGGCTGTTCAATTCCAGCACGCGACCAAATTTGGTGCTCTTGCGACCTTGAAGCCAATCTCCTGCTCCATTTGCAGGCATGCTAGCCAATGGCACGAACACGCCGCGGTTGTCTTCATTTGCCAGACGGAAAAATGGTTCGTCAGCCATGTTCCTGTCTACATAAAAGTAGTTGTTGCGACCCAGCGTCATATAACCGGCAACGCCAACTCTTAACTTATCCGTAAAATAATGGCTGTAAGAAGCATTGGCCTTATACATTACGGGCACACGTGCATCGGCGCCATTTGTATTGATCGTTGGCAACTGGAAAGCAGCCAGACTTGGGATGCTTGCATAATCGTTGCGGTAAGCGGCGAAATCTGGCGTAGGAATATTCGGGGCGCGAACGTCCACAGTGGCCAGGTGTTTTCCGTCAAATGTAAGGTTGTTGATCAACACATAATTGTTGATGTCGGAAGCAAAAATACCACCGCCCACGCGGATAATGTCGGTATGTTTTTCATTCACGTCCCAAGTAAATTGCAGACGCGGCTGCACCACGAATGATTTCAGTCTGTGGTCGGTGCGGATTTGCAACTCATCAAACAAGGTCTGATTCAAGGGTGAAGTCGGGTAATGTGCGTAATCAAGGCGCAACCCGGCAACCATGTCAAGACCGACCGCCAATTTTGTTTTCATCTGGCCATAAATTCCAGCATTCATGATGTTGCCATTTACAGACCAGTCATCCATCAACGGCACTTCGCGGTAATAACGATAAGGCTGTAATGCTTCGAATTTATCCAAAGCCGTCTTGCCAGCCGCTGCGTCTACTGTGTAATGGAACCTGCCGTTTACCTCGCTGCCGTAAGTGGAATGCGAACGCGTGTACATCAAGTCAATGCCGAATGTGTATTCAACTTTGTCGGTGTTGTAATACAGGTTATCAACCAATTGAATCACATTATTGGTAAATCCTTCCTGCGCAAAACGGTGGCCTCCCATCTGAATGTTGGTCGACTTCGACGTTCCATCGCTCAAAGTTGAAGTTACGTTCTCAACAATGGCTCTTGGAATGTTCGAAGACGGAAGCTGATCGCCCGGGCTGCTTTTTTGATGCGTATACAAATGCTGCACTTTCAACTCATTGGTCAAGCGCGTGTTAATCGACGAACGCAGTGACGCGAGCAAGCTGTTGTCAACATTGTAGTCGTTTCCGGTTGATTCATAAATGTTGATAGACGTGTTATCCTGCAAGCCAAGCTTGTTTCTGTCGTTTGTATAGTTGTCGCGGATCGTCAAAAGGTTTTTTCCATTGATCTGCCAATCGGCTCTTGCAAAAACGGCATCGGACCCGCGGGATTTATCAAATGTTCCATACTGAGGCGTGTTGGCAACGCCATATTTGGAGCGCGCAATGTCAACATAACGGTCCAAAGTTGTTCTCGTAACATTAAAC
Source organism: Dyadobacter sp. CY326 (assembly GCF_021390515.1). Taxonomy (GTDB): domain Bacteria; phylum Bacteroidota; class Bacteroidia; order Cytophagales; family Spirosomataceae; genus Dyadobacter. The sequence continues at coordinate 621,860 of NZ_JAJUXI010000003.1, forward strand.
CTGTTTTCGTCCGCAGGCGTAACAATGTCAGCAATAACAAATGGACGTGTGTCCTGCTGGTGATCCCACGCAACGAAAAAGTGCAGTTTGTCCTTGATAATCGGTCCGCCCAAAGAGAACCCGAACTGATTGGTTGAGAAAGTCGTGTTCAACTTATTTCCACGAATGTCGTAAGGACTTGATAACCAATTGGCTCTGCTGTAATTGAATGCGCTTCCGCTCAGTTTGTTAGTCCCTGACTTTGTTACCGCACTCACGGTTCCTCCGCCGCTGCGGCCATAAGTCACGTCATATTGGTTGGTAACCACCTGGAATTCACGAACAGCCTCGATAGAAATCGAATAAGGCGCTCCGCTCCTGCTTGTGGTTGAACCCGCAGAAGTCGGGTTTTTAGCATTCATCCCGTCAATGGTGTAATTGGTAGACGATCCCAGCTGACCCGAAATGTTACCGCCTTTGCTCAGTGGCGAAAGGTCCATTAGCGAAGTAAAATTCCGGCCATTTACAGGCAAACGCGTAATGTCTTTGGCTGAAATGGCTGTGGATGCACCAATGTTTTCAATTTTGTTTTTGATCCCGGAAGCCACAACCTGAACAACTTCAAGTGTCTGATCCGTCTCTTTCATGGTCATTTTGACCTTGATCGCGTCTCCCTGGTGAAGAATGTAACCCGTTTGCTTCTGCTCTCCGAAGCCTACGAAGGAAGCAATAATGGTGTAAGGACCGCCCAAAGGCAATTCTTTGAATGCATATTCGCCTTTTGCATTGGTGGAAGTCCCCGTTGTAAAACCCGTAGACTCGTTTTTCACCTGCACATTGGCGCCAGGCAATTCCATGTTTTTGTCGTCAGCAATAGTCCCTGAGATCGACGCCTGCGTCGTTTGGGCGAGCGCATCATTGCATACGCAAGCTCCAAAGATGGCAAAAAGAAGAAATAATAGTAGAAATCGTTTCAGCATTATGATAGTGGTTTTTTAAAATAAAGCTGCAAAAGTCGACCATTTTCCATCGATCAGGATTAAGACATTGTTAACATATTGTAAAGAGATTGATTCAACGGGACATGGGTTTTGTGTCAAAGATCCCCGATTCTGTGTCAAAGGTGCGCCGTGGGTCCGCCATACATTTGCAGTGTATTAAACATCAAAACATCATGTCAAAAACTATTTTAATAACCGGTGCATCTCGTGGCTTTGGCAAACTTTGGGCAAAAGCACTTTTAGAACGTGGCGACAAAGTTGCTGCAACTGCCAGAAACATTGAAGACCTGAACGACCTCGTTCAAACATATGGTGATGCCGTCCTGCCGATCAGGCTGGATGTGAATGACAGGGAAGCCGTTTTTACAGCAGTAAACCATGCGAACAAACATTTTGGCCGGATCGACGTGCTGATCAACAATGCAGGTTTTGGCTTGTTCGGTGCCATTGAAGAAACAACGGAACAGCAGGCACGGGCGCAAATGGAAACCAACTTTTTTGGCTTGCTTTGGGTAACGCAGGCCATTATCCCGATCATGAGAGAACAGGGAAGCGGGCACATTATTCAGGTTTCGAGCTTCCTGGGACTGGTTACGCTTCCGGTTTTGGGAATTTACAATGCGTCCAAATATGCGGTTAATGGTCTGAGCGAGACGCTTGCGAGCGAAGTAAAAAGCTTCGGCATCAAAGTGAGCTTGATCGAACCCAACGGTTTTTCAACAGACTGGTCGGGTGCGTCGGCGGTGCAAACAGAGCCCAACGAAGTTTATGCTCCTATTAAGCAAGCATTTGCCGAAGGCGCGACGCCGGATAGCTGGGGCAAACCGGAAGCGACTACAAATGCAGTTTTGCAATTGATCGACGCCGAAAATCCTCCGCTTCACTTTTTGTTGGGAAAAATTGCATATCCCGGCGTAAAACAAGTTTACAGCGAACGGCTGGCTGAATTTGAAGCCTGGAAAGAGGTTTCCACGGAAGCACACGGTCATTGAATTAAATAAAACAACTGTAACACAATCTGCAAACTAATTGACGCAGATTGTGTTACGTATATACGATGAAACATTACAAAAAGCTAAGCGAATTGCACAGGGACAATGGCTTTCCGCCTAATGAAAATCCCTTGTTCAGCATTTATCAATGCAATGGCGCGTGTTCAATCGGCGCGGAGGCTTTTACGAGCGATTTTTATATGATTGGATTTAAAAAATTAAAATCCGGCGTCATTCGCTATGGCCGCACCAAATACGACCATGATAGCGGTTCAATGATGTTTGTCAAACCGCGACAGATCATTGAGATGCGGAACCTGCATTTGGAGGAAGATGGCTTTCTGATGTTTATTCACGAAGACTTTTTGAATGGTCACAATCTGCATAACGAAATCAAAAAATACCATTATTTCGATTATGAAACCAATGAGGCTTTGCACGTTTCTGCAAAAGAAGAAACGACGATCTGGGAGCTTTACAGGAAAATCGAAAACGAATATCAGAACAACCAAGACGAATTCAGCCGCGAGATCATTTTAGCCAATGTGGACACGATGCTGAAATATGCGCAGCGGTTTTACAGAAGACAGTTCATTAACCGTTCTGAAATTTCAGGTAAAACTGTCAGCAAGTTTATCGAGGAGATGGACAAATATGTTGCAAGCGGGTTTCTGACGATCAAAGGACTTCCATCTGTGCATTATATGGCTGAAAAGCTGGCGATCTCAGCCGGATATTTGACCGACGTTTTGAAACAGGAAAGCGGAAAAACGGCGCTGGAACACATTCACATTTATCTGATTTCGGAAGCCAAAAACCGCCTCATGTCAGAAGACAGCACCGTCTCAGAAATTGCTTACACACTGGGTTTCGAAAACCTGTCTTATTTTTCGAGACTTTTCAAGAAAGAAGTTGGCGTCACGCCTGTTTTTTTCAAAAAACAAAGTCTTAACTAATTAACCTAATAAAAACAATGAGCCCGCTCCTGTGGAACCGGCTCATTGTTTTTATTGAATTACTTGGTAAGCTGCTTGTCTTGTTTTAAGGTTTTTTCATCATTTTTGGTCACGTCCTTCATCATGGTAAAGTGGTCGCCGATCTTTCCGTCTGAACAGATCCATTTCAGATCCAACCTGTTTCCTTCCACTTCCAGCATGACCGCGCCGCCCACTTCATTGTTAGAATAATACATCGCATTGTGCGGCCAGGTTTCCTTATGCCCGCCCAGCGCACCCGCCGACCCGCTCACAACGTAGACAGTGCCATTGGTGTTGCTTTTGCTTTTCAAATATGGAGCCGAATTTTTGCTGCCGTCATATAATGCTGTGGATGAGCTCAATTCATATTTTTTAGCATCGAAATCCGCTTCTTTTCCGTAATATCCTTTGATCAATTTGGTGCGCTCATACACGTGGCTGTGTCCGCAAATGATCAGGTCCACGCCGCCATCTTCAAGGGTTTTGATAAAATTCTCCCTGATTTTCACCAACAACGATTCCTTGTCCGAATCGTGCGAGCCCATGGTGTAAGGAGGATGGTGCCAGTAAGCAACGACCCATTTTTTGTTTTGATTTGCCGCCAGATCTTTCTTCACCCATTCCACCTGCTCGCCCATTTCGTCATAAATGTGCGTTCCTTTTTTATCCGGACCATAAGAGTCGAGCGCAAGAAAGTGAATGTTGGCAATGTCGTACGAATAATACGATTCGGTGTTGGAAGCGACTCCCCCAGCCTCTCCCTGGGTTGGAAGCGAGAAGTTTTGATAATAGGCAATTTTGTTCTGATCATTGGCAGGCGACGAGTTGAAATCGTGGTAATCGTGATTTCCGGGCACCGGATACAAGGGATATTTTTTCAGCAGATTGTCTTTGTAAAGGTTAAAGAACTTGGCCTGAAATTCCGCATCCGTGCCGTCAGAATAGGCATTATCGCCCATTAAGATCCACGCATTCAGATATTTATCACCCAAATAGTTGATCACCTGATCCCGCACTGATCTTTGGTTGATTGAGTTATTCCCGCAGTCGCCAAAGCCGGCGATGCGCACCAGTTGCTCGCTGCCCGTTTCAGGGAATGTATAAAAATAATTTTCCTCGTCGCCCTGCAAAGTCGTGTCCGCCAGGTTACCCACGGTGTAAAAGTATTTTGTGGATGGTTTGAGGTCTTTCAATGTGACAATGTGTTCGTTAACCAGCGTCGAGTCGTCTGCGCGCATGTCCAGATTATCACTTGTCAAACCATATTTCACGCGGCTGCGGTCATACACATTGGTTCTCCAGCGAACGGTCATGCTCGTTGGCGTGGCCATTTGCAGATATGGGCCGCGCAGCAAATCTGCCTGGATTCCCATTAAAGGGCCTTTTTTCTTGGCAACGGGTTTTGCAGCAGGCTGCGTTTCCTGCGCAAGCGACAGCAATGGAAGGAGTAATGCAAAAAGTAAAGCTTTAACTGTTTTCATGTTTGATTAATTTGAGAAATTCTGATTTTCAGGTTTTGAATCGGTTAAGGATTCGAGGAATAAAATAATGTCTTCGGATTCACGCTCCGTTAAATTCAATGCGTTTGCAGATAAGGTCTGATCTTCGACGGGCAGTTTGAGGCCTTTCCCGCCGCCTTTGTTATAAAAATCAATGACTTTGGCCAATGTTTTCAATGACCCGTTATGCATATAGGGCGCCGTTTTGGCTGCATTGCGGACGGTTGGCGTTTTGAATGCGCCTTTGTAATAACGCATTTTATACAGATCAAAACGGCCTAAATCTGCGTCTAATTCGGGTTTTTCAAAATCATCATGAACCGGAACACCGAGCACTTCCACTTCCGAAATGTCAAAAAGCGGAGGCAGCAATGAGTTGAAAAAGGGTGGAAAATGACAGGTTCCGCATTGCGCTTTGCCCATAAATAGATTAAAGCCACTAACCTGGCGGTCCGTTAATGCCGTCTGATCACCAGCGACATACTGATCAAATGGTGAATCCATTGTACCAAGCTGTTTTACAAAAGCGGCCAGCGCCTCGGAAGCCTCGCTGATTCCCAGATCCTGCACATTTTTGCCGGGAAACGAAGTGTTGATCAGCTTTTTATACTCTTCTTTTTGCAGCACATTCCCGTTTAATTCGGCCGCATTCCCGTTCATTTCCAATGGATTGAGAAATACGTTATGGATCTGATCTTGCAGGTTTGCCACACGTCCGTCCCAGAATTGCGAATGTTGCCAGACTGCATACATGAGCGTCGGCGTGTTGCGCCTCAACACGGAATCGCGCACCAGCGACGGGCTTTTTTGTAGCTGATCTGCAAAATAATTCCCGGGTTGGTGGCAAGTTGCACAGCTCGTGGAAGCATTGCCGGAAAGTGATTTGTCGAAAAACAATGTTCTTCCCAGATCCACCAACGCTTTTTTCTGAACTGAATCCGTTCCGTGATCATCCCAGTTTTTCAGCGCATTTCTACTGTAAATGTGAGGAGCTTCATAGTTCAGATATGGTGTTGTATTGATCACCAATCCAAGTTTGGAAACGAAGTCGCCAAATTCCTTTTGAATCGGCAAGGCAAACCTGGTCAGGAATTGCATTCTGTCAAATGAATCAAAATCCTGATGAGCATTTAAGTAGATCTCTGAACCGGAAAGCAGTTTTTCAAGCGGCTTGCCAAGTTCTGGATTTGCATTGAAATAAGGTTTCAAAACATTCTGCAAGGCATTCGTTGCTTCCAAAGTTTCAGTTATTCCACTTTTCAGCATCGGCGCATCATAACCTGAAATGTACAATGTGGTAATGCGGATCAGCTCAATGCGAACACTTTCCAGTATCTGCGCATCGTTTATTTTAATGCCAAAAAGCAATGCATGCATGTCCTTTGCGGAAGTTAACATGGCCTCCGATTGCACCAGCAAATCACTTTTTCCTGCAAGCACATCATCTTCAAAAAGCAGGGCTTCAATCTGCTGCAAACCCATGGGCTCAACCAATTCCAATGTCGGTTCTTCCACTTCAAACTTGGGCGCACCATTGTAAAAGCGCGTCTCACTTGGGAAAAAATAGGAAGTAAAAAACGCAATGCGCTTGTAACTCCGACGGCAGTCTTTCAACGCTTTCCGGGCCGTCAGCACAGACGCAGAATCTGCATTTATGCCATCAATCGCTACATATAGTTGTTCATTTGTTTTAATAAAATCATCTACACCAGTCTTAAAACTCCGCAATGTATGATCAACGCCGATAGATGAATCGCCCGGCCCGCTAACCTTCAACGAAAGGAATGCGAAGCCCAAAACGGCGATGATTACGGCGATAGTTTTTTTCATGCTTAACTTAAAGTCAACTCAGGGTAATGCCTTGACGACATTACCCTGTTCGATAATCAATATAAATTATATTTCAAACCAACTGTCGCCGTTGCACCTGTGTAAAGCGAAGAGTAAGTGTACTCCGGTTTATACTGGTAACGGCGCTGATCCTGGTTCAAAAGGTTGTTTGCGGTCACGTAAAGCGACAATTTTGGTGTAATAAAGTAGTTCACGCTTGCGTCCAGGTAATGTGCCTTATCGTAATAAACATCTCCTTTGGCATCTGTTCCCAGAATGGTTACAAAGTCGGAAGTGTTGTTATATGACAAACGCACATTGAATTTTTTCACTTCATAAGCGAGTGACAAGTTCAAAATGTCCTTCGCGGTTCCTGGCAATTTCGGCTCGCCTTTTTTCACAAAAATGAAATTGTGCGTATAATTTGAGTACAATGTCAGGTTGTTAAGTGGCCTTGGCAAGAACGACAAACCTTGTTGAAAAGAGAATTCCATGCCCAGAATGTTGGCAGTTCCGCCATTGCCCGGACGTGTCCGTTCCAGGTTTCCATTGCTTGCCTTCAACTTGTCGTAATCCGTTTTGTAAGAAGCAACGGTTGCAGGGTTAGCGCCCTGTTCCAGAAGGGATTCAGGCGATTCTGCAACATTGATAACCTCACTGAACGGCACCAGATCTCTTGACGTAATCCTGTAATTCGTAATGTTTTTGAAATACACACCTGCTGAAACAAGGCCCGTATTGCCCGTGTACAACTCTCCCAAAAGATCGAAATTGTTAGAAAGCGTGGGTTTAATGTCCGGGTTACCCTGGCTGATCACTTTGTCGCGCACGTTCACGCTGACGTAGGGCGAAATGTCTTTGTAATTGGGACGTGAAATGGTGCTCGTATAAGCGAACCGGTAAACCTGGTTTTTTGTCGGTGCATATCTGGCAAGGAATGCAGGCATGAAGTTCAGGAATTCCGATTTCGTAGATTGTTTGGCAGGAATGAAATCCGCCCTAACATTGTAATTGTAACCTTCATATTTCACCGAGCTATGCTCAACCCTACCGCCCAAGATAAGCGAAAGCTTGTCTCCGAAGTTTTGCGTTGACATGATATAACCTGCCGAAATCGCCTCATCACCATAGTAATTATTTCCCAAAACATCCTGATAAACGCGGTTCAGCATGAAGTCTTCGGTGTCTCCGTAATAACTTTTGTTGAGGTTGGAAACCCATTCAGATGAGCCTGCATTGCCGACATTGTAATCAGATTCAATGTTGAGCGTTTTGCTGATGTTGGTTGAATTGTTCGCAAATCCAGACCAGAATGGCGCCCAGCCCACGTAATCCGCAACTTTTGGATTTTTGCCGGCGGCTAGTTCAGCATCATATTTGGCGCGCAATGCAGGATCAATCTGCGGGGTCCATCTAACGCGTCTGGTCGTTTCGTTTGTCAATGTCAACCCACGGTATTTCCCACCAAATTTCAGGATGTTACTAAATTTCCCTTCCACCAACGGAACAGAGATATCAACCTGCGCCAGATATTGATTCGTGCTGGCGCGTCTGTCGGTGCCTGTGAAGTTGTCCATATACCAGGTGTCGGCCGAATCGGCACGATACGAAGGCTTATCCTTTAAGTTTTCAAGAATGTTTTCGATCTCAAATCCATTGTTTGCTTTGATAAATCGTGGATTGGTATAATCCATTTGCACGCTTTTCTCATTCTCACTTTCAAGTTCCAGCTCGATCACATCGGGACGGTCGGTAACGTTTTTCAGATAAGAGCCTTTCCAGTTTACCTTCACTTTTCCCAAAATATGCTCGCCTTCCAATCCAAAATTGATGATTTTCTGTACAATCTGGCTTCCGTTTCTGTTATTTAAACCGCCTTCAATGTGGCGTTCCAGTTCTGGCTGGTAAACCGGATGTTTCGGATCGTTCTCCATATTGAGGTAAGGAACGCCGGCGACGTCATCAATGTAATCATTGTTCGCATCCGTGATTTTCCGGTTTCCCTCCCAGCCCGCAGCACGCTGCCAGTTTTTCGGGTAACCTGCACCAATATCATCCACTTTTAGGGTTGAAATTTTGCGCCAGTCGTTGTATTTGTTGTAAATCCCAGTGAAAGTTAGCGTGTTCTTTGCATTGAGTTTGTAATCAATGCCCACCGTGTAACTCTGTCTGATCCGTTCCAGATTGTTTTGCACCATGTTCAGAAAGCGCGGCATAAAATAGGTTTTCTGATCCACCCATTTCACATCTTCCCAGGTTGTCTGATGATCATCCGAGCCCAGAAACTGCCGATAATAAGAAACAGAGGCCATTACACCCAGTTTTTTATCTTTCAAAAAGCGATCACCAAAAACCACATTGGCATTGTAAGCAGGTTTTTGCACAATGTCGCTGTAACCCGTTCCCGCAGTGACAGAAAGCAACCTGGCAAAAGGCGCTTTTCTGGTCACCAGATTTACTACACCACCAATCGCATCGCCGTCCATATCCGGCGTGATCGCTTTGGTAACCTCAACAGACTGAACCATATCCGCAGGAATTGCGCTGATCCCAACCGCACGATTTTCGCCCGTTCCGGCAATGCTTGATCCGTTAATGTTGATCGTACTTTTAGATGGGTCCGTTCCCCTGATGCTCACCAGCGAAGCCTCGCCCTGATCCAGCTGCACGTAAATTCCCGGCACGCGTTTCAGTGCGTCACCAATGTTAGGGTCAGGAAAACGCCCAACCTGATCGGCGGAAATGACATTCACGATCCGGTCCGAATTCTTTTGCTGGTTCAATGCTTTCAGCGTGGCGCTACGGTTTCCTGTCACGACCACAGCTTGCAGGTTGTTGTCTGCAAGGTTCAGCTTGAAGTTCGTTTTTACGTTTTGTCCGGCAATGGTTACGGCTTGCTTCGAAATTTCGTAGCCAATGTAAGTCACCGTCAAATTGTAAGCGCCATTGGGCACGTCGATGAGCGTGTAATTTCCATTCTGATCGGAAACGGTTCCGCGGGACAACTCTTCAATTTTCACAGTTGCGCCCGGCAAGCTCAGGTTATTGTCGTCGATGATGCGCCCGGTTATCAGACTTTGCGAGAAGCCTACGGACGGAATTGCAAATAATAGGAGCAGTAGTAAGATTTTTTTCATGCGATTTTTTTTAAATCAATTCGATGGTGAGAGACTCAGTTTTTGCCTGGCCATATAAAGGTCACCATGAAAAATCAGGAAGCTAATGATCGGATGTTGCAAAACGTCGACAAGCGTTCAATGTGCGTTAACAGATCGTCTACATCGTAAAAAAATAAAGATTAATAGACTGAAAATCAATGTGTTGATCCCTTCACTCGCTGCCATTATCTTTGTGTTAACAGATGCGTAAACTGTTAACATTAGGCTCGAAAAAGGAGAATTTCAGAGGTTATGCACAAATTGTTGCAGGCTGGCGTCTTCCTGTAATTGGAGTTTTTTGCGCAAGCGATAACGCGTTGTACGCAAGCTGGTTTGCGAAACGGCAAGCATTGTTGCGATGTCTGCGGAATTGAGGTTCATTTTTAAAAGGGACAAAAAACGAATGTCCGTTGCGGTCAGCGCCGCAGAATATTTCATTACTTTTTCTGAAAAATCTTTGTGGACATGCTCAAAAACGATCCGGAAATCTTCCCAGTTTTTGTCCTGATTGCTGTTAACGTCTATGAACTCAACGAGCTGTTTCAGCTCCCGCCGCTGATCGCGTTTGTCGTCTTTGACAATGGTTGCAAGTTTGGTTTTGAGTTCATCGAGCAATTCATTCTTTTTGATCATGTTCAATGTCAAACTGGTCAGTTCTTTGCTTCGCAGTTCCAATTCTGCCTTCAAACCTTCCTGATGCAAATGCTTGTTATGCAATTCCAGCTCCATCGCCTGCTGGCGCGTTTCATATAAAGCCTTGCTGTTTTTGATTTTCAAACGCTGTCGGCTTAGCAAACTGATTCCTAAAAACGTCGCCAACAAACTGATGATCAATACTGAAATCGTTAATATCTGGCTAATGCGATTTTTATCTTCAAGCTGCTGAATCTCATTGTCTTTACGCTGAACGTCGAAAACAGTCTGCAACAGGTTCAATCGCTGCTCACTATCCGTGTTATAGCTTTTGGAATATGCAATTCGTGATTTCTCGCTGTAAAAATACGCACTGTCAAATTGGCCCAGCTGCTCAAAAGTTTTGGCCAGGTCGCGGTGTGCGCTGCTAAGCTGTCGGTTATCGTGCAGTCGGGCGGCTAATAATTCGGCTTTTTTGCTGTATATCAATGCTTGCTGATAATTGCCGATCTTGCGATAAGTGTCACCAATGTTGTTGAGCACTGCGGCCAGTTCAATGTTCGCCGACAACTCGCCGATGATTTTTTGTGCTTGCAAAAAGTATTTTAACGCAATCTGGAATTTGCCCTGATCTTCATAAATGCTCCCGATGCTCGAGTAAGTGTATGCGATCTGACTTTTGTCGTTCAGCTTTTTGAACTCCGTCAATGCGAGTTCCTGATAAATGTAGGAGCTGTCATAAGCGCCTTTTTGCTCAAAAACCTGGCCAATGTAACCGTAAGATTCCGCGATTCCCTTGTGATAGCGCTTGGTTTTAAACAAGGTCAGCGCCTCCCGGAAATTACTGAGCGCCGTTTCGTTCCGCTTATTTTTGAAGTAAATTCTGCCAATCCGGTTCAGGTTGTTTCCAAGATCGACGGGATTTTTATTTTTGGAAAAATAGGGATCAGCTTTATGATAATAGGAAAGTGCCTGGGAAAGCGCGCCTTCTTCAAACAAAATATCGCCAATCTGCTGGTAACACAAGGCCGCCTTATCGAAATCCTTTTTCTTCAATGCATTGTCAAGCGATCGCCTGATTTTTCTGTAAACAGAATCCGGCTCAGATGGGCTGCTAAGGCTTATTTTATTCGCCGATTCCGCTTGTGTGTGCAATGTGGGCATGAGCAGCAATGCCAAAACCAAGCGGAGAGACAAACGGATAATTTTGGGAACATGCAACAACAAACTAGGCTTCATTGACACGGAAAACTTGGAAAACCTACCAAGGTAATGCGCCTATGTTACCTCATCTTTACGGGATCATTAATTTACAGGCTTGCTGCAATTCCTTGTCACGTCACCTTTGCGAAATTGCCCCGGCAGAATAGTAAAGTTCCGCAACTGCTTTCTGATATCCGGCCACAAGCTCCGCCTGTTTAATCTTCATATCGATCAATTTGCTTTCGCGGCTATTGATCAGGAACAGCGTGCTTTCGCCGAGTTCAAATTTGGCGAGCTCTCCACTGAGCAGGATCTGCTGATTTTCAATGCTTTGTGTTTGAATGGCGAGCTGCGATTCATATGCGAGCAATGTGTTGTATGCGCTCAGGATTTTTGTATTGATCTCCCGGCCGGTTTGCTGCACATCGTATTTTAATGACATTTGCTTCACTTTTATTTCCTGCAATTTTCCACGTTGCGCCCTGAGAAACAGCGGAAAGGAAAAGTCTACGCCCATTTTGTAATTGTTCCATTGCAAGTCGTAATATTCCGGAACGTAGGAGCCGAAATCCGTGCGGCTGGTGATCAATGATGCGCTGACACTGAGCTTGGGTTTCAACATTTCCCGCCTGTAATTTCTTTCCAGTTGAAGTTGTAAACCCTTGTTTTTCAAGGCCATCAGCTCCGGGTGTGTGCTGGCTGCATTGCCCAGCAATGTTTCAAGTTGATTCCGGTAAACGGCCGTGACAGCTGGCTCGGTGGTTTGCGGCACAATGCTGTCGGGCAGTTCGAGCGGTTCCTGCTGTTGGTTCCAAAGGTGGTTTGACATAACGAGGCGCGCATTGTTCAGCTCCACTTTGATCTTGGCAAGCTGCAAGCTCCTTTCCTGAAATGTAATGGCTGCTTCTACGGAATCTATTGCGGGCTTATCTCCGAGCAAAGCCTGATTTTTGACTGCCAAAAATCTTGTATATGCCAGATCCGCGCCATCACGGATCAATGCATATTGCCGGTGAGCATAAAACCAGTTCCAGTAATCCTTGACAGCATCAAACCAAACCTTGTTAATCTGCTTAATCTTCTCAGCCTCTGCGTAGTCGACCATCACTCTGGCTTGTCTCAATGTATTTCTCCTCGCATCGATCAACAAGCCTTGTCCGATGGGAATATTCAGACCAAGTCCTGCCAGTCCGGGCGTGCTGGTCCGCGTTTCAGGATTCGTGTAAGTCCCGACGAAGCGATCATAACCGATCTTCAAATCCGCTCCTGCAAGCCACAATGGCACTTTTAATTCATTAGACCAATTGTTATAATATTCCGTGTTGCCAAATGTTTTTCTGGCAAACTGACTTTTCAATGCTGGATCAAAATCACCCCAAGCCTGCTGGACCTTCGCCCTCGCCTCTTCGCTCAAAAGTCCCGCCTGTTTGACAATGGGATGATGCATGAGCACAATTTCCTCCAAATCTTTCAGGGCAAAAATGCGGGCATTGGTGTTAATTGTGTCGCTTTGCGCATGGCCGGTTGAGAGGCCGACAACGATTAGAAACAGCAAAGCGAGCATTTGTCTAATTTTCCTTAAAAGCTTCATTATTAGTATTATATCATCACTTTTATCATTTATTTCGCCCCAACCTGCACTGCTGGCTCAGCTTCCAGACTTGGTGGAAATCCATTAAGCTGCCGCCATATTTCATACCAAACCGGCACTGACCTGAGGATAACCCGACCATACACGCCCGATCCCTGGCGCAACTGTTTCGGCCAGGGCTGATCTTTATCGGGGACAGGCAGGGTAGGCCTCACGAGCAGACGATATTTCCCGCTCTCGCTGCTTACCAAATCGATCACAGAAACGCGGCCCGCAAAAGTCCCGACTGCAACCGAAGGCCATCCCGAAAATTGAACCGAAGGCCAACCCTCAAATTGCAGACGCACATCACTATTGTTCAAAATCAGCGGAACATCCATTGCATCGACATAGATCTCGGCGGCAACAAGCGGCGCCTCGGGTTGCAATGTTGCTATGGATTCGCCCTCTTTAATGTTCTCCCCGATGCCCGCTTTCAGCGTTTTTACCACAAATCCTTTTTGCGGCGCACGCACCACATACAATCCGCGACGAATGGTCGTGTTGGAAATCTCATTGCGCAACTTGGCAATCTCACCCTGCGCGCTGACCTTGCTGGAAAGTGCGGAGCTCATTTCGGACTGCGCTTTTGCCAGCGACTGCTCATATTCGGCTCTGATATTATCCAGTTCAATGCGCGCATTAAGCAGTGACTGGATGGAGTTGTTGAGCTTGTTTTGCTGGCTGATAACCTTTGCATTGTCCTCCTGCAACTTCAACCTGCGCGATTCAATGTCGGTAAGAGAGAATAACCCATTTGTATAACCGGCTTCGTAACGCGCCAGCCGCGACTTGCTGATTTCGTAAAACCTCTGCACCGCCACGAGATCAGCGCTATCAATCTTGACATAGTTTTCCGCCTGATGCACTTTGTTTTCAGCCGAGTTCAATTTTATGGCAAGTCCTCTGGTCAATGCACGCATTTGCGCAGAAGTTGCTTCCATCTTCTGCGTGGCTGCGGCTTCGTTCCCGGCTTTGGCGGCAAGCTGTTCTTCAAGGCGCTTAGGCAGTTGCGGGTCAAAATATGACTGGCTGGTTTCTGAGATAATCAGAATGGTGTCGCCTTCATTTACGTGCTGTCCTTCACGGACTGCCCAATGTTCAATGCGCCCTCCTATTTGATTCTGAACCGTTTGCGGCCTGTCTTCCGGCCGCAATGCAGTAACATTGCCGCGCCCTGGAATGGTCTGCCGCCAGGGCATGAATAAAATAATAACAAAGACGAAAAGCAGTGCGAGCATCACTCTGCCCAGCATTTTAGGCCCTCGCGTTTTCAGAATTTCATGTTGGGAAAGGACTCCCATTGCCTCCCATTTCCCTTTTTCAGCTGCATTAATAGCCATTTGCCACCTCACTTTCTTCCAGTTCCAGGTCTGTAACGACGGCCAGTTTTTCACTGCCGGTGACCATATCAAAAATTGTATTCAAGCTTGTCATAAATTTTTCAACAGCGTAACTGATTTGAACAATAATAACCTCTGCCGCCACAAATTGTCCGAGTGTCATTTGGCGCTCAATTACATAATAGGAACCCATTAACAAAAGGCCACCCATGAGAAATGTCCGCAAAACAACGGAGCTGGCAAAGAATTTTCGAAGGATTCTGAAATGTGCGTTTCTTGCTTTCAGATATTTTGACGTAATCCTGTCGGTTTCTGTAATCACCTTCCTGAGTTGATCAGGCTGATAGCGATAATCGTCCAGATTGGCCGCGACTTTTTCCAAATAAGCCACCACTTCATATTTGTATTCTGATTCGTCAATGCTCGTAGCGACACCTCTTTTGTAAAAAAGGGCAAGCATTAAAAGGATCACAAGCACCGTAAAGACGCCAAACACGATGAAAACCGGGTGGTAAAACGAAAGCAGAATGGCCGCGAAAAAGATTTGAACTGTGGAAGCGACAACATCGACCAGCAATTTTGTAAGCCCTTTTTGAATGGTGATCACATCAAAAAAGCGGTTTACCAACTCCGGGGGATTTTCACCGGTCAACTCTTCCCTTTTAATTCTTGGGAAACGATAGGCAAATTCCAATGTCGCTTTCGCAAAGATCTTCTGCTCAATCACTTCCACCAGTGTCAATTGACCAATCAACAAAAGCCCGCCGACGACAACACCCATCAGCACGACACCGATAAGGATATACGTGGAACTGTACAATGCACCGTTTGACAAGAAATTGAAAACCGCCGTTGTGCCCAGTGGAAGCGTCAACCCGATGAGGCCGATGAGCATGGCGTAAATGAAAATATAGTTGATTGTGGTTCTTTCTACGTAAAGCATCCCCATTAACCTCTCCCAGGGGGTGGGAGCTTCGACATGATGTCCCTTCTTCATTCTATTATAAATTGTTAAACATAGACACGCGCACTAATTTGAAAGAGCCGCTTTTGCAGCGAACTCTTACGCATCATTGGACGCCGGAACATTATTTATCTTCCAGCGTTTCATGAGAATTTTCCCTGAAAATTTCTTTAAATGATATTGCTCCGGCTCTCCGATCAGAAACCCGAATGCCGTCATTGACGGAATAGCATCGAACACCACTTTTAAAACGGCCGTCATTGGAATTGCCAATATTAAACCGGCCAGTCCGAAAAGCATTCCGCCCAAAAGCAGTCCCACCAGCGCCATTAACGGATTAATACTCACTTTTCCGCCCACAATATTCGGGGTCAGGAAATTCCCTTCAAGGAACTGCACAACCTGAAACCAGGCAATAACGCCGACTGCATACCAGGCGCTATCTTTGGTCGCCAATGCAAATAATGCAGGAAGCACCGACCCGATTGCTATCCCAATGTAAGGCAACAGCATCAGCAAGGAAGCCAGAATGCCGAAAAACCACGCATAGGGAATGCCAAGCACAAGCAGACCGACCGTGTTCAGAATGGCGACAATGCCCATCACGGTGACAAGGCCGACCAGGTAACTTTGAACGACATAGTAAATTTTGTCCAAAACCTGACTAACCAGTTCCTTGGGTGTGGAGATAAATGCGTGAAAAAAGAATTCACGGAAAAAATCGCGATAATATAAAAGGAAGAACGTGAAAAGCGGGACAATAACCACTCCTGCCAGAATGCTCCCTACCGAACCAAATGCTGCACCAACGATAGCGCCCGCATTGGAAACGACTCTGTTGGTGAATGTGGTGATTTGTTTTGTGATTTGTCCTTCCTCTACGCCAAAACGAATGGTGATCCAATGGCGAATCGTATCCAGAATGTGCACAAAGCGAACTTGCATGTCATCTCCATTTGCACCGATAATCAAAACCTGGTGGACGATAAACCAGACCAGGCCGCCGATGAGAATGATGGCAATGAGCACAGCCAATAACGATGCGGTGACCCTGTTGAACTTGTATTTCTCAATAAACCTCGCAATCGGAAATAGCGAAATAGCCAGCAGAATGGAGAACATTAACGGAACAAGAACACTTTGCAAGGTGTAGAGCAAGGCAATGATCAGGACGAGGCTGAGCAGGGACGCTGCAAGTCCCACACTTTTCTGGTTTTGATGGATTTTAAGCATACTATAAAGCGTATTGAAAAGGGTTTTCGCACACGAACTCCGCATATATGCGTGATCTGTATTGCGTATAACCATACAAATATCAAAAAATCACGCCTTAGTTGCTCAAACAACTTTTAATTACTTTTTAATGTGACCATAAAACGTTTTTTCGTATAGCCAATTTGCAACCAAACAGGTCGCTTTGCGAAACAGTTAAACCGCTTTTACCATACGCACCGACAATTGAATTCATCAACAGTGTCCGGAATGTTCCTTTCGGTGACAGTGGATTGTCGCAACATCGAAGCGTATTTTCAAAACAAACGTCTCATCATAGTTACTTTGGTGTGCATGATATTCAAAGCAAAAAGGAATGCGCTATTTTCGAATGAGGGGGCTTTTTGACTAAAAGTCTATTCCAATATTAAAACCCGCTTTGCAACCAGCAGAGGCCATCAGCAGCTCAGGGCGTCGTGTAGTTTTTTCCACATTTGCGCACATACGCACTGAGAAGTGGACAAAGAATTCTGCAAATCAGAATTTTCAAGATTAATCAGCGAAGTCCGGCGAAAGTTGGATTGAGGAAGGCGTTAAGCCCATGGTATAATATTTTACTTGGAGTCATCGATCGGAAGCAGCTCCCATCCAAAAATAGGGAACTGGCTCTACTGAGACATCAAATGCAGGTCGGACGCTGCTTTTGTATTGATATTGAACAAGATAAATTAAAATTCGGGAAGCAAATATGTGGTTGGTTTGGGCAATTTTGGCTGCTATTTCGGCGGCATTGGTTACAGTTCTTACAAAGGCAGGTTTAAAAAATGTTGACTCCAGTCTGGCTTTTGCCCTTCAATCCCTCTTCATCGTTACGATCACCTGGATCGTGGTCGCATGGCAAGGAACATCTTCACAAATAAATCAGATCGAGACCAGAACCTGGATACTGCTGTCGCTTGCGGGGGTTGCTACTTCCCTCTCTACCCTGTTCTCTTTCAAGGCGTTATCGCTGGGAAAAGCATCTTACGTGACAACCGTGGAGCGTTCATCATTGGTGATTGCGGTCATTCTTTCAATCATATTTTTAAAGGAAAAAATCACCTGGCAATTGGTTGCAGGTGCCGTGCTGATTATCGGCGGTGCTGTTTTGATAGCAATGTCCGCACCGGCCGAATAGCGGACCAAAGCGACAAAAAGCGCCTGAATAGTTGTTTTAAAGGCAACGGATTGGTTTTTTTGAGTGAAATTTACAGGTAAAACAAAAATATGGCGTCGGGTTTCTTTGCAATTTTAGATGATATAGCGTTTCTGATGGATGATGTCGCGCTTGCGACAAAGGTGGCGACGCAAAAAACGGCGGGCATCCTGGGTGATGACCTCGCAGTGAATGCAGAGAAAGCAACTGGATTTTTATCCGAACGCGAACTCCCCGTCTTGTGGGCCATTACAAAAGGTTCGCTCGTCAACAAGCTCATTATCGTCCCGATCGCATTGGTGCTCAATGCCTTTTTACCCGCAGCCATTAATTACGTGCTGATTATGGGAGGCCTTTACCTCGCATATGAAGGTGTCGAGAAGATCATTGAATATTTTTTCCATCATCCCAAAGAAGAACATTCGGTCATTCAGGAAAATGGTGAGTTGAATGAGGACAACGAGAAAATAAAGGTTAAATCTGCTATCACAACAGACTTTATTTTGTCCATCGAAATCGTAATCATCGCCTTGGGAAGTGTGGTTGACGAAAATTTAACGACACAAATATTGACAGTTTCCACTGTTGCTTTGCTCGCAACTGTTGGCGTTTACGGCATTGTGGCGCTCATTGTCCGGATGGACGATGCTGGTCGCAAGCTCATTCAAAAATCGAACGACAAAGGGATTTTCTCGAAACTTGGCCACTTGCTGGTCAAGGCGCTTCCTGTTTTAATCAAAATTTTAGGGGCTGTCGGAACGGTTGCATTGCTGCTTGTTTCGGGTGGAATTTTCATTCACAACATTGAATACATTCACCACATTTTTCCGAATCTGCCGTCCATCATCAAGGAATTAGGACTTGGGCTGGTTGCGGGACTAATCGTTTTCCTGATCGTTACTGGTGGAAAAAAGTTGCTTTCGCTTGCTAAATCCTGACGCGCGCCACTGCCTCAACAGCCGGTTATTGCAATGTTTCTTTTGTTATCCACGGTTCAATGGGCGCGAATCATGAGCAAGCAATTCATCATCAACGGCAACTCCATTCAAGACATTGCGTCGTTTTACGAAGAGATCAACAGGCTTTTCATGGCTGATGAAGATTGGAAGATCGGCAATAGTCTCGATGCTTTCAATGATCTGCTTTATGGAGGATTTGGTGCGCTACGCAATGTTGACAGCGCAGAGATTGTATGGCTCAGCATTGATAAAAGCAGCGAAGCGCTGGGCATTGCGACGACAAGAAACTATTATATGGATAAGCTCAAACCGGATTCACCTTTTAACAAAAAGCATTTTGAGGAAGAGCTTGTGAGGCTCGAAAATGGCACCGGAGAAACTTATTTTGACACAATCATTGAGATTATTAGGGAGCATCCTAACCTAACGCTCGTAGGGTACATTTCGGAAGGCTAACTGCGTTCCCTATCCTCATTTTGCAAAATTGTAACTTTACAAAGTCATAAGGTTGATAACGCAAAAAAGCCGCCCCTTTCGAGGCGGCTCTTACTTATGTTTTGCTTGAATTAAGCTTTTGCGATATCTCTCAAAGCTTTGATTTCGTCATGTGCAGCAAAAATTCCTTGCGCCTGACTTCTCACCACTTCAATTGCAGATGCTGGAAGGTCATTGCTTGCCAATGCATCTTCGTAAGCTTCTTTGATTGCGTCTTCACCGCGTTCGGCTTCCGACAAAATGCTTGCGCGGTCGCTGCCGCCGAATAAAGATTTAATGTCGATCCAAGCGCGGTGCAAAGTTCCGCTTACGCTGTTGCCTGTTTCAATATCGTCGGCTGAGCCAACTATTGCAGCTAATTCCAGACCGTTTTTGCGGCTTTGTTCAGCATAGCCCTGGAACAATTGCTTCAAGTCAATATTTTCGTCCTGGATGTCTGCGATTGCTTTTTCAAATCCTGCTACACGGTCGTTATTAATTTCAATAAGATCATTAAGAACTCCGGTTGCATCACCTAATGTTGCCATAACGTGTTTTTTGTTTTGTTGAGATTCCAGACAATAAGAATATCGTGCCAAGGGTGATTTGACTCAGAATTGGGATATTTCTTGCACTTTCTTAATCCCTAAGTGCTCAAAACGTCGTTGTCTCATGCCTTATAGGCAACATCACGCACCAGCTTCTTCCCAAATTTGCCGACTTCAACGTAATCGTTTTCTGTAATCACGCCCCGCTCTATCCACTTAGAAATCAGCTGCGTTGTAACATTATATTTCTGTGCATATTCGGCGATAGTAAGCCAATCGGCCAGTTCCAAGACCTTTCCCTCACTCAGCAAAAAGTCCTTCCCTTCTTTGATGAGTGCATCTGCTCTTTGCAAAATATCATCAACATTCGTTTTTTCTATTGTCTTCATATTTGATAAGGTTATCATCCATTCCCACTTCATCAATCTTCCAATGCGCTGAGAATTCCCAGCAGGTAACTCAATCTATCCAAAAGTGCATCCACCTGGCTTGCTGTCAATGCTGCTTCATCCGAATCCCTAAGTGCCTGTCTTACTGCTGCTATTTCCATACGAATGTTGAAAATTAACTGACTTTTATTCATTGTTATAGTGTGAATTTTTGTGGAAAATACAAACTGACACGTTACGTGTCAATAGGTTTCTGGAAATTTAGGAAAAAAATTATCATTTCAAACGTCCAGTCGTTTCACCCAAATCTCGCTTCGAATGTGCTGATTTTTATTCAACTCGTGAAGATTTTACTAATTTGCGATGCTATCAGT
Source organism: Dyadobacter sp. CY326 (assembly GCF_021390515.1). Classification (GTDB taxonomy): domain Bacteria; phylum Bacteroidota; class Bacteroidia; order Cytophagales; family Spirosomataceae; genus Dyadobacter. The sequence goes on from NZ_JAJUXI010000003.1 coordinate 642,220, forward strand.
TCACTTAACGCAATTTTCTTAACCAAACCTTAAACAATGGATATCGCAAAAATTTTTCAAAACAATCAAGACTGGGTCCACAGAAAGCTAGATTTAGAACCAGAATATTTCAGCAATCTGGCAAAAGGACAAACCCCTGATATCCTTTACATTGGCTGCTCAGACAGCCGCGTTTCAGCTGAGGAATTAATGGGCGTGGCGCCCGGTGAAGCATTTATATTAAGAAATATTGCCAATATGGTTCCCAACACGGACCTGAGCGTCATGTCGGTGATCAATTATGCTGTGGTGCACCTGAAAGTGAAACACATTGTGGTTTGCGGACATTACTATTGTGGTGGCGTGCAGGCGGCCATGAAATCGGGCGACTTGGGGATTTTGAATCCTTGGCTGAGGAATATTCGTGACGTTTACAGAACGCACAAAGAAGAATTGTCGGCCATTGAAAACGAGGAAGCGCGTTATAAAAGATTGGTTGAATTGAACGTTGAAGAACAATGTATTAATGTTATCAAAACAGCAGAAGTGCAAAAAGCGCAGCGCGACCGCGGGCTTACCGTGCACGGCTGGGTGTTTGATGTACATTCCGGTCAATTGATCGATTTAAAGATTGACTTCAAAAAGTTGCTTGAAAACATCATGGAAATTTATCGGCTTGATCTGAGCGAGCCTGAAAAACAAGCTGCGAAATAATTTCAGCTGGCATAATTCTGACTTTTTCCCGACTGGCGCATTTGATAATCATAATGCGCCAGTTTCATTTTGAATGTCGGGTGCATTGCTTATTTCAGCACATTGTCAAGCATATCCATCAAGGACTTAAAATCAACGGGTTTGACCAAATGTGCGTCGAATCCTACTTCCGCGGTCCGCCGCTTGTCTTCCTCCTGCCCGTAACCCGATAAAGCGATCATGGACAGCGACTGCCCGTGCTTTTCGCGAATGAGCGTGGCGGTTTCATAACCATCCATATCCGGCATTGCCAAATCAAGTATCACCAGGTCTGGCTTATGCGCTTCCACAGCATCCAGCGCATCTTGTCCGCTAAAACGCGTGTGAGTTTGATAGCCCTTCACCTTTAAAAACATGCCGAGTGTCGTCGCTGCATCCCTATTGTCGTCTACAACCAAAATCACTTTGCTATCCGGTTTATCTATGTTCTGGCTCATTAACTGTTGATTTGAAGTGGTAAACGAATAATAAACTCACTGCCCTTTCCGAGGCCCGCACTGCTCGCTTCTATTTCCCCGTTATGCTTTCCAATAAATTCTTTGACAAGCGTCAGACCCAATCCCAACCCTCCCTGCGAGCGCGTACGGGACGCATCCACTTGGGTAAAAAGTCCGAAAATACGCTCCAATTGATCAGGCGGGATGCCAATTCCGTCATCTTTGACGCGCAGCACCGCACCATCATCCTCTCGCGCCAATGTAAGCCAAATGTGTCCGCCTTCATGGGAGAATTTGCTGGCGTTGGTCAACAGGTTTCGGATGACCTGGGTAAGCCGCGTCGCGTCGCCTTCCAGGAAAATGGGGTCGTCGGGCAATGTTGCAACAAGTTCGCGTTGTGCATGATCGATCAGCGGACGAATGGCTTCAAGGGCTTCTTCAACGAGCTTCGTCAGATCAAGGCGTTCGAGTTTCAACAATATTTTACCCTGATTAATGCGGCTTACATCCAGCAGGTCATCAACCAGCCGCACAAGCTGCCCCATCTCCCGCCGCATCATTGGAAGCGCCGTTTCAAGTGGCAGGATCTCTTCCTTCCCATCGGATAATTCCAATAACATCAACGTGTTAGACAAGGTCGCCATTGGATTGCGCAGCTCGTGGGCTAATAATGCCAAAAATTCGTCTTTACGCCGGTCGGCTTCCAAAAGTGCCTCCTCGGCCTGCTTTTGGGCTGTGAGGTTTCGCATTACTTTCAAGATTCCCATGACATTGCCGGCTTCATCGAGCAATGCAGTTGAAACTCCGGAACCATAAAAACGCAAACCGTCTTTCCGCATATGCCAGCGTTCGTTCTCGGCCCGGCCAAGCCGAAGCGCTCTTTCCGCTTCCGCCTCGGGCGCTCCTTCTGCCCTATCTTCCGGCACAAAAAAGACGTCACCCAGCTGTCCCATGATTTCGTCTTCCGAGTAACCGATCATGCTTTCGGCCCCGGCATTCCAGCTGGTGACCCGACGTTCGATATCCAGCGTTAAGATCGCGTAGTCTTTTGCGCTCTCTAAAATAGCCCGCTGACGGAATTGAATTTGGCGTAATGCGCGCTCTGCCTGTTTCGTTGCCTCCACAACATCCCGGAGCCGCGCCTGCGTTTCTTCTGTATGCTTATGCTTCGTTATATCGCGTGCAATGCCGATCCATGATTCGATTTGTCCGTCCTCATCAATGAGCGGAATAGCCCGGGAAATCACCCAGCCAACGCCGCCATCGGCCTGATAAACCTGGTGTTCGAGCTCGAAAATGCTTTTTTTATGAATGGCCTCGTTGATGGCAGCGGTCACTTTTGCTTGCTCAAAAGGCGGAATGTATTGTTTAAACCAATCCTTATTTGACGCCAATGTCTCTTCTAAAAACTCAAAACTGTTGAGGTTATACATGATGCCCCAGTCCACGCTCATCTTGTAAAATGTATCTTTGGTGAGCATGGTAAGCAATTGAAACTTCGCCTGGGCAGCTGCGAATTCAACGGGACCGGGTGAACTTGTATGCGGATCGTGGTTAGTGTTCATGAAGGTTTTATGAAAGCAGGCGCGTCAATGCCAAGATCAAAACCAGTTTTAGTCAAGATCCCCCCGCTATATAAATTTCATGCCATGTTTACACCAACCTTTCCTTAATCGCCAGACTTACGGCTTCGGTTGCGCTGTTGACATAAAGCTTGTCGTAGATGTTGCGAATGTGATTGTTTACGGTGTTGTAAGTGATCCCACATTCCGATGCGATGATTTTGTAACTGTAACCTTTCACCAAAAAACCCAGAATGTGCTTTTCGCGCTCGGTTAAATGGTAATCTTTTTTGGCCTGCGTTTCGGCGGAAAAATAGCGTAACACTTTGGAGGCAATGCTGCCGGTCATGGGCGCGCCTCCTTCGAGGGCTTCGCTCAAACTTTCCAGGAATCGTTCGGGGCTTGTTTTTTTGAGAAGATATCCGTTGGCGCCTGCCCGGAGACTGTCAAAGATGCGCTCATCTTCTTCAAAGTTGGTCTGAATGAGCACGGGCAATGCGCCGAAATGCTTTCGGATGAGCCGGGTTGCGTCAATGCCGTTGATGCCGGGCATGTCAATATCCATGAGCACAAGCTCTGGTTTTGAACTTGTTATATCAGCTATGAGGTTGCTTGCATTGTGGAATGTGCCGGTGCACGTGAAGTCTGCGGAAAGGTTGAGCAGCATGGCCACGCTGCTTAATCTTTCCTGATTATCGTCGAAAATAATGATTCTTGATGCCATGGGTTAAAATTAGCGACTCACAAGCTCGCATAATATAGCAAATATTTGTCATGCTAATCAGGCTCAGAATGTCAATGTGACAATCGTCCCGACGTCTTTTGCGGACTGGATCAGGAGCTGACCTTTCATCTGGGCTGCACGCTGCTGCATGTTGGTCAGGCCATTTCCTTTTTTTGCGGTTGCACGATCAAATCCCTTTCCGTCGTCTTTGATAACCATTTTGGTCTTGCCCATTTCAAATTTTGTCTGCACTTCAACCGTCGTGCACTGTGCGTATTTGGCGGCATTATTTACGGCTTCTTTGAATATCAGGTAAAGATTTTTGCGTGTTTGCATGTCCAACTTCACATTGGCTAGCTGCGCATCCGTATCAAATTGAAAGGCAAAACCCTTCGATTCTGCTAAGGCGCTCCCAAAATGGAACATGCGCGCAAACACATCTTCAATTTCATCGCTGCCTGCTTTTACGCTCCAAACAATGTCGCTCAATCCTTCCTGAACCTGCTGCGCATTCTCCTTTATCTTTTGCACAACTTGCTGATGCTCTGCTTTTTCGATCTGCATTAAAAGTGCCTGGCTGTAAAATGTAATGCTGCTTAACGTGCTTCCAATTTCATCATGCATGTCGGCGCTGATGCCGTTGCGGATTTGCTGAATGTGCAAGACCTGCCGGAGCTGATATTGATAAAAAAGATAAAGCACAATGACCACAAATGCAATGCTGAGCACGAAGAACCATGGCGATTTATACCAGGGCGCCATGACCCGGATCGGCGCCTGCCACTCATTGTTACTCCAATCGGCGCCCGCCACGGAGACTTGCACTTTGAGGTTGTAGGTTCCAGCAGGCAGACTGTTGAAAAGCAGTTTATTTCCATTTTCGAACATATGCCACCGATCATCGTCCCAGCCTTCCAGTTTATAGCGGAACCGGTTCAATGCTGTATTTTCATAATCCGGGCTCATGAATGCAAATGCAAAAAGGCGGTCGCTGGGGTTGAAAACGATCTTTTGGCCTGGCTGGTGTGTTGTTACCGTGTCGGTCTGGTTTCGGTCCGCGGCATATTTAGAAAACGAGATCAGCCGCAAAACGCTTTCCTTTTTTTCACTCAAATCGAGCTCGTTCGGATTAAACGCGACGATGCCGTTTAACCCGCCGAAATAGAGCGTTCCATCTTTTGTTTTCAAATAAGATCCATGATTGAATTCCATGTGCGGAAGTCCATCGGCAATGCCGTAATTATGGAATTTTTGCGTCCGGGTGTTGAACCGCGACAAGCCTTTGTTGGTGCTTAGCCACAGATTTCCGCGCGCATCGGGCAATGCTGCATAAATGTTATTATCCGGCAGCCCATCCTGCGTTGTGAAGAGCTGGGCCTTTTTCCGAATCGTATCAATGCGGATAAGCCCCTTTGCTGATCCCGCCCACAATGCGTTTTCATGCCAAACCGTGTGAAATATTTCGGATGCAGGGAGCCGGATCTTGTCTTTTGCATCCTGTCCGTAATGTTCGTGAATGGTTGCGTCCTGATTTAAAACATACAATCCATTCGTCGTGCTCACCAGAACGCAGTTATGCGCCCACGTCATGAAATTGTTTACGCGCACATTTTTAACGTATGGACCCACCCGGTCGTTAAGCAGCACGGGTTTCATGTCCCGCGTATCGATTGTCGCCATGCCGCCCCACGTTCCTAGCCAGAATTTCCGGTCATTCAGTTTGTAAAAAGAAGTAAACCCACGGCCGCTGACAAATGGAAATTCGACCGGATAATAAAGCTCGGTCTCGGGATCGATTTTAATGAACTGCGTGCCATCTGTGACGGCATAAACCTCATTTTTGGTAAACAGCACTTTATAAGGAATGACATTGTCGCCCGGAATGTTCTTGGGGCGATGCAACACCATATGCCGGCTCAGCCCTGTTTTCGGGTTGATCTGGTGCAGTAAATAAGGAATTCCATCGCGATAAAAACCATAAGAACAAACCCAGATCATTCCCGAACTGTCTTCTGTAATGCCCCGAATGCTGCTGCCGATGTCTCCGGGTTTTTCCTGTGTTATGCTCAAATACTTTTTAAAAACCTCTTCCGTCAATGTGATCTTGAAAAGCCCGTCCATGCACGAAATCCAAAAGCTATCATCGGCGCTCAGCATTGCGGCGAAAAAGTAAATGCTCGCACCCGATTTCTGTTGCAGCCGTGCTGTCAGGTCCGTGAAGACGCCCGTTTTGTTGTTTAACAGGCCAATTTTCTCGGATGATTTGTACCATGTATGTCCTTTTTTATCTGGATAAATGGAATACGGGGCAAGCGGAGTGTCAGCGTCTCTCAACGAGCCAAACTCTTGATTGTTAAAGGAATATTTGCGCGTCCGGATTTTTCTGCTGCTTCTGTGCTCGTAGTAAATAGTCAATGTGTCCATGCTGAACTGCACTACGCTGAAGACCCGAAAGTTCTTCGTTATGAGATCTTTATTCAACAAATTGACACGATGGATAAGCTTCGCTTCCTCGCTGATTTTATCCAAAAAACTACTGTCATTGAGCGCATATCTGTTGTTTTGACCATCAACAAAAAATTGTGTGACCTGACTGCCAATGGCGGGTCCCTGCGCAGAATCAGCGGGCGGCGTATATAGACTTACCGGTAGATTATCTTTCCCGAGTTTAATCAGCTTCCCACGTGGAATCGCCACCCAGCCGTTTTGCTCTTTGTCAAAAAAAATATCCAGATTTTGTTTCGAATCGATCCCTTTCCAGTTGCGTGCAGGGTCTATCGTGGTGCATTTCAGACTTACCGGGTCTATGATACTGATGCCGCTGTTGTGCGTCACCCAGATATTTCCTTTCGGACCCGTTCTGATCTGGTTAATCAATGTGCGGCCGCCAATGGAGCGGGTCAGTATGTCTGTGAAGTTTTGAAATGTATAACCGTCATATCGCCAAAGGTCCTGACCGGTTCCCATCCACATAAAACCGCGCCCATCCTGGGCAAGGGAACGCGTGTTTCGGCTGGGCAAACCCTGCTCCGGTCCCAGCAGCTGAATGTTCACCCGCGTTTGCGGCGCCTGGGCAAAGCAGGTGTAAATACAACATTGGAACAGTAAGAAAAGGAATCCAAAACAGTGAATTTTTCCAGGTAAACGAAGGACGTTGAGCTTTAAAGTTTTGCGCTGCATGCAGAGACAGACCGAATTTGTAGGAAGAGTTAATCAAAATACTCTAAAATCTGATTTTTGGATCAAACCAAAGTGTCATTTTTTTAAGATCAGATATTTAAATAAGGGGGATAAGGTAAATCAAAATCAACGATATAGCAAGAATTTGCTATTGCGCTGTGACCGCTAGTTGCCTTCTTTTGTGCTGTATTTACTCAACGTTTATTTCTTTTCTTAATGGCTTTCCAGTTGCTCAGCATTCCTAAATCCTACGGTGCATGAAGAAACGCTACATTTCCTGCCTTACTTGTTTTCATTGCCACGCTGCATTCTTTTCGCCCTTCAACCCCGGTTCTCCGAGGTTTTTGTAATTATTAATAAACTCTATTCAACCAAAAAAATGAAAAAGTCGATTTTCTCACTTTCAACATTATTGATCTTTCTTTACGTCCTTTCCTGCACCGATCACCTGCAACCGTTTCCGGAACCGCAATCTTTTTCCACTGAAACAATTGTACGTGGGTTGAAATCACCGGTCGGGCTGACGCTGGACGACCATAATAACATTTGGGTGACCGAGGCCGGGACTGGCAATAATAACAATGATGGCAGCGTGTCCATGATTACACCATCCGGTTCTAAAACAACATTTGTAACCGGATTGGCTTCGATTACCAAGGAAGGATCGACCGAGGGAATCGGGCACATTCTTTTTCACAAAGGCAAATTGTACTTCCTGCATGGGGCTAACGGCATACTTTACACGGCCGACATTGCTTCATTCAAAGCCGGGGATGCTCCCATCAAGCTGACCGACATTCCCTCGCAGGATATCGGAACATTTGCCAGAAGTCTGGCCCTGACCAACCCGCTCAATGCGAACACTTTCGATCTTACTTTTGGACCGGATGATCATTTATACATTGTAGATTCGGGAAGTAACGCAATTATTAAGAGAGACAAATCAAACGGCACATTAAGCTTGTTTGCGCACTTTCCGGACGTTGCAGCGGGGGTGGAGACTGTGCCAACCGGCATTGTTTACGATGGCAGCAAATTCCTTTTAAGCTCATTAACCGGATTTCCTTTCGCACCAGATGCTGCAAAGATTTTCCAGGTGGATAACCTGGGTAATGTTAGCACTTATCAGTCCAAATTCACCACATTGACAGGCATTACACTTTCGGTAAACAACAAACCGATCGTTATTCAACACGGCGTGTTCGGACAAATGGGCTTTGGAGCAAAAACCGGCAGGGTGCTCGACGAAAATGGCAAAACGCTTCTTGGCGATATTTCAAGACCAACCGACATCATTCGTGCAGGTGACACCACCTACTTGTTGCTGAGCTATCAGGACGGCACCATCAGCAAGCTCTCCTACTAAAAAATAACAAGAAACATTGCGATGAAAGCATTGAAAAGTCTCGGTAAAGTTTTTGCCGGCCTCCTCGTTCTGATTGCCGCAGCGATGATTTACGTAAAGGCGGCCCTGCCGAATACAGGCGCTGCTCCGGATATTAAAATCGAAAGAACAGCCGCCCGACTTGAACGCGGAAAATATCTGGCCAACCACGTCTCTGTGTGTATGGACTGCCACAGCACGCGCGACTGGTCGCGCTATGCAGGCCCGCTTTCGGGTGACTTTGGAGCTGGCGGCGAGGCGTTTACGCAGGATATGGGCTTTCCGGGCAAGTTTTATGCACGAAACATCACACCCTATGCACTAGCCAGTTGGACGGACGGAGAAATTTTCCGTGCCGTCACAACCGGTGTCAGCAAGGATGGAAAAGCGTTGTTTCCGGTTATGGCCTATCACCGTTTTGGCCAGCTTGATCAGGAAGATGTCTATTCTATCATCGCTTACATTCGTGAGTTGAAACCCGTGAAAAAGGACATTCCGGAAGCAGAACCCGATTTTCCTGTTAATTTTATCATTAACACAATGCCGCAAAAAGCAACTTTTACCACCCGGCCTTCGGAGACGGATCAGGTTGCTTATGGTAAATATCTCATCACCGCGACAGGCTGCGTGGATTGTCACAGCAAGACGGACAAAGGCAGCGTGATCCCCGGAACCGAGTTCGGCGGCGGAATGGAATTCGCTGGTCCAACCGGCATTATGCGCTCACCCAACATTACGAGTCACAAAGAAACGGGCATCGGCAACTGGACCAAAGACGTTTTTGTAGCGCGTTTCAAAGGTTATGCAGACAGCAGTTATGTTTCACCCAAACTTGCTCCCGGAGATGTGAACACGCCGATGCCGTGGACCATGTACGCAGGCATGAAGGAGCAAGATCTCGCTGCCATATTTGCTTACCTGGGAACAGTAAAACCCATTGAAAATCAAGTGGTAAGGGTTGAGAAAAAGTAATTTCTGTTTTTGCCGACCCCGCGCCACCAGAGCAGAAAGCCTGTAATTGCCAGCAAGCCGGGCGTGAGCCCGATGATCACATAAAGCACTTTTACAGCAACCCCGCCAAAATTCCCAACGTGTAAAGGATGGAAGGTCGCTTCCATCCTTTCACCCATGGGTTTGTCTTTCAAGCGATTAACCTGGCTAACCTCTCCCGTTTGCTGATCCATCCGGACCGAATTTCCTGCTCCCCAGAGTTTCCATTGCCCCTTTTCATAGCCTCTTACTTCAAATTTCCGCTCCGGCTGGGTTGGCAGATAAACGTAAGTCGGTTCCAGATCCGGCATCGCTTGCAGTGCATTACGATACATTTGGTCGGCTGATATGGAAAACAATGTGTTCGGTTTGCCAGCCATTAATTCCTTCTCCCAGGTTTTGCCGTCAAAAGCAAACATGTTCATCCAGAAGCCTGTAAAGAAAATAACCGCATTGAAAAGCAACGACCAAACGCCCACAATGCGATGCAAATCCGAACTGATTGTACGCCAGTTTTTGCGTTTGATCGAAATCTGAAATGTCAACACTTTCCAAATCATTTTCTTGTAAACAATGGCGCCCGTCAAGAGCGAAAGGAGCATTGTGAGGCCGAAGATCGCGGTCAAAGCTGCGCCGGGCATTCCCAATTGGAAGCTGAAATGGAACTGGAACAACCATTCGATCAGGCTTGGCGTGAACTGACTTGCAGGCCCTTCGCGCAGAATGGCTCCGTTGTAAGGGTTGAATGAAATCAAGGCCAGATCGTAGGTCATTAATCGTGCATCATTGAAATATATCCTGAAATTGTAAGCATCGCCCGGCCCGGCATCAGGATTGAGCCAGGCAATGCCGTCCAGGTTTGGATAACGGTTCGTAATGGCTTCATAGCAACGCATTAATGGCTCCTGCAGCTTTTGAGATCCGGCAGAGGCGACATGCAGCAATTCCCGGTTTGCAAGCTGGTCAAGCTCGGTTCGGAACACCAGAACGGAGCCGCTTAATCCCAGCAAAATCAGAAAAACGCCCGAAATGAGCCCGAGCCAGCTATGAAGCCTGAACAAGCTTCGATTGATTTTTTTCATATCAAATCCGCGTTAAGGCTCACCAGAGTTGATAACTAACGCCAACCCGCACATTCAATGGATCACCCAAGCCAGCGGTTGTCACGCCCGACCGGCTTCCCGTGAAGTAATGTTTGTTGGCTAAATTATACGCATTAACCTGAACCTGATATCTGTTGCGGGAATACGTAATTGCCGCATCCACAACTGTGTAAGATGGGAAAATGAAATTCTGATTGCTCAGCAAACCCACCTGATCGCTCACATAACGAATGCCCGCCGCGATTCCCAGGCCTTTCAGCGCGTTGGAAGGAAGCGCGTATTTTCCCCAAAAGTTGATCTGATGTTTCGGCGCATTGGCAAAGCGGTCGCCTTTTTTACCATAAGTGCTCGTGCTCACCAGCACGTGCTCGTTAAACGCATATCCGGCGATCAAGCTCAGCCTGTTCAGGTTGCCTACAACCGAGAACTCCCCGCCTCTGCTGCGCGTGCCGTCGATGGCTGCTTGCCGGTGCGAGTTCGTTTCCGTCGGTGCAGCCGTGAGAATGTTGGCATAATTGATCTGATACAACGACAATGTCGTCGATAAACGGTTGCTGATCAAATCTGCTTTGGAACCGACTTCATACTGCGTTGCCTGCCGCGTTGGAAACGGGCCGCCTGCAAGTGCATTGTTGGAGGTTTGCGGATTAAAAGATTTGAGAAAAGTCCCGTAAATGGAAACGTTTTTTACCGGCAAATAAACCAGTCCCACACGCGGAATCCAGCCCGAAGTTTGCAGTTCATCGCCCTGTTTGTCGTCCCTGTCGGATAATGGCGTTTCCTTGCCGTTGTAACTGTCATAGCGCAGCGAAAGCAGCACTTTCAATTTGTCACCCACACTTACCTGATCCTGAATGTAAGCACCTATCAGGTTGGTAATCCGCTTGTTATCGTCCGATTCTTCCGCAGGAGCCGAGGCGTCGGGAATGCTTCCGGTGTAATCGGGATGGAGAATGGAAATGCGTGTGGACGACTTGTATTGATAGTCATTTTGCGTCCAGCCATAGCGGTTATAATCCGTTCCGACAATGAGCTGGTGACCGAGCGAGCCTGTTTTCGCTGCATATGTTGCAAAAGCAGTCGTTTGCAAACTGAACCGGTCTGTTTCCCAATCCTGATATCCTCTGCTGATGGAGTCATTGCGAATCCGGCCGACAGGAATGTGATCTGTGTAATCCAGCACATTGCGCACCGCGCGCTCCACAACCGTCAATTTCAGATTTTGACTGATTTGATGATTGAAAGTCAGCGTAGCCGATGCGTTTTGCGTTTTTCCATAATCCGTTGGGCTTTGGATTGTCAGGTTATTGGGATAATAATTGAAATCAAATGTGCCGTCTGGTCGCGATAAAATGAAACTCCCGTTGTCGTATTGCTGAACCGCTTTTGAATATGCGTAATTGAGTTCAAGGTTTAGTGAAGTCCGGTCGTTGGCAAGATAGGTCAACGATGGAGCGATGAACAGATTCTTTTTTTCCTGATAATCCCGGAAGCTTTTTGAGCGATCAAAGCCGATTGTAGCGCGATATAAAAGCTTTTTGTTGGCCGAAACCGGCCCAGTGAAGTCAACAGATCCCCTCCCGAATCCCCAGCTCCCCAGCGATAAATCAACATTCGCCCTTTTTTCAGTTAAAGGTTTTTTGGTAATAAAATTAACCACACCGCCCGGAGAACCTTCGCTGAACAATGCACCGGAAGGTCCGCGAAGCAACTCTACGGATTCAATGTTATACAAAAGTGGCTGCTGGCTCCACAAAAAAAGATTTCCACGAATGCCGTTGTAAAGCAGAAAACTGGCATCATTGGGCGAGTAAGCCGTGAACCCGCGCATTTGAAAAGATCCATTTCCATTGTTGGCTTTCATGCCCGTGAATGTGCCCGCGATCTCATTTAAAGTGAAAGCCTGCCGGTCGCGCAGCACAGCTGAGGAAATCACCTGGACGGACTGCGGAGTGGAAAGCAATGGCACGTCCAATCGCGTGGAGCTGCTGGACGACGGCACATTATAGGCGCTCTTGGCCGCGCTGACAACGACTTCGTTCAATTCCTGCTTGCTTTCGGAAAGTTGCAGGTTGAGAAACTGATTTTTCCCCTTCGAAACCTTAATACTTTGAGAAAGAGCAGTGTAACCCACATTGGAAACGCTTAAAATGTAAGATCCCGGGGCTATGCCGGACAAGGTAAAGCGGCCGTCGGCGTCGGTTGTGGTGCCTAATGTTGTGTTTTGAAAAGTGATGGAAGCACCCACGACCGCCTCATCCTGGGCGTTAACAATGCGCCCGTTTAATGTCCCCGCCTCGGTTTGGGCGATGGATTCAAGTCCATTACCGAGCAATGCCAGTAACAGCGACAGATATATAAATTTCATTCGGATATACATTGAAGAACACGCCTTTTTCCGGAAGCTCCGAAAGGCGCGGTCAGTTACGACTTTTTGATAATGAAGACTTTAAGTAAAAATAAATGCGCAAAACCAGGACTAGCAAAGGCCATCCTTTTAAATCGGTAACGCATTGTGGAGGTTATGCGCAAGGCGGGGGAACGACGATCGAGAGCGGAGCCTGGTAGGCAGCGCGGTTGTAAGGAAAGTTCAGCTCCTGATGCTGAGCAACAATGTTTGATAAAAAATTAAAAGAGGCCAGCGGAGATGCAAAAAGCTGCAATGAGGGTAAATTCTGGACGCGTTCGCTGGTTTGCTTATCCTTTTTTTCTTCCTGTGCTCTGAGTTTTTTGGCCAGAAAACAATGTCCGTCGCAATGCAGCTGCGGCTTATCGCGGTTTTCGCAAAGCACGCGCGTGATGTAATCCTTATTAATGTGATAATACGCGATTGTCCCCCACTGACTGAAAGTCGGCAGAATGGTTATAACGAGCCATATGTAAATTAGCGTTACGCGCATCGGATTGGTTGGCAAATATAGTGACGGCGACACTTTTCCAGTCTCTTATGCCAAAATTCTTTGCCACATCACCCTGAACACCATGTTTTAACTGGAAAAGACGCCTTACCATCAGCGGGCGCTTAACCATTTTCGTGCCAAAAGTCGCGGTGCATATGAGACCATCAGATAACTCCAAACGGGAATCTTACCCGCATCTGGAACCTTATTGAGCAGTTCCATCCGCTTGTCCGCAAAAGTGAAAGAGAATCCGTAAATGATCTCAATGTTCTTCACAGGCTTGTAATTCAACGACAAGTCGCTTTCGAAACCGAGATATTTACCATTCGCCTCCTTTCCCTCGGTCAGCAACGGATATTGCGTGTAAAACAAATGCGCATCGCCTCTTAATGAAAGCTTTTTGCTGGCCTGGTAAATGACAAACAAGTAAGGATTAACAAGCCCCTTATCATTCACATCGGCTGGAAAACGCGTAAACAGGTTCATATTCCCCATGAATTTCCAGGCAACGCCATACAACGGCACGAACGACGCTGACACTTCTTTGGCAGTCGTGAGCCGATTGCCGCTCAGGATTTCAGCACCCAGCCTGAACAATGTGCGGCTTGTATTTGCACTGATTTCTGGTTGAATGTAATAAGCGCGGATCTTTTTGGAAGCCGCATTTTCGCCATATTGATAATACGCATTCACCGTTGCGTAAAACCAGCGCTGCGTGTATTCCAGCCTGCCGCCATTGGTAATCCGCTCGTAATATTGCTTGTCGCCCGTTGTTCGGCGAAACACATCCATGGCGTTAATGGTCGTCAAGGTCAGCTGATTAGCGAATTTGTATTTCAAATGGTGGACAAAAAGATATTTGTAAGTGTGCGCCGAAACCGGGGAATAAGCTGGATCAAAGTCCTTGGCATATGGCCGTGTGAACGCAATGGTCAAATCGGTTTCCAACTTGCCTTTATAAAACAACCGGACGCCTTCATGCGCGCGGCTTTGCTGGCCCCAGGGCGCGGCTGAAAATATGCGCCCGTTATCAAGTGACAATGCCTGTCGGCCCACCCGGACGGAAATTTTCCGGGAAATATTGGGTTCCGCATACAGCTCAAAAAAATTAAGGTTGCCGATTTGTGAAAAACGCCCAGGTTCGCCCCAAACATGGATTTCCTGCGGAGATGCGTGCAGGCGAAGCCAGTTGTTCCGGTAAGTAATGCTCAGTCTGTTCCTTTGCGTCACATACAAATCCGGCATGATCGTATCGGCAGCTGTCCACATAAAATTGTCGCGATATTCTGCACGTGGCCGCGCTTCGAAATCAACTGTAAGCTCCCGCCGTAACGTGTCCGGCGATTGCGCGGCGAGCTTCCCAGTTGTAAAAAGCAATGTAAAGAAGGCAACCAGATAAATGTGTTTCAAGCCTCAGACAGTTAATCAAAAAAACTGCAAATGATATTTCGGGCAAAGCTAAATGATGTAGTCTATTTAACTGATGGATTTTTTCAAATATTACTGTGCAAAAGCGCTGGCCCGTTGAATGCGCGACGATTGCAACGGTAGACGTTTTAAGTCGGAAACTTTTACTTAACGTAACGATAACTTTTGGTTAACACGCCCCGAAAATCGATCCCCTAGTTTTGGCGTTATTATTATTTAAACAACCTTTTTTGATGCTGCGCAAATCATCGCATTGCTTGTTCAGGATCAACATTAACCATTGAAATGAAGAAAATTATCTCGCTCCTTACCATTACATTTTTATCCCTGGGTAACCTTTTTGCGCAAGATTCGCATGTCATCCTGATCAGCATTGACGGCTTACGACCTGAGTTTTACAAAGATCCAAACTGGTCGATGGTGAATTTGCGGCAGGCAATGAAAACCGGCTCCTATGCCGACGGCGTTACCGGCGTTTTCCCGACTGTAACCTACCCTTCTCATACTACCATTGTGACGGGCGTGAAGCCGATCAAACACGGTGTTTATTACAACACACCAGCTGAGCCACTGGAAGTTACCGGAAAATGGATCTGGGATTACAAAACCATCAAAGTGCCCACGATTTTCAGTGCGGCAAAGGAAAAAGGATTGAAAACGGCTTCCGTGTTCTGGCCTGTTTCGCTGGGCGGACCCGCTGATTATAACATTCCTGAATATTGGTATTTACCCAAAACCAAAGGCGGCGATCGTGATATGATGCACGCATTGTCGGACGCTTCTTTTCCAAAAGGCCTGTTCGAAGAAGTGCAGGATAATGCCGTTGGCAAGCTGGAAGAAATTGATTTCAGCGGTGATTATCTTGGAATCGACGACAATTTGTCTCGCGCCAGCGCATACATTATCCGTAAATACAAGCCTTCATTTTTAGCGCTGCATCTGGTTGCGGTTGATCATTTTGAGCATGAAGAAGGTCGCGACGGCGACAAAGTGCGTGCAGCACTTTCCAGCGTTGACCGCGGGATCAAGTCCATCATGGAGGCCGTTGAAAAAGCAGGCATTAAGGACAAAACGACCTTCATTATTGTGGGCGATCACGGTTTTGTAGACATACATTCATCCATCGCGCCTAACCTGCTTCTGGCACAAGCCGGACTTTACGATCCAAATAACAAGGCAGGCTGGAAAGCTTACTTTCATGGCTCGGCAGGTTCATCTTTCCTGCATTTGAAAGATCCCAAAGACGCCAAGACTTTGCAGGCTGTAAAGCAAGCTCTTGACAAATTAACCCCTGCGCAAAAAGCAATGTTTGACGTGAAAGACCGCGCCGCATTGGATGTCGTAGGCGCCGATCCGAATGCTGCGCTGGCACTCGCTCCAAAGCAGGGTTTTACATTCAACAATGCCGCTACGGGTGATTTCATCAGACCGGCAAGCGGCGGAACGCATGGATTTTTCCCAGATTCAAAAGAAATCCAGACTGGTTTTGTAGTTTTCGGAAACGGAATCAAACAAGGCACGGTTATTCCTGAAATGGGATTGCAGGATATCGCCCCGCTGATCGCCAAATTGCTGAAAATTGACTTCCCGTCGGCAGAAGGGACGCTATATCCAGGCTTGCTGGCCAAATAACTTTTTGATCGCCTGTATCATGCAGGATTTAAATGATGCAGGAAAAACTGAGAGCACATATCGAGCAGATTGTTCCGCTGACGGATGATGAGTTTCAGTTCATATCGGATCATTTTACAAACAAAAAATATAAGAAACACCAATTCCTCATCCAGGAAGGCCAGCCTGTTAAATATCACTATTTCATCCTGTCCGGGCTATTAAAGCTCGTTTACACGGATGGAACTGGAAAGCAGCACATTGTGTCTTTTGCGATGGAGAATTGGTGGGAAAGCGATTTTTACGCCTATTACACGCAGACCGAAGCGACGATGTCGCTCGAATGTCTGGAAGATACGGAAGTCCTTTGCCTCACATTGGCCGATTACAAAAAGCTTTGCGACACCCTTCCTAAAATGCAGCGCTTCTTTCTTGAAAAGGCAAATTTTGGCTTTCTGGGCGCACAGCGACGCATCATTTCCTGGCTCACTTCCAATGCGCAAGCGCGCTACGAACAACTGCTTAAACAATATCCGCTCCTGATTCAGCGCGTGCCCAAAAGCCAGCTTGCTGCTTATCTCGGTGTTTCGCGCGAAACGCTGAGCCGTTTCACCTCTTAGTGTGATAAATGTCACTCTAAAATCGTGCGGTTTGTCAACAGTCCATCGCCGGATTTAGTCCAAACTTTGCAGTGTAATTTAAACAACGCGCCTGCAATGGCGCTTAATCAAATATCACGCAATGGAAAAAAGGATCATTAATCCCTGGAAATGGCAGGACGAACGCAGTTATGTGCAAGCCGTCGAAGTAAAAAATGTGGAAAGCACGCTCTATATTTCGGGGCAAACGGCGATCAGCGCCGAAGGCATTTCGAGTAACGAGGACATGAAATCACAGTTAACTCTTGCCTTGAAAAATCTGGAACAAGTGATCAGCAAGGCGGGATTTCAATGCAGCAACATTGTTCGGCTTAACATTTACACCACTTCCACCGCCGAGCTCTGGCCAAATTTCAATATTTTCCAGGAATGGGTGGCGAGGCACAATGTGAAGCCCGCCGTCACAATGCTTGAAGTGACAAGCTTATTTGAGACATTAAAAGTTGAACTTGAAGCAACCGCGGTGAGATAATCAGCGCAATTGCCTATTTTGTGGTCCGGAACCATTCCGGACCGCATCTGCTGACGCTCGATTCGGAATGGTTTGTCTCAGCCGGTTCAATTGTGATCTTGATTTTTAAACTAAATAAATGGAATACTCCCTGATATACCTGAGTTCATCAAAAGGATTGTTTACTGATGACGAGATTTCATTGATTTTAAAACAAAGCCACGCAAACAATGTGTCACTGAATATAACGGGCGTTTTGCTTTACTGTAACGGCAGCATTATTCAAGTGCTTGAAGGGCCGAAGGAAAAAGTTGAAGGCCTGTATGAAAAGATCAGCAAGGACGACCGGCACAGAAGTCTGGTGCGGTTGTATGCGGGTGAAATTCAGCAGCGATCTTTTTCTGACTGGCTCATGGGCTATCGAACGCTTTCCACGCAGCAATTTGATCACCTCCAAGAACACCTTACTTTCGTCAAAGATCCGCTGTCGCCACCTTTGAAATCAGATGGCGTTGCAATGACATTGCTCAGGTCTTTCTTTCAAAATAATTATCGAAACTGACGCGCCGCATTAGATTTTTCAGCATTTAATTAAACGACTGCCGGAACTCGACGGGTGAGAGATTGGTGTTTGTTTTAAACAATTTGCTGAAAGACTGCGGATAGTCAAAACCCAGCTCGTAAGCAATTTCACTGACGCTTAGGTTGGTTCCCGAAAGCTTTTCTTTGGCTTTGGCAATGATCATATCGTGCAAATGGCTTTGCGTGCTTTTTCCTGTCAATGTTTTCAGCAAGCCGCTCAAATAGTTGGGCGACACATGCAGTGAAGCGGCAATTTCCGAAACAGTCGGAAGCCCTCTGGTCGACAATGTGCCGCTATCAAAGCGCTCGGAAAGAAGCGTTTCCAACCTCATCAGAATATCGTGGCTGCTCGCCTTGCGCGTGGTAAACTGGCGCTGATAAAAGCGGTCCGCATAATTAAGCAGCACTTCCAACTGGCCAATGATGATGTTTTGGGTAAACTGGTCGATCCGGGCGTGATATTCCTGACGGATGTTTTGCATAATGCCGGTGATAACTGCCTCCTCCTGCTCCGACAAAAACAAAGCCTCATTGACCGAGTAATCGAAATACTCATGCTGTTTGATCGTCTTCGCCAATGGTGTGTTCCAAAGAAAGTCCGGATGAAAAATCAACAGCCATCCCGAATGTTCCAGGACTTCATCCGGCCCTGCTTCAATGCCGATCTTTTGGCCGGGAGCCATGAATGTCATAATCCCCTCATCGAAATCATACACTTGCTGCCCATATTTCAGCTTGGCGTCGAAGTTCCTTTTGAGTGCAATCGCGTAAAAGTCAAGCACCCAACTTTGCGGATGGTTTCCGGACAGCTCTCTCATATCCTCAAACTGCAACACACTGACCAGCGGATGCGCCGGCCCGGGGAGTTTTCGAAAATGGTGAAACTCACTGATATTTTTGATATGGTAAGGCTGTCCGGAAGTCATGCTGCAATATGTTTATTTTTGGTGAAAAGCTGCTGCAAAATCTTTGGCAAAATCAGTTGTTTTTATATTTCCCAGTTGCGCCGGTCTGTTGCGGAAATAATCTTCGGCAATGCGTCCGCTGTGATGTCCCGCCTGTAATTCCACGAGGCTGGCGGCCATGCGCGGCGGCATACCAGCTGCTTCGAGACGGCTTTGAACTTGCTCGCCCGGAACCACAATCCATTTCAGGTCTGGCTGACCGATTGCTTCTCCCAAAATCCGGGCAACTTCATTGCAGGTCAGCTCGTCGCTGGCCACGTAACGAATGTTCCTTGCGACAGGTGTTTTTTCAAATTCCTCTGCTACGGCAGCTGCAATATCTTCCGGCGCCACCAGCACCGTTTTGTCTTCCCCGCCATAATTTGCGGCAATAACCCCGGCACTTTTGATTGCGGGAATAAAACCAAAGAGGTTATAATAAAAAGAAGTGGGGCGCATATGGGTGATCAGGACTTCCTCGGGAAGCGCATTCAGGATTTGCTCTAGATAATGCGCTCCTGCAATGCCACCATTGCCTTTATCCAGATGCGCACCCCAGCTGCTCATATTCACAACCCGCTTCACGCCTGCCTGACGGATCGCGTCAGCGTAATGGTTGCCAATTTTACTGAAATAGCCCACCGGGTCAATGCTTGGATCAAAATAACTCACGGGCGGGACCATCGTATAAACGGCGTCTGCTCCGGCAAAAGTTTTTATTAAGAAATCGGGATCCTTCACAGAACCGATTGCCGCGTCAGCGCCCAGTGACTCGATTGCCTCCTGCCTTTCGGGGTTGCTGCTGATAACGGTGACTTCGTGCCCGTTTTGAACGAGCGCTTGTGTAAGCGGTTTGCTAATGTGTCCTAATGAACCCGTTACAATGATTTTCATAATGCTTTCTTGATTAGTTTGCAGAAGCAAAGGTCCTGATCAAAAAACGGGGATACATAACCAAATCTATGCTTGTTGTGTTAATAGCTATGATGCACGAAAAAACTTATCGATATGCTTGACAAAAAATTGACTTTGAAACCGGAAGAAATTGACCGCGTGATTGAAATGGCCTGGGAGGACAGGACGCCTTTTGACGCAATTACAGCGCAGTTTGGATTAAGCGAACAGCAAGTTATTGCCATAATGCGCGGCGAAATGAAACCCAGCAGTTTCAGAATGTGGCGCGAGCGCGTGCAGGGCCGGGTGACCAAGCATCAGAAATTACTAACTGCCAAAGATCCCCGATTCAAATCGAGCTCGCAAAAGCAAATCAGCATGAATAAGATCAGCAAGCGGGTGTAAAATTGGAAAAATGAAAGATTGTCGAAATAAAGTTTTATCATTGTTTCTTTATCAGACAATGTATAATTGACAATTTTCCTTTTACCAAAACAGCATCCTTATATCATTTCAAAATGAAAACAATCTTTATTACCATGCTGGTGGCATTGCAAATCATGCAGGTCGCAACTGCCCAGACCAAAAAAGCAACAACGTCGCCGCAAGCGAAAACGGCGAACGGAACCGTGGAAGGCGTTACCGAGTCCTCAGGGATCAGGGCATTCAAAGGCATTCCGTTTGCTGCACCGCCGGTTGGCGAATTTCGCTGGCGCGAACCGCAACCGGTTAAAAACTGGCAGGGCGTTCGGAAAGCCGACAAGTTTGGCCCCCGCGCCATGCAGAACGCCGTTTTCGGCGACATGGGTTTCCGCTCCGACGGGATGAGCGAAGATTGTTTGTATCTCAATGTCTGGACGCCAGCCAAGTCTGCCAGTGAAAAGTTGCCGGTTTTGGTGTATTTCTATGGCGGCGGATTTGTTGCCGGTGACGGTTCGGAAGGTCGTTATGACGGAGAAAGCATGGCCACAAAAGGCATTGTGACCTTGACTGTAAATTATCGCCTGGGTGTTTTCGGTTTTTACGCTTCCGAGGATCTTACCAAAGAATCGCCGCACCACGCCTCAGGAAACTATGGATATCTGGATCAGGCTGCGGCGCTGGCTTGGGTTAAGCAAAACATTGCCGCATTCGGAGGCGATCCTAACCGCGTTACCATTGCGGGCGAATCGGCCGGTTCATTGTCAGTGAGCGCATTGATGGCTTCTCCGCTTTCCAAAAATCTGTTTTCTGCCGCTATTGGTGAAAGCGGATCTGTTTTGGGAACGCTTCCCCCGGTGCCACTGGTGCAGGCGGAGCAGGCGGGCTTGAAATTCAATGAGCTGGTTGGCAAAAAAACATTGGCTGAAATGCGTTCGATTTCCGGCGAAGAATTACTAAAAGCGACGGCTGGTCAAGGTGTTCCAAGATTTATGTCTGCGGTGGATGGTTATTTTTTCCCAGAGCCTCCTTTGAAAACATTCCAGGCTGGAAAACAATCGCAAGTGCCATTACTGGCTGGCTGGAATTCAGAGGAAATGAATTACCGCATGATTTTGGGCAAGGAAGCGCCGACGCTTGAAAACTATACAAAAGCCGTTCAAAAATTATATGGAGAACAGGCTGAAAAGGTTTTGAAGGAATATGCGGCCGCATCGGATGCTGAGGTTGAGCAAGTGGCAACGGATCTAGCCGGCGATCGCTTCATTGGTTTTGGCACATGGAAATGGATTGACATTCAAAGCAAAACGGGTGGCGGAAAGCCTGTTTACCGCTATTTATATGGCCGTCCACGCCCTGCCATGAATGCTGAAATGGGCAATGTGTCCGCTAACCTTGCCGGTGGTGTTTCGAAAAGCACGGAGCCTGCGGCTGCAAAAGCACCATTGCCAAAGGGCGCTGTCCATTCTGCTGAAATCGAATATGCAATGGGAAATCTGTCACTGAACAAAGTGTATGCATGGACGCCGGATGATCACAAAGTGTCCGCAACAATGCAGGAATATTTTGCCAATTTTATCAAAACAACAAACCCTAATGGCAAAGGCCTGCCGGAATGGTTGCCCGTAAAACCCGAAGGTGACGCACATTACATGTATATTGATGTAAACACCCGCCTGGAAACGGATAAGCACAAAGGACGTTATGTGCTGATGGACGCGATGGCAACAAAAGAATAAGATGTTAATGCCGTTTCCAAGCCGTTATGATGGTCTGGAAACGGTTTCGTGCAAGGCAGAACCTCGTTTTTCGCGGATGTAATCGGCCATGGATGAAATGGATTGAAACGCTTTCCTGCTTTCCTGCGGTTCGACGACCTCAATGCCATAATGCTGTTCGAACATGACGATCAGTTCCAGGGCATCGATGGAATCCAGGCCAAGACCTGAGCTGTGAAATAATGGTTTGTCGTCGTCAATATCGGCCGGGGACACGTCTTCCAGGTTAAGTTGTGCGATAACATGTTTTTTAAGATCTTCTTTAAGACTATCCAGCATTTCGATATCATTATAAGTTGGAACGCGGATTGGCTTTGCATGTGCTGCATAGCCGATCCGCGTTTTCCTTAAAATAATCGTTCCGCTTGCTTCCTCAAAGCGCTTCCAATGTCGCCACAATCGCCGCTATCAAGCCTTTGCTCACCTTTTCGCCTTCACCGCCAGACATATCGATGACCCGATATTCACCCTGATCGTCTTTCTCCAAAATCAATGTCTTGCCCTCAACCTCGATATGCAACTGGTAAGTGTATCCCTGCGGCACGATCGTTAATGGCAACTCAAAACTCTCGCCCTGGTGTTCGACAGGAAGCATTATAATCTCGTTCATGCGGATAATTTTTAAGAAACGTCAGTAATATCCACAATGAATAATGCGCTTGCTTAGTTCGTTGCGCCTCCATTAACGAGCAAATGCTGGCCATTTACAAAAGAGGAAAGGTCGCTGGCAAAGAACTCAGCCACATTGGCCACATCTTCCACTTCGGCGAGCCTTCCCATCGGACAGCTGTCAAGGAGCTGTTTGCGCAGATCGGGATAACTGTCCGGCTCGGCAAAAATCCCCGAATGGTCTACGGCAAACGGAATGATGGTGTTAACCGTAACGCCGCGGTGGCCGATTTCTTTGGACAAAATATCGACCATATATCGCGGTGTGGTTTTACTTCCTCCATAAACGGCCATTCCCGGAACCGGAAAAGAAGTTGTGCTCGAAGCAATGTAAATGATGCGCCCGTTATCTTCCACATTTCTGGCTGCCTGCTGCATGGTGAAGTAAGCGCCTTTGGTGTTGATCGAAAATACATGATCGAATTGCTCTTCCGTAAAATCCACAACGGGCGTTTCCACAAGTTCTATGCCCGCATTTGCGACCACAATATCAATTTTTCCAAATGCATTTTTTGCTTCCGAAAACAACCGTTCAATGTCCGCAACTTTGCTGACATCAGCCTGCACGGCGATCACTTTCACACCCATTGCCTTGATATTGCTCACCACTTCATCCGCGGAGCCTTTATCACGAGAATAATTGATGACAATATTGGCGCCTAATGCTGCATATCGCTCCGCAATGGCTTTTCCCAATCCCCTCGCCGAGCCCGTAATGACTGCGACTTTATTTTTTAAACTATTCATCATGTTTGATTTCAATTGTAAATTAATAGGAACAAATGTCCCTGATCGACAAGCGATTAGGCCATGCCGCCGTTCGCTCCAATGTTCTGTGCAGTGATCCACTTGGCTTCATCACTCGCCAAAAACAATACAACTTGCGCGATGTCTTCGGGCTCACCTATGCGGTTGAAAGCGGAAAGCGAAGCCAGGCGATCGATCACTTCCTGTGATTTTCCGTTTGTAAAAAGTTCGGTGTTCGTAGGGCCCGGAGAAATGGAATTCACATTGATTCCCCTGCTGCCCACCTCCTTGGAAAACACCCTTGTAAGTTGTTCAACGGCCGCTTTGGTTGCGACATAAGTGCCATAAGCTGGGAGCATAATCCGGTTCACCGAAGTTGAGAAATTGATGATTGTGCCATTGTCGGCCAGCCGCGTCGCAGCCTCGCGCATGGTGTTGAATGTGCCACGTACATTGATGTCGAACTGGCGCGTGAAATCCTCGTCTGTGGTGTCTTTCAGGAGTTTAGTAATCATGATGCCCGCATTGTTGATCAGGACATCGATGCGGCCATAATGTGCAATGGCTGTGTCAAACATTGCTTTCACCTGAGCTGAGTTGCTCACATCGGCCTGAATCGCAAGCGCATCACCGCCCTGTCCTTTGATCTCATTGACCAATTGCTCCGCCACGTCTTGCGAACCGGCATAATTAACGATCACCTTTGCGCCTGCTGCCGCCAGTTTGTGTGCGATTGCCGCTCCTATTCCTCTTGAAGCGCCCGTAACCAATATTACTTTTTCTGTCAGATTGCTCATGTTTTCTTTGTTTTAAATTGATACAACAAAGGTCATCAAGCGGCCTGCGAAAAAAGGACGTATTTTAAAGCATTAGTTACAAATATCTAAGATCACGAATTTTGATATTGCCTGCGGTAGGCGGCGGGAGAAAGATCCGTGTGCTTTTTGAAATAGTTGCTGAAATGTGTGGCTTCGGTGAACCCGAGCAAAAAGGTTATCTCTTTGATGGAAGTTGTTGAATGCTGCAAGAGGGATTTGGCCTCTGCAATCGTCTTATCCGCAATCCAAGCGCTGATTGCCTTGCCGGTTTTTGACTTGATAACAGAGCTTAAATAATTGGGATGCAGACTTTGCAAAGCGGCCAGATCCTGAACCCGCGGAGCCTTATCCGACCTGCCATTGAGAAGATCGCGAAAGCTGTTTTCAAGGTTCTGCTTGAATATTTTGACAATGGATGAGCTGCGGTTGCCCTCATAAATGGGATTGTAATCCTGCCAGAAAAATTCTTTTATCTTTAAAAGCAGCACAACAAACAGGCTGCCGATAATTTTGTTTTTATAAGGCGAATGTCCGGTTTGCTCTTTGTAAATCTGACAATATAAGGCCTCAATTTCATCAAATTCAGACTGTTCCAATATTTTGGGCTGAACGATTTCTGTTAATAGGAAAGAGAAATCGTTGAACACGTCGTGATGCACATGCTCTTTTAAAAATGCCTCTTTGAATGTAATTAAAAATGCGTCTTCAATGCTATACCATTCAAATTGCCGCACATTCCCAGGATTGGTAAAATAAATGGTGCCGGGCTCGATAGGAAAATCCATTTCATCGATCACATATTTGCCTCTCGCCTCTTTTACAAAAACAAAACTGAAATAATCTGGTCGGTAAGTGATGGATTGAAAGGGCAGAACGGTGAACGTTTCGCTCAACGCGTGGATTGTAAAACCAGAACTGGGATCGACAGCATCCAGCGGAAGATTCATCATTTTGTACAGATCATACAGACTTTCTGATGTCATATTCATTTGATGCGGGAGGCGTAATGCAGGGTTTTCAAGGCCACTGCAATTAACAGAAAATACCGACGCGCTAGATCCTTAATGAAAGGACGCGTCGGCATTTTTTACAAAACCTTCAAAAAAAGCTTAATAGAGATGCTTATTGAATCGCATCAGCGCCGGCCTGCGCAACAATGTGGTCGTTGTCGACCGTATCACCTGAAACGCCGACAGCGCCAATGATCTGACCACTTCCATCTTTAATGAGCACACCGCCCGGGAAAGTAATCAGCCCATTATTGGAATGTTCAATGTTGTAAAGCGGGCCTCCGGGCTGTGAAAGTTTTCCTATTTCACCGCTGTTCATATTGAAATAACGCGCTGTCCGCGCTTTTTTCTGGGCAATGTCGATAGAACCCAACCAAGCCTCATCCATATGTGCAAAAGCGATCAGATTCGTGCCGCTGTCCACAACCGCAATATTCATCAACGTATTGATTTCTAATGCCTTCGCCTTCGCAGCTGCAATAACCGCCTCCGCCTGTTCCAATGTAATATTCATAACTCAAATTGTTTTTGAAGATGAATAGGCAATATTACCCACTCCAGTTTGAAGGGCATTGTACAATTATTATTCCTTGGCGAATGTAAAAACAAATTTAATCCTGTGATTGTGTCAACAGATATCCTTTTTGCTCACCAGCTGACGCATCCTCAAAAACTTTAATATATTCGCTCGCTTTTGCCTGACCATACATTTTTTTTAACAGACTTTCTATATCATAATCTCCGCCCTCTATAACCGGATCCATCACAAAAAGATAGGAGTAATTACCATCCGCTTCTGCTGCCGTCGGATGCAAAACGCGTGTTTGTTTAAACACTTTTTTATCTTCTGCATTAAGCTTTTCAGCACCCTTCCAAAAGACTTCATGGAGGAATTGCTCAAATTGCTGGCGCTTGTCAGCTTTTATCGTATTTACAAAAACCCAAACCTTTTCACCTTGCTTAGCCATGGATCGGCTTTGAGCATTTCCAGAGTAACTTACAAGCATTCCGAATACCAATGTTGCAATCAATAAGACTTTCATTGTCGTAAGGATTTAAAGGTGGAGAAATTTGTACAGTTAAGAAGTGTAGCTAAAATACAAAAGAATCTGATAATATCTCAATTTTGATTTGGCAATCATTTCTCAAAATAGGCAAACCAAAAAAGTCTGTTCACCAAACTGCTTGTGCAAGATGGGAACAGACTTTTGACTTACACTCGCTTACCGACGAACTGTTACTTTGAGGAATGTGGCGGGAATTGAGGTCGTGTTTTTGTCCGTGCTTTGATTTTGGTTTTCGAACAAAATTTCCAACTCACGATGCAGATCAGCTTCTTTTCCATTTTTTTCTGCCGCTTCAAATGCGTTCATCGTCGGGCCGTAATATTTTCTAAAAGTGTCCAAAAACACAGCAGGTGAAAATGGCGCCTGGAATGTGAATGTTTCCCTTTCAAACGAGATATTCTCTTCCAACGCCCCGGCCGCTACGAAACGCTCCGTCACGTTGCTTTCCAAACCCCACAGCATTGGACTGATAAATCCTTCCGGCGGCGCGGGCGTGTAAGCAGAGCTCACTTTCAGAATCTGAGCCACCAGCGTCGGATCGCCCGGAATCCAGTTTCCCATCACGAGTCTGCCGCCCGGACGCGTAACCCGGAACATTTCTTTGGCCACGTCAAAAGGTTTCGGCGCGAACATGGCACCGAAAATACTCACAACCAGATCGAAGCTTTCATCTGCAATGTCATGCAGATCGATCGCGTCGCCTTCGCGAAATGTAATGTTGGTCAGCCCTTCCGCTTTAACCCGGGCGTTTCCCGCTTCAACAAGATTTGTCGCTATATCGACGCCTTGCACATTTGCGCCGAGTTTGGCGGCGGGGATGGCCGTGGTGCCGTCGCCGCAGCCGAGGTCCAGCACTTCGAGACCTTCTTTAATGTCTAATTTTGCCACCAGTGCAGCTCCGCTTTCGCGCATTGTTTCTGCCAGACGAGTGAAATCACCTTTTTCCCAAAGTGCTTTGTTTGCATTCATTTTATTTTTCGTTTTGTTAATAGATTTGGGCTGCAAAATTGCGGCGACCGGGCGTCTGAAACTTGTAATTACGAAGCATATCCAGGTAATTGCGAGGCATGGGATGCACTTTTTGACTTACCTGCAAGCGCATCATCTCGACCTCGGCTTTTATAATCGGTTTTCAAAGGCGGCAGTTATTTGCACACGCATGCAAACCGAAACATTTGGTGGAGCAAGAACTAGTTATGTAAGACTTTGCGAACTTTTATCTCATTAACCAGTGGCCGAATGTTTTAAATTTGAGGGATTTTCACTTAATTAGCCTCTGCGAACCTAAGTATTTCTCTGTCTTCAAGTCCCCAAATTTTATTTTGCCTGTAAAAAACATTGCGCTCGTTTTGATGTACAGCCTTCATCTGTGTGGCGTATTCAGCTTCGTAGGCTGTAAAAACAGAGAAACGAATGTTGCCGCTTCGGTTCGCATCGTGAAATCCGGCAGCGGCTATATTCTTTTGCGTAATGGGAGACCCTTCGAAATTCGGGGCGCAGGCGGAATGTCGAACTTTCGCCAGTTGCAAGCGGCAGGCGGGAATGCGCTTCGTGTGTGGGACACCACTAATTTGCAACAGCTCCTGGACAGCGCCCAGGCGCACAACATTGCCGTTATCGTCGGCCTTCCCATTCAGAACAGCGAGCAGCTGGCTCTGTACAATGATCCTGCCAAGGCAGCCAGGCAACTTTCTGTTTTTAAAACACTGATTAGCAGACTGAAAAATCATCCCGCTCTTTTAATGTGGTGCCTGGGCAACGAGCTTGACTTTCCTTTTAAACCTGCTTATGGTCATTTTTACGATGCATTTAATGCGCTCACGGACATGATCCACCAGGAAGATCCTAACCACCCGATTACGACGACCGTTCTGAATTTAAATCAAAAATATATTGCAAACATTCAGCTCCGTTGCGACATTGATATCATTTCATTTAACATTTTCAACAGGATTGGACTGCTCAGGGAGGATCTGGACGGCTTTTCCTGGTTCTGGAACGGGCCTTACATGCTGCTGGAATGGGGAACCGATGGGCCGTGGGAAGGAAGCGCGAACACTGCCTGGGGCGCTTTTATTGAAAATCCGAGCAAAAAGAAGGCTGACGTTATCTTGCACCGTTACCAAGAGGAGATGCCTGTCGAAGACCCGCGCTTTTTGGGTCATTTCATATTTTACTGGGGCAGTAAGCAGGAAACCACCCACACGTGGTTCAGCATGTTTGACGAATCGGGCAGAAAATCTGAGCCAGTGGCGATCATGGAATATTTGTGGACCGGCAAAACTTCAAAAGAGCATTATCCCCAGATCCGTTACATGCTGCTCAACAAAAAAGGTGCGGCAGATAACATTCTGTTAAAACCCGGACAAGCGATGGTTTCGGAGCTGAATATGCATGATAGCGACAGCATTAGATCCGTTAAATGGGAGATTTTTAGTGAAGATTGGTATAAAGAGAACCGGCAAAACAGCACGCGTAGACTCGCGCCTCTTGATAGCCTGATCACCTCCGGCGCCACATTGAAAGCGCATTTCAAATCACCTATGAGAGCCGGACCTTACCGTATTTTTGCAAAAATATCAGACTACAATGGCAACTTCGCCACATGTAACACGCCTTTTTACGTCGTGAGCGATCAATGAAACGCATCTCCATTACCCCGCCCACAAAAAGAGAGCTTATTACCCTGCGGGTGATGATCTTCATTGGATGCATGACCATTGCCTTCTTTCTGTATCATGTGCTGGACCCGTCCGTGCGCGGAAATGGGCCGCTTTACTGGATGCTGATGGTCACATTCGTTTTCACCTGTCTGAAATTGCTTTACGAGTGGTATCATTATCTGCACATCACCGTTCCGCCAACGCCGCCGCTTACCAAAGATTTCACAGTTGATATTTTTACAACATTCTGTGCTGGTGAGCCTTATGACATGATCATTGAAACGCTCACGGCCGTGAAGGCAATCACTTATCCACATGAAACTTATTTGTGCGATGAAGCCGATGATCCCTTTTTGAAAGAATTTTGTCAACAGCTCGGCGTGCATCATGTTACGAGAACAGTCAAGATAAATGCCAAAGCGGGCAACATTAACAATGCGCTAAAACAATCGAAAGGCGAGTTATGCGTCGTTCTGGATCCGGATCATGTTCCGCTTCCGGACTTTCTCGACCCCGTTGTTCCGCATTTTACTAATCCCGAAATCGGTTATGTGCAGGTCGTGCAGGCTTACAGAAACAGCGATGAAAGCCTGATTGCCAAAGGTGCGGCCCAGCAGACTTACCAGTTTTACGGGCCAATGATGATGACCATGAACAAATATGGCACCGTCCTGGCCATAGGCGCAAACTGCACATTCCGACGGGCCGCATTGGATTCTATCGGCGGACATGCCGCCGGCCTTGCGGAAGATATGCACACATCCATGCAACTGCACGCCAAAGGCTGGAAATCTGTCTACGTTCCGGAAGTCGTTGCTCGGGGGCTGGTGCCGTCGACGCTTTCTGCTTATTACAAGCAACAGTTAAAGTGGTCGAGAGGCGTTTTTGATCTGCTTGTCACGGCTTATCCGAAATTATTCAGCCAGTTCACCTGGCGACAAAAGCTGCATTACGGCATCATTCCGATGCATTATTTATCAGGGATCATTTATCTGATCAATTTCCTGATTCCGGTCATTGCGCTCTGTTTTGGCACAAGCCCGATGCATATGGACATTACTCAATTTGGTCTGGCTGTTTTTCCGCTGATTGCGGCCATTGTCCTGATCAGACATTTCGTGCAATGGTGGGTGATGGAGGACGAAGAACGTGGTTTTCATATGGTGGGAGGATTGCTGCTGATCGGAAGCTGGTGGATATTTATTCTTGGCTTTGTATATACACTTGCCGGTAAAAAAGTGCCTTATGTGCCAACGCCCAAAGACGGAAATGAAGCCAATAACTGGCCGCTAAATGTGCCTAACCTCATTGTGCTGGCCGTTTCCGCTGCCGCGATTGGCTACGGATTGCTCACAGACTGGAACCCTTACAATCTGGTTATGGCCGGGTTTGCAGGACTCAATTGCCTGTTCATGTGCTTCACTATCGCAGCGAGCCGGCAGCAGCAATTCAGGCTGCTTCGGGCCAATAATCCTAGACTGAATGCATTGATGAGCCATGTCAAGTTTCTTAAAGGCATTTTCTGGATATTCAGGCACCAACTTTACACTGGCCTCCGCAGCACCGCAATGCTCGTGACATTGCTGTTGCTGGGCGTGTGGCTTTACAATGCAGAGTTTAAGTTTTTAGAAAAATTTTCGAGATTAAAAACACCGCATGTAACGACTGAATCGCCGACACCGGGAAACAGGTCAAAAGCATATTTTACGGCAAATGAGGAATGGACGATGCCCGATTTCGATTCTTCTTCGGCTGCTAGTTCCGTTAGTTCATTCAAGGGAGCGCGCGGCATTAATTATCTCAAAGGGTCCGATTGGCGGCATGATTATCAAGCTTTTACAAAACAAGAGCTCGTCGAAGATTTTCGTGAAATGAAGCACATTGGCATTAACACTGTAAAGTTCTACGGTCCGAGTTTTTACGATCACAACATACTGAGGGTCGCAAATCAGCAGGCCATGAATTTATATTACGGATTCTGGATCGCGGACGACCTCGATTTTGAAGCTGATAAAAAAACGCTGGAAACGCTTGCCGAAACGATATTGCGCACCGTCAGCAAGCATAAAGCCAATCCAAACATTATTTCCTGGAACCTTGGAAACGATGTCTTTCAAAATCTAGCCCGACATTATCGGCGGTCCGATCTTACACGTCAGCAGGATGCTTATGTGGCTTGGCTTAAAACATTGGTTAACCAAATAAAAAAAGCCGATCCAAAGCGGCCTGTCACATTGGACATTGAAGTCACGCGGATGACGCCAGCCGTTGTTGCCAAAATTCGATCGGTTGTTCCGGAAATTGCTTCTTATGGCTTGGTTTACAATAGCAATGCACCGAAACAAGCGATCCGAAAAAAATTTCCGCATTTTATCAGCTATGCTGCCTTTGACGATTATGAACACATTCCAGACGACTCGAGTGGTGTTTTTATCTCAAATTGGCAGGATGTGCACACCTCGCAGCGGGTGAGTTTTGACGCGATTAAAGATCTGGGTGGCCGCAAAAAGAACACTTATCTGCAACTTGCGTCCCGCTGGAAAGGCGGTGTGAAACCATTTACTTCGCCCAAAATCAAGATCCTCAGGCCAGCTTCGGGAACATTTGCCGGAGCTCAGCTCGACTATTATGCCATCATTGAAAATAATGGAAGTTGGACGCTGGCAAAAAGTATGCAGACCGATTTGAAGTTTGAGTGGAAACTGGTGCAGCTGAATTATTTGTACAATCCCATCTCCACAGCTGATGCGGGAACAGGCCCGGCCCTGACCCTTAACATTCCTGAAAACCCCGCGAGTTATGAGCTCTATTTATTTGTGTTAAAGGGCGATACGGTGATTGACATCATCACTTCCAGCCTCAACACGCCTTTGGAAGAGCCCAAGATATCATCGGCTCTCTGACAAAGACTTTGCAAAATGCTGAAAAGTCTCCTTGCTAACGCTCCAATCAGGAGCCGGAATGTTGCCCCAAACCTTCGGGTTATCGGCCAGATTGAAATAGCTTACACCGTGAACTTCCGGATGTCCGCCAATGACTTTGGCGGCTTTCAGTAACCACTTTTGCTGAAAATCTTCTGGGCCTTTCACACCAAACTCCGTGATAAACAGCGGCTTGTTTGCGAGCCGCATCCGGTAAGCTTTCCGATTGAAAATGGTTTCGAAAGACTCCTGTTTCTCAGGATCAGTGATATTTTTATCGGGCAAGCCGTAAATGGCAATGCTGATGTAATCCACAACGTCTTCGCCGGGCCACCATTCCATCGAACCGCGGTCACCCGCTGGGCCCCACACTTTTTTGATATGCTTGTTTTTTGATTTGTCAAAATTCATGAAATAACGAAATGCCTTGATGTAAAGCGCCGGGTCCTGACTTTGCCACGCATATCGGTGGATCGGGATCTCCATTTCGTGTGCAAAACGTAAATAAACCGTTTGCTTGCTGCCTGCGATAATTCGATAAATTTCATCAAATTCAGGATCATAAATGCCGTTCACGACATTATTAAGCACATTTGTATCCTTTCTGACTTTCTGGTCACGCCATGGCTCAATGGTTAAAATGGCGTCGTGCTTTCTGGATGTGATCGCACTGAAATCCTTCTTAAACTGGCCGGTCTGCACATTTTCCAGGTCAATAAACAGGTGTTCAACACCCACTAATTCCGAATTCACGAGCATTTCCTTGGGATCATAAACGCCGATTAGCGGCACGCCTACTCTATCTTTTTTTGCACTCGGCGCGCTGCTTGCCACAGGATATAAATACGCGGCGTCGCGGCGGGTTTCAGCCACAGCCTTTGCCAGCGCCGATTTCAAATTGGACTCATTTCCATTTCCCGAATGCAATACAAGCACCGGTTTTCCGAACATTCGCATGCGCTGGATCTTCCGTTTGATGTTGACCTCCAAGTCTTTCACGGCGGGAAAAGCGGTTGCCTTTAATTCGGATTTCCCATTGATCGTCACGCTTGCAAAATCCACAAATTCTGCGCCCGGCCAATATTCGTCAGCGCCCGGATAACCCGCCGCTCCCCAAACAATCTTCACTGCTGGAAAAACCGATTTTGCCAATTTCGCAAAGTGATTGAATGCTTCGATATAATCTTTCGGCGCCTGATATTGCCATGGATAAAGCTGCACAGGAACTTCCATTTCAGGATTCCAGCGTAAGTAAATTTTGCCAGACCGTTTTTTCAACGCACTGCAAAACGCCTCGATCTTGGCATCATAATCACCATTATTCACATCTTTAAGCGCATTGGGTGCCGAGGCATAGTCGGTTCCGGGCATTAAAATGGTGATGATTAGGTGTTCCGCCTCCGGGATTTGGTTAAGCAATTTATTGATATAAGACTCGTCGACTTGCTTGTCGAGCTTTAATGCAAAATGCGCGAATGATTTGGACTGGCTCTGCTCATTCAGCTCAAAAACGCCGATCACCGGTTCATGGAACGACGAGTCGAGGGAATCCGCGGAAGGAATGTCGGAAGATTTCAGTTTTTGGAAAAAAAATAGCAGCACAAGAATCGAAATGATTCCGGCTGTAACGATTAAGATTTTGGAGGTTTTCATGCAGTGAACCAGCTCAGGCGGCGAAAGCTCAAATTAACAATGTTACAGAGCAATTCATCAAAAATTTACCCAAAAAAGTAATCCTTGTACAAATCTGTCATTTTCGTTCTATTTTTTGATTGCTCGTTGCGCTATTCTTGCATGGATTAAAAAGCAACCACCCAAAAACAGAATGAATACAGAAAGATTTTTTTCACGAAGAAATTGGCTTCTCGCCAGCGGAATGCTGGGTTCTGCCCACTTGTTAGGTCTGAAACCATCGCTAGCGGAAGCCAGTAATGTCGCAAAAACACCGGCACTTACAGCGGACGAAATTGCCGCCATTGAAGCAGCCATAGGCAAAAAAGGGAACTACAATGAAGGACAAGCCGTCCACACAACGCCGCTGCCCCGCAACGACCTGAAAGTAACCGTGAAAGGTGAACCCGTTCCGATCCCGTTCGGATTCGGCGGCTGGGCTTCCATTAAAAAAACGCTTGACGGAAAATCGGCCGTGCTAATGAGCGACACGGTCCTTTTGGAGGAAGAAGTGAACCCGCTCATTTCGGCAGCCCAGGCGAATGGCCTTGAAATCGGCGCGATCCACAACCATTTCTTTTACGAGCAGCCGCGCATTTTTTACATGCATTTGCACGGAATGGGGACGCCTCAGGATTTGGCCAAAAAATTTGCCGCAACAATTAAGGATGCGAAAATTTCTCCTGCCAACCAACCCGCACCTGCCGCAGCTGCCACAACAACCGGCAAAGAACTTTTTGATATCCCGGCCCTTGACGCAATTGTGAAATACACCGGCGTTGTGAACGGGCCCACATACAAGTACACCGTTGGCCGCGACGACCTCACTGCGATGGCAATGGGCGCTGAAATGACCGCTGCGATAGGGCTTAACTCCTGGGCAAGTTTTGCGGGCAACAAGGACAATGCGCACATTGCGGGCGACATCGCCATGCTGGAAGATGAAGTGAACACGGTGATCAAAGCGCTCCGCGCCAACGACCTGGAAGTCGTTGCCTTGCATAACCACATGTTTGGTGAAAATCCGCGGATTATATTCCTGCATTACTATGGCCGTGGACCGGCTGCAACGCTTGCCAAAGGTTTCAGGTCGGCGCTGGACGTGCTAGGAAAAGTGCCAAAAAGCTCGCATACAACCCATTAGTAAATGGAAACGACAACGCAAAACCAGACAACACGATACAGCCTTGCCGACCTCACCAGGTATTTTCTAAAACTTGGCACATTCGGTTTCGGCGGCCCGGTGGCCCTTATCGGCTATATGCACCGGGATTTGGTGGAAGAAAAAAAATGGATCAGCGAGGATGAATATCGTGAAGGCCTGGCGCTCGCACAGCTTGCGCCGGGCCCTCTGGCTGCCCAGCTGGGCATTTTTCTGGGCTATGTGCATTACGGTGTGTGGGGCGCCACGCTCGTGGGACTCGCTTTTGTGCTCCCGTCATTTGTTATGGTGGTTTTGCTGGGCATGGCTTACAAACTTTACGGCGGACTCCCGTGGATGCAGTCTGTGTTTTACGGCGTTGGCTCTGCCGTGATCGGGATCATTACATTGAGTTGTTACAAGCTGTCAATCAAATCAATCAGTAAAATAGAACCGGAAGCGATCAAAAGCAGGTGGATCTTATGGCTCTTCTTTTTGACAATGGCCGTTGTTACTGCCGTCACACAAAAAGAAGAAGTGTGGCTTTTTGTCCTGCTCGGACTCGTTTATATGATTGTAAAAGCACCTCCGAAATGGCTGCAACGAAGAAATACAAGCCTATCAGTCGTGCTTTTGGCCGGCATTGGATTTTGGGAATATAATCCGGGAGAACTGGTCAAGCTGGGATTGTTCTTCACAGAGGCCGGGGCGTTCGTTTTTGGAAGCGGGCTGGCGATCATTCCTTTTTTGCAGGCTGGCGTGGTGAATGAAATGGGGTGGCTCAATGAGCAGCAATTCCTTGATTCGGTGGCAGTTGCAATGATTACGCCGGGGCCGGTGGTCATTACGGTTGGATTTATTGGTTTTCTTGTGTCGGGCTTTGCCGGGGCCGCTGTTGCCGCATTGGGCGTTTTTTTGCCCTGCTTCGTTTTCACAGTTTTGCCAGCGCCTTATTTCAAAAGGATTTCCAAAAACACGAGCATCAAAGCGTTTGTGGATGGGATTACGGCAGCCGTAGTCGGTGCGCTTGTGGGTTCAGTTTTTGTCATCGCCACCCGCTCAATTGTTGATACTGCATCTGCCGTAATCGCCGTCATTACAATCCTGTCATTGATTTACATTAAAAAATTGCAGGAGCCTTACATCATTTTAGCTGCGGCTATTGT
Source organism: Dyadobacter sp. CY326 (assembly GCF_021390515.1). Classification (GTDB taxonomy): domain Bacteria; phylum Bacteroidota; class Bacteroidia; order Cytophagales; family Spirosomataceae; genus Dyadobacter. The sequence goes on from NZ_JAJUXI010000003.1 coordinate 677,872, forward strand.
TGGCTTTTGCATTAAAACTTATTTGTGATCTGTCTCATCAAAGCGTTCTTAATTTCCCAAGACCGCCATCGATGCCAATGACTTGTCCGGTTATCCAGCTGCTTTCTTCTGACAGTAAAAATGCAATGGCCTGACTGATATCCTCGGGCTGACCAACCTTGGCCAAAGGATGTCTCTTTGCGGATGCTTCACGTTTTTCGGGCGTGCTCAAAAAGCTCTGCGCCATGGGCGTGTCAGTGAGCGAAGGCGCGACAACATTCACACGCACACGTTGCCCGGCGAGCTCTGCGGCCAGTGACATTGCGAGACCTTCCACCGCGCCTTTTGCGGCCGAAATGCTGGCATGATAAGGCATCCCCGTTCTGGCTGCAACAGAACTGACCAAAACGACCGAAGCGCCTAATGCACCTTTCAGTTGCCTGAGCGAATGTTGAATGATCTGCACTGCGCCCAACACATTGACACGATAATCATTCAAAAAGTCTTCGGCCGAAAGCCTGTTAAATGGTTTGAGATTAATGCTGCCGACGGAATAAACCAAGCCATGCAACTGCTCAGGCAAAAATGCGGAAACCGATTCGAGGTTGCCTGTAACATCGGCTTGCAGCTGTTTGACGCCATCGGGCAATTCGGTGCTTTGGTTCCGGGAAATGACGTAAACCGCTGCCCCGTTTTCATGAAGCAATTTAACCAGCGACAAACCGATGCCCGAACTTCCACCAACCACCAGGATATTTTTTGCTTTAAAATTCATCATTTAATGTGAGTTCAACTTTGGTTAGGATATTAAACTGTTAATATCCGTCAGAAAGTTGAATCTCGTCCTTAACTTTTCCAGTTTTTATAAATTCATTGATATTTTCGGTGAATTTCACGGCTTTATCGCGGTCACGCACCTTATGTGCAGCGCCGGTGTGCTGGGTGAGCAGTACATTGCCCATTTTCCATAATTTGCTGTCATGAGGAAGCGGCTCGGTTTCGGTGACATCCAGCACTGCGCCGATCAGCTTTCCGCTTTCGAGTGCATCGATCAATGCGGCTTCGTCGGTTGTGTTGCCGCGTCCGATATTGGCATACAAAGCGCCTTCTTTCATCGCTTCAAAGAAGTCACCGCCAACATATTTATCCAGATTTCCGGGCAATGTATTAATGACCAAATCTATTTCAGGAAGAGATTTGAGCAGTTCTTCGTAGGAATGAATGTCAGCTTTCGGGTCGCTTTTTGCGGTCATCTGCACGGAGCAGCCAAATGCTTCCAAGAACTTGCATACGTGCACGGCAATCGCTCCCGAGCCAAGCAGGATCACTTGCTTTTCGCCTAAAACTGACATTTGTTCTTCAATTTGCTCTCCTACCCACTTGGCTTCGAGCTGGTTTTTGACCATGCTGTGCACACCGCGATAAAATGCCAGAACGCCGGCAACGATCGTTTCGGCGCAGGGCGCTGCGGACATGTCACCAATGTTGGCCACTTTGCCTTTGAAGTCCAGATCTTTATATTGCTCGAAACCGACATTCTCTAACTGCCAGAATTTAAGGTTCTTCCCATATTCTTCCATGATTTCAACCGGTGGGTTGCCCACAAGCACATCGGCATCATCGAGTGCTTTGGCAACATCCGCATCGGAGCGCTCCGATTTTAGCATAATTTCGGAGTCTTCGGGCAGCTGGCGGATAAATTCATCCTGATAAGGCTGTTTCAGGTCGGTCCAGAGCAAAATTTTCATGACGTAAAGGTTAAGTTAGCCGTGCATAAGGCTTGATAATGAATAGCAGCAGGGCGCATAAAATACCATTCCATCCGATTTTGGCATTGCAACAATTTTAATGCTTACTCGCCAGACGCAAAAAAAGCTGTCAATCAGATTGACAGCTTTTTTCTATTTCAGCTTCGCTAACTTTTAAGAATTGATAAAAGCCAAAAGATCCGCATTAATTGTGGCAGCTTCGGTCGTCGGCATTCCGTGCGGGAAGCCTGGATAGGAAATTAATTTGCCATTTTTAAGCAACTTTGCAGCCTTCACAGCCGTCAGCTCAAATGGGACGATTTGATCATCTTCACCGTGCAAGACAAGCACCGGCACATCCACACTTTTGAGATCTTCTGTAAAATCCGTTTCTGAGAAAGCCTTAATGCAGTCATAATGTGCCTTTATTCCGCCCATCATGCCCTGACGCCACCAATTGTGGCGAATGCCTTCCGATATTTTGGCACCTTCACGATTGAATCCGTAAAATGCCATTGTAAAATCCTGAAAAAATTGCGGGCGGTTTGTCGCCGTGCCTTCACGAATTCCGTCAAACACAGCAAGTGGAATGCCTTCCGGATTGCTTTCTGTCTGCGCCATAAGCGGCGTTACAGCGCTCACGAGCACTGCTTTTGCCACACGTCCCTGGCCATATTTGGCTACATAACGAATCACCTCGCCGCCGCCTGTCGAATGGCCAATGTGGATCGCATCTTTGAGGTCAAGCGCACCTGCAAGTTCCGCTACATCAGCTGCATATGTGTCCATATCATTGCCTTTGTCCGTTTGGGTAGACCGGCCATGACCTCTGCGATCGTGTGCGATAACCCTGAAACCTTTGCTTAGGAAAAACATCATTTGTCCGTCCCAATCGTCGCCCGATAATGGCCAGCCGTGGTGAAAAACGATGGGCTGCCCTGTGCCCCAATCCTTGTAATAAAGTTCAGTTCCGTCTCTTAGGGTGATCTTGCTCATTGTAGTTTTGGATGATTGTGAAAAATGTTTTTTGCTAATATAGCTTACCAGCCTGGATTTTGCCCAAGAGCAGGGTTCCTTGTTCTATCGGCTTCCGGGATCGGATACAGATATTTTTTATCAGCCCATTCGCGCGCGCCGGGGTTCCAGATGATCTCACCCGAAGTTCCATTTGAAAGCTGCAATCTTCCCACAGCTGTCGAAGGCGAAACGTCGACAAAGGCAATGTTCGGCGTCGTCGAAGTTGGCTTCGTTCCCTGATAAAAACTCACGTCTTTGGTTCCGTCGCCATTGAGGTCATACTCACCAAGTGCAGGAACGTACATTCCGTTCATCGGCGCCGACTGGAACAATTCGCCCAGCTTCCATCTTCTCAAATCGTCGGGACGCAGGCCCTCAAAAATCATTTCCGTGCCTCTGTCGCGAAGCACTTCTAACAAGATGGGATTGGTAAACTTTCCTGCAAAAAAAGCAACCATATAAGGATCTGCCACGGTTGGTACCGTGGTAAGCGTTGCTCCGGTGATGCCGGCTCTTTTGCGCAACGCGCCAATGGTTGCTGTCCAGTCTGCTGCGGTCATTTTGTTCAACTCGGCCAGTGCTTCTGCTTTGTTTAACAACACTTCGCCCCAGCGCATGATGATGTGCGCATTGTCGTTCCGGCTCTCATCATCGTAAGGAAAGCGCTCGTCGTAGCTCCATTTAATGGGCTGATAACCTGTGTAAGTTTGACTGAAATTCGGCGGTGCAACGACTGGAATGCCATTTTCTGTTCTCTTGTAATCTCCGACACGAATGGTTTGCTTCAAACGCAGATCGCGGTTTTTAACTTCCTCTGCAAACGTGGTCGTTTTATAGCCCGCTTTGCTTGTAAAAGGCGTTCCATCCAGATTTAAATACGTGTTGACAAAACGGCGCGTCAGGCTTGGGCGGTTTCCATAAGTTGGGCTGATAAAACGGCGGTTGGCAGAGCTAAAAACCTGCAAACTTGCGCTTAATGCAACCGAAAGAATGGTTTCGTCTTGAAAAGCGCTTTTGGCAATAAACAGTTCGCGGTAAGCACGTTCGGGCGACACACCTTCATGCAGCGTAAAGCCTTTAATGCTGTTTGATTCTTTCACAACTTCCTCATACCACACATTCGCAGTTGCCTGCTTGTTATACTCCGTGTGATATTTGCGGAATGATGCTTCATAAAGGCAAATCCTCGTTTTGTAAGCCCTTGCCACATTCTTCGTGATCCGGGTCACGCTTGGATCGGAAGTTAGTGTAATGTTCTCGATTGCATAATTCAAGTCGGCCAGCACATGGTCCATTACTTCAAACCGGTCGTCGCGTTTGCTATAAAGGGCCTCTTCGTCCGTTACAAGAATCGTTTGATCAATCCAGGGCACATCGCCGAATCTTTTTACTTTATCAAAATAAAACAAAGCCCTGAAAAAACGAGCCACGCCCAGATAATGGTTTTTGGCTGGCACAGTGCTCTTTTCAGCGTTCTCAATAAAATAGTTGATGTTCCGAAGTTCCGTCCAGGACCAGCCGCTGCTCGTAATCGGGCTTAGCGCATTTGGAGCCAGATAGTTATCCACTCCATTTCGCGCTACAAGGTCCGAAATATCATCGTCCTGAAACACGCCTACATCCGTGCTGGGGAGCAAGTCGTAAAATGAATTGGCATACAAATCCAAACCACCTTCCGAACCAAAAACGGCCTCATTGGTTGCAGTGTCGACAGGAACTTCGGTTAAATCGCAGGAGCTGGCGCTGCCTATCAGCAACAGGGCCAATGTATAGTTAAATATTTTTGTCGTTTTCATAATTGATCAAAAGTTAAGTGTCAGACCCACTGATACGGCTTTCAACATGGGATAGTTATAGCCATCGCCGCTGGTGCCTCCGCTCAAATCACGGTCGGACCCGTAAATGCTGGTAACGTCCGTATCGCGTGTCCATTTGTACATAGGCGACCATGTCCAGATGTTTTCTGCGGATAAATAAACCCTCAAATTGCTGGCATGGATCTTGGAAACAATGCGCTCCGGAATGGTGTAACCCACTTGCAAGTTTCTCAACCGGATGTAAGCAGCATTCTGTAAATAACGGTCATTGGCAACCTGCAAAGCGCGACCGGCTCCCTGTGCTGTGTAACCCACAAGACGCGGCAGATAGGCATCGAAATTACCAAGCTCCTCACGGAACATGTTATCCTGCTGCCAGCGTGGATACGCGTTGTATGGACGGTTGTATTGTCCCCAGAAACGCGCTTCTGACGACGGATACCAGTCTTGTTTCAACACGCCCTGGAAAAGTCCGGCAAGGAAAAACCCGTTCCAGTCACCCGAAAGGTTGACACCATATGTGTAACGCGGCTCGGAGTTTCCAATGATGGTTTTGTCGCCTGAGTTTCCTACGCGGTTGAGCCCCTGGTAGATCACATTGTCACCGTCCAGGTTTTTGAATTTAATGTCTCCTACGTAATTTTTTCTTGTGTTCGTATTGGGAATGTCACTCTGCGAAGGCGAATCCGCGATCTCCGATTGGGACCTGAAAAGCCCTTCGACGCGATAACCCCAGATCTCCCCTACTTGCTGGCCTTCGTAATAATCGGTCAGGTTTTTGTCGGGATTATTGTATTTGGTAATGATCGCTTTTGAATCTGCAAGAATAAGCCGCACGCTGTAATTGAATGGTTTTGAAGCCATTGTAAAATGATCCGCCCAGTTTACAGAAAGCTCCCAACCAGAGGTTTTCAGATCAGCATAATTGCCTTTTGGAACAGTTGTACCGAACACGGCTGGAACTGTCGGACCAACTGTGAACATATCCGATGTCCAGCGGCGATACATATCGCCTACAAATGTAAGGCGCTTGTTCAAACTGCTGAATTCCAGACCAATGTTCCCCGTTGTGGAAGTTTCCCAGGTAAGTCCGTCGGGAACAACATTCGGCTGGCGCGTGGCCTGCGGTCTGATTCCATTGATAACCCTTCCCGACTGTCCAATCGAGAACCTTTCGTTAAATGTATACGGATCAATATTTCCATTTCCGAGCGATCCGTAGGAAGCACGCAATTTCACATTAGAAAGCACTTTTGGACTCACTTTCCAAAAAGATTCCTCCGATACCCGCCACCCAGCCGAGACCGATGGGAAAAACGCCCACTGCTGATCGGTCGGGAATTTGGAAGAGCCGTCGTAACGTCCGTTCACTTCAAGCAAATAGCGTTCGCGGAAGTTATAGTTCACACGGAAAAAACCGCCCGCAATCGCCCATTTCTGATAACCACCATTGGTAACAATGCTTTGTCCCAATGCCAGGTTAATGTCGTTGGCATCGGAATAGACGATGCCATTGCGCTGGGCAGCAATGTTGTTGTACACAGATTGCTCGTAGTTGATCCCCGCCAGCAATGTGAAGTTATGCGATTCATTAATTGTTTTGGAATAATCAGCGTAGAAGTTGGTCGCCAGGTAATTGGTCGTTCTTTTTCTTTGCAAAATGTCATTTGTGTTGGTTCCCGTGTAACCGATCACGCCTTTTGAACGACTGTAAGGAACCTGAACGCGGTTTTGCTGGGTGCCGATATCTGTGCTCTGGAATGTCAGGTTGGCACGCACCGACAATGCATTATCGAAAAATTGTGCTTTCGCTGCAATCTGGTTTTTCAAAAACCGCTGCGTGTTGTCAATCCCACTTTTGGCAAGATAATAATCCCCAACCGTGTAAGCTGCTGAGAAAGAAAGTGTTCCGTCCGGATTCAATAGCGGAGCCAGCGGGTGTCCTTCATCGGCAATGTTCCGGTAAATTCCGCTGCCTTCTCCTACATTGAGTGGCTGATGATATTTCTGCGACGAATATTCTGTGTTGTTGTCAATGCGAAGCCACGGTGCAACCTGAATGCTTCCTTTTGCACGCAGGTTATACATCTGATAATCATCGCTGTTATAACGAAACAAACCGCTTTGGCCATTATAACGGCCGCTTAACAAGAATGTGGCCCTTTCGCTCCCGCCGGAAATGGACAGGTTGTGATCCTGGGCGCTGAAATTCTTCTTGTAAAGCTCTTTATACCAATCTGTGCTGTAATAATATTGATACTCGCCCGTGGTAGGATTCACTTCTACTCTCGGCAGAGACGGATCTTCATAACGTCTTTTGAGTTCGGCAAGATAGGCAGGTGAAAAGCTGATCGTTTTGTTGATCGCCGTGGGTGTGCTGCCATTGTCATTCCATCTCGACCACGCATCGCTGAACCCCTGAGCCCAGGGATAGGAATCGGTGATGTTATCAGGAACCTCAGTGGGTGCTTTGATAGAGTAATTGGCTGAATAAGAAACAGATACTTTGCCTTCAACCGGCATTTTGGTTGTAATCAGCACCACACCGAATGCAGCCCGCGCACCATAAATCGAGGCGGAAGCAGCGTCTTTCAGTACGGATATGCTTTCAATGTCGTTCGGGTTCAGCACGCGCGGATCACCTTCCACACCATCGATCAAAACCAATGCACTTCCGCCTTGTCCAATCGAGGTCGTCCCACGAACATTGAAGCTTGGCGATTGTGTCGGTTTTCCGTCCAACATTCTGATATTGAGGTTAGGAACAGCCCCTACAAGCCCTTGGGCAATGTTGGGAATGGGACGGTTCTGAAATACCTCCGGCCCTATTTGGTCCACTGCGCCAGTCAGGTTCACTTTCTTCTGCGTTCCATATCCGACAACGACCACCTCGCTTAGGGCTTTTGCATCGGCAACCAACTGTAAATCAATGGTCGACTTAGTTCCAGCATTCACTTCCTGGCTGAGATAACCCACGTAAGAAAACACCAAAACAGCCCCCTCGTCCGGAATTGTGAGCGTATAGTTTCCGTCTGCGTCTGTTACCGTGCCAGTCTGGCTTCCTTTGATCACGACGTTGACACCAGGCAATCCCTCCGGAGAAGTTCCATCGGTCACTTTGCCAGTAACTTGGCGGTCTGCATTTGCCTTCGACGACATCATTGTCGCCTCCGTTTCGAATGAATTTTTGGCCCAACCGTTGCCGCCAATCAATAAGATCAACGCAAAGCAGGCGAGCGATTTTTTGAAGGTGTCCCCCGAAAAGGTCCACCGGTTCTTGCAGCTATGCATGGAGTAAATTTTGATAAATAGTAGATGGATGAATTAAAAAATGCGGTCACTTTGCGCCGCAAAATTCAATAATTACCATAACAACTACTTTAACAGAATAGCTATTTAACAATTTCATAATCCAAAAGGCGAGCGATAAATGGCCAAAATATTATGTCCGCTAATATATATACGTTTTTATATTTCCGTCGGTTTAAACCGACGGGTATGTTTTCATTGGCGGGTAAAATGAAATTTATGGGATGTTTTTATGGATGCGATTTTCCATCATTTCTTATGAATCGCGAGCGTTGCACTCAGCCCCAGGTCAATAATCTGATATGCATTGGTTCGCTTGATGGAATCGAGCATGCTATTGTCAAATTCTTCGAAAAAGAGATATTTTGTTTCCTTGGGATTGTAGGCGATGGATAAGCGGCTGTATCGCTGAAAAGTTGTGTGGATTTCGGGATAACTAGAGATTCTGTCTGGGAGATAAATCTTGGAATTAGGCGGCACGTGTTCGGAAAGCCTTTTTGAAATATCAAACATGCGATCCGTTTCGGGATATACAAGTCTGTAAGTCATCAGGCTCACCGCGATCATGGACAGGACCACAAATGAAAGGCGTGTTGCCGCAGAAAATTTTAATGTTATTGGCAAAAGCAGCTCGACCGTGCACGCTGCAAAAAACAGTCCGACAAACGGGAGAGCCGGCAACAAATAGTGATCACCCTGCTTTACACTGGCCAGCATGGGAAGAACAACCGAGGTCGTTAGCAAAAATGCCAAAAGACTTGCTTTTTTTGTCTGAGTAGTCATATTTGGTCCAACTTTTAAATAAAGATTTCCTGCAATAAGCCCCAGAAACAACATAATATGCGGAACGACATTGATGATCAATAACCTTAGCAGGTGAAAATGTGCGGTCCAGTCATTGCCAACTTTCTCCCGTTTTTTGAGGAGCGCCGCCATGACTTGTCCTTCAAAATAATTGTTGAGAAAGTAATTGGCCGGCGGATATTGGAGAATCAGGAACATTGAAACAATAAAAGCTGCGGATACGATTAAAGTGCCGTAAACAGCAGTTTTGAAAAAGCTTTTTCCATAAACCAAGAAATAGATCGCGGGGAATGCAAGCGGGAAAATGCCAACAGGTCCTTTGGTCATGCACGCAAAAAAGATCATAATCCCGGCAAGCAGCCAGTAGCCGGGTCTGAATTTGTCACCCGATATCGCTATCAATTGCAAATAGCAGGAACATAGACAAAAGACAGCCATTGTGGTGTCCAATAAATTATTCGGCACGCTCCACCACACAATTCTGAGTCCGTACCAGAGTAAAATCGGGAGCCATGCCTGATCTTTAATTTGACTGTTATGCTCGAACAACTTTTGCCAAATACTATAAATCAGCCACATGCTGGCAATCAATATGATGGCATTATAGACATTCTCAACGGCCGTTGTGTCGCCCATGATCCTGAACAATAGCGATTCGAGTCCGAACATCCATGGCGGGTGTTCGCAGAAAAAGGAGCAGTGATTGAAAGGCAGCCAAAATGAATCGGCGAAATGCGGCTCCCAAAATGTGCCCTGCCCGAAAGCCATGTTTCTCGAGATGGCCGCATATGCCAGACCATCCATAAACAGCACATGATCGAGCGATCTCGGGATAAAAGTCATTCCTATAAAACAGACCGTTAACAGCCAACCTAAATTTTTAATGTTCTCCTTCGGCGAATGTAAAAAACGATCTTTCGTTGAGCTCATATTATAGGATAATTTCAATAAAATAATATGACAATCAGTGCTTATCACATTGCTTTTATCTAGTTGAGTAAATTGTTCAATTTAGGTCATCACCCTCATTTAAAAGCCGGCAAGGCTGATTTTGTTCCAAACAATTTATTTAATGGTCAAGGAGCTGTTTCTAAATAAATAAACCTTTTCAAATCAACTTATTGGGCAAATCGATGATTTGGAAGATTGGATAGTTGATGCAAAAAAGAAAAACGCTAGCCGTAGAACCGGCGAAATGGTCCAAATTTTACCGTTAAATAAATATAATGTTGTCTGACCAACCATTGCAGCAATAATCTGGATAGTCTCAATTTCCTCAAACTATATTGCGAGCGGCTATGCAATTTCCGCAAAGTTGCTTGCCACACTTTTACTTAACGTTTTTCGAGTTACGCACCAAACAGGAACTTCTTAATGAATTCTGCCTTAGACCCGCATGCCCCCAACCCAACACCACCTGAACTCGCTGTCGTAATCCCGATTTACAATGAGCAGGACGCTATTCAGAAGGTCATCCAGGAATGGATTCCCGAACTGGAAAAGTGGTGTCATAACTTTGTCATTCTGGCCATCGACGACGGCTCCCGCGACAATTCGCTGGCAATTTTACATCAGTTACAAGCGCAGTTCGGACAACGCCTGCTCGTCATAACCCGGCCGAATCGCGGCCATGGGCAAACCTGTCTGGAAGGATATCACCGCGCGAGCAAGTTGGGCGCGCGCCTCGTTCTTCAAATTGATTCCGACTGGCAATGTGACCCGCGGTATTTTGCGGCTTTTTGGCAAGCCCGCAACCAGGCGTTAATCATCTCGGGCATCAGAACGAGTCGCGATGATGGATGGAAACGCATTATCGTAACCAAAACACTGCGGTTAATGCTATTGCTGGCTTTTCAGGTAGACTGTCCGGATGCCAATGTTCCTTACCGATTGATGCAAACGGAGGTTATTCAAAGCATTATTCGTCAAATCCCTGGCGATTTTCACCTCGCCAATGTTGCGCTCGCTGTCCTGCTGCGGCGAGACAAATCGGTCACGCACACATATGTTCCGATTGGTTTCAGGGAGCGATATGGCGGCGAGCCAAGTGTGAAACTTCCGCTTTTTGGCAAGAAAGCCATCGAATTGTATCGCGATATTCAAGTAATGTTGACCAACCAGGCAAAAAGCATCCAATGAAAGTTGACTATCTGATCGTTGGCTCCGGGCTCACCGGATCAACCATAGCCCGGCATCTGGCCGACAACAACCGGGAAGTTATGGTTATTGACAGGCGTCCGCACGGTGGCGGCAATGTGCATGACCAGCTACACCCGAGCGGCATACGTATGCACACATACGGACCCCATTATTTTCGAACCAATTCTGATGAACTTTGGACTTATGTAAACCGTTTCAGCTCATTTTACCGATTTGAAGCGCGGGTGAAATCGTGGGTGGACGACGCTTACGAGCAATGGCCCGTCGACGAAGCCTACATTCGAAAGTCCGTCGGTGTTCCCTGGAAACCGGGATATGAGGGTGTGCCGCGTAATTTTGAAGAAGCTTCGCTGGCCATGATGCCAAAGGCGATCTACGAAAAATTTGTGAAAGGATATAGTGAAAAACAATGGGGCGTGGCCGCCAGCCAGTTATCGGCGGACCTGGCGAAGCGATTTGATGTCAGGTCGGACGATGATCCCCGGTTTAGCCGCCACAAATATCAAGGCCTCCCAACCGATGGCTATGCAACCTGGATGGCCAATATGCTGGAAGGAATTCCGACGACATTGAATGTAGATTATCTGAAAAATCGCGAAGCATTTCAAGCAAGGCGTTTGCTCGTTTTTACTGGACCCATTGATGAGTTTTTCGGGTTTAGTTTGGGTAAGCTGCAATATCGCGGACAAGTGCGCTCCCATAAATATTTACCGAATGTGGATTATGCGCAGCCCTGGCCTCAGGTCAACAATCCACAATTGCATAACGGGCCTCATATCCGGACATTGGAATGGAAACACATGCTCCAACCACAAAATGCCAAACAAATTTCGGGCACGCTGCTCACCAGAGAAGAGACGATAACACCTAGATCGCCAGACCATTACGAATATCCTTTCCCTGACGCTGAGAACCGCGCTTTATTCAAAAAATACGCACAACTGGCCGAACAGGAGCCGAATACACTAATTTGCGGACGACTGGGCGAATATCGATATTACGATATGGACCAGGCTATCAGCAGGGCAAGAATGCTCGCCGCGAAGATTCTTCAACAATGAAAAAGCGTTCAAATAATGTTTCCGGGCGGATTTTTTGCCTTTGTGTAATCGGTGGCTCTGTGCTGGCCGGCTTGTTGTTTCTAGCCATTCAGCTCAGGCTGATGGGCGTTCAGGTGCTTCGTGATTATGGCGAAGGGCATACACTTTGGATGTCGCAGCAAGTTACCAATCTGGCAATCTCCTACAAGCCACTCGATAGGCTGCCCTATGTCATTTTTCCATATCCGCCTTTGTATCTGATCGTTTCCAAAATCGTCAGTTTTGGGACTGGTAGTCTACTGCTAGCGGGTCGCAGTGTGTCGCTGGTAAGCACATTCGGACTGGCGGCGGTTATCGCAATGCTCATTTTCAGAAGCATTCCAAGTTCATTTCCAAGTCTTTGGCGTTTGGCAAGCGGTGCATTGGGCGCTGCTCTGGTGCTTTCGACCGGAAGTGTGATCGGATGGGCCAGTCTCATGCGTGTTGATATGCTGGGAATGCTGTTGATGTATGCCGGTCTCACTGTTTACATTCTTTCGGGCAAGCGGGAGCCGGGGCAGTATTTTGCTATGTTTCTGTTCGTCCTGGCTGCTTTTGCCAAACAAACCTTACTCAGTGCGCCTATTGCGTGCGCTGTTTTTGGTTTGTTTGCGTATCCCAAAACGACCTTTCGCGTGTGTGTTTTTGCCCTGTTGCTTGGTTTGCTAGGACTTGCGGTTTGTTATTGGCTTACGGATGGAGGTTTTCTTAAAAATATTCTCAGTTACAATTTGAACCCATTTTCGTGGGAAGTCGTGGCGGAGCAGTTTTCCAGTCATTTGCGGTCAAATATGCTGCCAAAACTGCTGCTTTCGGCGGCAGCCATCATCACTTTTTGGAACGGAAAGCGCATTCGGCGCATTGGATTGAAGCGCTTTATCTTGCTGAAATCGAATGAGCCTTACGCGCGCACCATCATCATTGGCAGCATCAATGCTTTGTTTGCTGGCTTACTGGCCATATCAATTGGGAAAATGGGGTCCATTTACAACTTCTTTCTGGCCTGGGATATTTCTCTGTGTTTGTTAGCGGTTCTTCTTTTGTTCCGTTTGCTGGCAACCCTGCGAACAAATCAAAGAGTGAAAATTTACCGATTGCTTCTTTTACCAGTGTTGTTCCTTCTCTTCATTCCAAGCCGTTGGGTTATTTCGCTTGTTACAGAAGACTTCTATGGTAAAATTCAGGAGGAAGCACAAATCATCCGCTTGATCCATGCAACGCCCGGGCCGATTTTGTCAGACAACATGCTGGTTATCACAAAAGCAGGCCGCAAGATCGAAGCTGAACCCGCGACGCTCAGCTTCTTGACATTGGCAGGCGGCTGGGATGAAAGTCCTTATTTACACCTTTTTGATCGGGGCTATTTCAGTCTGATCGTTACAACTCAGCTGCTTGGCTCGGCACGTTACAGTCCCGCAGTGGTGTCTTCAATTGAAAAAAATTACCGGCTGGAAGGGGAAATTGGCAGTTATCTCATTTACAGGCCGCGCGCTGCAACAAAATGAACAACAGGTGCTGGTTCGCGCCTGCGGCTTCCTTCTCAATCTTCATCCTGTTTAGCAAGCGGTATACAAAAGGATACTACTATCCTTTTGTATACTACTATCTTTTCTATATCAGATATATTTAGTTTTGCATTGTCCAGCAATTGCTCAGTGCTCACAACGGGTATGCGCAAGAAAGCCTGGGAAAAAATTCAATCAAAACTTAATAAACATGGATCTCACAACAATTTCAAAAACCGTCTGGAATGTAGACGCGCTGCATTCAGAAGTACAATTTAAGGTGAAACACCTTGTTATTTCAACCGTAACGGGCTCATTTAAATCATTCAGCGGAAGCGTTCGCACCGAAGCGGACCAGTTTGAGAATGCGGAAATAGAATTTACAATTGATGTAAACAGTGTTGACACAGGTCAGCCGGGACGCGACGAGCATTTAAGAAATGCAGATTTCTTTGAAGCAGAAACTTATCCGCAATTCAACTTTGTCTCAACCTCATTTACAAAGGTTAAGGGCGATTTGTACAAACTTATCGGAAACCTTACGATTAAAGGCGTTACCAAGGAAGTGGAGTTCGAAGCCGAATATGGAGGAACTGAAAAGGATTCCTGGGGCAACATCAAGGTTGGTTTTGAAGTGACCGGAACCATTGACCGCAAGGACTTCAATGTTACATTCAATGCGCTGACAGAAACGGGTGGATTGGCTTTGGGCGAAAAAATCAAGGTCATTGCCAACGTTCAGCTTGCGAAAGAAGTGCAGCAATCATAATAGCAAAAAACCTACCGGATCGATCCGGTAGGTTTTTTACGCTTTTTTACTCTAAATGCGACTTACAAATTCATGCCGCCGGTTAGCTCAATGCGCTGACCATTAACCCATTTGGCATCGTCACTGCAAAGAAAGGCAACCACGCCGCCGACATCATCAGGCAGCCCGACCCGTCCCAGGGCAGTCAAGCCTGCGACATAAGCACGAATTTCTGGTGTGTCCGCCATTGTTCCGCCACCAAAAATGGCTCCCGGAGCAACTGCGTTGGCCGTAATGCCACGCGCTCCAAGTTCAAGCGCCAAAAACCTGGTGTATACATCGATCGCGCCCTTCATAATCCCATAAGCCGACGCACCTGCAAAACTCACACGTGCCACGGCAGAGGAAATATTGATAATCCGTCCGCCGTCTCTCAGATGGCTCAGTGATTTCTGGGTCAGGAAGTAAACACCTTTCAAATGAATGTTCATCATATCATCGAATTGATCCTCAGTCGTTTCTGTCAACGGAACCGTAAGGCTCGTTCCCGCATTGTTGATCAGGAAATCAAAACGATCGGTGCCGAAAACGGTTTCCAATGCGTTGCTGAATTCCAGAAAAAATCCATCAAAGCCGCTGGTGTCGGCAGTGTTAAGCGGAAGGGCAACTGCTTTTCGCCCGAGTGATGTGATGGCAGCCACGGTTTTCTCTGCTTCTGTCAGGTTGCTATTATAGGTAAGCACGACATCGATCCCCTTTTCTGCCAGCTTTATTGCAATTTCTTTCCCTATTCCACGGCTTCCGCCGGTTACTAATGCGATTTTTTGAGTTGTCATAAGACTATTTTGTACATATTAAAAACGATACAAAAGTCCGCTTAATGACGAGGGCGCAGTTTGTTTCAACCAATCAATTTTATGTATAATTCAAACTTTTTGTCTGGCTGCGAAATGCACCCGGGGAGAGGGAAGTTTCATTCTTGAAGAATTTTGCAAAGTGCGCAAAATCCGAAAAGCCGAGACTGTCGGCTATCTCGGCAATACTCCAGTCGGTAAGCCGTAACAATGCCCGCGCTTCCTGGAGGATTCTGCCGGCGATGAGTTCGGTCGTGGTCAGGCCGGTCGTTTCTTTCAAAACTTTGTTCAAATGATTGATATGCACGGCAAGGTGATCGGCAAACTGTTTTGCAGTGCGCAAGGCAACTCTTTGCTGCGGACTTTCCAACGGAAACTGCCTTTCAAGCAGCTCCAAAAACAATGACGTCGTGCGAGCCGAGGCGCTGTGGTTGGGATGAAGCATCACCGTGGACTGCAGTTTTTGTCCCAGGTGAATCAGTTCAAGTGCATATGCGCGGAGCAAGTCATATTTATAAGCATAATTTGAAGCAATTTCTGCCTCCATATTGTCAAAAATGCCTTGCACACGCGCAATGTCTGAATCTGAAAGTGCATAAAGCGGATGTTCGGGCGATTTGAAAATAGGCAATTCGTCCAAGATCACACCGCTTGTTGTCGGGTGAAAAAATTCTGCCGTAAACACACAAAAATGTCCGGTCTGACGTCCCACCGGCGACCAGTAAAGCGGACTTTTTGGTGTTGTAAAGATCAATGTCGGCCGCGAGATTTCGACCGCGCGGTCTGGATATTCAGCCAATGATTGACCTGTGAGGAAGCTGATTTTGTAAAATGCACGCGAAGCGCAAGACATGGACGTTTTCTCCCGCGGTTCTTGCATGATGTCCGTCAGATTAAACACATTAAAATGCCCGACATCGTGCTGAATCCCTTCGGGTAACAACGCGCTCAGATCCGTCGAAGAGCCGTTAGAGAGACTGGAACAAAGATCTTCAAATGATGTTTTTTGCATTGTTTGCTTTTGTAAAAAACAAATGTAACAACTAATCATTTAACGCCCTCGATTCTTATAATGAGGCTTGGGATTTCGCAGGCAAATCGACTCAAAATTGTCTAAGCGTTTTTGCGAATCCTGCTAAGTGTTTCGCGGGACAGACCGAGAAATGAGGCGATCATGTGAAGTGGAATGCGACGATTAAACTCGGGATAAGCGGTAACAAATTTTAAATAGCGCTCTTCCGCCGTGTCACTGATATTGCTGAGAATCCTGTCTTGACTGATATCAAAAGTTTTGGTTTCCAACTTTTTGACAAAATCCTGAAAACGCGGGATCTCTTTCAATAATACGTCCATATGCTCTTTGCGGAGCATGAGGAGATCTGTGTCTTCAAGCGCATCAATGTTATTTTTGGACGGATTTCCTGTATTATAACTCTCATAGTCAGCCATCCACCAGTCTTCAATGCCAAAGCGGAGAATGTGCTCCGTGCCGTTTTTTCCGATTCTGTACATCCGCATACAACCCTTAGCGATAAAGCAGTTGTGATGAGAAACCTCGCCTTCCTGCAACAAAAAATGACGTTTCCTGACTTTTTTTGAAATGGTAAAACCTTTAATCAACTTCAATTCTTCGTCCGTAAGACCGCCCTTGGTCCGTAAATACGCCGCAAAAACCTCGAACATTTTATTGACAATTTTTAACAAAGCTATATAAAATCTACAACAGCCCTTCGCCATCGTCGGGGTCCGAAAAACAGCAAGCACCATTGCAAAGACCGTGACATTTGTCACAGCCAGTTCGTGTCAAATGTCCTTGGGCAGCTTTCCTATGTGTCGGAAATTTGCATTCTAAATTAAATATCAAAACACATGAAGTTAAAAGACAAAGTTGCGATTATTACCGGCGGTAACAGCGGAATCGGTTTTGGCATTGCCGAAGCATTCAAAAACGAAGGCGCGAAAGGTGCAATCACCGGCAGAAACAAAGACACCCTCGAAAATTCGGTCCGCCAGCTCGGGACGGATTTTATTGGACTAGCAGCGGATGTAACTGACAATGAACATCTTGCAACAATGTTTAAGGACGCATTTGAAAAGTTTGGCAAGATAGACGCATTGGTGGTAAACGCGGGAGGAGCAATCGCGGGAACGCCCATGCCGACAATCGATCAGGCTAGCGAAGCCGGGTATGACGAGTATATGGACCTCAACCTGAGGAGCGTCTACTTTACGGTTCAAAAGGCACTTCCTTACATGAAAGACGGAAGCGCTATTGTGCTGATCGGTTCGAGTGCGGCGCACCGGGCAGCGCCGGGCATGGCCATTTACAGTGCGGCGAAAGCGGCAGTGATTTCACTTGCAAAAGGACTTTCTCTTGATTTATTGGAAAGAAAGATCAGGGTAAATGTGCTTTCGCCTGGAACCATTGACACGCCTGCATTTGACAAGCTCGCACCCGAAGGTTATGTGGATCAAGTTAAACAGGCGTGGGTCAACCTCATTCCGGTGGACAGGATCGGCCTGCCAGCAGACATTGGAAAGGCTGCCGTATTTCTGGCATCAGACGAGTCTTCCTTCATTCTCGGCACGGAGCTGCTTGTGGATGGCGGCATGACCAACATCAGTTTGATGAAATAAGCCTTTCAACAGTAACGATGAGAAATAAATAATTTGATTACCTTTGCTAACAGTGTTAGCTATTTTCAGAAGAATGGGCATCCTTGAACGACGAATAAGGCAGAAAGAAAACATGCGGACCAATATCCTGTCCGTGGCCTTGCAGATGGTGAAGGACGAAGGTTGGCAGTCGCTGTCGATCCGGAAAATTGCTGACGCCATTGAATACAGCGTTCCCGTTATTTACGATCACTTCGAAAATAAAGAAGCCATCCTTTTTGAACTTTCTATGGATGGTTTTCGGTTGCTGGAAAGAATGCTCGAAAAGAACAAGAAGAAATTCCCAAACCCCGAGCAACTACTCAAAGCACACGCTGAGGCCTATTGGAGCTTCGCATTCAAGAATCCCGAGTATTACCAACTGATGTACGGACTGGGCATGCCCTGCTCCGGAACCGGAAAAGTGAAGCCGGAATTTAATTGTTTCCGAGGTTATATCGGACAAGCCATTGAAGGAATTGTCAAAGAAAAAAAATCCAGTGACGAGGAAACCTGCTTCAAAATTTATGCGTTCTGGTCGGTGTTACACGGTTTGATCTCGATCGTGATGATGCGCTGCTCCGACATTGATGACTCTACAATGAATAAAAAAGTAATGGATGACACCGTAGAAGCATTCATCAAAAACTTATAATTTTTTTGAAAATAAGCTAACACTGTTAGTAATAATAACCGCACTATCTTCTGAAATAAGTCTATCTCCACCACAAAAAATGACCTTCATTGCCATGAAAAGGACTCAACTCACCACGACACGAAAGCTTGTTTCATTTTTATTTCTGGCCTCGTTAACAAGCGCAATTTACAGCTGCGGCTCTTCCACAGCCAACGCACCGGCCGAAATGCCAGCACAATCCCTGCCCGTGCTAACTGTCAGCGACCATGAGGTTACGGCCCACAGAGAATTCACAGCATCCATTGAAGGAAGCCGCGACATTGAAATCCGCCCGCAAGTGGATGGTTATCTTGACAAAATCTCTGTTGACGAAGGTGCGTATGTAAGGAAGGGTCAGACGCTTTTTCACATTGACGCCCGCCCCTATTCCGAGCAGCTGAACACTGCAAATGCAAGCCTGCAATCTGCAAAAGCGGCCTTGGAAAGCGCCGCAATCAATGTCGATAAACTTGCGCCGCTGGTTGCCAACAATGTAATTTCGGATGTGCAGTTGAAATCTGCAAAAGCCGCTTACGACGCTGCAAAAGGCAATGTTGCGCAGGCTCAGGCCGCTGTCGACGCAGCCAAAATCAACATGGGTTACACATCCATCAAGGCGCCGGCCGATGGATACATTGGAACCATTCCTTTCAAGACGGGAAGTCTTGTTGGCAAAGGAACCATGGAAGCGCTGACCGTGCTTTCAGAAACCAAGGACATTCACGTTTACTTTTCCATGAGCGAGCTGGATTTTCTTGAATTTAAAAACCAGTTTCCCGGCAACACTGTGGAGCAAAAAATCAAGCAAATCCCGCCAGTTGAGCTGCTTTTGGCAGATAACAGCATTTATCCGCAAAAAGGAAAAGTGGAAGTTGTGGAAGGCCAATTTGACAAAACAATGGGCGCAATCAACTTCCGGGCAACCTTCCCGAATGTGAACGGTCTGCTGCGTTCAGGCAACACCGGCAGGATCAGGATTCCCAGAGAGCTTACCAAATCGGTTTTAATTCCACAGGAAGCCACTTTTGAGCTGCAAGATAAAGTGTTCGTTTACGCGGTTCTGGACAGCAACAAAGTCGAAGGTCGACCTGTAACCGTTTCCGACAGAAGCGGACGTTATTATCTGATTTCCAGTGGCTTAAAACCCGGTGAAAAGATCGTTTACAACGGCTTGGACAGGCTTAGAGACGGAATGGCCATCGCTCCGCAGAAGATGTCAATGGACAGCCTGCTGCTCGCAAACCCTATCTGATCTGATTTTATAAAAAACGCGCAGCCAGGAATGTCCATACATTGAAAAATGTCGTGGACCATTCCGCAGCGCAAAAAACTCACTCCAACTACTCCGGACTCCGCAGTAAAACAGAATTCTTATGTTTCAGAAATTTATAGAAAGGCCCGTCCTTTCGACGGTTATCTCCATACTCATATTGTTGTTGGGGGGAATCGCGCTGACGACATTGCCCATCACAAAATTCCCTGACATTGCCCCGCCGACCGTTCAGGTTACCGCAGTTTATCCCGGTGCAAATGCAGAAGTGGTTGCCCGCGCGGTGGCCACGCCTATCGAAGAAGCCGTAAACGGTGTTGAAAACATGACTTACATGACGTCGTCGTCCAATAATGACGGCACGATGGCGCTCAATGTATATTTCAAACAGGGCACCGACCCTGACATTGCGGCTGTAAACGTGCAGAACCGCGTTTCAAAAGCCGTAAGCCAGATTCCACAGGAAGTGGTTCAGGCCGGGATTTCGACACAGAAACAGCAGAACAGCATCATCATGTTCGTGGCCTTGTCGAGCGAGGACAGCACTTACGATGAGACGTTCCTATTGAATTATATCAAGATAAATTTGGTGCCTCAGCTGCAACGTATACCCGGTGTCGGACAGGCGCAGCCTTTTGGAACAAGGGATTATTCAATGCGGATCTGGCTGAAACCCGACCGGCTTGCAGCCTACAAATTGTCTCCGCAGGAAGTTACAAATGCCATTCGCGAGCAAAGTCTTGAAGCCGCTCCGGGGCGTTTGGGCGAGAGCAGCAAGGAGGTTTTTGAATATGTCTTGAAATACAAAGGAAAGCTGACGCAGAATGCTGAATACGAAAACATTATCATCAAGGCCAATAGTGATGGCTCCGTAATCCGGTTGAAAGATCTGGCGCGGGTGGAGTTTGGCTCTTACACTTATTCCTCCAATGGCAAGCTGAATGGCGATGCGTCATCGGGTGTGGCCGTTTTCCAAACTGCGGGAACCAATGCTAATGAGATCCTGATCCAGGCCGAGGCGTTGCTTGCAGATTTCGAAAAAACGCTTCCTAAGGGAATGAAAACGACCATTATGTACAATTCCAAAGACTTTTTGGATGAGTCAATCGGTCAGGTTCGTACGACTTTGATTGAAGCTTTTATTCTTGTTTTCATTGTTGTTTACATTTTCCTGCAAGATTTCCGCTCCACATTGATTCCTGCCATTGCGGTGCCTGTGGCGATTGTCGGAACGTTCTTCTTCATGCAGCTTTTTGGTTTTACAATCAACTTTCTTACGCTGTTTGCATTGGTTCTTGCCATCGGGATTGTGGTCGATGATGCCATTGTCGTCGTCGAGGCCGTCCATTCCAAGATGGAGCTGACGCACATGGCCGCCCGCCCCGCCACGAAAGAATCCATGAACGAGATTTCCGGTGCGATCATTTCAATAACGCTTGTGATGGCTGCGGTTTTTGTTCCCGTTGGATTTATGCAAGGTCCGGCCGGGGTTTTTTACCGGCAATTCGCCTTCACGCTCGCCATTGCCATCTTGATTTCAGCACTTAACGCCCTGACATTGAGCCCTGCATTGTGCGCATTGTTTTTGAAAAACCCGCATACGGACCAGCCTGACGGCCATATGACGCGCAAAGGTTTCTCGGCCAGATTTTTCTCCGCATTCAACACTGGTTTCCAGACGATGACGGACAAATACATTAGAAGTCTTCAATTCCTGGTTAAGCGCAAATGGATCACCATTGTCGGTCTGTTGGTTATCACAGGTTCTACACTTTGGCTGACACAAAAAACACCAACCGGTTTTATTCCAACTGAGGATCAGGGTTTCTTGCTTTACGCTTTGAACACGCCTCCGGGAAGTTCGCTGGATCGCACGCAAAAGGCTATGGCGCAGGTGGACAGCATTGTAAAAGGCTCTCCTATTGCCGAAAACCGCTATATCGTGGAGGGGATGAACATTATTTCCAATTCCAATGCTTCTCCTTATGGTGTCGGATTTATCAAAATGAAGCCCGAAGCAGAGCGCGGCGATGTGAAGAATTTTGATCAGATCGTGGCCATGATGTCGCAGAAAGTGCGTGCTGTAAACGATGCCAATGCGTTTTTCTTCACATTCCCGACTGTGGATGGTTTTGGTAATGTCAGTGGTTTTGAATTCATGCTGCAAGATCGCGGCAATGGTTCCCTGGAAAAATTGAGCGCAACCACGAATCAGTTTCTGGCCGCATTAATGAAGAAAAAAGAGATCGCTTATGCCTTCACAACGTTTGCTACGGCGAATCCGCAGTATATGCTGGAAGTTGACAATGCCAAAGCGAAACAGCTGAATGTGCCTGTGAATGAGCTTTTGCAAACATTGCAGATCTATTACGGCAGCTCCTTTGTCTCAGACTTCAACCGTTTCGGAAAATATTACCGCGTTATGGCGCAGGCGGAAGCTTCTTACCGCGCCAATCCGTCGTCTTTGAATAACATTTATGTTAAAAACACTGAAGGGGAAATGGTGCCAGCGAACCAGCTCGTAACATTAAAACGCGTTTTCGGGCCTGAAACGGTGACACGCAACAACTTGTACAATGCAGTAGCCATCAACGGAACGCCGAAACCTGGTTACAGCACAGGCGACGCGATTCGAGCAGTGCGGGAAACGGCTGCGGAGGTTTTGCCAAACAATTACCGCACAGAATGGACGGGAATGACAAGGGAAGAAATCAATGCGGGATCGCAGATCCTGTTGATCTTTGTATTGAGCCTTGTGTTTGTTTATTTCTTGCTGGCGGCTCAGTATGAGAGTTACATCCTGCCTTTTGCGGTGATTTTCACCATTCCGCTCGGCGTTTTCGGGGTCATGCTGTTTATCAATTTATCCGGCATCGAAAACAACATTTATGTGCAGGTGGGTCTGATCATGCTCATCGGCTTGCTTGCCAAAAACGCGATTCTGATCATTGAATATGCTGTGCAACGTCGCAGAGCAGGAATGAGCATTGTCGAGTCGGCGATGGAAGCTTCGCGGTTGCGGTTAAGACCTATTTTGATGACTTCTTTTGCCTTTATCGTCGGTTTGGTTCCTTTGATGCGGGCCACGGGCGGTTCGGCTTTGGGTAACCGGTCCATTGGAACGGGCGCAGTGGGCGGCATGCTGACGGGCGTGTTATTCGGGATTTTTGTCATCCCGGTGCTGTATGTCATCTTTCAATATTTACAGGAAAAAGTAGTCGGTAAGCCCAAAGAACTGCGCAGCGAAAATCTGGAACATTGACCTGCATTTTGGAAAACCAAAACCGACTGTAATAAAAAAGAATCCCCATTATGAAACTGAAATCTAGTCCCCTATATATCCTGCTGCTGACTGTTCTGATCGCTTCCTGCAAAGTGACCAAAGATTATCAGCGACCGGAACTTGCATTGCCGACACAATATCGCAATGTAACTTTTGCAGACACTGCGACCATTGCCGACGTGGAATGGAGAAAATTCTTTCCGGACACGACGCTGCAAAGGCTGATTGAACGCGGGTTATCCTATAATTATGATCTGCAACTGGCCCTAAAACGCATCGACATTGCGGATCAGCAGGTGAAACAGGCGAAGTTTTTACAAATTCCATCATTGGATTTGCAGATTACCGGAACTTATAACCGGCCGTCGAGCAACAGTTTGAACGGAATCAGCGCAGCCAATTTTTTGAAATCAAAACACATTGAAAACTATCTCGGCGCGGTGAATCTGAGCTGGGAAGCAGACGTTTGGGGCAAGATCCGCAGGCAGCAACAAGCCACATTAGGGCAATATCTGCAAACGTATGAAGCAACAAAAGCGGTTCAAACCAAACTCGTTGCCGACATTGCCAAAGGCTTTTTCAATTTGTTAATGCTTGATAAACAGCTGCAAATCGCGAAAAGCAACCTGGAATTGAGCGATAACACTTTGCGATTGACGCGCCTTTTGAAAGATGCGGGCGAAGTTACTTCACTCTCCATTCAACAGTCCGAAGCCCAGCGCGAATCCATTGCGCTGCTTCTTCCCCAACTGGAACAGGACATTGCCATTCAGGAAAACGCATTGCAAATCCTGACCGGACAAATGCCCGACAGCATTGCGCGCAAAGTGCAGCTGAGCGACTTTAATGCAAATGACAGTTTGGCAACGGGCGTGCCAGCGGCAGTGCTCAGCCGACGTCCCGATGTGCGTGCAGCCGAAATGTCCGTCCTTGTCGCCAATGCACAACTGGGTGTTGCTCAGGCGAGTATGTATCCGTCGCTGATTATCACAGCGGGCGGCGGGATCGAATCGTTCAAGTCCAGCAACTGGTTCAACATTCCGGGCTCTTTGTTTGGGTTGGCGGCCGGAACCATAGCGCGTCCCATTATCGCCCGAAGGCAGTTGAAAACGAATCTGGAAGTTGCCAAAATCCAGCGTGAACAATCGGTGATTGAATTCCGGCAGTCGATTTTGAATGCGGTGGGAGAAGTTTCCAATTCGTTGGTTCAAACCCAGAAGCTGAGAGAGCAGGAGGTGATTGCCAACAACCAGGTGACTATTCTGCAATCGGCCATTACCAATGCGCAGCTGCTTTACAAAAGCGATATGGCCAACTATCTGGAAGTTATCACCGCCCAGGGCAATGCATTACAAGCCGAACTCAACCTCGCATTTATCCGCAGCCAGTCACTCATCGCCCGCGTGGATTTGTACAGAAGCCTTGGCGGAGGCTGGAAATAAGGATTGGACTCGTCACTGAAAATGTATAGCATTAATTCAAGCTCCTGTACATTTTTGGTGAGTGTCCGGTCTTGTTTTTAAAGAGCTTGTTCCTTTTCTACCGCGTTCTTGCCTAGCGTTTTCCCGGAGCCACGTCTTTGTATGTGGCCTCGGATGATCCGATGCGGACTTCGTCGATGTTTATCGTGCGCACTTTGGTTTTCATTTTGCTTGCGGGGAAATCCCACTTGTAGAGACCAATTTTGAAATATGGATTAAGCTTGTCATTGTAACAATTCGGCCCGGACTTACTGAAAACCAGCTTGTTATTTTTCCAAACCTCGATCAATCCGTCGTTTTTGTAAGACCATTTAGCGTGTACAACAAAGTCGATCCACTTGCTTTTTGTAACGGAGCCCAATGTTTTTCGCTTAAAAATTACAGTGTTTTCATTACTGATCTGAGTGCTGTCTGTGCGTTGATCCAGAATAAAATAGCCGTTCATTACGCCTAAGAAAAGCGGTGCGCTGCGCCAATTTTCACCTGCATCGGGGCGCGATTGCCATTGCACAATCGATTCCGGAGTTGAATCATTTTCAAAAGATGGAGGAAAAAAAAGTGAAAATCCGAACCAGCCTTCTTTGGGTGAATCGTTGGGCGAAGTCCCTAATTCTGTGCGATTATTTTTTCCTTTGTTCAATATGACCTTCAATGACTTCCCTGACCTGGCTGTCACGTTCGACACCTTGACATCAGAAAGGGAATGCATGCTCATCTCGGACCATTTGCCGACATTTTTATCAAAGGAATATTCAGCAAGCAAATGTTTTCGCTGCGCTTGTGCGGCGAAGGAGATCAGAATAAAAAAGAAAATCTTCGGCATAGCGCGGATTTCAAAAGCATAACATTGGAACCCTAAGTTGAAGGAATTACGCTGAAATGCAAACGCAAGCCCAACATTTGTGGGGCTTGCGTTTTAAAATTAGTTTAATCAATGATCATTATGGATGTCCGCTGCCGCCGGCTGATCCGTAGATCTGTCCGGTTGCGAAGCTGGCACCGTCATCGGCGAGCTGCACGTAAATGGAAGCCAGCTCAGCAGGTTGTCCGGGTCTTCCGAGGGGTGTGACTTGCCCAAATTCAACGATTTTCTCCTGCGACTGGCCGCCGCTCACCTGCAACGGAGTCCAGACCGGACCGGGCGCAACACCATTGACGCGGATGCCTTTTGGCCCCAATTGTTTAGCCAGCGATTTCACAAAAGCCACATTAGCAGCCTTGGTTTGGGAATAATCGAATAAATTTTCAGACGGGTCATACGCCTGAACAGATGAAGTGGCAATGATTACAGACCCAGGCTCCAAATGCGGCAATGCTGCTTTCGTGATCCAGAAGGGCGCGTAAACATTGGTTTTAATGGTGGCATCAAATCCTTCCGAGGTCAGCTCGAGCAATGAATCCACGGCTTGCTGGTGCCCGGCATTGTTGACCAAAATATCAATTCCACCCAGTTGCTGCACCGCTTGCTCTATAAGCTCCTGGCAAAAAGCCTCCTGCGTAATGTCACCAGGAATTCCGAAGCCACGCCTTCCAGCTGCCTCTATGAGTGCAATCACCTCATCCGCATCGGACTGTTCCTCAGGCAAATAATTGATTGCAACATCAGCGCCTTCGCGTGCATAAGCGATTGCAGCCGCACGCCCGATTCCCGAATCGCCTCCCGTAATTAAGGCTTTTCTGCCTTCCAACCGGCCGGAGCCTTTGTATGAGTTTTCCCCGTGATCAGGTTGCGGGTCCATTTTTGACGCCAGTCCCGGCACTTGCTGCGGCTGTTTGTTAAATGGCGGTTTGGGATATTTATCAACCGGATTTTGAAGCGTTGTTTTGAATGTTTCAGACATGTTAATGAAGTTTAATAATGATATGGGATAGACAACATCTATGCGCCATAGCATATTAAAACTTTGCCAATCGTATAATCTGACGACTTTTTATCAGAAATTTCACTCAGCGCCAGTAAGCAAGTTCGCCATCTTTAAGCAATTCGAAGCGATCCAGGCCGGAAGTGCTGTTGGTGTAAATATTCTTTGGAGAAAATCCGTCATTGCTTGTATTGGTGAAAATAATTTTCGCGCCGTTGGGAGAAAATCGGGGATCCAGATCATTCGTGCCATCTGCTTTGCCCGTGGAAAGATCAGTGAGTTCGCCTGTCGCAATCTTGACAAGGAAAATGCGGGAATTCAGTTGACGGCCTTCATTGTTTTGAAAATTGCTGACGTCAATGGTGAATGCGGCATTTTTCCCGTCGACGGAAAAGCTGGGATTGCCGATTTTTCCAGGCTTATTGGTGATCAGCTCGCTCAATTCACCTGTTTCCGCTTTGATCAAATAAATAAAATTTTCATAAACAGACCCGCCCGTAAGCCTGGCAATGATCAGGTTGCCCTGTGCCGTCCAGTCCACGCCCGCAAAGAAACGGCCGGCTGGCGCTTTCGCTATAATGCGCAGTCCGGTGCCATCCGGGTAAACCGCATAAAGCTTGTCGTAATTGGGATAAAGAATTTCCGTTCCGTCCGGTGACCAGCAGAATGAAAGTTCGGTTAACGACACACCGCCGACGGGAACCACTGTTACGCGCTGCGGATTGTGCCCGATCAGGTCAGAAACATAGATGTGCGGATCAGAATTGCTGTTCGAGATAAATGCCAGTCTTTTCCGGTTTGGGCTCACCATTGGCCGCCAGTTGGAGCTGGTGTGGGTAATTTGCAGCAATTCTTTCCCGTCCGTTGCAAATATTTGATACAACTGGTTCACCTTGCGGGAGAAAACATAGGGCAGATCAGGAATTTTACGCGTCTGGAACGACCACACTTCACTATAAACAGGATCATTAATGCTGTCTGAGGCAATGACCTGCCAGTAATAAGTCGACTCATAATCCAGATTGGTGACAGCCAGCGTATCATATCGCAAGCCGGTCGCTATCGGAACCGAAGTATCCTGGCCTTCTTTGAAAAGGATGACACTATAAGATAAAGAGTCTTTTTCCGGATCGGAGGACTTCCAGGAAAGGGTTGTGGAATTCAAAATTCCCGTGCTTTTGTCCAGTGGTTTAACAAACGTCGGGATCAGCGGCGATTTGTTCTGATCTGTGTCCAAAGTCAGAAAAACAGCCATATTGGTGCTTTGGGCTTCGAGAACTTCCACGGAAGTGACATCGGTTTTGTAAAGATCGGCTGAAACCTGCACCGAATAGCTGCCCGTTGGCAACTGAGGCACTTCAAAGCTCCCTGAATCATCCGGCTGAACAGTTTTCCCAGAAGGGTTAATGCGGATCAGCACATTCTTTACAACACTTTTATCTTTAAGTGCCAAAACCCTTCCTTTTATAGTTCCATAGCGCGTCGGCTCAATAAAAGTTTCCTCCGTGCAAGCGACCATTAAAGTCAATAGAATAAACGAAATGCAAGTCTTTGAATGACTTAAAAAGTATGGGAAGAACGTCTTCGCAGCCATATCAATCGTGATTAGAGAATAGATTTATCGAAATCGAGTTATCTTTTGTAACGCCCGCCGAGGTAAATCGAAAGTCCGGCCGAAGCTTTCCAGAACGCGTCATTATGACTGCCTCTTGATGCCAGATCAAAACTATCCTCGAAAAAGTAATTGTACTGGCAGGATATGTGAATGCCAACCGTTCGGGAAACCATATATTCGAGCCCCAGGCCCGCATTGATCGTTTCTTCAACTTTGCTTTTTGAGTCAAAATAGGACTTGTCGCTGGCTGATACGATGCCCGTGCCCAGCTGCACAAACGGGTTTATTTTTTGGTAAGGCAAGAAGCGATATTGCAGATTAAGCTCTCCGACGATCACTTTCCGCTTAAAATATTCCTGAGCAGCAAAATTGCCGATTACGCCCGCTGTTTGAACATTCCAATGCGGCGTTAAGCCGAAATTTAACGCGACGCCCACGCCAGCCCGGCTGCTCGAAGGCCCATAATCACCCGAATAACGCAGCATGGAAGTGGTAGGCATAAGCGAAAAGCGGAGCCGTTGGGCGTCGTTGCGCGCGCCGTAAATATTCGTTTCGCGCGATTCTATCTCTTCTCTGTTGTAATCGGCAAGTAAGTTGGCGACGCGCGTCTTTTGGTTTGCTTCTGCTGTCCACAGGCCATCCCGGATTCCTTCAATGATCAACGATTGAACCGATTTTTCAATGGCTTCCGTAACGGCCATTTGCGAAGGCTCATTAATGGTAAATCCGGTTTCCGCTTCCAGCAACCGTTTGAACCTCACAAAACGGAACATGCCAGCCTGGAAAGATTGGGACAGGATGGTCTTTGATGTGTAAATTGTTTTTAAGATTTTGCCTGTTTTCGTTGCTACCGCACGTAAATATACGGTCACGCGATCCTGCCGATATTGGGTTGAGCCGCCCGCTCCAAAATATTTCAATCCGGCGCCACCTGTGATGATATTGGCATCATAAGAAATAATACCACCTTCGAGTATGATGCCGGCAAAAAGTAATGGTGGCAAATTTTCATTTTCCGGTTTATACTGCGCAACGCTCGAACGTATTATTTTTCGTTCGTTCAAAAGATTGCTGACATTTTCACGCTCTATTGTCGTAAACCATCCGCTTTCTTCCAATGCTTTAAGCAGAATGTTGGTGCCGCCCTGCGTCACAGCGGTTGAATAATTAATTCCATTCTCGGATGGTTTGTATTGTCCCGTCTGGTCACGGAATTTGTAAACAGCCACAGCAAGTTTATCTGACGGCGGAGGCAATGTTCTGAGTCCCTGCGTTACCCCCGTCTCCTCCCCTAGTCGCGCATTGCGGTTGCTCGTTGGCTGATGGAAATAAGAGCTGCAACCTTGTAAAGCGAAAGAAAGAATAGCAATTGTGAGAAGCAGTTTTGTGCGTTGGAATATCCTTTTCATTGGACTGACGGATTAATTCAGAGGGAGTTTTTAACCTGTTGCGTGTAATTCAAAAATGAAAAACAATTAATAATAGGGAACAGTGATAGAGGTTTCACCGCCTTTCCCATCCGTTATTCTGACAATGAGACCGGCAGCGCCAGGGCTTACATCTACTAAAAAACTACCAAATTGATAAGTGCCTTCCTTAATCCCTTCCTCACCAAACTGATCCTTGATAAGGCGCTGGGAAATTGAATTCAAAATCTGGCGATTTAATGTATTGGAAAATTCAGCCAGCGGGTCCTGTGTTGTGGCTGCGGATGAAAGCTTGGCATCGGGATCTTTTAATTTATCTTGTGCCTGAGCTGAGTTCATTAACCAACTATAATTGAATGAATCCCCGCCGAATGATGGATTTACAGGCCGATAAACAAGGGACTGTGCCAGGCCAATTTGAGATGCAATAATGAGCAAAATGAGCAGTAAATAATGTTTCATAAGTTGCGATGAAATATGTGTTAATGATCAGTAAATGCCCGACCCTGACTGATCCTGCGATCCAAGCTGATTCTGGACATCTTGAAAACTGATATAATATTGAATAACCTGCTTCACCGCCTCGGCAGCCTGAAAAGCAAGCGCATCAATTCGGGCTTGCACAAATTCCTGCCACACGGTTACTCCATCCACTTTTACCGTCATTACATTATTTAATCCAGGTGACGGAATTTCTTCTATTTCAATAACCAGCTCCGGATTAGCCTCCATACTTAACTTCAATTGTCTTTTAGAAACTGAATCTAATTGTGCGCTGCTTAATTCATGATAAAAGATCTCATAAAGATCCCGACCTATTTTTGTTTTGGTGTTATCAAAAATAAATGTTGAAGCTAATTCATCATCAAATGTTGCTTCATTCAGTATTTCATTAAAACTATCAGCGCCTGTTTCCAGAACATCTTTTTCCAACTGTGCAAATGTCAGGAATGGAGTAAAAAAATATAAAAGAGTAAGTAATGTTTTCAAGGCACAAATCGAATATTTATTTGAACGGAATAATATTAGATTCAATTTGAATTTTCATGCCGCCGCTTTGTTCGATTTTCAAGGATGACATTTGATTGTTGCCAGCACCATCCAATAGCAGGCTGTTATTATTTTCATATTGGGTAACCTGAAAGTTCACGCCATTTCCCTCCACATTGGTCAGACTCATTATATTATTATCACCTTGCTGTTCAAGCCAATATTGACTGTTTGCGGATCTTGCATCCAGAATTATCTTATTCTCGTTTCCACTTTGACCGCCAAGCACTGTGTTACCAAGGCCTTGCAATGTCACATTCAAATCATTTTGATTGCCTTTTTGCAGAAATAAAACATCCTTGCCTTTTGCGTTTCCCTGCTCAAATTCACCAATTTGCTTTACAATGGCTTCATCGATCGCTTTATTATCCTCTCCAAACAAGACCGGGTCCTTGCCTTGCTGTGCAAAAACACCCATTGGAAAAAGCATCACTATTGCTATGTAAAATTGAATGCGCTTCATCTTGAAATAGTTTGTTGTCAATTTCCTAGTCGTCCCTTTTGGTCGCTTGTTGCGAAACAGAAATGCTATTTCCATGTCCGTTTTGAATTACTTCAATGCTATTTCCCGAGCTCGTTTGGTGGACTGAAACAATATTTCTTCTTGTCAATGTATCACCACTTAATGTCGTCGTTATTAAAATCCTATTGCCATTTTCATCTGTAATTCGAATGTGCTTTCGCCCAGCTTTATCCATTGTTATTACAGTATCAATTTTTACTGATTTAACCTCTTTTTGTGAATCCCGCGTCAGTGTCTGGGCATACAATTTCCCAGTAAATATTAAAATGGCTAATATTATTTTGACCATGATTTTCATAGCATATGCCTTCATTTTCAATACTTTATTAATGAGTTTCTAAACAGGCGTTCGGAAAGCTTGCGCTGCGAACGCCTGTTTGGTTTCTTACCCATTCCAGTGAATAATAAAATGTAATGTGGCAGTCGCCCTAGTGAGATGCTTGCCGTACCACGGCACCATTCCGGGTTCCGTCTTGATAGATGACAGAATTTTGGCTCCAATATCCGGATTGATAAACTTCAACCCAGTTGTCATAACCAACCTGAGAAATATAGCTGTACAGATAGTCTCCATCTTGCGAAACTTTCGCGCGATTTTCATCTCCGTCCTGATAACCCCCAGAATAATTATAGTTTCCCGTTTGATTAACTTCAAATTTATTTCCTTCTCCCCATTGCTCCACATTAGAGGCATTCAATACGCCGTTTTGTTTTACATAAACCTCATTGCGAGGCTCCGACCAATAATATCCTTCCTGATAAATACTAGAGAAGTTACCATGTCCAGTCTGGTTCACATCGGCGTGGCTATTGTCGTTCACCTGGGTAATATATGAATTGTTTTGAGCGAAAACATACGTGCCGGCTAGTAGAGCGACAAACGTAAAAATAAGTCGTTTCATAGAATTTAAAAGTTTGGTAAGTGAGAAAAAATTAACGATTTATGGAATGAGTAAGCTGAACAATTTCAAGCAAGAGTGCGCACCAATGCATGAATTATTGTCTGCTGTATTAGTCGTATTGGAAGCTCAATTATCCGCAGAATGCTCAAAAAATCAGAAATATTTTTTCTAAATAGTTTACGATGTGTTGTCATAATTGAATCTTTAATATTTAATTTTCATGCTTAATAAATGTGCTCTCTTAATCCTAATTTAAATCGCGATTTTATTAACCGTTTAATAAATTAATTCGTCTCCAAATTTTTACCGAGCAATTTTCTCAGTTTACTGATACATCCGTATTTAATCTTCGACAATTTGACATGATCCTCTTCACCAATGCGTTTTGCTATCTCTTCTAATGAAAATCCCCAATATGCCCAATCCATGATAATCTGGCGACACGGGGGACACATTTTATCCAAAGCCCTTATGATTCGTAAGGTTTCTTCATCCAATTCAAGTGCCTTTTCAATATTCTTTGAATCATCTTCAACGTCTGGTAAGTTATCATGATAATGAACCTTATTCGTCATTTTTTTCCGGATATAATCAACAGTTTTAAAGTAAAATATGCGATAAAGGAAAGTTGACAACTTGCTTTCTCCTTTGAATGAACCATCTTCAATTTTTGCGATCAAAACAATTATCGTATCGGTGTACAGGTCTGCCAGGATGCTCTTACTGACCTTGGTTTCAATGTAAAACTTATGAATGTAGCCATGATATTCCGCGATTATTCTTTTTACCGACTGCTCCCGATGGACGCCTCCTTTACGAATCAATTCAATGATAATATCATCGCTGATAACAGTTTTTCGGCTTAGTTGCATAGCGTTGTATGATTTGAATTTATTGCCAAAATTTCGGCCAATCCAGGCTGACCAATATCGATTAGTCACGCAAGATTTTCATAACATTTCTGACCACAACAGCCGTTTCAAAACGGCTGCGCAACTAAGCCAGTCGCGATGCGATTGCTTGTTCAAGACATTGAACCAGGCAACAAACAATAAACGATGTAATTGTTAGAAGGTGAACCCGTTATTGGCAGGCACCTGAAATTTGAAGTGGGTTATTAGATAAATCATTGTAGTCCGTCCGGTGCTACAATGTTAATGTAATCGCTGCTCGAACCTCCGATTCCTCGAAATCTAACTCAATTGAAAACCGGCGTTCTACATTGAATCAATGAATATGACTTTGGGTATAAATTTTAGCATTATACAAGTGACATGTAATGATACAATCAATATTCCTAATTCATAGTTCTTATTCAGCGAAACGGGCAATTTGCGATTAAAGCGGACAATAACTGATAATTCTTGCAAATGCTCCAGCCGCGATCCCTTATCCCCATTCTGGGATCATTTTTTCTGGAACAGTTTTTTAAAGCCGGCCGCCAACTTCATGATTATGAACGGAATAGTGAACGTTTTTTAATCATTTTTTTCATTATCAATCTTATCTTAATTAACTATGGGAAAGCGCGTACTCTTTTTTCTAATTGCAGGACTCGGTTCTGCTGTCATTTCTTGTACAGACCACGACGGGGTCAATCTGGTTGCCGAAGCCGACAGGCAGTTTATGATCAAAGCTGCTGATGGGAATTTATTCGAAATCAAGGCAGGGGAATTAGCATCAATGAAAGCTGTGGTTGACTCTGTCAAAGCATATGGAATGCACATGGTGGTGGATCACAGCAAGGCAACCGAGGAACTGAAAGCGCTGGCCAGCAAAAAAATGGTTGACCTTCCAATGACGCTTTCCGAGGTAAAACAGAAAAAATTAGACAGCCTGGCTGCATTGAACGGAATGGCTTTTGATTCAACTTACATGATGATGATGGTGGTTTCTCACGTTGAAACCATTGATCTGTTCAAAACAGAAACCATACTAGGTGAAGACCCGGAAGTAAAGGCTTTCGCCGCTGGCAAGCTCCCTACGCTGCACCACCATCTTGAAGAGGCTGAAAAGCTAAGAGACTTGCTCTGGTAAAATCCGGCGCGTAAGGCTCATAACAGCTATAAATAAAAATGACGACAACGCGAATCACGTTGCCGTCATTTTTTTGAGGTGATGATTTCACCTATAATTGCACACGGTAAAATCCATCGGTTACCGTCAATCCGGGTGCCGTGAACTGAAATTTCCCCTCCACCCAGTCTCCGTTGATTGCTGTAATCTCCATAATGCCCTTATACTTCGAGTAGACGGGACCGTCATTAATCCAGTAATCAACAGAATAACCATCGCCCAACTTTGCCTGTCTGCCCACTTTTGCCGACCTTTTTTCGAATGAATACATCATCAGGTAACTTTCACCACCCACATAACCCACGATGGTGCCAGCTGCGGCGGGCGGCATGATGGATGTAGCCGTCCATTGTTTTCCGTTAACCTTGGCGGTCATTGTCCAGCCTCCCGATGTGGTTTTTACTGTGCCGGGTCGGGGTGCATCCTTGATTGCCGCCTCCGTTTTCTTTGCCTCTTCATAAGCGGAAGATTGGCCATTGCATGCGCTCATCGTAAGCAATGTCGCCAGGATCAAAAAGTATTGTTTCATGATAATTGATTTATAGTTTGCTAGCTAAATAGGAATAATAAACTGTTGTGGGAGGGAATAGACCGCCGATTCTTCGTTCTGTTCCTCTCAACAGGTTGGTCTCGTTTGTAAATACCACGTAATTGGTCGCGGAAGAAAATAATTCCGAATAACTGAAACGGATTCCTGCACCTTCCAGAGTATATGGAATTGATCTGGGTGCCGACCCCGCAAGAGAATAATTCAACTTCATTCCAGGCAGTATGGTGATTTCCAATTCGGAACCACCGAATGTGCCCTTCCAGGATGTGTTTGAAACCGTGGAAGGTTCCACTTTTACTGCACGGTTCAACTGGTTAATGAAGAAACCGGCTTTTAAACCACCCTTGAAATCTGACCAGCTCTTATCTGTAACCGTGGCAGAGATCACGGTGGTGTTAGGAAATGTAATGATGATCGTGTCTTGATTCATTTTCCAAGTGCCGCCAGGCCTTGTCGAAGCAACATCATACCAAGTGAGTGTTCCGTCCGCTCCCAGCAAAATGGAGAATGTCTGCGAGTCTGTATACTCGCCGGCAGCATATTGAAAATCACCTCCCCACACGGTGTTTTTAAATGATTCAGTTCTGTCGACCGGCTTGGGAGCTTCGTCTTCCTTAGCGCAGGAAAACAGAAGAACACAAATGACTGGAATAATGTAAGTGATGCGGAAATGTTTCATGTCATCAGCATTAAGTAAGGGACATTCGTTGCTGATTCAAATATATTGTCAAGCTCATTCGCAAGAAGGGCCGATTCTCTTAACGACCATTATTTTAGACGAACGACGCGTGATTCGTTTAATACGTCCGGAGATTTCATCGATTTTGAAGAGAATGCAGGTTATGCCCAACCTCTCCGGAACAAACCTTGGCTCAAAGTGAGGCAATTGTGGTAAAAGCAGTAAATTGGAAACGGTTTAAATGGGAAGCATGAACCTGCAAAAGAAAACGTTTACAGCTATAATCGCAGATGACAACCGGCTTGACCGCCTGCTTCTGGAATCATTGGTCAGGAAATATCCATTTATTGAAATCGCGGGTGTTTTTGCTTCTGCAATCGATGCGCAGGCCTTTATGAGTGGTAAACCCTTGCCCGACATCCTGATTCTGGACATTGATATGCCTGGTATGAGCGGCCTCACATTGCGGGAGCAGCTTCCCGAAATCACGGCTTGCATTTTTGTCACTTCACATCCCGAATTCGCGCTTGAAGGTTTCGAACTGGCGGCGCTGGACTACGTGGTTAAACCTTTAAAACAAGAACGGTTTGCAATAACAATGGAGCGACTGGAGCTTTTTCTCACGCTGCATTACAAGGCCGAGCTGCTCGATTATACGCTGGGCGGAGACACGTTATTTATCAAAGACGGCACCCACACGATCAAAGTCAAGTTGCACGATATCATTTACCTGGAAGCATTAAAGGATTATTCAGCGATTATTACCCGGCAGCGAAAGTATTGTGTTTCAACGCCGTTGGGTAACCTTTTGAAGAAAAAAGGATTTGAGAGTTTTGTCCGCATTCACCGCAGCTATGCCATTCAGAAGCATTACATTCATGAAGTTTCGGCAAAAGGCGTGAAGGTGAATGACGTGCTGCTGCCTGTGGGAAGAACGTACAAAGACGACCTGAGGAAACTCACAGCGTAAATGCATTTCAGTAGATATTAGTCAATTCCAGTTCTGGCAAGCCCAAATCCCCGCTCCTGTGAAAGCTCAGAAAGTGCTCAGCAAAATAATTATTAAAACAGCTTTTCTAATGGCGCTGCTGTGTTCCATGCATCCGGCATCGGCGCAGTTGCAAGGCCAGGCATTAATTGATTCACTTGAAGCGGCAGTTCCCCGCATGAAAAATGACTCGAATAAAGTAAAGGGTTACAGCAAAATTTCTCAATTATATTATGGGATTGATCTAAAAAAAAGCTTTCTGCCCGCCGAAAAAGGTCTGGCTCTTGCTGAAAAGATCAACTGGAAAAAAGGAATTGCCAACATTAATAACAACCTGGGATTGTTCATCTCAGACTCCGGTAACCTCGCACTCGGCAATGCGCATTATCAAAAAAGTTATGCAATCAATAAGGAGCTGAATTCGAAGCCGAATCTGGTAAATAACCTGAATAACATCGGCCGGAATTATATGGCCATGTCCGACTTTGCCAATGCTGCAGACTATTTCTTCAAGGCATTATCCATTGCAGAAGCCATTCAAAGTGACGATCACATTGCGCTGGTGGGGACAAATCTTATCAGCTGTTTTCACCGCCAGAAAAATTACCGGAAAGCAGCGCAATATGCAGCATTGACAATAAAACATGCAAAGCTCGCCAAAAACACGCGGCATCTGGTTAGCGGACTAATGCAGCTTGGTGCAGTAAAGCTTGATCAAAAAGACACCATTGCTGCGAAAAAAACCCTGAGGGAAGCCCTGAAAATCTGCGAAGAATCGGGCAATTATTTTGATATGGCCCAGGTGCTCATGAATCTTTCACTCGCCGAATATCCAAATTATCAGAATGCAATCGGACTAATGAGTCGGGTGGATTCAATAATTCATGTGGCTGCACCGGGTTCGGGTGTGGAAATGAATAATCATTTTAATATGGCCGAAGCTTATTACAAGCTGGCTTTGCAAAACAGGGAACAAAAGCCGATCCTGCTCAATAATGCGTCAATGCATTTGAAAAAGGCAAAAGAAATGGCCGAGCATGTCATACCCGAGTTAATGGTGAATATCCTGCTTTTACAAAGTAATATGGAGGAAACCAATGGTCAGTATCAAAAAGCATTGGCAAGTTTCAAGCGATCAACCGCCATTTCGGATTCGTTGTATTCACAAGATAAAAAGAATGAAATAGCGGGACTTGAAGGCAAATATGCGCTTGCTGTAAAAGACAAGGAGATTGAGTTGAATAAACTTTTAGTGGAAAGTCAGCGCAAAATGCAATGGGCGCTGATCGCCGGAATTTTGCTGCTTATCATTTTGGGAGCTCTGATCCTGTGGCAGAGCCGTACGAGAAAACAAACGAATACGACTTTAATGGTGCTCAATCAGGAGCTTAACGAAGCTAACAAAGTGAAGGCGAGATTTTTTGGCATCCTGAGCCACGACCTGCGCAGCCCGATCGTAAATCTGATGCATTTTCTGGAATTGCAAAAAGACAATCCTGATCTGCTGTCCCCGGAAGATAAAGCTGAACATACGCTTGAAATCAGCGAATCGGCCGAAAATCTGCTGAACACCATGGAGGCAATGCTGCTTTGGAGCAAAGAACAAATGGAGCACTTCCGCCCGAACATCCAACCCGTTCAGGTGACCGAACTATTTGATCACATCCGCGGATTTTTCAGCCAGTCGGATCGGATAACATTCAAATTTATTACCGAACCCGGATTGACCATTGCAGCTGATGAAAACTATCTGCGTACGATCATGCAAAACCTGACTTCCAATGCAATTCGTGCCTTAAAGCATACACCTGATGCAACCATAACCTGGGAAGCGAAAAGCCAGAGCCACGGCATTGCGCTTTCTATTACGGATAATGGGCCCGGAATAGAAGCGCAGAAAGTGGCGACATTATTTGATACAAATGTGATGATCAATGAAAAGACCGGATTTGGCTTACACCTGGTCCGAGATCTCGCCAAAGCAATCCGTTATAGCATTTCAGTCGAGTCGCTGCCGGGAAAAGGAACGACATTTACGCTGAGCAGTTGATTGAAATAGTCGCTTAGCATTGTCGCTATTTAACCACATTCGCCTGCCGTTCTTCTTTTAACCGGATGATTTCCGATTCCAGGTCGCGCACGTGTTCTTGCAGCGGCGTCAGCATTTCGTTGATTTCTTCAATGGAATAACGTTGTGTGATATACTTTGGACAGTTCCAATCATACGCTATCACGTGAAGCAGGATAATTCGCTCGGAAATGCTTTCATAACCTTCTGGAATAACCAGGTCTGCTAACTCCGGACGATCATTCAGGTCGACAGTTTCCATGTCTGCATAGATTTTCAAACGCGCCTGATGCGCGTAATCCATCAGGATCAGCGACACTTTCGGATTCGTAACAGCATTGCCTACTGAAATATATTGTTTGTTTCCACGCAATTCAGCAAACGCCAGCGTATTCGGATCGATTGAGCGCAGGAACCCCTTTTTGCCACCTCTGTGCTGAATGTAAGGAAATCCGTTTTCGCCAATGCTTGCGATATAAAAACTGTCACGCGCCTGAATAAAATGCGTTTCATTTTCAGTAAGGCCGGTCCCGGACATTCTCTGTTCGAGGTGGGCATAAGCCTTGCGGCTTCCGTAACGTTCTTGCAGGGCTTTCACTTCTGTCGTGAAAGCCACGGATGCATAGTTTCGTGCCATAGCAAATTATTTGTTAAAATCTGGTTTCAAATTCAATACAACCGGCTTGATTTCCCATGTTCCAGGCTCCACCGCAGGAAGCTTTTCTTTCTTACTTGTGGGCGGATTCAAATTTTCCTCATTCCACATCGTATCGCCACATTCTTCATTAACGAATGGCATTTCATCAAAAAAATCTTTCGTTTCCATTGTCTTTTATTTAAGAAAGTCTGTTTTAATAGCTTCTAATGCGTCCTGGAATAATTCCGGTTTCTGTAAAGTTTGGGCAAGAATCAAAGAACCTTGTATTTTAACGAGGCTGGACTCGCCTAACTTTTGAGCAGTGTCAGAATCGTGACCCAAATCCGTCGCAAGGTGTGCAAAGGCATTTACCCAGTTTTGAAAAGTCTCAGCGATTTGGTCTCTGAAAATCTCCGCGGCAGCCCCGTGTGACATTGCACGAAGAATGCACGCCAACCGGCCGCCTTCATAAAAGACAGAAATCGCATTCAAAGCCGCGTCCAGCCGTTCCTTCGCTGGCTCCGACGACAACAGAATGTAAAAAATCTGGCTGTCGTCCCACCCTTTCACGTGATCAAGAACTGCTCTCGCCATGCCCACCTTGCCATCCGGAAACCGGTGATATAAGCTCGCTTTTTTCAGACCAGTCGCAGACGCCAGCTCGGTCAGACTTGCTCCGTCATAACCAACGGATCGAAAAACGTGCAACAGCCGCTCCATTACAATGTCCGGTTCAACTTTTGAAAATGCCATATAACTCTCCTTTTAAATACCGAACGATCGGTAAAGAAAAACAGTTCAGTTGCATTTAAATTTTGACAAAAAAAACCCAGCTGCTTGCGCAACTGGGATCTGGCATTAATCTGAAATTGAATTACCAAAAATTAAATCGATAATTATCCGATGATCACATCCTTCACTTTATCAAAGAAATCAGCATCTGGTTTCACCCCTTGTTCCAACTGGCCGTGGGATTCTTTGTCCGCAGGCGCCAACACGGGCTTTCCGCCCACTGGAACCGCCCTTTCCAGGGTAAAGACGCCTTTGCCATCGATAGATGTTCCATGAGTCCAGCGCGCTTCCGGACTTGTATCACCGTCCACGCTGGTGCTTAGGAAGCTGTATGCAACGCTTTCGTTTTGCAAACTTGATGGAAAGCTGTTTGGAATCGGATGCGTATCCGGGCCAAGCTCTTCCAGAACTGCCATCCATTGGTTTTGGTGCATTGTGTCCCTTGCGATCAAGAAGGAAAGCATGTCCTTCATCCCTGAATCATCCGTCAATTCATACAAGCGTGTGGCCAAAACTCTGCCTGTTGCTTCTGCCATTACATTGGCATGCATGTCAGCAGCAATGTTGCCACTGCTTATCACCCATGAGCCATTGAAAGGAACACCATTGGCGTCGGATGCTAATGCACCCAAACCTCCCGACAAAATATGCCGTGGGTCGCGGCCGCCCATTACAGCTTCCACCATTGGATTGCTTTTGGCCATTTCGTCTTTTAACGCACTGGACGAACCTTCCAAATTCAAACAAACGGCTGTTGCCAGCATTTCAATGTGCGCAATTTCTTCTGTTCCGGTTTCCAAAAGCATATCCCTGTACTTTTGCGGTCCGCGGGAATTCCATGATTGAAACAAATATTGCAAACACACACGTATCTCCCCTTCGACCCCACCGATCGCTTGTTGAAGAAGTTTTGCAAACTGCGGGTTTGGCTTGTCAACCCTTACATTGTACTGAAGTTTTCCGTCGTGATAAAACATATAAATATTTTTTAAGTTACAAAACGGTGGGGGGCATATAAAAACCATACCATCGAAAGAGCCGCTTGCGATGGTATTTATGTGTGTCACAGTGATTTTGCTAAATCTGCCCTCGTACAGGTGTAACTTCCTGGAGCTTCTGCTTGGTTAGGGGTTTATTGAGGAAATGGCGGACATAAGGACTTTGCAAAGCCAGCTCTTTGTCTTCCGGGTCCAGGGAAGAGGACAGCATGATGATAATGCATTTGCTCCTGATGCGCTCAGGCATCGTTTTATAAGAGGCCAAAAATTCAAAGCCGTTCATTTCAGGCATATTGATATCCAAAAAAATGAGGTCTGGCAGCGCCTCGTCATTTGCGGAATTTTTAGTTAAATATTCAAGCGCTCCCAATGCCGAGTCGACACTCACAACTTCCTCCGCAAATGCATGTCTCGAAATGATCTTTTCGGCCAGAAACCGGTCAATTCTAGCATCGTCCACAATCATTACCCTATGACAATCAAAACTATTCTCTTCCATCTATGGGTGGCCTAATGAAATCTTTATGTGAATGTTAGTTGTAGCTATTTATAAAATCATATTTCTGGCGGCAATTATATATAAAAATAATTCTACATCAATCTTTTTTATAAAATGTAATGTATGGTGACATGGAGATGCCACTGTCCGCAGTACTGACATCACCTGCTCCCTCACACAACTAGCCGAACACGGCTTACGGGAACACAATGGTAAAAATGTACATCATCAGGTTGACAAGGAGCACAACGGCATAGAGGCTGTTTGTTTGACCTTTGTTTAGTGAGAGCATTACCGTAAATATGGAGAGGACGAGAAGCACCATGGACTTCATGCCTAGCCCCAGGACAAGCGGCAGATCCATTATTGTACAAACGATTACAACAGTCGGAATACTAAGTCCAATACTGGCTAATGCCGAACCCAATGCCAGATTAATGCTTGTTTGATATTGATTGCGCCTTGCCGCGCGAATAGCTGCAATCCCTTCTGGCAAGAGGATCACAGCTGCAATGGCTACACCGACTAATGCTGTGGGTAACCCGGCTGCGATTACGCCGCTTTCGATTACCGGAGAGAGGTTTTTAGCCAGGAAAATGACTGCGCCCAAACAA
Source organism: Dyadobacter sp. CY326 (assembly GCF_021390515.1). GTDB lineage: Bacteria > Bacteroidota > Bacteroidia > Cytophagales > Spirosomataceae > Dyadobacter. The sequence goes on from NZ_JAJUXI010000003.1 coordinate 719,537, forward strand.
ACGAGCAAAAAACCCAGGCTGGTGAAAGCCTCGGATCGGGAAACCGCTTTTTCTTCACCGGACACTTCGGCTAAAAAATACTTTCGATGCCTTATAGTTTGGGTAAATATAAAGGCTCCGTAGATGACCAAACAGCAAATCCCGATTGCAATAAGCTGTGGCGCACTGTACGAAGGCCCGGCACTGCTGGTGGTAAAATTTGGCAAAACCAGGGTCAACACCAGAATAGAAACAAGGCTAACCAAAGCAATGGTCACGCTTTTTGTTTCAAAAGTCTGTTCCTTGAATTTCAATGCTCCCACAAACATGCTGATACCCAGAATGCCGTTCAGGATAATCATAACGGCTGCAAAAAGTGTGTCACGTGCATATGTATCGGCACCCGCACCGCCCGTCAGCATAAGCGACACGATGATCGATGCTTCCAAAAGTGTTACCGCTACTGCCAGGATTATGGTGCCGTAGGGCTCACCTACTTTGTGCGCCACAACCTCCGCATGATGCACTGCTGAAAGTACACCCGCAACCAAGGCAAGTATGGCCAATAAATTGACTAAAAACCCCTCCCCAATCGGTAAAACAAGGTAAAAAATCCAGGCAATAACAGGTGCGACATAAGTCCAGTGAAGTATTTTTTTCATAAGATTAATGGTAAGGTCGATATTATACCAACCGAATAAGCGGTCGCCATGTTCCACATCGCACGGCTGTTATTTGGCAAAATGTGCATGACCGATCAACTTTTGTCCATTCTCTTCTGCATTCCAGCCCGCCAATTTTGCATTCAGTTCAAAGGGAAGCGGTTCAATGCCGCTCCCGTCATCTTAACTCAATGTAAAATGAAAAGACAACAGAACCGCACATTAGGTGCGTTCGAAAAAGCGTTTTGGCTGCTTGATCAAATCGACTCAAAGGATTTCGCCCTGGCAGCTGACATCTCCGGAACCGAGCCCATCGAAAAATGGCAAAATGCGATCAAAATGGTTCAGAAACGCCATCCAAACCTCTCGGTAAGGGTTGTAATGGATGAATTGTCCAGACCAACTTTGCAGCACGTTGAAAACCTTGTAATTCCGCTGCGAGTGGTGCATGCCGGACAGGATTACCGGTGGGAACAAGAGGTTGAAAAGGAGCTTTCTGAACGATTTGACACGGAAAACGGTCCGCTTTTAAGGGTTGTGTTGGTTCAAAAACCGCAGAACACGGTTTTGATTGTGGCAGCAAACCACACCGTTGCGGATGGAACATCATTAAATTTTTTGGTGCGGGATATATTGCTGGCCGTTAGCGGAAAAGAGCTGGCATTAATGTCTCCGCAGGTGTCCAACGATGAAACACTTGACATTCCCGAAGATTTTCCAGCGCAGACTGTTGACCAACTGCCTGAACTAAAAATGAAAACGGACATTGTCAAACCATTGGTTTCGTCGATTCGCTTTTCTGAAAATTTGACACAGCATATGCTTGAAAAAGCCAGACAAGAAAACACAACGGTTCATGGCGCCATTTGTGCGGCAGTGCTATTGGCTTCCAGGAAGCTGCGGGCTGAATGGAATGAAACCAGAATGGAGCTGGTCTCGCCAATCTGCACGAGAACAGCGCTCGATTTAGACGATAACTTTGGCCTGAATATCACCACGCAATCCGTGTTTTTCGAACAGCAGCACCTATCCTTCTGGGATTTGGCAAGAGTTGCAAAAGCAGGACTTGATGGCACCAATTCTCCTGAATATGTAACGGGCTATTTGTCTTTTTTTAGAGACATTGTGTTCGGTCATAACGATATGCAGCAAATGCTGGATGCATTAAAACAGGCATTTAACCATCATGTTATGGTCACCAACCTGGTCAAAGTCAGATATAAAACTGATTTTGGAACATTAAAACTTGAATCGCTGTACGGGCCGATGGTCCGGTCCGGCAAAGGAATGGAGCAGACGATCGGCGCATTGACAACCAATGGTTCGCTTGGACTGACCAACACCAGTGATAATCCTATCCCCGGCCTGCTGGTGGAAATGGAGAAAATCCTGCGGGAAGCTTGTCAGGAAAATTCGGAAGCTAGCTCTTTCCAAAACGTAAGCAGCGGAAAAAACAAATCGTGTTCGCTTGCGTAAAAATCAATTCGGGAACCGTCGTGGGGAAACTCACGCGGTTGTTGGGTTAAGTCAAACAAAAATAAACAGATGCTTTGGGCAGGTCAATACGGATAAATTTATCCCTATCTGAATCGTAAATCCGTACTTGTCAGCACTGGTCATACCCCCGAAATTTGTCCTAAACAAATCAGCAAAGTCATGGATTTTTATCTTGAAAACGAACTGGCCGGTAAGATTGCGCTGGGACGACACCCACGGTATAATAAACTTGCAGAATCATGAAACTCCCGAGCAACATAGAAAGGCTTATTAAGGCACAAAACGACAAAAACAGCACAACATTTGCAGAACATTTCACCGCCGACGCAACTGTTGCGGACGAAGGCTCGTCCTATTCAGGCAGAGACGAAATCAGGGATTGGAATGAGCAGACGACCAAAAAGTATCAAATGCAGCTAAAACCAATCGATTTCACGCGAACCGGCGCAAAGGGAACGCTTGCTGTGGAAGTAACCGGCACATTCCCCGGAAGTCCCGCAGTCATGCAGTATCACCTTGAATTGAATGACACACGCATCAGCTCGTTGAGGATTACGGATTAAATGTTGAATGCATAAATTCGCAGGAATGCCAGGTCATGATGCACATTCGACGTCTGAGCATTCCTGCGAAACATTGTAAACCAAAATGTTGAACATTAAATATGATCGTTAAGTCAGGATTTAAGTTGGCAGTTTCTGCTGTGTTATTATTGTTTTTCTCAACCTTCACTTCGGCCCAAAAGTCAAATTCAATAACCAAAGATGATCCGTCGCAACGGATAAAAACTGCCCCTGAAAGCGTTTTCAAAATATTCCGCGAGGCCGGAATGCAGCCCGTCAATCACGAACTGACGCCAGCTCAAAAAGAAAAAGTGCACAACGCTTTTGCCCTTTTGCCGCCTTTGCACCAGCGCATTTTGAAACAGCATTTGCTGAGCGTCAGCTTTATGGACAACATGCCGAACACAGCATTGACTTCGCAGCTCGATACTGTTGGAACGACCAAGCGATTTAACATTACATTTCGGGCTGGCTTGCTGGACGAAACTATTTCTCAATGGGCAACCTGGAAAGAAAATACCTGCTTTAAGCCCGACGAGAATGTCGGTTATAAAGTACGCGTCGAAGGTGGTGAGATGGATGCGATCGTTTACGTGCTGCTGCACGAGGCTACGCACATCGTCGACGCGGTGACAGAAGTTACTCCCTATTTTGCTGAAAAGGATTTGACAGTTAAACCGACACCTTACACTAAAGGTGTTTGGCAAATGGCAACCACGCCAGAAGCACCATACATTGATTCCCTGCTGGAAAAGACCCGCTTTCGAAGCGGGCAGCCGTTACCGATCAGCCAGGCGCCGGAAGTTTATCGGAAGCTCGCGAAGACACCATTTCCTTCCTTATATGGAATGGCGGCCTGGTCCGAGGATGTCGCTGAGCTTGCGGCGATCTATCACCTCACTGCCAAGTTGAAGCAGCCATTTTGTGTGGTTGTGACAAAAGACAATGTTGAGCTGGCCAGGTTTGAGCCTATGAAGAACGAGCTGGTTAAACAACGACTGAAACATTTGGCGCATTTCTATTTGAAATGAGCTAAAATTCCGGCTAGCAGTAGCACTCAGGGAAAAATGTACAAGCCGCTTGGCCTTTTATCCATTCTTCTGCGCGGTTTCCGGTGCCAACTTTGCAATGTCAAAACACAACGACAATCAGCTAACGGTTAGCTGATTAATTAAAAAATCCAAACTTACCACTCTAATGAAAACCATTGCATTGACCATCGGATTAATCTTCACACTTATCCAAAGCCAACTTCTATTTGCACAAACACGCAAGCCGGCATCCGCAGGAAGAGAAGAATACGTTGAAGTAGAAAAAAATGTAAAACTGCACGTTATCGACCTTGGCGAAGGTCAGCCCGTTGTCCTCATCCACGGATGGCCGCTAAACAATGAAATGTATGAGTATCAATATCAGTATTTGGCTGAAAAAGGATTCAGGGTGATCGGCATTTCACTCCGCGGCTTTGGAAAATCCGACAGACCATACGGAAAATACGATTTCGACACTTTCTCCGACGACATCAAAGTGGTTTTGGAAAAACTGAAAATAGAGCATGCGACACTTGGAGGCTTTTCAATGGGAAGTGCCGTGGTGCTACACTACGTAACCAAATACAATGGGGCGCATATCAGCAAACTGGCGGTTTTCGGCGCAACCGGTCCGTCATGGAAACAACGCGAAGGCTATCCTTACGGCATCACCGACCAGGGCGCGGCCGATCTGATCAAACAGACCAAAACCAACCGCGAGCAATTGATAGCAGGTTTCGGAAAAGCATTTCAAGGCCAGGAAGGCGGACTTTCACCAGAATGGATGAAATGGCTGGAAAGTATCAACCTCAACGCTTCACCTTACGCCACTACCCAGGCAATCAGCGCATTACGTGACCTAGATCTGCGCTCTGTGCTTGCAAAAATCAAAATGCCCGTCGCGATTTTCCACGGGGTAAACGACAAATTATGTGATTATGCTGGTGCGGAAGAGTTGAACAAAGCGATTAAGGGTTCATATATCGTGAAATTTGAAAAAGGCGGACACGGGTTATTCATTGAAGAAATGGATAAATTTAACACCGAGCTTGAAAAGTTTGCCAGAAAGTAACTAGCCTCTGGTCCCTGTGCAGCGGCTAACGCTTCACAGGGACTTTCACCATTTTGGAACAAAAAGAAATCAACATTGACAAGCGTATATAGCCATGGGTACGACCGTTTTCAACAATAATTTAAAGACGCTGGGACTGCTGCATGTAAGCGAGGAACAGACCGAAACCATAAACGGCGCCGACTATAAGCAATACATTAAGATCCTCTATCTGCCGGCTGGCTACAAGCTCCGGGTCGATTTTTCAGTTTATGAAACGCAGCGGCCGACGTTCTTTTTTATCAGTCCAAACCAATATCTTAAAATAGAAGAAGCCGGGCCCGAAAACGGTTATTTCATCTTTTACAACCGCGATTTTTATTGCATTCAGATTCATGATCAGGAAGTTGCCTGCGACGGTCTGTTGTTCAACAACATCCGGAACATGCCCAAAGTAGAGGCTTCGGAAGAAGAAATCGCTTTTTTCAGTTGGTTATTTGCGGAAATGATTCAGGAATTCAAACTGAATGACAGCTCACTGGAAGAAATGGTCCGGACTTATTTGAAACAACTGCTGATCCGCGCCACGCGGTCCTGGAAAAAGCAGCACCTGGACAACACAGTGACGGAAGAACAAAGCGATCTGGAATTTTTCCGCAAGTTTACCCGGCTGGTCGAAGAACATTACAAATCGAAACACACCGTCGCAGACTACGCAGATTTCCTATGCATGGCGCCGAAAACGATTACACATAAATTCAACCGTTTGCGGCTGCCGCAGCCCAATGAGGTGATCAAAAACCGGATCATACTGGAAGCAAAACGGCTGCTGGTGCATACATCACTCACGGCCAAGGAAATTGCGCATAACCTTGGTTATGAGGACCCAGCCTATTTCAGCAGGCTTTTCCAAAGCAAAACAGGCGAATCACCATCCAGTTTCCGGGCTAACTTTTCAAGCTAAGGATTACATTGAGAGTGATTTATCAGGATGCTTATTTGTACAAAGTTTTTTTCCGGATCCGGCTCAGGGTTTCGGCTGAAATGCCAAGATATGAAGCAATCATGCTTTGGGGAAAACGCCTGATAAAGTCAGGATACGTTTTTGCAATTTGTCCGTACCGCTCTTCGGCATCAAGGCTGATGGAGGAATGGATTCGCTTTTGCGTAGCAATGGTTGCTTTACGATCGATTTCCCGTATCATTAAATCGAAAGCTGGGACGGTTTTGGACAAATCCTGCATGCTTTCATGGGTAATCAGCAGCACATCCGAATCTTCTGTCATTTCAATATTGTAGCACGACGGTGTCTGTAAATTATAGCTCTCATAGTCACCCAACCACCATGATTCAATAGCCAGGCGGATAACCGTTTCCTGGCTATTTTCTTTTACAGCATACATCCTCCCGGCGCCCTTGATAATAAACGCCATATGCTTGCACACATCGCCCTCCTGCAAAAGATATTGCCGTTTTCTGAGATGTTTTGCCTTGAACGCTTTCTGAATTTCCTCCTTTTCCGGATCACTTAATTTTAGCAATGACTTGGATTCAATATATTCAAAAAGGGTTGCGTAAATCATGGAAAGCGGTTTGATCGGTCAAAGTTGTGACGCGGCTGTTGCCTGGTAAAACTAATCAAATATGCAAATCCGCACAATTTTCAATGATTGGAAAGGCTAAACATTGACAAATGTCAAGGCAAACTTGCTGCTTTTGTCAATGCACGCTGAAAAATATTGCCGCAACTTTGACCCATCAAATTGAGATCAAAAACATGAGCGAAACAGACAAAAGCGGCGTAGTCCGAATCAGCAAACAAGGGCCGCCTTCGGTTTTAGAATACACCAGCGAGATGGTCGGTAATCCGGGCATTAATCAAGTTTTGATCAGGCACAAAGCCATCGCGCTGAACTTTGTCGATGTTTTGTTTAGAAATGGATCCTTTCCTTTAAATCAGTTTCCCGCCACCATCGGAGTGGAAGCGTCTGGTGTTGTGGAAGCAGTCGGCGCCGGTGCCAATGAATGGGCCGTGGGAGATCGTGTGGGTTATTATTTTGCATTAGGTGCTTATGCAGAAAAACGGCTTATTAATAAAGATCTGTTGATCAAACTGCCTCAGGACATTTCTTTTGACCAAGCCGCTTCATTAATGGCGAAAGGGCTAACAGCCCGAATGCTCGTAAAACAAGCTTATCCTGTGCAGCCAGGCGACATAATTTTAGTGCACGCAGCGGCGGGTGGCGTTGGGTCGTTGGTGAGCAAATGGGCAAAATCTTTGGGCGCGACGGTAATCGGAACAGTGGGAAATGCCACAAAAAAAGCTCTGGCAGAAGGCCAGGGAACTGATTTTGTTATTGCGCTCGATGCGGAGGACATTGCAGATCGAGTGAATTCGATTACGAACGGGTCAGGTGTTGACGCAGTGTTTGACGGTGTGGGCAAAGCCACATTCAGCAAGTCGGCGCCGCTTGTTAAGCAAAATGGCACCATTGTTCTTTACGGAAACGCGTCCGGTTCTCCACAGATCGATTCTGATTATTTGGCATCGAAAGAAATTAAACTTATTCAACCTTCTTTGGGTCAATTCCTGCCTGACAGGCACAGTTTGGATGCTGCTGTTGCTGAATTATTTGAAGCTTTTCGCAATGGTGTTTTAGGAGAAATTGAGCCAACTATTTATCCTCTTTCCGAAGTATCCAAGGCGCATCAGGACCTGGAAGCAAGTCGGACAACGGGTTCTGTCGTCCTGCATCCTTGATTACCTTGTTGCAAATTGCTCACCAGATTGGATGGACGCAGCCATTTGTCGAGTAAATGCATGGTTACATCGCTTACCAAATGAACTATATTTGAATATCAGGGTTTTTCCTGACTTAACGTTTAAACTTTACAAACATGACAGTCCACAACATTGACGAGCTAGCAGAAGGATTTCAATTAAAATATCCTGAGCTCACAAAATTCGAAGCGCTGCAATTGGCGCAGCAAAATCAGATTCTTCAAGCAATCCACGATTTAAACGAAACCACGCCAAGCGGCCGCCCGCATTTGTCCCTGATTCATGACAAGCTGAGTCAGATCCTCTCTCAACTTGAAAAATAGGAAGTTACAAGCCGAAGCTTAGATCACAGACCAGAAATTAGCACTGCTAGCCAGCCGCAGCAAGGCTTTGAAACAAAAGGCATCCTGCCCTACCAGCTTCTCAGAATGGTAGGGCTTTTTGTGATATGAGCGTCGCAGGCCAGTTCTTGGGTGAAATTGCGTTGAACTCTTTATGCATTTATTCGCTGCGTAAGCTTTTAACCGGATTCATTAGTGCTGCTTTGATACTTTGAAAGCTTATCGTAAACAATGCGATGCCAGTCGCCAAGATTGCTGCCAGCGCAATAACCCACCAGTCCAGGGTGGTTTGGTAAGCAAAGCCTTGTAACCATTTATTCATGGCATACCACGCTATGGGTGAGGCGATTACAATAGCAATTATGATCAGCTTTAAAAAATCCTGAGAAAGTAACCCCACTACGCCAGCAACTGTTGCGCCCAGCACTTTGCGCACGCCGATTTCTTTGGTGCGCTGCTCGGCCATGAATGCGGACAGACCATACAAGCCCAGACAGGAAATGAAAATGGCGAGACCTGCAAACAAGTTGAAAATGCTTCCCATATGCTGCTCGTTGCGGTAAAGATTATCCAGATCTTTATCCAGGAATCCAAATGTAAAAGGAAAGGCCGGGTTGAGTTTTTGATTGATCTTTTCCAGAGCTTTGATAGTCTGCTCGTTGTTGCCAGCCGTTGTACGCACCATCACCAAGCCGCCCCATTTGTTGAGTCGGAGCACCAGTGGCTCCATGGCGTATTGCAGCGATTTGAAATGAAAATCCTTGACAACGCCAATGATCGTTCCCTTCGTCTCGCCAAAAGTAAGCCTCTTCCCTACCGCATTGCCAATGTTCATGCCCATGATCTGCATTGCCTTCTCATTGATCATATAGTTAGCGCTGTCGCCCGAAAACGCTTTATCGAACCCACGGCCTGCCAGAACTTGCGCTTTGAAGACTTTTAGGAAATTTTCATCGACATCGAATGAGGGAAACACGACCTGGTTTTTGGCCGTCTGACCGTCCCATACTACATCAATAGTGCCGGTTTCATGGTTGGTAGGCAATCCGGAAATAACGGTGAAATTTTCCGTCAGCGGATTTTGCGTCAGCGACGCTTTCAATGCCTGTTGCTTTCCTGCCAGCTCGCCGTTCATGGGGAGGTAAATGAGGTTGGATTTGTCAAAACCCAGGTTTCGTTTTTTGATAAAATCCAGCTGTTTGTAAACCACTGCCGTGCCTACAAGCAGCACAATGGCAACTACAAATTGCGTTACCACCAGCGCATTCCGGAAAAGCAGGTTGCCCCCGGCGACTCTTAATTTGCCTTTGAGCACTTTTACGGGTGCAAACCCAGACAGGAACAATGCGGGATAACTGCCGGAAAGTAAACCGGTTAATATTGCAATGCCGATCAGGCTAATCAGCAGTTTTCCGTCCAGCAAATGAATGGTAAGGGTTTTTTCCGTCAGCATTTTGAAGATGGGCAGCAGCATGTACACGATTCCGATTGCAATGACTAGCGAAAGGAATGAGAAGATGAGCGATTCGCCAAGGAACTGAAAAACAAGCTGATAGCGGTTTGCACCCACGACTTTGCGCAGCCCAACTTCCTTCGCCCTGCGCTCGGAGCGTGCCGTTGCGAGGTTCATAAAATTGATGCATGCCACCACCAGAATGAAAATCGCGACAACAAGAAAAATATTGACATATTGAATGTTACCGTGACCTGGAAGGTCGATTTGCAGATTGGAATGCAGGTGAATGTCCGTCAATAGTTGCAGGGTAAAGTCGAGTTGGATATCCTGGCCGCGGGATTTGAAGAGTTTGGCTATTTGCTGCGAAAGTCTTTGTTGAGCCGAGACAGATTCGGCCGTCTTAGCGTCGAGTTCGAGATAGGTGTAAAAGTTGAAATTATTCCAGGTGTCGGTTTGTAAATCCGAGTTCCATTTGGCCATGGTTTTCATGGGAATGATCACATCGAACTGCAAGTGAGAATTTGCAGGCGAATTGGCTAGGATGCCTGCAATGGTAAAGTTTTCGTTGTTGTTGACACGTATGGTTTTACCAACGGCATTGCTTGTTCCATAATATTTTTTGGCCGTTTCTTCCGTGATTAGAATTGCGCCCGGATCTTTCAGTGCCGTAGCCGCATTTCCTTCCAGCAACGGAAAAGAGAAAACTTCCAGAAAGTTGGAATCAGCATAAAATACGCGCGTTTCTTCCACCTTCTTTTCTCCCACTTCAAAAAGCATTGCGTTGAGTTTACTTATCCTAACGCTCCGTTTTATTTGAGGAAGTTGCGATTGCAAGCCTCTTGCCATACCCGCCGCGCTAACAGCCGTTTTGAAATCACCCGCACTACAAGTCAGTCGAAACAACTGGCCGGAACGCGCATGAAACCGGTCATAACTTAGCTCGTTCTGCACCCACAGGAGAATCAGGATGCTGCACGCCATGCCAATGGATAAGCCGGCTATGTTCAGAATAGAATAAGCTTTTTGGCGGACAATGTTCCGCCAGGCAATTTTGAAGTAATTTTTTAACATATCAGGGCTAAGGGAAAATGATGGTTCATATTTTCTTTTGCTGCGACGACGGCGTACGAATGGCGGCAGCACAGAGAGCACATTCAGCAGATAACGCACAAGTGCTTTACTCCTCCCGAAACGTTCAAAAGCATCCGCATACAGCTCGTCCAGATCTCCTTCCACTTCTTCGAGCGTGTTTTCAGGGTGCAGCCAGCGAAGCAAGGTTTTTGCCCATCGTGGCGGTTGTGGCGTGTTCATAGGCCGCTCAGCTTTAATGTGTCATCCGGCATTAATGTCCAAAGCTTGTTACGGAGCTGCTGAATGTCGGCCAACGCATTTTTTCCAAGCGTTGTGACTTTGAAAAGACGCTTTCTCCTGCCGCCGCGCTCCGTCGTAGCGCCTCCCAGCTCGGAGGTTACAAATCCCTTCTCTTCCAGGCGGATCAATGTATTGTGAACCGCGCCGAAGGTGACCACCCGGCCCGTCTGCTGCTCAATTTCCTGTGACACCGTGACACCATAAGCGCGCCCGTCGAGGATTGCGATCATGAGCAGAACAAGCTCTTCAAATTCTCCTAAATACGTCCTCCGCATTCAAAAAATGATTAGTTTATATTTTATAGTATAAATGCATGCCACATTTGGGATAGTGGAAAAACCAGCTTTTGAAGCCTATTAATTTGATTTTAGACGGAATTCGCTGTTCGCAAAGGAACGGGTCGTGTCCGCTATCGGACAGCAGGAAAGCCGCAGTGCCAATATGCGTTTCATGAAAAAGGCTGTCGTATATCTGGTGCTGTCACTTTATATTTGCTTACTTGGCATTAGCCGATGAATCAAATGCTGATTAATATATCCCTGGCATATGTTCTTACATTTTCGCAAACAATTTCCGCAGCTCGATCCGTATTGGGACAAATATTTGCCGCTTCAGCAACGCCTGGAAGTCCCGGCCAAAACCATTTTGCTAAAAGAAGGGCAAGTGTCCCAAAACTACATTTCCATTGAGCAAGGCTGCGTACGGGCGTATTTTGATAAAGACGGGGATGAAAAAACGATACAGTTCTTCTTTGAGAATGCCGGCTTCTCATTGTTTGACAGTTTTGTAAATGAGGTCCCAAGCCAGTTTACCATTGAAACGATCGAGCCGTCTGTCGTTTATCTCCTGGCCAGGGCGCACGTGCTGCTACTAATTGATGATCTGAGCCAGGAACCCAGCTTCATGCAAATGATTTTAAAAATAACTGCCGAACGTCACAGGCGCTTCAACAACGAACTGATATCCTTTATCCGTGATACGCCCGAAGAGCGCTATCTGCGTCTTTTGAGTGAGCGGCCACACATCATCAGGCGCGTGCCGCAGCATTACATTGCCTCTTACTTGGGGGTAAGCACGGTGCATCTGAGCCGGATTAAAGGAAAATTGGCCAGAGGCGCGGACCATTTCTGATTTGATAACATATGTTATCGCCGACCGCCTGCTTCCCATTTTAGTTTTGTCAAAACAAAAACAGAAACAAAAATGAAAGCAGCAATTATATATCCAGGCGTCGGAACGCCAGAATACAAAGACGCCCCTGAACCGAAAGCGCAAAACGAAAATGAAATATTAGTCACCGTAAAAGCAGTGGCGGTCAAGCAACTGGATAAAAGCATTGCATCGGGCAAGCATTACACGAGCGATGCAAAGCGTGAGGCCGGGCAAATTCCGGGAGGCGACGGGATTTGTCTCTTGCCCGACGGCACCCGCGTTTATGGCATGGGAATCGGCGGAATGATGGCTGAAAAGGCGGTTATTCATAAAAACCGCATTGTACAATTACCCTCGACCCTAGACGACGCCACGGCGGCAGCCCTGCCTAATGCCGTGGTCGGCGCGGCCATGGGCCTGAAACTTAAAGCCAACATCAAACCGGGCGATGTCGTGCTGATCAACGGAGCCACAGGCGTAACCGGGCGGGTTGCGGTTCAGCTTGCCAAATATTATGGAGCTCAAAAAGTGATTGCAACCGGCAGAAATCAGCATTCTCTTGCGGAACTGAAATCATTGGGCGCAGACCAGACCATCGCCATTACCGGAGAAGATGAGCCGTTTGTTAAGCAGTTGCAAGACATTCATCAGGCAACGCCGATCAGCATTGTCATTGACTACTTATGGGGCCACACTGCTGAGCTGATTTTTTCGGTGCTGAAAGGCAAAGAAATGTTTACAAATCCGATTAGCTACATATCCGTTGGCAGCATGGCGGGAGATACGATCCAGATGTCGTCTGCTGTGTTGCGCAGTGTGGATTTAAAGTTAATGGGCTCAGGAATTGGATCATGGCCCCAGGAACATATGCGGCGAATTTTTACTGAAATCCTGCCGGAAGCGTTGCAATTAGCCGCTGACGGTAAACTGAAATTAGAGACCGTCACGGGAAAGCTTGCCGACATTGCCGATCTGTGGAAACAGCAAGTCGCAGTCGGGAAACGCCTGGTGATTGAGCCTTTATCAAATGTTTCATTGTTATAATCATCTATACGGCAATGTGAAAATGCCTAGCAAGTCAAACTCGCCAGGCTTTTTACGCTCAAACCAGCTACTTTTCTATGCTGAATCTGAGCTTAATATATTGTTGACCAGTGCCTGCGCGCTCGAATGGCATCGCTACTTTTTTGCCTTCCAGACTTGACTTGATATAAAGGTCAACTGCTGGGATATGGCTGTGTGAAATGACCTGGGTGAGCTGACTCTTTTCATTCACCGAAAAACTGATGATTACAATCCCATTTTCCAGGCCCGCCAAATCATTGTTTTCAACATTAATAAACTGGCTGATCTGCTGACCTAAACTTTTGGGTTGTTTGCCGGAAGCATGTCTTTTACTAATCCCTCTTTCGACTGTTGCACCTGATGATGCAATTGAAATTGTTGAAAATAGCATGGCGATCAGGATCACCGATTTTGAAAAGCTAATGCTTAGGGCGCTGCGTAAATTTGTGTTTTTCATGGCGTTTGCATTCATGTTTAAATTGATTGAGTTGTTTGATTTTTTGTCAAGTCTGCCACAGATCCGCAAATGCAGATGTGACTAGATTTGACTGATGCAAACTTAGGGATGGCACCGCCGGGAGTCCTAATTGTGGAGGTAAGCAAAAGGTAAACGAGCTGAAAAAGTGCGTATACAAAAGGTGTACAGCACTATAACAGACTCATTATGGCAGGATTGGGTGACCGTCATTCAGCGCCGAAGGCGCCATGCCGTACTTTTTCTTGAAGGAATGCGAAAAGTGTGACAGGCTTTCAAACCCCAGATCGAGGTAAATGGCCGAGGGTTTCTCGTGTTTGTTTTCGAGGCGATATTTTGCTTCCGTAAGGCGTTTGTCTTGCAGCCATTGACGCGGAGGAACACCGAATGTTTTTAAGAAATCGCGTTTGAACGCAGCCAGGCTGCGGCCGGTAAGCTGAGCGAATTTTTCTACGGGAACGTTGAAATGATAATTATGAAGCATGAACCTTTCCAGGTCGATCTTGTAAGGTTGTGAAAAATCGAACAGGAAGTTAACCAGTCCTGGCAAAGCGAGCAACAGCAATTTGACTCCTTCCTTCACTTTTAGAATGCCCATTTCGTCCGTCATAGCTGCTCCCGAGCTCCGGGCATAGGGAACAATGGATTGAAAATAGCCCCGCAGGAATTCATTGGGAGGAATCAGCATATTAGGCGGACCAATGTATTTTTGTTTCGCTTCAAGCTTTTCCTCCAATACAATCCTGCGCAAGAGATCTTCCTGCAGGGATATTACGATGGTTTCATAATGGCCGACGGGCCCCGGCGTCTTAGTCAGCGTGCCCAGCTGGTTTCGGCCAATCAGGAGCATTTCTCCACCGGTCATCGAAATTTTTTGCGTAGCGGTTTCCAGGGTAAACTGTCCTGAAACCTGCAAGATCAATGTATGGTGATTCCAGAAAGCGACTTTCTCTTTCCGCTCGGCGGAGAGGTAAGAATAAAAAATCACGCCGGGGAGAATTTCTGCTGGACTGGTCATTAGCGCTGTAAATAAGTGCCGCCAACTATGGCACCAACTGCAAAAGTAGTGTTTAACGTGTTCATTTCTTCCGGCGTAAATACAATATCCATTGCCGTAATATTTTCCGGCAAGCGTGACCTGCGACTCATGCTAACCAATGGCATAAAAAGGTCGCCCTGCTCCTTCACCCAGGCAATGGCGAGCTGCGTTGGCGTGTAGCCTTTGTCACTGGCCAATTGCTTCAAAACCTCGACTTTCTCCAGGTTACGTACCAAGTTCTCGCCTTGAAAACGCGAAAAGTGATTTTGATAAGCATTCTCCGAAAGCGGCGTTTTCATCTCACCGGTCAACAAGCCCTCCGCAGTGTTGGCGAAGGCCACGATGGCAATGTTCAATTCTTTTGCAGCCGGCAGCAGGTCGATTTCTATCTGACGTTCAGCCAGCGAATAGCCGATTTCCAGCGCGCTGATGGGGTAAATGCTGTTGGCTTCACGCAGTTGGTTTGCAGTAATTTCCGATACGCCAATGTGACGAACTTTGCCTTCTTTCACGAGATCAGCAACGGTCCCAATAATGTCTTCCACGGGCACGCTGCCATCCATTCGGCAAGGCTGATAGAGGTCAATGGTTTCAATGCCCAAACGCGTCAGAGAATAATTTATGAAATTCTTGATCGCGACGGGACGAAAATCCATTCCTATGGGGTGCCCATTGTGAAAAATAGCCCCGAATTTCACACTGATAAATGCATCGTCGCGCCTGCTTTTAATGGCTTTGCCGATCAGCATTTCATTATGACCTGCACCGTAAAAGTCTCCTGTGTTCAAAAAATTGATCCTGCTATCCAGGGCTTCATGGATCGTGGCAATGCTTTCGGTTTCGTCTGGCATAGGACCACCCCATATCGAAGACATGCGCATACAGCCCAAACCGAGTTTGGACACGAGCGGGCCGTTTTGGCCCAATTGAATTTGTTTGATGTTTTTCATGATACAAATGTCAAGCTTCCTGACACGCCAGCAGTTGCTCACACAGCTCAAATGTTTTGCTTGTACGGCTCATTGAATTATGGGAACAATGGTTGTTAGACTCCTTAATTTACTGCGCACCGCGGATACAGATCCTGAACTGATTCTTGCGCATTTAAACAGTCTTTTGACAGAAATAAATACAGCTTATTTCGCAGCTGATAGGAAGCCGGCCGATGAACGAATTGAAAAATTCATCGGCTTCAAATTATTTGTTGAAAACAACCTGACTGATCATCCGACCATCACGCACATTGCGGAAAAACTCGCGGTGAGTACGGACAGCCTTTACCAGATTGTTAAACATTATTCGGGGCTTTCGCCAAAAGAATTTATAACGAACCGGTTGATATTGGAAGCCAGGAGACGCATGTATTATAACGAACGGACTTCTGTAAAAGAGCTGGCTTTCGATCTCGGCTTTAATGATCCTGATTATTTTTCTCGCTTATTCAAAAAAGTGACTGGCAAAACTGTTGCCGGCTTCTTCCAGGATTTGTCCTGAACTGAGCGGCTTTCGTCCGGCTCTCCCCACAACATTCTCCCGAGCTTTGTTCATCAAATAAAACTTGAAGAAATGAACAAAGAATCGGAGAAAATATTGGTAACCGGCGGGACCGGGCTCGTAGGGGCCCGCCTTGTTCCGCGCTTGATCGAAGCGGGTTTTGCGTGTATGACATTGGTGCGCAACGAAAAAGATGTGCCTGCCGGAGCCACAGCTGTGGAAGCAGACCTTTTGGACGCGTCATCACTGGCAGCGGTGAAGGATGTCTCAGCCATCGTCCATCTTGCAGCGGTGTTCCGCACGCAAGACACCGATCTGATCTGGAAAAGTAATGTTGAAGGCACGCGCAACCTAATCAATGCGGCAAGAACCCATACACCCCACAGCCGCTTCATACTGGCAAGCACCGCTCACGTTTACAAAAAAAACAATCCGCATCCGGGGCGGGAAGATGATCCGGTTGTTCCCCAGCAGGCATATCCCGCCAGCAAGCTCACAGCTGAAAACGAATTGCGTGAAAGCGGGCTCAACTGGTCAATTCTGCGGTTTCCATTTGTATATGGAGACGGTGACGAGCATTTGGAAACGCTGCCACAACATATTATTGCAGCCAAATGGCATCCCGCCATGCGCATGAGCACCATTCACCATCGTGACATTGCCACCGCCGTCCATATGGCACTGAGAGGAGAAATGGATAGCCGCATGGTCAATATTTCGGACGAAGCGCCGACTTCGCTTTATGAATTGGCGAGGCTTGTCGGCGTCACGATCGAATCATCATCCGATCCGCTTCCTAACCCGTGGCATCTGCATATCGACAGTTCGCTTGCGCGCAGTCTGGGCTTTCAGCCAGCTGTCAGGACGGTTTATCAGGCAGTGCAGGAGAAACTATTGTAAGACAATGCCGTCCCCCAATTCTAACATGATCACTGATTGTAAATGGGCAAGTAAACCTCATTGACAAATGTCTCCGCTGTTGTAGGCGTGGTGGTTGAAGCATCTCTTTTTTGATAATTCATAAACCCGGTTTTGATGGCTGTTCCCATTTCAACCAGATTGTCGGCAAAATCTGCTGAAAAACCGTTGCCCACAAATGCCTGCTTTACCTGCTCCGCCGGAAGCTGTACATAGGTTAGTTCAGGGTTGCCAATGGCCTTTCCAATAATGCTGGTGAACTCGCTGTATGTATAGTCTTTCGGCCCCATTACGGCGTGGACGCTTTTGCCGGTGAAGTCTAGGTTTGCCAAATGTCCGGCCGCAATTTTTGCAACATCTTCTGTTGCAACCATTGGGATGGAATGGTCTCCGTCCGCCGCTGTCGCGTTGAATCCCATTTTTTTAACCACGCCGATTGTTCTTAAAAAGTTTTCCATAAAATAGGCAGAGCGGATATGCAATACGTTTACAGCCTGCAATTGGTTTAACCTCACTTCTTGTTCGCCCGTCCCTGCCATCATGCCATTGCCTTCATGCATCTGCGATCCGACACTGCTCATATTGACAATGTATTGAATGCCCGAATTTTCAATGGCTTCAATCAGGATGCCTGTAACCTGTCTTTGATAAGCTCTTGTATTCTCGGCCTTAACATTGTCCGGCAACAGCACAAAAGCGCTATCGGCATTTTTGAAGGCGTTGGTCAGCGTCGCAACATCGGTAATATCACCTGCAATAATCTCGGCACCCAAACTGCGAAATTTTTCTAATTTTTCGGCGTGCCTTGCTATCAATGTGACCTGATGCCCCTGGTTTAAAAGGATTTCCGAAATCTTACTGCCCACTGTTCCTGTGGCTCCGAGTACTACTATTTTGGTTTTCATTTTACTGTTTTTTCAATGTGTTTGATTAATTACTATGCAAAGATCTTGTGATGAGGAAACTAAAACTTGTATCAGATCACTGTATTGATTTTCTTGTTGGCAACTCGTCTGTGGAGATTTGATCTGAAATCATTTAACCGCCAACTATCCAACGGTCGCACCTATACGCCGCAATGTTTAAAGGAGTTGTCCGCAATTTCTGGGGAAGAACTTCATTAACTTTTTAATTGATTTCAATCACAACTTTTCCAATGTAGCCGCCTCGCTCAGCATATTGATATGCTTCTTTATATTGGGTAAATGGAAAAACTTTATTGACCTCGATCTCTAACCCATCCTTAATGGCACTTAGCAAAATGTCCGTGTATTTGGTTGATGGACTGGAGAGAATGACAACGTGCTTTTTGGAGGAAAACAAGTTTTTAAAAAGTGATACGGGGATTTCAATGGGCTTCGGTGTGGGGTTTAAGAACAGGGCTTTTGATTTCATAATTGGCCTTGCGTTGTTGTAACCCATCTTGCCTGATAAATCAATCACAATATCATAAGTCGATTTGTGGGATAGCACATCTTCTCTTGCATAATCTATCACTGAATTTGCGCCCCATTTTTTTGCAGATTCTGCTCCCCTGCCGCTTGTAACGGCTGTTACATTGGCTCCCTTTTGTTTTAATAATTGAAGTAAAAACATTCCGAAACCGCCGGTTGCTCCATTTACCAAAATCTCGGTTTCCGCATTGATGTCACCCATTTTTTCCAATGCGGTAACGGCCGCAGTGCCCACCACCGTAATGGAGGCAGCCTGGGCAAAGCTGATGTTAGCAGGCTTTTTCCAGATCAGGGAAGACGGCACGACAACATACTCGGCCGAAACACCTTCTTTCATCATATCTTTTACCACGCCAAAGACCTCATCACCGGTTTTGAGGCCGCTCACGGCAGTGCCTAAATCTTCGACAATTCCTGAGAAATCCGTACCTGTGTGCTTTGGAAATTTAGAGCCGGACATGAGCGTCATCTCTCCCTTCCTGATTTTCCAATCCATTGGATTGATAGAAAATGCTTTTACTTTGACCAGAACCTGATCTGCGTTAATCATTGGTTTAGGCTGATCTACGATTTGCAACACATCTGCGGTTCCGAACTTTTGATATACGATGGCTTTCATGATATTATTTTTGTTTGTTAAAATGATATCACAAAGTTGCACGCAATCGCACTCCGGAACTTGTATCAGATCACTGTTCTGTTACGGCTAGTAAATCTCAATCAGGTCACTATTGTGCTTTAAAGCCTTGGGAGGCATTCCAAACATTTCGTACATATACTTGTTAAACTGGGGAAGATCGTAGAAGCCGGTGTCGTACGCAATGTCCGTAAGGCTTCGTTCCTTGTCAGAAAGTGTGAGATAGACGGCTTCACGCAGTCGCGTCCAAAGCAGATATTTCGATAAGCTGCTTCCCGTTTGTTTCTTAAAGAGCGCGGCCAGACGGGACGGAGAAAGAAAAACGATATCGGCAAAGGTTTGCGGAGTTATGTTTTGCTCTGAATAGTTAGCCTTGATATATTCAACTATTCTCGTAACCCTTTCATCATAATCAATGACGGGCAATTTAGAAAGCATTGCTTCGACCAGCTTGTTGACATCTAAACTGTCTGTTGGTGACTCAAAGAACGAGTTTGTTTCGGCAGGCGAGTCAAAGACGATATAATGTTGATTTTCTTTAAATCTGCCTGCCAGTTCCAAACCAATGTTCGAGTAGGGTTCTATGTTGAGCACATTCAGCGTTCCCGTTTCAGCGACGCAAAAATGCTGCACCTGGGGTTTGATGAGAAAACCGTGGATACTTTCGTGAAATATTCCGCTGATCGTCGAATTGAAGGGATTATCGTTCGACAGGACGATTTGATAGGCAGAATGATGATGGATTTCGACGGTGAGATTGCGGGCTTTGAGGGCAAGGATAAACGGGTTGTTCGTCTGCTTTGTCATGAAATTGCAAGTATAACTGCTCTAATGTAACGGTTCGAGCCATGAAGACCAAGCATTTTATGATCGTTTCTACCTCCTGCTATTCTTGGCTTAGGATGCATTGGATTGGATCGATTTGCCGGGTTCAATACCAAAACAAGCAGGAACCACTCTCTGCGGTTCCTGCTTGCAACATTAATCCTTGCTCATATCCCAGGTCATTTTTACCAATTACGCATTCATCCCGCCGTCGATAGTCACCCATGATCCGGTGATATGCCGACCTTCTTCACTCGCAAGAAAGGCAACCAGACCCGCCACGTCTTCAACCGATCCGTAATTGCCCAGCGCCATCCGGCCGCGCGCAAAATCGGCCAAAGGTGTGTCAGCCGGGTTCATATCCGTATCCGTTGGACCGGGTTGAACCAATGTTACGGTGATCCCTTTCGGTCCCAGGTCACGTGCAAGTCCGCGGGTGAAGCCCTGCAGCGCAGATTTGCTCATCGTGTACAACGTGGTTTGCGGCCCAATGGCATTATCGCCCATATTGCTGCCGATGGTGATGATGCGCCCGCCTGCTTGGAGATGTTTCACGGCTTCCAGTGCAGCCACGTATACTGCTTTTACGTTCACTGCCATGAGCTGATCGTATTCCTCAATCGTGTGTTCCTGAAAGTCTTTTCCAATGTAAATGCCGGCGTTGTTTACCAGAATGTCGAGGCGACCGAACTCGGCTACGGTTTTGTTTACTGCATTTATAACATCGGCGGCCTGGGCGCTGTCGGCCGCAAGTGCGATGACTTTGCCACCAGCGGCGTTAACCTCTGCGGCTAGTGCCTCGGCTTTTTCGGAAGAGCGGGCGTAAGTAAACGCCACGTTTGCACCTTCGGCAGCCAAACGACGTACGATTGCAGCACCAATGCCACGGCTGCCGCCGGTTACGAGGGCGGTTTTATTTTCTAATCTTTTCATTTTCAATTTACTTTTATTTCAAATTTTCGTGCAACCTACCCCTGGCATTGTATCTTTGCAAGCAATCAACAAATTGTTAGGTACTAACTAAAAAGTAAGTAATGAGAAAAGCGACCTCAACCAATGCTCTTAATGAAAAGCATATCATTGACACCTGCGGCATGGCAGTCTCGCTACGGGTAATTGGCGGCAGATGGAAACCTGCGATCCTGTGCCGTCTGATTTACAATACAATGCGTTACAGTGAATTAAAAAAGGACATTGAGGGCATTTCTGAACGGATGCTGGTTGCCCAGTTGCGCGAATTGGAACGCGATGGCATCGTACGCAGGATCGTGTACGCAGAAGTTCCACCACGCGTGGAGTACGAAATCACCCCATTAGGACATACCATGAGATCGATGCTCGACGCAATGGCAGAATGGGGAAGCATGCACCGCGATCTGAACGACCAGCGACAAAAGGAAGCAGAAGTTGAAGTTGCTTAGTCTCGCAAAAAATGCGTCATCACCTTCCATGCATCAAACGAACTCCTAGACATAGCAACTGTTAAGCATTCAAGCCCTGCCCCACTTCGACCAAAAATTGATGACAAAATAGAGCACTGCTTCCACCCTCCTAATTATCCTAGGACAAAGGCGTAATCTTGTTTATGTTTGTTTCATTAAAATCGTCTCGTAAAATATCGACCTAATTACAGAATCAGTAATTGATTTTGTGAGTGGCCTGAGCAAATGCTTCGGCCTTAAATAAAGTATGGACATATTTTATGAGAAACAATGAATCAGAATATAAAAATAGCCATTGTCGGTGGCGGTGGTAGAACTGGAAAATACCTTGTCACCCAACTAATTGAAAAAGGATATAGTATTAAAGTCCTTCTCCGAAAACCGGAGACATTCGAAATAAAGAGTCCTTTAATTCAAGTTGTCCAAGGAGATGCTATCGATTTCGCAGCAGTAAGTGAATTGATAGCTGGTTGCCAAGCCGTTATAAGTACAATTGGCCAACGCCCAGGTGAGCCGTTAGTAGCCGAGCATGCGACTAAAAACATTCTAGAAGCTATGTCAATGTATCGCATATCGCGATATATTTTGGTGGCAGGCATTAACATTGACACCCCTTT
The DNA here is from genome assembly GCF_021390515.1 of Dyadobacter sp. CY326. Classification (GTDB taxonomy): domain Bacteria; phylum Bacteroidota; class Bacteroidia; order Cytophagales; family Spirosomataceae; genus Dyadobacter. The sequence goes on from NZ_JAJUXI010000003.1 coordinate 741,388, forward strand.
TGATAAAAAAGGGCCTCAAACGATTTCTGCAACAGATTGGATGAAAGCCAATTACCCTACAATTCAAGAAGACAGGCAAAAAGCTTATACACTTTTAACAGAAAGTGATATCAAGTGGACTTTGGTACGCGTGCCCTTTATCAATTTCAGCCGTGGGACAGGCGATATCGGTGTAAATGTTGATGATTGTTTGGGAAACAGTATAGATGCCGGCAACATTGCTACTTTTCTGATTGAACAAATTTTGGATACAACATATCTTAATAAAGCTCCATTTATCTGGAATTCGTAATGAAAATTATGGGTCTGAAAACGGCCCATAATTTTTTTAATATTGAAATATCATCCCAAAACTTTTTTCATCATAATATCCGTCTGCTCGTCTTCGCCGAATTTGAAAATATGTTTGTCGAAGGCGACAAAACCATTTTTTTCGTAAAAGCGAATCGCTTTCTTATTTTCTTCCCAGACGCCGAGCCAGAGAAATGCATTGTTGCGAAGCTGCGCGATTTTAAGTGATTTTTCATACAAAATTTGCCCAACCTCTTTGCCGTGATAAGCATTTTTCACGTAAATGCGCTCAATTTCGAGCGAGGTTGAATCTTTCAATTCCGTTTGCGCCATTCCAAAATTTACTTTCAAATATCCAACTGGACTTTGATCATGCCAGGCAATGAAAAATTGCGATTCCAGATTGTTCAATTCTGCCGTCATTTTTTCATTGCTAAAATTCTCGGCCAGATATTTTTTCATATCAGCTTCCGTATTGGCTTCGGCAAATGTTTCAAAGAATGTTTCTCTGGCGATTTGCTGCAAGATTGCCAAATCTTCAAGGCTGGCCTGGCTTGTTGTTATTTGATTCATTTAAATGAGGTCTGTTTGATTTACAAAAATACACATTAGCAAACCGCTCGTCATCAACCAAGCTGCTACGACATTCTGGAATGATATGTTATTTCATTATTGAACCCGGATTAACTGAACGCCTACGACGGGACGACCATCGGCTGTGATGCCTTGAATTACCACGCGAAGCGTTTGCACAACATCTGACAGCGGAAAACGCAGCTGGCTGTTTCCCTGACTATCGGTTTGCATCATGGGTTTCCAGTATAGCACATCGCGGTTATCAACCGGGCCGGAAATAATGCTGGCGGCAACCGCGGCATCGTAGCGCGGCACATAAAATTCGCGCTGCACGGATGGATATCCAATGAATTGAACCGGTTTCATACCCTCGTCTGATTTTGCGCTGGCCTGCATAGAACGTGCACCTTTGGAGTAAAATGCAATAACCCCGTTTCCTCCCCTAACCCCGTAAATACCAGTCGTACCAGCATTTTTGAGCAATTCAACACGTTCAAAATCCCTCGGATTAAAGTACATTAAAGCGGTTCCATCAGGGTCATTAACAGTCACTCCATCAATCAGAAACAATGGCTGCGTACCACTTTTATAGCTAGTCGCGCCCCGTACAGTTACCATATACCCGGGCGGCTTTTGCGGTGCGGGCGCAGTCCGTTGTACAGTCACGCCCGCAAAGCGCCCCTGGATCATTTCATACAAATTTGCATAAGCTGGTGATTTTTCATCGAAGACAACAACGGCATCAGCCTCATTGTGCAGACTACGCATTTGAATATCATCAGGCCTTTCAATATTTTTTTTTGCCCGAACTGTTACTTCGTTCAATTCCTTCGCTGTTTTATCCCGATAGAATTCGCCGTTTGCTTGTTGCCGCATCCGGGCAGCTTCCAGCTGGGCTTGCAGCATCGGCCAGTTTGGCTTAGCAGTCATTTTACCAAATTCCCATAGTTTACCTGGCCCTTCCCGCACCATGGAAGCCTCTTTGGCAGACATTTTTTTGGAATCGCGCCCGGCGATTTGCAACATTAAATTCACAGTATCAATGATAGCCATTCCCGCCATCCGAAAGCGCCCGTGGTCGTCAGCCACTGCTGTTTTTACGAATGCTTGACCGAGCGCTGTGGACGCCAGGGTGATATGCGCGCCTGGGATGGGTTGTTTTTTTGAATTCAATATGCGGCCGCTCAGCGAAACCCCGCCGAGCGAATCAGCTCCCAGCGTGCCGCTAACCCGTCGCCAGCCTTGTGTCAGCAGGAGATCGTCCAGTGCTTTGCGGGTCTCCGCAGAGTGGTTCATGACATATTGATTCGGGTTTTCAACGCGTCCCCGCAGCTCTCCCGTCAACAGCAAGTGTGCTTGCATACTAGCGTCGGCCGAATCATCAGGCACTTTGCTGGCATCGGTGATCGACGCTGATAAGGCGGCTGACACATTTGATCCGTTATCTTTTAAATTGACGCCCAGGATCACTTCTTCACGGGGCTGATATTTGGTTTTGTTCAATTTCAATGTCACACGAACTGGGGCGACGAATTCCGGCACAAAAAACAATCGTTCGCATTGTGGCTTAGCCGCGCCATCGAAAAGGGTTACTTGTGCAAGACCTGGCAACCAGCCCGTCATCGGCAAGCTTAACTTCGCCAATCCATTTTGCAAGAAAATTTTTCGCTGATCGACTATCCGACCGCATTGCTGAATCAGCAGGTAAACGGAGTCGGCGGCCGTCCGGTTATGACGCATGATGGTTAATGCCAGTCGGGTTGTGTCGCTAATCGCATCGACGGAAAGCAACAGTCCTTCGCTTTCGGGTTTGGGCAAAGTAACTTGATGCAGTTGGCTGTTGTAAGTTACATCTGCAAAGTAAGTTCGCTTCGCCTTAGGCTCCATCAACACGCTGGTCATCCCTTGCTGATTGGTTTTGAAACGAACAATTTCCGCTTTCAGATCGTCAACAATGCGGCCTTCTATGGACAAGCCGTGACCATTGGGCTGAACAACTTTAACGCCCAGACGCGCCGGCAACCCTGAAATCCAGCGACCACCTTCCGGCAGAATCTGAATGTCCAAATGCTGGGAAACGGAATCGCTGTGTGCCAATGTATCATTCCGGATCAAATTGTAGATAGCCACAGAACGCTCGAAAGCAGGACGTCGCTGGGCATCATCTTCATCTGTGTAGGCGCGCAGGCGATAGGTTCCGGTCATGAGGGTGTCAGACAAACGAAAATTACCTTGCCCACGTCCATCCGCAATGCGAACCCACTGGTGCTGAACCAGTTTCCCGGCAGACGTAAGCAGGTCGATTTGTATAGCTGTTTCGCCACTGGCCCGCTCGTGACGAGTAGCATCGAGTAAATATGTGCTCATCCAGAGCCGGTCTCCGGTTGCATAAAAAGGTTTATCAATGTGCACAAACAATGTGGGAGCCAGTAACTTAAACCGCTCGTTGAAAGCCGCACTAATATTTCTCAGGCTGCTGTCGGAGGGCGCTAGTTTTCCCTGTGTAGCCAATAAGTTCGTTGTAAGTGGCTCCTTATCAGCCCCTTCGGGTTTCCAGTCGGCGGGCAACATTGTTGAAAGCCTGTCATTCCCCATTGAGCCTTCCACTTCCATCCCCTCAGGCATTGTAATAACCCCATCGACCGTCATCTGCATTTGTCCGTTGGGCAGTTTGATCTCCGTATAAGCATAACGGGCATCCGGATACGGCGAGAAACCTGAGGTTGCATTCGTGTAAAATACGATCAGTTTCATGGGCGAAACCAATCTGCGTTCGGTCGATAACCGGCCGGGTTGAATCAACTTCGAAACCTGAATTGGAATCAAACGTTTGTAATCCCTTATCGCAGCTGCAAGCGTAATGGTCCGGCGTTCGACGGAGATTGGCTTGGTGACATCTTCCTGATAAACCAGAAAACCAGCCTGCTCGAAAGTGCCGTCAATCAGACTGGCCATTAAATGTCGGGTGGATCCTTGGTAAGCAGTAAGCCGATCGCGTCGAAATCGGCCGGCCTGGCGTTCGTTTTCGGGTTTCAGTTCTTCAAACCGGGCAGTTCCGGCAGAATAAACCTTGCCGGATGGTGTAGCATCAAAATGTTGCAAATCATAGATCAGCCTGTAACCTAGCGCCTGATTATCAATGATTAAAGGCTCATTTGCCGTTGCATACAGATGCCCTTTGTCTTCTTTAAAGTTGAGAACTTCGCTGTTTACCAGCAGACACTGTCCGCCAAACGGCTCACCAAAGAGTTGCTTTTTAAACTGGCGCAAAAGTTTTTCTGACCGCTTCGGATTGCCCCTGACTGTAATTGCATCCAGCATTTGTTCACTCGCTTTGAGCTGGAAATTGGCTTTTTGCGGAGACGCATTTTCAAATCGGATTTTTTGCGTAACAGATTCATAACCAACAAATGAGGCAACAATCTCAACAGTGCCAAGCGGACTTACAGTAAGTGCATATGCTCCATTTTGGTCCGTGACCGCTCCCAATGTGCTGCCATTAACATACACATTGGCAAACTCCATTGCTTTTCCCGTCTTGGCATCTGTCACGTTGCCGGTTAATACGGCTGTCGTTTGTCCAAACGCCAACAGGCATGATCCTAAAAGCAAAACGAAAGTTATCCAGCCGGTAAAGGAGGAGCAGCGCATAGTTTTCAAATTACTCAATTAAAAGGACCTCGGCCAGGTAATCATACCCGGATTCGCCAGGCACAGTTTGCCAATATTGCGCTAAGTTATGATTCAAAGGAATGTTTATTTATTTCAAATCATGTTGACTAACGATTTTCCACTGGCTCCAATCTATCGCTAACGGCCAATTCATATATTAAAGTAAATTTTATATATAATTTTGCAAATCTCGCGCTGTATTCATACATTTAAAATATAATTATCAAATAATAATTATCATTTAAACTCGATACGAGATGCAAGCTAACCCAAAAAAGTCAATAGCGTCAGGCTCGATGCCGGCTCTGTTTCTAATTTTTTGCATTTGCATTAATTCCTGCAAATCAACGACCAGCGATGAAATTATCATCACCGGAGACCTTCTGAGTGCGGACTCTAATATTGAAGGAAAAATGCTGTATTTGGGAGACAATAACACGCGCGCTTTCCTGGATTCAGTGATTGTTAAAAATGGCAAATTCCAATTTCGGGTGAAGGCGGATAGAGACTTTATTCCTTTCAAAACGAGCATTCTATTTGCAACGGGTAACCCGAAATGGCCATATCAGTTGGTTGGCTATAACAATCCGTATTTCGCGAAAACGCAAGAAAGTGTCATCTTCGCTGACCGTGGTGAAATGGTTTTACGGAGGGACACCACGTTTAAAGTTAAGGGTAGAGATTTGGTCAGTTTTAATGTTGAAAATCTCAACAAACAAACACAGGCTGCATTTAGACACCTTGCATTCAAAAAAAATCCGGAGCAGTCGTTGGAAAAACGCGAGCGCAATGTAGCATTGGTGAAAAAATATCCCTATTCGGTTGACCTTCTCAATCAACTTGAATGGTCGAAGAAAGATGTCGGAGAAAAAGAGCTTGCGGAGTTGATTTCCTTATTTGAGCCGTCACTTCAAAAGACCTCTTACTTTCATAAAATCAATCTTTACCTGAAATGTGATAATCACACAGGCGAGAAATTCCCGACCGACATTTCGCTTAAAGGGACTGACGATAAAGCCAGCTCGAATATTTTGAACAAAAAAGCGGAGTATAATCTGGTGGTGTTCTGGGCAAGTTGGTGCGGCCCGTGCAGGCAGGAAATCCCACAACTCAAAAAGCTGCACGACAAACATAAAGGCCGGGTTACCATTACAAGCATATCGATCGACAGAGATGTGAATAACTGGAAGAAAGCGCTTAAACAGGAAAAAATGGCGTGGAACCAGTTTGTCGCCGACGAAGAAACGATAGCGCAGCTCGACAAAAAGTACGACTTAAAATCGATCCCCCTATCGCTGCTTTTCGACAAAGAAAACAACCTGATTCAAAGAAAGCTAGGTTACGGTGTTGAAGAAGAAAGCGTCGACGCGATCGTAGAGTTTCATTTGCTGGGGAATTAGGGAATGTGTGGGAGGTTGCTCCGTGGAAAGCTGTCGATGCAACATTTCCATTTGTCTTAAATAATCTTTCCTGGGCTAAAAGAGGACCATTAATTTTCCATCCAAAACTCACTACGCTGGCAGAATATTTGATAGCATTATAATATGAAAACTATACTGGGATTATTAATGATGGCATTGCTTGTAGCCGACCAGCCCCGACGGGTTTTGCTTTTTTATACGGAAAATGGTTCAGACAAATGGAAGGCGCAGGTAGAAGCATTCGAAGGGCAACAAAATGATATGCGCGAACGCGACATTGAAATCAAATCCATTCCATATTCAAAGGCAAATGCCCGTGAATGGCGCAAATGGAAAATCGATAGTTCTAATGCGTTTACATTCATTTTGGTTGGGCGCGATGGTGGTGAAAAACTAAGATCCAGCGATATAGTTACCTCAGCAAAATTGTTTGGCACCATTGACGCCATGCCCATGCGGAAACAGGAGGTGAAGAAAAATCGATGACGCGAAACTATCTCAGCTGGTTTTGATAGGGAAGACTTTTGAGAATAACGTTTGGAGTGATTAATCAATCTGTTTTGCTATCCAGTCAGACATCTCTTTTAATGCCGTAGGGGAAAAAGTTTGATCAATGGTTGTATATTCTACTGGCGATCCTGTTTCGCACTCCTGAAAAAAGTGATTCAGATCCGGCAGCTCTTTAATGGTTAAATTTTTATTACCAGCCTTTTTCAAGGATGAGGCTATGGCAGTGAGATTTTCTTTTGAAGTAACCTGCATATCTTTTGACCCATTTAATGCCAAAACCGGGCACGTAACTTTTTGATGAGTGGCAGACGGATCATGTTTTAAAAAGAATTGCCACCAGGGAGAAGCAATGATATCAACTTGTTGAGCAATAAATTGTTCCCGTGTCACATTGGGTGGAATCTCGTTTTTCGCAATGTCAAGTCCGTTTGCATAGTGTGTTAACTCAGCCTTCAAAGTATTCGGATTCTGTGATTTCAACACAATATTATAGAGACCTGAGCCCTGCTTAATTGTCTTCTGGATATCTTCCTGTGACATTCCAGCCGACTTTCTGATGGCTGCCCCCTGAATCAACAGAAGCGTATCACCACGCAAACCAGGCCCTGCCAGCAAGACGATAAATGCCGTGTTGCTTGCACGGGAGGCAACAATAGAAGCGATCGTCGCACCTTCGCTATGACCAATCAATCCGATTTTGTTAGCGTCAATATCAGTCCTTGTTTTCAGATACGAGACAGCACTTTCTACGTCATCGCAAAAATCCAGCGACGTTGCTTGTTGAAAATTACCTGACGACCTGTAAGTGCCTCTATCATCATATCTCAATACCGCAATTCCCTTTTTGGTAAGATAATCCGCAATGACCAGAAACGGCTTATGCCCCTGGTTTACTTCTTCGTTCCTGTCCTGGGGTCCGCTGCCTGTGATCAAAATTACTGCCGGATAAATTCCTTTTTGAGATGGACGGGTTAACGTGCCCGCTAACCGGACTCCCGCGCTGGAATTAGTGAATTCTATATCCTCACTGTTATATGGATAAGGCGGTTTCGGTTCCTGGCCGTGATGTGCTTCCCGAACGGATTCCCGAGTTTGACAATTGCATAGAAAACATGCAACCAGAAGCTCAAAGGCCGTCGCCGCAATTATGTAATAAATGTTTCGCATAGGGTCGAATTCGTTGGTTGTCAGCTAGGGAGTTTCATCTGCGCGAAAAACCCATCCGGGTGCCTTGTCAATTTTTTGTCGCAAAAGCATATTCAGTTGAGCTGCATGGTGTTGAACGTGCCGCATGTTGTAGAACAGGATTTCAGGCACTGCATAATTCATATCAAATTCTTCGGGTCCTTCAATCCAGCGCTCCTCCATTTGCTCGTCGGTCAGATTTTGGATAAAAACCCTGCACTTTTCGCGTGTCGCATCAAGGTAACTCAGCATTTCCGATTTCGTATAGATCCGATCCGGAACCATATCGCCCAAAACACCCTCAGGCTGAGCGCCTGGTTCTGAAAATGTAAATGGAAGAGTCGAGGGAAACTCTCCGGTATGCGGAATCGTGAGATAATAATCCAGCATAATCTGGCTATGATATGCAATGTAAAAAAACTTTGTATCTGTATTCCAATACGCCTCAGGCCACATTGCAATCGCATTTCGCAATGAATCAATACTTGCGCCGAATTGAGTCCAGAGACTATGCTTGAAAATGCCGAGCATATAAATTTACTTTTATGGTGATCACTAATGCAGATCTTAGGTTCCTGAAATGCAAGATAACGCTTGTTATTTAAGAAGTAATTATCCCAATATAGAAAGGAACCAACGAAGCGAAAAACAGGGTTAACTTAGCAAAAATCAGCTTGCGCAGAGCAGCTGGCACAAGCACATTCTCACTTTACAATGGAGGAATTTACTGCATTTATTAAAACAATGATCTGGATAGATGATCTGGATCTGCAACTGGTGCTTTCGAGGTGTACAGAAAGGCAAGTGCCCAAAGGTAAATTGATTCTCAGAAAGGGACAGATTGCGAATCAGTACTTTTTTATTGTGTCGGGCGGTGTACGCTTTTTTTATAATCTGAATGACCAGGAAAATACAACCTGGGTGACTTTTCAGAACGAGTTCTTTACCGAAATTTCAAGTCTTAATCCCCAGACACCTTCGCGGTTTAACATTGAAGCAATTGAAGAAACCAGGCTGGTGGTGATTGATAAAAAGGATATGGACTTTTTATACGGGCATGTTGCGGCTTGGGAGGAGTTTGGCAGAAAAATCTGGGAGGCAATATCCGTGAGAATGATAGACCAGATCCTGAATTTCCAAACTTTATCTGCCGAAGAACGTTATCTGGAATTCATGAATAATCCCGAATTTTTACAAAAAGTGCCTGTCAAACAATTAGCAGCAGTTCTGGGCATTACTCCCAATGCACTAAGCCGGATCAGGAAAAACATCCGTTAATTTCATAATCTACCACTTGGTAGTTTTCACACTTCGCTGGCCGACTACTTTTGAGTCTCGAAAAACAAAAACGATGACTCAAACGAAAAACGCTTCTAACTCTCAGAATCAATATTCTGATGATGAATTAATTAAAAGCTTTCCTGGCTTTACAAATCAATACACGACGGTCAATGGGGTGAAACTGCATTATGCCGACGGAGGCAGCGGCATTCCCCTGATATGTTTGCCAGGCTGGCCCCAAACCTGGTTTTCTTATTATCCTATTGCCCAGGAACTTGCTACAAAATATCGGGTAATCATTGTTGACATCAGAGGAATGGGCAGTTCTGAAATTCCTGACTCAGGCTACGATAAAAAAACGATGGCAACGGATATTTTGGGACTTGTTCAGCAACTCGGATTCACGAAAGTTCATATCATGGGTCACGATATTGGCGGCATGGTCGCCATGAGCTTCGCATTCAATTACCCCGAATTCACGGAAAAGCTTATTGTTTTGGATGGCTCGCACCCAAGTGAAGGCATGATGCAAATGCCGTTGATCCCACCTGCGGGAACATTTACTGACAAAATGGACTCCAATATGCCCTATGCCTGGTGGATGGGATTTAATCAGGTAAAGGAATTGCCGGAAAAAATACTGGAAGGGCGCTTTCATTTCCTGCTTGACTGGCTCTTTGAATATGTAATGATCGACGGCAGTAAAATGAGCTCCTTTGAAAGAGAAGTGTATGCTTCTGTTTACAATGAAGCAGATCGCATCAGGGCTTCCAATGCCTGGTATCAGACATTCACGCAGGACATTGCGGATGCAAAAACCTACCAGCAACTTGCTATGCCTGTATTAGGAATCGGGAGCAATGTGAGTTATAACTACATGAAGATGGGATTACCCTACGCTGCAAAAGATGTAAAAGTCATTGGCATTTTGGACAGCGGGCACTATATGTTTGAAGAGCAGCCCGGACAAGTGATTGACGCTGTCTTCGAATTTTTAGCATAAGAAAATCATAACATTTATAAACATTAAGAAAATGAAAAAAGCAATTTTAGTAGCGGGTGCTACGGGTAATCTGGGAAACAGAATCTGTCGGGAATTAATAATCAGAAATGCTGACGTGAGTGCCATTGTCCGGTCTGCTACCGATCTGGAAAAAATAGATGTGCTTACGAAAATGGGTGTTAAGGTAATCGAAGTGGATTTAAACAGTGTCGACGAGATCGCAAAAGCCTGTGTGGGCATCGATTGTGTAATCTCCGCAGTGGCTGGCCTGCGCGATGTAATTGTGGATCTGCAATCGAGAATTTTGGATGGCGCGCTGCAAGCAGGTGTTCCAAGATTCATCCCTTCCGACTTTTGCACAAATTACAATGATCTGGTGCCGGGCGAAAACAGGAATTTTGATTTAAGAAGAGAATTTAAAGCCTATTTGGATAGCGCCGCGATCAAAGCATCGTCTATTTTCAATGGCGCTTTTGCTGACATACTGAAATACAATACGCCGATATTAAACTTAAAAGACAAAAGCATCGGTTACTGGGGTGAAAAAGCAGATTGGAAACTGGATTTCACCACCATGGACGATACAGCAGCCTTTACTGCGGAAGTGGCTTTGGACAACAATGCACTCCGGGATTTGGAAATTGCCAGTTTTCAGATCAGCCCCAATGAGTTATGGGCTAATGTGAAAGAACTAACAGGCCAGGAATTCAGAATCCACCAGCTGTCGACTTTGGAAGATTTTGCCGGATTTATCAAGAAACAAAGAGCCGACAACCCGGCAGGGGAAAACGAGTTGTATGCAAAATGGCAGCAAGCGCAATACATGTATTCCATGTTTTCAACCCAGCATAACCAACTATCCAATGAGCAATACGACAACCTTAGCTGGACAACCGGTTTGGCGTATATGAAGTCTTTTGTTTCCCCCAATCAGTCCTGAGTTTAGCGCATAAATCTTGTCAAATCTGTTTCAGTCACGTTTAGTTAGTATGTTCTTGTATTATAATTGATAATTTAGCACAAGGCCAAACGAACTAAATGAGCCTGGCGGAACGCAATGCAACACAACACGGACGTAATCATTATTGGAGCAGGACTGGCAGGTTTGACGGCTGCCAAAGTATTAAAAGCGGCAGGGAAATCAGTAAAGATCCTGGAAGCTTCTGACCAGATAGGCGGCAGAGTGAGAACCGAGGAGGTTGACGGCTTCCTGCTGGACAGAGGATTTCAGGTTTTATTAACGGCGTATCCGGAAACCCAGAAGTTCTTGGACTACGATGCATTAGAGCTGCGCAAATTTGATCCCGGTGCACTGATTCTCAACGAACAAGGCACTACAAAGATTGGCGATCCGCTCCGGCAGCCCAGTGCCTTGATAAGCACATTGGCATCACCGGCAGGAACATTCGCTGATAAAATCCGGATGCTTCAACTGAAATTAAAGTTGACTGCAAAAAGCATTGATGAAATTTTTTCAGGCAGCGAGGCGACTACATTGAAATATCTGGAAGAAGCAGGTTTCAGCCAAAAGATCATTGGCCAGTTTTTCAAACCTTTTATGACCGGGATTTTCCTGGAAGACAAATTGAGCACGTCCAGCAGGATGTTTGAATTTGTATTCAAAATGTTCGGGCAGGGAGATGCGGCTGTTCCCGCGAAAGGGATGGGCATGATCCCGTTGCAGTTGGCGGCAGGACTAAGTTCGGAAGAAATCCATCTTCATCAAAAAGTGGTTTCCATTGACGGAAATGTTGTAAAAACAGCTGCGGGATCAATGTTTGAGGGCTCCACAGTGCTCATTGCCACAGATCAGCTCGAAGTGCCCAGCCCTTTTAAGCAAACACCATCGGCTTACAATTCGGTAACCAATATGTATTTTACTGCGGCCAGCAAACCCTTTACCCAGCCGCTGATTGCCTTGAATGCATTGTCCCAAAAGTTGGTCAACAATATGGCCGTGATGAACCAGGTCGCTTCCAACTATTCCAAAAATGGTGATGCCCTAATTTCCTTATCGTTGATTGGAGATCATTCCAACGCAGACAGTGCACAGCTTCAGGCGAAGGTTTTGAGGGAAATGCAAGCCTGGTTTCCGGAGGCAATGCAATGGAAACATTTAAAAACCTATCATATCGGCTATGCTTTGCCTGATGATGATCATGTGATTAATGATCTCGGCGACGGAGTAAATCAGCTATCTCCGCAATGCTTTATCTGCGGCGACCATTTGATGAATGGATCGATCAATGCAGCCATGAAAAGTGGAAGGCTGGCTGCGGAAGCCATATTGATCAGTCAGAAATGATATTGGTCTATCCATCCAAAACGATTGGCTGCTCACTCCGTTCTATCGCCGATTGGCACCAAACGCAGAACGGAAAAAGCAGAATCAAAGGTTGTTGATTTGATTGTAAGTCAAATTAAACAACACCTTACCAATGAGCGTTATGAAAACTTTCACAACAGTGCCAAGACTAAAAACATGTCTGTTTGCGGCCATGCTGGCCTTTACACTTTCATCCTGCAATGACGATGACGACGATCAGCCAATGGAACCGGCAGCAAGTAACATCCCGGCCGTGGCTTCTGCCGATCCTCAGTTCTCAACATTGGTAGCCGCCTTAACCAAAGCTGAACTCGTTTCTACTCTGCAAGGCACAGGACCATTTACTGTTTTTGCGCCGAATAATGCAGCTTTCACAACCGCGGGCATTACCAGCCTGGACCCATTGACAAAAGATGCTTTAACTCCGATCCTGAGATCCCACGTAATTAGCGGCTCAGTGAAAGCGGCTGACGTGAAAAGCGGAACCGTAAAAACGGTTAACACCAATAATGACATTTACCTGTCCAAAAATGCGGATGGTGTGTTCATTAACGGAAAAATCAAAGTCATCAAAACGGATGTAGCGGTCTCCAATGGCGTCATCCACGTCATTGACAATGTCATCGTCCCTCCTACTCAATCGCTGGTACAGATCGCCCAGGGCGACACCAATTTTACGGAGCTCGTATCGCTGGTGCTGGCAGCTGATCCGGCAGTTGCCACAGCGCTTACCTCAGCCGGAGATGGTCTGACTGTATTTGCCCCAACCAATGCAGCGTTCCGTGAACTGTATAAAACGACCCCAAAAGCCACGCTTCTGGCGGCAGCCAACCGGGCCCTATTGACCAGTGTCTTACTCTATCACGTCGTACCCGGTCGCGTTTTCTCGACCGACCTGCCTAATGTATCCGGGCCTGTTACAACCGCAAATACTGGCACGGTCACATTTGACCTCGCAGGCGGCGCAAAAGTGGTAGGAAAAACCAGTGGCGCATCCAACATTACAGCAGCTAATATTCTGGCTACCAATGGAGTAGTCCATGTGATAGACAAAGTCTTAATGCCCTAAACTAAAACGAGCGTAAATTGGCAAACGGTTGTAATTCAATCAGTTTGCCAATTTTTTTAAATTTGCCTAACGCGCTGCTGTCATGTTCAAAATCAGGTATAGGTTCGGATTTATGTTTTTGCTTGGCGCCTATTCATTCCTGAATACGCTGTTGCTCGAATCATTCGACTATTATCATCTTGGCGCGGACCAATGGGTGATTTTTTTGCTTTTTCTGGCGGTTACTGCGGGGATCTGGGAAGGCAACCGGCTTTGGGACAACTGGCTTTCCGAGAAAGATATCGAGCCATTTTGGAAACGGATCGGTTATAATCTGGCAGGGAGTGTGCTCATCACAGCGCTGGTAACACTAATCCTTGGCGTTCCAACGGCCTATTACAGCTTATCCCATGATTGGCATGAATGGATACTCCCGTTAAAGCTGCTGCTGATGTTCTGTTTTCGGGTAAACCTGTTCCTGAACACCATCCACGTCATTTTCCTGTACATGAAAAAGCTGGAAGAGAGCCATCAGCAATTGGAAAGCTATAAGCGGATTACCAGCCAGGCTCAGCTCCAATCACTCAGAAACCAGGTAAATCCTCATTTTTTGTTTAATAACTTGAGTGTCCTGACAGCGCTGATTGCGCAGGACACAACCGCTTCGGTGGAGTTTGTGAAGCAATTTTCCAATGTTTACCGCTACATTCTAAAAAGCGATGAAAAGGAATTGATAGAGCTCCGGCAAGAACTGAGCTTCATTCACTCCTATTTATATCTGCTCAAAACACGTTTCGAATCCGGGCTCAGCATTCAGGTCGATATTTCGGAAGGCTGCCTTTCCGCCTATATTCTTCCCGTATCCCTGCAAATGCTGGTTGAGAATGCGGTGAAGCACAACATTATTTCCAAAGGAAAGCCTCTGCACATTGATATATTCTGCATTGATAATGAGACCATTACAGTTAAAAATAATTTGCAAAGAAAACCAATAGAAGACGATCAGTCGACCCGGCTGGGATTGACCAACATTGCCAAAAGATATGATTTTCTCGGACATCATGGCGTGGTTGTAGAACAGACAGACAAGTATTTCAGTGTCACCATCCCGCTGATCCGCATCCATTCGGAACACACTTTGCACAACGATATGGCTTCATCCGACTAACATTCAGCAACATTCAGATTCACCTTCCATGAAAGTACTCATTCTAGAAGACGAAGCCCTTTCGGCCAGAAGAGCTGCTCAATTACTAACCGAATACGATCCGAACATTGAGGTGCAGCAGATCCTGGACTCCATCGAGGACGCCGCCATCTGGCTCAATCAAAACCCGGAGCCAGACCTAATGCTGCTGGACATCCACTTATCCGACGGCATTTGTTTCAGTCTATTCGAAAAAATCACAGTAAAAAGCCCGGTTATCTTCACCACGGCCTATGATCAATATACTTTGCAGGCCTTCAAAATAAACAGCATTGACTACCTGCTTAAACCCCTGGACAAAGGTGAGCTGAACAGGGCATTGGACAAATACTACAACCTGAACCACGACCGGAAAAGCATTTCCACCGTCGATATAGAAAATTTAAGGCTTACGATACAGTCGCTGACCAAAAAATACAAAACCAGATTTTTGGTCAAACATGGGGACACCATTCATTTTAAGCACATTGAAGAAGTAGCCTACTTCTATGCGGATGACAAGGTGGTATTTATGGTAACCAATGAAGGAAAAAAATACCTGATGGACAGCAACCTGGAAAATCTCGAAGAAGTGCTGGACCCGGCGCTGTTTTTCAGGATCAACCGGAAAGTCATCGCCAGAATTGAAGCAATACAGAAAGTTAAGACATTGCTTAGCAGCCGCTTACAAGTGTTCTTAAAGCCTCTTTTCAATCAGGAGGTGTTTGTGAGCAAATATAAGAGCCATGACTTTAAAAACTGGCTGGACAATTAAAACCAAACCTTCACTTACCAAACTTCACTTTATGAAATTGCTATTTACCCTGTTTACTTTTCTCATTGCAGGCTGGCTTTCCGTAGTTTTCGGCCAGCAGACCAAAGAAGTCAGCATGCACCTCAAAAATGGCTCTATCATTCGTGGCCGGCTGCTTGAATCAGGTGCCACTTATCAACTTGAAACGTATGACAAAAGCATCTGGGTATTTCAAAAAGAAGAAGTCGACACGCTGACATTCGAGAAGCTGGTCAATCCAAACATCCGATATAAAAAGCAAGGATTCGTGCATTATACGGAGCTCGGGCCGCTGGCTATGAGCAACCGCGCTTCAAATGGCGTGACGACCTCCGCATTTTCTTTCCAGACCACGAATGGTTACAAGTTTGGACAATGGATTTACACCGGCTTGGGCATCGGTGCGGACTTGTATGCCGTGCAGACATTCGTTCCCGTGGTCCTGAGTCTCAGAGGTGATTTTACAGACAAAGGCTCTAAAATTCCATTCTATTTCCTGGAAGGCGGCTATGGTTTCAATGCAACTTCCAATGATGTGGATAGCGTCCGTTTTGGGGGCGGCGCAACATTTTCAGCGGGGATTGGCCTGAAAATCCTTTTTAGCGGGAACACGGGATTTACTATTGCAGCCGGTTACCGGTTTCAAAGATCGTCGGTGACGCAGGCAAGTCTGGAAAAACTGGAAGATTTCAACCGACTGACACTGCGGGCAGGGTTTTCGTTTTAGCTTAAAAATTGACACCCGCAGTAACCTGTATTGTTCTCGTTTTCAAGTTGTAATAACCAGCGGATTCGTAAAAAGTCACATTCGTTTCGTAAGTTCCAAAGCCTTCCTGAATCCGCACCGAAATTGGAACAGTCACTTTCCAAAGATCCACTTCAACTCCCGCACCGGCAGTAAGACCGATCGCGTCTTTGGTCGTTAAAGGTTGCAAATCCTCATTCGATTCCTCGGCATAACAATTAGCGAAGCCGCAAATGCTGCTATACATCTTGACTTTAAGTGCCTGGCGTAAGCGGAGCATGGGCCCTAGTTCGGCAAAAGGCCGCACTTTACCTGATGAAAAAGTATATCGCAGCAATAGTGGCAACTCAATAACAGAACAAAACAATGTTGACCCGTTCGATCAACATTGTTTTGTTTGCTTTCAGCGTACAATGAGGATTTTTTTCGTTTCTGTTGCATCCGGCTTATTCACTTGCAACAGGTAAATGCCCGCTGGCACATTGCTAAGGATAATGTGCTCCTGATTTTTGCCCTGCCCTTTTACCTGACGCTGGTGCCAAACTTTTCCTTGTACATCCATAACCCGTAGCGTGGCTGCCTTTCCCGTTTGCAAATAAAATTCCGCATTGAATTCGCTGGTTGCGGGATTAGGATAGGCTTGCAGCACCGGCCCATCGGTTTGCATTTCTGCCGCGTCCGGTGCTGCCATTCGTACTGTGCTCACGGCCGGTAAAACACAGAACTTGTCCTGTCGACAAGCGGCTCCTGGCAGACCCTGAATCAAAATGGTGTTATTGCCTTTGAACAAAGTGATGTAAAATGTTTCTTCTCTCGACACAATGTTCCAGCTGTGGGTGGCTGCAAGCGGCAACGACGGGATGGACAAAACGCCATTGATCGTGACACTTACATGGGCATCTGCGGCAGCATAATATCGCAAGGTTACGGGGTAAAAACCGGAAGCAGGCACATTGTTGACAGCATATTCGACATAGTAATCATAATTGCCCTCCATTCCCCGGGTCTGTCCGTTCGACGCATTGGGATCATCCGAGACCAATCCATTGCTAGCCGAATTTTCAGCCTCCACGCAGGCAGTATACGGTTCGCCAGCAGGTTCGCAACCGGTGACGGTAAACGCGACAGTCGCGGTTTTGGGTAGACATGCATTTTTAGAGGCTGTGACGATATAAGTGAAGGTTCCATTTTTTCCCGGTGGGTCCAGATATACGATCCTGCCGGGCAGATTGATATCATTGCCCGTCCACTGATAGTTCACCGATTCGCAGTCGCCACCTGAACAAAGCGCATAGATTGCGACAGCGTCCCTGCACGATGGTGAAATGGTGACCGCATTTGCACTAATCTGGAAATCACAGGTTGGTGGATTTCCTGTTCCGCCGCTGCCTGTCACACAGATCCGGTCTTGACGCACAGGGCTGTAACCCGGCAAGCCAATGATGCGGATTTTGTTGTTGCCTTCGACCAGATTCACAGTAATGGTCCGCTCTCCCGAGACAATGTTCCAGGTGTGGGTGGCGTTGAGGCCCACCACAGGTATTTTTGTTCCCCCGTTAACGATCACATCCACTGCCGCATCCTGCGCTGCATAGTAACGCAATGTCAGTTCGTGCGGTCCGGTGGCTTTCACGCCATTCACTTCGTATTCCACATAATGATCCCAGTTGTTTTCCGCTCCCCTTGTCATGCCACCAGAGGCATTTGGATCGGAAGTAACAGGCCCGTTTCCTGCCGAATTTTCCGCTTCCACACATGCACTGAATGGTTCTGCCGGTGTGATCGGACAATCCCTTACGAGGACTTCTGCGTTGCTGGATTTATCTGGACAGCCGTTTTTGGAGGCCGTTACTGTGTAGTAAAATCTGCCATTGGCGGAAGGTGCGGGTGCTGTGACCGTAGATCCGGAACCAGTTGCTCCGTTGCCACTCCAGTTGTACTTTATCGCCCAACAGTCTCCACCGCTGCACTCGGCGATGAGCGCTACTTGCGTTGCGCAGGAAGCAAAGTAGTTGGGTGAAAATGAACTGACAGCAAAATCGCAGGTGGGTGTGTCATCTACTACGACAAATGCACGTGACATTTTTGCAATGCAGCCATTTTTGGAAGCAGTGAGTTCATATGCGTAAGAACCAGGCGTTGCAGGTGCGTTGAATGTGACTTGTGCACCGCTGAGGTCGACACCATTTCCTGTCCAATTAAAAGACACATCTCCACAATCTGAACCGGAGCAATTGGCGTCCAAGGTTACGGCCTGCCCGGGCAAAACCTCCGCGCTACTTGCCCATGGAAACACATCAAAATTACATGTCACGGGCCCACTAGGTCCGGAACTCCCTGTCACGCAAATTCTGTCCTGACGAACACTGTAACCCGATAATCCTTGAATGCGAACCCGATTGGCCCCTTTGTTCAAGTTTATTGAAATGGTTTTCTCGGCCCAAACGATATTCCAGGAGTGGGTGGCGGGAAGCTCAACCGTTATGGGAGCCGTAGTCCCGTTTACCGAAACGCTTACATTCGCATCACCTGCCGTGTAATAACGGATTATCAATTGGTGCTCACCGGAAGCCAGGACACCATTGATATCATAATCGACATAATGATCCCAATTGTCTTTGTCACCTCTTGTTTTGCCATTGGAAGCATTCGGATCCTCGGTCACAGGTCCGTTGCCCAATGCATTTTCGGCTTCCAGGCAGAGACTGAATGGCTCTGCTTTTTCAGATAAATCTTTGTGATCCTTTACAGAAACAACGTCGATCGGTTTGTCGGCATAACTGCCTTCATTGGCAGCATAGGAACAGAGGCGGAACAGCATGAAGCAAAAGACGAGCGTACAAGTTTTCATAGCAAATGCAGGGACAGGTGAATGAATAGGACAGGCAAAAGAGTCATTGAAAAAGACAATAAAAACTAGCATTGTCTATATTTCATTGGACACCAAATGACCGGTCGTCCGTGGCATCGGGCGTAAAAAAAATCGGCAACGATTCTGCGTAAGCTTCCACTGAGCCCCTTATTCAAAGTCCTGCTCAGGTCCTCGTCTTGGTGGAACTGGCAACATGTATTATACTTGCATGTTGGGCAGTCATGATATATTGAAGGTTTACCCAACTCACTACTATTAAGAATATTATTTAAAACAATTGTCAGATACACTTACAAATCCATTTCTCGCCGGTGGCGGCCAAATGGGTGCCCATCTCCGAAATTCCGACTGGTCGGGCTCAACCCTGGGCAAGCCAGAGAGTTGGCCAATCAGCCTTCGGACTCTGCTGCAAATGATGCTTGACTCAGGTCTCCCGATGGTGTTGTTCTGGGGACGAGATTTAGTTACCTTTTATAATGATGCATTTTACCAGTCCACCAATAATGGTCTTGACTTGCATCAGCTTGGCCGACCTGGCAAGGAGAGCTGGTCAAATGTCTGGCCAGTCATTGCCCCTGTCATTGATTCGGTTATGACAGGAAGAGACCCCGTTTTAACGCAAAACGAGTCTTTTCAATTACATGGTGATGGCAATGCATGGAGTTACAGCCTGGGTCGGATTTCAGACGATCAGGGACTCATTAATGGTGTAATGGTAACTTGTCTGCAAAAGACAGAAAGGGTGGACACAGCCAGTCAGCTGCAATTGTCAGAGCAGCGGTTTCAAAACCTGGTTCGTGAAGCATCCGTTGGGATAATCATGCTCAGCGGGCCAGAGATGCGTGTGGAGATTGTGAACGAAGCCTATGCGACCCTGATTGACAGAAAGCCGAGCCAATTACTTGGAAAAGAACTGTTTGACATAATCCCCGAAGCACGGGAGCCATTTCACGCCATTATCAGCAATGTCCTGCGCACAAGTGAGCCGGTATATCTGTACGCACAGCCCTACTTTGTGGCAATAGAAAACGGGAAGAAAGAGGGATTTTTAGATCTTGTATATCATCCTTACCGCGAATTGGACGGCAGTGTCACGGGTGTAATCGTCCTTTGTCAGGATGTTACCCAACAGGTGAAGGCCCGCAGGTTGCTGGAAGAAAGTGAAGCGCGTCTGCGCAGCTTGGTGGATAGTGCGCCCTTTCCAATTGGTGTGTATACGGGCCTTGAAATGCGCATACAGATGGTTAATCAATCCATTGTAGATGTTTGGGGCAAAGGCGCAGACATTGTTGGCAAGCGCTACGCCGAAGTCTTGCCGGAGCTTGAAGGAAAAGGCATCTATGAACAGCTGGAACAGGTTTACCGGACTGGCAAGCCGTTTTATGCCCATAACCAGCGGGTTGACCTCGTGATTTCTGGCCAATTACAGCGCTTCTATTTCAAATACATTTTTACACCGCTTTTTGATCAATCGGGAAATGTATATGGTGTGATGAACACAGCAGCAGATGTCACCGACCTGATGGTGGCTTATGAGCAGCTGGAAGAAACCCAGGCAAGCCTGAAAGGCGCTATCACACTTGCGCACCTGGGGACGTGGGAGCTGGACCTGGAAACGAAAAAGCTTACTTACTCGGATAGCATCAAGGAATGGTTTGGATTTGAACAAGATCAGGTTCCTGTTGATCAGGCATTTGACGCCATTCATCATACGGACCGCGTTTCGGTTGAGGAAGCGATCAATCAAGCTTTGACTCCCGGTTCGGGAGGAATGTATGATGCCGAATACCGGATCGCTGGCAGCAGCACCAGAAATGAGCGTATTGTGCATGCAATGGGCAAAGTCATTTATGATTCTGACGGCCAGCCGCATAAGCTGCTCGGGACTGCGCAGGACGTTACCATCGAGCGTGGGCAGCAGCAGGAATTAGAGCGACTCGTGGAAGATCGAACAGCGGAGCTGGGCGCATTGAATGAAGAGCTAGCCGCTCAGAATGAAGAGTACATGGCCGTCAATGAAGAGCTGGAAGAAGCCAACCAGCTGCTTGCACGCTCAAACGAAAGTTTGCAGCAATTTGCCTATGTGGCCAGCCACGATTTGCAGGAACCGCTTCGTAAAATCAGACAGTTTAGTGACCGTTTAATGTCGTTCAATGTTAATGCGAGTGAAAAGGAGCTTCAATATTTGGAAAGAATTCAGGCAGCGGCCGGTCGCATGTCTGTGCTGGTAAGTGACCTGCTGGATTTTTCCAGTATAACGGCTGATCCTGCGACCAACCAGTTTGTAGCGCTCAATTCAGTGGTGGAAACTGTCATGAGTGACCTGGATTTAGCAATTTTAGAAACCGGGGCCAACATTCAGATTGACGAATTGCCTATTGTCTCGGGCAATGCCTCACAACTTGGGCAGCTGTTTCAAAATTTGCTCAGTAATGCCCTTAAATTTCGAAAGCCTGGTCTGTCGCCGGTTATTACGATCACTTATGAGCAGATTGGGCAAGATGCTTTGCCAATCTTTTTGAAACCCATAAGGCACACAAAAACTTATCATAAAATACAAGTAACTGACAACGGGATTGGGTTTGGGCAGCAATACGTTGACCGCATCTTTCAAATGTTTCAACGATTACATGGTCGGTCTCAATATGCTGGAACAGGGATCGGTCTTGCAATCTGCGAAAAGATTGTGTCCAACCATGGCGGCGCGATTACTGCCATTAGCGAGCCTGATCAGGGCGCTTCATTCGTCATTTATTTTCCAAATTGATAAAACAAGGGCAACTCACTCATTGTCATACAACCAACTCATTTTGGCGGGATTCACCCTCTAATTTGTCGCATTTGCACAGGTTCAAATGCTGGACTAAATTTCACCTTTGCATTGCAATGTTGCTACGCTGAAATAGATGTAGGCAGAGAACCTTAATCAAGATTAAACAGTCTAAAATCAAAATTATGAAGACAATCAATCCATGGATCAATTTCAATGGAAATGCAGAAGAAGCATTCAATTTTTACAAATTAGTGTTTGGTGGCGAATTCACAAAAGTGATTCGTTTCAAAGATTTGTCAAGCGATGAATTCTCGATTCCAGAGAACGAAGCGGATAAAATAATGACCATTGTACTGCCGATAGGAAAGCACAATGTGTTGGTTGGCAATGATGTTCCTGAATTTATGGGAACAGTAAATGAAAGGGAAAACCGGTCTAAAATAGCGATCAGTGCAGAAAGTCGTGAAGAAGCTGAGAAGGTTTTTAACGAATTATCGGCTGGCGGAGATGTTGAAGGTCCCATTGGCGACAGTCCCTGGGGTTCCTACGCCGGAATGTTCAGAGACAAGTATGGCATTGAATGGATTGTGGAATTTGACCCAAATGACGATAGCGGGATCTAACGGAAGTGCATTTCTTAAACCGTCATTAAAATAGGGTATCTGATTTTTTAAAATAGGGAAAAGCACCGAAATGTTGGCTCTGAAACCGACATTACTTTGCATCGTATTTAAAACAATCAGAACAACATGAAAAATTTAAGTTACAGTTTAATCGCACTCGCCGTACTTTTTAGTTCGTGCAAATCAGAATCACAGGGCATTGATTCAAACCAACAAAAAAGCATGTTTCTCGACGTGCACAATCTTGAACCAGGTAAGGTCACGTATGATGCAGTGATGGAGGCTCACAAGAAAGATCTTGCAACGCAAAGCAAGTATGGCGTCAACTTTGTCAAATTCTGGGTCGATGAAGCGGCGGGTAAAGTTTACTGCCTCTCCGAATCCCCGGATTCCGCGTCGGTTTACCGCACCCATAAAGACGCACACGGATTAGTTCCGGCTCTGGTGCAGCCGGTGAGCAGCGGCAAAGAAGCAGCTGCAAGCGCTAATCCAACGTTGTTTCTGGATATTCACCAGCTTGGTGCGGGTAATGTAACCGCCAAGGCAGTTGCCGACGCTCACGTGAAAGATCTTGCCGTTCAAGGTAAGTATGGTGTCAATTTTATCAATTATTGGGTTGATGAAAAGTCCGGCGCCGTAATGTGTCTCTCCGAAGCAAAAGATGCCAATTCGGTGATCAATACGCACAAGGAAGCGCACGGGTTAATTCCTGTCGAAGTTCACCCGGTGAAGCAGGGGCAATAGAGAAATCTGTTAAGCCAACACAAAAAGCCCGTCAACATTGACGGGCTTTTTGTGTTGGCTTAAAAAAATCCGCCGCAGAAATTTCCGCGACGGATATGTAACATAACAAACCTAACTATTGACGATAAGGGGCCACCCGCATATCAGTAAGTGGCTCCGGTGGTGGGGTCGATGATGGTTTTGACTTCTGTAATCGAATCAATCGGGAAGTTTCCGAGGCGCGCATGCTCACGGATCAGCTCTTCCGACTCCGTAATGTGCACACAATAAAGCTTGTCGTTGGTCACATATGACTGAATCCAATGATACGGCACGCCTAGTTTGCGCACCGTTGCGCATGACGCCTGTGAGATCGCCTGCAATTCTTCCGTTGAAAAGTTGCCCAGGCCAGGAATTGTTCTCTCAATAATAAATTTTTTCATAAGGCCGGTTTTGTGATTAGAGTATGATTACAAAAGTATAAGCTGCGAGCTGGTTGGAACACAGTGTTATTGCCCAAATTAAAATCCAAATCCCCTATTTTAGAATCCCCAGTCCCGATGCTTTAATGACAGCTTTGGCACGAGTTCCCACATCGAGTTTTACAAGAATCGCCGAAATATGGTGGTCGACCGTTTTGGCAGAAATGAAAAGCTTTTCGGCGATTTCTTTATTTTGCATCCCGGTCTGAAGAAGTTGTAAAACATCCAGCTCGCGACTGGTGAGTTGGGCCGCATTGGAGCGGGTGCTCAGGCGTTTTCCTCTCGGAATCTTTCTCACTCCTTCCGAGCGCATTGATTGCCGCAATTTTTGATAAACCCTTTCGGCGCCCAATTCCTGTATCATATGCAGCGCCTTCCTCATATCGGCTTCGTCTCCATCAAACAATGTCAGCGCATATTCGTAAGGGCAGCCGGCCTTTTCCCAATGCGAAGCTAAGCCATTTCCATTATTAACTTGATTGTCAGACCCTTCCGTCAAAATATAGTCCTTTCTGGCACGTTGCAGCCAGAAATACAATTTGCTGTCTTCTTTGATTTTCTTGGTCTGTTTGACCATTCCCACAACCCGGTCAAGATCGGCAGGTTCAACAAGTGTTGTTCCCAGCAGCCACTCGTATTCCAGCAATGCAGACAAAGCCGGAACAATCCGGTGCAGTTCCATCGTGTCAAAAGCAATCTCCTTCGCCTCGGTCAGCAGGTCAAGCGCCCCCTCTTCTCCCCGGCGTAATTTTAATAAACCGACCGTAATCAGCACGCTCGTTTTGATCACAGGGAGCAGATCTTCGGTTTGCAAAATGCCGTTTGCCAGATCATAAGCTTCGTCCCAGGCACCGGTTTCCAAACAAAGCCTCGCTTTATATCCCACCATGTAGAGGCGCAGCGAATCCATATCCCTTTCCAGACAGTATGCGATTCCGAGATCCAGATATTCCCCCGCAACATCGTAAAGCTTCATCGACACAGCATTGCTTCCAATAGCAGTATACGCACGGGCGGCGTGCTCGTGAAATGCATATTTCAGGGCGATCCGAAGGCTTTCCTGCAAACACGACATTCCCTCGGATATCGATCGGTGATCGGTCATGAGCGCCGAGCCAATGCTGTTCAAAGCATGCGCGAGTGTTTCCTGATCGCCAATTTCGCGGGCCAGATCAGTTGCTTTTTGTCCCCACATTAAGCATTCGTCTGTCTGGTCGGCGAGCATTTTCAGGGCTGCCATGTTGCTGTAAGCCATTGCCTTGGCGCGGGAAGCCGGGGCGTTCTCTAATTCATTCACCGCCCTGGCGCCAAGTTTTTCGGCTTGGGTTCGATTGCCTTCATACCACCAAAGCCGCGACAAAAAGCGCAGGCCCTCTCCTACTTTTTCTGCATTTTGCTGTTCCTGCCAAAATCCAAGTGCCCGCTCTGCGTAGGCGATCGCTTCTTTATGCTGGTGAATCAGATAACATTCGTAAGCATATAATTCATAGTATTCTGCAAGCTTTTCTCTGCTGATAAACTTCTCACATTCAATAGCAAGGCAATACAATCTTGCCGCGTCTGCATGTGCGCCGGCCGATGCGGACTTTTGAGCAGCAATGGGCGCATAGCGGGCGATGAGCTCGTCCGCTCCGGCATTTTTTGCGTGATGGATAATGCGTTCGATTTCCTGATTTTGTTCAAATGCATCGAGAAACATCGACAGGATTTGCTTATTGAGTGTAATGCGCAATAGTGGGGACAACGATGCCTCTATGGTCTGACTATAAAGCTGATGCTTAAAAAAGATCAGCCGATCCCTGACGATCAGGATGCGTGAGCCAAAGCAATATTTAACCGCTTCCCTGTATCTTGGCTGTATTTGTTCAAGGTAATTTAATTCAAAGCCGGCAGGGAAAATCGATAGCATTTCCCACAATGTCTTGGTGTCATCTTCCTGTCCTTTGTAAACCGATAAAATCGAATCCCGAACATTTTCAGGAACTCCGCTGCTATAACTTGCCAGGATTTCAGTTACATAAAAAGGGTTTCCATTGGTAATTTTGTAAACTTCTTCACCGCTGTATCCCTTCGCAGCTGCCATTTCTTCCACTATCTGGCGGGAGAAAGGTGTTAGTTGGAATTTGGTGAATGAATCGGAATAAAACTGCCCGAGCACATTTCGCAGCGGGTGCCGCGTGTGCACTTCGTCGTCCCGGTAAGTGAGGATCAACAGGCATTTCAGCTGACCAATACGCCTGCCAAGAAATTTGATAAAATCAAGCGTCGCTTCGTCCGCCCAGTGGATGTCTTCAAAAACGACCAAAACGCCGTCACGCTCTTTATGTAATTCTTGTAAAACGTTGAAGAAAAGCGCTGTCCGGTCCTCAGCATTGGCATGTACATCGGAGACTCCTTTTCCCAGCTGCATCATAATATCATAAAGGGGTGCAAGCGGTCGCGGACTATACAATGCGTCGCACGTTCCCCAGTAAGTTTTGTAGTCAGGTCTGATTTCTTTGCAGAAAGCGTTGACCAGTGTGGTCTTCCCGATCCCGGGCTCGCCGGTTACAAAAATACAATGTCCTTCACCGCTTAATGTTTGTCTGAATCTGGAA
The DNA here is from genome assembly GCF_021390515.1 of Dyadobacter sp. CY326. Taxonomy (GTDB): domain Bacteria; phylum Bacteroidota; class Bacteroidia; order Cytophagales; family Spirosomataceae; genus Dyadobacter. The sequence continues at coordinate 767,495 of NZ_JAJUXI010000003.1, forward strand.
CGCAGTATATTTAAAAATTCTGCTCTTTCGATAAGTTCCATGGTGCCATATAAAGAAAATAAACTCGAAATTAGCTTTAAATGAGCAATTTATGAATACCGTAAACTAGGAACGCGCTATGAACAGGTTAAAGAATAATCATGTTAAGTCTATAAAAAGTTAAACTTTTTCATTATGTTTAGGACGCTAACTTGGATTAATGAAAACGGTTGCCTGCATATTTCTGCTTGTACTGCTGCTTTGCAATATGCTGAGCCTTTCATTGACCGTATTATTATTTGACAGTGGCTATAAAAATGCTTCCATCAAAATTAATGTCGCGCAAACGCAAACCATTAAAATTCCGTTGCCTTCGATCCCATATGCAGCGCCTTTAGAGCTCGGCGATGTTGAAAACCACTTGCTTCGTATTGCAGACGGGTTTTATAATGTGACTCAATATGCGCACGAAAACGACACACTGTATGTGACGCTCACACCCGACGCGTCGGCTCACCAACGTTTTGCTGAGCTTTCGCATATGGTTCAGCAAGTTCACGAATTCCCCGCCGGGGCGTCTGAATCGCCACGCAGCAAGACCATTAAATTACTAAACGATCTGATCAAGATTTACCTGCCTGCAAAAGTCCACTTGGCCGGCAGTAACCTATACATTACGAGTTTAAATCTTGGAAATCAGTATCCTGCATTGAACGCTAAACTCCTTTCTTCGTTTCCTGCACCTCCCTTTTGTCCTCCCGAAGCAGCTTAAAAAACTTCATTGATTGATTGACGTAACACGGCTATTGGCCGGGTTATGTCCGTATTGTATTAATCAAAATCAGCAAATGTTTAAGAGCACAATGGGCGCAGAGCCTGTTGGCTAATAAACGGAACCAAGCTGGCCGAACACAGAACCTGAGCTTTGAAGCTTGCGGTTGAGATCGGTTTTATTCAAAATCTTCAAGATAAATTATGATGAACATCAGACTCAAAGTTATATTATTGACGACGGTTGGGGTGGGTGCAATTGCCATGAGTTTTTGCAGAAATCCTTCACCGGAAGAAAAAATGCTGCGGCTTTTACGCGAGAGCAAGGCCACGGTTTTTAATTACCAAAATAATTTCAGCCCGGAAGCGCAACTGGTGTATCTCGATTCCTGTATCAAAACAGTTCCTGCATCAGAAGAGGGGCAATTATTTAAACTTTACCACTTCAAAGCCAATGTTTTGGTGCAGCTTGGAAGAGCGAAAGAAGCAGTAAGCATTCTCAAAAAACTGGAAAATGACCCGAATCCAATTTACGAGCGGTTTGGCATTACAAGGCGGGTGAAAGATGATCTTGCGGTTGCTTACCTTCGGCTTGGCGAGCAAACCAATTGCATTACCAATCATTCCATCGACGCATGCATACTGCCCATAAAAAATGGCGGCGTTCACCGCGATATGAGCGGCTCCAAAGGCACCATTGACATTTACAAAAGGTTGCTCGCAGAACGACCTGACGATCTGGAAGCGCTTTGGCTGCTGAACGTTGCGTATATGACCCTGGGTAAGTATCCTGAAAGTGTCCCCAAAAAAATGCTCATCGCAAACCTGGATAAAGCAGACGAAACGAGCATTAATGCATTCGAAGACATTGCTCCGGGCCTGGGACTGGATGTCAAAAATATGGCGGGCGGAAATATCATAGAGGATTTCGACAATGATGGCTATCTCGACCTGATCATGTCCAGCTGGGATCTGAGTGAATCCATGCATTATTTTAAGAACGATGGCAATGGTTCGTTCGAGGACAAATCTGCTGCTTCCGGATTGGACAGATTTACCGGCGGCTTGCACATTATGCAGACCGACTTTGACAACGATGGTTTCAAAGATGTGTTTGTCATGCGTGGAGCATGGCTTAGCGGCAAATTCGGTGAGCAGCCCAACTCGCTTTTGAAAAATAATGGTGATGGCACATTCACCGATGTGACCATTGACAGCGGTTTACTTTCGTTCCATCCTACGCAGACTGCAACCTGGAACGATTTCAATAATGACTGCTGGGTGGATGTTTTCATTGGTAACGAAACCAGCACTGGCGTCAGCAATCATCCGTGCGAACTTTACCTGAACAATAAGAACGGCACTTTTACCGAATCCGCCAAGCTTGCCCATGCCGGGATAGAGGCATTTGTAAAGGGAGTTACATCCGGCGATTTTGACAATGACGGTTGGAATGACATCTTTTTGTCAACAATGAGTGGAAAGCGGATTTTGTTAAAAAACAAAGGCTTAACCGGTTCCAAATCCGGCAATGTTTTATTTGAAGATGTATCTCAAAAAGCTGGTCTGGATCTGGATCAAAACAGGAGTTTTACAACCTGGTTTTTTGACTATGACAATGATGGCTGGCTGGATATTCTGTGCGGCGATTATACCATGGAACACAATCTCAGCTATTATGCGGCTGCCGAACGAGTGGGCGCTTCACCCCGTTTTCATGGCCAGCCAGTTCTTTACAAAAACAATCACGACGGCACATTCAGCAATGTGACAAATGCAATGGGACTGGATAAAACGGCTTTTGGAATGGGCGGAAGTTTCGGCGACATTGATAATGATGGCTTTTTGGATATTTTCCTTGGAACCGGCAACCCGAGTTACAAATCACTGGTACCCAATAAAATGTTTAAAAACATGGGTGGAAAATCATTTGCGGATATTACATCATCGGCGAAGGTGGGAAGCTTGCAGAAGGGTCATTCAGTTGGATTCGGGGATATGGACAATGATGGCGATCAGGACATTTACATTGAAATGGGCGGTGCGTATTTTGGCGACGCATACCAGAATTCCTTTTTCCTTAACCCCGGGCAAGGTGATAACAACTGGGTTTCCATCGATCTGGAAGGAATTACAGCAAACAAAGCAGCCATAGGGAGCAGGCTAAAAATCACTATCCGCGAGAATGGCGTTACGAGGCACATTTACCGGGATGTGAACTCCGGTGGCAGTTTTGGTTCTGCTCCTTTCAAAAGAGAGATCGGGGTGGGTAAAGCAACACAAATTGACGAAATTGAAATCAGATGGAACGGGAGCGGACGCATTCAAAAAATCCAGAACGTCGCTGTAAACCAATTCATTAAGGTAAAGGAAGGGATTGATAAAGTGGAAAGGCTGTCCCCTAAGAAGTTAGCCTTTAAAGACAAATCACATCACGAAATTCCAATTTGCCAGCCGGTTGCCAAGGCGTCTATTTAGTATGTTGTGTTAATTCTTTGGGCACAATGGTGTGCTCATTGAATTCACCCTATCTACAAAGACAGCACCATATTCTGTTCGCTGGAAAGCATTTAAGTTCTTAGCAGAGTTAAGGAATTAAAGCTTTCCGGCGGCAAACCGATTATCTTCAAGCGTAGGCCTGTTTAAAGATTACTTTGTAATTTAGGGTGAATGATTTAGCACTTAATCACGGGACGCCATGGCAGGTGCAGGACAGAAACTGTGTACAGATAAAGAAGGCAGAAAATGCAAGACTTACTATTTGACTTTATAGCAAAATATGTTTCTTTGACAGAAGATGAAAAGAATGCCATCATCTCCTTGGACACCTTTCGGACTTTCAAAAAGGGTGTAATTCTTTTACGCGAGGGACAAAATTCTAATGAAGCATACTTTGTATTGAAAGGCTGTATTCGGGCTTACTACATTATTGACGGAGAAGAAAAAACAACTGCATTCTATACGGAAATGGATGCCCTGACACCGCCTTGTGTGGTCAATAAAACACCTTCCGAATATTACATATCTTGTATTGAAGACTCCATCATTATTATTTCAAATCCTGAAATGGAAGCCGAGATTTTCGATAAATTCCCAAAATTCGAATCGCTTTGCAGGGTTTTGTCAGAAGAACTTTTAGCTAAACAGCAAATCAATTTTGACGAGTTCAAGACTTCGTCCCCGGAACAACGCTACCTAAACTTATTGCAATCACGGCCTGACCTTATTCAACGTGTGCCACAGCATCAATTAGCGAGCTATTTAGGAATCAAACCCGAGTCTTTAAGTAGGTTAAGACCAAGAATCATGGCCAAAAATAAGTGGTAGGGCTCATTTCTTAACTTAAGTCAACGAGTCGTGGCATCTGGCCAATCTAACTTTGCATTATCATTTAAAAAACCAATCGTAATGATATGCAAAAGATAGTTTTACTGTTCGCTTTGACCTTAATGGTGGCAAGCACTCTCCCAGTTGAAGCTCAATATGCCAAACAAGACAGTACTTATAAAAAGTATTTTGTAGGCAGTACATTATTTATGCTCGCAAACCTTATACCTGATAATAATTCGCCTGAGATGGTTTATCTCAACTTGGGTTATCGCATTACAGGAAAAGATGTAATTTCAATTGAACTCAAAACTTGGAAATATGGCTGGCCAATTGGCATTCCTTTTGGGAAATCATATGAAGCAGACGGAGAAGGGTTTCCAGGTTATATTCGTGAACACGGAGTGTCACTTTCCTATTACAGGTTTTTATGGAAAGGTCTTTTTACCCAAATTGACGTGATGCCTGCTTTTCAAACTTTTGTGAATGATAACGGTAAAAAGATTGACAATGGATTTCAAATCTTTAACACTTATTCCATTGGTTATCACATTAAACTTTTCAAAGACAGGTTTTTCATACAGCCTTCAATAGCAATAACGCATCGTCCCTATCAATCAAAAATGCCTGATTCGTTTAAACAGGTTGATGATAGATGGTCAAGATTCTTCTTCGGGCAGCCGGGATTGCATTTTGGATATAACTTCTAATGGCAGTTACCAAATATCTGCCATCACTTCGTCCCTATCACGACAAATGAACATTATACTCCATCCAAAAAACTATATTTACAAATCAGATAGCGACTTTATAACTATCATTATCTATACGTTAGAAGTCAATGATCTTGAAAAGCCACGCACATAACGCTCATTGAGCGTCTGTATGTAGCCTTTTTTGAAGGACAGATTATTATACAGATTGGTGGTGCTTTTATTATGAATATTTTACTTGTGGCTGGTCCTGGGATATCACTGAAAGAGCCTTATAACAGTGGTATTGAGGCGTTTATAGTTTCTTTTGCCAACCAACTTGTTAATGAAGGACATGCTGTGGATGTCGTTGCGGAGGAGGCGGAAGCCAGCGCTAGATTTTTGCTCGTAAATCCGTTTACCGCATTTTCGTCAGAAAAGTCGGACTCTTGTAAACATTCCGAAGAAAAGCGTCAGTTCGGAGATATGAATGTCGGTTCATATGATGTCATTCACTACAACATGTTTTACCCGCATCTGTTAGAGGCAGGATTGCATTTCACCAAAACTTCAATTCTGACGCTGCATTCACCGGCTGACAGCAAACGAATATCAGCGTATCAAAAGCATTCGCGGGAAAGCGATGTAACATTCGTAGCGATATCAGAACGGGTCAAACGTCAATATGACCAGGCGCTTGAGATAGATATGCCGCTGATAAACAACGGCATAAACATGGATCTCTGGCCCACAAAAAGCTCGGAGGACCGTGCGTATTTGCTTTGGTCGGCACGAATCAACGAAGAAAAGAATGTTGCAGCTGCCATTTGCGTGGCAAAGCATATGCAGCTGCCGTTGAAGATTGCTGGCAGAATTGTTGACCAACGTTATTTTGATGAGCAGGTTAAACCGCATCTCAACGATCAAATTCAGTATGTTGGCCACGTGACGCAGCGCGAACTGAGCAGCCTTGCGCAAAAAGCGTTTGCTTATCTCGCAACCGCAACATGGCAGGAGCCCTTTGGCTTGGCTGCCTTGGAGATGTTGGCGAGCGGCGTGCCAGTCGTTGGCTTCCATACCGCTGTTCCGCCGGATTGGGAGCATGAAAGCGTATTAACAATTGCATCGCTGCGCTGGGAAGACTTGGTAGAGCTGGTTGAAAAGAGCAATGCTGTCAGTCCTGCTGCATGTAAAGAATTTGCATCCAGCATGAATATACAAAATATGACCTCGAACTATTTGAAGCTGTATAAGGAAGTATTATTTCAAAAAGGCGTCGGTAAAAAAGCTATATCTGCAATATGAAGATTGCTGTTATAGCCAAAACCAGACTGCCAATCGCTGAGCCATTTCGGGGAGGCCTGGAAGCATTTACCCACGCATTATGTAAAGAGTACATACGGCTCGGTCACCGAATCACTTTGTATGCCCATGCGGATAGCGACCCTGACCTGAATGTAAAGGGATTTTACGGTAATGCGCATCGGGAAAATGAGTATTTCGAGATATATGAGACCGATGAGTATCTCTCGATACTTGAAGATATTGAACAAAATGATTTCGATATTGTTCACAACAATTCGACGCATGAGCTGCCGATACTATGGGGCGTGAAAGCTCCAATTCCGGTGGTTACGACCATACATACGCCTCCCATCAGCAAGTTAAAAGCAGCGATTAAGATTTGCTCCGCCTCTAAAAATCTTCGTTTCGTCATGCCCTCCAAATCCTTTGAAGCTGTGTGGCAGCCTTATCTGAATAACGGTTCAACAGTCATTTATAATGGTGTTGACCTGGATAAATGGCCGCTCATACGCACCAGTCGGGATTATCTATTTTGGTTTGGAAGGATCGTGCACGATAAAGGTCTGGACATCGTGATAGATGCGGCCCACGAACTTAATATGCCCTTAAAGTTTGCCGGGCCGCTCGACGATCAAAAGTATTTTGATGAACAAATCAGCCTTCGCATGACGGAAAACGATACATACCTGGGCCATTTAAAACAGTCTGATATACACTTGCATATGAAAGGCGCAGCCGCTGTGGTCAATGCCGTCCGCTGGGAAGAGCCGTTTGGCCTTACCAACATAGAAGCCATGTCGTCGGGCGTGCCGATAGCCGGATTCGACCGCGGTGCTTTTGTTGAATTGATAAATGTTGAAAGCGGCGTTGTTGCGGAGCAAAAAAACGTGAAATCTCTTGCCAAAGCAATCGCAGCTGCGATACCACTTGACAGCAACAAAGTCAGGCGCCACGCAGAAACATTTTCGTTGAGAACGATGGCTCAGCGCTATATTAATTACTTTGAGGAATTGATATGAGGATACTCCTTGTTGCCGGACCATTCATTTCGCTGCGTGAGCCATACAATGGAGGCACGGAAGCATTCATCGTTGAGCACGCAAATGCATTGGTGCGCCTGGGGCATACAGTCGACGTGATCGCAAAGGACGCGGATGAAAAAAACCTGTTTCAGGTAATTGAATTTCATGAGAGCCCGCTTAGCATGAAAGATAATGCGTACAGGCCCTGTTCTGAATCGCTTGGACAGCATTATTATCAGACGTTTCAATATGGAATGTTTGACGTTAGTCGCTACGACATCATCCATTATAATTCATTTATACCCGAAATCTACGCAGTTGGCGCGCTCTTCAAGACGCCAAGCGTACTCACATTGCATCTGCCGCCAACAGAAAAATTTGTACTGATGTATACATTTTTTATGAAGCATGCTCCTGTCGTACTCATAGGCATTTCGAAGCGGATGAGCGAACAATGGAAGGAATTTCTCGGCAAAGATGTCGAGGTGATTTTAAATGGAATAGCATTCGATAAGTGGAAGCTACACGACCGAAATGCGGACGGATATTTGCTATGGAGCGGGCGTATTGCGAAAGAAAAGAATGTTGAAGCCGCTATACATCTGGCCAATCATTTAAAACAGCCACTAAAAATTGTCGGTCCCATATTTGACAAAAAATATTTCAGTGACCATGTCCAGCCGCAGCTAAACGAATATATTGAATACATCTCCCATGCCACGCAGCAACAATTAAGTAATCTTGTTACAGGTGCCTCCGCGTATCTGGCAACCGCTATTTGGGAAGAGCCTTTCGGCCTGAGTACGGTGGAAATGCTTGCAAGTGGCTTACCCGTAGTAGGGTTTTACACCGCCATTCCTCCGGATCTGCGTAACGAAAAAGTTTCAATAGCAGTTGATTCACATAACTGGCGCGATCTTATAAAGCCGTTAGAAATCGCTAAAAAATCGGAACCGGCAGCGTGCAGAGACTTTGCAGCATCATTTGATATGACAAAAACTTCCGCGGCTTATGTAAACGTCTATGAACGCTTAGCGAAAAACCTCAGGCGATGATAAGGCCCACGATTTTCTATTTTGTACATGCGCACGGGAATGGCCATAGGGCAACATTCAATATGTTGTATCCGGCATTGTCAGTCTTTTTTGAGGTTATAGCGATCACAACGAACAGCGAAATAACCGGGTATTTGCATCAAAAGCACGGCGTTCAGGTGCTGGAATTGCCTCCAAAGTATCCGGCTGGTTACGAAATCCCGGAGCATACATTTTCAAAAGCTTTTGAAGTGACGCCGTATGCAATAGAGCCAGCAGATCGGGCAAAAGCGCTGGCCGAAGCGATAGCGCGCTATAAGCCAAAAGCTTTCTACTGCGACGGTGTTCCTGAGTTGGCCATCATGGTTCGGGGAATGGGCGTCCCGGTGGTTCTAGTCCACCTGCCCGGAAATGTGATGAACGACCCGACACAGGTTTTTGCGCATGAACTGGCGGATCATATTGTGGCTCATTTTCCTGCTTCTCTGGAACAGTCGGATTACCATTTTGCATCCAAAACATATTACTGCGGATATATTTCACAATACGCTGGGCATGCGTCGGACGCCAGCAACCGTTCAGATATTGACAATGTAACCATCATTTTAGGCTATGATAATTACGATGAATCAATCCTTAAAAATATCACGAAAGATCAGAATACACAGTTTACTATTATTGGAAACAAGCGGGATTATGATTTAGGTAAAAATTGCAAACTGCTCGGCCAGGTTAAAGACATTAGCAAAGCCATTGTTGGAGAAGTTGTGATTTCCGCAGCTGGTCAAAACACAATTGCGGAACTTTTGTCGCTTGGTAAACGATTGATCCTGCTTCCGGAACCCAGACCATATGATGAGCAAGTAGTTCATGCAAATGTGTTAGCTAATCAAAATATTGCGCTGTTAGCGCAGGAAAATTTCAGTGCTGAGCAATGGCAGAACCTGCTGCAAAAAGCGAAGGTATTTACACCTTTTTATGAAAACTTGGTGAATGTGTCAGCACCTGATGAAATAGCGCAAAAAATGAAAAACTGGTATGCCTGAATTTAGTATTGTAACGATTGTTAAAGGAAGAAGAAAGCAATTAGCCAATCTGCTTGAATCTATAAAAGCATCAACTATTCTTCCCTACGATATACAAGTTGTTTGTATGGACGACCTGGATGGAATTGCCATTCCTGATGGTTTGAATGTGAATTTCCATTTAAATAACAAAATCCATGAGTTGCCACTAGCTGCGGCACGGAACACGGGAATAGCCGCTGCAAAAACAGACAATGTCATTCTCATAGATGTAGACTGCATTGTATCTCCAACGCTGTTTGCAAATATGCTGACAGCTTTGGAAGTGGAAAATATCATTACAGCTTATCCTTTATATCTGCCAGTTTTGCCGGACACAGGGAACTATGATGAGCTAAAAAATAAAGCCGTAACGCACCCTGGCCGGGAGCGCATACCAGTCGGCGAGCCGGTTGAACATTTGCTATTCTGGTCTTTAATATTTGCTATTCAAAAGCAAACGTTCGAAAAAATTGGTGGCTTTGACGAGTCGTTTATTGGGTATGGGGCAGAAGACACCGATTTTGCCATGATGTTTCACAAGGCGGACATTAAGCTGATCTTTGTACACGATCACGTATTACACCAGTATCACGATAAGCACGATCCGCCGGTAAACCATTTTCATTCGATTATTGAGAACGCGATGCGTTATAGGGAGAAATGGAATGTTTTGCCTATGCAGCGCTGGTTGAAAGCATTTGAAGAAATGGGCTTAATAAAAATCGATCAGGCAGATCACATCACCGTCATTCGCAAACCTACGGATAGTCAGATCAAAGACAGTGTTTCGCCCCATCCATATTGATACGAGCGTCGGTGTGGTGCCATGTCTGTGATGGGGATCTAACCCGCGTGGCACTGGGGTTGGAACGGATCTCAAACAGCATGATTAATGGCAGATAAAATCCGATATAAGACAAAAATTGCAATCATAGGTGCCGGTCAAGCCGGTTTATCCGCAGCTTACCATTTAAAGAAGCAAGGCTTATCGATAGGCCCCGATTTCATCGTGCTCGATTCCGCCCCTTCGGCAGGTGGCGCCTGGCAATTCCGTTGGCCTTCTCTCACGCTGAGTACGGTAAACAGAATCCATGATCTGCCCGGAATGTCTTTTGAGGAAACGCTTGATACAGGTAACAAGACTGTACAAGCCAGTAAAGCAGTGCCTCACTACTATGAGCTTTACGAACAGAAATTTGGCATCAGAGTTTATCGCCCGTTGAAAGTGGAAAGTGTTTACCTGCACAAGGAGCGGTTTTACATTGATTCGTCCGAAAGGCTATTTTCTGCATTAGGCATCATTAACGCCACCGGCACCTGGGAAAATCCCTACATTCCTGAGTATCCGGGAGCTAACCTCTTTATAGGTGAACAGCTGCATACACGAGATTTTAAAACTGCCGATTACTTCAAAAACAAGCATGTTATCGTAGTGGGTGCTGGGATATCTGCCATTCAATTGCTCGACCAGATTTCAAAAGTAACCACTACCACCTGGGTCACCCGGCGCCCGCCAGAATTCAGAGAAGGGCCTTTTGACGACGTAGCTGGTCATAAAGCCGTTGCCATGGTGGAAGAAAGGGTTAGGAATGGGTTGCCTCCTTTGTCTGTCGTTTCCGTTACCGGTTTACCCTTGTCGCCAGAAATAATTGACATGAAAAACAGAGGTGTACTAGAACGCTTTCCCATGTTTAGCGAGATTACAAGGAATGGCGTAAAATGGGATGATGGTAGGGAGGAAAAAGCCGACGTTATTCTGTGGAATACTGGTTTTCGAGGAGCATTGCAACATTTGGAACCGGTTTTACCCAGAGAGGAAAGTGGCGGTATAATGATGGCTGGCCGGTTCGCAACAATGGTTGCCAAAGAGCCACGCGTCCATTTGCCTGGATACGGCCCATCGGCTTCCACCATCGGCGCCAACAGAGCCGGACCGGCGGCTGCCAGGGAGTTGATGGCCACATTGGGTCTGGCCGGAAACCGCGAACTTTGATTGATTATGTATGAATTTCTGTCGTTTGCGCAAACAAGCAAGTAATGCTATTCTGCGATCCGCAATGCAAATGTTCAGATAATTTTAATGCGAACCGGGCCCTTGAAATCCTTAATGTCAACAGGTATTCCCTTTTGTGTTATGGTTACGCTACCCTTGTTATGCAAATCAATTGCAACGCCGAGTACATCTTTCATATGCTTACGCCAGTCGTCAGGAAATAGCTTGCGTGCAATTTCAGAGGGACAAGTGCTTTTCTCAGCACCACGATGAATGGCAGTAGATAGAATGGTTGTTGCTATTTTCTCGTAATGCTGCATGCGTATGCTTTTGAAATAATTTGTCGAAAACTAAGAAGATCCAGATCTACTGCCAAACTATATGCTCGAACCTTACTCCTCTGCTCCTGCCCTATTGGTGGCAAAAAATAGCTTGCTAATTCCTGTCAGACCTTTCCGGCCCAAAACTAAGAATATAATCTTCACCATCAATCCTAACCATCATTCCAAAACCTAATCGTGAGCCACGCGGAAGAGATAGAGCGGTTACAACAGCCTCCATATTGGTAAAAGCATTTAAATGTTTTCTTATTTTAGCTTCACTCGCATCCACCTTCTTACCTTCGGGAGATGCTCCCCGTTTTTGTATTCAATACCAGCAGGGGTTGCCTCCCATTTGTTCAATGCAGCTTTCCTTTCAGCAGCAGCGAGTGGCTTTGCTGCTTCCTTTTTAGAAGGTTCCAGGTTTAGTTTAAATTACGAGAAAGCAAAAACATACACGAGTTTAGGCATTCCACTCTTTTCAAGGAATTCAACCACAGCGGTGGATACCACTGCGGAGAGCCACAAAGCTAAAAGTTTCAATCCCGTTGTCTGTTAATGACCTGTAAAAGAATCTTAAAGGAATGTAAAAGTGGCTCAGATGCCAACCGTTGAAGTTTTTGCAGTGAGTAATGTCAAAGATACTGAGGTTCGGTGCAAGATTATAGTTGTGCTTGTTTTATATATAAATAATTTATATGTTAGCACTTTGTAGCATTTCTATTCATGGGGAGATTGTTTTGTGAATATTTATTAAATGAATTCCAACTAAAAACTCTCATCCAACAATCAAATTCAGGCCCTCAAAATTCCTAACCCGGAAATATAATGCGATACTTAATAGGAATGCTTCTGATTGTATCAATGTTGAACTGCAACCAAAGTCAGAAGGATTCTGCTGCAAGCAATGGGAAAGATTCGACTGAAATCAAAGCCAGCATTAAAAGAATAAAACTGGATTCTACAACAATTCAAATCTCTAGTCACAATAAATTTGATTTTTTTTATTTTCAAGATTACTTTGGTGAAGGGTCCGTTCATTACGAATTAAGTAAACTCAATGGCTCAACCACTTTTCGTTTTTTCTTCGATCGTGATGTAAAGTTATTTCTCGTCGCCTTGGATGGAAAGCCAAATACAAAGACAGTTATGATTCATCCGGGAGAGTCCATTGAAATTTCAGACACTATTTCTAATGGAAATATTTTCGTTGTTAATAATAATGCTGTAAGAAGTAATGAGCTTAATCTCATCCATTCCATGAATAAGCAGATTGGAACAGATCTGGAAGGATTTTATCAATATACCCCGCGTGTAAATTATAGTACAAAGCAGATTATTGATTCTGCCAATCTGCTCTATGAAAAGAGGCTTGCATTCTTAAATGATTATAAACGAAAATATCCGATTTCTAAGGAGAATCATGCTCAGTTAGCGGCTACACTCAATTATATAAAGTATGATAATATTGTAAGCCTATATGCAGAGGGTTTCAAGCCACTTGATAAAGAAATAATTAATTTCATCAATGATAATCCCGTTTACGATGAAGTCAATGGGAAGGCTGATGAACGGGCTTGGAATTACGCCTATTACATCGCTCGGAATCATATGAGAAATAAGTCATTAAGTCCGGTTTCCATGTTTGATGAGGCGTCCCAAGTTTTTAAAAACAAAACCAGAGATCGCGTATTATTCCAGATTGTTGCCAAGGCTTTTCGTGAGGGAGACGATTCACTTGGTAACTTGCTAAAAAGATATTCAAATATATCCACTGATCAACCCCTAAAGGATTACGCCGAAGAGAATTTTCAATTGGAAAGGTTTGATTCCGAAACGACGTATCAACAAGCCAGTTTAATTGGCACGGATAACAAGGAAATTACATGGGCTGAGTTGCTGGACAAGAATAAGGGCAAGGTAGTCTATATGGATTTTTGGGCAAGCTGGTGCGCTCCTTGCATTGCTGAAATGCCTGGCTCTCATCAATTAAAAGAAAGTTATGACGGCAAGAGTGTAGCGTTTGTATATGTCTCAACCGACGATTTACACCGGGCGTGGATTAAATCGGCTGCACGGAATGGACTGAAAAATGAGAACAGCTTCCGTCTCAAGGGAGGAAATTACTCGAAAATCAAGGATACATTTAAGATTAACGCAATCCCGCGCTACATGATTTTCGATAAAAATGGAAATCTTAAAATTTCCTCTGCACCTCGTCCCAGGGAAAAGAAAACCCGTGAATATTTAGACCGCTTACTTTAACGTAACTGTGTCTTGTACTAATGACTGATTTATAGGAACCACACCATTATTTCAACAACTCATGAAGCGCTATTTGTAACTTAGCCACATTAACCTCAAAAAAATACCTTCAATATGAAAAAGAGAATGCTGGCCTTAATCGTCTTTTCATTCTTATTGCCGCAAGTAACAATTGCGCAAGTGGACAACCAGGCATCGAGGCAAGAAGCCATCAAATTAGTAATAAGCAACTATGAACAGGCTTGGAATCGCCATGATGCCAAAGCATTAGCGGAGCAATATCATACGGATGCCTCTTGGGTTAACTGGTTTGGAGCGTATTACAAAGGTCGAGTCGAGATTGAGAAGCACTATCAAACCACGCATGCAACTTATTTCAAAGCAACCCAGTTTACCACCCGTTCCGTTGAAGATATCACCTTTCTCAAACCGGATATGGCCCTCGTTCATGTCCGCACGGATCTAAGCGGAGATGAACGCTATCCCGGTCAAACATTCCGGTTTCGACGAACGATCCTTTTAACAAACAAGGATGGCGGTTGGCGGATAGCGGCGGGCCAAAATGCGAAGCTTAATGAAGGGATAGACTAGCTCTTCACCAGATTCACTTGTCATCAGCTATCAATGCACCAAGAAATGTCGCGGAGTAGCCACTGAATGTCATAAGTAAACGGTTAATCAACTCTTTTGGCAAAAGTATCTTGATAAATACAGTATTTGCGCTGTTGCAAACATAAACATTGTGCTCATATCAACCACGTTGGCAGTATTTGAATTGCTAATATTGGCCGCACCCATCAGGGCAGTACAATTACTAAACATGCCTGACACACTTGTTACTTCTAACAAATGGGGCAAATCAGTATGCTCTTTGTTCTAAGCAATCCATTTCACATATTTCTTCCAGTTATGTTGTTCTTTAAATCCCAAAACTTCACGGATTTTGCGATTAGAAAACAATGCTTCATGTTCCTCCAATTCACGGGTGATGGGTACACCTGGAAAAAACCGTTTAGCCAATTCAATGCTGGGGATGATCGCACCGTTATGATCATTTCCAGCGTTGAAAATCTGATAACCAAGGCCATCTTTTTTCAAACATAAATCCACAATCTGTCCCAAATCACGCGCATCAATATAACAGAACGCATTCCTGCGACGCACCTCAGGATTTTTGAAATAATGCGGAAACAGTTGAGCGTATTCGTGAGGCTCAATCACATTCCCGATACGAAGCGCATAAATGTCAAAGCCTGACCGTCGCTGAAAGCTGCGTGCCGTTTTCTCATTCACAACCTTTGACAATCCATAGCTATCCATTGGATCGACATCATAATCCTCTTCCAAAGGCAGCGCATGAGGGTCGGTTTTACCGTCCGAAAAACAAATTCCATAAGTGGTTTCTGATGAAGCAATAATAATCTTTCTAATTCCAAGCTTAACAGCTGCTTCAATCACATTGTATGTGCCTATGGTGTTAACCCAAAAAGTTTCATTATCAGGTTTGATCAAGATCCTGGGCACGGCAGCAAAATGTACAACGGCATCAAATGGTTGTATGCCAATACCCGGTTCCAACTCATCTAACCCGGCATACGATCGCATGGCATTAAACATTTGTCCGGAATCCGTAATATCAGCGATCAGATTGTCCACGCCTGGATAATCCAAGGGCACCATATCTACATTCATTACTTTATGTCCCTGGTCGAGCAGGTAAGGTATCACGTGCTTTCCTGCTTTTCCCGATCCCCCCGTAAACAATATTCGCATTTGAGTCATGTATTCTCCTGTTTAATAAGTCGGCGAAATTAATAACTGGTTTACAGCGTAGAACAGCGCAGTTTAATGGTTAATTCCATTCCGCTTCTGCTGCCGTTGTGCGGCAACGCATTTAAATCAGGACAAAATCATGGAGAAGACGATCCTAGCACATTTTCTGGCAAAACTATTCCAACCAGGGCGACGTCAAAATTGCCTCAGGTCAAAGCGGTTATCCGGACTGCTGTAATGCGTTGTTAAGCCCAGGTCATGAAATACGGAGCTGACATAAAGCAGCTCGGGGTAATATTTTCAATAATGCTGGATGAGCAGCACGACAATTTCACTTGCTAGAAAGCTGTATTTGAACAACACCCAAACCCTGCTGAAAACCGTGGACTAAGCAAGTTGCAGCACCAGTGGCATATTGGCACTATTCAAAGTTACATCCTCTATATCAACTGCTTGACCATACCTTTTAACACAATCAATGCCCGCATCCATATCTAAGAAACAATCAAACAAAGGACTGACCGCAATGATGTAACCATTGGTGGCTTCCAGATTGAAATAGCATTTACCTTTGGCAAGAAGCTGCTTGTCGAAACGATGATGCTCCTGTGAAAATTTGCGAACTTTACTAATCTCAACCAGGCATGAATCCCTTGAATGATGACCGTCACTGGTTAGAATGACCTTGCCGGTTTTAGACAGCAAAGCAAACCGGAATTGACCGGCAAGACTTTCACTGATTGTGAATTTTTCCATTGGTAAAATTTGTTAGAGGAGGTTATTCATTATTGAATTGCCTTGATTTAAAGATCTAGGCATTTGTTTTAATGTTTGATATCAATCAAAAACAGACCAGATTCCGACTTCAATTGAAATCCGATATAGTTTAAGACCATCAATTGTATTTATCACTTTGCTTTCTTCATTTCCGGCAGTAAAGATTACCTCTATGCCACTTGCAATGATTCTTTCGCAGGTTGCGTAAAATTCCTCTATCAAATGCGGAGAACATACATACAAATTGTTAAGCTTATTCATTGTTGTTATATATGCCATATCTGAGTTGAGGATATTTATTTCTTCCTTTTGCGAGAAGACTAGTTTTTAAGTTAAGGTTTACATATTGAAGACCAATGTCTCGGGACACCAATCTGATAATGAGCAACTCCGAAACCATGTCGATAAAATCAACCTTCAATGAATCCAAAGGCCATGTTTTCAAAAGGCTCATACAACTAGTAGTGTAGTCCGGCCCAAGCAAATATCCAAATATTTTATTTATTTACACAAATAATACTACAATTAGTTCATCAGCATAGTGTACCATTAATCTATCCGGCAAGCACTCATCTCTAAAAAGAAACCTATCCAGCCATACGCAAGCAAATCCATGCATCGGATCGGTTTTTTTGCTTAGTTTGCGGTGAAACTGGATTATCGGTGATTATGAACAAAAACGGTGAAATTATTATAATTGAAGACGATGCTGACGATCAATTCTTTTTAGAAGAAGCGTTTGTATCGTTAAATTACAGCAATAAGCGCGTATACTTTTCAGACGGACTCGCAGCCCTCGAATATCTTCACAACGCTAACTCCTTACCATTTTTAATATTGTCAGATATCAACCTACCCAAGCTAAACGGGTTTGAACTGAGAAATAAGCTTAACAATGACGCCGAGCTGAAATTGAAATGCATTCCTTACTTATACTTCACCACGGCGTTAAACCAGCAGGCGGTGATAGACGCATATAGCATGTCAGCGCAGGGATTTTTTGTGAAGACGGCAGATCTTGATGACTTGCAGGATACACTACGCGTCATCATGGAATACTGGATGAAATGCGCCGCTCCGAACAATTTCTAGTCGAGACATTTGTACTGAATAAGAACGAAGGAAAATTCTTAATGAAGAATTAGCGGTTATATGTAACTTAAATAGCGTAACTTACATACTTACCACCCCAGACTTTCATTATGGAAATCTCTTATACTCTTTCGCATGTGAAACGGTTATTTGAACATTCAATTGATTTACAGATTCGTTTTCAAGCTGCTTACCAAAAGAGCTTACTTGTAAGCAAAAAGATCAAGGTGATCACCTCAATGTCGGAGAGCCTCCTCATTAATCGCAAGGCCAGATAAGGCAAGGAAAAACGCACCCACAGCATCCTCACGCTGAAATATCTAGGCTTTGAAAACATACTTCTAGGCGCCAAAATCAATGCCATCTTTGGAAAGGATTGATTCCTCGGGCAGTGAATAGCCGCGGCCAGAGCGCCAACATTTAATTCGTTAGCCTGATCTGGCAGAAACTTCAAACTCTTCTTTCTCGTTCCGCCCTGCTGTGCGGCGTATTCAAAAGATCTCCACATATAATTCTTCGGTAATCGCCCGCTTTTTTGAATTGGGATCATTCCCTGTTCAAGCAGCTTGACACGTGCGGCTATAAAACTTGTAAACACTGGCATACTTATTGACTGGCCGGGCGCATTTCAATTTCAGGTTTTACAGTTTGAATTTACTATGAAAAAAAGTTACAATTCGTTGATCATGCTCAGCGCGTCGGTTCTCCAACTGGCAATTCCGCTCAGCATCGTGGGACCGGAAGCAGTTGCCGCAGGAGCCGGCAAAGAGGTCCATTTTAATGCAACCAGCCCTAGTGCATGGTTCCGGCAGGCCGACCGGGTTGTTACCGGCACGGTACGGGGCGACAACAATGATGCGCTGCCGGGTGTAAGTGTGGTACTGAAAGGCACCCAGAATGGTACTACGACGGACATTGATGGAAAATACACGCTCAACATTCCCGACGGTTCGGGGGCGACGCTCGTGTTCTCGTTTGTAGGGTACGCCACGCAGGAAATTGCAGTCGGTGCCAATGCGACGCAGGATGTGGTACTAGCCTCAGACACGCGTGCATTGAACGAGGTTGTGGTGGTCGGATATGGAACGCAGAGGAAAAAAGACCTCACCGGCGCGGTGGCTATTGTTAACGTGCAGGAATTGCAGCAGCAACCTACCTCGCAGATCACCAGTCAGTTACAAGGCAGGGCTTCGGGTGTGACCGTGCTTGGTTCAGGCCAGCCGGGCGAGGCTCCACAGATTCGTATCCGTGGGATCAACACGTTTGGAAACAATTCCCCACTGTACGTTGTGGATGGAGTTCCTACGCAAAACATCAACGACATCAACCCGAACGATGTGGCTACGATGCAGGTGCTGAAAGATGCCGGTTCTGCATCGATCTACGGTTCGCGGGCTGCAAATGGGGTGATCATTATCACGACCAAGCGCGGCAGCGGCAAAGTAAAGATCCAGTACGATGCCTACGCGGGCATTCAGCTTCCAAAATCCGGCAATGTGTGGCATCTGCTGAACCCGCAGGAAACCGCCCAGCTCAAATACAATGCCTTACGGAACGCCAACCCGAATGATCAGATCAATGATCCATTGTACGGCAGCGGCGCCACCCCGGTGTTACCCGACTACATTACGCCTCAGGGAGCCAGCGAGGGAGATCCGTCTGTTGACCCCGGACTTTACAATGTCAACCCGAATTACACCAGTTCCGACGAGTACAATAACTTTTACCGGATCATCCGGGCCAATAAAAGTGGTACAGACTGGTTTCACGAAATCTTCAAGCCTGCCGCCATTACCAGCCACAACCTCACAGCAAGCGGCGGCGGTCCGCAGGGAAATTATTTGTTTTCGCTTAATTATTTCAACCAGCAGGGAACACTGATCAATACGTACCTGAAACGCTACACGATCCGGGCGAATAGTCAGTACAATGTAAACGAGCACGTGAGGCTGGGAGAAAACATTGCATTCTCCGTCTCAGATAACCCGCGGATCAATGCGCTGACGGAAGGCAGCGCGATCGGGATGGCATTCCGCGAGCAGCCGATCATCCCGGTGCGGGATATTATGGGAAACTTTGCGGGAGGTTATGGTCAGGGATTGGGGAATGCGGATCATCCGGTCGCCATTCAGGACCGGATGCGCAACAATGCAGGCCAGAGCAACCGCCTTTTTGGCAATATGTACCTGGAAGTCGATTTTCTCAAAGATTTTACATTCCGGACGAGTTTCGGCGGCGAGCTGTATTCAGGCCTTTTCCGCTCGTTTACTTATCCTGAATATGAAAACCAGGAAAATACCACCACCAACTCCTACACCGAAAATACATTCAGCGGCTTTAACTGGACTTGGAGTAATACCGTGAACTGGCAGCATAATTTTGGAGAAATACACGATTTGAAAGTGCTGGTTGGTACAGAAAATTACCGGAACCGCGGCAACCTCGTCGGCGGGACCACTACCAACTATTTTTCATTCGATCCCGAATTTACCAACCTTTCCACCGGCTCGGGCTCTCCCACCAATTACAGCGGAAGGTTCAAAGATGCGCTGGCTTCACTGATCGGACGTGTTGACTATTCGCTCAGAGACCGCTACCTGCTCGGCGCAACGATCCGCCGCGACGGCTCGTCACGGTTCGAAACCTACCGGTATGGCTGGTTTCCGGCTGTTAGTTTTGGCTGGCGCATTTCGGAAGAGGAATTTCTAGGGGACATTGCCTGGGTTGAAGATCTAAAAATCCGCGGCGGCTATGGCATCATGGGTAACCAGCTGAATGTCGATCCTGCCAATGCTTATACAACGTATGGTCAGGACCGTACTTCCTCCTTCTACGATATTGACGGAACAAACCAGACCACAATGATGGGTTTGCAACGTACCAGGATCGGAAACCCGGATGCCAAATGGGAGAAAAACATCAACAGCAATATCGGTATCGACGCCACGCTTTTCAAGGGTAAGCTCGACCTGACCGTGGACTATTATCGCAAGCAGATCAAGGATTTGCTGTATAACCCTGAGCTGGCCGGTGCTGCCGGACAGGGCGCAGTGCCTTTTATTAACATCGCCGAAATGCGCAACCAAGGTGTGGACCTTTCTGCATCGACGGATTTCAATGTAACCAGTGACCTTAAACTAAATGCGACCCTCACATTCACAACCTACGCAAACAAGATCGTTTCGCTGGCCGAAGGTGTCGATTATTTTGATCAGGAGGGAAGAAGGTTTAATGGAAGCTACATTGTGCGTAATGCAGTAGGACATTCCATCGGAGAATTTTTCGGGTACAAAGTGGCTGGTTTCTGGAATTCGCAGGAAGAAATCAATGCAGCCAACTCGCAGGCGCAGCAAAATTCCGGAAATACCGGCACGATTTATCAGTCGGACGTGGCGGTGGGCAGATTCAGGTATCAGGATACCAACGGCGACGGGATTGTGAGTGCAGCCGACCGGACATTTCTTGGAAATCCAAACCCGAAATTTACGTACGGACTTAACCTTGGCGGAAACTACAAAGCATTTGATTTCAGCATTTTCCTTTATGGCTCGCAGGGAAACGACATTTGGAACAATGTAAGATGGTGGACGGATTTCAATGCGAATTTCCAGGGCGCAAAAAGCGAAACTGCATTATACGATTCATGGACGCCGGAAAACCAAAATGCAAAAGCGCCGATCCAGGAGACCGTCGGTTCGTTCAGTAGTGCCAATGTTCCCAATTCCTATTTTATCGAGAAAGGTTCCTACCTCCGCGCCCGCAATGCGCAGATCGGGTTTACATTCCCGGAAGCAATTTTGAAAAAGCTGAAAGTGGAACGTCTGCGGTTGTACGTTCAGGCTGCGAACCTATTTACCATTACAAAATACTCGGGCCTTGATCCGGAGATTGGTACGACGGCCAATACCAACAACAGCTCGGGCGGAAGTCTAAACCAGTCGTTTTCGACGACCACATCATTTGGTATCGATGAGGGGGTTTATCCCAATCAGCGCCAGTTCCTGATCGGGCTTAACCTTGGATTTTAATCTCAAACTTTTGAAAAAATGAAAATCAGATATTCATTACTTATCAGCATCATTGCATTGGGTCTCACACTAGACTCCTGCAAAAAAGACCTCGATATAGGCGCACAGGGCGCACTATCCGAAGAGCAGCTCAACACCCGCGCGGGCATAGACGCATTGTTACACGGAGCTTACGCTGCGCTCGATGCCCAGCAGCATGATAATCAGAACCTTAGCGGGACCAGCTCGTGGGAAGCTTCGCCATCCAACTGGGTATTCGGGAGCGTGGCGGGCGGCGAGGCGCACAAAGGCAGCGACGGGAGTGACCAGCCTGCCATTGATGCCATCGCAAGATTTACGGCAGATCCCAGCAACAGTTATTTCAACAGCAAATGGCGGTCCGTTTACGAAGGTGTGAACCGCACCAACACGGTGATCCGAGTGCTTGCGGGGGTTCCATCAATCAGCGATGCCGATCGTACCCAAATCACTGCCGAGGCGCGGTTTCTGCGCGGACATTATTATTTTGAATTGAAAAGAATGTTCGGCAATGTACCCTGGATCGATGAAAATGTGGAAACGAACGAGACTTCGCGGGTGCCCAATACCGAGGACATCTGGCCACGGATCGAAGCCGATTTTCAGTTTGCATACGAAAACCTGCCCACCACGCAGCCGGAAGTTGGCCGCGCAAACAAATGGGCAGCCGGTTCCTACCTTGCCCGGTCTTATATGTACCAGCGCGAATATCAGGAAGCAAAAAGGTTGTTTGACGTCATCATCCCGCAGGGAGTTACGAGTAATGGATTGAAATATGCACTTACCCGGCGTTTTGAGGATAATTTCGACGCAGCCACCGAGAACAATTCGGAAAGTGTATTTGTGATCCAGATGGCGGTTCATGATGGCACCAACTCCATTGCCAATGGAAATCAGGGTGATATGCTCAATTTTCCTTATGGTGACAGTCCGTTCCGCTGCTGCGGATTTTACCAGCCGAGCCACGATCTGGTCAATTCCTACCGGACTACCGAGGCGGGGCTGCCTTATTTCACCGATTACAATGCGCATGCCGTAAAAAATGATCAGGGAGTTCCGTCCAACCAGCCATTTACACCCGATCCGGGCCCGCTCGACCCCCGGCTCGACTGGACGGTGGGACGTCGCGGATTGCCTTATCATGACTGGGGCTACCATCCTGGCGCGCGCTGGATACGCAGTCCGGGGCAGACTTATGCGGGACCTTATTCGCCCAAAAAGAACATTTACTGGCAGGCTACGCAGGATATTTACGCCGACCAGAGCACGTGGGCGCCGGGAACAGCCATTAACTATAATGTGATCCGTTTTGCGGATGTACTGCTCATGGCTGCGGAAGCCGAGGCGCAGCTTGGAAATTTTGCGCAGTCACAAACGTATACCAACCTGGTACGCGCGCGGGCTGCCGATCCCGTGAATATTTTGCGCAAATACAAAAATGACGCAGACCCGCTGGCCGGCTTCTCGACCGTAGCTGCCGCAAACTATAAAATCTCGGTTTACCCGGCCGGCGCATTGGCGGGAATGGGAAAAGCGGGTGCATTGAATGCCATCTATTTTGAGCGGAAACTGGAACTGGCTTTGGAAGGTCAGCGCTTTTTCGACCTGGTACGCTGGGGCATCGCCGAGCAGACGCTCAATGCCTATTTCGCTTACGAAGGCCGGTTAACGACCGATATCCGCGGCGCGCGTTTTACCCCAAACCGAAGTGAGTATTTTCCCATTCCACAACGCCAGATTGACCTGAGCAACCAGGCCGGCCAGTCGGTTCTGACGCAAAACCAGGGATATTGAGGATTTTAGTTAAACAAAGAGAACAGGCCGTTACATTCAGACATGTAGCGGCCTGTTCTTTTTTATAGTTCCTCTGTTTATACGTACCAATTATGACTAAATAAATTTGTAGAGCTCAGTCGGGGCATGAACTACTAAGAATTTAAAACTGCTTACGGATGTCGGCCACATTATTGACAGTCACTTCCAAGGCAGAAGCAATCTGGTCGTCAGTTAGCAAAGATTGCTTGACCAGGTTTCGAACTGCGTTTTCAGTCTTTTCCTGTTGGCCTTCAATTCTGCCTCTCAACTCACCTTCTTTACGACCTTTCTCAACAAAAATATCTAACGTGCTTATAACTGTTTCTTTGATTTGTGTGGGCAACGATGTTATCAGCTCAACGATTTGCTGCTCACTTAGCTCACTGTTTATGAATGTAGCCGTCCAAGAGGTGCATTGTGAAATCCGCGCAAATCGTAACTTTTAGGATTGCAGGATATAATCGCAGCCTTCAAACTGTTAACAGTATCATACTATCCCGCAACTGGCTATGATCAAATTATTCAAGATACTTAATAGCCTTCAACTTCGCTACACCTCTCGTTCCCCAAAAATTGAACTTTGTTTTACCCGAGGATATAACAATCATCCCGTCTGCCCCATATTTACAAGCCTTAAATCCTGCCATTTTTATCGCCTCAGATCCTGTGTGGCTTTGATACAATGAATAGCTAGTTTTGCTATCAACCAGGCAGATAACTTCATATTTCCGCTTTATGTTGTTAGCATCATGATAAACATCCAACGGACAATCTTTAACCTTCCCTTGTTCCAAACCGGATAATTCAGACACCTTTACAGAGCAGGAAAGTGTTGTCATTGCGAAAAAAGCAATCGTACATTTTTTGAAGATGGTCATAACAAAATTGGTTAAATTGATTTCGGATAAACTACATTACGTGGTCTGATTTGTTCTTATTTTGCCAGATTACTAAATCGTCTTTTATAATTTTTTTTGAAAGAATCTAAACTCCCTGGTGCAATAAATTTCGGTGTATCATTCTTTACCTTGAATGAAAATCCTACAATTATATCATTTGAAATAATCACAAGAATTCCTAAAAATAACATTGTAACAGGAGCCACAAAACAATCGTCAAAAGCTCTAAAATAATCTTCAACTATCAATTCTCTTCAAGACTAATAATTGCAAAAAGAGACTGCGGAGTCTTCAATTTTCATGCCAAAGAATAATGCTTTTAACTACCGATCGTTGGCAAATTTTCATAGTGTTGCTTCATCGAGCGTTCGTTCAAAGACAACTTACCAATCGTGTTAACGATAGAGTGCCATCTCATCTTCCCGCTTACTACTATACCGTAAAATAAGATTTTCTATATTTTATGTTAGAATCTTTCAATATTACCCTCTCTAAGTAACCGTGAGGATAATAACCGTTCCCTTTTAATCCAACCAATAATCCCTTTCATTTATGGCAGAACCCTTTTTATCAGAAATCCGTCTGGTCAGTTTTTCATTCGCTCCCAAAGGCTGGGCGCTGGCCGACGGACAGTTAATGCCCATTAACCAAAATCAAGCGCTATTTGCACTTTTAGGAACGACCTTCGGCGGTGATGGCCGCGTAAATTTTGCATTGCCGGATTTTCGTGGCCGAACGCCTTTGCATGTCGGCGGCGGGCATGCGCTGGGGGAACGCGCTGGTGAGCAGGCGCATACTGTCAGCATTCAGGAGCTGCCCACCCACGCGCACTTGCTCAATGCCCTGGATACGGGAACTGCGGACAACAATGTCAACAACCCCGCAGGCAACTTGTTTTCCAATTCAAAACCCGCAGACCTGTATCAAAGCACAACGGCTAATCTCGTCCCTCTATCTGCAAATACAATCGGTGGCGGTGGCGGTGGTCAGGCACATTCGAATATGCAGCCGTTCCTGACGATCAGTTTCTGTATCGCACTGCAGGGGATTTTCCCGAGCCCATACTAGCAGTGACCTTTCTCTATTTTATACATTTAAACAAACAAAATAATGGCACAGCCTTATATTGGGGAAATCAGGATGTTCGGGGGAAATTTTGCGCCTGCCGGATGGTTGTTTTGCGAAGGGCAGCTTCTCGCTATCTCCGAAAATGAAACCCTTTTTCAATTAATAGGAACCACTTATGGTGGCGATGGCGAATCCACTTTTTCTCTTCCTGACATGAGAGGGCGCCTGCCCCTGCATCAGGGAAACGGCTTCATTCTTGCCGAGTCTGGCGGCTCAGAAGAAATTACACTGACTGCTAATCAGATCCCGGCTCATCCACACTCCTTTTTTGCGTCGGCGAATGGTGCAAATACGGCCCAGCCTCAAAATGCGGTAGTGGGCAACTCATCGGCAGTGCAGATGTTTATGGGTGACCCGCCGTCGGGGGCCTCGATGAACCCGACGAGCATCCGGCCCGTCGGCGGGTCGCAGCCGCACACCAATTTTCAGCCTTATCTGTGTGTGAGCTTCATCATTTCACTTTTCGGCATATTTCCCTCACCGACCTGATTCTGAACGCCTTTCGGTATTTCAGCAAAAATCTTTTCCCTTTTAATTAAACACCTTTTCCAATGGCAGAACCTTTTGTAGCCGAAATAAGAATAGTCCCTTTTAATTTTGCGCCCCAAGGCTGGGCCTGGTGCGATGGACAATTATTTCCTATCTCTCAGAATACAGCATTGTTTTCATTATTAGGCACCACATATGGTGGTGACGGCAAATCCACTTTTGCACTGCCAGACCTTCAAGGGCGTTCACCGATGCATCCGGGACAAGGACCCGGGCTGTCAGAGCATAGCCTGGGAGAATCTGGCGGCTCGGAGAGGGTGACGCTGCTTGAGGGGGAGATTCCCCAGCACGGACATACCATTGGCCTGACACCGCAGCCAGGCGAAATTTCGGATCCCTCAGGGCATACCATCGCAAGATCTGTCGGCGGCGCTGTCTTTCAGCCGGGAAGTCCAAATGTCAACATGTCTGCAAGTTCAATAGGGCCGGCAGGCGATAGTCAGCCCCATAACAACATGCAGCCCTATCTGACCACTTATTTCTGCCTCGCGCTTCAAGGCGTCTTTCCCATGCGGCCATAATGCTCTTTTGATCACTCTGACTTTTACAACTGAAAATTTTTTATTGACAAATGGAATTTAAGCCTGCTCACCCAAGCATTCATCTTCGCCGCATTGCCCAACGAGATATGCCTTCCCTGCTCGCCATCTATGCAAGCACGCGGCAAGCGGAATTGGAAAAAGTGCCGCAATGGAGTGAAACGATGAAAACCGAATTCATCAAAAGTCAGTTTGAAGCGCAGCACAACCATTATCAGAGAAACTACTCAGGGGCAGATTTCTGGGTGATCTGCAAAAACAAATCGAATGCAGGCAGGCTCTATTTCCACGAAAACTTTCAGGGCCGGGGTATGCGGATCATTGACATTACACTGCTTCCCTCCTATCAAAATTGCGGAATAGGAACAAGCATACTGCAAGATCTGATGCAACTTTCGGCTCAGCTCGAAAGGCCGCTGAGCATTCATGTTGAATCATTTAACCCTGCCAAAAACCTCTATAACCGGCTGGGATTTAAGAAAATAAGCGAAACAAACGGAGTCTATCATTTAATGGAATGGAAACATACGATTTAAGCCGGGTAACCGCCCAGGATTTCAAGGATTATCTGGGTCAAAAGCTGCACATTGAATTTTTATCAGGCGAGCCTGTGCCGGTTACTGTTAAGCGTGTGACCGATCTTGAAACCTATTCGCCCCTCGAAAGAGGCGCTTTCTCAGTTGTCCTGCAAACTGATGGTGATTCATCGCACCGGCCACAGGGCATTTACCGGATCTTGTATCCTCAATCACATTCGCTTGAAGTGTTCCTGGTTCCAATCGGCACCGACCAGAGCGGCACGAGATACGAAGCCGTATTTTCTTAATCTCCATGGGCATCACCAAATAAGGTGATGCCCGTCCTTTTTACTCAAAAATCAAAACATGAAAAACTTTTACCTCATTCTGGCCGGGGCGGCCATGCTTGCTTCCGGCGTCTTCATCAATCAAACCCAGCATCACCCGATTGCCCAGCTCCAAATGTCTGCATGGACGAGCGTAAATCAGGGAAGTAAACAAATCGCTAATGCTCCGTTTAAACAAAAAATAGCGCATAATGTCACATTTCTCGTGCCAACGGTCACTGCCACAAACACTTATGCGCTTACCAACGACACTGGCCTGACGGGCGCATCCGCAGGTGATGAGCTTGAATATACGGTTACGATCTCCAACAGCGGCACAGATGCAGCAGGCGTCAGTTTTACAGACCAGATTGATGCTAATACAACACTTGTCGCCGGATCTGTTAAAGTAAGCCCTATTGCTCAAAATGACACTTACAACACCATTGGAAACGTCGGGATTGAGATTGCTGCGGGAGGCGGCGTGCTTGCCAATGATGTAAGTCCAAATGGCGCTACACTCAGTATATCAGGATCGGGGCCGATAGGAACCACCCAGGGAGGTGTGGTGACGCTGGACTACGCCACGGGCGCATTTACTTACGAGCCTGCTCCGGGGTTCACTGGTAACGACACTTTTACATACACCTTGGAAAACCAATCGGGGTTAACCTCTCAGGCAACGGTAACCATTACTTCCACCGGCGCGATATGGTTTGTAAATGCAGCAGCGAATGCCAGCGGTGAGAATGGAACATTAGCCGGCCCTTTCACTTCCCTGGCGGGCCTGCAAGCCATCAATGACGGCGGTGCGCTGCATCCGCAACCAGGTCATGCCATATTCTTATACACGGGAAACTACACAGGCCCGATCACATTACTTGATCAGCAAAAGCTCATTGGCCAGGGTGCAAGCGGAGCGCTTCTAACGATCGCAGGTTATGGCGCGCCAAGCGGAAACACCCAGCTTCCCTCGACGGGCGGAACCAGGCCAACATTAACAAGCTCCGGCGGTTCGAATGTGATCAACACTGCTGCTTCGAATACAATCCAGGGATTGAATGCGGGTAATTCGGGTGGCGCCAAAATTGCTGGCTCAGCGGCTGGAACACTGACGGTTAGCGAGGTAGGATTATCCGGTGAAGGCAGTGCGCTTAACCTGGCTAATGTCACTTTTGCAGCGGAATTCTCGGAAGTGTCCTCAAACGTTACCTCGGGATCAGTAAGCCCAATTGACATTTCATCCAGTGGGGGTTCCTTGAGAATTAACGCGGGAACAATTTCGTCATCCAATGTCACGGCAATCGACATTGCCGGAAGCTCACTCGGGCTTAATGTGACATTGGCGGCGGTTTCCTGTAACAATGCAGCCAAAGGAATTTCCGTCTCGGGAACAACCGGAACATTTCAGATTACAGGCTCTGGAACAACTGCCGGTTCTGGCGGGACAATCCAAAATATTTCACAACGCGGCATTGAATTCTCGAACGCTTCGGGTGTCACTTTGAACAATATGAACCTCACTAACGCCAACACATCAGACTCCGGCGGATGCGGCACATCAGATAACTCCGGATGCAATGCGGCGGTTTATGCCAACAATGTAAATGCATTTAAACTTGAAAAAGTGAATATTGCCGGAAACACAACCCAGCATGGCATTAACCTTAGAGCTGTCAATGACTTGATTATCAATAACAGTTCTGTTGAGAAAGCTGGAAACTCTTCAATTGAAGGCGCCATTTATGCCACCAACACAACCGGAAACAGCTCGATTGCAAATTCGACTTTTGCCAACAGCACCATTGCAAATGCTCCTTCTGGAAGGGTTGCCTATTTTGGAAATACAAATACAAACCTGAATCTGCTGACGGTTAACAACGCTGATTTTACGGACTCGCCCAACAATGGCGGAATCCTGATTGAAGGTTACGGAAGCTCGCAAATGAAACTCAAAATTACTGGTGGAAGCCAGTTTTTACGCTGCCAGACACAGGGAATCAAAATGATATCCAATGACAACGCGCAGCTCGTGGGTGACATTCAGGGCGCTGTTGTAAACAACCTGGCGTTGGACGCGGTGACAAGACTAACATCAATCGGAATTGATTTTCAGTCAACAGGCACCTCATCATTGAATTACAACATTCTTAATAACAACATTCGAAGTAAAAATGGCCCCGGCATTAACCTGAAAGTTAGCAACAGCTCCACCCAGCAGGGAACTGTCGATGGCAATACAGTGGTGAGTGATGGAGGTGGTGGATCCGGGGTAAACCTTAACACGGAAGGTGTTGGTGCGAAAGGAATTGTAAAAATTAGCAACAACACGGTTTCAGGCATCGTCAATGATTTCGGCATTGCCTATTCAGGCTATTCTACGAGCAGCAGCACCAAAAGTGATGTGACCATCAGCGGGAATAATATCACCACCGGGCCCAATGCCTTTTATGATATTGATGTCAATCTGATTTCATCTCTTACAGACAATCAGGGCAAAGTTTGCGCTTACATTGCCAACAACACTGTGGCAGCAAATACCGGAATTGCATTGCGCTTACGTCCGGGTGCACCTGGAAATGAGATTATTGTGCAGGGTCCGGGCAATACACTTGCGGCTGTATGGAGTGCAAACGGAAATGTCCCATCCAATGCGTTTGTATTTCCAACTGGCTCAGGAACGACAACTTATAACACCGGTCAAACCTGCGCCGTTCCGAATGTATCCACTTTACGGGTCGCCGCGGAAGAGGAAATGACATTAAATCAGCAGTCGTCGGATGCGCAGAACACTTCAAACGTTATTCAGCCAGAAGCCGAACGCGCGCAGCCTGTGACCACAAAGCAAGAAATAGAACATGTGCAACAAACTGTGTCAGCGATTGACAAGCCAAATGGCAGAACAGCAGCTGCATTGGCGGGTGAAACCATTACAGTGAACGGAACCGGCAGCGGATTTGCACTGCCTGCCAATACAAATGTTGTGATCAAATTCAAGGTTACAATTAACAATGATATCCCTGTAACAACCTGCGAGGTTACGAATCAAGGATCGGTAACTGGCAATGATTTCGCTGCTGTCCTAACGGATGATCCGGCAACAGTAGCAGCAAGTGATCCAACGATGACGGCCGTTGTTTCCGCTCCCGTAATCAGCGCTTGTCCCGCCAATCAGGTTGTTAGCCCGGACGCTGGAACCTGTACGGCATCTTTGTCTCTGCCTGCAACTGTTCAGGGCTGCCCCGCGCCAACGGTTGTTTACAGCGTCTCCGGAAGCCCGATCACATTTCCCTACAACTTCCCGGCCGGGCTCACGACGGTTGAAGTGAACGCCTCCAATGGAATTGGCACAGATGCAACCTGCTCATTTACAGTGACGGTAACGCCCACTCCTGTGCCGGTAATCTCGCAAGACCCGCAGGAACAAATGATATGCGCGGGCGAAAATGCATCATTCAGTGTAACCGCAACTGGCACTATCACAACTTATCAGTGGCAGAAAAAACTTTCTGGTGGCGCATTTGCAAACATTGATGCCAGTGTAAATGCAAGCGCGGCCACAGCAACATTGGAGCTGACAAATGTTGCGGCAACAGATAACCAATCGGAATATCAATGCATAGTTTCCAATCCCTGCAATAGCGTAACGTCCTCAGCAGCGACATTAACTGTCAATGAAATTACTGCGTCGACAATTTCAGGCACCGCGACCGTTAATCAGGGTGCAGCTGCTCCCATAGTAACTTTCGGTGCAACCGGGGGGACCTTGCCTTACACATTTACTTACAAAATTAACGACGGAACGCCGGCCACCATTAGCACTTCCGGAGCGGCAACGACGGTTAATATCTCGCAGTCAGCCGCAAATGTGGGAGTCTTTACCTATGAGCTTATCAGTGTAACCGATGCGCAGGGCTGCACATTGACGCCAGCGTCCGCACAGACAGCAGTTGTTACAGTTGCCAATGGTCTTTCAGCTTCGATATCCGAAGGCAGCCCAGCATGTGTGGGTGCCACATCGCCGCAGGTTACCTTTACTGCGGTTAATGGCGTCGCTCCGTTTACTTTTACGTACAAACTAAATGGCGGCCCTGACGTGCAACTCAGCACAACCGGGGCTAACATGGCCGCCAGTATTTCTGTGCCTACCACGGCTGCGGGCAGTTTTTCCTATGAGCTTGTCAATGTCAGTGGAGCCGGAGATGCAAGCGCATCTGTTTCCGGACAAACCGCTGTGATCGTCGTGAATGATGTTCCGACGATAGCTCTGAGCGGAGATCAATACATCTGCTCAGCAGACCTGAACACTTATTCCGTGACTTTCACTGCCACCTCAGGAGCCATAGTGACAACGGATAAAGGAACGGTTTCCGGCAATTCCGTGGCGGATATCCCTAGTAACCAGACAGCCGTTTTAACCGTTACAAAAGATGGCTGTTCCAGCACATTATCGGTTTTCCGTGACTGCTCACTTCCTGTTACACTAATCGATTTTTCCGCCGCGCGCCAGGAAACTGCGGTGGTGTTGAAATGGAGGACAAGTGAAGAAACAAATAGCGAAAGATTTGACATTGAGCGCAGTGCTGACGGAAAATACTGGGAAGCAATTGGCGCAAACAAATCCAGCGGTGAGAGCGCAGCCATATTGCATTACACATTCACCGACGAAAAACCGAATACAGCAGATAATTTTTACCGGTTGAAGATGATCGACAAAGACCAGACATTCGCTTACAGCCGGATCGTGTTTGTGGGTGGCTTGGATGGCCACAATCTGGAAATTTACCCAAACCCAGTCGCGGATCTGTTAACTATAAAAACGAATGACCAGATCAGTTCAGTCGAACTGCATACTGTCAAAGGCATACTCGTTCACAAGTCACAAGGTGTTGTTTCCAAAACTGTATCAGTTGGCAATCTACCCGTCGGGATCTATGTGCTGTCAATTTATTACAAAGGCGGAAAAACAGATCGCCAGAAAGTGCTCATTATTAGGTAACCAAAATACCAATAACAGCTGCAAAGCGAAAAAAAGACATGCTTAAATTTGATTAGCGCGCTGAGCCCGGTATAGTTCCGGGCTCAGCACATTTATATTGGTACACCCGGTAGGTATTGGCTTGCAAATAAGTATTTCCCCCCCGCCTAAAAGGTAAAATGTGGTATAGTTGTTAGCCGATTCGCACCGGATAATTTCACTTGTTTTTGCGAAGCGCGTCTCTTTGGTCGTTGGTAATGCAATGCGTTGCTCGGCGGGTTTATCATGATCCTTCAAAAAATGCATCAGGTTGCTAAGCAATTGATTTTCCTCTTTTAAGGAAAATTGCTTGTAAGCTCGCAGAACAGCATCTTGTAATTCTTCAATCGAAACAGGTTTCAGCAAGTAGTCAATCGCCGAGAGCCGCATTGCCTGGATCGCATACTGATCGTAAGCGGTCACGAAAATAACCTCAAAATCAATATGTGAGAGACTACGCAACCAATCAAACCCACTTTGTACTGGCATATGTATATCCAGAAACACCAGATCGGGTTTGTGGTTATAGAGCAGGTTGCTAGCGGATCGGTATCAGCAGCCGCTCGTGAAGAGAAATTTCACTCTTTTGGCTATGAACGAGTGAATCCCGGGTCAATCGGGCAAAGTCAGATAAATAGGCATTCGCCCCTTGAATATCCTGTTTATTGATGAGCGCCTGGATAGAGCTGAGCGCATTGAATACGAAATATGGGTTCAACTGGGCATAAATGGTCTTTAATTCAAGCTGTAACCGGGATTTATCCATGTTCCCCTGGTTAATTTTGCTTCGCTGCCAGGCAAATAATACTACCAAACTCACAAAAACTAATGATAAGACGCCGGCTAAGATCTGGAAAAACATGGTCTCATACCACGCAGGTTTAACCTGGAAGGCATATTCGGTAATGCACTTGCGGTATCAAACACAGTCCGGGCAATCATTTCCTTCGGTCGTAATCGGAGAAAACCCTGATCCTTCTGCAATGTCTCAAAATGCTTGCTTCGCCCATGTATTTCCCAGAATGAATTATTATCTTTCCTCACAGCAACAATCAACCCGGGTGTCGATGGTTTATTGCTGTTTTTTAGAAAACTGTGGGAATATTCATCCCATTTGATTTGCGCATTTACAGAAGTCACGCCAAATATGGCCGCGACAAATAACGAGATCCCTTTTTTCATGTTGCTAATTTTTAACAACAAATGAACCTATTTAAAGAATACTTTTAAGTAGGATTGTGAATGCTGCAAAATTCACTGTGAATTCTGCTTACCACAGACTGTATGGCTTAAAATTGTAAGATTGAAGATTCCCCACTTTATTTGCTTTTATTTTCAAAAGTAATTGCAATTGTGAGGTAGAGAAAAAAAAATCGACGCCCCCATCAATTTAATCATACTCAATGAAATTGCTTACCTGTTCTTTTCGATGGCTGACAAGTCTGTTTTTAGTTGTCGCTTTTCAGGCACAATCTCAGAATATGCAGGCCTATACATTTCCATCAAGTGAGGTGGTGTCGATTCACTCCAAACTTTTAAACGAAGAGCGCAAGATGTATGTGCATCGCCCGAAAGTAGACTCCGCGGATGGAAACAAACGATTTCCAGTGATATACGTATTGGATGGGGATAATCATTTTGCATTGCTTGCTCAGTATGTCGATTATCTGAGTCGGCCCGACGTTTTAGCGATGCCGGAGACAATCGTCGTTGGCATCCCGAATACAAAACGAACCAGAGACCTTACCCCAACCAACAGCTTGCTCAACTACGAGGGCAAGCCAGACGGCAGTTCGTATGCAGGCAGTGGCGGGAACGAAAAATTTTTGCAATTCATCCAGACCGAATTGATGCCAATGGTCGACAAAAATTATAAAACAGGGCCCTACAAAATATTTGCCGGGCACTCCTTTGGGGGCCTTTCAGTGCTTAATTGTCTGTTGACCCATCCCGATCTGTTTGATGCGTATGTTTCCATAAGCCCATCCCTTTGGTGGGACAAGGAGTATCTGTTGAGAATGACCGATGAAACACTAAAAAACGGTGCAGCATTAGACAAAATATTTTTTTACAGTGACGGAAACGAAGGGGGGAATAATTCTTTTTTTCATAAGAATTTATTGCAGCTTGATGCAACAATTGCTAAAAAGAAGCTGAAAGGATTTGATTATCTCTACAAACATTACCCCACCGAAACCCACATGACCGAACCCGTTGTGGCTTATTTCGATGCGCTGCGATTCATTTTTAAAGACTGGGAAAAAAGTCGCTAAGGATTCTCACAAATGCAAATGAAAAGGGCTATTAGCCAGAGCCAGCAGCTCAGTGGTTAATAGCCCTTTTGCCTTCAATTATTTTGGTAAAATTGTAAATTTCTTTTCACCATAAAAGACGTATTTGTCGGCGGTTATGACGTAAGCCCGGTAGTAGATCGCGCCATAGTATGGAAATTTAGCATGTGATTGTTTTACTTCACCAAGGATCGCGGGATATGGTGCGGTAAATTTTTCGAGAAGAACTCCAGGGTTATCGATGTAAATCTCATCATTCGGTACATCTGTGGTATATGGAATGTATGAAATTCCATATTCTACAATTCCTTTGCTTCCCAGATCTTTGAAGCTGAGCCGAAAGTTCATATCAATTCCATCATTAAGTCCAACTCCGCCTGCATAACCTGTTTCAATGACAGGATCGTTACTCGGAATAGAATGATCTACGCAGGAAAAAGTGATGATTGAAAATACCATCATTAAAAGACAAACGGGCAATAAAATTTTGGCCATTAAAAGGATTGTTAAAATGAAAGAATATTGAGTTTTGACAAGTCGCCGCGCTTTACGGAGCCTCCCAAGGAAAGTTAAATGTGTCACTGGCAAAAAGAGCCCACAAATTATCTAACGGTCACTTATTGGATGTGAACGTATTTGGCAAACCGTATTCAGGGCTTTACTCCGGCAGCTCTGCGAAAGGATTTTGTGACGATTGCAGATCTTTTTCATCAGGAACAAAAGAGTAAAAGCAAAAAAAAGAATCTCAATTTTTCATGGCTATTGATGATTTCGGGTAAAAGCTCATGACTAATTGATAAAGTTACGCCGACTGATGCTTAGGGCTGGCTTTTCATTCCGAATAGTGTAAATTAGTCCCTGATGATCCCAGAACTATCTGATAATTGTTAATAAATGGTTGACCCGCTAAGCAAGCACATTATATCCCGCCTGGGAGATGACATTGAGCACTTAGACAAAGTCCTGAGCTTTTTTAAACGCATTGAGGCCAAGCGGGGCCAGCAACTTTTACAGGAAGGTGAGATATGCAAATACGTTTACTTCGTTGCAAAGGGATGTTTACAAGTTTATGTCTACGATCGGAATTTCAATGAAACCACAAGGGACATCGTCATAGAAGACAATTGGTGTTCTGAATTGGTGAGCTTTGGAAGCGGAAAACCGGCTACGGAAAATATCCAGGCTGTCGAGCCTTGCGAGCTTTTTGCAATTGCCCGAAATGATTTTCAGCAGTTAATAGAAACAGTCCCGCAATTTGACAAAGTCTACAAACAAATCCTGGAAGCATCTTATGCCAACTCCGTTTACCGGATCAATACATTCGTCTCCCTTACGGCACTGGAAAGGATCAAATGGCTAATGCAAAACCGGCCCACATTGATGAGCCGGCTTTCAAGCAAATTAATTGCCTCTTATCTAGGCATCAACAAAGATGTTTTCAGCAGACTGAAAGCCAAGTTATAAAACATCGACTTTTGTCATCATCGATAAGATTTTGTTTGCAGAAATTTGATTCATTAACAACAATCAAATCTTCAAGCAATGAAAGAATATCTCTTATTATTCAGAAATGCAAGTGCTGAAAACGCCTATCTGTCGACTTCACAGGAAATGGCCGAAGACATGCCCAAATGGCAAGCCTGGATTGGCAGTATCGCCATGCAGGGCAAGTTGGTGCACACCGCCCCCATGGAATACAACGGAACAATCGTAAGTTGCGCCGGTGACACTGACAACCCTTATAAAGAAACAAACAGCGTGTTGGTTTCCGGTTTTTTAATCTGTAAAGCGGATAATTTACACCAGGTGCAGGAGTGGTCCAAAACTTGTCCGATCCTGCATTACCCAAGCAGCTCGGTAGAAATCCGCCCCCTGATTCCATTTCCAACAAATTAATCCGCTGACAGATGGATAAAATTCTAAACCTGGGGAGATACATTTTCCCATTGTCGTTTCTGCTGTATGTCGGCTTGCATTTAGGCAAACCACAAGTGGGGGCTTCATTCGTTCCCGACTATATTCCATTCCCGCTTTTCTGGAATTATTTTACGTTGCTATGCATCATTGCCTTTATTATCAGCGCGGTAGTCTGCAAGTACGACAAGCTAAGTTATACATTGATGGCTGTGTATGTAATCCTGATGGCAGTGCTGGTCCACATGCCCCGCGCGATGGGTCACGAACTGGATGCCGGTTTAATGTCCGCAAATTTGGACAGGGAAAAAGAGCTAGAAATGGTCAATATTTTTAGAAATATCATGGTGGCGGGTGCACTGCTGGCCTTTGCGAGGTTTGTAGCAAAAGACAAAAGAGTGATTGGTTAACAATGAGCCCCTACTCTGACCACCGCACAATTTACTGATTGACTGTCTGAAATCGAATATCAAACTGAATTTTTCGCTTGCATTGTGCTGGTTCGCATGACCCACCGATTGTTTCAAGTGCCAATGGCGGTTACGCAAGACAGATGGTATCTTCCACTGAATGATATTACAAATAACTCAGCCACCATTGCTCGCGGTGGCTTTGCTTATATTGGTCAAATTTCTTGCAAGCCGGATAAAGTGCGAGAATAATCGCGATCCAGATTAGATACACAATCGGCAGACTAAAACCGAAGCCCTTTAAATCGATCTCAAAATCGTGCTGAATTGCGGATTGCCAGCCATAGCCTGTCAACTGGGCGAGCACCATGCCTAAGATTCGGATGGTGTAAAGATGCAGTATATAATAAAAGAAAGGAACCCGGCCGAAAACGCAGAAAAAATCGACGAGCTTACCCCTCCACTTTTCAGAATTGGCCAGAAACAGGAAGGTAAATGTCAATGTGAACAGTAAATAGCAGAGCGACGGCGGATATTTGTTGACGTTGAACAACGACATGAATGTCCTGTCCGTCGTCTGCAAATGTATCCAGGGCACCGGGTCGCCATATACGTTTGCCCATCGGATCAGTACAAATAAGACAATGCTCCCAAGCCCGATCAGGTTGAAGAGCTTTTGCCGATGCTCAGTCCCAAAAGGAGACTGATAAAACTGTCCGAAATAATAGCCCAAAGACATCACGGCAATCCAGGGAATGATGGGGTAAACAATGGTGAGCGTCACATTTCCGCTCAGGATTTTAGTTGAATAAACCTCATGCAGTATCCCCCACCAGACAGTGTTCAAATGAATGTTGTCCAGCAAATTATGCCCAGCAATGATCAAAATTGAGATAATGGGAATCGCAGTGAGAGGTAAATGTATTAATGCAGCCAGGGCGATCATACTTACACCCAAAACCCAGATCACCGCCAAGTCCACGTTGGTGAATTCCACATTGAGATACCAGGCGAAAGCGATGATCGTAAGCTCCATAAAAATCAGCCCCAGACCGCGCTTGATCAAGAAAACAGACAAATCAGCTTTCGTGCGGCGCCTGCCCGACATGTATGCCGAAACGCCGGCGAGAAAGCTGAAAGTCGGCGCGCAGACGTGCGTTATAATGCGTGTCAGATACACCGGCAACGTTGCATGCGCCGGATTGCTGACATCAAAAAATGCGGCTGATTGATAAAAGTAGTCGCGCGTATGGTCAAGCGCCATCAATACCATCACAAACCCTTTTAAGAGGTCAATGGATTCGATGCGAGGTTTGGTCAGGGAGGTCATATGGGAGCGATTTACCTATAAAGACCGCATTATTAAAGTATATTCATCCCAACTTATTGAATGGTAAAAGACACCGCAGCAAACCACGGTGCAGTTTCTCTCTGCATCATTCGACCATACTTCCCTCGAGTCCGCAATCCGATTCCCGTTAGGAACGTGACGTGCAAGACGTACAATCCGGTGGCACGTTTTTATCTTATGTAGCAGCGATCGGAAAGAACTTACAAACCGCTATTGATCCCCAGTCGCTGATCTGATTTATGTATGAATAAATACGCTTATTTTAACCGTGATATCAGCTGGCTTTCCTTTAATGAAAGGGTCCTGATGGAAGCTGATAAGGAAACCGTGCCGCTTTTAGAGCGGATCAAATTCCTTTCGATCTATTCTTCCAACCTGGACGAATTTTACCGTGTGCGAATGCCCGTTATGCTACGACACCAGCAGCAAAAAGATAATGACGAGTATGATCAGGCAAATCAGATCATTGACGGACAGCAAAGCCGGTTCAGAAATATACTTTCCCAATCCATCCTTCCGGCATTAAATAAAAATGGAATTAACTTCTATTATCAGGACGGGATTCCACAGGATCTTTCCCTGGACATCACCGAGTATTTTTATTGCCACGTTGCAGGACTTTTACAGCCAGTGTTGCTGAGCGAAAATCAGGCGTTTTTTCCGGAAAATGACCTGTTGTATATTGTTGTCATTCTTGACAATGAAATGGATACGGAGCAGATAGCGGTGGTCAACATTCCTACCAACCATCTGGACCGTTTTGTCAGCATTCAAAAAAACGGGGAAGATCAGATTATGTTTTTAGATGAAGTTATCAAACAAAACCTGATACATGTTTTTCCAAAAGCAAAACACATTGATTCCTATAATATTAAGATAAACAGGGATGCCGTTCTGGATACCCTCGATGATGAAGCTGATGATATAACGGAAGTTCTTCAAAGACAGCTGCGTAAACGCAAATATGGTTTTGCTACCCGATTTTTGTATGAACCCGGCCTGCCGGAGCGCCATCTGCAAACCTTGAACGAGGCCTTTGATCTCAGTCAGGCAGCCATCGTTCAGGGAGGAAAATACCATAATTCCCGGGATTTGGCTTCATTGCCAGTCCGCGACCCATCATTATCTTACCCGGCCTGGCCAGCTGCCCGAAACCTTGACGGCATTGATCAAAGTAAAACCTTGTTTGATTCCCTGGTAGAGCATGACCAGATGGTCCATGCCCCCTATCAAAGTTATGACAGGATTTTAAGGTTCTTCAACGAAGCTGCGATTGATCCGGACACGGAAGAAATCTATACGACCATGTATCGGGTGGCTCACGATTCTAAGATTGCGCTGGCTCTGATCAGTGCCGCTAAAAATGGCAAAAAAGTCGTTGTTCTGGTGGAGCTGAAAGCAAGGTTTGATGAAGCCAATAATATCCGCTGGTCCAAAAAAATGAAGGCGGCCGGTGTGAAAATTGTACATAGTGTCAACTCGATCAAAGTACATGCTAAACTTGCGCTGGTCAAAAGAAACCATCCTGAAAGTCCGCTGCTGGGACTGCTGGCGACGGGCAACCTGAATGAAGGAACCGCAAGATTTTACACAGACCACATTCTTTTAACGGCCTACCAGCCAATGCTGAAAGAAGTAAAAAAGCTTTTCCGTTTCCTGAGCAAAAAGAAACGGCCGGAAATTACAGACAAAATCACATTCCAGCATCTGCTGGTGGCTCAATTCAACTTGCAAACCAAATTTTTACAGCTGCTGGACCGGGAAATCGTCCATGCAAAAAACGGCCTGGCCAGCGGTGTAACGATCAAATTAAATAATCTGGAAGAAGAAGTTTTGATCAACAGACTTTATGAAGCTTCCAATGCGGGCGTAAAAATCAATCTGATTGTCCGAAGTATTTGCAGGCTTGTTCCGGGCGTGCCAGGACAAAGCGCTAACATTACGGTAAAGCGCATTGTTGACAGATATCTGGAACATGGACGCATTTTCGTATTTACCAATAACACAGATCCTGAAATTTATATGGGATCAGCCGACTGGATGAACCGCAATATTTACAGACGCATTGAAGTGATATTTCCAATTTATAATGAAAAGATAAAAAAGCAGCTTCTGGAAATGATCGATTTACAGCTGGAAGATACGCAGCAAGCCGTTGTTATTGATGATCAATTAAGAAATGTCGTTTTGACTGACAAGAATCACATTCGTTCCCAGCATGCCATTTATGCACTTTTGTCTGGTGAAAAATAGATAAGCAGACTTCTATTGTGTTGCTCAGGCAATAAAATTGGTCAGCCGTTGCACCACATGATTTTAATATGGGTAACAAATGTCGCCATAGCTGCTTTTAAAACCCTTCCGATCTGAGGTCATACAGGGGGCGACAAATGCCCTGATTTTACTATCTGGTGGATATCATTTCGTTATTAAGAAGCTGATCTTGAATGGTAAGATTTGAATTCTCGATTCCTAAAACGCTGTCGTCCAATATTCTATTGAACCTTCGACCCGTTAAAATAAGGACTGCGCCAAGATATCTAAATCGAATTAAATCATTGTATTTAGACAAATCATCAACAATTGGCAAGTTGGGACCAGGCTTGTATTGCACATAAATGTCCACTTTTTTATATTCCAAAGAGTCACCGGGAAGCTGTACGTAAGAAACAATCAGTTTTCGAAAAACCGGGCTCCAATTGGAAATGTAGGACTCGTCTGGGATGCGTTCAATAATGTGGACCTGGGAGAATACTGGAATGTAAAAACCTAATATTGAAACTGTTATAGCAATAAATTTAAATATTTTCATGATTATTATTTTGGGAACGGCTTGCCTCTATAAAAAGCTTGCCAGAATCATCACGTATTCGGGCTTACTACATCAATGACCAGGGCGAGGACATCTCCGTTCGATTCGTTGCCGAAGTGGTCATGCCACGGATTAATATAACAACGGCAAACACCTAGCCATAAAAAAACCTGGCAAGTTCTGACTTGCCAGGTTTTTTTATGAATCCAAACCAACTATTTATCTATGCTGAATCTGAGTTTAACAAATTGTTGCCCCAGACCTGGGCGCCCCGAGGGCATTTCTACTTTCTTGCCTTCCAGGCTCCATTTTAAATAAAGATCAGTGGCTGGAATCTGGCTGTGCGAAACGACTTGGGTAAGCTGGCTTTTATCATTGACCAGGAAACTGACGATTACAATCCCCTTTTCCAGACGCGCCAAATCTGTATTCTCCACGTTGATTAACTGACTGATCTGCTGGCCTAAACTTTTGGTATGCTTGCCTGAGGCATGTTTTTTACCAATGGCGCCTTCCGCCTTTGCTGCTGACGATGCAAATGAAATTGTTGAAGTTAGCATGGCGATCAGGATCGCCGATTTTAAAAGCCTGGTGCTTAGGCTGCTGATTAGATTTATATTTTTCATAGCTATGGTTTTGCAACCTCTGGTTCGTCCAGATGGCATTGCAAACATAAAACCTTAGCACTCAGCTCCTGACAATTAACGAGTTAATGGTAGTTCCCTTTTAGTTTGCGGTTCTGCACCCTAATTCGCCATATTGTCTTCATCGATCTTGTCGGTATATTGATCCAGACAGCTGCCTTGTTTGTTTTTTCATACGATATCAGTTCTTTTAATTTCGATTGCAAAAATTACAATATCTTGAATGCAAGCAAGATTAAGATATTTGAACCTGATGCTATATACGTTTCTGAAATTCACTGAACTTTTCGTTGCATCCGGAGCCAGCCAAGCGCCTGTAATCATAGCTGCTAGCTGCACTCTATAAATTATTGTCAGTAATTGGAATTCTAGGCAAATACCAAGGCTCTCGTACATCCCCCGATGTATTTGTACTTTTTGGCTGTATTTGAAAAAAGCTTCGTTTTTCGATATGCAGAAGCTGGCTGTAAACTGCTGCAAGTGATCCACCCATGTGTCGTGATAAATCTAAATTTGAAAAATGTCCGGGACCTTCCTGCTCGCAGGATTGATTTGGGCCTTGTTGCTGATCGTCCATGGCTTGTATTGGATTAATTATTTTAATATTGTCAAAACAAAACAGAAGACCTGGTGATCTGATCGAATTCACTAATGACCTGGTCAAACTGCTCATTGGTAATGCCGCTCGCCCTGACTGCCAGTTCCCTAATATTTACATGCGAATCTTTTTCCAAACTGCCGTACCTGGGCAAGTTTAGCTCGCCTGGATTAGAAAAATTGGCCTGCATATACTGCTTTACCCAAATTTCAATAAATGGCCCGATCAGGGCCTGCTTGTAAGAGAAGTATCCCCTGACAATAATTTTAACCTGTCCGCCCGCCGGCACTGTAAAGATCTTTTCGTGGACCATTATCCATAAGTGTGTGATGGTATGGTAAATTTACAAAGAAGCATCCAGTGAAAACACCGGTTAACAATAACATAATGCTGTCTGAGAATCATATAAGTGATTTTGTCAATTATTGTATGCAGAATGTTATCAGGATCTGCTGACTGGTTTGATGAGAAATATTCAGCGCCGGATTTGAAATGACCTTTTACGTAGGCTTTGGCACCGCCCAGGGAGCCAAAAAATTCTTCATTAAGGCCAGCCTGGTCGTCAATATTGCCCGAGCCGAGTCTCTGCATCCTCAGAGATACAATTCCACCCGCCAATCGGCATTGCCCATCCAAAGTACTGGAAGCTCAAAAAACTGGATGCTGATAAATCCAAGCTGATGCAAATCAAGTATAGCGGATTGACAGAGAAGCAGCTACGCAGCGCCATCAAGGAATTCATGCAGATGCACGATTAGATCTGATAAAAAATTGGCGGCCTATTGCAGGCCGCCACACAATCTGCAACAAAGAAGTGAGCGCATTCTTTCAGCGGATACTTCTGGGTGGTTGTCGAAAACCAATCTGAGGCAGGCAGACCTGCCATTGCTTTGCAGTCAGACTTTGTAAATAGGTGACAGCAAGATGTTTTGCTGCGGAAAGGCTCCGCATCCGGAAGACCGGACCCCGCAATAGCCTGACAGAGATTGCAGCGCCAAATTAAAGCAAAGCAACAAGCGCCCGGCAAGGTTAACAAATGGTAACATGCGGCTTTGTGAATTTTAATGCGGGCCAAAAATACTTTGCACTAAATAAAACGGTATGACATAAGGCTGTCACTTCGCCATCCGAGCTTTGTAGAAACAAAAGCAAAATTAGTTTAACCACAAGCAAAGATGGAAAAAAACACAACAGACCCATGGGAATGGGGTAAGTACACAAATTCAGTACAGGCAGTCGAAATTAAGGCGCCAAATGGAACACTTTATTGCTCTGGCCAGGTTGCCATTGATGCAAATGGCCAGCCTCTAGCCGCTGACATGAATTCACAGTTAGCGTTAACGATCCGGAATCTGGAGCAGCTTATCGCTGAGGCCGGGTATGAGACGAGTGGCATTGTCAAACTAAATGTCTATACGACCTCGACACAAGAATTTTTCACTGACTGCATACAAACTTACCAAGCCTGGATAGCGAAGCATGGCATCAAACAAGCCACTACCATGCTGGAAGTGAAAGGTTTGTTTGGTGGGCTTACCATT
The DNA here is from genome assembly GCF_021390515.1 of Dyadobacter sp. CY326. Taxonomy (GTDB): domain Bacteria; phylum Bacteroidota; class Bacteroidia; order Cytophagales; family Spirosomataceae; genus Dyadobacter. The sequence goes on from NZ_JAJUXI010000003.1 coordinate 811,310, forward strand.
GAACTCGAGGCGACAGTAGTTAAGTAATTATCTTGGTATAATGAAAGCCAGGAGCCTGAAATCCGGCTCCTGGCTTCTGGTAATATTTTTAACAACGGATCCGAAAATTGTTGAATGCGAATTAAAAATTGTAATTAAGGATCCGAAATCGACAAAGAAAACCTGGGCCATGAATGATTCAGAAACTACCCGCCTGTCACGACTGATCGCATTGCTTACACTGCTTCAAACGAAACGGACCGTTACTGCAACAGAATTGGCAAATCGCTTTTTGGTAAGTACCCGCACAATTTACCGCGATATAAGAACCCTTGAAAGCGCGGGCATTCCCATTGTGACGCAAGAAGGAAAGGGATATTCGATGCTGGAGGGATACCGTCTTCCTCCCGTTATGTTCACACGCCAGGAAGCAATAGCGCTCCTTACTGCTGAAAAGCTTGCCTGCAGACTAACCGATGTCGCCACTGCTCAGCTTAGCGGCGCTGCAATGGACAAGCTGCGGGCAGCGCTCAGGCATTCAGACCGCGACCACCTGGAAACAGTTGGGCCATATATACATGTGATGGAACCTGCCAGTGCATCCGATCGACCCGATACGTATCAACAATTAATAACCGCCGTTACGGCGAACCGGGTTGTTCGCATTGGCTATCTTGCCGCAGAGACGGGTGAGCCTACTGTTCGAGAGATTGAGCCGATAGGCCTGTATCTCAGTCAACATTGGCACGTGGTCGCCTATTGCCGCCTGCGGCAGGCATTTCGAAATTTTCGTCTGGACCGTATCAGTACTCTTGATGTTTCGGGTGAGCTGTTCTCTGTGCGCACGGAAACACTCCAGCAATATTGGATCAGCGAAGCTGGAAAAAATAATAAAGAAAAAGTTGTGATCCGGTTTAACCCGTCAATGATATCAAATGCCCAGGTACAGCATCTTCATGATACAAAACACCAATATGGCTGGGCGTATGAACAGATTTTGCCTGACGAAAGCATGGAGATTTTGTTTTTTGTAGGCTCACTCCCATATCTTGCAACCTGGCTATTACCATTTGCCGGAGCCATTTCAATTGTTGAGCCCATGTCATTGCGTGGACATTTAGCGGAGCTTGCACAACAGGCCTATGATTCTTTTGTTAAAAATGAATCTCAAACTGGCCGGAAAAATTAGTATGACAAAATCTGTATGTAACTGAAATCAGTTACTAAGCTACTTGCGGGAAGCATGGGTCTTTTGAAGAAGCTTTCCCAGGGGCATCCAGCCAATGGTTCCTTCCTCAAATTGATTATCGGTCAACATCATCTTTTGAGAGCCATCCGCCCGCATGACACCTATCTCTCCGTACGATTGCGGGTTGAATGGGTAGAGCGGGCATTCATCTTTAAAGCCGCTGCTGGCCGTGCTGTATGCGATCCATTTTCCGTCGGGCGACCAGGAACACTGCGCGTCATTACCGGGATCCGTCGTTAAACGTTGAAGCTGATTGCCGTCGGTTTTGATTGTATAGATATCATAATTATTTCCGGCTTTCCGGGTAAAAGCAATTACATCGCCTGCTGGTGACCACGCGGGGAAATTGTCGTGACTATCCTGTGTAAGGATCGTCGACTTGCCCGTCGCGACGTCGAGGATAAAGAGTCCTTTCGAATTTTCGGTCGAGGCCCGGTACACGATCTTTTTTCCATCCGGCGACCACGATGGGAAGCCATAGTTTCCACTTCCATCGGTCAATACTTTCAGGTTGGTCCCGTCCTGATCAATGATTGCAATGTCGGCTGTCGCCCGGCCTTTCAGCATTTGGAAAAAGTTGCCGAATCCAAATGCGATCCGATCTCCCTGCGGCGACCATACAGGCGCCAGGGCACTCTTTACCGAATCGCCAAACAGTATTTTCTTACCGGTTCCATCGGTGTTGATTTGGAGAATTTGATTATGTAAGGCGCCCGCAGTTTTATCATTACAAATCAGCAGGTTTCCCGCAGTTGGAGAAAAAGACGGAAACACACCCGAGCGAAGCAACGCAAACTGGGGAGCGTTACTGTGCAACGGATACATAGGCGGCCAGGCGTGTTGTTGTTCCCGGTGAAAAAGCATCTTTTTGCCATCCGCCGACCAGCGCGGATGATTAAATTCACCTTCTAAACTCAGGTGGCCATTCCCGAAAACAATGCTGCCGGGGGCTGTTGCCCTGACGTAGGCAATGCTTCCGTCGGCTAACCATTGAGGTGACAAATAAGCGCCGCTGTCTGCCGGAACCGGTACAATGGACTGATCTGAAAGATTGATTATGGCAATTTCGGAACTGGCTCCTATTCTCAGCTTTGGCTGTACGGTCGTTAGTTTTCTGACACCTTCCAGGGTGGTTTGGTACACCAGTAATTGCTTGCCATCCTTCGACCAGCAAGGACTTCCCACAAATGCATCCTGGCTCGTTCGTCTCACTAAATCGCTCCCATCCCAGCGCATGGTGTAAATTTCCGTGGAATGCAGCGTTCGGAAATCTTTGTCCGGAATGGGTTTTTTTGAATCCCGGTCAGAAGAAAAGGCAATCCATTGCCCATCCGCTGACCAGGCCGGGCGAAAATCACCGCCGGGGGAATGCGTTAAATTGGTTACCTTTTTGCTGACCAGATCTAAGGTGAAGATATCCGTATTGCCCGCCCGGCTGGAAAGAAAGGCAATGCGCTTCCCATCGGGAGAGATACTGGCCTGGTCATCGAAAGAAGGATGGCTAATCAATGGTTCCAAGCCCGTCCCATCAGGATGAACCCTGAAAATATCGGCTGACCCATTTCGCTCGGATGTAAATATGACCCATTGTCCGTCGTTGGAAAACGAAGCATTGTAGTCGAGTGCCGCGTGGGGAAGCAGGGGCCTGGCATTACTTCCGTCTGCATTGGCGATGAAGATGTCTGTATTAAGTGGCCCAAAATGAGCAAAAGCCAGTTGATAGGATGGCTCAGGAAAGGCGTGCCCGTGGGATGATGGAGCTGGTCTATCGGTGTATTGAAGAATGAAAAAATCAATCCAGAACAGGCAAACAATCAACAAGTACTTCTTCATGCTGAATAATGGTTAATGGTTTGGGTGGAATCACATTATTAGATACCAAAGACCAAACGTAAGCCGGTGATCGCCATTCATTGAGCACGGATCTACAACAAGCAGCGACATTTCGCGCATGCAACAACTGTTCTGTTTTTTGGCACAATTGTTCTGATTCAAATGAGTGGCAGAAGCAATTGGCGCGGCATTTTGCTAGGATAAAGGGTTAATGTCGATGGGAGTTTCAGGTCGGCTGTATTCAGACGGGTTCTTGCCGTAGACTTCGCGAAAGCACCTGGCAAAGTAATTCAGACTGCTGAAACCTACTTGCGCAGCTACTTCACCTACATTGCCATAGCCTCGTTCCAGCAGGTAAGCTGCCCTTTTCAAGCGGACGGAGCGGATAAATGCATTGGCTGAATGGCCTGTCAGCGCCGTTAACTTACGGTGTAGGTTAGAGCGGCTCATGCCCACGCCACGGCTCAGATCGGTCACGTCGAAAGCAGGATTTGACATTTGCTCCTCTACCAAGGCAAGGGCTCGTTGAAGAAATTGTTCGTCAGTAGAGGTAACTGTAATTTCTGTCGGCTGGAGTGTGATCTGCCGCGCGTATTTCTCGCGAAGTTTTTGGCGGCTTTCCAATAGATTTTTCACCCGAAGATGAAGTTCTTCCAGGCTGAAAGGTTTGGTCATATACTCGTCCGCGCCATTTACCAATCCCTGCAGCTTGCTTTCCATTCCTGCTTTTGCGGTGAGTAAGATGATTGGAATGTGAGAGGTTCGCTGATCAGTTTTGAGTTTTTCGCATAACATGAGCCCATCGAACCCAGGCATCATTACATCTGAAATAATGAGGTCGGGCAGCTGCTTGACGGCTTTTTCGTAACCTTCCAACCCATTTGAAGCTTCATCAACGGTGTAATGTACGGCCAGTGTTTCACGCATGAACTGCCGGAGCGCGACGTGGTCTTCCACCACCAGCAACTGAATGTTTGACGGTTTTTTACTTGGAGCAATCGTAGAAGTCGCTGCCGGAAGCGGAGGAACTTGCGGCTCGGCAGATATTTCAGAAAGTGGGGCCTGAGGAGCAGGAGCTTCTGCTGCAACCAGGAATAGTGGCAGCTGTACAGTAAAGGTAGTTCCCTTGCCGATTGCACTTTGAATTTGTATCCATCCATTATAGAGGTCAACCAACTCTTTGACGATGGCTAAGCCGAGGCCACTACCCTCGTAGGAGCGGGTTGCCGAAGTATCGACCTGATAAAAACGGTCGAAAATGCGTTCCTGGTCAGCAAGGGCAATGCCGATACCCGTATCTTCCACGACCAGCTGCAACGACATTTGCTCAGAATCAAGCAAGTCAAATCTGGCGGCAAACCTTACCGCGCCGCCGCCGGGCGTAAACTTAGCCGCATTGAAAAGCAGGTTAGATAAAATTGGCTCTAACCTGGCGCCATCCACGGCTACCCACAGAGGTTGTAGTGGAACTGAATACTCATAAACAATTCCCTTGCTTTCAAAAAGAGAAACAAAGGAGCCGGCAAGTCTTCTCAGAAACATGCTTAGTTCTGTTGGCTCAGTGTGGAGCGTAAGCTTACCCGCTTCAAGTTGGGAAAGATCCAGCAGCTGGTTCACCATGCCCAATAACTGCGCGGCACTTTGATCAATCAATTGATAATGCATTTGCCTTTCGCTAGCCGCACCTTCCTGGCGCATGAGTTTTTCAGTAATCCCCCGGATCAAGGCCAGAGGTGTGCGAAACTCATGGGAGATGTTCGCTACGAAGCGGGTTCGGAGTTCGTGAAGTTCCATTAACTGCTGCTTTTCCCGTTGCTGGATGAGCACATTCTGTGAGAGCTGTTCCACTTCGCGTTCCTTTGCGCCTAAGGTTCGATTAATAAATGCAAAGTCTTTGGCAAGCACAAGTGAAACGGCAACGGGTAAACTTATAAAGCTGATGTTAAAGAGCCAGTCCTGGTAGATGACCGGTGCCGGTAAGTACCCGTAAACGACTAACCGGAACAGGCAGAAGAAAACCAAAAAGCTGGTTGCGCCCCAAAGTATTAGCTTGGCTCCGCGTTGCTTTTTTTCAATGGCCAGATAGGCAAGCCGCATGGATTCCAGAGACACGGCCAGGACAAACAGGAAATTTTTCAGATAATCATCCTGGTAGGAAAGTTTTAGTAAAAACAGCACCAGCATACCGGCCGATAGGAACCAGAAGATAATGCCCCTCCGAAAGCCAAACAAACTGTATAGAGCCAACAGGAAGAAGTAAGTATTCGGCAAAATACCCGTCGTTAGTCTTAAAATCAACAGGTACATCTTGGATTCCACCAGGTAAGCCTGCTCCGCCTGAATGCCCGCCACGGTAGACAAAGCCACTAAAAAGGCATATACAAAGAAATACAGATTGGCCCGTTGGGCCGGGTAGAACCAGAAAAAGGCCAGGTGCAGAATTGCCAGCATGAAAAAAATACCTGCCCTGAACCAATCGAAACCTTTATTATTATTGACCTGCAACGCCTGGCTGGCGGCCCGCACTTCCTGCACTTTCAGGCGCAGCACCGGATTTCCCCGACCTAACATTTGGATGTAGGGAATATTTCGCTGCAAGGCAAAACGGACGGCGAGTACCTGGTCCCCGCCAGCGGTCAGCGGCAGCGGAAGTAGCTGGTCTGGCAGCGTTTCTGCTTGTACGTGGCTGGGTAACGGACTTACTTTCCCAACCCGGAGCAGCAGTCGTCCATTGAAGTAAATTTCTGATGCGCCCGTCTGTTCGATCAGCAAGGCGAGGGATTTTCGGGAAAGCGAGTCAGTTACCGAGAAATGCAACCGGAACCAGCAAATGGGAGCCTTCCAAATCGGTTGCACTTTATAAATATCCAACGTGGGATTGATCGGCAGCCAATCCCTATCGTTGTATTCAGGCCTCGCCCAATCCGGCTCGTCTCCGGCCTGGAATCTCCAACCTTTGTCCAGCAACAAACCGGAAGGCGGAAGCTGGTTGACACGGAGGACAGATTCCGGAATGGAATCGGCCCAACTGCTCCCATTGAATACAAACATGAGCATAAAAACATAGCACAGCAGCTTCATACGCCTAAGCAGGTTACCAAGAAAGATAAAACTTTTGATGGCGAACGCCTAGTCTTTTATCTCAACTTTTTCCAGCACTCCGTTGATTTTAATACTTCTGCAACATTGCATAGGCTTTGCGTAACCGATTAGTGGCTGGCGTCAATTTATCAATTGGTTCAAGGCAACTTTGTATTTAATTTTTCCATCTTCAATATCTTCTTTGTCATTCGTAGATAGAATACTGCTGCCGAGTTAGCCACTAATATGAAGGCTATGATGATCTGTCAAATATGCCAAGCGATTGCAAATGGCCGGGATCCAGGTTTTAAGCCATTGCTTTCCCAGGCAGATCCATTGTTTATTAGGGCTTCCTCCCGAATCCGCTGAACTAAAACTAGCTGATCAGCTACTCTTAAATGCAATGCAAAATGCGAGTGCCGGCAAAGGTGCTAAAAAATCGGAAGGGTTCTCACCAGGAAAGCTGGCATCCAGAAAGGCATTCCCGCCAGGTGACGGTAGGAGTTTTATTAGCGTGTTTTTCATAGCCTGCCTTTCTTAATTAAAGCTTGCTCTGAATTCCTGGGGGGAAAAGTTTGTCTTGGATTTAAATAACTTACTAAAAGACTGCGGATGCTCAAAACCGAGCTGGTAGGCGATTTCCCCTATTGTCAGATCACTGAATGTCAACACTTCCTTTGCTTTTTCGATAAGCTTATTGTGAATGTGCTGCTGTGTATTCTGGCCGGTCAGTGCGCGGAGCATATCGCCCAGGTAGCGGGGCGAAACGTGGAGTTCGTCGGAAAGATATTGTACGCTCGGCAATCCTTTCAGCAATGCAGTTTCATCATTGAAATAGTTTTGCAACAGCAAATCCAGCTTTTCAAGAAGTGCATTATTGAGCGGTTTACGGGTAATAAACTGGCGTTTGTAAAACCGCTGACTGTAATTCAGCATCAGCTCCAACTGCGAAATCAGCACATCCTGGCTCAGGTCGTCGATCGCCGTTTCGAGCTCATCGCCGATGTTGCTTGCAATGCCCTCGATGATCAACTTTTCTTTGTCAGACAAATGCAGCGACTCGGTCACCGAGTAGGAGAAAAAGCCATAATGCTTCATTTTAGCGTCCAAGGGATAGTTTCTGAGGAAATCAGGGTGGACCAGCAAGGTAAATCCGAGGGTCGATTCTGCCACTTGAATCCCCGTCAGCGGCTGACCCGGCGAGGAGAAAAACATTCCGCCTACCTGAAAATCGTAGGTGGTCTGCCCATATCGCATCTGGCAGCCCGCCGATTCGTTGTAGGTGATGTTGTAAAAATCCATGGCAAAAGTATCGGCCAGCATTTCGGCCGTGATCTTCACCTTATTGAAATCGAGCAAGCTGATCAGCGGGTGCAAAGGTTGCGGCAGGCCGAATGCACGCTGCATTTCGCCAATTGAGCGGTACACGCGCGGTTTGAGATGTTCCCTTTTCATAATGACATAATTGTCTGCCGGCGCAAATCGTTCCAGCCTGCACCGGCAGACCGTTTGGTTTAAACAGCGGCTAACATTTGTTTGATCCCGTCCCTAAAAGCCTCGTCGCCCGCAGCTAGGCGCTGGGCGTAGAGTTCTTTGGCATCGTCGCCACAAACGTATCTTAATGTGTTGGTCCCGTCGGTAGCCGCGCCGTACACCACTTCGGCGATTTGTTCAGAAGTCGTCGCAGCTTTGTCGGGTGCCAGCATCGCCGTGAATTTGTTCGTCAATGCTTCGTAAGCCGGGTGTGTGGCAAACACCGACTTCGCTCCGATTTCCGTCGCCACCAATCCTGGTTCAATGGTTTTAATCCCAATTCCAAATTCATTGAGCTCATAAGACAAGCTTTCCGCCCAGCCTTCCAGCGCAAATTTGCTGGCATCGTACATTGAGCTTACCGGGAAAGCCATCAGCCCTGCCGATGAGCCGGTAGTGATAAAAAGTCCCGCTTTTCGCTCACGGAAATACGGAATAAAGGCCTGCGTCACCCGCACGACACCGAAAAAATTGGTGTCCATTTGCTGTACCAGCTGCTCGTCGGTCATCGCTTCCAAGGCACCGAACAATCCATAACCCGCATTGTTAAATACCACATCAATATCGCCCAAAGCGAGTGCCTGCTGCGTGATTTCACGGATTTGCACCGGGTTGGTCACGTCGAGGGGCAGCACCGTTACATTATCCAGCGCATTGAGTTCTGTTTCATTTTCAGGCTTGCGCATGGTCGCAATCACCTTCCAGCCTTTGGCCGCAAACAATATGGCCGTAGCCCGTCCAATCCCAGTCGAGGCACCGGTAATAAAAATCGTTTTTGTCATTTGTCTAACTTGTTTTTTCGAGAGACAAATTTCCGCAACGCGCGGCTGGCGCTTGTAGCGGATGTGGTGATTGTTGTAGCCAAAATGGTCCGCTATCTCACTTAAAATGAAGAATAAAATGCTCCAATGTTCTTTATGAAAATCTTTTGACAAGACTTCCAACACGTTGCATTCATCGGCTCAGATAACACGTTACTTTGCTACTTACGGGGCGCTAGATCGGACAGCCATAGCTGGCAAACAGGCACGGATAGATGGCGACTGTCTAACAAACCATCGGATTCTCTCTCTATATAAGTTGTAAAACTTTGCGGAAAAGGCAGGCAGGTTACTTCAAAAGACTGTCTCGGAATTTATTTGGAGCGGTTCCCACTTCTTTTTTAAACAGACGGGAAAAGTATGTGGTGTTTTCAAAGCCAAGTAACTGCGAAATCTCCGATACATTAAGCTCCCCTTCTGTCAAAAGATTTTTCGCTTCGTTGATTAAAAAAAGATGAATTAACTCCAACGCCGTTTTTCCGGTTTCTTGTTTAAGTAAGTCGGTTAAATAACGGGGAGATATATTGAGTTTATCGGCAAGGTTTGACACTGAGGGAAGCCTGGCGCTTTTTGGTTTAGTTTCATCAAAGTGAGCCGCAAGCAATGCATTGAATTTAGTCACTGTCGAACCGGTTAACTGCGTCCGATTAATAAACTGTCTTTTATAAAAACGTTGTGCATACTTAAGCATGGAATCCAGATGACTTACAATAATGGCCTTACTGAGTTCATCAGGATTGTTGTAATGCTCTTTTTCTATACTGAAATACAAATTCCATATAATGGCTTCCTCGGCCGGTGAGAGGTGTAATGCCTCATTAACTTCATAATCGAAATAACTGTATTTCTTAATGTCGTTGTAAATGGCAGTTCCAGGCAAAAAGTCCTCGTGGATTATAATTAGAAATCCCTTTTCCTGTAACTCTACATTTTTAAATGTCACTTTCTGCTGCGGCTTTACAAAGGACATTGCTCCACGGTCATGGTCATATTGTGTTTTTCCATACAGCATGCTGCCTGATCTCAATTTTTTAAAACCGATGATGTAAAATGGTGAAATAAATTCAACCTCGTGATTACCATCACAGGTGTCCCGCTCACCATACATGACACTAAAAAGCGGATGTTCGGGGGGCTTAACACCCAGTGCTTCATGCAAGTCGCTTATTTTTTTGAAATGTTTCATGGTTTTTCAATGATAAAAACGGAACCCGGCAAATCCGGATTCCGTTCATTTTTAGCTTCCATTAACCATGTGCTGCCTCAGAAATATCCTGCCATGATTCCCATGTTTTCAGGCGCTGCTCATAGGTGTGTTTCACCCATGGCAAAGCAATTTTACCTAATATCAACCTCAATGGCGGATTCTCGGCATCCACCAAAGCGAAGAGTGCATCGACCGTTGCTGCTGGGTTGCCTGAGTCTCCCGCATCAGCATTCTCCCAAAAGACTTTTTTCATGCCATCATAAACCGGGATCGACTCACTTGTGGCAAGAGAATCCGAACCATTAAAGTCGGTGGCATAAGGGCCTGGCTGCAATAGCGATACCTTAATCCCAAAATCTTTCACTTCGGCAGCTAATGTCTCGGTCAGACCTTCAAGTGCAAATTTGGTCGCACTGTATAGTCCCATAAAGGTTACCGTATTCAGACCCAGCGCACTTGAAAGCTGAATGATATGCCCCGACTTTTGCTCGCGCATAATCGGTAAAACCGCTTGTATAGTCCACAGGGAACCTAAGACATTCGTTTCAAACTGTGACCTAATTTCCTGCTCGCTTAACTCTTCCACGGCCCCAATTTGTCCATACCCTGCGTTATTGATTAACACGTCGATCCGGCCAAAATACTGTTTGGCAGCTTCAATCGCTTCGAAACTTGCTTTTTTGTCTGTCACGTCAAGCTTCAATACCAAGAGATTTGATGGAAATGCTTCTGTAAGCTCGGTCATTGTTTCAGGCTTACGAACAGCTGCAACGACATTGTCGCCACGCTGTAAAAATGCCTCTGCCCAAATCCGGCCAAACCCTCGGGATGCGCCAGTTATAAAAATTGTTTTTGCCATTATTTTGTTTTCGATATTTATAAAGGCAAAGTTCTGTTAACTAATGACAGGGTTTATGATACAAAAGTCGGCAATAGTGAAACGATTTTACTAAAAGCCGCCAGTGTGTTAGCTCTTGGATCGTAAACTGGCCTTATGCTGCTTCATTCAAACAGATTTAGGATTCTTTTCAAACAATGCCCTATTGAACTTGACTACATCGGGATGGGCTGGATAGCTTTGCAGCGAAGAAAGTCCAGCAATTGCTTTATCCCTTATAGCAGGTGCCTCTTCTTTAATGCCATCTGAAAGCGCCTGTATTAATTCCCCGGCATTAAGTTCTGTGCAGTAGGCCGGTGTGCCCGGCTGGTGTCTCCACGATTCAGATAGTTCACCAGAGTCCACCGCGTCAAAGCCTGCATCATTAACTAATCCTGCGATAGTTTTTTTTGCATTTGCGTCATCACCGGCGATGGCCATTGCTATCCGGTCATTGGCACCAGATTCCCTACCACCATTTTCGAGTGTTTCTGCCAATAAATTGTTGAATGCCTTTATTAAAGGCCTTCCCAATTGCTCGGATACCCAAACACTTTCCACTTTTCCATTCTTGATCTCTTCAATATCGGCATCACGGAAAGGATAGTAATTGGAAGTGTCCACCACGATCACATTTTCCGGAACGTTTGCAAACAGATCTTTCGGTAATGCTGGAATGGCTACTGTTGGAACTGACAAAATGATAACATCTACATCTTTTACAACATTTTCTATTGTTGCAGGTGACGCACCTAATGTCAAAGCACGCACATTAAGTTTATCGCCCTGATCTGAATTACTGACTTTAACCTGGTGACCTGCCGCCACCATTTTTTTTGCTATCGTGCCCCCAATAGCACCGGTGCCTATTATTCCTATTTTCATTTTTTTAGATTTAATTATCATAATTAAACACGGGGATCGATCCCATATTGATCCGGCGCTCCAAGATGCTCGCGCAGGGTTTTACCTTCATAATCTTTGTGAAACAATCTGCGCTCTTGAAGGATTGGAACTACCTCATCTACAAATGCGTCAATCCCATCTGCATTCACGTCCGGAGAGATCCAGAAGCCATCCGCTGCACCTGCTTCAAACCATGCCTGCATATGATCTGCTGCTTCAATGCCTGGACCGACAATCACAGGGTGATAGTCGATCACACCGTGGGCCAATATGTCTTTCAGGCTCCATCCTTCTTTTGCAATCTCCAAAGCATGGGAAGAGCGAGGATCGTAACGGGAAGGCCGGGCGTCAGCCAGCTTCTCTTTTGAAAGTGGCTGGTCCAGCAGGGCTGCATCAAGTGGAATACTGAGCATTTGTTGCAGATAGCTTACTCTTTGACGGAACGTATGCTGGGTTAGCTGAATCCGGCGGTCGAGTGCTGTGCGCCTGTCTTTGGCGATGGTGGTCATTAAACCAGGGATATATTTGATCTCGTCAGGATCACGCCCGTAACGTTTGGCTGCCTCCCTGAACGCATGGCGCTGCGCGCGCGCGTCCTGGATGGTAAAGGCTGACCCAATGACCGCATTGGCGAAACGTCCTGCGAGCTCATGTGCATTAGGACTGCCACCGGCATGAAAGACGATGGGTTGGCCCTGCTCGGACGGAGGAATGTAAAGCGGCCCGCGCGAGCCTGCATATTTCCCCTGAAAATGAATGGGTAGTATTTGATTTTTCTTTGCGAACTGGCCGGTCTGCTGGTTATGCACCCAGGCGTCCTTTCCCCAGCTGCCCCACAGGGCCTGGATCAATTGGATAACCTCATGGGCACGGCCATAACGGTCCTCACTAGACGGAATCTTTGTCCCATAGTTAGCAGCAACATCGTCTCCGCTTGATGTTACAGCATTCCATCCTGCCCGCCCGTGGCTCATAATATCCAGCGCCTTGAACTGCTTTGCCAGATTAAAAGGCTCATTAAATGTGGTAGACCCTGTTGCAACCAAGCCGATATATTCTGTTTCCCGTGCCACTGCGGCAAGCGTCATCATGACATCGAGGTTGAAGTTTGGCGATTCTGTTGCGATATCGGACATCACAGCACCGGGCCCATCAGGCAAAAAAATAAATTGAAATTTTCCGCGCTCTGCCGCTTGGGACTGCTTAACTCTGGCGTCAAAACTCGTATAACTTTCAGGATCGACTCCCGGCATACGCCACGCCCCAGGCTGAGAACCATACCCGTTGCCCAGATGCAGGCCGATCAGCATCTGTTTCTTTGAAGTGGAAAGATTATTGTTTTGTTTCGTTGAAGAATCTATCATTGGATTTCTAATTAATACTGGTTCTACACGCTTTACTTTTTTTGCACTCAATACGATGCGTACTTTTAATTATATCAATACATAAGCAAACGTTTATGTATTTTAGCATAATTAAGCCCACTGTATGCTGATTTCAGTGGGCGGAATCTATTTAGGCTATTTTCAGGGATTGCAGAAAGCTGGTTAATTCTTCCAACTTTTCATCATTAATGGCAAGACGCATGTTTCGCCCTTCCTTATGCGACTCAATCAATCCTGATTCAGCCAACGATTTTAGATGTTGTGACATGGACGGCTGGCTAATAGGAACAAATTCAAATAGATCAGCGCACCCTCTGTTTGTTCCCTTTGCTATTTCTTTAAGCAGGAGCAGACGGTGGGGGTCGCTAAGCGACTTTGCCATTTTCGTAAGTGATTTCGTATCCATATTCACAACTTTAAATACATGCGCATTCGTTTATGTATTGATAACTGACTGTTTGCTGAAATAGTTCTTTCCTTGCCAATTAATCTGTGAAGTTTGTGGAACTAGGCAGCAAGTGTAAAATACCGGCATCTGCAAATTTCATAGATGAAATCTATTGCCGGATGTAACAGCTGTTGATGACATAGCAAGTCTAGGATTCTCTTCTAAAAGAATTCCAAATCATAACGGTAAATTACCTGCATGAAAATCCTGATCATCGAAGACGAACCCGAACTTGCTGCCGACATTGGGGCCTATCTGGCCGCGCAGGATTACCTGTGCGAATATGCTAGCACATGGGCGCAGGCAAGGGAAAAAGTCGAGCTATACCGCTATGAATGTATCCTGCTGGATTTAATGTTGCCTGGCGGTGATGGGCTGGATATTCTTAACATTCTTAAAGAACAGGGGCAGCAAGACGGCGTGATCATTATTTCAGCCAAAAACGACTACGAAAACAAAATCAGGGGCCTGCATGCAGGCGCGGATGATTATCTGGCTAAACCCTTCCATTTGCCCGAACTTGCAGCGCGCATTTATTCGGTTATCCGTCGCAGGAGTTTTGCCAATCAGAACAATGTGCTGCAAAATGAGCTGAAAGTGGATTTGTCATCAAGGGTCGTAACTGTCCATGGGGCGCTAGTCTCATTAACTCGCAAGGAGCTGGACCTGCTATTATTTTTCATCAGCAATAAAAATCGTGTGATAGGAAAAAGCGCATTAGCTGAGCACTTGTCGGGCGACATTGCCGATATGTTCGACAACCATGACTTTGTTTATGCGCACGTAAAAAACCTTAAAAAAAAGCTGAGCGAGGCTGGTTACGGTAATTATCTTAAAACGATCTACGCGACAGGCTACAAATGGGAAGGATGAAAAAACTGTTGGACCAAAGCCTTCGCCCACTGGTGATTTACACGCTGGTTGTGCTGATCGTAAGCATTCCCGTTTATTTCCTGACCATTAACTGGATCTGGGAAAATGAACTGGATAAACACCATTACGCGATCCGGGAAAAACTTGAGAAACGATTGACCAGTCTGGACCTGCCAGACAGCGCAGTAAATGACATGATCACTGTGCTCGATAAAGTTCAGCCCGGATTTTCCTTCAACGAAGCCGCAGCCCCGAGTCCGGACAGCACCTACACGCTCATCCGGTTTGATACTTTCATGAACGACCGTGAGCAGTTTCGCTGCCTAATGACCGACATCCAGGTGAATGGAACACGCTTCCGCGTCTTGATCGAAACGAATATGGAGGAAATCGACGAAACGATCCTGGCCATCGCGGCAGTCACCATTTTCTTCTTTATCCTGCTGTTAGCAGGCTTTGTTTACCTAAACCGCAAGACCTCGCTGCGTGTGTGGCGACCATTCTATGAAACATTAGCCAGTTTGCAAGCATTCGAGCTGGAAGGCGGCAAACCAGCAACATTACCTGATTCACAAGTGACTGAATTCGCCGACCTGAATCAGGGCCTCGACAGGCTCATGGAAGCAAGTCTTGCCTCGTACAAGCAGCAAAAAGAATTTACCGAAAATGCCTCCCACGAACTGCAAACGCCATTAGCAATTGTCAAATCCAAGCTCGATCTGCTGCTGCAAAGCCGCTCGCTGGATCAGCCGCAAATGCAGATCCTCGAAGATGCCTACCAGGCTATTAACCGCGTAACAAGGATCAATAAAAACCTTTTGCTTCTGGCAAAAATCGAGCATGCACAGTTTGACGGGCAGCAGGACATTTCCCTGCCTACATTGCTTACTGCAATGAGCGCACAATTCGCGGACCGGTTTGAAAGCAGCGGCATTCGCTATACCCAGCAAGTTGGTGAAATGACTTTGCAGGCCAACCCCATGCTTTTGGAAATTCTGTTAACAAATTTGCTTGTGAATGCGCTGCGCTACACCCCGGCAGGTGGCAGCGTTTCTGTACGCGCCGACCAGGGCAAGTTAATATTTGCAAATACGGGCACATCTGCTCTTGATGAGCAAAACCTTTTCCGGCGGTTTGCACAGGCATCTTCTGAGCACGCCGGTAGCGGGCTTGGACTCGCAATCGCCCGTGAGATCTGCGAGCGGTACAGCTGGCAGATCACCTATGAATTCGACTGTGGACATCACCATTTTACAGTCCTCTTTTAAAATTCTAAATTTCTTCCAAATCAATCCGGACTTTCACCATCAGATCCAAATAACGAATCTGAATGGCCTTCAAAAAATCATTAATCCTGCTCGCATTACTAGCAGCGTTGCAAAGCGTCCAGGCGCAGGTAAGCAAGGTCACGATGTCGGGCCAAGTTTCTTCTCTGCCTAAAAAACAGATGATGCCTTTCGTCAATATCATTTTGAAAACCGAAAAGGACAGCGCGTTCGTGACAGGCACGATCACGGCTCCTGATGGACGTTTTACATTGACCGATATTGCACCGGGAAATTATTTTGTAGAATGTGCTTTTCTGGGCTTTCAAACACTAAAAACACCTATAACGGTAGGCGCATTGAGCGCTTTCCTTGATCTGGGCGTGCTTGAAATGAGCGAAGACGCCCAGGTTTTAAATGAAGTAACTGTCACCGGCGCGCAGGCCGATGGCGTGGATGCCCGGCTCGACCGTAAAGTTTTTGATATAAGTAAAAACCTGAGCCAAAGCGGCGGGTCTGTTTTGCAGGCGCTCAAAAACCTGCCGGGCGTTACAGCCGGTGAAGATGGCAAGGTGATGCTTCGCGGCAGTGATAAGGTCGCCGTGCTGGTCGATGGCCGGCAGACTGCATTGACTGGTTTTGGAAACCAAACGAGCCTGGATAACATTCCTGCATCAGCGATAGAAAGGATCGAGATCATCAACAACCCTTCGGCCCGGTATGATGCCAATGGCAATGCGGGGATTATCAACATCATTTACAAAAAGAACAAACAGGAAGGTTTCAACGGAAAGATCGGCTTTACTACCGGATTGGGCGCACTGTGGGTACGAAAAGAGAATTTGCCAGGCATCCGCCCGCAGTCCCGAAACACGCTGAAACTAAACCCCTCGGTAGCTTTGAATTACAAAAAAGAGAAGATCAACATTTTCTTCCAAGGCGATTACCTGCACACACCCACGCTCAATAAGAATGAATTTATAGACCGTTACTATGATTCGGGCGACACGATCCGGCAGCAGTTAAAGCGAAACCGCAGCACAAATGTGATCACATCCAAAGCGGGTGTTGACTGGAATTGGAATGCGCAGAATGCATTGTCAGTTTCTGCGCTTTTCAGCAGCGAGAAGATCCTGGACCGGGGAGACCAGCCCTTTTTCAATGCAGATCTTATGCGGCGCAGGCGCTTATGGCAGTTTTTGGAAGATGAATTGAAAACAACAGTAACCGCGACCGCTTCCTACCAGCACAAATATGCGCAGCCTGGCCGCCTACTGAATGTCGGCTTCAACTATACATTCCACCGCGAAGATGAAAAGTATTTTTTTACCAACATTATGCCCGATTTTACTGGTCAGGATGCATTCAAGCTGCTTTCGGATGAGAATGTGTTCGATTTGAATGCAGACTACATCCGACCGCTACGGTATGGACGTTTTGAAGGGGGATTAAAGCTGCGCAGAAGATTTATACCGACCAATATGCAGTTCTTTCCAGGCCTGAACTCGCCTCTCGACAGCCTCGCTGCTGGCTGGGCCAACTATAAGGAAACAATCCCTGCCTTGTATGGCAACTATGTTTTTGAGAACCGCAAGTTCGAGCTGGAAGCGGGCCTGCGGGTTGAGTATATTAACCTGCGATACACGGTCAACCCCTCCCACCCGACTTATAAAAGCGATGGTTATTCCTACGCCAAGCCTTTCCCGAATGTGCGTTTGGCTTATAAGTTTGATGAGCATAATAAAATTTCGCTTTTCTATAATCGCCGCGTCGACCGGCCTAACGAAGTGGACATCCGTATTTTCCCAAAATATGACGATGCCGAGATCATTAAAATTGGCAATCCCGCGCTCAAACCGCAATTCACCAGCTCATTGGAAGCAGGTTACAAAACGAGCTGGGCCAGCGGTTCAGTTTATGTAGCTGCTTATCATAAGCAGACTAATGGAACCATTACACGGATCGGGACCACAGTGGCGGCCACTGCCGTACCAAGCTCTACGCTGATCTACAATATTTTTCAAAATGCAGGCAAGAGCTATAATACAGGCGGTGAGCTTGTTTGGCAACAGGACCTGAATGCATGGTTTTCACTGAATGTGAATGGTAATGTTTATCACAACAGCATTGATGCATTTTCAGTGGAAAACCTTTATCCGGTCCGCTCGGTGTATAGTGCGGGCAGACAGCAGCTAACTTCCGGAAGTACGAAAGTCAATGCATTGTTAAAAGGAAAGAAGACCGAGTTGCAGGTAGCAGTTATCTATCAGGCACCCGACATTGTCCCGCAAGGCCGGACCGGTTACCGCTTCTCCGTTGATGCAGGCGCAAAACGTCAGCTGCATAAAGGCGAGCTGTTTGTGAATGCAACCGATCTTTTCGGAACGCTCGTTGTCCGCAAAACAATTTTTGGGGACGGCTTTCACTATACCAGTCGCGACTACTACGAAACCCAACTTATTCGGGCTGGTTATAGTTTCAAATTTTAACCCTGATTCACTACTATCACCACTGATTATGCGTACACTAATAATCGTTTTCTTATTTTCAAACTGGGTTGCGGCTTCTCCAATTTTGCCGGAAGACACAATTGCTGCCCGCAGGCCCATCACAATTCAGGCATTTTACCCGCCCGCTGCGCTGATTATCGGTGGTTTGCTTTCAACTGGGCATTCTGAGGAAGCGATCAGAAACGAAGTGGCCGAAGAGCGTAACCATCTTATTCCCCGCTTTCACACTAAAATCGACGACTATCTTCAATTTTCTCCACTGGTAGTTGCCTATGGCCTTGACGGCTTGGGCGTGCATTCTAAAACCGATATCATCAACCGCACTGTGATCCTGATCAAAGGAGAAGCAATGGCACTGACAACTGCCACGCTTTTAAAATCGGCTGCGCACACGCTTCGGCCTGATGGCAGCACCTACAATTCGTTTCCGTCCGGCCATACCACGCAGGCCTTTGCGGCAGCCACTTTTTTAAATGAAGAGTACAAAGACCGCTACCCATGGATGCCCTACGCTTCCTATACGGTGGCATCATCTGTAGGGTTGCTGCGCGTGGCCAACAACCGGCATTACATCAGCGACGTGCTCGTAGGCGCAGGCATTGGATATTTATCGATGAGAGTGGCGTACTGGACGCATCAGTACAAGTGGGGGAAGGCAGGGCGAAAACATCAACTGATTTACTGATGTGCTTCGAGAGCAGCTTCGATGCGGGCTTCCAATTGCCTAAGATTTTCCTGCTTTTGAGCAGCTAGTCTGTCCTAACAATATGGAGTGCAAAACTGGTGAGAGCGTAATAGCTTTGCAAATCCGGACAGCCAGCTGGCAGCAAGAATATTTGCAACGTTTAGCAGCACAGCATGGGCATCGATGGTTAAAGTGAGTGCCTGGCAAACCTTTCTTTCTTGTTAAGATAAGCTTTCATTAATGCACCCTTTATCTCTTCAAGTCTCAGGGGTTTAGATATGTAATAATCCATACCGGCCTGAATACATGCGTCCCTGTCTTCGCGCATAGCGTTTGCTGTCATGGCAATGATGAACGGCTGATCGACCGCTTTATCACGGATCCAGCGCGTGGCTTCAAGGCCATCCAGTTCCGGCATCTGAACATCCATAAATACAACGTCAAAGGCGTCAGCCATTACCATCCTGAATGCTTGAATGCCATCTCTGCTGATCAGCGGGTTGTAGCCTAGCTTTTTTAAGATATTTGCAAACAGCTTTTCATTGACGGCATTGTCCTCGGCCATAAGAATGTGCAACGGATAAATCGCTGCAAAATCCGTAGTCAGGTCGGCCGTAGCTCTTTCATAAGCTGGAAGAAGTGTCTGCTGCGCTTTAAGCTCCATCTGAATCATTCTGCCCAGATCATTATGACGAACAGGCTTGGTTAACACTGCTGCAAATAAATCTTTGCGGTTCTTGCCCGAATCATCCCCCATAGAACTAAGCAGAAAAATCGGAAGTGACGGATATTTGTGCTTGATTATTGTGGCAAGTTCTATTCCATCCATTTGAGGCATTTGCTTATCGGTAATAACAAGCTCAAACAACGCCCCTCCTTCAAGGATCTGCAAAGCCTGCTCTGCCGAAGAAGCTAGACTGGGAACGAGCTTCCATTGCTCCATTTGGAGCTGCAAAATCCGCAGGTTGGTCAGGTTATCGTCTACAATCAAAACAGATTTTCCATCATTTCCTGCTGAATCCAAAAGGACATATTGTTTTGTGGCCTGCAAACTCGCCTTTGCAATAATTGTAAAATAGAAACAAGTGCCTTTATTTATAGCGCTTTCTACTCCGATTTCGCCTCCCATTAAGTTCACGAGCCGTTGGCTGATAACCAAGCCCAAGCCCGTGCCTCCGTACTTTCTTGAATGCGAAGAATCCACCTGCGAAAAAGCAACGAAAAGTTTGTGGAGCTTGTCCTCAGCAATACCGATCCCGGTGTCATGAACGGCAAAGCGGAGCTCCATCTCCTGATCATTTAAAGTCTGCGAAAGAATTACACTTATAAATATCTCTCCCTGATTGGTAAACTTGATTGCATTTCCAACCAGGTTCAGTAAGATTTGCCTTAGTCGTTGGCTGTCGCCGATAATCTGGCTGGGTATCTGGGGATCAATTTCGTAAACCAGATCAATGCCAATTGCCGCAGCCTTTGCAGAAAATAAGTCAAGAACTGCCTCAATACAATCCCTCAGATTGAAACTGATCATTTCCAGCTCCATGTTCCCAGATTCAATCTTGGAAAAATCAAGGATGTCGTTGATAACGGTTAGTAAACTGTCGCCACTTGTTATAATTGTTTCGGTATACTCAGATTGCTCTGCAGTCTGCTCCGTTTGTGACAGCAGCATTGCCATTCCTATAACCCCATTCATAGGGGTACGGATTTCGTGGCTCATGGTAGCCAGGAATACGCTTTTGGCCATATTTGCTTTTTCAGCCTCTTGCCTGGCTAATTGTTCCTGCTTATTCTGGACCCACAATTTGTCATTCAATTCGACCAGCCGGTCCGACTGACTTAGCAGTTCCTGCTTTTGTTTAATGATCTCCCTTGTCCTTTCTTCAACTTGTTGAATCAATAACTTTTTCTGCTCCCTAACTGCACGCGTGCGCAACCAATAGACGAGGTAAATTAATCCTAGCCCAATCATTACTGCTAGGACCCTGAACCAGAGGGTTTGCCAGAAAGGCGGGGCAATGTGAATCTTTATCTGCACGCCTTCATTATTCCACAATCCGTCATTGTTGGCTGCCTTAACCTGAAAAACGTAGTCCCCGTGGTCCAAATTTGTATAGGTTGCTTTCCTGGACGTTCCACTATAAATCCAGTTAGCGTCAAAATTCTTTAACTGGTAAGCATATTGGTTTTTCTCGGGCATAGTATAATTCAAAGCCGCGAATTCAAAAGAGATGACCGAATGCTTATAGCTTAGATTGATTTCTTTTGCTTCTGTAATATGTGAGGTGAGCGGCGAGGTTGGAGCGATGGAAGCTTGTTTGTTAAAGAGCAAGAAATCAGTGAGATAAACCGGGGGGATATAGGTGTTATCAATCAGTCTGTCGGGATAAAATGTGGTAAACCCTCTTACACCCCCAAAATACATTTGGCCGTCAGCAGTCTTAAAAAAAGAATTGCTTTTAAACTCGTTTCCTTGCAGTCCATCTAACCTGCCGAAGTTCCGGAATGTTTTGGACTTGGGGTCAAATTCACAGATCCCATTGTTTGTACTAAGCCATAAGTGACCTTTTTTATCTTCCAAAATTCCGTGGATCACATTACTGGGTAGCCCATCCTTTTCGGTGTACGCCGTAAATGTCTTCTTATTAGGGTCAAAACGATTAAGTCCGCCCCCTAATGTCCCAATCCATAAAGTGCCATCACTGGTTTGCTGAATAGTCTGAATCTTGTTATGGGATATTGAATTCAGGGCCTTTGCGTTTTGCTGATACCTCTTAAAATTTCTTTTTACCGGATCAAATAGGTTTAGCCCTTCGAATGTACCGACCCAGATCTTGCCAGCAAAATCCTGAAAAACTTTGGTGACAATATCTCCGCTGATGCTGGTGCTGTCCAGCGGATCATTCCGGTAGTGCTTTACCTTACCAGTGTTCACATCATAGAATTCCAGGCCACCTTTCCAGGTTCCCAGCCAGATTCCACCGTTACGATCTTTAAAGATATTGTTTACATCGGCCGTTGAAAGCGTTAACGAATCATTCGGCTTTGGCATGTGGTGCTCAAATTTCCTGGTACGGATGTTGAAAAAGTCAAAACCACCCATGTGATATGCAAGGCCAAGCACATCCTTTGATACATTGATAATGGATATTACATAGTCATTGCTAGGCGAGTTGCTGTTACTCCCACTGTGCTGATAGGAGGTAAATCTTCTGGTTTTTCTTTCAAATAAATTTAGCCCTCCCCCGTCGGTCCCAATCCAGATCTTGTCAGTGTCAAAGTCCCCGCATATTGCAAGGACCAGATTGTTGCTCAGGCTGTTGTTACTGTAGTTATTTTTGCGGTAGGAAGTGAATTTTTTGCCAAAGCGGGGACGGAAATTAACCCCGCCAGCATACGTTCCAATCCATAAATTGTCGATCCGGTCCCTGTAAATACAATATACTGAATTGTCGCTGATGGAGGTGTTGTCCTCTTCAATATGCCGGATCGTTGTAAAGTGGCCCGTCGATTTATTATAGACACTAATTCCTCCATTTTCGGTACCAATCCAGAGGGTGCCGTCGCGGTTCTGGGTAATTGAAAGAATGTCGTTATGGGATATACTCAGCGAATCTGAGGGATTATTCAGGAAAGTGCGGAATGAATTGGTTTCTGGTTTAAAAAGCGACAGGCCACCACCGTGTGTGCCGATCCAAATGCTGCCAGACGGATCTTTGTAAAGCGCCTTAATGTAACTGGATTGAAGACTTTTGCTATCGCTGCCTTTGAGATAAGCTACATATTTAAAGGTTTCCGGATCGAACCGGTATAATCCGTTCTCTGTGCCTACCCACAATGTTCCCTTATCATCCTCTATAATCCTGGAAATGTTGGCTGGGGGCTTGTATCTATTTTTATCTCTGTCGACGCGCAAGAAAAGTCTTTCAGAGCCTTTTTTAGGATCAAATAATATTAGCCCGTGATTTGTGCCAAGCCATATTCTGCCTTTTTTATCCTGAAATATGTCATTGATACTTCGCTTACCAGAGGAATTAAAATAATGTTGAAAACGAGCTTTGCCTCTGTCAAACCGGTTGAGCCCGCTTGATGTCGCAATCCACAGCTCGCCATCCTTATCTTCAAGGATATCTTGAATGTAGCTGTCATCAATGCTGCCGCTATCCGTTTTGTCATGCTTATAATGTTTGAAACTATATCCATCATACATGTTTAGCCCATCATCACTGCCAAACCACATAAAACCCTTTTTGTCCATCAGAATCGACCCAATATGGTTTTGAGAAAGTCCGCTATTGGTGGTAAGTTGACGGAAGCCAGAACTTTGCCCAATTACAATCAATGGAAAAAAAAGAAACAGAAGGAATTTCATGGATTGATTGAAATTTGAAGTGGACAGTTTAAAGACGCAATGGCTTGTCCAAATACTTCGATTTACTTGTAATATTCATTTTAGTTGTAAGCTAGTCATTCTCGATCAATAAAACGAATTATTAGAATTCAATACCGATTTAGGCCAAATACCACTTGCCTCTTAATTTCTTTATGGGCAATGCACAGCCTTGCTAAGAGATCTCTTATTTAATAGTGATTGGCATGATTACATCATGCTAAAACAATGCATAGGAATACAGCATTAACTACTGCGCGAATTAAAAAATTGAACCCTATTATATATACGTAATACCTTGTTTTGTTTGTCAACAAGTGTTTGTTTTCTACGGTCACAATTGCCTAGCGCATGTGTTGATCTGCCAAGACTATTTAGATCCCGTTAAAGATTATATCAAGCGTACTGCTCCTGCAAGAAGGATTTCAAGATCTTCGGCTCTCGGCCAAGGAGTCGTACGAGATCGAAGGAATTTGTTAATTTACATCAAGAAACACCGGAAACTCTACTTTCAACCGTCTGAAAACCTGGGAGGGGCTCAGATCACGGGATCCCCTCAACTTCCTTTATCTAGAATTGACTTTCTTGACCTGTAGCTTTGTACACACATAAGAAAATCGGCAATACTGTCAATAGAAATAATCTTGACGTCATCCTTTTAATAGAAAATTGTGCTATTTAATGTAAAATGCCATACTTCTTCTTGGATACCAATGGCATGGTCCGGTCGGATTATTAATTGCTTTTCTTCTGGACAATAACCTTTCTTGTCACACCTGCAATAGAAAGGAAATACAAGCCATTAGCCAGATGACCTACTTTTACCGAATTGTCAGGAGACCATAGTTGACTGAGTACCACCTCGCCATGGACATTTCGTATAACTAGCTTTTGCTTTTCGGTCAACCCTTTCAAATGAAATACACTGCTGGTTGGATTGGGATAAATCACAATTTTTTCTCCTGATTTTTTTACCGAAATAATTCTTGAATATTCAAATTGGCCATTGAAGTCAAGCTGTTTTAGCCTGTAGTAAGCGGTCGGAAGTGGGTCTGCATCTAAGAAATTATACTGCCTTCGAACCTTAGAGTCTCCACCTCCATCCACGAAGCCTATCTTTACGAACGTCCTAGCATTGGTACTCTTTTCGATTTCGAACCCCGCATTGCTTATCTCAGAGGACGTATCCCAGGTCAGCACTATATTATTGTCCTTGGACTTACCAGTGAATGATATTAATACAACTGGCAAAGCTGAGCAATCCGCATTTAGGGCGACATCCCCCTCAATTAACCAACTTTTTGTAACGCTCAGATTGGTGCGGGCAGTCGCAGCATGTATCCCATACTGTTGACCAATGGCACCTAAGTAACGTCTATTAGGCGTGGCAGGGTTTGTGCTCCAACCGATCAGCGTGGCGCTATAATTTTCACAATCTAAACCGGAATAGTTCAGCATGTCGCTTAAATAGACATCCGGATGCAGAGACCAGCTACTGAGGGACTGGTTGAAGGAGGTAGCATTGCTAAGTATCCCTTGCATATCAATAACATTTGCGGTGTTCCAGCTGCCAATAGGCTGATTAAAGGCCGCGGCAGCCCCGAACATGTTGCCCATACCGATAACTTTGCCGGTGTTCCAGCTGCCAATTGGCTGATTAAAGGCACTAGCCGCGGCAAACATTGCATTCATATTTTCAACTTTCGCGGTGTTCCAATTACCGATGGGCTGGTTAAAAGAAGTTGCAGCCATAAACATTGCACTCATATCGACTACGTTAGCCGTGTTCCAGTCACCAATATTAGATGGGCCATTTAGGCTGGTACAATTCATAAACATGCTTGCCATACTTGTTACTCCTGACAACTTGGGCAGATCAGTAGCGCTAATACTTAGATTTGCGCAACCCGAGAAAGCGCGCTCCATAGTTGTCCAGGCTATGTCGCCCCATTGCTTGATCTCAAGCAGTTTTAGCCTGTCCTCAAGGTGCAAAACTATATTAGTAAAGGCGCCCCTGATGCGAATCGTATATGTACCAGGCGACCAAAAATCGTGGGTAACACTACCTACTATACCTGTCTGGTCGTAGATGCCATCATTGTTCCAGTCCACTTCATAATTACTGCCCCAGCTAACAGTAGAGATGGTTATAGACGAACTGTTAGAGCTGCCCGGATTATCTGTTTTCCACGTTGTAATAAAGGGTCTCTGCGCATGTGCGGTGGTTGCAGTTAGGATGGTCACGCTCAGCACCACTAAACGCATTAATGTGGCAAGGGATAAGGCATTTACTTTTAAAACAAGTAGTGTTTTAAGCATAAAACAGATTTTGAACTAGAGGTGAGATTGTTAGTCAATAAAAGTAAAACAAACCATTAACATACTAAGTCACGGTTTTAAACTTACAATTTGACGTTGCTACATTTGCTTGGAGGCAGAAATAGGCAGATTAAATTTCCAACTAAATTTGACTATGAGAAAACGACCGTGCGGCGGACCGCGGGTGTTTGACGAATCTTTCAAAAGGATGGCAGTGGAACTGTCAGAAGCTAAAGGCTCGGCGAGTGCGGCAGTGGCTGAGCTCGGGTTTGATGCAGGTCGTATCAGTAAACGGCGCGCAAGTGTTAATAAGCCTGATTTTCGAGAAAAAGTTGAAGGTTTGACAGAGGAGCAGAAACGGATCCGACAATTAGAAAAGGTAAACGTCAGCAGGAACACCAAGAATTATCTCTTCATGTCCGCAAAGTTTTTGAAGAAAATAAAGCATGCTACGGTAGCCCGCGCATTACAGTGGAACTGCAAGCAAAAGGTTTCCGGGTATCGCGCCCACGGGTAGCCAGAGAATTGAGAAAAATTGGTCTGAAAAGTATTGTCCGGAAGAAATACGGGATACAAACTACTGATAGTAACCATATTTATCAAGTGTCTGAAAATCATCTGAATAAAGATTTTATAGCAGAAAAGCTCGGAGAAAAATGGGTATCAGATCTGACCGCTGCGGCGGCCGCATATATTAAGGAGAAGGCTGGATTAATTTTACAGCAATACTTGATCTTGCAAATCGTAAGGTAGTGGGTTGGGCGCTGAGCGAGACAATGAGAGCCGAAGACAACAGCGTAGCGGCTTTCAAAATGGCTTTCAAGTGCTATCCTATAAACAAACCATTACTGTTTTATCGCGCCGGCGACCCGGTCAGATAGAGAAATTCAATACGCGTGCAGTGAGTTTCGTAAGCAGCTGGTTAGTTTACCTATCACCCAGAGAATGACCGGGCCGCCGGGCGGTCTCGGAAAGGTGATTGTTGGGATAATGCACCAGCTAAAAGCGTTTTTAAGACGCTGAAAACAGAGATGGTTTATCATCGCGAATTTAAAAGTAAACAAGAGGCAAAACTGGCAATTTTTGAATTTATCGAGGTGTGGCGGCCGCCGCGCGGTATAATAGGAAAAAAAGGCATTCATCACAAGGATATTTGAGCCCCCAAGCCTTTGAAGAAAAGATACTAAACAATCAAAAAGCAGCTTGATAGCCCTAATCGAAGAAGTGAAAAAGTCAGAAAATATTGCCTGTTAAATTCCTCCAACAAAAGGTTGCAATACCATGTCGGCGAGTCCAATGCTCAACATGGTTTGAGTCACACTTACCGAGAAGATTTTTCAGGATGCCCAATATTGACGTACTATGTGATTATCAAATTTGCCTTTTAAAGTCAGGACATTTTTTTGAAAGATCCAAGCTTAGCCAAAGTACGATTTAACGTGTTCCATTTTTAGTTAACTGTAAAATAATCGTACACTCCTTTGCAATAAGCTATATATTAGAAATCCATTCAAATTTCGATTTGACAACCGATTAAATTGCCAACCTTTGGCGGTTACATAATGAGTTCGGAATCATCTTGGTAGAGTATTGTAGCTAGGGTCGTTTGAGAAAAATATATATGTTTGTGGGACGGGCTTCATACGAACATAATAAATTCCAGATTGGAGGTAATGAAGGGTGCCATGGTTTTTACGACTCACATCCGGATGTTTTCACTCGCCTTACCATTGATTTCTTGAACCATAAATATAATTACTGCTTGAAAATGATTACTCTATTCTTAAAATCGCTTCAATTTTTACTTTTATGCGTTGCGCTACTGATGTTACCGAAAGCAAATGCGCAAAGCATTAAGTTAAACACCAATACGTTGGAACCGTTTCAGGCATATATGTCTTTGGTAACTTTGAATGGAAAATCCGTTATCAAAGTTGTGAAAGATTCTACTATTAAAGGTGTCGATGAGCCCACCTTTGTCAAAATCAGAGATGTAGATTTTCATAATGGTACAATTGAAGTGAAGGTACTGAGCAAACTTTTGAAAAATGCTCCACAGTCAGCAAGAGGCTTCATTGGTGTTGCCTTCCGGATTAATGATGATAATTCCCGTTACGAAAGTATCTACATCCGGCCGACAAATGGCAGGGCAAATGAGCAGGTAAGGCGAAATCATTCCATTCAGTATTATTCCTATCCGGATTACAAATTTGACCGCCTCAGAAAAGAAGCGCCCGAAAAATACGAGTCTTACGCAGATATGGACTTAAACAGATGGATTACCATGCGCATCGAGGTTAGTGGCTTGAAGGCGAAACTGTTTTTGGACAACAGGTCTCAGCCGGCACTGATCGTCAATGATCTTTTTCATGGCCCGGATTTAAAAGGTGCCATAGCGCTATGGGTGGAAGTTGGTACAGAGGGCTATTTTTGTGATTTAAAGGTTACTAAAAAAGATTAGTTACATCGGATCGTACTGTTGTCATTACAGATGAAACCTGTCATAGTTGGCAGGTTACTAGTGCCTACTAATCAATAAAAGGCACTTTTTACCATCATGACCAGTTCGCTTTATACACGGTTTGAATGAACCATGATAAATGATTGGTGCTTGTGCAATAACGCTTCATAAGTAGTTTAAAATAAGATTGCTTAGTGAACATCCTATGAAGCGTTGTTATGTCTAGTAGCGACAGTGCATTTCTGCATCAATTAATCTATTCTAATGATGTACCAGCTGAATCGGAGGTCATTGTATCTGCACCCATTTCCGACCCCGACCTATCCATACTCATCGAGTCGACATCTGTACCGGTTCCTTCTGTCTTATTTTTACTTGTGCACGCAGCCAGGCTGATAAACATTCCAAGGCTAAGGATTGAAATTACCTTCAAGATCGCTTTCATATTAAATATTTTTAGATGAAAAGCTGTTACTAGGTATAAAATCATTCCACTTGCGGTTGAGCGCCATGCATATTGAAATAACATATTGTTTGTATGTCTCAATAATTCAGTCAAGGCACGAAAAAGAGACACAGAATTATGAGACGATAAATTAAGACACTTTTTGTATACTAACAATATAGTAGGTTGACGTATCAACTAGTATCGAAAAACGGACGTCTGGTGATTATAATTTTTCGTCCTCAACAGTGTCGACGTGTGTGAATAAATTAAAAGAAATCCCACCATTTACTAGATATTGGTAAGACTGGGGACTACCCGGCCATCTAAACATTGATATGAAAAAAATCCTTTTAGTAGTTGTAGTTCTTCTTATACACATAAGTGTTTTCGGGCAAGGAATTCCAGAGTTGCCCAAACAAATATTCAGCGCTAACCTTGGTACTGGAAAAAGTGGTACTGGCGATTTATATGGGCTAATGGTCGGCTTTGAATATGAGCAGCAATTTCGGCCTAAATTGTCTTGGTCAACGGAATTTGCAATGACCATTCATGATGGTGAAGATCTATTGTTAGTGCAGCTGGATAATTTTCCAAGAGAAGACATGTCTTATAGATTTACCACAGCAGGAATGCAATTAGCAGGAAAGATCAGTTATCATGCAGTTCGTACAAAAAACGCTGACTATGGTATCAAGTTGGGGGTTGCTGCTCGGTATCAGTCGACTTCATTGGCAGATGACAGAGAAATACTATTTCCTGTTCTCACTGGATACCCTTTACCAGTAAGGATTCTTAGAAATACTGAGCCACAACGCACTATTGCAGCCGTAGCAATAACACAGTTATTTGCAAGATATACATTCAGGAAAAATATTGTAGTTGGTGCTTTGGCTGGCCTTCAATTGGATACGAACGGAGATGTGATCTTTCCACAATTTTCCTTCTCTGTTGGAAAAAGATTTTAGCTAACGACGCATTGCGGCAGCACGACCTAGTGCAGCTTATCCGGAACGAAATGAGCAAAGTCACGTCTCCTTTTTGTCAGTTAACATAAAATGGGTTGTTACAAAAACTCGAGCGGCCAATTCTGGGTTTTACCCCTCCTTATCTTTTTATTTATTGTAAACTTTATTGCACTCTTCAACGCTAATAAAAAATACAAACGTTCTGCTTGTCCAGCTTCTGTCGATAATGTTTAGACGCTTTTTATTTCAATTTTGTTTGTTTGGCTATCGTACGTCATTGTCAGATGTCTATCCCAATTTGAAAATTCGTCACAAGTAAATTCAAGTTTGTAGTTATCCCAGATTTTAAACTTAATCATGTCCAATTGGATTGGACTTTTGATAGGCTCTTTATCTTTAATACTTTCCGTCACTTTTTCAATGTCGTAATAGTCAGAGAGAATAAAGTCCCCATTCGGAGTAACTGTCAAATTTTGATATTGTGGCTGGTCTTCTAAATCTGTTATATTTCCTGTTCGCCTGTCTAGTTGGTATAAGTAGTCTGATGTCAAAATTAAGATAATATATCTGACTTTCGAGACAGCAACTTGTCTTGGAAAACCACGAAATTGCCCACACCATTCTGAATAGTCATCATTTATAAACCTTATAAAGGTCCAACTTTGAGAATTCCATTGACTTTCATTATCGTAAATTCTTTCGCTGTATTCTCCCGAATATGGTTGACTTATTATTTCTGCTTCAATTATCATTTGTGGTGTAGGTCTTTAATGACCTAATATTTTTTAAATATGCGAGATTTCTGGCTGTGGCCGGCGTTGCTTCCTCGGTGGTTGGTCTTTGGGCTGATCAGTCGGCCGTTGTCTGCCGTCTTGCGGCTCACGATCAGCTGCGCATGCATGTGGCTCCCTTCCTACCCTTGCCGCGTTGACGGAGAACCTGCTTCACATGCGGTCTCCATGGGTGTAATATCTGTAAAAAAAACTCCTGGGGCCATTTGTGAGATTTATTATCTGTTAAAGAGTAAACGGAGAAGTAATGGATTGCATTTTTTAATAGATTTTTTGCCTATTTATCAATTGGCTGCCACTCCACTTTTTTGAAGTAAACCTTATTGAATTTCGGTGAAAAGAACACTAAATAAAAGCTCCAAGAACTTCGGTAAGTTGTCGGGTAACTTGTCATAATGTGATGTGTTGGTTGCTTCATATTTATTACAAGACGTTCCGAACCATATGGTTGTGTCGTTGTAATTATTTCCTCAGATCTTGTTAGTACTGGATTGGTGTAAACATCACGCAAAGTCACAATTGCATCGTTGTCAAGAAGCAGTCCCAGATGCCGAAGTCCGCTGTCATAAGTCTCTTGCAGACGCTCTATTTTCCTTCCAAAAAGTGCCTACCTTCAACCGACTGGATTATGGCCGGCTGCTGCTTCTTCTGCGCATCGGCAACACACCCATATTCAAAGCACGCTTCAAGCCGTTTTTTTCAAGGATTTTGTCCATCGAAGCCATCCCATTCTTGAAACGTTCATAGCCATCACCAGGATTGCGCAGCTCGGGACGGTCAACAGAAAATGTCATGCAAATAGCCGATAAGCCCGAAAGTTTTGTTTCCTGGGCCAGGTCAATATCCGGCCCAGGGAATTCGGCGGCAGCGAGAGGAACATCAATGTGGTTGTGCGTGTCGACCCCATTGTGTCCGCTACGATCTTCGCCACCTTTGGGTTAAGCTTGTCTGCTGCCAGCGACATAATGGGGTAATCATTCAAGCAGCACCTACGCCTGAGACAGAGGTTATGAAATCCCGCCGCGAATATTGAGTTTTAAATTTCTTCACTATTTAAATTGGTAGGGCTGATAAAAAAGAAAACTACTCAGAATTAGCCAAATTTAGGTTTCTATGACTAAAAGCTGGTATTGCCAGCAACGCTGCTGACATACTGTTGTCATTTCCGCATTATAATTTTGAGAGAAAGATTCCATCCTATGAAATTTGCATCCATCCGAATTATCACCGCAGACATCCAGCCTCTTATTGCATTCTATGAACAAATTACGGGTTTATCCGTTATTCAGTATACAGAGGATTTCGCAGAATTACACACCTCATCAATCGTACTGTCAATCGCCAGTACCCGGACTTTGGAGCTTTTTGAAGGAAGTCATCTGGCCGCCCCGGCATCCAATCAATCGGTCATTTTAGAGTTTCGCGTAGACGATGTAGACGCAGAATATCATAAGCTGGCAGACCTTCATAGCGCTAATATTGTTCAAGCACCAACTACAATGCCCTGGGGAAACCGCTCTATGTTATTCCGCGATCCTGATGAAAACCTTGTAAACTTTTTTACGCCTGTCACTCGGTGATTAAATGGAAGACCACATTAAATGCTAGCACGCAGATCTGATTCAAAGACAAATTGAGAATGATTTGTTTTTATCAGGCGCGGACACCTTTTGTAAAAGCCAACCAAAGTCGGATACATATACCAAATCGTCAACGCTTTTCATGACGGGTCTTATTAGGAAGTAAAATTTAAGATGCCCGTTAGCAGCTTTATTGTAAACTTTTAACCATTCACCGCAAACAGGAAAGATTTATATCCATCGCTCAGTTTACATTTAAACGACGGTTTCCGCGTACGCTCGTAAATGACTAAGGGGAACGAGAATCATTGACCCTAG
The DNA here is from genome assembly GCF_021390515.1 of Dyadobacter sp. CY326. Lineage (GTDB taxonomy): Bacteria > Bacteroidota > Bacteroidia > Cytophagales > Spirosomataceae > Dyadobacter. The sequence goes on from NZ_JAJUXI010000003.1 coordinate 843,234, forward strand.
CTTACCGATGCCCATGCAAAATTTGAATAAACGTATACCTTTAAGAGCTGAGAGGCTTTCTGTTTTTTACAAACGAATCTCGCCAGGCACTGAATATCATTGCCACATGTTTTGGCGGCAGGACAATGACGGCCAAGATCCAATGGGTATAATATGGGGGTTGGGAAGCCTTCAACGCTTAAGCCAGCTAAACTGGAAGTGTAGATTAAAAATTTTCTGAAAAACGAAAATAAGAGCTACATTACTTTTAGATAGAGGAATACAAATGTATCTGACTTTTATTAAAGAAATCATGACAAGAACAGGACCTATAACGCATTTTGCTCCAGAACTACATATTCCCAATGGGACAATTGAAATTGATTTCTACAAAAAATTCGGAGCAACTGAAAATTTTTGCCTTCGTAACGATGATGGAAGCATTCACGTAGTTGAATTAGAAATTAACGGGGCAATTTTTCATTTGCATGAAACAATGCGTGAGGCTCTTGAACCTATAAGTGCTAAAGGAGTAACAGCGATCATTGGATTATTTGTTGCTAATGTAGACGCAGTAATGAATAAAGCTATTCAAGCGGGAGCAACAGAGATTAGTCCTACAACAGATCATGATTATGGCTACCGACAAGGCATGTTTAAAGATCCTTTTGGACACTATTGGCAAATTCAGAAAAGGATCTAGATGACTAGTACAACAGCATTGCCGGTGACAGGGTGTTATTGAAAACGGTGCCAGTTGACATTCTTCTAAACCTCTCTTTCTCTGCTGCGTAACCGCAAAATCGGTCCAATCCTTGACGAACTTAAAAAAGGGGATGTGATTTTACATAGTGAATTTCCCGACTTGGAAGATCTATGCTTGAAGCGATGGAGATTATATCGATCGCCATGCAGAAGGGAATCAGGATCTACACAGTAAAAGGCGCCTGGCAACTTGATGATTCTATTCAAAGTTATGGTCATGGTTTTTGCCATGGCATCGGAGATTGAGGGAGACACCTTATCAGCAAGCGGACAAAGGAGTCGTTAGCCGCCAAGAAACTTTCTGGAATAAAACCAGGCAGGCCGACTGGCCCAGGCAAAAGTAAGCTCGATCAGTTAAGGCCTGAGATTGAAGCGTTGCTGCTCAGCGGTTCGAGTCAGAAGTACATTGCTGACCGTTACCGAGTGACTGAGGCTACTTTGTCCAATTGGATTAAAAAGAATAGTATCAAAAAGTACCAGAGAGCAGCATAAGTATAACGGCATTACATATTCAATAACACAATTGGGGAAAAATGTCATTGTTCTGAGGGCATTGACAAGCTGCAGGCCTTAAAAGGATGCATAATTCTGTGGCCCTCGGTCAGTAACGGCTGGTATATGGTTTGTGACTAATATGCGTTGGCAGCCGGTAGTAGCTTATTTATTTTGGCAGCAGCTCCACTACTAGGACGACTGGTAAAATTCTCGGCTATGTTACCATCAGGGTCAATAAGCACATAGTGAGGATATACATTAACTCCAAATTTCTCTTCTAACTTTCGTCCCCAAGCTGAATTGGCGTAAAGATTAAGCGTTTTAAGTCCATTGCCTTTGATCATTTCAAGCCACCTTCCCTTTGGACTTCGTGTGCAAATGCTGATGATTTGAACACGCTTATCTTTAAAGTTTTCTACCAGCTCGTTTTCAAAAGGGAATTCTTTGATGCATCCTTTGCAACCAACAAACCAAAAACTAAGATATACTACTTTTCCTTTGAACTGTTCGAGTGAAATAAGCGAATCCTCGCTGTTCACCAAGAAGAAATTTGGGCTGCTCTTTCCGGTACTTAACAAATTAACCCTTTGTGAAGCTCGCTCTTTTAAATAAATGGCAAGGTGACTATTAACTTCGGAGATCGGGAAACTTTCTAATTTCTTTTCAATATCCTGGGGCTTATTATTCAATGCTTCACTGGTCAAAAAGATCGTAAAAAACTCTCCAATTCTTTTTCCGAGGATCTCGACATTCTTCTGATAGTTAGGCGAATTTGTACTTTTTGCCTGTTTGCCATCAACTATTTTATCCGATCTGTATCTGACATACTCTCGCAAAAAATTCAAGTATTCATAGTCATTTTGCGCACCAGCGTTTCTAATCGGCACTCCTGCGAGAAAACTAAAATAACCTTCAGGAGCTTTTTCACGTTGTTGCCAAACATCTCGTTTATAATTGTATGCATAAAATCGAAGCCAGGCATTTGAATATCTGATTGCATCCAATTCAAATCTGAAAAACCAGGGTGGAAGCATTTTTTTTGACTGCTCTTCAAAAAAAACCTGTTCGAGGGCATGCAGACTATCTGCCGCAATTGCAAACTGAGAAAGGTTACCCTCACTGACACCTGCATTCATGATCTGTTGGCCAATTGATATCGGGAAATTTGCGGACTTAGCTTGATAGTAATCCTGCACGGTTTTACTTCGTCCTTCTATTACATATTTTACCTTTTCATTTAGACGATCAATGCTGAGATAAATGGTATCTGCGGGGATCATGAACACATGAATTTTTGTGTCGTTTATGGTTATAAAGCCTTCCTGAGGAATGTAAACGGGACACGACATCCAAAGTGTGTTCTTTTTTGATGATAACGTATCAACTACTTCGGAATAACTATATGCAGGAAATGAATGAAATATTTCGGCTGAAACCGGTAAATCCGCAGTTGGGTTATTGTAAGACAATCTAATGGTAACCGAGCCTTCCATATCCAGCTCCCGGGCAGATGAATAGCTTCCTGTAAGCAAAAGCAGAAAGTTGAAACAAATGAGACGTTGCAATATCAGCATAGCCATGATGTTGAGAATTGAATATATACCTAAGTTAATAGTTATTTACTAACTTCTAAATATCTTGTGTCGCTGAGCTCTAATTCGTATCAAGCACGGTCTTTTGAAAGCTTGACGGGATAGAATTTGTGGCAAGTGCAGGTGCTAATCAGAGCTCAGGTATTCCACCGATTTTTACAAGCAGCAATTGCGATAGACAAAATCTATTAATACGCGTAGCTACTTAATAATACGCGATCTCAGTACCAGTATCACTGGCCAAAAACGTACAAGTAGTGTTCAATAGCGAACATGAGAGCCCTATAAATCTGCCTTTGCAAGCCTTTACTGTTATGGCATTATATTTGTTAAACAAACAACAATGATATAAATCTTCAAGCAAAGATTAAATGGCAAGAGCATATCTGGGAGAATTTGAGGAGCTCGTTCTCCTAACGGTTGCAGTGCTGGATTCAGACGCGTACGGGGTAACCATTGCAGCTGAACTGAACCGGCGAACCGAAAGACCTGTAAGCCTGAGCGGAGTTCACGTAGCGTTATATAGGTTAGAAGAAAAAGCTTTTGTCAGTTCGGAGTTAGGTAGTCCCACAGCCGCCCGTGGCGGGAGGCGAAAACGCATATTTACTGTTACTACGCTTGGCAAACACATGTTATCGGATATGCGTGAGCTTAGAAATCAACTCTGGGAATCAATCCCTTTACCATTTATCTACTGATCATGGCCGAGCAACTTTCAGAGCCTACTCCTCCCAACTGGGCTAATTTCTTTTTCAAGTGGACATGCCCTTCGGAGCAGCACGAAGAAATCATAGGTGATTTACACGAACAGTTTACAATTGATGCATCTGCACTTGGAGAGGCTGTCGCCCGAAGACGGTACCTTATACAAGTGCTAAAATTCTCACTGCCTTACTTTCTTAAACGCAAGATAAATGCCCTAAGCGAACCGGCCACGTACCCCACACCGTTTTTTGTTAATCCGGATATGATCAAAAATTACTTCAAAATTGCCTTCAGAAGCTTTGGAAAAAACAAAGGCTATACGCTGATCAACGTTTTAGGGCTGTCATTGGGATTGACCATAACCATGCTTATTTCTTTATGGGTTTGGGATGAATGGATGTTCAATAAATCCAGTAAAAACCATCAATATGTAGGACGTGTCATGTTACATTCCGCTCAAAACGGCAGCATCGTCAGTTCGCCCAATATGCCATTTCCCTTAGCTGCCGAGCTCCGAGAAAACTTTTCGGCAGATTTTCAAAACGTAGCGATCTCATGGGATACACAGGATTACAGCTTACTCTCGGGCGAAAACAAATTCAGAAAAAAGGGCCGGTTCATGGAGCCCGATGGCGCAAAGATTCTTCCTCTTGAAATGCTTAAAGGAAGCAACACGGCCCTAACAAATCCCTCCCATTTATTGCTATCAGAATCTGCCGCATTATCAATTTTTGGCACACGTCAGCCAATTGGTCAGATTTTGAAGATTGATAATGAACTGGAGGGAATGGTAGCTGGCGTTTATAAAGATTTTCCTCAAAATTCAGACTACTATGACTTATCGTTTATAGCACCCTGGAAGTTGTTTGCATCAGGCAAAAGGATGCAGTGGGTCAATGATCTGAAAGATAACTGGAATGTAAATACTTTCGAAATTCTCGTTCAGACACAACAAAACAGTTCTATTGAAACGGCATCCGAAAAGATAAAGCATGTTTTACTCAGACACATTAAGGAGAGTAAGCATGCCGCCCCGATACCTTCATTATCCCTGCACCCGATGGACAAATGGCACTTGTATTCTACTTGGGAAAACGGCCGCAACACCGAGGGTCAGATCTATTATGTCAAATTATTTGCTGCCATAGCGATTTTTATCTTGCTGCTGGCCTGCATTAATTTTATAAACCTGAGCACAGCCCGCTCCGGCCAGCGGGCAAGGGAAGTCGGCGTTCGAAAAGCTATTGGGTCAAAGCGCGGCCAACTTATAGTCCAATTCATTGCTGAGTCATTTATAATGGTTGCCTTTTCCATGTTGGTTGCTCTGCTGTTAGTACAATTGACCCTACCCCAGTTCAATGCAATTGCCGATAAGAAAATCGGCGCTCTTATGACAAACGGAGCTGCATTCAACATACACCTATTATTTATTGGTGCAGCATTCTGTGTTTTGGTAAGCCTTGTTGCCGGGGGCTATCCCGCGCTCTACCTGTCCTCTTTCAAACCAGTTAATATCCTGAAATCTGGCTCGGCAAGCACTGCGAGGGTTTCTTCTCTGCCAAGAAAAATACTTGTCGTATTACAATTTACAATCTCCATTTCGTTAGTCATTGGTACCGTAGGGGTATTTCGCCAGATTCAATTTGGGCAAAGCAGGGAAACTGGTTACGATCGGAATGGACTAATTTATGTAAAGATTCCGCCTGCTACTAAATCTCTAGAAGCACTAAAAAATGACTTGCTACAATCCGGCATGATCGCATCGGTAGCACAATCCTCAGGTCCCGTTACTGATATACTATCAAATTCTAGAGGATTTTCCTGGCAGGGAAAGTCGGCCATTGATCAGGACGACTTTGCAGTGATCGCAGCTTCACATCGCTATGGCGAAACGGTTGGCTGGCGGATTCTTCAGGGAAGAGACTTTTCGACCGACTTTGTTTCTGATTCATCCGCCATTATTATCAACCAGTCTGCTGTTAAATATATGGGGCTTGACAATCCGGTTGGCAAAACAATCAGGTGGAAAGACGGCACGTTCAATGATTCGGAATACCATATTGTAGGCGTGGTGCAAGATATGATCATGCAGTCGCCATACGAACCTGTGAAGCAGACCATCTATTTTATGACCTATGCACCTAATTACTTATATATCAAATTAACTCCTGGCGTAAGTGTAGCCAGTGCTTTTTCAAAAATACGTCCGCTATTTGATCAACATGTACCTGGCACTTTGTTGGATTTCCAGCTTGCTAACCAGCAATACGATATAAAGTTCAAGGTTGAAAACCGTGTGGGTAAATTGAGTTTTCTTTTTGCTGTGGTGGCCATTTGTATATCATGTCTGGGCATATTTGGTTTGGCCGCCTTTACTGCCGAGCAAAGGCGAAGCGAAATCGGGATACGCAAAGTTCTGGGCGCTTCCATTGCAAGTGTATGGAAATTGATTTCGAAGGACTTTGTGTACCTAACTTTGATTGCCATTGTCATTGCAATACCGGTAAGCTATTACTTCCTGTCCCAGTTGTTGGCAAAGTATCATTATCGTTCCAATATTCCCTGGTGGATTTTTGGCGGATCAGGATTGGCCGCGCTCACACTTACAATTTTCACCGTGAGTTATCAGGCAATAAAAGTAGCCCTTACAGATCCGGTAAAAGCGCTTCGTTCAGAGTAGTGTTTCTAATTAATTTCTTACATACAAAACACCATTTAGTGTATCTATGAAAGGTCAGTATTAACAGATACCAGTGACTTGGCAAGTACGAGATAACGTACTCTGAAGACAATTGAATGAACTCGGCTGTACAAATTATTTCTGTTAAAATAGTGCAAAATAATGCTAAATTTCACAGTAATTCAATGCAACATTCTTTAATTAGTGTATTAAAAAATATCAGATCAGAAGATCAGTACTCTGAATTTAACCATATTACTTTCCTATGAACAGGTTTATTATAAAGACAAATGACTTTAATAAGCCGTATATGGATTTTACGATCAATGTACGCTATTCTAGCTTTGCTCATTTTATATATTATGGACTTATAAAAAATTTGAAAACGGTTTTCTTTGGATTGGTATTCTCTTGCTATTCTGATGGTACTTGCATTTTTTACAATACCCGTCGATGAACTTACTCTAGATAAGGACCATCTTTACTTCGAGAAAAAATCGATACTCCCCTTTTTCAATAAGACAGTAAAACACCAAGTTTCTAAAATACAGCAGATTGGAGTTGGTGGGAATTCTGCAAGAATTGGAACGTATGCACTTCTTAATCCCAGAATTTGTAGAAGCAAAATAGAAATAATCTTTAAAGATAAAACCTCTAAAATTTACGATTTATCTATTTCAAAAAAAGACTCAAAAGAAATAGCAAATAAGATAAGACAGTTAATAAGTTAAATTATCTACATCAAATAACCTTCGTGTGTTTTTGCAGTTTTGGGTACATTCCTTAATACTTCTAATCAGATGAAAGCAGGAAGAATAGACTTCTCGATATCTTTCCAGGTCAGGGAGTGGCTGCCACTTACATCCGAAGCGTTGTGATGTAATGTAAGGATTGAAAGGTTTAAATCGGGGACGATATATAGCACCTGACCTCCGTAGCCAGCAGCATAGATCACAGGAAACACCTTCTCTTTAACCCGGAACACACCCCGCCACCATTGATACCCGTATCCCCAGTCCGAGCTTGACTCATTTTGTGGTAAAACAAATGCGGTCGATTCGGTGATCCAGGAAGTGGACACGATTTGCTTATCATTCCATTTTCCTTTGTCCAATATCAGCTGCCCGATTTTCAACATATCCCGGGGCCTAAGAAATAATCCACCTCCGGTATGGATTTGATTATTCATGGAAGTCCAGGCAAAGTTCTCAATTCGCAAGCCTTTAAACAGGGATTGTTCTGCGTATTTGTCCGCAGGCTTTCCCGTTACATTGGATAAAATACCACCCAGCAGGATCGAAAGGCCGCTGTTGTATTCAAATTTCTTACCCGGCTTGTCCTTTTCATCCAGATTCTTATCCAGCACATACTGATACATATCCTTGCTCTGGTTCATTAAAACGGCATCGTTTTTGGGGTCAGTGTAAGGGATGTCCTCATGCCAATCCAGTCCGGCCGACATGGTTAAGGCATTACGCAGCGTGGGTTGTGCGGATTTTTCTTTTATAGTGTTCTTGTAGGCCGGGAAGAAAGCTGTTAATGGTGCATCCAGATTTTGGATTAGGCTACCATCTTTTGCGATGCCAATCAGGAGCGACGTCACACTTTTTGTACAGGATTGTAAACTATGGATTCTCTCTCGTTCACCTAAATAAAAGTATTCGTCAAGCAACAACTTTCCATTCTGGGCAACAAGCACTGCGTCCAGTCCATGATATTTGCCCTTTAATATGTTCTCGAAAAGATCGTGTAATACCTTTGAATTCGCAGTCTGCATATTCAATGCGCCCACTTTCCAGCCATCACTGGTTACAGGCGGAGCTTGATAGCTCCATTTCAACAGCGGACGATTTTCCTTGTCAGCCCTTGCTGGCCGCTGTGACGTCCAACGATCAGTTTTCGTCAAGGTCACCGTTTCAGGTTTGCGATCGGGTATATTGAGCAACCCAGTAATATCTGTTTTATTCTTCGAAAGATTACCCGTGAATGTCGCTCCTTGCCCCAGATCCAGGAATATTTTTGAATCTGTTATGTTTATACCAGACAGTGTTCCTTCCGCCATTGATTCCGGAATTTCAAACCTACCGCTCCACGAATCAGAAAAAAAGTCATGACGTAGCTCAACATCGAGCGGACCTTTAAGATGTGGCACAGCCTCAAATTCAGTATGCCAAATTCCTACCAGTTTTTGCTGGTCAGTAGAACAGGCCAGAACATTTACGAAGAGTGCCAGACCTATGCAATATCTTAATACCCTTCTCAGCATAATGAATTACAAGACTTATGGATTTTGGTTGCTATCAATAATAATGTAAGATTGGAAATATACAGCTTCTATACCAACTCTGGATAGGCCAGAAATCTATAAGCTCACATCTAATAATTTATATGGTAGGATTGAGCTACGTACAAAGCTCTTAACTCATTGATCGACGTAAGAGAAAACGTGGTTGTTCCCTAGTCCTAGAACGTTGACCCGTTTTTTGAATATTGGCACCTATCTCACGGCAATTTAATTGTGAAATTTACATGCAAAAGAGTCCTGAAGTTTACAGAAAACGGCTCTTTCCAGAACCAAATAGGACAAAAATCACATGGCGCTTAGAGTAGAGAAAAACCACCGAATTTTTGGACAGCTCAATGCGGTAACAAACCGCAACTTAGTTAAGGTGTCCAGCAATGGCCGACCTTACTTGGATTCTCCAGACACAATTAGTGTTATAGCACGTAATCACCACAACCTTCACTATTTATTATCGTTTTCATTTATATTAGTGACCTCAATGAATGTCTAACATACATGAAAGTTAAAGCACTATCTATATATTTTTGCGTTTTCCTTATACTGTATACGTTCCACACTGTTTCTGCCCAGCAACAGTGCAACTGTCTGGCAAATCTGGATACGACGATAAAAAAAACGGAATTGAATTATGTGGGATATCCTGACATGATCGCCAGGAAATTGTTGCCTCAATATACAAGGCAGGTGGTAAAACTCAGAAAAGATGCCGCAAAAGAATCTGATCCCGTCAAATGCTTTCCCATTCTGAACGCTTACGTTTCGTTTTTCAATGACAAGCATTTCGACATTGAATACAGCATTACCGATACCACCAGATTTGAATACAATAACCTGAATGAGGATGCTTTTAAAAAGGATTTCACCACCAAAAAAAGGGATTCGATAGAGGGTATTTGGATCAACCCCGACTCAACTCTGAGGCTGGCAGTCCAAAAGATTAGTCCTACATCTTATCAGGCTGTCGTTCTGCAGAGCAAAGATCCAAAGACAAAGCCTGGTCTTGTGTATTACACTTTTACCAGAGATAAAAATGGGTTTGTTTTCAACCGCTATGACTGGATGACTCCCGATTTTCCTGTTAGGCAGCGTGGTGGTCTTTTATTTGTCTGGAATTTTGAGGTATGGGCAAAAACCTATCCATTAACAATCACTGAGTATGAAAGATCTGAATTCTCGACTTGGCGCAACTATAATTATGGACTCGATTGCAAAAAGCTGGATAACGATCATGTCCTGCTGTCAATTGGCTCATTCAATCGTGACGACAAGATCAAAGAAATGATTCAAAAAAATGACTCACTCATCAGGTCTACAAAAAACCTGATTGTGGATTTGAGAGGCAATGGCGGTGGAAATTCAGGCTGGACCTATTTGCTTCCATACTTTTACACGGAGCCGATCGTGCAGGGCAACACCTATTTGAGGTTATCTCCTGATAACATAAAATCAAATCTAGCCGACATTAAATCAACCTATGAAAAGCCCACAAAAGATCCGAGGTGGGTTCGATCTTATACAACCGAAGTTCTTGACCAGTACAAAAAGGCTTATGAAGAGATTCCCCTTTCGAAGGACCAATTCTATTCGTTGCCGTCCCTTACTTTGTATTCAGATGTTATCCTGAAAACCCCGGAAAAAATCGCTTTGGTCTTTGACGACCTGGGAGGCAGTTCAACCGAGTACTTTTTTTTTATTTCAATGCAAAGCAAGAAAATAACAAGATATGGGGAGCGCACATTGGGTATGATGGATTATATGGGGGTTTCACAGCAAACAAAATTACCCTTTGAAGACTATTATCTTTTGATTCCTGACCGTAAGGCTGCCTGGACAGATGCCAAGCCTACCAACAAGACAGGTTTTGTGCCCGAGCATGACCTAAGACATATTCCACGTCAAAAATGGATAGATTACATTAGGACGGATTTAGAAAAACAATAAGCCTTTATCTGACTTAATCATATCTCTTAAATCAGCATTGAAGTATCAGCCTTGAGCGAACATATGGTGATAAAGACTTGACAGAAAGATCAAAAGTTCAAGAACGGTTATATAATTGATTCCTTTGGAAGAGAAGTAACTGATATCAATGCAGAATAAAATGGATACTCGTGAACAGTGCGATTTAACCTGCATTCAAGTAGTTTAAACATGCTAAAATAAGCTTCCGAACAGCTAAAAGTAGTAAGCTTCGATAGTCCATTTTAACCACCGGTTTTTTAAGGCTGCCTAAGCGGTTACATATTTTATTTGAATAATAAAATACTTTTGGGCCGAGCTGATAGTATACCAAACCTCAAGTTACACCTAGACAAAGATCCACTTATAGCACAGACACGAACTAGTGTGAGGGTTTAACAGTAAATCTTCTGCACCAATCGAACATGTTGGGGTACAATGCATAAACGCTTACTGGGGCAGCCGCCGATCAGCTTTCTTTCAAATAAGCCCTGATCTCGGAAGCTACTGTCCCGGAACTTGGCCTTGGCGCGTGCGCTTTCAGCATTGTACCGTCTTTATTCACCATAATATACCGCGGTATTCCCCACAACATGTACGCGGTCCAGAGAGAGCCGGGAGAGTTGCTTTGCTGATTAATGTGGCTTCCGGGAGGTACAGTACCATCTTTCAGCATCTTTTTCCACGCATCAACATTCTCATCGAGAGACACATACAAGAACACAACTTCGTCGTTTCCTTCAAATTCTTTCACCAGTTTTTTAGATTCCGGGAATTCCTCTCGGCAAGGTCCGCACCAGGTTGCCCACACATCGATATACACCAATTTGCCCTTTAGGCTACTCAACGAAATCGTTTTTCCATCCGGCGTTTTTCCGTCAAAATCAGGTGCCAGCTTACCTTGGCCGAGTGCCTCCCATTTGGCAAAGCTTTGGTCCAGGGTTTTTCTGTAAACAGGTAGTACCGGGGCTTTGTAAAAATCTTCGCGGAGCTTAGCTATTTCAGGAGACAAACCTTCCATTCGCACCCAATAATTGATGTTTGCAGCTCTGAAGTGCCTTTTTAAGAAAGGGTCCATAGTCATTTTTTGAATAAGATCATCAGATGCTTCCAGCCAAAGTCCATCGAGTGAATCTTGGTTCATTTTGTCAGTAACCTTACCTAACGGCGTGTGAATACCGGAAATCAGGTAACCTGAAAGGATTTCGCCATATTCATACATGTTCATATCAAACAAAGCTGAATCCGCAGGCAACGTTGTAACAACCTTTTTAAGATCTGAGGGGATAGTAGGATTGTCTAGGTCATAGCTATAATGGTTGTTTGCATAGTGTTGCTGAAAGGCGTACAACATCATCCCGACTTTCTTTTTCATCAGATCCAGTTCTTCTGCGGCTACACCTTCCTCTTTTTTCAGTTTTTCAAGTTCTTTGTTCAACTCATTCTGATACAATTTGAGGCTAAGTGCGAAATCGGCCGGCTCATTTTGCCAGATAGCCTTTCCTTTATAATCGTAATACTTCCGCGCGATTTTTTGGGAATTTCGAAGAAACCCGTTAACCGCAGATTCGTCACCACTAAGTTTCACTCCGTCGCCCGTTTTACTGGTATCTGCATCCAAGATAATTTCGTCGCCTGCTTTTAGGTACAATGGAATAAATTTATCCTGCACAGAAATATGGCCGAACATCGGCTTTTCAATCGTCGTTTCTATTATCCCATAACCATTGCTATCCAATGTGGATTTCCCTAAAAGCAATGTGTCCAGACTGAGCATATTGTAGGTAACCAGAGCTGCACCCATGCCTTTGGCTTTATTCAACCGGAAAGTAATTTTGACTTTCCCATCATCCTTTTTCGTGCAGTTGGCTAACAGCAATGCGACAATGCAGATTAACAGAAGGTTTTTCGGATGAAGGAACATAGCATTAAGGGTATGATACAAGAAGTTACACTAACAGTACCATTAAAATCCCAATCTTGATGCATCGTCTGAATCGAATCTTAATAAACGTAGTAAGTGTCACAATGCGCGACGTTATCTCAGGCAAGTGCAACGTGTATACAGAAAAGTTACTACGGTGCGTACAGGCGCATTTACTCTCGTTTCAATATAAAGTATCCATAAACCTGATCCAATCGTAATTCTGTGATCCGGCCATTTTCTTGTTTGAATAAATAAATGTTATTTCCGTCTGTCCACGAGTTGTCCCTGATGTATTGAAGCGGTTGCGGCTGTCCTTTGCCGACTGTCAGCAGAAGGTTGGACACGTTTTTACTGATTTTCACATCTATGTCCTGGCCGCGTCCCCGTCCTTTGTAGTTTCCCGTAAATTTTCCGAGGTCACCTGAAAATTGTGGGCGCCTCACTGGCTTTGAATTCTTAAAAATCAGGTCTGCAACTTTATCGGCAATGTTCCTGGGGCCAATGCTGGTGGTGTTCATCAAAACAATAATGCTGATATCGTCATTAGGAAAATAGCTGTTCTGAGAAAGAAAACCGTTAATTCCGCCACCGTGTTCGATAAGGCGCTTTCCCTTCCATTCCGTCACTGTAATGCCTTTCGCATAGCGTGTAACCGTCCCATCATTCAGACTTACAGGCGTTAAAAATTCCTTGTAGCTTTTCTCATTAAGAATCTTTCCATGATGAAGCGCATTGTTCCATTTTCCAAGATCCTCAACGGTCGAGCATAACGAGCCGGCTGCATAAGGCCAGGTGTGGTCAAGATAAGCGGCTCTTACCAAACCTCGATCTACTCTATCATAACCATGAGCCCTGTTTTTAGTGATCTTGTTTTCGCTGCAATAATAGGAGTTGGTCATCCCCGCCTTATCAAATAGATTCTTTTTTACATACGCTTCATAGGACAATCCACTCACCTTTTCAATGATCAGCCCCAGCATAAAAAACGCCGTATTACTGTAAATCAATGCTTCGCCAGGTTCGAAATCGAATTGTTCTTTTTCCACAATGCGTAAGAGCGTATCTCTGCTATGCTTCTGAATTGATAATGTCTTAAAGCTGGGCAATTCGGTATAACCCTTTATTCCGGACGTATGGCTCAGCAATTGCCGTATTGTGACTTTTCGTTTACCAGTTTCAAATTTTAAATATTTTCCAAGGTCATCTTCCAGTGTGAGCTTTTTTTCTTCTGCAAGTTGAAGAATGGCGACTGCGGTGAACTGTTTGGTTACCGAGCCAATTTCGAATGATGCGTTCATCGGAAGCTTAACATTCAATTCAATATCTGCCAATCCGTACGCTTTTTGCAGCAAAGGCTTGCCCCCTTTAAAAACGCCAATGGCTATGCCCACCGCCTCGGATTTGTCGATGTAAGGTTTTACAAAGCCATCTACGCTGACTTCCAAATCGGAACCGTCCAAAGACTTGTCTTCATTTTTTGTGCAGGAGAAACAGAAGAGTATCGGAAGCAAGTAAAGAAAGTGTTTCATAAAGGGAAGGGGCAGGATTTGGGTAAAAAAGCAATTTATGTAAATATGCCGGTAACTGCCGGAAATCTTCGGGTGAAAAATGGCAACCTTGCTAATCCCGTTTATTTTATATGTGGCTATCTTCACTTTCTCCTAGGCAAATTTGCACTCACGGACGATAATAATGCTTACTTAAAAGCCTGGCCATTATTGACTAGGACTTTTTTGCTACACCCCTTTGTATCAGTCTTAAAGTAAGACGGCTATGCTGCGTTTCGAAGTTTGAATTACGTATTAAATTGCATCCCAGCTGTTTAGCGAACTGAAATGTATAGTCTATTCACTTAGAAGCCAAGATTCCGCTGATCATCCAAATTACGCTTTAACGACCGAATTATTAGCCTGCTAAAAGTGGTTACATAATTAAGAATATGAATATTATTAGCTCGACTTGTAAAGGTATTATAAGTATAAGATAGGTAGCCATGTTCAGTTCTGAAACGCGCCGTTCAAATTCGGACATTTGTTGACCTTGCAGATGGCTGAACAGCTCATATTGATGGATTTAGGTCGATGGTACGATTATTCTCCAACCGATTGGCAGTACTTGACCAATTTTCGTTAAAATGAGAAAATATCGACATCTGCTTATCATCTCTGCCCTGTGTTTCGAATGCAGTTACGCTTTATCTCAGACAATAAATCCAGATCTTAACGAAGTCAAGGATTCGATAGTCGCCAGGTACAACCGGAATGATTTTAAGGGAATATATCAACTGGCCGACACCGCCTTTTCCAACCACATTACCGAGAACCAGCTTTCAGGCTTTTTAAGAGGTAACCGCAATTCAGGTAACATTTTAAGCGCCCGATTACAGTCAGTAGCTGACGGAAGAGCTTTCTACTTGTTAGAGTGTGAAACGAGAGACATCAAAATGACCCTCGCAGTGGCTGACAAAAAATTCACAACTTTTGGTTTTTCAAATGTCCCCATCGAGCTTTTGAAAGATGCCCCAAATGTCAAAAATAATAACCCTTTAAAAACTCCGACAGATAAATTGGTGGACAGCCTGGCAAGGTTGTATTTTAAAAATCCAAACAGCTCGGGACTCTCAGTTGGTATTGTTGCTAAGGGTAATGTTCAGACTTATCATTATGGCTCGTCAGACAAGAATACTGAACAACTCCCGTCGTCGCAGACATTGTATGAGATTGGCTCAGTTACGAAAACTTTCACTGCCACCTTGCTGGCTCACGCAGTTATTGATGGAAAAGTCACCTTGAATGATGACATCAGAAAATATCTTTCAGGTAATTACCCAAACCTGAGTTTTGGGGGAGCACCGGTGACTTTACTTCATCTGGCGAATCACACCTCCCGTCTTCCCGCGCTTCCGGATGATATAGAGAAACAACGAAATTTCAATCCAGTTGTTCCTGAGGCACATTACGATTCGGCTATGTATTTTGCTGCGTTGCACAGGGTAAAATTGGATACACTTCCCGGATACAAATACAACTATTCAAACTGGGGCATATCCCTGCTGGGACACATTATGGAAGAAGTTTATGCCAAACCTTATGAAGATCTACTGAAGGAATACATCACAAAGCCTTTCGGAATGAAGGATACCTATTACGATCTGACACAAGTACAGAAGAGGCGGATGGCTAACCCCTACACTGATAACGGAAGGCAGGGCCCATCTCATGCGCTGGGAATTTTCGCGCCAGCAGGGGGGATACATTCCACGCTGGGTGACATGGTGAAATATCTTCATCAACAGATTAGTGAAACCAATCCAGCTGTAAAATTAACGCATCAGCAGACGGCGGGAAATGTAGGTTTGGGTTGGGGTGTTAGAAAAAAGGCAAATATGCTCGATTTTCAACATAATGGAAGTACAATTGGGTTCGTATCTCACATTTCTGTTTTTCCGCAAGCTAAAAGCGGTCTGGTAATTTTAGCTAATAGTAAGGCTGATGTCGGACCATTAATTAATGGATTACAAAAGGTTATAAACAATTAGTATTTCCGTAAAGCTTAATGTACTGAACATTGCACTTTTCTGAGATTACTACTCTCCTGACGTCAACTCCGCAGTCAGGTCTGTTACAGTTTGAGTAATGCAAGTCATTATGTAAATGAATTTTGCACACCTTTTCTGATATAAGACCATTTCTGAAACCCAGGCTACGCAGGTCTGGTATATTTTTTTTCTAAGCTTCTCCCAATATTTTTTACACGTTCGACCGCCACTGATACATGTAATTTGCCGTGTCGATTATTTAGCTATACTCGAAACACTTATTGGGAATGAAGATTTATATTAAATACATGGTAAGTCGCAGGTGCAAGCTTATGGTGAAAGCTGAATTAGAGGCATTAGGACTATGTCACAGTATCATTGAGCTTGGCGAAGTAGAGCTTGATGAAGACTTAACGGAACAGCAGCGCGAGCTGCTTCATTTGGCACTGTTGAAGTCAGGTCTCGAATTGATGGAGGACAAAAAAGCCCGGCTAATCGAAAAGATCAAAACTACGATCATTGAAATGATCTATTGTGATGATGAAGTTCCTAAGCTCAACAACTCTGCGTTTTTAGAGGAAAAACTGGCATACGATTACTCCTACCTAGCCAACATTTTTTCTGAGGTTACGGCAACAACCATAGAACATTATATTATCGCACACAAGATTGAGCGTGTTAAAGAGCTCCTAATATACGACGAGCTCAACCTTACACAGATTTCATACCTGCTTAATTACAGCAGTGTTGCTCACTTATCTTTTCAATTTAAAAAGGTCACAGGACTGACCGCTTCTTTCTTCAAAGGTCTTAAACACAAAAAGCGGCTGCCATTGGAAGACGTGGGGATTAAGAAGCGTATCAATTAAATGACTCTGCTACAACACCTTCCTAACAGGCGTACACTTTTGCATGTCCCAGGCCACTTCTTGCAAGTAAGCAAATAGAACATTTTCTGCACCGATTTCTAAATATTTAGAACGACTGCACCTACCCGAAGTCTAGGGTGTCACCAGTCTGTTTGTTGCATAATCAATAAATAATCTACTTTCTGGCTGTCAAGTCGTCCTAATAACGACTTGGCCACCACGTGCCCTTAGAGCACATGGGAATTATGATACTTAAATTTAAAATTATGTAACCAGCTTGGTGAAACGATACACAAACTTGCGACGTACAACTAATTCACAATAATCCTTAAATGCTATGTCAAAAAAACGTCTACTATTTCTACTTTCTTTTGCAATCACTGTCTCAGGCGAATTATTGGGGCAGGTGCCTAACTTGGGATCAGCGGGAGATTTTGCAGTATTCACTTCTACTGGCGCCTTCAATAACTCAGGCGCTTCACTCATTACGGGTGATGTTGGCACTAATGAGGGATCTTTTTCATTTAACCCGGGCGTGGTCGTAGGCGAGACTCATGTCGCTGATGCTATTTCAAATGCGGCCGCTTTGGACCTGGCCGCTGCATATTCGGCATTGACATCGCGTTCATGTGGCGCAGTTTTACCAGTAACATTAGGGAATAATCAAATCCTTGGGCCCAATGTTTACTGTCTTGGAGCAGCTTCCACAATAAATGGAACATTGATCCTGGATGGAAAGGGCGATCCCAATGCCTTATTCATATTCAAGGTTGACGGAGCATTGTCTACGAGTGCATTCTCGAATGTAGTTCTGATCAACTCGGCCTCGTTTAATAATGTCTTCTGGCAAGTGACTGGCAGATTCGATTTGGAAACCAATTCTATTTTCAGGGGCACGGTTATAGGCGGAGGTGCTATTGAATTGCTTGAAGGCTCCTCAATCGTAGGCAGGGCACTGACAACAGCCGGCGCCATAGATCTGCATAATAATAGAGTTGTGTCTTTGGAAGCAGCATTACCAGTAACGCTTACAAACTTTGAAGCGAAAATAACGGAAGGGAAAGCAGTTCGGCTCGCATGGGCTACAACAGCCGAAACAAACAGCGACCGCTTCGAAATTGAGCATAGCGCTAATGGTAAGAAGTGGGAGAAGCTGTCAACAGTGCTTGCTAAAGGCAAGAGTAACAGTTTGGTGAACTATGAGTATATAGACTTGCACCCATGGAAGGGCGCAAATCTATATCGTTTAAAAATGATCGACATAGATAAATCCTTTACGTATAGTCGTGTAAGGGTTGTAAGTTTTTTAACTGAAGAAAGAATAGCGCTCTATCCAAATCCAATCGTTGATAAACTTACTTTGGCCATCCAAGACATGAGTCAGGTCCAAAGCATCAAAATGAGTGATATCACTGGAAGAGAGATTTTTATAAAGCAGAAAACCCAATCTTCAGACCTGTCCCCGGAAATTGATGTTAGCCACCTTTCTTCTGGCATGTATGTCGTTCAGATTAGCCGTATGGGCCGTCCAGATTCTTTTATAAAAGTTTTGAAACGATAGCATTAGAAATTGGTGAGTTTGGCTATGCACACACTTTTTAAAAAATCAAAAATTTACGATTGATATATTCAAATGATCACATTTCATGACCTTTTATTTGAACACCGCGACAGAACAATTGCGATAGTCCAAAAGTATATTTCAAAGTACACCGCAAACGAATATACGAATACGATAGATACTTGGAATCTATTTATACTGGATCATGCAAGTGATGTCATTGCGGATCTGACGCAAAGTGGCAGCGATGTATTTCATAAAGCCATTACCAATAATGTTGTCCTAAGAAAGGAAGATTTTAATGCTATCAGAAAGGTCAACCTGGATGCAGCAGCCAGATATCAGGAAGGGCTCAAAGACTTGTATCGGTTAATTGTGGAAACTAATCAGCAGAAGGACTTCTGATTTAGCCTTTCTGCGAATGCTAGTAAATATGAATAGTTTAGAACAAATCATCCCTTCTGAAAGGGAGGTTGCGGAGATTATTGCTGTCCTTCATAGCAAGATAGATTTGATAGGCATATGCAGTTGTGAAAACTTTGCAATGCTGGAAGGTTGCCAGGAGGCAATTAAAATATTATGCGGTAAGAAAACGTCTTATAATGATATAAGTGACGATCTGATAACAGACAACGGGTGGATTATTGCGGTACTAGCGGTAGACTATCTAAATGGAATTTGTGATGGGAAGATTTTCAAAGATCTTCCCATTAGATAAATTTTAGTTCCAACTACCCATCCATGTAAATTGTGGCGAGGGACGCCAAGGGCTGAACTATATGCTATGGCTGCTGAACGCAATAATACATGACAAGCAAATGACATCATATCCATCCATTGCTTAGAGTAAACGACTATTAAAGTCAATGTGTTATAATAGCTGAAAGTCCCATGCCGCATACATCAGGGGACGCCGAAACCAAGAGATTACCGGACATGGGAATTATGATACTTAGATGCTTTATTATGTAACTAACTGCACAGATGGCTGCTTTTACCTAATCGATTTCTTGATAATAACTGCGCGAGCAAGTTTGACAAACCCCATAAAACTCATGCCGGCCGAGATAGCGCCACCCCCTCCTATCAAAAAAAAGTCCAATGTAATGCTTCACTCGGCCTGAAAATGTCACAAAAGCCCTCCTGCTGGCAGGATCTAGGCATGCTTCGAGGGTATCTACACCAAGCATTTTTCGGAAAGACTTACTTCCCATTTCGAAATGATACTTTCTGCCCTGATAGTCAGCATAAATTTCATTAGGATATTTAACTGTACAAAGTCTTTTCAAACAAAAGATGGCATAGAAGGCCGTAGTCAAAGTGCTTAAACCCTATTCCCATATCCGCATGAGCTGGAAAAAGAAAGAATGGGAGCATGATTCCGCGCTCCAAATTCGGGTAATGGAAAACGGAAAAAAGACAACAATTGCCTTTCATCATGACAAGCTTGCAGATGCGGAGCAGCGAGAAGAAATGAGTGAATATTGGAGTAGCAAAATGGGCAGCATTAAACTACCCTAAGCGCTTATCCCTGCAATTTTATTTTTAGCTCTCAGATAATTATACCTCCCAAAAATATGGGCATTTAACAACATAGCTTGTTCTGAGTGGTATAGCCTTTTCTCTGCGTCAAACTTTACTTTTACTTTACCTAACGTCGTTTCATCTTCCACCTGGGAAACAATTGTCATCAACTCGCTTAATGAAAAGGTTGGCTTTGATGCTGCAATAGCGTTTGTCCATTGATCAACCACCGTCACCGCCTTGGAGTTTGTCACCGTTTTTATCATTCGATTGTCAATTCCGGGTTTCTTTCTGGGTGGTATAGTCTTAATCGCTTTGGCGGCGGCGGCAATGTGGTGAGGAGTAGTGCCACAGCATCCCCCGACAATGTTTAACCACCCATTACCGGCAAACTCACCAACCAATGCCGCAAATTCTTCCGCTGATTGGTCATACTCTCCAAATTGATTCGGCAATCCTGCATTGGGGTGTGTACTTACCATAAATGGACTTTCCCTGTCAAGGACTTCAATGTACGGTCTTAGTTCCTTTGCACCCAGCGCACAATTTAGGCCAATTGATAAAATGGGAGCATGTGAAATGGAGATAATAAATGCCTCAACGGTTTGTCCTGATAAAATTCGCCCGCTTGCATCGGTAATAGTCCCCGAAACCATGATCGGGTATTTCTGACCGATTTTTTCAAAGATTGTCATTAATGCAAACAGTGCTGCTTTTGCATTCAGGGTATCAGTAATCGTTTCAAGCAAAAACAGATCTACCCCGCCCTCTATCAATGCATTGGCCTGCTCGGTATATGCATTTTCCAGCTGGTCAAAGTCTACTGCTCTGAAACCCGGATTGTTTACATCCGGTGATAGTGATGTCAACTTTGTCGTCGGGCCCATAGCACCGGCTACAAACAAAGGCTTGACATTATTGCTTCTTTGAAACTCCAGAACGGCATCCTTCGCCAGTTTTGCACCCTGATAATTGATCTCATAGACCAGATGCTCCGCTTCGTAATCAGCTTGTGAAATGCCGTTTGCCCCGAACGTGTTGGTAGACAGTATGTCCGCACCCGCATTCAGGTATTGCACATGAATGTCTTTGATTACATCTGGTCTTGTCAGGTTCAAAAGGTCATTGTTGCCTTTCAGCTCAATAGGATGATCAGACAATGATGAATTTCTAAAATCCGCTTCTGCCAATCCTAATTGCTGTATCATTGTACCCATTGCTCCGTCCAACAAAAGTATTCGTTGTTCTGCTTCTATTTCTATTGCGTGCATGGTTTCAAGTTTTGTGGTCAATTACCTAAATTTATCAATCTTACGGATGTAATAAGAATCAGCCTGAAATTTAATGCAATCAGGTGTTTTAAATGTCAGAAAACGGAAAAAGAAATGCATTACAAAGATTATTTTATAAATTCAATCAGGAAGAATTTCCCGGTGAACTCCGCCCAGTTGATCATGGAAACTGAAAACCATTTCAGCCATATTTCCAAAGATACCCGCTTTGCCGCAACATCTAAAAATCCGATCGACAGGCGGCTCAATTTCAGCGCGTACTTTTTAGCGCTTGTACAAACACTCAATGAGCATGGCGAAACTTTCGAACGAATCCGGGAAATATGTCTGGAAATAGTGATCGAATATGTGAAGCCAAAAAACAGAATTCAGCAGTTTCTTAAAAAACTCCCACCCAAACTGATCGGCACCCGCGTTGCAGGATTATTTTTAAAGTTGTTTGACAAAAAAGTAAGTCAAAATGCCAATCCCAACGGTTTCATTGCAAAAATCATTACCGACAAAAATGAAACCTACGGGTTTGGCTATGGCGTGGATATCATGGAATGCGGTATCTGTAAACTTTTCAAAAAACACGATTACGAGAAATATGCCTCCATACTCTGCGAAGTAGATAAAGTAACGTCCGGTCTGGCGGGCCTTGAACTAATCCGAAGTGGAACAATCGCTAACGGAGCAGCCAAATGCGATTTCCGGTTCAGGCGAATTGAGGAAGCAACCGAAGGTTAAGTGTTATCAATGAATCCAATGGACTAGCCTGATTATCGAATTCCTTTTAAAAGAATTGAAGAAATTATACAATCAGCTGGTGCCATAATTAAATCCGGCCGGCCACTTGCGTCGGTGCTATTCCAAATTGCTTTTTAAATGCAAAGGAAAAATGTGAGAGGTCTTCAAATCCTAAGTCGAGATAAACGTCGGAAGGTTTCTTATTTTCTTGACTGATAAGAAAATGGGCTTCTTGCAATCTCCTCTTTACCAGCCAGTGTCCAGAGGTTTCATGAAAGGCTACTGCAAAATCCCTTTTGAATGCAGATATACTTCTTCCTGTCAGGTAAGCAAAACGTTCTATATTTACATTGAATTTATAATTACTATTCATAAATTCTTCCAGATCTATTTTTCCGGGTCTTTTAAATTCAAATAAAACTGCTGCAAGTTCAGGCTGGGTCTTCAACAGGATAATTAAAAGCTCCTCATATTTTAGATCTTCAAACGCTTCATCGAGTTGCATAAGACCTTTATAATAAGGCGTTATGGGAGGTTAAATTTGATCATACTGTCTACTGATGCCAGGATTGCCTCTTGCATATTAGCTACCGGTTTCCAGCCTAAAATCGTTTTTGCTTTTGAATTGCTCACATTACGGTTCACCCTGATAAACATCACACCCTGCTTTGCCTGCTCATTAAAAAGAGATCCAATTTTTAAAGCAAAAGCCGGGATCTTTTTGCTGGAAACTTTCCCGGACACCTCAGGCCTGGCGGTTTTTAAAAATGCTGCAATCTGTGGCATTGAAATTTGTCCATCTGCCGAAGCTATAAATCGCTGGCCATTTGCCTCTGGGTTTTCCATAGCCAAAACATGCAAAAGCGCTACATCCCTTACGTCTACAATATTTAATGGGATCGGCGGGATAGCTTTCCAAGTGCCATCAAGCATATTTTTCAAAATATCTAAACTGCTGGAAACATGCCCGTTTAATGATGGTCCGAAAATGGCAACAGGGTTAATGGTTACAAATTCTAAATTACCTCTTTGATTTTTGATGAACTCCCAGGCAGCCCGTTCTGCCAGAAGTTTGGATTTTTCATAAATTGATAAGCCTTTTAGATTCGGATCTGTCCAGTCGGCTTCGGTAGTTTGTCTGCTTTTATCGGTCTGGCTAAATCCCACCGCCCCAAAATTGGAAGTCATAACTACCCGTTTTACACCGGCTTTAGAGGCAAATTTCAAAACCCTTAGAATGCCTTCCAAGGCAGGTCCAATGGCTTTGCTTTCATCTTTGGGTATTTCAGAAAACACAGGAGATGCAACACTTAACACGTATTTACAATCTTTCATGGCCTCCTGCCAATGATCATCGCTGGTCAGTTCGGCTTCAATAAACGAGAGATTCCCAAACGACGAAACTCCATTGGTTTTTAAGGTTTCAACCAGTTTATCCTTGATTGCCATAGAGCGAAGCGTTGTTCTTACCTTATATCCTTTTTGCAACAATTGCAGCACAATATGTAAGCCAACAAAACCATTGCCACCTGTAACTAAAACAGTCTCTTTACCTTCCATTTTTTATATTATTTTATGGCAAAGTTTGCTCAAAAAATGGAATGGGACTTTGCTAAAAAGTCCAATAATACTTTGCTCAAAGGTCCATATACTTTTTAATGGATCCGCCGTGCGTGGGTTGTTCCCTCTCGCCGCTGGAAAGTTCTGTCGGCGTCATCCCAAATTGTTTTTTGAACGCAAAAGAGAAATGTGATAAATTTTCAAAGCCGGTTTCTAAATACACTTCGACCGGCTTTCTGTTTTTCTTGGCAAGATGGTAATGTGCTAATTCCAAACGTCTTTGCGTTAGCCAACGCTGCGGCGTTATCTTATAGATTTTATAAAAATCCTTTTTAAAAGTAGTCAAACTGCGTCCTGTCAGATAGGAGAACTTTTGCAGCGGCATATTGAACATAAAGTTCCTTTCCATGAAATTCGCCAGATCAATTTTATTCGGTTCATCAAAGTTCGCCAATATGTTGTCAACGGTTTTGTCGACACTTCTCAGGATCGAAATTGCTTCTGTAATTTTTAATGAAGCGATATCTTCCGGAAATTTTCCCAGTACGTCAAAATAAGGTATCAGCGAAGCAAGGCACCTTTCTAATAATGGGTGCTTATCGAATTTTAGGATACTGTGTTTTGGAGAAGCGTAAGTTTTTACATTCAGGTTAGCGTAAAATTCCCTCAGGTGTGCAGTAGACAGATGCATTACAACCGATGTGTAAGGCAGTCCGACTTGGGGATAATTGATGATTGTGGCTAGTTGATTTCTTGGAATAAGAAAAATGTCGCCTGCCGTAAACAGGTAGCTTTGATCTGCCTGGTGAATTTTAGCTTTACCCGAAATGAACCATACAAGCATATGGCAGTCAAATATGACCTCCATTTTAAACTCTTTCCCTTGGTTGCGAAATAATTTAATATCCGGGGCAATGTATTCGAATGGGAATTCCATATTGCCGCTAGTCATTACCATGCAACTTCCCCTTCTTCACCAACGAATTTCCCGGTTGGGCCAGTTTGGTCAAGCGTAGCATATTTTATTATAGCATTGATTACTTCGTCGGGACTATGTGTTCCGGTAAAATTGTTTAAAGAGGTTGAAGCAAATCCGGGAGAAACACTGTTTATTTTGAAAGCAGTGTCTTTGAACTCGTCAGCCAACATTACCGTAAATGCATTCAATGAAGTCTTGGAACTACAATAGGCCATCATTTTAAGGTATTTGAATGAATCATAATACGGAGCATTGGGGTCACTATGGTTAGTAAGTGAACCCAATCCACTCGTAACATTCACGATTCTAGGTTCACCGGACTTTTTTAAAAGTTCAAGGAAATGTTGCGTCACCTGAATTACCCCAAAGAAGTTTGTTTCGAAAACGGTACGTAAATTATCAATCGATATCTCAGATGCATTCTGCGGGTACGTGCCGCCGATTCCTGCATTGTTTACCAACACGTCAAGCCTATCCATTTTGCTCTCTAATTCAAGCTTGGCTTTTATAATAGACTCTTCGTCTGTCACGTCGATTTGAATTAAGTCAACGTTGGTTAATCCTAATTCTCTTAGTTCTTCTACTGCTTTTTGTCCGTTTGATTTATCACGGCTTCCCAGGTAAACCTGATAATCGAGTTGTGCCAGTTGTTTTGCAGTCGCCAATCCGACGCCTTTGTTTGCTCCTGTAATAAATGCTGTCTTTTTCGTTGTCATCATTTTTATTATTTAATTGAGACCAAAATTAGACAGCATCTTTTTGGGTTGTTTTGTTCAAACGTCCTATTCGCTTTGTTTAAACGTCGGGTGCCATAGCTTAAAAAAGTGTGTGATCCGGACGAACAAACGAAAAATCGTACTTGAAATGATCTTGACATTTCATGAAATGAAAATCCATCAGTTGATCGGTGGGTTCATTAGTAGGGTATTTTAAAATTTAAATGGATATTTCAACCAGATCAGTAGTAATGGTAAAGCCAGGAATGGAATTTCTATCAATGCCGTTTTTGTATCTCCCGCTCTCAATGACAACGCCATGATCAGAACAATGGTAATGGCCGAGCATACATTGCTCAGGAAAAAGGTTTGCGGGAAAAACAATGTGAATCCCAGAATGATTGAAAACATGCTGAAATAGGGCATAATGGTTTGGGTGATACCTAAGTTGGCCATCATCTTCGCCTGCTCCGGGCCGGGCGGGGGAAATCCGTCCCAACCGTGTTTTATGCTCAGAGCCGCTGAAACTAAAATAAGTACTATGCTAATGATTTTCATTTGAAATAGTTGTTAAAGTGTTATTGTTCGAAATTTTCAATTCTTAATACCAATTCATTTGCAATCCAGCCAGTGAAGGGCTCGGGAATTGGGGGTCATTACAGCTCTACCCGGACACCAAACGTGGGAAATACACCTAAGCCACTGTTAAATACCCTACCCGTTTGCGGTACAAAAATCTCAGCGTTGACGTTGAATTGGTTGTTGATGTTTGCCAAATCCACAAACGCGGAGAACATGCCTTTTTTCATCGGGACATTATAATCAACCCGGATATCCAGGCTGACATAATCTGCCAGACGTCTACCATTTACAGCCGTAATTTCTTGTGAGTAACGTATCTTATTGGGATCGTTCAGTACATTGTCATGAACAATATACTCATCGATAGGACGGCCCGTACTATATCGGAATTTACCGGAGAATATCCATTTTTCATTGGGTTTGTAACTGCCCAACAGAGAAAAATTGTGCGGTATATTAAAGGTGTAGTCGTATTCATCCAAACCATTATTGTCGTCCCTTTTACTTTGCATGTAAGAGTAGCTAACCTGCCCATACCATTTTTGCGAAAGCCTTTTTATTACACTTACATCGCCTCCATAAGCATACCCTGTTCCATTGTTGTTCAGGTAACTCTGCACACGGTTTGGCTGCACAATCAAATCATCAAACTGCTTGTGCCAGCCTTCTACCACCAATTTCAGATCGCTTGAAAATTGATATCTGTAGCCAATGATGTTTTGAAAAGTACGGTCGTTTTTCAATGTATTGCCCCCGCTTTGGCCTGCAACATCGGAGTAGGCCGCATCCTGATAATAGATACCTGAGGAAAAATTGATGCTTTGTTTATCACCCAGCAACACGCTACCACTCAATCGGGGCGACACGGTATGCTGCCGGGTAAATCCGGTATAATCGTAGCGGATACTTGGATTTAACGTAAAGCCGCAAGCAACCGTCCACGATGCAGCCACATAGCCCGAGCCGTTGAAAGCGGTTTTCTCAAATGTTGAATTGTAAAGCGACGGATCCAAAATCTGGTAATACTGGCCAGGGCCCGGCCGTGGGTCGGTGCTGCGGAAAGTGTATACGGTATCGGTACGTGTAATATTTCGTTCGTGATCCAGATTGATCTCCATCGCATCTATACCTGCGGTAACTACCAGCCTGTCAAAGCGTTTGGTATAAATGGAACGATAGCCTATTTCGGTCTGATTGTTTTTTATGCGACGTAAATCATCCTCATATTTTCCAAATCTTGGGTCGAGTATTACACCTTCTTCATCCAGTGAGGGGGTAAAATCTCCAAAAGTATTATCAACTGTTGATGCGCGGAAATAAAGTACATTTTTGATATAACTCTTGCTATCAATCAAAGTCCGCAAATTCAGGCCAACCAAAGTTTTAGTGCTTTTATGATCAAAAAGTATTGTACCCAAGCTATTATCCTCGTTTATATTATAGCCGGACCCAACATCCTCAATGCCCCTGCGTGGAGTTTCAGGGTTATACATAGCGATCAATGAGAGCTTATTTTTGGCATTGATTTGCGTGGTCGTTTTAACAAGATAATCGCCAAAAGCAACACTAGTAGGGTTTTCCATACCTAACACTCTTTGCAACAAGCCAAAATTCTGATACCTCGCCGATGCAAAAACACTCGTTTTTTTAGAAAGAGGACCATCGGCAAAAACAGTTCCTCCCAGCAGATCAAACTGCCCCACAAATGACCAGGTTTCTTTGTTGCCTTCTTTAATGCCAAGACCGAGGTAAGACGATGATTTTCTCCCGTATACCGCATCGAAGCCCCCATTCTGAAATTGTACATTATCGATAATTCGCGGAGCAAAAATGCTGAACCTGCCACCATTGGGATCATTGAAACCGGAAGAAAACCCTTCGGCTTCCATGTGGGATAAATTAAACATAGGGATATCATCAACCATATACACATTGTCCTGGGTCCCCTTGCCCCCTTGCGGCAATGGCAGAATACTGCGCGCCGCTGCTTACCACGCCGGGCAAACTTGACAAAGCCCTCATGATATCGCCCTGTGCGCCGGGGTTCCGGAAAATTTCTTCTCTTGAAAGAGAAAAAGTCGAGATAGGTGTTAATGGGTTGTTTTCGCCTTTGAATGATTTAACCGTAGCTTCAGTTAAACTGGTTATGTCCTCCAAAACCTCTATTTCTGTGTAATAGGTCTTGCCTGATGTAATTGCTATCTCACTAATGTGTTTTGTTTGAAAACCTACATATGAGATTGTTACAGCGTGCGTGCCGGTGGGTATGTTATTAATGGTAAATGAACCCGTCGTGTCCGTGCTCGTTCCGAATTGTGTTTTATCAATTTGGACTGTTGCACCGACAATAGGTTGCTTGGTGGACTGATCTAAAATTTTTCCTTTAAAACTGCCTGACTTTTGTGCGAAAGAGAGCACACTGACCATACTTAGAAACAGGGTCATAACCTGGGTCTTCACCCTACTTTTTGGTTTCATTTGATTCTGATTTATTGTTAATACAAAAATTGCAACGGCATTGATAGACGGGTGTATCAACGCCTTCTATTGTAGATAAAAGGGAAATTGGTTATTCAAACAGTATCAAGGCTTTATGACGATCAAAATGCCTCCCCGAATGATACGGGGAGTTATTCTCAAATCAACTGTACATTAAACTAACACCTTTCTTTTATACGCGACCCACTTAGGCGACCACCACAAGCATTAACCGTCATGTATATACGTCGCCATGTTATTTGGACATCACGGCATGCTTTCCATGCAGCCCGACCCACTAGTCAGTTAAAGGATTGCCTGAATTCCAGCGGGCTTTGTTTTGTCTTTGCCTTAAAGAGCTTATTGAACGATTGCGAATGTTCAAAGCCCAGTTCATAAGCAACTTCGCTTACCGTTAATTCGGTCGTGGATAGTTTCTCTTTGGCCTTCTCTACCAGCTTTTCGTGAATATGTTGCTGGGTAGTCTGCCCGGTTAATTGCTTGAGTAAACTGCCTAAGTATTTAGCTGAAACATTAAGTTTCTCTGCAACGTGCTTAACCGTAGGTAATCCCTTTGAGACCAAGTCATCGTCATTAAAATATTCGGTCAACACCGCTTCCATTCGCTCCAAAATTCTGCTGTTGGTTATTTTTCTGGTGATGAACTGACGTTCATAAAAACGTTGCCCGTAGGTCAGCAGCAGTTCTAGTTGCGCAATGATCACATCCTGACTGAACTTGTCAATATTGGATTTGTATTCGTTTTTGATGTTGGCAACAATGCCGTTGACCAGGGTTTCCTCGTGGTCAGAAAGGAATAAGGCTTCATTAGTTGAATAACCAAAGTACTCGTATTGCTTGATTTTTTTAGCAAGCGAGGTATTCCATAAGAAATCCGGATGGATAAAGAGCATCCAGCCTTCAAGCTTGTGCGGCACACCATTCTCTTCACCACGCAAAACCTGCCCGGGAGACATGAAGGCCATCAAACCTTCGTCGAAATCGTATTTCTGCTGTCCATAGAAAAGTTTGTCACATCCCCTCTTCATGGAGATTACGTACAAGTCAAATACGACAGCTTCGAGCCCCGTATCATTTTTTAGTCCCGCTAAATCAAGTATCCCTATTAGCGGATGGAATGGTTTTTCCAGGCCCATCAGACGATGGATTTCCGTAATGGACTCTATCCGGTAAGGTTTCGTATTTTCCATATTACAATGTCGTCAATTCAGATTTGTAAGTGCAAAGTTCTCTAGTCCTTGCGAAGCGTCTTTAGCCAAAAGGCTCAATCTTGTAGTCGAAAGGGCGGGTTGCTGCTTTGCCTTTTGGATTAATACCACCCTCTCTTTTTACTACAATAATACGACTTTTGGCTACATCCGTTTTTTGACTGTTCCAGAACTTTGCATTAACAAAATACAATTAAAATGCAGAACGAAATCAAGAATTGGACAGCAGCTAATATTCCTCAGAGAAACAATGGTTTAGCTGTAATTACAGGTAGTACAGAAGGTGTAGGATATGAAGATGCACTGGCTTTATCATCATCAGGATGGAATGTGATCATGATGGGGCGTATTGAAAAAAAAGGGGCTGAATCAATTGCTAAGATTCATGAGATTAACCCGAAGGCAAAAGTGAGTTTTGAAAAAATGGACCTTGCAGATTTATCTTCAATCAAAGCCTTCGCGTCGAAGATGATTTTAAAAGGACAAGCCATCGACCTTCTAATCAATAACGCTGGCGTAATGACGCCCCCAAAACGACTGGAAACTGCCGATGGTTTTGAGTTACAGTTCGGCACCAACCATATTGGTCACGTTGCATTAACAGCACAACTTTTGCCATTATTACGCAAATCACCAGGTGCTCGTGTTGTTACCGTTTCTAGTGTAGCAAATCGTGGAGGAATAATCAATTTTGATGACCTTCAGTCAAAATCTTCGTATGCTCCGGGGAAGGCATACAGTCAGGCAAAACTAGCGAACCTCATGTTTGCTTTGGAGCTTCAGCGACAAAGTGAAAAGCACGGCTGGGGTATCATGAGTATGGCTGCACATCCAGGTGTTTCCAGAACAAACTTACTTATTACCGGTGCAGGGCGATGGAGCGCCGCAGGAATTGCGAGAACTTTTCTTCCGTTTTTGTTCCAGCCAGTTGCACAAGGAGCCTTGCCAACATTATTTGCAGCCACTTCTCCGGAGGCTAAAGGAGGTTTGTATTACGGTCCAAATAAAATGAGTGAGACCCGAGGGTTTCCATCCATCGCGAAAATACCGGCACAAGCATTGGATGAAAACGTTTCTTTGAAATTATGGGAGGTATCCCAGGCGTTAGCCAAAGTTGAATTTTAGCACTTACATTTTGATACTCCTATCAAGTAACAATTAAAAAAAATGAATAATATGCTGGAACCTTCTTTCCGCCGAGGTGAATACCGACGTTAAATAATAATTTCCATTGTACTAGAAAACATTTGTACAACCAGATGGTTGTGCTTAAATTAGCAACCAAATGGTTGTATATGATTGAAAGAAGGGATGTGTTTCAGGCGATTGCCGACCCTACGCGACGAATGATCATCCAGCGGTTATCGGGTGGGGCATTAAATATCGGTCAGATTGTGGACGACTTTGGCATTACCCGCCAGGGCATTGCCAAACATCTAAAAGTGCTGCATGAATGCGGAATGGTGACGCTTACCCAGAGAGGGCGCGAGCAAATGTGTGAGGCGCGGCTGGATCAGTTGGATGAAGTGGCCGACTGGGTGAATGAGTCTCGCAAACTCTGGAATCAGCGATTCGAAAAGTTGGACAAATTTTTAGCAGATATAAAAGACAGCAAAAATGAAACCACAGGATAAGGAACTCTTAATCACACGCATATTCCATGCGCCCATCGATCGGGTTTTTGACGCATGGACCGACCCTGAAAAACTTAAACGCTGGTATGCGCCCGATGGCTGCACGATCGACTATAAGCATATCGAAGTCGAGGAAGGTGGACGCTTTCATTACCGCATCGATCATCCGACCCACGGCAGTGGATGGGTTGTCGGCAAATACCTGGAAATCCGGCGACCGGAGAAATTAGTATATACTATCAGGCTTTCAAACGAAAACGGCGATGTATTATCACCAGATGATTTAAAATCGACAGGTTGGCCGGGCGAGATTTTGATCAAAGTAACATTCGAATCTCTCGGTAATCAGACAAAGGCAGTGATCTACGAAGCCGTATCGGAACAGAAAGCCAGGAAAACAGGCGCGTATCGCGGTTGGATAGAGATGTTTGACAAACTGGAACTTCAATTACAAAGCATTTAAAATCATAATTCAGCATCAGCATGAGCAAAATAATCTTTGACAGCGGGATTTCTCTCGACGGCTATTTCGCCGGTGACAACAGAAGTCCGCAAAACCCGATGGGCGGCGCTTCGGGCAAACTTCATCAATGGATGTTCAAACAAAAGGCATTCTGGAAACACATCAAGGTGAAAGGCGGCCAGGAGGATGGAACAGATGGGACATTGATCGACGATGTGTTTGCCCGGACAGGCTCGTACATTATGGGAAAGCGGATGTTCGAGGAAGGCGAAGTAGCCTGGGCGGAAGACCTGTATGAAGCCGACGTATATGTGCTTACGCACGAAAAGCGCGAGCCCTGGATTCAGAGAGGGACTACAACCTTCTACTTTATAAATGACGGCCCACAAAGTGCGTTGGAAAAAGCACGGGAGTCGGCAAAGGGAAAGGATATCAGGATACAAGGAGGCGCGAACACGATCCAACAATTTCTCAACGCTGGCCTCATCGACGAATTTTTCATTCACATTGCGCCGGTCTTTCTGGGAAGTGGCATACGGCTATTCGATGGTATCGAAGATATTTATGATATTCAGATCATGGAAGTGATACCGTCCGAACTCACCACGCATTTGAGGTACAAGCTGACGAAGAAGTGAGATATTGAATATGTAATGTCCCCAACACAATCGCCCGGTAACATACATTGCAATCCCTACGCGGGCCGGCCGTAATTTATCCGAGCACTTCCCGGCAGATTTATATAAATTGCTTTTTTTAACCAAACACCCTTTCCACATGGCACATACTACCTCCAATCCAAAAATCCACGAAGGCCGTAACTTGAAGAGATTCAGAGAGATGCTCCAAATCAAACAAGATTATTTGGCGTTTGAGCTGGGGGAAGATTGGAACCAGCAAAAAATTTCCCTACTCGAACAAAGGGAAAAAATCGACTCGGATATTTTGGAGCAGGTCGCGGCAATACTTAAAATACCGGCTGAGGCGATTCGGAATTTTGATGAGAATCAAGCGATTAATATCATTACCAACACGTACCACGATCATGCAAATGATAACTCCTTTAATCAGGGCACCATTTATTTAAATCCTATCGAAAAGATAATTCAGCTTCATGAGGAGAAGATTGCTTTGTATGAGCGGATGTTGAAGGAGAAGGATGAGATGATGGGGAGGTTGGAGCGGTTGATTGGGGGGAACAAATTTAGCATTTAACAAATGGCAAGACATGACTATTGATAATCTTGGCTACTACAAAATTTATTAAGGGTGTTCAAAGCCAACTAATATGCGAAAATCTATTCAAAATATAGTTGAAGCTAGATTTCACAATGAGTTCAATAACAATGAGCAAAACAGACAAGATGTCTGGGACCTATTTTCGCTAATAAGGACCCTTGCCTTGGAAAGAAAAATCTGGGATTCAGCTATTTCAAAAATAATTGTCTCGGATGATTTTTTAAAAGATGTTCAGATGCAGGCTGATATTTGGAATATATCGCTTGGTGGAAAACATGAAAGGGGATCATCTCCATTCAGTAAATTTTTTAGAAATCCGAAGCGCAAAAAGGATGAATTTTTCCTATTCTTCCCGGTAATTCCAATAAATGAATCTAATGTTCGATTCTATCTCTATCTTGTCCTAGGGCAGATATCTAGTATTAGTGCTAGAAAAATTATCCCGAAACACGTAACCTTGAAGGAGAGCACTGATAGCTTGAATGATTTTATTCATAGCGCATGTATAGAATGGTGTAAAACAAACTATGCAGAGTCTATGACACGCGGAATTATTGATTCCTCAAATCTAGTAGAACACCACTCCATTTTAAATGCTTTTAAACGAAAATTAAAGCGGATACTATATAAATATAACAGTGAAGCCGAAAGTGATGGAAGTTTATGGGAATTTTGGAAGCACTATTCAAAAAGCGTTGAAAAACTATTCATTGATATTTTAAGAAATGCAGAAGGAAGTAAAGAATACGAGTTGGAAGAAGATGAGGAAATATCCGCGCTAATTTATGAAGTTGTCCATAGAATCAATCTATTAACAGATAGGTGCCTTACTGAACAAATATTTGATACTGAGTCAGTAAAGTATGCGGTAGTCGACTTTTCCAATTACTTCAACATTAAACTTGAATCTATAAAAGACTTTGAAGGTCTTAGCATTATTCTTTCCAAAAACCCAAAAGACTATTTCGTAGATATTGTTGACACAGAGCCACGTATCGTTTGTTTTTTGGACATTTTGGGATTTAGCGATCTGGTGAATTCATATGATGAAGATCTTTCCTCGACAGTTCTGCAAGATATTCATGAATCTTTTTCTCTTGCCAAAAAATATTTATTAGATGATACGTTGAACATTCAGGACAAGGAACTAATTAGGCATTTGAAATACCAGTCTTTTTCAGACAATATCTGCATTTCAATTCCATATTTTGACAATGAAACTGATTTCAAACTTAATCTCGGCTTACTTTTAAGATATGTGAGGAGTTTTCAATATTTAATGATGATTAAAAAGTTCTATGTTAGAGGTGGCATTTCCCTAGGCTCATTTTATTCCAATGAGAGTATAATATTTTCGAAAGGCCTTGTTAAAGCATACCAATTAGAGAGTCAAAAAGCTATTTACCCAAGAATTATTATCGATCCTGAAATCATTCATAAATTAAATTCTATCTCGGTTCCTTTATCTGACGGAGATAACCTTTATAAAAGCATAGTCTTCGACTGGGAAAATTCGGCATTTGTAAATCCGTTTGGCTTAATAGAACATAATTCGAGCGACAACACCAGTTCACTTGATGAGACCAATCCGTATGACTTGTCTGCTTTCAGATTTAAAGCTGGCTTTAAGATAATTATGACAGAGATAGTTAATTCATACATTGGGGAAGGGCATTCCGAGCTGGATATAATTAAAGAAGATATTTTACAAAATATTTATAGGTACAATGGCTTTGGCAACATTGCAACAAAATACATCTGGTTATTGGAGTTTATTAAATGGTGGGAAGATGATAAATCGGGCAGTCTAAGATTTTCCTATTTTAACTAATACTGACTTGCATTGGCTAAATCAACTCACCCGAACCCCAATCAACTCTTCCAAAACCTCCTCAAACCGCACAATTGTTTCAATCGTAAAATTGCTATCCCCTTTCACCCAGGAATTTCAGTCTGCCCCAACTCGAATTCGGGATAAAATTTTCGTATCTTCGTGTACACAAATTCGTACACCCATGAGAATCATAACAGCTAGGGAATTTCGGGGGAAGCAGAAGGATTATCTGGATCTTGCCGAGAAGGAACGGGTGATTATTCACCGGGGAAAGAATAAGAAGTCAGTTTTACTCACGCCAATTGATGAAAGTACTGAAACTGATGTCTTTTTTTCGGACCCGCAAGTATTAAATGCCATTAAGGAAGGCATTGAGGACGTGAAGGCTGGAAGAGTGACTTCCATTCGCGACCTTAAAAACATATGGGCAGATATTCTGTAACCTTTTCCGACAGAGCAAAAAAAGACCTTTCATTTTTACATAAATCCGGCGGCAAGTCACTCATTAAACGCATTGAACGCATTTTTGAGGAGCTTGGTGAAAATCCTTACAGCGGAATTGGCAAGCCGGAGCAACTCAAAAATAATCTTTCCGGACTATGGTCGCGGCGCATTGATAAGAAGCATCGCCTTGTTTACCAGATCATTGAACAAACTGTTACTGTCTTTGTAATTGCTGCGAAAGGGCATTATGACGATAAGTAGTTGGGATCGCAATGAGTCACCCCACTCTAACCCCAATCAACTCAATTCCTAGCACCTCCTCAATCCTCACAATCGTCTCAATCGTAAAATTGCTATTCCCCTTCACCCAGGAATTCACAGTCTGAGGTGTTACTTGCAACTTCTCCGCCAAATCCTTTTGGCTCATTCCAAGTTTTCGCAATTGGGCCAATATATTAATCGCGATAATCCTCGATTTTTCTAATGCTTTCGGATTTTCGGCTTTGCGGGCTGCACGTTCTTTCCATTGGCTGGATTCGACGGCGGTGACCGATTCCAATTTTTGTAATATATCTTCTCTCGTTTGCATAGTCATTCAAAATCAATGTATCCCCAATCTTCTACGGTTTCAATATTTAGTTCTTTCAAAAATCTCACGAGCATATTCAGCTTTTCGAGTTACAGCCTGCAAATGCTCACGCTCGTTCAGGGTTTTTTACAATTTGGCGCTGGCGGAGATTACAAAAAAGTCGCATCAGCACTTGCGCCGGAAATCAAGTATTTGGAATAACCTTGTTGGGATAATAGTGAATGAATTATGGCACTTTATGTTAGGTGGTTTTATCTCGGTTAACAATTTTGAGAATAAAAATCAGAAAGGAAGCTATTGAAAACCCCAATAGAACATATTTAAACGAGCCACTGATGAACATGGCTACCGCGAAGGTGACCAGAGCTAGCGATAAAATTACACGATCATTTTTCATGCGCTGTTTTTGATTAGAAGCCTAAGATCATTAAATCTACTTGAAGCGCCTTGGTTTGGAGTGTTGTTTTGTCCGGTAGGAAAGGAACCGCAAACTATAACGGCAGCTAACGAATATTTGACCAGATAGGCTAGCACGCGGCTGGCATTGTTCAATAGCAGTATCTTGAACTCTTCAATAAATTCAAGTGCGATGGGGCGTCCCTCTGTCGGGGACCAGCCGTCGGATCTGACTAACCGGTCCTGAAACCAGGCGATATCTTTTTGAATACCGATTAATTTTTTTTGACGAATGTTGAATTGCCGATGGCTTGGTTGTCAATGCGGCTGCAAACATCATGACCAGAGGTTTCGGCTACAATTCGGTAGGTATATAGGCGTGGACGCAGATTGGTTACCTTTTGTATACCGTCAGCAGCCGTGTTGATCTACCTTTTGTATACCTAAGAAAATTGCTGTTGGTATTGATCAACCCTACGTTTGCATTGCCTTCCCGAAAAAGGATTTCCCTGGTTCTGAGGCAGTTTTAATCAATCAGTATTTATCCATTATTAGTCAATGCCATGAAAAATCTAATGTTAACTCAAATTCCCAAATCATCATTCATCATTTGCCGGGCAATGCTGCTCTTCGCTTTGCTTGTATTCTTTCAAAGCTGTAAAGACCCGGACATCACCTCGGAGCCAACCATTTCCCAACAGACCGGCAATGATCCGCAGCTGCAGGCGCTCAGCAATGTTTTGGCCGGCCTTACCGGAGCACCTGTTGATAAAGTCGTTTACGATCTGAATGAAAAGACATTCATCATCGACGGTGACATTAAAGTGACAAGAAGCAGTGCCGAAGGTTATCTCAATGCCGATAAGGGATCAAGGGTAAACCAGCGGCAACTCTTGTGGACGCTTAAAGACGAAGTTGTGAAAGACATCAAGGTGCACGTCACTTCGAGCATTTACACGCCCTGGTATGAAGCCGTCGTCCTGGCAATGAAAGATTGGAATGCGATACCTAACACAAAAGTGCATTTTCAGCAAGCAACCAATCTTGATGAGGCTGACATCCGGATCACTGCACAGTATGGTTTCCCCAATCCCGATGGATCGCCAAACTGGGTAGCACGTCAATGTCTGCCAAACTCGGACGGAACAATAGGTGGCGGCATGGAAGTCAATGTTTATTACAATGCCGAGAGCATCATGCCCTTATCTAAAAAGCGGCTTGCTATTGCCCACGAGCTGGGTCACGCAATCGGCCTCACCCACACAGATAAATTCTCAGGTCTCCTTGAGCTTCAGATTTGCGACACACCTTTTATGGATAGTCAATCGGTGATGAACTCGTCGGTTACCAATTGGAAAGGGTTCAGTAAATACGACATGAAAGCAGTGGAAACCATGTATCCGCAACATACCTGGAAATATTATCCTACTCAGGCCACAGATATCGCAGCATCGTCGGGCAATACGCAATGGTTGTGGACGATCAGTAAAACGCCAGTGAACGGAGGATATGCAATTACCAGGTATAATTATGTGACACATCAATTTCTGCCGGTTCCGGGAGGAGGTCTCCGGATAGCAGTAGGCCCGGACGGATTGGCATGGATTGTAAATAATATTGGGCAAATTTATAAAGGTGGCAGCGATGCTGCGTGGCAAAAGTTGCCAGGCAGTGCACTCGACATTGCCGTTGGGGCTACCGGTGCAGCCTATATTATCAGCACGATACCCGCCCCTGGTGGTTTTGCGATCAAATACTGGAAAAACAATCAGTGGAACCAAATGCCCGGGAAGGGCGCGGTACGCATCGCAGTCTCTTCAACCGGAGTTGCCTGGGCCATTGACAATGCCAATAAAATTCTGAAATCAAACGGAACATCCATGGACGATACCGGCGCATTAGGCAGGGACATAGCAGCCGGAGGTAATGGCTCGGTGTATGCCATTGGTCAAACGGCGGTTCTCGGAGGCTATTCGGTCAAAAAGAATGAAAATGGCTGCTGGGTGCAATTAGATGGAGGCGGCGTAGCCATCACAGCCCACGGCAACGGCATGGGACCTGCGGTCATTGATAATCTTGGAATGGTCAGGGAATATTAAATAGCTGGGCCTTTCCGGTTTTGAATAAAATGATCAGGAAAGTGAATTTATGGATTAACAACTTGTTTTAATCTGAAAAGCCGACTGCATCCCCTTCCAAAATGGAAGGGGATGTTGGCATGGAAGGTGACAAGGTGATTTACTTGACCATCTTGGCGCGGAGCGTTTTCAAATATTTCAGCAAGCAGAATAGTAAGCTTAAAACGACCAGGGTAAATAACATTCCTATCATTTCTGCTTTTGTAAGGTTGGATAAAAAAACAAGAATGGTTATAATGGCCAGAACGGGAACCAGGTAGCCGCCTGGAATTTTAAAAGAGGCGGAATCTGCCTGATCTTTTATTCTTAACTTAATTACCGCTAAGGCAACTCCTAAATAGATCAAAAGCACCGAAGAGGATGACAGGATGGCCAATTGTTTAAATTCACCCGAAATAGCCAGTAAACAGCCTAATGCGGTGAATGCAATGACTGAAACATAGGGGGTGGAAAATCTGGGGTGAATTAACGCTAAGGCTCTGATGGGAATTACGCCGTCCTTGGCCGAACGGAATAATACCCGCGGCATATTCAATATGTCTCCACTTAAATAACCAAACATAGAAATGCAGGCCCCGAGTATCATTAAGGTCGCTCCGAAGGGTCCCATTATTCTTTTGGCCACCTCGGCTAAGGGAGCAGCTTTATACCGGGGGAATGCATCGCCCAGTATTCCCTGAGCAACCAATTGCACGGCTATGTAAAGCAAAATAATAACCAATAAACTTAAAAAGATGGCCCTCGGAACAGTTCTTTTCGGGTTCTGAACTTCCCCGCTAACGCTTAAACTATTCTCTGCTCCCTGAAAGGCAAAAAACAGGATAAGCGAAACACTACCAAAAGAAGAAAGGGAGGGCACTCTGTCCCATTTTAAATTCTGCAGTGATATTTCGGTTGAACCCCAGGTCACTAATAGCAGCAAGGGCGCCAACTTAGCTATTGTCGTTAATTTCACCAAAGTAATACCTTCCTTTACCCCCCGGACATTCACTATGGTCAGACCTGAGAACAGGATCACGAAAAAAGCTGCCCGAAATACTTTTTCTTTAAAGATTGGCAGCAGGTAAGACAAAGTATCTGCCAGCGCATTTGCTACCGCTGCGGTGGCCATCAGGGAAGCTCCAAAGATAAACAGGTTGGTGGTCAGAAAACCAAAATACTCTCCAAACGCGGCTTCAATGTAAGCGTAAGCACCTCCCGTCAGCGTTACTTTACTTCCTACCTCGGCAAAGCAAAGCATGATTATTGTTATCAGGAATCCACAAAACAGGTAGGCCAGTATGCCGGCAGCTCCCAGTCCCTGGCTAACCAGAGCGGGCAAAACAAATATGCCGGAGCCAATGACCACATTGATGATATTCGAGGTTAACCCCCAAATCCCAATTTCTCTTTTTAAGCCTTCATTTGTGGAAGTGTTACTTCTGGTAGTATGCCGCATATAACAATTGGTTGTGGGTTACCTGACTTAAAAAATTGGTGCTTTCCTTCGGATATGACTAGCAGGGAATGATGGGCAATAATGTAAGATTTCGTGTGATGAAAAGTTAGGTCAGTTACAACTACAAAAAGAATACCTGCCGGCCACTAGCCCTCGGGAACAAAGCGATCCTCATTTGCAAACAATCAGAATGGGGCCGGTAATTTTCAATAATCTTGGAAATGTATTGGAATATTAGGCTCTTAGACACCATTTCCGTCTCTTTCCGGCTATTGTATACCATTTGTATACTAAAAATTTCTCTTCGGAAACCTTTTGTATACCCCCAAAAATTGCCGGCGGTTTTAATCCAGCCTACGTTTGTATCGTCTTCCGGGACACATTGAAACCGGACTTCGGAAGCATGATATTATTCAAAACCATTATAGTAACACCGTAAAGCAGGGGACGCCGAAAACCTGAAATTGAGTAGGCAACAACGAACAAAAAATATCTTTTTTAAATCCAACAAAGCCATGTTAAACAAAACACATTTTTTCAAAAGTGCCCTTTTTATTGCCCTTGCAATTGGCTCCTTTGCCTGCCAGAACGACAACCCCGTGGATCCCATGCCGACTGACGCAGCCTCGGGAGCCACAGCACGGATCGGAAGTGATGTTGACTCACCTAACTTTCCCCAGGTGCACAAGCTCACCAAACATGGTCAGGCAACCCTGACTTACGACAACGATGGCCGACTCATGAACGTGACCACCCCCGTACGTGGCAGTCTGGCTATCCAGACCGATTACACCTACAGCCCCGGTAAGATCAGAGCGTTTACGCATCAGGGAAAGGTCAAGCTCCGGGATGAAAGCTTTATGCTGGATGCCAGCGGGCGCTGCAAGGAATCAGCAGAAGTGATTACTGTTGTCAATAACAATGTTGCTACAGATTACCTAAGGGAGTGGAAGTTTACCTACAATGAGAAAGGTCAGTTATCGAATTTCCAGAATAAACACAGCTGTGTCGGTGGATTTGGGTACAGTTACAATGCTGACGGCGATGTGATCTCGGCGACTGAAACGACAGGAATATCGAGCAGTTTTGAAACAAAATTCAACTACACGCCGGCAGGAGGCGACCCGATCATGAACGATAAA
This sequence comes from Dyadobacter sp. CY326, assembly GCF_021390515.1. Classification (GTDB taxonomy): domain Bacteria; phylum Bacteroidota; class Bacteroidia; order Cytophagales; family Spirosomataceae; genus Dyadobacter. The sequence goes on from NZ_JAJUXI010000003.1 coordinate 884,015, forward strand.
TATCCTTTGAACGTGCTAGGGGTGAACGAACACGATGCTTACCTGAGGATTTTCGGTAAGCCGAGCAAGCACCTGGTCACGCTCGTAACCAAGCCGGGTTCACTCGACGGCGATTATTACAATTACACCCTGGACGCGGATGGCTACGTGACCCAACGGAAGCACTACAAACTGATTGGCAGCAGCCTGGTCGACACCAAGTCGTACACCTACGTGACAGCCAACATCGGGATGCCGTTCTGAGCTGCCCAACCCAGAAACCCGCGGGCCAGCGGCCCCCAATAACGGGATAAGTAATCCCGACAGAAAGCCCATCGATGTCAATTCGGAGGGCTTTCTGATTTTAACCGGCCAGGTCAATCGCCTGCCGGCGCATTAATAGCCAGCATGTAGCTGTCAACTTTTGGGATTGCGGAGGCCGACCGTGCACACAGACTAATAAGAATAAGTATTGTGGCAATATGTCTGTCAGGCATCTCGGCTAAAATTGCGGATCTTAAATGTAGTATGAGTTGAATGTTATTATTTTTTAGGTAACTCATAATAAGCAAGCTAGAGAATACAGCAATGTATGTTTAACATAAATAAATTATAGCGACAAAATATTATTTGGTTCGATTTCTCATAATCTCTGTAAACTCTTTCATAATTGTTAGAGGTTAAGGGTATCGCCCGAATCAGATATCAGAATTTGTTTAAGAATCACCTCCCGCAACCGCCCTTCGTGTTCATCGCTCCATTGCCCCAATGTGGCAATCACGGGAATTAAGGTCTTACCAAAATCAGTGAGGCTGTATTCTACTTTTGGCGGTACGACGGGATAAATTTTTCTAGTAACCAACTCATGATCTTCCAATTCTTTCAACTGGATATTCAAAACCCTGCGGGAAGCGTCAGGGATTTTGCGTTGCAGTTCGCTTGGGCGTTGATAACCCTGGTCAATAAACCACAGCAACCGGATTTTCCATTTACCATAAAGCACTTCACCGATCAGGTCAAGCCCGCAATTCAGGTTTGGTGTTGTCTTTCTCTCATACATATTTCAAAATTAAGCGTATGTATCAGTTAGTGCAATAGGGGATCAATTTATCCCTATATGAATCGTAATTCCGTACTTGCCTAAACTTCATTTACACGCCAATTTTGTCCTATCATTCATTTTTAAGCAAAGGACAATACAATGGAACAGTTTAATTTCAACAATGAATTATCAGGTAAAATTGCCCTGGTAACCGGGGGTACAAAAGGAGCCGGAAGAGCAATTGCAGAAAGGCTTTTGCAAGCTGGTGCAACCGTAATTATCACCGCGAGAAATGCACCGGAAGAGGAAAACGAAAAGTTGCATTTCATTCCCGCTGATTTAAGTAAGGCAGAGGGATCGCAAAAGGTGGTCAGCGAGGTGCTATCAGCTTATGGAAGGCTGGATATTCTGGTAAACAATCTTGGATCATCATCAACACCTGCCGGTGGGTTTGCGGTATTGAGCGATGAAGATTGGGAATCAACGCTACAGGCCAATTTGCTCGCCCCGGTTCGGCTGGACAGAGGATTTTTACCACAAATGGTCGATCGAAAGAGTGGTGTTATCATTCACATTGCTTCTATACAGGGTAAGCTGCCTTTGTACGATTCAACTTTGCCTTACGCAGCCGCAAAAGCAGCCCTGAGAAATTACAGTAAAAGCTTATCCAACGGAGTTGCATCTTCGGGTGTTCGCGTGCTGACTGTTTCGCCAGGCTGGATCAATACGACAGCATCGGAAGCCTGGCTGGGCGAACTTGCAAGAAACGCGAATAGTACGGTAGAAGAAGCGCAACAGGGGGTGATGGATGCATTGGGCGGAATACCCTTTGGAAGACCTGCCCAACCTGAAGAAGTTGCAGAACTTGTCGGTTTTTTGGTTTCGCCAAGAGCAAGTTACCTCACAGGTACAGAATATATCATTGACGGCGGAACTGTTCCCACTATTTAACAACCTCAAAAAAAACGCAAAAATGAACTTACCAAAAGTAGTAGCCGATTTAGTTAAAACGCAAAACAGCTTTCATAGCGTCGCATATGCCAATTGTTTTTCCGAAACAGCCGTAGTTTTTGATGAAGGAAAAACGCACAATGGGAGAAAAGAAATAGAACGTTGGATTGCCGATTCCAACGAGCGATACAAGGCTACCATAAAGCCTGTCGGCTTTGAAGAAAAAGAAACGGAAAGCCTTTTGATGGCAGAAACCTCGGGAGATTTTGAAGGAAGCCCTATTGTATTGAGTTATCATTTGGAAACAGTTGATGAATTGATACAGTCGTTGAAAGTCACAGGATAAGTGGGAATGGCTAACATTAGCCATTCCAATTTCTTTGTTAATAAATGGTTGTCGTTCTTTCTCCAAGTAGGAATTAAATTTAATTAACAGAACATTTACTCTAAGTACCAAAAACTTTTTGCGACATGAGTGGTTTGTCAAACTATGGCTTCGAAGTCCAAATAAATGGAGAGCATTTATGCAATGCAGGTATTGATACAGATCGTCACGTCGTTACGTGTATACTCACTTCATTGCGTCGGCTAAACGAATCCGATGGATTGGATTTGACAGTTTCAGGGCTTAACTCGGTGACGGACGAAAACCTTAAGTGGGTAGACAAGGAACTGAAAGAAGGTGACACTATCACGATTAAAGTGATTACAACAGATTTTGAACCGGCTCGCCAAATTAAGCAAAAACCTTCAAAAGAGAAGATGCGATAAGTTGCGGTATTACCATAAATTGAGAGAGGAATTGAAAGAGCATCTGGAATGATGCCACAGTAAAAACCAAAGCACTGCTATGAATACTACATCTATAATGTCAACTGGAAATAAACACCCATTGATCATTAATTTATAGCCAACATCGGAACTGGATAACCAATCAGCACAATACTATTTCAGAACAGAGCGATATATGGTAATTCCAGAATCCATGACAAAAATAGAATCATTCATCAGAATGATCATTGACCCAAATGCGGATGAATGGGATGCCTTTGACCGAATCGTTAAATGCCCTAGATTAAGAAACAAAGCTTAATTAAAGCGTCCTACATTTGACCCTGTCAGCAAACAAACTTGGACTTTTCAACAAACCCGTACCTACCTGCCTAAGTTACCTTTGTCATATCAATTTTAGCAAAAGAAAACTTAGACAAAATGAAAAAGACAGTATTAGTAACAGGGGCTTCGGCCGGAATTGGCAAAGCAACAGCCATTTATCTCGCTCAAAATGGATATGATATTTATGGTGCTGCGCGCAGGACCGACAAAATGGAAGACTTGAAATCGTACGGCATCAAACCGATCGCACTTGATGTAACAAAGGATGATAGCGTGAGGGCATGCGTCAATCAAATTTTCCAGGAAGCAGGAAGTATTGATATTCTAGTTAACAATGCGGGTTTTGGTCTAGAAGGGGCAATCGAGGACATTTCGATGGAAGACGCACGTTATCAATTGGAGGTGAATGTATTTGGCGCTATGCGTTTGGCGCAACTGGTTTTGCCAAAAATGCGGGAAAACAAGTATGGTAAGATTGTCAACATTTCTTCTGTTGGCGGTAAGATCGCTTTTCCGTTAGGAGGTTGGTACCATGCAAGCAAATTTGCATTGGAAGCATTGAGTGATAGTATGCGCAGTGAAGTCAAGCAGTTTGGCATTGACGTGATCGTTGTCGAGCCAGGTGCCACCAGATCTGAATGGGGGAATGTTGCCACTGACATTCTCATGAAAGTATCTGGCCATACAGCTTACAAAGACCTGGCCGCAAAAACACACAATGTATTTACCCGGTTAAATAAAGATATAGCAGAGCCAGAAGTGATCGCCAAACTGGTCAGGAACGCAGTAGAGGCTAAAAGTCCAAAAACCCGCTACACAACTTCTCAAATGGCTTCCTCGCTTTTGCTATTTTTGAGAAGGATTCTATCCGACAAGCAAATGGATCGATTGATCATGAGCCAAATAAAATAGCCACAATGGAATTGCCCCAATGGAATTGAGCCAAATGGAAAACGTTGTCCTTCAACATAATATCCTGTATGCACAAGGTCATCAAAAAACGCAAAGTAGCGAACATTTCTTTCCTGAACATGCCTTGGGCATTATGCTTTCAGGCGAATCCTACTATTATTCAAACGAAGGAACATTTGTCATGAAGGAAGGCACTATCTGTCTGATGCGCCGGAATGAATTGTTCAAAAAGCTAAAAAAAGCGGGTCCAAATGGTGATCCGCCCGCATTAATCAGCATATTCCTGGATCAAAAAACACTGCATCAATACGCAACTGAAAACGATATTCCCAAACAAAGTGCATACAAAGGAAAGGCGATGATGGAGCTGACAGGCGATATGCTCTTGAAAGGATTTTTTGACTCATTAGTGCCCTACGCCCAGCGTCCAGAGAAACTGACAGCAAAAATAGCGGAGCTCAAAACCCGTGAAGCCATTGAACTGCTTCTTCAAAGCAGCGATGTTTACCAAAAGCTTTTGTTTGATTTTCAGCAGCCGCATAAGATTGATTTGGAAATGTACATGAACCACAATTTCATCTACAACATTCCCCTGCCCACATTTGCCAAACTCACAGGTCGTAGCCTATCAACATTCAAGCGGGATTTCACAAAGATTTTTAAAACAACGCCCGAAAAATGGTTACAACAAAAGCGTTTGGAGCAAGCACATTATCTGATTTCAAAAAGGGAGATGCGGCCTTCGGAAGTTTATCTGGAAGTTGGTTTTGAAAACCTGTCACACTTCTCATTCACCTTCAAAAAAACATTTGGCCTTACACCAACGGAGTTGATTGAAAAAAATGGAAGTGCCCTCCCCTAACTATCGGTGGTTGAATTAACTTTTATAAGTAATAGATAACAGGACTATCAACTAACCGGTCAACGCTTTTCAGGACGAGGCAACAGAACTTCTCTCTAAAAATAGCGCAACACTATTCTACAAGTCACAACCAACTAAGGAAATTTGTTCAAAAATGAAGTTGTAGCCATGTAGCTGACATACAGCTGTCATAGCCGCTAAATATCTTTGGAATGACGAAACCAAAACATTTAGTTTTATGAAATTTACATCCATTCGAATTATTACCGCAGACATTAACCCTCTCATTGCATTTTATGAAAGGGTTACTGGTTTGCCGGTTACCCGGCATACGGACGATTTTGCAGAGTTGCGTTCATCATCTTTCATAATAGCGATAGGTAGTACCCGCACCTTAGAACTTTTCGGAGGAGCTCATCTTGCGACACCGGCTTCAAATTACTCCGTAATACTGGAGTTTCATGTGGATGATGTCGATGCTGAATTTCATAATCTTAAAGAATTCCTGGGAGATGATATTTTTCAGACACCAACGACAATGCAATGGGGCAACCGCTCAATGCTGTTCCGTGATCCTGATGGAAACCTTGTGAATTTCTTTACGCCTGCCACCTTACAAGCAGACTAATACAGTTTGGGCTATTGACACTTCCCTTTCTGTATTATCGACAGCAATTAGGTTGTCGCTACTAGCAATTTAGGGATATGTTTCCAAAAAACCTGTTGCCAAATATATAACTTAATTATATATTTGACAACAGTTAAATGATGGAATCGATGATACAACATTTTTTAGTCACCTTGTTAATAATCATAATAGCTTTTTCTGGCAATATTTCATTTGCTCAACCCAGAGAATTAAAGGGAACCTGGATCAGCCCAGAACAAGATATAATTGAAATTCTAGAGACAGGTCGAACCTCCAATAATTATCTAGCCAATAAGCTGTTAAATGAAGATCATTTTGAGCTGTACATTTTAGGCGACACACTAAGCTTTCAACAGACGTACACTAGTTCTGTGACAAATTTCAAGGTTGAATATACTGATCGCTTTGATCTGAAAATTGTCAGTGTAAACGACTCGGCTCTTGTAGTTAAACCCGTTTCCGAATTCTCAAAAAAGTATTTTCAGGATCGTCCGATTATCCGTTTGAGAAGAAAAGAGCTCATTGTGGATAAAACATTGGTTTTTGAAAGACTGTTCTACCAAGCGATTTGGAGTGGGCCAACCATTGAGTTAGAAGTTGATAGCACCAGACATGCTTACATGAATTATACAAATACAGATGAAGACTACAAAGCTACTTTGGCAACCGGCAGTTATTCAGCAGTGTTGAATGATGAAACGTTCAACGAGTTAATTTGTCAATTACAAAACTGCAGTTTACGAACATTAAAATTTATAGATGTTAAGGGAGCCGATTCACCAGTTAAAACATTGATCGTTTATTTTAATGGGAAGCGCAAATATCTTAAATCCATTGCTCCTTCCCGAGTAGCAGAAGACCTTTTACGCTTTATTAATTGGCAACTGGTTGGTTATGACAAATGGACACCAGCAGTTCATAAAATGGAAATTAAGCGCTAGCTTGTAAGTCATAACTTGGATCCCATGGAGCAAAGACCTTATGCATTTCGACATGTCCTCAGTCTTTTAGCAGGATCTGCTGTCGGATGGTTGTCGATGGTAAAATTAACCTCATGGATATTACCGTCCTACCCATTCAGCTTCGTACATGAGATGTTGTGGGGACTTATCTTCTTCATCTTTTTCTGTGTAGTGATGATACGCATGAATTGGGAAATGAAAATTACAATTGGGGTAGTGCTCCGTATTTTCATTGCATGTGTAGCAATTCCGTATTTGATCTTTTATTTTCTTTCATTATTATCAAATGCCTAGACTACCTAGGCCATGCTTCCTTGCTAAACCAGCGCCTCCCTTTCATCCTACCCAGCACCTTGCTTCAAGACTAACTCGTTGATTCCGAAAAAGTAAGGTTCAAACCTTGCAAGTAAAGCAAATGTGTTAGAGATTTTTGCCTTTTTGGATTGTCTTACTAATTCAGCCAGGGAAGCAGACAAGCGACATAGAAATATGAGACGATCATTTAAGACACTTTTTGTATAACTAAGTCAGAGTAAGTAGATATATCAACCGGTAACCTAAAACGGCCTTTTTTCGAGACAATTATCAACTATTTTTAGACAAGTGCTTTTCCGATCTTCCGTAATAGAGGTAAAATAGCGTCCCAAATACTGGAAGGAAGAGAATTGCCACCATCCAAATTAATTTTGCCAAAGCCGAATAGTCACTATTAGACATCAGATCAATAATCGCCCAAACTACAAAAGCAAAAAACAAAATAAAGCAAGAAATAAGGAACACCTCCTGATTACCTAGCCCAAAGATCGCGGCGAATGGATTGCTCATATACGTTTCTTTAAGTAACTATTTCAAATATATAAAAATCATTTCCATGACGCAATACCTTTATTTACAGCAATTTGTAGCAGCTATAAGCAAAATACATGCCCAACATTTAATCCGCAAGCATAGCAACCGTAATTTGCACAAGGATCTCGTAATGGGAGAAGTGCGTTCTCCTTGCTGGCATTTTACCTTGCCGCCCCAGAAGTCGAAAATGATCGCACAGCCCTAAATGTCTTTCATGGCATGCGAAGGGCAAAGAAAGAAGGCCGATGGATGGCAAGCGCACCTTTTGGATACCGAAACAGGATTTCAGAAGATAATCGCAAATATATTGCAATCCATCCTGTTCTTGGCCCGCTAATTAGAGGTGTTTTCAAAGAGCTCGCCACCGGAAGATTCAACACTGAGCAAGTTTGGAAAATGGCAAAAGGCGACGGTCTTACATTTAGCAAACAAGCGTTTTGGATGGCGATTAGAAATCCTGTGTATTGTGGGAAGATTTTTATTCCACCTTTCAAAGACGAACCTGGTCATTTCGTCACAGGCCAACATGAGCCTCTGATAAGCGAGCAGTTATTCGATGAAGTTCAGGATAAGATTGAGGGAAGAAAAAGAAATCTATAAAACGCAAAAGTCTTGTGGCAGAGTTAGAGCGCATCAACAAACGCCTTCAAAACGCACGGATGATGATAGTAGACGGCGACCTTGCGGACGATGATTTCGAATTTTGAAGACAGATTGTAACATAAGAATTGAAGAAATAGAGAAGAAGTTAGGCATGCTTTCGAACAAGCACTCAGAAATAAATAAGTTGCTTGCGCAAAGTCTCCCCAAATTGTCAAGGTTAGATGTTTTATACGAAAATGGATCTGTTGAAGAAAGAAGGCGAATAATAAGTTCGATGTTTCCTGAAAATCTGCATTTTAACGGAACAGCTTATCGAACTCCTAGAATAAACGAAGGAGTCAATCTCATCTATCAGAAAATGAAGGACTTAGAGGGCAAAAAAAACGGGACAAATCCAGAAAATCTGGCTTTGTCCCGTATGGTGCACCCAACGGTACAAAACTCGAACTTTTTGTTAGAAGATCTGAGGAAGTTGGCTAAGTTGTTTACGATACACTCAGTATAGAAAAGAAGTAGCGCTTCTAATAATTGAACATTGTTGTCGCAACTTAAGAAACATGCAAGCCGCCATTTATACCGATGCTCGGTTGGAAAGTATAATTGGTCGCAAAGACACTCAGATTCACTCCTGCTGTGCCTTAACAAGGGTGAGTGTTGCGTACTTTGATGAGACCATTAGACTAGAATATAACGCAAGCATCAAGCCTCAGAGTTGCGCGGTACTGAGCTAGAGAGATAAGCATACTTCGCTCACACGCAAAGCGTGAATTTTCTATGGGCATAGATTCAACCGACTGTCCACATATTTCCAAATACGAATCTCCTCAATTAGTTGTTCAAAGTGTCCATCAAGCTTTTCCCAGCTATGTCTTCCTGTAGTTTCCCTCGGTGATGGCATAAATAACTGTTTTGATCTAAGATAATCCGAACTCTGTTGCACTACGCTAAAAAAGAGTTCCGAAAGTTATTTAACTGCAATATCTGGTCTGTTGAGTACAGATTTTGGTTAACATGATTTACAGAAAATTGCTTTTAATTCATCAAATTTTTGGCACTTCATTAGGCATAAAAGATCAGGTGGTGATTTCTAAATTTCCACAATTAATTTATTTAAATTTAGAAAATATATTTGAGGAACATATAGTGCTTTATAGGATAGTTAAAGCTACCGCACACTAAATTGGAATGATAGATTTAGAAACGCTACCATTAGATAATTGTTTTGATAAATAGGTACACATGAATTAAATATATGGTTAATGATTACATTAAACTTTTCATTCTTAATGTCAAAATAAAAATACAGTAGTTACGCACCCGAATCTCAAACCTGCAAAACCATAACTAAGGCTACGTTCAAAACAACATTTCGCAAGCATTGACAAAAGACTTCCCGTGAAGCATAGCTTCTATTTTGCTTAGTATTTATCATATTACGGCAATCTCCAAAAATAATAAGGTGGGATTGGCTTTGAAGTTTCAGAGTAGCTAGGGACAAACATAAAAAAAGCTGAAAAAGAGATTGCTGCCGATGTTTTTAAACCACAAGCTCCATCTCGCTGTTCATAAAATCAAGGATCTGTCTGGCGATGCTCGCAATTTCGGTTGTTTCAACTTTTAGGATGAGTCGGATTTTGGCAGAAATGCGTGCGTAACCGGGCGTGGCGTCGTAATAGGCTGTGAGAATGTTCGCTGCGTTAGTGAAATCAGCTTGATGGAAGCTTTGCGTTGCGGCTGCCAGTTTTTCCGGGCCGAGCTTGGCTTCCAGTTTTTGCAAGCAGGAAAGGAATAGCATGGGCTCTGCGCGGGCTATGATGGCGGAAAGTCGTTCGAGACGGATATTTCTGTCGGCTTCAAGATAAATCTGGTCGGCTTCCAGCAGGAAATGATTGAGCCATTCCGGAAGGTTCAGATTGCCGATCCGCTTCAATTCGCTTTCGATAAATATGGGCTGTTCCTTGTCGAAGCGGTTCCAGGTTTTGAGGAGCTGCTTGTGGAATTGGTAAGATGAGGGTTGTTTTTCGTAAGTCAAAGGAGCAAAGACCGAGCCGTCGTGGCCACACATTCCTTCAAGATCCAAAGCCTGGACATTCCTTTTTTGAAAATAGCGGATAAGCTCGGATTTACCAGAGCCGGTCGGACCTGCGAGGACGTAAATGTGCGGCTTCTGGTCTGGAAAGGGCATAAAAAAACCCGCATAGGGAGAATTTGTGCTATAACTCTGCGTTCGGCAAGGACTGAGACTAACTTTGAAGCAAGAACCGAGGCGTGCCCGGGAAACAACAATTGAAAGAAACAATACAAGCTACTAACTTCGATTTTAAAGACCTCAAATATCAACTTTATAACGGGGTAAAGACTCTTTCCGGCACAAAAGCGGTGATCACATGAACTTGTCTAAAATACTATTGAATGTAGCCATATATATTTGATATGCAATGTATTAACCCGCTTTTTTTTCTAAATCCTGATTTAACGGTCATCGTTTTACCGTTTCCAGTGAATCAAACTGCAAGCCGCTGGTTCCCTCCCCTCTTCCAAGCCGTTTCCGCTTTCCTAGCCAGTTGATTACCTTACCATTATACCACCTCGTCCGCTGAAAACTGCTCGTTACCACGGCACCGGCGCGCGGCACTTCTTCTTCATTGACAAACATAGGGCTCAAAGCATCATTGCTCGCACCGATCCCATCCCGCAACAACCTCGTGACCGGCCTCACTGCTCCATAATCATTTTTAAACCAGCGCGGCATGCTCGCCCGCTGCAACTGGATTGCCCGGAACTGGCCCGGAATGTGCGCCGGAATGAAGGGAATCCAGTTTTCTGGAACCGTGTTTTCAAGTTCGTATTTATATTTAGCCATTTCATCCGTTGGGATCGCCCCCACTGGCGGCTCTATCACTTCCATGGCATTTTTGAGCGCGCTCGCGGCTGTGTCGCCTTCCAGCGAGTTTCCGGCCAGACTGTCCACTCGCGTTTCAATAGCCCAGACCATGTTAGCCATTTCATCCCGGACGAACCTGATTTCTTCGAGCGGTTCGCTTTCCTGCGTTTTCACTACGCAAGGCGGCAGGAACAGGCGCGTGTCGGCCGGAATGTTGCTGTCGTTTTCGGAGTGACGCGTGCTCAAATTAAACATGCCCCAGGCATTCCAATCGTCGCTGCTTCCCTGCACGGCTGGCTGTATTAATAACCGTTGGCCAAACACATCCGTGATCACAATGGCGGGAATGTTGGTGAGGCTTCCCACCGGGATTGCATAGGGAACCACCAGCCAGTTGTTGCCATAAACCAGCGCATATTCCGAAACAATGAGTTTGGAAATGTCCGTCGTGTCCGCGTCAATGTTGCCCAGGTCAATGCTGCCGTCTTCAAACTGCCACCAGCGCGGGTGCGGCATGCCGCCAAACTTGGCCAAAGTGGGGATAACCGTAAGAATTTTTTCCGAAACCAGATTGCTCTCTTCGGGCGTCGCGTCGCCTGATAATCCATCTATGGCTTCATTGGCTGCGGCGGCGTCAAACGAGAACCATTCCAGGTCACCATTGTAATATTCTTCTGCTTTTAACACGGTGTTGGGCTTGCCCGTTTCGGGAAATGCCACGCCAAACTGATATTCCATCTGCTCGTTCAGCCACGCTCCCTTGCCATTTGAATTGTGATCAGGCTGGTAATTTTTGGAAAACCAGACATTAAAATCAGCAACAGCACTTTGAACCAGAGCCAGATGCGACGGGTCCATCAGCGCCGGATCAGCGGCAGCCGGAGGAGCCGATTTATACATTTGGTTTAACTTAACACCGTCAAACCATTGGTTGCCATAGCCCGCCAGAAAGCTGGTTAGCGGCTCGTTGACTAATGCGTAGAGCTTGTTAACTGTGTCTTTGTGCGAGTCACCGTCTGCCAGGACCGCAGGGAAATCAATGGGGAAAATGGTTTTTAAATGATTCAAATAGGCATTATGGTTGAATGCGATTCCGGATTTGGCAAAATGGCTTTTCAGCAATTTCATAAACCAGGCTGCGGATTTTACTTTCGTGTGGAAATCTAACACTGGAAACTCACTCTCGACCTTTGTTTCAAGCGGGATATGATCAGCATAGCTTTCCTTTTCGCCATTGGTAGAAACGTAGCGCAAAATCCGCGTAGTTTGCATTTTTATTTTGGCAAAAATCGCCGATCCCGTATCCTCACCCTGAAATTCACCAAATTGCCATTGTCTGGTCAGCATCCACAACGGGTCGTGGACCTCGCATTTGAGCGTGTCTTCGAACTCGTCTTTTCTGGTCCTGGGTTCGAGACGGTTCCAGGCGCGGAACGGCTCACAGGTTAGCGTATCTATTTTTGGCATAACTGATCAGGGCTCTTCGGTGATTTTTTGGGCAAAAGCAAAATCCATAACAACTTGAACCCCAAGCGGATTCACGTCTCCGTCTTCCTCCACCTTCGGCGGAACCACTTCGGCCATAATGGACGGGAAAATGTGCGAGAACTGGCTCTTATCCAGGTGATCTGGCTCCACAGCGCGGTTTTTAGCCAATTCCAATGTATCCAGCAATGTGAACACCAGATCTTCCCAGTCCCACTTGCCCTTCTCCACCGGCGTTACGGCCAGTAAAAGCGATTGCGGCGGCGTGGCATCGGGCTGATCGTAGTTGATCACAATTCCGGTTGTCTCTTCTTTTTTAGGAATGATCTCGATCCAATCGTCTATCACAATTCCGGTCTGGACCTGCGCAATCGGATTATGCCAACGTCCCGGATTGATCATGACGAGGGAAAGCTTGTCATCCGCATTGGTGAATGTTTCGGGATATTCGGCACCCAGCCAGTAATCTCCCGGATTGTATTTCAGCTGCACCGGGGCCATGTCAAAGCCCTGCTCCTGAGCGGAAAGCGACAGGTCTATCATTTCAACCGCGCCCATTCTCGGACGAATGCGGCCCAAACTTTGAAGCCAATCCTGCATAGCAAGCGGACCGGCGTGACGCAGCAGTCCTTCTTCCTCACCCAATGTTAGTTGAGCAGCAATAATATCCTGATTAATAGCTTGGTAAAAAGGCAAAACGGGAAAAACTTTACCAAAAACCGCCCGCAGCACGTCGATATAAATGTTGAGCCGCTGATGATCAAATTTCGCCGTTTTCAATTTTTCCAAAATGACGTTACCTTGCTTGATCCTTTCCTTAACCTGCTTGAAAACCGCTGCCGATTGCTGATAATATTTCAATGATGCCTCTTTTTCATCATTAACCCTTTCAAAAAGAATGCTCGGCGAAGCACTCGGGATGCCAAATTGAGCCGAAGCCAGCAGAAAGGTGCGCAATATGGTAAATTGCGCCGCTGTGAAAACGTCGTTCGGCGCTTCCAGAATGACTTTTGCTTCAAGCAGATCTTTGATAAATGCGTCAGCAAGCAGCTGATCCATAGGTTTCGTCAATGAATCCAGACTTTGCTGCGCCCGGGCGGCTAGCTGTGCAATGTCGTGATTTCCTGGGTTGCTTTCATTGAGCGGCGTGCCTGCGGTCACCAAATGTTCTGCCCCGGCGATCTGCGTTTGAAACAATAAATTCCTTAACTGTTTCAGCAAATGATCCATTTCAAAAACGGTGCGGACGTCAGCATTCCAGGCCGCGTCACGCGTTCTAAAATCGATGTTGGCGGATGCTTTTTCAGATGCTGCCGGGTTGTTTTGTAAATATTGGTAACTTATGAATTGCTTAAAATCGGTTTCAATGGCAGACATAAAGAGGAAATCCAGCGGCTGAATTCCCAGCTCATTCAAACCTATGGACGTCTGTGTCGCTGGCGAGTCAGGCTCATGATAGGCAATCCTAAAACGAATGTTTGCAGCATTACCCAAGACCGTCCCGAGCCAGTGATTCAAAGAAGGCTCAGCTGTTGCCCTTGGCGAAGCTGCACCGGGCCATCCGTCGGGTGCAGCGAATGTGGGAAACGGTTCCAGGTTCAGCATAACGCGCTGGTTAACAACGATTCCCGAGCGAGGCGTTTCCACGATCTGTGGATCCGGAATGTTCCGGCCTTGTGCCAAACTGGTCACCATCGCAGCTGCCCGCACATGGTTGCCCTGCACAATCTGAAACACGCTTTCCGAAATCGCTATATCGCCCAGCGAATCGAGCGCGTCGGCCATCCGGTCTATTTCCCTGGCGATCTGACTGTATTGAAGCTGGTTGCCGCCATTGTTAAATACGAGATCCCTGAGAAATTTCAGCACAACATTGTTGGCCGGATTTGTCAAAACCTCATACATGGTGTCCTTTGACGGAAAATCCATCCATTTCACAGCATCGTAAATCCGGTTCAGCAGCGCCATTCCATCCACAACATTACTGTTGTAGGCAGGCGGTTTGCTGGCTTGCGCATTATCTTTAACCGGCACGATCAACGGAAAAGCATTCCGGAACGGGAGAATAAACTGGTCAAGCTCAGCCGTTTTGTATCGCTCATGCAGTCCTTTTTCAAACTGAAACCCGAGAATGGCGCCGATTTGCAAACCATTTTTTACCCCGTCAATTAGGTTAAGCGCTGTTCTGACGCGTCCCGAGGAAATGTTGACCGCCAGCCTGTTGTTAATGTCCTCTTCCGAATCGCTCGCCCGGTAAGCGCCACGGAGCACGGCCGCTGTAATCGCGTGATTGAGTGACGGAGCGTGAATAAAGCCATCATTATCAGGATCCTGGGTAACTTTCGCACCCTCGGGAATCATGCCTTCGGGAATGTCTGCCAGCACAGCATCAGTCCTGTTTGTGTCTTTTTTTAAATTTTCGACCCAGCCGAATGCGCCCAGGTAAATGCCTTTCTTCACATTGCGCTGTTCCAAAAGCCTGCGGTTGGCCATGCCTGTGATCCATCCGTCGAGGCGGTAACTGCAAAGATCAATGTGCTCGGCCAGCAAAGTGGATAGCTCTTTGGTAGGAAGTCCGTTTAATATTGAAAATGCGTCCCGCACCGCATCCGCTTTTTTGAGGATTTCTCGGTGCGCCGCATGATTGGCATAACCATTGAAAATCGGGTTAGTATCCGGCTGATTAATGTATGCAGACATGGCTGCACGGCCATGCTCGCTTGCTCCTGCCGCAGTAAGCAGATATTTGTAAAATGGATTGGCATCATTGAACCGGAAAACATAACCCCGCAGGTCATCCAGATCTTTCAGCAGTGCATGCCATTTGGTGTTGTATTTTCGCTTTTGCTGCCACTCACTGTAAGTAAATTCGTCACCGACAATCCGGCGAAGATCCTCTGAAATTAGGCCTTCGGTCTGCATAATCTGCAATGCCCCTTCCTGGTAAGCCTGCATGAGCGACTGCCGCATGAGCAAAAACAGCATGCTTGGATTGGGGTCGGGAAACCGTTGCGGATCATTTCCTGCCAGTATTTTATCAAGAGACGAATCGAGCAGCCAGTCGATGAATGTTCCGCCTTCCAGTTTTTCAAGCTTATTGGTTGCTGACAAAGGCTGTTTATCAATAAAATAACCTTCCAATGAACGCAGCTCATTCTGGCCTGCAATAAACCGGTTCCGGAAAATGCGGCTGTCGTCAAACTGGTCGCGGATGCGAGAATATTTGCCGGCCAGCAATTGAAATGCTGCGCCGAAGCTTGCGGGATCGCTTTCATCGTCAAAATCGAACGAAGGCGCAAACCTGCCGGGGAGCATGAATTCCTTAAACTTGGTGTGCATGTAAGTGGAGCCGTGCGTCGCCTTGATATCAATGTCCGGATGCACTTCGCCGGCTTTGATCCCTTCCCTTGTAACATTGACGCCATAGCGGTAAAAATATTCGGAGGAGTTGGGATTAAGGCCCAGAATTTCGATAAATCGCTGCTGCGGCGTGCGTCCTCCATCCGGATTTTCGCCTTCGAGCAATTCATAATGTTCCACAAATGCCCGTCTGAGCCTGGTCCACTCTGCATTTAAAACCATCAAAATCTCGTAAAACCGAATGTCAAATCTTGCCTGTTTTGAAAGCTCAAAAACGAGCGGCGTAACCGACGAAAGCGGCGGCAAATTTTTGATATCAAAGTTCGCCTGGACCTTAAACTTCGAATAAGCCGTGGTGGGAAGGATGCCATAAGGCTGCATACCCACCCGAATGGAAGGCATTATGCCTCTGGCGGGACAGTAATTGACAACAAATGTTTCCGTTCTGCGAATGTTGTCATAGGTAAAAACATGGTCCCACATTTCCTCCATCGTGTGCCCGATCGTAGCATTCCAAAGCGCTCGGTTCATGGCAAAGGCATTGCTAACCTCGGTAAATTTACGGTTGTTTATTTTTTGGGTGACCTCGCGCGAGATGCCCAGTCCGTCCGCCAGCCGCCTTCCGTCCGGAATCCGTTTATTATCATTTACATCCTCATCAAACTTATTGTCAAGGATCTCAATGTCAAACCGTTCGTCTTCATCATTGCCGCGAGAGCTGTAACCGGAAGTGCCCGTTTCCGTGTTGTTTGTTGGCGTTCCTACTTTTATAATGCTCATGCCGTCGGGCGCATAAATGTGGTTGGTGAGCAATTTTTCAATCGCTTTCTGACTTTCGGTTGCGTCTAACCCTTTTACGCCGAGCACCAGTAATTTATCAAAACCCGTATCAAATTGCTGTTGCGAAAGCGGAAGCGTGATTCCCATTCCCAGCTCGACTGCCTTTCCATAATCCGCCAGCCATTTCAGGTTTTCTTCAATTTGCAGATCGCCGTTTTCATCAATGTGATAGACAGAACCGTCTTCCTCTGTAAAGCGCGCGGGATCCATTCCCAGTTGAAGCTGATCCGGAATTTTGTTGCCGACAACGATGTGCTGGAACTGATTATTTTTCATGGTTAAAACCACAAACCGGTCCGGCAAAACATTCGTATGAGGCGCTTTTGTCCACGCCTGCTGCTTGATTTCCGGTGCAATGTATTCCAACGGCGAAGCGCCTAGTTCAGCCAAAATTTGCTCGACAGATTTTCTTGTGATCTGATTGAATCGTCCGATCAATATCCCGAATGCGTCCGACGCGGTTTTGAAAGCATTGGTCTTTTCTGAAAATTGCTGGGCCTCAATCGGCGATAATAACAATGTTTTGGAATTGATCGCGTCGACATCTCCCTGCGCGCGCAGCAGCAGCGTTTCCAGTTTCTGGGCCAGAAAATCGGGCAGGACGGTGATCGGGTTAAGGGCGTCCGAGACCCTGCCGATATTGCTGATCAGGACATTTATCTGGATCATCGGCGCCGAAGTCCAGAAATCGAGCGGAGGTTTTTTGGGGCTTAGCAGCTGCAAAGCCGCGGGCAGTGTTTTGGCAATGTCCAATGCGTCTCCGAATGTTTTGAACGGTTTGTTTGCAAACTGCGCAATGTTGGCGGCAGAATTGCTCTTTCGCGGATCGGTTACCGAGGCAATCCAAGACGCCCTTTTCGTGTCATGCGCGCTGCAAAGTCGTTTCCAGGCCGCTTTTTCCAGGTCCAGATCATTGCTCGCAACCCACCACGCGTCCCAAAAGCGCTTTCCCGATTCAAATTCCTTTTCGGTCAGTGCTTCTTCGAGGGTGTGGATAAAAATGTCGTCGGGATAAATCCTTACCCAAAGTTCATGCGCTTTCCTCGCCTGCAATTCCAGACTTTCGCGCGCTCTGGTCAACACGGCGGTCGCATCATTGGTTAAGAAACTGGCGAGCTTGTTCACACCAAATTTCTGGCTCTGATTTTTGGCCTGGAAGCCCGCGAGCGTTGTCTGGGCATTGTTCAGTTCAGGGGCAAGCTGATTGTAAACCTGGCCGAGCTTTTGAAATTGCGCAGATTTGGTCAGCGCAACCGACGCCATAGATGTATCGATAAACCCGATGCCCGTTTTGATCTGCTTCTTGAAACGGTCAACATCTTTATATTTACCGGCGTCGCCCAGACTTAACCTTTTGATGTTGATCAAAGTCTTGATGCTCTGATGAAATAGCCCTGTAAAATCCGATTGCGGCGGCACTGGCAATGCACTCAACGGCGAGATGGATTCTGTGCCAAATTTGGCTATCCCTTCTGTTATTTTGGTCAAAATTTCGTCTTTACTTGCGACATAGTCCTGCCAGGCAGCGTCCTCATGGATCGTCAGCAAATTGGCCTTCACCGCAGCCGCCAGCGGAACAATCTGTGTGTGCAGCTTGACAATGGAATCGCGCTGATTTTTGGCAATAAAAAGAACCAATGCAATCAGCTCGGCTTGAGAAGCATAGAAATCCGCAACGTATTGAAGTTTCTCATCCACAAAATTGTAGAGATCCTTCTTGTTTTTGACATTCTGATAAGGCGTCTTATCCCGAATGGAAAGCTGGGTTAAGGCAGTCAGGATCTGCTGCAAACGTGTGATGAGATCGCGTGCCGGGTTTAGCAATCCTTTTGGATCTACAATTAAGGCGTCTGTCTTGGCGACCAGATTGTTAACCGCAGTCACGAGTGATGCAAACGGCGGGCTGCCGAATCGGTGGCTGACCAGATTGAGCGTGTCCTGCACACTTTTGGCCATTTCCTTCAAAATCCCTTTGTTCTTGACGGTTAGGTTTGCCAGATTTTCCAAAAGCGTGTTCACTTCGTCGAGCGTCTTATTGGCCCTCGCAACGACGCCTCCGGCATCCGCCACATTGCGCATGTCCAGCAAATCCACCTGCACCGTCATCAGTTTGTCCAGGATCTCATCCGTTGAATCAGTCGCGGCAGTTTGTGAAGGTTCGTCCAGTTCCATGAACCGGGTTTCGATCCGGACCGGCAAAAGCAGAAATGGGATGCCATCGTCTTTGGTGGCCGTCATTGCCTTTATTTCTTCAATCCTTTTGTCCGTCAAAAGGGCTTTGAGAGTGTCTGCCATAGCGCTTTTGGTTATAAATTCAGCAAATCTTCATTCAGCATTTCACCCGCATGCCTGGCAATCAAAACCGGGTCCTGGTAAAGGATCGAGGCCACTTCGGCAGCATTGTTCGCCCACGACGGGACTTCGTTAAAGTATTTGTCTTTGACGCCATTGGCATCGGTGATCGACATTGCTTTGCTAAAATTCAGCTGAAAGTTTTCAAGCTGATTTTTCTGGTCTACTAGGTGCTCCCACGTGAAATCGTTCCAGGTTGCGGGCCTGCCGGTGGGCATTTGCGTGGTGTCACCGGTTTCGGTCGTGTAGTCATCGAGCCCGAATTGCGTTTGCCCGGCCCTTTCTTTAAACACGAAAAACCATCCCGGATTCTTGCCAGCGGTGCTTCCGTTGCGTTCCGTTATCCGGTCGCCATTTGCTTCTTCGGCAGTAAGGTCAAAGCCGAAAAGCGTGATATCAGGTTTGAGCTCTGCCTTGAAGAGCGGAAATTTGGTGGTTTCCTTGGACACCGGATCTAGCAGTTTTCGAGCTTTCGAAGCGTCAGGAACGGCATATTTCGCCTTTTGGGAATAAACCATGGTGCTGGGATATTTTTTGAAAAGATCGCCTCGCACCACGAGCACGAGAATGTCCTTGCTTTCGCCCGGACGATGAAAACCGAGATCCTTTGCCCATTCGTTCATGGGCAGAATATCCTTTTTCTTGTTGGGATCATTCTCGAAAATGTTGTCCTTAATGTTCCAGAACTGCTGAAAATAAGAACCGCTCTGATCCGTCGGATATTCTCTCCAAAGCAATTCCCTGGCCATTTCGTGGTTTAGCCCAGCCAGAAAAGATTCGATGAAACGGTTGTTCGTTTCCAGCAGCGTGATCACATTTCTGGGCAGCTTGTCGACATTGGGCAAGATAAAATTCTGCGAAATTTCTTCCAGATATTCATAGGAAGGCTCATGAAATTCGGGATAAGCCATCACGGTTTTGAGTTCTTTAACCGGCTTGAATACATTTCCGTCCCAGATTTTAATGGTGTGCCCTACCCGATGCCTGAGCGTGAAGTCGGGTTTCAGCTGGGCAATAATGTTGCTTTTTACAGACGACAAGCTCTCTGCGAGCGGCTGCCGGACCCTGACTGTTGGCATTGCATTTAGCTTTGCGCCAAACAATTGCAGATTGTTTTTGTAATTCTGAACGTCTTTTGACGACGTCACTTCTGCAATGGGTTTGGTCGACGCCATGTTGACGACCTTGGCATTTGCATAACTCCTGCCTCCGCTGAAATTGTCAAACATGGCCACATATTGTGCATCCGCGATACCCACTTCTACTTCTTCCTCCGCATTTTTGGAATAGGTCTGCATGTTGTTGATCATGCCCGTCACGGTTGTAATCACCTCTGCCGGAAGGCCTGGTTGGATGCTTAATGCGCTTTGCAAGCCTGTTTGCGCAGTATTCAAATCATTCCCTGCCACGGGTGTTGTGTTAAGAAGCGAAAAAAATATGTCCTTGGCTAGGTTAAGCACATTGGATTGGTAAAAAGCATCTGCGGCAGAAACGAGCTGGGTGGCCCGTTGCAGCGTCAATGCAGCCGAAGGGGGCGTTTTAAGTTTTGCTGCCGTAACGGCAATCGGGCTGTCATTCGCCTTGTTGAAATTGGAGATAATGTCTTTGTTAAGGGCAAGTTTTTTGGTCAAATGCGTTGGCCGGGTGATTTTCTGAAATGCAGGGGTTTGCGCAACGGCCGGTATGGCGCTCTGATGGATTTCTTGGGTGATCGTAGCATTCTTTGCCGCATTCCAAACAAGGTGCTGGACAGCGCCGGTTGTGCGAACGAATTTATCTGTTTTCGCACCCAGCATATGCTTCTTGAAAATGGCATTGTTAACCAGCTTGCTCAGAAATGCCTCATTGATCTTGTTGTTGGCCTCATTCACTTTGCCCACTTGCTGCCACGCGCGGTTCATGAGCGTTTCCTGATGTTTCTGGATGACTTTTGTTCCTAAACCTGCGGCCGCACGGTTTCGAAAATCAAGGTTCAGCTCTTTAAGCCACGGAAAATTCACGCCCGTTTCCAGGTTTTCGGCCTGTCCGTGCCACGCACCATACACGGGCGGAACGATCATAGGATCAGCAGAAAAAGGCGCGTCGGTCCATGGGTTCTTGGCAGTGGCGCTTCCTGAGTTGGCGGGCTCGCTGATCGATGGTGAAAGATTCAGAAAGTCCCTTAATTGCTCAAAAACAACCGTTTCATCTGGCTGATCGGGGAAATTTTTACGAATGGTTTGAAATGAGGGCGGGCGCAATGCGGCCTCCATTCCCATGGTTTTGATGGCCATTTTCTGATCCAGTCCATAACCCAGCTCCTGAACATCCATGGGCATCATCCCAGATTCTGGCTCCATAACAATCGGTTTCAACTTCGTCACGAGCGTTTCAAAGTCACCATCATTGCTGGTCTGGAAAGTCCATTGATAATAAACAGGAAAGTCGAATCCGCGCGGCCGTGATTCCTGTTGCGCAGCCAATGTCCATGCCGCATCCTGCGCCACCAACCCCGCAATGTCCAGGCCCAGGCCGGACCGCCTGCCCGTTTCGAAGGCCGGGATCAGGAATGCGCGATAGGCCGTGCTTTTGGTCAATTTCCTTGGGCAAAGCAACCTGCTCAGCGCTGAGTCCGAGTCAGCATTCAGCTCGTTGGTTACTCTTGTTTTGAGTTGCTCAATGTCGCTTTCTTCCAATGTTTCGTTGAAATGCACGTGCGCCCAGGCCCAGGTTTCGGCGGGATTATGGAATGCGTCATTGAAAAATTCCTTCTTGACAGACACAAAAGGAAGCGAATCCGGCAGTTGCTTCAATGTATATTCTTCATTTTTCAAAACGATCAGCGCGAGCCAGGGACGCAGCCGCTTATTATTGGCCTCGTTGGGTGAGGCTGGCGTGAAGCGCCATAAAAAATCTTCTTCGTAAAACTCCATGTAAGCCAGGTTATTGGCTTCGTAGTTGTTGACATTGGGAGCAGGATTAACCCGGATCAAAACTTTGTTGCTCACGTTTAGAATGTCGCCCGGGCCCACAACCTGGATGACCTTGGCAACCGTTTGTTCATTGCCTCCCCCTTCCAAATTTTCAGCTTGCAAGGTGATCTGGACTTGAAGGTTGGCCCTTTCCAAAGCCGTTGCGTTCCCCAATCCAAGGTGATCTTTTTCGATGATCTGCGAATTGAGCCCCTGACGAAACCAGGGAATAAATGAATAGTGCGCTATATCGGCCATGGTTTCTCGGGATTCTTGTTTTGCAAAAGGTTGATTTGAATGATTGAAACGGAAATCGGCAAGTGCGCCTCAGACCATTTCCAGATGATATGCAGGGACGACTTTTATTTTTCCTTTCAATCCGGGATCTGCATTAAGCAGCGACTTCATCGTATCCGACGCATCTGAAAAACTGCCTGCCGAAAAGCCGCTGTGCGCAACCTGGGCCATATTGAACTTATCGACGATCATGAATGTCTCATCGTGCACATCCACGTCTGCCCCGATTTGCTTCACTTTTTTGAAGGCACTTTCTTTGGAGAGCACGGAGTTTCCTATGGCCCCGCCTTTGGCCATCAGTTTGAAAATGGATTTATCAAAATTGGACAAAATAAGTTCCGGCTCTGGCGTGGGGTCAAAATCAGACACTTTAACCTCGTACTCAACCTTGCGGTTTGCCCTGTGGTTGACGTGGATCTTATTCGTTTCGGTGATGCGGATGCCGCTTTTCATTTGTTCGTAAGACGGAGCGCTCAGCTTGTCCTTATCCTCCATATTCTTGAACATGGCGGGCGCAAATGCTTCCGTCGGATATTCCCGGGCCACTTCCATGTCGCCGATCATCACTTTGGAAATGTCTACCTTGTTAACGTCAGCCGGACGGTTTTCACCGAATTTTTCAAGAAGCTGGGCAATAGGAACAATCGTCTGACTAATCTTGAACGACCCGAATGGTTGCAAAATCACCTTGCCCGGCTCCTGCGGAATGTCCCGCAAACTCACCAGGCTCGACCGATTGGCAGGCAATTCCGCCGTCCAGTTCGCATCCAGAGACATTGCTTGCATGGCTTTTGGAAGCACAGCAATGGTCGGGAGCTCGATGCTGCTTTTGTCTCCCCATTCTTCATCAAACCGCACCTTAATGGTAAAGAAGAGAATGCTGAAAGACGCCGTGCCTTTTGCATGCCATGGTGTCGGACCGGAAAGCTCGAAATCGAGGGTGATCGAAAAAAGCACCGTGCTTCCCAGTTTCACGGCAAGTCCCGCGCCAATGCCCGCAATGAACATGAAAGGCGAAAATTGGAACAAAACATCGAAATAGAGATAACCGACAATGCTGAATGATGATATGCTGAAAAGCAGATCGAGTCGGGCGCCGAATTGAATGGTGTTGGATGTTACTGCGAAATAACAGGTCAGGACCAGCTTCGGGTTGTCGGCCAGGATCGTTAACGTGAGTCTTTTCAGTGTGGGTAAATGCAGGTCGGTCGGCGGCTTGAATGCGGGGTGGAATCCTCCGATCGTTAAGACAAAGGCCTTTGTTTGTCCCCAACCCAGGCGCAGGGCCATATCGCCTTCCAATGTAAAAGTAAGGATGCGCGAGTTGTACAAACTGGCATCGAAGGAAAGCATGCCTTTTTCAAAGTCAATAATTCCCACGAAATTGATCTGCAAGCGCAAAACGGCGGCTTCCTCAGTGGGAAGAATGATTTTGACCACGCCCAAAATCGCAATGCGGACGGGGCTGGCAAACTCAACGATCAACCCAAAATCGACAGTAACCAAAGCGGGAACGCCCCAGGTGATCCGGGCCATTAACCCAATGATGAACTGGTCTTTTTTGGGTGGAAAAATGGTGGTGATGGCATGGATAATGGATGTAATGTTGTTGACCACATCCTCGGGAAACATAATGTTGTCCACCGCATTGTTCCGCACGCCTTCCCTTAACGCGTCTACATTGATGGTGCGGTGAATGCCTAATAAGCCACCTAACCCGCTCAGGAAGAAGCCCATGGAAAGCGAAATGCCGGGCGAGAATGTTGCACTGATGACAATCAGTAAGGAGAAGCCTTTACTGCCGTCGGGCATCCGCGTGTTGATGACACAGATCGCCGCCACCTGGATTGTGTCCATGATGGAAAGTTCAAGCGCACCGGCATACATGTTTCTGGCTTCATCGAAAAGAATGTAGCCTCCGCCTTTAATAATTCCCGCGTCAAGGCTCAGACCAATGCCAACCGGCGGTTTGAAGTCGACATCCAGGTCCAATGGGCCAATGTTTCCCTGGCGGAAAAAGAGATTAGCTTGTAAACCGATATTTTCGACAACGGCAACCAGCGGGCCGAGTTCCAGTTTCAGATTCGCGCCGGCTTCCAGTTTAAGTTTTTCATTATCAGGAGCCAACCCCAGGGTTAACCCATTGATGCCAACCGGCCCTAATTCAATGTGAACGGGCAGATCAATGCTGAACTTGCCGCCTCCGCTGATGGAAAATCCATTTAACAAACTAAATGAAAAACCCAGATTTGCCTCCGCAACGATATTGACACCCGACAAAGCGGTTTGCAAAAACCCATCGCCATCGCCTCCTTTGATCACCAACCGGATTGCCTGGATCTGCCCTTCCATTCCGACGTCCAGCTTATTTTGAGCATTTTGAACAAACCATCTGGCGCCTAAGCCCTGCAAAGCGAGCCGCGTTCCACCAGATGATCCGATTAAGATGATTTCCTCGGCCCGGTCTGGTTTTTCGCGGATCAATATAGATGCCCGGTAAGCAGCATTGAGATTTAACAAACCTTCCGCATTGAATGGCGGACGGATCACAAGCCCGATCCCGTCTATCTGCGCTGTGGAATCGAACACAAGCTCTCCCCGGTCGCAGACATTGAACTGAAAATTTGCGACGCCGAGAAGATAAGGAAGCAAAGCGATGCCTTTTTTCTTGCCGTCTGTGCCGTCGGTCGGCGAAAATGTAATCCCGAATTGCGCGTAAGTGTCTGCCGTAAGGCCTTTTTGAAAAAACGGAAAACGCAATTCCTGCTGCTGTGGACCTGTAACGCCCAGCAAGCCGCGTGTAGCATCGGACTGCGGATATAACCCGCCCGGCAGCGCGGAAGCCTGCATGAGCCGTTCGAGACGTGTGAGGAATTTACTGGAATTGAAGTTGGTGTCCCATTGATAAGTGGCATTGAAAAGTTGCACAGGACCAGTGAAAACCCAGCCGATCCGCTCCCAGTTGATCAGGCGCGTGGGCTGGTTGCCCGCGGGTGCTTGTTCATATTCTATAAGGCCGAGCAACAGCAGCATTTCGTGCACCTCGGGTTTCTGGCGACTGAAATATTCCAGCATCAGGTAATCCGTCAGCCTTCGCGGCAGATCATCGATGTTGGGAATGCCTGCTCCTCCTGCCGCTTTGATCGCATTATGCAGCTGTTTGATGGCGTCAATTAAGGCGACCACCCGTCCAAAAACATTCCCAATGGCGGCCGCTATGCCCGCCTCTCCGGACGCGGCTGCCAGTTCCTGTACTGCCGTGACGAGCTCACCGCCTTTACCAGCCATCCCAGACAAGGCGCCGCCGAAAGCCCCTGAAGGAATTTCGTAGCCAAGCTTGCGAAAGAGCGCAACGGCTTGATCAGGGGACTGCACTCCGCGAAGCGGAGCCATGGCAAGTCCGGTTTGGGTAAGAACGGATTTTAAAACATCAGGCATACAGCTATTCCTTTACGTCATGAATTTTATAAATTTCCTGTTTCCAATTAAAACGAAGGTGCGTCAGCTCCTGACGACCGGTCCCTGACGATATTGCCCGATAATCCACTGCGATCTTGCCCCGGACATTCCAGACAAGACATCCTCGAAATTGGTGGTGTTGAAATATGCGTTACGCAAGGCTTCGAGTATGCGCCCGCAGTAAATAATGTTGCTTTTGGGAAAGCGGATAATGTTGAACAGATCGATTTGTTTGGCTTCATCCATGGCAGCCAGCGCCTGCAAAAGACTGTCCATCTGAACGCGCCGCTGCGCAACGTCTTCGGGGAGCAAAGTCCAGGCGGTCATGCCCGGAATGATCATGGAAAGCAATAGCGGCCGGATTTCACAAACGCCCGCACCGGAAGACGAGGCCGTTGCAAAATCCACAGAAGATGTGTTGATGGATGCCGCCAGCTCATTCAGGATTGCTTTGCGCTCAGCCCTGTTTTTCCTGGATGCGCCGTCATAAACCATACTGAAAACGAATTTCTTAAACCCCTCTCCTGCCTCGGCTGCTTGCAGGGCAACATTTTGATAATAAAGGTTATGCTCATTGATCAGCTCCCGCAGCACATCCGGACTTCCAGCCGTGGGGCCAGTGCTTGAAACGGCCTGATCGATAAGCGTTTCCAGAGGCACGCTGCTGACGACGATGGCTTGCTGCATGGATAATTCTGCCTGAATGGCATTTGCTGCTCCCAATAATTTTACGGTTATGGCTAAGCTTCCCGTTGCAGTAGGCGTGTAGGCTTTTTCGCCAAAATCGGTGGTTTGAACAATCGGAGCGCCTTCATTTTCCACAAAAGACCATTCAAATGACTGCGTTGCGGAAGCCAGGCCCGGATCGGTTACCAGCAACACGTAAGTGTTTTCCCTGGCCACTACAACCGGATTTGGCACAAATGAAATCAACGCGCACCGGCTGTCGGAAGCCACCACCGCCTGGCCGAGGTCAGCAGGCTGCATGCCTGTCGGAATTCTGGTTTCTGTTTTGCGGACCGGCATAATGTTATCGGTTGATTTGTCGAAAATTCATTTGCATTAACTCCAAAAATCCCAGTTTCAACTTCACGAATTTTTCACGCGGCATGCTGTTCAAAAGTGCGCCCGTTAGCATGAAGCAGATGGCCAGATAGCCTGCGCTTTGAATGCCAAAAACTTGACTTAACAGAACAATGCAGGCCAGCCCGGCCAGGCTCAGATAAAATGGTAAAAGTCCGTTACGCCGTCGCGCGCCTTTGTATAATGCGTAAAGGTTAATGCAAAGCAGGATGACAAAAAGCGGCAGCAGCTTGGTGGCAAACCGCAAGAAATGAATGTTGGTAATCCCGATTACGCTCATGTAAGCAGCAAGGCAGAACGGGCATTTTGGGAAAAAGACAATGAGAAAACTGAGGATAGGAGAAGTGAGCGACTCAAATTTATCTTTAAAATTGCTTATCAATCGTTTTGTAACCCGACTTTGCTTTTCTAGACATTCTTTCAATTCCGCTATCACATCGGCTGTATTCCAGCGCAATTGCCTGAATTCTTTTACTAAATTTCCTTTATGATCCAATATAAAAACTTCGGTGGCGTGATGATTCACAAGTGATCCCATGAAGTTGACGCCCGTATCGAAAAACTTGAATAAGTCCTGCATGTGAGCTGTAACCCTGAAAACACTGTTGTGACTATCTAACGTCATTCCCCGCGCCTCAGCATATGCTTTCAAGCGTATGGGATCATCGTGTTCAGGATCATAGGTGATAGCCGCTATCCTAACATCACCGCTAATGCTCACAGCCTCTATTTTTCCCTGCAGCTCGCGAAGCCTGGATATTGTCAGTGAACATTTAGCAGGATTTTCGCAACGCGTATAAAAGAACACAACCAATGAAGGCTTTCCGGTAAAATATTCGTTAAATTCTATTTCATGGCCGTTCTGATCTTGAAGCAGTATGTGTTTTAGGCTATTCCCTAACCTATGTTTTCGAGAGTCCTTCCTTTTTTTTGTATGGCTCAGCGCCATGTCGCAGCAGCTGGTTTCGCCTGAAACTATATCTTTTTCAACTAGCTGGATGACTTTATAAAGTTCCCCTTTGATTTCGTTACTTAAATAGGGGTCCGTTATCAACGACTTAATATCTTCCAAAACCTCCGATATCGTTCCTCCCAACCATTGTAGCGTCTTGCATATTTCATGCATTGCAGTAGTTTGATACCGCTGGTGGCCCGGTCCAAACGATACGTACCTGTCCGCAATTTTCACATTCTGTATTGCCTGAATCAGATAGAATGCCACTTTTGGAAATGGTTTTTTCATCCCTCTAATGGCCATGGACGCTCCTGCAACAAGATAAGCGTGGTGTTCTGATTCCAGTACTTCCAAAACATATGGCAAAGCCTGCTCAGGCAGCCCGGCAAGGCTGAAAGCCTCAAAGAGAAAAGCTCTTGTTCTTTTTGTCTCATTCGTACTCATTCCTTTATATGCTGGATGCTGATGCTTCAGGAAAGGCAAAAGGGCTTGGGCAGGAACTGCAAGACTTCGCACTTCATCCACAGCACATTCCACACTGCTAGGGAAGCTGTGCGATTTAATTTTGCGGTTGTCGAGCGGTGCGTACATGCGAATTTTATTTTTTGTCTAAAAACTTATTTGCCTTTTCTAAGAACATGTCCGTCGTTCGTTTATTTAAGCTGCCCATGGCCCTAGGTGTACTTATTTTGTTCACTTTTTCAACGAAATCAGAATCATTGAAAACTTGTTCGGAGTCACGAATAAACATTAATGCATTCAAACTAGCCGCTCTGACCTCCTGATCATCCGAATCATCCAATACAACTGGCTTGCCCAGCGCAATAAATTCCGAAGGATAAGCGCTTTGCAAGGCAGCCACGGAAGCTAGGCGTACATTTTGC
Source organism: Dyadobacter sp. CY326 (assembly GCF_021390515.1). Lineage (GTDB taxonomy): Bacteria > Bacteroidota > Bacteroidia > Cytophagales > Spirosomataceae > Dyadobacter. Next base: position 912,490 of record NZ_JAJUXI010000003.1, read on the forward strand.
GATTGCCGTTTGTCCTCTAAGATGCTTGAAATAACCTCTTTTGAGCCCATATCTGTTGTTAATGCATGTACAGCCTGGACCCTGACATCGTCTGGAGTGTCAGGATTGAGGAGAATATCCCGAACAGTGGAATGGAAGTTAAAATGGATATCGTATGATAGTAACTGAATGGCTTTCGCAGCAGAAACAAGAGGTTCAGTGTTGGTTTGGAGACCTACTAAAAGCCTGTTTTGAACTTCTAAATCCTTGTGAATGGCTAGTATACCTGTGGCGTCTTCGACCAAACTTTTGACAGGACTACCTAACAGCTCGTAAAGCGCTTCAAAATATTGTGGACGCATCGATTTGAAGGTTTGTGACCAAAATTCCAAGGCTTCCAAAACATTCAAAACTTCATGACGAAGGTCACTAGGTTCCTGCTCGTCCCGAAGTATGTCTAAACATTCGGTTATCATAGCAGGATTGGAACCGATTACCTTGCTTATCTTCTGTACGGCCAAAACTCTGACATTTACGTCCTGATCTTTACCAATGATAAGCCCGTACGCCTTTTCCTCGGCTGAATCTCCCGTAATGTGCGGAATTTCGGTTAAAGTCTTAATTAGCGCAATTGATCCTGAAGCCTCAATGAAATTATGCAATAACTTTTGATATCGCTGATCCTTTAACTTGGCATCATCCTCAAATTGATTTCCATTTTGATTTTCCATTTTTAGCTATTCAAAGGATACATCATCGTAATCGAAATGTGTTCTGTTCGCTTCTATCCTCCCAATGTAGTCTATTGTTTCAGCGACCGTAATTAGTGGGGATGGCTTCGCCGGAAAGGTCAGTTGCGGCATATGCCCGCCTGTTGCTATATCTGGCCTTGGAAATGTTGTATCTCCATTCCAAGGCCACATCGTATCACCTGCATTTTCACCTATTCTGTTCCCCGACTGAGGACTGTATGTACTGGGATTGGTTACAACCCAGCGATTATTATCTTTCTGCCATTTTGCCCACAATCTGTCAACGTTACCATGCAGCATAAAAAACAGTGGGTCCATTGTTGCCTCGGCTACATTTCTAATCCGATCTCCGGCGGTGAAGCTTGTATGTGCGAATCCGTGTGGGTTATCCTCCATGTCAGAGAATGGTAAAAAGTCAGCACCTCTGCTTTCAATTGTATCCTTCTGACTCATAACAAACGCCGCTTGGGTCACTGTATCGAATCTAGGAACTCGGACGATGATTGGCGTGTAGGTGTGTAATGGATTTGTAGGATTGACAATCTGACCATCTCCGGCAATTGTCCCACCCATAAAGTCCCGAGAAAACAACTTCGGTGCAGGCTCGTCAAATCGCCAATAGGGAAGGGAAACTCGCGGGTCTATTGCCTGTAACCTGCGTTCATAATCCAGGACAAATGCGCGGTGCCAGGGTAAAAATGAGGGACGGCCATGGATTTCATTATTCGCTTTGTCGCCATGTCCATCTAGATAGCGCTGATACTCGGCAGCGCTACTGTTAAGTGTGGCGACCGCGTTAAGAAATATGTCCCTTTCCGCAGTTGTCAGGCTTTCCGAATTTTTCCTAACCCGAACCATAAACGTCCTCTCTGCCAAAACGGCGTTTGATGCGGTTTCGACCGCGACCAGCGAATTGTCCTGATCGTCAACACTTGGGGAACCGAATTTTCCGCCGATGAAGAAATTTACGGGTGTGCCGTTTCCGGGCAGTGTGAGTGCGAGCGTGTCTTGCGCAGCGCCCGTGTAGGTGGTCCTGAACCTGATCTGTCCGCCACCAGCAGTGCTTTTGTTTTTGAGGGTAACATTTAATGCTTGCTGCGGCTGGTTGGCGATCCGGATGCTGCATGCGCATAGCTGCCAGCCCAGGTATACATTGCCCGAGGCGGCGCCGTTGATCGTGATTTCAACAGTTGCAGTTGTTGTAGGTGCTGTGTTAGGAGGAATGGCTCTGGCCCTTTCGAGGCCGGCGTTGGCTGCCTTGTCTTTTTTTGTCAAACTTCCCATTTTAACAACTGTTTAGACAAAATCCCTTACTTCAAAAGAAAGCGCTTATTCCAGAATGTGTGATCCGAAGCTGATAATGGCTGTGTGGTGCGATGCCTTGTAATGACTTATTGCAATGAGGGGAGGTTTACCAGATCTCTATGAACTGGCTAACACAATTATATGATAAAATATTTATATATAACCAAGCCTTAACCAGCTATTTAGTTAGCGGTCAAAGCACTATGTTATTGCGCTTATGTTTCATCCTTCCCTCGATCCGGAAGCTAGGTCAAATTGATGAAATCAAATGAAAATATTATCTTATTTCTCTGACAATTTAAACCAACAAACTATTTATGAAACGTTTCTAACGTTTAATGGCGACCGTCGCCCTTTCACTGGTACTGATCACAAGTTGCCAGAAAGACATTGAAAAGGAAAGTGCGGTTAGCTCCACCGAATTGCAAAATGCCCGGAATGCAGCGCGACTTTCCGCCGAATTGAAGGCATAATTAAGTAAGGCCCGGCATCATTACCTGTTAGCGGTCAAAAAAAGCAACGCCAAAGCGCTGAGCTGGTCTTGAAAATGCACCCGGAGTATCGGAATATGATACTCAAAGCCTTAAAGCTGGTAGAAACCCCATGCAACGATAACACGGCAATTACACAATAGCTGGATCAGCAACTAGCTGATTGGAATAACGAAATTATTGGCTATGTGCTCGACTTCGCAATGCTGGATCTGCCAACTTACGACGCATTTGTCTTTGAAAATAGCTTTGCCAACCAATATATTGGCGTGAAGGGTGAGTATACCCAAAAGCTTACCAAGACATTTAAGGATATTAAACGGTTTTGGAACATTCCGTCCGATGACATTATACTTGCGGCCATGCATGGCATCATGTTGCTCAACCGCGATAAGATTGTTCGGACATATGTGGCTGCATTCGATGTAGACCCGACGACTGCTGCTTTGCTTGCCGACATGTAGTGGAACTGACGAACGAGATTCCGCAATACAGAAAGGGCGATCACCCTATTTTCACATTCAATGCATTTGCTTTGCAGGGTTTTAACTATCCGCCATTCGCCAACATTCCTGATAAGATTATCATGGGGGAGGGAATTTTGGCAGCATTCACCGCCACAGTGAAACAGTTTATGCAGGTGTTTTTCAATATTGGCGATTGCTCATTTACAAGTGATGGTCACCATGGAACACCAACACAAAGAATGGCTGCTGCCGCATTTGGTTACAGCGTTGCAAACAACGCACAAAAACAGGGACACATACTGACTGCCCAGCAATTCACCACTCTTTTTGAGGCACAATTGCCGAAGATCGTTTTGCAATGACACATTCGAAAGTAAAACACTGCACGTCATGCAAGTTCTCGAATCCTTATGACCTAACATTTTTGAAACACTCTTAATAGGGACAATGTTGGACAATGTTACGGTTGCTGCAAAGGTGTGTCGAGCCAAACAAAAACCCCGTAAATCATTGATTTGCAGGGTTTTGATTATTTTTGATAAGCTATCTGGTGCACCCAACGAGTGCAGAACCTTAAATATAACTTACTGGTAATCAACAATTTGTAAGATGTTTATCAAGATACTCTCGATTTACTCACTCGAACTGTTAGAACTGCAAATCCATATTTAAAGTTAGTTTTGAATATGCTTTTAAGCAAGAATTGGTTAGAGTTTTTTCAACTGGTATAGTTTGCCTGTTATCGTAATTCTGAAGGAAACAGATTTGCATAATGGTCGCCGTATAGAGGACGGCTTAAAGCAAATAGCAGTCAAGGCTGAGCTCCTAACTTGTCAGTCCGTGTTTCGAAACGACCTAGCCAATTGCCTAACATAGTGAAAGTTATTTAACGATTCGGAACTGCCTGATTAGCCTAAAATAAATTTATTAAATGATTTCTATAATCTTACCTGGCTTTAATTTACAATTAAGAAAATTCTGCCGATAAGCCGCAGGAGTCTGGCCAGTCCACCGTTTGAAGGTTCTCGTAAAGGCACTCAGTTCATTATAGCCTAGCAGATATGAGATTTCCTTAGCCAGATAAGACCCTTCTTGAAGATATGCGAGCGCCTGTGTCTTCCTGACTTCGTCGGTCAATTGCTGGAAACTGATACCTTCTTGCCTTAGCCGACGTTGCAGCGTCCGGGGACTAATTGCAAAATTAGAAGCAATATCTTCCAGCATAATCATTCCCATGTAGGAATTGCAGGTAAGATAATTGGATATGCGGTCTGCCAGACGAGATTGTTTACTGTCGATGCTAAGGGTTATGCCTGCCTGCTCCAATAATAATTTTTGATGTTGATAGTTAGAGGTGATAATCCTTTCATTCCAAAAAGTATTGTCAAATCTCAATTCGGTGCTGTCCGCGCTGGTCTCAGGCCGACAGCGCAACACCCGTTCATATTCTGTTGGCTTTGTCAAAGCGCCAGCATGACTGGCCCAGGTGGGACTTAGTTTTTGCAACATCAAGCCATCAAGTTCATGTATTACCAATACCAGCAGCAAATCCAACATTTGAACAGTGACCACGTCTTGCCGCCAGTTTTTGTCTATTGGTATAAACAAAACTGAAAAATACTGATCCATTTTAATCACTTCCAATCGTATCGTTTCTGATATCAAGTGGGTCAATCTGGCCGCTGAGATCAGTGCATCTCCTACTGTTTCGCTGGTCTTGATGATCTCTCCGACAACTCCGAGCGCGGCTAGCTGCAACGATTCTCCAAAATGCAGCCCAAACAAATTATCTTTTGTTAAACGTATGGCATTGAGCCAAATATCTGAAATCTGCTTAGTGCTAAGTGGCGCACTTAGATCATGCATTTCTTCAAAAGTGATATTTGACGACCGCAACAGCAGCCCCGCCGGAATGTCTCGCTGGGCTGCATGAGCCACCAAACTGAACATTAACTTTTTATGATGATTCTCCATGAAAAAAGCTTTTACTCAAAAGTATCGCATTGCTTTTGGCCTGCCAACACTTGGCGCGAAATGATAAACCGAAGTCGTTTATAGGTAACTTCTTAGTGAAGGCAAGATCTGACATTTGTTGCCGAACTAAAACATAATAGATCATGAGCACAGATCCAGCCATAGTAGTAAATGAATTTTTGAATGCAGTAAAGACAGTTGATCTTGCAAAAGTCGCTGACTTACTCGATGCTCACGTACGGTGGTCACAGCCGGGCAACAACGAGATTTCCGGTGAGAAAAATTCGAAAGAAAAGGTGTTCGAGATGGTGGGGAAAATGTTTGAAGTGTCCGGTAATACACTGCAATTAATGGGGTTCAAAACAATTAGTGTCAATGATGATCGTGTTGCCGCAGTACTTGATTGGACAGCACTAAAACCTTCCGGGGCTATCCTTAATGTCACCAATATCGACGTGTATACGATAGCTTCCGATAAGATTAGCAAAGTAGAAGTTTTTTCAACTGATCAACAGCAGGAAGATGATTTTTGGAAAAGCTGATGTTTCTTATCCACACAGAAATAACAAGTCACCATTAATTGTTGTTACCTAATGCATGAAAACAAATTATTACAGGTAAAACCTGCCATGCAGGTAGTTACTGAATTTTTTGCGGCCTTGACCAGCCGTGATTTGAATGCTGTTTGCGGATGTTTCGCCGAGCAGCTGGATTGGCATATCCCTGGCAACCAAACAATCGCCCCCTGGCTAGGGGAAAGAAGGAGCCGAAGGGAAGTCAGGGAATTTTATGAGCTATTATGGGCAGACACAGAAGCGCTGTCGGGCAGAATTGATCACTTGGCTGTCGATGTCAATACAGTGATAACCTCGGGGCATTTTGAAACAAGAATGCTGAAAACAGGAAAGGTTTTCAAATCGCTTTTCTTTATGGAAATCACTGTTTCAGATGGGCTAATCGTCAAATATCGACTTTTGGAAGACAGCTTCGGCCTTGTCCTGGCTTTGACCACATAATTGTTGCTTTTTTAATCACTTTTTGCAATTTGCTGTTAGGAAATTTTTATAACAAGCTCAGATCTGGCAGTCCTAACTTTGTATCCTTTTATTTCGCATTACCTATGCCTTCGTCAACCTAGCAAACCTGCACTACAGTTTTTTCTCAAATACAAGAACAATTGACTCTTCGGAGATTGTGACATCTTTTTTCGAGGTGTTGATAACGGTCTGCAGGTTAACAATTTCTTTAAGAGAATAGCCAATCGTGGCATTATAGTTTGCTTCTTTCGCAATTCTGATGGCGGCGTCCCTAGGGTCTTTGGGTGTAATCCATGACGTCCTATAAGTATATTTTGCGGCAGAAGGTGTCGCCGAAACAGCATCTGGTGCTGCCTTGCTATCTTGAAGGGTATTCGATGATAGCGCCATGGCTAACAATAGGCCAAAAGCAAAAACAAGAAAGTATTTGTAATTCATGTTGATGTTGGTTTGGTTCGGTCTATCAAGATATGTTGAATTTCATTTCGTACGTAATTATCTGATAATTCTTTATTAAAAGGTGATTCCCTGGTTTTAGGTGTTATTATGCCGTTAATTACATATTTTGGGGTAGTCTGGGTAATTTGTGCGAGACTGTCTGATTGGATCCAACTTTTTAGTTGCGGTCGAGAATTGTCGTTAATCGAACAACGTTGTTCAGCCGTTCAAAATACAGGTAAGTGCTTAAAGCCAGCGTTTCGATGAACACTGGCTTTTTTGAAAAGAATACTCGAGCAAGTTTGAGTTCAACCTATCTCTATTTTGCTGCGGTTTGATTCACTTAAAGATTTTTAAAGGAAGCATCGTAAAACTGCGCCAGGATCTTAGGATCTGTGATCTGGCTGTGGGTTGATGTGGCAAAGACTGCGACCTGCACTTTTCCAAAATCCATAATCATCGCTTCGGAATTGTTTTCCGATCCTTTCTTCCAATAATAAATGCTCTTGTTACCAGCGATACTGCCGTCAAAGCCAAGCATTTTGGACTTCATCAGATTCAGGTTATCAAAACTGATCACCCTGAATTGTGCCACGGCCGACTGGAATTTTGCAAACTGTTCTGCGCTCATATACAGGCCTGTAACCCCGCAATCGACAAGGTGCAGTTCTTTTGGAAGTCCCGGCTCGCTTCCGTTTTTAGTTGGGTATCCCATATTCGCAGCGCTGGATAGGATCGTGCCATTTTCATTCCATCCACGCCAGTCGATCACTGAGGAATTAGCCAATCCAGCTGCCTTAAATACATTGCTCCTTACATAGGCCCGATATTGCTCACCATACTCGATGAAATTATTATTCACGGATTCGAGCTTGTTTAACTTGGTGGTGTTTCCCTGGGCAGCAAGTTTTTTGGCCTCCAGATAAGGCAGGATAACGCCTAACAGCAGGTAATTGACATCACTGTTCACCCTTTCATTTTTATCAAAAGCGTTTTTATCAAGCACCCCGCCTACGGTCAAGGAAAGTTTTTTGTAATCGTGATAATCGATTAGTCCTGAGCGGTGTGCAAGCAGCCTTTCAAAAGTAACGGCCTTGAAATCTTTGCTTATAGTCCAATATTTGGGAAGATAAGGCCAGACTGCTGCATTTATTGGCACATTGTATTTTTGAAGTGCATGCAACATCGCTACTGCTGTTACATACTGCGTAACCGTGGAAATCTCTTGCTTCGCAATCGCGCTGTGGAGCATCATGGGCGTATCCACGTGCTTGCGGGCAAAGCCGTCGCCTCCGTTTGTTGCATAATAAGGCACACCATCGTTGTAAATGGTGTAGCCAAACCCCGCTACGAGCGGCTCCATATATGTTTCAATTTTGAGCGCAAACTCATGCTGATCAAACTTCGTAGGGACACCGAATTTCGCGGAACGCGTCGAATCCAGGCTTTTTTCAGTTATAAGGCCCTCAGACAATAGCTCGTCTTCGCGGCAGCTGGTGGCCAGCATAGATGACAATAAAACAAAACAGAATGTGACTAATTTCAAAAATTGATTTTTCATTTTGATTGGATAAATAGTTGAGTAAACAGATTGTAAATGGGCATGCGTTTTCTGTTGCGCGTCCGCTGAGGACATGCGCATTGCGTTTTTCATTTTGAGTAAATTATGGTGTGGAAAAATTAAATAAAAGACTGAAAAGCAGAACGCTAGTTCATGCAAAGGGATGACTGCCCGGCGGGTATGGCACTGCGGATTTTGAGGAATAAATTGATGCCTAATGGCTCTTGTTCGACTGTGATGTTTTCTGAATGCACCCCGGCTTCTATGGACAGGCGTTTCAATTCTTCTACGCTCCTGTGAATTAGCACCCACTCGCCGAAAATCTCCATATAACCTCTGGTTGGGTTGTTTTCTGAGAAATTACCGATCAGGATCTCGCCGCCTGGTTGGAGAAAAGTGAGTAATCTTTTGAGCGCCAGGATGAAAACACGGTCTTCAAAATAATCGAAAAGCCCTGCTGACCAGATCACATCGTATTTCTCGGCACCCGAAAAACGCAGCACATTTTGCCGGCGGAAATGTATCTGGTTCTCAAACGGCCGACAGAGTTCACTCGCAAATGCTACGGCATCCGCATCAATATCCACGCAGGTTGTATTAAGCATAGCCGGATCGACCATCTGATAAAGCTCGAATAAATCCCTGGCTGGGCCGCTGGCTACATTCAGCAAATTCAGGGGTGACTTGCGGCCTTCCAACTTTTCAAGCAGTTTGCTTTTGAAGAATGCTTTCCGGTTACGGACTGCCTGCGTGGCGGCATGATAGTGAAAGTAGCGGTCCCAGTTTTGGTAAGCCGGGTGGCCGAAACTATCATAAGTGTAGATCATGTCGATCAATGCATAATCGCCTGCATAACCCAGCGGCTTGCGTAAAACGTAACCATGAATCGTGTTTCTCAGAAATTCATCCTCAAATATGCTTTGCAGAAAGGCCGTTTCCCTTTGACCAATCAGACCATTTTGCTTCATGCGATACAATTGCTGCATCAATTCATCAATAGCCGGATAATCATGTTCCTCCGGCCCGCCATTCGAGACCATTCTATACAGCATGGAAATGGCAGCAGACTGAAATTCGAAGTCACTTTTTGTTTGAACAGAGACATAGGTCTCTTGTTCTGCATTCGCTGGGAATGCAAGGCTGAGCTTGTTCATTAAATAAAATTTTTAGTTGAGTAAATAATGTTTTGGTTACCTGCAACCCATTTTACATCACAGCTTCGGCCGTCGTGGCTTTGTTGGCCAGGTATTTTTTAGCTTCTTCCGCATCATCAAGCCAGGGGAAAATAGCAGGCGGATGGTTGAAGCCGTTGACAAAGTCGGAGGCGATTTCAGGGTTTTGTGTGGCTGCGCCCAGTACTTCTACCACGTGCGGCTGTGCTGGTGCAAGGAAAATGTCGGAGAACCGGTTGACATATTTCGAGTAATTCCAGAATTCTTCAAAAGTCTGATTCATCCATTCAATATCGAAAGGCTCATTGCCTCTTGCAATGATCGCTTTGGCATATACGTTGGCCATTTTGGATGCATTATTACCGCCCTGGCCCACGATAGGATCATTTAAAATAACCGTATCCCCCACCCCAAGTACCGCCGCAGTGGAATTGAGCTGAACAACCGGTTTGCGCACAACCGGCGTGAATGCTCCTTTCAGAAACGCATTGTCTGCGATCACTTCCGCATTTTCAAAAGCCGGGTAGCGCCAGGGCAAGTAGGTCCGGATCATTTCTTTTGCTTTTTCCAGCAATTCCGAAGCGGTTGTTGCCTCGTCAAAAACATCCATCGGGCCGCCCGGGATACATTCTAAAAGCACAAAAGAACATTGAATGTCATCTTTTTGATAAAACGGGGCCGTAATGATTTCCCCGCCGCCCAAGAGTGCGTCCAGGGTTATAGAAGTAAATTTGGTTTTATCACTGTGTTCAAAATCATTGATATGCAGCTGCACGAGCTTACGGGCAGGCTTTTCGTGCGTGGAGCGCTCCTCGTCTTTGGTGAATAACCTTGCCAGCGGGCCTTTCCCCGAGGAAACGATCACCAGATCAAACTGCGATGTGCAGGCCAGTAGATCGGAAGGCGTTGTGTCACTAACCACAAACTTTCCGCCCAGCTTTTCAAAAAGCTTGATCCATTGGTAAAATTTCAGACGCTGGTCAATGGATACGCCAGGCTTGCTGGTGCGGGATTTGATGCCAAATGCGAAGTTGCCGTCGGTCTTACCAAAATTAATATTAAAGCCCGTTGAATGATAAGCGGTGTCGCTCCAAAAGTCCAGGCCCAGCTCGCGTTCCAGTTGCAATGAATCGTGAAAAAGATACGTAGCACCTGTCGGCTGGCCATTGAAAATTTCTTCTGCTGAGCGTTCCGAAATGATCGTCACATCATACCCGTTTTTGACAAGTCTAATCGCCAGGTGCAATCCCGACTGGCCGGCTCCCATAATTGCTATCTTTCTCATTGATTCTTAAAGTTTTAATTTCGTTTTGACAGTGACAAAGGTAATGCCGTGCGCCGTGAGCAAATCGAAAGAACTCCTTAAAAAGTATAAAAAATTATAAAAATCGGGCTGCGTGAATTTGACGGCAAATGCTGATTCCTACCTTTACATTACTTTGAGATACAACATTTTAAGTTAACGCTGGCCGCTGCTATGATAACCATTCCCGATTACCGGATCATTGCTGAACTGCATAAAGAATCGAATAAATCGCTCGTCCGCGCCGTGGATCAAATCACTGGCAAAAACGTCATTTTAAAGATTACTCCTTTCACCGGGATCGTGGATTCACATTATAAAGAGATCGATCAGGAATTCAATTTTGGCAGTGCATTTACATTCAGCCGGATCTTGAATTACCATCGGATGCTGCGGCCGGAGAATTATCTAGTTCTGGAAATGGATGATTTCGAAGGTCGCAGACTGGAAGATTATCTGGTAGAAAATAAACCTTCCGTTCAGGCAGCACTGCGAATTGCATTAGCACTTACCCAGATCGTCGAAGAACTGCATTATCTCGGAATCTCCCACCCTGACCTCCGGCCTGCACATTTCCTGATAAATCCCGAAACTTTTGATGTTAGGCTTGCTGATATGACCTGCGCTGTTGCGGAAGATCGTCCGGATGAGTCTGCATGCCATAGTAAAGGCTCGATTGCGCTGCAATATATGTCACCAGAGCAAAGCGGGTTAATGGATATTCCCGTTGATTTCCGGTCGGATTATTATCATTTAGGAGTCATCTTTTATCAGCTTTTTGCGGGCATTTTGCCATTTGAAAATGCGGACGCCAACGAGCTGGTGCACGCGCATCTTGCCCGTTCGGCTGCATCCCCGTCAGCAGTTGATCCGGCAGTTCCGGCGATTGTATCTGACATTATATTAAAGCTGTTATCAAAAAAACCATCAGAGCGTTACCAGACCACATTAGGCATCCGGTCTGACCTTTTAGCTTGCCAAACATGGATTGAAAACAGCAGCATTCCCACGCAATTCCAGATTGGCAAACACGACGTTCCTGGCCGGTTCCATTTGGCTGAAAAGCTTTACGGCAGAGAAAAGGAAATGGCACTGCTGCTTGCGGCTTTTGAGAAAATTAGTGAGCGCAATGAAATGATGCTGGTGTCGGGTAATTCTGGCATTGGCAAATCGTCTCTCATCCGGGAATTGCATTGGAAAGTCGACTCGAAAACTGTGCTTTTTATTACAGGCAAGTTTGACCAATATGTTCAAAACATTCCTTTTGAAGCCATTATAAAAGCATTCAATGAGTTGGTTTGCAAAATATCGCATGGTCAGACGGACTATTGGAAAAAGGAAATCCTGGACGCCGTTGGCCATTTCGGGCGCGTCGTTATCGATGTAATTCCGGAGCTGGAAAAGATCATCGGCCCCCAGCCTGTCGTGGAGGTTTTGACGCCCGTTGAAGCGCAAAATCGCTTTGTGAATGTGTTCACGAGGTTTATTAATGTATTTACCAAAAAAGAACATCCGCTGGTGATTTTCCTCGATGACCTTCATTGGGCTGACCCGTCCAGTTTGCGGTTTTTAAGTCGGGTTACCTACGCGGTCGAAGGCTCTAACCTGCTGATCGTGGGCACTTATCGCGACAATGAATTAGCAGACGAACATCCACTGAAAGCGGCGCTGAAATCTATGGACGCTGCATCCGGTTTGTCGCAGCTCAGACTGTATCCGCTACGATCAGCCGACATTACCGAAATGATCTCGGAAACGTTTTCGTACCCGCCGAAAGTCGCTGCACAGCTGGCGGAGATTGTGCTCACGCGCACGCTCGGTAATCCGTTTTTTGTTACTGAAACCATTAAAGATCTGGTTGCAAAAGGCTTTGTAACCTACAACACACAGGCTCGCAAATGGACCTGGGAGCAGCAGCGTGTGCTCAACTACGCATTGTCTGGCTCTTCCCAACAGTTGCTGACATCCAGAATTAATGCATTAAGGGAAGCTGCGCGACACGCATTGGTCATGGCATCATGCATCGGTTCGGATTTTGAGCTGACCATGCTTTCAGCATTGACGGATAAAACGCCGCAGGAAACTGTGGAAGATCTGCGTGAATGCGTTACGGAAAATTTACTTCGGCTAACGGCAGAACGTGGCCATGAAAATCAGTTTTTATCCGCAAATCGCTATCAGTTTGTTCATGATCAGGTTCAGCAAGCTGCGTATAACGTGCTCTCGCCGGAGTCAAGGGACGAGATGCACGTTAACATTGGCTATTTTTTGCTCGAAAGGCTATCGGCCGCCGAGCGTTATGAGCAGCTGTTTGAAATAGTCAACCACCTGAACCATCATCCGAAGGTGTTTGCGCTAGCGGACGAGCGTTATAAAATTGCTGGACTAAATCTTGACGCCGGTAAAAAAGCCCGGTCATCGGCTGCTTATTCGGTTGCCATGGCCTATTTTCAGATTGGCAAAGACCTGCTGATAACAGAGGATTGGGCAGACGAATATCTATTAACATTTACCTTGCATTTGAATCTTGCTGAAAGCGCATATCTGGCTGGCAATGCAGAAAAGTGCAAAGAAGTTGCCGAAACAGCGCTTGCTTACGCCAATACTACGGACCAAATTGAGCTATATCATATTCAGATTCAAAGCCTGATATTTCATGAGCAGCATTTGGAGGCAGTTTTACTTTCATTGAAAGTTTTGAAAACGCTTAATGTCACTTTTCATTCAAAAATCACAAAACTGCACACTGCGGCAGCCTACCTGAAATCCAAATGGCTGATGCGCGGGAAAACGATTGAGGAGCTGGAAGATTTGCCTAAAATGACTGCTCCGGACAAGCTGACGGTCATGCGTTTTTTACAGAATATAACGGCAGCTACCTTCTCGGCTATCCCGGAATTATATCCCGTTATGGTGCTTAAAATGGTCGAGTTATCGCTCAAATACGGCATTGCACCAGAATCCGCTATTACATTCGCCACTTACGGAGCGATTGTGAACGCGATTGAAACCAATCATCAGGCGTGTTACCGCTACGGCAATGTGGCATTGAAACTGGCGGACCGGATGGAAAATTCTGACGCGAAGGCACGCACATTACTGCTTTATAATATTGTCAACAGATTGTCGGGCGAACATATTGTCGAATCGCTGGACCCACTCCGCATTTCCTACCAGACCGGTCTCGAGCGCGGCGATGTTGAATATTGCTCCTACGCATCAAGCTCATACAGCTTTCATTTATTGCTTTCGGGTAAAAATCTGCATTGGGCAAAGCATGAAATGATCACCTATAACCAGCTGCCCAAGTCGCTTTCAAAAGGATCTTTATCGCATTATAATGAACCCCTGATCCAGATTGCGTCCAATCTGCTTGGTGAAACTGACGATCCCGTCTTGCTTAGCGGTGATTATTTTGATGAAGGAGAGGCCAGCGAAGGCATTTTTGCGATGAAGAATAATTCCCGGATGTTCGTTGCCTTCACTTACAAAATGATCCTGGCTTATTTTTCGGGTGAAATGGAAAAAGGGCTGACTTACGCCCAGAATGCAACGCGTTTTGCGACAAATGTGCGCGGAACCCATTTCGAAGCGCTTTTTTCTTTCTTTTTCGCACTTCTTAACATTGCCGTTTATAAAGCTCGTCGGCAAGATGTGGCCATTTTGAAAACAGCTGTTACACATTACAACAAACTCCGCAAACTATCGCGGCATATCCCGGTTAACCTGGAACATAGAGTGTTTTTACTAGAAGCTGAAATTTATGCGGCGAAAGGAAAAAGCGAGCAGGCCGCAGCCTCTTATGATAAGGCAATTAAAGCGAGCAATGTAAACCGGCACCCGCATGAAGCAGCAATAGCCAATGAGCTTTGCGGTAAATATTGGCACGAAAAAGGCCAGCATAAAATGGCGCTGACTTACTTGAGCGCTGCTTTGGAAGGATACAAGGAATGGGGTTGTATGCTAAAGGTGCGGCTCTTACTTGATGCATTCCCCGCACTTTCGCAGCCTAATGCTGACTTTTCATCTCCTTTTGCAACCAAGAATGTCGCTGGTGAAAGTATTGTTTCCACATTGGATCTGGCTACACTAATGAAAGCGTCCATTGCCATTTCGAGCGAAGTGATTTTCAGCCGGTTAATGGACAAGTTAATGCAGTTTGCCATTGAAAATGCCGGCGCGCAATCGGGTTATTTTGTGTTGGACTGGGGAGGTGAATTGTACATTGAAGCCCGGCGATCCGTTGTGGACGAAGGCAGCGAAATCCGGAAATCGCGGCTGGCAGATTCCGATCAGGTTCCTGTAAGCATTATCAAACACGTTTTCGAAACCAAATCGGACGTCATTTTGCATGACGCACTGGCCAGCGATACGTTTGGCAGCGACCCGGTGATTGTTGAAAAGCAGATCCGTTCCACGTTATGCATTCCGGCATTGAATCAGGGCAAACTGGTGGGCGTGCTTTATCTTGAAAATAATCTTGCAACCGCCGTCTTCACCAATGAACGGACGCAGCTTTTGAAATTGCTTTCGGGGCAGATCGCCGTCTCGATCGAGAATGCCATCCTGTACGAAAAGCTGGAACAAAAAGTGGCTGTCAGGACAGCTGAGATCCAGGTGCAGAAAGAAGAAATCGAGCGCCAGAAGCTTTTGGTGGAGGAAAAATCGAGGTTTAAGGAGCAGTTTTTTGCCAATATGAGCCACGAGATCCGCACGCCGATGACGGCGATTCTGGGCATGTCCGAGCTGATATTTGATACACCATTAAACCCAACACAAACCGAGTATGCGAAGGGAATCCGCTATTCTTCCGAGAACCTTCTCGCCATTATCAACGACATTCTGGACTATTCGAAAATTGAGGCTGGCAAATTCTCATTTGTAAACAAACCATTTCAGGTCCGTGACCGCATGAACCGGCTTGTTTACATTATGAAAGTGATTGCGGAGGAAAAAGGGCTGCAATTAGAACTCAGCGTGGATGAAAATGTAAGTCCCCAGCTCATTGGCGACCCGATCCGGCTGCATCAGATATTGCTGAATTTGGCTGGAAATGCGGTTAAGTTCACGGACAATGGCGCAGTCCGCCTTAAGGTCAGCATGGTGAGCCGCGATCATGAAAGTGAAGAACTGCTTTTTGAAGTCATCGACACGGGGATGGGCATTGCGCAGGATAAGCTCGCTTATATCTTCGAAACTTTCACCCGCATTGACGACGATCTGAACACCAAACAATCCGGGACGGGACTAGGCTTATTCATTGCGAAAAAGCTGGTGGAAGAACAAGGCGGCACCATGCATGTGCACAGCGAGCTAGGAAAAGGCACTAATTTCAGTTTCAACCTGACTTTTGAAATTTGCAATCCGGGTGAGCAAGTTGACGATGAAGACAATCAAAAAGTGCTTTCCGGCGTGAACATTCTGCTGGTCGAAGACAATCTTTTCAATCAGGTGGTGGCTGAGGAAACATTGAAAAAGATCATCCAGAATGTGCGCGTTACGATTGCAGATCATGGGGCAATCGCGCTGCAAAAGCTGGATGAAGCCCGCTTTGACATTATATTGATGGATGTAAAAATGCCAATAATGGATGGTTATAAGGCGACGCAGGCAATCCGTGCTCGCGAAAAAGATAGGCACACGCCTATTCTGGCGTTCACTTCAAATGCTAATCCAGCCGAAGCGCAAAAGTGTCGGAATGCAGGAATGGATGATTACATTACCAAACCGATTGAAGCGAAAAAGTTGAAATTTAAAATCAGGAAATTGCTGGAAGCGGCAGCGAAAACGGAGGAAACGCTTTAAGAATCATGTTTCAGTTTTCACGAAATTCGGTTTGCCAGAACAGGTCAAACGTTTTGGTGAATTCAGCTATGCGCGTTGCAATGAATGCGGTTTCACCATTGTCGACACTTTCCTCCAACTCGCGCATCTGTTCGGCAAAGTCGGTCATTAACAAGTAATTGAACTGCGTTTTAAGACTGTGAAATGCGGATGAAAGTTCTTCCCAATCTTCATTTTCACATAAGCCCGGCAACTGACTGACCTGTGCTGGGACCTGCGCTTTAAAAATGGCAACAAAGCGAGCGACAAGGGCGTCATCACCAGCCATTTGTCTTTTCAGAAAAGAGAGATCCATCACGAAATAACACGCTGTTTGGAAACCAGTTTATAACCTTCGCCGTGCAGATTAAGAATCTCGACAGAAGAATCCGGTTTGAAAAATTTGCGCAGCTTGCTTACATACACATTCAGGCTGTAACCGCGATAATGCTCTTCGTCACCCCAGATTCCCATCATCGCCACTTCGCGGGTGAGCACTTTGTTCTGGTGTTCGCAGAATAATTTGAGCAACTTGGATTCGATGGAAGTGAGCTTGATTTTTTCCCCTGCAACGGTAAGCTCGCGTAATTCAAGGTCAAATTTCGAATTTCCCCATTGATACTGTTCGATTACAATGGCTTTTTCCTGCACTTTCACGCGCTTCAAAATCGCTTTTATCCGCAAATAAAGCTCTTCCATACTGAACGGTTTGGTAAGATAATCGTCGGCGCCAAGCATGAGTCCTTTGATTTTATCTTCTTTGAGCGATTGTCCCGTCAGAAAAATGATGGGCGTCGTTTCATTGATTTCCTTGATCTCCTCAGCCAGCGTGAACCCGTCCTTTTTGGGCATTTTAATATCGAGCACGCACAAGTCAAAAGAATTCATTTTGAATGCGTCCAAACCGGCTTGCCCGTCGTGTTTCAACACCACATTGCAGCCCTTCATTTCCAGATATTCCTTGGTCAATTCACTGTACTGGACTTCGTCGTCGATCAATAAAAGGCTTGTCATCTTTCAGGTGAGTTTAGTTGAGAATGCCAGATGTAAGGGCGCCAAAAATAGAATAATCTACTCTTTTACAGCTGTATTTTGCAAAATTCTTATTTAAAGGTTTGGCTGGAAAAACTCCGGTTATCTGTGATAGGCTAATTTGAGATTACAAGTCACGAAAACGCATTATTCTCTTGATAACCAATGACCTATAATCATTTTTTCTCGACTCATTTTAATACTTTTTTAGAGTTTTTAGCATTTCTTTCAATTTGCACAATCCCGCGACATGTAATTTTGTCGAGTCAAAAAAGAAAAAGAATTTAAATCAAAACTCAATTATGAAATCACAAAGTTCTTTCAAAAAAACGATTAAAAATGCTGGTGCAATGATGTGTATTGCAATCATGTCGGCGTGCAGTTCCAGCAGTGACGAGCCTGAAACTCCGGCACCTTCCGTGAACTTCACCGAAGTAAAAGTCAGCGGAGATATTAGTTCGCAATTAGCATCTTTCAGAAGTCTGCTCGGTGACCAGCTAAACACAACACCCGGACAAACCACCGGTCGCCGCGAAATAAACTGGGACGCAGTTCCTGATAATCAGACTAACACAGACACCTTTCCCGGCGACTTTTTCAATAGTACAGACCCGAATGTTGCAGCCGGAAGAAAGCGTGGTGCCATTTTCACCACGTCGGGAAACGGGCTGCGCATCAGTGATAAAAATTTCAGCGATCTGGTATCGAATTACAAAGACCAGTTCAATGCATTCAGCCCGGCACGCACGTTCGCCGCCACGGGAAGCAACAAAATGGACGTTACATTCAAGGTGCCCGGAACGGCAACTGCCGCTTTTGTGAAGGGTTTTGGCGTAGTATTATCAGATGTCGACAAGGCGAATTCTACGACTTTGGAATTCTTTGAAGGCGATAAAAGCCTTGGAAGGTTCACCGCACCAACCAGAAAAGATGACAAAGGATTTTCTTTCCTGGGAGCCGTTTTCCCGGATAGCAGGGTTACAAAAGTGACCATTACTTCCGGATCAGCGGCAATCAGCAATAAATATGCGGATAATGCTGAAAATGATCTGGTTGTGATGGATGATTTCCTTTATAGCGAACCGGCTGCATTACAATAGAACATTGATTTTTTAAACCTCAGCGTTCCAATGCAAAATAAAACCGCCACTTTGAATGGCGGTTTTATTTGTTATTTACTAAATCCATTTAGTAACGCTGCTTCTTCTCACATCGTAATTCTGGTGCCGATAAGTGAACAACTTAAACTCCGACTATCCTGTCAATGTCAACATAATATCGTCCTGATTTAACATTGACACCCAGGAGGATTTTGCGGCAAGTATCGGCAGTGATAGCGCCACCCAGTGCAACTGCGGAAGCTAATTGGGGCCAGGATAGGATCGTCTTACCAATCTGGGTCATTGAAAATTTCAAGCGATCTGAAATGTTATTCGCATCAATGATCTCGCCCACCAATTTTACTTTCTCCTCTGTTGTCAGGTTCCCCATTGTGTTTGGATCAATATCTTTCAGTAATCCGTGAAATATAGGGCGCTGCGGTTCCATGTCGAAACGCTCAATATCAATCATTCCCCTATCGCTTGTATCCATCACAACCGGAACTTCAAATGCTCGCGCCCGATGTCGCGTCATGAACTTGATGTCCAGGCCATCACAAATCTCCACCAACAGGTCAAGCTTTCCTCCCTCCGTCAGAAACTGATCAATGTTGCCTTCTGAAATTCCATTCCGATACACCTGGATATTGATAAACGGATCAATTTCTGCTATGGCCCGGGCCGCAACGATAGCCTTATTGATGCCCAAATTGTGCGTACTCGTCTGGATTCGGTTTAGGTTTGACAGTTCAATCATATCATAATCTGCCAGGCGGAGTTCGCCGATGGAACGTTCTGTGGCCAGTGTCATTGCGACGGCATGTCCAATCGACAAGCCAATGATGCCCACTTTTTTCGTTGACAAAACTTGCTGTTCCTGATTGGTGATCTTGCAGTTATTCCGGTTGGTCCGCACGCTGTGAAACTCTTCACGGTCAAGCAGGTGAACCAGTCTACGGCTCCATGGGTAAAAAACCCAGACACCATACTCATGCAAGTCGCTGCCATTAAGATGGTTTTGAACACGCTCTTCTGCTTGCTCCTGACTTAATCTGACGCCCGGATTTTCAATCTTTATGAGCTCTATAAGCTGATCGTAAATCGTATCAAATACTAAAACATCAGCATTTCGTTCGAGCATAAGCTCCAACCTTTCTTTGTCATTTGAATTTTCCAGCTTGAATATCAGCGGTTTAAAAGTGATATTTAACTGCCCTAAAATATTTTGAGTATAATTCGTTATTGAGTCCATGGATATTGGTGTGAAGATTTATAAAGCGAAAGATGGAAGTTGTTGACCGGCACCGGTTTTCTTGAAAAAATTATCCCCTAATACACCAATTCCATATCTGCAAATTATGCCAGCTAGAATAGCCTGGTTCATCTGTTCTTGTGAAATATGTTGGACTGATGATAGGACAGCTGCAGACGATGTCGGGAATTTAAATCCTGGATAACCGTATTCTTTTTGCACGGCCGTGGTGTTCTCCATCATCGGCACCAGATCTTCGTGAAATTTTACTGCGCTGGTTGAGCAGGAATAAAGACAATATTCAGCCTTGTCTAGAATAGAAATTCCGATCGCTGCCAGCATTGCAAACCGGCACAAACCTAGTCCTCTATACGCATCTGCTACAGCGACCCTGCTGAGCTCGACAGTTGCATCATTGTAAACCGGGCAGCCTTCTAAGCTTATATCAAAGGCATATTCAGTTGGCAGAACAATGGATAAATCGGGCTGGATCTGGAGGTGAAACTTTTGATTGATGTTCTGCAGCTGTTTTTCAATAGATCTATTAACGTGTCTTTTCACAACCCTGATTGTTGCGATTTGTTCTCCCCTGGAATATATCCCTATCAAATTTGCTTTCCAATCACTGGGTAGCAAATCATATTGATTGTCCGTGTATTCGCGGGAATATTCCTTTTTATAGATCTCTCGTCGTAAAGCAAGGTGATCTACGATATCCGTCTCACTTCTGAGTTCTCTGAGTTCGAAGTTTTCAATTAAATGGTGAAAGTTGAATGACATTGGAGCTGGAATTAAATGATTTAAAAATGTTTTCGCGCCGATGGTCTAGAACTTTAATTAACTGAAAATTCCTTTTGCAAAGAGTTGCATGATAATGGCATCGGCAAAACAAAGGTACCCCCCGCCCAAAGCCGAGTTTTTCAACAAATCTTAATAAGTATAAAAAATTATTAAATAGGAATGCATGACTAAAAATCGTGGAGAAGGTGTTAAAAAATAACCTGGATACGCACCCGAAATCTTTTCATGATAAATTTGCTAGCAACCGGCTTTCTTGAAGGAATCAAATCGCAGGTCCTGGTTCTGTTCGCTCTTCGAAACCCGTATATCCAATCAGCATTCGAAATAGTACAGTTTAACGTGCCAGAGAGACATATATAGTAATTTGTTTCGGTGTACCACTAACTTGTAATTTGAAAGTGGCGAAAATGGCTGTTTTCAGAACCAAAGGGGAGAAGACTCAAATGGCCAAAGAGTACGGAAAAACCACCGAATTGTTGGCCAGTTCGCAGCGGTTACATAATTAATGTGGCAACGTAGAGAGGAGTAAGCAAATGTGCAATCTTACGGCGGTCAACGCAAACACACCGGCACTGGATTTATTTCAAATGACCTATTCTTTGACGCAAAAGCATCGCTTACCACGGTGATGCTGGATTGAACTTGAATTGGATATGCAACCGTGGTGGCAGAATAGTTGGTCGAAGTTAATTCTTTAACCCGATCTGTGGCACATTAACTAAAAGTGAGTGGTAAAGACAAGCTTTGACTTCGACCAAGCACATGTGAAAACTCTGTTTCCGATGATTGGACGATTTGCAACCGAAAAATCATTATTAGTGAGCCCCTCCCTGGTTTTCAGACGGTTGAAAGTAGAGTTTTCGGTGTTTCTTGATGTAAATTAACAAGTTCCTTGGGGGTTAAATCATTCAGCGCACTGTGAGGCCTGAAGTGGTTATATTCCCACCGAAAGTCTTCGATTTCTTCCCTCGCGTCGTCTAAGGATAGAAACCAATTAACTGAAAGGCACTCATCCCGGAATTTACCATTAAATGATTCAACATATGGATTGTCCGTTGGTTTTCCTGGCCTTGAGAAGTCAAGTGTCACACCGTTTGAATACGCCCATAAATCCATTTCCTTTGAGATGAACTCGCTTCCATTATCGCATTGAACTCGTTCTGGATAACAGCCTTCAACCAGGCAAATTCTGGTCAGTTCAGCCGCTACATCAGCTCCTTTCAAAGATTTGCCAGGCAGCAATCCATGGCAGATTTTACTACAATTATCCACTACAGTTAAGACCCGGAACCGTTCGCCGTTGAAAAGCGCATCTTGCACGAAATCCATGCTCCAGACTTTGTTGATTCCTTGAGTGTCCAAACGTTCCAACCGGTGTTCTGCACTACGACTTCTTCTTGGCCTTTTTGTTCTCAAATTCAAGCCACAGGTCTTGTAAACACGGTAAACTCGTTTATGATTGTCGCTGAAACCTTCTCTTTTCAACAGCACAAAAATTCGGCGAAACCCATATCTAACTCTCGTATTTGCGATTTCTTTCATCCGCATCGCCAGCAATGTGTCGTCGCGGCGGTGTCGCTTATAATAGTACATGGCCCGTACTAACTTCACACAGCGGCAAGCTCTTTGAATCGAGACCCGATAGTTGGATACCAACCAATTAGCCATTTCCTTCTTGTAAGGAGGCTTCACAACCGCGCGGCGGCCGCATTTTTTTAATAACATCCTGCAGCATTTGCTTGTCCAGACTTAGGTCTGCCACCAGCTTTTTTAATTGCGCGTTTTCCTCCTCCAACTGGCGCAGTTTTCGCAGTTCAGCAACACCCATTCCGCCATATTTTTTCTTCCAATTGAAGAAGGTTGCCTGGGACACTCCCAATTGACGGCCGATCTCCTCCAACCGTGTCCCGGTCTCTGACTGTCTAAGCGCAAAAGCGATCTGCGCCTCAGTGAATTTCGACTTTTTCATAGTGACAAATTACGTTTTTGATCCGTTTTTGCCACCGAAAATCTCCAGTTTTCAGCTGTCTTGTTTGCCGGGGGGAGGTCAGCAGAGATCACAATACGTATCATGCTAGATAAAGAACGATTTCTGCTGAACCAACGTTGCTGCCAAACTTCATGAACATCGCATATTGTCAAAAAGCTAGTATAGTGTTATTCATTTGCTCTCTTTCCATTTGATTACAGCTTTACTAGGCACCTCTTAAACTACATTTCAATAAAAGAACATAAATTTAGTGGGTGCTGTTTTTATTGCACAAGCTTCCGGACGAATGGAATTGTGCTCCGCTATACCTTAGAGGAATTCTGACCAACTGTCGCTTTCCCTCTTGTTTTCTGTTTTCTTATCTAACATAAAAAAAGAGTTATGCAACGCCGAACATTTATAGAAGGATTAGGAATGTTTGCCGTTGGGACGGGGGCTTTCGGCTCCATAAGCTGGCGCGAAGGCCGTTTCTTTGGCGATAGCCCCACTACAACCGATATTTTCGGGCCTTGGTACAGGCCGGGAGCCCCTCTTAGAAAAAACCTGAATCCAACAGGATTCAAAGGCGAAATTTTACGGCTATCAGCCACCATATTTAAAGAAGACGGCAAGACCCCAATGAACAAGTGCCTGATCGAAATCTGGCAGTGCAACGCGGATGGTCTCTATGATATCACGTCGGACGAATTTGTTTATAGAGCCAGCCAGCAGGTAAAAACGAACGGACGTTATTCGTTTGTTACAGCCATTCCGGTTGCTTACCCCAGCGAAGCTGATCCAACCCAATATCGGCCTGCTCACATTCATATGCGGATATCGGCCGATGGGCAACAGGACTTGATCACGCAGCTTTACTTCAAAGGTGATCCGAATTTGCCAACCGACCCGAGTACCAAATCGCCCTTAACGATCAACCGAATCCTTCCCATAAATAAAATCAACGCTACCGAAAGCGAGCTTAGATTTGATGTCATTCTCAGCAAGGAGTATTTGCCGAGTGACACCATTTTTCAGAAAGTTTCGGGTGTCTATAAAGTGAGTGACAGTTCGATGATAGAATTCTATCGGGAAGGGGACCTACTGTTGTACAAAAGAAATAACCATATTTCCGGCGGCTTATCGTATCAAGACGCCAATACGTTTACGGGAGGTGTAAACGACACCGAAGCCATATTTGAGTTACAGCAACAGGGTAAGGCATCCGTTCAGTTCCGGTTTTCCCGACGAACAGAAACAAGGCTGACTGGAACAAAAATAGTCAAATACGACCGGTAGTGAATAGAATAGTACACAACGTCTCAAAGCTTTTTATAATAAAGTAGCAAATGCACGTACTGGGAAAGTGCCAACACCTTTGAACTTGGGCGGCACTGCACTAAACATAAAGCCAGATTCAGGCAATGTATTCAGGTTGCACATGTGTTCAACGATCAGGATTTCGGCGCCAAGCAAAATCGTGTGAACGGGCCTAACATTGCCACGAGTGTCATCAATGTTATGGCTATCAATACCCACTAATTTCACACCGCTGTCGCGCAAATAGGTAGCGGCTTCGCCGCTTACAAACGGATGATTCTCAAAATAATAGTCTGTGGACCAGTGTTTTGACCAATCTGTTCTTATGATAACAGCTTTGTTTTTGATATCCTTTCCTTTAAAATAATTGATACCAATTTCCATATGACCGATTGCATTGATCGTAATGGCATCTAGATTGGCAAATGCTTCAATGTCAATTTCCGACAGATCTTTCCCATTTGCATAGCGATGAAACGGACAATCAATATAGGTGCCAGTGTTACTGACCATTTCAATTTTACCAATTTGAAATTCCGTCCCAGCTTCATATCTACCTGCTGAGTCTTTTCGGCTCAAAAAATCGCAAATAATTGGAGCCGGTAGTCCTTTATAGGTAATCAGTCCCTCAAAGATGGTATGGCTGAGATCAATTAGTTTCTTTTTCAATACTTCTATGTTTTAATTTAATATCTGCTCATTTGATCAATTCACTTATGTGAAATAAAGTTACTTAGGTTTTGGTTTTCAATGAGTCAAGGTAGCACATGGCGAGCATAGAAGTGATCATATGCATGATGCCTGTTATTTGCAAAAGGCTAATGTATTCATTAGTAGTACACGTAATACGGCGCAGTTTTGGACTTACTTACACACCACACCGTTACCGCAATTTATGCATTTGTCGTGTAATACAATGGATCCCGCCACCTCCGACATTGATCGAGCGGACATCGATACCAATCACGGTTTTTCCCGGAAATACTTGTTTAAGTCTACTAACCACCTCCTGATCGTTTACCACCATGTCCGCTGACAATCCCACATACTGTGCGACCAACACCAGGCCGTTAATTCCAGATAGTTCAATAGCTCGCCGCCAGGACACCTTTAAAGCTGGCTTTCTTATTGATGTTCTGCTTTCCCAACTAAGCTGAATTTGAGCGTGCTCATCAGGGCAAACATGTCATCTTTGCCGTCCAGGTCAACATACAGCTGCTTTACTTCCGGAAAGTGGAGAATGATGATCTAGTGCTAAGCTGTTGCAAATGCAGATTAGCAGCGCCTGCTTTTTAAAGGGTTTTTTCACGCTCGTCAAGTGGGTAATGTGGTGATTCAGGATCTGAATAGCTTTCAGTCAGCCAGATTCTCATGGGACCAAAAGATATGAATTAACGGAATCTCAATTCGGGTTGATGATTTTGAACTAAATGCATAGCGATTAGCATCTGGATGCAAGCTTTAAGAAAAATTAACCCCTGTTACAGTCCTGCGAGAATGGGACCAGACATAGGATTAAAAATATAACAATATGATCTTGGTTAGATATTCTGGCAACATAATGCGACCGCCGGGATCACTAGGAAAGTGGTCCAATCGATTTGTCTCTAATTGGATATGCCTGACCATATCGGTATTTCAAGGTCTTCTTATTCGTCATTAACCATTCCTGAGTGCATCTTAACAGAAGCCTCTTGGAGCGAGAAGGAAAGTGCGATTTTTTTCCTGATTTCACTGTCTTTCATTGAACGCAAATAATTCCAGCTTCCGGGTGTTATCTTTTCAGTTAGCCACTCAAATATTGCTTGCTTTATATCCATGTTTTCGATCTTTTGAGCTTTCGAACAATGACAGCTTAATGTCATCATTAAGTTTTCGATATAATACGTGTGGGCGCATAGGATGATGTTGTGGTATCATAGGATGTTCAAAGTTGCCCGCAATATCCTGTACCATTCCTAAACGGACCATTAATCGTTGAGACCGCAGATTGGCAGGTATAGTAAACGCAACAATCTCGGCTAAGTTAAGCGTCTTAAATCCGAAAGTCAACGCAACTGTTGCAGCTTCAAATGCGTAACTCTGACCCCAGAAAGGGCGGTCAATACGCCACCCGATTTCCACAGCCGGAGTGAAGGGTGCCTCAAAAAGAACAGAATTCAGTCCGCAGAAGCCAATGAAACAATTATTCTCCGTTATTTCAACGGCCCAAGTTCCCCAACCTTGTATGGCTGCCGATTGAGAAATTTTATCGACCAGGGCATTACTTTCTTGTGGGGTAAGACAAGATGGAAAATGTTCCATTACATTTTGATCTGCATTCATCTTAGCAAATGGCTCCAGATCGGACTCTTGCCATTGGCGTAGCGTAAGTCGGGGCGTGTACAAGGTTGGAAGGTTCATCTGGTTGGGTTGGATTGTATTAAATAAAAAAATTAAGTGAATAGTAATGTGTGTAACATAGCCTGTCTCTGCGAGCTGCCCATTGTCTTTGCTCTTGGGGACGCAAAACTAGCTACGTTTCTTTCCGACGACCAAAAGGTTCGTATCGAGAGATATGTGATACCAACTGCTTGATGTTATCAGACTTTGCTCCATGAGTACACCTCCAAAATAGGCTAGCGCGTTGTTTAAGGCTTTTACGACCTGGCCAGTTTCATCTTTGGCAATGTTTTGGAGCTATTAGCGAATAATTTTAGTGGATGCTAATTATCCTGCGTTAACTATTCCCTTGCGCGTTGCAAGGCTTCTTTACATAATAATGTATGCTCCTATTTGAAGCTTTTGAGCCCTTTGCTTTATGAGAGCGACATCAACCGCATAAATGTGGTCGGCTACAATTGCTTATTTAATACAGATGGTAAATACCTTTATAAACAACTACTCGAAGAGTGTAGCGGGTATATAGTTTCTGATCTGGCTAACAGTTGTTTGTCCGGCAGCAGTTCGTCAATATCACTACCGATGACGTACAAATATCGATCTTCATCGAGTACTGCTCTTTCATCCGAGTATTAAAAGTGATGTTTTCCCTATCTCTTGCCAATATAAATTTAAAATAAGACCGATTGTGGTGATGGATTGGCAGTTTCGCCATACAGCTCGCGGGTTTCGTTATTGACCCAAAACATAATTCTTCTTGAAGTCGTCAAAGCGTTTATAGGCGTTCCGAAAAGTTAGTATGCTAAATACAACCATTGGGTGACTATTGGTGCATCTTGGGTTTAAAGCGCTATCCTCTTGCAATAGAACTAGTTATATTAGGATAAATTTGAAGGATAACCAAACGCTGCCTTACAATGAAAAATACTCACTTAGTTATGATGCTAAGCACGGTGGTGCTGGCCAGTTGTCAACCAACTGGTTCGGAAGAACTCTTACCAACAGCACCTCATTCAACCGCCCGTGTAGCCAGTTGTCCAACTCCTACGCTGGCTGACATCGAACAGATATCCATTTTTCCGGCCGATAATCCCTGGAATATGGATGTTTCAAAGAGTCCAGTTGATGCGCGTTCGTCCGCCATTATAGCCCTTCTGGCGCAGCAAAGCCCGCGTTTGAAAGCTAATTTTGGCAGCGGCCTTTGGGAGGGTGCACCCATCGGTGTTCCTTATGTGGCTGTCTGTGGAAATCAACCAAAAGTGCCCATTACCTTCCGGGCTAATGAATACGATGAAAATTATGGCGATGAGAGTGATCCGGGCCCTTACCCGATTCCGCTCAACGCACCGATTGAAAACAATGGTGCCGACGATAGTCACGTTATTGCCGTGGATGTCACCAACAAAAAAGTGTACGAACTCTACAACGCCAGTCGAACCTCCTCTGGCTGGGCTGCTTCCAGTGGCGCGGTGTTCGATCTTGCTAGCAACGCCCGCCGACCAGAGGGTTGGACCTCAGCTGACGCCTCGGGGCTAAGCATCCTGGCTGGTTTGGTGCGGCACGAAGAAGTCAAAACAGGGGTGATTGACCATGCCATCAGGTTCACACTACGCAAATCCAAGGTATCTCCTAATTATGTCTTCCCTGCCAGCCATAAAGTGAAAGGGGGTAACCTCAATGGGCAGGCCCCCACCCCAATGGGGATGCGCTTGCGATTAAAAGCAAACATTGATCTCTCTTCCTATTCGCCTAAGAACCGTATCATCCTCAACGCCATGAAAAAGTACGGTATCATTTTAACGGACATTGGATCTGATTTTTTTATCACTGGTGCCCCCGATCCTGCCTGGAACAACAGTGAATTGACCCAATTGGGTAAACTACGAGCCACCGACTTTGAGGTTATCAAAATGGGAGCCATTAAATAATCAAATTTAATCATAGCGCGGCCTTATTTATCCCCGTTGGGTGCCAGACCCAACGGGAGAATTAGCTAATCAAATGAACCAGTCAACGTAGACTTTCCTCCAGGATCTTAATGTTCCTGGCGTACAATTTTACGTCCCTGGTTTGACCGCGCCAGGCAAGCCAACAGCGCGCTTCTCTTTTATTCAGGCACTTGATGGCTTGCCGGTTCAATATATGACTGCGCCCAACGCGTACAAACCTATCGGTAGGTAGTAATTTATGAAGGTCACCTAATCGCAGATTGGGTACGTTGTGGTGCTCAAAATGCGCGCCATAAACACTTACTATTCGATTAACAGATTCGCAATACATGATATCGTCGATGTCTACACGATGCAGGATGGCAGCGTTACTGAATATTAAATAATGAGACAATAAATCATTCGTTTTAATACAATCATGAATCGTTTGTTTTTTGACGCTTTTGGCGAGGGGTTAATTTAGGTTGTCCGGGAGCCCAGGACCCTCCTGGGATGTCCGGTGAAATCACCGTATTCCCTGACCGGATGTTGGTAGTCAAAATACCAGCTACCAAAAGCTATTTGCAGTCAATCCCGGTCTGGAACAGCATTCTTCATATTACCATCTTTACTGAGGCAAATGATGCATAAATAAGACCTTTGGATTAGCCCCCAGCAACGAGGATAGTTTCAGACTCAGCAACGGTTCATTGATATTCGTACTGCTTAGTAAATCCCGTCAAACTAGTTTTTACTTAACAGGAATTATATTTTGCAAATACAATTTTAATTCGGGATTACCACTTTGAACTTTGCGTTGGCTGCATTGCCCTTTGCATCTCCGCGGACAAGATCTTGGCTGAAAAAGTATAATGGATCTTTCTTAAAAGTTATCTGTAGTTTGGCATCGGCTCGCGTGATTTTGTAAAAATCGGTCACGCTTAGTGCAGACGGGACAACTGGCGGTTCAACGAAAAATGATGGCCAAACTGTCGCGCAACCTCCATTGCAGTTACTAATATCGTCGGCATCGTTTTCAAAAGTGTAAAGCGTTTTTCCGGTTGCATCAACTAAATACCGACCAGAACCCGTATTTCCAAAGAAGACGCTGTAATCAGGTTTTGCTGCGAAAAATCCGTTCTTATTGTCGCCTTTTGTTTCTGCTGGAGCGGCATCCTGAGCAAAGTAATACAACGGCCATCCTTTGTAAGTGTTCTGCTTTTTCCCATCAGCCCTTGTAATTGTTCCGAAAAGGCTATAGTCAAGTCCAGGGCCTGTGATCAGGCTTTCTTGGTAAAATGCTGGCCATACATTAGCGCAACCTCCACTGCAATTGCTGGTACCCGCCACATCTTTTTCAGAGAAATAGAGCGTTTTCCCCTTACCATCTGTTAGAATGTTACCCAACGCAATGTCTTTGCCGACTTTGATTGCAATCTCCGGTTGCGGGTTGTCATCGTGGTCAGAACAGCTTTGAAATACCAGCGCGGACGCAAGGGCCAGCATGGCAATGATTGTGAACTTTGTGAATTTGTTTTTCATGTTTCGGTTTTAAATTAATTAATTGAGTACTATCGTTAAATTTTGGTTTATAGGTATTATTGAACGGGTGATTACGGGGGCCTTGATTTTCGAACAATGCACAGTCCTGACGAGTAATGGGTTACTTCGACTTTGTCGTCTTTGTCTCAATGAACCAAAGGCATTTGTCATTAAGACTCCGCCTTTTCTGTCTAGCTTTATTCAAGAAACATGGCTGTCCGTCTGGAAATTAGGGTTCGAGTAACCATCTTCTACTGTACTTTTCGTATTCACTACCGTGGCCGCATTTTCATTATTTTGGAAGCAGTCTTCTGATACCGCTTAAACCTTCTCTTTTCAACAGCTTTAAGATCCGATAGAAACTGTGTCTAACCTTGATATTTTGAATTCCTTCGTATAGTCTAGCTGCCTTAAAGGAATACGACAGATAAAATTTGTGAATTAGAAAAGCTATATAGTTTGCCCTTGATGCTTTGTTCAATAATGAGTTCAAGCAACCCCCAGATTTAGAGGGATTTGCTTGATAAATTCACAATTGACTTAACATCATTAAGGAGTGCTGATAATACTATCCCTAATGTTATAATATGCTATCGAACTGACCACTGCTAACGGTCGGGTAAGAACGATTTCAATAAGCGCTAACGGAAGTCGTATTTTCAAAGGAGCCAGCGAGCTGCTGCTTTTGGCTACTTTCATCCATTTTAATCAGTTTTTTACCCGATATAATGTATAAATAGCCGCTTCTCGCTGTCATCGCTTTTACGTCTGCGAAATACTCGCCACCTTCCACAGCTCCGGTATCCAAGTTTACACGGTATAGGGCATTGTTGCGCATAACATAAAGATATTTGGCGTCACCCGTCACTGCTGCAATAGCTTGGGTGCCAGACCACTGGAGCTTTCCATAAGTACCTTCAATCTCCCCAGTAGTAATGTTGACTTTGTTTAACAAGACACCCCACGCCACATACAATGCATTATTATGATAGTAAAGTGTTTTTACCGCTGGCCATTCCCTTGACCCTAAGATGGTACGTTGGCCGTATTTGCTAACTTTGTAAAGCCTTTTTTGATACACTGCGTAAAAATTTCCCTGAGCGTCCAGGCCAGTAAGCCCCGAAGCTCCCATCCAATCGTCAGTGCCAACTTGTTCGTAGGCCCCATTAAAGCGGTTTGCTTTCCAGAGTTTACCACCCTGGATACCCCAGACGTACTCGTTATCCTGGGCGAGGGTTTTACTGGTTCCCGTCCATCCATCGCTCAAAGTTGCAGTTCTCCCCTGGTTTTCATTCACTGCCTTCAGTTTATCTCCCATGACAAAGTACAAATTCGAATACATAGAGATGACCGTGTTAACGTCACCGGTTGACAAGCCCGAGCCCGGTGTATAGCTCTGCCCATCCTTGCGTGAAATGGTGGCTAGGCCATTCTTGCTGGCATCTTTAGCCTGATACATCATGATGGACTCGTAGTCAAACGAACCATAATCAAACCCCTGGCCTATAGGCCATTTGTTAAATTGCTGTTTCAACAAGTCATTATCAATGATGTTTTCCCAGTGAATGTTGATGTAGTTGTCCCGGTCGCGTCGGCTGTGCTCGTGATACAAGCCGATCGCATGGCCAATCTCATGGATGATAGTTGCCACATTGTTATCATCTTTTAAATAAATCCACTGTCCACCACCTTGTCGGCCGATGGAACTGCCATTTAAACCATCTCGTCCAAAGACAACATAGTCTTTATGATTGTTGACGGGAACAAACCGGATCGGTGTGTTCAACTCCCAATGCTCAATTGCCTCTTTGATGGCGGCTTTATTGAGAGCCGGCTGCCCAGGCGATTCCGGATAAATGAAATAAGGGACAGTCCAGTTAGCCCATCTATAATTATGGTCTTTTCTCCCTGCTCCTTCAATCCGGGCATTGGCATCTTGTACCGGCGCTAAGTCCTCTTTTGAGAGCAGGATGTCACCTTCCAGAATAGCTTTGCCATCCTTTTCTACATAAGTAATAGGTATGCCTCTAAAGGTTCCGTGTTTAACAACACCACTGCTATCTGAATGGATGTCTGCTATGGGTTTATTCATTGGTACTTGTTCCAGGTCTTTTTTGCAGGAGCTAAGCAGTGATCCGGCTAAAAAGATCGTGGTTGCCCAGAGGGGCAGGTACTTTGTTTTCATAATGTTTTGTGTTTATATAAATTTCACGATTTATAAGAGACCGGCGTTGAGCTCTTGAGGTGTGAGACTATACTGTCTTACAAGCCAGTGGCAGCTTCAAGCGGTGTAGCGTATTCTAAATGCATCGGCCGTGGAGATTGCCGGCATTCAGTCAACAACAATCAGCTGGCCTGAGCATTCGGCAAGAACTTCTGACGTGAGATGCCCGATCCGCCGGAAACCACAAGCAAAAAGGCTGTGTACCATCGTCAGGTTAGTCAACCCGACTTGGGTTAGCTAGCCCGACAATGGTCACTATACCTAAACCGGCGGCACAGATCAGACTTTCAAAGATCTAATTCCCTCCGCTCGGGTCATGAACGAACCCGATGGAGCTTGCACCTAACCAACCTTTTGATAGCATAAACTGATCGTTATTCTCAGTGACGCGGTACAAGTATTGGTCATTGACTATATACAGGTAGCCCCCTCCTCCGCTCATGGCCGTCACTTTGTTCCAGCCCTGCTTATGAAGTGTCAACGCACCAGTAACGATGTCAACGCGATATAGTTCGGTAGAATTCATGATGTAAATCGATTGGGCATTGGCCGAAGGAGCTGCAATACCTTTGACGTCAAACCA
>NZ_JAJUXI010000004.1 GCF_021390515.1 Dyadobacter sp. CY326
GAGTAGTCTTTTTGTGTCCGCTTAACATACTTAGTTTCTAGATTCTCTCGCATAGCTATACAGTTTGTGTATCGCTATTTCAGGACGGGACAAAAAATCAATAACGATAAGTCTCCGACTTAAACGGCCCCTCAGTGCTAACACCAATGTAAGCTGCTTGCTCGGCCGACAGCGTTTCCAACTTCGCGCCTACGTGGGCTAGGTGGAAGGCTGCTACTTTTTCGTCCAATGCTTTTGGAAGCACATATACTTTCTTATCGTATGCAGCAGTGTTTGTCCAAAGTTCAATCTGTGCAAGCGTCTGGTTAGAGAACGAGCATGACATTACGAATGATGGGTGGCCCATTGCGCATCCAAAGTTTACCAAACGGCCTTCTGCAAGAACGATAACGTCTTTGCCGGCAACTGAATAAATGTCAACCTGTGGTTTGATCTGCACTTTTGAATCGCCGTAAGTTGAGTTCAACCAAGCCATGTCGATTTCGTTTTAAAGGGTTATCTCAACCAACAAGAAAGGGTTTTTACAGACAGGACAGTGAGCTTGATAAAAATTATACAGTCTTAAAAATTTCCTTTGGATAATTCTAACTAGCCAGAGGCTCAACAAATTCGTTTCTAAATCAAAATTGTGATTATTTAAATTTTGGGCTAATATAGAGATTATGATTTATGCAGCTTTACGAATGATTGTTATAACAGAACATTCTAGCGGGGGATGTGTTCGCAACATTAAACTTGGAATATTCAGATTAAATTATTATGAACCAACGGCACATATAACTTACCATATTTAATGACTACACAAGAAATATTTGTAAAACTTCAATCAACGAAATCCATTGATCGAAGACGCGCCGCTAAAGAAATAGGTATCTCAAAACGGACTGATGTGGCAACGGACTTGTACAAAGCATACTTAAAGGAGCGAAACGATAGGAGGACTTGGGAGACGCAGGTAGCAATGATTTGGCGATAGGAATAGTCGAACATAAAGACGCTTTACGAGTAATCGAACAAATTATAATAGAAAATAATCCTTATTGCATGATAACTTCTGCAGCTGCACAAACATACGTTAGGCTGCGAAGGAAATGTATTAATGATGCTTTACCAGTTTTGGAGCTTTTGGAATTCGGCGGACTTTCAACGGTTCGCGGATGCTTAAACCCTCTTGGTTACGACAGAATGTTACCACATAATGAACAGATAGAATTACTTATCAATAAAGCATGGGATTTACACAAACATAAAGACCGGCTGGGGTACGAAAGAGGGTATTGCGATCCGCGATATGGTTTGGCAGCTGGTTGTGCTGGTTGGGATAGCCTACTCACAAAGGATTTTTTAAATCATTGTCTTATAACAGGCGACGTACCTTTGAAGTATGTTTCCCAGCACGCAATCAATGGCAAATATTGCAAACTACGATAGCTCGAGTCGTAACCACAGATTTTCCTTCATATTAGGACTGCTAGCACTCCAACTTCCCAATATCATACCATCAAGATTATTACTCATCAGCTGGCAATCAAAAACGTGGATTTAAAAAAAAGACAGAAGGTATACAAATGGATTCTGTGGATATCGTTGGGTATGTTCGTCCTTATGAATATTGTCGCATA
Organism: Dyadobacter sp. CY326; assembly: GCF_021390515.1. GTDB lineage: Bacteria > Bacteroidota > Bacteroidia > Cytophagales > Spirosomataceae > Dyadobacter. The sequence continues at coordinate 1,623 of NZ_JAJUXI010000004.1, forward strand.
TTTTCATGCTTATAAGTTCACCCATTTTCAAGATAATTACCTTATAAAAACCGAGATTCCCGAAAAATTGTCGCCGTTTGACAAACTCAGAGTGCTATTTTTTGGTGTCGACAATCCAAGACCGTCTAATACGTCACAACCAAGAATGCCTTTTGAAAGCCTAAAACTTCGGAGCAACAAAGAAATTGAATGTTGGTATGTGCACAGAAACAGCTCGACAGAAAAGAGTAGCTCCAGGGGTACAGTTATTATTTTTCATGGATATGCAGGAGAAAAGTCTTCTATGCTTGATAGGTCTGAAGAATTTGCAAAACTGGGATTCAACACTTTCCTAGTTGATTTTATGGGAAGTGGAGGTTCAGAAGGAAATCAAACTACACTGGGATTTACCGAAGCAGAAGAGGTTAAGACTGCATATGACTATGTGTTAAAACGGGGAGAGAAAAGTATATACTTATTTGGAACTTCGATGGGTGCGGTGGCGATTTTAAAAGCATTAAGCGACTACAATATAGAACCAAGAGGGATTATTCTTGAATGTCCTTTTGGTTCAATGTATCAAACAACTTGTGCTAGATTTAAAAGCATGAATCTTCCAACCTTTCCAATGGCAGGACTTCTAGTGTTTTGGGGGGGTGTGCAAAATGGATTTTGGGCGTTAAAGCATAATCCTCTTACATATGCAACAAAAGTGATGTGTCCAACACTGCTACTATATGGAGAGCAGGATAGAAATGTTAGTCAACAAGAGATTAATGATATCTATAAAAATTTGAAAGGAGAAAAAACACTCAGGACTTACAAATTAGCGGGTCACGAAAACTATTTGCTCAAATATAAGCAGGAATGGACTGATGATATTTCGGAGTTTTTGAACAAATAGGTACTGCTCGATTACAATCACAAAAAAGACTTTCCAAGTTTCCGAAACTTGGGAAGTCTATCCTGAGCGGCAAAAAAAGCGTCCCGGTTCTCAGAACCGGGACGCAATAATTATCAACCCAAAATCAATAACGATAAGTCTCTGACTTAAATGGCCCCTCAGTAGAAACACCGATGTAAGCCGCTTGCTCGTCTGACAGCGTTTCCAATTTTGCGCCTACGTGGGCTAGGTGGAATGCTGCTACTTTTTCGTCCAATGCTTTTGGAAGCACGTATACTTTTTTATCGTATGCCGCAGTGTTTGTCCAAAGTTCGATCTGTGCAAGCGTCTGGTTAGAGAACGAGCATGACATTACGAATGATGGGTGGCCCATTGCGCATCCAAGGTTTACCAAACGGCCTTCTGCAAGAACGATAACGTCTTTGCCGGCAACTGAATAAATGTCAACCTGTGGTTTGATCTGCACTTTTGAATCGCCGTATGTTGAGTTCAACCAAGCCATGTCGATTTCGTTATCGAAGTGACCGATGTTACAAACAACCGCTTTGTCACGCATTGCCAGGAAGTGACGATCTGTGATGATTTTGTAGTTTCCTGTTGCGGTTACAAAAATGTTCGCACGCGTTGCAGCTTCGTCCATTGTTACAACTTCAAAACCGTCCATAGCAGCTTGAAGCGCACAAATTGGATCAATTTCAGTAACCAATACACGGCATCCTGCGCCACGAAGCGATTCTGCTGAACCTTTACCTACATCACCGTAACCAGCCACAACAGCTACTTTACCAGCAAGCATTAAGTCAGTCGCGCGGCGGATCGAATCCACAAGTGATTCGCGGCAGCCATATTTGTTATCAAATTTCGATTTCGTAACCGAATCATTTACATTGATTGCAGGCAAATGAAGCGTTCCGTTTTTCAAACGGTCATACAAACGAAGCACACCTGTTGTCGTTTCTTCCGAAAGTCCTTTGATGCCTTCAATCAGCTCAGGATATTCGTCAAAAACCATATTAGTAAGGTCACCGCCGTCATCAAGGATCATGTTCAATGGCTTACGGTCTTCACCGAAGAACAATGTTTGTTCAATACACCAGTTGAATTCCTCTTCGTTCATGCCTTTCCAAGCGTAAACCGGAATGCCCGCCGCTGCGATTGCCGCTGCTGCGTGGTCTTGCGTTGAGAAAATGTTACATGAAGACCAAGTAACCTCAGCACCTAATGCTGTAAGCGTTTCGATCAAAACCGCAGTCTGGATCGTCATGTGCAAGCAACCGGCAACACGTGCACCCGCAAGAGGCTGTGATGGACCGTATTCAGCGCGAATTGCCATTAAACCTGGCATTTCAGCTTCTGCAAGCGTAATTTCTTTACGGCCCCATTCGGCCAAATTAATGTCTTTTACCTTGTAAGGAATGTACGTTACTGTTGACGTCGCCATTATTTTACAGTTTAGTTATTATCTTTATTTTAACACAAAACTAAGTAGAAAAACCACGAAGGGGAAGAAAAATAGATACAAATTGTGATTTTGTGCTTCAATTTGGATGTTTTATCTGATTGGCGCAACGAATTGGGACTTTGTCAGTTAGCCGCATGAATATTGGCTGCCCTGGCAGATATTTTGTCTTAATGATCCATGAAAGTTGGTTAGCATGCTGTTCGTCGACACCAGGGAGGTCTTTGTCGACAAAGCTCTTATGCTCTGAAATTCGGCGCCGATTTGGCTATATTTGCTTATGCGCCCAAACGTTTACCCCGATCAACAGGCCCGGTTAAGGATTTTACAGCATGCCGCATTTTGGACCGCCGTCCTGATCATCCTAACTGTGATCTACGGAGCCGGAATGCCCGATTATTGGATTGCGATTGGGGTTGTTGCCTTGTTTTTGCCTATACACATTGCTTATTTTTATTCGATCGGATACATAATTATCCCTAAATTTTTCCATAAAAAAACCCGCATCGAATTTTTCACCCTGCTCTTTGCCGCAGTTGTGCTCTCGACGCTGGCTTTCAGATTGGTGGAAATATTTATTGCCGATCCGATCATTTATAACGCAGTAAAAAAGACAGATCCGACTTTTGTCTGGAAGAAAATGGACGGAAGTTTTTGGGACCAGCTGACAAAGCCCGTTTACCTGATCAGCGCCTTTGAGCAGACCAATATTTTTGTTTGGATAGCCTTATCGGTTAAATTTTTTAAAATGTGGTTCGAAAGAAGGCAGGCTGCTATGGAGGCTGAGCTCAATTTTCTGAAAGGGCAGCTCCACCCGCATTTCCTGTTTAATACACTCAATAATCTTTATGCATTGACATTGAATCAATCGCCGCAGTCGCCCTCTGTCGTGATGGGTTTGTCGGAAATATTGCGTTATATGCTTTACGAAGCCAACACAGATGTCGTTGGTCTTGAACGCGATATCAAAATTGTGGAGAGTTACATTGAGCTGGAAAAAATCCGTTACGGAGCGCGTCTCGACATTAATTTTAGTATCAATGGCCTTTCCCCTGAATTCAAAATCGCCCCGCTGCTCATCCTTCCATTAGTCGAAAATGCCTTTAAGCACGGTGCAAGTGAACAGGTCGGACAAGCGTGGATTAACATTGATCTTCGGATAAAAAACAAATATCTCAAATTCAAAATATCAAACAGCAGGCCCGAGCAAGATGCATTGAAAGACCCTAAAAGTCATCACGTTAGTATTGGTCTGGCCAATGTCAGGAAGCGGTTGGAAATATTGTATCCCTCGGCGCACCAGTTGAAAATCCTGGAAGAAGACGAAATGTTTGCCGTAATCCTGGAATTGGAATTGGATAAAAAAATTGAAATAGCCGCATGAAAATAAAAGCGATCCTGGTCGATGACGAACCGCATGCCATTGAAGTGCTGGACAATTATCTCCGTAATTTTAGTGAAATCGAGATCATTGCGCGCTGCCAGGATGCAATTCAGGCTTTTCAGGTTTTGCAGCAGCAAAAAGTCGATCTCATGTTTCTGGATGTGAAAATGCCCGGTTTGAAAGGGACAGATTTGCTCAGAAGTCTGAAAACACCTCCGAAAGTCGTTTTTACAACGGCTTATCAGGATTATGCAGTCGAAGGGTTTGACTTGAATGCAGTAGATTATTTGCTAAAACCAATTCCATTCGAGCGCTTTTTGAGGGCGATGGACAAAGTTTTTACGGGCCTTAATGTAACAAATCAAACCGTCTCCATTGCGCAAAAGGCTCCTGTGAGCAACCAAGATGTTTTTCTTTATCTCAAAGTAGACCGGAAAATGGTGAAGGTCAATGTGAATGACATTTTCTGGATCGAAAGTCTGCGCGATTATATTAAGGTTGTCTTGAAAGACAAAGCTTTGATCTCGAAACAAAAAATAAGCTTGCTGGAAGAGCTTCTGCCCGAAGATAGCTTCATCCGCGTGCACCGGTCGTTCATTGTGTCGGTGGACAAAGTGGAAAGTTATCATGTACACAAAATTGAAATTGCAGGCAAAGAACTTCCGATTGGCCGCAACTTCCGCAACGACTGTCAGCGACGCTTCAAGCTGACGTTTTGATTTAACGCTCGAAAATAATGTCTCCTGACGCCTTTCGTCGATAAAAGCTGCTGTTAATCGACAGTAATTTCTCACGTCGCTATTTCGGATTACAATTGCACCGCCATTTAGCAGGTGGCGAAATTCAGTGTCCAGTTAATTAAAAATAGCCATGTTAAAAAGTAAAAGAATTCTGCTTGCCCTCTTCTCACTTGCCCTTTTCGTTACAAGCTGCAAGGAGGATGAGGAAGTAAAGCCAGACGAAATTCCGGTAATTCAGCCCATCGTTCTGGACGCCAACATTGGCGCCAAAACCACATTGGAAGACCGCATTGCCAATCCTGACTTGCCCGATTACATTGCCAATGCCAGTGTTACAGTGAATGCCGAGCTTACATTAAAACCAGGCGTGGTCATTGCTTTTGCAAGAGATGCCAGGCTGGAAGTCAATGACAATGGTGGAATTTTGCTTGCAAAAGGTGATTCTGCAAAACTCATTCGCCTGATAGGAAAGGAACCAACGAAAGGATTCTGGGCCGGCGTGGTTTTTCGCTCGTCCAGCAGCGCCAATGCACTGGAATATGTGCAAGTGCTGCACGCAGGAAGCAAAGCACTGTTTAGCGGAAAAAAAGCCGGAATGGCCATTACAGGATCATCGAAGGCAGAATTGTCAATCAAAAATTGCCTTTTTGAGAAAAACGATGGTTATGGTTTGTGGATTGAAAAAGGCGTTATGCTGTCATCTTTCGCAAAAAATACATTCAAAGACAACACGGAAGCGGGAATTTTGCTTGATGCTGATAATGTAGCCAAACTGGATGCGAATTCGTCTTTTGCCAATGGAAACGGACGCAATGTGGTGGAAATCTTCGCTTCCCAGCTTTCTAAAAACGTAACCACGGAAGTGGTTTGGCAAGGATTCAAAGACAAAACACCTTACCGCGTGCTGGAAAGCCTGACCGTGGATGCAAACTGGAAAATCAGTCCGGGTGTAATCATTGAAATGTCTGCCGGCGCAAGACTGTCAATTGACGAAGGCTATATCAATGCAATCGGGACACAAGCATCCAAAATCGTGATCCGCGGTGCTGAAAACAAACCGGCTTATTGGCGCGGTTTGATATGCTACACCACCAGCGCAATGAACGTTCTCGAACACGTCGAAATATCAGGCGGCGGAAGCACGGCATTGGTTTCCGGCAAAAAGGTGAACATCGCGGTTTACGGAAGTCAGGCCAGAATGCAGATCAAAAATTCCAAAATTTCAGGCAGCGGCGGATACGGGATTTTTGTCAACTATCAAGCAAGTGTGAATGAGGACATTGAAACAGTGAACACATTCACAGACAATGCCGAGGGCAAGCTGCTTAAAGAATAACGGCGAACCCCATCCCTTTGAAAATTAGCCATAAAAAATAAATGATGAAGATGAATAGTTTAGTGCTCGCGGCCATGATTTTGGCCGCAAGCATACCATATGACATGCAAGGGGATAAGCGCTCCTCGCGCCAGCCATTTCCCGAAACCGGCTTTTGGGTCACACAGAACGAACCCGGCAAAAAAGGCACGATCGTGCATTATTACGCAAACAGCAATCAGCTCGTTTCCTCCATTTCAGAGTCTGACAATCTGGACATTAAGCGACTTTCGGTTAAAAAATATTTGAACAAAAAGCTCGTGGCTGAGCTTGCCAAAGACTCGACTGCAAACCCAAGAACCAAGCTTTATGAAATCAATTGACATTATTTCCCTCGTCCGGATCACTGGGATTTTGCTATACTTTTTCATTGCAGCCCAAGGCGCATTTTACCATTTCGGTTTCGGAAAAGCATTGTACAACATTCCATCAGATGATTTTATTGAATTGCGCAAAGCAGTTGATCCAATTGTTCGCGGCAGGTTTAAAGTCCTTTATTTTTCTGCATTAGCCATCATGTTCCTTTGGGTGGTTTTGACAGACAAGACGAACGGCTTTCTGGCTTACGCTCCCGTGCTGGTCGCCTTCCTGCTGCTGGTCGCTGACATGGTGCTGATTTTGAAATTCAGCGAGCCGGTTAACGAGCTAATTAACAGTGATTTGCTCAACACAGAAACCGGTTATCAGAATGCGAGAAACGAGTGGCTTACATTCATTTTCCTGCGCGGTTACCTCTCAATTTCAGGATTTCTGCTGCTGATGATTCATCTGGTTTTGAAAGTTCGCTGACAGCATTTCCTATGTAAAATCAAACGTATATCAAGTTCCGTTTTAGTTTAATCCAATACAAAAGCCATGTTAAATAAAAATCAATCTTACGCTATTTTTGCCCGCCACACTCGGCAAACATTGTTCGCGCTGGCCATTGCAGCCGTTTCATTTGCCTCCTGCAAAGATGATGACAATCCAAAACCGGACGGTGGAAAACCTGCCAACGAAGACAAAGGTCTACTGCCGGAAAAAGATCAGCTTTACAGCTATAAGATCACTGACAGCGAAGGATCTGAAAGCAGTTCCGAAATGAAGGTGATCAATGTAAAAGATTCCTCAGGCATCGCCGTTTACAACATTGAAAACCTGATTCAGGAAGGTGACGACAAGGTAAAAACCAACAACCGGGCATTCGTTAAAGACGGCCTGACAACTTATGAATTGTCTTATCCAGAAGGCCTGAATTCAATCACAACTTATGTCCGCACATTTGCGGTAATTGAAGATTACAGCCTGACCGGGTTTCCGCAGCGGCAGATTTTTGAACATAAAGGCACAGTCGACAGCAAACTTACATTCAGCAAAGAGCCGGTTCGCATGAAGTTGGGCCTGCTGATCCCGATAGGAGAAGATGACAACATTGAAGCGAATCTGGAATGTAAGGTGACTTACCACGACGGAGAAGTGACAAAGCAGGAAAAAATCACCACGCCAGCAGGAACATTCAATTGCAGCAAATGGGTGTACGATTACGAACTATACACAAAACTGACTGGCAAAGACATTCCTGACGAAGTAAGCGAGGTGGTTTACACCGTCGAGCTGTGGACAGCTCCGGGCGTCGGCATTGTGAAGACGATCGAAGCTTCCGGCAAGGATATAACGACCACCGAATTGCAAAAAATCACAAAGCAATGAAAGGCTTATCATTATTGCTTCAATCAATTTTTATCCTGTTCATCGCGCTTGCCTGCACGGAAACAGACGGGCCGGAGCCAGACGAAACGGCTGCTGTCGACGGATATGCCACAGGAAAAGTTACCAACACGGACGGCTCACCGCTCGCCGGTGTGAAGATTGTGATTGACAACACGATGATCCATGCTTCGTATTCGCTCGGGAATTCAGACGAGAAGGGCAATTACAAAATCCAGTTGCCAAAAGTCGGGACATTCATGGCCTCGGCGCACATTACCAAGCAGTATAATGGCAAAGAATACGAGTTCGACCTGCATCCGGATGTGTACGAAGCATTCAGCATTGACGGCGCGGTCAGGAACTTCCAATGGAAATTGACGGGCAAGCGTCCGGTTGAAGCACAGGGTTACTATGGCGTTACAATTGAGGTTAATAAAGCCATTCTGAGCGGCATTTACGATTCCGAAAACATTGAGTTTACACTCGTTCCTGTCGGAAATCTGATTGATGGATCAAAAGGGAAAACGCTCAAAATGAAGCATGGGCAACCTTTTACCAATGATTATGGCAAGCTGGTTGACATTCCGCTGGGGCGTTATAAAATGACTGCTTACTATAAAGGCGAAGCAGGAGAGGGGCCTTTGAAACTGAGAAAGCACTTTTCGGAAGATGCGTATGAAGACGAAATAATAATCGATTTCGAGCCATCGACGATGTGGGGCAACAACATTGCTTTCATCAGTTATACAGAATAAATAAGACTTTCCAGGGTCTAATCTGGAAAGTCGGAGAAAATACGGAGTAAAGAGTAGGTAGTTCAAACTTGCCAGATCGTGAGGCGATGCCCCGGCCTGGCAAGTTTTATTTTATACCAAAACAGTGAAGCTTTTGAAAATCGCGCCAACCCTTACCGCGTCGAATATCCGCGCCGGGGTTCCACCGTGGTTCAGCACAGACTGCTCGTGTGAAGTGACGCACATTTCGCAACCATTCAATGCTGAAACTACTAGGCTCAGCAATTCAAAAAACTCTTTTCCCAAAACAGGATTCACCATAATGCTCATTTTGATTCCGGCAGGAGCATTGTCATAAAATTCCTTGTGCATGAAGTGCCTGAAGCGATAGAACACGTTATTGGCATTCATTAAGGAAACGCAAGCTGTAACTTCCGCAATCTCCTTTTCATCGGCGCCTTCATTGGCTGCCAGTTCTTCAAGCGCAGTGATAAGCGCTGAATTTTTCTCATTAATCGCCACCGAAAGCGCAATTAAAAGCGCCTCTTTGCGATTCAATGTCTGCGATTTCAGCACGTTACCAATGTTGATTTTCAAATCTTTGAGGTAACGGTGATCAAGTGCCGCCAATTTGTTAATCAGCACACTTTCAAATTCCGCAGGCAAGTTTACTTCCTTATATAGGGAATCTTTTGTGTTCCCGGTTGCTGCAAATGGATACATTTTCAGATCAGATTAAGCAAGTGTAGCTTCTCCTTTAACCCAGTTGCAAGGGCAAAGTTCGTCCGTTTGCAAAGCATCCAAAACACGGATCACTTCATCAACATTCCGTCCAACAGAAAGGTCATTTACACTAACCCAACGAATAATTCCTTGTGGGTCAACAATGTAAGTTACGCGGTAAGCGATTTTTTCGTTTGCTTCAAGAATCCCAAGTTCTTCGGCAAGTGACTTCGATGTGTCAGCAAGCATTGGGAATTGCAAGTCGCGAAGATCGTCGTGGTTTTTTCTCCAAGCAAGGTGAACAAACTCGCTGTCCGTAGACGCACCGATCAGCATCGTGTCGCGGTCAGCGAAGTCTTCAACGTGCTTTCCAAATTCAGCAATTTCAGTAGGACAAACGAATGTGAAATCCTTTGGCCACCAGAACATTACCATCCATTTCTCAGCATTCTTGTGATCCTCTGAGGTAATATCGTAGAATTCGTTTCCTTTTTCAAGAGAAACTACGGATGTTTTTTTGAACTGAGGGAATGTTGATCCCACAGAAAGGATTCTATTTGACATGATTGTTCGTTGGTTAGTAATTTGTACTTTTTTGTGTCACAAAACTACAATCACAACCTCGCCGAGACAATTTTTCACCTGGTACTATCTATGGAAAGTGTTGATCAAATCAAATGAATTTGATTTTATTTATAAGGAGTGCTTATTTATCGATTTTGTTAATAATGCCATAGATTTGACCAATATAATTATAGTAATAATTACTTAAATTCTAAACCTCATCCAGGCATCAAGTTCAACACGGTTTCGAGCGCCATTCCGCGTGAGCCCTTAATTAAAATGTATGTATTTTCTTGCGGGTTGTCCATAACCCAGTTGTGAAGAGAAAACTTGTCGGGGAAGTAATATGCTTTGGGAAGTGCCGGCAATGCGTGCTGCATCAAGCTGCCGGCCAAAATAACAATGTCAAACTTTTGTTCAGCAATTTGCTGTCCGAGCAGCAAATGCTCCTCAGCCGCCGCCTCGCCCAGCTCAAACATATCGCCCAGGATTACCATCTTTTTTGGCGCGTCAATTGTAGCAAAGTTGGCTATAGCAGCCGACATGGAGGACGGATTGGCGTTATAGGCATCCATAATCACCGTATTGCTTCCTTTTTTGACGATTTGTGAACGGTTGTTATCTGGCTTGTAAGTTGCCACCGCTTCGTTGGCATCTTCGTCTGCGATGTCGAAATATTTTGCAATGGCCAGCGCAGCGCACATGTTGTCGAAGTTATAACCGCCCGGCAGCTGCGTAGCGACCGTTTTTCCATTGTTTTGGTAAATTACAAAGGGACTTTCCTGTACTAAGGTCGGGTTTACCGGACTGTTTTCAGATCCGTAAAAAACAATTTCCCCAAAAGCGCGTCGCTTGCTGACCATATCCATGATCACATCGTGCCTGCTGTTCACAAAAACCGTCCCCTTCTTTTTGGAGAGGAAATCCAGAAGCTCTCCTTTCCCTTTGATAATGCCTTCGATTCCGCCGAAACCTTCCAAATGAGCCTTGCCAATGTTCGTGATCAAGCCGTGCGTAGGCATTGCAATTGTGCATAAAAGCGCAATTTCCTGCTGGTGATTCGCGCCCATTTCGACAACCGCCATTTCATGTTTTGTCGGGTCAATGGACAAGATCGTTAGCGGCACGCCAATGTGGTTATTCAGGTTTCCTTTGGTCGCATAAGTGTTGTATTTCATGGATAACACCTTTGCAATCAGCTCTTTTGTAGTCGTTTTGCCATTAGAACCGGTTAATGCGATAACGGGGAACGTGAATGTCTTGCGGTGATGTCTGGCCAAATCCTGCAATGCTTCCAGCACATTTTCAACCAATAAAAAGCGCTCATTCGCAACCACTTCCGCATCGTCCACGACGGCGAAGGCAGCGCCTTTTGACAAAGCTTCTGCCGCATATTGGTTCCCATCAAAATTGTCTCCTTTCAATGCGAAAAACAGACAGCCCGGACTAATTTTTCGTGTGTCAGTTGAGATGGCTGCTCCGTTCTGGAAGTGGTTATAAAGCGTTTCGTTTGAAGTATACATGAAAAGTGCAGTCGTTATAAAGTTATAAGCGCTTATTTCGTTAGGTTTAAAAGCCAGATGATAAGCCTTGCAGCGCCCGCGCGCGGCGCTGTTGGTAACCTGCAAAACTAATAGATTATTCCTCAACGATGCGAACGAAATTTACCTCCTTTTTTCTGCTGATCTGTTCCATAATCACTTTTTCAAAAGCATTTTCTCAAACGGCTTGGTTTAAAATTGACACATTAACGAAGGTAACTTCTAAAGGAGCGAAACTGACGAATCCGTGGGCAGGCGGGCTCAATGCATCCCAGTTTCTCAAAATGCACCTGAACAATGATGCAGACGAAGATTTGGTGGTTTACGATAGAACCAATAGCAAAATTACCACATTCCTGGCCGGACCCGATCCGCAGAATTCAGGCAAGAAAATCTTCATTCATGCGCCTTATTATGAATCACGTTTTCCCAAAGCAGACAACTGGATGATCCTCGCCGATTATGACGATGACGGAAATAAAGACCTTTTTACAAGCACTTCATTGGGAATCAGCGTTTACAGGCAGCTTAAAGCAGGGCAATCCTGGTCGTGGAAGTTGATGCAGGAAGTGATTTATACCAAAGGTTTTTCAGGAAATATCAATTTGCAGGTTTCTGGAACGGACATTCCAGGAATCGTTGATGTGGATGATGACGGAGATCTGGACCTGCTTCTGTTTGATTTTTCGGGAAATTATATTGAGCTGCATCAAAACCTGAGCATGGAGAATTTCGGTGTGCCAGACAGTCTGGGCAATTCTAAAAATCCCGTTTTTCAGCGCAATGGCGATTGCTGGGGCAATTTTCATAAAGGCACCAATGAGGGTTTTGAGTTTGGGTTGGATTGTGGTGTAACGGATAATGCGGGCGGTCGCGTAATGCATGCGGGGAATTCTATTTTATTGCAGGATTTGAATGGCGACGGCAAAAAGGATCTGTTGGTCGGTCACGTTAGCAATGCTCACATTTCTTTTTTAACCAATTCGGCAAGTGGTTTGATTGGGAATTTTACGGCTTACACAAACACTTTTCCTGCAGTTGATCCCGTGCTTTTGCACATTTTTCCCGCAGCATTCATGGAAGACGTGGATTTTGATGGTGTTAAAGATTTGCTGATCGCACCCAATGTGGCATCCAATGATGGCAATCTTACTGATTTCAAATCGTCCGGATGGCTTTACCATAATGCCGGAACGACGATCAAGCCTGATTTCAAGCTTACAAAAAAGAATTTCTTGCAAGATCAAATGCTGGATGTTGGTGAGAATGCCGCACCCACATTTTTCGACATTGACGGCGACGGCGATCTGGATATGCTGATTGGAACAGGTGGAATTGTGGGTGAAAGCGGATTTAAAGGCGGCTTTTGGCTTTTGAAAAATAATGGCACCAATGCAGCGCCTGACTTTGTGGTGGAATCTGAAAATTATCTCAACCTGGCTTCTGCTTTTTCGGTTTATAACATCAAACTGCAATGGGCGGATTTTAATGGCGACGGCACTATTGACCTTGGATTTGCAGCCACATCCACGACGACGTTAAAATTGGAATATCGCTACATTCCTAATAAGGCGCAACCCGGCGCGGCAGCACAATTAAATCTTGCCGAGGCAGTGACGATCGCTATGCCGACTGAATCTCAAACCGGCGATTCACCACATTTTTACGACGCGGACCAGGATGGCGACTTGGACTTGCTCGTGGGCAAAACGCAAGGCAACATTTACTATTATTCCAATTCTGGTAACAATAAACAGTTCACATTCAAGCTTGAATCGGATGCTTTTGCAGGAGTTGGGATCAGTTTTGAAGGTCGCTCACCGCAACTTGCCGTCGCCGACTTCGACCTTGACGGCCGCGCAGATCTGATCACGGCTGATCATACGGGCAACATTCGCGCTTTCCATAATGCGGATTGGGGCAAATGGACAGCGCGGGAAACATTGCTTGTGGAGCAGAATGGAAAAGCCGCAGCACCTTCGTTCGGGAATTATCTTGCTGTTGCGGCGGGTGATTACAATGGTGACAAAAAGCCGGACGTTGTCATTGGCAGCAATGCGGGCGGTTTGCGGTTGCTGACAAACATTTTGCCTGTGACCATTACTGGCAATGAGCCAGCGGCTGGGCCCATTATTAATGTTTATCCCAATCCGGCGGCAGCTTACCTGAAAATCCTTTCATCAAGAAACGGCTCATTTGATGTCGTCACCGCAGGCGGTAAATATTTTCTCAAAAATCAGGCAATCAAAGCCAGCATTGAAACGGAAATCTCCACGATTAACTGGCCAGCAGGACTTTATTTGATTGAATTTAAAACCGGTGAAAGCCGCATTGTGAAAAAAGTGATGGTCGTGGAGTAAGGGAGTAGATCGCAATCTAACCGTCTTTACAAGATAAAATCCATCATTTCATGCAAGCTCTTCTTGGTGTAATTTTCCATTTTATTGGCGGTTTTGCTTCCGGCAGTTTTTACATTCCTTACAAGCGCGTCAAAGGTTGGGCCTGGGAATCTTACTGGATCGTTGGCGGACTTTTTTCCTGGTTCATCGTGCCGCCACTTGCTGCATTCCTGACCATTCCCAATTACACCGACATCATTGCCAACACAGAAGGCGGCATTCTGTTCCTAACTTACGTTTTTGGTGTTTTATGGGGCATAGGTGGGTTAACTTACGGTTTGGGCGTGCGCTATCTTGGCGTCTCGCTCGGAAGCTCCATTATTCTCGGTCTTAGTTCGGTTTTGGGCGCGCTTATCCCTTCTATTTACTATCAATTCAATCCGAAAGCAGGCAAAGACACGATTTCTGATCTTTTTACAAACACCTGGGGCCAGACCGTTTTGCTTGGGCTGCTTGTATGCCTTATCGGGATTGTTATTTGCGGGAAAGCCGGTTCAATGAAGGACAATGAACGAAAAAAAAGCGGTTTTATCGAAGGTGATAATGTTGAGTTTAAACTTGGTTTAGGCTTGACCGTTTCCATTGTTTCAGGTGTGCTCAGCGCTTGTTTTGCATTTGGCATTGATGCCGGCAAGATCATGGCCGAGCAGGCAAACGCGATTTGGAAAGCGGCCAATCGGGGCGAAGGGGAGTTTTTATTTCAAAACAATGTGACTTATGTGGTCATTCTTTTGGGCGGGTTAACCACGAATTTTATCTGGTGCATGATCCTAAATGCGCGCAACAAAACTTTCGGTGATTATACCAATTCCAGCACACCGCTTTTGTCTAACTACATATTTTCTGCCCTCGCCGGGACTACCTGGTTTCTACAATTTTTCTTTTATGGAATGGGCGAAAGCAAGTTGGGAAACGGACCCAGTTCCTGGATCCTGCACATGGCATTTATCATTCTCGTCGCCAACTCCTGGGGTTTGATCTTAAAAGAATGGAATGCGGTCAGCCGCAAAACGATCATTACTATCTTATCCGGAATTGCGGTCATCATCCTTTCGGTGCTGATTGTTGGTTATGGTAATTATCTGCGGGAGTAGGGATTGGTTTGCTTTGCCTTGGCTATGTTTGTAATCTCCGGATTAAAATCCGGAGTTGATATATCGGCCATGCCTGACGGCATTTCTTCTGGCCAAAAGTGCCTTCGGCACGACTGATATCATTGCGCCAGGTTTCAACCTGGCGATAAGGTAGGATTATTCTATATTTCCCTAGCTTGTTTTGCATTGGCTGTTGTAATCTCCGGATTAAAATCCGGAGTTGATATATCGGCCATGCCTGACGGCATTTCTTCTGGCCAAAAGTGTCATCGGCACGACTAATATCATTGCGCCAGGTTTCAACCTGGCGATAAGGTAGGATTATTCTATATTTCCCTAGCTTGTTTTGCATTGGCTGTTGTAATCTCCGGATTAAAATCCGGAGTTGATATATCGGCCATGCCTGACGGCATTTCTTCTGGCCAAAAGTGCCATCGGCACGACTAATATCATTGCGCCAGGTTTCAACCTGGCGATGAAGAGGGATTATTCGATATCTCCCTGGCTTGTTGAATTGAGGTTAGTTGTAATCTCCGGAATGAAATCCGGAGTTGGCATATCGGCCATACCTGACGGCATTTCTACTGGCTAAAAGTGCCATCGGCACGACTGATGTCATGGCGCCAGGTTTCAACCTGGTGATAAGGTAAGATTATTCGATATTTGCCTGACTTGTTATGCATTGGCTATGTTATAATCTCCGGATTAAAATCCGAGTTGGCATATGGGCCATGCCTGCCGGCATTCTTCTGGCCAAAAGTGCCATCGGCACGACTGATATTATTGCGCCAGGTTTCAACCTGGCGATAAGGTAGGGTTATTCGATATTTCCCAGACTTGTTGAGTTGAGGCTAGTTGTAATCTCCGGATTGAAATCCGGAGTTGATATATCGGCCATGCCTGACGGCATTTCTTCTGGCCAAAAGTGCCATCGGCACGACTGATATCATTGCGCCAGGTTTCAACCTGGCGATAAGGTAAGATTATTCGATATTTCCCCAGCTTGTTGAGTTAAGGTTTTGTTGTAATCTCCGGATTAAAATCCGGAGTTGATATATCGGCCATGCCTGACGGCATTTCTTCTGGCCAAAAGTGCCATCGGCACGCCCAATATTGTTGCGCCAGGTTTCAACCTGGCAATGAAGATTATCCATGGGAGTAAGATCATAGAAGAGTAAAATCAGCAACCTTTCCTTTTTAGTATACAGATACTAAATCCTTGCTCAATGATGTCGATTGCAAAACAATTAAAATGGTTGTGTCTGATCCAGATCTTACTCCTTTCCTATGCGTGCCCAGCGCAGACAAAAACAAAAAAAGGAGGAACAGTTTCATTTAAAAAGCAAGAACTGACCAAGCGATTCATTTCCGAAGGAGCCGCTATGGGCGATGTGAACAAGGATGGGAAAAAGGACATTCTTGCAGGCGCCTATTGGTTTGAAGCGCCTAGCTGGAAAGCGCATGAACTGGCCAAACCGGACACATTCGTGGTCAATGGCAGTTATAGCGACTCGTTTCTGGACTTTGCAATGGACGTTAATCAGGACGGGTGGATTGATCTGATCCGGATTGACTGGCCTGGAAAACCTGCGTTTTGGCACGAGAATCCTAAGGGAAAGCCGGGTTACTGGCCCAAACACGAGATTCACGCATCGGTTGGAAATGAGTCGCCTATGCTGGTGGATGTTGACGGCGATGGCCGTTTGGACTTGCTTTGCAATGACCCGACCGCGAAAAAAGTCATTTGGCTCCGTGCCCCTTTGAAAAAGGGCGAAACGGCTTGGGAGAAATTTACAATCAGCAATGATGAGAAAAATGCCACGCACATGTATACGCATGGCATTGGTTACGGTGATATCAATGGAGACGGCAGAAAAGACGTTGTTATAAAAAGTGGTTGGTGGGAAGGTCCGGAAGGTGGGCCCGCCAAACAGCCGAAAGACGCCGATTGGAAATTCCATCCCGCAGACCTCGGCAAAGATTGCTCCCAAATGTATGTGATGGATCTCAATGGCGACGGATTAAGCGACGTTTTGAGTGCCTCAGCGCATGATTACGGCATATGGTGGCATGAGCAAGGAAAAGATGAACAAGGCAATCCAACCTGGCGGCATCATGATATCGACAAGTCATTTTCACAGACGCACGGTGTCGCATTGGCCGACATTAATGGGGATGGAAACATGGATTTCGTTACAGGAAAACGCTATTTTGCGCATCATGGTAATGATCCGGGTGAGTTTGAACCGGCTGTGATTTACTGGTTTGAATACAAGCCTGGGAAAGTGCCAAGCTGGACAAGACATGAAATTGACAACGATTCAGGCGCTGGTTTGCATGTGACAGTGGAGGATGTTAACAATGATGGGCTGTTGGACATTGTTACGGGAAACAAAAAAGGAGTTCGCGTTTTTACACAGAGCCGCTAGTATGAAATTTGGCATTAACACCTACTTATTCTCGTCGCCATTTACGAATGAAAGCGTTTCATTCTTTCCCAAATTCAAGGAGTGGGGATTTGATTTTGTAGAAATCGCTGTTGAGGAGCCTGAAAATATCAATGCTGAATTTGTAAGAAAAGCATTGGATGACAATGAATTAGAATGCAGATCTGTATGTGCAGCAACCGGCCCGGGTCGCGACCTGCGGGGAAATCGCAAAGAGCAAATTACTTCCATCGAATATGTTCAGACCCTAATTGACATTGCGCCAATTCTGGGAAGCCAATTAGTTGCCGGGCCGATTTATTCAGCTGTTGGTCGTGCTAATCTTGTTCCTGAGGAGAAGAAGGAGAAGCAATGGAAGATGGTCGTCAAGAACCTGAAAATTCTGGCTGATTATGCAACCGAGCGCAATGTCAAATTGGCATTGGAGCCACTCAATCGCTATGAAACAGATTTGATCAACACTTGCGATCAGGTGCTTAACCTAATCACTGAGGTGGGAAGCGATTCTTTAATGGTGCATCTGGATTCGTTTCACATGAACCTGGAAGAAAAAGATCCGGCACTTGCTATCAAAAAAGCAGGTGCAAAGCTGGGTTTGCTGCATGCCTCAGGAAGCGACAGGGGCACACCCGGCGGCGATCAGATCAATTGGGATCGGATATTTGCAGCATTGGACAACATTAATTATCAGGGCGACATTGTCATTGAATCATTTACGCCCGACGTGAAAATTATCGCGAAAGCCGCTTCCATCTGGCGGCAGGTTGAGCCATCCAAAAAAGCGATCGCCATTGACGGGCTACTGTTCCTGCGCTCACTGGCGTTCTGATTACATTTAAAAAGGCACAAAAAAGCTCCTGCAATATCCAACATTATGTTGTATATGCAGGAGCTTTTTGACTTGAACCTTAGTTTAACAATCCATCAAATGTAAGTGCTGCATAATACAAGCCGCCCAATGTGGGGCCGCCCGCGTATTGAATATAATTTCTGTTGAAAATATTACTGCCCCCAACCTTAATGCTGGCCTTAATTTGCGGCACTTTGTAAGTTACTTGCGCATCAACCGTGTGGATTGCCGGAACCGCACCATTCACAAGCGGACTCTCCCACAGGAATGCTTCCTGCCATCTGTAAACGACACTGAAACCCAGATTTTTTGCAATTTGACGGTTACCAAATTGCACATTGGCTGTCCATTCCGGCGTGTTAAAACCTGTTACGAAAATGTCCGTCGTAGCGTTGGATTTGATCTTGTTAAAGCTTGTATTTCCAGAAACTGTGAAGTTTTTATAAAAGTTATAAGTCAGTCCCAACGAAGAGCCGTAGTTGCGGTATTTGTTTTTTGCATTGGTATAAACACGATAACGATCCTGGCCCGCGTCGCGGTTTGCGTCCAGCATTGCCAATATCGCTGCATCCGTTCCGACTGTCTGACCTCTTGGCACATCAACCTGCACTTGCCCAAGGAAACCGTCGTAAGTGTTTGTATAAGCATCCAGGTCAAAAACCAATGTGTTATTCAGGAAAACGCTTTTGTAACCAAATTCATAAGAGTGAATCTGCTCCGGACGACCTTTGTCCAACTGTGCCTTTACCAATAAATTACGGTTTGCCAAAGCAGCTTCATTGCGATTAGCGCCAGCCGCAACCGCAGCATTTACAGCCGCATTGAAATTCACACCAGATGATCGGGTGTAACTGTTGTCCAGATAACCAAGCCCTTCGTTAATGTAAGACAAACTGCCCACACGCTTTACACGGCCATTATTTACATATGATAGCGCTTCAAAAAGTCCTGGGAAGCGATAACCTTGCTGATAAGTGAAACGAAAGTTGTTGTTAACCGTTGGTGAATAAACCGCGGCCAGACGTGGCGTCATTTTCGGGTCAAATTCCGGGTTGTAATCATAACGCAATGAACCAAAAATCTTCAATTTATCCTTGAAAAACAGCTTGGTAACCTGTGCAAATGCGCCAATTTTCTTGTAATTGATCTTGTCACCAAAAGTGCCGTCTTCCAATTGTTTGCCACGATCTGCGATGGGTCTTGAAAAGTCGACAAATGTGTTTCCGTCTGGTGTGATTTGATAGTCACGCGCGTCACCGCCGATCAGTAAATCAAAAACCTTTGTATATTTTGACAAATCCCACTGACCTTCAATGTGATACAAATGACTTTTTTGAACCAAAGCCGCACCACCCGAAGCAGGAGCATCAGGAATGGTCGAAGATTTAATGTCCCAATTATTAATGCTGCGGATTAAAGCCTTTTGATCATCAAATGCTTTCGTTCCAGGAACAGCCCTTTTCGCGTCGGCAACTCCGCGTGCAAATTGCGTTGCAGCTGCCAGGTTCGCGTCCGTTAAAGCGCCGCCATTTTGTTCCGCGTAAGTATTCAATGCCGTTTTATAAGCCGTGCCCCAAGCCGATCCGCTTCCGCCCGTTGAGAGATCCATGTTATCCGCTAACGGCTTCACATTGAACGAATCGCCGGAATCTTCCAACGACATATATGCTCTTACTAGGAAGTTGCTTCCTTTCAGGTCAATTTTATGGTTTTGAACAATCACATTGTCAAGCTGGATCTTATTTCCGCGTTGGAAAACGCCGTCCATTTTACCAACACGATAACTGTAAGAAATCTCAGCCTGATCACTCAAACGATAATGCAAAGCCGCGTCAAATTTCAGGTTATCCACATTTGGGCTTACCAAATCCTTTTCCCAATAACCTGTGCGCGCCACATTCAATGTCTGATTTGCTTTGCCATTGATGGTTAAGCCGCTCACAGAAACCGTGTTACTTCCCGCAAGGACGTCGTCGCCATATTTATTCCAGCCGTCAAATGCCACATTGTTAGCACCATTTAAAGCAGGATAGTTTGGGTTTGCGCTTTTTAGATTGTTTGGGTTTTGGTCCAAACGCGTGTCCGCAAGCCAATCCGTTCCCTTCATATAACCAAAATTGACTTTGAAAGCGAACTTGTTATTGAATGCTTTGGCATAGCGAATCGCAGTTTCTGTCAAAATGCTCGCATCGCGACCTGTGCCGCCGACGTGGTTTACCCCAGTTTTTTGATAAACGCTTAATCCCTGATAGAAGAAAGGGCTTTTGGTCAAGAGGTTAGACATTCCATTGATCGCATTCAGACCGTAAAGCGCAGAAGCAGCGCCAGGCGTGATCTCAACGCTCGCAATGTCGAGTTCCGTGGGCCCGATCGCATTGCCCAGTGGCACACCCAATGTCGCTGCCTGCATATCGATCCCGTCGACAAGTTGCATGAAACGATAATTACTTGGAATGTTAAAACCGCGTGTATTTGGTATTTTAAAGGTCAGACTTGAAGTCGTCATCTGAACGCCTTTCACGTTTTCGAGTGCGTCGTAAAATGATGGAGACGGAGATTCGCGAATCGCACGAATGTCCAGTTTCGCAATCGCAACGGGCGATTTGAGAATGCTTTCCTCAACCCTGGAAGCAGTAACTACAATCTCCTGAGCGAGTTGCGTCTGTGTAACCAGCTCAACATTCAAGTTTGAGCCGGGGCTGGTAACTTCAAATTCCTGAGTCTGAAAACCAACACTCGTGATGATCAGGGTGAAGGGATATTTTGCTTTTGAACGCAACTTAAATGTTCCGTCGCCTTCCGTTGTTGTCCCGGTTACGGTTCCTTTAATTAAAACGCTTACGCCCGGTAATGCACTTTTATCCGTTTTGTCAATAATTTTTCCTGAGATCTCAATGAAATTGTTTCCTTGTCCGAACGTAATGAGAGGGATAAAAAGTAAAATGAAGAGGGAAAGCTTTGCGGCTTGGTAAATTATTTTCATAAATGTAAAAATGTGGTTTGTCTTACTCTATAAAATTGGTAGACAAAAGTATGCGTCTTTTCGCTAAGCACCAATTATTTAGCTAAAAGATTCATTTACATTTTTCTAAATCATGGTAACGCACCATAAAAAAATGTCCCGGATGCGTTCCGGGACGTGTGTGAGTGTGTAAAAATTAAATCTAATGTCTAGTTTTTGAAAATCTTGCCTGATTTGACCGAGCCATCTTTTTGCGTAATGCTAATCAAGTAAACCCCCGCTGGAAGCTCCTGTAAATTGATCTTTTTTTGTGGCTCACTGACCTCGACAAACGTTTTTCCATTGCTGCTTGTAACGCTCATTGATTTGAATGATGCCCAATCAGCAGATTCAATTGAAACCCAATCCTGCACTGGATTCGGATGAAATGTTAGATCATAGTTGCCTTTTAAATGCACTTCCCGAACCCTACTATAAGCATAACTTCCATCTTTATCCATCATTTTAAGCCGATATAAATTTTCGCCTTTCAATGGATTTCTGTGTTCGAATGCATAATTCGTTCGCATTTTACTTTCGCCAGAAGCGTCAACATGGCCAATTTCTTTCCACGTTTTGCCATTAGCGCTATGCTGAATTTCGAAATGATCACTATTGCTCTCCTCCGAAGTACTCCAAGTTAACAACGCCCGATCCTCATTGCCAATAGCCACAAAGTCGATAAGCTTGACCGGTAAAATGCTTCCAGACTCGGTGGCCGTTACAACAACCATCTCCTTTGATGCAACAATCTCTTCCAAATAATGCGTATTCACATTCACCGCACTCAAATTAGTAGGAACAGAATAAATCAAATCTTCCTTCGCAAACGAAAACTGCAAAAGCGACTCATCATTCCCATTAAGCTCGGATGGGGCATATTGCATTCCGATTTTCCCGGTGAAGTTGATTTGATTAGAAAATTTGTAAACGCGGTTAATGCTGTTGGTAGGCTTTCCGACAATGGCAACATCTGAATGTATTAGGCTATTGTTTTTCAAAACCAAATCCTGGGACGGAGCGAGTGATAGGCCGTTGATGGTAATGACTGCTCCGGTTTGAATGGTTAGATCGATATTGCCGGTAAGAAGCTGTGCTTGGGTAGTTAGTGCAATTGGCCAAAAGAGAAATAGCAAAGCAGCATGTACACTGTTCATAATACTAAACATTTGTAAATTAGATATTATTGCTTTAGAACTAACCTTCCGTTGAAATGGCCGTCTTCGTTGGCCTTGAATATTTCGAATCCACTCGCACCAGGATTTTCAACTTCAATGTGTATCATGTCCCCTTGAATAAGCTGCAAATCGAGTGAAGATTTTGTCGCACCCGAAAAATTACTTTTGAAATACTCATTTGCCACTGAAATGGAGTTTCCGTTTCTTGTCCTTATAAAGCTCGTTAGGACATCGTAGGTTTCTATGTCAAATGGCTTATTCCACGTGAGCTTCAAATCGAAATGATAAATACCGTTAACAGGTGCTATAAAGGTGCTATGGGGAGAAGCATTTAAATCATTGTAATTTCCGCTAATGTCATAATCTTGATTTGCAAAAGCGACCTTCACGGTCGACCCGGGAGCCAAGATTTCACTCCCCCCTCCCTGCACCCCACTCGCCCGAAACGCGACATTCCCCACAATATTCTCCCAAGTAGCGTTCCCATTCCCATCCGAGGTAAGCACTTTTCCTGCTCCGGGGGATTGTCCCGGTCCTGAGATTTTAACCGGTCCGCTTACTTCAAGTGCGGTGCCGTTTGTGTTTGCACTGGAAGCAAAAACACCGGTTCCGTTTGAAATAGCAGCGCCTACAACTCCTCTTCCATTTTGCGAAACACCTCTTATTCCGATGGCATCTACACTATTGCCTGTAATGGCTGAGGATGTCGGCGCATCATTGGTGTTTTCGATAAAAAATGCTGCCCCAGGACCATTTCCTGTTTTTGCATATGGAAGCGCCAGATTCGCTTCCGCGCCAATTGGACTCCAAACAGGATTCTGAGATGTTCCGGAATTGTAGTAGAACCCAGCTTTACCAATTGCTGCGTTTGTATTATATACAAGCAAAGCATTCGCCGGATTAGGGATAGTTGTGTTGTCTGAAAGTGATTGTAGCGCAATGCGGGGGATCAAAAGTCCTTTGTCCGTTCCCCAACATCCAGCGCGGCGCTGGGATCGGGTTGGAGGGTGTTGATGCCGACACCTTGTGCGAAAATGCTTTGACCTGCAAATAGGAGGGCTGCTGTAAATGCAACTTTGAAAATCTTCGAAGGGGACGTTCCGGTTTTTTGTAATGGAAACATTCGTTTTCTCATCTTGTTTTGGTGGATAGTGTGAAAATATACCTGGGTCCAAGATGGATGAGAAAGGTATGCTAGATAAAAAAAGCCCTGGAAGTTCTTTCCAAGGCTTACTAAAATTATGTATTTGCACAAATCAATCAAGACAGCGCAATGTGGTATATCAAGCAGTCAGCTCCTCCGAATAATGCGACGCGCCGAGCTGTAAAACTTCGGTTGTCCATGCGCGGGTTTTGGCTGCGAGTTCGGCATCTTTGGCTAGTGATTTGCCGTAAGACGGGATGATTTTTTTGAGTTCCGCCTGCCATTCGGCTAACTTGGCTTCTTTAAAGCACTTATGAATCAGTTCGAGCATAATGGAAACGGATGTGGAAGCGCCCGGAGATGCACCTAGCAATGCTGCAAGTGAACCGTCTGCGGCAGTTACCATTTCGGTGCCGAATTCAAGCACGCCGCCCACTTTTTTGTCTTTTTTAATCACCTGAACACGCTGTCCGGCCATTTCCAGATCCCAGTCTTCCAGTTTCGCTTCCGGCAGATAATCTTTCAATGCTTCCAGTCTGTCTTCCGGCGATTGCCTCACCTGGTCGATCAGATATTTGGTCAAAGGAATGTTATGAATTCCCGCTGCAAGCATCGGGCGAATATTGTCTAATTTGATCGACAAAGGCAAATCTAGGAATGATCCGTTTTTCAAAAACTTGGTGGAAAAACCAGCATAAGGGCCAAACAGAAGCGCTTTTTTGCCGTCGATCATCCGTGTGTCCAAGTGAGGAACGGACATTGGAGGTGAGCCAACGGAGGCCTTTCCGTAAACCTTGGCCTGGTGTCTTTCAATGATATCCTGGTTGTTGCATACAAGCCACTGACCGCTGACAGGGAATCCGCCAAAACCTTTTCCTTCCGGAATGTTCGACTTTTCGAGAAGAGGCAATGAGCCGCCGCCTGCTCCGATAAATACAAACTTGGTTTGAACGCTGGTTGTTTTCTTAGTCGCACGGTCTTTCACTTCGACGATCCAGGAGCCGTCTTTCTTTTTCTCAAAATCATCGACCTCGTGATTCAAATATAAATTAACGCCTTCCTGTTCTTCCAAATATTCAAACATGAATTTGGTAAGCGTTCCAAAGTTGACATCAGTTCCCAGCTCCATTTTGGTCGCGGCCACTTTATCGTCCGGATTTCTGCCATCCATCACCAACGGAATCCAGTTGCTGATCTCATTTTTATCCTCCGAAAATTCCATCCCATGGAAAAGGTGATGTTTTGTAAGGCCCTCGTAGCGTTTTTTGAGATAGTCAACATTGTCATCACCCCATACAAAGCTTAGATGTGGAATGTTGTGGATAAATGCATCAGGTGACTCAATGATCCCATTTTCAACGAGATAGGACCAAAATTCTTTTGAAACCTCAAACGATTCAGCAATTTTGATTGCCTTCACAGTTTCAACAGAGCCGTCTTCCAATTGGGGCGTATAATTCAATTCGCAAAAAGCGGAATGTCCGGTTCCAGCATTATTCCAAGGGTCAGAGCTTTCAGCCGTAACCCGGTCGAGTCGTTCGAAAATCGAAATCGTGATCGCCGGATTCAGTTTTTTAAGCAAAACTCCCAGCGTGGCACTCATGATACCGGCCCCAATTAAAACAACATCAGGGGAGATCGTTTCAGAAGAATTTTTGGTAATCATCGGAGAAAAAATAGTATGTTAATGGGACGTATAACCCCGGAAAAGTACAATAAATTGATTGTCAGAGTTAACATAACACATCTTAACCCGAAAATAGTTTAATTTCAAAAATAAAAGTTAGACGTTTTACAAGTTCTTGATTTGAAGCAAATAAAACTTGGGACGGTGAAAAAAGGGCATAAAAAAAGCTGCCTACAAACGTAAGCAGCCCAATATTTTCAAAACTAATTTTTACAAATCTGCTTCAATGAAATCAGATTCTTTGATGTTTAATGCTTTGACAACAGCATTATAATCTTTCCAATCCACCGTTGCATTCGCGCGTCTGAATGATTCCGTAGGAACAAGTATAACTCGTATTGACTCGAAAACGCGATCTGGCGCCGTTGGCTGATCCTCTGACCAGCTTATCGGTCTTATATCAACAAAGAATGTTCTTCCGTTGCGAAGCGATTGTTTGAAATTGAATGTTGTAGACTTGCCTGCTGAAAATTCAACAACTCCTGGCAATGACCACCACCAATTCTGGCTCTTAACATAAACAAACACACCGCAAGTGCTCAGGAATGTAGTATCGGCTGGTGTCAGGTTGCTGATCCCGAATGTGTAACCACCTTTATCAGACTTAACCGAGGCAGTTGTGATCACTCTCGCACCCAACGCGTCTTCACCGGCAACGCCTGTATCACCTTTCATACCAGCTGGTCCCGCGGGTCCCGCAGGCCCTGCTGGTCCAACGTCACCTTTGTCACCGTCGCAACCAAGCGATATTCCAATAACAGCTATCCAGGCGCAGAAAATTAGTTTTTTCATCATATTAAAAGTTGTTTAAGTTTTAGATTCGCGTTCCGGCAAATATAATCACGATTTTGTCGGATCACGAAAAAATCGTGCCGTTAACATTGTTACAAGGTGCAAATAGAATTAGTATGACGAATAAATTGGGAGAATTCTGTAAAAAATGCCGACGAACTTGTTCCGCCTGCAAATAATTGTAAATTTGTTAACTAAATAAAAGTGGATAATCGTCGTTTCCAACAAATAAAACAGTACATTTTCAACTGAGCAATATAATTAAATGGTCCTTATATGAGATTTAAAAATTCTACACTTCTTCTCAAACACATCTTACTTTACATCATTCTGCTTCAAGGTGGAAGCAGCGCCTTTGCCCAAAAATGGAGCGGCGTAAACGGAAATGAGTGGTTGCAAGGCAAGTACGGACAAAAATGGGTTCGTATCGGGGTTAATGCGAAAGGCATTCACAAAATTGCGATCAGTGCGCTGCCCGCTGATTTTCAAAATGCTGACAAAGCCAGGCTTCAATTATGGCACCGAGGCAACGAGGTGAGTCTGATCAAAGCTGATGCAAGCGAAATTCTTTTCTATGGCGTTCCTAATGACGGAGCCTCCGATGAACTGCTTTACCGTCTGCCGTCATCGAGGAAAAATCCTTATTTCAGTACATTCTCCGACGAAAGTGCTTACTTCCTAACCATTGGCTCGTCTAACGGTGCACGTGCTGTCGTGGAAAATACCCCAGTTGATAACGGCATCGCAGCGCTGACATCGCATATTAAAACGGAGTTGAAAACATACCAGAACGAGTATACGCACACGACGCTTTACTCGCTGCGACCGACAACGTTAAACAGCTATTTTGAAGAGGGCAAAACAGGAACCGGAAGCAGAATTCCAATTCCAACCAGCCTGAACACAACGCATACTTCGAATCCGAAGCCGATCAATTATACGAACAACTACGTTCCGGAGCCATTTACTTTCAATGTGAAGAACCTGCTGGCGGGCTCAGTTCCGAATGTAAAGGTCCTTTTGAGTGGCCGTTACGGCAGTGCACAGGCGGAAATTTTTGTTGGAAAAACGCCTAGCACTTTACGTGCGGTGACCTCGGTTTTTACTTCTGAATTTGCGCCGCTGGAAGTTAACTTCCCTTTGACGTCTGCTGACTTTGTGGACGGAACCGGCGGAACCTTTGGTTTTAGAGCAACTGTTGCACAAAACTTCTTCTCCGTTTCTTACTTCACAGTAACTTACAATCAGGCCATTGATATGCAGGGGCTTAATTCGTATGAATTCAATTTTCCTGCGGTAAGTGCTAATTCGAAGTCGAGAATTCCGATTACAACACCTGCGGCGGCAAGTCTTTTTTATGACATCTCAAAGGTTGACCAGCCAAGGATCATTCAGGGCTCTGCTGCCAATCTAATGGTTACGCGGGACGATGGTCCGCTTAAATTATTGGCCACAAATGAGACCGTTTTAGTGGCGGATGGAAAAATCTCAACCGTTGAATTCAAAGAAACGACGCCATCTAACTTTGACTATCTAATCGTTACGAATGAAACACTTGCTAATGCAGGCAAGTTGTTTGCAGATTACCGCGAGTCAGAGTCACCAGGCAAAAGATATAAGCCGCTGGTTAAAAAGATCAAAGACATTTACAATGAATTCAACTACGGCGAGCCAAGTCCGGTTGCCATTCGCCGATTTGTTGACTATATGATCTCGGATAATAATAAGGAAAAATATTTATTGCTGATTGGAAAGTCGGTAACTCGTCCTGACAAGGTTGTCAAGGAATTGAATAATGAAGTTCCAACGATCGGCTTCCCCGGTTCTGACATATTGCTTGTCGATGGGTTAAAAGGAACTCCCGAGGATGTCCCAACAATTCCCGTTGGCAGAATATCCGCAATCACAGAAAAGCATGTGACGGATTATCTTGATAAAATCAAAACCTACGAATCGCAGAAAGATCTTTTATGGAGAAAGAATGTGATGCACCTGAGCGGAGGAAAGGATCAGCTTGAAATCAATCAGTTCTCAGGATATCTTTCCGCAATTGGTAGTGCGGTTACCAATGCGCCTTTCCAAGGAGTCATTTTGAAAAAAATCAAGAGCATTCCTCAGGACGTGCAGGAGCAAATATCCATTTCGACCGAGCTGAACGGAGAGGGCGCTGTGAAAGGTTTGGGAATGGTGAGCTATTTCGGACATGGGTCTACCTATCGCACAGACCTTAATGCAGGTTATGCTACGGATGCGGCGAAGGGTTACAATAACACTGGGAAATATCCGGTGCTGTTCTATAACGGCTGTGGAGTAGGGAATGTTTTTAGTGATTTATTCGACGAAAGTGTAAATCTAAGTTCTTCAAGACCAATGTCATTGGACTGGCTTTTGGCACCAGCCAAGGGGGCAATTGTTGTGTTTGGAAATGACTGGGATGCTTATGCGAGTGTTTCCAATGAATATCTGGATAGACTTTATCCATTGATTTTCTCCAAAAATGATTCGCAGCGCGGAACAATAGGACAGATTCTTAGGGAAGTGGCCGCACAAACCAAGATTGCAAAAGGCTACACTTATAATCCTGTGCAAAACGGGCGTGTCGCTGCTTATTATGACGCCGATCGTGCCAACATCCATCAGGTGTTGCTGCAAGGAGATCCTGCATTGCGGGTGCTGCTTAATGAAGGCGCGCTTCCAGTTGATCTGATTTCGTTTGATGCGAAAGTAAATGGTGTTGACAATGTGGAAGTAACATGGAAAACCGCATCAGAGAAAAACAACAGTCACTTCGTTGTTGAAAGAAGTTACAATGCAAGAAATTTTGAATCAATTGGCAGGGTTGAAGGCAAGGGTGACTCCAATTCGGAGCATGCTTATAGCTTTATTGATTCTAATCCATTGGATGGCACGAGCTATTATCGCCTGACACAAGTTGACCTTGACGAAATCGTAGGCGGACAAACGAAACCCGGCATCAGCACTGCTTCGTCAATCGTTTCCGTAACGAGAAATAACACAAGCACATTATCGGTTTCGCCTAATCCGACGGCTGACTTTGTTGACATTGATCTTAAAGCGCCCGTAGCGATTAAATTTTGGAACCTGATCAATGCGAGCGGGAAAGTGCTTCGCCGCAATGAAGTCGGAAAGCGCGTTAGCTTGCTTAATTTATCTGCCGGAGAATATTTGATTGAAATCACCACAGTGAATGGTGATAAGTATACCAAAAAGGTGATCAAATACTAAGCATTTCTGGCACAATTGACATTAGAACTCACACTATACTTTGCTTTTTTCGATATGTTTTGCAAAAAAAAATACCTCGCTCTTTTTTTGTTGATATCCATATTAATAAGTGGTTCCCTTAGCGTTTTTGCGCAATGGGGACCACCTTATACAAATAGCTGGATAACTTACGGAAAGCCTTACGCAAAGGTTGTAGTTTCCCAAAAAGGAATTCATAAAGTGCCGTTTGCTGCGCTTCCAGCTGGTTTTCCAGTTGATGCACCCGCAAAGATTCAAATGTGGCACCGGGGAAAGCAAGTGGCAATTGTGAGCACTGCCAATAATGAAATCGTTTTCTACGGAGTCCCAAACGACGGAGCAATCGATTCGTTGTTATATAGACCAATGAGTGGCAGGCTCAATCCCTACACAAGCCTTTACTCGGATGAAAGTTCATATTTTTTGACAATAGGAGACAACAACGGTCTTCGGGCGCAAGTGATTAACCAGGCAGCCGATGAAAATATCAAGTTAACGGCTGCTCACAGCCAGACAGATGTTACCTCTTTCAGCAACGAATATTCACTAAGTACACTCAGCGCGATTCGGGCAGACTTCTTCAACAGCTTTTTCGAAAATGGTGCGAGTAAAACCGGCGTCACGGTTCTAGGCGGAAAAGTCACCAACTATAACATTCAATTGGTGAACCGATCTGTGGGTGCTTCTGAAAAGCCGATCGTAAAGTTGATGATTCATGGGCGAAGCAACAGTTCACGCGTTGTGGAAGTTTCGGCTGGTAAAACCGAGCAATCATTGCGTTTGGTTCACAAAATTCCTAACACCAACTTCACAGCCTCCATTTACTCATTTCCATTGGAGGCAAGTGACCTGAACGCGGATGGGAAAGCCGTGATTTCATTAAAATCAGTTAGTACGGACACCAGAGACCGTTATTCGTTGGCCTACTACACAATCACTTATCCGCAAAATGTCAATATGGGTGCGAATAAGTCTTACACCTTTAATCTAAAAGGTGCAAGCAATGGCTGGGCAAAGTTAGCGGTAAACAATGCGCCAGCAAGCAGCACAGTCTATGACATTACAGACCGGGATGTTCCAAAACTTATTACAGGAAAGATTACCAGCTTGATGGTTCCGGTGAAAACGGGTGCTAACACTGAATTATATGTAACCAGCGAGGCGATTACCGTTGCGAAAACAAGCGTAACAAGTCTTGACTTAAAGAGAGCTACGCCTAAGGATTACAACTACATCATTATTACGAGTGAAAATCTTAGAGAAGGCGCCGATGCTTATGCAAAATATCGGGCGTCTGCGGAAGGAGGAAGTTTCAAACCCTTAGTCGCGGACATTAAAGACATTTACAACCAGTTCAACTTTGGCGAGCCAAGTCCTGTCGGAATCAGGCGTTTTATGGATTACATGCTCTCCGACAATAGTAAAGACAAGCATTTATTCCTGATTGGCAAGTCAATCGCTTTCAATGAGCGGATGGTTCGAGAATTGCCTAACGAAGTTCCAACGATAGGTTTTCCAGGATCCGATTTATTGCTTGTTGAAGGCCTGGCCGGCAGCCCGAAGGAGACGCCGGCAGTTCCCGTCGGCCGTCTTTCCGCATTGACAAACCAGCATATTTATGATTATCTGGACAAAGTCAAAGAACACGAAACAGCGCTTGATGGGGATGTCAGCTGGCAAAAGAATGTTCTCCATCTCAATGGTGGAAAGTCAGCACAGGAAATAACGCAGCTTAAAAATATTCTTTCCGGACTAGCGCCGTTGGCTGAGAAGGGTTACACCGGTGCCATTGTAAAACCTTTCGTAAAGCAGCAGGGAATAGGAGAGGTTGAATCCGTGAATATTACTCCTGAGATTAATTCCGGTGTGGGATTGCTGACCTATTTTGGCCATGGATCAACCACGGTAACCGATCTTGACATTGGTTACATTACCGATGCGGCGCGTGCGTATAATAATCGAGGTAAGTATCCGCTGATGTATTTCAACGGCTGCGGTGTAGGAAATGTGTTCAGCGGGCGCTTTAACCCAAGTCCTTCGGCTTCGGACAGAATAGCACTATCGCTAGACTGGATTCTTGCGCCTAAAAGAGGGACGGTTGCGCTCATTGCCAACACATTCGACACTTACGTTTCTTCTACGACAAAATACCTTGAACAGTTATACACGGCCATGTTTCTCGATAGTGAAATATCAAAGCTGTCGATAGGAAATGTGCAGAAGGAGGTTGCAAAGAAGATTTTCGCCACGGGCTATAATAGTTATGACGTCGGAAATGTACACCAAGCATTGTTGCAAGGCGATCCCGCGCTTCATATGATCAGCGTCAATTCTCCCGATTATTCGCTACGACCCAATGAAAGTATATTTTTATCGGCTGACGCGGCAGGTAAAACCATTGAGCAATCAACATCTTTGAAAACAGCTTTGATTATCAGAAATCAGGGAAGATATAATAAGGATGAGAAGG
This sequence comes from Dyadobacter sp. CY326, assembly GCF_021390515.1. Taxonomy (GTDB): domain Bacteria; phylum Bacteroidota; class Bacteroidia; order Cytophagales; family Spirosomataceae; genus Dyadobacter. The sequence goes on from NZ_JAJUXI010000004.1 coordinate 33,041, forward strand.
TTAGCGTGCAGATCAAGTATTTTTATGAGGATGGCAAGCAGGATACGAAATTGCAAACGATTCCCGCAGTCTCAAACCTGGACACGATCTATGTTTTGACTCCCAACAAACGAAATCTCAACAGGGTTGAGGCCAAAATTGATCCGGAAAACTTACTTGTTGAGATCAGTAAGGCAAATAATTCAGCAGAATTGATTGTCGATTGGAGTGTTGCGAAAGGTCAATCTCTTTATCCAGCCGAGATAGTGAAGGACATTGTTCCTCCCATATTGAATGTGTTTTTTGACGGCCGTGTTATCCAAAATGGCGAAATTGTGGCTGCCAATCCCGAAATAAGCTTTGTTCTTGCGGACGACAGATTCATGCCAATGGACACGGCGCTTTTGGAAATATTTATCAAATCCTGCGCTGACAACACTTGTGATTTCAAGAGGCTTAATTTCACTGACATTAAATTATCTCAACTGACAGACCGCTCATTCCAAGCGACTTATGCATCTGAATTGCAAGCGGGTGTTTACCAGCTTTTAGTGAATTCGAAAGATTCCCAGGGAGCAACTGGTTTGAATGCTTATCAAACGCAATTTAATATCATGGGGTCCAAAATGAAGATTTCTGTTGTGCCAAGTCCCAACCCCGCGTCCAATTATGTCCGCTTCCACGCGGAAGGTTACGATGCCCGAAATTTGCAGACAATCAATTATACCATCTACGATTTAAGCGGAAACCTCAGAGCGGAACATCTTTTTACGCCTTCCTCGGCTGCAAGCGATTGGTATTGGAAGCCAGAAGTGACATCGGGTGTATATATTTACAAAGCAGTGGTTAAGCAGCAAGGAAACGGTGAAGCAACTGTTTCAGGAAAGATTGTAATTGCGAAATGATTAATCAAGGGATTTGCGCGAAACGAACTGACAATCAAATCCTTATCGGAATGTCATTCGATTTCAACCATTCAAACCATGCGGCCAGGGAGATGGTTCTTGTGACGTGGAACAAGGTTCGATTGTAGGCATTGTCGTCCAATCCTTCTGTTTGTAAAAACCTCATTGTGTCAGCAAATTTCTCTTTATCTATCACGGTCCAAACCTCGTTGGAATCTGTCAATAATTCGCGCGACTGCTCGTACAACCGAAGCGTAACTTCTTTGCCGAAAGATCCTACGGTTGCTTTTTGATGCCTCGTGCGCACATGTTCAGGCAAGATTCCCTTCATCGCTTCCCGGAAGTGAGCCCTGCCTTGTCCGTTTCCAAACTTGACAATCGCAGGAATAGAAATGCACAATTCAAACAGGCGTTTGTCGTAAAATGGTGAGCTGTTCTTGAAACCATAGTAATTGGTAAGGGCAAATCTTTCTTCGTTCAATGCGATTGAATGATGGTTAAAAACATCCTCGAACCATTGCTGATAATCAGCAGAAAGATCACCTCTCAAAGAGACGGACAGCTTATTTTGCGTTGGTTTTTGTGCAAAATTTGCTCTCTTAAAGTCGTCTCGCAACAATGTAACGGGCTGTATGGAAGTGCTCTCAACTTTTGCCTTCAAAGCTTTTGCTATTCGCATGGTGAAGTATCCCATGGAAATGTCAAAGTGCTTAGAAACTTCCTTAAATGTCTGGTAAGAACTGAGCAGTCCAGCTCGCCGAACTTGCGCTGTCAATCTGTTATAAATGAAGTTCTGTTCGACTATGGAAGCTTGCTGTTCAAAGGTTAACGTTTCCCAATTTTTGTATTGGTGTGAAAGTGAAAAATATTTAACACGCTCGCGGAGTAATTTTTTTAATGTGTTCCAATCCCTATTTTTCCATAACAGCTCTGGCAACTCCAATCCGCTTCCAACAATTGAGTCGCCATCACTGCCATTCATTAGAACATTGCACTTCAATTCTTTTGCAAGCCGCATAACCGCCGCTTCGGACGAGGGTGATATAGGCGAGGCCAATGGGCGACCATAAATAGTTGTATTTGACCGGACAATGGCTAGATCGTCAGTCGGCTGAACGAGTTCATGATGAAATGATCCAATATCTCTGGCTACATCTCTTGCGAATAGATTGTCGTCTGTTTTGTACGCTCTCGTGCTATAATAGAACGTGTGAAGCGGCCTTTCCGGATGAAGAAGTTTTGCTATGGAGCTGATCGATGAAGAATCAAGTCCGCCGCTCAGGTGTGAACCAAGCAGTTGTGAGGGATCACTTGTGTTTTTTTGCACCGATTCTGTCAGCAACCCACGGAATGCCTCAGCATATTCCGGCACTGAATTTAAGTCTGACCATTCGGAAATCCTGAACTTGGTGAATGTGGCGTACGACTTATCGTTTGGTGCAAGACTTAAAAGTTGCCCAGGAAGCGCAGACTTGATGTTTTGGTAGAAAGTGTCCTCGGAATAATCAGTGGATTGATCAGCACGGAAAGTCGTGTAATTAATGATGCGATTCCGATCGATACTAACATAGGGCTTAACTTCCTGCATTCGCACAAGTGTTGCCAAATTTGTCGAAAATGCGAGGAATTGATGTGGAATGTGCATGTAATAAATCGGGCACATTCCGAACAAGTGACGGGCAAAGCATAATTGATTGGCAGCAACATCGACCCAGATCCCAATGTCTAGCTCACCATTAGCCTGTTCCAAATATGAACGGAACTCAAAAAAAGAAGTCAAGCCTTTGGGAGCTAAGCTACCCAATGACTTGACTTCTTTATCTTTCTCAACTCCAATCAAAACTTTGAATGGAATTTCAGATGTTTTTACAGAAAGCTTGATGTAACCGTTATTCCAAACAATTACGCCCTCTTTGCCTTGTGATTCATGAATAAAAGGAGAATGATAATTTACAAATCCTTCAATATCCACGGTCAAAGGTGAATGTTGCTTTTAAGCGTCTGGCGAATAAGTCAACTCAGAAGTTAGATCATCAAATAAACTTCCTTGCTTCCCCTTCGTCAATTTGGCCACATTACCGAATTTATTCAAAACCGGTTTGCGATAAGACTTTTTTGTCTGTGTAGAGTGCGAATTCACTGTTTTCATTTTGAATTTGTTATATGATTAATACCAGTATCCGCCGTAAATTTAGTCAGATAAATTGAAAATCCAAACTTTAAGGCGTCACAATGTGAAAAAAACAAGGTTAATGCAATTCAAAACCTTGAACGTATATGACTACTTTATGCCATACTCGATTATTTTTCGGGTTATATGCGTTCCAGACTCAATTTTTCCCGATCCAATGCATTCCTCCGTTTGGCATAATTCAAAGGCGGTCTGATCATCGAAAATTAACCCTACGCCGAGTCCATACTGCTTGATTCCGATATATCGGTTGATAATCGACGTGTCTTTTCTTTCGACAACCACTAGCGCCTTGTCAAATGATTGCGATCCAACCTGAATCGGCTTGCCCAAATTCTCATAGTGATATTCTTGTGCATCAGCATTATTGTAACTGTTTCCGTTCCAGGTCACATTCGGATCGACTGGAAAAGCCATTGAGAAAAAAGTCTGGTTGTCAATGTTGGTCAAAAGCTTGTCCGGAAATTTCTGGGCCGTGAATTCCTTGACTTTTTGCCATGATTCTTTGTCTGTATTCCTTCTTGACCTCGCAAATGTGTAAGTTGGAATGCCGTTTTCGTCTGTCGCCATCCGGTCTGTCTCATCTTTTTCCTGCCAGCTTTTTTTCACCGGATTTGCCTGTCCAGCTGAGTAAATCTCTTCCTGAACTTCATAAATGGCATAACGGCCAATTTCCAAAGGATAATAATCATACGAGTCGACAGGCTCGGTTTTATCCTTTTTGCATGAAAATAAAGTGGCGACTAACAATGTAGCGAAAATCGCTGATCGGCTAATGTGTGTAAATTTGCGCATTTTGATAGTGGAGAATGTGAAAGATATTTGTATAAAAATAATGTATGCAATCAAGCTTTCCGCTCCGCCAGTTTTCCCCTCAAAAAGCCTTTCAGCACTTCCAAACCTGTATCAAAGCGTGTATTATTGTTGATAACCATGTCCGCCTCGGAGCGTAATGGCAGGATAAACTTGTCGTAAGTCGGCGCCACGTGATGCTCCCAACGATAAAGGACGTCGTCAAGGTCATAGCCGCGTTCGTTATTATCACGAATAATCCGCCTTTTTATTTTAACGTGTTCCTTTGCATCCACAAAAATTTTCAAATCGATCAATCGAGAGATCTCTGGAAAATAAAATACAAAGATGCCTTCGACGATAATGATCGGTCGTGGCTCAAAAATCAGCATTTCTGGAACAATGAGCGGATTATTAAAAGTGTATTCCTTTTGATGAACCTCCCTTCCCGCACGGAGAACCGCAATGTGCTCGGCAAACAAATGATGATCAATCGTTTCAGGCAGGTCGAAATTTTCTACGCCATTTTCATCCCTTGGAATTTCGTGAATGGGGCGATAGTAATTGTCCTGAGAAATGCGGGTAATGTCTTCTTTCGGAAACGCATCAATCAGGCTTTTCATAAAAAAAGTCTTTCCAGACGCACTTCCGCCGGTTATGCCAACAATATAAGGTAAAATTTCGGGGGTTGTCATTTGATTAAATTATACGATTATTCGATTACTGCCAATTTTCCGGCAAACTTTTCACTTCCATCTTCCGACACAATCAGCACCATATAAATGCCTCCCTTAGCACGCCTGCCCGTGTAATCATTCAAATTCCAGGACGCCGTCCCGCCCTGTGACCGCGTTTCATAAATGAGCCGCCCGGAAAGTTCGGTGATTTTGACTGTTGAATTGCCCATCAGACCTTTTATGCCAATTGTCCCCGCATAACCCGGATGGACCGGATTTGGGAAAACCGTAACGCTTGAAAAGTTTTCGGACGAAGCCGAAGAATTGCTTCTGTAAGCAACCATTCCGTTGGGTGTATCAATATATAAAATGCCTTTTTCAGCATTAAACTGTAACGAAACTATCGAATCTGATGGCAACGGACTATCAGCGGCAGTAAATTTCTCAATCATTTCTGTGCCGTCCTCATTGAAAAGATATAAGCCATTTCGCGTCCCTATCCATTTTCGATTCCCCGGTTCAATGGCGATGGCTGTGCACTTTTCGTTTGCAAAAAGTTTGCGCTGACCAAAAATCGGCAAAACTGCGTCAGCGCGAGTTCCGCTTAAAATGCCATCTGTTACAAAATAGCCAACTCCACGGTCGCTGGCAAACCAGACATAACCGTCCGTGCTTAGAGCCAAACTATTGATTACAGCTGATGGCAAACTCCCGCTTCCAATGTTGGTCGACAAAACGCGTTGCTGGTTTTCAGCGTTTTTGACAAGAATGCCACCGCCCAAATAATCCGGAAGTCTCGTCCAGCTTAACCCATTCAAGTCAACAATGGAGGAATCTGTTTTTGGAAAAATAGTCGTGTCCGCTTGTTCGGGTGTGAAGGATTGGAAATTTGTTTCCGCATTGTGCAGCAATCCGTTTCGTGAATCTGCAACCCAAAATTTATCAGCATTTGTCTGTAAAACTTCGCGGGTTGCTTTGAAGGCCGGATTTGTGAATGTTCTGACTTCTTTCGCCTCGTCCAAGACGATGAACCGATCATCTAATGTTACTGTAAGCGCATTGTTCCAGACAGACATTGCATAATTTTTGCTCATTGTAGACGCAATGATTTTCCAATTTCCGCCTACTTTTTGAAACAAACCTTTTTCACTATAAGCCGCATAAAGCTGCCTGTTGACAGCTGAAATCGCAACGCCTTTTCCAGGTGTGGCAATTGCTTTCCAATTGGAAAAATCCTGTCTGTTAACCGACGCCGACATGGAAGTTGCCAACATTCCCTCAGAAGTTATGGCATAAAGCGAGTCCGCGGCAAATGCAATATCGCTCACTGACACCTGCGCCCCATTGCCTCCAATGTAACGATATGTTTCTTCAACCTGCTGATTTTTAGTGTCCAGAACCACTATGCCGAAACTGGTGCATAAATAAGCCAGGCTCTCTTGAAACACGATCCGCTTGATGTCTTTCTTGTCAGGAAGGTCTGCGTTTTGGGTTAACAAAGGCCAGTTGATAATGTGCTCGGGCAATGATGCTGCATTCAGGTAAACCATATCAACATTGCCGCTTTTGTACGCGAATAACAAGAGCTTATCTTGCTCATGAAAGGCCATGCTGCTAATCCCGGAGTCATGCAATCCATCAGACTTCGACCAGGTTTTGATCTCCTTATTGGCAATGTTAATGCTGAACAAGCCGTTATGCGACGCACAGAAAATAGCCTCATTAACCTTGGTTAAATGTTTGGCTGAAAGATAGTTGAAGTGCGTTTCCCAATTTCCAATCGGCACATTCTGGCTCATTGCCATTTGGAAAATGGCATGCCAAAAGAACACAATCAAAAACGGGCGCTTCATATCACTTCCTTTTATGGCAACAAGCTGCCCGCAAGCATGTCAATTGGAAACTGTAACCACGGCAGAGCCTTTGCCCGTTCCCGAGCCGCAACCGCTTTTCAGCGAACTGACTGTGTATTCTGTCGTGGTCGCCGGGGAAACTGAAATCAGGTAAGGATTCAGGAATGTGCCGTTGATGGCAGTTCCGTCAGACAATGTGAATGACCACGGCGGCAAACCATTTTTGAATTTGAGCAAAATTCGTGTCGTCCGTCCCGCCGTGATTGTCCCTTTTCCGGAAACTTCTGCCAATGCTTTGTCTGGCGCAATTACGTCCAATTCCTCAATCGCGCTTGAAACAGCAGGAGATGAAGAAATTATGCGGATTTTTTGCGTCCGGATGGTGTCACCCTGGGAAATGGAGTTGATTTTCACCCGCATTGCAGTCGGCGTAACCGTCGTTGGGAGGTTTACGAAACGTCCGGCTTTGTCTGTAACCTGCACTGTAAACTTGTTATTTGGATTGTAACGCCCTTCAATTTTATAGGGAATGTCAATGGTTGAACCTGCGCAAACCATGTTTTGAGGCAGTTTTTCAAGCGTGATGCTTGCAGGAGGACTTTTCACGGCAACATGCGCCGATCCCGAAAATTTACCAACTCCACACAAACCGCCCGCCGACGTAATCTGATAATTGGTGTCGAACATTGGTTTAACCTTGATCTTATGCGGAGATTCTTGAATGTTATTTTCGTAAGTGCCGTCGGAAAGCAATGCGAACCAAGGACCGCCGCCGGTGAATTTCAATGTCAGCTCGCCAGTTTCATTTTCCCCAAGTTTAAGAGAATCCCGTTGCAGTATGGCAACTGTGGGCGAAACAATGGAAATATTGGTCGTTTGGCTAACCAAATATGGTGCAGAGGAAACAACGCGCAATTTGTATTCGCCTGGTTTGTAAGTCGTTGGGATCTGGGTCGTTATGTAGCCGGTTGTGTCGGGTGTCGAAATGGTTTTAAATGCGCCCGTGCGCTCTGCGATTTGCACGACAAATTTATTTCCATCCTTATATTTTCCCGTCGCATTGAAAGGAACCTGAAAAGGGATGCCGCTGCAAAGCTTGGCGATTTTCTCCACTTCCTTCAATTCAAGTTTAGGCTCCGGATTATTGTTAACATTCACAATCGCTTCCCCGGAAACCGCTCCGCTGCCGCAAGCATTGGCAACGCCCATTAATTTGTATGCTTTTACATCTTTCGGTTTTACGGTCAAATAATGTGGATTGGACAATGTTTGATAAACCACCGTGCTGTCCGAAAGCAGAAATGACCATGGGCCCGCGCCTGTAAAATTCACTTTTAAGTTCACTTCCTGTCCAGGCGTAATGCGCGCAGATTGCGTTCCGTCAATCACTTCAAGTCTCGCGCTAGCATTTTGCAACAAACGGATCGGGACTTCCTGGCTTCTTACGACCGGGATTGAGCTTACAATTTGAATTCTATAAACTTCACCGCCAATTTTATAAGAGGGAATCACGGCCTTGACCGGACTTTTACTGACTGGCAACGAAATAGGGACCGATTTTCCGTTTGCGTCGATAAGCTGCGCGATGAATGTGTTCCCATCATCATAGGGCCCGACTGTATGAAAAGGAATGTTAACCGTCGTTCCTGGGCAAACGGACAAATAAGAAATATCGTCAATAATGATTTTGAAAGACGTCACGCTGTCCGCAGCGGGTTCCGTTTTTGCCAGCCGTTCTTCTGCTTCTTTTTCTGTTAATGTGTCTGCGGAAAGTTGCGTATTGCTGCTGTCCGGCGTAATAATGGTGTCGCGCAGAGTCTGTGTCTCGTTGGTCGGAGCTGCAATGGGCGCAGCTTGTGTGGGCTGAGGAGCGGCAGCCGTGTCTGCTTTAGGCGTTACAACGGGTTTAGCCGGAGCTGGCGCTTTTTTCTTTGGAGCCAAAATTTGTCTTTTGGGCGCATTGCTTTTTTTTTGGGCATGGGCATGATTGGTAAAAATCATTAGTCCGCAAAAAATGAGAAAGACGAATCTGAACATGTAAGAATTTTTAGTTTTTTAGCTTAATTCATTGCTACCAACGTGCTTCCGCGCAAAACGGGAACAACGTCATACAAATCTTTTTGCAGACAATAAGAAATGTCTTTCTGAATTCCCAGGCGTTGCAAGCGACGCACGTGGGAGGAATTGGAAACGCTGGCCAACAAGTTGTCACGACTTTGATTATAAAGTCTTTGCGCCATCAATGTGCCATCTTCCAAAAGCATGAACTCGTCCTTCAATGCATCCGCAAGTGCTCCGGCAAACAATGTGTCTTCCAGATTCGGCCGTCCTTTCCAGCCTGCGCAAAGCACCAGAATGTCGTAAGGTTCGGAACGCAAATGATTGGCCAATGCGCCAAGATTCAGGAAAGATCCGATCATCACTTTCACCGCAGACGCTTTGGCTTTGGTGATAGATAACGTTCCGTTGGTGGTTGTCATTGCGATCTGCGAGCCGATCAGTCGCTCATTCATATAGCTGAAAGGCGAATTGTCCAGATCAAAGCCTTCCACTTTTCTTGCGTCGCGCTCGGCAGCGGCGATGAAACCTTTGTCTTGTAAAAGTTTACATTCTTCAACGCTCGCAACAGGAGTGATGCTTTTAACACCATAAGCAAGGCCTGTTACCATGCAGGAAGTTGCCCTGAAAACGTCGGCAACGACAACTATTGAATTGTTAAGTTTGTGTAAATGAAGCAGGTCGGGTGTAAGGCAAACATCAAGTTGTTTCATAAATGCAATCGAAACTGTATATCTTTTAGGAATGATTAATTTTTAACAAAAGGCAGTTTGACAACTTTTGCTTTCAATAACCGGTCGCGGACTTTGACAAAAATCTCGGTTTCCGGCTTGCTGTAAGCAGCAGGGACATATCCCAGGCCAATGCCTTTTTGCAGAGTAGGGGATTGCGTTCCCGAAGTGACCTCGCCCAGTTTTGCGCCGGTTTCATCACAAAGTTCATAATGTCCGCGAGGGATGCCTCTGTCAATCATCTCAAAACCAACCAGTTTCCGCTGCAATCCAGCTTCCTTTTGCTGTTTCAACTCGGAGGAATCTATAAAATCTTTTGTGAATTTGGTCACCCAGCCTAAGCCGGCTTCCAGTGGAGATGTGTTGTCGTCAATGTCGTTTCCGTAAAGGCAAAAGCCTTTTTCAAGTCGCAATGTGTCTCTTGCGCCTAGTCCAACGGGCTTTATGCCAAATTCTGCTCCCGCTTCGAATATGGCATTCCACATTTTAACAGCATCCGCATTCTTTACATATATTTCAAATCCGCCCGCTCCGGTGTAACCTGTCGCTGAAATAATTACATTTTCAATGCCAGCCATTTCACCGATTTTGAAAGTGTAATAATCCATCGCCCCCAAGTCAACGGCGGTTAGCTTTTGCAATGTGGCAGCAGCATTAGGCCCTTGAACGGCAAACAAACTGAGTGCATCCGAAAGGTTTTCCATTTCTACGCCTTCCGTGTTCTGGCTTTGAATCCAGTTCCAATCTTTTTCAATGTTGGAAGCGTTCACAACAAGAAAATATTCTTCGTCTGCAATTCTATAGACAAGCAAATCATCTACAACGCCGCCTTTTCCGTTGGGCAGATAACTATATTGAACCTTCCCGTCAAACAATGCGGAAGCGTCATTGGAAGTTACTTTTTGAATTAAATCCAATGCTTTTGGCCCTTTAACGCTGAATTCTCCCATGTGAGAGACGTCAAAAACGCCTACATTATTTCTTACAGTGTGGTGTTCATCCAGATCCGAGGAATAGCGCACAGGCATTTCAAAACCTGCAAATGGGACCATTTTGGCACCCAAATCAATATGGACCTGATGTAAAGGGACGGTTTTCATGAATGGTTAATTGGTTCACAACAATTCACAAAAGTAGGTAAAGCCGATCAAAGCCCCACAAAAAAGTCTTTGTTCAAATGCTGCTGTGCGGTTTTTGAAGTATATTGTGAAAAAATATGCTTAAATAATTAGCGCAAAGCATGTGCTGAAACCTGGATTATGAAGAGAGAATTACTGCTTTTTGCCCTGACGCTTGTTGCCGCCGAATCGGTTGCGCAAACGGCCACTTTTGTAGGGGAAGTCATTGATGATAAAATTAGCATCGGTTATGGAGTTACATCCGGCGATGTGGATGGCGACGGCAAGCCGGATATTTTGCTGGCAGATAAAAAGGAAATTGTTTGGTATAAAAATCCTGGGAAAAAAGCAGAAAAATGGACGCGTAATGTGATTGCGAGAGATTTGACGGAACAGGATAATGTGTGCATTGCAGCGAGGGATATTGACGGCGACGGAAAAGTGGAAGTGGCCGTGGGCGCGCAATGGAACCCTGCGGAAACTAAAAATATAAAACAATCGGGTGCGGTTTATTATTTGTCTGCGCCGCAGGACCGCACGCAGCTTTGGGAGCCCGTTCGTTTGCATCATGAAGTCACAATTCACAGAATGCAATGGTTGAAAAAGGCGGATGGTGATTTCCAGCTTGCTGTCCTTCCATTGCATGGCGAGGGCAACACAGGCGGCGAAGGAGCTGGTGTGAAGCTGATCGTATTTGATGTTCCTGAAAAGAAAACGGGCATATGGGGTTATCAACTGGTGGAAACTGGCATGCATATGACGCATAACATGCAGTCCATGGAAGTGCCAGGCAGAATGCTGGGAGTTGCCATTGCAGGAAAAGAGGGCGTTCAGGTTTTCTTGGATGGTGCAGATGGCTGGGCTCCGTCTGGCACCTGGATGGTGCCGCAAACAGGAGTAGGGGAGATCAGGACAGGGATTTTAGGCAAAAATCAATTGTTCACGGCAACAATTGAGCCCATGCACGGGACAAGTTTGGTCGTATATTCAAAAGACAACCGGACCGTTTTGACGGATAAGATAAAAGAAGGTCACGCGCTCGTATGCGCCGACTTTTTCGGTCAGGGTCGTGACCAGGTTGTGATGGGCTGGCGTAACCCGAATGTGACTGGAGAAACGGGTGTCAGAATTTACGTAGGCTCAGATCCGGAAGGCAAGAAATGGCAAGAATATGTGCTGGATGACAAAATTAAAATTGCCTGCGAAGATGTGGCAGCTGCGGATCTGGATGGAGACGGCGATCTCGATATCCTCGCCTCCGGCCGCGCCACGCACAATGTTGTTGTATATTGGAATCAGAAGAAGAAATAAAAAAAAGGCTGAGAAGTTAATTTCTCAGCCTTAACATAAAGTTTTAGCAAGCCTTAATCTCTGCGTCCCATCAAAATGCTTACATAATAGAGCAATGTTGCAAGGGAACCGATTGCAGCAACCAAATAAGTTCTGGCAGCCCATTTAAGCGCATCGGCAGACATAACGTATTCTCTTTCGTTCACAATGCGGTTTTTCTGAATCCATGCCAGCGCTCTGTTGCTCGCGTCGTATTCAACCGGCAAAGTGATAAAGCTGAACAATGTTGTCGCTGCAAACAATGCGACTCCCACCATTAAAGGAATCGGCGTTGTGTTCAGCAATACAATTCCACCTAAAATAATCCACTGCATATAACTGGACGCAACGCTCAAAAACGGCACCATTTGCGACCTGAACTGTAACCATTTGTAAGCCGTTGCATGTTGCAAAGCGTGTCCGCATTCATGGGAAGCCACTGCCGCAGCAGATACGCTCCGTCCGTGATAAACGTCGGGGCTTAAATTAACTGTCTTATCCTGAGGGTTATAATGGTCGGTAAGGCGACCTTCAACAGATAACACTCTTACATCATAAATTCCACTTTCACGAAGCATGGTTTCCGCAATTTCTTTTCCGCTCATTCCATTGCTGAGCCCCACTTGCGAATATTCTTCAAACTTTTTCTTGAGACGCCATTGCACATAAAGGCTAATGAGCATCACCAAAATACCAATCACATATGCACCAGCCATATTTACGTTATTTATATCCTTGTTTTATTTTTTCAATCAGCGCGGTTGTCGAGTAACCCTGCACAAGAGCAATCGTTTTTACCTCACCTCCTTTACTTAAAACAAAATCCGCGCCAGCAATAGTTTCAACTGTATAATCGTCTCCTTTGACCAAAATGTCAGGTTTCACGGCTTCAATCAACTGACTAGGCGTCGGTTCGTCGAACAAAATGACAGCATCAATGAAGGATAATGCAGCCATTAATCTTGCTCTTGCATATTCGTTTACAACCGGGCGCAATGGTCCTTTAAGCCTGCTTACGGAAGCATCTGTGTTAAGGCCAAGCACCAACCGGTCGCCTAATGCACGTGCTTTTTCCAAATAATCAATGTGTCCCAAATGCACAATGTCGAAGCAGCCATTTGTAAAAACAACCTTCTGCCCCGCGCGTTGCCAGTCTTCAATGGTTGGAATGGCTTCTTCAAGTCTTAATATCTTGCTTTCGGTAAGGCTCATGGGATAATCTAATTAGGATTAGGAAAAAATTACAGCACGAAATGATACGCCATTTTGATATGACCGGACTATAATCTGCAATTAATTTTCAATCGAAACCTGCGTATTTTCAGACACTGATTTCTTGTTTTGAACCAAAACGTATAGGAATGCAAGCGCCCCGATAATAAGCATAAAGATCATCTGCGCGCCGTGAATGAATGTGGCCAATGTAATTCCATCATTTTGGGATAACCCATACAAAATCATCACATTACCAACGAGCAAATGGTAAGCGCCAATGCCGCCTTGCGTCGGAGCCGTCATGCCGATTGCACCAACAACCAACAATGTCAAGCCAGCCAATGGTCCCAGATCAGACGTTTCAGGAATGCAGAAAAACAGCACATAAGAAACGAAATAATAGAAAACCCAAATGGCAACGGTGCTAAGGATAAACAGACCAGGGCTTTTTAGTTTGCGAATGCTTAAAAAACCATCCAGCATTCCCTTTCCGAATGTGATCATCTTTTGAGCAAAAGCATTTTGGAATAACTTCTCTCTTAATGCTGCATTTTTGTAAATAATATATGCCCCAATAACGCCGAAAAGCATGAATGCAGTGAGTATGCCCAGTAATGTCGCTGCCGAATCACCCTGCCCGCCAGGAACTTTGCTTTGGAAAAAGTCAGTGAAAAATTTGCTGAGGCGATTGAATTCAAGAATAAAATTTAAACCAATCATTAGAAGCAAGATCAACACATCGAATATACGTTCCGCCACAACCGTTCCGAAGCTCAGGTTTACGGGAATGCGTTCCAGTCTGTATAACGTTCCGCAGCGCGTTACTTCGCCCATTCGAGGCACAATGTAATTGGCAAAATAACCGGTTAAAACTGAAATAGAACTGTTGAAAAGTCCGGGTTTATGACCTAGCGGTTCCATAAGCATCCCCCAGCGCCACGCCCTCGTAATGTGTGCGCAAAGCAGCAAAGCGCATGATAAAGCAATCCATCGCCAGTCGGATTTAGCGAACCTGTCGAGCATTTCTGCGAAGTTGATGTCTTTGAAGACAAACCAGATCAGGCCGCCTGCAAGCGCAAGCGAAATGGTGTAACGTAAAGCGCTTTTCATAGCTGATTTAAGATTTTGCGAACCTGTAAAGAAAGGAAGTTAAACCACAAGATGATTATTATGATCCGGAAAAACGATCATTGGCTTGAATGTTTTGGCTTCTTCCTGGCTCATGGAGCCATATGCAATGATAATGATAATGTCACCGATCTGGACTCTTCTTGCGGCAGCGCCATTCAAACAGATCATTCCTGAGCCTCTTTCACCCTTGATAACGTAGGTTACAAAGCGCTCCCCGTTATTGTTATTTACAATGTGAACTTGTTCGTTTTCAACCAATCCGGCGGCATCGATCAGGTCTTCGTCGATGGTGATGCTGCCTACGTAATTCAACTCCGCCTGAGTCACCTTAACCCGGTGAATCTTCGATTTCATGAGTGTTATTTGCATTACCGGGTAATGTAAGTCGGGAAAAAATTTATGCTTATTCACCCCAAAGTTAAGGGAATAATATACAGCCTTCAAAACATCCCCGTTATGGTTACGGTTCCCATTTCACAATTCGGGGCGCTGCAAGTAATTATCATGACAAGTATGCTTTAAACAATATTATCCACTTTATCTTTTCACTATCAAATCAGATGAGTTCAGAAAATAAACCGAAGGATGTAAAGCGCCGGGAGTTTTTGCAAAAAACGACGGCAGCAGCGATTGGAAGTTTCTTTATTGTCCCACGCCATGTGCTGGGCAAAGGCTTCGTGGCACCAAGTGACAAATTAAACATTGCAGGAATAGGGGTTGGCGGAAAGGGTTTTTCAGATACAAATAATGCGTGGAATAAAGGTGCAGAAAATCTTGTAGCGCTTTGCGACGTGGATTGGGGTCAAGCCAAAAAGAATTTTGAGCTTCATCCAGATGCGAAGAAATACAAGGATTTTAGAAAGATGTTTGATGAAATGGAAAAGGACATTGACGCAGTAACCGTTTCAACCACTGACCATATGCACGCCATTATTGCGATGGCAGCCATGCAGCGCGGCAAGCACGTATATGTGCAAAAGCCATTGACACACGACATTTATGAAGCGCGGATGCTGACCGAAGCAGCGCGTAAATACAAAGTGGTAACCCAAATGGGAAACCAGGGCGCTTCTAACCCTGCACAAACCCAAATGAAAGAATGGTTTACAAAAGGCCTGATCGGCAATGTGCATGAAGCGCATGTTTGGACCAATCGTCCGGTGTGGCCACAAGGAATTCCGGTTCCAACCGAAAAATTCCCTGTTCCGGCAGACATTGACTGGGAACTTTGGGTAGGGTCGGCTGAATGGGTGGATTATAACCCGGCCTGGCATCCATTCAAATGGCGAGGCTGGTGGAATTTTGGAACCGGCGCATTAGGCGATATGGGCTGCCACCTGATCGACCCCGCTTTCCGCACATTAGGACTGGGTTATCCAACGGAATTGGAATGCAGCGTAGGACAAGTTTTCATTAAAGACTGGACTCCTGAATACATTCCCGAAGGCTGCCCACCATCATCGCGTGTGCAACTCAAATTCCCTGCAAACAAGATTAACAAATCCGAAGTGACATTAACCTGGCACGACGGCGGTTTGCGTCCTTTCCACCCGGAAATTATTCCTGCAAATGATCCGCTTGGAGAGCCAGACAGCAGCAATGGTGTTTTGTTAATCGGGGAAAAAGGCGTGATGACCTGCGGAACGTATGGAATTACCCCAAAACTTTACCTAAATGACGGGACGAAACTTGAATACAAGCAAGGTGATTTTGGTAACAAATACACCCCAATGGCAGAATTCGGTCACCACGTTTCCTGGACAGACGCGTGCAAAGCAGGTTTCAACAGCAAGGAGCATAAAGCATTAACCTCATCATTTGACTACGCTGGGCCTTTGACCGAAACCGTAATCATGGGTAACCTCGGAATTCGCAGCTACAACTTGCGCACGGCAAAAGCAGATGGCAAAGGATTTGACTATCCAGGTCGTAAGAAACTGCTTTGGGATGGTAATAATATGAAGGTCACCAACTTTGACGAGGCGAACCAGTTTGTGAAAAGGAAATATAGAGGCGATTGGAAATTGTCGTAAGGGCGCCAGGGCGTTTAGACTTCCCAAGTCTCCAAGACTTGGGAAGTCTTCCTAGAAAACCACATTATCAATCAACCTCACCGGACCTAAAAACGCTGCTACGCAAATGGCATTTGTCCCGGGTGCTCCAATCGTTGAAACGGGCTGCAATGTCTTCACATTGACAACCTCAAAATAATCAAGCGTAAATTCCTTAATGCTTCCAAAATCTTCACTCGCTGATTGAATAACCGTTTTGACGTCTTCGGCGCTTAGCAAGCGCTTTTTCGCATCATCCAAAATTCTGTAAATATGTGGCGCAATGGCTCGTTCAGTATCATTAAGCCTGCGGTTGCGGGACGACATGGCTAGTCCGTCTCTTTCTCTAATGGTTGGGCAGACGATGAGTTCGAGATTGAATGCAAGATCAGCAACCAGTTGTTGAATAATCGAAACCTGTTGTAAATCCTTTTGACCAAAATACGCGCGGTGCGGAGAAACGATGTGAAAGAGCTTTGAAACGACAATGCCGACTCCATTGAAATGTCCTGGCCGGGAAGCGCCTTCCATTACACTTTCCAAAGACCCGAAATTAATGACCAGTGAAGGTTTTTCAAGATACATTTCCTCAACCGACGGCGCAAAAACCGCAGTGCAGCCGGCTCTTTCCAACATTGCGCAGTCTTCTTCCAGCGTGCGCGGATATTTTAGCAGGTCTTCCGGATTGTTGAACTGCGCAGGATTAACGAAAACACTGCAAACAGTAATGTCATTTTCCTTCGTGGATGCGTCAACGAGCGAAATATGGCCATCGTGCAAAGCGCCCATCGTGGGAATTAAGCCGATTGTCTTTTGCTGTAAAAGTTGTTGATCGAGGAAACTGCGAAGGCCTTTGATTGAAGTAAATACTTCCATTGAAAAAGTGGAATCAGAGGGAGTAATCAGACCGTGAAGAATGCTTTTCTATAATACGAATAGCAATCAATGGTCGATGAAAAAAATTTGGAATGGGAATTCCCAAACTGAGCGCAATATGACATTTAGTTTGGAATATTTTTTGATTTTGCCATTTTTTTTGTATAATTTTGCAAAACTTTTTTTCACAAACTGCTAAAAACATCTATGGAGAAACTACGAATTTTGTATGTAGCCAGTGAAATCAACCCTTTCCTCCAAACCACCGATGTTGCCGATTACGTAAGGAAACTTCCTCAGGCAATGCAGGAACGAGGTGCAGAAATTAGAATTCTTGTCCCCCGTTTTGGTCTTATCAATGAACGCAAAAACCGGCTTCATGAAGTAGTTCGACTGTCAGGAATAAACATTACCGTAGGAGATGAAGAGAAGCCATTGATCATTAAAGTTGCTTCCATCCCCAATGCGAAACTGCAAGTATATTTTATTGATAATGACGATTATTTCCACCGCAAATCTGTATTCTTCGATAAGGAGAATAACTTTTACGATGACAATGATGAGCGCGCGATTTTCTTCTGCAAAGGTGTGTTGGAAACCGTAAAAAAACTGGGTTGGGCGCCTGATGTAGTGCATTGCAACGACTGGATGACGGCCTTGATTCCATTGTATCTGAAAACCACTTATCGCAACGATCCAATGTTCAAGGATACGAAAAGTGTGTTCACAGTGCATAATAATGCTTTTGACTACAAATTCGACGCTGATTTACATAACAAGGCAAAAGCAATGGATGTAAGCGATGAAGCCCTGGCTCATTTGCGTTCTAATGATTTTGAAGGATTTGTTAAAATCGGTTGTGCATACGCAGACGCAGTTTTGAAAGCGGACGATCATTGCAGCGAAAGTCTGAACCAGATTTTCAACAATGCGCCTAAGCGTGTTGAACTTGATGAACAGGACGAAAAGTTCTCCGAATCGTATTACAACTTGTATACAGATTTGATGAGCTGATCCATATAGATTCACTGAAAGGAGATGGGGGTCCACATGGATCGCCATTTTTTTTGTGCCCAAGCTGGCGAAACCATTTAAAGGGTGTGTTCGAGCACTCTTGCGAAATTGGATATTTTTTAGTAATTAATTAAAATTAAGCTTGTTATGCATAGCTGATTGCTATTTATTTGCATGGAATTATATTGATATACACGCAAACAAAATACTGAAATATGTGCGGAATTGTAGCCTATGTGGGAGTAAGAGAAGCTTATCCCCTCATTCTGAAAGGTCTGAAAAGATTGGAATATCGTGGTTATGACAGCTCGGGCATTGCCTTGTTGGAAAATGACAAATTGGATATTTATAAGAAGAAGGGCAAGGTTTCTGATCTGGAAAGTGAGCTTGCTGCCAAACACCTGACCGCTTCAATCGGCATCGGACATACGCGCTGGGCAACACACGGCGAACCCAATGACGTGAATGCGCATCCGCACTATTCCAATAACCGCAGACTTTCGATCATTCATAATGGGATCATTGAAAACTACGCCGCGATCAAACAAAATCTGATTTCAAAAGGACATAAGTTCCTGAGCGACACGGACACGGAAGTGTTGATCCATTTTATCGAAGACATTCAGCAGGAGACGGGTGGATCACTCGAATCGGCGGTGAAGCTTGCATTGAAGGAAGTCGTAGGTGCTTATGCCATTGTGGTTATGTCCGTAGATCATCCGGGGCAACTCATTGCAGCCAGAAAAGGAAGTCCGCTCGTGATTGGCATTGGAGAAGATGAGTTTTTCTTCGCTTCGGACGCCACGCCCATTATCGAATACACGAAGAATGTCGTTTATCTGGATGATTACGAGGTTGCTGTGGTCAAAAACGGCAAGCTTAGCATTCAAAATCTGGACAACACCGAAACGATTCCTTACATCCAGAAACTTGAAATGGAACTGGAAAACATTGAAAAAGGTGGTTATGACCATTTCATGATCAAGGAAATTTTCGAGCAGCCGCGTTCCATTGCAGATAGCATGAGGGGCCGTTTGCGTGCAGACAATGCACATTTGCAGCTTGGTGGGTTGAATAACTATCTAGACAAGTTAGCAGCCTCCGATCGCATTGTGATCGTTGGATGCGGGACTTCCTGGCATGCCGGGCTTGTTGCCGAATACTTGTTTGAGGAGTTGGCAAGAGTGAATGTGGAAGTTGAATATGCTTCGGAATTCCGTTATCGCAACCCGGTTATTAATGAAAAAGACATTGTTATCGCCATTTCCCAGTCCGGCGAAACGGCTGATACACTTGCAGCCATTGAACTGGCAAAGTCCAAGGGAGCAACGATATTTGGCGTCTGCAATGTGGTGGGATCTTCGATCGCACGTGCAACGGACGCCGGCGCTTATACACACGCAGGCCCGGAAATTGGCGTCGCGAGCACCAAAGCCTTTACTGCACAAGTGACCGTGCTGACTTTGATTGCCATTGCAACAGCCAAAAGGAAGGGCACAATATCAGAAGAAACTTACCGCCAGCTTTTGATCGAGCTGGAAACGATTCCTTCTAAGGTTGACAAAGTGTTTGAGAATGCGGACAAAATCAAGGAAATCGCATTTATCTTCACCTATGCACGTAACTTCATTTATCTCGGACGCGGGCTTAATTTCCCCGTCGCATTGGAAGGCGCTCTCAAATTGAAAGAGATTTCCTACATCCACGCAGAAGGTTATCCCGCCGCAGAAATGAAGCACGGTCCCATCGCATTGATTGACGAGGATATGCCGGTTGTTTTCCTGGCAACCAAGGATGGCTCGTATGAGAAAATCGTATCAAACATTCAGGAAGTGAAAGCCAGAAAGGGAAGAGTTATCGCCATTGTTACTGAGGGAGATACGCTGATTCCGGGCATGGTTGACTTTGTTATTGAAGTTCCAAAAGTGCATGAGTTGCTGACGCCGCTGGTGTCCGTCATTCCCTTGCAGTTACTTTCCTATTACATTGCCGTCATGCGCGGCAGGAATGTGGATCAGCCCAGAAATCTTGCAAAGTCCGTCACCGTGGAATAACGAATTGGGTAAAAATAGCAAAAGCGAAATTGTCTCATGGGCAGTTTCGCTTTTTGTTTTGTGCTCGTCAAAATGGGAAATATTGTTTGGCTCTTTTCGTTAGTTTTGCGCGTTCAGTTTCTCTATGACACATTCTCAGATGCTAAAATCATTGCTTTATCTCCTCATCATCAGTGTTGTAACTTTTTCTTGCACCAAAAAGGAGGAACGTTATGTCCCCAAACCGAAAGGGTTTAACCGGGTGGAATTGCCCGAACATGCATATCAAAAACTGACGCAGGATCACCCCTACACATTTGAGGTTTCCAAATATGCGCAGGTTGTTCCGGATACATTTGCAATGGCTGGAAAGGATTGGATTTTTATTAATTATCCACAATTCAACGCCAACATTCAGATCACTTATAAAGCGATTGATAACAAGCCAGCCAACCTGAAAGACTTCATTAATGACTCTTACAAATTGGCCAGCAAGCATCAGATTCGTGCTTCTGCCATTCAGGAACAGCGGGTTTTGGGCAAAACAGGGAAAACGGCAATCCTCTTCAAGATCGATGGCGATGTGCCAAGTCCGTATCAATTTTACACAACCGACAGCACCAGGCATTTCATGCGTGGAGCCATTTACTTCCCCACCGCCACTAAAAACGATTCGCTTGCACCGGTCATTGATTATTTGCAAAAAGACATGGTACAACTTTTGAATACATTGAACTGGAGATAAAAATATGAAAGGCGTTGCTGCGGAATGTGCGACGCCGTATCTTTGAAGTTCTCATCTCAACAACTTATCAAATGGCTAAAAAGCAACCAAAAAACCAGTTACTTCTCGATTTTTCGGTGCGTGGCAACCGGATTGTCCTACACTTGGGCCAGGTCGAAAGTCAGCGTTTGGCGGATCAGCTTTTCAATGGTTTGGTAAATGGAGACTGGATGATTGAACCTGCTGGCGCAGTTGCCGACATCTCTTATGCGCAAGATATTGTGCATCAAATAGGTCACAAACTTCCTTATCCTGAGGGAATTAAGATTGCGCAACTGCACAATGTTGATCCAAATTTCAAAGGATTTTCAGCGATTTTCCGTCAAAAAGGCTGGGTGTTTGTCAATGCGGCTTCGGAGATTAATGAGCGTAATTATCACATTCATTTACTCACGGTTTCGTTGGGATTGCATACGTTATATGCCAATACAAGCTCACTTGCTGCCCGCTCGGAACAATTGATTTTTGAAGCATTAATGCCATTTGAAGACGTTGAAAGCTTTTTCCGTAATGACATTTCCAAAATCCCGGGATTCCTTGCATCGGACATTGCCCACTTTTTCAAAGTGCCGTTCCCGATGGTTTTAAAAAGGGCTTTGGCATTAAAAATTATCAGTGATGATCAATATCGCAAGTTTATGACCGTCATTCCAGTTGCTTCGTCCAAGCCACGCGAGCTTTTTGTTTCGCCGGATGGAAACATTGATGACCTCGAAGCACAGCTGTTCTCACAAGGAATGGAAGATTAAATGTCCATCATTTTACATGCAGATTACTCAAATCGGGTAGGGGACTGACCGACGTCCATCCTCCATCCACGACGAGACTTTGTCCCGTAATGTGCCCGGAATGTGGCGATAGGAGGAATAGTGCTGCATTTGCAATGTCTTCACAAATCGCAGGTCGGCCCATTGGGGTTATGGCAGACCAAATTTTAGGATAAGTCGGATCTTCTGCCAGCGTTCTTTCCGTTAATGTGGCGCCGGGAGCCACCGTGTTGATGGTGATGCCATGAGGAGACAATTCCAAAACCAGATTTTTCGCAAGCATTTCCAGCCCGGCCTTTGTCATTGCATATGCGCCCAAGAACTGATGCGCCTGATGCCCTACAACTGAGGACATTAACAAAATCCTGCCGCCACTTTTTTGAGCGCGCATTTGCCTTGCTCCCGCCTGGGTCAACAAAAACGAACCCATTAAATTGAGTTCAAGCACTTTTCGGAGATTTTCTTCCGGATATTCAAAAAAGTCACCGAAAAGCGTAATTCCAGCATTGGCAACCACAATGCTAAGGTGTCCAAAGCATTTGATCGCTTCTTCCACCATGCCTTCAATCACTTCAAGCTTGGACGCATCGCCCGCGAAAGCAATGCATTCGCCTTCCTTATTACGAATTTTTTCAGCAGCTTCTGATGCCAGTGAAGCGTCGAAATCATTCAGAATTACGCATGCGCCTTGACAAGCCAGTTGTTTGGCAATCTCAAAACCAATTCCCTGGCCCGCTCCCGTTACAATTGCGACTTGATTATCAAATAGTTGGCTACTCATCCTTATCGTTTAAAATGAAAGGCTGTTTCAAAACTGACCCATTGCGCATGACGTTTTAGACGATCATATCAATAAGACAATGTTTCAAAACAGCCCTTTTTTAATGGGAATCCCTAGTCACTTTATCTCCCGAACCGCCTTTTAAGAAGTCGAGATCCGCTCCCTCATGTGCCTGCATTACGTGATTGATGTGCAAATGCACATAACCCCGGCTGTAACCCAAGTTCAGTGGCTGCCACAACAGGCGCCGCCGCTGCAACTCTTCCTCAGACACTTCGAGATTCAAACTTCTGTTTTCGACATCTAAAACAATGTAATCTCCATCCTGCACCAATGCGAGCGTTCCGCCCACCGCAGCTTCCGGCGAGACGTGCAAAATAACCGTTCCAAAACCCGTTCCGCTCATCCGGCCGTCAGAAATCCGCAGCATATCAATGACGCCTTGCGCTAGCAATTTTTTTGGTAAAGACATGTTGCCCACTTCCGGCATTCCCGGATAACCTTTCGGGCCTACATTTTTGAGCACCAAAACGCTGTTTTCATCCACATCCAGTTCCGGATCGTCCAGACGCGCTTTGTAATCGTCAATGTCTTCAAACACAACAGCCCTGCCTCTGTGCTGCATTAGCTCAGGCTTCAACGAAGCCGAAGGTTTAATTACGGCACCATTTTCGCAAAGATTGCCACGCACAACGGCCAGGCCGGTCAGATCTTTCACGGGTTCAGCTAATGTTCCAATCACCTCGGGATCAAAGCATTCTGCATTCGCACAGTTTTCGGCCATGGTCTTTCCATTGGCTGTAATAACATTCGGATGCAGCAAGCCGATCATTTCCTTTATTACAACCGGCAAACCGCCAGCATAATAGAAATCCTCCATGAAATATCCTCCCGAAGGCTGCAAATTCAGCAGCAACGGAATTTTGGCACACAGATCATTGAAGTGATCGAGTGAAAGATCAACGCCGATTCTTCCTGCAATGGCCAAAAGGTGAATCACGAAGTTGGTCGACCCGCCAATGGCAGCATTCAGCATAATGGCGTTTTCAAACGCTTCTTTGGTCAAAATTTGTGACAAACGCAGATCTTCATGCACCATTTGCACAATCCTGCGTCCCGACAAGTGCGCCAGCACTTTGCGGCGAGAGTCGGCAGCCGGAATGGCTGCGTTTTCCGGCAATGTGAGTCCAAGCGACTCGACCATGCAAGCCATGGTCGAGGCAGTTCCCATTACGGCGCAATGTCCGTCGCTTCGGCACATGCATGCCTCTGCGGTCGTGAGTTCTTCCTGCGATATTTCCCCTTTACGATACAATTCGCTGAATCGCCACACGTCGCTCGTTCCAATGGTTTTGCCTCGGTAACGGCCTGTTAACATCGGTCCGCCCGAAACCACAATGGTCGGAATGTTAACGCTCGCGGCGCCCATGACCAGTGATGGCGTGGTTTTGTCACAGCCGCAAAGCAGCACGACGCCGTCAATTGGATTGGCACGGATCGACTCTTCCACATCCATACTCGCCAGATTCCGGTAAAGCATTGCCGTAGGCTTAATCAGCGTTTCACCGAGCGACATAACCGGGAATTCGAGCGGAAAACCGCCAGCTTCCCAAATGCCCCGTTTGACCGATTCAGCCAGCTCGCGAAAATGCCCGTTGCACGGTGTTAGTTCTGAAAATGTATTGCAAATGCCAATAACAGGCCTTCCTTCAAATTCATCGGCTGGATAACCTTGATTTTTCATCCAAGCCCTATATATAAAGCCGTCCTTGCCGGACTTGCCAAACCATCCGCGGCTGCGCAATTTATTTTCTCCCATTATATGCCAATGTTTACATTCAAATAAGTAAAGGCCAAAATCAGTAAAATATAATTCCGGAAACCCTTTAAAATAAATATTGTATCTTCGTTTTACACGCTCCCGGGATGCCCATGATTTGGTTTAGAGGTTATAAATTGTTGCTTTACTTGCTTTTACAATCCATTGCATTGCCTTCTTTCGCACAGTTCCAGGCCGATAATTTTATAGAAAAGTTACTCAAAAAGCATCCTGAACGCTTCGCAGAACTCCTTAAAGACCCGGACAAATACAAGATCCAAATCCTCTACACGCGCATTGACCGCAACCGCAAAAACGAACCGAATTTTACCACGCATCGCTATCAGGTTAACAGCGAAAAATATTTCTACCCCGCAAGCACGGTTAAGCTTCCCGCCGTTGCGCTGGCTTTTGAAAAACTCAATAAGTTAGGGATTGATAAGAACACGCCCATGTTAACCGGCGCCGACAGGCCCGAACAAACTGCGGTTAATGCTGATTCCACCGCCGAAAACAAGCTTCCGTCGGTTGCGCATTATGCCAAAAAGATCCTGCTTGTTAGTGATAATGATGCTTTTAACAGGTTATATGAATTCATTGGACAAGAAGAATTCAATGATTCGCTGCACAAGAAGGGCTTTAAAAATGTTCGGATTGTTCACCGCCTGGAATCATCCATTGGTGCGGAAAACAACCGATACACGAATCCGATAAAGTTTGAAAAAGATGGAAAAGTCATTTTTGAACAACCGACCAAATATGCTGCCAAAGAGCTGAAATCTGCAACCCCGATTTTGGAAGGCAAGGGTTATATGAAGGGCACGGAGCTGGTGAATGAGCCTTTTGACTTTTCAAGTAAAAATTATTTTGCCTTGGAGGATCAGCATCGCTTGTTAAAAACTATTTTTTTCCCGGATCAGGTGCCAGCGAGCCAGCGGTTTAACCTCACGCCCGACGATTATCGTTTCATGTATCAATATATGTCACAATTTCCTGTTGAAACGAGTTTTCCGGAACATTACACGGATGATTATTACGATGGTTATGCCAAGTTTTTGCTTTTTGGGGCGACAAAAACGAGGTTACCAAGGCACATTCGACTGTTCAATAAAGTGGGCGACGCTTATGGCTTCCTTTTGGACAACGCTTACATTGCCGACTTTGAAAAGGGAATTGAGTTTATGCTGACTGCCGTAATCTATTGCAATGAGGATCAGATCTTTAATGATGATAAATACGATTACGAAAAGGTGGGATTTCCTTTTATGGCAGATTTGGGCAAAACCATTTTTGAATATGAATTGAATCGAAAAAGGCCGAATAGGCCGGATTTAAGCCGTTTTGAAGTGCAATACGATAAATAGAAGTTACGAAACCTTCCATTTAATCTTGGGTGCGATCTGGCAGAGATATAAATTGAGCAAGTGGCCGAAAATCAACAACGCCGAGCCTGCATAGCCCAACCATGTGAACACTAGATGCTTAGCTTCCAAGATCAGGGAAACCGAAAAGATGGCCAGTGCTCCCCAAAGAATTGCTCTCACTGCCAGTGATTTATGATTGCGTGTCGCGTAAAACACAGCCACCCCATTGATCAAGATAAAAAGATAATCGAGCGAAACCAGTCCTGCATGCGCGTGATGCGACATCGTTGTTCCAAATGCCAAAGCAGGAACCAGCAGGCAATGCACAATGCACAACACCGAACCTAGAATTCCAATATAATCTGCCTTGCTGTGGGAATGTGATGCTTTCATGCTAAATACAATAACGTTGCAAAAATAAGGTTATCATTCTTCACATGCAACAGAGTTGCACAATTATTTTCTCTGCTTTTGCTTGTAATGTTTCCTTGTGTCGGAAATGCGCATTGAAAATATAGCAGTAAGAACTTAACTTTGGCAGGAGGGGTTTTATTTAAAGAACACCAATAAACGATAAACTGTTGGAAACAATGGACCAGTTAAGAGAAACGCTGAAAGGGCATCAATTGCGGACAACAACATGCCGTGAGGATGTGCTTTCGACATTTATCAATAAGAAAAATGCGCTGTCGCACGGAGATTTGGAAGGAGCGTTGGGAGAAAATTACGACCGCGTAACGATTTATCGTACGTTGAAGACGTTTCTTGAAAAAGGCATTATCCACAAAGTTTTAGATGACGAGGGACTTCGTTACGCTTTGTGTTCGCACAGTTGCTCTGAGGAAAAGCATCAGCACGATCACATTCACTTCAAATGCAGTGCTTGCGGAGAAACCAATTGTTTGGAAACCCTTCATATTCCTTCCATTCAGCTTCCAAATGGTTATCAGCCGGAGAATTTTAATCTGCTGATTCAAGGCGTTTGCCCCAAATGTAATTAGAAGTTAACCCGCCTTCTTGGCACATTAAGAGCCAAATTTCCATTTCAGACGCAGTGACGCATTGCGTCCCATTTCATCTGCGTAATAGCGGAATCGGTTCAGGTAATCCCTGTAAGCAACATTGAAGAGGTTTTGAACCGAAATTCCAATTTCGAGTTCCTGTTTTTCGGATAAACTAAGCGAAGCGCCCATTTGCAAATTCCACAAAGAATAAGCACTCGGCGGCGCCAAAAAATCGCTTGCTGGCGGCACACGTTTTTGCCTCGCCACATAAAGGTTTCCAATTGAAATAAAAGGCTTCCGCAACTTTCCAGCCTCCGCAACTTCATATTTGATCATGTTATCAACCCTGTTTGATGGAATCATCACGAGATAACTGTCATTCCGCTGATCATAAACGCGCAGATAACTTACTTTGCTTGAAGCCGTTAAGTTCTTCGCGAATTCCCAGCTTGCCGTCAGGTCAAAGCCCTTGAAAGTCGCATCCGTTTGTGTGTATTTGAAATAAGGAAATGCGCCGCGAATGGTCAGAATCGGTTCAGATTGCGGTTTTAAATAAATAAAGTCAGAAATGAAATTATAGTAACCGCCGATTTCTGCTGAAAATCTTGGCGAAGCATATTTTACACTGGCGATGGTGTTCAGCGCCTTTTCCGATTGCAAACTTGCATCACCCTTTTCATAAGCCGCCGCGCCGTGGTGAACGCCGTCGCTAAAAAGCTCGCTGACATTCGGTGCGCGCCACGCCGTCCCGAAATTCAATCGGGCTGATAAGCGCTCAGACAAAGTTTTTGTTGCCCCAATCGTTCCTGAGAAATTGGCGAATGTAAATTCGCGAGACACTTTTTCGCGGTTGACAATGCGATAAGTTTTCAATGTTCTGTAATCATATCGCGCGCCAGCTTCCAGCTCCCAGCCATTTTTCACATAACGTTCAATCCAAAAAAGACCAATGTTGAATTGATTGAAATTGGGAATAAGCGGCCGCCCGTCCATCAAATTATATTGATATAACGAGCTCACACCCACCTGGCCGGTCAGTTTGCCAGCAATGGGCTTGTGGTCCCAAACCACATCATTGGTTAATGTGCTTAGCCTGAAAGTAAGCTCGGGATGGTTGAGGTTTGCTATGGAATCATTGCGCGGGCGGTGCAAATCATATTCGTTGCGATCATTCAACTGGCGGGCAATGGTCCATTGCAAACGGTTGCCGTTTGCGAAATGATAATGTGTCTCGACTTTAATCAGCTCATGAATTACATTTTGGTTGGGCCTTCCAATGGCATAGCTGAAACCCGATTTCACAAACGGCTCGCCATTTTCGATCACATTCAAAAGGTCCGTGACGCTTCCAATGTGTGAGCCCGAGAATATGCCAATTTTTGTATCAAAACGACTGTAAAACGCATCAATGCCAAATCCTTTGACGCGATAACCTGCTGCAAGCGAGAAGTTTTGCTCGCTAATGCCCGTGTTGTCCAGGAAATAATTGGGCGTGCGAATGTTCCCGCCCCGCTTCATTGTTCCCTGCGCGCGCCAGCCAAAACCGTTCAAACCCTTAATGCCGCCCTGCAAGGTGCCCGACGCCACGCCTTGCCGACCATTGGTAAAGCCAACTGCATTCAGTTCACCGCTTATCGATTTGTTAAACGGAAGTTCTTCCGGCTCAACCAAAATAACGCCTCCAATGGCATCAGAGCCATAACGAACGCCAGCCGCTCCCTTCACAACGCTCAATCGGGTTGCGATAAACGGGTCGATTTCTGGCGCGTGCTCCGAACCCCATTGCTGACCCTCTTGCCGAACGCCGTTGTTCATAATGAGAATGCGGTTGCTGTGCAATCCGTGAATGACCGGCTTCGCGATCGAAGATCCTGTTTGGAGAGAAGTCACTCCCGACAGACCTTTTAGGCTTTCTGCGAGATTTTGCCCGCGTGTTTTTTCCAAGTCACTGCCGCTGATCGTTGACAATGGCTGCGAGCTTGGCGAGTCTGTCCGATGCGCTGTAATTTCAACGTCTTTTAAATGGACTTCCTGTTCCTGTAAATTGAAATTCTCCTCATGACCAGCCGTCAAATCAAGCTTCTCCTGAAAAGCATTATAGCCAATAATCCTGCATTCAAGCGTGTAGGAGCCCGGACAAAGATCACGCAGTTCATAACGGCCTTTGTCATCTGTAAAAACACCCGTGTTTTGCCCAACGATCAAAACAGTTGCACCGACGATCGGCTGCCCCGTATGCTGGTCCTTCACAACGCCTTTGACAAAACAGGCGCAGCCGGCATTCTGCGCTTGGGAAATATAGGAAGTGAGTAAAAAAATGAAGCTTAAAACAATTCTGGTCATTGGTTTGCGCTGCGCTCGATAAGTGGGTCCGTGCAACTGTGCGGTGTTACAATTGTAAACTTATACTATCTGCAACTGTGTTGCAAATGAATGTGCGAACTATTTTTCGATTTTAACAGCGGTTTAATTGCTTGCTTGTAAATTTGCGATTGAAATTTATGCCCTACCACCTTGTCAGATCTATTGTTAGCCAAAATCCTCCTGATGCCTCCATTGATCGCAGGCGTTACACTTGCCGTTCGTAAATGGGGAGAAGGCCTGGGTGGCTGGATCGGTGGATTTCCATGGGTTGCAGGGCCCATATCGTTTTTTATTGCATTGGAGCATGGCCCATTATTCGCTGCTTCCACAATCACGTCGGCATTACTGGGCTCCGTCGGCACCATCCTCTTTGCATTGGTTTACTCGGTCGTTTCTTCCAGACTTTCGTGGTTGCCAACTGTTTTGATCAGTTATGTGGTCTTTTTCATTGTTGCGCTTTTGTCTCTCGGGAGCACAATTTCGCTGATATCGGCGGTCGTTTTGAACTTGGTTGTGTTAACCGCCGTCTTATATTTTTTTCCAAAACCAAAAGGGAAGGGAGAAGCCAGGAAGCAGCCGGTTTACGACATTCCTTTGCGCATGCTGGTGGCGACGCTTTTTGTGGTTCTACTAACGCAGGCAGCGGATTATCTTGGGCCAACTTGGAGTGGAATCCTCACTCCATTTCCGATTATGACGTCAACATTGGCCGTTTTTACACATTCGCAGCAAGGCTCAGACGCAGCAGTGCGCATTCTTTATGGGTTGCTCCTAGCAGGTTATGGATTTGTGGCTTTTCTGGTTGGCGTGGCTTATCTCGTGCCGCAAATGCCAATCGGCGCCGCTTATGCTCTTTTGACGGTGGGAACAATGATTGTCAACGGCATTACAATCAAGCTGATTCGCTAACTGGCTGCAAATCAGCCTGAATATTTTGATTTAAACACGCTCTAACTTAACTGGATAAGTCTTTTTCGCGTTCCACTGACAAACGTAAATGTTTTCGTCATTGTCAACACAAACGTCGTGGCAATGCATGAAAATAGGCTTTTCCTGCACCATTAATTGTAATTCGCCGTTTTCGTAAACTGGCTTGGTGCCTCCGGGATTGGAAATCACTTTGTTATTTTTATCAATAATTGTTACAAAACCTGAGTTTGGAGTCTGGTTCAAATAGCGCAGTCTTGACCAGCAAACGCCTGCAAAAAGCGTGTCGCCTTTGAAAACAGGCCTGCACACAAATGCGCCGGGCAGGAATAATGTGCTGAGATATTTGCCGTCGAGCGTGAACTTCTTGAATGAATTGTGCGCCCGCGAAGTCACCAGCAGCGTCGGATTTGCCTTGTCCCGATAATCTATCGCGACGCCGTGCGCAGTTGAAAACTGTTCGTCGCCGTCGCCTGAGCCGCCAAATTTGTCAATAAATTCACCTTTCTGATTGTATCGCAAAATCCATTGCGAGCCGTAACCGTCTGCAACATAGATCGTTCCGTCTGGCCCGATGGCAGTTTCAGTTGGCTTGAACGGATCTGCTTCTTTATAAGCGCCTACTTTGGAAGGATGCTCAATGGTCAGGAGGATCTTGCCTTTCAAATCCGTTTTGAAAACTTTGCCGATGTTCGGATCGCTTACAAAAAGAAACTCTTCACCATTTGCATTCCAAAGCGTTAAGCCGTGACCGCCGGGAAATTCATGACCCCAGCTTTCAAGCAATTTACCCGACCTGTCGTATATAAGAATGTTGTTTTTAACCTCGTCGCCCACCATGATCAGCCTGCCTTTGCTGTCCTGCACCATTTCGTGACAATTGTTAACCGGAAATTTGGAAGCGTCGAGATTTCCCCAACCCTGGTGCACCTTGTATTGATAAGCTCCATGACCAATGACTTCCCCGTCAACCTTTGGTTTGGCATGAAGAATGTAAAATGGCTTGAAAGTCAATGCGGCAGCAGTGACGGCAGTCAGTTTCGCAAAATCGCGGCGGGAATGTTTTTCAGGCATGACGGATGTTTTCTATGCAAAAGACGCAGGCAATAATTTCTTACTATTTGCGCCTCACACCAGAAACTCAGCTTGCTGAATAGCGCTTTCCATAACGGTTCAGCCAATCCATCAATCGGTTGACGTCCTGCATTTTAAACAATTCGCTGCCTGAGTTCATTGTTGCGGCTGTTCCGCATGCAACGCCCATTCTCACGGCTTCACGAGCTGATTTGCCTTGCGACAATGTCCATACAATTCCTGCAAGCATGCTGTCGCCGGCTCCTACAGTGCTTTTTGGTTCTACGGGAGGCGCAGGAATGTGTTCAACCTGGTCTTCTGTAACGAGCATAGCGCCCATCGCACCCATGGAAACAACAACGATTTCGCATTGACCGCGGATAATGAGTGCTCTTGCGGCATCGTCCACTTCGTCAAGCTCCAATTTTTCAACGCCTACGAGTTCGCTCAGCTCGTCAATGTTGGGCTTTAAAAGATAAATTCCCGCTTCTGTGGCATATCTGAGCGCATCTCCGGAAGTGTCTGCAATGAATTTGGCGCCTTGCTTGTTGGCTATTTTGGCGATTTGTCCGTAAAAATCGGCCGGAACGCCTGGGGGAAGGCTCCCGCTGGCAATGATGTATGAAGGTTTCGGATCAAGTTCTTCCAATGTTTCCAGGATCGCCCTGACTTCCGTTGGCATCATTTCGATTCCAGGCATCCCGAAACGATATTGAAATCCAGTGCTCGTTTCCAGAACATGAAAATTTTCCCGCGTCCATTGTTTCGTTTCGATGACGATCGTTTCCACGCCTTCCGCTTTTACAAGCTTGTGCAATCTTTGGCCGGTCGGGCCGCCGATGGTGAATATTGCGATTGGATTTCCGCCCAGTCTGTGCACGGCTTTGGCAACATTAATTCCTCCACCGCCCGCCTCAAAATTGGGCGCGTCGCAACGCAGTTTGTTGTCTGGGACAATGCGTGAAACGTTTGAACTCTTATCTAGGGCAGGATTAATAGTTAATGTTACAATAGGGCCGGTTGCCATATAAATACAATTGCGTGAGTGAAAAACCGATCAGTGGATTACTTATCCGACGAATTTACGCGAATAAAACAAAAAAAGTGATGTTCACAGCGCGCATTACGAATTCTTCACAAAAGCATTAACCTTGCAATGTTAAAACTGACCGTCGGTGATTTCCCAGCCACCATCGACTGTGAAGATCTGCCCGGTTGTAAATCTTGCATAATCAGACATGAAATATACCGCCGCGCCATCCAAATCGCCAGGAAGTCCATATCGACCTCCATCGAGCGGTTGTTTGGTTTTGATAAACTGACCTGATTCTTCAGTGCTGTTTTCCAAACCTTCAATAATGCCAGGCGTGAGCACATTAACCCTTATATTTTTTTGCGCATAAGACGACGCAACGGACCTTGAAAAGCCGATGACCGCTGATTTGGCTGTTGCGTAAGCGTGATTGGAAAAATGCCTGGATGAAGGAGAATGGGCTAAAACAGAGCTCATGTTCAAAATGCTGCCACCTTTGTTCATGCCCATGAATGTCCGGATCGCGGCTTGATTGGACAACATTAAGGAAGTCAAATTGAGATCCAATGTCTTATTCCAGCCTTCCAGCGACAATTCATGCAGAGGCCCGTCGCCAAATTGCTCTCCACTTCCGCCGGCAACATGATATAGGCCATCGAAACTCCCGAATTCGCGGATGCAAAGCTGAATGGCGTCCAATGCAGTTTGCGAATGTGTTGCATCGCCTTGTTTTGCGCGGGCAGTGTTTCCCAATTGCAGTTCAGCCACAAGGCAATTTTCCGGATTCCTGCCAACAACGACTACATTGGCTCCATTTCTCACAAAAGCCTTAGCAGCAGAAAAGCCTAAACCCGTCGTTCCGCCGATGATTACAATCGACTTATTTGCTAACCAATTTTCCATTTCTTGTAAATTAATTTGACGCAAAATAGGAGGATTGCCATAAAAAGTAAAACGCTCTGCATTCCTGAGCGGATTGCAGAGCGTTTATATCAAGCCTAAATTGCTTCCTAAGCCACAGAACGCAATAAAGACATGGAAGATTTTTCGAATTTGTCTTTCGCATAATCCAGCGAAAGTGTGAATTCTTTTATGTCCTTTTGAGACGGAAGATCGAACATTGCATCGGTCATAATCGACTCGCAGATGGCGCGCAAACCACGAGCGCCAAGTTTGTACGTCATCGCCTGGTCAACAATGAAATCCAGCACTTCTTCTTCAAAATGAAGCGTAATGCCTTCCATCGAGAACAGTTTCGCATATTGTTTTACCAAAGCATTTTTCGGCTCAGTCAAAATCCTGCGCAATGTTTCACGATCCAAGGGATTCAAATGCGTAAGAACAGGCAGACGGCCGATCAGCTCAGGAATCAATCCAAAAGATTTAAGGTCCATTGCAGTCACATAACGCATCAAATTTCCTTTATCGAAAATTTCAATGATGCGGTTATCGCCGGAAAATCCAATCGGACGCGTGTTAATGCGCTTTCCAATGTGTCTTTCGATGCCATCAAATGCGCCTCCGCAAATGAACAGAATATTCTCCGTGTTCAAAGTGATCATTTTCTGATCCGGGTGCTTGCGACCTCCTTGTGGCGGAACATTCACGGACGAACCTTCCAATAACTTTAAAAGCGCCTGCTGAACGCCTTCTCCGCTCACATCCCGCGTGATCGAAGGATTATCTGACTTGCGGGCAATTTTATCAATTTCATCAATGTATACAATCCCGCGCTCAGCCGCTTCAACATTATAATCAGCAGCCTGCAACAATCTTGTCAAAATCGTTTCAACATCTTCACCGACATAACCCGCTTCGGTTACAACCGTTGCATCGGCCACGCAGAAAGGAACTTGTAAAATTCTTGCGATGGATTTGGCAAGATAAGTTTTACCCGTTCCCGTTTCACCCACCATGATAATGTTCGATTTTTCAATAACCACATCATCGTCGGTCGTTACCTGGTTCAAGCGCTTATAATGGTTGTAAACAGCAACAGCCAATGAACGCTTTGCTTCGTCCTGGCCGATTACATATTGTTCAAGAAAACGCTTTATTTCAGTCGGGGGGATTGGTTTGAGTTTGGGTAACTTCGTTTTTTTCTCCTTTTTGTCTTCTTTCGACCCCAACTCTTCTGTAATTACCTGATGTCCCTGCGCAATGCAGTGATTACATATGTGTGCGTCGATTCCGGAAAGTAAAAGATCTACTTCGTTTTTCTTACGTCCGCAGAACGAACAACTTACTTGTGCCATTGATTTCTTAATAGTTTTGAATTTTACCGGTTCGTAATGAAGTTTGCAGAATGTGTAACACTTAAAACCGGAACCAGCTTAACAAGAAGACTGAAAATAATGTTTCAAAAATCTCGCCCGTCCTCATCCACGTAGTTATACTTATACAAATTTCCGGTTTTTTGTCCGGGATACCAAATCGGCCTACATCCTTATAATAAGAACGCCCGGGCAATTCACTTGCCCGGGCGTTTCAAAAAGACTCCAATTAAGATCACTTATCTCTCGTCAACACTTCGTCGATCAAGCCGTATTCCTTTGCTTCTAAGGCTTTTAGCCACTTATCACGGTCAGAATCGATGGCAATTTGCTCAGGCGTCTGGCCCGTGTGGTTAGCCAGGATTTCGTAGAGTTCGTGACGTAATTTTACGATTTCACGTGTAGTAATTTCAATGTCAACAGAAGTGCCTTGTGCGCCACCTGATGGTTGGTGAATCATCACACGCGCATGTGGAAGCGCGGATCTTTTGCCAGCCGCACCGCCTGCAAGAAGCACCGCACCCATGGAAGCTGCAAGGCTCGTACAAACCGTCGCAACATCAGGACGCACATATTGCATTGTGTCATAAATGCCCAAACCTGCGTAAACCGAACCACCCGGACTGTTAATATACATCAGGATGTCTTTTTTTGCATCAGCAGATTCTAGGAACAAAAGCTGTGCAACGATAATGTTCGCAATGTTGTCGTCAACACCAGTTCCCATAAAAATAATGCGGTCGGCCATCAGGCGCGAGAACACATCCACTTCACGGAAGTTCATCGGACGCTCTTCGATAACCGAACGCGTCATATTTTCAACTGTATGGTTTACGTAGCCATCAACTGTAAGGCCATTCATTCCAAGGTGGTGAACGGCATATTTTCTAAATTCATTTCCGTGGTTCATCGATCAACTTAAATTTTAATTGAATTTATAATTAAAGGGCAAATGACTAAAAGAACAAAAAGCACTATATGTTAGTTTCTGATAATAATGAGGCTTCTTCATTCTTGGGGTTTCACAAAATTGACTATTTCATTGAATAATCCTTGTCTATTGAAGCGATAAATTATCGAAAATTGCGAGAGTCAGCGAAGAAGGTCTTTATTACATTGCATAACAAATGATAAATCGGCATGAAAAACACGGTGGCTATGAATGTTACATCAAACTTGTCTGAAAAAATTCGCCTGATCCGTTTGCAAAAAGGGCTTTCTCAGGAAAATATGGCTGATATGCTCGGCCTTTCCACAACAGCATACGGTGATCTGGAACGCGGCCGGACTGAACTTTCCGTTTCCAGAGTCGAAAACATTGCCAAACTGCTGGACGTCCCGCTCCCAGAATTACTAGGCTTTGACGCATTGACCATGTCAGAAACCGAATGGCTTCGTCAGGAAAATACGCGGTTATTGGGAGAAAACCGGCGGATGCAGAACGAGCTCGACCAGTGGAAAATGAAATTCAAGCAATGGTTTGGTGACGGCATCATTCGGCACATTGGTGAAGAACGCGAACGGATAGGTTTTAAATAAAAACACTGGCCCGCATAGGGCGTCCATAAACCGGGACGCCCTATGCAGGCCAATGAAAAAAATATCATTTTAACTGATTAAGCAGCAACTTCTTCGCCCTTCGCCAATTTTTCAAATTCACTTACTTCAATGGTTTGTTCATCCGTAGAAACCTGGCTGCGGATGATCTCCATCACTTTGTTATCAAAAACCTGATTGAAAACATTTGTGTAGTTATCACGCTCTTTGTCTGCAAGATATCCTTGTGCAACGCGGTCGATGGTTTCTTTCATGCTGTCGTCATCGCCGTAGATTCCGAACTGTCCTTTCACTATGTTACGGGTAAATTCAAGGATTTCAGGATATTCGACTTTAACGCTTTCTCTGTCAGCAATTTTATTTTTAATCAAGCTCAACTTCAATGATTTCTGGAAATCTTCGAATTGCTCTTCAATTTGCTCACGTGTGAATTTTCCTTCGTTTGTGCGCTCCAACCAGTCTTTCAAAAAGTCGCCCGGAACTTCAATCTTAATGCTGTCAAGCAAAGCATTCTCGATGTCGCGACGAAGCAATGCTTCTGTTTCGCGTTCGTAGTTTCCTTTGATGATCTCCAAAAGCTTTTCGTTGAACTGCTCTTCGTTTTCAACCTGGCCTGGACCTAACACTTTATCAAAAAGATCCTGGTTCAATTCCGAAGATGCTGAACGCGTTACGTCTTCAACAACCAATGTAAAATCGCCGGAAAGTGTGCCGATATCTTCTTTTTTCTTTCCGGTTACATGCGCAATGGCAGCTTCGTCAGAAAAAGTATTTTGAATATCAAAAACAACTTCGTCACCTTTCTTAACGCCGATGAATTTCGAAAGTGATTCTGCATTCACTTGTTTTGTAGGAATGGCGGTGCGCGTTGTGAACTCAGAAGATTCCTGTTTCAATTCTCCGAAGATCATATCGCCTTCTTCGCTCACCTCAGGGTGAATGTTTTCTGCAAAACGCTCACGCAGGCTTTCGATTGTTTTATTTAATTCAGCATCATCCACATTAATCGTGTAACGTTTCACCGCAGGAAGCTCAGAAAAGTTAACGTCGAAATCCGTCGCTACTCCAAGGTCGTAGCTAAATTCCAATTCGCTAGGGCTGTCCCAGTTAACTTCCGCTGCTTTATCGCGATTCGGAACAGGGTCACCAACCACCTGCAATTTATTTTCTCTGATATAGCTGCTAACCGCAGTGCTTAAAAGGTTGTTCACCTCGTCAACCAGAATGCTTTTACCATACATGCGCTGAATCACATGGGATGGCACTTTACCCGGACGGAAGCCTTTCAGGTTAACCTTTTTGGAATAATCCTTGATCGTCTTATCAATTTTTGGCTGATAATCGTCTTTGGTCAACGTGACTTTAAGAGAGGCTAATGTCGGCGAATTTTGTTCTAATACAACTTCCATGTGTCGCTTATGCTATGGTAAATACCTTTTAGATTAAATAGAAAAGAAAAACAAAAATGCCCTCAAAACGAAGTCCTGAGGGCATTTGACGGGTTTAACTTTGGAGCAGCTCATTTTTCTTATCGAGATAGGAATCTTGACGCCCCGTCATTCCCTTGTTATTCGTACGGGCGGAGGGAATCGAACCCCCACGCCTTGCGGCACTAGATCCTAAGTCTAGCACGTCTACCAGTTCCGCCACGCCCGCTCACTTATTCACCCTTTTTCAACGCCTTTTGTCGAATTGGGAGTGCAAAGGTATTCTTATTTTTTAGATACATGCAAACATTTTTGAAAATTTTATCTTCGGGTAAAATAAAATTGAAAAATGTCGTCGGAATTTGTTATTTTGGTGAAGCATACCAATTAAAATATAGCAGTGGAGCAACTCGTTGAACCCCTCACCATTGATCTGGAACAGGAGCGGAAGGACATTCTTAAAAAGTACCGGAGGTTATTACGAACAGCCAAGCCCTTTTTGAAGGATAATGATGCCAAATTAATTAAAAAAGCCTTTTACACCTCCGTAGACGCACATAAAGACATGCGCCGCAGGTCGGGGGAACCATACATATACCATCCGCTTGCCGTTGCCCAGATCGTTGTAGAAGAGATCGGATTAGGGACAACGGGCATTGTTGCAGCTTTACTTCACGATGTTGTGGAGGATACGGATATGCGGATTGAGGACATTGAAAGATTGTTTGGCAAAAAAGTCGCCAAGATCATTGACGGACTTACCAAAATCTCCGGAAGGTTCGAGTATGGCAGCTCGCAGCAGGCCGAAAATTTCCGGAAAATGCTGCTCACATTGTCTGACGATGTGCGCGTAATTCTTGTAAAGCTCGCGGATAGGCTGCATAACATGCGGACGCTCGACAGCATGCCGCGGGACAAGCAGCTGAAAATTGCCTCCGAAACCATCTTCATTTACGCGCCGCTCGCGCACAGGCTTGGGCTTTACAGCATTAAATCCGAGCTGGAAGAACTATATCTGAAATACACCGAGCCGCAGGAATACCGCGCCGTTGCCCGGAAGCTTAGGGAAACGAAAGGCATTCGTGATCGCTTTATCGCGA
Source organism: Dyadobacter sp. CY326 (assembly GCF_021390515.1). Taxonomy (GTDB): domain Bacteria; phylum Bacteroidota; class Bacteroidia; order Cytophagales; family Spirosomataceae; genus Dyadobacter. The sequence continues at coordinate 71,268 of NZ_JAJUXI010000004.1, forward strand.
AGTTCATGGAGCCTATTGCGCAGGACCTTGAAGCTGCGGGATTGAATTTTATCTTAAAAGGCCGTCCCAAGTCGATCTATTCGATTTGGAACAAAATGAAAAAGCAGAATAAGCCTTTTGAGGAAATCTATGACCTTTTTGCCATTCGCATTGTGCTTGAATCTTCTGCTGAAAATGATCGGGAAAAAGCGATTTGCTGGCAGGCTTATTCCATTGTAACGGATCATTATAAACCCAACCCGGATCGCCTGAAAGACTTCCTCAGCACGCCGCGTGCGAATGGTTACCAATCATTGCACTCCACGGTTATGAGTAAGAGCGGGCAGTGGGTGGAAGTGCAGATCCGGACTTCGCGCATGGATGAGATTGCGGAGAAGGGTTATGCGGCACACTGGAAATATAAGGGCAATGACACCAAAGTTAGGGGCAACATTGAGCAGTGGATCACGCAGGTTAGGGAGACATTGGAGAATGGTTTTGGAGATAAAACGGCCGCTATTGAGTTCTTGGATGAGTTTAGGAGCAATTTGTTCAATGAGGAAGTTTTTGTTTTTACACCAAAAGGAGAACTGAAAGTGCTGCAAAGTGGTGCAACGGCGCTTGATTTTGCATTTGACATACATTCGGAAGTAGGGGCACATTGCATGGCCGCGAAAGTGGGCGGAATTCTGGTTCCGATTAGTTATGTACTTAATAATGGTGATCAGATTGAGATCATCACGTCCGGCAAGCAAAAACCGAATGAGGATTGGCTGCGCATAGTTGTAACCTCTAAGGCACGGGCGCGGATTAAGGATTTTCTCAAAGAAGATAACCGGCGTTACGAAACGGACGGTCGTCAAATGGTTGAGAAGAAGTTGAAAATCCTTGGCGTTGAGCTTACAGCCGAAGTTGTGAATCAGTTAAGAGCGTTTTTTGAATGTAAAACTTCCGCCGATTTCTTTTACAGAATAGGAAAAGGATACATTCAACTCGATGAATTAAAGCGATTCAAAAAAGATAAAGAAGCAAAAGAACGCAAGGCGACAGATAATAACGTCACAACTGCCGCGCCTGCTCCCGGGCCAGGAGATGGCAAAACACTAACCAAATTTTTGAAACACATTCATGGCGACCGGGCGGATAGCGACACGCTGCTGATCGGAGACGACATGGATAAAATCGATTACAAACTTGCCATTTGCTGCAATCCAATTGCCGGCGATGACGTTTTTGGTTTTGTGACAATTAATGAAGGCATTAAAATTCATAGAACAACCTGCCCAAATGCTGCGGAACTGATGTCCAAACATGGAAATCGCATTATTAAAGCTAAGTGGGAATCAGGCAAGGATGAGGCATTTTTGGCAGGACTTTACCTTTCCGGAACGGACCGCGTGGGTTTGGTGAATGATGTAACACGGATTATTTCCAACGAGCTGCACATTAATATGCGCGGCCTGACCATTGATACAAAAGATGGTGTTTTTAATGGCGATATTAAGCTTTATGTGCAGGATACCAAGCACTTGGACATTCTGATCGGGAAGTTGGAACAAGTGGAAGGCGTGTATAATGTGCAGCGTTTTGACACAAACCTGATCGACAAATAGCTGCGTCGAACGATTAACATGGTCATGTGTTATAAATTGAGGCAGTCGGAACTATGACTGCGAAAGTGACAATGATTTAAGTAAAAAAGCGTATTTTCGCGCAAGAATTTCAGAGATATGCCACAAGCCAGCAAACCGAATTTTGAAGCCGCAAAGAAAATCTTAACGGCTTACCTGGAAAATAAAGGACTTCGTAAAACGCCTGAGCGCTTTGCGATCCTGGAAGAGATCTACACTAGGGAAGATCACTTTGATGTAGATGAACTTTACATCAGCATGAAAAACAAGCGATATCGGGTGAGTCGCGCCACTGTTTATAATACATTGGACGTGCTTGTGGATTGTGATTTGGTTACCAAACATCAGTTTGGCAAGAACCTGGCGCAATTTGAAAAATCCTACGGTAACAAGCAGCACGATCACCTGATCTGCACGGATTGCCATAAAGTGATGGAATTTTGCGATCCCCGGATTCAGTCTATTCAGAACATGGTGGGTGAAATGCTGAATTTCAGCGTAATGCACCATTCGCTTATTTTCTACGGTAACTGCACCAAAGAGAACTGCCAAAACCGCAACGAAGTCCGTGAAACTGCTGCGGTCTACGAAGACAGATAATACAATATTAGGCCGGGCAGCACTCGTTTGCCCGGCCAACCTTACACCATATTAGTTTCAGTAATCATAAATTGAATGAAAGTTGACGTATTACTTGGTCTTCAATGGGGAGACGAGGGAAAAGGTAAAATTGTGGACGTTCTTGCGCCACGTTATCAGGTTGTAGCCCGTTTCCAGGGAGGGCCAAATGCAGGTCATACATTGGAATTTGATGGAATTAAGCACGTTTTGCACCAGATTCCATCAGGTATTTTCCGCAGCGATATCCAGAATATTATCGGAAACGGAGTCGTTTTGGACCCCATCGTTTTCAAAAGAGAAATCGAAAATCTCGCCAAATACAATCTGGACCTGATTAGTAATCTTTTTGTTTCCAAAAAAGCATCGATTATTGTTCCAACCCACTCATTGCTGGACGCTGCTTACGAACGTTCAAAAGGTGATTCTAAAATCGGTTCAACATTAAGAGGAATTGGACCTGCTTATCAGGACAAAGTGGCAAGATTAGGCTTGCGCGTAGGAGATGTTCTTTCTCCAAACTTCGCAGCCAAGTATAAAAAGCTTGTTGACGCACACAAGACAATTCTTGATTTCTATGCATTTGACTACTCAGAAGTGCTTCCAAAATCGGAAGAAAACTTCTTTGGTGCAATCGAATTCATGAAGCAGTTTACTTTGGTGGACAGCGAATATGTTGTGAATGAAGCATTAGCAGCATCAAAAACAGTTTTGGCAGAAGGCGCGCAAGGCTCTTTATTAGACATTGATTTCGGTTCTTACCCATTCGTAACAAGCTCCACAACCATGACGGCCGGCGCTTGCACAGGTTTAGGCATTGCGCCAAGCCAGGTAGGAGAGGTTTTCGGGATTTTCAAAGCCTATTGTACACGCGTAGGAAGCGGCCCATTTCCAACAGAATTATTAGAAGAAACAGGCGAAAAAATGCGCCAGGAAGGCCGTGAGTTCGGCGCTACAACCGGACGCCCACGCCGCTGCGGATGGCTGGACTTGCCTGCATTGAAATACGCAATCATGATTAACGGCGTTACGCAGCTGATTATGATGAAAGTGGACGTGTTGACAATCTTTGACAACATTCGCGTCTGCACTAACTATCGTCTTCCAGACGGAACCTTAACCGATCATTTGCCATACGATTTGTGTGACGAAACGGTCGAGCCGGTTTATAAGGATTTCAAAGGCTGGGAAACATCATTGGATGGAATTCATGATTTTGAAGCCATTCCGGATGAATTGTTGGCTTATGTGAAGTTTCTGGAAGAAGAATTGAAATTGCCGATTACATTTATTTCGACTGGACCAGATAGAGAGGCGTTGATCAGCCGTGAGGCATCTGCGCTGTCGGTTTAGAATAAAGTTATATTTTAAAAATGTCATCCTGAATGTTCGGGATGACATTTTTTATGCCAATAAATTCAAAACATCCTCCCGACTTAGCGATTTAATAAACCCTTCTTCATTAGAAATCAAATCGTCCGCAAGTTGCTTCTTAGTCCTTTGCAATGCCAGAATTTTTTCTTCAACGGAGTTTTTCGTAATAAACTTATAAGTGAAAACCGTCCGATCTTGGCCGATGCGGTGGGCGCGGTCTATGGCTTGGGCTTCGATGGCGGGGTTCCACCAGGGGTCGAGGATGAAAACGTAATCTGCGGCGGTGAGGTTAAGGCCTAATCCGCCTGCTTTGAGCGAAATCAGGAAGATTTTAATGTCATCATTGTTTTGGAAAAGCTCCACTTGTTCCTGGCGGTTTTTGGTTGAGCCATCCAGATATGCATAAGTGATTTCTTTTTCATTCAGGAACTGCCTGAACAAATCCAAATGCTTTATATACTGGCTGAAAATCAGAATTTTATGATTCTCGCTGATGACAGTCTGCATCTTGTAAAGCACATCTTCAAACTTTCCCGAGCCGTGTGTATAATCCGGGTCCACCATTAACGGATGGTTTGCCAATTGTCTCAGCTTCGTAAGTCCTTGCAAAACAACGAGCTGTGATTTGGAAATGCCTTCTGTGTCAATGCTTTGCAGAATCATGTTGCGATAATAAGCTTTCGCTTCTTCGTAAGCTTTTTCCTGCTCCTCGGACATGTCGCAATATTGAACGCTTTCCACTTTTTCAGGCAGGTCAGTCGCGACCTGGGATTTTAACCTTCTTAAAATGAAGGGTTTAATGAGATTATATAGTCTTTTCGTTTTCTCCTCATCGCCACGTTTTTCGATCGGGATTTGAAATTCATCCCTAAAAAATGTCTGACTTCCGAGCAAACCCGGATTTACAAAAGACATTTGTGACCACAGATCCAATGTGTTGTTTTCGATGGGCGTGCCCGTAAGTACCAGCCTGTTGGCAGAATTTAATTTCCTAACCGCCTTTGTTATAATAGAAGCCGGATTCTTAATCGCCTGACTTTCATCCAAAATCACATAATTGAAACAATAAGACTGGATAAAGTCAATGTCCAATCTGACGATTCCATATGATGTCAAGATCAGGTCATAATTGTCAAATTGCGCTGTGTCTTTTTCACGGTTTGTGCCTGTGTAAAGTAGCACGCGCAGCGAAGGTGTAAATCTTTTCGCCTCCAATTGCCAGTTATAAAGCAATGAGGTGGGCATAATGAGCATGGACGGTTCCTTAATGCCGATTTCCTTTTCAGCCTGCAATAACGCGAGCGTTTGCACTGTTTTGCCCAAACCCATATCATCCGCAAGGCAACCTCCGAAGCGATATTGTTTCAAAAAGCGCAGCCAATCGTAACCAGTTTTTTGGTAAGGGCGCAAAATCCCTTCAAAATGCTGCGGCGGGTCAACGGCTTCAATGTGATTGAAATCTCTTAGATTTTCGAGTTTGCGGCTGATCACGGCCGTGGCAAGATTCTCTTCTTTAAGCTCCTGAACCAATGCTAAATGATGCATCCGCAACCTGAGCGGATCATCGCCGCCATCGTGCTCCGTAAAAGAAAAGAATTCCGAATATTTGGTAAACCACCATTCAGGAATCACCGCAATTTCTCCGTTAGGAAGCAAAAATTCCTTTTTTCGATTGAGAATGTAACTCCTTAATTGAAGAAACGGGATCTCAAATTCGCCAAACTTTACTTTTGCATTGATATCAAACCAATCGCGCCCTTCCTGGATTGAAATGTCAATGGACGAATAACCCAAGAAATAACGTTTCGCGTCGCTGGTGTTTTGACGCACGATAATACCATTGTCTGTCAGTAAGTTAGCATTGCTTTGCAGCCAACCGAAAGCCTGGGATTTCGGCATTTGAACCTTGCCATTGCGAATGTTGAGTCCCCATTCTTTCAGCAAAGCCACGTTCTGACTTTCGGTTTCAATGCTGCGTTTTACTTTATTGAAAAGATAATCATTGCCTTTTTTTTCCATATGCACGCTTGACGCATGCGCAAAACTGTCGTAATGGAAAGAAAAATTGGCATATTGAAACGACAAATCGAATGCAACGTCGTTATCTTCTTCTTCCAAAACTTCCACGTCCGAATCCTGAAAAAATGCGGGCGCTTTTTTCGTGTTGGAATTGTATTCTGAGATCGTCAGGACCGTTTTGGGCATAGATGACACATTCCTGATCTCGAACCCTCTTGCCACAACGTCATAGGAAGCAATGAGTGGTGCCACGAAACGGCCGTAATATTGCTCCTCAACCTGGCCTGGAATCGCAATAAATTTTTTGGCCAAAAACGGTTTTATTTTTTTGCCGTCGACATGCCCTTCAAAATGAAACAAATGCCCATCCAGGACGAGCCAGGCAGGTTCTTCGCAAATGAGGAAAGCATTTTTATATTGGAAATCAACCTTTTGGAATTTGTGGCGGATCGTGGGAAAGTAATGCGTGTTGTCTTCATTTCTGATAAAATGAAAGCGAATTGTGGCTTTCTCCGGCTCCCAAGCGACCGGTTTCCAAAGCGGATTGCCGTCACTGCCCATGATAAAGATGTCTTTGCCATTCAAACGTTCAAGAATGCGGGCCTTACAATTTTCCAAATAGCCTGCAATGGCTTCCTGAACCGTTTTATCACCTTTTTGCGGATCATAAACTTTCAGAAAAAAATCAACTGCATGGAGCTTTTTGGGATTGAATTTGCGGAGGATGACATCCTGCTGAATGTCATCTATTAAGCCAACGAGCTCCACGTCGCGCTGGTCTATGCCGGTGCGGAATTCCTTGATGTTTTTAGACGATATGTTCTGGATTTGGAAAGTAAAGTCGCCCTGCGCATTCAATTGAACCACGAAGGGTTCGAAGATATATCCCAAAAACTCGTGGTTGAGAATGGAATAAATAATCTTAAACGGCTCTAAGGGAGAGACTTTCATTCTTTATCGTTGGCTAGGCGTGACTTTCACTGTAAAAAGGAGCTTGCCTTACATGATATAAGGGTCTTTACATTTTGGAAAACTTCAAATATAGGTGATAAGCCACCAAAAAAAAAGACTTCACTGAGGAAGTCTTTTATATAATTTATAGAATAAATTCTTAGACACTTGTGGCTGAATGTTTGTTTGCTTCCAGCCTAATTTATTTACAAAACATAAAACTGCTCTGGCTGCAAAACGGTGGCGGGAGCCTGTTTGTCACACATCATTTGCTTCAAATCGCGTTCAATATTTTTCGATATCGTAAGCATTGGCGTGTCTGTTGGCTTATTTTCAAAAGGATCTTGCAGATGAATCGCCATTTTCTCAATCAGGAAAAAACATGCAGTAATTACGATCAGCACAGGAACCATCAAAAATCCGAAGAGTTCGACTAATCCAAACGGCAGCAACAAAATGAAGAAATTGAGCGCCAAATGAATATATAAGCTGTAAGTTGAAGGAAAAACGGTGTTTTTGATCCGTTCGCATCTTCCCATTGCATCAGTCAGGCGCGTCAATGTTGCATCCAGTTGAATCTGCTGATATGGGTTTACCCAGCCTTGTTTCAATGCATTGTTCAGATCCCGGGCATGTAACTGGATCAGCCCCACGTGCTTATTGTCGTAATCTGCCAATGAGTCACATTCTTCCAGCGTAACAAGTCGCTTAATTTCCGGCATGGTGTCTTCCTTGCGAAGGCCGTTTGCAAGCGCAAAACACCATGCGATCTGGCGATTGATAAAGCGCCGTTTGAAGCCATCAATTTGCTCCGGTTCATAAGGATCTTCAATCAAAAACATAACTTGGCGAGCCAGCGATCGGGAGTCATTAACGATCGATCCCCAGATAATCCGGGCTTCCCACCAGCGGTCATAAGCCTGGTTTGAACGAAACGCCAGCAGGAGTGAAATGATCGTTCCCAGCACTGTGGGGACAGTCATTGGAATTGAGATCTCTGTTATATTAAAATTTTTATAGATGATCTCAATGGCAAAACCATAAATGGCGACGAAAAATATTTCGTATTTGATCTTGCCAAAAATATATTTAATAGGAATGTTTTTTTTCAGAAGCATATTTCTTGTGCCTTAGCTGGTTCTTCGAGTAAGTCTGTGTCAATGAGTGGGATTCCGGCTTTTTTAATGACCGGCAAGGCATCCAGGCTGCTTTTGCAAAGTTTGGGAATGCCGAAAGTTTCGGAGTAGGCGATGAAGTCGGCATTTTGTGCGTCAAGAAAGTTCTTGAATGCGGCCAATTTGTTTCCGTAAAAGAATTCGACCTTGATGCTTTTCAGTTTGTTTCCGTACAAGTCTTTGAGAATGTGACAATCCCGCCAGAATGCTTCGGAAACAAAATCGTATTCTTTTTTTCTGTAAGTCGAGAAAAGCAAGTCCTGAATATCGTCTGTCACATGGAACAGATGCGTAAAAACGATGGAAAACTCTTCGTGCGCATTGCGCGTAAATAGCTGCGCAACCTGCATGGTTTCCACACTAAAATCGCCGGGGATAACAACTGTTTTCATATCTTGTCGCTTTTGTGAACAATGCATTTATTTGATGATGCAATGTTAAGGCGAGGATGTTAAGACGGGTTAAATCGGACGTTATAATGTGGTGAGAGAAATATTAGAAGAAGATTAAAACATTAAAATGAGATTAGAGAGGCTATTTAACAAAGGGCAAAAGCACCTTAAAGCTCGTCCCCGCACCAACCTGGCTATTGACGACAATTGCGCCCTCATGTTTTTTAATGATGTTATTGGCCAAAGGAAGGCCGATTCCATATCCTTTGTAACGTTCTGTATTGGATGCCCGGAAAAACGGAACGTAAATCTGCGCAATCTCACGATCGGGAATTCCAATGCCGACGTCGTTTATCTCAATGACTGAATGTGTTTTATCCGCAGAAATAATAATGCTAACCGGCTTGTTATCAGAATATTTACAACTATTCAGCACAATGTTGGAAAGAGCCGCTGTCAGCAAAGTCTCGTTTCCATTGATTGTTAATTTGGCCTCATCGTCGGGCAAATGGTCAAAGTTGATCGTAACCTGATTTGCAGGCATAATCTTGTCGACCGCTTCTTTGACCGAAAGCACCAACTCGTCAATTCTGATCCTGGACCATTGCTCTTTTTTGCCGTCAAAACCTGTTTGTGCGAGGCTTAACATGCTGTTTGCCAAGTGTTCAAGTCTTCCTGTTTCTCTATAAATGGTTTCAAATGAGGCTCTTGCGGCAGGCGGAATGTTGTCTAGGGAAAGTCCCAGTTGCGCCTCTCCGCTAATTACAGTAAGCGGCGTTTTGAACTCGTGAGATGCGTTGCTGACGAAGTTATTTTGTATATCAAACGTGATTTCCAGGCGATTAAGCATGTCATTGAATGTGTGTGAAAGATCTTCGATCTCATCTTTGCTGCTGCCCACATCCAACCGCTGATGCAGGTTATGCGCGCTGATTCCCTTCACATTGCGGATAATCCGGCGAATCGGATTGAAAACCTGCGTTGAAAAAAGCCTTCCGAATGTAAAAACGAAGAACATGGAAATGAAAAATCCGACTGTCAGTAATTTTTTCAGGTTGTCGATCTCTTCAAGTCCGTAAAGGTCAACAGCGGAGGAGAGAATGATGATGGACTGGCCGGCTTGGTTAATGTTCAATCCTATGTAGGAAGTGTCATTTTTAAAGAAGCGGGCAGGCTCTTTTCTGACAATGTTGTCGTAAAACGAGGGCGGCATCGGCATCTGTTCCCTCAGGCGTTTTGCTTTTTCAACTTCACCGCTTTTGATAATTCGATGCTGTTCAAATGGCAAGTCGCCCAAATGCCGTTCCTTGATATCGTAATAAATAGATGTTGTGCGTTTGCTTGTCTGCAATGCAGCGTGTCCAACGATGTCGGCCCGCACTTCCAAACGGTGATAAAAGCTGTTTGAAACGCTTTCTGACCCGAAAATATAAATGAAGATGCTCAGCGCCAGGATGATGCCGGAAGTGAGTATGGTGAAGCTGAGCGCAATTTTAGTTTGGATCTTCATATGACTGGCGCATGACGTAACCCATTCCGAAAATCGTGTGTATCAGCTTGTTTTTCTGGTTCTTATCAACCTTTTTGCGCAGGTAATTAATGTACACATCGACCACATTGGTGCCCAGGTTGAAATTAATGTCCCATACATTTTCAAGGATTTCCATCCTGTTCAGCACTTTGTTTTGGTTTACCATTAAAAATTCGAGCAGCCTGAACTCCGTCGCTGTGAGGTCAATAATGTGCCCGTTTCGCTGAACAATCTTGGTTTCGGTGTTTAAAACAAGGTCCGAAATTTCAATGGTTGTGCTGTTTTTCTCCTTTTCAACCTCTTTGCCACGTCGGGTAAGCGTTCTGATACGGGCTTCCAGTTCTGCTAATTTGAAAGGTTTTGTCAAATAATCGTCCGCACCAGCATCGAGTCCCGAAACAATGTTTTCCGTCGTTCCCAATGCGGTAAGCATTAAAATCGGCGTTACAGACCCCGAGCTGCGAATTTTCCGGCAAACCTCCATGCCATTTATTACGGGCAGCATCAGATCCAGGATAATCATGTCGAAAACGTGCTGCGAAGCCATTTCAAGCCCCGAACGCCCGTCCATTGCCACGGTAATCTCGTGTCCGGCAGCGGAAAGGCTTCTTTGGATCAGGGAAATTACGCTCGGTTCGTCTTCGATAAGCAAAAGCTTCATGCACGCAAAGGATTGGAAAACATAAGGATTAAATGTAGGAAAGTATTGCCTAAGTAAAGCAATCAGACATTAAAAAAGCCCTTAGCGCGATGCTAAGGGCTTGTACCGGGGACGGGAATCGAACCCGTACGAGCGTTTCGGCTCACAGGATTTTAAGTCCTGCGTGTCTACCAGTTCCACCACCCCGGCATTAGCCAATTATTGAGATGGCATATAGAGAAAAAAAGCACCGTTTCCGGTGCTTTAACCTCTGAGCGAAAGACGGGGTTCGAACCCGCGACCTCGACCTTGGCAAGGTCGCGCTCTACCAGCTGAGCTACTTTCGCATAACCGTTTTTGATTATGGTGGTGCAAATGTAGAAACCGCTGATATGTGACGCAAGTTTTTGAGTGAAATATTTAACAAAAAAATTTCAACTTTTTATTAACAAATTGTTACTCAATTGATATGCAGGGCACATTTTTTTATAGGCGTCGAAAAAAAGTGAAACATTCGACGACGCATTGCCCGGTTTTAATGGGCATCATCCCTGCCGTACATTAAATTTCCGCCGCCCGTCCTATTTAATTTAAGCACTTTATATTTTAGTTACCTTTGCCTCTTTGACAGGATTGCATAGATTGCTATTTATTGTTTTATCCTGTCTCTGGTCGATTTATTTTTATTAAATATACATTCATGTTTTCCAACGAAGTGCTGTTTTTTGGCGGGTTTATATTGGTGATCAGCATCATGCTGCTTTTAGACCTTGGCGTTTTTAATAAAAAAGATCACGTAGTAAAATTTGGTGAAGCTGCGGCCTGGACGGTTGCGTGGATTTTTTTGGCGCTCGTCTTCTACGTCATCATTAACACGCATGGAGATCTGGTGCATGGCATGGAAAACTTTGCCGATTTATCGGCGGTGAAAGACAAGTATGCGCCGCAATTGAAGCTGATTCCGGGAAATTATGAGGGCAGCCTTGAAATTTACAGGAAGAACATGTCGCTTGAATTTATCACAGGCTATCTTCTTGAATATGCACTCTCGGTGGACAATATTTTTGTCATTATCCTGATCTTTTCTTCCTTCGGCGTTAGGCCACAATATTACAAAAAAGTGCTTTTCTGGGGCGTTTTGGGGGCAATTGTCATGCGGTTCATATTCATTTTCCTTGGATCTGCATTGATGCAGCGCTTTGAATGGATCATTTATATTTTCGGATTGCTGCTCGTTTATCAGGGTGGAAAAATCTTTTTTGAAGGCGGGGAAGATGAAAAAATTGATCCGGCGAAGCATCCTGTTGTGAAATTTGCTGCCAAATATTTGCCTGTCTTTCCAAGATATGTTCGCGAGCATTTCTTTGTTTTGAAGAAAGGAAAATGGCTTGTAACACCGCTTTTCGTGGTTGTGCTGATCGTTGAATTCACTGACCTAATCTTCGCTGTTGACTCCGTTCCGGCCGTGTTTTCAGTGACAAAAGATCCTTATGTGGTCTTCTTTTCCAACATATTTGCCATCATGGGGCTTCGATCCATGTTCTTTTTCCTAAGCAATATCATGGGCCTTTTCCGGTTCCTCAAATATGGTTTGGGCGTCCTGCTCGTCTTTATCGGCGCGAAAATGCTGTTCCACAAGCCTTTGGAGGAAATGGGCTTTGAAACGGTTTATTCCCTGTATGTGATTGTGGGCATCTTGGCCGTGAGCATATTGGCGTCCGTAATTTTCCCTGAGAAAAAACAGGTCACATCCGGAGCCGTTGCCAAATAGTTAACCGTTCAGGATCGTTTGGTTTTTATGGATCGCATTCTCAAAGCTTACTTAAAACGGCTTACAAATCTTAGTACGCGCAACAAATCGTTGTTATTGCCGAGCTTGCCCTCGGAACAATTCCTGGATCTGAATGAAACAGATTTTCTTCTTGAAAAGCCTTCTGTTGAACTGATTAGGCAGTTAATCCAGGGAAAAACGCGCATTGCACTTTGCGATGTTGCCGATGCACGTTTTGAGAAAGTAAATGAGGTTAGCAAAAAGCTAAGGAAAATTTCCCGCACCGAGCGTTTTATTGAAGAGGAGCGGGGTTCGCGCGATTTATATGTCGGATATCCTTTTGTGAAGGGTAAACTTTCAGACGGCACGCCAATCCATGCGCCGCTGCTGTTTTTCCCGGTCACATTAAAAATGGATTGTGAGCAATGGTGTCTGTTTGAAGTTCCGGAAAGCGAAGTGCTTCTTAATCAAAGTTTTGCGCTTGCTTACGCACATTTTAATGAATCGGTAATTTCGGACGAAACGCTTGAAAAATCATTCGAAGATTTCTCCAAGGATTTTCTGGAATTCAGGACGCAATTGTACGAATGGTTGAAGTCTACACCATTCAAAATCAATTTTAATCAGGAGCTTTTCGAGGATAAGCTGATTCCATTTAATGCGCAAAAAAGCTCAGAACTTGATGTTAATGAGCGCAATGGAGAGCTGAAACTCTTCCCGGAAGCGGTTCTCGGCATTTTCCCCCAAGCCGGATCTCACTTGGTCCCGGATTACAACTTGCTGATCGAAAACGCGCAAGAATCAACTTTCAACATTCCACTGATTGAGGCGGATTTGGAAGAAGACAAAAAGGATATTTTAAGCCCGCCATCCAAATCAAGGATCGTCAAAGAAGAGGAAATCCTAACGCCGTTTTCGGTTGACCAGTCCCAGGAAGAGATCATTTTAGCAGTAAAATCTGGGAAATCTGTCGTGGTGCAAGGGCCTCCGGGGAGCGGCAAATCGCAGCTGATTTGCAATTTAATGGCCGATTTTGCTGCGAGAGGTAAACGTGTTTTGCTGGTTTGCCAGAAAAGGGTCGCGCTTGATGTGGTTTACCAAAGATTGCAAACTATTGGAATGACTGATTTTGTCGGCCTCATTCATGATTTCAAAAACGACCGGCCTGGTTTATATCGTCAGCTGGCGTCCCAAATTGATAAAGTTGAAGCTTATAAACAGCAAAATTATAGCCTGGATGCTGTTTTTTTGGAACGGCAATTTACGCAGCAAAGCCGGGCAATCGATCGCACGGTGCAGGAGCTCGACGCATTTCGCAAAGCATTGTTTGATGAAAATGAATGCGGTGTAAGCATTAAGGAACTGTATCTGACCAGCGATCAAAAAGCGCCCCAGGTTAATCTGAGTGAAGTTTTCCGGTCTTTTCGGATGGACAACCTGGATGTTTTCCGAAGGAATTTGAAAACGTACAGCAGTTACGTTGCATATTTTTTGCCCGATCATTTTTGGGAGCAGCGCAAGAGCTTTGCAAACTTCGGGTTGGCGGAGCTCCGCAACATGGAAAAGATGCTCAGCGAATGGCCGGCAATTTATCAGAAACAAGCGCAAAAGTTCGAGCAGCTAACGCGACAGCCCTTTTCATTGGATTTTCTCGAAAACAAAAACGAGCTCATTGAACGTCTCACAGACATTTCTGAGCTCGTATCGGACCCGATAACATTCAAACAATTTCAAAAATACATTTCATCCAACTCCAATGTGCACGAGCGGCTTGCATTCATCAGGCAAACCACGGATGCATTGGAAGGATTTCTGGCGGAAGATGGCATTGCGTTTTCGCTGCCTTCTACGAAACTTGCTGCTTTTGCACAAACATTGAAAAAATCGATTGAGGCCAATCAGTCCACGGTTTCTGGACTATGGTGGAATATGTTTGGCAAAGAAAAGCGCGAAGTGGAGCAAGTGGCAAAGGAAAACGGACTTTCTATTTCTTCGGAAGACCTTTCAATCCTTGAAATCAGGCTCAGAAATCGCATTGAATTGGAAAGTTGGTTGGGTAACAAACTTTTGATCTTCGATAATAAAGACATTGATAATGATGCATCTGACGTTGGCGCGGAATATTCATTGTTTTTCCAAAAGGCAGAGGCGGCGGCTGATGCGGCAGTCAGGGCATTATTGAATCCTTGGACATCAATTCTTAAAAAGATCGCAACTGAATGTCCGGATGCTGCGATTTTTCTTGACATTATAACCAATCTCAAAAACTGGGCGGAAACTTGGAACCGCATTGAAGCCGCTATGTCGCCGTTTTTGTTGAATGAGCAAATTCAAAAGCTGCTTGACGAACCACCATTGTATAGCGAGCAACTTTTGGCGTCACTGCGCAAGGATTTTGATTCAATGGTTGATATGGACAAGCTTTTTAGCAGCCTGACTCATGTTGAACAAACTGTTACAAAGCTGGTTGTTGAAGCTAGCCGCAAATTAAGCCACACCAATGTTGACACAATTCCAAATCTCTTTGACAACAGCATTAAACTGGCCTGGATTGAACACATTGAAAGCAAATATCCAGACTTGCGAGCGGTTACTTCGCTGAAAATGAAGCAATGGGAGGATGGTTTGCAGGAATGTATCATTGGAAAACAAAAGTTAAGCACCGACATCACCGGCATTAAACTTCGTGAGGCGACTTACGAAGACGTTGCTAAAAACAGGCTTGGCAACCGCGTAACATATCGCGAACTGGGTCATCAAGTGACAAAAAAGCGTAAGATTTGGCCGATAAGGAAGCTGCTTGAAAATTATACGGATGAAGTTTTCGCCCTCATGCCGTGCTGGATGGCTTCTCCGGAGGCCGTATCAGCCGTTTTTCCAATGCAGGCAGCGTTATTTGATCTTGTGATTTTTGACGAGGCTTCGCAATGTTATGCGGAATATGGTTTGCCGGCGGCGTTTCGCGGTGCGCAAATTGTGGTTACGGGAGATAGCAAACAGCTTTCTCCAAGTGATTTATACAAAATCCGCTACGAGGATAAAGCGGAGCCAGACACTTATTCGCCGGCAATGGAAATTGAGTCACTGCTCGATTTGGCGGCGCAATCGCTGGATCAATATCAGCTCACAGGCCATTACAGAAGCCTTTCTTTGGATCTGATCGATTTCTCAAACAGGCATTTTTACAAAGACACATTGCGGCTCCTTCCTGATTTTGCAAAAATAAATGAGAGCCAGCCCGGAATCCATTACATCAAAACAGACGGCGTTTGGAAGAACAATGTCAATCTCATTGAAATAGAAAAGGTTGTGGAGCTGGTTAGGGAGCTTGGGCCTTCCGGTAAGAGTGTTGGTGTGGTCACATTCAATTTTTACCAGCAGGCTGCAATTCAGGACAGGTTTGAAAAGGATGGCGTCTTGTTTAAAGATCTTTTTGTGAAAAATATCGAGAACGTCCAGGGCGACGAGCGTGATATTATTATTTTTTCAATGGGTTATGCGCCGGATGAAAAAGGGAAAGTTTCCATGCAGTTTGGAAGCTTGAATATGCAAGGCGGGGAGAACAGGCTCAATGTTGCCATCACCAGGGCGCGAGAGCAGATTTACTTCGTAACGAGCTTATGGCCAGCGCAGTTACAAACTGATCAGACTGCGAATGCAGGTCCCAAAATTCTGAAATCCTATCTCGAATATGCGTTAGAAGTTTCGGAAGGAAAGTTTCGGCCCATGCCTGTGCCGACGGGCAAATTCAAGTCCGACTGGCTTTTGAAGGATCAGTTGGTGAAGCGTAATGATGATTTTGAGAAGGAGCTTCCTTTTGGTGATATAACTGTAAAAAGGGAAGGGGCTTATAAGGGCTTGGTTCTGACGGATGATGATTTGTATCATTACAGCAAATCATCAAAAGAACCGCACGCTTACTTGCCCCTTCTGCTCCGGCAAAAAAACTGGCCGTTTAGCCGCGTTTATAGCCGTGAATATTGGTCTGGAACTCTGAATTCGGAAGCATTAAAGCTCCTTAATCCGAATGTTTCTGAATGAAACTTTGTCGCCGTGATCTTGCAAAGCAATTTTTCCTTTTGGAGATGCGCCGAATCCTTCCCAGGTTTTGAATTTGCTGTTTGCAACAAGCTTGTCCCATTCGCCGCCTTGCGCCGGAAAATCAACGACTTTTTTGCCGTTCAACCAGCTTTCGCCTTTTCCGCCTTTGATGATCACTTTCGCTTTGTTCCACTCGCCAGCAGGTTTCACCACAGCAAAATCGGTCGGAGGAAGCATGTCGTAAAGTGAGCCTGACTTGTGGTTTCCTTCTTTTCCAGCCTTTGCATCAGGGTGTTTAACATCGTCAAGAATTTGAATTTCAGGGCCAGTTGAGTAAGGGCAGCAATATTTTTTGTCCTCAATCACGTGGTAAATGATGCCGCTGTTTCCGCTTTCTGCAATTTTCCATTCCAATTCAAGCTCGAAATCGCCATATTCTTTATCAGTTACAAGATCTTTTCCGCCTTTTTCTGAAAGAACGATTGCGTCACCTTCCACTTTCCACTGAGGCAATACTTTGTCAGATTGCCAGCTGTGCCAGCCGTTAAGGGTTTTGCCATCAAATAATTTCACCCACTTTCCCTTATCCTGAGCTTCTGCCGGATCTGAGATCAATGCAATTGAAAACAATGCGACAACTGTTCCTTTCGTGAAAGCACGCCATTTTGTAAAATTCATATCCTTGTTGTTAAAGTTTTGGAGCACAATATTAAGTACTTTTAAGTTTTTAATTACTTATTCCGTGGAAAGATAAACGAGCGTTGCTGCGCTAAATTTTGCCTGGAATCTATATTTAACACAAATCTGATGGCTTCTATATTCTCAAAAATTGTCAGCGGCGACATTCCTTCACACAAGATTGCTGAGTCAGAAGATTTTCTGGCTTTCCTCGACGCATTCCCGATTACAGCAGGGCATACGCTTGTCATTCCCAAAAAGGAAATTGATTATTTGTTTGATCTGGATGATAAATTATACGCAGAGCTGTTTCTTTTCGCGAAGAGCATTGTTCCTGCAATTCAGAAAGTGGTGCCGTGCCTGCGCATTGGGTTATCTGTAATTGGGCTGGAAGTGCCCCATACACATATTCATTTGCTCCCGCTTAACAGCATGCAGGACGCTGATTTTTCCAAAAAAATAACAATGTCTCAGGAAGAATTAGCAAGTTTGGCGGCAAAAATCCGTGCAGAAATTCACTGATTAAGGAGCCAAGGAACCGAATGCTGCTGCTTAATTGAAGGAGAATTCTTTTCTAATTCCAAGCATAAAGCCATGGGTTTTGCGATACAAATCACCAATGTCGCTGGCGTAAGAACCTTTTACAATCATTCCGCCCAGAAGGTTTACATTCGTTTGTGCGCCAATGAGGCCTGAAAATTGTTTGGGTGAATCATGGAAACGTTCTCTGTAAGTTCCGGAATTACTCGAGTAGGAAAGTTTGGTATGCCATTGCAATTTTCTGAAAAGTGTTCCTTTTAAGCCCATATGCCATACCAGTACCCGATTGTTACTCGTAAAATTGTCGGCATAATTTGGCCAATTCCATTTGGTTTGTGAAGTTGGTGGAATGAACGGGGTTCCAATGGTGCGGTCATGATAGGACCATCCGTCACGGATCTGCTGATTGTTGAAATAGTTATCATTGCCTCGCTTTTTGCCATTTCCCATGTCAAACTGATCGCCGCCCTGGTCCTTGGTAAAAAGCATTTCAAGAACGCCTTCAGTTATTTCGAAATTCGCTCCGTAAGAATTTTTTCTTCTGATGCGAATGCCATTCAGGCCATCTTTAACGCCTTTCAGATAAAACAGAGAGCCGTCTTCATAGATAAATTGCCTGTAAACATAAATGCTGCTTCCATAAGTTTCGACTTCAAACGCAACGTCGAGTGATCCCAAGTGGTTACCCACCCGGTTTGTGCTGTCAAAGAATGTCACATCTTCTCCCGACCCACCGATGGTCCCGAAAACTGCGTGTAAATAGTTCGCAAAGCCGTCGGGAAGATTTCCGCTTTCGGAAACAAGATCTTTCGCTTTACCGCCCCACTGCACTTGATGGTTGAAACCGCCATATAATTTGAGTCGGGAATCGATTTTTCCTAGGCGAAGGTAAAATGCTTTTTGATGAAATTTAAGCCCACTGGTTGACGGTCTGCCTTTTTCAAACAAGCCATCGGAATAAAAGCCATTGAACGAGATCCAGCCTTTTGTGAGGGGAACGGCAACAAAGCCGCTCGTTCCAATGTAAAGTTTTGGAATCGGCAGCGCATTGCCTGACCAAGCATAAGAACCTGATCCCAATGTCGAGTCAGCCAATCCCACATATTGTTTTTTTCTTCCGATGAAGAGCTCCCAGTTTTTAAACTTTAATGTTGCATGCAGCTGCGGCAAGAGCAGTTTCTTGTTTTCGTTGAAATTCCCAACTGCTTCAATCCCAATGCCTGCACGCCACTTCGGAGACAAAGGCCAGTAATTTTCCAATGAAATGCGGGCGGTTCCGGCAGGGACATCTAGCGGCACAGTTCCAAACTGGTTCGCCTGAATCCAAAACGGCATATGTGTATTATTGCTTCCAAAGCCAGCAATCTCGACGAAATTGATTGTAGAATCTGCATATTCCGGAACTTGGTCAGGCTCGGATTGCGAGAAGCCGGCGAAAGAAATGCATAGCAAAAATTGAAGGAAAGGAAAGAATCTCATAAGCGTGCCCTCAAGCTTTTCGTAATGTGTATAATGTGACTCTTTGACAAAAATAAGTATAACTTTTTGCTATTCATATTGGACATAACAGTAATAGCAAATGTAACCATTAGTCAAGGAATCCACTTTTACGAATGCCAGCAATCAGACCGTAAGATTTTGGGTAAAGTTGACCGAAATCAGAAGTCAGATTTGTGAAAACGCTACACCCATTAAGCAGTTTAACGTTTTTCTCCGCCGTGAGCGACAAGGAAATCTGCTCTTTCATTGTGTCAAACGGGCTGAGTAATGAGCCTGAATTTCTTGAATAAGTGGCTCTTAAACCAAAATATGCTTTTAGCCATGTTGCCGTTATCCCGCCATGAAATGCCCAAAACCTATTATTATTGGTGAACTCTGTGGCATTGAAGGGCAACTTTTTATCAGTTATTGTTTTGCCTGGTGCGAGCGGCGTTCCAATTCCGCGGTCAAAATACGACCAGCCGCGTTGGTAAATGTAACTGTTATAATAATTGCCTTTTTCGTAGATGGAAAGACCGGACAGCGGAGAGCGGTTCACTTGACTATTTGTTCCAACAACTTCAATTAGAGCACTTTGCAGTGCAAATGACGACGTTTTTACAAAAGAAGCTTTTATTCTTCTTAACCTCAGTCCATTGAGTCCATCCTGGAAGTTAATGAGCTTAAACAATGAGCCAGTTTCATAAATATTCTGCCTATAGAGCAGGTAAGACCACTTTTTTCCTTGCCATTCTCCGGCCAGGTCAACCGTTCCGAAGTGGTTGCCAACCTTGTTGTAATTCAATGTTTTCCCGCTGATTGTATACCAATAAGCCTTCAACGGTTCCAGCTCAAAAAGTGGCGTGATTTTCTCTTCGCCTCCCCAAACTGCCTGGTGGTTGGCGCCAAAGTGGATTTTTAAACGTCCGTTATCTTGTCCAAAGCGAAAATAAAGCGATTTTTGGTGAAAGTAGGTGTAGGAAACTTCGCGTTCGACACCATAGTTTAAGCGGCTGCTCCCTAAGAAGCCTTCGGAATAAGAGAATTTCAGCGCGACAAAGTTTTTGGTAAAATATAACGGCAGATAATTAGGTGCTGAAATTTGCACGCGTGGAAATGGCCTTGCATTGCCCGCCACTGACAGTGACCCGGATGTGAGTGTGGTGTCCATGATGCCCATCACATTGCTTTTTTGGCCAGCCATGATTTCAATTTTCCCAATCTTTGCAGCAAGGTAAGCATCGGATAAAAAAGCATTTGCGGATTTTCCATAACTTCCAATGCCTTGAATAGCGCCGCTCCATTGGAATGTCCTCGGGTTGTGCGGATTATAAACTTTATAAATGCCCGCATTAACAAGTCCGAAGTTGCCATCAAGTGGAATGCTGCCATTTTGATTTGCGTGTGCCCAAAACGGTGTTTGGTCCGTGGCACCGGATACCAGAATGCTAGCTTTGTAATATACAGTGGAGTCCTGGGCGTGTGAAGCCAATGCGAGACAAGTGATTACAGCAATAAGGAAAAGTTGCTTCAGATAGAGTGGGACCGGCATTTAATGTAATAATTACTCAAAACGGGACAGCGTTCAATTTGCCAAAGTTATCTGATAAAAATGGATTTTCTCCATCTAAAATGATAGCAATGTTTTTGAATTAAGTTGTCTAAAATACGTGCCTGAGAATTTGTAAAAGTAATTCGCAGACGAAATTGAACAGCGTCTTTAACGGAGTAACGAAGCGTTAATAAAGAAGAATCACCGACCTCTTTTGCCAAATATAACCACAGCGGTCAGCAAGATTATCTTCAATTCCAGCATCAGCGTCCAGTTCTTGATGTAATATAAATCATACATCAATTTATGGCGCGCATCAAAAACACCCGCTCCGTAAGAGTACATAACCTGAGCATAGCCTGTAATTCCAGGTTTGATGCTGTGGCGAGCGTTGTAGTAGGGGATTAATTCGTCGAAAGTTTCGGTGAAAACTTGCCTTTCTGGCCTTGGACCGATCAATGATAAGTCTCTTCTAAAAATATTGATGATTTGGGGCAGTTCGTCTATCCGGCTCAATCTCATGAATGATCCGTATGCGAACGTTCTGGAATCGTTTTTCTTGGAGAACGTGGCTCCATTAGATTCCGCGTCTAAGGACATTGAGCGAAATTTTATACACTTAAACGCTTTGTTGTCCATTCCAACCCGTTCCTGATAATAAAATACAGGCCCAGGGGATTCAAACTTGATTCTGAAGTAACTAAGAACCCACAAGGGGAATGTAAGGCAAAACAAAATGATTGAGACTGCCACGTCAATAATCTTCTTCGGATATCTTACTCTCCTGCCGAACGACGGCATGTCGGACAAGTTTGGATTTATTTCAGAAATGTCTTCCGGGATATAAACTTTCTTCAGGTTTTTTTCGCAAAAATCGTAGACTGTTGTGATTCTAATGGATTTGTTTTTGCGAATAACTAACTCGTAGATAACCTTGTTACGCTTGTCGTAATGTGGATTTGTGACAAGATGGACCTTTTCAAACTTGTCCAGTAACGGTCTGACAGTGTAGTTGATCAAATAATCGTCATCTGCTGTGTGCGGGACCAGGATTATTTCCCGGTAGGTTTCTCGTAGATTCTTTAAATCGTATTTCTGTAGAAAATAGTCATAACTCGTGATAATCAGAATTTCATCGGTAGAAGCGTGTTTGCTCAACAATCGATGTACGTACTTTCGATTAGAAACAGAAGTTTGATCCATATGTGTGCGACAAAAAATTAAAGCGTGTGCAAAAGGAATGCAATTATAAACTAAAAAATCCTATTTTGAAACAATTTGCTGACACATTGAACCTTCGGCAGGTCTCAATTATCAAAAGGCCTATAATCTGACTAATACAGAAACACTGTATTAAAACATTATGGAGTAGGGAGGGTATTTCAAGTACGCTATAAAGGTAGACAAAATAATTTATGCTTATTTACCTTTCTGTATTAAAATCGATTAATCAGCGGCCGCTTTTCTGCGAGACATTTTCGTTGTAAAATGCAAGAATGGTTCTCCAAAGCTGCTGCTGCTCAAAGTTTTGTAGTACAAATTGTTGTGCCAGTTTTCCCATTTCTCTGCTTGCCTGACGATTTTCTATCAATTTCTCACAAGCCACTACAATGGCTTCGACGTCTTTTGGCGGAATCAAAAATCCAGTTTTCCCATTTTCGATCATTTCATTGCAGCCATTAATGTCTGTCGCTATGCATGGAATGGCCATTCCGCTGGCTTGAAGAAGTGCTTGTGGAAAGCCCTCCCGATAACTTGGAAAAACAAATATATCGGACGCCGCCAAAAATTTCCGAACGTCTTTTTGATGTCCTACGGCGAAGATGGAATTATTGTTTTTAATTTCCCTTTCAGTGGACTCCTTTAATGGATTTAACGCCTCGGGCGCACCGATCAGCAGCAATTTGACATTGGGATGTGTTTTTTGCAGAATTAAAAAGGCTTCCACCAGCTCGTTAACGCCCTTATAAAAGGCAAGCCGGCCCATAAATCCCAGCACAATCTCTTCCTCTTTAATGCCATTTTCAAGTCTGAATTTTCTGCCTTCTTGAAACACCGACCCTGTACTGGAAAAGTAATCAAGGTCAATGCCGTTGCTACTTCCATTGCCCAATACAATGACCTTCTTTTCGTCAGGCAATAAGTTGTTCAAAATGAATGATCTAAGCTCGAAAGAATTCGGGAGGACCCAGTCTGCGCACCAATAAGTGAATTTTTCAACCGAGTCTAGTAAAATTCGCTTCGCGCCGTTCACTTCCATTAACGGCAATCCGGCCACTGTATGCATTTTGACTGGAACTCTGCACAGAAATGCAGCTAACATGCCAACTGTGCCAGCCTTGGGTGAGTGCGTATGAACAATGTCTGGCTTTAATCTTCGTATCAACCGGATTGTATGAAACAATGCGATCAAATCTTTAATCGGCGTGAGCTCCCGAGAAAGAGGAAGTGGAAAGAAATCTGCTTTTTGGTCTCTGATCAAATCGGGGACGTGCGAGTCCGGCGTGCTCGCCATGTAGACTTCAATGTCCCGTTGCGACATATATTTTAACTGGCCTTTCAGTAATATACGCAGCGAATAAGTTTCAGTCGAAATTCTCAGTAGTTTGATTTTACTCATGCCAACTAAACCACAGCTTTGAAATAGGAGATTGTTTCTTTTAATCCGTCTCTGAACAATGTTTCCGGCTGATAATCGAGCCATGACTTTGCTTTCGATATATCGGCCAGGCTGTGTTTTACGTCTCCTTTTCTTTCAGGAACATAGCTTGCTTGCACAGGGCTATTGACTTCGCTTGCGATAGTCGATACGAGCTGTGTTAATGTTGTCTGCTCGTTACAAGCGATGTTGAAAACCTCGTGCTTGTTTAAGTTTTGAGACAAAAGCGCTTTCACATTCGCCTGGACAACATTGGAAACGAAGGTGAAATCTCGTGAAGTTAGCCCATCACCATTGATAACAGGGCTTTCTCCTTTCAGTATTTGTGTGATAAAGAGCGGAATTACCGCCGCATAGGGCCCATTGATATTTTGTTTTGGGCCAAACACATTAAAATAGCGTAACCCAACACTGTGGAAATTGTATGTACGCGAGAAAACATCTGCGTAGAGTTCGTTGACATATTTTGTTACTGCATAAGGCGATAGCGGATTGCCTATGACCTCCTCCTTCTTTGGCAATGAGGGGCTGTCACCATAAGTTGATGAAGATGCCGCATAAACCATGCGCTTTACTCCTGATTCCTTAGCCGCCTGCAGCACATTGAGAAAACCGCTGATGTTCACATCATTGGTCGCGATTGGATCTGAAATCGATCGGGGGACAGAGCCAAGTGCAGCCTGGTGCAAAACAAAGTCCACGCCCTGCATTGCGCTTACGCAAGTGTTGTAATCTCGAATGTCCCCTTCAATAA
Organism: Dyadobacter sp. CY326; assembly: GCF_021390515.1. Classification (GTDB taxonomy): domain Bacteria; phylum Bacteroidota; class Bacteroidia; order Cytophagales; family Spirosomataceae; genus Dyadobacter. The sequence continues at coordinate 95,052 of NZ_JAJUXI010000004.1, forward strand.
ATTCAACCTGGCCATTCTCAATAAACTCCGCAATGTTCTCAATATAACCTGTCGAGAGATTGTCCAAAACAATGATTTTTCCGGCTTGATGCTGTGCAAGATATTCGACTAAATTAGATCCGATGAATCCTGCGCCTCCGGTTACGAGAAAAGCCAGGGAGCTGATATCTTCCTGATGATATTTGTTAAAAACCATGTTATTTAAATGTTGAGACTTTATGATTTCAAAGGCGTGCGGCAACTTTGTTTTTAGGGAAAATACCTTTAACATCGTAGATCACGGGCCCGTTTGTTTCGTCTGGAAGATCGAGCTGCAAGAATTGTTCGTGACCAACTGCGGCAATGATGCCCTGGAACTTACTTAGGTCACTTAGTTCACTTGTTAATGTAATGCCATATTCATGCTCCACTTCTGCCTTGTCAGCCCAGGGATCATAAACGTGCACGTTCATTTCGTAACTTTCCAATTCCCTGATAATATCAATGACCCGACTATTCCGAATGTCAGGGCAATTTTCCTTGAAAGTTATGCCCAACACAAGAACGTCCTGGCCCTTAATCTTGCGTTCACTTTGTATGAGCAATTTAATAAATTGAGTAGCGACGTAAGGCCCCATCGAGTCGTTTAACCTGCGGCCAGCCAAGATTATTTCGGGGTGATAACCAACTTCCTTGGCTTTTTGAGCTAGATAAAAAGGATCGACGCCAATGCAATGGCCACCAACAAGGCCGGGTTTAAAAGGAAGGAAATTCCACTTTGTGCCAGCTGCTTCCAAAACTTCGCTCGTATCTATTTTTAACAAATTGAAGATTTTGGCAAGCTCATTAACAAAGGCAATGTTTATGTCCCGCTGCGCATTTTCAATGACTTTGGCCGATTCGGCAACTTTAATGCTTGAAGCTTTGAAAGTTCCTGCCGTGATGATCGAGCTGTAAAGCTCATCAATTTCATTTGCGATTTCAGGAGTGGATCCGGAAGTAACCTTGCGAATTTTTGTAAGCGTATGGTGTTTGTCACCAGGATTAATTCTTTCGGGAGAATAGCCGCAGAAAAAGTCTTTATTGAATGTCAAGCCCGAAATTTTTTCAAGAATTGGCACGCAATAATCCTCGGTGACACCCGGATACACAGTCGATTCGTAAATTACTATATCGCCAGCCTTTAAATTATGGGCAACTGTTTCTGTCGCTTTGCGGACAGGCGTCAAATCGGGATTGTTGAATTGATCAACTGGGGTCGGGACTGTAATGATAAAGATAGAAGCGCTATTTATATCTGATGGAACAGACGTGAATGTAAGCCGCGATGAGGCTTTAAGGCCCGCTTCATCAACTTCAAGCGTTCGATCAAAATGCTGTTTTAGTTCTTCTATTCTTTTTGTGTTAATGTCAAGTCCGATTGTGTCAAACTTTTTCCCAAATTCTACTGCCAGTGGAAGGCCAACATAACCCAGGCCAACGACGCAAATTGATTTATTTTCTTGGTGCATATATAGTTGTGATTGTTTAATTTTTTGCTCCCGATCTATTATGCGGTTAGGAGGCTTTGTCTAGATCTTCTTGTATTGTTTTTGTCAAAGTTGCCGAGTAAGTGCTTATGTTTCGAGCATTCTCAAAGCAAGTTGTGGATATCTGTTCATAAAGACTAGGGTTTTGGAAAACCTTTTCGATTTTTGCCAACGCAACATCCCATTCTTTCTGATCCGTAATGTCCACGAATATCGCAGATGCCATATCTTTTGCGTAATTAGGGATTTCTCCAACAGGAGATACAATGCAAACCATTCCATGTTGCATAGCTTCTGCAACGCTCATGGCCATTCCTTCTTTTGAGCTAAGCTGGATAAGAAAATTGTGGCTGCTAAAAGCTGCAAGCTTCCCCGAGTGATTCACCTCAGCTTTAAAATTAATGTAGTTGCTTAGCTGTTTATTCTCAATGTGCTGAATAGTTTCGTTTAATACGCCATTGTCTCTCCCGTAAATGTCCAATGTGACTGGCCATCCTCGTTCACGAAGATCGTGAACCATGTCTACGGCCAGCGGTAAATTTTTTATAGGGTTTAGCCGTCCAAGGAACATCAACTTAATGTTATTCGAGTTAAATTCGGCTATTTTCCGCTCAGGGGGCGAGGGGTGTGTGTAAAAAGAAATAACCTTTACGATAGTGGATGGTTTTTTGAAAACAGAAATAAAATCTGAAGCTGCCTTGGAGTCGGCAAGGATTTTGTCGGCTGACTTGCTTGCTGCAAGCGTGCAGATTCTGTCAAAAACGTGCGCGAACCTTGTGCTGTGAATAAAGGAATAGAATGTAATATTCTTATTTAACCGCTTTACCATAGAACCAATCAGCGATGCCCTCCACAGCGAGCAGATCATTATATCAGGCTGGAAATTCAGGACAAAAGATACAAGTTTGGAAAGGTGCGCCGGATATGTATAGAGTTTATAATTAAAAGTTTGAAGGCACGCCTGCTCTTCAAGTGAAAGGTGCGCTGTTAATCCCGGATCAATTTTCCCAAGAACCATGACTTTTAACTCGAACTTCGCATTGAGTTCAGGAATCGCCGATATAAGCGCCATCTCAACCCCGCCCATTTCTATGTCATGCAGGATGTAAATAACTTTTTTCTTTTTCAAAATATTGCTTAACGAGATGTGTGAGGAAGCAGACAGGGATTGCCGAAGTTATATTTTTAACAGCTTACTATAACCATTGACCATATTACTCAAACTGAAATTGTTTTCGTAATGCGTGCGTGCGCCTGCGGCTAAGGCTTTTGCTAGGGCTGGATTGGATACAATGCTTTCTATCTTGTCCACCAGATCGTCCGCATTGCCACACTCGAATAAGAGGCCATTTTTTTTCGGAATAATAAATTCCTGAACTCCTCTCACGCGCGTTCCTAGAAAGATTAAGCCGTAGCCCATTGCTTCCAACATGGAGATACTCATTGCCTCACCCGTTGTGGACTGGATATAAATGTCAACATTCTGATAAAATGCCTTCATACTCGTTTTAGACAACAGTCCGTGAAACGCGACGTAAGGTCTGAGTTGGAGTTCATCTACCAGTTTTTCAATCTTCGCTCTGTTTGGGCCATCCCCGGCAATTTCAAAAATATATTTTATAGAACCCGATGCATTCAGCTTTGCAGTTGCCCGCAAGACTGTTTCAAAATCTTTGCAATCATCAAACCTGGCAGCCATCCCGAGCTTGATCGTTTGTTTGTTTGCAAGCGTTTCGGCGGAAGTGGTGCGTGCAGGAATATTTAATCCGTTAGGAACGACAACGAGTTTTCTTGCAAAAATCTTGGAAAGAGGACTCATTTTCTGCGAAAAACCTTCTGCGTATGCTTGTGAAGCGGGCACAACATATTCAAAAAACGCAAATCCAATATATGAATGTAAGTATTCCTTGATGCTCGTGAGATTGAGCGGATGTTGCTCAATGGTGATGATATTTGACCGAAAGAAGTTGAGCAATTTATATGCTAGTATGCCAAAAATTGGCGCAGAAGAAGCTAGCAGTACATTTTTCGGTTTGTGTCGTTGAAGAAATCGAAAAACCTGAAATTCGGCAGGAAGGTCTATTTTCGGGCGCGTCTTTTTTGCAAAGTGATGATTTATTCCAAAAGAATTCAACTCATCGATGTATCCTGAATTAACAGATTCGGTTTTGCCGTAAAAAATAAATATCGTGTCTTCTTTTGGTATATCTACGCCTCCTGCAAAATTTAACCCGACCTGCGTTGCTCCACTTAGCCCACTAAAACCTACAACAGCTAATTTTTTTGACTTAATCATTAAAGAAATAAGGCGAATGTGTGTAAAAAGAACTTCTAATTGCAAAAATAGCCAATAGACTTTAAATTGACGTGACGAAACTCAAATTAAGTGTGTAACCTATTGATCAATACGCAAAAAATGCAATCTGTAAGTGCAGACTGCATTCGGAGGATAAAGGAGAGTTATTGTGGTATACGCATTCAAAAAATCATCCGGTTCTGGTAACGCTGATTTTCCCCAAAAATTTTAGTTCTGCTCCGCTCTCGACTTGAATGTTTTTAATGGTAATGTTCTGGCCGAGTGTCACCTTATGCCCAGTGTTGATTTTTACGTAATCTTTGGGGCCGGGCATTCTATTGGATGACCAAACGGCGCGATCGGGCCAAGAACCTGAGGAAACCGTTTCGATCGTATCGGAGAAAAGGGATGTCGTTCTATAATTTCCAAACAACATAGCATCTGTGGCGCTTTTACTATTGCCAAACCAATCGTTGAGGATGTCAGAATAGATCCTCCGAAAGTCAATTTGCATTTTGATATCCTGACTTTTGCTTGAATTCGGAACTAATGGCTCCATGTCATTGGTGAGGTCCGGATTGGTTCCTACCAATTGTCTTTTGATTCCGGTCCCGAAAACGAACATTGGTGCAGCAACACCGTGATCTGTTCCTTTGGATAAATTAGAATTTGCTCGTCTCCCAAAATCTGAAAAAGTCATTCCGACCACTTTATCCTCAATTCCTTGAAGCTTCAAATCATTTTGAAAGGCCGAAATACCCTCAGAAAGCTTCTTCAACAAAAGCGCATGAGGGCCATCCGTTGTGGACGTTCCCACCTGAGCAGCGTGTGTATCAAAGCCGCCCATTTCTACAAAGTAAATTTTAGATTGCAAGCCGCCATGTATAAGGCGCGCAACGATTTTCAATTGCTCGGAAAGGTCGTTTACTCCAACCGGCGTAGGATACGCAGCTAAATTTTGTCCTGCATCAGCTGCTTTCTTGATCTGGGCCGAATATCCGATTGAAAGGATTTGCTGCTGCTTTATAAAGCTTACCAAATCTCCGGCATCACAACACGGAAGGCCGCTTGACTCAACACTTCCCAACGTTCCCATCATTTGATGAAATTTCGAAGGATCTTCGAATGAAATACTTACGGGTTGCACGCGCCCTTTGAGTGCAACTGCATCAACATAGCCAATCTGAATTGCAAGCGGATCTGGCATTGCCGGACTTGGGTAATTAGCCGGATAATTTGGAAATCTTCCTTCGAGGTAACGGGCCGCCCATCCGGTTTCGGAATACTTATTAGCGTCAACCCCAGTCATCCATATGTCCGTTGACCTGACATGTGATTGGTTAGGATTTGGATATGAAACAGAATGAATGATTCCAAGCTTTCCCTCATCATACAAGGCTTTCATGCCTGTCATTACAGGGTGGAAACCCGTCTCTGCATTTCCGGAAAGTTTTAAGACCTGATTTTCGGGAATTGCGATATTGCTTCTTAGGTTATAGTATTTAGAATATTGATCTAGCGGAATTACTGTATTCAATCCATCATTTCCTCCGTTCAAATATATCACCACCAGACATCTATCACCAACAGCTGCATTGGTATCGAGTATTGACTTTACCAGCGGCGAGTCGTCGGCTAGGCTGCTAATACCCATGCCACTTAAAGTAAGGGGCAGAAGCATTGAAGTTGTTGAAGCTATAAATTCTCTCCTTTTCATAACGTCGTGTTAAAAAATATGATACTCAGCCATCCTCATCATGTATCGCATCACCAAACCACCCCGCCACATGACTGCATTCTTATTATTAATGTTATTAGGATCATTCCGAAGGTTCGTCATTTCCCTTGTAAACGTGCTCCTGGGAAGGCTTTTCATCATAATTGTATCAATCAGAAAATTTTTCTGAGGGGCAGTTAAGTCGAATGCGAAGAGATTTTTCGACAATTCTTCAAACACAAGTTCGCACGTAATGGATGGAGTATTTGCCACGTCAGAAAAGTTGGGTTGCAGTGACTTTATCCAGGCTAGGAAGTCGATTCCAATCAACTTTCCGGGTTTGTACTCAATGTATGGGTGGACAAACTTGTCAATTTGAACTCCACGAATTCCTAAGGCATTTCCGTTGATCCAATTTTTGGAATAGCCAGTCTGGTAATAAGCAATTGAGCCAAAAACCAGAGGCTGATTTAATAAGTCTAGTTGTAAACCAGCCATATTCCAGTGCACAAACTCCATCATCTTGCGAAAAGCAACATAATCGGTTGTTTTGTCTGGGATTTCCTGTCCAAAAAATCTAACCATGCCAATTGCGAATTCGGTAGGAGATTTGATAATTGCGCCCACATTGCTTTCCTGGTAAAAAATTTCGCTGGAAAGCAATTTTTCTAACACTGGCTGGATTGCAAAGTTGTTTGCAGGACTTGCGAAAAAAGAGGCAAGCGGACTTATAACATTATTTTCAATCTCTTGTGTAACATTAGGATTGACATACCATCGATATAGCTTTCTGCAAATGTGTTTCGATGACTCAGAATGCCTTAACAACATATCAATCAGCTCTGCTAGCTCGCTATCACCCGCCGAAGCGTCAAATCGTCCCTGAATTACTGTGTTGTTATAATACGAGGAAAAGGTCTTATTGGCAGTGTCATGCCTGGCCGCGGTGAAACCAGAACTAAAAGTGTTCACGTCACTGAAAACCTGCCAACCGGTAAGCACTCTCGCAGCTTCCTTTACATCGTCTTCTGTATAATTTTTTTGACCTGCGAAGTTTTTTTCGCCTACCACAAAGAGCTCTTGAAGTTCCCTGGCATAATTCTCGTTTGGAGAAACCTTCTGATTGACATTGCCATTTTGAAAAAGCAACATTCCGGGATCTTTGGTTATTTCGATCATGAGATTCCGAAAACTGCCTAAGCCCTTGCTTCTGAGCAGCGTAAGGAATTTGTATGATATGCGGTAATCACCAATTGTCCCTTGTCCTACAATAAAATGATTTTGCCAGAAAGCAGTAAGTTTTTCCAAAATAGAAGGATTTCCATTTTGTTCACACATTAATCCGACCCACCAGTAACGGAGAAAAATGTTGAATGCGACTCTCCGCTGCGTGCTATACGGTAAGTTCAAAAACTGTTGACCTGCTGTGGGTTGTGTTTCATCATAGTCTATCGGCGGAGGCGGAGAAGCTGTAAAACTAACGTTAGCTGAAAGCCTAGCAACAGCCTGAGCTGGCGTAAGGCCCGTAAAATCTACGATTTCTTGCCTGGTCGGCCCCATTGTTGCTCTCCTAAGTAAATGAGCAGCGGTGTGAGCTGTTAACGGGACAGTGTATGTATCTAGATATGGCATGGCACGCTGAAAATGGTTTTTAACCTACCGGTGATTTTGTAAAGCTAAATTATTCTAATATGTTGTTTGATTTTATTTGATATAAAAGTACAATTATTTCTACAAAATTGTGCATTGTTAATCTTTTCCGTCTCGTTTTTGCCAAAGGTTTTTCAAAAGGCTATCACTGAGGCGTTCCAGAGCATTAACTGGCTTTCGAATAGCGAGTTGTTGCTAGGCACATTATAGTATGACTTGAAGATTGATGACGATCGTCAGCAAGTGTCTCAGAATGGAAAAGATGTTGTCATAAACACTTAAAGCTCCACAGGGAGCTTTAAGTGTTTATAGTTTGACAAACCAACTTTTTAGAATTAAAATATTCCAATGCTGCCAATAAGAGCAGCATTGCCTGGCTGGTTGGGGCCATCCGGTTTTAATATTTTAAGGAAGACAAATCGGGCACTGGTCGGATTAAAGTTGATCTCTACATGTGTGGCATTGTTGTTTTCTTTGCCGCCAACTTGAGTGGGTTCATTCATAGTTTTTCCAACATCCACGCGCAGACTTGTCGCGTAGCCATTGTTATGAAAATCCACTACCACTTTTTTGATCATCCGGTCTTTCAAAAGGTCAATAACAGTTACGAATTGATAGTCACCGCTTGCCTGTGCATAGGAATTGGAATCGCCATCGGTGGCATTGAAAGCATAATAAATAGCAGCATTTGGATTCAGTATTTTCCCCGATTTCGAATGTTGAAACCAGATAGGCTTGCCTAAGGCAATATTACCCGTTTTATTTTCGGCCAATGTGTACTTAAAGTTTATCAGCTGACCTATTCCATCCTGAACTACTGGTTTCCTGTCACCGTTGGGGTTTAAGATCATGTTTCCCAGTATTGTAAAGTCAGGACTCGTTGGATTTTGTTTAAATGTGTGCGCGTAATATTCATCTGCTTGATTTTCCTTAAATGCGACATAGTAGGTCATTCCTGCTTTCAGGATGAGCGGAGGAATTTCAGCATATTGAAATCCATTCTCTTCTTTATCATCTCTTTTCAAAACATCTGACAGAATCGGAAAGTCATTCCAATATTTCTTGATCAACAGCTCATGGTCTCTGCTCGTGCCGGAGAACTTCCTCCCTATTGCATTAACAATCATGTCCTTTTCCCCGACAGTAAAATACATTCCTCTGTAATAGTTGCTGGTTTCCTTTGCCGTGCTGTTCTCGGCAGCAGCGCGGGCATTTGCAGCTGATGCTGCAACTTTTTTGCTAACAGGCGCTGCGATAACGCTCGTCTTCTGCTGACCAATTTGGCCCTTAGCCGACGAATGTATCCTCGCAGAAAAATGAGCTGTTCTCACAAAATTATTTGTACCTGATGCCTTATTTCGAATACTTGCTTTTACGAATGCTCCGATTTTTTTCAGTGGTTCTTTATAAGCTGGATGGATGACTTCACCAGACGGCGGAACAGGCCAGTTGAGCATATAAGTCGCTCCCGCCGCCCAATTATCTTTGATATTTTTTATGATCGCGTCCGTAGATTTGGCCGGCGTATGCGGAATGCCTTGGGACGTTTGCCATGAAAAACTAGTGTCCAAAATATTCACAGCCTGAATTGCCATCTTTTTTTGCATGATGCACGGTACAGCGGTAATCAAAGTTGTAGGATGTAATGTGCCTGCACTTCCTTCAAAAAGAACAACATCGATCAGAGGATATTTCCAAAGGTTACCTGGCGCGGCTGTACCAGGGTTTACTGCGATTGTTATAAAAGGGTTATTATGACGAACGATCGGAGCGATTTCATCCCAAGGAAAAAAATCAGGCTCAATGGCTCCTTTTTCATATAAACTTGGATCGGTGGCACCCACATCGATCCATAATCCGTCGATATCCATGAGTGAGAGTTCCCGTATCAGACCAACATTCCTCTTATGCCAACCTGAAACATTGCTGGGATCCGCATTTTTTGCATCCCGGCCATTTGCTATACTGTCAGGAGCAAAATATACCTCTATCATGATGCCGCCTGCTCGACACGCGGTGATTAGCTCTTGCAAATAATTTCTTTTTGTCTTGAATTCTTTTTGTGTGGGGGTCGTTGACGGCCACATTCGGACCGAATCGCCAGAAAACGCGCTGTAATTCAGGATTCCGCATCCCATGTCTTTGATGGCCTTTACCCACTCATTAGCATTGAATTTTGTAGTTCTTGCTTCAAATACGGGTATATTTTCAGCCCCTACCAATCTTGGCTCAGACATCATGCCACAATTAAGGTAAGCGCCGAACTTTGCTTTAACCATACGTTGGGCCCTGAATGGGTGGACAACAAATGTTAGTGCTTTGGTTGCAGATTCTTTTCCTGAAACAACTTTTACAACAAAATTGTACGTGCCTTCCTTCAACGGAGTGCCGAAAATTCGGCCGTTAGAATACATAGACAGACCTGGGGGCAAAGTGCCATTCAAAATCTCCCATGCGTAACCCGAGCCGCCTTCCGCGGCGAGTTGAAAAAAATCCAGTTTTGCAGTGGGAGACCACGACTCATAAGGCATATTATCAGCAAATGCAGGATAAATCGCATTTGCTCTATCTTCTAAATAATTTTTACTGGAAGTAGTCGTGATTTTGAGAGCCATAAGAATCAGTTCAAAGCTGGTTTAGAATATAAGGTTATGAATGCTATCCGGCGATTACCAATTATAGCATCATTGAAATGTAAGGAGAGAGGATGTATTTGAAAAGGCGAAGAATGCTTAACTATTGCTGGCTTGTTTATAGGCCCAACCCAACAAGATGACATATATAAGTTTTGTTGCTACATAGGATACTACCAGAAAGAGTAGCGACCAGAAAATGAAGTTCGTAAACACATTAATATCGTCAATTAATGAAGGGGCTTGATAAGCGAATATCACTGCTACTAGATAGCTGAAATAGGACACTTGATATGGATTTATTTGCCGGAAAGTATTCCTTATAAAGCCGATAAATAGTCCGATTGCCAATGAATAGAAAGGTGCTCCATTCAATCCAAAGAAATGCAAGGCTAAATAATTGTGCCGCGCATTTGGTCCGCCGCCTTCGAGAGCGTTTGTATAATATTCAAAAATATCGCTTCCTATCAAACGAGGGGGAGTAATTGCAAACCCTAAATTCTTCAAAATGCTGCCCCAGCCGGGGTAAAAAGCATATTTAAAAAACGAGGATTCGCTTAGGCCGGCCATGATCTCGTCATTGTATCCGAGGAGAAATATGTCACCGCTCGCAAGTAGCCGTAGATAAACCTGCTGAGCAGCAGTAGCTGGATTAGCACCCACCTTAATCATAATTACTGCGATAGGGAAACTCATCAGAATAATCAGAAAGGGAAGCGACACCTTTATTTTTTGTATTTTACCAGCGTTGATTAACGGATACGAAATAATAAAGTACAAGAAAACAAACGTCAGGATGGAAGACTTTGAACCACTCGTAAGCACGCCAAATAGTAGAACGAGCAAGCTCACAATTTCGAACACAGTCCAGCTTCTTTTTAAGACTATTCGTTTATAGAATAAGACAGACGTCATAATGATCCGGTACGAAGCGACGAAGGTTCTTAAAATTCCGTGGTCGCCGAATGCTGATGCGTGGTTTTCCTCCTGACTAAATATAATTATCCCAACCGTCGCTATGGAGATAAATTCAACGACAATGTAAGTACAGCTGATCAGGAACGCAAATACATCAAACTCACTCACAATTTGTGCGTCGCTAACGTCATCAAAAGGGGATTTACTTGGCGAAAGTTTCAAAACCGGAAGATACATTGAAAGCAGAAACCCTACTATGAGGCCAATTTCTGTAGTAATGAAAGAATTGAGATACAAGGGTTTAAGGCTTCCCTGATAATTTAACAGCCATACGCAAAATGCTCCTCCAACAAGATTAATTATTGAATAAAACATCGGATCTAAAATACCCCAAAATACTTTCCAATATAGCACCAAATAAATGGCTATAAACAGGAGATACATGGCAGCGTAAAACTCCAGTTGATCAAAAACCAAATAAAAAAGTTCTGATGCTCTCAATGTCTCATTTTCTTTTTTACTCCGGCTATTTCTCTGCGCGCCCATAAATATGCACTGGGCAGTGATCCGAAGTTGTTTTTAATTATATCAATGATGTCTGCATTATATTGTTCATCAACGTTTGTTGAGCTGCTGCCTTGATCATTATAGACAGCAATTACTTTCGAGATGTATTTGAACGAATTCTTTGAAGATGCGTATAATTCGAGGTTATAGACATGGTCTGCAAAGTACTTATACTTAGTTTGATACTCCTTTTCCTTGTAAACTGATTTGGGATAAAATATAGCCTGATGAGAAATATTGCAAAGCAAAAGCTTATACAAATTGACCCTTCCATTGTAAAGCCTTTTGCTGCTTTTTAGATAAATATCGCCGTAATAGATTGTGTCAGCCTCATTGAAATGTTGAACCATGTCTTCAATGGTAGACGGTGTCATTATCACATCATCGGCTCCCAAAAAGTACACCCAATCGCCCTTTGCATAGCCAAGGGCTTTGTTCATTGCATCATATATTCCACTATCTTTTTCACTGACGAACACTGACAAATTTGAACGGTAGTTACGAAGAATCTCCAAAGTTCCGTCAGTAGAAGCTCCATCTATAACAACGAATTCAATGTTACTGTATGTCTGCTCAACAACACTTTTTATTGTATACTCCAACGTAGCAGCCGCATTGTATGTTACTGTGATAATAGAGATTAATGGAGCTCGCGGGTCGGTCATAATAATAGACACAGTCAAATGTCACTCATGTTAAGATCTATTGCAAAACTTCCAGAATTGACGAACTGAACGCCCGAACGCTGACCATATAGTCTTGTTTTAATCTAATAGGTCTGCTATTCAACATTTCCTCCATTATTGAGGCCAGTTCATCAGAGTTGTTTGGATCGAAAAAATGGCAGTTTTCAGTAATTTGTTCTTCGTGTACAGCAATGTTACTCAGAACAATGACCTGGCTTAAAGCTTTCGCGTCTTCAACAACAGTACTCCAACCTTCAAAGAATGACGGCTGAATGATCGATATTGCATTATCCATCAGCGCCAACTGTTCGGTCCTGTCAATAAAGCCGAGCATCTTTACCCAGGGCTGTAAACTATTAGAAACTATGAATTCTTTGAGGGTAAGGAAGTAGTCTTTATTTCTAAAATCATTTTCGCTTCCTGTAAAAACAACCTCAAATACTAACCCCTTGTTTTTCAGCTTTAGTATTGCTTCAAGAACGACAAAATGGTTTTTATGCTTCCAAAACTGATTTGGAGACATAAAATACGGCTTTGATATGGCAAATTTGTCTTTAAGGGCCTCAATGTTTTCATGACTAAAATCTGGCAGACTGCAAGCAAAACGAAGGAGTTTTAATGTACAGGAATGAACCGGGTAAAACTTCTTGAAGTCACTCATCGCATTTTTACTGCTAAATATCACGGTTCCTTTGCTTTGGGCAATGAAAAGGTGGGTTTTCACTCGGGCGTCAATGTCATCTTTGGAAAACATATGTGGTAAATAGCGCTCTTGAAAATCTGGAATCCAAAAAAACTCTCTTTTCCCATAGGTAATTCCATGATTATAAGGGTATACCACATCCGGCAGCTTGTCTAAAAATACGGTTTTTTTAGTCAATATCCGTACGATCTTATTTTTGATTCGTTGCGGTAATGTCAGGTTAAGGTCTATCCGTTGTAGGGTAAGATAGGGATAACCTATAGAGAGAATGTCTTCGATTGGAGCCTCATCAGTATGAATAAGAACAATCTCTGGTTTCTGATCGTCGTCAGCTAAATTGAGTGCGCTAACGATATTTATGATGTAAATGATTCCACCAGACCATTTTTGATATGTCGATAGAAATATGAGTCCGATTTGTCTTCTTAATGTTGCTGGCTTATCCATTGATAGTAATTTTTTAATCCATGTTCCAGTGTGGTGGATTTGTTATATCCCATGGATCTTAATAGTGTGATATCAGCTCTCCAATTGACAGGATCGCCCGTTTTTATAAGACCATTAAACTTAGCCTTTTTTTTGTCTGGAAAGAAATGCAAAAGCATCTCAACAGCATGCGATATCTTGATTTCCTCCCCGTTAGCAATATTGATTGCTTCGCCTTGAAATTTGGCATCCGACAGGCAGCATTGAACTGCAGCCACCAGGTCGTCTATATAAATAAAGTCCCGTGATTCTTCTCCCGTACCAAACATCTCAATTTCGTCTGTCTGGCCCGCCTTCTTACAAATATCCCAAAAAAGCTGTTTTTTAAGTCCAGGACCATATGCTGAGAACACACGCAGTGAACAAGTTGGTATTTGATAGTAAGTATGGAAGATTTTACAAATTTCTTCGGCTTGCATTTTGTGAATGCCGTAAGGAGAAATCGGTGCTAATGCCAGCTGCTCTTGTATAGGAAGGCTCAGGGGATTCCCGTAAACAGCCGCACTTGAAAAATTAATAAATTTACAGATTGGCTGATTTGCTCGGATTGCATCAAGGATTTTGTAGACATTCAATGTATTAAGCGTGAAGTCTCTCATCGGATTCTTCAATGAGTCAGGGACACTAGCCGCTCCTGAGCAATTGATGCATGCATCGAACTGATAATCCCGAAAGACTTTTTGGAAGTCAGAATTCGTCGCGTCAACCAAAAAATAATTGGTCTTTTCATAGTCGACCATCACATCGCTCTCAAACACCTCGTAGCCAGGCAAACTCTGGAAAAAATCGCATAAGTGGCTGCCTATAAATCCCTTGGAGCCAATAACAAGTACTTTCATATTTTTCTTAATTCCATAGGTATCTCATTGATAATTTTAGCTGGGTTTCCTCCCACTACGGTCCATGCTGGAACGTCTTTTGTGACGACGCTGCCTGCGGCGACTATCGCCCCTTCTCCAATCGTGACACCCTTCAAAATTATGCAATTCATACCTATCCAAGTGTGCGAATGTATTTTGACGGGGCTTGACTTAACATTGTCCCAATTTTTACTGTACAAAAGATGTCTCCCATTTTTAAAATCATCAAGTTGTTGCTCAATGTCAGCCATTCGATCTTTATAATCGATCGAATGAGAGTTGTGATCACTGATGATCCCACCCCATGATATAAAAACGTTATCCCCGATTTCGATGCTTGTGCGACTGGCCAATTTGCTATTGCCAATCCAACAATTGCTGCCTATCGAAATTTTAGCAAAGTCAGAATCCAGCGTAATTGCGCAGTCTAGAATGCTGTTATCACCAACCTTCAAATGTTTTTCGTTTGGATTCAGCTTAATGTAATGGAAACTGAAACTATTATAGAAATGAGAATTTCCAAATTCGATAAACTGGTCTATCTCTTTTAGATGGCGGCTTTGCTTATACTTCTTAATGTAATAAATAGGATTAAGTCTCATAGCAGCCTATACTGATTGGTTGTTCAAAACTTTAATCACCTTCGCCGGATTTCCACCAACCATGGTAAAAGCGTCCACGTCTTTTGTCACTACAGATCCGGAGGAAATGATTGCACCTTCTCCTATCGAAACACCCTTTAGAATAATGCTGTTGAACCCAATCCAAACATCATCTGCAATACTAACCTGCGATGTTATCACGCGCCCTTTTAAATATTCTGTTCCTTTAGTGAGCGAGTTGATAAAACCATCAGCTCTTAGCTTACAATCGATTTCATGGCAATTGGTATCCATTATATTTACGCCATGGGCGATTAACACATTGTTGCCAATTGAAATCTGATCACCCGACCAAATCTGAGAATTTTCACCCACATAACAATTCTGGCCAATTCGAATAGAACCGCCATAACCAAAGACCAGCAATAAGCCTCTTATATGCGTTCCTTCGCCAACTTGAATTTTAGTTTTGTCCGCTTGATGATTTGCAATCTTTGCCTCTTTGTGGAAAATCGCCTTTGCAGCATCTGTTGCGTTATAACAGCGCTCAATTTTTTCCGCACTGGCCAGCCACTCGACTGCCCTGTGTATTGGGAAAATTTTGCCTAGTTGCAGTAAGATTTTCTTTAAAGGTCTCATTTAGAAAAAATTCTCTTTACAAGTCGTTTAAGCCTTGTCGATTTATTGATACGGATACTGTTGTCAAACTGAAATTTGTCAGCTTGCCTCGAAATTTTCACATCCGAAGGATGTTTAAGTGCTGGTAACGGAACTGAGTTAGCTGTCAGATCCAGATACCAATCAGGCGTTTTCTGTGTGTGTGTGCCCTGGCTGTTAAAACCAATATTAGTTATTAAGTTAGCATTCGGCACGATGCAAAGCCCGTTATTTTTCCAGATCGTGTAAAGCCATTGGTAGTCCCAGGTGTCGAGTTTCTTTGCCGACGGTAACGTAAAATTCCAGAACTTTTGCTGATCAGCTTCCGGAAAAATTTCACCCATCTTGTTTTGATCTATAAATTCTGACAACCCGGACATATCAAAATCATACTTTTTCCATGCACGGGCCCAGGTGGCCCAGCCCCAGATTCCGCCGTAACTTGAAAAATAATAGGATCCATCGCCTCGAATGTTTTTACCTTGCAGGTTAGTCCCGGTTATCTCAAAAATGTCTTGATAATCCGCATAGTATTCAAGTAATTCAGTGCAAAATGAGAAAAATTGAGGATCGGGAAGACAATCATCTTCTAAAATTATTCCGTGACTCACTTGCTCGAAAAACCAATTGATTGCGGAGTGGATCGCTCTGCCGCAACCAAGATTGTTGTCTCTGAATAATGTCTTTACCTCGCACCCCCAATCAATGTTTGCAAGCACAAATTCTCTGATTTCCTGTACGGCCGCTATCTCGGCTGACTTTCCTTCTCTCGGTCCGTCCGATGCGATGAACAACTTACCAGGCTTTTGTTTTCTTATTTGTTCGAATACAAGCTTCGTAGTATCGGCACGATTGAAAATCAAAAACAATATCGGAGCAACATGTTTGGGCATCCCGGTCGTCTATTAAATAAAACAGTATCGATGTATATTCGATGTCTTCTAAATATAATTCTTTAACGAGGGTCGGAGTAAGTTTCGCAGTGATTTGATTTGCAACCAAAATACTGGCCTTGTCTTGGTAAAAAATGCATTTGCTAAAACGGTAGCAGCGATTTGGGAAATCAACGTCGCAATGGCTGCGCCGACACCCGCATAGTAAGGTATGAGGATCAAATTCAATAGGATGTTTATCACCGCCCCGGAAACAGTTTGCACGAGAGAGTGTTTCTGCATATTGTGCAACACGAGCCAGTATCCGGAAGCTGAGCCAAGAAATACGGCTACCCCCGTCCATATATGAATCGATAAGATTAGTCCAACACCTTCGTATCTGGATCCGTACAGCAGTCCTGTAACTATGTTTGAGCAAAATGTAAACAAGACAGCGATGGCGACTGATATGACTGCAAGCAGGTTAAATAATTTCTGAAATCCCTGCTTCACTTCGTCATCACCTTGGTTTTTCAGCTTGACCAAAGTAGGATAGAGTGAAACGCAGATCGCGATAGGAATGAAATACCAAACTTCTGATAGCCTGACCGCAGCGCTATATCTGCCAAGTTCCTCATTTCCAACCATATTTTTCAGCATAATCTGATCCAAGCGGGTGTAAAGGATAATAAGCATCTCCGCAATTAGAAATGGCCATGAGCGCATTACCAGCGATTTTAGGATTCCTACATCCAGCCTCCACTTCGGGACTGGGTTATTCGATAATTTAAAGTAAAAAATGATCAGAATGATGCTTGATACAACCCATTCAAAAACATTTAGCACGGCAAAAACATATAAGCTCGTTTTTGTAACTAATGCGATGACTTTGCAAATATTGACTAAAATATATGCGCTCGTTTTCGCTCTTACCGAATTCTTTGATTCAGAACGGGACTGATAGTACAGATCAAAAATATCTGATGCTTGAAAAATACATTGAAAAGATAAAATGATGAGTATTAGCCTTGTTAAAGGCTCGCTTTCCAGACTGCTAAATATGAAAATGAAAGAAGTGCATAAAACCCCGGTGAATAGCTTAAGGGAAATACCGGCAATCATCAGACTTTCTTTTTTCTGCACACTTGTTTCATTGTTTGCCAAATCCGTCAGCAATGTGTTATTGATGCCGAGATTTACGATTGGTGTTGCTAATGCAACAATGCTGTAAGCATAGTTCCAGAGTCCGAATTCGTATAGCCCAACATACCTTGCAAACCAGATTCCCACAACCAGTCCGCCTACCATTCTGATCACTTTATCAGTAAGGACCCAAAGCGAATTGAAAATGATCTTTTTCTTTTCTTTTAATTTTGCTACTAAAAGCTTGAAGGAATTCACTCAGGTTTAACAAAAATAGATTGAATGAATAAGAATATTGAGTACAAACCGCATATCACTAACGTTCTGATTATGCTACTTTCTTATTGCAACGATATTTTGAAATGCAAACAGTTCGAAGGTCAAAGCTCTGTACGTTCCTAGTGGTTGAAGGCCATCAGGAAAGAGTCTGTAAAAAGTATAATTAGAGAGCAGGTCAACGATATCTTTCATGAATGTCCTCGATACAACATTCATTTCATTGAATTCAATTTGAATAACGTGAATCAAATTTCTGTCGATAGCAAGTCGGGCGCCTTTTAGTACATTCAGTTCATTGCCTTCTGTATCGATCTTTAACAGCGCAATTTCAGTGATGTTATTGGCTGATACAAAGTTATCGACCGTTGTCAGCTCTATGTCAGTTCCTTTTGCGCTGCCTTTGTGGATTTGTTCAATTACATCCTTATATATACTCGCATGCTCAGAGCCCTCATTGCTGGAATAATCGTAAATTTTTACAAATTCATCTCTTTCACCTAAGCCCTTGGGAACAGCATTAAAGCGATGTGAAAGTGATGCCTCTTTTAAGCTTTTATAAGTGACAGGATGCGGCTCAAAAGCGTAAATGGTTGATTTGATGTTTTCATTTCTCAGCATAACAGAGTAATGCCCCACATTCGCTCCAACATCCAATATCACACCGGAATCCAGTTTCTTGCTTTTTATCAAATAGTCAATGAAAGCCTTTTCTCCGCTGATAAGGTCATTTTCATAGTTCAAAATCCCCAGACCGTTTAAGCTAAGCTCGAAAAGAAAGTTATTGAGACCAAAAAACCTTCTTTTCGCAAATAAGGCAATGTAAATTTTTCTGATAAGTTTTCTCATACAAATGGTTTATGTGTGTTAGCAGCCGTAAATGGTAGTCTGGGATGTAAGCCAGAGCAGGATGAATTAAGAAGATATCTAGCCGCGATTTACCTTGGCCATTTCGATAATTGAGGACAAAATTTTCTCTTTTATGAACAAAATGTATAGAATGGATATGAACGCACCAAAGCAAGCTCCCATTATGCCAATTCGCAGGCGTTTTGGGCTGCTTTTTGCAAGAGGAACCTTTGCTGGCTCCAATGTCTTGAAAACAGGTTTTTCATCCTTTATCGTGATTCTGGCCTGTTCATATCTGCCAACAAGGTCACTGTAAAGGGACTGAGCAAGGATGTATTCGGATTGCAAGCGCTGCTCCTCAATCCTGGCAACATTGGCAAACATGTTTCGATTGCGGTCCCGATAACTTTGCAGATTGACTTCAGATTGTGATAACCTTTGCCGCGCTTCTGCAACTCTGTTTTTAAGGACATTAAGATTTTGTCCCGCTTTCGTGGTCCGATAATCCTCTACATACTGCATTAAGTAATTTTTCGCATTTTCAACTGCGATCGCTGATACAAACGGATCTTCTGTTTCTGCGGTGATTTCAATTACTCCGTTTTTCTGATCCACGCTAGCATTGAACAAGCTAAGCGCTTGACTAATGTTGGCCTGTTCCTCTGGCGTATAGGATAATACGCCATTGTATGCAAGCTTCACCGGCGCTTTTTCAACCTCAGGCTTGGGGAATAACCATGACAAAAGTCCGGGTGATTTTTTGCCTGCATTGCGGTTAAGGAAAAGCTGTAAAGTTTTATAACTTTTATTATTTTGATCCGTAACCGGCTTATTAAGTAAATATGCACCGAAAGGGCTACTTTGTAAAATTGTGGGATACAGCTCCGGAAGCAGCTTTTCTGCGCCATCTCCTGTCAAGCCCGAAGTAAGCAGCGAAAGAGAGCTTTTACGTGATGAACCATATTCTGGTAGTAGTACAATTCGTGACTCATATTTCTTTTTAAAAGAGAAACTAAGGATAACCCCTAGTATTCCAAATACAACAGTAGCAATTGCAATAGCAACCAGATATTTGCTAAAAAAGAGAAAGATGTCTGTAAAGCGAACCTCAAAGATTTTTTTGGTCGAATTATGCTCTATGATGTCTGATCCGCTATTCTGAGGGTTAGTAATCATCTTACCTGTTCAAAGTTATAAGGGCCAATGTAGCGGTGCTCAACATTGACGCAATGAAGGAAAGTAGCGCAATTCTCTCGCCTGGGGTTCTTTCTCGTTGTGGGCGGGCCGCCTTGATTGGGACGGTAACAACAGATCCCGGAACCACTTTTGGATATGATCTGAAAAATAGAAAGTTTTTCGTTCTGTATGTTCGACCGTTTGGATGTGAAACGTAAGCCCTTGTCTTCCAGCTTTGCTCAGTGTAGCCGCCCGCTTGTGATATATATTCGTCGTAACCAAACTTAGAGTCGAAATTCATTACGGATGGATTATGCACTCCTCCCTGGATTCGCACGGTCTCTGATTTCCTTGGAATAACCAGTGTGTCCCCGTCTAATAGGAGCAAATTTGAAGGCAACGATGGTTTCTGAATAATTGCTTCAATATCCACTGCAATCAATTCGCTATTTCTGTAAAACCTTGCTCCTGAGAGGAAAGCTCCAGGCTTGATGCCTCCTGCCTTAGCGAAGACATCGGAAATTCGTTCAAAGTTGTTGATAATGGTGTAGCTGCCCGGGTAAGTAACTTCGCCTGCTATGGTTATTGTTTTTTGCGGTTCGTATCGCGGTGATTTTCTTACAATGACAATATCTTGCGGTTCCAGCTTAAACTTCTGGTCTTCTGGATTCAAAACCAGATTGTCAGCCACATTCAGCGTAAAAATACGGACGTTCTGAGCACTCGGGAGATCCAGCGTGTCATTCTTTACGCGGCGCGAAACTTCAATTCTATAAGGAAGACCTCCTTCTGTGTAACCGCCTGCCTGGAAAATAAGGTCTGCGACTGTTATGTCTTTGTAATAATAATAGTTGCCTGGGTTGGTGATAGAGCCTGAAATTGACAAAAAGGTAAATTCTTTCAGATCTTCAATGGATTTTATTGTGACAATGTCACCAGGCAGTAAAGGAATGTCAGGGCTCTCACCACTAAGCAGTTTTCTAACATCAAAGGCGAGAATGCCGGTCTGTGTGTCACCGCTTGATCTTTCCAAAATTCCGCGGTTTAAAAACGCTCTCGGACTCAGCCCTTGTGCCATTTGGATCAACTCCAAAATCGTATTACAACGATCTTCTATTGCATAGGCCCCTGGAATTGTGACCGCTCCGCGTATCTCGATCTGATTGCTTACAATATCCAAAATCCTTTTAACCGTAAAGATATCGCCATTTTGAGGAGGAAAGGTTTCTACCTGCGTTGAATCGATACTTCCTATAACGTAATTTGTGCCCGTGTTTCGCTGATAAGTGAGCATTTTCGTGTAAGCCTCCGGTAAAAAGCCTCCTGCATATCTGATCAAAGCAGAAACAGCTTCACCCTTCTTTGCCTCGAATATTCCCGGCCTTTTTATTGCTCCGGTAAGTTCTATTCTGCTTTCAAATGGTCGGATCAGGATGATATCCTGATCTTGCAAAGTGATATTATCTCGAAGATCTGCATCAACCAGAAAACGATAGAGATCTATCACTTTTAGCGTCTTGTTGTTTCTGATTACTTCAATGTTACGATATGAGCCATTTCTATTTGGCCCACCGGAAATAGAAAGAGCATTAAATGCCGTGGCCAGCGATGACACGGTGTATGTGCCAGGACGGGTTGCCTCACCAGTAATCATTACCCTAATGCTGCGAACGTTTCCTAACGTAATAGAAGAATAGGTTCCAGATCCGGGTCGGTTAAGACCGGAATATGCTTGCCTCAGTCTGTTTACAATCCGCTCTGTTGCTTGCTCGATGGTAAGACCATTGACATAAACGGGAGCAAGATTCAACATTTTTACAGTTCCTTCCGGACTGATTTTCATTCTGAAATTGTCAACCGCGTTGCCATAAATGTCAACAACAATCTCGTCCTCTGGGCCTAAAACATAGTTTCTTGGAGTTGCAATGCGCAAATTCGGTTCGAAAGTGTTTGAAGCCCGTGCAAAAAACGCTGAGCCAAAAGTTCTGTTTTGCCTGCGTCCTGTGGCTCTTCTAGCATTTGTTGAATCCTTCTCATTGTTTGCTTCGTCTTCCAATTCATCCAGCTCGTCCTGATCTCTTGTTTCGTCCAGCTCATCTCTATTCGGATCCGGTGCAGCTTTTTCATCCGGTTTCTGCAAACGTTTACGCATTGCAGAAATCTGATCCAGTGTGTATCCGCGTTGCATAGCAGCCTTTTCAATGTCCATGTCAGACATCCCAGCAGACTTGGCCTGATTATAAAAGTCTACGGCTTGCTGATTTGATGTTTGGGTAGGGTTTGGCTGCGTAGTGGGAAGCTGTGCGGGTGCCGTTTGAGTTGGAATCTGTTGTGGCGCGGTATTTTGTGCAAAAACAGTCAAGCCAATTGAAAAGAACAAAAAGAAAAATATACAATTAAGGTATATTCTTGAAGCGTTTTGATAATGCATGCAGTGTTTTAATTACAATCATTTAACGGCTCCAACTTGAAGTCGTTCGTTTTCTATGAAAGTTACAATTGAGCAAAACTACGAAATCTTACAATAAGTAAATTCGCCGCTATAAATATATTAATCCAATAACCTTTTAAACTATTTCCGATTTGATGGATAGTTCCTTCATTTGGACTTCGGAAATCAGGGATGGCGAATCGATCATAACGTCGCGGCCTGAGTTGTTTTTTGGGAATGCGATGAAGTCCCTTATGGAATCAGCGCCTCCAAAAATCGAGCACAAACGATCAAAGCCAAATGCGATCCCAGCGTGTGGAGGCGCTCCAAATTCGAATGCATTCATCAAAAAGCCGAATTGCTCTTGCGCTTCCTCTTCGCTAAACCCGAGGATGCCAAACATCTTCTTTTGAAGCTCCTTTTCGAAAATCCGGACCGAACCTCCGCCCACTTCAACGCCGTTGATTACCATATCGTATGCATTGGCGCGAACTGCTCCCAAATTCTCATCCAGTAATTGAATGTCTTCTGGTTTTGGACTTGTAAATGGATGGTGCATGGCAAACCACCGGTTTTCGGCTTCTCCATATTCAAGCAGCGGAAAATCCAGCACCCATAATGCACGGTAAACATTCGGATCTCTCAGCCCCAATCTCGAACCCATTTCTAATCTTAGCTCGTTTAATTGCTTCCTGGCCTTGTCAGCTGCCCCAGAAAGAATCAGGATCAAATCGCCCGGTTTAGCATTCAACGCCTCAGCCCATTTCTTAATATCTTCTTCCGCGTAGAATTTGTCAACGGACGATTTCAATGAACCATCGGTATTGTAGCGGACATAAATTAACCCTTTCGCACCGATTTGAGGACGTTTGAGCCAATCCGTCAATTCATCCAATTGCTTGCGGGTGTATACGGCACAATCCGGTGCGCAGATGCCGACAACCAGCTCGGCGTCATCAAAAACACCAAAACCTTTACCTGATGTCAAGTCCTGTGATTCTCCCTTTAACTCTGCAAATTGCATTTCAAAGCGAATATCAGGCTTATCCGAACCATATAAGCGCATTGCGTCCGCATAAGTCATGCGGGGGACTTCTGGCAAATCGAAGTTTTTTACTTTGCTAAATAGGTTACGAACCAGTCCTTCAAATGTATTCAGAACGTCTTCCTGCGTTACAAACGACATTTCGCAGTCAATCTGTGTAAACTCCGGCTGTCTGTCTGCGCGAAGATCTTCATCGCGGAAACATTTGACAATTTGATAATAACGGTCAAACCCGGCAACCATTAACAATTGCTTGAATGTCTGCGGAGATTGCGGTAATGCATAAAATTCACCCGGATTCATGCGGCTGGGAACCACAAAATCACGTGCGCCTTCCGGAGTTGACTTGATCAAAACCGGTGTTTCAACTTCTATAAAATCCAGATCATCAAGATAAGCACGCGTGTGACGTGCAACTTGATGCCTCAATTGTAAATTTTTACGAACAATATTTCTTCTCAGATCCAGATATCTGTATTTCATCCGGATATCATCGCCGCCGTCCGTCTCATCTTCAATTAGGAAAGGAGGCAATTTTGCTGGATTAAGCACATTCAGCTCAGTAACACGAATTTCGATCGAACCTGTGGCAATTTTATCATTTTTTGAAAGACGCTCAATCACAACCCCTTTGGTCGAAATCACAAATTCACGGCCTAACGACCGAGCAGTTTCCAGCACATTAGCCTGCGTTTTTCCCTCTTCAAATAGCAACTGCGTTATCCCATAACGGTCACGTAAATCGAGCCAGATCATGCCGCCTTTGTCACGAACACGCTGCACCCAGCCGCACAATACAACCTCTTGATTTACATGTTCTAAGCTTAACTCTCCACAGGTATGGGTACGTAACATATAACTATTTTAATACTGAGATAATGGAATTGCCTAATAATAAATGCCGCAAAAGTACGTATTTTTAGCAAATCTAACGTGATGTGTTTTCTATGAAATTATATAATAGGCTGTCCGGGCAAGTAGGAGTGGTTCTTTCGTCAATTATTTTTTGCGTCACCTGCTCCTGCGATCCCGACCCGGATCCTACTCCAAACACATCCATTGATTTCGAAACCACGCCCGAAAAAGTACAAATTACACCCGGCATCATTGATGAAGCGTCGGGGATTGTTCCCAGTTACAGCATGCCCGGCAATTTTTGGGTAAACCAAGATTCAGGTCAGCCCAATGCATTGTATTTAGTAAGTAAAGACGGCAAGACGATCAAACAAATGACGGTTCCTGGATCTGCTAACCGTGACTGGGAAGACGTTGCGATCGGGCCTGGGCCTAATAGTGGCGTCAACTATTTATACATCGCCGACATTGGCAACAACAATGCGCCTGCAAGTCCGGTTGGCGTTATTTACAGAGTGCCGGAGGTTGGTGACGCCAATGCATCATTTGATCAAAACGCGTTGGCTAAAATCACTTTCAGCTATCCCGACGGCCCAAGAGATGCGGAATCCATACTTGTTGATCCCATAACAAAAGACATTTTCATCATCTCAAAAGAAGGCCAGACGGCTGGACTTTACAGGCTGCCGTTCCCGCAATCGACCGGCGAAACCATTGTTGCCGAGAAAGTAGGAAATGTCCCGTCCCTAACCTTCGCAACGGGTGGCAATATTTCAAAAGATGGGACCGAAATTCTTGTTCGGACTTATCTTGCCGTATATTACTGGAAAGTAAATGCTGGCGAAAGCATTGGGCAAACATTAACGAAGGCAGCCTCAAAGCAGCTTTTAGTCGCGCTTGAACCGCAGGGTGAGGCCGTTTGTATGGATGCCGACGGAAAAGGATTTTACACCATCAGCGAAAAATCAAATGCTGCCAGTGTTACTTTAAATTATTACAAGAAAAAATAAACCAAAGCTATGTTGAAAACACTACTAAGCATCACATTGATGTTCGCTTTTGTTGTTGCCCATGCGCAAAATTCGGATGAGCAATTTATTCGCGACAATTACACCAAAACAGAATATGACATTCCGGTCCGCGACGGTGTGAAATTGCACACCATTGTTTACTTACCAAAAGACGCGTCCGCTGATAAGAAATATCCGTTTTTAATGCAGCGCACGTGTTACAGCGTTGCCCCTTATGGTAAAGATGCATATCCGCCACGCATTGGACCAAGCCCTGCATTGATGCGGGACAAGTTTATTTTTGTGTATCAGGACGTCAGAGGTCGTTACATGAGCGAGGGCGAATGGACCAATATGACGCCGCACATTGCGCAGAAAAAAGGGAAAAACGACGTTGACGAAGCCTCAGACACTTACGACACAATTGAGTGGCTGCTTAAAAATGTTCCGAACAACAATGGTCGGGTAGGGCAGTGGGGGATCTCTTATCCAGGGTTTTACACCACGGCAAGTGCACTTTCAGAACATCCCGCATTGAAAGCTTCTTCGCCCCAAGCACCGATTGCTGATTTCTTTTTTGACGATTTTCATCATAACGGTGCTTTTACACAAGGTTATTATCTGACTTTTCCGGTTTTTGGCATCAAGCCGCCGAAGCCTACAACTGCTTCATGGTTCACGCCCGAAATGATTGAAGCGAAGCCGGACGGTTTTGCATTCAACCTGAACATCGGTTCGCTGAAAAATTTTGATCGTTATTATGCGAAGAATTTCTTTTGGGAAGAAACGGTTAATCACCCCAATAAGGATGAATTCTGGCAGAAAAGAGACATTCTGCCGCATTTGAAAAACATCAAGCACGCATTCATGACGGTTGGCGGCTGGTTTGACGCGGAGGATTTATACGGTCCGCTGAACACTTACAAAACCATTGAGAAGAACAATCCGTCTGCTTATAACACGATCGTCGTCGGTCCGTTTGGGCATGGACGTTGGAGTCGTGAAACGGGTCACACATTGCACAATGACATTTATTTCGGGGATAGCATTGCGACTTTTTACCAAAATAATATTGAAGCCAAATTCTTCAAGCACTTTTTGAAAGAAGCAGGCGACGGCAAAACCGGGCTTCCGGAAGCATATTTGTTTGATACAGGAAAAAAAGCGTGGCAAACTTATGACAAGTGGCCCGTCGCAAATGTTGAAAAGCGCAAATTGTATTTCCACGCAAGCGGCAAGTTGGATTTTAAAGAGCCGGCGGAGCAAAAATCCGTAAGTGAATATGTGAGCGATCCGTTGAAACCGGTTCCATACACGGCCAATTTTAAACAAATGTCAGGTTTTACACCATTTGAATACATGTCGGAAGATCAGCGATTTGCTTCGTCCAGACCGGATGTGCTCGTTTTTCAAACCGATGTTCTGGAAAATGATTTGACGCTTGGCGGTGAAATCACTGCGCTTTTGAAAATCAGCACCACCGGAACCGACGCTGACTTCTTTGTAAAAGTAATTGACGTTTACCCTGGCGATGAAAAAAATCATCCTTATCTGGCCGATCCCAAAACAGTCCTGGCCGGTTATCAGCAAATGGTCAGAAGCGAGATAATGCGGGCAAGGTTCCGAAACAGTTTCGAAAAGCCGGAAGCATTGGTTGCGGGACAAATGACGGATATTAAATTCCGTTTGCAGGATGTTCTGCACACTTTCAAAAAAGGCCACCGCGTCATGATCCAGGTCCAAAGCACCGCTTTCCCATTGTTCGACCGCAATCCGCAGAAATACGTCGACAACATTTATAAGGCAGCGGACACGGATTTTATTTCCGCAAAGCAAACGATTTACCATCAGGCAGGCGCCGCAAGTTCGCTCGAAGTTGACGTCATCAAATAGGCCAGATTCACATATGAATTTTAAATTGATAGGAATGAATATCATTGCCGCTTCCATCATAACTAATGGTGTAGCTCAAAATCTGGATTATCCAACAACAAAGCGGATCGACCACACGGACGATTATCACGGTGTCAAAGTCTCTGACCCTTATCGCTGGCTAGAAGATGATCGCTCAGCCGAAACCGGCGAATGGGTGAAGGCCCAGTATGCGGTTACTTTCGGTTATTTGGACAAAATTCCTTTCAAGGGGAAGATTTTTCAGGATCTCGAAAAAGCATATAATTATCCCAAATATTCAGCGCCAAGGAAGAAGGGAGATTTTTATTATTTCTACAAAAACGATGGATTGCAAAATCAGGCAGTGCTCTATCGCCAAAAAGGCGAAAACGGATCGCCCGAAGTGGTCCTCGATCCCAACAAATTATCAGCCGATGGAACGACGCGGTTAACCGTTTTTAGCTTATCAAAGGATGGCAACCACGCCGTTTTAGGCTTTTCAAAAGGCGGCTCCGACTGGCAGGAATATCAGGTCATGGACATGAAAAACCTGTCCATGCTATCCGACAAGATTGAGTGGGTGAAAATTTCAGGTGCAGCTTGGCAAGAGAATGGTTTCTATTACAGCCGCTATCCGAAACCGGAAGGCAGCGCATTGGCTGCGAAAAACGAAAACCATCAAGTGTTTTTTCACAAGATCGGGACTTCGCAAAATGAGGACAAACTGATTTTTGAAGACGCAGCAAACCCGCAACGCTTTCATACAGTGGGCACAACGGAAGACGAGCAATACGCAGTGCTGACCGTCAGTGACCGGGGCAAAGGGAAAGATGGCAATGGATTGTGGGTTTTGAAAAAAGGAGAAACCGCATTCAAGCCGATTAAGGAAGAGATTACCAACTTTCAATATGGCGTCATTGAGAATGTTGGCAACGATTTCCTGATAGAGACCAATGAAAATGCACCGAATAGCAAAGTGCTGCTTTATGTGGAGAAAGATAAATCCTGGAAAACGATCTTGCCCGAAAAGCCAGAACCGTTGCTAGGCGCAGGCGTTGCGGGCGGGAAATTGTTTGCATCGTATTCCAAAGATGTGAGCAGCCGCGCATATGTGTATAGCATGGACGGCAAATTAGAAAATGAGGTGAAATTGCCGGGATTAGGAACGGCCAGCGGCTTTGGCGGCGAGCGAGAAGATAGTTTCGTCTTTTACACTTATACATCATTCAACTATCCGCCAACAATTTTTAAATACGACATTGCTAGCAAGAAAAGCGCTGTCTTCCGCGAACCCGAGGTTTCATTTAAACCAGAAGATTATGAAACTGAACAGGTTTTTTATCCAAGCAAAGACGGCACCAAAATTCCCGCATTCATCACATACAAAAAAGGCTTAAAACGCGACGGCTCCAACCCGACCATTTTATATGGTTATGGCGGTTTCAACATTAGCCTAACACCAGCTTTCAGTCCGACGCGCATTCCATTTCTGGATCAAGGCGGGATTTTCGTACAGGCGAATCTCCGCGGAGGAAGCGAATATGGTGAAAAGTG
This sequence comes from Dyadobacter sp. CY326, assembly GCF_021390515.1. Classification (GTDB taxonomy): domain Bacteria; phylum Bacteroidota; class Bacteroidia; order Cytophagales; family Spirosomataceae; genus Dyadobacter. Next base: position 123,439 of record NZ_JAJUXI010000004.1, read on the forward strand.
GCATGAGCAAGGCATGAAACTCAAAAAGCAAAATGTGTTTGATGACTTCATTGCGGCAGCTGAATTTTTGATAAAAGAAAAATACACGTCGCCAGAAAGATTAGCGATTCAGGGCGGTTCAAACGGCGGTTTACTCGTAGGCGCAGTCATGAATCAGCGACCCGAGCTTTTCAAAGTCGCATTCCCGGCAGTGGGCGTAATGGATATGCTTCGCTTTCACAAATTCACCATCGGCTGGAACTGGATTGCAGACTACGGAAGCAGCGACAATGCCGAAGAATTCAAAGTGCTCCACGCATATTCACCTTTGCATAACATTAAAGAAGGAGGGAAATATCCTGCAACCATGATCACCACGGCCGACCACGACGACCGCGTTGTTCCCGCACATTCATTCAAATACGCTGCAGAACTGCAAGCCAAAGCCGGCGCATCATCCACCAACCCGCTCTTAATCCGCATTGACACCAACTCCGGCCATGGAGCGAGCAACACCAAAAAAGCATTGGAAACGCAGGCAGACATCTATGCGTTTTTGTTTTGGAATGTTGGATTGGTTTGGAAGTGATTTTTGTAAACCTCTATTCTTCTGTATGAAACAATTTTTACTTGCATCTCTTCTATTATTTGGTTTTCAATCCTTTTCTCAAACGCTCGAAGACGACCGACTGGCGCTCGTAGCACTTTACAATGCTGCAAATGGGCCAGAGTGGCTTGATAACAATTGGGTTATACCAGGATCGCCTGGCAATAATCCTTGCGGCTGGTCGGGGGTCACTTGCGAAAATGGGCGTGTCACATCTGTGGATGTTTCGGGAGAGACACTTAAAGGAACGCTGCCAAGTGCCATAGGAAAGCTTACCGCATTAAAAAAGCTTTTGATCAATGCGCGATTTTCAACAACCAGATTAACCGGTGATATACCCGTTGAACTGGGCAATCTCACTAATCTCGAAGAACTGGACATTGCCGGACATGCATTCAGCAGCAAGAATTTTCAGGTCATAGGCCAGCTCGTAAATTTGAAAACGCTTTGGTTTACTCCACTTTGGTCTATCCCAAACCAGCTATTTACACTTCCCAAAATAGAGACTTTGGTGCTTTCCCTTGGTCAGGCAAGTGAGCGTGTCCCGATTGGCCCGTTCCCTGTTGGAATTACGAAGTTGACAACATTAAAAACGCTGGTCATCAGCAGCATGGGATACACTGGTCAGCTGCCCGTGGAATTAGGTAACCTTACCCAACTGAAATTGCTTGTTATTGGAGAGACATTTTTAGAAGGAAGAATCCCAGCCACTATTGGTAACCTGACTAACCTGACGCAGCTAGGAATTAACGGAATTCTCTATGCAGGACCAATTCCACCGGAAATTGGTAAACTTCGTAAGCTGATTGGGTTACATCTTAATTACAATACGCATACTGGACCCATTCCGAGTGAAATTAATGGCTTAGTAAATGCGATAGAAATTTCACTTGAAGGCAATCACCTTACCAGTCCGCTGCCTGATCTTTCGGCATTAAAACCAGGAATAATTAATGCTGAAATGAACAGTTTCAATTTCGATGGCCTTGAAGGGCACATTGACAGGTTTGTTTATGGAGGATATTTGAAACAATTGGAAATCCCATTATATAAAGTAAACGATTACTACTATGTCAATGCTGGTGGAACTCAGGCGAAAAACACTTATAAGTGGTATGTGAATGGCGCGTTGGAAGCAACCATAGTCGGAGACAATAGATTTTACTCGACCAAAACCGGTGCTCATCGTGTTGAAATCACCAATTTGGATATTCCACTTTTAACGCTATCCAGCACAACAATTGGATCTGCATTGCCGGTTAATCTCATTTCATTTCGCGGCGAATCCGGTGTAAATGAAAATCGCCTCATTTGGGAGACCAGCTCGGAAGTTGCCAACAAAGGTTTTGAAATCGAGAAAAGTGCTGATGCGCGGACATTCCATAAAATAGCATTCGTCGATGGCAACGGAAATAGCAATGAACTGAAAAACTATCATTACACAGATCAAAATCCTTTTGACATCACCTATTACAGGTTAAAGCAGCTTGACTACGACGGCAAATTTGAGTATTCAAAAATCATCATCGCCAGGAATGTGCCAGATATTAAAGTGTATCCTAATCCGGCAAGGGACTATATTGTGATCTCAGGATTGGATATGGAATCAAATTTTCAAATTCTAGGGCTGGATGGACATGCGGTTTTAAGTGGTAAGACAAAGCCGGCAGCGCAAATCTCTGTAAAGCAGCTGCCGACAGGGGCTTACATATTAAAGATCGGAGAAAAGACAAAAAAGCTCGTTATTAACAAGTAACTACTAAGGTAAAAGTCATTGAAAACGGTCTTAACAGGCAACACACGTTTCAAGCCAAATTGTCCCGTTTTAACTTCTTAATCTCACATTATTTCTTAATTTATTTCTACATGCAGGATACAGCAGGACGGTGGGGATGGGTAAGTTTTCTAATCTTGTGCCTGTTACACAGTAGTAATTATAAATCAGATTCCTTTGTGGAAATGAGACCTTTTACCTCAAAATGATAATTCATTAACTAAGAAAATATGAGCAGTTCTAATGTAAGCCAGTACAGGTATGTTAGCTATTTGTGGGATGAAGGTAAAGCAGCTTCACTGGGAGATGATCAGGTGGCGCTACTTTTATATCGCTCCAATTTGCTGGGTGCGGACCTCCGTCTTACCAATTATGCAGGTGGTAACACAAGTTGCAAAACCATCGAAAAAGATCCCCTGACTGGTAATCCTGTTGAGGTGATGTGGATCAAGGGCTCCGGCGGCGATATTGGCACTTTGACAAGAAGCGGCCTGGCTGGACTTTATCAGGATCGCTTGCATAATTTGAAAAACATCTACCGCGGACTGGAATTTGAAGATGAAATGGTAGAGCTTTTCAACCATTGCATTTACGATCTGAAATCCAAAGCGCCTTCTATCGATACGCCTTTACACGGTCTGTTGCCATTTAAACACATCGACCACTTGCATCCGGATGCATTGATCGCCATTGCGGCGTCCAAAGAAGGTGAGGCAATTACAAAAGAACTGTTTAGCGGTGAACTGGCGTGGGTGCCTTGGCAACGTCCGGGATTTGATCTTGGATTAAAACTGGAACAGGCATTGGCTGAAAATCCTGGAATCCGTGGAATCGTTTTAGGCGGACATGGTTTGTTTACCTGGGGCGACACGGCTTATGAATCTTACATTAACACGCTCGATACGATCGAAACGGCGTCAGAATATCTTGCTGAAAATTATGGCAAAAAGCGTCCCGTTTTTGGTGGACAACGCCTGGAAAGCGAGCCCGAAGCACGCCGTTCGGAAATAGCCGGAAAACTTGCTCCTTACCTGCGCGGACTGGCTTCTGACCAGCAGGCAATGATCGGTCACTTTACGGATGATGCGCGTGTTCTGGAATTTATCGCAAGCAATGATCTGGATAAATTGGCCCCATTGGGCACAAGCTGCCCCGACCACTTCCTGCGCACGAAAATCCGTCCATTGGTTCTGGATTTCCCCTTTGAAAAGCTTGGCGCAACAGATCAGGAAATTTTGGATCACATTCGTCCGCAGTTTGAAGCTTACCGCGCTGACTATCAAGCATATTATGACCGTTGCAAACACGATAACAGCCCGGCCGTTCGTGACCCAAATCCCGTAATTATATTGTTGCCAGGAGTTGGAATGTTCTCTTTTGCAAAGGACAAGCAGACCGCACGCGTTGCAGCAGAGTTTTATACCAACGCAATTAATGTGATGAAGGGAGCGGAAGCGATTTCGTCTTACGTTTCATTGCCTGAGCAAGAGGCATTTGATATTGAATATTGGCTGCTTGAAGAGGCTAAATTGCAGCGTATGCCGAAAGAAAAATCGGTTTCCCGTAAGATTGCCATCGTAACCGGCGGCTCCGGTGGGATCGGTAAAGCCATTGCATTAAAATTACTGCAAGAAGGCGCTTGCGTCGTAATTTCAGATATTGATGAAAATGCGCTTGCTGAAACCAAAGCGGAATTTGATACAAAATTCGGTAAAGATTTTTCTGCTACGACCATCGCGAACGTGCTGGATGTGGATCAGATCAAAGCGGCATTGCATGCGACGAAATTAAAATATGGCGGCGTTGATATCGTGGTAAACTGCGCAGGATTGTCGATTTCGAAGCCATTGGCAGAAACAACCATCAAGGACTGGGATATTTTGCAGGATGTTTTGGTAAAAGGTCAATTCCTTGTTTCGCAAGAAGCGGTTGCGATCATGCGCCAACAAGGATTGGGCGGTGACATTATCAACATTGCAAGTAAAAACGGAATCGTTTCTGGTCCTAATAATGTGGCTTACGGCACTGCAAAAGCAGCTCAGCAACACATGTCGCGCCTTTTGGCGGCTGAACTTGGGCCAGATAAAATCCGCGTGAATGTTGTTAACCCCGACGCGGTGATTGCCGGAAGCAAAATCTGGGAAAGCGGCTGGGCAGCGGGCCGCGCCAAAGCCTATGGCATCAGCGTCGCCGAACTTCCCGCATATTATGCCAAGAGAACGGTTCTCAATGCAGAAATTCATACAGAGGACATTGCAAACGGAGTTTATATTTTCGTCAGCGGTTTGTTGAGCAAAAGCACTGGAAATGTGATCAATGTCGATGGTGGCGTTCCTGCGGCTTTCCTAAGATAAGCTAGATAACGAAATATTCTCCCGGCTTTTTAATCGGGTTATTAAACGATTTTAGACTTCCCAAGTTTTCAAAACTTGGGAAGTCTTTTTAAATTTCTACAAAAATGAGAATTGACCAATATCAGATTGACCAGCATAATGATAGCATATCGTTGCGGCATAGCAAGCAGTTTGGCTTCTTAACAGAACAACTGGGCGAGCAAGGAATTAATGCCAGTGAAGTCATCAATGCATTGACAGCTTTCCAGGTGGCGATTCCGAGCTGGGCTTTGGGCACAGGGGGAACACGTTTCGGCAGATTTTCGGGCGGAGGCGAGCCGCGTTCTTTGGAAGAAAAGGTCGAAGATGTGGGTCTGCTGCATGCGCTCAACCGGTCAAGCGGCTCGATATCACTGCACATTCCCTGGGACATTCCGCAGCAAGCTGAGTCCATAATCAGCCTGGCTTCTTCCTTTGATCTGACATTTGATGCGGTCAATTCCAACACATTTCAGGACCAGAAAGATCAGGAGCTTTCCTATAAATTCGGCTCATTATCTCACGTGGATGCAGCGGTTCGCAAGCAGGCTGTTGCACACAACATTGAGGTGATTAAATATGGCAAAGATCTCGGCTCGAAGGCGCTATCAATCTGGCTCTCAGATGGATCTTGTTTTCCAGGGCAATCCAGTTTCGTGCGGGCATTTCAAAACACATTGGAATCATTGCAGGAAATTTATGCAGCGCTGCCGGAAGATTGGAAAGTGTATGTGGAATACAAGGCATATGAGCCGAATTTTTATTCAACCGTGATCCAGGATTGGGGAAGCTCATTATTGTTTTGCCAAAAATTAGGTCCAAAAGCGGATGTGCTCGTCGATTTAGGACATCATTTGCCTAACGCAAACATTGAGCAAATTGTGGCCACATTGATGATGGAGGGTCGTTTGGCTGGCTTCCATTTCAATGATTCGAAATATGGCGATGACGATTTGACTGTCGGCAGCATTCGTCCCTACATGCTTTTCCTGATTTTCGTAGAACTCGTCGAAGGAATGAAGCGTGCAGGAAATGGAAGCGATGCTTACGCCTGGATGATCGATGCGAGTCATAATGTAAAAGATCCGTTGGAAGATCTGCTGCAATCCGTGGAAGCGATTCTAATTTCCTATGCGCAGGCTTTGCTAGTTGATCGCAAAAAACTGGAAGAAGCACGCAATCAAAATGATGTTGTTTTGGCGCAGCAAATTTTACAAAATGCCTTCCGCACGGATGTAAGGCCATTGGTTCGCGAATCCATGCGATTGAGCGGCGGTTCACTTGATCCAATCGGTTTATTCAGAAACTTGAAAGTCAGGAATGAACTAATGAATGAACGAGGAAGAGTTACTGTTGCAACTGGATTATAATATTTCTAATTTTCTTTAATTGCCCCGGGCTTAAGCCCGGGGCAATTAAAGAAAATTAGAAATCACAGCGACTTTCTCCTTATCAATGTAAAGGGATTTTTGACAATCGCCCTTCTATTCTCTGTAATCAACTCCGCAGCCGTCTTGCCCATTTGCTCATGATCCGTTGAAATGGTCGTGATCCCGTCAAGCAAAATTTCTTTCAATGGCGTTTCGTTGTAAGAAATGATCCCAATGTCTTTTCCAATGGTCAGTTGCTGTTCGCGGCACTTTTTGATCAGATTTACCAGGTCATTTTCCTCAATCACCACGTAAGCCGTGTCCTGCTCTGCAATGCTGTTTTCATGAAAATCATACATAATTTCATGCTCAAACTCATGCTGAATGCAGAAAATCCGAAATCCTTTAATGATTTCTTTGGGATAACGAATGATGGTCGGGAAGATCAGGATCAACTTTTTATAAACTTTCAGCAAATCAACCGCCTCATTCAATGCGGAAACAATGTCTTTCTCGAAGTTTTGAAAAACAGAAGAATGTTTTTTGCTATTAAGCTCAATGTCTTTATCCAATAAAATCAGCTTTTCCGGCGGGATCATTTTAAGTGCCTCAATGGCTTCCTCCGCTTTTTCATAAAAATGCGGCATGATCACGTAATAATCGTATTCGCCCAAACTGTTCTTGATCAGGTTCTTGAAAATATTGGCATTGGAATGATGAATGTGTAAATCTACATTGACATTACGGCCGACGTTTTCAACAAACGCATTGTAAATCTGTTTTTTATAATTGCTTATCTTATTGAAAACCAATAGAATGCGAACGGAAGTCTCAATGTCGACGCGATTGATAAAATAACCCTTGCCCCGCACCGAAATCAGGACGCCGTCTTTGATCAAGTGTTTGTAAGCCTTTTCAACAGTGTCTCGGGAAAGCAGATATTCTTCACTTAACTGATTGATAGAAGGAATTTTATCGCCACGTTTCAGCTTGCCTTTGCTGATTGCCTGCAAAAGCGACTTGATAATTTGCATGTATTTGGGCGCACTCTCCTTAAACTCAATGTCAAATTGTATTTCCATCAATGCTGTTGTTAATCGAGGCCAGTATAAATAAAAACAGCCGACGGGGAAAACTACTTTCCGCGTCGGCTGTTTTATCATGCATTTTCCCGTTTATCTCGGCCCTCTGCTGCTTCTTTCGGAGCTCCCGCCTCTGGATGAGCCCCTGTCGGAACTTCCCTGAGACGATCTTGCATTGGGTTCGCTGCGTCTTGATTCAGCAGCGCCTCCGCCATATGATCCTCTGTCCGACCGGCTTTCGCGCTGTTGTGTCGGCGCTTCATAAGAACCTCTGCTGCGGCTTTGGTTCATGGACTCATTGGTGCGCTCGGACCTGGTGCTGCGTTCGTTGCCATATGCCGGTACACTTCGTTCCGCACTGCGCTCAGGCTGACGAGGCATTTCTTCACGGCTCGATCTGCTGTCATTTCTTGGCTCAGGAACATTCCGAGGCGCTTCATTTACGCGACCGTTCCGCGAATCATTGTTTCTGAATTCAGCATTGTCGCTTCGCTCACTGCGGCTGCTGGTTTCGCGACGGTTATTTTCATAACGCGCATCGTTGTTTCTAAAATCCGCATTGTCGCTTCTCTCGCTGCGGCTGCTAGTTTCGCGACGGTTGCCTTCGTAACTTGAATTGTCTCTTCCGCTGCGGCTCGATCCGGCGTCGATTGTTGCGCCCCGGCGGTTGGATTCGTTAACTCTTTCGTTGCGGTTATTGTCACGGCTGTTTTCATATCTGTCGTTACCACGACTATTGCCTGCTACGACAACCCTGCCGCGACGGTTTACATCAATTTCACGAACCGGAACACTTCTTCTCGTAACACGCTCAATCTCATCACGTCTCGGGCCATAAACATAGGTCCGGTTGTTGTTATAATAATAGTTATTAATGATGGTTGTTCTACCGTAATAATGTGAAACCCGGTTTCTTGGCGCGCAATACGAAGACCAACGCGGACTAGTAATGTAACGCTGCGGAACAAAAACCCACCAGAATGAAGGAATGTTGATAGACACATTCACATTCACGCCAGGACCAAGCGGAGCCCAGCCATAATATCCGCCGCCCGACCGCCAGTTCACCCATGCAGGACCCCATTCGTAATCAGGGATCCAAAACCAGCCATTGTAATCATCGAAGGACCAGCGGCCATAGTGAAATGGAGCCCAGCCCCAGTCGTAATCCGAAACCCAGGTGTTACCATATTCGGTAACTTCCCAATATCCGGCAGTGGAGTAGGGCTGGAAACCTTGCGGCGCGTCGGGAATCCAAACGGAACCATATTGCGGCGTCCGGACCCACCTTCCGTAAGGGGAAAGTTCATCGTAAAATGTTTGAAACGAAATGTTAACTCCGGGCTGTGCCTGCGTCTTGTTAAGGGTCGAAACACCGCCAAGCATTAGCAAGATCAGGCCCAGTATCCGAAGTTTTCGCATGATTTTCATGGCTATATGGATTAGTTGTTTTCTTTGTTTAAAATCATTAGTTGGACACAGAATTTTGTTTTTGGTTTAAACGCTTCCTTGCGTTGTTATCGGTATAAACATGATGCGTTTGAAAGGTCAAAGGATGCATGGATCAATGCGGATGCAAGTTTTGAGTTATAATTTGTTCATAATTAAATGGTTATATGGTTTTTACAAAAGAAATTAGGAGTCTTTTACCTATGCTAAGACAATTGTAAACTACTTTCGCCCTATCCGCCATCGTCAACATTAACAACACGTTAACAATTTTTTTAAGCATACTATGATCAACCCGGAAATCCTCCATAACGAACTGGTCTTTCAAACGGCGCGCAGCGGTGGAAAAGGAGGGCAGAATGTGAATAAAGTCGAGACGAAAGTCGAGTTGCGATTTGACATTAAAAACTCTCCCTCACTAACAGAAGAGCAAAAACAAACGCTGATTGAGAAACTGGCCAATAAGCTCACGAATGAGCAAATATTGATTCTGTATCACCAGACCGAACGCTCGCAACTGGCCAATAAAGAGAAGATTATCACTAAGTTCAATGACCTTATTAAGAAGGCATTCTTTGTCCAAAAAAACCGAAGGGCAACGCGCCCGACGCTCGCTTCCAAAATGGAACGGCTGCAAACCAAGCAGCGGAATGCCAACATTAAATCATTGAGAAAAAAGTCGTTTGAAGATTAACACCGCATTCGCCAACCCATGCATTCGCTCACTCCTGCTCAACCCAAATTAAGTGCCGTTTTCACGCTTCCTGTCATTGTCGCATCGCTCGGTTACTTTGTAGATGTGTATGATTTGCTGTTATTTAACATTGTCCGCGTGCCAAGTTTGAAAGATTTGGGGCTCTCCGAAGAGGAGATCTCTCGCATAGGCGCAAACATTTACAATTGGCAGCAGGCTGGCTTGCTGATCGGCGGATTTATGTGGGGCATATTAGGAGATAAGCTAGGCAGGAAATCGGTTCTTTTCGGCTCCATTCTCACTTATTCTTTGGCAAACATTGCTTGCGGCTTTGCAAACAATGTCGAAATGTATTCCTTTCTAAGATTCGTTGCAGGATTAGGATTGGCCGGTGAACTCGGGGCCGGAATAACATTGATTGCCGAAATTTTGCCAAAAGAATTACGCGGTTATGGCGCTTCCGTTGTCGCCAGCGTTGGGCTTGCGGGCGCCATTGCTGCGTTTTTTGCCGTGAAGCTTACAGATTGGCGCACGGCATATTTCATCGGCGGCGGCATGGGGCTTGTGTTGTTGGCATTGAGGATCAACGTGTTGGAATCGATCATTTTTAATAAAAGCATTGAAAAAAGAGGCACAAAGGCGGTTCCCTGGTGGACGATCTTCACAAACTGGTTGCGGTTTGTCCGCTACATTCGTTGCATGGGAATTGGCCTGCCGACTTACATGGTCATTGGCATTTACTCGACTTTCGGGAATGAGTTTGCGAAGGCGTTGGGCATAACTGCTGACGTTCAGGCTGCAACCTGCGTGCTTTACACATACATAGGCATTGTCACGGGTGACTTTTTTAGCGGAATTTTAAGCCAATGGCTGCGTTCACGACGGAAAGCGATTTTGCTGATGATGTCAATGACGTTGGCTGGCGTGATCCTGCTGCTTTATGGCGGAATTCAGTCGCCTGCGGTGCTTTATGGCTGCTATGTCTGGCTTGGGTTTTCCATTGGATACATTGCCATGTTCCTGACGACAACCGCAGAGCAATTCGGGACAAACCTCCGCGCGACAGTTACAACTTCTGTGGCCAATAATGTGCGGGCAACCGTGCTGATCACACTCCCATTATTCCAATTCTTGAAACCAGGCTGGGGCGTCTTGACCTCTGGGGCAATCGTTGGGGCCATTTGCTTCTCCCTCGCACTCTTGTCGCTTTGGAAAATGGAAGAAACTTATGGGAAAGATTTGGATTATGAAGAAGCGTAAATGGGTTACGCTTCTGCTGTTTTGCCAAAAATCAATTGATCAGGGCGCGGATAATCGATCAATTTTGAGAAATCTACTTTCCAAAAATCCAGGTCAAGAAGGTGATTCTGATTGTCTTTGGTCAATGTGATGACGACCGGCGTGCCATCGCTGTCCACATATTCGGCTTGGATCAAATCTCCATCATAACCATTCACATCACCGCCCAGGCTGATACTGCCCATTTTTCCGCCTTCATATTCATCAACCAACTCGCTGATGGGATAATCATCAGGATTCAAATGCAATTGTTGCAACAGAAAATGAATCAGCGTTTTTTCATCCGCTCTAATCGGTCTCATTTTACTCATGAATTGACTTTTGACAAATTATTATTCTTGTTTCGCAATTGCTCCGCCTTTTTTCCAACAAACCAAAAAGAGAGCGCGAGGACTGCAAAGAAGATTCCTTTATTCGTCCTGTCCCAAAAATATTCAAAATAGCGCGTGTAAATGTTGAGCAGGAAAAAGACGAGGCCCAAGTCGCGCAGCGTATCAAGTTTATTTTTAAATGCATAAATAAGCAGCAAGGTCAAAACAATGGTAAAGCACAGAGCCCAATACCAGAAATAACTCTGCTTAATGGCTGTCCAGCCGCTCAGATCATCATAATTGCCGAAAATAGAAAGTGTCCAGGCCGCGAGCAAGAATAGGAAAAGGCCAATGGAATAAGTCGTTTCCTGGAAGAATGGCAGCAATTTCATGCGCTGCAAGGCAATGGAAAACAGCCAGATAGCAAGTCCGAAAACCGTCATGCGCAAAGGATAATTCATACCTAAGAACCGGTAATTCCCGCCAGACCAAAAGTGCGTCTGAGCGCCCCACCAGCCAGCAAGGGAAATGATCATCACCGTCCACAGCAACGTTGAGCGCAAGAAGATCGCAGCGGCTCCGTAAACTATGGTTGCAATCAGCAGTGGAATCGCATAATTGCCCTCGAAATTCGTAAAGCTGCGCGTCCAATATGTTATCGCAACGCCAATTGTGAGGATAATCGTAATGTTGTAAGTTTCGTTGCTCGCCTTTGAAGCGGGATATTTTACTTGTCTTCTTTTGGCAAGAAAAACAAACAATGCAGCCAACAATGTAAATCCGATCCCGAATATGGTTTCCGAAAAGCCCCATTTCTTGCGAAGCAATTCCAGCCACTTTTCGTCCAGCACCAATGCACCAAAAGCAAGTAATCCGCAGGATATAGCCGAGATTAAAGCATAAATGGCAATGGCATCCACATTCGCATTGCGCAACTGGTAACTGCCCTGCAACTCCTCAGCCAACTCACCCGAAACCTTGCCACTATCCTTCCAAAACTGTATCGCTTTCTCAACAGCCGCCGCCTCTTTCTTATCTAATTCCATTAATTTATTGATGATGAAGTTTCGTTTCGGGACCTGAACTATCAATTGAAAGCCTCGATCTTATCATTGAATATGACAACAAGTTTATATTCGGCACTAAGCAATATCACTTCTTCCCATATCTGCGAAACCAAAATATAAAAGTTTTTCATCGACATGTTGCCAGTTCTGAAATGGATAACGCGTGGAGGAGGAGATGATATCAAGATGCGGTTAGAAAAGTCAGCATCTTTTGAAATGATGGTCATATTTTGTGCCTTTGCAGCATTCCAGATATCAGAATCAACTGCTTCTCGCTCTATGTCCAGTTGGTGGATGTATTTCTGTTTTTCCAAAGGGAGAAATAATAGGGAAGATTCACGTCAATCAAATACTCAGGCGACATGCTTTACCTCTTTGATGAAATAATTCCTATTCATCAAAGAGATGGCAAATTGATAGCAGGCATCAATGTCTTCGTTTTCAAGATTTGGATACTGTTGTAATAACTCCTCACGACTTGTTCCTGCAAACAAAAATTCAAGAACAGTTTGCACAGTAATTCTCATCCCACGGATCACCGGCCGCCCATTGCAAATATCGGGATTAATCGCTATCCGGTCAGTAAGATAAGTTGTCATAGTAATAGCTTTTGCCAAATATAATCAATATTCCAGGAGCCTGGACGCTTATGCCAATTGCCCATAAACAAGAAAGTCCGGATCTCATTGATCCGGACTTCCTTGTTTATGACTATTTGCCGCTTTTTAATCCCGACAAAAACTCAACCACGTCTCGGATTTCTCGTTTTGACATGATGGTTCCCATTGGGGGCATGCTGGATGGGACGTTTTCGCGTTTGGCAATGCGGGCCGTTGCGATTTTGAGTGGCTCTGCTTCGGAAGTTTTAAGGACCAGTTCGTGATCGCTTTCCTGAGCGAGAATGCCTGCTGTGGAAGTTCCGTCTTTCAATGTAAGCATGACCATTCCAAAACCTGGCGAAAGCCGAGCGCTTGGCTCAACAAGTGCCTGCAATATTTGCTCCCTTGACAGCACATTGCCAATGTTGGAAAGGTTAGGACCAACTTCGCCGCCCTGTCCGCCAATCGAATGGCAGCGCACGCATTCAGCAGCCGAATTGGTCATAAAATATCTGCGGCCCAATTGCGCATTTCCACCGAAAAGTGCGTCCTGATAATCAGCAACGGTTGTTCCTTTTGTGCGCAATGGAGCGAGCTTGGCAATCAATGTGCTGGATTTCGTAGAATCAATGGCTTCTGAAAGATCCAATGCAAGACTTGCAGGCAGTTTCTTGTCAGACATTTTACCAATCAAATCTTCAAAAATGCCTTCTGTCTTAGCAACCGGAATCGTGCCCAGCACACGCAGCATTTGCTGTTGCTCACGCACGCTTCCTTTGTCGAAAATGCTTTTGGAAATATCCGCCAATGCTTCTTTTGACATATCAACGCTTCCTGCCATGCCCAGCGCTGCCGTGCGAACGTCGGCGTCAGAATCAGTCATCCCAAGCTTCATGGCCGTTTCCATATCGGCGTATTTCAACTCATTCAATGCAACGAGCATTGCGGTTCTTACTTTCGGATCTTTATGGCTGGCCAGAATCTTTGCCATTGCTGCATTGTTTTCCGATAGACCCAGATTAGTTAGCATTTGCGCTGCTGCGATGAGCGTTTCCGAATCGTCGTCATTCAATAAGCCACTGATCACAGGCTGCACTTTTGACTTCACAAGCGCAGGATCACGTTGGATCACGCCACGGTAACGTCCGTCGACACGGTCCATGACAGATGGGCTGGCCCATGTGCCTAATGCCGCCAATGCTTCTGTCCGAACGCTTTTCTCAACATCTTTCCGTTGTGCGAAGGCGACCAAATTATCCAATTGATCATTGGTTCCGACCCGCAAAGCAGCATTGATTGAACGTCTTAACAATGGCTCCGACTTGAATTTTTTGTCCTTCAAAAGATCGGCTAAGGCTGGAAGCGCGGCAGTTATCGACAAATCGTCGTTAATGCCTCTCGCTGCTTCGGTAACGATATATTCATCTTTATCCTGCAAAAACAAACTGATCTTCTCATTACGCATTCTTCTCAAAACAAGCACGGCTGCAATGCGAAGCGACTTTTCTGGACTGGATGACAATGCAACGATAGGCTCAACTTCGCCAATGCGCGACAATGCAAGCACTGCTGCGTGTCTCAGATAAACATCTTCGTCATTATTAGTTTTAATCATTGCCAAAAGCGGCGTGACAGCTTGCTTGTCAGCAATGCGCCCCAAAGCTTGCGCTCCGAAGAACTGCATGCGTGGATTTTTAGAAGAAAGCATTGGAATCAGCATTGGACCAGCTTCTGCGATTTTCGCATCACCGAGCACTTTTGCTGCTTGCACAGCAATTTCTTCGTCTGAATCTTTCAACAAAGTCATCAACACATTCGCATATGACTTGTCCTGACGTGCCAATTGACCCATTCCCCAAATCCCGTGAATTCTTTGCAATTGATTGCCCGTTTGTGCAATGGCTTTGCTTAGCACCGTTGCACCCGTTGCGCCGCGTGCCGCCAATTCAAACTGCGCTTTCTGACGAATGCGCATATCCTGATTGTCCAGCAACGAATACAGCATGTCATCGGTTTGCTTTTCGTAATCAAGCTGCATGAGGCGTTTTGTGATCGCTCTCAGCTCTTTGAGGTCATTCTTTTCGTCAGTAACATCCAGTTTCCAGACTCTTCCATAATTTTTTGTATCCCAACCATTAATCCAGTCAGCCACATACAATGCGCCATCCGGACCGAAACGAATGCCGGTTGGCAGGATTCCGTTCAGGATATTTTTTTCTCCGTCCAATACGAATGAAGCGCCTTTTGGTTTCAATCCAAATGACCAGATCGGCGAGCGGGCAGGGTTTCCTACGAATTCCACAAGGAAAAATTTATTTTTCCAAGCAGATCCCAAAGCCGTTCCCGGGTTGTATTGCATTCCGGTCGGGCCGTTATGAAAATTCTGAATTGGCGGAATAATGTATGCAGCCTGACCTTCCCAGCGCGGTTTGTAAAGCTTTTCATCCATCCAGACTTTGTAGGAATTGTTTTTCGGGTCCGTATATTTTCCATACTGCCAGTTGGAGCGCCAGCCCGCATCGGAGCCTTCTACAACGTGAACCAACCTTTCGCTTTCGCCCGGATGGTCACCATCATTATCCGAGCTGATCAGGTTTCCGTATTCGTCAAAAACAAACTCGTGCGTGTTTCTTAATCCATGTGCAAAAACCTCAAACTCACTGCCGTCCGGATTTGAACGCGCAATGATGCCGGAATTGGGATGCTCGTGTTTTACGCCTTCGGCCGTTGTAATGTTTGCCCCAATGTCACCAATGTTCCAATAAATTTTTCCATCCGGACCTTCAATCGGATTAGACATGCCGTGACCGCCGAAACCAATGTGAACCCCATAACCGTGACTGATTGATGTTTTTTGGTCCAAAACTCCGTCGCCATTCGTGTCTCTCAATCTCCACAAATCCGGCGCAATGGCTACGAACGCGTCATGTGCACGAATAAGTAATCCGCCTGCGACGTCCGAAACTTCTTCAAAAAAGTCGTCCAGAATGCGCATGGAAACGTCAGCTACGCCGTCATTGTCGGTGTCTTCAATGCGCCAGACTTCGTCTTTTTCAACAGCTAAGTCTTTCCAATCGTGACTTCCGTCTTTATTAAGGTCTTTCAAAAAGCTGTTTTCCTTGCTTTTGCTGGGAGCGAATGTGCTCCGCAAAAACGCGCGACGGTCTTCAACGGTTTGCAAGCCAATGGAAGCGGTCATCCAGTGGCGGTAACCTCTGATGTCAAACTCTGAGTTTTTCTGGCGATTCGTCCGGTTCAGATAAATTCTTCCCATGTCGTCAACGGCGATGGCAACCGGGTCCGGAGCAAGTGAATCGGACGCCCAAAGATCCAGTTTAAGCCCGTCAGCCAGCTTAACAACTGTTTTCTCACGGATTTCTTTGGCGTGTGCTTTGCCAGTTGTAGCATCCTCCTTAATGACGACAGCAGTGCTGTTGGTTTTGGAAGTTGAACCCGTTTTCGCGGTCTTAGGCGACATTTTCATACAGGACACAACCACAATCGCGGTGGCCCCAAGAATAAATAGTGGTTTTCGTAAAAGTTTTTTGGGAATCATTGAAGCAGGTCCTTAATCAGGATTTAGTTTTTAATCTTAGTTTTTGATCGGAATAAGAGAATTTAAAGAGCGGGCAAATGCCGTTTTATACTGTCAAATGTCAGCCTGAAATTGTATTAAAAACATTTCCGTCTGCGTATAAGCTGTAAGTTACAAAAATTACAGGCCCGGTGGGAAAACGCATGACAATGCGTCTGTCTTATCGCGTGGAATGCTTTTTTCATAAAATGCATCTAATCATCTTTTTTATCCCAAAACACATCCTCACTAGGAATGGCTATCCAGATTATCATCACATTAGTGCTTGTCTTGTTGAACGGTTTTTTTGTCGCAGCGGAATTTGCCATTGTTAAAATTCGGGCTTCACAATTGGAACAAAAGGTGCAGGAAGGCAACAAAATGGCCATTCTTTCCAAAAAAATTGTCGCTGATCTGGATGGATATCTTGCCGCAACGCAGTTTGGAATCACGCTCGCCAGTCTTGGATTGGGCTGGATAGGGGAGCCCGTCGTGTCAAAAGTTTTGATCGGCGGCATGGAGCTTGTTGGCATTTCCCTTGATCCAGAGCTGGCGCATCAGATTGCTTTGCCGGCTGCATTTGCCATCATTACCGTCCTGCACATTGTTTTCGGAGAATTGGCCCCGAAATCAATTGCCATACAGCGTCCGGAAGCGACAACGTTATTTCTGTCTTATCCGCTGCACGCCTTTTTCCTTGTTTTTCGTCCCATTGTCTGGATTCTGAATGGCATTGCGAGTTTTATCCTCAAAGGCGTCGGCATCACGCCTTCGCATGGGAGCGAGGTGCATAGCAGTGATGAGTTGCGTTATCTGGTTCAGCAGCAGAAGGAAAGCGGGATGATAGAGGCGGCGGATTATGATCTGATCAAAAATGCATTCAACTTTTCAGAACGGATTGCCAAACAAATCATGATCCCGCGCCCGCAAGTTGTCGGCGTTGATATTAATGATTTTGATGAGGCGAAACTTGAAAAAATCATTGAAGAAGGTTACTCGCGAATTCCGGCTTATGAAGATACATTGGACCAAATTGTCGGCGTTTTGCATTTGAAGGATTTGCTTTTGAAAATGCGTCAGGGCAAGGAAATTGTCCTAAAAGAACTCATCAGGCCCATTTCTACGGTGCATGCTTCCAAGCCAATTGGCGCATTGCTTCGTGACTTCCAGGTTAGCAGACAACAAATGGCCGTTATTATTGATGAATATGGCGGCGTGGATGGGATTGTTACGATGGAGGATATTTTGGAGGAATTGGTTGGTGAAATTCAGGATGAATACGACAATGAGCTTCCCATCGTCAAAAACGAAAGTGATAACACTTACACAGTCCTGGGCTCTGCCTCCATTTCGGATATCAATGACAGATTACCGCATGATATTTCAAAAGAAAGCGATTATGAGACATTGGCGGGCTATTTGATTTACAGATTTGGCCGAATCCCGGCTGTGGGTGAAAAGCTAAAAACGGAGGACTTTGAATTCACAATCCTCAAAAAGCAACGCAGCACCATTAGTCAAGTTAAAATCCTCGTTTTTGACGATTGATTCGTTTTTTCGTTTATTTAAGTCATTCCCATAAAAAATGAACACGTTCTTTTTGATAACCATCACATGTTTGCTGGCTAGCTATGGTGACGCATTGGCGCAGGCCAAGAAGAAAGATTCATTTCCAACATATGAGCAAATCAGGGGAAATAAATCGGAGACTTATGATTTCGTCGCGCCGCAAAATGTGCGATCAGGCGCGCCGCATTCCGTTCCGGCAACCAGTGAGTTTCATCTCATCAAACGTTCCATTGTGACAGAGCACGGATTTGACGTTTTTGGTTATCCGCAAGACAGCGTTCTCTATTTTTTGAACGGCAGAAAGGAGAAGAATGCGGAGCGGGCGGAGAAGGAGATCCGGACGAAAAGTAAAAATATCAGGGATATTTCCATCGGCGCAATGGACGCCAAAGGAAAGAGAACGATCCGGATTGATTATGACGTGAAATAACTTAGCTTTCAGCTATGTCAGCCGCAGCGCATCGGGCTGACATAGCTGACGTTCTATTTGTTCAGAATATCAATTAAAAACTTTCTGAACGGCTCGGCGAATTCTTTTCGTTTTAATGCAAACTCAACCGTTGTTTTCAAGTAATCCAACTTATCACCGATGTCGTGGCGCTTGCCTTCGATGCGGTGAGCGTAAATGTTTTCGCGTTTCAAAAGAAGCAACATGGAGTCCGTGAGCTGGATTTCGTTGTTTTTTCCTTTCGGCGTTTGCTCAATGGTGTTAAAAATTTCTGGTGTTAAAATGTAACGTCCGGCAATGGCGAGATTGGAAGGAGCGAGATCAAGCGCTGGCTTTTCAACCAATGTGCTCAATTCCATAATCGTGTCACTTAGCGACGTTCCGCCTACAATTCCATAACGATTGACTTTATTGGCAGGCACTTCTTCAACGGCGATAACCGATCCGCCATATTGTTCATATGTGTCCATCAACTGCTGTGTAACCGGGATCACCGAGTCCATAATGGTGTCTCCCAAAAGCACTGCAAATGGCTCATTGCCAACATGATGACGCGCATAATAGATGGCGTCGCCTAATCCGTTCGCTTCCTTTTGCCTTACAAAATGCACATTAGCCATATCAGCCAGACGACGCATTTCATTGAACCACATTAAATCTTCTTTCTCTTCCAGCCGGCTTTCCAGTTCCACATTGCGGTCAAAATGGTCTTCAATCGCGCGTTTCCCTTTCCCGGAAATGATCAGAATGTCCTCAATTCCCGAATCCACAGCCTCCTGAACCACATATTGGATTGTAGGAATGTCGATAATTGGAAGCATTTCTTTCGGCATTGATTTGGTTGCGGGCAGGAAGCGCGTTCCAAGTCCGGCGGCAGGAATTACAGCTTTACGAATCATAAGTTGGGTTTTGGCCGTCAGCACTGGGCTTCCGGATTATATTTTGTGTTTAATAATTTTGAATGTAATGAACGTCCTATTCAGCTTTCAAACATTGCGCCGCTAAACGACAAATGGCTTAATCACGCGGGCATTGTGTTTTTTGAGTTGAACAAACAATTGATTGAGCATGTCATCATCGTGGTAAATTCCGATGATCGTGCCGCCGGAACCTGCGAATTTGGCCGAAGCGCCGCATGTTCTGGCCGCATTGATAAGCCTTTTATTGGATTCGGGCACATTGTAAATCTTGCAGCGCAGGTCAAAATTCTCGTTCATCAACTGGTGCAGATCATGCGCCCGGCCTTCTAGTAATGCGCTTTTGCCATCCGCTGCTTTTTGAGCAATCTGGCCCAGCACTTCAATGACGTCCTGTTCGCCGCGGTCAAAACGCGTTCTTACATCGCTATGGACTTTCCCGGAAACTTTGCTGAGGTTCGTGTTATAGGCAACATACAATTTTGGCAAAAGCGCGGGATTAATGCGCTCATAATTGCCAAATCCCTGATTGTCAATTAACGTTTTGTCAAAATCCATGTAAACGCAGCCTTCGTAACATTGAATCACACGATCCTGCAAACCGGCTGTAATGCCAAGCTCCTCAGTTTCGGTAACCATTACAAGCTGCGGAAGAATTTGAAGTGGGATTTCTACTTTGTAAAACTGCATCAGCGCCCTGAACAACGCAACGACGATCGCGCTGGAACCCGACATTCCGACTTGTCTGGGAATCGAAGATCGGTAACGCACTGTAAAATTGCGGTTGGGGAGCCTGATTCCGTTGTCCTCGCAGAAATCACCGAATTTCTTAATGCCTGCTTTGATCAGTGGGATGCCGCCATTATAGCCGAGCATGCTGACAGTGTCGCGCAAGTGGAAAATGCTGCGGAAGGTGCTCTCATCCTGCGGTTCAGACTCAATGTGCAGCTCCGGGGATTCGTAAAGTGAAATAGAAGCGCCAAAATTTCTTACAGAAATGGAGATCGTCTTGCCGTAAAAACCGTCGGAAGGGTTGCCTAATAACCCGGCCCGGGCATAAGCGCGTGTTTCAATTATCAAGGTAAAATTCTTTTTTAGCCAAAAGTAATAACTTAATGACGACACAATGAATTTTCTCCCTGATAAGGATTTATTTATTCAGAAACTGGCTGGGCACAAAAAAAGCGCGGATATAAAATATCCACGCCCGTTCTGAGAATAGGTTTACTATATATATGTTATTGCTTCACGACCTGAATATTCGCGATAAGCTTCACTTCGTCTCCTACAACGACACCGCCCGCTTCGGTTACTGCACTCCACTCCAAGCCGAATTCTTTACGGTTGATTTTTCCAGAAATTTCAAATCCTGATTTATTGTTGCCGTAAAAGTCAGTCATGTTACCGCCATATTCCACCGCAAAGTCGATTGGTTTTGTAACGTTTTTGACTGTCAGGTCACCTTTCAAAGAGTAACTGTCGTCTCCTTTTTTAACCAACGTTCCTTTGATCGTCAACTTTGGGTGTTTTGCTGAGTCAAAGAAATCGCCTGACTTCAAATGCTCGTCGCGCTGCGCCTGGTTGGTGTCAATGCTATCAACGTCAGCTGAAAAGTCAATAGTTGCTCCTTCAAAATCCTCTGTTTCAGTTACTACTGATCCTTCGAATGTTTTGAATGCTCCCGTTACAGTGGAAATCACAAGGTGTTTCACTTTGAATTGAACTTCGGAATGTGTTGGGTCAATAACCCAGGTTGTTGCAGTTGCCATATCTTTCTGTATTTAATGTTTCAACATTTAATGTATATACATGTAAATTTAGAAAATAGTTTCGTTGCCGTAAAAAAATCCTGAGAATTTAATTTCATCAGGATTTCAAAAGTCTGCATTAAAAGCGATGTTATTTCGGCATTGCGAAGATTGCCTCGTCAATTTTCGGATTGACTTCCAATGTGCTGATCTTTAAGACCATTGCCGTTCCCGGCATTGCGGATGTGGTAACTTCGGATGTGTAAGGATAAGTGATGCCATCGACCTGACGAAAATCAGATTGTGTATTTTCAGAACTCACTTCCTGGCCGTTCATAGTCGTTCGCACGACCATTTTCAGAATATAAAAAGTGTCTTTGGAAATGTAATTGGTCCGCTTGGTGCCGTTTGGCAAAGCCATTGTGACTTTATAAACTTTTGCGCCAGCCAAATCCTCTTCGCCGTCCAGGGTTAATGTGTAACCTTTTTGTTTGTAATTGTATAAGCCAGTCAGATCGGTTTCGGTCGCCATCGCTTTCACGGCCTCTTCAGGCAATGCGGTTGCGGTTGTCTGGCCGGTCATGGGGTTAATGGTCCAGCCTGTATTGCCGTTGATCGCCTGCACAACGGTCATTCCCTGCACGGTTGTTTCACTGCGAAATCCTTTGTTTTGGACAATTGTCGTGCTAATCGGCACTTTCATGTTCATAACGTCCATTTCTGCTGTGATTTTCAAACTTTGCAGTTTAGAAAGCTTGTCTGCCCCGCCCATTGCCTTGACGTGCTTATCAATAATCTCGTCCAGGTTTTGCGCAGAAGCAATGTTTATAGAGGAGACAAAGCAAATGATTATCAGCGATTTTGAAAGGATGGATCTTAGCATGATATGGTTGTTCGTTTTAGTTTGAACTTCGAAACGGAAGCGTTATTGTAAATTGGGATAATAATGGCACAAAAAAAACGAGTGGAAGAATTACCAGCCACCCGTTTCGATATAACTTTTACTTTGTTCTCTTAGTTCTTCAAAGCTTCTGCTCCGCCAACGATTTCAAGGATTTCAGTTGTAATCGCAGCCTGACGCGTACGGTTGTAAACCAGTTTCAGTTCTTTCAAGAGCTCCTGAGCATTCTCAGTCGCCTTATCCATCGCCGTCATACGAGCACCTTGTTCCGAAGCATTCGATTCTAAAACAGCACGGTAAAGTTGTATTTTCAATGATTTGGGGATCAATTCAGCAAGAATCTCTTCCTCAGTCGGTTCGAAAATGTAATTAACCTCCGTCGTCTTTGTTCTTGTTGCTTTATCTTCCGTCGCAATCGGCAAGTAACGATCCGTATGAATAATTTGCGTTGCAACGTTTTTAAATTCGTTGTAAACCAAATCAACCGCATCATACTGGCCATCTGAAAACGCCTTCATGATTTCTTCCGCAGCCTGTTTAACAGCAACGAAATTCAATCTGCCAAAAAGGTCCATGTAAGTTTTGTTCACTACAAAACCTCTTTTTGCAAGCGATTCAGCGCCTTTTTTACCAATGGCGAAAATTTCAACGTTTCCTTTCGCAGCCTGCGCCGCATATTTTGATTCAATTAAAAGCAATGTTGCTTTCACGATATTCGTGTTGAAAGCACCACACAATCCGCGGTCAGAAGTAACAACTATGATAAGCACCTTTTCAACCGGACGAGCCGTTTTCAAAGGACTATCCACTGCAGTTTCTGCGCCCGAAGACACTGTTGTAAGCATATCACCGAGCTTCTGAGCGTAAGGTCTCATTTGCATGATGTTATCCTGAGCCCTGCGCAACTTTGCAGCTGCAACCATTTTCATGGCTTTGGTGATCTGCTGCGTGGAAT
Organism: Dyadobacter sp. CY326; assembly: GCF_021390515.1. Taxonomy (GTDB): domain Bacteria; phylum Bacteroidota; class Bacteroidia; order Cytophagales; family Spirosomataceae; genus Dyadobacter. Next base: position 146,154 of record NZ_JAJUXI010000004.1, read on the forward strand.
TTACGGATACGATCCGGTTACGGACTTCTTTTAAGCTCGCCATAATTGATTAACGATATTTTACAGCAACTTCACGCGCAACTTTGTCAACTACATCGGTTACGCTGTTGTCCAATTTACCTGCACGGAGAGCCTGTAAAGTGTCTTTATGCTGAGCAGTCAAAACAGTAAGGAAATCTTTTTCAAATTCCTTCACGCGGTTCACGTCAACCAAGTCAAGCAGACCTTTTGTAGAAGCATAAACTGTTGCAACCTGCTGTTCAACCGGAACTGGTGAGTATTGAGGTTGTTTCAGAACTTCCTGATTACGGCGACCTCTGTCAATGGCAAGTTTAGTAGCCGCATCAAGATCAGAACCGAATTTAGCAAACGCTTCCAATTCACGGAACTGCGCCTGATCCAGTTTCAATGTTCCAGAAACCTTCTTCATCGACTTGATCTGTGCATTACCACCCACACGTGACACCGAAATACCCACGTTGATGGCAGGACGAATACCAGAGTTAAACAAGTTCGACTCAAGGAATATCTGACCGTCGGTAATCGAAATTACGTTTGTCGGAATATATGCTGAAACGTCACCCGCTTGTGTTTCGATAATTGGAAGAGCAGTTAATGAACCACCGCCTTTAACGATTCCTTTCAATGAAGGAGGAAGGTCGTTCATGTTTCTTGCGATCGTATCATCAGCGATGATCTTGGCAGCACGCTCCAAAAGGCGGCTATGCAGATAAAATACGTCACCAGGATAAGCTTCACGTCCCGGAGGGCGACGCAGCAGCAAAGAAACTTCACGATAAGAAACCGCTTGCTTGGAAAGGTCATCATAGATAACCAATGCTGGACGGCCTGTATCTCTGAAGAACTCACCAATCGCTGCACCTGTAAATGGTGCGTAAAATTGCATTGGTGAAGGATCTGATGCACCGGCAGCAACGATTACCGTGTAATCCATGGCTCCGTAACGGCGAAGTGTTGCTTCAATTCCTTTAATGGTTGAGGCTTTTTGTCCGCAGGCTACGTAAATACAGAAAACAGGTTCGCCCTTGTCAAAATATTCTTTTTGATTGATGATTGTATCAATTGCGACAGCCGTCTTACCAGTCTGGCGGTCACCGATGATCAATTCCCGCTGGCCACGGCCGATGGGGATCATTGCGTCGATTGCCTTGATACCGGTCTGAAGAGGCTCCGTTACAGGCTGACGGAAAATAACGCCGGGAGCTTTGCGCTCAAGTGGCATTTCGTAAAGTTCGCCTGTCAAAGGACCATTTCCGTCGATGGGTTCAGCGAGTGTATTCACAACGCGGCCTATAATTCCGTCTCCAACGCGTACAGAAGCGATTTCTTTGGTCCGCTTCACGGTGGCTCCTTCCTTGATGTCGCTAAAATCACCCAGCAACACGGCTCCGACGTTGTCTTCCTCGAGGTTAAGGGCGAGGGCTTTAAGGCCATTCTCGAAAACAAGCAGCTCACCTGCCTGCACCTGGGATAGGCCATAAATGCGGGCAACACCGTCGCCAACCTGAAGGACTGTTCCTACTTCTTCGAGTTCTGCTTCTGATTTAGCTCCTGCAAGTTGTTCGCGCAGGATGGCCGAAACTTCATCCGGTCTAACAGATACCATAGTATAATTGACTTATTGAAAGTATAGTAGTAAGTTTTTGAAAACTGCCGCAAAGGTAGGGCTTTATTTCGGTATAAAAAGAATGTTTCGGTTAAAACCTGTGCCTAAAAATTAGATTTTTCCAAGGTTTTTGATGCTGCCCAGCCCTCGAAATAGATTTTGCCGTTTATCATTCATAATTGACATTTTTAAAACTTTTTTAGGTACTATTTGTGTTTTTGTTGTAATTGAGTTCGTTAACAACACTTACAATTCCATTCTTACATTAATTGACCATCCTTAGAGCGTAATGTACAAATTAGAAAAAACCATTTTAGCAGCCTTCGTATTAGCATTTTTGGTAACAGCAGAAAGCACAGCACAGACTATCAAGAAAACAACAAAACCGGCAACAGCAGTAAAGAAAGCGCCGGGCACACCAGTAAAAGCAGCAGCAACCTCCGCCGTACTCAAAAATCAGATGGATTCTTTGTCAGCAGCAATTGGTGTAAGCTTCTCAAATTCATTAAGTTCACAAGGAATTACGGATATTAATACGGAAGTTTTGACGAAAACAATCAATGCTTCATTGAAAGGTGGCAAGACGGCATTTTCGCCAGAAGACGCTAACAAGTTTATTGGGGAATATTTTCAAAAAATAACAGAAGAAAAAGGAGCCGTGTTTAAAATCGAAGGAGAGAAATTCTTAGAAGAAAATAAGAAAAAAGAAGGCATCGTTACAACAGAAAGCGGCCTTCAATATCAGATCATTAAGACGGGCGACGGGCCAAAACCTGCTGCAACCGACAAAGTTAAAACACACTATCATGGCACGTTAACCAATGGAACAGTTTTTGACAGTTCGGTCGATAGAGGCGAGCCGGTTGAGTTTCCGGTTAATGGTGTGATCAAAGGGTGGACAGAGGCGTTACAGCTAATGCCCGTTGGTTCGAAATGGAAGTTATTCATTCCTTACCAGCTTGCATATGGTGAACGCGCAGCAGGCCCTCAAATTCCGGCTTATTCAGCTTTGGTTTTTGAGGTTGAATTATTAGAAATAGTGAAATAGCAAACATTCAACAATGAAAAAGTACTTAATCACGCTTATTCCAGTAGTGTTGCTGGGCTGGCAGCAAGGGCCTGTTCAGGAGAAGGCAGCAAATATACCAGCTGCAGAGGTGTCAATGGAGGACGATATAAAGCCCATTCCTGCACAGTTTAAGGCCGAGGAGCTAACGACCCGGATTCTTTCCAGTTATCATTACCGGAAGACCAGGCTAAGCGATTCGTTGTCTGAAGCGATTTTTGATAAGTACATTGACGGGATTGATCACGGTAAACTTTATTACCTGGCCAGCGATCTTGCCGATTTTGATCAATATAAAAAATCCTTTGACGACTATCTTCAAAAGAGAGAACTTGATGTTCCTTTTGAGATGTACAATGTGTTTAGAAAACGCTATAAGGAAAGGAGCGACTACATTCAAACCTTGCTGAAAGCGCCAAAACCGTTTGAATTCACATCTGATGAATCCATGAACACAGATCGTGAAAAAGCAACCTGGGCGAAAAGCACAGACGAATTGAACGACACTTGGAGAAAATATCTGAAAAGCGAAGCACTTGACCTGAAATTATCGGGAAAAGCTGACACGGCGGTTGTTACCATGCTGCGCGAGCGTTACAAAAATAGAGATCGTGCATTGGGCCGTATTCGTACAGAACAGGTTTTCCAGATGTTTATGAACGCATATGCTGAGTCAATGGACCCGCATACGAGTTACATGGCACCAACTTCGGCGGATCGTTTCAAACAAGAAATGAGTCAGTCGTTGGAAGGAATCGGTGCATTGCTTCGTGAAGAAGACAATTATATCAAAATTGTAGAAGTTATTCCGGGCGGACCTGCATTTAAAGGAAAGCAGCTAAAAAAAGAAGATAAAATTATTGCAGTTGCACAAGGTGACGAAGGCAAAATGGTAGACATCGTCGGCTGGTTTGTGGATGATGCAGTAAAGCTGATCAAAGGGCCAAAATCAACGGTTGTGCGTTTGCAAATTATTTCTGCTGATGCGCTTCCAGGCACGCCTCCAAAAGAATATCGAATGGTGCGTGAAAAGATCAAATTGGAAGAGCAACGTGCTAAGAGCGAGATTGTTTCAGTTAACAATGCCAATAAGGAATACAAAATTGGTGTGATCGACATTCCCTTGTTCTATCGTGATTTTGAAGGTGCGCAACATAAAGAAAAAGAGTTTTCAAGCACAACACGCGACGTTCAGAAACTGATCACAGAATTGCAGGCTTCTAATGTTGATGGAATTGTAATTGACCTGAGAAATAATGGTGGCGGATCTTTAACGGAGGCCGTTTCTTTGACAGGTTTGTTTATCAACAGAGGACCCGTTGTACAGGTGAAAGAAGGCCAGGGCGAAGTGGAAGTGCAGTCAGACAATGATCCGACCATTGCTTACGACGGTCCGATGGCTGTGATGGTCAACCGTTTTAGCGCTTCTGCATCGGAAATTTTCGCGGCAGCAATTCAGGATTACAAACGCGGAATCATCGTTGGCGAGCAGACATATGGTAAAGGAACTGTTCAAACATTGATCGACCTGAACCAGTGGGTGCCCAAGGAAACAGATCAGCTTGGTCAGGTAAAACTGACTGTTGCCAAGTTTTATAGAATCAACGGAAGCAGCACGCAATTGAAAGGTGTAATGCCTGATTTGGAACTGCCAACTGCATTCAAGGTAAATGAATATGGTGAAGGTTCTCAGCCAAGCGCATTGCCTTGGGATCAAATTGCATCCTCCCGTTACGAGCCAACCAACAACATCAATGCGAAAGTGGTAGATCAGCTGAAAGGCAAATACAACCAGCGTCTGAAATCAGATGAAGAATTGAAAACATTGGTTAAAACACTAGACGAGTTTAAAGAAGCGCGCGAAAATAAAGTGGTTTCATTGCAAGAGTCAAAACGTAAAGTTGAGCGAGACGAAGCTGAAAAGAAAAGAGCTGCTATGAAACAGCTTGGTGAAGACAATGCAGACGGCGATGATGAGGAAGAAGATGGCAAAGCCGTTGAAGCTCCAAAAGAGGTTAAGAAAAAGAAAGACATTTACTTAACCGAAACCAGCCGAATGCTTGCCGATTTAATCGTGATCTCAAAAGAGCCAAGCTTGGCAGGAGCTAAGAAGAAGTAATTGAGATAATATATAAAGTTGAAAGCCCGGGCTGTGGAGTCCGGGCTTTTTTTATGCCCATAGAACTGCCTTATTCTTCACACTTATTTTAGAAAAAAACTATATTTATCTCCAATTGAGAATTCAGCGGGACGCACATTTATGAGCATTAAGACGATAGCCACGGAGGATTTTATCCTTACAAAAATGACCGAGGCCGATGGAGATAAGTATTACAGGTTGAGTAACAATGCCAATGTGATGAAGTTTGTGACGGGCCATGCTTTGGATCGTGAGGAGTCGGATAAAATGTTACGCACTTTCCTGGCAGAATATGGAGATGATACGTTTCTGGGCAGATATTTAATTGAAAGCCGCGCTACGGGCGAACTGATAGGAACGGCGAAACTGGACAGCGATGGCAATGAGGTTGAGATTGGTTACCGGATCATGGAGGAGCATTGGGGGAAAGGAATAGCGACCGAAATTGCGCGCGGACTAATTAATTTTGCAAAACAAAAAATGAGCGCTGAGCAAGTAATTGCCTATGTGAATGTGGGCAATGCGGCATCCATTCGCGTGCTAGAGAAAGTTGGAATGATCAATGTTGAACGAATCGAAGGTCTTGATGAGGTTAAGTTCAAATTTGCTTACGCACCCAAGAGATATTTGTTACAAAACAAAGTGCTTTACATTATTTTGGGGCTGATCGCTATTGCCTTGATTGCCGCCTACATTGTTTACTAACGTCTAAAAAACCATCGGAATAAAGCATTCAATGGACAAGACCGACCCAAGAATCGACGCATATATTGTCAAATCGGCTGATTTTGCAATTCCCATTCTTTCCTATCTGCGGGATCTCGTGCATGCTTACTGTCCCGATGCGACCGAAACCATGAAATGGAGCTTTCCGCATTTTGAATACAAGGGAAGCATTCTGTGCAATATGGCTTCGTTTAAGCAACATTGTTCGCTTGGATTTTGGCATGGCTCGCGTTTATCAGATCCCAATAACCTGCTTGCAGTGGGTGAAAAAGCATCTATGGGGCACTTGGGACGGATAACGAAGCTGGGAGATCTGCCGGATGAGTCAGCTCTGGGAGATTTTATTGTCCAGTCAATGCAGCTGATTGACAGCGGTGTAAAAATGCAGCGTGAACCCAGGCCTGTTAACAACAAAGAACTCGAAGTGCCCGGTTACTTTATTGAAGCAATGACGCCAGAAGCCCTCGCAACATTCAATGGTTTCAGTTATTCGCAGCGGAAGGATTATGTGGAATGGATCATTGAGGCTAAAACGGAGGCAACGCGCGAAAGGCGCATGGCGACAGCCGTTGAATGGCTTGAAGAAGGTAAAATCCGCCATTGGAAATATGCGGTAAAATAAAAAATTGGGAGAGCTTCAAGAACCTTCCCAATTTATCATTTCAACTAAAAGTTCCCGTTTTCGTCCGCAAAGGCATATTGGAATGTAAGATAGCTGGACTCCTCAGTAGGCAATTCTTCCGGCGCACCTTTGTAATAACTGATAATCTGAACCTTGGCATAACGGCCATCGACCGTTTTAATCAAAAGCGTCACGCTCCCAATCGGCCTGATCGCGTGAACGGTCATGTCATATTTATACCAGGAATTTCCACTGCCTCCCGGAATAGCAAATGCGCTTTCCTGATCTGATCTATAACCGTCTTTCGGTGCTTCCAAAACAGCTTCGAATGGCTGCTGAACCATCAATGCGCCTGCCTGACCCGGTCCGCTGCTGCCGCTGTTGATTGCAATGGTCGTTTTGCTGAATGCAATGTCCCAATTTACAGTTTTCGCCTCGCTGGCTGACACATCTTTTCCTTTGGCCAAACTGAAATAGGCATAAGGTTGCGTGTTTGCATTAAGGTCGTTTATTACGATTATTTCTGAGCTCATGTTTTCGTTGTCTTGCTGCAAGTCTTTGGTGACAAAATTGATAGCGCCAAGATAACTTTTGTACGTAAGATCAGCTTCTAATTTTTAATTTTTTGTGAAAATTGCAGAATGTATTTCCCACAGCATTCTGAATAAGACAATAAAAAGCCCAGCCCTTCTGAGCTGAGCAAGTCTTTAAAATCCATGAACGTTTACTTGATAATCGCCTTTAAGCTGACTATTACGACATCCTTCAATTTCCAGTCCTTCGTTCCAATTTTGTAATCAAGCCGATTGATTTCAAATGTGCTTGAAAGTGCATAAGTGCCATCCGGGTTTTTTTTTGCTTCAAATGGCAGGGTTACCGTTTTGGTCACATCGCGGATAGTCATTTTACCGGTTGCCTCATACTTCCCGTTTTTCTTCTCCACTTTGGAAGACTTGAAATTGATATTGGGATATTTCTCAACATAAAAATATTTGTCGCTTTTCATGTCCTTATCCCGCGAGTTATTGCCCGTCTTGAATGTGTTAGCCGCGATGTCCAGGTCAAAAGAAGCGTTTTCGAGTGATTTTTCGCTGAAAATTGCCGTTCCTTTTGGTGCATCAAATGTTCCTTCACAAGTGCCCAGCACATATTTCACACTAAAATCGGTGGAACCTGAAATGACTTTGGAGGTCTGCGCGAAACTGAGGCTGCATTCGATTAAAACGAGCAGTAGGGCAAGCAATCTCAAACTGGTTTTCATAACACTCAATAACGATTAATGCAGTTAAATTTCTTCCAAAAGCGATTCTCCTTCCGATTGATCACCGGAAGTCCACCGCCATTTTTCATGCATACGGATTTTCCCGTTCGCAAGTTGCTCAGGCGTCGATTTACAAATGCCCGTCGTAATCTCGCCTTTGTCATTCACCTGGTGGTAACGCATGTCGAGGTTCCCGTTTTCATCCACCAATGCGATCAAATGGCCCGTTTGGATTCTGCCGCCGGAATAAGTTGAGGTGACAATGTTGCCGTTTTGTTTGTAAACAAATTGCATCGAAAGGTCAACCTCGCCGTTTTCCGAGTTGGAAAGCGGGACAAAAATTTTGTTGTTATAATTAATCATGGTCAAAGAACAGATGTGATCCACCAAACATTGCCGCAAGGATCTTTAACGCCACAGCTGCGGCCGTAATCCTGGTCGGCGGGTTCCATTACGCTGGTCGCGCCCTCGCTCAGTGCTTTTTGAAAAGTGTCGTCAGCATTATCGACATACACAAACAGGTTGGCAGGCTGGGCTGGCCACTCGCCGCGACTGTCGCAAAACATGATCGTGCTTTCTCCTATGCGCACCTCGCTGTGCTTGATCGCATTCGCGTCATCCTCCTGATAATGCGTTTGCGTGATCACGCCGGCAAACACATTGGTCGTAAAATCTTTGAATTTCGAGGCTCCGTCAAGCATAAGATAAGGCATTACAGCTTGGTGGCCGTTGGGGATTTTTACAGTGCTCATAATTTTTGTTTTGAAGTTTTAGCAAATGTAAAGGAGCGGCAAAGCCCGAAATTGGAAAAACACGACATCAAGCGTCTCTATATTCACTTCCTTCCGTTTTGCCCGAAAAATAGAAGCGCGGATGCTGTCCGGAAAATGCTTTGAAATCATGGATAAAATGAGATTGATCGTAATATCCGCATTCATAAGCAATCTCCGTCAGCGATTTGTCTTTGCTTCCATATGCATCCAGCGCATGCTGAAATCTAATGATCCGCAGATAAAGTTTGGGACTGAAACCAGAAAATGCCTTGAATTTGCGTTCAAATTGCCTCGTCGATAGAAAACTTTGTTCTGCAAGCCGCTGCACATTAGTCAGCCCGTTATTTCTTATAATGTCATGGATGACTGAGAAAACCGCAGGTTCAGCCGCCATATTTCTCATCAGTAAGGACTCCAAAAATCCTGAAATAACGGCAACGCGCTCTATGTGATCTTTTGCCAGCATCATGCGCTCCTCCAAGCCATTTTCCTTCTTGCCCAGAAAAGTTTGAATGTCGGGCATTTGATCCGTAAGTTCGGTTGAAGGCATGCCAAAAAGAACTGGAATTGCAAACGGATACAGGTAAACTCCGAAAATTCCAAAATCCTCCTGAATGACAAATCTTCTGAAATATTGCGACTGGCCATGTATGCCGGAATGAAACGATGACTCTGTCTTGTCATTCGCCACAAACTCATCAAAACGGCCTTTGTAATGAAAAATAAGCTCTGCGCAACCGTCAGCCATGGTCCGGTGAATGTATGGTTTACCCGACCCGACCTCATGTTCGAGCACCCAAAAAAATCTTACGTATTTTGCAAGCGCAGGAGATGGTGGTATGGTAAAATATTTCATTGCAACCGTTTAAAATGAGCATTCCACTAATTCTATATATTAGCTGCGTTGTTCTCGTGACGTTAGAAATTTATATTTTTGAAATCTCTTTAATACATTTGATACAACTAAGATTCATAAAATTTTAGAATTATTCGCTGTCATCCGTTGTTAGAAAAGAATTCTGCTGATTAGCATTTCCATAGTCGATTACCATTTACTCAGTTTCTGACATGAAATTAGTGCCCATAGAGAAACGAAGCGGCCTTACCCGTGAAGAATTCATTGAAAATTATTTAAAACCAAGTCGTCCGGTTGTATTTACCGATTTGGCAAAAGACTGGCCGGCAGTTCAGAAATGGACATTCGAGTGGCTTCGTGAAAATCATGGCAATATTGATGTCCCGCTGGTGGATAACCATTTGCATGACGCCGATAAGTATTTTCAAATCGCAAAAACGATGAAGTTTGGCGATTATCTGGAACTCATTCAGGGCGGCCCGACCGATTTGCGAATTTTCCTTTTTGATATATTCAAAAAAGCACCCGAATTGGCTAACGACATTCGTTTTCCGACGATCATGGATGGCTTTTTGAAATCCTACAAATTTGTATTTTTTGGTGGACAAGGCTCAATTACCAGCCTCCATTACGATATGGATTGCTCCAATGTGTTCTTAACGCAGTTTCAGACCCGCAAGCAGGTTATTTTGTTTTCGCCAGAAGAAAGCAGGAGACTATATCATCATCCGTTCACGGTAATGAGCAAAGTGGACCCGATCAATCCGGATTACGAGCGATTCCCGGCATTGAAGGGTGCGGTGGGACACGAAACCACATTGCTGCACGGTGAAACGATTTTTATTCCTTCCCTTTGGTGGCATTATATCCGTTATGTCGACGGCGGTTTCAGTCTCGCACTGCGTGCGAACAATTCCATTTTTACAGCAGTTCGCGGCGGTATGAACCTTGTGCGTCATACGTTTGTGGATAGAAGCATGACCAAATTGCTCGGCTTGGGCTGGCAACATTGGAAAGAAAAGAAAGCTGTCGAAAACGCAAAAGAAGCACTCACGGAACAGGTGTAGCACGATTCGAGAACGCATTTCAAAGAACTATTCTATCTTTGAAATGCGTTATCTTTATGATGCTTACACTTCGTTATGGACTTTGAAATAACCTCAGAATACCAGCCAACAGGAGATCAGCCTGTTGCTATCCAACAACTTGTACAAGGAATCGAAGCCGGAGAACCAGCCCAGACGCTTTTGGGCGTAACGGGCTCTGGCAAGACATTCACCATTGCCAATGTGGTGAAGCAAGTTAAGAAACCTACACTCGTATTAAGTCACAATAAAACGCTTGCTGCCCAGCTTTACGGGGAGTTTAAGCAATTCTTCCCGCAGAATGCCGTAGAATATTTTATTAGTTACTACGACTATTATCAGCCGGAAGCTTTCATTTCGAGCACCAACACGTACATTGAAAAGGATTTGCAGATCAATCAGGAGATTGAAAAGCTGCGCTTACACACTGTTTCGTCGCTCATGAGCGGCAGGCGTGATGTGATTGTTGTGGCCTCTGTTTCATGCATTTATGGTGCTGGCAATCCTAACGAATATAAGAAGAGCATTGTCAGTGCCAAACTCGGTGACATTGTTAGTCGGAATCAGTTTCTTTTTCGTTTGGTTGAAATCCTTTACAGCCGCACGGAGCTGGAATTCAATCGCGGAACATTCCGTGTAAAAGGTGACACAGTCGATGTGTTTCCGGGTTATGCAGATTTTGCTTATCGGATCATATTTTTTGGAGATGAAATTGAAGAAATTCAGCGCATTGAACCGGAGACCGGCAAGAAGATTTCCTCCGAACGCGCAATCGCCATTTTTCCTGCCAATCTTTTTGTGACGGGAAGAGATGTTTTGACCCAATCCATCAAGGAAATTCAGGATGATCTGGTCATGCAGATCAATTATTTTACCAAAGAAGGCAGGCTAGCAGAAGCCGAAAGGGTTAAAGAGCGCACGGAGTTTGATATGGAAATGATGCGTGAGCTGGGTTATTGCTCAGGAATTGAAAACTATTCGCGTTATTTTGACCGCCGCCTGCCCGGAGAACGGCCATTTTGTCTGCTCGATTATTTTCCGGATGATTTTTTAATGGTCGTGGACGAAAGTCACGTGACTATGCCGCAGATCCGCGCAATGTGGGGCGGCGACCGTTCGCGGAAAGAGCAGTTGGTGGAATATGGTTTCCGCTTGCCATCTGCATTGGACAACAGACCATTAACCTTTCAGGAATTTGAAGACATGACGCCGCAAACCATTTTTGTGAGCGCCACGCCAGCTGATTATGAGCTTAGGAAATCCGAAGGCGTTGTCGTTGAGCAGATTATTCGACCAACCGGCTTGCTTGATCCTGAAATTGAAGTTAGGCCAAGCCTGAATCAAATAGACGATTTGCTCGAAGAAACGAACAAACGCATTGCTATGGGTGATCGTGTTCTGATAACGACGCTTACGAAAAGAATGGCCGAGGAGTTGAGCAAATATATGGAACGGGTGGGCGTCAAATGTCGCTATATACATTCAGAAGTGAAGACGCTGGATCGTGTTGAAATTTTAAGAGAGCTCAGGTTAGGGATTTTTGATGTGTTGGTTGGCGTGAATTTGCTTCGTGAAGGGCTCGATTTGCCGGAGGTTTCGCTCGTTGCCATTATGGATGCCGATAAAGAAGGATTCTTGCGCGACACACGTTCGATGATCCAAACCATTGGCCGCGCAGCGCGAAATGATCGTGGAAAAGTAATTATGTATGCCGATGTGATGACCGGTTCCATGCAACTTGCTATTGATGAGACAAATAGGAGAAGGAGTATTCAGCTTGAATACAATGCAGAGAATGGCATTACGCCCAAAACCATTTTGAAATCCAAAGAGGCCATCATGGAGCAAACCTCTGTCGCCGATTCCAAAGTCCGCAAAGTTTATGTAGAGCCAACCGAGGTTCGCATTGCCGCCGATCCGATTGTCCAATATATGGGTAAAAACGATCTTCAAAAACTTATCTCCGAAACCCAGCGAAAAATGGAAACCGCCGCCAAGGATCTGGACTTCCTGGAAGCAGCCAGGTTAAGAGACGAGCTCATGCAATTGAAAGAGCGGGCGAAGGTGGCGGCTTAGTAGAATTGCTTAGGGTTTCGACTGGTATGAAAAATAGAAACTATGAACACAGTTTCTAATGTTTCATCGACCCAGTAAACAATCACGTAAGGAAAAACCTTTAATGGTGCGAAATGCAGTTCGTTGTCATATTTGGCAGCGAACTTGTATGGATTTTCAGAGATTGAGGAGAGATATTTTGAGATTTCTTTGAAGAACTTTCTGCCTAAACCGACCAACTGCTCATCATACCAATCGTAAGCCTGAGAAAATTCAATTTCCGCCGGCTTTAAAATTTCAATGCTATATTGACTCATAACGGGCTTTTACATCCGACCATGGTTTAGAAGTTATATTGCCTTCGAGAAATTCCTTTTTACGTTTCAAAAGTTCAGCTCTTGCTTCGTCCGAAACGACAAAATCTTCTTCAAGCGCATTTTTAATTTGAATTTTTTCAACCTCATCCATGCCATTAATCACTTCAATGAGCTGATCCACTGAGATATTTATAGAAACCATAGCTTTATTCGTTTGACGTTTTGCTAATCTCATTCTAAAATACAAAAAATTAAACTTCTTCCATTAATTTGCTAGTTCACCTGTCAGCATTGCCAGCACTTCCTCCCAACTATTAACCCGCGTGTGTTTGGTGACGTTAATGTTGTGACTTGCCGTAAAGAGAATGGGCATTCCTTTGCAGAAATCGAGGTTTTTCAGGTGATCGTCGATCAGATAATCAGTGTCGATGACCCTCTTATCGCCGCAGAAAACGATGTTTTTCCAGGATATGAATGGCAAATGTTCGTTGAGCCAATCGTGTTTTTCAATGAGTGAATTTGGGAATTCCATAGCTGCGGATACGATGAAAATGTCATAGTTTTCCTGCAATTTTCGTACAGCCTCAGCAGCTCCTTCAATCATTGGCGCGTGGCGGAAAAAGCCCGTTTTGTAAATAAGACTCCTCGCGGCAGCGGGATTGGGGAAAGCGTCATCTTCCGGAACGCCTAGTAAATCTTCTTTGGGGATTCTGACGCCAAACTCCTTTTCATACCAATTGATCCAATTTGTTTCAATATCAACGATGACATTATCCATGTCAATGGCAATCGACTTTTTCATAAATTATTAAACTTTATCTTGCAACTTCATGCAACAAATGTAAATTTTATCTGCAATATTTTGCGATATTATTTATTATTAGTTTCTATTTTTACATAAAACGCCAGGTAGCAATGTTAAAAGAAGAAAGGTTTCAGCTCATATTGGATCGACTTAACAATGATCAGAAAGTTTACCTGGCCGGGCTAAGCACATTGTTGAATGTTTCCGAGGACACAGTTCGAAGAGACATTAAAGAGCTTGCAGATCAGGGACTTCTGAAATCCGTTAGGGGAGGAGCAGTGCCGCATTCGCCCGGGCCGCATCATTTCCGTGACAGAATTTTGCATGATAATGAGCAGAAGCAAATCATTGCAAAAAAGGCGCTGAGTTTCTTGAAAGACGATCAGCTCGTTATTTTTGACGGAGGCACGTCGGCCGTGCTCATTGCCAAATCGCTTCCGAAAGACATTCGGCTGACGGTGGTAACCAATAGTTTTCCAATCGCGTCCATCCTGGAAGAGCACGAACACGTTGAAGTCCTGTTTGCCGGCGGTCGGTTATTGAAGGATTCATTTGTCACTATTGGCAATGATACGATCCAGTTTTTGAAAAAATTCCGTGCTGATGTGTGCCTGCTTGGGATCTGCAGCATTCATTCGCACCTCGGCGTAACCGGGCCAAACTATGAAGAAAGTGAAGTGAAACGTGTTATGGTTGAATGTTCAAAAGAGGTGATCGCACTTGCATCTGTTGAGAAGTTAGCCACTGCGGAAACCTATTTTATCTGCCCGGCTGAGCAGTTAACGGCAATTATAACCGACCAGCCGGCAGATAAGGAAGCGTTCAAAATTTACACAGACATTGGCATTCGGATGGTCTGAGGCCACTTCCAATGCTAATCCATCTTGTCCTTTTGCACTTCTTCCGTTTTGAAAAATGTGTCGTCTATTGTCTTCGTTTCTTGATTGATTGCATTGGCAAAACCAAGCATGTAGGCCATAGCAAGCCTCGTAAGCCATTTTTTCGCGGCTGAAAATATCTTTTCCATTCCATTTGCTGATTAATGAAAAACGGGAAACCCAGTCCTCTGCGGAAAGGGGCACATGATCATCTGACAGGCATCAGATGCGTTTAGCAAGGGAAATGAAATGGTTCTTCCGAAGAGAAAGATCTGTTTTTGAGAAATTGACCAGTCGCGCGCATGACAATGTGCAGCAAGTCAGGAGCAAGGGAAACCGCTAATGCAGTTTTTAAATGAAGTTTTTGGGAAAGAAAAATGAATTGCTCGCATTGCAAGTTCCGACTTTTGAAATGAACTGTTAGCTTGTCAAAACCCGTAAAAGAATGAGAAAGTGCTGCGATTTTCGGTGCTCTCTCTTCGACTTTTGCAGCAGAAATAACCTCCTCAATTCGATAAACAGACCGCGGTTCTGCAAAATTTTGTGCAACAATGCTTGTTAGCAAAAATGCTAGAAGCAGCCACCGCCACATTGAATTTCCGTTTCCTATGACCCGTTTTTCTTTCATCGCGGACTCATTCTAATCGCCCCATCCAGGCGAATCACTTCACCATTGAGCATCGGATTTTCAACAATGGATTTGGCAAGCAATGCATATTCAGAAGGTCTGCCTAGTCTCGAAGGAAATGGGATTTGCTGTCCTAGTGAAATGCGGGCTTCCTCAGGCAAGCCGAGCATTAATGGCGTTTCGAAAAGCCCCGGCGCAATAGCCATCACGCGGATTCCGGATTTTGCAAGATCGCGTGCGACGGGCAAAGTCATGCTTACAATGGCTCCTTTACTCGCGGCGTAGGCAACCTGACCCATTTGTCCGTCATAAGCGGCAACCGAAGCCGTGTTAATGATCACACCGCGTTCGCCTTCATCATTTGGCGCATTCTTGTCCATTGCAAACGCAGCCAGCCGCATCACATTGAATGTGCCAATCAGATTGGTTTTAATGGTTTTTTCAAAAAGATCAAGTGAATGCGGGCCATAAATGCCATCCGCTTTGCCAACAATCTTAAGCGCCGGAGCAATGCCAGCGCAGTTGACAACAATTTGTATAGATCCAAATGTTTCCAGCGCCAGGTCAACAGCGTTTTGCACATCAACCTCACTGGAAACGTCGGCTTTTATAAATATGATTTTATCGAAAAATTCAGCTTGTAACGCTTCCCCGGCGGCCTCATTCAAATCAAGAATAACAACATTCGCTCCTGATTCCACAAACGACCGTACAGTCGCTTCACCAAGCCCCGAGGCTCCGCCGGTGATAATTGCTGTGGAGTTTTGTAGTTGCATAGAATATTACTTCCTGTGCAAATTTCCAGGAGGAGGGTATTTTTCCAGAGTCTTACGAGCTCGCTCGGTTTTTTCCAACACTATTTGGGGTATTGGAAGGTTATCCAGTAGCGAATTGTAAGTGATGTTGTCGGTTTTCCCAGATTTTTTATCGAGCACTTTCATTTTTTAGGAAGACTGTTTTTATAAAGTTAGGGCTTTTTCTCCGCTAAAAAACCTTCAAAATTAATATTCGGTTCAAATGCAAACCATTGACCGTCTTGAAGGCCGCTAATTAACAGGTCGGATTGTTCAGGATCATAAATTTTTGAAATAGCAATTTGATAGAGTCGCGTTCTGGTAGGCGTGCTGCCTTCGAAATAAATTCTCTTACCAGGATTGGAATCAAGAAATTGGTGGATAGTAGAAATTACCGTAACAAGAACTTCCGGCATGTCTCCATTGTCCGTTACAGATAAGTCATCATAATTTCCCGTCACCGTGTTATAGTCAAGAAGCGATAAGTTAAAGGTGTCAAATGTCACGGGCGTAAACAATATGGCCTTTTCGAAAACACCCCGCTTCCCGACACTTTGGAACTGGAAGCGGGTGTTTTCTTTATTGCTTTCGGTTAGATATGCTTGATACTGCATTTAAACAACCTCAATCTTGACTTTCAATAAAAACTCATCCATTTCAATCTCATTAGCTTCGCCGTTGAGGTCGGGGATAAGGTTTAGTTCCAATGCCTGCACTTCCTGGCAGATGTAATCTTTGTTGGCTGTTACGGCGTTGGTTAGGAGTTGATCGTTGTCTTGAAGCGTGATCTTTATCTTATCTGTTACTTCGAAACCGCTGTCTTTACGAAGGTTTTGGACACGGTTTACAAAATCGCGCGCAATTCCTTCGAGACGCAGATCATCTGTAATTGTAATGTCAAGCGCTACAGTTAGGCCGCCTTCGCTGGCTACTAACCAGCCTGGAACGTCTTCTGCGTGGATTTCGACGTCCGTTAGAGCGATTTCAATGGGCGATGTTGCTGCGTTAAGCGTGATTAAGCCATTTCGCTCGATTTCCTTAATCGCAGCTTCGTCCATGGCGGAAATTGCTGCGGCAACTTCCTTCATTTTTGGGCCGAATTTTGGTCCTAATGTCTTGAAATTTGGCTTTATTTTCTTGATCAAAATCCCGCTGTCGTCATGCACAAACTCAATGTGCTTAACATTCACCTCAGACAAGATTATGGCCGTAACCTGCTCGATCTGACGTTTTGTGTTGTCATTTAGAACCGGGATCAAGATCTTCGATAATGGTTGACGTACCTTGATTTTATGTCCTTTACGGATTGAGTGAACGAGCGAGCTGATCGTTTGTGCCTGCTCCATTGCTGCTTCCAAGTCAAGATCCACAACCTCGGTTTCAATTTTTGGCCAGTAAGTCAAGTGGACAGACTCGTATTTATGATCTGTATTATTCGCAATCGAAGCCGCACGGTCGCCGTCGGTCAGGTTTTTATATAACCATTCTCCAAAAAATGGCGCGATAGGCGACATTAATTGTGAAACTGTAACTAAGCAATGCTGCAATGTTTCGTAAGCAGCTTGTTTATCTTCTGTTAAGCCTTCGCCCGAATCCTGCGATGGGTTCCAGAAACGGCGACGGTTGAGGCGGATATACCAGTTTGAAAGCTGATCCGTGACAAAATCCTGAACCAGTCGGCCAGCTTTTGTTGGATTATAGTCATCAAACTGCTCGCCGACTTCTTTTACCAATGTATTCAACTTTGACAAGATCCAGCGGTCTAGCTCCGTGCGCTTTTCAATGGGTACAGAAACAGCTTCGTGAAATTCATAACCATCCAGGTTAGCATATAAAGCAAAGAAGTTATAAGTGTTCACAAGTGTTCCGAAAAACTTGCGCTGCACTTCACCAATGCCGTCAATGTTGAATTTCAGGTTATCCCAAGGCTCCGCATTGGTGATCATATACCAGCGCGTGGCGTCCGGGCCGAATTTTGACAGTGTTGCAAACGGATCAACCGCATTACCAAGACGTTTGGACATCTTGTTGCCATTTTTATCCAAAACCAAACCTGTTGAAACGACATTTTTGAATGCGACCGAATCAAACAATAATCCGGCGATGGCGTGCAAAGTGAAGAACCAGCCGCGGGTTTGATCCACGCCTTCCGAGATAAAATCTGCGGGATAGCTTTGGTTAAAAATCTCCTGATTCTCAAACGGATAGTGCCATTGCGCATAAGGCATCGCACCCGAATCAAACCAAACATCGATCAGATCCGGCTCACGATGCATGACGTGGCCTTTTTTCGAGACCAGCACAATGTTATCGACATATGGCCTGTGCAGGTCGTAATCGCCGTTTTCAAGTTTTAACAAATAAGCCGAATTGTTAGCGGCCTGCTCCCTCGTCAAATGTTCCGAAAGCAATGCTTCTTCCAATTGATCCTTCAATTCCTCGATTGAGCCAATGCAGATCTCGTCGCCGTGCTCGCTGCGCCAGATCGGCAGAGGCGTTCCCCAGTAACGCGAGCGCGACAGGTTCCAGTCGACCAGGTTTTCCAGCCAGTTGCCAAAACGGCCCGTCCCGGTGCTTTCGGGCTTCCAGTTGATGGTTTTGTTCAATTCCACCAAACGATCCTTCATGTCCGTGGTTTTGATAAACCAGCTGTCGAGCGGATAATACAAAACTGGCTTGTCTGTACGCCAGCAATGCGGGTAAGGGTGCTCGTATTTTTCAACTTTAAATGCTTTGCCTTCCTCTTTCAACCTGATCGCGATCAAGACGTCAGTCGCGCGGAATTCCGGGTCATTTTGCTCTTCGTCAGAATAATATTCGGGCTTTACAAACCGGCCTGCATAATCTGTGATTTCTTTTACAAACCGGCCTTGGCGATCCACAATCGGCACATCTTTGCCTGTTTCATCTTTCACCATAATCGCAGGAATTCCATTGGCTTGCGCCACCCGGAAGTCATCCGCGCCGAATGTCGGTGAAGTATGCACAACGCCCGTTCCGTCCTCTGTGGTCACAAAGTCACCCAAAATTACGCGGAATGCACGTGTGGCCGGTTGCACGTAAGGCAGCAATTGTTCGTATTCAATGCCTTCCAGATCTTTTCCTTTGAATTCTTTCAGGATTGTCCAGGGAAGCAGCTTTTTGTCGCTGGCTTCGTAACCTTCAAAATCGCCGTCATGGCCTTTTTCGGAAAAATATTTTGAAACCAGATCCTTTGCCAAAACCACCGCGACTGGCGCGTGCGTGTATGGATTAAAGGTTTTCACCAGAACATAATTGATGTTAGCACCGACCGTCAAAGCCGAGTTCGCAGGAAGCGTCCATGGCGTGGTTGTCCAAGCGAGGATGCGGATGTCCAAACTTTGCAGACTTACCAAGTCTGAAAAGACTTGGTAAGTCTCAGGCTTAGTCACCTTGAACATGGCCACAATCGTCGTATCCTTCACGTCCCTGTAAGTCCCCGGCATGTTCAGTTCATGAGACGAAAGTCCGGTTCCGGCTGCGGGCGAGTAAGGCTGAATGGTGTAACCTTTGTATAGTAATCCTTTGTCATACAGCTTTTTAAGCAGGTTCCAAAGGCTTTCGATGTATTCGCTTTTGTAAGTGATATAAGGATCTTCCAGATCAACCCAATAACCCATTTTCTCGGTCAGGTCATTCCATTGATCCGTAAATTTCATCACCGTCTGGCGGCATTTTTCGTTGTAATCTTCAACGGAAATGGTTTTTCCAATGTCGTCTTTGATAATGCCGAGTTCCTTCTCAACCTGCAATTCAACAGGAAGTCCGTGCGTGTCCCAGCCTCCTTTTCTTTTGACTTGAAAACCCTGTAATGTTTTGTAACGACAAAAAATATCCTTGATCGAACGAGCCATAACGTGGTGAATGCCAGGCGTTCCGTTTGCAGATGGCGGCCCTTCATAGAATGTGAATGAAGGAGCACCTTCACGCGTTTCAACCGATGCTTCAAAGATCTTTTTGTCCTTCCAGAATTTCAGAACTTCGTCTCCTATTTGCGGATAACTCAGATTTTTATATTCGTTGTATTTCATATGTGCTGTGGCTTTTAGCGCTCCGCTATTAGCCTTGTAATGTAAATGCAATGTATTATTAACACCAACCGGGATTTTTAAGAGCGCAAAATTACGATTTTTTTTCCGCTAAAAGGAGCCTCAACACTTTTGATTGTCAATGCAGAATCGCGGTAAATAAAGAAATTCTGCTCCTAATGCGGCGCGACTTCTTGTTTTACGAAATGTTCGCATTACATTAGTATTTTGATTGAGTCTAAATAGTAATTGCGAACTGGCGTATTGATGAAAAAACTGATCGGGAAGCTGCATCTTTACCTTGGGCTAGTCTCGGGAATTGTTGTATTTATGGTGGCCATAACTGGCTGCATTCTGGCTTTTGAGCAGGAAATCAAAAATGTGACGCAGCCTTACCGGTTCGTGGAGCCGCCAGCCAATGCGAAAGTTTTGCCGCCATCGGTTTTGCAAGCCAGTGCCGAAAAAGCGCTTCCAGGCAAGAAGGCCAATAGCATCCTTTACGGAGTTCCCACACGCAATGCGGAAATTGGTTTTTACAACGCAGTTCCTGAATATTATTATGTCGTCTATGTCAATCCCTACACGGCCGAGGTTAAGCATGTCTGGAATGAAGACGATGACTTTTTTCACTTTATCTTACACGGGCATTACTATTTATGGCTCCCGGCAGAGATCGGGCAAACCGTTGTTGCATCGTCCACATTGATATTTTTGGTGATGCTCATCAGTGGATTGGTGTTATGGTGGCCTAAAAACAAGTCAGCTGCAAAACAGCGTTTTTCCATCAAATGGGACGCGGCATGGCGCAGAAAAAATTACGATCTGCACAATGTTTTTGGTTTTTATGTTTTGTCAATCGGCTTTTTACTTGGTTTTACCGGGCTTGTTTGGGGATTCAAATGGTTTTCGCAGGGACTTTACACAGTAACAGGCGGGAAAGGACCGGCTGAATATTACAGTCCGGCCTCTGATTCAACATTGCAAGTAGGCACTTTCACGCCAATTACGGCTGTGGATAAAGTTTGGAGTTCGTTAATGAAAGAATATCCGAAGAATGAGGGCCTTAACATTTCAATCCCGCATTTGAAATCGGAGTCTATATTTTCCTTTGTAAATTTCAGAGCAGGGACTTATTATACAGTCGATTACAATTATTTTGACCAATATTCCCTTAAACAAATCAAAACAACCGGACCTTATTCCGGGCGTTATAAGGACGCAGATTTTGCCAATAAGCTGCGCAGAATGAACTACGACATTCACGTCGGGGCCATTCTGGGACTTCCTGGCAAGATCATCGTTTTTCTGGCCAGCTTAATATGCGCAAGTTTGCCTGTAACGGGAACTATCATCTGGTGGGGCAGACGGAATAAGCAGTCTAGAAAAGTGAAGAAAAGCTTCCGCTCGCTGAAACCGGATCTGGTTACCCGATAAGATTATTCTTTTTGATAAACCCGCACGTAATCGATTTCAAATTTCGCAGGAAATGTCGTGCTGGTCAGATCGCCGCCATTATCGCCACCTAACGCGAGCGTCAACAAAATGTAATGCGGATGCCGGAACGGGTGCATCGCAGTCTGTTTTGAATTGGTTGCCTTATCCAGATCCTGCTCGTTGATCAGCTTGTCATCCACATATAAGCGGATAAAGTTTTCGTCCCAATCCATCCGCCACACATGGAATTTTTGTGACCATTCGGGATCATTGAACTCCTTAACCGGCAATTTTACCGAGTTCCAAACTGGTTTATAACGCTCCGACGAGCCCCACGCAAGGTTGGCGAGCAACATGCCCCGGTAAAATTCCATAATGTCAATCTCCCCGTTATCAGGCCATTCGCCTTTTTCTCCTAATGTCCAGAAAGCCGGCCATAAGCCTGAGCGCGTGTCTATTTTGGCTTTCATCTCAAAGCGGCCGTATTTGAAACTCTTTTTATTTCGCGTGATAATGCTGGCCGAAGTGTATTCTGCAAATTCCCGGTTCTCTTTCCAATCTTTGCTGTCCGCAACGTATTTTGGATTCTTGACACGCTCTTTTT
The DNA here is from genome assembly GCF_021390515.1 of Dyadobacter sp. CY326. Taxonomy (GTDB): domain Bacteria; phylum Bacteroidota; class Bacteroidia; order Cytophagales; family Spirosomataceae; genus Dyadobacter. Next base: position 167,874 of record NZ_JAJUXI010000004.1, read on the forward strand.
TTGCTTCCAAGATCAGAAAACCATTCTTACAGTAAGCATTTTGCGGCTGAAACCATTGCGCTTCATGGTTTCTTGTAAAACCATTTTCTGCCTGCCAGACTGCAGGATCAGGCGGTCCGTTTTTGTCAAATTCATCAGCCCAAACGAGCTTCCATTGTGCCTGCGAAGCGGACATACACGTTAAACTTATAAATCCTGAAATCATCCATTTCTTAATCATTGAACACATATTATCCCGTTTGAAAGCGTCCTGTTCACAAAGCAATGTCGCAAAATATTCTACCTGAGAACGGTTTTTAAGTCAAACTTTTCCCCTTCTTTGTGAAGGAACGATGTTGGAAATAGATGAATAAAATATTTGATACAGCCAAAAAAGCGGGACTCGACGGATTCATGCTGGCCCTGCTGGCCATGATTTTCCTGGCCTGGCTTTGGCCATATCCGGGCATGAAAGAAAGTCCGGTGCCCCTTTCCGATATTTCGACTTTCGCCGTTTCGATCATTTTCTTTTTTTACGGATTGCGGTTAAGTCCTAAAAAGTTAAAGGCTGGTCTGGTAAACTGGAAGTTGCACGTAATGGTGCATTTGTCCACTTTCATCCTGTTCCCGGTGCTGGCACTGGCCTTTCGCTCATTTTTCAAAACCGATGAAAGTCAGACATTATGGCTCGCAATTTTCTTCCTAACTGCCCTTCCTTCAACGGTTTCGTCATCCGTGGTCATGGTTTCCATTGCAAAGGGCAACATTCCGGCCGCGATCTTTAATGCAAGCATTTCAAGTTTGATCGGCGTTCTTGTTACACCGCTTTGGATGGGTTTGGTGATGGACACTGGGCCGCAACATTTCAATTTGCTTTCGGTAGTCGGAAAGTTGTCCCTACAAGTATTAATTCCGGTGTTCGCAGGGATTTTTTTGAATAAAAGATGGGGTGGATTTGCAGAAAAAAACAAAAAATATATCCGCTATTTCGATCAATCATCCATTTTGCTTATTGTTTACACTTCTTTCTGTGAATCTTTCGGCGAGCATTTGTTTACGTCGCTCGGATTAAAAGAAATTGTATTTTTAGGGATAGGAATGCTGACGCTGTTTTTTGGGATTTATTTCCTGCTCACATTTATCAGCAACCTGTTGCATTTCAATCGGGAGGATCGTGTAACTGCGGTTTTTTGCGGATCTAAAAAGTCGCTTGTGCAGGGCGCTGTCATGTCGAAAGTGCTCTTTCCGGGTCCGCAGGCGGGGTTAATGTTGCTTCCGATCATGATTTACCATGCTTTGCAATTGATTGCGGCAAGCATTATTGCGCAGCGAATGGCCCGTGAGGCGGGGGAAGAAGCGGGGCAGATTGTTCATTAAAAGAGATTTTTATGCGTTGGATAGTGCGTTTGCTGGTTTTGATCCTTTTACTCGCCGGTCTTCAATCGATCTGGACCAATTTCCGGGCGGGCAACTGGGTTCCCGACTGGCTGAGCAGCGCGGAGAAAAGTGAGACTACGCATGCGCTTGTTTTGCAGGAAATCAGTGCAATGGGTAAATTGGAATTGGTAAAATATAATTTCAAAGACGTTGTAGAGCAACAGATTACGAAAATGTGGCTGCCCAATGCAAAGGCCATTCTAATCGTGCAGGGCGAAGCCATCGGTTGCATTGATCTTACAAAAGTTGAAATCGCCGACATTACAACCGAAGCCGAAACGCTGGTTGTTAACATGCCCGAGCCGGAGCTGTGCGTTTTTAAAATAGATCATAGCAAATCAAGGGTTTACAACACAGAATATGCTTTTAATGAAGAGGCAAAGCTCGTTCAGGAAGCTTATAAACAAGCCGAAAAACAAATCCAGCGATCCGCGCTGGATATGGGCATTCTGGATCAGACGAGAGCAAATGCGCGTAAAATATTGACACCGGTTTTGGAAAAAGCATCCGGTAAAAAAGTGATATTAAAATTCCCTCTTACAGCCAAAATTGAAAAATTGCGTTAACATTCATTTCTAAAAATCAGCCCTTTCCAATGAGTAAAAGAGGATTTCTCACGCAGGATGAACTTACAGCCAAAATCGCGGAAGGGTCAATAGAAACCATTGTTGTTGCATTTACAGACCATTATGGCCGCCTCATGGGCAAGCGCGTGGATGCAGATTATTTCCTGGATTCGGTCATTAAATCGGGCACGCATGGTTGCAATTATCTGCTGACGACGGACATGGCCATGGATCCGGTTCCCGGTTACAAATATGCCAACTGGGAGCTCGGTTATGGCGATTTTCACCTCGTTCCAGATCTCGCCACATTGCGCATTGCCGATTGGCTTGATAAAACTGCATTGATAATATGTGATCTGCACAATGAAAAGTCGCATTCGCTTGAATCCATTGGGCCAAGATCTGTTTTGAAAAAACAGCTGGAAAAGCTCGAAACGGATGGTTTTCAATGCTTTGCGGCATCAGAACTCGAATATTATCTTTTGGAAAACAGTTATAAGCAGGCTTTCACACAGGGTTATCAAAACCTCACACCAGCAGGCTATTATCTTGAAGATTACCACATTATGCAAGGCACGCGTAATGAAAAATACACTTCGGCTGTAAGACGGCATTTGAAAAATTCAGGGCTGGAAATTGAAACTTCGAAAGGAGAGTGGGGGCTCGGTCAGCATGAATTGAATGTAAAATTCGCAGAAGTGCTCGCGATGGCGGATAACCATGTGGTTTACAAGCAATGTTTAAAGGAAGTGGCCGACGCCATGGACATTTCCGTCACCTTCATGGCTAAATTTCAGACGGATCAGGCGGGTTCAAGCAGCCACATTCACATGAGTTTGTGGAAAGATGGCGAAAATGCATTTGCGGGTGATCAGGAGTTTGGGCCGGTGAAAGGTTCGGATCTTTTTCGCTGGTTTTTAGGCGGTTGGATCAAGCATGTGCCGGATGTTATGCCGTTTTACGCGCCAACAATCAATTCGTATAAAAGATTTGTAGATGGCTCCTGGGCGCCCACGCGGCTTGCATGGAGTTACGATAACCGTACGGCCGGTTTCCGGGTTGTAGGAAGCGGGCCAAGTTTGCGCATTGAATGTCGCATTCCAGGCGCGGATTGCAATCCATATCTGGCATTTGCAGCTTCATTGGCATCGGGTTTGGACGGGATTAAAAACAAAATCGAGCCGCCGGAATGTTTTGTCGGCGACATTTATGCTGCCGCACATTTGCCCAGAGTTCCTTACACATTAGCAGAAGCCACCGCATTGTTTGAAAACAGTGCATTCGCCAAAGAAACGTTCGGCAGCGAGGTCGTAGAACATTACACGCATTTTTTCAAAACCGAGCAACGGGCATACGACACATTCGTAACGGACTGGGAGCGAAAGCGCTATTTCGAGCAGATTTGAAAAGCAGCACTTAAATGGGCCGTGGCTCGGTCCTAATGTCATAAAATTATAACTCAATTACTATTAATATTAACGATCAAATTCCAATGCGTTTAGAAAATAAGGTTGCCCTGATCACCGGGGGAAGTGGCGGAATCGGGCGCGAGACTGCGCTTTTATTTGCCAAAGAAGGTGCAAAAATTGTTGTAACGGACGTCAATGATGCGGCAGGACAGGAAACTGCCGACGAGATCGTGGCCAATGGCGGCGAGGCGTTTTTCCTGCATTCCGATGTTTCAAAAGCGGCTGATAATCAAGCAGCGGTTGCTTTCGCAGAAGAGAAATTTGGCAAATTGAACGTGATTTTCAACAACGCGGGCATTATGCACAGCGACGATGACAATGCAGTCACGACAGAAGAAGCCATTTGGGATTTGACCATGAATATCAATGCGAAAGGCGTTTTTCTGGGATGCAAATATGGCATTCCGGCGTTGCAACGCGCAGGCGGCGGCTCTATCATTAACACTGCGTCCTTTGTGGCAATATTAGGTGCGGCTACTCCTCAGGTGGCTTACACGGCGAGCAAGGGCGCTGTTTTGGCGCTGACGCGCGAGTTAGCGATTATCCATGCGCGAGAAAATATCCGCGTTAACGCATTGTGCCCCGGACCGTTACGCACGGAATTGCTGATGAAATTTTTGAATACAGAAGAGAAAAAACAACGCCGGTTGGTCCACATTCCGATGGGGCGCTTTGGCGAGGCAAAAGAAATGGCTTATGCTGCATTGTTTCTCGCATCCGACGAATCTTCTTTTGTAACAGGAACCGATTTTCTGGTTGACGGCGGGATAACTTCTGCCTACGTAACGCCGCTCTGATTATGGCAACGCAAAAAACAATAAGCCCCATCGACGGCTCTGTGTATGTGGAACGAACATTAGCCGAACCACAAGAAGTTGAAAACGCATTGGAAAAGGGCGTTTCCGCACAAAAAGAATGGCGCAAAACTTCCATAAATGAGCGCGAGGCGATTTGCCGTAAAGCTGTTGAATATTTTTTGGACAATGCGGACGAGATCGGTCTCGAACTGACCTGGCAAATGGGCCGGCCCATTCGTTACACGGCAAATGAGATTAGAAAAGGCTTTCAGGAACGTGCTAATTACATGATTTCTATTGCGTCGAAAGCTTTGGCCGATGTGGAAGTGGAGGAAATTTCCGGTTTCAAAAGGTTTATTCGCAGAGATCCGCTCGGCGTGATTTTCGTGGTGGCGCCGTGGAATTATCCTTATCTGACTTCCGTAAACTCGGTGATTCCTGCGATTATGGCGGGTAATGCGGTTATTTTGAAGCATGCGCGGCAAACGCCGCTTTGTGCTGAGCGTTATGCGGCTGCATTTGAATATGCCGGTTTGCCCGAAGGCGTTTTTCAATATTTGCATTTAAGCCACGAGCAGGTTGCACGGGTAATTGTGGATAATCGCGTTGATTATGTGGCGTTTACGGGCTCCGTCGAAGGCGGACATGCCGTTCAAAAGGCGATCAACGAGCGATTTATCATTGGCGGACTTGAACTCGGCGGAAAAGATCCCGCCTACGTGCGTGCCGATGCGAACCTGGCTGATGCAGTCGAAAATCTTGTCGATGGCGCATTCTTCAATTCGGGACAGTCGTGCTGTGGGATTGAGCGGATTTACGTGCATAAAGCGGTTTATAATCAGTTTGTTACAGAATTTGCAGCATTGACCAAAACCTACACGTTAGGAGATCCAACCGATAGCGAAACCACATTAGGCCCGATGGTTCGCATTTCCGCAGCAGAATTTGCGCAAAAACAAGTAAATGAGGCCATTGCCCAAGGCGCAGAAGCATTAATTGACCCAAATCATTTCCCCGCGCACCAGTCCGGGACGCCTTATTTTGCTCCGCAGGTTTTGGTCAATGTGAATCACAATATGGACGTGATGACCGAAGAAACATTCGCGCCGGTGGTGGGCATTATGCCTGTGGAAAGCGATGAGGAAGCCATTAAGTTGATGAATGACAGTCAATATGGCCTCACAGCATCCATCTGGACATCGGACATGCATGCGGCTTTGCAAATAGGGGAGCAGGTGGAAACCGGGACCTGGTTTATGAATCGCTGCGATTATCTGGATCCTGCGCTGGCTTGGACGGGCGTTAAAAACTCCGGAAGAGGCTGCACGCTTTCGACCGTGGGATATGAAGCATTGACCCGGCCTAAATCATTTCATTTGAAAATCAACGCATAATGTCGCTGAAAAAAGTTGGATTGCTGGAATGCGACCATGTTAGGGACGAGCTGCGGCACATTGCGGGGGATTATTGCGAAATGTTTCCAGCACTGTTTGCACAGGTCGCTCCTGACTGGGAATTTCATTTTTATGATGTTTGCAACGGCCAATTTCCAGCTTCTGTCGATGCGTGTGACATTTACATTTGCACGGGTTCAAAAAGCTCGGTTTACGATGATGATGAGTGGATTAGCCGATTAAAGGAATTTGTTGTCTCAATTTACAAATCCAATGCAGTCTATATTGGCGTTTGCTTCGGGCATCAAATATTGGGAGAGGCCTTGGGAGGAAAAGTTGAAAAAGCGGCGGTTGGCTGGTGCGTGGGCGTGCATCATTTTCAGCCTACTGTGCATGAAAACTGGATGCAGCCGGTCACAGACTCATTCAATTTACTAATGATGTGTCAGGATCAGGTCGTTGAATTGCCGCCTTATGCAACGCTTCTGGCAGAAACTGCTGATTGTCCGCATGCAATGTTCCGGGTGGGCGAGCGCATGCTGGGCATCCAGGCGCATCCCGAATTCCCAAAAGCTTATGACCAGGCATTAATGGAACTTCGGGTGGAGCGGATTGGTGAAAAAAAGGTTGCGCTTGGCATTGCAAGTCTGGAATTGCCTACGCATGAAATCATGTTTGCGCATTGGATAAAGAACTTCTCTTCTTAATTTTATTCCTCAACAAGTTAACGATTACGCATTCAATGAGCCAAAGTACAATTTCAAAGCGACAGATTTTGAGTTCGCTGCAAACCGGGCAGAAGATCCGCAGGATCGCATTTGAAATATATGAGCATAATTTTGAGGAGACAAGCATCATCATTGCCGGCATTGCCGGAGAAGGTTATGCTTTCGCCAAAAGGCTCGCTGCCGAGTTGGCTGACATTTCACCATTGCATGTGAAACTAATCGAGCTGCGTTTCGACAAACACCTTCATTTTCAAAGCCCTATCTTGTTTGATAACGACGTTCAGGTTGAAAATCAGGTCGTTATCATTGCCGACGATGTGCTTAACACAGGGCGGACGCTCGCATTCGCATTGGAGCCATTCCTGAAAGTCAACATGAAAAAAGTGCAGGTTGCAGTTGTCGTGGACCGGAGTCATCACAAGTTCCCTATTCATGCTGATTACGTGGGTTATGCACTGAGCACAACGCTAACCGAGCATGTGGAAGTCGTTTTGAGCAGACCGGAGGACGAAGGCGTTTATTTGAAATAGTGTTACTGAACTGCTGAAATTTCAATGATCACACTGGTCCGTCTGGCGCTAACCACCGGATTGAAGCCTGCTGTCATTAAAAATTCTCCTGAATAAACCTGGTCTTCTTTAATCGCCGTTTTCGTTCCAGGATAAAGGTTAAGCTCCCGCACTTTGTATTTTTTAGCAGGATCAAGCCCTTCCAAACGGAACGCAATTTCCGAACCATCGCCATTGCGGTTGCCGGTCAGATAGGAAAACAGAACTGCCCTTTCCTTGTTTTTAGTTGTGAACATCAAGGAAGAAAAGTCATTTTCCTTTGGATCAACGAGTCGGTAAAGGTCGCCGTGCCACACCACATCTTTGATTGCATTGTAAGTTGAAACGGCTTGCTGACTGAATTGAAGGTCTTTTTCGTCCAGATGACTGACTACAATGTCATAACCCAACTTACCCATCATTGCCACATCCGTCCTGAATTTTGAAGGCTGTTTTCCCCAATCCGTCACGTGCGCACTTTGCGTGATCGCCGGGAAAAAGTAAGAATATTCCCATTGCATAAAAATCCTTTCAAGCGGGTCCGTATTATCACTAGGCCAGAATTCTGTAAAATATTTTAGCGCTTCATAATCAACGCGTCCGCCGCCGCCTGAGCAGAGCATCATCGGGACTTTCGGATATTTGGCGCGCAACTTTTCCAAAACTTTATACAAACCTTTTACATAATCAACATATAACTGCGATTGCTTCTGTTTGCTTTTTTCCAAATAAGCAGAATACGCGTTGAATGTGATCGCATTGCAATCCCACTTAATGTAGGCGATCTCCGGATTTTCTGTAAAAAGCTTATCCAGAATGCCGTAAACAAAGTTTTGCACCTCAGGGTTAGACAAATCCAGCGGCAACTGATTGCGCATATAATGCTCGGGACGCTGCGGTTGCTTGATCACCCAATCCGGATGTTTTTCGTACAACTCACTTTTCGGGTTCACCATTTCCGGCTCCACCCAAATCCCGAATTTGATGCCCGCATTCTTTGCTTCTTTCACCAGATAACCGATTCCATGCGGCAACTTTTTAATGTTTTCCTGCCAATCACCCAATCCGGCTTGGTCGTTATTTCTTGGATATTTATTTGCAAACCAGCCATCATCGAGCAAAAACAAATCCACCCCAAGCTTTTTTCCATCTTTAAACAGGCCTGACAACTTTTCTTCGTTAAAGTCGAAATACGTTGCTTCCCAATTATTTAGCAATGTCAACCGCGATCCTTCTCCGTCGAGAATTCTATATTTCCTGGCCCAGTTGTGCAGATTTCGACTTGCTTCACCTTTGCCGTTTTCTGAGAATGTGTAAATGAATGCTGGTGTTTTGAACTCCTGATTTCCGCTTACCGGATATTCTGATGCGTAATTGTTGATTCCTGCAATTAACCGCAGGTTATGATAAGAATCCACTTCAAAATCCATGCGGAAATTTCCAGACCACGCCAATGTGCCGAGCAGCACCTTCCCAGATGTTTCGGTCGCAGGCTTGTCCATTGAAAGCATGAAGCTTGGCGGCTGAAAAAGGTTAGCCCTCGTTCCCAACTTGGAGTCCAGAACACGGATTCCGGCGGTCAGATGCTCTTCTTCGGGGTTCATTTCTTTTGCCCACGTTCCGTTGTAATGCGTCAGATAAAAGTCTTTTCCAGTAAAATAAAGATTTGCGGAGGCATATTTTTGAAGCGTTAAGGGCGCCTTACCATTATTGCTAATCACGCTCCATTGCTCTACGACGTTCTCCTGCGCGTAAATTTTGTAATGCAAAGTCACTTCAACCGGGTAAACCGGATCTTTCAGCACAACGCTCGTCAGACTTACATTGTCGTTTTCCTTAACCGTCTTGTGACTGACATAAACCAGATCCAGCGACTTGTTGCCGTCGCCTTGCGTCACCTGGATCGCCGGCTCCGACACATTCCACGAACCTGCTGGCGTATAGGCCGAATTGTAAGTTCCGGCATTGCCGTCGCGTTGCCGGCTTTGCGCTGGAATCTGCTGATATTCTGTGGGTTGTCCAAGTTTCTTTCCAAAATAAATGATGCCCAAATAGTTGTCCTTGTCCGCTTGCAAAACAAGCGCGTTCTGCGTCGTTTCGAGCGGAATTACAACTGGCGAATTTTGAGCAAAGGCTTGGAAAGCGCTGAAAAGCACTGTGCAGATCGTTAAATTAAAGCGCACTTTGGAAAGTATTTTAGGTAAAAACACGGCGTAGCTTCACATTCTCAACTGGGCGGATGATCAGCGGGACTTTTTCGATTTTCACCGAGCTGCTATCCAGTCCAAACCATTTGTCTTCGGGTGTGGTAAAGTCCTTCACAAAGAAGTAAGTCTTCATAACCAATTGTTCAAACAACGGAAGATCGTTTTCAAAGGATAGGAAGCGTTCCAAAACCACAAAGCGGAAATCGCCCGTAATGTTCTGTCTGTTAAGCGATTCGTAGCGGCTTGTAATATCCACTTCCTTATTCATCACCATGTCTTCAACCACTTTCCGGAAAAACATATTAATCCGTTGATCCACCCTGAAACCGAGCCTGAAATTGATTTTGATCACATTGTCGTTGTTGTTGTCGTCCAACAACACTTTGTATTCCATTGTATAAGGGTCATCCGTTATATCGACGTGGATAAACCAGTAAACGTCAGCACGTTTGGGGCGTTTTTGGAATATTGAATAGATGACTTTCGTCTCAATTTCCGTCGCACGAGAAGCATTGGTCATGAACACCAAATGCGTTGTATATTTTGGAATGCTGATGTCGCGGCTCAACTCATGCAATGCCGGTAAATATTTTTCGAGCTTTGTATATTCCGTCAGACGGAGTTTAATGTAAAAAGCTTTGAGCCAAACCGTCATCAATCCCGCCACAGCCGTTCCGACCAGAATCGTAAACCAGCCTCCATGCGTGAATTTCAGCAGGTTAGCACCCAGGAACAAGCCTTCAATAAACAGGTAAAGCAGCATGAATGCAATCACAATCCACAAATTCACCCGCTTCATGTACAAATAATAGGAGAACAGGATCGTGGTCATAATCATCGTCATTGTGATCGCCAGACCATAAGCAGCTTCCATGTTCGCAGATTCTTTGAAATAAAGTACAACGGCAACACAACCTAGCAGCAATAACCAGTTCACGCTCGGCACATAAAGCTGCCCTTTTTGATCGCTTGGATAATTGAGCCGCACCTTTGGCCAAAAATTGAGACGGATCGCTTCGGAAATGAGCGTAAATGAGCCAGATATAAGCGCCTGACTGGCAATGATTGCGGCAGATGTGGCAATGACGATGCCTGGAAGCAGCCACCATTCAGGCATAATTTCGTAGAACGGCTTACGTCCGTCAAGCAGATTTCCAATTTCTGACAGCAGCCACGCGCCTTGTCCAAAGTAATTGAGAACCAGGCAACTTTTTACAAAAATCCAGCTAACACGAATGTTCCCCCGGCCACAGTGACCAAGGTCCGTATACAAAGCTTCGGCTCCGGTTGTACACAAAAATACGGCCCCAAGCATCCAGAAACCTCCCGGATGTTCTGTCAGTAATTTGTAACCGTAAATTGGATTAAGTGCTTTCAGAATGCCAGGTTGCAGCATCACTTGTGACAACCCCAGAACGCCTAACATGACAAACCATGTCACCATTAATGGGCCGAATGTCCGCCCCACAATCTTTGTTCCAAATGCTTGAATGAGAAATATAGCGATAAGAATCGCCAGCACAATGGGGATCGTTTGAATGTTGGGATAAAGCAATTGAAGACCTTCAACTGCCGAAGACACAGAAATAGGCGGCGTAATAATGCCATCTGCCAAAAGCGTGCTTCCGCCAATAATGGCCGGGACAGTGAGCCAGCGCGCATGCTTCCTAACAAGTGCGTATAAAGCGAAAATTCCCCCTTCACCTCTATTATCCGCCCTTAAAATCAGAATGACATATTTGACGGTTGTTTGCAGCGTAAGCGTCCAAAAGATACAAGATAAGGCGCCGTAGACAATCTCTTCGGTGATTCTCTCGGAGCCAATGATCGCCTGCATTACGTATAGAGGCGATGTCCCGATATCCCCATATATGATCCCGAATGCAATCAGAATGCCCGCTGCTGTAACCTTGTCTAACTTATGCTTTGATTCCATTCACGTTAGGTCGAAAAACGGCGAAAGTTAGGAAACCGCATGCAAAGTCGGTACTTCAACGGTCAAAATTAATTTCCAATCAGGCGCGCAGGCAGGAACGGTTGTGCCAATAATAATGTTTGGACGCCCGAGTGTCAGTTTCGAGTGGACTGCACCGTGTTAAAGTAAGTTAAAGTTTAGGCGTCAGGAGAAGGTTTTCCATAGCAAAAAGAGGTTCAAACTGATAATAACAAGCGTGATAACCCATGCCAAAATGTTCAATAATCTGGAATTGGCGAAGCGTCCCATGATGTCACTATTGGACGTGAAAAACACGAGCGGAACAACAGCGAAGCTCAGTTGCAGGGACAAAATTACCTGACTAAAAACAAGCAGATCCGCAGTTCCTTTTTCGCCGTAGAGATAGGAAACAATGAGCGCAGGAACAATGGCAATGCCTCTGGTAATGAGTCTGCGAAGCCATGGTTGTAGGCGAATGTTCAGAAAACCTTCCATGACAATCTGTCCCGCTAATGTGCCTGTTAATGTGGAGCTCTGGCCGGAAGCAAGCAATGCCAATGCGAAAAATATCCCTGCAAGACTCACACCCAAAACAGGATCGAGTAAGTGATATGCATCCGTAATGTCCGCAATTTCGAAGTGTCCGTTGGCATGAAAAGCCGTTGCAGCCAGGATTAATATCGACGCATTGATAAAAAATGCGAGCGCGAGCGAGACAGTGGAATCGATGGTTGCAAAGCGTATGGCCGATTTTTTGCCTTCATCATCGCGTTTGAAAGCGCGTGTTTGTACAATGCTGGAATGTAAATATAGGTTGTGCGGCATAACAGTTGCTCCCAGAATCCCGATCGCAATGTATAACATGCCTGAGTCGGTGACAATTTTGGTTTTTGGGATGAGACCGTCCACGATTCCTGCCATAGATGGCTGAGAAACAATCATTTCATAAACAAAACTCAGCAAGATAATGCCCATCAAGCCGGCGACAATGCTCTCAATGATGCGGAATCCCTTTTGCTGAAAATAGACCACTAATAAGACGTCAAATGCCGTGAAAAGCACGCCTATGGGCAACGGAAGGTCAAAAAGCAGATTTAACGCAATTGCCGAACCAATCACTTCGGCAAGGTCTGTGGCAGCAATGGCGATCTCTGAGAGCACCCAAAGCACAAATGATACGGGTCTTGAATAATAATCGCGGCATGCTTGCGCGAGATCGCGTCCGGATGCGATGCCCAGTTTCAGCGAAAGATGCTGCAAAAGCATCGCAAAAAGATTAGAAATTAGGATCACCGAAAGCAATGCGTAACCAAAGCGGGAACCTCCTTCAATGTCCGTCGCCCAGTTTCCCGGGTCAATATATCCCACCGCAACCATCAATCCTGGCCCGGTGAATGCCATCATTTTTTTCCAGAATCCTGCACCTTCGGGAATAACAATGGATGAATGCACTTCCGACAAAGAGGCAAGCTTGCCGCTATCAGCCGGTGCCGTTTTATGCAAAGAATTCTGAATTTTCAAACCATCAATCATTTTTAAAGCAGTTGTAATAAACAATTTAGTTTACTAAAAACAAAGATAAACGAATTTATAAATATATTTTTAGATAAGTCTAAATTTTTTATTTTCCCGTTTGTTAAGTGTACTTTTGTTCCTATTAAGATTAGGCCACTGTTGCGTACGTCGATGCAAAATTCCTTCACAGAAGAAAATTATTTAAAGATCATTCATTCGTTGTCCGGCCGGGAAGGGACGGAAGTGAGTACGAATGCGCTCGCAGAAAGCACTTCAACCCGGGCTGCGTCCGTGACGGATATGCTCAGGAAGTTGGCAGAAAAGGGATTGATCCATTATAAAAAATATCAGGGCGTAAGGCTTACCGACAGCGGGGAAAAAGTCGCTATTCAGGTCATTCGTAAGCATCGGCTTTGGGAAGTGTTTTTGGTGGAAAAACTGGGCTTTGGCTGGGATGAAGTGCACGACATCGCAGAAGAGCTGGAACACATTCCTTCGGAAATTCTTGTGGAGAAGCTTGACCGGTTTCTGGGTCACCCCAAGTTCGATCCGCACGGCGATCCGATCCCGGATGCAAAAGGAAATCTTACCGAGCCCGATTACACGATTTTAACGGATGTCCACATTGGCGAAAAAGTTTTGATGATGGGCGTTCTCGATCATGCGCCTTCTTTTTTACAGCATTTGGACCGGTCCGGCATTACGCTCGGCGCGGTTATTGAGGTGAAGGAAATTAATGAATATGATAAATCAGCTTCTGTACAAATAAACGGCGGGCCTACGTTGTTTATCAGTCTCGAGGTGTCCAAAAATTTACTGGTTCAGCGCCGATGAGATTCCAGCCATGAGATTGAAAATATTGGATCGTTACCTGATCAAGAATTTCCTGATAACCTATGTTTTCGTAGCATTTGTGATCGTGCTGATCATTTGCATGATCGATTACACGGAGAAGGTGGATGATTTTCTTGATAAAAAAGCGCCGCTCCGGGAGATTATCATTGATTATTATCTCAATCTCATTCCTTACTGGATCAATTACATTAGTCCGCTAATGGTGTTCATTGCGACTGTTTTCTTCACATCCAGGATTGCCGCGCGCACGGAAATCATCGCTATGCTCAGCAGCGGGATCAGCTTCGGGCGCATGCTTTTGCCTTACATGCTCGGCGCGATGATCTTGGGAGTTTTGACATTCATTCAGGTCGGCTGGATTTTGCCGAAAGCCAATAAAATTCGGAACAGTTTTGAAAAAACTTACGTGAAGCAGGAATTCTATTTCAGCGGTCACAATGTGCACATTACGATTGCGCCGGACGTGTATGCCTATTTGGAAAGTTATAACACGATGACCAAAACGGGCAACAAGTTTACCATGGAAACGATCAAGGGCAATGTGCTTTTGCAGAAATTCTATGCGGACAAAATCGTGTGGCAGCCGAAAAAAGGCAAGTGGACATTGCAAAATTACCAGGTGCGCACATTGGACAGTCTGGGTGAAAAACTGAGGAGCGGGCCTGCCATTGACACAACAATCAACCTGTCTCCAAAGGATTTTGAAAGCGACTATAACCTGTTCGAAACATTCACATTGCCCGAATTGAATGCTTACATTGATTTGCTCAAAAGTCGCGGAGCCGACGGTCTGGAAGTTTATCTGATCGAAAAATACATTCGTTTTACGCAGCCATTTGCCATTCTGATTCTGACGGCAATCGGCGTGATTGTGTCCGCAAGAAAAAGCAGGCGAGGCGTCGGCTGGCAGATTGCGCTGGGCTTCATGCTGGCATTCATTTACATTCTGTTTTTCTTGTTATCCAAAGGCGTTGCCGAGGCAGGAACCATCAACACATTGTTCGCCGTTTGGCTTCCCAACATTGTTTTTTCATGCATAGGGCTGATTTTATATAAAACATTGCCCCGATAAACATGTTTTCACCCACAGCACTGCGGTCTTATTTACATCTTCATTTTCTCGTCCTGATCTGGGGCTTTACGGCCATTGTTGGCTTAATGGTCACCATTTCGCCCGTTGCGCTCGTTTTTTACAGGACTTTGTTTGCGGCATTAGGCTTAGCAGCCATCATTGTTTTCAAGAAAAAACAGTTCAAAGCAGAAAGTCGGGATGTGATCCGAATGCTGGCTGTCGGCTTTATTTTGTCAGCACATTGGATGTTATTTTTTGCCTCGGCGCGCGTGTCCACGGCTTCGGTTTGCCTCGCCGGGATGGCCACGACTTCCCTTTGGACGAGCTTAATTGAGCCATTGGTGAACAAAAAGAGCGTCCGGCCGTTGGAAGTGGCATTGGGGATTCTGGCATTTGCGGGCTTGTATGTCGTTTTCAAATTTGAATTTGACCATGCACTGGGCCTTATGCTCGCATTGGCTTCGGCACTGCTTGCTGCCTTGTTCACGGTTGCCAACAGCAGGCTTGTGCAGCGCATTGACGCCTATATCATTACTTTTTACGAAATGGTCGGCGCCACATTCTTTTCACTTTTATTTGTCGCCCTATTTGAATGGCAGGGCTGGTCTGGGGGTGCATCTTACATTCCGGCGGCGAAAGATTGGATCTGGATTTTGTTCCTGGCGTTTATCTGCACGGTTTATGCAAGCACCATGGCCACGCAGTTGATGAAGCAATTTTCTGCTTATTTGATCAACCTGACCATTAATCTGGAGCCGGTTTATGGCATTGCGCTGGCTTTTTTCTTTTTTGGTGAAAAAGAGCGGATGACGACGGAATTTTACATGGGCACAGTGCTCATATTGCTCGCCGTATTGCTTTACCCGCTGCTGATTAATACGGTTTTAGGTAAAAAGGGCGTCCAGACCGGGAAATAATCAATAGAAGCTAAATCCGAAGACTCGGGTGATAAAAAGAGCATATTAACTTATTACTGCTATTTTTGTCGATTCAACAAAAGGTGTTTATGAACCCAGCGCGTTTACTTCTGGTAATTCCATGCTACAACGAGGAGGCCATATTGCATTTGACCTATTCAAAACTGAACGTTTATTACAACGCCCTCAAACAGCAAGGTCTTATCACGGAAGATAGCCGCATTTGCTTCGTTAACGACGGCAGCAGGGACCGGACTTGGAATATCATTGAAGAGCTTTGCAGCCTCGATCCCAATGTGATCGGTGTGGGACTGTCTCGCAATTTTGGACATCAGAGCGCGATTATGGCCGGTTTGGAGAAAAATATCGATCATTACGATTGCTTCATCACCATCGACGCCGATTTGCAGGACGACATCAATGCCATTGCGGCCATGGTTCAAAAACACCGTGAAGGCGCAATGGTCGTTTACGGTGTGCGCGGCGACAGAAGTTCCGACAGCTGGTTCAAGCGCTTTACGGCCGAAAGTTTTTATGTTTTGATGCAAAAAATGGGCGTTCCGGTTGTTTTCAACCACGCCGATTTCCGCTTAATGGACCGAAGGGTTTTGCAGGAACTGGGCAATTTTAAAGAAATCAATATGTTTCTGCGCGGCATTGTCCCGCTGGTTGGTTTCCGCAATGATAAGGTCGTTTACAATCGCCTCGAACGTGAAGCGGGCGAAACAAAATATCCGCTAAGCAAAATGTTGCTTTTCGCGTGGAACGGGATTACGTCTTTTTCCACCTTCCCCATGCGGCTTGTGTTGTATTTCGGCGTTTTCAATTTCCTGGTCGCAATGGTCATTGTGGCCTACATTCTTTTCTCTTATCTCGTAGGTTACACCGTTCCCGGCTGGACTTCCACGATGCTGCCGCTTACGTTTTTTAGCGGCTCCAACATGATGGCGCTGGGTTTGATCGGAGAATACATTGGCAAGATTTACGAAGAAGTAAAAGGCCGTCCTCGTTACATTATTGAAAAAACTGTCAATGAATAGATTTTATAGAAAATACCGGAGCGTAGGCAATTGGGTCAATGTATTTTTGATGCTGAGCGTCCTCATTCCCTTACTCGCACTATCTTATTACAACCATCCTTCACCCGCCGATGACTTTTGCTACATTGATACAGTCTTCAAAGTTGGCTGGCTCGAAGCAATGAACCTTTACTACACGGAGTGGACGGGACGATATTTTGGCATCTTTCTCAATCACAGCAATCCGCTGCTTTTCCACTCGATCATTGGGTTTAAAGTGCTTCCCATAATCTTGTTGTTAACGACCGTTTTCAGTCTTTACAGCCTTTTTAGGCACTTAACGCCCACACTTTCACGTGTTGCGCACATTGGATTTGCGGGCGTTGTCTTTTTTCTGTATGTGATAAAGATGGCGAGTATGGCGGAAGCTTTCTACTGGATGGCAGGCTTTGTAACATTCACAGTTCCAAGCGTTTTGACATTGTTCTGGATCGTGATCGTCTTGCGTTGGTATCGTCAGGATACGCAGCCCGCCAAAATATTATTAGGCGTTTTGGCCGCGTTTCTGGTTTTTGCTTCAATGGGAAGCAGCGAGCCTAATTTGCTGACAATGATGCTGTTAATCGGCGCATGGTGGGTTTACAGGCTGATCTATCACCGCAAAGTCGATGGCTTTATGATCGCAATGCTCGTTGCGGCTTTGTTCTCCGCATACGTTTTCTTCACAGCGCCGGGCAATGATGCCAGGATCGGCACAAATCCATTGGGTGGAAATATTCCTTTTTCCGTAATTTCATCATTCAAAAAACTCGCGTTCCTGAGTTTCGACTGGCTTTTCAGGACACCATTGCTTTTCTTTTCTACGGCCTGGCTTGTTGTGCTGTCGCGATTGTCGACGGGTGCGCGGAATTATTTTTCCATTCCGGTTTGGTATGCAGTGCTATTATTCATTGGCGTCCTTGCTGCTCAGCTTTTTCCAAATTACTACGGAGTCGGCATTGAGCCTGCGCCGCGAGTGATCAACTGCGTGTTCTTCTTCTTCCTCATCGGCTGGTTTTACATTGTTGGTGTGATTTTCCATTATTTCAAAAACCGTAAAATCGACTATTTCCATTTCACGGTGACGCGTTACGGTGCATTGTATGCGGTTTTAATCATTTCAATTACATTGTCTTTCTATCGCAGTGCCAATGTGCGCTTGATCTATTCCGATCTGATCCGTGGGACGGCGGCGGCGTTTGATAAGGAAATGTACAATCGTTACAAGACATTGGAGACCTCCAAAGAAAACACAGTTTATCTGCCACCCATTTATTCTAAGCCATTGTCCATTTTTGTTGACGACGACATTAAGACGAATCCAGACCATTGGTGGAACAAATGCATGGCCGGATATTTCGGTAAAGGAGTGATTATCATGAAAGATACAAAAGGTGGACAGCAGTAAAAAGATCGGCATAGGAGCCGCAATGACACTGCCCGTGCTTCTTTGGGTTGCTGTCATTTTGTATTATTCGGTCAATCTTCCGTGGTATGACGACTTCGATCCTTTTCCGGACTTTTTAAGACAATGGATTAACGACGAAGCATTGTCAGATCGGCTTAAATTGCTCTTCCAGCCCAATAACGAGCATCGAATGGTAATTGGGAAGTTGGTAACGCTTTCCTATTATTGGGTCACGGGACATTTGAATTTTACTTTCCTGCACATTGCGGGAGCTTGTTTCACCTTGGGAACGCTTTATATTTTCTGGATTTCGTTTTCAAAAAGCAAAATCAACTGGTGGTATTTTTTGCCAGTGCCGTTTCTGCTTTTCCAGTTACAATATCACCTCGTTTTCCTTTGGGCCATATGCAGCTTGCAGCATCAGCCTGTGGTTTTTTTCATTTGCCTTTCCATGTTTTTGTTGTCCAGAGAGCGATTTGCCTGGGCAGTGCTGGCTGCAATCTGCGCCACTTATGCCATGAGCAACGGGATTTTTGTGTGGCCCGCGGGTGTGGTGATTTTGGTGCTTCGGTCAAATTACAAACAACTCGGAATCTGGTTTGCCGCTGGCGCGCTTGCAGTTGGCTTCTATTTTTACGGACTTTCTGCACAAGGAAATGAGTCAAGCATTGCATTTTTTGTAAAATATCCGCATTTATCTGTGCTTGGATTTTTCGCTTTTCTGGGCGGATTATTCGATTTCTTTCCTGAAAAAACGATTGTAGTCCGGTCTACGCTTCCAGTGATAATGGGCTTCCTGGTGATGATTTGGATTGTGATCTGGCTTTATCGGCAACTCGTTCCTTGGCTTCAAGCAACATTCAATTGGCCTAAGAGGTCGGTTTCTTCTTCAAATGCGGAGATTTCTGCTGACAGAAAAAGCCTCGACTCGTTTCTGCTTGGCATCCTTACATTTCTGCTCGTTAACGCGCTGATCATTGGATTGTTAAGGCCGCGATTCGGCTTTTTTGTCATGATCGTTAGCAATTACAAAATGTATCCGGCGCTGTTCCTGACGGTCGCTTATCTTACATTTATCAATGCAACGTCAAGAAAACTCATTCAAAAACGCGTTTTTAAATTTGCGCTTATCGTTAGCATTGCAATTTGGGGAATCTCGATTTACAGTTATTTACCAGTTATTTCAGAGCGGAATAAATATCTGACAGTTAACGGTTACAACCAGGAACACAATGCGTTCGGTCTGGGACACGTGCCTTTTTCAAAAGGAGCGGCTTACGTGGATACATTGATGAAGCAAATGGTTAGCTGGAGCGTTTTTAAATATCCGGACGCGCCTCAAACTTTGGCAGATAACATTGGCAGGATACAAAACCCGATGCCGCAGCAAAAAGGGATAACGGTCACCGAACGAGACAGTATTTTATATATCAATGATCCAGAAAGCAAATTTTCTTTAAACAGAAATCATGGTCAATATGCCTTTGTAAGGGATGCGGAGCAGCTTTATTTCTTCAAAATGGCGCCTCATAAATATTCCGGGAGAAACATTTTCAGGCAATATGATAAAGGTTCTGACACAGAAATTCCATTGACTGCGCTGAAACCGGGTTCCTATGATTTGGGCATCATTAACATTGAAAATGGAAAGTCGGAAGGCGGGCTTCTTAGAAAAATTACAATCCCATAGCGAAATAGGGTAATTGATAATGCGCTGAAAGGTGTATTTTTGCGGCCGTAGGTCAAATAGCCAAACGAAGAATGTCTAAAATCCCTCAGGTTTCAATTGTTGCGCCGCTGTATAACGAGTCCGAGTCATTTCCGATGCTTGTGCAGCGAATCAACGCATTGATGGATGCTAGTCCGCTCGCTATCGAAGTGGTGCTGATTGACGATGGAAGCAGGGATGATACGGCGCTCAAAATCAGGCAACTGGCGCTAACGGACGAGCGTTATCACGGCGTTTTTCTATCCAGAAATCACGGTCACCAGCTGGCATTAACAGCCGGAATAGCGGCAGCGCGGGGAACTGAGGCACTTTTTGTCATTGATGGCGACTTGCAGGACCCACCCGAATTACTTCCCGATTTTTACAAATTGATGAAAGAGGGGAATGACGTCGTCTATGCAGTCCGGAAAAAGCGGAAAGAGGGATTTATTAAGAAAATGGGTTATCATTTTTTCTATCGCATCCTGCGTTCAATTTCCTATGTTGAAATTCCGTTGGACAGCGGCGACTTTGCGCTGATTAGCCGCCGGGTTGTGGATGTTTTGAACAAAATGCCAGAGGAAAGCCGCTATTTGCGTGGAATGCGCTCTTGGATTGGTTTCAAACAAGTTGGTTTCGAGTATGAAAGGGATGCACGGGCAGCGGGAGAATCCAAATATTCGTTCAAGCAATTGTTTCAGCTCGCGTACAACGGGATCTTCAATTTCAGCGAGTTTCCCATCAAATTCATGAGCCGGGTGGGCGTTACTGCCATTCTCATTTCTCTGTTTTATTTCATCGTTGTGGTGGTCAAAAAGATGTTTTTTGCCCAGGTGATTGAAGGTTTTACATCTTTACTTTTTGTGATTATCCTGTTCAGCGGCGTGCAATTACTCGCCCTGGGCATCATTGGAGAATACGTTCTCCGCATATTTTTTCAGTCCAAAAATCGCCCTTTGTTCATTATTAAAGAGGAGATAGTCAACCGAGAGTACATTTGAGCTGATGCTGTTTACTGACATTCAATTTATCATTTTCTTTATTGTCGTTACGCTGGCATATTTCAGCTTGTCGTGGCGTGGGCGTTGGATGCTTTTGCTGGCAGCCAGTTGCTATTTTTACATGGTTTTCAAGCCGATCTTCATCCTGATCTTGTTCGGAACCATTGTAATTGATTATTATGCAGGGATTTGGATAGAAAAGTCAGAGAGTCAGAAACAGAAAAAACTGCTGCTCGTCATCAGTTTGATCTCGAACATTGGCATCCTTGCTTTTTTTAAATACTACGATTTTTTACAAGATTCGGTCAACAGTGTCCTCACCAGCGTCAACTTACGACCAGCCATTCCGGAATTAACAAGGCTCATTCCCAGCCGAATAGCCGAATGGATGACAACAGGTGAAGGCAAAATCCTGCTTCCCATCGGCTTGTCTTTTCACACCTTTCAGGCCATGAGTTACACTATTGAAGTGTATCGCGGCAACCATCCTGCCGAGCGGCACTTTGGTATCTATGCATTGTATGTCATGTTTTACCCGCAGCTGGTCGCCGGCCCCATCGAGCGCCCGCAAAACATGCTTTTCCAGTTTCATTCTTATTTCAAATATGATTTTGAGCTGGTGAAGTCAGGGTTAATGCAGATGGCTTTCGGGTTTTTCAAGAAAATGGTCATTGCTGATCGGCTTGCCATGTTCGTGGATTATGCTTACAATCCCGCTTCTGACCACAATGGGCTAACATTGCTCACCGCCACAGCTTTTTATTCCTTCCAAATTTACTGTGACTTCTCCGGCTATTCGGACATTGCCATTGGCGCTGCACGCGTGATGGGTTTTACATTGATGGACAATTTCCGGTCACCATATGAAGCGAAATCCATTCCCGAATTCTGGGGAAGATGGCATATTTCACTTTCCACTTGGTTTCGGGACTATTTATACATTCCGTTGGGCGGCAATCGCAATGGAGAGTTTATGAAATATCGAAACCAGATGATTGTGTTCATGGTCAGTGGGTTATGGCATGGAACGAGTTGGAGCTTTGTAATCTGGGGCGCATTGCATGGATTCTATCAAATCATGGCCTCCTTACGTGACAAATACATGAAAAAGGCCAACATTAAGCTGCCGGACAACTTCTTTTTTCGGACAGTCAATGTGCTGCTAACCTTCGCATTAGTCACATTGGCGTGGATCTTTTTCCGGAATTCGCTGAGTCGTTCAATGGTGATTTTCATAAAGATAGGAAATCTCTCTTTGTCAGATCAAATATTAAGTCCTTTCAATCAGGTTGAAATGTGGTTCTGCGTTCTGTTGATCGGCTTTTTGCTTTGGAAAGAACATTATTTCGAGAAAATTCCTACGAGCAACACCGCGCTGTTTTTCATATTATTTCCCCTCATTTCCTTCCTGACCTATTTTTTAGGCGTGATAACTAAAAATCAGTTCATCTATTTTCAGTTTTAATCTGAATTGTAAACGGTTAAACATTTGGCTAAAATTTTTTGTTATCAACCGAAAGTCGATTAACGTTTTTATCCAGAATATAAGTAATCCAGTAAAATGTACGAAGTAACAGCCGATAACAAATTGAGAAGTCTGATAGTCGTTGGAGACCGCGTTTTGATCCGTCCGAAAAGTCCGAGTGACCGCACGAACAGCGGGTTATATTTGCCTCCCACCGTAACAGAAAGAGAACAAGTGCAGAGTGGTTATGTGATCAAGGTTGGGCCTGGTTATCCCATTCCAGTGGCGGCCGAAGATGAGCCTTGGAAAGAGACCGAGGAAAAAGTAAAATATATGCCATTGCAGTCAAAAGAAGGTGATTTGGCCATTTATTTGCAGCGCAATGCCATTGATTTGGAATATGACGGACAGAAATATGTGATTGTTCCGCAGGCTTCCATTTTAATGTTGGAACGTTCAGAAGATTTGTACGATTGACGGCCTGGATTTTGTAATGGCCAGGATTTAATCCTTGTTAACCGTTATCTTTGGCCATGACAAATCCGGAAAATATTACAATAAATCTTGCTGGGCTGGGAATTACTGAGCTTAATGAAATGCAGCAGCAAGCCAATGCGGCTATTCAGGAACATAATGAAGTGGTGCTCCTGGCGCCGACCGGCTCAGGAAAAACGCTTGCCTTTCTCCTTCCGCTTTTGTCCGTTTTAAAGCCCGACGTCGCCCATGTGCAATGCATAGTCATTGTGCCCACGCGGGAACTTGCGCTTCAAATTGAACAGGTTTGGAAAAAAATGTCGACCGGTTTCAAAGTGACTTGCTGCTATGGCGGGCATGATATGCAGACGGAAATAAGGAGTCTGGTTGAAGCGCCAGCACTGATCGTCGGAACGCCAGGCCGCATTTTAGACCACATTCGCAGAGATTCATTTTCGGGCAGACATATTGCAACGCTCGTTTTGGATGAGTTTGATAAATCTCTTGAATTGGGTTTTCAGGAAGAAATGGCCGACATTATCAGGAACATGCGTAACCTGAAAAAGAAGGTCCTCGTTTCTGCCACAACCTCTAAAATTCCTCCATTTACAAACATTAAGGAGCCCGTTACCATTGATTTCGTCACAAACCGAAACAAAAGTGCCGGGCTGACATTGGTGCAGGTTTTATCGGATCAAAAAGATAAAATGACGACGCTGGTCAAGCTGATCAGCTTTTTAGGCGCCGAATCCACATTAATTTTCTGCAACCAAAGAGATTCCGTTGAGCGCATTAGCGCCGTTTTAAACGAAGAAGGCATCGATTGTGCCTTTTTTCACGGCAAGCTTGAACAGGAAGATCGTGAGCGCACTTTAATTCGTTTTCGCAACGGCTCAGTTTTGTTCCTGGCGGCAACCGACCTCGCCGCGCGCGGGCTCGACATTCCGGATATGAAGCACGTCATTCATTTTGAGTTGCCAATGAAAGGTGACGAATTTACACACAGGAACGGGCGAACAGCGCGCATGCTGGCAGAAGGAACTGCATATATTTTGCTCTCAAAAGACGAAAAACTTCCTGATTACATTACAACCAGACCAAAAGTGCTTGACCTGCCAGCGAAGTTGGCAGCGCCGCCAGTGCCGGATTGGGTCACAATTTATATCAGCGGCGGAAAGAAAAGCAAGCTTAATAAGATGGACATTGTGGGCTTTCTGCTTCAAAAAGGCAAGCTGGAAAAGCAGGACCTGGGCCTTATCGAGGTTAAGGATAATATTTCATTTGCAGCCGTAAAAAGAGAAAAAGCTAAGGCAATGCTTCAATTAATCGCAACGGAGAAAATGAAAGGCAAAAAGTATAAAATAGAAATTGCGCGATAGTTTGAAGATCCGGCCGAGCGGCGCATTAATAATGCGTTAAAAGCCTTTAAATGTAGAATTTAAACAGCGTTCGGAAAAATGAACAAACAGAAGTGAGTGGAAAGGGCATAAAAAAAGCATGCAGTACAGCATGCTTTCGAAATGTCTTATTATGACTAAACTTAGATAACGCGAACGTTAACTGCATTCAGACCTTTTTTTCCATTTTCTACGTCGTAGGAAACTTTGTCATTTTCACGGATGTCGTCTTGAAGACCTGAAACGTGAACGAAAATGTCCTTTTCACCAGTTGATGGTTGGATGAATCCAAATCCTTTGGAGTCATTGAAAAACTTTACTGTACCTTCTGCCATTAGTATTGATCTTATATTTTTAAAAACCAAATGTATACAGAAAAAATATAAATGCAAGAGAAAAATTAAAAAACGCTTAGAATTATTCTAGTTAATTGAATCAACTTTGTCGCATGCCCTTAATAGAACATACCGCAAGAATATCCCCTTACTGGCTCCCAAACGGACATTTGCAGAGTATTTACCCTGCATTATTTCGCAAGATTAGCGGTGTAAATTATTCCCGAGAAAGAATTGTAACGCCTGATGAAGATTTTCTGGATCTGGACTGGTCTTACGCAAATAAGCCTAAAACCAGGCGACTTGTGATCCTCTCCCACGGGCTGGAAGGCAATAGCACGCGGCAATATATTCTGGGAATGGTCAGGCTTTTGAACCAGCATGGATTCGATTGTCTGGCCTGGAACTTCCGTGGTTGCGGAGGCGAGATGAATAAGACAGCGCGGTTTTACCACAGCGGCGCCACCGAGGATTTGGATCTGATCATTCAGCATGCGTTAGAACGGGATTATAATCAAATTCACTTGATCGGTTTTAGCCTGGGCGGCAATCTTACGCTTAAATATCTTGGCGAGTCGGGCTCTGCTCTTGACAAAAGAATAAGTAAGGCGCTGGTTTTTAGCGTTCCAATGGATTTGCGCGCTTGCAGCCTGTCCATCATTCAGCCGGAGAATAAGGTTTACATGCAGCGGTTTCTCAAATCTTTAAGACCAAAGGTGAATGCAAAGGCAGCGCATTTCCCGGACAGGATCAATGTAAGCGATCAAAAACTCGTGCGGACGCTGTATGACTTCGATCACATTTTCACTGCGCCGCTGCATGGATTCACCAGTGCGGACCATTATTACGAATCGTGCAGCTCCAAATTCTTTATTAAAGACATTATCATTCCAACGATGGTTATCAATGCCAAAAACGATCCGATCGTGCCATATCAAAGTTTGCCGCTAGAAGAACTGAAAGCCCACGAACACGTCTGCCTCGTTGCAACCCAGGACGGCGGTCATTGTGGATTTAGGCCTGCCACGCTTCATAATGGCGTTTATTGGTCCGAAAACCGTGCTTTGGAGTTTCTTTTGTGATAAAACTGATTCTGAGATTATTTTGTTAGTGTCGTATGTTTCAGATTTGTAATTTTGCGTCCGTTAACACCAATTCTATTTAACCGATTAATATTCAGTTATTTCCCGCTTCATGTCCACATTAACACTTAATCCATCACCGTACATTATCATTGATTTTGACAGCACTTTTACGAAAGTTGAAGGGCTCGATGAATTGGCAGCGATAGCCCTCAAAGGCCATCCGGAACGTGATCAGATTGTTCAGAAGATAATAGATCTGACGAATAAGGGCATGAACGGCGAAATGTCGTTTGCTGATGGATTGCGTCAGCGAATCGCGCTTTTGCAAGCCAATCGCTCCGACATTGAAGAACTGATCGCTTTCTTGAAAACCAAAGTTTCTGATTCATTTCAGCGCAACAGGCAGTTTCTCACGGAAAACGCCGATCACATTTTCATCGTTTCTAGCGGATTTAAAGAGTTTATCGTGCCGGTTGCCACAGAATTAGGCATTCATCCGGATCACGTTTATGCCAATGAATTTGTGTTTGACTACGATGGAAATATTGTCGGAATTGATGAAGAAAATGTTTTGTCGACGGACGGCGGAAAGATCAAGTTGCTGTCATCACTGAATTTGTCAGGCGACGTTTATGCTATTGGGGATGGTTATACGGACTATGAGTTAAAGGAATCGGGACTGGCGAGCCGCTTCTATGCATTTACAGAAAATGTGGAGCGTCCGCGTGTTATGGCCGTTGCGGATCACATTGCGACTTCTTTCGATGATTTTTTATATGATAATAAAATGAGCAGAAGCCAGTCTTATCCGAAGAGCCGGATTAAGGTGCTTTTGCTTGAAAACGTGCATCCTGCAGCACTTCGCGCATTTGAAGAGCAAGGTTTTAATGTGGAATTTGTCAAAGGCGCATTGGACGAAGATGAGCTTTGCGAGCGCATTAAGGATGTTTCAATCATTGGAATTCGCTCCAAGACTAACATTACCAAGCGCGTTCTGGACAATGCGAACCGTCTAATGGCGATTGGCGCATTTTGTATTGGCACCAATCAGATTGACCTTGAAGAAGCTGCGAAAAAAGGAATTGCCGTTTTCAATGCACCATATAGCAACACACGTTCGGTTGTCGAACTTGCTGTGGGCGAGATGATTATGCTGATTCGTAACATTGTTGGGAAAAGCAATCAGCTGCATCAGGGAATTTGGGATAAGTCTGCAAACGGAAGTTTTGAGGTTCGTGGCAAGAAACTCGGCATGGTGGGTTATGGAAGCATTGGGACCCAACTTTCTGTCGTTGCCGAAGCGTTGGGAATGGAAGTTTATTTTTATGATTCAGTGGAAAAGCTTTCTCTTGGAAATGCAAGAAAAGTGAACACTTTGGAAGAGCTTTTGGCAATTTCCGATGTGATCAGCATGCACGTGGATGGCCGTAAAGAAAACACGAACCTGATTGGAAAGCGTGAATTTGACCTGATGAAAAAAGGCGTTATTTTCCTGAATCTTTCCCGTGGGCATGTGGTGGATATTGAAGCGTTGGCTGATGCTGTGAAAAGTGGAAAAGTCGCTGGCGCTGGCGTAGACGTGTTCCCGAAAGAGCCGAAAACCAATGATGAGGTTTTTGAAAGTGAGCTGAGGGGACTTCCCAACGTGATCTTAACGCCACACATTGGCGGAAGCACGGAGGAAGCGCAGGAAAATATTGGTCATTTTGTGCCATCTAAATTGCTCGAATTCATGAATAACGGCAGTTCTTACGGAAGCGTCAACTTCCCGGAAGTGCAGTTGCCAAAGCTGAAAGATTCACACAGACTGCTGCACATTCACGCAAATGTTCCGGGGATTCTGGCGAAGTTGAACCATATCTTTGGCAAAAACAATATCAACATTACGGGCCAATATTTGAAAACAAACGAGCATATCGGTTATGTAATCGTCGACATTGCAAAGGATTACACCGAAGAGTTCATACAGGAAGTGAAAGACATCGAAGGCACAATCAGGTTCAGAATGTTGTATTGAGTTAACAGACAATCCGAAAATCATTCACTCATCGCGCCGGCGATCCGGTCGGTCATTCAACCATTCATAAATGTTAACCTTCTTTACGCCAGGACCCGCTCAATTATACCCGACTTTTGAACAGCATTTACAAGCGTTCGTGAGCAATCAATTGGGAGCGATATCGCATCGCAGCCAGCAATATCGCGATTTGCACAAATTTACTGTGGATCAGCTGCGCATTCTCTTGAATGTGCCAGATTCGCATCAAATTATGTTTCTGGGATCAGCTTCGGAAGCTTGGGAGCGCATTTTATTCAGTTGTGTGGAGCTGGAAAGCTTTCATTTGGTGAATGGCTCGTTTTCCAAAAAGTTTTGCGAGTATTCGACAGCATTGAACAAATATGCGCACAACTTTGAGAAGCCAATGGGCGAAGGCTTCACCGCAGCAGAAATTGAAGTTCCTGAATACGCAGAGCTGATTTGCGTAACACATAATGAGACCAGTTCAGGTGTGCAAATGCCTGTTAATGAGATCCATAAGCTTAAACAAAAACATCCTGACAAGCTCATTGCTGTTGATATGGTGTCGTCAGCGCCTTATCCCGCTTTGGATTATTCGCTAATTGATAACGCATTTTTTTCTGTTCAAAAAGCATTTGGTTTGCCAGCGGGACTAGGCGTCTGGATTGTGAGTGAAAAGTGTCTTGAAAAGGCGAAGCAGATCAAAACCCAGTTTTCGATTGGCGCCCATAACGACTTGCCAACGCTTTGGAAAAATGCCTTGAATAACGAGACGCCCGCAACACCTAATGTGATGGGAATTTATCTTTTGGGTAAAATTGCCGAAGATTTTAACAAAATAGGCGTCGCTGAAATTAGAAAGGAAACGGAATTAAAGGCAGCTTTGATCTACGATTTCATTGATAAAACTGCCGGGTTTTCTCCATTCGTGAAGGCGATTCCAAACCGTTCGCAAACTGTAATTGTTGCGAATGTGGAAGCGCCTTCTGTGGACATTATCAAGAAGGTTAAGGAAAAAGGAATGGTGATCGGAAGTGGGTACGGAGAGTTTAAGGCGTCACAATTGCGCATCGCCAATTTCCCCGCAACTTCTTATGACGCAGTAGAAAAGCTTGTTTTTGAACTAGGGAATATTTAAATATTTTTTGATACAAGTGACCATGAGGATGTAAGGACGTATCAATGTCCTAACATCCTCATTTTTTGTGAAAAGAAACGACATACTCTGGAAGTCAATACTGGAAGAAACATTTGAAGACTTTTTAAGATTCTTCTTCCCCGAAGCCGATGCATTATTTGATTTTTCAAAAGACTTCGAATATCTGGACAAGGAGCTCGAACAGCTTTTCCCGCCAGAAGACAATCAATATGCAAGCAAGTTTGTCGACAAGCTCGTCAAGGTTTTTACGAAGGACGGAAACGAGCAATGGATCCTCGTGCACATTGAGGTGCAGGGTTATATTGACCATTCCTTTGCCGATCGCATGTTTACTTATTATTATCGCATTTGGGACAAATATCGAAAGCGCACAACAGCTTTGGCGATTTTGACAGATGATAATATGAATTACTATCCGAACTGTTTCGAGCAATCATTTCTCGGCACTTCACTTAGATTTGAGTATAACATTCTAAAAGTCCTTGATCAATGCGATCGCAAGCTGGCGGAAAGTGATAATGTGTTTGCTCATGTCATTACGACTGTCAAGCTCGCACTCAAAAGCAAGCAACTGTATGATCAGGATCTGTTTGATTTGAAGCTTCAAATCGCAAGAAGACTGCTCGCGCGAAATGTTCCAAAACATAAAATTGGAAAGCTGATCGATTTTTTGAAATTTTATGTGATCTTGAATGATCAACAATTAACAACCTTGTTTAACAAAGAAATTAACAATTTAAAACTCAAAACATACACGAACATGGGAATGGATGAAGCAGTAATCTACATTACAAGAGAGGAAGCGAAAGAAGAAGCTATTTTAGAAAAGAATAGCGCTTTTGCGAAAAGCTTGCTGATAACGAACCGGTTCAGTCTTGATGAAATAGCTGAATTATTGGATGTCCCTCTCGACTTTGTCCTTGATATTAAAGCCAGCCTGTAATTAAAATTATAAATGCATATGCAGAAGCGCAGGCCATAAGGGCTCTGCGCTTTTTTTATTCTCAACTGTTGTAACAAGTGTAAAAGCGCTTAATTCAAATAGTATTTTAAGGATATTTATTTAGCTTTATGCCGTGTTAGTAAAACAGACTCAGCGGTGATCAATTTTGACGTCTTAGCAGGAGAAAAAACGGACCAGCAGCTTTGGCAGCGAATTCGTGAGGGAGATGAGCAGGCGTTTACCATCATCTTTGAAAGATATCACCGCACGCTTTACAACTATGGAAGCAAACTGACTTCCAATTCTGCGATTGTAGAAGACGCCGTTCAAGATGTTTTTATCGATGTCTGGCGATTGCGTAACAATCTCACGGACAATGTAACTTCGGTAAAATTTTACCTCTATCGGGCTCTCCGGAGGCGGATTCATCTAGCGCAGGACAAATTCCCGGTGACGGAAGAAATTGCTTTTCTGACCGAAAACGAAACGCCCGCCAATCCTGCAAATTCGGAAACGATTCTGATTGATGTAGAATCTGCATCCAGACGTGCAAAGCAGATTCAAAACTTACTTTCCCAACTTCCGCAGCGCCAGGTTGAAGCGCTTACGTTGCGCTATTTTGATGATTTCTCGGTTGAAGAGATCGCTGGAATTATGGGTGTAAGTGAGAAATCAGTCCGTAATTTTATTTATAAAGCGCTTACTTCACTTCGGCACAACCGGCAGATTTTAATAATATCTAGCCTCATCTTCTGCCTGTTAGGAGTTTTTTAAAACTTTTCTTCAAAATAATTCAATTTCCGAGGGGTCATTTGACGATTTCCATGCTCTTTCTTTTTGAAAGACATTCTTGCATCCCGTTGATATGAAGCATGACCCTTACGCTCTGACAGAGCTGATCCGAAGTGACGAATTTATCGAATGGGTCATGCGCCCGGACGCATCGAATGAAAAAAGATGGCAGACATTTCTGGAAAATAATCCGGATAAAAAACAGACAGTTGAGGCTGCAAGGGAATATGTGATCCTGCTGGCCAAAGACACGGGTCGCGATCAACCAACGAAAAAGCAAAGCGACCGCATGTGGAATGCAGTTGAAAGCCGCATGCATGAGGCAGAAAATGAATCGCTAGCCATTGAAGAACCCGCAAAGGGCAGGATGATTTCTGGCTGGCGGTGGATGCGGGTTGCCGCTTCGGCAGCATTGATTTTGAGCATTGGATCGGTGAGTTACTGGTTTTATTACAAGCAAAGTGTTAGTGGAAAGGCTCCTAATCTAGCCGCAATGCAGGATTTAAAGACTGACAAGATCATTCAGCGGCACAATGATTCCGACAAGCCAATGATGATCCTTTTGACAGACGGCAGTTCGGTTGTTTTGCAGCCTGGGGGAAGACTAAGTTATTCGGAAGCGGTCAATGCAAAACGGAGAGAGGTTGCCTTAACCGGAAAGGCGTTCTTTGAGATTGTTAAAAATAAGGAAAAACCGTTCCTGGTTTACAGCTATGGACTGGCGACCAAAGTGCTGGGAACCAGCTTCATGATCGATGCTTCGGAAGCCAATAAGGATATTCGTGTGGAAGTGAAAACAGGAACAGTTTCAGTTTTTTCCATCAATAATCTTGACAAAAAAGAAATAGAAGAAGAGTCCGACAAGCAGGAGTTGACCGGGATCACATTAAGCCAGGATCAGCGGATCGCATTTTCAAAAGAGAGTGGAAAGATTACCAAGCTGAGTGCGCAAGTGCTGGAAACCGGAGATATGGACATTTTAAGGCAGGAATTCGTCTTTGACGAAACGCCTGTTCACGAGGTTTTCAGGAAAATGGAAATTGCCTACAATGTTCAAATCAGCTATGATAAAGTGCAAATGGGCAATTGCACATTGAATGCGACACTTATCGGTCAGCCATTTAAAGAGAAGCTCGAAGCGATTTGCAATGCATTGGATGCTGAATATGAAATCAATGACAACCTGGTTTCTATCGTTGGAAAGGGTTGCAAGTGATTATAAATTGATTACAAAGCGCTATATATTAGATAATTGCCGGATAAATCATCAAACTTTTCAACCTAAAAAGCAGGTGCTTATGACATAAACCTATCCGTTTTGACATAAAAAAAGACCAGCCATGTTCCAGCATGACTGATCTCAAAGTTTCCCGAAGTAACTGACATTACTTTACATCCACTTTTGTGGGGGATGCAGGGGAAGATTTCGTTGAATAATCTCCTTAACCAACAAATTCATTCAAAAATATGAAAAAAGTTCGACGACTTGAAGACTTTCTAATCACGCTCATGCGAATAACATTCATTCAATGCATCCTGGCAGGCCTTTTCGTAGGCATTTCATGGGCACATGATGGGAGGGCTCAATCTGCATTGAGTCAGAAAGTTACGGTTGACATCCAGAACGAGGACATCAAAAAGATCCTTGCACAGCTGGAAAAACAGACCAATGTGAAGTTTGTGTTCAGTTCCAAATTGATCCAAGCCGATAGGAAAGCTTCCATAAGAGCACAAAACGGTGCGTTGGCGGATGTTTTGGATGCACTTTTGAAACCCATGGAGCTGCATTATAAGGCGAAAAATAACCTCATTGTTATCAAGCCTGATAACCAGCCAGAAAAGATTACTGCAAACACGGCCGAAGCTGCGCCAGCGGTTTCACAAACTTCCACGGTTGATAAAACGATCACCGGAACAGTTAAGGAAGAGTCGGGAGCAGGCTTACCGGGCGTAAGCGTTGTGTTGAAAGGCACGCAAACTGGAACATTAACCGATGAAAAAGGGAAATATTCAATTACAGTCCCGGATGGGGAAACGACCTTAATATTCTCATTTGTTGGTTTTTTATCTCAGGAAGCCTTGGTGACAGGCTCTCAAAATGCCTTTGACGCAACATTGAAAGTGGATGACAAATCACTGGAAGAAGTCGTTGTTGTCGGTTATGGAACGCAAAAGAAGGAATCGCTTACAGGAGCAATTGCCACGGTCACCAGCAAAGATCTCGATCGCGTGCATGGCGGTTCAACCGTGAGTTCTGGCTTAGCTGGAAAAATCCCGGGCGTAACATTCAGAATGCCAGACGGTCGTCCCGGCGCAAGCGCGACAGTGCAAATCCGAAACATGGGAAACCCGCTTTTTGTAATTGATGGCATTCAGCAGGATGCGGCACAGTTTAACAACATCTCACCCAATGATGTCGAAAGCATTACGGTGTTAAAAGACGCTTCTGCGGCGATTTACGGTGTTCGTGCAGCAAATGGCGTTGTGGTTGTAACAACTAAAAAAGGAAAAAACGGAACAAAAAATACGATCAACCTGGATGCTTACACGGGCTGGCAAAACTGGTCACGGTTCCCGAATGTAGTCAACGACTCGTATCAATGGATGCTGGGAAAAGCAGAAGCGGAAATGAATCAATATGGCAAAACGTCCATCACGCAGTCGGAACTGGACAAATATAAGGCTGGTACTGAGATGGGTTATCAGAGCTTCAACTGGAAAGATTTTATTGTAAAAAAGAACTCGCCGCTTTCATCCGTAAACCTGAATATGACGGGCGGGTCTGATAAAATTTCCTATTACATTTCAGCAACGCGCCTGAGCCAGAATTCGGTTTTGGGCCGTGAGTTTACATTTAAAAGAAATAACCTGCAAAGCAATGTCGACGCCAAGATAACGGACGATTTGAAAGTGGGTGTGCAAATCAATGGTCGGATAGAAACCAGGGACCAGCCCGGCATTCCTGGTGGGGACGATTACTGGCTTCCACGCTTTGCAATTTTAAGAAACAGACCATTTGAAAGGCCTTATGCCAATGATAACCCATTGTATCTCAATGATATCAAGCATAATGAGACCAACTGGGCTTACAACAATAAAAAACTAGGCGGTTATCAGACTGACATCTGGCGCGTTTTGCAAACAAACATGACTGCGGAATACAAGATTCCCGGTGTTAAAGGCTTGGTTGCCAAAGGAATGTATTCTTATTACATCGGTGACCGCGTGCTGAATGGGCATGAATACACTTATGTGGCATACACATACAATCCGACAGATGAAAGTTACAAAGCAACCGGTGGCAGCACCAACCCGTGGCGCGAGCGCCGGACGCAAAAGATAATGCGCAATGTGTATCAGGGCCAGTTGAATTACAATAACACATTTGGCAAAAGCACAGTAGGGGCCACTTTCGTAGCGGAGCGGCAGGAAGAACGCGATCAGGAACAATGGGCGCATTCAGTTCCAAAAACCAACGTCCTCCCGCTGATGTATTTCGCAACAATGGACACTTACGATGATAAGGATAATCAGCTTGCGCGTATAGGGTATATCGGTAGGGTAAATTATGATTATGCCGGCAAATATTATGTTGAATTATCTGCAAGAAGAGATGCTTCGTGGAAGTTTGCGCCGGATCGCAGGGTCGGTTACTTTCCATCCGCTTCCGTGGGATGGCGGCTTACGGAGGAGCAGTTCGTAAAAAACTTGCTCGGCTCTCACAGCATTCTGGATGATTTGAAACTCCGCGGTTCATATGGGATTTTGGGAGATGACAACATTCTATTTAACAATGATCCCAATCAGCCTTTGAGTCCATACGCCTATTTGCCTGGCTATAATTACAACCAGGGCAATGCGATCCTAAGCGGAACCGCAGTGGTGACTTCTCGTGATAAGGGTCAGATTATCAATAATATATCTTGGTTCAAAAGCAAGATCACAGACGTTGGTGCTGACTTTTCATTGTTGGGAACAAAGCTCACCGGTTCTGTTGATTACTTTTATCGGTTAAGGACCGGTTTGCTAGGGCGTAAATATGACCTGTTGGTTCCCAGTGAGTTAGGTTACAGTTTGCCAGATGAAAACGTGAACAGCGATTCACAGGCCGGATGGGAAGCAGCATTGACTTACAATGGAAAATCAGGTGATATTGGTTATTCAATAGGAGGAAACGTTTCGTTTTCGCGCACCAAATTCATCTCGTCCTATAAGCCGATTTTCAACAATTCCTGGGATCAATACAGGAACTCGAACGAAGGACGATATAGCAATATTTTCTGGGGATATGAGGCGCTGGGGCAGTTTCAGTCGCAGCAGCAGATTAATGAATATCCGGTTAATATCGATGGACAGGGCAACCGCACATTACTTCCCGGCGACTTGATTTACAAGGATATAAACAATGATAATGTCATCAACAACCTGGACGAAAGGCCCATTGGTTACACAACGAACGGTCAGCCGAACATTAATTTTGGTTTGAATTTCGCTGTAACTTGGAGAGGAATCTCATTCAATGCAGACTTTTCGGGAGGCGCAATGTATTCCTGGAACCAGAACTGGGAACAAAGATGGGCTTACCAGAATGACGGCGCTTTAAATAAGATTTTCCTCGATCGCTGGCATCGCGCCGATCCGTTTGATCTTAACAGTGAATGGATTCCGGGAAAATATCCGGCTTTGCGTTACAATGACGGCGGACACAGCAATTATAACAAAAACTCCACTTTTTGGCTGCATAACGTGAAATATCTACGCGCAAGAACCATTGAGCTCGGCTATTCTTTGCCTAAAACATTGCTGGAAAAAGTGAAGCTGCAACGCGCAAGAGTCTACATCAACGGCTACAACCTGTTCTCCATTGACAACCTGAAATCATATGGAATCGATCCTGAGGTTGCAGACGACAATGGTTTGCAATATCCGCAAAACAAGTTTGTCAATGTTGGGATCAATCTTTCAATCTAGTAAATCAGTAACGAGCAATGAAAAAGATATTTAATATAACAGTGTTTTTAATGCTTTTGCTTAGCTGGGGCTGCAACGACGACGATTTTTTGAACCGCCCGCCAACAAACATTCTCACCGAAGAACAGGTTTGGGGCGATGAAGGGCAAGTGTTATCCCTTTTGGGAAATTTATACAACCGATATGTTGATCTTTCCAATTTCAAAGACTTCCCACGCCCGGGATTGACCACGTTGCCGGGCTGGACACGGATGGCGGATTTCAACGAAGCATTCTGGTCCGAAGCCGGCCGTTATAATGAGTTTCAAAACAGCGGATGGGATTTTAACACATGGTCTATTTGGGATTATGGTTACATCCGCGAAATGAATTTATTTATCCAAAAATGCACCGTAGCAGAAAAGCTGTCACCGGCTGTCCGCGATCGTTATTTGGCAGAAGCGAGATTTCTGCGCGCTTCCTATTATTTCGAATTGGTAAAACGCATGGGCGGCGTGCCATTGATCTTAGAGCCAATGACATACGATTTCAGCGGCGATCCCACTTATCTGCAGCATGCACGTGCCAAAGAATCAGAAATTTATGATTTTGTGATCAAAGAAGCAGAGGAAATTAAGTCTAAGCTTCCCGTCAATGCAGCGGAAAAGTCGAGAGTTACCCAGGCAGCAGCATTGGCTATGCAAGCCAGAGCGGCGCTTTATGCCGGATCAATTGCCAAATATGGCGTCAACACACCTTCGGTTTCATTGCCTGGCGGAGAGGTTGGGATTCCTGCAAATCTGGCAACAGGTTATTATACCAAAGCATTAAGCGCGGCCAAGGAAATCATCAGCGGTTCGGCGGGTGCGTATGCGCTTTACAACAAGAAGCCCGATTTATCAGAAAACTTTGCAAGCATTTTTTATGACAAAGCAAACAACTCGGAAGTGATTTTCGCTGAGGATTTCAAGTTGCAAAGTGGCAAGGTGCATTATTTTACAGGCTGGAACCAACCGCGTTATGGTGCTGAGGAAGAGGAGGGTGGCAGAATTAATCCTTCGTTGAACCTGGTTGAAGCATTTGAGAAACTGGATAACACTTTCGCGCGCATTCCAACAACCAATGCAGCAGGTGCACCTTTATATTATGCCAATCAAACCGACATTTTTGAAGGACGCGACGCAAGACTTGCCGGAACGGTGATGTTGCCGGGAACAACTTTCAAGGGCCGAACCATTGACGTTTGGGCTGGTTATCAACTTGCCAATGGCTCCATTGTAAGCGGCGATGACCGTGGTGCGCAAAAAACTTTACCCGGCAAAACCGTCCCCGAACAAGTCGTGGGCTTTGACGGACCAATCGACGGTTTCGAATTCACGGCACAGACCGGATTTTACCTCCGCAAATATCTCGATCCCGTTGTAGGATCAGGCCAGCGCGGTGTTAACAGCGAAGTTTGGTTTGTGCGTTATCGCTACGCCGAAGTGCTTTTGAATGCAGCTGAGGCCGCTTTTGAATTGGGGCAAACAGCAGTTGCAGCAGGTTATATGAACCAGGTGCGTGCCCGAGCCGGACTCTTGAAACCTTTATCAGCAGGCGAAATTACATTTGATAGAATCGCGCACGAGCGCCGCGTCGAGCTTGCTTTCGAAGGACATTACCACTATGATATTCAGCGATGGAGGATCGCCCATATTGTCATGGACGGGAACGCGATCAGTGCCGCAGATTTGTCAAAAGATCTTGGAAAAGCAACCAAAAGAAACACGCAGCCGTGGGGACTTTGGTCTTATAAAGTGTATGATCCGTCTTCACCCAACAATGGAAAATGGATTTACAAGCCTGTGAAGCTAAGCCGTGTAACCGGAGCCGACCGTTTTCAGTTGGGCAACTATTACTCATTGATCGCGGACGACATCATTAATAATAATCCAAAGATCGTCCGGAACCCAAATCACTAGATCATCACATTCAAAAGATACGATATCATGAAAATCAGATTTCATATTCTATCACTTTTGGCCCTGATTGCCCTTTTTGCTGCTTGTGAAAAGGACAATTTTACGGAGCCCAAGTCGACATTATCAGGCCAAATCGTTTACAATGGCGAGCCTATTGGCGTCGAATACAACCAGGTGAGGCTGCAATTGTGGCAACCGGGCTTTGGTAAGCTTGCCGCCATAGATGCGCAGGTGGATCAGGACGGTTCATATTCTGCGGTGCTCTTTAACGGTAAATACAAATTGGTTGTGCCAAAAGGGAGAGGGCCATTCAGGACAACGGAAAAGGACGCTGCGGCAAAAGATACGCTTTTCGTTAGCCTCGAAGGAAACCAGAAAGTGGACGTGGAAGTGACGCCTTACTATATGATCCGCACGCCTCAATTCAACGGAGGCGAGAGTAAAGTTGCTGCCACTTTTAAACTTGAAAAGATCATTTCTGGTGTCAATGCGAAAGATATTGAGCGCGTTTCGCTCTTTATCAATAAAACGCAGCTCGTATCGCGCGCCAACAATGTGGGCGTAACCGACATTGCCGGTGCTGACATCAAAAACCTCAACGCAATCGCCTTATCCACCGATATTCCCGCTTTGGTGCCCACTCAAAAGTATGTTTTTGCAAGAATAGGGGTCAAAATTAAAGATGTAGAGGACATGATCTTCTCGCCCGTTCAGAAAGTGGATTTTTAATATTTTGACCAAAAAACAAAACAGCGTAGTTAATGAGGAAGTACATTTTAATATTGCTTATCGGGTTATTGACATTAGGGTGTGCAAAGCGTGATACAAGTTCTTCTGGCGTTAAATCAAGTGTTTCAAAAGGCAGAAGGGCAGAAGTGCTTTTTCTTGGACATAACAGCAAACACCACGATTCCGGAAAATATGCACCCTGGCTTTCGGTAAAACTGTTCAAAAGCGGCATCAACATGTCATACACCGCCGACCTGAATGACATTAATCCCGAAAACCTTAAAAAATACGACGGCCTGATTATCTACGCCAATCACGATTCGCTGTCGCCGGCACAGGAAAGCGCAATGAAAGCCTTTGTCGAAAGCGGCAAGGGTCTCATTCCGCTACATTCAGCTTCGGGCTGTTTCAGGAATTCCAATTGGTATATCAAAACCACCGGCGGACAATTTGCTTCTCATAAAACAGGCAGTTTTAAAAACACGATCCTTAAAGCGGATCATCCTGTAATGCAGGGCATTACGGACTTCGAAACCTGGGACGAAACCTATGTTCACAAAAATCTGAATCCTGATAAAACTGTCTTGGGCGAGCGCGTAGAAGGTGATGTGCATGAGCCTTACACGTGGGTGCGCAATGAAGGAAAAGGTCGTGTTTTTTACACTGCTTATGGTCATGAAGACAGCACCTGGACTAACAAAGGCTTTCTCGATTTGGTAAGAAATGGTGTCTTATGGGCCATCGGCGACAATGTAAAGGCTGAAATTGCTGCATTGAAATTGCCGGACGTTGACATTTACCAATCCGACACGATTTCAAAATATACGAAGAGACATGTCGTCAACAGGATGCAGGAATCGCTTTCACCAAGCGAATCCAACAAGCTTACGCAAGTTCCTGCCGATTTTGAAATACAGCTTTTCGCCGCAGAGCCCGACATTACCAATCCCATTGCGATGGCTTGGGATGA
Source organism: Dyadobacter sp. CY326 (assembly GCF_021390515.1). Lineage (GTDB taxonomy): Bacteria > Bacteroidota > Bacteroidia > Cytophagales > Spirosomataceae > Dyadobacter. The sequence goes on from NZ_JAJUXI010000004.1 coordinate 206,749, forward strand.
AAAGGGCAGGTTATGGGTCGTGGAATCGGTGGATTATCCCAACACTTTTAAGGAAACAGACGGCGCTGCAAATGACCGCATCAAGATTTGCGAAGACACCAACGGCGACGGAAAGGCTGACAAATTCACCGTTTTTGCGGACAAGCTGAACATTCCTACCAGCATGGTTTTTTCAAATGGGGGGATCATTGTTTCTATGGCGCCGGACTTCATTTTTATGAAAGACACCAATGGTGACGACATTGCTGACGTGCGCGAAGTGATTATAACCGGCTGGGGCAAAAACGATACGCACGCCGGGCCTTCCAACTTGCAATATGGTTTTGATAACAAAATCTGGGGCGTGCTGGGTTACTCCGGTTTCAATGGCACGATCGACGGTAAAAAATTCAACTTTCCGCAAGGGGTTTATCATTTCAAACCAGATGGAAAAGAGTTTGCATTCCTGGGAAACAGCAGCAATAACACCTGGGGGCTGGGCATAACGGAAGACAATAATGTGTTCCTCTCAACCGCCAACAACACCCACAGTGCCTTTTATTCGATGCCGGGCCAATATATGCAGCGCACGCTTGGCGATGATCAGCCGCCGGTTCTAGCTGTTCAAAAAATTGACGGACATTATGACGCACATTCCGTGACGCCCAATTTACGCCAGGTCGATGTTGTCGGCGGTTTCACTTCCGCAGCCGGCCATCGTTTTTATACGGCAAGAAGTTTTCCCAAGGAATACTGGAACCGCATTGCATTTGTGACGGAGCCCACGATTCGTCTCGTGCATAAGGCAATTCTGGAACCTGATGGAGCAGGTTTTAAAGAAAAAGATGGCTGGAATTTTATGGCAAGCTCGGATGAATGGTTTGGTCCCGTACAAGCAGAAACCGGACCCGACGGAGCCGTCTGGATCGCCGATTGGTATAACTTCATCATTCAACACAATGTATTTGTGCCCGCACAATCGCCCGCAGAGTTCATTATGCCATTCAAAGAACAGCCGCACGGACCGGGCAATGCATTCAGCAGCCCGATGCGCGATTTAAATCATGGCCGGATTTACAGGGTTGTTTACAAAAACGGCAAGAAAACGTCGCCAATGAAATTGTCAAAAGACGACTTGCCGGGCTTGGTTGCCGCTTTGGAATATGACAACATGTTCTGGCGCATGACCGCCCAGCGGCTTTTGGTAGAATCAAAAAAACTTTCCGTTGTCCCTGATCTTTACAAAATCATTAATAATCCGAAAGTCGATGAAATCGGTTTGAACAGTCCAGCCGTGCACGCATTATGGACATTGCATGGACTTGGCGTCTTGGATGGGTCAAATGTTGAAGCTTTACAAGTTGTAAACAAGGCATTGACGCATCCGGCAGCAGGCGTTCGCAAAGCGGCAGCAAGTGTTTTGCCAAAAAATGAACAAAGTTTTGAAATGCTTCAAAAAGGCATGAAAGATGCCAACTTGAATACGCGTTTGAGTGTTTTCGTAGCATTGATCGATCTGCCGGCTTCGGAAAAAGTGGGCGAAGCGGTTAATCACGCCGCATTAGATGAGCAGAATGCAAAAGATCCATGGCTGTCCAAAGCATTATTGGCAGCCGCTATTAGCCATGAAAAAGGATTTTTGGCTGCTTCACAAAAGCAGTCGTTAAAATCCACATTTACAGAACAAGTCACCAAGGCACTTTCCCGGGAAGTGTATCCGCTAGGCCGCAGAAATACGCTCCAATTTCCGCCTGATGTGTCCGGTAAGGAAATTACCATTAAAGCCAGCATCACCAAGTCGAAAGACAAACCATTGCAAGGCTTCATTGCCGGACAAGGAGGAAAAGATGGTGGTTATGCTTTATACATTCAGGACGGAAAGCTCATTATGGCCGTCAAGCAGCACGGAACGTTGAGTCAGGCCGTAACAAATGAGCCGCTGCCAGAGAAGTTTGACGTCGTGGCCAGTTTGACCAAAAGCGGTGACATTACCATAGCCGTTGATGGCAAAGAGGCGGCGAGAGGCAAGGCGCATATGCTCTTCACTACGCCTTTAGGCAACACGGTCCGGACAGGCGAGGATCTGGAAGGAGAGGATAAGATCGGTTCTTATGAGGGTAAATTTGGATTTGCAGGCAATTTTCAAAAAGCATCATTGGAGCTAAACCGACCGTCGGAAAGTGATGCGAATGAGCATGCAAGTAAAAAAGCCGCAACGACAAGCACTTTGAAATCATCCAATGCGACCGTCATTGAGCTGAAAGTGGAAAAGGAGATCATGCAATTTGATAAAAAGCAGTTCACTGTGAAAGCCGGGCAAAAAGTGGTTATCAACCTGGAAAATCCCGATGGCATGCAGCACAATTTGGTCATTATTAAACCAGGCACTTTGCAAAAAGTTGGCAGTGCGGCGGACGAAATGCTGCGCGACCCGAAAGCTGCTGAAAAACAATATGTTCCAAAAATTGCAGAAGTGTTATATGCAACCAGATTAGTCAACTCCGGAGAAACGATTTCGCTTGAATTCACTGTCCCAAACGAACCCGGAGATTACACGTATGTCTGCACATTTCCAGGCCATTGGCGCGGAATGAATGGCATAATGCGGGTTGTGAAGTGAATTTTTTATGTCCTAGAATCCTTGGCTTAACTTTTAATTTTTTTCAAATGACAAATTCAATTTTTAGAACTTTTCTGACATTGCTCCTGCTCATTGCCGTCACGAGCGCTCATGCAGGGCCCGCTAATCCAGGAAAAAAAGCGATCCGCGTTTTACTCGTCGGAGGCGGATCTTCTCATGATTTTGATAAATGGTATAAAGGTGCAGACGTAGAAACTTTGCAAAAAGACGGCCTGGCGACAGTAGAATACACAAGTGATCCGACGACTATTTTGGCCAAAATTAAAGACATTGACGTGCTCCTGCTGGCTAATAATCAGCCGATTGCTGATGACGCAACGCGCAAAGCGATATTTGCATTCGTGGATGCAGGCAAAGGTTTGGTGCTTGCGCATCCTGCCCTTTGGTACAACTGGAAAGACTGGCCGGAATACAATCAAAAACTGGTCGGCGGCGGTTCAAAAGGGCATGACAAATATGGTCCTTTCGATGTGACAATCACGAATAAAAAGCATCCGGTAACCAAGAATGTCCCGGAAACATTTCACCTCGACGACGAATTGTATTATCAAATTCCCGACGAGTCCGGCTCGCCTATCGAAGTGCTGGCAACCGCAAAAGCCGCCACTTCCGACAAAGTTTTCCCAAGCATTTTCATTGTAAAATATCCAAAAGGCAGGGTTGTGGGCATTGCATTGGGCCATGATGCCGCATCGCACACCATTGCGCCATATCAAACTATTCTTAGAAATGCCATCAGCTGGGCTGCTGGCCATTAATTATCTCTGGATTGAAATCCAGAGCTGTCGGATTGGTCGTCCCTGACGGGACTGGCATTGATCCAAGGTAAGTCCCGTCAGGGACAAAGCATTATTTTAACCCTGGGCTTCAGCCCGGGGGAGCACAACTAAACAAACAAGCACAATGAGTCAGACGCAAATCACAGTAGTCATCGTTGGAATGGGTTTCGGAAAAGAATTTATCCCCATTTACCAAAGTCACCCGAACATCAAAGCCGTAGGCATTTGTACGCGCAGCAAAGAAACCCGTGACGAACTGACTGCCAAATTTAACCTTGACCCAAACCTGGTTTTTGAGAATTTTGAAGACGTTCCAGGGAGAGACGATGTGGATGCAATTCACGTTGTGACGCCCGTTCCGGAGCACGCGAAAATGACCTTGGCGTCTTTGAATGCAGGAAAACACACGGCTTGCACCATTCCCATGGCGATGACGGTGGAAGATTGCACGGCAATTGTGGAAGCGAAACGCCGCTCAGGGAAAGTGTATATGATGATGGAAACAGCACTTTACACGCGTGAGTTTTTGTATGGGTTAAAGCTGGCCGAAAATGGCGAACTGGGTCGCATCCAGTTTGTTCGTGGCTCGCACATTCAGGATATGAGCATGGAAGGTTGGGGCGAATACTGGAAAGGTTACCCGCCCATGCTGAATGGTACGCACGCCATTTCTCCGCTTTTGAAAATCAACAACACCATTGCAGAAACGGTCGTTTGCCATGGCTCCGGCCGATTGAGTGATGATCTGGCAAGTCGTTATGGATCACCGTTTGCAGTAGAAACGGCTACATTTACATTGAAAAATTCGGATGTTGTTGCTGAAGCGACGCGTTCGTTATTTGATGTGGTGCGTCAATATCGCGAAAGTTATGATGTTTACGGCACCAAAATGTCCTTCGAGTGGGAGCAGTTGCAGGACGAAAGTCATATCATTTTTGATGGTGGTGAAAATGCAAAACGCATTGATGTCCCCGACACAGACGAACTGCTGATTGAGCCGATCAAGCATTTTACAAAACGAGAAAAGATTGATGATCCAAACCACGTTTCTTTCCTCCAAGGCGCAGGACACGGAGGATCGCACCCGCATTTGGTGCAGGAATTCGTTGCAGCAATCGTTGAAGGACGCGATTCGGCTGTGGATGCAGCATTGGCGGCGAACTACACTTGCGCAGGCATTTGTGCACACGAATCGGCCATGAAAGGCGGTGTTCGGGTAAATGTGCCAAGTTTTGAGTAGATCTTGAACAGACTTACCAAGTCTTAAGACTTGGTAAGTCTATAAACTTTTCCAAATGCTATTCGGAGCGAGCACTTTTATATGGGTTTCCCCCTTCTCAACGCAGCATATTGACCTGCTTACCAAAGTCAAAAACATGGGCTATGACATTATTGAAATAGCCGTAGAAGACACAAGCATCATTGATTGGAATTTGATAAAAGCCGTTGCCCGTGATCTCGATTTGAAGATCACGGTCAGCGGCGCTTTCGGACCCGAGCGCGACATTTCCAGCACCGAGCCATTGCACAGACAACTTGGCAAGCAATACATTATTGATTGCATTAAAATTGCACAAGATGTTGGCAGTCCAATCTTCGGCGGACCTGTTTATTCGGCCGTGGGCAAAACAAGGATTGTCTCGGACGAGCAGAAAAAACAGGAGCGCGGCTGGTGCATTGAAACATTGATCGAGATTGGACAAATCGCTGCTGATCATGGCGTTGTAGTTGGACTGGAACCGCTTAACCGCTTCGAAACCGACATGGTTAACACTGTTGATCAGGCGCTTTCGATTGTGAACGAAGTGGCGAGTCCGAACCTGAAAATTGTCTTGGACACATTCCATTCCAACATTGAAGAAAAAGACATTCCTGCTTCCGTCAGAAAGATTGGAAAAGACTTGCTATGTCACGTCCAAGGCAATGAAAGCGATCGTGGAACGCCTGGAACGGGACATTTGGAATGGGAAGGCATCCGGGACGCATTGGTGGAAATCGGTTATGAAGGCGCGGTTGTCATCGAAACTTTCGGGCAACCTTCCAAAGAACTAGCCCGTGCGGCCTGCATATGGCGACCGCTTGCCAACAGTGCTGACGAGCTTGCCACAGAAGGTCTGGCTTTTTACAAAAAACTGTTTTCCTAATTCCGCCACATATGCGTTATATTCTTTTGCTATTTTTTGTCATTTCCAGTCTGTTTGCCAATGCGCAAATCGACGTCGATTTGAGTGGTTTTGATAAAAAAAAGGGAGTTAAGGTTACGAAGGAACCCACTTTATTGCATCTAGAATGGCCCGCAGGAAACGCAGAATTTGGCAAAATAATCATTGATTTGAGTAAAGGCCAGCCAGTGATCAACGGTCTGTTGATTGGTAAAAGCAATGCTTATAAAACCATCGCAAAAAATCTGGATCCAGCCATCATTCTCACCGTGGGAAAACGTGATCTTGTTTCTCAAAATGGCTGGAATATTTTCTTTGACAAAACCGCTTATCTGGCTTACAAAACCTATGCGGTGAAGTTGGATAAAACCGGTGTAAAAGTAACCACATCCGGCTCTCAAACAGAGATTGTCGTCTCCGGGGCAACCGCCGGACCTTTTACCGGATCAATTAATTTCACACTCTATAATGGAAGTCCGCTAATGAATGTGGCCGCTGTAATGAGCACCAATGTGGATTCTTTGGCGGTGGTTTATGATGCAGGATTGGTGAGTCAGCAGTTGTCTTGGGAAAAGTTATTTTGGGCTGATACGGATAATTTTATTCGAAATATGGATGTTGCGCAGTCGGATACGGCTAATATTAAAGCTGTAAAATATCGCACTATTATTGGCCAGAGCAAGGAAGGCAGTCTCGCTGTTTTTCCCGCTCCGCACCAATTCTTTTATCCGCTCGACAATGCTTATAACCTCGAACACATCTGGTTTGGCAGCAATTATCGCAATCAAATTCCCGGTTTTGGGATCGGGATACGGCATGACCTGCTGGGCGACCGACGCTGGGTTCCGTGGTTCAATGCACCGCCCAATACGCAACAGCGATATAATTTCTTCTGTTTATTAAGCGCTGAGAAAGACGGGAAAGTGCTTGAAAAAGTGAAAGCATTCACGCACAACGACACTTATGAGCCATTGCCGGGCTATTACACCATGTCCAGCCATTTTCACCAGGAGCACATTGATGAAGTGCTCACGCGCCGCCCGATCCCGGAGATGCCAGGATTCGTGAAAGCATTTCGCAACACGGGCGTTAACATTGTGCATTTGGGAGAATTTCACGGACCTGGCAGTCCGCGCGGACCCGAAGCAAAGCGCTGGCCTGAGTTAAAAATGATGTTTGATGAATGTAAACGCCTTTCGGACGGAAATTTTCTGCTTTTGCCAGGAGAGGAACCAAACAATTTTTTTGGCGGACATTGGATGAATCTTTTCCCAAAACCCGTTTATTGGTTAATGTCGCGCGAAAAAGATCAGCCATTTGTTGAAGAAAATCCTGCCTATGGAAAACTTTATCGCATTGGCAACAAGGAAGAGATGTTGAAACTCCTGGAACTGGAAAGAGGCCTCGCCTGGACCGCACACGCAAGAACAAAGGGTTCGACAGGTTTTCCGGATAAATATAAAGATGAACCGTTTTACAAGTCCGACCGCTTCTTAGGAGCAGCCTGGAAGGCAATGCCGGCCGATTTGTCCCAGGCCAAATTGGGAAAGCGCGTGCTTGATCTGATGGACGAGATGGCCAATTGGGGACAAAAGAAATACGTGATCGCAGAAGCAGATCTGTTCAGAATCGAGCCGAGTTATGAGCTTTATGGGCATTTAAATGTCAATTACATGCAGCTTGATCACTTGCCAAAGTTCGACGAAGGCTGGCAGCCGGTGCTTGATGCAATGGAGAATGGCAAGTTTTTTGTATCGACGGGCGAGGTTTTGCTGCCGTCGTTTAAGGTTAACAATATAACGTCAGGTGAAACCACGAAAGCTGATTCGAAAGGCAACGTGGAGATTAAGCTTGATATTAAATGGACATTCCCGCTTAACCGCGCAGAGGTGATTTCAGGTGATGGAAAAGATGTTTTTCACGATGTGATCAATTTAAATGATACGGAAGCATTTGGGGAAAAGTCGTTTACATTTACTAAAAATCTGAAAAACAGAAAATGGGTGCGCGTTGAAGTTTGGGACGTCGCGGCAAATGGTGCATTTACGCAAATTGTCTGGCTTGAATAAGCTGGCTATTATTACAATCTAAAAAACATTGGAATGAAATTTCTAAAAACAACAGTCTGGGCAATTCTCATCTGCCTTTCCTTCCAGGGTTTTGCAAAAAACACGGAGGATAAAAAACAGGCTAATCCGCGCGAGATCTGGACAAAAGAGCAGGCCAAAGAATGGTATGCCAAGCAAGGATGGCTGGTTGGAGCGGATTTTCTGCCAAGCACGGCCATTAACCAGCTTGAAATGTTTCAGGCGGCCGATTTTGACACAACAACAATCAACAGAGAGCTCGGTTGGGCCTCAAAAATTGGCATGAACACCATGCGCGTTTATCTGCACGACCTTTTGTTTCAGGAAGATTCAGCCGGTTTTGTAAAGCGTCTGGACGCGTTTTTGACCATTGCAGAAAAACACAAGATCAAGCCATTATTTGTTTTGTTCGACTCGTGCTGGGACCCGTTTCCGAAGCTGGGAACACAACGCGCGCCGAAACCAGGCGTGCATAATTCAGGCTGGGTGCAAAGTCCGGGATTGGAAGCATTGAAAGACAGCACACAATATCCGCGTTTGGAAAGATATGTGAAAGGAACCGTTGCGGCCTTTGCGAACGACAATCGCGTGCTGGCCTGGGACATTTGGAATGAGCCAGATAATCCCAACACAAGTTCTTATGGCAATGTTGAATTACTTAATAAAGTGGATTATGTGATTCCATTGCTTGCAAAAGCATTCGTTTGGGCACGCTCAGTGAATCCCTCACAGCCCTTAACGGCCGGTGTCTGGAATGGCAACTGGGAATCTCACGAGACATTGACTCCCATAGAAAAAGTCATGATCGACCAGTCGGACATCATCACATTCCATAATTACGAAGACGCAGCCGATTTCGAAAAGCGCATTAAGCAGCTGCAGCAATACGGCCGCCCGATGATTTGCACGGAATACATGTCGCGAGGCAATGGCAGTTTTTTCAAAGGCTCATTACCCATTGCCAAGAGATACAATGTCGGCGCCATCAATTGGGGATTGGTTAGCGGCAAATCGCAAACAATTTATCCTTGGGACAGCTGGAAAAAGACTTACACCAGCGAACCTGATCTATGGTTCCACGATATTTTCCGCCAAGACGGAACGCCTTACAAAAAGGATGAAGTCGATTTGATTAAGAAGTTGACTTCGGCGAAGTAAGGAATTGCCAATAAAAAAGCTGCCAAATCTAGAAATTGGCAGCTTTTTTTTTATCGATTTCTTAGACGCTGAAAGAATGAAAGGTCAACGTTTTTTAGAATTTCCATCATTTGATCATTCTTGAATTTCCCTAACTCTTCCACAGTCTTAAATCGCCTTTCCTCCGGTTTTCCAGGCTTCGGCGGATTAATTTTAGTCTCAATTTCCATTGTTTATGTATGTTAGTGCCATGTGAATTTCAGATTTTTTCTGCAAATAAAAAAGCCCTTGTAATTTTTGTTCTTGCAAAAGACTTCCGGATATTTCTCTTCTTGTAACACTCCGTAAATATCAAAATTTTCTTGTAAATCTTTCAAGTTCAGCGAAATAGCTGTTCGGTATAAGCGTGTTCTAGCCAGCGTGCTGCCTGAGAAACATATGACTGCATTAGGGTGCAAATCTAGAAAGCGCATCATTGTCTTATACACTGTCGATAAAATGAACTTCATATCTCCGTTATTGCTGACGGAATATATATTTAATTCACCATCCGGGTCAGTTTCCGCTAAAACAAGATTATAAAAATCGGGAATCTCCGTTTTAAAGTAAAAAATCGCCTTGTGGATCGCCGTCCGGCCAATGCTCAGGAAATCAAAACGATGCGCTTCATCGAGGACTGTGAAGTCGTAGAAAGGTTCATTCATTATATGGATTATAGTATGTGTGTCCGCAATATTAGGCAAGAAGAATCAATTCACAATTAATATCTTCACGGCGTATCCATTCTGTGCCAAATTATGAAAAGAATTTGCTTCTCGCTCTTATGCCTTTTTTCAACATTAACTCCGACGCTACAAGCCCAAAAAACGCAGCAAAAACCGAATGTCATTTTTATTTACGCCGATGATGTGGGTTACGGCGATTTGAGCAGTTATGGGGCCACAAAAATTGCAACACCGAATATTGACAGGATAGGAAAGGAAGGGATTCGCTTTACGAATGCACATACGACTTCCGCCACATGCACGCCTTCGCGGTTTGGGTTGTTGACGGGCAAATATCCCTGGCGGCAAAAGGGAACCGGCGTTTTGCCAGGGGATGCGTCCCTCATCATTCCGACGGATCAGTTGACTTTACCAAAAGTTTTTCAAAATGCGGGATACAAAACCGCATCCATTGGTAAATGGCATCTTGGCCTTGGAGAAAATAACAAGCAGATCAATTGGAACGAACCGATAACCAAAGGTCCGAACGAAACAGGCTTCGATTACGCCTACTTTTTTCCAGCAACTTCCGATCGTGTTCCCACCGTTTTTATTGAAAATCATGAAGTCCAGGGATTGGATAAAGACGATCCGATAACCGTCGATTATGCCAAAAAAATAGGAAACGAACCCACTGGATTGGAAAACCCGGATCTGCTAAAATTGCCTGCATCGCCGAATCATGGGCATAACAACACAATTGTCAACGGGATTGGGCGCATAGGCTGGATGACGGGTGGGAAACAGACGCGCTGGACTGACGAAGAAATCGCGCATGTTTTTCTGAGTAAGGCAGAGCAGTTTATGGAACAGAATAGGAAGAACCCGTTTTTCCTTTATTTTTCACTTAATGACATTCACGTGCCCAGAATGCCCAGCAGCCAGTTTAAAGGCAAAAGTCAAATGGGCTTGCGCGGAGATGTGATCCTTCAAATGGACTGGACAATCGGCGAAATTCTTAAAAAGCTCGACGAACTCGGCATTGCTCAAAACACATTGATCATATTTTCCAGCGATAACGGGCCCGTTCTGGACGACGGCTATGCAGACAAAGCCGTAGCATTGGCCGCAGGTCACAAGCCCGCCGGCGCATTACGCGGTGGGAAATACAGCGCTTTCGAGGGCGGAAGCCGTGTTCCCTGGCTGGCACGCTGGCCGCAGGTTATCAAACCAGGAATGGTTTCGGATGCATTGATTTGTCAAATCGATATGACCGCTTCCTTCGCCAATTATTTTGGACAAAAAATCGAAGCTAATGAGGCGCCCGACAGTTTTAATGTGATCGATGCCATGTTGGGAAAAACGAAAACCGGCAGAACCAAATTGATAAAACAAGGCGGCGCGCTCTCCATTACAATTGAAAATTGGAAATACATTGAGCCGCGTGAAGGCAAAGCCATTCAGGAACTTACCAACACCGAAACCGGCAACAATCCAATGCCCCAACTTTACGATCTAAGCAAAGATCTTGGGGAAAAAACCAATTTGGCTGACAAATATCCAACAAAAGTAAAGGCGATGGCCGCAGAATTGGAGCGGATTAGGGAGTCTGGCCGAAGCCGATAGAACATTTGTAAAAAAAACTTTGTGACCATTACAATTGCCTGACGTCATAATGCATAAAACCCATGCTTTATGACGTCATTTTGTTTTCAGTTTGCCAAGAATTTGTTGGTTGTTTTGTTGCTTTTGCTCGCACGGAATGCAGTTGCGCAGACGACTTTTCTTCATCAGGATTTCGCATCCACCGGTCCGTTTGTTGATCCTGAACCTGATTCCGGGCAGTTTAGCCACATTGTGCAGACCGCCCCTGTGCTTTCGTATTCCAAGTTTCACAATGGTTATATGGAACTCGTGCGGACGCAGCAGGATTCTGCCACGGGCGGGATTATCCGCGTTTTGCGAGCAACGCCGTTCCAACCCAATCCGGAAACATTATTTATTCAGATTAGGATGAGTGCAGAAGCTGTTCAGTCCAATGCATTGAATGCCATTTACTTTTATGTCGGCGATAATTTCAATGCAGGCAATCATTCATTTCCGGGCAATGCACTGATGTTTGGCAAGTTTTCCATTAATTTTCTAGACGACGCATTTACGGTGAAAGACCTCGCTACCCAGCTTAGCAGCAAGCCGATTGCGAGAAAGAAAACGGTCACACTTACTTGGGTTTTAAACAATTCTTCCAAGCTTTTTGGCTACAAATTATCGCCGAGTAACGCGGTCACTTACAATGTATTACCTGGAACTTACGATTTGTGGGTTGATGATGATCCGGTTAATCTGAACAGCAAAGCTTATCCCGGAAACTCGATTTTTTCCAAAACAAAACTCTCCAATTTTGAGCTTCGGTTTCGCAATGGGTTAGGCAAGATCCGAATTCATGAAATGCTTATTCGCGAAGGCACTTCTGAGTTGAAAATAAATGATGTGATGGTTGCACCAAACCCGGCATTCCGCGATTTGATCACTTTACGAGCAATCAATGTGGACCCAAATTCGCTGAGGCTCATACGTTTGCGGGGAAGTGATATTCCTGTTACGACAAAAACCATTGCACCGGACAAAGTAGAGATCCGACCCAATGTGCGCCTTGCCTCAGGGATTTACATTATCTCGTTCGAAAATGATCGTGGGCAACGGAAAACGGTGAAAGTGATGATTGAGTAGGCGAGTTGCAAAACAAATATTTTGTTATAGGATGAAATTTGGATTAAGTTTGATTAATCGTTGTGATTAAGCCGGTTTGCATGCTGGACTGGCTGTAAAGTTTGCAATGCTCTATGAAACTACATTCCCAATCCCAGGAAAATTCTGACGACAAAATTATCTGGCAGCAATTTCTGTCTGGGGATGTGGCGGCATTTGAAAAGTTGATGTCTATTCACTTTCGGACGCTCTTTCACTATGGCTGCAAGTTTTCAAAGGATCAGGAATTCGTGAAAGATTCTATTCAGGATCTGTTTATGCATTTGTGGGAAAAACGTAACCGGCTCAATGCAGAGGCAGTCGTTAAGCCTTATCTGTTGGCGTCATTGCGTAGACTCATGCACCGCAGCGCGTCTTCCAAATCATGGGTTGGGGAAGGTCAGCCGGAGAATGCGGCGGAGGTTTTTGACCTTGAATTCTCAGTCGAAGAACAATACATTGACACCGAATCCACGCTTGTCCGCACACGACAGCTCGAAAAGCTGCTGCTCGAATTGCCCAAAAGACAGAAAGAGGTGATTTACCTGAAATTTTTTCAGGAATTAACCCGTGAACAGATCTCTGAGATCATGGCCGTTTCTCCGCAAACCGTCTCAAACCTGCTGCAAATTGCCATCAAACAGCTCAAAAAACATTGGAAAGCAGAATTCCTGACATTCTTTGTGATTCATTTATTCATATAAAAAAAGGCCATAATGCCAGCCAGAATGGTGTTTTGTTCTTTTTCTGAGAAATTCTTTAAAATTTATTGGTATCGCGCCCTGCATTGTGTCTATCGTATGTTAGAAGCAAACGACACATATGGACCGCTACCAAAATTTTACCGTTGAAGATTTCGTCTGGGATTCCTTTTTCCGCCAATGGGTGCTCTCCCCGACCAGCGAAACGGATAAAATTTGGCAGGAATGGCTTGAAAAAAATCCTGAATCACGCCTAAAAACCGAGCAGGCGGAAGGCATTGTGCGCGCACTGCGTTTGAACGAGCCGCAAATCAGCGATCCCGAAATCACCCGGATTGTCAAAGAAACAATGGGCAGAATCGAAACGGCTGAAAAATATCCATCCTTCGAAGAACCAGCCACACAGCGGAAGGTTCACCATTTTCCCTGGCTTCGTGCAGCCGCATCCATTGCTTTTCTGCTCATTTCGGCTTGGATCATTTACTCGTTATCCAATAAAAAGGCTGCTCCCGAAATTGCGGTGAATGCACCAATCATTGCCAGGCAAGCCGGGCTGATCGAAAAGTTGAATGCTTCTCAAAAACCAATGACGGTTGTTTTAGAAGATGGCAGCAAAATAACGCTGGCCGCCAATGGCCGCATTCGTTATGCCAATAAGTTTGTCGCAGCCAAGCGCGAAGTTTACCTGGAAGGAGAGGCCTTTTTCGACATTGCCAAAGATCCCGAACGTCCCTTTTTTGTTTATTCCAATGGGTTGATAACCAAAGTTCTGGGAACTAGTTTCACGATCAAAGCTTACGGAAATTCGAATGAGGTCACCGTTGAAGTCAAGACAGGAAGGGTTTCCGTTTTCCCGGAATCGGACCCTGCTTTGAACCAAAAAACTTCCAGTCCCGAATTGCAAGGTGTTGTGCTGCGTCCAAATCAAAAGATCATTTATTCCAGAGAGGAAGTCCGGATGGTGAAAACGCTCGTGGAAAAGCCGGAAATGGTCGTTGCGAAAGCAGAAATTCCGCAATTCGAGTTTGAGGATACGCCCGCTAGTGAGGTTTTTGACACAGTTGGAAAAGCATATGGCATCGAAATCCTCTACGATGAAGAACTTTTAAAGGACTGCCCACTTACGGCAACACTTGAAAACCAAACCCTTCATGAAAAGCTTTTCATCATTTGCAAGGCAGTGGAATCGGATTATGAAATTCTTGACGGGCAAATTGTCATCCACAGCAAAGGCTGCAAAAATTGAAAAAACAACATTCAACAATTCATTATTTACTCAAAACCCGCTATCCATAATCTGAACACGAAACAGAAAGAGTGACCTAAAAAAAGAGCCGGCGATGTTCCCGCATCACCGGCCCAAGAAAAAATCCCTTTGGTTGTCGCCATAAACCTCCTTGCGGAGGCAGGGATCGTTTTGCCAGTTTTCAATCTTAACAAAACAATCAAATCTATGAAAAAACCCTTTATATACCGCCAGGTATTACTTTGGACGATGCGGATAACAGCTACACAATTGATATTTGCCGTATGGTTCATCGGAACCGGCTATGCCCACGACAGCAATGCGCAGTCGCTTTTGTCCCAAAAAATTACGGTCGTTGCCACAGGCAGTGAGGTGAAAAAAGTCCTGAACCAGGTCGAAAAGCAAGTTGACGTCCGGTTTGTTTTTAGCTCTAAACTAATTAAATCAACCAGAAAGGTGACGGTTAATGCAACCGAAAAGCCTTTATACGAGGTTCTGGACCAGATATTGACGCCATTGGGCTTACAATATGAAGTTTCGGGCAAAATCATCATTCTCAAAAGACAGGATGCTTTGCCGCCAACAGAACTTCCTGCCAAAAGCATTTCGCCTAAGCGCAACCTGACGGGCAAAGTTGTGGACGAAATGAATGCGCCATTGCCGGGTGTCAGTGTGGTTGTAAAAGGAACGCAAACAGGCACAACGACCAATGGAGAAGGCCAGTTTCAACTAGACGTGCCCGACAATGCAGTGCTTGTGCTCAGCTTTGTTGGTTATACAACGCAGGAGCTTTCCGTTGGAAATGAGAGCATTATCAATGTGACGCTTGCAGCAGATGTGAAATCGTTGGGTGAGTTGGTCGTGGTTGGTTATGGCGTTGTGAAAAAATCGGATCTCACGGGATCTGTCGCTTCCATTAAATCGGCCGAATTGAATGCTTACCCCGCCACGAACCTCATGCAATCATTGGCAGGAAGGGCAACGGGCGTGCAAATTTCTCAAAACACCGGCGCACCGGGAAGTCCGATCAGCGTGCGTATCCGCGGAACAAATTCAATCCAGGGCGGCAACGAGCCACTTTATGTTGTGGATGGCTTTCCTTATTCCGGCAGTCCAACATTGCTGAACAATGCGGATGTAGAATCCATAGAAATTCTCAAAGATGCTTCTGCAACAGCCATTTACGGATCTCGCGGAGCAAATGGCGTTGTGCTGATCACGACCAAAAAGGGAAAATCAGGTAGGATTAGCGTAGATCTTGACACATATGTTGGATTTCAAAAACCGCGGAAGAAGATCGAAATGATGAATGCGAAGCAATATGCGCAATTTTACAACGAACAAGCTGCTAATGACGGACTTGCGCCGCATTTCACGCAAGATGAAATCAACGGTTTTGGTGAAGGCACAGATTGGCAGGACATTGCATTGCACACGGCCGCGATCCAGAATCACTCTGTTTCGGTAAATGGAGGGAATGAAAAAACGCGGTTTTCAGTGTCCGGAAGCAATTTTAATCAAGGCGGGATCATTATCGGAAGCAATTATGTCCGCAACTCGGTCCGCGCCAATTTGAGCACTGATTTTAATAAGAAATTCAAGTTTGATATTAACACGATCCTGAGCCGCATCGATTCGGATCGCAAGAATTCAGAAGGCGGAAACCGCGGATCTTCGCTGATTTCTGCCATGCTTTCTGGTTATCCAACGGTAAGCCCGCTCACTCCAGAAGGCGCTTATTCTAATCTGGCAACTGTTTATTCCTGGGGTTCCAATGTGATTACCAACCCGTTGAACTTCATTGAGCAGCAGTCAGACCATATTCGTTCCAATAAAGTGCTTGCAAATGGCGCGCTAACTTACCAGCCGTTTGAAGGTTTTTCGGTTAAAATTTCTGGCGGGATAGAAAATACAGACGACCGGATAGATGGTTACACGACCAAAAGATTTGTCAATTCCCTTGGCTCCGCCAGCATTGCCACCACGCAAACCACAAGCTTACTGAATGAAAATACGGTGAATTATGTGAAAGAATTCGGCAAGCACAGCATTTCAGCAGTAGCCGGTTTTACATATCAGGATTTCACCACAACGCAGTTAAATACTACCGGAAGCGGATTTGTGAGTGACGTCCAGGAATCCTTCGATATCGGTGCCGCAGCAACGCAGGGCGTTCCGGTTTCTAATTATTCCAAATGGTCGTTATTGTCCTATCTGGCAAGATTCAATTACTCATTCAACGAGAAATTCCTGGCCACAGTAAGCTTTCGGGCTGATGGTTCCTCCCGTTACACCGAGGGAGAAAAATGGGGCTATTTCCCTTCCGGCTCCATCGCATATCGTTTGTCTGAGGAAAAATTTATCCAGAACATTCCCTTCATTTCAGATCTGAAAATCCGCGTTGGCTATGGTGAAACGGGCAGCACAGCGATTAACCCCTACTTCACATTAAACCAGCTTGCATCGGGCAAGGTCGTTTTCGGAGATGCATTGACAACATTTTACGCGCCGGGATTACGTTTGGCCGGACCGCTGAAATGGGAAACAACTTCACAGTCGGACATTGGACTGGACATCGGCTTTTTCCAAAATCGCTTTTCGCTGACATTTGATTATTATATTAAAAACACCCGGGACCTGCTTAATAATGTGCCATTGCCATCTTCATTAGGCTATGCTTACACCATTGATAATGTTGGTAAAGTCCAGAATAAAGGATTCGAGATTTCCGCCAATGCGAACATTTTCACGGGCAACTTCAAATGGAATGTTTCGGCCAATGCCTCCGTCAACAAGAATAAGGTTTTGAAACTATATGGCGGCAAAGATGTGCTGGGCGAAGCAATCAACATTTCGGTAATCAATGACAATATCAATGTGCTGCGCGAGGGCGAGTCGATTGGCGCGTTTTATGGCTATGTGGAAAAAGGTTATGATGAAACCGGAAAGATCGTTTATGAAGATTACAACGGAAATGGAACTCGCGACATTGGCGACAAGCGCATCATAGGCAATCCAAATCCCAAGCTGATTTATGGGTTCAATTCGACTATGAATTATAAAAACTTCGAGCTAAATGTGTTTATCCAGGGCTCGCAAGGAAACGATATTTTCAATTTGAGCTCCGTAAATCAGACTATGGATTATGGGCAAGCATTGAATATGCCGCTAGAAGTTTTTGAAAATCACTGGACGCCAACCAATGTGAATGCAAAGTATCCGCTGATTACGGGCAAAGTTTCGCAAGCCCAGGTTTCCAATCGTTTCGTCGAAGACGGATCTTATTTGCGCTTCAAGAATATTCAGCTGAGCTATAATCTGCCGGTTAAAAACATTAAATGGCTTACGAATGCGCAGATTTATGTGAGCGGACAAAACCTGATCACTTTCACCAAATATTCGTGGTTTGATCCTGAAATCAGTTCTTATGGAGGCTCCAATTCCATCCGCATGGGCATTGACCATTATAGTTATCCCACTGCAAAATCCACGACAATCGGCCTGCGTGTAGGATTCTGATCACCAATCTTTTAACATTCACTTATAATGAAAAATATAGCATTTTACCTGATCATCGCGCTGACGCTTTCCGCCTGTGATGATGTTTTGAAAGAAGAACCAAAATCGCTCGCAGCAGAGAATTTTTATAACACACCCGACGAAGCCCGCGCCGCGGTGAACGCCATTTATGGGCCAATGCGCGTGGATAATGCATTGGGAATCAATTATCCATCTCAATTGGAAGGCTTGGCTGACTATGGCAATTCGCGCGGAAGCCAAACGCCCGTGAGTTTGTATCAGGGACTGGACAACACCAACATCAACCGCGTCGGGACGATCTGGGACAACTTTTACCAATCGATCCGTAACGCGAACATTGTGATCCAGAATGTGCCGAAAGGCAGCGAAATCGGTGAGGAAGATGCAGCAAAATTTGTTGCGGAAGCCAAATATCTCCGCGCGCTGATCTATTTTGCCATGGTGCGTAACTGGGGCGGCGTTCCATTGCGGACGGAGGAGAATATGACCGTTCCGGACGTCAAACGAGCCAGTGTCGAGGAAGTTTATAACCTGATTTTGAGCGACGCATTGAATGCCGAACAGTTCCTTCCCGATACGCCTGCGGAAGTGGGCAGGCCTTCCAAATGGGCTGCAAAAACGCTGCTTTCAGAAATTTATCTGAACAGGGAGCAATGGAAAGAGTCAAGTGAGAAAGCCAAAGAAGTCATTGCATCAGCCAAATATTCGTTGGTTCCAGTTACGGTTTCAGAGGATTTTCAAAAGATATACGGACCTGAGGTTGTGTCAACACCTGAGGAAATATTTTACTTCAAATACAACCGTCAGCAAGGTTTCGGTCTGGTTGCTTATGCCCACCGCGCTATCGGGCAATATCGTTATTATGGTCCGGGCGGCGTTTACGCGCAATACACCGATTCCACTTCCAATTCTTTTATCAAAACATGGGACATCAAAGACCTGCGCAAAACGCACATTCTTTATAATGTAGACGTAGGACTGGGGCCAAACACCTGCTTATACAGAAAATTTCGTGATCCGGCTGCCACCAATGGCGGCGGCAATGATTATCCTTGGTATCGCTATGCAGATTTACTCCTTTTCCACGCCGAAGCAGCGGCCAGAGCAAACGGCTCGCCGACAGTCGAAGCATTGGAAAGTTTGAACAAAGTGCGCCGCAGGGCTTATGGTTTGAATGCAGAGACAGCCTCGGCAGTGGATTTCAAGCTTCCGGGACAAACATTGACTTCATTTATTGACCTCGTCGTGCGCGAACGTGGCTACGAGACCATGTATGAAGGAAAACGCTGGCTCGACTTGAAACGCCTCGGCATTGCCAAGCAGCGCATTAAGGCAGTGAAAAATATCGACGTTGCCGAGAAGCACATGATGTGGCCGATCCCCAACTCAGAATTGCTTTATAACAAAGCATTGGACCCTGCGAAAGACCAGAATCCAGGTTATTGATTTCCTTTTCCCAACCAATAATAGATTACAATGAAAAAGTATTTGGTTTATTTTTTTGCATTTATGCTAGCTGCGAGCAGCCCGTCCTGCTCTCAAAAACAAAAGGAAGCTTCGGCTGATTATAGCGCCGATGTCATTGTGTATGGCGGCACTTCTGCGGCTGTTACTGCGGCTGTGCAGGTGATTAAGTCTGGTAAAACTGTCATCGTCGTTTCGCCCGACAAACATTTGGGCGGACTTTCTTCCGGCGGGCTTGGCTTTACGGACACGGGCAACAAATCCGTGATCGGAGGGCTTGCGAGGGAATTTTATCACAGACTTTACCAGCATTATGAAAAGCCCGAAACCTGGAAATGGCAAAAGAAAGAAGAATATGGCAACAAAGGTCAGGGAACTCCGGCCATGGATGGAGCAGATCGCACAATGTGGATTTTTGAGCCGCATGCTGCTGAGCAGGTTTTTGAGGATTTTGTCAAAGAAAACAACGTGAAGATTTACCGCGATGAGTGGCTCGACCGCAAGAACGGTGTTGAGAAAAAAGATGGCAAGATCGTCTCATTTAAAACACTTTCAGGCAAAACATTCGCAGGAAAAATGTTTATCGATGCCACTTATGAAGGTGATCTGATGGCTTCTTCGGGCGTGAAATATCACGTTGGACGCGAAGCCAACAGCGTTTACAATGAGAAATGGAATGGTGTGCAGGCAGGCGTTTTCCAGCACGGACATTATTTCAAGAAAAACGTCAGTCCCTATAAAGTGGAAGGCGATCCGAAAAGTGGTTTGCTTCCTTATATTTCTGATGAAAAAATTGCTGAAAACGGCTCGGGTGATAATAAAATCCAGGCTTACTGCTTTCGCATGTGCCTTTCGGCTAATCCGGACAACCGCATTCCTTTTGAAAAACCCGCTGGTTATGATCCCGCCAATTACGAATTGCTGGCCAGGGTTTACAAAGCTGGCTGGACAGAAACATTTGATAAATACGATCCGATTCCCAATAAAAAGACGGATACAAACAACCACGGACCATTCAGCACAGACTTTATTGGCCAAAATTATGATTATCCTGAGGCAACTTACGAACGCAGAAAAGAGATCATCAAGGAGCATGAGCTGTATCAAAAAGGCTTAATGTATTTCCTGACCAACGACCCAAGTGTTCCGGCAGATGTGCGCAAAGAGATGAGCCAATGGGGCTTACCAAAAGATGAGTTCAAAGACAACGGCGGCTGGCCGCACCAGATTTATGTGCGCGAAGCACGCAGAATGATCGGGCCGACGGTGATGAATGAAAACCATACAATGGGACTTGAAAAAGTGGAGCAGCCAATTGGAATGGGTTCTTATGCATTGGATGCGCATAATGCGCAGCGTTACGTAAAAGCAGATGGTTTCGTGCAGAATGAAGGTGACATTGGCGTACATCCGAAATCACCTTACAGCATTTCCTATGCATCCATTGTTCCTAAAAAAGAAGAATGTCAGAATCTGTTCGTGCCGGTTTGCCTGTCCAGCTCGCACATTGCTTATGGATCAATCCGGATGGAGCCCGTTTTCATGATTTTGGGACAAAGTGCGGCATCGGCAGCCGTGCAGGCCATTGATACAAAGGTGGCTGTGCAAGATGTAGATTATGCCAAATTGAAAGTGCAGCTTCTAAAAGACAAACAGAAATTAGAATTGTAATACATTATTTTGTCAATTACATTTGCTGCCTAATTTTAGATGTTAAAAGGTCAATAGCCGGGTGAAAATCCGGCTATTTATTTAATGTTGAAAAATAAAACTCCTTTAACCCGATAAAAATCAGAATGGCAACCATTACTGCTCAGCGATCAGACGTTTCCCACCTTTTTAGTGCCCCTGTTATCGTCGCTGCCCTTGGATACTTTGTCGATATTTACGATTTGCTGCTTTTCGGAATCGTTCGTCTGCCGAGTCTGGCATCATTAGGTTTATCCGAATCAGAGATTTCCCTCACAGGAGCCAGCATCCTCAACTGGCAAATGACCGGATTGCTCATTGGGGGCATTCTGTGGGGCGTGTTAGGAGACAAAAAAGGGCGCTTATCCGTTCTTTTTGGCTCTATAATCACGTATTCACTTGCAAACATTGCCTGCGGTTTCGTGCAGGATGCTGCGACTTACAAGATTTTAAGATTCATTGCCGGCGTTGGGCTTGCTGGCGAACTCGGTGCCGGAATCACCCTTGTTTCAGAGATTTTGCCAAAACATTTGCGCGCAATCGGCACATCATTGGTTGCCGGAATTGGGCTCCTGGGCGCCGTGGTTGCATATTTTACGGTTGAGTTTTTTGATTGGCGTTATGCTTACTTTATTGGCGGAGGCTTAGGCGTGTCGCTGCTTCTGCTTAGGATTGGCGTTTTTGAATCAGGGATTTTTAAAGACATAGAAAATCAAAAGCACGTTGAGAAAGGTAATTTCTTTGCGCTTTTTACCAATAAAGATCGGTTGTTTCGCTATCTCAAATGCATTGGCATCGGGCTTCCGACATGGTTTGTGATTGGAATTTTGGCCACATTCAGCAATGAGTTTGGGAAGGCGCTGGGGATTTCGGAGCCAATCAAGCCCGGCTTATCCATTATGTGGTGTTACGTCGGATTGTCCATCGGTGACTTATGCAGCGGGTTTCTCAGTCATTTCCTGAAATCGAGGAAGAAGGCTGTATTTTATCTCATGATTTTTACGTTAATATGGAGCCTTGTTTATCTGTTTGCCGGAATTAAATCAGTAACTCATTTTTACGCGGTTGCAGCTTTGCTCGGATTTGGAATCGGCTATTGGGCCATGTTTGTAACCATTGGTGCTGAGCAATTTGGAACAAATTTGAGAGCGACAGCAGCAACAACAGTTCCCAATATGGTGCGTGGAACGGTGGTGCTAATGACAACATTATTCGCTACTTTTAAAGACTCATTCTCTGTTATTAATTCAGGCGCATTGGTTGGAGTAATTTGCTTCGCGATCGGTCTTTTCTGTATTCTGACCATTCCGGAAACGCATGGACGAGATTTAGATTTTTTGGAAGAATAAGCATCTTTTGCCCGAATAACCTTAATTATAGCACATTCAAAATCATATCATAAAAATGGAAAGACGCGTAGCGCTTAAAAGCATGGCAGTTGCCATGGGCGCAATGGCGGGACTGCCTGCATGGGCATCCGGATGGAGCAAAAGCTCGTTGGGAAAAGGGACGCTGCTCGCAGCTGACCAGGCGAAAATCCTCTCCGCAATGGTGGAAACGATCATTCCAAAAACAGACACGCCGGGCGCAGGTGAATTGGGCGTGGGCGCTTTTGTCCAAAAAATGGTGACCGATTGCTACGACAGCAAAGCGCAAGCAGGTCTGAAAAGCGGTGTTTCCAATCTGGATGAACAAAGCATTCAGCGTTTCGGAAAATCATTTGCGGATGCAGGCAAAGAGCAGCGCTTGCAGATTTTGCAGGAAATTGACAAAGGCAGCGATGCCGGTCAAAAGGCGTTTTTGGGTATGGTGAAAAACCTGACCATTCAAGGTTATATGTCGTCCGAATATGTGATGACGAATTTGACACATTACGAAATGATCCCGGCGCGTTACCACGGTTGCGTTCCTGTAAAAAAAGGCTAGAAGCAAATCCTTCTTCCTCTTAAAAAACTATGGCGAATTTTAATATTGACAGTAAAAAAGCCCGCACATATGATGCCATCGTTATTGGCTCAGGAATCAGCGGCGGCTGGTCGGCAAAGGAGCTGACCGAAAAAGGTTTGAAGACACTCGTGCTGGAGCGCGGTCGTGACGTGCAGCACATTAAGGATTATCCGACGACCAACATGATGCCATGGGAGTTTGAGCACCGCGAACGCCTTCCGAAGGAAATCACGGACGCCAATCCGATTGCAAGCCGTTGTTATAATTTCAAAGAGTCTTCGGCACATTTCTTCGCAAAGGACAATGAGCATCCCTATGTTCAGGAAAAGCCGTTTGACTGGATCCGCGGTTATCAGGTTGGAGGAAAATCCTTGCTTTGGGCGCGCCAGACGCAGCGTTGGAGCAAATATGATTTCGAAGGTCCGGCGCGTGACAAGTTCGCGGTAGAATGGCCGATCGGTTATGACGACATCGCGCCCTGGTATAGCCACGTGGAGAAATTTGCGGGCATAACCGGAAACAAAGACGGCATAGACACATTGCCGGACGGCGAATTCCTTGCACCGCATGAGCTTAATTGTGTGGAGAAATATTTCAAGGAATCTGTTTCCAAACAATACAAAGATCGCCACATGATCATTGGACGTGCTGCGCATATCACTGATCCGCAACAAATTCATTTGGATCAGGGTCGTGCAAAATGTCAGCATCGCACGATTTGTGAACGCGGCTGTCCGTTTGGCGGCTATTTCAGCAGCAATTCGTCAACAATTCCCTGGGCGATGAAAACCGGCAACATGACATTGCGCCCGCATTCCGTTGTGCATTCGATTATTTATGATGACAAAAAGCAAAAGGCGAGCGGCGTAAGGGTGATTGACGCCAACACCAAAGAGGTGATGGATTTTTATGCCGATATCATCTTCCTGAACGCCGCTGCATTAAACAGCAACCTGATCCTGCTAAACTCTATATCAAGCCGTTTTCCGAATGGTCTGGGCAATGACAGTGGTGTTTTGGGTAAATATGTGGCTTTCCACAATTACCGCGCGAGCGTTTCCGGCGATTACGAAGGCTTC
The DNA here is from genome assembly GCF_021390515.1 of Dyadobacter sp. CY326. Lineage (GTDB taxonomy): Bacteria > Bacteroidota > Bacteroidia > Cytophagales > Spirosomataceae > Dyadobacter. The sequence continues at coordinate 230,652 of NZ_JAJUXI010000004.1, forward strand.
CTCGATTCTACAACGGACGGAAGGCGCCCCAACAGCGGATATATTCCAAGATTCCGCAATGTTTACAAACAGGAAACGGATTTTCTGAGAGGTTATGCAGCCGGTTTTGGAGCAAACCGCCAGACTTACAATGACCGAAACGGATTTGGCGAGGATTTGAAAGCAGGCCTTCTGGAAACAAAATATGGCAATTGGAGCGTAGGATCACACATGATGGGCGAGACCATTCCAAAAGAAAGCAATTACGCGGCACTGGACAAAACGATGAAGGACCCGTTTGGCATGCCGCAGCTCAAAATTTCCGTTGGTTACGACGACAATGATGAGAAAATGATCAAGGATTACATTGAGCAAGTAAGTGAAATGTTCGTCAATGCGGGTTTTAAAAATGTGAAATCCAATGACGGACACAGAAATCCGGGCAACGACATTCACGAAATGGGCGGCGTAAGAATGGGTAAGGACCCGAAAACGTCCATGCTGAATAAATTCAATCAGCTGCATGCGTGTAAAAATGTGTTTGTGACTGATGGCGCGTGCATGACTTCAACGTCAACACAGAATCCTTCCCTCACTTATATGGCATTGTCAGCAAGAGCTGTTGATCATGCAGTTAAGGAAATGAAAGCCAAGAATTTGTAAAAAACAAATCATATAATGCGAAAACCGCCACCAACCGTGGCGGTTTTTTTTGTGGCCTGAAACGCCGTATTCATAGCATTTAAAAAAGTTTTAATTTATTTTTAATAAGACTAAGGGGATTCGAGTACAAAAAAGTCTTTTAATTATTACATAAATAAAGACTCAATGCAGGATCCGTTACTTAACCACGAATCAAAGCGCACAAGCACATTTGTGTCTCCTTTACACGAAGGGAAAAGTGTTGCCAGTGAAATCGATTCTGCTACTTTTTTAAAGGCAACATTCGAGCAAAACCCGGGGAAAGGTCTCGAATTATTGTTCAGGCGTTATTATAATCCGCTTTGCAGTCACGCGGTTCGTTTTGTTTATTCCAAGCAGATTGCCGAAGATCTTGTGAGCGAAGTGTTTTTCCAGTTTTACCGGACACGCGCTTACGAAAACATCACTTCATCCTACACCAGTTATCTCTTCCGCTCTGTCCGTAACGAATGTTACACGTATATGCGGCGCGAATTCGGGAAAATGGCGTCTCTGGAAGCGAATGAAGAGAACACCATTTCCACTTACCATCAGCAGCCCGATGCTGAGATCCATTATAACAATCTTTTCCTGAAAGTGAATGAAGTCATTGCGCGCCTGCCGATGCAATGCCAGAAAGTGTTTCTGCTCAGCCGTTTTGAAAACAAAAAATACCACGAAATCGCTGACGAGCTTCATATTTCCCCAAAAACGGTTGAAGTGCACATTTCCAAAGCATTAAAGCACCTTCGATCGGCGCTTCATGGCGAATGGATGATCTCTGTTGCGCTTACGATCGTGAGTTTTATTTAATCTGACATTCAGCTGCGAGCAGTCCGTGGCCTTCCTTCGAACTCCCATCATATGAAAACAATTATATCAAAATACACGCTATTTGAGTATTTGGCCGGACGGGCCAATCCGCTGGAACGACAGCAGGTGGAAGACTGGATTCTTGATAAAGAAAATACAGAACTATTTAACCAATGGATCCTCGAATACGAAACAAAATGTCCGCAATTTATCCCGGACCAGGACGCCGCCATTCAAATGTTGCTGCACCGCATCGAGACTGACATTGAGCCAGTTGCAGATAATTCGAAGTCTCAGAATGAAAATAAGAAGTCCGACTTCTTCTCAACCCGATCCAACAGCTTCTGGCTTATTGCGGCCTCGGTAATGTTTCTGGTGAGTTGCGGCTGGTGGTTTCGCGAACCGCTGCAATACAAAACCTATCAAACCGCTTACGGGCAAACAACCGACGTATACTTGGAAGACGGCAGCAAAGTTGCGCTGAATTCGAATTCAAAATTAAGAATCCCTAGATTCGGCTTTGACGATCATGTGAGAAATGTGGTTTTGGAAGGTGAAGCCGAGTTTTCAGTAAGCCACACCATTGACCATAAGCGATTTGTGGTAAAAACATCAGAACAATTTCAGGTTGAAGTGCTGGGAACAACATTCTCCGTTTTCGCCCGTCCGAGAGGAACCAAGGTTGCGTTGAAAAGCGGCAGCGTCCGCATTGATTATTCCCAAAACAATGAGCGTAAGGAAATGATGATGGAGCCCGGCGATTTGGCCGTGTTGGATTTTACAGGCGGAGTGAAACTGGCTAAGAAGCAGGACACCAGCACATTCGCAACGTGGAAGGAGAAGCGTTACGTCTTCAACGCGACATCCATAGGGGAGATTGCCGCGATGATCAGTGAAAATTTTGGACAGCGCGTGGTGCTTTCGGATCCCGAAATGGCACAGCGGACGATTACGGGGAATTTCAAAACGAAAAATGCGGACGAACTTTTAAAGACGATCTCAGAAGTTCTCGACATGAAAGTCGAGCAAAATGGCAATACAATCCTATTAATGAATCACTAATACCTAAATCAATTGACTATGAATTTACAGCTATCAGCTAAGCAATGGGCAGCGATCGGGATTGTGCTGATGACGCAATCCTCGCTGGTTGCGCACTCCCAGGTTATTGCATTCGCTTCAATGCCAGCTAAGCAGCACAATGCTGTCGGCCAGGAAGTGAAGTTGAAAAATGTGCTGCTTGAAATGCAGAAATATTACGGTGTAGAGATCATTTTCGAAGATCGTCTGGTCAGATCGGTGAATGTTGCTTCCAGCACGCTGGATCTGAATCAGCCGCTTGAAAAAAATCTGGGATTGTTGCTTCAGCAAAATGGATTGACTTATAAAAAAACCAGGAAAAACACTTTTGTAATCACGGAAAATAAATCAAAAGAAGCTGCTCCCGTTAAAGACGACAAGAAGGACACAGCTCAATTGCTTGACCAAACTACAATTAGTGAGACCATTGTATTGCCTACAAATGTCCAGCAAGTTGCGGTCGACAGGACGATCAAGGGGAAAGTTGCCGATGAGTCGGGAGCCGGACTACCTGGTGTTAGTGTTGTTTTAAAAGGCACGCAGCGCGGAACTTCGACAGGATCGGGCGGAGAATTTACATTGGATATTCCCGAAGCCGGCCAAAATGTGCTTGTGCTCAGTTTTGTGGGTTACAAATCTCAGGAAGTCACGGTTGGCAATCAGTCCGAAGTTTCCATCGCTATGGCCCCGGACGAAAATGCATTGGATGAGATTGTGGTTGTGGGTTATGGTTCGGTGCGTAAGACCGACCTTACCGGCGCGGTTGGAACCATAAAAGGCGACGTTTTGCAGGAGCGTCCTGCTTCGTCATTGAATCAAGGACTTTCGGGTCGCATTGCAGGTGTGAATGTGTCTTCCAACTCCGGTCGTCCGGGTGGTCGTGCTAACATTCGTATTCGCGGAGCGAGCTCCATTTCAGTTTCAAATAATCCGCTTTATGTAATCGACGGCGTGATCCTGAATGCAGTGGAGCTCGGAAACGGAAGCACGCCGATTGATTATTTAAACCCAAATGACATTGCATCGATTGAAGTGCTCAAAGACGCATCTTCAACTGCGATCTACGGAGCGCGTGGCGCGAATGGTGTTATTTTGGTAACGACAAAGCGTGGCACATCCGGCGGTGGGAAAGTTACTTATGACACTGATTTCAGCGTCGGCGTGGTTCCGAAAAAGCTTCCTGTTTTGAATTCCAAGGAGTTTTTAGCCGTTGAAGAAACGATTTATGCCAATGCAGCAAAATACGATCCGGTGGGCTGGGCAACCGGCACAAAATACACAGATCCTAAGTTGAAACGGACCAATCCATTGCTTTTTGATTCCAATGGCAATCCCTTATATGACACCGACTGGCAGGATGAAACATTCCAAAAAGCATTCACGCAAAATCACCAGCTTGGATTAACTGGTGGCAGTGAAAAGGGCAGTTACGGTGCATTTTTAAATTATCGTAATGAAAACGGGATTGCGCGCGAATCGTGGCAAAAAAGATTTGCCGGTCGTTTTGTGTTTGATAGCCAGGTCAAAAGCTGGCTGAAAGTTGGAGGAACATTGGGTTACACCGATCAGAACGAAAAGCAAATTGACCAGCTTGGTGGCGGCGGGATTACAGCTATGCGCCAGGTTTTGGAAGCTTTACCAATCATTCCCGTCAAATATCCCGACGGCAAATGGGCCAGCAACCGTGATTATCCGGGAATGGAAGGTGGCGACAGCCCGCTTAGGGTTGTGGCGGAACGCCTTTATTATCTCAGAACGCAGACCATGCTCGGAAATATGTACGCCACCATCAGACTTGCTGATGGCCTGGATTTTCGCTCAACAGTGGGAACGAACGTGATCAATCAGCGGGAAGATTACTTTGCAGCGGCTGGATTGCAATACATTTCAAACAACGGTGACGCCTCGGTCACCAGCAGAAGATTCAACTCTTGGCAGTTTGAAAATTATCTGACTTACATAAAGGAGTTTGGCAAAATACATTCTATCAATGCAATGCTCGGTTTGTCGTGGCAGCATGTGGATCGTTTTGATGATGCGGCCAGAAGCCAGAATTTCACGGACACTTACTTTCAGTTCAACAACCTTGGGGCGGGCGCAACTGCACTTGCACCATCATCCAGCGCATCCGCTTATGGACTAAATTCTTACTTCGCAAGGCTTAATTACAGCTTGCTGGACAAATATCTGGTGACATTTACGGGCCGGATCGACGGATCGTCCAAGTTTGGGGATGCCAACCGTTATGCATTTTTCCCGTCCGCGGCGGTTGCATGGCGCGTAAGTGAGGAAGAGTTTCTGAAAAATGTGCCGGCAATTTCAAACCTGAAAATCAGGGCAAGTTATGGAGCGACAGGAAACTCGGAGATTCCTGCTTACCGCGCACTCGCGGGAATGTTGAGCTATGACGTCATTTTTGGTGGCGTTCGTAATATTGGAACGGGTGTGGGACGTATGTCAAACGCCAATTTGCAATGGGAAAAAACGCAGCAAGTCGATTTTGGGATTGAGTTAGGTCTGTTCTCAAACAGGCTGAGCTTTGAACTCGATTTGTACAGAAGAAAAGTGAATGAGATGTTGCTCGATGCGCCTTTGCCGCTTAGCAGTGGTTACGGAAGCATTTTCACAAACATTGGCAGCATGGAAAACAAAGGAGTTGAATTTGCAGTGAATTCGACCAACATTAAGGCCGGAGATTTTTCATGGAGCACAACTTTCAATATTTCTGTAAACAAAAACAAGGTGCTTGCGCTGTCTGGCGGGAGTGACATTTTCTCCGGAAACACCATTGTCAGAGTAGGAGAGCCCGTAGGTTCATTTTTCGGTCGTGTTCACGAAGGAACTTGGTCAACAGCGGAAGCTGAGCAGGCAAAAAAATACAATATGCTGCCTGGTGACGTAAAATACAAAGACCTGAACAACGACGGAACGATTAATGATAATGACCGGGACATCATTGGAAAAGGGATTCCGGACGGTTTTGGAACATTCCTGAACACATTCCAATACAAAGCCTGGTCATTGACGGTGGATTTGCAATACATGTATGGCAACGATGTGCTCGATAGGAGCATTCACTCTGCGGAAGACAGACAAGGCATTGCCAACAGTTATAAAACTGTGCTGAATGCGTGGACAGAAACCAACCAAAACACGCCCATCGCGCAGATTCGCCCGATCAATGCATATTATACGACGAACAATGACAGCCACAAAGTTACGGACGCATCATTCATTCGTGGGCGGAACTTGCTGCTTGCCTATGCATTCCCTGCTTCGACAGTGGCCAAGCTGAAACTGGATCGCCTGCGTGTTTACGGATCGGTTCAAAACTTCTTTGTAACAACCAAATACAAGGGTTATGACCCCGAAGTTTCCAATTCCGGCTCACCGTTCGACCAGGGATTTGGATTGTACGATTATCCGAAGCCAAGAGTGTTTATGCTCGGTTTGAACATTGGTTTATAACATCATTACAGACTCTTACTTGAAGGAAAATGAATAAATTATCAAAAAGAATCGGCTTGCTCACAACATTTTTGAGCATTTTTTGGGCAACGGGTTGCAGTGACTTTCTGGACGAAGCCGACCCGAGTAATTTCACTGTGGAAAATTATTTCACGCAGCCTGCACACGGCAGGAGCTCCGTTAATGCAATTTATGCGCCCATGCGCGATCCGCTGGGCAGTGGATTTGGCGGAGGAGCCTGGATGATGACGGAATTTGCAACGGGCTTGGCCGCGACGGATCTGGGGCAGGCTGTTAACAGTTATTTTGTCAAAGATTTGCGAAATACATCTGACAACGGTTACGGGCAAACTTACTGGGCGTCTTATTACAGAGGCATTGCCAATGCGAACCTTTCCATCGCCAAAGTGCCGACGATTCCTGCGATGAATGCGGATGAAGTTAAGAAGCTGCTGGGAGAAGCATATTTTCTGAGAGCCTGGTATTATTTCAATTTGGTTCGCTTGTTTGGCAACATTCCTTTGGTAACTGAGCCCGTTGATCTTGAATCCGAGCAATTGAAACCAGCAGCTTCCACGATTGACGAAGTTTATAATCTGATTGTGGCTGACTTGAAGTTGGCGGAGGAATCAGGTTTGCCCTGGACCGACCCAAGCGGAAAGGTGAATATGGGTGCGATTAAGTCATTGCTTTCCCAGGTTTATCTCACAATGGCTGGATTCCCTTTGCAAAAGGGCGCAACGCATTTTGATCTGGCTGCCAAAAAAGCGCAGGAAGTGATTGATTCAAAACAATTCAAACTTTTCACCAGCTACAATGACTTGCACGATCCGAATAAAAAGAACATTGACGAAAATATCTTCATGATTCAGTTCCGGACGCAGCTTCTTCCTTCAAACTGGCAGGTTTCTATCATTCCTTACAACAAAAATATTTCCCAATATTCCGATGAAACGGGCGGGATTTATTCAACTGCGGATTTTGTAAAATCATACGATCCAGCGGATCTGCGCATTAAGGAAAAACAGTTTTTCTTCACAAAATTCACCAACGAAGCTGACCGCAACAAAGAAGTGGATTTGGGCGGATATTTCATTTATAAGCACTTTGACAACATTGCTCAAACCAGCACGGGCAATAGCGATTTGAATTGGCCCGTGATCCGTTATGCCGACGTTTTGTTGACCTATGCAGAAGCGGCCAATGAAGTGAGCGGCCCTTCAGCTAAGGTGCTTGACGCGGTCAATGCTGTCAGAACAAGGGCTCAATTGCCAGCATTGGCAGGTTTGGCCAAGGACAAATTGCGTGAAGCGATCTGGAAGGAACGCTGGTATGAGCTCTGCTTCGAAAACATCACGTGGTTTGATATGGTGAGATTGCGCAAAGCATTCAATGTTAAAACCAAAACTTTCGAAAATTACGTGGGCCACAAATTCACATACGGACCGACCGTAACGGAGCGCGAATTACTGTTCCCGATCCCCACTTCCGAGATCAGAAATAACACGAGCCTGCGTCAAAACAACGGATATTAAGGTTAGTCGTACACATTACATTGTAGGTTAATGATTAAACTTTCGGGTTTAATAGCATTTAGGTCGCTGAATTTTTCGGCGGCCTATTTTATTTTAGAGGGTTTTGCAAAGCTGGGAAACGCTGCTGGCATTAATTTTTGAGAGCTTGGGCTTCATCAACAATTTGTTACGATATGAAAAAGACAGTGAGTGTGATTTTTGCAAATGTTGCCATTGCAATGGGTGCATTGTGTATCAGTTGTAATTCAAAAACAGACACGGACAGAAAAAAACTTGCAAACGCAGAGGAAAAAGCATTGGAAACGGCTGACGAAGCCAGTCAAAAGATAGCCAGCAACTCGGACACGACCGAAATAGCGGATGTGAAGGAAGACTTGCTGCAAGTGAATAATGATTTAAACGAAAAACAGCGCGCCTATTTGAAATCGTTAAAAGAGGAGGAAGCCAAGCTGAAAGAGCGCGTTACCGAGCTGGACGACAAAATACAGACTGCTGACGGGGACGCCAAGAAACGTTTAATGTCAAAGAAAAACAAGGTTACTCAGGAAAGAGGTTTGTTGCAAGCCAACATTCTCGAAATGGCCAAACCGATGGAGGACAAGCGCCTTGAAACCGCTCAAAAAGAAATTCAGCAACGCATTGTTGCGATTAACAAGGAGTTGAGTTCGGAATAGGAAACGTATGAAAAAGGGAATGGCCGACATTTGCCGGCCATTCCCTTTTCAAGACATTAAGCTTTATCAGATGAATCTGTTGATCAAATTCTCCAAATACTCTTGCTTGCCAGAAATTGTTGCTGGTTCGCCTTTTGATGCTGCAAGGTCAAACAGATCTTCCAGTTTGAGGAGGCCTTTTTCATATTCAGCGCCTTTGCCGCCATCGAAGCTTGCGTAACGATCTGTGCGAATTTTATCGTATTCACCATTTTGAATGATTTTATCCGCAACGATCAATGCTCTCGCCACCGTGTCGATCCCGCCAATGTGTGCGTGGAAAACGTCTTCAACGTCCGTTGAGTTTCGACGGCGTTTTGCGTCGAAGTTAATTCCTCCGCCTTGCAGTCCGCCTGCTTTCAGGATCACAAGCAATGCTTTTGTCCATTCTGCAAGATCGTTCGGGAACTGGTCCGTATCCCATCCGTTCTGGTAATCGCCGCGGTTTGCATCGATAGAACCCAAAATGCCAGCATCCGCAGCAACCTGCAATTCGTGCTCGAAAGTGTGTCCGGCCAATGTAGCGTGGTTCACTTCCAGGTTTAATGAAAAGTCTCCCAATAAGTCGTGCTGACGAAGGAAACCGACCACTGTTGCGGCATCATAGTCATATTGGTGCTTTGTAGGCTCACAAGGCTTCGGCTCGATGAAGAATTTACCCTTGAAACCATTCGCACGTGCATATGCAACGGCAAGTTTCAGCATTTGCGCAAAGTGTTCCTGCTCACGTTTCATGTCTGTGTTCAGCAAAGTCATATACCCTTCGCGGCCTCCCCAGAACACATAATTCTCGCCGCCTAATGCGATTGTAGCGTCCAGAGCCATTTTCACCTGAGCGCCTGCATGTGTAAGCACGTCAAAATCCGGGTTCGTAGAAGCGCCGTTCATGTAACGGTGGTGGCTGAACAAATTAGCCGTTCCCCAAAGCAGTTTAACGCCCGATTCCTTTTGTTTTTCGCCCAAATAAGCCGTCAATGTCTGCAAACGCTTTTCGTTTGTCTTCACGTCGTCGTCATAATCCACAACATCCAGATCGTGGAAGCAATAGTAAGGGACGCCAAGTTTGGTGATAAATTCAAATGCAGCATCAGCCTTGTCTTTTGCGCGATCAACGGCATCTGCTTTTTTGTCCCATGGGTAAAAAAGCGTTGGCCCGCCGAACGGATCAAGTCCTGATCCGTTGAATGTATGCCAGTAAGCGACAGCAAAACGAAGGTGATCCTTCATGCTTTTGCCTCCTATGATGCGATTTTCGTCGTAAAAGCGATATGCAAGTGGGTTATCCGATTCAACACCCTCAAATGCGATTTTTCCGATTCCTTTGAAATACTCTTGATCTCCGAGTAAGATGCTCATTGTGATTTATTAATAAGTGTAAGATTGACATTTCATGCTGCAATACTATCACTTTTTTCTGAATTTGTTGCAGTGAAAATAAAAAGAGGAACAGAAATGATTTCTGCTCCTCTTTTTTAAAATTTTTTTAAATCCGATCAAAAGAATTTCGCGCGGCGGTCTTCGATTTTAGCATTCTCACGAATTGCTTCGTTCACCAAATATGACATGCGGCTTTCAAGCGATTGGGTCAATTGCGTTTTGTATTGCGTGTAATCAGCGATTTTTGGTGCTTCGGTTTTGCTAACTAATTCCATGATAAACACACCATTCTCACCCGTGAAAACACCCGATTTTTGACCTGCTTTCAATCCAAATGCTTTACCAAGTGCGATTGGATCAAATCCAGCGCTGGTTAAGAAACCGGTTGCAAGCGAAATGTCAGTTGCCGTTTCGACCAATGCGCCCGCGCCATATTTGGCAGCAATTGCAGGAAGATCGCCCGTTGCGCCTTTCAGCTTCGCAGTAATCTGCTCAGCCTTGATTTGGTTGCGGACTTTCGTTGTAAGCTCGTCGCGGAAATCAGCCACTTTCACATCTTTCGCGTCAGACTTGCCAACTAAAACTGCTACGATATATTGTTCCTCAGTTTCAAACACTGGCGAAACACCATTGATTTTTGAGTCGTCTTTGAATGCCCATCTTACGATTTCACGGCCATTCTGGATTGCATTAATGTTCGTTGCCGACTCAGGAACGCGGTTTGCGTTGGCTACAACCAATGCTTTGTTTTTCTTAACTGCTTCATCAAACTCAGCTTTTGTTTTTACCGTGTTAGCAAACTCATCCGCCTTTCTGTAAGCTTCATCACGCGTTGCCTGACTTGGAGCAATCGTTTTTCCGATGGCTGCAATGCGATATAATGTGTTTGACTTTGTGTCTGTAACCTTGATAATGTGGAAACCAAACTGACTTTCTACCAATCTTGGGATCAAACCAGGAGCAGTTGCCGAAAATACAGCTTCTTCAAACGGCTTAACCATTGCGCCATTGTTCTGAAAATAGTTAAGGTCACCGCCACGCTGTGCAGATTGTGGATCAGCACTTGTTGTTGCTGCCAATGCTTCGAAATTAGCGCCTGCACGAATCTGAGCAAGAATGCCTTCCGCTTTCGTGCGTGCCGCAGCTTTTGCCGAATCCGACTGATTTTCGGGACGGATTAGAATGTGGCTGGCTCTTGCAGAAGCAACTGTGTCAACGCGTGTGCCGCCGTATTTGTAAATATAATAAGTGTTGCCTTCGCGGTAAGGACCGTAAACGCCACCTGGAACGAACGTTTTCACAGCTTCTTTCAACTGGTCTGACATGGTTCCCAATGACATGTTGATTGGAAGCGGAATGTCCGAATTCATGCTCGCGAAAGATGAATCGTTTGTTGCAGTCGCCAAGCCACGTGCAAGTTCTTTGATTTCGTTGTAAAGTGCAGCGCTGTCGTCTTTTGCAGGCTGGATTGGGAAAGTCACGTATTCGATTGAACGTGTGTCCGTTCCTTTGTATTCTGTGCGGTGTGCGCTCAGATATTCTTCTAATTGTGAGTCTGTTACTTTGATTGTTGTGTCTACAACCGAGAAGTAAGGCACATACAAATAACGCAATGTTGCTTTGCTCGTCTGTGCTACATATTCTTTTTCAGCCAATGCTTTCGGAATGTAAGTCGAGAGTTTCAGCATGTTTTCATATTTGGAACGCATGCGCTCTTCGCGAAGGCTTTTCTCAAAGTTTTCCCATGATCTTTGTTGCTCAACAGGAAGTGTTTTGAGGTTTTTCAAATAATTAACAACTGCGTTTTTATCAAATCGGCCTGTTGTAGGATCAGAAAAGGCTTGCAGAATAGAAGGGCTAATGTGGTTTCCTTGAACCATATCAACCAATTCCTGGTCAGTTACAGTTAAACCAAGATCTTCAAATTGCTTTTTATAGGCGATATCGACAACAAACTGGTTCCAGGCCTGATCTCTCAATGAAGCCAGTTCATTTTCGTTGAGGCTGCGTCCTGATTGTGCTTCGTAATTCTGACGAAAGCCATCGACGCGTGTTTGAAAGTCTTTAATGTTAATTTCTTTACCGGCGATTTCCCCAACAGTCTGGTCATTTCCTCCGCCAAGCATTGAATTTGGGCTCATCAAGTCGCCCCCCACCATAAAAAGAATTAAACTGATCGCGATTACCGTGACAGCGATCCCGGATTTTTCTCTGATTTTTGTAATTAAGGCCATTTTCTCGATTCAAATTAGTCCGCAAAATAAAATCTTTTCTTCGTGGAATGCAAGAGGTTATGCTTAATGCATGTGTTTCAGATTGAATGCATATAGAATTAGCATAAAAATACTGAAGAAGACTCCCGCGAAAGCCGTGATAACGCCGAGCCAGCCGCCAATCAGAAACAGCGGTAAAAGGAATGCAACGGCAATGCCGCCCATGTAAAGGTAAAATCCCTTTTTTTGTTGATTCCACATTAGATAAGCGGCAAATAAAGAAAGCGATTCAAAGATGAGCATAATGATCGCCCCGGTTTTAATCGAGCCCGCAGTGGTTTGTTCAATGACCGCCTCAAACATTTTGTCCATTGTCTCCGTATCAGCGGTAGATGCCTGATTTTCCAAGTTTTCTCGCACGCCTTCAAATGTTTCGCGTGTTTTGTCGGCCATGATTTCCGGATTCCACAAGCGTTCGGATTGGGTCCAGAGACCAGAAACCGAACTCATAAAAGTCAGGATACATAATATGGTAAGAAACGTTGGTCGATTGACGATTTCACTCATTAGATTGTAAATAAATCAGCAGGGTTTTCTGATGAAGGATGTAAAATTTGTGGTTTTAGCTGAAAACACCAAAGCCATTTGAATATTCTTATAAGGGAACATACATTTGTCATTTTTAGTCCGAAAATATTACAACAACCGAAAGACCACCTTATATGAGCCTACAAATTCTGACCGATCGTGTTAAAAATATCCTGGGAACCGACAGCGGCCTTAACGCCACTGTGAAGTTTAAAACGGAGGAAGGCAATGTTTTCATTGATAGCAAAACCGTCCCGAACACCGTGTCAAACGACGACCTGGAAGCAGATTGCACATTTGAAGTTTCTACAAAAAATGCACTCAAACTCATCGACGGCGACCTGAATGCAATGATGGCTTACATGACCGGCAAACTCAAAATTGACGGTGACATGGGCGTAGCAATGCGCATTGCCGAAACTTTCGGAGGAAAATAGTAGTCTTTGCCCTGCATAATCTTTTGCTCTCGGATCAGCATTTTTACCAAAACCAATTCATCACGTGTTATGGAAAAGCAAAAAGAGCACAATGAAAGTGACATCAAGCGCAGGGATTTTTTGAAAACAGGTGCGCTTGCTGCATCAAGTTTCATGATCGTTCCGCGTCATGTTTTGGGAAAAGGATTTGTCGCGCCGAGCGATAAGCTGAACATTGCGGCAGTGGGTTGTGGCGGAAAAGCGGATGTCAATATAAGGCTTGCCTATAATGAAGGCGCAGAAAACATTGTTGCATTGTGTGATGTGGACGACCGCCAGGCTGTAAAATATCGCAAGCAATTTCCAAATGCACCTTATTATAAGGATTATCGGAAAATGCTTGAAAAGGAAGCCAAGAACATTGACGCCGTTATTGTTACCACGCCCGATCACATGCATTTTCCCATCGCCATGGCTGCTATGGAGCTCGGAAAACATGTTTATGTTGAAAAACCATTGACAAAAGACATCTGGGAAGCGCGTAACCTGACCAATGCTGCAAAGAAATATAAAGTTGTAACGCAAATGGGAAACCAGGGCAGCAGCAGCGACGGCACACGCCAGACCGAAGCGCTTGTGCAGTCGGGCATCATTGGCGACGTGCATAAAATTGAAGTCTGGACGGATAGACCTGTGTGGCCGCAGGGCGTAAAATCACCGAAAGACAGGGGCGAGTCGCAACCCGTTCCGCAGGGCGTTGATTGGGATCTGTGGCTGGGAACCGCTCCGAAACGTGATTATCATGAAGCTTATATGCCATTCAGATGGCGCGGTTACTGGGATTTTGGCACCGGCGCATTGGGCGACATGGGCTGCCACTTTATCGACGTGCCTTTTCGCGCATTGAAATTAGGATATCCAACTTCGGTCGAATGCAGCGTCGGTTCCGTTTACGCTGACTTTTTCGAGCAGGCGTTCTTCGACGATGTTTGTCCGCCATCAACTTCCATACATTTAAAATTCGCATCCAAAATCAAGGGCCAGGACATCAGTTTCTCGTGGTATGACGGCGGAATGCGTCCGCAATTGCCCGAAGGATGCGATTACAAAACCGTTTTCAACAGCGTGGATGGCGGAATGTTGTTTACCGGAACAAAAGGAATTATCAGCGCAGAAATGTTTGGCAACAATCCGCGCTTGTGGCCTGAGAAGCAATTTGAAACGGTCAGGCCCAATATAAAACCCCGCGCATTAGTGCCCGGAGGCTCGGAAGGGCATCAGCAGCAATTTGTGCAGGCCTGCAAAAAAGGCCACGGCACTTATACGAGCTCCGCGTTTGAAGAATCAGGACCTTTGACTGAAATTGTTTTAATGGGAAATCTTGCTGTAAGATCTTATCTGCACCGGGAACCCAAAGCGGATGGCAAAGGATTCGACTTTCCTGGAAGGCAAAAGCTTATTTGGGATGGTGTTAATATGAAGATTACCAACTTTGATGTTGCGAATCAGTTTGTGAAACGGGAATATCGGACAGGGTGGTAACGCGGCTCTGGCGAGACTTGCTAAGTCTCCAAGACTTAGCAAGTCTCGCCAGAGTAAGCTACAACTCCAATTCCCTTAAATACATTTGAATTGTATTTTCCAATCCCAGGTAAAGCGCGTCTGAAATCAATGCATGACCAATGGAAACCTCGTCCATCCAGGGAATGCTTTGTTTCAAAAACCGAAGATTGTCCAGGCTCAGATCATGGCCTGCATTGAGTCCTAGGCCCACTTCTCGTGCTTTTTCAGCTGCCAGGACGAACGGGATCACCGCTTTCTGACGGTTTTCGAAATAATGTGCGGCATAAGGCTCCGTGTAAAGCTCGACACGATCCGCGCCACAAATTTTTGCGCCTTCCACCATGCGCTCATCCGGATCGACAAAAACTGACACGCGAATGTTTGCAGATTTAAATATTTGAATCAAATCCGTGAGTTGGCTTCTGTTATTGACCGTGTCCCAGCCCGCATTGGAAGTGATCGCACCCAAAGCATCCGGCACCAATGTTACCTGATCCGGCTTGTTAGCAAGGACAAGTTCCACAAATTTCTTTTCCGAAGGATTCCCCTCAATGTTGAATTCTGTGGTCACAACTTCCTTCAAATCATAAACATCCTGATAACGGATATGCCGCTCGTCCGGCCGTGGATGCACCGTAATGCCCTGCGCACCAAAGCGCTCACAATCCAGCGCCACTTTCAGAACATTAGGATTATCACCTCCACGGGAATTCCGGAGAGTCGCAATCTTATTTATATTAACGCTGAGACGTGTCATGTTTTAATGAGTGAATGAGTGAATGAGTGAATGAGTGAATGAGTGAATGAGTGAATGAGTGAATGAGTCTAATTTTGAATGACTTAATGACTGAATGATTGAATGTGTGCGTGTGCTGGCGCTGCTGCGCTGAATCAATATGTGGATAATGATTGAATGTCTGTTTAGGCACAATTTATAATGATTCGCTTAACTTTGCAGCCCGATTGGCAAATTTATGATTCCAGTTTGAATTTTAACATTCAGTCATTCAATCATTCACTGATTCAAAATTGATTCAGTCATTCAGTCATTCACTCATTCAAAATTGATTCAGTCATTCAATCATTCACTCATCGCACCGGCGACCCGGTCAAAATTAAAAAAACATGTCACTAAAAACCCAAGTTGAATCAGGCATTAAGGATGCTATGCGGGCGAAAGATCAGGATACATTGCGGGCTTTGCGTGCGATCAAGTCGCTTATTCTTTTGGAAGAAACCAAGGGCGGCGCAAGCGGCGAACTCACTGCGGATGACGAACTTAAACTGCTTACCAAAGCAGCCAAGCAACGCAGAGAATCAGCCGACATTTACAAAACACAGAACCGTCCTGATCTGCTTGAGAAAGAACAAGCCGAACTTGCGATTATCGAGCAATTCTTGCCGAAACAGCTTACAGAAGACGAGGTTAAGGCCAAATTGCAGGAAATAATCACCCGCGTAGGCGCATCTTCACCTGCGGATATGGGCAAAGTAATGGGCGTGGCGACCAAAGAATTGGCAGGACAGGCAGACGGACGTGTGGTTTCTACTTTGGTAAAGAGCTTATTAGCATGAAGTTATTGGATGTTCTCATCCTTATTCCCCTACTTTGGGGAGCATTGCATGGTTATCGCAAAGGGCTTTTGATTGAAATTATTGGAATTGCCGGACTTGTGATAGCCATGATTTTGGGATTCAAATTTTTGGGGTTGGGAATGGAAATTCTGACGCCCTATTTCAGTGACAGTGTGGCCAAGCGAATCCTTCCTTATGTGGGTTTCTCGGCCATTTTCTTTCCTACCATTTTTTTATTGAATCAATTCGGCTACTCGATCCGAAGGTCGCTGCGCTATTCAATTTTAGGAACATTTGATAGTGTCGCCGGCGGAATGGTTGGTGTGCTCACCTGGGTTTTCGGGATCAGCGTTTTCTTTTGGCTCGTTAATGCGATCGGTGTAAAAATCCCTGCACACAGAACGGACGACACTTATTTGTATCCCATTGTTGTCCCTGTCGCACCCAACCTGATCACAAAAGCGCTCACATGGATGCCCTCAGGAACCGAGCTGATCAAAGAATGGAAGCACGAATATCTGGATGATGAAGAACAAGCCTCTGAAAATTGACCGTTGATGCGTTTAAAATGATTTGAACTTTCAAAATCCCGCGAAGGTTATCTTCGCAGCCGAGCAAATGATATCTAACATTCAGTCATTCAGTCATTCGCTCATTCAAAATTAAACGTTGCAGACAACTCGTCCATCAGCTCTGCGCATTGGACCCATAGAAAGACACAATGATCGAATTAAATAAAAGGCAGGATATCCGGAAAATGGACGTGGAACAGATTAAAAGCTGGCTGGCCACGCATGGTGAAAAGGGTTTTCGTGCCAAACAAATATTCGAATGGATCTGGAAAAAATCAGCCCATTCTTTTGATGAAATGACCAACTTATCGCTCGCGACGCGCCATTTGCTGAACGAGCACTTTCTCATACATTCGCTGGACATTGCCAAACAGCAGCAAAGTAATGATGGAACGATCAAATCTGCATTCAAACTTTTTGACGGAAATCTGGTCGAAGGCGTGTTAATTCCCGCCGCCGACCGCATGACGGCTTGCGTAAGCAGCCAGGTGGGCTGTTCGCTAACCTGTAAATTTTGCGCAACCGGTTATATGGACCGCAAACGCAATCTGGAAGCAGGAGAAATTTATGATCAGGTCGTGGCTATTGCGCGCCAGGCCGAGGGAAGTTTCAAAGCGCCATTGACCAACATTGTTTACATGGGCATGGGCGAACCTTTGCTGAATTATGCCAATGTGCTGCAATCCATCGAGCATATCACGTCGCCGGAAGGACTGAACATGTCACCAAGGCGCATCACGGTTTCCACAGCCGGCATTGCGAAAATGATCAAAAAGCTTGGAGATGATGAAGTTAAGTTTAGACTTGCGCTCTCATTGCACGCGGCCAATGATGAGAAGCGAAATCAGATTATGCCTATTAATGAGTCAAATTCGCTGGATAACCTGGCCGAGGCATTGAATCATTTTTATAAAAAAACCGGCAACAGGATTACTTTTGAATATATCGTTTTCAATAATTTCAATGACACTTTACAAGATGCGAAGGAGTTGTGGGAATTTACCAAACGTGTTCCTGCACGGGTCAATATCATTGAATACAACCCCATTGCCGAGGCGGATTTCAAGAACACCGAAGCCGACAGGTTAGACAAATTTGCTGCTTATCTGGAAGACAGGGGCGTTTCCGTGCACGTGCGCCGGAGCCGCGGGAAAGATATTGACGCTGCTTGCGGGCAATTGGCCAACAAAGAAGCAGCTTAATCTCGGCTACTTATTGCTGACCCGGAATTAACAATTTGGTAATATTGCAACGGTAAGTAATAAGTAGTTTTGTCTCCTAATTAAAAAACCTATCTTCTTCCTTTATGTTTGGTCTTGAAACCGACATTTTTATCCTCCTCGCTCTTAGTATTTTAGCGGCTTGTGCTTTTGAGTTTGTAAATGGTTTTCACGATACAGCCAATGCAGTTGCCACTGTCATTTACACCAATTCTTTAAAACCTAATGTGGCCGTTATTTGGTCTGGTTTTATGAATTTTTGCGGAGTTTTCCTGGGTGGGATTGCCGTTGCGATGGGGATTGTCAACCTGCTTCCCGTTGAATTATTGATTGATCAGAATGTCTACCATAGCGCCGCTATGGTTTTTTCATTGCTTTTCAGCGCCATTATCTGGAACCTTGGAACCTGGTATTTCGGGCTTCCCAGTTCCAGTTCACATACATTGATCGGTTCCATTTTGGGGGTTGGACTTGCCTTTACATTCATGCCTGAAAACACGCAGGGCGCGGGTGTCAACTGGTCAAAGGCGCAGGAATTGTTTACTTCACTGCTCACTTCCCCGATTTTTGGTTTCGCGTTGGCGATCATTATCATGTTCATTCTGCGCAGAATGCTTTCCAAGCCACTGCGCGAGGTTGTATTTAGTGAGCCAAAGAAAAATCAGCCGCCTCCCATGTGGATTAGGGCAACTTTGATCACCACTTGTACATTGGTAAGCTTCTTTCACGGATCAAATGATGGACAAAAGGGTGTTGGGTTGGTTATGCTGATCCTGATCGGGATTGTTCCTGCGCATTTTGCATTGGACAACAGCATTGATCCTGCGGGCATGAAAACGGATTTGGCTGGCATTGAACGTGCAGTCAGCACCATTGATTCTTCAAGATTGTCCGTTTCCGACCGCCAGCATCTTTACACGGTCAAGGCAGAAATAGACATGCTTGAGACGCAGATCGAGAAACCGCTTGTGGATCATAAGCTGCCTTTGGAAGACCGCATGAATGCGCGTCGCTCCTTGCTTTTGATCAGCCGTAATTTGAAAACAATTTTGGATAACGGTCACGCGAACCTGAATACGGACGACAAAGCATTCCTGAAAATGCAGTCGGGCAGCGAGCTGGGCATCAGGAGATACACGGATTATGCGCCGGATTGGGTGATTTTAATGATCTCGCTTTCACTTGGACTTGGCACAATGGTAGGCTGGAAACGAATTGTGGTCACGATTGGTGAGAAAATTGGGAAACAACATTTAACGTATGCGCAAGGTGCTTCTGCTGAACTTGTTGCGGCCAGCACAATTGGCGTCTCTTCATATTTAGGTCTTCCAGTGAGTACGACTCACGTGCTTTCATCCGGCATTGCGGGTTCAATGGTCGCAAGTAAAGGCGTCAAAAATTTGCAGGGCGGCACCATTCGGAACATTGTGATTGCGTGGGTGTTAACACTTCCTGTGACCATGGTTTTATCGGGAACGCTTTACGTTTTCTTCCGCTGGATACTTTAAGGATATATTCTGATAAAAGGTTATAAAGGGCCACCGGGAACATTTCCGGCGGCACTTCATTTTTATGGCGCTGCACTTTCTTTGCTTTTCATTGGTTTAATATTGTAAATTCGAGTCCACGCGGTGGCCGCCACGCGGTGGCCGGAATTTTTACGATCAACTAAAAGCCAATTATTCACCATAATGACGACTATTGAAGCGCAGGTCAACCGTTACGGATATGTTACCGAAGCAGTTGCTGATGATATTGATTTGATTGCAGAGATCAATCGGTTAAAAAAAGAAAAGAATGCAGTAATCCTCGCGCACTATTATGTGGATGCCGAAATTCAGGACCTTGCCGACTATATTGGTGATAGTCTGGGACTTTCGCAACAGGCTGCCGCCACGGAAGCGGATATGATCGTCTTTTGCGGCGTGCATTTCATGGGTGAAACGGCTAAGGTTTTAAGTCCAAATAAAAAGGTAGTTATTCCTGATTTGAATGCCGGCTGCTCACTGGCCGATTCAGCTCCCGCAGACAAGTTTGCCGCATTCAAAGCGCAATATCCGGATCACATTGTTATCAGCTACATCAACTGTTCGGCAGAAATAAAAGCATTGACGGACATTGTTTGCACATCATCCAATGCATTACAAATTGTAGAAAGCCTTCCAAAAGATCAGAAAATTATCTTCGCCCCGGATGCGAACTTGGGCAGATATGTGGCACATAAGACGGGCCGTGACATGGTTTTGTGGGATGGTGCCTGCATCGTTCACATCGATATTTCAAGAGAAAAACTGAAACAACTTCGGGAAGACAATCCGGATGCATTGCTCATCGCACATCCTGAATGCAAGGAAGATATTTTAATGCAATCGGATTATGTGAGCTCTACAACGGGTTTGCTGAAATTTGTGAAGGAATCTCCGCATCAAAAATTCATTGTTGCCACAGAAGCTGGCATTTTGCATAAAATGAAACAGTCGGTTCCGGACAAGAAACTGATCCCGGCTCCCGGCTCTGACAACAACACATGCGCTTGCTCCGAATGTCCTTATATGAAAATGAACACGCTTGAAAAGGTTTACAATGCGCTATTATACGAGCAGCCTGAGATCATTGTTCCGGAAGACATTCGTTTGAAAGCTTACAAATCAGTTGCCCGCATGCTTGAACTGAGCAAAGGGATTTAAATATTTGTCAAAAATCACCCCACGCTGCTAATGCTGACAGCCGAATGTGGACGTTGATGCACCAAAATTAACCTTAAAAAATGCCCCAATTCGATTTCCTGATTATCGGTTCCGGAATTGCCGGATTAAGTTATGCAGCCAAACTGGCGAGACATTTTGACGAATTGAAGCAGGAAATTTCCATTGCTGTCATCACCAAAGTGCAGGCGGATGAAACCAACACCAAGTACGCGCAGGGAGGAATCGCTGTCGTTTGGGCGGAGTCGGATTCGTTTGAAAAGCACATTCAGGACACAATGGATGCGGGGGATGAGGTGAATAAGCGCAATGTGGTTGAAATTGTTGTGCGGGAAGCACCGCAGCGTATCCAGGAATTGATCGATTATGGAACGCGTTTCGACAGGGAAAAGGGCGGAGAATATGATTTGGCCAAAGAAGGCGGGCATTCGGACAACCGAATTCTGCATTTCAAAGACATTACAGGCGCAGAGATCGAGCGCGCATTGCTCGAAGAGGTTAACAGCCATAAAAGCATTCAGGTTTTTACACATTATTATGCTGTTGAACTGATCACTCAGCATCATTTGGGTGAAACCGTTTATCGTTATCGCGAAGACATTCAATGCTATGGCGCTTATGTGTTAAACAGGCAGACCGGCAAAGTTGAGAAGTTCGTTGCCAGGACGACGCTGCTGGCAACAGGCGGGATCGGCAACATATATCAAAGCACAACAAATCCTACAATTGCAACTGGCGATGGCATTGCCATGGCTTACCGCGCAAAGGGAATTTGTGATAATATGGAGTTTATTCAATTCCATCCCACGAGTTTTTATCAGCCCGGACAGAAACCTTCATTCCTTATTTCGGAAGCGGTAAGGGGTTTCGGCGGCATTCTTAAACGTGCTGACGGAAGCACATTCATGGAGCTTTACGACGAGCGCCTTTCGCTCGCGCCGCGTGACATTGTTGCCCGCGCTATTGACTCCGAAATGAAAAAGAACGGGGTTGATCACGTTTATCTCGACGTGCGCCATCTTGATTATGACAAATTTCTGGAACACTTTCCGAACATCACAGAATACTGCATGAAATCGGGAGTCGATATTAGGACAGAAATGATCCCGGTTGTTCCGGCACAGCATTATTTGTGTGGCGGCATTAAGGTTAATGAGTGGGGAAAAACGAATATTAACTTTTTGTATGCCGTGGGAGAGTGCTCTTGCACAGGTTTGCACGGCTCTAACCGATTGGCTTCCAATTCATTATTAGAAGCTGTTGTGTTTGGACATCGTGCCTACGAAAGCACAGTTGCAGATTTTGCCAATGCAGTCACGCCTCAAAATATTCCGGAATGGGACGATTCGGGAACAACGCATCCCGAAGAGCAGGTTTTGGTAACCGAAATGACCCGGGAATTAAACAGCATTATGTCCAATTATGTCGGAATTGTCCGCACCGATCGCCGTATGAAGCGCGCTTATGATCGTCTGGAACTGCTTCATCAGGAGCACGAACAGCTTTATCGTGAATCCAAGGTTTCGGTTGCGATATGCGAGCTGCGTAACATGATCTCGGTTTCTTATCTGATCATCAAAATGGCAATGGCCCGACGCGAGAACATCGGGCTTCATTACAATTCTGATCGCGTCACTTCCGACCGCGCCATTTCCGACAGGGTTAACTCAGATCCGATTAGTTTTTAGCAATAACGTGCCGGTCTCTTTTTGTAACGGCACGTCTCCATACATTTTCTCCGATTTTTTCGCCCAGGTAAGTGCCTTGCTCAACGCCGTCGCGATAATGTATGCCACCATATACGCGGCTGATGGAAGCGTCCAGATAAGCGTCTTTGAACGATTTAAAGGATTTAATTCCATGCCCGTATTTCTTTTCCGTGGTGTCCGTAAAGGCAATGTTATCACCTATCAAATGCGTCAGGATTGTTCCGCAAGCCGCTGAAATAGAGCTGTGTCCACTCACATATTCCGGAAATGCCGGCGTTTCCAGGAATGGTCGCCAGTTGGGGTCCCAATTGTTGTTGATCACCGTCTCAGGCCTGATGCGGACAAACTTGTATTTCTCCTGCCAGCATGCAGAGAATGCATCAAATATGGACAAAGCGCCCAATGTATAGGCCTCAGTCGACTGCATTAAATTGAGTTTTTTATCCGTCGCAACCGTTTTAATGATCGCCAGCCAATGTCCTGCCGGAGTCATTTTTTTATTTGCAAACATGGCATGTCCCACAACATTGGTCACAAATGCATTGTCATCCCAGAAGTATGCAGTCGCTTTCTGATCTTCGGTTAATGCATTGCCCATGTCATAAACTTCCATCGCCAGTTTCATGAACGGACTGGTCTTGTTCAGGGCATATTTGGCAGGCGGCGGGCAGCTGAATTGATTCACAGAATCGAGTGCAAAAGTCCGCACGGTGTTCCACATAGGTTCACAGGCATCGGCATAAGCAGGCGGCGTAGGCACCCAGGTTCCCGGTGCATTTGTCACCGTATAGCGATAACCGCGTATCTCTTTATAATGATCTTTTGCAGAATAAGCGAGCACGTGCTTTGCCACGGAGTCACCGTATGCAGTGGAACGTTCAAAAACATCCTCAGGGATGCCCATTTTCCTGTATTTTTCAAAAAGCTCCGTTTCATAATCATCCCACATATTTCCTGAAAACGTCAACGTCCTTCCGACAACCGTGAATGCTTTAATGCTGGCGAGCGGAAAGCAATATGCGAGAGAGGAGTCCGGTTTGGGCGGATTGGTGAATTTAACAAGCTGTCCACCAAGTGATTGATAGTCCGGATAGGCTGGTGTTAATGCTTCGTAAGCTGCCAGAAACGAATAGCTGTAAATGCGGCTTGCAACCGGCGGTTTAAAAATATCGTGGATAATAACGTCCGTCAAATGGGTTGTCGTTTCGTGAAACAGCTTTGGATCGGAGGCCTTGGCGTTGTATTCTTCTGGGGAAACGGTTTTGGAACAACCAGAAGTAAATGCAAGCAAAATCAGGGAGAGAAAACCAAATTTCATTCTTGATGCGGTAGGATATGTGATGGCAGATTTAGATCACGAAGTTAAGCAAATATCCAGCAGATTCAGCGCGTATTAATGTAACTTTTAGTAGACAAAGTTATAATTATCAAATTTTAAGCACAAAAAATTGTTATTTTCCTAGAATGCATTGGGGAAAACGCAGAATGTTTTCATTTGTGAAATATTTAATATCTTTTTGTACAATTGAACGAGTAAATCATCTAATTTGGTACTTATCCTGCAAGCTTATGAATTTTGCGCAGCTAATTGTGTACAAATAACACGCTTCTAATCCTAAATAAATCGGGCTTACCAAATCACTTAATAACCCTAATTCAACCTATGTAAACACTTTCCAATCCGAATCTTATTTATTCATCTTGATGGTCTCAGCAATGGAGATCAATGGCTGACTCTACGTTCCGTGCCTATGCGGTTATGCAACTTTTTTATCCTACTACTCAAATCAAATTTACTTTATGAGAAATTTTACTGGATGGACATTTCGTGCTACATCACGATGTGTTTTTTCTCTTTTACTGATCCTGGTCACGGTGATGGGAGCGTTTGCCCAAAATCCTGTGAAGGGAAAAGTAAGTGACGAACAAGGACTGCCTTTGCCAGGCGTAAGTGTTGTTGTGAAAGGAACCACTTCCGGTTCAGTCACCGACAACGAAGGTAATTACACGGTCAATGCGGACCGCAATTCAACTCTTGTGTATTCATTTATTGGTTATCTGACACAGGAAGTTGAAATCGGCACCAAAAATAGCGTTGATATCAGATTGGCTGCCGACACAAAAGCACTTGAAGAAGTGGTCGTGGTGGGTTATGGAACCGCCAAAAAAGCAACATTAACGGGCTCAGTAACAGCCGTT
This sequence comes from Dyadobacter sp. CY326, assembly GCF_021390515.1. Taxonomy (GTDB): domain Bacteria; phylum Bacteroidota; class Bacteroidia; order Cytophagales; family Spirosomataceae; genus Dyadobacter. Next base: position 255,058 of record NZ_JAJUXI010000004.1, read on the forward strand.
AAAGGAACAGAACTTCAAAAAGCGCCTGCTGCCAACCTTTCCAACACATTAGGTGGTCGTCTTCCTGGTATTTCAGCTGTGCAAGGCAGTGGCGAGCCTGGTTATGACGGCTCGGCGATCCGTATCCGGGGAACTAACTCACTGGGTAACAGCAATGCATTGATCGTTGTGGATGGTGTTCCCAACCGTAGTGGTGGTTTGGATCGTATCAATCCCGCTGATATTGAAAGCATTTCCGTTTTGAAAGATGCGGCCGCAGCCATTTACGGTTCACGCGCCGGAAACGGAGTTATTTTGATCACAACAAAACGCGGGAAAACGGGCAAGCCGCAATTGTCTTACGACATGAACTTTGGTGTGTCGCAGCCAACGCGTACGCCGGAAATGTCCAATGCATCTGAATATGCGACGATCCGGAACGAGTTGCAAATCTATGACAACCTTCCCGTTGGAGAATGGCAAGGCGCATTAACTGGCTTTAACACAACAGGTTCCTATAAAAGGGTCGATAACGGAAACGTCATCAATGCGGTTTTCAATCCGGACGACATGAAGAAATTTGCCGACGGCTCTGATCCGCTTTTGCATCCAAATACAGACTGGTATGGCTCTATTTTGAGAAAATGGGCACCGCAGCAACGTCACAATGTGCAGCTGACGGGCGGAAGCGAAAACATCAAATATCTCGCTTCATTAGGGCACATTAACCAGGACGGATATTATGTAAATTCTGCAACGGGTTACAAGCAGTATGACATGCGTATCAATTTGGATACCAAGATCAACAAATATGTAACTGCAAATCTTGGTTTGACGTTGCGCGAAGAATTCCGTCACTTCCCAAGCGGTGGGAACAGTGCAGGCGCAATTTTCCGGATGTTAATGCGCGGTAAGCCAACAGAAATGGCAATCTGGCCAGACGGACGTCCCGGACCGGACATTGAAAACGGACAAAACCCGGCGGTCATCACAACCAATACAACGGGTTACAACAATGACAAGCGCGATTACGTACAAACAAACGGCGGTTTGGAAATTCAGGTTCCGGGTGTTCCTGGCTTGAAAATCAACACCATGGCCGCTTTGGATAAGCAGCTACGTCGTCAGAAAAACTTCGAAACGCCTTGGACTTTATTTTTCTGGGATAAGAAGAGCTACGAAGCAGACGGGACAACGCCTGTTTTGACCGGAACTGTTCGCTCCACTTTCAAAGATCCGCGCGTGAGAGAAAGCGCTTCGCAGGAACTTTCCATTCAGCTTACGGGTCAGGTTTCCTATGAAAAATCGGTTGGAGGACACAATTTCAATGTCATGGCCGGTATTCAGCGTGAGAAAGTGGAAGCTGATGGATTCTTCGCTTTCCGCAGATATTTTATCTCGCCGGTGGTTGACCAATTGTTTGCGGGTGGAACTGCGGAGCAGGACATTAACAACTTTGATCTTTACAAAAGAGCGCGTTTGAGCTATTTTGGACGTGCGGGATACAACTTCAAAGAAAAATATCTGGCAGAATTTCTCTGGCGTGTTGACGGTTCTTATGTTTTCCCGAAAGATGGCCGATTCGGTTTCTTCCCGGGCGTTTCCGCAGGTTGGAGGGTTTCGGAAGAAGATTTCTGGAAAAACAACATTCGCTTCCTGAACAATGTAAAAGTGCGCGGATCGTGGGGCCAAATGGGCGCTGAACCTTATTTCCTTGGAACAGAAAACCTTGCTGAGTATCAATATTTGTCAACAATGGGCTTCGGCAGCTTCGTAATCAATGATCAGGTTGCTAAAACATTGCTTGAATCACGCGTTGCGAACAAAGACTTTACCTGGGAGGTTGCCAATAACAGCAACTTCGGGATCGAGGGAACATTGCTGAACGATAAACTGGCTTTTGAATTTGACTACTTTGTTAACAACCGTTCCAACATTCTGATCCCAAAAACAGGGACAACGCCTTCATCTGCTGGTATCGACGGAAAACTTCCTCCACAAAACTTAGGTAAACTGCAAAACAAAGGATGGGAATTTAAAGTAAGCTACGATGGCAATGCAGGTGACTTCCGTTATTCTGTCAGTGTGAATGGTGGTTATGCCAAAAACAAGATCAAATATTGGGATGAAGTGCCAGGTGCGCCAACTTATCAGCAATCCACCGGCATGCCTTACCAGTCTTTCCTTGTTTACACTTTCGACGGAGCATTCAAAGATCAGGGTGAGATTGATGCGAATAAAATTGACTACTCACCAATTACAGGTAACCTGAGACCTGGTGATATGAAGTTCAAGGATGTGAACGGCGATGGAAAAATCAGTGCGGATGACCGCATTCGTACAGAAAAAGTGCAGCGTCCATGGTTTACAGGCGGTGCTTCTGTGAATTTGGGTTACAAGGCATTTGACTTGTCATTGTTAATGCAGGGAACATTGGGCGGCTTGCAAATTGTAGGTTTGACAGAATCAGGTGACATTGGTAACTATCTGAAATATGACTACGATCACCGCTGGACAATTGACAATCCAACCGACAAATATCCACGTTTGACAAACCGTAACAACAGATATTACACCAACACAGGTCAGGCTGGGATCAACGATTATTTCTTGAAAAGCAACAATTATCTGCGTGTTAAGAACATCGAATTGGGTTACAACCTGCCTACGGAAATCGGATCGAAAATCGGTTTAAGCAGCCTGCGTATTTACGTAAATGGATTGAACCTGTTCACCTTCGACAAAATCAAGGTCTGGGATCCGGAATCCACAAACCAGAGCGGACAGTATTATCCACAGGCAAGAGTTGTGAGCGCAGGTTTACGTTTGGCATTTTAATGAGATCTAACATGAAATTTAACTATAAAAGTATAATCGTAATTGCGTTGCTGTCCGCAGCCGGATTATCATCCTGTGATACGGAATTCCTCGACGTAACGCCGCCAACAGAAATCCCTAGTGAAGAAGTCTGGAAGGATGGTGCATTGGCAGAGGGCTTTGTAACAGGCATCTATTCAGGACTTCAACAAGGTGGTTTCAGCGAGCAAATGCTTGCTTCTCTGACGGATGAAGCCGTTTTTACCCATACCGGGCGTAACATTAACACGGTAAATGAGGGAAGTTTGAGTCCATCCAACCTCGGCTGGGTGGACGCCACTTACGGTTGGGGATCGATGTACACGTACATCAGGGCTTCCAATTTGGCGATCGCAAATTTGGCAACTGCAACATTCGCAGATGAGTCGCTTAAAGCGCGTCTGAAAGGTGAGGCCTATTTCATGCGGGCATATTACTATCAGCAGCTGGTTCGCTATTACGGCGCAGTGCCGATCATTAAAAAAGTGTATGCATTGAACGAAGATTATAGTGTTCCGCGCAATAATTTCGATGAATGTGTGCAGTTCATTGTAAGTGATTGCGACAGCGCAGCATTGCTTCTTGAGGGCAAAACACTTGTAAAAGGCCGTGCGACAAAACTCGCAGCATTGTCTTTGAAAGCGCGTGTATTGCTTTATGCGGCAAGCGACCTGCATGATATCCCGACAGCAAAAGCCAAATCAACGGTGCTTGCGGCATATCCGAATCCGGAGTTTCTGGGTTACGTTTCGGGCGACCGCAAAGCGCGCTGGACTGCCGCACAAGCTGCCGCAAAAGCAGTGCTTGACGGTGGAAACGGGGGTTACAAGTTAAATCTCACAGCGCCCGTGACGCCTGCGGAAGGCAGAACAAATTACATTTCCATCGCCATGGCAGGTGCCAGTGCTGATAAGACTTTGGATCCTTCTGCTGCTTCGGAAATCATTTTCGGGCGTTATTTTACGGCTAGCTTGGGTGAAGGCGCACGTCAGACCGGGTTGAACAACGGTCCGAATGGTTATCACAACTGGGCCGGAAATACGCCAATCGGAACGCTTGTTGATGATTACGAATTGATGGATGGAACCTCGTTCAGCTGGACGAATCCCGCGCATAAAGCCGCTCCATACAAAAACCGCGATCCACGTTTTTATGCAACTGTAATGTTTGATGGTGCAGATTGGAAACCACGTCCTTCCGATGCAAAAGATCCTGCAAACCAAATCCAGACTGGCGCTTATGACTTACTGGACGATAAGGGCGCATTGATCAACCGCAAAGGATTGGATACACGCAGCAGCTCAATTGAAGACTGGAATGGCAGCCGAACAGGTTACTATATGCGTAAATTCATCGATCCGAACCCAGCTTTGTACGACAACACCGACCGTCAGAACATTCCGTGGCCATTCATTCGCGTAACGGAAAATGTGTTCAACTACATTGAAGCGAGCATTGAACTGGGTCAGGATGCAGAAGCGCTGGCGTGGCTCAACAAAATCCGTTTCCGCGCGGGTATGCCGGCTTTGAAGGTTTCGGGCGCTGCGCTTAAAGAGGCATATCGCCACGAAAGGAGAATTGAAATGGCGTACGAAGAGCAGCGTTACCACGATGCACGCCGATGGATGATCGCAAAGGAAACATTGGGTCGTCCATTGCAATACATTAACGTGCTTGGGAAATTCAAGGCAGGGAAGTCTATGAAGGAGCCATATCATTACGATACGACCGTTTATGACTACACCTACACGCCGGTTGAAGAAAAATCTCACGAAAACCGCACCTGGGTTGACAAAATGTACTTCCGTCCGTTCAGCCGCGACGAGATCAACAGAAATTCAAAATTGGTGCAGAATCCAGGTTATGATAAATAATTAGTCCTCGCTTTATTAGTAAATTTGTGAAACTATGTCTTCGTTATGAAGGCATAGTTTCTTTTTTCTATCAGTTCAACCTTCGTGGTCTATTTATGAAGCGAATAAAATCCTGGTATCCAGGTGTTATTGTGCTGGCTATCAGTTTGTTTTTTGTAGGATGTAACAAATCTGGTGATGCAGGGCAAGCCAAAGAGGGCAACAATGAGCCGCCCTTGTTTACATTGTTATCAGCCGAAAAAACCAAAATCGACTTTGCCAATACATTAACAGAAGGCCTCAACACCAATGTGTTGATGTACGAATATTTTTACAATGGTGGAGGCGTTGCCGCAGGTGACCTCAATGGCGATGGACTCGACGATATTTATTTCACAGGCAACATGGTGCCGAATAAGCTTTATCTGAACAAAGGTCAGATGCGCTTTGAAGACATTACCACTGCTTCGGGCGTGACGGGCCGTGAAAGGCCGTGGAAAACAGGTGTGACCATGGCCGATGTGAACGGCGACGGGAAGCTGGATATTTACGTTTGTTACTCAGGGAATGTCTCGCCGGAAAGTCTGAAAGATCAGCTTTTTATTAACAAAGGCAATGACGCAAATGGCATTCCGCAATTTGAAGAATCCGCCGAAAAGTATGGATTAGGCGCACCGAGCAACAGCACGCAGGCAGCCTTTTTTGATTTTGACAAAGACGGTGATTTGGATATGTTTTTGCTCAATCACAATCCGAAATCGCTTCCGATACTCGACGAAGCAAGCACCGCCGATCTGCTCCGGAAAGATGATCCGGTTACTGGGTTAAGGTTTTTTAAAAATGACCCGAAAGCAGACGGGACCCCGTTTTTTACAGACATTACCAAAAAAGCAGGCATTCACAGCTCGCCGCTGACATATGGCTTAGGCATTGGCATTGCAGATGTAAATCAGGACGGTTGGCAGGATATGTATGTTTCCAATGATTATTCCGTTCCCGATTTTTTATATATCAATAATAAAAACGGCACATTCACAGACGCACTCGATGCGGCGATCGGGCACACTTCTCATTCCTCAATGGGGAACGACATTGCGGACTTCAATAACGACGCACTTCCCGACATTTTCACATTGGACATGCTTCCCGAAGACAACCGTCGGCAAAAATTACTGCACGGACTGGATAACTACGAGCTCTTTGATTTCAATGTTAAAGTGGGTTTTCACCACCAGTATATGCGCAATATGCTGCAACTCAATCAGGGATTTGGCGGCAAGGGCAAAACGCCCGTTTTTTCGGAAGTAGGGCAGTTATCAGGCGTTTCCAACACAGATTGGAGTTGGGCATCCCTGTTTGCGGATTATGATAATGATGGCTGGAAGGACTTATTTATCACGAATGGCAACCTGCGTGATTTCACCAATATGGACTTTGTGAAGTTCATGGGCGATCATTTGAAACGCATTGAAGGGCAGGTGAAGCGGGAAGATGTGCTCGAAATGGTGTATCAAATGCCGTCGTCCAACATGAAAAATTATCTTTTCCAAAACAAAAAGGACTTGACATTCACCAATGTTGCCGACAGCTGGGGCCTTGGGGAAATATCAAACAGCGGCGGCGCTGCCTATTCCGACCTTGACAATGACGGTGATTTGGATTTGATCGTCAACAACATTAACAAGCCTGCATTTATTTATCAGAATGAAGGTGATAAGCTGCTGAAAAACAATTATTTAAAAGTCAAATTAGAGGGCGAAGGGCAGAATAGGTTCGGCATAGGCGCCAAGGTTATCATTTACAACAAAGGCCAGAAGCAATATCTCGAACAAATGCCGACCCGCGGTTACCAATCGAGTGTGTCGCCGGTTTTGCATTTCGGGTTAGGGAAAGAAAATGTGGATTCGTTGCTGGTTGTCTGGCTAAACGGAAAGCAGGAAAAAGTTATTTCTCCCAAAATCAATGCATTGCTGACATTGTCTGAGAAAAACGCCAAAACTGGCAAATCTTCCAGCAGCGCAGTGAAGCCAATTTACACCAATGTTCAATCGCCCATCGCTTACAAAAGTGCAGCGAATAACACAAATGATTTCAAGCGCCAGCCATTGCTGATCAACCCGATCTCATTCTCAGGTCCATGCCTGGTGAAAGGGGATGTCAATGGGGATGGTTTGGAGGATGTTTTCGCTGGCGGAGGCTCGGGCGAGGCGGGTAAGCTTTATTTGCAGCAAAAAAATGGCTCTTTTTCCAGTAAATCAATTGCGGCTTTTGAGGCAGATAAGCAGAGTGACGACACGGATGCTGCCTTTTTCGATGCCAATGGTGATGGATTTCAGGATCTCTTCGTTTGCAGCGGCGGTTATGCCGCATTCATGCCCGATGATCCGCTTTTGCAAAGCCGTCTATATTTGAATGATGGCAAAGGCAATTTTTCCAAAAGCGCGGGTTTACCCAAAATGATCACCAGCACAAGCTGCGTGCGCGTTGCAGACATTAACGGCGATGGTAAATCGGATCTTTTTGTAGGCGGCCGCGTCATTCCGGGTCGATATCCTGAGACACCGAGAAGTTACATTCTGATTAATGACGGCACGGGAAAATTCTCAGATCAGACCGCGAAATTTTCGCCCGAGCTGGCAACAATCGGACTTGTTACCGACGCTGCCTGGACGGATTTGAACGGAGACAAAAAGCCTGACCTTATTGTTGTCGGCGAGTGGATGCCGGTCACGGCTTTCATTAATTCAAATGGCAAACTCGAAAATAAAACGACCACTTATTTTGCCAAAGCATTCACGGGCTGGTGGAATAAAATTCTGCTAAGCGACATGAATGGTGATGGCAGGGAAGATCTCATCATTGGAAATCTTGGGTTGAATAGCCAGTGTAAAGCCTCTGATGCGGAGCCTGTTGAAATGATTTACAAAGATTTCGACGATAATGGGTCCATTGATCCGATCATGAGTTTTTACATTCAAGGCAAAAGCTATCCCTATGTTACCCGTGACGAAATGCTGGATCAAATGAGCAGTATGCGGACGCGTTTCCAGGATTACAAGAGTTACGCAGATGCAAGCGTGAAAGAGATTTTCACCGCCGACGAGCTGAATGGAGTCAAAGAATTGAAAGCAAATTATCTCAAAACCACTTACTTCGAAAAAGCTGCGGATGGGAAGTTCGTAGAAAAAAGCCTGCCGTTCCAGGCGCAGGTTTCGCCCGTTTACACCATTGCTGCCGTAGATTATGATCAGGATGGCAAAAAAGACTTGCTGCTTTGCGGTAATGTAAGCCGCGCACGACTGCGATTTGGGAAGTATGATGCCAATTATGGCGTTTTATTGAAGGGAAATGGCAAAGGGCAGTTTGCCTACATCAGCCAGGACAAGTCTGGTTTTGACATGAAAGGCGATGTAAGAAGTGTGCTTCCGATTGGGGAAAAGCTGCTATTTGGTATTAATCAACAGGAAATTAAAGCATATCAAATTGGTAAAGTTAAATAGCGTTTTATTGCTTTTCGTCTGCCTGCTTGCGGGCTGTAAAAAGGAAAAACCTGCGCAGATTAATCCCGATGCGGTCGGTCATGTGACCGCGAGTATGACGGACATTATGGTGCACGATGTGACCAATCCGCCATTGAGTGCGCGGTTTTTCGCTTATGCATGCCTCGCAGGATATGAAGTTGTTGCTCAAAACGATACGGCATATAAAAGCATGCACGGCGTTTTGAACGACTTTCCGAAAATTGAAAAGCCGGCTATTAAGGAGCATGCATATCAGCTCAGTGCGATATTGGCAATGCTGGAAACGGCCAAGAAAATGCAGCCATCCGGCGCATTGCTTGCGACTTATCAAAATAAATTACTGGATTCTTGCAGGAAGGAAGGCGTTAGCGACGCGATTATTGCTGGTTGTCAGGAATATGCATTGGCAATTAGCAAGCAGATTTTGAAATATGCCAAGGCAGATAAGTACAACCGGATCAGCAACTATCCAAGATACGAGCCAAAGCGCACCCTCGGAACCTGGTATCCGACGCCTCCGGGTTATTTTCCTCCCGTTGAGCCCTATTTCAAAACAATTCGCCCGTTCACGCTCGATTCGGTTTCGCAATTCCGTCCGCAGCCGCCAGTTCCATTTTCAGAGGACAAAAATTCGGCTTTTTTCAAACTCATGAAGTTGAATTATGACAATAAAAAGGAACCTGCGCATCGGGTGATTGCGGCGTTTTGGGATTGCAATCCGTTTGCATTGGAAAATAAAGGCCATTTGCTTGTCGGAATGAAAAAAATCTCCCCGGGGGCACATTGGATGGGGATTACGGCCATTGCATGCAAGCAAGGCAAAGCCGATTTTGGGAAAACATTGCTGGTTAACACGTCAGTCGCCATCGGGTTAATGGACGGTTTTATGACCTGCTGGGACGAAAAATACAGAAGCAACCGCATTCGCCCTGAAACCGCGATCCGCAAATACATTGATCCAACCTGGACGCCATTCCTGCAAACGCCGCCATTTCCCGAATATCTGAGCGGACATTCTGTAATTTCATCAGCTTCGGCCACTATTCTCACGCATTATTTTGGAGACAAATTTGCATACACAGACACAGTCGAAGAACGTTTCGGCCTGAAAGCACGTAAATTTTCATCCTTTATTGCCGCTGCTGAGGAATCAGGCATGTCCCGCTTCTACGGAGGAATCCACTTCATGGATGCCATCGAAAACGGACAAAAGCAAGGTTTCCAGGTAGGCGAGTGGGTCGTGAAGCGGCTTGGGAGATAAGTTTAGTTTGTGACTTTTGGTCAAGTCATATCTTGCCCAGCTCTTGTTCCATAAACTCCGTCAAACCAATCACAGTCACAGCATGTGCCGTTGTGTAGGTTTCGCTGCCTGGGGTTATGATGAATTTATGGAGCGGCTGCAAGTCTTCCGTACAACTGATGAAACCTCTCGAAACAGTGGGAGCGTTGCTCAATTTGATTTCTATACACGCAATTGGCGTTATGCCGCGCACGAGCACCAGGTCGCATTCCGCTCCTGCTTGGGTCCTGTAATAAAAGAGTTCCAATCCTCTGGAAAGACGCTGCGCGATCTGCTCGATCACATATCCTTCCCATGACGCACCGACTGCGGGATGACCAAATAGATCCTCACCGTTCTCAATAAACAGCAAACGGTGCAAAATCCCGGTGTCCCTAATGTAAACCTTTGGAGATTTGATAAGGCGTTTTTTTGCATTGACAAACCAGGGCTGCAAGCGCCGGATCATGTAGCCGCCTTCCAGAAAGCCAGTATATCGCAGCACGGTTGGTGCTGAAATACCGAGTGATCTGGCAAAGACTTCCGCATTCCACACATTGCCATTAGAATGTGCGAGCATTCTCCAAAAGTTTCGGAGCGTTGCAGATAAAAGTTCTACGCCAAAAAGATACGCAAGGTCTCTTTCAACATAACTCCTGATAAAATCATCGAGCCATTGTTTCGCCGTTTCTTCGCTGCCTGAAAGAAGTGCGTCTGGGAAGCCTCCCCCAAACCAATGTTGATCTTTGTGCTGATTATCTGCGATTTCCGAAAGGCCAATGGGTGTCAACTCCGTATATGAAATACGACCGGCGAGCGATTCACCAAATCTCTAACCTAGTAAATCCAAAGTCTGACTTTGGATTTACTAGGTTAGAGATTTGGAATTCATTTCCAATTCCTCCAAAAGCCGCTTTGTATAAACATAACCAACATTAAATAACTGATCTGCTTTTCGGAAGTCGAAGATGCCGAAACGGTTCAGTTCCGGCGGTTCGATGAGGAGGTTACATTGTTTAAAGCGCTCTTTGGTTTTGCTGTGCATGGCCAGGATGAGGCTTCGGTAAATGATCTCTGTGGTTCGTTTCAATGGTTTGGCCAATGTAAACGGGTTACAATGCACGCCGATGAGGAAATCAGCTTCATTCATAATCGGCTCTACGGGCAGGTTATTCAGCACGCCGCCGTCTACAAGTTCATGTCCCTGAAATAGAATGGGACTGAATAATCCTGGAATGCAGCACGAAGCGAGCACTGGAATCGCTAATTCGCCGCTTCGGAACTGCAATTCTTCTCCGGAAACAATGTCTGTCACGGTTACGACCAGCGGCGTTTTTAACGATTCAAATGTATTTTCCGGAATGTATTTCCAAAGCACTGCTTCTAACCGGTTCATTTGCAGAAGGCCCGTTACGCCAAATCCCAGCCTGAAATAAGGATAAAAACGCGTCTGTGCGATCATTTCCATAATCTCGTCTGGCAAATATCCGTGCGCCAGCATCGCGCCTATGAATGCGCCTGAGCTTGTGCCGCTGATAATGTCGGGTTTGATTCTAGCCTCCATTAATGCCTTCACAGCGCCGATGTGCGCGATGCCTCTCGCGCCACCACCGGACAAAACCAATCCGACTTTCATGAGATAAAATCACTTAATGCGCCGCGCTCCCGCAACACAATGCCCCGATCCGTTTGCTCCACAACAGCAGCTTCATAAACGGGATCATGCTCGAAAATAAGAATGCAGTTTTCAGTCACTGCCCGTTGTAAAACCTTCTGCTTTTCCTCCAACGTAAGCAGCGGACGCATGTCGTAACTCATAATCCAGGGCAAAGGAATGTGATAAGAAGAAGGAAACAAGTCGGCAGCATAGATGATTTTTTGACCATGATAATCAATCACAGGCAACATCATTTGCTCCGTATGCCCATTCACATGCATGAAATCAATCAACGGAAATGGCGATTGCCCTTGTTTGATAAATTGAAGCTGTCCCGATTCTTGCAGCGGGAGAATGTTGTCCTTCAAAAACGAAGCTTTTTCTCTCGGATTGGGATTTACAGCCCATTCCCAATGCGCCGCGTTAGACCAATAAATAGCATTAGAAAATGTTGGCTGAATCAATGTGCGGTCCTGGTTATATTGCGCAGCGCCACCCACATGGTCGAAATGTAAATGTGTCAAAATTACATCCGTAACGTCCTTTATATCGTAGCCGCAATTACGAATAGAAGCAATAAGGCTGGCATCACCGTGCAGATCATAATGTCCAAAAAACTTCTGATCCTGTTTGTCACCCAAGCCTGTGTCAATCAAAATCAGCCTTTCGCCGTCTTCAATGAGCAGGCAGCGCATGGCCCAGGTGCAAAGATTTTTTTCATCTGCCGGGTTCTGCTTGTTCCACAAAGTCTTCGGCACAACGCCGAACATGGCGCCGCCGTCAAGTTTGAAATAACCGGTGTCAATGGTGTTGATTTTCATTTTGGAAAGTTACCCAAATCAGCAAAAGATCAAAATGAGACACTCATTTATCTCAGTATTACAACGGGACAAATCTGGGATAATGGAAAGTCAAAGTTGTATTAATCATGAATATTTAAAATATTGTTTTGGCCAAAATAAATATAGCAATATAATATTTGTAAAGATTGATGATCCTCCCTATTTTTCGAATGTATCAGTTCTCAGCCTATCTCCCATGAACCGTAGAAATTTTTTTGAAAAAGCAATTCCTGCCAGCTTTGTCCTCGGCGCAGTGGCTTCATCCTGCGCTCCCAAAACCCAGCTGCAATATCCGGACAAACATTTCCACATCAGCCGTGGTTATCACCAGATTCCGAAATTAAGGCTGTCGATGGACCGGATTGTGAAGGAAACTGTGGGGTTAAGGCCGTTCAGGGCCTCCGGGCCAAGGTTGGATGTGGAGCAGATTGGAAACAAAACCATTGTGCATAATTACGGTCATGGCGGCAGCGGCTGGTCGCTTTCGTGGGGAACGGGGAACATTGCGCGGAGGAATGTGCTGGCTACAAATGAAAAGAAAATCGCCGTTTTGGGTTGCGGAACAGTGGGGATCGCGACAGCGCGACTGTTGCAGGAAAGTGGCTGTGAAGTAACGATTTACACAAAAGATGTTCCGCCTAACATTACGAGTAACCTGGCCACGGGAACCTGGTCGCCAGCCTCACGTGTGTGCGATGTTAAAGTGGCCAAGCCAGAATTTAAGGCGATTTGGGAAGAAGCAACGCGCTTTTCATTCCGTCGGTTTCAGTTTTTTTTAGGGTTGGATGACATTGCCTGCTGGGCAGAAGAATATGGAGTTTTTAAACAAACGCCAGTTTACACGCCAGGGGCAGGAGGGGAGGATTTTGAGATTGAAGGCTTAATTCCGGAACGCGTAAAGCTGGAAGCAAATGAGCATCCGTTCAAGGCGGAACATGTGACGAGACGGACAAATTTAATGTTCAACATTCCGAGTTATCTGCGGCATCAACTGCAAGATTTCGTGATGTTTGGCGGAAAGGTAAAAATTCAGGAGATCAAAAAGCTGGAAGATATTGACGCATTGTCCGAAAAGGTGGTGGTCAATTGTATGGGACTAGGCGCAAAACCGGTGTTCAATGACCAGGAACTGACGCCGGTTTCGGGCCAATTGTCATGCCTGATTCCGCAAAGCGACGCCAATTACAAACTATACACACAAGGCGCTAACTTCATTTCGAGGAAAGACGGCATTTACATTGGGAGCAACGGCATTGTCGGAAACTGGGATACGACGCCGAGTAAGGAACAGACCGAGAAGACGGTCGGCATTCTGATGAAGCTGATGGAGGAAATGAAGGGATAAAAGCGCCGGGACATAACCCGGCGCTCGCCGTATCAGAATGAACTTCCCAGCCCAATGATAATTCCGGCTTGAAGCGTGAAAAATTTGCTTGAATTATTGAAATCAACATTGCCTGGATTGGAAACCTGGATGGAGTTTTCATTCCCAAAAACAATGTTATAGGCTCCCTCTGCAAAGATTCCGAAGGTTTTTCCCAATGGAATTTGAAGTCCGACTTTTGGCGCTACGCCAAAATTAGACGCATTTGCCTTCAAATTGCCGGCCTTTAATTTCAAAAAGTAAACCCCTGCTTCTGTTCCAATGTATGGACGTATGCCTTTTTCTGTGAAATAATATTCCAGCAAGCCCGAAACGGGAATTATGGAGCTGGAAGTTTCAATGGAGCCAGTGCCGGGTGTGATTTCAAGGTCTTCGGTAAAAACTTTCGCTGTGGCGCCAACGGCAAGGTGCGGCCCAAGAAAGAAGCGCAGCTGTGCGCCGCCGCCCCAAAGTCCTTTTGAAATGTCACCCTGGTCGGAGAAGCCGTAAGACCCGTGAAGGGCGATGGAAGGCTGAGCAGATGCCTGGCCATAAAGGATGCTGCCAAGCAACATTAATGCGAACGTAAAAAAAGCGTTTCTCATAATTGAATTGAATGGTTGTTGATGAAACATATCATTCAATCAATATCAATTATTGTGCCTAAACGTTTGAATTAACGTTGCTTTTTTCAGGCTTTCGTTTGTTCCTCCTGCAAATGATATCTCCTGCGTATCTCGTTGACTAAGAACTTCTTTTGCGCCGTGAAACTGTCGGGATGCATGGTCTCGAAAAGTGTTTCCCATTCGGCAAACCGGGCGCTGTCCTGCGACTTGAAGGTCTGCGGATCTATTTTTTTTAGCCTTAAATATGCCTCAAATTCCATTGCGCTTATTTTTTCGCAATATATGCGCATACTTTTGCATAATCTTTAAAACCTTAATGCCAATATGAAAATTGACTTACGCAGCGATACAGTCACAAAACCTACGCGGGAAATGCAGGAAGCCATGTGGGCGGCAGAAGTGGGTGACGATGTATTGGGCGACGATCCGACGGTGAATGCATTGCAGGAAAAAGCTGCAACGATGTTTGGAATGGAAGAAGCACTTTTTTGTCCGTCGGGAACAATGACTAATCAGCTTGCCATCCGCGTGCACACGCAGCCTGGAAGTGACGTGATTTGTGACAAATATTCGCACATCTATTTATACGAAGGCGGCGGCATTATGCTCAATGCATTGTCGTCCGTAAAGCTCCTCGACGGCGACCGCGGCAGGCTTAATGCAGCCCAGGTTGCGGGGGCAATCAGTCCGGAGCACGACATTCACTCCACAGTGACCCGCCTTGTTTCCTTGGAAAATACCATGAACAAGGGCGGGGGCTGTTATTATGATTTCGCTGAAATAGAGTCAATTAAGCAAGTTTGCGCAGCCAAAAACATTCCGCTTCATCTGGATGGAGCCCGACTTTTCAATGCACTGGTGGAAACCGGCGAAAGTCCTTTGCAATATGGAAAAGCATTTGACAGCATCAGCATTTGCCTTTCAAAAGGGTTGGGGTGTCCCGTGGGATCGTTGCTGCTGGGCACGCGTGAAGTGATTAACAAGGCGCGGCGGTTTCGGAAAGTGATGGGAGGCGGATGGCGGCAAGCCGGTTTCCTGGCGGCGGCAGGCATTTACGCGCTCGATAACCATGTGGAACGCTTAAAGGAAGATCATGCACGCGCAAGAATAATTGGTGAAATGTTCAGTGAACTTCCGGAGGTGGAAGAGATTTTCCCGGTGGATACAAACATTGTGATCATTCGGCTGGCCAGCACTATTTCAGAAGCTGATTATGTGCAAAAACTCGCGCAGAAGGATATTATGGCGGTTTCTTTCGGCAAAAATCTGGTGCGCTTTGTAACGCACCTCGACTTCAATGATGATCATTTGGAAGAATTGAAAAGGCGGATCGCATAAATAATTCCGGAGCTAAACCTCCGGAATTATCTCTTCGTATTCATATTCGGAATTCGGTCCCTGGTAAATCACCTTCATGCCCGCCAGATCGGCAACATAAGTGTGAATTCCTGCCGCTCCGAGCTCTCTCAAAAATGTCGGATAATCAATAACACCCTCCTGATTGCGCCTGATTGCCGCTTTCACCGATTCCAGTTCAAAAGTTTCTGCACATTCAAACTCAGGAATGTCACCGGGAATGACCAGTTTGTCACCAATAACGGATGTATAAGTACGTTTGTGATTTTTGACCTTGACCTCATAATTATCGACACCAATCGCTTTCAGGTTTTTTATAAAAAAAGGATACGCCTGTCCTGCCGAGCGCTGCTCAGCAGATCTTATCAGTTCGTCCGTTAATTCGATCATATTCATAGTCTGATGCTTTTGTAAAAACAATATTTTTTGTGGCTAAAATTGCTATGCCAGTTCAATTAAGCACTTTTTGCCCGCCTTAGCTAATCCGAGAATGGAAATCGGTCCGACTTCCTTCATCCGATTTTAGTCGGCAATTGGGGTTAATAATGCAGCTCAAAAGCCACATCCTTAATGCCCCTTTCTCCTTTAATATCCTGAATCGGCGCTTCGATGTTGTAAATATTCAGGATTTTTTTCTCCTTATTAAATTGAAAAGCATAGGTCGTTCCGCTATTTGACGGCGAAGTGAATGTAATGTTGTTGGATATCGGATGAACTTCACCTACGCAATCTCCACTGAAACACAATTCGTACATTGTGAAGTCATTGAGCCCGGTAACCTTGCCGTTGGCATCGAAAACAACCTTTTTACCCGTCGCCTTTCCCTTCTCAAAAATTTCATAGGAACGGGCGATCATTGTCGCATTCAATTGTTCCGGAAAATGCCATTCTCCCGCAGCAGAAGCATTATTTTTAGCAAAGACCGAGTTTTCTTTCGATTGTTTCCATGCACTGTCTTCGAGCACCAATCTTTGGTTTTCATCTATTGAAAACAGCAGATCCTTATCCTGCAACGCTTTCTTAATCGCATATTTCTTACCTGATTTGGCGTAGGCTAGCATTGCTTCTTCAAATCCGTAAAACACTTTTACACTGTCGGCACTAACGAAATCAACGTCATAGCAATAAGTGTTGATTGTGCCCGGGATAGAATCTTTTGCCGTTTCCAGGAATGTCTCATTCACATAATGCCCGCTTAAAGGAATTGCCTCATCTTGCTTTTTGCTGCAACTCATGATAACATTACTAAACAAAAACAGCGCACAGCATGGATAGAAAGGGGTAAATTTCATGATAGGTTGTATAGTTAAAAAAAGATGTTACTCGACCATCTGTCTGGTAAAGTAACATCTTAAACTTAACTAATGATGCCAATCGCTGAAATTAGCGCTTATTAGGCAATGTCGTCTTCTTCCGGATGATGCACGATCAGCGAGCTTCTTGTGTCAAGCTTTTTGATCATTTCAGTGGACATTGCATCGGCATAAACGCCATAGCTGCTCACCAACGTGCCTTTTAAACCATCCTTCGATTCAATTGCATAAAGGATGGACATGTCCGACGGATTTGTCATGCCTTCAAATCGGTAAACCTTGATAATATCAAAGTCGTCCGGGGAAAGGTTAAGGCAAATGCCGTCTTCCTTATGAACTTCCAACGCGTGGGCTGTCATATTAAAATCGTATGTATATCCCTGTGCTTGTAATTCTTCGAGTGTTTCAATGAGCGTATCAGGTTCGCTCATGTTCTTGTTGGATGGATGTGAATGATTTTCCAAATCCTTATCTGAGCCTTGCAGTTCCATATCTTATCGGTTTAAGGTTGATATTTCGTTAAAATGTCAGTTGGCCCGACATTGAATGGTTAGGATGTTTATAGCCAATGATTACAGCCACACAAATAGCTGATAAACCGGCAGCAGCTGATAGCGATGTTTGAAGCGTGCGCTGAAAAAAGTATGCCTTGCAAGTAAGCAGATGTTAAATTGTATCTGCTGTGATTAATGCAGAGATTTCTTACAATTGTCAAAAAATAACGACGAACATTTTGAGGTGCTTTGACCTCAACTTGCCATAAGATGTAGAATGAAGACGGTTTTTAGTTAGGGCGATAATTGAGCTGGCCTATATTGTAGGCCGCAAAACAACCCAATCCGCCGCTCACATTGGTGTAAATTAATGTGGGTTCAATAAACGGATTATCGGAATTGCCGCGCATTTCAAGCGAGCGGTGATATTTGAAATAATGGACATCTGTGTTGTAAACTTCCATGATCAGCAAGGCAATTTTCGCTTTGGGATAAACCGTAAATGAATTGCCGCTGCCAAAATCATAAGCGATCACATTGGGCAAAATCGTGCGGCCGATGGGCGATGTAAGCGGAGCGCCATCGAGGTTGCCGTCGCTTTGGTAATCATTACGGCCAATGGTTTCGTCCCAATTGAATGCAAAGCGGCCTTTTGTCCTGACTTCTTTAAATGTTGCAGCGCTGTTGCCTTCCGCAACGCTGTATTCGAGATCCACGGAAGCTTTTACGCGGTAATAATTCGTGTCGGCGGCAATGTCCGTCCAGGTCATCTGCAAGGTTAGGGAAGTGTCTTGCTCAAAAAGGTTACGTGAAAAAGAGGTGTCGATTTTGAATGATGAGGCCAGCACTTGTTTTGCAGGAACCGTACACATTGCGGTGGCCACGCGCGAGCCATCGGATACGAAAAGAGAGTAAGTTTTCGATGCCTTAATGGGGAAAACAGCACTGTCAATGCTGTATAACGCACTTGCCGTGTCATAGGGAATGGTCACTTCGCTGGTTCCGTCCGAAATCTTCACAAGCGCATTTCTCACAACGCCACCCTTACTGGTCGTTTCGCTGAACAGCGGAACAGATTCCGTCACAACGACATTGATGCTGGTTGCTTGCGGAGAAATGAATGATTGGATCACAAGCTTGGACTCGGTTCGGGGCAACTTATCCGCCGGAATGTCCGTGATAAGCGACTCGCACGCCGAAGCGACAATTGCGATTAAAAAAAGCGTTGTATGAGATAATTTCATGGCTGTCAGAACTTGAAATTGTAACTGAAATAAGGAAGCACAGGAAAAAGGGAATAGCGCTTTAATGTGCTCTTGCCAGTTCCGGTCGAGCCATTTTCTGTGTCGTCCGAATCGATGTCGTAAAAGAATGGATTGCGTCGGTTATACACATTGTAAACCCCAAATTCCCATGTGCGGTCGTGGCGTTTTTTCTGTTTGTGGAATTGAACCGCGAAGTCCATCCGGTGAAATGGTTCTGCTCTGAAACTGTTTTTCTGGCCATATTCACTGACCATTGGCCCGTTCCAGGTTACTGCCGGTTTGCCATTGGGATTGAAGCGTGTGATAAAATTATCGCTCACGCCCTGGTAAGTTGAAACAGGCAAAGTTAGCGCGTTCCCGGTTCCGTAAACCCAGGTTGACGAAAGCGTAATCCGCTTGTTCACTTCAAAAATTCCAACCACAGAAAGGTCGTGTCTGCGATCATAACGCGGGAAAAATGTTTTCCCGAAGTTCAACTCAGGGAATTTCCAGTAAGTCCAGGACAATGTGTAACCAATCCATCCCGAGAGTCTTCCTGTTTTTTTCTGGATCAAAAACTCGCCGCCATATGACCAGCCTTTGCCCGCTGTAACATTGTCTTCCCAGGTGAGTTCGTTGGCGTTCTCACCATTGATGCTGAGGAATGAAGAGCCTTCCTTATAATTGAGAATGTGGTCCATTCGCTTGTAATAACCCTCCAAAGTCAATGTAAGCGCAGGCCTTTCCAGATCCTTTGCCAAACCCATCGCAACCTGTTTGGACTGCTGCGGCGCAACCCGATCCGTTGTAGGAACCCATAAATCGGTCGGGAGGCCGAGACCCGTGTTGGAGAGCAAATGCACATATTGGTTCATTTGCGCATAGGAAGCTTTTAAAGAAAAATCCTGCGCAAGCCGCAAAGCAGCCGACAAACGGGGTTCGGGACGGACGTAAGTTTTCGAAGGTGTCTGAAATGCACTGACGCGAAATCCTCCGTTTATTTTCAAAGATTCCAATGGTTGCCACGTGTCTTCAATGTAAGCGCCCGCCTCCAATGTGTTGATCGGCCTGGCCGAGCGCTCGATTGGATTATCAATAAAAGAGCCTTCGATGGCCAGCGCAGAAGGAATAAACTTGTGTTGCGTGAGCTGTGCACCAAATTTAAGCGCATGCTTAGACGAAGGATAAAAATCAAAATCAGTTTTAATGCCAAAATCCCTGATCCGCGAATCATAATCCAGGCTAAACTCATCTTCCGTGGCGCCGTCGCCGTTGATTTCCTTGGAATAACTGGAAACACCAAAATTGAAGTTGCTGAATATCAATGAAGTGTTAACAAAAAGTCTCTGGCTGATCAAGTGGTTCCAGCGCATGGTGACTGTTGTATTTCCCCAGTCAAGCCCTGCCTGCGTTTCTGAATCGGAGCTTTTTTCGGACACATTGAATTTATCTCTTCCAAAATATCCGCTGACGTAAAGCTTGTCCTTTGCGCCGAGGTCGTAATTCATTTTGGCATTCAAATCATAAAAATAGTAACCCGGCCTAACCTGATTATCATCGCCTTTTTGTTGTTGTTTGATAAATGGCGAAGCGAGCAAATCAATGTAAGTTCTGCGTCCTGAGATCAGAAAGGATGATTTTCCTTTTGATATGGGGCCTTCCAATGTGAGTCTGGACGATATGAGCCCGATGCCACCTTCCCCGTGAAGCTTGTCTTTGCTGCCCTCTTTCATATTCATTTCCAACACAGAAGAAAGCCTGCCGCCATATCGTGCAGGGAATCCGCCTTTGGTAAGCTCTACACTTTTTAATGCGTCACTGTTGAAAATCGAGAAAAATCCAAAAAGGTGATTGGCATTGTAAACAACGGCGTCGTCGAGAATGATCAGATTTTGATCTGGCCCGCCGCCGCGCACGTAAAGGCCGGTCTGTCCTTCGGTGCCTTTCTGAACGCCAGGCATAAGTTGGAGCACGCGTAACACATCTTTTTCCCCAAAAAACGCAGGCACTTTTTTAAGCTGCGCAATGGGAATTTCAATTTGGCTCATCTGAACCGACCGGCTCACATAATCCTCCTGCCTGCGTGCTGAAACGGTGACTTCTTCGAGTTGGTTAATGGTTGGTAAAAACACACTCAGCACCAAATCCTTGTTCAAAGCGATCCTTACATCCGTTTTTTCGTAACCCACAAATGAAAACGAAAGCATTGCACTGTCCGAAGCCGGGACGGTAAGCGAGTAAAATCCGTAAGTGTTCGTCACGGCGCCATATGGAGAGCCCTCGATGTAGACATTCACCCCAGGCAACTGCTCCTGGCTCCCATTTTCCTTGACAAAGCCGCTGACCGTTACACGCTCCTGAGCGAATGCTGCAAGCGAATATAGAATGGAGAATATTGTAACTAAAAGTCGCACAGGCAAATAGGCCCAGCATTTTGGTAATAAATCCTTTGAAGATGTAAAATGGATCATAGTAAAGGGTAAATGCGCAATAGACAAACCTCCCAATTAATGCTTTATATACTCCTATTTTTGCCCGTTGGATCAAAAAGCCGCCGTTAAATAAAATCGAAGCCATGGATCACTCCATGGCTTCGGTAACTAGCAAACGTTAATTTGGCAACAAGCACTACACGGCTGTTTCGAGTCCGCGGTTTTTTAACAAATATTTTACATCAGGCTCATGTCCGCGGAATGATTTGTAAAGATCCATCGGCTCCTCAGTTCCACCTTTTTCAAGAATATTGTGTCGAAATGACTGCGCCGTGTTTGCGTCGAAAATGCTGCCCGCTTCTTTGAAAGCCGCAAAGGCATCACTATCAAGCACTTCGGACCAGATGTAACTATAATAACCCGCCGAATAGCCGCCTGCAAAAATGTGCTGGAAATATGTGCTCCGGTAACGCGGGGCAATTTGCTTGATCAGGCCCAGCCGGTTCATTTCATTTTGCTCAAATTCCTCTGGATCCAAATCTTCGCCAGCTGAAAGCTTATGATAACTTAGATCGAGCATGGAAGCAGCAAGATATTCTACCGTCCCAAATCCCTGGTTGAATTTCGAAGCATTCTTCATCTTCTGGACGGCTTCATCAGGAATGGTTTCGCCGGTTTGGTAATGCTTCGCGTAAAATTGTAGCACTTCCGGCTCAAATGCCCAATGCTCCATCACTTGTGATGGCAATTCCACAAAGTCGCGCGGAACGGATGTTCCTGACAATGTTTCGTAAGTTACATTTGAAAGCAAACCATGCATTGCATGACCAAATTCGTGGAAAAATGTTTCCACTTCGTCCGCCGTCAGTAAGGCAGGGCCGCCATCGGCTGGCTTGGCATAATTGCAAACGATAGAAACAATGGGTGCAACGCGTTCGCCATTTTTCATGCCTTGTTTGCGATAGGAGGTCATCCATGCACCGCCTCGTTTTGAAGATCTTGTGAAAAAATCCATGTAAAAAATGCCAGTCAGCGCGCCGTTCGCTTCATGGACTTCATAGGCAGTTACATCCGGATGATATTTTGGAATGTCTTTGATTTCTGCAAAATTAATTCCATACAGGTTTTTGACAACCATGAAAATGCCATCCCGGACCTTTTCCAATTGGAAATACGGGCGTAACGACTCGGCGTCGTAATTGTATTTTTGTTTTCTGACCTTATCTGCATAGTAAAACCAATCCCAGGCTTCAAGCTCGGCGTTTGGTAATTCTTGCTGCATAAGTTCCTGCATTTGCACCGCTTCGGACTTTGCAACAGGCAATGCGGCCTTCCATAATGCGTCTAACAGATCATAAACTTGATCAATGGTCTTGGCCATGCATTCTTCCAAAACGTAGGCCGCATGTGAATCATAACCGAGTAATGCTGCTTTTCGGTCGCGCAAAGTGACAATTTGCGAAACGATTTCTTTGTTATCCAGTTCATCCCCGTGATTGCAGCGGCTGATGTAAGCCTTGTAAATTTGCTCCCGCAACGAGCGGTCATGCGCATATTGCAGGAATGGCATCACGCTCGGCTGGTGTAATGTGAATTTCCAGCTCCCTTCTTTCCCCGCAGCCTGCGCGGCGCTAGACTTTATAGATGCAGGCAGGCCGGAAAGGCGTGATTCGTCATCGACGATCAGTTCGTATTTGTTGGTCTCGGCGAGCAAGTTTTGGGCAAATTGAACCGTCAGAACAGACAGCTGCTTGTTAATGTCACGCATGGTGACCTGATCTGCATCATTTAAATTTGCTCCGCTTCGGACAAAAGCTTTGTAGGTTTTTTCGAGTAAACGTTTTTGTTCCGCACTCAAATCCAGGCCATGCTGCGCGTCCTGAATGGTTTTAACGCGGCGGAATAAGTCCGGATTGAGATAAATATCGTCGCTGTGCTGGGAAAGTTTTGGCGCAAGTTCTTTCGAAAGCGCCTCGATTTCAGGGTTTGTATTTGCAGAAGCCAAATTGAAAAAAACGGAACTCACGCGCGTCAGCAAGTCGCCGCTGCGTTCCAGCACTTCCATTGTGTTGTCAAATGTGGGCGCATCATTGTTTGCGCAAATGTCGGAAATGCTTTTTTGGTGGTCGGCTATGCCTTTTTCAAAAGCCGGCAAAAAATGTTCAGGTTCCACTTTGTCAAAAGGTGGAACCTGAAAAGGCGTGTTATATGCTGATAAAAATGGATTACTGCTTTCCTGGGACATAATGTGATGATAAGTTGAGATGTTAAGCGCATCCCGATTTGCATGAGTTAAAGTTTCAGCATGCAATTTATCATTTCGGCCAGGAGTTGCAAGCGTCCGATGTCAGTTCGATGCAATAGCGTTCGCTTCCACATTGTTGCGGAGCATTAGTCCTGAGGAAACGCTGGCGAGGATCAGTTTCAGGTCGTCAGAAAGGCCGTTTTTAAACCAAACTTTTCCGTTGTTGATAGTAGAAACTGCCCCGATGATCTTCCCTTCGAGCTGAAACTCATAACCGTAAACATCGTTCTGGGTCAGAAAACTGGATGATCCTTCCAGCTCGCGAATGCCCGCAATGTCTATTTGCACATGACGGGACCGCACAAAGCCGACTGTGCTGTTCTTGTTCAAACTGCGACTTGCGCCGTCAACATTGTGAACGATAAAATCCCAGGGCTCATGACTGTTGTCAGGCTTAACCGATCCTGCAAAGTAATTTTTGTATTTGAGCGAAACGGAAAAGTAATCTTCGAGCGGGGAAAATTCCGTTTCCTTAAATCGACTCACTAGCGCAACCTCGGCGGTTTTTCCATTGGGCGCAACTTGTTGGAAACTCAACTTTTCCTTGGCTCCATTGAATTTCACAATGAATGGAACGGAGTAACCGAAGGTCCAGCCGCGCTTCACTTTGCTGGTTCTGAAGTCGCCAAATGAAATCACCTGGCCAATCTGAGATCCCTGACGGCCCTTAACTGTGTAAATTTCGGTGTCGTTTTTTAGGTCATTATTCACCGCCAGTTCAGCTGTTCGGCAGGAAAACGCATTGATAGAAATAACGGCTGCAAAAAGCAGGGATTTTGAATAAAGTAGAGTGGATTTGAAATTTTGATTCATCGCTAATAAAATTTTTTTATAAGCCAGAAACCAAGATTACATTAAAAGGTTGCAAATGTGAATAGATCAATTCGTGAACGGTCGGTAATTGCATCGCCTATTTTACACCCTTAACCTTCATTTTTAGGCCATAAACGGCTGTTTCCGCTGTAATAAAAAGGAGATCGTTGTTTTTTCCACCAAAGCAAAGGTTAGCAGTCCAGCCGCTATGCACAGGGAAATGTGCGATTTGTTCGCCTTTTTTGTCAAAAACCGTCACACCTTTTCCGGTAAGGTAAAGATTTCCTTCGGAGTCCAGGATCATTCCGTCTGAGCCTTTGGAGACGAAAAGAGTCCGGTTTGTCAATGTTCCGTCGTCTTGAACTTCGTATTTGTAAGTCTTATCATCCCCAATGTCAGCGATATACAATGTTTTACCGTCGGCCGTCCCAATGATGCCGTTTGGCTTTTTGATTTTTTCATCCACGCGCACGAGCTTTTTGTGATCGGGAGTCAGATAATAAACATGCTCGCCGTCTTGCTGAATTTTTGGGTCACGCTTCCAGTAATCGCGCTTATACATGGGGTCGGTGAGATAAATTCCGCCTTTCGGGTCAATCCAAAGGTCATTCGGGCCATTCAAAAGTCTGCCCTCGTAATCTTTAACCAAAACCGTAGGCTTGCCGTTTTTATCAAAAGACCAAACCTGATTGTCCTCATCCGAACACGCCACGAGATTGCCTTTTTTATCAAAATACATTCCATTCGCACGCCCGGGATTGTCAGAAAACACACTGAATTTACCGGTTTTGGCGTCCCAGCGCATGATTTTGTTATTGGGTTGGTCAGTGAAAAACACATTGCCGTTCTCATCGGCAACCGGACCTTCGGTAAATTTGTAGCCATCGCCGAGTTTTTCAACCTCCGCGCCGGGTGCAACTATTGATTTTGAATCCATGATTTGTGCTGAAAGTAAGGCCGGGAAGAGGAGTGCCGCTAGCCCGGACAAAATAGAATTGATAACTACTGGCTTTTTCATATCAAAACAATGCCGGGTGAAGTTGTTCCCGGTTGCTTTAAAAGTCGGCAAGTGCAGATTCCTTACTTATGCAACCCGCGAAGGCGCGATGCCATATGCCTTTTTGAAAGCGAAAGAAAAGTGTGAAAGATCTTCGAAACCTGTTTCCAGATACACTTCCGAGGGCGCTTTGCCTTTTTCTTTGATCAGATAATGCGCAGCTTCGAGCCGTTTTTGCATCAGCCAGCGACTTGGAGACATGTGGAAAATCTTTTCAAAGTCACGCTTGAATGTTGCCAGACTGCGACCGGTTAGATAAGCAAATCGTTTCAACTGCACATTGAAATGGAAATTTTGAATCATAAAGCCTTCGAGGTCAATTTTGCCCGGTTCGCTAAAATCGAAAAGGATGTCCTTGGTTTCAGGGTTCGTTTGCAGGAGAATCAAAATGGCTTCCTTCAATTTGAGCGCCATCAATTGCTGGCTCGTCGGCGGCTGAAATTCGCGGTAAGGCATTAACGAATCTATGTAGCTGGTCATCAACTTATTCGTTTTCAATGCTATAAACGCTTTTTCAGACGAATGCGGAGCGGCTTCGTAATGGAATTCCATACTGAAATTACGTAGTGTCTGCTGGTCCAAATAAATGGATATTGCTTTAAAATCGCCATTAGCGGGAGGCTGCTTGTTGAATTTTACGAGTTTATTCCGCTTTGTAAGCCTGAAATCGCCTTCTTTGAAAATGTACTCTTGAAGACCGTCATTCACGATAAGCGTGCCTGCGATTTGATAACTGAAAACGTGCTCGGGCACAAACTGCTCTCCTTCCCGGCTTCTCGAGTGGTAACAAGAATACGTAATTTGTGATAAGGTGGGTTCGATGACCGGTTGGCTCATTGGAATGGGCATTTGGGTGAACAGCATTGCAGGTGAAAAACGTCTGCAATGCTGTTGAAGTTAGTTGTTTTTACCTAAAAGTTGATGGCAGTTTAAAGGAAATTATACGCCTTTCAGGTTCAAATATGCTTTGCCAGCAGTCGATTCGAAGAAATTTTCGGCGTCGTTGTGGTCCGTAGAAATACTGACAGGCATCCATTTTTCCAGTTCAGCCTGTCTGGATGCGCTTGCTCTTTGTAAAATGCCAACAGCTTCGCTGCCGAGGATTAAATGCAAAGGCGGTTCGGGATGCTCAACGAGCTCCACCATCACTTTTGCAGCCTTATCCGGATCACCAATTGGGACGTAAGCATCGCTGGTAAAAAACTTTTTGACGCCGCCAATTGTAGTTTCATAGCCTTCTATTTCAGGCGCAAAGCTCATAGAAGAACCCGCCCAGTCTGTACGGAATCCGCCCGGTTCAACACATGTAACTTTGATTCCAAGCGGCGCTATTTCTTTGGAAAGCGACTCGGTAAAGCCGCCCAGTCCAAATTTCGCAGCCTGATACATGGTCAATCCAGCACCGCCAACACGGCCACCAATCGAGCTGATTTGCAGAATGTGTCCCGAGCGTTGTTTGCGCATATGCGGCAAAACTGCGCGTGTGATTTCAATTGGTGCGTACAAGTTGGTTTCCAACTGGCTGCGAACTTGCTCGTCAGTAAACGCCTCTGCAGCGCCGGTTATGCCGAAGCCAGCATTATTAACCAGCACATCAATTCTCCCAAAACGCCGAATCGCATTGTCAACCGCAGCATAAATCTGTTCCTTATTGGTTACATCAAGTTGAATTGGATAAACCTGATCCGGAAATTGCGCAACGAACTGATCTAACTGCCGCGTATTCCGTGCGGTAGCAGCAACTTTATCACCATTTTTCAACACTGCCTCTGTAAGGCTACGTCCCAATCCGCGGGAACTGCCTGTAATAAACCAAACTTTTGTCATAGCATTTTTTTGTTTTTTGTATGACAAAGGTCGGCAGGAAGGGAGGGTGAGGCTTTGTTTAAAAGCTCAAAGTTGGTTTGTTGTGGAGCTCAGGGATCGGAAGTCAGGATAGTAAAAAAGGGGCAGATCGGCCTTGCGGATAAAGCCGTGTTTAAGTCCAAGTAATGAGTTGCATCCCTCTAAGCAGCCTGGTTGGTGTTCGCGGTGATTACATAGCCACGCTCAATTTGCTGGCCAAGGAATTCTTCGTCTTTTATTGTTGCCGCACCATGTTGTACGTTCAAATTTTGAATAAAATCGGGCATTTCCAGATTCGCTTGATCCAGCACCACAATCCTTGAAATTTGAACAATTTCATCAGCGGATAAAGAATTTTGAATCTTTTCAGAAAGATATTTCCGGGAGTTCGGATAATCCAGGCAAGCCCATTTAGAATATACCACAATGTCCCATCTACCAAAGGATTCTTCTCTAAGGAAGAGTGCAAATAATTCATAATCACCCTTTTCGGCTGCACTTTCTTGTTCGATCTTTATTAATTTATCAATGATTTCTTTCATAAGTTCAGAAGAATAATGCTGGTGCATGTAAACATTTCATTTGCCTTCGCTTCGCTCACTAATCCGGTAACATTGTAACGCGATTCCGGAGTCCAGTTACTAACAAGTGACCATTCATCGAAATAACGGATTTTAAGCTCTGATTCAAAACCAGTTAAAGATAAGAGTAATTCCAGATCGTGTGTTCTAAGGCTTCTTAGCTTTTCGAATTCTTTGGATGAAGAGGGAAATCCAGCCCAATTTAAGGTTTTGCAAATTTTATGTTTTAAAGCAATTTCAATCGAGTAGCCGCATAGATAAAAAGAACTGTCAAAGCGCCTGGCAAGCAATAATGTCTCCGCGTCGGCCAGTCGCTCAAAGGCAATGTTTCTCAGATCATCGGCAGAAATCATGCATAGTGTGTTTAATTGAAAGAATTACATTGTTTCCAAAAATAGGTTTTGCTTCGAAACATTTGTTGAATCCCCTTGGCTCATTTATTCTCCGGCTAGCGTCAATTTTCGAATGGTTTATTACTTTCTTGGAGTAAATGTTTACCAAATTTCCAATTGCGAATTTTTTGTCAACTCGCCCACAGGTTCTATGATTATCCTGTCATTCTCCAAGCGAACCTGAATTCGTTCTCCTGACCCAAATCCCATATTTTCAAGCCACTTCCCACACAACCGTATTTCCGGGACGAACTTAGAATTCCATCTGGAAGATCTTTGAAATTTTGAATAGATTTTTAGCTGGCGGGATTTGTGCTTGAAAGATTGCATTGAAATAGTAGTTCGTTTTTCGATAGATATATATTGATTTTCTGTATAAAACTATCGATATTCTATCAAAATTACAAAGCTGATTATGGGAATTCTATACAGATCATTGTCTATTCTAAATTTATGTCCTGAAAAGCAGGATTGTATGACAGAACTTGGTCTATATCTAGGAAGAAAATCTATTAATAAGGCGGAGATTTCTCGTAAAACCGGGATTAGTGCTTCTAGACTTAGCGAACTAACTTTGAAAGAGGGCTCCCATTTAAGAGCAAGGGAACTCTATTTGATTGCGCTTGCAATGGATGTCGATCCGTGTGATTTGCTAAGAGCAATTTTTAAAGGCATTGAGTTGCCTTACTAATAAACAAAAACTGATTGAAACGAGAATCATCCAACTACTAAGCGCAAAAGGTTGGGTCAATTTGATCTTGTTCGGTCTTATGAGAAGGACAGGCAATCTATTGAAAGGATTGAGAACGGAAAGATTTCGCCTTCGCTTTCCACTATATATACGAATTCCAATTGAACTGTCCGTGTCATCCCGCGAATCATAGAGGTAAAAAGCGCAGAAACTAGTGCACGGAAAGTTCTAGTTTCTTACCAAGTCCAATTTCTAAAATTCTGTAAAGTGTAGAAAGTTGGATGTCTGCATGACCATTTTCAATTCTGGAAATAAAGCTTTTTTTTGCCCCGATTTTATCGGCAAGCTGCTCTTGCGTTAACTTCGCCAGTCTTCTTTCTTCTTTAATAAGTTCACCGATCAAAAAAGCTTTCGCCTTCAGCTCAAATTCCACTCGTTCTTTTGTTCCAGGCGCTCCGTGGTAGCGGGTGAAATGTTCTTCCGCGGAAGTTATATCCAAATGCTCTTTCATGTCGATTTTCGTTCAAAATATTCTTTCATTAACTTGACGGCAAGCTGTATTTCGTCGGGAGGTGTTTTTTGACTTTTCTTTTGAAAGCCGTTAAACAGGACAACGATTCTCCCTTTATCAAAGCAACAGAAGACACGAAAAATGTTGCTACCCGCTTCAATCCGCAGTTCATACAATCCTTTCTGACCTTCAATATGTTTCAAAAATTTTTCTGGAATCCTATCAAAATGCATTATGAGATAGATTATGTGGTCGATCTTATCTCTCACCTTAGGGTTTTGCTGCTTATAGAAATCGTCAAAATAGTTCTTATAAAATACGAGTTCGCGTATTTGCTCCATTAAATAGTGTGTTATGTAAAGTTAACTTAAAATGTAACATTTGGCAAATTCATTTCCTCTTCACCACCCCATCAATCTCCCCCAACAAAGACTTCACGCCAGTTGAATCCTGCAACAACTGCCAAATCATCACTCCGCTAACCATCTGCTTTGCCAGCTCAGTCTTCTTCCGGATCGTCGGCAGACCATTATAATAAACCATTCCGCCATTCAAATGCATCTGATCCTGGTTGATGGAGTCTGGGAATTGGCGAAGAATGTTTTTGTAGGACATGCTTTCAGGGGCGGTTCCGCCGAAGCCGTAACCGTAGAAGGGGACGCCTAGGGTTAGATTTTCTTTGGAAATTTTGCGGGTTTCGAGCCAATATTGGAGATCTTCTTCGGCCATGGAGTAGGGGGCGTGCGGGCCGGGTTTGTCTGGACGCCAGGGGCCGGTGCGGTCGTAGGACATAATGTTGACGAAATCAAACTGCGCCAGGGCTTTGTCGGTGAATTGCGTTTTGTAAACCGTCGCTATCGCGGCTGTGATCAGTTTGTTCTTTTGCTTCAATGCTGCTGCAAAATCGACTACGAAATTTTCATAGTTTGCGTCAATCAATGCGCCTTCGAGATCGACATCAATGCCGTCGAGATTGTTGTCCACTGCCAGGTTTACAAGGTCTTTGATAAGCTTGGTTTTCTTTTCTCCAATCAAAAATGACGGATAATATTTCGGGGCGCTGCCGCCGCCGATGGAAGCCATAATCTTCACATTTTTGGAATGTGCCAGTTCGGCGACTGCTTTGAGATTCTCGGTTCCAGTCAGGTTTCCCAATGAGTCTGGATTGATGAAAGCAATGTACAAATGCGTGATTTTTGCAAAATCAATTTGATTTGCTGCTGCTGGCAGGTCTGTGCGGTTTGGGAGATAGCCGATTATTTTGAAACGATTCTCATTATCGCTGCCTTTTAAAACGGTGACACTTTTTTTACTGCAACTCGTGCTTAATGCAAGAATCACCATGAAGGCGGAGATGCATTGCTTGAACAACTTCGGGAACTTCATGGTGATTCTTTTGCGCTATAAATTTTATTTTCCTGCTAACGTAATTTTGGCTCCGCCTTTTCGGATGGATTCATAAACCGCGTCCACGACGATCATATCCTTCAATCCTTCGGCTCCACTCACATTCGGGTCGGGCTTGTTGTTGAGGATAATGTCGGCAATTCCATCCATTTGCAACGTTTGGTGCGTGACGATTGGCTGGTTCATAGGGCCATTATGCGTCCGGCCTTTGATCGGGCCGTAACTGAATGCGGGACTTAGCTCGACGAAGCCTTTTTCGCCGACTACATAAAGTCTTTCGTAGTTATTGAAATTATAGGTCGTGCCGCAGCTCGCCACCACGCCACTCGGAAAGCCAAGCTGAAACATGATCGTTTCGTCGACTTCCTTGAATTTTACCGGATCGGTTTTGGTTTCCTGCGCTGTCACCCAAATCGGTTCTTCGCCCGTGGCGTAACGGGCGCCATTTAATGCATAAATGCCCACGTCCATCATTGCGCCTCCTCCTGCCAAAGCCTTTTTAAGCCTCCACTGATTGGGATCGCCGGATTTGAAACCCATATAATTGTTCACGTGCATGATCTTACCGAGCTCGCCAGCCTCGCGCATGCGTATCAGCTCGCGCGTATGTGGCTCAAAATGCATCCGGTAACCAATGTAAAATTTCACTCCTGCCTTTTCACAAGCTGCGATCATTTCGCGCGTTTGTTTCGCATTGTCGGCGACGGGTTTTTCACAAAGCACATGTTTTCCAGCTGCTGCAATTTGCAGCACATGCTTGTGATGCAGTGAGTTAGGCGTCGTGATGTAAACCAGATCTATATCAGGATTGTCTTTGATCTTGCTGACGGTCTCATAGTTGTAAGTGTTCTTTTCGGGAATATTGTATTTCTTTTTCCAATCGTCCAGCTTAGCGGGTGTCCCCGAAACGGCGCCGACCAATGTTGCCATTTTGCAATCTTTCATCGCATCGGCCACACGGGTTCCATAGCTCCCGAGTCCCATAATCGCAACGCGCAATTGCTTATCGGCTTTGGGACCGGAATAAAGCTGTCGGGCAGCGGCAGGCAAATCAGAAAGGGCGGTGGCGCCGATTCCCAGAGTCAGTTTTTGTAGAAAGTCGCGACGCGAGTCCATATTAAATGAGTGATTATTGTTTGATAAATACTTTTGCGCCGTTTTTGCGAAGCGATTCGTAAACGGCATCGATGACGAGCATATCTTTTAAACCTTCATGCCCGGTAACATTGGGATCTGGTTTTCCATTTAAAATGGCGTCGGCAATGCCGTCCATTTGATAGGCCTGGTGATTAACATCCGGTGCGTCAATAGCGCCTTTGTGCGTATTTCCGCGAATAGGGCCGTAACCAAATGCCGGGTTCATCTCGGCCCAGCCTTTTTGCCCCATAACATGCAGCCTTTCAGCGTGATTGAAGTTGTAAGTGCAGCCGCAGTTTGCAATAATGCCGCTTGGAAAGCCAAGTTGAAAAGTAACGGTTTCATCGACATCCTTGAATTTCACCGGGTCTGTTTTGGATTCTTGCGCAGTCACCCAAACTGGCTCTTCGCCAGTGCAATAGCGTGCGCCATTTGTTGAGTAAACGCCGACATCCATCATTGCGCCGCCGCCGGCAAGGTTTTTCTTCAATCGCCACTGCGTAGGGTCGCCAATGGTAAAACCTGCATAATTGTTTACATGCATGATCTTGCCAAATTCTCCTGCTTCCCGCATGCGGATCAATTCGCGTGTATGTGGTTCGAAATGAAGCCGATAACCAATGTAGAATTTGACACCAGCCTTCTCGCAAGCAGCAATCATTTCCCTGGCTTGCTTTGCATTGTCGGCCACTGGTTTTTCACATATTACATGTTTCCCGGCAGCTGCCACTTGCAACACATGTTTGTGATGCAGCGAGTTTGGTGTAATGACATAAACCAGATCAATGTCCGGGTTATTTTTAATTTCTTGGAGATTCTCGTAATTGTAAATATTCTTGTCCTCAATGCCATATTTCTGCTTCCATTCCGGAATTTTGGAGGGAGTTCCTGTCACAAGCCCAACCAGTTTCGCAGTTTTGCATTCTTTCATTCCCCGCGCAACAATGTTTGCATAACCACCAAGGCCCATCAATGCCACGCGGAGTTGTTTGTCGGCTTTCGGGGCATCGGCTATTTTGGGTGCCGCAGCAGAAACATTTTCAGCACCGGCAATGAATGCAGCAGCACCGATTCCCAATGAAAACTTTTGAAGAAAATCCCTGCGCGAATTCATATTCGGTTGTTAAGGTGTTGGAAACAACTGAAAAAGGAATTAAGAAAGATTATCTCCTTATAAAAACCATAGCGGATGCATTAAGGCAAGTTATTGAGTGAATGCTTGCGATATTCTCCCGCCTTTTTCTTTGAAGCTTTGCGCTGTGCCGTGCCGGGCAACGCATTGTCAGGTGCTTTGCCAAACTTTTTCGTTTTTGCTGGATCTGAGGCAACTTTTTGAAGTATTTGATTGATTCTGGCCATTGTTTCAGCTGGAACTTCGGCGTGTATCAAGTCGTCCAATTCGATGTCAAACAGCCGATGAATAATGATAAGGTCACCGATTGAAAATGCCCGAATAGTGTTTAAAAGCTCAGATGTATACGACTTACTATGAGCCAAAATTTCCGCCAGATCATTCTGGTTGAGTCCGTACATTTTCAATTTAGCAACGATCAATTCCTTTCTTCTTTTGAAAAATTTGAATTCCTTTTTGGCCTGTTTTTCAGCTCGGTCGCTTTCCTTGAATTGTTGCTTGGGAATAGAGTCAAAATCTGACCAGTAGCGTGATTCGTACTGGAGGATTAAATCAAATATTTGTTTCCTAAGAACTTCAAGTTCGGGCTGCTCTCTGGACAGTAAATTCAATGACCGTTCTACCCACACTGCCCTTTCACGTTCAAGCTCAGAATCTATTTTCCCTTTGCGAATGATGTCTCTTGCATCCCATGAGATCATTTCGTCAGATCGTTGATTCGTATCCATTTTTCGATGCTTTTTTTGTTGTTTTTAAATGTCCTTACATATTCATCATGGTTACCAGCCCAAACTATCTTTACCTCATTTCTCTCCACCTTTATGACAAGCAGCACTCTGTGAATATGAATGTTGACGAAATAGAAGCCGTCGTTATGTACTTTCTCAAAATCAGATCTTAAAGTTTTAAGATTGTTTGTGGAATCAACCTTTAAGCTTTCAAGATCGACGATCAGCTGATCTATGGCTTGCAATAATTTCGAATTCCCTCTGTTCTTGTTTTTAAGTTTTGATAAAATGTCTCTCCCTATTAGCTCCATTACTCGGTTAAATTTAAGTAAAAAGTTCCACAAAAAGTAGAACTTCTAATTTTGGTTTCAACCGTGTGACGTTGGATTGGGGGAATGGTAACGGTTTGGTAAGGAGTTTGAAACAAAAAAAGGGCCTCCGGATTTCCGGAGGCCCTGTAACTTGTGGTTTACGCTTAATTACTTGACTGACAAAGTGCGTTCAGTTTTTTGTTCAGATAGTTCGAATGATTTTGTCTGAATTTCTCTGCCGCTAATGACGTCCAATTCGTATTTTCCAGCGTCCATTTGATCCATATTCAATGTGCGACCAAACTTTTGGTTGTCTCTGTTGACAGTTTCGCGATATACGATGATTCCAGCTTCATTTTTAAGTAAAATCACTGTGTTCTCGTCGTTGTTTGCTTTGTCAACCAGAACATTGATTTTACCAGTTTTAGTCGGGTAAATTCCTGTTCCGAACGTGGAAGCTTTTTTTGTTTTTTTGGTTTCTTTGTCTTCTGCGTTGGCAGCGAAAGTCGTGGCAACAAGTGCTAATGCTAATGCGAAATTTTTGATTGTAGTTTTCATGGCTATTTTATTTTTATGGCTGTTGTTTTTTTGTCTCTTAGGACATTACAAAGGTGCTGCAAACGTCGGTACTATGTAATACAAAGTACAGGAATGGAAATTTTAAGTGAATGAATGGTTGATATCTTTCATGAGCAATTAAGCGGTTAATGTTATAATGCTCTAATGATGCGTGCTCAAAACCGTAAGTTGCTCTTTTACATGTTAATAAGTGTTAAAAACAAAGGGCCCCTGCATTGCAGAAGCCCTTTGTTCAAATCTGGGGTGAGATCCGGAACTATTCTTTTTCCACAAAATCCATATCTTTTGTAAAAGTCTCTTCAAGAAAATACAACGCTAACAACGCGACGAGGGAAGTTGCGACGCCGATTAACAGACCGCTTTGAATCACACCAATATCGGGCTTGAAACGCACAAACAATGCTGCTAACGGAATCGTCGCACCTCTTACGAAGTTAGGAACGGTGGTGGCCACGGTTGCCCGCAAGTTTGTCCCGAAGAGCTCGGCAGCGATTGTGATGAACAAGGTCCAATAACCATTGCAGAAACCGAGCAATGCGCACATTAAATAGAATGTGAACAGATCCAAAGTCGGGATCGTGAGATAGCCGATTATCATTGTAAGTGAAAGGATGATGAACAAACCGATCACGCGCTTTCTGCTTTTGAGATATTGGCTTAACAATCCGCTGAAAATATCGCCAAAAACCTGTCCTGAAAATGCCAGCATGACTGCCTTTCCTGCATTAATTCCCTCAATGCCTTTTGCGGCGCCAAACTCAGGCGAAAATGTGATTAGAATTCCGACAACAAACCAAATCGGTAAACCCACAAGGATCGCCATCAAATATTTTCCAAAGCGCTTCCCGTTTGTCAGGATCATTAAGACGTTTCCACGGTCGACTGTTTTTTCTTTGACCTGCTTGAACATGCCAGATTCGAAAACGTTAAATCTTAGAATTAAAAGCAACAACCCCATTCCGCCGCCCACAAAATAAGAGATTCTCCAAGCAAACAAATCTGCTACAAAATAGGCTAGGATCGCGCCCAACACGCCCAATGTCGCCACCAATGTGGTTCCGTAACCGCGTATTTCTTTGGGCAAAACCTCGGTAACCAATGTAATTCCAGCGCCCAATTCACCCGCTAATCCAACGCCTGCTACAAATCGAAGCAATGCATATTGATCAAGTGATGTGACAAATCCGTTCCCAATGTTGGCAAGTGAATACATGATGATGGATCCGAAAAGCACGGAAAGGCGGCCTTTTTTGTCAGCAATTATGCCCCACAAAACGCCTCCAATGAGCATTCCGGCCATCTGGTAATTCAGCAGCCTGATGCCTTCGCCCAGCAGCTGAGCCGTGGGCACATTCAATGCTTTTAAACTCGGGACGCGCACTACGCTGAACAAAAATAAGTCATACATATCGACCAGATAGCCCAGTGCAGCCACAATTACAGGCACTTGCAGCAGTTGTGAAAGCAAGGTTGGGCGAGGGTAAGAATGTTCGGACATAAAGTGGTTTGTTTACTTAAAAAGCTATAACCTATCAATCAACATTCCGCCGTCCACGCCGATAACCTGACCAGTGGAATAGGGGAAATCACCTCTTGTGAGCGATGCAACTGCTCTTCCGACGTCGTCCGGCGTTCCCCAGCGCGGCTGCAATGCAATGCCGCTTTGGAATAAATTGTCGTATTTTTCCTGCACTTTGGACGTCATATCGGTTGAAATAATGCCCGGACGGATCTCAAAAACGGGAATGTTGAACTCCGCCATCTTTACAGCAAAAAGCAGATTGGTCATTGCGAGTCCTGCTTTTGAAATACAATATTCACCCCGGTTAATAGACGCAACCGTTGCAGAAATGGACGTTACAAAAATGATTGTCGCCTCAAATGCATGGTTATTTTGCTTCGTATGCGCCATTCGTTTCGCAACGTTCTGCGTCAGGAAAAAAGGACCTTCCAGGTTGGTCTGCATCACTTCCCGGTAATTTTCAGGAGTCGTTTCCAAAATGTCCAGCCTTACGCGAGGAGCAATTCCCGCGTTATTGACAAGAATATTTATTTGACCAAAAACAGAATATGCCTTTTCAACAATGGCCTCACGGTCAGCAGCATTGGCAATATTTCCCTGGCAATAAACCACTTCCGCCCCCAGTTCTCGAAGCTCATTAAGGGCTTCGGCAGCGCCTTCTTCGTCGCGCACGCCGTTGATAGCAAGGTTAAAGCCTTCCTTTGCAAGCGCTTTGGCTATCCCAAAACCAATTCCGCGACTTCCGCCAGTTATTAAAGCTGTTTTTTTCATGATTTCGGTGGGTGGATTTTCCAAGATTAGACTTGCTAAGTCTGGACGACCCCGTCTTAAGACTTGCTAAGTCTTAAGACTTAGCAAGTCTCTATAACTCTTCAATGTTGACCCAGGCACGTTTTTCCCAGCTTTCAATGCCTTTTTCAGCCAGTTGCACGCCGCGCGCACCCGCTTTCAAGTCCCAAGGAAATGGCGTGTCCTTTACAATGTGTTTCAAAAACAGCTCCCATTGCGCTTTGAATGCATTGTCAAAAACCTCTTGCTCTGGCACTTTTGACCAGCCTTCAAAAAATGGGATGGGTTGCGGAATGTCCGGGTTCCAAACCGGTTTCGGCGTGTTTCCGTAATGTTGAATGTAGCAATCGCGCAAGCCGGCAACGGCCGAGCCGTGTGTTCCGTCGACCTGCAATGTGAGCAAATCATCGCGACGAACGCGGACGGTCCATGAAGAGTTGAATTGCGCGATCACATCGCCTTCCAGCTCAAATGTGGCATAACAGGCATCGTCGGCGGTTGCTTTGTAAGGCTTGCCATTTTCGTCTATTCGCTCGGGAATGTGCGTTGCGCCAAGGCAGGAAACGGCTTTAACATTGCCAAAAAGGTTATCCAAGACATATCGCCAGTGACAAAGCATATCTACAATAATGCCGCCATCATCCTCTTTTCTATAATTCCACGAAGGACGCTGCGCCGGAATGCTATGACCTTCAAAAACCCAATAACCAAATTCGCCACGCACCGAAAGGATTTTTCCAAAGAAACCACTCTCCATTAACCGCTTCAATTTCAACATTCCAGGCAGCCAAAGCTTATCCTGAACAACGCCGTTTTTCAAACCAGCAGCCGTTGCAAGCTCATATAATTCAAGTGCTTCTTCCGTTGTCGTTCCTGTTGGTTTTTCACAATAAATGTGTTTTCCAGCAAGAATCGCCTTTTTAACAGCAGCCGCACGGCGCCCTGTAACCTGCGCATCAAAATAAATCTGATACTGCGGATCAGACATTACGGAATCCAGATCCGTCGTATATTTTGCAATTCCCGACTGTTTGCAAAGCGATTGCAGCTTGCTTTCATTCCGGCCCACTAAAATCGGATCAGGCATAATGAGTTCGTCCGAAGAAATTTTCACGCCGCCCTGCTCGATTATGGCTTTTATAGATCTCAACAAATGCTGATTCGTCCCCATCCGGCCCGTCACGCCGTTCATGATAATGCCAATGTTATGTGTAGTCATGTTTTTTATTTTATATCAATGAAACAAATCAAATCGACGCAGCTAGCGCGAAGCACCGCTTCGTGACAACTATTCCAAGGCCTCCGGCCGATGTCAGACATTGCGCAAAAACGCCTCCGTAACTTCCCGCAAAAATAAATGCTGATCCTTAGCCCAATGAATGTTAGAGAAAATCTCAACCTCACAAAAGCCTTGAAAACCAGTTGCTTCAACCCACCCGCGAATCTTTTTCAAATCAATACAACCCTCACCCATCAAACCGCGATCATTAAGCAAGTCAATCGTGTTCACTTTCCAGTCACAAACATGGTAAGCAAGCAAATTCCCATTGGCCCCGCAGCGCGCAATTTCTTTTTCCAAATTGCCATCCCACCACAAATGATAGACATCCACCGCAACGCCCACGAATGGAGAATTGAAATATTCAGCCAGATCATTTGCCTGCGCCAATGTGTTAATCGCTGATCGATCCGCCGCATACATTGGATGCAGCGGTTCAATGGCCAGTTTCACTTTCAGTTTTTCAGCCAATGGTAAAATTGCGGCAATGCCTTCCTTAATCTGGTCCCGAGACTTTTCCATCGACTGATCCGGCGAGGCTCCACAAACCAGCACGATCATGGGAGCGCCCAGAGCGGCGGCTTCTTCGAGTAATTTGCGGTTATGATCAATGGCCTGCGCCCGTCCTGCGCTGCTCGTGTGCGGGAAAAATCCGCCGCGCACATAAGAGACGATTTCAAGCCCGGCAGATCGGATCAGCTCTCCGGCACGGTGAGGGCCGATCCGTTCGATTGCATTCTGCCAGACACTTATTCCTTTTACACCCGCCGCCGCATAGTTTTCCACAGCCTCCGAAAGCTCCCAGGGCTTCGTAGTAATGGTGTGAATGCAGCAGCGATCAAATGTTATGTTGCTCATTTTACAGCGCCGAGATAATTGTAATAAGGCAAACCTTTGTTGATGCGATCCACGTAAAGCGCCACTTCACGCGCATGATAATCGCCCCACATGCTGGATTCTCCGCAAGGGATTTTCTGCCCTGCTGGAATGTTGTCCCAGCCATTTGGACGGTGATAAATGGAATGCAGGATCAATCCCTGATGCGTCGGGTCGGTGGATAGATATGGCTCAGCAAAAAGCGAATCCAATGCGGTTAAGCCCGCTTGCCAGTATTTATTGCCTTGCTCGGTTTGTCCTTTATCATTCAAATATTTTCCCAAACGCAGTAAACCTTGCGCGCCGATGGCGGCTGCGGAGCTGTCTACGGGTTCAAATTCGTTGTAAGGATCGGAAATTCTGGACGTGTAATCGCCTAATTTATGGAGTTGTGGCGCGCCGGTGTCCCAATATGGAATGCCATCGGACGCGGTGTTATCAATGTAAAAATCGCAAGTTGCTTTGGCACCTTTCAAATAAATATTTTCAATTTCTGCTCTGCCGCCTAAGGGTGCCAGTTCTTCATCTGAAAAGTAGGAAAGCGATTCGAGCTGTTCTGCAAAACCGGCCATGGCCCATGCCAATCCGCGCGTCCAGGTGGTGAATCCAGAGAAACCTTGCTGCGAATTTGGACAGCGATAGTTGCCGTCATTGGTGTTAAAAACGCTTTCATGCGCCGTGCGGCCCCAAATGTCGTAACTGTCTCGGCCTTCGCCGTAGTAAACAGCATATTTCGCTGTTGCGATGGAATGCAATGTGCCGCGTTCGAGCAAGCTCGTTTTGACATCATTTTCGCCCATCAAACTATGCCCCAGCAAATGCGAAACCATCAGTGCCCGCACCGAACGAATCGTGTCGACAAACAAAGAATGCGGACCATTGAATGAATGTATAAAACCCTGACCGTCATTTGTTTTCGTCCATCTCTTGGCCTGAACTGCACCGGATATTTTCAGCGCGATTTCGTAAAAGTTGCGTTCCCACTCGTTTTCAGAAATGCGGCCTTCATTCATTAATCGCAACAAATTGCCGTAAGTGCTCACATTGTTAAACCCATGGTCGTGCACACCAAAATGCCCTACATGCGAGGCCATGCTGCTAACCGTGTTCTTTCTTGCACTTTCTAAAAACGAAGTGTCACCCGTTGCGTCAAACTGCAAAACCTCGGCACCGTACTGAAAGCCTTGCGTCCATTCCGTCCAGCCGCGCAGTGTATATTTGCCATTGACGGTGAAAACGGGCGTTCCTTTTGAATTGTCGTATTCTCTCGAAATGAGGTTGATTTTTTCTGCGGAAAGCTGCCAGAGCTTGTCAATTTTCGGTTGAAGCGAAGCGGCTGTTAGATCGTTGCGAATCTGCATAATAGATATCGATAGTATTATTTAGCCATTTTATTTTTGGATAATACAAAGATATCCGCCCGTGTAGGTGGGGGCAAGGTACATTTTTGCTATTAAATGGTACTTTTCCGAACATGATCGCGATACTCGTTTGGCGTCAGTCCAGTTTTCTTTTTGAAGATGCGGCTGAAATAGGAGGGGTCGTCCATGTGAATGTGATAACCGATCTCTTTGCTGCTCAAATTTGTAAAAACCAAAAGCCGTTTTGCTTCCAGTAAGAGCTTGTCCAGAATATATTCCTGCGAAGGCGTGCCCAGATATTTTTTAATAATCTTGCTCAAATAATCCGGTGACACCGACAATTCTTGCGCATACTGCTGAACCTCATGCATTTGCCTGAAATTCTTCTCGACCAACTCCTGAAATCGGCCGACCAATTCCGGCACAGTCTGCACAGCTGATTCTGCGGGCTGAATATTCTTTGGAGCCAGAGAAGCGCATTTTTGCAACATTAACCCCAAGTATTTCCCGATCATCGTTTGGTCCGTTTCAGAAGCCAAATGATCCGAAACCATGTTTTCCATAATGTTATGAAAATAGCGTTTCTCTGTTTCTGATAGCGTGATAATGGGTTGCCTTCGCGCGGGCTGGAAGAATGGAAGTTGCGAAAGTGCGGGATTCACAGGATTATAAAAAGTGTAAAAATCCTCCGAAAAAGCGACAATGTAACCTTGAAATGAAGTTGAGAATGTGAGCAAATGGACTTGTCCGGGCGTTAAAAAGTGCAAACCAGCTCCCTGAATGTTGTAGGAATGAAAATCGATCTCATGAAAACCCGTGCCTTCTTCAATAAAAAGGATCTCATAATACGTGTGGCGATGCGGCGCGTCGGTAGGCAATGGTGTGATGGGCAGTGAAACAGGCGATTCGCGCTGCACGCCGTTGCTGTTTTTGAAACGAAAAATATTTAATGCTGGAACCTTGCTAGGCGTTTTCGGCAGGGAATGAACGGGAATTGCATCAGAGACAACAGCCATGAATCAGGATTTTTTCAAACGCATTAACCTTTTCAAAAGCCGCTGAATCAGCAGAACTACCAGCATAGCGATCAAGAATGTGGCATGCCACAGTTTTTTTATAATCCCGGGTGACATTTTTTACTTTTGCATTGTTGGTCAGTAACACAGTCGGCAACATACATTAACCCAATTTTTACAGGTGAATCAGGAAACCAAAAGCGGCCAAATATTCGATCTTCCTACTTTAAGACGTTTATATGCGTTCGTTCGGCCTTACGAAAAGCAGTTTTATTTGCTGATCGCTATTATTCTGCTGAACGCATTACTCGCTCCGCTTACGCCACTTTTGATCAAATACACCATTGACACGCCCATTGCCAATGGCGACTATTCACAATTGACCATCATGATCATTATTATGATAATTGTGACTGTCGTTCAAGGTGTTGCGCAGTTTTGGAATACATACATGTCGGGCTGGCTGGGCCAATATATCATCCAGGACATTCGGGTTCAGCTTTATGAAAAGATCATTGGACTTCGGCTCAAATTTTTTGACAACACACCCATTGGCAGACTGGTAACCCGGACAATTTCAGACGTGGAAACGCTTTCCAATGTTTTCAGCGATGGAATGGCTGCCATTGCGGGTGATATTTTGCAACTGGTGCTGATCATTGCAGTCATGTTTTATACAGATTGGAAACTGTCCATTATCAGCTTGTCCACGATTCCGGTGATGCTTTTTTGCACTTATGTGTTTAAGGAAAAAATTAAAGATTCGTTTAATGAAGTCCGGGCGGCGGTTTCCAATCTCAATTCATTCGTTCAGGAGCATTTGACGGGGATGGGCATTGTGCAGATTTTCGGCAGCGAAGACATTGAGTATAAAAAGTTTAGGGAAATCAATAAGGTCCATCGCGACGCAAACATCCGGTCCATTCTTTATTATTCAATTTATTTTCCTGTTGCTGACGTTATCGCGGCGGCCGGGACGGGGCTGGTGGTTTGGTATGGTTCAAAGCAGATTCTGAGTGCAGAAGTGACATTCGGAACTGTGACCGCTTTCGTCATGTTTATCAACCTCTTTTTTAGACCAATAAGGCAATTGGCAGACCGTTTCAACACATTGCAAATGGGCATTGTAAGCACGGACAGGATTTTGAAAGTGCTTGACAGCGATGAGTACACGTCTAATGAAGGCACATTTGCGCCCGAATCGATCAAAGGCAATGTAACTTTTAAGGACGTTTGGTTTGCTTATAATGAGGAAGAATATGTGTTGAAAAACATCAATTTCACGGTTGAAAGCGGGCAGACGATTGCATTTGTGGGCGCAACGGGCGCTGGAAAATCTTCGATTATCAACCTGCTCACGCGTTTTTACGACATTAACAAAGGCAATATTTACGTCGATGATGTGGAGGTGCATGAATATAACCTGAATGCGCTTCGCAAGCACATTGGCGTTGTTTTGCAAGATGTTTTTCTGTTTTCCGACACCATTGAAAACAACATCCGGTTGGGCGATAGCAGCATTACGCACGAAAAAATCGTGGAAGCGGCGAAGCTTGTCGGCGTGCATGATTTCATAGAGAGATTGCCGGGCGGTTACAGTTACAATGTGATGGAACGCGGCGCGACGCTTTCTGTTGGCCAGCGCCAGCTCATATCATTTGTGCGCGCAATGGTGCACGAGCCGGAGATCATTGTTTTGGATGAAGCCACTTCTTCTGTGGATAGCGAAACCGAGGAATTGATTCAAAAAGCCATTGAAAAATTGATGAAAGGGCGAACTGCGATTGTTATTGCGCACAGACTTTCGACCATTCAGGAAGCGGATAAGATCATTGTTGTGGACAAAGGGCAGATCGTGGAGGAAGGGAATCACGAACAATTGTTGGAAAAAGAAGGCTTTTATGCCAACCTTTATCGCATGCAATATAAAGAAGTTTTGAAGATCTAGTTACAGATAGATTTCCCAGACCCTGCGGACCTCATTTCAAAACTCTACAAGTTTAGCTCAACATAAAAAGGACTTTCCAAATCAATGGAAAGTCCTTTTTTGTTTTAATTTCTGCTTCCAGTATCCAGTGGAATCGGCGGCGGGCCAATCAGGAAGTCATCTTCGTCGTTCCGTTTGGCTGGCGTGCTGTCGCCATCTATTCCCAGCGAATCGCTTGCTGCCGGAGCCCATTGTGTCGGACAATTGTAGTTTTTAGAAACTTTAAATGAAGGCTTGGGAAATGGCCCGGGTTCCAGTGCGAGCGATTTGTCCCGATAGATTTTTTCGAGGAAGCTTCCCACAATTGGCAATGCCGTTTTTGCGCCCTCACCCAGGTCTGTTGACCGGAAATGTATGCTCCGGTCATCTCCGCCCACCCAAGCGCCTACAACCAGGTCGCGCGTAATGCACATAAACCAGCCATCAGAGTTGTTGGAAGTTGTTCCTGTTTTTCCTCCCAATTCATTGCCATTACGGGTCACATCAAACTTCCAGCGCAGACTTCCCGATGTTCCTCCGGGCTCTTCTACGCCGCCTTTCAGCATTTGAACCATTAAAAATGCTGATTCTTCACTAATGGCCTGACGGTGTTCCGGCTGAAATTCTTCGATGACCTTGCCATTGCTATCCTCAATTTTTGTAACCAAAATAGGCTGCGTGTAAGTGCCATTATTGACAAACACGCCATAAGCCGCCACCATATCATAAAGCGAAACGTCGAATGGCCCGAGGCCGATGGATGGAAGTCCTTTCAATGGCGTCGTTATACCCATTTTTTTCGCATAACGCGCCACATTATCAGGGCCAACACGGTCCGTCAATTCAGCAGTTACGGAGTTAATCGATTGTGCCAATGCGCGTCGTAAAGTCATGTTAGCATAAGAGAATGTCCCGGTTGCATTTCTCGGCTTCCATTCTTTTTGCTCGCCATTTTCCATGTATATTTTTTCAAATGGCTTATCCACAATTTGATCGCAGGGTGACATGTTGAATGTCGAATCGTCGATGGCAGTCGTGTAAACGAATGGTTTGAACGTTGATCCAGGCTGCCTTTTCCCTTGCTTCACGGCGTCGTATTTGAAATAATTATAATCCAAACCGCCCACCCAAGCCTTGATTTGCCCGGTTTGCGGGTTCATCGCCATCATCCCCGCACGTAAAACGCGTTTGTAATAATCCAGCGAATCCATTGAGCTCCAATATTTTTTCATCTCCCCGCTGGTTTTCCAGTCATACACGGTCATGGTGTCCTTCCGGTTGAGATAATATTTGATGCTATCGGGCTGGTTTGGATATTTGG
The DNA here is from genome assembly GCF_021390515.1 of Dyadobacter sp. CY326. Lineage (GTDB taxonomy): Bacteria > Bacteroidota > Bacteroidia > Cytophagales > Spirosomataceae > Dyadobacter. The sequence goes on from NZ_JAJUXI010000004.1 coordinate 299,492, forward strand.
CTGCGAGTGATTTGTATTTGCTCGTGCGCTTCACCACATTATCAAGGAAGTCGGTGATTTCTTGTCCCTGCTCATCGCGCCACGGATTTTGATTGCGCCAGTGATCTTCAAAAACACGCTGCAATTGCTTCATTTTCTGCGTCATAGCATCTTCTGCTGCCTGTTGCATGCGCGAATCAATGGTTGTGTATATTTTCAAACCATCCGTATAAAGGTCATAACCATTTTCGTCACCCCATTTTCTTACAAAATCGACAACCGCGTTCTTGAAGTAATTTGCATTGCCATCATAAGGCGTTTCGAATTTTGTTTTCAGTTCAATGGGCAATGCGCTGATGGAATCGGCCTGTTTGGCTGTGATATAGCCATATTTTTCCATTTGATTAATCACCACATTGCGCCTTTCAAGCGACCGTTTCATGTTACGGACGGGGTTATAGGTCGTGGTTGCTTTTTGCAAACCCACCAAAACCGCCGATTCCTGAATGTTCAGACTGTCGGGCGATTTGCTGAAATATGATTGAGCGGCCGTGTTAATTCCGTAGGTGTTGTTACCATAATCCACCGTGTTGAAATACATGGTGAGGATTTCCTCTTTGGTAAAATTCCTTTCGAGTTTAATGGCGGTGAGCCATTCTTTGGTTTTATAAATCAATGTTCCAAAGCCCGGAACATAGCCAAGCACGCCTCGCGCCCCGGTTTTCCTGGTTTTGAAAAGTTTCTTCGCGAGCTGTTGGGTGATTGTGCTGCCGCCTCCGCGATCTGTTGCGCCTGTAATAATTCCAAGCGCCACACTGGCCATGGCTCTGTAATCTATACCCGAATGTGTGTAAAAACGAACGTCCTCTGTCGCGATTAACGCTTTTACAAGGTTTGGAGAAATCATTTTTGCCGTAACAGGCGTCCGGTTCTCGGTGTAAAACTTGCCGATCATGACGCCGTCCGATGTGTAAATTTCCGAAGACTGCGCCACTTTCGGGTTTTGCAAGTCTTCCACGCTTGGCATGCTTCCCATGAGCCACAGGAAATTGGTTTCTACACTAAAAATATAGATGGCGAATGCTAAGAAACCGTAAACGAACGTCTTCCAAACCGTAACGATGGGCTTATAATATGGTGCATTGACATCCACTTTATCATGCCACCAATCATGAATTGATTTTTTCCGATTCCGATAGGATTCGAAATATGCATCGGCCCGTTTTTTACCTGTAACTAATGAAGTTAGCGTGTATGCAATGCGGTTGATGAATGTTGAAAGCTGTGTTCCAATGAATTGAAACATTGCGCGGATTTTATTAAAGAACGATCTGATAACTTCCATCAAACGTTTAGGTTCGTAAGAATTCAAAGATAAGAAAAGCCGGACATTTATGACTTAGTCCGGCTTTTTATGAATTAATTGATCAGGCTTTGTCGAATTTCAACGCAGCGCCATTCATACAATATCTAAGCCCTGTGGGTTTCGGGCCATCATTAAAAACGTGTCCTAAATGTCCGCCGCAAGTTCTGCAAACAACTTCCGTGCGGATCATTCCATGGCCGCGGTCAACGATTTCTTCAACATTGCCGGACGAAATCGGCTGAAAGAAGCTCGGCCATCCTGAGCCTGAATCATATTTCGTTTCCGAGCTGAACAATGGTGTGCCGCAGGCGGCGCAAACATAAGTCCCTTCTTCTTTATTGTCGTTATATGGGTGCGAAAAAGGCCTTTCCGTCCCTTTTTCGAAGAGCACGAAGCATTGTTGTCCCGTAAGCTCCTTTTGCCATTCTTCTTTAGTTTTTTCTACTTCTCTCATTTCAATTTGGTTTTAGATCATGGCAGCATTCAGTCGCTTACTCCATATCATTCATAAACGCGCACATCGCATTTATCGTTTAGTAAAAATACGCCTTAGCCAGGAATCTTCCGGTGGCCAGCATTGATTCTGCGATTCAGGTGGTCGCCGGAACAGGCCGGCTGAAATGCCAAAATACAAGTTAAATGACTTTGGATTACCAATGTTAAGAAGCCCGGATAAATGATCAGTTCCAATCCATAGCGGTCCCGCGCGCCCAGCCAGCCCGATTGCGGGAGAGCGATAACGGTTCATTAATGTAAGCGGAACCGATATTTCATACCATTTGTGCTCATAACGCGGCGTAACCGAAATGACTGACTCGGCCTTCATGCCAAATGCGCTTTGCGGCACCAGATTCTGCACCCATAAACCGCTTATATACACTTTGGGCTGCACATTGTAGTCAACGCTCGCCTGAAAAGCCATTGGTAACACCGATTTGAAATTGGGTGCTAGCGGAGCGCCGCCGTCCAGGGAACTGTTTATCGCATTAAAAATTCCTTCCGATCCTTCCAGTTTTTGAAACGAATCATAACGTAATTCCTTATTTGTCGTGTGAATTTCTTGCTGCAAAACATAAGCCGGGTTTTTAAAATGAACCCTGCCAATGTCCGTCAGCGACACAGCAACGCGATATAAATATTTGTTTTTGGAAGCATCCCTTTTACGAACGCCTTTCTCGGTGTAAGTGTATTTGTTGACATCGGGCCTGTATTCATAAACGGCGCCGAGGTCAAAACCCCAGCCACTTCCCGGAGGTGCGCCACCAATGAGCCACGCTGGCGACGGTTTAATGTTCTGAAAACCTTCGTCTCGGGTTATGCCATATTGCAGGTTAATCTCTTCTACACGAATGTATTGTCGCTTGTTCTCCCAGGTTTCGTCTGGCCTGATGTCATAGGAAGATGCGTCAATGATGGCGTGCGCATTATAAAGTCCGATGAGCCTTTTTACGGTCACACCCACTTTCAAAAAGTCGGTTTCGTTATCAAAAACAGTCCCGCCGACAGTAAAGGCAACTTCCCCAAATCCATTCAAATGCAGCTTACCCGATTGGTTTTCAAAGAGCGGTCCCTGCAACTCTTCCAACTGCGTTGTTTTGCTGATTAATCTTGCCAAAGGTTCGGAAACGCCCGATGTATTTAGCATGTAACGCGCCCGGGTTGCAATGCCCACGCCAATTTTGCCTTTGAACAAATTGAACATCACCGATGGCAGTCTAATGTCGCCACCAGCATTCAGATATTTTTCATTGCCATTCAATTTCTCTCCCAGATAGGAGCGGGGGAATTGCAAAACGCCTCTTTCGTTGCGATATTTATCAGAAACAGAATTGGTAACGAGGCTTAAAAAGGAATATGGCGCTTCATATCGTACGTGATTGTTGGCCGTATAAAACTGAGTCCCAACGACATTGACATAAAAGCTATAACGGCTGTCTGCGACAAATGCAGGATTATGATAAAGTGCATTCGTGCCCGCGTAATTACCCATTGCGACTCCTGGTAAATGCTGGGACATTGCCGTTCGGGAAAGCCCCAAAATAACTGCAATTACAAGTAGTCTATTTTTAAACATGGCTTAGTGAAGACGTTGATGCGGGGTGTGCGAATAAGTCTGCAAAGAAAAGCGTAAGTGTACGGACTTGCAACGAATGTTTAATGATTGCGCAAATAATGTTTGTAATAAACGGAAGGCATGATTTTATTATTTAGCGATGCAAAGTATTTATCAGCAAACTTATTTAATCCAAGCGTTCAGGAAGTTATGGGGAGGTTTATGCGATTACAGAATATTGTAAACAGTTTTTCTACAGAAAATCAATAATCAATCGATTTGGCGTCTTTGCGAATCGTTTTGTAAATTGAAACATTGACCATATATTGTTCTGTAAATAACTGATATATACTTATTCAAATTTTGTATTGTATGAATTTTTCATTTTCTAATTATCAAAGCGACAATTTCTTCGATGAAATGTTTACCGAAGATGGAGAAATAAGACCTGGCTACGAGCATTTAAAAAATAAATTTGAAAACCTCACACACGACGACCTTACAAACCGCCAGTTAGCAACAGAACGTGCATTGCTTTCCATGGGAATCACATTCAATGTGTATTCGGAAGGAGAGGGAACTGAGCGGATCATGCCCATCGATATTATCCCGCGCGTGCTTTCCAATGCTGAGTGGGAGTGGTTGGAAATGGGCTTAAAACAACGCATCAAAGCATTGAACATGTTTATTGATGACGTTTACAATGAACAAAATATCCTCAACGACGGCGTTGTCCCGCGCGAACTGATTGAATCCAGCAAATGCTTTTTGAAACCTTGCATTGGTCTGAAACCGCCGAAAGGAATCTGGTGCCACATTACCGGAACAGATTTGATCAAAGGCGATGACGGGACTTTTATGGTGCTGGAAGATAATCTGCGTTGCCCATCGGGCGTGTCCTACATGCTGGAAAACAGAGAGCTTTCCAAACAAATTTTCCCAGATGTGCTGGCGAGAACAGGCGTGAGGCCGGTTTCGGATTATCCGACGCGCTTGCTGCAAATGCTGCAGCATTTGGCAGACAGGCCTAATCCAACCGTGGCCGTTTTGACGCCCGGAATCTACAATTCGGCTTATTTCGAGCATTCCTATCTCGCACAGCAAATGGGCGTCGAGCTAGTTGATGCAAGGGATTTGGTTGTTTCCGATGGCTATGTCAAAATGCGTACGACAAGTGGCTTGCAAATTGTGGACGTAATTTACCGCCGCATTGACGACACATTCATGGATCCGGACGCATTTAATCCTGATTCACTGATCGGAATTCCTGGAATTTTCGAGGTGTATAAGAAGGGACGTGTGGCTTTGGCTAATGCTCCTGGAACTGGTGTGGCCGATGATAAGGTTGTATACGCATATGTGCCGCGGATTATCAAATATTACTTGGGCGAAGAGGCGATTATTCCCAATGTGAAAACTTACATCTGCGGAGAAGAAGATGACTTCAATTATGTAATTGAAAACATTGCGGAACTGGTTGTAAAGGAAGCAAATGAAGCAGGCGGATATGGCATGCTCATCGGCCCGAAAGCAACGGAAGAAGAACACGAGTTGTTCAGAGACAAGATTCGGAATAACCCGCGGAATTACATTGCACAACCGACAATTTCGCTGTCGCGCGTGCCTTGTATGGTGGATGGACATGCCGAGGGGCGTCACGTGGATCTGCGTCCTTACATATTATATGGTGATGACATCAATGTTATCCCAGGCGGATTGACGCGTGTTGCTTTACGCAAGGGTTCTTTGGTTGTCAATTCGTCGCAGGGCGGAGGAGGCAAGGATACTTGGGTTTTGTATTAATGTATCATTAGCAGTTGCTGGCAGGCTGTTGATGATAATGGTTTAAAAGTTGTTTTTTAAATCAATTGTTGACTGCCTGAGTTAAAATATTAGCGCAACTAAAATGATAAAGCAATGCAACGTGAAGTAACCGGTTGGTATAGTCCGGCACTGAATAAGAATATGGAAATTGCAGTTTACGGGCATTATGGAATAGCCTTATTAATGATTCCCACAGCTGCATCAGATTATCTTGAATATGAACAAAATGGATTGATTGACAGCATTGCTCCTTTTATTGATTCTGGGAAAGTAAAGGTTTATTGCATTAATAGCATCAATTCTGAAAGTTGGTTAAACCCTTATATGCACGGCTACGACAAGGGCGTGCGTCATCAGCTGTTCAACGATTATGTTATCAAGGAAGTAATTCCGTTCATTAAGGACACGTCGAGCCAGACCAATGAAATAATTGCCGTAGGCGCTTCATTTGGGGCGATGCATGCTGCAAACTTGTTTTTCAAGCATCCCGATTATATTCACGGGATCATTGCCATGAGCGGCTGTTACGACCTGAGCCAATACACTGATGGATATTATGATGATAATGTTTATTTCAATTCGCCGGTGCATTATTTGCCGCAATTGAAGGCCGAATGGCATTTGCAAATGTATCGCGACAGTCGGCATATACATTTTGTTTCCGGCTCGGGCGCATATGAAGTTCCGGATTATTCAAGAGGAATTTCATCCATTCTCACAGCCAAGAATGTTCCGCATGAGCTTGATATCTGGGGCCCCGACATTCCGCATGAATGGTGGGTCTGGAAAAAAATGCTTCCGTATTATTTGGAAACAAGGTTTTAGGGAGCGTTTAGCAGTTAAAAGTCAAGAGTAAAAAGTTAAGAGTTGAAAGTTTAGGAGTTTAAAGTTTTAGGAAGAGTTTAGAAGTTAAAAGTTTAAAAGTCAAGAGTCCAAAAATCAAAAAGCTCAGGTTTTGAGATATAAAATCTCTAAACTCTGAGCTTTTTACTTATAAACTCTAAACTCTAACTCAGCCTCCTTCAAATTGCCTTAAAAATCTTACGTCGTTTTCTGTGAACAGGCGCAAGTCGTTGATGCCGTAACGAAGCATTGTTATCCGCTCGATGCCCATTCCGAATGCGAATCCTGTATATGCTTCACTATCAATGCCACAATTTGTCAAAACATTGGGATCAACCATTCCCGAGCCTGCAATTTCTACCCAACCTGAATATTTGCAAATGTTGCAGCCTTTTCCTTTGCATATGAAGCAGGTCACATCGATTTCTGCACTTGGCTCGGTAAAAGGAAAGTAGGAGGGACGCAGGCGTATTTTAGACTCCTTGCCAAACATCTCTTTTGCAAAGTGATACAATGTGTCTTTCAAATCCTTGAAACTGACATTGCGATCCACATAAAGGCCTTCAACCTGGTGAAAAACGCAATGCGCTCGCGCAGAAATGGCCTCGTTTCTAAACACACGACCAGGCATAATTGACCTGATCGGCGGTTTTTGGCGCTCCATTAAGCGGACCTGAACATTGGAAGTGTGCGTGCGAAGCAACACATCGTCCTTAACCTCACCTTCACTTTTTGAGATAAAAAACGTGTCCTGCATTTCACGGGCAGGGTGGTTGTCGGCAAAGTTTAGCGCGCTGAAATTATACCAATCTTTTTCTATTTCCGGCCCATACGAAACATTGAAGCCCATTCTTTCGAAAATCTCGATAATGCGGCGTCTCACAATGGTTAGCGGGTGCAAACTTCCCTGCTGATTTGGAACAACAGGCAATGTAAGGTCAAAAACCATTTCGGGATTTGCATCGGCAGCGCTTTCGAGTGTGCTGCTAAATTCCTGAAAGCGATTTTGAGCCAGATTTTTTAGTGTGTTCAACTCCTGGCCCACAGCCCTCCGATCTTCTTGCGGGATGTTTTTCAGGCCTTCGAACAATTCTGTAACGACGCCTTTTTTACTAATGTATTTGAGGCGGAAAGCTTCCAGTTGGTCCTTGCTGTCAACTGTCACTTGTTCAATTTCCGAGATTAATTCTTTGACTTTTTCGGTAATCATAAACTATGCTTTTATCAATGTCCGGAGGCTCGCGGGTGCCGGGATTCACACCAAAATTGTTGCGAAGATAATTAAAGTTAGGGCGACTGAAATGTATTGATCACCGTTAACGGCAAACATCCACATTTTTTCAAAAAAACGGCTGATTTGAGGAGCACGTAAATTTACGCGTTTTACCAAGTTCAGTTACGTCATTTGTATTCTTATCAAATTTTAATTAATTGATTTTCAGGTGTTTGTAAGTTTGTACGTACTTTTACGTATTTTCAAAACCTACGCGATCTGCTAATTTTGATTCAGGAAAACAAAACAATATTAGTCGCTATTACCATGAAAAACTTTTCAAGCTTTACTCGCGCCAACTCTACTGAAACTATTAACGGCAGCCGCGCTTCTATTTCCGTGCAATCAATGGGCCGGACCATATATTTAGCACCTGAGGTTATTACATTCCTTGAAGGTGAAGGAAACTACACTTTTATATATACGAACACTGGCAAAAAGTATCTGGTTTCCAAAACCTTGAAGTCTTTGGCCGGTCAATTGAATCCAAACTTCATGCGTGTCCACAAATCCTATCTTGTAAACTCGGATTACGTTGTCGCACGCCTTGAAGACGACCGCATGTTGAAATTGTCTTGCGGAAAAGAAGTTGTCGTATCTCGCAGAAAAATAAAGGAAATCACAGGAAGGCTAGACCACACCGCGCTACGCATTTCTGCATAAAATCTTTTGGTGAATTAAATTAGTGGGTTATTCATAAAAACAGCAGCCATCGCTCGATCGAAGGCTGCTCGTTTTGTTTTTAGACCAATGTGTTTTTCTTAGAATATTTTCAGGCCAAGCGTAACTTGCCACGAACTGATTTTTTGCTTCACGGTTTCATTGCCATTGCCAACAGACTGGCCTGCAACCTGGAAAGAGGCCAAGTTCGTAAAGGATCCTTCTCTTCTCACATCCAGACTGAAACTTCCAATATCCAATCCAGCACCAAGCTGATAACCAAATGTTGCCTCAGACATTGACGTGTTAAAATCCGTTGTGTAATATTTGAAAGCATCGCTCAACCGCTGATTATCTCCAATTCTGAATGATGTAACCGGACCTGCAAGAATCCGAAGCGGTCCGCCTTTAAATCCAATGAGTAATGGAACATCAATGTTGCTGTATTTTACATTAATTTTTTCGGTAACCGGTTTTTCCAAATTTGTCTTCACAATTTCAAATGAACCTCCTTTGGTTGACACCAAAACTTCGGGCTGGATGAACAATGTGCGGCCGAATCTTGCATAAATTCCACCCACTGCGCCTGTTCTGGTATCAAAGCTTTGCTTCAAATTGTCTTTTACTTCTTTTCCATCATATCCCAAATAAGGATTTCCGCTATCATCATAACGTGTCGTAAACACATTTCCCATTGTCAGGCGCGACAAGTTCACGCCACCTTTAATACCGAACGCAAAACCTTTTTTCTGGGCTTGGGCTGACGTTAATGCGAAAACGCACAACAAACAGATACAAGCCACTTTTGTTAGGATGTTCATGGATAATATAATTTTTTAGGTAAAACCGGTTAATAACGCCAAAAAATAAAAAACTATACCCAACGTACATTTTTTTTGATTTTGTGGTGGAAACGTACAAATATTTGGATAATTATTGGCTAAATCGTGTTAGTTACTAAGCATATATAAATATTACTTTTCTACTTATGGCCAAAGCCAAGACAGCTTATTTTTGTCAGGAATGTGGGTATAATTCACCCAAATGGGTGGGCCGCTGTCCTTCGTGCGGTGAATGGAATACTTTCGTTCAGGAAGTTATAGAGAAAGAAGATAAAAAAACTGCAGTCTCGTGGAAAGCTGTAAATCTGGCCAGTCGGCCGCGGTCCATTGCCGAAATAGAATATCAGAACGAACCTAGAATAACGACTTTCGACGGTGAGCTAAACCGCGTTCTGGGTGGCGGAATTGTTCAAGGTTCGCTTGTTTTGATCGGTGGTGAGCCTGGCATCGGCAAGTCGACGCTCATGTTGCAAATTGCATTAACCCTTTCCAATAAAAAGGTTTTGTACGTTTCCGGTGAGGAATCCGACCAGCAGATCAAGATGCGGGCTGAGCGCATGGATTCCAAGAGCGACAATTGTTTTATCCTCACGGAGACGCATACGCAAAGCATTTTCAAGCAAATTGAAGATTTTCAACCGGAGATTCTCATCATTGATTCCATTCAAACCATGCAGTCCGCTTACATTGAATCAGGGGCTGGAAGTGTTTCTCAGGTTCGGGAATGCACAGCGGAATTTATGAAATACGCCAAGGAAATGGGCGTGCCTGTTTTCCTGATTGGTCACATTACAAAGGACGGTTCATTGGCAGGCCCGAAAGTGCTTGAACACATGGTGGACACGGTTTTGCAATTTGAAGGAGATCGGCATAACACTTACCGGATTCTGCGAACCGTAAAAAATCGGTTTGGGAGCACCTCAGAACTCGGCATTTATGAAATGCATGGATCTGGCTTGCGGCAGGTCAGCAATCCTTCTGAGATTTTGATTTCGCAGCGCGATGAGCCGGTGAGCGGCATTGCAATTGGTTCGATGATGGAAGGAAATCGGCCGTTACTTATTGAAATACAATCACTTGTAAGTGTTGCCAATTATGGGACACCACAGCGCAGCAGCACCGGATTTGACGGGAAAAGATTGCAAATGTTGCTCGCTGTGCTAGAAAAACGCGGCGGTTTCCGATTAGGCGTACAAGATGTTTTTTTAAATGTGGCAGGCGGACTTAAAGTTGAAGATCCCGCGATAGACCTTGCCGTTGTTGCTTCCATCGTGTCTTCCTATGAGGATAAATTTATTCCACCATCATTCAGTTTTGCAGCGGAAGTTGGCCTTGGGGGAGAAGTTAGGGCGGTAAATAGGATTGAAAACAGAATTTTTGAAGCAGAGAAACTGGGTTTCAAAAAAATCTACATTTCAAAATACAACAGTAAAGGGTTGGATTTGAAGAAATTCAAAATAGAAGTGATTCCTGTGGCGCATTTGGATGAGCTTTTCATGTCGCTTTTCCTAAACACCTGATTTCAGAGCGACTTATCGCATTTTTGAATGTTTCACCAAATAGGCCATCAAAATTGGATCGAAGCCTTGGGCAATGTCGGCTTCAATGAAATCAATCTTATATTGACCGCATTTGAGCTTTAATTTTTGATAAAAATCACCAACGAATTCCTTGTATGAATCGCGCACCTGATCAGGCTGGACCTTGATTCGGTCGCCGGATTCAAGATCGATGAATTCGTAAGGGCGGTTTTCAAATGCAAATAACTCCTCCGTTTTGCGGTCTGTGACATGAAAGAGCAGCACTTCGTGCAAATTATGTCGCAAATGTTGAAGGGCTGAGAAGATTTTTTCAGCTTCTTCGAGATTGTCGAACATATCACTGAAAATTACGACCAGTGACCTTTTGTGAATTTTCTCAGCGATCTCATGCAGCACATTTGCAACAGAAGTTTTCAGCAACGGCCGTTTGCTTTGCAATGTGTTATCCAGTTCCAGCATGATCTTATGCACATGCGATGGGGTGGACTTCACTGCTGTTTGAATTTCAATGTTCTCGGAAAATGTGCAAAGGCTTACAGCGTCTTTTTGTTTTTGCAACAAATAAGTAAGACTTGCCGCAGCCATGACGCTGAAAGTCATTTTGCCAAAATTCTCTTCCGGATAATACATGGAAGAAGACGTATCCAGCAGCAAATGACAACGGAGATTGGTTTCTTCCTCGTAACGCTTCACATAAAGCCGATCGGTTTTGGCATAAACCTTCCAATCGATGTTGCGGGTCGATTCTCCTGTATTATAAAGTTGATGTTCGGCAAATTCGACTGAAAAGCCGTGAAACGGGGACTTGTGAAGTCCCGTAATAAAACCTTCGACCAATTGCTTCGCCAGAAATTCCAGATTGCCGAACTCCCTTACTTTTGCTAGATCAAGTTGTCGGCTGCTCATTCTGAAATTTAACGTTTATCTGTCGCCGCGCATGGCCACCACTTTGCCTGATTTGGGATCAATTATTTCATTTGCACCTAGAAGCACCATTCCTTCCATGCCCACAACGCGAATAGAAACATTCGCGACACCTCTTGCAATTATTCCTAGTAATCTGGCTGCCTCGTTGCTTAGATCCACAACTCTGTTTTTGGCAAACGGCCCTCTATCATTAACCCTTACTATTACTTTTTCATCGTTATCGAGATTCGTCACTTCGAGCATCGTGTTAAGCGGAAAACTTCTGTGAGCTGCTGACAATTCTGAACTTTTGTGCACTTCTCCGAAAGAAGTTTTTTTGCCGTTGAACCTTGTCGCGTAGTAAGATGCATTACCGGTTTCAGTTTTGCCAAGCTTTACCTGTGAGAAGGCGTATGGCGTGGAAGCGAAAGCTAACAGGATGAGAATCAGAATACGAGGATAAGTCATATCGCTGGATTTAGGTGAAACATAATAAGGTAAAAGTCCTTATTTCATAGCGTTTATTTGGCGATTTCGAGAATATTTGAAACCCACGAATTTCAAAGCTAGTGAAAACTTTTTAGAAAAGAACACTTTTGTAGGTAAAAGTCATATGCTGCATGAAAAATGTGCTAGTCAATACTAACAAATTGCTAATAAGTGTCCGTTTTTTTGTTAGCAGCAATAAACTTTATATTTTAGCGTTTGAAAACCTATTTAAAACTTAACATAGTGGAAGACAGAGAGCAAATCTACTCCAAAAGGGTCAGGGCAGGAAAACGGACTTACTTCTTCGATGTTCGGTCGACGCGATCCAACGATTATTATCTTACCATCACAGAAAGTCGCCGTCATCCACAAGGTGATGGATTCACGTACGAAAAACACAAAATGTTTTTATACAAAGAAGATTTCGATAAGTTCGTTGATGCTTTGAAGGATGCCGTTGATCATGTGAAAACAGAGCTGATGCCAGAAGTTGACTTTTCCCAGTTTGAAACCAAGGCCGATGAGGTGGACGTAGTAGGAGAGTCTGACCTTAAGTGGGATTAAAAAAATTAGATCATTGAAAAAAGCCTTCGCAATCAATTTCGAAGGCTTTTGGTTTTTGTGCTCGCATAGTGGTAATTTTGCAAAAATTATCATCTGGCAGACAGGAGTTCTTTGTAGCAATGCATTGAAAACTACCTGCTTTTAACTGCATATCTTTATAACATGAGTCTTCAATGTGGGATCGTGGGATTGCCAAACGTAGGGAAATCCACTCTTTTTAATGCCATTTCAACCGGTAAAGCCGAAGCTGCCAATTATCCTTTTTGCACAATAGAACCAAATGTAGGCGTGGTAACAGTGCCTGACGAGCGTTTGGACATTCTAACCGGATTGGTAAGTCCGCAGAAAGTCATACCGACAATTATTGAATTTGTAGACATAGCGGGACTTGTGAAAGGCGCGAGCCAGGGAGCGGGTCTGGGAAATAAATTTTTAGCCAACATTCGGGAAGTTGACGCCATTGTTCACGTCGTAAGATGTTTTCAGGACGAGAACGTTGTGCATGTTGAAGGTCGTGTCGATCCTGTTTTTGATAAAGAGATCATTGACATTGAACTTCAAATGAAAGATCTTGAATCTGTTGATAAAAAGATTCAAAAAACAGAAAAAGGCGCGCGCGCCGGTGATGCAAAAGCCAAAGCTGAACTGGAATGGCTGAAAAAATATAAATCGACGCTGGAAGAAGGCAAGAATGCCCGCAGCGTGGTGATTGATGAAGAAACAAAGGAAGCGGTAATCGGCGATTTGCAATTGCTTACGGCAAAACCTGTTCTTTACGTTGCCAACGTGGATGAGGATTCAATGCTTACCGGAAATGAATATTCTGAAAAGCTTCGCGAAGCTGTGAAACACGAAGGCGCCGATGTAATCGTGTTGTGCGCTGCGATTGAGTCACAGATTTCTGAAATTGAAGATCCCGAAGAGCATGAAATGTTTTTGGGAGAATATGGCTTGAAAGAATCTGGTTTAAGCAAATTGATCAAGGCCTCTTATTCGCTTCTCAATTTGATCACATATTTCACCGCCGGTGTGAAAGAAGTGAGAGCCTGGACGATTGTAAAGGGCTGGAAAGCGCCGCAAGCCGCTGGTGTAATTCACAGTGATTTTGAAAAAGGCTTTATCCGCGCTGAGGTGATTAAAATTGCTGATTATGAGCAATATAAAACGGAAGCTGGTGTAAAAGAAGTTGGCAAAATGGCAGTCGAAGGAAAAGAATATGTCGTTGCGGATGGTGACATTATGCACTTCCGTTTCAATGTCTAAATAATATTTTGATAGAATGCGGGAGCGGCCAATGGTCGCTCCTTTTTCTTTTCTAGCGTCTCCTGTTCCATTCTACGGTCCTGTAACCGATGAGCAGATCAGCCCTTCCTGCTTGCGGACGATGATAGACCAATATATCGTAATCGTTTTCGGTCGCGCCATAATTCCCCTCAATAAATGCTTCATCCGACTGTTTTGCTCCGTTTTTGATCATTGCATAATTGTAATTGATGACGCCTTGCTTAATCATAATTTCCACTTCATAGGCATTGGTCGCAATGTTGTAAGTCATTTTGTTGCGTTCATTGAGTTGCCATAAATTGAAGGCGCCATTTACATAAAAAGTCGCATCCGGATCCTGCGTCGTGCGCAAAGTAAAAATCACGGGCGTGTAATCTGCTTCAATGCTTCCGTTACCAGACTCGCGCTGATCCACAATGTATTGACCATTGAAATCATCAACTTGAATGTATGCATTGTCCGCTCGTGATTTGTCCGGAAAAAGCATGAGCCGCGTGAAATCATCGGAACGCTCAATTTCATTAACGCCATAACCTCGGCCAGTCAAGCTGCGGCTGTCGAAATAACGAAATTCATTTCCGCCAGGGAAAGTGTTTTCAAGATCGAAGAATGTGTATTCCAGAATTTGGTCAAAAGGCCGGACATTGGTTGGTTTGAAATTAGATCTCGTTTCGTCAAAACGGAAGTTTTTCCTAAGCACAACTTTCAAATCCGTCTGGGGCGCATTGAGCGGATAACCTTTGTAATTGACCGAAAAATCAATCTGCTGGTCGGAATATTGCTGCTGAATTCCTTGTGAAAAGCGCGCTTTGGCATCAACGCTCACGCGCGTCTCATACAGCATAAATCTCCTGCTCAAAACCGGCTTCCTATCGCGATCAGCATACACATAAATCACGTAATTACCTGATAATTTCAGCTTTGGCAGTTCCAGTCTGTAATGGAAATAGGGCACTTTCGTGCTGAATGATTGCTGATAATCATTAATCGGATATTCGTTGAATTCAAACGTGAACTCAATGTCATTTAGATTTGATTTCGTCCAATCAGCATTGCAATGAATGATTTTGGCACGATAACCTGCAAATTGTCCTGATAAGTCATCAAATTCCAGCACGAGCGGGGCCGTGCCGTTCAATGGCTTCACGGCCGGCGTCAAAAGGCGAGTCGGATTGTTGGGATCTTCCAATGCCGGCGCAAGCAGAACAGTTTTTATTTTTTCATTATATATGAAATCTTCTAGCCGGATATTCTGCGATTGCGCATGAGCCTGCTCTAAAATCAATGTCAGGAGCAGGCAAAGGGTTATTAACCTCATGAAAATATTTTTAAAGAATAATGTGACTTAGCAATGTAATGTATGTCTAGTTCATCTAACGTGTTTTGCGCGTTGACAACTATTTTTTAACTTACATTAATCAGATGACAGCACAAACTATCATGGTGTATTCAGAAAAGGAATATCTCGAACTGGAAAGGGAAGCCGAGTACAAAAGTGAATATTACCAAGGGGAAATATTCGCTATGGCCGGGGCCGGTCACAATCATAATCGGATTGTTGAAAATTTATCGGGCGAGTTGTACATTGCTTTTAAAGGGAAATCCTGTCAGAGTTTTTCAAGCGACATGCGCTTGCATATCCCCGAAAACGGCCTTTATACATATCCTGACATACTTATCGTTTGCGGGATGCCGGAATTCTCTGAAAATGATAAAGACACATTAATTAATCCTTCTGTAATCATCGAAGTGTTGTCTAAATCAACAAGCGCTTACGATCGAGGCAATAAGTTTCGTCTTTACCGATCAATCCCAACATTAGCCGAATATATTCTTGTTGATTCCTTATCAATTTCGGTCGAGGCTTTTCGGAAAAATGAAGACGGCAGATGGTTGTTGGATTCAGAAATTAACAAAATTGAGGAGCGGATCTCATTGACAAGTATTCATGTTCAATTACAGCTAAAAGATATTTATGACCAAACTATTGGATTGGTTTAGACATTAAATTCAAAAAGGGGGAAATCGTTTGATTTCCCCTTTTTGAATTTATAACATGGAGTTCTACTTCCCAGCTAGCGTATCGACTTCCAGCATCAAATTTTCCCAAGTCTCCGTGCTGTCGTCCAGTTTCTGCTTAATGTCTGCATAAAACCGATTCAAATCAGCAAGCGCTTTTGAATCATTGTAAATCTTTGAATCTGCTAGCTTGACTTCTGTCTCGGTTTTCTTGATTTCCAAATTGTTAATGGTCGCTTCCAGCTCCTCAATCTGCTTTTGTGCTTTCTTTATTTTTTGCGAATCTTCATTGGAAACAGACTTTCCGTTACTTTTCTGAGCATTGCCATTGGACGCAGGCTGAGGGGCATTTTTCTGTGGCGGTGCGCTGCTGACAGTCGCTTTATCGCTTACAGCAGATTGCAATCCACGCTCTTCAACCCACACTTCGTATTCCTGATAAGTGCCAGGATATTGCTTAATCTCGTGATCTTCAATATACCAGATCTTATTTGCAATGTTTTCAACAAAATATCTATCGTGGGAAACAACAATGTAACTGCCTTCATATTGCTGCAAAGCCTGAATCAGAATGTTCACCGATTGCATGTCCAAGTGATTGGTAGGCTCATCGAGCAGCAGGAAGTTGGCTTGTGAAAGCAAAACTTTTGCCAGCGCCACACGCGATTTCTCACCTCCGGAAAGGACTTTGATCTTCTTGAAAACATCATCGCCGGTAAAAAGAAAACATCCCAAAACAGTTCTTAACTCAGTCTCGGTTTTGTTGGAGTTCGCGTATTTAAGCTCTTCAATTAAGCTGTGGTTTACATTCAGTGATTCCAGCTGATGCTGTGCGTAAAAAGTAAAAGAAACATTGTGTCCCAATCTTCTTTTTCCCTCAATCGGCTCAGTTCCAGCCACAACGCGTAACACGGTTGACTTTCCGCGACCATTTGCTCCGATTAATGCGATCTTATCACCGCGCTCCATGCTAATGTTGGTGCTGTCGAGTATGACTTTTTCGCCATAAGCTTTGGAAGCATCTTCAAGCTGAAAAACGTGTCTGCCCGGCTGTGTGGTAAACTGAAAACGGAAATGCACTTTTGCATTTTCATCAATAACTTGGTCCACAACATCCATTTTATCCAATGCTTTCACGCGGCTTTGAACCTGGCGTGATTTCGTTGCTTTGGCTTTAAAACGCTCTATAAATCGTTCTGTCTGACGAATCTTGGCTTGCTGGTTTTCGTAAGCACCGCGTTGAATTTCATTGCGTTCTTCCTTTTCCTCCATATAATAGGAGTAATTTCCAGCGTAATAATTAAGCTTTCCATTCGCAACTTCGACCGTTGTGTCAATGGTGTTATCCAAGAATTGCCTGTCGTGAGAAACTACAATCACAGCGCCCTCGTAAGTCTGAACATATTTTTCAACCCACTGAATAGAAGGTAAGTCCAAGTGGTTGGTCGGCTCATCGAGCATAAGCAATGATGGTTTTTGCAACAAAAGCTTGGCCAACATTACCCGCATTCTCCAACCTCCCGAAAACAATCGCAACGGTCTGTGCAGGTCGTCTGTCACAAATCCCAAACCTTCCAGAATCGCTTCAGCCTTGGACTGAATAGTATAACCATCCAATGCTTCAAATTCATCCTGAACTCTGGCTAGTTTGTCAACAAGCGCATCTGTATAATTATGTTCCATATCGTGCAGGATCTTGTCCATTTGAACCTGCAAAATGTTTTGCCGCTCAAATGCCTGCATGGCAACCGACAAAATGGAATCATCACTTTGATAAGAAAGCAAATCCTGGTTCAGGAAACCGATGGTGCAGTCTCCCGATTTGGAGATATTTCCGCCATCTGGCTGAAATTCTCCGTTTATCATTCTAAGAAGCGTCGACTTTCCTGTGCCGTTCAGACCGATAAGGCCGATTTTTTGTTTCGGCTTAATATGCAGCGAAGCACCGTCATAAAGTGCCCGGTCGCCAAGAAAGTAACTGAGGTTTGTAATCGCGATCATACCGCAAAGGTACGGCGAAAGAAGGAGATAGAAAAAGTGTAATTGTTGGAATAGTTATAAATGATCAGCCGTAACAGCGTAATTGTCAGATTTAATGTAAATTTGATTATGAACAATCTGTTTCCAATTTTCCTGAAACTTGAAAACCTGCATACGCTTATTGTGGGTGGAGGATATGTGGGTCTTGAAAAGATCACGGCCGTGCTCGACAATTCCCCGCTTGCAAAGGTGACGCTTGTTTCGCCCGACATCCGGCAGGAAATAAGGGACATTGCGAGTCAGAATTCTCGGATAAGTTTAATTGAGCGCAAATTTGAAGACACTGATCTGCTTGCAAAGGACATTGTGATCGTGGCCACGAATGATAAGGAAGAGAACATCCGCATTGCAAGCATTGCCAGAGCCAAAAATATCCTGACGAATGTGGCTGACACGCCAGCGATCTGTGATTTTTACTTGTCTTCCGTAGTCCGGAAAGGAAATCTTAAAGTTGCGATCTCGACCAATGGCATGTCGCCAACATTGGCCAAACGCCTCAAAGAGGTTTTGGGAGAAGCGCTGCCGGATAATCTGGAAACGGCCATGGAACAACTCAAAGCGGTCAGGGATATGCTTAAAGGCGATTTTGCCTACAAAGTGGACGAGTTGAACCGTATTACTTCCGTTCTCACGCAGAAAAAAGATGAAGCTGAAAATTAGTCCAAAAACACACATTAAGAATCACAATAAAATAAGTGCGGAATTGTTTTAATAACAGATCCGAAAATTCCACGTCGCGCCTCCACATCGTTCGTTATTACTGCGTATTATAGTCATTCTTTGACTGCTATATTATTTTTCCGGTGAAATGAATTTTCGAAAGACTTGTCACCGCTTAGCGATAAATCTTTTCGTTTTTTACTGTTATAATGTGTATTATTGAAATCAATAACAACTAAATCCGCGCTGGCGGAAACCCATTAATTCTGCGTTAGACTTATACTTTTAACATATGGATGTTCTCTATCGGATCAGTGGCCTGGGTCGGCTTTCAGTCTTGCTTGTTGCTATATTTTTTTTCTCCATTCAAATTTCCGCTTTTTCAAAACCGACGTCCATCGCGGATATCGAGGTGAAAGGTGTTGTGAAAAGCGCAACTGGTGAAGTGCTCATCGGGTCCACCATTCGGGTAAAAGGCACTCAAAAAGGGACGGTTACCAATGAAAAAGGTGAATTCGCTCTGCAAGGCGTCAACGAGGGAGCCACATTGGTCGTGAGCATGATCGGATTTTTACCAAAAGAAATAAAGGCTGCAAAAAGCGTTTCGATAGAGCTTGCGGAAGATGCAGTTGGATTACAGGATGTGGTTGTGACTGGTTTTCAGCAGATTGATAAAAATAAATTCACAGGCTCCGCAGTAACATTAAAAACAGATGACGTCAAAATAGATGGTTTGCCGGACGTAAGCCGCATGCTGGAAGGTCGTGCAGCCGGTGTTTCTGTTCAAAATGTGTCCGGGACTTTTGGTGCTGCGCCCAAGGTGCGGATCCGCGGCGCAACTTCTTTAAATGGTGATAATAAGCCACTTTGGGTTATTGACGGAGTTGTGCAGGAAGACATTGTCAACATTTCCAATGATCAGCTTTCGAGCGGTGATCCCACAACATTGCTCGGATCTGCCGTGGCTGGGCTAAACCCGAATGATATTGAGACATTTGACATTCTGAAAGACGCGGCCGCCGCTGCGCTTTATGGCGCTCGCGCCATGAATGGTGTGATTGTCATTACAACGAAAAAAGGAAAAAGCGGAAAGCCTGTAATCACTTATTCGGGCAATTTCAGCACGCAGCTGACGCCTAGTTACAGGAATTTCAATATCATGAACTCGGCCGAGCAAATGTCCGTCCTGGGCGAGCTTGAACGCAAGGGCTATCTTACTTCAAGTGTGCTTTCAAAGCCTGATTATGGCGTTTATGGCAAATATTACAACGCACTTACCGGTGACGATCAGGGCAATTTTCCTTTGGAAAACACAACTGAGACAAAGCGCAACTTCCTACTCGGATATGCAAGGGCCAACACGGACTGGTTCGACGTCCTTTTCAAGCAAAACTTCATCCAGGAACATTCCGTAAGCGTTTCTTTCGGAACGGACAAGTCACAATCATATGTGTCAACAAGTTATTTGGACGACAATGGCTGGACGATTGCGGATAAGGTGAAGCGTTACACATTAAACTTTAAAAACAATTATCAGCTTTCCGACAAAATCAGCATTGGTTTGCTCACGCTTGCTTCCGTAAGAAGGCAGGACGCGCCTGGATCTCTTAGCAGAAGAAGCAACCCGGTTGAAGGCAAGTTTGACAGGGATTTCGATATCAATCCATTCAGTTATGCGCTCAATACAAGCCGCACTTTGACTGCTTATGATGAGAACGGAAATCTCGAATTTTTCAGGAGAAATTTCGCGCCATTCAACATTGTGTCTGAGCTTGCGAACAACCGCATTAAGCTGAATTTGGCCGATATCAAATTGCAGGGAAACTTGTCATATAAGATCACAGACCACATTACATATGATTTTCTTGGTGCATTGCGATACATTCAAACCGGCCGCGAGCACATTATCACAGAGAACTCGAACATGGCCAATGCGTATCGCGCCGCCGATAATTCGACGATCGCGCTTGCGAACAAATATCTTTACACAGATCCGGACGTGCCGAATGCATATCCGGTCGTTGTGCTTCCGAGCGGAGGTTTTTACAACACCAATGAGGACCAATTACTATTCTACAACGTCCGTAACAATTTCAGGTTTAACCAAAAGTTCAATGAACGGCATGCGGTGGATCTGCTTGTAGGACAGGAGATTAAATACACCAACAGGCAGAATTCCAACAACACGGGATATGGCTATCAATATGAACAGGGCGGGACACCGTTTGTAGATTACCGTATTTTGAAACAAACCATTGAAGCCAATTTTCCGTATTACGGAATGCGCATGGACTATGAGCGTTTTGCTGCGTTTTATGGAAGCGCAGGCTACACATTGGATGATAAATACAACTTTACAGGATACATCCGTTACGATGGGTCCAATGGTTTTGGTAAATCCGCCATCGCACGCTGGCTTCCGACGTATACAATTGCCGGGTCCTGGAATTTTGATCGCGAGGAATTCGTGAAACGATTTAAATGGTTGAGCATGGGTCGTTTACGTGCAAGTTACGGATTGTCTGCCGACACGGGCCCGGCGACCAATTCGGCTGCATTGTTTCAAAGCATTATTACCAAAAGGCCGTTTGGCGATGAAAAAGAATCGGCCATTCAGCTGACTTCACTCGAAAATACGGAGCTAACCTGGGAGAAACTTTACAGCGGAAATGTGGGACTTGACCTCGGATTTTTTGCAAACCGCATTAACCTGAGCGTGGATGGTTACATTAGAAACAGCTTCGATTTGATTGACGAAATCAAAACGTCGGGCATCGGCGGGCAGATTTATAAAGTTGCCAATTATGCTGATATGGAATCTTACGGCGTCGATTTCTCTGTGGATGGTGTTTTGTTTAAAAATAAAGACTGGGACCTGCGCTCGCGTGTGACCGTCGGTTATGCGCAGACACGCATTACAAGTGTCGACAACAGTCCGGGGATTTTCGATTTGGTAAAAGCAGAAGGTGCCAATGTGCAAGGCAGGCCCGTGCGAAGCTTATTTTCAATCAAATACAACTCAATCAATCCTGAAACCGGGGTGCCTGTTTTCTTGAATGAGACCGGTGAACAAAGCTCAGACGTTTATTTGCAGGATCAGAATGTGGCTTATCTCCAATATGAAGGGCCGGTCGATCCGCCTATAACCGGAGGTTTCAATAATACATTGACCTATAAAAACCTGTCGCTGAACGTCTTTTTGACTTATCAAGCTGGCAACAAAATCCGTTTGAATCCTTTGTATAAAAGCGGATTTAGTGATCTGGATGCCATGCCGCGCGAATTTCTGGATCGCTGGGTGATGTCGGGTGATGAAGATTTGACAAGAGTTCCTACAATCAGTGACCAGCTTCAACTGCAATATCTGGCGGGAACATATCCATATAATGTCTACAATTATTCAACGGAACGCGTGGCCAAAGGCGATTTTGTCCGGCTCAAATCCGTTTCGCTTGCTTACAAAGTGCCTTTGGTAATTGCCTCAAAATATGGTTTTAAGGGTGCAAGCATTCAATTGTCTTCCATCAATCCATGGCTGATTTATGCGGATAAGAAATTAAAAGGGCAGGACCCGGAATTTTTTAACTCAGGCGGAGTAGCGCAGCCCATTCAGAAGCAATTTACCGTGGCTTTAAAGTTGACATTATAATCGTGAAGTTGGGATTGGATGATTTTAAAATTTTGATATGAATAAGACGAAATTGTATAAGCAGATTTTACTCGTCCTGCCGATTTTAGTGCTCACGGGCTGCGAAGAGTTTCTTTCGACAGAGCCGGACAGCACGCGGGCAACGATTAACACGCCGAAGCAGGTTTCGCAGTTGCTTACAACTGCTTATCCACAAGGAGGTTATGTTGTTTTTGCAGAATCAATGAGCGATAATGCAGATGACAAAGGGCGCGGTCAGGATGACAAAACCAATCGCGGATCATATCTCTTTGAGGAAGTGGAAGCGACTGTCGACGAGCAGGATTCTCCGGATCAATATTGGGCGGAATGTTACCGCGCAGTCTCCGTTGCGAACCAGGCGTTGGACATTATCAGTAAATCCTCAGATCCTTCGAAATACACGGCGCAACGCGGTGAGGCGCTGGTTGCACGTGCATATGCGCATTTTATGCTCGTGAGCTTTTTTAGCAAATTCTACGATCCGCAGCAGCCAAACACCGATCCGGGCATTCCTTATGTTACAGAACCTGAGACGGTTGTCCTGAAAAAATACGACCGCGAAACGGTTGCAAGCGTCTATCAAAAGATTGAGCAGGATTTACTCGAAGGCTTGCCATTGATTAGCGACGGATCTTACACCGTGCCCAAATATCACTTCAACCGCGCCGCGGCAAATGCTTTCGCCAGTCGTTTTTATCTGGTTAAAAGGGATTATGCCAAAGTCCTGCAATATGCAAATGCCGTTTTTCAAGGCAATTTTGCGGATAATTTGCGGCCATGGAACACAACTTATTCAAGCCTTTCGCCACAGGAGTTAAATAATGTTTATTCACGGGCGAATCAGAATGCGAACCTGATGCTTGTGGAAACCGCTTCCTGGGTTGGAAGATATGTTGCAACATATCGCTATGGGATGAATTATTCCAAATGGCGGGAAATTTCGGCGGCCGAATCAATTATCAATGGCGGGGCGAGCTGGGCTTATCCTTTGTACACGCAGGGTGATAATAACTATCTCATTCCCAAGCTGAATGAATATTTTGTTAGAGAGTCTGTCAATGCTGAAATCGGGGTTGGTTATGTTATGCTGCCTATTTTTACGGCAGAGGAAGTGCTGTTTAACAGGGCAGAGGCGAATGCTTATCTGGGAAATACAGCCGCGGCATTGGCTGACATCAATGTTTTTGTGAGTAAACGTGTTGACAATTACAAAGCATCGACGCACACCGTAAATGCTGCGAGCATCAGAAGATATTTTGGCACGAGCAACCTGAGAGATGGTATTATCAACACGCTTCTAGCTTTCAGGAGAATCGAATTTGTGCAGGAAGGCATGCGTTGGTTTGATATGCAGCGCTATGCCATTCCCGTTACGCACGAGACGGTTTCCGGAAGCGCGATCACTGTTCCGGCGACAGATCCCAAACGCGTTTTACAAATTCCGCAGTCCGCAACATTGGCAGGAATAGCGCAAAATCCACGTTGATATTTTAATGTAAAATATATGATAACCAAACAATTACACAAACTTTTCTTCATGGCACTCATAATGAGTGTGAGCCTGGGCGCATGCAAGGAAGAGGAAATAGGAGAGGTGGAAAACATCCCCGGCCTGGGCGGTGATGACTGGGAACAGGGGCCGATTGATAAATGGATCAAGGATAGTCTTGTTACGCCCTACAACATTTCGGCAAAATACAAATGGGACCAATTCGAGTTTGGAAATATTACCAAAACGCTTGTTCCACCCGATGAAGCGCAGGTGATTCCGCTGCTGAGCACCATCAAAACGGCCTGGACGGTTCCTTACATTCAGGAAGCTGGCAAGGTGTTTTTTAACAAATATTCGCCCAAATTCTTTGTTTTGTCCGGCAGTAACGAATACAATGCGGAGGGCTCCATTGTATTAGGAACTGCGGAAGGTGGCCGCAAAGTGGTTTTACTGGGGGTGAATCAGTTCAAAATAAAGGGCATGGCTGGTTACAATGCTGCTCGCGACACAGCATTCGTAAAAGATCGTTTCTTGCACACAATTCACCACGAATTTGGGCACATTTTACACCAAACCGTACTTTATCCGGTTGAATACAAGAACATTACCAAGTCGCTTTATCAAGGCGGAAACTGGATCAACTGGTCCGATGAGGACGCGCGTCGGGATGGTTTTATCACTGCTTACAGCTCGCTCAACTTTGACGAGGATTTTGTAGAAATGATCGCAATGATGCTGACAGAAGGCAAGGCAGGTTTTGACAAAATCGTCAACTCCATTCCGGAAGGAACCAGCCCGAGAGGAACGACCAAAGCGGAGGCACAGTCATTTTTAAGACAGAAGGAGGCCATCGTGGTCGCATATTACAAAAACACCTGGAACATTGAATTTTACAGCCTGCAGAAAAGAGTTAGGGGATCAATGAACAAGCTATTTTAACTGATTTACAAATAATTTAGGGATGAAAAAATCCATTATATATCTGCTGTTTTCAACGGTTTTTCTTTTGTCGTGCGAAAGCAATGATGACACTGTTTTTGAGGAATCTGCGGACGCAAGGTTGAATGCAGCGATCGCATCTTACGAAAAACAGCTCGTTGAAGCGCCTTATGGCTGGAATGCGGTGATTTATCCGGGAGGCGGTGGTTCATACGGTTTTTATTTCAAATTCGATGATAAAAACCGCGTCACCATGTATTCCGATTTTTCCGAAGAATCGGCGGCGAAGTCGAAGGAAAGCAGTTACAGGTTGAAGGCCATGCAAACGCCTGCTTTGATTTTTGACACGTATTCTTATTTGCACATTTTGTCCGATCCTGACAATGAAGTCAATGGCGGTAATCTTGGTGAAGGTCTGTCATCGGATTTTGAGTTCAGCATTTTTCCCGATTCGGTCAAAACGGAATCAATGACCCTTGTTGGTAGAAAAAATCAAAGCCGTCTGGTGCTGACCAAGGCGACTCAGGCGCAGGCAGCGTCTTACACGGCAGGAAATTTGTCAAAGGGCGTTCTGTTTAACAATGTTACCAAGTATCAGGCTTATTTCAAGCGCGTTACGTTTGGCAATGTGACTTACGAAATCACTCTGAGCCCTAAAACACGGACCATTAAATTGACCTGGCTCGACGGGAGCACACCCAAAACTTTCACGACGAATTATTACTTTACAGAGACTGGCGTGTCATTCACCTCACCGCTGGTCAACGGCTCACAGACAATTACTGGATTTACCAATGTTATCTGGAATGCATCCACGGCACAAGTTGGCATCACCGCAAATGGTGTTAAGAGCACAGTTGTGAGCGCAATCAAGCCTTTGTCAGTGGATCTGGCAGCTTCGAGAAGATGGTGGCAAACACCAATTGAATCCGGCACTTATTGGAGTTCCGCGGATGGCTTTCACGTTAACGGCGTTGACGACGCATTTGGCGTGGCGGATTTGAAATTTGGAACTGAAGTGTTTTACTCCTACATCTATCAGCCAGGACTGAATAGTGAATACGATCTTTTTGGGCCGTTATTTTATGAAAATAATGCGGTTGACTTTAAATATGGCCACGCCCCGGGGCCGCCTAGATTTACCAGTGATGGCAGAGCTATTTTTGAATATGTTGGCACATTCGGGGCTGTTCCAACCACAGGGCCTGTTGTTCAAACTGCGAATTTGCTTTTTGAACCAACTGGATATTATCTCATCCAGACTTCGGAAACGACATATGATATGGTGAGCGCGAAGGATGCCAAATCGTGGATCAGCTGGAAATTATAGCAAGCAATAATTAAGATTTTCAAGATATTTTTAAGCAAGAAAGACACTTTTCAGAGAGTGTCTTTCTTGCTTAATAGGAAACCATGATCCTTAATTGTAACCCTCATTCTGAACAAGTTGCTTGTTTACATCAATCTCGCGTTGCGGGATTGGCAGAATGAGCCTTGGTGAATTGTAAGGCAACGTGCCCACATTCAGCTTGTTGCGTCTCAGGTCGTGGAGCGTATGGCCTTCAAAAGCGAGTTCAAGATGACGCTCTTTCAGGATCGACGCGAGCGTCAATGTTGTTGCCGCCTTCAAGCCTGCGCGAACGCGAATCTTGTTGATATCGGCCAATGGCGTGGCACCCACAACTGTTCCCAAACGGAAATTTGTTTCTGCACGTGTGAGATACATTTCAGCCGATCTGAAAATCAGCACATTGCCATAATTATCAAGATGTTTTTGCGTAAATGTGTTATTCGTGCTGACAAAATAATCGCCCCGCACATCGCCGGCTTCATAGAGACTTCTGTGCTTCGCTGTTACACGGATATCACCGCGTCCTGCCGTTCCCGGAATGTCGTCAATTGTAGTTCCAAAGAATGTATTCATATCATTAACCCCATCCTGCTGCGTCACGATCATGGAGAAAATATATTCCTCAGGATTGGCGCCGCCATTGTTCAGGAATGTGAAAAACAAAGATTCAAAATCCTCAACCA
This sequence comes from Dyadobacter sp. CY326, assembly GCF_021390515.1. Classification (GTDB taxonomy): domain Bacteria; phylum Bacteroidota; class Bacteroidia; order Cytophagales; family Spirosomataceae; genus Dyadobacter. Next base: position 325,970 of record NZ_JAJUXI010000004.1, read on the forward strand.
GGGGAAATTCACCTGATTCAATCACTTCATTGGCCTCGTCCCTTGCAGCCGCAAAGTTCGATTGCATGAGGTAAACCCGCGATAATTGTGCTGCGGCGGCATATTTGTTCGCATAATTTGTATTTGATTCCGGCAAAAGCGCTTTTGCCGATTTCAGATCATCCAAAACCTGCGCATAAACTTCGGCAACCGAATTCCTGGCTTTTTTATCAGCATCTGTCACGACACGGGTGGGCGTTAAAACAAGCGGAACGCCTGGATTTTGTGCATTATCGCCGTCTCCCCAAGTTTTGGCATACAACTTAACAAGTTCAAAAAACAACGAACCGCGAATGAATTTTGCTTCACCTTCAATGCGTTCGCGCTTATCTTCATCAACAATATCAAGGGCCGAAAGCACATTGTTGCACCGATTGATCGTCACATAAGAGTCGCGCCAGGTGGCCAGTGCGGTCGCATTGGCGGTTGTGATTTGCTTGTTATACATTTCCAAAAGATTCTGAAAGGTCCCGCCGAAACCAAGCTCATCGCTGTTTCCAAGTAATTCGGACGAATATTGGAATGCGCCGCCATAAACATCAATGTCCTGCAAGCCGTCATATGCACCAATGAGCGTCACTTCCACATCGCGCGAAGTGGTTAATGCGGCTTCTTCATCGATACTTTGCGTGGGCGAAACATCCAGTTTGCTTGCGCAACCATTTATTAACATGAGCCCTGCGGACAGCGCAAGGGAATATATATAGGTTTTCCTTTTCATAATGATCATAATTAATAGCAAAAGAGCTTCTAGAATCCAACATTAATACCAACTAACACGGTGCGTGGCTGAGGAGCAGTGTAAAAGTCGTTTCCAACCGCAAACTTGTTGTCTCTTTCGCTCAAATCATCCGTATTAACTTCCGGATCCCATCCTTTGTAATTGGTAAATGTTGCCAGGTTCAAACCCGAAACATACACGCGCACACGTTCCATTTTCAGTTTGCTTGTAATCGCAGCAGGCAGGTTGTAACCCAATGTCATCGACCGCAAACGCAAGTAAGAACCATCCAAAATGTATCTCGTTGAAGCCTGATTGCCATTTCCTTGATAAAAACGCGCCTCGGGAACGTCTGTGTTCGTGTTTTCTGGCGTCCATGCATTCAGCTGATCGGCAGTCTGATTATCCTCGTAAATTCCGTTTGCAGATGAATATTGACCTACACCGTAAAAATTGATCTTGTTGCCTGCCACACCATTGAAAAATACATTCAGATCAAAACCTGCGAATGAAAATGTGTTCGTAATCCCGCCCACAAACTTTGGGTTTGGATTGCCGGCAACTACGCGCTGGGCGCTGTTGTAGCCACTGTTGGTAACCGTTGTGCGATCAAGAGATCCATCGGTTCCGGGTGTGTTTTTGTAAAAAAGCGCATCGCCATTCGCAGGGTCCACACCCGCATATTCGACCGTATAAAACACGCCCACGGGCTGGCCTTCCATTACACGGCTCATGCTGCGGATTCCGCCCTCAATAACCTGGCCCTGAATGTCGGTAACCTTGTTTTTGTTGTTGGCAATGTTAAACGAAGTGCTCCATTTAAATTTACCAACCAGGTTTTGCGTGTTAAGCACAAATTCAAAGCCTTTGTTTTCCAGTTTACCAACATTCGCAACCTGGATCGAGAAACCGGTGCTTGAAGGAACGTTCACTTCGAGTAAAAGTCCGTTCGTTTTCTTTTCATAATAATCAATTTCACCATTGATACGGTTATTAAACAAGCCAAAATCAATGCCGAAGTCAGATTGTCTGGTCGTTTCCCATTTCAAATTCGGGTTACTAAGCTGCGATGGACGCTGTCCGGCCGCACCTGCGTAACCTGCATCTCCCGCGAACAAGCCCAGCTGTGGAAAATCGCCGATTTCCGAATTTCCCGTAGAACCGTAACTTCCACGTAGTTTCAGGAAGCTTAGCACGTCATTGTCTTTGAGGAAATTTTCTTCGCTAAGCACCCAGCCAGCAGAAACCGACGGGAAAAATCCATAACGCGAATTAGCTCCAAATCGCGATGAACCATCGATCCGCGCGCTCGCTGCCAAAAGATATTTTTCAGACAATTTGTAGTTCAGACGCAAAAAGTAAGAAAGGAAACGGAAGTTGGTTTCCGTTGAACCGCCGTCTGATTTCGTTGCCGCACTTTCTATTTTCTTGTAAGCATTGGATGGAAATTGCGTTCCTTCCACAAAGCTCACCTTCGTCTGCGATTGCTGGTAAGACATCCCCAAAGTCGCATCGAATGTGTGCGGGCCCACAACTTTATCAAATGAGATGAAATTATTCGTGTTATAATTGGTCACGAATGTTCCATAATTTTCGCCCAAGCCGCTGCTCGCATTGCTCACGTTCCGAATATTCTGGCTTTGGTAATAACTTTCTTCATTTTGATTAAGTAAATCAATGCCCAGTTCACTGCGAAACCGTAAGCCCGGCACAATGTTGATCTGCGCATAGGCATTCGTCAGGTTTCGGAACGAAGTCGCAACGAAGCTCGCATACTTGATCGAGATCATTGGATTGAAATAAAGCGGAATGCCCACTTCGCCGGGAGGTGTTCCCGTTGGCAAGCCAGTAGCGGGATCTGTAAATGGCGTTAAAGGCGTTAATGCAGCCATTTGCAATGGGTTAGAAAACGCATTATCGCCCGGTAAACGCTTGTTAACCGTTCTTGAAAGTCCCATTGACAAACCCACTTGAAGCCAGTTATAAGCCTGGTGATCCAGGTTCATGCGCGTGGAAAGCCGGTCCAGTTTGTTGCCGATAATGGTCCCTTTTTGATCCAGATATTGACCCGACAAAAAGAATTTCGTTTTCTCACTTCCACCATTCAATTGGAAATCAAGCTGCTGCATCGGCCCTTTTTGAAAAGCCTGATCTTGCCAGAGATATTCTTTCTGGTTGGGCGTGTTGTAAGTTCCAAGGCTGTAATAATCCAGAAATCCGCCTTCGCCAAGAATATATTGCGTGTAAGAATCCGGATCGCTGGTTTCTACGCCGTCAATGCGGTCGCGGTTGTTTGCCGCCATGGTGTAAAACTTCACATATTGCTCAGCATTAAGGAAATCAACGCGTCTCGTTGCCTCCGAAGATCCCAATTGATAGTTGACGCTCACATTCGTTTTTCCGGCTTTCCCGCGTTTTGTGGTGATCAAAACAACACCATTCGCAGCGCGTGAGCCGTAAATGGCGCCCGCAGAAGCATCTTTTAAGATTTCGATGGATTCAATGTCATTGGAATTGATGTCAGAAAGTGGGTTGGTGCCACCGCCGTCGCTATTGCTCTGGTTCGATGTTGTAATGGGCATTCCGTCAACAACATACAAAGGCTGACTGCTGGCACTGATAGAAGAGTTGCCTCGAATGCGGACATTAATCGCCTGGCCCAATTTACCGGTTCCGCTATTTACGTAAACGCCCGCAGCGCGTCCTTGCAAAGCCGCATCGACACTGGCAACCGGCATATTCTGGATTTCTGTGCCCTTAACCTGAGCAATGTTGCCGGTTACGTCGCGCTTAATTTGCGAGCCAAAACCTGTTACAACCACTTCGCTCAGGCTCCGCGTGTCGCTGGCCAGTGTCACATTGATCACACTTTGGCTTCCCACTGTGACCTCCTGCGAAAGCATTCCGACAAAGCTAAATATCAGCACAGCATTGGAAGAAGGCACGCCGATCTCATAATTTCCATTCGCATCCGTTTGCGTTCCTGTCGTTGATCCTTTGACCTGAACCGACGCGCCCGGCAAGGCTGAATTTTCTCCGTCAGTTGTAACTTTTCCGGTTATCCTCACACTCTGCCCATTTACGGACATCCACGTGCTAAGCAAACAAAACATTGCTAATAGCAGAACTTTTTTCATAATAGCTAGATTTGGTTATTTGAAATTACCTAGAACAAATATATGGTTTCCGCCAGAAAATCAAAATTTTGTGTGTGGCGATTGGCCAAACAAAGGTTATTTGTTTTTGTAAATATTGTAAGAAAAGAGCGCTGATTTGCTCGGAAAAGTTCACGTCTCAATGCAAATTGAGGCCAGAAGATCTTAATCTGGAATGGAGTAAAATTGCATTAATCTACCAATAGCGTCCTTTTGTTCGGGCGAAGATGAAGCCGCGCAGCAAGATGCGGAAATGGTTGGCAACGGTGGGGAAAAAGCCAAAATGTTTGTTCAAAACCTTGAACCGGTCGAGGAGGGAGCGGCGGTGATTTTGAACGGACAACCCGCCGACCAAATAGCGGCAAAGCACAAAAGGCAAATATTTCGTTTGGGCCGAGTGCTTCAAACATTCGATTTCCCAGTCAATGTCTGCGCTGAGATTTTCAATGTCATAAAGCGGTGCAATTGATTTTTTAGCGATAAATGCCTGGTGACAAACCTTCATGCCCAATGCAAAATCCTGCCATTTCAAATCTTCCGGCAAGGTGTGAGGCGTGACGCGGCTTCGAAGTCCAACCTCGCTTCCGTCTTGGCGAACAAGCATTGCATCGCTATAAACGACTTCCGCATTGCGATAAAGCTCAGGAAATAGTCTTGCTAGGACATTAGAATCAAAGATTTCATCGCCTGCATTCAAAAACCAAACATATTTTCCCTGCGCAAGTGCGAGCCCTTTGTTCATGGCATCATACAGTCCGCGGTCTGGTTCGGAAACAATGTTGGAAATGAATGTGAAACGATTGGCAATTTCCAATGTCTTGTCTCTCGATTTTGCATCGATAATCAGATATTCCAAACGTTCGGGCTCGCCAACATTTTGGAGCGCTGCATCCACACTTCGCAATGTGCGTTCCAGAAACTTTTCCGCATTGAAAGTAATCGTAACGATCGTGAGCAGCGGGGCATCATTCATGTGGCAGCAGCGATTGGTAAAGTTGTTGATACTGAGCGGCTACAACACTTTCAGAATACAATTGAATCACTTTCTCACGCGCACTTTGCGACAAGGCTGTGTGATTTTCATCATTCAAAACCCAGATGATTCCATCTGCAAGCGACTCCGCTGAACCTTGCAAAGCAATGTAACCATTGACCTGATGCTCAATCATTTCGGGAATGCCGCCGGTTGCAAATCCGACAGCAGGCGTGCCGCAAGCCATTGCCTCCATAATCGTGTTGGGAAGGTTATCTTCCAAAGACGGAACGACAATCAAATTAGCCGCATTATAGACATTAACCATTTCCGCAGGATCAGATATTTTGCCCAAATAATGCAGCGGAAGGGGAAAAGAAGCCATCATTTCAGCATTGGCCTTTCCCAGCACAAGCACTTCCGTATCATTCGAAAGTGCCCCGATTTTGTCCAATGCTTGTTTGAAAAACTTAAAACCCTTTCTCGGATCGGCCGTATTTGCACCAGCGAAAAGGATCAGTTTTTTCGATTCCGGAAGGTTAAGTTTTCTCCTGATTTCTATTTTATCAAGTGGTTTAAATAATGTTGTGTCAATGCAATTCGGAATGCTAAGCGATTGCAGATTTTCGGTTAATGCAGCACTTTTGACCAGCTTATCCAGCCATTGACTCGGCGAAACGAGGGCTATTTTTGTTTTTGAATAAATGTCTTGTTTGCGCTCAAATTGCTGAAAAGCAATGTCATATTCGTCTGGTTTTGCGAGATAAGGGCAATATTGGCAATGGTTTAAAAAGCGCTCGCAGCCTCTGCTGTAATGGCAGCCGCCGGTAAAAGTCCACATATCATGCAACGTCCAAACGACCGGCTTTCCCAATGCAAAGAGCTTATCAAGCGAATGCATGGACAAAAAACCAAAATTGATCCAGTGCAAATGGATGATGTCAGCCGCCTGCACAAGCGGGTGCCGACTAATATCCGTCCCCACTTCTGCGGGCGAGAACGCAAAACGGATTGAAGCATCTTTTTCTTGCGGATAAAAGTAAAGCCTTTCACCGACAAAACGCGCCCAGGACATTCTGGACTGTGTTTTCGTGTTCGAAAGCCCGGCTGTTTTAGCCTCCTGACGCTGCGCATTGGGGACAAGCAAATTAGAATCTACGCCCGATTTCAGCAGCGCGCGGTGCAATCGCGCGGCAGCAACTCCTGCTCCTCCTTCCAGGTGAAAAGTACTGAGGTGAAGCACCATTTAATGTGAATGTTGATTTTAGGAAAATCTAAAATTAAATAGTTATGCGGTTAAATAAGTTTTATCCTTAAAAGTATCTTTATCAAAAAATAGGAAATACAGTAAGATGTCTACGGAAAAGCAAAGCCATGAGGCGCATTCAGGTTGGTACGAGGTGCAATATGCGACTCAGGAAGCGAAGGACAGGGCCATTGAATTATGGGAATACGATGAGCAGCACAAGACCATCAACCATTGGATCCACCGCCGACAGCTCGAACTGACCGCACCGTTTACGATTGAAAAGAAATCCTGGCTGACGGTTGGCGACGGTTATGGCTTTGACGCCAACTATTTCCATAGGCAAGGGCTTGAAACGACTGCCACAGATATTTCCGGCACGTTTTTGCCCTTATCGCAGGCACGTGGCTTTTTTGATTATTATTCTGTTGAAAATGTCGAAAAGCTGAGTTTTGGCGATAACACGTACGATTATATTTTTTGCAAAGAAGCTTATCATCATTTTCCGAGGCCTTATCTGGGCGTTTATGAAATGCTGCGCGTTGCGCGCGAAGCCGTCATATTGGTCGAGCCACACGACCCGATCTCTAAAATGCCTTTACTGCTTGCATTAAGGAATATTTTCGACCGTTTTGACACGACATTGCTTCAAAAATATTGGAAAAACCGTTATTCGTTCGAAGAAGTTGGAAACTATGTTTTCAAGCTTTCGGAAAGGGAAATGGATAAGTTAGCCAACGGAATGGGGTTGCCGGCAGTTGCATTCAAAGGCATTAACAACAATTATTATCACCCATCTTACAGCAAAGACAAAGCAGACGATTCCTCGTCCGCATTCCGCAAAATCAAGAAAAAGCTGGCATTCCATAACTTCCTTACAAAGTTCTCCCTAATGCCATCACAAGTCCTATGCGCCGTCATCTTCAAGAAGTTACCATCTCAAAACGTGATGGAAGCAATGAAAAAAGACGGTTTCCAAATCCACATTTTTCCAAAAAATCCTTATGCTAGGTAAGGGATTATTATTCTGATTCTTCCCTGTTGAACCCAATTAAGGATCGACGCCTGCCTTCGGGACTTATCAAGAAATTCAATGCATCATTCACGTCGCTAAATTTTACGTTCATTTCGTTTTCTAGCTTGATGAGGCGATCACTGATGTCTTTATAATCAGTGTGATATTGTCTCATCATGACGAATGCGCGCATGATCATAATATTCATTTGAACGGCTTTCTCACTTTTTAAGACGCTCGACAACATTGCAACTCCTTGTTCAGTAAAAGCAAAGGGCGCATATCTTGTGCCTCCCAAACTTGAGGTCACAATTTGTGACCTCAAGTTTTCGAGTTCTTCATTGGTCAATTCGAACATAAAGTCATCCGGAAATCTTGATATGTTTCGACGAACTGCTTGTTTTAGTGCTTTATTTTCAACTTGATATAATGCTGCTAAGTCGAAGTCCAATAGCACGCGTTGTCCGCGCAGCAAAATGACTTTGCTTTGAATAACTGATAATTCCATAACGTGAAGAAAAAATGATTTGATTAGTCCTCTGACTAATACGAGACATTTTTACCTCGGTCACGCCTTTTCTGAAATTTTTTTGGTAGAGTATTCAATCTTTAATTTGCAGCATGCAATGAACCAGCGTTGTACGCAGAAATGTAACAATTCACTCCCGCCAGCCGAAAATATTGAGTTGTAGATCCATTACGTCGTTTCCGCGATAGCGATGGTTTGTAAATGGCTTTAAGCGATGCTGGTTGGTGTCGATGTAGTAGCGGAAGCCGTTTTCTTCGAAAATCTGGATGATGTTGGCCAGGCCTTGCGGGTTGCCAATGTATGAATGAAATTCTACAAACAAATTCTTGACATGACCTAATGCGTGGCGGCAATCGTGAAGCACTTCTATTTCTGCGCCCTCGATGTCAATTTTAAGAAAATCAATGTGGCTTTCTGCCAACAAAAAGTCTTTTAATCGAATGGAGGGCACTTTTTTCTTCTCGGATAGGGAATGAATGGAAGACGAATCGGCTGATTCGCTGCCAAACCAGATGCCTTGATCGTCCGTCCAGACGGCCTTATCGATGATTTTGACATCTGCAATCTGGTTGTTTTTCAGATTGTTTTGAAGCAACGCTGCAATCTGCGGTTCAGCCTCGAAAGCAGTGATTTGGGCTTTTGGAAACAGCTTTTTAAAATACAAAACACTCATCCCAACATTGGCTCCGCAATCAAAAATCACCGGATACTGATCCACTGATTCGAAATAGTAAAATTCATCCGCAAAAATCTCTTTATGCTGCCATAGAAACGACATGGTGTCCGGCACGGTCAGCTTGAAATTGCCGAATTCAACCTGCGTCAATGTATGCCTGCGGCCGTTGCCATATTTGAGCAGCAACCCCATAAACTCACGGTTTGTGGACGTCCGCAAAGCTGTAAAGGGTTCTTTAAGAAGATAGCGCAGCCAGTACATAATGTTTGATTTGGATCAGATCCTGTATTTGATCCGGTTTTTAATCTTTAATGTTAGCGGGAGTTTGTAATAATCGTGGAAGGACGCAATCACTTCATTATCAGGCTGAATGTTTGGGTCAATGTCAATTTTGCCAGCAAGCATTTCGGAGCCATAATAGCCGGTTTTGAAAGTGAAATTTGTGCCGCTGCCGTCGGTGCCGATGTTCCGGATTTTCGAATGCACGGGATAAACGCCAAATGCATTGTTCAAAAATTGACTGTAAGTCCAGCGAATTGCCCACGAGTCGATCACTTTGCGCTGCTGCTTGACGAGCATGGGCCAAAGATCCTCGCCGCCACTTGTAAATTTATCGCGTTCTATTTTGTTTTTGGTTAATTCTGAAAATGCATTGACCTCCCAATCAGCCTTTTCCCATCTGTTAAGCCATGTTCCCCAGCCCCACGAGCTCGCCCGCGGCGCCAGATATAAATCCTTTTTGTAATTGACTGGCAATGAAATCGGTGGGCCATAAGCGGAGACTGAAAAAATGTCGTTTCGGGACTCGTAAGCTTCCAGCGCTTCATTCATGAATGTCAGAAAATCAGGCGCGCTCAGCATGTCATCTTCCAGCACAATTGCTTTTTTGAATTCCTTCAAAACCTCCGTCACACCATTGATAACCGACGCTGCCAAGCCATTATTTCTTTCTGACTTAATTACTTTTATTGTCTTAAACCCTTGAATATTTTTCAAATAACTTCTTAGTTCTTCAATCAACGCTTCGTCAGACTGCTTTTTCGGCCCGTCCGAATAAATGATGAGGTCGCTTTCAGCTGCCAGCTCATTTTGCTGCAAAGCCTCGATCGTCTGCGCCAAATGTGCAGGACGATTGAAACAAAACAAAACGATGGGCGCTAAATTGGCGGGCAAACTCATTTATCAGCTTTTATAAGCATCAATGATCAAAGAAGTGTAACCCAGCTTGCCGCCAGCATTGCGGCTGTCATGGTCTGCCGAACGCCTGACCATGCCGTCTTCCGGGCTCCATGGCGCTTTATGAAATTGCCCGTTTTCATCAAAATATTCAAGCAATTTCACCGTAAAGCCAACGCTTTCCAGCGAGCGCGACATGATTTGATAATTATACAAAAGTTTATGGTCGTCGGCTCCATTGCCTGTGCCGCCGGGCTTTACATAATCAATATATTCCTCGCTTGGATTGAACCCATCAGGCACTGCGACGCGCAAAAATCCGCCCGGTTTCAGATAAGTGTGACAATGCTTGAATGCAAGCCTGCCTTCTTCTTCAGTCAAATGTTCCCAAACGTGCTCGGCCAGGATTTTATCAATGGAGTTTTCGTTGAAATATTTTTGCCAATCGCTCTCTATCAAAAGGTTAAGCGTCTCAATGTCAGAGTGAATCCAGCCTTTGTAAAGTGAATACATTGATCCAACCACCATATTAACCGGCTTTGCAGGATCGTAAGTGGTCAGTTGATATAAACTGAAAGGCTGTTTCAGCACGCCGGCAATAATTTTTTCCTTTAACGACATCAGAAATTGATAAAATGTAAAAACGGACGTGAACGAACGCTTTAATCTTCAAAGATAACGGTCTCTTATTTGATCCTCAGAATACTTGTCTTAATTAATTTCCAGCCGCTGCTGAATCCTGCGGAGATATCTTCCGACACATTCCAAAGTAAAATTCCACCCCCAAAAATGACCGTAATGATCACTGATCGCGCCAAAATGACCATAATGGTGCTTATAAGATCGTTAGCTTCCGGAAATGGCATGTAACGGGCAACCAGAAAAGCCGCCGTTCCCAAAATGATCACTTTAAGCGTTCCGACTGTAAATGGTTGTATGCCAAGCTTTTGTTTGATAAAAAACAGTTTTACAAAGTTATAAACGACCGTTGAAAAGAGAGCGGCTGCCGCTGCGCCATTGAAGCCATAAAGCGGGATCAGAAACTGGCTGCTAAACAGGATCAGGATCGTGAAAAAAAGCATGAACACAATATCGTAGCGATAAAAGCGCGAGTTCGTGAGTATTTCGGAGTTTAAGCCGGTCATCATGTCCGCAATCCTTGAAATGCCAACCATAAGCACAACCCATTTTCCCTGCGCGTAAATGTCTGATTTTGGAATAATGCCGAAGATGGCGTCAATATTGGTCCAGATCCCTAGAAACAGGAATGAGCCGATAATGAAGAGGTTAAGGGATGATTTTTTGTAAATCGTGTCAATGTGTGCGATGTCGTTTCGGGCATATGCCTGCGAAATAATGGGTGCGCTGATCATGACAATGCTGTTTCTTGGAATGGAGATTACCAATGCAATGCGCGATGCAATGTCGAAAATTGCGGTGCTGCCCAATCCGCCTTTGAAGGCTGGAAGCAGTACTTTTTCAATGTGCGGAAGCAATGCAGCGCTTGCGCCGCCGAGCAAAACCCAGAGTCCGTAGCGATACATTTCTTTGAATGCAGGATGTTTTACAAAACCAAAATCAAGAGAGGTGTACAGGCGTTTTTGGAGATGCAAATAAATGAGCATTGCTGCAATGGCCAGCCCGTAGCTAAGAACGGTGAGGTTGACCATGGTGTCGAATGTGATGATTTTGTAACCAAACAGGACGACAACCAGGCTGTTGAACAAACGCAATCCGACTTCACGAATAAGCGACGGGACAGCAATGCGCAAATTGATCCGCGAGTAAGATTCAAGCGCGAGCAAATAAACCATGCCGACCGTGAGCGGAATAAAAACGTAATAATACTTAACCAGCATGGGTGAATGGTCAAGGTAAAATTTGAGATAAAGCGGCTTAAAAAGCAAATAAAGCGCCGCAAAAGCAGCCAGCCCAACGAGCGGCGTTATAATGATAAATGTAAAAAGCTGCCTGCGCGACTCGTGATCCTCGAATCTGCTGTGAAAACGAACGGCAACGGAAGGCACGCCCAGCAATGCAAATGACATGTAAATCACGGGAAAAGTCAGCAGCGTGGAGGCATATAAACCCAATTGCTCTTGCGTCAAAAACTGGTTGTAGAGTATCAGAATGTTGAAAATCCCGATGACAACGCCAACGTAAGAAACGATTGAACTCTTAAAACCCTGACGTACAATAATCCCCATGAAGGCGCGATTGATTAACAAGCGAAATAAGACAAAAACAGCAAGATAGCCTAACCCGCGCATTCTATTAGTTTGTCAGCGCGATTCTGATAACTTTGCGATTCTTACTTAACACACTATATCTTGAAAGTTTTAAATATTGTTGGGGCACGTCCCAATTTTATGAAAATAGCGCCTATCCATCGCGCTTTTTCGCGTTATGCCGACATCCAATCCAAGATCGTTCACACCGGTCAACACCACGATTACGAAATGTCAGGCGTCTTTTTCGAGCAGCTCGATCTCCCCAAACCGGATTATTTTCTTGGCGTAAGCAATGGATCACATGCGCAGCAGACGGCGTGCATGATGCTGGAATTTGAGAAAATTTTAATGCTTGAAAGTCCTGATCTTGTGCTCGTTGTGGGCGATGTAAACTCCACATTGGCCTGTGCATTGGTTGCCGCAAAAGAGCATATTCCCATCGCTCATGTGGAGGCGGGATTGAGAAGCGGTGATAAGCAAATGCCCGAGGAAATCAATAGAACTCTTACTGATGCCATTGCTGATCAGCTTTTTGTAACGGAGCAGGCAGCGATTTTTAATCTGATGAAAGAGAACATTGGTTTGCACAAAATGCATTTTGTCGGCAATGTAATGATCGATTCGCTGGTTTATTGCTGTTCAAAAATGCGGGATAAGTGCATTGCAAAAGATCCCTACATTTTACTCACACTTCACCGGCCTGCCAATGTGGACAATCCTGCCGTGCTGAGAGAAATTGTGAAAATGATTGAAAACCTGTCGGAGCTTGGGCCGGTAATCTTTCCCATTCATCCAAGAACATTGAAAAATTTTGCTCAGAATGGACTCACCCCGCAATTGGAGCACATTGCAAATCTAGAATTACTGAAACCGCAGGGCTATCTAGAATTTTTGGAATTGACGAAAAATGCATTGCTTGTGGTTACAGATTCTGGTGGAATCCAGGAGGAAACGACATTTCTGCAAGTGCCGTGCATTACATTAAGACAAAATACAGAACGGCCCGTTACAGTTGAAGTCGGCACCAACCATTTGTTGCCTGATTGGAATGCGACATCCGTATTAATGCTGGCCAAACACCTTATGGAAGGAAACAGCAAGAAAGGCCGAATCCCTGATTTCTGGGACGGGAATGCTGCCGAACGGATCGTGACAATTTTGAGAGAAAAGTACATTAATTCGTACGTTTGTGCCGGTAAGCGTCAACTGTTTGATTTGTAATGATTAAAAAAATAAAAAATAACACCTGGGACTTTTTGAATGGAGTTGGCCTGGGCGGCAGTGTGCAGCTTTTTTTGGATGGCGCTTTGAAGCAATATGGCTGGTTCAGAAGTTTTCACACCAAGCAATCCGTTGACGCAAACGGCGACCCGCTTCCCTGGTATACTTATCCATTTATTTTGTTCCTTAAACCGCGGTTGAAGCCTGATTTCACCGTTTTTGAATATGGTTCTGGAAACTCCACACGCTGGTACGCCGCACGTATAAAGCACATTACGGCTGTGGAGCACGACGGTGGTTGGATCAAACAAATAAAACTTAAGCTTCCTGCAAACGCGAAAGTCGTTGAAAAACCGTTGGGAGACACCTATATTGAGTCCGTTAAGGAATCTGGCGAGCTTTATAACATCATCATTGTCGATGGCCGTAACCGTGTGAAGTGCGCCAACTTCGCTGTCGATTATTTGACTTCCGACGGCGTGCTGATTCTGGACAATTCGGAAAGGGAATGGTATCAAAAGGCCAAAGAATATTTAAAAGAACGCGGTTTCAGAAGGCTGGATTTTATCGGAATGGCGCCCATCGTGGGCATTGAAACTTGCACGAGCGTTTTTTACCGGGACGGAAATTGTCTAGAAATTTGATTCAAAAATCGATTTCATAAGTGATTTTCAGGCAATCCTGACCGCCAACATTTCGCTTGAATCGGTGCAATGATGGTTTGAAATTTCCTTGATCATCAACCGAAATGCCGAGATCCAGGATTTCGATTTTTTCCTGCCGGCAATAATTGTAAACTGTTTCAAGAAGGATCACAGTCGGACTGTGTGCGCGATATTCCGGCAAATAGGAGCAGAGGAAATTATACAGGACGCGCTTGTTGACCCGAACGGTCAATGTCAATGCAATGATTTTAAGCGCATCGCGGACGACAAAAACAGAGAAGTTTTCAGGAAATTGTGATCTTAATGTCTCAACCTGATTCAAGGTAAGCGAAATGCAATATCCTTGCTGCGCACGACATTCAGTAAGAAAGCGGTAAATAAGTGCCGAAGGAAGCTTATTTGCCAAACCAGCTGTCAGGCCGCATCGCCTCGCTTTTCTCAGCCTTCGTTGCTCGGCTGGTACAATGCGGTCTCTAAAATCGGCAAACGACACTGGAATAAAAGTATTTGTACAGGCCCGAATGGCAAGAAAGTTAGTATTAACATAACATTGTGTTAACAAATCGGCTAACTTAGGTTCGTAACAAGTTGGCGCAGATTTAATAATCAGTTTGTTAGCCCCTTGCTTGAAAATTGTGCTTTTGATGAAATGCAGAAAAAACGCGAGTTCATCTGCGGAGCAATCATCCGCGCATTGAATTCCGCCGAATGGTGCATTGGGCGGCGAAATCCAGACATCGTTTGCTTGCTTGCTGCAATGAAAAACGGCAACAGGTTTTGTCCGATTCTCTCGAAAAAGATAAAATGAATGCAGGCGTTCATTTGTCTGCGTTAGTGCGTGGGCCGGCTCAAAATAGAGATGCGGCTCGAAATCAAAAGTCTTAATTTCGGGCACTTGGCCAGAGCAAATTTGGACAACAAGCCCTGCCTGTTTCTGTTTAAGATTTGGAAAGTGTGCGATAATGTGCGCTAAATAGTTAATTTTGAGCCACTAATAGGCAGTGTGTGTCCAGAGACCCAGGTTTTAGACACTTAATTCTTTTACTTCTTTAATTATCCTATACTAATTTTATAATTTTTATGTTTAATACAATGCCGATTGCTATTTTTGTAAAATAACGCCTATTTGCAACGGCACCTGCATTTTTCGTATCTAAATTGGACTTAAACCCATACATGAAACACATACTGATTGCCGAAGACCACGCCGTGGTAAGAATTGGCACCAAACACCTCCTCAAATCACTCATTCCGGAATCTACTATTTCCGATGTTGACGATTTTGACAAGATACTTCAGGAATTAGAAGTCAAAAAATATGACCTGCTGATTCTGGATATAAATATACCAGGTGGAAACACGACGAAGATGGTTGAGACCATTCGTCATAAATCTCCTGGAATCAGGATATTGATGTTCTCTAGTTATGATGAGCAGCAATACGGCTTAATGTATCTTCAGGCGGGTGCGGACGGTTACTTGTCCAAAGATGCGCCGGAAGAAGAGTTCAAAACGGCCGTAATGAGCGTTTTGAATAACAAAAAATATATGAGCGAAGATATGCAGCAAATGAATATCAACAGGCTCATTAATCCAAGAGAGTTTCTCCCGGACCCGGTTGTAAGCCTTTCCCCAAGAGAAACGGATGTGATGAATCTTTTGAAAGAAGGATTAGGAACTGCCAAAATCGCAGAAAAACTTAACCTGCAACTCTCGACCGTTAGTACTTACAAAGCACGGATATTTGAGAAACTGGGAGTTAAAAATATCGTAGAACTGATCACGAAGATTAAATAAAATTGATACGCCATTGTAAACCCTGCACCGTCAAGTGCAGGGTTTTTTTGTGAGGTTTTGTGCAGTAATGGTCATCTTTGGCGTAGGTTTGTGGATCAAATAATAGTTGATAACTCATGCGGAAACTGCATATTGAGGAAATGAACCGGCTGTCGGTTGAGGAATTTAAGGAATCGGATAAATTTCCTTTTGTCATTGTGTTGGACAACATTCGCAGTCTGGCCAATGTAGGATCGTTTTTCAGAACAGCAGATGCATTCCGGGCGGAGAAGATTATTTTATGCGGCTACACCCAAAGCCCGCCCCATCGTGAAATTACACGCAGTGCCATTGGAGCCGAGTTGTCAGTTGATTGGGAGAAATATCCAGAAACGTTGGAAGCTGTGAAGCAGTTGAAGGCGGATGGTTACAAGGTGCTGTGCGTGGAGCAGGCGGAGGGCAGCGTCTTACTGCAAAATTTCACTCCCGAACCGGAAAAGCCATATGCGTTTGTCTTTGGAAATGAAGTGGAAGGCGTTGCAGATGATGTAATTGCGGCGTCAGACGGCTGTCTCGAAATCCCGCAGTTTGGCACCAAACATTCATTTAATGTGTCTGTGTCCGCTGGGATCGTATTCTGGGAATTTGTAAGGAAAAAAATAACATAAATATAACATGGAATATTTGGTGATTATAAATTTATAAAACTTAATTGCAGGTTATTAACAGGTGTGCGTTTCTCCTCTTCGCAGCCTGTTTGCAGCCGGATCCGGGTGCATGTGTTTATTGTATCTTAAAACTAGATTATGAAATCTGCCACTAAAAAATTATCAACCGAGATTGCAGAAACGCTTTCTGACAAAATCGCCGCTGTTTCTGCGGGTTCCAAAAAGATAAAAAAATCCATTGAGAGAGCTGCTGCTAAACTGGCCAAAAAAGTAGCGAAGTTTGAAAAGGAAACAATCAAAAAGAAAGAGAAGGAAGCTAAGAATGAGGCGAAAAAATTAAAGGGCAATGATAAAGGCAAGAAGGAAAGCAAAAAAGAAAAAGCTGCAAAAATAGCTGCACTAGTTGCTGACGCGTCTTCAAAAACTACGGTTGCGGCTCCTACGAAGCCCGTTGTGGCTAAAACCGTTGCTGCCGGCAAATCAGCTGCGCCTCGTGCCAATGCCCGTCCGGAAACTACGCCAGCTCCGGCTGCGCCTGAGACTCAGTCTGCGGAATAACGAGATAGCAATCCAAAAAAATCAGCATCCTTCGGGTGCTGATTTTTTTTTAAGCGCATTAATCTACCAAGCCAATTGTCGCCAGCAGCCTGCCTGTGATCCCCTTCTCAAAACGATAAGAAAAATAATCGTCGTTATTCAATACGGTGGAGTAGGGGGAAATTTCAATGTTGCTTTCCAAAAATCCCGATTCGATCAACTGGTCGCGGTTAGATCGTTTTAAATCGACTAAAAACTTTCCTTTTTCAGGATCAAATCGCTTGTAATTGCCTTCAAAATGATCTGAAACGTCCTCGCCTACTTCAAAAGAACATTCATCAATACAAGTTCCGACGTAAGCCAGACATTCCTGGGGATTGGCCCCGAATGTTGATTGGAGCATAAAGACAGTCTTTGAAACAATGCGTTTTACCGTGCCGCGCCAGCCCGCATGAATGGCGGCAACGCTTCTTGTTACAGGATCGTAAATGAGGATCGGTGTGCAGTCCGCAATGGTTACGGCGAGTTGAATGTTAGGCAAATTGGTCACTAACGCATCATAACCTTCATATCTTCCCGCTTCCACAACATTCAAAATTTTATCGTCATGCATCTGATGCGACTTCGCCACTGTTTCAAACGGAACATGCAATGCGTTAAAGAAGCGTTTGTTGTTTTCAAGGACATTTTCAGGTGCATCCTGCGTTGAGCCTCCCAAGTTTAGCGATTTATATGGACCTTCACTGACACCCCCATGCCGCGTGCTTTCCGCTGCGATAAGTCCTGCAAATCGTGTAAATATGGCTGGTGATCTGAAAAGAGGCTTTTTAATGTCGGTTGTGATTGAAGGCATTGCTCTTGTTATTGTTTTGTGAATTTCGTAAAGTAACTATATCAAATTAATGATCTTTGCAGGGATTTATTTCAACGTGATGAGAGTTAATTCCCTCAAACACGCGTTTTCGCGCTGTATGGAGGGGTAAGCGCCTCAATTCGGGTAAATGGGAATAAAACATTTAAATTTGCTGCGCAAAGCGCTTTAATATTGACTAGTAAATATGATAAAAGTGAGTGTGTGTGTTGTCACTTACAACCACGAAAAGTTTGTAGCACAAATGCTGGACTCGATTTTAATGCAGCAGACTACATTTCCTTTTGAAATAGTTGTGGGCGATGACTGCTCGAAAGATAACACGGCAGCCATTTTGAAAGATTACCAGCAGCGATTTCCTGACAAGATCAGGCTTTTGCTGCATTCAAAAAATATGGGGCTGAACGGCAAATTCAATGCACTGTCCACATTTGCAGCAGCAAAGGGCGAATATATTGCGCAATTTGATGGCGATGATTATTTGATTTCACCGCATAAGCTGCAAAAACAGGTTGAAATGCTAGACGCAAATCCGCATTATTCCGCGTCCTATCACAATGCAAAAGTCATTTTTGATGACAATGCGGCGCCGCCTTATCTGGTCAATACACTTTCGAAGCCGGAAGTAACCGTTGAGGATCTTGTTGGAGAAGATGAGCTTTGTTTTATTGCCACTTCCAGTTTGATGTTTCGTCGTGAGGATTTTGCTAAAAATCCTGATCCTGAATGGACTAACTTGTCAACAAGCGGCGATATTCCACGCAACATCATGTTTGCCACACGCGGACCAATTGGTTACATTGACGAAGTGATGTCTGTTTACAGGAAAAACAGGGGAGGAGCAAGCTTTGCGGACAACCATTATGGGGCTGATTTTCTTTTCAACCGAATCCAGCTTTATTCCAACATCAATAAAGAGCTTAATTACAAATACGATGATAAGTTGAAGAAAAACATCGCGACTTATTATTACAAACTGCTTTTTTCGAGGGAATATGGCAACACTTATTGGCCTAGACTTAAATATGCATTGAAATATCTCTCAATGGCAGATCCTTCGCCAGAGAGGAAAAAGGAAGTGATCCGCGACTTTGTGATCCCGCCAGCGGCGCTAAAATTATACAGTTTTGTTGCGCTCAACTTGTACAACATCCGATCAAAGGCAAAAGCTTAAAAAAAGGGACCTCATGGTCCCTTTTTTGTGGTTAAAACAATTTTTCGTTGGGAGGCGTCGCGCCTTTTAAACGAATGTAGACGGTGGATTGTCCACGGTGGTGCGTCTGGTGTTCGAATGCTTTTTCAAGCGCTGATCCTGCCTTCATATCCATCCCGAAAACTTTTACATCTTTCGCCAAATCTGCTTCTGACATGGATTTTATGGTTGCAATCGCAAAATCATAACTGTCCATAACCACTTTGGAAACAGCCGCTTTGGATTGATCAGTCATTTTCTCAGCCGATCCTTCGAAAGGACTTTTCTTGCCTGATGCGCCGGCAATGAATGCGAAGTTTACATCTGCTATATGATCCATTTGGCCTGCAAACGAACGGATTTCGGGTGTTGGTTTAAGCGCATAACCTTCCTCAGGCATGGCGTCCAGATATTCCTTCGTATAGGCTTTGGCTCTTTCCCAATCGGCAACTTGCTTGGCAATCATCGTTTGCGCAAATGCAGCGCTTACCGCGAAAAATAACATGCAGGTCAGTGTAATTTTTTTCATAGGATTTTGTGTTTACGGTGGTTAATTTATTTGTTCCAAGTTAGTTCGAACCCGATCGATTGTCAATATTCCTGGGCAATATTCAGCCTCATTCTTCATAAACGGTAATTCACACACGCGGCTGGCGAGGATTTTTACACCAAAACCATTGGCGTTACTCAACTAATCATTTTATTTACCGGTAAACTCCGTTTCATCCGCAGACCCTAATATGCCCGAATCACCAGAAGACAGAACCAAAAAATATCTCGACCTTGGCCACACAGAAGCAGAAAACCACGCTAAAACCCAGCTGGAACTTTATGAAAAACACGTAAAAGCAACTTCAAGTGTTACCAATGTAATTTCCGGTTTTTTCAAGACAAATCTGCTCGGCTTTGCCTGGCATTATCTCAAAAGTCGCTTTGGTCCGCGGCATCCTTACCAGGCTTATCCAAGAAATGGGGATAGCGGCGTCTACAAGCTTACTTCATCCATTCCATCGCGCGATGAAATCAGCATTGCCTTGCTTTCTGACTGGGCGAGCGACACGACGGAATCAGACACAGTTGCGCATTTGGTTGCGCGTTACGCACCAGATTACAGTATTCATATGGGCGACATTTACTTCGTGGGAGCTCCCAAAGAAGTGGAAGTGAATTTCACGGCCCCGCACGCTTCCTGGTATTTTGGTGCTTCGGGAAGCCTGGCGCTTTCTGGAAATCATGAAATGTATTCCAATGGAAATGCTTTTTTCCAACATTTGCTGCCTGCCATGTACATTCAGGAAGGCGGCGTCAAAAAGTCACAGCAAGCTGGTTTTTTCTGTTTGGAAAACGAACATTGGCGCATCATCGGCATTGACACGGGTTACACTTCTGTGGGAAGGCCTTTCGTCGAAATCCTTTCGCCGCCTGATTGTCATTTGAAGAAAGAACAAGTCGAATGGCTTCGAGATGTGGTTCAACTAGGCAATCCGGAGGATAAGCGTGGATTGCTGTTTTTGAGCCATCACCCTTATATTTCTGCTTTTCGAGAGGATTATGCAAAGCCGGGCGAACAAATTCGAGAGATTTTGGGCAGTGCAGATCGCCCGATCGTGTGGCTTTGGGGTCATGATCACCGGATGGTTGTGTATAATTATGGAACAAACGGCAAGGGGCCGCAAGCATATGGGCGTTGCATTGGTCACGGCGGCTTGCCTGTGGAGATTGAAATGCCTGCGAATGAGGATGTTGGAAAGGTTGCTTATTATGACCGCCGTGTCCGCAAAACGATCAAAAACCACCGCCTCGGATACAATGGTTTTGTCCGGTTGTTGCTGAAAGGCAATGTCTTAACCGCCGATTATCGTGATTTAGAGGATAAATCAGTCTTTGAAGAATCGTGGTCGGTGGATAAAACAAACGGCCAATTGGAATGGAAAATATTACAATCCATTCCTGAACTGGCCGTACGTTAAGATCTTTACTGAAATGTCAAAGTCTGCCCGATGGTCAATGATGCTCGTCGTGGTGGCTGTTGTCTTTGTAAAATGCTGCGAAGGTTACTATCAATCCGATCGTTCCCAAAATGAAAGTAAAAAGGTCTGCAAGCACAGCCAGCAGCAGAAAAAGAATAATGAATGCTGCAATATAAACGCCGCTTGAAAGCGAGCCGGATTCGTGATGTGTTGTATCTGACATGATCGGTAATTGAATTCGAAAGCTTTTAACTCCGCGAAAATAACAAATACATGCCAAGATTCGGGCAACAATTCGATTTTTTTGACGCCTCTTTTCTAAAAATTGCATTATACAAACAATGTGCATGGTGCTGGCGATAATCATATAGCCATTCTAAGATTTACAATTGTTATTTAAATAAGTTTAAATAGCTGGTTCATTGGCACTTGACTTGGATTCTGATAGGGTTTATATTTAAACTGGAACGTCAGCAAATCATTTTGTCAAAAGAACGTCCTTCATCAACATTGTACAATTTTTAGAAACTAAAATTCAAATGAAAGTCACACCCACCATTATTTCCGCCTTGATTGCCTTTGCATCTTTGTCAGCAACCACGCCGGCGATCGCACAATCAACAAACAACACGCACGAAGTCTACTTTGCTGACTTTTATGTTATGCAGGTTAAGCCTATGCAATTCGAGATCAAATACAAGAATCCAAAGACAGACCGTGTCACGGTTCGCATCATCGATGAAGAGCAATACATCATTTTTGCCGAAAAGACATTGGTTTACAAGAAGTATCACAAGTATTTTGACCTTTCAACCATGAAAGATGGCATGTACACATTCGAGCTCACGGATGGGACTGAAAAGTTTGTCCAGTCTTTCAGAGTTTCAACAAAAACAGAAAGAATGGTGAGAGCGTTGTAGGCATTTCTTCTATTGAATCCATACATTTGTTTTAGTCAAAATTGAACGCTGCCGATTCGAGCCTTCGCAGTTGCTGCTATTAAAACAAATAGAAATGCCCTACATTATTGGTTGTGATATTGGTACGACAAATGTTAAATCTGTTGCTTTTGATTCAATTTCAGGCGCCATCCTGAGTTCGCACAATGAAAGTTATGAGATGCACCATCCAAAACCTGATTGGAGTGAGCAAAATCCGGAGGAGATTTATGAAGCAGCTTGTAAAACGTTAAAGACCGTCACCGATTTTTGTAAGGATAAGGGCGAATTGCTCGGCATAAGTTTCAGCGCGGCCATGCATGGCGTGCTGGCATTGGATAAAAATGGAAAACAGCTTACGCAACTGATCATTTGGGCCGATAACCGCAGCTCTGACATTGCGTTAAAACTGCGAACATCGATTGTAGGGAAGAAAATTTACTATAACAACGGCACGCCGGTGCACGCCATGACGCCGGTTTGCAAATTGCTTTGGCTCCGGAAAAATGAGCCCGAAATTTATAAAAAGACCTTCCGTTTTGTCGGAATCAAAGAATACATCATTTATCGGCTTACCGGGAAGTTTGTGGTAGACTATTCCATTGCTTCGGCAACGGGAATGTTCAACATCAGGGAACTGAAATGGGACGCATATACGCTTAAAAAGCTTGGGTTGAAACCCGAAAAGCTGTCCGAAGCGGTTTCGCCTTATCATATTGAAAGTCTGCCTGACGGAAATGCGATCGGGTTGCCAGCGGGGACGAAGTTGATTATGGGCGCCAGCGACGGTTGTCTCGCCAACCTCGGAAGCGGTGCCATTCACACCGGATCTATGGCCGTCACCATCGGCACGAGCGCCGCAGTGCGAATCAGTTTCAACAAGCCTTATTCCGATCCGATGATGCAGACTTTCTGCTATGTGCTGGATCAGGAAACTTACGTTATTGGCGGCCCTTCCAATAATGGCGCTGTAATTTTTGAATGGTTGATGAATACATTTTTTGCCAATGAGGAGTATGATGCTGTTTTTGAAGAGGCTTCCAAAGTGAACCCTGGTGCGAATGGACTGCTTTTTTATCCGTATTTGCTTGGCGAGCGTGCTCCACTTTGGAGTTCAACCGTTCGGGGCGGATTTTCAGGGTTGGACATTCAGCATAAGCGAGCCAACTTCGCTCGGGCTGTGATGGAGGGCATTCTCTTGAATCTGTTCAGCATTGGCGAAATCCTGATGGAAATGCAGAAAACTACCACGATTTACGCAAATGGCGGTTTCGCGCGCAGCCCGATTTGGGTGCAAATGCTTTCAGATATTTTCGGCAAAGAAGTAAAATTGAATGAAACTGTTGAAACCGGAGCGGTTGGTGCGGCAATGATGGCTTTGAAAGCGCTGGGGATTTTCAAGGATTACTCAGAAATGAAAGCCTTCACAAAAGTAGGGCAGGAGTTTGATGCTGATGCAAAAGTACATGCCGAATATAAGAAGCTGAGCAAGCGCTTTAACAAGGGAGCGCGACTAATGCTGGCGCATGCGGTTTAAGATTTGGTAAAACGGATCATCAACTGCCAACAAAAAAAGCAGGAATGCACGAATGCAGTCCTGCTTTGAAATTTGGCTTATGAGCTTTATTTCTTCTCTTTAATATCGTCAACCATTTTCTCGGTAACCATTTTCTTCTCGGAAGAATTGCCCCAGTTGTTCATTATGTAGTTGGTAACATCGGCAATTTCATCATTGCCTAAGCCGGGATTGGGCATCATGTTGTCGTAATCCACTCCGTTCACTTTGATTTTTCCCATCAAGCCATATTTGATTGCCTTAATCGCATTCTCGGGCGTTTTCATAAGGTAATCCGATTTTGCCAAAGGCGGAAAAGTGCCTGTAACGCCCTCACCAGTGCCCATATGGCAGGTTATGCAGTTTTCAGAATAAATCATTTTGCCCCGCTCAATGCTTTTTGCAAGCTCGTCATCCTGCGGAAAAATCGCAGAACAGAATATTGCTACGGATATTATTGCAATTATATTTTTCATAAAATGTCATTTTAAATGCAACCCGGCTAGCGCGGCTAGCGCGAATGTCCACATTCGTGCTCCTTATTTTAAGGCCTCCGGCCGAGGAAGCAGCAACTTTTCAAACAATTGTGCATCATCGGCCAGAGGCCTTAAAATAGTCGGCACGAATGTGGACATTCGCGCCAACAATTCACGAATGTGGACATTCGCGCCAACGGTCGCGCCAACACGTGCAAGATTACGATTTCGGGCTGATGCGGACTACTTTTCCAGAATTTTCCAAAACAACATAAATGTTCCCATCCGAGCCTTGACGCACATCCCGCACACGGCCGATTTTATCAAAGATTATTTCGCGGCTAACGACCTTATTATCTTTCACGACCAAATGCTGCAAGTACATGAATTTCAATGATCCAACAAGCAGATCGCCTTTCCAATCTTTGTATTGATCGCCAGCCAGAAATGTCATGCCGCAAGGTGCGATGGATGGTCTCCAATATGTAACCGGCTGTTCCAAACCGGCGCGTGCAGTGTCTTTGGAGATAATGCTGTTGTCATAATCAATTCCGTAAGTGATTAAAGGCCAGCCATAATTTTTGCCTTTTTCAATGATATTAAGCTCATCACCGCCTTGTGGACCGTGCTCGTGTTCCCAGATTACGCCAGTCGTGGGGTGGATGATCATGCCTTGCGGATTGCGGTGGCCATATGTCCAGATCTCCGGCCTTGCGCCTTCTGTTTTTACAAATGGATTATCCGTAGGGATTTTTCCATCTTCATGCAGCCTCACCACTTTGCCCTGATCTCTTGCCAGATCCTGTGAATTTTGTTTCTGTCCGCGCTCTCCCAGTGACAGAAAAACATAGCCTTTTTTGTCAAAAACAATTCGTCCACCAAAGTGAACATTCGCCTTTACATTCGGGATTGCTTTGAAAATCTGCTGAATGTCGGTCAATGCATGGTCTTTCAGTTTGGCACGAATCAATGCGGTGTTTGCACCGCCGTCGTCACCTTCCTCGCCAGCAGCTTTGGGCGACGAATAACTGATGTAAATCCAGCCATTTGTTTTATAATCGGGGTGGAGCGCAATGTCCAGCAAACCGCCCTGGCCTTTGTAATAAACTTCGGGAATGCCGGAAATTTCCTGAGCATCCAATTTTCCGCCTTTCACCAGACGAAGTTTTCCACCGCGTTCTGTGACGAGCAAATCGCCATTAGGAAGCAATGCAGACGCCCAGGGCATGGTTAAACCAGTGGCAACGGTGTCGACTTTGAGATTTGCTTCTGAAAGTTTTTCGGCTTCAAAACCGCTGTTACTCATTAATCCAATAGAGGCCGTCAGCATCAGACCTCCCAGTGCGAGCGGAAGGTATTTTTTAAGCAAAGGAATGTTTTTGTTCATAGATTAATGGGGAATAAAGGCTAGATTTTAGGTGATAATAACCAATCAAAGGTAACAAAAGAAAGGGAGCGACTTGCTCCCTTAATTGACCAATTCTAGTTTATTTAAATGCCCTGTTATCGTTTCGATTTCTTCCGAAGTCAGCGAAATATCCATGGCAGCAGCGTTTTGAAGTGCTTGATCAGCGTCACGGGCGCCAACGAGTGCAATTGTGATTCCCGGTTGCTCCACGGTCCATCTCAGAACAAGCTGCCCGATGGTCGCATCTTTTGCATCCGCGATGGGCTTAATGTTGTCCAGAAATTCACTGACACGACTTAGATTCTCATCTTTGTAAAAAGATATCGAAGCGCGGTGATCGTCTGGCGCAAACTGGTGCCCTGGCTTCATTTTGCCCGTCAACAATCCACGTTCCAACGGACTGTATGCAACAATTGACTTGTTGTTTTCAATGCAATAAGGCACCAGTTCCTGCTCAATGTTGCGTTTCACCATGCTGTAAGGCACCTGGTCAGACACAAGATCAATGTATTTGGCCGCTTCTCGCATCAAATCCGCATCATAATTGCAAACGCCGGCATAACGCACTTTTCCTTGCTTAATCAGCTCTGAAACAGCTTCCATTGTCTCTTCGATAGGCGTCGTTTTATCATGCCAATGGATTTGATAAAGGTCAATGTAATCTGTTCCGAGGCGCCTGAGACTGTCTTCACATTCTTTTATGACGCTGTCTTTTGCGGCATATTTATAAATGTCGATGGCTTCGCCAGCATTGTTTTTGCTATGCATTGCCAAATCGCCTTTTGTGAGATCCCAGCGCATCCCATATTTGGTCAGAATCTGGACTTTGTCTCTTGGTAAGTCCTTAATCGCTTCTCCAACAATCTCTTCACTCAGTCCCTGGCCGTAAACCGGAGCCGTGTCGATTGACGTTACGCCTACATTATATGAAGCCTGGATTGCCTTCACGGCTTCACTGCGTTCCGTTCCGCCCCACATCCATCCGCCCGCCGCCCAGGCGCCGAAGGTAATTACTGAAACTTCCAGCTCGGAGTTTCCTAGTGTTCTGTATTGCATTGCTTTATAAGTTAGTTGAAAGGCTTTTGCCGCGTGCTTTTTGCCATTGAATTTTAGATTATAACCGCTATCAAATAATTATTCCACTTCCCAGGCCGCTTAACCCAAAAAGTGGAATAATGTAAATGTTAATGTAGAAAGACCAATGGGGTCCTTGGCAGATGCTTATTTTGTCAGTGAAAATGGCGCTGCTTCGGGAGCGGTTCCCCAGCTTTTTGAAGGCTGGCTGCCCATGTTAAATTGCACGGTTCCGCCTTTTTGAATGTCAGCATGTTCCAGGAATGTTTTGCCATAAGCTTTTCCATTCAATGAAGCGCCCTGAATGTACATATTGGCATCATTCGAAGCCGGAGCCTGAACGGTGAATTTCTTGCCGTCTTCCATGGTCAATGTCGCCTTCTTGAAAAGCGGCGAACCGATCACATATTGCGTCGTGCCGGGTGTTACAGGATAGAAACCAAGCGAAGAGAAAACATACCAGGCCGAAGTCTGACCATTGTCTTCATCACCGCAATAACCGTCCGGCGCAGCCTGATAAAGTTTGTTCATCACCTGACGTAGCCAATAGTGCGCTTTATGCGGTGTTCCGGCATAATTGTATAGATAAATCATGTGCTGGATCGGCTGATTTCCGTGCGCATAATTGCCCATATTCATGATCTGCATTTCGCGGATTTCGTGAATTGGAAAACCATAATAACTGTCGTCAAATATTGGAGGCAATGTAAAAACCGTGTCCAGTTTCTGAACAAATGCTTCTCTGCCGCCCATTAAGCCAATTAATCCCTTCACATCCTGAAAAACAGACCATGTGTAGTGAATGCTGTTTCCTTCCGTAAATGCATCGCCCCATTTGAATGGATTGAATGGTTTCTGAAACTGGCCATCTTTGTTTTTTCCACGCATCCATTTCGTTTCCGGGTCAAACACATTGCGGTAATTCTGACTTCTTTTTAGATAAAGATCAACCTCTTTCTGGGGTTTTTTCAATGCTGTTCCCAATTGTGAAATGCAGAAATCGGCATAGGCATATTCCAGCGTCCGCGCTGCATTCTCATTCACTTTTACATCATAAGGCACAAAACCAAGCTCATTGTAATATTCATGACCAAAACGGCCCACAGAACTCACTGGTCCGGCATTCTCGGTGTTTTTGATCACAGCCTCATACAGCTTGTTAATGTCATAACCTCGAATTCCTTTGACATAAGAATCTGCGATCAACGACGCAGAATTGGAGCCGATCATGCAGTCGCGGTGGCCCGGGCTGGCCCATTCGGGCAGATAACCGCTTTCGTCATAAGCATTGGCCAAGCCTTCCATAATGTGCGCGTTGAGCGTCGGATACATTAATGTAAAGAATGGGAAAACAGCACGGAATGTGTCCCAGAAGCCATTGTCGGTAAACATATAACCGGGTTTCACCTCGCCGCTGTATGGACTGTAATGCACGATCTTATTAGTTTTATCAAACTCATAAAACTTCCTCGGGAACAAGAGCACGCGATAAAGGCAGGAATAAAATGTGCGGATTTGATCAATGTTGTCGCCCTCCACTTGTATGCGCGACAACTCAGCGTTCCAGGCTTTGCGGCCTTTTTCTTTGGTTGCTTCAAAATTGTCGTTCGCGACTTCGCGCTGCAAGTTCAATTCCGCTTGTTCGGCGCTGATGAATGAAGAAGCAACTTTCAAGCCGACCTGTTCGCCTTTTTTTGTTTTGAAACCAACAACCGCACCCACGTGGCCGGCTTTCAATTCCAAAGTGTCTTTGGCCAATGTTTTGCCATGAAAAGCGGAAGAGAATGTGAATGCTTTATCAAAAACGATGACAAAATAATTCTTGAAATTGGAAGGAACGCCGCCGCTGTTCTTGGTTGTGTAACCAATGATTTTGCGCTCACCAGGAATTATTTTAATGTAAGATCCTTTGTCAAAAGCATCAATGAGCACGAAAGAACTGTCGGCTTGCGGATATGTAAAGCGGAATTGGGCGGCTCTTTCCGTTGGTGCGATTTCCGTAGTCACATCATAATCAGCCAAATAAACTTTGTAATAATGTGGCTTTGCAACTTCTGCTTTGTGCGAAAACCAGCTCGCACGGCTTTCTTCATCAATTTTCAGCTTTCCGGTGATGGGCAGGATAGAAAATTGACCATAATCATTGATCCAGGGACTTGGCTGGTGCGTTTGTTTGAAGCCGCGGATTTTTTCAGCATCATACATATAAGCCCAGCCGTCACCCATTTTGCCAGTTTGCGGCATCCAGAAATTCATAGCCCAGGGCAATGCAATGGCAGGATAAGTGTTGCCCGACGAAAGACTAAATTTCGATTGCGTTCCCATAAGCGGGTTTACGAAGTCTACCGGATTATTTTCAACTGTTGATTGGGCAAAGGCAAGCGATGAGGTGACGATTAAGAGGGAGAGGACTTGGAAGATTTTTTTCATGTTAGGACAATTCTTTTTTAGAGAAACTTGGAGAACAAAAGTAATGCAAGGCTGAGAAACAAAATGTAAAGCTTCAAAAGTTTTCCTGAGCAGCAAAGCATGACATTTTGTACCGGCACAATTCTTTTTGACGATATTTTATGCTGGAAGTGCCTCAATAACGCCAATGAGTCCATTTTAGGCTCCTATGGCCTTATGTTGAGTGCCCAGCATACAAAAATCAACTTTAAGTTACCCATCGATATATAATCACAATGACTGAACACTTAAATCGCCTTACCCCACGTCAGATCGTTTTCGAGCTTGACCAATACATCATCGGACAAAATGACGCAAAACGCAATGTTGCCATTGCATTGAGAAATCGGTGGAGGCGAATGAATAGTCCTGAGGACATCCAACGCGAAATTATTCCAAACAACATACTAATGATCGGCGCGACGGGCGTCGGGAAAACGGAAATTGCGCGCCGACTGGCCAAAATTGCCGATGCGCCATTTGTAAAAGTGGAAGCCTCGAAGTTTACCGAAGTCGGTTATGTTGGCCGCGATGTGGAAAGCATGGTCCGCGACCTTGTTGAACAAGCTGTTGGCATGGTGCGGACGCAGAAAAAAGAGGAAGTGAAGCAGAAAGCTGAGCAGGCTGTTGAAGACATTATTCTGGATGCATTGATCCCGCCGGTTCATGGTTCGAGTGCTGTCAAGATCAAGGCTGATAACAACACATCCGAAGTGATGCCCGAAGATGACGCAGAATTAAATCAGCGCACAAGAGAGCGTTTTCGTGAAAAAATCAGAAACGGCGAGCTTGACAGCCGCAAGATTGACATTGAAGTGCAGCAAAACCAGGCGCCGAATGTGGGCATGATCGGCGGCGCTATGGACGACGTTTCCATGATGAACATTCAGGAAATGATCGGCAATATGATGCCTCGCCGAGGTAAAAAACGCAAGGTGACAGTGGAAGAAGCGCGGAAAATCCTTTTGGATGAAGAAGCTTCCAAACTGATCGATATGGATGAGGTGAAGTTGGAGGCGATCAAAAAGGCTGAAAATTTGGGGATTATTTTTATTGATGAAATCGATAAAGTGGCTTCCAGCCGCTCAGGCGGAGGCGGCGGTCCGGACGTGAGCCGCGAAGGTGTGCAGCGTGATTTGCTTCCAATTGTGGAAGGAAGTGCAGTGAATACAAAACACGGCGTCATTAACACCGACCACATTCTGTTCGTCGCAGCGGGCGCATTCCACGTCGCTAAACCTTCGGACCTTATTCCTGAGTTGCAAGGCCGTTTTCCAATTCGCGTGGAATTGAATAGTCTAACCGAATCAGATTTTTACCAAATCCTGAAAACACCAAAAAATGCCCTTACCAAGCAATATGTGGCCATGATGGAGTCGGAAGGAGTGGAGTTGGAGTTTGAAGACGGCGCGCTTAGAGAAATTGCACGGATTGCTTTTGAGGTAAATAGCGAGGTGGAAAACATTGGCGCAAGACGTTTGCAAACCGTGATGAGCTTGTTACTCAACGATTTCATGTTCGACATTCCCGACGTTATCGGCGCTGACTCTCACATTGTAGTAACCGCTGATTTAGTGTCCGAGAAGCTTTCTGCATTGGTGAAAAACAGGGATTTAAGCCAATATATTTTGTAAGATCAATTTTGATATAATAGTAAAAGGGACGAAAAGCTTCGCGCTTCCGTCCCTTTTTTATGATATTAATGTGCTCTTATTCTCCAAAAAATAACCACTTGAGCGCAATCGGAAATTCCTTGCTCCATTGCGTCTCCGTATGTTCGCCGATTGGGTCAATAGAGCTTTTAATTTTTACCCGGCTGTATCCAAAACCCTGGTTAGCAAGCGTTTTATGGAACTTCTCGAAGTTTGGGAGCATGTTTGCTCCTTCCTTTCCACCGGCATATAAATAAATGCGCGTTTCAAAAGGTTCGAAAAAGTGAATGGCGTCAAAATAGACCTTCTGCGAAATCCACAGCGACGGAGAGAAAATCATGAGCCGGCCGAAAACGTGGGGAAACATCAGCGCAGCATAAATGCTCAGCAATCCACCCACCGAACTTCCGCCCATGCCTGTGTTCAACCTGTCAGGTTTTGTTCTGTAATTGGCATCGACGTGCGGTTTGAGCGTTTCCGCCACAAAACGCAGGAATAATGAACCTAAACCCTTGCCCAAGCGCGGATTATCATAAGGAGAAAATTCGGTAATACGGTCCTCGCCGCCATGCTCGATGGCCACAATGATCACATCGGCGTGATTTTCCTTCGCCAGTTCTTCAAGACTTTTATCGATTTCCCAGTTGCCATAAGGAGAGCCTTCGCCAAACAGGTTTTGGGCGTCCGTCATGTAAAGCACAGGATAGCGCACTTCGGGTTTTTCGTAATAATCGTGCGGAAGCAAAACGTGAACGCGCCGCTTCTTTTTCAGTTGAGGAATTTCGAATGTTTCCGAAAGGACCTCAGCGATCGGCGCAAGACTAACTTTTTTTGTAATATCCATCTGCCAACGTATAACAATGTCTTTTATAATGCCTTCTGGCTTTGGAATAACTCTGTTGCCATAAGGTTTTCCTAATTTGTCCAGCTCCACCTGATTCCAGCCACCGCGCGTGTATTTGTATTCTAACGGGATGGGTAACTCTGAATCTTCGGGAAATTGAAATCGGTATTTTCCCGGTGAAACCATTGTCATTTCGTAGTCTTCCAAGTCAGGAAGCCATTTACAAAAGTTGCCGGTAAGGAAAACTGGGCGGTTATCGGTTGGTGAGGTCTCTAATTCTATACTGAGGGTATCTACTAATACTTGCATTTAACTGATAGTCACTTAGGGTGTATAGTAGCAAAGGTACTTATTAAAATTTTTGTTTAATGTAATTTACAAATTCAAATTTCCATTTATGCCGCTCATCCGCCTCATGTACAACCCGTTCCGACTCCTCCCATGCACTCGGATCTAAGACTTGAAAAAAAGTATCACCATCAATAATTGTATCGACTTCGGTGATATACATTTTGTCTGCCAATGGCTGTGCCTCAACGTAAATTTCCCCTCCACCAACTACAAATGCCTCCGACGTTTCAGACTCTTCCGCAATGCGCAGCGCCTCTAACAAAGAATGTGCCACGACAATGCCATCCGCATTGAAATCATCTTTCCGTGTAATAACAATGGAAGTGCGTCCGGGTAAAGCTTTTCCAATGGACTCGAAAGTTTTCCTTCCCATAATCATCGGATGGCCCAGAGTAAGCTGTTTAAACCGCTTCAAATCATCCGGCAACCGCCAGAGCAACTGATTATCCTTCCCAATAACACCGTTTTTCGAAACGGCAACGATGATTGAAATTTGCATTGATTGATGTTTAATAATCGTTAAGCAATGAAAAATTAGTCCCAGCGCTATTAAACGACCTCATTCCGGGTTTTTGAAAATGTAATTCTGCCATACTAAATATTTATAGTGTGTAATGAATGCTTAAAACTTACCTCAAAGTCGGTTCCCCCGCAGGAAATCGCCAATTTCCATTCGTTTCTTCCCTTCCAATTGCAAAACTTCAATCGCTAGCCAGCCTTCCGCGGTTTGAAAATAAAGGAAAGATTTCCCGTCGGTTCTGAATTGTCCAGGCTGGTCGCTTTCTTGAAATTCTATGACCTTCGATTTGAAAATTTTGCAGGAAAGACCATTGATTGTCGTCCAGGCGGCGGGATAGGGAGAAAGTCCGCGGATGAAGTTGTGGATTTCCGTGGCTGGTTTTTGCCAGTCAATTTCGCACGTTTCACGAAAGATTTTGGGTGCGGAACGGATTTCGGCTGGCTCTTGCTGTGGCTCTTGCGGATAATTGCCGGCTTCGATGGCTCGAACCGTTTGCACAACCAGCTTTGCTCCTTTTGCCATCAGGCGTTCATATAATGTTCCTGCGTCGTCGTCGGGGTGAATTTGTTCTTTTTCCTGATAAATGATCTTGCCCGTGTCGATGTCCTTTTCGATGAAAAATGTCGTGACGCCGGTTTCTGTCTCTCCATTGATGATGGCCCAGTTGATAGGCGCCGCTCCGCGATATTGCGGCAGCAGCGAACTATGCAAATTGAATGTTCCTTTTGACGGCATGCTCCACACCACTTCGGGCAACATTCGGAATGCAACGACGACTTGGAGATCGGCCTGATAGGACCGTAATTCTTCCAGAAATTCCGGATTTTTCAGCTTCTCGGGCTGTAAAACAGGGATGCCCTGCGCTTGTGCGTATAGTTTTACGGGCGAGGCAGTTTGCTTTTGTCCGCGACCCGCAGGCTTGTCGGGAACAGTTATGACAGCCACAACATTAGAATTGCTTTCGACCAGACTTTGTAAACTTGGGACCGCAAATTCAGGCGTTCCCATGAAAATTATTCGCAATGGTGTTGACATAGATTGTTACCGCTTTTGGATAAAAAATGGTGATACCATTTACAAATATTGTTATTTTTGTCGTTCTTAACAGAAAATTATGATGCAGACAATATCATATACGAGCCGAAAAGAAAAGGTCTTCTAACCTTCTACTACGAGTGTTGTTACTCTTGTAGAGCGGTCTTAGAGCCGTTCTTTTTTTTTATTCAAATTTCAAAAAACATAAAGACTTGTAAACCAATTTAAGGTCATGGCTAAAATTTCATACTATACGGAAGAAGGATTAAACAAGCTGAAGAATGAGCTGAATGATATGAAAACAAAAGGCCGCACGGAGATTGCAAAGCAGATTGCAGAGGCGCGGGATAAGGGTGATTTGAGTGAAAATGCAGAATATGATGCTGCGAAAGATGCACAGGGAATGCATGAAATGAAAATCGCCAAACTGGAAGAGATCATGTCAAATGCACGCGTTATCGACGAGTCTTCGATTGATACTTCGCAAGTTGCAGTGCTTTCGAAAGTGAAGATTAAAAACCGTAAAAATGGAATGGAAGTGACATATACTTTGGTTTCAGAGGAAGAAGCGGACCTTAAAACAGGCAAAATTTCGGTTGGTTCGCCGATTGGAAAGGGACTTTTGGGGAAAAAAGTGGGTGACACGACTGAAATTAAGGTTCCTGCGGGGTTGATGGAATTTGAAGTGCTGGATATCAGCAGGTTTACCGAATAAGTTCTTTAGTAACATTATAGATGTTGGATTGCAGAATGTTGACCATTCGCAATCCAACATTTTTGTTTTAAATTGGTTTTGATCAGCAGCACGCCGCCATGAAATTTAAAGGGATCTTAGTGAGTGTCTCGTTCCTCCGCGTGGAGGGCATGGCCCTTTTCCCATTCATTTTGGTAAAGAAAAAACCTTGCAGCCGCTTCCTAATCAACCACGAGCAAATCCATTTGAGACAACAGCTGGAACTGGGTTTGATTGTCTTTTATATTTGGTATTTTGCCGAATATTTAGTCCGCCTGGTCCAGCACAAAAATCATTATCTCGCCTATCTGCACATTTCTTTTGAGCGGGAAGCATATCACCATCAGGGAGATTTAAATTATCTCAAAAACAGGCGGTTATGGGCGTTTTCGAGCTATTTGAAGAATCCCAAACGTTTGTAATAACCAATTTTCAAAAAGCATTTTAAGTAAATTATTTTGATAAATATGTCAGATCAAAGCAGAGAATTTCTTTATAAATACCTGAACAATGCATCGCCGACCGGGTTCGAAGCAAGCGGTCAGCAAATATGGCTGGATTACATCAAGCCTTACATTGAAGACACGATTGTGGACGTTTACGGAACGGCTGTCGGCGTAATTGGCGGCGGGCAGGATTACAAGGTCGTGATCGAAGCACATTCCGATGAAATTTCATGGTTTGTCAACTACATTACAGACGACGGTTACATTCACGTGCGCCGTAATGGTGGCTCGGACGCAATCATTGCGCCTTCCATGCGGGTGAATTTGCACACGGGCAAAGGCGTCGTGAAAGGCGTTTTTGGCTGGCCGGCAATCCACGTTCGTGATATAGCAAAGGACCAGGTTCCGAAGGTTCACGAATTGTTCATCGATGTGGGCGCTTCTAAAAAAGACGAAGTGTTGGAAATGGGCATTCACGTGGGAACGGTTGCCACATTCGCTGACGGACTTGATGAGTTGAATGAAAAATATTATTTGGGACGCGCGCTGGACAACAGAATGGGCGGTTTTATGATTGCCGAAGTTGCGCGGATGCTGCATGAAAACAATGTTCGTTTGCCCTTTACATTATATGTTGTGAATGCGGTGCAGGAGGAAATTGGCTTGCGCGGTGCGGAAATGATCTCGCGCCGGTTGAAACCAAATCTTGCCATCGTGACGGACGTTACACATGACACACAGTCGCCAATGTATAATAAGAAGGAACAAGGCGACCTGAAAAGCGGCGGCGGACCCGTAATTTGTTACGGACCTGCGGTGCAGAACAATGTTCGCGATTTGCTGATTCGCATTGCGGAAGAGAAGCAGATTCCATTCCAGCGCCAGGCAGTAAGCCGGTCCACAGGAACCGACACAGATTCATTTGCATATTCAACAGAAGGCATCGCCTCCGCATTGATTTCCCTCCCATTGAAATACATGCACACAACCGTGGAAATGGTTCACAAAGAAGACGTTAAGAACGTTATCCAACTCATGTACGACGTGCTGCTGTCGTTGAAGGGAGACGAGGACTTTCGGTATATAAAGTAATTTTGAATGAGTGAATGATTGAATGACTGAATATTTTTTTTCATTCACTCATTCACTCATTCACTCATTCAGTCATTCAACATTAAAACACACACCAAAGTTAACAACTTCATCAACATGCAATCATCAACTAAAAAATGGACAACAGGGCAAGAGGTCGTGGGGCTGCTATCAACACCCACAGCAAATTTATTAAACATGAAATAGAATACACTTCTGAGGATTGGCAACAGTGGGAAGAGCCGGAAACGAATCCGAAAACGCAGTTTATTGAAGAGCATTCCAAGACATTGCTCAGCGTTTCCGACAGTCCGGATCTGGGTCATTTCCACTCGATTAATCCTTACCGAGGCTGCGAGCATGGCTGCATTTATTGTTACGCCCGCAATTCTCATGAATATTGGGGTTACTCGGCAGGGCTGGATTTTGAGACGAAAATTATTGTTAAGAAGAATGCGCCTCAGCTGCTGGAAAAGCTTTTCAATTCCAAAAATTGGGAGCCTAAGGTCATTCATTTTTCCGGCAACACAGATTGTTATCAACCTGGCGAGAAGAAATTCAGACTCACCAGACAAATGCTAGAAATCTGTTTGCGCTATCGGAATCCTGTCAGTGTTTTGACAAAAAATGCTTTGATTCTCAGGGATCTGGATGTGTTCGAGAAGCTTGCAAAGCTTAATCTGGTGCATGGAGCCATTTCCATCACATCATTAAACGAGGACTTGCGCAGCGCGTTGGAACCACGGACTGTCACTGGAAAACGGCGGTTACAGGTTGTGAAAGCATTGCATGAAGCAGGCGTGCCGATGGGTGTGATGACAGCGCCAATTATCCCCGGACTTAATGATCACGAAATTCCCGCCATTGTGCAGGCCGCTGCTGAAAACGGAGCGCTATGGGCAAATTACACGATCGTAAGACTGAACGGAGCCATATCTACATTGTTTGAAGAATGGATACAACACCATTTTCCGGACCGGGCCACGAAAGTTTTAAACCAGATTGCGGAATGCCATGGAGGCAATGTTAACGATTCGCGTTTTGGGCGCAGAATGGTGGGCGAAGGCATTTTTGCAGAAAATATAAGGCAACTTCACGCACATGCTTGCCGCAAGTATTTTAAAAATGAGGAGTTGCCTGGACTGGACACATCGCAATTTATGCGAGCCGGTCAAATGCGTTTATTTTAAATCAATCTTAAATCCAATGAAACGATTTTCCACATTACTAACGCTCACACTATCCATCTGCCTGTTCAGCAATTGCGTCAATTCCTCCTCTCAAAAAACGCCTGCCACCACCGAGGGCGATTCATTGCAGGTGGGTAAAAGTGCAATGCAACATGCCAAGTCACCCATAACCGGCGCAGATCAGGTTTCCGAATATCTGGATTATCTGAAAGGCAAAAAGATCGGAATATTGGTCAACCAGACGTCGATTATTGGTAAAACGCCGATTGTGGACAGCCTCGTTTCCCTGGGTGTGAACATTGTAATGATTTTCGGGCCTGAACATGGTTTTCGCGGCACGGCCAGCAACGGCGACAAAGTAAGCGATGCAGTGGACCCGAAAACGGGCATTCCTGCCATTTCGCTTTACGGCAAACAGAAAAAGCCCACGAAAGAGCAAATGGCCGGCATTGACCTCATGATCTTTGACATTCAGGACGTTGGCGCGCGGTTTTACACTTATATCAACACATTAGGGCACGTGATGGAAGCCTGCGCTGAGACGAATAAAGAAATGTTAATTCTGGATCGTCCTAATCCGAACGGTTTTTTAGTGGACGGCCCGATCCTCGAAGACCATTTGCATTCGGGCATAGGCATGTATAAAATTCCCATTTCGCATGGTTTGACCATTGCGGAATTCGCGCAAGTGATCAATGGCGAAGGCTGGTTGCCGAATAAGATGCAATGTAAATTGAAGATCATCAAAGTGGCCAACTATGATCATAGAACGCCCTACACATTGCCCGTGATGCCTTCGCCGAACCTGAATACGCAACAATCAGTAATGCTCTATCCACATATATGCATGTTCGAGGGCACCATTGTGAGCCAGGGCCGCGGAACTTACATGCCGTTCACGGTGCTCGGTGCGCCTTTGCTGAAAGGAAAATTTGACTTCGTATTTACACCCAAAAGCATCAAGGGAATGAGCGAAACGCCTTTGCATCAGGACCAGGAATGTTATGGGCTGGATCTGCGGAAATACGAAATTGCTAAACTTGAAAAGTCAGAGAAGCTGAATCTGGGCTGGATTATCGACATGTACAAAGCTTATCCGGACAAAGAAAAATTCTTCGATATGAGCCAAAGCAAGCAAATGGGAAGCATTGATAAGCTGGCAGGAACTGAAAACTTTAAAAAGCAGATCATCGCAGGCGCTTCCGAAGAAGAAATTAGAAAAAGCTGGGAGCCAGGATTAGGCGATTACAAAAACATGCGTAAGAAATATCTAATCTATCCCTGATCTGAACAGGGGCTACGAAACAAAACATCCCAGGGAATATCTCCCGGGGATGTCTAATTATTCTCAACGATATTAAAAAAATACGAATGGAATGATTTAGTTTAGGTTTGATATGTTCTATTATATGTGTGCATAATGCTATAAATTATGCAAAACGATTGAAGCTTACTATTGAAAGTCTATTTCTATTAGATACGTGAAACGGGGTCAGATGGATGCCTGGATTAAAAAATAATTAAAACAACCATTGTTAAAATCCAGGCAGCCATCATCGTCTTGAAAAATTAGAGATGGGTTCACGTGTTGTAATATTAATTCTAAGCCAAAAGGAAGTCAAAATAATGTGGTGAAGACCTGGATTTTCGGGGTGAAAGATGGAAATTTCAGGAGAATGTTTTCACCCGGCTTAGCAATTCGTTACGATTATCGTTGGTGATAGGAATCTCAATCTCATTGATCATCACGTGGATATAGTTAATGGCCGTGATCGCATGGAGATTAATGATGAAAGACTTGTGCACCCGGAAAAAATAATTGGGCGGAAGCTGTTGCAGCATATTTTTAAGAGTCTCCCGAATCGTATACTTTTTTACCTTGGTATGTAATTCTAGATAGTTGTCGTCGCTGCGTATATAGAGGATATCGGCGAGCAGGATCTTGGTAAACATGTGCTTTTCCTTGATAAAAAGCGCATCCTTAATGACAGTCGTGTCTTCTTTTTCTTCCAGGTTGGACTCGCCGGCCAAAGCTGCGAGTCGGTAATTTTTAAGCGCGAGCTTCACTGCCGTATAGACGGTGATTTTCTGAAAAGGTTTTTGTAAAAAAGCGTGGGGCGCAGCCTGTAAAGCAGCGTTTACAACCGCTATGTCCTCGTGGCTGGACAAGAAAAGGAATGGAATTTTGAAAGTTTCGCGTATGTAATGCGCAAGGTCGATGCCGGTTTGGTAACCATTCAAATTAATATCCAACACGGCGAGGTGAAACACCTTGCTATTCAACAATTCAGTGGCAGTATTATAATCCGGAGCGACATCATTTGCATCATAACCGAAGCCATTTAATAAATATTGGAGGTGTTTCGAAATAATAAAATCGTCCTCAACAATTAAGATATTCATTATAGATTTTTAAATAAGCATTCCTGGCCCACTAACTTACAGTTGGGGAACCAGGACAATGTTGTGATTTTCAAAGGGTTAGTCTTCCTGAATGTCGTTGAGTCAAAATCTTAGAAAATATACGAATTAGTTGCTGCCTTTGGATCATTTTTTTCGAACTATTTAGTTATTGGTTAGGCGCAGCCATTGGTATAAATCTAATTATTCTTGGAACTCTACAAATACGATGTTGTAAGCCTTTATTTCTCAACAATGCTTTTAGTAATTGGGGTAAATTTGGATGTCTTGTGCCGTCCGGTTGCCATATATATAATTGTTACCAAGCCCAACCCGGCAAAAAACCAGATGCTGAGCATCACATTGTAATAAACAATGGCAACGAGGCAAATGAGGGAAAGGCCAAGTGCGATCATCGGGAAATAGGGATATGCAGGCACCACAAAAGGTCTTTCAAGATTCGGCTCGCTGCGACGTAGCGCGAATAGCGCCATCATGCTGATGACATACATGACAACCGCCCCCAACGCTGCCAAAATAATAACCTGATCGGTGGTGCCGAGTTTGAGCGCAACGCACCCGGCAATCCCGCCAGCGATAAGCGCCCAGTGGGGTGTCTGAAATTTGGCATTCACATTTCCTAGAAATGAAGGGAGCAGACCGTTTCTTGCCAACGCATAAATTTGCCGCGAGTAGCCAATGATGGTGCCATGGAATGAGGCGATTAACCCAAAAAGCCCCAGACTGGCGAAAAGCTGGGTTAAGCTGCTGTCCCGGCCCAGCACAATGCCCAGCGCTGCCGGAAGCGGATAATCAATTTCACTTAAAAGCCGCCAATGCGCAACGCCTCCCGTGAAAATCATCACGGCAAGCGCCAGCACAACCAATGTTAAAATTCCGTAAATATAACCGCGCGAAATGGTGCGTTTGGGATCTTCCACTTCTTCGGCAACCATTGCGACGCCTTCAATGGCGAGATAAAACCAGATGGCAAAAGGCAACGCGGCAAAAACCCCCGGCCAGCCAAACGGCATAGGCTCTGTGACGAATGTTTGATAAGAAAAATGGGGTGCAACGATTCCAATGTAAATAAGCAACTCAGCAACCGCCAGCAATGTCACAACCAGCGAAAATATGGCAGACTCCTTGATTCCCAGTAAATTGATCAGAATAAAAATCACGTAACATGCGAAAGCAACATCTAACACTTGTAGTGATGGATAAAGGAAATGCGTGTAACTCCCCAGCGCAAACGCAATGGCAGGCGGCGTGACCAGGAACTCCACAAGCGTTGCATAACCAGCAACCAGTCCGCCAAACCAGCCGAATGCACGATGTGAATATGAAAACGGACCACCGGCTTGTGGAATGGAGGTCGTGAGCTCGGTGAAACTGAAAATGAATGTCACATACATCAATGTCACGAGGAGCGTGGCGATCAGGAATCCGATCGTGCCGGAGACGCCCCAGCCGTAGTTCCACCCAAAATATTCACCTGAAATAACCAGTCCTACGGCAATTGCCCAGAGATGAATTGGCTTTAAAACTTTTTTAAGCGTGGCGGTTTGCTCTGATGACATGCAGGATAGGTTAGCTGATTGTAAAACAATACAATATAACCTATAACGCTTCGAATGCCATTTAATACCATTGAATTTTATAAATACGCCGATGCTTTATTCGGACTTCCTATCGCGGGGCAGTTCTGAGATAGTCGCCCATCTCGCGCACCTTGTCCGTATTAAGATAGTCAACGCCAAGCGACATCATGATTTTCCAAGAGTTAATGTTGTCCGGCGTTGCCCAGAGACGGATCTTTTTTCCAAGATCATGCGTCTGTTTGATCACTTTTTGAATGCTTTTTTTGTCTTTTTCAGGCAACGGGCCCTCGCCATTCCATTTGGAATATTTTGCAAATGCCTGGCTAACAAGTCCAACGCGCTTCAACTGATCGGGTGTGTAAACGATTTCAGGGCGACCGTCGAAGAAAACATATTCCGGATATTTATCAAAAGAAGCCGGGTCGGGCGTGTTGCCGCTAACGACGATTTTTACAGAACCTGCGGGCGCAAAAATATCTTTATGCGGTTCCAATTCCTTAACCAATGCAGCCAGTGTTTCTTCGGAAGTCGTTTTCAGGTCAATCAGCAATTGCAGCTGGACATCCTTTTGCGGATAAATGCTTCCGCTGTTTTTCTCAACACTTGCAACAATCGGGTTGAGATAAAGCGCACTGAAAGTTCTTTCGGGTTTAATGTCTGGAAGATTGTGCGCTACAAATAAATTGTCATTGACCAAAAACAAATCAGCCTCGATGGAGCCAAACTGCTGGTCGTAAGCATCTACAAACGCTCCCTTTTTTTCGTAATCATTATGCGAATGCGCCTGGGCAGTGGTGTAAGCTTTGATATCCTGAGCATGCAAAGCCCCAATAAAAAGTAGCGTAAAGACAAGTTGAGTAATTAGTTTTTTCATGAACGTTGTGGCGGTTGCGGTGCGGAAAATTAAGTAAATATATGGTGTCAAACACATTGTTGGCCCGTTTGATTCGCACCGAAGAATTTTCTACGGAAATTTTGTGATTTATTAAACAAAATCTCAATGCATGGATAGATGCGTTGAGAATATCATTAT
Organism: Dyadobacter sp. CY326; assembly: GCF_021390515.1. Taxonomy (GTDB): domain Bacteria; phylum Bacteroidota; class Bacteroidia; order Cytophagales; family Spirosomataceae; genus Dyadobacter. The sequence goes on from NZ_JAJUXI010000004.1 coordinate 367,427, forward strand.
TTTAGCCAACTTATTACATACTGTGACTTCGTTCAATCAGCTCCTGCATGAAACAAAATTCTTCTCTCTTTCGTAAGAAAACAGTTGATCAGATACTTATAGACGCCAATTCCGCTGAACATGGCGGCCTAGCAAAAATCCTTGGCGTCAGGGATCTTGTTTCCCTTGGAATCGCTGCGATTGTGGGAGCGGGAATTTTCAGCACGATTGGCGTCGCCAGTTATAATGGAGGGCCTGCCGTTTCATTATTGTTCATTTTCACTGCCATTGCCTGCGTATTCACTGCATTGTCTTATGCACAATTTGCGAGCACGGTTCCGGTGTCCGGTAGTGCCTACACGTATGCATATGTTGCTTTTGGCGAGCTGTTTGCGTGGATCATTGGCTGGTCGCTTATTCTGGAATATGCTGTTTCCAATATGGTTGTCGCCATTTCCTGGTCGGAGTATTTTACGGGCATGCTTAAAGGCTTTGGCATTGTCCTCCCCGGCTGGCTCACTGTTAATCATGAAACTGCGTCCGAAGCATTTGCCAAGTTACAAGGCGCCGGTGCGGCTGAATTAAGCACTTACGAGCGTTTTGCTGCTTCGGCTTACGAAACTGCCCCGACCATTGGGGACTTTCATATTATGCTCAATCTGCCTGCGGGCTTGGTTACATTGTTGATTACCGCATTGGTTTATATCGGGATTCGGGAATCGAGGACTGCGAGTAACATCATGGTTGTGCTCAAAATTGGCGTCGTTTTGTTAGTGATCATTGCGGGAGCTTTTTATGTAAAACCCGAAAACTGGTCGCCATTTGCGCCCAACGGGATCAAAGGTGTGATGGGCGGTGTGGCTTCCGTTTTCTTTGCATTTATTGGATTTGACTCTATATCCACAACGGCGGAGGAATGTAAAAATCCGCAGCGCGACATGCCGAAAGCGATGATTTACTGTCTGGTAATCTGCACAATCTTGTATGTTCTGATTACGCTTGTGCTGACCGGGATGGTTAATTATTCGGAGTTGAAAGTGAGTGATCCGCTTGCATTTGTTTTTGAAAAAAATGGCCTTGATTTCATGGCTGGCGTCATTTCAGTAAGTTCTGTGATTGCGATTACGAGTGCATTGCTGGTGTATCAGCTCGGGCAGCCGCGAATCTGGATGACGATGAGCCGCGACGGTTTGCTATGGAAACGCTTTTCAAAAATTCACCCAAAATATCAAACGCCTTCCTTCGCAACCATTGTCACGGGCTTTGTTGTGGGAATTCCAGCATTGTTTTTCAAGATGGATTTCTTCGTGGATTTAACTAGCGTAGGAACATTTTTCGCATTTATTCTTGTCTGCGCAGGCGTTCTTTATCTCGATCACAAAGGCATTTCGGCACAATCCAAATTTCGCGTGCCTTACCTGAATGGAAAATATGTTGTAGGACTGCTGTTAATCATTGCAATCGTTGCGCTTGCGCTTTACGGACAAAGCGTTATCACGGAATGGAAAAATATGTCAGCAATGGAAATTATTGAGCATAAGCTGCTTACAATTATTTTCTGGATTACCTGGTGCATTCTTGCTGTGCTGAGCTATCAACACAACTTCTCCGTTTTGCCTGTTGCTGGAATTCTTACCAACCTGTATTTAATGACCGAACTTGGCTCTTCCAACTGGCTGATTTTTGTAATCTGGCTTGCCATTGGATTGGTGATCTATTTCAGTTACGGCTATCGTAAAAGCAAGCTGGCGGCTAAATAATCAATGTAAAAACGCTTCCTTTGCCGACTTCGGAAGAGACATTGAGCTGGCCGTTGTGTTGCTGTAAGATCTGGCGCGAAAGGCTTAGTCCAATCCCTGAACCCGTTTTTTTGGTTGTATAAAAGGGAATAAAGATATTTTCAATGGCTTCCGGCTCAATGCCATCGCCGTTGTCCGCTACATCGATAATCGTCGTGTTATCTGTCTGATAAGCAGACAATGTGATCAACCGGTTTGTTTGTGTTGAAAAAGATTCCGAGGCATTTTTGACAAGATTAATGAGCACTTGCTGAATCTGGCTGGCATCTGCTTTCACCGTCAATGTGTCCGGTTTAACAGAGATTTTCCAAAGAACGCCGGAGACTGTGAGGTCAGTTTGCAGCAATTGAATCACTTCCTGCAAAAGTTCTGCAACGCTGAGATTCGCGAAAACTGGTTTTGGTAACGTCGTAAAATCGCGATATGCATTCACAAACTGCATCATTCCCTTGCTGCGCTTTTCGAGCGTGTAAAGCGCTTCTTTTAAATCATTAACCGCTTCCAAATCGCTCGTTGATTTCTCAATGTCCTCATTTACAATCAATCGCATTGTTCCAACAAGCGAAACGATCGGCGTCATGGAGTTCATGATCTCATGGCGCAAAACGCGCGTCAGGTTTTGCCACGATTCCACTTCCTGCTGTTGAAGCTCGGTTTGAATATTTTGTAAAACCACAATCCTGACCCACATTCCCCGAAGCTGAATCGCCGCGCCCTGCAGGGCGAGCGGCTGGTCAGACGGCGTCCGGTAAAGCTCGCGCACACCGCTGTCCAATGTTGAAAGCAATTCGTAAAGTCTTGGATGCTTGTCTTTTAACTCACTCAATTGGTGCAATCGGTAAATGCCCAGCATCCGCAATGCAGCATTATTGATCAGATTAACCTGCCCATTGCTGTCGAAAGTGATCAGCCCCGTTCCGATGTGCTGGACAATCGTGTTCAGATATTGCAAATTGGCCTCTTTTTCGGCCCTGGCTTGTCTGAAAGCGTGCAGCACTTCATTGAATTGCTGGTTAAGCTCCTTGAATGTGCGCCCCATTTTGTTATCCGACCGAAAATTGATCGTAAAGTCGGAATAGCGAACCGATTCCAGAAAATAGGTCAGCTTGCGGTTGACATTGGTAACATAATTGTAAAGCAGCGACCCCTGAATGAAGATGAAAATTGTCCCCAGCACATAAACCAACATTTCGTTGGTATGCTTGTTCGCCAGCCAGGTGATGGCAACAACACTCAGGACAATGACGATTATCCTGATCATAATCACAATACTGAAATGCCGAAGTCCGATCATTAAAGAACCAAATAGAGGATTTTAATACTAATTATCCAATGTGCTTTGCGGCACGCCGGACATTTCGCTCAGGACAAATTTGTCCAATGAGCTGATTTTGTAATGTGCCAAATCAAACTTTGCATCTTCGAAAACATCCGCCGCAGGCACCGAAATGGTGATCATTCCTGCCGCATGCGCCGATCTCAGGCCAGCATGTGAGTCTTCAAAAGCAATGCATTCTTCGGGTAATACGCCCAATTTGATGGCAGTGGTCAAATAAACGGCCGGATGCGGCTTGGTAAATTCTTCAAGTTCACCCGAATGCCAGGTGTCAAAGTAGTCAATAATATCGAGCCTTTTGAGCACACCTTCAATCAAATCCATATGCGAGGCAGAAGCAACGGCAAGTTTTAAGCCTTGCTGTTTCAGCGCTTTTACCAACTCAATCGCCCCCGGCATGGCTTCGGCATTGGCGAGGATATTTTTATGCGCCATTTCCAAAATCATGTGTTCCAGTTTCTCGAAAGATGGCGTGTTCCAGGGTTGTATTTTATAACAATATTCCAGAAAAAGTTTGATGGACAAACCAGTCGTCTGATTTTTAAGTGCGTCGGAAATGGTAAAATTCACTTGATGCATCACCTTGCGCGCAGCGTCTGTCCAGATTGGCTCGGAATCAATCAATAATCCGTCCATGTCAAATATGGCAGCTTTAATCATTATTAGCGGGATTGTTATTTTTAAAACTATTCAAAACTACTACATTCACCGATAAGTATTTACAAATCGCGGACCATTCATGAACCGATATCCAACCATACTAACAATAGCTGGATCAGACAGCGGCGGCGGGGCGGGAATTCAGGCCGATCTGAAAACAATTGGCGCATTAGGCGGTTACGGCACATCGGCAATCACCGCGCTTACTGCGCAGAATACAGTCGGAATTCGTGATACAATGCACGTTCCGGCAACATTTCTGCGGACGCAGCTGGTCACCGTTTTAGAGGATATCACGGTTGATGCCGTCAAAATCGGGATGATTGGAAGTGTAGAAAATGCGCTCGTCATTGCTGAAATCATGGAGCGCTTCAAACCGCGGTTCGTTGTCGTTGACCCGGTGATGACCTCCACCAGCGGCACAGAACTTTCCAATGTAGAGCTGATCAATGTTTTTCGGGATAAAATTTTCCCCATCGCCAATCTGGTCACGCCCAACATTGACGAAGCGAAGCGATTCCTTTCCATGGAAGTTAATTCTCTGGAAGCCATGCAAAAAGCTGCAATGGAAATGGTTGAAAAAGGCTGCCAGGCTGTTTTGCTAAAAGGCGGTCATCTGATTTCTGAAACACTTTTCGACGTTTTGGCACAACCCAACCAGCAACCTTTAATTTTCGAATCCAGCTATATTGAAAGTCCGAACCTGCACGGCACCGGCTGCACATTATCCACGGCCATTGCTACATTCATGGCGCATGGAAACTCGCTTCCCGAAGCAATCATTTTCGCCAAAGAATATATTTCCGGAGCCATAGAAGCAGGGAAAGATGTAAAGACAGGAAACGGCAACGGACCATTGAATCATTTTTTCGATCCCGTGCCATTGCGGGTGATGGTGTAGTAGTGGTTGAAGAAACATGATCCTTTTGATCGCATTATTATTGCCCAATCAAGTGAAGGAAATTTGACTGTGGTTACAAAGGACGAAAAATTCGCAAGTTACGAAGCTTCAATTTCCTGGGGATCATGATGATAATTCTCAAAAAAAAATTTTTTCCCAAAAACATTCTAGGGTAAAGCATAGCCAGGTTGTCAGAAATGAAACTGTTAGCTATGAGAAATATAATGATCATCCTGATCGCTCTGGCGGTCTTTTCTTCGGCTTATGCGCAGCAGCCGACTCAAATTGTGAAGGGACGCGTTATTGATGCTGAGTCCCAGCTCCCCGTTATTGGCGCTAATGTCGTCATCACTTCGCTAAACCCGATCATGGGCGGCGCAACCAATGTGGATGGAGATTTCCGGATTGAAAATGTTCCAGTGGGAAGACATGCTTTCAAAATCAGCAGCATGGGCTACGATGACGCATTTTTGCAAGAAATCAATGTTGGCTCGGGGAAGGAAGTGGAGCTTAACATTAAACTGCGAGAATCGTTTAAGGCCTTGAACGAGGTTGTGATCAAGGCGCAAAAGGAACACGGCGCGCCCCTGAACGACATGGTGAGCGTCAGCGGACGTTCTTTCACCGTGGATCAAACCAAGCGTTTTGCCGCTTCGGTCAATGATCCGGCCCGCATGGCATTGTCCTTTGCAGGCGTAGCAACCAATGACGACGGCAGCAACCAGATCATCATTCGCGGGAATAGCCCGAAAGGAATGCTGTGGCGCATGGAAGGTGTAGAGATTCCCAACCCAAATCACTTTGGCGAGGAAGGTTCGAGCGGGGGAGGCATCAGCGCATTGAGTGCCAATGTTTTAGGGAATTCTGATTTCTTGACCGGCGCTTTCCCGGCTGAATATGGCAATGCCACTTCCGGTGTCTTCGATTTGAAACTAAGGAAAGGCAATAATGAGAAGCGCGAATATGCTTTGCAGGCTGGTGTGCTAGGGCTCGATTTTGCTGCGGAAGGGCCGATTGGAGCCAAGGGCGGCGCATCCTATCTGGCCAATTATCGTTATTCCACACTTTCTATTTTGAGCAAATTAGGCCTGGAAGTTTCCGGTGATGCGACGACTGACTTCCAGGATGGCGCTTTTAAAATACACGTTCCTTCTGATGATAATTCAGTTGTGACGGTTTGGGGAATGGGCGGGATCAGCACATCCAAGGAAAATTCGGGTGGGGAAAAGGAGATGTTCACCTCCAACCGTGGGATGTTGGGCATTAATTATCTCAGGTATGTCAACAAAAAAACCTATGTCGAAAGCATTATTTCCTATGCAGGAACCAGCGTTAGCGATGACACGGACGTTGCCGAAAAACAGATTTCTTACCGGCAGAGCTTCATCAATCAAACGCTTCGGATTTCGTCAATGCTCAATTATAAGCACAACGCCAGGAATACATTTCGCGCCGGTTTCATTATTAATCATCTTGACTTTAACCTTTTTGACCGGAATAACGAAAACGGTTCTTTTCACACTTATCTGGATCAGAAAGGGAACACGCAGCTTTTTCAGGGTTATGCTCAGCTCAAATCGCGTATATCGCCGACGGTTACAGTCAATGCGGGCGTTCACAGCATGTTACTCGGGCTTAATAACCAGTTTTCCCTCGAACCCAGATTAGGACTGAAATGGGCCGTGGCGCCAAAATCCACGGTTAGTTTCGGCGCAGGGCTTCACAGCAAAACGGAATATATTTCAACCTATTTTGCCCAGGTTAATGGCGAAAATGGCAAAACCGCGCCCGTTAACAAAGATCTTAAACTAATGAAGTCAGCGCATTTTGTTGCGGGATATGAATTTCGTCCGGCGGCGAGCTGGCGGTTTTTGACGGAGGCGTATTACCAGCATCATTACAATGTGCCGATCAGTTCGCCAAACACAACGAAGCCTTATTTGCTGCACAATTCCCAGATAAATGAGATCAGCGGGTTTACAACCGATTCGCTGATGAGCGATGGAAAAGGGCGCAGTTACGGCGTCGAGCTCACCATTGAAAAGTCTCTGACCGGCGGAATTTATCTTATGAGCACAACCTCTTTATATCAGGCCAAATACACGGGCAGGGATGGAATTGAGCGGGACAGCAGATTTAACGGGCGGTTTGTGCAAAATGTTTTAGCCGGAAAAGAATGGAAAGTTGGCAAAAATAAAACCAATGTTTTTGCTGCAAACATTAAAATGCTGGCCGCTGGCGGAAACCGGGTTACACCCATTGATCTTGAAAAATCGAAACAAACGGGCAAAACTGAGCTGGACTGGACGAGGGCTTATTCGCAGCAACTGCCGACTTATTTCCGGTCCGATGTGCGGGTGAGTTATACCAAAAACAGGAAACGCACGGCATCAACGATCTCCTTGGATCTGCAAAACGCAACGAATCGGCTGAATGCATTTGAGCAGCATTATGATTCGAAAGATCAGGTTATCCGGACAACAACACAGACAGGTTTGATCCCTGTCCTCAATTACCGACTTGAATTTTAGCCAATTGGCAAGAAGTTCATCTCGTTAAATTGTTGTTTCATCTGCGTTATTATCAACTCTGTCTGCAACGGCTGGCACCGCCTTCGGCTTCACATTAGATTTGTCACAGGCAAATGGGAAATTCAGGCGCCGCTAAACTAAACATTCATTCTAAACGAACTCAGGATATGGAAACGCCACGCAACGAATTTCTTTGGAGAAAAGCCAAAAAGAGAGCATCATTTAAGATGCACCTCAGCGCTTATCTTGTTGTCAATGCCGGATTATGGTTGCTGTGGCTGGCCACGACATTTCCAAATTATGGGGACAACTTCCTGCCATGGCCTGTTTTTCCAATGTTGGGTTGGGGAATTGGGCTGTCAATGCATTACATTGGCGCTTACGGAAATCTGGATGAGAAAGGGTTGGCGGAGCGAGAATATGAAAAACTGCTGCGCCAGTAACCATCGCTTGGAATAGTTGTTTTAAGATATTTTTGAAACATTTCAGATATCTAAATATAACAACATGGAAAAGGACTTTCAGGATAAGGATGCGATCAAAAAATTAAAATCGCTGGCAGAAGATATCCGGTTTTGCATGTATACAACGTACACAAACGGGAAAATCGAGTCGCGTCCGATGACCACACTTGAAATAGACGAGCAAGGCAATGCCTGGTTTTTCACAAGCCGTAAAACCGAAATTGGTGATTCCACAAATCACGGCGAACCGGTTACATTGATTTATTCGGAACCAAAGAATAACACTTACATAAGCGTTTCCGGAACGGCCGAAATTGTGGAAAGCGAGACAAGAAAAGAGGAGCTTTGGAATCCAATGTCAAAAGCATGGTTTCCTGAGGGAAAAGAAGATCCAAATCTTGTTGTGCTAAAAGTGACAACGGACGAGGCTGCTTATTGGGATGCAACTTCATCGCAAATGGTGGTTTTTTTCTCAATGGTAAAAGCAGTGCTTACTGGCTCAACGCCTGATGGCGGAGATCATGGCAAACTGAATCTGGCCTGAGAAATAAAATAGTTGGGTAAATAAAAGGGGTTGATCAATTGATCAACCCCTTTTTATTTTAATCTGATGATGAAGTGTTAATGCTTATTCTGCGCTTGCTTCTTCATTTACATAAGTTTCAGCAAGTTCAGTCAATTTGTGGTCTGTTTCGCCTTCTTGATCCAATGTAGTTTGCAGCAAATCAGCTACTTCCGTATGTCCAAGGGTGCGGGCGATGTTGCGCAATGTTCCGTAAGATGCAATTTCATAATGCTCAACTTTTTGTGCTGCCATAATCAATCCACAGTCACGAACCATTGTTCCTTTTTCAGTGCTGTTGATTATTTCGTTAGCCTCTTCGATAAGGCCTTCCATTGCAGCGCATTTTTTAGCTTGCGCTTTTTCTCCAACCAATTCAAAAACTTGTTCCAGACGAACTGCATGCTCTTCTGTTTCAGTAGTATGTTGTTCAAATGCAGCTTTTAATTCTTCCGAAGTTGCACTCTTAGTCAATTTAGACAATGCCTTTGCAAGGTTTTTTTCTGCCCAATAGATGTCTTTAAGTCCATCTACAAACAGTTCTTTCAGCTTTTCGCTATCTGTTCCTGTAATTTGGTTAACGGCTTTATTTTTAGTCGCTTTCATAATCTTGAAATTTTAAGTTTGTTGTTTTGACAGTGAAGGATAATTTCATCCTTTTGATGCACCCTTCTTAAAAATTCGTACCAAGCGGACAAAGGCCTTTTAGTTGCCAATTTAGATTGACGATGAAGACTTAACTACACATATACGTTTGCAAATGTTGCATTCTGGAACGATAGGCCGGTTTTCAGAATTGGGGAATTGCGGCTGATTTATTGGGCCTTGTTAAACCAGATCACCATTTCATTAGCCCCACGGTTCGCCCAGGCATAATAGGGAATGAGCGTTACATTTTCTGTGTCACATTTCAACACATTCATGCCGCCAAGCAGCGCTTGCTGATAAGATGGGACGAAATTTTGGTTTTCGGAAACCGGGATTGCGAGTGCTTTCCCATTGTTATCATGGCCTTCCGCGCAATACAAAACGGGCCCACGTTCGATGGCTATTTTGCCTTTATTGCTGGCAATGTTGTCGTTAGAGATGATTTTTCTGACCGGCATATCGAGTGCAAGCTCAATCTGATCGCCTTTTTTCCAAGTTCTGGCCAACTTGATATAGCCTTCTTCAATGGTTGCAGGTGTGTTTTTGCCATTCACCCGCAGCGTTACAGGCTTGGATTCTTTGTTTGTATAAGTGTACAGATTACCAGGAATTGCCTCGCCTGTTGCCCAGCCAGGAATCCGCACGGAAACCGTAAAGTTGGCCGATTTTTCAGGGTCAACCAAGATTCGCACATTGCCATCCCAAGGGTAATTCGTCTGCTGCGAAAGTTTGACCGCATTGCTGTTAACGGTCAATGTGGCTTCATTGTCAGCGAACAAATTAATGATCAGCTCATTGCCCTTTGTGGCGTAAATGTAAGTCGGCATGGAAGGCAAGAAGCGCGAAACATTTGTAGGGCAGCAAGCTGTTCCAAACCAGGGTTGCCTTTCCGCGCCAGAACCTTTATTGAAATCGTTGACACCATTGGAAGCCATCGGATTTACATAAAAGAATTTGTCCCCCGCAACAGACATTCCACCCAAAAAACCATTGTAAAGCACGCGCTCAAAAACATCCATATATTTGGACTCGCCCGTGTATAAATACATTTTATGGTTCCAAAGCATGTTTGCAATGGCAGCGCAAGTTTCCGCGTAAGCATTGTCATTGGGCAACACATATGCTTTGTCGAAAGCCTCGCCATCTTCTCGGGCGCCAACTCCACCTGTGATATATTGTTTTTTCTCTGTCGCGTCATCCCAGATCGCGTGGATGGCGGCACTGTGCTGCGGCTCGTCCTGAATGGTCAGCATGTCCGCAACGGCCGTGTACAAATATTGCGCACGAACAGCATGTCCCACCGCCTCTTTTTGCTTCACAAAAGGCACTTGATCCTGAAAATAAGCGGGTCCGAGCTTGTGCTCATCCAAATATAGCGCACGTTTGTCGGAGCGGCCGCGCATGTCAATGAAGAAGTTCGACAGGTCGAGATATTCCTTTTTGCCGGTGGTCCTGTACAGTCTTATGAGCGCAATTTCAATTTCCTGATGGCCGGGAACGACAACAAGCTGGCCCGGATTTGGGCCAAATGTTTTGACCAAATGATCTGCATTTTTGATGGCAACATCGAGTAGTGTTTTCTTTCCGGTTGCTTCGTAATGGGCAACGGCGGCTTCATAAAGGTGCCCCACATTGTAGAGTTCGTGGCTGCCGTTTTCAAAGCCATATCGGTAAGGTCCGGCAATCCAATCGTAAGAACCGGTTGTATCCTTGTTTATAGTACGAATTGTGTACAAATAGCCGTCCGGCTCCTGCGCCGCCGCAAAAAGCGTGATCAGGCTGTCCAGATAATGATCTAGTTTCGGGTCGTATTGGTTTTGCAACACATAAGCCGCGCCTTCCACCACTTTGAAAACATCCGAATCATTAAAACGAACGCCTTCAAATTTCCCTTTCTTTAATCCGCCCGCAACCGCAAAATTGTCAATCCGACCTGATTCCTCGCATTGGTGCAACGCATGCGGAACAGTGACATTCCGTGCAGTTTCCACACGATTATGCCAAAATCCTTGCTTTGTTTTAACGTTTTTAAGCGGGACGGGAGTAATTTTATTTTCTTGTGAAAATGATAGGTTGCAGCAAAGCAGAAAGGATATCAGTGAAAGATATTTGGTCATTACGAGAATAAATTGATAATTAAAATGAGTCTTTTTATTCAGCTATAACCCAAAAAACATGCCACTTAGAGGCCGTATTTCTCCATTCTCCTGTAAAGTGCGGCCCTGCTCAAACCCAACTCCCGGGCTGCATCAGTGATATTTCCATTGAAACGTTTCATTGCTTTCACGATCAATGTTTTCTCCATGTCTTCCAGGTCGAAACCGGTTGCGGTCGTAGGTTGTCCGCCGGAGCTTTTCAGGAAGAGGTCGTCCGGCTGCAATGTTTTTTCCTGCGAAAGAATCACAGCCCGTTCGATGGCGTGCTGCAATTCCCGGATATTTCCGGGCCAGTTGTATTGCTGCATTTTCTTGATCAGCGCGCTGCTGATGTCGTTGACAGGCCGGTTGTATTTCTTGCCATATTGTTTCAAATAATATTCTGCAAGGGCACTGATATCCTCGGGACGCTCACGCAATGGCGGCAAATCCAGCTCAATGGTGTTGATCCTGTAAAGCAAATCCTGGCGGAATGTCTTTTCTGTCACCATCTTTTCAATGTTCATATTGGTCGCGCAAAGCAGCCGCACGTCCAGGGCAATGGGCTTGTTGGAGCCCACACGCGTAACCCGCCGCTCCTGAATGACCGTCAATAGTTTTGCTTGCAGGGCCAATGTCAAATTTCCAATTTCATCCAGAAAAATCGTCCCACCTTTCGCTTCTTCAAATCGGCCCGCACGGTCTTCTTTTGCATCCGTAAACGCGCCCTTAACATGACCAAAAAGCTCGCTTTCAAACAAGCTTTCGCTCAATGCACCCAAATCCACCACCACAAACGGCTTGTCCGCCCGTTTGGAATGTTGATGAATGTGCTTTGCCAATTGCGTTTTTCCAGTCCCGTTCTCTCCCAAAATCAGCACATTAGCATCGGTGGCTGCAACGCGTTCGGCCGTTGCAAGCACTTGTTTCATGGATTCGCTCGAAGCCACAATCGCCTCACCGGCAGACTTGCCCTTCTTGCCGTCATCTTTTGATTTTTCCTCAACCACAGCCAGCATTTTCTCCCCTCCGCCCTCAACCGCTCCGCTAATTGTCGCCAGCAATTTGTCATTTTCCCAGGGCTTTAACACAAAATCCGTTGCACCCGCTTTAATCGCCCGAATCGCCATTTCAATGTCTCCATAAGCTGTAATCATGATCACTTTTGAAGCCGGCTTAATGTCCAGAATGCGGTCCAGCCAATGAAAACCTTCGCGTCCGCTATTTACGTCGCGCGTGAAGTTCATATCCAGCAAAATCAGGTTATAATCGCCGTTGGTGACGAGGAAAGGCAGTTTTTGTGGGTTTTTCTCAATGTCAACAGCTTTGGCGTGCCGCTTCAATAACAGTTTGGCCGCACTTAGGACGTCGACATCATCATCGATGATCAGAATTTTAGATTCAGAGAGTTGCATGGCTATTTTTGGGGTTCATACGGGGTGTTTTCCGCTATGGGCAATTGTGGCCGTAAGATAGTATATGCAATTTGAAATTTAATTTTCTAACCATTTAAAAAGTAACTATTTTACCCCGTCAGGCTATAAAAACGCTTGTCCGCACCCGAACAAAATTGTCCATTATCGGACATTGCAAACGGTTTTAAATAAGGTTAAATCACTGATATTAAAGAGTTTGTAGGGTATGGCCTTCTTTGGCATAGGGATTGGATAGTAGAGATCAAAGTTTAACAGCGAATCCAATCACCAACAATATAATGGAAGTCAAAACACCTAACTCATCCAGCACCAGTAACAACGGTTTCACCGGGGGCTCGACAATGGACAAAATAAAACCAAAAAAGTTTTGGACCACCCAACGCATTGGCATAATCGCCGGCAGCACGTTGCTAGTGGCCTTTCTTGTATATCAATTCTTTTTTGCAGATAAGCGCAGCAAGCTCAATGTGGAGCAGGACAAGCTCACTGTTTCGACCGTTAAGCAAGGAAAATTTGACGAATTCATTGTCGTTACCGGTGTGGTTCAACCATTGAAAACTATCCAGCTCGATGCGATTGTAGGCGGATATGTGACAGAAAAACTGATTGAAGGTGGAAACATGGTAAAGCAAGGCGAGGTACTTTTGAAACTGGAAAACCAGAACCTAAAACTAAGCTTTTTGCAATCAGAAACAGAAGCCAGCCGACTGGTTAACGATCTTCAAAATACGCGTCAGAGTCTGCGCATTGCACGATTTAATCTGCAAAAAACATTGAGCGAACTCGATTTCCAGATTGATCAGGCGCGGGATGCACATGAACGTAACACGAAGCTATATAAGGATAAGGTGATCCCGGATGCGGATTATTTGAAGACAAAAAGAGAATTTGAGCGTCTTTCCAAGCAACGCGACATTGAAGTTGAATCTCAAAAGTATCAGGAAGAAAACTCAAAAATGCAGATCACACAGTTGGAAGGAACACTGGCCAGCACACAGAAAAACGTAAATCTTTGGAGACAAACGCTTGAAAACCTTTCGGTGAAGGCTCCGGTTTCTGGTTTGCTCTCTTCAATGAATGTGGAAGTAGGATCGAACATTAATCAGGGACAAAACATTGGACAAATAGATGACCTGAACGGCTTCAAAATGCGTGTGAGTGTTGATGAACATTATATTTCCAGGATTTTTGCGGGATTGCAGGGTTCGATGGAATTCAATGGAAAAGATTATGGATTGAAGATCATTAAAATATATCCGGAAGTTTTGAGCGGCAGATTTGAAGTGGATATGCAGTTCGATAAAGGCGCTCCCGAGTTGATCAAAAGAGGGCAATCCGCGCCGATCCGTCTGCAATTGGGTCAACCTTCGCAGGCAACATTACTTCCTGTGGGCGGATTTTTCTCAGAAACCGGCGGAAACTGGGTGTATGTTGTGGGTGAAGATGGCAAGCGTGCTGCGAAACGCAAGATTACATTGGGTCGCAAAAATCCAGAATATTTCGAAGTCTTGGAAGGTTTGCAGCCAGGAGAAAAGGTCATTACAAGTTCATACGAGAACTTTGGAGACAATGAAGTGCTTGAATTTTAAGCTGAATAAAACCGCTATCAGTAAATCAATTAATCAATCATAACCAAAAGGCCGACAGTTGATCGCTGGAAGCCGACAGCCTAAGAAAAAAATGATTAAAATTAACAACCTTCATAAGATCTTTTCTACGGAAGAAGTAGAAACCACAGCCCTGAACGGCATTGACATGGATGTAAAAGACGGCGAATTCGTCGCCATCATGGGACCGTCCGGTTGTGGAAAATCAACCTTATTAAATATCCTGGGGCTGCTGGATAATCCAAGCGAAGGATCCTACGAATTTTACGGAACAGAAGTGGCGAAGATGTCAGAGAGACAGCGTGCCCAGATTCGTAAAGGAAACATTGGTTTCGTGTTCCAAAGCTTTAACCTGATCGACGAACTTACTGTTTATGAGAACGTTGAGCTCCCATTACTTTATCTAAAAACACCTCCTGCCGAGCGCAAGGAAAAAGTAGAAGCTGCGCTTACACGCATGAACATGATGCACCGCCGCAACCACTTTCCGCAGCAGCTTTCGGGTGGACAGCAACAAAGAACTGCCATTGCACGGGCCGTAGTTGCCACACCAAAAACGATCCTTGCGGATGAGCCAACAGGTAACCTCGACTCCAAAAACGGGGAAGAAGTGATGAACCTGCTCAGCCAGCTTAATGCAGCCGGAACTACGATTTTAATGGTGACTCACTCGCCATATGATGCGGGTTTTGCACATCGCATTGTCAATCTTTTTGATGGCAAGATCGTGACAGAGAAAGTGCACGTGTAGCGTTGCAAAGAGGTTAATAACCCAAATTACATGCTGCAAAATTACATCAAGATCGCCTGGCGGAATCTGCGTAAACACAAGTTTTACTCATTTCTGAACATCTTCGGACTCGCGTTGGGGCTGTCGAGCTGCCTGCTGATCACACTTTATGTGCTTGATGAGCTGAGTTATGACAAATCGTTCGCCAACGCGGATCGGATTTTCAGGGTCAATTCAGATATTCGCTATGGCGGATCGGACATGTCGCTTGCTGTTGCGCCAGATCCGCTTGCGTTTACAATGAAGAAGGATTATCCGCAGATTGAGCAGGCTGTAAGATTGCGGGAAAATGGCAGCCAGCTTGTCCGCAGGGCAGAAGTTGCCGAAAATTTTAAAGAGAACAACGTCTATTTTGCCGATTCCACTTTTTTCAAAGTGTTTTCTGTCCCGCTTTTAATGGGCGATCGGGAGAAAGCGCTGAAAGATCCGCACACGGTTGTGATTTCAGCAAGCAATGCGGTCAAATATTTTGGAAAACAAAACCCGTTAGGAAAGCCGCTGATCGTCGATAATTCGGAAACTTACACCGTTACCGGCGTCATGCAGGACATTCCCAAGCAGTCGCATTTGCGTGATGTGAATATGTTGCTTTCCATGAGTACGAGTGCAGAAAGCCGTCTGGATGCCTGGGGGAGCCATAATTACATCACTTATTTTTTGCTTAGAGAGGGCGTCGATGCCCAACAATTCGAAAGCAATTTTGAGACTGTTTTGCAAAAATATACGGCCAAATGGCTTGTGAGTTTTCTCGGCGCTTCGCTGAACGAAATACGCAAATCGGGAAGTTATCTGCGTTACACGCTCATGCCGCTTACCAAAATTCACCTACATTCAAGCCGAACCGCTGAGATCAATGTGAACGGCAATGTACAATACGTATATATTTTCGCGGTTGTAGCATTATTCCTGCTCACGATCGCCTGCGTAAACTTCATGAACCTCGCCACGGCGCGTTCTGCAAACCGGGCAAAAGAGGTTGGTGTGCGTAAGGCTTTGGGTTCTGAGCGGTCCTCGCTCGTGAGCCAGTTTCTGACAGAATCGGTGATGCTGAGCTTTTTTTCGCTTGCATTGGCTGTTGTTCTGGCTTATGTGGCGCTTCCGTTGTTCAACAATCTGGCAGGGAAGCAAGTCAGTTTTCCGATACAGGAAGTTTGGTTTTGGGTTGCGTTGCTGGTTACGGGCGGCGTAGTCGGTGTGTTGGCGGGCAGTTATCCCGCATTTTTCCTATCTGCATTCAAGCCATTAAAAGTTTTGAAAAACAGCGTGGAGCTGCAAGGAAAGGGAGGCAATCTGCGCAATGCACTCGTTGTTTTTCAATTTGTGATCTCCGTCATGCTCATTGTAGGCACAGGCGTGATTTATCAGCAGCTCAATTTTATTCAAACCAAAAAGTTAGGCTTCAATAAAGATCAAATGCTGATCGTTAACGACGCCTATGCACTTGATAATCAAGTTAAAGCATTCAAGGAACAAGTGATGCGACTGCCGAATGTGGCCGCTGCGACAGTAACAAGCTTCTTGCCAACCCCATCCTCCCGCACCGATCACACTTTCTTTCCGGTTGGCCAGATGCAACAGGAAAAAGGCATTAATATGCAGAAATGGTCGGTTGATTATGATTTTGTAAAAACAATGGGTTTACAAATGGCCAGCGGAAGGCCTTTTCAAGAAGAATTCCCTTCCGATTCTTCTGGCATTATTATTAATGAAGCAGCAGCGAAAGTTTTGGGATATGCAGATCCGGTTGGAAAACGGATATTTGGATATAATGACGTCGCAATGGCTAATAAGGTGACTTACACAATCATTGGCGTCGTAAAAAACTTCCATTTTGAATCGTTAAAGAAAAATATTATGGCACTGAGTTTGGTGCTTGACAAAAGCAATGGAACCGTCGTTTTCAAATTGAATGGCGGCGATATGGCCCAAACCGTCGGTCGGGTTGAGCAGCTTTGGAAAAAAATGGCACCGGGACAACCATTCAATTACCGGTTTATGGATGAAGATTTCAATGAAGTTTACCGCAGCGAACAGCGCGTTGGACAGATTTTTATCACGTTCGCAGTCATTTCAATCATCATTGGTTGCTTCGGATTATTCGGTTTATCGGCTTACACGGCCGAGCGCCGGACCAAGGAAATCGGTGTGCGGAAAGTACTTGGAGCAAGCGTTGCCAATATTGTCACATTGCTTTCAAAAGAATTTTTAAGGCTCATCATCATCGCCATACTGATCGGCACGCCCATTGCCTGGTTTGGCATGAATCAATGGCTTAGCGACTTCGCCTACCACGTAAACTTGCCATGGTGGATGTTCTTCGCCGCAGGAGCCATCGCCATCACAATCGCGCTGCTAACCGTAAGTTTCCAAAGCATCAAAGCCGCATTAATGAACCCGGTAAAGAGTTTGCGGAGTGAGTAGGGGGGGCTTCTTTCGATAATAACCTATTTACAAAAAACTGAAATACACATTGTTTGTCCTAATGTAACAATCTAAATAAACGGATTAATGATGGTCAGTTTATTTTCAATCAATTGGTTATGTTGCAGATCTTCGGAGTACAGGATGCTGCAATTGGCTTCCAATGCGGATGCGACGATAATGCTATCAAATAGTTGGAAGTCATATCTAACTAATAATTGTTTTGACTTGGCAAGAATGTGTGAGTCGATAGGTGCAATTTCACAAGCTTCAACCAAAACAAGACAATGTTCAATCAATCGCAGCTTAGGCACTTTGAGAAGCCTTTTCAAAACATTCAAATACTCAGAAATAACCTGCGCTGATATTACCGGGGATTCAGTTATAATTTCCTTTGCTCGAACTGTTTTATTGGAAGATGGTTCTTCGTGCAGATATATTAGGATATTGGTGTCTACAGCAATTTTAGTCATCGTAATTGTTTGCTTCGTCGCGGTCGAATTTGTAGTTAGATAAGTCGATTTTTAAGTCTTGAAGTGAGTCATTGAGCTTTGCCATCTTGTCAATTTTCTCGTCGAATGACCTATTTTCAATCTCAAAAGCGATCACCTCGACCTGTTTCCCAATCATTTCGTCGGGCAGATTAATTGTGTAGGAGTTGCCGGTTGGCACTATGATTTCCCTGATCAGTTCCATAGTTAAATGTATTTGCGTGTTATCAAAGTTAACTAAAAAATGCCATAATCATAAGCCACCATCAGCGCTATAGCCATGATCAAGAACTATCTTAAAATTGCGATTCGTAATTTGACGAGAAATAAGATTTTCTCCTTTATCAATATTGCTGGGTTGTCGCTGGGACTGACCTGTTGCATGCTTATCGTGCTTTATACCAAAGACGAGGTGAGTTTTGACCGCTTTCAGGAAAAGAAAGATCAGCTTTTCCGGATCCAGGTTACCATGTCAGATGCGCGCGAAACGCGCACAATTGGCAGCACGAACACCGTTCATGGGCCAAGCTTCAAACAGGAAATTCCGGAAATTAAAGAGATTGTCAGAGCGCAGAGCAATTCATTCGTAACCAGAAAAGGCAACGAGCTGCTGAGTGAAGATGTGCTTTTTGCTGACAATAACTTTTTTGAAGTGTTTTCCATGCCGCTGGTTGCAGGCGATCCCAAAACCGTGCTTGCCAATGTCAATTCGATTGTTTTGACAGAAGAAATAGCGGAGAAATATTTTAATACAAAGGATGCCGTCGGTAAAACGATGGAGCTGAAAATTGGTGATGGCTTTGAGAAATTTATCGTGGCCGGCATTGCCAAAAAATGTCCGCAAAATTCATCCATCCAGTTTGGCGCCGTTATCCCATTCGAATTGCAAATTGCCAGAGGTTGGACGGATAAAGAATGGTTGGGGTTTTATATGAACACATTCGTGCTGCTTCACGAAAAAGCGGATTACAGAACGGTCATTCCAAAACTAAATCAGGTTTTTAAAACAAAGTCAGCGGAAGAGATCAGCAAGATTAAGGACTTCGACCAAAAGATCAGTTTCAGCCTGCAACCGTTTCTAGACATTCACCTCGATAACGAAACAAGCGATATTCGCAATGGCTTAGGAAAAGGCAGCAGCCCGATTTATTCCTACATTTTATCGGGCATCGCGATTTTTATCCTGCTCATTGCCTGCATTAACTTTGTCAATCTGACTGTCGCGCGGTCACTTAACCGGGCGAAGGAAATTGGCATCCGTAAAGTTGTTGGAAGTCAGCGCAAGCAATTGATGTATCAATTTTTGGGCGAATCGTTCCTGCTTTCGTTCATTGCATTTGCCTTTGCTATTGTTCTTACGCTTGGCGTTTTGCCAACATTCAATGAGTTGGCGAACAAACAGTTGGCGCTCAGTTATCTGTTCGATATCAAGCTCGTAACGGGTTATTTTGCCCTATTCCTGTTAACCGGCATGGTTGCTGGTTTCTATCCTGCGCTAGTGCTTTCAGGTTTTAGTCCCGCGCAAACGCTGTATAACCGAACCAAGTTGACGCAGAAAAATTATCTTACAAAGGGCTTGGTCGTGTTCCAATTTGCCTTGTCCGTTTGTCTGGTCATTGGCACCATTGTTATTTATTCTCAATTCAAATATTTGACAAACAAACACTTAGGCTATAATGATAAAAACCTGATGAGTTTCAGTCTGGGGCGCGGCAGCTCAGGAGAGAAATATCTTGACGTTGTAAAAACCGAATTGCAAAGCATGGCCGGCATTGATAAAATTGCCGCATTCAATGGAAATTATAATGGAACGCTCGCAGAAATTGAGTCTGGTAAAATAGGTTTTGGTTACATTGGGGTGGATGACGATTTCTTGAAAACATTGGAAATTCCGGTCGTGAAGGGGCGTAATTTTTCCAAAAGCTTTCCTTCTGATCGCATTCAGTCTGTGGTGGTGAATGAAGCTTTTGTGAAGGAGGCGGGTTGGAAAGATCCGATTGGTAAGGAAGTGAGTTTCGAATGGAAAAAACAACGTGCAACGGTCATCGGCGTGGTCAAAGACTATCATTATGCCTCGCTGAAAGACACCATCAAACCCCTGCTAATGACACAAGATCCCGGTTATGGATTAAGCACATTGTTTCTCAAACTGAGCAAGGGAAACACAGTTGAAACCGTCAAAGCGATTGAAAAAGTCTTCCGAAAGCATGTCCCTTACATGCCGTTTGATTATCAATTCGAAGATGTTAAAAATCAAAAACGATACGAATCGGAAGCCAAATGGAAAGAAATGATCACGCTTGCCGCAGTGCTCTCCATATTCGTTTCTTGCATTGGACTTTTCGGACTCGCTACATTCAATGCCGAAACGCGCGTGAAGGAAATCGGCATCCGGAAAGTGCTAGGCGCCTCGGTGGCCAGCATAGCCGCATTGTTGTCGTCCGATTTCATCAAACTGGTGCTCGTCGCCATTGTTGTCGCGCTGCCATTCTCTTATTATGCCGTCAATATGTGGTTGCAGGATTTTCCCTATCGCATTGACATTTCATGGTGGTATTTCGCCGCTGCGGCTCTTTTGGCCATTCTGGTTGCCTTGCTGACGGTCGGATATCAAAGTTTGCGAACGGCAATGCTCGATCCGGCAAAGTCATTAAGAAGTGAATAAACAGGAAAACATTGACGCCGATGCTTAGTAATCAAATCAAAATTGCATTCAGAAACCTGCGCAGTTCCGCCTTATTTACAAGTCTCAACATTGCCGGGCTGACAGGCGGCATGGTTGCAGCGGTTTTCATCTTGATATGGGTTCAGAATGAGCTTAGTTACGACGGTTTTCATAGTAAAAGCGAGCGCATCAGCAGGATCATTACGCATTTGCAAGTCAGCAAACAGGAAACCTGGAACTGGGCAACCACGCCGCTTTTGCTTGCTCCTGAGAGTAAATCCATTCCTGAAATAGAGGCCGTTACGCGGCTCAACGCACCTGGAAGTCTTCCGCTCGTGATTGGTCAGGTAAAAACAATGGGTGAAAATGCTGCTTATGTTGACACCAATTGGTTTAAAATATTTGATTACAAATTCGTTGATGGTTCGGCTGCGCAATTTGCCTCCGGCGTGCGAAATATCGCGATTGCAGAAGCACAGGCTGAGCGGCTGTTTGGGCAGGCGGCGGCAGTTGGTAAAATTATCAGAATAGATTCGCTTGATTATGCCGTTTCCGCAGTTTTCGCAAATAACCCGCCTAATTCCAGCTTTCGATTTGATTTCATCTTGCCATTGGAAGCTTATCTTTCCAATCCAAAAAACTTGGAAAGTGACAGGAGCTGGAATCAGTTCAACTATCAGACATTTGCATTGCTGAGAGCAGACGCGGATCGCAAAAAAGTGGGCGCAAAACTCACAGCGCTTATTTCTCGAAACAAAAAAGACGACCAGGGAAAGCCCTCCAAGGACATTGTGCTAGAAGCTGAGGCGCTGACCAATATGCATTTCAATAGGGAGATACAAGGCACGGACAAGAGCGAAGGAGACAGGAAAACAATTTACATCTTCTTTGGAATGGCCATTGTGATCCTGGGCGTTGCCTGCATTAATTATGTCAACATTACAACGGCGCGCGCCAGCGTTCGGTCCAAAGAGGTCGGCGTTAAGAAGTTGCTGGGCGCCAAGCATTCGCACCTTTTTGCACAATTCATGACCGAATCCATCCTGACTTGTGTGGGTGCTTTTCTCCTGGCAATGTTGCTGATTTATGCGCTCTTGCCCACTTTTAATGGCATTACGGACAAAACTTTCGAACTCGATTTTTCCAACAAACCGCTTTGGTTTGTGCTCATAGGGACTACTTTGTCAGCCATTGCCTTGACTGGCATTTATCCTTCTTTGTTGCTTTCTTCTTTCAAGCCGTTTGAAATTCTTCGTGGAAATAATGTGCTGGGATCTTCCAATGCCGGTTTTAGAAAAGGATTGGTCATTTTGCAATTTACAGTCACGGTCGTTTTTTTGATTTCCGCGCTTGTGGTTTATCAGCAAATGAAATTTATAAGGGAAAAGGAGTTGGGTTATGACCGTGCCCACGCCTTTGGAATTCACCTGCCCTGGGCAATGAAGGCAAAAGTGCAGCCAGTGACCTTTAAAGCAAGACTTTTGGGAGAGTCAAGCATTGCAGACGCCACCATTTCGAGCCAGAGCATTGTGCAGATCAACAGCAGCACCACGGGCTCTTACGATTGGGATGGGCGGCCCAAGGACTTTAATCCAACAGTTTCGCAACTTTCGGTTGAAGCAAATTTTCATAAAATGTTCAACATTAAATTGGCCGATGGGCGTTGGTTTGATGAAGGCCGTGTCGCTGATAAACAGAATGTTGTTTTGAACGAAACGGCTGTCAAAAAGCTGGGGTTAACCAGGCCGGTGATCGGAAAGCGATTTGATTTTCAGGGCAAAAAAGGCGTGATCATTGGTGTGGTTAAGGATTTTCATTACAAAAGTCTGCGCGAGAAAATCCAGCCGCTGGTCATGTTCAATGATCTTGATTGGAGTCTTGGAATTTATATAAAGGCCCACCCGGGCAGGGATGCAGAGGCCATACGCGCCACGCAGAAGATTTGGGAAGAAATGCTGCCAGATTATCCTTTGGAATACAATTTTCTGGATGACACTTACAATAAGCTTTACAAAAACGAAGTGCGGACCGCGGCGCTTTTTAACACATTCACCATCGTCGCCGTGCTGATTTCCTGCATGGGTTTATTCGGCCTCGCAACCTTCACCGCAGAGCGACGAATGAAAGAAATCGGCATTCGAAAAGTGCTTGGCGCATCTGTAACTGCCATCGTTTCGCTTCTTTCAAAGGATTTTCTATTGCTAATCCTGATTTCGATTGTGCTGGCAGCGCCGGTCGGTTATTATTTTATGGATAAATGGCTGCGTGGATTTGAATACAAAATTGCACTTAACTGGTCAATTTTTGCATTCGCAGGAATAAGCGCCGTTGTAGTCGCATTGGCCACAATCAGTTACCAAAGCCTACGCGCCGCATTAACCAATCCAGTGAAATCGCTGAAAACGGAATAAGCTTAATTGATTTATTATGTTCAAGTATTGATTCGAACCAAATGAATAGTAGCAAATTTTACAATATTGGTTAATTTTGGGAATACAATATTAAAGCTATGACCTTAGACCGAATAACTTTTGATCCGAATATAATGGGAGGCAAACCTTGCATTCGAGGGATGCGGGTTACCGTTGGAACTTTGGTCGGTCTAGTTGCATCAGGCAGCACCTTTGGCGATATCATAGCCGCATATCCATACATTGAAACCGACGACATTAAACAGGCATTATCTTACGCGGCTTGGCGTTCGGATGAGATTGAGGTTCCGTTTCTTGCCGCATGAAGATTTTGATTGACATGAACTTATCGCCTTTTTGGGCGGAATTTTTCTTTCAAAGAGGTATTGAAGCAGTTCATTGGTCAGCCGTTGGGAGAGCCAATGATCCCGACGAAGTGATTTTTGAGTTCGCAAGAACAAATCATTACGTGGTTTTTACAAATGACCTTGATTTCGGTTCAATTTTGGCAGCTACAAATACAAAAGCACCAAGCGTTTTTCAGATTAGAAGTCACAGTTTGTTGCCCAATGTGATCGGCGACACAGTTGTCCAATGTTTGCGCCAGTATGCAGTGTATTTGGAAGAAGGAAGCTTGGTGACGCTATATGAGCAAAAATCGAAAGTGCGGATTCTTCCATTAAGGCCATGAGTAACTAAAAACTTTTCCCAGTCCAATACCGAACAAAAGTGTCCGAAAGCGGACACTTTTTTGGGTTGTGGGGCGCCTTATCGCATTGATAGTCAGCAATGTAGGGCTCTTCGGGGGCTGTTGGTATAATTATTCAATAGGCAATGCTGTCTATTAGCCATAAAATAAAAATTTCCTTGAAGATGACCGCGTCCAGGACGGGCGCTGTCGGATTAGCCACATCAGCCATGATTCAGAACTATTTAAAAATTGCATGGCGGAACGTGCTTAAAAGCAAGCTGTTTTCCGCCATTAATGTTTTCGGGTTGTCCGTTGGGATGACTTGCTGCATGTTGTTGCTGTTGTACATTCTAAGCGAGATCTCCTTCGATCGGCAGCACGAGCACATTGATGATCTCTATCTCTTGCGGAGCGAAAACATCCAGTCTAGCGGTGATAAAATGGACAATCCGCGCGGTCCCGCTCCTTATGCGCAAACCATGAAAATGGAATTTCCGGAGGTTGTGCAAGTAACAAGGCTCTGGCAAAATTTTCTTGAAAACAGAACGCTTTTCACTATAAATAAGCCCGGTGAAGGCGAAAAGTCTTATTACGAGGGCAAAGGAACGCACGTGGATTCAACGTTCTTCGATGTGTTTACATATGACTTCGTTGAAGGCGATAAAAAATCCGCACTCAATGACCCTCATTCAATTGTCGTTTCCGAAGAAATCGCTCAAAAACTATTTGGGCAACAATCCGCATTGAACCAGACCATCCGCATTGGCGGGAAGACGGGCAACAATGAGAATTTTAAGGTAACAGGTGTTTTCAAAGATCAAAGTGCAAAGTCACACATTGATGCCGATTATTTTGTTTCGCTTCGCGCTGGCTGGGTGGGCGAATATTTGCGCCAGTCGGATTTGAATTTCACGAGTAACAACATGTTTTATCATTATCTGCGCCTGAAACCGGGCACAAGCGCAGAAAAATTCAGCCAGAAACTTCCTTCTTTTATTGAGAAATATGCCCGCAACGATTTGCGCCTGGCGGGTTTTGAAAAGAAACTTGCATTGTTGCCGGTGAAGGACATTCACCTTTTTAACAAAATTGACAGCATCGTAACGCCCACAACAAGCACGACTTATCTTTATGTCCTTGCTTCAATTGCCGTTTTCACACTGTTAATAGCTTGCATTAATTTCATGAACCTCGCCACTGCGCGCTCTGCCAAACGCGCGGCCGAAGTGGGAATGCGCAAAGTCATGGGAGCGGGCAAAAGCGGCCTGATCGGTCAGTTCCTGGGAGAATCAATGGTGCTGACATTCCTTGCATTGGTCATCGCGACAGGTTTCGTGGTTTTGTTTTTACCAATGTTTAATCAATTGGCCGATAAGTCGCTGCAAATTTCAGAGCTTTTCAAACCTAATATCATTGCTTCATTCATTCTGCTTGCAGTTGTAACAGGCCTGCTGGCAGGAAGTTATCCCGCATTTTATCTCTCCGTTTTCAATCCGCTGGACGTCATCAAAGGCCGATTTGCTAATTCGGTTTCAGCGACGGCTTTACGCAGGGGACTCGTTGTATTTCAATTTGTAATTTCAATCGGGCTGGTTGTGGCGACGATGGTTATTCAGGGTCAGATCAAGTTTATGCAGGAGCAGCCGCTTGGTTTTACAAAGGATCAGCAAATCGTCATTCCGTTCCGAAGCGAGGAATCGCGTAAAGCGTATACTGCCCTGCGTAACGAGTTGCTGCAAAATAATCAGATCACCGCTGCATCAGGAACGAGCTATTATCCGGGGATCGTGAACCCGAGTGATATGGCGGTTTTTTTGCCCGGGGAAAGCGTTGATAAGGATAAACTTGTCAAAACCAATTGGGTTGCGCCTGATTTTATGCAAGCAATGGGTTTTCAAGTGGTCGCCGGTCGGATGTTTTCAGCGGCGTTTCCTGGTGATACGATTAGCAAAATCGTTGTGAATGAGGCCACATTGCGCAAATTCTCTATTCCTGTCGAAAAGGCGGTAGGGCAGCATTTGAACTATGATGTGGGTGAAAACCGCGTTGCATCGCTCGAAATCGTTGGTGTTGTGAAGGATTTCCACTTCCAGGATTTGCATAAGATTATTGAACCTTATGCCTTTTTTCTTAAAGAAAACACAGACTACAATTACATTATTGCGCACGTCGGTTCCAATGACGTAAGCAACGTGCTACCATTTATTGAATCCAAATGGAAGTCGCTGGTGCCGGGTGAACCATTTTCCTACACCTTTTTAAATGAAGATTTTCAGAGCAATTATGCTTCCGATGCGCGCACATCGCGGATTGTGAAGGCATTTACGGTTATTTCTATCCTTATTTCCTGTCTTGGTTTGTTTGGTCTGGCCACGTTTGCGGCACAGCAGCGGATCAAAGAAATTGGTGTTAGAAAAGTGTTAGGCGCCTCTGTGGGCAGCATTGTGGGCCTTTTGTCAGGCGATTTTATCAAACTCGTTATCGTTTCCATTGTCATAGCCACGCCGCTGACTTGGTATGTGATGAATCAATGGTTGCAGGATTTTGCTTATAAAATCAGCATTCAATGGTGGATGTTTGTGCTGGCAGGTGCGCTTGCAGTAATTATCGCGATGATAACGGTTAGTACGCAAGCGATCAAGGCGGCGGTGACCAATCCGGTAAAATCTTTAAAAAGTGAATAGGGAAGTCCAACGATCTTAGCCATAAAAAAATGTTTAAAAACTATCTTAAAATCGCGTTTCGTAACCTTTGGAAGAGCAAGGGTGATGCATTCATCAATATTGCCGGACTTTCGGTAGCGTTTTGCATCAGCGCATTTCTGTTTTTAACAGCATATTTCCAGTTTTCTTTTGACAATTTTCACAAGGACAAAGAGCGGGTTTTTCAAACTTATTTCTTCTCCAATGATCCTGAAAGAGCACAGGCTTCCAGCTCGATGCCTTTTCCGATTACACCAGCGCTAAAAGCAGAATTTCCTGAAATTGAACACATTACCCGCATTGTAAACGGGAGCGATGTGCTGGAATACAAGGGGAAATATTTTGACAAACAGATTAAATACATTGATCCCGATTTTTTCAAAATCTTCACATTCCCATTGTTAAAAGGCAGCACCGAAACAGCGTTGCGTGACCTGAGCAGTATTGTGATCAGCGAGAATATGGCCAAAGCGATTTTCGGCACAGAAGATCCGATGGGCAAGTCTGTAATGGTCGGGCTCGATCAAAACCGCAAGGAATATGTCGTAACGGGTGTTTTGCAAGACTTTCCCGATAATTCCACAATCAAATATGATGCATTCGTAAGGACCGAAAATGCTGCGGAATATGGCCGCTCGAAGGAGCAGTGGGATGCGCATTCACATGTCGTTTTTGTAAAATTAGCTCCGAATGCTGACCAGGCGGCGCTTGAAAACCGTTTAAAGCCATTTGCGAAAAAATATTTTAGTGAGAGCATTGAAAGTCTAACTAAGAAAGGCGCCAAGCCTGATGAGCGCGGCGATATTTTTGCCGTAAGATTTAAAAATCTTGCAGACCTGCATTTCGACAAACAGCTTTCTGGCGGTGGAGCGGCACCTTTGGCGCTGATTTATGCATTGATGGGCATTGGCTTTTTTATCTTGCTCATTGCCTGCATTAATTTCATCAACCTGAATGTTGCGCGGTCATTCATTCGTGCCCGCGAGGTGGGCGTTCGCAAATCACTTGGAGCGCTCAAAAATCAGCTTTTTCTTCAAATCTGGGGTGAAGCTTCGTTCATATGCTTCTTCGGATTTCTCACCGGCGTAATTTTAGCCATCCTGCTTTTGCCCGCATTCAATGCGACTTTCCAAACAAAATTGAGCTTGCAATACATGTTCGAGCCGGATAAAATAGCCTTGCTTTTTGGGTTGTTTATCCTGGTAACGCTCATTGCCGGCGGCTATCCGGCATGGCAAATGTCGAAGTTCAATGCAGTGGAAGTGTTGAAAGGACGGGTTACTTTGAAAAAGCCCGGTGTGCTGCGTAACTCACTCATTGTGGCGCAGTTCACGTTATCGAGCTTGTTGATTTGCTGCACAGTTATTGCCATTCAGCAAGTCGATCATTTGCGCACGCAGCCCTTGGGTTTCCAGAAAGAGGAAGTCATCAGCATTCCGGTAGGCAATAAAATTAATGGTAAAAAAGTGCTGCAACGCATGCGCAATGAGCTGGCAGGAGATCCAACCGTAGTTGGCATTTCAGGAAGCGCCGTTAACCTGGGCGTCGGAGCGGACAGGAGCTCTTCCAGAAGCGTCATTGGTTTCAATTTCAAAGAAAAGGAAGTTTCTACGGACTGGCTTTCAGTTGATTATGATTATTTGAAAACATTGAACATTAAGTTGCTTGCTGGCCGGGAGTTTAATCCCGCTTACCCAAGCGATTCTTTGGACAGGGTGATCATCACCGAAAGCATGGCAAAAGCGATATCGGAAGACGAGCCAGTTGGTAAGTTTTTTCAGACGGATACAGCGGGCGTGAAATATCAGATCATCGGACTCGTGCCTGATTTCAACTTGTATTCATCCAAAAATGAGAAGAAGCCAATCACAATGCACTTAGGTGGTTCCGAGTCGGTCAGCTATATTTTTGTGCGGGTGACACCGCAAAGTTTGAGTGTTTCAATGGATAAATTGAAGGCGTTATGGAAACAAGTGGCGCCTGAAACCGAATTTACCGGATCTTTTCTTGATGAAAACACCGATTCCTGGTATCGGGAGGAAGGGCATTTGTCAAATGTGTTCAGCCTTGCTTCCGGCGTAGCGATCGTTCTCTCTTGTCTCGGATTGTTTGCCATTGCATTGATCGTCATGGAGCAGCGAACGAAGGAAATTGGCGTCCGTAAAGTGTTGGGTGCCAGCATTTCAAGTCTTGTTTTTGTTTTATCAAAAGACTTCGTAAAACTGGTGCTCATTGCCATCGTCATCGCAACGCCACTAGCCTGGTTCTTAATGCAAAAATGGCTGGATAACTACGCTTACCGCATCGAAATTAACCCCATGAT
Source organism: Dyadobacter sp. CY326 (assembly GCF_021390515.1). GTDB lineage: Bacteria > Bacteroidota > Bacteroidia > Cytophagales > Spirosomataceae > Dyadobacter. The sequence continues at coordinate 395,979 of NZ_JAJUXI010000004.1, forward strand.
TTTCGTCTTGGTCGGCCTCGCCGCAGTCCTTGTGGCCGTAGCAACCGTCAGCTTCCAAAGCATAAAAGCCGCATTAATGAACCCAGTAAAGTCGCTTAGGAGTGAGTGAAAGAGTTTTTTCATAACGCCAACCAAAACCCAGCCATGATCAAGAACTATCTCATTACATCGCTCAGGAATCTGAGGCGCAATTGGAATTTTACGTTGATCAACATTACGGGCCTCACGTTGGGGCTTGCTTGTTGTTTGCTGATTTTTTTTACGGTGCGCTATGAGCTTAGTTTTGATCAGCATCACCGACATATCGAACAGGATTATCGGATCTTGAAACATGCGAAAAAGAATGGTGACAATGGTTACATGACGGGCATGCCATTGCCCGCGCTCGCAGCGCTGCGCAATGATTTTCCTGAATTGAAAAATCAGATCACTTGCACTTATGCGCTGCGTGAGGCATTGATCACGATTGGCGAGGGGCCGGGCCGTAAAAAGCATTCCGAGCAGAGCAATTCCGTTTCGTTCATTGACCCGCAATATTTTAACCTGTTTGATTATGAATGGGTTAAGGGCTCACCTGCTACTTCTTTAAACAATCCGGGCAGCGTGGTGCTGGCTGAAAGTCAGGCGCGAAAGTATTTTGGCAATGCAAATGCAATGGGTAAAACCATTCTGGTCAACAACCACAAAACCTTCATTGTGACCGGAATTGTAAGAGACCCGCCGGCGACGACAAATTTCCCGTTCCTGACCATGTTGTCCTTCGCTTCGTTGAAAGATTATGGCGCGTTTACGAACTGGGATGATTGGGCCAGCACATACGGCGGCGGCCAGATATATTTGAAGTTGCCAGAATCGGTCAGTGAAGAAAAAATGGAGGAGCGATTCGTTTCTTTCATTAAAAAATACCGCGAGCCAAAAGATGCGGCAGAGGAAGCGCTTGTTTTAGAGCCGGTTAATGATATGCATTTCAGTACAAAAACTTCTAATTACGCTGGCCGGACCATCAGCAAAGGCATGATTTGGGCAATGGCGTTGGTTGGATTATTTATCCTGATCACAGCTTGTGTCAACTTTATCAACCTGGCAACGGCGCAGGCGCTCCGTCGAGCAAGGGAAGTGGGCGTGCGCAAGGTGCTCGGCAGCACACGAGGACAATTGCTCAGACAGTATTTTTCTGAGACTGCAATTATCACATTGATTTCCGTCATTTTGGCTCTAATTGTGGCGCAAATCACTTTGTCGAGCGTCGCAAACACACTGAATATCAAGGCTGATGGCGTTGTTTTTGTGAAAGACATTTCCATCTTAATGTTCCTTGCGGGCCTCACGGTTATCACAACTTTACTTGCCGGTTTCTATCCCGCAATGGTCGTTTCAGGTTATCAGCCGATCCTTGCCTTGAAAGGAAAAATGCGTAATGCAGGGCGCGGACAGGCAAGTTTGCGCTCTGGACTGATCGTTTTGCAATTTACTATTTCTCAAATCGTCCTCATAGGGACTTTGATTGCGTATAGCCAGATGAAATATTTCCGGACGATTGATCTGGGCTTTCAAAAGGATGAAATCATTAGTATGCCCATTCCTTCGCAGGATGCAGGCGTTCTGGAAGGTTTGTATGCCAAATTAGAGAATGAGCCAGGCATCAAATCCATGAGTTTCAGCGCCTTTACGCCTATGTCGCGAAGCAACTGGCAGACGGTGTTCAAGTTTGAGAACGACGAGGAGTTTCTCGATTTTGAAATAGTCATGAGACCGGCGGACACGGCTTATGTGCGCACTTATGGACTCGAAATGGCGGCAGGACGAATGTATTTGCCTGCTGACACCATGCGCGAATTCGTAGTCAATGAAGCTTTTGTTAAAAAATTGGGCTTTAAAAATAATGCTGATATCATTGGCAAGCGACTGACAATAGGTGGATCGAATTTCAAGCTGCCCATCGTCGGTGTGGTCAAAAACTTCAATACATATAGTCTGCATCGTGAGATCATTCCTTGTGTGCTCACCACTGAGCGCGGGAATTACGGAACGCTAGGCATCAAGCTGGCGGCCAGTTCAGATCCAGGGCAAATTGAACGCATTGAAAAGGTTTGGTCAGCAACTTTTCCCGATTATTTATTCAAATACACTTTCCTGGATCAGACATTGAGCAGCTTTTACGAAAAAGAAGAAAAGCTTTTCGATTTGTTCAAAATCCTGACGGGCATTGCGATCTTCATTGGCTGCCTTGGTTTATACGGCGTTGTCGCATTCATGGCCGAGTCGCGGACGAAGGAAATGGGCATCAGGAAGGCAGTGGGAGCATCGGCATTCAATATTTTCAGCTTATTTTCCGTCGATTTCATTAAGCTTGTCGTCATTGCGCTTGTCATCGCTTCGCCCATTGCGTGGTATATTATGAACGGATGGTTGCAGGATTTCACTTACAGAGTGCAAGTTAGCGGCTGGCTTTATGTTGTCGCAGGCGTCGGAGCGGTCATTATCGCATTGATTACGATAAGTTTTCAGAGCATCAAAGCAGCTTTTGTCAACCCAGTTACATCTTTAAGAAGCGAGTGATCCTTCAAACCTAAAAGCGTAAACCCATGATCAAGAATTATTTTACAATCGCATTCCGCAACCTCCTAAAAAACAAGATTTACTCTTTTATCAACATTGCCGGATTGGCGGTAGGAATTGCCGTTGCTATTCTGATCGGCCTCTGGGTTTGGGATGAGCTGTCATTTAACAAATATCACAAAAACTATGACCGGCTTACGCAGGCATACATAAGCCAGACATTCAACGGGCAGACGGGCAGCGGGAGGGCCGTTTCACTTCCGGCAGTTGCAGAAATGGCGAATAAATATGCAGCTGATTTCAAAAACACGTCGATGGCGTCCTGGAATTTTGGGCACTTGCTGACCAATGGTGACAAAAAGATCAACAAGAACGGAATGTGGGCTCAACCGGCATTTCCGGAAATGCTTTCCCTGAAAATGCTGCGAGGGGATTTGAAAACGGCATTGAAAGACCCTGGCTCGGTTGTGATTTCGGAGTCGGTGGCAAAAGCGCTGTTTGGCAAGGAAGACCCTTTGAACAAAACGCTGAAACTGGACATCAAAAAGAATGTGAAAGTGACTGGCGTTTATGAAGACATTCCTTTCAATTCAGAATTTAACGATTTAAATCTTTTGCTCACCTGGAATGATTATCTGCTTGCCGAAAATTGGGTTAAGGAAGCGCAAACACAGTGGGGGAACCACTCATTCCAGTTTTATGCGCAGGTTGCGGATCATGCGGATATTGAAAAAGTGTCATTGAAAATTCGCGATGTTGAAATGCCGCATGCATTTTCCAAAACAGACAAGCCGCAATATTTTCTGCATCCTATGAGCCGCTGGCATTTATATTCCGATTTTAAAGATGGGAAAAATGTTGGCGGAGGCATTCAGTTCGTGTGGTTGTTTAGCATTATCGGCATTTTCGTTTTGTTGCTGGCCTGCATTAATTTCATGAATTTGAGCACCGCCCGCTCGGAAAAACGCGCGAAAGAAGTGGGCATTCGCAAGGCAATCGGATCATTGCGCAATCAGCTGATCTTTCAATTTCTTAGCGAGTCGTTTTTGGTCGTTTCTTTTGCATTAATTCTTGCGTTGCTGATTGTATTGGCCTCACTGCCAGCGTTCAACGATCTTTCTGGCAAGCATGTAAGCTTCCCTTGGCAATACATTCAATTTTGGGCGCTGCTATTGGTTTTCTCATTGTTTACAGGACTTATATCCGGCAGTTATCCTGCATTTTATCTTTCATCATTCAACCCGCTTTCGGTTCTCAAAGGGACTTTTAAAGTTGGGAAATGGTCCGCCGTGCCTCGAAAAGTGATGGTGGTTATGCAGTTTACGGTTTCTATTACGCTGATTATCGGCACAATAATCGTTTTCCAGCAAATCCAGCATGCAAAAAACCGTCCCGTTGGTTATGACAGACAAGGGCTGTTGCAAATCGACATTTCACCCAATTTGTATGGTAAATATTATCCGTTGCGTGATGATTTGTTGAAATCGGGAGCAGTTTATGAAATGAGCGAATCGTCCAGTCCGACGACCAGCATTAATTCAAATCAGATCGGTTTTGAGTGGGAGGGGATGGAAGCAGGCTCGATGCCATTGTTCGGGATCATTGCCTGCACGCATGATTTTGGTAAAACCATTGGCTGGAAAATCATTGATGGCCGCGATTTTTCGAGAGCATTCTCAACCGACACCGCCGCGTTTATCTTGAATGAATCGGCAGTTAAATTGACTGGCATTAAGGACATTGTCGGCAAAACGATACGTTATAATGGCAAGCCGCGGCAGGTTGTGGGTGTAATTAAAGACATGGTGATGCAATCGCCTTACGAGCCGGCCGTTCCTTCGATATTTTTGATGGATTACGAATGGGCAAATCTTGTAAACATCAAATTGCTTCCGGGAGCGCCTATCGACAAGTCGTTGAAAAAAGTAGAGGCCATTTTCCGAAAACACGATCCGGATTCGCCATTCGAATTCAAATTTGCAGATGAGCAATATGAAGCAAAATTCCGTGCAGAAGAGCGAATAGGAAAGCTTGCGCGTGTATTTGCCGTGCTTGCTGTGTTTATATCTTGCCTCGGCTTATTCGGATTGGCCGCTTACACGGCCGAGCAAAGAACCAAGGAAATCGGGATCCGTAAGGCACTGGGCGCAAGTGTTGCGCAGATGTGGGCACTGTTATCCAAAGAATTTATCTATCTCGTAGTTCTGTCGTGCGTCATCGCATCGCCCATCGCATTATATTTCCTGAGTGACTGGCTCGATAAATACGAATATCACATTGAGCTCAGCTGGGTAGTTTTCGCAGTTTCAGCCGCCACAGCCATCATTATCACATTAATGACAGTCAGTTTCCAGGCGATCAAAGCAGCATTAATGAACCCAGTGAAGTCGCTTAGGAGTGAATGATCAATGTCTTACCATACCAGGGCAACATTGTCCTGGTATAATTTAAATTTCGGATCGGAAGTGATTATTGCGAGGTTCTCAGCAATTGCTGTGACGACAATGATTCGATCAAATGGATCGCGATGCTCCACAAAAAAGGGCAAATCTTGATATGCGATAATGTGAGATTCAAGAAGTCCGATCGGCTTGATTTGTATTGAGGCTGCACGCGAGATTATTCTTGAAAGCGAATCTGGCAGTTCGAGTTTGCCAACCGTGACCTTCACAGAAATTTCGAGCCAGCTCGCAATGCTAACAAAAATGTCATTTTCGAGATCTTCAATGATTGCTTTTGCAGCGGGAGAAAGTTTGGGGTTATTTTCAAGAAACCAGATTAATGAGTGTGTGTCAAGCAAATATTTCATTTATATATATTCTTCTAGATCATCGAGAGGTTCATCAAAGTCGTCAGACATTTTAAATTTTCCAGTCACAATGCCTGCTTTGCGTTTTTTCAAAGGTTTTGGCGTTTCGTCCATGAATGTGACGATCACTTCCATGCGCTTACTTACCGGTGGTTTTTCCGTTAAAGTAACTTTCCCGTTCTCGAATATTCCTTTTACAGCGGTTAACATTGGAATGGTTGTCAGTTTTTGATAGTCAAATATAACAGTTTAGAATCTTTTTACTGTTAAAATTCAGGACCGAAACAACGTTGATCATTAATAATAAAAAAGCCATTCGTCGGTGCCGATATCGAGTTCGTAGGTTAACTGTCCTTGTTGGCAGATTGGGTTTCTGGTGCGTTAAACGTTTGTTGAAAAAGGGCCTCTAACCTATATAAACAAACAATTTAATAAATAGAAACCATGAAAAAGACCATCTTAGCAATCGCAACAATAGTAACATTGACAGTAGGAAACAGCTTCGCGCAACGTTACAACCGTCACGAAGTTCCAGCAATCAATAACTCCCGGGCCGACAACAATTACGAGGAATTACGGATCAATCAGCTGGATGCCATTGTGAAACTTTCGCGCAAGCAGGAAAACAAGATCAAGCAAATTGAAAACCACTATGACCAGCTGATGTCTAACAGAAGATATGGCAACGTTCAGAGTGTTCAAAAGCTGGAAAGAGCGAAACAGCAAGACATTATTTCAATCTTGACGCCAGCGCAACGCGATCGGTTATTCGCCTACCAAAATGGCAACCGTTTCGACAACAAACGTTATAATCGCAGAGGATAACAAATCGTCAAACTTTCCAGGTCGTCAGGATCTGGAAAGTTTTTTTGCTTGTGCCCGGATGAAATAATCGAACAACATTAGTGAACTTAATCCAATGATTGCCAAGGCGTAAAGTTCGGGCAGACTACTCAGTTTATCCGAAATTATGTAAGTCGAACCTGCCGCCTTGTTAACAGATAATAGCAGACCAGATGTTTGCTGCGCGGAGTCGGCAGGGATTAAAAACGAAAGCACAACAACCAATATCACCGATGCGGCGATCCATAACCACGCTGTTTTTGAGATAATCGGTTTGTAAACAATGGCTGGAACTGGACGTAATGCGCTTAAAACGTTGTTCGTGAATGCTGCGGACGGTCTTTCGACAATTGCGCCCGTTAATAGCATCCGCAAAGCAGCTTCCTCCGACGCAGCACGCTGCAATTCAATGTTCAACTTTTGCATAACAATTTCAGTAAACTGTTTCTCAGGCTGCTCAGTGCCGCTTGATTGCAAAAGTTTTTTGAAATTTTGTTCGTTATGATGCTCCATTTCCATATTATGCTTTACAACAAGAACTGCAACTCTTTTCCTAATATTTTCCTGGCCCTGAACAGCTTAACCTTAATGTTCGAGGCGGATAAGCCTGTGATTTGTTCAATTTCTTCAATCGAATTTTCATTCATGTAATACAACGTGATCAGTAGCGATTGCGTTTTTGGAAGTTTTCCAATGGCCTCTTTCACGAATTTCTCCCGCTCGGCCGCCTGCAATTGTTCCATTTGCGGAACAGCATAATCATAGTCGTAATTTTTTGTAAGTTCTTCATCAATAGGCAAAAAACGAAATTTATCCTGTTGCAATTTGGAAATTGAGGTGCGGTAAACAATGGTGTAAAGCCAGGTTGAAAATTTTGATTTGCCCTCAAACGCATTGATTTGCAAATAAGCCTTCACAAAACTCTCTTGCGCCACATCTTCCGCGTCCTCGGCATTGCCCAAAATCTTCACGGCAATGGTGTAAGCCATATTTTTATACTTGTCAACGAGAAATGCGAAGGAAGCCAGGTCTCCTTTTTTTACATTATCAATATGGACCTGTTCTCCTGGATTTTTCATGCATTTCGGCTGCGTGTCTTGTCATAAGACTTCATAAGGTGATTTTCGGTTACAGCTTTTCTGAAAATTCTCTTAAAATATTTTTTGACGAAATCTGTAACCAACCAACACGCAATGCTGTCCAATGGACGAAAATCACATCACTTTTAAATTCAAGATCATGAACGGCCTTTTTATATCGCTCGGCGCTTTTGCCGGAATCTTTGGAATAATCTACGTCTTTTTAATGACACGCCACCGCGAACGTATAGCCCTCATCGAGAAAGGCGCAAATGCTTCTCTGTTCCGGGACGAACATTTCTCTGGTTATCCGACATTGAAATTCGGGATGCTGTTTGTAGGTATTGCGCTCGGCATTTTACTCGGAAACGTGCTCGAAGATCAATACAATTTCAATAAAGGCACTGCTTATTTGTCCATGACCTTCCTCTTTGGTGGCATCAGCCTTATCCTGAACTTCATTATTGAGCAGCATTTGACCAAAAAGAAAAATAATTTAGCATAGTACCTTGCATCGCAAAGTACCTTTCAATACCTTTGATACGTTGTCTTAAATAACGTGCGTGACAGCGTAGGATAGCAAAATTCTAGTTCATTAAATGCCATAAAAATTGAAAAGAGTAAAAACTCTTGCTGGAATTTCTATGCCTTTTGAAATCTATTAGCCATCAAAAATTTATTAGCCATGAAATCATTATTCCTATTCTTAATCGCAATGCTGATCTCCGGACTGCTCTGCACAGTTTCCCGCGGACAGTCGGCTGTTTCCGGCGGCGCCATCACGGGTGTCATAAGAGATTCGACGAACCAGAAGCCGCTGGATTTTATCACCGTCAACTTAATGGAAGGAGACAAGGCGATTAAAGCCGATTTTACCAAAACAGACGGATCGTTTTCTTTTCAAAAGTTGAGGCCATCCAAATATTCCGTCGTGATCGTTGGGGTGGGTTATAAGACCAAAACCATTGCAGCAGATCTTTCCGACAGCATAAAAAACGCAGTTGACCTCGGCAAAATTGACCTTAATTCCACAGTGATTGGCTTGAAAGAAGTGACTGTGACCACCATTAAACCAATTGTAAAACAGGAAATCGACCGAATCACTTACGATATGCAGGCCGACCCGGAAAACAAAGTTTACAGCGTGCTCGAAATGATGCGCAAAGTGCCTTTCCTGGCTGTGGACGGCGACGAAAACATTTATTTAAAAGGCAATTCCGATTTTAAGATCCTGATTAATGGAAAGCCATCAAGCATGGTGGAGCGGAGTTACAAGGAAGTTTTAAGGAGCATGCCCGCTTCCTCTATTTTGCGGATTGAGGTCATTACGACGCCGCCAGCCAAATATGATGCCGAAGGACTGGCCGGGATCATCAACATTATTACCAATAAAAGTGTGGATAATGGTTACAGTGGAACGCTCAATGTCAACGAGCGTTTCCCGATCGGCGGTCCGGGTTTTGGCGGCACATTTTCTGCCAAGCTGGGCAAGTTTGGCATGACCGCGTTGGCAGGCGGAAGTCAGTATAATACGCCATCCACGCGCAGCCGGGCGAGCCGGATTGCCGTTGGAGCGGACCCATCGGAGCTTTTTCAGGAAAGTTATGCAAAGTCCGGCAACAAAAATGGATACATTGGCTATGAACTCACTTACGAGGTGGACAGCCTAAACTTGCTGAGCGGACAAGTGAATTTCAACGGCAGCAAGTCAGATGGATCTGGAACGCAAACTTCCATAATTAACGCCGGAAATGAGATTATTGAAGGTTATACTGTGAAAAACAGCAATGTAGGTCGGGGCGATGGAATGGATGCGGCATTAAACTATCAGAAGGGTTTTAAAGCGGACAAAAACAGGTTGCTGACTTTTTCCTACCGCTATTATGGTTTCAATAACAAGCAAAACAGCAACTTAGTGATTTCGGAACGGGTCAACTACGACACGCCGGATTACCGACAGATCAACGATCAGAGCTTTTCTGAGCAGACTTTTCAGGTGGATTACGTGTATCCAATCAAAAAACTCAACATTGAGGCCGGCTTGAAAGGCATTATGCGCGACAATAAAAGCGACTTTCAATACAGCTCATATGACGCTGAAACCAAGACTTTTGAGATTGATCCAGGCATGAGCAACAAGTTTAACAACACGCAAAATGTTTTTGGCGCTTACAACACATATCAATATAATTTTAAAAACTGGGGCGTCAAGGCTGGCGCAAGAGTCGAGCAAACGATCATTAATGCGGACTTTATTTCCACGGATTCCAAAGTCAAGCAAAACTATTTCAACGTCATTCCGTCGGTTTCGGTCAACAGAAAGTTGAAAGATAACGCCGGCATTAACTTTGGTTACACGCAACGCATTCAACGCCCCGGCATTTACCAGCTCAACCCATTTATCGACCGCACCAATCCAAGCTTTGAGCGAACTGGAAACCCTGGACTGCGTCCTGCATTTGTGCACGATCTGCAATTGGGATATAGCAAATCTAAAAAGGCGTCACTCAATGTGGGCGTGGGATTAACGCAGTTTAAAGATTTGATTTTTGCTGTGGCGGTTTACAATCCGGAGACGGAAATTACCCGGACTTCTTTTGGAAACACCGGTCACGCCAGGCTCATCAACGGAAACCTGAACCTGAACTATCCAATTACAAAGAAGTGGAATTTCAGCGCGAACATGCGCATTGCACACGGAAAGGTGACAGGCATTGTAAATGGAGCCGAAATAACCAACAGCGGAATCATGTATCAAATTTCAGGATCAACAGGTTACAAGTTTGAAAATGACTGGCGGGTCAATGCGAATCTGGTTGCAATGGGCCCGAGTGTAAACCTTCAAGGAACATCCAATTCAATGGTCAGTCCTTCATTCAGCGTTAGTAAGGATGTTTTTAAAGACAAACTTTCATTTTCAGCCGCGGTCAATAATCCTTTTACCAAATTCAGAAATAATCACACCGAAACATCCGGCCCCAATTTTACATATTTCAATGACCGCAGAGACTATTTCCGCTACTTTAACCTGAGCTTGAATTACAAATTCGGGCGCTTAAAAGAGGCCATCAAAAAGAACAAGCGAAGCATCAGGAACGACGACGTTCAAAACTGATTTGCGAACATTCACTGTCCATTATCGGACGCTTTTCATCGATTCAATGTATTGATTTTCAATGCGTTAAATCGATGGCATAAATTTGTTATTGTAGCAAAATCCCGTAATTCCCAATAGCCATGTTCCGAAACTATATTAAAATAGCGCTTAGAAATTTACTGAAACATAAGACATTCAGCTTCATCAATATTTCAGGCGTGGCCATTGGTTTGGCTTGTTTTCTGCTATTGTCGCTTTATGTCAAAGATGAGTTGAGCTACGACCGTTATCATGCCAATGCAGACCGGATTTACCGGCTCAACCGGACATTCCTTTCCAAAGACGGAACCGAATCACTCCGCCTCGGACACGCGGCTCCGCCCTTTGGCCCGCTGGTTAAGCAGGATTTCCCCGAAGTGGAGCAGGTTGTGCGTTTGCTGGAATTTGGCGGATTAATGCAATACGGTGAAAATGTTTATAATGAGGAAAATGTTTTCACTGCCGAGCCCAACATTTTCAAAGTTTTCTCTTTCAAAGTGACGCAGGGGAATCCGGATAAGGCGTTGGAAAATCCGTTTTCGGTCATGTTTTCCAGACCAATGGCGGAGAAATATTTTGGAAAAGAAAATCCTATTGGGAAGATTATCCGACTCGAAAACCAGTTTAATTGCACAGTAACAGGCGTTTTTGAGCCGCTTCCTTCGCAATCACACTTTCATCCACAGGCGCTGATTTCGTTTTCAACCTTAAATGACGACCGCGTATATGGCGCAGAAGGACTGAGAAGCAATTGGGGCAACAATTCATTTTCGACCTTTTTGCTTTTGCCCAAAAATTATGATCCGCAAAAGCTTGTAAAAGCATTTCCTGCATTTCAAAACCGCCACGTCGATCCCAAAGCATCGACCTATTCCGTCCTGAATCTGACCAAGTTGACCGATATCCACTTGAAATCCCACCTGGATTCGGAGATTGAAGCGAATGGTGACATTCAATATGTTTATCTTTTTTCAGCCATCGCAATTTTCATTTTAATCATTGCATGCATTAATTACATGAACCTCGCCACTGCGAGATCTGCAACGCGGGCGAAAGAAGTGGGCATGCGCAAAGTGATCGGCGCGGTCAGGCATCAGCTCGTCCGCCAGTTTTTGAGTGAATCCATTTTGCTTGTGTTCGTCTCCTTATTTTTCGCGATGGTTCTGATCGTATTGTGCCTTCCCGTTCTAAATAATTTCACCCAGAAGCAGCTCTCATTCAACGCATTGCTTGATCCTGTTTTCCTTTGCATTGTGCTTGGAATCACATTGTTCACCGGACTGATTGCCGGAAGTTATCCCGCGTTTTTCATGACCTCATTCCAGCCATTGAGCGTGTTCAAAGGTCGCATTGCATCGGCGCTTAAAAACGGAAAACTGCGTCAGGGACTTGTGGTGACGCAATTTGCGATTGCAGTGGTGCTCATAATCTGCACGGCAGTCGTGTATAGTCAAATGAAATATGTGAAGAATTACAAGTTGGGATATTCCAAAGATCAGATCGTGCTGTTGCGTGCGGGCAGCGATTCCACTGTAAATTACGAAAGCTTAAAGCAGCAATTGAAAGCCAGCAGCAGCATTGTGGAAGTTGGCCGCTCATCGCGCATTCCGTCCGGACGCCTGCTGGACTCCTGGGAAGCTTACGTTATGAAAGGCGATTCAATGGCGCCTGCCGATATTGGTGTGAAGTCACTGTCTGTGGACGAGGACTTTATCCCGGCATATCAGATCGAAATGGCCGCAGGGAGAAACTTTTCAAGGGCTTATTCGACGGACAAAACCAATGGTTTCATTTTAAACGAAACCGCAGTAAAATTGCTTGGATGGAAAAACCCGGCCGATGCAGTGGGAGCTCGCTTCGGCTATGGCGAAATTCGCGGGCAAATTGTGGGCGTCACCAAAGATTATCATTTCGAATCGCTGCATCAGAAGGTCGCGCCCATTGCGATGTTTGCGCAAACGGACCGGCTTGGCTGGATGTCCGTGCACATTTCCGGAGGCAATGTTAAAGAAGCATTGGCACACATCGAGTCGGTCTGGCAAAAACAATTTCCCGAACGACCATTTACATATGAATTTTTAGACCAAAAGTTTGGCATCCTTTACGCAACAGAACAAACACAGCAGCTTCTGTTCGGCGTGTTTTCAGGCATAGCCATCTTCATTTCGTGCATGGGTCTGCTCGGCCTTTCTATGTTCATGGCCGAAATCCGGACCAAAGAAATCGGCGTTCGCAAAGTGCTCGGCGCATCCGTAACCAGTTTGGTTGTGATGCTTTCCAATGATTTCCTCAAACTGGTGCTCGTCGCCATTGTAATCGCTTCACCCATAGCGTGGTATGCCATGGACAGCTGGTTGCAGGATTTTGCTTATCATACTAAAATCAGCTGGGGTGTGTTTGCATTCGCAGCGGCCATCTCCATTGTAATCGCTTTGTTTACAATCAGTTTTCAGAGCATTAAAGCAGCATTAATGAACCCAGTGAAGTCGTTAAAAAGTGAATAAAACCAAAAATCAAAACCAAACACATGCTTAAAAATTATTTTAAAATCGCCCTCAGAAATCTCTGGAAGTACAAAACCAACTCGTTTATCAGCATTATCGGCCTGTCGTTAGGGATCGGCTGTTTCCTTTTGCTGGCCACTTATGTTTTGCATGAAGTTCGCTATGACCGTTTCCAGCCCAATGCGGAGCACATCGTCCGCGTTAATTTTTTTTACCAAGCCGGTAATAGCGAGCCAGTCAACATTGCCGTTACGCCAACGGCCATTGCGCCCGTTTTTTCAAGAGAATTTGGTGAAGTAAAAGCGGCTGTCCGGTTGTATCCATATAGTGGCGGTGGCTCGGTCGCGGTAAAATATGGCGACAAATTATTTAATGAAAAGAAGGTCCTTTTTGCCGATTCCTCATTTTTCAAAATTTTCACCTCCGAATTTATTGAGGGCGATAAGGCCACAGCATTGTCACAGCCGAATTCGGTTGTTATTGACCAAACCACTGCGCAGAAGTATTTTGGAGACGCAAGCGCCATTGGCAAAACGGTCACCATGAACGAAAATCTGACCCTGCAAGTCACGGGCGTGATTGCGGATGTGCCATCATATTCGCATATCAAATTCAATTGGTTAGGAAGTTATAGCACATTGCCCCGTTCCAAATCAGAAGCATTCGACTCCGCAAATGATTACACTTATCTTTTGCTGCAACCGCAGGCGAAAATGGATGACTTGCAAGCGAAAGTTGACCAATATGCAGCCAAGAATCTGAATAATCCGCAGGACCCATCATCCAAAATAAAGCTGGAACTCGAACCATTCAATCACATTCACCTCTATTCGAAGGTTTTAGCGGGCATGGAGGCGACTGGCAATTACAAATACGTTTACATTCTTTCCGGTGTTGCGCTGCTGATCCTCGTTATTGCCTGCATTAATTTTATCAATCTGGTTACGGCGCGTTCCGCCGTCAGAGCACGGGAAGTAGGCGTTCGCAAAGTGATGGGAGCGGGCCGCGCACAGGTTTTTCGTCAATATTTATTTGAATGCGGGCTGATCACTGTTTTAGCAATCATCTTTGGCTTGATCATATCATTCGCCGGCTTTCCGGTCATCAGCAACCTGACAGACAATGCCCTGGGCTTCCACGTTTGGCCCGCTTTTTCGGTGATTGCATTATTAATGGCGTTGGGCGTGGTGGTGACGCTGCTGTCAGGCGTTTATCCCGCTGCGGTTCTTTCTGGTTTTGAGCCAGTTCGGGTTTTGAAAGGCAAGTTTTTAACCAGCTCACGAGGAAGCAGTCTGCGGAGCTCGCTGGTCGTTTTCCAGTTTACGATTTCCATCCTTTTCATCATCGGAACCATCATTGCGAACCAGCAACTGCATTTTATACAAAACAAAAATCTCGGCATAAATCCTTCTCAAATCATTGTTTTGGACGTCAGTTCCGGCATTTCAATGGGCAAACTAACCGCAATGAAAAGCGAGTTACTGAACAATCCGATCATTAAATCCATCACAGCTTCCTACGACTCGCCGGTGAATGTACAGGGCGGTTATACGATCACAGCGAATGATAAGCCGCAAAACTTTCAATTAAATATTACAGCCATTCCAGTTGAAAAAGACTTTGTCCCAACACTCGGAATGCAACTGATCGCAGGACAAAATTTCAACGAAACAGACATTCTCAGAGCAACGGTCGATTCAGCTGAACTGCGTCAGTTTGCCTTTATTCTGAATGAGTCGGCCGTAAAAGCATTGGGCTGGACTCCTGCGACGGCGATTGGGAAAGCGGTCGCGATGAACGGTCGCACTGGCGAAGTAAAAGCAGTCGCCAAAGACTTCCATTTCAGATCTTTACACGAAAAAATCGGCCCGATCGCAATCATTCCGGAATACAACTATTTTGGAAAAGTAATGGTGAAAGTTGCCGGTGAAAATTCCACAAAAGCAGTGGCGCTTCTCGAAAAAAGCTGGAAGGAAAACTTTCCCATGCGGCCGTTTGAATATCACTTTTTGGATCAGGAATTTGATGAATTGTATAAGGCAGAAATGCGTGTTTCTTCAATTCTAGGCTTATTTTCGGCTATAACAATCTTCATTTCATGCATGGGCCTGTTCGCATTGATAGCCTTCATTTCCGAGCAGCGAACCAAGGAAATTGGCGTAAGAAAAGTGCTTGGTGCTTCTGTCGCCAGCATTGTGCTGCTGCTTTCCAAAGAATTTGTTAAACTCATGCTTATTGCAATCTTAATTGCTTCACCGGCAGCTTGGTATGGTATGAATCATTGGCTTGCCGACTTTGCTTATCAGATCAAAATAAGTCCCTGGACATTTGTTTTCGCAGGCATAGCAGCCATTGCCATCGCATTGATGACGGTCAGTCTCCAAAGCATAAAAGCAGCTCTGATGAATCCCGTTAAGGCGTTGAAAAGCGAATAAGGCTTTGGCTCATGTCGTTGATTTCTAAATATTTAATTGATAAAAAGCCAACTTCATGCTGACGAACTATCTCAAAATTGCACTCAGGAATCTAGGTAGGAACAAAACTTACTCCTTCATTAACATCTTCGGACTCGCTTCCGGGATGGCGGTTTCGGTGCTGATCCTGATGTTTGTGATGCATGAGTTCAGTTATGATCAATTTCACGTCCGGCACGAGCGGATTTTCCGAATTTTGGCCACGGTCAAAATGGGAGAAACGGATATGCAATTCAATTCTTTTTCCACCAAACTGGGCCCGGCATTGAAGGAATACAATCCGCAGGTCAAAGACTTTGTGCGCCTCAGATCAGTTGTGGATAAGGTGGTTATCAAAAACCCGGAACGACCTTCAGAAGCATTCTATGAGCAGAATTTCATGTTTGCAGATCCATCTTTTTTTGATGTTTTTTCTTTCGATTTGTTGAAGGGAAACAAAAAATCGATTCTGGAAAAGCCGTTTGATCTCGTGATTTCCGAACGTGCGGCTGAAAAGTATTTTGGCGATTTGGACCCAATCGGGAAAACGCTCTTATATCAGGGAACGCATTTAATGCAAATCACCGGCGTGGCCAAAAATCCGCCTTCCAACTCCTCTTTCAATTTCGACTTTATTGCCTCTTCCACCACTTTTCCGGCATTAAGCGAAGAAAATAAAAATGCGTGGGAACATGCAGGGGCATTTAGTCTTTATCTTTTGCTTGATTCAAAAGGGTCGGTTGCTGCGGTTCAAAAAAATATTAAGCGTGAAGGCAATCGCACAGGCGCATTTGACTCCGAGGCCAATTACATGCTCGAAGCATTTGCGACCACGCATTTGGGCAATAATTTCAATGATTCAGGAAATACAAAGCTCATTTCCATCTTTGCAGGCGTTGCGATCTTGATCCTTTTTCTGGCATTGTTTAATTACATGAGTCTCACCACCGCCCGTGCGACTTTGCGTGCAAAGGAGGTGGGTGTTCGCAAAGTGGTGGGCGCGGGCAGGAGCGGGCTGGTGAAGCAGTTTTACATTGAATCGGTTTTGGTATGCGTGTTTGCTTTTGCGCTTGCCTTTCTGTTTGTCCAGCTGCTCAGGCAGCCATTTTACGATTTGCTCGATCTGCAAATCGACGCCTCGTTTCTTATATCTCCTTCATTTTTAGGTTTCCTAATCGTCTTGCTGCTGGTGTCTGCTTTGATTGCTGGCAGTTATCCAGCACTGATTTTATCAGGCTTTGCGCCTTTGCAAGTGCTCAAAGGCCGCCTCGGCGGGAGCCAGGGAGGCACCGCGGTCAGAAGGCTTTTTATGGTTTTTCAATTCACTGTTTCCATCGCACTGATCATTTGCAGTCTGGTGGTGAAAAGCCAGCTTTCCTTCATGCAAAACAAGAAATTGGGACTTTATAAGGATCAAATCCTGACCATTCCATTGTCTGAAACGGTCGCTAAAGGCTTCTTCCCGTTGCGCGATGAGATCAGGCAGCAGGTCGGCGTTCAGAATGTAACAGTCACCAATGCTGGCCTTTTCAAGGGTTACAACATGTGGTTTATCAAAAATTTTACCACAAAAGAGGATGTAGGCCTTGCCAATATGGTCACTGATAGCCAGTTCATGAAAACGCTTGGACTGCAATGGAAAACAGAGCCCGCAGCTGGCGTCATGAAAAACCGTAATCACGTGCTCATCAATGAGGCCGCGGTGAAGGAATTGGGCATAAAGGGCGATCCGATCGGGCAGGTGCTCGGCGAGAAAGATGAAATCGCGGGCATCGTAAAAGATTTCCATTTCACGGCTTTGCAAAATGGCATTAAGGCTATGGAACTGCTGATTGTCAGTGATACAACCAACATTTTGAATTTTCCTGGACAGCGCGGCGTGCTCTACGCGCGATTGGATCCGAAAACAGACATTCAGGAAAAAGTGGCGCTGATCGGACAGATTTTTAAAAAGTATGACAAGGAAAAGCCATTTGAATATTATTTCCTCGACGACGCTTTCAACGAAACATTTAAAACGGAGATCCGGATGTCCAAAATGTTCTCCGTTTTCACTGCTTTGGCCATTTTTATCGCTTGCATGGGCCTTTTCGGATTGGTGACATTCACGGCTGAGACCAGGACGAAGGAAATCGGGATAAGGAAAGTCCTCGGCGCTTCCGTTGCCGCAATTGTCACCTTGCTTTCCAAGGATTTTGTAAAACTCGTGCTCGTTGCCATTGTGCTCGCAATGCCCGTCGCCTATTATTTCATGGAAAAATGGTTGCAGGATTTTACTTATAAAATTCAAATGCCGGTTTGGATATTCGTCGTTTCCGGCACGCTGGCGATCGTTATTGCATTGGTTACCATTAGTTTTCAAAGTATAAAAGCAGCATTGATGAACCCGGTTGAATCGCTGAAAAATGAATAAACTATGCTAAAAAATCATCTTAAAATCGCTCTGCGGACCATTTTGCGTTACCGCAATTATACGATTCTGAATGTCCTGGGTCTGTCGGTTGGTGTGGCTGCTTGCCTGCTGCTGTTTGTCGTTTATTCGTATGAGTCAGGATTTGATAATTTCCATAGCAAGTCTGACCGCATTTATCGCATTGCACGCAAAACGGATTATGTGACCGGACAAACCGATTACACGCCCGGAAGTCCACTTCCTTTTTATGCCGCCTTGAAAGTCGACGTGCCCCAATTGGAAAAGATTGTTCCCGTTTATGGCTCATTGGAGCCGCAAGTGACCGTTTTGGGGAAAGATGCAACCAACCAGACGTCTAAAAAGAAATTCTACGAAGACAGTGACGGCATATTAACGACGCCGGAGTTTTTTGAGCTCTTCGACTTCCCTTTTCTTAGTGGCTCGAAAGATGTTTTGAAAGATCCGAATGTCATCATTTTGTCGCAGCGCCGGGCTGAAAAATATTTTGGCAAATGGCAGGAAGCATTGGGGCAATATGTGAAGATCAATAATAAAACGGTGATGAAAGTTGGCGGCATTCTCGCTAATCCGCCCCTGAACACAGACTTCCCGGTTGACATTGTGGTCTCCTATGAATCCAAGCGCCAGCAGCCGCTGTTGTTTGGTTTCGGCGGTTTTGACAGCTGGGGTGGAACCAGCAGCAACGACCAGTTATTTGTGCTTTTACCCAAAAATGTGACAGCCGCGAGCATTGATAAACTATTGGTCAAATTCGTTGCCAAACATTACGATAGCAAAAGAGACAATTTCAAACTTACGCATTTCCTGATTCCACTTTCCGAACAGCATCACGACGACCGGTTTGTGAATTACTCGGATCACATTATCAGTAAAAAAGTGCTGTGGACGCTCGTTATTATTGGCATTTTGATCATTTCAATGGCCTGCATCAACTTTATCAATCTCGCCACCGTCCAGGCTGCGCGGCGGTCAAAGGAAGTCGGCGTGCGGAAAGTTTTGGGAAGCGGCCGCCGGGAATTGATGCGTCAGTTTTTAAGTGAAACATTCCTAATCGTCAGCGTTGCGGTCCTGCTTGGCGTCTTGCTCGCCATGGTTAGCATGCCGCTTCTAGGCAAAATTTCCCAGGTTCCGGCAGACCTGCCGGTCATCGCAAACCCCCGGATTTGGCTATTTATTCTTGTGTTGGGGATCGCGGTGAGTTTCGTTGCAGGATTTTATCCCGCCGTTGTCATGTCCGGCTTCAAGCCCATTGAAGCCATTAAAAGCAAAATCGCGAATCGTTCATTAGGCGGCGTTTCACTGCAAAAAATGCTTATTATTGTTCAATTCGGCATTTCGCAGATTTTGGTTGTCGGCACCATTGTGACCATTACGCAAATGAAATACATTGGTAACCTGGATCTCGGCTTCGAAAAAGAAGGCGTTTATGCCGTAAACCTCGATGAAGCTTACACCACGCGTTTTGAAACATTCCGGAATGAGTTGTTACAAAGCCCGGAAATTGCTTCGGTAAGTTTTTCGTCAGATGTTCCGTCATCCGACGACAATTGGTCTGGGAACTTTGCATTTGATAATAAAGGGAAAGACGAAGATTTTCAGGTGTTTAACAAATTTGCGGATCACAATTATTTCAAAGCTTATGGTTTGGAATTTGTCGCAGGACAGGGTTATGTAGCCGGCGACTCTGTGGGTTCGTGCGTGGTCAATGAGACATTGCTCGCCAAGGTTGGAATCAAGAATCCGCAGGAGGCCATTGGCAAAAACATTCGCATGGGCGGCGGTCAGTGGCAGCCGATTGTGGGCGTTGTTAAAGACTTCAAAGCAAATTCAGCGCGCGACGCTGCCAAACCAATCATGATTGCGCCTATGCCGCAGTTTTACTGGATTGCCGGAATTAAAATGGAAACAAAAAATGTCTCCAAAGCCGTGGCACATATCGAGGACGTTTACAGCCGCGTGTTTCCGGAAGTGGCCATGCAAGGCAAATTTTTTGACCAAAGCATTGAAGAATTTTATAATCAGGAGCGCCAGCTGAGCCTGCTATATCAAATCTTTGCAGGACTTTCCATATTCATTGCCTGCCTTGGCTTGTTCGGACTGGCTACGTTTATGGCGCAGCAGCGCATGAAGGAGATCGGCGTCAGAAAAGTGCTTGGCGCATCCGTTTCCAGCATTGTCGGGCTGTTGTCCAAAGACTTCCTGCTTCTCGTGCTGATCGCCATCATTATTTCATCGCCCGTTGCCTGGTATTTTATGGACAAATGGTTGCAAGACTTTGAATATAAGATCGCTATCAGCTGGTGGATGTTTGCAGTCAGCGCTGTCCTTGCCATTGTAATCGCGTTCACGACGGTCAGTTTTCAAAGCATTAAAGCAGCCTTAATGAACCCCGTAAAGTCGTTGAGGAGTGACTAACAAAACGCAATTACCGAATAGTAGTTTTAGGAATATTTATTTTGACAATATGAAGAAACTTTTGTAACATTTGTTGAAATATGGTCATATTTAACTATCTAAACCTGCTATTTATATGCGCCGTACACTCTATTATTCTTCCGTCATCTTATTGTCGTTGTTTTTGTTTGCGCATGCTTGCGTGGATCATCAGTTGCCCGGAACTCCACCTCAGATAGAAACGCTGAATTTTAGTTCAGGAGCCGGGAAGTGCAGCGTTACTTTCAATTTGGACGTCAAGGATGTAGGGACTATTCCGGTTAAAGAATATGGAATGGTTTACACCACCACACCAACAGGAAATCCGCGAGTTGGTAATGCAGTTGTCGAAAAGGATTATAAGCAAAGCTTCCCGATGCCATTATTGCCAGGCAAAAAAAGCAAGCTTAACAGCGTCAGCAACACTTGCGGCCCATTTGTATATTATCGCACTTACGCTATCCTGGAAGACGATTCTGTCATTTACGGCCAAGAAATAGGATTTGAAGATATCTGATCCAGATTTGTAATGTTCAATCAAAAAACCAGCTGTTCGATTTCGGACAGCTGGTTTTTTGATTGTTGAGTTTAATGAACTGATTTAGAGTGGTTTGATTGAGTGGGGCTAGGGTGGCATATTAGTTTTGAAGAAGGCTTTGCATGTCATAAATACGTTAACCAACAATCCTTACAGCCTAGCCATGTTTAAAAATTATCTGAAAATTGCCCTTCGTAATTTGTGGAAGCATAAAGTTTTTTCTTTCATCAATGTCATGGGACTGACCGTAGGCATGTCGGCCTGCTTTTTGATTTCCCTATATGTCAATTTTGAGCTAAGTTACGATGCATTCAATACCAAAGCTGACCGGATTTACAGACTTGTAACGGACATTAAAACGCCTTCCGAAACCATCAATGCAGGCGTCACTTCCTGGGCTTTCGCGCCGAGCATTAAAAGTGATTTTCCCGAGGTGGAGGCATTTACGCGCGTGAGCAGCGGAAGTTTTTTGGTCAGAAAAGGCGATATCAAATTTCAGGAAGAGAAAACCCTCTTTGCAGATTCAACCCTATTTCAGGTCTTTGATTTCGAGCTCGTCAAAGGTGACCCGAAAACGGCTTTGAAAGATCAGTTAAGCATTGTTTTCACAGAAACAGCTGCAAAAAAATACTTTGGGAATGCTGATCCAGTAGGTCAAACATTGCTTTTATCTGGCGAAGGGCTGCCTGCAAAAGTAACCGGCGTCATCAAAGACATTCCTGAAAATTCGCAGATCAAGGGCGATATGATCGTCTCAATGACCTCCATGACGCAGCGTTTCAACAAAGGACTGGACGAGCAATGGGGCAATTTTGGCGCGATGACTTATTTGCTTTTGAAGCCTGGCACAACCGCAGCCGGACTCGAAAAGAAGTTCCCTGCATTTCTCGAACGACGCGCAGGGAAGACAATGAAGGAATCGCAAATGTTTTACACATTATTCCTCGAACCGTTGCGCGACGTCTATCTGAAATCCACGCGGGATACGCAGGAATCGGGCAGTATGAACAACGTATATGTATTCTCCGTTGTCGCAATTTTTATCTTGCTTATCGCCTGCATTAACTTTGTCAATCTTACGACCGCGCGGTCCGTGGAGCGGGCAAAAGAAGTGGGAATCCGGAAAGTGGTTGGCGCTCCTAAAATGCTCGTTGCCAGACAATTCATCAGCGAATCCATCTTGCTTTGCCTCATTGCTTTTGTGTTTGCCATTGTCCTGACAGCCGCGTTAATTCCGCTTTTCAATAATCTGTCCGGCAAAATCATCAGCAACGGCATTTTCGATAATCTTCCATTTGTAGGCGGCATGTTCATTGCTTCCATCATCATTGGGATCGTTGCCGGAATTTATCCTGCCCTGGTGCTTTCTTCTTTTGAGCCCGTGGTGGTTTTGAAAGGGCGTTTTACAACAAGCGTGAAAGGAATTTTGTTAAGGAAATCACTGGTAACCATTCAGTTTGCCATCTCCATCGCATTGATCATCGCCACCATTGTCGTTTACATTCAAATGGATTTCATGCGCAACCGCGACCTTGGTTTTAGCAAAGATCAAATGATGATCGTCAATTCGGAAGGAGATCCGAAGCGCGAAGCATTCAAGCAGTCGCTTGCGGATGTGCCTGGTGTTAAATCAACAGCGGCATCGTCAAGCGTGCCAGGAAGCGGCAATCCGGGCGCATACTCAGAAATTGAAAACAAAAGCGGCGACTTGCAGATTGCCAATCTTGACCTCTATTTTGTTGATTTTGACTACATTCCTCAATTTGGATTGAAGATGGCAGCCGGCCGTCCGTTTTCGAGAGAGTTTGGAACCGACACAACGCAGGCAATGGTCATGAATGAGGCTGCGGTGAAGCTTTTTGGTTACAGTTCACCCGAGCAGGCCATCGGGCGCAGGTTCAAGCAATGGGGTCGTGAGGGCAAGATTGTGGGTGTGATCAAAGATTTCCATTTCAGGTCATTACAAGAAAAAATCAAACCGCTTACCATGCGCATTGAGCCGGGTGGAAGTCAGCTTGTTTCAATCAAAATCGACGGTGGAAATATCAAAGAAACCGTTGCTGCGGTTGAGCAAAAGTGGAAAACCGTGATGCCGGAACGCCCGTTCAGTTATTATTTCATGGACGAGTTCTTTGACCGCCAATACAGAGGCGAGGAGCGTTTTGAAAAGCTGTTCTTCAACTTCGCCATTTTGGCCATATTCATTTCGTGCCTGGGCTTGCTAGGCCTTGCGTCTTACAGCACAATGCAGCGGACCAAGGAAATTGGCGTGCGCAAAGTCATGGGTGCATCCACAGGCAGCATTGTTGGGCTTTTGTCAAAGGATTTTCTGAAACTGGTGCTCATTGCATTTGTAATCGCTTCGCCCATAGCATATTATGGCATGCATCGCTGGCTCGAAAACTTTGCCTATAAAACAGATATTTACTGGTGGATCTTCGCCGCAGCAGCCATTTTGTCGGCAGCAATTGCATTTGCCACAGTTAGTTTTCAAAGCATTCGGGCAGCATTAATGAACCCGGTCAAAAGCCTTAGAAGCGAATAGTCAGCCAAGCCATCCCTATGTTCAGAAACAACCTCAAAATCGCGTGGCGCAGCCTTTGGAATAAAAAGGCTTTTTCTGCCATCAACATTTTCGGCCTGGCCATTGGGCTGGCGACTTGTATGCTCATTATGCTGTTTGTCCAGCACGAGCTGAGTTACGATAATTTCAATGAAAATGCGGACCGGCTTGTCAGGATGACGATCCACGGGAGCATAGGCGGGAAGGAAATTAACATTGCGGTTGCTCCGGCGCCTGCGGGACCAGCATTGAAGCGTGATTATCCTGGTGTTGAAGCGTTTACACGTATTTTTAGAGAAGGCACTTTTATAGTAAAATATGGGAAAGAGCAGTTCAAAGAGGAAGGCGTGGCATTTGTGGACTCCAATTTCTTTAAAGTTTTTTCACTTCCGCTGATCGAGGGCTCGGTTGTCAAAGCCGTGATTGAACCACGCACAGTGGTTGTTTCGAAAAGCATTGCACAGAAATATTTTGGTAAAACGGATCCCATTGGTAAAAGTCTGACCCTGGGCACCCGCGGGTTGTTCCGGGTTACGGGCATTGCCAAAGACGTCCCTTCCAATGCACACTTTCATTATGGCTTCTTCGCTTCGATGAGCTCTGTCGAACTTGGTCAAAAATGGCTTTCAAGCGGTGCTAACACCTATTTGCTGTTGCGGAAAGACTTCCCGGCAGACGCGCTCACGGCCAAAAGCGGCGAAATTGTGAAAACCTACATTGGCCCCGAAATCCAGGAATTTCTTGGCATGAGTTATGAAGAATATCTGCGAAAAGGCGATAAGTTCAGCTTCAAATTCCAACCCGTAACGGACATACATTTGCATTCAGATCTTGAAAATGAGCTGGAAGCGAATGGAAATATCAAATACGTTTACATTTTCTCCTTTATTGCTGCTTTTATCCTGCTCATTGCCTGCATTAACTTCATGAATCTGTCCACAGCCGGTTCGGCGGGTCGGGCCAAAGAAGTGGGCGTTCGCAAAGTGCTTGGTTCCGAGCAGCAGCAGCTGATTCGCCAATTTCTGATTGAGTCGGTGTTGCTGACATTCTTTGCATTTGTGGTCGCATTATTAATCGTCGTACTTGTTTTACCAAATTTCAACCAATTGGCCGGCAAGCAGTTCAGCCTCGAATCAGTCCTGAACATTCGCACCATTTCTATCGCTTTTGTAGGCTGTCTGATCGTAGGCATACTTGCGGGAAGTTACCCCGCTTTTTTCCTCTCCGCATTCCGCCCGATTGCCGTTTTGAAGGGCAATTTGCAGACCGTAAAAAGCGGTTGGTTGCGCAACACATTGGTCACCATTCAATTCGTCGTATCCATTGTCATGATTGTCGGAACGATCGTGGTTTATCAGCAATTGCGTTTTATTCAGGACAAGGAAGTCGGTTTTAATAAAGACCAGGTTTTGATTTTGCAAGACACTTATTTGCTTGGCGACAAAGCAAAAACATTCAAGAAAGAACTGGAAGCACTTTCGCAGGTTAACAACATTACGATGGCCGGCTATTTGCCCGCAGGAGATTCCAACAATGGCGTGGACGGTTTTCTTCCGGAAAACGCAGATAATAGCGTCACGCCTTCCCGGATGAAATCTTATCAAATTGATGAAAATTATCTTGCAACATTGGGAATCAAGCTCGTAGCAGGTCGTAATTTCTCAAAATCCTTCGCTTCCGACAGCGCCGCCATCCTTGTGAATGAAGCGGCTGTGAAGCAATTTGGGTGGACGGATGCGGTTGGAAAGCGGATTGCGACCATTGGCAACGGAACTCCGGGAAGCAAGCGTAAATATACGGTGGTGGGTGTGATCAAGGATTTTCATTTCAAATCCATGCATGAAACCATTGCGCCGCTGGTGGTTTACTTTGGAGAAGATAATTATCAAATGGCGCTGCAAATCAAAACTGACGACATTCCCGGCTTGATCAAAATCGTAGAGAAAAACTGGAAAGCGCAGACTGACAATCCGTTTTCTTATTCGTTTCTGGACGAACGTTTTAACCAAATGTATCAATCTGAACAGCGCGTAGGACAGCTTTTCGGCATTTTTGCAACATTGGCAGTTGTTATTGCTTGTCTCGGTTTATTCGGTTTAGCAGCATTCACCACCATTCAGCGGACCAAGGAAATCGGCGTTCGGAAAGTGCTGGGCGCCTCTGTTTTCAGCATTGTGGCACTGTTATCCAAAGATTTTGTTCGTCTCATCATTGCCGCCATCCTCATTGCAACGCCGCTCGCGTGGTATGGCATGAATCAGTGGCTGGCCGATTTCGCCTATAAAATCGACATTCACTGGTCCGTCTTTGCGCTTGCAGGCCTTTTGGCAGTCGGCGTTGCATTGCTGACGGTTAGTTACGAAAGCATGAAAGCAGCGTTGATGAACCCTATTAAGAGCTTGAAAACGGACTAAGTTATGCTTAGAAACTACTTCACAATTGCATTGCGTAACTTGTTGAAAAACAAGGTTTATTCAGGGATTAACATTGTGGGGCTCGGCATTGGCATGGCTGGGGCGATCGTCATTTTTCAACTGGTAACCTATCATTTGGGTGTTGACAAGCATCACAGAAACGCGGACAAGATTTTCCGGATGGTTGTGGACTTGCACCTGGAAGATGGCTCTGTGGAACATGAGCGCGGATCTTCATTTCCTATGCACACAGCGCTCAGAAAAGAATTCGCCAATGTCACGCACACGGCATACTTGGCTGATAAAGAACTGACTGTCAGCATTGAACAACAGCGTATTTCAAAGAAATTTTTCGAGAAATCTTCTGCTGCATTCACTGATTCGGAGTTTTTTAAAATATTTGATTACCAATGGATCGCGGGAAATGCAACCGTTTTGAACCAGCCCAACCAAGTGGTTCTTACCAAACGTTATGCCCAAAAGTATTTTGGAAAAAACAATCCCATCGGTCGCATTATAAGGCTTAACAATGCTGAAAATGTAACCGTTGCAGGCATCATCCAGGACTTTCCCGAACAGACGGATTTCAAAAAAGACGTTTTCATCTCCCTTCCCACACTCAAAAAGCTTGTTCCGGAATATGGCTATGAAGATTGGGGCTGGATAGACAGTAATCGTGAGACATTTGTAAGCTTGCGCACTGCGGAGGATAAAGAGGCCATTGACAAACAGATGATTGTATTCGCAAAAAAGGTTCATGGCCCCGACAGCAATGTGTTTCGTTATCATTTGCAACCGCTTTCTGACATTCATTTCAACATCAGTTACGGCGGAAAGATCAAATATTACACCATTATCATGCTTGGGACAGTTGGCTTGCTGCTTATCCTGATTGCATGCTTCAATTTTATCAATATCTCAACGGCCCAATCTTTCAAAAGAAGCAAGGAAGTGGGCATTCGCAAGGTGCTGGGCGTGTCGCAATGGCAGGTTTTCTGGCTTTTCATTCACGAAGCCGCGCTGTTCACCTTTATCTCCTTTTTCATCTCCCTGCTTCTTGCCAAAATATTGATTCCAATGCTGAGCAACTGGCTGGAAATTAATTTGGAAATCAATGTATTCTCGGATTTCAAGTTGCTGGCATTCAGTGTTATTTTGCTATTTTTCGTGGTTTGCGTGGCGGGAATTTATCCGGCGTTGGTGATCTCAAATCTTAATCCAGTCAGGGCAATCAAAGGTTTGGCCACGAGCAATGGAAGGGGTTTGTTTTCTGTCAGGAAGGGCCTTGTCGTTGCCCAATTCAGCATTTCGTTTGTGTTAATTGCTGTTTCAATGGTGATCATTCTGCAATCCAGATATTTAAAAAACAAGGATTTAGGTTTGAATAAAGATCTAATTCTGCACGTAAATTTGCCAGACACAGAATCGGGAAAAATCGAGGCGCTCAGAAATGAAATTCCGCATATTAAAGAGGTCAAAAGCATTTCCTTTTTCAGAAATCCGCCGTCTTCCCAAGCCGGAAACGGAGGCAGCATTAAATTCGAAAACCGTGATTGGGAGAAATTTGTAGCCAGATCAAGGGTTGCAGATGACAATTACGTGCGCACTTACGGACTTAAATTACTAGCCGGTCGTGCGCCTGCGAAGTCAGACACGCTTCATGAATTGCTTGTTAACAATAAGCTGATCAAATCACTTGGTCTGAAATCTGCCGATGAAGCGCTTAACAAACGATTATTTGTCGGCGACATGGATAAATCAGGTGTAATTGTGGGCGTCGTTTCCGATTTCAACAATGCGGATCTTTATTCAGCCATCGAACCGACCGTGATTTATTCCTCCGCAAGACTTTACCGCAGCGCCGGGATCAAGCTGGAAAATCTGGGCAGTTCTACGATTCAGGATATCATGAAAGTTTGGCAAAAGCAGTTTCCGGAAGATGTTTTTCAATATAGTTTCTACGATGAGGAAATCGCTGGCTTTTACAAAAGGGAGGAACTGGCGTCAAATTTGACTTCCATGTTTGCGCTTCTATCTGTCTTTTTGTCTTGCCTTGGATTGTTTGGTTTAGCATTGTTTTCCATTGAGCAGCGCACCAAGGAAATTGGCATTCGCAAAGTTTTGGGCGCATCTGTGGCGAGCATAACCGCCTTGTTATCAATGGATTTCCTGCGCCTGGTTGTAATTGCCATTGTCATCGCGATGCCGGTCTCTTATTATTTCATGCACAAATGGCTGCAAGATTTTGCTTATCGCATCGACGTGGATTGGTGGATTTTTGCATTGTCCGCATTAATCGCGGTCGTAATCGCCTGCCTGACGGTTGGTTATCAAGCTATTAAATCTGCGTTAATGGATCCAGTCAAAAGTCTTAAAACTGAATAAACAGCACGGTTATGATAAGAAATTATGTAAAAATCGCTTGGCGGAATTTGCTGCACAACAAAGTTTATAGTTCAATCAATGTGCTGGGTTTGATGATCGGCATCACCACTTGCACGCTCATTGCATTGTATGTGATGGACGAGATCAGCTATGACAAACATCACACGGACGGTGACCGCATTTACAGAATCTCTTACGAAGTAAAAGCAGAGAAGTGGGTTGCAGGGCCGGGGCCATTGGCGGCTGGTTTGAAAAGGGATTTTCCTGAGGTGGAGCAGGTTACCCGACTATTGCGCATGCCAGGCGTGGACAAGTTTTTGTTAAAGAATGAAACGGGTCAAAAGCAATTTTACGAAACCAACGGCTATTACGTTGATTCCACTTTCTTCCAGCTTTTTAGCTATGACTTCAAGTTTGGCGATAAGGAAACGGCCTTAAATCAGCCCAATTCAATTATTCTTACTGAGGACATTGCCGGGAAAATGTTCGGCAACGCCAATCCCATTGATCAGGTGATTCAAGTTAATCTGCCGTTTGCGACAAGCACTTACACGGTCAAAGGCGTGATTAAAGATGATGGCAAAAAGTCGCATATCCCGGCGCATTTGCTGCTTTCGATGAACAACAGCGACGTCGGGCAGTGGGTGAAACAGCAGACAAATTGGGCGACCAACAACATTTTTCATACTTACGTCAAGTTGAATGCAGCGAATGATGCAGCCGCTTTTGAAAGGAAGCTTGATGCATTTTTGAAACGGAACGGCGCAGCAGATTTTAAGGCAATGGAGCTGTCTAAGAAAATGTTCATTCAGCCGCTGCAAGACATTTACCTTCATTCAAATTTTGGTTTTGAGATCGCGCCCAACGGCAATGTCAAATATTTATACATATTTAGCTCCGTAGCGGCGTTTCTACTCCTCATTGCATGCATTAACTTCATGAATCTGAGCACAGCCCGAAGTGAAAAGCGGGCCAAGGAAGTGGGCGTGAAAAAAGTGGTTGGTGCTGCCAAAAGTGCATTGGTTGGGCAGTTTTTGGGTGAATCGCTGCTGCTCAGCATTGTTGCGCTCGCGTTGTCGCTTCCCGTTTTGAAATTGATGTTGCCATTATTTAACCAGTTGACTAACAAGCATCTGTCATTTTTTCAGCACCCGGAAATCTTCGTTCTGCTTTTTGTAATCACCATGATGACCGGTTTGATTGCAGGCATCTATCCAGCTTTTTATTTGTCATCATTCGCACCGATCGCGGTGCTGAAAGGTCGATTCAAAAACAATATTTCAGCAGTTGTCATCCGCAAAGGATTGGTTGTATTCCAATTTACAGTCTCCATTGTCCTGATCCTGGGCGCAATGCTGATCGGCCAGCAAATGAAATATCTGAGCAGCCAAAGCCTCGGTTTTAATAAAAATCAGAAAGTGATCCTTCCTTTGCAAACAACCGAGAGCAGCAATAATTACAACACATTGAAAAATGAGCTGGCAAACATTCCGCAGGTCAAAGCAGCCGGTAAAGGCTCCACCTATCCGGGCATTGAAAATGTGTTGGACATGCTTTTTTATGCGGAAGGCAAATCCATGAAGGAAAATGTAGATATAAGCTTTGCCAATATTGATGACGAATACATCAATGCGCTTGGCATTCAATTGCTGCAAGGAAGGGGTTTTTCAAAAGCATTTACAGCAGACTCTAACGCACTGGTACTGAACGAAGTTGCCATAAAAAAGCTGGGCTATGACATCAAAAATGCGGTTGGTAAGAAAATTTATGCTGATTTCAATGGTAAACCCTTGATCATGAACATCATTGGTGTCGTTAAGGATTATCATTTTCAGGGTTTGCAACAGGAGATCAAACCGCTTGCCTTGTCCGTTTCCCCGATTTTCAGTTCCACAAACAGTTATGCCATTGTGGATGTGCAAAGCCAGGATTATGCGTCGTTGATTGCAGGCATTGAGCAAGTTTGGAAAAAGGTTAACCCAGGTTCGCCATTCGAATATTCGTTTTTGGATAAGGATTTTGAAAAAAATTATGAGAAGGAAACGCGCACCGCGCAGCTGGTCAGCTACTTTTCACTGATCGGAATATTCATCGCGTGTCTTGGTCTGTTCGGGCTCGCAACATTCACAGCGGAGCAGCGGACCAAGGAAATTGGCATTCGCAAAGTGCTGGGCGCTTCCGTTTTTGGCATTACGAAACTGCTTTCGGGGGATTTCATTAAACTGGTTATGATTGCTATTGCAATTGCTTCGCCTATTGCGTTGTGGGCAATGAACAAGTGGCTTGAAAACTTCGCATTTAAAACGGCCATTTCCTGGCATATTTTCGCCATTGCCGCCGCCGCCGCAATCCTGCTGGCTCTGTTAACAATCAGTTTTCAAAGTGTCA
Organism: Dyadobacter sp. CY326; assembly: GCF_021390515.1. Lineage (GTDB taxonomy): Bacteria > Bacteroidota > Bacteroidia > Cytophagales > Spirosomataceae > Dyadobacter. The sequence goes on from NZ_JAJUXI010000004.1 coordinate 426,517, forward strand.
AAGCAGCATTGCGTAACCCGGTAAGAAGCTTGCGAAGCGAGTAACATTTGATTTCATTCTGTTTCAAAATTTAACAACAGGCTAAGGCTGATTGTCGAATGCCTACTGAAAAATTATGCTTCGAAATTATCTAAAAATCGCGGTCAGAAACTTGTTGGGAAACAAAGGCTATTCGGCCATAAACATTGGCGGATTGGCGCTCGGAATGGCGGTGGCAATGCTCATTGGACTCTGGGTTTATGATGAGCTCTCATTTAACAAGAACCACAAAAACTACAACCGAATAGCAATGGTGGTTGTCAATCAGGTGCTTGGCGGAGCGTTACAGACATCAAAATCACTGCCTTACCCATTAGTTAACGAGCTCAGAACCAATTACCAAGAACATTTCAAGCACATTGTTCCGTCGACACATATCATTGAGGATGTGTTAGCGGTTGGGGAAAAGAAACTTTCCCGAAAAGGACAGTTCGTCGGGTCCGATGCTCCCGCATTGTTCACCATTGATATGGTCCGCGGTTCCTGGGCTGGACTGCTGGACCAGCAGTCCATTTTGCTTTCGGCATCAACAGCCAAGGCGCTTTTTGGTAACGCCAACCCGATGAATAGACAGATCAGGCTCGGCGAGAATCTTGATGTGAAGGTTACCGGCGTGTACAAAGATTTACCAGTAAATGCACAATTGCACGAAGCGCAGTTTCTCGCGTCCTGGGATTACTTTATTGCCAAAAATCCTTACATGAGCCAAAAGCAATGGGACAACCACGCGGTTGCGATATTCGTCGAAATCAAATCTGAAACTGACTTTAAGAAAGCGTCTGCCGCCATAAAAGATGCCGAACTAAAAGTGATCAGGAACATAGACAATATGCAGAATGAAGCGGCAACAAACCCGCAGATCTGGTTGCATCCGATGCGCGACTGGCACCTTTTCTCAAATTTCAAAAATGGCCAGGCAGAGGCGGGACCGGTTCAATATGTTTGGCTGGTGGGGATGATTGGCTTTTTTGTACTGCTGCTGGCTTGCATTAATTTCATGAACCTGGCCACAGCGCGGTCCGAAAAGCGTGCAAAGGAAGTTGGGATTCGAAAGGCCATTGGTTCGCAGCGGTTACAATTGGCGGGCCAGTTTTTTACCGAATCGTTTTTGGTCGTTATCCTTGCTTTTTTTCTGGCGGCAACTTTGGTCGACGCATCATTGTCATGGTTTAACGTGCTGTCTGCCAAGCAAATGTCTATTCCTTGGGCAAACGGTTATTTTTGGCTTATAACCGTCTCTTTTGTGGTTATCACGGGCCTGCTGGCTGGAAGCTATCCTGCATTGTATCTGACCTCATTTCAGCCGGTAAAAGTGTTGAAAGGCAAGCTCATTCATCCGGGTCGGTTTGCCGCATTGCCAAGAAAGTTTCTGGTCGTTACGCAGTTTACGGTTTCCATAACATTGGTCATTTGTACGGCGGTTGTTTACAGCCAGGTTCAGTTTGCCAAAAATCGCCCGGTTGGTTATGAACGCAATGGTCTAGTGATGATTGCAATGAAGTCACAGGATTTTTATGAAAAGGAAGCGGTGATCCGTGCTGAGTTGAAAAAAACCGGAGCCGTTTCAGAAGTAGCCTTGTCGCAAAGTCCGGTTACTGGCGTTTGGTCTGAGAATGGAGGTTTCAGTTGGAAGGGGATGACAGATCCGAATCCGCCGAGTTTCAGCACATTGACCGTTTCTCCTGAGTATGCAAAGGTTGTGAACTGGAAATTCATTGCGGGACGCAATTTCTCAAAGGATATGGCGTCTGATTCTGCGGGTTTTGTAATTAATGAAACTGCCGCCAAGCTGCTTGGCTTCAAAAATCCTGTCGGTGAAACCATGAGCTGGACAAGTCAGTGGATGACCAACGGCGTGCAAAAGAATTTTCAAATCCTCGGTGTAGTGGAAGATATGGTCATGAAATCGCCATTTCAGCGTGTTTCGCCAACTGTTTTTTTCTTATTTGGATCGCCCAACTGGATGAACATTAAGCTTAGTCCGAAAGCGAATCCAAGTGGCGCGTTAGCAAAAATCGGATCTATTTTTAGCAGACTAACACCGACTGTTCCTTTTGAATACAAATTTGCAGATCAGGAATATGAAGCGAAGTTCAGGGCCGAGGAAACAATTGGCAAATTAATCAGCTTTTTTGCCTCATTGGCCATCTTCATTTCTTGTCTCGGTTTGTTTGGACTAGCGTCATTTGTTGCAGAACAACGCACAAAGGAAATCGGGATTCGGAAAGTGCTGGGGGCGTCAGTCGGGGCCTTGTGGCAGATGTTATCACAAGATTTTGTTCAATTGGTGGTGATCTCGGCCATCATTGCAACGCCGATTGCGTGGTTCGCCATGCAGGAGTGGCTCGAAAAATACACTTACCGGACGGTGATATCGGGGTGGATTTTCGTCAGCACCGGCATTGGCGCATTGGCGATAGCGCTAGCGACCGTTAGTTATCAAGCCATTCGCGCAGCTTTGATGGATCCGGTGAAAAGTCTTAAAAGCGAATGATCAAAAAAGAAATTTCAACAATCTCGGCCGATTTAATTTACAGTTTCAAAATCCTTTGTACAAAGGTCTTATCTTGCGCGTAAATCCTTCATAAAGTGAGTTATGCTTAGGTTACGACCGATTTTTTACACCACTGTATTGTTTTTAATTCTCCATTCAATGTCCGTTAGGGCGCAGGAGAACAAGACCTTGATCCCAAATATCCATGCATCGCTCGAAGCCGGAGCATATATTTCTTCCCCAAAAACGACTCCATTCTGGCTGCGAACAAATCAATTTGGCATTGTTCCGAACACAACGCCTGCGGGACAAATACAGGGAACCGTTTCGAAGCCTTACGTTTTTTTCGACTCGTTAACCAATCGCAAAAAGAAAACGGATTGGGGTTTTGCCGTCAATCCTGTGCTGACGTATACAGATAAGGATCAGTTGAAAGTGCAGCTGCCTGAGTCGCATGTGAAAGCGCGATTTCGAATGCTTGAAATCTATGCCGGTCGCCGAAAGGAAGTGATGGGATTGGGCGATACGACGCTATCTTCCGGCTTTTACTCTGGCTCAGGCAATTCAATGCCTATTCCAAAAGTGCAGATTGGCACCGTGACTTTTGTGCCATTGAAGTTTACAGCTAATTTCCTCGCCATACACGCTGGTTTTGCGCACGGGTGGTTCAATACAAATTATATTAAAGGCATCAGACTGCATCAAAAATTCTTGTATTTCAGGTTGGGGAAACCTCAGTCGAAGAGTAAATTTTACTTTGGACTCAACCACAATGTCCTTTGGGCAGGGCATTCCGAAGAATTAAAAAACCATCCGGAACTCGCATTAAACGGCGAATTGCCTTCATCCTGGAAGTTTTTTCCAAATGTTGTGCTGGCTTACACTTCAAAAAACTGGTTTGAAAAAAATGGTTACGGATCGTTCGATAGTTACCGGCTAGGTAACCACCTAGGCAGCTACGACTTTGCGTTCGAGACAAAATTCGATGATAAAAAGCTCTTCATTTATCATCAACATCCTTTTGAAGATGTTTCGAGTATGCTGTTTAAGAACATTCCCGATGGTTTGTATGGCATTAATCTCAAAATGAACCGTTTAGGAAGTGATGCAGGATTTGTTTTGACACATGTTACGCTGGAATTTTTGACGACCAAAGACCAGTCCGGGTCCACTTTTTACATTCCCGGAAGCACTTATCAAGGCGCTGATAATTATTTTAATCATTCGCAATACAGCAAGGGCTGGTCTTATAATGACCGCACGGTCGGGACGCCATTTATTGTTCCAGGCGTAGACATGGATAAGTCTAATGTGTTCAGCGGCAGATATTTCCCTAGCAACCGCGTAAATGTATTTTACGGAGGAGCGCAGGGGAAATGGCGTAATGTGCTTTCCTTGACATTACGTGCTTCGTATAGCCGGAACTTCGGGATCCCGGGTGAGCCATTCAATCCGCCAAGAGGGCAGTTGTCCACATTATTGGGAGCGCAATATGATTTGCCTTCTATCAAAAGAACCAGTTTAATTGCCCGGCTGGCCATTGACAATGGTGATATTTTTGTCCATTCGACAGGCGGCTACATCGGCATTAGAAGGAGCTGGTAACAAAGCATTTAAAGCTGTTCAAAGGCGAACAAAGTTGTCCGATTTCGGACAACTTTGTTCATTTTTGTACGGTTAATAAATTGATAATTAACAGGTTAGCTTTAGTGGCATAAAATTGTTATCGCAGGCACTGAAGCATGCTGATTTCATCCTTTCTCTTTCCTGCCATGTTTAAAAATTACCTCAAAATTGCATTCCGCAATATCTGGAAAAACACAGTTTTTTCAGCGATTAACATTGTAGGCCTCGCGATCGGAATGGCGTCCTGCATCCTGATCATGCTTTTCGTTTTTTACGAGACAAGTTTTGATAAAATCCACACCAAGAATCTTTACAGACTTGATGAAGTCCAGAAGTTCAAAGGCATGGTTGCGCCTCAAAAAGTCGCGCTTTCTATGTTTCCAATGGGCCCGACATTGAAAAACGAATTTCCTGAGATTAAAAACTTTGTCCGCATCAGAATTTTTGAACGGGTCGGATTAATGTTTCGGGACAAAAAAGCTGAGCTGCCCAAAGCCTTATGGGTTGATCCCAATTTTTTGCAAATGTTTGAATACGAATTGCTTGAAGGCCAAAAGGATAATGTTTTGAAGGATCCGAATGCGGTTGTGCTTTCTAAGAAAAGTGCTGAGAGCATATTTGGGAAGGAAAATCCAATTGGAAAATCCATCATTCACTATGGCGAAGACACGCTGACATTCAAGGTGACCGGAATTATGGCAAATGTGCCGGCTAACTCGCATCTGCAATTCGACGCGTTGTTTTCGTTCAGCACCATTACGCGTCCCGATTATATGGAGAACTGGGGCGGAAACTGGCTGGTCACTTATCTGGAACTGGCACCCGGCACAAACACTGCTTCCCTCGAAAAAAAGTTTCCGGCCTATCTCGGACGGCATATGTCCAAGGAAAATGCTGCCAGCTATGAATTGTTTCTGCAACCACTGGCGGACGTGCATGCGAGGTCAACTGATATCACGCACGATTACATTAATTATCAGAAGTTCGACCGGAGTTACACATACATTTTTTCGGTCATTGCGATCATTGTGCTTATCATTGCTTGTGTCAATTTTATGAATTTGTCAACGGCACGTTCCACAGGTCGGGCCAAGGAAGTGGGCATTCGTAAAGCCATTGGGGCACAGCGCTTCCAATTGGCTGCACAGTTTATCGGCGAGTCCGTTTTGCTGGCATTTATGGCTTTGGTACTGGCTATGGCATTGGTTAAGTTGCTGTTGTCTTCGGTTAACAGTTTCAGTCAGCGCGAACTCGATTTTTCGTTATTTAGCCGCCCAGGCCTCTTGCTTGCGATTTTGGGCGGAACCATCATTATTGGCATTTTCTCGGGACTTTATCCAGCTGCATTTCTTTCTTCTTTTCAGCCCATTAAGGTGTTAAAAGGCACGCTTCGCGTTGGGAAAAGCAATTTTAGAAATGCGCTCGTAGTCGTTCAGTTTTCCAGCGCCGTTTTCTTGATCATTGCCACCGGTTTTGCGGTAAAGCAGCTTCGTTATATGGAGCAAAAAGATCCCGGTTTTGACAAAGAACAAGTTGTGATCATTCCATTGGATGCTAAGTCAGGGCCTAAATATCAGGCGATTAAGCAGGAACTTTTGTCCAGCTCATTTGTGGCGGGCGTCACAGGTTCGCAGCAGCGGTTAGGCAACAATTTACATCAGACGGGCGTCACTTTTCATGGCGATGGCCCTATCAAACAAATTGCTTCTTCGCAGGTTGTGGTTGATCCGGATTACTTGTCTTTATATAAAATCAAAATCATCGCCGGACGAAATTTCCGCGACGATGCCGCCGACAATGCCAAGGCTTACATTATCAATGAATCACTGGCCAAAGAACTTTTAAAAGACCAGCCCAAACTGACATTGCAATCGCTGATCGGTAAAAATTTCGGGTTTTCAGGCATGGATTCGACCGGTCGCATTGTGGGTGTTGCCAAGGATTTCAATTTCAATTCATTGCACCATAAAATCGAAACGCTCTGCCTTTTCAATCAGAAAGATTGGGGTTATGAGGAGATGTCGGTGCGCATCAAAGGCAAAGACGCCAAGCAAGCCATCGCCACAATCCAGGGCGTTTGGACATCAATCGTGCCCGAACAGGAATTCAAATATTCTTTCCTCGACGATCATTTTGCGACATTATATAAGGCTGATAGTCAGGTGAGCAGCATTGTTGGAATCCTGGCAGCGCTCGCAGTTTTCGTTTCTTGCCTTGGGTTGTTTGGCCTGGCTTCCTATTCGGCGGAGCGCAGGATCAAGGAAATTGGCGTTCGCAAAGTGATGGGCGCTTCGGTCGCCGGCATTGTCGCATTGCTCTCCAGGGATTTTTTAAAATTGGTTCTGGCTTCGATCCTCATTGCGTCGCCCGTTGCGTGGTGGGCCGTGAGCACCTGGCTAAAAGATTTTGCATATCGGATCGACATAGAATGGTGGGTTTTTGCACTCGCAGGCGCGTTATCCATTATCGTTGCATTGCTGACCATCAGTTTTCAGAGCGTTAAAGCGGCATTGGCCAATCCGGTTAAATCATTGCGGAACGAGTAATTGAAATTTCGAATAAATGGAGGATTATGCTAAACAACTACATTAAAATTGCGCAGCGGAATTTATTAAGACACAAAAGTTTTTCATTGATCAACATTCTGGGACTGACGATTGGCCTCACTTGTTGTTTTCTGATCATGGTTTTTGTGCAGCACGAAACGAGTTATGATCAGTTTCATGCCAAACATGAGCGAATTTACCGGCTCAATTACATGCCCAAATTCGCAGGTTACACCCAATACATTGGTCTCACACCAGCCGCTGCATCGCCGCTGCTTCCTGATTATTTTACCGAAATTGAAACCTCCGGTCGCCTTTACAGAAACAATGCGACTATTGAAATTTCGGGCGCTTCCAGTTCGAGGCCGGTGAAGTTTGATGAAGAGCGCTTTTACTTCGGCGATTCAACATTACTCGACATTTTTTCACTTGAATTTCTGGAAGGCGATGCCAAAACAGCGCTCACGAGCCGTTATTCTGTCATTATTACGGATAAAATTGCGGCTAAATATTTTGGTAAAACAAGTGCATTGGGCAAAACGCTCACTTTTGAAGGCAAGCATCCGCTGAAAGTGACAGGCGTCATCAGGGAGCTTCCCGACAATTCGCACGTGAAGATCGACTTGCTTTCGGATTATCAGACCATGTTTGCGACGGAGAGTGAAAACCTGCGCCAGAACTTGCCGCAGAACTGGGTCATCACGCATTCAACGACTTACGTGCTTTTAAGAAATGGCAAATCGGCAGGAAGCGTGAATGCAAGGCTGCCCAAATTCCTCGCAGCGCACGCAGACCCGGAATTGGCAAAAGGCATTGAATACAAATTGCAGCCGTTGGACGACATTCACCTCGACAATGCGGTGGAAGGCAATAACGAGCCGACCGGCAACATGACTTACATTTACGTTTTTCTGGGTGTTGGGTTCATGACGTTGCTCATTGCCTGCATCAATTTCATCAATCTCTCCACGGCGCGCTCGCTGAAACGTGCGCGTGAGGTGGGCATTAGGAAGACACTAGGCAGCGAAAAGGGACAGATCGTTGCGCAATTCTTGGGCGAGTCGCTGTTGCTGAGCAACATTGCCTTGCTGCTCTCAATTGTGCTGATTGCATTGCTGCTGCCTGTGCTCAATAACTTAACAGATAAGCAATTAACGGTTTCTTACGTGTTTTCAAGTCCTGTTTTGATGAGTTCATTTGTTGGCATTGCCATTCTTGCAGGCATTTTGTCAGGAAGTTATCCGGCATTTTTTGTCGCCCGTTTTGATCCCATCGCCACATTGAAAGGTAATTTTGCGGGGGGCAAAGCGAAGGGTGGTGCATTGCGGCAGACGCTGCTTGGTTTTCAATTTATCGCCTCCATAATCCTCATCATTGGCGCTATGGTCGCATTCCGGCAGCTGAAATTCCTGATGGAGAAGCCGATGGGATTTGACAAAGATTACATTGTGACCGCCAACATGCGTAACGAGAAGATTACCAATGTGTTTGCAACGCCCAATGACAGCAGTTATTCGAGGTTAAGGACGTTTAAGGAGACATTGCTCAGCAATCCCGGCGTAAAAGAAGTAACTTTTTCAACCCAGCAAATGGGCGCGGGTGCAGTGCAGCGCAATGTTGTTCCGGAGGGAAAAACGCAGGATAGTAACCTGTTTATCGGAGCCGTTGGCGTTGATTTCAATTTTGTAAAGACATATGGATTGAAATTAGCTGCCGGACGCGATCTTTCCGAGCGATTTTCTACGGATAAGGCCGCTGGATTCCTGATCAATGAAACTGGCGTGAAACAACTGGGCTGGAAAAGTGCTGACGAGGCCATTGGAAAATCGATCAACCTGGAAGGCAAGCAGGGGAGGATCGTAGGTGTTTTGAAAGATTTCCACAATCAATCGCTGCAAAATCCGATTCAAGGCATGTTGCTGAACATTGATCAGCCCATGTTCACGCAGGTTTCAACAAAGCTTTCGGCTCAAAATACGGAGCGAACATTGCGCTTGATCGGTCAGCAATGGGATAAATATTTCCCGGAAAAAGGTTTCGATTACGAATTTCTTGATCAAAGCATTGCGAATGCTTATGCAACGGAACAGCGCCTTAGCAAGCTGATTGGCTATTTTGCGGGCCTTGCCGTGCTGATCTCTTGCCTGGGTTTGTATGGACTTGTTGCTATCGTTACCCAGCAACGAACCAAGGAAATTGGCATCAGAAAAGTGCTTGGCGCTTCCGTAAGCGGGATTGTACAATTGCTATCACGCGATTTCGTCATTCTCGTGGTCGTTTCACTTGTCATCGCAAGTCCTGTTGCATGGTTCGCGATGGATAAATGGCTGCAAAATTTCGCCTACAAAACGGACATTGCCTGGTGGGTTTTCGGTCTGGCCGGTGTGCTGACATTATCAGTAACATTGCTGACCGTGAGCGTGCAAAGCATAAAAGCTGCATTGATCAATCCGGTGAAATCGCTCAAAACCGACTGATAAAAGAAGAACTTCATTGCCATACACCTTCAATTGAATCGACTTTTTAACCAATTATCAACCATGAGCCATATTGCCATCCCAATCCCGCCGCTTCAAGGAAAGCAGGAGATTAAAGTTGAAGTAACCATCAATGGAATCAAGCAAAATTTGTTTTACCGTGTTGAGCTTTTTTATTGGGAAGATTGCTCCAATCCGGTCGCGCATCGCGCCGATTGCATCAGCGAAATGCTTGCTCATCACGATCCGGAATGGACCGTTTATTACATTGGCGCACCGAATGACGACTTCGTGCCCATCACTTTTGTAAAGAAAGAAAGCCGCAACCTGATGCGCGAAGCGCTTGCTTAATCAACTTTCCGGATTGCAATATCCGGAAAGTGTCAAAACCAAAACTTGTCGGAATCTTCCTGCGGTTTCCAATTGCTTTTCGGTTCAAAATGCTCCCAAATGATGGCAGACAGTTTACGGATCAGCACATAACCTTCATTACTTTTTTGCCAAGCCTGATCCTCCTGATCTTTGGTTGCGACACAAAAGACATAATCTCCATGCGGCGCGTGCACAACAAGCACTTCTGATTTTGCCTTATTCACAGCCCCACTTTTTGCAGCAACTTTCACTTGAGGTGGAATTTGTGAAATTGCTTCTCCATCCCAGAATTGCATGCCCAAGTAACGATACATTCGTTCGCTAACCTCCGGACTGATCGCCTTTCCGTTGCGGATCATCGTGACAAGCTCTGCCATTTCTCTGGGCGTGGTTTGACCCCAGCCATATTTCGCCTGTCCGTCTTTGCGACCGGGCGTGCGGGAATTGACACGAATATTTGAAAATCCATTGCTTTCCAGCCATTGGTTGATCGTCGCGCCGCCTCCCGCCATCGCCTGCAACCACAAGCTGCCCGTGTTATCACTTTGTGAAATCATGAGGTGAACGACTTTCGGCAAAGCAATTTTGGTGCTGTCGCGAAACGAACCGACAATGCCGTCATCATATTTTAATGAATCGCGGTAAATAAGTTCCTGGTCAAACTTCACTTCGCCTCGGTTTATTTTATCAAAAATCCCGCAAAGGATCGGCACCTTCACCATGCTTGCCGTGGGGAAAATGGAGTCTGCATTGACAGCTGCAATGCGGTTTGTTTTGAGATTTCTGACATAGATTCCTGCCGTGCCTTTGAAACCGGCCATCGCGTTTTCAAGTTTTTTAACAAGCTTTTGATCGACAGATGTTTTGCCCACAGACGCAGGCTGCGCGATTGAAGCGGCAGTCATTAACAATGCAGTGAATAATAAAATCAATTTTTTCATATTGGTAGGAGTGATTGAAGTAAGTTAGTTTGACGTTTTTCGCTTGGCCGATTTTTGGTCTGCAAATTCCAAATAGCCCCAATGTTCAGGAAAATGCATGTTAATGATGCCTTGCGGTGACCAAACCCAGTTGTATTCAGGCAAGCGTTTGCCAGTTTCCGCGTTTCGCTTGCGGACATATTTGCCTTCCTCATTCACGTCATGCTGCCAGTTCACCCGCGAAAAATTGATCCGCCATTCGGAGCCGGCGGTTGGAATGATGGCGGCCACATTTTCATGGGAAAGTGATTTGAAAGGAATCGCGATTTCTAATATCCAGCGCTTATCCTTGTCTTTGGCATTGTTAATGGTTCCATCGACGGACACGGCAGATTGCAGATCTTGAATGTTCCATTTCAGCTGCGCCCGACCGCCTTTTTTATAAGTTTTGGGAAGAAACAGGTCAAATGTGTTGTTGGCAGCATTGATTTCCAGCTCGTAATAATTTTCGGTGTCGCCATCCGGATCAATGAAAACTTCGAAATCATTTTCCAGATATACAATTTGGTCCTTCTTGGTTTGGTAAGCCCAAATGTGCTCTTCTTCCATGAGCGCGGCAATGTACAAATGCGTGTCGTCCCAAAGTATTTTTGCCTGCGTATGCTGGTAAGGAAGTGGTTTTTTGTCTCCTTCAATGTCCACAAACCTTTCCGTCCACACGGCCTTTTTCCAGGCGCTTTCGAGCTTTCCGTCAATGCGGATCGGCTTGTCTGTCTTGTTGCTAATGTATTTTCTGGGAAGCGTTTCAGTCTGCGCGAGTCCGCTTTTTAGGGCTCCGAAAGTAACAAAAAGAATGAGCAGGTTTAGGGTTTTGAAATCTGGTTTTTTCAAGAGTTTAGAGCGATTAATTAAAGTTCGCGCTCGAAGAAGAGCACATTTTCAAGAGGACTTACATTGTATGGAGTAGTTTCTTTGAAGCCAAATGATTTGTATAAGCCAACTGCCGCGCTCATTTGCTTCACCGTATCGAGTTTGATCGTTTTGTAATTTAATGCACCCGCTTCTGCGATGAGCGCGCTTAACAATGCTTTTCCAATGCCTTGTCCCTGATGTCCGGGACGAATGTACATGCGCTTCACCTCACAGGTAAACTCATTTTCAATGCGGCGCAAACCGGCTGCACCAACGTAACTTCCATCCATTTCGACCAAGAACAATGCGCCTGTTGGCGGGCCATACATTTGCGGAAGCTGCAACAATTCGTCATCAAAATTCTGATAAGAAAGCGCAAAGTCGAGCGAGTTAGCGTATTCCTTAAACAACTCACCGCCAGCGGAATATTGCGGTGTTGATGCAGCTTTTACGATCTGAAACATTTCGTCTTAATTTTTTGTGGCTTTCAAAAGGTCGCTAGCTTTGACCGGGTTGCTGAGCAGCTTTTCAAATGATTGCCAGCGTTTTGCTTCGTCCGAGCCAGACTGATTTTCAATGTACTTTTTAACAATATCCTGACCGTAATTATAATTGATCACATAGCTTCGATATTTCCGTATAAATCGGAGATAATCAACAGCTCCTTTTTCGGAAAGCAAGCAATAATTCGTAAGCCAGCGAAGCGCTTCCTTATCCGTCATTGTTTTACTAAAAAGCCCTCTGGCAACCTCATTACGCGCATAATTAAGTGATGATCTTATTTTCAATGCGTTAAAATAAGTGTCAAAACCTGTTGTGTCCTGTCCGGCCAGCGGGATGAGCACTTGCTTGCAATATTGTCTGGAAGCGTCGCCGGGGAAAGCAATGGAAATGCCATAATTAGCGCTTCCCTCGGCAATAAGCGATTGCGGACTGAAAAGCGGATAAAGCGAAATCTCCTGTAAACCCTTATCCCGGTAAATGTTTTTTTCCAAAAGCGCATTGAACACGTGATGTCCCGGATAACCCTCGTGGCAGGCCAGGTCTATGGCTCGCTCAATGTAAATGGGCTGGCTGATATTGATTTGAATGATGCTCTGGTAATTTCCTTTATACCAATTGTATCCCGACCACGGCTTGTCCGTCACATATTCCAGTTTGAAGTTCTCATTATAAGGGAGCTTGTAATGCTGCAATGTGCGTTTCCTCGCCTCCGCAATGGCGACTTGGAAGACCGTGTCAATCTTGTTTTTGGGAATAACAAAACGCGTGGCAACTTGCTGAAAACGATCGGGAAGTGCTCCTTTGCCGGGCAGCAAGCTGTCCAGACTGGCGATCAGCGATTGGAAATATTGTTCCGAATAAACGGGCGCAACGGCATCAAACAGCTCTTTGGATTCTGTATCAAACGGTGCGTTCTCACCTGAAACAATCTTGATTCTCCTTTCGAAAGCGGTCAGTTGCGCATTGAGCCATTCGGCACGGGTGCGGGTCGAGTCATTGTCGGTGGAAGCAGTGAGTGCGCCAAGTTCTTTTTTCAATGCTGAAACGCGACTGAGCAAACTATCCTTTGGAAAAAGGGAAGTGTCTTTTGCGGCTTTCGGTCTCAACGAATCCGGGCCATAATAAGCGTCCACAAAATCCGGGTCAAACTGACCAATTTCCAATCCCAGTGTCACATAATCGCGACCAATCCGGTTTAGGGTTCCTGCATCGCCTGATTGCATCTTTTTAGACCCGCATGCCAACATTAAAACAGAAAATATGATTATAACAGTGCTTTTTAAGCTCATTTTGATAGTTTTGAAAAATATCCCAGTTCCCACATTGGGTGTAAATTACGCAGTTTGATGCTAAACATAAACTGGAATAGAATTAATGTAAACCGTTTGTCCAGCATCCGCACTGGACTATCCACCCAGAAAATTAGTGTCACATGACGGCTAAGTTTACCTTCACCGAGCAGCAGCTGGTTGCGCTGCTTAAAAGCAATGATAGGGCTGCTTTCGAATATCTTTATGACAATTACTCGGCTGCATTGTTTGGCATCATCGTTAAGATTGTCAAGGATGAGGAACGGGCCTGTGATGTGATGCAAGATACATTTCTTAAAATCTGGAAAAGCATTTCAAGCTATAATTCAGAAAAAGGGACACTTTTTACGTGGATTCTGAACATTGCCCGCAATACAGCAATTGATAAGTTGCGTATGGAGCTTAAAAAGGAGAACGTCATTCATCTCGATTCCCTGCGCGATGCGGACTTGTCCGGCACCTCGGTTTTCATTCCTATCCCGGAAATCATGGACGTGCGATTGATTGTGGAACAGCTCCTTCCCGATCGTAAGTTGCTGATTGATATGGTGTATTTTCAAGGTTACACGCACGAAGAAGTTTCAGAACGTCTCAGTCTGCCATTGGGGACTGTCAAGTCAAGGATTCGCAAAGCATTGAAAGAACTGAGATATATTTTCGCTGTAACGACGCCCGAAGCGATTTACGCCTAAGCACATTCGCAATTGGGTTTGTAGAACCCGGAAAAATTCGAAATTTTCGGCTGTCGAATTTTATCAATATCAATTCATACTTCGCTACAAAATCCGCAATAAGCGGCACGGGATTTTCGTTCCGCGAGAAATCTAATATACTCACCTTTTCGAACATTTTTAGAGCATTTATTTGTAGAAACGCTTCTATCTGCTTGGCCGCACGTCGCGTATATGACAGAGCGCTCATCCAATATGCGGAAGCAAACCAAAATTGCATTTTTAACTAAATAAGCGCTTTCAGATCAGACATTTGAGTGTCCTTCATTGGAGGTCTAATATTGCCTTGTGCTCGCTGTCATCGCGTTGTTGATATTGAAATAGTTATATCTTTAAAATGGTGAATTTTTTCTTTAATGGGTTAATCAGTTTGCCTGGCTATCGAAGTAACTGACTCAAATAAAGCGAAATAATCAAATTTAAGGCATTGAAATATGTTCATTTTTTTGGGTAGTAATAATTTAAAAATTGCTATCAAAATATTTCGCAATTACATGTAATATTGAAAAAGTTATATTTCGGGTTGATCTAAACAATACTTTTGTAACGTAGATTTTAAATGTCATTCATTTATCACCTAAATAGTTACAAATCAATTATGTTATGAAAAACTTTACTTTACTCTTTGGTTTCTTATTACTTACCTTCTTACTCCCTCGCAATGTTTACGCCACCGACGATTGTGGTTGCAAAGACTCCGAAAATGCGCTTAAAAACGGGAATTTTGAATCAACCGAATATTGGAAAAAATCGGACGGCACCAATTTCAGAACAGATGACGCCTACAACATTTGCGGGCAAAAAAACGGATTGATCGACCAGGCTGGATTTGTGTATCAGGATGTGCAAATTGCAGGTGGAAGTGCCATTAACATGACGGTTTATGGCGGCACACACGACAGATCAAAGACGCATAAGTTTTACCTGTTGTTTTATAATAGTAATAATGAAGAAATTGAAAGTGAGCGTGTTACAGTTGATATGAATTACCAGGTTACCGGAAACGGAAATCTGCAAAAATACACTTTATCAAAAAATGCAGCGCCTTCCAATGCGGTTAGGGTGCGTTTTGCATTCTATTCGAGCGGAGCTTACTTCAAAGTTGATGTCGCATGTATGTCAGTTACGCCGCCCGCTCCGGCCGATTGCGGATGCCCAGAGGCTGATAATGCGATTAAAAACGGCAGTTTCGAAAACGGCACGAATAACTGGATTGCCACTTCCGGCACCAATTTCAGACAGGATGACCCATATAGTGTTTGCGGATCAAAAAATGGTTTGATCGATGGCGCGGGAACTGTTTATCAGGAAGTAAACCTGAGCTCAGGCAGCCGCGTGAATTTGACCGTATATGGAGGAACGCACGATACAAGCAAGAATCACCAGTTTAAGCTTGAATTTTACACAAGCTCAGGTGCGCTGATCCAGGTGCCGACAACGCCTGAAAATACGGTGGATATGAATTTCCAGGTAAGCGAGCAGCATAAATTACAGCAATATACATTGTCCGGAACAGCTCCGTTCGGCGCAGCGAAAGTGCGTTTGTCAATCATTTCAAGCGGTAATTATTTCAAAGTGGATGTGGTGTGCATGAGCATTACGCCAGCGACGCCTCCAACTTGCGAGACATGTAACAACAACAAGCTCGTGAATGAAAGTTTCGAAAACGGAACCGAGCATTGGGCAACGACCGGAACGGTGATCACGGATGCAACCATCGCCGTGTGCGGGACGAAAAGTCTGATATTGGCTGGTCCGGGTTCATTCTCGCAGGACATTCCGTTCGTTTCAACTTTGGGGAATGCGGTTAACCTGAGCATTTGGGCAGCAGTTAAGCAAGATGCAGATCAGAAAATTGAAGTGATTTTCCTGGACGCAAACAACAAAGTGCTGGGAACGCTCACGCAAAATATCGACAAGCTGGTTGAGTCAAATCCATGGGGATTCCAGCGTTATAATCTTGCCGGCGCCATTCCGAACGGCACGACGATCATCCGCATTATTGGCTCAGCAACAACAGATTACCTGGCAGTTGACAGCGGATGTTTGACATTCTCAGGCCCTCCGCTTCCGGTAACACTTGCTGCATTCAATGTGAAAAAAGAAGGCAATGTTGCTACATTGGTTTGGTCGACAACTTCGGAAAGCAATTCAGATCATTTTGAAGTGCAGCACAGCGGCGATGGAAAGAAATGGGATGTGCTTGCGATCGTTACGGCGCAGGGAGAGAGCAAAGCATTAGTCACTTACAACTATACGCACACTTCGCCTTTGGCCACAAACCTTTACCGGTTAAAAATGATTGATCAGGATGAGACATTTGCGTTCAGCAGCATTAAAAGCCTCAATTTCGACGGCGATGCGCAGATCAGCGTTTATCCAAATCCGACAACGGACCATCTTGTGCTGAACAGCAATGCTGCAATTTCAAGCGTTAAGTTTTATGACCAAAGAGGCGTGCTCGTAATGAATGCTTTGCCCGACGCCTCCAATGCAATCGATGTCAAAAAGTTGAACCAGGGCATTTATTTTATCAAAATCAACAATAGCGCTTCGACAAAAAGAATTGTGATTGTCAGATAATTGAATGTGCATTCCAAAAAGCTCTTCATCCGTAAATCTCGGGTGAAGGGCTTTTGTTTTATAATATGTTCATAACTTTCCGGCTCTTAATTCTGTAAAGTGCCTAAGGACTTGGATTTTAGTAAGGAAGATTTTGGAACTGATTTTACCTGGGGCGTGGCCACGGCCGCTTATCAGATAGAAGGTGCGGTGGACGAAGACGGGCGCGGGCCTTGTGTCTGGGATTCGTTTGCAAAAATCAAAGGTAAAATCAAGAATGGCGATCATGCTGAAATTGCATGCGATTTTTACCACCAATACGAAGGTGACATTGCACTTGTTAAAACATTGGGCTTTAAAGAATTCCGGTTTTCAATTTCCTGGTCGCGCATTTTTCCCGACGGCTATGGCGCGCTGAATGAAAAAGGCATAGCATTCTATAATCGTGTGATTGATCAATGTCTTGCATTGAACATTGTTCCCTGGATCACATTGTATCATTGGGATCTTCCGCAGGCTTTGGAAGATCAGGGCGGGTGGAAAAATCGGAAAGTTATCGAATGGTTTTCGGCTTATGCCACGGTTTGCGTCAAAGCATTCGGCGATCGGGTGAAAAAGTGGATTGTCTTGAATGAGCCCATGGCGGTTGCCGGGCTTGGTTATACAACGGGTCTGCATGCACCTGGCAAAAAAAGCATGCTGAATTTCCTTCCTGTGGTGCATCATCTCGCAATGTGCCAGTCTGCGGGCGGGCGCATAATCCGCGAACTTGTTTCGGACGCTTACATTGGAACCGCCTTTTCATGTTCCTACGTGCATGCCGCAAGCGACAATATCAAAGACATTAATGCTGCAAAGCGGGCAGATGCGCTTATGAACCGCCTTTTTATTGAACCCGCATTGGGACTCGGTTATCCATCTGATGCTTTCAGTTTTTTACAAAATATCAAACGATATATGCTTCCCGGCGACGCTGAGAAACTAAAATTCGACTTCGATTTTATTGGTGTGCAAAATTATTTCAGCGTCGTTGTCAAGCATTCCTATCTCGCGCCGGTAATCTGGCTCAAAGAAGTGCCGGCAACATTGCGGAATGTGCCGGTTACGGCAATGGGGTGGGAGGTTAGCGGCAAAGGAATGTATGACATACTAACACAATTCGCTGCTTATGAAGGTGTTAAGGAGATCATTATTTCCGAAAACGGCGCTGCTTTTCACGACAAGCTTAATGATGACGCCATTCATGACGAAGGTCGCAAGCAATTTTTTCAGGAATATCTTGCTGCGATATTAAAAGCGAAAAGTGATTTGGGAAAAATCAAAGGTTACCTGGCCTGGACATTAATGGACAATTTCGAATGGGCCGAAGGATTTGACGCCAGGTTTGGACTTATTTATGTCGATTTTAAAACACAAAAACGCACAATAAAAGATTCAGGCAAGTGGTTTGCCTCTTTCTTAAACGCATAATCGGCAATTCACTCACCAGTTGACGATCACAAATTGAGAATATTTTTGGCTTCTTTTTCAGAATAGAACGGAGCCAATTCCGCTTCTTCAATAATTTCCTGAACCTGTTCGTCGGACGCCGGCACACTTTCAGCCACGTGAGCGCTGGTTTCTTTAAAATCAATCATTCCTTTTTGTTTCAGGCTAGCCAAAACCTGCTTAATCAATTCTTGTTCCGATTCCTTAATTACTTCAATGTGAAAGGTTTTCATACATAGTTTTTTATTGTAGATGATTTTGTTCAAAAATCATTCCCTCCATGCAACTTCACTACGCGTTTGAGCATCATTCAACAAAACCTAATTTATTAGACCATGAAAACTAAACAACTGTTATTCGTCGCGTTGACCTTTTTCGTTTCGCTTACCGCAAAAGCGCAGGGCGAGGACAAGCCTTATGTGACCAAGAATTTTACCAATGCATCATTAAAAGAACTGGAGGTGGAAACTTCGGGCGGGTCGATCTCGGTTACGGGCGGCCAAAGCAGTGGTTTCAGGGTGGATATGTATGTCAAACCAAACAACTGGAATGGAAAGGACGAACTTTCGAAGGAAGAGGTTGAAGATCGGTTGGAGGATTACGACATTCTCATCGGCACGGAAGGCAACCGCGTGATCGCGACAGCAAAAAGGAAAAACAACATTAAATGGAATGACAAGAAAAGCATTTCCATCGCATTCAAAGTTTCTGCGCCTCGCAACACGGCGACAAACCTGAAAACGAGCGGAGGAAGCATTCACATTGCTGCATTATCCGGCGAGCAAAACTTTACAACGAGCGGCGGAAGCCTGAAAGTGACTGATCTGGAAGGCGTTATTCGTGGCAGAACTTCCGGAGGCAGCATTGACGTGGCCAATTGCAAAAAAGATGTGGAGTTGCATACAAGCGGCGGGAGCATTAAAGCCATGGAATTGAGCGGCAAAATCGTGCTTGAAACTTCTGGCGGAAGCATTGCACTGAACGAAATGGAAGGCGATATCGAAGCGCATACAAGCGGTGGAAGCGTAAAAGGCGACGGCATCACGGGCTCGCTTAACACGGGCACTTCGGGTGGGTCAGTAAGACTTTCCAATGTGTCGGGAAGTTTGAGGGCGAGCACGAGCGCGGGCAGCATTGAAGTAGAAATGAACAAGTTAGGTGAATATGTAGACCTTTCCAGCTCGGCAGGAAGTGTGCGCGTGACCATGCCAATGGACAAGGGCGTTGACCTGAATCTGAAAGGAAACAAAGTGAATATTGCTTTGAAAAACTTTGACGGCCAAGCTGAGAAAGATTACGTGCGCGGCAAAATGAACGGCGGCGGCATTCCGGTGACATTATCGGCAAGCAGTGGAAGCGTTTCGGTGAATCAGTAAGGCAATAACTATTTACATATAAGTGAGGCATTGGAATTAATTTTTTTCCAATGCCTTTTTTTGTGACCGATTTTTCAAACCTGCGTCAAAGCATAAATAATCGCTCTGTCTCATGTTTAAAAAAATCACAAATCACCTTCAAGAATTTTTCGGCATATCCAAAAAGGAAGCGAGAGGCGCACTGGTGCTCATGATTTTATGCCTCTTCCTACTTTGGACGCCCTTTGTTTTTCGCCGATTTGTCCTTCCCGTTTTACCCATTGAAAAGCAAGCCGTCGATTTTAAAAAGTTGGACAGCATTGCCGTAGTGCTGGAAAGGGAAAGTCAGGTCAAGTTCAAAAAATACAAGCCATTTCCGAAAAAAGAGTTTGCGAAAAGGCCTCCAAGAACAGTCAAATTATCTGATTTTGATCCCAATTCGGCTTCAATTGATCAGTTGGAAACATTGGGCATTCCTGCATTTCTGGCAAGGCGCATTGACAAATTCCGAAGCAAGGGCGGCAAATTCAGGAAAAAAGAAGATCTGCTGAACATTTACGATTTCCCTTCGGAGCTTTTCGGGAAGTTGAAGAAGCACATTGTTTTTAGTTCTGTTGTTTCGCCGCCGTCTGTTTCCTTATCGAAATCTGTTTCTTCATCATCTTCTTCTTCTCGTTCTTTTGGTGCGCGGCCCGGCGTTGAAACGCCGGGGAATGTTCGTGGTTTTGTGATGTTTGATTTGAATTTGGCGGATACGGCGCAGTTGGTGCGGTTGCGTGGGATTGGGACCAAACTTTCACAGCGCATCATCAAATATCGTGATGCACTGGGCGGATTTCATGACTTGCGCCAATATTCAGAAATCTTTGGACTTGACTCACTGGCTCTGGGTGAACTGCGGCGTTATGGGAAAATTGGAAGTGCGGTAAAAAAGATCAGCATTAACACGGCTTCGGCTGAGGAGCTGGGCCGTCATCCTTATTTGAGAGATCGAAAAAAGATTGTTGTGTTGGTCAATTATCGCCAGCAACATGGCGCATTTCAGTCTTTGGAAGATTTGAAAAAAGTGAAAGTGCTGGATGATGATTTGATCAAAAAAATAAGCCCTTATCTCTCTTTTGACTGAGATAAGGGCTTTTAAATTACAATAAGCCTTAAAAATTGGGCTTCAACAGATATTTATTATAGAAATTGTCGATCACTTGCACGGCTTGATCCGGCGTGTCGACAATGCTGATCAGTTTCAGGTCTTCGGGATTAATATTTCCCTCCGTCAACATTGTTCCTTTGATCCAGTCAAGCAATCCGGACCAGTAACTGCTGCCCACCAGCACAATCGGGAACCGACCGATCTTCTTGGTTTGAATCAATGTCATCGCTTCAAACATTTCATCCAATGTTCCAAAACCACCCGGCATCACGATGAATCCCTGGGAATATTTGACAAACATTACTTTGCGGACAAAGAAGAAATCGAAGTTGATATTCTTATCGGGGTCAATGTAAATGTTGCTGTGTTGTTCAAAAGGCAGTTTAATGTTCAGTCCGACAGATTTTCCGCCTTGCTCGTGTGCGCCTTTGTTGCCCGCTTCCATTATTCCGGGACCGCCGCCTGTGATGACGCCGTAACCATGCCTGACGAGCTTTGCTGCGATGTCTTCGGCTGTTTTATAATGCGGATTGCTGGAAAGCGTGCGCGCCGATCCGAATAAGGAAACACAAGGGCCAATTTTCGCAAGCTTGTCAAATCCTTCAACGAATTCGGCCATAACCTTGAAAACAACCCACGAATCGGCACTTTTTATCTCATTCCAATTTTTATCTTCAAAAGCTTCCTTAATTCTCAATTCATCTTCCGGAACCGCAGCATTAAGTAAGGAAACATCTATTAATTCAGCATTTGTTGGTTTTACTTCTTCACTCATATTCGGGTATTCATTTTAGTTGTTGTATGAGATAATCGTAACTTTGTGACCGGCGTTTATAGAAAATATAATATTAACTTTAACCATTGTCGGTGCAACATTGCACGGTAACAATTAACAAAAAAGTAATGAGAAAAATTGCTATCGGTTCTGATCATGCGGGTTTTCCTTACAAGGAGCCGGTCATTAACTGGCTAACAACGAATGGTTTTGAAGTGAAGGATTTTGGGACTTACAGCGCTGAGTCTGCGGACTATGCAGATTTTGCACATCCCGTTGCCAGTGGCGTTGAGAGCGGTGAGTTTGAAAAAGGCGTGCTGTTATGCGGAAGCGGACAGGGCGTATGCATTACGGCAAACAAGCACCAGGGAATCCGTGCTGCATTGGTTTGGGACTTGCCGCTGGCTGCACTCGCACGCCAGCATAATGACGCCAATGTGATTTGCATTCCGGTAAGATTCATTGAACTTGAAATCGCACTGGCCAGCATTGAAGCATTTCTTGCAACAGAATTTGAAGGCGGACGTCACCAGACGCGTGTCGATAAAATTGCGTGCTAGATCTTTCTTTGATAAATGCCTTTCCAGGGACTTAATTGATATTGCTTTTTGAGTGCCGGAACGCGGTAAAGCAATTTCGGCATGATATTCACCTTATCGATGACGTAATCCGGCGGATCTTTTTTGAAGTTGTCATACACGTGAATAACGCTGTCAAAATTGTCCAGGTTTTGCAAATCATAACTTGCCAGTTCCCAGTTGAGATAAGGCGTTGCAGTAAAATTATTGATATATTCTCCGGAGTGCTGTCCCAAAACCAGCACTCTTTTTTTCTGGATCTGACCGGGAAGTTCCGCTTCTCTTGCACGGAGATTTTCCAGTTTTCCCATTGAGATCCCAGGAATGATTCCGCGTAATCCCTGATATTGGATCAAAAGAATCACAGCACCCATTGTGATAAATTGCAGCTCATCAGCCAGGCTTTTCTTTTTGAAGCTTTGGAAATAATGTGTTGCAAAAAAGGCTGCGGGCGGGATGAAGATCACAAATTGCATCGGCGCCATGAACTGCATTAACGGAATTGTGAAAACTGACACAATGAACCAGAGCGCCATCACCTGCTGAATTCTGGTCTGATAATTGACAAAGCGAAGCGTTGTGAAAATCCGCATAAAACCCATCACACCGAAACCCAAAGGCAACAATAGCGAAGCGATCAGGGACGAAAAATCATTGAGATTATATTGTTTTACCTGAAAAACGGAGGTTAGCAAATTCCTGTTTAGACTTTCAATGCCATTGTTCAAATAAAAAAACAGCACGACCATGAGCAGCGGGAACACAGAGCCAAAAATGCCGAGCAAATGGTGACGGACCGTGGAGCCGGTGTAAAACAGGAGCGCCAGAAACGCCCAGACCATAAACAATGAGGCGGGCAAATAAAACAGCGTCGCGATCCCAATGTAAAGCCCCATTTCAAAAACCTGCGGCGTCACATCACGTTTTACAAGGATTTTCACGATCGATCCGAATGCGAAGAGCAGGAATGTGTTCGCCATCAGCATGGGCGAAAGCGTGCCCATATCAAAGGAAATGTTCAGGAAAAGCGCGTACAAGGCCCCTGGCAAAAACGTGCGTTCCGGAAACACCTCACGCGAATGAATTACGTAATTGAAATAGAGGATCTGGATAATCGAAACAATGATTGCGGCTAGCTGATAAAACCATTGCGTGCGTCCGAAAAGCGTATCGATAAGCCAGTAAGTAAGCCCGGAAAATGGGCTGACGTTATCCCAGACATCTCGATATAGCATGAAACCGCGTCCCATTTGCTCGCCAACGAGCATCCAGCTCAGTTCGGGAATAAGCAGCGGTGCGCCACCCAGGAAAAACGGGAGGCGAAGCAGTAAAAAAAATACCACCAGACTGATTGTCTGATACCGTGCATTTACGCGAAAAAAACTTAGCAAGAAGTAAGCAGATTATATATCTTATCAGAATAACTTTCACGAAATTACAACTCCGCATTCTACAAAAACAAAATAAGTGCGGATATTTGTACTTTTGCAAAATGGAATCTAAAAGACAACAAAAAGTAGGGAGGCAGATCCAGAAGGATCTTGGGGAGATATTCCAAAAGGACGCACAACATTTGACGAATGGCTCTTTTGTAACCATAACTGCGGTCCGCGTTACGCCGGACCTAAGCATTGCAAGAGCATATCTGAGCTTTTTGCCCGATAAAAATAAATCGATTTTGCTGGAAACCATTAAGGAGAACACCCGCTTCTTTCGCCAGAAGTTAGCAGAAAGGGTGCGACACCAGCTTCGGATCGTGCCTCATTTACAATTTTTTATGGACGACACTGCCGAATACGCGGCCAAAATGGATCTGCTTTTTTCGGATATCGTAATTCCTCCCGCGCAACCGGACGAGGAAGAAGAATCCAAATGATTTAAGCATTCCCAAAATGGATCTTTCGTACCGGATTGCCGTCCGCTATTTTTTCTCCCGTAACAAACGCAGCTTCATCAGCGTGATCGCCCGCATTGCAATGGCTGGCGTGGCTGTGGGCACGATGGCTATGGTTGTGGTTTTGTCCGTTTTCAACGGGATGGAAGACCTTAACCGCAAGATTTTCAAGACTTTCGATGCGGATATCAAAATTACGCCAGCCGAGGGAAAGCGCTTCAAGGTGAATGATGCTTTTATTCAAAACATCAAATCTGTTGAAGGAGTAAAATTTGTAACCCAGGTTGTGGAAGACAATGCGCTGGCGCAATACGGCAATCAGCAAATTATTGTGCGCCTCAAAGGCGTAGACAGCGGTTTTGAACAGCAAGCAGAACTGGACACAGCCCTCATTGAAGGCTCTTTGCGTTTGTATGGCAACAACGGAACGCCTTATGCCATTACGGCCGAGGGCATTCGCAATGCACTCTCCATTTCCCTCGAAGACATTCTCACGCCTTTGCAGCTCATGTATCCGAAAACCGGGACCAAAACGATTGCTGTAAATCCTTCCGAAGCTTTTAATACATTGTCACTCAGGCCGGGCGGTGTTTTTTTTATCGAAAGCCGCTATGACGATTATGTTATCGCGCCCGTTGCTTTGGTTGAACAACTCATGGAATACCACGGCGAAAGATCGTCGTTGGAAATTAAGGTCGCGCCGGGATTCACGGAAAAGCGGGTTAGCAGAGCGCTTGCGGAAAAATTAGGCGGTCAATTCGTAGTAAAAGACAGGGATTCGCTCAATTCGGATCTGCTCCGCGCCATCCGGCTTGAAAAACTTTTTGTGGCTATAACCTTGTCTTTCATTATTTTAGTAGCCGCGATAAACATTTTCTTCTCGCTGAGCATGCTCGCGATCGAAAAAAAGAAGGATGTTTCCATGTTATATGCATTGGGTGCGACACCGAAGCTGATCCGGAAAATTTTCCTGGCAGAAGGAGCCATCGTCGCATTGTCGGGCGCCATATTCGGGCTTTGTGCCGGAATCGCATTGTGCTTGTTGCAGATCAAATATGGCTTTGTTTCGATGGGAATGGCAACTTCGCTGGTTGACGCTTACCCGGTCAAATTAATATGGGGAGACATACTTTTCACGGGCGTCATCGTCGTTATCATAACAATGCTGGTGTCCTACATTCCTGCGCGCCGGGCAGCACAAGCCGGCCAAATATTGCCGGTCTGATATTTGTAAAGTAAAACGAAAATATAACTGAATCACTTTGACTTACTTCCACACAACCAACTTAAACAGAACAACCGACAGCCACAATAGAGGGCTTTTTTTGGGCCGTTTGATCTATATAATCTGCACTGCTTTAATCCTTTGTTCATTCTCCGCCGAGGCGACGGAAGTGGCTGATACATTAAAGAGAAGAAATCCGGGAGTGGTTACTGCGCAAGGTCCGTATCGTCCTGAGCGCCAGAAAAAAAGTGATATTCTTTACACGCGTCTGGATGTTGCGTTCGATTGGGAAAAACAACAGGTTCCAGCGTCAGCAGTGCTGATGTTCCGGTCGCATTTTTATCCGCAGAATACATTGGAACTGGATGCAAAAGGCTTTGATATAAAAAGCATTGCATTGCTTGACACGGTGGGCGATTATGGCTCTTTGTCCAACGAAGAAATCAATGGCAAAGTCAAACAGAAACTCGAATACACTTACGACAAGCGAAAACTGATCATTAAGCTCGGACAAAATTATTCACGCAAGGACACGCTTTTTGTTAAAATAGATTACGTTGCCCGGCCGAATGACATTCCGCGCGATAAGCCCGGCGACAGCGCTTCCGAGAAAGGTTTGTATTTTATCAATGCGGATGGCATGGATGAGGGCAAGCCGAAGCAGATCTGGACGCAGGGCGAAACGGAGGGGAGCAGCTGCTGGTTTCCGACGATCGACGCACCCAATCAGAAATTCACCCAAGACATTTATATCACCGTTGACAGCACTTACAAAACGTTGTCGAACGGCTTGCTCGTCGAGCAGAATGAAGGCAAAAAAGGCACCAGGATTGACCATTGGAAACAATCATTGCCGCACGCGCCTTATCTGACCATGATTGCAGTGGGTGATTTTGCGGTTGCAAAGGACATGATGCCCAATGGCTTGGAGTTGAGTTATTATGTTGAGCCGAAATATGGTGCGGATGCACATGCCATATTTGGCAGAACACCGGAAATGATGGGCTTCTTCTCCAATGTTTTCGGCATGGAATATCCGTGGGAAAAATACGCTCAGATTGCCGTAAGGGACTTTGTGGCGGGTGCAATGGAAAATACAACGGCGACTGTGCACGAAGAAGGCGTTCAGAATGATGCGCGATCATTGGTCGATGGAAATTCGGATGCCGTTATTGCACATGAGCTGGCGCATCATTGGTTTGGTGATTATGTGACTTGCGAAGAATGGGGTCAATTGCCTTTGAATGAATCCTTTGCGAATTATTCAGAATATTTGTGGAGCGAATATAACAATGGAAAATACGAAGCTGACTGGCAGAATTTGCAGGAAATGAAAGCATATCTGGGCGAGGCAGAAACGAAGCAGGTTCCAATGATCCGCTATTTTTATAAGGATCGTGAAAATATGTTTGACAGCCATTCCTACGCAAAAGGCGGTCGAATCCTGCATATGCTGCGGAATTACGTTGGTGACGATGCATTTTTTGCCTCGCTGCAACAATATCTGAAATCGCACGCTTTCGGAACTGCTGAAATTGACGACTTACGGATGGCCTTTGAGAAAGTGTCAGGGGAGGATTTGAACTGGTTTTTTGATCAATGGTTTCACAAGCCAGGCCACCCGATCATTAAGATTCAGCAAGAATATGCTGCCGCGACTGGCAAGGTGCTTTTGAAATTGAAACAAACGCAGGACACGCTTGCAACAACCGTTTACCGCTTGCCGGTTAGAGTGGATGTTTGGGTCAATGGTAAGAAAAATCAATATACGGTGCTGGTGGACAAAGCTTCGCAAACGCTGGAATTCCCGGCTGCGAAAAAGCCTGATCTGGTCGTTTTTGACGCGGACGCACAATTGCTTGGGCAAGTGGAGCACGAAAAAACACGCCGGGAAATGGAATTTCAATATGCAAATAGCGACCGTTTTCTGCATAAATACGAGGCATTGGCATCCCTGGAAGGCACGCTCGCAGACTCGGTTTCAAAAGCTGTGCTTGTGAGAGCGATGACGGATGATTTTTGGAAATTGCGCCAAATGGCAATCAGTAATTTCGCTGAGTATGACGGAGCAGGATTTGCAGACATTGAAAAGATAATCCAAAGTCGCGCACGCCTTGATCCGCATCCGCAAGTTCGTGCAGAAGCAATGATCACACTCGCATCATTTGGCGACAATAACAGCGATTCGATATTCAGGGAAGCATTAAGTGACAGTTCATATCAGGTGGTTTCTGTGGCGATGGAGAAATATTTGATGGGGCAGCCAACGGACGCCAATGAGATTGCGGCAATGTTTGAAAACAGTCCGAATGATGCCATTGTGACCTCAGTAGGCAACTATTACGCCGGACTCGCACAGCCAGAAAGATTCGATTGGTTTCTTGACAAAATGAAGTTCATGAAGCCAACTGAGAAATATAATTTCTTGCAGGTTTTCGGGAAATATCTGATCAAGTCGAAGCAGGATGTGCAGAGAAAAAGCATTCCGGTGCTTGAAGGCCTCGCGCGTGAAAATCCGTCTTATTTCGTGCGTTTCGGTGCATTCCAGGCGCTGGGTTTGCTCACGGACATTCAAGGCGTGGCTGCGCTTCGGAAAGACATTCGGGCTAAGGAAACAGAGCCTAAGCTGAAAGAAATGTACAGCCAGTTCGGTGATTTATAGAACAGCAAATGCGCAGCTTCCGATCATTGCGGATCCAGATAATAGTCCAGGTTTTCCTTTGTAATAATGTCTAAGGGAAGGAATTTGATCGGTTGAATGTCTTTTTTGAAAACGAGGAAATTGGCCAGCTGGTGAATTCCCCAATAACCTTGTCCCAGCGGATTTTGATTGATCAGGAAATTGATGATTTCCTTGTTCAAATAATGCAGGTTAGGCTTTAAAAGGTCGTAACCGATCAGTTTAATATGATTCAAAGACTTCTTTTCCAGATACGAGGCAACCTCGAACGCCTTGGAATTGGTCACATAAACGGCTTTCAAATCCGGCTCTTCTGTCAATATCGCGTCAAGCTGATCGTCCAAATTTTCACCATCGGGAAAGTTAATCTCGCGGCTAATCACCTTCACCGCGCCATGCTGTTCGCCTGTTTTAAAATAATCACGGAAGCCAGCCTCTTTTGTAATAAGGTGGGCGGAGTTTGAAATATCTTCATTCACGTGTGCAATGAGCACCGTTGCCGAGGACTGCAAACCGAAACTTAAAATTTTCGCTGCCAGGCAACCGCTTCTGTAAGAATCCTGCCCAATGTAACAAAGCGGGTTAACATGCTCAATCTGAGTGTTGAAAAGCACATAAGGAATGTTCAGTTTCTCCCATTCTTCAAAAAACGGCAATGCTTCTTTATAAAAAACGGGCGCAATGAGCAGCCCGTCAGGATGCTCTTTTGAAACCTCTTTCGCCTTGGCAATAAACGATTGTTCTTCGTGTGAATTGAAAATAAATAGCGTGATATAAACGCCATATTGACGAAGTTCTTTCTCCGCTTTTTCTAAGCCAATCTTCGGCGCTTCCCAATACGAATCCGCATCCGGATCAGGAATAAGCACGGCTAGATTGAACGTGCGCTGCGATTTAAGTGATTGGGCAATGAAGTTGGGTTCGTAATTGAGTTCCTTGATAATGGCCAAAATGCGTTCGCGGACGTCGTCTGCAACTCTTCCCCGGTTATGCAAAACACGGTCAACGGTTCCCTTAGAAGTTTGGGCTTTTTCTGCTATATCTTTTATTCTGACTATTCTTTTTTTCACTTTCCGTCGTTATTCAGCTTCTTCAATTTCTGTTCGTAAGGCGAATATCAAATTTTTATTTGAACGTTGAGCCTTTTCAATCAAACTAATGCAGCATGGACAATATTTTTCAAATTTTTTTTATAATAAATTTGAGATTATGCTCGCTGGAAATTAATTTTACTACGCTAAGGCATTCATAGGTTGTTGAGGCCGGGTACGAACACGATTTGCCAAATTTGCTGCGTGCTCGTGCACTTTCTGAAATTTTTGTAGGATTAACCGATTTTACAACTAATTTTGTAATCAAGAATTAAGATAAAATATTATTCTTCGTTCACAGTCCTAAACACCTTAAAGATTCTAACCTTTAACCTTTTCCAGAATAATTACCCAATTTTCTGCTAATCCTAAATCCGTAACGAGCGTATGAAGTCAAATTCATACGCTTTTTTATTTCCTAAAATGTTTAGGGAATCTCAATAAAAACATCATTCGAATCCGGATAAGCCGAGCAGGTCAGTATCCAGCCGTCTTTAAGATCTCTGTCGGTAAGCACTTCATTCACGCTCATATGCAATGAGCCACTCTTGCAAATCCCCGCACAGGCAGCGCATCGGCCACCTTTGCAGCTGTAAGGCAGCTTAATGCCGGCAGCCAGCGCAGCATCTAAAACAGTGGTGTGCGCAGGAATGAACAGATCATGGATCTGTCCGCGAAAATGCAATTTTATAACATGCGGATCGGAAACAGGCGGTGGCGCGGGAAGTGTGGGAATGACGAAATTCTCTTTTCTGATCTGCAAAGCGGAAAATCCCATGTAATGCAATGTGATCTCTACGGAGCGCATGAGCTCATAGGGGCCACAAATGAAAAAACGGGCTTTTTGCGCCTCAAAATGCAGTGATTTAGTAACCAATTGTTCAAGCCGCGTATTGTTAATCCTGCCACGCATACCATTCCAGTCGTCTGTCGGCTGGCTGTGAATGTGGATCACTTTCAGTCTCTCGGCAAACTGCTGCGCCCAATGTGCGATTTGATCATGAAAGAGCGCAGATTTGACATTTCTGCTCGCGTAAAGCAAGGTTATCTGGCTCTCCGTTTCGGTCGCCAGGGTTTGTTTTAAGATCGAAAACAGCGGTGTGATGCCACTTCCAGCGGCAATAAGCACAATGTCCCGCGGTAAACCCACGGCATCTTCCAGAACAAATCTTCCCGATGGCGGCAACACATTAAAATGATCACCAACTTTCACCGTATCAATCCAAAACCTTGACATTTCGCCATTAGGAACGCGCTTGATGGTGATGGCTGGCAACTCGTCCACACCCGGCGCGGAGCTCATGGAGTAGGAGCGCCTGACCTCGTGACCGTGCATGGGAATCAGGAATGTCAGAAATTGTCCGGCTTTATAAACGAAGTCAAGTTCGTTAGTTCGCTCAAAAACAAATGTCTTAGCATCAGTTGCTTCCGAAATGATGTGCTTCACTCGCAAAGAAATCGTGGCTTCGGACATTGGAAAACATTTTATTTGAATTAAAACCTAACAAGCTTCTTCTATCGAGTTGTTCCAAAGCGTCTCATATTCGGCCAAAAGCGTCCAGCAATGCGCCTCGCAGATCCAATGCATGTGAAACAATGGACTGACCGCCAACTTGTAAAGCAATGGATTTTCGTAAGCCGTGAGCAAGCCGGCGATGAAGAAATAAAAGCCTTTAAAATCACTTTTTGACAAATTTTCGACTGCTATCCGCTCGGTTCTGACGCCCAATCGCATTAATGAAGTCGAAATAATGACTTTATCCATTGCGTTTTTGGACGAAAGCAAAATCGATTTTGCATCAGCAATCAATTTGTTCTTAATCGGTTGCAATGCGTCGGGATCGAATGCTGCAATCAAACGCGCAACATGATAAATAATGAGCGGTGTTCGCGGATATTGATGCGCGCAACGGAACGGAGCAGTGATATAACGATCGGTCTCAATGACGGACGTTATGTAATGCAAACTGTCTTCATCGTGTTGGTTAAGGGGCAAATTATAGTGTAAAATGCAATACATCAGGTTACTAAGCACGCAGATATCAAACTCAACATACATGTTTTTCCCAAACCATGTGGAATAAGCTTTCAGCTCCCTATATTCTTCAAATGTATTGCGGACGTTCAATTTCGTTCCGTTCGCATGCAATGCAAGCTTTTCTTTAAGCCAAATTAATTCCGCGGGACTCGGCTGTGTTGTCAGATATATGAATGCAGTGTCGTCCACATCGTCGGGAATCCGGAAATGCTCGAAACGGTGAAAAATAAAACCATTTGGAAAATGCCGGGATGGCCTCGTCTTCCAGAAATTATAAGTTTTGAGCCCGTCTTTATTTTGAAAATCCGGATAGTTCTTGATCGCGTCATTGCAGATTTTTTCAATTGATTTTTGCTGCTCAGCATCTGCGTTAAGGGCAATGGATTTTAATGTGAAGCAAATAATTGCTGAAAAGAAAATTGTCGTGTCAGGCCGTTGGTAACCGATCAGTTCGTTTTGTCGATAGGCCGGAAAAATGCCTTCGGGGAAATAAGGTCCGCCCTTGGACTGAAGACTTTCGATTTGATTTAAAAAAAATTGCAGCGGTTGCTTCATGTGCCGAAACTAACGAAAGGGCACAAAAAAAGAAACCCCGCCGTTGACGACAGGGTTTCCAACATATATTTATTAAACCTTAAACGCCTTCCGCCACAACTTCTTTCACGTTGGGAACCATGCGGGTAAGCAGGTTTTCAATACCGGCTTTCAATGTCAATGTTGAAGATGGACAACCGCTGCACGAGCCTTGCAATAAAACCTTCACAACGCCGGAATCTTCATTAAACGAGTGAAAATTGATCGCGCCGCCATCAGACTCAACGGCCGGACGCACATATTGATCCAACGCAGCCTTAATCTGCTGCACCGTATCCGAATCTCTCGAATCAACGATCAATGTATTTTTATCAATCGTTTGCTGAGCGAAAATGGGGTGATTTTCTTCAAAATATATTTTAATAAACTGCTTCGTATCACGCAAAACGTCTTCCCAGGCAGTTTCCTCATCTTTGGTAAGCGTAACAAAATTGCTGGTTATAAACACTCTCTTCACGTGTGGAAACTGGAACAGATCCGATGCAAGCGGAGAAGCTTTTCCTTCTTCCAATGCAGCCTCCAACGAAGGATAATCAAATGAAAGGCCCTCAGGAACCAATTCGAAGTTCAGGACGAACTTCATCGAATTCGGGTTCGGGCTCAATTCCGTATATACAAAAACCGGGCGTGTTAGCATTGTTTGGTAATATTTTGAAACGGGTAAATGACTTTGTTGTTTTGAAACAAGCAAAACAGCTTTTTGGTTTGAATGCCTGACTTCTAACAATAAAAAACCCGAAGGACTTTAAATCCTTCGGGCTTCTTTCAATTAATGACTTTGTTGACTAAGCTTCTGCCAAAACAGCTGGTTCAGCCGGGGCAACAGCAACTGCAGTTGGTTCAATGTGAACGTATGACTTGTTTTGACGCGTCTTACGGAAAACCACATTGCCTTCAACCAATGCAAATAAAGTATGGTCACGGCCAATGCCTACATTGTTACCAGGATTGTGTTTCGTTCCACGCTGACGAACCAGGATATTTCCTGCTTTGGCAAGCTGGCCACCGAATAATTTTACTCCCAGACGCTTGCTTTCCGATTCACGTCCGTTTCTCGAGCTACCTACACCTTTCTTATGTGCCATGATATCTTAACTATTAATGTTAATTTCTTTATTTAAAACTGATTAAGCTACGATTTCGTCAATGCTGATCTTTGTCAAATACTGACGGTGACCATTTTTAACTTTGTAACCTTTACGTCTTTTCTTTTTGAAGACGATCACTTTTTCACCTTTAAGGTGTTCAAGGACAGTTGCTTTAACAGAAGCGCCTGCAACTGTTGGAAGGCCTACCTGTACAGTGCCTGCGGTATCAACCAAAAGGACTTTGTCAAACACAAGAGCAGCGTTCACGTCACCTTCAAGCCTATGCGTGAAGATTTCGAGACCCTTTTCAACCTTAAATTGCTGACCTGCGATTTCTACGATTGCGTACATGTTAATAAATTATGATAAACTGATTTCTAAAATGAGGTGCAAAGATAGGCACTTGCATACAGAATAACAACGCTTTAACGGAAATGTTCAGGGATTTGCGGGCAAATATTTCGTGACGTATAGTTAGAGTTGGGCAAACCGTTACCTTTATATGATTACCGGCCTTCACAGCGCCTATACATTGAATTAACAAAACTTAACAATCCCATCTGTTACTTTATTCCATAAATTACGTCTTAATGATAGCATGCGTATAAAAAGCAGAAAAATGAAAATTGGGTTATGGATTGCGGTGGTTTTAAGTGTCGGGTTGGCCACCGGAGCAAATGCATTGGAAACGAAGCCTGCGCTTACCGAAGTTAATCAATCAGGTGGTTACCAAGTGGGGGATGCCGCTGCCAGTTTCCGGTTGAAAAACACCGACGGCAATATGGTTTCGCTCAATGATTTTACCAATGCAAAGGGCGTAATCGTCATTTTTACAAGCAATCATTGTCCGTTTGCAAAAGCTTACGAGGACCGCATGATTGCATTGAACAATAAATTTGCTTCACAAGGCTATCCGGTTATAGCGATCAATCCAAGCGATCCGGGCACGCATCAGGATGATACATTCGAAAAAATGAAGGAACGTGCAGCTGCGAAAAGTTATGGTTATCCTTATCTGGTGGATGAATCCCAGCAGGTGGCCAAAGCGTTTGGTGCGGGCCGCACGCCGCAAGTTTATATTTTACAAAAAAGTGGAGGCAAATTCACGGTGCGCTACATTGGCATGATCGATGACAATCCGCAAGATCCGGCTGGCGTTAGCAAATTGTATGCTGATGAGGCTGTCAGCAATCTTTTAGGCGGCAAGCCTGTGGTAACCACAACAACAAAACCCGTAGGTTGCGCCATCAAATGGAAAAATTAATGACTTTTTGATCTCTTGACATGAATAAATATTTTCTCCTCCTCTTCACTTTTTGCTTCGGTTTTATTCAAATAACCTTTGCCCAAACCAAAAGCAAAAAATTCTCGACCGAAGGTGAATTCACCAGCAATTGCGAGGGCCCGGCTGTTGACAGTGAGGGCAATGTGTATGCCGTGAATTTCGCGCGTGACGGGACAGTTGCAATCATGAGCAAAAAAGGAAGTGCCAGTTTTTTTGTGACTTTGCCAAAAGGAAGCACAGGAAACGGCATTCGGTTTGGAGACAAGAATACATTTTACGTGGCTGATTTTACAGGGCATAATGTTCTCAAAGTCAATTTAATTACCAAAGACATTTCCGTTTTTGCCAATGAGCCTAAAATGAACCAGCCGAATGACCTTGCGATCACTGCAAAAGGTCACATTTTCTTATCGGATCCCAATTGGAAAGAAGGAACTGGTCAAATTTGGCATGTTTCTCCGGATGGAAAAACGCGTTTGGTGGCTGAAAACATGGGCACGACCAACGGCATTGATATCAGTCCGGACGAGAAAAAGCTTTATGTTAACGAAAGTGTGCAAAGGAATGTCTGGGTTTTCGACCTGGCGTCGGATGGTTCTTTGTCCAACAAAAAACTCCTGCACCAATTTGCCGACGGCGGCATGGATGGCATGCGCTGCGATGTAGAAGGGAACCTCTACATTGCCCGCCATGGAAAAGGTGAAGTTGCGGTGCTTTCACCCGAAGGCAAAGTAATTCAGACCATTACGACCATTGGGAAGAAGGTTTCCAACATTTGTTTTGGTGGAAAAAACGGAAAGACCTGCTACATCACATTGCAGGATCGCGGTTGCCTCGAAACATTTAAAGCGAACACAGCTGGGAGAGAATGGGCGATGATGAAGGCTTTTGAGGCAGTTAGCAAAAAATAATCAACACATTTCTTAAAATCAGCAAGGCAGCCCCTTGAAAAGTCGACGCGGTTTAACTTACTTTGTATTTCAAAGTACTTTACACTAAACTGTTCACTAACATTGGAAAATCTCGTACGCTATCTGCAAAGCAATCAAAAAGTTGCTCTCCTCGCGTTTGTTTCAGCCTCCGCAATGACATTGCTGCTGTTCAGAATGCTCATTCACAATTGGGATTTCATCTTTCTGGCCTGGAACCTGTTTCTGGCCTGGGTGCCGCTGATTTTTATCAAAATGGTTTGGGAAAAAGAATCAAAGAAACAACTGCCATTCGGCATTTTGATGGTTTACTTAGTTATATGGCTGCTTTTCTTCCCAAATGCACCCTACATTATTACTGATCTGAAACATTTGAAAGGCGCGGCTGAAAACATTATCTGGTATGATGCCCTGATGATCTTCACATTTTCCGTGGCCGGTTTTCTGACAGGTTTGTACAGCATTCGCATTGTGCACCGGATCATCACACGCCGCTGGAACGAACGCCTCGCATGGCTAACCGTTTTAATTTCCATGGTAATGAGCGGGTTCGGAATCTTTTTGGGACGTTACGGACGCTGGAACAGCTGGGATATCGTAACGCAGCCGGGTGCGCTCGCGCGTGGCATTTTCAAGAGTATGCAGGATCCAATGGCCATAAAACACACTTTGACGTTTTCGTTCGTGCTGATGTTGTTGTACTTTGCGTTCCATATTTTCGCCGAACTCAAACAAAATGAAGGGACCCATAGATTTTCTTAAAGCCGCACGCAGTTTTCGCTTTGCGGGTGTGGGGATTTACAATTTATTCCGTTACGAGAACAATGCCCGGATTCATTTAATGGCCTGTATTCTGGTGTTAATGGCGGCTGTGTTTTTCGATATTTCGGGCGTGGAGTGGAGCATTATCATTATTCAAGTTGCGCTTGTGCTGGCCGCTGAGGCATTTAACACGTCTATTGAAAAGTTGGCGGATTTGGTTATGCCTGATTATCATCCTGTTATCAAGGTTGTGAAAGACACGGCCGCCGCAGCAGTGTTGCTCCTGGCAATCTCAGCCGTGCTGGTTGGTCTTATTATTTTTGTTCCAAAATTTTTGCTCCTTTTTTGATATAACACTTTTACAATCTGTTCTATGAATTCAAACGAGGACTCTCTGCATACATTGAACGAGATCCGTAGCCTAATGGAGCGGTCTTCCAAGTTCTTGTCATTAAGCGGATTAAGCGGTGTTTTTATCGGCATTTTCGCGCTTATGGGAGCTGGGGCGGCTTATGTTAAATTCAAGACCGACTGGCTTGCTGAAATCGCCACACCCACGGCACCCTATGCCGGCGGTCACCAGGAGGATGTTGCCCGGTTTTTGATCGCTGATGGCTTTTGTGTGTTGCTGTTTTCACTTGCTGCCGGCATTATCCTGACAGTTCGCAAAGGGAAGAAAAGAGGGTTAACCGTCTGGAACGGAAGCTCAAAAAGATTATTGGTTGGCATGGCGGTTCCGCTTCTGACGGGCGGGATTTTTTGCCTTGCCATGCTGCTTTACCATCACATGATATGGATTGTGTTTCCAGCAACATTGATTTTTTACGGCATTGCGTTGGTGAACGCCAGCAAATTCACTTACCCGGAACTCTTTTATATGGGCATCTGCGAAATTGCGCTCGGCAGTTTGACACTCTTTCTAACGAATTACTCGCTATTGTTTTGGTCGCTCGGCTTTGGTGTATTGCACATTGTTTATGGATTAGCCATGTACAACCGCTACGAACGCGAAAAAAATATCAGTAATAAAACAGTTGCCAAAGGCTTAATATGCGTTGCATTGCTATTGTTTTCATTTGCTAGCAACGGCCAAACGGTTTCCGACAGCGCTGTGGTGCTTGCCAAAAAATGGTATGACAAAGAGA
Organism: Dyadobacter sp. CY326; assembly: GCF_021390515.1. Taxonomy (GTDB): domain Bacteria; phylum Bacteroidota; class Bacteroidia; order Cytophagales; family Spirosomataceae; genus Dyadobacter. Next base: position 463,087 of record NZ_JAJUXI010000004.1, read on the forward strand.
CGATTTACCTGCAAAGCGGAAACAGTTATGTGAAAGGGAATATGTTATTCAGAGGGCAAAAAGCGCTAAAAAACGAGTTTGTGATTTCACAGGGTGGCTTTGAACTTTACAAAAAGTCGCGACGGACGAGGGGCGTTGCCTTTGTGTTGTCCATGGCAGGTGTGATTGGATCGGTCAATTCTTTGGTTTCAGGAAATAGAAACAGCGTAAGAACTTTCTTTTGGGTGTCATTAGGAACAGGATTTGTTTCGACGCTGCTAACAACGCGCGCGAACAATCTGCGGGACCAGGCAGTGTGGCTCCGAAACAGGGATGCAATGTTGTTGATGGAGCTTGATAGATAATTTCTTGAAAAGAACTGGCCTGTGGCCGTAATAAATGGAGTGGTTAGAGAAGTTTAATAAAGTTTTTGAAAGTAAAATTAGGCTTGGGCTAATGTCTGTGCTTGTGGTAAACGACGCCCTCAGTTTCAATGAATTAAAAGATCTTTTGCAGCTAACCGACGGCAACCTGGCCTCTCATTTGAAGGCATTGGAAGAAACCAAATACATTGAATTTCAAAAGCAATTCCTGGGCAGAAAGCCCCTCACCACTTACAAAGCAACCGAATCAGGGCACAAAGCATTCACGGATCATTTGCAAGTGCTGGAAAATATGATCCGGCAGAATTTGTAGGATGAAAAAAAAGAGAGGACTTGCCAAGTTTTTGAAACTTGGCAAGTCCTCTCTTTTTTTTTAAACAACATTAAAACTTCAAAGGAACTGAAAAGCCAGTTTTGTCCCATTGAAAATCGAGTGAAGTGGCGCTTACTTTGAAGGTAAGTTTTTCTTCTGATGTTGGGTATGTTTTGCTTGGCACAGTCACTTTCAAGACGTCTTTGCCCTTATTTTTCTCGTAATCATATGCGCCGGACTGACCCAAAACGCTGTTCAAAATGATCGCCCATTCTTTTTCTCCGGGGATTGTGAACAAGCTGTAAGTGCCAGCTTTTACGGCTTTACCAGCGAACATGCCGTCTTTTTTGAATGTGATTTCCGTGGAAGCATTCGCGCCCGTTCTCCAAACTTTGTCATATTTTTCTAAACTCTCGCTTCCCTCTTTGCCAAAAAGAACTCTTCCTTTTTTTGAAGGCTGACCGTAAGCAATGCTAACATTCGGGCCGTCGGTTGTGACTCTCGGGCTTTGTGCGGACGCCCATGATAATGCGATTAGGGAAAGGAAAAGTGTCAAAAATGTGGTTTTCATAAACTGCAACATTGATTTTAGGTTGTGGAAAAAATTAAAATTTAGCGAAATACGCCATTCAAAAGTTGTTAATCAAGTCGCCCTGTTTCAAAATCGCTGATAAGCGGCGACATTAACTTTGATTAACATATCTGTGAAGCAGAAACATTGTTTTCTGCGATTTCAAGCTATATTTGAATAATGACTTCTGATGCAAACCCCACCGTAAAGACCCGCTTTTTTGACACTAAAATAGAGTTTCTGAAAGGCGTAGGACCGCAAAAGGCAGCCCTGCTGAATCAGGAACTGGGGATTTTTACGTTTGGTGACCTCATCCAGCATTATCCTTTCCGTCACGAAGACCGAACGGTTTTTCATAAAATAAAGGATCTTAACGATCAGCTGCCAGCGGCGCAGATCAAGGGCAGATTAAGAGAATGGACGCTTACGGGTGAGGGAAACAAGAAAAGGCTTGTGGCCTATTTTACAGACGGCACCGGCATACTGGAACTTGTTTGGTTTCAGAGCATTGCGTGGTATGAAAAAAACCTGCGCCCGAATACAGAATACATAGTTTTTGGTAAACCCGTCGCATTTGGCGGCCGGTGGAGCATTACGCATCCCGAGCTTGATCTGATTACGCCGGAAAATGAAAACGGCGGTTTTTGGCAACCGATTTATCCGCTTACCGAAAAGCTGCGCAGGAAATTTGTCGAGAGCCGCGCGATAAGTCGGATGATGCGGTCATTGCTTGAAATATCGCGGCCGCATATCCGCGAAACACTTCCCGAAAACCTGGTTCAGAAATACAGGCTGGTGTCCAAGGCCGATGCGTTGTGGAATTTTCATTTGCCGCAAAGCTCGCAATGGCTGCACCAGGCGCAACGGCGATTGAAATTTGAGGAGCTGTTTTACAACCAGTTTCGGTTGATCAAAAACAAGCTTTTGCACAAAACGGAATATCCCGGCTTGGTTTTTAATCATACAAATTTGGTAAAGCAGTTTTACGACCATCACCTGCCGTTTACACTTACAAATGCACAGATACGCGTGCTGGCGGAGATTCATGAAGACCTCAAAACAGGCAGGCAAATGAACCGTTTGCTGCAAGGCGATGTGGGCTCTGGAAAGACCATTGTTGCTTTCATTTCCATGCTTTTTGCATTGGATAATGACGCCCAGGCTTGCCTCATGGCGCCCACGGAAATCCTCGCCGATCAACATTATCAAGGTTTGAAAAAATTTGCAGATGCGCTTGGTGTCAACATTTGCAAACTGACCGGTTCTACCAAAAAGAAGGACAGGGGATTGATTCACAAGCAATTGCTTGATGGCTCGATGCACATCATTGTAGGAACACACGCGCTGATTGAAGACATTGTTCAATTCAAAAATCTGGGACTTTGTATCATTGACGAGCAACATCGGTTTGGTGTGGCGCAGCGCGCAAAGTTATGGGCGAAAAACAGCCATATCAACCCGCATATGCTCGTGATGACCGCTACGCCGATTCCACGAACATTGGCGATGACACTTTACGGCGATCTGGATATTTCGGCTATTAACGAACTTCCGGCAGGACGAAAACCCATCAAAACCGTTCACCGTTACGATGCCCACCGATTGTCTGTATTTGGTTTTTTGAAAGATGAAATTGCCAAAGGCAGACAGATTTACATGGTTTATCCATTGATCGAGGAGTCTGAAAAAATGGATTTGAAGGATCTGATGGATGGTTATGAGAGCGTTTCCCGCGCGTTTCCCGATGTGCCGTTAAGCATTTTGCATGGCAAAATGAAATCTGCCGACAAGGACTTTGAAATGGCTCGTTTTGTTCGGGGGGAAACGAAAATTATGGTGGCGACTACTGTTATCGAGGTGGGTGTAAATGTGCCCAATGCTTCCGTAATGGTCATTGAAAATGCCGAGAGGTTTGGTTTGTCGCAATTGCATCAGCTCCGCGGAAGGGTGGGGCGGGGCGCTGAGCAGTCCTATTGCATTTTGATAACCGATTACAAAATCAGTAAGGAGACGAAGTTGCGGATCGAAACGATGTGCCGGACCAATGACGGATTCGAAATTGCCGAAGTGGATTTGCAATTGCGCGGTCCGGGCGATTTGTCGGGAACGCAGCAGAGTGGACTTTTGGATTTGTTGGTCGCTAACCTGGCTCAGGACGGAGAAATATTAAAAGCGGCTAGGCAGTCGGCCGAGGAAATTCTTAACTCAGATCCTGATCTGCTCCAACCGGTTAACCAACCCATAAGAGCGCACATTGAGCATATGGGCAAGGAAGCAACCAATTGGAGCAGAATAAGTTAGCCGCTTATGGCTTGATCTCGTAAATTTCTTTTGAAAACTCAAATGTCTGCGGGCGTGTGACGTGCAATGCTGCGCCTAACGAGGTCGCGTAAGGCAAATCGGTTGCGAATACACTGTGATTTGGATAATTTGCTGCGATGAGTTTTGTAAATATTTCATTTCTCGCAAAACCTCCATCAATGTAAATTGCCTGCACATCATTCACAGCGATCAAGTCGAGGGAAACAAAAAGTAAGCTCGTCAATCCTTTCAAAAGATGGTGATATGCATGCTCAGCGGAAGCAAAAGCGCTGATCTGCCATTCCTGCGGGCTTGGCTCAGGGAACGGACCGTTTCCAACCATGCAAGCGGGATAAAACGGTGGCGTATCGGCTTTCAAAATCTCCGCGTCATAAATGACTCCTTTGTAGAAATCAGGCTCAACTCTGAAATATTCTGCAATGCGCGCAACCTGATAATCGTGCTCTCTTCCCAGGAATAAACGCGATGCCGTAACTCCGCTTCCTTCTGGCGTCAGGTAATTCATGCAGTCGCGTTCCAGCTGATAAGAAGTCATTGGCTTGGAAGCGAACGAGTTGAAGTTAATGCACCAGGTTCCGGTCGACAGAAGCACAAATGGCTTTTTGACAGCCATCCGATAAGGAATCAATGCAGAAGAGCTGTCATGCAACCCGAAGCCAGACTGAATTCCTTTTTCATTATGTCTGTAAATGAATGACGACGAGGCTAGCACCGGCGCAAGCTTTCTATGAATGCCTTCTTCCTTCACCCAATCGTGGTAATCCCACATTTCGAAACTCCAAAGTGCTGTGTGACAGCCCAATGAAGTGTAGTCACTTACTTTGCGGCCTGTGAGGAGATAGAGGATATATTGTGGTAAATGTAATGTTGTGACGATCTGTTTGTAAATGTCCGGATACGTGTATTTGAGCCAGTAAAGCTGCATGCCCGAATTAAGCATTCCCATGGCCGGAGAACCCGTTTGCAGCGAAAGCCGTGTCGGGTCGCCGTATGTGCTGTAAAATTGCTTTAAAAGGTTTTCGGGAAATGGCTTTAAGTAAGAATATAAAGGAGTTAGCGGCTTATTTGACGCATCCAAATGTACAAGACTCGCGCCATATGCAGCTACATTAATAGCCTTAATGTCGTATTTTGGGTCTTCCAGGAGGGCTGCCCAGCGGTCCTGCACCCATTTGGTAAGCAGCTCGATATCTTCGGTTGGGAACCCGTCTTCATCGGTTGTCTCCGGAAGTGACTCTGAAAATTCATCTAAAATCTGATACTTTTCGTCAAAAAGTATATACTTTTTATTGGTCCTGCCAATGTCAAAAACCGCTGTTACCTTCATTATTTGAATGCGATATCACTTTTATATCCGGAAATGTATTTTTCGGTTAATATAGTGACTTTACGTTAAAACCAATACCCTTACCTGTTCATTTAAAATCTTTGCAGACGCCGCGTGTCGGCACTTTTTCTCACACTGCTTTTTCCAAAATCGGTTTAAAAACCTTTGTCCAGCGGCGGTAACCTTCTTCATTCATATGGAGGCTGTCGCTTACGAAAATGCTGCCGTCGGGCCGTCCGTTTTTAAGCATAACCGGCCATACATCTATATAATGATGATTTTTATCCTTTTTAATGTAATCCTGAATGAGCTGATTGGCCTTGATGACATCGTCTTTTTTTGCCCATCTTGACGGCGAAGGTTTCAGCGAAACGAAATATAGCTGCACATCCGGAAGTTTGGCGCGAACCAGTTTTACAAACGTCACGTATTCGTCCCTCACCTGTTCGGGCGTTTTTGGCTTTTGACCAAACATATCATTTTCACAATATGTTACAACTGTTTTTGGATTGTATTTCAGCACATTGCGCGGGGCATAGTAAATGACTTCCGGGAATGTAGAACCGCCAAAACCGCGGTTAATGATGGGGAGCGGAGCAAGATCTTGAGCAGCCGTTTGCCATTTGGTGAAAGAAGAACTTCCCGTAAATACGATCCCGCCCGGGGCAGGCATTTTCTCAGCATCTGCTTTTTCAAACGCCTCGATGGACGACTCTGATCTTTTTATGTCATAATCAGGTTGCCATGACTCGGCAATATTCGTGGAATTGGGTTTGTGACAAGCACTTAGCCAAATAACAGAGAGCAGGAGAAAAATTTTTTTCATCAATAACAAAAAAGTGGATATACCAAAGAAGGCATATCCACCATGTATTTAATGTAAAAACTTCAAAAATTAGCATTGAGGCCTCCTTAATTCGCCAGGAAATAGCGAAGGCCCAGGCCTACGCTAGGGAATGTGAACGACGGAGAAAATTCATACTGGAATGCGCTGCTGTCAAAACTTCTGCCGTCACTCTTCCGGATCTGTTCGCCAAATTGGTAACTCACTGCAAGCGGCGTCGCGAATCCAAGACCTGCCGTTAACCACCATCTTTCTGACAATTTATAATACAGGCCGGCATTGACAGCAAATGCAACGGAAATGGTGTTCGTTTTCGTGTCAAACGGTTCGCCCTGGTCTTGCGTGATTTGATTGGACAGCGTATAACCTCCGTTCAATGCCGGACCGGCGAAGATGCCGAACTTGTCATTAAAGTGCTTATAATATTGCCAGAAATAACCTGCCCCAAGGCTGAATCCGGAGATACGGTCATTCATCTGAGGTTCACCATTCGCATTAGTAAAATACGATGTGCCGCCGTTCAAGGTAGAGCTCAGGTTCCAGCCACTGGCCCTTGTCTCCGTTTTGAATTTACCAATGCCAACATTCACATTGTAGCCATACGACTGACTCACCTTTGCCAAATCCGGGTTGTTGTTGCTAAACGCGACACCCGCCGAACCTGAAATGAATCGTCTTCCATCATATTGTGCCAATGCACCAAGCACGACAAAAAATTGCAGAAATATTAAGATCGATAAAAGCTTTTTCATGACTTGACTAGTTAGTTTTTTGAAAATACCACGACGCCCTGACCCCGAAATATTGCTGCAAAGAGGTGCTTATGCCCGACGAAATTCCGAATGCATTTGTGTTAAGAAAGTTGGTGTAATTCACGCCGAAGCTGAAAACGTTGACATCTGCTTCCAGCGAAAATTTGGGGTTGAACCAGTAAGTGATGCCGGGCGTGAGGTTGACACCGATTGTGTATCCATTTTCGTACTTGGAATTGTCGTCATAGCTATTTTTCAATCGTAAATAGCCAAGATTAATGCCTGAGTGCAGGAAGATTGCCCATTTGGAGCTTAGTGATTTGTAATTCCTAATATACGGATTAAGCGTCACAGAAAAGTTATTGACTCCCGTTTTGCTTTCTGTGTTCATAAACTCACTCTTGCTCCGGAGAAAATAGAAATTGGGGGTTAGCCCGATGCCCAGCATTACATTGTCCTTTGCGAACCTGCCAAACCGCAATGTGGGAGCAACGGCAAAAGTGCTCAATTTATGCTCGCCGTCCGGTTCGTAATCGTTTTTGCCATTTTGCCCCGTGAAGGAAATGGACGCGCCCAGGTAACCGGTTCCCTTTTGTAGCTGCGCCTGAACCTCGCTAGCCAGGCACAAAATGCTGAGTAGCGAGAAGAGGATAAGTTTTCTCATAGCTGTTGCTTTTAGTTAGTGAAAGCAAGATAATGATCTTTATGTAACCAATTAGTTATTTAACATAATTTAAACGAATACTACAAAAAAGAGGCAGTGATAAGTCACTGCCTCTTAAAAATTACCGATACCAAATTTAACCTAACAATCTTGAATATTTTAAAACACGCCCGTCCAGTTTCCCTGACGATAGTATTGTAACAATCGCTGCTGCATTAGATAATCATATTTTGCTTGAATCGCATTGGCCTGCGCTTTGGCAAGGTTCGCCTTCGCCAGCGAATATTCGTATGAATTGGCAATCCCGGCGTTCATCTTACTTTCAATCACCGCAAATGCCGCCGTAAGCGATTCCACCTGACCTTGCGCAGAGGCTTGTCTGTCAGCCATCGATTGCAGGTTTAACACGGCCAGCTCAATGGCTTGTCTCAAAACCTGGTTGGTTACGTCCAATGTATTTTGCGCCTGGCGTTCCTGCACCTTGGCCAGCTCCACCCGTGGCTTGGTAAGCCAGCGGCCCATAATCGGAATGCTCAGGCTCAGCTGCAATGAGCCATTACGGGTTGCGTTTAATTGATTAAAATAGTCCAGATTCTTGTTACTGGTTGCATACACGGCACCAAACCCGCCCTGCAATCCCAGCGAAGGATAATTAAGCGCTTTTATGGATTTTACCTGATACGAAAAGCTTTGGCGGTATAATTCTGCGCTTCGAATTTCGGGGAAACTTTTTTTGGCATCTTCATAAATGTCGATGGCATTGGCCGCGGTTAATGTCGAGTCTTTTGGAGCAAGTGCTTCAAAATCAACCTTGTCGTCTGGCGTGACATTCATTCTCTGGAAAAGAGTCAGTCTGGCGGTTCGGTAGTCAGTTAAGGCCGTCACTTGACTGAATTTATCATTGGCCAGCTGCGCTTTGATTTCATAAAGTAAATTGACTCCAACCGTTCCGGCATTCACTTGTTTGGAAATTCTGTCCACCTGCGTTTCGGAGGATAAAACTTGATCGGTCCAGGATTCGTAAAGTGCTTTTGTTGCCAACACATTTACGTAATTCTGCATTAGCAGCACAGTTTGTGCATTCAATATTGCAGTTCGGTTTTCTTCGGCAGATTCTTTAAGCAAAACCCCTTGTCTGATCTGGTTCTGTACTTTGAAACCCTGGAAAACGGGCACCTGAAAGTTAAGTCCAAGCGAACTATTCCCGAAAACCTCATCTATATACGTATTGGTAGACTGGTCAATGCTCCGACCCGCATTCAATGTTTGCGTTGACCCAAAGGCGATCTGCGGGAGGACCTGGGACTTGGTTTGCCTCAATTGTGCCTGTGCAGCCTCAGCTTGCAGACTACTTTGCTGATAAATAAGATTATTCTTAGCAAGCAGATCCACACATTCCGCGAGGGTGAGCGTAGATTGGGCCTTCCCGAAAACCGGTAACAGGCAAAAAAGTAAAATTAAATGTTTCATGGCTAATAAATGATGTTAGGCTAACCACCCGTCTTTGAGTCGCACAACCCGGTTCCCGTAACCTGCATTCACTTCCGAGTGCGTTACCTGAACAATGGTGACTTTATCTTCCTGGTTAAGTTTTTGAAATAATTCCATAATCTCGATGGATTGCTCCGAGTGCAGATTTCCGGTTGGCTCGTCTGCAAAAATCACTTTCGGATTGTGCACAATGGCACGTGCAACGCCGACCAATTGCTGCTGTCCGCCTGAAAGCTGGTGTGGAAAAAGGTCTTTTTTTGCAACCATATTGAACCTGTCAAGCAACTCAGCAACCCTGCTTTTCCGCTCCGAACCAGATGTTCCTTTGTAAAGAAGCGGCGTTTCAATGTTCTCATAAACAGTGAGTTCGTCGATCAAGTGATAAGCCTGAAATACAAAACCAATGTGGTGACGGTGTAACTCCGTGCGTTTTTTTTCAGTCAATTTTTGAACAGGCTCATCAAGAAAAAGATATTCACCTTCCGAAGGCTCTTCAAGCAATCCTAAAATGTGCAATAAGGTTGATTTGCCCGAACCAGACGGTCCCATAATCGATACAAATTCACCTTCTTTAATGTTTAAATCAATGTGGCGTAACACGTATGTCTTGCCAAAACCTGCCGGATAATATTTGGATATCTTTTCTAACTTAATCATAGAATTTTTAGGTTTGAGATTTTGGTATAGTTACAGACAAGCTGTTTTAAAAGCAAATGCGTATACCTCCGTCTCTTATGCCAATCCTATTTTAAAAAGGCTTGCCAGAAGGGTAATCTGTTGAATTTTAGGTTTTTATGTTTTAATCTAAAAGGCTAATCGTCCGAAATCGTACAAAATGTGTACGGTATCGGACGATGTCCGTTGAAGCGCTGAAAATCCGTTGAATGGCTTACACAATGCGTAATTGGCAAACATAGGTTTTCAAGAAAAGACTTCCATTTTATAGCCAACGCCGTGGACCGCAGCGATCTTAACTGCCGGTTCATTTGCAAGTATTTTGCGGAGGCGGGAGACGAACACATCCACGCTGCGGCCAACAATCACACCTTCATCTTCCCAAACCGATTTGAGGATAAAATCGCGGTCGAGCACCTGATTGGCATTCCGGGCAAACAGCGCGAGCAACTTCGCTTCGCGAAATGTGAGCTGATGGGTTACGCCAGCGGAAGTTAATGTCTGATTGGCGATATCAAACCTTGACATGCCAATCAACATTTTTGACTCATTGATCACAAAGTCAAGGGTTTCCGAAGTCGTTTGCAGTTCATTGCGAGGCCTGCTTTTTTTCCAGACAATGTAACCCAGGCCCGCCAGTAATGTTCCAAACGGCAATGCCCACCAGTTGCCGCCGGTCGTGGCTTCAACTGTTTCGGGCAAAAAACTGATCTGCAATTGATAGCAACCTGCTGTCTGAATTCGTCCGCCGCATGGCACACCGCCTTCCTGGTTCAGGTCGAGAAAGTTATAGCCCAGTTGCAACTCGTTATTTTCGCACTTGCGCATTGACACATTATATCCGCGCACGATTTGCTGCATTTGCAAGGATTGTTTTAGCAGTTCGGGAAGTTGTTTGTAGTCAAAAACGTGCTCCATGCGAATAGAAAAAGTGTTGGCGTCAAGTTGCTTGACAGGCGGGATTGTTGATAAAGAATCGCCGTTTTTTACTAACAATAAATGTGCAGTTCGCCTCAGTGCAATGTTTGCTTTTTCTGCAAAACGGAAATTTTCGCTGTTTGCCGACGCCGGATTTTTGATCAAAAACAAAGCGCAAAGAAGCAGCAGAAAAATTAACTTTCTGAACCATTGCTGTATTTTCAGTTGATGCATCTGCATGATTATCAATGTAATGAGCGCTTCTACAAATTTACCACAATCCCGATGGAATCAGCAGCCGTCGTTCTTTTTATTGAAACGAAACCAAATGAATTGCGGCGTAAGCTGACTGCTCTGCACGGTGATGATCCGCCTTTCAATCTGATCGCTTTTGTTGACCGGCTCAATGGTCATCTGGTCGCCAGCTTTGGCTGGTTTCAGCAGTTCATAAATGTCGGATTCTACGACCGGATTGTTGTGTGCGTAGGCATTGCCATTAACGATTTTTCCATTTCTTGTCAGGTAAATCAGAAAAGGCACTTTTGAAATCTTGTTGTTGCCCGGATTGCCTTTTACCAATGACAACTTGCCTCCGCGCGCCGTTGCAAGTTCAGCAGGGCTTACCGAACGACCATTCAAGACAAGCGGACTGACGAAAAAACCGTCCAGATTTTCCTTAGGCAATGCAACCGAAGGCGGCAGTGAAAAAATCAGCGTTAACGCAGGAATGAATTTCCAGATCTTGTTTTTCATGATGCGAATTACTTTGGTTTTTGATAAATTTTGAATTTGACCAAAAGTAAAAGAACCTGGAAACGGCCTGGTTAAACGCCTGTAAAACATTGTAAAGGAAATGTAAAAGATCACAATGCGGCTAAAAAAGGGTTGCAATTGCATTGTGACAACAATTTGCATCAATTTTATTCAAAACAGAACATTAACCCGCTCAAAAGGTGTTACTAACCTGAACACCACACCATTGATTTGAAAACAGTCGCTTCCCAAGATCCTTACGCAGCCCTGCGTTACTCCGATTTTAGATTTTTTATTTCCAATTCATTTCTTTTTTCGGCTTCGATCCTCATTCAGGAGGTGATTGTTGCGTATGAACTTTACAAGCTCACGCACGATCCGCTTGCATTGGGCCTGATTGGGCTTGCGCAGGTGATTCCTTTCGTAATTACATCCATTTTTGGTGGTTATGTCGCGGATCAGAAGAACAAAATAACGATCATGCACATTAGTTTGGTTGTGATTTTGCTTGGCTCGGTCATCTTATATCTGGCATTTCAGCCTATCATTTACGATGCACTTTCGCAGACGCAGCATTTGATCGTCATTTACTCGGTTTTCGCGTTGATTGGTTTTGCAAAAGGCTTTTACTCACCTGCTTCCAGCTCGCTAAAACCATTTCTGGTGCCCAGGGCAATTTATCACAATTCGTCCACTTGGAGCAGTTCATTCTCGCAAGCCGGATCCATTACAGGCCCGGCAATCGCCGGATTTTTATACGCCTACTTGGGTCTGACGGACACATTATTAATCGTTATTGGCAACTTTATTGTGTGCTGGGTTTTGCTGGGCATGATCAAAACACGACCCGAATTTCCGAAGATCGTCACACCGATCATTGAAAGTTTAAAAGAAGGTTTCCGCTTCGTTTTTAGGACGAGGATCGTGTTGTATGCCATTTCGCTTGACTTATTTTCGGTGCTTTTTGGCGGCGTGGTGGCGATTTTGCCTATTTATGCGGAAGATATTTTGAAGGTTGGGCCAGAAGGTTTGGGTTTGCTGCGGGCATCACCCTCCATTGGCTCGCTTGTCACAATGTTCGCTATGGCCTACTATCCGCCGACACACAACGCCTGGCGCAATATGCTGATCGCTGTATTTGGTTTCGGGGTTTTTACTATCATATTTTCTTTGTCGACAAACTTCTTATTGTCATGCGCAGCGCTATTTGCCACGGGCGTTTTTGACAGCGTTAGTGTAATCGTGAGGCAAACAATCTTGCTAATTTATCCCCCAGACGAAATGCGGGGGCGCGTCGCAGCCGTCAACGGTATGTTCGTCAGCTCGTCCAACGAGCTCGGTGCATTTGAGTCCGGCGCCATGGCCAAAGCATTCGGAACCGTCCCGTCCGTGATGGCTGGCGGCATCCTCACCATCGTCGTCGTCACCTACATTTATCTGAAATCCAAAGATCTGTTTTCCGTGCGGCTGAGTTAGTGAGTCACTCATATTTTTGTTAACTTGGCATAGAAAAAATAATGGATAATGGTATCACATTCAAAAATTTCTCACGAGAGTAACAGGCTTAGTAATATGCAAATCAGCTTGTTGCGTCTTTTTGACCAAGGCATTAGCGAGTCGGAGGAGCTTGAACTTCGCAAGATGCTTCTGAATTATTTTGATCATGGACTGCAAAAAGAACTTGATCAGGTTTTAGAACAAAAACAATACGTAACGCAGGATTATCATACGATGCTTTCAGATGATAATTTTAAGAGTAAATGATATATTCAAATCCATTCCATCTCCAAAACTAAGCCTCATAACTCTTCAATCTTTTCTGGAAATTTTGGCCAAACTGGATTGACTTTAAATGTGAACATCACTCACTCTGCAAGCTCTTAACAGAATCCATTAGTGCCGCCTTCGTTGTTTGCAGGCAAACTATAATGCTGATAACCAATGCAAAGCCGAGCCCGACGAGGGCGAATGTTTGCCAGCTGATCTGGATGCGATAGGCGTAGGTTTCGAGCCAGCGTTTCATGGCGATGAAGGCCAGGGGGAAGGAGATTAGCATGGCGAAACCCATAACGAGCAAAAATTCTTTGAGGAACAGCATGATGATTCCGGCGCCTGATGCGCCCAAAACTTTTCGGATGCCGAGCTCCCGCGTCCGGCGCGCAACACTCAGCGAAACCATTCCCAAAACGCCTAACAACACAATAATCACTGACAGCACCGTAGCAACTTGCGACGCTTTTTTCAGCTGCGTTTCCGTTTGATAAAGCTTTTGCAGCGTGTCATCCATGAATGCATACTCGAATGGCGCATCCGGCATGAGCGTTCGCCATTTGTTTTCCAATGCCGCCATCGACTCGCCTAAATTGGAAGGATTAAGCCTGAAAGTCAAAAAGCGAAATGCGTTTCCGCTCTTCACATGGAAAAAAGCCATTGGCTTAATCTCCTGATGTACAGAGGCAAAATTGAAATCTTTACAAACACCGTCGACAGTGAGTGGCGTCGGAACGTTGTGGACCCTAACCTGCGTCCCAACGGCGCTTTCAGCATTTTGATATCCCAAAGCTTTTGCCGCCGTTTCATTCAAAACAACTTTATCCGGCTGATATGCGCCCTCCCTTGCATTGAAAAACTTCCCGGCCCGCATGCTGATCTGGTATGTGTCGGCATATTTTTCGTCTGTGCTGAGAAACTGTGTATGAATGGCTTGCGTCGAATCCTGGCCAGATTTGTATAATCCTGAATGTCCGCCATTGTTGCCATTTGGAATTTCATAGGACAAACTCACATTTTTTACTTCCTTCAAACGCGCGAGCTCGTCTCTGATCCCTTCCATTTTAGCCACGCCTTCGGGCGTCCAGTCGCGCGGGACGGCGATGCTGACGAGCGATTCTTTGTTATAACCAAGGTCTTTGTCGAAAAAATAATTAACCTGTCCTGAAATGACCATGGCTCCTGCAAAGACAAACAATGCAATCGCAAACTGCGACGCAATGAGCACGCGCCGCAGCCGGATATTCTCCTTGATCGATTTCAGCTTGCCTTTCATGGAGTCGACAGACGAAATGCCAGAGAGAATAAATGCGGGATAAGCGCCTGCAATCAAGCCGATTAGCAGTGCGGAAATCAAAGGTAAAATGATAGAGTAGGGGAATAGAGAGAATGTTGAACCCAACGGTTTGGCCAAAACATCAGCAAATGCCGAGCGTGACATTTCATAAAACAGGATAGAAAGCAACATGGCAAACAATGCGAGGATTACAGATTCAGCCAAAAATTGACCGATAAGCTGCTTTTTGAGACTTCCCAGCACTTTCCTTACGCCAATTTCTTTCAGGCGGGATGAGGATTTGCCAATTGAAATATTAACAAAATTGACAATCGCCATGAGCAAAATGAAGAGCGTCACACCCGATAATGTGTATATCATTTTGCTGACCAGCCCATTGTTTGCTTCCCGATAATAGTTTTTTAATGGCGTAAAGTAAACTTCGAGATTAGCCCGCATATCCGCCGATGCATGGGTCGCGAGCGTCTGTGCGAGTGGTTTTTTTAAATCCGCGGTGCTAACGCCCTTTTGCAGCTCGATGTAGCTGATCATGTAAGGGAAATTCCAGTTGTCTTCCGCTCCCTTTCGGCCTTCCAGACTGCTCAATGGAATGAAAACGCCGGAAGGTTTAGGCAACAAATGAGTAACAGAATTGACAGGAATGTCTTTCAAAACGGCCTTAATCTCGAACTCCTGTTTCCCGCCGATGAAATTATGCAAGGTGATCGTCTCGCCCAGGACATCGCTTTTGCCAAAGTATTTCAATGCTTTTTCTTCCGTAATCGCCACCGAGTTCTTGCGATTCAATGCAGTTCGGGCGTCGCCATGCAGCAGCGGGAACCCATACATGGAAAGCAATGTTGAATCTCCCGTCTGGACCTCTTCCCGGAAATGCTTTTCACCCTTCGAAACAGCCACTGTGATGCCGTCATAGCGATAAAAATTGGCAACGAGATTCGGATAATCCGCCCTTAATGTTGCGCCAAGCGGTCCAAGCGTTGCCATGTCCACACCCATGTCCGGATTTTTCCATTTGCTGCGGATAATATATTGGTTGTCTGCATTGCGAAGGTCTTTATTAACCTTCAATTCACCCCATACATAACTCATAATGAGGAAAGTAAAGGTCATGCCGACCGAGAGGCCAAAGATCATGACGAGCGAGTAGAACTTGCGTTTCAGCAAATTTCGCCAGGCGATTTTGAAGTAGTTTTGGATCATTTTCAAAACTAGGCAAAATTGTAAATGCCAGGTTTTGAAAATGAGCTGTTTAACTATTTTTAACTATTTGGGAAAGCGCTGTTATTCTGCTCGCAGCGCCTCCACCGGATTTGATAATGCTGCTTTTATCGCCTGAACGCTCACCGTTGCCAATGCGATGATTAACGCAATAAAACCCGACAACGCAAAGATCCACCACGATAAATGCTCGCGATATTCGAAGTTTTGAAGCCACGATTGCATGGCGTAAGCGGCAATAGGGACGCCAATGACGATGGCAATGAGCACGAGTTTGAGGAAATCTGTTGATAGCAAAATCACAACATTCTGCACGCTCGCTCCCAGCACTTTTCTCACGCCGATCTCCTTCGTCCGGGCTTCGGCAGCAAATGCAGCCAGTCCGAACAAACCGAGGCAAGCAATGATAACGGCCAGCACGGCGAACGACAGCAAGATGCTTCCTTGTTTCTGTTCAGCTTTATATTGTTGCGAAAAGTTTTCGTCGAGAAAATGGAAATCCAGTTTTGCCTCAGGGTCAAATTCTTTGAAAACGCTATTAATGTAAGCCAGCGCCTCTTTGGTTTTTGCTGGCTGAATCCGCACGTAAATGTTGTCCTTGTCCTCAGTTTCAGGCATTTGAATTACGAGCGGTTCAATTTTATGTTGTAGTGAATAAGTGTGAAAATCAGCTACGACACCAATTACTTTTGCTTCCTGTGTCGTTCCTTTTTCATCAACAAAATACTTGATTCTCTTACCGATAGGCGCATTCCACCCTTGCTTTTTGACCATTGCCTCGTTCACAATCACAGCGCCATACAAATCCGCCGGAGCAGCTTCCTTGAAATTCCGTCCTTGCAGCAATTTGATTTCAAGTGTATTTATATAATCGCCATCAGCGGCAAATCTTTGCAGAATTTGGGTCGATGTGGGCATTTCTCCGGATTCGGTTTCAACAAACAATGCGCCTCCGCTGATGCTGTTATTGCCCAATGGATTGCTTGCGGCAGCAACGCTTTCAATGAACGGACTTTGGTTTAACTTTTCCTTAATTGCCCGGATCTGTTTCCTCGGTTCGTCATTGTCGACATGGAAAGTGAGCACCTGATCTTTATTGAAACCCAGATCTTTATGGGAAACGTAATGCAGCTGGCGATATACAATGCCGGAGCAAGCGATCATCACAACGGTTGCAGCAAATTGAAAAACCACTAGCGATTGCCGCAATTGGACGCCGCCAATGTTATTGCCTAAACGCCCTTTCAGCGCCTCAACCGGACGGAAGCCCGAAAGCATAATCGCAGGATAAACGCCGCTCAATAATCCAATGACTATAATAAAAGCGGCTGCCATCAGGATGGTTGAAAATCCATTGCTGTTGTTGATTGTCAGCGCTTTATCGGCCAGTTCGTTAAAGTAAGGCAACGCAAGAATGACCAATAATGCAGCCAGACCGCCTGCCAAAAAGGTCATTAGAAAAGACTCGGTCAGGAACTGCCCCATCAGTTGCGAGCGTGTCGAACCAACTGCTTTGCGAACGCCAACTTCCCGGACGCGCTTCATGGATCGAGCCGTGTAAAGATTGATATAATTAATGCAGGCAATGACGAGAATAAGCGCCGCCACGACCGAAAAAATGTAGATCGTGTTAATATTGCCGTTAGCGCTTAGCTCATATTCCAAATGCGAATGCAAGTGAATGGACGCAATGGGCTGCAAGGACATTTTGTAATCAATGTCTCCAAGTTCTTTTTTAAGATATTTTGGAAAAAATGTCGCTAGTTTCTCTTCAAGTTTTTGTGGATTAGCGCCTTCTTTTAATAAAATATAAGTGTAAAGATCCGATTGCTGCCAGCCGGAAGTGTAATTATCCGGCAATGAGCGTAAAGCGCTGAAATTGAGGTGTGAGTTTGCAGGCACGTCTGCAATGACGCCAGACACGGTGTTTGGGAAGTTATTTGAAAATAAAACCGTTTTGCCCAGCGCTTTGGAAGCGTCACCAAACAGTTTTTCGGCAAGTGTTTTGGTTAAAACAATTTTTTGCGTGCCCTTTAATGCCGTAAGCCTGTCTCCATACAACATTGGATAATTGAAGACCTCAAAAACGGAGGCATCGGTAAAAAATATGTCGTTGGCTTCGATTGCTTTTTCATTAAAAGTAATGGTGCCGCCACCCTCTGTGCTGATCCGCACGGTTTTATCAATATCGGGATAATCATTCTGCAATGCGGCCGCATATGGAGCCGAAGTTGGCGCGAGATTAAAGCTTCCGGTCGCCCATTTCCCCTCCTGAACCACGCGGTAAATGCGATCCGCTTTGTCATAAAACCGGTCATAGCTAAGCTCCTCGGCAACATACAGGACCATTAGCCAAACCGCGGCCATGCCTATCGCAAGTCCGCAAACATTGAGGCTGCTAAACAGCCGCTGATTCCGAAAATTTCGAAATGCTATTTTGAAGTAGTTAGGGAGCATGATGTGAAGATTTATCAGTTAGGATCAGTGCAGGCAACTGATATGTGCAAATAAAATTAACATGCCAACAAGCGGAAAAGCTGATAATGAGCTGTTTGGAGCAAATTCGAACGAATGTCGCTGTTCGCTATTGAACATTGGTGTTTGATTTTGGCTGGAAATGTAAATTCTGCTAAAAAACTAGCCGATAACTTAATGGCGTCAGCCGCCAGATAATTGAGCCATTATTACAAGCTATTTCTCCTGGAATGTCGAATATCTTGCAAAATAAAATCCCGCCCCGAGATTGGCGTCGGAAGGGCGGGACGACACTGGTTCAAATTATTTTCATCATTTAAACCGTTTCAATTTATGAAATTAAATTTAAGGAATGTGCTTGTGTTTACGTTTTTTGGCTTTGCGATTTCGTCCTGCGATAGACCTGGTGCGGACGAGAGCGTTGCTCCGGAAATAGCAACGGAAATAATTGCTTTCAAAGGAGAGCGGGTCGTTGTTCCGGCGAATTTTCCGAAGGAGCTTTTTGGTCAGACTCAGGAAGAGTTTGACAATTACTATGAGCGGCTTTCACAAATTAAGCATGCGAAGACTTCCGGTGAATACGCAGGCATCACCTATGAAGAGTTACTGCCGATTTTAGTGAAGCACAATGCTAATTACCCTGTCATCACTTCGGAAGAAGGAATTTTAGAAAAGGACTTGGAGAGGGTTTTCAGGGACTTTCCAGACATTGAAACGCATGAAGAAGCAAACGAAAAGCGCGGCCTTATTTACGACTATTATCAAACGCTCTGCAAGCGCGATGTTGTAGCGGAGGTGATTGCGTTAGAAAGGCTAAGAAATGCAAGAACTGCTGGGCCGTCGCCTGGAAGCTTGACAACTCCTGAGAAAAATCATTTGTTGCTAAATCCGGGATACGCACAGCATTACATACAGGCTGCAAATGATGTGAATTTCCTGACGCCGAATATATATAATAATGACAAAGATGGGAACAACGCAAATGCGTTTAAGCACTCTACTTGGAACGCACTATCAATTCGTTATATCTTAAAGGGAAGTCCAGCAAGCGAGAATCAGGCAGTCGATTTTACACAAGATGGAACTTCAAAACATGAAATGAATGATGACGGATCGCAAAACCAAATCAAAATAGTAGCCATGGATTTGCACAATAATATGTCAGCGCGTGAGTGGATGGCAAATGAGACTTCATGGGGGTTTGGACCATTCCGAAAAATACCTAGCGTAGATGATATAATCGCCACAATGATAACGAAGGCAAATTCAAGCGCGGTTCACCCTTTAATTGACATTTTAAATTTGGCATGGAGGGAACAATCAGACAACTTGGAATAAGCTCTACAACGATTTATATAGCCCTAATCAACACTTGGTCCAAGTCGATCCGTTGACGAATTAAGAACTAACCTGTAAACAATGACTCGATATGAGAAACTTGCCTAGAATAGTCTGTTTTTTGCTAGCTATGAATCTGACCGGATGCCACGAAGTTTCTCATCCTCATGTGGACACCTTGTATGTAAATGGTGGCACCGAAGAAGCAGAAAAGTTGGAAGCCATTCCGAAATTGTATGCGCATTATGTAAACAGCCAAAAAGATAAGGAGGCGTATGAGGTTATTTCAAATGGTAATGGCCGGTTCATTCTTAATTACACTCCAAAACTGGAATTGCTAACGCTGTGTGCAGATCCGGGAAGTGGTTGGTTAAACCAATTCAAAAATGTGAAAGAAGTAACGCTTCAAAAACTCGCTTTAGGTGGTTATTCCTTTGATAGCCTCGGCAAGATTGCATCAGATCCGATCGGTTACGATAGTTTGCTCATTGTGAATGAGCCGTTTATTAATGTTAAAACGAATGGTAGTCCAAGTCTATAACCAAATGCTTCTATGATTCTAAAATTGAGGTTGATTTTGCAGATGCTGTTTCTGATGAGCTGCCATGAACTTTCGCATCCCGACGTCGATACGCTTTATATCGATGGGAAAGACCGGGAGGAATCGCGTGCGGATGCTATTAATACTTTGTATGATCATTATATGAACAGCACAAAAGAAAAGGAGGTTTACGAGGTGATTGCAAGAGGGAACGGAAGATTCATAATCAATTATGTTCCCGAATTGAAGCTCTTGACCCTCTGCGGCGATCCCGGAAGCGGTTGGGGTCCTCAGTTTAAGGAGGTTGACGAAGCCGCATTGCAAAGACTAATAAATGATAAAATCACCTTTGACGATCTACATGGTGTAGGGTCTATCGGAAGTGCTTTTGACAGTGTTTTGGTCAGGAATAATCCGATGTATAGTGTGAAAACAAACGGATACCCCAGTATTTAACTATGAAACTGAGACGAACGATATTACTATTTCTGATATGTTCACTGGCCGGTTGTATCGGTTCAGTGAACCCGATTTCGACAAGAACATTGCTTCTAGAAGAAGGGGATAGAGTATCACAAAGACGCGATGCCATTCCAAAACTTTATGAATTTTACAACAATAGACCAGATGATAGGGAGGGCTACGAGGTAATATCTAAACGAGGCGGGAAATTTATCTTAAACTACGTCCCGAGTCTGGGTCTGTTAACTTTGTGTGGAAAGCCCGGGCTCGGTTGGTCAAAGCAATTTATCGATGTCGATGAGACTCTACTCAAAACGCTGGTAGATAACAAGGCCACATTTGATGACCTTAACACTGGGAAATATGATACTTTGTTGGTCACAAAAACGCCAGTCTTTCGTGTTAATACGAATGGAAAACCTTTTTAATAAGGCAAATTCCCTAATTTTGCCAATTAGCTGAATTCAGTGGATAATTGTCGTTTTTAATCGAATTAAACAAATAGAATGAACCAAGCACCTGCTACTTCTTTACAAGACATTGTTGGGCATGCCAAAGAATACGGTTTTGTGTTTCCATCTTCTGAAATATATGACGGCTTGCAAGCTGTTTATGACTACGGTCAAAATGGTGTTGAGCTAAAAAATAACCTTAAAGCAGCGTGGTGGAAGGCCATGACGCAACTGCACGATAACATTGTCGGCATTGATGCGGCCATTTTTATGCATCCGCTAACCTGGAAAGCTTCCGGTCACGTGGATGGTTTTAATGATCCGATGATCGATAATAAAGATTCCAAAAAAAGATATCGTGCAGATCAGTTGCTGGAAGGCAGGGCTGAGCAGTACGAAGCGGAAGGACAGCCTGAAAAAGCGCAGGCTTTGCTGGCTGAAATGGGACGATTGCTGAGCGCGGAAGACTTGACCGGTGTTCGTGAATTGATCATTGCCGAAAATATTAAATGTCCGGTTTCAGGAACGACCAACTGGACGGAAGTGCGGCAGTTTAACCTGATGTTTAGCACGCAGGTGGGCTCGGTGGCGGAGGAATCCAACCTGATTTATCTGCGTCCGGAAACGGCTCAGGGGATTTTCGTCAACTTCCTGAATGTGCAGAAAAGTGGTCGCATGAAAATTCCTTTTGGCATTGCGCAAATTGGTAAAGCATTTAGAAATGAGATCGTTGCGCGTCAGTTTACATTCCGTATGCGGGAATTTGAACAAATGGAAATGCAATTTTTCATTCGCCCCGGCACTGAAATGGCCTGGTATGAAAGCTGGAAAGAAGCACGCATGAAGTTTCATAAAGCGATTGGCTTACCGGCCGAAAAACTGAAATTCCACGATCACGAAAAGCTTGCACATTATGCCAATGCTGCCGTTGACATTGAATATCAGTTCCCATTTGGTTTCAGAGAAATGGAAGGAATCCATTCAAGAACCGATTTTGACCTGCGAAATCACCAGGAATTGTCTAAGAAAAAACAACAGTATTTCGACTCTGACCTGGACGAAAATGGCAAGCCTTACGGAAATTACATTCCTTATGTGGTGGAAACTTCGGTTGGTGCCGACAGACTTTTCCTTGCTGCGTTCTGCAATGCTTATACGGTAGAAACGGTTGGGGAAGGCGAAAATGTTAAGGAAAGAACTTATCTCAAATTGCATCCGGCCCTTGCTCCATTCAAAGTGGCAGTGCTTCCGTTGGTTAAAAAAGATGGATTGGCAGAGAAAGCACAAGCAATTGCAAACTCGCTAAAATCTTCTTTCCGAACCACTTATGATGACGGCGCTGCGATTGGAAAGCGTTACACACGCCAGGATTTAATTGGAACTCCGTTTTGTGTTGCCGTGGATTATCAAACAATGGAAGACGATACGGTTACGATCCGCCATCGCGATACGATGGAGCAGGAGCGTGTGGCAATCAGTGAATTAAAAGAGAAAATTGGTTATCAGGTTGCGATCGAAAGGATCTTGGAAGCAATTTAACGATCATTATAAAAAGGAAAAGGGCTGTTTTGGAAAAAGCAGCCCTTTTTTAATGGTTGATGCGTGACGCAGGTTACTTGGTTGTATGCAGGCGCACGAGATCTTCTGAGTTTTCATTGATCAGATCGACGATATCAACGCCCAGAATTTGAGCAATTTGTATCAGCCGCTCCAAAGTAAGGCGCGTGTAACCCAATTCTATCTTGCTGTAAGCATTTTGTGAAATGCCGAGTTTCATTGCCAGATATTCCTGCGTGTAATTACGAAATTCTCTGATCTTCCGAATGTTATGAGCTACCGATCTGATTTTTGAATCGATTGTTTGTGTCATGAAACGTTGATTTAGTTTGCTGGGTTAATGTCAGCTTTACCAGAACATACGAATTTGAAGGTCATTCCAGATCTTCCAAAGTAGACTTAGTCGCGAATATTTGCTAAATAGTCAGTCTTTAATCATTCAAAAACACGCATGATCAACAAATTGTATGACACATCACTAAGCTTACTGACTGATCTTTACCAACTTACCATGGCTTACGGCTATTGGAAAGCGGGCAAGGCGGAGCAGGAGGCGGTCTTTAATCTCTATTTCCGAAAACATCCATTTCAGGGCGGATTCACCATTTCTTGCGGTTTGAGCAGCGTAATTGATTATCTGAACGATTACCGGTTTAGTGAAGCAGATTTGGAATATGTAGGTTCTTTAACCGGAAACGATGGTTCGAAGCTTTTCGAACATGGCTTTCTAGAATATTTGCGGACAATGAAGCTGGAATGCAGCATTCACGCCATTCCGGAGGGGACTGTGGTTTTTCCAAATGAGCCTTTGCTTCGTATCCAAGGGCCGATTCTCCAATGCCAACTTCTGGAAACGCCACTTTTAAATCTGATTAATTTTCAGTCTTTGATCGCAACAAAAGCGGCGCGAATGCGGCTGGTTGCTAAGGATGATGTGTTGTTGGAATTCGGTTTGCGGCGTGCGCAGGGTCCGGACGGAGGCGTAACTGCGAGTCGGGCGGCATATATCGGTGGCTTTGATGCGACGTCTAATGTCATTGCAGGAAAGGTTTACGACATTCCGGTTAAGGGCACGCACGCGCACAGCTGGGTGATGTCTTTCGATAGTGAACTTGAAGCTTTTGAGACTTACGCAAAGCACATGCCCAACAATGTGACATTGCTTGTCGACACTTACGATTCGCTGAATGGCGTTCAAAATGCAATTAAGGCAGGGCAGAAGCTGCGTGAACGTGGTTATGATTTGAACGGAATAAGGCTGGATTCGGGTGATTTAGCTTATTTGAGCATTGAGGCCAGGAGCATGTTGGATGAAGCAGGATTTGAAAAAACAAACATTGTCGCCAGCAACGACCTCGACGAATATATCATGGACAGTTTAAAGATCCAGGGCTCAAAAATCAATGTTTGGGGCATCGGGACGAAGCTGGTGACTGCCTTCGATCAGCCTGCATTGGGAGGCGTTTACAAATTGGCGGCCATTAAAACAGCGTCAGGCGAATGGGATTACAAGCTCAAACTTTCCGAACAAGCCATCAAGGTTTCGACGCCCGGCATACAGCAAGTGCGGCGATTCCGAGATGCGAGTGGTTTTGTTTCGGACATGATTTTTAATGTTGAAACACCGATGGAAACGAAACCGACAATGGTGGATCCCTATGACTTTACCAAAAACCGGTCCTTCGCGGAGGATGTGCAATTTGAAGATTTGTTAGTGCCGGTTTTTACCAAAGGACATTTGGTTTATACATTGCCATCCGTGCATGAAACGCGCCGCCGTGTGCAACAGCAATTGGCAAATTTGCATAAGGGAAGCAAGCGTTTTGTTAATCCGCACACCTATCCGGTTGGATTAGAAAAAGGTCTTTTTGATCTAAAAACGGACCTTATCATTAAATTAAGGGCTGCTAATAAATCTTAAACTTCGTCAAATTATGCAAGAAGCCCCACTGCCTGACCCGGCATTACTTAAAGAACTCCTTCAATATAAAATGCCTTTTGGCAAACACAAGGATATGCTGATTGCCGACCTGCCCGTTTCTTATTTGGAGTGGTTTCAACGCCAGGGATTTCCGGCAGGCAAGCTTGGCATGCTCCTCAGCACCATGTATGAGATCAAGATCAATGGCTTGGAGTCGCTTTTGTATAGACTGCGCAAAATGGGTTGATTTGAAACTAAATGAGCTCTTAACCATCGCCATCGCATTGATTAAGAGCTCATAATGTTATTTGTTCCTCATTATTTCTTTTCGGGCATCAAAACAACCTTAATGAAGTTGTCATCATTAAAATAGCGCTCAGCCGCAGCTTTTGTGCTTGCCACGGTGATCGACTTCAACAGCTTATCCTGCATGAAAATTTCATTCAAATCATCTCCAAGGAAAGTGTTATCGTCCAGATAATCCAGCCAGAAATTGTTGGTTTTCAATGCAGTTTCCGTCTTGCGCTGTGATTCGGCTACAAACTTTTCAATGTCTTTCGGATCTGCTCCTTTTTGTTTGATCTTATCGATTTCCTCACGCGTGCGCTTAACCAGTTTGTCCACGTTCTCGGGCGCGCATCCAAATCCAACGCTGAATCTGTAATGTCCTGACGGGAATTTTTCGGTGCCTTCGGAAACACTTACGCCGTAAACGCCGCTTTCCTCTTCACGCAAAGCCTCAATCAATTTGATTTGTAACACTTCCTGCAACGCTTCAATTTGAATGTTGTTTTCCGGGCTGTATTCAAATTCACCACTTGAAACGAGCGTTACGCGGCTTTTGGGCTCCAATCCTTTGTAAATTGTTTTCTCAATCTTGCCTTTTGGCGGGAAGATGTTTGGGTGCTGGAATGTGTCATCCCGATCCGTGGAAGGAAGGCCACCCAGATATTTTTCCAGCAATGGCTTCATTTCCTCTGTCTTGAAAGCGCCTACAAAAGTGAATACGAAATCAGAGGCGTCTGTAAACCTATTTTTATACATTTCCACCGCTCTGTCCAGGCTCACTTTATCGATGCTTTCGGCTGTCAGTGGTTTGCGTTTGGGATTATAGCTTGTCAAAACGCCGTTCAGTGAATCGGAATACACTTTTTCGGGTGTAAGCGTTTTCTGCATGTTTTCCAGATAAGCCTTTTGATTGGCTAAAATCCCGGTCACCACATCCGCATCTTTCCTGGGCGCAGTGAAATATGCATATATCAATTGCAATGTCGTTTCCAGATCTTTCGGACTTGTGCTGCCACCGATTCCCTCTGTAAGTTCGCTGACATAAGGTCCTGCACTGGCCGTTTTTCCAGCAAGGAATTTTTGAAGCTGCGTTTGATTATATGGTCCCACGCCACCGGATTGAACCAAATAACTGGAAAAAACGCCCGTTTCGCGCTCATCAGGGAACAGTGAATAACCCCCTTTTCCTGTGGCTTTGATCAAAATTTCGTCATTTTTGAAATCAGTCGGTTTCAACAAAACTTTAACGCCATTGGAAAGCGTCAGCTCCGTAACGCCGAGCTTTTCCAATGCTTTTTCGCTCGTTACCTTGCCCGGTGTTGGCTCCGTGGGCAGCAATGGCGAGTCAACAACGTCGTCTACATAAGCCGTCACGTCCTTTCCGGCTTCCAATAAAAGCTGACGAATTTCGGCTTCCTTAGGCAATTCGTCCTTGCTTTTTTCTGGGCCCATCACCACCACAGCGCGGTTTTTGTCAGTAATGTATTTCTTGGCAAGCCCGTTGATCTCAGCAAGTTTGACGCCGTCCAGGTGTTTTTTTACAAACTCAAAATACGCTTCCGGCCCCATAAATGCGTTTTCGTGCAAAAAGTGGTCTAGATATTCCTGTACATGATTCGCCGATTTCGTTTTATCGCGCTCTTTGTAATATTGCTCAATGGATGTGTAAAAATCCTTTTTTGCACGATCCAGTTCTGGCTGCGTAAAGCCGAATTTTTGAACACGGGCATTTTCTTCAAGCAATGCTGTCAGCGCCGTTTTCATTGAAGCCGCATCTTTCGCAAGCGCAACAGAAGTGTAGGAGTCAAGATCACCCAGGAAGTCGCCATATTGACTGTCGCCGTAAAGAAATGGCGGATTTGCTTTTTGGGTTAATTCCTGCATGCGTTGAGCCATCATCGAATTATACAATCCCTGAGCAAAGTTGTCACGCACGTCCTTCAAAGATTTTTCTTTGGCGTTCGGCTGTTTGTAAATCAACTGGATCAGATTTTGCGGATATTCTGGGTCCGTAACAATGGCCACTTGTGTGGAGCCATCGAGCGGAATATCGTATTTCGTGCGTTTTTTAGCATTGGTTGGAACCGGGATCGAGCTGAACTTTTGCTTGATCGTCGCTTCCACTTTATCCACATCAAAATCACCGACTGCGATCACGGCCATCAAATCAGGACGATACCAATCCTGGTAAAATGCTTTTATTGTCTCCGGCTTGAATGTGCTCAAAATGCTGTCCTTGCCAATCGGAAGGCGCTTTGCATAACGGGAATTGTTGAGAATCACTTTCAGAAACTTGTCACGCATTCTTTGTTGTGCGCCCCGACCCAATCTGGATTCTTCCAAAACAACGCCTCTTTCTTTTTCAATTTCGGAAGGGTCTAGCAGTGCGCCATGTGCCCAATCTTCCAAAACCTGCAATCCTTTGTCAAGTAAGCCGGCAGAATCAGTCGGAATTGGCAGCATATAAACGGTTTCATCAAAACCTGTGTATGCATTCAAGTCGGCACCAAAACGAACGCCAGTTTTTTGGAGGAAATTGACCAGTTCATTTTTGGGAAAGTTGGTCGTTCCGTTGAAGTTCATGTGCTCCATAAAGTGCGCTAGCCCTTGCTGCGCGTCCGTTTCGAGCACAGAACCGGCTTTCACTGCAAGTCGCAATTCTGCGCGGTTCTTCGGTTCGGCATTCTTTTTAATATAATATGTAATTCCGTTTTTCAACTTTCCAACACGGACCGAGGGGTCAAGAGGGATCTTTTGAGTGGATAAATCCTGGGCAAAAACACTGCTGAGCGGGTTAATTCCAATTACGGCAATGCACAAAGCGATTAGCGCCTTTTTCATTTGTTTGTTTTTATTTAAAAATTTTCATGACGGCGTAAGATATTTAAAAAGCCGAACTTTTTCTCAATCAGTTACAATCCACAGCTTTAAACAACAGACCATTCTCGAAGTTGAGTTTCGCTCTATCTGTAAACGACATTGTTCCTTTTTTGTCAGCAACCGGGCCAAAACCTTCGACCCAATCATTTCCTTTTCTCAAAAATGCCGCCTGCCGTGTCGATTCCACGCCTTCCGACATGAATGTGTAGTCAACAAGCAGCGTGTCACCGACTATTCTGCCATCAATTTTTCCAATGTTCTTGTCTTTTTCAGCCAATGCATAAGTGAGGTCGCCTGTAACCAAGCTGTCAGCAATGTTGATTTTCAAAAAAGCGGAGTCGCCTTTGGCTTCGTAAGCAAAGCATGCGGGCTGGCTTTCTACAACCGATGACTGCTCCGTTTTGGTCGTATCCGCGTCGTTAACCTCCTTATTGTCCGATTTTTTGCCGCAGGAAGCAAGCGCGACAGTCGCGACGAGCATAATGTGAATGTGCTTTTTCATTCTCGGTTCGATGTTTTTTTTCCTTAAAGTAACGCAAACTTGCCGGTTGATAATTTTTAACACTTGCCAATCTCGGTTTTTAGCGATAATTTGTAACTGGTTACATCCTAAATGGTCACTGTATGAGCCGTCCGGGTTTGCAATTACAACACGCGTTACTCGCCCACGTAAATGAAATATCCGAAGGCGATGTGCGCAAGCGACTTTCAGTCAGGAACATTGCATTGCTGCTATGCTTCGGTTTTTATCTGCTGATAGAGGTCGTTTATCTTTTCGTCCGGTTCCATGCGCAAAGATTTGACCTTAACCTTTATTATAACACTGCGACACGAATCCTGGCTGGTGACATTCCGTTTCAGGATTTCCCGCTTGAATATCCGCCATTTGCGCTGATTCCCATCATTATTCCCGGCATTCTAAGCCACATTTTTCGAAGCAATTTTGAAACTTACACTGCATGGTTTGTTATTCAAAACATTGTATTCGGTCTTCTAAGCGGCTTTTTTATTTTCAAAACAACTGTTTTGAGTAAGCAGAAAGCTGTATACAAATATTTTATCCTTGTCGCATTAGCATTGCCGATTTTCCTGTTCCGGTTTGATCCGTTTCCAGCTTTTCTAACGAGCGTCTTCATTTATTATCTTTCAAGAAAGCCAGTTTTATCAGGTTTTATGCTGGCGTCCTCCATTGCTGCCAAGCTTTATACGATCATTTTTGTCCCCATCATTCTGCTATTTTTCTGGGTTAACCGTGCCTTCAAGCCCTTCTTTTCTTTTTTAATGGGCGGATTCATTGTTGTATTAATTATGTTTTTGGCTTATTTGCTAACACCCGGACATGTCCTTTTCGATTTCCTTGGCTATCACAGTTCACGCGGAATTCACATTGAGAGTCTTTCGGGCGGGATTCTTTTGTTTTTAAATTGGGCAAATCTTATCGGATTGGATGTTTTGCACAATTATGGCGCCTTCCATCTCGCAACGCAGTCATCGCAATCCGTTTTAGCAGCCATCACAATTGTCACTCCGCTCGCCTTTATTGCATTGAGTGCGTTGATTTTCAAATCGTTTCAAATTGAAAAGCGCAATAGGAAATCAATATCAGTCCTTTGGTTAAGCAAAGCATTTGTTGCGCAGCTGGTCCTTTTTTTGCTTTTGAACAAAGTGTTCTCACCCCAATATTTGATTTGGCTTTTGCCGGTCATTCCATTTTGTGGTAAACGCATCTTCCTGATTTTTAGCGCAATAGTAATGTTAACGGTCATTATATTTCCAGGTGAATATCACCATTTGGTAGCAAAGCACATTGGATTAATCCTCATACTAAATCTTCGGAATGTTCTTTTAATCTGGCTGCTTATCGAAAGCATTGCAAATCTTTTTCCAACAGCAAGACGTTCCCCTCGACCATTTACCGCATAGCAGAATCCATCCGCGTGATTTCAACGACTTCAATGGTCAAAAAGCCGAACTCTTCCATCACTACACCGCGAATTTTATAAACTCCTTTCACGGCAAAATTGAATTTCGCAGCAACCTGCGGAAAATGCACGGTGTCAATGAAATGCCCTTCCTGATCCAGAAAAGTGCCGAATTGCATGGTTTCGCCTTTTGAAGTCCGTGTATTTTTAACGGCAACCAAATAGCCATATTGCACAACTTCGCGGTTGATATAATGGTGCAAATCCTTGCTCATGATGCTTTTGGGTAACGCATTTTTAAGCATATCAAACGGGCTGCAAAGTGAAAAGCCCAGTAATTCAATCTGGTCATAAGCGTCGTCAATGGGCGACGAATGGAATGTGGGCAGCTCGTAATCCTTCACTTCTGTATGAAATAACTGCTTTTGCGGCACTTTCGAAGGCGTTTTACTCAGCCTGAAATGCGCTTTCCACAACAATGTCTTCTTATTAATGCCCGTAAACCGGAATGCATCAATACGGATCAGGATCGTCAGCTGTTCAATCGAAATCGGCACGCGGTCCAGGAAATTATTCAATGATGTAAATGCGCCTTCCTGCTCGCGCGCCGCCAGGATTTTATGAATGGTTTTTTCTTCAATCTCATTCAAAAACTGCAAACCCAGATAAATTTCTTTCCCCTCAATGGCCGACTGCGCATAACTGTGGTTCACGCAGGGCGCCAATATCGTCGCACCCATCATGCGGGCTTCGTGCAGGTAAAGTTCGGGACTGTAAAATCCGCCGCCGTTGTTCAAAACGGCCACCATGTATTCCAATGGATAATAAGCTTTCAGAAAAAGCGTCTGATAACTTTCGACGGCATAGGACGCGGAATGCCCTTTTGCAAATGCATATCCGGCAAAACTTGCAATTTGATTCCAGATTTCCTGCGTTGTCTGGGGCTCATAACCCATGTCATTGCAGTTTTTGAAATACTTCTTTCTGACACGCTCAAACTCATCCCGGCCTCGAAACTTTCCGCTCATTCCGCGGCGAATCACGTCCGCTTCACCGAGCGTAAGCTTCGCAAAAAAGTGCGCAACTTTGATCACGTCTTCCTGGTAAACCATAATGCCGTATGTTTCAGGCATTAACTCCAATAACTTGGGATGCGCTTCGCTGATTTTCTCAGGATTTTGATGGCGCAAAATATATTCACGCATCATGCCGCTCTTGGCAACACCCGGGCGAATAATGGAGCTCGCGGCCACCAAACCAAGATAATTGTCAACTTCCAGCTTGCGGAGCAGCATGCGCATGGCAGGAGATTCCACATAAAAACAGCCAATGCATTGCCCCTGCTTGATCAGCGCATTGATCTTCGGATCTTTTTTGAATTTTTTAACATCATCAATATCAATTGGAGGCTCTTCCGGACGGTTGTAACGAATGACTTCCAGCGTCTCCTTAATTTTTGCCAAGCCGCGCTGAGCCAAAATATCATATTTATTCAGCCCAACATCTTCCGCGATAACCATATCAAATTGCGTCGTCGGGAAGCCTTTTGGTGGCAAATCCGTCGCGGTAAAATAATGGATAGGCCGCTCCGAAATCAAAATCCCGCCCGCATGAATGCTCAAATGATTGGGCTGGTTGTTGTCTTGCAGATAACCCGCATATTTCACAACCAGACTGCTGATCTGATCAAGTTTTTTTGGATCAAATTTCCCGTTGTTCAGCGCATCAATCTCGTAAGCGGGCAAACCGAAAACTTTGCCCAATTCACGAACCGCGGCACTGTGTTGAAATGTGCTGTAAGTGGCGAGGAGAGAAGCCTGGCCGTTTTTACCAAATGTTTCGAAAATATATCGGGTAACATCTTCCCGGTCACGCCATGAAAAATCAATGTCAAAATCGGGCGGATTTTTTCGATGTAAATTGATGAACCGCTCAAAATAAAGATCCAGCTCAATGGGGTCGACATTGGTGATGTTGAGCAAATAAGCAATGATGCTGTTGGCTCCGCTTCCCCGCCCGACATAATAATAACTTTGCCGGCGCGCATAACTGATAATGTCATGATTGACCAGGAAGAAAGGGACAAAATTTTGTTTTTGAATCAAATCAAGCTCCATCGCGATCCGGTCAAAGATATCGTCCGTCACATGATCGCCATACCGGTATCCAAGGGCTTGATAACTTAATGATGAAAGTCGCTGATAATCATCTCGTTCGCTCGCTCCATACACACGCAGGTTCTGATGTTCACGATCATCACCAAAATTGAAATGAATGCTGCATTCCTCCATCAACTTTTGCGTGTTATGGATAATGAAGTCCAGATCTTTTTCCCTGAAATGATATTCAAGCACTTTCAACGGGACGATTTGTTCAGATTCTTCCGCCGTGTCAGTTGCCGGAAGCTTGCTTAGCAATGTGTTGCAGTCGACGGCACGCAGCAGCCTGTGCATGTTGAAATCACGCTTGTTTCGAAAAGTCAGCGGCTGCAAAACGATCAGCTTTTCCTTTTGCTTAAATATAGGTGAGAAGCGGATCTTGTTCAGGTCTTTCAGCGAAACACCGACATATTCATTGGGCAGAAGTTTTTCCCTTTTTGATTGCAAAAGCGTTTCAAACGGATAAATGAATGCCGTATTTTCAAGCTCGGGCGCTTCCTCTGGAAAGGGTAATTTTTCGTGAGAATGTTTTGATAAATAACTGTTTAATTGCTGAAAACCAGCATTATTCTTTGCCAAGCCCACGAATTGCTGGTGCGCGCCATTCCTGAAATCGATCCCGACAATCGGTTTTACGTCATATTTCGGTGCCATTCTTATAAAATTCAAACAGCCGGATGTATTGTTGATATCGGTCAAGGCGATACAGCCATAACCGTTTTCCCTGGTCAATTGAAGCAATTCCTGCTCAGGAATCGTCCCGAACCGAAGGCTGAAATAAGAATGACAGTTGAGTAGCATGGCAATTGGGGGAAACAAACTTTTTTACTTACTTTTAACGTTAGTAACGCACTACGATATGATTCTAAATTTTTCGTCTAAACACACTGAAAAAATATGGCTTGGCGAAACGGTCACTAAAATGCCACTGGAAATTCAGGCAATAGGCCGGAGAAAGCTGAGAATGCTGAACAACGCTCAGAACCTTGCCGATTTGCGCATTCCTCCTGCCAATCGTCTCGAAAAGCTGTCTGGAACATTGAAAGATTTTTATAGTATCAGAGTCAATGATCAGTGGCGAATTGTTTTTATATGGCAAGACGGAAATGCATCTGATGTAAACATTGTAGACTATCATTAATTTAGGCATAATGGAAAAACTTAATAATGTTCATCCCGGCGAAATCCTTTCAGAAGAGTTCTTAATTCCAATGGGCATTTCTGCATATAAGCTGGCCAAAGACACTGCTATTCCTCAGACAAGGATCAGCGAAATCATCAAAGGACGAAGACGAATTACTGCGGACACGGCACTTCGGTTGAGTAAATATTTTGGAACTTCGGCCAAATTCTGGCTCGGTTTGCAAGATGATTTTGACTTGGAAGAAGAACAGCATTTGATTTCCCAGGATTTAAAAAATATAAAAACACTTGACCAAAAGGCGGCATAAGCAGCAAATCTCATAAAATCACGCATTCCTATGCGCGGGGATAGTGGGTGGGTCGCCGTTGAAGGGATTTCCCATGCTGGAAATGTTTGGAATGCCGATGGTTGTGCCCCAGCTCAGAATGGCGTTTCCGCGCTTGTCTGTTCCATATCGGTTTCTGATGTAATCCATTGCTTGATATAAATTGAGCTTTTCCTCAGAATCATCGAACATATTAATCTGGTGATTGCCCGTGACGAGATCGCTGAAATTCACACCCACAAGCCGCACCATCATTCTCCGGTTATGAAGCTGGTCAAAAAGCCGCTCGATTTGCGGAATGAGCACGTGATCGGCAGACGTGTAGGGAATCTTGACTTGCTTTGAAAATGTGTTAAAATCTGAGTAGCGAATTTTAACTGAAACACAAGATGTTAGCTTGTTGCCATTGCGCAACTGATAAGCCAGATTTTCTCCCATCGCGCGCAGCATTTCACGCATTCGCTTTACGTCACCCGTATCTTTCCCGAAAGTACGCTCATTGGAAATCGACTTTCGTTCGTGAAAAGGAACAATAGGGGAGTTGTCCAACCCATTTGCCCTGTTCCAAAGCAGCACGCCATTTTTACCTAAAATCTCACCCATCATTTCAACGGGCATTTCCTGAATGGTTTTGACATATTTGATCCCCATGTTGTAAAGAATCTTGTTTGTCTTGTCGCCAACCATCGGGATTTTTTGCACATGCATGGGAGCTAAAAAGCTCTTTTCCGTTCCAGCGTCGACTTTCTTGTGGTTATCTGGCTTGGCTTCACCCGTCGCCACTTTCGACACGACTTTACTCGTCGAAAGTCCGCAAGAAATCGGCAGCCCGCTTTCCCGCTTGATTTGCTCGCGAAGATTTGTTGCCATCTGATAGGTTCCGAAGAACTTGTCCATGCCAGACAAATCGGCGTAAAACTCGTCAATGCTGGCCTTTTCGAATACAGGCACGGTCTGGGCAATGATCTCCGACACGACTTTCGATTCATTGGAATAAAGTCCGCTGTCACCACGAATGATAGTCGCTTCGGGGCACAGCATTCTTGCCATTTTCATTGACATGCCCGAGTGAACGCCAAAAGGTCGCGTTTCATAGCTGCATGCTGCCACAACACCACGGTCGCCAGTTCCGCCGACAAGGACTGGCCGGTTATTCAATCGACTATCGTGCTTTCTTTCAACGGATACAAAGAATGTATCCAAGTCCAAATGTAATATCGTGCGCTCCATCGTTTGGAATTTTTACAAATTTATGGATTTATTCCAAATATATGGAGCATATCCAAAATTTAAAAGGAAATATTCCAAAAATGTTTGTATCTTTGCTATTCACAAGGAGTTAACATTTTTTTTGACAGATTAGCCGCATATGCAAATCGACGAAGAGTTTAAGCGTTTTAAGCAAATTAGGGAAGAGCTGAATTTGACCCAATCTGCATTCGCGGAAGAGCTGGGCATCAGCGCGACGACTGCCGACATTGAAAGAGGCAGGACGCGGATTCCGGGACAGGTTGTAAAGGAACTTTTGAAAAAATACCATATCAATCCACTTTGGCTGTTTGGTGACAGCAAGCAGAAATATTTGAACGCGGAAAAAATATTAATGAGTCCCAAAGTCGTCACCGTCGACAGCACGGGCAATGACAACATTGTGTTGGTCAATGCAAAAGCAGCGGCGGGTTATCCCAACAATATTGGCGATGCGCAGTGGTTTGAAACTTTACCGGCTTTTTCAATTCCATTGCCTGAGTATCGCAATGCCACGTTTCGTGGATTTCAGGTCGATGGGGATAGCATGATGCCTGTGCTTCATTCGGGAGAGTGGATCGTTGGTAAGGCGTTGGATGATTGGGAGGATTTAAATCCGAAGCAGATTTATGTGGTTGTGACAGTTGATAGTATTTTGGTAAAGAAAATACAAAAAGAAAACGAGTCAACATTCGTAAACCTCATATCCTCAAATCCGGAATACAGTCCCATCCGCATTGACCGCAACGAAATTAAGGAAATTTGGATCGTCAACAGCAAGTTGACATTTGATTTGGAAGCAGACAACAAGCAAGTCAGCCTGCTAAGCCTGCATACGGAGATGAAGGAATTAAAGGAGGAGATGAAGAAGCTGGTAAAAGATGTCGTGCTGAAATAGCACGATTAGCCAAGGTCAAAAGTCGAAAGGATTTACCGTATTTAATCCGCCTATATTGACAAAATCTTTGGTATTTCTTGTAACAAGCGTGAGGTCATAGACCATTGCTGTGGCAGCAATGATTGCATCAGGCAGTTTGAGATTGTATTGTTTTCTAATAGCTGCGGTTCTTATCTTAATCTCTTTCTCCAATTCAATGATTGTCGAATCCTCAATAAATGCATGTAAAACTTTCAAGTCATCTTCGGACGCCGCCTTCCAGCAGTATAGCTCGATTTCAGTTATTGACGAGATGATTACTTTGTAATCTTTCGCAATCTGATCAATAAAATTTTCAGCATTTGTTGGAAATTGCTGTTGGAGAAAATAGATAACCGTGTTGGTGTCCCAGAGATATTTTATTCCCATCCTCCGCGGAGTTCATCCAGCTGCTTGTCGACTTGTTGGATGGATTGTTTAGACATTCCTCCTTTGTATTTTAAAACTTCGGACCTATTATTCGATGATAATGGAGTGTCCCAAGCTTTTCTCAAAGTAATCAGTTCAAGGCGCTCCATATCCATCAAAAGATTGATTGCCTTGTCATTAATTATATCAACTGTGATGGTGTGTCTCATATTCTTGCATTTAAAAGTGCTACAATATACAAACAAGTTCTAATGTTTGCTGCTGGATTATCTACGCCTCCTCGGCAACCAACTGCTTCTCGTACAATTCCTTGTAAGCCTTGTTTAGCGCCATGAGCTCAGTGTGGGTGCCTTGCTCTATAATTTTCCCTTCGTCGAGGACAACGATGCGGTCGGCTAGTTTGGCGGAGGAAACGCGATGGGAAATGATCACAGAGGTGCGCTGATCCATGATGCGTTTCATATTATTCAGGATAATGTTTTCGGTATTTGTGTCTACTGCCGAAAGGCAGTCGTCCAAAACAAGGATTTTTGGGTCTCTTGCGATGGCCCGGGAAATGGAAAGACGCTGTTTTTGTCCACCGGATAAGGTTATGCCGCGCTCGCCGAGCATGGTTTGATAGCCTTGTGGGAAATCGATGATATTGTTATAAAGATCAGCATCTTTGACAGCCTGCTCAATCCTTTCAAATGGCATATCCGTTGTTCCGAAACGCACATTGTTTTCAATGGAATCAGAAAAAAGGAAAACATCCTGCGGCACGTAACCAATTTGCCGGCGATAAGCATGAACATCATAATCGCGCATAGGAATGTTGTCAATCAAAATCTCACCTTCGGTTGGATCATATAAACGACATAGCAAGTGCGCCAGCGTACTTTTACCGGAACCAGTCGTCCCCAGAATGGCGACGGTTTCGCCCTGTTTTACTTCCAAATCAAAGTCGTGCAATGCTTTAATGCCTGAATCCGGATATGTAAATCCTACATTCTTGAAAGTGATTTTGCCGTCCAATGGTTTTTTCAAATTTTTGACAGAAACCAATGTTGTTTTTTCATTCAAAAACTCATTAATCCGGGTCTGCGAAGAAGCCGCCCGCTGGATTTGACTCGTGGTCCAGCCGAGTGCCATCACGGGCCAGGTTAGCATATTGACATATAAAATGAACTCGGTAATGTTGCCAGGTGTGAGGTTTCCATTGATAATTTCCTGTCCGCCAATGTAAATGACCAGCACATTACTAAACCCGATGAGCAGCATGATAATCGGGAAGAAGAATGCATCCACCCGCGTAAGGCTCAGCGATTTTGTTTTGAAGTCTTCCGCCTCTTTTTGAAAGTTGGTAAAAGAATGTTTTTCCTGAACAAAGGATTTGATAACGCGGATTCCGGAAAACGCTTCCTGCACGTAAGTGGAAAGCCCGGAAAGCTGCTTTTGGATCGCCTGCGATCTTTTCATGATCATGTTATTAACCACATAAACGCTGATCGAAAGCACCGGAAGCGGTAACAAAACGAAGATCGTCAGCTTCGTGCTCACCGAAAGCATGTAGGAAATAACGAGAAAGAAAAGCACAATGAGGTTGATCCCGTACATCAGAGCCGGGCCCAAATAAATACGGACATTGCTAACATCTTCCGAAATGCGGGCCATCAAATCGCCCGTGCTGTGGCGGCGGAAAAAACTGGCTGGCAATGTCTGGTAATGGCTGTAAATATCATTTTTGAGTTCAAACTCAATGTGCCGCGACATAACAATAATGGTCTGCCGCACCAGGAACAGGAAAATCCCTTTTAGCAACGCCATTAATAGAATAAGAAGCCCGTAAAGCAGAATGCTGAAAGCGAAAATGTCGTACATCTCACTTTGCAATGAGGCGCCATTGAACAAATAATAAATGTCCAGCGTCTCAATCACCAGATCCAGCGCATATCTGACGAGCTGGGCGGGTATGATGCCAAAAAGGTTAGAAATAATCGTAAAAATGGTCCCCAAAATCAGATACCATTTGTATTTCCACAAGTACTGGTTGAGGTACTTTAATGCTTTCACTATTCGTTATTTTAGACTGCGGACTTCCTGTGCGGGACGGGCAATAACTAACCAACATCCTATCGTTTCAAAACGTTGCAAAATTAAAAGACGCCATTTCATTTTTTCGATTCTAAACAAAATAGTCTATTTTTGCGGTTAATTTAAACAAAAATGCAGGGTTCAGCAATCAAACAACCTTGCTAAAACGCAGATCACGTTCTTTGATTTATTGTACCTTTTATCCAATTAGTGTTCCGGCTTATGCTGAATAGAAGATTATTAAGAACTAAGGCCGTTCAGGCACTTTATGCCCGTCAGCTTACCACAGACGCCAACAGGCTACTGGCCTTAGACCACATTGAAGAGGCTTTTGCGCCGGATCTTAACTCAATGGAGCCACAGAATCGGACTAAGCTTGCGGGAATGAGAAAACTTGCCGGATCTGCCTTAGATGAATTTATCAAAAACGGAAAACTCAAAGAAGACAAGGAGGTTCCGGAGCAAGTGATCAAAGTTGCGCGCAGCGCATTTGAAGCATTCAGCAGACAAACAATATCGGACGGTGAGAAAATGGTTCGTAGGGTTTTGAACGAGACGGAATCCATCTATGTGGATTTTATCAGGGTTCTTTCCATGTTAATCGAACTATCGCATCAGGCCAAAATAGACCGCGAAAGACGATATGATGATCCGGAAGCGCCTTTTCCAAAAGACAGCGGTTTGGATACCAATAGTGTAATCAAGGTTTTGATTGCTGATAAAACACTTGAAGAAGAGATTATCAGGAACGGCATCAATTGGAGCAATGAAATGAACCTGGTTCGTAAAACTTATCGCGAAGCATTGCGTAAGGATGAAACTTATGAAGCTTATTGCAAAAGCGCTTCGCATACGCAGGAAGAAGATCAGGCCATTGTGCAGCATGTGTTGCGTCAGGTGATTTTGAAGCATGAAGTGCCTCTGGATTATTTTGAACAACGCGATCTTTATTGGGTCGATCATAGCGAGTTGATCAGAAGTCTTGCAATCAAAACGTTAAGATCAGCAGACGACAGCGGTTCGTTTCAATTGTCGCCTTTGACGAAGGATTGGGAAGAAGATCGTTTTTTCGTTGAAGAACTTTGCCGGATCGTAGTAGCAGAAAGTGATCAATATGACGTTTATTTGGATGAGCATCTTAAAAACTGGGAGCTTGACCGGATTGCATTGGTTGATCTGATCATTTTGAAAACGGCGCTTGCCGAGTTGATTCATTTCCCTGGAATTCCGGTAAAAGTGACGATCAACGAATTCATTGAGATTGCAAAAAGGTACAGTACGCCAAAAAGCGGTAAGTTTGTAAACGGCGTCCTCGACGTGCTTTCTGTAAAATTAGCCAAAGAAGGCGTTATCAGAAAAAGCGGCCGCGGACTAATCGATAACAAATAAGCTGAGCAAAGTAATTACAGCTAAAACCAAATGTCATGAGTAAAACCAGCAATAGTTTAATCGCATTTTTGACAGGTTGTGTAACAGGCGCTGCCCTGGGAATACTTTATGCACCTGATAAAGGGAAAGTCCTGCGTACACAATTGACATACAGGCTTTCCAAATACAGAGAAAAATTGAAAGATGTAATCGAAGATTTGGTTGATAAAAAAGATCAGCCGGGCAGTCTCGCAAGAACCGAAGGCGAACGCGTAGTGAGTGATGCGCGCGAAAAAGCCGAAAGATTACTGGAAGATGTGGACCGTTTGATGGCGCAGATCAAAGGGCAAACCAGCTGATTTAGCATTATGAAAAGATTATCACTGGGTATTTTATTGGGAATTGCAGTTGTATTTTCCAATTGCTCAAAAGGAGACAAAAAAGAAGAATCGAAACAGGCAGACTCAAAAATGCCTGTTTTTGCTTTGATTGACAGTGCATCATTCGATTTTGGGTCGATACAGGAAGGTGCGGTTGTTGAGCATGATTTTAAATTCCGAAATGACGGAGAGTATCCTTTGATCTTGAATAACATTACTTCGTCTTGCGGCTGCACAACACCGGAATGGCCAAAAGATCCGATCGGCCCAAAACAAACATCCAGTATTAAGGTGCGCTTTGATACTAAAAACAAGACAGGCCCGCAGGTAAAAACAATCACAGTTTATGCCAACACCGAACCTGCTTACTCCGAGCTGCGACTTAAAGGCATCGTGAATGCTGCGCCTGCTCCCGACGCTACTAAATAACATTCCCGTTCACAACCCAAAAGGTTATTAATTTACTAATCAATCCGTTACAATGAAGTTCTCTATTTTAGCACAAGCAGCATCCGGCGGTTCAGAAGCCATGATTTATCAGGTTGTAATGTGGGTTGGTATCATTGGTGTGTTCTATTTTTTCATGATCCGTCCGCAGCAAAAAAAGCAAAAAGAACAAAAAGAGCTTCTTGGTAATCTGAAAAAAGGCGATCAGGTTGTTACAATTGGCGGAATCCATGCGCGGGTTTACACGGTAGAAGACGCCACGGTTACATTGGAATTAGACAAAGGTGTTAAGCTTACTATAGACAAATCAGCCGTTGCGCGCACAATTGCAGCGTAGAGTCATGTTATGAGTAACGAACCATCAGGTCAAAATAAAGTCAAGACATTCTTTGTATGCATTCTGGCAGCCTCGTTTTTTTGGTTAATGAATGTGCTGAATAAGGATAGTTATTCGATTAAGCTGAATTATCCGCTAGACATCGAATACGATAAT
Source organism: Dyadobacter sp. CY326 (assembly GCF_021390515.1). GTDB lineage: Bacteria > Bacteroidota > Bacteroidia > Cytophagales > Spirosomataceae > Dyadobacter. The sequence continues at coordinate 503,143 of NZ_JAJUXI010000004.1, forward strand.
TCAGCCTTTGTTCCCATGCAGCCTTTGCCAAAACGAATTTCGGTGAATGTGTCGGGCGACGGATGGACTTTGCTTCAAAAGTCATGGCTTAACTTTAATGCTAATCCGGTGGTTTACAAGGTCAATAACCCCACCAAGTCCAGCTTCATCAATTCAACAACATTGACGGACCAGATTACCGAACTGTTTCCCAATCTGCATGTTAATTATGTGATTGCGGACACTTTCGAGCTCAATTTTGAGCGGAAAATCAGGAAAATAATTCCAATCAGGGTGGACAGCGCGGCGATCAATATCCGTGATGGCTATGTCATTTCGAGCATTATTAATGTTTCCCCATCCCTTATTTCTGTGGATGGGCCCGTCTCATTGATCCGCTCTTATCCGGACACAATTCGTATTTCTGTGCCGGTCCCCAAGATTCAAAACAACTTCGACGAAAGTTTGCCCATTCCATTGCCTGCTTCGCCTTTGGTAGAAGTCAGCCATCGGGATGTTTACATCAGTTTCGAAGTGGCCCAGTTTCTCAATGCGGTTCCACCCCAAGGCGAACTTCCTCCTCAATAGAATTCATTCAAGTATTTTGTAAAAGCATGCTTGCCATGACCCTACCGCTTCAAGTTGGCATTACTGGTGGAATTGGATCAGGAAAGAGTGTGGTTTGTCAGTTATTTTCGTGTTTGGGCATTCCGGTTTACAATGCGGACAATCGTGCCAAGTGGTTGACAAACAATGATCTTACCGTCCGTGAGCGTGTCATCGCATTGCTTGGTAACAATGCTTACACCGACACTGGCTCATACAACACCGCTTATGTCAGTTCCATCGTTTTTAAGGACGAAAATCTGCTCAAAGCACTGAATGCGATTATACATCCGGTGGTGATGCAAGACACGGCTGACTGGGTCCGAAACAATCATCAAAGTCCCTATGTTTTGAAGGAAGCGGCAATCATGAACAAGGCCGGTGATCACAATTCGCTGGATTATGTTGTGGTGGTGGAAGCGCCAGTGGCATTGCGTGTTAAACGAATTTTGCAACGCGATCAGCGAAGTGAGGAGCAGATTAGGGCAATTATTGAAAGGCAGGTTTCGGACGAGGAACGGCGAAAATTGGCCGATTTTATTGTCCTCAATGATGAGAAATCAGCATTGATTCCACAGGTTATGAAACTGCATGAAATATTTAAATCGGGCAGGAAGTCATCTTAAAAATCGACGTCCAATCCCAGAGCGTGCTTTAATTCCAATAAATAAGGGTTTTTCTCCGCCATATAATTGAATTTCTCGGCGGGCGTGTAGGGAAGTCTGTTAACTTCCTGCGGCGCAACGCGGGGATTAATGTCGAGCTTAGGCGCATCAATTCGGCTTTTCAGAAAACTGATCAGGTCATAGCGCACATTGTTAATTGCTTCGAGCTGGTGCGTGTTGCCTAATGCAATTTCAATGGTTGTGCCTTCCAGCTTAAATTCTTTATTCAAGCTAATCTCCTCCGTAGTCGAATTTCCAGCCTTCCTTCTTTTTTCTGCAAATTCAATCCAATGCGTTTGAAGTGTTTCAAACGTCAAAGCGTCTTTGCGAACATTACTCGGTGCACTGGATTGCTGCTCATGCTGTCCCGGGGCATCTTTAACAGCCGTTTCTGCGGCGGGTGCAATAGGCGCGAGTGCTATGGTGTTTTTTAGACGAGAAGTTGCTGGTGCGCTTGCAACTGGACGTGGAGTGCTTTCGGCAACCTTATTATTTTGTCCAAAACTATTTTCTGAAAAGCCATTAGCAGGAGTTTCGGCTGGCGTTGCAGGCTCAGGATTTAATGGCTTTGGCTCAGGCTCAACTTTTTTTTTTGCCGTTTCATCAACGGCCGCAAGTGAATTTAAATGAAGAACGTGGGGCAGATTAGCCAGCTTAATCAGGCAGAGCTCAACATGCAGCCGCTGATTTTTCGCAGACTTGTAATTAATGTCGCATTGGCCCGTAATGCTAAGCGCTGACAGGAGAAAGCTCATTTCAGCCATCGCTGACTGTTGCTGATATTTTCGTTCAGCAGATTCAGAAACCTGCAAAAGCGTAACCGTAGCCGGGTCTTTACCAACCAGCAGATTACGAAAATGTTCCAAAAGGCCGACTACAAACAAGTGGCCGTCAAAACCCTTCCTTAAAATTTCGTCGAACAAAACGAGCGAACGCGCAATGCTGCCTGATGTGAGGGCATCCGTGATTTTAAAATAATAATCATAATCGAGAATGTGCAGATTTTCCAGCACAGCCTCGTACGTAAGCTTGTTGTCAGTCGAAAAAGTTACATTCAAGTCGAACATTGAAAGCGCGTCCCGCAAACCGCCATCCGCCTTTTGGCCGATCAATTCCAGTGCTTCCTTTTCCGTTTCAATGCCTTCTTTTTGAGCAATATCTGCCAGATGATAAGCAATGTCTTTGGGCTGAATGCGGTTAAAATCGAAGATCTGGCAGCGCGAAAGGATGGTTGGCAGGATTTTATGCTTTTCCGTTGTTGCCAGGATAAAAATGGCGTAACCCGGCGGCTCTTCCAATGTTTTCAAAAAAGCATTGAATGCAGCCTGCGAAAGCATGTGAACCTCATCAATAATGTAGATTTTATATTTTCCGGTTTGGGGCGGATAACGAACCTGGTCGATCAGGTTACGAATGTCTTCAACGGAGTTATTGGAAGCAGCATCCAGTTCGTGAATGTTGAACGACGCATTGTTTTGAAAGCTTACGCACGATTCACATTCTCCGCACGCTTCAACCTCGTCGCTGAGATTCTGACAGTTAATGGTTTTGGCCAAAATCCGCGCGCAAGTCGTTTTTCCCACACCCCTTGGCCCACAAAAAAGGAAGGCCTGCGCCAGGTGATTGGTGCGGATTGCATTTTTTAATGTTGTAGTAATGTGTGACTGCCCAACCACCGAATCGAAAGTGACCGGACGATATTTTCTGGCCGAGACAACGAAATTATCCATAGCGCAAGATACTTCCGTGCGCTCGATTTTCAAAGCTACCTTTTCTCGACAAGCGGGTAAACACGCACGTAATCAATCTCCATTTTTTGAGGGAAAACGCTGTCGTCCACGCCCTTCTGCCCGCCCCAGTTGCCTCCAACTGCGATGTTTAAAATTAAATGAAAAGGTTTGTCAAACGGCCATTGTGACCAATCATAGCCCTTTTCTTTGGTAAAAGTAAAATAATCTTTTCCGTCTAGAAGAATCTTCACAGTTTCAGGCGTCCACTCGCATGTGTAAGTATGAAAACTTTCTGAAACGCCTTCCACAACAACATTATTCCCTTTGTTGGTGCCAATAGAATGGTTGAATGCCTTTGTGTGAATGTTACCATGAACCTTGTTTTGGTCAAAGCCGACGTGTTCCATAATGTCAATTTCACCATTGTCCGGCCAACCTTTATTTCCATAATTGTTCTCACTTGCCAGCATCCATATCGCGGGCCAGGTGCCGCGGCCTTTGGGCAGCTTAGCCCGAATTTCAAATTTGCCATAAAGGAAATCTCCTTTGCCTTTTGAAACCAACCGCGCCGAGCTGTAATTGGCCTTGCCCGACTTTTCCTTGATCACCTCAATGATCAGATGACCGTTCTCGACCTTGGCATTTTCAATCTTGTCAGTATAATTTTCCAACTCATTGTTCCCCCAGCCATGATCGCCCAAGTTATAACTCCACTTTTTCGGATCAGGCTTGCCAGCATAATCAAATTCATCCTGCCAGGAAGGTTTGGCGGCGAATTCGTATTTGACGGGCTTGTCAGCTTGGATCGTGTCGTTTGGTTGAGCACAGCCGAGAAACACATTGGCTAGGACGGTAATAAGGGCTACACTCATATCAGGAAACTTTTTTAGCATCTTCCCGCTGTTTCCTGCTTTCGAAAATGGGCGACAAATCGGTTTTACTCAGCATTTCATTAGCCTCACGTAACTTTCTTTGTACGACAGGGTGGTTTGAGATGTCATTCAGTTTGACTTTTTGTTTTTCTTCTTTCATAACTTTTCAATTAAGTAATGGTCGTAATTTACATTTGGTTGGAATACTTCGAGTAATCCATTTTGTCTTCCCCATATTCGAAAAGTTTTGGTAATCTTTTCGAGCTCATTTGTCAGCAAGATGCGATAAAGTCTGTGTCGTCGCGCCTCAGTGCCTGAGAACATTACCAATGTTAACGGTTGTTTCTCTAGAAAATGCTTAACAATTGCCATAACTGTCGACATTACCGTTCGAAAGTCACCGTTTCTGGTCTCGGTGATATCGCATAGGCTATCATCTTCAAGTAAGTCTAGCAATGCCAGGTTATATATGTCTTCTGCATTCACCAGGCTTAATAGAACCACTTTTGATACTTTTTTTGCTGGACTGATACTTAAAAATTCATATCGAATTTCACTGGATGCGACTGCGAATGGGTAAGGTTGTATATGCATGACTAGAAAATATAGTGTGTGATTCTATTCCCAAACATACAGTTTTTTGCAGATTTATGAAAAAGCATCCATTGCCTAAATCCGGACAAATCCTCCTAATTTTACACCTTCCATTTTATTGAATTAATGAAGCAAATCAAACTCACTACAGAGGTTACAATCCCGCCTTCTGATTGGAAAATAAATCAGCATTCCAAAATATTTACGATCGGCTCTTGCTTTGCAGATGTGCTTGGGAGCCAGCTTGCTGCGCACAAATTCCAGGTGCTGAACAATGTGTTTGGGACCGTGTTTAATCCGCTAGCAATTGCGAAGATCCTCGATGCATCATTGGATGGCAAACAACCGCATCAGGCGCTATATTTTCAAAACGCGGACAACATTTGGCTGCATCACGACTTCCATTCTTCATTGTTTGGCAATGACCAAGCGGCGCTGCAAAACCAGCTAACGGTTCGATTACAGGAAGCACAAGCCTTTCTACGGGAAACGGATATTTTGGTCATTACATTCGGGACAGCATTTGCATTCAGACATAAAAACACCAATCAAATTATCGGTAATTGCCATAAGGTGCCGGCGGACAACTTCGTGAAAGAGTTGCTGCATCCCGATCAGATTATGATTGCTTATGACCAGCTGATTCAAAAGTTACAGTCCGTTAAGCGTAATCTGCGGATTATTATGACGGTCAGCCCGGTGCGCCACACGCGGGATACGCTGCCGTTGAACAACGTGAGCAAGTCAACATTGCGGCTGGTTTGCCACCGACTTTCGGAAAAATACAAGCAGGTTGAATATTTCCCATCGTACGAAATTATGATGGATGAGCTGCGTGATTATCGGTTTTATGAAGAAGACCTGATCCACCCTAATAAGACTGCGGAGGACTACATTTTCAATGCATTTTCCAAAGCTTACATGCATATTGATGCATTGAATTTCATGAAAGAATGGGAATCCATTCGTCAAATGATAGCGCACAGGCCGCAGCATGGCGCCACGGAAAGCCAGCGAAAGTTGCTCAAATCACTGCATGCCAAACTTCACGCGCTTGCATCACAAGTCGATGTATCTGTCGAAATCAAGGAAGTGGAAGACAAATTACTCGAATTTTCAGAAGCCGGATAAACTCATTGGAGGCAATCTGTGTTGCATAATCAGATTCAAAATTTCAGATAATCAAGTTTTAGGGACTGCGCCGAAAAGCTGCTCGGCAAGTCACCAACCAGCATAATGGGAGAGTTTACAATCAATAAAGAGAAAGTTTTACAGGCGCTCAGCACTGTCGAAGAGCCGGATTTGAAAAAAGATCTGGTAACGCTCGGCATGATCCAGGACATTGAAGTCGGTGTGAATCAGGTCAAGTTTACGGTTGTTTTGACCACGCCAGCTTGTCCGTTAAAAGAGTTGATCCGCAGGAATTGCGAGGCTGCGGTCCACACGCATTTGAGTCCGGAAGTTGAAGTAATTATTAAGCTTACGGCGAATGTGACATCGATACGGCAGGTTGGACCGTTGATTCCGGGAGTCAAAAACGTCATTGCAGTTTCATCCGGAAAGGGTGGCGTGGGCAAGTCCACAGTCACTGCAAATCTTGCGATGGCGCTGCACCGATCTGGTGCGAAAGTCGGCATAATTGATGCGGATATTTCGGGACCCTCGATTCCGCTCATGTTTGGTGCGGAAAATATGCAGCCGACCATTACACCAAAAGACGGCAAAAATTACATCAACCCAATCCGCCAATATGGGATCAAAATGATTTCGATTGGCTTCCTTACTCCCGCAGACAGCGCCGTGGTTTGGCGTGGCCCAATGGCCAGTCAGGCATTGAAACAGTTTTTTGCAGACACAGACTGGGGTGATCTGGATTATCTGTTAATTGACCTTCCTCCCGGCACCAGCGACATACACCTTACATTAGTGCAGACCGTGCCTGTAACCGGCGCCGTGATCGTAACAACACCGCAAAAAGTGGCCCTGGCCGATGCAATTAAGGGTTTGCAAATGTTCAAACAGCCGCAAATTAACGTTCCTATTTTGGGTGTGATTGAAAACATGGCATGGTTCACGCCAGAAGAGCTTCCTGATCATCAATATTACATTTTTGGTAAAGGCGGAGGGCAGTTGCTCGCTGATAAATTTAATGTTCCTTTATTGGGTCAAATTCCTTTAATACAAGGCATTAGAGAGGCCGGCGACGAAGGGCGTCCGGCTGTTATGGATGTGAATCCGATCGTGAACGATGCTTTCCGTGATGCAGCAGAGTCGCTGGCGCAACAAGTCGCCATCCGGAATGCATCGAAGGATAAAACGCAGCCCGTGGAAATTCAGGTTTAGTCTGGCGGCGGCAATGATTTGATTTTTTGAATATATTCTTGCATCTTAGCAAATAGATTTTTTAACAATGGATTCAAAAGAAAAAACAATAGAACTCATCGAGCAGGCACTCGATACGGTACGACCTTACTTGCATGCAGATGGTGGTGATGTAAGATTTGTGGAGTTGACTGACGATCTGATCGTGAAATTGGAATTGCAGGGTTCTTGCCAAAGCTGCCCGATGAGTGCAATGACGTTCCGCGCAGGGCTGGAAGAATCCATTCGCAAAGCGGTCCCATATGTAAGCAAAGTAGTTTCAGTAAATGTTCCTGAACTGGCCTGACAAAGGCGATTTCTATATCAGCATAAAGCAAAGCAGCTTTTCCAAACGGAGAGCTGCTTTTTTGTTAAAAATTCAATGGCATTTTGTGCGGAAATTGATTCGTCCCAATTAGAACACTATATTGCGGACGAGATTAAATCGATTTATCAGGCCAGTAAGATATGCGTATCGGAATATTTTTCGGAGGACCGTCCCGCGAGCGGGAGATTTCATTTGCCGGTGGAAAAACTGCTTTTGAATATTTGGATAAAACACTTTTTGAGCCAATTCCGGTCTTTGTGGATAGTTTCGGGCGCTTTATTTTGCTTGAAAAAGAATTGATGTATTCCACTGATATCAGGGAATTCTATCCGTCAAAAAATGACAAGCAAGACAGTTTCAAAGTCTACATTGAATCTTATCCCGAACTGGCAGATGAACCCATTCCTGCTGAAATCGGAACACTTTTAGCGCCAGATCAATTCAAGTCGCATTTTGATTTTGTGTTTCTGGCCATGCACGGTCCGGACTGCGAAGACGGTGCGATTCAGGGTTTGTTGGAATGGTTTAAAATTCCTTACAGCGGTCCGGGTTTAATGGGTTCTGCGGTTGGAATTGATAAAATCTTGCAAAATGAAATGATCGCATTGATCAACGGACAGCAGAAAAAAAGCTGGACCCTGCGCTATGATCAATGGATCCCTGAGGAATATCCTATTCTGTTTCAGGTTCTTAAAAAACATCTTGGCCTCCCATTGGTTATCAAAGCGCCGCATCAAGGCTCGTCCATCGGCGTTGCGATTGTGAAAGATGATTCATTGGATGAGTTTGTTTCGGCTGTTAATCAATGCTTTTTTCAGGTTGGGCTTGACGCTGTGACGTGGAATGCGCTGGGTGCCTCGGAGAAGCGAGGCTGGGCACAGAAAGTTGCCAATTTAGATGAGGGGATCGGTTTTCCGGTTGTTATGGCCGGGCAAACGATTTATCATCCTGCAAAATTGATTGAAACATTGGATGCTTATTTCTCGAATGGAAATGAGCACACATTCCTGAGCAGCTCGAACAGTGAGGATCAGGTGTTAATTGAGGAGTTTGTCAATGGTCAGGAATTTTCGTGCGGTTGCATCCAGTTTGATGATGGAAGACCATTGGCGCTGCCGCCAAGTGAAGTAATTAAGCTCGTTCAGGTTTTTGATTTTAATGCAAAATATAAGCCGGGCGCGAGCCGCAAACGCATTCCTGTTGACGCAAGTCTTGAAAAAAACCAGGAAATCCAGCAGGTGATTGCAGCGGTTTTTGAACAATTGGGAATCAATGTCTGCGTCAGAATTGACGGGTTTCTTACGCCAGAAGGCATTATCGTCCTGCACGATCCGAACACCATTCCCGGAATGTCGCCTACATCATTCATTTTCAAACAAATGGCTGAAATCGGGCTGAATGTAACCCAGGCGCTGACTTATCTGGTGCGTCAGTCGATCAGGGAAAGAATCCGTTCGGGAAAAAATACGTGGCAGCTTAGAAACTTGTTGGACAGTCTGGATGAAAGCATTAGTGCAAGCAAAAACAAAATTAAACCAGCCGAACTAATTGTATTCGAGTCAAATGACGAGGATTATGCGGCAGCGCGACTCAGTTATGGCCGATTAAATGCAGCAGGTGAAGTCACGCCAGTTCCAATTTTACATGCATCAGATGGGAAATTCTATAAATTGACCAACCCGCTGATGTTCAAGGAATATGTTGCAGATGTGGAAGCATTGCTTTCGGCAGAGCGGCATCCATTGCTAACGGAAACTTCGGAGAGAGCGGCAGCAACGACTGCGTTTTATGCCGGAAAAGTGAATTTTGGGATCAGCGTATATAATGCACTGGAAGCTGTGGAAGCTTAGTCATAGTGTGCTGTTCATTTCCAAAATGTGTTAGATTTACACTGATTTTCATTCCTATCGAAAAATATCAAATTAATGGCACACGGCCCGGAAAAAGTAAGATTAAGTCTGCAAAAGGAAAACCAGGGTTGGAAGAAATGGGGGCCTTATTTGTCTGAACGCCAGTGGGGAACGGTTCGGGAAGATTATAGTGGAAATGGCGATGCCTGGAATTACATCACGCACGAAATGGCCCTTTCCAAAGCTTATCGCTGGGGTGAGGACGGCATCGGCGGGTTTTCGGATAATAAGCAGCACATTTGCCTTTCCTTCGGTTTTTGGAATCATAAGGATAAAATACTGAAAGAACGGATCTTCGGGTTGACAAACCGGGAGTCGAATCACGGTGAGGATGTGAAGGAAATGTACTATTATCTGGATAGCACACCGACGCATTCGTACACCAAAATGCTCTACAAATATCCGCAAGAGGCATTTCCTTACGAAAAGATCCGTCTGGAAAATGGACGCCGCGGCAAGGAAGATCCGGAGTATGAGATCATGGACACCGGTGTGTTTGAGAATGATGAATATTTTGACATTTTCATTGAACACGCGAAAGCCGACGAAGAGGACATCATGATGAAAGTGACCGTTTACAACCGCGGTCCGAAAGATGCTCCAATCACCGTTTTGCCAACAATCATGTTCCGAAACACCTGGTCGTGGGGATATGAGGCGTTCAATTACAAGCCGATCATGAACGGCATTTCAAACCGTTTGATAGAGGTTACGCACCGGAAACATGGCAAATACAATCTTTATCTGGATGGAGCCGACGAATTGCTGTTTTGTGAAAATGAGACCAACTTCAAGAAGCTTTATGGAACTGCGAATAACACGGCTTATCCGAAGGATGGCATCAATGATTACATTGTAAGCAATAAAAAGACAAATACGGTCAATCCAAACAGCATTGGAACCAAAGCTTCTGCGCGATTTACAAGAACAATCAAGGCGGGCGAAAGCGCAACATTCAGATTAAGATTTGTAAATCACTCAATATCAGAGCCATTTGGTGGTTTTGAAGATCTTTTTGCCAAAAGGATTCGAGAAGCAGACGACTTTTATGACGATTTGCAGCGCGATGTGGCCGATCCAGATCTTCGCTCCATTCAGCGCCAGGCTTATGCAGGAATGCTTTGGAGCAAGCAATTTTATTATTATAATGTATATGAATGGCTGAAAGGTGATCCTGCGCAGCCGGGGCCAAATCAGGGAAGGAAATGGGGCCGAAATTCAGGCTGGAAGCATTTATATGCAGCCAACATCATTTCAATGCCTGATAAATGGGAATATCCATGGTTTGCGGCATGGGATTTGGCATTTCACTGTGTTCCACTGGCGCGGGTCGACGCCGATTTTGCCAAAAGACAACTGGAAATCCTGCTTCGTGAATATTATATGCACCCGAATGGGCAGATTCCGGCTTACGAATGGAATTTCTCGGACGTGAACCCGCCCGTTCACGGATGGGCCACCTGGAAAGTGTACGAGATTGACCGTGAGCAGAATAACGGTGTTGGGGACATTGAATTTCTTGAAAAAATCTTCCATAAATTACTGCTGAACTTCACCTGGTGGGTCAATCAGAAGGACGATACGGGCAATAATATATTTAGCGGGGGTTTCCTCGGATTGGACAACATTGGTGTTTTCGACCGGTCGACGCCGATGCCCTTTGGCGGAAAATTGCAGCAAGCGGACGCCACCGGCTGGATGGCCATGTACACATTGAATATGTTGCGGATTTCGGTTGAAATCGCGCTTGTGCATCCGGTTTACCAGGATATGGCGTCAAAGTTTTTTGAACACTTTCTGCACATTGCGGGCGCCATGGAATCCATTGGCGGCAAAAATTCTTCCATCAGCCTTTGGGATGAAGAAGATCAGTTTTATTACGACGTCATTCACATTCCAAACGGACAAAGTATATTGCTGAAAGTGAGGTCAATCGTAGGGTTGATCCCATTGTTTGCGGTAGAAATTCTTGATCCGCAGAATCTGGATAAAATGCCTGTTTTCAAGCGGCGTGTGGAGTGGGTTTTGGCCAACAGACCAGACTTGGCTAGATTGATTTCGCGGTGGTTCGAATCCGGAAAAGGGGAGAACAGGCTGCTTTCCATCCTGCGTGGTCACCGGATGAAAATGATCATGAAACGAATGCTTGACGAGAGCGAATTCCTTTCAGATTATGGTGTGCGTGCTTTGTCAAAATATCACGAAGAGAATCCTTACAAGTTTTATATCAATGGCGAAGTGTTGCAGGTGGATTACACGCCAGCTGAGGCACTTACAGATATCATGGGTGGAAATTCAAACTGGCGCGGCCCGATCTGGTTTCCATTAAATTATCTGATTTTTGACTCGTTAATGAAATTTCACGCTTATTACGGTGAAGATTTCATGATTGAATATCCCACGAACTCGGGCAATTTGGTGACCATTAAGGAAGCCGCAGTGGCCATTGCGTGTCGCTTAATCGATATTTTCAAGCGTGATACGGAAGGAAACAGGGCCGTTTACGGGCACGATCAGAAAATGCAGAAAGATCCGCATTTCAATGAGCACGTGCTGTTTTACGAATATTTTCATGGCGATAATGGCCGTGGCTGTGGTGCCAGCCATCAAACCGGTTGGACTGGATTGGTTGCCGAATTGATCCATAAAACAGCAAAAGAAACATTGAAGCAACCTGAAAAAGAAGCGCTGGAAGTCAGCAAACTGGAAGTCAGTAAGTAACTCAACACAACGAATATTTCTCAATTTATCCATTCCATCAAATTATGACTGCAAAATTGGAACCAAGTGTAATGACCAAAGTGAGCAGCTGGCTCACAGGTGATTACGATATCGATACCAAACAATCCATCCAACAATTAATCGATGAAGGAAACGATATTGAACTGACGGATGCGTTCTATAAGGATTTGGAATTCGGAACGGGTGGGCTTAGGGGCCTGATTGGCATTGGTTCCAATCGCATGAACCGCTACACGGTGGGCACGGCGACACAAGGTTTGGCAAATTACCTGAATCAGGCATTTCCAAATGAAGAAATTAAGGTGGCCATTGCTTATGACAGCCGCATTAAGTCGGACGAATTTGCGAAGATCATTGCTGACATTTTTTCCTCGAACGGCATTACAGTTTATCTTTTTGAAGCACTTCGCCCTACGCCAGAGCTTTCATTTGCGATCCGTTTGTTGGGTTGCAAAAGCGGTGTTGTCGTAACTGCATCGCACAATCCGAAGGAATATAACGGTTACAAAGCTTATTGGGACGATGGTTCTCAGGTTGTGGCGCCGCACGACACCAACATTATCAAAGAGGTGAATGCGATCACGTCCATCGATGATGTGAAATTTGATGGCGACGCTTCCAAGATCTTCAAGATCGGAGCGGACGTTGATGAAAAATACATGGATCACATTTTGTCACTTTCCATTTCAAAAGGTGCATTGGAAAGGCAAAAAGGGTTGAAAATAGTTTACACGCCCCTGCACGGAACAGGTGTAACATTGGTTCCTGCGCTTTTGGCAAAAATGGGCTTTGAGGCGGTAACCGTTATCGAAGAACAAGCTGAGCCAAGAGGAAACGGGCAGTTTCCAACGGTGATTTATCCAAATCCTGAGGAAACCGAAGCAATGTCGAAAGCGGTTGAAAAAGCCAGACAAATTGATGCTGATCTTGTTTTAGGAACTGATCCGGATGCTGACCGCGTGGGCATTGCAGTGAAAAATCACCATGGAGAGATTCAGCTTCTGAATGGCAATCAAACTGCCAGTGTGCTGATTTATTATCTGCTTAATGCATGGAAAGATGCAGGAAAGTTGACCGGAACCCAGTTTGTCTGCAAAACCATTGTGACGACCGACTTAATTGATAAAATGGCGGCGGCTTACGATGTGAAATGTTATAACACGCTGACTGGTTTCAAATACATTGCGCAGGTGATCCGTGAAAAAGAAGGCATTGAGCAATTCATCGGCGGCGGCGAAGAGAGTTACGGTTATTTGATCGGGGACGCCGTTCGTGATAAAGACGCGATCGCTTCTTGTGCGATGATCGCTGAGCTTACGGCTTATGCAAAAGACAAAGGTTTGAGCCTTTTCGACATGTTGATGGAGATTTACAAGCAATTCGGCTTCTATTATGAAGGCTTAATTTCATTGACCAAAAAAGGAAAATCGGGTGCCGATGACATTCAGCAAATGATGGCTGATTTCCGTGCCAACCCGCCGAAAGCGCTGGCCGGATCGGCTGTAATCAGAATGGACGATTACAAAGCATTAAGCACGGTTGATTTCATAAATGGAACATCACATTCGATTCCATCGGGCGAGATGGGCATTGAACCTTCCAATGTGTTGCAATTCTTCACCGAAGACGGAACGAAGTTTACCTGCCGTCCATCAGGAACCGAGCCGAAGATCAAATTCTATGTAGGCGTTCGCGCCGCTTTGGAGAAAAACGAAGATTTCGACAGCGTTTACGCAAGCTTGAAAGACAAAGTGACAGCAATCGGCGTGGAGCTTGGATTGATATAATCGTTATTTTTCAAAACCAAATGCAGGGGCTGTTCTGACTGAACAGTCCCTTTTTTATTTAGAAAACACGATCACAAACTTTCGATCGAATTTATCTTTCTTAATTTGCACTTTTACAAACTTATCAAACGGAAGTGCATTCAGTTCGTCAACATTAACCTTTTTTGTATTAAGGTAAAGGTCTGAATTTCGGTATAAGTCTGTGATCAAAAACGTGTTATGACTTGATTTGCCGACACCGCTCATTTCCAGAATTACGGCGGAAGTGCGTCCTTCTAACAACTCCCTGGAAAACGTGATATCGCTAGAAAAAAAGATATCGCTTTGCTCAACATTGGGTTTCGAGGTTGCGTTGCTCAAATAAGTCAGTTCGTTTTGTTTATAAAACGACATAGCCTCCTGATAATCAGCATTAATGGTTTGATTAAGTGGTTCAGGAACTGAAAGTAATCCAATTGCAAGTCCGTTTTTGATCAGATATCCAGAGTAATGTTTGATTGGCAGGGCGTTTTTGCCTTCTACTGATCCTAGACCGGTCGAGCCGGACTTTGTTTTTACGTGAATTGTTATGGCGGTGATGTATTTATTTAATGGATCCCGTTCAAAGTTTCCAACCAGGAAGTCACCCCCGAACTCACCTATTTTTTTCCTCATAACGCCAAGGTCATTAATAGTCATGAGCGATGTTACGGACCAGTAAAGCGTATCATTACGAATCAAAATGCCTTTTGCAGCAAACCGTTTGTTAATGAGTGGCATTCCAACCAGTGGTCCCATTGTCTTCGCAACAGCAGGTTCCGGTTTAGTCAACTTCGTTTCAAATGGAGTTACAAAAGCGGTTGATAGACACAGCGCCGAAAAAAGTGCCGCAGATTTGCACAGTGCCGCGCAGCGCTGCAGACTAATTTCTAAATTGTAAGGTAACAGCATAATGTTCAGATGTTTAGCCTTTCGAAATAAGTAATACAATGTAAACAATTCGCCCGGTAAACGTGCTACTTTTCTCAACAGCCCCGCTTTTTTTCTTCCAAACAGGCCGCTCCTTCGACTCGGGCCTTTATATTTGGAATAAAAAGCGAAGCGTTTGCCAATGCATCTGAATATTAATTCAATTAGTCCGAAGAAGATCGGTTATTTATGGCTGATTGCTGTCGTTTTCCTTTGCTCTAATCAGGTTTTTGCGCAGCAGGGCGGTGGCGTCACGCTCGTAGGGAAGGTGACCGACGAAAAAACGGGCAAGCCGCTTCCTTTTGCGAATGTTTTTATCAATAATTCGTCCATTGGAACCAATGCAGACGAAAATGGAAATTATCGGTTAAGTAATTTGTCGATTGGTAACCTGGAAATGGCGGTTTCGTTTTTGGGTTATGAAACGGTGAAGCAAACATTGCGCTTCGAGCAGCCGGGAACCAAGAATGTCCTTTTCAAATTGCGCGAGGGAATGGAGCTGGAAGGCGTAACTGTATATGCCAAGAAAAATAAGAAACGCGAAAAATATTTGAAAATCATCACGCGCGAGCTCCTTGGAAACAGCCGATTTAGCAAGCAATGTAAAATCCTGAATCCGCAGGTTTTGAAAATTTCGGAAGATGATGACAAGCATTTGACCGCGCAGACAACCAAGCCTTTGATTATTGAGAACCTCGCGTTGGGTTACCGCATTCACCAGGATCTCGATGATTTCGATTATTTCAACGGGAAGGTTTATTATGGAGGCAGCACGCGGTTTGAGCTGCTGGTGCCAAAAGACAGTTTGCAGAAAAAGCAGTGGCGCGCGAATCAAAAAATCGCTTATCAGGGCTCCGTGAAGCATTTGCTCGCAAGTATGGTTGCTGACAGCTTGCAGGAGCAGGGTTTCAAAGTGTATCAGGCCATTCCCGATTCCATGCGGAGGTTCAACACTGTGCGAGCGCCGAATGGTTACAATACGATCGCTAATCATGTGCATAACCGCATTGAGCCCGTGCGCGGAATGCGCCTCGTGCGACCGGGCGAGCTCATAACAGAGCGACTTGTGGTTTCCGGGACACAGCTGGAAGTGTTTTTCATGAAGAAAAAAGGGCGCTCTCCTTATTCGGATATGCCTTATGCTTACACGCAGATCACGCTTCCGCAAGGTTACATGGTCATTACGCCATCAGGCTGGGTTTCCATCCCAATGGGCTTTGAAATTGCAGGCGACTTGGGCAACGATCGGTTTTCATCGCTTTTGCCGGCAGACTGGAAGCGAGACGATTGATTTACAGCGGCTTTCCAGGAATAGTTTTATTTTCGAGCAGCACAAACGGCATGTGCACATCCCACGTAGGTTTCAGGTTTTCCTGGTTCAAAAAGCCCTTGGAATAATTTCCTAAAACAATATCTGGATCTCCGTCACCATCGTAATCCTGAACATTCATGCAAATCCAGCGGCCATCCTTGTAAATAGGAACGGCGTGCGGCTTAAAGCCCAACTTGCTTTGTTCGGCACTTTTCGCCTGCTCAAAATATAGGAAAGTTTCCTTCGGTCGCTTTTCGAAATCAGCAAAGAATGCAATTGTAGCGATATCTACATCACCGTCTTTGTCAAAGTCAGCCGCTAACGCTTTCATGCAACCATGAATCGGATAAAAATATTTTTGTCCAAACTCAAAATTCCCTTTGCCCTCGAAAATGTAGAGGCCATGGTAAGGCTTTAATATCCGTGAAAAATCGCTGTTGTCACCGGCTGTGTAAACAATATCAGGCCTACCGTCATTGGTCACATCCGCAAATTGAAAACTGCTCGATCCGTAGACGGAAGGGAAGCGAAGCACGTTTTTTGTAGCAAAACCACCCATTTTGTTATTCAAAAACAGCCAAATTCCCTCATCACCATGAGCAAATAGCGTCATCACGTCGGGCCAGCCATCACTATTAAAGTCGCGTATAATGCTATCCGTTGCCCCCGGTACTTCACGGATTGCCACTTTCTCGAAAATATGATTATTCGTTTGTTTCAAAATATACAATCCGCCAAGATTATGCCCGAATGCACAGACCAGATAATCCATTAAGCCATCTTTGTTGAAGTCAATGGGCTGGGTTTTGATCGGGCGGGTCAGGTCGTCTGAAATAACCTTCGGTTTGGCGTTGCTATCGTTAGTTAATGTAAAAATTTGCCCCTTCGTAACATCCAATGCGCGCATGCCGCCCATGCATGTAATAATCGTTTGCGGTTGTTTTGCAGAAGGAAAACAAATGTCAATCGCGGACGAGGGAAGCCTGGTGACAAGCTGTTTATGATTCAAATTGTCGAACCGGTAAATTCCGGGATCTTCGAGGTCGCTGGTATAAATGCTGCTTTTCGCTGAATCAATGCCAACAAGCAATGTGCTGCTGATTATCAGGCTGTCAGCTTTCGGTTTCTTTATTGAAAACAATGCCCAGTCATCCACAGGAGCGTTTTTCTCGGAGTCGTCGAGCATTTCTGGAGCGAGCGTTTCGTAATAAGCAACGAGCCTGTTCCAATCTGTAGAAGATATCGCCGACTGTTTTTGATGCAGATAAATGTTGCCCTCCAACACTTCAATTCCGAGTTGTTCGGCCATTGCAGGCAGCACACCATTCTTCCAGGTTGCTTTGTCAAGAAGGGTCGGATCGGGCAGGAGGTGACAGCCGCTGCAATGCTTGGCAGCAAGTGCCTTTCCGGCCAAAACTGCTTCGGTCCGGGCCGTCTGTTTGCATGAACCTACCCAAGTGCTGATTGCCACCAGGAGGAGAAAAAGGATTGACTTCGATTTCAAAACAAGCTGATTATTTAAGTGTAAATATGGTGACAAATTGTAGGATACTAAGATTGTACAATATTTTGTTGAGGCAAAATAAGGGCTTATGCTCTAATAAAGCACCCGAAATCGGGATATCTATGACATTATTTTATCTTTTTATAATACTATTATTTCATTACATGAAAATATTAACCGAAAACGGACTATTATTTGTGTAAATAATGATAGATTTGGCTGCTTAATAATTATTAACCTAACCGAGAATTATGAAAAGAATCTACAAGAACTCCGGCAGGAGTATCTTTTTCTCCTTCATGCTAAGTTTCGCAGCAATTGTTGCATTTGCACAAGAACGTAAGGTAACAGGAAAGATCACGGACCTTGCCGGCACAGGCATTCCAGGGGCCACGGTTGTCTTAAAAGGAACCCAAACGGGAACAAACACAAACGGAGATGGAGAATTTTCCATCAATGTAGGAAATGCCACCACTTTGGTGATCAGTTTTGTAGGTTACAAAACAAAAGAGGTTGCAGTGGGCAACCAGTCGGTAATCAACATTCAGATGGATGATGATGTATCGGCGCTAGAGGAGGTGATTGTAACGGGTTACACCATTGACAGTCGCAGGGAAACAACGGGTGCGGTTTCAACGGTTAAATCAAAAGATTTGACTGCAACGCCATCCGGTAACGTTGAACAGCAATTACAAGGACGTGTAGCGGGTGTGACAGTTATTACAAACGGTCAGCCTGGGACATCAAGCCAGATTCGTGTAAGGGGTTTTGGTGCATTCGGCGGTAACGAACCATTATATGTAGTGGATGGGGTGCCAACCGGATCAACAGACTTCCTTAATCCAGACGACATTGAAACAACAACCGTTTTGAAAGATGCTGCTGCTGCTTCTATATATGGAGCGCGGGCTGCTAACGGTGTAATTGTTTACACAACTAAAAAAGGAACCAAGAAAGCGAAGAAATTGAGCGTAACATATGATGGACTTTTCGGGGTGACAACGCCTGGAAAAGGACAGACAATGTTGACGCCTCAGGAACAGGCTGACTGGACTTGGCAGGCAATCAGAAATGATGCATTCCAGGGTGACTCGCTGCCAAAGTTTACCAACATTGCGCAAGGACAATATGGCTCGGGTGACAAACCGGTTCTGCCTGACTACATTAACGTTGGTGGAAAAACGGGTGTTATCGGTTCTTTGGACCTGGCAGCTGAAAAGTTGAAATACAATGTGGACCCGACGCGCGGATCTATTTATCAGGTGGTGAAAGCCAACAAGCAAGGAACTGACTGGTATGACGCCATTACGCGTAATGCGCCGTTGCAGAGACATTCTTTGGGCTTTTCGGGAGGCGGTGATAACAACCGTTTCTATGCAGGTTTCAGCATTCAGGATCAAAAAGGGATTATGCTGAACAATGGTTTCAAACGTTATGCCTTCCGTGTGAACACTGAATTCGACGTGCTGAAAAACCTGAGAATCGGTCAAAATGCACAGTTCACTTATTTACAGGTGCTAGGCCAGGGTGGTGGAAATGGCGGACAAGGTGTAGCTGCGGATGAAAATGACATTCTTTCTGCATTCCGTATGCCTTCAATCATTCCGGTTTATGACGAATTCGGCGGATATGCAGGAACTGCGGCGAAAGGTTTCAACAACCCACGTAACCCGGTTGCAAGCAGAGATGGTCTGAAAGACAATGCTGGTTTTGGAGGGAACGGATTTGGTAACTTCTACATTGAACTCGATGTGGTTCCAGGTTTGACTTTGCGCTCAAGCATTGGTGCGCAATATTCCAATTATGCCAACAGAGGTTTCAGCCGTTTACAATATGAAAACTCTGAAAACAACTCTGCATTTGGTTACAATGAAGGCTCAGGACACCGTTTCAGCTGGACATTGACAAACACAGCCAACTTTAAGAAACAATTCGGACTTCACAATCTGGACGTAATCATTGGTCAGGAAGCATTGAACACAGGCATCGGAAAAAATCAGTTTTCATCTGGTTTGAACCCATTCTCTACGGACATCAATTACATTAACATGAATAATGTAAGCTCGAAACAAGTAGGAAGTGATTATTTCAAAGGTGTTAACTTCTACTCTTTGTTTGCGCGTGCCAACTACACATTCAACGACCGCTACATTCTTACAGGTGTTGTTCGTCGCGATGGTGCATCCCGCTTTGGAGCTAACAACCGTTATGGTGTTTTCCCGGCATTCTCTGCAGCATGGAGAATTTCGTCAGAAAACTTCATGAAAAGCGTTCCGTTCATTACAGAGCTTAAACTTAGAGGTGGTTACGGTTTAATGGGTAACTCAAATAACGTAGACCCTAACAACCAGTATAGCTTATATGGTGCAAGTCTTGGACAATCATCCTATGACATCAATGGAACCAATTCAAGCGCGGTGGAAGGTTACTATCGTACACGTATTGGTAACAAAAGCGCTAAATGGGAAACCAGTATCACCAAAAACATTGGTATTGACGGAACATTCCTGAAAGGTAAACTGGATATCATCATTGACCTTTGGCAAAAAGACACCAAGGATCTTTTGTTCCAGGTGCCGATCACTGCAACTGCCGGATACGATGCTGCTGCTCCTTCGGTGAACGTAGGTAAAATGTCCAACAAAGGAATTGACTTGCAGATCATCAACCGTGGCCGGATTACAAACGACCTGGGTTATGAAGTAAACTTCACTGCTGGTATTCTTAAAAACAACATTGAATCGCTCGCTCCTGGAATCAACTATTTGACTGTTAACCCTGATTTCCGTGGCATCAAGCCAATCAGAAACCAGATCGGTTATGCAATCTCTTCGTTCTACGGATATAAAGTTGCTGGTCTTTTCAAAGACAAAGCAGAAGTGGACGCTGCACCTGCACAAGATGGTAAAGGCCCAGGCCGTTTCCGTTACGAGGACATCAACAACGACGGTGTAATCAATGCAGACGACAGAACTTATCTTGGAAGCCCTGTTCCGAAGTTTACAGGTGGAATCAACCTGAAATTCACTTACAAAGGATTTGATGTTGAAACTTACATGTACACATCCATTGGAAACAAAATCTTCAACCTTTCTAAATGGTTTACAGATTTCTATCCATCATTTACTGGTGCTGCGGTTAGTGATCGCGTTAAGAATTCTTGGTTGCCAACCAACACAGATACGGACACCCCGATCTTCGAAAGCACTTCCAATTTCAGCACAAACACGCAGTCAAACTCATTCTATGTGGAGGACGGATCATTCTTCCGTATGCAAAACATCACTTTGGGTTACACATTGCCAGGCAATCTTTTGAACAAGATCCGGATGTCTAAACTGCGTGTATTCGCTTCAACCAATAACTTGTTTACTGTAACCAAATACAAAGGTCTTGATCCTGGTGTTGGTGGAAATGCAGATACAAACTTTGGTATCGACGTAGGTAACTACCCGATCACAAGAAGCTACACTATCGGTATCAACTTGGGTTTCTAAAATCGAAAATTCAAAGCGCTTAATTCACAACATCGGTTTAGACAGATTTTGATAAAAAAAATGAATAAAATGAACAAAATAGTATCAAAAGGAGGGTTAGCACTGCTAGTTGCAATGATGCTGATCGGATACTCCTGCAAAGAAAACTTCCTCGAAATTCCTGCAACCGGGCAGCTTGATGAAGCACAGCTTTCCACCAAAAAAGGAATTGAAGGTGTGCTTGTATCAGTGTACGGCCAGCTTAACGGGCGTGCCAACCGTATGGCCAGCGCTAGTAACTGGGTGTGGGGAAGTATCCGCGGTGGTGATGCCAACAAAGGAACGGATCCAGGTGATTTTAGTGATATCAACCCAATCCAACGTTTTGAGTATCAGACCACACAAGGCGTAATCCTGGACAAATGGAAAGGTAACTATGAAGGCGTTGCACGTGCAAACTTGGTGATTAAACTAATCGGCATCGCGCAACCTGACGTTACTGAGGATGACAAGAAGAGAATCGGTGGAGAAGCCCGCTTCCTGCGAGGTCATTACTATTTCGAATTGAAAAGAGGATTCAATAATGTTCCTTTTGTAGACGAAACCAAGGACTACGGAACAGGCATTGAAGCAGTTCCTAACACTGTGGACATTTGGCCATTGATCGAAGCGGACATGAAGTACGCTTATGAAAACCTGCCGGAAACGCAAGGTGCCGCTGGTAGAGCGAACAAATGGGCTGCTGCTGCTTATCTTGCCAAAATCTACATGTATCAGAAAAAGTTTGCAGAAGCGAAAGCACTTTATGATCTGATCATTGCGAATGGTAAAACCACCAATGGTAAAAAATATGCGCTGGTTCCTAAGTTCCAGGATGCTTTCAAGGCTTCCAATGACAACAATTCTGAATCGGTTTTTGCGATCCAGGCTGCTGCTAACACGGGAAGTGTAAACAATGCAAACCCGGAATTTGACCTTAACTGGCCTTATAACACAGGTCCTAATGGTCCGGGTAACTGCTGCAGTTTCTTCCAGCCAAGCTTCGAATTGGGTAACTCTTTCCGTACAGATGCAACAGGACTTCCTTTGTTGGATGGTTCTTACAACACAGCGGGCAAGGAGTTGAAAACAGATATGGGTCTTAAATCATCCGATCCGTTTACACCAGACGCAGGCCCTGTTGATCCACGTCTTGACCATTCAATCGGTCGTCGCGGACTTCCGTTCCTTGACTGGATCGATCACCCAGGTAACGACTGGATTCGTAACCAGCCGAATGCAGGTCCTTATACGCCTAAAAAATACGCTTATTACAAATCGGACATTGGTTCGTTGCAGGATAACAGCTCATGGACACCAGGTTACACAGCGATCAACGTGAACATCATTCGTTACGCCGACGTGCTTTTAATGGCAGCGGAAGCTGAAATTGAAGTGGGAACATTGGAAAAAGCGAGAGACTACGTAAACCTTGTACGTGCTCGTGCTGCCAATCCGGAAAGCTTTGTAAAACGCGCGAATGGTGCAAATGCAGCCAACTACGTGATCACAACTTACAAAACTCCGTTTGCAAGCAAAGATGCTGCCCGCACTGCCGTTCGTTTCGAAAGAAAGCTTGAATTGTCAGGTGAAGGCCACCGTTTCTTTGACCTTGTGCGTTGGGAAATCGCTGAATCTGTCTTGAATGCTTACCTTACTTATGAGGGTAAAAAATTAAGCGGAGCATTAGGTGGAACCAAATTTACACCTAAGAAAAACGAGTTCTTGCCAGTGCCGCAGGAGCAGATAGATTTGCTTGGTAAAGATGTGCTTGTTCAAAACCCCGGTTATTAATACAATTTAGTGTTTGTAATTTAAAAGGAGGTGGTATTAGTTTACCATCTCCTTTTCTTAATTTCGAGAAGTCCAATTCTGAATGATCCAATGAATTTTATTTTACCCTCAAAACACATCCTGGCGGCACTGTTTGCTGTATTGCTGTTTGCATCCTGCAAAAAAGAGCTGAAAACATTTACCCAACTGGACAGCGACGAAACAGGCATTCAATTCTCCAACCGCATTGACGAAAAT
The DNA here is from genome assembly GCF_021390515.1 of Dyadobacter sp. CY326. Lineage (GTDB taxonomy): Bacteria > Bacteroidota > Bacteroidia > Cytophagales > Spirosomataceae > Dyadobacter. Next base: position 526,027 of record NZ_JAJUXI010000004.1, read on the forward strand.
GACACGATGAACATTCTGTCGTTTGAATATGTGTACAATGGCGGAGGTGTGGCATTGGGCGATTTCAACAATGACAGTTTACCAGATGTCTACTTCACCGGGAATTCTGTCGATAATAAATTATATCTCAACAAAGGTGACTTCAAATTCGAAGATGTCACCCAGAAAGCAGGCGTTGAGGCCAAAAACAAATGGTCGACAGGCGTGGCGCTTATTGATATAAACAGCGACAACTTACTGGACATTTACGTGTGTTCATCCGTCCGTGATGTGGCTCGCGAGCGTGAAAACCTGCTTTATGTAAATCAAGGATTGGACAAAAATAAAGTGCCGGTGTTCAAGGAAATGGGAAAGGAATATGGCATCGCAGACACGACACACACAACGAATGCCGCGTTTTTCGATTATGACAATGATGGCGATCTGGACCTTTTCCTGGTTGTCAATGAAATGGACGACAATAATTTTCCCAATAAATATCACCAAAAAATCGTCGACGGCTCTTCGAAAAGGACCGATCGACTTTATAGAAATGACTGGAACGCGGATTTAAAACATCCTGTTTTTACCAATATTTCCAAAGAAGCCGGCATATTAATAGAAGGTTACGGGCTTGGCGTCAATGTCACGGACATCAATCAGGATGGCTGGAAAGACATTTACGTCACCAATGATTACCTGACCAACGACCTGCTTTACATCAACAATGGAAACGGAACCTTTACCGATAAGGCGCCAACGACATTTAAACACACTTCACATTCTGCAATGGGAAATGATGTTGCAGACATTAACAATGACGGATTAGTGGATGTGATTGCGGTGGATATGATGCCAGCAACCAACCGCCGAAAAAAAATGATGACTCCCGCCAATAGTTACGTGACTTATCAAAACAACGAACTGTTTGGCTATCAATATCAGGTTGCAAGAAACACATTGCAGCTGAATCTTGGATCTCCAGAAGGAAAAAGCAAAAGTCCGGTTTTCAGTGAGATAGGGCTGCTTAGCGGCATTGCTGAAACGGATTGGAGCTGGACGCCAATGGTCACCGATTTTGATAACGACGGCATGCGGGATATGATCATTACCAATGGTTTTCCAAAAGACATAACAGACCTCGATTTCATCGCCTATCGGAATGAAGTGTCGAGCCTGGTGGAGCCAATGGCCATGCTGGAATACATTCCAACGGTGAAGATTGCCAATTTTGCATTTAGAAATAAGGGTAACCTCGCGTTCGAAGATGTTAGCGAACAATGGGGCCTCGAAGCAGCAAGTTTCTCCAACGGCGCCGCCTATGCAGATCTTGACAATGACGGTGACCTCGACTTCGTCGTGAATAATATCAACGATTCTGCCTTTGTTTATCGCAACAACAGCATTCAGATCAAACCGCAGGAAAGCAATTATTTGCGCGTTGCGTTCAAGGGGAACCGTTACAACAAGGCCGGAATAGGAGCGGTTGCAGAGATTACTTATGCCGACACCATGCAGCAAATTGCTGAAAACTCACCTTATCGAGGCTATTTGTCAACCGTAGAGCCGTTTGTTCATTTTGGTTTAGGTAAAAGCACAAAGATCGACCACATTAAAGTCACCTGGCCAGGCGGTAAAACGCAGGTTTTGAGTAATATCAAAGCAAATCAGGTGCTCACTTTCTCGGAAACCAATGCGACTGATCCGATTGACTCCGGCGAAAACAGCGAGACGACTGCTCCGCTTTTCACGGACATCACCGCTTCCATCAACCCGCCTTACCGGCATCAGGAAACGGACATTATTGATTTCAATGTTCAAAAGCTTTTGCCACATAAATTATCCCAATTCGGGCCTGCGATGGCGGCCGGGGACGTAAATGGCGATGGCCTGGATGACATTTTCATTGGCGGCGCAGTAAGTTACAAAGGGCGTTTCTTGATGCAACAAGCCAACGGGAAATTCAAGGTTTCAGACTTGCTTCCCGGCGTGGAAGGAATCACAAAGGAAACCGAAGATATGGGCGTGCTGTTGTTTGATGCTGATAACGACAAGGATCTGGACCTGTGCATTGTGAGCGGCAGTTATGAAATCCGGTCGGGATCACAGGGCTTAAAAACAATGCTTTATTTGAATGATGGCAGAGGGAAATTTGCGCTCGATGCAGCCGCCCTGCCGCAGTTTTTGGTCAATGGCTCGTGCATTAAAGCTGTGGATTATGATAAAGATGGCGACCTGGATCTCTTCATTGGTGGCCGCGTTGAATCCGGTGCATATCCCAAATCCGTTTCCAGCTTCGTGCTGCGGAATGATTCTCAGCAAAATGTTGCCAAATTCTCAGATGTAACAAAGATAATCGCACCAGAACTGCAAAATATCGGCCTGGTTTGCGATGCATTATGGACCGATTATGATAATGACGGCTGGGTGGATTTGCTCGTTGCGGGAGAATGGATGCCACTCACTTTTTTCAAAAATGAAAACGGTAAGCTCAAAAAAGCGATTTCCGGTCTGGAAGATAAAAAAGGATGGTGGGGAAGCTTGACTGCGGGCGACTTTGACAATGACGGTGATATGGATTACGTGGCCGGAAACCTTGGTCTCAATTCACTTGCACGCGCATCTGAGGCCAGGCCCGTGAGCATGTATGCAAAGGATTTCAACAATGATGGCTATTTCGATGCCATTCCGACCGTTTATTATAGGGCGGATGACAAGACTTATAAGGAATTTCCATACAACACGCGCGACGATATGGGCAAGCAAATCATTCAGGTGAGGCAGCGTTTTCAGGAATACAATAAGTTTGCGCAAGTAAGCTTGCCGGAAATTTTAAAACCCGAAGAATTGAAAGATGCCCTGCACGTAACCGCGACCTGGATGAAAAGCAGCTATATTGAAAATCTGGGAAAAGGAAAATTCGCCGTGCATGAATTGCCCATTCAAGCGCAAGTGGCACCCATATTTGGAATGGTCGCAGATGATTTTAACCAGGACGGGAACATGGATGTCTTGCTTTCTGGAAATGATTATGGTTCAGAGGTCTCAGTCGGCCGTTATGACGCGCTTTACGGGCTCGTTTTATTGGGTAATGGCAAAGGGACTTTCAAGCCAACGAGTCTTGCGAAGAGCGGATATGCAGCCATGGGCAATGCAAAAGGACTCATCAAGCTTTCGTCAAGCGGCGATAAATGGATCACCGCAACTTCACAAAACAAGGATTCCGTACGCTTTCATTTGAGCCGCTTCGAGGTGAAAAAATACCCGTTAATGCCCACGGAAACCACTGTTTTGGTTAAGTTGAAAGGCGGCAAAACCCGGCGCGAAGAACCTGGTTATGGCTCTTCGTTCCTGTCGCAATCATCGCACATGCTGTTTTTGCCAACTAACGCCGAAGGAGCGGTGGCCATAGATTCCAAAGGCGCGAAGCGTGTGATCAAGTAAAACCGATCAAATAATAATGTTGCAAAAAGCCTGGGCTAATTTTAGTCCGGGTTTTTTTTATAACATTTCCAATAACGCCTAAAATTGTCACATTTACAGTTATTACTAATTTAAGTAATTATGTAACTATTCTTTTACAAATCGATTTTCCTCAAAACTGACCGTTTCTGCATAAAACACAATCTTAAATGTTCGCTAAAATCAGTTTTTGTCACCAGTATGTTACTTTAAAAAGCTGATAATGTGTTACTTGTAATATTGACACTTGCAAATTTTACTTAAAAATTCATTTTTGACATTGAAGAAATTAGCGCGTTAAAATGAAAAAAATACAATCATTCCAGAGTGTACAATATTGATATAATACAATTAAATATTTATTTTGATATAATGCATTGATATTAGATTTTTTCCTGATGGAAAATGATAGTTTTGATCGCAATACTAATATTAACCTAGCTAGATGTGATGAAACAAAATTACCTTCTCCTCGGAAGTAGGCTGTTTTTCAGTGTGCTTCTGTTTCTCGTTTGTCAAAATGTATTTTCCCAAGAATTGACAATTTCAGGGAAAGTCTCGGACGAACAATCAGGCACAAGCTTGCCCGGCGCCTCGGTGACCTTAAAAGGTTCGACATCAGTGGGCGTCACCACAGACGCAGATGGAAACTATTCCATCAAAGTTCCTTCAAATGCCCAGTCAATCGTCATTTCATTCATCGGTTACACAGCCAAAGAGGTCGTAATCGGCAACAGGTCGGTGATTGATGTCACATTGCTGAGCGATGTAAGTGCATTAGAAGAAGTCATTGTAACCGGATATGGCTCGCAATCCAAGCGCGATATCACCGGTTCGGTAACGACAGTTAATGCAAAAGATCTGCAATCTGTGCCGGCAACGACATTTGCACAGCAATTGCAGGGCCGCGCTTCGGGTCTTAACATTGTCAACGATGCCACGCCCGGCGGAAATGCAACCGTGCGTATACGGGGCTTCGGTACGATTGGCAACAACGATCCGTTATTTATCATTGACGGCGTGCCCACTGAAAACCAGGGCAACCTGAATCCGAACGACATTGAGACCATTCAAATCCTGAAAGATGCGTCATCGGCTTCAATTTATGGTTCCCGAGCTGCCAACGGGGTCGTGATTATTACAACAAAACGCGGAAAGATTGGCAAGCCAATCATTTCATTCAACGCATATTACGGAACGCAAAAAACCTACAAAGATGCGGAAGCATTGAATGCGGAGGAATTGGGAAAATATCTTTATCTGGCCGATAAATATGCTGGAAAAACGCCTTCACACGGTCAGTATACTTTTGGTCCAAATGGTGAAATAACGATTCCTGACTATGTTTTTCCGAGCAAAGGAAAAGAAGGCACGCCGGACGTTGATCCTGCTAAATATTCGCTCGTTCCGGGTAACATTTATGCCATCACAAAAGCGTCAGACACCAACTGGTGGGAGGAATTGACAAGGACGGCGCCCATTCAAAATTATCAGATTTCGGCATCGGGTGGAACGGAAAACAGTCGTTATGCACTTTCTGTGGGTTATTTTAGTCAGGATGGGGTTGTGAAATTCATTGGTTATGATCGTTACACAATCCGCGCGAATACGGAATTTTCTGCTTTGGGAAAAAAACTGCGTGTGGGCGAAAACCTTGCCGTTTCGTTCGATAACAGAAAAGGCGGATTTGGGAATAACCAGGAGCAAAACGCTGTTTCGGGAAGTTACAAGCACCATCCGTTGCTTCCGGTTTATGACATTGCAGGAAACTTCGCGGGTTCGAGAGGAGCAAACCTTGGAAATAACTCCAATCCCTACGCCACATTATTCCGTGAAAAAGACAACACAACTTACCGCCTCAGGGCATTTGGAAACGTGTATGGCGAATTTGACATAATCCCTAACCTCACCATTAAAACCAGCCTGGGCATCGACGGTGTAAGCCAGCGGGGCCGTTACATTGGACGGGCCAACCCGGAATATGTGGAAGGAAGTTTTAACAACGGATCCACCTCAACCGACTATTATTCTTACCAATGGGTGTGGACCAACACGCTGAGTTACTCGCGCAACTTCGGGACAAATCATAAAGTCGACGCATATGTCGGCGTTGAAGCGATTCGGGAATTTGCCGAAGAGTTTGGCGCAGCACGTTCCGGATATGCATTTGAAATCCCTTCAATCATCAATTATCTGAACCTGGGCGATGCGACCAAGGCAACTAACTTTGGCGGTGTAAACCGGGATTACAGCCTTTACTCGCAATTTGGAAAGGTTAACTATGCATATGCCGATAAATATTTGCTCCAATTCATTTTACGGAATGACGCCTCCTCCCGCTTCCAGGCAGCGTCCCGAAGCGCTTTGTTCCCTGCATTTAGCGCAGGATGGCGGTTGTCGGAAGAAAGCTTTATGAAAGAATTCGGATTCATTAATGACTTGAAAATCCGATATGGATGGGGCAAAACCGGAAACCAAAAAATTGGTGACTACAACGCATTTACAACTTATCGTGCAGATATTTTCCACGCGGGTTATCCCATCGACGGATCGCCAAGCCAGCCGACCATTGGTTATGATGCATCGTCATTCGGGAACCCGAATGCGAAATGGGAAACGACGACTTCCAATAACCTGGGCCTGGACGCAACATTCCTGAACGATGCCTTAACATTTGAGATCGACTTTTGGAACAGAAAAACGGCGGATATGCTTTTCTCGACGCCCATCACATTTACAGCCGGTGATGCCAATGCGCCATCATTCAATGTGGGTGCAATGACCAACAAAGGCATTGATCTGGGGATCGGATATCGCAACACATTAATGAAAGGCGATTTCCGTTACGGCTTGTCGGCAAACTATTCAATGTACAGAAACACGGTTGACAAGCTTGATGAGAGTGATAACACCAAGTTTTTTGGTGCGGGATCGCGGGTGCCGGCCGTTACGCTTACACAAGCGGGTTTGCCATTGTCGTCTTATTATGGTTATAAAGTTTTGGGAATTTTCCAATCCGATGAAGAAGCAAAAGCCTGGGCGCCTTATGAGAAATACAACAAGGCTGGCAAGTTCAAAATGGCTGACATTAATAACGACGGCAAAATCACGGATGAAGATCGCACAGTGATCGGGAATCCGCACCCGGATTTTGTTTACGGCGTCAACCTGAATCTGGGTTACAAAGCTTTTGACCTGACCGTTTTTGGAAATGGCGTTGTGGGCAACGAGATTTTCAATTATCTGCGCTATTTCACCGATTTCAACACATTTCAGGGCAACCGCGCAAAACGCGCACTTTACGACGCATGGCAGCCCGATCATAAGGAAGGCACTGTGCCCATTATGGACGCAGACGACCAGATCAGCAGCCGGCCATCGAGCTATCTCGTTGAAAAAGGCACTTATTTCCGCCTCAAAAATGTGCAGCTGACTTACACTTTGCCAAAAGTCGCTTCTTCAAAGATCGGGTTTAGCAATGCGCAAGTTTACATTCAGGGCCAAAACATGCTGACAATCACCAAGTACACAGGTCTTAACCCCGAAATCCAGACGGGATCCGACAACACACTTGGCTTCGACGGCGGTTACATGCCAGTGTCCCGTACATTCCTGGTCGGCCTGAACTTCTCTTTCTAAACCCGGCTCCTTCAAACTGATTTAAAATACTGAATATATGAAGACGAGACTTTTAAAATACATGCTTTCCATTGGTCTTGCGATTGGAATCGTAACGGCCTGTAAGGATTCATTTTTGTCAAAAGATCCGCAAGGACAATATAGCCCAACGGCATTGAAAACGCCAAGTGGCGTGGAAGGTTTGCTTGTGGGAGCATATGCAATGATCGACGGACAGGGCCTGGACGGTCAGGATTCGTGGAACAACGACATTCAGAGCTGGGTTTTTGGCGGACTGGCTTCCGATGATTCGTATAAAGGAACGGACGCCGGTGACCAGCCAGAGCAATCATTTATTGAAAAATATGATTTCCAGCCAACCAATAACCACATTAAAAACAAATGGCGCGGGCTTTATAAAGGCATTGCGCGGACAAATGATGTGATCAACACGCTGGCCGAAGTTCCGGAAGTGGGCGAGGCGAGAAGAAACCAGATCATTGCAGAGGCCAGGTTCTTGCGTGGACTTTTTCATTTTGAAGCCAAGAAAATGTGGAAAACGATTCCTTACATTGATGAAACGATCTATAAACTGGACGATCTGGAAAGCACTAAAATTCCAAATGATAAGGATGTCTGGCCAATGATTGAAGCCGATTTTAAGGCTGCTTCGGAAGGTTTGCCGGAAGTGCAGTCGCAAGTTGGCCGTCCTACCAAATGGGCTGCGCTCGCATTTCTTGGCAAGGTTTACATGTATCAGGGCTGGAATGTGACGACTGGTGCTGCCAATACAGCCGTTTTGCAAAAAGCGAAGCCGATTTTTGAGCAGATCATTGCTTCCGGGAAGTTTACGCTTGCGCCCAAATTTGAGGATAACTTTTTAATCGCAACAAGAAATAACAAGGAGTCGATTTTTGAGATACAATATTCAGTATCAAGTGCTTCTGGCGATGCGGCGGATGCGGGCGTTGGTCTGGCGCACCCTTACATTGATCCATGGGGCTGCTGCGGATTTTACCAGCCTTCGCAAAATCTTGTCAATGCATTTAAAACAACCACAACCGGCCTTCCATTATTGGACACATTCAATGATTCGGATGTCAAAAACGATCAGGGATTGAAATACACCGATCCGTTTGAGCCTTACACGGGTCCATTGGATCCGCGTTTGGACCAGACGGTTGGCCGTAGGGGAATTTTGTTTAAAGATTTCAAAATCCACGGAAGCGACTTCATTCGTGACCAAACTTATGCTGGGCCTTATTCACCCAAAAAACACATTTCCGAGAAAGCAGGATTTGGTGTAAATGGTTGGGGTAATTTGTCGAGCAACAATTATCGGATTATGCGCTACGGGATGATATTGCTTTGGCTGGCAGAGGTGGAAGTGGAACTTGGTAACCTCGAAAACGCCAGAAAACTGGTAAACCAGATCAGAACCCGGGCAGCGAATCCGGCCGGTTTTGTCAAAAAAGCAGTGCAGGGAACCAAGTCACGCGATGATTACACCGTCTTGAACGAGCCCGCCGCTAATTACGTGATCAAAACTTACGACCAGCCCTGGGCGGACGCCGCAACCGCGCGCAAAGCTGTAAGATTTGAATCTCGACTTGAATTTGCTATGGAAGGCCACCGTTTCTTCGATCTGCAAAGATGGGGCATTGCCGCTGAAACATTGAACAAATATGTGACCGTGGAATCTACAAAGCGGGTTTATAAGAAGGGCTCCGTATTTACGAAAGGTAAAAACGAATATTTCCCGATCCCGCAGGAGGCGATTGACCGTTCTTACAAGGCCGGGACCGCAACCCTGGTTCAAGATCCTGCCTATAAGTAGGATAGTTGGTTAGTGTAGCCAATAATTTGTTAAGCGTTGGTAATCAGAAAAGCCTTGGCATACACATGCCAAGGCTTTCTTTTTCAGTAACTTAATTGGGTTAAATAACCCTGATTTCCTGCGCAGGCTTTTCAGATCCCGGAATAATCGGCAGGTTCAAATGCAGGATTCCGTTGATATACTCTGCGCGAACATTTTCTGCATCCACTGTTTCATCAATCACAAATGTCCTCTCGAAAGACGCCTTGCTGAACTCATGCCTGATCCAGTTTTTACTTTCATCCTTCTCATTGTCAGCCACATAAGAGATAACTAACTCATGGCCTTTAATGCGCACCTTGAAATCATCCTTCGCCCGGTCAGGAGCGAAAACCATGAGTTCATAATCGTTATCATTTTTAATGATGTTTACAGGAACCCTGTAATTATGGCTTCCGCCAAACTGTCTTCCCGAATATTCATGACGCATGCCGTAACCACGCTGTCCAAATCTATTTCCGCACATTTTGTTTTTGATTTAATTGTTAAAATTTAATTTTTCTGGTCGTTCCCAATGGCTGCCGCAATGTCCGTGTCCATAATGACCGAATGCGCGATGGTGAAACCTGTGCCCGACCGTCAGGTGCAGGCTGGCTGCTGTGATCAGCGCAATGCTAACGCCGAGCAGGAATCTGGTTTTTCTTTTCATGGCTTATATGTTTTTTGAATTTTGATAAAATGGATCTCTCAACCCTTCTTTTCCTTCGTAAGGATGTTGAACTTCGTAGCGGTCAAAGTAAGAGGGATCGTAATGTCTCCATCTTCTGTATCCGTAACCTCTCCCGCCGAATAATCGGAAGATGAATCCGATAAAAAGGAAGAAGAAGAGCACTTTGAAAAGCAGGAACGGAATGAGGAATAGGACAACCCCTCCAAGGATTCCGCCGGCGACTGTTTTAAGAATTTGACTAAACATGGCTTTAAATTTACGTTCGTGATATGCACCATTTGGTGTACATAATCGCAGACGGGCGACGCAAAAAATTACTTTAAGAATTCTTGAAAAATAAAAAACCCGGCTTTGCGAGCCGGGTTGCAGTGGTGTTATTCATCTTCTGGCGGCTTTCCGCAGCGCCTGCGCATTTCCTGCCGAAACTTCTTCCGGTCCTCATCGGTCATCTCCATCCATTTATTTCGCCACGGACCGCCGAATCCGGGGCCATTATTTCCGGAAAATTTTCCGCCAAAATCGGGCCGGTTCCAGCGACCCGGACCGCCTCCGAAGTTTCCAAACAATATCCTGCACAAAACAATGAGCCCTACGGCCTGCCAGTAAGATATGACATTGACGTTGAGCAAATCCGGTAAAATGGCGTTCCATAACCAACGTACAAAAGCGCCCAGCAATAACGCTGCCGCCAATCCGAAAATCGGAAACATCCAAAAACGCTTCTTATATGTATGTTGCTGATTCATGATGGACAAATTTAGTAATTTACAAATTCCTGATACACGTTTTCCAGTCTTCGCCGCAGGTGCTGAACCGCATATCGCTTTCTGGAAATCAGTGTTTTAATGTTTTCGCCCGTCCGATCTGCTATTTCCTGGAATGTTTGATTTTCCAATTCATTCCAGATGAAAACCTGACGCTGATTTTCAGGAAGTTCCTGCAAAGCAATGCCAAGCTGTTCCCAAAATAACTCCTTCATATAAACGGTCTCGGGCGTGCCGTCATCCGCGAGCAAAATGTCTTTAAAATAAAATTCACCTTCTTCATCTTCATACCCGTAATCTTCCAGTGAATCCGGTTTTTGCTTGCGATATTTATCAATGATCCGGTTACGCGCCACGCGATAAAGCCAGCTCCCGATCTGTTCAATTGCCTCAATCTCAGGCACACTGCTCAGTTGAAACCAGACATCCTGCAAAATATCCTCCGCATCCTCGTCCGTATTAACCCGCTGGCGGATGAAGCCCATGAGCTGCTTGCTATACGACGCGACAGTCTGAATGATATTTGGCCTTTTCTGCGACAAAGTGAAGGTTGAAAGTTTGTAGTATCAGGATAGACGCGCCAGCAACGAAAATACTTTAAATCAATGAAGATTTTCCTGTCTGGAATGCACAGATCTTTATGAATGGTTATTATTAGAATAATACAACAGATAGGATAGATGACATTGTATTTTACCGTGTCAAATTTCAAACTACTTGTTGTACTTTTGTTATAAACATATAACTATTCTAATATTATTAGATAACAACAAAAAGAACTTTAACTCGCTGAATACTTGGCTGTTGCTTTCTAAACATAATGTTGCCTAAATTTACATCATCAAACAACGCAAAATAAAAGCAGCGAATGTTCGACAAAGATTTGAAATAGTAGATTTAGTATAATATCTGAAAAGTACAAAAGTAAACTCAAACAAGACATTAACATCACAAAAATGAAAAAGACTATTTTGACAATTGCAGTTTTGGTGGGAGTATCAGCTGCAAACCTTTCTATCGCCGCAGACAAAGCAAAAGAAAATAACGCATCAATTGAATTGGTTTCACAAAGCGAATTGAAATTCAAATTGACGCTTGATAACGTTAAAGAAAGATCTTCATTGGTTATCAAAGATTTCAACGGAGACATCGTTTACAGCACTTCACTTCCAAAATCTGAGAATTACGCTAAAATCTTCGACTTGTCGAACCTTGCAGATGGCAATTACAGCTTCATCGTGAACAACGGCAACGAGATCTCTTCAAAACCATTCGTGATCCAAACTGAAACAAAACGTCTGGTTACAGCGGTTGTTAAATAATTCTCACGGACCTTCTCATCAAAAAGCCAGTCACAATCGTGACTGGCTTTTGCTTTTTCAAGTCAGTTTTTTTTCAAAACGGCATTACTTTCTTCTCACGGCTGCTTTGGAATGCCAGGTCGATCACGCGTGTTGTGCGGATGATTTCTTCGGGCTTCACTGCCAGTTCGGCGCCGTTCACAATCGCATCGTATACATTCTGGTAAAACGGCGCATAATCACCCGCTTCGCTTTCAATAATTCCTGTAAAATCCTCGCTGGAAAGTTTTCCCCAACGATTTTCCGGCTCCACGCCCCAGGGTTTTTCAGTGGGCAAAATATTCTTGCGCAATGTTTCCTCCTGCGGATCGAGTCCGCCTTTTATAAAAGAGCCTTTGGTCCCGTGGAGATTGTAACGGAGAAAATTTTCATAAACCATGAGACTCGATTTTACGATCACCAGCTTATCCGCATAACCAAGCCGCACATCAAAATAATCGTCAATTTCGCTGTTCGGCCGCACCGAGCGGATCTCAGCCGTCACCGTTTCCGGTTCTCCGAAAAGCACCAACGCCTGATCGATCAAATGTGGTCCGAGATTATAAAGATTGCCGCCAACCGGAACGCTCTTCTCCTTCCACGATTCCGTGGGAACAACCGGTCTGAAACGGTCATAGCGACATTCATATTCTACAATATCGCCCAGTTTGTCCTCAGCAATCAGTTTTTTAATGGTTAAAAAATCCGAATCCCAGCGCCGGTTTTGATAAGCGGTCAGGATCAATCCCTTCTCTGTTGCCACCGCAACGAGCTGGCGCGCTTCTTCTTCTGTTGCCGCAAAAGGCTTCTCAATGACAACATGTTTGCCGTTTTCCAAAGCGTCCATTGCATAAGGGAAATGGGTTTCATTCGGTGTGCATATAAAAACAAGGTCAATGGATTCATCACTCAAAAGCTCCTCGACCGACCGCGCATTGCCAATATTAGGATCGAATTCCTGCGCTTCGTTTTTACTTCTTTCAACAACCGTCTTGATCTTAAAACCCGCGTTTGTGCTTAGGAACGGAGAATGAAAATAACGCCCGGACAAACCGAAACCAATTAATCCGACATTGAGAATTCTAGAAGCCATAATTTTATTTTTAGACGATAATAACAAAGGTAACTTTTGATGCGGAACGGGCAAGGCGCTTTTAAGGCAGCGCGAACGCCACATATTTATCGCCAGACTTTGTATTCAGCTTGCCGCCGCCGCAGGCTATGACGATGAATTGCTTGCCCTTCACTGAATAGGCGCTGGCTGAGGCGTAACCCGCCGCGGGCAAATCAGCTGTCCAGAGAATTTTTCCGGTTGCTTTGTCAAACGCCCTGATCTTTTCGTCGCGGCTGGCGGCGATGAAAATGAGGCCGCTTGCTGTGACGAGCGGACCGCCATAATTGTCAGTTCCGGTTGGAGGAATTCCCTTTTCAGTGAGCGCTTTGTATTCGCCCAGCGGAACTTGCCAGCGGCGTTGGCCAGTGTTTAAATCAACCGCAGTAAGCGTTCCCCATGGCGGCTGACTGACGGGATAACCATTTTTGTCATACCAGCGATTGTATCCCGTGTTGTGATAGGGCGCTGTTCCGTTATTCGTGCTGATGATCTTTTTATCAGCGTTTTTGTTCAACAAAAAATCAATAATCACATTTTTCTCAGCTTCTGAAATGTGCGAAAACGAAGGCATCATTCCTTTTCCTTTTTGCAAAATGCCATGAATCTGCTCGGAGCTAAGGCGTTTTTCAACATTTGCAAGCGACGGATATGAACCATCATGATTACCGGTTTTGTCAGCGCCATGACAGGCAGCGCAATTTAATTGGTAAAGTTTGCTGCCGTTTACAGCCTTATCATGCAACACTTCCTTCCTTTTCAGTGTCGTATAAACCGGAATTTCTTTGGCAGGAATATACATAATGCCTTCGTTATCAGTCGCAGCACCACCCCATTGCGCACCGCCGTCCGTTCCCGGATAAAAAACAGTCATATCATTCGTGATCGGAATGTAAGCGCTTCCCGTTCTCGCTTTTTTAAGCACGCCTTCAAGCGAATCGCGGTCCGAAACGAAAGAATTGAAGTCATTTGCGAGAAAGGTTTGCCGTGTAAAAGGAAGCGGCAATGTTGGGATCGGCTGCGTTTTCGAAGGCTTTTCACCCTCCATCGCATCCATCCGAAAAGCCGTTTCTTTGATCGGAAACAATGGTTTGCCCGTGACGCGATCGAAAACAAAAATGTAACCTTGCTTGGTAATCTGAACAACGGCGTCAATTTGCTTTCCATCAATGTTGAGCGTTACCAAATTGGGCGGAGCTGGCGGATCGCGGTCCCAAATGTCGTGATGCACGAGCTGGAAATGCCATAACCGTTTGCCAGTTGCAGCATCCAGTGCGATGAGGCAATTCGCAAAAAGATTGTCGCCAGGCCTGTTTCCGCCCCAAAAATCAAATGCCGCTGAACCCGTCGGGATGTAAACAATGCCGCGTTTCCTGTCAATGGCCATTCCTGCCCACGCGTTGGCACCACCAAACTTTTGTCTTGCAGGTTGCGCGAGCCAGGTTTCGGAGCCAAATGCTCCTTTTTCAGGGATCGTATGAAATGTCCAAACCAGCCTCCCCGTGACCGTATCATATGCCCGCACATCGCCTAAAAGCGCAGTTTCATTCTCGGAAACCCTTCCCCCGACAATAATGAGATTTTTGTAAATCGTATTCGGTGTGTTGGAAGAGATAAAGTCGTCAGCGCCAGGCCGGTCAATGCCTGCTTTCAAATCAATTTTACCTTTGTCGCCGAAAGACGCGATCAGTTTTCCGGTTTGTGCATTTAACGCGTAAAGCCAATTTGCAGTACCGAAAAAAATGCGTTTATCATCACCATTGGCCCAATAAGTCACGCCCCGGCTCAATGTTCCCGAGACGTCGGGCAGGTCGCTTTTCCAGATTCCCTTGCCCGTCGCCGCATCAATGGCAAACGCCTGAATGGATGCAGCAACACCATAAAGAACACCGTCAATGACAATCGGGTTACATTGCATCTGGCTGCGGTTGCGCAATGTATCAGCCCCGCCCGACGCATAAGTCCAGGCGACTTTCAATTGCACAACATTCTCTTTATTGATCTGATTGAGCGTCGTGTAATGACTCCTTTCACCGTCACCATTGTATTCAGGCCAGTCCTTATCATTAAAAAAAGGAGCGAGCACGAAGCCGGTAACCGCCAGAAAAATCAACGAAAACAGGATCAGACGTTTCATAGTGACAAGCTGCGGTTGATGCTCATGCTTCCTGCCAAAGTTCTTTTGCGCGTTGCAAATCTCGCCTCATTGCATCAAAAACGACTTTTTTGTCCACCGTAATTTTATCTGCTCCCTGATCGGCTCCGCCCAACGGATATTCCAGATGCAGACAGATTGGAACGTCGACGTTATTGTCTTTCAATAATTTAAAATAGGTTTTGAAATCCACCATGCCTTCACCCAGCGGAACACTTTTCGGCGCCCATTTGCCATTGGTTTTTTCCCAGATAAAATCCTTTAAAACAATCGTTTTAATGCTCGGCCGAATCAGATTGAAGCCCGTTTGCCACGAAAGTCCGCCTTCCAATGTTGCGTGCCGAATGTCATATTGCGCTCCCATGCTCTTGGGATCTGCCTTTTGCAGGATTTGCCAGATCTCAAACATGCTCGCGCCCACCAGCCGTCCCGCGTGATTTTGATAGCAACCCGTCAGGCCGAGTGTGTTGTTTAACTGGCTTAATCCCGCCATTTTATCCTTGTATCCGTCCAAAAGCTGCGGAATGCTTTGCTGCTCATTGTATTTATACCAGTTCATGCGGTAATATTTGAAACCGAGCTTCGAAGCAGTTTCCAGCAACTTTTTATCAACCGGATTGGCTGCATCTTCCACGGCTGTGCAGAACATTAACGGCGTAAATCCTGCCTTTTTCATGGCTTCCACGGCTTTTGGTAAATCCGTTTCGACGTTTTCCGGCAAAACGTGACCTTTTGGGCGCACCGTAAGATCAATGCCATCAAACCCAAGTTCCTTCGCCGCATCCGCCATGTCTGTATAATTCAGAAAGTGCAGGTGTTTTGAGAAAATATTGATTTTAGGAACATCTGCGAGTAATGAAACTGGTTTTGCAAATGCATGATCGGCAATGATCGGAACGGCAGTTGCAGCTATTGCGCTATTGATCAGGAAATCGCGTCGGGAAATATTGTTTGGCATCGGATAGGAATTTAGTTTTCAAATGGAAATCCAATGATGATAAGTGTGAAAAAATGTTTTTTTACTAAATGAAGAGAATGTTTCAATGAATAATTTCCGTTGGTTTAAACCAACGGGAATGGGGGGATTAAACCAACGGGAATGGGGGGATTAAACCAACGGGAATGGGGATTAAACCAACGGGATGGGGGGATTAAACGGACGCGAATGGCGCTATGCGAACGAACGGGAATGAACGAAATTTTTTTAGTAGAATGTGAAGGTTTTTTTGTTTTGAAATATCAAAACAGAACTTCTAAACAATATGGATATCAATACATTGAATCGCAGGGATTTTCTGAAAGCCGGGGCTGTCATATCCTCTTTTATGATCGTTCCAAGGCATGTTTTGGGCAAAGGCTTTCTGGCTCCGAGCGATAAAATTGCCTTAGGTTTCATAGGCTGCGGCCGGCAAGCTGGTGGTTTGCGCAATCGCTTTCTGGACACAATGGAAACGCAAATCGTGGCTGCCTCGGATGTGTATGCCATTAAACGTGAGGCTTTTGTGACCAATGTAAATAAGTGGTATGCCGAAAAATCCGGTCAAACGGATTATAAATCGGCTGTTGGCATCGAAGATTTTCGTGAGTTGCTTTCACGCAAAGACATTGATGCTGTGGTGATTGCGGCGCCTGATCATTGGCATGCGTCCATGGCCGTCCGTGCTGCGGAGGCTGGAAAGGACATTTATTGCGAAAAGCCGCTTGCATTGACCGTAAGAGAAGGGCGCGCGATGGTGGATGCCACGCGGAAGCATAAGCGCGTTTTCCAAACCGGCAGCATGCAGCGATCGGCAAAAGAGTTCACGCAGGCTGTGCAATTGGTACAAAGCGGCGCCATTGGTAAGATTAAGCAGGTTTTTGTCAATGTTGGCGGCCCGCCGAAAGCGTGGGATTTGAAAGAAGAAACCAAACCGGAAGGTCTGAACTGGGATTTGTGGATGGGCCCGAACGCAATAAGCAGACCTTATAATAACGAATTGGCTCCCGCAATGGACGCAACCTTTTGGCCAAAATGGCGCGATTACATTGAATTTGGCGGTGGCGGCATGACAGACTGGGGCGCTCACATGTTTGACATTGCGCAATGGGGACTCGGAATGGACAATAGCGGCCCGGTTGAGCTGGTTTATGCTGAGCCGACAAAAGGCCTGATTTACAAATATGCGAACGGCGCCGAAGTGATCCACAGACCCATGGAAGGCAAGCAGCATTGCCATTTCGTCGGCACGGATGGCGAAGTTTTCGTTGCAAGAGGTGAGCTTAGAACAACGCCCGAAACGCTGAAAGACAAAGTTTTTGACGATGAAAATTCAAAAGTTTATGTGAGCAACAATCATTACAAGGATTTTTTGAATGCGATCAAGACAAGGAAGCCGCCGATTTGCGATGTTGAGGTTGGGCATAGAACGGCCTCCGTTTGCAACATTGGCAATATCGCGTATCGGTTGCAGCGTTCATTGCAATGGAATCCTAAAAAAGAAGAATTCAAGAAAGATGCAGAAGCCAACGCGCTGTTGGGACGAGATATGAAGCCGGAATGGAAGGTTTGAGTTTTGGTTAAAATCAATTTTGAAAAGACCGGTCACCCATTAAACGGGTTTCCGGTTTTTGACTTTTTATGGCAGTCGCAGCACAACAGTCGGCGATTAATGTCATGAGTTTTTCCAAAATGTGTATTTTTGTTTCATGGTTGGAGCGTCTGCTATCATGCATTTTAAGGAATTGGAGGAACTCGGCAGGGTTTCTTCGGAGCTTTTGCAAATAGGAAAAGACACGCCTGTCTGGCTGTTTGAAGGTCATATGGGTGCAGGGAAAACGACGCTTATCAAAGCACTTTGCAATCAGTTAGGCGTCAAATCGCACGTCCAAAGCCCTACTTTTTCGCTGGTTAATGAATATGAGGCCGGAGGAAAACTGGTCTATCACTTTGATTTTTACCGCATTAAGGATGAAACCGAAGCGCTGGACATGGGCGTTGAAGAATATTTTGACTCCGGATATTTCTGTTTCGTAGAATGGCCCGGAAAAATTGAATCCTTGTGGCCATTGAATTATCTATTGGTCCACATGGAAGCAGACGAATCAGGCATGAGAACATTGGCAGTTAAGAGGGTATAAAGAGGTTATAATCAATCATTTCACATTCATTTTGCTATTCAATGGCACAACCTCAGATTACCGGTTTTGAAGAGCTTGCGAAGCAGTCGGCATTGTATCCGCAGGAGTCGCTGATGGCGGTCCGGAAAGATCAGAATTCATTGCACATTGGCTTGCCACGCGAAGTTTCATTGCAGGAAAACCGGATTGCCCTCACACCCGACGCAGTGAAAATTCTGGTCCGCAACGGACACGAAGTCTGGGTTGAAAAAGATGCGGGAAAAGGTGGGAATCTCTCCGATCACGAATACAGCGAGGCCGGCGCGCGGATCGTGCAAAGTGCGAAGGAAGTGTATCAGGCCAATGTGATTTTGAAAGTGGAGCCATTGGTTGAAGAGGAATTCCGTTACATTAAATCGGGCACGACGCTGATTTCGGCGATGAACCTGCCGACGCTTGAAAAAAAATATTTTGAAAAACTGAATGAGCTGAAAATCACTGGCATAGGCTATGAGCTCATTGAAGATAAAGTAGGCGGAAAACCCATTATCCGCGCAATGGGCGAAATTGCCGGAAGCACAGTGCTGTTGATCGCCGCCGAATATTTATCCACTCCCAATGGTGGGCGAGGCATTATTCTGGGCGGCATAACAGGCGTTCCGCCGACAAAAATCGTAATTTTGGGAGCAGGAACCGTTGCAGAATATGCAACGCGCGCAGCCATCAGCGTAGGCGCGGACATCAAGGTTTTTGACAAACACATTTATAGATTACAACGATTAAAATACGCAATAGGCCAAAACCTTTACACTTCCATCATCGATTCTGACACACTGGCCGAAGCCATTGCCCGGGCCGACGTTGTTATTGGCACCATGCGTGCTGAAAATGGAATAAGTCCGTTGGTTGTGACCAAGGAAATGGTTTCCCAGATGAAGCCCGGCTCGGTCATCATTGACGTTAGCATTGACCAGGGCGGCTCTTTTGAAACTTCGCGCATGACCACGCACAAGCATCCGACTTTCAAATACAATGATGTGATCCACTATTGCGTGCCCAACATTCCTTCGCGTGTTGCGCACACGGCCAGCACGGCATTAAGCAATGTTTTTCTGCCTTTTTTATTGCAAACGGGCACAATTGGCGGCATCGAAGAAATGATTTATGCCAATCGTTGGTTTATGAAAGGAGTGTATTGCCATAAAGGAACGCTCACAAATTCGCATATCGCCAGAAGTTTCAACATGCGTTACAAGGATTTGACATTGCTGCTGGCGGCAAGAATGTGAGGCTGCAATTGCGTTTTTAATTTAAAAATATCATGATCAATAATAGCAATGAAAATGCCCTTATGGATGATGCAAACTCGCCGGAGTTGAATCAGAAATTGATGGGTTATATATCGCAGGATTTTATAAAAGTGGCGGATCAGCTCAAAGAAGCATCTTACCAGATCCGTAAACGCGGTTTTTCGGAATACCCGATTTTTGTCGTAACCAATAACGAACTGCAATTGGGGGCAATGCTCATTGATTCCCAAGAGCTTGCCAATAATTATTCGTATCGTGCCACTTATATGCAAGAGTTTGTGGACCGCAAGCTGATCGGCGAAGAATCGGTTTTAATGTTCACCGAGAACTATAAAAATGCAGACGAATTCTGTTGCCTTTTTGCATTGATCGGCGACTTTTCCGGATTCGTTTTTGTGCCTTATCCGGAAGATTAGGCAAGTTTAAAAGTTGCGTATTTGTAAGATAATAAGCCAAACCGATAAATAATCATTTGTGGCGGTTGCGAACTAGTTAGAAAGGTTGTGGGGATTACTTTTTATTTTTATTGAATAAATAATTGATTTTCAGCTAAACGACCTCTTTCATGCAGTCAAACTTACCTTTGGAAAAAGAGCTTGAACCTATCTTTTTACAAAAATTCCCCCCGTTTTCCGACACAGTTAAAGAATTCCTGGTTCAATACGGTCCTTACATTATTCTTGTTTTATCCATCATCGGGATCTTTGGTTTGCTCACCGCGCTCGGCATTGGCGGTGCTGCTCTTGGCCTTGGCGCTGTTTCTGTCGGCATCGGGTTTAATTTCTATCTCAGCATTGCGCTCGGCATTGTCACATTGATCATGTATTTGATGGCATTTTCGCCATTAAAAGCGCGTAAACGTTCCGGCTGGAACTTGCTTTATTATGCATTGCTTGTCGGATTGGTTAGTAACCTAATACAACTCAGCATTTTAGGCGCAATCATCAGCGGAGTGATCGGTTTTTGGGTTTTATTCCAAATTCGCGAAAAATATATCTGAGTATTTCAGCACATTCGAGTCGAAAGCGAGCGGTGATTGCACTGCCCCCAAAAAGTTAGACACTTCTTGGGGGCATTTTTATGGGCAAAAACAGAAAACACGGTGCAGCTTTCCGGCTTATGCTTGTCAAAGCATTTTTAAAAGGGAACTCAGTGAACGGTTTAGCAACGAAATTTGCAATAACCGATTCATTATTAAGGAAGTGGATCGATCATTATCAGAAGTCGGGCATTCAGGGTTTGTTGCCACAGTATGGCCGCAGCTATTCGGAAGACTTTAAGCGAAACGTAGTTCGGACTTATTACAATGACGGGTTATCTTTGAGAGACTGCTGTTTGCAATACCAGATCCGTAGTCTGGCAACGTTATCCCGCTGGGTGCGGCAGTATGAACAGTTTGGCGGAGA
>NZ_JAJUXI010000005.1 GCF_021390515.1 Dyadobacter sp. CY326
CAATCCTCGTTACCCATCGCTAGTCTTTCTTTTGTAAAGCGATCAATTCGCCAAAGGGTGCCTCCATGAACAGCCCAGATATAGCGACCTTGTTCAGCAATTCCCTTGGCCGCACCCTTCCAGCCAACGCCCAGATTCACGTAATTGCCTGTTTTGGAACTTGCAGAATATAGGTTGTTACTCCAAACAATGTAAAGATTGGCGTACATCTGCTCCACCGTATTTACATCTCCTTCTGATAATTGATCGTCGAGCGTCCAGGCCGGGCCATTATCCTTCCGGACCATGGTGGGTTGACCGTTTAAGCTATAAGCTTTAGAGCCATACATCATCACTGACTGAAAATCTAATGGTCCTCTCCCGAAAGTAGGATACCCTGGATATCGAGTGCCATATGTCTTCAACTCTTCTTTTCCTTCTTCATCTACATTTTCCCACTTAACCGTAATCCATTTATCCCGATCATCGCGGGTATGCTCGTGTAAAAGTCCCACGGCATGCCCAATCTCATGAACGACAGCCCTTGAACCTGCGGATGCTACGAGTTTGATCTCCTGCATCTCGCCTATTTTGCCAATTTTGGATGAGTTATCATCCGCTACGACGAACCGGACATAATCAGTTTGATTCGTGCGGGGAACGAAATCAATGGAGGTTCTATCTTGCCAATGGGTAATACTATTAAAGATTATATTCCGTGTCTGCGGATCGAATCCATCTCCTACTTCATAAGGGATGACCCCATTTGGCCAGCGTAAAAATAAATCGCTCGCACCCGAGCCGGCGATGCGGGCGTTGGGGTCCGTGCGTTGCCCGAGCTGCTCAGGGGTGAGCACGATGTCACCCTGCCAGACTGCCTCTCCATTAACCACTTTGTAGCGGATGGGAGTACCGTTAAACATACCGTCTTTATAAACTCCGGTGCTGTCTGAACTGACAA
Organism: Dyadobacter sp. CY326; assembly: GCF_021390515.1. Lineage (GTDB taxonomy): Bacteria > Bacteroidota > Bacteroidia > Cytophagales > Spirosomataceae > Dyadobacter. The sequence continues at coordinate 941 of NZ_JAJUXI010000005.1, forward strand.
TGTCTGTTGGTTTTCCCGGGGTTGTTTCTGCTAGCTTGTCTTCACAAGAACTAAGAAGTAAAGAGCCTAAAAAGAGCCCTGTTGCCCATAAAGGCAGAAAAATTGATTTCATAAAAATAAAGGATAATTGTTAATAAAAGATTTGTGTGTAATCCGAAGCAATTATTACATCATGAAAATGTTTTAAACTAACTATAATGTATATACGTTATTTTTTAAGCATCATGTTAGCATGTAATCTTTCACTTATTTCGATGTAACAGTAGTGTTCCGACCGAAGGTCTGTTGGTTGCCATACCTAAGCCAAGTAAAAACCAGGGTATCCCCCATCCCATTATAGCTGTAAGATCGGGATGCCCGGTAATAATCAGCAAAGGGAACATTACAACAAAGGGGTATAACCCTACAAATAGTGGGAATTTACCTTTGATACCATGCCACCGTTTTGCAATAATCACCTGTATGCCGGTGATGAGCATACCGGCACCGGAAAGCAACGCGCCTAGCGGAAGGAACATGCGCGTGTTCATATCGAGCCAATGACCAAAAATGTAGTTGATCGAATAGGAAATGGCCCCGCATGCAGCAATGGCCACGCCTAACACTTTCCATTGGCTCCCTCCTGCAATTTTTTGCCGGTACAAATTTGGCAGCAATATTAGAATCCCAATTTGCCCCAGCATCCACAAACCACCTAAAACGCCATTCAGTGAATGGCTTTGAGGATACGATGACCAGACTACAAACACGGTCAAGTAACAAGCACCTGGTAGAAAGTAGCAAAGTGTAGCGATGTTGTTTTTTATTTTTATCATTTTATAATTATAGATTATTTTATACCTGCGGTATTACTTGCCAAGCATTGAGGCAAGTATCCTATCGGCAAAGTATGAATGCAAATAGGAACGCTATAAAAGATCCGGGTATTTAGATTTTAGGAGTCTAGCTGCAATACAAATCCATCAGCCTTTTCTCTTCTCCGCGTTTGCGGGCCCGCTTAGCAAGAAATCGTAGTAAAGGGGCTAGCAGAACAAAAAACCCGGGTAGTGATGTGTCACCAATCTCGGCCACCAACGCTGTCAGCGCTAACCTTTTTGGGAGTCCTTCCTTATCTGTCTGGCCATCCCTTGCCAGTCCATACAAAATCCTTAACATATGTTCAAAGCCTTCGAAACCAGGGGTCAAGACTATATCAAATACGATGGTCTCGCTGCCAGGATTAAAAAAGTAGTGCTCAACGCCGATAGGAACCGTAAAGGTCTCACCAGGCTTTACAATGATGGTTTTCCCGCCAGCCCAAACACCTAGATTTCCTTGTAATGGTTGGAACGTTTCAGTGTACTTTTTGTGAATGTGGGCTACATTCTTCCCAGTAGTAAAAAGCTTCACCTGGCAGGTACTGTACTTTCCGCCAGTATCCGAAGAGCGTTTAGTAAAAGTGACAACGTCTTTAAAAATTGGATTGATAATGGTATTTTCCATGCTAATATTGTTTTCTTTCTGGTTGCAAAATTCCACTTTCCAGCTTTTGGTATCAATAGTGCTTGAGCACTAATTTATCTTGATGCTGCTGGTCAGCCTGATCCGCTCTTAATTGCAAAGGCAGTATATTACTAACCTTCTGATGGAGATTGTTGGTCAAGTGTGTTGGCCAAGTGAGTCGGTAACGGTATCGAGCCACCCACTGGTGTTGCAATTGGAGGCAAGCGCCGTGTCTCAGCCTTAAAATTTCACTACGGTTTCTTCCAGACTCGAAGGCTCCCAATGGGTTTGAAACCTACTTCAATTGCAAATGGCAAAGCGTTATCAACAACGTAGCTAACATTAGTGAAACCGGGAAAGAACTGGTTGGCATGGTAACACAAGCCATTCCAGATAGGTATATTTCTGTCGGGCGAATAAAAAAGATTTGAAATACCTACAACGCCATTTCCAGCGCTAATAATACCGCCACCAACGGGTTCACCATTTTGAAAGGCAAGTAAGATATGGATTTCAGGTCTTAGCAATAGCTCAGCGCGAAAGAAACGGTTGTTTGATCGATATGGGACTTGGTTGAATTTTGACCATTCCATTTCCCATAATCCAAGTGCTCTTTCACCCTTGATGTTGACCCAGTGATGCCGATCCACTTCAAGCCTATCAGAAGGTAGCTTAAATATCCAGTTAGCCTCAAACAAAACGTTGAACCCAAAATCAGAGAGATCCAGTGTGTGGAAGCTGTCTTTGACGACAAACTGACCTAATAAAGAACTTGATATTACATCCCTGAGCCATTGACGTTGATCAAGTATACCTTCACTGCCGACTAGTGTAACTGCATTGGGATAAAAGGGAAGGTTGCCTTCCTTGTTTACCCATATGGATTTCGTCCATAAACCCGTATTTCCATAGCTCGAGCAGACAAAATCGCACCACTGGGCGTTATTTAGAGCCGCCTTCGAAACTAAATCTATTTCAATCATGATTATTTCAGCTAATGCTCAACCCCATACCCCGGGAGAAATAAGAAATCAACAATAGCATCAGTGCCATAAGAGGCCCTATACTTTTTAGCACGGGACTTCCAAGACTTGTATGGGCAATAAATGCAGAAACAAATGTGATAGCAAAGCCTGCATAAGCCCACTCTTTACATTTTCTACCCAGTGGTGCCACTAAGACTATGGCACCCAATAGTTTGGCAACAGCCAGCTCTACTCGGAAATAATCAGGGAAACCAAGATAAACAAAGCCTTGCTGGATCTCCTTTTGCGTTAAATACCCATAAGCGGAAGCAATCATCATCACAGCAAGCAGAGATGTCGTTGTCCAGTAGATAATTTTGAGTCTTTTCATTGAATGGTTTTTAGTATACCTGCTTTACACTTACAGGCCAAGCAGGCACTGGTTAGTTTAATTATCAATGGCATGGCCAATTGATCTAATAGAGGTAGTTCCCTGACAATATTTGCGCTTCAATTTTCTTTTCGCTGGTACGCTAAAGCACCGGTTAAGCAATAACCGTTAACTAAGTATTGTTTGAAAGTGCCCGTTATCAATTAGGCTTTTGAAAACTTCTCCCCACCTACTACCTCGCCGGTTTGAGGACTGCATAGAAGTTGCCATAGCCTGCTGGACTAGTTAAGCACTTTGTCTTAGTCCAGTCGTCATTGCCAGCTTGCTCGTAGGCCCCTATCGTTTGTGAATGCGCGCCACATTCTTGCCACCTGTTAAAGTATTCCTTCACCACTCGCTATACTTACCACCAGTATCGAAGAGCGTTTGTAAATGTTACCGAGTCTATAAAAATTGAATTGACTATTGTGTTTTCCACACTCATTATACTTTTCGAATACAAAATTCTGCTTTCCAGTTTTTTGTTTCAATAGTGCATGAGCACTATATATTTATCTTCAAGACGCTTTAATCGAGTACGGTCTGTTCACAGGAATCATTTAAAACTTATTTCCTAAGACTAATTCCCAAAAAACGTGATGCAGATCCTACCTGGGTGAGCTAAGTCGCAAACTATCTACAAAAAAAAATTTATTTTGAGCCTTATAACGCAACTGGGTGATCGGTTTTTTAGCTGATATTAATGAGGTCTACAAGGAAGATAAAAGGTATAGAAGATGAATTCCAACAACTCCTCTAACGTGTCTAGGATCACGGAGAAATTGCAGCGAAAGCATCGCTTCCAGTGCAGCACCTTTCCCTCTGATAAGTGCTCAATAAAATAAGTATTACTGATATGGGATTGGATTTACTGGCAGTTATCCAATAAAAGGTGCATGAAATTAATAATTTATTAAGCATCAAGATGGAAAGGAGTTGAAAAGCCTTAATGAATTCCTTCACAAAATCAGGTCCCGATCATATATGCATTTTTTGCTAACTCGTTAGCAGTTAGATATAATTAGAGATGAATTATGGCGCTTTTCCCAGGCATAATTCAAAAAGTAGTTAAATTTGCCGATACGTGTAGGTACACATATAACTTTCATTGTCATTAGAAGATAAATCTTCGTTCAACATCTCTCCACTTAGTACGAAAGGTCAATTTTATGGAAAACAAATTTGGTGAAATTGCCGATGACAGGCAAAAGAGTAATTCAGTAACATTGAACCCGAAGAGTGCTGAAAGTAACGAAGCAGTGAAATATCTAGAAACTCTTTTTCCGGGCAGGGTTATTCTATGGTGTTGCAAGGAACTTGGTTTTTGGTTATATACAAAGAACACTGCTGCCTTTTATGGACTTACACCAGAGGATCTTGCCACAAAGACATTTGAGGACTACCGCCATATGATTCACCCGGATGACCTGGAAGGTTACGTTCTATGTAGCCGTAAAATCGGACAAGTAATGAAGCAAGACTTAAACCCAGCTGATTGGGCTCAATATAGGTTTATTATCCACAAAAGGGTATGGCGTAAAACCGGGTATTTTCAACTACGCGAAGAACGCATCTACCAGTCACCGGGGCAAAAGCCCGGAGGTCACCATGCAATGATGAGTGATGTTACTGAGGACTACCCCTTTTCTTGCGTACAGCTTGATTGGTACAAAGTTGGTCCCCTAGGATATACCAAGATCAATAGTTATACCCCGCAAAATCAAGAATCAGGTCTATCAGGAAGAGAAGGCGAGGTTCTCAGGTTACTTGCAGAAGGTTTTAGCAGTAAGGAAATTGCTGATCAATTATTTATTAGTGTCAATACGGTCAGAAATCACAGGGCAAATTTACTTCGCAAGACAAATTCCAAAAATGGTATACAGGTGTTAAAGATGGCTCTTAATTAATTTTTTGTTGGCAAAAGTTACTGCTGCCCGTCTCATAGAATCAAGAATTGTATGAAAAGATAGAGGACAATCAACAAATTGACTCAGTTGCGCTAAAACCTACTAGTGCGGTAAGTAATGAAATTCTAGATTATCTAGCTACACTTTTGGAAAGCTAAATATTATGCCTTTGACGCTTTGTACTTGATTATGTGCCCAAGCAAACTCTTCCAGGTTTAGAAGAGTTTGCTTGAGAAATGCAACTGACTCAATACGACCAAGGAGCCCGGAATAATTACTATCTCTAACGCCTAATGGTCTAAAACGAGCTCCGATGCAGCCGAAACGACCCGGCCAAAGATTTATTTACTATCGTCAGGTTCAACAACCCGAAGCGGATGTGTGCTTACAAAAAGTAAGGCGTAGTCGGTATGACTAACTTTTTCTCGAATACCAGTGAACCTTCTGATCATTGATCGATTTGCCTATCCGAAGCGCGTATCTTTGCAGGGATCCTACCAGTCGTCGGATACGCACGAAACAATCTATCCTATGGTGCTCTGCCCATAAGCATCGTTGAATTGGGTGCTCTATCCGTGTGGCTTAGGAAAGAGCCGGTGAGTTAACTGTATCAAAATGCCTGCTCAAGAGTAAATATGGGTGGTAGTTTTTCAATGGCATCCTAGTAATACGCCTAAGTTTCTTCTAAGCGAAAAATGTCTTATGAAATCTTGATTGTGCATTACTTTTTTCTTCAATTATAAGCGCTTAGTCGCTTCGCCAGAGTTACTCGGGTGTCTGTTGATCGTTTAAAAAAAAGTAACGAAGTCTTTAAAATGAAGTATCTTATTTTTACCTTCTTTGCTTTTGTTGCTGTGACAAATTTCTGAAACAGTATTAGGAGTTAGTTTATAAATTTTATTGCAACTCCTTAGCCATTAGATAAAATTGCTAGGACCATTTGACTTTGTTTTTGGCTTGAACTTAATTATTAATTACTTTTAATATTCGTAAACTAGCATTTATTTTAGCGATGATTAGTAGAAGCTTATGGCTTGCATCAATCTATAAATACCGGGATTAATCCTATGAAAACATACCCTACCGAAAATGCTGAGGATAGTCAACAAATGGACTCAGTGTCCCTTAATCCAAAGAGTAGTGCCAGTAATGAAATAATCAAATATTTAGAGACGCTTTTTCCTGGTAGAGTAATTCTCTGGTGCAGTCAAGATCATACGGTCTGGCTGTATACGAATAATGCTGCTACTTTCTATGGGTTTACTATGGAAAAGCTCGTGACATTGACATATATGGATTACCGCAACATGATCCATCCCGACGATTTGGAAGCTTATGATCTATGTAGTCGGAAGATTGTTCAAATACTTGAAAATGACATAGATCCCACATATTGGGATCAGCACCGTTTTATCATTCAATATAGAGTATGGCGTAATCCAGAGTATTTTCACCTTCGGGAGGAACGAATTGTCCAGTCTCCGGGACAGAAGCCAGGGGGACACCATTCATTGATGAGTGATATATCTGAGGACTCTCCTTTTTCTAACGTGCAGCTGGACTGGTACAAGGTCGGACCCCTAGGTTACACTAAAATAAACAATTACACCCCACAAAATCAAAAATCCAATTTATCAAGCAGGGAGTCTGAGATTCTTAAATTGCTTGCAGAAGGGTTTAATAGTAAGCAGATCGCAGACCAACTGTTTATTAGCGTTAATACAGTGAGAAATCACCGCGCAAATCTACTACGCAAGACTAATTCCAAGAACGTCATACAGATCTTGAAAATGGCGCACCAGTGATGCGCTATTTTCCCGGCCACGTCGACTTGTTGGTACTACAGCGTGTAAACCAGATTTACTTTAATCTCACGGGCCTCCGATCCGATTTTAACAACATAGCGAGCAGAAACTGCTTCCGAATTAAGCGTTATATTATACTCCCCGTCAACGAGCTCTGAAACATTCAGTATTTTGCCGTAATATAAAGCAGTTGTATTGTCGCGGTGCAATGCATGTCCGGCCTCATCATGAAAGCTGACGTTGATACGTATACGACTGGGATTAAAAATATATACCGTCACATTTCCATCGTCATTCACAGTGATTTTTGGTAAAACCGAAAAATGCGTGGTCATCGGATTTGCAACAGTACCGTCACTCTCAGGTGCCTTCGCGATCATCCAGTGGGACTCAACCCTAACCTGGTCAGCCCTGGTTAGATCAGCATGGTGGGCGACCACTTCCTTAAACATTAAAGAAAGGAAAAACGAGAAACTCAAAGTTGTTAATTGAATATTTTTCATAACTAAATCTAATTGGGTCAGGAACTTTCCTGACATATTTTTATTGTTTGAATTTTAATTATTGATTACATCCCGGCCTACGATTTTTCCATAGGGGAGACTTACTTTACACGTTTTACGGTATGGATACCGGCATATACCCCCGAAACACCGAGTACTTGGCTTAATACAATATGCCACGAATTGTCGGGCCAGGCTCAGCTGCTGGCGCAAGCTTGCCTTTTAATTTACAATAAATGTTATCTGTTATAAAACGTGCATCGTCTTTCAGTCCAAATAATATATCAGACTTCCGGGACCGTTGCCAATGTAAGCCCAGAAAATATACACCTTCGACTGCGGACAGGCCAGCGTGGTGAATGGGGGAACCGCTGATGTCCAATACAGGTATTTTAAGATAACTAAAATCAGACGTAAAGCCCGTTGCCCAGATAATGCAAGAAATATGGTAAGCCTTCAAGTCGACCCAGGTTTCATTATTCAAGATATCCTCGGGTTTAACTGGCTCATCATCCACATCAGGGGTCGCAACAGGTGCGTGGATGTTAGTTTCTTTGATGAACCCATCGATCATTTCTTTCACCCTTTCAGAAAATTCGTCCCCAAATCTGAGGTTGGTTTGCGCATCGTCACAGAAAGTGACGATGTATTCTGAGACGTTCTCTACTCTTCCAAACAACTTTACACCCTTTCTTGCCAAAGCTTGCAAGCTCAGCGACGCCCGTCCACCGTCGGTGCCTTTTAACAAAGGGGTTCTCAGCTTTCGCATAGCCGGATCGGGCAACTGATCCAGGCGAGTCTCAAAAAAGCCAGATAATATCAGCCAATCTATGATATCTCTGCCCCGATAATGTCTTGGACAACGTGGGACCTTACTTGTTGAAAGATATACTTTTCTTCCGGCGCTTATCAAGTCTTCACAAATCTGACAACCCGATTGACCGCTGCCAACCACCAGCACCCCGCCCTCAGGCAGCCCAGCAGCACTACGATACTCGCTGCTGTGCATTTGTCTGATGCCCGTTTGGATTGCCGAGGCCAAAGATGGAACTTTCTTTTGGCTTTGTGAGCCGGAAGCGATGATTACCTGCTTGCAATGGAATGTACAGATAGTTCCATTTTCCAGTGCTGTGACTACAAAGCTGTTATTTTGAGGATCCTTCTCTACCCGTGTGACCATTACATTTTGCCGAATAGGCAATTCGTGCATCTTTACAAAGTCCTGCATCGAGCTTACCAGTGACTGGGCGGAGCAAAATGCGTTTTTTTCGTTTTCACCACAGTCAAACCCAGGCAATGTATTGAGCTTGCTAGCCGTATTCAACCGGAAGCTGTCCCATCTTTGCGATACCCACGATTGTCCAACCTGCCCGCGTTCCAGAATAGTGTGACTGATCCCATACTGCCTTAGATAATAGCTGGCACTCAGCCCAGCGTAACCTCCGCCTATGATGATGACTTCCACCGTGTTTGACTCTTTCATTGTTTGTTCCTTGTGAGCTAGCATTTAATTAGAGGGCATCAGATTTACATGGCTTTTATGTTGACAATCGGTCCTGGTCGAAATAGCTGATTGATAAGTCCACAGACATATTCAGCATCAACCAACGATTGAGCAAAGCTCGCTCAGATAATAATTCAACCTTTAACTATCCATATAAAAACTCAGTGCCTGCCACCAGCAATTATGGACAGAGCTGATGTGAGCTGCCCGAAATAATACTTATCGTCATTAACTATTAAATTTCTTTGGCAAGCTGAATATTGGCAATAATATCAATTTTCTCACCCAAGGCCAATCCACCGGTTTCAGTCAATGCATTAAATGTGATACCAAAATCTTTCCGATTAATGGATCCGCTTACCTGAAAACCAACCTTTAAAGTGCCCCAGGAATCTCTTTCTGTTCCTCCATATTCTGCTTCCAGTTCTATCAGCTTCGTAACCCCCTTAGCCGTTAGGTTGCCGACCAGCCTGTAGCGGTTCTGATCCAACTTTGTAAATGTGTTTGAATTAAATCTAAACTCTGGATACTTCGTTGTGTCAAAAAAATCAGCGCTCCTCAGATGCTCATCACGCGCGATTTGCGCTGTATTGACGCTAGTCACATCAACAGTAAACGCTATTTCTGCATTCTCAAATTGATCTTGTTCAGTTACTGCATTTCCTGAAAAAGATGTAAATGATCCAGTTATTGTTGAGATAACTAGATGTTTTACCTTAAACTGTATTTCTGAATGCAGTGTGTCTACATTCCAAACGGTCTTCGACATTGTAAATGGATTTATAGTGAATTCATGTATTTTAGATTTAGGCTGCATTTTTCCACCAATTAGCAGCGATGCTTCGCATTTGCTATTTGTACCACTAATAACCGTTAACATGGAAACTGAAACAGTGTCCTTTAACAAAAGGATTAACTATCGTATTGTGCACCTTTTTAGTTTTTCTTTCGATGACAAATTTCTGCATTTAAGCATTTCACAACAATAGTGCTTCTGCACTAATTAAATTTGAAGCATTTAGATTGTAGTAGAAAATAGCAAGATTGAATAATATTGATGATGGTCAACAGGTTGACGCGCCCTTAATTCGATGAGAAGTGTAGGTAACGAAATAATCAAACACTTAAAGACGCTTTCCCCTGGCAGAGTCATTCTATTGTGCAGGCAAGACCATACAGTCTGGTGATATTAAAAAATGTTGCACCCTTTTTACGGGCTTTCTATGGATAAGCTTATGGCACTTACATACGTGGATTACCGCAATATGACTCATTCTGACAATTTGGAACCAAGAGGTAGGCGGACCAGGGCTCAAAGTACGGTATAGTATAAACGTTACAAATGATTTACCAAATCACAAGGATTTCAGAAAGGCAATCAAAGCATCCTTATCTTCTCTTTTTAAATTCAAACCAAATGTGTGACCCCTCACGGCCATGGATTTCAGATGGGGAGGCTTATAGCCGGATGGTACAAATTGCGGATCAAGTCTTTTGGGATCCAGTACTTCTTCAAGTGTGGTGAGATTTCCGTTATGAAAGAAAGCGCTGCGATGCCATACGCCCCGCAAGGATGGGACTTTATAGTAACCTGTACCTCGCCTCGAATAAAGTGTGCTAACTGAGTCGGTTTTTACTGAAACATTAAAGATATCATAGATACCAAGGTGCGATTTCGGAGGAATGAATCCGTTGGCTGGCGTTAACTTATTGTTGGTATAAAGAGGGGGCGCATGGCAGGTCGCGCAACCCGCCTGTTTGAATACCATCCTGCCTTGTTCAAGTTGTGAAACAGGGAAGTCATATGGATTTTTTGGTTCTTTTAAAGAGTAAAGGTATTGCGTTAGGGCATACAGCTGTGCGTCACTATATTTTCTGGCTGCATACCCAAAAGGATGCTTCCATTGACTGAGTGCCGGAAATGAATTGGATGTACCGGTATGTCCGGGAATAAAGCCATTGTAGGATGTAAGCATATCCAGTCCCTGATTGAAGGCAGCATATCGCATTAAATCCCCCGGCCCCTCATTTCGCATCAGGCCTGTATGATCAAGATACTTTATATCCTTGATGCCGATCAGACTTGGGATCGTCAGCGGATACAGATAGGCAAGTCCTTGTCTGGTTATTACCCCGGGTGGTGTGGCTTTAAGTGATTGCAAATATTCGTCTGAGGTAGCAGGCCTTGTTGGCAAATCTTTTGGTGCCCACGGCGTGTAACTGAGAACCTGCATGATGCCTTGTAGTTGTGCCAGCGGAATTTTTCGCGTTTCAATTGTATGGGCAAAACCTCTATCACCAGCCCCGGTACCTTGGCCTCCCGCGATCATTTGACCTGATTTGGTTACAGTGGTATGGCATGAGGCGCAAGACAAGCTACCCCACAAAACCTTGCCTTTTTCAGAGACAACGTACCGATTATATGGGTATAACCCATCCGGAGTAACACGGGCTTTGGTAGCATTAATGTAGGCAGAATCAATGGTCGAGTTATGGCCGGTGTCAGGCCGGTAAGAAACTGGCCAGTTGAAAACAATTTCTCCGGCTTTGATCCAATCCTCTTTGGTTTTAAGCTTTCGCGGATCAAAAACAATTTCAGGTTCCACGTTGCGCAAAGAGTCCAGATATCCCTGTTTCTCATTCTCTCGAACAAAAACAGGGTATGTTTTATAGATAATATGCTCAGGGAGAGAGTCGTAATATGCCTTTGGCGCGTAGACAACCTTAACTGACGTATCCGGGGGAGGCAAATGGAACAGTTTAATTCGTTCAAGATCCCAGGTTATGGGTATCTGTTCAAGATCAACAAAATCTTCTGCTTTGGTAAAGGCAACCAATGCTATAAAGAGGAGAAAAAGGAGTCGTTTCATATCATCTGTATTTTGTTAAATACCTAATGGGCTTTGCCATAAATTGTTCAAAAGTTGCGGCATAAGGTGATGTTAAGCCCAATCGGAATACAACGCGTTATTATGAACAGTGCCCGGAGAAACGGAAGGTTTTCCAATAAGCCGCCACCCTGGGATGTCGCCTGTCACACTATTTATGGCAACAAAGGTAAGTCGCAGTCCTTGGTGACGACAATAGTGCATGAGCACTAGTTTATCTCAATGCTGCTGGTCAGTCTGATCCTCTCTCAATTGCAAATGCAGTATCTTACTTTCTGATAGAGATCATTAACTGGTCAAATGAACTACTCAACGTAGACTTTGTTCCAGGACCTTAACGTTTCTGGCACACAATTGAACATCGCTGGTTCGACCCCTCCAGGCAAGCCAACAACTCGCTTCTCGTTTACATAGGCACTTGATGTCATTGATTGGCTGTAAACCTATATGGAGGAAACCAGTAAAATAAATCTGATTTATGACTGGAGAACGCCGATAGCAGGAATGTTTTTCTGGTGGTACCTGGTAAAATATAGTGCATCTGCACTATTTTCTGATCCAGCGCACTGGCATAAGTTTGCACCGCAATGTTTACAAGCAGGTCTTGGTCGCTCAGCCCAGCAACCGGTGGCCCCCCGCTCAAACCCGATATGCTGACGGACTGGCAAAGGTGTCTGGCCATTATTGTGTTGACCCTGTTAATAGCTTCGCTGACCTATCGCCTCATTGAAACGCCCGCCAGCAAAACGTTGAATGCCCGCTTTTATGAGTCTGTTGCGAAGCGCAATGGCGTACTGGCATCTGTGCAGGCGAATTGCTGCCTGTCTTAGACTATTGCCTTTGACTAGAAAATCTTGATTACTGACCGCTAAAATGATTAAGCTGTATTAATAACCAAAGCACAACTCTGTTACAGTCCTGCCAATCCTTAAAAAAAAGTCATTTCATGGAAAAATCGCTCCAAAACCGCGTCGTATACTTATTTGTTGGAATCTTTATTATCACCACGTTGGGCTTTTACCCAACGTATCTATCAAAATTTCCCGTGTTTGAGGGACTTACTACGGCTCATCACTTTCATGCGTTTATAGCCTCGCTCTGGATCATCATGCTCATTACGCAGTCGTTTTTGATCCGGGCTAAACAGTATACGCTACACCGACTGATTGGCAAATCTAGCTATGTGGTAATGCCGCTGCTATTGATTTCGCTCTTTCTAGTATCCCGCGCTGGGTACTATCGTAATATCAAGGTAATCAGTGAAGCTGAGACGCTGGCCGCGCTAACCAATGGGCTTCCTGATATCCTGTTTTTAGGCACCCTGTTCACGCTGGGAATGGTGTACCGCAAAAATCCATCTTGGCATCTGCGGTTTTTGACCAGTACGGGATTAATGATTCTGGGGCCGGGCCTCGGGCGATTTCTGATTGTTTTTTGCGGATTGCCCTTTATGATCGCTATTCCGCTGCTAACTTTCCTTACCACGGGTGTGGCACTAATTTGGCTGATTCTGGATATCCGACAGAAAAAATCGGCAATCCCCATGGCAGTTTTTGTCGGTATGGGTATACTCGCCTTCGTCATCGGGGCCAGTAACCATTCGGCCTGGTGGCAGGGATTTGCCGGATGGGTAGCCGCACACTGGTTCTGAGGCTGCCAAAAGGTTAGTAGCGAGAGCTATGCAATACCCACTGTTTCATGTTATTAGACTTTGCTTTAGGGTACACCTCCAAAATAGGCCAGCGCGTTGTTTAAGGCCTTTACGACCTTGCCAGTTTCGTCTTTGGCAATGCTTGCACATATCCGTATCCACTAAAAGGCAGCACCGCGACGAAGACAGGGCATGCGATGAGCTCACCGCTTGCAGTACTCACATAGTATAGAAGATTCTGATCGAGGTAGCGGGTAAAGAGTGGGGCGCAAAGGTCTTCCCTGCGAGTAGCATTGTACCGCTGCCCATGCTGGCCACTGCCACAGGTTGCCTGATTGAATCTAAAGGATTGCGACTAATTTACTGAAGAGCCGTGAGCCGGTCCTGCCGAGTTGGCTCACGGCATAACCAAGTCCCAACCATGAAAACAACCCAAAACAGAATTCTTATTACCGGTGGTCGTCGGGCCTTGGCCAAGTGCTTCATTGACCTGGGAAGTGATTATTACTGGGCATGACGCCGAGAAGTTGCAGCATGCCTATCCGAACTGCCTGCCCTGCAATTCTTTCATGGTAATCTTAGCCGCAAGCAGGCTCTTGATGACTTGCAGTCTGAAAGTCAGAAGCTGATAAAGGGCTTTTCCGAATAATTTTTCATTCATTCATTCATTCATTTTGCCAGGTTTAAGCCAAATTGTTGATAGAAATGGAGTCAGCGCCTAAGATTTGCGGTCAGTTAAGCCAGTCGTTCGCAAAACTGATTAATTCCACACTGCTTTTGACATTGACTTTACGAAACTGTATTACACTGAAATAGCCTTACACTAACCCTGTAAGCTAATGAAAGTGAACGAATTAGTTGTTGTCAAGAAAAATTACAAAAACAGTAAATTCCGATCTCAGGTTGTTGAGCTGTGCCGCTCTGGCATATTTTCCGACCAACAACTTTTGAGTCAACTCAAAATTTCTCGAACTTCACTTAAAGCCTGGCATCGTTGGTACATGCGCTACCGTCTTGGCCGCTGGCTTAGGACTAAACCACGTGTTCCAATGAAAAAAGAATCTGATGAGCTCTTGGCATTAAAGCAGAAACTGGCTGCTGGTGAAAAGGAAAACGAACGGCTTAAATTGACGAATGAAGGATTGGAAATTATGACCAATATCGATGAAAAGCAGTTTGACATTCCAATCCGAAAAAAGTCTGGACCCAAGCAGTAACGGAGTTGAGCTACCAGCGTCCACTGGTGGCGATGAAAACATTATGCGAACTGTTTGGGTATGGCCGTCAGGCATGGTATGAGGCCATAAAATGCAGAGATCGACGGGCTGATGACGAGCGGCTTTTAGTTGCTCAAATTCGATTGATACGGTTACAGCATCATAAAGTGGGCGCTGAAAAACTATACTTTCAGATGAAAGACTGGTGCATAGCACATGGTATCAATATTGGACGGGATAAGTTTTTTAACATTTTGAGAGGCAATGGCTTAATGATTCGAAGGAGGACAAGAAAAGCCATTACAACGAATTCGCGACACAACTTGCGTCGCTATCCAAACCTAATTCGAGAATTAGAAATCTCCGGTCCTAATCAATTATGGCCGGGCCGCCGGGCGGTCAGTGATATGACTTATCTTACCCTCACCCGTGGCTTTGTTTACATGAGCCTAGTGACAGACGCATATTCTCGCAAAATTGTAGGCTGGTCAGTGCACAAATCTTTGCAGACCGAAGGGCCACTTTTAGCTCTGAAAAAAGCGTTGAGAACCATAATGGGAACAGAGAATTTGAAGTTAATCCATCATTCTGATCGAGGAGTTCAATATTGTTCAAAGTCGTACATTCAGCTTTTGAAGGATAATAAAGTTGATATCAGCATGACCAAAAATGGAGATCCTTACGAGAATGCGCTAGCAGAAAGAATGAACCGAACCTTGAAGGAGGAATTTTCTCTTGATCGGACTTTCTTCTCTTATGAGCAGGCAAAAAAGTTAGCGGCAGAAGCAATTACATATTATAATCAGACTAGGCCTCATGCAAGCTGCAATTATCTAACACCCAACCAAGCTCATGAATGTAACGGGCCGATGCAAAAAAAGTGGAGACCAACAAAAAGAAAAACAACTGGAATATTACAAATCAACTAGTCTACAAAATGATTTAAAACTCAACTAATCTGTAAGGTAAAGTCAGCGTAATGCATCAAGGAGCCGGTTCTGGTTTTGGAGCCTGAAATAAGTATTAATATTGCATTTTGCACATGCGTTAGAAATTCTCTCTTAAATATATGTTATAACTTAACCTCCCTAACTTCAAACCCTTTCCTTCGAAGTAATTGTATTAAGCCAGTTTTAAATTTTAAATGAGCAAGACCTACTGCCACTAAACATGACCCTTCACTCATTTTTGACATAATTTTAGGTATCCACAGTTCATGCCTTTCAATTGTGTTCTCTTTAAGCAATACGCTTGCTTCCTGATTAAGCATCATATCATTCCGCAACGAATCGTGATAACTTTTCGGATCATATAGATCGGGAGTCGTTATTTCTTCCTCTTTAAGATCATTTTTGATCAAAATAATAATAACCTGTGCTAGTTTCCTATGGTCTGCCTTTGCTTCTTGGCGCGCCATTTGACCGGTTTCATCAAGTTGAAAAGTGGGCTTATTTAAACGCTCCATTTCAAAGTGCAGAAAGTCATCGAATGTCATATCCTGATCTTTCGTCTCCCCTTTTTTAATCATCATGACCGCCTGTGCCATTCCTTGTAATGATGCATTATTATTGTGTGGTTTGATACTTCCATATGACGAAGCGGTAAAAAAACTGTCGACTAGGGCATACTCACTTTTCGTAAAAATGGAATCCAGCGGCGGCGAATAGATATCAGCATCCTGAACATTACCGATCACGTTTCCACCTTTTTCGAATAATCCAAAATCAGAGGACTTTGCAATATTCATGACCGTTGGAAAGCGGTTTAATAATTGTGACGACGCTATATGAACAGTACCGAATAAATAAGAACTTTTGGATAATCCATTACCTGATACTTCCCATACTACGGACTCATTTTTTTGACCTAAAACGGCTGTTGGAAAAAGTAGACCAATAAAATACCCTACTATAAAAAGTTTTTTCATTTTTCTCAGCTATTATTTACCCAAGTATACTATTTCACATCCCAAATTCAAAACCCTCTATTTCTGCAGCGCCAACTCTTGCTTTTCCTCAATGCCTTGGCTCTGCTCGTGGCTTGTCGGGCTTGGTGGCCCAACAAGCCACGAGCATATTAGTCCGCTGCATGGCAGTCCCGTCAAGCATCACTTTTCAGTACTAGAACGTGTCAGATAGCTCACGTTCATAGCCAAACGTTCGGTCAAGTTTCTTACGGCCCCGTAAATCAAGCTGGTCAAACTGCTAAAATTTCTGGCTGCGGCCGACGTTGTATACTTGTTAACAATCATATGTAGAGTATTGTAAAATAAACGTTCGTTTACATTTTAACCACGGTTTGAATGAACCCGGCTGTGCATGAAGAGATTGCAATGATTGTAGATTGTCTAAAAGTTGGTTCGTTTTATTTTCTGTGCTGCAATACATTTATACTAATATATTTAACCAACAAGTATCTCAGCGGAAATACCAAGTTCTATGCTTAATCAGTCAATCAACATGTTGTGGACTTTGGCCTCCTTTGTTGTAGTCGGCAGCTACTGGGGTGATTATCTTGCAGAAAATGAGTCTTTATGGTCACTGTACACAATTATTGTAATAAGTATAGTAGCATACTCGATTCCAAATCAATGGCTATCAGCGATAGCACTTAGCACTAAGCGCCAGACTTATGAGCGAATCGGCATTAGGATTGTCCTTTGGTTGGTGCAGAATGGTAAGCTTGTTAGCCGTATCGAGAAAGCGTGGAGCAGCAAATCTAGATCTAATATGAGTTTTAAAAGAGTTGCAGCCCATTTGAAGGCTATTGCCATTGCGGAAAGATTTCATTGTAGCTGTTTTGTGTTTTTTGGCTTGAGCACTGTAAGTGCCTTGTCAATTGGCAAAGTCAGAGCAGCTTTATTTATTACCCTTTGGAACATACTATATAATGTCTATCCTATCCTTCTGCAACAATACATCAGGCTTAGAATCAATAATATCATCGCTCACCGTCTGAGCTCTGAAAGCAGCTAACCTGCAACCTTCCGGCTCATTACCACGCTATTTCAGTGTAATACAACCTATTTTATAACTACATGATATGTTAAACAGCAAACCAATTTACGCTGCGTTACTGCTATCGAAAGCTCTTTGATCAGCCTCACTCAGTGGTTAAACAGTAGACTACGTCACTTGGTCATATTGATAAATGCTATAAGTATGGCTTAATTTTCATATTTCTTCGAATTCGATTCTTGATCCCGACATACGCTGTGAGAAGCACAAGTGGGATTATTGTCAGTTTCCATACAATGAGAACGTTTGGTGGGGAAGTCAGATAGGGAAAGAAAAAAATGGGCAGACTAGCGTTCACAGAAAGGTGGGTAAAAATTGCGATAAGGACACTGCCGTTTGTTATAGACGATATGTAAGTAAAAAGATAAGATAAGCAAATTGTCGTAAGCAGATAAATCGACACATTTAAAAAGGTGATGTCTCCATTTGAAATAAGCGCCCCAGTAGGCCCGAAAAAAAGAGGGATATGCCAAGTACACCAGATCAAACCAATTATTATACTGGACTTTGTTGAAGAATGGCGTTCCAACAGTTTAGGAAGTAAAAAACCTCTCCATCCAAGTTCTTCGCCCATAGGTCCAGCGAACAGACCATACCCAACCATAGATGGGATTATTGCTACTTTGCTCATACTAAAATCTCCAACTGGTTCGATAAACAAATGGTAGATATAGATTCCTAATAACATGAATATAACTGGCAAGGTAAAAATTGCAAAATACACCTTGGGCGATGCCCGCCATAAAAGAAGTTTTTGTAGCAAAGTTCGTAGGTCTGTGCCTCCTTCAAAATAACCAGTTGTAATAATTGCAGCGAGGGAAGGCCCATATGCTCCAATGAAAAAGAAACTAATGAAATAAGTCACGCTATCTTGCACTGCGCCACTTTTTAAATAATATAGAGCAATACCCCAGTTAAGCCAACTCCAGACGAAAGTAAGGAGCAGAAATACAATAATCTTGATCTTCATCACTTAAATCAGTTACAGAAGGGAAAAGGAGTTTCCTCAGGGAATTTTAGTTACTTTTTGTTGTAAGCATGTAATCATAACGCCAAAAGGCTTAAATGTCCAACAAATACTAGCCCGTACGTGAGCATCTATCGATCAATGAGAGTATGCTGGTGAAATGAATCTAGCACTTGGGAGTGCATACCAATCGGCTCGAATTTGGTTTAATGCTAATTCTAAGTGCTACATACAGAACACCGAAGGACATTCAGTCGCTGTCTCAGTTAGTAGTAACACTTATTCATTAGTACGACAAATATTATCTAATTGCTGATTTACAATGCGTCGAGCGGCAGTTCCTTATGCTCTCGCAGCCTGAGAAACAAGGTCATTAGATTGGATTTTTTTGATTTGACTTATTTTATAAAAATTTGTACTATTGATGTATACTTAATCTTCAAACCATGAAAAATCTATTATATGTGTCCTTTTTTGCATTACTGTGCAGCACAGTAATGGCTCAAAGTATCAAGACAGAAATTGTGGGCAATAAGCAAATGATAAATTTGAGTCGAGAGATTGCAAATTTTAATTATTTAAGAATTGTCAGCCTGGATGTAGATTTACAAAAGGGAGCCGCTAATTTTATTTCTCTAAGCGCAGAATCGAATATTATTGAGCATATCATAAGCAAAGTTGATGGCGACACGCTTTTTATACATTTTGACAGAAACCAGCCATTAAGAAATGTTGAAAGTCCTAAAATAACGCTGAATTTCATTAATTTAAATAGTGTACTGGGTAGCGCTTCTAACATCAAATTGCTTTCTCCATTAGAAAATGATTCGCTGCTGGTAAAGCTTCAAACGAAATCATCAATTCAAGGAGTAGTTAAACTAAATTTTTTAGATTTAAGAATGGCAACATCCTGTAACGCGGAAATTAGTGGATCAACTGACATTGCGCATGCAGAATTATTTACAAAGAGTATTCTAAATGCTAAGAACCTAATAGTAAACGATTTGACTTTGACTGAAGAAACGCTTTCCAGAGCTGACGTAAATGTTTTGAAGCAACTCACAGCCAAGTTATTTGTTGAAAGCATTCTGAATAATACAGGAAATGCTAAGTCAGATATCACTTATCCGTCAATGGATCAAATGGTATCTACAAAATCATTTACTCAAAACGTTGACCTGCAAAATTTTAATTAAAAACCTAAACCCCTCAATTTCTGCTGCTCCTGCTGGCTTGATCTCAGGCTGTTGCACCAGCCCCTTCTTTTCCCCTTTGTTCTGCTCGAAAGCCTGGCTCTGCTCTTTGGCTCGTTTGGCCTGGTGATTTCGCTCGGCCACAATCATATCGGCGCCGTCCATCGGTGTTCCGTTCAGCATTACTTTGTGGTATTAGAAGGTCCCGCTCAGCTCACATTGATAGTCAAACGTTCGGTCAAAAGCGTTCTCACAGCGCTCGGTAACACCCAGCCGGTCAAACTGCCCGAATTTCTGGCTGTACCCTGCGTTGCTTTCTCGATGACAATAAAGTACTAATCTATTATAAAACAAGCGTTGTTTTACATTTGACCACGGTTTGAATGAACCCGGCTGTTATAAAAGATTCGGATGATTGTAGATTGTGTAAAAATTCGTTCGTTTAACTACATACCTGATAGGCCATGAATTAGATCTCCGATGTAATCATCAGGACTCTTTTACACGAAAATTTCAGAATTAAATTGCCATGATATAGGTACCAATATTTAAGACGGGTCAAGAGTCTAAGACTATTGAGGACTACGGTTTTGAATGAACCCGACTGTGCAAAATATCTCTGTTATAACAGTGCAAAACAATTCAAAAATCTACATCTTGTTATAGATAACCTCTATTACATGTTGTAATTCCACTTTTCCAATGATAACCTGCAAATGCTGATTAATTTTCAACCGTAAGATGCTGTAGCGGTCAAAAAAAAGCGGACAATGTTGCTCCGCCTTTTTGAAAATTACCGATACCAAATTTTTAAAGCCTTCCGGAAACATGCATTTTTGATGTTCGGGAATTCTATGACAAGTCATAACGAAGATTGGAAAGCGGCAACTCTTTCCTTCTGATCTCCGTCTACCAGATACCTCTAAGGATTTACGTCATACAATGATACTTTCCGATTAGTAGTGCTTAGCTTACTTTCCTGAATGCACTATTACAAATGTTCACAAACATCGGATATCAGTTCTCCTTGGTATCACTTCTACGTCTTTCATCCGCAGCGGAGTCGCTCTTTTTGACTTTGTTTATTTGCCCGCCGAAGTTATAGGTGAAGTTTAATCGCAGGGTCGTCGTTTCGTACCTGTTTTCCCAAACCTGCCGGAGTGCCAGCGATTGTTGTAAATACCTGTTTTTAAAAGTACTGAAGATGTCTGTCACGTTCAGCGAGACGGTTGCCCGTTTTTTTAACAAGGATTGCCGTAAGCCGGATGTTAATGTAAAATAAGCGTCGGTTTTAATGTTACGTTCCTGTGATTTTCCACGGTAGCGAAAGAGAATCAGCCAGGATAACTGTTTAGTAAGTGAAAAGCTGTTGTAAGTGTCAAAATTGAAGTTTGTAATGCCCGTTATATTTACATGATCATCCACCAACTGATAGGATAACTTTCGCAAATTGATATTCGTGCTTGTGTACCACCAAGGCTTGATCTGACGATTATAAGCTGTAATCAGGCTAACAGTTTGTGTGTAGCGATTATTGACCGGTCTGGTCACCGTGCTGTCCCCGCTCTGGTTCTGAAAAGCAAAATAGGTAAAGTCGCGAAAATCGATCCCGAAGTTGGCAGTTACAAAAAGTGCGGTGCGGTAGGCCAGCGTAGCCGAACCGTTATAGGATGAAACAGGCCGCAGGTTAGGATTTCCTTGTACAAAATTGTTTGCATTGACAATCCGGAGCAGCGGGTTCATATTCTCGTAGGTCGGCCGGTTTGTCTTTTTGTCAAAACTGAAAATAAAACTATGCTTGTCAGTGAATTTGTAATCAAAAAATACCGTAGGAAACAGTTGAATATAATTCTGGCTGAACCGCTGGTTTGACTGCAATTGCCGGCCGCTGTTCCACGTACCTTCTGCCCGTAAACCGAGCTGGTAGGATAATTTTTTCAGCTCCTGATGAAATGTAGTATATAATGCATGAATGCTTTCCGAATAGCGGTAAAGGTCACTTTGTGAGTCATTGGGTATCAACTTGCTTCCATTAATGTCATAGAGCACGTTTCGGTTATATGTCTCCACGTAGCTAGACTTGAACCCGGATTCCATCTGCGCTTTGTGTTTGAGCGGAAGGGTCAAGTCGGCTTTGGCCGAATAAACGTCAAATGCATTATTCTGATCAAAGAAGGTGCGTCTTAGCTCATCACGACCCTGACTAAATATCCGCTCGGTATTATGCTGGTCGGAATAGTTGGCATTCCGGTAATAATCCAGATCGACGGTTAGTTCTTTGCCCAGAGTATCCATTTGATGGAGCAAATGCAGGCCGGAGGAAAAGTTGTTCATTTTTGTTTTGACACGGTTATCAAAATTGCCGGCCAAGCTTTTTTCATCAAGGTTCATCATCTCAGAAAAAGCATTCTTTTTAAACAATTGCAGTGCATTCATAACTGCGAATGACAAGGTTGTTTTCTTTGTTAAATAAAGGTCCAGGCCAATATTGGGTGTAATATTGTTCATTTGACGGACACTTTTGATCATTGATTCGGTGCCACCGGAAATTATGCCAGACTCTCCGGACGTGGTTGCCAAAATGTAATTATCGACAAAATATTTATTGAAATTGTAGTCCGTATTCAGTAGCAGATTGTACTTGCATGTTTTAAAATTGAGATTAAATCCGCCGGTGTATTTGGCATATCGCCCAAATCCCCCACCACCGTAGACATTGCCTCTGAGCCCTTCCCTGCTGCCTCTTTTCCTGACAATATTGATGATGCCTCCACTCGCAGAAGCATCGTATTTGGAGGACGGACGAGCAATCAGCTCCACCCTTTCAATGGATGTGGCCGACATACCCCGAAGTAAGCCTGCCAGCGCATCGGCGGAGAGTGGAGTTGGTTTACCGTCAATGTATATACGTACATTTCGACCATTCAAATAGACCATATTGTCAGGGTTAACCTGTATGCCCGGCAGCCGGTCCATTACTTCCATCAGAGAAGAACCACCAGTAAACTGATCGCTCAGGTTAATTACAATTTTGTCGGCACGTTGCTCGATAAATGGTTTTTGTCCTGTTATAGTAACAGCTGACAGATTCTTAGTCGCGGGTTTCAGTTGGATATTCCCCAGCTCATTAGCTCTGGCAACGGCAACAGATTCAATTTGCTTTCTGTATGTTTCGTAGCCTAGCATTGTTATTTCAAGTATAAAAACGCCCGTTGGAACATTAAGGAGTATAAACTTTCCGTCAATTTCACTCAGTGCCGTTTTGGTAACTGTGGAATCATGTATAGCTTTCAAAATGATCGCCGCAAATGGAAGCGGCTGTTGTTTTTCGTCCAGGATCACACCGGAAACATGGGTATCAACCATTTCCTGGGCAATCGAAAATCTTGGTAAAAAGTCGAAAAACAATAGCAGCACTAAGAAGCTGATATAACCCGCAAATTTTTTCATGGCAAAGCTGTTTGAACTGAAAATTTCTAATCAGAACAAATGTATAACTTATATTTTAGTTAATAAACTATTTTATAAGTTACCATGGCTTATTATTTAGTTGCAGTAATTCTACCTTTCCCAATTCCGCTAGTGTATCCTGTCAATCAATTAGTTGACGACAATTGGTAGCCAAGTTTAATTTCATACCGCACACGCACCAGCTGTCCATCTTGTAGGCCGGGCGACCATCTGGGTGAGTTGCGGATGATCCTGATAGCCTCGCTGTTTAAATTTGCGTTCGGGCTGTCCATTATCTGGGGCGATACTACATTGCCATCGGTATCGACAACGAAGCTTACTAACACCTTTCCCTGGTCGTGGTGCGCTTTGAATATGTCCGATTGGCTTACCTCCTTACTCAGATAACCCAGAAAAGCATGCAGGCCGCCGGGGAAGGCCGGAGCAACAGAGCCTTTTTGGCCCATTTCGGCAGTTGCCGCAGGATTTTTGTACAAAGCAGAAAATGATGTAAGACAAAGCAGAACAGGGATTAGGAAGACATATTTCGCAAGATTTGCCTTGGAAGCGTTGTTCCTTCCCAGCATTGCGATCCGTTGTTTAAGTAAATGTTTATCACTAAAAGCATTGGTCATCTCAGGTGAGTATTGCAACGACCTGTTCAGGATCAGCGATGCATATTGGTAGTAATTGCCGAAATGCCTTACTGTTTCGCGATCTGCCAGAAACTCGTGCGTCCTTTTGATGCTTCGCTGGTAGAAATAAACAACCGGATTAAACCAGGCGACGATGGCCACTATTTCAAAAAACAAAATATCTAGGCTGTGCCACTGCCTGATATGCACATCTTCGTGGTAATCGATCATCTCAAAATTCGCTGCGTTGCGATCAATTACTTTGTATTTAAAAAATGAGAATGCAGCATTATGCGCAGGTTTCTTAATTTTGTTTCTGATATACAGCAATCTGATTATTAGCCAGCCAAGTTTGAAAAAAACGCCCGCAAAATAGGTCCATTTTAGCCAGTAAGTGATGTGATCATTCCACATTTGCGGAGCAACTTGCGATAGCGTCTCACCACGGATCTCCAGATCCAGGGGAATAGAGACAGGTAAATGCGGATTGACGGGAATCGCCGGGATGCAGAATGAAAGTGCCGCAAGACCCAGCAAAAAGATCCTATTAAGCATGAAATACGTCTGTTTTTCCAGAAAAACATTGTAAAATCCGAAGCCCGCGATGAGACAAATATGAACTGAGATAAAGTAAACTATCATTTTCCGGATTGTTGATCTTTCAATGTGAGAAGCATTTTATTTATTTCCTTGACATCTTCTTCCGGGATTTTTTGCTCATCTATGAAAAAGGAAAACAGTTTTTGTGCCGAGTTATCAAAATAGTTACCCATTAATTTCATCAGCTGAAAACGCTTATATTCTTCCCTCGAGATCAGAGGATAATAACGGTGACTTTTACCAAATGCATCATAGCCTACAAGCCCCTTCGTTTCCAGGACACGCATAATCGTTGATACGGAGCTATGTACAGGCTTAGGTTCCGGCATTTGATCAATAATCTCCCTAATGAAGGCTCTTTGCATCTTCCATAACGCCTGCATCAGTTGCTCTTCTGCTTTGGTAAGATCCTTTGCTCCCATTCGTGCATAATTATTTGAATACAAACTAAAAAATTAGTTACCTAACATGCAACCCTGAACTAAAATAAAGACGAATATATATAAGACCTTTCAAAAGCTTTAAGACTAGGAATTTGTTTTGACGAAGCGCCTGGTTCTTTACAACGGAAACTTCCATATCCGCAGATTTACAATATGTTGCTTTCGATGGAGTCGGAAATACGACGGTTTGAATGAACCCGGCTGTGCATACAGATTGGGATGATTACTAGATTGTGTAAAAATCCGTTCGTTTTAATACATACCTGATGGGCCGGGAATCAGATCTCCGACGTAAACCTCAGGACTATTATGCAAAAAAAATTCAGAATTAAATTTCCCCGATATTGGTACCAATATTCAGGACGGTCCAAGGGTCGAAGAGTACGGAAAACCACCCATTTCTTCGTATGTCGATAAAATGGGAAATAGAACCGCGGACCCTAGCTCACTTCTGGCCATCCAAAATCTAATGAACATGTACTTTGAAGACCGAAGTTTCTTCTGTTTATAGGACCGGATTCTAACTAAGCGCTACCTTACTACACTCGCCTTATATGTAGTATTTCCGACAACCCCGGGTCATCCCGATATTGTAATGGTGAACCACTGCCACATATTCATTCAGAAAATTTGAGAATCAGATAGATCGAAAGGTTACTTATCATAACGATTCAACTACGCAAGGATTGTTCAAAAAACCGACAGTTCTGAGCCAAAATCACAGATTTCGAAAGCAAAAATGGTTTTTTAGAAAATTACTATTTATTATAAATATTATTCAAAAAGCTATCTATATTTCATAAAAAAACCTAGATTGCTAGGAAACAACTGATGTAATGTTTCTAGCGTTAACAACACTGGGAGCTTACAAGAAGTTAGATCCTGAATCAGTGGCCACTGTGCAGACTGAGGGATTTGATATCAAATATGAACAGAGCAAACAACTGAAGATTAAATTTGGCAATGACATTGTAGATCCAAAATCTTTCGTTTGGAAAATTGATGAAACCATGATTGGCCTGTGTCCATTTGTTAAAAAATATTGGTCTGCTACTAAACTGATCCCTTATCTTGAAGGATTCGGGACTTTCGCGAGTACGACAGGTGTTGATCTTTCAAATTATAAATATTCGGTAGCAGCAAATCTGGGTCTGGCAGATTCACTTAATAGAAAATGGCTTGTGGAAGCGCGACTCCTTCAACTATCAGGGGGGGAATACTGGCTTGCAGATTTTGAACCAGGCCTTGAAGCTTCCCGGTTTAATGTCGCTCTGGAAGGAGCATTCAAACCTAACTTTACAATTTCTTATATCTTCCTGTTAGACAGCCATTAAGTCCTTACACTTAACTTACATCTACTAAACGATCGAAAAATGAAATATATAATTACCTTAATAACACTTGTAACATTTCTTAATTATGGGAATTGTAAACAGAATAATATCAACTACATTATTCTAAAAGGGGCGTGCTTCGATTATAATAAGGGACCGAATATTAACACTGATGTTTATTCGATCATAGATGGAAGAAAACAGCATTTAGGAATGAGTAACAAGGCGGGAGTTTATAGAGTAAAAGTGCCACTTAGTTCTAATTTCCTTGTTTTTGAATCCGCTGGATTTCATCAAATTAAGCTTCCAGTTCGATTTATTGGACAGGCTACGTCCGAGGTCGAATTTTTATTTGACTTGCCGACGTCCCTATCAGACTCCATCATAGTGCCAATTGAAGACGCCTTATACTTGGGTGCTGCCAAATCCGTCTTAAAAAATTATACTGTTCGGCTGGCGAAGGAAGAATGTATTGTAGATATTCCTAAGGAAATGATAGATAGAGGACATAGAGGCGCTTTTATGGGGGTTACAGAGAAATCACCATCGATAGATTTATTAGTCACCTCCTCATCTGATGAAATTATCATGAAAAAGCGAATTACTGTCAGCAAAGGATTGAATTTACTGTTGATTGATAATATACAATCGGAGATAATGTCGTCTGATGAAAAAGTACATAATGAATTTCCGATGACCAAAATTCTCTATTTTGATCAAACCAAATACAAACTAAATGATTCATCAATTATGATACTGGATTCGATTATCGATATAGTTAAACCAATTCGAAGTTACACAATTTCAGTAACTGGTTACACCGATAACGTCGGAGAGAGGGCAAAAAATTTAACATTGTCGGAATATAGAGCCAGGATAGCTGCAAAGTATCTAAAAG
The DNA here is from genome assembly GCF_021390515.1 of Dyadobacter sp. CY326. Taxonomy (GTDB): domain Bacteria; phylum Bacteroidota; class Bacteroidia; order Cytophagales; family Spirosomataceae; genus Dyadobacter. The sequence continues at coordinate 27,830 of NZ_JAJUXI010000005.1, forward strand.
ATAAAGGAATAAAGGAATCCAAAATTAACAAAAAATGGCTTGGGTCAGAGAATTTAGCTTCGGAAAGTGCACTTGAAAAAAATAGAAGAGTAGTTATCGAAGTATTTCCAGAGTAATCAAATCTGTAAAATCAATTAAATGACATTGATCGATACTATCTAGTTAAACTTGAATAATAACAAAATTTATCATATTTGTTTAAATATTGTCGGTCAAGATACAGCTTACTGAAACGCTCTGTTTGCACCGGTGTCTTGCTCATGCCCACAATTAAAGGGTATTACATTCGTCCAAAACAATAAGACCCTCATATAACATATTGAATTGGCAGTACATTTTAACGTATAAGATTAAAAGTATATTTAACCTGAAGACTTGACTATAAGCTGTAAACTGCCATTAACCTCTCGGTTAGATTACGTTTAAACTGCGGTTAATTGAACCTGACTGTGCATAAAGAGATTGGGATTATTGTAGACTGTGTAAAAATTTGTTCGTTTTATTACATACCTGATGGGCCTAGAATCAGATCTCCGATGTAAACTTAAGGACTCTTTTGCACGAAATTTTAAAATTAAATTGCCCTGATATAGGCTTTACGACTGGCAATTGAAGGGACAAGAAATCCAGGACAAGGCAAAATACTGCAATGCGGTTTGGGTCCGCGTCGGTAAAACTGCCATGGAGGGCTAAGCCAGAAGGCAAAAGATGAAGCGATTCACCCGGTGCAGCTGCCGATCCGGAACCAATGGGAAAGTAATCGGTGTCTCACTGAATGGCAACTACATAGCAGTTGGGACAAGGTTGGAATAGTGGTTGATTCTCAGTATCTTTCTTTTAGAAAACTACATGGCTATGAAAAAGCTACTTCGCTGGATACGCATAATCATATTCTACCCTTTCCGGTTATTTGGTATAACCAACGGGCGCAGGATCATTTATAAATCGTTAGATGTAGAACCATGAAAAACAAGATCTTAAGCTGGCTCGTATTTATACTTTGCTTTCCTTTCTATGTGCCTATGAGATGGCGTAAATAAAGGAAAGTGTTTTTGAGTGATATTCAGGAAAGTGTCGTAATTCGACATAGTCGTTGCAAAAAGCTAATGGCTTGCCTTAATTCCGGACCAAGCGAACTGAGAATCCGACAGAAACTTGAGCATCCCAACGGAACGCTTTTTTTAAATTTTGTTTATTGCTATTGGGAGGACCGCCATAGTGAAAGTTCCATTCCCAGGCTTTATCAACCGAATTAATAAGTGTGGACGTCCAAAAGATACCTAAAACACCTTGGGCAAAATAACTGCCATCAGGTTTCCGGTGACCTCCTGCTGGCGCGTCGAACCCGCTGCTATTTGTACCGTTACCGTCCTTATTCCAGCCTTTGGTGCTTTTTAACGCTTCACCGGCGCTGTCCTTGCCGCCAAAATGATTCACAAGAATAGCCCATTCGCTATCCGTCGCTAAATGCCAGCCGCCGGGGCAGGCTTTTTTCGCTGCCTCCCAGGTGTAAAGCAAGCCCAGCTCCTTCCGATTATTTTCATTATCATCATAAGCATAGCTGCCTTCCACTTTATAGTTCAGGTTTTGTGCCAACCAAGTGACGGTTTTGCCGGTTGAGTCTTCCTTAAAGCTCATCGTTTTATACGTTTGACCATCGCGCGAGTCAGTGAAGGTGCCGGTAGATTGGGCAATTCCTACTTGTGTCAAAAACAAGGCAGCAAGCACGGTAAAGATGTATTGTTTCATCATTGTTGTTTCAGATTAAAGGTTCAGGAAAAATTTGAACAAGCATTGCAGGATTTTTTCAGCGGATCATCAGGATAATTTTTATTGCCAACAAATAACGCTGTTGGTTTATTTGCGAAAACCAATATTGTAACGTGTTGCTACTGTTTAGTTATCTGCATCTAAGTATGAAACAACCCTTTGAATATCAAGTAAATTTGAAAAGTCTATGGCAGTGGATCTCAGATATCTTTTTATATCCTTATTTTTTTTAGCATAAAGCTTAAAAAGGCTTTTTCGTGAAACTAATGAAATAATACCGTTAGAATCGACGAAATGATATGTTGTTTTCAAACGGCGCTTCAATGGTAAGACAGTGTTTTGCCAGTGAAATTCACTGTTGGCATTAGAAATATAGAGAGAGGTAGGTATTGAAGAAGATGGGTTGTCTAAATATTTTTGGGACGAAGTAGATGCCGGATTGGTATTATCAACATACTTGGTGATCATGCCAATTCTACCCTGTGAGAAAGCAGATACAATTTCTAGGTCATAATCTTCATCTTTGGGAGCAAGTATAAACTCGCATCCACTTACTATTATACGATCTATCAAATACTTATTAGTGAGCAGAAGTGTGTCACCATGACCATTTATAAACTGTAATTTACCGTATCCTAAGTGATAATTCACTAATACTTTACGAGACGTTTTATTTCGAAAGTAAATGACACTTTCTCTGAAGTTTTCAAACCTAAAAGCATGAAATACACTATCGACACTGTTAGGCACATTTGTTGGAGCAGGATATCTTAGTGATCCAAATAACAAAAGGGACATTAGAACATTTATCATAAGCTTGTTATTGTTTGCATAAGTTCTTGACTATCAAACAATAGATGCACGTTTAAGCCTTGTATACTCTATTGTAGATAAAAATTTTATCGTTAGGCGCAATGCAGATCTGGAACTGTCAACAGTTACCTAGTACCGCAGGCAAAATGATCTTGATTCACCTGCAATAAAGACTGATTTTTGACAAGCATAACGTTCAAAAGACAAAGTCATTAAATATGCGTAGCTGTGTAATATTATGCGGCTCAGTGACTTTATAAAAAGCCAAAAACGTACAAGTAACGTTCGATAGTGAACATAAAAGCTGTTAGAAATCGCCCTTAGCAAGCTGCAAGTAACATGGCACTATATTTGTTTAACAAACAACAATGATATAAATCTTCAAGCAAAGGTTAAATGGCAAGAGCTTATTTGGGAGAGTTTGAGGAGCTCGTTCTGCTGACGGTCGCAGTGCTTGATTCAGACGCGTATGGGGTAACCATTGCAGCTGAACTGAACCGGCGAACCGAAAGACCTGTAAGCCTCAGCGGAGTCCACGTAGCTTTATATAGGTTAGAAGAAAAAGCTTTTGTCAGTTCGGAGTTAGGTAGTCCCACAGCAGCCCGTGGCGGGAGGCGAAAGCGCATATTTTCCGTTACTACGCTTGGCAAGCACATGTTATCGGATATGCGTGAGCTTAGAAATCAACTCTGGGAATCAATCCCTTTACCATTTATCTCCTGATCATGGCCGAGCATCTTTCAGAGCCTACCCCTCCCAACTGGGCTAATTACTTTTTGAAATGGACATGCCCTTCGGAGCAGCACGAAGAAATCATAGGTGATTTACACGAACAGTTTACAATTGATGCATCTGCACTTGGAGAGGCTGTCGCCCGAAGACGGTACCTTATACAAGTGCTAAAATTCTCACGGCCTTATTTTCTTAAACGCAAGATAAATGCACTGAGCGAACCGGCCACGTACCCCACACCGTATTTTGTCAATCCGGATACGATCAAAAATTACTTTAAAATTGCTTTCAGAAGCTTTGGAAAAAACAAAGGCTACACGCTAATCAACGTTTTAGGGCTGTCATTGGGATTGACCATAACCATGCTTATTTCTTTATGGGTTTGGGATGAGTGGATGTTCAATAAATCCAGTAAAAACCATGAATATGTAGGACGTGTCATGTTACATTCCGCTCAAAAAGGCAGCATCGTCAGTTCGCCAAATATGCCATTTCCCTTAGCTGCCGAGCTCCGAGAAAACTTTTCGGCGGATTTTCAAAACGTAGCGATCTCATGGGATACACAGGACTACAGCTTACTCTCGGGCGAAAACAAATTCAGAAAAAAGGGCCGGTTCATGGAGCCCGATGGCGCAAAGATTCTTCCTCTTGAAATGCTTAAAGGAAGCAACACGGCCCTAACAAATCCCTCCCATTTATTGCTATCAGAATCTGCCGCATTATCAATTTTTGGCACACGTCAGCCAATTGGTCAGATTTTGAAGATTGATAATGAACTGGAGGGAATGGTAGCTGGCGTTTATAAAGATTTTCCTCAAAATTCAGACTACTATGACTTATCGTTTATAGCACCCTGGAAGTTGTTTGCATCAGGCAAAAGGATGCACTGGGTCAATGATCTGAAAGATAACTGGAATGTAAATACATTCGAAATTCTCGTTCAGACAAGGCAAAACAGTTCTATTGATAGGGCATCTGAAAAGATAAAAGATATTTTACGCAGACACATTGAGGAGAGAAAGCATGCAGACCCGATACCGACATTATCCCTGCATTCGATAGACAAATGGCACTTGTATTCTACTTGGGAAAACGGCCGGAATACCGAGGGTCAGATCTATTATGTCAAATTATTTGCTGCCATAGCGATTTTTATTTTACTCCTGGCCTGCATTAATTTTATTAACCTGAGCACAGCCCGCTCGGGGCAGCGGGCAAAGGAAGTCGGCGTTCGAAAAGCCATCGGCTCAAAGCGTGGCCAACTTATAGTCCAGTTCATTGCTGAGTCATTTCTAATGGTTGCGTTTTCCATGCTGGTTGCGTTGCTGTTAGTACAATTGACCCTACCCCAGTTCAATGCAATTGCTGATAAGAAAATCGGCTCTCTTTTGACAAATGGAGCTGCATTCAACATACACCTGTTATTTATCGGTGCAGCATTCTGTGTTTTGGTAAGCCTTGTTGCCGGGGGCTATCCCGCGCTCTACCTGTCCTCTTTCAAACCAGTTAATATCCTGAAATCTGGCTCGGCAAGCACTGCGAGGGTTTCTTCTCTGCCAAGAAAAATACTTGTCGTATTACAATTTACAATCTCCATTTCGCTAATCATTGGTACCGTAGGGGTATTTCGCCAGATTCAATTTGGGCAAAACAGGGCAACAGGTTACGACCGGAATGGACTAATGTATGTTAAGATTCCGCCTGCTACCAAATCCTTAGAAGCACTAAAGAATGACTTGCTACAATCCGGCATGATCGCATCGGTAGCACAATCCTCAGGTCCCGTGACCGATATACTATCTAATTCTAGAGGATTTTCCTGGCAGGGAAAGTCGGCCAGTGACCAGGACGACTTTGCAGTGATCGCAGCTTCACATCGCTATGGTGAAACGGTTGGCTGGCGGATCACTCAGGGGAGAGACTTTTCGACCGACTTTGTTTCTGATTCATCCGCCATCATTATCAATCAGTCTGCTGTTAAATATATGGGGCTTGACAATCCGGTTGGCAAAACAATCAGGTGGAAAGACGGCACGTTCAATGATTCGGAATACCATATTGTAGGCGTGGTGCAAGATATGATCATGCAGTCGCCATACGAACCTGTGAAGCAGACCATCTATTTTATGACCTATGCACCTAATTACTTATATATTAAATTAACTCCTGGCGTAAGTGTAGCCAGTGCTTTTGCAAAAATACGTCCTCTATTTGATCAACATGTACCTGGCACTTTGTTGGATTTCCAGCTTGCTAACCAGCAATATGATACAAAGTTCAAGGTTGAAAACCGTGTGGGTAAATTGAGTTTTCTTTTTGCTGTGGTGGCCATTTGTATATCATGTCTGGGCATATTCGGTTTGGCCGCCTTTACTGCCGAGCAAAGGCGAAGTGAAATCGGGATACGCAAAGTTCTGGGCGCTTCCATTGCAAGTGTATGGAAATTGATTTCGAAGGACTTTGTGTACCTAACTTTGATTGCCATTGTCATTGCAATACCGGTAAGCTATTACTTCCTGTCCCAGTTGTTGGCAAAGTATCATTATCGTTCCAATATTCCCTGGTGGATTTTTGGCGGATCAGGATTAGCCGCGCTCACACTTACAATCTTAACCGTTAGCTATCAGGCAATAAAAGCAGCACTTATTGATCCGGTAAAAGCGCTCCGTTCTGAATAATGTTTCTAATCAATTTCTTACATACAAAACACCATTTAGTGTATCCATGAAAGGCCAGTGTTAACAGAAAACAGTGACTTGGCAAGTTCGATATAACGTTCTCTGAAGACAGTTAAATGAACAAATGTGGCCTTTTCCTAAATAGAATCAAGTAACTCACTATGTCTTTAACAGTCCAGTTTAACCACGATATTTTTGAAACGATTTTGTCTTTGCATACCTCTGTAACACGTCTTACAAACCCAGTTAAAGTTGAAGACACGCGACATAGCAATTTAAGATGGTCAATTGAGATAACTTATCTATAACTAAAAATGTAGTAGTTGATTGGTCATCTATTATCGGTATACGGAGGGTTTCTGCGACTGCTTGCAATACAGTCGCAGAAAACAATTCGTTAGAAATTGAAGTTGCGAATTTCACCGTACACAACCGAACCATCATTTTTAACTGCATATGCACGGTAGTAAAAAAAGTAACGGCCTGCAAAAGCATCACCTGTATACCTATACGTATTTGCACCTAAAACAACGGGACCATTAAATTTTATCTTAGTTCCATGCTCAATTCTTGGCACATAGTCATGATCATTTTCTGCTCGGAAAAATACCAGATGCAATATTCCATGTTCAGTTACCGGTAAGTCTCCTAACTTATCAGCCCGAACTTTAAAGTCCCAACCGTCATTGTATGCGACAGTTTCCGTCCCTATTTCAAGCATTTCTGGAATGACATGATCCTGAACTGAGCAGCCTGATAAAATTATGCAAATGACTAAGCAGAGCATCCAAGATGCAGATTGTAGATTGTTTTTCATGGTTTTTTCTAGTTTCTAATGGTGACAAAAATATCAACATTAAATTGTCGTGTCATATGCCAGAGCGCATAAATAATTAAGTATTAAAATGTTCGCTGTTGAATAAGTAGAACACAATTTACCTAAGGTGCAGATTAATCAGAAAACAGGGCTTGGCTCTGCTCCCTGGGTTGTTTTTTCTGGTGGCTTCGCTCGGCCACAATCAGATCGGCCCGCTGCATAGCAGTCCCATTGAGCATCACTTTCCGGTATTGGAACGTTTCTTATAGCTCATATTCATAACCAAACGTTCGGTCAAAAGCTTTCTCGCAGCGCTATGTCAAATCCAGTAACTGCCCGAATCCTTGGCTGTGCCGTGCGTTGCTTGCACGGTGCCACTATTGTATAATTTATTATAAAATAAACGTTCATATAAATGGTAAGGATAATTTAGTAAAAAGGCTTTGATATTACACTGTTATTATTATAAAATAAATCCGATAATAGGTTTTCGTCTAATCGATCAAAAATGCGTCGAAATATTGCCTATTTACGTGTCTCAACCCTGGATCAAGATCTGGAAAAGAATAAAGCCGACATACTGCAACTGGCCAATGAGAAAAATTAAGGAAAAGTCGAGTTTGTCCAGGAAAAGGTATCCGGAAAAGTTTCCTGGCGTAACCGTAAAATCGGTCCAATCCTTGATGAGCTAAAAAAAGGAGATGTCATTTTACTTAGTGAATTTCCCCACTTGGAAGATCCATGGTTGAAGTAATGGAGATCATTTCCATCGCCATGCAAAAAGGTATCCGGATCTATACCGTGAAAGGTGCGTGGCAACTCGATGACTCAATCCAGAGTAAAGTCATGGCGATGGTTTTTGCCATGGCATCAGAAATTGAAAGAGACCTAATCAGCAAGAGGACTAAAGAGTCACTTGCGGCTAAGAAACTGTCCGGGATAAAGCTTGGTCGGCCCACCGGCCCTGGTAAAAGTAAGCTTGATCAGTTCAAGCCTGACATAGAGGCATTGCTGCTCAGCGGTTCAAGTCAAAAGAACATTGCAGACCGTTACCGAATCACAGAGGCGACGCTATCTAACTGGATTAAGAAGAACGGTGTTAAAAGGTACAGAAAAGCTGCATAATTGTACAAAATAGGCGCTTAGAATGGGTTTTCAATACCAATCTGAAGATTAAGGAAGAAAATTACTTGTTCGATGCAGGTAATTGCCTACTAAGTTTTTCCAAGCTATCAATCATTTCAATAAGCTTGGTTTGCTGCTTTTTGACCATCATCGGTTTTAAATAAAACCAATTTATAAGTATCCAGAGACCGGTTGCTGCAAAAACTGCTACACCGCTGATCCGAGGCATTCTGATGGCAAATTCATATATATATATAAGCAATCCACATGAAAGTAATATGAAATACCAGGTCATTACGACTGTTCCGATCCTTAACTGTCTTTCTTTAATGATAAGTAATAAGTTAAGATAGGCTGAAACATTTAATGTTCGATTTGCATCTTTTATCAATAGGCGTAGAAAGTCTGCTGAAGCAACTAGGTAAAACACGATCGATAAAAAAATTAGCCCTATACCTATCTTTGTAGTTAATGATTCCGGTTTACTGCTTTTAACCATGAATAGTATCGTAGCTGCCGTCGCTATCAACAATATCCAGCTTAACAGTACCCGATTTCGGTTTTCGTTTTTAAGTTTAACTGCTCTTTTAAGCAATTCGGATTTTGATGGTGCGGGAGTTGCAATTTGTTTGTTCCAAAGTTCCCTGAAGTTATCGCTGTCCATAAGATATAAATTTAGCGGATAGTTTTTCTTTTATCCTGTGAATCCTTACACGTACATTGGTATCGGTTAGACCCACGACACGTGCAATCTCTGCTTGTGCAATCTCTTCCAACTCCATCGAGATTATTAGCCGGTCTACTTCCGGTAACTCGGCAATATATTGGTAAAGCAAACCAACATTGATGTCTGGTGGATGATCTGGCACGTCAGCAATTTCGGGTGGAAAGTCCTCGTTTGGAAACCGATTACGCTTCTCTAACTGTCGCAAACAGTGATTGGCTGCAATCCTAAAAATCCAAGTACCGATCAGGGATTCGTTCCGAAAGTTTGGCAACTGCTGCAAGACAGTAAGAAATGTTTCTTGCGAAATGTCTTTTGCCCAATCGCGGTCATTCACATATCCCATGCAGACACGAAATACCTTATTCCAGTATTCCTTATATAACTGATCAAAGCTCATTTATCAAGGAAATAAATTGATCTTGTCTATCGATGAATACGTTGTGAGAGCAGTTGTCAAGATAATACACATTCTGGTTTCCAATCAGATTCTCCAACTGCATAACCTGTATTGGGGAATACAGACCATCTTCCTTTCCATATATCCCGATAATTCTAATACCCCTAATTCGAATGTTTTTGATCTGTTCGCTAATGTTAAGAGTAGTATAACGCTCTTTTTGCCAATACCCTATTGTGGCCTCTCTGGACATCTGACTTAGATATGGATACAAACTGTCTTTCTTAGCAGCCGAATATAAAAAAATGGCCGTTTCATTTGGGGTTTTGGTCGAGTAGAATCCATTTTGCATCGCGTGCATGAAAAGGTACGTACTATATTCGATCGACGCAGTGTCCATCTTCTCGATCAAATTGATATAGTGAAGGTTAGATGTGTCCCTTCTTGCCTCGTATATTTTTTTAGATGAAACCAGTATAGTTCTAAAAGTTTCCTGCATCACCACTGGCACAGAGGCAAGTATTAGTTCTTGCACTCTGCTGGGATACTTTTCTGTGAAAAGCGTTCCTACTAAACCTCCAAAACTATGGCCAATCAAAGTTGCTTTTTGAATATTATATTTCGCCATCAAATCGGTTAGGTCATCGAAGGTTTGCTGAAATGTATAAGCTGCATTTGTTGCCTTGGCAGAACGGCCTTCACCCCTTCTATCGTAAACAATCACAAAGTAGCCCTTTTCTGAAAGCGGTTTTGCTGTTGAGATTTCAAAGGCTGCCGCATTGTAACCCGGGCCGCCGTGGAGAAAGATAACAGGCTTACCAGTGTTGTTTCCAAAAGTCCTTACATATAGATCTTGTGCCACTAATGTTTTCAATAGAAAGATTAGAAAAAAGGCGGTAATCAATAATTTTTTCATCTTTAAAATACTGATGTGTTAATCGTTAGATACAACTACCGCCGAAATGTTACGCATTCATCAAAAGTTTTTTAACGTAAAACGGCTTGCTCATCATGAGCGAAAAAAATCAAGGCTTGTGACCCAACTGAAGAATATCAGGACCTCTGTTCGTCTGCTAAGTCAAAGATGGCGCAATAGATCATCAAGAAACATAGCAAAATATTGTTAAAACTCACAAATATTGGTTGCCACTGTTGGAATTATTATAGTTCATTTAAACCACCGTAGGCTCAATTCTTTTTGTAGATTGTGCTTTGAATTGTAACCCATGAAAAAGTTCTTGAATATTTGAAATGATGTTGAGACCTGAGGAAATTACGACCAACTTTTTACACGAGCTGGACAAACATATTGCAGATATCGCTTCCGGGAAAACGGATGTATTTTATGAGATTCATGACTTTGCTAGCATTCTTTGCATACATCCTGTCCACCTAAGTAATACGGTTAAACAGGTAACCGGCAAAGCTCCTTGCGATCATTGCGAAGGCAAATTGGCGTTGGTTGCCAAAGAATTGTTGGAGTCAGCAGATATGACCATTACACAAATTGCACATAGGCTCACTTATGACGCACCAAGTTTTACGAAGTTCTTCAAAAAATATGTTGGTCAAACTCCAAGCAGTTATAAAAGAAGTCAAGCGAGCTTGAAATCAGCAGGGTAAAAATTCTGAAACTAAGACAAAAAGCACATTCCATGATTCCTGTACGTTTGTAAAAAACCAACAGAACAAATGGAATTATCAAGTAATAAGATTTTGATTACAGGTGGTGCAAGCGGCATCGGCTTGGGCTTAACCGAGCGTTTTTTGCTGGAAAACAACACTGTGATCATTTGCGGCCGTCGCGCCGAAGTATTAAAAGAAGTAACTGATAAGCACCCTCAGGTCATCTCCCGGGTTTGTGACCTTTCAGCAGAAGCCGAGCGAATCGCTTTGTATGAATGGCTCGCTGCCGAGCACATTGACGTGAACGTTTTGGTCAATAATGCGGGCGTTCAAAATTGGATGGGCATTGATGACGAAGATTTTTACACAAAAGCAAGCGGTGAAATTGAAACCAACATTGTTGCTCCGCTGCATTTGATTTCTTTGCTTATCAAATTGCCAAATCTTAAAACTATTATGAATGTAACCTCGGGGTTAGCGTTTGTACAGTTAGCAAAGGTGCCGGTATATTGCGCAACGAAGGCTTTCTTCCGCTCATTTACACTGTCTTTGCGTTACTTATTGCAACCAAAAGGCATGGAGGTAATTGAAATAATTCCGCCAGCACTCAATACAGATCTGGGGGGCAAAGGAATTCATGACGGAAGCCCCTCTGTTGGTGATTTTGTTGAAGCAATTTTTGCACAACTCAAAGAAGGCAAGAATGAACTTACCTTCGGTTTTAGCGAAGCTATGCTGAAAGCAACACCCGAGACACTTGCAGCTACCTTTGCCAAAATGAACCCGGAATACAAAGTGTGAGATTAATTAGGCACTCATTTATGATATAAATGTTAGAAATGTCAAAGTTCTTGCATACTGGTAGCCGGCATTGATTAATAAGCTGTTGCGTCATGAGCGGCTTACAAGAGTAATTAATTCTATTCTGTATAAAATGAATCATGTGCCTGTTTTGCTAGCTTGGATTAATGTCCTAGCAGTGAAACAGGCTTTAAGACTTTAAAAGAACCGGCAAAAGGTAACAACCAAATAGACAGGTAAGTGAGTGAGCCTATAAAAAACAACATTTCCAAGCTTCCATCTATTACTCCAAGCAGTTTTGAACATCATATAAAAGACAGGGTGATATCCAAACTATAGATTAAGACATATGCTTCACAGTACATTGAACTTTATCAGGCGTTGAGTGGCGCTCATAAAAATTAGCTGGAATCGCTAGATTACGGTTTAACCACCGCTTTTTTAGATAGCTCTAAGCGGGTATAAAATCGTAAATCATAGTGGGATGTGGATTGTACTTGCACCGCACTATTTACCCACTTTAAATTGATATTAAAGATTCGTATGGATAACAAATCATTGGTCTAATTTTCGCGAAGCTACAAATTCACCAGGAGATTGATTTTCTAGCTTTTTGAATGCACGGTTAAATGTTGCTTTTGAGTTAAAACCGCATTCTAGGGCAATTCCCAACAAGCTTAAATGCGCATTGCCCGGTAGAAGCGCCTGTTGCTTAAATTCGATAACCCGGTAAGTGTTCACAAAATCGTTGAAATTATTGCTGCTGCCACCGTTTATTGCCAGCGATAGTGCTGGGGCGTTCATCTTCATTTGCCTGGCCAGGTCAGGAAGTGATAAATCCGGGTTCAGGTAAGGCTTTTCAGTGTCCATCAGATTTAGTACTTGTTGATAAATCCTGTCATGATCCAAATTTGCCGTGGCGGGTGTTTTTTTTCGGACTTCATCAGGGGTTGAAGCTGGATTGGCAGACCCTGAATCCGAAAAGGTAAGTTGGCGACCCGGTTGGCGCTGTGCGTATCCAGCAATACTTACGTAGTAGATCAGGATTACACCTGCCAGATTATTCCACCAGTCTTGCCAAAAACTCAGGTTCAACCAAAGATCCACCACGGTTACAGTAAAGTCGATTGAGACCAGCAGCAACAGGGCTATGAGAAAATTTCGAAACCAACGGAAGCTTACCGGTTCAACGTTTGAGAATTGTGTTTTAACCCAGGATCGATAATGATGGTAAAGCCGAAATGACCAATAAAGGTAAATTACATGCTGCGTGGTATTGCCGGCAAACAACAAATCATCCAGATGCCAGGGCCCATGAAATGTTTTCTCCCAATAATTAACAAAGGAAGGTCCGCCAGCAAATATAGTAAGGTGATAAGTTGCCTCAATTAAGAAGGGTGCAAGATGGGCTAAATCCTGCCATTTGAACCTGAAACCAGTATCAAACTGGCTGCGCAGATAAAAGTAGTAAAGGGGAGGAAGCAAGAAACTTAGGGTTCGCGGGAAGAAATTAAGTCTTTGCCAAAGAATCTCAATACCACCAAAACCCAACATATAAACCCAAATGTTAAAACAAAGGGCAACTAGTACCCAGCCCAGCAAATAATCAGACAGGCGTCCATCCCGTTGGCCGCGAATCCATAAGAGCAAGGCATATATCCAGCCCTGTAAAAAGCCAAACAAGAGGACTGCCGAGTAGACATTAAAGTAAAAGCTCATCGGTTAATATTACTAAAATAATTTAAGAGTCCGGCCCTGGTCTGTAAGTTCCAATACAGTTAGTAATCGTACCCCCCTTGGCCGGCCATGTAAATCAAACTCCTGGATACATTCAACCTTTGTTCCGACTGGATAGGTGAACGTTAAGCTACTGTAAGGCCCAAACTTATACCGTCGTAAAACCATCGGATAACCCTTTTCAGGCCTGAGAAAGCCTAAGATTTGCTCGGTTTGGTGCAATCTGTTATTTCGAATAGTAAACGTGATAAGCGCTCTATGGTCAGCCCGCTGCACCTGGTTTAAAAATCTTTGGTGAGCATTAGATAGGCCTGATAGAAATACAAGTTCAGTTATCAATAAAATTAGGTAGCGATTCATTTGAGCATTGGATTAGTGTTCTTTATTAGCTGCTGACACAAAGGTTACGAGTACAAAGCTGACCGACCCTCGAACATGAATTACATATTCCCTTTTGTCCTGATCCGGCTTGCATCTGTGTCTGTGCGCGGCTCGCGGGCACCCTTTATCTCACTTCGTCCAAATCGGTAAGCAAACCTTATTGAAACACGGCGGCTTTCCCATTTGCGATCAATGTTGAATCGTTGCGACTCGAAGGCTGCAGATTGCCGCCAACGCATCGTATTAAAGAGATCATCAACATTCAATGCGATCTTACCCTGTCCTTTTAAAATTTTCCGTTCAATGCTTAAATTCAATGCGCCCAAGCTGCCGATGCGGTAGACGGTTTGGGTGGTCGGAGCATTCCAGAAACCCGATAATTGTGCTTGCCACGACTTGGAGATAGTAAAAGTATTTTGCACGTAGCTTTCAAAGGCAAACGCCTGCTGGTCGAATGCTTCATTAGCTGAGAAGTTGCCCTGAAAACGGTTCCATGTTGCTGCCCCGTAAAGGTAAGCGCTCCACCATTTCGTTAATTCATAAGGCATGCTTAGTGAAAGGTTCAGAGCGTTTACCTGGCCCACGTTTGCGACAGTTTGGTATGCGATCAGCCCTTGTTGCTGCATCACATCGGTTGAAAATCCACTCGTGTGCCCGTAAGATAACTTAATTGTCGTTGCCCATTTATGGGTGTACCTGAGTTCTGCATTCTGCGTATAGGAAGGCATCAGAAAAGGGTTGCCACGCTGACTAGTGTAAGGATCAATCTGGTAGATAAACGGGTTCAGGTCCTGGTAGCTGGGCCGACCAATCCTTCTGCCATAATTGAACCCGAGCTGGCCATTTCCTGAGATCTGGTATTGAATATAGCCGGTAGGAAACAAATTAAAATAGGTAGTATCCGGGCGATCAATGATACGGCTCGACCTGTCTACCGAACGGCCTTGTACCGCAGTTCTTTCAGCACGAACACCGGCTTGCATGGACCATTTCCCATTTGAATGGTTTAGTGATGCATAAGCTGCGCTGACAATTTCGCGATAAGTAAACCGGTTTGTACGATTCACATCCAGTTGGTCGTCGGCTCCTGAGAAAGCCAATAGATCGTTGGTGGTAGCTACATTGATATGTTTAAAGCCGGTTTCTAACTTTACGTGTTTTTTCTTCCATTCCTTTACAACATCAGCACGCATAGTACTGATCCGGATGCCGGTGTTGGCTTCAAAACGTATTTGCCGATTGAACCAGTGCTGCCCATCGCCACTAATATAATTGCTTACAATATTGCTGGGAGAATCATTATTGAAATGCGTAAAGTCCGCATCTGCATTCAGCTCCAGTCCGAGCGTATCGGCATATCGGTAATTCAAGGCCACATTGACCCGGTTATTCTGATTTGGGTTAAAGACCCGGTTTACAATGCTGGAATCCACCTGCCCCTTGCTGTTTATGATGCTCGTGCCGGAATTAGTACCAAACCGGTTGAAAGCCGCATTGCCCGCTACAACCAGTCCGAGGGTTTGCTTTGTGCTTAAAGAATATTCGATCCCCGTCTTGTATACAACCGCGCGCGTCCCATCTGTGTCAAAGCCACGTTGCACGAATTGCAGGCCACTGGCATTCCGGTCAAGCAGCACTTTGGTGATCTGATAATTATCACTTCCTGAAACATTACCGTATAGGCTTAAACGTTTTGACCTGTAATTCAGGTCAAGTGCAAGATTGGCGCGGTAGTGATTACTTTGTCCGTAACCGCCAGAGATATTTCCATTCATGCCATCATTTTTATTCCGACGGAGCCGGATATTGATCACGCCAGCCCCACCCTGAGCATCGAACCGTGCAGAGGGATTTGAAATCAATTCAATTTTATCAATGTTGCTGGCAGCAGTGGCGCGGAGCAGGCCTGCAAGATCTGTTGAAGACAGGTTAGTTGGCTTGCCATCGATGAATACATTCACGCCCTGCTTGCCGCCCATGTGAATGTTATCGTTTGGATCGATCATCACGCCTGGCGCTTGCTGTAATAACTCATAGGCCGACTTTCCTTGGGCGACCTGGTCAGCGGCCACATTTAATACCGTCTTGTCAACCTGCTGTTCGATGGTAGGTTTTTGCGCTTTGACAACCACTTCATTTAATACCTGCTGTGCCTGCATCATCACCAGCGGATCAAGCCTGACCGACTGCCGGGCATGCAGGGTTACTGTTAAGCTATTCCGATCAAGCATACCAACTAGCGAAGCTTTGACATAATAGCTGCCTGTGCTGATGCCAGTAAATTCATATTGCCCGGCTTCATTGGCGATCGCTGCTTTCACCAAGCTTGAATCTGTCGCTGTAAAAAGTTTAACTACTGAAAAAGAAGCCGGACGCTTTGCTTCATTGATGACACTGCCGCTGATGGATTGGGCATTTAATGAAAGTGCAGTAAAAAAGAAAAATAGTAAAGTTGTAAAGCGTGCCATAATTGGTAGGTCGATTAGCGGTTGTTAATGACCCAAAATTGTGGGAATGGAAGTACCAATGCGCTTCATTTTTGATTTGAGACGCCTCAAATTACAATTTGATACCTTTTGAAGAGGTTAGGGTGGAGTCAGCAACTGAGAAAGTCTTGTAGGCAGTTAAGAAGACCTATTTTATCATGAAGCTGCTTTTAGGCCCAATTAAAGTTCTTTTCCCCCTTTGTGCCATGTTTTGATATTTAGGGGTTATCCGATAAAACAAGGAGATCTCATGATTTTTCGTTTTGCAATAGAGGGCAATGCAATTGTTGCATTCATCCCAATATATTACCGTTCCTTGCTTCAAAATGGACTTCAGGTGACTATCAAACTTTTATTAGCATCAGAATTTGGCACACTATTAATAAGAATGGGTTCTCTTTGTGTCATCAAAAAATTCACTTCTATGCTGTTATTTACAGATGACATCGCGTAGCATCAATAAAACAGCATGTGTAAAGAAACCGAGAACTATGGCAAAGGCATCTTCTAAGACGGAGAAACAAATGAGTGATATTCTCCAGCATTTACATATGCAGCGGGAAAGTATTCTAAATAAATGGCGTTCAACTTGTGCAGAGAACCTGGCTATGTTAAGTAAAACCAGTTTCTCCAGAGAAGAATTCAATGACCAGGTGCCCGCAATTTTAAATATATTAAGTCAGCGCCTGGCAAAATTACCAGAGGAATCAGAGGTAGTTATTGTGGCACAGGAACATGGGCTTCACCGGTGGCAGCGGGGTTACTCACTTCCTGAGTTATTAGGTGAGTTAGAGATGCTGTTCAATATCTTAATGCAGACAATTAACAAGGTTCACAAGGAGCATGATATTTCGGCTGACTTGCTCGAAGAAGTCTATCAACATGTGCTACATGTTTCTCAGGAAGCAAGTCGTGGCAGCGTACTTTACTATGATGAAATACGTCAGACTAACGCTGCTGAGCAGGCCAATGCTACCCGAATGGCATTGCATCAGCTAGAAGAGCTGGGAGAAAAGCGAAACAAGCATTTGCGCGAAACCACCCACGACCTCCGTTCCGGCTTTAGCACATTGTTTGGGGTTTCCCACCTACTAGAACTGCCGGGAAGTGAGAAAGAAAGGACGGAGCTTTTTGCAATGCTCAATAGAAATTTGGGTTCAATTCGCGATATGCTTATACAATTGAGTAATTTTTCCCGCATTGAGGTAGGGCAGGAAACGCTGGAAATTTAAGAGTTTGATGTGGCAGATCTGCTGCGCAAAAGCATGGCGGCTGCACGACCTTTCGCGGATTATCAGAATCTTGACTTACGTGGAGAAGGACCTGAAAACTTAAAGTGAAGAGCGACCCTGTTAAGATTCAGCGAATCCTTCAAAACCTATTGATGAATGCTCTCAAGCATACTATCGAAGGAGGAATATACATTTCCTGGGCACAAGAAAATGACACTCGCTGGATACTTAGCATTCAGGATACCGGGCCGGGCTTCCCTGCAAGCAGCCCCTCAGGACTTTTAGCTGAACAACTAAAACCTTTAAGCCAGCAAGGCAGCAGCCATCGAAAGGGCGGGAAGTCGGAGTATCCGATGGATCAGCCACCTTCAACAGAATCCATCAAAAATAACCTTGCTTCCCAAATGAAGGAAAGCGAAGGTCTTGGGTTGTTCATCGTCAAAAAACTTTGTGAATTATTAAGGGCCAGTATGGACATTGAAAGTAGCCCAGGGCAAGGCCCCCTTGTCCGTATCAGGTTCGTTTCTCACCAGTGATTACATGTTCAAAGTAGCTTTACTTAATCTCTTATATTTTGTTTAAACCACTGTTTGAATGAACCAGCTGGTGCAAAATATCTTTTTTAAACAGTGCCAAACAATTCTAAAATTCATAACTAAAATGACGGAAAAGCAAATGGTTTAAGAGTACAGAAAAACCACCGGATTATTAAAAACTAATTTCGTCTGTATATCTTGGAATGAACATTCCATTTTTTACCTTTGTGTATGGATAAGAGGTTGCAAATCATAGAGGCCGGAATGAAGTTGTTTGTCGAGAATGACATTCAGGCTACGCCCATGTCTGCGATTGCGAAAGAAGCAGGGACTGGAATGGGAACGATCTATAATTACTTTGCGACCAAGGAAGAGCTGATCAATGAAATTTATCTTTTTATAAAACAGAAACAACTTCAACATGCTTCTCTTTCAAATCAACAAGATGGTGTGAAGCCGCAGTTTTTGCAGTTCGCCGAAACTTTCATCACTTTCTTACTTGAGAACCCCGCCTGCTTTTATTTTATTGATCAGATAAAAAATTCTCCCATTTTGACCAGCGAAACCAAGCTGCAAGGTTTAAGGGTTTATCAGCCGTTTCTTGAAATCTTGGTCAAAGGACAACAGCAAGGGATAATTAAAAATATAGACATAGAGGAAATCCTTCACTTTTTAGATGGCGGTTTGATGGGTTTTTTGCGTTGGGCTATTTCCAATGGGAAATGTACTGACAGGTCAATCGTGGTCAATCATATACAAATGGCTTGGGATTCTATCAAGAGCTAAAAAAATTTGCTAACACATTGGAATGAATATTCACTCTAAACAAGACAGAAAATGAATACATTACTAATTACCGGAGCATCTACGGGCATCGGAAGAGCTACAGCGATATATTTTGCTGATAAAGGATGGAATGTCATAGCCACAATGCGAAATGCAGTCCAGGATGTTGCATTCGTACAAAAAACTAATATTACCTGTCTTCAGTTAGACGTGACTAATCCAGCCAGTATTGAAAGTGCTGTACAACAAGCTATCGGCAAATTTGGAAAGATTGATGTCCTTTTCAATAATGCCGGTTATGCGTTAGCTGGAGCATTTGAGGCCGTTACGGAAAGTCAGATCCGGAAACAATTTGAAACCAATGTTTTTGGTGTTATGAATGTAACAAGAGCTATTCTACCTCATTTTAGAACAAATCATGCTGGTATTGTTTTGAATACTACGTCATCTGGCGGCATCATTACTTTTCCTCTTTACTCTGTTTATAACAGCAGCAAGTGGGCCATAGAGGGATTTATGGAATCACTTCAATTTGAACTAAGACAGTTTGGCATCGTCATCAAAAACATTGAGCCTGCAAGTGTGAAGAGTGAATTTGTTGAAAACATCGAGTTTATCAGCAATCCTGTATATGACAATTATTCTAGAAGCGCACAAAAAGGGACACTGGATGGATACAAGAATGCTCCAACGGCAGATGTTGTTGCAAAAATCGTCTATAAGGCCGCAACCGATGGAGAGAAGAAATTACGCTATGCTGGAACGCCGCAGGCTCGCTTGGTTTTCTTCATGAGGTGGCTTTTACCATTAAAATGGTTTAATAGCATCATTGCAAAACAAATAGAAAAGTAATCCCGTAATGTACAAATTACCAGTGTACAGCGACCGTGGCCATTGCTGAACGTTTAAAACAGTTCTGCAACGGCCACGGTCATTTTGGATAAAGGAAAACTGAGCTTATTTACAATCCATTTTCCAAAGTAGGTTGTGCTTAATTTGTAAGTTTCGCCTTATTAACTACCAACCTCGTATGGAACTTTTAAGGTTCGCCGCAGTCGTTGTCCGGGGGACTTTGACCCGGGGTTGACTATTTATTTTCAAGGAAGTCGGGTGGATATAGTATCTGTCCATGCTTTTGTGCAATGGCCTGTATTTGTTTGATAGACTCAGTATCCATTGGCTGCGGCGGAATAAACTCACCAAAAGCTACGGGCGTGCCTATTTCTTCGAAAAATTCTTCCAATCCGGAAGGCACAACTATACAAAGCAGTCGAGCCAGCTTATCGCTGACATTTTTAAAATAATGTACGATGCCTCCCTGGGGCACAACAACAAAGGAATCCTTTTTTGCCGTATAGGACCCCGCTTCGGAATGGACTTCAACTTCGCCTTCAAGGATAAAGAAAGACTCATAAAAATTTGCATGAGAATGCGGCCCCGGGCCATTTTTAGGGGGCACGAGCATTTCGATCGTTGCAAATGCCCCGTTAGTTTGCTTACCAGAGATAAGAACACGATAGTTGCCGCCTACTACTGATAAAATTTCGCCACCTTCCGGGTCTACAGCGATGGGTGCATGCTTTGTATTTTCCATGTGAGTTTATTATTTATGAAACTTAAAGTATTTGTTTGTCTGAGCAATGTCAGGATTTTAACTGACGTTTAGTTGCTAATAAAATAATCCCGAATACAGAACAAATTAGGGTTGCAATAATATGTGGCAGGGCTTGAAGAACACCGTTATAGCTCTTGCTGAGCACAATCAGCATGTCGGTCACCGGGATCATGGTTCCTGCTAATAAGGTCACGCCCAAAGCCCGTCTTTCGCGGAGCAGTACAAAAACGCAGATCACAAGACCAGAAAATATATCCCTGATTCCTTTGATGTAATGAAATGAATAGTCGCCCTGTGAATTGACATGTATGCCGTAACCAGTTGTAGCTACATCAGGAGAAATGAAGAAACGGGCGCCGAGAAAGATCATTCCCAGGCCTAATAACAAAGCGGTAGCATAAGAAATTCTGGTTGTCATAGTATCTTGTTTCAATGTTGATAATGAAACAAAACTATCAGGACACCTACCGGCATTCATGCACCTGGGTTAACAAATCAACATTGACTTAAAATTCTTTTACGGATACGACTTAGAGATTGCGGTTTTACACCAACAAATGAAGCTATATGATATTGCGAAACCCTTTGTTGAAGGTCCTCGTGGTTTTTTAAAAACCGCTCATAACGGGCCTGCGGACTTTCTGTGTAAAAAGAATTGATATCCTTTAACATTTGCAGAAAGACAGCTTCAATTGCAATTCTGCCATAACGCTCCCCTTGGCTGACCCTGGCATAAAGTAATTGCAGGTCACTATGTGAAATCACGAATACTTGACTGTCTTCCAGTGCCTGAATAATTTTCGAAGATGGGCTTTGAGGAAGAAAACTCTCGTAATTGCAAACATATTGATCTTCTTGGGAGAAAGAATAAGTCTTCTCTTCACCATCGTGATTAATGTAGTATCTCATCAAACCCGTTTGAACAAATCCAACATGCTTACAAATTTGTCCTTCCGATAAAAAGAAGTCTCCCTTTTTGTATGTCTTTTCTTTAAATAGAGAAGTTACAATGTCTCTTTCCGACCCGCTTAGCGTTATCAGGCTTTGTATGTTATCAAGTAAGCTACTTATCATTCGTTATGGTACTGCTTTCAAAATGGCCGAGAATTTATAACTCCACTACTTTCGTGACCTTGCCGCGCTCATGCCAGAATAACTCACTTTCAATCAAGCTGGATGGCATGGAGGCATATTTACTCTGAAAATCAACTTGCGTCAGGTTATTGCTACACACTTACTGCATAATACTTTTAAAACAGAAAGGATGAGATTTTAAACTCATCCTTTCTGTTTATTTAAAGATTCTGTTAAAGTAAGAATTTTTATATCGCGTACTGCTCCGCCAAATATGATTTCAGGATCGTTGGCTCTCTACCAAGGAGTTTTACCAGATCCTTGCTCACTAGATCGGCTTCTCCATTTGCCTGCCCAATCAAGATGTTAACATATTCCTGGGGAATCGAAATTCCAGCCTTTAACAAAGCATCTAAAAAGTCTTCCTTTGTTGGAGAGACATACTTAATGTGCACATTTGTGATATCAGCAATGGTCCCAGCGACATCGTTATAGCTATATGCTTTCGTATTTACGAGATTATATGTTTTCTTTTCATGTCCGCCTGAAAGTAAAACAGATGCAGCAGCTTCGGCCATTTCTGAGCGAAGGGCTACTGCTACTTCCCCAGTCTGCGCAGGCAAATAGATTGTTTTTGAACTGATTACATCTCCGATAAAAGCTGGGATCAGCTCCATGTACAAGCCGTTTCGTAAAATAGTGTAATCTAGCCCACTCGTGTAAAGCAGCTGTTCTGTCTTTATATGAGCTTCCATAAACGCATATAAAGAAGAATTTGGGTCGTCACTTTTACGGGCACCGCTTGTGTAAATAATATGCTTTACTTTTGCAGCAATGGCAGCCTCTATTACATTTTCATGCTGTAAATAGCGTTTCGACAAATCTACCGCTGACACAAGCAACAATTTGTCTACGCCAGTTAGCGCATTCTTCAAAGCAGCAATATCATCAAAATCCGCAATGACAATCTTTATTCCCAGTTTTCTTAGATCGTTCGCTTTCTCAACGTTTCTTGCCAGTGCGGTAATCTCTTTTGGATGAGCTCCTTTGGCCAATAAGTGATTGATTGTCAGTCTTCCAAAATGTCCGGTAGCACCTGTTACTAAAATCATATTCTCAATATTCGCGTTAATTTTTTTGTTTTGTTTCACAAAGAAACTAATTTGGTTTCCATAAGTAACTGGTTACTTACAGGTAACAATGCAAAAACTGGTAACATCATGGTAACTAAGGCAAATAGCCGATATGACTTTAAAAACTGCCCTATCACGGCAACTATGGAAGTGATTGGTGGAAAATGGAAACCGTTGATTTTGTACAACCTGACCTTAGGTACAAGACGGTTTGGTGAACTGAGTGTCCGAATCCCGTCGATATCTAGGAAGGTTCTTACGGAACAGTTAAAGGAGTTAGAACGTGATGGGTTAGTTGTTCGTCAACAATACAAAGAAATGCCACCTAGGGTGGAATATTCACTTACAGAAAAGAGCAATAGTCTTGTTGCAGTATTTAAGGAAATTGCAAACTGGGGGAACCAAAATCTTTTAATCACTCAGGAATAGTCCGGTACTCCATTCAACGATTTAAACGGAAGCCGCGCTGAATGCTCCTGCGACTTTCATATTTCTTTAAAAACACTCAGAAGTCTTACAAAAGCCTCATAGAACCGGAGTGTGTTGCTACACTAACAGCCATTTGCCTCTGTTTTGTAGATCGTTACTCAAGTACACATTAAGGTGTCCAATAGAAGCTATATTGTAAACTTTAACCTATTTACGCCGAAAAAAGGCAGTCTATTTCAAAAACTTAGTTTACAGAAAAACCACCGTATAAATTTTAAAGCCATAGCGGTTACATATTAAGTCTGCAATCACTCAGCAGCAAATCGACAACCCCACCTGGCTTTGTCTTTATTGACATCAGCCTGCCGCGGATCAATGGCTATGAGTGCCTGGTGCAACTACTCCACATCAATCCGAAATGAATGGAAGCCCAAGCTTGAACGAATAGGTGTAGATAAGCCAGTAATGTGCTGGTTACATAGCAAAGGAAACGCCATCGATCATTGCCTTCTCATATTTTGATTTGTTAAATCGATATAAAAATGGCGATTTGTTCGCGCCGCCCGTCCGCTTCTCGTCGAGCTTTTCCAGAATGTCGTAACTTACTAACAATTTCTGGAAATTACGTCTGTCAAACTGCTTATCGAGGATCGTTTCGTATAGTCTTTGCAGTTCAGGCATGGTAAATTTTTCGGGAAGCAGGTTATAGCCGACCGGCTGGTTCCTGATCTGCTGCCGCAATGCATGCAGGGCACGCACGACCATTTCATTGTGGTCAAAAAGCAGTTTCGGCACATCGGGGATTTCCCACCAGCGAAATTCATCCGTATACCAATCCGCCGTTGCCTGCACCTGATCAAATTCCACCAGCGCGAAATATCCTATGGAAACCACCCTGCGGTTGATTTTATCATGAAAATAATCCTTACCTAACGCCAATTCCAGCAACTCCATCAAGTCTTGCTTTGAGAGATGCGTAAGCCGATTTGCATTTCCGAATGTATAATATTGCTGTAAAAAAATGTCAGTAAGTCCCGTCCGCTCCTTTAAAATCCGGTTTGCGGCATCGTCAGTGGATTCCTCTTTGTAAATGCGCCCGCCAGGCAAGCTCCATCCGTCGGTGCCTTTCCATCTTAACAGCAATATTTTGAGCTCCCCGGCATGAAACCCGAATATGGCACAATCAATGGAAACCTCCTGCAATGTTTGTTCGAAATGCTCTTTCAGCGAACGCTCCATAATTGAATTTGAATAAGTCTCAAAAATAAATTTAATGTGTGAATAATACGCATTGACTATTTTTATTTATCATTGCGTAAATCTTACACATAAAAAAGATAAAAATTGATATTAAAATATCCATATTCATAATGCTTATGAAAAGACTGCTACAAGTGCTTGTGGTTTTAATGAATACAGGGATCGTCCTGGCGCAGGTTCCGGAAGAAAACCGGTTTCAAAAGGTCGTCCTGACCGAAAATCTAAACGAGCCGCTGGAATTGACCGTATTACCCGACGAACGCGTCCTCTTCATCGAGCGGCATGGTGTGGTAAAAATGTATAATCCGGCCAGCAAAAAAACTACATTGATCGCCACAATTCCCGTCAGCACAAAATATACGGACGGCTCCGAGGCCGAAGATGGCTTACTTGGAATGAACATTGATCCGAATTTCAGTAAAAATCACTGGGTTTATCTTTACTACTCCCCGGCTGGCAATGTACCGGAAAACATTCTCACACGCTTCGAACTGAAAGCCAACATACTGGATCTCAACACAAAGAAGATCATCCTGAAAATCCCTGTACAGCGCGATAACTGCTGTCACACTGGCGGTTCCATTGATTGGGATGCGCAGGCAAATCTGTATTTATCAACCGGCGACAACACCAGTCCGCGTGCTTCGGATGGCTATTCACCCATTGACGAAAGGCCTGGAAAAAGTCCTTTTGATGCGCAAAAATCTTCTGCCAACACCGCGGACCTGCGCGGCAAGATCATTCGGATCCACCCGGAAGCAGACGGTAGTTACAGCATTCCGGAAGGCAATCTTTTCCCAAGAGACGCAGCCAAAACCCGACCGGAAATTTACACCATGGGCCATCGCAACCCTTACCGCATTTCAGTGGATCCTAAAACAGATTTTCTGTATTGGGGCGATGTAGGGCCCGACGCCGGAAGGGATTCCACTGGTTTTGGGCCGGCGGCAGAGGATGAGTTTGGGCAAGCCAGGCAAGCGGGAAATTACGGATGGCCTTATTTTGTAGGGGATAATAAGGCTTACTGGGATTACGACTTTGAAACCAAAAAATCAGGCGACAAATTTAATCCTGAGAAGCCAGTTAATAATTCTCCAAACAACACCGGCCTTACCGAGTTGCCTGCGGCTCAGAAAGCATTCATCTGGTATCCCGCGGCTGAAACCAAAAGATTTCCCCTGCTAGGCTCTGGCGGACGAAGCGCGATGGCCGGGCCAGTATTTTATGTTGATCAGTTTAAAAATGCAAAGCGCCCTTTCCCCACTTATTATGACAAAAAGCTCTTCATTTATGAGTGGATGCGCGACTGGATCATTGCCGTTACATTAAGTCCGAAAGGCGATTATGTAAAAATGGAACGCTTCCTTCCCAACCTGGAACTGGAACATCCTATCGACATGGCTTTTGGTCCGAATGGAGATTTATATGTGCTGGAATACGGCCAGGGCTGGTTTATGGGCAACCCGGAATCCAAGCTCGTACGGATCGAATACAATGGTGGCAACCGCAAACCCTCGGTGGTGGCTAATGCGGATAAAAATGCGGGTGCATTGCCATTTAACGTGCAATTTTCTTCCGACGGAACGACAGATTTTGACAAGGATTCCCTGCAATATCAATGGAAAATCACAGGGCCCAATGGTGTCGCACCGATCATTTTAAAAACAAAGAATCCGGCTTATACATTCAGAAAAGCAGGTGTATATCAGGCAATGTTAACCGTCACCGACACCCATGGTTCAAAGGGTTCGCAAACATTGACCATTAAGGCTGGAAATGAGCCGCCGGAGGTTACACTCAATCTGGTTTCCGGCAACAAAACATTCTTTTTCCCTGGCAAACCAATTCAATATCAGGTTAATGTATCAGATAAGGAAGACGGAAGTCTGGAAAGCAAACGCATTGCGGCTTCAAAAGTGAAGATCACAGCGGCTTACCAGGACGCGGAAGATCAGCCAAAAACAGCCGCAGGACATCAGGAAGCGCCGGTAACATTCACCGCCGGAAAAACGCTTATTGAAAAAAGCGATTGTAAAGCGTGTCATTTTCAGGACAAGAAATCGATAGGCCCATCATTTAAAGAAGTTGCCGCCAAATACAAATCCAATGCGCAAGCCGTTGATATGCTTTCGGACAAAATCATCAAAGGCGGTGCGGGGGTTTGGGGCGAAACAGCCATGTCGGCACATCCCAGCATTGGTTTACCGGAAGCGGGGCAAATGGTAAAATACATTCTGAGCCTCGCAAATGAGAAAAAGCCTGCCACTTATTTGCAGCCGCAGGGCCAAACAACCGTCGACATCCCCGAAGGCGGTGATGCCAATAAAGGCATTTATAAATTCCTGGCTAGTTACACCGATAATGGTTCCAAAGGCCTGCCCGCGCAGACGACCGAGAAATCGCTGACGCTAAGAAGCCCGACATTAATGTTCGGCAATGCAGATGATGCCTCCAAACAACTCATGCGCTTCAAAATGGGCGAAACCAATCTGCTGATCGTCATGGCTGCAAACACTTCGGCCACATTCAGGCAAATTGACCTCACGGGAATATCCGAACTGAGCATGATCATTGCCGCGCCAATAGAAAGGCTTAATTCAGCAGGAGGCATTGTCGAAGTTAGAACCGGCTCCATGGATGGTCCGCTATTAGGAAAAACCACTTTCGTTGAACCGTCGGATGCGGTAGACGTCTTCAGTCCGGCAGCCAAACCTGTGCCCTTCAAGGTTCCTATTGAGCCGGTTACAGGCTTTCACGATCTCTATTTTGTTTTCAAAAACGATCAGGCGAAAGGTGCTTTGTTCGTGCCTTTCTCAGTTACATTTTTAACCAAATAAATCCCCATAATATGTCCAATTCACGTCGTCAATTTCTTAATCAGATCGGTTTGGCGAGTGCCGGGCTGAGTCTAGCATCCATGGATTCGCTTTTTGCGGGCCAGCAAGCTGCCAAATTTACTTTTGAGATTTCTCTGGCTGAATTCTCTTTCGCGTCCGAACTTTTCGCCGGTAAAATGACCAATATGGACTTTCCTTCGAGGGCCAAAGAAGAATTTGATATCAATGTGCTGGAATATGTGTCGGGTTTTTTCAACAATAAACACACCGACCAGACTTACCTGAAAGACTTAAAGAAGCGCTGTGATGATCTGGGAATGAAAAATCACCTGATCATGGTGGATGGCGAAAACCTGACCGCATTGGACGATGCTGCTAGAAAAAAGGCCGTTGAAAGTCACTATCCCTGGGTGGAAGCCGCCAAATTCCTGGGCTGTTCAGCCATTCGCGTCAACCTGGGCGATGCTATGGCCATGATGACCGGAAAAAAAGAAGAAGGCACACCTGCCCAACTCGCGACAACTGCGGTGGACGGATATGGAAAACTGCTCGAATTTGCCGATAAAGCTGGAATTAATGTAATCGTGGAAAACCATTTCGGCGTTTCAACCGATCCCGACTGGCTCGTAGGGGTGATGAAGCAATTGAATTTCAAAAACAAAGGCCTGCTCCCCGACTTTGGCAACTTTTGCGCCGAAAGGAGCGAGCCTGCAACTCGTGATCTGAAAGGATTAATGGCGACCAAATGCGTTAAAGAATTTGACAGATATGAGGGCGTTCAGAAAATGATGCCTTATGCAAAAGGGATCAGTGCCAAAACGCATAAATTCGGCGATAATGGCGATGATCTTGAAACAGATTTTATCAAGATGTTCAAGATCATTAAAGCGTCGGGATGGTCGGGCGGATATGTGGGCATTGAATACGAGGGCGGACTTATGCGCGACATGGGCGGCGACACCACCAAGCCATCCAATGAAGAAGGAATTCGGCTCACAAAAGCGCTCCTGCAAAAAGTGTTGGAAGAGCTGGGTTAATAGCTTCTTTTTCAGTCCGCTGCGAAAGTTGGCGCTAATCTTTAAAAACCACAAGTGGATGCCTTAGAGTATCCAAGTTTAATGGTACATACCAGCCTTGTATTTCATCCCAATGCTCCTCGGGATGTGCCAGATTACTTTTGCGTCCGGAATGATTTTATAATTCTGTTCGCGATAATTGCATACTTCGACCGCTATTCTTACCGGATGGGCCAGGCCATTCCCAACCCTGACCTGGGCGCAGAAGCTGCGGTGAACTTTGATTTAAGTTATTCCGGAAAAATTGCGGACAAACTCAGCCTGCAAGCGAGCGTTTTTAACAGCAACATTAATGACATCATTCAACAAGTTGACAATGTGCAGCCCGGACGTTTTCAACTGCAAAACGCCGGAAAAGCACATTTCTATGGTGCGGAAGCAGGTTTGGATTACCGGGTCATTTCCGGGCTGAGCATTGGTTCGAATTACTCTTTTATCAAAAGGAAAAACAAGGCCAACCCGGCCATTCTTTTCACGAACGTTCCCGAACATAAAGTCTTTGCATGTGCGGATTATTCATTCTTAAAGCGTGCCAACATCCTGGCAAGTGTCGAACATAATAGCGACCGGTACAGCACCAGCTATGGTACGCAGGCAAAAGCTTACACGCTGGTCAATGCCAAGGCATCGGTTAAGCTTTACAAATTCATTTCTGCCGAAGCCGGCCTGAATAATGTTTTTGATGTCAATTACAGCTTGGTGGAAGGCTTCCCGGAAGCTGGGTGCAATTTCTTTGTGAACTTGGTGTTCAGTCACTTTTAAGATGCATTGCACTAATGAGACACATATTGAAAACGGTTTTACAAAATAACCCGGGTTGGTTCAAAACCCTCCTGGGCTGCGCTGTTTTCATTTCTTGTGGACTCATTCAAGGGTTCCAAAGTAGAAATTCGGAGCCGTATGTTTTGATATATCCAACTAATTTCGGCTCGCCGTTTGTCATTCCGGCCGATAATCCTACAACGAAAGAAAGTGTTTATTTGGGATGGCTCCTGTTTTATGAAAAAGCCTTATCGGTTAACAACACTATATCCTGTGAAAGCTGCCATCAGCAAAAACTGGCTTTCAGAGATGGGAAAGCGTTCAGCACCGGCACTAATGGCTCCCTGACGGCTAGAAGCTCCATGTCGCTGGCTAACCTGCTGGATCCGCAATTTTTCTGGGATGGGCGCTCGCCTGGGCTTGAAAATCAGGCAAAGTCCCCTTTGACAGACCCTCATGAAATGAATCAAACTCTCAGCGAATCAGCCCGTAAGCTAAGTAACACCGCTTTGTATCCGCCAAAGTTCACAAAGGCATTAGGAAATAGTGAAATTACGGAAGACAAAATCCTAAAAGCACTTTCCCAATTTGAAAGGACACTGATCTCAGCGGGCTCGGAATATGATCAGTATTTGGCCGGCACTTACCAGCCGACTGCTCAGGAGTTAAGAGGTTTACAACTGTTCGAAAATGGCCCAGATCCTAAGCGCGGTATCCGTGGCGCCAACTGCGGCCATTGCCATGGCGGGGTAAAAACCTTCAAAGAGCTTTTTCATAACAACGGTCTGGACAGCGCAGCCACTGACATTGGCAGAGAGCAGTTTACCGGGCAAAATTCTGACCGGGCCAGGTTCCGCGTTCCGACACTCAGCAACATCTTGCTCACTGCTCCTTACATGCACGACGGTCGTTTCACAACCATTGAGCAGGTTCTCGACCATTATAGCGAGCAAATCAGGCAAAGCCCGACGCTCAGTGCTTTCCTGCAAGACATTTCTAACGAAAGCGGTGGGAAGCAACTAGCGCTGACAAAGAACGAGAAAGCTGATTTAGTTGTGGGAGGTCGAAGTTATACGAACTAAAAGTCTGTCCTAAAACTAGTAAACAGGCAAAATTAACGAAATGGAATGCATTAGTGATTTTACGGAAAAACGACCGTTTCTGCGCACTCTAAAATGTCCGCTTTTTGCATGCGAAGAGACAATATCAACTTCAACTTGTTAACGTGGGTCAGCTGCTACCAGGAAAGCCGGTCGACTTTTTGAAAACCTTACATGTAGTATTCGCGACAACCCAAATTGTTCAACCAATGCAACTCTATTGACTATCCCCATTATACAGCTCTGTTATGCAGCTTAAATGCATCCTAAGTCTATACAACTCCGACAGACTTTACATGTAGCATTCTCGACAACCGAAATCGATCACATGAAATTTGATTAGATGCTGCCTGTATATTACTCAATCAGCTTGCAGGCCTCCCAATGATACTGCTCCCCATTTGATATGACATGGGCCATTAGGTGCCCGTCCTCAAAGGTTAGCTCAATGTTGATCTTTTCATCTAGCGCAATACCAGTGTTAGCAGTTAGAAAAGAGTGAATATTCTTTTGATAGTGCTTTATAACTCTCGATTGCCAATCTCCTTCTTTAAACTTGCTAACAAAAACAACATACCTAGGGTCATTGAAGAGCTTGCTAAACTTATCATGCTCAGTACGCACGTCCAGCATCCGCCCTTCCTGGGCAGTCAGCTTCTTTGCGTGTTTTTGCGCGGCCTTCTGATCTTGATAAGGAGTCGCTATAAAAGCCTGGCCTTCTTGCAAGCCAGGCCAATTAAAGCGTTGTAGGACGATAAAGTATTTTCCGCTACTTAGCAGCGCTTTGAGATAAGGCTTGTCCAGTACTAAAAATGGGTTATAAGATGCAGTCATACACTGGTCTGTTTATTTGAAATTCCGCCCCGATGGGAAGATTTCGAGTTGAACGTCTTTCTTTCTTACCTGCGTTTTTTTGTTTACTGCCGCAGATGCGTATTCATCTTTTTCATCCGCACGCGAAAGTGTTTGAACGTCTGGATCTGCGCCACTGGCCACATTCAGTTCACGAAGGAGTGGAGACATATCATAGCAATGACGTACAATCACATGGACGACTTCACCTTCGATCTGTAATTTGCCTTCCACCATTAAAAGGCGCGCGCCAAGAACTTCCTTGCGGTACTTTTCAAAAAGGTGTTGAAAGACGACTAGGTTGGCTACGCCTGTCTCGTCCTCAATGGTAATAAAGCAAACCCCACCAGCTGTCCCCGGTCTTTGCCTGACCAGCACCAGGCCGGCCACCCGGACGATTGTACCCGGTTTACGGCTGGAAAGATCCTGCGTAGCAACAACTCGCCTGTCCAGAAGCTGCTGCCGGACGAAACTCACTGGGTGGGCTTTAAGCGAAAGGGAAGTAGAAGCATAATCCTGCACGACATGCTCAGCTGGGGTTAGCTTTGGAAGCTGGACTGGTTGCTCGAATGTGCTTTGCGACTCCTGACCGGTAAAAAGCCCAAAAGGCCTGTCTGCTAGTGCGGTCGCCTCCCACATAGCCCGCCTCCGGTCAAGTCCCATGGAGCCGAATGCATCGGCATCGGCAAGCTTTTCAATAGCGCCCTGTGATACACCCGCGTCGCGCACCAGGTGGATGGACGCATAGGGTTGACTCCTGGCTGCGACAAGCAGCTCCATTTCATCCTGCCTGATCCCTTTTACCTGCCGGAAACCCAGCCTGATCACTTTATATTTCCCTTCGGCTGGTTCAAGCATGTTGTCCCAAAAAGATAGATTTACGTCAACCGGCTTGACAACGACACCATGTTTGCGCGCATCAATGATGATCTGTGCAGGTTGGTAAAAACCCATTGGCATGCTGTTAAGCAGCGCAGCTGCAAAAACATCAGGGTAATAGCATTTGAGCCAGCAGGAAACATATACAAGAAGGGCGAAACTGGCTGCATGGCTTTCGGGAAAACCATAACTTCCAAATCCTTCGAGCTGCCGAAATATCCTTTTTGCATAGTCTTCCGAATACCCCCTGGAAGTCATACCGTCAATTAGCTTCTTTTCAAATTGCGAGACCATCCCGCTTAATTTAAAGGTTGCCATGCTCCGGCGTAATTTGTCAGCTTCTGCCGGCGTAAAGCCTGCGGCCACAATGGCTATTTTCATCGCCTGCTCCTGAAACAGCGGTACGCCCAGCGTCCGTCCCAGGATTGCTTCCAGCTCTTTGGAAGGGTACTCGACGGCTTCTTCTCCGTTGCGCCGCCGCAGGTAGGGGTGCACCATATCGCCCTGGATCGGGCCCGGTCTTACAATAGCTACCTCAATGACCAAATCATAAAAGTCCTTGGGCTTCATGCGCGGTAGCATGGACTGCTGGGCGCGGCTTTCGATCTGGAATACGCCAATGGTATCAGCGTGTCCGATCATATCATAAACCACCGGGTCATCCTGCGGCACATTGGCCAGTGTTAGCGAAAGGCTGTAATGCTCCTTGGCCAAGTCAAACGCTTTTCGGATGCAGGTTAGCATCCCCAGCGCCAACACATCGATTTTTAAGAAGCCAAGCGTATCAATATCGTCCTTGTTCCATTCAATATTGGTGCGGCCAGGCATCCTGGCATTCAGGATCGGGCACAGATCGGTGATCTTGCCCTGGGTGATCACAAAGCCGCCCGTATGCTGGCCCAGCTGGCGGGGAAATCCCATGAACTGCCGTGTCAGGTCCAGCACCTTGACCAGGTGCGGGTCATCGGCATCAAAGCCTTGCTCAGTAATCCGCTTGCCTTCAAACCATTCGTCGGTAAACTCCCAGATCGAGCCAGACAGCCGGTTGATAGCATCGACTGACATGCCCATGGCTTTGGCCACATCACGGATTGCCCCTTTTTGGTGCTGCTGGGTCACAGTGGCGACAATCGCTGAACGGTCACGTCCATACTTTTCATAAATGTACTGGATGACTTCCTCGCGGCGCTCATGCTCAAAGTCTACGTCGATATCAGGCGGCTCGTTTCGTGCTGATGAGATAAAGCGCTCAAACAGCAAATCGAATTTGGTGGGATCGACGCTGGTGATGCCTAAACAAAAACAAACCGTTGAGTTGGCCGCCGAGCCGCGCCCTTGGCACAATATGCCCTCCTGTCTTGCAAACCGGACGATATCATAGACTGTCAAAAAATACGCAGCATAATCCATCTCGGCAATAAACTTCATTTCATGATTAATGGCATTTACTACCTTTTCTGGCAGCGGGTCACCATAGAAATCACTGGCACCTTTCCATGCTAAAAATGTGAGTTCTTCCTGCGGGCTGCGGCCCTGGCTGGTGATCTCTTCCGGGTATACATATTTTAAACTATCCAGCGTAAACTGGCATGCATCGGCGATCTGCTGGGAGCGTCGCACTGCATCGGGAAAAGCCCTGAACAGGCGCAGCATCTCCTTTTCGGGTTTGAGGTACCGCTCTGCATTTTGATGTAGCAAAAAACCGGCATTATAGATGGTACACTTTTCACGGATACAGGTCAAAATGTCCTGCAACTGCCTTCTCTCGGGATGGTGATAATGTACATCGTTGGTGGCAACAAGCGGGATATTGAGCCGTTCAGCGATTTGTGAAAGGCGGTAAAGCTTTTTAGCATCATTGCCCAGGTAACCCCGACTGGCCGAAATATAGAGCTGATCACCCAGGGCGGCCCGGTAATCTTTAAGCGCTCTTTCAAAGCCAGGTTCAAAATCAAAATCAGCATTAAGCTCATCAGGGGCAACGGCAATGAATATGATCCCTTCACAGCTGGCATATACATCCCTTCGGAAAAGCGTGCATTTGCCTTTTTCTGTGCGCAGATTTCCCGTTGAAAGTAGTCCTGACAGCCTCGCGTAAGCATCCTTGTCTGTCGGGTATGCAAGAAGGCTCGGGCCATCAATCAAATCAAGCCGCGCTGCCGGAATGATCTGGATATCTTTCTCACGCGCCGCTGCATGGGCGCGCACAATCCCGGCCAGTGTGTTCCGATCAGTGATGGCTATTTTCTTGTAGCCTATTGCGCATGCATATTCCACCAGTTCCTCCGGGTGCGAGCCGCCCCGCAGAAAGCTGAAATTTGTCGTTACCTGTAACTCAGTGTAGCCCATGACTTATTTTATTAATGACTCATGCGAAATAACCGTGTATGAACCACTCAGGCTTGTTATCATCCTGGTAGTGCCCGAGCCGAAATATCCAGAAGCGGGCCCCTGATTCATCTTCGACGGTGTAGTAATCACGGTGAAGCCCTTGCTGGATCCACCATTCCTGTTCAATACGCTCAGGTCCATCTGCCCTTGTTATCTTGTGGACTTCGCCCTGGTAGCGGAAAAGCATGGGCGGGTAATCCGGGACCGGTGCAGAGACCTCTACCTTCTGCGGTTCTTGTAATAGGTGCACCGGCCTGGGCCGGTCTGTCCGCCAGGGAGTCTGTGGCTGCTCTTTCAAAGAGGCTGCTTCCAGGGTGCAGCGCTCTGGCCAGTAATGCTGAGCAGGCAGGTAGCGGTGGCTGATATCCGGGCCTGCCCTTGCTACCAGTCGATCAAGCAGCTCTGCAATTTCTACCCATTTGTTTGCCGCACCAACGTTAAAGAGCTGGTCTTGCTGCTCTCCAAGAGGTTCTACCACCGGTGCTTCCAGAACGAAAAGCTCAATACCCAGTGCAGGCTCAATGGTCGGGATTTTTAGCTCGAAAAGTTTGAACAAATGCCCGGTGCTGCAACTGGCAAAACTGGTTCCGATTTCTACCTGCCTCATCTCACCATCAATCCGGTAACATTTCAGTATCACTTTACGTACCCCCTGCCCTTCTTTTACAAGGCGGCTGCAAAGCATTTCCAGCAGCTTTTGAAGGGCAATCTCAATGCCAGGGGCTGTACGGATGGGTTCCAGGCAAGGCAAGCGTTCGGCAAATGGCTCCGGGGGGTGGATCGGCGCAAAGCCTTCATGGACATGTCCAAGCGCCTGCCCCAGCCTATCTAAAAGCGCCTGTCCAAAACGCCTTCTAAGCACAGATGGCGCCATATAAACAAAGCTTTTAATCTGGTAAAACCCAAGCTTGTACATCTTGTCTACGGTGATCGGGTCTAACCGCAGCGCGGTCGGCGGTAAGGGAAGCAGTGCATCCAGCTGGGCGCCAGGCGCAACAATACGCTGGGATTTACCAAAGCGGCAAACCGCCCAAGCGGCAGCTATGGTATCTGCCATAGCTGCCCTTACATCATAACCACTACCTTTCAGGCGCGCGACAATATCTTTCAGGTAAGCCATTTCACCGCCCCATAAATGCGTGCACCCGGTCGCATCTAAAATCAATCCGTCATCAAGGTCAATCGCTGCAAGTGGCGTATAGCGCAGCGTCCATTTTGCAAGGGCATTTAACAGTTTTTCAGCCAGTTCTGCATCATCTTCAATGACCTCTAATGATGGCAGCACAGCGCGTGCATCCGCTGCTACCATGCCTTCCACAATCCCGCTGGCCTGGGCCTGGGGACTGGCTGCTTTAACGACAACACGGCCGCGGCTTGGCGAAGCCAAAACAAATGAAGTGCCTGCAAGCTCGGGCCGTTTGAGCACAAGTCTGTCAGTGGTTAAATGAGGAAACCATATGGATACATAGCGTGCCATCCCCTACCCTGCTTGGAGCAGCTGGCCCTTACCCGGGCTATCCTGCGTTCTGATGGATTTCAAATTCTGGTTATCCCACTGCACCTGCCAGCTGCCAGGGTGGCCATTGCGGATTTTTAGAAGCTGCACGTTCCAGCGCGGATGCCCTATGCCCGGTAGCTCCGCTTGCCCCTCAGTTGGCAAGGGACTGATCTGCCACCGGCAAACAGCGGCGACCGGGTTCATACTTCGTGGATTTATCCGGTGCAAAAGCCCGGTTACGTTGCTCTGCTCGCAGGCAAGTTGAAGCCTTCGGGAGGCCGTCAGGCCGATTTCCTGCACCTGACCTATTACTGCCGAAAGAGCCTGGCAACGAAGCCCCTCTTCGATCATCCACAAAAGGTCACGCTCTTTTTTCACATCTATGAATATGACCCTTTCAGGCGCTACACCAAAAAAACTTAAAGCCGGTGGGAAAACAGTGCGATGCATTCCGACCCAGAGACAGATGCCGTCCTGCTTCATCAAAAAGCCGGCAAGTGCAGCCATAAAACCGCTTGTTGCTGCGGATTGTCCCTGATCGGTGCTGATAAATTCATGCATAGCCCCAACCGGGAACGCGCCTTGGGGGAAGGCGGCCTGAATGGGCCCAAGCCCTGTTCCGATTTGTTTATGATGGGATGCCACGCGCACGCCCTGCAGAGAAAGAATTTGGGCTCTTAGCCTTGCCACCAGCTCATTTTTATCATTTGCAGTTTCCATATCATACCATTTATTTTTAGCTTTGATATTATTAATACCAAAGATGTGATTTCAATAATAACAATATGCCATGACAAGCGCAAAACTTTTTTTCCATACCAACATCCGTTTTTTGCGAGACCGCAAGCGGCTCACACAAGAAGATTTTTCACAAAAACTGGGTTTAACCCGCGTTAAGCTGGCTTCTCTAGAAGCTGGCAGGACAGAAAATCCGACGGCAGCTGACTTGATGAAATTTTCAGATTTCTTTCATATCAGCATTGACACACTTTTTCGTGTAGACCTCACAAAAATTTCGGAATTAAAGCTGCGCGAGCTGGAATCCGGAAGTGATATTTATATTACTGGTAGCAATTTGCGGGTACTGGCTATTTCAACGGATCAGACAAGTAAAGAAAATGTCGAGTATGTGCCCATCAAGGCTAAGGCGGGTTACCGTCATGGGTATGCTGACCCTGACTTCATTGCTAAGCTTCCCAAGTTTTCTATGCCTAACCTTCCTGCTGGCGGCACCTTCCGGATGTTTCCTACCATTGGTGATTCTATGCTGCCACTTCCCGAAGGCGCTGATGTGATCTGTCAATTTGTGGAAGACTGGACACAGTTAAAACCTGGCACATTATGCATTGCCATGCTGCGGGGTGAGCAGGATTTTGTCTTCAAAAGGCTCACTGTTGATCCGGTCAATAAAACAGTGCTTTTAGAATCACTCAACCAATTGTACGAACCTTATCAGGTTGTGGCCAGTGATGTGTTA
This sequence comes from Dyadobacter sp. CY326, assembly GCF_021390515.1. Lineage (GTDB taxonomy): Bacteria > Bacteroidota > Bacteroidia > Cytophagales > Spirosomataceae > Dyadobacter. The sequence continues at coordinate 64,857 of NZ_JAJUXI010000005.1, forward strand.
GAGATCTGGAAATACCACAGCTATCAATCCAAGGACTTGCCAAAGCCTGTTTCTCAGATGCAACATATTGCCCAGACTGTCAATGAAATATTAGAGCGGATGAAAATTGTGGAAGAAAAAGTGGGTGGCTCTTTATAACGTGTTACCGGGTGCTAAGGTGGTGTCTAAGAAGATGATAATATATTGGCCAGCTAATCTTATTTCCTTCTCATATTTACCTATTTAAACTAGCTTTGTAAAGAATAGTACCTGTAAACAACAACATTACTTTTTCTGATAACGCTATCCTAACAATGCAGTTTATAAACACTCTACAAGCTGCATATCAGCCTCTGGCGTCTTATCTAGTGGGTAGATTCAAGATTGATGAACAAAAATTACAAGGGATCTTTTCGTGTTTTCAGCCCGTCAAAGTTTCCCGCAACCAAATCCTTTTAAATTATAATGAGGTTTGCAGAACGTATTATTTTATTAATACAGGCTGTCTTCGGCTCTTTACGGTAAACAAGGCTGGAATTGAGACTTCCCGCTACTTTGCCTTTGAAGGCATGTTTGCAACTGCTCTTCCTAGTTTCATAGACCAGAAGCCCGCATTAGAGTATCTGCAGGCCATTGAGAAGTCCGAGCTACTGGCTATTTCTCGGAAGGACTTTCTCCAGCTTGTTGACACAACCACCGAGTTCAGTCACATTTATAGGGAAATACTCGAATTAGGGTTTGTTAATGCTCAAAAGCGCATCTATGGCTTTCAGGGATTTGACGCATTGGAAAAAGTAAAATGGGTCATCGAGTCACAGCCTAATTTTCTGCTACGGGTGTCCAACAAGATGGCGGCTTCCTACCTTGGGATATCCCCATCTACACTAAGCCGGGCAAAATCAAGGCTATGAAAACGTTGACATAAGTCAACACTTACGGGAGATCCGCATTGTAGTTTTGTAAAAAAATTCAATGAAAATCAAACTGTTAATATCGCTTCTCTTACTTCCAACTGCTTTGATTGCTCAGGCTGTCAATCCCGGCAAACAGGTCGATACCCAAATAAGCAGCTATCTTAATCCCACCTATCAATTAACGCTAGACGCTGCCGTAGCACTGGTTAAACAGGCCAGAGTTTGCGCAAGTGATTTGGGCAAATCAGTAACCATCTCAATTCTGGATGCAGCCGGTCAGGTTATTCTCATCAGCCGCCCGGAAAGTGTCGGGCCCCACAATACGGAAGCATCCAGGCGAAAGGCGTATACTGCGGTCTCGACCAGAACCCCCACCCTGGCTTTATCCCGAAATACCAGGTCCAATCCTGATGCTGAAAATCTAGCAAATCTGCCAGAACTTCTGCTGCTGGGTGGTGGCTGTCCCCTTTGGTTTGATGGTAAGCTGATTGGAGCCATTGGCGTCGCAGGAGGCGGTAGCCCTGAGAATGATGATTTGATTGCAAAATCTGCCAGCATTCAGCAGGCAGGAATACTAACAAAACTTAATTAACCTCAAAACAGATGAGAAACTTACTTCTTACGCTAGGTCTTGTCCTAATCACTACGATAGCACACTCGCAGTCGAAAACGTTTCAGTTATCAAGTCATATCCTGGACATTTCCCAGGGCATACCGGCATCAGGCGTACCCATCCGACTTGAAAAAATGGACACAGACAAAAAAACGTGGTCGGTCATAGACGAAAAGGTAACAGATGCCAATGGCCGAATCTCAGACTTTCTAAATTCTGAAAAATCTGGTAATGAAGGGATTTACAAATTGACCTACCTAACAGCAGACTATTTTAAAAGTCAAAACATAGAGAGTTTTTATCCCTTTATTGAAGTTGTCTTTGAAATTAAAGATAGTAAGCACTATCACGTACCAATCACGCTTTCGGCATACGGTTACTCTACATACCGGGGTAATTGAGCCAGATTTACCAATATTTCCTAAAAAATGGAATAGAACGTAATGGGAGACAATATCAGTATTGCAAATTAGTTGCCCTGGCAAGTGCATAACTTAAAGAACAGAAAATCACTCGCCCCACTCAGAGCTATGTAAAGTGTATAATCAGGATCTAGCTAACAGCTGTTAAAAGCTGCTATTAAAACGTTTGAAACAAGGCGTTAGCCCAAAATTAACATCCGTGTTCTTTTAGTGCATGGATGTTCACTTAGATACGATCGTTTGAAGATTACCTAAAACAATGCCATTTGGGCCGGTTTAAACAAACCCGGATTATCTAACTTCTCAATTTCAGGATAGCTTACCAGGTATGGCAGTTCTGTTGGGTTTTTCTGGAACTTTTTATTGATAGTCTCAGCTACCATCAGCTCGTGCGGCAATTGGTAGGTCGCCAGCTGTGTTATGCGCTGCTCGGTAAGATCCTGCATTGCCCATTCCCATGCCAAATCATCAGGAAGGATCGTTGGCATACGCTCTTTGGAGTTATGAACTTTGGCGGCCAGCTCGTTTGCAGCGGTTGTGACCATTGCGATTGTATCAACATTCTCTCCGGTATCCTGGTCCGTCCAGTTGTTATACACACCAGCTATGTAAAAGTATGGCCGGTCTTTAACCATTATCTGGTAGGGATACTTATCGGGGGTTTTAAGGTTTTCACCAGTTCGTTTATTTTTCCTGTAAATATGCCGCCACTCGTAATACCGATCAGAAATGATTAAGCACCGCCCTTCAAGTGCCGACCTGCGAAACATTTTCTCTTTGCCTTTTTCATCGATTAATAGCAACTCCTCCCCTTTCGCATTTTCGGTATCATATTTTTTTCGGAATTCTTTCGCGTGGGTCCTGTTTCGTACGTTCGTTGGCAGAAAGCTCCATTCCATTGTCACAATATCAAAATTGGTTTTATCAGCTGTTGGCTTTATAACTGCTAGCGGGGCGCATTCGATTGCATTTACAACCGGTCTTTTCAGAGCATCAATGTCCTTGATAGCCTTTTCCAACTTCTTCAATTCTATAAATTCGACCTTGGTTACTCTCTGTCCGTTGTAAACACACATATCACTTCAAGCTTTTAAAATGTCTCACTATTTCAGGCCCGATTAACTGAGCTTCCGACATGCGCCCCTTGGGAATCGATGTCCATACCTTTTTGTTGTAAAGATTCATAAGCCTAGTCAAAACCAGCTCGGGACGCTTATCGGGGAATCTTACAATAAATAGAACCCGGTCATTGGCGTTACGAACCGATATGTCCAGGACTTGCTGGGCTACCGTAACCTGAAAAACGTCCGCGTTAAACATAACATTAAATACTAAACTTAAGTGCTTGGTCTTTAAAAGCAGGGCTTCTTATTGACAACTTCAAGCAAACGCGCCCAGCCCAACTTCTATACATTGGATTTAGCGATATTAGGCTGCTTTCTATGACCTTTCATTTACCCCGTTGCCTTCAAACGTAAACACGCTGAAAATAAAATTATGTTTAGGATGCTGGAACGTCTTAATTTAAAAGTTATCGGGGTCAATAACAACTTTGATCTTATCTGAGTGTGTCTGATGAAATCCCCCTTGAAAAACATATATTTTGTATGCTGCCTGTCTAGGAGCCGGTTTATAGGAAGTCAACATGATCTTTTGACATCTAGGGCGCATTTTTATATCTGTAATCTGATACAAGCCGGCAGGCACTATGAATGAGCAGTTTTCAAGAGCAGGCATTTGGTTAGCTAGAAAACGTTTCATGATACTCTCATCAAGTGGGATGTTGTAATACTCAAAAAGACCTTTTATCTGGTCTGAAATTGTGCTCCGAATAGTATCCAGATTCATCTTACGTTCAAGTGGCACATTAAGCTTTACAAGTGAGTCGAAGGTCCCTTGCGCATAGGGAGATGCTTGGTCATCCAAAAATCTGGGGCAATCAGGGCATTGTACGGGCGTTCCTGGCTCCATAAAAATCACATCGCCTATTTTCAGATATCTGTCATCCCGGAAATTTTTATTGCCTACCATGCCTGTTGATGTCTTTAATATCAAATATTAGACACCAAAAATATCATTATAATCTATATTTACTTCTTAGCAGGAAATTAAATAACATCAGTCGATAGTTTCTTGAAAAGCGGCAAGCATAATCCTCGCAAATGTCCTTAACAATAGGCTGCCAAATTGAAACTTGTGAATGGTAAGGAAATTGAGCAACATCCATTAAAAACCGATAATCCGAATGCTAAGTGATTTAATTGCAGCAACGTTCGCAGCTTCCTATTCACTGTAAGCGCTCAATTGTTTGTTGTAAAGAAAATAGTTATCCAGGGTTTTTTTGTTTCCATTCTGATCAATCTCGTAGAAATACCGATCGTCAGTAACATACAATTTGCCATTGAATCCGGCTAGCTGCGCTGTTGGGGTGTAGGCGAATTTTTCAAGCAGCGATGCATAACCCGTAGACGGATGAATTTTATAAATGCCTGCGCCTGACATGGAGTATAAGCTGCCTTTCATGGCCAAAAGCTCAGTTATACCATTAAATCCTCCCCCCATGGATACAGCAACACTCGTTTCCGGGTTGACCTTGTATAGATAGTCTTCGCTGACTATATATAAAAATCCGTTCAGATAGGCCATGGCTCTGGCATTTTGCCAAACTTGTTTGCCTATTACGCTGACTGCACCAGTTGTCGTGTTCACTCTTTTTAGAATGCCCTGATGAACCAAAAACAGGTCACCATTCTTGAACCCCGCCATAACCCGGGTGCCGGAAAGCCCAATGGTCAGCGTGGTGGCCTTTCCGGTGATAGCGTGCATCTTTTTTAGAAATCCTTCGGACACTATATATATGAATTTGGCGTCCTCGATCATTGCGTCAACTTGTTTCACATCATCTGACAGATAAAAATAGAACCTTCCATTTTTGATATTTACCTGATCCAAATCACTTTCGCCGCTCCGCAAGGAGTGGATATGCGTATACATGGTCATGATGGTCATGCGATCCCAGACAGTCAAGTCATCGCGTTGTACAGTAAAGGGCATTCCGTCATATTTAAGCAGCATTGTAGGCTGGCCATTTTTTGAAAATGCGTAAGAATCAAGCATCATAATGGATGCTATATCAAAGCCGACGCGCCCTTCAAATCCTTTCAAACCTTGCGCTGCATAGGTATCAAACATGTATTTAAACCCCTCTTTGATGTTCTCGTACTTAACCAAAATGGTGTTATCACGGTCTTTGCGGGTATGTTCATGGAACATGCCGATTGTATGCAGGATTTCATGCATCAGTTGCCCTTTACTGCTAAAAAGGGTTACGGTAATAAATTGCTCTCCACCAATCATTCCAACGGATGAACTCAGTCCAATTCCTCTTTTGAAGGTTACAAAATTATTTGTTTGTCCCTTTCTGGGTTTAACAAACTTTACAGGCGTATATTCTTCTACGGTCTTAATGGCATCTTCAACAAATGCACCATCTACACTAGGATCAACGGAATAGTAGATGATCCCATTCGGCCAAAGTTGTTCGTATACATCCGTGCCTGTGCCATCTGTGCGGGCGTTTGCAGCTTTCAACTGTGCTGGGGACAAAATAATGTCGCCTTCAAAAACTGCCTGTCCATCTATTTCTGAATAAGTAATGTCCTGACCATAAAGTTTAGCGGTTTTCAAGATGCCCTGCTTACCGGGAAATGCTTCCTCAGGTGCCAAATGTTCGTTTGATTTGTTGCCATCTGAAGGCTTATCCGTTTCTTTTTCTACAATCTCCTGGCAAGAGAAAAAGGTCATAATCATCAGGATAATTCCGGCTTTGGATGTTAAGAGATCTTTCATGTTGACAATCAGTTAATCGTTTACAATTTACATCATGAAAGTAGGCGAGCAACTATATGCAGCCGGGAAATACTCGATGAAGGCACCGTTAAAATCGATGAAAGAAAATAAGCTGGAGCTAGCTTGGTGAGCTGTATATTGATCGTAAGTCGAGTACCGACCAATTTTTCAAAGAAGGGCACTATGCTTGTTAAACAAACCTGAGTTGCATTTGCTCAGGCAGTGAGTTACCAACGAATTAAATATAGCAGTGACCTCAGTAAATGCGTTGGGCCGATAGCAAGTAATACTTAGTGATCATGGTAACGATAACCATCGTTACAGAATTGGGAATAAGGGCATACTTTCCTGCCTAATTGAAAAATCGATTTCCACAACCCCACTTACGTTATTTGTAAGTATAAGGCGGTTCACCACAAATGAAATAGTATTTTTGGGTTTGAAATTGGAAAATGCATCCATTGCTTCATTGAATGAAAATGGAATTTCACTTGCTATAAGCAATCCTGAATTTTTAACGGGCTTCATTCTAATTCCCTGAACTAACGACTCCTTAAAGGCATTATATTTCTTTGTCTTTTTTATAGCTACTGTAACTTCATATGGGTTTTGCCGGGCAGGATAAGTCCTCGTTTTGAAAGATCCAAACTCTAAACGAAACTGTCCCAGGGCCAAGCCTTCGAGCGTCTGCTTGAAGCTTTCAATACTATTATTTAATTCCGATTGGCCAATAACCAGATGCTGGTCTGCAAAACCTGTTAACTCGCCCAAAGACAAAGGAAGACTAGCAATAACTCTTTCGCGTATTTCATCAGATATAGGAATTACAACATTCAGCTTAGCGGGGTTCATCATTAGAAAATGTGTTAGTTGTTAATAAACTCGATTAGAAGGTGCATTAGCATATCTCGCCTCCAAGGACACATCATAAGTAGCACCTGGTCATTGCCAACAATTTTATGCAAATCAATTCCTTGGCCAAAACAGGTGCAAAAAGATCCCTTTCGTTTTGTAGCCGATCCATTCCATTGAATATGGTGAAGTCTGACATGCGAAGCCAAGGTTTTACTTCTTCCCATTTCAAAGGCATTGAAACCGTCGCGCCAGGTTTTGGACGAACAGAGTACGGGGCTGCCAGTGTTGCTCCGGGACGGTTTTCCAAGAAGTCCAGGTACATTTTACCGTTTCTTGCTTTAATTGCACTTTCCAGGCTTGAAATTCTGGTATTTGACGGTAAACGAGCGTGACAACGATCCTTGCAAATTCCTTGGACTGCTCATAAGTATACTGGCCGGCAAAAGGGATATAGATATGGATTCGGTTGACCCACTTTTTTTAGAGTAGGACTGCGCGCCGAGCTCGTCCGATACGCTCTTTGTGAGCTGAGCCGCTTCAATGACCTGATCAAAGGTAGTTTTGTCGGCAGGATCTAGATCAATAACGCACCATGTCGGATTATCGGGGTTATCCGTCGTTGACCTCCATGGATTGATTTCAATTGCCCCTAAATTAGCCATGTATGAGAGGGTCACTTCATCGTTTGCAATCAAATAATTCTTGTCTTCCGGCTCATCATTGCTATGATAAAGATAAGTGGTCATCCAGCTGGGTACCTTGCCTGTAACATCCTTTTGGTATCCTTCATCATCAAAAGGCGCATCTACAAGTGTGGCCAGCATCGGCTTAATTGTATTATCAATTTACCTTTCGGAGCCTTGGCTAAAATCGCTGCGACATCCGCGGCTGGCTCAGGCACCTCTTTATCATCGGGAACAACTTGTTTTTCGCGTGTTTCTTTAACTGCCACTTTGGAGGTAATCTTCTTGGCTGCTTTTTTATCGCTGACATCAACGGTATCACTGCCAGATCCAATCTGTTCTAAGTCCCGATTAGAAATAACCGATTATCTTGCAATACTAATCATCCTTAGAGGCACACTCGTCGTAAATCAACTTGGCGTCAAGGTTCATTTCAATTGGTCTGTATCGGTTGATTCTGACGATGCGGGATAATCAAACCACCGTCCTTGGAAACGCGAAGCCTCCAAATTTTTGCCAAAATGAACATATGCAGGTGGACCATCTACTGGTCTAAGTATGATATAGTATCTGTTTCCTTTGCGCTGAATTTCCCCGGTGTCAAATGTTAAGTCTGTACGTGAAAAATGCTGGAGGTGGGACCTCATAAATTCAACTACTTCGTGTAAAGTTTCGCCTTCATCAGCAATAATTTCTTGCCTAGACCAAGCCGTCCAGTCTTTATGCCCTTCATAATTTTCGTCAATCGTTGCCATAATATCTACTTGTTTCGTGTGAATTTCTCGTCAATGAGAGCAAATTCAGTAAAGGGTGAAAAAAAAGCATCATTTCTTAGGGAGCTTATTGCAACAACTTTGGCATCACTTATAATCACTTTTACAAGTTCACCTTCCATATCCCTGGTGTTTGTAACCCCGACAGCCTGCATACAACGCATCACAAAATGTCCAAAAAAGTCTACCCCTTGGTTAGGTATAGATAAGAAAGCCGTTGGGCCACCAAAAACATAATAGTTTTCATTGATCTTGATTTCAATCGATGCCGAAAGCGCAACTGATCCGACAGTTTCTTCTAGTGTCACATCGTCTATAACATGAATTTCAAAGTCTGTAATTTCGGCAATAAGTGCTTCTGACGTGTTCAGCATGAAGACAAATGTTAATTCTACAATTTCATTCAAAATAACCTTGCCGAACAAAACTTACTTCAATGACAGCTGCTTTAAGGTTGCCTGTGACCAGTTCGATATTCAAGGCAAGATTTTTACTCGACCAAAAACAAAACACTGCCCATTGATTACCTGCTTGTAGTATGTGCACCACATATCAAGTAACCTATGAAATTTATGGTCTCCTTGGTTTCTATACATGTTCCCAATTTATGATTATCGATTTGCATTGGAAACTTACTGAAAAATAGCAACACCTTGCTACATTTGAGAATCAAAAATCCAATTCGTCATGCCAGAAGTACCAGAACTCAACATAGTGGGGTTGACCTTGCAAAAGCACTTTAAAGGTCAGAAGTTTAAACGAATAGAAGTATTATGGAAGAAACGTGTTAAGGCTACGGAAGAGGAATTTAACGAGGCACTCAAAGGAGCTACGTTGAAGTCGGTTATTCGTAACGGAAAGGAGCTGCATTTAAAGTTCGACAACGAAGCGATATTGGGTATTCACATGATGCTGACTGGAAAGATGATATTGCTTCCAACGGACCAAAATCTGAGGAATCCCATATTTGAACTTACCTTTGAAAATGGTGCTGGCATTGTTGTCCTTGATGGACTAGGTCAGGCAAAACCAATTTTGAACCCGGAAATTCCTCCTATTCCAGATATCATGGGAGACGATTTTACTTTGGAATATCTTGCTAAGATTTTGGCTAAAACAGGAGGTAAGATCAAAGAAGTGCTCCAGAAACAGGAGTGGATCAGGGGGATAGGTAGTGCTTATGCTGACGAAATTTTATGGGCAGCAAAAATCTCTCCTTACTCGGTCTCAAAGAATATTCCAGCTGACAAAGTAAAAGAACTCCATAAGGCCATTAAAGACGTAACAGTCGAAGCAACAGCGGAATTGGAAAAGTTGAAATCTTCTGACGATGTTTTTGAAATGGAAAACAAGGACCATCGATTTGTCCATAACCCAAAGAAAACGCATTCTCCCGAAGGGGAAGAGATAATTGTCGGCAAGTTGGGTAGTGGCAGGACTTATTACACTGAAAGTCAAAACTTATACTAATAGCACATATGCCCGAAGTTCCCGAATTGTTGACTTTACGACATAATCTCTTAACGCGTTTTAAAGGACAAAAGCTGACCCAGTTTAATATTATTTGGGAAAGGAAACTGAAATTCCCGAAAGACCAAATTATATCGGCTGTCATCGGCGCAAAGTTGAAGGGGATTGAAAGGAATGGTAAAACCCTAGAACTGCACTTTGATAATAAAAAGACAGTTGGTCTTCATTTAATGCAGAGCGGCAGACCATATTTGATTCCCGCCGAAGGCGAGGTGAAGTGGAGAATCTGGGAGATGACTTTTGAGATGGGCTTAGGTTTTGGTATACAAGACTGGACTGGGGGAACTCAATTGGTTTTAAACCCTGTCAAGTCAAGCGTACCTGATGTACTTACTGACAGTTTCACATTTGACTATGTAAAATCGGTTTTTCAGAAAAACAAACGAATGCTTGTGAAGCCCTTATTGACAAACGCAAGATATTTCAGGGGTTTAGGAAATGCTTATGTCGATGAAATACTCTGGGAAGCAAAGGTATCACCTGCATCCTTCGCGTATTTGATTCCAGATAGTAAAATAGAAGAGCTGATTTCAGCTATTGAATCGGTGTTGATAAATGCAGAAAAGGAGATTAGAGAAGTTACTGGCCCTGATGCATTAATGATTGAAAAAAGAGACTTTATGAAAGTTCATAACTCCAAAAGAAAAAACGATCCAGATGGATACGAAATTTTCACAGGTCAGGTTGCAAAAGCAAAAACTTACTGGACTGCAAACCAAGTACTTTACGAACCAAAGTTGCACCTATTTGGTAGGGCATTGTAAATGATTCCGATTAATTTAAATGGTTAATAAATGAGTTTTTATATTCTCTCTGCTGCTAATACTCAATTCGAGGTTGATTCTTCGATGATCAAAACATTTACCGCTGGAAAGTTAGGTAAGCCCGCGATCACCGTGTCATCAGAATACGTAAAGTACGAAAACAGTGTTCTTTCGATCATTACCGAAATCATTTTCGGGGGGTTTATGACAGATATGTTTCACCCAGCAGTTCATTCAAGCTATATTTCCGATTTTGAAATTGCCCCAGATTTACTTCTATCCGATAAGAATTTTGATCCGTCTATCGCACTGCTAATGAAATGTCATGAGTTAGCTCAGGCACATGCATTCGGTATTTACGTGCTACTTTGCAAAGAGCATTCTCTACCCTTGACAGGGATGGATAAGACCCCTACAATGAAGTATGATTATAAAGCTGAGACTTTCCTTGAAAAAATTAGAATATCTTACTCTTTAAATTAGATATGGCGTATCACATTCATGGCGTAATTGCCAGCACAACTGAGTTTAATGATCAAAGATTAGGACTCTACACACTTGGTGAATTGGGAAATGAAGCTGGCTTGAAGGTGGAAACAAGCATTGGCGATTATAAGAAGGGCATTCTACACATTCTAAGTAAACTTACGCTTCTGATTGAACAAGATGAACAAAGCCACTGGCTGTCTAGCTGTAAATACGTTACAATCTTCGAATTAGATGAACCTTCCCGTCTCCTAAGAGGACCCTCGAAAAATGCGCTTAACCTTTTAAAAGAATGCTGCGATTTAAGTCAAGCACATGCATTCGGGCAGTTTTATTATGCCTTAACAAAGAATAATTTACCACTAGTCCCCTCGCAGATCCAACCATTTGAAGGATTTCAGAAAGCCTTTTACGCATTCCTAGAAAAAAATAATGAATTGAAAAAGAAAAGGTAGAGGCATGGTTTTTTCCTTAGGCTTTTCATTTCTAGAAGAATTAGTATTACGACAACCTATAAATGTTATATTTATGAGTCTGTACAAGTATTTCGCCTAACATTGGGCTTCATTGCTCGAAAATTCATGGTGTGATACTCTTAATCAAATGGTCGACTTAACCATGAAAGATGTTTGCACGCTTACAGTTGCGATCACTATTCCATCTAAGGTGCGGGAACAGTTGCTCAACCATCCCACTATGATGCGTTATGAAAACTCCTCAGCTATTGCCGACAAACTCTTGATACCAATTGGTACAATGACAGTTCTAGAACCAATTGAAATAATCCTGGATAAATTTCGGAATGCTCACCTGAGGTTTTTTGAGATGACTTTTTCTCGAATGGTCCTGAATTACAAAGACGGGGCTGACGATACGAGTGATATCATCGTCGTTACGCGAAACAAACACTACAAATTACATAAACAAAGATTGGTTGATCAACTTGACATGGTCCCCTTGCCAGACTTTGCACTTACCCTTGATGGCAAACCACTCCAAGAGACTCAGGTGTACGGTCTTCCTCGCGGGCTAGACATGAATATTCCTTTTCTAATCGAAAAACTGGATTTGTTGTTAACGAATAACCTCACAGGAGAGATAGAACAGACAATTTCATTAGGGTTAGAAGATTCTCTGCCGTTATTTCGTGAGAACCTGTAAACAAAAAGAATTCTTTTAAGTTACGTCCGGACGAGCTTACAGAATCTTAAATAAAAATCTCAGCGTATTTTTGCTCAATCATTTCTACTTCTTGTTCTGTTAATTTGTTTAATACTCCATCGACGTTTCTCGTGAGGGTTCCTCCTGAATGATTTAACGCCATAACAAGGTTTGCGATTAACCTGTCTGGCATCTCAAAATGATTATCTAAATAGTGTTTCATCCGGTCATATTTGTCGAGATATGCCAGCTCATCAGGCAATTTTTTCTCTACCGTTTCTTGGACACAGCCGTATAAAAACTCTGCTAGCAAAGTGGCGTCAAAATAACGGTACAAGTCAATTGTGTCATTGGTAATTGCTAATTGATCATCTGCCCCGGTTGTCCAATCGACAAGTCCAAGGCGTTCATGCGAATGGTGCCTTAAAAGCTCATCATACTCGTTTATTCTAGCTAGGATTGTGGATGAAATCGGAAAGATCATTTCTTTAACGAAAAACTTTTTCCGAGCTAGCACATGATGCATAAGATACTGGTGTATCCTTCCATTCCCATCGTCCAATGGATGAATGAAAATGAATCCAAAAGCGATAAGGGTTGTAGCTAAAACTCCATCAAATTCAGCATCCCTTTCGAGTACTTCGCAGGTCTGGAAAAGCCCATCCATCAATTGATCAAGGTCGTGAGCCTTTGCTGGCAAGTGCTTAGGAAGAATGGTTCCATATCTTCTATCACGATCTCCTACGAAGCTTTCATCAGTCCTGTAACCAGGTGTCAAAAATCTGGCCGTGTGGAATAGGGAATTCTGCAACCGAATTAGCTCTTCTTTTGACACAGGGAGATTCCCGGCCTGTCTAAGGATGCGTGACCATCTTTCCGTCTTTGAATCCTTCACTTGAATTTCCCCAGTTGCGAAAGTTGAATTCGATTCTTGAAAACCGAGGGTGGTACACGAGCGGGCAAGTAACACTGGATCAGCGTGGTCGATAATCTTTTTCACCTGTTGGGCTAACCCTGATGTTATAAACTTATCTATCAATGTTGTCCGCCGGATCATTGGACAGAAATCCTTTACCCCTGGAAGGTTATTGCGTATGCGGTGCCGCATTGAATTTTGAACATTGGCATTTAAGGAATATTGTAATGTTTCATCTACTAGCTCAACATAGTTTCCTGTATGGATATCAGGTATATCTAGCTTTTGATCTAATAGCCACTCATAAAGGAACCAAACCTTTCTACTGTATTGCCCTGTTGGTTCTTTTAATATCTCGTGGATAATCACATCACCAGTCACATGAGTAAATAAAGCTTTCAAGACCCCCAGCTCGATTCCCTCATATTTCATTGCGAATGTCAAATGACCAATCAGCGTATCGACTGGCATATGTCTTGGAGTAAAAACCCTCCACAACTCATTTTCATACTTCCTATGCTTAGTACTGACCAAGGATAAGATGTGTGGGATGGGCGTTTTGAGATTATAGTGATTTATTATTGCTCCATATCCTGCAAGGTAGGCTAGCTCAGGAGTTGGTCTTCCCTGGAAGTCATTTTTCAACACTGAAAGGTAGTGATTCACCATAACACAAGTTACCCAAATTCTTGTAAACCGCTTACAACCCGGTAAAATATATATTGATGAACCTAATTTGTGCAAAACATATAATTTAATATCATTAAGTTTAACAAGCGCATTCCATGATTAACTGGCATGGTAATACAATGAACTAGTGACGATCTCTGGTTAAAGGCACCTTGAATTTTTTAAATAACACCTTTCGAAGATCATTAGCCTTCTTTATTGCTTGTTTAGGATCGTCTACCCAAAATGTGCCTCCTACACCCCATTGTTTGTCCGGGTTGATTGTTTCTGCGTCACGCATTGCAATAATGTGATCGAAATAGGATTCTGGTGTCGGTTCGTCCAGGTTGTCACTCAGAAGGTCCCAAGGATCAAACAAACCACCATCACGGTGTAATGAAATGTAGTAGGGTGTTTTACCAGATTTCACCAAATCGGCATATTTGTCCACTTCTAGCTTGCAGTGTTGCAAAGGAATTGTTTTCAAATCAGCACCACCTTCGATAAATCTGTTGAGTTTTGCTATTAATGTCTCAATAACTTCAAGTTCGCTAAACGCCGCTATCGGTGTCTGCTGATCATCATCTCCACGATAAAGGATAAAAACTGTTTTGTCCAAATTTTCGGTGTTTATCGGCATGCTGTTCAACGTAGTCAAAAGATGAATAGGTAATTTGAAGAAAGTTTATCCAATTCCAAAAAGGCAAGGCTATTTCTCAATTTCCGGCATCCCGATTACTTGACTTGTACCATAATGAATTATTTGAAAGATCCTCGTATTGCCCTTATTGGCAGAATCGGTGCGTAGTCATTTTTACCGGATTTTTCGAACCCCACTACCTGGATCTTAATAGTAAAGAACATGAAAGTTGGTATATCAAGCCGAAGAATAAGAAATATTTTGTGCTTGGCGGAATTTGCATTGAATGGAATCGCATTAAAACGTTGAAGTATTGTCACGACTGACGCCAGCCCATTACTAGCGGAGGTTCATAATGACGATAAGCGTCAACACTAGTTTTAAAAGGAAATGCCGCATTGGCTTGGCTTGTGACGGATTTAACAGAGGATGAAATGAAAAGCTTAATGGTTTATCAATATCCAGACGATGAAACGGAGACTTATAGAGTCATTGACGGAATTTTACTATGCTAGACTTGACACAAACGTGCCCGAAGCAATAAAGCCCTATGAAGACCTCCTTTCGATTTATTATCAATGTATGGAGTTAAAGAAGGTTGAAGATGTCAAGAAAACGAAAACCGGAACACTCAATCTATCTCCCGAAATCATTCCTTTACAGAATAGGGTTTTGCTTTGGATGATTACCAAAACAAGGACCGCTTCGAGATTAAGACGTGGATGATCACCCAGCAAATTTATGAGACACACCTACCTCTATTTAGGAAAAGGAGTAAGAATTATTCCTGTTTAAAGCTCTTCAATCTGACGCATCAGTTTAGCGATATATTCCAGAACTAGTTCCTTATCACGTCTCTCAGCCGAGTAACTTTTTGATCGTAAACTGCCGTGAGAAATGTCCTCCTTGTAAGGCGTTGATAGATATGGCGCAACTGCCTGGAATATGGCAGAAAGAGATTTACCTGCAATAATTTTTGACTGATCAGCTGCTTTGAAAAAAATAGCCAATTGATCGACGGTTAACTTGCAAAGTACCTTATCCGCAGTCTTCCTTACATAGCCAGATGACTTGATTTCCATGGCCGTTGACTCACAAACTTTCTCAGTATTGCTGCGCGACCTAAATTCAATTTCGCAGATAAACCATTTGTTGATTGTCAGGGATAGGTCATCATATTGTCTATCGTAGGCTAAGTCTTTGATTACCGGAATTTGATTAAATAACTTTTGAATGTAGGCCAAATGCTTGATCCTAATGTCACCAGACGCAAGTTCCTCGAGCTGACTTGTAAAGCGATCAGTCAGGTATCTAGCAAACTTTGTTGAGTTGAAATTCCTCTCAATGAGTAGCAATTCCAGATTGCAAAAATATTCGTCACCCGCAATTCTTCCTTGATTTCCGCGAATCAGTTCGTTTAGACCTTTCCAATAATCCACTTGACGCGAAGTGATGTTCGGCAGGTTTTCTGCATCGAACGCCTTGGTAAATAATTCCTTTAATAATGACAAGAGCGATGGATAACCAATTAGTAAGCTGCTATCTACTGGCTGAGCAAAATCAATGCTTGGCACTGCTAAATGGTATTTCCTTAATGGAACATCCAGAGCTAGACTGACTGAGTATCGCTCCAAAAGGAATGCATGAATGTCTGCCAAGTTAGCGGTAACCAATTCGAGAGCTCTCTTTGGAATCACTGACGCAATAGGAACCAGCGTTAAATTGGATTCTGCATTGTCAATCAAGCTATTCAACGCACCGAAGTATGAATCTAAAACCTCCTGAAATTTTCGCTTTTTAGGATATTGAAATGTGAGCTTCTTTAAATAAGCAATCTGTCTTCCCTTTTCTTCCATCACCTCCTCCGAAAAGTCTTGCAAACGATGCTCTTCAAAATCGGCAAAACTCGCTTGTGCAGGGTTGAATTTATTAACCACACGATCCAACCATTCTAATGCAAATCCCTCCATACAATCACTCCAGTTAAATGACACCCCTAACGCCCTTGGTCAAGGAGATGTAAAACTCGAAGCTTTGCCTATGAAAGTAAGGAAACGGAATAAGCGCCCGGAGAGCTGGCGGCTTTGCTTTTGCTATTCTTTACAATAGAAAAAGCCGCCATTATGCCGTAAGCTTTTGGCGGCTTTAAAAAATTCTTAAATAATAGGGACACTTATTTAGCTGCACTTTTGCCGAGTTTTATTGTCGAACTAACCGAGTCTATTAGACAGATCCCTTGCAGGAATTTACAGGACCCTTTTTCAAATCCCCTTTGATTCAAGCTTGAAACGCAATGCTTCCATGTCATTGCTGACCTTCTTATCAATGATTTTTGCGTAGTGCTGTGTTGTTCTCAAATCTTTGTGACCCAGCATTTTAGAGACACTCTCGATCGGCACGTTATTCGACAACGTAACCGTTGTTGCGAAGGTATGCCGAGCCAAATGGAAGGTAATATTCCGTTCAATTCCACACACGTCTGCAATTTCCTTCAAATAGGAATTCATTCTCTGGTTTGTCATTACAGGTAACAACCTATCTTGACTGATGCATTGAATATGTTCCGAATATAGCTCCAAGATCTTTAAAGGAACTGGCAACAAAGGAATTTTCGAACGAGTATCCGTCTTCTGTCTTTTTATGGACAGCCATTTCTTGCCGTCAAAGCCATCAATCATCTCTGATCGCTTCAATTTTTGAACATCAACATAAGAAAGTCCAGTGTAACAGCAGAAGACGAAAATATCTCGAACTTTCCGCAACCGTTCATTCGGAAATTTCTTATCAACTATTGCTGCAAGCTCAATCTCATCCAGTGGTCTTCTATCCACTTCTTGTTTAGCCATGCTAAAAGCGAAAAAAGGGTCACGAACTATCCATCCACTCTTTACGCACAGCAGCACTATCTTCTTAAAGTAGACGAGGTATTTCATGGTCGTATTGTGCGAAATATTTCTCTTCCCTTTCAAATAGAACGCATAGGCCGTGATCAAACTGTAGTCCAGTTTATCTAAACTTACATCCGCAGCTTTGTATTTAAAAAGTAAAAACTCCTTCACGTTTCTGAACGCTGCTTCATATCGGTTATAAGTGCTCCTTGTAAAGTCTTTCCCAATGAGTGCCTGCATCTCATCGTTATGCTCTTTGAAAATTGCCATTATCATTCTTGGACGGTCCTCTATTCCAAGTAGCACGTTTCTGATGGATTCCGCATTCACCTCTTTGCCTGAATCGATCAGTCTCCTATGGGCTTCGTAAACCTTGGTTTGCAAACTATCGAGGTAGGCATTTACACTTCGAACTTCTTGTTTCGTGCCAGCTAATCGCCCTGATTGTGAATTCCACTTCTCCGGCTCGCAATCTCTTTTTGCGGCTAACTCGAAACGACAACCATCAGTTGTAATTCGAATGTAGATTGGCATTTTGCCACCAACATAGTTTTTGGGCTTTTTTAAATAAAAGAGCAGATTAAATGTTTTACTAAGCATAACATACTTTTTTTATGTGAATAAAAGTAGGTTTGCAGTCTGAAAAAATCAAGATGTTTACGAGCTAAACCATCTGTTATACAATACGTTACACCATTTCTGGTGAGTCAATTCCGCTTTTGGAGCTGACTCCCGAATAACTCACCAGAATTTTGTCAATAATTGCATATTTTGACACTTTTTCAAAAAACAAAAACCCCGTAAATCATTGATTTGCAGGGTTTTGATTGTTTTTGATAAGCTATCTGGTGCACCCAACGAGATTCGAACTCATATCGTCGGTACCGGAAACCGAAATTCTATCCATTGAACTATGGGTGCTTTTTTTGCAGGACTTGAGCCTGTAACGGGGTGCAAATATAGGCTGTATTTTGTCTTTCGAGCAACATGATCGGAAAATTAGTTGCCATTTTTCGAGTAAATGTTGCCTTATAGTTGTTTCAGCAGCTCCCAATCTTTAACATCTTTCAGATAAAGATAGTCCAGCAGGACGCCGTTGACATTGTTGATCAAACGGTGACCTTCGACAAATGGCACCACCTGGGTTTTGATGTATTCGTGGTCGGAAATTAGGCCTTGCGTCTGATTGTCATAGGAATGGATCGCTTCGGCGCTCAGTTCCAGTTCACAGTAAAACATGTACATTGCCTCGTCACTCGTGCCTGTTGACGGGTAAAATGGTTCTTTATTTACTTGAACAAGCTGTTCTTTTTGTACGGTTATTCCAGTTTCTTCAAACACTTCCCTCGCAGCAACAGCCGCTGCGTCGCTTTCACTGTCCAGCATTCCGGCCGGATGCTCGTAAGTCATGGACCCGTCACAAATCCTGCGTTGCTGAACCAGCAGAAGATACTTTTCCTTTGTTTTTGCATCAATGAAACATATCAAAACGCTGACAACTTCACCTTTTAAAAAACAAATCGGTGGAATTTTGTTGCCTTCCGGTGTCGTTGCGTCTGTTAACAATAACGAAAAAAGAATTTCTCCTTTGCCATTCCTGCGGCTATAAAGTTCGTCGATATGATGGATTTCGAGTCCGTTACTTTGAAGCTTGTTTGTCCAAAGATTGTATTTATGAGAGTCGGTAAGCTTTTCGCTCATGATATGATGGCTGTGCGCCGCACATTAATTATACAAAGGAAACGCAACGGCAACGTAGGGAACACCATAACTCTTGCTGAACCGCTTTTGCCCATTGTCAAGCTTAGCTTCGGTTGCATAAACGATCCTGCCTTTTGTATAGCCCAGTTTCAAACCAACTCTATCAGTAATCCAGTAGCGAAGAAATATTTCCGACTGACCGTTCTGATTGTCCAGCGCCAGGGGAAGCAAATTGAGTGTGGCTGGATTGCTTTTTACGTATTTATTATAATATTCTGCGCCCTCTCCTTCCGAAAACGTTGGTTTGGTGTAAAGTCCGTTTCTCCGCAATCCAAATGCAAGTCCGAAGATGTCGGTGTTGGCGCCAATGTCAAATTTCCAAAGCCTGACATTTGCGCCTAATAAAAAACTTGCGCCATTTGCAGTCAGCCTTCCGAATTTCAGTGTGTCCTGTGATAGTGCATTGTCTTTTGGCAGCAAATTGGTCCTGCCTGCATAATATCCCCACGTCCGAATGCCCCAGCCGATTCTAAACCATTGAAAATTTGCAAGGCTTAATTCCTGATGATACATGATCGACGGCACCCATTCTTTATCCTGATACCCAAGCCCCAGATCAATGCCGGATGTTACACGGGAAAGACTTTGTGTAAACCCCTGAATTGAACCAATAAAAATAAAAAGTACTATTAATCGGAAGCTTTTCATTGATTTTAATGTGATGTGATGGGCAAAGGTAAAAAAATGTACAAAAAAATAAGGCAGAGAAGTCCATCTCTGCCTTAAGTATGGTTACAATTTATTTAAACGGCGGCAAACACCTTAAATTCCTATGCCTGATGATTTTTTCTTAACAACAATTGCACCCATCGGCGGCAAATCCAAGATCACAGAATTGCTTCTTCCATGCCATTGATGACCTTCGGATGTTACCGGGCCTCCATTTGTCATGCCGCTTCCGCCATATGACGTTTCATCTGAATTGAAAATCTCCGCCCACGTTCCTTCCGAAAGCACGCCAACGCGATATCCATGTCTGGGAACAGGCGTCAAGTTCAGCACAACTACAACATCCTGATTCGGGTCCATCGCCTTTCTTGCAAATACCAGAACCGAATTTTCTCGATCCTGTGTATCAATCCACTCGAAGCCTTCGTGCGAGAAGGAATAATCGTACATGGCTGGCTCCGTTTTGTATAATTTATTCAAAGCAGTCACGCATGCTTTCATTCCCTTATGTGCCGGATTGTCAAGTAAATGCCAGTCGAGGCTTCGCTGGAAAGCCCATTCGGAAGTCTGCCCGAACTCGCAGCCCATGAACATGAGCTTCGTGCCCGGATGGGTAAACATGTAGGTGAACATTAACCGCAGATTGGCAAACTTCTGCCATTCGTCGCCCGGCATCTTATTGATCAAAGATTTTTTGCCGTAAACAACTTCATCATGAGAAAATGGCAGCATAAAGTTCTCCGAAAACGAATATACCAAGCTGAATGTCAGCTGGTCCTGATGCCATTTGCGGAAAGAAGGATCTTTTTCAAAATACTTTAATGTATCATTCATCCAGCCCATCATCCACTTCATACCAAAACCAAGACCGCCCACGAACACCGGACGAGAAACGCCCGGAAAAGCTGTGGACTCTTCTGCAATGGTTTGAATGTCAGGAAATTCCGTATACGCTGCAATGTTCATTTCTCTGAGCAGAGAGATGGCCTCCAAGTTCTCACGACCGCCGAATTCGTTCGGAATCCATTCGCCGTGTTTTCTCGAATAATCCAGATAAAGCATTGAAGCAACGGCATCTACACGAAGACCATCCGTGTGATATCTGTCCAACCAAAAAATGGCGTTACTGATCAAAAACGACCTTACTTCGTCACGTCCGTAATTGAAGATGTAGCTTTTCCAATCCGGGTGATAGCCTTTTCTCGGATCTTCATGCTCGTAAAGCGACGTGCCGTCGAAGCGAAATAATCCGTGTGCGTCGCCCGGAAAATGTGACGGCACCCAGTCCACATAAACGCCGATTCCTGCCTGATGAAGCTGATCAATCAGATACATTAACTCCTGAGGCGTTCCCATGCGGGAGGCGCACGAAAAATAACCCGTTATCTGATAACCCCACGACGGCGGGTAAGGATGCTCCATAATAGGCATCAGTTCCACGTGCGTAAAGCCCATTTCCTTCACGTAGGGAACGAGACTGACCGCAATTTCTTTGTAGGTCAAATATCTTTCAGGATCGGAAGGATCGCGCTGCCAGGAGCCCAAATGCACTTCATAAACCGAGATAGGCGCATTCAGCTTGTTTTTTTCCTTCCGGATTTTCATCCAGTCGGCATCATTCCACTCATACCAGGTGTCCCAAACAATGGACGCTGTGCGCGGTGCAACTTCGCACCATAACGCAAATGGATCGGATTTTTCCTGAGACTGACCGTTTTGCGCAACAATGTAATATTTGTAAACCTCTCCTACCCCGATATCCGGAATCCAGCCTTCCCATATCCCGGAGCTATCCCATCTGGCTGCAAGCGCATGCGTGCCATTATTCCAGCCATTAAAATTGCCAATAACCGAAATGTAACTTGCATTAGGCGCCCACACCGCAAAGTAAGTTCCGGTGACGCCTTTTACTTCCATTACGTGCGAACCCAGCTTCTCGTAAAGCTTATAATGCTTCCCCTGGCGAAACAGGTGAATATCAAATTCTGTGAAACGGCTAACAGTTTCCACCGCATTCAACCCGTGATCCCGGACAATGTCCAATTTGTTTTCAGCAAGATCTGGGAGTGAGTCTGTCTTTTTTTTTCCTGTTGACTTAGCCATTTGAAATACACATTTTTAAATTCTTACGAGCATGTAAGATTTGCAATTTTATTAAACTATTTCTTAAAATGTATATATTTTTTTAGGCCCAATAGCTAATTCCATCAAATACAGCGGCATAATTACATTGCGCCAGCAGCTTTTTCTACCTGGTCAAGCACACGCATTATGTTACCACCCCAGATTTTCTGGATCTCATTCGCTGAGTAACCTCTTTGTACTAATTCTTCTGTTATGCCGCCGATCTGGCTTACATCTTGCAGGCCGATCACCTCGCCGCCGCCGTCCAGGTCCATGCCAATGCCAACATGGTCAACGCTCGTCAGCTTAATCACATGCTCAATGTGGTCAACCGCCTCTTTCAGCGTCGGCATGTCCGACTTGTATTTTTCATTAATGGCCTTCATTTCATCACGAAGCGCTTTTTTATCAGCATCGGACAGATCCGTCTGACGGATTTTCAACCGCAATGCTTTGAGTGACATTTCATGCGGCTGCGAAGGTTTTTTGACAAAACCCGGCACAAAATTGATCTGAATTACGCCTCCGTTTTTTGCCAAAGTTTTGATCATATCATCGGTCATGTTGCGCGGCACATCGCACAATGCGCGGCACGAGGAATGCGATGCAATAACCGGCGCCTTTGTTAATTTGATTACATCGTAAAACGTAGAATCGGAGACGTGGGAAATGTCAACCATCATTCCCAACCTGTTCATTTCTTTCACAACATCCTCTCCCAGAGCGCTCAATCCATTGTGTTCCGGGCCATCGCCATCAGTTGATGAATCGCAAATGTCGTTATTGGACGAATGTGACAATGTTACATAGCGCAGGCCGAGATCGTAATATTGTTTGAGATTTGAAATGTCCTTTCCAATTGGCCAGCCATTTTCCATGCCGATAAAAACCGCCCGCTTTCCTTCTTTTTGCAGCCGATAGGCATCTTTTGAAGTGGTCGCAATGCCTGCAACGGCCGGATTCAATTTTACGGATTCATGTATTTTGTCAAAAATTGCTAATGCTTTTTTCTTAGCCTCTGCATTCGCCTCATCCGAACGTTTGCCTTGTCCGAGATAAACCGCGAAAAACATGCCGTCCATGCCGCCTTTGATCATCCGCGGGAAATCAATCTGCGATCGGTCCTTTTCATAATCATGTTCCACAGCAATGTCAAAACCCGGCTTCATCATATTGATCGGCACATCGGCGTGCGTGTCGATGGTGAGGGCTTTTTCATGGATTTTAGCAGCCTTAGGTGACATTTTCACCGGGGCAGTTTGCGCCAGCGAGAGGACTGGCAGCGATAACAAGAGTAACAGCTTTTTCATATTCAGGAGTGATTGGTTAAAGGAATTTGATCTCTTTTTAAGTTGTGTCTTTTTTTCTGATTTATCAACTCACGACCACTTTTCCTTCATTTTCTCCTAAATAACATCATCATGGTTCTATTAAACTGCATTTATTTATTCAAATGTTGCCTTACTGAGCAGACAAGATTTAATTTGCATTTTAACAAAGCCGACGCAGCGCTAACGAAACCATTTCCTCTATTTTCGATGATAAAACTTTCCTTAAAAATCACTTTCAATGCCTTATCAATTGCATTCGTAATGTTTGCCTTAGCTGGTTTGCAAAGTTGTCATTCTCCCCAAAAATCGGTTTCAAGATCGGGTAAAAATCCGAATGCTCGAGAGCAGGATTTTATGTATCAATATTCGATCATTGATGCATTAATGGCGGGCGTTTTTGATGGAGATCTGACTATCGGAAAACTGAAAGCGAAAGGAGATTTCGGTGTAGGGACATTCAATAAAGTGGATGGTGAGTTGATTATGCATAAAGGTCGGGTTTACAAAATGAGCTCGGACGGCAGTGTGAAAGAAGCGCCTGACGCGGACAGCACGTCGGCTGCTTTTGTCAAGTTTTTCAAAAGCGATACGGTGATTTATTTTAAAGAGCCGAATTTGACTTATGAAAAAATTCAGGAGCTTTTGGTCAATAAATTGAATGAAAACAGCATTTATGCAATTAAAATAACCGGCACATTTTCAAGCATGACAACCCGTGCTGCAAGCCCGGCAAAGCCGCCATACAAGACATTAACCGCACATCTTGGCGAAAATCAGAAGCTTTTCAATTACACGAACACAACCGGAACGTGCGTTGGATTCCTGCTCCCGCCTTATCTTGCCCGGACCAATGTTCCAGGTTTTCATTTGCATTATCTTTCGGGTGATTTAAAGGCTGGCGGTCATATCTTTAAGTTCAGTACAAATGCTGTCGCCGTTGAAATTGATTTTACGAAAGGGTTTACCATTGAAAATAACACCAATGCGGAATTTCGGAATGTAAACCTCAAACCCGACCGCGGTGCCGAACTAAAAAAAATCGAGTAAATTCAACTTTTGCCGCGACGTAGATTCTCGATAATCATGTATTTTTTCTCAAAAAACATATTCATCTTCGCCCTGATCCTCCTGGGTTGCGGCTCCGCAAATGGACAGGTCACCTATTACGCTGATATTCTGGGACACGGTTTCAGACAAGCAACCATTGTGCAACCGTCTGACTATGAAGGAAGTGTAACTTGCACGATCATTAAGAAGCAAACGCCTGAAAAAAGCAACAAAGCCGTTCTTTATGTGCATGGTTTCAATGACTATTTCTTTCAGGAAGAAATGGCCGAGCGATACATTAAAGAAGGTTACAACTTTTACGCCGTCGACTTACGCAAATATGGACGGTCGTTTCTCGCCAATCAGAAATTCAATAATGTCCGCGACCTCTCGGAATATTTCGCCGACATTGACACGGTTCTGCACATTATGAAAAGTGAAGGTTCGGACAAGATCCTCCTGAGCGGACATTCTCTTGGCGGATTGACCGTTTCCCTTTACGCCGCCGCTCGCAATGGCAATGAGCTGTTTGAGGCCATCTTGCTGAACAGTCCTATGTTCGATTTGAATGCGTCGGGCTTGAAAAAAACTGCGCTTCCGGTGATTGTCAAACGAGCAGAAAAACATCCGGAAACGGCCATAAGCGCAGGAATAAGCGAATTATACGGCGAAAGCTTGCATAAGGACGCGTATGGAGAATGGAGTTATAATCTCGGTTGGAAGCCGCACATTGTCCCGCCGGTCAATTTCGGTTGGATCCGTGCCGTTCATCTCGGCCAATCGAAATTGTCGCAAGGTTTGCAAATTGACAAGCCTGTTCTCGTTCTGCATGCTGTCAAATCCATTGACGAAAAAAAATGGAGCGACACATTCTTCACCGGCGACGCCGTGCTGAACGTTCAGGAAATCGCTCGCCAGGCACAAAATATTGTTGGCCAATATAGCATTCAAGCCATTCCAGGCGGGATGCACGACTTGATCCTTTCCAGAAAACCCGTCCGCGAGGAAGTTTATACAACGATTTTCGACTGGGCCAAACGCAACGTGAAGTAACGATAGCGCGAAGGTCCGATAGCGCGAAGGTCCCACCTTCGTGCTGATTATTTTAAGGCCTCCGGCCGAAAGTGTAAAAAAGATTCTCACTCCCACGGCCAGAGGCCTCACAATATTAGGCACGAAGGTGGGACCTTCGCGCCAGCGCTTGTGGGAGGTTTGTCACAGCGTCCAAAATCATTACGTGACGTAATTTAAGCTTCTGCGTCTAAATCAGAAACGTAAAATTATGTCTGAAAAATACAAGTTCTTTAAAGGAGGATTGTTCTTCGTTACCATGACGACTGTTGGCTGGATCGACGTCTTCACCAGACCGCTCTACGCGGATGAAATCATCAAAAACCTTAATTACTGCATTGATCATAAGGGACTTGAAGTGTATGAGTTCGTCATTATGACCAATCACGTTCACATGATCTGCTCTGCAAAAAACGGCAATGTTGGAGCGATCATCCGTGATTTCAAAAGCTTCTCTGCCAAGGAAATGATTCGGCTGATTCAGGAGAATCCGAAAGAAAGCCGCAAAGAATGGATGCTTTATCTTTTCCGCTATTTTGCCAAAGGCAAGGGTGGAAGATGCGAGTTTCAGTTTTGGCAACACTCAAATCATCCCATAAACCTAATTTCTAACAATTGGATTAATCAACGTGCAAGATATATTTGGAACAACCCGGTAAAGGCTGGCATCGTGGAAGAGCCGCAACATTACATTTACAGCAGCGCC
This sequence comes from Dyadobacter sp. CY326, assembly GCF_021390515.1. Classification (GTDB taxonomy): domain Bacteria; phylum Bacteroidota; class Bacteroidia; order Cytophagales; family Spirosomataceae; genus Dyadobacter. The sequence continues at coordinate 90,708 of NZ_JAJUXI010000005.1, forward strand.
AATAAAGAAACAAAACTAAAAATCTTATGTTAGTTGGCGCGAAGGTCCCACCTTCGTGCCTAATATTCTGAGGCCTCCGGCCGGAGAAGTAAAACTGCTTCATCGGCCAGAGGCCTGCAAATAATCGTCACGAAGGTGGGACCTTCGCGCCAACGCATCATTAAAATTGTTGATTTTCTATGGCGACCGAATTATGGAATTTTGAACTGTTGATTCAAATGCGATCAACAACTCGAAATTCCATATCATTTTATTAGCCATGAAAAATTTATTACGCTTTGTTGCCTGGCTTGCCTTTGCTTTCGTCTCCCTTCATTGCCATGCACAAAGCACTTTTACATCTACGAATATGCAATGCCGTGAGCTTCGCATTGCCAACATTACATTCGATTCAAGCTCCGGGAATGTGTATCGCATCCCGCTGCGAAAGTATGGATTACGAAAGTGCAATTATGCTGTGATGGTGAAAGCCTCTCTCGATGGAGATCCGGCCAGTTACCACATTCCCGGCTCCTTGCCCAATGGGGACTCATTCAGTTTCAAAATAAAATCTGGTGGAAAAAGACATGGCGATACGCTGATGATCATTCGCCGCAGTGGCAATGAGCGCGTGCAGTTTTCCAAGATTAGCATTCTCGCCTTCCGTGGACTGGATGTCGGGGCGTTTGTGAGAAATGACAAGGCTTTCCGTAAGTTTTTTTTGGCAACTTATGTGCCTTCGTATCACAGCGGGCTGTTTCGGCCTTAATTACAATGTGGCAACTTTTGAATTGAATGCATATATTGCTGGCCTGAATTACAATATTTATTCAAAACTTTGACCGCAATGCAAACAAGTGACTTGAAAATCCTCTTCTTCGATATCGGTGGTGTGCTGCTAAGCAATGGCTGGGGGCATGAATCACGGATTTTGGCGGCCGAGAAGTTCGGACTGGATTACAAGGAAATGGACCAGCTCCACAACTTTATTTTCAACGTCTATGAAATCGGCAGCGTCAATCTTGATCAATATCTTGATACGGTCATCTTCAACCATCCCAGGGATTTCGTGCGTGAAGATTTTAAGGAATTCATGTATGCACAATCCGTCGAGCTTCCCGAAATGCTTGCATGGCTGAAAGAATGGAAGAAGGATTGCGGATTTCGAATCATTTCGATCAATAACGAGGGTAAGGAATTGAACGATTATCGTGTCCAAAAATTCAAGCTTCACACGTGTTTTGATGCTTTCATCTCATCATGCGAAGTCAAAATGCGCAAGCCAGACCCGCGTATCTTCGAGCTGGCCATGGGCATTGCACAAGCAACTCCAAGCCAATGTGTTTACTTTGACGACCGCATTATGTTTGCCAATATGGCGAAAAAGCTCGGTTTGCGAGCCTTTCACCATACAGGATTTGAATCTACAAAAGCAATTCTGGAAAATCTGAAAAAAGAACGATTCGATCCGGTTTCACCGAATTAGAACGTCTTGTCATCTGCCGAGGGCCCGTAAACGGAGGGAACCGCAATGTCGTTAAGACGCATGTAAACGGTTAATTGCCCTCGGTGATGCACCCAATGGTTAATGGTAGAGCCAATTGCCGCTATCATTGGCTGAGCATATAAAAGCTGCCCACCATTTTTAAGCTGGAAGTCGCGATTGAAATCTTCTTCCGAAGCGTTCTGCAGTGCTTCTTTCGCGCGTTGGATATTTTCGTCAAAGTGTTTGACTAGGGCAGCTGTCTCCCTGGTCTGAAAATGCTCAAACGTCACAAAATCAATAACGCCGTCTTCAACCATTTTCGCAACCCAAAGCGGGATCTCTGCAACAAGAAATGTCAGATAACCCATTTCCATTGATTTGGGATGCGGCTTGAAATCATAGACCGATTCCGGGATTCGCTCGATGCACTTTCTGGTCGCAGTATACTCAGCGTCAATCTCCTCAATGTATGACGCAGCAAAAGATTTGTTGTCCATAGCTGAATATTTTTTACATTAAATTAAAAAAATAATGCCTGCTACGCCCAGGTTTCAACAATCGACTCCACAATTACAGCAGGCAAAACCCAACGATTTGAAGGAATTCACAGACATAAGACAGCTGTACACACCCATCCAGCCGACGGTGAAGCAATCCGCTTACAACGTCACTTACGTTGAGTTTTCGCCCAATCTACTGCTTCAAGATTACATTTATTGCTACTGGCAACTGCAGACTTCACAGACTTTAAGCGAACCATTCCATTACCGTGTCGTTGCCGACGGATGCATTGACATTTATTTTGAACTAACCGATCCTGCTGACAGCTATGTGATGGGTTTCTGTAAAAAATATACCGAATTCCCTCTTACCGATGCATTTAATTACGTGGGCGTCCGATTTTTACCCACCATGTTTCCACAGATTTTCCGGACAGACGCTGCCGAGTTGAGTAACCGTTACGAACAGCTAGAATCCGTTGTTCCTGAAATTGCAAGATTTATTTCCTCTCATTTCCACGATCAACTTTCTGGGTTGGAAATCACGGCTTTATTGGACAGTTACTTTACTACAATTCTTTCCAAAACCGTGTTTAATCATGACAATCGGTTTTATGGGGCGTTGTCAATCATCCTCAAAAACTATGGCCTGATCAATGTTGAAACAGACCTTAACACTGGCATTAGCCCGCGACAGTTAAGGAGACTTTTCACCTACTACATTGGCGATACGGCAAAGACTTTCAGCAAAGTCGTGCGCTTCCAAAACATCCTGAGAGCGAAACCTTCACAGCAAAGTTTGCGTGAGAACAAGCTGTTCTTCGACGGTTACTACGATCAGGCACATTTTATCAAAGAATTCAAAAACTTCTATGGCGTCACGCCGGGGCGAGCTTTTGGTAGGTAGTTTGTCCGATTTTTACAATGTTTGCCTTTCCAATTCTCAGATCTTCGTAGCGTATTATTCACCTAAATCCCTGGGCAAATGAAACGCTTACTCATCTTGATCGCTGCTTGCAGTTTTGTAACAAATGCTTTTTCTCAAATAAATTCAAACCTTAAAAACACAAAGAAAATGAGACTTAACGCAGGAATAATCACATCTAAATTGGCTGAAACAAAAGCTTTTAATACCAAAATGCTGGGTTTTGGCGTCACATTCGAAAACGAGTTTTATCTGTTGCTTCATACGCCGGGAAAAGAAAGCGAGATCAGCTTCCTCCTGCCGGAACACCCTTCCCAACAGCCCCTTTTTCACAAGCAATTCCAGGGACAGGGCATGTATTTAACCATTGAAGTAGACAATGTTGATCAGGTTTACAAAGATTTGAAAAGCAAAGGTGCAGACATTAAGATTGCGCTGCGGGACGAACCTTGGGGCGACCGGCATTTCGCGATTGCCGATCCCAATGGCATAGGGATCGATATTGTCAAATATTCACCCAGTCAAGAGAAATAGCATTTGCCTATCTCAATGCATCAGAGATCATCGCTTCAACTTCGCCGCGCGCGATGGCATATCAACCGCTTGTAGGATCTTATTTTTCAGGAAATATGGATAATCGGGATGCTCTTGGAGAAATTTCGTGGCAATGTTGGTCACTTCGCTAGTTGAATGTCCCGAAAAAGTAGTGTTTGTCCAGCGCGTAGGAAAGAAAATGTCGCCCGTTAATTGGATTTCTTGCAAAAGATCAAGCGACGGACGCAAATATTTGACGGCGCTCTTGGCTCTTAAAGGATGATGCAAATTGGCCAGACCGTCGAGCACCCAAGCTTCCTTTTCCCGGTTTCCCGGCTTTTTTAAGGATTCAAAAAATGCGTCGCGCTTCGCCTCGTCCTGACTTATTGATGGAATTACAAACTGCATTCTAGCCTTGCGATCGGGGTTTTTAGTGCTATCCATTTGTGTTTGCAAAATCGCATCCACATCGCCAGATGCTCTGAGCGCTAGCTCGTATGCGAGTGAAATTTTGTCTTCTTCGGACAAAGCCAAATCCTTAATGACCAGTTTTCCATTCCAAAGCGATTCCATTTTACCATAAGCATCCGCGCTCAACGCCACACGCTTGAATGTTCGGAAATACGACTTCTTAATTCCTTTATCCGCTGTCCGGTTAAGCAGATCCCAGGTCACTTTTTCCACTTCCGACTGGTATTTGCTCCGGCTCTCATCACTTAAAAAAGTCCACCATAAGCTTTGCAGCCTTCCGAGCAAATAATCCGTCAGCAAAGGATCTTTTTCCTTCGGCAATGCACTAAGCACCTGAGCTAACAGTGTGTCCGGTGCAGGCCCGTCACCGCGTAGAAATCCTTCCCAAATATTGACCAGCATTGAACCGCGAAACACTGGCTTGGATAAAATCGCATGTCCAAATTCATTATAAGTTTCAAAGAATGAGGCCTTACTCACACTGTCCATTTGAAAATAGCCGTAGCCTGTCCCGTCTGGATTAGGGAAATAAAATTGCTCGTTTTTTCGCTCAATGGCCGCGAAATGGACGGGCTGCTGCCATGTTCGGCTTGAAACAGAATCCGGGTTTTGAGTCAATCTGTTTACATCAGAATCGTTGTAATGATAGACTGGCATATCCGGGGTTTTGACCCAAACCTTGCTCCAATCTGCAATGTCTAGCGGGGTTTTCTTGTCAATAATCTGGATCAGATCGTCCCATCTTGCATTGCTGTAAGCGTATTTTTTCAAATATTCCTGCAAGCTTTCCTGCATTAATTTCACCCCGATTTTACGTTCCAGCTGCCGCATAACAATGGGTGCTTTCATGTAAATGATGGCTCCGTACAAAGTTCCGGCGTTTTTCAAATTGCCCAGTTCCTGCAAAATCGGATTTGTCCCGGCGGTCCGGTCAACATCGTATGCATTGGGATAATGTGCCAGGAGGAAGCGCAGTTCGTGATTAATCTCCGGAAAGCTCGGGTGGACGATCTTGGCAGCCATGAAATTGGCAAAAACTTCTTTGAGCCACACATCATTGAACCAATCCATCGTCACCAGATCGCCAAACCACATGTGGGCCGACTCATGCGCAATCACGCTTGCACGGGCCATGCGCTCGTTCACAGACGCATTTTCGTCCAGAAAAAGCGATGATTCATTGTAAAAAATAGAGCCCGGATGCTCCATGCCACCATATTGAAACGACGGGATAAGGGCAAAATCAAACTTTTCAAAAGGATAAGGAATGCCGCTATATTCTTCCAGCCAGGAAAGCGATTTGGCGTGCAACCGGAAAATCTCGTCCTTGTTTCGACCAACCTTTGCCGAATCGGTTTCCCGATAATACATTGTCATCGGCCGGCCATTCAATGTTTTTTGCGTTTTGAAGAATTTGCCAGCTGCAAAAGCAAATAAATATGAACTAATGGGTTTGGTTTCCGCAAACTGAAAAACGGATTTCCCACTGCGCATTGTTTTCGATTTCAAACTGCCATTGGAAACGGCCTCCCAATGCTCGGGAACGCTTAATGTGAGTGCGTAAGTTGCTTTGAGATTCGGCTGATCGAAAAGTGGGAAACATGTCGAGGCGCGGTCCGGGACGAAGAGCGTGTATAAATATTCGTCACTCCGGTTAAGCGAAAGATCGCCGGCAATAAAGCCGATTGTCAGCGTATTCCTTCCTTTTTTGAGCGCTTCGGGTTCAATGATAATGTGCTGATTTGCAACCTCAAACTCGATTTCCTCCCCTTCCGACTGGATGGAAATAATGTGCGTGCTGTCCGAATTGAAATCCAAAACCAGCGCAGAATCGGGAGCGTTGAGGTTAAACGAAACGGTCTCTATGCCCTTAATCGCCTCACTTTTTTGACCAGGAATGTCAAGCTGAATGTTGTAACGAATGCTGTCGATCGTCTTTTTACGCCTTTCATTTAGTTTGAAACTGACACCTTTTTCAGGAGTCTCGGATTCTCGTTGAACGCAACCAAACTGTATCAAAACCATCAGCAAAAAGGCAATCCAGCAAAAAATTTTCATAAGTGAGTTATCAGTATAGGTCAAAAATAGCACTTAGCGCCTTAATTTTACGCCAATGCCTGCTTGTTACGTATCGTAACATTGATTATTTTTATCCATATTAACTGTACACACCTGTGAATGAAATTGATTTGCGAATGCGACTCGCCGCGTTAAGACAGTATTTGCGAGATAACCAGGACACATTATCCAATGATGAAATAGACCAGATTTTGGATGTGATTTCTAAAATGATGGAAGTGCTCTCAGTTCTGGATAAAAGATCGGATAAGTTTTAGAATTTAAATCACGAAAAACGATATGGAAACAATAGTAAAATCGAAGTCGGACGAATTGAAAACGCTCTTGTCTGAGAGCCGGGAAGCTCTTGAAGAGGCGAAGAATTATCTTTCGAAGGATGGAAAAAGATATGAACTACATGATTGGGTTACCATCGCCGAATATTGCAAAAGGTTTAACATTCCCAACACGCAAACAGTAAGCAATTGGATTAAGCGCGGGATCATCACGGAAGAAAATACGGTTGTAATCGAAGAATACAACAACATTCGATTGATCAAGGCAATTCCTTACCAGGATCATCACTGATTTTATTTATAATTCGCTCTGCATAACCGGTTCTCCATGCCAAAATTTATACGTCTCGCCTTCCTTTTCATTTATCTTTTTTCCAGTTCAACCAGCGCCCAGAAGTTGGGGAATCTTACGGTTGAGAAAATTATGCGTGATCCTAAGGTTTGGATCGGAACTTCGCCTAGTGACATTGCGTGGTCGGAAGATAGCAAGACGATTTATTTCAATTGGAATCCGGATAAAAATCCGGGCGATTCGCTGTACAGATATGATCTTGCCTCGAAGAAAATTAGTAAAGTGCCACCGACCGAGCGCAGAGCATTGCCTGCAAAAAGTGATGTTTTTGACAAACAAAAAACACAACGCCTTTACGAAAAGAATGGAGACATTTTCTTGATCTCAACAAGAGATTTCAGAATCCGCCAGCTTACCAACACAGTCGAACGCGAGAGCAATCCCGCTTTCAGCGGCGATGAGCAAAAGGTGATTTTTACCCGTGGAATGAACCTTTTCAGCATTTCACTAGCCGACGGAATGCTAAGCCAACTCACTGATTTTAAAGCAAGAACAAAAAAATCGGATGCAAAACTGGATGGTCAGGAAAAGTTTTTAAAAGACGACCAGCTTTCCATGTTTGAGGTTTTGAAGGAAAGGAAAGAGAAAAAAGATGCGGGCAAAAAAATAACGGATGCAGACAAGACGGCTTATCCCAAAGAGATTTTCTTAGGAGAAAAGATTGTGTCCAACCAGCAAATTAGCCCCGATGGCGGTTTTGTAACATACAGACTGACGCAGGCAAATAAATCAGCAAAATCAACCATTGTCCCCAATTATGTGACGGAATCTGGTTTTACTGAGGACATCTCAGCCAGAACAAAAGTAGGCGCACCTGCTTCTGAATCAGAGTTTTGGGTTTACAATGTTAAAAAGGACACAACGCAAAAAGTCATCGTTAAGGACATTCCGGGCATTGGTGACAAGCCGGATTATTTAAAAGATTATCCCAAGCAAGATTCTGCCTGGAAAAACAAGCAACGTGATGTGGTTGTTAACGGCCCGGTTTGGTCCGAAAACGGCAAAAATGCGGTCGTTGTTGTGCGATCAATGGATGGCAAGGATCGCTGGATCATGGCTCTTGATCCTGAAACACTAACATTGAAATTGCTTGACCGCCAGCGTGATGAGGCCTGGATTGGCGGCCCGGGAATTGGCGGCTATCCGATGAGCTCGGGCGAAATTGGGTTTCTTGATGACAACACAATTTATTTTCAAAGTGAAGAAACCGGTTACTCACATGTTTACAGTCTGGACGTTACGAGCGGGACAAAAACGGCCCTAACATCCGGAAACTTTGAAGTCCAGAATGTGATTTTATCCAAAGACAAGAAATTTTTTTACCTCATTACCAACGAGATTCATCCCGGCGAACAGCATTTTTATCGAATGGCTGTAACAGGCGGCCAGCGAACGCGCATCACCAAACAAACCGGAGCAAATGAAGTCACGCTCTCACCAGACGAAACCAAACTTGCCATTCGATTTTCGCAAAGCAATGTGCCGTGGGAACTGTTTGTTATGGATAATCCTGCTGTTGCCAATGGAAAAATTGCTCAACCTGAACAGATTACACATTCCACAAGTCCGGAATTCCTGTCTTATCCCTGGCGAAAAGCAAAAGTTGTCACCATTAAGGCAACAGATGGTCAGAACATTTATGCCAGGGTTTACGAACCAAGAAAGTCCAATGGAAAAGCAGTAATTTTTGTTCACGGAGCGGGATATCTGCAAAATGCGCATCATTGGTGGAGCCAATATTTTAGGGAATATATGTTCAACAACATGCTCACAGACAAAGGTTACACCGTGCTGGATCTGGATTATCGTGCGAGCTCCGGCTATGGCCGGGATTGGCGGACTGGCATTTATCGCTTTATGGGTGGAAAAGACTTGACCGACAACACAGACGGCGCCAAATGGTTGGTCAAAAATTATGGCATCAATCCAAAAAAGATCGGCATTTACGGAGGTTCTTATGGCGGATTTATCACATTGATGGCGCTGTTTACAACGCCGGATGTGTTTACTGCGGGTGCAGCATTGCGGCCCGTAACAGACTGGGCGGCGTACAATCATCCTTATACAGCCAATATCTTGAATGAGCCTCAGTCAGACAGTCTCGCTTACCGCAAAAGTTCGCCGATTTATCACGCCGCCGGTCTCAAAAACAACTTGTTAATGTGCCACGGAATGGTGGATGTGAATGTACATTATCAAGACGTTGTGCGACTTTCGCAGCGCCTTATCGAATTGGGAAAAAGTAATTGGGAACTCGCCTCCTATCCGATGGAAGACCATGCATTTGCAGAAGCTTCTTCGTGGACGGACGAATACAAGCGAATTTTGAAGCTTTTTGACGAGAAACTTTAAGTAAGATGCTATGTAATTTCTGACAGCACGAATTGTGCTTAACGTATAAAAACATTCCGCTTTCCGAAAATCGGCGCAGCAATTAAGCGGCTGCGCTGACTTTTCTGACCAAAGAATAACCGCCGTAATTCTCCCAAAGATTTACGATCAGGTTTCTTTCTTTCAGATTGTGCAAACCGAAATCGATCAATATTTCACCTTCCTGAATGCGTCTTTGAAAATACGTAGCGTATTCATCCGACAACACGGTGCTTGCGATTGCACGCTGTCCGCCCTCGTCCAGCATTCCCGCTACTACAAGTGCCAGTCCCGGAATTGCCACAAACCTTCCGAACACTTCCAATGCATCCGAGATCCTGGAAACTTGCAGCCTTTTCGCTCCGCTGTATTTCAACTTGCGGCCGTTGTAAACATCATTTTCACTATAATGATAGAGCCTTTCGGACGTTTCCTCGGACATGATTAACGTAATCTCTTCCGGCTTGTAACCGAATTTAATCAAGGACTGATAAGCGTTTTCCGCATCTGCCCTTGTCGCAAATACACTGGTTACCGTGTTCATGCTTTTGTTTGGTGTCGTTTCCATCTTCTTTCGCCTCGTAATAATTCAATATGTACTTTGTTTAGTGATGCGATTATATCAATAACTGTTCCCTTTCCAAATCGACATACTTTATTCCGATAAGATCTATAATTGCAGAAGTCATTCATTTTTATAGCATTATACGTCAGATTTGCTGTGGTGCTTGTTCTACAAGATGACAAAATGAGTTGGGTAAAAGAGTATTTACAAAAACAGAAAGACTTATGTTGTTGTCACCTTAAACTCCTGATATGAACAGCATTTTTTCTAAAATAAGCACAATCCTTCCTGCGTCGGCGATGGTCGTGATGTGCGCAACCATTGTACAAGCCCAGGTCGGCGTAGGCACAAAGGCACCCGCAGGCGCGGAAGTTTTCATGGACGGCAGCAGAAAAATGCTGGACGAGAAATGGATCTATTGGGAAGGTCCCCGATTTGCTGCGAAGCCGCCTATCAAGTGGACAGTGGTGAACGATCCGGTGGATAAAGGGACAGTGATCAACTGCAATGACCCCGCATCAGCCGGCGGAAAATACGGTTCCGCCGACATCGTTACCAAAAAGCAGTTCAAAGATTTTCGTGCGCACGTCGAATTTTTTATAACCAAAGAGGGCGGAAACAGCGGTGTTTACTTACAGAATCGTTACGAGATTCAAGTGCTCGACGGCGACACAACGTCGCACGGAATGGCGGCTGTGATTAATGAATCGAAATCGCCTTATTTCGCATACAACGGCATTGGCAAATGGAATGCTTACGACATTCTGTTCCGTGCGGCACGATTCAAAGACGGGAAATTGGTTGAAAAACCTTTGGTAACGCTTTATTTCAATGGCAAAAAAGTGCATTCCAATCAAGCCATCAGTCAGGTTTGGGGAGGACCTAATTCCGGAATTGACGGCGGGAATGATGGCGGAAAGGGCATTACAGACACACCGGGCGGTTTGAAATTACAGTCGGAAGGTCACGACGTTTATTACCGAAATATCTGGATAAAGGAAGAGAAGCTGGATAAAGCAGATACCAATTTTTAAAATCAAAAGCCATAAAAAAGGCCTGTCTGGATTCGTTCAGACAGGCCTTTTCAATTACTAATGATTATTTCTTCTTGTAATCAATTTTGAAAATTGTGCCATTCAGGTCGTCTGTTACATACAGCGCGCCGTCCGGGCCTTGCGCCAGTCCGCATGGCCTGTGCTGGATCGGGCCGGTTGGCTTAACAAGATCAGTTCCTGCAAAATTGTCTGCAAAAATCTCCCATTTCCCCGCTTTGCCATTAACAAAAGGCACAAACGCAACCATATAGCCCTTTTTCAGCTCTGCCGACTGGCTGTGAAAAGCAATGAATGCGCCGTTTTTGTATCTGGCAGGAAACAAATTTCCTGTGTAAAACATAATCGAGTTCGGGCCGAGGTGAGCCGGAAATGCAACCAATGGATCGATTGCTTTCTCTCCCGACGTCTTTTTACCATCGCCGCCGTATTCTGGTGCAAGGATTTTTTTATTTTGAAAATGATCGTAGTAAATGTAAGGCCAACCCGCATCGTCGCCCTCCTTTAATTTATAAAGCGTTTCGGCCGGAAGCTCAGCGCTATGCTTCGGCGTATAATATTGAGGGTAGAAGTCGTCGAACTTCCCGCGGCCGTGAACCGTCGCGTACAATGCATTGGTTTTGTTGTCCCAATCAATGCCAACTGCGTTTTTCACACCCGTTGCAAAACGAACTCCGTCAGAGAAAGTCTGGCCTGCTTTATCTGCTTTAAACTTCCAGACGCCTCCCGCAGAATCCAGGATTGTGCACGGCGACATGCCTTTTCCCGAGCCGGTTTCGCGGCAATTGTCGCTATATGAACCCACCGTCACGTAAATGTTACCCTCATTATCGAGTGCAAGCGGCTTGGCATTATCCCGACCATGATCCGTTAAGCCTTCAATGATCTTCTCAGGTTTTTCAAAATCTATAACTTCCTCCTTATCATTAAGCTTGTATCTGAAAACACCCTTGTTGGAAGAGCTGAACAAATAGCCGTTCTTGATCGCAATGCCCGTTCCCGGATAATCTCCAAAAAGTGTTTTCGACTCGATTTCACCATCACCATTGGCATCTTTAATGTGGTAAATTCCCTTTCCGTCTTTCAGTTTCGAGAGCTTCACATACATATCGCCGTTCTTCCCGATCACTATATGCCGCGTTGCGCCGAGATCAGTCGCGAGAATTTTTGCAGAAAAGCCAGCAGGCAGTTTCAGTTCCGATGCTTCAATGGGTGATTTTTGGTGAACTGAAACGGATGGGTTGACAGGAGCATTCCGATATGCGAAGAGGCCAGTGGCTCCTGCAATCGCTAAAAATGTGCCTGTGATTTTTGTTAATTTTCGTTGCATGCAATAAGTTGTAAGGAGTTAAAAGAATAAAAGGTTAACGGCCGCGCCGAGTTAATTGGTTTGTATCCTAGAAAGCATTTCCATGAAAGCTTATTACTTGTCCGAATGCCTCAATTTTCCTTAAACAAATGTAAAATGGAATGATTTTTTTTGACATCTTTGAAACGTAAAAGGAAGGAAAGTCAACCCTTCAAACTACCAAACCAATAAATATCAAGGCTATGAATCCATTTGATGATGACGAAGATGACTTGTTTGACGAAGATTTGCCAGGAAACTATCCCGCGGAAGAAGACATTTTTCGTCAGGGCCTGATTGACAGCGACATTGATCCGGAGGACATTTCTAAGTTGAAAAGTGAAATAGAACTTGAATCCGACGATTGGAATGAGAAATCATTTGAAGACGATTTGATTGGCGATGATCTGGATGTTCCGGGTTCTGAGGATGACGACGCAGATGAAATGATTGGCAAAGAAGACGAAGAGAACAATTATTACAGCCTCGGCGGCGACAATCACGATAATCTGGAAGAAAACCAGGGAGATTAATCGTTTTACAACATATTTACAAGGGCTGGAAAAATGTTTCCGGCCTTTTTTTATGTGCTTTTCGGGCAAAGTGGATGATAAGTATGAATGATTGCCGGGTTGCTTTTTCCTAAAACCGATTTGAAAAATGGCTGCATTTACCCCCGAAGCTTTTAAAGAAGAACTCATCAACATTTTAAGTTATTGGGAAAAATACGGCCCTGATCCTGAAAAAGGCGGCTTTTATGGGCAAGTTAACTACGACAACCAGCCTGTCAAGGATTCGCCGCGCTCAGTCGTTTTAACAGGTCGCATCCTGTGGACTTACTCCCTGGCCCACCGGCTTTTAAAACAAGCCAATTATCTTACGCTTGCCGACAGGGCTTATCAGCAATTGGTCAAAAACTTTTTTGATCCTGAGCACGGCGGTGTTTACTGGTCTGTAAATGCTGACGGCTCTCCGCTGGAAACGAAAAAACAGATTTACGGCAATGCGTTTGCCATGTATGGTTTAAGCGAATATTATCGTGTCACGCACCATCAGCCTGCGTTGGACCAGGCAAAAGCACTTTTTGATGTGATCGAAAAACATGCATTTGACCCGATCAATGGCGGTTATCGTGAAGCTTTTGCGCGTGACTGGTCTAAAACCGACGACTATATTTTGAGCAAAAGTCCGTGGAATAAAAGCATGAACACGCATTTGCATTTGGTGGAAGCTTACACAAATTTGTACAGCGTGTGGCCGGATAAAAAGCTGAGAAAGCAAACTGCGGACATGCTGGAAGCCATTGTGACACGCATTGTAAACCCTGAAACCAACACAATGCGGTTGTTTTTCGACGAGCAATGGAAGCCAAAAGACAACATTATTTCCTACGGTCATGACATTGAAGCATCATGGCTTTTGTTTGAAACGGCCGAGATTCTGCATGATGAAGAACTGATTGCAAAGTTGAAAAAAGTGTCGATTGCAATGGCCAATGCTGCAAGCAAAGGCCTGGCCGCTGACGGTGCGCTCAATTATGAATACGACCCGGCAACCAAACATTTGCAAACAGACAGAGCCTGGTGGGTCGCCGCCGAGCAGATGGTTGGCTTTTACAACGCATATCAACTGACAAAGGAAGAGCAGTTTGAGGTCAAAGCAGCGCGAAGCTGGGATTATGTGGTCGATAAGTTTGTGGACCATGAAAAAGGCGAATGGCATGGGACGGTCAAAGCGGACGGCACGCCGGTGAAAGGCGATAAGATCAACTTCTGGAAATGTCCATATCACAATGCCCGCGCTTGCGCAGAAATGTTACGACGCGTCTCAAAAGCTTGACATTGAATTAATTAAGGAACATTTCATCAACAAGGAGCAGTGCTTTGTTGCCTTTGTTTTTGTGCCAATCGGGCATCTTACTCAATGGCTTAGCAACAATTTTCAAATAAGAAACATTTTGTGGCTTGAATGATCCCTGGACCGTTTTCAAGCTCGGCTTGTCACCCTTTGAAGGCATAGGCGCATTAATTTTTCCCAGTAATTTCAAATTTGACGCATCGTCTCCGCCCCAGATCTCAACCGACTCCGGCGGAAAAATTCCCGTGTCTTCCTCCACCATATAGTGGATTCCCAACGAAGAAATAGTCACCGGTTTTTTAAATTCCGACACAAACGCCATTTCGTTATCTTTTGCGCCAGCCCAATTGTTCGCCCAGGCAGGATTGTTGGCACCGATTGCACCAAGTTTATGATCAAAGAATGTCTTAGCGCCCTCTGCCTGATGGACCCGGTTTAAGGGTTTGAGCAGGTTGACGCTGTCCGGCTTGTAAGCGCTTTTGAAAAATTCGAATATCGCCAAATCGCTGCCAAACCAGCCATTTTTAAATGCACGCGCCTTGATTATGCCGCTTTTGGTTACGATCATTTTATCGAAAAGCGGTGAATGAATGCTGTCGGGTTCGGTGCCGTCCGTTGTATAACGGATGTCAACATTCTTGATCGGATGGCGCAATTCCAATGCAAGCGACTCGGCAAAGATCGTTGAGTTGTTCTTCACCTGGGGTGGATTGAGTTTGAGCGGATTTTTGCCATCATCCTTAAAGCCACCGATGATTTGCACGTTCTTATTTTCCTTTTGCAGGTTTTCGACATCAGCTGCTGTGAGTTTTGTATCCCAGACAGCCACCGTTTTGAGCGGTTTCAAATCAGGCAATAACGCTTTAAGATCGTTGAAACCGACATTTGTGCCCGATAATGTAAGGCTTTCCAAATGCTTTAAGGAAGCAAGTGATTTCAAACCATTGGCGGTTACGTCAGTAAAGTTGAGATCCAGTTTTCGCAGGTTCTCGAATTGCGCAACACTGCTCAAATCAGCGTCTTTAACAGGCATTTTGTTCAAATTAAGTGAGATAACCTGCTGCTTAATTTTACTCAGTTCATCCAGCTGCTTCACATCATAAGTGGCGCTGTTGTAAATGTTAACCGCCAATGCCGGCGACTCCCTTGCTAAGGGTAAAATAGTCCGGTAATCGGTGTTGAGCTTGGCAATGGTTTCTTCGTCGGCATGCGGAAATTCATATTCGATTTCCTTCTTAATTGGCTGTAAATAAGCAACGGCAAGCAAACGTAGCGAGTCATTTGGGGCTAATGCTGTTAATTTTTGTTTGAATTCGGCGTGTTCTTTTACCCAAAGCCTAAGCAGAGAAATTTCCTGCATAGTGAGCTGCGCCTTGCCCTTTGGCGGCATATGCTTTTTGTCCTCCATCGGCAAATGGAGCCGTTTCAACAACAAACTAATCGCCGGATTGCCCGCAACGAACAACTTCCCCGACTTCCCTCCTTTCAGCAACGCTGCTGCGTCTTCCAGATTAAGCTGGCCTTTCAGCTTGTCCGGGTTATGGCAGCTTGTGCATTTTTGCTCCAAAATCGGCTGGATCACATTGCTAAAAACAACGGCTTGGTCCAATGGAACAGCTGCAACAATTTTTTGATTATCAATGGGTTCCCAGATAAAATTACTGCCATGCGTTAATGCGGCGCCATAATGCCCCGTCATCACCAATGCAATCACGGTCACAAATGCGCCCGCTTTCGCAATTGGAGCTTTATACCAACCCGAATTTCGAATAAAATAAATGATTGAAGCAATGAAGAAAATACCGGCTCCTGTCCACTTGTGATAGGCGAGAATGTCGCCCGAATAACCGTCTTCTCTCGACAAAAACAGACCCATAACCACTGTAACGGCAGCAAATAACGCGCCGACCAGAAGCAGGTTTTGCAGGAAATTTTTATAAAACAGATTGGTTGCATATTCAGGTTTGAAGCGAAAAAACTCAAAAAGCATTGCGATAAGCAAGATTACAATCGGGAAATGGAGGATCAGCGGATGCATGCGACCGACGGTCTGTAACCAGGCTGGAATGACCAGTTTGCTTTCGAAGATCAGTAAAAATAAAATGAAGATATTAGCGGCAACCAATAACTGTTCTGCAAAAACCCTGAATCTCAAATGCATTAAAAATAGCTGATAAAGTTTAATCCACGCGTTGCTGCTTAACTAATAATGTCCTTCACAACCTTACCTGAGACATCAGTCAGGCGATATCTTCTTCCCAAATGTTTGAAGACTAACTTTTCATGGTTCAAGCCGAGCTGATGCAGCACAGTTGCCTGAAAATCATGCACATGCACCGGATCTTTTGCAATGTTATATCCAAGTTCATCCGTTTCGCCGTAAACCATTCCCGGCTTGATTCCGCCTCCTGCCATCCATATGGTGAAGCATCTCGGGTGGTGATCGCGGCCGTAATTGTCGGCGGTAAGCTTGCCCTGAGTGTAACTTGTCCGGCCAAACTCCCCGCCCCAAATTACGAGCGTTTCGTCCAGTAACCCGCGCTGTTTCAGGTCCGTAACCAATGCGGCCGACGCTTGGTCCACATCCATGGCCTGTTTTGCAATTTCAAATGGCAAGTTGCCGTGCTGGTCCCAGCCCTGATGATAAAGCTGCACAAACCGGACGCCATTTTCGGATAGTTTTCGTGCGAGCAAACAATTGGCCGCATAAGTGCCGGGAACAAGACATTCCGGGCCATAAAGCTTGATAATGTCGTCGGATTCTTTGGACAAATCCATCACTTCGGGCACCGCAGTTTGCATGCGATAAGCCATTTCGTATTGTTTGATTTTGGCAGAAATCTCGGGATCGCCAAATTCCTGGTATGACAGCTCATTGAGTTGCGAGAGATTGTCGAGCATCTCCCTGCGGTCGTGCCGGTCCATTCCCTCAGGGTCGCGCAAATATAAAACCGGATCTTCACCTTTGCTGAATTGCACACCCTGGTGCACGGAATCCAGAAAACCATTGGACCACAATTTTGAATAGACACCTTGGCCATTGCCTACGCCGCGCGAAAGCAGAACGGTGAAATTCGGCAGATTTTTGTTCTCATTACCAAGTCCGTAACTAAGCCACGAACCCATACTCGGGCGGTTTCCCTGTTGCGAACCTGTTTGCAGGAATGTTAAAGCTGGATCGTGGTTAATGGCCTCCGTGTACATTGATTTTACAAAGCAAAGATCATTCACGATCTTGGCCGTGTAAGGCATCAAATCACTCACCCAAGCACGCGATTCGCCATATTGCTTGAAATCAACGAACGAACCGACAAGCGGAAAAGACGCCTGATTGGCTGTCATGCCTGTTAAGCGCTGGGTTCCGCGAACAGACGGCGGAATTTCTTTGCCTAGCATTTCACGGAGTTTGGGTTTGTAATCAAACAGCTCCTGCTGCGAAGGCGCGCCATTTTGAAACAAATAAATGACCCGTTTCGCTTTCGGAGCAAAATGAGGAATGCCTGGCGCCAGCCCTTCTTCTTCCAGCCCTCCCCCATTCAGCAGATCGGGCATCAGCAGCGAGCCTAACGCAACACTTCCCAGGCCCAGGCTCATGGAAGACAAAAAACGTCTTCTGTTGAAATTAAATCCGTGCTCTAATATTTCCTTTTCCATATGCTTGCAAACTTCGGCCGTAAGCCATCCGCTTTAAGATTTTGTTATGGTTTCTTCCAGATTGTAAATCGTAGAAATTACGCGCATCAATGCTGCCTGCGCCTTTTTATCCACGTTCCGTGTCAATGGATATTCTCCGACCGCCACCATTTTTTCCGCTATCGCCGGCTTAATGGATCGCAATTGTTTGTCATAATAAGCCGTCAGCACATCCAGTTCTTTTTCATTTGGCTTTCTGCAAACGATGAGCCTAAATGCCTTGATAATCTTGTCTTTGCCGATGGTTTTTTCCTGTAAAAGCTTGGCTGCCAGCACGCGTGACGCTTCCAGCACAGCCGGATCATTCATCATTACCAAGGCCTGCAATGGCGTGTTGGTTTTAAGCCTTTTCACCTCGCATAAATCGCGATTACTGGCGTCGAATATGCTCATGGTCGGCGGCGGAACCGTCCTTTTGATCAATGTGTACATGCCGCGGCGATACAATGCACCACCATGATCCTGGTTATAAACTGACAGCAATCCACGCCCCGAAGTGGCGCCTTCCCAGAGTCCGGCAGGCTGGTAAGGCTTCACGCTCGGACCGCCTATGGTTTTGTTGAGCAAGCCGCTGCTGGCAAGCACGAGGTCTTTGATAAATTCGGCATGAATACGATAACGCGGGCCACGGGCGAGTAAAATGTTATCGGGGTCCGTGGCAAGTTTTTCTTTTGTAATAACTGCCGACTGCTTGTAAGTTGCCGAAGTAACCATTTGCTTTACAAGGCGTTTAATGTCCCAATTGTGTTCCATAAAGTCGGTTGCGAGCCAGTCGAGCAAGGCGGGATGTGACGGAAGTTCACCTTGCATACCAAAGTCGCCGGAGGTTTTAACAATGCCTTTTCCGAAAAATTCCTGCCATAGAATGTTTACATAAACTCTTGCAGTCAAAGGATTTCGTTTATCAAAAAGCCATTTGGAAAGTCCTAACCTATTTTTCGGAAGGTTTTTATCAAATGGCAAAATGGAGGCTGGTGTTGCAGGCTGCACTTCCTCGCCCGGCGCGTCGTAAACGCCGCGTTTGAGAATGTGCGTTTTCCGTAATGTGTCCAGATCGCCCATTACGGAAACAATGAGCTGATTTGTATCCGGCTTATTGATGAAAGTCAGGATCTTTTTCACATCGTCATTGCTAATCTCCATCAACGGTTTCTTGGCATAAGTTTCAGGACCGCCGATAACCGATTCAATGCCCACTTCTTTGACATTGTTGAAAAAGGCGAACATCTGATAATATTCTTTTTGCGAAAACGGGTCGTATTTGTGGTCGTGGCAATGCGCACATTCGAGTGTGACTCCGAGTAACCCTTTGCCAAACAAGTCGTTGCGATCCGTCACATACATGACGCGATATTCTTCGGGGATGACGCCGCCTTCTTCGGTAATTTTATGATTTCGGTTAAAACCTGTCGCAAGCAATTGTTCTTTGGAACTGTTAGGCAGCAAATCACCGGCTAACTGCCAAGTTACGAAGTCATTATAATGCATATTTTCGTTGAATGCGTGGATCACCCAGTCGCGCCAGGGCCATTGCGTGCGGTAACCATCATCCTGATAACCGTGTGAATCTGCATAACGGGCCAGATCAAGCCAGTGAAGCGACATCTTTTCACCATAAGCGGGAGTTTTCAAAAGCTGATCAACCATTTTATCATATGCCATTTCACTATTGTCGGCCATGAATTCGTCCATCATTTGCAATGTCGGAGGCAATCCGGTGAGGTCCAGGGCGAGTCGTTTGAGAAGTCGCTCTTTGTCCGCTTCCTCATTGGGTTCAAGGCCTTTTTGCTCCTGCTTTTCGAGGATGAAATAATCGATCTCATTTTTTGGCCAATCCTTTTGCCCAACTTCCGGCAATGCTGGTTTTTTTGGCGCGACAAAGGCCCAGTGCTTTTCATATTTGGCACCTTGTTTGATCCATTTTTCAATCAGATCTATTTCGCGTTGTGTCAGTTTCAGATTGGAGCCCGCGGGCGGCATGCGCAGTGACGTGTCGGGTGAAGTAATGCGCAAAAAAACCTCGGACAACTCTGGCTTTCCTGCCACGAGTGCATGCGCTTTGGGATTTTCCTGCATTGCTTTGAAAGCACTTTCAGCCACGTCCAATCTCAGCCCGGCCTCTCGCTTGTTGGCGTCCGGGCCGTGACATGCGAGGCACTTGTCAGACAGGATCGGGCGAATGTCGAAGTTGTAGCTAACCTCCTTTGGAATCGCCTCTTCAACAGCCTGGTTGTCTGTTGATTTGTTGCAGGCCTGGAAACAAAATGCCAATCCTGCCAGCAGCATAGCCGCAAATGAACTTCCTCTAAAAATCATATCCGTGGGTTCAGGTAGCAAATGGACATTTTTACTTAATATAACTAATTAACTAAAAAAATGTACATTTATTCGGACAATAATGTTGATTTCTCTATCAGTAACTGTCCTGCTCTATGCTGTTTCTTAACCAAATCAATCGCCTATCTCGCTATGAATCAACGGTTAGCTTTACCCATTCTACTTTTTGTTGCCATTCTAACCGGCTTCGCACCGGCCAAAATCGGCGTATTTGAGCAAAATGCCGACATCGGCAATCCCAAGGTCGCTGGTTCATCCAAATTTGACCCGGCAACAAATGTTTACACCATGAAAGGCGCGGGTTATAACATTTGGTTTGAGCGCGATGAGTTTCAATATCTGTTCCGAAAATTGAGTGGTGATTTCACCGTCACGGCCGACTTTGCATTTGTTGGGACGGGCACAGATCCGCACCGGAAAGTCGGTTGGATGGTCCGTGAATCCAATGCTGGCGACGCATCACATTTGAGCGCCGTGCTGCATGGCGACGGGCTTTCTGTGCTGCAATGGCGCGTCGAGAAAGGCAAAATGATGCGTGACCCGGAAGATGAAATTTTTAGTAAAGAGAAGACCTTTCAGACCATTCAAATTGAAAGAAAGGGAAATAATTATATCATGCGGGCCGCCGCGAAAGGCGCTACATTACAGGAAGTTGGCGCGCATGAAATGGAGAATTTAGGTAAAGAAGTGATGGTCGGCTTGTTTATCTGTTCGCATAACCCAGCCGTTTTGGAAGAAGCACAAATTTCGAATGTGAAAATCGTTTCGAACAACCAATAACATTGGCCTCGTTCATCTCAGAAATGAACGAGGCTTTTTAAACTACTTTTTCGCCGTGATCCAGACATTGACTTTGTCTTCCAGCAATTTCAAAGGCACGCAGCCCGATTCCAAAACAAGCTTGTGGAATTCTTTTATATCAAATTTCGAAGCCAGTTCCTTCTCCGCTTTTGAGCGTAACTCCCTGATTTTTAACTGCCCGATCTTATAAGAAAGCGCCTGTCCGCCACCGGCCATGTAACGCTCGATTTCCGCCGTAATGCTCTCTTCCGACTCCGCCTCATGGTCCAGCGAATATTGGATTGCCTGCTCGCGCGTCCAGCCCTTTGAATGCAGGCCCGTGTCAACAACCAGCCGGATCGCGCGGTGCATTTCACCGCTTAGCATACCAAAATATTGATAAGGGTCCGTGTAAAGCCCCAATTCTTTTCCCAAGGATTCGCAATACAATGCCCAACCTTCGCCATACGCGCTATACCAGAGATTTTGCCTGAATTCCGGCAGATTTTCATTTTCCTGCTGCAAAGAAATCTGATAATGGTGACCCGGGATCGCTTCGTGCAGAAACAAGCTTTCGTCCGAGACCACATTGTATTTTTTCACATCCGGAATTGGCACGTAAAACACGCCCGGCCTCGAACCATCCGCTAATCCCGGATTGTATTCCGCCGAAGCTGACGCCTCTCTGAAAGCCTCCGTTCTGCGCACTTCGAAGGCTGTTTTGGGTGTGAGTTCGAAGAGCTTTTGCAGGTTAGGCTTCATGGTTTCATGAATTTTGTTAAAATGCTTGATCACGTCTTCCGGCTTGGTGAAAGGCATCAGTTTTTTGTTTTCGCGCACATCATTGAAGAACGATTTCAGGTCGCCCTTATAACCAACCTGCTCCTTAACCCGCTCCATTTCACCCGAAATCCGCGCAACTTCGGCCAGTCCCAATTTGTGGATCTGGTCGGCGGTCATTTCGGTTGTTGTAAAATATTTGATGTAATAATCATACATCGCCTTCCCGTTGGGCAGCGCATCAAAGCCATTTGTCATTCGCCCGGCGGATAAATATTCTGTTGCTACGAAGTCATGCAGCTTTTTGAATGTAGGAATGATCTTCGTTTCGACCATTGCTGCGTAGGCTTTTTCCAGGCGCTGTTTGTCGTCGTCTGAAAAATCCTTTGGGAAATTTTTAGCAGGCGTGTAAAAAAGATGCGCGGTTACGGGGCCGTGATCCATGTCAGCCAGCTGCGGGATCATCTTCTTTATCAAAGGTTTTGGCAAAACATAACCTTGCTTGATCCCCTTTTTCATGTTCACAAGCGCCGTATCGCACCAAACGACGAAGCCGTCTGCACGTTTGAGCCAGTTTTCGTAATCCTTCACTGTTTTGAATGGCTGAACGCTGGACCCGCTGGCCATTTGTCCGATCATTAAATGCGTGGAAAAGATCTGGTTCAGCGGCATTAATTCGGTTGGATATTTGAGGCCTTCCAGATTGATATCACATTCCCACTGCAAAAGATCCCAGCTGGTTTTTTCTTCCGAAGAGAGTTTTTCACGGTCGTATTTCGCAAGTTGCGACTTATATTTTTCAAAGAATGCTTCAATTTTAGACTTGCCGGTTTGCGTTAAGTCGTCCGACATGCGGTCATTGAAACGGTTATCCCCATTCATCGTTGCTTCGAGCGGGAACAATGCGAGCCGTTCTTCATAATAATTGGCAAAAACCTCTTTAATCGGCTGTGAGGCCTCTTCCTTGGCTGCTTTTTGTTGACAAGATTGCATAGCGGCTCCTAAAACAATGAAGAATAAAATGATTTTCAGCATGATCGGGTGAATTGGCGGATTGATAATTAAGGCTTCTCTGGCTGGTGAATCAGCGACATAAATATCGCTTTTAAACGAATATGACAACTTATTAAGCGCTCTTTTAATTAATTATAATAGGTTTGCATTCTTACCAATTTGCTCGCCATGGGACTCAGGACATACATCAGAGAAAATTTTATCGCAGATATCAAGCCTTACAAACCTAAAAATTTTCGAAAACCGGAGCAGATGCTGGAAATTGTTTCAGCATGGAAGGGTCTGGAATTGATTATCGCTGACATTATTGAACAATTCAATTTGCCACGCGAGCGATGCATTGAATTTGGTGTAGAATTCGGCTATTCGGCGGTGGTTTTTTCCAATTATTTCAAATTCGTCACGGGTGTGGACACATTTGAGGGTGACGTCCATACGGCTAATAAGGAAGAGCATTATGCGCAAACGCGCGAGCGATTGGCGCCTTATCAGAACATTCAGCTTGTTAAATCAGATTACAAAGACTGGATTGCCAAAGACGAACAGCGATACAACCTGGCGCACGTTGACATTGTGCACAATTATACGGAGACATTTGAATGTGGCCTTTGGGCGGCACAACACAGCGATTGCACCATTTTCCACGATACGGAAAGTTTTCCGGAAGTGCGGCGCGCGGTGAAAGATCTGGCAAAGAAAACCGGTCAGCGGTTGTATAATTATCCGCAGCATCACGGACTCGGCATTTTGGTGGCGAAGAAAAACTGACGCGCGTATGAAAAACAAGGTCCTGATCATTGGCAGCTCAAACACCGATATGGTGGTGCAGACGCAAGATTTCCCAAAGCCGGGTCAAACCGTTTTAGGCGGAATATTTCTGATGAATGCTGGCGGAAAAGGTGCAAATCAAGCGGTTGCGGCGGCGCGGCTGGGAGCAGATGTAAGATTTGTTGCCAAGATCGGGAAGGATATTTTTGGGCAAGAGGCGAAAAAGGGTTTTGTAAAAGAAGGGTTGGACATCACATATTTGCTTGAAACGGACGATTTTGCTTCCGGCGTTGCGCTGATAACGGTCAATGCAAAAGGTGAAAACGAGATCGTCGTGGCGTCGGGCGCTAACATGGAACTGCATCCCGCTGACGTCCCGGATGTTATTTTTGAAGAAGTTGCGTTTGTGCTGATTCAATTGGAAATTCCTTTGGAAACCATTTCTTACATCATTACAAAATGCAACAACTTGGGCATTAAGGTGCTCATGAATCCGGCTCCCGGCATCAAACTGAATGAAGCGTTGCTCAAAGGAATATTTCTGATCACGCCCAATGAAACGGAAACCGAGATCATTACAGGAATTTACCCGTATGATGCAGCATCAATGCAACAAGCCGCCGAGATTTTACATAACGCTGGCGTTGAACAAGTTATCATCACCCTGGGCAGCTCGGGCGTTTATTTCTCCAATGCCTCGCATGCAACATTAATCCCTGCTCGGCAAGTGGAAGCAGTTGACACGACGGCTGCGGGAGATGTTTTCAATGGAGCCATTTTAACGGCACTTGCGGAGGGAAAAGATTGGATTGAAGCGTGTGAGTTCGCTTGTGCAGCAGCGGCAATTTCGGTAACAAGACCTGGCGCACAAAGTTCTGCGCCATTCCGTGAAGAATTTCAATGACAGTTTATAGCAAGACAGAAATCTCGTCTTCCACTTCCGAAGTGCGGGCACGGTGCCTGATAACCGTGTTTCCTGCATGCAAAATCACAAGACCGCCTAAGGAACAAGCCGCCATCATGCCCACCATGGGCAATGCTGTGTTGTTATGAAGCACGCTCACAATAGCTGAAATTATGCCACCGGCTCCCATTCTCCAACTGCCCATTAATGCAGATGCGCTTCCAGTGTGTTTCCTGAATGGCGCAAGCGATAATGCTGAGCTGTTAGGCCCTGTAAGTCCTTGACCAGTAAGGAAAACGAACATCATTCCAATCAGGGAATATAAACCAAACCAGTTGTTGTAAACGCCTGCGATGAGCAAAATGCCGACAATGCTTTGGTAAAATAAGGTGACCCGAATGATCTGCTCGCTCTTGAATTTCTTTAACAGAAAATGGTTAAGCTGCGTTGAGCCGATCATTGCAACAGCCAAAAAGGCGAAAATCCACCCATATTGTTGTTCAGAGACTTTGTAAATGTTCATAAACACATCCGAAGAACCCGCGATATAGGCGAAAGGCGCAGCAGTTGCAAGTCCGCCAGCAAGCGTATAAATCAAAAACTGAGGCTGTTTTATAACTGTTGCAAAGCCATTCAAAACGGCCTTGGGGCGCAGAGAGACGGAATTATCGGCAGGTCTGCCGACAGGCAGCAAAAAATAAATTGCGGCAATGATGATCGAAACGATCCCAGCCAAAATGATGAATATCCATTGCCAGGCGATAGAAGCAGTAACATATCCGCCAACAGTCGGTGCGATCATGGGAGAGACTGCAATGACCAGTGTGATCATGGAAAATACTTCTGCCCGCTTATCGGACGGAAAAAGGTCACTTACAAGCGCTTGCGACGCAACCAGACCGACACACCCGCCCATTGCCTGGAAAAAACGCATCATAATCAGCGAGTCAACAGAGGAAGTTGCCGCACAGCCAAAAGAAGCCAGAACGTACAATGCGAGTCCCGCATACAAAGGCTTTTTACGACCAAAACGATCTAAAAGAGGTCCGTAAAGAATTTGTCCCAAGCAAATCCCGATTAAATAGCTCGTTAGTGAAAATTGAACTTTATCAATAGTGGTTCCCAGATCAGAAGCGATCCTTGGAAAACCCGGAAGATACATATCAATAGAAAAAGGACTAACTGTTGCCAGTAAGCCCAAAATCAGGACGATAAAAAGATATTGCTTGCGACTCATAACTGCTACACTTAATATAAGTTTAACGGGATTGCAAGCGGATTAAGTTCCTGTCTTTCAATAAGTACAACAATTTCATCAATGATCCATATCGAATATTGGCACAAAAAAATGCCCATCAGCTCGCTTAACCGAACCGATGGGCATTTGGTACTTTTTTAGACTATTTATTGTCTACTTTTTCTTTCACGTCATTGCTAACTTCTTTTGCCTCTTTTTTTGTGGCTTTGTAAGCTTTCTTGGTTCCTTTTTCAACCTTGTGAGCTCCTTTTTCAACGCCGTCACCAACTTTGTGAGCGCCATCCTCAATGCCATCTCCTACTTTATGAGCGCCTTCTTTGGTTTTTTCACCAACAACTTGTGCGTCATGCTTGATTTCTTTACCTGCTTTTTTTCCTGCTGATTTTGTGCTGGAAACTGCTTTTTCCGCTTTGGTTTGCGCTTCATCTTGGGCAAAAGCCGCTGTTGATAATCCAATCAATGCAGCTAAAACAAATACTTTTTTCATGATCCTATTTTTTGTTGAGATTACTGCTGCTTCCAAACCAACCAACCAGATCGGAATGCTGAGCGAAGCATAATGAGTAACAACAAAAATCGTTCCGGGCGGTTGACCGTTCTCAGTTGGAGATGATTTCTTCTATTTGAATCTTAATGCTCGGAATGAAATTCTTTGCTACATCCCACACAATTGAATAATTAACTCCCATGTAGTCATGAATAAGCCGATCACGCATTCCTGCCATGTTTTTCCAGCTTATCTTGTTCCAAGTAAACTTTACGTCTGCAGGAATCTTTTTGGTAGCTTCCCCAATTATTTCGAGACTGCGAACAACAGCTCTTTTCAACGTTTCATCACGAAGAAATTGATCTTTGCTGACATCAGCTGTGATTACGGATGTAATGTATTCGCATTCTAGCAGTATATGGCGAAGATATTCAACATAATCCTTAGACATATTCAACTTCGCTTAGGATATGCGGGCCAATAAATGGAGAGAGACCTTTTACGGAAACGACATCGACTTTTTCTGCTTCAAAGATGGATTCCAGAAACTCACAGGTTGCAATAAAGTTCAAGTAAGTTTCCTTGTCATTTTCGAAATCAATCAGGATATCAATGTCACTGTTTTCCCTCATTTCATCCCTGCCAGCCGAGCCAAAAAAGCCGATTTTGCTCACACCCAACTGGTTTAGATGAGGTTTAGATGACGTTAATATCTGATGAATCTCTGATTTGCTTAGCATTCTCTTTTTGTTTCAAAGTTATTCTATTTAACAAAAAATACAACCCTTGGTCTAACGGCATAAAAAACGCCCGGAATAATTCCCGGGCGCCCTACATTGAATTACAAGATTTCTCACTTAACTGACTCTGCAATTGGATATATCGCAATTTCGGCTTTTACATCATTGACGCGAGCACTTGCTGTTGTCACTTTCTCAACCTTGGCCTTGGGTGTGAAACCTTCCAGATCGGCTTTTTCGACAGCAATGTGTGGAGCGATTACGAGTGAAACGATTGACATGAGCTTGATAAGAATGTTCATCGATGGCCCTGATGTGTCTTTAAATGGGTCACCAACCGTGTCGCCGGTAACAGCGGCTTTGTGTGGTTCTGACTTTTTATAGAAAGTCTCGCCGTTGATTACAGCTCCTTTTTCGAAGGATTTCTTTGCATTATCCCATGCACCGCCAGCATTGTTTTGGAAAATTCCCATTAAAACGCCTGAAACCGTAACGCCTGCCAATGTTCCACCGAGCACTTCCGGTCCGAAAAGGAATCCCACGAGCACCGGAACGATCAATGCGATAAGTCCAGGTGCAACCATTTCGCGGATTGAAGCTTGTGTAGAAATGGCAACGCATTTGTCATATTCCGGCTTGGCAGTTCCTTCCATAATGCCCGGGATTTCGCGGAATTGCCTCCGCACTTCTTCAACCATTTTCATGGCTGCACGCCCAACTGCAGCAATGGCCAATGAGGAGAAAATGAACGGGATCATTGCGCCCACGAACAATCCTGCCAGGACATTCGCTTTGTAAATATCAATTGAATTAATGCCCGCTACACCACAGAAAGCAGCAAAAAGTGCAAGCGAAGTGAGCGCGGCGGAAGCAATGGCAAAGCCTTTTCCGGAGGCGGCAGTGGTGTTACCGACCGCATCCAGCACATCCGTCCGACCACGCACTTCCTCAGGCAAATGGGCCATTTCGGCAATTCCGCCCGCATTATCAGCGATCGGACCAAATGCATCAATGGCTAATTGCATGGCAGTGGTCGCCATCATGCCCGCGGCTGCAATGGCCACGCCGTACAAACCCGCAAATTCGTAACTGATAAAAATACCCGCTGCCAGGACCAATGTCGGAATAACCGTCGATTCCATTCCCACCGAAAGTCCGCCGATAATGTTAGTCGCATGCCCTGTCGAAGACTGGTTAACAATGGATTGCACTGGTCGTTTACCCATTGCTGTGTAATATTCTGTAACAAGGGACATGATTGCACCAACAATCGACCCCAACAATATTGCCCAAAAAACGTCAAGCGAAGTAAAATCTACACCTCGAATTGTCAACGTTCCTTCGGGTAACATCCACATTGTGAGCGGATAACTGGCAATTAAAACGAGAATAATGGAGCCCCAGTTGCCGAGGTTTAATGCGCCCTGCACATTTCCCTGATCATTTTTAACACGAACCAACAGCATACTGACAATAGACGCGATCAGGCCGACGCCCGCAATGACCATAGGAAGCAAAATCGGTGAAATGCCGCCAAAATTATCCGCCCCTTCTGAAATGATTTCACGACCCAGAACCATTGTTGCCAAAATCGTAGCCACGTATGAGCCAAACAAATCCGCGCCCATCCCGGCAACGTCGCCCACGTTATCACCCACATTGTCTGCAATGGTTGCGGGGTTTCTTGGATCATCTTCGGGAATTCCTGCTTCCACTTTTCCAACTAAATCGGCACCAACGTCGGCAGCTTTCGTATAAATTCCACCTCCTACGCGCGCAAAAAGTGCAATAGACTCAGCGCCCAGCGAAAAACCGGCAAGCACCTCGAGCACTTTTTCCATCCCTAATCCATTCACATCGGTGCTGTCGCCAATGAAAACGGCGTATAAAATGATAAACAAACCTCCTAAACCAATCACCGCAAGACTGGCGACGCCAATTCCCATTACAGAGCCTCCCGTAAAAGAAACTTCCAGCGCTTTGGTAAGGCTTGTGCGGGCTGCCTGCGTCGTTCTGACATTGGATTTCGTCGCAATGTTCATCCCGATATAACCTGCAAATGCGGAGATAAAAGCGCCAATTATGAACGAAATGCCAATAAATGCACTAGAATTTTCTACCAATGTGCCGGAGTAACCCAGCAGAATGCTAACAATTATACCGAAGACTATGAGTACACGCCATTCGGCTTTCAGGAAGGCAAGGGCACCGTCCGCGATCGCGTCCGCAATCTCCTTCATTTCGGGACTTCCACTGTCCTGCCGGATCACCCAGCCTCTTTTAAAGAACATAACCAGCAAGCCTACAAGGCCCAGAGCCGGCACTAGATAAGTAATGTTACTCATGCGATAAACTAATTTGGTTAGAGGTTTTTAAAATCTCGTAAATATAGAGATTGGGACCTCATAACAAATGAGAAATCGATATTTTTTGATCAATTCGTATAGATTTTATAAAATTTTGGAGAAACGATCAGCTAGTGCGCTGACAATCAGGGAAGCTCTACTTGCGGAAAATGAGCAGTAAAACGTAGGTTACAAGAAAACCAACGAATCCGGCCGCTACTGCTAAAAGTGTGCCGCCGATGAAATATTGTACGAAATTTACATGAATCGAATTCACCGTAAGATTCTCAAACGAAGTGAGTTGGACTCCGTTTTGATAAAAAAGCCCGCCGAATTTGTAACTCCCATAAATGATAAATGGAATAAAAGGCGGAATGCTGATATTAGCCGCGGCCAGAAACAGCACCTTGTTCATTTTGAAATAAATGGTAAGCGGAATGCCAATCAGAAGCTGAAAGCCCCAAATTGGCACAATGCCCATAAAAAAGCCAAATCCTACGGACTTAGCTTTGCTCAGACTGGACTCCTCTGGCTTGACTGCCTCCTGCTTGATGAATGCCCAAAATCCTTTTTTTTTTACCTGGCCGATCAGCCGTTTGGGTAAATAATAAAGAAGGGTTAAAAAGACCAGCCAGGTGTTCAGAATGCTGATCCGCGTGAAGTCAATGAACGGCCGGAAATGTGTAACCCGCTCGTTTTTATCATAAATAACATGGATCTGCACCGGCAAAATGGGTGTGTCCCGCCACGCGAGCTTGACAATTACTTCAATTTCGGTTTCAAATCGCGTTGTGAAAAGTTTGATTTTCCTGATTGCATCGAGCGGATAAAGCCGGTAACCCGTTTGCGTGTCAGGCAATGTGATGCCTGTTTCGAATTTGAACCAGAAATTGGAAAACTTATTTCCGAATGAGCTCTTCCCTGGAACGCCCTCCTGCTCCATATCCCTTGATCCCATCAGCAATGCACCCGGATTATTAATGGCTGCTTCAATAAAAACGGGAATGTCGGAAGGCAAATGTTGTCCGTCCGAATCAATCGTGATGGCGTTGGCATATTCAAGCTGGATGGCTTCGCGGAACCCGGCGCGAAGTGAATAACCTTTGCCGCGGTTCACACTATTATTGAGCACCCTGATTTTCAACCCATAATGTGCAAGCAGCAGCAAAGTCCGGTCTGTGGAACCGTCGTTTACAACGATAATATCCTGGCCATCTGAATATTGAAGAATCGCGTCGATTACGCGTTTTATTGTCTTTTCATTATTATAAGTCGGAACAATTATACAGCAATTGATATCCTTAAGCGTCATTTTTTTGATGTTCAGGTGGCTACTTGATGAAAGTTCGGCCGCTGAGTAGATGAGAGAATTCTGTTAAAGATAACTAGCCTGCATTTTGAAAAAAACCTTTCCATTGCTTTCTCCAGAGGCAGTCACTTCCAGCAATTCGGTTTGTTTGTATTTGATACTAATCCGGACGGACGGATTTTCATTGGGGTTTAGCACTTCCAAAAATTTGCAGGTCCGCATATGCTTCATGACCAATTTTCTGCTCAATTGCGACTCGACTATTTCCTTCACGATCTGCATTTGCACCACGCCTGGCGTGACCGGCGAACCTGGAAAATGTCCTTCAAAAATCGAATGGTCCGGGTTGATAACGATCCCCGCGATAATATTTTCAGGTGACAACTCAGTGCTGGAAACGGAATAGAGACTATTTACAAACATGCAAATTGCTTTCAGTTAGTACGCTAGAAGTTTAGGAAAAGGCCATCCGCAATCGGCTGATTAAATTTTTCATTCTGAAATTTCATGACGCTTTTATCACCATTCTTTTCAAAAAAAGATAATTCTCTCAGGTGTAAAGTGTTCTTGGGGAACACCAGCGTAATTTTTGCATAAATGTTTTTTAGCCTGCGATTAACCGGTGTCAACGTCACCAGATATTGCTCATCGCTCTCCTGACAATTTTGCGAAAATGCTTTGTTCTGTTGGAAATCGCCATTGACTAAACCGATCATCAGCTCTTTTATCTGCGAAGCCATCCGACCTGCCTGGCCGACGTTTTTCTCCTTTCCAGCCTCCTGGACGCGTAATCTATCGCCGTTAATTAATATTACGTATTTAACCGGCGATTTTTGCTCCCATCTCATCTTGTCCGCTTTCTTATAATAAAAAGAGCCGGACGATTGCTCGGGCTCTTTCAAAACCGCTAAATGTTTCTCTTCTATGAAAGCCGCCTGAATTGAATTGACCGATTGGGATGCTTTACGTAGTTCCTCGAAAACTTTTTCGGGATTCAAAACGGGTTTGTAAGTTTGTGCATTTACGCCGGTAAATGCGATGCAGCATGCAATTACAAGGAAGTGAAATTTAAGCATAGGGTTCTTTCTGAATAAGCCGCGAGAGTGTCTCGATCTTGATTCCGGTTTGTTTGCAATGTTCAATCAAGTCGCCTAATGACGCTGCGGTGACTGCGCGGTTGTCGTGCAGCAGAACAATATCGCGGGCCTTTAACTTTGAAATAACGCGGTTGATAATTTCATATTTATTCTTCGCCTTCGTGTCCAAACTGCGCATGGACCAGCCAATGGAGTTAATTTTCAATGCTTTCAAAACCCGCCCATAACGTGGATTTGTAACGCCAAAAGGCGGGCGGAAAAACTGGGGCGATTTGCCTAATATTTCACTTATCACATTGGAGCAATGTTCTATATCGGCTTTCAGCTTGGCCGTTGAAAAAAAGGCGATCAGATAATGGTGGCTGTACGAATGATTGGCGACAATGTGACCTTCCGCGTCAATGCGACGAAGCAGTTCCGGATGCTTCTCGGCTTTTTTTCCAATGACAAAAAAAGTGGCCTTCACTCCTTTTTCGCGCAATGTCTCTAAAATTTGTGGAGTTGTTTCTGGATCAGGGCCGTCGTCGAAAGTCAGAGCGATGGCTTTTCGCTTTCCGTGGTTGATGGATGTTGTGAAATAATTCGCTTGAATTTTGAAAGAACCATATGAGGTGATTGCGAGGTAAATCAATAATATCAAGCCAATTACAAGCTCGACAAAGCCTGTTTCCCAAAAAACAATTCCACTCAAAGCAATGGCTGTGATGGTGATGGCGGTAACAATGTTATGCTTCAACGGACTGCAAGAGCGTCAACCCCAGGTTACTATGAATTAATGTGTTGCAAATCAATGCCGTTTTGATAAATCTGTCGCTTTTCATCTTATCTGCCGCATAATGCACTGCAAATGCGGATGCAGTCGGATAAATCCCGGACAATGACAGATAATCAACTTGCCTGGCTTTTTCAAGAGACAAACCTTCCAAGAGACTGTTAACCTGTGCATTAAGCCCATTTGAGCTTCCGGAAAAAAGTAAAAGATCCACGCCGTTAGAAGGAATGTCATTTTTTTGCAAGAACGCTGAAATTTCCTTTTCGGCATTCGTTACCAATCCCAATGCGACCGTGTCCTTGACACAAGCGAAACTGGTCACTGATTTTTCGCGGGACAGCATAAAAAATGATGCCCCGGAAGTCAACTTCTGCTGCAAGTTTAAATGCAGCGCAATTGAAACTTCACTCAAAAAATCAATTGCCTCATCAGCCGCTCCTATCAACACATTCTGCTCACCTTCATCCACCAGCAGCATGGCATCCAGCAAGGCATGTTCAAAGGAAAGTGAATTTTGCGTGTGCGTCATGTTATAGCCGTGATTCCCAATGCTCAGCGAAATTTGCCCCGCCATGGTGTTGTGCGTTGACTGAATAAATGATGTGGGCGGCAGCATTCCCTCAATGGTCAGCACATTGTTCAAGAACTTTTCAGTGTCCAGCAAACAGCCCAGCCCCGTCCCAACAATGATCGCATCCGGCTGCTCGATGCCAGCCTGACTGATGCAATCCTTTGCACAAGCAACCGACATTCGCAAAATTTTACTCATCCTGCGCAGCAAGCTTGCCTCGATAAATCCCTTATAATCTGGGCTTGCAAGCGTTGAGGGCATTTCTAATGGCCCTATTAATGCAGAAAAACCTTCATTTTGAAATGTAGGCTGATGAGAGATCGTGGATGCGGCAGTAATGTAATACAACTATTTTATGCTTTGAGATTTTCAAGTAAACTCATTCATGGTTTGAAAAAACCAATGAAGAATTATTTCCTCCAAACCCGAATGAGTTGGACAAAACGGCATTGATCGGCATTTCGGTTTGCAATGCAGTAACCGGCTCCAAGGCCGTTTCTTCAATTGCATTCCGGTAATTCAGGTTTGGAAAAATGAGGCTGTTTCGGATTGATAATAAAGAAAAAACGGCCTCTATGGCTCCGGCAGCTGCTAATGTGTGGCCTGTGTAAGGCTTTGTCGAGCTGAAAAACGGAACGTGCTCCCCGAAAACATTTTTAAGCGCCACAGATTCCGAAAGATCATTATTCTTCGTTCCCGTTCCGTGCGCATTTACATAAGAAATTTCAGCGGCGTCAATGCCCGATTTTGTCAATGCATTGGTTATTGCGAGCGTGGCGCCTTTCCCTTCTGGCGACGACGCCGTTTGATGATAAGCATCGGCCGCATTGGCCCAACCATTCACGTAACCTATTGTTTTATTGCCAGTTATGCCAATGCTTTTTTCATTTTCCAATAAAAGAAAGGCGGCTCCTTCACCCAAATTGAGCCCGCTTCTGGATTCATCAAATGGCCTGCACCATTGATCATCATAGATCATAAGCGACCGAAAACCGTTGATCGTAAATTTGGTAAGCGCATCCGATCCTCCCACTAAAACACGGTCCAGCTTGTTTTGCAACAACATTCTCGCGCCTAACATAATAGCATTAGCGCCTGACGAACAAGCAGTTGACAAAGTGTTAATGTAACCCGAAATGCCAAGTTCCGCAGCGATCCTTTCGGTTGTGTTGCCGCTGTCATGTGTTTTCAATTTGGCAAAATCAGGATGGTTGTCAGCGAGATAGGATTTATAAAAATCTTCTGTCCTGTCCATTCCGCCTACGGAGGTTGCCGATATAATTCCGGTTCGCAGTTCGGCATTGTGCTGATTGCTGCCCCAAGCCTCGCGTGCGGCTTTAAGTCCTAATAATGAAGTGCGGGAAATGGGCTTTTGGCTAACATGAAGTTTAGTTTCCAGCTCCGCATTGGACATCTTCACCTCGCCGACCAGCAATGAATCTGAGTTGTCCAAAAAGCGCATCGGACCAATGCCCGTTCTGCCTTCCCGGAGCGCCAGCAGGTTTTCTGTGACGGATAATCCAATCGCAGAAACAATGCCAAAACCAGTAACCCGGACGCCCATATTGTAAAATTTGATCAGCCTAACCTGGCGTGAATGTAATCTGCCATTGTATTGATGGATTTGAAAGCAACCTTGCCTTCATCCGGATTGGTAACTTGTATGCCGTGGTATTTTTCGAGCAAAACGATCAATTCCAATGCGTCAATCGAATCAAGTCCCAGACCGTCATCACTGAAAAGCATTGCGTCATCCGCAATGTCGGCAGGTGTAATGTCTTCGAGGTTTAATTGTTCAATGATCTGGGTTTTAAGATCTTCCTTTAAATTATCCATCGCGTGTTCGTGAGTGCAGTTTGCTACAAATTGAAACTGCTCAGTTTTAAAAGGTTTTCGTGATTAAATGCCGTTCCGTTTTCTACATTGTTTTCTACAAAAAAAAGAAAAACGTTTATGGCATTTCCTAATATTTCCAGCCAGCCGCATAAAATGGCTTTGGAGCTGCCGGAAAGAAGAATTTGACCATAGTTAAAGAAAAATTCCGGCGCGAATTTAGGCAAAACGGCAAACATATTCTCACCGTACCACTTATTAGCAATCGCTATTTCACCTAAAACAATGTTTGGCAAAGTATAGACGAATAATGAGGGGCTCGGCGCACCATTATGCTCATACGAGTGCACAAACCGCATATCCGTGTCTGCACTGGATGCATGATTGGCAAAAAACAATGCAATTTCATCGTCTCCATAAGCAGTCGCGATGCGTGGATTTGCACGTTTTATCAATTCCGAAGCCAGAAATCCGGCTTGCGAAAGGATATCCATTTTGTTAAATTTTGGATATGCAAATTCCTGCTCCTTATAAATCTGCCTGAACCAGCTTTCGTCAGATTCAATGTTCCTTTTGGCCACAATTTCGCCGTTGACAGAACAAATGTCTGCCGAAAGATGGCAATAGGTTGTAATCAAACTCATAAGCTTCTGATGATCAAAGATGCGTTTCCTCCTCCGAATCCCGAAGCCGTTTTTAAAATCGTGTTGAGTTTTTTTTCTTTATTTTCCGAAATGACATTCAATGTTTTGGATGTGCCACTTGCCTGATAACCAAGGCTTTTGATCAACGTGCTGTTCCGCATCATCTGCATCGAAGCGGCAGTTTCAATTACGCCCGCGGCGCCCAATGTATGTCCAAAATAACCTTTCAAGCTGTT
Source organism: Dyadobacter sp. CY326 (assembly GCF_021390515.1). Classification (GTDB taxonomy): domain Bacteria; phylum Bacteroidota; class Bacteroidia; order Cytophagales; family Spirosomataceae; genus Dyadobacter. Next base: position 126,069 of record NZ_JAJUXI010000005.1, read on the forward strand.
TAAAGGCACATCGTTAAGCCCAAGTCTGTCGAATGCGATGGATTCCATTTCGTCGTTAAAGACAGTCGCAGTTCCGTGTGCCGAAATAAAATCGATCTCGTCTGTCGCTATTTTGTTGAGTTCCAATGTCCGTTTTACACTTCGGAAAAGTCCTTCCCCTGTCCTGGACGGACCTGAAATGTGATTCGCATCATTGGCACTTGTGCCCGGAAACAGTGCTAGCGGCGCATTTTGAAATATTTCTTTTGCATTTGAAACCACCACAGCCCCGCAACCCTCTCCCATCGTAATCCCATTTCTTTGAGCGTCAAAAGGCAAACAAGGCGCGTCACTGATGGCAAAAAGCGACTGAAAACCATACACAACAAAATCAGAAATCACATCGCAGCCAATGACAACGGCGTGATCGTATATTTTAGCTTGAATGAATTGTTGCGCCGTGTTAATTGCAAGAACACCTGAAATGCACGCATTAGAAACGATAACTGGCTCATTAACAAGCTTAAATCGCGTGACTAACGCTTTTGCACTATGGCTGAACTGGTCTTTGATATCCTCGTCCAGTTCCCCTTTGGTCGAACTCACAATGATAATGGTTCTTTCTGAGCTCAAAATTTCAGGATCGATCATCGCTGAAACTGACTCCAATGCTTCAAGCAGCAACTTCTCAAACTTATAACCGCCCGAAAGACTGAGGATTTTGGATAAATAAAAATCTGCATTGTCAAAGCCCGCTTTTGAGACCAACGAAATGCCGGACCGGTTGGCACGCATGGCCGACCAGTTTTCAGCCGTTGTCCCGCCCATTGGACTTATGATTACTTCTGCACCAATATAGGTCATTCTGATAAAGCTAAACCTTGTGTTTTTCCTTCCACTCACGGTAAAAATCCGGCGTGATCAGTTCCAGCATGCGGGTCTCCTTATCCAGAAAAACCTGCATGGTTTTGCCTACGGCACAAAGGTCGCCCGTGGTCAGGTTGAGAACTTGATATTCGAACTGGATTTTGGCTGATTTCGCTGGGACGTATTTGGTTATCACCTTGATAATCTGGCCGTAATAGACCGGAGCCTTGTGATCAATTTCGGATTTTACTATTGGAGTGAAGTAACCTTTGTCAAAAATAGTAAGATATTCCAGTCCGAATGCTTTGCCGAATGCTTCTCTTCCATCTTCAAAAAATTTCAGGTAATTGCCGTGCCAAACGACTCCCATGGCATCGGTTTCGCTAAAACGTATATCAATTTCGATTTCCGAAGCAATCATGTCACTAATTAACGTTAGGGGTTACTCTGTTACTACAATTTTCATTTCACAGCCGAGCAATATACGCCCTTCCAGGAAACTTTCCCCTTGAACAAGGGAAATATTTCCCAACTGATGCAATGGTGTGACAACCGTCTTAATCGTCGAATGCACGGGTGGCAGCTCGTGGATTTCCACCTTTGTTATCGCACCAATGAAGCCAATTTTGGGTGCCCCACCCGCCTGCTGATCCAGATAACCGAATGACGCTGCGCAAGTTTGCGCAATGTTTTCCAGCAAACCGGACTCCTGAAAAAAACCATCGGCAACCAGTAAATTATCCGCTGTTATATAAAAATCCGTTTCGAATCTTTCCTGCGACGCACTGACCAAATTGTCAATCATCACAAAAGGAGCCCGATGCGGAATGTATTGATTTATAGCATCTTTGGCAACTGTCATTAAACAAAGAAGTTAAAGTAATTAAACCATTGTTCCGGATATTCCCGCACCTTCTTCTCCAATTCTGCCACATACAACCTTGCAATTTCCTCTGGCTTCATTTTCATGCTTATGGGCAAAGTCGCGCTCAGGTGATAACTGTATTTTCCGTTTTTAGCCGCGAAAACGAATGTAACCGGCGCGTCAAATTTAGAAGCAATCACAAATGGTCCGTAAGGGAACTTCGCCTTTCGCCCGAAGAAATCCAGTTCAATATATTTGGCCCCATCCAGATAACGGTCCGCATGAATAGCAACGAATTCATTATTAACGAGCGCGTTACGAATGGCTATCACGTGTGACAAATCGTCTTTAATCGCAATTATTTTAAATCTCGAACCGCCCGTAGTCGTGTCCATGAACTGTTTAATGCTTTCCACTTCCGCATCCAGCATAACAATGTTGATGGTCGGCGTAATTCTTCCTTTCAGTAAATTCCCGGCCGTTTCCCAGTTTCCCAAATGCGCGCTCAGTAAGATGCCTCCCTTCCCTCCATCGCGGATGTCAATGAGAAATTGCTCATTTTCAAACACATGTGTAAAATTGGCAGTTTTCCCGAGCAGAAATGCGGCCCGGTCAACAAGCGTTTGCCCAAAAATGTAAAAATTTTTGCGGGCGAGCTTTTTAGCTTCTGGAAGCGGGAAGTGAAGGGTATTTTGATAAAAATCCAGCAATGCGTTTTTCTGCTTTGCTGCAAAAAGATAATAGTAATAGGTCACTAATTTCAAAAGACGGTAAGCAAAATCAATTCCCAGCGTGTTTATAAAAAAGAGAAAGATCTTGTAACCTGTCAATGAACCTTTGGTTTTACCATCCCAACGGCTCATTCCTATAAGTTAAGTTTCTGGCGGACAAGTTTGTAAAAATCGCCGAATGTTACGATTTCCTTGAAGTCCTCACCTGTAATTTTAATGTTAAGATTTTCTTCGATCAGCACGACAAGATCCACATAGTCAAGGCTGTCTAAATCGAGCGTGTCTTTGAGACTGTTTTCAGGAAGAATCATATTGCGGTCCACCTCAAATTCCTCCGATAAAAAATCCCTCGTATCTTCGATAACTTCTTCCCAACTCATTTTTACGTCGTTAGCTTGCATGGCTACAAAATTATGTTATTCTGGCTGATAGTTTAAAAATATTCCTTTTTTTAAATGAATTCAAATGGCCTGCACAATAATTTTATCAAAAAACCATTGCACGCACTTGAAGGAATATCGGGCAGAACAAAAATACAAATTTCTGGTTGCCGAGCAGTGCCGCTTACGAATTTATGCTACACGAAGCGAGCCGGATCAGGAGACTTTTCTCAGGATCAGCGTTGAATTCGTCCCGCCAAAACCAAAGGAATTTGAAAGCAAACAATTGATTTCCTGCTCCTTAGTTTCAGGAATGATGTTGATCAGCGCTGAGTCCTCGTCCGGATTTTCGAAGTTGATGTTGGGTGCGATAAATGAGTTTTGCATCATCAAAAGCGAATAAACAATCTCGCTCGCCCCAGCCATCCAGCACTCGTGCCCCGTCATGGATTTGGTGGAACTGACAGGCGTTTGCCCACCGAAAACGTCAAAAATCGCCCGCGCCTCGCTCCCATCGCCAACGGGCGTTGAAGTGGCGTGCGCATTGATATAATCGACCTCATTGGCCTGAATTCCGGCTTGCGCCATAGCCATTCGCAGGGAGCGAATCTGGCCTTCGATGCTTGGATTGGAAATGTGATCGCCATTGGAAGAAAATCCATAACCGATCAATTCTGCCAAAATGGGCGCGCCGCGCTTAACGGCAGAATCATACGATTCCAGAATAACGGTTGCTGCACCGCCACTTGGAATGAGGCCGTCGCGGTCTCTGTCAAAAGGTCGGGAAGCCTTTGCCGGCTCGGACTCCCGAACGGAAAATGTGCCCAAGCCATCAAAACTAGCCATGGCTGCAGAGTTGATTTCCTGAGCGCCGCCGCAAACAATCCGCTCCTGCAAACCTTGCTTGATCATTAAATATCCCATCCCGATGGAATGAGAGCCCGACGCACAGGCTGCGCTTAATGTAAAATTGATCCCTTTCAGCTTGAAAATCGTCGAAAGGTTCATATTAACGGTGCTGTTCATGTTTTGAAAAATCGCACCGCTTCCGATCAATGTTGTATCGTGTTTTTCCCTTGCCTTTTCTACTGCGTCCACAACGGATGCAGCCGTGCTGTCATTGCCGTAAATGATGCCGGTTTCGGTTGTTTCGAGATAATCAATGTCTAATCCGGAAAGTTCGAGCGCCTGGCGGGTTGCCATGTAGGCATAAATTGCAGGTTGGTGCATGCCCAGGCGCTGCCTGCGCGACAAGTAATTTTTGAGATCCGGTTCGGGCACCATTCCGGTCAGGGCGGAGCGAAAACCAAAATCCTTCCTCACCTGATCAAAGACAATTCCGCTTTTTCCTGCATATAAAGAATTGGTGACCTCTTCCAGGTTTTGCCCCAGGCAAGAGTAAATTCCAATTCCGGTGATGACAACTCTGCGATCCATCAATTATGAGTAAATGCCTCCGTTGATATTAATTACTTCGCCCGTGATATAGGCTGCTTTGTCCGAAACCAGAAAACTCACCAGATGCGCCACTTCCTCTGCCTTGCCAAAACGGTTCATCGGGATCATTTGTTTCAATTCGGCCTCATTCAAATCCTTCGTCATATCGCTCGTTATAAAACCCGGAGCAACTGCATTGACCGTAATCTTGCGCTTCGCAACTTCCTGCGCCAACGCTTTTGTCGCCGAAATAATAGCTCCTTTTGCCGCCGAATAATTGGTCTGCCCGGCAACGCCTTTCATGCCCGAAACCGATGCAATGTTGACAATCCGGCCCGAACGCTTCCGCAGCATTTCCTGAATCGCATTCTGCGTTACGTTATACAGCCCTTTGGCCGAAATATTCATAACATCGTCCCAGTCCTGCTCGGGCATCCACATAAACAGCCCGTCGCGCGTAATGCCCGCATTATTAACCAAAACGCTGATGTGCTTTCCCTCGTTCTTTTGTTTCCAATCGTTCAATGCTGTGTCGACTTCCGACTTAATCTGCACATTGAATTGCAAGAGTTCAGCGCTGCCGCCGGCTGCCACAATTTCCGCAAGCGTTTCTTCGGCCGCGGCCTGATTGGAAGCATAATTTACTAAAATATGCAACCCGTGATCCTTCGCCAGCTGCACCGCAATGGCCCGGCCTAATCCTCTCGAAGCCCCAGTCACCAATGCACAGCTCATAATTTAAAAGGGGTTTCTTTAATATATTCAAAAACAACGGCAATGCTTTCGGACTGCGGCAGATCTTCTTTCACAAAATGCGCTTTCTGCCGAATTTGATTGTAAACCGACATTGCATTCGGTGACAACCGCTCCTTTTCATCCGGTTCGAGCAGATCAACGGCCTGGCAAATTGCCATAATATGGATTGCCATCACTTGAAAAGCATTTTCCAAAACCTGTTTGGCAAGCACGGCACTATTTGTTCCCATGCTTACAATGTCCTGGTTATCATTGTTATTGGGAATGCTGTGGACATAAACCGAGCCCGATAACGCCTGATTTTCAGCTGTTGTAGAAGTCGCGGTGAACTGGACACCCTGAAAACCGAAGTTCAAGCCCCATGTTCCTGCGTTCAAAAACGGAGGAAATTTCCCGTTAAGCTTACTGTTCATCAAGAAATTAAGCTGGCGTTCCATCAGCATTGTGAGCTTGGTCAGCACGATCTTAACCTTGTCCATTTCCAGTGAAATGTAATCACCGTGGAAATTGCCGCCATGAAAAACATTGTCATCTTCTGGACTTACAATCGGATTATCATTGGTTGAATTAAGCTCATTCTCAACCACTTCCTGCGCATATTGCAGCGTGTCGAGAATGGGTCCCAAAATTTGCGGAACACAACGAATCGAATAATATTCCTGAATCTTACGCTCAAATTCCTTGCGCTGCAAAGCTGTGTCATCCTTAAAAAGCTCCTCACGGCTGCGGATCAGCTTACTTCCAGCCATAAAATCACGCATTTGCTGCGCAATAATCTGCTGTCCTTTGTGATGCTTCACCGCATTCAGTTCTTTCGAAAATGAGTCATCAAAAGCTTCAATGGCCTCATTAAGCATGGACGAAGCCGCAACTGCCCATTGAACCAGGCGTTTGGCATATATAAGGTTGATGGCAGCAATTCCGGTCATACAGGAAGTGCCGTTGATCAGGCCCAGGCCGTCACGCAGCTCCATTTTCAGCGGTTCAATGTTGTTTTTGGCCAAAACATCCGCTGTATTTGTTCTCACGCCGCCTTCATACACATGCCCTTCACCGATCAGATTGAGTCCCAGGTGGGAAAGTTGCACCAGATCACCGCTTGCGCCTACGCTGCCGTGTTCGAATATTTCGGGCACAATGCCTTTGTTCAAAAAAGCAACAAGCTGTTTGATAACGCCCGTGCTCACACCCGAATTGGCTTGTAGAAATGAATTCAAACGCGCCACCATCACGCTACGCGCATATATTTCGTTAAGTGGCTTCCCGATTCCGCTCGAATGGCTGCGGATCAGATTGTATTGAAGGTTGCTAAGTTTATCCGTTTCAATCCGATATTGCGCCATAGGGCCAAATCCCGTATTGATTCCGTATATAATTTTATCTTTGGAAAAATTCGTTAGAAATGAAAAAGACTTTGATACTTTATTAAGGGCGTCTTCGGCTAAGATAAATTCCTTTTTTTCAAAAGCATACTGCTCGATATGAGCTAAGGAAATACTATTCATTTAGAGTTAGCATAATTAATATTACGTAAAATAAATCTTTTTTTGCCGTTTTGACAAACCAGGCTGCATGCGCAAACGGGCCGCGGGAGGTTGCCGGAATTTTACATTTGCTTACTTTTGTCAGACATTCACGTTCCCCTTTTCGATGGTCGGAGATTTATTAGTAAGGTTAAATAGTATCCTTTCCAGACACAAGCCCGCATTCTTCCTGAGTCTGATTATCCTTATTAGTGTGCTCCTGCTCGGGATTTCCCGTTTAAAAATTACCGAAAGCATCTTTGCAACCTTACCAAAAGGCAAAAGTTTTGAAGAATTCAACCGGTTAATCGAGAGCAAAAACATCATTAACCAGATCGTTTTCTTCATTGACATTCCTGCCGAAACGACTTCTGATGATGCCAAAATGCTCGGAGAAGCGTTTTCTGACTCCCTAACGCGTTATACAAACGGATACATTCGCGGCATTCAAATTGAACGACCATTTGTGCAGGAAGATGTATATCAATATGTGTACGGCAACTTCCCGCACCTCATCGACGCTTCTTATTATGACCACATTGGGGCGCAATTATATCCGGATACGATCCGAAAGTCGGTTGCTTCCGCTTATAATCAGCTAATTACGCCGGGAGGAACGTTTCTTAAACAGTTCATCCTCAATGATCCACTGGGATTAACCGGCCCATATTTCCGTAAACTGAACGCCAACAGCAATGCGAATGGAATGGTGCTCGAAGACGGCGTCATGTTCACGGCAGATCGCAAGCAAATGATCATCTTCGCCGCCACGAACTTTGATTCAGGCAATTCCGAGAAGAATGTGGAGCTGTATCACTCGGTGGAGGCTTTCAAAACGAAATGGAACAAGCAGCTTCGTTACAACCATTTTTCCTATTTCGGGACTTTCGAGATTGCCGCGCGGAACGCCATTCAGGTGAAACACGATTCCTATTTAACTGCATTCATTGCACTGGGAGGCATTTTGTTGCTGCTCTTTTTATATTATCGCAAGCTGCTGATTCCGATTTACATCATTCTTCCGGGTCTTTTCGGTGCCATTTTTGCGCTCGGGCTTATTGGTTTTATCAGGCCCGAAATCTCAGGAATTTCTCTCGCAACCGGCGCGGTTGTTTTCGGAATTTTGCTGGATTATGCGTTTCATTTCTTCACGCACTTACGGCACACGAACTCCATCGGCACTGCTATCAAGGAAGTTAGCGAACCCTTGTTAACAGGAAGCTTTACCACGGTGATGGCTTTCAGCGCGCTTCATTTTGCCAATTCGAGTGTATTGCAGGATTTTGGGCTGTTTGCTTCATTGAGTCTGGTCGGTGCGGCACTTTTCACATTGATCGCGCTGCCCGTCGTTCTTTCCGCTTTTTCTTTTGATTACAACAAAATTCCGGTCAAACACAACGGCTTCCGCTTTCCGACTATGCCGGAAAAGTACAGGCCCATTGTGCTTGCTGGCATTGTGGTGGCCACATTGGTGTTCCTTTATTTTGCAAGATTTACTGCATTTGATAGTAGTTTTGAAAACCTGAGCATTCAAGACGATGACTTGCGGAAGCGTGAAGAAGCCTTGACCGGCATTGATCCAAAGTCGCAAAAGCGAATATATGTTTTCGCTGGAAACCCGTCGAGGGCCAAGGCAGAGCAGCTGAATTATCAGATTTACCAGAATCTTGTTCAGCTTCACGATCAAAGAAAAATCAACAGTTTCGTGTCTTCCGGCTCCTTTCTGATTCCCGCATCATTGAAATTGGAACGCCGCCGCCGATGGCACGACTTCTGGACTTTGCAGCGAAAAGAATCGACTTATAACGCCCTCGATCAGGCTGGTTCCAGAAGCGGTTTCAATGCAACGGCTTTCAGCGAATTCAAGAACTGGGTGGCCGGCCAGCAAGGCAGTCCCGTTCCCGTGGACACATTGCTCGCCGAACTGGGCGTTGACAATCTCATCGAATCCAATCGGAACGGCACTACATTCATCACAACATTGATTGTCCCGCAAAGTCAATTATCCGAAGTAAAAAGCCAACTGCGGGCCATCGACGGAATCGCATTGTTTGACCGCGGCGAACTGGCAGGCGACCTGTTGAAAATGGTGAAGGACGACTTTAATTATCTTCTGCTCGTGTCGGCGCTGATCGTCTTCCTAACGCTCCTGTTGGTGTACGGCCGGATTGAATTAACACTGTTAACTTTCCTGCCCATGGTCGTGAGTTGGATATGGATATTGGGAATAGCGGCTATTTTGGGCATAAAATTCAATTTTGTCAATGTCATTGTAACCACATTCATTTTCGGCCTTGGCGATGATTTCAGCATTTTCGTAACAGACGGATTGCTCAATAAATACAAACACGGCAAGGATTCGCTGCGATCCTATCAATCCGCGATTGTTCTTTCTGCCACGACGACGATCATTGGAACCGGCGTTTTAATTTTCGCTAAGCATCCAGCCATTCATTCCATTGCGCTCATTAGCGTGTTGGGAATTGTTTGCATTCTGTTTATTTCTTTCGTTTTCCAGCCTGTTATTTTTGGTTTTTTTGTCCAAAACAGGATCGCCAGAAAGAAGGCGCCGGTGACATTGCTGCCATTCCTGATCAGCATTTCAAGCTTCACCTATTTTTTATCAGGCTGCTTATTTCTGCATTCAAAACTGGTCACCATCCTGTTGCTGCCGATTTCGAAGTTAAAGAAAAAAGCGATGCTCAATCGCTCGCTTTCGTTTTACGCCAAAACAGTAATTTACTCGGGACCACACGTTAGGAAAAATTTTTCAGGGATTGAAAATTTGCAACCGGAGAAACCTGTCATTTTCATCGCCAACCACACTTCTTTTCTGGACATTTTGCTGGCGATCATGCTCAACCCGAAAATTGTGCTGATGGTAAAAGGATGGGTTTACAATTCGCCGTTTTTCGGGCCTATCATCCGCCACGCGGGTTATGTGTATACAGACGATGGCACGGAAGAGAACATTAATAAGATGCGAAATCTGGTTGCGGACGGTTATTCCCTTCTGATTTTTCCGGAAGGAACGCGATCAGAAGATGGAGAAATCGGCAGATTTCACAAAGGAGCTTTTCACCTGGCCGAGCAGCTTAACCTTGACATTCAGCCGATTTTAATTCACGGCGCATCCGACGTTCTGCCCAAAAACGACTTCCTGATCCGACCCGGCGCATTGAATGTGCGCGTGCTTCCCCGGATTCAATTCGGTGATGCAATATGGGGTAGCCAGCTTCGAGACAAAACCAAAAACATTGCAACGTTTTTCAAGTCAGAATTTGCTTCGTATAAGGATGAAATGGAAGACACGCGCTATTTGAAACACAAGATTTTCACCAATTACGTTTTCAAAGGCCCAGTTCTCGAATGGTATTTCAAAATCAAATGGCGGCTGGAAAGCAAAAATTTCGCTTACTACAATGCGCTGATTGGCAGCAGAAAAAACATTCTGGACATTGGCTGCGGCTATGGTTACTTGTCATTTTATCTGCATTACAAGCAGCCCGACCGGATCATAACCGGCATTGACTATGATGAAGAAAAGATCAGCATTGCGCAGCATAGTTATAACAAAACAGCCAATCTGAACTTTGTCTATCAGGATATTATGAAAGCCGGTCTGGGCAGTCAGGATGTGATATTTCTCAATGATATACTGCATTATTTATCAAAAGAAAAACAGCTTACCTTGCTCAACCGGTGCGCAGAAGCGCTTCGAAGTGACGGCATTCTGTTCATTCGTGATGGGATAACGGACAATCGGGAAAAGCACGAAAAGACGAAAACAACGGAGGCTTTGTCGACAGGCTTATTCTCCTTTAACCGAATGGAAGGTGCGTTTCATTTCTTTTCTTCGGGAGACATAAAGGACTTTGCAGCGTCACATAATATGGATTTTGAAATGCAGGAACATTCAAATAATACATCCAACGTGCTCTTCATTCTTCGACCGAGAAACTAAGCGCCGACCACTTACGAATTGCCCGATTTCAAACTTTTTCAGTAATTAATTAAATGCAATCTTCCGTCTTGCAAAAAGAATATGACTTCGTAATTATCGGCAGCGGCTTGGGCGGCCTTGCCTGCGCGACCATCCTGGCCATGGAGGGTTTCAGCGTTGTCGTTTTAGAAAAAAACCACCAGATCGGTGGGCATTTGCAGGTTTACAGCAAGCATAAGAGCATTTTTGACACGGGAGTGCATTATGTCGGCAGCCTGGATGACGGCGAAAATTTGTCACAGTTTTTCAAATATTTCGGAATTCTTGACAAATTGAAAATGAAGCGCATGGACGACGATCAATTTGACGTCATCCGGTTTCAGGACGGTTCACAATATGCTTATGCCCAAGGTTTTAATCGGTTTCGGGAAACGTTGATAAATCATTTCCCCGACGAAAAAGTTGCCATCGAAACCTATTGTGACAAAATTATCGAGATCTGTGAAAAATTCCCGCTTTTCAACTTGCGGGTTTCAGGCGAAAATTATCAGATGGATGGAGATGTAATGGGACTCAACGCCCATGATTTTATCGCCTCATTGACCGAAAACGAAAGACTTAGGAATGTGCTGGCGGGCTCCAACCTGCTCTATGCCGGCGTCCGTGACAAAACGCCCTTTTATGTGCACGCGCTGATCATGAAGAGTTATTTGTCCGGCTCTTACAAGTTTATCGACGGCGGTTCGCAAATTGCCATCCAAATGAGCAAGGTGATCAGGGCGCACGGAGGGGCCATATACAAGCATAAAAAAGTCGTTGCTGCCAATTATGATGGTGCAGGCAATGTCACGGAAGTGGTTTTGGAAAATGGAGAGACGTTCCGGGGAAAGCAATTTATTTCAAATGTTCATCCGTCGGTGACCATTGACATTTTTGGTGCGGATCGCTTCCTGAATGTTTATAAAAACAGAGTTCAGAGTTTAGAAAACAGCATTTCGACATTCCTGGTGCACATTACTTTTCACGAAAAAAGTTTTGAATATCTGAATTACAACATTTATCAGCATCACATTGAAGATGTTTGGGGCGGCATCGATTATGATCAGGAAACGTGGCCCCAGACCTATTTTGTCTGCACACCATACATTTCCAAAACCGGACAATATGCTGATTCTATGTCGATTATGACTTACATGAACTCGGCAGAAACGGCGCAATGGAGCGACACATTTAACACGGCTGCGGAGCAAGGCCAACGTGGCGCTGCTTACGAGCAGTTCAAAAAGGACAAGGAAGCCAAAGTGCTGGCCCGGATTGAAGAAGTTTTTCCCGGAATTTCTGCTAAAATCAAGGCAGTTCACAGCGCTACGCCGCTGACATTCAGGGATTACATTGGCAATAAGGACGGTTCTCTTTATGGTGTGCTCAAAAATTCCAATTCCCCTGCCAGAACGCAGATCAATACAAAAACAAGAATTCCAAACCTTCATTTAACAGGGCAAAATATTTCCATGCACGGCATACTTGGCGTTACAGTGAGCGCATTTGTGACGTGCTTTTCATTTGTAGACAAAGAAAAACTTATCCAAAAAATTAAAAATGCTTGATTATGCAAACAGTTGATGTTGTTGTCATTGGTGCCGGCCCGGCAGGAACAGTTGCAGCTTCTTACTTAAAAAAACAAGGTTATGAAGTCACTATACTAGAAAAAGAAAAATTCCCCCGCTTCCAGATCGGCGAAAGCCTGCTTCCGTGCTGCATGGAACATTTGGACGAATCGGGTTTGCTGGATGCAGTGAAAGAGCGAAATTTTCAGAAAAAAACCGGCGCAGCATTCATGCGGGGCGAAAAGCGATGCGAATTTTTCTTTTCGGAACAGTTCACCAAAGGCTGGACATGGACGTGGCAGGTGAAAAGGGCCGATTTTGACAGCACATTAGCAGAAGCCACCAGAGCAAAAGGCGTTGACGTCAACTTTGAATGTGAAGTTTTGAAAGTTACGTGCAGCGCTGAAAAACAGCATGTTGAATATCAGGACGCAGATGGCAACGTTCATGAAATTGAATCCAGATTCATCATTGATTCCAGCGGATACGGCCGCGTGCTGCCCCGGTTGTTTGACCTGAGCAAGCCTTCCGCATTCAGTCCGCGCGGCGCGATTTTTTCGCATTTGGAAGACAAAAACCGCACGGAAAAGGCCAGTAACAACATTTTCGTCCATTCTTTCGACAATAACAAATCCTGGATCTGGGCCATCCCGTTTTCGGACGGCTCCACATCGGTCGGCATTGTTGGCGATAAAGAAAAAATCACCGAAATGGCCGAGAATGGCGGCGAAGCATATAAGACTTTCATTAGAGAGTTCGCAGATCTCAACGGCCGTTTCAAAGATGCTGACCTCAAATTCGAGCCAAAACACATTCTCGGTTATTCAATTGGTGTAAAGAAAATGTATGGAGAAGGTTTTGTCCTTTCCGGCAACAGCACCGAATTCCTGGATCCGATTTTCTCATCCGGCGTTACATTTGCGACCGCCTCGGGTTTGCTGTCCGCTAAAATGACGCACAAGCACTTACAAGGTGAAGCCGTAGACTGGGAAACGGAATACGAAAAGGTCATTCAGCAAGGCATTAATGTTTTCAGAAGTTACGTAAGTGGCTGGTATAGTGGTGATTTTCAGACAATCGTATTTACACCGCACATTAATGAAGATATCAAAAACCAGATTTGCTCTGTTCTGGCCGGTTATGTTTGGGACCAGTCAAATCCGTTTGTGAAAAAGCATGACACCATATTGCCGACATTGGCAAAGGTCATCAAAATAAAGGAGCGGAGCATCGGCGACGTTGCGTCGTCAGAATCAAGCGCTCAGTAAAATCAAGCCGTGCTGAATGCCTTTATAATGATTGTAAATCAGAATGTTAGCAGGTTTCGAAGCTGATTTTTGATCACGGACGCAGGAAGCAGGAACCGGATGGCCCAATAGCATTTGCAGGGCCATCCAGGTCGCAAAAGCCGAAGCGGTCGGATAATCACCCACCATATTTTTATAAGTGTAACTGCTGCTTTCCGGGAAAAACCGCTCCTGAAAAGTTACATACAAGCCATCCGTTCGGTTGTCGCCACTGAAACCCAAAATTAATGTGTCCACGTCAGCCGATGTTAGTCCGTTACGACCAAGCATTTCATCTAACTTTTCCCCAAGATCAGCTTCTGTCGGATTATTAATTTGATCCACATCGCGAATTTGCGCCAGCGTATTTCCAGTTCTTTCCGCTTCCAAAACGAACATTGTCGCCCCTTCCCCATTGACAGAGCCGGGTGAGTTGGAAGTCAACAGATTAGCAGATGTGAAGTTGCCATGCTTGAAGTGGCCGCTGAGCAGGTCAATGTTGTGATTATAATCCGAAATTTCTTCAATGCTGCCCACCAGAATCTTTTTCAAACGCTGCTCGTCCAGCAGAAGCATGGCGTCCAGCAATGCAGCCTCGAAGGCAAGGCCCTTGTGAACATGGGTCGAGTTGTAACCAGTCACTTTGCTCATTAAGGCCAGATTTCCCGCAACTGCGTTCGGCGTGCTTTGAACAAAATGTGTAGGCGTCAAAGTCCCTTCATCATAATCTACAATCTGGTTCAGAAATTTCAGACAATCACCCAGTCCCCCATTTGCCGTTCCCAGAATGATGCCTTCAACTTCCGATTTCTGAATCAACGGAAGCCCCGCTCCTACGCCCATGCGGACGGCTTTTCCCATTCTCCGAAGCAATCCTGCCGGAATCAGTTGTCCGTAATTTGGTTCAATGGCCTCATAGCGGTTGCCCTCATGCACTTTAACATCGCCTTCCAAAAAGGCATTATCAAAAGTGCGCTGCGGAGAAATGCAAGCTGAGTCGGTAATGTACATGCGTAAATGAATGGGATTGAATGCTATGCGCCGGCGTCGGCGATGAACTGCCTGAGTTGCAATGCATATTCGTCGATTTGCTGTTGCTTCTCAGTGTCGTTCCAGCCGAGTTCTGCGGCCATCAGGTTGGCAACAATGGGCAGGCAGTTTAAGGTTTCATGCCAATCCGTTATTTCAAGCCGAATTCTGCGTGCAAGGAAGTCACGCGGCTTGATAACCATCTCATTTCGAACCGTATAAATCACTTCTGCCTGAATGTAGGGAAGTTTGGAAACGAGGCGCTCTTTTAAGGAAACATTGTTTGTGGTGAGTTCCGCTATTTTGGTGGCCCGGGAGCCGTATTTTTTTACCAAATGTTTTGCAATATCCGTTGGCAAGGCAAATTGTGTAGTTAAATGGTCTGCCAACCCAGGACTGTAATTTTCTCCGCCCGCTAACATATGGTCCGCAGTCGTGCACGCATTGGATTTAGAGAAAATTGAATCTGCCTGATCGATTGTGTCCTTGGCCATCAGGCGGTAAGTCGTCCATTTTCCACCGAGCAAACTAACAAGTCCGCTTACCGAATCCACTTCCACCTCATGATCCCGAACCAGGCTTTTCGTTGACTTCGAAGGGTCCGCAGAAAGCAATGGCCGCAACCCGCCAAACCCTGCTTTCAACTGCGTAATGTCAATTTGTTTATCCAAAAAAGGATTTAATGTTTCAACCAAATATTGTTTTTCTGTATTGTTCAATGTGGATTCTGTGTCCAGATTGTCGGTTTCGGTGTCGGTCGTCCCAATCATCATGGCCCCTTCAAACGGAATAGCGAAAACCACGCGTCCGTCGGAAGTTTTTGGAATCAGCATGGCATATTCGCTGTTGAGCGTCTCAAATGGCAGCACAACGTGAACGCCTTTGCTCGGGCGAATGCGCTCGGGCAGTGCAGGGTTGGCGAGCAACCGCACATGATCCGCAAAGGGGCCAGTGCAATTGATCACGAGTTTTGTTTTGATCGTAAAGTCATTTCCCGTCTGCGCATCCTGCACGCGAACCCCGGAAAGTTTTCCTGTTTCATCCTTTACAAATCCATTGACATTCAAATAATTGGCTGTAACCGCGCCTGCTTCATGTGCAGATTGCACCAACGCAAGGCAATAACGCGCGTCATCAAGCTGCCCGTCATAATATAGGACACCGCTGTGCAGTTTCTTTTTGTTAAGCGTAGGAATCTTGTCGAGCACTTCCTTTTTGGTCAGCCATTTGCTTTTTGGAAGCGAATCATTGGTTGCGAATGTATCGTAAAGCTGCAAGCCAATTTTGAAATACAAACCTTCAATCCATGAACCGACCGGCGTCATCAATGCCAATGGTCGGGCCAGATGCGGCGCGTTTTTTAACACAATGTGGCGTTCTTCCAAACCGTGCCTGACCTGTTTCAGTTGGGCAAAATCAAGCTTTTTGAAAGCCTGTTCCAAATAGCGCACGCCGCCGTGGATTAGCTTTGTGGAGCGGGAAGAAGTTTCGGAAGCAAAATCTTTCCGATCAATAATTGCAACTTTATAACCCCGTAACGCCGCGTCCAGCGCACAACCTGCGCCGCTTGCTCCTGCTCCAATGATGCAAATATCAAATTCTTCACTCCTTAATTGATCCAGCGATGCGTTACGATTCATTGATTGTCGGAATGTTGACCTAAGGCAAAAGTACGAAGTCGGCCTTTAAAACTTGCCGCCACAAGCCGCTGTTTTGTCGATTTGGTGTAAATCTTTGGTATAGTTATTGCTTTGCTTGGTTTGTGATCTTAGATCACTACGAATGTTATAGTTTAAAATCATCTATCATCTAACCAAGTTTAACATGGGCTTACTATCGTTTTTGAAAGGCGTAGGAGAAAAAGTATTTAAGAAAGAAGAAACTGCTGCTCCCACACCGGAGGCAGAACCGTTGCGCGCCAGCGCGCTTTTGGCACACGTTAAAGCGCTCGGACTTGCGTACAACAACTTGACAGTGAAGACTTCCGGAGATACGGTAACGATAGAGGGTGAAGTTGCAAAACAGGAAGATGCAGAAAAAATCGCTCTCGCGGTTGGCAATGTTGAAGGCGTGCAAGTAGTGGACAACCGCCTGAAAGTGGCAACGCCAGCACCGGAAGCAACTTATCACACGGTTGAAAAAGGCGACACGCTTTCGAAGATTGCGCAGAAAGTTTACGGAGACATGATGAAGTATCCGGTCATTTTTGAGGCAAATAAGCCCATGCTAAGCGATCCGGATGAGATATATCCTGGCCAGGTGTTGAGAATTCCTGCGCCTTGAAATAATTTTGAATGACTGAATGAGTGAATGAGTGAATATTGAGCTTTATTCAGTCATTCAATCGTTTCAAAAATGCATAAAAAAAGCAGCCCTTAGAGCTGCTTTTTTTATGCATTTTTGAAACGATTAATCTTCTGCTGCGATAACGTTCAGCGTGATTTTGTGTTTCACTTCTTTATGCAAATCGATTGTTGCAGAGTAAGTTCCGATGGATTTTACGTCGTCCAAAGTAATTTTCTTGCGGTCGATGTTGAAACCTTTTGCTTTCAAAATATCAGAAACCTGTGTATTGGTCACACGTCCGAAAATACGGCCGCTTTCTCCAACCACTGTTTTGATATCAATTGTAAGATCGCCGATTGCTGATGCAATGTCCTCTGCATCTTTTTTAAGCTTTTCAGCTTTGTGAGCAGCCTGACGAACGTTTTCAGTGACAATTTTGCGGTTAGAGGCATTGGCCAATAATGCGAAACCCTGAGGGATAAGATAATTACGACCGTAACCTGCTTTCACAGTCACGATGTCGTTTTTATAACCTACACCTGCTATATCAGTTATTAGTATGATTTCCATTGTTTGTAGCTTTTTCTATATTATTTCAATTGATCAGCAACAAAAGGCAATAAAGCCAAGTGACGTGCTCTTTTAATTGCCTGAGAAACTTTACGCTGATATTTCAAGCTTGTTCCCGTAAGGCGGCGTGGCAAGATCTTACCTTGCTCGTTCACCAGTTTCAATAAGAAATCTGGATTCTTGTAATCGATATATTTAATGCCTGATTTTTTGAAACGGCAATATTTCTTACGGTTATTGTTTTTCTCAACCGGTTCGTTTACTAGTGACATAGCTTATGCGTTTTCGGTTTTAGACTCAGTTGACTCTTCTCTTTTTCTTCCAATCAGCCCTTTACGTTTTTTCTCGTTGTAAGCAATTGAATGCTTATCCAGGACGATTGTCATAAAACGCAAAATGCGTTCGTCACGACGGAACTCGGTTTCCAAAACGTCAACCACATTTCCTTCTGTTGTTGTGTATTCTACAACATGATAGAAACCTGAGTTTTTCTTTTGGATGGGGTAGGCCAGCTTGCGCAATCCCCAATTTTCTTCATGTACAATCGTTGCACCATTTGCAGTGATGATTGTCGTGAATTTTTCAACGGCGTCCTTTGCCTGGGCCTCAGACAAAATGGGAGTTAGAATGAACACCGTTTCATATTGCTTAGACATACGGTAATTGATTAATTATTAATTATAAAATAAAACCCTCACTTTGGCATTACACCAAAATGAGGGTGCAAAAATAGGGCTTGAAATCTACAATTCCAAGCCCTATCAACACATAACTTCAAGTCAGACAGTGGAAATTACTTCACTTCGAAGTCTCCCTGCCCGATTTTAAACCCTTCACTATACACTTCGATTGCATATTTCCCATCCTTCAATGGAATGCCGCCACGTCCGTAAAGAATATCAACTGACTGTCCCGAATTGGTGAAGCTAACCGTTTGGCGCGAGCTGTAAATCAATTCCTGGCCTTCATACATGAATGATCCTGAGCCGGTTGCCATATCCGAAAGCACCGCACCGTCGGGGTCAAGGATGCGCAGATACATTTCTTTTTCGTTTTGCTTGGCAACTGCATTAGGCGCCAGCTTGAAATTCACTCTTAATTTATCAATGCGTTTGGCTTTATATTTCCCGCCTTCACGCTCTTTTCCTTTCGCTGAAACCGCATTAACCGTCAGATCCTCAGCTCTCAAGGCAGAAGCAATCGATACTTTTTCGGCCAATTCCCTATTTTGAACTGAATAGTTTGTCACCGAGTCTGCCAGCAATTGTTTTTCCGATTCGAGGCCGGTCACTTTTTGATTAAGCTCCTGGTTTTTTGACGTTGCAATGCCCAGTTCCTGCTTCAATTGCGCGATTTCGGTGTCTTTCTCATTTAGCACCGTTTCATAACCCTTGATCTTTTTATTGTAGCCGGATGCAGAGTAATTACTCATGTTTTTCAATTCCTGCTTATCCCTTTCGAGCTGCGCCTTCATTGCCATAAGCGAATCCACGCTGCCGCCAAGCTTCTGAATTTCAGTTATTTTAATGTCAAGTTCCTGCGATATGGAGTCAAGTTTTGTTTTGATAAAAAGCACTTCCTCGGTCTTCGCCGTTATGATCTCATCCTTTGCAAGATTTTCCTGTTTTTCGTGATAGATAAAATAAACAAGCACCAAATTAAGCAATAGCAAAACTGCCAGAGCGGCCCATAATAGTGTTTTTCTGTCTTGCTTTTGTTCCTGATTATAGTCCATACAGAAGGTTATATTTTTTAATTAGTTGGTAAAAGAACTATGTTTTTTTCAATTTTGAAATATGTTAACATCTATTTCTAAGGGCCTGCGGTCAAAATTTCCCTTTAAAGCATTAATTATCAAAAATTTAGTATCCTGAAATGCCAACAATAGCCGAGAATATTGCCCAAATAGAAAAAGGATTAAAACAGGAAACCTGTTTGGTTGCAGTAACAAAAACCAAACCCGAAGAAGTTCTGCTTAAAGCATACAACGCAGGCTGCAAAAGGTTTGGAGAAAACAAGGTCCAGGAAATGACTTCAAAATACGAAGCGCTTCCGAAAGACATTGAATGGCATATGATCGGTCATTTACAGACCAATAAAGTGAAATATATGGCGCCGTATGTTGCGCTGGTGCACTCGGTTGACAGTTTTAAATTGCTGAAAGAGATTGATAAAGAGGCGAAGAAAAACAACCGCGTGATCGATTGTCTGCTGCAAATCTTTATTGCAAGGGAAGAAACCAAGTTCGGATTGTCGGAAGAAGAAGCAGTGGAAATCCTGACGTCAGCGGCCCTGCCGGAATTGCAGAATATCCGCATTGCGGGCTTAATGGGCATGGCGTCAAACACGGATGACGAGCAAGCCGTAAGAGCTGAGTTCCGGGGACTGAAAGCGCTATTTGAATCGTTCAAACAATATCAGAATGAGCAAGTTAACATGCGCGAACTGTCCATGGGTATGAGCGCTGATTATGCTATTGCAATGGAAGAAGGAAGCACGCTTGTGCGCGTTGGAAGCGCTATTTTTGGATCAAGGTAAGGCGATAACACTTGCCACTTTGTCGCGCACAAATTCAAACGAAAGCTGCGAACAGGGCATGCCCGTCTGACGAACAAAAATCGCATTCTCCTGCCTCCCGTAACTGCCCGAATAAGGATTAT
This sequence comes from Dyadobacter sp. CY326, assembly GCF_021390515.1. Classification (GTDB taxonomy): domain Bacteria; phylum Bacteroidota; class Bacteroidia; order Cytophagales; family Spirosomataceae; genus Dyadobacter. The sequence continues at coordinate 145,988 of NZ_JAJUXI010000005.1, forward strand.
ATTCCGGAAAATCATTCAGCGAGCCCATTAATATGATCCCAAATGTATCCGTTGCATTACCCAAATGCGACGGCCCGCTGTCCAGCCCGATAAAATAAGCAGCGCGACGAATCACCTCAGCCGTTTCCAGAATAGTCAGTTGCCCGCACAAGTTTCGATATAACTCTGTCTGAACCGAAAGATTGCTTTTCAAACCAATTTCAACGATTTGATAAGGAAAATTATCAGCCAGCCATTGCACAAGCTGCTCCCATTTTTCGGCAGGCCAGTCTTTTGGTGCATAATTGGATTGGCAATGCAGCACAATAAACGGCCCTTTCAGCTGCAAAGCATCAACCTTATCCCGATGACTTTTCTGCAAATAAAGCTTTGGTCTGTCGTCTGCGGGAAATGGCGCTTTTTCCGGGATCAAGTCGCCCGTTTGCGCAAAAACTCCCAGCAAATTGCCGTAGTTGAAATAATTGAAAATGTTAATGTTACGCCGGGCAGCCACTGGATTATCAATGAAAACCTGGCATTTAGGGCAATGGTTGTTATTGGTAAATTGCAATTGAATCACCTTGTCAAAAATCCCTGTGTCCAGCAACGTCTTCCTTTGCGTGACACAAAATTCCTTGAAAACTTCGTCGATAGAAGGATTATGGCTCACCAATTCGCCGAATGACGGCTTAACAAACCATACAATATAATCATTCGGATACTGCGACCTAACATATCTAGAAATCGGTTCCGCCGCCACGATATCCCCAAAATGTTCGGTCCGGATGATCGCGATTAGCTTACGGCCCCTCTTCATATTCTTTTTTATGTCCAGGAAATACGCCCATGCCTGATAACCAAGAAGATGGGCTTTTCCGATGTGCGAATATTTATGATAACGATGCGTCCAGAGCGCTACGAAACGTTGTAAAGTCATTTGCTAGGAGTAATTCACAATGTGCCGGTTCGCAGACAAACGTTCTTACGAATCGGCTTTTTTCTAGCGCGCAAGATAATAAAATTGAAACAAAGAGTTGGTTGCAGTTTGATCCGGGCATAACTTTACGAACGAGCAAATGGCAAAAGCAATGTGCCCAAAATCGGCTCAAACTTTATTTTCGATCAAAAATTGACACAAACATTATGAAATTCATGATTCAGGCTGGCGGGATTTTGGGAGCGCTGGCGGTTGCATTGGGCGCATTTGGTGCACACGCATTGAAAGGAATGCTGGAAGCTTCGGGCAGAAGTGAAACATTTGAAACCGCTGTAAAATATCAGTTTTATCACGCTATCGCCATGGTTTTGGTCGGCTTGCTCATGCAACGCGCAGGCACCGATGCGATCAAATTGCTGGGCTGGTCGGGCAATGCGTTTGCCATTGGCGTCATCATTTTCTCGGGATCACTCTATGCAATTTGCTTCACGGGCATTACCAAATTCGGCGCAACTGCTCCGATTGGAGGCGTGGCATTGATTGCGGGTTGGGTGTTGCTGATTTTGGCTGCGGGGAAGATTTAATTTTGAATGATTGAATGATTGAATGATTGAATTAACATCCCCTAGCCCCGGGAAAGCGTAAATGGTCTTTGCGCGTCAATTTTTAGGAAAACGAATAGCAGAATTGAGAAAGACCAGAGCGATGAACCGCCGTAACTGAAAAACGGCAAAGGAATCCCGATCACGGGCATCAATCCGATCGTCATTCCGACATTGACCATAAAGTGAAAGAAAATTATCCCCGCCACGCAGTAACCATAAACGCGTGCAAACCGACTTCGCTGCCGCTCAGCGAGCACAACAAGCCTTGAAATCAGCGAAACAAAGAGGATAACCACAATGGCTGAGCCGATAAAACCGTGCTCCTCTCCCACTGTGCAGAATATAAAGTCGGTGCTCTGTTCGGGGACGAAGTCGAATTTGGTTTGTGTTCCCTGCAAAAATCCTTTCCCAGAAAATCCACCCGAACCGATTGCAATTTTGGATTGAATAACGTTCCAGCCAATGCCGCGCGGATCGGAATCCGGATCCAAAAGAACCATAATGCGGCCTCTCTGATGTTTTTGAAGCACATTATTCATAAAAAAATCGACGCCGAACACGATCCCGATCATCACAAATCCAATGATAATCGTTGCCCAAAGTCCGCCCCGCCTGCGCGTCATGACCGGCATAAGCCATATCGCAAGCCCGGCAATAACAATGATGACGCCGGCAATATACCATTTTACAAAAAGCAATGTAATGATCAGCAGAGCCGCGGTTACCATGCCGATTGCCGGAATAAATCCAGGCATTCCTTCACGATAAAGCACAATTGCAAAAGAGGCGAAAACGAGCATGGAACCCGTTTCATTGGATAAAAGGATCAGAAAAGCGGGCAATGCAATGATCCCCATAATGGGATAATAATCTTTAAGCTTGCGCGTAAGACTGATGGCCGGATCGCTTAGATATTTTGAAATAGCCAGACTTATCGCAAGCTTGGAAAACTCCGCCGGTTGCAATGAAAAAGCCCCAAATTTGATCCACGAGCGCGATCCGTTAATGTTTGATCCTGCAAACAAAACGACGACCAGCAGGAAAACAATGACCGCATATATAATGAAGGAGAACGTCTCATAAAATTTATAGTCGATAACCAGAATACAAATAATGAGCAAAACCGCCGTCCCGATCCACATCAGCTGCTTGCCCGCATTGTTGGACAAGTCGAACATGCTCATATTCACTTCCGGATTGTAAACCGCCGCATAAATATTGACCCAGCCAATGCCCAGGCATGCAATGTAAATGAGCACCACGACCCAGTCTACGTTCTTCGTTATCGGCTTATTTTCTGCCATGTTTTCTTCAACAAATTATGGATTGGTGCGAGCCGGTTGCGGCGTTGCGACAGGTTTCTTTTTGGCAGTATCGGCTGAAACCGGCTTTTTCTGACCGGTCAAAATAACTTTGCTCATCAAATCAGACTTAAACATTCGCTCCTCCAATGCTTTGTTCGTGATCTTTCTGGTGAGATATTTTTCAATGATCAAGTTGGCAATCGGTGCTGCTGCGACGCCTCCCGCTCCTGCATTTTCCACAAAAACCGCAATCGCAATTTTTGGATTTTCAGCAGGCGCAAAGGCAATAAATATAGAGTGGTCATCACCGCGCTTGTTTTGTGACGTTCCCGTTTTCCCCGCAATGGTAATCCCTTCCACCCGCGACCGGCGCGCTGTTCCGGCTTCAACGGCCCCGATCATGCCTTCAATTACGGGGTCAAAGTTGTGAGGAGCAACGCCTGTTTCGTGCCTTACCAAAAATTCTGGATTGACTTTCTTGCTGTCACCGACGCCGTGGATCACATGCGGCGTGTAGAAATAACCTCTGTTTGCAATGATTGCGGCAACATTGGCCATTTTAAGTGGCGTAATCAGCAACTCGCCTTCACCAATGCTGAGCGAATAAATGTTTGAAAATTTCCAGCGATATTCACCGTAAAAGCGGTCATAGTATTTTTTGTTGGGCAAATTTCCCTTGTACTCACTGGGAAGGTCAATGCCCAATCGCTGTCCAATCCCAAACTTACTGATGGCGTCATGCCAGGCGTCCAGACCAACTGCTGAGGCTTTGAATGTGTTTTGAATGTTGTTTTTATAAATGATCCGCCTGAAAACATTGTAGAAATAAGGGTTGCACGAGTGCGTTACACCCAATGCAACGGTTCCGGTCGCCGGGTGATTGTGACAACCGACCGGACAATTGGCATGCGTAAAACCACTTTCGGGCGTGATCACGCCTTCTTGCAAACCAATCAAAGCCTGGATCAATTTGAATGTAGAACCTGGCCTGTAACTCGCCATAACGGGTCTATTAAACAGCGGCTTATATGGATTTCGCGCCAATGCCGCGTAGTTTTTTGAGAAATAACGGCTTGCCAGAATGTTCGGGTCGTACGTCGGGGCCGAAACCATGGAGATGATCTGGCCCGTTTTCGGCTCAATGGCAACGACGCTCCCCACTTTATTAACCATCAGACTATCAGCATATTGCTGCACTTCCAGGTCAATGCCGGAATAAAGATTGGCGCCCGCGACAGCCATTGTGTCGAGCTCGCCGCCTTTCCAGGGACCTTTGTAAACGCCGCTCACATTCTGCATGACAAACTTCGTCCCGCGCTTGCCGCGCAACTCGTTTTCATAAATCTTCTCAACCCCGCTCTGTCCAATGTAATCGCTCTGGCGATAATATGGCTCTTCCTGCTTTTCCAGCTGGCCTTTTGTAATTTCACTCACATAACCGAGCGTGTTGGCGAGCGTGGGCGCCGTGTAAGTGCGTAAGGAGCTTTTGGCAAATTCAAAACCCGAATAATCGACCATTACATCCTGGATGGAAGCAAAATCTTCCTTCGACAACTGGCGCAAAAACAATGATGGTTTGACACGACTGTAAGCACTTGCCGCCGCCATTAAACTGTCAAAATCATGTCTTTCGATTCCTAAAACCTGACAAAAACGAAGCGTATCTTCTACGCGCGCCTTGTAAGGCGTCACCAATAAATCGTAAACGGGTGTGTTATAAACGATGAGCTTTCCGGTGCGGTCGTAGATCTGGCCGCGAAAAGGGATTTCAATGACACGCTTAATGGAATTGCTGGACGATTCGATGGAGTAACTTTCGTCCAGAACCTGCAAGTAGAAAAGTCGAAATAAGTAGATTAAACCTACTAACGCAAAAAAACCAATGATGACAAAGCGACGACTTTCAAGCATTCTGCACTAAAATTCCTGTTCCAATTTTCACACGAAGATCGTCATATCAATAGACTTATCAAAGCCTGTATATACGTTTGCCGCCGTAAAAACTTCATTTTTGTTTGAATAAATTTGCTATTCGCCTTTCGCTTCAACCATCAGCACATTTTCCTTATCAACCACCACAGCGCCATCGGGCAAGCCTTTCGGTTTACGGACAAATTTCTTTGGTGTATAAATCACAGGGCATAAGGAGTCGTTTTTTCTTTTGGAATAAAAAGCCGCTAATTCCGCCGCACGCTCAATAACGAGCGTCGGGAAATTGCGTCCAGGCTGATTTTTAATCACCACATGTGAGCCGGTAACATCCTTTGCATGCAGCCACAGATCATCTTTTGAAGCAAATTGTTTGGTCAAAACATCATTATTCTTCGCATTGCGGCCAATGAGAATGGTGTAACCCATAAATTCTACTTTTTTAAACAACTCCGTGGCAGTCGCCGGGACTTTCGTCTGATCCAGGCCATTGGTTTTAATGTAATTTCTCAGCTCACGCAGTGATTCAATGGCTTCTATCTGAGTCAAATGTTTGGATAAATTCGCCTTTTCGATTTCGCGTGCAGTCAGGCTGTCATTCAATCTCCCAAATTCGATTTTCTCATTCTTGGCCTTCCTGTAATAACCCTCAGCATTTTTCTGCGCGGTTAAGTCCTTTTTCAGTTTGACAACAATCGGCTGGTCGCGGTAAAAATCAAACAATTCCATCCTCTCCGTGCGCTCGGGAATGATGTGGAGGTTGGCCATAATGATGTTGCCAATCTCATCATTTTTGGTCGCCTCTTCCAGCTCGACCAGTTTTTTAAATGTGTTTTCAAGATAATTCTCAGTCTGCGTAAGCCTTTTGCGAAGCATTCTCAGAATCTCTGCCTTCTCTTTTTCAATGCCGCTAAGCCGGATATAAGCAAGATAAAACCCATTTAACGCCTCGATCGGATCATTATATTCAGTAATTATTTCGCCAGTGGGCAAGAGTGAAAGCGTAGGAATCAGTTCGATTTTTGTCAAATAATATGGCGGCGCATTCAGCTTTTTCAATGTTTGCTGAATGACCTCCCATTTATCCTTGGCATTGTTAAAATCCTGCAATTTTTCAGCCAAAAACGCATTGACAAGTTTCCCAAACGTTGGAAACAATGCTTCATAGCGCTCATTGTGTTCTACGAATGCCTCAAATGACTGATCAATGTTGCGGTCGAGGGATGAATCCGTGATTGATTTGTCGGCGGGCAGTTTGTTATTGAAAAGTTGTGTGGTAATGCCTTCGTTATTTAAAGCAATCAGGTTGGATCGATTTCCGAAAAGTTTAAAAACCAGCTTTTTACCATCTTCAAAACTGACCTGAATCGCCCGTTCATTCAGATAAACCGCAACGAAATCAACTTTCTGATTCTGAAAGTCTGTGAAAAGATTGACACTGTTGCGGCGCGCGCGGTCGAAACTATCGGGAAAGCTGAGGCAGGCAAAGTTCGATCTTAATGTTGCTTTGATAAAAAACGGATCAACCAAATTTTCATCATTCACCGACGCGTCAAACACAAGAATAATCTCATCCTTTTCCTGACTAAAAGCTTCAATAAACGTCTTTCCAGCCAATTGCTGATGCAAAGCCGGGGCAAGTTGTTTTAAAAAATAATAATTCTGATGCACGATCTCTCATATAATCCACCGCAAAAGTAGGGAGTTTTGGCCGAAAGCGGTTATGGGGGGATCGTTGCTGAAAATTCGGTCGGTGCAGAATGCGTTAAATATCCCGCACCGAAACAACAAAAAGGCCTCAACGAGGCCTTCTGTTTTATTACTACCACTACACTTGAAATCTTAATGTACGGAGGATGGGTCGACTTTGGTTTTGCCGCTTCTGGTCATGAGCACGAAGGGCACGCAGATCAGGAACATAAGTCCCAGATACAGAAAGACATCCATGTAAGACATCACTTGCGCCTGCTTTGTAACCGTGTAATCCAGGATCTTATAACCGCTTTTCAAGGCAACATCGGCAGGCATTCCTTTGGCCAAAAACGACTGCTGTAAACCTTCAACGCGCTGCATAACGGACGGATTATTGACGTCCAGCTTGCTCACCAGATCATTGCGGTGCATCATATTTTGTCTGGCCAGATAAGTTGTGATCACAGCCACCCCAAACGAACCGCCCAACTGCCGCATCATTCCCGTAAACGCCGCTCCTTCGCCAATTTCGCGTCCTTTTAATGTGGAAAGGGCTAATGTTGTAATGGGCACAAATAATAATCCCAATCCGATTCCCCGAACGATCAGCATGTTGAAAAATGCGTCTTTTCCGGTGTCGGGAGTCAAAATTAAATAGCCCCAGTAACTGTAAATAAAGAAGAAAATCATTCCGGCGGCGACCAGATATTGTTGTTTAACGCCACGTTGAATGAGCTGCCCGACGATGGGCATCATCATGGCAGTCACCACGGCAGCCGGCACCATCAGCATTCCGGATTGCGTTGCTGTCCAGCCTAATGTAGCCTGGGTGTACAGCGGAATGATGAATGTGGAGCCATACAAGCCGAAGCCGAGAATGAAGGAAAGAATCGTCCCGACTCGTAGGTTGCCATTGGCCAAAACCCGCAGGTTAACGATCGGATTTTTGTAAGTCCATTCGCGCCAGATGAAGAAGAAGAACCCGAAAACCGCCGTAACGGTCAATAGAATGATGATTTCGTCATTAAACCAGTCTTCTTCCTGCCCTTTTTCCAAAACATACTGAAGGGAACCAACAGAAATGGCCAGCAATAAAATGCCCCAATAATCAATCTCGTTCGCTGCTTTCTTTTGAGAAAATCTTGGGCTTCTCACAAATTGCAATGTCAGCATTGCGGCAATGATGCCAAGCGGAATGTTGATATAAAAAATGTAAGGCCAGCTGTAATGATCCACAATGTAACCTCCCAGCGGCGGGCCAAGCGTTGGTCCCACGATCACACCCAGACCGTAAATGGCCTGCGCAATCCCGCGTTTTTCGGGTGGGTAACTTTCGGTGATCAAGGTCTGGGCAGTAACCAGCAACGCGCCGCCACCCAGCCCTTGTATCAATCTGAAAAATACAAGCTCCCAGATGTTGTTTGCATTGCCGCAAAGAAATGAAGCGACGGTAAAAATAATGATCGAAGCTGCAAAGTAATTCCGGCGGCCAAACTGCTGCGATAGCCAGCTGGTCATGGGCACAACGATCACATTACCAATGGCGTAGGCCGTAATAACCCAGCTAACTTCGGACAATGTGCCGCCCAGATTTCCGCGCATGTCGTTGAGCGCAACGTTGACAATGGTGGTGTCGACGATTTCGAGCAACGCGCACAGCACAGCTGTTATCGTTATGATGACCCTGCGGAAACCATATTCGACGAGTGATTCCTGTAGTTCCATTTAATTTGGGTTTAAGGTCAGCGTGCTGATCCTCAGTTCAATTCCACATCCACGAACACATTCATGCCCGGTCTCAATTCTGCAATGCGCTGGTCGTTTGCTTGTGTGAATTCAATTCGCACTGGCAGACGTTGCACCACTTTTACAAAGTTTCCGCTCGCGTTATCAGGAGGCAACAGCGCAAATCTCGCGCCGGTCGCAGGTGAGAATGAGGCGACTCTGGCTTCAAATTCGTGCTCCGGATAAGCATCCACATGGATTTTTACTTTTTGTCCCAATTTCATTTTGGTCAATTGCGTCTCTTTAAAATTGGCAACCACCCAAGGTTCATTTGTAGAAATAATGCTGAATAAAGACTGTCCTGCTGACAAGAACTGGCCAACCTGCGCATTCACTTTGGAAACGCGGCCGTCTGTCGGAGCCGTGATCACGGTGTAAGACAGGTTCAGTTCAGCATTGGCAATCTCCGCCTGACGTGCTTTAATGTTTGCGTTCGCAACGCCGGTTTGCACGGAAGTTGCGCGGGTTTGGCTGCCTGCGGCTTTTGCCTGACGTTCTGCAGCATTTTTTTGCGCCACCAAAACGGCCAACTGACGCTCTGCACGCTGTTTTGTGGCAGATGCTTGTTCAAATTCCTGCTGCGTAATCGAGTGATCTTTGATCAGGTTTTCGTAACGCGCATAATCCTGATTCGCACGCCACACATTTACTTTCGCTTCTTCAATTTGTGCTTCCACGATCGAGACATTGGCTTCATAAGTGATGCCGCTGGCCTGCGAAGCATTCGTTGTTGCATTGGCTACAACCAGGCTTCCCTGTGATCCGGCTAATCCAGCTTTTGCTTGTTCGAGTTTGATCAGCTGATCGCGGTTATCCAAAACGATCAACGTGTCGCCTTTTTTTACGGTTTGGTTGTCCTTGACCCTGATTTCCGTCACATATCCTGATATTCTGGGGATTACAGGACTAATGTTCGCGTCGATCTGCGCGTCGTCCGTTTCTTCATGGTGCAGTCCGTGGTTGTATTTATTGAATCCCCAAATCCCGCCGACGGCGATCAGGACGCACAGAATGATGACGAAAGTATAACTTTTCTTTTTTGGAGCTTCTTGAGTTTCCAATGTGGTTTGTCTGGTTTCCATTTCAAATATATGAATGAGTGAATGAGTGGGCGCCGTTGCGCTGAATGATTTTAATTAATTACTCCGGCGGATTGTTCTAATTTTTTGTAAGCTACGATGGCGTCGGCTTTGGCAGCTTCGTAGTTGATGCGGGATTGTACCTGGGCGACATCCGCGTCAAGCAATTCTGTGGTGGTTACCAGACTGTTATCGTATTTGTTTTTGGTAATCCGATAATTTTCGTTTGCCTGTTCCATCGCTTTTGCGTAGACGTCAATTTTTCTTTTGCTCAAAACATAATTGTAATAAGCCGTATTGACTTCCAGATGAATGCGATCCAACAGAATTTCTTCATTGGTTTTGAGCTGATAAACTCTCGTTTTTGCTTGCTCCATTCTTGCTCCCGATTTCCACAGCGAACCAATGTCATATCTAACCCCGATTCCTGCATTCATTGCGTTCGGGATCGTGGCTACACCCGGAATGTTAAGTGCCACATAACCAGCAGTTAGTGCCACATTGGGATAAAAATCCGCCTTAACAACCTTAATGTCCGAAACCGCAGCTTTCTGGCGAATTCCGTTTGCTGCAAAATCCTTGCGATGCGAAATCGCCGTTTGCTCCCATTCAGCCGCGTTGCCTTCTTCTTTTAACGTCACGAAACTTGCTGAATCAGCTTCCAGCACGGTGTTTTCAGGCATTCCGAGCAACAAATTCATGTTAATGGTCGTCACTTTCAAATCATTTTCTGCATCCAGCAAAGTCAGTTCCACATTCGATTCCTGCAACTTGGCTTTCATCAGATCATTTCTTGCGAGCATTCCGTTTTTCTCGCGGTTTGTAAATTCAGCCACACGCTCCCGCTCCCGCAAAAGGTTTTCAGCAACCAGATCGACCGATTTTTTCGCTTTGTACAAATTACTGTAAGCGGCAACTGCATTCTGAATAACGGCATCCCGGTCGTTTTCAGCGTCAAGTTTGGCGGCCTGTTCCAGATAATGTGCTGATTCTAAACCATATTTGAATCTGAAACCGGAGAAGATCGGCAATGACGCGCTTGCCATTCCATACATAGCCTGATGCACATTCAATGCGCTTCCACCTGTGCTGTCACTTCCATTTTGAGGCAATTTGAGATTAATGTTCGGCGTGTTCAATCTCAGATAAGAGCCTGAGACACTCAGACTTGGCAATTGGTTTTCCTTAATCTGCTTGATGCTCAAACCTGCAAGATCGACATTGGTTTGGCTCAATTTAAGCTGCTTGCTGTTTTTCAAACTCATTTCTATCGCTTCTTCCAGCGTTAACTTTCGCTGGTCCTGAGCGAACACGTGAGCGGTTACGGCGAGCCAGAACACGCTGGCGATCGCAAAAACCATTCTTTTAGTCCTGGTTGTGGTGTTCATTAGTTACTGTAGATTTAAATAAACTCTTTAAGTGCTGGCTTAATTTACGTTTCAAATGACTCTGAAATTCAGCCTCTTCCATCCCTTCCAGACCATTAATCCGCTTGTAAAAATCTTGCGTGGCGATGGCATAATTAATCGTGCCATACAATGTGGTGCTCATCAGGCTCAGGTCGATATTCTTCCTGAATGCGCCAAGGGCCTGGCCTTCTTCGATCAACTTCTGCATCAACTGCACATTCCGCAGTTTCAACGCCCTGATATGCTCGGATATCGCTGGCGTACGTTCAGAAGAAAGTTGCTCGCGCATCATGATGTTGTGAAAGCATTGATTTCCCATCAGCCGGTCTATCGCGCTGTCGATCAAGATGTTGATTTTTTGAATTGGGATGAGATCCTCGTTTCCGAGCAGCATTTCCATTCGTGAGCGTGACTCGCCCATGCGCATTGCGAAGAGCGCTTCGATTAACTTTTCCTTCGATCCGAAATAATAAGAGATCATCGAGACATTCACATTGGCTTCCTGCGCAATGTCCCTGACCGATGTTCCGGCAAAACCTTTGTCCGCAAACAAGCGCTCTGCCACTTCTATAATTTGTAATTGCTTAGCGTTGTATTCCATCTAATTGCCTCAATAACAGTTGTTAGCATCCGCTTTCCGTTATTGATGATACAAATGTAATGCAGCTAAAAACAAAAATCAAACGTTTGTTTGATTTTACTAAACAAACGTTTGATTAGTAAAAAGAAATGTTGCTAGAATACCATTAAAAATTTTTTAATGTCGGCAAGCGTCCCTTGGGCTGCTATTTAACGCGTTCGGGGTTTTCACTCACGAAGGCGCCCCATCCGCCTTTTTTGGATTTCTTGGCAGATCCGGAGGAGACGGAAGCAGGAGAATTGGCATGATATTGATGGCAAATGGCGATGGCAATTCCGTCGGTTGCGTCCATAAACTCGCGGCTCAATTCCATATTGAGGATTTTTTCCAGCATATAGGCAACCTGTTCTTTGGAAGCACTGCCGCTGCCTGTCACGGATTGTTTCACTTTTTTCGGCGAGTATTCGACAATGGGAATGTCACGCGCCAGTGCAGCCGCCATCGCAACGCCCTGCGCGCGACCCAGTTTAAGCATGGATTGGGGATTTTTGCCGTAAAATGGATCTTCAATGGCCATTTCGTCGGGCAAATAGTCCTCGATGAGCTGGGTAATGCGCTCAAAAATTTTCTTTAACTTCAACTCGTGCGTAGTATATTTGCTCAAATGAATCACACCATATTGAACCAGCGTAATGTGCTGGCCCTTCACCGAAATCACCCCGTAACCCATCACCTGGGTGCCGGGATCCACTCCAATAATCACCTTTTCGGTAGCGTCGGTTTGCTGCATTTTAATCATGGTGCAAGATAAGGAACTCTCTACTCCCAAAGAAAGGAGAAACCTGCAAAACCTGCTCTGGATCGGCAAGCTCGTCGTCACGGTCCTGATCCTCAGTTACATTTATAAAACCTTCCGAAACGAGCAAAAAGGCATTGGCGATGTGGGGGCGGTTTTTCAAAATATCCTCGTTTCAGATCATGTCCCGTTCCTTTTTTTTATGTTAATCCTAGTCCCTGTCAACTGGGCATTGGAAAGTTTGAAATGGCAGCAATTGGCCAAAAAAGTGGTCGATATCACTTTTCGGGATGCATTTCGGGGAACATTGACCGGGCTCGCATTTGGCGTCGCGGCGCCCGCGCAGCTCGGCGACACCATCGGGCGCGTGGCAGCGTTAAAATCCGACCGGCGGTTGGAGGCGATTGGTGCGGCAATTGTTTCCAATGGCATTCAATTTTACATTTCCGTCGCTGCGGGTGCGGTGGGTTGGTTGCATTTGCAGGACAAAATCGGCTTGTCATCGCAAAGCAAGCAATTTGTTAATCTGCTCCTGGCGTTTGTGACCCTATCCGGGATTGTTGTGGTCTGGTTCCGAAAACCGCTTATGGACTGGCATCCCAAACGAAAGATTTTTCAAAAAATACACGCTTATTTGCGCATTATCGGCAGTTACTCTGCATTGGATTTGGGTCTTTCTACGTTGTATGGTTCGCTTCGTTATGCTGTATTTTTGAGCCAGTTTGTGCTGGCGCTATCGCTTTTCGACTTTCCCGTTCCTGCACTTGAACTTGCCTCCGCGGTTTCGTTGATTTTTTTAGCCAAAACATTGATCCCGGCGATAAATGTTCTGGGTGATTTGGGGTTGAGAGAATTTACTGCGTTGCTGGTTTTTGAACAATATAATTTGCCTGCCGAGGAAATCATTGCGGCAACTTTTCTGGTCTGGATACTCAATGTGCTCGGACCGATCCTGATCGGGATTTTCCTGATTTGGAAATATAAATGGAGCAAGATGAAATTTTCGAGCTCCAAAATCAATTCATGACACAACATTATCTGCTTTCCTGGCTTATCCCCCTACTCTGGCTTGTCATATCGAGTTATGCAGTTTTCACGTTCGTTCTCACCTTTTTCTGGAACCGGATCAAGCCATCGGGCATTTTCAAGTTTGATAAAAGGCTCTTTATCACGGTCATAGTTCCGGTCCGCAATGAGGAAGAGAACATTGGTTTGCTGCTCAATGATCTGGACCAACAACATTTTCCGCACGAGCAATTTGAAGTTCTGGTGATGGACGACAACTCCACCGACCGGACCGCTGCCATCGCACAAGCATTCGCGGCGCATTCACAGATCAATTTGCAAGTGATTCCGCTTCCCGACACGGCGACGACTTCTCCCAAAAAACGGGCTATCGAAACGGCCATCACGCGTGCAAAAGGAAATTTGATCGTGACCACAGATGGCGATTGCCGTGTAGAATCGGGCTGGTTGCAAGCCATTGCGGCTTGCTATGCAGCAACCAATGCAAAACTGATCAGTGCCCCGGTTACATTTTCAGAAGAAAGATCGGTTACAGATCATTTGCAAACCGTTGAATTTGCGAGCCTCATCGGCAGCGGCGCGAGTGCCATAGCCGCGGGATATCCTTCCTTGTGCAATGGAGCGAATCTGGCTTACGAGAAAAATGCCTTTATTGAAGTCGGTGGATTTGACGGTGTGCGGCACATTGCCTCGGGCGATGATGAATTTTTAATGCATAAAATAGCCGCCAAATTTCCAAAAGGCGTTCATTTTCTAAAAGATTCGCGTGCAATCGTGAACACGAAGGCGCATGATAACTGGCAGGCATTTTTCCGTCAGCGGAAACGCTGGGCTAGCAAATGGAAGCATTATAAAAGCAAAACGCCTCTTTTTCTGGCACTTTACATTTTTGGCTGCAATTTTTCCCTGCTGACGAGCGCGGTGCTTTTTGCCTTTGGTTCGCTGAATGCATTAACATTCTTCTGTTTGCTTTCTGTCAAATGTCTTCCAGAATGGTTATTCCTAGGGTCCGTGCTGAGGTTTTTCAAAAAGCCCAGATCCATCTTCTACATTCCCCTGACACAGCTTATTTATCCATTTTACGTTTGCTTTTTCGGACTTGCGGCACAAAAGCCTGCATATGAATGGAAAGGCCGGAAGCTGGTTTAAGTCGAAACCAAAAAACCACCCGAAAAGGTGGTTTTTATGGAGAAACGGTTGAGTGGGAAAATCAAAACACTCAACTAATCTAGATGTTCAATGCGGTAACGTCATAGAGAAAGAATTTGTCGATGACGTTTAATGTGATGGAGGAGGGTGTAAGTCGGAGGAAAAGATTTCGAAAAAAGACTGCGATGCTGTTTTGAAACTGGCCCACTTGCCCCAGTTTCAGACTTGATTCGACGATTGATTTGGCTCTTGGAAACTGAATGGCTTCATATTGCTGGAAGGCGATTTCAATTGCACCGTATTTCCGGATCACTTCACCCAGAATGTAAGCGCCTTCTATGGCAAGGCAACCTCCCTGTCCCAATGTTGGCGTTGTCGGATGTGCAGCATCTCCAAGCAATGTGCAATTCCCTTTCGACCAGCCTCTAACCGGAATTCTGTCCGATGGGCTTGCATTCAGGATCTGACTGGTTTCGGCTATCAGCTTTGGAATGGGATAATGCCAACCGCCAAAAATCGTTTGCAGATTTTGCTTCGCATCTTGCGGAGCGTCGTCATTGGATAAATTCACATTTTGCGTTGCCCACCAGCCATATTTTCCATTTTTGATTGGTAAAATGCCTACGCGCTGGCCATTGCCGTAGGTTTCGCTCGTGTAATTTATTTCCAGATCCGTTTCTGCAATGCCATACCAAACCTGGTAACCGCGGAAAATAGGTGCTCCGTCACCAATGATCCCTTTTCTCACCATGGAATGAATGCCGTCAGCGCCGATCAATGCGTCAAAAACCCTGGAAACGCCATTGGCAAAAGTGAGATTAACACGGCCGTCGGGCAGATTTTGAAATGATTCTAGCGAATGATCGGGATAGAGCGTTGCTTCTGCATTTTTGAGCAAGATTGCATGCAATGCTTTTCGATGCAGGCAAATGGCAGGAAGCTGATAACGCGGCTCGGTTTGCGCCAGGATTTTGCCTTTTTGCGTTTTCATCACAATCTTGGTTATTCCGCCTCCCGCATCCACAACTTCGCGCATAAAACCCAGATGCCTAAAGACTCGCAAAGCATTTGGAAACAAACATATCGCAGCATCGCTTTCTTCGAAGGCAGGATTTTTCTCAAAAACGTGGCATTTAAAACGTGTGTTTTTAAGACAGATTGCCAATGTCAGGCCCGCGATGCCTCCGCCGATGATTGCGATATCTTTTGTTTGCATCCGCTATGTGTTAATGGTAATTAATGCTTGAAAATCTTTTCAGACTGCACCGTGCCGTTCTTATCTGTAAGGCTTAGAATGTACATTCCGGACGGAAACCGCTGCAAATCAATCCGCTTGTCAGTAAAATTGCGCAACTGCGCCTCATTCCACTCTCCCACTTTCACACCCGCGACATTTGTAATTTTCAGGTTCTTCAACGAAGCCCAATCCGCGGCATCAATGGTGAGCCAGTCCAAAACCGGATTGGGATGAAATGTCAACCGCGTTCCGCCTTCAAAATGAATGCTACGCACACGGCTATACGCAAATGTCCCGTCCAGATCCACCATTTTTAGCCGATACAAATTGTCGCCCTGCACCGGGCTGCCATGCTCAAATGCATAAGTCTTAACCACATTGCTCTCGCCATTGGCCTTCACCCTTCCAACCTCAATCCACTGTTTCCCATCAATGCTATGCTGTATTTCAAAAACGTCACTATTCGTTTCCTCCGAAGTGCTCCAAGCCAGCAGCGCTTTGTTTTCGTTAGCAATCGCTGTAAAATCGACAAGCTTAACTGGCAGAATGCTGCCTGATGTGGTTGCTGTGATTGCCCAAAGATTCTGACTAACTACGTCTTCCTCAATGTAGTGGTTATTCAAGTCCACCATACTTTTATTAGTTGGAACAGTAAAAACGAGATTCTCTTCTCCAAACGAAAACTGTAAAAGGCTTTCATCATTACCATTGAGCTCAGAAGGCTGATAACGCATTCCGATCTTTCCGGTGAAAGGCATTTTGCTTTCTACCTTGTAAATACGATTGATACTTGAATGTGGAGTGCCAATCATGGATGACTCTAAATGGTTAATTTCATTACTGATTAAATTGATAGCCAAGGCCGGAGTCAGGGACAATCCATCGACATGTACGGTCGCTCCGCTCTGGATTAATACGCTATTGCCCTGAATGAAGAGTTGCGCTTTACTGTGCATCGTTACAAGCAGGCAAAGCAGGCTGCCTAATGTAAAATATTTATACTTCATATGACAAGTGATTAAAGCATTGGAAACAAATTGGTTCGATTTCTGCCCTATTGCTTTAAAACAAGTCGGCCGTTGAAAAAAGTCCTCTGTGATTCAGTAATGAGTAGTCCTGGGATAAGTGAACCCATTATTGCCTCCACATGCACTCTATCGTTTGCCTCTAAACTAACATCAATGGAAATGGATGTATCTGCACTTGTCGTTACAAAGTTTCCATTTTCGGCAATAACATCTTTAACACCATTTCTAGTACGAACTAGTCTGATTGAAAATCCGTAAGGAACAGGATCGTCAACCCCGCCATTGTCATTATCTTCATCTTGAAAATTAGAAGATCCCACCTGAACATCGAAATGGAAAATCCCTTTAACTGGAGCGAAAAAAGTGCTGTGGGGAATTCCACTTGCATCGATATAATCATTACCAATATCATAAACTTGATTAGCGAATGCGATCTTCACAAGAACATTAGGATTGATGTTTTCACTTCCACCTCCTAAAATTCCGTTTGCTGAGAAAAATACGTCGTTTCCGTTCAACGGATCTTGCCAAGTCGCATACCCATTCGCATCAGACGTAAGCACTCTTCCTGCTCCAATGGTCTGTCCAGGGCCATGAATCTGCATTCTGCCATTTACTTCCAAAGCAGTCCCGCTTATGTTTGCACTGGATGCCTGAACTCCTATACCAGTTGTAGATGTAAATCCCACAATTCCTCTGCCTGATTGAGAAATTCCTCTTACGCCGATTGTCGCTATGCCGCTTCCGGTGATTGCCGAACCGTTTGCATCGTTGCCCAAGTTCGTGATCAGGAAGAGCGGGCCTGCGTTGAAAGCATTTTTTGAAAAAGGCAATGTTAAATCTGCTCCCGCACCAACACCCGTCCACGTCGGATTTGCAGGTGTTCCCGAGTTATAGTAAAACCCCGCCTTGCCTAGCCCTGCATTTGTATTGTAAATCAGTAAAGCCGTGGCTGGATTGGGAATGGTGGCATTATCCGTAAGCGATTGCAATGAAATTCTAGGAATCAGCAATCCCTTATTTGTTCCTGCCACTTCCAGCGATGCGCTTGGGTCGGGGTTGTTTGTGTTGACGCCGACGCTTTGTGCGAAGAGGCTTTGGCTCCACCATAATATGATCATGGTAAGGAGGGCTTTCATAAGTTCGCGGCGGAATGTGCTCTTTCGCAATGGTAAAGTTCCGTTTCTCATTTTGTCATGAATGTTTTGTGTGAGATAATGAAGATGGACCCAATGCACTGTCCTGCATTTTCGTGACATAATGTTCTTCGGAAATTGCTGAGAAGAAGAATCCGTTGAGTAAAAGGCGGCGGCCGATTATTTAAGGGCGAGATTTACGGTGGGTGGGAAAGTGCTTCGTAAGATCTACTAAACGGTTTTTTACAACGCTATAAAAGTAAAAAGGCTGCCCTCAACACTTGGGACAGCCTTTTTGGAATCACATAACGCTATATAAAAGAACTCTAAAACTACTTTTTCAAGATCTTGGATGAATGTTGCCCTTCGCCATTGACAATGTTGACAATGTATAAGCCTGCTGCGAATGACTGGACATTTACTTTCAATTCGGTTTGATTTTGCGATGGGAACACATGGTAAACCGGCTTCCCAGCGAGGCTTACGATCTCCAATTTCTTTACCGGAGAATAACTTTTTACATTCACTTCTTCCTGCGTCGGATTAGGGAAAAACGCTACGGAAAGTCTCGCATCGCATGTTCCTGCTTCTACACTGCGGATTGCGCTGTATTCAAACGTTTCGTCCGTATCCACTTGTTGCAAACGATAATAATAGAATTTCGCAGGGGCAGTTTCGCGTGAATAAGGCGAGTCGTTGTAGGCGTATGCTTTCTGATTTGCATCGTAAGTGACGCGGTTCAGGGACACAAATGTCTTCGCATCCGTGGAGCGCTGCACGACGAAATGCGAGAAGTTTTTCGCCTCGGTAACGGTCCAATTCAATTGCACGTCACAATCTTCGTTTTTTGCTGTGAAGCTGGCAAGCGTTACGGGCAGTGCGCCTGCTGGCGGAGGGCTGGTGTAGCAAGTGCCTGCGGATGCGGGATAAGTGATTTCCACGATTTTCCACGGCGTCACGGTCACTTTAATTTTCGCATTTTCATCGCGGATCGAGGAATAACGGTCTACCACTTCCACCCATTTATCGCCGTTCTTTTCCCATCCCGGCCAGGCAATGCCTTTTCCGTCTGCGTCCACGGCTGCTCCCGGAAACAAAATGCTGCCTGTCAATGGCTTACCCGCATCTTCCTGGATCACCTTGTCGTCCGAGTTGATCCATTCGATCTTTGCGGTTTCACCAGTTGCGTCGTAATTGGGTGTAATCTTGTATTCCAGCCACGGCGCGTTGTTGATGCATTTTGAGATTACTTCTACAGTCAGCGCTTTTTCGACGGGTTCGGCAATGTGCGGCAAAAACGGCCAGAAGTGAATTTCGTCACGGTTATGAACAAAGCTTTTGGCGATGATCTGGCCATTGATGTTGCCATTATTTTCTTTGATCAGGTTGGCATAAGGCGCGAAAATTGTTCCGTGGATTGGTGTGTTGCCTCCGAGGATCAGTCTTTCGGTTGCGTCCGGAAAGTTGTAAATGACGTAGCTTCCCTGCGAATCGGAGAGTCCGCCGACGCTCGGGAAGTTGATTATCGGGTTTCCGCCCTTGGCTGCGCAGAATGTGGGGAAGTCTATAATATTGACAATCAGCGCAAATGGGCCTGTATAACGCACATCACCCAACTGCAGACCTTGCGGAACGCGCTCTATATTCGTGTTCTGAATTTTCTCCCAGACCGCAGCCGAAACCGTAAGCACATTGATCGTGTTCGGATCGACAATGATCTTTGGGTTGTTACCAATTTTTGTAGGGTCAAGATATGGGCCGGTTTCCATGCCGCTGATTATGTTTCCGTTCTGATCGCGGATGGCTAGATTATCTTTCATGTCTCTCAATTGCGCGGAACGCTTCATGAAAGTCGTGAAAGCGGCATCAATGTCTATTTGATCTGCTCCTGAACCGAAAACATTCTGACAAACGGGATTCACATCCTCTCCCACTTTCGGAGAAAAGCTGTTCACATTGGCATTGATCGTAATGTTGGGCGTATCAGAATAATTACTTGCGGCGCCGGTGATGCGGATCGTCGATTCCGCATTGTTATTGTCTTTGTACCAAACGCGCAAGTTTGTTGCCGCATCCGGGTTCGAAGGTGCGCATTGCCCTATTTTCACATAATTGTCTCCATTCACCGAAAGACTTCCGCTGGCCAGCTTTACACCGCCACGAACAGCGAGCCCGATTGACGCACCGCCTACAAAGAAGACGCCATGTTGTTTATTGAAACTGATCTGATACTGGTTGGTTGTCAAATTCCCACCAATGGCAACAGGGCCTTCTGTTTCACTGGATGCAAAGGTTGCGTCGCCTTTTATGAAGATGTTGAATCCTTTGGCGGCAGAGGTCGGGCTTTGTGCATGCGCATTGTTAACATTCAAACTTAGCGTAGCGAGGAGGCTTACAAGTAATGCTTTGGCGGACATTGTTGAGTGAATATTTATTACTCAACGAAAGTATGCGACGCTAAAAACAATGTAATTTTTTTTGTGACAACCCCACTCTTGTCTGGGGTGATTTAAGAAAAATCCGGGGTTTTAAGATTTATGTTTTTGCACTTAAATAATATATTCCCCAAATAAATAATAACTATATCGGAAGCCCAAACTATTTATTTCGAAAACAAGTATTATAGAAATTCTACACTAAATCATTCATATTCTATCAAATAGCGAATCCAAGACCGTTTTAAATCTACAATTTCGCACTTAGCTGATCAACCCGCCTGCAAAATGATCTTATAACTTTTCCAATGCAATGTTATTGTGTGCATAGCGACAACCTTAATCGAGCTGCGGGCAGCCATACAATTATTTGGAGCCTGGACGCCCTTTGATTTCCTTGATCTCATTTTGCATTTCCTGCAACATTTTCATCAATTGCTGCATGTCCGTTTGCGGCTCGGGAAGCTCCTTGCTGTGGAAACTGTAATATTCCCAAAGCTCGATAACCTCCGATAACGGCACGGTGTAAGCAAAATATTGTTTGTTGAATGATTGCAGCAGCATG
The DNA here is from genome assembly GCF_021390515.1 of Dyadobacter sp. CY326. GTDB lineage: Bacteria > Bacteroidota > Bacteroidia > Cytophagales > Spirosomataceae > Dyadobacter. Next base: position 166,659 of record NZ_JAJUXI010000005.1, read on the forward strand.
GTGCCGTTGCTATTAATGGTCACTTGCTTGAAAACAAAATCCTGATCGCCTTTCAAGATCACAATGCAAGGCGTTTCGGGCTTCACAGCTGTCCAGTCCTGAACGTATCTTGTAATGATATCGCTCCCTTCGGGCACGGGAAGCATGGAATCACCCACAGTCGGGAACATCCTGAACGTGCCGTTTTTGGGAAGCGTAGGCAAGCTGAAACGCGGCAATGTTGCCAAAAACTCCGGATCGCTGTAACCCGAGCGATATCCAGCCTTTGCCTGCACGGGAACATATTCAATGTTCTCCTTCTCTTCGCGATCGACGGTGATCGCCAGCACGCGAATGTTGTTTCCTTTCATAAAAAGCTCGCTGCCTTCTTCAAGGTCCTTCACCTTTTGCTCCGAAAGCTTGCTCAGGTCCACTTTCAGCAGGCTGTCAATGCTCATTCTGAAGAATTCAGAAAAGTGGATCAAGTCATCGATCGTCGGATTTGCCGTGCGACCGCTCTCATGCGCATTCAACTTTACTCTGGTTATTCCAAGACGCTCTGCGAGTGCTTCCTGGCTCATTTTCAGGCGTAAACGAAGATACCTGATATTGACCGACCAAAAAATTTCCTGACTTCCCATAACACGAATGATATTTTATAAATCAAACTGATGATATTAATAATATCAAAAGTAGTAGCATTTTTTTATTTTCCTACAAATAATCGGTAAAATAATTTTGTTTAAGTATTTTTGAAAAAAGTTAAACAAAATGTCATCATACTCGATCAAGGATTTGGAGCGGATCAGTAACACCAAGGCGCACACCATTCGCATGTGGGAGCAGCGCTATGGCATTTTGGAGCCCGAGCGGACAGAGACGAACATTCGCTTTTACAATGATGAACATGTAAAGAAGTTGCTGAATGTGTGCACATTGCTGGAACGTGGCATGAAAATTTCGCATATCGGGAAATTATCGAAATCCGAGATTGCGGCAGAAATTGAGAAGGTTATCAATGAGTCATTTTCGGGCGATGCGTATGTGGATGCGGTGATCAGCCAGGCGCTCATTGCGATCACAACTTATAATGTGTCGCAATTCAATGCGCTTTTTGCGGATTCGGTCAAACGGCTGACGCTTAAAAATACTTATATTAGAATACTTTATCCGCTGCTCGTGCGCACGGGGTTAATGTGGGTAAAAGACGATTTGCTTCCGTCTCAGGAACACTTTTTATCAAACCTGATCAGGCAAAAATTATTTGCTGCCATTGATGCACTGCCTTTACCAGTTAAAGCTGAGCAAAAATGGATTCTTTTTCTGGGCGAAGAAGAAGACCACGAAATTGGTTTGCTTTTCGCTTACTATATGATCCGGCAACTCGGAAAAGACGTAGTTTATCTTGGCTCACGCGTTCCATATAACGATCTGTCGGGAGTGATCACCCAGTGCAAACCCACGCATTTATATTCTTTTTTTGTTCGTAACCAGCCTGACAGTCAGACAGAAAGCTTTCTAGCAAACTTGGCTGCCGACTTTCCCGAAGTTCAAAAATTTATCTCATCGGGTGATCAGAAAACAAAGGCAATAGCGATGAAAAAAGGCGTTAAAATCATAGAATCAATCGAAAATCTGACCGAAATCCTTACAACTCCCAATGCATAGCCGCCTAGCAAAGTCAAACAAATCGCATGAAATAACGGTCATCGGCGCAGGTTTCGCCGGACTGGCGGCAGCAGCTGTGCTTGCAGAAAGTGGGAATAAGGTGACGGTTTTAGAGAAAAACAGGGAAACGGGAGGGCGTGCCAGAACATTTTCCCAAGATGGTTTTATGTTTGATATGGGGCCAAGCTGGTATTGGATGCCAGATGTTTACGACAGTTTTTTTGAGCTGTTCGGCAAAAACACTTCGGATTTTTACGAATTGAAAAAGCTTGATCCCGGCTTTGCAGTGGTTTTTGAAAACGAAGTCATGGACATTCCAGCCGATTTCGATGCGGTGTGTGACCTTTTTGAAAGCATTGAAGCAGGCAGTGCAGCCAAGCTTCGAAAATTTATCGCTGAGGGAGAGTTTAAATATATGGTCGGCATGAATGACATGGTTTACAAGCCCGGCCATTCGATCACCGAGTTTTTCAGCCTGAAACTGTTCGGCGATGCATTAAAATTGCAAATTTTCACGCCTTTCAGCAAACACGTCAGAAGCTATTTTAAAGACCCGAGATTGCTTGCATTGATTGAATTCCCAGTGCTTTTTCTTGGCGCAATGCCCAAGGACACGCCAGCCCTTTACAGCCTGATGAATTTTTCGGGTCTCAAACAGGGCACTTTTTACCCGATGGGCGGATTCGGGAAAGTGGCGGATTCATTTAAAGAAATCGCAAAAAATGTTGGGGTCAATGTTCTGACCGCGCAGAATGTGGACAAGCTTGAAATTACGAATGGGAATATCCGTCATGTGCATACGACCAATGGCAATTTCAGGACCGACGCGGTGATCGGAAGCGCTGATTATCATCACATTGAATCAGAATTGCTTGATAAGGATTTCCGTTCTTACGATGACGATTACTGGCAAAGCAGGACTTTCGCGCCGTCGTGCTTGCTGTTTTATCTTGGCATTAATAAAAAAATTGACCAGCTGCGGCATCACAATTTGTTCTTCGATGAAAATTTTGATCAGCATGCAGTTGAGATTTACAAAGACAAAAAGTGGCCGAACAAGCCCCTATTCTATGTTTGCTGTCCATCCAAAACCGACCCGTCCGTGGCACCCGAGGGCAGTGAAAATCTTTTCGTTTTAATGCCGATTGCGATTGACTTGGATGATCCCGAAAACATCCGCGAGACGTATTTTAACGTACTTATGGATAGGCTCGAAAAATTTGCCGGGGAGGACATCAGAAGTCACGTTGTTTACAAAAAAAGCTATTCCGTTTCCGACTTTGTCTGCGATTATAACGCTTACAAAGGCAATGCGTATGGTCTGGCAAACACGCTCATGCAGACTGCCATTTTTAAACCGAAAATGAAGAGCAAGAAGGTTAAAAACCTTTTTTACGCTGGTCAGTTGACTGTTCCGGGCCCGGGAGTGCCACCGTCCATCATTTCGGGCCGGATCGCAGCCACAGAACTCACAAAATTTCTTAACAGATAAGTTATGAAAAGCTTATATGACAATCTCTCTGCAACTTGCAGTAAAACCACAACCCAACTCTACAGCACATCATTCTCGCTCGGAATCTACTTTCTGAAGGGAAAATTTCATGCCCCCATTTACGGAATTTACGGCTTCGTTCGCCTTGCAGACGAAATCGTTGACAGCTTTCATGAGTACAACAAAGAATTTATGATGGACAAGATCCGGCAGGACACGGTGGAGGCCATTCGCGACCGGATCAGCATTAACCCGATTCTGAACAGTTTTCAGCACGTTGTCCATGCGTATAATATTGAGTGGGAGCTGATCGACACCTTTTTGAAAAGCATGGAAATGGATCTTGCCAAAAAAGAATACAGTGCTGATTCATACAGCGAATACATTTTGGGATCGGCGGAAGTGGTTGGATTAATGTGCCTGAGGGTGTTTACGGAAGGCGATATGCGGCTTTTCAATGATCTGAAACCATTCGCCATGAAACTGGGATCTGCATTCCAAAAAGTCAATTTTTTACGTGACTTGAAAGCCGATTACATGGATCTGGGCAGAACGTATTTTCCAGGCGTTAATTTTGACCATTTTTCTTCGAAGGAAAAAGAAACTATTCAGCAGGAGATTGAAGACGACTTTGAACAGGCATTAATCGGCATCAAACGCCTGCCGAGCGGATCGCGTCGCGGGGTTTATCTTGCTTATTATTATTACAAAAAACTTTTTCTGAGAATAAAGGAAACGCCGCCCGAAAAGGTCATGAATGCGCGCATCCGGATTCCGGATTATGACAAAGTCGGGTTAATGTTTCGTTCGTTGGTAAGGCATCAGTTCGACCTTTTATGACGTTTTTTTGTTAGTGAAATGAAGGCTGCGCATGAAGAAGTTAGCCTTTGGATTTAAATCGTGTTTTTTATGACTGATCAAGTTGTGCTGGTGAACGAAGATGACAAGGAAATTGGCCTGATGCCAAAGCTTGAAGCGCATCAAAAAGGCGTTCTGCATCGCGCGTTCTCTGTTTTTATTTATAACTCAAATGGTGAAATGCTGTTGCAGCAAAGGGCATTTGGCAAATATCACTCCGAAGGACTCTGGTCCAACACTTGCTGCAGTCACCCGCTCCCAGCCGAATCCGCGCACCACGGCGCTGTGAGGCGGTTGCAAGAAGAAATGGGCATTAAAGCGGAGCTGCAATTTCTGTTTACTTTTCAATATCATGTCAATCTGGAAAACGGCCTGACGGAGAATGAGTTAGATCACGTTTTCTGGGGAATTACAGATGCTGAGCCGAACATTGATGTGACGGAAGCAAATGATTATAAATACATGAAACCCGCTGACATTAAAGCAGATATGCAGCAAAATCCTGACCGTTACACGGAATGGTTTAAAATCTGTTTTGCGGAAGTTGCCGACAAAATAAAACCAAAACAATGACCGTCAGCCCATGCTGATGGCAATGAACAGAACATACTATGAGTCCCTGGATAACCAATACATTAATCACGCTTGCCGCATTTGTTGGAATGGAATGTGTCGCCTGGCTTGCACATAAATATCTGATGCACGGCCTGTTATGGTCGCTTCACCACGATCACCACCAACGCGATGACGGAGATTTCTTTGAGAAAAACGATTATTTCTTCGCCATTTTCGCAACCCCCGGAATTCTTTGCCTGCTTTTTGGCGTCAATGAGGGTTTCAATTATTTATTCTGGATCGGATTAGGCATTACGCTTTACGGTTTCACCTATTTCTTGGTTCACGACATATTCATACACCAGCGTTTTAAAATGTTCAGAAACACGGATTCGGTGTATTTGAAGGCGATTCGCAGGGCGCATAAAATGCATCACAAGCATCTGGGCAAATATCAGGGCGAATGTTTCGGCATGCTCTGGGTGCCTTTGAAATACTTCCGGGATGCTAAAAATGCGGCTGCAAAATGAATTTCCTTTATTTGATTGTCGACCTGGGAGCCATTATCGTGCCGCTTCTTTTTTCATTTCATCCCAAAATTGCGCTTTATAAAAAATGGCGCATGCTTTGGCCGGCAATCCTGCTTTCAACTGTCCCATTTGTTATTTGGGACAGTTATTTTACAAGAATCGGCGTGTGGGGTTTTACGCCAAAATATCTGACAGGCTTCTATCTTTTCGGGCTTCCGATCGAGGAAATTCTCTTCTTTATATGCATTCCCTATGCATGCCTCTTCACCTATTATTGTTTCCGCATTTTCTACGGAACCGACTACAAAATCAGAAGCGAGAATTGGGTTACAGGCATATTCTTGTGCTTCACTTTCGCATTGGGTGTGACTTACTTTGATCGCTATTACACTTCCTGGACTGCCGCTGGGCTGGTTGCGTTTCTGCTGTTTTTAAAATTTGTGGTTAAATCACAATGGCTAAGTCTGTTCTATTTTTCGCATATGTTTTTGCTCATTCCATTCTTTATCGTGAACGGCATTTTGACGGGATCGGGGCTGGACGAGCCTGTTGTCTGGTATAATGATGCGGAAAATATTGGGATTAGAATCTTCACTATCCCTTTTGAAGACATTTTTTACGGCATGCTGATGCTCCTGCTGAACACTTATCTTTTCGAATACTTTCTTGGCAAATCAGCCGTCGCGGAGGAGAAGAATTTAGAAGCGGTCTCCGTGCGTTAAGGAAACGAGCTTGTTAGTCAAGCCCGGCATTTGTGCCAATGTCTTTAAGGCAATGTCCGTTGTATTTCTTTTGCCAAATAATCCCTGCAAATAATAACCTGCCGTAATTCTGCTTCGGAATGCATTGTTCCAGGCATTTTTGTAGTTCGCGGCGAGCGCTGCCTTCGACTGCCCTTTTTCAAAATAGCGGATTAGCTCGTTAGCGAGAATCTTGGACGCGCGCATGCCCATGCTCATGCCGTTGCCGCAAAGTGGCGTAATGGAACCAGCTGCGTCTCCCAAAAGCAAAATGCCCTTCATCTCCGTTTGTTTTCTGGAAAAATGCACATTGCTGATCACCAGCGGATGCGGGTTTACGAATTCGGCATTCGTGAAATATGCTTTCAGGAAAGGATTTTTGTATAAAACTGCTTGCTCCATCCGCTTGATATCTTTGCCATTTTCCTGCAAATTTTTGGCGGTTGTCAGATAACATAAGCAATGCCAATCATGGTCCACTTTGGAAATGCCACAGTAACCGTCTTGAAAATTATGAAGTTCAATGCGATTGTCCGGCAACTGCGGTTTAATGTGATATTTAACACCGATAAAATTTCGACCGTCGTTTTCTTCCGCGTGATTTTGTCCAACAGACAGGAATTGAGGCGTGTATTTGCCATAACTTCCACACAGGATCTTCGTTTGAAAATCGCCTTGTGTTGTTTTGATGTCAAATCCATCTAAACCATTCTCAGACAAAGCATTAACCCGACATTGTTCAACAACATTAACGCCTTTTTTCGTAGCAATTTGAGCAAGAGAATGATCCAGACTGAACCTGCTAATGCCAAATCCGCCCAGTTGTAAGGTGTGTTCCAGCATAAAGCCTTTCTCCGAACTGATGCCGAGCTGATTAATCTTGGGGAGATACATTTCATCCAATTCCAGGCCCAGACCTTTAAGAAAATCCCAGCTTTCCATCGAAATGTATTCGCCGCAAACTCTGTGAAACGGATATTGATTTTTTTCAAACAAGACGACGGAAATGCCGCGATCGGCAAGCTGTATGGCCAGACACAGACCCGCAAGTCCGCCGCCGATAATGCCGCAATCGTAAGATTTAGTCTGCGTTTCCATACACGATCACTTCATGCCTGAATGCCCATTTGTTATGAATGGAAAAATGCACAGCGCCAGCTTTTTGCAAGATATGCAGCCATTCTTTCTTTTTAAAACCGCGTAAAACGGAAAGTGGTGCGTCGTTTTTAACGAGATAGGATTTTGAAAAAAGTTGGGTCAGCCATTTGATTGAATAATAAGCCAACCGGTTGCGTTCCAGATCATTGATGACCAAAATCGACCGGTTTTCCAGCGCAAAACGGATCAATTCAACAAGCTGCGCTTCGGCCAGGTGATGACAAAAAAGGCAGGCATGAATGATATCGACTTGCTTCAAATGCCTGAAAATATGCCGATAATCATCGCAAATCAGTTGGACGGCTTTGCCTTTCAAATTTTCCGAAGCATAGGCAATGCATACGGGCTTGTAGTCGACACCGTACAGATCCAGCTCATAACCAGCGCGTTCGTTCCAATTGCTTATGCGTTTGAGCGTGTCTCCTCCCCCGCAACCAATGTCGACCAATGTATATTTGCTCCCTGGCCGGATTACTTTTTTCAATGCATTGAACGAAATGTCGTAACCGCCGAGCCAGTGATTGATAAAGTCCAGTTCCCGAAGATTTTGAAAAAGATCCTGTTCAGGAATTTCGTCCTGATCCAAAAGCTCTTTTTGCTGGCTCCGGGTTTTAAACATAGCGCAGCTGCATGGTCTCGATGCTCAGTCCCGGCCCGAATGCAGCAGTAAAAATCCGGTTACCCACATTTTCAGGCTTGGCCTTTTCCAGAACTTCTTTCAGCACAAACAAAACCGTAGGCGACGACATGTTTCCGTAATTTTTGAGCACATTATAGGCCGACGCAAGATGACATTTGTCCAGTTCCAATGCATCCGCAAAATCGTCAACGATCCGTTTGCCGCCCGGATGCACAGCCCAATGTTTAAATTGATCAGGCGAAAGCCCGGTTTTTGAAAGCATGGGCTTGATGTTTTTCCGGATCAGGTCGGGCACATAAGATGACAAGTTCATAATGAAACCCGTTTCCGACAATTGCCAGGCCATATCCGCATAACCATTGTGCAGGATAAGCGAGTTAAATGCGTCAATTTCTACCTTATGCGCATAGGCATCACTCGCCTCAGAAGTCACCAGAACAGCGGCTGATCCATCGCCGAAAATGAGGTTTGAGAGGAGATAATCGTCGTTATATTGCTTTTGAAAATGAATTGTGCAAAGCTCTGTGCATACAACCAGAACTTTTGCATTGGGCTGACTTCTGCAAATTGCATCCGCATTCTTCAAGGCAATGATCGCTGCGTTACAACCCATAAAATTGACGCTGCTGCGCTGAATGTAAGGATTCAGCCCAAGGTCCCGCACCAGCTCTACGTCCAGGCCAGGCGCAAAGAGTCCTGTGCAAGTAACTGTAATTAAATGCGTTAGCTTGGTTTTCAGTGTTTCAAAATCCTTGATCTTCTCAATGGCCTTTCTTGAAAGCAATGTGGCGTGCTGCTGATAAAGTTGCATTCGCTGCGTAAGCGTGGGCTCGGGAAGCAGTGTGGGCGTTTTGTTGAAAAAAGCAAAATCCTCAGGCTCTTTGTCAAAATCAGAAATGACCGAATAGCGGCTTTCAATGCCTGTTTTCCCTGCTACAACCTTGATCTTTCTTTTATTGGTGAGGTCGTCTGTCGATTTAATGTAAAAAGCAGCGAGCGATTCGTGCGAATAGCGATTCTCGGGAACTGCTGTCTCAATAGCTGATATATAACTCAATGGAATTCTGTTGATAATGATTAGTACTAGGAAACAACTGTTCATGCAAATTGCCGCAATCCAGTTCATCCGCATGGTATTTCTAAAATTTGCCGCTGTATTTTCTTTCAAAACCAGGGAAAACCAGTAACCGAAATACACTACAATAGGCAGGAAAAATGCTTGAATGATGTAAAAAATCATTCCAAGTCCCTTCGATGTAAAATACAAATAATAAAACACATTGCACAGCAAAAACATCACCGCCGTGAACCCGAATGTGCCTTTATAGCCCAATTTGTAACTTAATGTCTTAACACCGTCCTTTAAATCCTGCTTATGCTGGTAAATCTGAGTCAATGGATATGCCCCGGCAATCTGAAACGAGCATCCCAAAAGCACATAAACATGCTCCCTGGTGATCAAAAGCGCATTTCCGGAAATGCCGGCTATCGACATATAATACGTAAATGCACCCTGAAAAGTAACAACTGTCAGAAAACCAATGACCGGATATTTTTTCAGCCTGATCTGTCGCGAGCTGTAAGCGCGCGATGCGGCAATGTAAAGGACCAGGCAACCTGCAAACAATGTATTTACGAAGAGCAGTGCTAAAACGATTGCAAGAAAGTCTAAAAAAATGGTCAGGTAAAAAAGCGCCACAGTCGGCATTGGCGGTTTTTCCAGCCCGCCCACGCTGTCCTCGTCGCGATCCACGTAACTATTGTAACCGTTGCTGGCAGGATAAATGAGCAGGTGAATGATCAGAAAAGCAAACAGTGCCTGGCGATGCACAACCGTATCCGCCTGACTGTAAGCGAAAAGGAACAGCGGCAACAAAAAGAATGAAAAGGGAATTCTGAGAAGCTTGATTGTATTGCCATCGATGCGCATGGCTCAATTTAGTAAGAATTTCGCTTCGCGGAAACCAGGTTCGATAAGGCGGTTCTCAAATCATTTGTAAATGTCTTTCAAATCCTTTTCAAACAGCGTGTAAGGATCATTGTAGAACTTCACAAAATCGCCTGCGCTGACTTGCTCGGGATAAGGCGCGTAGAAATGTGTAGGGCTTTTTGCATCGTTTCTCCAAACAAGCACATAAGCGAGTTGCAGCTTTTCCGTCTGCAATGTTTTCAATAGGGTTTCCGTCCACCAGGTGGGGTTAGGAATGCTTTCGAGGCCGGTTTCTGTAAAAGCAGCAAGCTTGTTGGCTTTTTTGGCATAATCGGACACGATTTTCAGCTTTTTCAAACCGGCTTCCAGATTGTATTTTCCATCGCGGCCAAAGTCACCATAATTGTCCATCCCCACCATGTCTACCCAATCATTGCCGGGATATCTTTCCAGAAATTCAGCTTCGGAATTGAATTTATTATCAGGTGAAAAAGTGTAAATGAAATTGTGAACATTCAGACTGTCACGCAGATAGGAAACCGTGAAGCGCCAGACGTCGATGAAGTCCTGACGTGAAGTATGCCCTTTTCCCCACCAAAACCAGTCACCGTCAAATTCATGATAAGGCCTGAAAAGAAGTGGCGCAAGCGTGCCGTCCTTCCCCTTTACCGAATTCGCAAAATCTCCTACGGTTCTCAATATTTGCTTGTATTGCGCATGATGCGAGCCGCCCGGCTTGATCAGCGCCATGGCAGCTTTGGAAACAGAATCTTTCCAGTAAAAACCGCCTCCCGAAGCTGGATTAGAGAAATGCCAGGCGACGGTTGTTACGCCTCCCCGATTGTAAGTGTCCACCACATTTTTACGCAACGACTCTTTTGTCTTCGCAATGGACTCCTCAGGCCGTCCGGATAAACCACTGAAATCAATGCCGATAACAGCAGGGTGCGAACCCGTAACTGACTTCACATCAGACCGTTCCTCGTCGCCAGACCAGCCGTGGCCATATTCAGTTGCGTGCTGGTGCCCGAACAAAATATGCTCCTCCGAAAGTTTGCCCATGTTGCGATAAAGTGCCTGCGTTTCTTTTGTGGCTTTTTTATCGATTTGCGCATGAACCGCGTGCCAGCAAAACAGCGTCAGCAACGTGTATAATGTTGATTTGTTCATGATTTTCGAGGCGAAGTGACCGTTTAAGCGTTTTTGTTTATAAAACCTGAAATTAAAAGAACCTTTTGATAAAAACTACGTATCTACTGAACTATCGACAAAATTTTTAGTCGATTAGTGAATATAATTCTGACTTCCCCTATATTTATAGAATTATGAACGGAACAGAAATTATTCTTGACAAAATTGACCACAGCATCCTGCGGCTGATGCAAGGAAATGCGCGGATCTCGAACGCCGACATTGCACGGGAGCTGGAAATGGCCCCTTCTGCCGTACTCGAGAGGGTTAAGAAGCTGGAACAGAAGCAGGTGATTCTGCAATATACGGCGCGTATTAACCCCGTTGCGGTCAATCAAAAATTGTTGGCGTTTATTTCCATGAAATCTTCCGAAGGAATGGGCAGCAACAACACAGCCAAAGAACTTGCCAAAATCCCGGAAGTGCAGGAAGTCCATCACATTGCAGGCGAGGACTGTTATCTGGTTAAAGTCCGGACGGCAGATTCGGCGTCCCTGATGCAGCTGATGCGTAATACTTTTAGTAAGATCCCCAATATACTTTCCACCCGGACGACCATTGTCCTGGAAACGGTCAAAGAAGAACAACAATTAGTCATACCTGAAAAATAAAAGATCATGCAAGCACAAAGTAAAACTCCTTCCACCCTGATGGTCGTGCTGGCTTTTGCCACCGTTTACATTGTTTGGGGCTCCACTTATTTCTTCATTCAGCGCGCGTTAGCGGGCTTTCCGCCGTTTTTTCTGGGCGCATTTCGCTTTACACTGGCGGGTTTGCTCATGATGGGATGGAGCCTTTCGCAAGGTGAAAATGTGTTTTTAGCGAAGGCCATCAAGCCGGCTGCCATCACCGGATTGCTGCTGCTTTTTGTGGGAAATGGCATTGTAATATGGGTGGAGCAGTTCCTGCCAAGTGCAATGGTCGCGATTATGATCTCTTCTGCACCCCTTTGGTTTATCCTGCTTGACAAGCCGAAATGGGCTGAAAATTTTAGTAATAAGTCAACAATTGTAGGCCTTCTCATTGGATTTGCGGGCGTTGTGCTGCTGTTTAGTGAAAAAATAATGGCATCCATGTCATCATTGAACAGTTCGAGAGACTTATTTGCCATGGCGCTCGTTGTTTTCGGATCAATGGCTTGGGCAGGCGGTTCTTTGTATTCCAAATACAAATCCAGCGCCGATTCGGCAACCGTAAATTCCACCTGGCAAATGCTCGCAGCGGGCATTGCATTCCTGCCCGGCAGCATAATCAATGGCGAATTTGATAATCTGAATCTGGCATCGGTTTCAACAGATGCCTGGCTTGCACTTGGTTATCTGATCATTTTTGGGTCCATTGCTGCTTTCAGTGCTTATGTGTGGTTGCTGAAAGTGCAGCCCGCAACAAAGGTGAGCACTTATGCTTACGTAAACCCGGTTGTCGCAGTCCTTTTGGGGATATTTTTTGCCAAAGAATCCATATCCGTGTTGCAGATTACAGGCCTGATCATCATTTTGGGCAGCGTTCTTTTGATCAATCTTCATAAATATCGCAAGCCAAAACCAGTCGTTTCGTCAGCTTATTGATCGTATTCCCACTTATATTTGCCATTATCAATCCAAATAATGCGCAATGAGATGGATTACCCGGGCAAGGCCCAAAATTGACCGCATTGCCTGTCCCTGGCTGATCAAACGCTTCATCGACCCCAATGCCGAGATCATTTATGTGCCCGAATCGGAAGTGATGGAAATGGCGGAGCGCTTGTCGGCAACTCCGTTTGACGTTCCTAATACAGAATTCAGCCATTATGACGATCAATGCACGTTTGATTATTTTATCAAAAAATTCGAGCTGAAAGATCCGGCACTGGCGGTTTTGGCGCCCATCGTGCGCGGTGCAGATACGGACGATCACACGCAGGCAGTGCAGTCTTCGGGACTTTGGGCCATATCGGCTGGTCTGGCTTATAACATTAAAGATGACCACGAATTGCTCGAAAAAGGCATGCTCATTTACGATGCATTATACAGCTGGGCCACGCATTTGCAGCGCGAAAAACACACACAAAGCCCCACAGAGCACCTTCTATTGCAGATTTATAAAACCTATCTAAAAAATAAAGACAGCAAAAAGAACAAAGTCCCAGCATGGACAACGGAATTAAAAGACATGATTCAGGATCACATTGACACCAATCTCAACCTGAATTTGAAAGTTGCTTCGGAAGAACTTGACGTCAACCCGGCTTATTTGTCCCGGGAATTTTCCCGATATTTTGACAACCTTTCTTTCGGTGAGTATATCCGGAAGTTGCGCATTGAAAAAGCCATTCAACTGATCGGCTCCACAGACAACACGCTTTCCGAAATTGCCTATCTCACAGGCTTTTCCGATCAAAGTCACTTCAACCGGGTCTTCAAACTGGCCACAAACAAAACGCCATCCGAATTCCGCAAAGATCAACGAAAGGGCAAAGAAAATGCGAAGCGTTAAGGCTTCGCATTTTCTTTGTAAAACTCTTTCCTCTCAAAGACATAACGACATATCCGTAATCTCCTCCACTTCCGAAATGTCCCGATTCCCTTTAATCAGGCGCAGAATATACTCGAAATCAATTAATTGAGACGCTTCAAAAGCGATCACTCCGACAAATTGGCGGCCCTTGCTGATAAAGTTCAAATGCTTGATTTTAGCACCTTTCACTGATTCAACAATGCTTGTGATCTTGTGCAGACTTACAGCATTTCTGTAAATGATTTTAAGAAAAAAAAGTTTGCTCATGTTGATGTTGTTTATTTGGCTAATATGTTCTCCTCTAATGCATTACTTGCTATCAAAAAGCATCAAACCACAGCTTTGTAGTCAGCTTGTCTTCGCCCTGTGCAGCGACAGCAGCCCTGTAATTGGCGCCGTTCAATGCTTGTTCGCCGGTCGGATACAGCAATCTAACCGGGATTTTTCCGCCTAAAACACCTGCATAAGCCGGTTTCAGCTGTGGATAATCCAATCTTCTCCATTCCGTGTAAGCCTCCGGTCCCTGACCAAACAATGCCAGCCACTTCTGCTCACCAATCGATTTCTTGTAATTTGTCGGACTGTAAGCAACCGATGGCTGTGCCAGGTAAGACGCAATGTCGGCGCTGTTTACTTTAAATTGCTGCAAAGAAGCAGTGATCGCAGCCTTGTACAATTCAGCTGGCTTGTCGGTAATGAAGCCTTTTTGCGCTGCCTCAGCAAGATTGAAAAGCACTTCCGAATAACTCAGAAACACCGCCGGCGACGTCGGCGCCACAAAGTAATCACCCAACTTAGACGTTTTAGTAAAACCCAGTTTAGAGGCAGAGTCAGCTGGCAATCCGTTCGTTACGCCAATGTAACCTGTCGGCGTGGCATCCACTGTTTTGTTTGCAAAAACAGCCAATCTCGGATCTTTCAATTCCTGCAATTTATCAATAACTGACTTGCTTACGCGGTAATCATCACGCGTTTCGCGGTCACGGGCAACCGGGTTTTGGTTAGGCGATGCCTGGTAAACCAACTGCGCGATCTCGTCATTTGAGGAGATCAGCTGGCTTTTATCGGCAGCCAGTTCCGCAATCACAGCCTTGGCAGTTTGTGGATCTTTGTCCGAAATGCGAATCGCAATCCTAAGGCGCAAAGAGTTGGCAAACTTCTTCCATTTCGTAAGATTTCCGCCATAAACCACATCACCAGCAATCGGGCTGCCTGTTGTGTTAATCAGCTCGGAAGCTTTTTTCAAATCATTCAAAAGTCCCAGATACACGTCTTTCTGTGCGTCATATTTCGGGGTCAATGTCTGATCAATTTTAACCGCTTCGCTGTAAGGAATGTCGCCATAGAGGTCAGTCAGGATCTGGAATGACCATGATTTCAGGATCAATCCCACGGCCTGGTAATTCACATTCCCGGTTTCTTCGCCTATTCTGATGATTTCCGTGAAATCCGTCAGCCCTTGCGAATAAAGGTTTGTCCAAATGTTTTGAATGTTGGCAATGCTCACGGTGTATTTATCAACATCCGTATATTGGATTTTAGCCCAATGTTGCACAAACAAAGTCGTCGTCTCCATTGATGCATCCGAACCCAGAATCACGTCCGCATTGGACTTGATTGCATTGGCCAGCAGATAATCCGGCTGCGCTGAAATTGCTTCATTCGGGTTTTCATTCACTTCCTCCAATTCGTCCTGGCACCCTGCCAAAAAGACTGATAACGAGGCAATTGCAATTCCTTTTACGATTATATTTTTATTCATGATTATTTGTCAATTAAAAGCCGATCAAAATATTAAATCCATAAGAACTGGTTGTTGGCAGCTGCAATGATTCCAGTCCTTGTCCTGTGTTTGCCGTGCTGAAAGCGGTTTCCGGATCGATGTTATCCGCTTTTCTCTGCAGGAAAGCCAGGTTTCTGCCGTAAACCGAGAAGATCAGGCTTTGCAATTTGTATTTGGAAACGAAATTTTGCGGAACCGAGTAACCCAGCTTAACCTCACGCAATTTGATAAATGAAGCATCAAAAACGCTCGCTTCGTTGATCCCTGCGCTGTTGCTGTAAACGCCTTTGTAATAACGCTCTGCCGAGACAATGGTCGTATTCGGCTTGCCGTCAGTCGTAACGCCTGGTGCGATAATGCCATCCTCATAAACGACCGCACCCGTTGGCGCAGCACCAGCATTGGCAACCTGAACCGCAACGCCAGCCTTGTTATTGCCTGGATAATAGTAAGTTAACCCGCCATGTTCCGCATCTCTTCCTTGCAATGTGGAAGCAAGCACACCCGTGTAACGACCCGTCGCATTGGTTGCCGAGTAAATTGAGCCTCCTTGTTTTGTATCAATTAAAACACTTAGATTGAATCCTTTAACTGTAAATGAGTTGGTGATCCCGCCCATCCATTTCGGCGTGTAATGTCCCAAAACTTTCAGGTTCGGATCTCTTGATGGAATTCCTGTTGACCCGATGATCATTTCGCCTGCCTCGTTACGTGCATAGGCCGATCCGAACAATGCGCCGTAACCCAATCCTTTGCTCGCATAAACAGTTACGCCATTGGTTCCCAGCTTGTAATCATTCAAAAATCCTTCGTCATCCAATGCAATGACCTTGCTTCTGTTTCTTGAAAAATTGACGCCAACATCCCATCTAAAACCTGAGTTGGTTTCGATGGCTTTCACATTCAGCATCGCCTCGAAACCTTTGTTGTTAATGTGTCCTGCATTCAAAAGCTTCTGCTTGTAACCCGTTGATGGGCTTACGTCAGCTTTCAGAATCTGGTTGTAACTGTCTGTGTTGTAATAACTAACATCCAACCGCACCCGGTTTTTGAATAAAGCCACATCCGCTCCTATTTCCGTTGATTTTGTGATCTCAGGTTTCAGATCCGAGTTAAGCAACACATCCGAAACGGTCAGCAACGGATTGCTTCCAAAAGGCTGGTTGAATGGATAAGTGTTGATCAGCTGATAAGGGTCCGTGTCCTTTCCTACCTGTGCCCACCCACCACGTAACTTGGCATAAGTCAGCACATTGCTCTTAATATTGAATGCATCCGTAAGGACGAAGCTCGCATTAATGGAAGGATAGAAATAAGAGTTGTTCCCCGTTGGCAGCGTCGACGACCAGTCATTTCTAGCCGTAAGGTTAATAAATGCGTAGTTTCTGAAACCGATCTGCCCCGAACTGAATGCGCTATAAACCTTTTGTTTGCGCAAAACATTGGACGAAACAAGCGGATCACGCGAGTTGTTCAGTGTGTATAAACCGGCTACAGCCAATTTTGGCGCTTGCTGCAAATTTTGTTCGTTGAAGTTGCTGCGCAGGTTACCGCCGACAAGCCAGTCTATTTCAAAATCTTCACTCACATTTTTGTGGAAATTGAAGTTGAAGTCCGTATTGTTCTCATTTACAATGTAACTGTCCTCCGTGTAAGAGCCGAACGGCGTTCCGTTGGTTCCGTAAGCCACTTTGAATTTGCGCTTATCATTGTAATAATCGTTACCGGTCCGCACAGTTGCCGTAAGCCAGTCTGTGATTTTGTAATTCAAATTCACATTGCCGAAAAAGCGGTCACGACGTTGCTGCGCAGTGTTTTCGTATTGAAGCAAATAGGGATTGCTGTAATAACTGTGGTTCCAGTTGTAGTCAAATCCGCCTTTGTTATAATCTTTCAAAAGCTCTGTATCAACTTGTCGGCCAAACCACAAGAATTGAAGCATTACGCTGCTTCCCCTTCCCGAAGTTCCAGGTAGGTTGTCCGATGCATTGCGCGCAAAATTGGCGCTCGTTGTAAGGGTAAGCTTGTCATTCAGACGGAAAGTTGTGTTTACGCCAAATGAATTTTTAGCAATGTCCGTGTTCGGAATGACGCCGGTTTGCTTGCTGTTATTGAATGAAAACCGATAATCGATCTTGTCATTTGAGCCCGAAACTGAAACACCGGTCGTTCTTGTGTGCCCTGTTTCGAAGAAATTCTTCACATTATCCGGATGCGCCACAAATGGAGCAGGCTGGCCGTCTGAAAAAAATTGCGGGATGAGCCTGCCGTCCATTTTTGGCCCCCAGCTTTCGTCTGTTGCATCATTGATTCCGCCGCCTTTTCCGTTTACATATGAAAATGCGCCGCCCGTTCCCTGACCGTAAATATTTTGATATTCAGGCAGAACCAGCAATTTGTCAAATGTATAACCGAAGTTCACATTGACGCCGAGTCCTTTTTGTGTGCCTTTTCCTGATTTTGTTTTGATCAAAATAACCCCGTTGGAAGCGCGCGAGCCATAAAGTGCAGCTGCATTAGGGCCTTTCAAAACGCTGATGGATTCAATGTCATTCGGGTTAATGTCTGCGATTGCATTGGCAAAATCGCGCGACCCGTTTGCACCGGCGCCAAGCTGCGAGTTATCAACCGGAATTCCATCAACCACAAATAATGGCTGGTTGTTTCCTGCAATGGACGTTTCTCCGCGGATAACGATCCGTGAAGAACCCATTCCACCCTGAGAATTTGTAATGTTAACACCAGCGATTTTACCCGATAATGCATTAACAAGATTGTTCTCCCGGGCTTCTGCAATGTCCTTGGTCTGCAATTCCTGAACCGCATAACCAAGCGATTTTTTCTCTTTCGCAATGCCTAAGGCTGTTACGACAACTTCTTGCAAAATTGTTTCATCACTTTCCAGTTGTACATCGAGCTGCCCGTTTTGGGGAACCGCTATTTCCGTGGATTTCAGACCGATAAATGAAAATATAAGGGTTGAGCCAGGTGTGGTTTCAATGGCATAGCGCCCTTCAACATCTGTGGCTGTTCCCTTTGAGCTTCCCTTAATTAAAATGGTGACACCTGGCAGCGCTTCGTTATCATTTTTGGACGTTACCCGGCCGGTGACATTGACATTTTGTGCAAGCGCGACTTGCACAATGTTAAATAGGAGAAAAATGAAGACTAGATTTTTTTTCATGATGTGGATAAAATACTAAAACAGGTAAAAATGAGCGTTTAAGCGCTCAATGCGTTAATTCAAAATGAAACCGGGATTGATTTTGTGAAATTGGGCCGGCTTTGTAAATGCTTACAATGGCCTGCACAATGTGGTCGATCTCGTCGAAGGTGTTGAACTTGCTGAATGAAAAACGGACATTTTCTTTATCCTTTTGACAGGGAAGTGCGCTGATCACGTGCGAGCTGCCCTGGCTGGAACACGCGCTCCCGCCAGAGACTGCGATGCCGATAGAATCCAGGCTTTTCACCAGACTTCCGTCAGCCAAACATGGGAAAGAGACGTTCAAAATATTCACCAGACTGTTTTCCAGCGAATGGCTTTCGCCGTTATAGCAAATACCGTGCACACCGCTGATCGCAAGTTTGGAAACCATATATTGTTTCAATTTGCAAACTTTGCTGTGGTTTGCGTCGAGGTCGCGGTAAGCCACTTCAAGTGCTTTCGCCAGTCCAACAATGCCAATCACATTTTCGGTTCCGCCTCGCTGGCCTTTCTCCTGACCGCCTCCAAAAATTTGCGCCTTAATGCGGTGTTTTTTATTAATGTAAATAAAACCCACACCTTTCGGCCCGTGAAATTTGTGTGCAGACCCAACCAGAAAATCGATAGGCGTTTGGCTCAGATCGATCCATTGCTTCCCGATTGTCTGGGTGGTGTCTGTGAAAAAAATCGCATTATAACGTTGAGCAAGTTTACTAATCGCTTGGATATCAGTAAGATTTCCAATTTCATTATTGCCATGCATCAGACTGATCAGCGTCCGTGGATTGGCTCTCAATAAATTTTCAAGATGATAAAGATCGACGTTGCCGCGTTCGTCGAGTTTTACAAAACTCGTTTCAATGTCTCCCTCCTTTTCATGCTGGGCAATGGTTTGGAGCACCGCTTTGTGTTCGATTTTGCTGGTAACAACATGGCTGATCTCATACGTGACAATGGCGCCAGAAATAGCGAGATTGATGGCCTCAGTTGCACCGGAAGTGAAATAGATTTCATCCGGCGATGTGTTCAAAAGGGTTGCAATCGTCTTCCTGGCATCCACAACCGCATCTTTCACTTTCCGTCCAGCCCAATGGGTGGACGATGGGTTACCAAAATTTTGTGTTAAAAATGGAAGGATTGCTTCGATCACTTCCGGATCAAGTGCTGTTGTGGCGGCATTGTCACAATAAATTTCCATAGTCATTCAAGGTTTTAGATTGAATATTTTAGTTTGTTGAATTATAAAGCGGCGCTGGCTTATGGCAACGGTTCGTTGATCAGCTTGGCCAGATCCGCATTCCATTTCTTTACGTAATCGTCATAAAATTGTCCCGTGCCTTTTCCTGAGAACCCGGTGTGGATTTCCTTCACTTTTCCATCGCGACCTACGATAATGGTGGTTGGGAATGCGAGGAACTTGTCAATAGCAGGCAATTTTTCAGCAACAACATTGCCGCCGGTTTTGCCAGCGAAAAGAATGTCATATTGAATGTCGTATCTGTTTTTGAGTTTAGTCAAAGCATTTTTGGCAAATGTCAGATCGTCCTTCGCTTCGAAAGCCAGCGCGATTGCTTCCACGCCTTTGCTTTTGTTGGCTTTATACCAGGGTGAAAGGAATGTGATCTGGTCAATGCAGTTCGGGCACCAGCTGCCCATGATTTCAATCACCACCACTTTGCCTTTGTATTTTTCATCACTGAGCGAAACCGGCTTTCCATTCAAATCAGGGAATGTAAAATCGAGCTTTTCGTAGCCAGGTTTCAGGAAAGTAAGCGCATATGCGTCTGGCAGTGCAGCTTTGTCGTCCTTAACCCCTTCAAAAACAATGGGATGCGCGCTGGCCCCGATGGAACCGCTGATAGAATTGTCGCTGTTGATCTTTCCCTTCACATAAGCCGGGCTCGAACCCGTAACGCCCGAAAGGAAGAACTCGTCGCCCTGCACATTGCCTTCAAGTTCGCGGCTATCGCCAGAAACTGAGAGAATGATGCCATTCAGTTTGTTTCCTTTTTGCTCAAAAACCGCAACGCGGTCCGGCGCAGGCTTGCCCGAAGCATCAGCGTCAGGCTTGATTTTCACCCACCATTTGCCGGAAAGATTTGCCTTCGGAGCAACCTCTTTGCCCGGCTCTACAAACCGGTAAGATTTGCCGGCCACCGCTTTAAATGGAAGAATGCGTCCGTTGTTGCCGGGAATCAGGCTTCGCTGAACGCCGGAAATGCTGCCGTCATTTTCAATTTTTGCAAACCATGCGGTTTCAAATGTATTGAGGCTAACCTGGATAGAATCGGCAGATATGAATTTGGCTTGAAAATCATCGCGGCGGTCGCCGTTAAGGGCAGTCAAAACAGGTTCTTTGCCCGCACCATTTTTTACTTCGAAATTAAAGGGAACTTCAATTTCCCCGACTGTAAAGACGCCGCGCCAGATCCCGTTTTTTAGCGCTTTTTGCTGCGCATGTGTGGTTGAGAAGGAAAGAAGCCCAAAAACTGCGATTAAGGAGCATAAACTTTTGACTTTCATTGTTTTAAACATTGGTTGAGTGAAAATATCATTATGTCTGCGATCGATCGCAACGGCCTCGAACGGGAATGCCGGACATCGAACGCATACGAAACATCACAACTGCTGACCCGCAACATGCCGGTCGGTCAACGAATTTTACTCTGTTACTCCGGTGGTTGGATTTTCAGATTTATCATTAGAATTAGGTTGGGGCACCTTAAAAAGTCATAGGTTGCCAGAAGATCATAGAGCCTAACCTCTCCCTTCCTTCTTTATAAATCTACTAATTCGATAGACAAAGGACGTAAAACATTTTCAAAATGCCAAACGATTATAGAAAAACGAGGGTAAATTTTACCTGCGAAAACCGAACGAGGGCGAAAAAATAGATTTTTCGCCCTCGTTCAATTGCATTGCTGCCAAATTAAAAACTAACTTCCCCATTAGCGCGCGGCGGCCTTTAACTCCTCATAACGCATTCTCATTTTGGTCAAAACCACATTGTGCGCCTTGTCACCGGCGAGGTTGACCGTCTCGTGCGGGTCGGTTTTGGTGTTGTAAAGTTGCTCGTAGCCGTGTTCGGTGTAGTTCATATATTTGAAATCTTTGCCCACGACACCTTCGACTTTGGGCAATTTCGGGCTTCCGAGATAAGTGTGTTCGTAGAAAAAGTCCGTTCGTGTTTGTTGGGTTTTTGGGTTGGCGAGTAAACTGATCCCTTGCATCTTTTCGGGAACGGGAACGCCGGCGAGCGCGAGGATGGTGGGGGCAATGTCAATGTTCAATGCAATGTTTTCAGAAGTTGCTCCTTTAAAATCAGCCGGCATTGCGGCTCCTGAAATGATCAACGGCACGCGAATCGACTCTTCGAAACCGAACCATTTGCCTTCCAACCCGTGCTCTCCCAACGAAAATCCATTGTCGCCCATGAAAATGATTATGGTGTTCTCATCGATTTTCAATGCTTTTAATTGCGCCACGAGCTTGCCGACAACTTCATCAACGCCGGTGATGAGCCGATAATAATCTTTGGTCGTTTGCGCTCTCAGCTCGGGATTTGATAAAAGCGGTTTCCAGCGGTCGCGGGCAATGTTAGCGTTGGTGCGGAAGAAGTCGGGGAAGCTGTTCCAGTATTTGGGATCGGCGGTTTCTGGCTCGGGAATGCTGATGTTTTTATACAAATCTTTGAATCTTTCCTGAATCGGATATTTTGGCGGATTGCCGTCGAGCTCGTGCGGCGCTTTGAAACTTACGGCGAGGCAAAATGGCTCTTTGCCAGCATATTGACCTAAAAATTGCTGCACATCTTTGGCAACACTGTCCGTGTGATGAATGACTTTACCACTTTTATTCACGAGCTCATAAGCCGGCTGCCCTTCTTTCGCACTCGCCCAATAATCGTAAAGTGAGTCGGGTTGCTTTTGCACCGAAATGCCCCATTTGCCAATAAAACCCAACTTGTAACCTGCTTTTTTCAGCAATGCGGGATAAGTTTCTGCCAATGCTTTTGCAGAAAAATCCTGGTTAAAATCATTGATCTGATGCCTGGACATATATTGTCCGCTCAAAATGCTGGCGCGACTCACCATGCAAATGGCGGTTGTTACATATGCTTTTTTAAACAAAATGCCACGGCCGGCCAGTTGGTCCAGGTTCGGTGTCTGGATGATCTTATTTCCCATTGCGCCCAAGGCATCCCAGCGATGGTCGTCGGTTAAAAGGAAAATAATGTTCGGCCGTTTTGCCTGTTTCTTACCTCGTGCACCCGCATTGCAGACGCCAAAAATGAGTAAGGCCAGCATTAAAAAAGGCTTACTGAACGCGCAAACTGTCCTTCCCGTCATATCTATATTTCCATTTTGACATATATGCATCTGCGGTCAGAAAGTCATCTTTCGCCTCTGCAAGTTTTGTTTGAAGCACTGTTTCAAGCTTTGTTTGGGTGTCCGCGTAAGCCGCATTTCCGATCAGATTCTGCAATTGATATGGATCTTTCGCATTGTCGTAAAGCAGCCACGGGCCTTTGAGGTCGCGCACGTAAGTAAATTGTTTGGTGCGAACTGCCCGATATTCCTTGCCACCATTGAGGAAATTATTTTCATGGAAAGGCACGGGAACCTGGATCAATGCAGCCTCTTCGCCCGAAGGCTTTTTCTTTCCCGAAATAATCGCTGTGTAATCGGTTCCCTCAACCGATTTAGGGATTTGCATGTTGCTCAAACCCAACAATGTCGGCAGGATATCAATGTTGCTGAACGGCAATGACAATTCCCTTTTCTTATCACCCAAACCTGCCGGATAATGGATTAGCAACGGTACCAAAATGGATTCGTCCCAAGGTTTTTGCTTCCTGATTTTGCCTTGTGAATAAAGCATGTCACCATGATCCGATGTAAAAACAACAATGGTATTTTCAGCAACGCCCGCCTTTTTCAATGCTTCAAGCAAATCGCCGGCAGCCTTGTCCAATGCGGTGCAATGTGCATAATAACCTGCAAGATCTTTTCTGGCTTTTGTTTTTAGTGAATCGGGAACATTGGGCCGTAATGTCAGATTTTCAGGATTGTAAAGTTTTCGATACTCCTCTGGCGCAGTCGCGTAAGGATCGTGCGGGGGGCCCCAGGAAAGGAAGAGCAGGAAAGGTTTTGATTTGTTTTGATCGATAAAACCAATGGCACTGTCGGTTTGCGGGAACACGTCATAGCCCGGCCACTCATGGCGCACATCGTTTTCATCAAAATAAAAAGACTGGTTGTAATCGTGTGTCACCTCGCGCGCTTTCCAATAATCGAAGCCTTGTCTGCGGTCTTTCGGCACCGTGCGATTTCGCGCCGCAAATTGGGCTTCGTGGCTGCTATGCCCGTTGACGTGCCACTTTCCAATGAAACCTGTGGCATAACCCTGGCTTTTGTATATTTCAGCCAATGTTAATGCTTCGTTTTTAAGCGGACGATCGTTGTAAAACACGCCGTGCGTGAGCGGATACTGGCCCGTAAGCAGGCTGGCACGCGCCGGGCTGCACACAGGCATTACCGAAACAGCAGTTGAAAAAACAACGCTTCGGGCGGCGAGCTTGTCCAGATTAGGCGTCTTCACATCCTTATTTCCCGCATAACCCAGCGATTGTGCATTCCACTGGTCGGCCATGATGATGACAATGTTCGGCTTCGCTTTTTTGGGCAAATGAACGGAAGCGTCTTTGCTCTTTTCAACCAAAGCAAAACCGGTCGTCAGAAGCAAAAGTGCGCTGCTGACAACCGGTAAAACGTAATTTCTGGATATTTTTTTCACGAGCTTATTTAGTGTCGGGATAACCTTTTTCAAGCAATGCAGACATTTCATTTACGGTGATAATGTAGGTGCTTTCTTTTGCAAGATTTTTGAATTCATTGGGATCTGTCTGATGGTCATACAGTTCTACGCCAGCATTGCCTCCATCCCATTCCGTATAACGAAACCGCTCTGTGCGCACGCTGCGACCGAAAATCTGGTTCCGACGCACTTGCGTATAAGCTGGTTTGTCCCAAACAGAATCCGGATTTTTGAGCAAACCGGTCAGGCTTGTTCCAGCCAATTTCTGCGCTGGCGTCAGTCCGCACAATTCGGCTAATGTTGGATAAATGTCGAGCAACTCAACTGTTCTGGTGGATGCTTTCCCTTTTGTGCCGCCCGGAACCGAGAAGATAAGCGGAACGCGTGCGGAATTTTCGAAAAGGCTCTGTTTCATCCATTGGCCATGCTGACCCACATTGTAACCGTGATCACTCCAAAGCACGATAACCGTTTTGTCGGTTAGTTTCAACCTGTCGAGCTCGTCAAGTAAGCGGCCGACTTGCGCGTCCATGAATGTAATTGTGGCATAATAAGCGCGCAAAGCCTCTTTTCTGTCTGCGACCGACAATCCCCAATGTGCAGGTTTTGTGAA
This sequence comes from Dyadobacter sp. CY326, assembly GCF_021390515.1. GTDB lineage: Bacteria > Bacteroidota > Bacteroidia > Cytophagales > Spirosomataceae > Dyadobacter. The sequence goes on from NZ_JAJUXI010000005.1 coordinate 191,320, forward strand.
TAAGGCGGCTTCCGGAATGTCGTCCAGGTCGTTTTCTATTTCCTTTGGAAGCGGAATTGTTTCCACCGGATATAGGTCAAAATATTTTTTCGGCGCAACGTAAGGTGAATGCGGGCGATAAAATCCTACCGCAAGAAAGAAGGGCTCATTCTTCTTTTCTTTCATGATTTTGATGGCCTCGGTGGCAACCATTCCATCGGTTTGTTCCTCATCCGTGCCTTCGGTTGCTCGCCATGCCAACGCACTGCCCAGACCGCGATCGGGCGTCAGATTTTTGATCAGCGATTCTTCCGCTTTGTCTCGGCCTTTGGGATTCACTTTCTGGTCCCAGGAAATCGGATCGTCCAATCCATCCGTTCCAATCTGTCCGGGAACGCCATAATGATAGATTTTCCCAACGCGGGCGCTGTAATAATTGTTGTTTTTGAACAACTGCGGCAATGTTACAACGTCCGGCAGAATTTTGCGAAAATGCGTTTGCAACTCGTAAATTTTGGTAACATCGGGACGCTGACCTGTCAAGAGCGATGACCGACTTGGACTGCAAAGCGGAAACTGCGTGTAAGCCTTGTCAAATTTGACGCCTCTTTTTGCAAGTCGATCAATGTTGGGTGTTTTTACAAATTTGTTTCCATAGCAACCCAAATCGGTGTTCAGGTCGTCGACCGCTATGAAAAGGACATTCAATTTCTTTTTTGCATTGCCTGGCTGCGTGTCTTCTGCAAAGCTCTTTTCTGATTGAAATCCAACCAGCAGACCCGCCAGGAGCGCCGGGACTAAGTATTTTCTAATCATCATGTTATGGGTTTATTCTTTGCCCTCCTTAACTGTCGGGGCATCTTTTGCATTAACGGCTGGCAATGATTTTGCCAATTTGAGCTTCTCGGCTGAATATTTTTCGTCTTTTGCCAAATTATTGAATTCCTGCGGATCATTGTCATGATCATACAACTCCTCCGAACCATCATTGTAACGTATATAGCGCCATTTTTCAGAACGAACAGCATGATTTCCCAGCCCGTGCGTTGTGATCGAAGGATGTTCCCAGGCGGCGTATGGATTTTTCAAAAGCGGCACAATGCTGTTTCCTTCCAAGCCTTTCTTTGCTGGCAAATTACACAATTCGGTCAGTGTTGGGTAAATATCCATCAGGTTGACGGTGCGCTGCGAAATGGAATTCTCTTTCGAAAGCCCTGGCGCATACACGATAAACGGAACGCGTGAAGCTTCTTCCCACAACGCAAATTTGCGCCAATGCTCCTTCTCGCCCAAATGCCATCCGTGGTCTCCGAAGAAAACAATGATCGTACTTTTGGCATATTCACTTTTTTCCAATGCATCCAGCAAGCGACCGATCTGCGCATCGGCAAAAGTAATGCTCGCCAGATAACCCTGCACGGCTTTTTCCCATTGCTTGTTCTCTACAATGAACTTGTGATCTCCCTTTGGTTTGGCGATTTTCACACCCGCCTCGGGCACATCGGCAAGGTCGTTTGCAATCGTTTTGGGAAGCTTAATGGAAGACAATGGATATTGATCGTAATATTTCTGCGGCACATACCAGGGCAGATGCGGGCGCGTAATGCCAATGGCCAGGAAAAATGGCTTCTCATGTTTTTTACCAAAATAATCAATGCCCTGATTGACCACTTTGTAATCGCCCATATCCTCATCTTTCACATCCACCGGACTCCAATCGAAATGCGCAAAGCCATTCACAGGCGCTTTGGGCGGTTCGGGCGAGGAAGGCACGTCAAAATATTCCGGCCATGAAGCGTCGTCATTAAATGCATTATGGAAGATTTTTCCGGCGCCTTTTACTTCATAACCATTGGCCGTGAAATATTGCGGAAGCGTCACCGCATCTTTCAAAACGGGCCGCCAAGGCTGGTTGTTGTGATAAACACCCGAAGTAGAAGGTCGCACGCCGGTTAACAGACTGGCGCGTGAAGGATTACAAGCCGGCGCAGCGCAATAAGCGCGTTTAAACACGACTCCTTTTTTTGCCAGCTTGTCAAGATTCGGTGTTTTAATTCCCTCGTAACCCCCAAAAGGCCCGATCCAGTCATTCATGTCATCAACGGCGACGAACAGGACATTGTATTTGGGTTTTGTTTGGGCAAAAGTCTCTGAAAACAAAGCCGACGCAAGCGCCAGGCCGGTAATGATTGATAATTTAAATTTCATTATTGGTTAAAATTTAGGTTCAGGATGCCCCGCCGGTCGGGATTTCCTATCATTCATGCGCGTTCAAGCAGACGCGCCAAAACTTCCGGTCAATCGCCTTTATCCGCAAACGATGGATCGGATTCCAGGCCTGGCAAAACGACTTTTGCAACGCCCGGATCTCCAAATTTCCAGGCAGGAAGCTTGGCAAGTTCTGCTTCAAAATTCTTTCTGACTTTTTCGCCTTCCGCGCCTGCTTTGCCAGCCGCGATCGGCTGTTTCTCTTCAATGTCCGCTTTCAGATCATAAAATCTTCCATCAGAATAAAGCTTGTAACGGTGATTCCGGAAAAATCGCGCCGCATGCTTGTTTGCACCCTCGCTGTGAATAGGCGAATAATGTGAGAAAATCCATTCGCGCTCGCGGAATGGTTTATTGGTTAGCAACGGCAAAATACTCACGCCTTTATCGGTGCCCCAGCTTGCCGGAACCTGTGTCTGAATGGCCTCGGCGATGGTCGGCATCACGTCTGTAAAATCAAACAGATAATTGAGCTCATGCTTTGCATATTTGTATTTGCCCCAATTTACGATCAGCGGCACGTGATGGCCGCGGTCCAATGTTAATCCTTTCCCGCCAGCAATTTTGCTGCCGTCCTGCAATGGCGTTACGATGGCTTTTCCCGTTCCGTTATCACCCGTAAAAATGATAATGGTGTTGTCATAAATGTTCAGGTCTTTCAATTTCTGGATGATCTTGCCTACATTTTTATCACTGTAAGCAACCATATCGCGGAAGTTAAGCGTGTCTTTTTTGTGACGGCCAGCAACGTCAGTTTTCCAGCTTTTACTGTCAGGCGTGGGCAGGAAAGGATCGTGGACCAATGCCATTGGATAGTAAGCCAGAAATTTTTTGTCCTTATTTTTTTCAATAAAATCGAGCATATAATTGACAAAAATGTCCGGGCCGTAATCATCGTCCGTCGTTTTCAGGATTTCGCCGTCCTTGTCAATCAACGGCTTGGCATAGCGCTCGCCTTCTCTTCGTGGCTTGCTTAGTTGCCACAGGCAATATTGGTCAAATCCGAAGTGCTTCGGCAGTTTCTGATTGGCACCGAGTTGCCATTTTCCTGCAATGGCGGTTGTATAACCCGCGTCTTTTGCAAGATGGGCAAAGGTTTTCTGGTCTTGATTGAGGTGACCAAATTCTGAATAATTTCTGTAATTGTATTTTCCAGTCATAATCTGAACGCGCGATGGCGTGCAGAGCGGCTGTGCAAATGCATAATTGAACTTCAAACCCTCTTTTGCGAGCTTGTCAATGTTGGGCGTTTTGTACGTGCTCCCATAAGCGCCTATGCATTCTCTGCCCATATCATCAGCCATGATGAGGATAATGTTGGGTGTTTTGTTTTGGGCAAAAGCATTGTTAATGAGCGCACTTCCTACCAAAAGCATGGATAGGAAGCGACGCAATGTGATCGTTTTCAGACTCATTTTCTTTAATCTTAATTTCCGGTTACAGCTTCTTGTTTCGCTCTGTCATAATCATAAAACCATTTGAAAGTTTTATCAAACTCCTCAGCGCCAACCCTTTTATACCATTCTTCGTATTTGGCAATCAGCTTTTTGGCTAGCTCCGGCTGTTTGTCAATCTGATTATGCAATTCTGTCCGGTCTTTTTCAACGTCATATAATTGCCACTTTTCTGTTTTTTCAGCGACCAATTTCCACTTGCCGTCGCGCAGGGCACGGTTTCCTTCGTGCTCCCAGAAAATAGGGTTTTTGCGGTTGATCGGCTTGCCGGTGAATGCCGGTTTTAGACTCGTTCCTTCCAATGGCTGAATGGCTTGGCCTGCGAAAGTCGTCGGATATTTTGCTCCGCCCAGATCCACGAGCGTTGCCATAATGTCGATGATGTGCGCAGGCTGTTTTTCAAACTTGCCATTCCGCGAGGCTGGAATGCCGTTAGGCCAGGAGATGATTCCGGGCGATGAAATTCCGCCTTCATGCGTGTGATGCTTGTAAGCCCAGAAAGGCGTGCAAGCCGCTTCTGCCCAGCCCTGACCCAGAAAAATGTTCGATTGTGCATCGCCAGGCTTGTCGCCATCGTATTTTCCTTCGATGCCCGGCTCGGCATTCCCGCCGTTGTCCGAAACAAAAAGGATCACCGTATCATCAAACACGCCGCGTTTTTTCAACCCTTCAACAAGGTCGCCAATGCTTTTATCCAAGCGGTAAATTACCGCCGCGTAGATGGCCATCATGTCGTCATATTGCTTCCGATGCTGCTCGCTCAGGCTTTCCCATTTCGGCACATTCGGATTGATTGGCGGCAGTTTCCAGGAAGGATCGATGAGTCCCAGTTTGATCTGTTTTTCATAGCGTTCCTGTCTTAATTTCTCCCAGCCTTTCAAATATTTCCCTCTGAACTTGGCAATGTCTTCTTCCGGTGCCTGCAATGGGAAGTGCGGTGCGTTGTGCGCCAGATAAAGCATAAACGGCTTTTTTTCCGTCACTGCTTCGTCAATAAAACGCAAACCAAAGTCAGTCCACAAATCAGTTGTATACCAGTTTTTCGGGAGCTTATCCGAGTCATTTGCCAGTTCTTCGCCGTTCAGGAACAGCTTTGCATTTTTGCCCGCACCGTAATAAAAACCACCGGCCGCTGCATTCAATGACCGGTCAAATCCGCGTTTCCAGGGAACAGTTCCAGCTGCTTGTCCCACATGCCATTTTCCAGTCATGGCTGTAAAATATCCCGCGCTTTTCATGACTTCCGCAATGGTCACGCTCTTGTCGTTCAAATGTCCGCGATAACCAGGATGGTCCACGCCTTTGTCATCCATCATGTAACCAATGCCCGCCTGATGGCTGTAAACGCCGGTCAGCAGGGCCGCGCGCGTGGGGCAGCATCTGGCGGTGTTGTAAAAACTGGTCAGCCGCACGCCGTTTTGGGCCAGTTTGTCCAGGTTAGGCGTGGGAATTTCGCTTCCATAGCAACCCAGATCCGCATAACCGAGATCGTCGGCGAGAATGACGATGACGTTTGGCTTTTTTTGGGCGAAGGAAATGTGGGCAGCGACGAGCGCGATTAGTAACAGTCGAAGTTTTGTTTTCATGTGAACAACCGTGATTTTATTGATAAGCAATGGTAACCTTCCTTAACTTGCCCGTGAACGTAAAAGGCGCTTTATACAAATCGGAAACGGCGTTTTTCTGATCCCTTCCAACATCTGTTCCGTCAATATTCCGCGGGCCTTGAATCTGCGCCTGCGCTGCCGTAAAGCTTCTTTCTCCTATCTTTTCGTCATTCAGATAAACCGTTTCTTTCCCAACCGATTTCCCTGCCTCGGCCGGTCCGTTGTGTTCGTAAACCAATTTAAAATTGACTTTGCCTTTTGGAATGTCACCCGCTGAAACGGCGTTGAAAACATCTTTTGCCGTTTTGTGCGCGTAATGGAATTTGCCGTCTTTCACAAACAGACTGATCCCGCTCTTGTCCCCTCCTATGGCGAACAAAACGCCTTCTTCCTTACCGGAAACAATCTCAGCCTCCGCACTCACGGTAAACGAGCGACCATCGTAAAGCGGACTGCTTACGCCGACGAGGTTGTCCACGCCGGGGAACAATGTGATGTTCGGCATTTTTCCGTAGACAGTCCTGCCCGCTGGCATGTCGTGCGCAGTGAAATCTTTGAGCGGATAAACATTGTATTTCTTCGCTTCCTGATCAAAAACGGCTTGCAGTTCTTTGAGTTTTTCGGGATTTTTTGCGGCAAGATTCGTGCGTTCGTTGAAATCCTCATTCAAGTTGTAAAGCTCCCATTCGTCTTTGCTGAAATCCACTTTTTTCCCGCTCGGATCAGCACCTTTACCAATCTCGATGCCTTCTCCGCCCTGGTGTCCGCGGGATGCTTTCCAGCCATCTTTGTAAATTGAGAGCGCTCCGGCAATTTCATAATACTGAACGGTGTGCCTCGAAGGCGCTTTCGCATTGTCGACAGCATAGGCCAAGCTCGTTCCTTCAAACGGCTCCTGCTTGTATCCGTTGATCGTTTTTGGTGATTCCCCTTTGATGATTTCAAGTGTAGTGGGCAGTAAATCAATGACATGGCTATATTGATTCCGGATTCCGCCTTTTTCCTTAATGCGCTTTGGATAATACAAAATCATCGGATTGCGCGTGCCGCCCTCTGTGTTCGCATCCGCTTTCCAATAACGGAATGGCGTGTTTGCAGCAGCAGCCCAGCCAATCGGATAATCCGTGCTGGATTCATCCGTGCCGATCAGATCGCTTGCATTCAGGATGGCGTCAATGCGTTGCTCGCCTTGTAAACGGTTGATTTGCTGATTAATGGTCCCGTGCTGTGTGCCGCCTTTGCTTGCCCCATTGTCGCCCAGAATAACTGCGATCATGGTGTTATCCAGTTGGTCTATTTGTTCGAGATAATCGACAATTCTGCCAATTTCATAATCCGTGTAAGCGTAAAAAGCCGCGTAAACTTCCATGAAATGCGCATATGCTTTCTTTTCCTTTTCGCTCAGTGTCGCCCATTCTTTCACACCTGGATTTCTTTCCGGGAGCACGGCATTTTGCGGGATTATGCCGAGTTTTTTCTGTTTTTCAATAACAATTTCGCGGTATTTGTCCCAGCCCAAGTCAAATTTTCCTTTGTATTTATCAATCCATTCCTTTGAAACCTGATGCGGCGAATGCGTGGCACCGGTTGCCAGATAAAGGAAAAAAGGCTTTTCCGCGTCAACAGATTTTTGATTGGCTATGTATTTGATCGCCTTATCAGCCAGCAATTCGTTCAAATGTTTGGTGTTCGGCTCAATGTCCAGTTTCGTCACATCCTCCCACAATTCGGGATGCCATTGATCTGTTGCCCCCGGCAGAAATCCATAATAATGATCGAAGCCGCGACCGGTTGGCCAGCGATTGAACGGGCCGGCCTGTGAATTCTCTGTAACCGGCGTCAAATGCCATTTCCCCAATGCGAAAGTGCTGTAACCGTTTTCACGCAAAACTTCCGCTGCCGTTGCTTTTTCAAAAGGAATGTAAGTGTCATAACCCGGAAAATCGATCGCCGCGGGAGTCAGCAGGCCCACGTGTGCGGAATGGTGATTCCGGCCGGTGAGCAGGGCGGCGCGCGTCGGCGAGCAAATTGCGGTCGTGTGGAAATTCGTAAAGCGCAAACCTTGATTGGCCAATTTTTCAATGTTAGGCGTTTCCACCAACCCGCCAAATGCAGTCGTCGCACCAAAACCAGCGTCGTCAATCAGAATCCAAACCACATTCGGAGCTCCTTTGGGCGCTTTCTTATTGTATTCAATTTTATAAGGCGTGGATTCTGGCAGCGTTTTACCGATTTTTCCATTCCAGGGCTGCTGCGGACTTTGCTGCGCAGACAAATCTGTGATCGAGATAATTCCGCCTATGACGGAAGCTGTGATTTTTAAAAATGTTTTCATAAGCCGTTATTTGCCCGTGGCGGGTGAAAATTCAGGGTTTAATTTTGTTGGAACAGGTGCATTCGTTTTGGCTTTCCAGGCTTCGAGCTTATCTTTCAGCTCCTTCGTTTTTGCCGGATTTGTTTTGGATAAATCCTTTGTTTCGCCAATGTCATCTTTGATGTTGTAAAGCTCTAAGCGCCCATCTTCGTAAAACTGGTGCAGCTTAAAATCCCCCGACCGGATGGTGCTCGTTGGCCTCGTTCGAAATGCGTCTTTGTTGCGCTTATCGCCTTTGTAAGCTTCCAGATAAGCAGGAAAATGCCAGAAAATGTCTCTGTCCGGCGTTGATTTTTGCAGCAGCAACGGCGCGAAACTCTGTCCGTCAAATTCGGAATTGAGTGGCTTTTGAATGTCGGCAACTTCCAGCAATGTGGGGTAAAAATCGATTCCGATGACGGGCTTGTCCGTGGTTGTGCCAGCTTTGGTTTTACCCGGCCATTTCACAATTAACGGAACGCGAACACCGCCTTCATACAACATTCCCTTTGAACCACGCAGCGGCGCCTGGGTCGTCACAGCGCCCATTCCGCCATTATCCGAAAAGAAAACCACCAGCGTATTTTCATCGAGATTCAGCTTATCCAGCGTTTGCAGCACCTTTCCAATGCCCTGATCTGCACTTTCGATCATGGCCGCATAAGTGGGATTGTTATGCCGGGCGTCGCCGTTTTTGGCTTTATATTTTGAAATAATTGACTCTTTCGCCTCAATGGGCGTATGCACTGCGAAGTAAGAGAGATAAAGGAAAAATGGCTTTTCCTTATTGGAATCCAGGAATTTGACAGCTTCATCCGTCAGCCGATCAGTGATGTATTCGCCTGTTGCACCGGTCGTTATGCCTTCGTGCGGCGATGCTTTTCCTTCTTTGTTATATGGATAGAAATAGGAACTGGTGCCGCCCGTGCCGCCAATGACATGCTCAAAACCTTGGGCATGTGCATCAGCGCCTTTGTTTTTACCGCCCAATTGCCACTTTCCGATAAGCCCGGTGCTGTAACCGGCGTTTTTCAATTCCTCTGCAATCGTCACAAAAGACGGATTCAAAACGGTGTTGTTCTCAATTGGGATGAGCTTCCTGTCCACAGATTCGCCACGGTCCGAATTACCGACGGTGTAGATCCCGTGACGTGGCGTATATTTTCCCGTCATCAGCGAAGCGCGGCTAGGCGCACAGTTTGGCCCTACTGAATAAGCTTGAGTAAAGCGCAAACCTTCTTTTCCGAGCTTGTCAATGTTGGGCGTTTCGTAATATTTGCTTCCCGCCAAACTCAAATCAGTCCAACCCCAATCATCAACCAGGATGAATAAAATGTTCGGCTTTTTTTGTGCATTTCCAGCGCTTTGTGCATCCGCATTATGGAAAGCAATGGTTACGGAAAGGGTTATCAGGAATGTTAGTTTTCTCATGTTTGATGTTGGTTAGCATTGTGCACTTCGCTTCGGCTACGCTCAGGGCGACAATCGAATTGGCTTTGTCAGCCTCAGCGTAGTCGAAGGGTTACTCCCAACCAGGATTTTGACCGAGTTTCGGATTCAAGTCAAGCTCGCGTTGCGGAACCGGGTGCAGATAATGTTTTTCGGCCGCATTGGTTTTTCCAACGGCATGCAGCACCGTGATCATCCTTTTTGTTCTTATCAAATCAAACCAGCGTTGAAATTCGAACATCAGCTCCAAACGTCTTTCCAGGTAAATCGCCTCGCGGAATGTGTCCTTGGTCAAACCAGCCAGCGGCGTCAGCCCTGCGCGTTTTCTCACTCTGTTAACGGCCGCATAGGTTGCTGCATTTGGTCCGCTTGCTTCATTAACGGCTTCGGCATAGATCAAAAGAATTTCTGCAAAACGGATCACGGGAATGTTCTTGGCAGATTCCGTAGGGTTGCCGATCTGCGCAGGGTCAAAATATTTGTAAAAACGCGGTGGAAATGTGACTTCCTTTCCGGTTGTAGGACTTACCAATGAGGTGAAAAAAGTCACGTCGCGACGCTTATCTTTCTCACTGAAAATGCCATACGCACTTGCATGGGGCTCGTCCGTGCCAGCCGCAGCGACGCCCGGAATGCCCACTGGTGTCGCAGAAGAGGCCAAACGATTGCCCTGTCCGTTCACATTGGACTTGCATTGAACCGAGAAGATATGCTCTTTCCCATTTTTCGTCGCCACATTGAAGACGTCCGCAAAATTTTCAAACAAATCATAACCATAAGGCCCGTCGATCACTTCCAGACTTTTCGCAGCCGCTTTATCCCACTCTTGTCTTGTAAGATACACTTTTGCCAAAATCGACTTCGCAGCTCCGCCCGTGGCGCGGCCGGCATCGGCACCGGAGAATGCGTTTGGCAATGCTTCGGCATCAGTCAAATCCTTAATAATCTGTGCGTAAACCTCCTCTTTCGGCGTCCGGGAGACCTCAATTTTATCTTTGTCCAATGAGCTGGTTTCTGTCAAAACCAATGGCACATCGCCCCATAATCTTACTAAATTGAAATAAAGCAGCCCGCGTAAAAACTTGGCTTCGTTCACAAGTCTTGTGCGCAATGTAGCGTCCATTTCTATCAGCGGGATGCGCTCGATGGCTATGTTGGCACGGTTAATCGCCACATAACTCTCGCGCCAAAGCTCATCGACACGGTCGTTTGTGGTGGAATGCGAAAGCACCGAAATCGTGCGGACATCCGCATTGGTGACGCGCAAACCGGCGATGGCGTCGTCGGACATGATCTCAAATGCCAGGTGAAAAAGGCGGTTGTACATGGTCAGACCGCCGTTGTTCAATGCAGCATTGTAAACGCTTGTCACGGCAGAAAGCGCGTCGCTCTCCGTTTTGTAAAACTGTTCAGTGGTGATCAGCGAGGCGGGGTTTTCATTCAAATCCGTGCAGGAAGTGAAGGTGAAAATGCCAAGGAATATATAGAGTATTTTTTTCATTGTGTTAATGCTGAAATGGATGTTTAACCATTTAAAATGAGATGCTTAAACCCGCAAGAAATGATTTGGAAGAAGGATAAATGCTGTAATCGATTCCCTGATTAAGCGTGCTCTGCTCATTGCGGCTAACCTCCGGATCGAAGCCCGAATATTTGGTCCACGTTAGCAAATTCGCTGCTGAAACATAGACCTTAACCTGGCTTGAATGGATCTTGGAAGCAAGGCTTTTCGGCAGATTATAACCAAGCGTAATATTTTTCAGCCTCAAAAACGACGCATCTTCCACGTAACGGCTCGTGTTCACGATCGATGGATCTTCGAAAGCGCGTTGCACGTCATTACTCGGGTTGGTCGGCGTCCAGCGCTCATATGCTGCGAGCGATGCGTTTTGCTGGCCGGTCAGCAGTTCGAGCTGTTGTTTATTTTGGTTAAAAAGCTTGTTGCCGTATGTTCCCTGGAAGAAAAGGCTCAGGTCAAAATTCAGATAAGACAAAGTGTTGGTAAGCCCGCCCTGAAATTTCGGCTGCGCGTTTCCGATGAATGTGCGGTCATCTGCCTGTGTGATTTTTCCGTCGCCATTTACATCCACATATCTGCGGTCGCCGGGCTTGGTTGTTGCCGGATTAATGGTTGGCAGATTGGCAATGTCATCACCCGTTTGAAACAAGCCATTGGTTTTATAACCATAAAAAGTGCCCATCGGCTGTCCCACCTGCGCAATGTTGGCTCCCGAAATAATGTAATCTGCTCCATCGCCCAGCGTTAGCACTTTATTTCGGTTGATTGAGAACACAAAGTTCGTGTTCCATGAAAATGGGCCGGTCAGGTTTTCCGTGTTAATCCCAAGCTCGATTCCTTTGTTTTCAACTGAACCGTAATTTTGCAAAGCGGTCGTCTGGCCCGAAGTGTAAGGAATCGGCACATTCAGCAGCAGGTTGGTCGTTTTCTTGTAATAAGCGTCAAAGACGAAGTTAATGCGGTTTTTATAAAGCGACAGGTCAATTCCACCATCGTACTGCGCAGTCGTTTCCCAGCCCAGGTCCGGGTTTGCGATCCTGTTTGGCGCAAAACCCACGTAAGTTTGTCCACCAAAAAAGTAAGTGTTGGAACCCAATGTGGCCAGCGAAAGATATTGACCAATTTCCTGATTTCCGGTCACACCCGCACTCAGGCGCAGTTTCAGGTTGCTGATCGTTTTGTAGGATGAAAGAAAACCTTCCTTCGAAATGTTCCAGGCAAAGGCCGCAGATGGGAAATAGCCCCATTTTTTGTCCTTACCAAACCGTGAAGAACCATCCGCACGACCGCTGATAGTGAAAATGTATTTTTGATCAATAGAATAATTAATCCTGCCTAGATAGGAGTTCAAAGCCCAGGCCGATGAGCCCGATTCGGGCTGCGTGTAAACTGATCCGCTCGCTAAATCATTGTAAGCCAATTGGTCTGTAATAAAGGCCTGGGAACCGGCTATGGCACTTTCAGTTTCAAAAGCCTGCTGTGTATAACCCACAACAATATTCAGTGAATGCTTGTCGGCAATGGTTTTGGAATAACTTAGCGTGTTCTCATTCAACCATGTAGACGCAAATTTGCTTCCGACATAAGCTTTTCCGGTTGGGTTGGAGTTGGCTCCCTGGTAAATGTCAGACGGAATGAAGCGGTTTTGTTTGTTATTAATAATGTCCGTTCCGAACGAAACTTTCGCGACCAGACCGTCAAAGAATGTGTATTCACCGTAGACATTTCCCAGAAAACGGTAAGTTTTGGTTTGGTTCACTTCCTTTTCCAAAGTGGCAATCGGGTTGCCAAGTGGCGTTTCGAACTCGCTTTGATACGTGTATTTTCCACTCGCATCACGAATCTTAACCGTCGGCGGCATGCCTAGCAATGCATTCACAATGCCCGCATTGGCTACTTGGGCACTGATTTTACTTGCGGTAAGATTAACGCCAACTTTGAATTTTGTAGAAAAATCACGTTCTAAATAAATCCTGCCCGAATATCTTTCGAAGTCCGTATTCAACAAAATTCCGTTCTGCTTGAAGTAATTTCCGGAAATGGCATAACGCGTTTTATCATCTCCGCCCGTCATCGAAATCTGATGGTTTTGAATGGAAGCTGAGCGGAATGCAGCATCCTGCCAGTCCGTCCCTTCACCTAACGCATTGATCTGATCCTGTGTGTAATAAGGCGCTTTTCCCGAGTTGGCGCGCGCTTCATTTTTCAGGATTGCCCAGTCTTTCGAGTTGGTCATCACATCCACTTTTTTGAGCACTTGCTGCGTTCCGTAGTAAGCGTCGTAAGTCAATGTATTCTGGCCGGCTTTTCCTTTTTTAGTGGTGATCAAAACCACACCATTCGCGCCGCGCGATCCATAAATGGCGGTTGCAGATGCATCTTTCAAAACTTCAATGGACTCAATATCGCTCGGGTTAAGGCTTGCCAGTGCGTTAATGCTCGGCCCGGCCGTAACGCCCGAACTTGCATCTGCATTGCTGTTGTAAACCGGAAAACCGTCGATGACATAAAGTGGCTCGTTTCCACCAGTGATGGAGTTTCCGCCGCGGATGCGAATGCTGACCGCTGCGCCCGGCTGGCCCGAAACCTGCGTCACCTGCACACCGGCGGCGGCGCCTTGCAACGCTCTGTCAAATGAACTGATCGGCTGCTTTAATGCAAGTTGCGGAACGGATGAAACGGAGCCCGTGATGTCGCCCTTTTTCTGCGTTCCGTAACCAATAACGATCACTTCATCCAGCACATTGGCTGTTTTCAAAACAATTTCAGAGGGTTCGTCCGACAGTTCGTAGATGTCGATTTCCTGCTGCTCGTAACCTGTAATATTGACTTGGATTGTGAAAGGAAAATCTTTGGGTGCCGCAATGCTGAATTTCCCGTCGAGATCGCTGCTGGCATATTTGGAAGTGCCTTTGATTACAACCGTCGCGCCCGGGATTGTCTGGCCGGAACCATCTTTCACGACTCCCGTGACGGCCTCCTGTGCATATGCATTAAAAAGCATCCCTGTGAACAACAGGGTCAGGTAAACGTATTTCTTCATTCTTGATTGGGGTTATTTTAAGCGTTGGTTGGGATATAGCTTTCCTGCCGCATATGTCTATACGCGGCAGGAGATATTGAATAAAATGCATCTTTATTTTACAGCGGCGAAGCGTTCCAGTTTTTCCTTCTCGTCTTGCAGGCGTTTTGGATCAGGCTTCAAATAACCGAATTGGTGCAAGTCTTTGTCAGCATTGGCTGCAACCCATAGCAGGAATTTTTTCGCTTCGGGATTTGAATTGTGTTTATCGATCGAAAAGTGAAGATATTCCACCGGCACATTCTTGATCTTATCTGTCTCAACACTTGCAAGAACTTTATCCAGATTTTCAAGTGCGCGCTCCTCTTTTGAGATGCGACCGTTGCCATCCTGATCAACAGGGATTATCGAAATTCCATCGGCAGGTTTGCGCGTTTGCAAATCGTAAGCAAGTCCCGGAATGGTGTAAGTGATGCCTGTTTCGTCCTTTAAAAGTGCCTTGATCAAGTGCTCATCCGCACCGGCAATGGCTTTTCCTTTGATATCTTTTTGCTCGTAACCGAAATATTTGGCAAAAGTGGTCGGCGCACCAGCTTTCTGCAAGCGGGTGTAAATTGTGTAAGGCGTGTCCAGCGTTTTGTCCTTTTCAGCGTAAATATCGTGGAAGAAAATCTGCTTGTAAGTCTTTTCGTTCAAGCCTTTTTCCCCAAATTCCTTCGCAAAAGCAGATTTCGCATTGGCGATTGGCAATAATGCGTAACGGGCGATTGAAATATATTCCCGTGTTTCTTTCACTTCCTTGTCCTGTTCGTATGCTTCCACGAGCAGGTCATATTTCTGCGGATCAGTGACCGTCCTGGTCTCGATCCGGATTTGCGCTTGCGGGTTGGCAGCTTTGTATTCTCCAATCCACTTTTCAACCAATGGATAGGCGAAACGTACGCCTGTGATGACAACCTCGTTTGGATTTGCAGTCTGAGAAAAACCGCCTTGTGAAAGTGCAAGGGACAGACCTGTGGCTATTAGTAACGTTTTAATCCTTTTCATAATGAGATAAGAGTGATGTTTGGCCGCGCTGATTGCGCGACTGAGAAACTGATTTGCTTGCGTTTCGTTAGCAACAACAGGTTGTGTTACAATGCAATAGAGATCTGCAATTGTCCACCATGGACACAATTTTTTTGTTCGAAGAATTTGAATTCATCGCTATCATAGGTTATTGATGTTAATGCTATCCTTCTTGCTGGTGGCTAACAAGAAGAATCCTACTAATCTGATAGACAAAGTAAAGTTAAACCCAAATAAATAACAAGAGTTTTTTTTCGAATTGCAGAAATAATGCAAAATTTGAGTGCACTTGCCGATTACCAAATGACTTTCAATCCATCCGAAGCATATTTCCGTATGTTATCGTCATCGCTGATCAGGGTGTGGTGATGCAGCATTGCTTGCCAAATCAGCATGCGATCGAAGGGGTCCTTGTGGTAAGTTGCAGTGAGTTTATAGAAGCTGCTGGCATCCGATGCAGTCAATGCTAATATTTCAAATCCGGCTCCTTCACAAATGTCAGGCAACAAAACCGGATCTGTTGTTCCTAAACGAAGCTTTCCTGTGCTGACTTTAATCGAGATTTCCCAAAAGCTTACTGAACTTATATAAATTCTATTTTCCGTGTTTGAAATAATGTCCTTTACGGGATCGGATAATCTTTCAGTTTCAAAAAAAGCCCAAAGTAGTACGTGTGTGTCCAGCAAATAATTCATACGCCAAATTCGTCCTCCGTAGTTATATGAAAATCTTCACTCATAAAAAATTCCCCCTTACCTTTTAAAATGCCAAGTGTCCTCGGCTCCTTTTGTTTATCATTTGGAACAAGAATAGCTTTAATCTCCTTTTTTCGTCCAAATGTTATTCCTATTTTTTCCCCTTTCTCAACCTCCTTCAGAACCTGCGAAAAGTGCGTTTTAAATTCTCCGACTGACATAGTTTTCATTATAATAGCTTTTTACCAAATATAAATCTATTTTGTCAAGTTGTCAAGTTGGATGAAAGTTCCGGTTCTACATCTTCATTTTCAATTCACTTTCTTCATTAATGCGTCCAACTCGGCTTCGGTTGGGGTGGTGGATGTGATGCCCTGTTCGGGGATTTTTGCTTTTGCGGTCCAGGCGATGGCATTCAGGACTATTTTTCTAAAATTGTCATTCCCCCAATTCTTATGCATATGCCCTCCCGAAAAGCCAAAACCTCTGCCTCCATCGGGCCGGTCGACCGCCCATGCAACAGGCTGCAACTCTTTTTTAACAAGCACTGCTTCTCTCACGGCCGGATTATTCGAATGCGTTCCGTCCTTGCCTTTCAATGTCGACTCGGGCGGAAGCGCCTGTAAGATGGGCGTAATATTCGTCATATTGTCTGCAAACCGCATGTGATAATACCATTCGTCGGTGATGGAAAATGGCTTCACGCCATTGGAAATCGGATGGTCTGGAAAACTTGCAAATGCCGCTTCCCAAACGGGGTTAACCGACCAGTTGATTTCAAAATATCCCCCAATCCAGTCTTTCATGTAATTTCCAACCTTGCCTTCCGGCGCTTCCAATGCAAAGTGAAGCATGGTTATGCCCACGCCTTTTTTAGCCAGACGATCAATCTCTGCCAGATGCGGCATAATAAAATGGTCACCTCCCCCATCGGCGTAAATTACTATGGCTGATGCATCATTCAGCACGGTGCTGTCTTTTGGCCAGCCATTTTGCATCAAAACCGCATTAACGCCAGGCAAACCCTCATTCATAGCCTTCACCAATAAAGTGCTGCCGCCAATGTGTTCGTGTTCACCTTTTCCATGACTGTCCGGCCCGGCGATGAATACAATTTTTTGTGCAAATAAACTGCTGCTTATTAATGTCAATAATAGAATGATTTTGAGTTTCCGGTTCATGCCAATGTCGGGTCGGTGAAGCATTAAGTCGGTAAAAAATCACGCCATTGACTTTGAACATGCAGATAATCAATGAATCATCAGTTTTTTAACAATGCTCTTTCCGTTTAGATTGACTTTAAGAAAATAGATTCCCGGGGCGAGCCTGGCGGGTAAAAATGAGTTCGGAATGTTTGTTAATGTCATTTGCGACCGGTTCAAAATCTTGCCTGAAACATTAGAAAGGATTAACTCGCTTTGGACGCCTTTCCCATCCGAAAGCCTGATTTTCATATCCTGCGCATTGGACGGATTTGGAATGATTTCGACAAAATCATCGTCCGTCACATTCGCATTCGTCAATGCAATGATCTTTGAATAAACGAATGTTCCATCCCTATCAACCTGCTTTAACCGATAATAAACAACATCAATATTGCTTTTAGAAATGCTCTGATCCGTCCACTTATACTGGCTGGTCTGAGCAGCATTGCCCGCAGCCGCGACTCGGCCCGCTTCCTGAAAATTTTGTCCGGAAAAAGAACGCTCGACCGAAAAGTAATCGGCATTTTCTTCCATAGCGGTTTCCCAATCCAAAACGGCGTTCGCATTTTCCTGCCAATGTCCATGGAATGAAACGAGTTTTACAGGAAGCGCGGGGGCGGATTTGACGTTGAATGTATCGCTCACACAACCATATTGATCCTGCACAATGTAATCGGTGTCAACCATTGGTGAGACACTGATCGCTCTTGTTGAGGCGCCTGTGCTCCAAGTGTAAACACCAATATATGAGGCAGTTAATGTCACCGAACTTCCTTTTTGCACCGTAACGGCTTGCCGTTTGCTCACATCTTTCTCCATCGTAAACTGGTCCATAATTGCACCGGTGGAAGTTACCCACCTGGCATCAAGCCGGTTGCCTTCCACTTCCAAAATCATCGCGCCGCCCTGTGAGGCGTTGGCGAATGGCAAAGCATTGTGCGGATAACCGGCCTGTGTTCCGCCCAGTTGGCCTGCCGAACCTGCGACGACATAAACCGTCCCCTCATTTTTAACTGACTTTTTAATGTATGGACACGATTCAGCGGAACCGTCATATTTGCCAGAAGATTTGCTCAAATGATTCGCCGTTGCATCAAAAGCACTTTCCAAGCCATAATGCCCTTTCATCAATTTCGATCTTTCATAGTCGTGACTATGTCCGCAAAGGATCAGGTCAACGCCATTTCTTTCCAAAATCCTGATGAAGTTCTCGCGAATCTTGACCAGCTCACTCTCGGAATCCGAATCGTGCGAGCCCTTTGTGTAAGGCGGATGATGCCAGTAAGCAACCACCCAATCCTTATTCGCATTTGCCGCCAGGTCTTGTTTTATCCAGCTGACCTGCTTTCCCAGTGTGTCATAGAGCCTGGTTGCATTGTCTTCTTTGCCATACGAATCGAGTGAAAGAAAATGCATGTTGCCATAATCAAACGAGTAATAAGCCTCTGTTCCTGTGGCGATTCCGCCAGCTTCTCCTGATTTCGGGATTGTGAACATATCGTAATAAGGCACTGCGTGATCATTTTGCCGGACCTGGCTGTTGGCATAATCATGGTTGCCCGGACATGGGAACAAAGGGTTTTGTTTTAAAAATTTATCCTTATAAATGTTAAAGAAACCGCTCTGATATTCCGCATCCGTTCCGCTGTTGTAAGCGTTGTCTCCCAGCAAAATCCAGGCGTTCATGTAATTTTTGCCCAGATAATTTTGCATCTGGTTTCTCACATTAACCTGATTCGCAGAGTTGTTCCCGCAATCCCCGAAGACGCCGATTCGATACTTTGCAACTACACCGATCGCCGGAGCGGTTTCAAAGAAATTGTCGGCATTGCCTTGTAGAAGCAACGAGGAAGTCCCGACGGAATAATAATAGCGCGTGGCAGGCTGCAATCCTGTTAATTTGACTTCGTGATCCGTAATCAACGCGCCGTTATCGACCGTGTTCGTTAATGCATTGGCTGCGTTTCCAAATTTGACACGACTGTCGGAAGGCTCAGACGTCCGCCATCGGATCACGATGCTTTGGGATGTTGCGGATTGAAGATAAGGGCCGCGCAGCAGGGTCGGGATAAATGCCGTTTTTGCGGAAACACAATGACCGGCTGCATCAAAAGTCAATGCAAAAATGCAAACCGCCGCGAAAAATAGGCTTGCTTTCAAGTTCATCAGCAATGTATTCATGTATGTATAGGATGTTGTTTTACCGTTTCAAGAACTTCGCACTTGTGATCACCTTTCCTCCCACATCGTGGATTTGTAAAATGTAAAGGCCGGGCGCTAAGTGCGCAGTGTCAATCTGGTTTTCTTTTGATGAACTTGCACTGATGGTTTCCAGATAATGACCTTGAATGTCGAAGATTTGTGTTGAAACAGGCTCTTTAAAATCCAGCGCAAGTGAGAAATGCAGCTTATCGTCAACGGGATTTGGGGAAATAACAAGTTTTTGACTTTCCGCAGATTGGCATTGCGCGTAGACAATGCGGGAATGCTGCTCGGTGCCGTCGTAATCAAACTCGGCAATGCGATAATATTGATTTTCAGCATTTAATGCTTCGTCAGTGAACGTGTAAGTGTTCAAATGTTTGCTGGTTCCGCTGGCATCCACAGAACCGATATTGGTCCAATCAACCGCATTATGACTTTTATGAATCTCAAAATGATCGGCATTAACCTCTTCCGATGTGACCCAGTTTAGTTGTGGCTGACTGCCATTGCAATCAACCGAGAACGATTGAAATTTGACGGGAAGCGGATCGGACGCTTTTGTAAGCGTGTTGTTTTTGGTAACAAGCCATTTTTCAGGATCAAAAACGACAGCGTCAGCAACAAAGCCCAGGTTTTCGGTAAATATTTGTCCGTTACTAGTGTTATCGAGGACCACCAGTTTCTGCTGACCGGTTCCTGTATTCTTAAATAATAAAGGAATGGGGAGCTGAAAGAACCCGACGGACGCATGTGAAGTCGTTTGACTCAGCTTCACCTGAACCGAATTTCCCTTCGGAAACCAATCGACCTGATAAGAGGGATAACCCTGACCGGTAAACCATTGATCAAAGAAATAGGTAAGATTTTTGCCACTCACAGCCTCCAAATGGCTTTTCAGATCAGCGGTTTTCGCAAACCCATATGCCAATGCCGGATCTTGCAAATAGTTTTTGACAGCAGTAAAAAACGCAGCATCACCCAAAATCCAGCGGAGCATGTAAAGCAGGTGCGAGCCTTTGTAATAACTCAGTCGCTGACTGAAAATGCGGTTTGGGTTGCTTATGTCGTCCACCCACACGGAGCCGCCGGGCTGGGAAGTGACCAGATTTATCCCTGCTGTTCTGTTATTGAGCGTGTTAAGGGGAAATTTATTCTCCGTGTAAATGCTCGCAAAATGTGTTGCAAATCCTTCATTCAGCCAGATGTGCTCCCAGCTTCCGCAAGTAATTTTATCGCCAAACCACTGATGCGCAAGCTCATGAGCGATTAAATTTTCGCCCATATTGACCATAAATGAGCAAGTTTGATGTTCCATTCCGCCGCCAAACATGAATTGCACATGCCCGTATTTCTCCTTTTTGAAAGGATAATCACCAACCAGATTGCTAAACTGAACCATTGCATTCATTGCGTTCTGGGCACCTGCTGCAAATGAAGCCTGACTTTCGGGATAGCAATAAGTTTGCATGGGAACCGTCGTTCCGCCTATATTAACGCTATTGTTGAGGACATTATAATTCGTCACCGCCAGGCAAACGAGATAACTGGCAATGGGATAACGATGCTTCCAATGCGTTACAACTTTCGAATCCGGCACTGGCACTTCCGACTGCAAAAGACCATTTGATGCGCCTTTGTAATTCGCAGGATGTTTGAGATAAACGTCAATCGAATCCGCTTTGTCGTCCAGGCCGTTTTTACAGGGCCACCAGTCTCTGGCGCCATACGGCTCGCTTAGCGTCCAAAGGGCCGGATCTTGATTTGGACCGTGCGTTCCGGTTACAAACGTAGCAAAGGCAGTTGGTGGCACGCCTTCATAACTAATGCTAACAGAGTCTTTCACGCCAGCGGCAATCGGAGCCTGCAATGAAATGTTCAGTGCATTGTTGCTGTGGGTAAAGGTTGCGGGAACATTATGCTGCGATACGATGCTCACATTGAGTTCATTAGCAAGATCCAAGGTGAGTGAGTTTCCTGCGCTCTTCATTACGAAATGAACAGTGACTACACCTTTTATATAGCGAATGTTGGGATCAACTTCCCACTGGCACCGATAATAGGTTACCTCAAAATTCTGTGAAGCACTTGCCCTCGCATTTTTGTCACCATATTCCAGACGCCGTTTGAAGGTTTTCAGCTCCATTTCGGAAATATGCGCAACATCGTCCGTGTCAGGAACATTTTCCTGCGCACAGACCAGACAACTAATAAAAAGCAAAATACTGAGCAGAAATATCCTCATAGTGAGCGGGTCTGGTGATCGGGGTAGGTTAAGTAAGTTATTTTATTGGTTGCGGCAAAATCATAGAACCGCATATTGATTCCAAAACCAGTTAGCCAAGTGACGCTATGAATTTTTTATCGGTAAAATCATTTGAAATAATTGAGCAAGCTATGCCATATGTTGAAAAAGTCTACACATTTAGCAGGTCAATTACGCACAAACGCCTGATGCGGTCATGCTGAATGTCCATAAGCAAGTGTAAGACGTATAATGTGATATAATTGTTAACAATGTCCGCTAGTAGCCTGAATACCAACGCGAAGTTGATGATATGGCATAGTTTTAACATAAACGTGTCCGATCAAAATCGCGACTGTTATGGAAATCGGCACAATAAAGGCATTACACGTTTTTATTCATGAAGAGCAATACGTCACGGCTGAACTTGAATTAAACTTGAAGGGCGTTAATTATTCTTTTGGCGGTCCCAATACTTTTCGCTCCGGGTTACACGGAGGAGCTTCATGCGATGCGCCTTGCATAGGCAGGTTTTTGTTCCGATGCATGGAGATTTGCGGCGTTGACAATCTAGATTTATTGAAGAGTCATAAAGTTTTGGTGCACGTTGAAAACGAACAAGTGATCGCCATAGCGAATGTTGCAGGTGACCGATGGTTCAACCCGAAATTGGAATTCAAAGAGATGAAGCTGGAAAAAGCTTCCAGCATTCATCCCAACTTTATATGATAACTTCCTTCATCCTCTGTTTCCAGAACGGACATTTCAACTGAGCCTTCTTTTTTATTGACTCTCAGATAATTTTCTACGGCAAGCATTGCCTCGTCTTCTGACGAAGCACCGGTTACGGCGAGTATAACGCCTGCTTCTAATTTTCCGGACGGATCTTGGTTTGTGATATCAGGCATATTCTCAAATGTTTTGTTTCTAGCCGAGTTAAATTCCCGTACCAGAATGATCACAACAACGTAATATAACAAAAAACAGCCCGCTAATTGCGGGCTGTTCGTTGACAGACATTAGCTTTCTCAGATTATTTCTGAGGAGTCGCTGGTCTTGAAGTGCTGCTTCCTGGAACTGTCGATGACGATGAAGGTGTCGTTGCACTGCCAGGAACCGTTGATGACGGAACTGTTGTGCTTTGCGGAACAGTTGTTGGTTGCGTTGTATTATTTGGGATGCTGGTCGCTGGAACATTTCCGCTTGGCACTGAGCCTGATGAAGGCTGTGTCGTGCTTCCCGGGATTGTTGTTGTCGATGTTGGATTCGTAGTTGTTGATCCGGGCTGCGTTGTTCTATCAGGAACTGTTCCTGGGGGAACTGTCGACGGCCTTGTTGATGTGCCTGGTACAGTGGTTGTTGACTGCGACGACGTGCTTGTTCCAGGTTGTGTCGTGCTGCCTGGTTGTGTTGATCCTGGCAATGTCGATGGCTGCACTGTGCTTCCAGGGACTGTTTTTGGCTGTGTCGTTGTGCTTCCCGGCGTTGTTGTTGACGAAGGTGAGGTCGTTGAACCGCTTGTCGATGAACCGCCAGTTGATGGTGTACTGCTAGAAGGCAAGCTCGTCTGTGCGAACACGGCTGTTGAGCATAACATGGCTAATGCGAAAATATTCAGTTTTATCGTTTTCATGATTATTGACTTTTAGTGATAATCTTCATTACTATAACGTTATGAAAATGAATGAACAAGAATCATACCAAACCCCAATTTGGTGCTAATAAATGCGAGTATTCTGACTATTCAGGTTCAAACCACACCTTACATCAGCATGCTATTGTCTCAAATGCCCCCGATAAAATGCAGTTTTACCCAGCTTCAATTACAAATTAATTGGGGAAGTTTGTAATCAGCAAGAACCCGTAACATTAGCAAGCAAACCGATATGACAACTGAAAATCTCACAGAAACCGCTGAAAAGCATCGCGTTGTGACGCAGGAAGAATGGATCGCATCACGCAAGGAGCTGTTAAAAAAGGAAAAAGAGCTTACCAGACTTAATGATGAACTTGCAAGGCAGCGCCGCAACCTGCCCTGGGTAAAGGTTAACAAATCTTACATCTTTGAAGGCGAGCAAGGCAAACAATGGTTAGCAGATCTTTTTGACGGCAAAAGCCAGTTAATAATATATCATTTTATGTTTGCTCCTGGCGATAAGGAAGGCTGTCCCGGATGCTCATTCATGGCAGATCATATCGATGGCGCAAACTTGCATCTGACGCATCATGACGTTTCGGTTGTAGTCGTTTCGCGTGCACCATTGCAAGAATTGTTACCATTCAAAAAGCGAATGGGCTGGAACTTCAAATGGGTTTCGTCGTTTGGCGGCGATTTCAATTACGATTATTTCGTGTCTTTCACTGAAAAACAAGTTGAAAGCGGTGAGGTCTACTACAATTATGCATATGCGAAGCACGACGAAGGGACGGAATCGCCTGGAACCAGTGTGTTTTACAAAGATGACGCAGGTAACATTTACCACACTTATTCCACTTACGCGCGCGGGGGCGACGTCCTCATTGGTGCGCAAAACTTTCTTGACTTGACTCCAAAAGGAAGAAACGAAGTGGGTGTCATGGATTGGCTGCGGCATCATGACAAATACGATGACTTTAACGCCGGAAGCTGTTGCAGTCACTAAATCATTCACAAGGGTTGAACGCGTCGAGTTAATTCAGGATAGTAAAATGAAGCAATAAGCCCCTTTTGTGAGGGTCTGTTTTTGGTAAAATAAAAACGGACTTCCTAGGCCACGCTTTCAGACGGATTCAGCCCTTTTATGATTGACTTGCTACGCAATAAGCACCGCTTATTGAAACGAAAATATGCCCTGCTGCCAGCATTCGCTGCTTTTGCGGCGCTGGCAGCTTACCAAACAACAGATAGCGATCGCAGTTGGGCAATTTACAAAGCCGACGCTGAAAGCACCAGCTACTCTCCCCTCACCGAAATTAACACAACCAATGTAAGCCAGTTGCAGCCCGCATGGACCTTTGCAATCAAGGACATGAAAGACGGCGCGCGCCCTGGCAGCAGCGAATGCAACCCGATCATTGTCGATGGCGTAATGTATGCCACTTCGGCCAAGCATTTCGTGTATGCCATCGATGCTGGAACGGGTAAGCAAATCTGGTCTTTCGACCCTTTCAATGGTGCGGAAGGCGGCGGGGTGAGCCGAGGCGTAACTTATTGGGAAGATGGAAATGATAAACGGATTTTAGTAACTGGCGGCGATGTGCTTTTTGCATTGAATGCGCAAACCGGTAAACCGATCCGCTCGTTTGGCAAAGACGGCGAGGTGAGTATGAATGTTGGATTAAGGGATGATCCTGAAACCATTTCAGTGATTCCGACGAGTCCGGGCATTGTTTATAAAGATCTGCTCATTATGGGTGCCGAGGTTTCGGAATTGTATGGCGCGCAGCCCGGCTACATTCGTGCCTATGATTGCAGGTCCGGGAAGCTGGCTTGGACATTCCACACCATTCCAATGCCCGGAGAACCGGGTTATGAAACCTGGCCAGAAGATGCTTACAAATATGCTGGCGGCGTAAATGATTGGGCGGGCATGAGCCTGGACCTCAAAAGGGGCATTGTGTTTCTTGCTCTGGGTTCTCCAAGTTATGACTTCTACGGCGCCGACCGAAAGGGCAACAATCTGTATGGCAACAGTGTGGTCGCTTTGGATGCGGCGACTGGCAAATATATCTGGCATTACCAGCTCGTGCACCATGATCTTTGGGATTACGATTTGCCCGCGCCGCCCAATCTGGTCACTGTTCAAAGGAATGGGAAAAATGTCGATGCCGTGGCGCAGATTACAAAGCATGGATTTGTGTTCGTGTTCAGTCGAGAAACGGGCGAGCCGTTATTTCCGATCGAAGAGCGCAAAGTGCCGGCATCCAACATTCCCGGTGAATATGCGTCGCCCACGCAGCCATTTCCATTAAAACCGAAACCCTTCGCCCGCCAATGGATGACAGAGGAAGACCTCACCGCGTACAGCGCAGCCGGGCATGATTCCATTGTCAGGAAGTTCCGCGCTATGCGTTATGAAGGACTTTTCACACCGCCCGATCTGAAAGGGACATTGATGCTGCCCGGCACGCGCGGTGGCGCTGAGTGGGGCGGCGCGGCTTACGATCCAGGCTCATCGGTGCTTTTTGTCAAATCCAATGATTCACCGGAAATCCAGTCGATGAAGAAAGTGGACGCGGAAAAAGAAGCAAAGGACCAAACCGTTTTTGATCAGGGAAAAAACATTTACACAACATATTGCGTGGCCTGTCATGGCAAGGATAAAAACGGTGATGAACCTAATTATCCGTCGCTTATCGGCCTTAAAAACCGAATGACACGTGAGGCTGCATTGGACAAAATAAAAAAGGGAGGTGGAAAAATGCCTGCCTTCGCCAGTGTTGTGAAAGGAAAAGAAAAAGGAATTGTCGCTTATCTGTTTGAAAAAGAGCAGAATTCAAGCCTGGTAACCAAAATGGAAACGGGCCAGACGCAGGCAGGCGCTGACAAATATTTGAACCTGACTGCCTACGGACACTTTCGCGATCCCGACGGGAACCCCGCCCTGCGCCCGCCCTGGGGCACATTGAATGCAATTAACCTGACGACGGGTGATTATGAATGGCAAATTCCGTTAGGAAACAATACGCGTTTGCAGCAGAAAGGCGCGCCGGAAACCGGTCAGGAAGGCTCAGCTGGCCCGATTGTCACCGCAGGAGGCCTGATATTCATCAGCGGAACAAATGACAAAAAGCTCCGGGCTTTTGACAAAAAAACAGGGAAGCTCCTCTGGCAAACGCTGCTTCCGGGTGTTGCTAATGCGACCGCCTGCACTTATCAGCATCAAGGCAGGCAGTATGTTGCATTGTCGGTTGGCGGAAATAAAGAAAATCCTTCCGGCTTCATCATGGCCTTCAAATTGCCCTAAATGCACAAAAGCAAAACGAATCCGATTTTGATTGTTTTTGCCAAAATTAATTAACTTTACTTACGAAAAGTTAGTAATAAATAAAAGGTTAGTAGTAAACCTTTGGTTAGTTAATGTTCTATGAAACTCTTGGAAGACAGATCAGAAAAGCATTCCGTAGTTGAATGCAACAGCAAGCTAAGCGCAATCAGCGACGCGCTTTATGTGATTGGCGGTAAGTGGCGTTTACGGATTATTATGGCCTTGTCAGAAGGCAACAGTCGGTTCAATGAGCTGCAAAGGATTGTTCCTGGCATATCAGCACGCGTTTTGTCCAATGAATTAAAAGAGCTGGAACTGACCGGGTTTGTGGTCAGGAATGTGTATACACAAGTGCCCGTTGTTGTTGAATACAAGCTCACAGAATACAGCCGGACGCTGGATAGCGTGCTGGCCGCGCTCGTTGAATGGGGCGAGGCGCACCGGGCGAAAATCAAAGCAGAAGGGCAGTCGCAGGTGGAAATTATTGCTCAGGAAGTGACACTGTAACGTGCCACATATCGCCTGAATTGGTGACCTTTTCGGTGCCCCACACGCCTCGGCCGCCATCCGGACGCAAGTATACGCTGAAAATCAGACTCGTAATATCGGAGCCGGTAACCATCACGCTGCCGCACGCAGCACCATTGGCGCAGCTGCCCGTTATGGTCGATTTGTTGTGAAGGATCTTGGTTTTTGAATCGTCCAGCACCATTTCTTTATTGCCCGAAAGTTTCACCAATGTTCTGCCCGGCGATTGCAGTTCAAGCTCCGTTGCAAAGCCCAGCCGGTTGTTTGCAAAGTTTGTCGTGGCCCCCAAACCGATAAGCGAGATCACCGGATTATTGACTGGCCGACTGAATTGCAGCCTTAATTTGCCATAATAATAACGGCTCGTGTCCGCAGTCGGTGCCTTTGACGCAAGCAATGGCTTAGCCGACAAAAAAACCTGCAAGCCAGCATTGGAATACAAATTAACGCCTCTCCCCGCCTCTCCTTTCGGATGCGACGTGAACATTGTGTGCGTGGAATCTGTGAAATAGTAATTGTTGTTCACCACCGGAACCGACCGCACCTGACTTGCACTTGCTCCCGACGCCGCCCCAAACGTCATGCCCGTAACGTGCTGCGGGACAGTAATATAAGGTTGATCGTCGAAGCTGAATGTGACCGAGAGCGGTTTCTGTGGTTTTTGAAAATAGATTCCTTCGTCCTTGCTTCCATTGTTATTTATAAAAAAGCTCAGCGTCTGCGGAATGGACGTGGGTCCCTTGGTAACAGGGGCCGGATAACTGTTGTTGACGCCATCCTGGACAAATTCCAGTGTGTTTTGTGCATTGGTTCTAAATGCTGAAACAGAGGTCAAAAGCAAAAGGAGTAACCGCGCGGAGGGACCGTGTTTTAGGAGCATGTGTAGCGAATTAAGAGTCGTTGAGTTGGTTTGCTAACTGCAATATAATGTTCCTTCGCTAAGTTTCCACGCACGCGGTTGCCTTTTAACATTAAAAATATATTGCGGCAAATGAAGAATTAGTTACCGCCGTACATATTGAATGCGAGTAAATGTTTCTTGAAAATAGCCTCATATTGCTGCGCCGCTGCATCTTGTTTTGCACGCCTGCATTCCTGCACAATCGTTTGCAGCGTGTAAAGGTCTACATTGACGTCCCGGTTTCTGATCCCGCCTTTTTCCTTGATCCAGGTAAGATTTTCGTCGGACCGCAATGCCATGATCCGGGCTGAATCCAGCGCTTTTTTGTTTTCCCCGACATCGAACAACATTCCCACAAAACCAACCGAAAACTGATCATACGGGATCGTGTCGTCCGGCATAACGGTCATGGCTTTGTTGACCACTTCCTTTGCTTTTTTCAAGTCATTTTCCGCAATCAGCTGTCCTGCCAGTCGCAGGAATGAAATACGCGCAGTGGCGACCGGCGATCCGCGATAAGTGTCGTCATAGTAAACATTGGGATCATTCATCGAGCGCCATTGCATTTTTTTCATCATGTTGTCATACATGATTTCTGAATTGACGTAACCATCCGAAGCGCCCTGCACGCGCACAGGCAGGAGCCGATAAGTATAACCTTCGAGCTGCAAGTATTCCTGCAATCCGAGATTGTGCGTTGCGCCCATTGTCGAAGAAAAATAAACCGGCCTTTCCCAATTGTTGCTCGCAATGATATCCAGGATCACAAGGTCACTTTTGTAAAGGTCTTTTGTGCCAATGTTCCAGCTCATCGAGTCACCCAGCATCGGAACGAGCTCATTTTTCACAATGTGCATGGACTTTACTTTCTGCGAATCCACCGGCAGAAACAGCGTGGATGAAGGCAGAATTGAGGTCATATCACCACTGGTGAGCGGAACCTGAATGGCCTTGTTGTTTTGTTTGATCAGTTCGAGATATTCTTTGAGGTTAATGCCATTCTTCACCGCAGCAATTTCATAAAACGGCACATATTCGTTTTTCCCCGTCGCATAATTGGCCATATCCAGCGAGAGCGGCAATGCTTCCGACTTGTTGATCTTTCGTTTCAGCTGTTCGATATACCAGTCAATCCCCAGAAAGGTCTGCACGCAAACACGAACATCCGTCCGCACGCCTTCCACTTCCTGCAAATACCACAACGGGAATGTGTCATTGTCGCCACCTGTGAAAAGAATGGCATTCGGGGCGCAGGAATTGAGCAAGTTTCTGGCAAAATCAACGGAATGAAAACGGTTGCGCCGGTCGTGATTATCCCAGCCTTTTGCCAATAATATAAGTGGAACCGATATACTCGCAGCCACGGCCACACCTGTCCGCACCCTGGCATTAAAAATGGCCTTTTGTAAAAATGCGGCAACCGCCAAGACCCCAAAACCGATCCAAATGCAAAAAACATAAAACGAGCCGACATAAATGTAATCGCGCTCACGCGGTTCGGTAGGTGGCGGATTGAGATAAATGACAAGCCCCACGCCTGTCAATATAAACAGCAGACCAAGCACCAGCAGATCGTCGCGGCGCTTGCCATACATCCACATAAGTCCGGCAATGCCGAGGAGGAAAGGCAGCATGAAAAAGTTGTTGTGACCGCGATTGCTTGCAATGGAAGAAGGAAAACTGCCGGCTGCATGCCATGGCAGCAATGTGCCCGCACCTTCCTGATCACTCTCCCGACCCACAAAATTCCAAAGGAAATAACGCCAATACATGTGACCAATCTGGTGCGAAAACATGTAAGAAAGATTGTGTCGCATGGTCGGCTTTTCGCCTTCTGCCAGACCCGTCATTTGCTGGTAAAGCTGCGGATGGCCGGGCTGCGCGCTATACATTCTCGGAAACAGCATCTTACTGCCGGGTTCATATTCGTAAATGGGCCGGTAATCGATGATTACGTATTTTCCATCCTGCTTGCGGTAAATGGGCGCACCGCGTTTTTGGCTGATCGGTTTGGAAGTAAAAGACGGGCCGTACAACAACGGGCGGCTTTCATACTGCTCTCTTTTAAGGTAGGAGACGAAGCGCAGCACATCACTTGGATTATTTTCATTGATAGGCGGATTGTACTCCGACCGCACCAAAACCATCATGTAAGAGGCATAACCAATAAGAACAAAAGCAAGCGAAAGCAGGCCGGTGTTGAGTAAAACCTGCGCTTTCCGA
This sequence comes from Dyadobacter sp. CY326, assembly GCF_021390515.1. Lineage (GTDB taxonomy): Bacteria > Bacteroidota > Bacteroidia > Cytophagales > Spirosomataceae > Dyadobacter. The sequence goes on from NZ_JAJUXI010000005.1 coordinate 221,005, forward strand.
TGCGCATGCCGGATTGCCCACCCCAGCGCTCCAAGAAAAAACACCACGAAAAAAATGATTCCGGAATGATAAGGGAGCCCCAGCGAATTGACAAAAAATATCTCAACCTTTCCTGCCAGATCGGGCAAGCCGGGAATGATCCCTGAATTGATGATTGCTAAAATGAACAGGCCGCAGCCAAATGCGACAATGCGTCCTAAAATCGTCGGTTTGGGATATTTTTTGAAATAATAAACCAACGCCAGTGCGGGAATGGTGACCAGGTTAAGCAAATGCACCCCGATGGAAATGCCGACGAGATAGGCGATCAGGATCAGCCAGCGGTTTGCCGTTGCCGGGTCGCTTGTCTGCTCCCATCTAAACACGGCCCAGATTACGATTGCTGTAAAGAATGATGACATGCCGTAAACCTCCGCTTCGGCGGCTGAGAACCAGAACGAATCTGACCATGCATAAGCCAATGCGCCAATGGACGCAGCGCAAAAAATCAGGACCGTTTCTGACCTGGAAAGTGCTCCTTCGGCTTTTCCAAGCAACTTTTTAGCAAGAATTGTGATGGTCCAGAACAGAAAAAGCACCGTAAAAGCGCTGCTCAGCACCGAAACCATATTAACCCAATAAGCAACGCGCGTGACGTCGCCGAGCGCTAGCAGGGAAAAAAGTCTTCCTACGAGCAGAAAAAAAGGCGCCCCGGGCGGATGGGGCACCTGTAACTTAAATGCAGCTGCAATAAACTCGCCGCAATCCCAGAAACTGGCAGTTCGCTCCATCGTCACCACGTAAGTAAGAAAAGCGATAAAAAAGACTGCCCAGCCAGTAATGTTGTTCCATTTTTTGAAAAGTGTCATGTTAAGTTGCGTTTTTTCGAGTTCCAAAGCTATTGAAACGGCCAAAAAAGAGACTTCGCCAGACTCTTAAAAAACGTTAACTGACCTGCTCAAAATCAAGCTTTTAACTTAAATTAACAATCGATAGGATTGTGCAGATTTGTCAATTTAAAGCGGATATCCATTGGCTTACATAACATTACTAAGCTTTGGCTGCATTGATCTGCATTCCGCCTGTTCTTAAAATCGGACTAGACTAATTCCAGCAGATGTCAACGCTAGGCACAATATTTGACCAATTCCCCCAAAATCGCGTTCGGTTACTGCCTTCTTTTTTTCCAGAAACTTAAAATAGAGGAGATTTGCCATGGATCGCAATCAGGTTATGAATAACATTTCATCAGATATTACGAGCTTAGTGCACCTGGAGCGGACCAGAATATTGGTCGTTGATGATCATGCGGATACGCTCAGATACATTGAATTAATGCTGACTCGTGATTACGAAGTGGTGACGGCAATCAACGGCATTATGGCGCTTGAAAAATTACGCGAAACATTGCCGGCGCTTGTTGTAAGTGACGTGACCATGCCAGAAATGGACGGGTTACAGTTGCTGAAAGAAATCAAAAAAGATCCTTACAGTGCGCACATTCCGGTTATTCTGCTCACTGCCAACGCGGGTGAGGAGGCCAAAATCGAAGGATTTGAGGCTGGTGCGGACGATTATATTGTAAAGCCGTTTTCGGAAAAAGAGCTCCGCGCTCGCGTAAAAGCACAGATCAAACTGGTGAAGACCAGATCCCATATTGAAAAACAACTCAGTAATCTCTTCGAACAGGCGCCGGTTGCCATTGGCGTTTTGAAAGGGCCGTTGCACGTTGTCGAGCTGATGAACCCAATGGCGCTGAGCATATTAGGCAGAACGCAGGAGGAAATTTTACATAAACCATTTGCCCAGGTCTTGCCGCAAATGAAGGAACAGGGCGTTGAGGAAATTTTAAATTATGTGTTTAACACGGGTAAGCGACGCGTTACCGAGGAAATGAAGCTGGTCAATTACAAAGGCGGCAATCCCAAAATTACGTATCTCAAACTGATTTATGAGGCACAGCAGAATTCGGAGGGCATTGTAACCGGCGTTATGATCGCGGCATTTGACATTACGGATCAGGTGAACTCGAAGCGGATCAGTGATGAGAGCGACGCCAATCTAAAACTGATATTGGAGAACATGCCGCACATGTCCTACATTGCCGATCCACACGGATATCTGACCTATTATAATCGACAGTTTTACAATTACACCGGACTCAATCCGGAGATTGCACTTGGCCTCGGCTGGACGACAATGGTGCATCCCGACATGCTCGACGTTGTTAAGCAACGCTGGCACGAATCCATCACCACGGGTTGCGATTATGATTCCAATTTTTTGATAAAACGGGCGAGCGATGGTGCTTACCGCTGGCATTTGTCGCGCGCAACGGCGCTTAAAGGAGAAAACGGACAAATTATGCAATGGGTTGGAACGCTTACAGACATTCACAGCCAGAAAATGTTTGCGCAGGAATTGGAGCGGAATGTGAAGGAGCGGACGAGAGAGCTGAGACAAACCGTTGCCCAGCTTGATCAGTTTGCTTATGTCGCTTCCCATGACTTGCAGGAACCGCTCAGGAAAATCAGGACATTTTCGTCCATGTTGAGAGAAAACATTGATCCCGAAAAGAGTCTGGTTTATTTTGAAAAAATAGAATCTTCTGCCAGCCGAATGACCGAACTCATCAATGATGTGCTGTCTTACAGCAGGTTAAGCAGCAGCGAAGCGCTCTTTAAGCCGGTTGATCTGAACCTGATTTTTGAGAAAGTAATGATGGATTTTGAACTGGCGATCAACGAAAAGAACGCCGTCGTCCATTGCGATCCACTTCCTATCATTGAAGCTATTCCATTGCAAATGAATCAGTTATTTGCCAATTTGATTGGAAATTCACTGAAATTCTGCTCAGCGTCTCCCGTGATCGAGATCAAGTCGCAGATCGTTTACACAACCAATGCAAAAGCGCTGCAAAGTTCGACTCCTAAGCCCATGTTAAAACTGGTTTTTCAGGATAACGGCATCGGTTTTAAGGCTGAAAACAAAGAAAAAATATTTCAGCTGTTTCAAAGATTGCACGGACAGGCCGAATACAAAGGCACCGGCATAGGGCTGAGCTTGTGCAAGAAAATTGCCGAGGGTCACAAAGGAAACATTAGCGCCGAATCGCAATATGGCAGCGGGGCTACATTTACGGTTCATCTTCCCTTGAAGCACGAATGATGCGATTCGCTAAGAATTGGCCTGAGAAAACTCGTCTGTGTCTTTTTTATAAATCTCTACCTTCTTGAACAATTCAAGCACATTGGTCACCTGCAATTTCTCGTAAATCCTTGCTTTGTAAGTGCTTACGGTGCTTTCCTTGATGTTAAGATCAATGGCAATGTCTTTGGTCCACTTGCCGGTTAGCAGCATATCCATGATTTCCAGTTCTCTTTTAGAAAGGATTTCAAGCGGACTTTCGCGCGTCTCGCGTTCCAGGATCGTGTTGTTGACGAGTTGCGCCTGAACCACGTTGCTAATGTAAGTGCCTCCGTTTAAAACGCAGTTCACGGCTCGCTCCAGATCCTCGTTGCTGGCATCTTTCGCCAAAAATCCATTCGCACCCGCTTTCACATAATGCAATGCATAAAGCTCCTCTTCCTGCGAAGAAAACACCAAGATCCTGACCGAATCCTGAATTGCCCTAATCTTGGTTATCATGTTAAAGGCCTCACCACCAGGGATTTTAATATCCAGAATCACGAGATTAAAGTGTCTGGAATGCAGTATATCGAGTGTGTCGGCGAAAGTGCCAGCCTCCACAATGGTTACCGATGGCATAAAATCTTCTATCAGCAACCTTACACCCATTCTCACAATAGAATGGTCTTCAACCAGTAAAATTGTTTTCATCAAATCGCTTTTCTCTTTTCCTCAAATGTATCTTATGAACCGAATATACGTAGAACTTTCACTACAACATTTATTTCTGAAAAATGATGTGAACGCACGCGCCTTGTGCCCCATTCGGCTCCGCAAACAACGTTGCCTGAATTAAAGCACTGGCTTCCTTTACAATTACGAGCCCCATGCCAAAACTGTCGGGGTCGAGCTCGGGACTGGGCACTTTTTCATCGCTATTGATCCATTTAATAAGCGCAGGACTCATTCCGGGCCCCGTGTCTTTCACCGTCAAATGTAGTTTTTCACGGTGGTCTATATGTGCAACTTCGATGGTGCCGTGATGCGTCACTTTGTTGGCATTATCAATCAAATTATGCAGGATAATGCTAAGCAATTGGAGGTTATTTTTCAGGATTACGCCCGGTTCAATGCTGTTGATAAAAGTGTTGCTGCTGTTCTCCGCTTCACCCGAAAAAATGGCAAATTTTTGTTCAATAAGCTCATAGACATCCAGATACACAAATGTTACGCGAATGTTCCGATAGCGAAATTGCGTGTATTCCAGCAAGTTTTTCATAAAATGATACAACCGGTAACTCGACTGGCTGATCGCGCGCACAGTTGGCAAATCGGGATGACTTTTGGCAAGCCGCCCGGTTGTGGCCATCAAAAACCGGAGCGGACTTTTAATGTCATGCGAGATGCTTGCCAGCAGCAATTTTTGGTGCGAATATTCAGTTTGCAGCCTGTTCTGCGAATCTTCAAGAAACGTCAGACTGTCCGTCAGTTCAATGGTGCGGGCATCCAGCGCATTGATTGTCTTGTAAAAAGAATCGAAAAAGAAGTAATTGATAATAAAAAAGAAGGCGAAATTGTGAAGCAGCTGAATGAAAACCGTCACTTTTTCTGCCTCTCGTGGTCCCCATGGAATGTCGATCCCGAACTGGTTTTCGATAAACATAAAAATAATAAACGGCGCCACGCCAAGCGCGGAGTAAAATGTCCCCCAGCGGTTGCCTAAGCCGTAGAAAGCATACATGCTGACAATCACAACATATTGCAGTGTAACTAGGTGAAAGCCGTGTTCGAACAAGAAAAGATTCGTCAGAATAATGCCCTCAAAGACCAGAATGGCAATGTGGATGGCCTTTTTCCAATTGAGCCCGAGATATAACACCAGATAATAAAGACCGATTATCCCGAGCAGACAGGCAACGCGCCTGATTTGAAAGGTGTGCCCTTCGGCAATGTAAAGCGCGAGCAATATGGTTGTGGTTACGAGCCGGAGATGAAGCGAGTATGTTAAGACTTTAATGCGTGCAATATTGAGGACATTCGTTTCCTCAGCTAATTGTTTCCTTACCGGCCAATCAAGAATGGATCTCATTTAATACTAATGTGCGTCACGTTTTGCTAATTCCCAATCAATTTAATCCAAACTATTCTATACAGCGTCATATCTTGGTTTACTTAAAAACCTTCAATATCAGCAATTATTTTTTGGGAAGGGAAAACGAAAAGAACAAAAGTATCTAAAAATGATCGTAAATTTTGTAGAGAAATTGCTACAATTTATTTGACACGCCGCTACATCTAATTTTAACTTTTGATTGTATGTTTGTATATCCTTCTTTGTGTGGTGGTTGTGCAGGCGAGTGGAAGGGTCATCAAAGCATGAACGTATGAAATACGTTATAAACGTTGAGTATATATTACACCTTCCGGTCCTGCCGTGAAGGTGTTTCGTGTTTAAGGGGACTCTGGTAACTGGACTGGCAATGTGGCATTCATGAACGCCTGAGAATTTGAAGAGGAACGGAGAGTAAATATGGTTGAATGTTGCTTAACCTTGCAATTTGTCCTGCGATTGTTTTTTAGATTTTTTGACCTGGCCTGGTGTGAACTCACCATTGATCCACCTAACGAAGTTTTTAGACTGAACCTGGTAAACCTGTGCCGACAATGGCTTTAAATCTGATTGTTCAATTTCTTTCAAATAATCTGCTAGCAACCTGTTAATTTCTTCCAAATACTTACTCTGTGTCTTCATGTGTTTTAGTGAAATGAATAAAAAAACTTTTTGTCCAGTCAACGGCAATTGATTCCCTGCTAACTGGTTGCAAGTATAATTTATTCATTTTAATGAAGTTGTGTTTTTGGGGTGATCGGGCTGTTTGGTTGGGGTGTAACAACGCCTCGATGGGGGCAAGATTTGAAGCAATCCTGCCCTTTTTCGGGTTTTCCGCTTTTTCCTGAAAATTAGATTATTCCTTGCTGCGTAAATAAACGTCGTTGCTGATGGATTCCAGTCTTACTTCCGGACCTCCGCCTTTGAATGTTCCTTCCAGCAGATAGCCGACGATCGGATTTTTCTGTTTTTTATCCTTGAATACAATGTCCAGATCGGAGTAGACTTCACCGGTAATTGTCTTCATGGCCACATTTGCGCCCTTTCCTTTGGGCCAGCTCATGTCCACATATCCGCTGATGGTTTTGGCATGAACGGTTGTGACCGCTCCCTGAATGTCAATGTTGCCATTGATGGTTTCCAAATTTAATTGCGCATTTTTCGGCATGAAAACCTGGTAATTGATTTCGCTGCAAACGTAAATCCGGTTTTTCCCATCATCGCTGCTCCATGAGCTTTTGCTTTCCGGGCAGTCTTCCGCTTGACCCGCTCTGATCAATTCTTTATCATAATCGGTGCTGAGCGCCACTTCCTCGCCGGTTGTTTTTTCAGTCACCGTAAGCGCGTCATTGAGTCTGCCCTGGTTAATGGTAACCGTAATCTTCACCGAAACTTCCGGCTTATCCCAATAGCGCACGCGAATGCTGTCTGCGAATTTCAGGTTTAAGTTGACCGTCTTACCCGCAGTGTAAGGAAGGTTTTTCTGGATGATTTTCTGCGCAAATGTTGCGTAGCAACTCAATGCGAAAATGAAGGTCAGGACAATGTTTTTCATGGCTAATAATGCTAAATGTGAAGATTATTTTTGCTTGCGGATGTAAATGTTTCCGCTAATTGTATGCAGATTCATTTCAACCCCTCCCCCATTGATGGTCCCTTCAATGTTGCTTCCACCGCCCACTTTTGACATTCCGTCCTTGGTGCTTTTGATGCCGAGGTCAAAGTCGGTGAACATTTCTCCGTTGATCGAGCGCAGTTTCAGGTTTGACTTCACAACTGCCGGAAGCGACACGTCCACGACACCGCTTATCGAAGAAATCGCCGTCGGTTTTTGCTGGTTAAGATTTGAAAAAAGTGCTTTGATTTCGCCGCTCGTTGTGTTTGCAACCACCGGCCCGGTCACATTGTTCAGATCGATGTCCGCATTGTTGGTGCGCACTTCCAGATCGCCGTCCACATTGCTGATGCTCACTGCCGAGCCGCCCTGCCAGTTGGTTTGCGTGTAAAGGATCGATGCCCTTTTTGGAAGCTTCACCGTGTATTTCACCGATTTGCGGGTTGCCTTCTCAATTTTCAGCCCGCCCGCTTCCGGTGTCACTGCTAGTCCAATGCCCGAGTTGTCAACAGCCGCGTAATAAATCGGTTTCAATCCTTTTGCCCGTTCTGGCGGGCCTTCATAACCGGAGGATGCGGTTATAATCACATCGTCACCGCCATGGCCTTCAATTTTGACATCGCCAGCGCCCATTTCAAAAGTCACTTTCCCTGCACCAGCAGGCAATTTTGTTTTGTATTCCTGTGCATTTGCAGAAAGTGCAAGGCATAGCAATCCCGCACCAATTAAGCGTATTGTTTTCATGGTAATAAATATAAATAATGGATAAAATTCTGTTAATCAGGCATCTGCACGCAAGCGCGTGATGCCTTCTTCGGCTTTGAGCCGGACCACATCGAGGACATCTCGGTTGTTGGCGATTTGCATAAATTGCGCTTCGGCACGTTTTTCCTTGATTGAAACGAGCGATTCAATGAGCGAAATCTGCACATTAGGATCGGACTGGATCGCCAGCGATTGAATAAGCGCCTCGCTTATGCCGGGTTCACTCTGAAAGTGCAGCAACGCCTGACAAGCGGCAAGACGAACATTCACATTCGGATCAAAATTCAGCGTATTAATCAGCAACTGGGTGATATCCGTGTCAACCTGGGCCATATCATAGCTTTGATTGACCGCCAAGATCCGCTCACTGGCTGAGGTCACATTCATTTGTTCAAATGCAAGCACTTTCTTCATCTCATTTGCCGAAGCTTCCGCTCCGGATGAAGCCACATTCGGATTTCCCACAAACTTCCTCTGCATCAACCAGCCACCTGTAAATCCGACGATTAACAATGCAAGCCCTGCCGCAATGCGGACAATCCAGCTTGTGATTTTCCGCACCGGAGTTTGCTGAGGCGGGTCCAGCTGCGCCGCAAGCTGACTGCTAAAAAGTAATGAAGGATGTTCATTGCGTGTTTCGGTAAAATAATTGAACTGCGCCGCATGGCTTTTCAAATGCTCCGGAACATGCGCGTTTTGGAAAAAATTTTTCAGCTCCCGCTCCTCTTCCACGGACGTTTCACCATCGTAATATTTTTCCAATAATATCTCAATATCCTGACTCATAGTTGCTTGCTTTTAAATAACGTTCACGAAGCTTTTGCCGCGCTCTGGACAAGATTGTGCGAATGTTCGCATTGCTCAGCCCCGTAATCTGCTCGATCTCCTCAATTGAATATTCTTCTACATCACGCAAATGCATCACGAGCTTATGCTGCTCAGGCAGTTCGTCGATGAGACGATGAATGAGCGCGTGGTCGTCACTGTTTTCGAGCTGACGGTGAGGCGAAAGTTCAGCGGCCTGCACGCTGGTCACATCGGCATCATGTTGCATTTTCTGTTTGTGATGCGATTTGAGCCTGTCCAAACATACATTCTTTGTCATTTGCACAGCCAATGCCTCTATGCTCTGATAACTTTCCAGCTGTTGCCGGTTGGTCCAAAGTCTGAGAAACACATCCTGAATGGCATCTTCCGCTTCCTCGCGGTTACGAAGAAACATTTGCGCCAGTCGGAACAGGCGGCCTTGCACAGGAAGAATGCGTTGGTTAAAGGCTTGTAAATCCATTTCAAAGACATAGACGACTCAACAGAAAATACGTTACAAGTTGACGCACTTTTTTTTATTTCTACCTAGCCACCCACTTCACTTCACATAAAAATAAAAACGCTTCGCATAATGTGCTGGGGAAAAGATGAGGGGATGGGTTAGTTTTGCTTTTATCAATAAAAATTAAATTTAAAGCTAAAAAAGCCTGATATGGCCTTTGTTCGGCGACTTCTGGATCAATCAAAACTTCCGCTTTCGGTCAGTGAGTTCTGGCGTTATTCATTTGGATATTGGAGCATTTTTGCCGTAATCACCTTTTGGCAGCTTACAATGCTCTGGCTCCTCCGGCAGGGATCGTCGATGGGCATGCATGAGGTTTTTATCTGGCTGCTGGACGGACTTTTTTGGTGGTCGACCACGCCATTGATCTTGTATGCTTCCCTCAAAATTCCTATCACTTTCAGACTAAGAAAGGAAGGGTTAATGTTGCCGGTTTTTTATCATTTACTCATCGTTACATTTCTGAACATTCTGGTTAACACTTTTCATTACTATATAACCAACCCACTGATGTTTATGGCCATAGGCCAGGCCGTGCCGCTTGAAAAATACATTTTTTCGTTTTTCATGGCTTACACAAGCAGCTTTGGGCAATATATGTTGCTCGTGGTCGGCTTCAACAAGGTTTCGTACATCTATATGTATCAGGAACTGAAGCAACAGCATTTTGAGACGGAACTCAAAAATGAGCAGCTCCGCGGACAATTGGCCAATGCGCAGTTGCAATCATTGAAAATGCAGCTTAATCCGCACTTTCTGTTCAACACGCTACACGCTGTGGTGAGCCTGATGATCAAGAACGACATTCGCAAAGCGACGCAAATGATCACTACATTGAGCGATCTTTTGCGTGCTGTGCTGGTCAACCAGAAAGCGGATTTTATTCCTTTGCAGGAAGAATTGAAACTTACGCGCCAATATCTGGACATTCAGCAGATCCGGTTTCAGGATCGCCTGAAAGTGCAATACAACATTGATCCTGCCTCCGAACTTTGCCCGCTGCCGCAACTTATTTTGCAGCCATTGGTCGAAAATTCTGTGACGCACGGCATTTCAGATCTTACAACCAATGCACTGATCAGCATAACGACTTGTATGGGAACGGATGGACTGAAAATTGAAATTGCCGACAACGGAATCGGGGCCAATCAGCGCAAAAGCAGTCGAATGGCATGGGAATGGGGCTGGAAAACACCGTTTTGAGGCTTGAACAAGCTTACGGCGAAAAAGCAAAGCTTATTTTTGATCAACCAGCCGAAGGCGGCACCATTGTTACACTTCACATTAACGGGCAACCCAAAAACAAAATCACCAAATGAAGCACTGTTGTCTGATCATAGACGATGAAATTCTGGCGCGCGACGTCATCCGCACATTCCTGAAAGACGACCGGACAATCGAGGAGGTGGATGAAGCTGCGAATGGTTCCGAAGCCGTCGTTAAGGTGCTGCAACACAGACCGGACATTATTTTTCTCGACATTCAAATGCCCGAGCTCAACGGCTTTGACGTGTTGAAAGAAATCTGGCCGCACCATCAGCCTTTTGTAGTTTTCACGACTGCCTTTGACCAATATGCGTTGCGTGCCTTTGAAGTGAATGCGGTGGATTATTTGTTGAAACCATTTGATGAGATCCGTTTTCACCAATCATTGGGAAGGGTCAAAGAACGCCTCAGCCAAAAAGCCCAACCACGCGTGGAAGAGCTGGTTAACAGCCTGCTAAGGGAACAAATCGAAAAAAAAGACGGAAATTTTCTGCAAAGAATCCTGGTGAAGGAGGCGGGTCGGATGTATTTGGTGAAACTGGATGACATTACACATTTCACGGCGGATGGCAACTACATTTCATTGCATACGCGCCAAAAAATTTACACCATTTACGAAAGCCTCGGCAGTTTGGAAAGCAGGCTTGATCCATCCCTGATGATCCGCACGAGCCGTTCCAGCATTGTAAATCTGAACTACATTTCGGAGCTGGAAAACTATTTCAACGGCGAATATATCGTCCACCTTTCGACCGGTGATAAAATCAAATGGACGAGGGGTTTCCGGGACAATATCAAGGCTTTTCTAGCCAAGATCGGTTAGCGTAGAATACGATTCAAAAGCGCGAATCGACATTCCGGATAACGAATTGAACACATTAAACAATTGCTTGCTTGTTTCAACGGTTTATGGGTCAAATTTGTCATTGAGTAAAACAAGTTTTACGCAATCGTTAGCCATAACCATGAAACGTTCCATCATTTTCCTCGGCTCCGCATTCTTTGCGGGCGCCCTTGCCGCTGCTTATGTGCGCGGAAATCAACCAAAAATCGCTTCCAGCAACCATTCTGCGCGGGTTGAGTCGGCAAATGTCCAGCAAGCAGTTCGCCGCAAATACATTTACGATGAAATGGCCCATAAGCTCGTCGCTTATTCCGCCTCAGAGGCGTCTTTTTCGGAAGCAAAACAAGGCCTTACTTACAAACTAGGAAGCCGGATTTTGAAACTGACCAAAAAGGAATGCACTGATCAGCAGCTTTTTATGCTTTGATTTGTATAATTAATGTTCGGTTTTGAAAAAGTCGTCGTAATGTGCGGAAGGCGTTAATATGCCGCCGCTTTCCGCGTAAAAAGACTCGTCGGTCAGGTAAACGCCTAGCTGCGTGCGCACCCATGAGCCGTCTTTTCGGGGATGATAGGTCATCAGCTTTTCCCAATTTTTATAATATTGGTGTCCGTTGGTTTCCTGTAAGCCAACGCTCATGCCGGGAAATGGCTGCAACCGCGCGGCTACATTTTTATTCCAATCGACAAGAATCGGATTTACGGTCAGGTCTGCACAAAAGCAGGGCACCTTTTTTTCGTAGGCCAGCTGCGTGATTTTCATGGTCATACTGAGGGTTTTAGCAATTGCTTTGACGGCAATGGCGCTGTAACCCAGCTCAATGCGGTGTGCCGCGTCCTCAACCGTGTGTGCACTTTCGTCGGCCGCAATGCGCACGCCCAAGTCGCCCACGAAGGTTTCATTGCTTTCTTCGAACGGCTCTTCTATGACGGCGATCTGATCAAAAGCGCCAATTTTCCTGGCGTGATCCAAGAAGCGCAGCAGCGTTTCCTTTTTCTCGTAGCGGCCATTTACATCAAAGTAATACGGAATTTTGCCGTGCTGCGTGTATGAGGTTTCGTAATGTCCGATCGCCTTATGAACTGCTGTTAGAAATGCGATATCTTTTTCGATCATTTCCTGCTGCGTCCCGGCAGATCCGGTCTTTAATTTCATGATAAAATAACCTTCATCAGCCGCTTGCTTGATGCGCTCGGCCGATGTTCCGACGCTAAATGAAGGGATGCTCGCTACTTTCTGATGCTTGTAAGACAATCCCGGCTGGTAAGCCGCAGGGATCAGTTTATCAAATTGATCAATGTTGTTTTCTTTTGCGTACAAGAGCCAGGCTGCATTATCAACGCAGACCAATGCATTGAGCGCGAAGGTTTTACGCAGATCGGGATTCCCAGTGATCTTTTTGCCATAAGCAAGCACTTCGGGCAGCATATCGTCCAGTAACTGAACCGGATTGGAGAATGAAGTTCCTTTGATCATTTGCAACACCCGCTCGCTCATCGCGTACATTACTGCATTGCCTGCACTTTCCGAATGTCCAGCAAAAACCTTTGAATCCGACCAAAGCACACCCTGCGTTCCTATGCCCACCTTTTTATGCCCAGCATCCGATTCAAGCATTGCGATTGCCTGCCAGCTGTCCGTAATGGCGCTTCCTTTGAATCGGTAAGGATTCAAAGGCTCTCTTTCAAAGTTTGAATCGACATTTTTAATGCGGATTTTTTTCATGGGTTCAAGAGCGTGTAAAGAAGCGCTTGCGAGGTCAGGAACGAGCGCACTGCCCATTGCGATTACGCCCGTGCGGCTAATGAAATCGCGGCGGGATATATTTTCGTCTTTTGTATTGAACATAAATAACGGGATCCGTTGCAGGCAATTTATCTCAAAAGACTTCCAAAAGCATTACTACCCTGATCCACATTTGCTTTTTCCTTTCAAAAATAAACACATTATCGATCGCGGAAAGCCTCAAAAAATCCCACATTTGGCCAAAAGCACACGTTTTGGACAGGAATAATTTTTTATATCATTGCCCCAGCGGTTGCAATGCAATCTTCATGCGATCCGGGACCAACAACTATTCACCATTGAAAGTATGAAAAACGATACAGCTGTCTTCGAGCAGATCGCGGAAGAAAGAAGAGCATTGCCAGCATACCAGCCGGTCACGCTTGTGATCAATGGCCAAACTTATAATTTCCAACTGCAACCCTGGGTGAGTCTGCTCGATGCGATCAGGGAATATGCAGGACTGACAGGAACAAAAAAAGGCTGTGATCAAGGTCAATGCGGCGCCTGCACGGTGTTGATTAACGGAAAACGAATCAACTCCTGTATGACCTTGGCGGTGATGAAAGATGGCGAGGAGATTACGACCATTGAGGGCATTGCGGACGGTGAACGCAACCATCCGCTGCAAGATGCATTTATCGAACATGACGCTTTTCAATGCGGTTACTGCACGCCAGGGCAGATCTGCTCAGCAGTGGGAATGATCAATGAAGGCCGGGCTGACTCACTGGAAGATGTTCAAGAATTGATGAGCGGAAACATTTGCCGGTGCGGCGCTTACAACAATATCAATGCGGCGATTATGGAAGTTTTATCAAAAATGGCATGAATAGTTTTTCATACAACCGGGTCAATGACGTTGCAGAAGCTGTAACGGACCTCCACCAGCACCGACACGCCAGATTCATCGCAGGAGGCACTAATTTGCTTGACTTGATGAAGGAAAATATCATGCAGCCCGCGCATTTGACGGACATTAACCGGCTGGATCTTGCATCAATTACTGAAACAGCAGAAGGCGGTTTGCGACTTGGGGCGCTGGCCACCAATGCCGACACAGCTTGGAATGCATTAGTCGAACAGCGATATCCGCTCCTCTCCCAAGCGATTCTGGCGGGCGCTTCCCCACAGCTGCGTAATATGGCAACCAATGGGGGAAACCTGTTTCAAAGAACGCGCTGTTATTATTTTTACGACACGGCAACGCCTTGCAACAAGCGTGAGCCTGGCTCGGGCTGTTCCGCTATAAACGGGATTAACCGCATTCACGCCATTTTGGGAACGAGTTCAAGTTGCATCGCGACGCATCCGTCCGACATGTGCGTGGCGCTTGCCGCATTGGACGCGAGAGTGAATGTGACGGGAATTCAGGGCGACAGAGTTGTAGAATTTGCAGATTTTCACAGATTGCCGGGCACAACCCCGCATCTTGACACGAATATAAAAGAAGGCGAACTGGTTACTTCCATTGACCTTCCGCCAAGCAATTTTACCAAAAACATATTTTACCTGAAAGTGCGCGACAGGCAGTCCTATGCCTTTGCGCTCGTGTCGGTTGCTGCCGCATTGGAGCTGGAAGGCAATACAATCAAAGACATTCGTGTTGCGCTGGGCGGCGTTGCGCACAAACCCTGGCGCAATGCGGCATTGGAAGCGGGTTATTTGGGCAAACTAGCTTCTTCGGAAAATTTCCACGCAATCGCGGAGTCGTTGCTGGAAGGAGCGATCGGCTATGGCGCCAACACTTTTAAAATTGAATTGGCCAAACGTGCCATTGTCCGCGCATTGAATGAGGCGCTTAAATCGGGAGGAAATTTATGAAAACGGAATATATAGGAAAGCCCATCAGCCGCGTGGATGGACAGGCGAAAGTAACGGGCACTGCGGAGTATTCGGCCGATTTTAAAGTCGACGGCATGGCTTATGGTTACGTCGTATCCAGCGGCATCACAAAAGGCAAAATTGCCAGCATTGACACTACGGAAGCACTGGCGTTGCCGGGTGTTTTGCACGTTTTTACGCATGAAAATGTCTCTGGATTGCCCTGGTTTAATATCAAATATAAGGATATGGATGCTCCGTCGGGCGCGCCATTCCGCCCTTTGCATGACAACAGGATCCGTTACAGCATGCAGCCGGTGGCGTTGGTGGTTGCGGACACATTTGAATTGGCCCGTTATGCTGCGACGCTGGTCAAAGTTGCATATAAAGTGCATCCACATACAACGGACTTAATTAAAAATTTGCATCGCTCGCACAAAGCGCCGCTGGGCAAATTGGGTTATGTGCAACCCAAGTCACGGGGCAATGCGGATGAGGCTTTTGAAGCTGCTGATCACAAAATTTCAGCTTCTTACAAGCACAGCGCCGAGCATCATAATCCGTTGGAATTGTTTTCAACGACGGCAATTTGGGAAAATGAGAAATTGACCGTTTATGACAAAACGCAGGGCGTTTCCAACTGCCAGTTTTACATTGGAAACGTTTTCGGACTTGCTTATAAAGACGTGCGCGTGATTTCACCTTTTGTCGGTGGCGCATTTGGTTCGGGATTAAGGCCTCAATATCAATTATTTATGGCTGTGCTGGCCGCATTGGAATTGAAAAGACCAGTTAAGGTTGGGTTGACGAGGCAACAGATGTTTTCGTTTGGACACCGTCCGGTAACTTTTCAGCAGCTCGAACTCAGCGCAACGGAAGATGGCTCTCTGGAATCCATTAAGCATGAGGCTTTCGCGGAAACATCGATGTTTGAAAACTATACAGAAATCATCGTCAACTGGTCCGGAACAATGTATCATTGCGACAATGTGAAACTGAAATACGAGCTCGTGGACCTGGACATGTTCACCCCGCTCGATATG
This sequence comes from Dyadobacter sp. CY326, assembly GCF_021390515.1. Taxonomy (GTDB): domain Bacteria; phylum Bacteroidota; class Bacteroidia; order Cytophagales; family Spirosomataceae; genus Dyadobacter. The sequence continues at coordinate 236,696 of NZ_JAJUXI010000005.1, forward strand.
CGCGCGCCGGGCGCGGTCACAGGCGCTCATGCAATAGAAAGTGCAATGGATGAGCTGGCTTATGAATTGAAAATGGACCCGTTGATTTTCAGACTTAAAAACTATGCTGACGAAGATCAAAAGGAAGGCAAACCGTTTTCCAGCAAGGAGTTAATTGCGTGTTACCGGGAAGGCGCAGAGAAATTTGGCTGGACAGCCAGAAGCAATGAACCGCGGTCCATGCGTGAAGGCAATCAGCTCATTGGCTGGGGTGTGGCCACTGCTGCCTGGGATGCATTTCAAGCGCCGGCGCGGGCAAGAGCGTTTTTGTCCCTTGACGGTAAGCTTGTTGTGAGCAGCGGAACTTCGGACATTGGAACGGGCACTTACACCATTATGACGCAGATTGCAGCCGAAAGTCTCGGGGTGAAAATAGACGATGTAACCTTCAAACTGGGTGATACAGCATTGCCACTCGCCCCGCTTGAAGGCGGGTCGTGGACGGCTGCTTCCATTGGCGCGGCTGTCAAAAGTGTGTGTGAGAAAGTGAAGAAGAAACTGCAAAAACTCGCGGTTAAGACGAAAAACTCACCGCTTTATGGCTTTGATAAGACAAATCTTTTAATAGATGCGGGTTACATTACAAGCCACAACGACCCTTCCAAAACCATTTCGATCCAAGACTTATTGCGGCTTGCTGGTGTGAACAACATTGAAGAAACGGCAACAAGCGGCCCCAATATGTTCAATAAGATGAAATACACATTCAATTCGCATGCAGCAGTTTTTGCGGAAGTGAAAGTGGATGAGGACCTTGGGACTGTGCGGGTTACGCGGGTGGTGTGTGCCGTTGCGGCTGGAAGAATCCTGAATCCGAAAACCGCCCGAAGCCAGATCCTGGGTGGAGTTGTTTGGGGAATCAGCAAGGCTTTGGAAGAAGACACAAAAATGGACCATCAGTTGGGCCGCTTCATGAACCACAACTTGTCTGAATATCATGTGCCTGTCAATAAGGACATTAATGACATTGAGGTGATTTTTGTGGAAGAAAAAGATGCCATTGTAAATCCGCTGGGCGTCAAAGGTGTGGGTGAAATTGGGATCATTGGTGTCGCGGGAGCCATTGCAAATGCCGTTTTCCATGCCACAGGCGTTCGGGTCCGTAACTTGCCTATTACGATGGACAAAGTGCTTCAAATTGCAGAAGATGACACAAACCAGACAGCAGTTTAAGATGAAATAGCTATTTTTAGGGGAAGATAAACGGCATATGCAATTACTTTCCCTTTTTGAAAGCCCTTTCAAGATCCAGCTGAGCTTTGCTAAATTAATCGATGAGTTTGAAGCCCGGGCGGCCGATCCTTCACATTCCGATCATGTGCGAGCAAAAGCGCTGCTGGCAGACATTGCGCCGTTTCCTGAATTCCGGACGGGGATCACTGATTCGTCACAAATTCGCAACAATGCGCCGCTGTTGAAGCGACTTTTCGCCGATTATTTCCCTGCTGCGTTGACATTGAATGAAATTAAGGCGGTTAACATTCCTTACACCGGGATCATTTTTAACCACACGCAGCGGCTGAGAAATATTCTGGACGCTGCCGGTGCTGAGTTTGAGATCAATATCCGCGATTTTAATGACGCCGAATTTTACATTTTCAGTTGCTGCATGATCCTGAACTCCTATTATGGAACGCGACTGGATTTCGGTAGGCCTCTGTTTTATGACATTCCAACGGCCAAGGGCATTACGCGGCATTATCGTATAATGTACAACGGTGATTCCATGGACATTACGCCCTCTGAGCGCGCATTGCCAATCACTCAGGCCGATTTGGACCTTCTGATTGACAACTATAACAACCTGGAACTCTGGAAAGAGAAATTTCCTCCTGAAAGCTGGATGCTCACCGGCTTTTCAATTATGACACTTTTTGATGCGACAGTTGAAAATGCGGTGTCCACGTTTAAAGAAAAATTACTCGGTCTGAATGCGGATGATTTCCGCGAAAGTGTGGAGTCTATTTTTCAATCGATTTACCAAATCGAGGATATTCACGTTGGGTTTACACTTTATAATGCGGCACAAAAGAAGTTTCAAATCGCGGAGTTCGGCCGGGAAATGAACAGTTATATATTGCCAAAAGGTCGGGAAGTGACTGCTTCTGAGTTGCTATGCTCCTATTCTTACAATTGTTTGATCGATGAACGAAATTATTTCGCGGTTTCGGACACAGTTGAGTTTTTGAACAAATTCCCGGACAGTCATTTCGTTCGTCATTTTGATGAGCAAGGTTTTAAGAGCTTCATCGTCGCGCCGGTTGTCAAAAACGATGTGCTCTTGGGTGTTCTTGAAGTTGTTTCGCCAGACACTAAGAAACTCAACAGCATTAATGCCAACAAACTGGACGTCGTCATGCCGTTTTTGACGGACACGGTCGAAAGGCTTGTGGCCCAGGTTCAAAACCAGATCCGTGCCGTAATTCAGGAAAAGTTTACCACATTGCATCCGAGCGTTTATTGGAAATTTGAGACAGAAGCTGAGCAACTTATCCATTATCAACAAGCTGGTGCGACCTATGCTTTAAAAGAGATCGTTTTCGAAAACGTTTTTCCCATGTATGGGCAAATTGACATTAAAGGCTCTTCTGATGCCAGAAATACGAGTGCAACAGCGGATTTACAACGGCAGGTTCGTGCAGCGCTCCAATTACTGGAAGCAATTGAACGCCTCGACTCGACCAAGTCTTTTGAAACCGCAAAACAAGAACTGCGCGATTATCTGGGTGAATTGCACGTGCCGATCATAGCCACAACAGAGCAGCACATCAGGGCTTTTCTGGACAGCGACATTCACAGCCATTTCAGGCAAGTGACAGATCCGCTGTTATTGCCGGGAATCAGTCAGTATTTTGAAGAAACAAACACATTATCAGGGAGTTTTCATGATGAACGGCGCAAATATGAACGCACCATTGCCATCATAAACAACTCGTTATCCAACATTATCGACGAAAGCCAGAAGGAAGCGCAACTCGTTTTTCCGCATTATTATGAGCGTTTCAAAACGGATGGCGTAGAGCATAATTTGTACATTGGCGCTTCTATTTCGCCTTTTTTGCCATTTTATATGGAGCATTTGCATGCCTTGCGGTTCTGGCAGCTTGAAGTTTTGTGCAAAATGGAAATCGCCCATCATCACAAAATGAATGCACTTCCTTATCCACTGGACGTGACGACGCTGATATTGGTTTATCATGAAGCGATTTCCATCCGTTTTCGCATGGACGAAAAGCGCTTCGATGTGGATGGCAGCTATAATGCCCGGTTCGAAATTGTGAAGAAACGCATTGACAAAGCCTGCATCAAGCATACGAACGAGCGAATAACCAAGGCCGGTAAAGTCACGATTGTCTATTCAAATGAAGCCGAAGTGCAGGAATATAAGGGTTACATTGCCACTTTGCAGTCGGCAAAGCTGCTGGAAACGGATGTTGAGCAGTTTGAAGTTGAAGATTTACAAGGAGTTACGGGATTAAGGGCGCTTCGCGTAGGCATTGCACATTGAAATGCTAAACCGTTTCAAGATGCGCAATCATCTTTTTCCTTCCGGCTGCGTCCGGCATTCTCCCTAAGCCAGCCCCGAGGTTGTCTATCAAATGTTTGACGTCCGAAGTGCCTGGAATCGCGCATGTTACAGCATCATTGCTAACAATGAATTTTAAGAAATACTGTGCCCAGCTTTGAATGTCATAATCTGCTGCCCAGGCCGGAAGCTCCTTCCCTTTCACCGCTCGAAACAATGCGCCTTGTTCGAAAGGTTCATTAATAATGACTGCTACACCATTGTCTTTGGCGGCGTTTAGTAAACTTTTTTCTGCATTTCTGGACCGGATCGAATAGTTTAACTGCACGAAATCAACTTCCCGGGATTTAACGATCTGTTCCAGACGCGCATGTGCAGAATCCGTGTAATGCGTGATGCCAATGTAGCGCACTTTTCCCTGTGACTTCCAGTCTTTGAGCGTTTTCAAATGCGTTTCCCAGTCTTGCAGATTATGGATTTGCATTAAGTCCATTTTCTTGCGACCCATTTTTTTTAAGGAATCATTCATTTGATCGATTCCCTGCTGCTTGCCCGTCGTCCAGACTTTTGTTGCGAAAAAGAATTTGTCATTGTTTTTCAACTCGCCAGAGAGGTCACCGATCACTTGTTCAGCTCGGCCGTACATTGGAGAAGCATCGACCAGCTTGCCGCCGAGTTCTTCCATTTTACCCAAAACCTCTTTCAGCTGCGCGCGCTCCGCCGCTCCCGGACCGACATCAAACTGTTGCCACGATCCAAGTCCGATGACCGGAAGTTTCTCGCCGCTTGCAGGAATAGCGCGTTGCAACATGATTTTCTGGTTAGTTTGTGAAAGTGATGTTAACGGATCCAGCAGCATTGCACAGCTTGTAAATCCAATACTTTTGACGATTTCACGCCGGGAAAATTGCTGTTCCATGCTTATCAGGCAGAATTTAGGTTTGTGATGCTAATTTAAACAAGAATCATAAAACTATGCCCGTAACGCAAAAAAGGAGCCCGACTATCAAGTCAGACTCCTTTCCAGAACCCTCATACCCAAACTTAACCTATTTCAACTTTTCGATCGTAACGCTTACTTTATAATCTTCAATGTTAGGCGTTTGCGTGCTGATCGGGTAAGGTAGCACTTCACTTACGCTCAATGCATATTTTTGTCCGCTTAATATGAATTCCTGAGAATCCGCCTTTTTATCGCCTTTATACTCAACATTCACCTCTGCCTGGTTCACTCCGTCGGAAACGGTCAGCTTGATTTTGGCGCTTCCCATTTGGATGCAGACCACATCTTTTGGACAACGGCTGTCATTTACTTCGCGCAGATCCACTTTCAGGTCGGCGCCGGAAGTTTCGATGGTGGTCAGCTGCCGGTAAGGAACGCTCGTTACTTTCAGATCTGCTTGTGGTGTTGCATCTTCTTTCTGCTCGCACGCGATTGCGGCTACCCAGATTAGTGCGAATAAAATTGTCTTTTTCATGCTAAATATTGCTTTTTAAATACAACTAAAAGAAACTGTCAGCGAGAAAAAGGTTGGAACGTATATTCAAAAAATTTAAACTTCGAATGGCAGTTCGTATTCTTTTGTAATAGGCTTTGAGCTGCGTGTCTTAACGGTGATGCGGGCTTTCAGCGGACTTCCGAGCACGAGATAATGCTTAATGTATTGATCTTCATGAAAAGTCCAGGATTTGTCTTCCAGAAAATATTCTTCCTGATTTTGCTTTCCTGCTTTATAAGCCCATTGCTCGACGATATTTGGCTCGTAAGTTATGATTTGCCCCATACTCACGACCTGAATTCCGGGAACACCACTGTTTCCGAGCTCCGTGCATGCCTCCACGAGCACATTAATTGCTGAATTATCTTCCAAATCCTTTACTGACCATTGGTCGAGCACTGTTTTCAAATTTGCCATTGCTGATATTGATTTTTGTGTAAATGCAGATTTGGCAAATAAACAGACGAGGGTTCAATTAGCTGAAATCAGTTTATTCAACGGTCAATATGAATAATGCAAAGGCATAAAAAAAACAGCCGGGAAGTTCCCGGCTGTTTCTCACAAAAATTATCAACTAATTGTTACCCTACATTCTTTCCGTCTTTATCCAATTTCACCCTGGCACTTTCACTGCCTTTGGCTACTTGTAATTCGTAATATTCGTTGCTGCCCTCAGTTATTAAAAATGCTTTTTTTACTGTCCAGCCAGAAAACTCTTCTCCCTTAATCGTCTTCTTAATTCCTTCCGGAAGATCTTCCGGCTTTACCGCCACTTTCTCTTCTTTGGAAGTTGTCGTAGTTTTTGTGGTTGTCTCCTGCTTTGTTTCTGTTTGTGCTGCCTCAGTTGTTTGAGCATTGGCCTGAACAGAAGCGAAAGAAATCAGTGTCATGGCTACTGCCGATACTATTAGCTTTCTCATAATGAAGTTTTTTTGGAAACTTGTTTATACCGTTTCTGTGCACTTGCACATTTGAAACAGTTATAAACAGGATTATGCCAAAAGCTATAATCACCTAAAAATCAGCGTTTTGCTAAAATTCCGACATTGCGGTTGTGTCGAGCCAGATCCACGTTTTGGGGGATTTGTCTTCAAAACGACACTTAAAGCTAATTAAGAACCTGCCCATTTTTGTCGATTTTCATCCGGGACTGCTCATCCGTTTTGCGAACGACTAGTTCAAAATATTGCGATCCATCATCGGCGGTGACCAGGTAAGCGTCTTGAATCGTCCAGCCTGCGTAAGACTTGTCATTCAATGTTTTTCTCACCTGCTCAGGCAAATCCTCCGGTCTGACCTGAACACGTTTTTCGATGATAACACGAGTCGCCTGAGTTTCCGGTTCCGGTCGTTTTTTTGACTCGGTTCGGTCCGCGGAAACGACGTTGCCCAGACCGTACAAAACGGAGACAACCACGATTCCCATTTCGAGAATTATTTGCTTGCTTTTCATCTATTTGAGGCAAAATCGAAACCTGCGTTGGTTCCAATGCTATCATGGCCAAAAGTATGCCTGCCACAAACAAAGAGCAGCCACACCTTTGGGGCGTGGCTGCTTCTGCAAAATCAAAAATATTACTTGTCGTAACCTGGATTCTGGACCAACTTCGCATTACGGTTGATCTCATCGCGGCCAAACGGACGGAAATACATTTTGTCGTTCCATGTGCGGTTCTCATGCGATTTTTCTATCACCGGCGTGTAAGTATAATCGTAAACCGTTGTATCATAGTGATACGGCTCTTTCATTGTCTTACCCGGCTTAAATTTGCCAATTACCGTAATGTACTGCAACGGGCGACCAAGCGTAGTTGGAGCAACCATCCAGCGACGTGCATCATGGTAACGCTGCTCTTCGTAAGCCATTTCAATGCGTTTTTCATGACGGTATGCTTCTTTCAAAGCAGTGCCAGTCACTTTCAATGCAGGCATACCAGAACGGAAACGGATTCTATTCAACCAAGTCAAGGCAAGCGCTTCCTGACCCAATTCAATACTCGCTTCAATGTAGTTGAACGCGACCTCAGTTGTACGTAAAAACGGCCATGGAATATTCTGGCGATCTGTATTGTCATACAATGCAGGGTTTGGATCAATGAATTTACGCATGTAATAACCTGTGCGGCTACCATTCCAGTCTTCAATTGAGCTGCTGCGGGTATCCAATCCTTTGCGGTTGATCAAAGCACCTTTGTCATCCAAAAGGTCATAAGCGCCTGTCTGGATCTGGTTTGCAGGATCTTTCGCATCCGAAGGACGTGGTTTCCAATCTGCGCCGTCATACATGATTGTTGCGTAGAAACGTGGATCGCGGTTTTTGTAAGGAGCAGCTTTGTGCACTGGGTTTGTCCAGCTGAAAGGCGTTCCGTCCATCAATTCGTAATCATCAACCAATGTTCCGATCGGCGTGTTTCCAGCCCAGTTGTGATAACCGTTTGGACCGTTGTTCAAACCGGTCTGACGCGCACCTTCGCTAAGGCTTGGTGTAAAATAACGGCCGAAAAGGATTTCGTTTGCAGCAGAGGCGTCAAGTGTTTTATCACCGCTGGCGCCGCCCATTGCAATTGAAATGTAGTTGATTCTTCCCTGTGCAGCCGTTACCGGAGCAGTCAGATTAAGTTTGTAACCACCATCTGTTGCATCCAATGCAGCTTTTGCAGCAAGTTGTGCAGCCGTCCACCGCGCTTTTCTATCTCCCGTAAGATAACCAAGAAATTCAGGGTTAGGATAAGCAGCAAGCACAGTTGACTTTGCTTTTGCAGTAGGCATATCATGCAAATCGCTGGCAGCGTATAACAAAACCCTTGATTTCAAACCCAACGCCGCAACTTCACTTGCCCGGCCTTTTGGAAGTGTTTTGCCTTTTAGTAACAAAGCAGAACTATCTAGGTCAGTAACGATGCGGTTTACGCATTCTTCGAATGTGTTACGTGGTACTGAATAGTCTTCATTCAGGTTATAAACCTTTGTGATGATCGGAGCAGAACCGTAATACCGAACCAGTTGGTGATAGTAGTAGCCACGCAAAAAGTAAGCTTCTCCCATCAACCGCGCTTTCAGTGATTCATCCGCGAATGTTGCAGTCTGCAAGTTTGTAATGGCAATGTTTGCAGCGCGGATACGCGTATACATTGGTCCCCAGCCGTAGGTGTCATCCACCCAGCCCAGGTTCGAAGGACTCAAACTTCCTTCATTCACCGTATTAATGTTTCGGCCTGTATGGGTAAAAACAGCTTCATCAGTCAGGGAAGCGAGCATTTGCTCACCTAAACCACCTTGCTGAAGACCAGCGTAAATTCCCGTTACAAATCCTTCGGCTAATGCGCCGTCTTTCCAAACTTCTTCTGCCGGAATTTCAGTAGGAGGAGTTACGTCCAGAAATTCCGTGTCGCAAGACACCAGCCCGATTGAGCCCAATGCTGCAAAAAATATCCAATGTTTATAATTCAGTTTCATTTCTAATTCTTAAAAAGTTACACGTACACCTGCATTAAGTACTCGCGACTGCGGATAGTATTGTCCGTTTGTGCTAGTTGCTTCTGGATCCCAGATTTTGATCTTGTCGATTGTGAACAGGTTAAGTCCATTAACATACACCCTCAAATTACCCAAACCAATTTTGCTTCCGATTTCAGAAGGCAGGTTATAGCCTAGCTCGATGTTCTTAAGACGCAGATAATTGTTGCTTCTCAGGAAGTAAGTGTTGGCACCGGCATTGTCAAAATTGGTGTAATATGTGTTATTTCTGTTAGCCAATCTTGGCTCTGTTGAACTTGGATTATCGATCGTCCAACGGTGATCGTAAGCATATTTCAGATAGTTACCAATGTCACCAGATTCAGTTTGTCCGATGTATTGCAACCCTCCTAACGTTCCCTGGAACAGGATTGACAAGTCAAATGCTTTGTAACCAAGGTTGATCGACGCACCGCCAGTGAATTGTGGACGGTTTGTTTTCTCAGATCTCCTTTTGTCGTCAGCTGTGATTTTGCCATCACCGTTCAAATCCTGGAATTTCATGTCACCCGGACGGATAGAACCTGTGATTCCGCTGTAATCCAATGGGTTGGCATCAACTTCTGCCTGATCCTTGAACACGCCATCATATTGGTAAGCAAGGAATGAGTTATAAGGCATTCCTGTTGTGCGCTGGTAAGAAGGCGCTCCCGGTGTTTCATCCCAGAATTTGATCTTGTTTTTGGCATAACCACCATTCAAGCTAACCGAGTAAGTGAAATCATCCGAGCTTCCATCGTAGCTCACTTTGAATTCCCATCCTTTGTTTTGCAGTTTACCAAGGTTTTGAGGAGGAAGTTTTCCATCAATACCCGCGCTTGAAGGCGTTGAACCTGCTTTCGGGATCAGAATGTTGGAACGGTTGTTGACAAAATAGTCAAATTCGAAAGCAATTCTGTCACGGAACAATGTTCCTTCGATACCGAAGTTCATATTGTTGGCAACCTCCCAAGTGAAGTCTTTGTTGGCAACGCGTGTTTCAAGCAAAGTCTTCGCAACCTGATCGTTGATTACGTAAGAACCAAAGCCCATTGTTGACAAATACTGATATTCAGCAAGGTTTTCTGTTCCGATGAAATATGGCTCAGCACCCATTTGTCCCCATGAACCGCGGATTTTCACGTTGTTCACGAAAGTGACATTGTTCTTCCAGAAATCTTCTTCCGAAACACGCCATCCCGCAGAAACCCCTGGGAAAAACCCGAAACGGCCATCTTTTGGAAATACGTAAGAACCATCCACACGCCACAAGAACTCTGCAAGGTATTTTTCTTTGTAGTTATATCCGGCACGACCAAAATAGCTCAAACGTGCACGACGGAAAAGATCGAAGTTGTCAATGTTTTGTTCCGCTGTTCCACCTGCAAAAAGTTGGTCAACCACCGGTGAAATGAAATAGCGGCGATATGCAAAGAATCCATCTGCGTCAACTTTTTCACGCTGAATACCAGCCATTACATTGAAGTTGTGCGAGTTGATGCTCTTCTCATATGAAACCTGGCCGGTCAACTGGATCGAAAGTTCCTGGGAAGCACTTTCCGTCAAGCGTGGATCGCTGAATGTCGAGCGAACCGTTCCTGTCAGCAATGGAGAAGTTCCGTCTGCTTCGAAGGTTTTCTTATCCCAGAAATAAAGCGTCCAAGGTTTCTGGAAAGATTTCTGACGACGCAATTGTTTGTCAATCGCAGCCATTGCATTTACTTTCAAGCCTTTAACACCAGGAATAAGGATTTCAATAGCGCCGTTTGTTTGAACGTAGTCGCGTTTGTCATGATTATAACCCGTTGTGTTTGTTGTAATAACAGCAGGGTTTTGACCATTCTCGATATCAGGTCCAGGTCTTCCGTCTGGCCAGATCGCGATTTCAGTTGGTTTTCCGCGCATTAACATACGGAAGATGTCACCCGCGCCGCCACCATTTGGGAAACGACGGAACTCTTCACGAAGCGTCAAGCCCAGGTTTGCACTTACATATTTGTTGATTTTTGTATCAAGGTTGATACGCATATCATATTGCTTGTAGCCCGTTGCAGAGTTCACATAGTTACCTTCCTGGTTGATGTGACCGAGCGAAGCAAGATATTTAATGTTCTCGCTACCACCTGTAAGCTGCAAGTTGTGACGTTGCTGCGGTGACCATTTACGGATCACGCTGCCATACCAGTCTGTATTTGGGTGAATCAACGGATCAGATCCATCCTTGAATTTTGTAATGTCATCCGGTGTAAAAACTGCGTTTAACACATTGCCGTTGTCTGTTCTGGTATAAGCTCCGTTCGTGTTAAAACCTTGCAAAGCACCATCCCATTGTCCGACTGGAAGGTTGTCATAGATCTGCAATTCGTTACGGATCGTGGCATATTCAGCAGCATTTGACATCGTTGGCGTACGCGTTGGTTGTCCCATACCCATGTTGAAGTCATATGACAACTGTGGTTTTCCGGTTTTACCTCTTTTTGTTGTGATCAAGATAACCCCGTTACCAGCGCGTGAACCATAGATCGCAGCCGCCGCATCTTTCAAGACAGAAACGCTTTCAATGTCAGCAGGATTCAAACGGTCCAAACCACCGCTACGGTTGGGAACACCATCCACAACGATAAGTGCGTTGCTGTTACCCAGCGAGTTAGTTCCACGGATACGGATGGCAGATCCATCATAACCCGGCTCACCACTGCCTTGTACCGCAGATACACCCGGCAGACGACCGCTTAATGTGTTGGAAAGGTTGGTCGCAGGCGCTTTTGCCAACTCGCCACCTTTAACCGCTGTAACTGAACCTGTTAATGTTGCTTTTTTTGCTGTTCCATAACCCACAACCACAACTTCATCCAAAGCTTTAGTGTCGGCAAGCAACTTAACATCAAGGCTCGTTTTGTTTCCCAGTGCAATTTCCTGGGTAATGTAACCAATAAAAGAGAAAACCAAAGTGCTTGTTGCGGAGGCATTTACGGTGTAGTTACCTTCCAGGTCCGTGACCGTTCCGGTAGACGTCCCTTTCACCACAACACTTACACCAGGCAGACCCTGTGACTGCTCATCATTGACTTTTCCCTTTACCGTAACATCCTGAGCAAATGTAGCGGCCGTGACAGTGAACGTCAGTAAAAGGGAAAAAAAGTACCGGCTTAGGCCCCGGCCTTTTTCAGGTTTAGAAATCCCCATAAATAGAGTATAGATTGTAGATAGTTAAAAAAATAGTTAATGGTAAAATCTTTATTCGCTGAGCGCTCTCAGGCATCGTTAGGGTTCGTAAAATTGCTGTGTCTTTTTTACACAATTATTTCAATAAAAAAATTGTAATGTCCTATTCGTTACAATGCATATTTTTAGCTGTGATTATCATGTTAAAAAATTTTGAGGAATTGTAGCAAACTGACACTTTCGCCGCTACATAATTATCCGTTTAAGAAGTTCGATTCTGATCATGGGCAGTACAAAAAGATATGATATTATTCACATAAACAAGCTTTCCTGCTTTCTGACAATGTTTTCTTCGAAAATAACCAAAGGTTACTTCACGTATAGTCATTAACCGTGTCCTGCCGACACTTAAAGATTTCTGATTCCATGAATTTGCGAATACTGATTTTGATGGTTCCTTCACTAAATCGAACAACACTTAACCAAGCCATCGGCGACGACATTGCCGCCATGCAAAAAGACAATTCTAAAACTGCCCCGAGAATAACATAACTACCGGTTAATTGATTTTATTATGTTTATTAAAAAAATATTTATACAAGTTATAAGCAGCGCTGATAGGGTTACATTGAGAATGGATTTATTTTTGCAGGAAGATTTATTGTGATTACACACATATTAAACTTGATTGAAATGAAAAATGAAGCAAACGAAACACAGTCGCTCAATACGCCCTTGAACGGAGGGATTGCAAGTGGCCTCCTACTTGGAGTTATTGGCGGGCCGGTTGGCGCACTAATCGGCGTCATCGTTGGCGCCATAGCCGGATTTTATTACGACAAAAAAGAAAATGCGCTAAAAAACAAATCCGTACAATAGCGCATTACCTTTTTTGATATTACACACACCTCCCCCATTTTAAATGGACAAGTATTTTAATGCGTTGGCGATCCCAATAATCACAGCGCTCGTTGGCGCTATTACATATGTTGCAGTGATCAGCAAAAGGAGCGGCCTCAACAATGTGACTGAAAAAGAAGCCATTCTCGTCATGCTGGACGTCGGCGGACTCAATGCAGCAGTCCGCATTGTAATGTTGGCTTTAAATTCAGAAACTGTTATTGACAGCAACATTGACCGTATTTATCTTGTAATTGGCGCATTTATGACTGCGCTAATTTCCTACAAAGACCTAATCAGCAGATTCAAAGCCAATCATTAAGACATTACACTTCATTCATCGCAACGGCGACCGCTCATCCATCGCAGTGGCGAACACTCATTCAATCATTCAATCATTCATCGCAGCGCGACCGCTCATTCAATGATTCAATGCGCCGTCCACCCGCCGTCAACAGTAAGTATGGAACCTACCATGTAACTGGCTGCTTCGCTGGCCAGGAAGATGGCGGCGCCCTGAATTTCTTGCAGGTTGGCCCAGCGCTGTAATGCTGTTGCGCCTATGATGATGTTTCGCGCTTCATCGCTGTCTTTGATGGGAATGTTCATTTCTGTGAGGAATGGACCGGGGCAAATGGCATTGACGTTTATACCGAAAGGTGCCAGCTCCATAGCAAGCGCACGCGTCATCTGTACCACGGCTCCCTTGCTCGCTGTATAAGGCGTCCTGTTGGCAAGCCCGACGAGGCCTAGCGTGCTCGCAAGATTGATGATCTTCCCGCTTTTCTGCCGCTTCATCATTGGCGTAACCGCACGTGACGCAAGCCACGTGCCATTGACATTCACTTCCATAACCTTATTAAAATCCGCAGGGGGAAGCTCGTCGATAGGACCGCGAATGTTTATCCCGGCGCTGTTGATCAAAATATCAACTTTACCAAAAGCGTTGGTCACAAATTCGACCATTGCCTCCGTTTGTTCCAGGCTGGTAATGTCCGCTGCAAACGACTTGACCGTAGTTCCGAAAGCCGCTGCAAGTTCCGTTGCACTGCTTTCGCCGTCCGCTGCATTGCGGTTGACGAGCACGATATCCGCTCCTGCCGAAGCCAGTCCGGCCGCCATAGCCAGACCGAGCCCCTTGGAACCACCCGTGATGACCGCGACTTTTCCAGTGAGATCAAACAGCTTAATGCCTGGCAAAGATGAAATTGACATATAATTAATATTGGTGAAATGCCTGTGAAACGAATTCAAGCACTTTTGGTAGCGATTCGCGCCAGTAAGTCCAATTGTGCGCACCTTCTCGCACGCGATATTCGTGCGGGATCTCTTTCTTTTTCATCGCAATGTGAACCAGACTGTTGCCTTCGTACAGAAAATCATCATCACCGCAATCAATATACCAGCGAATGGCTTTTTTCTGATCGTCCTTGATGTTGTTGATCAAAGCGAGCGCGCTGTGGCGGTTGTAATAGTTGGTAACCACAGAATCCTGTATTTCCGGATTGTTTCTAATCAGATTTTTCTTGGCATCTTCAACTGTGATCGGACCGGCAGATGCGCTTAACGGACAAGCTGACGAAAACAGCTCGGGGTGGTGCAGCGCGTACATGAATGTGCCGCCGCCTCCCATGGAAAGTCCGGCAACGGCCCTGAATTTTTTCTGCGCCTTAATTCTGAATTTCTTTTCAACATGCGGCATTAATTCCTGGAAAAAGAAATCTTCATAGTTCCAGTCGCCTTTGACATCATTAAAATATCCCCTCCTACCTGTGTCGGCATCGGGCATGACAATGATCATTGGGGTTGCTGTTCCTTCACGAATGGCTTTGTCAGTAATGTTGAGCACTTCGCCAAATTGCACCCACCCCGTATGATCGTCGCCGGCGCCGTGCAACAGATAAAGCACAGGATAACTTCGCTCCGAAGTTGCATAATCGGGTGGTAAATAAATGGCGTATTTTCTTTCAGATTTGAGCAGCTTACTTGGGACGGACAGGTTGTCCATGACCTTGCCAGTTTGTGCAAAGCCCGCCATTGCCATCAAAAGCAGTGAAATTGTAATGGTAATGTGTTTCATTCTTCGATTGATTTGGGTTTAGAGATCATCGAAGTAGAAAGTAACGCAGGGTCACACTTTACCCGCTATGTTGGTGATCATTCCTTTGAAAATGAATGCATGAAAAGGCAGCACGGAATACCAATAAAGCCGGCCAAGCAGTCCCAATGGCCGGAATGTGGCTGTTTGACGCAAAATATTATTTTCATCCAGACAAAATTCCAGCCATGCTTCGCCCGGAAGTTTCATCTCCGCATACAGCAAAAGTCTCTTTTCTTCCTTGCTCGCAAGGAGCACGCGCCAGAAATCCAGCGGATCGCCGGGATAAATTTGCTCCGGATGCCGTCTTCCTCGACGCAGCCCAACGCCGCCCGTAACCTTGTCCAGAAATCCCCGAATTTCCCAGAGCCAAGTCCCATAATACCAGCCTGTTTTGCCTCCAATAGACCAAATCCTTTTCAAAACATATTCCGGATCATCAACTTTCAATTCTCTTTTATCAATAAAACAACCGTTGGTGGGCACTTGCATGTAGCTGGAAATCCCTTTGGAAAGTGCGGCACTGGTTTGTGCGCCCGTCCAGCTTGACAAAACCTGGTTCTGTTCTATTTTATCAAAAGCCATGCTGATGGCTTGTTCATAACCAATGAGTTTAATGCCAAGCCTTTGCGCCAGATCATTGGGCCTGCAAACCACTTTCACTTTCATGCTGTGAACAAGATTCGTGGCGAGCGCGTAGGAAGTGGATGTAACAAAATACAGCCAGTAAGAAGACAGTTTTGGCGTCATCACGGGCACAACCAGAATACGTCGTTTAAGCCCGCGAACCTTGGCGAAGATGAGCAGCATTTGCTTGTAAGTCAGCACATCAGGGCCGCCAATGTCAAAGCTTTTGCCATAGGTTTCTTCCAAAAGCAATGTCCCGGTGAGGAAATCAATGACATTCCGGATCGCTATGGGCTGACATTGTGTATGCAGCCAGCGCGGAGCGATCATCACGGGTAATTTTTCAATCAAATCTCTGATAATTTCAAAGGAAGCGCTGCCAGAGCCAACGATTATGCCCGCTCGAAGTGTTGTCAGGGCATAATGATCCGATTTCAGGATTTCCTCAACATTCTTTCTTGAAAGCAAATGTTTGGAAAGGTCCTCTTCATTGATAATCCCGCTCAGGTAAATGACTTGCCTGGCATTTGTTTCAGAAATGCGCTGCTTGAAATGCTTGGCCGTAATGCCTTCCAATTCCTCAAAATCCTGTCCGCTCGTGGACATAGAATGGATGAGATAATAGGCGACGTCAATGTCGTGTGGAATGTTTGCAAGCGTTTCTTCACGAAGAAAATCCACTTCTAAAACAGTTGCGTCAGGGAACTGCTGCGCATTGAAACGCTGCTTATCCCTGACGCAACAATAAACCTGATGGCCTCCTTCCAGCAGCACCGGAAGTAATCGCTGCGCAATGTATCCGGTGGAACCAGTCAGAAGGATTTTCATTTGTTTGTACGTTTATTTCTTCTTTACCTTCATCGCAACCGGATCCCAGTTGATGATCTTTTTGGAAAAATAACTTTCATTGCAAGCCAACACCGGAGCGGCCGCGCGGAAACCGAAAATCGGGTCTTCAACCGTGCCTACGCTTCCTTTTTTAATGTTGTCAAAAAAATCTGCGAAGTGATTGGCGTGCGCATCGTCCTCTTTTGGCGCCGTGAATTTCACCTCTTTCACCGGATCTGCTTTGCGGGTGTCTTCGGGATATTGGGCATCATATTGTTTCTTAAACTCCTTTTGCTCGCTTTCCGAGAAGGTGTTGTAACTGTCATAACCTCCAAATCCGGGCGCTTTTGGCAGCTTTTTCTTGGTTAGGACGAGGTTGTTTTCGGTAAATTCAATCTGTCCTTCTGTTCCAATAATTCGCGTGTTATTAGCGATTGCGCCCGCATTGGCAAAATTCACGCGCAGCACCATTTGAAAATTAGCGTGAATGTCTGTTTTGGGATAATCCAGAATAGAAACCAGCACATCCGGAACATCGCGGCCATCTTTCCAATAACTCAACTCACCGGATGACATGATGCGCTCGGGTCCCAGGGAATTGGTCACAAAATGCACGCCAGTAATCAAATGCACAAATAAATCGCCGCCTACGCCAGTTCCGTAATCCCTGTAATTTCTCCAACGAAAAAAGCGCTTGGCTTCAAAAGGCACTTTGGGTGCATCGCCAAGGAATTGATCCCAGTCCAAAGTCGTTTGTGAAGCATCCGTAGGAATGGAGTAATTCCAGGCTCCTATTGAATTGAAACGGTCATTATTGGATTCTACATAATTGATTTCACCAATTTCCCCAGCTTGAAAAAGCCTTTTTGCCTCTCTAAATGACGCTGAACTAATGCGCTGACTTCCAACTTGCATTGTCTTGCCGGATTTTTTCCAGGCGTCAATAACAGAAAGTCCTTCATTGATATGGTGCACCATTGGTTTTTCACAATAAACGTGCTTTCCAGCTTGTAATGAGGCTTTTGTAATGTGGTCGTGCCAATGGTCTGGCGTTACGATCAACACAGCGTCGATGTCTTTTCTTTCCAGAATTTGACGATGGTCGCGCGTTGTGAAAATGTCTTTACCAAAAACCTCTTTCACGTGCGTCAGGCGGCCGTCGTACAAGTCTGCCGCGGCGACAAATTCAGCGTCCGGCGCACCGCGCAGAGCAGCTTTTGTGTCCTGATGACCCTGGATTCCCATGCCGATAGTGGCGAAGCGGATCTTGTCATTCGGACTGATCTTTTTGAGATCTTTAATGATGTTAAAAGGTTTGGCAATGCTTTCAGTCGCGATCAAAGCTGAGGCAGCTGTAATGTTCCTGAGAAACTTCCGGCGGGTAGGATTCATTTGAAATAAGAATAGGATGTTACATTGTTATTAATTTCTCTAAAATAGCAAACCAGCCGCATTTATCAGCAGCAATGGCGGTCTATAATTCTTCTATATAGATGTCTTTATAATAAACTTTGGCCTTGCCACCCCCGTGAATTTGCAATCCAATGATGCCTTTTTGTGGGATGGATTTGTCAGGTTCTGTATAATCCACGGTCTGTTTGCCATTTAGAGAAATGCGGATGCGACCGTTTTCACTGCGCACTTCATAATCATTCCAATCATTGAGTTTCACCAGTTTGAGCACTTCCGCAGAGTCCGGGGCAATGAGGGTTTTGTTCCTGCGGGATTCGTCATAAAGGCTCGCCCAGAATTTGGCACCCAGATCTGCCTGATAACCAATCATTTCGTAGTCCGGATCTTTTGATCTTACGCTATTGAACTGAACGCCTGTGTTGATAAAGCCTTCCCGACCCGTCAATTTGAATTTCACATTGAGGACGAAATTTGAATAGGTTTTTTTAGTGCACAGAAAAAAGTTGTGCGGAACTGTTTCTTCCAGCGAGCCGCCGGCAATGGCGCCATCCTCAATTTTCCAGGTTTTGATCGTATCGCCTTCCCAGCCATTGAAAGTTCTGCCATCAAAAAGTGAGACGCGCTTTTTTTGCGGGACAAGCATGAAGCCCGTCAGAATCAGAAATAAAGCGGGTAAAGAACGGATTGATATTTTCATCGTGACGAAGTTAATTTGTCCAGGTTTTGGTAAAAGTCAGCCCGGGATGTTGTTTACTATAACCTGTCTCCATGTTGCTTTACAAGTAATATGCTTATTTTTACCGAACGGTTAACCTTGCGGCTTTTACAAAAGCTAAACAACAACTGGACCTAAACAACATGATCGATACGTTTCGCGACAACAAGGATCTCACAGAAAATAGTCTATCAGAACAAGCGCGCCTGGAAAACGAGGCAAACCTGCAATTTGCGCTTACTGCGGCACAATTAGGCACCTGGAATCTCGACCCTGCAACTGGCATTATCTCCTTCGACGAACGTTGCCGCCAGCTTTACGGCAATCCGCCCGAAGCGATTTTGCAGTATGAAACGATCATTCAACACATTCACATTGAAGACCGCGACAAGGTTGTCACGGCCATTCAAAACGCGCTGGACCCTGAAAAAAGCAGCGTTTACGATATGCGTTACAGGACAATCGGTGCGACAGATAAAGTTTTACGCTGGCTGCATTGTGTTGGAAAGGCATATTTCGGAGAGGACGGCCAGCCTTATCGCTTTGCCGGTGTTTCCAGAAATATAACCGAAGAAGTTGCTGGAAAAGAGCGCATTGCACAAGCTAATGAACAAGCTGCCGCACATCGGATCGAGTCTGAAAACCGGCTTAGGGTAAGCGAAGAGCATTTGCGGACGCTGATCGAGCAAGCTCCTGTTGCAACTTCCATGTTTGTGGGCAAAGACATGATCATCGAATTACCCAATGAGGCGATGCTGAAAATTTGGGGCAAAGGCGACAGCGTCATTGGCAAGCCATTGCGCGAGGCACTTCCTGAATTGGAAAGCCAGCCTTTTTTACAGATCCTGGATCGCATTTACGAGACTGGCGAGCCTTATGCCGCGTTTGGAAGTCAGGCGGATCTGATGATCAACGGAGCGCTGGAAACATTTTATTTCGATTTTACTTTTAAGCCCCTGCGCAATTCGAGCGGGGAAATATATGCGATCCTGGACATGGCCGTGGACGTGACCGAGCAAGTGAAATCGCGGCGGGCGCTGGAAAAAAGCGAAGAACGTTATCGCCAGCTCGCCAACGATCTTGAACTAAGAGTGCAAAAACGAACAGAAGAACTGCACCAGGCCAATCAGGAACTGATCAACTCCAACAGCAATTTGCAGCAGTTTGCCTACGCCGCAAGCCATGATATGCAGGAGCCGCTGCGCAAGATCCAGTCTTTCAGCTCGCGGTTGCAGACGGTTTATGCAAAAGCATTGGATGATAATGGCATTTTCATGCTCAACAGAATCCAGGACGCTTCAAAAAGAATGTCAAGCATGATTGACGATCTGCTCGCCTATTCCCGACTGACCACCCGGGACAGCGCGTTCGAGGAAGTGAAGCTGGATAAAATTGTTGCGGGAGTGATTGCGGACCTGGAATTTTCAATTGAAGAGCAAAAATCAGAAATTAAAGTCGGGCCGTTGCCGACGGTCTGGGGAAATCCGGCACAGCTTACGCAACTGATTCAAAATCTGCTTAGTAATGCCATCAAATACAGAAAACAGGATGTGCATTCGGTTATCGAGATCCAAGGCTCAGACCTTGATGATGACGAATTGGCTAACATGCCGCGGTTGCTTCCCAACCATGCGTATTCGTGCCTGGAAGTGCGCGACAATGGAATTGGTTTTGATGAAAAATACCTGGATCGGATTTTCCAAATGTTCCAGCGGCTGCATGGACGCGGTGAATTTTCGGGCTCGGGCATCGGCCTTTCGCTCTGTAAAAAAGTTGTTCAAAATCATCACGGCCACATTACGGCTAAAAGTGAACCCAATCAGGGCTCAACTTTTATTGTTTATCTGCCCAAGCCGCTATAACGGTTAATCCAATCCTGACGATTATTTGCGCCAGATGTCCTCATAATCGTCAGGTCGTTTTTTAAACTGGACCTGAACATATTCGCAAAGCGGGACCACTTGCAGCTCCTTGCTTCTTGCATAAGTTACCATCTCGTCGAGCATGGCTTTCGCAAGTCCTTTGCCTTCCATTTCAGGGTTGACCTCCGTATGATAAACCGTCAATGCAGTCTCGCTCACGCCGACAACCATTTCTCCAACTTTTTTCCCCTCTTCTTCAACAACAAAAGCGCCTCTCCCACGCGCATCCAAATTCAATTTTACCTCACTCATATAGTTTGTTATGTTACCAATTAATCGTTTTAACCTGCCGACAAATAAGTCAACTCATCATTACAAGCCAAATTGATGCATATTCAAATCAAAAGCAAGTAAGTTGCGGTGAATATCTAATTCGCGGCCCAAAGCAAATTTTCCTATGTCGCATTTCCCTGTCACAAGCTCCAATTTGTCCACCATTCACCTGGGTGTTTTTTTGCAGGAAAAATATTTTCCTTCTTCGCAGGTAACATGCAAATTATTAAAAGCCGGCATTAGCCACACTTATCTCGTCAATGCTTCCGCCGAAAAATACATCTTTCGCATTTACACATTGGGATGGCGATCCGAAACGGAAATCAATGAAGAAATGCGTCTGCTTTTGCATTTAAAGGAGAATGACATTCCCGTTTCTTATCCGATTGCTGACGCTTCGCAAAATTATATACACACTTTCAATGCACCCGAAGGCGAGCGTTTTGGCGTAATGTTTTCGTTTGCGTCCGGCGATAAGCAGCTCAATTATTCTCCTGATCTGCATTATCAAGTCGGCACATTGATGGCGCGCATGCATGCGTGCACACAGAACTTTCCGCTCAATCGAGTCACTTATTCAAAGCAGGAAATATTGATCGACTCCTTAAATCAAATCGAAGCATTTTTGCCGGGCGAAAGTGAAGAAATGGCGTTTCTGCAATCTGCGCAGCGACATTTAATTAAAATTTTTGATGAGGCGGATGACAGTCAGTTAAGGAAAGGAGCAGTTCATCTGGACATCTGGTTTGACAATCTCGTCATTGATAAAAACAACCAGGTAACATTATTTGACTTCGACTTCTGCGGAAATGGCTGGCTTTGCCTGGATCTTGCGTATTATATTTTACAAGTGCACAGCGTCGAGAAAGATCCGGAGGAATGCTGGGCTAAGGTGCGGCAGTTTTTGGAAGGCTATGAATCGGTCACCAAAATCTCAGCAGAGGAAAAGAGGATTATTCCGATGCTTGGCGTGAGTCTCTATTTCTTTTATCTGGGCATCCAGTCCCAGCGGTTTGACAACTTTTCGAATGTATTTTTTAATGATGTTTATCTGAAACGTTTCATCAACATTTTGGTAAAAAAATACTTTGAAACGGCCCAAACAATGAAGTTGTAAGTAAATCTAGCATTCGTACTTAAAGCGAGCATATGGCATTAAAACTATTGTTTCCCATCCTTTTTATAACGGGCGTTTACTTTTTGATCAAAAGCATTGGCAGGATCATGCAAGTGTATGGAGGTCCGAAAACGGAATTTTCGGCGAACGCCATTGAGAATGTTATCAAATTCAGCGAGGCAGGCGACTACGAAATCGCTTATAAAAGGCCATCCATTAATGGCGTTATTCCCACGAATTGGTCATTTGAATTGATCCGTGAATCCGACAAGAAAGAACTTTTGGTTTGGGGAATCGTGAATCCGCTGGGCATGCGCAAAGATATGTCAGGCAACCGGGTTGTGCCCATTGCCACCTTTTTTATTGACCATCCAGGAAGTTACACGCTGCACACAACCGAATCGGTTGGTTATAAAGACGGCGACAAGTTGTTGGTAACCGCTCAAAGTGGCTCAAAAGGCTTTATCGCAATTTTCGCCATTCTCCTTTCTGCCATTGCAACCATCGCGGGACTGGTGCTGAGCATTCTCGCCTTTATGAACAAAATTTAATTCTAGACGCCTTCCGTCACCTTCTTCATTTTGGCAAGCCCTGTCTTCGCGACCAGCAACGCATCCTGAGCGTAATATTCTTTGTTAAAAACTTCAAAAGAAAGGATTACGGGACGTTCGGGATTTTTCAGTGACTTCAAAAGATCCTTCAATGGTGCCACTCCGTCACCCGCATAAACGCGGTCGGCATCTGTGATCGTCTCGCGCGGCGGCGTTGCCGGATAATCGTTAATGTGGAAAATTTCAACCAACGGCTTGCCAACATCCTTCACGGCATCCATGCCCGAGCCTCCCTTGTGCAAATGATATACATCCATCAGCAAGCGCGCAGACGGGTGCCCGGATTCAACGGCAACATATAAAATCTCTCCTACCCGACTCAAATTTTTAGAAAAACCCCAAAGTTCCAGGTGCGGCACAACGCCCGTTTTATCACCCAGTTCAAGAATAGTTCGATATCGCTCAGCAACTTTGGCCAAATCCAGCGATTCTCCCGTTGTTGCGCCCATGGGCGGTGCCGCAATGCGCGGACAGCCGATTTGCGCCAATTGATCCATCTCCATTTTGAGCTGTTCCAATGCTTTTGAACGCGCTGACTCGTCATCAACAATCCAGGTGGCAAAACCAATCGCATCCTCCACTTTAATGCCCAGATCGTCAATGATCTTTTTCGCTTCCTGCAATGTTCCACCCGTTTTCAAGTAATCCTGCAAGGTGTTGATCCAAATTTCAACCGATCCGAACCCTGCTTTGGCAGCCACTTCCAACTCTTTGCGAAAGCCCAGCTTGTGGCCTCGCAAAGTGCTCATATTGAGTGAATAAATGAAAGATTGCGCTTTGCTTTTAGCTGCTTGTGCGGGTAAAACGCCTGCACCGGAAACGGCCAGGATGGAGGATAATGCTGTTCGGCGGTTCATCAAAAATAGATAGCTGATTATTGACTGATTTCTCTATAAAGGCCTTCCACGAAATAATTTACCGCAATTCATTAATATTTCATCATGAGCGTCAGCAGTTTTCTGTCGAGCTTGTGGCCATGCCAATCTTCATATGCCACATCGTCGCGCCGGGAATCCAGCACACCAAAATCACCGGCAAATTCCCAAAGCGAAAAACCGATTCCGTTTGATGAAAGAATGTCCAGCACGTCGCCAAACCATGCCAGAAAAACGGCGTGCGGCGTTTTGTTCCAGCAGCCGCATTCGCCGCAATGCACGCCTACGCCCTTTCCCACGAGGTCAATCCACGGCTTGTAAAACTTTTCGAGCATGGCACGGCCAAGATATTGATCGCCCACCTGCCCGGGCCATTTTGGTTCGGGAATGTTCGCCGTGTCCTTCATTGCCCAGGGCGCTTTATAATGTGAAATGATGCCCGGATGATAACCGCGACAGCTCTGCGCAATGTCCAGATCGGCCAGCTCGGGAATCACAGATGTGCCCACATCATTGCCATCTGCAATGATCAAATGCATCGGATTTTCCTTTTTGATCGCTTCGGAAGCTGCAATGGCGAGTTTTCTGTAACTGGCTCCCGGCACCGAAGTGCGTTTTGAATGCTGATCATTCATATCCTCGCGCATGCTCGGCTCGTTCAGCAAATCGAAGCTGATATTTTTGGAAGAAACACTTTTGTAGCGCTTGGCCCACATATTCCAATGGAAGCAAAATGCGTCCAGCGCTTTCTGATCTGTCCAAAGATTGTAAGGCTCGTGGAAACCTGCATTGACGCAATAACCAGGCGCCCGGTGCAGGTTGAGGCTCACGTGCATATTGTATTTATGCGCCGTAGCAACGAGTTTATCAATGCGATCAACAGCCTGGTTATCAATCTGATAAACTTCTTCCGGCTTTATATTTCTACTCCGGTCGAATTTCAGATAAATGGGATAAGCCATGGGGATTCTTACAAAATTGAATCCCCAATCGCTCATCCATTTAAATTGCTCCTCTGTGGTTGGCTTTCTGCTGGAAGTCGGATCAGGTGAAAAGAAATCAAGCAAATTGAAGCCCTTCCACTTGGGAAGCTTGTTCTTTGCGTTCTGGTTTTTGAATGAAAATCCGGACGAAATGGCCGCTCCTGCCGCCACAGCCACGCTTGTGTTTTTTATAAAAGTCCTGCGATGCATGATGAAGCATGTTCGTTGTTACTTTTATAAAATACATTTGGTCTTGTGTTATACTTATGCCTTATGGGTGTCAGCGATGGCTAATCAATTCTTATAAAGAATGCCTGTTGAAGTGGAGCCCGGCCTGTTGCTGAAATTATAGCTCATCTCAAACTCCTTTTCTCTCATATATTTTTCTTTGAGCTTCTGATGCAATGCGGCTGGCTGCTTCGCACCGTTAACGATCAACTCGCTCTTGGTAAGCCTAAAAGACAGATCATTACGGCTCGTGATTACGCCGCTTGCCAGCAAATCATTGATCACACTTTCCTGCAATTCTTCATAATTTTTCCGGTCCGTTTCAGCAGCAGCTCTTGCGTCATCCGCTATTTCGCGATAATTGTCGGCTCTTCCGCGCTGCGCTTCTGCATAAAGCTTTTGTTCCTCAGCATAAGCGCGTTGCTTTTCGGCATCGGCATACATAATCTTGGCTTGCTTTTCGAAACCTTCTGAATGTTTCCTGTAATTGGCAGATTCCTTTTTGTAAACTTCGGCCTCTGCACGCATTTTGTCGGCATGTGCCCTGTGGACTTCCGCCTCCTCGTGATTTTTTTT
The DNA here is from genome assembly GCF_021390515.1 of Dyadobacter sp. CY326. Classification (GTDB taxonomy): domain Bacteria; phylum Bacteroidota; class Bacteroidia; order Cytophagales; family Spirosomataceae; genus Dyadobacter. The sequence continues at coordinate 261,586 of NZ_JAJUXI010000005.1, forward strand.
AATGCTGACCATTACTTTATCAATCTCCTGCTTGTAATTGCCCAATTGGTCCTTCGGAATTTCTTTTCCGTCAATGCGCAGCAGCGCCGTTTTGCCATCAATCTGCACCACATCGTAATCTTTCCCATCTGAATTGATGCGATAAGTGCTGATTCCTTCTGTGTTCACGTTGACATTTGTGTGGACAGAAACATCCGCATTCACATTGTCATCGGAGGACGAATTTGTGCTGATCTCGACCCGCTCTTCCTGCTGATTAGTCACTGTCGTCCCTTTTTTCTTTGGCAAAGTGTCCGTTTGGAAGACAAGTGCTGCCACTTTCAATGTTAAACGTGGTGATGAAATTGGTCTGCTCGCAACCTTGACAACAGGTGCAGCATTGCTTTCAGGCGCAACTTTTGTGACGGCTGCGGATAGGGCCGCAACGGTGATTAAACTGATTGTTACAAATAATTTTTCCATGGCATTTAAAGGTTTATTGTTACTATAAATGATTCGCTTGATCCTGTCCAGCAAGTGATTACGTTTTTTGGAAAACGCCATTTCAAATGCGGAACCTTGCATATTGTATTCCTGAAAAGAGACCAATGCGTGCACAAACGACGTCTTATTTTCTGTCACTGCAATCGCCAGATCATCGCAGCAATGTTCTCTTTCTACTTTAATTAGGTGCGAAATCCAAAGCAATGCGGGATTGAAAAAGAAGATGTTTTCACAGAAGATCTGAATCAGGTTTACGAGATAATCGCGTCTCTTGATATGCGCCAGCTCATGCAATAGAATTGCCTCAATCTGTGATTCGGGAAGATTTACAAATAAGGAAAAGGGAATGATAACGAGCGGTTTAAAGACGCCAACCACCATTGGGACCGTCACATTTTCTGACTCAATGACTCTAATTATCTGCCTGACCTTCATCTTTTTGGCAAGCACATCGAATTTGCTTGTCCAAGTGTCGCGAAGCGGGTGAATGTTGCGCGTTTTGATTTTATTGAGATAATGCATTCCGGCAGTCGCCTGAAAAGATTTGAAAGCGAAAACCAGAAACCATATTGCCACAATCACCTGCGCATGTCGGCTGCAAAAATCCATAATAACGCCGCTCCATGAACTTGATGCGCCCATTTCATGCAAATTTGAAGCGCTCGAAATGATAGTTTGATAAGCTCCCAAATCACCTGGATTTGCGTTCATACCAATGCTTTCCGTTGCAATCTGGCCGGCGGAAAATAGCGTAATGAATGTATAAGAAGCCGCCGCAACAAAGCAGAAAAGAAGCAAAGCAAGCAAATTATATCGCGTTGCCGGTCTCGATTTTTTGGTCAGCATGAGCATCAGCCCGGCCAAAGCGGCAACGAGGAAACCTTGCCAAATGGAATGGATTAACGTGAGGCACAGCGCCTGCATTAACTTTTGAATGTGCGGTTCATTGATGTTCATGACTGACGGATTGCTGTTAAGATGTTACTTATCCAGTTTTTTCAAAAAATCCTTAATCTCATTCAACTCTTCTTGCGACGTATTTTTATTGCCGAACAACTGCATCACCAAATTGGAAGCGGAGCCTTTATACATGGAATCCACAAACTTTTCCAGCAATGCATTTTTGGTCTTATCCTCTGCTTCCGCCGGGCTATACACGTGCTTCATGCTGCTTTCGTCACGGACAAGGATGCCTTTCTCGGCCATTATTTGCATTAATTTCAATGTAGACGAATATTGGACCGCCCGCTTTTCCTCATTCAGCTTGTCATTGACCAACCTTACGGTCGACGGACCGTGCTCCCAAAGCACTTGCAATATTTCTAACTCAGATTTTGTAGGCTCCATTACGCTCATATTTTTATCAACGGATTAAAGGTAGGAAAAATTTCGTACGAATATATATGCACCTAAAATATTTTTCCGAATAGTCTTCTGTAAATCTGTTCGTGTGTGATAAGGCACAAAAAAATCCGGAGCGATATGAATCACTCCGGAGATCAATTTCAGTTTGACTAGTTCAGGCAGGCTGACTATTGGGTTTGGGTCTTTTAGGAAAGGAAGTTCTTGCATTGACATTGGCAGGAACCGCGTGGCGGGTTGGTTTGCCTTTCGCACTTTTTCTTTTATTTAACCAAATGAAGAATCCGGTTACGGGCAAGCTCGTTGCGATCAATGCTGCGATGAAGTAAATGATCTTGGAAAACGTCCCGAAAAGCTCCCCCGTGTGGATGAACTTTACAGAAGCCACAATCTTTTCACCAGTCGTTTTATCCGCATAACGATCCAGTTTGAGCACTTCACCCGAATATTGATCCAATGTCACGCGGTCAATTGCGGCCGACGTGATGAATCCGGAAGCAGCTTTTTGAACGGCAATGCTGCCAATCGAATCCTTGGGTAATGCAAGTTTGACGCTGCCACTGTAAGGATAAATTTTATTCACATTCGCAACAATTGCATTCAAGTCCAAAGGCTTTTGAGAAGCGGTTAATAACTTGGACTCCAATGTGTTGTTCTTGTTCAATGGAACTGTTCCCAGCGCGCCGCTAAAATTCTTTTTATACCAGTCAAATGCAAAGTAAGGCCCGGTGATCGCCATGATCGTCACGAACACGAATGCATAAAAACCGAGCGCTTTGTGCATATCGAAATTCAGCCGTTTCCAGCTGCCATCAGTTTTTATTTTAAAACCTTGTTTCCAAAAATGGCTGTTCTTCCAGCTTTTGATCTTGGCAGGAAACCATAATATCAATCCGGAGATGGTCAGGAAAAGCATCATGAACGCAGCCGTTCCCGTAATGACTCCTCCCAAATCGTGCTCCATCAGCAGCCAGCGGTGCATTTGCAGCACAGTCGCAAAAAATTCGGTTGTAGGCGTTTTGGCATCACCTTGAATGTTGCCCGTGTAAGGATCGACGAGGTAACTGGTCGTTTTCTCCTTAATCTTCGGTTTGCCTGCATTAGGACCTTCTGTTTCAAGTTCCGGCTTGGCTTCCTTGTCAATCGTTGATAAGCCGAAAGTCCAGGCTTCGTTGGCATGCTGCGCGATCTGAATGTTTGAAATCCTGCCTTCCTTCTCCACTTTCACGCGTTTTGAAAGTTCGGCAAGCGGCAATGCCCTGGCATTTGCAGGCACATGAACCATGAATTTATTGCTATCGACCCACTGCGTAATTTCCCTTTGAAACACATACATCGTGCCCGTCAAGCACATTATAAAGAGAATAATGGCACTGGGCAAGCCAACCCAAAGGTGCAGATCATTGATCAGCTTGCGAAAAGTATAGTTTTGCTTCACAGAAAAATGTTTAACAATTGATGCCGAAGAAATTACAAACCGTTAGGACAGTTGTTGCTGTGAAGCTAGCATATTTTTAATTTAGAATAATTATCAACACGTATTTTATTTAGAATAAATACTAACAAACTGAGTTTGAAGTCTTTTTGCCGGATTATATGACATTTAGAAAGTCGAGCGAATAAAAAAGCCGTCGCTGATCAAATGTCAGCGACGGCGATAAAACTTATTAATGATTAGGCGCCTAATGCCTTTTTAGCAAATTCTACACATTTGGCTGTCTCTTTCAACGGATCTGAACCGGCCGGGATTTCGTATTCAAGTTCGATGGTTGCCGGGAACTTGTATTTTCTGGCGCGCATGAGCTCCAATGCTGCGGTAATCGGCGTGTCGCCTTGTCCCCAAACCACATTAGCGCCGCCATGTTCCTTATTTTTCCTATCCTTAATGTGCATGCTTACAATGTGATCGTGCTTGGTTTCGATGAGCGGAATCGGGTCGAAACCTGCGGCCACGTAATGTCCCATATCAAAGTTCATCGCATTGTATTTCGACTGGTTTAATGCCACATCCCACCACGTAGGCGTTTGCTGTGTGTGACCGTGATAACCTACATAAACTTTGTTTTTGGCAGCAATGTCGCCGAGGCGTTTGGTTTGCGCAGGATCATTTGGGAGCTCAATGTTCGCCTGGTTGGCACCCAATGCTTTTGCCGCACGGAACGCATAATCCGCTTCCTGATCCGTGTTTTTCTCGCCTAATGCGGAAGGCTTAAATGCATAAATGCTTACGCCAGCATCGTTATACATTTTGCGCAGCTGCACAAATTTATCCATTGGAACCTTGGCACGCCATTCAGCCATTTTAACCAAATGTTCGGCTTGCGCTGCTTTTTGTTCATCGGTCAGTTCGGGGCGCTTGCCTCCGGTCCATGGCGGAAGTTTCGGTCCTTCGGGTGCACCGGCGAATGTCTCGCCTGTGGGCCCCATGAGTTCAATGGCGCTGATGTTACAGTCAATGCAATATTTGAGAATGTCCTCTGCGCTGCCCGGCAAAGTCCGCCACGAATATGTGATTGCACCAATCTGCACGCCATTAAATAATGAATTTGGTTTGCCTAAATTCTTGATATAAGCCGGAAAGCCAATCCCGGTCGCAGGCAAAAGCCCGATTCCGGCTGCGGCAAGCGCCGTTGCGTTTAAGAATTTACGTCTTGAAATTTCGTGATCTGCCATGATGGGAAAAGGTTAATGATCAGGTTGTTAGTAATATCTGCCTACGTATTTATTTTCTACGATCGTCTTTTTCATTTTATGCGGATCAATCGGGCCTTGCTGGGCGTAAACGATCTTTCCGCCCGGCTCTACCAGGATCGTGTAAGGCAATGCGCCCTGCCATTTGGGGTCAACGGCCTCAATCAGTTTGTATTTATCCTCCACATTAAAGATGTAATTCTTATTGGAAGCGAACTTTCCCTGCAAGAATTTCAATGCCTTCTCTTTCTTATCCGGACTGTCGGCGCTGATGGATACAAATTCAAAATCCCGCCCGCGATACATGTGGTGCATGCTCATGAAATCCGGAAATTCGGTTACGCAGGGGCCGCACCAGGTTGCCCACACATTGATCAGGCGCAATTTGTCCGATTTGTTGCTGATCAATTCCTTTAATCCAGCCTCGTCAATCGTTTCCAAAGTCACGGGTTCTTTCGCCCAGCCAGCCTTTTCTTTTTGAACGCCATCTTCTTTGGAGATCCATTTCATAGAGCAGCCAAATGTCTTTGTCGACGGAACAGGAACCGGTTTGTTGGCGAGCAATGCTTCAATGGCGTTTTTTGCATCCAGGTTCTTCGGTGCGCCTGTTGGTTTTTCAACGTCGTCAATGCGGCCGTGATATTGCAATTTTCTGGCTTTGTCAAAAACAAAAATGTGTGGCGTGGCAACCGGACCGTAAGCCAATGCGGTTTTCTGATCATCGCCGTCAAACAGATAAGGAAAGTTGTAAGCCATGTCTTTGGCCCGCGTTTTCATTTCCTCATAAGTGTCGCTCAAATCTGTGTAACCGAGCTCGTCGAGGCGGATCGCCTTGGGATCATTGGAAGAAATTGCAATCAGGGCGAAGCCTTTTGATTTGTAATCGGCCGTCAACTTTTTGATCCGGTCTTCATAAGCCTGTGCCGTGGGGCAATGATTGCAAGTGAAAACAATGGCCAAAACAGGCGACGCAGCAAAGCTTTTCAAAGAATATTTCTTGCCATCAACACCTAATAAATTGAAATCGGGAGCCGCAGCGCCAATTTTCAATGTCTCGGGTTGCTCAGCTTTTGAAACAACGTTGGCAGAAAAAAGAACAATAAGCGCAAATAAAATCCGGTAAAATGCCCGCATAACGATCTCTTGGTTGATTTAGACTTTAATATAAATCAAAAGCAGAAGCATTACAATAAATTACTGGTATTGTGACATTTATTTAGGCGATTCCACTTGTGTTGTTGTCCTCAGATAAGCCACCAATTCAGTCACTTCCTTGTCCGACAATGCTTCCAAAAGCCCCGAGGGCATCATGGAAACAGGCGTAACTTCCCGTGTTTGAATGTCTGACTTATTAATAGCAACCGCATCCTGACCTACAATCCGCAATGTCACCTGGCGCTCCGTTTCCTTCGCAATGTTACCCACGTAAGTGCGCCCGTCACGCGTGGTCACCACCACCATTTTGTAATCGTCCTGAATTTCCCCACTCGGGTCGAGAATGTTGCCTAATAAATAATCGAGGTTAGCGCGGTTTGAACCGGTCAGTTCCGGGCCAATGATGCCGCCTTCGCCGTAAAGTTTATGGCAGGGCGCGCAAGTGCGCTGGAAAATCATGCGCCCTTGGTTTTTATTAGCTTCGGAAACGCTTTTATCCGAAAGCAGGCTCTTGTATTTCTTATAAGCCTTTTCGTCAAATGCAACGTGATCAATAGGACCCCAAACTTCCACAAAACCACTTCCTACCACCCTTCTCAGCTGCCGGGCAACGTAGGTAGGAATGTCTTTTTTCGGAATTACATTTTTGGAAATGGCCTGGGTAAGCAGCCAGCCCGATTTTGGGCGAGACGCCAATGTTTGGATGGCTTCTGCCTTTTCGCTTGCATTGAATTTTGGATATTGGTCGACCAAAAGCTTTCCTAAGGGCTCGCTATCGTAACCTGCCATTGCACGAATCGCATCGAGGCGTAACTGATTATCATTAAGCAAGTTCGGCAATGCCGGTACAAGCTCCGGCCGTTGTCTTAAGGCCAGCGATTGCAATGCTTTTCGGCGCTGATCCACTGGCGTATTTGCGTTTTTTAATGTTACCAAAAAGTTTTTGGCTGCCTCGGTGTCGCCGAAATGTTGTGAAATTTCCAGCGCCAGCTTTGCGGCCGGTTCGTTTGCCTGTCTTAGTTTTGTGTAAACCGCATTCCAATTCGCAGGCGTTTTAATGTCTGTTCTGCCTTCGAGTCCATCTCGCATGCCTTCCATCAACGCCACATGATTTGCAGGCATTTTCCCGATTGCAGCGACAACCGCTTCCACCGCATCGGCATCGACAGTCCGGCGGGCGATGAACTGCGTCACCATTGAAATTTTACTTTTTCCAGCCATTTCCAATGCTTTTGCAGGATTGGTTTTGACCAATGGCTCAATGCCATACCAGATCATTTTAGGCAGGTTATGATCCTCAGCATCAGACTGATGCGCCAGCAGATTTTCGGCAATGCTCCACCGCTGCGCCTGATCCATGCGCTGTAATGCCGAGGCAAGATAAAGGCGCACAACGGGCGAAGGATCGTCTTTGGCCAGCTTTGTGAATTTGGCAATCGCCTCCTGCGAAGGCTTGTTGGTTTCACACAAAAACTGGATGCTCCAAGCTCTGACATATGCGTCTTTATCGTCCAAAGCCGCTGTTAATGCATTAGCGTCCAAGCCATTAGTCACCTGCAAAGCCCACATCGCACGGAGGCGATAATCTGCATTGCTATCTTTTGAATAAATGTTGTTGAGCTTATCCAGCGCCTCTTTTGAAAGCTTTCCTTTTACAGCTCTGTTTTGCAAGATAATCCTTGCGCGGCGCGCATGCCATTCGCTCTTGCTCGTTTGCAGATCGGACAGTGCAACGTCATTCATTTTCGCTAAGTCATCATAGCGACCTTTCCAGTTTTCTGCCTGTGAAACTTTTGGCATAATCCTGAAAATCCTGCCTGTTTCTGAGTTTAAAACATCCGATCCGCAAATGTCGGCATCGTGCCAGTCAAGCACATACATCCCACCTTCCGGCCCTATTTCCATGCTAAAACCGACCCACTGCGCATTGTTGGCCATCATGAAATCATCACCATGCTTGCCGCTGAAACCAGAGCCTTTGGGCGTGAGAATGTCGGATAAAATGCCGTGCTCGTGAATGTTCGCCATGAATATTTTTCCGCGCTCGGATTCCGGGAAAGCGTCGGACAAATAGACCCGTGCGCCGCCATGCGCCGACCGGTGCGTGTGGTCGGCAATGGTTTTGATATCATTATAAACATAGGGATTGAAATGCTGTCCGCCCTGCCGGTGGTAAATGCCGCCGGGAATGACATGCCACAAATGCGGGATCACGCAAGCCGTCATCAGCAACTGGCCTTTTGCATCATAATCAATCCCCCACGGATTGCTGAAACCATGCGCCACGACCTCGAAAATGGCTTTTGTAGGATGGTAACGCCACACGCCACCATTGATATCGACACCATTTTCCACTTCAAAATTCTCCGGAAACGGATCCTTATGCTTGTAAAGCTTACCCTTATCCTTTGGTTTACCTACTTTGGAAGGCGTTGCAAAACCTTGCAAACCATAAAGCCATCCATCCGGCCCCCAGTGAAAACTGTTCAACGTTTCGTGCCGGTCGCGGATGCCCCAGCCGGTCAGGCGCACTTCAATGTTGTCCATATCAGCCTTATCATCGCCGTTTTTGTCCGGGACAAAAAGTAGATTAGGGGGAGCGCCAATAAAAACACCATCGAAACCGACCGCAATGGCCGAAGGAAACGCAATGCCTTCCATGAACACTTTCCTGCTGTCTGCAACGCCGTCGCCATTTGTATCTTCCAAAATCAAGATCCTGCTGTCGCCCGCATTGGAAAAACCTTTTCCTCTTGATTCATAATCCTTATTTTCCGCAATCCACATTCGCCCCTTATCATCCCAGCAAAACGCCATCGGCTGCGTCATCATCGGCTCGGAGGCATAAGCGTTCACCTGAAAACCGTCCTTGATCGTCATCGCCGCAACGGCTTCCTGCGCGCTCAGAAACTTGGCTTCCCTGCCCTCTTTTTGCGCAATGGCCCACAATGCGGCGGTGTTATAAGTGCCGTTATTTCCAATGAATTCGCCAAATGTTTTGTTCAGTTCCACATCATTCAGCTCGCCGGTGTAAATGACCAGTTCATGTTTGATCGTTTCGGTTTCGCCTTTTTTAATGTGCCAATCTGCTTTCCGCGCTCTTGCTGGACCTGCGCCTAATTGCGTGTCCACGCGCCAGGTTTGTGGATAACCTTTGTTTTCGGGATGGTCCAGAATGGCAATGTGCGCGAGATTGTCCCGGCCTTCGACCTGCATGCCAATGTCAACCCACATGGCAGCTTGCCCCTCTGCCTTTTCATTTTTTTGTCGCGCCGCATTGATTACTTCGCCCTTAATGCCTTCTTTCCAGGGCATTCGTACAAAAAGTCCACCGTAATCGTATTTTCCAATGGTCACATCCGTTTGTGCTTCGCCATTCCATTCAAGGTCGAGCAGATATTTCCCGTCTTTGAAGCGCATAGACCAGTTTTGTGTTTCGGTCAAAACGGCCTTTCCAGTCGAATCGAGGAGGTTATAGACAGTTTGCCATTTTACTTCTGTGCCTTTGGCTTCAATTACTTTTGAAGAAACCCTCTTCCAAAAATCGCCATCGGGATGGTGAAAATAATCGCGGCCATTCACGCGCGTGTAACCCCAATAAATGCCGGTCTGGTGTTTGTGATGCCCCGGGCTATATTCGGTGAGCACGCCTTTGCCGTCCGGCGCGATAATTGGATGCAGATACGGCCGAAAATTTGCTTTCGCATTTTGGACTAAAATCGGCTTTTTATCTGTTCCGTTAAATATACTGATGGTTTCTTCCGCTTCGTTTTGAACGGCGGTTAAGGAATTATCGGCAGCAGGCGTTTTTTCGATTTCGGCATCAGGTTTTTTGAAATTATATGCGAAATTGAGCAACAGAAAAATGACGAAAAGCGGTGCTGACCTGACGATATTCATGGGCATTGCGATCGGATAATGATTGTGGATGGGCTCAGAATGATTGAAAAAGCACAAAATCTCCTTGAAATACTCTTAGTTGTTTTAGGAGGACTATTTTAAAAAATAAAGGTTTCGTTTCGCAATGGAATTGATCAAAATGATATTCTTGCTGATAATAATTACCATGATGGACTTTCATGGCATCATTTATCGTGGCGTAAAGCAGAAGAAAGACGCTGATTATCAAGGTCGGACTACGGACATTAACCCATTAATTCTGCACAAGGGAAAGCTCAGCGGAAGTTGGCGGTTTGTCGATTTCAAAAGAAAAGATGGTGCTCCGAATCAATATCGGGAACTGTCCAAAGCGGCTGGCAGCACGAATCAGGTGCTGATGTCCTTTTTTCCCGACAGCACTTTTACCCGCATTTACCACACAGGAAAATACGATTTCGGACATTATTCCTATGATGAAAACGAGCAGTCGCTGCTACTGACAGCAAACCGGAAAACAGAGGAACTGAGGGTGGTTACAGAAACGTCCCCGTCCGGAAAACAGCGACTGGTTGTTGAATTTTTGCCGGGCCTTAATCTTTCACTGGCACAATACGGGCAGCCGTTAGACAAGTTCAGGGAAGATCCGTTTTCAATTCAAAATAATGTCTGGCGCATTCGCCCGGATTCCGCGGAAACCAAGCAGCAGATCTTCGACCGGCTCATTAATTATGTTGGCCATAATGCGTCCATTTTGCGGGCGGCTTACACGCGCGAACAGGACTTCATTTCGTGGGAATTCAGCAAAGGAATTATTAGGGTCTATAATGTCGGCATTGGCATTGTTCCCAAAAACGAGGTGCCGCAGGTCTGGATCGACAGCTTTCATTCCCGCGAGGACGCAATGCAATGTTATGCGCTTTTTGAAAATTACCTGCGCAATGGCAAGCACACCAAACACAATTCGGGCAACTGGGTGAAAGACGATTACCAGATTCTGGCCGACATCCGCGAAGGTTTGATCCGGTGGCAGAAAACGGGTGTCCGTGAATGATATGAGCACAAAAAAAGAGGGAGAAATAATTCCCCCTCTTTTAGTTTTCTTTCCTCTAAAAGCCCTCTGAATGTAAGGCTGTTTCCAATTACTTCGTAGCGCTCTTCAATTGTAGACCTACGAGAGCTGCTTTTTGTGATGCACTGTGATTGTTGGTGTCAGCCAAATTTTTTGCTTTCTGTGGTGCTGGACTTTCCAAAACTGGAAGTGAAGCTGGAAGCGCTTTATTTACGCCTGTAACCTTTACTTTTTCTTCAACTGAATATGTGGAGTTATTAGCGTTGGCGTAAGTTGCGAAAGTCATGGCCATCAAGGCTGCTACTAACATGTTTCTTGTATTTTTCATTGATAATAGTGTTTACGTTTTTTGTTTTGTTTTTGTCTCTAATTCTTGTACAAATATACTACAATATTCTGAATACAAACGTTCAAGCAAACATTAACCTTTATAATCTTTGGTTCGTAAACGACTTTTTAGGCATCAAATTACACCATCAGTGATTAAAGTTTATAGTATTATTTAAAGATTGCAAATTTAAAAGTAACTCAAATTACCGTTTTGTTACTTTTTTAAATTTTGCATCGTCAAGCGTTTCGTCAATCTTGGAACAATCCTATTTAAAAGGCTAGGATACAATTTGGCATTCGACAACTAAATCAGAATAAAATTCGGAGTGCACTTTATCAATAGTCGTCTTTGCCAAATATTTGTCTCAAATCGCATCCATTTCAGAAAAATATTTTGAAAATAGTTTTAAAAATTTTCAGGCAATTGATTATTCGGTCAGATTTTCGGGTGATTTTATCAACTTTCCCGTCAATCGCGTAAGTTTGCACCTATGAAAGTGTGTATTGCTGAAAAGCCAAGTGTTGCCAAAGACATTGCGGGAATCATCGGGGCTAATCAGCGCAAGGACGGTTATTTCGAGGGAAATGGTTACCAGGTCACCTGGACGTTCGGGCATTTTTGTACATTAAAAGAGCCGCACGATTATACAGAACGCTGGAAATCATGGCGACTGGAAGACTTGCCCATGATCCCGTCCAGCTTCGGCATCAAGCTCATTGATAATGCGGGTGCGCTGAAACAATTTGGCGTAATCGAGCATCTGGTTCAGAACTGCGAAGAAGTGATTAACTGCGGAGATGCAGGCCAGGAAGGCGAGCTGATCCAGCGCTGGGTTTTGCTCAAAGCCAAATGCAATGTGCCCGTCAAACGCCTCTGGATCTCATCGTTGACCGAACAAGCGATCCGCGAAGGTTTTGAAAAACTTAAAGACAGCGCACTTTACAACAACTTGTATGCGGCCGGAAGCGCGCGCGCCATTGGCGACTGGCTGCTGGGCATGAATGCAACGCGCCTTTTTACCAAAAAATTTGGACAGGGAAAAGTTGTGCTGAGCATTGGCCGTGTGCAAACGCCGACACTTGCATTAATTGTGCAGCGGCAAAAGGAGATCAATGCATTCGTTTCGGAAGAATATTGGGAATTGAAAACCATTTACCGGGAAACTGAATTTACAGCAAACATTGACCGCATCAGAAATGAGGAAAAGGCAAAAAAAGGCCTCGCTTATCTGTTGCTGCACGATTTTGAAATAACATCATTTGAAAAAAAGGAAGGGAAAGAAGGAAATCCAAGGCTTTTTGACCTTACTTCCCTACAAGTGGAAGCCAATAAAAAATATGGTTACTCGGCCGAGGAGACATTGAAACACGTCCAAAATCTGTACGAAAAGAAGTTTGTAACTTACCCAAGGGTCGATACGACTTATCTTTCGGAGGATTTGCACCCCAAAATGGAGGGCATATTAAGGGAGCTCACTTATTACGCGCAATACACGGCTCCGCTTCTGGAAAAGCCGATCCCGAAGTCGAAAACGGTTTTTGATGATAAAAAAGTAACCGATCACCACGCCATTATTCCTACGGGCGTTTTGCCCAATCACATTAGTCAGGACGAAAAGCGGATCTACGACTTGATCGCGCGCCGTTTCATCGCCGTTTTTTACCCGGAATGCAAAGTTTCGAACACAACGGTCTTGGGTAAGGTCGGACAGGTTGAATTTAAGGCAACCGGAAAACAGATCCTGGAACCCGGCTGGCGCATTTTGTATGCCAATGATGCGAGTGCAAAGAAGGAGGCTGCCGAAGAAGAAAAGCTGATGCCAAACTTTGAAGTGGGTGAAAGAGGCCCGCATGAGCCGCGCGTGCACCAGGGAAAAACCACGCCGCCAAAGGCTTACACCGAGGCAACATTGTTACGCGCCATGGAAACGGCGGGCAGGCAGGTTGAAGACGAAGCAATGCGTGAAGCACTGAAAGACAACGGCATAGGACGCCCTTCGACGCGTGCCAACATCATAGAAACGCTTTTCAAAAGGCGTTACATTGAAAAGAAGAAGAAAAACATTCTCGCGACACAAACGGGCATTGACCTCATTGACACAATCCAGAACGAGCTCCTAAAAAGCGCGGAACTGACCGGAACGTGGGAACGCAAACTGCGACTGATCGAAAAGGGTGATTATTCGATGGAGACGTTCAAGCAGGAGCTGATCCAAATGGTTGTTGAGCTGACGAACGAGGTGAAAAACAACCGCGGCCGGGCGATCAGCATTGCAGAAGAAGTGCCCGCGGAAATTGTAAAAGAAGAAAAAGAAAAGAAGCCGGCCAAGCCGAAAGAGCCGAAAGAGCCGAAAGAGGAGATTACCATTGAAACGCTGAGTTGCCCGAAATGCAAGCAGCATCTTTTGAAAAAAGGAAAAACCGCATACGGCTGTTCCAATTTCCAGGTGTGCGGCTTTAAAATTCCGTTTGAGTTTTTAGGCAAGAAACTTACCGACAAGCACGTTTACGATTTGCTTAGCAAAGGCAAAACGGCCAAGATCAAAGGTTTACAAATCCCAGGCAACCCCGACCCAACCGACGCCAGGCTGATCATGAATGGCGATTTCAACTTTGAAGTCGGCTGAAACCTCTTTACATCGGCGTGTTCGGCGTTTCGACAGATGGTAACTGGATCGAAATTCCTGAAATTTGACAAAGCGCGAGGAACTCGGACAAACTTGGGAGCTCTCCTTGAAAAATCTGATCGGCTCTTTCTTTGCTCACTCCCGCATCTTCAAAAACATTATCTCCTGTAATTCCTTTCATGTCAATCAATTGCTTCATTTCTGCAATCAATGTCCTCGCCTTGTCTTCATAAATTGTGGTTTCCATTTTGCTCAATTATAGATTTTCAGAAACGCGGGAACAAAACTGTGCCAAGTTTATAACGGGCCTGAGATTTGTGGTAAGCAACATTAATTAAGCATTAACGAGGGCGCCAAGACGAATCAAATTGTGCCGCCTTGGGTTAATGTTTAAATAACCTTTAAAATCTTAAATTATGAGCACAATAATCGCAGACACATTCCGCGTTGGCGGGGAAATAGAAATCAAAAGACTCGGTTATGGCGGCATGCAGCTCACCGGCAAAGGCGTGTGGGGCGACGCGCCTGACCGTGACAACGCTAAAAAAGTTTTGCAGACAGCAGTCAAATCCGGTGTTAATTTCATTGACACGGCTGATTCGTATGGCCCGCATACGAATGAAGTGCTCATCGCCGACGCATTACATCCATATCCGCTAGACTTGTTAATTGCCACAAAAGGCGGGTTTGACCGCACCGGTCCTAACCAGTGGATCAGCAATGGCGATCCAAAACACATTCGCGAAGCAATTGAAGGCAGCTTGAAGCGCCTGAAAAGGGAAACGATTGATCTTTGGCAGTTGCACCGCTTCGACGCGAGATTTCCGATTGAAGAAACGCTTGCGCCCGTTGTGGAAGCCGTAGAAGCTGGTAAAATTCGTTACGTGGGATTGTCTGAGGTGGATGTGGAACAGATTCAGCGCGCCGAAAAAGTGGTGAAAATTGTCTCCGTACAAAATCTTTACAACCTGGGTGATAGGAAATGGGAGGAAGTTGTAGACTTCACAGAACAACAGGGCATGGCATTTATTCCCTGGTATCCACTGGCATCGGGCCCGAACAAATTGCAGTCAAAGATTGCGCAAATTGCCGAAAAATATGGCGCCACCACTTCTCAGATTGCGCTTGCGTGGCTCTTGAAACGCGCACCGCACATTCTGCTCATTCCAGGAACAAGTTCTTTGGAACATTTGAAGGAAAACATGGGCGCGGCGGACATTACATTGTCTGATGAAGATTTTGCTGCGTTGTCAAAACAATAAGCGGCATCAATCAGTATTATATGCCTCCGGCATTTGACAAATCGTTTTATATGATTTTTGCTACCAATATTGCATACCTCCGGTATTATTTTTAATGTCGAAACCTCGGAGCGATGCAATGTTGGTAGCAAAGCCAAAAACGTCCAAACGCCAAAAATCCCGGACGGTTGAAACATCGTCTCATATTCCGTCCTAACCTTATTTAACTCAACGCTGCCACATTTTGTGCATTCTTCTGGGCTTTCAATGCTAATTCCGTTGCCAGAAAACAATGCTCCTGCGACATGGCGGTTTCGGTGCGGTTGAGGACGTCGTCGACGAGCTGGCGGCCGTAGGGAAGTTCAACCTGGCTGCAATCTACATACTGGGTTTCTTTGTTATTGACAACAAAAAGATGGTTTCCGCCTTCTCTGCCGCCTATATCGATATTTTTGCGGATTTCAATGAAGCCTTCGGTTCCTAAAACGGTTAGGCGGCCATCGCCCCAGGATTTGAGACCGTCAGGCGTGAACCAGTCTACGCGAATGTAACCCGCGCCTCCGTTGCCCCGGAGCATTGCATCACCAAAATCTTCGAACTGAGGATATTGCGGGTGATTGACATTGCCCACTTGCGAAGCAACGATTTCAGCTTTTGTAGAATTTGTAAAAAACAGAAATTGATCAAATTGGTGGGAAGCAATGTCACAAATGATGCCGCCAAAGCGCTTTTTGTCGAAAAACCACTCTGGTCGGGATTTTGGGGTCATGCGGTGCGGTCCTAAGCCAATTGTCTGCACCACTTTACCGATCGCGCCTTCCTTTATTAATTCTCCTGCTTTAATGGTTGCGCGGTTTTCAAGTCGCTCGCTGTACATAATGGAGTAAATGCGCTTCGTTTCTTTCTGCACTTTCCGCACCTGAGCGAGTTGTTCCAGCGTGATGATGCCGGGTTTGTCAACCATATAATCTTTTCCGCTTTTCATTACGCGGATGCCAAGCGGCGCGCGTTCGTCGGGAATGCCTGAACTGAGGATGAGCTGAATGGATTTATCGTCAAGAATCTCAGCTTCACTTTTAGCCTGCTTAACCTGCGGATAACGCTTGGCAAATGCTGCGGCCAGATCCTCTTCTTTTGCATAAAAAGAAATCAACTCACCGCCGCCACGCGTGACGGCTTCCACCTGGCCATAAATATGTCCGTGATTAATGCCTATTACCGAGAATTTAATGCGCGGTGGCATTGGCGGGCTTGTTATGGGAGCGGCCGATTTGACCAGGCCTGAGGCGGCAACTTTTTCGGCCAATGTCGGCAATAATATGAGCCCGGCGGCCGTGTTTACGGAATTTCTGATAAACTGGCGGCGATTATCTTCTGATTCTTTCATGTCAAGGTTGGAAAGTGGTGATGCTATACAAAGCACATTTTATGCGGATATAATGTACGCCACCATGGACAGCATTATCAGCTCCCTTCCCTTACAAAAATCCAAACCATTATTTATTCCCCACCGAAACCCCGAATGTGATGCGCGAATCATTACGCTTGCGGCTTGCTTCCACCACGCTTTCATAGGAATTTTCAAAACTAGTGCGCAGTGTAACCCATTTATTCAGAGGCAGCTCGAAAGAAATGATCGTGTTCCAGCGCAGGTTCGAAAAGTCATTTAAAGCCGGTTGCAGAAAAGTAATGTGGTTGATGCGGATTTTGTCCTGGATCAATGAATGTTTGCCTTTCACCCGAAACGAGTCGCGAATGATGCTAACCGTTGAAATCTCCTGAAAATTGGTCGATTCGTACAGAATGGCATTGGTTAGGCTCAGGTCGTTTGTTTTGGTTTTGACAACCCGATAACCAACTCCGGCTCCGGCCATTTGGCGCAGATCAATGCGTCGTAAGTTGCTCGTTTCCAACGCACCTAAGCCGAAAGCGTAGGTTTTACGTTTTTTAAAAATATCCACGAAGATATCCACATAACTATCCCGCTCAGCGAGCACGCCGTTTTGTTTTCCATAAGTGAAGCGCGGATTGGTCGCAACATTAATGAGCGGGCCGCTGAATGTAAGTTCGGCCCGGAGCACAACCAAACTGCGATTCACGTTGCCGCGCGCAAAATTTCCATCACCAATAAACCGATAACGCACCGTGTCAAACAACGGAGGCGGCGGCTTCACATTACTATCCGGCCTGATCACCGTAACCGAGTCCGGAATAACCATCCGAAGCGTGTCGGAGGCGGATTTCTGCGCGTGCGCTAAGAGCGACGAAAAGAACAAAAAGAAAGCTGCAAGCTTAAAAATGCGACCGAAGATCAATTTTACCATTATTATTTTTCAAGCGCCTTGACCTTTCCCAATCTGCGCAAATGCCTTTCCTCGCCCGTAAAGCGCGCCTTTAAAAAAGACTCGACAAATTCTTGTGCCACCATGTTTCCGGTGATGCGACCGCCCAGACAAAGCAGGTTCAAATCATCGTCTTCCACGCCCTGGTGCGCCGAAAAGTGGTCATTGATCAACGCAGCGCGCACTCCCGTAACCTTATTGGCCACAACCGAAGCACCTACGCCACTCCCACAAACGGCAATGCCACGTTCAACCTCTTTGTTCACAACAGCTTGCGCCAGCGGGATTACAAAATCAGGATAATCGTCTTTCGAGTCAAGCTGATATGCGCCAAAATCCGTTATATGATGGCCCTGGCCAATTAAATATGTTTTCAGAAACTCTTTCAGTTCGTATCCGCCATGATCGGCAGCAACTCCAATTTCCATATCGCGCATGATTTAAAATGAATGTGCAAAATACTTCATTAATTTGCCATATGAAAAAGAATGGCCCTGCCGATTCGGAAAACCAACCCGACCACAACTTCGTTTTCCAGGATTTCAACCTCGCCCAGTTATCGACCACGCACATTCTGCAAAACAGTTCGGAACTGCCTTCAACGGACAGACGGGGCTTTTTTGACATTCAGCCGCAGGACATTGACGTGGATTATGCAGCATTCAAAATCCCGGCCAATTCGACGGACCAGCATAAGGTTGTAGTTCGTCAGAACGACCATTCGTTAACCATTTATTGCGCTTGCAATGCGCCTAAAAAGAGGCTTTGCGAGCATCAGATCCAGGTTTTATACAATCTCAATAACAGAAAAGATCTGCGCGCTTTTTTTGACAAAAAACTGCGGTTTGAGAAAATCCGCGTTGTCGCGAAGGATTATGGCCTGGAAAATGAAGCCGACCTGGACGCATTTTTCCAATTAGGCTTTGTCAATAAAGAGCTGGAAATCAAGCCGAAAATGAAGGAACTGATTCCAGTGAGTCAGACATCATTTGCGTTTCTCGAACATCAATGGGTCGGAAAGCCCGTGATTGACATTCCTGTCGAGGAAAAGCAGGCGGAAAACACGAAACGATTTGTCGTAATTGGCCAGCATAAATATTACGAGCATTTCTATTTCGAGATTTACGAAGCTCCGGTTACGCGCGACGGAAAGCTGAAAAATCCGCTGACATTGCTCAATCCGCTGGATGCAATCTGGAAAACGCAGGACCCGGACATCGTGAAGTTTTACACGGCAATTGCCGCTTTTCAAAACAATTTCCGCAAAAAACAGGCCGAAACTGACCTCGCAGGTTTGAAAAGCATTGTTAAAAATCCCGTTTCGCTCAGCTTTTTTTATCACAATCCACTGATTTCGGAAAGCGTTAATGCGGCATCCCTAGTGCTGGTGAAGCTGGAAAAATCCCCGGTGGACATGCAGTTGACCATTGATAACAAAGATCCGTTTTTCCAGATTTCAGGTCAGCTCATCCTGAACGGCGTTTCGCTGGATCTGGAAAAGGTGAAGATGCGCTACGACTATTTTGTGCTGTATCTGGATTCGTTGCATCTGATCGACAATGAGGATGTTTTGAAAACGGTGGAATTTTTCAATGCGCACAATCAGAAAATCATCATTCACAAATCGAAATTCGAGGAATTCAGGCAAAATCTGCTGTCGAAAATCGAGTCCAAAATCAAGATCACTTATTCCTATCTAAAACCAGCGACGCCTTCCCAAAAGATTGAACAAGGTTTTGATAAGGAAAATGAAAAGATTATTTATCTCGAAGATTTTGGGAATTACGTCATGATCACGCCTGTGATCAAGTATGGAAATGTGGAAGTGCCGGTGTTTTCGCAGAAGCAAATTTACTCCATTGATGCGCATGGAAACCCGTTTTCTGTGCAACGCGACGAAAGTGAAGAACTTAGCTTTGCCAGTGCCATTATCCGACAACATCCTGATTTTGAGGATCAGCTGGGAAGAGAATTCTTTTATTTGTACAAACAGCGATTCCTGAATGAGAACTGGTTTCTGAACACTTTTGAAGAATGGCGCCATCAGAAAATTACGGTTTTAGGTTTTGATAAATTAACCAAAATCAGATTGAATCCGAACAAAGCGCAAGTTTCGGTTAATGTGATCAGCGGGATAAACTGGTTCAACACAACTGCTAACGTCAGGTTTGGCAGTCAGAAAGTTACGTTAAAAAATTTGCATAAAGCAGTCAAGAATCGCACGAAATATGTGCAGCTGGATGATGGTTCCAACGGGATTTTGCCGGATGAATGGATTGAGAAGTTTACGAAATATTTTGAGGCCGGAGAGATTGTCGGTGACGTCATTCAAACGTCAAAAATGAACTTCGAGACGGTGAATGAAATGTATGATAGTGAGGCGCTTGCGCAGGATGTGCGTGAGCAGATCGCTTTCTACAAATCACGTTTTTCCGATTTCGAAACCATTGAACCCGTCAGCATTCCGCAGCAACTGCACGCTTCACTCCGCGAATATCAAAAACAGGGCCTGAACTGGCTCAATTTCCTGGATGATTTCGGTTTTGGCGGCTGCCTGGCCGATGATATGGGATTGGGTAAAACGCTGCAAATCATTGCGTTCCTACTAATCCAAAGAGAAAAACAGGTGCAAAATACCAATCTGGTCATTGTGCCTACATCATTGATTTTCAACTGGCAGGCAGAAATTGAAAAGTTTGCGCCCTCGCTCAAAGTCCTCACCATTTATGGATCGGACCGGGTGAAAACGGTTGCTGATTTTGATCGTTATGAAGTGATCCTGACCTCTTACGGCACGCTGCTTTCCGATGTCAACTTTTTGAAAAAATACAACTTCAATTACATCATCCTGGATGAATCGCAGGCAATCAAAAACCCTGAATCACAACGATATAAGGCCGCGCGTTTGCTAAATTCGCGTAATAAGCTTGTGCTCACCGGAACGCCCATTGAGAACAACACATTCGACATTTACGGGCAGCTTTCGTTCGCCTGTCCGGGATTGCTGGGCAACAAAACGCAGTTTAGAAACCACTTTTCAACGCCTATTGACCGGTTCAAAGACAACGACAGAGCACGGGAATTGCAAAAAAGAATTGACCCGTTCGTTTTGAGAAGGACCAAAAAGCAAGTGGCAACCGAGCTTCCCGACAAGACAGAAATGGTGATTTATTGTGAAATGGGCGATGAGCAGCGGAAGGTTTACAATGCTTATGAGCTCGAATTTTACACTTTTCTGAACACAAAAAACGAAGGCGACATTGCGCGGGAAAGCCTGCATGTGCTGCAAGGACTAACCAAACTCCGCCAAATCTGCAACTCCCCTGCCCTGCTGAATGATCACTTGTATTATGGCAATGCATCGGCAAAGATCGAGACGCTTCTGGAACAGATCGAGAGCAAGTCGTCGCAGCATAAGATCCTCGTCTTCTCGCAGTTTGTGACCATGCTTGACTTGATTAAGAACGAGTTAGTCAGTCGCGGCATCAAGTTTGAATATCTTACCGGACAAACGAAGGACCGCGCCGTACGGGTTGAAAACTTCCAGAATAATGCAGAAGTCCGCGTTTTTCTCATCAGTTTGAAGGCAGGTGGAACTGGCCTAAATCTTACGGAAGCTGATTATGTGTATCTCGTGGACCCTTGGTGGAACCCGGCTGTTGAAAACCAGGCCATTGACCGCAGTTACCGGATCGGGCAAAAGAAAAATGTAATTGCCGTCCGGCTGATTTGTCCCGGGACCATTGAGGAGAAAATCATGGAATTGCAGGAATCGAAGAAAGAGCTGGCCGATGATCTGGTCAAAACGGATGCTTCGGTTCTGAAAACGCTGACTAAAAAAGATTTGCTGGGACTGGTCAGTTAATCGAGGTTTTTGCTAATCTCATTGATTAGATATTCTTTTGGATCATTGAAATATTCCCAGAAAAATATCCCGGCCAGCTTATTCTTTTTGACATATTCACATTTGTCCTGGATTGATTTTTCGTCCTCGTACGAGATCAGCACTTTGGTCGAATCATTGAACAGATAAGGCGCTTTCGCCTTTTCGTCATAGAATTTTTTGTAACCATTCTGGTTGATCAATGTGTCCTTCAACTTGGTATAACCGCCTCCCTGAACTGCCTTAATGCGCTTTTCACCCAATCCGTGGTTGTTTGCCGAGGCGGCCTCCCAGCCTTTCCCGTAAAATGCAGCGCCTAACACAATCTTGCTCGCCGGAACGCCGGCAGCCATGAAGTTTTTTACGGAACGATCAGCAGAAGAACCATCTTCACCGTCACCATAATCGTACAAATTGGTGTGATGCCCGACAGTGCCATTTTTGCCGCCGTAATCGTAGGTCATAATAAAGACATAATCCAGAAACGGATGCGCAAGGCCCATTTCGGTGTTATCGACAAACGATTTCGAGCCGCCTACTGCGGTGGTCAGCTGATAATCACGGCTTTTCTCTTTTTCCAACATGTCCAGTTCCTCGCGGATTGCCTTGAACATTAATGTAAAATTCTGCTTGTCCTCCGGCCTGAAAACGTTGCCTTCTTCGCCCCGCATGGCAGGATATTCCCAGTCAATGTCCACGCCGTCGAGATTGAATTTCCGGACAATGTCAACGCTGGATTTTGCAAACTTTCTGCGGGATGTTTCGGTCAGGACAGCGTCGGAAAAGTTTTCGCTCCATGACCAGCCGCCGATTGAAATCAAGATTTTGAGATCCGGATTTTTCGCCGCCTTCATTTCATTGAGCTTCCGGAAGTTGGTTGAATCCGTCGCCAAGTTGGTCAGGACGGCCAGGCTGTCCTGCACATTGACAAATGCATAATTAATGTGCGTCAACTTTTCCGCGTCGATATCTTCCGTTTTAACGAGCCCGCGAAAGCCGCCAACATAACCGTTGACAATGTATTTCTTCTTTTTTTGGGCAAAAGTGAAGGCGGGGCAAATTGCCGAAAGACCCAATGCAAGAAGCAAAAGGTTGCGTAAAGATTTCATAAAGCTGGATTTAGGAGATGATATCAGTAAAGGGCAATTTTGCGCGAAATTACTTCCTTGTCGGTGACGATGCGCACGATATAAATGCCCGCTGAAAGGCTGCTTATGTTGGTTTGTGAAAATGCGCCGATGTTTTCCTCCCTGAGTTGGACGCCGCGCAGGTCGTAAATTTGCAGCAATGCAGCGCTTGATCTGCTGAGTTCCGTAAAAATTGTTTTGTCAAAAACATAGACAAGATGCTTGTCGGCAACGGGTTCTACGCCCGTGATAATCGAATTGGCAAGCACAATGGAAACCAGACTATAAGGTGAACTTCCGCCAGCATTCACGGCTTTAATACGGTAATAATGATCGATTCTGGCCAGCGAATCCGTGTCTTGAAATTGCAGCACATTGGCCGCAACCTTTCCAATCTGAACATATTGGTTGTCACCGGCCGAACGCTCGATAATCACTTCTTTTGTGTTTGCCGAAACCGGCGACCAGCGTAATTGAACCAAATCAGGTGCAATGGGCACGGCTGTGAAATTTTCCGGGCGGTCCGGAACGGGAATGTTTTGGGTTTTGGCAGAAACAATGTCGCTATATGGTGAATTTCCGGCCGCATTGATCGCCCTGATCCTGTAAAAATAATCGGTTGCAGGTGCTAATCCGGTGTTTTGGAACGTCACGGCATTGGCTGCGAGGTCGGCAATTTTTGAGAAGGTTTTTCCGTCCAATGATCTTTCGAGCTGGAAACCGCTTTCGTTGTTAGATGCATCCGCCCAGGTAAGATTAATCTGCGAAATGGAAACGGCCGTTGCGGTCAGGTTTTCAGGCGCGACCGGCGCAAGAAGCAATGTTGTGGCACTCGCAATGTTGCTGTATGCAGACTTCGCAGCCGTATTTTTGGCCAAAATCCTGAACCAGTATTTTGTTGAAGCCGCCAGTCCGGTGTTTTGAAAAGTCTTCACATTCGCAGCAACATCGGCAATTTTTACAAACTTCAAACCATCCAATGATCTTTCCAGCTCAAAACCTGTCTCGTTGGTCGCATTGTCCGTCCAGGTAAGGTTGATTTGCGTTGCCGAAACAGCAGTTGCAGTCAAAGCAGCAGGCGCTTTTGGAACGACCACGACCTGCGCTGCAAGCTGCGTGATCGATATCAGAAAAAAGAAAATGTATTTAATAAAATCAAAATTCATAGGTTAATAAAAAGGCGATTTTCACAAAAATTTAATGTTAAGATTCTCACAACCAGCCTTTTTTCTTAAACCAGGCATAAATCCCGACTGTAATAAAGACCATCAAAATCATAACTGCTGGATAGCCATATTTCATCCGCAGCTCGGGCATAAATTCGAAATTCATTCCATAAATGCCGACAATGAATGTCAGCGGCATGAAGAAAACTGAAAACAATGTCAATACGCGTACGATCTCGTTGGTTCGCTGGGACGAAATCGAAAAATAGATCATGACAAGCTGGTTCATGTTTTCAAAAAGCGTGTCATAAATATTCTGCATTTTCACGAAAAGGTCGCGCGTGTCGCGCGTGTAAGCATTGGTGTGCTCAGGATCGTCCATCTTATCCACGATTTCGTGCGACAGCATGATCACGCGCCGGGTCACTTCCACCCTTCTGCGTAAATAATACAGGCTTTTGAGCAATGACGCTTTTCGATTTTTGAGAAACATATTTTCCTCATAATATTCAATGTCACGCGTAAGCTTGGCCGACGGCTCTTCGTATGTGCTGAGACAGCTTTTTATAATTTCGTTTACCAGCTGATGCGTGTCCTTGCAAGCGTGCTGCGTAATCTGGTTTTCACGAATAAGTTCTGGCGCCGACCACGGTTTACGGTGCAGCGTGATCACTTTTTCGGGAAACATGAAAACGGCGACTTTGTCTGTAAGCTCAGGGACCGTGTCGGCTTCGGTGGCGACGGACTCGGAATGCATGCGGAAAATGATGAATGCATAACCCGCCACGGTTTCATATTTTGGAAGGTGATCTGGCTGGCTCCAGTCTTTAATGGAGGATTCGTGAAACGCATGTTTTTTGCTTAATTCTGCAAGTTCTGCATCATCGGGGTCGGTAACATCAATCCATTCAAAGGGATATTTGGAACCTTCGGCAATCATTTTAATCATAAATCAATTTGTCGGGCTTAGCATGACCAGCCTCAGAAAGTAAGTTATAAAACCATTGAAATGCAAACTGTGGCAACGGGAGACGGACTTGCCAACTGTGAAAATGTTTACTCATGAACGGTTGCGCATTGCGGTTTGGGTGCACATTCCGGAAAACAGGCGGACACTTGCGGCATTGGCACATGCTTTTACTGCCCCGGGCTTTCACAATAATCAACTACTAAAATCATTACATTATGGATTATCAAATTCAAACCGGCGGACAGACGCAAGACTCACAGCCCGGCATAGAACAGGAAATGACCCCGGCACCCGTTTTTATTCGTGAAAATTATCGCGGAAGTGGAAAGTTGGAAGGAAAATCAGCATTGATAACGGGTGGCGATAGCGGAATTGGTCGCGCTGTGGCGGTGCATTTTGCACGCGAAGGAGCCGATGTGGCCATTGTTTATCTGGAAGAAGATGAGGATGCGCAGGAGACCAAATCGCTCGTTGAGGCGGAAGGACAGCGATGTCTGCTGATCCCGGGCGATGTGCGCGAGGAAGCGTTTTGCAAAGAGGCAGTTTCTCGTGTTGTGAATGAATTTGGCAAATTGAACATTTTGGTAAACAATGCAGCCGAACAGCATCCGAAAGAAGATATAAGAGAAATTACTGCGAATCAGCTGCATGACACGTTTGCCACCAACATTTTTGCATTTTTCTTTTTCACGCAGGCTGCGCTCGAACACTTGCACGAAGGCGACGCTATCATTAACACTGCGTCCGTAACTGCATATCATGGCAGTCCGGCGTTACTCGATTACTCATCCACAAAAGGCGCCATTGTGGCTTTCACAAGATCGCTGGCAGGATCGCTTGCTGAGAAAAAAATTATTGTAAATGCTGTGGCTCCCGGCCCGATCTGGACACCGTTGATCCCGGCAACATTCAATGCAGAAAAAGTGGAAAAATTCGGAAAGGACACGCCGCTCAAACGGCCTGGACAACCTGCCGAAGTTGCACCATGTTATGTATTTCTAGCTTGTGAAGATGCTTCTTATATGAGCGGACAAGTGCTGCATCCCAATGGCGGACAGGTGGTTAACGGATAACCAAACAAAAGCGGAGGCAAATAATTTGCCTCCGCTTTTTAATAAACTTCAATTTCATTTCCCTGGAAAAGCCACTTCTGAATCGTGTTATGCAGCGTATCTTTAACGACTGGCTTCGTCAGATAATCATCCATTCCGGCGTCAATGCATTTTTCCCGTTCGCCTACGACGGTTCCTGCTGTGAGCGCAATGATGGGAATGCGCTTGCCTGATTCCAGAATTCTGATTTGCCGCGTTGCTTCATAACCATTCATTTCCGGCATTTGAATGTCCATGAAAATAATGTCTGGGTCTGTTTCTTTATACAACCGAATGGCTTCGTTCCCGTTATTGGCCTCCACCATGGTCACATTGGAAAGGATTTTTCCCAACATTGTTTTTACCAAAAGCATATTAATCTTGTGGTCTTCGGCAATCAGGACAACAAACTTGTCTGCACCTTTCTGGCCAGTGTCAATCGGGCCGCCTTCCGAATCCGATTTAAAAACCGCATCGTTTGTCGCATAAATCTGCGAAAGCATTGAAAACAATTGCTGTATTTTGACCGGCTTTAATAAGGAATGAAGCACGTTAAGCTCGGCGAGCGCCAAATTATTGGCTTCTTCATCAAAAGAATTATTGAGCAAAATCACGGGTTGATTTCGCATCTTGCCCGAAGCATTGCGCAGCTTGCGAATGGTCTCAATCCCATCCATCTCAGGCATTTGGCAGTCCATAAGCACAACGTCGAACGTCGGATCGGTGGCCAATTTTTCCAGAGCCGCAAATCCATTTGAAACATATTCTGACGCTATGCCCTTGTTGTTTAGCATATCAGTGAGAATATCCCCGTTGTGAACGTTGTCATCCACAATCAGGACCTTCTTAATGTCGTCTATATTGTCCCAAACAAACTCATCGCCATCGGGCACGAGCCTGAAAGTCACGTCAAAAAAGAATGTGCTTCCTGTTTCGGTCCTGCTGTTGAGTTGCAGCTTGCTTCCCATCAGTTCGAGCAGGTTATTGGAAATCGTCAGCCCCAGGCCGGTGCCGCCGAAGCGTTTGGTTGTTGAGGAGTCTTCCTGAGAAAACGCGTCGAAGATGCGCCGCTGGTTTTTTGGGGCAATGCCAATTCCTGTGTCTCTGACAGAAAATCTGAATGTTGTTTCCTGTTCGTTTAGGCGCTCTAAAACCTCTATTTTCAATTCAATTTCGCCATTCATTGTGAATTTGACGGCGTTACTCAGCAAGTTTGCCAAAATCTGTTTCAACCGCACCGAGTCGGCCCAGACATAATGCGGAATGTCGGCCGGAATGTTCAGCAGCATTTCCAGTTGCTTTTGCTGCGCCTGGTAAGTGAGCATGTCCGCAACTTGTCCGCATAGCGTGAGCAAATCGGTTTTTTCATAACGGAGCTCCAATTTGCCCGCCTCTATTTTTGAGAAATCGAGAATGTCATTGATAATTTCAAGCAATGAATTAGCCGATTGGAAAACCATGGACATGTATTGCTGCTGCGTTTCGTCCAGGGCGGTTTTCATCAATAGGTCCGTAAAACCGATCACACCGTTGAGCGGTGTCCGGATTTCATGACTCATATTGGCCAAAAATTCCGATTTGAGCTTGCTTGCCGACTCGGCCTGCTGGCTTGCTGTGAGCAGTTCGAGCTCTGCCTGCTTCCTTAATGTAATATCCCTGATTACGGCTTGTATGATTTGAGAGCCGTTAATGTTGGTGAGGTTTAAAAGCACTTCCGCAACGAAACTTTCGCTATCCGCTCCGAAACGTTTGAAAACCCATTCGAAATTATGACTTCCTTTTTCATAGACAGCCTCCAAATTTTCCTTGGCAAGATCGGTAAGCTGCTCGTAAGAAGAATAGGTCGCAAAAGCCAGTTCTTCATGAGATTTGCCAACCAGGCCATTTACCGAGGTAAGTCCAAACATTTTCAATGCTGCCGGGTTGCAATCCAGGTAACCCTCCCGGTCAAAAAGCACCACCGCGTCACTCGTCGAATCGTACAAGCTGCGAAACTTGGCTTCCGAATTCATGATGGCCTCCTCGGAACGCTTGCGACGGGTTATATCGCGTTCAATGGCAACGAAATTTGTGCATTGCCCTTTGTCATTAAATACAGGCGTTATTTTCAAATCGACCCAATAGCGCTCGCCACTCCTATTGTAACATAAAATCTCCGCTTGCACGATCCGATAAGCCTTGCATTCTTCGTAAATCCAGGCAATCGTGTCCATATCCGTTTCCGGGCCGCATAGTAACTCGGTCGGGTCCAGGCCTTTCACTTCGCCGCGCTTGTAGCCCGTCTGATTTTCATAAGCTTTGTTGACCCACGTAATGCGCCCTTTGCTGTCGGTTATTACAATATAGTCTGTTGTGTTCGAAGCCACGATCGCCAGCTCCTTCAAGCGCTCGCGCGAGCGGCGTAACTCGGTGATGTTGTGACTCGTAAGTATGATGTCCTTGCTGTCAGAATCAATGTTTGCGCTGGTGTTGCTCCAAGACCACGTTCCGTTTTTATGCAGAATCCGGTGTTCAATGCCGCCCTTGATCGGCACATTCGTTTGCACTGTTTTCAGCAATGCAGCTTTGCAGGTTTCAAGATCATCCTCATGGACATATTCCGTAAAAGAGCGTCCCAACGTTTCCTTGATCGTATAACCATATACTTTTGTCCAGCTTGGCGAGACATAAGTGAGAATAAGCTCAGGCGTCAGCGTAAAAAGGACATCTTGGACATTGGAAACCAATACGGATAAATCTTGCTCCGTTTTCAACTTTTGCGTGATGTCGTAACCAATGCAGAAAATCTCGTTTACAACGCCAGACTCGTCGGTTAACCCGGTAAATTCCCATTGCGTGGTGTTGATGCCGGCGAATTGTGAAATTTTCCGCAGCGTAACCGGGTGGGGTTTGCCTGGATTTATAAAGCACAGATTGCCAACTTGGATACATTTCTCAATGTCCTCAGGAACAACACCCATTAAGGAGGATTTGCCGACAATATCTTCCTGCGCGATGCCGTAAAATTCACAAAAACAATTGTTTACAAATGTATAATTGCCTTCCAGGTCCGTGCGGACAATGTACATGGTGCGGCTATTCAAAAAACTCTGAAATAATTGAGAGTTGCTTGGGTATTTGTGTTTTTCTCTTTCCTCAGACATCTATTTTTCGAAGGGTTTACGACCGATGTGATCGAATTTAAGCGTCAGCATATAGTTGGTTACAGCCTTACAAGATAGCTTTTATTTAATTACATTAACTCTTGAAATGAGCATGTTTGTAATACTTTTATCCTGCGGTGCAAATAACTTCTACAAATTGTAAAAAACCTTCATTTTTCATCAACATTTTAGAATACTTTGCCACTTTCAGGATTAATTGTGCGTGAAAACTTCTATTTTGACATTCGGAAATCGTTTACCTGCTGATTAAATATTTTACTACGACGTTATGAAAAATCCTGTTTCCTTACTGATTTGCCTGATTGTCGTGGCTGCTGGCTATGAAGCGAATGCCCAGACCAAAGCGACCATTCTCAAAAACGCAACTGTGATTGACGGAACCGGCGAAGATCCCCGCGAAGCAACAGACATTCTCATCATGGACGGGCGCGTGGTGGCAGTGGAAAAGGCCATTAAGTTGAAAGGCGCACAGGAAGTTGACCTGACTGGCAAAACGGTGATGCCATCGCTGATCTGCGCGCACGCACACGTGGGCACATTAAATGGAACCACTTCATCCGCAGAGAATTACACAAGAGAAAATATTCTAAGGCAACTCGTTAAATACCAGGATTACGGCGTTTCTGCGGTGCTGGCAATGGGAACCGACCGGCCGCTAATTTTCGATGGACTGAGGGATTCAACAGTTGCTGGTCTGCTTCCGGGCGCAAGATTATTTTCGGCGGGTTATGGCTTTAATACACCCGATCCAAATCCGGGTTCGTGGATGAATTTGCTGTTGCGTCCCGAAACACCTGAGGAAGTGCCCGCTATGCTGGATAAACTGGTCCGGCTTAAACCGACGGTGGTAAAAATTTGGGTGGACGATCATGGCGGCAATGCTCAAAAGATGAAGCCGGAAATTTACCAGGCCATCATCAGCGAAGCGCACAAACGTAACATCAGAGTTGCAGCGCACTTATTTTATGTTGAAGATGCAAAGTTGCTGGTTGATGCCGGGCTCGACATTATTGCACACAGCGTTCGCGATAAGGAAGTTGATGAGGCATTGTTAAGCAAAATGAAGGAGAAAAATGTGATTTACATTCCGACGCTTTCATTGGATGAATATCAGTTTGCCTATGCCGGTCAGCCTGCTTGGCTCAATGATGCATTTTTCAAAACTTCACTCGAACCGGGTGCGTTTGAAATGATTACAGATCCCGCGTACAATGAAAAGATCAAAACTTCACCGGATTATGAGCGCAACTTGGCAGCATTCAAAACCGCTTCGGTAAATCTTAAAAAGATTTTTGATGCTGGCATAACAGTTGCATTGGGAACCG
This sequence comes from Dyadobacter sp. CY326, assembly GCF_021390515.1. Classification (GTDB taxonomy): domain Bacteria; phylum Bacteroidota; class Bacteroidia; order Cytophagales; family Spirosomataceae; genus Dyadobacter. The sequence continues at coordinate 291,491 of NZ_JAJUXI010000005.1, forward strand.
ATTCCGGCGCATTTCCGATTCGAACGCAGGGTTTTACAGAACATTTGGAAATGGAATTAATGGTCGAAGCAGGCCTGACTCCATTGCAAGCGATCATGCTTTCGACCCAAAATGCTGCGAAAGCCTTGCAAATCGACAAGGATTCAGGGACGCTCGTTCGTGGCAAGAGGGCTGATTTGATCATATTGAGCGCTAATCCGGCCGAGGACATTAAAAACACGCGGAAAATTGAAGCCGTGTGGAGAAACGGAAAAAAAGTGAGCAATGGGCCATTGCTAAAATAACCAGAACAACACTCCTGACAATGAAGATTGAATTTGAAAGATTAAACCACGTCATGCTCTGCATTCCCGAAGGCAAGGAGGAAGACGCACGACATTTTTACGGCCAAGTACTTGGCTTGCCCGAGTTGAGAGATCAGGGATACGCGCTTCCTAACGGCGCAATGTGGTTTCAAATGGGTGATATAGAGCTGCATATAAGAGCTGAACCACTGATGGAAACTTCACAGCGACATCCTGCATTCGAGGTGAAAAACCTGGATGCGGCACGCCAGCTTCTCGAAGAAAACGGCATCGCAATCCGCAACGACAGCCCCATCCCCGACCGCAAGCGCTTCTCATTCCGCGACCCGTTTGGCAACCGCATTGAACTCATTGAAATGCTGGTGCCCACAAAGCAGGATTTGATATAAATCACAACTCCAATTTGTAAAAAGGCGATTTTGGAAAAAGTAATCCTAAATTTGCCTTCGCATTTGCAGCGGACACAGCGTTTTTCTTTGATGTTGAAATTTTTTTATAGATTCTTAATCCTAGTTATAATCCTCGCGGTTACGACGGAAGTCGTTTTGAGATATAAGTTCGGCTTTTGCAATTCTCCGCTTTACGTGTCAGATCCTGATTTTGAATACATTTATGCGCCTAACCAGGATGTAAAAAGATTTGGCTATGCACTGAGGACCAACAGCTTATCCATGCGCAGTGAGGAAGTGCTTCCGTCGGACAGCATTGTTATTTTGCTGATCGGCGATTCGGTTGTCAATGGAGGGAGCTTAACGGATCAGGACAGCATTGCTTCTACTTTGCTGGAAAAACGTTTTCTGAGAGACTACAACAAGCGCGTTCGTGTGCTCAACATTTCGGCAGGCTCCTGGGGGCCCGATAACATGGCCGCGTTTCTGAAAAAATATGGCACTTTCAAGGCGAGATTAATGTGCCTCGTCACCAGCAGCCACGATGCGCACGATATTATGTCGCACCAAAGCCCGGTCGGGATTGATCCTGGGATGCCAGATAAGCAATATAAAGTTGCGCTTTACGAACTTTGGGACCGCTATCGCTGGATTTTCTTTTATTATTTTAACACCTGGTTCTTTGCTCCCACCGTCGATGAAAATCCAGAAAAAGTGCTTTTGGATTCAATAAAAAAGGATTCGGTCAAAAAGGAGAAACTGAATGATGCAGGAATCCGCAAGCCAGGCCTTGGCTTCAATCCTGGTTATGAGCAAATTTACGAGATTGCCAAAAAGGACTCCATCCCCATGTTCATTTATCTGCATCCCGAAACTTCCGAGGTCGAGCTGGGCCATTTCAATGATCAGGGTGACGAAATCATAGCATTTGCCACGCAGCGAAACATCCGGCTTATCAATGAGTTCAGTCTGGGCATTGAAGCCAAATATTATCGGAAAATGGATGTTGTGCATTATAACAGTCAGGGTCAGCTTTTCCTTGCTGATAACCTCTATCCTTTGTTTCAGGAATATTTAAATCTAAAAAAGTAATGCGTGTCCTTGTGGTTCACAATCAATTATGGGCGCATTATAAGTCGCGGCTTTTCAGTGAAATACATTCTGCTATCCGGGAAAAATATCCTGAAAGTGATTTTCTGGTTTTGCAGATCGCGCTTTACGAAGCCAGCCGAAGCGTCATGCAAAGCGACGATGCAATCACTTATCATTATCCGTATAAAGTTCTTTTTGAGCGCAGTCTGGATCAGGTGGGTTTTAAAGAAAGGCGTGCTGCATTGTTCGCAGCGTTCGATGCATATAAGCCCACCGTTCTTAACATTACGGGCTATTTTGATCCCGCACAGGTTCTGCTGATGTTTTATGCAAGATTGAAGGGAGTGAAAGTCGTCCTGTCTTCCGAATCTTCTTCTGCGGATCACAATCGATCTTTTTTTAAAGAAACCTTCAAAAAACTGATCATTAACCGGGCCAATATATTTTTCTGTTTTGGCAAAACATCAGCCGAATACATTGAAAGTCTGGGCGTTGCGCCGTCACGGATTCCGGTCAGAAACGCGGCTGTGATTGATGAAGAAGTTGTTCAAACACGCCATGCGGCTGCGAAACAAACTGCAATTAATGTTCAGCGCACCCGCAAATTTGTCTATGTCGGGCGGCTGGCAACGGAAAAAAATCTTGGAACGTTGATCACAGCGTTCGCCAATGTTCATAAATTCGACAGCAATCAACGGCCTTGGCAACTCATATTTGTTGGCGACGGCCCGGAACGCGCTGCTCTGGAAAAACGCACATTGGGTTATCATTTGGAGGAAAAGATCATTTTCAAAGGCGGATTTCCCTGGTATAAGGTTCCCGAATTTTTGGCCGAAAGCGATGTGCTTATTTTGCCAAGTAAATCGGAGCCGTGGGGATTGGTTGTGAATGAGGCGATGGTTTGCGGAATGCCTGTTATTGTGTCTGAAAATTGCGGTTGCGTGGCGGATTTGGTGAAGAATGATGTAAATGGCTTTACTTTTGACCCCGACCAGCAAAAAGAACTGGAAACGGCAATGCAGTTTTTTATACAAAATCCTGACAACATTCCGGCAATGGGAGAAGCGTCACTGAAATTGATTGCGCCTTTTTCTTCCAAACAAGTTGCACGGCAAATGGCTGACTGTTATCACAATCTGTAACAGGCTGACCATAAAAATTATATACGAAACAATTGCATGCGAATTCTCAATATTTGCGCTTACACATGGGCAATCGGCGGTCCGGCCCGCATCATTTATGACCACACCACGGAAGTGCTCGCGCGTGGACATGCTGTTGATATTTTAAGCCCCATGACGCCGGGAGAAAAAATGTATCCCGTTCCGCAAGGCGCAAGGCTTATAGAATGTGCCCGCACGACGCCGATCAGCAATATTTATCGCGAATTTTCAATTGAAATGTATCGCTTTCTGAAACATCATATTCACGAGTATGATGTGGTGCATATGCATGGAATCTGGCATTTTGGGAGTTTAGCTCCGTTTTTGATTCCTAATAACGCCGTAAAAGTGATCACGATCCACGGCTTGCTTGACAAATGGGCAGTGGCGCATCACAAATGGAAAAAGGACATTGTCACGCTGCTTTATCAAAAAAGAATATTAGGACAAGCCGACCTGATCCAGATCAATAACACGGATGAAGAAGAGGATGTGATCCGTTATTTGGGTTATCGTCCCAAAAACATGGTGATTGTCCCGAACGGGATGAAACTCGAAGAATACGCTCGCTTGCCTGCAAAAGGCATATTTCGGGCCAAGCACAATATTACTGCCGATCAGCAACTGGTGCTTTTTATGGCCAGGCTGAACATTAAGAAAGGCCTCGACTTGCTCTTGCCTGCATTCAGGCAAGTGGAACAGCAGCTGCCGAATGCTGTGCTGATCCTAGCCGGTCCGGACGATGGTTATCAACAGGAAACCGAAGCTTTTATCCGAAAAAACAACCTGCAAAACCGCATTAAACTGGTGGGAATGCTTACGGATACGGTTAAAAAAGAAGCGCTTGCCGATGCGGATCTGTTCGTTTTGCCCTCCTATTCGGAAGGTTTTTCCATTGCCGTGCTGGAAGCAATGACCTCGCGTGTGCCAACAATCGTGTCCGATCGCGTGGGGTTTGGTGATTACATTAAACGCTATGATGCCGCTTTTTTAACACCCTTAAACAGCGATGGCGTTGCCAAGGGGCTTCTTAAAATATTACAAGATAAAGTCTATGGTCAGGATATAGCAAATCGTGCCCACAAGATGGTAACCGAAAATTTTGACATACGCGTGGTGGCTAATCAGTTATTGGAAGAATACAAGAAAGTTAAAAAAAAGTAATTACCTTTGGCCGGTTACATCAACCGATTTTTGGTAAGTTTCTGACTGTTTGCACACCCGGGTATGATTGATTTGTCCGTCATCATTTTAACACACAACGAATCCAAGCATATTGCACGTTGCATCAAAAGCTTGCTTCCGGTGACTGATAAAATTTTCATTGTTGATTCGTTTTCCACTGACGACACCGCAAGCATTGCCCAAAGCCTGGGCGCAACCGTGATCCAGAATCCCTGGGTTTCGTATTCATTCCAATTCAATTACGGCATTCAGAACAATCCATTTAGAACCAAATGGCTGATGCGCATGGACGCCGACGAATACATCACGGCCGAACTTGCTGCTGAGCTAGATAGCAGCCTACACCGCACGCCCGAAGAAGTTTCGGGACTTTATGTGAAGCGGCGTGTTATGTTTATGGATAAATGGATCCATAGAGGCGGTTACTATCCGATTTGGCTGCTGCGCATCTGGCGCAACGGGCTGGGCATTTGTGAAGAATTGTGGATGGATGAGCACATTAAACTCAGCAGCGGCAGCACGGCCCAATTGCAGCACGACATCGTAGATCATAATCTCAATAACCTCACCTGGTGGACGCAAAAACATAACAATTATGCAATACGGGAAGTCATTGATCTATTGAACATTAAATATAATTTTGAAAGTAAAGACACCGTCATTCCCAGCTTTTGGGGAAGTCAGGAACAGCGTACGCGATTTCTAAAAATCAAATATGCCAGCCTTCCGCTTTTCACGCGTCCGCTCATCTATTTCGTTTATCGTTACATTTTCAAGTTTGGGTTCCTGGATGGAATGAAGGGCTTGATCTGGCATTTCCTGCAAGGCTTTTGGTATCGCTTTCTGGTTGATGCAAAAATTTACGAAGTTTACCACCGGGCAGGAAAAAACAAAGAGGATATTATTACACATTTCAGGACAGAATATGGAAAAGACCTTAAAAACCCAAACCGATCTGTCCCGGTATGACAACAGCTGGTATCAGCCAGGGAGTTTTATCAAACAATTGCTCTGGTATGTCACCAACAGGCTGTTTATCAATACATATTTACCTTATCCAATGGCGGTTAAGCGATTTTTCTTAACATTATTCGGTGCAGAGATTGGAAAAGGAACGGTTATCAAACCAAAAGTGAACATTAAATATCCATGGTTTTTGGCTGTCGGCGAACACACCTGGATCGGTGAAAATGTGTGGATTGACAACCTCACAATGCTGACAATAGGATCAAACGTGTGCCTGTCGCAAGGCTGCCTTTTACTGACTGGCAACCACGACTTTACCACCAGCACATTCGACCTGATTGTCAAACCGATAACCATTGAAAACGGAGCCTGGATCGGTGCGAAAGCGACGGTTTGTCCGGGAGTCACAGTGCGATCGCATGCGGTTTTAACAGTGGACTCAGTTGCAACCAGTGATCTGGAAGCCTTTGGGATTTACCAGGGAAATCCGGCTAGATTTGCCAAAACAAGAATTTTAACGCGTTGAAAGTAACTATAATCACCGTCGTCTACAATGGCGCCAAAACAATCAGGCAATGCATTGAATCAGTGCTGAGCCAGGATTTTGCTAATGTTGAGTACATCATTATTGATGGCGATTCTACGGATGGAACGCAGGAAATTGTAAAAGAATACGGAAGTAAAATTACCCGGTTCGTCAGTGAAAAGGACGGCGGAATTTACGACGCAATGAATAAGGGCATACAATTAGCAGCGGGTGACGTGATTGGCATTTTGAATGCGGACGATTTTTACGCATACAATTCGGTGATCAGTGACGTGGCTTCGCAAATGCATGCGGATGATGTGAAAGGTTGCTATGGCGATCTGGTTTATGTGGATTCCGAAAATGAAATGCTTGTTAAGCGTCAATGGACGTCGGGACATTATAAGGAAGGAGCTTTTTTAAACGGTTGGATGCCTCCGCATCCGGCATTTTTTGTCAAAAAAGAGCTTTATGAGAAATTAGGCATGTTTCGCCTGGATTTTGGAAGCGCCGCAGATTACGAATTAATGTTGCGATTTATTCACAAAGCGAAGATCAAAATCGCTTACGTTCCGAAGGTTTTGGTAAAAATGAGAACCGGCGGGGTGAGCAACAGCAACATTAAGAACAGGATTGCAGCGAACAGGAACGATTTACGCGCGTGGAAAGAGAATGATCTGACGCCGCGATTTTACACACTTTGGCTGAAACCGTTAAGAAAAATATTACAGTTTCGCTGAATTTGAAAGCAAACTAGATTAGCTGAATGGGCAATAATTATTTTGATAGACAGCCATTTAGCTATTTAAAATACAGATTTTAATTACGACTTTTGATTGATCGGTCAACTTTACTCAATGTCATCATCCTCACTTACATTACAGGCACTATGGAATTAAAGTTACCGCTACAAATATTGAGCCAAGGAAACTTCAGCAATATTCTTCATCATGACGTTTACCAGTGCCTTCTTTCCTTTTTGATCGCGTGCTTTCTATCCATTATCAGCATTCCGATCATCATTAATTTGTCAAATCTGCTGCATTTGACGGCAAAACCAGGTTTCAGAAGTTCACACGAAACAGAAACCCCAACATTGGGAGGCATAGCGATATTCGCGGCAACGCTAATCGCTTATTTTTTATGGCCTCACTCAGAAAACATCCTCGATTCCAATCTGATAAGCCTCGCCATGACAGGAGTGATTATCCTCTTTTTCCTCGGAATCAAGGACGACATTCTTGCTGTTGATCCAACCAAAAAGCTGATCATTCAAATATTTGCCTCACTAATTCTTGTGGCAATGGGCAACTTCAAAGTTGATAATTTCTACGGAATTTTCAGCATTCATGGCGTTTCGGATTGGGTCAGCATTCCATTGACCGTTTTTATATTCATCGCCATCATTAACGCCATTAACCTAATTGATGGAATCGATGGACTTGCTGGCGGAATAAGTCTTATCGCAGGCCTTGGTTTCGGTTTATGGTTTATTTTAAATGATCACTTCTCGTTCGGCTGTCTTGCGTTTGCCATGTCGGGTTCGCTGTTGGGTTTCCTTCGTTTCAATTTTTCCAAAACGAGTAAAATCTTCATGGGCGACACCGGATCGCTGATTGTGGGTTATCTGCTTTCCATTTTCTCAGTCGAATTTTTGTCATTGAATGTTGGCTATCTGCACGATCCAAATGCATATTTCAATGCACCGATCATCGTGATGGTTCTGCTTATCGTGCCCATTTTCGACACACTTCGCGTCTTCATCGTTCGGATTTTTAAGGGAGGCTCGCCGTTCATTGCAGACAGAAATCACATGCACCACATTCTGATTGACAACGGCTTGAATCACTTTTGGGCTTCTTTCACTTTATGGATGGTGACGATCCTGAACACGACCTTGTTTTTCGCTTTCCATGGCGACATTACCAACACCGCTTCGATGTACATTTACATTGCCATGTTCGGTGCTTACATGGTCTTTGCATATTTTCTTAAAAAGCGGAGCATGCTTGTTAAGAAGCGAAAAACACTGGCTGAAAGCCCTTCATTTAAGGATGGTGATCTGCCAGCTCCCAATAAGATACTCAGGGATTTGTGAAAAATCCGGCCAAATAACCCCTTGGAATAACTCCCCAAATCCATTGCGTTGCATTGAATGTTTGTACCTTAGCACGAAATAATCGTCAACAGGTATGAACAAAAAGATCAGAAAAGAAGACGCCTTACATTATCATTCAAAAGGCCGTCCTGGCAAAATCCAGGTAATTCCCACCAAAGAAACCAGCACACAGCGTGACCTTTCCCTAGCCTATTCTCCTGGCGTTGCGGAACCATGTCTGGAAATCGCAGCAAATGTTGAAGATGCCTATTTGTATACTGCAAAGGGCAATCTGGTTGCAGTTATCAGCAACGGAACGGCTGTGCTTGGACTTGGTGACATCGGCCCTGAGGCTTCCAAGCCAGTAATGGAAGGAAAAGGACTTCTGTTCAAGATATATGCGGACATTGATGTATTTGATATTGAGCTAAATACAAAAGATGTTGATGAATTTGTAAGGACTGTAAAAATTCTTGAACCGACTTTCGGCGGCGTTAATCTGGAAGACATTAAGGCGCCCGAATGCTTTGAAATCGAGGCCCGTCTGAAACAAGAACTGAATATCCCGGTTATGCACGATGACCAGCACGGAACGGCCATTATTAGCGCCGCTGCCATGCTTAATGCGCTTGAATTGGTTGGAAAAGACATCAACGATATTCGCGTAGTGGTTTCAGGCGCAGGCGCTTCCGCTGTTTCGTGTACAAAACTTTACCTTTCGCTTGGAGCCAATCCCAAGAACATTGCGATGTTCGATACAAAAGGCCACATCCACAACGGCCGCACAGATTTGTCGGAAATGAAAAGACAGTTTGCAACCGACGTCGCCTATGATTCGCTTGAAGATGCCATGAAAGGCGCGGACTTGTTTCTGGGCCTTTCAACTGCTGACATTGTTTCCAAAGACATGGTAAAATCGATGGCGAAAGACCCTATCGTGCTTGCTATGGCTAACCCAAACCCCGAAATTCCTTATCCTGACGCAGTTGAAGCACGAGAAGATGTGATTATGGCGACAGGCCGTTCTGATTATCCGAATCAGGTAAACAACGTTTTGGGCTTTCCCTATATATTCCGTGGCGCGCTGGATGTGCGGGCAACGGAAATCAATGAAGCAATGAAACTCGCGGCCGTTCATGCATTGGCTGACCTTGCCAAAAAATCGGTTCCGGATATTGTAAACCTTGCTTACAACGAAACGAACATTGTTTTTGGTAAAAATTATATTATTCCAAAACCGGTTGATCCGCGTCTGTTGACGACTGTGGCGCCTGCCGTGGCAAAAGCTGCCATTGAAACAGGCGTCGCAAGAAAAGTGATTACGGACTGGGACGCTTACGAGCAGGAACTTTCCAGCCGTCTGGGCCGCAATGAGCAGATTTCCCGCGTAATTCTGAACAAAGCAAAGTTGGCTCCGAAAAGAGTTGTTTTTGCCGACGCTGAAAACATTCAGGTGCTTCGCGCAGCGCAACAGGTTCGCGATGAAGGCATTGCAGTTCCTATTTTGTTGGGCGATAAGGAAACAATTCAGAGCTTGATTAAAGAAAGCAAGCTGGATTTGGGTGACGTTGTCATTGTGGACCCGCGCGCTAACGAAAATGAAGAGATCATTAACACATATGCCAACCTGCTTTTTGAAAAACGGAAAAGAAAAGGTTTGACGCCAATAGAAGCGCACAGGAGCATTTATTTCCGAAGTTATTTCGGCTCCATGATGGTCGAAAACGGCGAAGCGGATGCATTGATCTCGGGTCTTACGCGCACTTATCCGGACACAATTCGCCCGGCATTGCACGTCATTGGAAAAGATCCGGGTGTAAATAAAGTGGCGGGGATGTATATTTTGCTTACGCCAAAAGGCCCATTGTTTTTTTCCGACACAACGGTAAATCTGGACCCGACTGCTGAGGAAATTGTTGAAATTACCGAGCTGACGGCAAAAGCAGTTGAGCGATTCAACATTCAGCCGCGCATTGCGCTTGTTACTTACGCGAATTACGGAAGTGCGGGCGGAAAGGATGCAGAGAAAATGCGGGAAGCAACGGCGATCTTGAAAAAGAGAAATCCGACGATGATTGTTGAAGGAGAAATGCAGGCCCACCTTGCATTCAACACAACGCTTCTAAAAGAAAATCACCCATTCAGCGACCTTGTTGATGGCGGAGCTAACACGCTGATTTTCCCTAACTTGAGTGCCAGTAACATTGCTTACAACTTGCTGAAAGAAGCTGCTGAACTGGAAACGATCGGACCGATCTTGTTAGGAATGAAAAAGCCTGTTCACGTGTTGCAGCTGGGAAGTTCTGTGCGGGAAATCGTGAATATGGTGGCTATCGCGGTGGTTGAAGCGCAAATGAAGGGATAGAAGCAATCAATATAAATAGTTAGGATGTCACATTGAGCGTAGTTAATCATCCGCTCAATGTGACATTTTTAATGTGTTAAGGCTTCAACTTCACCCAATCCGCATTATAAAGCGGTGTATGGATTTGTTTCAATTTCGCTTCCGGGAATTTGACCACTTTCCTATCATAAGTCATCAAACCATTAATCTCCACTTCCACATCAGTCGTTTGCGTATAAACTGCTGCGGATAATCCCTTCTTAATCAATGGCTCAAAGCGCTTGATTAACGATTGATAACGAGCGAAAAGCTCCTCTTGGCTCTTGAAGCTCTGATAACCCCAGTTGTCTTTTTGCTGCCAGGTGTGCTTGTCAACCGGCAATCCCAATCCGCCAAATTCACCTAAAACAATGATTTGCTTTGCACCAAAAATGTCTGGTCTAGGCATCACGGGCTCTGGATAATTGTGCATGTCAATAATGTGACCAACCGGGTGAAAGTTGCCCCCGCTTGCGCTGTTAACCAGCCTGCTAGGATCATATTGCATCGTCCAGTTTGTTATTTCCTCCGTTTTAAATTGCCCCCAGGCTTCATTGAATGGAACCCAAACGACGATGGATGGAAAGTGACGGTTGGCGTCAATGATGGCTTTCCATTCGGTATTATAAATATTTTCTGACTCGGGTGTACGGTCTTTTTCAGTTTCTGCTCCCGTAATGCCCGGGCGTTGCTCCCAAACATTGCCCATATCGCCGCTCGGCATGTCTTGCCACACGAGCATGCCCAGCTCGTCACAATAGCGATACCAGCGGGCCGGCTCCACTTTCACGTGCTTTCTGATCATATTAAAGCCCATTTCTTTGGTTTTCAATATGTCAAATTTCAATGCTTCGTCTGTTGGCGCGGTGTAGAGTCCGTCGGGCCACCAGCCTTGGTCGAGCGGGCCATATTGAAACAAAAACTTGTTATTCAATGCCATACGCTGAACTCCATTTTCATCTAATTGCATTGAAATCTTGCGCATTGCAAAGTAACTTTTCACTTCATCCACCACTTTTCCGTTGCGTGTGACGGCTATGGTCAAGTCGTAAAGGAATGGACTCTCGGGCGACCAAAGCTTGGGATTCGCAATGTTCAGGAGAGCGCTTTCGCTCGCTGCGACTTCTTGTTCCGCAACTTTGCTGGCGCCGTCAAAAGCGGTAATCTTGATTTTATCCGTTGGCTGTGCATTGTTTATTGCTGCTGAGATAGTTACAGTCTGTTTATCAATGTCGGGCGTCTGAATCAGGCGATCAATGTGGGTTGTCGGGACGGTTTCTATCCAAACGGTTTGCCAGATTCCGGTCACCGGCGTGTACCAGATTGAATTCGGGTTTTTGATCTGCTTGCCTCTCGGTTGCGGCCCGTCACTGCTTGGGTCCCACACGCGCACGCTGATTTCCTGCTGCTTTTTCTTAACCAAAAGGTCGGTAATGTCAAAGGTAAACGGGTCATAACCACCCTGATGCGTGCCGGCAGGCTTGCCGTTTATAACCACATCGCATTTCCAGTCAACCGCACCGAAATGAATCAGAACGCGTTGATTTTTCAACTTGGGAGCAAATTCAATCGTGCGCTGATACCAAAGCACGCTGTCTTTTCCAACCGTCCTCGCAACGCCTGATAATGCAGATTCCACCGCAAACGGAACGAGGATTTGACCCGCAAATGCAGCTGGTTTCGCATCTGAACTTTGTTTTGGCACAATTGAATAATTCCATAGACCATTGATATTGAGCCAGTTCTGGCGAACCATTTGTGGTCGGGGATATTCGGGATGCACATTGGACGCAACGACTTTTTCAGCCCAGGGCGTCACAATTTTTCCCTCAACATATTTCCAGTCAGCAGGCTTTTGTGCTTGGGAATTCCCCGTCAGAAAGCAGGTTAACATTCCCAGGATAAGCAACGCATTTTTCATTGGTTAAACGTTTTTTGAACAATAAGTAAAATAAAGTCAAATTTAAAGGGTTTGGCCCAAACCGCTCTTATCTCATTTTGATTAGCTTTGGAATAACTCACTCAATTTACAGACCGATGAAAAAGTCATACATACTCGCGCTTACATTACTGACCGCGCTGCCTGTTTCCGCACAGGATTATTCAGACAAAATCACGCTCGTTTTGCACGGCGGCGCGGGCACAATCACGCGCGATAACATGACCCCTGAGAAAGAAAAGGCCTATAAAGAAGTGCTGAACATTGCCTTGCAAAAAGGTTATGGCGTTCTGAAAAAAGGTGGAACGAGCGTGCAGGCAGTCGAGGCGACGATTCGCGTGATGGAAGACTCTCCCCTATTCAATGCCGGGAAAGGGGCGGTTTTTACCAATGAAGGAAAAAACGAGCTCGACGCTTCCATTATGGAAGGAAAAACACTGAAAGCGGGCGCCATTGCAGGTGTCACGACGATCCGAAACCCAATCAGCACGGCGATAGCGGTTATGGAAAAGTCGCCGCATGTGATGATGGCGGGAAAAGGTGCAGAAAAGTTTGCAAAAGAACAGGGTCAGGAAATTGTTGATCCGTCCTATTTTTACACCGAGGCACGTTACAAAGCATTGGAGCGGGCAAAGGCAGAAGAAAAAACGGAACTCGACCACGATGCAAAGGAAGAGCAAAAGGTTAAAAAGGCCCCAAAAACCGGGCAGGCCAATCTGGAAGATCTGATTTTTACAGAAGGCAAAAAGTTCGGGACTGTTGGCTGTGTGGCTTTGGATCAATTTGGCAATCTGGCAGCCGGCACTTCCACAGGCGGCATGACTAACAAAAAATACGGACGCATTGGCGACGCACCAATTATTGGCGCAGGCACTTATGCCAACAATGCAACCTGCGCCGTCTCCGCGACTGGCCACGGCGAGTTTTTCATCCGCTCCGTGGTTGCCTACGACATTTCAGCATTAATGGAATACAAAGGGCTTGGTTTGCAGGATGCGGCCAATGAAGTGGTCATGAAAAAACTCGTGGAACGCGGAGGCGAAGGCGGCATCATTGCGGTGGACCGAAAAGGAAATATCGCAATGCCATTCAACAGCGAAGGCATGTATCGCGGCTACATCAAAAGCGATGGGAAAAGCGAAATTCTGATTTACAAGGACTGATTTAAGCCTGTTTTTTAGAAAGTTTTTTAACGGTTACAAGAAGCGCATTTTATCTGCCAGTTTCTTGTAACCGCGATACAAATCGGGTCGCTTTGAACGTTTAGAATTTGTGATGAACTTTCAGCATTCCCTATTCCTATGAAATCAGTTTACAAAATATTCCTGCTCATATTCCTTGCCAGCCCACTTGCTTTTGGCACGCACATTAAAGGCGGTGAAATTATGGCGACCCATGTTTCGGGGCAAAATTATAAAATCAAAGTCCGGTTGTATTTTGACCTGGTGACCGGAGAACCCGCCGCCAATGCGCAACAGAATGTTAGTGTTTGTTTCGGAGATGGCAACACCAAAGAATTTTCGCGAACAGAAACCAAAACATTGCCAGGAAACATCCTGCTGGCTGATTATGATGGCTCTTACACATATCCTTCGTCAGGCACATTTCAGATTTCGGTTTCACTCAATGCACGGACGTCAAATATTTTAAATCTGCCAAATGCGGACAAAACGGATGCGTTCTTCTGGACGGTGATCAATACACAACTTGCCAATTCGACGCCTGTGCTCCCATATCTGCTTTTTGACGCTGGTGTTAGGCAGGTTTTCTCGGTTGATTTGAAACCAACAGTCGCTGACGCTGACAGCATTTCTGTCAAACTGCCCAGATTAAGCAGGGCTTCACCGGGGACTTGCGGCGTTCGCATGGTGGACAACACTTATTTGTATCCCAACGAAATCAGCAGCACAGGAACATTCAAAGTTGTTCCAAAGCTTAATAAACTGGTTTGGCAAGCTCCCGAAGTTCTTGGAAGTTACGTTTTCGCAATGGTTGTCACCGAATATCGTGACGGCATTATCATTTCCGAATCTTACCGCGAAGGAGTTATCAATGTTACTGACAAGCCCGGCCCAACGGTTGAAATTCCTCCGTACGAATCAGCGGCTTACGGCGGACTAATCACTTCTACGCCCAATGTTGACTCTCCGGAGGTTTCCATGGCCATTGAAGCTTATCCTGTTCCTACTGAAACCTTTGTTACGGTTAAAGCTTACAGCAAGAAGCGGTCAATTGTGACCTTGCAACTGATTGATATTAAAGGAAGAGTAATCAGGGAAATTAAAACAGCCGGCCCTGTGATTTCTGTTCAGGAAGAATTTGATATGCGCAACTTGTCGAAGGGCATTTACATCATCAAGGCTGCGAATGATAAAGATGCAGTCTCTCAGAAAATCTTGCGATAAGGTTAATTACCCAATTGCGCGTTGGTTGCAGACAGGTCGGCAGAAGAGATTTTGTCCTGAAACATCTGGCCTTTGAGCAACATTTCTTTTATCATGGACAAATGTGTGTAAGTGATCATATGCCCTGCATTATGCAGAAAAATATATTGCGCGCGCTTGCTTTTGATGTGCCTTTTTGCAAATTCAATGTTCTCAGGATCAGCAATCCAGTCATTTCCTCCCTGAATAACCGTTGTAGGAACATTGAGACTATGCCAAACTGGCAAAAGCTTTCTTAACTCGTCTGAATGGCTGTATTTCTCAGCTGTGGCCGTGTTAAATTCGCCCGGTAAAAACAGTTGTATAAATGAATTCCGGCCCCATTTGGAAAACCAGTAGAATTTCTCCTTTTCCGGATCAATCACTGGCGAAACCATAATCAGCTCCTTTACTTCTTCTGGCCTTAAAGAAACGAGTTTAGCCGCGATGGGCGCACCATAGGAGCGTCCCAGGACTGTGACCTTTTCTTTACTTTTGTTCAAATTCAAAACCGGAAGCAATGCATTGGCCTGCGTGGCAATAGAAGTCACATAACGACGCTTCTTCTTGATTTTCAGTCTCGACTTTCCATAACCCACCCTATCCACTGAAACAATGTGAAAGCGTTTTTGCAAGTCTTCATCATCCATTAAATTCATATAGCCCCAAAGCGAGCCCGGCGCTCCGTGAATGAGCAGCAGCATGGGCAATGTGTCGGCGCCTACGCTTGCAACGCAAAGAGCCAGCGTGTCATTCTTGATAATGTGCTCAGTTGGTTTTACTTTCTTGGTGGCGTAGTGTTTTCTGACCTGTTTGGCTGAAATAATGTAGCGCGAGAAGCATGAACTTAGCGAAGCAGATATGATGAAAATAATGAATACGGATCGCAGGAATTTAAAACTTAACATAACTTCTGGAATGAAACTGTAATTTATAACTTCACAGGATATTTCAATATACGATTATAATCACATTTCAGGTGTAATAATCTTGCTGTTTTTTAAACAAACCACCTGAAATAAATTTTTCCGGAAGTTTCTGTGTTGATATTCAAAATTGATGCCAGAGAAATATTCGTTATGTAAGCCAAATTTTTACCGTTAATGACAACCACCCAACAAGACCTTTTCTTTCAGCGCCTTGCGGAGCAAAACGAAAGCTATCGTTACAGATTGCCTTCGAGACACGATGCCGGAAAATTTATTCAGAACCTGATTAATTTCTTATTTCCCATTAGTCAGGATTGCCCCAGCTGCCCAAACAAGGATTTGTCCATGAAATATGATGACTTGCGCGACAGTTTGGAATGCATGCTTGAACCATTGCTTCCGGGGCTGAGCAAATCGAAGCAGCAGATTTTGGATGAGGTTTTTTCAAAGATTCCAGGCATTTATGAAAAGCTGTTGCTGGATGCGAAGTCAATTACGGACAATGATCCGGCTTCGGTGAGCATTGAGGAAGTGATATCGGTTTATCCTGGTTTTATGGCCATCGCGACTTACCGTTTTGCCAATTCGTTTGCATCGATTGGCATTCCATTGCTGCCGCGGATGCTGACTGAATTTGCCCATAGCCAAACGGGCATCGACATTCACCCGAATGCAACGATCGGACATTCATTTTTTATAGACCATGGAACCGGCATTGTGATCGGAGAAACCACGCACATTGGGAACAACGTGAAGTTATATCAAGGCGTTACGCTGGGTGCGACGCACGTTTCCAAGTCACTTGCATCGCGCAAGCGCCATCCGACCATTGAAGATAATGTGGTTGTTTATGCCAATGCGACTATTCTTGGCGGGGAAACCGTGATAGGCCACGATTCGGTGATTGGCGGAAATGCCTGGCTGGTGCGAAGCGTACCCCCATTTTCCCAGGTTTATCACCAAAGCAAAATAGAGATACGCCAGCAGGCACCTTCCGTTACATAATACTTCTTATAAATCTGCGGACACCTTCCATGTACACAGGCTCAGCTTGCGGGAACGCGTATCTGGGCTGCGTGGTCATGGTAATGCTGATAAAACCATAAGTTAGGCACCACCATTCATAATATGTCTTGGTTACCATTTCGCCTGACCTCGGACGCAAGCCCGCTATCATTTCCCAAACGGCATTTCCCTTAATGCTCATAGCCTGGCCGTAGACATTTTTGGAATCACAGTATGCGCCTTCAAGATTAAACATTACCTGAAAAACTTCCGGATTCTCCACTGCGAAGTTCCAGATGCGCTGGGCAACTTCCACGAGCTGTTTCTGCGGATTGCTGAAATGGCCTTTAATTTTAACGAATTCCGATTGTAAAATATCGAAACCTTCCATGCGGATCGCTTCCAGCAACTTATCCTTGCTCTCAAAATATTCATAGAGAATTGGAGGGCTGTATTCGATCACCTCAGCAATTTTGCGGATTGAAACCGCTGTCCACCCATCTTGTCGGGCTATTTCTTTTGCTGTTTTGACGATATCCGAGCGAACCTGTATTTTAAGGCGCTCTCTTCGCTCTACTATTCCCATACGGCGATGTAATTTTTGATGGAGTCAGAATGATATGCATTCAAATATAAACACTTAGTCCTAAACGCTCAAGGGGATTTTCGGTCATTTGGTCAAAATGAATGGGCATCTGACTTATTTTTTTCTTGAAACAGCTCTAATCAAATCTAACGGCGGATTATAAAATTTTCGTGATAAAAAATTTTTTTAAACGCCTGAAAATGTTTTATTCTGCTCTTTTCGTCGGTCCAGTTTTCTCAATTTTCTCCAACAAGCGATAGTTTGCTTCCTGCGCCCTGATCTTTCCCCGGGAATCGTCGGTGATCCGCAAATTATTTTGATAAAGATCCAGACGAACCGATTTCTGGTTGTCATTCACGTAGTTCCGCAGCACCAGCCGCATTTGATTTTTTAATGTTTCATCCAGAACCGGAAAGCAAACGTCGATGCGTCTGTGCAAGTTGCGATGGGTCCAGTCGCAGGACGAGATGTACACTTCATCATTACCCCGGTTTGCAAAATGAAAAATGCGCGTATTCTCGACATAGCGATCCACATGCCTGCTCACAACCACATTATCGCTGATTGAAGGCAACCCCGAAATGAGCCCGCAGCTCTCGCTCACGATAACATGCACGGGCACGCCAGCCTGGCCTGCCTGATAAATTTTATCAATCAGAATGTGATCCTGCAACTGATTGATTTTAATGGTGACGAAAGATTTCAAACCCGCATTGCAATTCGCAATTTCCCGGTCGATCAGATCAAGCAGCTTTTTTTGCAATGTAAACTGCGTGACAAGAAGAAAGTTGAAAGGCAGATATTTGTATTTCTTTGGCTCGTCCTGTGTGGACAAATAACCAAAAAGCAATTCGAGCTCATTGGTAAGCTCGCGATGGCTTGTTAGCAAGGCATGATCCACAATTTCGCGGCTTGTCAATCTGTAAAATCCGCCCGTTCCAAGGAATGCGTAACGCTCCCAGCCTTTCAGCACTTTACGCTTGATCAATGCGATTTTGGCATGCACTTTCAGCCCAGGCACGCTGAGAATGATCTTTACACCTGCATCCCGCATTTTCCTCGACCATTGCAGGTTTTCCTGAATGTCGAGTTTTGTGTTGAGTTCCACATATGTCGTCACGCGCTTGCCATTGCGCGCAGCACTGATCAGCGAATTCAAAATAAATGAATTGGGACTGATCTTATAAAGCGAAACATGGATTTCCCGAACGTGCGGATCAACGGCGGCTTCGTTGAAAAACCGGACAATGGGTTCATAAGAGTGATAGGGCAAATGAAGCAATTGATCCGCCTTTTGAATGGACTCGAAAACAGAAGTTTTCTCATCAAAATCCGGATTTTGAATGGGCTTTTGATACGGATAATCGAGTCGCCGCGACATCTGCGGGAATGTCATCAAATCCTGCATGAAAATGTAATGTCCCCGCTCGTGAAACTCGTTCATCGGAATACCTGCCTTACTGGCCAGATATTCGCGCATGTAAAGCGGCATGCCTGATTCATAAAAATACTGGGCGGGCTGAACGAAATTCCGCTTTTCCAGCTGTTTCAAAATGCGCTGCGCAATCTGCATCGGAAATTCGTCTTCAATCGCCAGTTCCGTATCTTTTTCCACACGCAATGCATAGCTTTCCAGCACTTCGTAACCAGGAAAAAGCAATTGCATGTTTTCTCTGATTGCATCTTCCACAAACGCTACATGGCGCTTTCCGTCCAGTTCAGGCAATTCGAGAAAGCGTCCAAATGGCTCGGAAGGAATGTTTACAACGGCATACCAGTCTTCTTCCGAATCTTCTTGGTGTTGCAATCTGACGATCAGATACAACTGTTTTGATTCAAAAAACGACATTTTGGAACTGCGGCGGCTATCCAAAAACACAGGTTGCAAATGCCGAAACAGCTTGTCTACAAAGAATTTTCTCAAAAACATTAAATGCTCCGATGCAAAAGCTTCGCGATAATATAAATGCACGCCTTGCTCGTTCAAAGCAGGAAGAATGCTTGAAATGAGAATGTCGTTGAATTCCCTTAGCTGATTTTCAACGGTTTCGTAAACATGTTCGAGCAGCGAATCGGGAAATAAATTGAGTTTGCTGCGAATGTCGTTGCTCACCTCCCCCATTGCCAGCAGGCTCGGCACGCGAGCGCGGAAGAACTCTTTTGTTTGATATGCGTAAATTCCAAGGAAGCGCAGACGTTCCCTTACCGGCACAGTTTCATCGTTTGCTTCTAATAATAATCGGTAATTATTGGACAGCCAGCTGAGATTTGTATCGAAGTAGGGATAGGAAACGTCAATCATTGAGTGAGGGAAAAAAGATTCGAAATTTGCTACAATATAAATACATTTGGCGGGTTAGGATCTAACTTTACAGCACAAAGATTTAACAAAGTCAGGTTAGCGACCGACGTTATATCCTGGCTAAAAACCTAATTAAACAACTATGCAATATCAATTATTGGGCCGGTCTGGTTTACGCGTTTCAGAAGTTTGCCTGGGCACAATGACCTTCGGAACTGAATGGGGATGGGGCGCAGATAAGCATGAAAGCTTTAAAATGTTTGAGAGTTTCGCTGGTGCGGGCGGTAATTTTATTGATACAGCCAACCGTTATACTGAGGGTTCGTCGGAAAAATATGTGGGCGAATTCATTGAAAGTGACCGTGATCACTGGGTTTTGGCTACAAAATTTACGCTCAAAGATCGCAACGATGATCTTAACTTCGCGGGCAATCACCGCAAGAATATGATGCGCTCGGTGCGGGCCAGTTTGAAAAGGTTGAACACGGAATACATTGACCTCCTTTGGGTGCATTTGTGGGATAATACAACGCCAGTTGAAGAAGTAATGCGCGGGCTGGACGACTTGGTCACGCGCGGATTGGTGCATTATGTGGGCATATCGGATACACCCGCGTGGGTCGTTTCGCAAGCCAACACCATTGCCGATTTCCGCGGCTGGAATGCGTTTACTGCCATTCAGTTTGAATATTCGCTCATTCAGCGAACGCCCGAGCGTGACTTGCTTCCTATGGCGAAAGCGCTTGGCATTGCCGTTACTCCGTGGGGCACCATTGGCGGCGGCGCGCTTACGGGAAAATATTTACGGGGAGAAGCGGGACGCGTCCCGGACAGCAGCATTCGACGAAGCGAACATAGTAGCAACATTGCACAGACTGTGGTAGATGTCGCCAAAGAGCTCGGCGTAACTCCGGCGCAAGTGGCAATCAACTGGGCCCGTCACCGCGATCAGGTGATGATTCCGATCATTGGTGCTTCCAAGCAAACGCAATTGGCTGATTCGCTGGGTTGCTTATCATTCCGCTTGCCACAGGAAATGCTGGATAGGCTGAATGAGGTGAGCAAAATTGAACTTGGATTTCCACACGAATTCCTTAAATCGGAAGGGGTTAAGGAAGAGGCATTCGGCGGACTTTACGAGCGCCTCGATAATCATAGAAATTGAACAAAAAACAGGGCCCGGCAATCAGCTTCCTTACAAAAGCTGATTGCCGGGCCCTAAGCATTGCAGCGCGCTACTTTCCCCACGTCTCCGGCGCAAGGCGCCATGCACTGAGGCTTTCGAGCTGTGAGCTGTCAATGTAATGATGTTCTAATGCGGTCTCTATCAAAGAATTGTAATTGCTGATGGTGCTCAATTTCACGTTTTTCTCTTTGAAATTATTTTCTGCCACAGCAAATCCGTAAGTGAAAATGGCAACCATTCCTGCCACTTCAATGCCTGCTTCGCGGAGCACATCCACTACTTTAAGCGAACTTCCACCGGTTGAAATCAAGTCTTCAATGATGATTACGGACTGACCTGCTTCAAGACGTCCTTCGATCTGGTTGCCCATGCCGTGCTTTTTTGGCTCCGGACGAACATATGCGAATGGCAGCTCCAATAAGTCGGCAACCAATGCGCCTTGTGCAATGCCGCCCGTTGCGACGCCCACAACTGCTTGTGCATCAGGATATTCTTCCCTGATCAGCTTCGCCAGCGTTTTTTTGATAAATGTTCTGGTGTCAGGATACGACAATGCTACGCGGTTATCACAATATATGGGCGAAAGCCAGCCAGAGCTCCATTGAAACGGTTTTTCGGGGCTTAGTTTGATAGCCTTGGCTTCTAGCAGCAGCTCTGCAATTCTCTTTGTAATGTCCTGGTCGTTCAGCATTGTTAATCTTCTGATTCTTCGTTTTTACTATGATTAATTACTAATAATTTATCGATACGGCTGCGGTCCATGTCAATCACTTCAAATTCGAAGTGCTTCCAGGTAAACTTCTCGCCGGTTGTCGGAATGTTTTCAAGAATGTGCAAAACGAAGCCGCCCAATGTGTTGAATCCAACAAAATCACGGCGCTCCGCTTCCTGAATGTTCAGGTCAAAATATTGAATAAAATCATCGAAAGGCAGCTGTGCATCGATCAAAAAGCTGCCGTCCTCACGGCGAATGATTTCCGATGCTTCTTCAATGTCTTCGGAAATATCGCCGACAAGCGCATCCATGATGTCGTGCATGGTCAGCACGCCTAACAGCCCGCCATATTCGTCAACAATAATCCCGAAATAGACGCGCTGCTCCTTGAATTTGGCCAAAGCCTGATAAGCGCGATTGCTTTCGGGCAGATAAACAGGATCTTTTAATATTGTGCTGAGAACCGCCAGCTGTGCTTCAATGTCGGTCGCAATCAAGTCTTTAACATAAACCAAACCAACCACGTCATCCACAGTGTCACGGCAAACTGGATAAATCGAATGTCTGGAATCAAAGATTTTGGCTTTATTTTCTTCAACCGTGTCTTCCAGATCAAGCCAGACGATTTCCTGTCTGTTCGTCATCAAAGAAGTCACCTTGCGATCACCCAACTGGAACACATTGTGAACAATTTCCTGCTCGATTTCTTCAAAAACACCTCCGGAAGTTCCCTCTTGAATGAGACTTTTGATTTCTTCTTCAGTCACCGAGTTTTCACTTTGCTTGATATTCAAAACCCTGATAATGAGATCGCTGGAAATTCCGAGCAATGCGATAAATGGCGCGGTCACTTTTGAAAGCAGGTTCATCGGCGTTGCCATGAACTTGGAGATCGCCTCCGGATTAGCCATTCCAATTCTTTTCGGAACAAGCTCGCCAAGGACAAGTGAAAGATAGGTTATGAAAACAAGCACCGTTCCCACAGCCAGCGAATGTGCATATGGAGCAATGAATGGCACTGTAGAAATGAATTTTTCAAAATCGCTGGTGATATTGTCACCGCTGTACATACCCGTAAGCAACCCAATGAGCGTTATGCCGATTTGTACAGTTGATAAAAAGCGTGTTGGTGAATTGGCAAGATTTAGAGCAGCTTTTGCACTGGAATCACCATTTTTTGCAGCAGCTTCGAGACGTGATTTTCGGGAAGAAACTAGTGCGATCTCGGACATGGAAAAGACGCCATTGAGCAGCACAAGAAGTAAAATTATCAGGAGTTCCAAGAACTGTATATTTGATACAATCACAAATTTATCAATAATAATCACTGTCTAAACTAAACTCTTTACTTAATTTTGGCATCGATTAACGTACCATTTGAAAAATGACCATTTTTTTTGACGACCGCCCATTTAGAATTGTACGGACCAATCGGCTTTCTGCTGCGGAAACTTCCAGTTTCGATCACATTGTTGATTTGAGACTTGAAAAGCTGCAAAAAAAGATGCTAACCGGCCATGTGCTGTTCCTTAACGCAACGGCAACCACAGCAATCCAAGTTATAGAAATGCTTGAAAAGGCACTGCCGACGGAAATGTTATCCATCACAATGGCGACGCGGGAAAAAGCGGAAGTGGAGGAAAAGATCAAAAGCATTTACAAAGTCATTAAAGCGGCCGGCGGTGTGGTTGTGAAAGACGGGAAATGGCTGTTTATGTTCCGCAGAAAAAAGTGGGACCTTCCGAAAGGGAAACTGGATAAAGGCGAAAATTCAAAAACGGCAGCCATCCGCGAAATTGAAGAAGAGACGGGCGTTAAAGCATCGGTCAGAGATAAGATCTGCACAACCTGGCACACTTACAGCCTCAATAACAACCGCATTTTGAAGCGCACGAAATGGTATCTTTTTGATTGCATTGATGACTCCAACATGCAACCGCAGGCTGAGGAACAGATTGAAAAATTAGAGTGGTATACGCAAGCAGAGTCAAAATCGATCCTGATTAACTCTTACAGCTCGATCCGCTACGTTATTGACAGCTTGAACAAGATTCACGACAGTAAACCTCAGTAACCTTGCAATACATTACTTTTTAATAGACTCAGCCTTCCTGGTTGAGTCTATTTAATTCGGAAAGCGAGTAAGGCAGGAAATCATCCACCCGCTGCCCGTAACGGTGCAAATCGCGGATAATGCTCGAACTGATCGGCGCCAGCATGGGCGAGGTGATCAGAAAAACGGTTTCAATTTCTTCGTAAAGATATCTGTTGACCTGGGAAATGCCGTTTTCGTATTCGAAATCGGTTGTGTTACGCAGGCCTCTCAGCAAAAAAGTCGCGCCAAGTTCTCTCGCAGTGTGTGCAGTAAGGTCGTCATAAGTAATGACGCGCACATTTTGCTGCTCCGAAAATGTTTTTTCAATCATTTCTTTCATCACATCCAATGGAAAGTAGCGCTTCTTGATGGCGTTATTTCCAATGCCAATCACCACTTCATCAAAAAGCCGCAAGCCGCGTAAAACAATGTCTTCATGTCCTTTTGTAAACGGATCAAAAGATCCCGGAAATAGGGCTATGCGCTTCATAATGAGAGGATTTGCAGGTTAAGACGAAACGAGATAGGTGTTGAACAAGCCGAAATAACGATGTCCCGGAACGTCGGCACATTGCCTGTTGTATTTCAGCGTTGTAGGCCCATTTCCTAGCTGCAAATTGGGGAAAAATCGGGAAAGCTCCGTATAGAGATCTGATGAAGTTGAAATTTCACCATAACAAATCACTTTCATTTCCTCGGGAAGGAAGTTTAACTGACTTAGGGTGAACAGGATAATGTAGGCAAGCTCCTGCACTTTCGAAAACCTGAACCGGTTGCATAGAATCAGTTGCTGACTTTCCGTAACAATCAATGTAAAGTAATCTTTTTCAAAATAAATGGAAACCACGCGCAACTGCTGGTGTTCCAAATGACTTACCAATGCACCAATGATCAGTGGACTGGTAAGGTGGTAAAAAGTGATTTGCGAAGATCCGAAATGGTTGATCATCCAGTCATACCAAACCTGCGGAACACTGAAAACGTTGTGTGCATGAATGAGGGGCAGGTCATGATAAAGCACTTTATCATCTTTGGAAACGGGATTTCCCAATGCAAAGGCCAGGTAATCCGAAGCTGCGTCATGCTCGAAGATAAGATCAGGAATAAGACTGAATGCGTGCGAATTGATTGCAATGCGAACGTTTTTCCAGCTGTGAGAAGACCAGAGCAAATGCCCTGTAAACACTTTTTTGAGTCTTTCAAAAATCTCGTTAGGGTTCAGGACAGTCTCGAAGTTGTAATCTTCCAGCCAAATACACTCCATATTTTCGTCCCGGATGATGCAAAACCGGATGTGCCGCTCGTCCACCTCAATGCATAATGTACACAAGGGAATGCTCGACGCGTCGAATGAGTTATCGCCTACGAGTAAGGTAGGAATAATTTCAATGACCTGGTTTTCAGTATTTGCCACAGTATCGGGGAAAAGTTAATGTCAAATGTTACGCTTCGTTTCCGGACAGGAATCTATTTAATGTAAAGATTTGTTCCAGAGATTGTATCCGGGTAAAAATGCTGTGATATGCATTGGCCGGCAGCGAATGAATGTCTTCCAGGCGCTTCATGCTGACCTCCTCAATGATTTGATTCGCCGATGAAATTTCGGGATCAACGCCTCTGCCAAGCGAACCTTCCACTGATTTTATTTCAAAAAAAAGCTCAATTGCGTGAAGCGGAGACTGCACATGTTCATTAACGAAAAGGAATTTTCCAACCACAGCAACCAGTCCGGTTTCTTCTTTAATTTCCCGTTGCAGCGCAGTCACAGCAGTTTCTCCAAACTGAATGCCTCCTCCCGGAGGACTCCAGAATGACTGGTTTTTGCCATACAATGAATGATTTACTAACAGAATCTGATTATCAATAATGTATATCCCGCTTACGCGAACCCGGACATTACCCGCATACAAATTCGTTAATTCATCGCTCAAAGTTTGCACCACCTCTCACTTTTTTAGAGCGGCAAAGATAACCAAGCAAAGATGATTGACAAGATATAATTGTCAGCTCAGGAATAAGGACTTCCCGAAATGTAGCTTTCCAGCGAATTAATGTGCTGCTTCTGCTCGTGAATAATGGCCGACACAATGTCATTGATTGATATGATGCCGATCAGCTTACCATCTTGATTTACAGGCAAATGGCGAATGTGCTTATCAGACATGATCTGCATACATTCCTCGATTTTCTGATCCGTTTCGACGGTGATCACCTTGCTGGTCATAACCTCCCGAATGCGTGTGTCGCGCGAAGCTCTTCCTTGCAAAATCACCTTCCTGGCGTAATCCCTTTCCGAAAAGATACCAATCAATTCATTATCTTCAAGAACCAAAACTGCACCGATGTTTTTCGCGGCCATGAGTTCCAGGGCCTCAAACACTGTATTATCCTGCGTTACGGACCAGAGCGCATTGACAGGCTTGTTGCCCATTACATGTTGTACTAGCATAGATGTTTGGTTTTGGAGTGTATAAGATTGGGAGTCTAATATATGCAAATACAACCTTAAAATCCAATTTATTCTAAGTATATTTTTGTAACTGACACGCACTTTGAGTTTCGTATTCGTTGCGTTAGTTTTGGCATTATGGAAACAGACAATACTTTACCATCACAACTTTTACGCAAACGTTTTCCTTTCAAACCCACCGAAGGCCAGCTCAGGTTTTTCGAAAAGACCAATGATTTTTTGGTTGAAGAAAAGGGCCTGGAACGTTACCGCGACTGTTTTCTACTAAAAGGTTATGCCGGAACGGGAAAGACGACGATTATCAGCACATTAATAAAAGTGCTAAAAAATTACGGTTACAAATCTGTTCTCCTCGCTCCTACCGGCCGTGCGGCAAAAGTAATGTCGGGATATTCCGAGAAGCCCGCACTGACGATTCATAAAAAGATATACAAGCAAACTGCCGATTCATTTTCTGGGAACCTGACTTTTCAGCGCCAAAAAAATTACCACGACAACACATTGTTTATCGTCGATGAGGCATCGATGATTACGGATGATGCTGATTTTGGAAACAAGAGTCTCCTTGCTGATCTGATTGAATTTGTTTTCGAAAATCCCGGAAACAAGCTCATGCTCGTGGGCGATGTGGCGCAGCTGCCGCCGGTTGGAAAAGAATTGAGCCCTGCATTGGATGGCGAATATTTGGAAAAAACATTCTATATGTCTGTTTTTCAAGAGGAATTGAAGGAGGTTATGCGGCAGGACGAGTTGTCGGGCATATTGTTTAATGCAACATTGCTTAGAAACCAGCTCGTCGCAGAAAAGCCTGAAATTCAGATTACTACACGCTCCTACCGAGACGTTTTCAAGATGACGGGTGAGAAACTGGAAGAAGGATTGCGTTATGCCTATGATAAATACGGACAGGAAAATTCCATCATTCTCACGCGTTCCAACAAATCAGCGGTCCAGTATAATGAATACATTCGGCGCACCATTAATTTTTCAGAGGAGGAACTGGACGCCGGCGACCGGTTAATGGTGGTGCGCAATAATTACAACATTCTCGACGAAGAATCGCCGGCTGGTTTTGTCGCAAACGGTGACTTTGTCGAATTGCTAAAAATCCGGAAAACGCAGGAAATGCATGGCTTTCGGTTTGCGGACGTGACGCTTCGGATGACAGATTATGAAAAGCAGCCGGAATTTGAAGCCAAAATTTTCCTGGACACGCTGCATTCCGCCTCGCCTTCCCTATCCACCGAGGATAATAAAAAACTCTACGAAAGCGTCCAAAAGGATTATTTTGATATAAAATCAAAGAAAGAAAGAATGGAAGCCTTGCGGAAAGATCCGTTCCTGAATGCATTGCAAGTGAAGTTCGCCTACGCTTTAACCTGCCACAAAGCGCAAGGCGGTCAATGGAGTTCTGTCTTCATTGATCAGGGCTATTTGCCTGAGGAACAGATCAATGTAGAATTCATCCGCTGGCTTTACACGGCGATCACACGGGCAACGGATGAGGTTTTCCTGATGAATTTCCATCAACATTTTTTCAAATAGAAGCTTGAATGGCGTTAAATGTCAGAGGCACGAAACATTCATACGAAACTGCCTTATTCTTTTGCGGCGGCTCTTTGAAGGCGATCATTTATTGCAGGGCCTAAGCCATGCATTGGAACATGCTCTGCCCTGATTTGCTCAACTGGCGAGGCGTCCAATTCTCTCAAATATGCAAACAAGTTATGCGCCGCCTCTTTCGTATCACCGCTTTTGCTTAATATCCGCTGATATTTCAAATCAATGCCTTCTATATATTGATCAAAAACCAGATAGCCGGTGAGCTTATCTTCATTAACCGAAAAGGTTTCTCTTTTTTCCAAATAAAGCGGTTTCCGGGGCGCATAGTGGCTTTTTAACATGCCCGGCGCTTTGGGATTAGACGAAGAATGTGGCATCAACTGGACTTTCCCAATCACATTCTCAATGTCTTCAATCGCCAGGCCGCCTAGCCGATAAACAATGGCTTCACCATTTTCAAAACCCAAAATCGTGGATTCAATCCCGACATCGCTTTCACCGCCATCCAATATATAAGGTATTTTATCGCCCAATTGTGCATTCACGTGCTGTGCATTCGTTGGACTTATATATCCGAAAGGATTAGCACTTGGGGCAGCTATTGGAAACGGCAGCGAGCGCAACAATGCAAGCAATAAAGGATGGTTAGGAACACGCACGGCAACATTATTCAGCCCGGAAGTCACCAAATCTGGAATAATCTGTTTTTTTGGAAGCAGCAATGTCAATGGCCCCGGCCAAAATTTGTTTGCGAGCAATTTTGCCTTTTCCGGAAATTCAGAAACGTAATTTTCAACCTTTTCCAGTGAATCCGTGTGAATGATCAATGGATCAAAGGAAGGGCGATTTTTGACTTCGAAAATAGATATAACAGCACTGTCATTCAATGCGTTACCAGCCAAACCATAAACGGTTTCGGTAGGAATAGCCACTAATTCTCCTTTTAGAAGAAATTCTTTTGCAATGTCAATGTCGTGTCCAATAATCGCCAAAATGGGTGCTGTTTTTGAAAATGCAAAAGTAAGGTGCTGAATGTTAACAGCAAATGGCTGATCAAGTCATTTAGATTGTTTTTAAATAACCTTTAAATCTGCCCGGGCAGATCACCCGTATAGATTCCGTGTTTATATTTATTGATTAAATAGCATTTCTAAACTACCCTTTTTACTATGTTTCAAATCAAAGAACAACCTGCTGTTTTTGACGTCTGTATCATTGGCTCAGGAGCGGGAGGTGGAATGGCAGCGCTTCAACTTGCTCAACAAGGAGCCAAAGTGGCCCTTTTAGAGGCAGGTGGATATTACGATCCTGCTGATCCTAAATATATTACCCAGCTTAAATGGCCTTACGAGTCGCCACGTCGCGGTGCATCCAATCACCGTCCATTTGGTGATTTTGACGCTGCATGGGGAGGTTGGGAAATTGAAGGCGAGCCTTACACACGCAAAAACGGAACACAGTTTGACTGGTTCAGATCCCGAATGCTAGGAGGCCGGACCAACCACTGGGGACGCATTTCCTTACGTTTTGGACCAAAAGACTTTAAAAGAAGAAGCATTGACGGGCTTGGCGACGACTGGCCAATCGGTTACGACGATGTGAAGCCATATTACGATAAGGTTGATAAATTGATCGGTGTTTTCGGCACGGTTGAAAACATGGACAATGAGCCAGATGGCCTTTTCCTTCCTCCGCCTAAGCCACGTTTGCATGAGCTTTTCCTTAAACAAGCTGGAAAAAAAGCCAACATTCCGGTCATTCCTTCCAGACTTTCCATTTTAACAAAGCCAATTAATGATCAGCGCGGCGTCTGCTTTTATTGCAGCCAATGCTCTCGCGGATGCCAGGCCTATGCGGATTTCTCATCATCATCCGTACTTTGTATCCCTGCTGTAAAAACGGGCAATGTGACTTTGATCAACAATGCAATGGCGCGTGAAGTGCTTACAGATCAGGTTACAGGCCTTGCAACTGGCGTATCGTATGTGGATCGCGAGAAACTTACGGAACATACAATTAAGGCGAAAGTTGTGGTTCTTGCTGCCAGCGCAGGAGAGTCTGCGAGACTTTTATTAAACTCAAAATCAGACAGGCATCCAGCCGGACTTGCTAATTCCAGCGGCGTGGTTGGAAAATATCTGCACGACTCAACCGGCGCTTCCCGTGGCGCATTCCTTCCGCATTTGATGGATAGAAAGCGTTACAACGAGGATGGCGTAGGCGGAATGCACGTGTACACGCCTTGGTGGCTTGACAACAAAAAACTCGATTTCCCAAGAGGCTACCACATTGAATACGGCGGCGGAATGGGCATGCCTAGCTATGGATTTGGCTCTGGAATTGAAAATATGAACGGAAAGTATCCAACTGCGGCGGGCGTTACAAAACCGGCTGGTGGTTATGGAGCTTCTCTAAAAGAAGATTACCGGCGTTTTTACGGAGCTTATGTGGGTATGGCAGGCCGCGGTGAAGCAGTCCCGAATATCGATAATTACTGCGAAATCGACCCAAATGTGGTTGATAAATACGGAATTCCGGTGCTGCGCTTCCATTACAAATGGACTGATTATGAGATCAAACAGGCGAAGCACATGCACGATACATTCGAAGAAATGATTCATGCGCTCGGTGGCGTTGCGAGTGGCGCAAAGCCAGGCGCTGACACAAATTATGGCCTTGCAGCTCCGGGACGAATCATTCACGAAGTGGGAACAGTCCGCATGGGTAACGATCCGAAAACGTCTGCGCTGAACAAATTTTCACAAGCGCACGACGCTAAAAACGTTTTTGTGGTTGATGGTGGTTCGTTCGTTTCTCAGGCAGATAAAAACCCAACCTGGACCATTCTTGCGCTTTCCATGAGAGCTTCGGAATTTATCGTTGACCAGGTTAAACAGAAAAATATCTAATCATTTGAACACAGTTTCAAATCATCATTATGAAACGTAGAGATTCATTAAAAGCATTAACGCTCAGCTCATTAGGCCTCACTGCACTCAATCCGCAGATCGCCATGGCTGAACAAAGAGACCTTGAAACGCAACTCCCGCCGGAAACACCGGTGAAGGTTCCGGGCGGAAGGCTCAAAGAAGAAGCGATCCGGGATGCAAAATTGATGCAGCAAAAATTTCTGACTGCGCCGGAAATGGCAACGATCAAAGTGTTGGTGGATATTATTATTCCTGCTGACGACAAGGGAGGCAGCGCGACGCAGGCTGGCGTTCCGGACTTTATTGAGTTCATTGTCAAGGACATGCCGCAAAATCAGGTTCCTTTGCGAGGCGGACTTAAATGGCTCGATCTTGAATCTAACAAAAGATTTACCAAGAATTTTACATTGCTTACCAAGGCGCAGCAATTGCAAATTGTAGACGATATCGCATATCCAGAAAAAGCAAAACCTATGCACAGCCAAGGCGTTGCGTTTTTCAACCTCATGCGCAATTTGACTGCATCGGGTTATTATACTTCCAAAATTGGCATAGCCGATCTTGGTTACGTCGGCAACACGCCAAACGTTTGGGAAGGTGTTCCTGCTGATGTTTTGAAGCAATATGGTTTGAGCTACGAATAAAATTCAAGTCTGAATATTTACGGGAAACCCCGGTTGCTGAATGGCAGTCGGGGTTTTTATTTTTGCCGCCCAATAACTGACGCGCACCGGCCAATAAAGGGATTGTATAGCGCATAATGTATTGATTTAGTTAGCAGCATGAGCACACACACGCTCTT
Organism: Dyadobacter sp. CY326; assembly: GCF_021390515.1. Lineage (GTDB taxonomy): Bacteria > Bacteroidota > Bacteroidia > Cytophagales > Spirosomataceae > Dyadobacter. Next base: position 322,543 of record NZ_JAJUXI010000005.1, read on the forward strand.
GTTTGAAGCTGCTGAATCATGCCCTCCATCACATCGCATCCCTTTTTCGTTCGAGCCATTTGGATGATGGCGTTCACCATTATTGCCATCTTTTGGAGCACGGTCTTTTATTTTGCTTATAATTTCCCCTACTACGACGACTTCCAGTCCATCATACTTTTCCTGACAACTTTCATCCAATCGGAGAGTTTTTGGGACAAGATTTGCCTTTTTTTTGAGCAAAATTTTGAACACCGCGTAGTCCTGGCAAAATTTCTAACGCTGGCAGTTTATTGGTTTACCGGACAAGTTAATATCAAGGCCTTGATCATTCTCGGCGACCTCAGCCTGTTGGGAACATTGTTTTTGATGTTCAGATTTCTCATTGACAAACAACTCTCGCTGCTCGGTTTTTTCACGATTGTGTGCCTGCTTTTTCAAGTGCAACATTATGAGGACACCATTTCCTGGGCCACTTGCAGTCTGCAACATGCGCCGTGCATCTTCTTTTCCATGTGGAGTTTTTATCTCGCATTAAAAGGCAAGAGGCTGGTTTGGAGCAGCTTGCTGGCACTTTTAGCGCTTTTCACGAGCGCCAATGGGCTGTCGACGATTATCATTGTAATTTTCATATCGCTATTTTCTCAAAGACCCGGATATCAAAAAATCTTGCAAGCAGTCATCCTTCTGGTTATCACAAGCCTGCATTTATTTACAATGAAAATCCACTCAGGCTCCATGATGGACCATGTTTTCATGCATGTTGTCCTGAAATCACTGATCATGTTATCGTTCGTAGGGCAGCTGGCTGATATGGGTTTTACCAATCATCTGGCTCCAAGCGTGGTATTTGGAATCGCCTTTTTGTTTCCAATAATCATTGTTGCCTGGAAACTGGCAACCAAACGATTACCCGACATTAGCAAGATGCAGTGGTTTTGCATCACGGGCACGATCACGTTGCTGTTCGTGGGGTTTCTCATCATTTTTGCTAGAAGCGAAGTGCCTGATTTTGTAGGTTATCGAATGGACCGTTACAAGATTTACTCCGCATTCTTTGCCATTTTTGCCGTTGGATTTTATGATCCATATTGGACATTAGGCTGGCTGGGATCTTTGATCAAAGTTGCCTTTGCAGCAGTTGCATTAACATTTTGCATAAGCTCCTATTACATTTATTTCGATAAGATAACGCAGGTCAGCAGGGAGATCAGCGCCAATGAGCTGAATTACAATTGGAGTAAAACGATATATTATCCCGTTGTTTTTGAAGACATTAATATTTCTAATAACCTCGATTTCGCGCAGCGGACATTCATGTCAGGCGAGCATAGTCGTTTGGAAAAGTTGGTAAGCGACATTGATTGGAGCGACAGCGGCAAGGCTATTGCGGCCGAAATAGTGACAATGCCGGATCGGTTGGTCATTCGCAATGCAGTGCAAAATGAGACTACGACGCAAGCCGACGAACTTTATGTCGTTGCCACGGACGCGGTGGATGACCAACCCAAATATTTTTGCATCGCTTCCAATAATTATCTAAGGTCAGTCAGGCGCTTTTATTCCACATTCAAAAAATCAGTAGGCGCTGACTTCACTTCCACCATTTACAAGCGAAAACTGAAACCGGGCAATTACAACCTTCATTTGCTTTCTATTGCGGATGGAAAGTCAGTAAAAGTAAACGCAATTGGAAAAATCGCTTTGTAATTTACTTGGAAGCCCAACAAAAAAAGGCTGCCCTTGAAGAGCAGCCCAACTTTTATAAAGGAAATTCCTTAATACAACTTTTGACGCTGCTGTTTAACAGTTTCGTCTTTAAGGAATTCGTCGTAAGTCATTAATTTATCCAGAATTCCTTTCGGTCCAATTTCAATGATTCTGTTCGCGATCGTGTGGACAAACTGGTGATCGTGAGAATAAAACAACAGACAGCCTGAAAAGTCAATCAAACCATTGTTCAATGCGGTGATCGATTCAAGGTCAAGGTGGTTGGTTGGGTCATCCAAAACCAAGGCATTTGCACCGGATAACATTGTTCTGGAAAGCATGCAACGCACTTTTTCACCTCCTGAAAGCACTTTTGCTTTTTTCAACGACTCTTCTCCCGAGAAAAGCATTCTTCCTAAAAATCCACGGATAAAGCTTTCGTCCTTCTCTTCGGAATACTGACGCAGCCAATCAACCAGATTCAGATCCACTTCAAAAAACTGTGTTGGGTCTTTTGGAAAATATGATTTTGTGATTGTTACGCCCCAAGTGTATGTTCCTTTGTCAGCCTTCTGAATTTCGTTAATAATGTCGAAAAAAGAACTGATCGCCATAACATTACGGCTCACAAACGCGATTTTGTCTCCTTTATTAATATTAAAACTCAGGTTGTCAAAAAGCTTTGTCCCATCATCTGCGGTTTTAGACAAGCCTTCTACGCGAAGCAATTGATCCCCCACTTCTCGCTCCGATTTAAAAGCGATATATGGATATTTCCGGGAAGACGGCTTAATGTCGTCAATGGTCAGCTTATCCAAAAGTTTCGCACGGGAAGTCGCTTGTTTGGATTTGGATGCATTGGCACTGAATCTTCGGATGAAATCTTCCAATTCCTTTCGCTTATCCTCAGACTTCTTATTCTGGTCCTGGCGTTGCTTCAAAGCCAATTGGCTCGATTCATACCAGAAGGAATAATTGCCGGAGAACATTTGCACTTTACTGAAATCAATGTCCACCACATGCGTACAAACCTCATCCAAAAAGTGCCTGTCGTGAGAAACAACAATGACCGTATTTTTGAAATCTGCCAGGAAGTTTTCCAGCCAAAGCACTGTTTCGACGTCAAGGTTGTTGGTTGGCTCATCCAAAAGCAGCACATCCGGATTGCCAAAAAGTGCCTGCGCAAGTAATACACGCACTTTATCATTGGCATTGAGGTCGCCCATTGTGGCACTATGCTGTTCTTCCGTAAGGCCTAATCCGCTCAATAATTGTGCAGCTTCCGTCTCGGCTTCCCAACCATTCAAGTCAGCAAATTCGGCTTCAAGGTCTGCGGCTTTTTCACCGTCAGCGTCTGTAAACTCTTCTTTCTCATAGATCGCTTCGCGTTCCTTCATGATCTTATACAGGCGCTCGTGGCCTAAGATCACCGTATCCATGACTGTATATGCATCAAATTCGAATTGATCCTGCTTCAAGAAAGTCATCCTTTCGCCCGGATTCATCGATACATTTCCTGTTTGCGGTTCTATTTCGCCTGAAAGGATTTTCAAGAATGTAGATTTCCCGGCGCCATTCGCACCAATCACACCATAACAGTTGCCAGGAACAAACTTTATATTTACCTCGTCGAATAACACCCTTTTGCCGTATCGCAATGATACGTTCTGAACCGTAATCATTTTAAAATAATTTTTATGAATGAGACCGCAAAACTACGAAATTCAGAACGAATTCGCATGTTGAACCAACTAAAACAAACAAAGCGGGCCGGTTATAACCAGTCCGCTTTGTCGCAATCGTCATTTTTTATTAAGGAATAACGCGCAATGTATGTGCACCTTTTCCTACGCTCACGCGGGCACCTTGCTTTTTCAATACAGGCGCGTCGCCTTTCGTAACAGTCCAAAACTCAACTCCGCCATTGCCCACTCCGTATTCAAGATATTCAAATACTGAAACAGCGAGATTTGAGCCGTCTTTATCAAAAACTACGCTTTGCGGGTAAATTCCTTCGAATGGATAATCTGCAACTTTTGTCAACGCGCCGTCGGTTGCTGCAACTTTGTAAAGTGTAAGCGCCGCACCCGAACCCGCGCCAGCTTCACCCCAGGGAGCTCCGCTTTTTCCCGCATTAACCGTCACAAGCGTTGAACCGTCCGGGCTGATCGCAAATGAACCGGTGTTTGTCCCAGCCGGCACTTGGGCAGCAACTTTATGCTCGACCGCGCCGTCCATTGAGAAATTAACAACCAGAATTTCGCCGTCCCCAGCTCCTTTGCCAGGCGTGGCAGACTTTGTATCTAACACAAAATAATGCTTTCCATCAGCAGAAAACTTGCCGAATGACGGCTCAGTTCCGACTTTCACCGGCTTGCCGACCAACTCAACATTTTTCAACTTACCCGCCTCACGAATTACTTTATACAAACCGACTTCGTTGGAATTATCGAGTGTGAATGCGATAAAATCGCCGGATGGATGCCATGTAATGTCAATAATCTTGTTTGTGGTGTCAATGGCGGCAGGAAGATTTAAAAACCTTGCAGGCTTGCCATCCGGACCTGCTTCAATGAAAACCAGCTCCTTGCCCACTTCATTTGTAGAAAGAATAAGCTCGTTTTTATTCACATCAATGGCATTGGGTTTTCTACCGACGGGAAATCCGAACTTGGCTTTCGGAGCTCCCAGATTCGTAATGTCTACAACGAACAGCTTTTCTCCGCCGGGAAATTCTTTGGAAGGTTCTTTATATTCTGTAACGCCGTCTTCCGGGCGTAACCGGCTGTCCAGCACGTATGCAAGGCCGCCGGAAGCAGGAACCGCCAGTGTTTTCGCGGATGCGAGCACAGAGTTGGAAACCAATGCACTGCCCACGCCTTTGCTGCCTCTTTCAATCGGAAATTTAATGGTGGTCAACTGATCTTTTGCTGTATTGTCCCTTAGTAACTTCCCGTCAACGAGTGCCGATGCTGCCAAATCAGCATCTGAAACCACAACCAGACCGCGGGCATTGAAGTTAATGGGTGATTGGGCACTTGCAGGAAACGCTCCCAATGCTGCCAAACCAGCGAATAATGCGACTTTTTTCATAGAAAAGAATTTAAGTTATAGGTGGTTTAATGTTTTGAAAGGGTTGTTATACCAAAAGAAACCTTGTGAAGCACGCGAGCCTCACAAGGTTTCCTGATCAATATGCAATATACAATAAAAAAAGAAAACCCCGATAACCAGGTTATCGGGGTCAAATCTTCACTCGAAAAAATTAAGCTGCTGCTGAAACTAAATTAACCAGTCTGGCCAATTTAGATTTCTGATTAGAAGCCTTTTTCTTGTGGATGATATTTTTCTTTGCCAAACGATCCAACATTGAAGATACAGTTTTATAAACTTCAACAGCTACTGCCTTATCAGTCGTTTCACGCAATTTCTTTATGTATGAACGTGTAGTTTTGTGTTGGTAGCGATTACGCAAACGTTTTGTTTCGTTAGCGCGGATTCTTTTTAATGCTGATTTATGATTTGCCATTTTATAATGATATTTTTCTATTCTTCATTTCGGTTTGCAAAAATAGAAATTGCTTGCTGAAATGCCAAACTTAGCGTGAAATAATTTTGCTTAAAGGACACATTAATCACTTCGGCATGCGTTGCACGTCGGAATTCAAGTATTCTTCAATGCGGTTTTCAAGTTCAGCATAGGGAATGTTGCTGTGCAACTCACCCTCAACTGCCAGCGAAATCTTGCCTGTTTGTTCCGAAATTACAATCACGATCGCATCGGTTGCTTCGCTCATTCCCATCGCTGCGCGGTGCCGGAAACCCAATGAGGAAGGAACATCAACGCCGTCAGCAACGGGCAAAACACATCGTGCAGCCTTCAAAACGCCATCCACGATAACGACGGCACCATCATGCAACTCGCTATATTGGTTAAAAAGCGACACCAGTAACGGCTTTGATACACGCGCATCGAGCAGTTCACCTGTTTCTACAAATTTGCTCAGATCATCTCTTTTGTTAACCACAATCAATGCCCCGGTGAAGTTGGATGCGATGGATTTGGAAGCATCCACAATTTCGCGAAGGTTTTTTCCTTTCAAATCCAGAACCGAGCTCCCCATAACTTTTTTGAGCAGCCCATTATTGGTATAAATGGTCGATTTACCGATAATGAGCAAGAATCGCCGGATCTCCTGCTGGAAAATAACGATCAACGCAACGGCTCCCACACCCATAAAATATTGCAGAATCGCGGTTAGTAAGCCGAGTCCGAGCCCTTTTACGACCAGATAAAAGACATATACAAACAAATAGCCCAGGAAAACCCGGCTTGCAATGCTTCCGCGGACAAGTGTAAAAACCTGATAAAGAAGGACGGCCACTAAAAAAACATCCAGGACGTCGGCCCAATTGATGTTTAAAAAACCCACACGCATAAGAAAATCAATATTATTTCGCGACTAAATTACTATTTTTAATTTACACTGGAAGTTGCCAGCCACAGTTTTACAACCTCCATAGCAGGCCCCACATCATGCACTCTTAATATTGATGCACCGCGCTCAACCGCCATTGTATTCAAAACCGAAGTGCCGTTCAATGCTTCCTCGGCGGAAATTTCCAATGTTTTATAAATGGTTGCTTTCCTTGATATTCCAGCGAGCAACGGACATTCCAGCAAACTGAATTCAGACAAATGCTGCAACAGTTCAAAATTTTGAGTGGCACTTTTTGCAAAGCCAAAACCTGGATCAACGATGATATCTGCAACGCCTTTGGACCTTAATAAATTGATCTTTTGCTTTAAATCACTCAAAATTTCTGGAATGAGCTGCTTATAATCCGTCATTTGACTCATCGTTTGCGGAGTGCCGCGCATATGCATCAGCACGTAAGGAACGCCAAGCGCCGCAACCATATCAAACATTTTTTCATCCAGATTGCCGCCGGAAACATCATTAATGATATGCGCTCCCTTTTCAATTGCTCGTTTCGCCACCTCAGAACGAAAAGTATCAATAGATATGATTGCATTGGGAAAATACTTATTCAGTGGCTCTATTACCCATTCCACGCGCTCGACCTCCTCTTCCACGGCAATTTCCTTCGCACCCGGCCTTGTCGAATAGCCGCCAATGTCCAGCATTGTTGCGCCCTGCTCCATCATTTCACCTGCCTTGTCCACGAGTTCATGCTGAGACCCTATTCTGCTTCCTGCGAAGAATGAGTCAGGTGTCACATTGAGAATTCCCATCACCACCGGCCTGGACAGATCGAGCAGTATGCCCCCGATGTTGAGCGTTTTTTTGTTAACTTGCGACATAAAATCTTGTTCAAAACAGGCAATTCAATGATTGTCAAATCATTTCATATTCTTGCCTTTCAAGCAGTAAACTAACATTAAGCAGTGAAATCCACAGAATCGGAATATCAGGAAATCATTCAGTATTGCCAAGATCTTTTCGCAAAAAAAAATAAAGACTACGGAACGTCATGGCGCATTTTACGCCTTCCTTCCCTCACTGATCAGATTTTCATTAAAGCGCAGCGCATTCGGACGATTCAGGAAAAAGGCGTGCAAAAAGTGGATGAAGGCGTGTCTTCCGAATTCATCGGGATCATTAATTATTGCGTAATGGCGCTGATTCAGATTGCTTCGATTGAGCACAAACAAGAAATTGACGACGCGGATCTGACTACATTATATAACCTGCAAGTGAACGAAGTGAAGGAATTGCTGTTTAATAAAAATCATGATTACGGCGAAGCCTGGCGTGATATGCGCGTAAGCTCAATGACGGACATCATTTTAATGAAGTTATTGCGGATCAAACAAATCGAGGATAATCAGGGACACACGCTTGTTTCAGAAGGTGTTAAAGCTGGTTATCAAGACATTATCAATTACTCCGTTTTTTGTTTGATCAAATCAGATGCATTGCAAACCAATTGATCGCCCGCCTTTATCCATGGCATTCCTAAAACTTTTGAAATGAAAATCCTTGCTCAGATTTCTCGTGTAATTGTAGGCCTGCTCTTTATTTTTTCTGGGTTAATCAAGCTGAATGATCCGGTTGGGACGCAATACAAACTTGAAGAATATTTTGAAGTTTTTGCGGCCGATCTGCCGCAGTTCCATGACTTTTTCATGGCGCTCGTTCCGCTGGCTTTATACTTTTCAGTTTTCTTGTGCACGGCAGAAGTTGTGCTTGGAATCGCGCTTCTGGTGGGTTATAAGCCCAAAACCATATCCTGGTTGTTGCTCGCCATCATCGTTTTCTTCACATTCCTGACCTTTTATTCCGCGTATTTCAATAAAGTTACCGACTGCGGATGCTTTGGAGCTGCCATTAAACTGACGCCCTGGACTTCATTCGGGAAAGATCTTTTCCTGCTTGCGCTTATCCTCGTCATCGTTATTTACCGGAAGAAATTCCAGCCGCTGCCGACTGGGATCATAGTTGTTATTTCGACCATTGCATCATTGGGAATCGCCGTTTATGCTTTGCGCCATTTGCCTATTCTGGATTTGCTCCCTTACCGCGTTGGCGCCAACATTCCGGCTCAATTAAAGCCATCTGAGCCATTGCGCTATTTGTATGTTTTTGAAAAAGGCGGGAAAGAGTTCGAATATGAGCAATATCCGAGCGATACGACTTTAAAATTCAAGGAAATGCTGGTGCTCAACGAGGATGCAAAACCAAAAATTACGGATTATAAAGTGTGGAATGATGCGGGCGATTTCACAGAAGGAACGTTTCAGGGAACAAAGCTTTTCCTGATCATTAAAAACCTGACAGACATTAACACTGCCGCGCTTCCAGACATTAACAAGCTGATTAATAGCGTCAAATTAAAAGGAGTTGAACCAATTATCTTGACGTCGGGCAACAGTGAGGAGATCGTCAAGTTTTTGTCGGCACATCAGCTTAACGCACCTTATTATTATGTAGATGCAACTGTTCTTAAAACCATTTCCAGGTCCAATCCTGGACTGTGGTTGTTGAAAAATGGGACGGTGATGGGCAAGTGGCATTATAACGACACGCCTACGACAGAGGAAGTTATTGATCTGGTTAAATGAGCGGAATGAAGAATGTCATATTGGTCGGCATGATGTCTTCCGGCAAATCAACATTGGGTAAAAAACTTGCTCGACTGCTCGGATATCGCTTTCTGGATCTGGACAAATTGATTGAAAAAGATCAGAAAACGGACATTCCTTCGCTGTTTGCGCAAAAAGGAGAGCCCTATTTTCGGGAAATTGAGAGCCGCGTTTTGAAAGAATTGGGTGCGCAAGAAGGCATTGTGCTTGCATCGGGAGGCGGAACGCCGTGCTTCCATGATAATATGAACTTTATCAAAAACCTGGGAATCAGCGTGTTTCTGGATGTTCCGGCTGTGAATCTTGCGCGGCGCATCCGTAATCATGGGAAAGATGACCGGCCCGTCCTTTCAGGCGCCGAGTCGCTCGAAGCCACATTGCAAGCCAAAATTGAGGAACGGCTTCCTTATTATGAACAGGCGGACATTGTTGTAAAAGGAGAAATTGAAGCACATCATTTAATGGAAATGATTCAGCCATTGTTATAAAACGAGAAAAACCTGCATAAAGCAGGTTTTTCTCGTTTTATAATTAGCAGTTTTTAAAAGTTCACACCAAATGTTAGTGCAAAATTCATAGGCTTATGCGTAATTTCAACAGACGCATAATCAGCCGTATTATTCAATGTATATGGTGTAAACACAGATTTGTATGTGCTTAACGTGCCGGATAAGTCAGCAAAATACCGGCTCTTCCTAATGCCTACGCCAGCTGAAAGGAGCAGCTTGTCCCTTTTCACCCCATCATTGATCGCGTAAGGATCGCCTATGTATGCGGCGCCTAATCGAGCGCGGAATAAATTGGCACGAAACTCACCGCCGAGCCTGAAATTATAAGAACTGCGAAAAGTGTCTTTAATCTCCGCTTTTGTATCGTCTTTAAACAATTGATTCTCCGAGCTGCTCAGATAACTCGTCCGAACACCCATTGCGCTGTAATCCTGGTATTCAAATGAACCTGTTATAAAACCTTTGTCCTGCACAAAAAAAGTTGCACCGAAACTCGCTTTTAAAGGACTTCTGAGCGAATAAACGAAGTCGTTCGGTGCGATGGGCAATGATAAATATGGTGGTTGAATCAGCGTGCCATCCGGTCCGGTTACGAGATCATCGACAAACTCTGCGTTCACATTCTGCGTGAATGTTTCCTTGATCGAGCTGAAAGTCGGGCTGGTGATCACACCACCCAATTGGAAGACAGGATTAACTTTATAAATGGCGCCTAGAGAAAAATTGATCCCATTTCCAGTCACTGTTAGCCCTTCGTTCTGTTGCGTGTAAATCAATTCGGGGCTATCGACATAATTATCCTGAAACGTCCTGTCGTAGGAATAACGCAGCCTGCTGAATCCAAAATTGGCTCCAATGTAAAGTTTATCGTTATAATTCCCCGCATAGGCAATTGTCCATTGCGTGTTAGCGCCTGTTGCCGTGTAAGTTCCGTATTGATTAACAGCACTGTTCCTGTCCAGCGCATTATAAGGCGGACCAGCCGCGCTTGTAGGGTTTATCAGATACATTCGATAATAAGCAGCTGGCAGCGAGTAGGCAATCGGGCCTCCATTCGTTGGATTCTGCTCAAAGTCCGTGTCAAGCTGTTCGGTTGACACGGCATCTGCATTGGCATTCTCAACCACGTTGTCCAGATAAGCGCTTTTGTCATTAAAACCTGAAAATGTATAATGGTCGCGAAAGGATTGTTGCCGCGAGAAAGAAATTCCCAATGATGAACGTTTCCACTTCCGCTGAAATCCAGGCTGACTTGAAATGACAAGCGCAGCCTGCGCAATGTTCAAATTGCCTTTGTTAGCAGAACTATTGCTGCCAAGATAACTTGTCTTTGTATTGGTCGGCGTCACGCCGGGTGTGAAAGTAAATTCTGATCGGTTGTAAAAACCAAGTCCCGCCGGGTTACCATGAATGGAGCTTGGATCTCCGCCTAATGCCGCATGGTTGCCTCCTAATGATTGGAAACGCGCCGAACCGGTTTGATCACTTTCTGAATATCGCAATGCGTCCGTCGCGTACTGGCCGTATGATGATGAAGATGCTAAAATGGCGCAAATAACACTGCACCCGATAAAATGTTTTGTCATAACCTTAATTAAAAATAGGCTTGAAGTCAAATATTACTTAAACGAAAACCCTGCAAAATTATGCATTTTGCAGGGTTTGAAATTGTATCAAAAGCATTGAAGCTTATTATCTTGGTCCTCTTGAAGAAGAACGAGTTGCTCCTCCACCACTGCCGCCGCTTGAAGGCGCGCTGTAACTTCTGGATGGAGCACTATAACTTGGCGCACTATTGGTCCGCTGTTGTGGCGCATTGTAAGTTCTCGGCGTGCTGTAAGACTCAGAACTTCTGTTAGGCGTCGAATACGATCCGCGTGACGGCGCTGTGTAATCTGAACTGCTTCTCGATGGCACGTTGTAAGTGCTGCCGCTTGATCCTCTCGAAGATCTTGGCGATGCGTAACTTCCGGATGTTGCACCGTCCGTATTAGCTGATCGTGGTCGTGAATAGTAAACATTGTTTCCTTCACCGGCCGCTGTTCTGCCACCTGCATCTGCAACACTTCCTCTATTATAAGATCTTGACGATCTTGGAGAAGCGTATGTGTCATTCGCTGAAATTGCATTGCCACTGGCTGCTCTTCTACCTGAACGGTCACCCGAAGCTGTCCGTGGCGTGGTTACACTTCCACCATTATAACGGTTGTTGCTTCTTGAACTTGTTCCTGCAACGACACGGGGTCCCGCCGTTCTTGTCAAACCACGGCTTTCGTAATTGTTAACCACTACGACCGGACGGCTGTAAGCCCATGGATTGTAGCCATAACCACCTCCATAGAAGCTGTCATAACCGTAACCGTACATGCTATTCATGCCCCAAGGCGAGTAACCGAATCCGTTATAACCAAATGGGTCATATCCATATCCGTACATGCTGCTCATCCCCCACGGAGAATATCCAAGCATTGATCCCATTCCAAAACCTGAACCCATTCCAAAACCCATGTAAGGACGCATTCTGCCAAGCCCGAATTGGAAGCCAACATTCATCATGCTTCCAGGCCAGTAAGAACCAAGTCCGCCATAACCATAAGGATTGGCAAAGGCAGTTGCGCCGCGGTCATATCCGTCAGCAAATCCGGCGTTATAACCCGGATCAGGAGAAAGTGTGCGTTTTACGCTGCGGGATGAGAGATATGACTCATCGTAATAATCACTAGTTCCCTCATCTGCATTGCCTGTGTAGGCATAATCAGGATTGTCTGAGCGGGAAATATCTTGATCTGCACCCCGGTTCGCGGTCACAACGCCAGGGCCTGTATTGTTACCGTAAAGGTCGTCATACCCGCCTGATTGTGAAACATATTGATTAGTGGTACATCCCCAAGCTCCCAGCAACACTAGCAAAGAAAGATTTTTTGCTTTATTGATCATCGTCATGGCTTATAAGGATTAATTGTTAGTTGCTAATATATATAAAATTCCGTTCCTAACTATTAAGTAAACGTGCGTTACAATACATTAATTCCAAAGTTAACATAAAAAACTATCTTTGCAAGGCCAGAAAAAGCTGTGTAGGAATAACGAAATACTCCTTTTCATTTACAAAATAATCCTAAGAATGAGTAAAGCCTTACCAACCCGAAGTGAAAATTACTCCGAATGGTACAATGAGTTAGTAAAAAGGGCCGATTTGGCCGAAAATTCAGCAGTTAGAGGCTGTATGGTGATCAAACCTTACGGCTATTCGATCTGGGAAAAAATGCAGCGCGCATTGGATGATATGTTCAAAGAAACGGGACATACGAATGCTTATTTTCCGCTTTTTATTCCCAAATCATATTTGAGCAAAGAAGCGTCACATGTGGAAGGTTTTGCCAAAGAATGTGCGGTTGTGACCCATTACAGGCTTAAAAACGATCCCAATGGAAAAGGAGTCATTGTGGACCCGGATGCGAAGCTGGAAGAAGAACTTATCGTGCGCCCAACGTCTGAAACGGTTATTTGGAGCACATATAAAAACTGGATTCAGTCTTACCGCGACCTGCCCTTGCTCATTAATCAATGGGCGAATGTGGTGCGCTGGGAAATGCGCACGCGCCTTTTCCTGAGAACCGCTGAATTCCTTTGGCAGGAAGGACACACCGCGCACGCAACATCCACGGAAGCAATTGCGGAAGCCGAACAAATGCTTGACATCTACGCGCAATTTGCCGAGGAATGGATGGCCATGCCCGTTGTAAAAGGCGTTAAAACTGCCAACGAAAGATTTGCGGGAGCTGTCAACACATATTGCATTGAAGCATTGATGCAGGATGGAAAGGCGCTGCAAGCAGGCACTTCGCACTTTTTGGGACAAAACTTTGCGACTGCTTTTGACGTCAAATTTCAAGATAAGGACGGCAAGCTGGAATATGTCTGGGGAACATCATGGGGCGTTAGCACGCGGCTCATGGGCGCATTGATCATGGCGCATTCGGACGACGCAGGACTTGTTTTGCCTCCAAAACTTGCGCCTATCCAGGTTGTGATTGTTCCAATTTATAGGAATGAAGAGCAACTGGCATTGATTTCAGAAAAAGCTGGCGAAATCTCCAAGCAACTGAAAAAGTTGGGCATCAGTGTTAAATACGATAACAGCGATGCTTACAAGCCAGGTTATAAATTTGCTGAATATGAACTAAAAGGCGTTCCGGTAAGACTTGCAATCGGCGCACGCGATCTGGAAAACGGCACTGTGGAAGTGGCGCGTCGTGATACGAAGACCAAGGAAACCGTTTCGTTGGACGGCATTGCAGAATTCATTCAATCGCTTTTGGACAACATCCAGGAGTCGATTTACAATAAGGCACTGGCCTTCCGCGATGAGAATACGACGAAGGCTGATTCTTTCAAGGAGTTCAATGAGCTGCTTGATTCCAAAGGCGGATTTATTCTAGCGCATTGGGACGGAACTTCGGAGACTGAAGAGAAAATCAAGGAGGAGACCAAAGCCACGATTCGCTGCATTCCATTGAATCAAGAGCAAGAAGAAGGTGTTTGTATTTATTCAGGTAAGCCCTCGGCAGGAAGAGTTGTTTTTGCCCGGGCATATTAATTTAGTAATCTGAAAAACAGCGCATTCATGATGCTGTAACTAAGATAGTTTTAACCATTTACATATAATAACATGAAGCAGGCGCAGGCAGGTGACAATGTTCAGGTTCACTATAAAGGGACTTTGACAGACGGACAACTTTTTGATTCTTCGGAAGGACGTGATCCGCTCAATTTTACATTAGGAAGCGGTCAGGTGATCAAAGGTTTTGACGATGGCGTTACGGGCATGGAGATCGGGGACAAAAAGACCATTCACATTCCGAATGCAGAAGCTTATGGCCCTGTGAATGAAGATATGGTAATCAATTTCGAGCGTTCACAAATTCCTGCTGACATTCCTTTGGAAGTTGGCGGCACGTTGAACATGCACCAGGATGGCGGTCAGGTTATTCCTGTTGTTGTGAAAGAAGTTACAGAAGAGCACGTAATTCTTGACGCAAACCATCCATTGGCAGGTCAGGATTTGATCTTTGAACTGGAACTTGTAGGGATTAATTAATAGCAAGATTTGTCAAAAGGCTGATAATTGAGCAAATGCTCGGATTATCAGCCTTTTTTTATTTTGCCCATTTCAGACTGAATGCCTCCGGTTTGTTTTTTGAGATCTTCAAAAGCACCTGTTTTTCTGCTAAGTCGTGCAGCATGCGCTCGGCTCGCTTTTCCGAAATGTTGATCATTCTTGAAAAAGATTTTGCCGTCACCGCATCCTGCTCCCGTAGAAACGTGATCAATGTTTTTACGTGCCGCGACGCAAGCAATTTGTCCAGATCTGCATCCATTTCGCCTTGCATAAGCAGCCGGGGAATTGGAATGCTCTTGTCCTTCGTACGGACGTAAATGATCCGTAAATCTTTCTCATTAACCGCATAATGCGGCTTGTCATGGCTCTCATCCACACGGACCTGCAATACTTTCAAGCCATCCAGCAACATTGATTTGATTTGGATCAAAACCTTTGGCTCAATTAATTTGCCCGTTGCTAATTCCAGCTTTTTCAGCTCTTGCAACTCCGACTGAACGCCCACAATGGCACCTGTGTCAGCAATGCCAATCAGCAAGTTCCCGCCTGATGTGTTGGCAAACGAGACGATTGTCTTCGCAATTTTGAATGCGCTGTCAATGGTCCTCTTGAATTCGGTTGTCAGCCCCTCCCCTTCTTTTATTATTTGAATAAGACTTTTGGTCATGCATTTAAATTAGTCCATATTTTTTCCCCGGCATCGACCGGACCATTCCCTGAAATTCAAGATTCAGCAACAACGCCGCCAGCTTGTTCAAATGCAAGCCCGATTGCCAGGCAAGCTCATCGATCTGCATGGTTCCCTTTTGCCTGAGCAATGATAGAACCTGTCCTTCGTCTTGAGTAAACCCTTCAAAGCTCGTTTGCATTTGAACCGGAGCCAACGACTTTGTTTCCTCCGCATGCAGTTGCCAGCTCATCGCTGTTGCCATATCCTCAACGGAAGTAAAAATCGAAGCTTTGTTGTCCCTGATCAGAAAATTGCATCCTTCGGAATGCACGCTTCCCAGCATTCCGGGAACTGCATACACATCGCGGTGGTAATTTTGTGCAAATTCCACCGTAATGAGGCTGCCGCCTTTTCTCGCCGATTCCACTACAACAGTAACATCACTCAGGCCAGCAATGATTCGGTTGCGCGCAGGAAATCTCATAAAATCCGGTTTTGTTGCCAATGCATTTTCCGTAACCAGCCCGCCGTTTTCCATCATTTCAGTGGCCGTGCGCATGTGTGACGATGGATAAATAACGTCCAGACCACTCGCCATCACGCCGATTGTGGGCAAATTGTATTTCAAACAAGCCCGATGCGCAGTAATGTCAACACCAAATGCCAAACCACTCACGACCAATGTGTTATAAGGCTCCAATTCTTTGATAATCGTCTCAGTCACCGACTTTCCATAATCGCTGACCCGCCGCGTCCCGACAATGCCAACCGTTCTGCCGGCATTGAAATCAAAGCTCCCGCGCGAATAAAGGACGATTGGAGAGTCGTATAATGGTTTGAGTCGGGTGGGATAAGTGCTGTCTGTAAAAAAGTGTAGGTTTGTTCCAGTGCTGGTGCAACTATTGTATTCTGTCTGCGCTAAATCGAGCGCTTCCTTCTTCAAAATCGCTCGAACGACTTTCTCTCCTACTCCTGGAATGTGAATGAGCTTTCTGTAATCGGCTTGAAAAACCTTCTCAGCACCGCCGCAATGGCTGATTAGTTGTCTTACTGTGACGGCGCCAACGCCGGGTGTGTGGATCAACGCAAGTGTGCAGATCTTTTCCTGCTCTGTTAATTCTGACATGATAGTGTGTTTTAAGTGGCATGCGATTTGCCTATATACGTAATGAAGGTATATCAAAAAAAATAAAAATCCTCTAAGGGAATATGGATAATTTACAGACCGCTGAAACAGAACCTGTTCAGAGTTTTGAGGGAATGGGTGCCACCTGTTACCCGGAAGGCGTTTATTACAGAGTGTGGGCGCCGCACGCAGAGAGTGTTTCTGTTGTAGGGACATTCAATGATTGGAAAGATGATGCAAGTCCGCTTCAACCAGAAGAAAATGGCCATTGGGGTGCTTTGATAAGCAATTCGAAAGAAGGCGATGAATACAAATTTATGCTGAACACACCAGCTGGAACATTGCATAGGAATGATCCTTATGCGCTTAAAATGACAAATTCATCAGGAAACAGCATTGTTTACAATCATCAAAGTTTTGATTGGCAGGATGTTGGATATCAAATCCCGGGATGGCACGAACTGGTAATTTACGAGCTTCATGTAGGGACGTTTAATGCGAAGGAAAAAGACCAAATCGGCACATTATACACGGCCATTGAGAAAATCCCTTACTTAAAAGACATGGGATTCAATGCTGTTGAATTAATGCCCTGTTCTGAGTTTCCAGGATCGCGCTCGTGGGGATATAACCCCGCAAATCCTTTTGCAATAGAATCTGATTACGGTGGTCCTGATGGGTTGAAAGCATTCGTCAAAGCCGCACACGAGGCTGGATTGGCAGTTATCCTTGACGTGGTTTACAATCACTTTGGCCCGTCTGACCTGGATATATGGCAATTTGACGGATGGCAGGAAAACGATGGCGGCGGCATTTACTTCTATAACGACTGGCGCTCAGAAACGCCATGGGGAAACACCAGGCCAGACTTTGGCCGCAACGAAGTGCGACAGTACATTCATGACAACGCCATGATGTGGCTTCGCGAATTCCGTGTTGACGGGCTGCGCATGGACATGGTGCCTTACATCAGAAACGTAAAAGCAGATGGAAATCCAGGCAACGACATTCCCGAAGGAATTTCATTGATGCAGTGGATCAACAAAGATGTTCGTGACAACTGTCCAAATTGCCTCACAATCGCTGAGGATATGCATTCACTGGATTTTATCACCAATGCAGTTGAAGACGGAGGACTAGGATATGGCTCACAATGGGATGCCAAATTTGTTCACACCGTTCGCGACGCGATCATTACACAACATGACGAAGATCGCGATATGAATGCAGTCGTTGAAGCGATCAATAAGCGCTATAATAATGATGCATTCCAACGGATCATTTACACAGAATCACATGACGAGGTTTCCAATGGGCAGGCTCGCGTTGCTGAGGAAATTGCAAATGGTGATGTAAACAACTGGTATTCCAAAAAACGCGCAGCATTAGGCGTTGCGCTCGTGCTAACCTCGCCTGGAATTCCAATGATATTCCAGGGGCAGCCTCTGCTGGAAGACAAATGGTTTTCAGACAGCGATCCGATCGATTGGACAAGACTTGAAAAATTCAGTGGCTTTGCAACCTTGCACCGCGACATGATTCACTTGCGTCGCAACTGGTTTGGCGTTACGCGTGGTTTGCAGGGACAAAATGTGCAGATCATTCGCGCTGACAATGATAAGAAGGTGATCATCATGCACCGCTGGGTCGACGGCGGTCCGAAAGACAGCGTTATAGTTGTTTTGAATTTCTCAATTGAGACTTTCCACGATTACAAAGTTGGATTTCCGCGCGCTGGAAAATGGCATTTACGCCTGAGCACTGACAATGAGCAATATGATCCGGAATTTTCGCATCTAGGCGTTTTCGATGTGGAAACGATGGATGGCGAGTTTGATGAGCTGCCTTTCCATGCGGCGTTGCAAATTCCACCTTATTCAGCATTGATCTTTTCGCAGGAGGGTTAATCTAACATTTGGCAATGCAAAAACCGACCGGGACATCCCGGTCGGTTTTTGATTATTGGATAACCCTGAAAATCCGGTCCCAACGAATTTTATTAAAGAAGCTTACGGGATTAGGATCAAGCGACATCCACACAAAAACCGCTTTTCCGACAATGTGATCTTTCGGCACAAAGCCCCAATAACGCGAATCCGCTGAATTGTGGCGGTTATCACCCATCATAAAATAATAATCCTGCTTGAATGTGTAAGAAGTCAGCGCTTTGCCATTCTGGGTGATTTTCCCGTTAGCGAACAAAATGCCCTCATTATGCTCGTAATTCTGAATCACTTCTCCGTAAAGCGCAATGTTGTTTGCATTCAATGGAACGGTTTGCCCTTTCTTTGGAACAACGATAGGACCGTAATTGTCTTTATTCCAGTACAATAAGTCTGACGCAGGAAAAAGATAAGGTTCCTTCAAACCTTTGCTCGAAAGCACGGGCTGCACCCTTTTTACAAAATCCAAAGTTTTAAGTTTTTCAACAAGCGTCGCAGTGGTTTTTACAATGTAGCCAAACTCGTCATTGGAACCGATGCTGTCATTATAGGTTTCCGTAAACTGTGAAAAATCCGTAATGCCGTTTTTGCGAAAAACATTTTGCTCATTCACTGGCGTTGTAGTCGACACAAAATATTCCTGTTGCATGCGCGGAGCATTAACCTGTGCGCTGCCATTCACAAAAACTTGTCCCGCCCGCACTTCAAGCCGGTCACCGGCAATGGCGACACACCTTTTGATATAATTCGAGCGCAGATCAAGCGGATGCGGATGCAAATCTGGCAAAACCGTGCTGTATTTGTTATATGCTTGGGGATGCTCGACAGGAAGGTTGAAAACGACAACGTCGCCTCGCTTTACGTCCGTGAACCCCGGAAGTCTGTATTGTGGCAGCTGAATCCAATCCAGATAAGAAGGAATGCTCGTGCCCCAGATGGTCTGGTGCGTAAGCGGCACCTGCAGTGGTGTAACTGGCGTGGTTGTTCCGTAATGCAGCCTGCTCACAAATAAATAATCGCCGACCAAAAGTGAATTTTCCATCGAAGGCGTGGGAATGACAAATGCACTGAAAACCAGCCAGCGGATGAGCAAAGCCGCCACCACCGCAAAGAGCACGGAATCGAACCATTCGCGAATGGGGGATTTTTTTTGTTTCAGATGAGATGGCTTTTTAGGGGATAATGTCACCAGCATGGTTCAAAAAGGATAAATTCACCAGCAATATAGCATTTATCAAAATAACATATCAACAGTTATATAATGTTTATTTATATATAAAATACAAAAAGAGAGGAGACGCGATTTGCATCTCCTCTCCTGCTTTGATTTTCTTCGCTTAGTTAATTACCCGGAACAGTCGGTTCCATCTGATTTTGTTCAGGAAGCCGCTTGGATTTGGATCAATTGACATCCAGACAAAAACTGCTTTTCCTACAATATGGTCCATTGGAACGAAGCCCCAATAACGCGAATCAGCTGAATTGTGGCGGTTATCGCCCATCATGAAATAATAATCCTGCTTGAAAGTGTAGCTCGTAATGGCCTTCCCAGCAACTTTAATTCCTTTTTCCTCCAATACAACATCTTCCAGACCTTCATAATTTTTAATGACTGGTCCGTAAGTGGCGATGTTTTCAGGCGTCAGCTGAACTGTTGCTCCTTCTTTTGGAACGAGAATAGGGCCGTAATTATCGCGATTCCACTTGAAGAGGGGCGAATTCGGGTAAAGCATTGGCTCGCTAATGTCTTTCGGTGATTTCACCAATGTAATGTTTTTGACAAAATCATAACCCTTCAACTTTGCGGCAATTTCCACAGTTGTGAAAACCAGATAACCCATTTGATCATTCGCGGGAATGGTGTCGTTAAAGCTTTCTGTGTAAGCATTGTATTCAGAAATGCCATTTTCTTTGAACACTTTCTCTTCATTCACAGCAGTCGTGGTGGCCACAAAATATTCGTTTTCCATCCGGATCGGATTTTCAACGGCAACGCCATTGGCATAAACCTGCAAGTCCCTCACTTCAAGCTTATCACCTGGGAGACCCATGCAACGTTTGATATAATTGGTTTTTAAATCAACAGGATGCTGCAACTCGGGCGGATAGTTGAAAACAACAACATCACCGCGCTTCACTTCGCTAAAACCTGGCAGGCGATATTGCGGCAACTGGATTGCGTCTGAATATGACGGAATGCTTGTTCCCCAAATCGTTTGATGCGTTAACGGAACCTGTAATGGCGTTTTTGGAGTCCGCGTGCCATAATGCAGCTTACTTACGAAAAGGAAATCACCCACCAAAAGGCTGTTCTCCATGGAAGGTGTCGGAATGGTAAATGCTTCAAAAAACAACCAGCGGATTAATGTGGCGGCAACAACTGCAAAAAGTATGGAATCAAACCATTCCCTCACCGGCGACTTTTTCTTGTGCGTATGAGCGGTTCGGGAGGTCATTTCTTTATTAATAGCCATGCTAGGTTCTAAATTGATAGTTAAGATTTTAATCCAGATTTTTAAGAAGATCGTTCATTCCGAATACGCCCGTTCTGCCAGGCAACCATTCAGCGGATACGACTGCTCCAAGCGCAAATCCCGCGCGGTTATGTGCTGTGTGTGAAATTTCAATGGTGTCCACTTCGGATTCGTAGCGCACAATGTGCGTTCCAGGCACTTCGCCTGTTCTTTCCGAAGTGATCTGAATGTAACCGTCTTCGTCGTTAGGCGCCAACTTCCATCCGTGCACATCTTCCATTTCGGCTGCAATGCCTTCCGCAAGTGTAATGGCGGTGCCGCTTGGCGCATCCAACTTGTGAATGTGGTGAATTTCAGTCATGGATTTCTGGTAACCCTGACCGTTCATGAGGCGTGCAAGCTGGCGGTTAAGACGGAAAAAGAGGTTAACGCCAATGCTGTAATTAGAAGCGTAAAAGAATGCGCCATTCTGTTCCAGGCAAAGGTTTTCGATTTCTGAACGGTGTTCGAGCCAGCCTGTGGTTCCACTGACGATGGGCCAGCCTTTTTTCAAACAATATGTGATATTGTGATATGCTGCTTCCGGTGCGCTGAATTCAATGGCGACATCCACATCTGCTGGTTTCAGCGCATCCATTTCCGAGCGGTTTTGAATGTCAATCTTCCCTACAATTGAATGTCCTCTTTCAAGCGCAATCCGTTCGATCGTCTTCCCCATCTTGCCATATCCCAACAATAAAATCCTCATTAAACTTAAATTTGATGCTGTACTAAATTATTTATTTCAGGTTAAAAACAAGCCTCACTCCCGGTGTCGGTGTCAACATGGCTGGCTGATTCAATTTTGGCTCAACCCTTAATGTAAGGTCTTCCGATAAATCGAATGTCTTTAAATGCGCCGCCACATTGGCTTCAATGATAGAAAGCGTATAGATCAAACCCGACACGATCAGCGAAAAACCTCTGTTTCTTCTCCAGTAATTTTTTCCTCTCGCCGCCTGGTCTCTGGTCGCTTCTGTCATTTCACTATTCGTATTCAACAGATTCCTAACCCTGATCGGCTTTTCCAGGTCTGGTGTGTAGCCAGGAATCAGGTTTCCATAGTTCTTGCTACTTGGATCAAGATCATAAAATGACCTGTATGTGTCCAGGTAATCGTGATATTTCAGCGAGTTCAGATAATATGTGTATAAGCCTCCACCAAAAGCAATGTAAACGATCGGAAGCTTCCAGTAATCTCGGTTGTAAATCTGCCCGCCTCCCGGAATTAAAGCCAATCGGGTCGCCGTCTTCGGGTTTGGCATAAACTTTTTCCTTTTCCCCGAGCGATTGACCGAATCCAATGTGGAAATGACCGCGCTATCCGCCGAAATGATTGGCACTCCTTCTTTTCCTACGCTGTCTTTCGACACCCTTTGTGCCGCTGCCTCAAACGAGCACAACGCCATTGCTACAAGCCATAACCAGTTTTTCAAGTGTTATTTAAATTTCAGTGTTTCCAGAATCTTTTTCAGCTCGTCCTGAGAAGCAAAGGGGATCTTGATTTCGCCTTTGTTATCATTGTTGCTTTTCACGGAAACTTTCGCTCCGAAAAAGGACGATAATTGAAACTGTAACGACTTAATTTCTTGATTAATTGTTGCTTGTTTTTTGCTCGCAAACGTGATATTACTCATCATTCCTAGCTTTCTGACCTCCTCTTCCACTTTTCGCACGGACCAACCCTCTTCAATTATTTTGTTAAAAATCTTTAATTGACTCTGATCGCTGTTAATGGTGATAATTGCCCGGGCATGGCCCATGCTGATCTGGTTGTCGCGCAATGCTGCTTGGATCACCGGCGGCAATTTGAGCAACCTGATATAGTTATTGACGGTCGTGCGGTTTTTGCCGACACGCACACCCAATTCTTCCTGTTTCAGATTACATTCCAGAATAAGCCGCTGATAACTCAGCGCAATCTCGATGGAGTTGAGGTTTTCACGCTGAATGTTCTCAATTAGCGCCATTTCCAGCATTTGCTGGTCATTTGCAGTCCTTATATAAGCCGGAATGGCAGTCATCCCAATGGAACGGGATGCTTGCAAACGCCTTTCACCGGAAATCAGCTGATAACTGTCTTCCGAAAGCTGTCTTACTGTGATGGGCTGGATAATGCCCTGAACGCGAATGGAATCCGCAAGTTCCTGCAAAGATTCCTGATCAAACTTGGTTCGGGGCTGGTAAGGATTGGCTTCAATGAGGCTGACATCAATTTCGCTCATTGAACCCACCACGTCTGTTGAAGACGGGCGTTCTTTGGTGCGATGCGTATTTACTTTTTCAGAATCTTGAAGAAGCGCTCCGAGGCCTCTTCCCAATCCTGTCATTTTCTTGGCTTTACTGTTCTCCATTGCTTTCTCGCTATTCAAATCATTTATCAGTTCACTCCCAGCTGTTTATCAGAGGATAGCAGACCATTTTTACTGAGAATTTCCCGGGCAAGATTTAAATAGCTCACCGCCCCCTTGCTATCCGCATCCTGCGCCATAACAGGAATCCCATAACTGGGCGCTTCGCTGATGCGTACATTTCGGGGAATAATGGTGTTGAAAACAAGTGATTCAAAATGGCTTGTAACCTCGTTTACAACCTGGTTGGATAGTCGCAAACGCAGATCGTACATCGTCAGCAAAATGCCTTCAATAATCAGCGCAGTGTTAAGCCTGGATTGGATGATGGTGATCGTGTTCAGCAGTTTGCCCAAACCTTCCAATGCGAAATACTCACATTGAACCGGAATAATAACCGAATCGGCTGCTGTTAAGCTGTTTATGGTAATGAGCCCAAGTGAGGGCGAACAGTCGATAATGATGAAATCGTAGTCATCACGGATCTCGGCAATGGCGTCTTTCATACGCTGCTCACGGTTTTTGAGGTTAATCATCTCAATTTCCGCTCCGACAAGATCAATATGTGATGGCAATAAATGTAAATATGGAAAATCGGTCTCTAAAATAATATCCGCTGTCTTCGCCTGCTCCACCATGCATTCGTAAATGCTGTTTTCCATTTCCTGCGGATTAAACCCAAGCCCTGAGGTTGAATTTGCTTGCGGGTCGGCATCGATGATCAGCGTGCGGAATTCCAATGCGGCCAGACTTGCCGCCAGATTAATGGCAGTTGTCGTTTTTCCTACTCCTCCCTTTTGATTTGCAATTGCAATTACTTTGCCCATGTATTCATTTTAGTTACCCAAGGTCAAATTTCTATTATTCAGGGCAATTCACCAAAAAATGTTCCACGGAGTTTTAAATAAATGAAACAAAGTTCTGTTAATCAAGGAATTGACTAACATTATTATTTAATTAAAAATAGAAACGAGCGCATTTCGAGAAGTGTTTCACGCCCAGACTTGCGTCCCTTCCGTGCAATTTTTGCACATTTCAATCTCAGAGCGAGAACGAATAAGCGATGCCCGGAAGTCACTATACTTTTTACCTTTCCAAAGCTGCCGAAATGTCTCCCGCTTCATATCACCGAGTTGATATTCTGCATCTTTATCAAAACAACAAGGCACAACGGCGCCGTCCCAGGTGATCACGCAGGAATGCCACATTTTCCAGCAATGGTCAACAAACTTGTTTTTGATTGAATAGCGACCGCTTTCCGCTTTTTGGTAACGCGAATATTTTTCAATGGTCGGTATCAAATCAGAGCCCTCTTCATAGTCGTAAATCTGGGCCGTTTTCAAACCTACTTCATCCACGCCCATTTCCTCAGCCAATTTCTTCACATCTTCAATCTGATGCTCATTGGGTTTCACCACCAAAAACTGGAAAATCACATGCGGAGTAGCGGATTTCAATTCTTTTTTCCACTTAATGATGTTACGCGTTCCTTCCAAAACCTTTTCCAGGTTTCCGCCGATGCGATATTGCTGGTAAACATCCTGCGTAGTTCCGTCAATGGAAATAATCAGGCGATCCAAACCGGATTCAACCGTTTTTCTTGCTTTTTCGTCCGTCAGATAATGTGCGTTGGTTGAAGTGGCCGTGTAAATGCCTTTGTCATGCGCATATTGAACCAGTTCGAAAAACTTGGGATGCAGATAAGGCTCTCCCTGGAAATAAAATATCAGATATAATAATGTATCGGCAAGCTCGTCAATGGTTTTCTTGTACAATTTTTCCTCCATCATTCCTGTCGGGCGCGTGAATGAGCGAAGGCCGCTGGGACATTCGGGACATCTCAAATTGCAAGAAGTCGTGGGTTCAAACGAAATGGCGATCGGCATGCCCCAATGAACCGGGTTGCCTGTGGCTTTTGAATAAAAATAACTGCTTAATATTTGAATGGCGTTCCATGCCCTTTTAGGCGTAACCTTGGACATCAGGTTCAGACCATCTTTGAAATTTTTATTCATTATTTATGGCTTTTGGCAATTCGCAGCGCTAGTCGCCTTTATATCAGGAAAATTTAATGCAAATCCGGCAATCGGATCAGTTAACCGTAATTCCTGTTGTGTACTTGATTTCGGAAATTACAAAATAACTACTGATGTGTAAAACACTTTTTAAGGCAGAAAGTTTGTGCTGGTAAAATTGATTGTAAGCTTCGGCGTCTTCCACGATCACTTTCAGCATATAATCAAAGTTGCCTGAAACGACCGAACATTCGAGCACTTCGGTCATTTTTACAATGGCTTGATTGAAGTCCTCAAAGCTTTCTTTCCGCTGTTTATCCAATGTTACATTGCAATAAACAACGAGCGCTTTGCCCAGTTTGCGACGGTTGAGCAGGCATACATATTTGTCAATGATCCCGTCCCTTTCCAATTTCCTGATCCGCTCGTGCACAGGAGTCACCGACAGATTGATCCTGCTCGCTATCTCTTTGATTGTCAGTTGCGAATCTTGCTGTAATAATTCGAGTATTTTACGATCTGTAACGTCAGGTTGCATACAGTATTTTTTATTTGTCAGCCGATCAATGAGTGAAGCTCTGCCGAATTTTTTCTTGTGATCAGGATCAAAAATAGTTTTTTTTTCTGTCCTTTTAGCCGAGCATAGCATCTTTTTTCTACAAAAACTACTTTTGTCGATCGCAAGAAATTCCAGTCCCTACACTACAAAAACTGACTATCCCAATGATCATTGGTGTTCCCAAGGAAATTAAAAATAATGAAAATCGCGTAGCCGTAACGCCAGCCGGTGTCACAGAATTTCGCAAGCACGGACACACCGTTTACGTGCAAGCACAAGCCGGAAAAGGCAGCGGTTTCAGCGACGAAGAATATACAGAAGCTGGCGCGGTGATTTTGCCAACCATTGGCGAAGTGTATGCAGCGGCCGAAATGATCATCAAAGTAAAGGAGCCGATTGAAAGCGAATACAGCCTGATTAAAGAAAATCAGTTGCTGTTTACTTACTTTCACTTTGCATCTTCCGAGCAATTAACACACGCAATGATCGAGCGCAATGCAGTTTGCCTTGCCTATGAAACGGTTGAAAAAACAGACAGAAGTCTTCCATTGCTTGTTCCAATGAGCGAAGTCGCGGGGAGGATGGCCATTCAGGAAGGTGCCAAATATCTTGAAAAACCCATGGGCGGTTTTGGGATTTTACTCGGCGGTGTTGCCGGTGTAAAGCCTGCTAATGTGCTCGTGCTGGGCGGTGGCATCGTGGGAACGCAGGCAGCAAAAATGGCTGCTGGCCTCGGTGCCAATGTAACGATTGTTGACATCAGCTTGCCAAGATTAAGATATCTGGAAGACATTATGCCTGCCAATGTCGACACGGTTATGTCCAACGAGTACAATATCCGCGACCTGATCAAAAGCACAAACCTGATCATTGGTGGGGTGCTGATCCCAGGAGCAAAAGCACCGTCATTGATCACACGCGACATGCTCAAACTGATGAAGCCTGGCACAGTCATGGTGGATGTGGCCATCGACCAAGGCGGCTGTTTTGAAACATCGAAAGCAACCACGCACGAAGATCCGATTTACGAAGTGGACGGCGTTGTCCATTATTGTGTTGCGAATATGCCTGGCGCAGTTCCCTACACTTCTACGCTCGCTTTAACCAATGCAACATTGCCATACGCACTGCAGTTAGCCAACAATGGCTGGCGTTATGCATGCGCTGCAAATGAAGAGTTGCGCAAAGGTTTGAATGTCGTCAACGGCAAGGTTGTCTTCAAAGGCGTTTCTGATGCTTGGAACCTGCCTTACACCGACGTTCAAGAACTTTTTTCATAACAAACCTGACCAAGTGCAGTCTGGCCGGCGCAAGCAGGTCAGACTTTTTCATTTCCCGAAATATTACAATTAATTTCTCATCAGTGTTGTTATTTCGAAACATTTCCTTACTTTTGCATAAAATTTGAACGAACATCCGTTCGTTTCTCTGCTTCTTACACGGTTTAGCACTTTTAGATTCGCTACCAACCTTAAAATTCGCCTGGTTGGCACACCGTTCTCATGCAGGACCCCACGGATGATTTGTGGTGGGCTTTGCGCAATCCCCTTTTGAATTAGTTTACGATTTTGCTTTGAGTTTTTGGTTACGGGACAATTTTATTGTTTGTAACAATAACCCATCGAGCTGCTGACCTACGATACGTTTTCTGTTACGGCTATCCGAAGCAGCATTCAATTTACCGTAACAACTGAAAATCATTTCATACCCAAGCATTAATACAAAAATAAATATAATGACTACTGAAAATTTTGAAACTTTCGAAGAGCTTGGCCTCTCAGAAAACATCCTTAAAGCCCTTACTGAAATGGGTTTTACTAAACCCTCACCCATACAAGCACAAGGAATTCCGGCAGTAATGCAGGGATCTGACGTGATTGGACAAGCCCAAACCGGAACTGGTAAGACAGCAGCGTTTGGTATTCCCGTACTAGAAAGAATTGACGTATCCAGCAATGCTGTTCAGGCATTGGTGCTTTGCCCTACCCGCGAATTGGCGGTGCAGGTTTCGGAAGAAATTGGCCGTTTGGCTAAATATATAAAGGGTTTAAGAATTGAAGCAATCTACGGTGGCGATTCAATTGATCGTCAGATTCGCTCGCTTAAAAGAGGTGTTCATATTGTTGTAGGAACACCGGGTCGTGTAATGGACCATATGGAACGCAAAACGTTGAAATTTGACGAAGTGCGTATGATGGTGCTTGACGAAGCGGATGAAATGCTTGATATGGGTTTCCGCGAGGACATCGAAAGCATTTTGGCAGATATGCCTGCTGATCGTCAGACGATCCTGTTCTCGGCAACAATGTCGAAACCAATTATGTCAATCACAAAACGTTTCCAGACTGATCCTATCTTGATCAAAGTGGTTCGTAATGAGCTGACTAACGTGAACATTGAGCAAGTTTATTTCGAAGTGAAGCCACAGGCTAAGGTTGAAGTAATGACGCGCTTGATTGACATGCACCATTTGAAATCTCTGCTTGTTTTTTGTAATACCAAAAGAAAAGTGGATGAAATCGTTGAAGATCTTCAATTGAGAGGTTATGCTTCGGAAGGAATTCACGGCGATTTGCGCCAGCAGCAGCGTAGCAATGTAATGAGCAAGTTCAAGGCGGGCGTAACAACCATTCTTGTGGCTACGGACGTTGCAGCACGCGGAATTGACGTAAGCGGACTGGACGGTGTGATCAACTTCGACATTCCATTGGATGAAGAATATTACGTACACCGTATCGGCCGTACAGGTCGTGCCGGATTGTCAGGAAAAGCATTCTCATTGGTTGCCCGCGATGAAAAATATCGTTTGAAAACCATCGAAGGTTTTACCAAAGTAAAAATTGAAAAAGGCGTTATTCCATCTTACGAAGATATCGTAGGCGTTCGCAAGGCGCGTTTTGTGGAAAGCATTTCTGCATCCATCCAAGAAGGTGATGATCAGGAGCTTTTCGGCGATGTGCTTGAAATGTTGCAGCACGCAGGTTACTCTACGGAGCAGGTTGTAGGCGCAATGGCGAAGCAGATCATGGGTGTTCAGAAAAACGAATATGCTGATTCTAACCTGGCTTGGGAGGAAAGACGCGGCGAACGTGACGGACGCAGAGAAGGCGGAAGTGACAGGTTTGAACGTCGTCCATCAACTGGTGGAAGCCGTTTTGGAGATCGCAGAGAAAGCGCTCCACGCGGAAACGACCGTTATGCACCAGCTGCACGCGGTGAATCACGCCCAAGATCGGAAGGTCCGCGTGACGAATCAAAACGTTCTGCAACGCCGGAAGCGGGGATGACTCGTCTGTTTTTGAGCCTGGGTCGTAAGGATCACATTTTGCCAAAAGATATCGTAGGAGCCATTGCTGGCGAAGCGAACATTCCAGGTAAAACGATCGGTGCAATTGATATTTATGACAAATTCACTTTTGTAGACGTTCCTGAACGTGACGCGCGTGCAGTTTTGCGTGCCATGGACGGAAATACAATCAAAGGCAAACCGGTTCAAATCGATATTGCTAAGTAACGAACAGAACAATATATTTGAAGAAAAGGGACTTGTAAAAAGGTCCCTTTTTTTGTTACATTTCGGCATGCAAAACAATCCAAAACCCGAAGTGTGGCTGCGCGGGCCGCTTCCCAACATTGCGGACCTCCTGCAACCCGCTGCTCACGCGATGTTGCAAGCGCAAGAGGAAATCCATGCAGCATTGAATCATTTTCCCGAAAAATTGCTTTGGGAGCGCCCTGCGGATGTGGCTTCCGTTGGTTTTCATCTGCAACATTTGACAGGCGTGCTTGACCGGCTTTTCACTTACGCGAGACAAGAATCACTTGCCGAACATCAGCTTAGTTATTTAAAAAACGAAGGAAATCCTTCACCAGACATTCACTTAAAGGCATTATTGCAAGCATTCGACAGGCAAATTCTGACTGCATTAAACCAATTGAAACAAACTGATCCGGCAACATTAACCGAAGTGCGCTATGTAGGCAGGGCAATGGTTCCGTCAACGCATCTGGGCTTGCTCTTCCATGCAGCTGAACATACGCAGCGGCACACGGGACAATTGCTGGTTACAGCTAAGATTCTGACCGCCAATCACTAATCGTCACTTTCCGGCCTGATCTGGAACAGCTTCCTGATCCAAGACTGGCTTTCAGACTGTTCCGCTTTCCTGTCACTTTCCGTGAATGAAAAATCTTTCATCGTGCTGAGGTCTGGCTGGCCAGCATTCACCCAGCAGGTAAACCAGATATCCGCCACCATTTTTACAGAAGCCTTCATGCGGCGCTCCACCTGATGGTCTAGCATTTGATGGTATTTTGTGGAAAATTCAAGGGAGTAAGTTCTGGTCAGGACATTGTTACGCAGTTCATAGCTGTATTTTTTGTTGGCAGGAAACTCAGCAGTCAGTTTCTTTTCAAACAACAAAACAGAGTCCATTGCGGCATGTGAATCACGGACCGTTTCCCATGCAACGGCTGCAACATTCTCGCGATAAACTGCTTTTCCAATCCATAAGTCGTAATCCTGCGCAAACAACTCCGGAAGGCGGGATTCCCAAAATCCGTGAATTCCCTCCTGCTTGGTGAGTTGTCCATTGTAATTTCTGGTGGTGTGCAGTGGCACGTGTGCGTCCGCAATGTAATGACCCAAATCAGCCGAAAGCCTTAGTATACGCCGCGCGTCCTTTTCCTTCAATGCCTGCGTAAGCTGAAATGCCCCGATTTGAATGTGCCAAGGCACAATTCCATGCTTCCGTAAGCTGTCTTCGCCAATGCGCCTGACTGCCTCATTCCAAAATCTTGGCAAAATGTGCAGCGCGCTGTCGCCATAAACATCCAGATCGATAAAATGCCTTTCCGCCTCTCCCACCACGGCATATCGCCTGCGATCCGGATTGACCGCATTCTCAGTGATAAAGTCAATATTTCTTTTATAAAAAACCTGCATTTCTGGTGGCAGCCGAAAAACCGCTAGCCGGTTAATCCGCTTATGCGCCCAGAATCCCCATTCAGGATGAGCGACATTGAAGGAGACGAAAAGCAATGCTAGGACGGTGACATTCAGCCCAACTGTCCGTTGAAAAGCTTTTTTTGAGCAAAAATATTTTTTGAAATGAAAAAGGCTGGCCATATAAAATTTTGATGACTGCTTTGGAGGCCATCAATGCATTTATACGTAGATGCGAAAAAATAGTAACGGAACGGTTGAATTGAAATGACAGTTAAAGAGATTTTGCAAAAATGAAAGCTTGCAAGTCAGATTTTGAAACATTGATCCATGCTTTGTCGCAAGTTATTATCCAAAAATGTCTTCCAAAGATAGTTTTGCGAAGGAACAAACGACCTAATCTCTATTCTGCAAAACATACTAAAATCCAAATAAGTTATATTTAATATATAAATAATGCAATTAAAGATTATTGTTTTACATTTGCATTAGATAATAATATGATTTAATAGAATTGAAAAATAATGAGAACCAGAAATAAGACATTAGGATATTTGATACCCGTTTTTGCATTATGCGTTTTTATGCTTGTGATCTACGGAGCTTATGTTCCACACAAACCTGCTGAAATTCAACGCGTGGTTTGTATCAAATTCAAACCGGGCACTACAAACGAAGATGTTGAAAAGCATTTGCGTGATTTTGCTTTGATGAAAAACGCAGTGAGGGATGTTGTCGCTTATTCAGCAGGACACGTTCAGAAATCGGAAGGAAGTGAAAACCAGTTTGATGTGATCCATTATCTGACTTTCAGAACTAAGGAAGGCGCTCAACAATATGCAGCCAACGCGGATCGCAAACAATTTGTACAAGCCAACGAAGCACATTGGGACAATGTATTGGAGATGAACTCCAACATTGAAAAGTAATTTACAATAGTAATAGGAGTGAAAATCTTAAAAAGAGCCGGGCATCCCGACTCTTTTTTTTGTTATCACCAGTCGATCGGCTCAGCGCCGTTGCTTTCCAGATAGGCATTTGCTTTGCTAAAATGCCCGTTTCCAAACCAGCCTCCGCCATTGGCCGACATGGGCGACGGATGTTTTGATTTCAGCACATAATGTTTCGCTGCGTTAATTATGGTGCCTTTGTCCTGCGCATAACGTCCCCAAAGCAGGAAAACCACATGCTCTTTTTCGTCCGAAATGCATTTAATGACGGCATCGGTAAACCGCTCCCAGCCTTTGTTTTGATGCGAACCTGCTAGCCCGCTTTGCACAGTGAGCGTGGCATTCAAGAGTAGCACGCCTTGCTTGGCCCATCTTTCCAAATTCCCTGTTTTGGGAACCGGCAGGCCCAGATCATCATGTATTTCCTTGAAAATATTAACCAGAGAAGGCGGAATGCGGATGCCATCATTTACAGAAAAACAAAGCCCGTTGGCCTGGCCCGGGCCGTGGTAAGGATCCTGACCAAGAATGACGACTTTGCAATCATCAAAACTGCAAAAGTTAAATGCGTTGAAAATTTGTTTGGCAGGCGGAAATATTTGTTTGGAAGTGTATTCCTCTTTCACAAAATTCACGAGCTCAGTGAAATAGGGCTTTTCAAATTCCGGTTCCAG
This sequence comes from Dyadobacter sp. CY326, assembly GCF_021390515.1. Lineage (GTDB taxonomy): Bacteria > Bacteroidota > Bacteroidia > Cytophagales > Spirosomataceae > Dyadobacter. Next base: position 354,717 of record NZ_JAJUXI010000005.1, read on the forward strand.
CCTTGTTTTCCACGATTGCTCTATTTTTACGTCCATCTCATTGTTTTTAATTCGAAACCCAAATTATATTATTTTGTTTTGGTTTTATCAGTAATTGATTGTTATTTTCGTTTTAGCAGAAATGTTGCACACCACGCTCAGGCCATAACTTCATCGAACACAAATCGTCTAAAACGCCCTCATTTATATGGTTTCCAAAGTGACAGATGGTGTGAAAGTCACCGTATTAACAGAGTTTCAACCCGACTATTCCAATCCTGGGCAGGACCATTATGTTTTTACTTACAAGATCCTGATTGAAAACCATAGTGAGCACACAGTGAAGTTGTTGAGAAGACATTGGCTGATTTATGATGCCAATGGAACTGTGAGAGAAGTCGAAGGCGCTGGCATTGTGGGTTTGCAGCCCATTCTGGAACCGGGCGATGTGCACGATTACGTTTCAGGATGCAACTTGCGCACGGATTTGGGAAAAATGGCTGGAACCTATTTAATGGAACGCGTGCTTGATGGCCGCCAGTTCCGCGTTGTAATTCCTGCTTTCTCCCTGATTGCACCTTATCGAATGAATTGATTATTGCGAGCAAGCTTTCTCCTGCTTCGTTTCCTAAATATTTTACAATTGATTGCAGCCTACTTCAAATATTTGTTCCGCTCCGGAAACGAGCATTCCATACATTCTCCCTTTCTTTTTGAGCTTTACACGCAGGTTATTGCCGCCAAAAAGGACAAAAATCCGGATTACGCTGCTTTAAAAACGTTAAGAAAATCACTGCTGAGCTCACAGGAAAAAATCAACATTCTGGATCTTGGGGCGGGTTCACGCATTAATAAATCGAATCTTCGGAAAATTGGGACCATTGCAAAAAATGCCGAGAAACCTGAGAAATTCGGCAAGCTCTTCAACCGTCTTGTGCAGCGATTTCAGCCAGAGACCATTCTCGAACTGGGCACTTCACTAGGGTTAACAACATTGTATTTGTCAAAAGCAAAGCCAGATGCGAAAATTCTGACTTTTGAAGGCTGTCCGGCAACTGCCGACATTGCAAGGAAAAATTTTCAGCAGCTCAACGCTGACAACATTAACATTGTGCTTGGTAACATTGATGAAACGCTTCCGCAAACGTTAAGCCAATTGACTCCAAAGCTTGATTTCGCCTATTTCGACGCCAACCACCGCTATGAGCCAACCGTCCAATATTTCCAGGATTGTCTTCCCTACGCGCACAACGACTCAGTCTTCATATTTGATGACATTTACTGGTCTGAGGAGATGACGCAGGCCTGGGAATTTATCAAGCAACATCCACAGGTTACGCTTACGGTCGATTTATTTTGGGTGGGGCTTGTGTTTTTTAGAAAAGAGCAGGTTAAGGAGCATTTTACGCTCCGTTTTTGATCTTGAACCGCATGATAGACAAGAGATTCCGTTAGATAAATTTAGATGGATGTTTTTGGCAATCTGCTTATTATTGTTGTCCTACTCATCCTCTTATTCACCGGAATGAACATTCAAACTATCCTCCAAGCATTTGTCAATAAATCCATTATTCCCGAAGAACAGGCCACATTTATTGCCAATTACGAACAGACCAAACCGTTTTCCCTGCATTGGGAAGTCCGTTCAATTTTATATGTGGGAATCGTTCTTTTCGGGTCGGGCTTAGGCGTCATCATTTATGAAAACATTGATACCATTGGCCATCAGGTCATCATTACTTTAATTGCCGCGCTGACCGCCTGGTGCTTTTTTTACACTTACAAGCACGCGCTTCCATACAGCAATGCGGAAGTCAAAAACCCCAAGAAGCTGGCCGATTACATTCTGCTGATGGGCTGCACTACTTTCCTGATCATGGAAGGTTATCTGCAATTCCAATATAACGTTTTTGGCACCCGCTACGGGCTGGCGATCATCATTCCCACAATCATTTTTTTCTTCTGCGCTTATCGCTTTGACCACCGCGGAGCCCTTTCAATGGCTGTCACAGGTCTCGCTTCCTGGCTCGGCCTCACGGTTGCCCCACTTGCCATCCTTTCCGAAAATGATTTTACAGAAGATAAATTGTTGGGCACAGCCGTTTTTCTAGGCTGTATGTTGTGCGCAGTTGGCTGGGCTTCTGTCAAGAAGGAAATCAAAGCTCACTTTTCTTTCACTTACATATTTATTGGAGGAAATCTGGCAATGATCGCTTGCCTGGCTGGCATGTTTGATGACAAGTCGCAGTTTGGTTACATTCTCGTTGGCTGCGCATTAGCCGCTTTTTTCATCCTGCGCGCCAGATCTGCACAGTCACTGGTTTTCTTGCTTATGGGCGTGGTCTATTCGTATGTCATTATCACTTACCTGATATTTTCAGCGCTTGGTGCCACCGACGCAGCCTCGTTTTTAGCCACATTCTATTTCCTATTCACCAGCATTGGCGTCATTTATTTTCTCCTCAACTTCAAAAAATTCCTGGGCATTAAAAAATGAAAAAGGCATATAACCAAACCTGGATTGATCATTTACACATTCAGCAGATCGCGGAAGCTTGGCGTGAGAAGAAGCTTTTAACCGAAGAGCAAGCTGCCAATGTTGAAAAAGCCTTTCCGCAGCAATTTTACAGACCAGGGATATTTGTCAAGATTGGTCTATTCATTTTTACATTGATTGCGTGTTCCTTCGCGTCAGGCTTGGTTTCACTTTTTCTGCTCGCCAGCGGCTCCGACGAAAGCATTTCAGCAGTAAGCCTTTTTTGCATGGCTGGCTTCGTTTTTTTCCTGGAATATCTCATCAAAACCAAGCGGCTTTATCATTCCGGCGTTGATAATGCGCTGCTTTATAGCGCAATGGCTGCTTCCGTAATTCCGTTCTTTTCACTTTTCGACAATCTGGATGTCTGGCAATATTGCATCATTTTGTTTGCGATTTCCCTTGTTGCCACCCTGCGTTACGCGGATTTGCTTACAGCCGCTGGTTCATTTGTTTTGTTAATGACCGTGCTTGCCAATATCATGATGAAATTCCCGCTCGGAAAAGCATTGTTGCCATTCGCAGTCATGATCCTTTCGGCGGCCATTTATTTGTATGTAAAAAAGAACAAAAGCATTTTCTATCACGATTGCCGTAAGCTCGTTGAAGTTTTGTCACTTGCGACATTTTATCTCGGCGGAAATTATTTGGTTGTGCGGGAAGGCAATGCTTTACTAAGCGATATTATGCTCCCATTTGCCCCGCAAATTCCTTTCGCTCCGTTGTTTTATTTTTTTACAATCGGCATTCCCGTCATTTACATTTTCTTCGGGCTTCGGAAAAAGGACAGGGTGCTCTTTATCATTGGCCTCCTCTCTTTTGCCTTTTCAATTTTCACTTACAGATATTATTTTGCCATTCTTACTGTGGCACAGGGACTTGCGGTTTCGGGAATGCTTATGATTACATTGGCCGTTTCGCTCATCAAATATTTGCACACGCCGAAACACGGCTTATCCGATGAGCAAGAAGGCAAGCGCAATTTGCCCAATTTGGAAGCAATCCTGGTCGCCCAGCATTTGGGTCAAACACCACAGGAAACAGGCAGTGTAGAGTTTGGCGGCGGGAATTTTGGTGGCGGAGGAGCGGGAGAAGCATATTAATTGAGCAAAAATTCAGATCTTAGCCCGGTTCAATTTCCCAAATCTTCGTAATGAAAAACCTCGTTTTATTTATCGCATTGCTCTTAACAACTTTAAGCGCAGCTGCACAGACCATTCAAAAAACTGCCGGCAATCCCGTTTTTCCCGGCTGGTATGCTGATCCGGAAGGGATCATTTTTAACAAAAAATTCTACATTTATCCCACATTTTCAGCGCCTTACGAGAAGCAAGTGTTTCTTGATGCCTTCTCGTCCGAAGATCTTTTAACTTGGAAAAAGCATCCCGCAATCTTGGACACGGCAGCCATTAAATGGGCTAAGCGCGCTGTCTGGGCGCCTTCGATCATTGAAAAAGACAAAAAATATTATCTCTTTTTCGGTGCCAATGACATTCAGAATGACAATGAAAAGGGCGGCATAGGCGTGGCGGTGTCTGACAGTCCGGAGGGACCTTTCAAAGATCATTTGGGAAAACCATTGATCGACAAGTTTCACAACGGGGCTCAGCCGATTGATCAGTTCGTTTTCAAAGACAAAGACGGTCAATATTATTTGTTTTACGGCGGCTGGCGCCATTGCAATGTTGCCAAGTTGAATAAGGATTTCACAGGTTTCATTCCCTTTGAGGACGGCAAAATCTTTCGCGAAATCACGCCAGAAAATTATGTAGAAGGCCCGTTCATGTTCATTAAAAATAGCAAATATTATTTTATGTGGTCCGAAGGCGGCTGGACAGGCCCCAATTATTCCGTTGCATATGCTGTGGCTGACTCCCCTTTTGGCCCATTCAAGCGCGTGGGAAAAATCTTGCAGCAAGATCCCAAAGTTGCAACCGGTGCAGGACACCATTCCATCATTCAAATTCCGGGCAAAGACCGTTGGTTCATCGTTTACCACAGACGTCCGCTGACCGAAACGGACGGCAATCACCGCGAGACTTGCATTGATGAAATGACCTTCAATGAAAAAGGTGAAATCAACCCAGTTAAAATTACCAAGGAAGGCGTTGGCCCGGTTACATTGGGCATTTAAAAACTTGAATGTGAAATAGTTCGCTGTTACATTCCACAGGCAACTGCTATATTTGCGGATCTTCTCTCATAAAAAGTAGTTGCCTGTGAAGTTTACAATTTTACGAAAAAGCGTAGCCAGTTCGTTTTTGATTCTCGCGCTAACGAGTTTTCAGAGTTACGCGCAAAGATTCAATTCCGTTGTTTTCAGCAAGCTGCCGCAAGATTTGCAGCTTTATCCCCGCAATGAGCAAAACGAAGCCGTCGTTCCCATTAGCGGCATTTTAGAAGTTGCCGGCTACGATTATATGTCCGTGCAAGTGCTGCGTAACAATGTTTTGCACCAATATTTAAAATCCCCTATCCAATATAACAGCAAGGGAATAGGCTCGTTTTCTGCCGAAGCGAAGATCAAAGCTGAGTTGGCTGATTATAGTTTCAAAGTCTATTTTCGCAATGCAACCGACTCCACGCTTGTCGTTGAGCGGCAGAATGTCGTGAGCGGAGACGTCTATGTGGTTTCCGGACAGTCCAATTCAACAGCATTCTTTGCAGAACCTGACACGAGCCGTTATTGCCGCACTTTTGGAAAAATAACGCAAAACCTCAACACAGACCCATACAATCCTGCCGACACATTATGGGCGTTTTCTAACCTGAAAATGTATGACAATGGCGTCGGAACGATGGGTTTTGCAATTCAGGAACAACTGGTTCAACAATCGGGCGTCCCTAATTGTCTGATCAATGCTGGCTTCCACTGGTCGTCGGCATCTGGGCACGCGCAACGGACCGAAAGCAATCCGGCTGACTTAAATAATGGTTATGGCAGAATGCTTTATCGTTTGCAAAAAGCAGGAATTGCTGGCGCGGTCAAAGCATACATTTTTCGGCAGGGCGAAACGGAGGCTTATCATGAAGGCGGCAACTGGCCTGGGAATTTCGATTTATTGCGCAAATATTTGAAAATGGATTTACCCAAATTGGAAAAAATCTATGTATTTCAAATCGACGTCATTTATTATCCTTCGCCCATTGGTGCGCTTGTAAGGGATTATCAGCGCCGGCTCCCGGACATTTATCCCGACCTCCGCTCGCTTGCGACGGTTGGCACGAAGGATTTTGATGGACTGCATTATGGCAGAGCTGGCTACGTTCAAAATGGCCTGGAAGTGTCCCGGCTGATCGCCCGCGATTTTTATGCGTTGAAGAACACAGCAAACATTGATTCACCAAATATCAAAAAGGTTTACTACAAAGATGCTGAGCGTAAGCAAGTTGTGCTCGTCTTCGACGAAGGGCAAGAGCTTATCTATCCCGAACCTTATCAGGCCAATAACAATGTTACGCTGGATCTCAAAGATTTCATTTACTTCAATGGGCAATCGGGGTCCGTTGCTTCGGGAAAGGCGGATGGAAATCGCATCATTTTGGAATTGAGAGCGCCGCAGAATGGTAATACATTGGATCTCATGCCCATGTTCACGCCGGTTGATGGACCGTTTTATCCGCTTGATGGTCCTTTTATTAAGAACAAGCTTGGCATGCGGGCCTTTACTTTTTTTGAAGTTCCTATTGGTCAAAGTCTGGCTGTGCCGAAGCTCACCGCGAAATTGGACGCAAGCGGAGCGGTTTCACTTTCGTGGGACCAGATTGCTGGCGCTTCTCAGTATGCTTTGGAAAAAAAGCTTTCGGACGAGAATGCTTATCGAACGATTGCAATGCTGGACAGCACCAAACTAACCTTCACGGACAAGGATAATTCAAAATCAGAAAAGCTGAGCTTTCGCCTGAGAGCGCTCAACCGGACTTCCGAATCAGCAGACTATAGTTATGCGGAAATTGAAATGCCGGTCATTACGGGTGTAGAAAAGGACGAAAAAGAAATGTTCACTGTCTTTCCAAATCCTGTTCAAAAGGGACAGACGCTGACCATTCAAATGAAGCAGCCGATGGCAGGCGCATTGTCGCTGATCAATTCAAGCGGAGAAACCATTGACACGAAGCAAGTGTCTCATCAGAAAGATGCTTCAATGCAAATTCCGCAAAGCGCTGCGGGTTATCATTTTATCAAATTGCAGTCCGGAGACAAATCGTGGTCTGTAAAAGTGCTTGTGAGGTGAAAGGCGTTTGAGTGCACATTGATGGGTTAACTATTTGTTTGTCGAAGATTAAAAACGATATTTAGCAAATTATTCGCTTTCAATATTGCTTCATTGCAAATGCTTTCTTTTAAATACGCACTGGAAATTTTCGGCGGGATCGTCGTACTTTTTTCTATCATTCCATTAATACGCAATGACTTCTGGGCATTCCGCGTTTTCGAATATCCACGTTTGCAGAAGCTCTTACTCAATCTGCTCATCCTCATTCTTTACGTTTCCTTCTATCGGATTAAGTCCAATTTTGACATTGCATTCACAGCCGTAATCGCTGCAAACGCCATTTATTTATGTTATCAGATTTACCCTTTTACAATTCTTGCAAAAAAGAGATTGTTGAAGGCCGACAAACTGGACAAAGAAAACAAGATCAGCATCATTTCTTCCAATGTTTTTCAGGATAATAAAAACACTGCGGGATGCATGCGGATGTTAAAAAAGCATGATCCGGATCTGATATTGCTCCTTGAAACCGATGCGTATTGGCATGAGGGAACGAAGGATTTGAAGCATGATTATCCGCATCAAGTCCTCATTCCCATCGACAACACTTATGGGATGTTGCTTTACTCGAAGCTTGAATTGATCGATTACGAAGTCCGCTATCTGGTGGATGATGAAATTCCTTCCATTAAAACAAAAGTGCGGCTCCCTTCTGGAAAATTGATCCAGCTTTACTGCGTGCACCCCACCCCACCCGTGCCCGGCGAAAACATGTATTCAACTGAGCGCGACAAAGAATTGCTGCTTGTTGCCAAAGAAGTGAAGTCCAATAAACTGCCTACGATCGTCGTCGGCGACTTGAATGACGTGGCCTGGTCTTACACGACAAATTTGTTTACCAAAATCAGCGGATTGCTCGATCCAAGACGCGGACGCGGCTTTTTCAACACATTTCATGCAAAATATCCCTTCCTGAGATTTCCCCTCGATCACGTTTTCTGCTCAACGGATTTCAAATTATTGGAGCTCAAAAGAATGGAAAATTTCTCATCCGACCACTTCCCTATTCTGATCACGCTGCAATATGAAGCGCTTGCTGATCTGGAACAAGAAGAGCCGCAAGCCGATCAGGAAGAGGTGGAACTGGCTGAGGAAAAGATTAATAAGGATACGGATTAGCGACATTTCTGTATTTAAAAGCAGAGCGCAATCGCGTTTAGAGATGTTTGGAATGATTTTTTTAGAGCAGCCACCAGGATCAAGCTTGTGATTCCCTTCTATCTTAACATTAATCGTTGGTTTGAGTATGCAATACCAGACATATGAGGAAAAAATTACGCCTGAATTGCATAAATGGCAGCAAAAGATGCAAAAACGGCCTAATCTGGTAGATAGGACTTCAAAGGCAGTTCAGGACAAGATCAATAATATAATTCCCGACAAGGTTCATGAGGTCATCACCGCGACCATTAAGCAGATGACCCGGGCGGTGTTAACCGGAGCAGAATTTACCACCGCATTGCCTGCTCCAAAAAATTCACTTGAAGAAATAGAAAGGGAAGTTCTCAAACGCATCAATTTTTATAAAACAGCAGGAGCAGCGGAAGGCGGCATTACAGGAGCGGGCGGTTTTTTGCTGGCACTGGCCGAGTTTCCGATCTTGATCGGCATTAAAATGAAGCTGTTGTTTGAGATTTCAGCATTGTATGGTCATTCGGCCGAAGATTACAGAGAAAGGCTTTTTATCCTGCACGTTTTTCAGCTGACATTTTCAAGTCAAAAACAGCGTCAGAAAGTATTTGAGCAGGTTATAAATTGGAAACAGAAAAGTCAGGAATTGCCGGAAGACATTCATCAGTTTGATTGGAAAACCTTTCAGCAGGAATACAGGGATTACATTGATCTGGCCAAAATGGCGCAGCTGATTCCTGGAATTGGCGCAGCAGTGGGCGTTATTGTCAATTATCGGCTGCTCAACCAGCTCGGAAAAACGGCCATGAACGCATATAGAATGCGCTGGTTTGAAGAGCGAACATTGCCAGCCGCAGGCACGCAACAACTGCTGCAATAACATTAAGTATACAAATAAGAGTTACCCCGTGATCCACTTTGCATAGAAATTGAATGAGCGATAATCAAAAGGAAAAAGTTTACACAAAAGGCCTGGATTCGGCTTTACTCGCGGTCTATAATGGTTACGTTTTCTTTCTGCGTTTTTTCCGGGAGGCTTTTCGCGGACGAATGGAACTGCAGGAACTGATTAAGCAATGTTATGCAATTGGAAACAAGTCATTGTTGCTGATCGGTTTGACAGGATTTATCACGGGAATGGTTTTTACCAAACAATCCCGTCCGTCGCTCGCTGAATTTGGCGCGGTTTCCTGGCTGCCTTCGCTGGTTGCCATTGCGATTGTGAGAGCACTCGCTGCGTTGGTGACTGCACTGATCAGTGCCGGTAAAGTCGGTTCGAGCATTGGTGCCGAGCTGGGTTCCATGCGCGTAACGGAGCAGATCGACGCCATGGAAGTTTCGGCTGTTAACCCTTTCAAATTTTTGGTGGTAACGCGCGTGCTCGCATCCACAATCACTATTCCCATTTTAATGTTCTATTGTACGGCCGTGGCGCTGCTGGGAGCCTATCTCAATGTTACGCTCAATGAAGGCACGAGTTTTATCTCCTTTTTTGAAAATGCATTTGAGCAGATCACATTCCTGGATGTGGGCACTTCGCTGGCAAAAGCCGTTGCATATGGATTTACGATTGGAATTGTGGGTTGTTATCAGGGTTACAATGCCAGCAAAGGAACGGAGGGCGTGGGAAAAGCTGCCAACTCTGCCGTTGTTATTTCGATGTTCCTCATCTTTATAGAAGAGGTGATCATCGTTCAGGTGTCGAATTATTTTAGAATATAGGATGGAACAAACAAACCAAACCGAAGAACCGGTTATTGAAATACGGGATCTCTACAAATCATTTGGTGATCTGCATGTGCTTCAAGGCGTGAATCTTCAGGTGGATAAAGGTGAAAATGTCGTTGTGCTGGGTCGCTCGGGAACGGGTAAGTCTGTCTTGATTAAGATCATTGTCGGCCTGCTGAGACAAGACAGCGGCATGTGCAATGTGCTCGGACGCGAAGTTTCTGAGCTTAATGAGAAAGAGCTTAACGACATTCGATTGAAAATCGGCTTTTCCTTTCAAAACAGTGCGCTTTACGACAGTATGACCGTGCGGGAAAATCTCGAATTTCCTTTGGTAAGAAATACAAAAAATCTGTCGAGAGCTGACATTAATGAACAGGTGGAATTTGTTTTGGACGCCGTGGGCCTGTTGCAAACCATTAATCAGGTGCCATCAGAATTATCGGGAGGGCAGAGAAAGCGGATCGGGATTGCGAGAACGCTGATTTTGAAACCGGAGATTATGCTTTACGATGAGCCAACCGCAGGACTTGACCCGATCACATGTTTGGAAATCAATCAGCTTATCAATGAGGTTAAGGAAAAATATCACACAAGCTCGATCATTATTACGCACGATTTGACGTGTGCAAGAGAAACAGGAGACCGGATCGCGATGCTTCTCGACGGCAAGTTCCTTAAACAAGGCACTTTCGAAGAAGTTTTCAACACCGACGAAGAGAGAATCAAAAGTTTTTACGATTATAATTTTATTCAATAATGGAAACATCAGCCAGAAAACGCTCCATCACAGTAGGACTTTTTGTTATAATAGGCTTAATTATATTCATAGTCGGCATACTCACGATCGGGAGTATGAAGAAAGTATTTTCATCTACAATTTCGGTAAAAACGATATTTGATGACGTGAACGGACTTAAAGTCGGCAACAATGTCTGGTATTCCGGGGTGAAAATCGGAACGGTGAAAACAATCCGTTTTCAGGGAAATTCAAAAGTGGAAGTAATCCTGCACATTGAAGAAAAATCGCAGGAATTTGTCCGCAAGAATGCAAAAGCGAAAGTGAGCACCGACGGATTGATCGGTAACAAGATCATTGTAATCTATGGCGGAACACAAAAAGTGCCTTCTATTGAAGACGGTGATGAGCTGGTTGTTGAGAAAATCGAAAGCACTGAGGAAATGCTTGCGGTTTTATCAGAAAACAATAAAAACCTGCTTGGCATTACAAGTGCATTTAAGACGATCAGTAAAAATATATTGGAGGGAAAAGGAACGGTTGGGATGCTTTTGAGCGACGACAGACTTTATAATGATGTGGACCAGACATTGGCCGCATTGAAAAAAGCCTCCGCAAATGCCCAAGTGATGACTGCATCTTTGTCAGGATTTACATCAAAGCTGAACCAACCGGGAGGCTTGGCGAACGACTTCGCGACAGACACGGTCATTATGCGCGACATCAGAGGAACCATTGGTCGTCTGAATGAGACAGTTGCGACGGCTAATGTGATGGTTGCCAACCTCAAATCAGCGAGTGAAGACCTGAACTCAAACAGAACCAGTCCATTAGGTGTGTTGCTGCATGACGAAGCGACGGCAACTAATTTGAAAGGGACCTTGCAAAACCTGGAAAGCAGCACTGAAAAACTGGACGAAAATATGGTGGCGCTAAGGTCAAATTTCCTTTTCCGCAGATATTTTAAAAAGAAAGATAAAGAACAGGCAAAACAGCCGGTTAAGGAAGAAGTAAAAGCAGAAACAAAAGACTCCGTAAGCCAATAAAATTCCATAGTTTTGTAAATTATACAACAACCGTTGACAGCTCACTTCTGAAACAGTTTTAAATTTACTTAATGGACCTACAACTAAACCCTGCACTGGATCTTAATTACATTGATCAGGTCTACGGAGACGACCCGGTAATTCTTTACATGATTTTCGATGCGTTTTTGAGTGATTCGGTCCCGCGCTGGCATTCGCTTCACACTGCATTGAAAACGAAGGACATGCAAGAAGCGGCGAGCATTGTCCACGGCTTGAAGCCTTCATTTACGATGGCTGGTTTAACCTGGATCCGCCCGAAAGTTGAAGTACTGGAAAAAGCGATTAAGGAGAAAGAATCGCCGGAGGCGCTTATGGAAATTTACCAGAGAATTTCTGCTGAGCTCAACGAATTGCTCCCCATTATAGAACAGGAGTCTGAGCGATTGAAGTTGATTTGAAATTATAGAGAATACAAGATATTATGAGCGTGTAGCAAAAATTTGCTACACGCTTTTCCGTTTTGATTTGTCCCACGCCGCACTTTGATTGCCTTTATAAAACCGGATAATGCCCGCAATGACTGCATAATTCATCACACAGAAATAATACGGAACAAACAATGCCTTCACCTTGATCTTCCTTGTTTCCAGCATCCATCCCAACCAGGCAGCGCCGTAAAAAGCGACCTGACAAAATAAAAGAAAGCCATACAAAGCGCCGCCCGAACGCGCTACAATTATGATGTTCAAGATAAAAGCCACGATCATTAAAAACGGCGTGACCGTCCAGCGCAGCACGCGGTGACTAATGTATTGAAACGAAAGCATTGGGAAATTCAGCGGATTCAGCAATTTTTTCAGCCTCAAAATGGATTGAATACCACCGGCTGCGATCCGCACTTTCCTTTTGAGCTCTTCCTTAATGTTTTCCGAGGACAGCTCAGAAGCATAGGCCTCCGGCTCGTAAATAATCCGGTAACCCTGCTGGGCAATGAGCATTGAAATCATAAAATCGTCCAGGATCGTGTCCGGCTCCACTTGCCTGTAAAGCGAGTGACGAACACTGAACAACTCACCCGCCGCGCCGACAACCGAATAAAGCTCCGAATCCCACTTTTTGAGTGTCGACTCATATTTCCAATAGAAACCCTCTCCTGCCGTCGCATCAGAAACTGCATCCTGCATGACGCGTTTTTCACCCGAAACTGCGCCCACTTTCGGATCGGCATAATGTCTTGCAATGAGCAGCAATGCATCCGGATTCAGGTAAGTGTTCGCATCTGTGAAGACAACCACTTCTGTATCAACCTCATGCATAGCCCTGTGCATAGCGAGAATCTTTCCGCTGCGCACGGGTGTGTGCAGTAATTTGATCTGCTTGTAAGCGCTGACGCGCTCAGGTGTGCGATCGGAGGAGCCGTCCGTAACAAAAATCAACTTCAACTTTCCCTCCGGATAAGAGAGCGCTAATGTGTTATGGATCTTTTCTTCAATGATGCTTTCTTCATTGTAAGCGGCAATGATCAAAGTCAGCGTGGGCATGTCCTGATCCAGCGAAGGAGCTCTCCTCTTTCCTTTGAAGAAGCGGCGAATCCGAACCAGGATATATAAGACAATGCCATAACCGAGAAATGTGTAAAAAACGACAAACAAACTGAGCCAGAAGAGTATTTCCATAAATTAACGGGTCAAAGGATAGCCCAGGTTATTGCTATCCGCCTTATTGGTAAAATGCCAGGATATTGCTTTTAGGAAGACAGGAATGAATTTGTATTCCTTGTTTTTAATGTAGAGAATCAAGTTGCGGGGAACCACTGTCACCAGGAAATAGCAGCAGAAAATGAAGAATTGCGAGGCCGAACCATTTTTACGGATGAATAAAATGCGGTTGCGGTTCATGAAAAATTCCTTCAAAGCAGAGCGCTTCCCCACTGCCACAGATTCTTTATGATAAATCAATGCAGAAAGATCCACGTGGATTTCATAACCTGCTTTTCTGATCCGTTCGCACCAGTCGAGCTCTTCATAATAGAGAAAGTAATTTTCGTCCATCAAGCCCGCTTTGTCAAGCGCTTCCTTCCTGATCATCATTGCAGCGCCGTGCGCATAACCCGTTATCCCGCTCAATGAGTCATATTGGCCATGGTCCTGCTCGAATTGCCCGATGCAGGCGTTGCGCGCTGTGTAATAATTCATCGGCGTGTAACCGGTGTATTGCAGCATGCCAGGCTGGTCAAAGTAGTGGATCTTAGGAGAAATCATCCCGATTTTTGGATTGGCTTCCATCTTATCCACCAGTTTCCCAATCAGCTCCGCGGTGACTTCGGTGTCGTTGTTGATGAGGAATAAATAGTCGCCTGTCGCATAAGCAATGCCGATATTATTGCCTCCCGCAAAACCGGTGTTCTGCTCCGACCGGATGAATTTGATGTCTGGATATTTTTCCTCCCAATCGGGCACCACATTGGGCTTGCTGCCATTGTCAACCACTATAATTTCCAGATCGGGATACACATTGACGTCGGCCAGTGATCTGAGCAAATCTTCCGTAATCTTGGGTTGGTTAAAATTGACTGTCACTATGGAAACACGCTTCATCTTGATATGTGCTGACCTGTCGGGTTTGGTCTGGAAATGAGGGAATAATTTTATTGAGTTGTAGAACTATTTCAAATTTAACAATTAAAATATAGCTTTAAACAAAATGTAAACTCTGGCCACAGAAATTGTTGGAATAGCATGATAATGTCGAAGTTTTTCCAATAAAATCTAATCTGTTCTTGACAAAGTGAAAATATCGCGTCTGCTTGACACCAAAAAAATTTCAGAAACTCCGCCAGGGCAAAATGCGGCGCAAGAAAATGTGCGGCTTGATGAAAAAATTCAAGAGCTGATTGAAGTCATTGGTCAATCTGCCATTGCGCCCGAACATTCAGCAGCATACGAAGCACAAATCGCCGAAGCATTCAAAGAGTCTGCATTTCGGGCCAAACAAGTCGCGCCATTTCAGGCGTTGGACCGAGAAAACAATCTGTCAAGAGAAGAGCTTTTGGAAGGATTGGAAAAATTGCTTGCTGAAAACCAGATCGACAGCCGGAATAGTAGCTCGCATGTAGTTAAAAATACATTTCAAAAGGCTGTAAACTTCATTATAGCGATTCTGCTGATTGTTTTTGGCTTTGCCATGATCATTATGCCGGCGCCGCCCAGCTTTGAAATGTTTACGGTTTTCTACTTCAATCCCAACGATGGCGTCACGATCATGGATTTGGTGTCGCTACTCATCATTTTTGGTGGAGTGCTTTTATTCGTGCTTAATTTCAATAAGAAATGACCTCACTCTTCGACCCGCCCACCACCGTAAAGAAAATTCTGATTGTTGAAGATAACTCGCTTTTTCGTAGAATTATTGAGGCATCGCTTACCAAAGCCGGTTATGATTGTGTCGGCTGCGAATCGGCAACGGAAGCACTTTCCATGTTGCTCGTTGAAACACCTGATCTGATCCTGTCCGATTACGACATGCCTGAAATGAATGGCTTCGATTTTCGCCAGGCAGTTTTACGCAACCCGAACATTAGCGACATTCCGTTCGTTTTCCTGACTTCCTTCACTGATAACTCGTTGGTTATGGAAGGCTTAGGCATGTACGCACTTGATTTTATCAATAAAGAGACGCCGATTCCGGTGATTATTTCGAAGCTCAGCAACATTATCAAGTCTATTCAGAATGAGCATGTAAGGTCCATTCGTGAATTGAAAATTGCTGCTGAGGCGCTCAATGTGAAATCCATTCCGATAAGAAGTCCCGAAATCTCAGGTTACCAGATCTATTTCTGGCACAAAGGTTACCGTGGTTATCCGGGCGGAGATTTCATTGATTTTGTGCAGGTTGACGATCGGTTTTGCTTTACTTTCCTTGGTGATATCATGGGTAAGAAGTGGAAAGCCTGGTTTTTCACCTTCGGTTTTTTGAGCTACATCCGTGCTGCCATTCGCTTTTGCGTGCTTGACAATGATTTTGGATTGAACACCATTGTTCAAAAAGTAAACAAACTGATTTACCTGGACGAAGGCCTCCAAAACATCCTGTCCAGCTTGTCGCTGCTCTTGCTGGACAGTCACACGGGCGAGGTTCATTACACGGGTGCGGGCGATTTGCCATTGATTAGTTATCAGTCGAAAACCAAAACAACTTCTACACTTATTTCCTCCGGATTGTTGCTCGGCTTGCTCGAAGATGGCTTTTATGATAAGCAGATAATCAAAATGGAGAAGGGCGACCAGCTTGCGATTTTTACTGACGGAATGATTGATATCCCTTCTAATGGCTCCAAAAAGAGCGATTATCCATTCTTTGTTACCAAGATCAGCCCTTACATGGGGATGGAGCACAGCTTTGAATCAATCAAATCCGATGTCCTGGAATCGATCAATGACAGCAACCAAATGGATGACGCCAGTATAATTTTCATTGAAAAAAAATAATCCCTCATGATACTAGAAGTTAACCAAATCGACGGTGTGGCCCAAGCCACGATTTTACCACAGGAAGCGAGCCTTGACAATGCAGAATTGTTCAAAGAAGAGATGATTTCGCTCGTGGCCAATGGTGCCCGGCTCATTTTGCTGAGCTTTGAGAATGTCAATTACATCGACAGTTCTTTCCTGGGAAGTCTGGTTGTGGCTTTAAAATATGCCATGCCGAGGAATGTCGATATTTATCTTGTTTCATTAAAACCAGATGTAAAAAGCCTGCTAACGCTGATCAGGATGGATAAAGTCTTCAAAATTTATACAGACTACGACCAGGCGATGCAAGCGTCAAAATAGCTTATGGACCGAGATTTGGATAGTGTGAAGGTTGTGTTTAAATGCCAGCGTGAAGAAATTCCAGGCACCGTAGGAATATGTCTAAATCAAATCAAAGAAAAAACAGAAGGCCGCTCCATTGACGAGGCCGTGTTGTCCAGGATCAAATGGGCCATTGCCGAGCTGCTTACCAATGCTGTCAAACATTCGGGTGAGCCGGAATCAGCATTAACAATTAAAATTGGTGCTGATGAGCTGGTTTTGGAAAAAGAAGATTCCGGAAAACCGCTTGTGCTCATTGCGCTGGACAAAACCCAGATTGCGTGGCCGCTGGAAAATCCGCTGTCCGTCGATTTTGCAATTTATCACAATGGAATGGACTCGCTTTACGTCAGGACACATCAATCTGGCAAGGCGATCTTTTTCGTAGAAGAGCTCCCCGAAGTGCTGATGCCCTTGCTGCTAAGCGACACAAGCGAGCATTTTGGATTGCTTATCATGACCAAAGCAGCTGATGAGTTTACTTACGAATACGATCCCTTAAAGAAGATTAACCGATTTATGTGCCTGTTTAATCTTAAAACCAATTAGCATGAAACACCGGTTTGAAGTGTTGGATATTTTTCGCGGGCTGTTCGCCTCACTGGTTTTTCTGTTCCACCTGGCGCCCTTCGCAAACACACCGATGATCAATAACCAGTTTGTCGAAAATTCGGATATGTTTGTGGATTTCTTCTTCGTGCTCAGCGGATTCGTGATCGCTTACAGTTATCAGTCTTTATCCGACGGACCGCAGCTCAAACTGTTTTTGACCAAAAGAGTTTACCGCGTTTATCCATTGCATTTCGTGATGTTAAT
Organism: Dyadobacter sp. CY326; assembly: GCF_021390515.1. Taxonomy (GTDB): domain Bacteria; phylum Bacteroidota; class Bacteroidia; order Cytophagales; family Spirosomataceae; genus Dyadobacter. The sequence goes on from NZ_JAJUXI010000005.1 coordinate 371,804, forward strand.
GGCATTTCTGGTCATGGAAATTGCTAAGAATGTGCTTGCGCCATACATTAAAGTCAATAATCTGATCAATCCTGCAAATAACGTTTTCACTTTTTTCACCTCGTTGTTCCTCGTCAATTCAACGCCTGTTCCGGGTGTAAAAGACGTTAGCTGGAACATTCCAAGCTGGTCCATCAGCGCCGAAATGATCGCTTACATTGTTTTCGGCACAATCGTGGTTTTCATTCATTCATCGGGTCAGTTCAAGCGACGCAACTTATATTACGCATTGATCATTGTGATTTCCCTAACCGGTCTCTGGTTCGTTTCGCGGAGTTTTCAGATTAATTACAGCTTTAATTATGGTTTTTTAAGAGGCGTCTTGGGCTTTTTCACCGGCGTTCTGTGCTTCAACCTTTTCAGTCGCACGCATGCGGTTGTGCGGACATTGCCCGCCTGGCTATTCTCGGTTACGGAATTGATAATGCTCTCACTGATAGCGACTTGCATTTACAATGGTGAAGCAATGAAGCCTTGGGGAGCCGTTTTCGAAGTATTGTTTTTTGCCTGCATTTATACTTTTGCATTTGAAAAAGGATTGATCTCAGCTGGAATGAAGTCGGTGAAGCTGTTCCATAATTTGGGCAAATACTCGTATTCCATTTACATGACGCACGCGCTGCTGCTGAGCCTTTTCAATGTGCTTTTCATTCGCATCATCAAGTTTCAGCCCGAAGATTACGCATATCTCGTGTTCCTGAATTTCGCTTTGATCTACTTCGTTTCTGCCTGGACTTACAAACACATTGAAATGCGTTTTCAGTACAAATCGAAGAAAAAGGCTGCCACTGAAACAGTTAAGTGAGGTTTAGTTTAACCTAGCCTTCGCGCAAGCATTGGTTTCAAGTGTTTGTTCCAAAACTCCGGATAGAACTGAAACATATAAACGAAAGTGTTCAGGACATTGACGCCGATTGTTTTGCGGAGGATCGTCTGGGCAACAATGAAACCGGCAATGCTTGATATCAATGTGGCATAAGCAGCTCCCATAACGCCAATGGAACGGATCAGAAAATAATTAAGACAAAGGTTCAATGTCGCCGAGCCGATCACCACAAGGAATGTAATCCGTGTTTTCCCGATGGAGTCGAGAATGTTGCCAAAAAGCCTTCCAAAAGGCCCTAGCAGGCAATAAAGCAACGTGATTTGCAACAACGGAATGGAGTCGTTATACTTTTCTCCGGCAATGAGGTGAATAACCGTTCCCGAAAAAAGATAAAGAAAGATTACCACCGGGAAAACAAGCGCCAAAGTCGTTCCCACTGATTTCTCATATAAATATTTGATCGCGGACGCTCCCTCCGACTCCATTCGTTTGGCACTTTGCGGAAAGACAATTGTAGCCACCGCATTGCCCGGAATGTCGATTAAATTCGTAACCCGCACCGCAATATTGAATGCACCTGAGGCCGCCGGGGAAAGCAATGCACCCAGCATCATTTGGTCAATGGTGCCCGACAGCAGCGAACTGATCAATGTTCCAAATGCATATTTTCCGTAACCGAAAAGTTTGTTGACCCACATTTTGCTCACATTGCGTGATAGAACCAGGTTGCCTTTTGCAAAATTGTAAGCAACCAGCATGCCCAGTAACGCACTGAGAATCTGCACCCAAACCAGGTAAATGAGCTCAACTTTGATAGCAAACAGAAAACAACCGAGCACATAGGCAAAGAAAACGCCCTGGCGGATGATGGTGGTGATAAAAATGCCGTTGAACCGTAAATTAGCCTGCTCCACGCCGTTGAACTGCGCTTGCATGCCTGAGAAAAGATAAATAGCAATGTAAAAATAGAGCAGCGAAACCAGCTGAGGCGAATCCCAGATCCTGCTCAAATAAGGCGCAATGACCAGTATTGTCGTAATACAAACCACCGAAACCATGCCGCTGATAGCAAAGGAAGCCGTGATAATTTCGGGATGTTCTTTTTTGTCTGTCGACGAAATGTATTTGACCAATGCATTTTGCAAAAGCCCGCTTCGAATGGCTTCTAGAATGGTGGTTGTGCTGATAAAGAGCGTCCAGACCCCGAAATCGTGCTTGGTAAGCAGCCTGACCAACACGTAAAAGCCTGCAAAGCCGAAAAATACGCCTGAAAAATTTTGGATTATGTTGATAAACCCGGACTTAATCCAATACTGATCTTTGGGTTTACTCTCCATTATGCTTTCATAAAATTAGCTGCAATAAACTGTCCGCCGTTAGCCTGCGCATCGTGGTAAAAATATCTCATCTTTAAGGGGAGTTTGACGTAGTCAATTGAATGAATTATACATGCAATTATTCAATAAGCTGTGTATTTAATCTGACTGCGATAATAGAACTAATTTTACTATTTTTTTGCGCAAACCCGGATTAAAGTTTTAACTTTCATCCGAAACAGCATATTCACATCAGCACAGCAATATTTAAAGCGTATCGAATCCACTTTACTATCAGGACATGAGTTTATTTGGTTTGCCGCAATGGATTTTACCGCACCTTTTCACCAACAAGCGGTTTCAAGATCTTACAGGCGAAGAAATTGATCGTCTCAGAACGAACATTAGCCGTTTCCAAGAAGAAAGTCCAGACGTGTCCGTCGTAATCCCCGCCTGGAACGAAGAAAACAACATTTACCGAACACTTTCCTCATTAGCTGCCAGCAAAAGCAAGCACAAGGTTGAAATTATTGTCATTAACAATAATTCGACCGACGGCACGCAGCAAGCTTTGGAGACATTAGGCGTGCGGACTTATCTGCAAACCATTCAGGGCACGCCATTCGCGCGGCAGATGGGCCTCGATCATGCACGCGGCAAATATCACCTTTGTGCCGATTCCGACACATTCTATCCGCCCGACTGGATCGATTTGATGGTTGCGCCCATGATCAAAGATCCCGGAATCACGGGTGTTTACGGCAATTACGCATTCATTCCGCCGCCAAATCAGGGCAGGTTCGGGCTTTGGATCTATGAAAAGTTCGCCGGGATCATGATCCGGATCCGCAAAAAAAACCGCGAATATCTGAATGTTTATGGCTTCAATATGGGCTTTGTAACCGAGATCGGACGTTCCACAGGCGGTTTCAAAGTGAGTGGTTCACGCGTTTATGCCAACATTGTAGGAAGTGATTTCCAGAACGAGGCCGAAGATGGCCGCATGGCATTAAACCTCAAAAAAGCGGGCAATCTTAAAATGGTAACCGACTCACGCGCAAAAGTTTTCACGTCTCCGCGAAGGTTGCTGGATGACGGAAGCATTGCCAATGCTTTTTTGAACCGTGCCAAAAGACAAATGCAAGGAATGCGCGATTATCTCTCCATTTTCTGATCTTATGCATATTTTCCCCGATACAACATTACTGATAACGCATTACAACAGAAGCGAATCGCTGGAAAGGTTGCTGAGCAGTTTTGAAGCACTCAATTGCCTTTTTGGCGACATTGTTGTGTCAGACGATGGAAGCCGGCCCGAGCATCTGGAAAAAATCACCAGCCTGAAAGACCGCTTCAAATTCAACCTGGTGACGACGCCGAAAAACCGGGGACTTGGAAATAACATTAACAAGGGGCAGGATGCGGTGCAAACGGCTTACACTTTGTATGTGCAGGAAGATTTTCAGCCCGCTGACATTTTCCCGGCCCACTTTACCGACGCCATCGGTTTTATGCGGAGTGATCCGAAATGGGACATTGTACGCTTTTACGCCTATTTCGCCTACCCTACTTTGAAACCATTTCAAAAAGGATTTTCGGAAATGGTCTATTCATTTTGGGATATGAACCACTTGAAATTCTATTATTACAGCGATCACCCGCATTTGAGACGCAGCAATTTTCTGGAAAAATTTGGCCGCTATCCGGAAGGCATTAAAGGTGATCTGACCGAGTACACGATGGCTGTTCATTTCCTGCAAAAGAAGGGCAAGGGGCTGTTTTTCAATGATTTTACAAAATTATTTTACCAAAAAAACTCTTCCGACGAACCCAGCACGATGGAACGGGCCGACTGGAAATTAAGTGAAAACCCAATGATCAAACTTGCCCGACTGGGTTATCTCCGTTATCGCTGGTTAAAAAATACACTCGACCTTGTGTTGATGAAATGACCGGACCGGAACCGCTTAACATTATGGAAAAAGAATACGATTTTAAAGGTGTGTCGCTGCTCGTAACACATTATAACAGAAGCCGGTCGCTGGAACAGCTGCTCAGGTCGTTTGCCGAGCTCAATTGCCGGTTTGAAGACATTGTGGTTTCTGACGACGGCAGCAAGCCTGAGCACATTGACTATTTGCACGCATTGCAATCGCAGTTCAGTTTCCGGCTGATTACTACGCCAAAAAATAAGGGACTCGGCAACAACATTAACAAAGGCCAGGATGCTGTGCAAACGCCGCTGACACTGTATGTGCAGGAGGATTTCACGCCGGCAGCGATTTTCCCGGAAAGTTTTACGCATGCACTGCGCCTGATGAACACGCGCCCGGAACTGGATATGGTGCGGTTTTACGCCTATTTTGAATATCCTTATTTGAAGAATCCGGACAACGGATTTTATGACATGGGCTTCAAAGTGTGGAAACCAGGTTACCGCAAGTTTTACATGTACAGCGATCACCCGCACTTGAGGCGGACCAGTTTTTTCCAAAAGTTTGGCCGTTACATTGAAGGCCAGAAAGGCGATTTTACAGAATACAGCATGATGATGTCTTTTTTGAAAAATAAAGGGCAGGCTGTTTTTTATAAAGATTTTAAAAACCTGTTTACACAGAAAAATTCAGAAGTTGAACCCAGCACGATGAAGCGGGAAGAATGGAGGCAGAGTGATAACTTTTTTCTTTCGCAGGTAAGACATCTTTACAGGCATTTAAAGTTTAACTTTGATTATCTCACCTGAGTCCGCACGCTCCCGCCCAGTTCCATATCATTTCAGTAAGCCGACCAATCCAGTTTCATGCCAACCAGTTTGACAAAAGACGCTTCGAAATGGTATTATGCAATCATATACCTGGGCCTCGCATTGATTTTCGGTTCCCAATATTTCACCTACAAAAATGTTCGTGACCTGTCGCTCAACAACAAGCGCCTGAACAGGACGATCGGGGTTTTGAACCAGACAGCCAAGTTTGGACTCGTTACCAAGGATTTTCAGTCCAATATGCGCGGTTATCTGATCACACAGGATAAAAACCTGCTGGCAAATAATTACGACAAGAAAATTGAACTGCTCAGCATAACGGATACATTGTTTCATTTGGTGCAAAACGATGAAATCCAACGTAAAAGGATTCGTGAACTGCTTTCTATATCCAGTAACATTGTTGCCTATTCACAGGGAGTGATTACGCTTTACAGAACCGCCGGGCGTGACAGCGCATTCGCCAGGATCCGGCAAGGCGAGGGAATTTTGCTCAATAATGCATTGACCAAAAAGATCAATGAAATTGAATATGCTGAAAACAAGAATCTCAACGAACGCAGAATGCTGGTGGCCAAAACGCAGGGTAATTCTGTGCTGTTCATCATTGTCACAGGCGTCGCGGGACTATTTTTAACCATCCTTTCCATCATTTTCCTCGATCTCGACAAACGAAAACAGGATCTTTTACGCAAAGAAATCAACGAAAAAGAAAGGCTTGTAAGCCAATATCTTGAAGCTATTCCCGACGGCGTGATGGTGATTAATCAGAAAAGCGAGATCGTTTTTCTGAATCAATCGGGCCGTGATATTTTGGGCTTGACAACGGCTAATCTTGTGACTTTGGAACAGCAGGTGGCGCAGTTAACATTGCTTGACCCGACGCGTTATCATGTGCGGTTTACGCCAGAGACTTTGCCGATTGCAAGAGGCTTACTGGGTGAAAAATTGGCGGGAAATAAAATTGATCTGATCAAAAACAACAAATTTTACCATCTCGAATCGAATGTGCAGCCTGTTATGGGCATTGAGGGGGAAGTTACCAATGCCATCACCGTTTTCCGGGACATTACTGAAAGAGCGAATTACGAAGCAACTTTGGAAAAAGCCAGAGTGCTGGCCGAAAAATCGGTTCGGGTAAAAGACATTTTCCTTTCAAATGTCAGTCACGAGATCCGGACGCCGCTTAATGCGATCATCGGCTTTACTAACTTGCTGATAGGCCAGTTAACGGACCAAAAAAGCATTGAATATGTCGGTTACATTCAATATGCAGGAAAAAATCTGCTCGAACTGATTAATGATCTCCTTGATTTTTCCAAGATCGAGGCAGGGCAAATTCACCTGGAAAAAACGTCCATTTCGTTAAGAGAGGTCGTCGAATCGGTTTCGGTAATTGTGAAGCAGAAGGCGGTTGAGAAAGGCATAACTTACCAATCCGTGCTCGCACCGAATCTGCCAAAATTCGTTGAAGCAGACAAGCTAAGGCTTACCCAGATCCTGATCAATGTGTGTGGCAATGCAGTGAAGTTTACCGATAAGGGAACTGTCACATTGAAGGTTACGCCGGTGAGTGAGGTGGTAAACAACGTGCAAACAATTCGCATTGAGGTCATTGATACGGGAGTGGGAATCGCGAAAGACAAGCTCGATGTTGTTTTCAACCGTTTTGTACAGGCGACGGAAAGCACGACGCGCGTTTTTGGTGGCACAGGGCTCGGGCTCAGCATTGTCAAATCCCTCGTTCAACTTTTTGAAGGCACGCTGAAACTGGAAAGTGAAGTGGGCAAAGGAAGTATCTTTACCATGGATTTTCCTTTGAAAGTCATGGAGCAGCCAGCACTCCACAGCGACATTGAAATGGATCATGAAGGCAAGTCCATCACTTCGCTCCGCGTGCTTGCAGCAGAGGATAATACATTGAATCAAAAGCTTTTACGGGCTATTTTTGAAAGGCTGACAATTCCTTTGACCATTGTCAATAACGGACAGGAAGCCATTGATAAATTAAAAGAAGCAGAATATGATATAATTTTGATGGATATCCAGATGCCCGTAATGGATGGTTACACCGCAATAAAGGAGATCCGAAGGACTATTTCGAAAACAATTCCGATTATTACCATGACGGCGCACGCAATGGTGGGTGAAAAAGAAGAATGTTTAAGCATTGGTGCCAATAGTTACATCTCTAAGCCGTTTAAGGAAAGCGAATTAATCAGTACAATTGCATATTTAGGAAGTAAAGACAACTCGGCAGGATTACCCGTTTCAGCGATCACTCCTCAATTAACCAACAGCATGCCAGAAAGCATAATAAACCATGATTACCTTACAGAGATCACCGGAGGCGACAACGAACTTCGCGACGAACTGATCCAGATGTTTGAAAACGACAGCCAAACACAGTTACAATCGATTCAGGATGCGTCGGCAGTCAGGGATTTGGAGAAGCTGCGCCAGTCTATTCACAAGTTTCGCTCATCATTGTTCTCGGTGGGCTTGCTGTCAACAGCCAACCAATACAAAGACCTTGAAGCGCTTTTGAAACAAGGTCAGTGGAGCCAGGACATGAACCAAAAACTGGTGGCACTTAAAGCGGAATCCGAAACAGGATTGTCAGAGTTGAAACTGCTTTAATTACATTATTTAGCATAAGAACCGACTTGCTCCATGGCCGCGTAAATCTCGGCCACACTGTTTTCCCACGTGTGCGAGCTTGCAAATGTGCGTCGCGCCTCGGTTCGCGCGGCTGAGTTTTCCCGCAATGCCTGATCGATCAATGCAATGTAGTCGTCGTGCGTTTTACCCAAATAAACGTGTTCCGAGAAAACGCTCATGGCGTCTGTTTTGGTTGCAACAACAGGCTTTCCGACCGCCAGATATTCGTCGATTTTTCGGGGATAATTGCCGATCGTCACCTCATTCAGGAGCTGCGGATTGAGGCACACGTCGAATGAATTAATGTATGCAGGCAAGTCGCTGATGTCGCGGGAGCCGGTGAACTTCACATTCGGCAATTGGTGTAACGTGCTGGCGGCAAACTCATTGTCTTCCGGACCCACCAGAACAATTGTCAATTCAGGTCGCGCCTTGGCAATGTGCTGCAATAGCTCCATATCGAGTCTAATGCTCTGCAAAGCGCCCACATATCCAATGCGCGGATGTGGCATTACGCGCATATCCACCGGTTCTGCGGCCTTACCAGCATCCATAAAAATATCCAGGTCACAACCCTGGCCTACATAAAATGAATTGGGATTAAATTTTCTGCAATAATCAGCCAGGTAAGTCGAGTTCGCCACGCAGAGGTCGCTTTTGGCGATCAGTTCCGGTTCGAGCGTATCTCCATGCTTTTTCCAATAATCCACTGCGCGCATGTAATCTCTGGAATAATAGATTGATAAGGCAGGTTCCAGCATGTCTTTCAGGTGAAAGCTGCGGAACATATCGTTGTCATTGAAATGAATGACATTGCCGAACCCCAGTTTTGCCGTCGCGCGCAGGATGCAATTGGCAAAAATCTGATTATTCCTTTTGTTAAGAAACCTGAAAATTTTGTCCGACGAAATCCAGTTAATCGACTCAATGAGCTCTTCCGGATACAAAACCCAAAGGTTTTCTTGAATTTGCTCCAATCCGCTCTGTTTTTTCTTGATAACTGCGCGGCGCTTTGACACCTTCGGATCATTGCTGTTTTTATACCAACTGGCGCGGTCGAGCGCGGAATTTACATACAAGACGCGGTGCTGCTTGCTAAATTCGAGCGCTATATTCTTGCAATTGCTCCCAATCTCCACGTCCCACGCCTGCTGTCCGGTAATAACAATGTCCATGATAATTATGTAAAGCTTAAAATTTTCTTATCCAACAGATCCAGGATCTCGGGGTTTGTGTGCATGTCGAACTTCCGTGCAAAAAGTGCTTTTGTGCCCAGTAAGCGCTCCAAATCCTGCTCCTTCAAAGTTTCGGGACTTGCTTTTCCTTCCTGCCATTGAATGTATCGCAGGTTATTATTCACCATTTTATCCCTGAAATGCGAGTTGTAAAGAATGGTTTGGAAAATGATCTCGTCCGGAGCCCAAGTGTGCTTGAAGTAAAAGGCGACGTTTGGATGCGCATGCAAATAATTTAAAATGTGCTTGGCAGCATTCATCGTAAGGCTCATCCATTGCGACCTTCCTACTGCAACCAGGTTATCAGGCAATTGCCTCGCGGGCAGCAATTTATTCATCCACTTTTGCACAAAATATTTGCCGGGAAATGAATAATTGGTCAGATGATATTCCGTCAGGCGCGAAATTGCCTCAGTCCATTCCGTCGAAACCAACTGAAATTCCATGAAACTTTTGCCTTGCTGGCTTTCAAAAAACGCGTGGATTTCATCTGCCCTTTTGAGCGGATAATCCGAGCCGCTCAAAAGATTAATGTAATCAATGTGCAAGCCGGATGACGCAATGGCGTCCAGACCGTTAAGCGTTGCCTGAACAATGCTGTAAGCGCCCCACGCGACTTTTTCGCGCTTTTCAATGAAATATACATGCTCTTTTGGCAACACATTTTCAAAATCTGAAAGCTGCGATTTCTGGTCAATGTGTATGAAAAAATAAGCTTGCTCATGTGCCAAGGCCTTTATCAACCGTCCGAGTTGCGCGGGTTGAGCATGTGCCAGAATGAGATGCGCGATTTTCAATGTGTGCTTTATTTTTGAATCCCCTGTGCTTCCAGCTTGGCCAGGCGTTTTTGCTCCTTATCATCAATGATTTTGGTAATGTTAAGGATCGCCACGACCAGATAGAAATAGATATTGGACGGAAACTGCACCAGCGCTTCTTGCGGGTAATTCCCAATGTTATAGGCAAATACAATGAGCAGCATGGCCATGCAATATGTTTTCAGCTCGTGATTCCGGATCGTGTAATAATTGTTAATGCCCTCTCTGAGAATGAAAAACATCAGAAAACAGAACAAACCCAATCCTATCCAACCCAGCTCGACGGCTATCCGTACGTAACCGCTGTCGGGCGGGAAACTGGCCAGATACGATTGCGGTGCAAAACGCTGCCCCCACGCGCCCGTCGCTCCCAGCCCGCCGCCCATGGGATGCGTCAGAATGTAAGGTTGAATCCGCTTCTGGTTGTTTTTTCTCGCCTGAAACGAAATGTCCTCATTAGGCTGAAAAGCCGTTTGAAAGCGCACAATGTTGGAGTTCGATGTGGGTACGAGGATCAGAAACAATATGCCGACTCCTGCAATGGCCGTTCCGATAACCACGCTTCTGCTTAGCCGGAGAATAACAAAAAGCACCATTGCAGCCGGAAGAAGCACATAAGCGCCCCGCGTTCCCGAAAAAAGCATCGCAGTGAAAAGCATGATGGTTATCGCGATAAGCGCCACTTTTTTCCACATTTTTTTCACGTAAGTAAGCATGGCAATGCAAAGAATGCTGCTCACGACCATGTTATACGAAAAGGCAACCGGGTCAGAAAATATGGAAAACTTGCGCCAGTGGCCCGAGATAAAAAGCAATTCTTTAATGTTTGGATCAGAGTAAAGCCAGGCTTCTTCGGCGGCAGAAAATCCGATAAACTCCTGTTTGAATGCATATAAAGCAGCAAATGTTGCCAGCCCAATCCACATTTTTATAAAAAACCGAATCTGTTCGATCGTCCTGATTTGATACATAAACACGAAGTAAGTAAGCATCACAGTCGCCACCGCTCTGATCGTGTACACCCACGCAAGCCGCGATTCAGCCGCAGGATTGGCCACTTCCATAAAGTTGTATGCGATCCAGATCAGGATCATTGTCCCGATGGGGCCTTTGAACATCGTCCAGTTCGGATCGCGCTTTTGACGGATGAAAAACCCGAGGATCAGCAGCCCCTGGATGCCGTCCATGACCGTGCCCAACGGGAAATCAATGCCAAGCCTGCCCACAAAAAACAGCAGATATGCCAGCATTAGCAGCACCGTTATTCCAAAATGCGGAAAAACAACAATGCAATAGACAACTGCCGGCCCGAACATCAGCACCAGGATCATGGCTCCTGCAAGAATCCCGTAATACGCAATGAGCGCACCGATTCCGGCGGACAGCAAAAGCAAAATAATCAGCCCGGTGATATTGCTGAGCTTATTTATCAAGAACAATTTTCTAAGCTTACCCTTGAAGGTCTGCTCAGCGGCATTACTGTTGGAAACAAAAAGTTGTAATTCCTTTTCCATTAAAAGAACAGAATCTTAAAGAAAAAAATGAATGCACTGACCAATGCCAGTAACAGCGCGATCTGCCTAGTCTTTTTTTGCAGCGGCGAAAGATGGTCGAAAGTCGGCTTCTTTTTCTTTTCAGTTTTTACCGGATAAATTTTCATATCGGAGCTGGCTATATCTGGGTTTGATCCGTTTGTCCACCTCGTGTGGCCACAGAAATCTGATTGGCCTTCCGCGCATTAAGCAAAGCAAGAACTTGAAAAGCAATGAATTTCGGAATGTTCACCAGCGACTGATAAATCTTCGGATCGGTCTCGGATTTGCGCAATGAAATGTAAAATCCTGCTACGAAAACACACAGGCCCACGAACCACATGATTGCCACCGGGATGGAAATGAAGAGGTTAACAAACATGAAAAAGACAGACAGCAGCAAAAAGATAAAAAGCGGCGGCCTGAGCAGCACGAGGCCAAACAGCGTCTGGTTCCAGTTGAAACTGATCAGTCCGTTGAAAAATATCTTGAAACCCAATGCGAAATACTTGAACCAGGTGTTGATCCAGCGTGCCCGCTGCTTCACCAATTGATCACTGCCCGTGGTTTTTTCGTCATAAACCACAGCTTTCTCCGCGAAAGCAATGCGGTATTTTCGACTGACAATCCCTTCTTGCAAAACCTTGTCAAAACCTGCCCCGGTTACATCCAGATGTCCCAGGCATTCTTTATAAAGCGCAGTTGTAAACGCCATTCCGGAGCCCGCCAATGTGGCAGAAGAGCCTGCGCCAAAGAGAATTTTACCATCATAAAAATGATAATAAATATCCCGCGCAGCGTCGAGGCAAGCATAAGTCGTATCCAGATTTTTGGCCTCGCGAACGCCTTGAACCGCTTGAAAACCAGCATTAAAATACACATTAAGCTCGTGCAGATACTGCGGATCGGTAAGGTTATCGCTGTCGATGATGGTCAGGTGCGAATGTGGCCGGATGAAGTTGCGGATTGCGTAAAAGTGTGAGCGCGTGTTGCTTCCGAGCACGTGTTCCGGGCGAAGCAGCGACACTTTATCTGCCGGAAAATGCAGTCCGGTAATGTCGCATTTATCAGCCACAACGTAAATGTGATAGCGCTCATAATTGAGTTGCAACAGCGAGCTTACCACGGCAGGAAGCTGCTGCGTGTATTCATAAGCAGTGACAATGATTCCATAATCCGGCAGATTTGCGGCCGTTGCCTTGCTTACAAGCTTATCCTTCCCGCGAATGCTGTAAATGATGAGCAACACAACCGGAAAAACCAGATTGTAACCGATCAGTAATTGCAAAACCAGCCAGACCGCTTCGATTATTTTCATACTTCAACCGGTTTACCGATTTTGCCTGCCTGCTCAGGAATGTCTTCCGTATTGGTCAAAACCCATCCTGAAAATTTGTCGTCAAGATTGTTCAAATATTGGATCTTGGACTGATCATCATCCTGAATGGCACGACCAGCTGCGAAAACGGCAACCACACGGTCCGAGAATGTAATCCATTCTTTCGCCTTGTTCATGGCTGTGAGCGAATCCGTCTCAACCAATATAATGTCAAATTGCGTTTTCAGGATTTGCAGACGGTCGCCAATCGCCCTTTCGTCGGCAAGTTCGAGCAGTGACACGTCGCCGCCTTTGTTGCCAAGAATGCGGATCTGTCCGGAAGTGGCTTCAAGCACCGTGCTCGATTTCACAAAACCCTCAATGTTGTTCGTTTCCGGGTTCAGTTTGGAAATATCCGGCTGACCAAAGTTTCCGTCAATGATCAGCACCGATTTGTTGATTTTAGAAAAAGCCCAGGCCAGCGCGACTACAAATGATGTTTTCCCTACGCCATGCGACAGGCTCGTTACGGCAATCATCTTCGGATCATCGATCTCATTATCAAGCTCATAACGAATCGAGCGCACCAGATTTTTGTACAGACTCGTTTTGGCGTCCGAATCGTTCATGCCCGACAAGCTGAGGTTTGCTCCTTTGTCTAACGTGTTCAAATAACCCAGCACAGGCCGTTCCGTGGCATTGGCAAGCTGCAATGGATAGCGGATCGATTTGTCCAGATAAAAAAGAATAAAGAACACAAAAACACAGAAGACAAAGCTGATAACGCCCGAAAGAACGACCAAAACCATCTTTTTCGACGCCTGCACTTCACCCGGCATCGCTCTTTCTATGAGGCGCAGATAAACCGGAAAGCTGAATTCAAGACTGGCTTCGTTGTAGCGCTGCAATGCTTCAATGTATTCTTTGCTGGCAATATCAATCGACGTTTCGTATTCCTGGATCGTGGCTTCATTAGGAACCAGGCCATCAAATTTGCGATTAAGCCTGTTTAACTCACCCTGAATGGACGCAACGCTGTTTTTGGCGAGTTCGAGCGAAATTTCCATTGTCAGTTTCTGAGTTACCAGATCCTGTTTGAGCGCCATCGGATTGTAAGCATATTTATCCGTTGCCTCGTCAATTTCTTCCGTAAGCTGGTTTTTGAGTGAGTCGAGACTGAATTTCAGGCGCTGATCAAAATTGCTGAGCACATATCTTTCATTAAGCGCACGCAGATTGGTCTTTGTTGAAATAATTTTCTGGTTAATGCTCGTTAAAGCGCTCTCAAAATATTTCCGCTCAGTCGGGTCAAATTTCTTGTCAATGTTATTGATGGCCGCACCGAGGGAAATGATGTCTTTCTGAGCAACTTCTCTACGTGTTTCATAGTCGGCCATTTGCCCATAAATGCTTTTCGCCTGCTCATTCAGGTTCAATACGCGGTTCTGGATCTTAAAGCCCCTGAGCGTATTCATCCGCGCATTCAGCGCCGCGAGCTTTTGCAGCATGAAGTTTTTAAGAAAATCAATGGTTCTCTTGTTGTTCCCAACCACCCGGGAAGAGTTGTCCGAGATGAGTTCTTCGCTGAGCGTATTGATTACGTAGGCCGTAAATTGCGGGTTATCTCCTTCAAATTCAATGTCAATGTAGTCGCCTACGCCTGTGCGGTAAATGATGAGTTTTTCACGCAACGTATTGGCTCCGTAACCCATGTCTACAATAATTTTATTCAAGTAATTTTCATAGGAATTGGAAAGATACAGCTCTTCGCGGTTCTTATATTTCTGCGTAATCAGCGCGATCGCCTTGGCCTTGTCTGGCTTGCTCATTTGTTCCAATTCCTTTACGGGCTCATGCCAGGTGGAATCTTTTAACCCTTTTAAGTGATTGAGCAACAGACGGTAAGAAACCTGATCAATGGTTCTTTTCAGACGCAAAACCTGGATCAAGCTTTCAAATTTGCGCGCAATCTGCTGGTCCTGCTCATCCTTCGCTTTCGTCACAACCTGATCCGTCTTATCGACCAGTCCGGTTGCAATGCGTGCGTGTGATTCAAATGTGTCCGGCAAGCGCCTTACCAGGAAATAGCAAAGAATAACCGTGATCAGCGGGACCAGGATCAATGTGATCTTGTTGCGCTGCAGTAATTTCAGAAATTGTAAAAACTCGCTCATTTTATATCTTCTAATTTTTGTCCCAGTAATTCCTCCAGACTGCTTTTTGAAATTAAAACCTCACTTTCTGCATTGAGCAGGTTTTGATAATGGTCTGTCTGCATGACCAGCACCTGATTGTATTTTTCCAGCGACTCCTGCCCCATCTCAAAGCGTTTTCTAACATTGGAAACCATGCTTTCCACATCGAGCGCTGCATTGGACCGCACTTTGTAAACTGCCCTTTTCTGGATTAAAGTGAAATAACGTTTCTTGACTTCCGACACCATATTCAGATCAAACGACTCCTTATCATGCTGAACAAGAGCAAGTTCCCCTCTCGCTTGTTTAACAAGGCTTGGCTTTTGCAGGATAGCGCCAATGTTCACAAAGAAACCGAGTTGATATCCACTCAGTAAGGTCGGTGAAATCGTTGCCGTGTTGTTATTGGGACTGTATAAATAAGAAAAATTGAAAATATCGAAGTAAGACAGCCTGGCCTTTTTGATCGCATATTCAGCCACAATCACCCGGTCTTCGTACATTTTGATTTTGGGATAATTCGCTCGCGTAATCGCAATCAGTTTTTCGAGATATGCATAATCAACATCTTTGCTTAGAGATTCCTGGGCATGTGTGGTGTGAAGAATGAAAAACAGAGGAATTAAAAACACTGCGTATCTCATCGGCATTAATTTTTAGGAAAAATGTTAATTAAAATAATTTTTGCTTGATTTTGTAGTAATAGGAAATACATTTGGATAAAATTATTTCTACTTTTTCCTCTTCTTTCAGAATGGCCTTATCAGACCAAATCAAGAGCAACCCGCGATTAAAAAAATTCTTTCACTGGCTTCTCATTCCTACTAATCAAGCTCGTCCGAGACTCTGGGTCCGGGTAATCTTAAACCGGTTTTATCATCAGCGCGGAAAAAATGTTGTAATCAGGCGCTGGGTAAGGATGGATGTCGTTCCGTTCAATCATTTCTCAATCGGAGATAATTCCATGATTGAAGATTTCACTACAGTTAACAATGGTGTGGGGGATGTGCTTGTTGGTAAAAATTCGCTGATCGGACTTGGTAATGTGATCATTGGCCCGGTAACGATTGGCGACAACGTTATCCTTGCGCAGAATATCGTTGCCAGCGGACTGAACCACAATTATAGCGACACGATGCAACCCATTCATCAGCAAGGTGTAAGCGTTGCGCCCATAATCATTGAAGACGATTGCTGGATTGGTGCCAACACGGTGATTACGGCTGGTGTTACCATCGGAAAGCATTGCGTGGTTGCTGCGGGAGCTGTTGTCACGAAAAACATTCCTCCGTATGCTGTTGCGGTCGGAAATCCTGCAAGGGTTATCAAACAATACGACCAATCCCGCAACGAATGGGTTAAAACCAACTAGCATAAGCGTGTAAAGTAGATCCGATAATTTTAAAGATAGAGGAGGATTAAACGTTTTCTGATTGCAAGAGGGCTGGAAACGTCTTTAATATGATTTGCATGTCCATTTTGAACGAGAACTCTTTTGCATAAGTAATGTCCAGCTGCGTGCGCTCTTCTTCGGACATGTCCGCTTTGCCCTTGCCGCGCTTGGTCACCTGCCACAATCCGGTTAATCCCGCCGGACCTGCAAAACGAAGAATCTTGTCATCCGTTGTCATTTTCTCAGCCTCATAAAGCGGCAATGGCCGGTTGCCCACGAGCGACATATCGCCTTTGAGAATGTTGATCAGCTGCGGCAACTCATCCAGACTGCTATTTCTTAAAAACTGACCGAAGCGTGTAATCCGCGGATCGTTCTGAAACTTCATGAATGCAGCTTTCTGATCTTTCTGGAAGTGATAGAGCTTTTCGCAAATTTGCTTTCCGTCGTGGAACAAAAGGCTTTTACATTGATTTCCGGCAGCACATTCTTCGCACAAACCATTGGTCTCAATTTGCTGAGCAGGTTCCGTGTTCTTATTATACATGCTCAATGCCGCCATCTTTCGGATCAGCTGGTCGGCATCGGTCCGCATGGTGCGGAATTTATAGAGGTCAAAAATCTTGTAACCGCTTCCTACCCTTTTGGATTTGTAAAAAACGGGCCCTTTGGAATCGAGGCGGATTAGCAATGCTACCAGCAAAAACACCGGAAGCAATAGAATTACAGCCGTTCCCGTGGTTACAACGTCGATCGCCCTTTTCCAGAATGGCGTGCGCGTATTTTCAGCACTGATCTTTTCGGAAGCTTTGCTGGCCACATACCATTGTCTTTTTTTGAAATAACGGATGCGGGTAAGCAGGTCGCCGTCGTCGAAGCGCACGGAGAAAACATCGTCGGCATGGTGCTGGCGTGCCAAATCAATCGCATCCTGGGTAAGGTTATTCACCATGAGCACGAATGGAATGTTGCCAAAACCAGGACTGTTGCGGATAGTGTCTAGCAACTCAATGCCACCGCTCTCAGTGTGGGCCAGGATGATATCCGCGGGGAAATTCTCTTCAAGAGCACTCAGAACACCCGCTTTGTTGTCAAAATATTCAACCTGCAAAGAGTCTTCGTATTGCTTCGAAAATCTCAGATATTGTTCGAGATCTTTATTCAAATAAACAACTCTGAACTGAGCTACGTAAGGTTTCGGCTCAACAACCGTTCCTTCAATGGCGCTTGTCAATTCCATGATATGACTGATTAGGAGTAGCGTTTACTTCGGCGCAGGATCGCATTGATCTTGGCGTGAACTTCCATTGGATTAAACGGCTTCACCATAAAATCATCTGCGCCAAGGTTGAGGCACTGGATGCGTTCACTGCTTTCGTCCGATCCCGAAAGGATAATGATGGGAATTTCCGAGTACAAATTGCTGGCTTTGGCCACTTTAAGGAATTCTTTGCCGCTCAGATTCGGCATGTGCAAGTCTGCAATAATCAGGTCGGCTAGGTTACCTTGTTCAAGCCAGAGCATTCCCTCTGATCCATCACTTTTTATTACGACATTAAAGTCCTTCTTGAGAAAATGTTCCAGAATCTTGGTGATACTAGGTTCATCATCAATAATCAAAAGATTTCTTCTACTGCTCATGGGTTGAGTAAAAATATTCAAATTGGAAAGTGCTTGTTAGATGTAACCGTATGTTAAACTTGGAAGTCGGCCGTTTAAATGTACAAACTAGCATGCAATTATCTCGTAGAATTAGTAATAATACTGCCTATTACAAAATGTTACAGCAGAAATTATTCAAAAAGCTTGTTTGAAAAGGCTTTAACTCTGCAAAATCATCACTGGTTACTAATTATTAGTGATTTAAATGGAAACAATGATATATGTAGATGGGTAAAAGGAGTGCTCCTGTGTGTAGTAAAATTAAGGACAAGTATTTATATCTCAAAAAATAACCATTCTAAATTAAGGAATATTTTAAATTAGTTCTACAAAAATTATGTAACCACCTGATTTTGCCATGATTATTCCAATCCCCGGATAGTTATATCCTGAGATTTACTTGACAATCCGTGATTTACAAGCGGTTACTAAATGAAGAGCAGCCCGGTGCTTACTGCTTAAAGTGAAGCGTCACGCTAACGGTCAGCGTTAGTGGAACGCCATCACGCTTTACAGGGACCCATAACGGGCCTTGGCGTACAATGCGGATGGCTTCTTTTTGCAGTTCTTTCGGACCTTTTGCAGAGAAGTCGGACAAGGTGGCGTCCGCATTCACCAGAAAACTGACATGCACGTCGCCGGTGATGGCCGCGGAATCTGTATTTTGTTCTAAGTAAGCATTGTATGACTCCCATCCCATTAAAGGTTGGGGCATTAAACTGATAGCAGCAGGCCGCTGCGTTAGCGGGGCGGCAAAGGACTGTCTGGTTGTGGCCGCCTCCGACAACACCACATCATTACGCCGTGACTGCGAATCAGCAAACGCTCCTACGGTCGATGACTCCTCTTCCGCCAGATTTTCCTGAGGCGGCGCGGCAGCTAATTCCGGCTCTTGCGCAGGCACGGAAATAACCTCAGGAGGTTTAATGTTGCTTTTTGCAGGCATAGTCGGCGCTGGCTTTTGCGCGGACGGAACTTCTTCCTGTGGCGGCCCGGATGGAGCAGGCGCATCAGCCAATTTTTGAGAAGCTTCTGGCCTAACATCTTGTTTTGGATCAGAAACAAGCACAATCCAAATCGCGCCAAATGTGATAATCAATGTAGCAGCAACGCCATAAATCCAGGCGGGAACAATGCTCTCTGACCGACCTGCAATGCGTGCTTCAAGATTTTCGTTCAATTTAACATTGACCTGCGCAGTATCAAGCTCATCAACCTGCATAGCCAGAAAACCTTCGAAAGCTTCGGCAAACGCAGTGTCCTCCAACATTTGTTTTTCAAACAAATGCTGCTCCTTAGCCGACATTGCGCCACTGTGATAGCGATGAAAATTATCGAAAGTTGCCCTGTATGCGTTGTTTTCAGCCATTTTTATCCATGCAAATTTTCAAATTCCGCTTTCCATTTTGGATGTAGCTTTTCACTTTACCGGCTTCAAAACCAGTGGCTTCACTGATTTCTTTGTAACATTTTTCTTCCAGATAAAACAGCTCAACCGAAATCCGCTGCTCCCTGGTGAGCGTTTTCATGCAGTGCTCCAACGCATTGAACCGGTTTTCCGCTAGCGAATGCATTTCAGGTTCAGTTGCTGCGAGCTGCAATATTTCCTCATCGGCATCGAGGGCTGAAACATTGGCATAGCTTCGTTGCGTTCTTAGCTGCATTAAACAAAAATTGCGGGTAACGCTGTGCAGCCAGCTTTTAAAATTGTCGACTTCGTGTGTTCGCAGCTCCACTACAAGCTTCTCAAATATCTGCATCACCGCATCTTTGCAATCATCTTCCTCTTTTAAATATTTATAACAAATGGCAAAAACCATTTCCATATAAGGCTGATACAAAGCCCCTAACGCACCCACATCACCCGAGCGACGATAGGCCGCGAGTTGCTGGGCTTCCGAAAGCGGTGCCGTGTTGTTTGCTTTAAATACGTTTAAAAACCTCACATGTGCCGGTGTAAAAACATGTTAACGATGTGTGCTAACCACTGGATGCAGTTTTGATTACGATTCCATAATTTTTTCCAAAAGTTTTTATGGAATCTGTGTGCCGGATGCATCCAGTCAGTAAACTAAAACTTATTGACCATGAAAGCCAGAATCGTAATCCTTCTCTTTTTAGTGCTTGCCGCATTGGCATTGGTTCCCCGGGCCAAGTTGACGGGCGTTGTAACAGATCAAACGTTAAAACCGCTTCCTAATGTGACCGTAACGGCCAAAGGAACCGTATTTTCCACCAAAACCGATTCGCTGGGAAGATACGCATTCAACACGCCATCTTATACACGAACGCTCGTTTTCAGTTTGCCCGGTTATCAAACGCGTGAAATGAAGCTAACGAACGGCACATCATTAAATGTCCAGTTAGCGCCCGCTCTCGTGCAATTGGAGGAGGCGCTCACGCCTCGGGAAGATGTCCATTACGAGGTTACTCCCGGATTTATAGCCATGTCACCGGTGCAGGGTGCTTACGCAACGCCAATGAGGACTCATCCGCAAACAAACACGGAAAATTACAAGGCAATCGAGGAAAATGGGTTTCAAGTGGCAGTTCAGCAACCCGTTACAACATTCTCAGTGGATGTGGACAGGGCTGCCTACAGCAATGCCCGCCGTTTTCTGAACCAAGGTCAGTTGCCGCCCGTGGATGCGGTGCGGATTGAGGAAATGATCAATTATTTTGATTACGATTACCCCGCGCCCACCGGCGAGCACCCATTATCTGTAACCACGGAAATGACCGATTCTCCCTGGAACGCTGGGCTTAAACTGCTGCACATAGGGTTGCAGGCAAAAACTGTCGCGACCAAAAACCTGCCCGCTTCTAATCTTGTATTCCTCATAGATGTCTCGGGTTCAATGGCCGATGAAAACAAATTGCCTTTGCTTAAACAAGCATTCAAGTTGCTGGTGGATCAGTTGCGGGCTGAGGATAAAATCTCGATTGTTGTCTATGCTGGCGCAGCCGGTGAAATTCTGCCGCCGACTTCGGGAAGTGCGAAAATGAAGATCAAGGAGGCACTGGACAAATTGGAAGCGGGCGGCTCCACAGCTGGCGGCGACGGCATCGAGCTTGCTTACAAACTTGCGAAGGACAATTTTATAAAAAATGGCAATAACCGCGTGATCCTGGCAACGGACGGCGATTTCAATGTCGGCATTTCCAGTGAGGCCGACTTGCAGCGACTTGTCGAAGAAAAACGCAAAGACGGGATTTTCCTGAGCGTAATGGGATTTGGCATGGGTAATTTTAAAGACAGCAACACCGAAACGCTGGCCGATAAGGGCAATGGGAATTATGCTTACATTGATAACATTCAGGAGGCGAGAAAAGAATTTGTGCAGGAATTTGGCGGCACACTTTTCACAATTGCGAAGGACGTAAAACTGCAAATTGAATTTAATCCGCGCCACGTGCAGGCTTACCGGCTCATTGGTTATGAAAACCGCGCATTGAAAAATGAAGCCTTTCACGACGACAAAAAAGATGCGGGCGATATGGGCTCGGGTCACACCGTGACTGCATTATATGAAATCATTCCTGCGGGTGCGAAGAGTGAATATCTGACTCATAATGATGCACTTAAATATCAAAAACCCGACGCGTCCGACGCTGGGAAAACAGACGAAATGCTGACATTGAAAATCCGCTATAAAGCGCCGGACTCGGACGTTAGCAAGCTTTTCGATCTGGCCATTCACAACACATCCAAGCCCATTTCATCCTGCTCGGAAAATTTCCGTTTTGCAAGCGCTGTTGCTGAATTCGGTTTGTTGCTTCGCAACTCCGAGTTCAAGGGTTCGGCCAATTATGCGAATGTGATTGCCCGTGCCAAAGGCGCTTTTGGAAAGGATGAGGAAGGTTACCGCTCGGAATTTGTGAGACTGGTGAAAACAGCACAATCCTTGGATGGTTCAAATCAAACTGCCAGAAAAGATTGAGAATTTCAATTGTTAGCCATTCAATGCAATGTTAATCAAGCGCTTGCCTTCATCGCTGAATGTTAAGGTGAGCGCCATTTCCCGGCCTGGGTCACTCATTTTGGCCCAGGTCTTCCTTAAAATATCAATCATCTTATCCTCGCTTGTCTTTGCGATCAGGTCGTCATATTGATATTGTAAAAAGACGAGGCACAATGCGTTTTCCATTGTTTGCACTTCATCATCTGCCTTAATGCGCTGTTTTAGGATAATTTGTTTTACACGGTCAATGATTTGCTGATCATAACCAACCGATCCGAGGATTTCAGCGGCTTTCGAAGCGTGGAAACGGGAAAGATCACTGCGCCATTTGAGATAACCCACCCTCCCGTCGGGATAAGTGTTTCTGGCAATTTCCCAGCGACCAATGTGTTGCGCCCGGGACGCCAGGAGCAGACTTTCACTCGCATCGGGTTCCAGTTTTTTTACCCAATCATATAGTTTCAGCGCATAAAAATACTCGGAAGGATAGCTCATGCCTTCATGAAACATTTGTTCAGGTGCACGCTTGTTATATGCGTCAAAGCGTTCAAAAGCATTTTGAAGTTTTTCCATTGACAATATAAAGATTGGGGTTTACTCAGCAGCTTTGAATTTCAGGGAAATCCTGGTCACATTCGGATAATCGTAGGCCGTGCTCTGCGTTTTCATGGTGAAAACTTCTTTGCTAACTTCTTTTGGATCAATGGTCCACTCACCACCCTTCGCAGTTGTGTCCGCAGCGCCGACGGTTATATTCTGATCATTTTGTTTCCATTTTAGCAAAAAAGGCTTGGTTTCGCCCTTAAAGATTCCCGAAAATGTCCCGTCTTTTCGCAGCTCAACCGTCTCCATATAGCGCTCGAAATCGATGCCGCCAAACTGCTGTGTCATTTTACCATCCCGAAATGTAATGGCATCATTGACTGTAATTTCATCGATTTTCCAAAGCGGGACCTGCGTTAAAATAGCTGCGGCATCCTGAGGACTGTCTGCCTTGTTACAGGACGACAATTCCACCAGCATGCCGCAACAAATAATCCAAGTAAGTGCCTTTTTAAGAAACATGGTGAAATGGTTTGGTGACTTTCACAAATATAGCCACATCCCCTATTTCACAATCGTTTATTTGAAAAAGCTTAATCGCGGTTAAACAATGTGGTCAGATCCAATAAAAACTTGGAAGCTTCCGGCGTAATCTGGCCCGGTGTAAGCCGCCACGACCAGTTATTTTCACTGGACCCGGGCTTGTTCATGATCGTGCTTTCATCCAGGTTCAGCACATCCTGCATGGGCAGAATCGCCACTTTCGCGACAGACGAAAGCGTCAGCCTGGCCAATGCCGCTGCCACATTTTCCTCGGTAACTGGGCTTCCCACATATTGCTCAACGCGCGCCTGCGTTTCCGCGTCATCCAGTTGTCTATACCAGCCGCGCGTTGTGTTGTTGTCATGCGTGCCCGTGTAGGCGTAAAAATTTGGCAAAAAGTTGTGCGGAATGTGCTCGGACTGCGGCAGGTTTTCATCAAATGCAAATTGCAGCACCTTCATTCCTGGCAAGCCAAATTTGTCCCTCAGCTTATAAACCGCCGGGCTCATCTCACCCAAATCTTCCGCAATGAATGGCAGTCTTCCCAATGCAGCTTCAATTTTTTCAAAAAACTCGGCATCGGGGCCAAGCTTCCATTCGCCTTTTACGGCCGTCTTCTCACCGCCCGGAACTTCCCAATAATCGGCAAACGCTCGGAAATGGTCTAGCCTGACAACATCAAACAACTCAATGTTTTTCGCGAGGCGCTGAATCCACCAGTCGTAACCGGTTTCTTTCAATGCATCCCAGTTGAAAACGGGCATTCCCCACAATTGTCCATCATCTGAAAAAGCGTCTGGCGGCACACCGGCAATGCCTGTGATCTTGCCTTCTTCATCTACCTGGAAAAATTCAGGATTTGACCAAACATCTGCCGAATCATAACTAACATAGAAAGGAATGTCACCGAGCAAGCTGATATTGAGGTCATTACAATAAGCTTTTAGTTCTTTCCATTGCTTATCAAAAACAAATTGCTCCCATTTAATGCGCTGCAAATTTTCGTGCTCATCTTTTTCCAATGCTGCAAGTGCATCCGCATCACGCTTGCGGAATTGTTCCGGCCATGTGTACCAAGGTTCACCCTCATGTTTTTGTTTCAGAAACATATACAACGCAAAGTCATTCAGCCACTCCGCATTGTTTTCACAGAATATCTGAAATTCCGCCAGGCTGCTTGAATGGTCATCGGCAATGAATTTGGCAAAAGCTTTTTCTAAAAGCTTGCTTTTCAGCGCACCGGCTTGTTCATAATTCGTCTTTCCATCTTGCGGCAAGTGATTTTCAGCCAATTGATCCGTTTCTAAAAATCCTGCATCCGCCAGTGCTTCCGGACTGATCAGCAGCGGATTCCCCGCCCGGCTCGACAGCGCGCTATAAGGCGAGTTTGCCTGCGCGGCTTCAATGGGGTTCAATGGCAGCAATTGCCAGATCTTTTGGCCGCTCTTAGCCAGAAAATCAGCGAATGCAAATGCCTCGGGCCCCATATCGCCTATCCCGAAAGGAGAAGCAAGCGACGTGATATGCATCAGCACGCCCGCTTTTCTCTCATTATCAGGCTTTGAACCTTTTAAAATCGAAAAAGGCAGGCTTTTGAATATTTCGGAAGGCGTGATTTTACCCTCAAAATTTATTTCCGAAGTCGTAAACAAATCTGTCCAGCCAGGGTCCATGTTGTCTGGAAGCACAATGGAAGTGTCTTTCCAGTCCAGCTCGAAAAACGATTTGCCTTGTTCTTTGCAAAGGTTAGCTGCGTGCAATGGCACGGCTGTCACGATGAATTCGCGTTTTTGTCTTCTCGCAAACGCGAGCACATTGTCTTTGTAAGCCCCGCGGATTTTAAGCGGAATGTATTCTCCTTTCGTAAATAATAAAGGATACGATTTGCGGAGTTGATAAAGCGCGTGTGTCAGCCAAAGCTTGATTTGACCACCATTGCGTGTTTCCCAGAGCTTTTCAAACAAGCGTTCCGATTCATAATCTTCCAGTTCTTTGAGCGCATTTTCCCTTTGCTCATAATCAAACGGCCTGCGGTTATCGGGATCAACCAAGCTCAAATCCCAAAATTCGGTTCCCTGATAAACGTCCGGAATGCCGGGGCAGGTGAATTTCAAAAGCACTTGCGACAGCGAATTGATAATCCCAAAATCCGTTATCGTTAGCAGATATTCCTGAAAATCGTTGAAGAAGGCATTATTTGGATCGAGCAGTTTTTTGGCAAAATCCATCACACTTTGCTCATAGACTTCATTGGGTTCTGCCCAGGTTGTGTCTGTCTTGGCCTCGCGAAGCGCTTTTTCCAGATAATCTTGAAGCCGCTCAGCGAAACTGGCGGCATCTTCACCCGGCATTGGATATGCGCCAATCAATGTCTGATAAATCAAATATTCATCATTAGGAGTTGGACCGTCTTCACTTCGGAGATCCGCATTCATTGTTTGCCACTGTGTCACTTTTTGAATCCACTCGCTGGAAAGGTCGGTGAGCACATTGAGCCTGGCACGCACGTCCTCGCCGCGCTTCGTATCGTGTGTGGAAGTTGTGTTTAGCGAGAAAGGCCATTCTTTTTGCCGAAGCCGCATCCGGTGATGGAAATCCTTTGCAGTCATCCCAAACCGATCCGGAAAATCGCCAACATCATTGTGACCGACGAAACGGTTATATGTATACATCAATGTGTCCTCACCTCCCTTGGCCATAATCGGACCTGAAAATTGCATCCAACGCTGGTAAAATTCCAATGCTTTGGCATCGTAAGCTTCGTCACCCTGTCCGGGCTGAATTAAGATCGCATTTTCTAGCAAGTCAACGGCTGCACTGAGTGTTTCATGATGCGCACGCACATCCTCAAAAATCTCCTTAACCAGCTGAATTTCGGTCTCAGAAAGCGGCATAGCATTGCCATAATAGCGATAAACAGGACAATGGATCAAAAATTCACCGATTGCAGTCTTCACATTTTCCTTGCCAATCGTTTCGATTTGTTCGGGAGAAATGAGCTGTAACTCCACGAAAAGCTGATATAAATTTTCAAGCTCCCCTCCCATATGGTTGTTTAGAATGCCAGCTTTTTTCTCTAAAAGCTGGTCCTGGATCGGTGCGTCGTTGTCTGTTATGCCATGATAATAGTTTGAAAATGTTTCCTCAGCAGCAGCATTTGTCAAAACATTATTGACAGCGGACAAAAACTCGTAACCCGTCGTGCCCTCAATTGGCCATTGCACGGGCATATTTTCGTCTTTTTCAAGGACCTTTTCAACAACCAGATAAGATTCCGATCCCGCCAGCTCGCGCAGTTTGGTCATATAAGCGGCTGGATCAAAAAGTCCGTCAATGTGGTCAACCCGCAAACCTTGAAAGATGCCATCGTCAACCAGCCTTTTAATTAACCGGTGATAATGTTCAAAAACCGCGTCATCCTGCATATTAAGGCAAATGAGGCCATTAACCGTAAAGAATCTGCGGAAGTTGATTTGGGAATCCGTCTTTTGCCAAAAACATAGAATATATTCCTGCCCTTTTGCCAAATCGGTGATCGCTTGCGGATCGCTGTTCACCTTTTCTATCAGGCTTTCGACCCAATTTTTAATGACGTCGTTTTTCATCAGCGAGGCCATCTGCAACACGAGCTCATTCCATCTTTGCGAGAAAACTTTTGCATCCTCTGCCTCATGAATTTCACTCAACTGCTTCACGATCTGCTGCACAGATTCGGGCGCCTTCTCGACATCAGAACCCAGAATGTTCATGTAAGACCTGATATTGACAGGGAAAGCCGCTCCTTCGTAAACGAGCATCAGCCGATCGCCCGTGTATTCCAGCTTTAATTGCTGATTAGCAATCACTTCTTCCAATTCTGCGCCTAAAAAAGGCACCATTAATTTGCCCTGAAAAAGCTTGGTATTCCAGGCAATGTCGAAATAAGAAGCATATTGAGACTGCTGCCCTTTTTCCAAAACATCCATCAACCAACCATTGTCAGAATGGAATGCCATGTGATTGGGAACAATGTCCTGCAACCAGCCAATATTGTGTTTTTTCAAAGTCTCACTCAGACTTCTTAGCTGCTCCTCAGAGCCGATTTCAGGATTAATAATTTCAGGGCTAATGCCGTCATAACCGTGCGTGCTGCCCGGTGAAGCAGCTAAAATCGGGGATGCATAAATGGTGCTGACGCCCAGTTTTTGCAGGTAAGGAATTCTTTTTTCGAAGTCCTTGAAAGAAAAGTCTTTATGAAATTGTATTCGGTAAGTAGCGATTGGATTGTTCATAATGTAGCACAAATGGTATGTTTTGTGTGCACTTTAAATATTGTGCCACTGATCCAACCATTCAGGCCAATCAAAACCTAATGCCCCAAAAGCGCCCTCAAAACAGGAATTTCGAGTGGTTTGGAAAGCAGTTCGATCACATTGGGATTTGATTTTACCTGCTCAATGTCTTCAATGTCCACGGTGGAGGAGATCATAAAAAGCCTGATTCGCTTGCGCAGGCTGTCAGGCAGCTCGGCATATCGGTCCGCAAATTCAAAACCATTGATGCCCGGCATTTGAATGTCGAGCAGCATAACCGTCTCAGGAAGGGTGTTGACGCGCTTTCGCAGAAATTCGATGGCAGTTTGTGCAGAATTAAACGCAGTGACCGTTCGCGCGAGGCCACTTTTCAGGAGGAGCTTTTCCTGTGTGAAAAGATCGAATGTGCTGTCATCAATTATAATGAACTCCATCGGATTGCCGGGGTGAATCTTCGTAAAATAACGCAATAGACTAAAAGCAATTTGATGTAACAATTTCAACTTTTTATTTCACTATTTGAAAATGTATCCAAAAGTATACCAACGTCATGCATTCTTGGAGGGCAAATACTTTTTTGTATAGGTTGAAATTTACGTTATTGGCGAGATCAAAACAAACCGGTTAATCGGTAAAAGCGAACAATCACCAGAGATTTTGCTTTACAATCCATAGCCTGCAGGCATGGTTTTGATTGCTTATGTTGCCGTTCATCAGTTGAAATTTAAAAATCAGATCGATGCAAATTCAGGAAGGCAGAAATCGGGTCGTGATTTCTAATGTTACACCGCAAATTGAAGGCGGTAAGTTTCCTGCAAGGAGAGCGATCGGCGAAAGCGTCGTCTTCACAGCAGATATTTTCGGCGACGGCCACGACGTGGTTGCCGCCAGTGTGATTTACAAGCATGCGTCCGATTCGGAATGGGAAGAAATCCCCATGCAATATGTGATCAATGATCAATGGGAGGCATCATGGAAGCCTTCGAAAATCGGCGTTTATCAATATCGGTTCACGGGCTGGATTGATCATTTTACAACTTGGAAAAAGGGATTGGTCAAAAAATTTGACGCCAATCAGGACATTTCAGTCGAGATCCGGATCGGAGCCGAGCTTTTATTGGAAGCCGCGCCGCTTGCAGGTGAAACAGAGCAGGCTGCATTCACCAAATGGATTAACTCGTTTCAGTCGGCAAATGATCCGGAAGCGGCAGTGAGTTTGGCTGTGAGCGATGAACTGGCCAATGCCATGGATAAAATACGCTTTACAGATCGCATCACGGTTTTTGAACAGACATTTACGCTGGAAATTGAGAGAAAAAAAGCAGGGTTTAGCGCCTGGTATGAGCTCTTTCCCCGGTCTGCATCTTCATTGCCCGACACCCATGGAACATTCAAGGACGTGACGCAATTGCTTGCGATGGTTTCGAAAATGGGTTTTGACACATTGTATTTCCCACCGGTTCACCCGATTGGTGAAATGAAAAGAAAAGGGAAAAATAACACCCTTACGCCATCAGAAACCGATCCCGGTTCTCCATGGGCCATCGGAAACAGGCTTGGCGGACACAAGGCCTTACACCCGGAACTGGGCACGCTTGAAGATTTCCGCGAACTGGTCGACGAGGCGAAAAAGCTGGACATTGAAATTGCGATGGACATTGCTTATCAATGTGCTCCCGATCACCCTTATGTGAAAGAACATCCCCAATGGTTTAAATGGCGGCCCGACGGAACGGTTCAATATGCTGAAAACCCGCCGAAACGTTATGAAGATATTTTGCCTTTCGATTTTGAAACACAGGATTGGCAAAACCTCTGGAACGAACTCAGGAGCGTCATTGATTTTTGGATTGAACAAGGCATAAGTGTTTTCAGAATTGATAATCCGCATACGAAGGCATTTGCATTTTGGGAATGGATGATCGGCGAGGTGAGAAAAACCAATCCGGAAGTCATTTTCCTTGCCGAAGCATTCACACGCCCGAGGGTGATGGAACGGCTTGCGAAAATCGGTTTCAA
The DNA here is from genome assembly GCF_021390515.1 of Dyadobacter sp. CY326. Classification (GTDB taxonomy): domain Bacteria; phylum Bacteroidota; class Bacteroidia; order Cytophagales; family Spirosomataceae; genus Dyadobacter. The sequence continues at coordinate 400,922 of NZ_JAJUXI010000005.1, forward strand.
TCAATCCTACACGTATTTCACATGGCGGAACACCAAATGGGAAATTGAGAAATATATGAACGAGCTGACCAAAACAGATCAGCAATACTATTTTCGACCGAACTTTTGGCCCAACACGCCCGACATTCTTCCGCACCATCTTGCTGAGGGAGGCGAAAATGCGCATATTATGCGCTTCATTCTTGCCGCGACGCTATCTTCCAACTATGGCCTTTACGGTCCTGTTTATGAATATGGCGTTGCTATTCCACATCCAGGCAAAGAGGAATACACGGATAATGAGAAATACGAAATCAAGCATTGGGATTGGAAGCGTTACAGCCGCACAAGGGAAATCATAACCCGCGTTAACCGCATTCGTCGCAATAATCCGGCACTACAATCGACCTGGAACATTGATTTCACGGACACCAACAACGAGATGGTCATTTGCTATGTGAAGGAGGATGAGGCCACTAAAAATGCGCTCATTATCTCCGTCAACCTGGACGTGTTTAACACACAGGGTGCACATATCAAGGTTCCGATTCATCGGTTTGGCATTGCTCCGGATCAAACTTATTTGGTGCGCGACATGCTGAGCGGCGAACAATATTACTGGCAGGGAGAATACAATTTCATTCAGCTCAACCCTTATGAAATGCCGGCGCATATATTAACCATAGAACCTATTCATTGAACTAAGCATGGAATATAAAAAGGGAATACTCGAAAAAAACTTGCATTGGTATAAAGATGCGATTATCTACGAGCTTCATATTAAGGCCTTTAAAGACGGAAATGGGGATGGAATTGGCGATTTCCAGGGCTTAATGCAGCAACTGGATTATTTGCAGGACTTAGGCGTAACGGCCATCTGGCTGCTGCCTTTTTACCCGTCGCCGCTTCGTGATGATGGTTATGATATTGCTGATTACTACAGTATTAACCCTTCATATGGCGACATTGAAGAGTTTAAATCATTTCTGCAAGAAGCGCACAAACGCGGCTTGAAAGTCATTACCGAGCTTGTTATCAACCACACATCGGATCAGCATCCATGGTTTCAGCGGGCACGAAAAGCGCCCAAGGGATCACCGGAAAGGGATTACTATGTATGGACCGATGATCCGAAGCAATTCAAGGATGCACGGATTATTTTCCAGGATTATGAAAAATCAAACTGGACCTGGGACAGCGAAGCCGATCAATATTATTGGCATCGGTTTTTCCATCACCAGCCTGACTTGAATTACGACAGTGAGCTTGTGCAGGAAGAAATTTTTAAAATCCTGGGATTCTGGTGTGAAATGGGTGTCGATGGTTTCCGTTTGGATGCCGTTCCTTACTTGTTTGAACGCGACGGCACAAACTGCGAAAACCTGCCGGAAACGCATGAGTATCTTAAAAAGCTGCGCAAATTCATCGATGACCATTATCCAGGCACATTGCTGCTTGCCGAAGCGAATATGTGGCCAGAGGATTCGGCCGCTTACTTTGGCGACGGCGACGAATGTCAGATGAATTACCATTTCCCGATCATGCCGCGGATGTTTATGTCGCTTCAAATGGAGGACCGCTATCCAATCACGGACATTTTTGATCAAACTCCCGAAATCCCTGAAAGTTGCCAGTGGGGGATTTTCCTGAGAAACCATGATGAGCTTACACTTGAAATGGTGACAGATGAGGAGCGTGATTACATGTATAAAGCTTATGTAAAAGACCCGAAAGCGCGCATTAACCTTGGAATCAGGCATAGACTGGCTCCGTTGATGGAGAATAATCGCAAGAAAATCGAGCTGCTTAACTCGCTGCTTTTCACATTCCCGGGAACGCCTATTATTTATTATGGTGACGAAATCGGGATGGGTGATAATTTCTATTTGGGCGACCGCGATGGCGTTCGTACGCCTATGCAATGGAACCCGGATCGGAATGCAGGATTTTCGCAAACCAACCCGCAGCGGTTGTATTTGCCTGTGATCCTTGACCCGCAGTATCATTATGAGGCTGTCAATGTGGAATTGCAGGAGCGCAACTCTTCTTCATTGCTATGGTGGATGAAAAGGGCCATTGCCACGCGTAAAAAATATGAAGCGTTCAGCCGCGGCGACATCAAATTCCTGAATTCGGAAAACTCCAAAGTGCTAGCATTTACGCGGACATTCAAAGACGAAACAATGCTGGTCATTGCGAATCTTTCGCGCTTCCCGCAGCCTGTGGAGTTGGATCTTGATCAATTTAAAGGTTATCAGCCAGTTGAGATTTATAGTAAAAATAAATTCCCGTCGGTTAAGGATGCGACGCCTTACTTTTTCACATTGGAAGCCTATGCGTGCCAAAGTTTTGTAATGCAAAAAACGCATCCGGAAATCGATACGAACGAGGAGCTGCCGTTACTGGAACTGGCCGATTGGAAAGATTTGCTTGACCCACGCGTTCTGGAAAATCTTGAAAACAATTTCCTGCCAAAATATTTGATGAAAATGCGGTGGTTTGGCGGCAAGGGCAAGGGATTGGACAGCATTAAAATCACGTCGCACGCAACCATTCCGATGGGCGCAAATCCGCCCGCTTACATTCTGCTTTTGGAGGCATCTTATCAGGACGATCTTCCTGAAATGTATCAGCTTCCGGTTGCATTTGGGAAAGAAATTTTCTCTAACCGTGTGAAAGAAGACTGTCCGCAGGCTGTGATCGGCCGCATTAAAGTGGACGGAGAAGAAGAAGGCGTTTTGTTTGATGCAATTTATGGCTTGGAATTGCAGCAGGCGCTTATCACGAATATGAGTGAAGGTGTGAAACTGCCCGCCAAAAACAGCGAAATTCATTTTACTGGAAACGAAGATCTGGCCAAACACATTCAGGAAACTGATAAGGTTAAGCCAAGAGTGCTTTCGGGCGAGCAAAGCAACACGTCGGTAACTTATGACGGGAAGTATTTCTTCAAACTTTACCGCAAAGTTGACCGCGCTATCAACCCGGATATGGAAATCACGCATTTCCTGACGCATGAAGCCAATTTCAAAAACATTCCTGCATTTGTGGGTGCAGTAGAATGGAAACATAAAAAGGACAGCATGGTGCTGGGCATGATGCAGGAAATGGTTGTGGGTGCCACGGACGCGTGGGCCAATATGCTCGACCGTCTAAATCATTTCAACGAGAATATCCTCTCAACCAGCGAGATTCAGCTGCCGACAGAACTTCGGGGCACATTGATCAATCCGGTTGGATACGAGGACATTCCGGATACGCTGAAAGAACTGCTCGATATTCACGTTGCCGAGCAAGTTGCCCTGCTTGGAGTAAGAACAGCCGAAATGCACATTGCGCTGGCCTCGGGCACGCACTTGCCCGATTTCAAACCCGAAGAATTCTCGCTGCACTATCAGCGCTCAGTTTACTCTTCGTTGCAATCCCTCGTTCGGGTGGCATTCCAAAGTCTGAACAGGAACATGAAAAAGCTTTCACCCGAGACCAAACAGGAAGCGGAGGATGTGCTGCGTATGAAAGAGGAGATCCTGACAGAACTAAAAAAAGTGTATAGCCGCAAGATCGATACGGCAAAAATCCGTATTCACGGCGATTATCACCTGGGGCAGGTTTTATTCACCGGTAAAGACTTCACCATTTTGGATTTCGAAGGCGAACCGGCTCGCAGTTACAGCGAAAGAAGGCTGAAACGTTCTGCGCTTCGCGACGTTGCAGGAATGTTGCGCTCTTTCCATTATGCCGCTTACGGCAGTTTGTATCTCGATAACCAGGTCCGTCCGGAAGACATTAATAAGCTGTTGCCATTTGTTGAACAATGGTATCACTATATGAGTGGATTCTTCATGAAGGCTTACCTGGAAACCGTTCAGGATAGCCCGATCATTCCGCAGAAAAAAGAGGATCTGGAAATTCTCTTGCAGACATTTTTATTACAAAAAGCAATTTACGAACTGAATTACGAGGTGAATAACAGGCCAACATGGGTGATGGTGCCATTAAATGGCATCAAAGCGATCATGAACAGAGCCGAACCCGTAACTGTTTAAAACTTCGACCATGACAGATCAAAGTAGCGACGCATTGCCTATGTTTTCCGGATTTGACATTGACTTGTTCAAATCCGGGACACATTATCATATATACAACAAGCTCGGCGCGCATATCATCGAAAGGGACGGCGTGCGGGGAACGCATTTCGCCGTTTGGGCGCCGAATGCACAGGAAGTTTCTGTTGTTGGTAATTTCAATGGCTGGAACCGGCAATCGCATCCCTTAACCAGCCGTTCGGATTATTCAGGCATATGGGAAGGTTTTATTCCAAACATTGGTAAAGGTGAATATTACAAATATTTTCTGCGCAGCAACAACGGCTATGAAGTGGAAAAAGGCGATCCGTATGCAACGCATTGGGAAACGCCTCCACACACCGCAACGGTTGTCTGGGACCTGGACTATCAATGGAATGATAGCGCATGGCTGGAAAAACGCAAGGCGCAGCATGCATTGACGAAGCCGATTTCGGTTTATGAAATGCACATTGGTTCCTGGCGGCGCGCGCATGAAGAAGAAGGGCGCTTCTTAACATATCGCGAGTTAGCAGCGGAGTTGCCAGAATATTTGAATTACATGAATTTCACGCACGTGGAGTTTATGCCGGTCATGGAGCATCCGTTTTACGGCTCATGGGGTTATCAGCTGACGGGTTATTTTGCGCCGTCAAGCCGGTTTGGAACGCCTCAAGATTTTATGTTTTTGATCGACGCATTGCACAATGCTGGCATTGGCGTTATTCTGGATTGGGTCCCATCTCACTTCCCGACTGATGAACATGGCCTGGGATATTTCGACGGAACGCATTTATATGAGCACGCGGACCCAAAGAAGGGTTTTCACCCGGATTGGAAAAGCTTCATATTCAATTATGGCAGGAATGAGGTAAAAGCATTTCTGATCTCTAATGCTATTTATTGGCTAGACAAATTTCACATTGATGCCTTGCGTGTGGATGCGGTCGCTTCCATGTTATATCTCGATTATTCGAGAAATGAGGGAGAGTGGATTCCTAATCAATATGGCGGTCGCGAAAATCTGGAAGCGCTTGATTTTATCAGGGAGTTCAACAATGCTGTTCATACCAACTTTCCGGATGTGTTCACCGTCGCAGAAGAGTCAACTTCCTGGCCAGGTGTTACCAATTCAACAAGCAATGGCGGCTTGGGTTTTGACATGAAATGGATGATGGGCTGGATGCACGACACAATCTCCTATTTTCAGAATGATCCAGTTCACCGCACACATCATCAGGGACAGCTTGCTTTTAGTTTGCACTATGCATTTTCAGAGAAATTTACCCTGCCGCTTTCGCATGATGAAGTGGTTTATGGTAAAAATTCAATGATTGATAAAATGCCGGGCGATCCCTGGCAACAGTTTGCTAACCTGCGGCTTTTGTATGGTTACATGTATGGGCACCCGGGCGCTAAGCTGCTCTTCATGGGTTCTGAATTTGCACAAAGGCATGAATGGCGTCACGATTTTAGTTTGGATTGGGATGAAAACCTCAATCCGGCACACACGGGAATCCAAAAGCTGCTTAAAGACCTGAATGCGCTTTATCAATCCGAACCGGCACTTTATGAGAACAATTTTTCTCCAGAAGGCTTTGAATGGATCGACAACCAGGATGGTGTTAATAGCGTAATGAGCTGGGTTCGCAAAGGGAAAAACGAGCAGGACGACCTGATTTTTGTTGGCAACTTTACGCCTGTCGTGAGAAACAATTATAGAATAGGCGTTTCCAAACCAGGGTTTTACCAGGAAATATTTAATTCGGATGACTTGAAATACGGTGGTTCGAATCTTGTGAAATTGGAAGAGCAGGAAAGTTTCCCTATCCCGAAACATAGCAAGGTTCATTCGCTTCCATTGACATTGCCACCTCTGGCCATTGTGGTGTTGAAATACGTGCGTGCATTTGATTGGCTATAAAAAATTACACTTCATCAACAAACTGAAAAAATTATGACTAACAACGGAAAGTACGCGCTGATAACCGGCGCTACAAGCGGCATAGGCTATGAACTGGCCTTGCTTTTTGCCAAAGATCAGTATAATCTGGTCATCCTATCGCGCGATCAGCAGCAACTGGAAGTGAAAGCGCATGAGTTCAGACAGCATGGCATTGAGGTCGTTACGATTGCCAGAGATTTGTTTAATCGCGAAGAAGCCAAGTCCGTTTACGACGAAGTGACGAGCCAGGGAATTCAAATCGACGTGCTCGTCAATGATGCTGGCCAGGGCGTTTACGGGTTGTTCAAAGACAATGAACTGGATCGCGAACTGGACATTATCGAGCTGAATGTCTCGGCAGTTGTCATTCTTACCAAACATTTTTTGAAAGATATGGTTAGCAGGAATTCGGGTAAAATCTTGAACCTGGCATCCATAGCAAGCAAAACGCCGGGTCCTTGGCAAGCGGTTTATCATGGCACCAAGGCCTTTATTCTCTCCTTTTCCGAAGCACTGCGCGAAGAACTGAAAGAAACTGAAATCACTGTAACAGCTTTATTACCAGGCGTTACGGACACAGATTTCTTCAACAAAGCCGACATGAATGACAGTAGTGCTGTGCAGGATGAAGATTCGAAAGCTGATCCTGCCGGCGTTGCCAAAGACGGTTATGACGCATTGATGTCGGGGAAAGATAAAGTGATCTCTGGCTTGAAAAATAAGCTGCAAATGGGACTAACGAATGTTTTGCCCGACACCGTTGTTGCGCACAACATGAACGAAATGCAGAAGCCAGTCGACGCAAAATAACAAATCTTAAGAAGGTTATAGAGCCATATCATCGCAACGATGATATGGCTTTTTTGTGTTTAACCTTAAAATAATTGTCGCCAGCCTTTAAATATTTCAATGCGCACATTCTGCTTTTTATCGATTAATTATACTTCATGAAATCAAAGTAAACCCAACTCAGACGTTCAACCACTACATCCACAATTTATGATAAATGCTTTAATCATTGATGACGAGCCAAAAGCGCGCAATGTGCTCCACCACTATCTGGTTAATTTAATGCAGGAAGAAATCGATATCCGGCACGCAGACTCAGTTGACGACGCGCTGGCTCTGATTGAGATTTTCAAAGCCGACATTGTTTTTCTGGATGTTGAAATGCCTTATCGAAATGGTTTTGAATTTTTGATTGAAAGAACAAATCCTGAATACGATATCATTTTCACGACGGCTTATAATCAATATGCCATTCAGGCCATCCGTTTCAGCGCACTCGATTATTTGCTGAAACCCGTGGACCCCGACGAATTGGCCGCTGCGATTCAACGTCATTTGGACAAAGCTGTGGACAAGGTTAAAGAAAAGTTGAAAGAGCGGAAGGGAAAAGAGCCGAAGCATCAGCTTTACGACAATTTGATACAAAATGTTCAGAAAAAGGACATTAAGGATTTTAGGCTCGCCGTTCCTTCCAGTGAAGGCGTGTTTTTTTTCACATTGGACGAGATCATGCGTTTGGAGGCAGACAAGAATTACACTTCGATTCATCTTGTAGGAAAAAGGCCGTTCGTTTCCAGCAAAACCTTGAAGCATTATGATGACATGCTTGGGGAATTCAATTTTATCCGCACACACAAATCCCATCTGGTTAACTCGGTCTTTATCAAGCAAGTCACACACAATAATCAATATGTGCTGCTTTCAGACGGGACACAGGTGGAAGTTTCCAGGCGAAAAAGAGAAGAAGTGCAACAGCAGCTGAATCTTCGCAAGGCTATTGTTTGACGAGCTGTTCAAACAATTTATCCAAAGTTTGTTTCGGGTCCAGGCAAAGTCCCGGATGCACTTTGGACGCCTGCACAATGGTGCTACGCGTGGCAGTAAGCCAGCGAAAACGTGAGGCGGCAGGCAATCCAGCAATTGTGCCGCCTTCTTTTTTGCCTTCGCAAATATGTTTGAGAGCCTGCAAATAAGCTGCAACTTCATCCAAGTCGAGGTCGGGAGACAGCGCCCGCAGACGCGATGCATTTAACTCAAAAACAACTTCAAGAAAGCGTTTGGAGGTGCAAAATACAATGATGCCGACATTGACAAACTCTTCACGCTCCACCCTGGGTACGACGCGGATTACGGCGTACTCAAATAAGTGCTGCTCTTGCATCATTGGCTCCTTTTACAAAAACATTCGACACGGAAAGCCGCGACGATAAAAATTCCACATAAGCCTGCCGGTGCTCATCTGCTGAATTAAATGGCGCATCGCGCAACAGCCAGTCATCCGGGATTAACGACACAATGCCTTGGATCTGATCAATGTTTAAAATCGCTTTAAATTCGTTGTCAATCGCTTCAATTTGAGAAGCATAGCGAAGCAACACATGGTCTTTTACCTGTGCAAATGGCCTTTTAGCCTGCTCTTTCCAGTTATCCCATGAATGATGAAAATACAACGCAGCGCCATGATCGATCAGCCACAACTCTTTGTGCCACATGAGCATATTGGTGTTCCGGGCTGTGCGATCCACATTGGTGATCAGGCTGTCCAGCCACACAATTGAAGAGGCCAGCTTTGCATCAACTGTCGTTACAACCGGATCAAATGTAATAGCCCCGGATAAATAATGAACAGCCAGATTCAGCCCTGTGCTTGCCCTGAGCAGATCCTGAATTTCTTCATCCGGTTCTGTGCGGCCAAATGCTTCGTCAAGGTTAGCAAACACAATCTCAGGCATTTTAAAGCCAAGCAGTCGGGCGATTTCTCCCCCGATCAGCTCGGCAATAAGCGCCTTTGTCCCCTGCCCTGCCCCGCGAAATTTCAGCACATACAGAAAGTCGTCGTCCGCTTCTGCGATGGCCGGAAGTGAGCCACCCTCACGCAAAGGAGTGACATATCGGGTAACATCTACGGTTCTAAGGTGCGGCTTTTGACCTGTCATTGCATTACTTTCTGATTGGAGGCCGTCAATATAGGGATTTTTCAGAAAACAACTTCCATCCCGGTTTTGGCCTGCGAACCCGTGTATGCAACCCTGTGAACCTGATTTCCAGCCACATCTTTGAGGATAATGGTGCCCCCGGAGTTGGCAAGAATTATTTTATTTGTTTTCAGATCAATGCTCATACTGGACGCTGGCGGAATTGAGCCGCTCAAAATCTGCGTTCTGTTATGCTTATCCACTAGCGCCCAGCCGTCGATAGAAACCGGCACATGGCTTTGATTTTCCAGGGTCACTTTTTCCTGTTCCTCATCCTTACCAGCCGGATTTACAATCGCCGAGCGAATTTTGACGGAAGCCATACTTCCGCCACCACCGCCCAGTCTTATCTCCAAAGCGCGCTTAACCGCCTCGAATGCATCCACGCGGCCAAAGCCAAACCATGGGCTCCAAGATCCATCCGCATGTCCATTGTTTTGGAAGTCGGAGGAAAAAACGGGCGAAACGTCCCACGAAGTGTCGTTATCAAAATTGGCAGGCGGCGTTTTAGGATAAGGCGTTTCGTTCAAGTCTTTCGAAGCGGTTTTTTGCAGCACAGAAATCACTTCGAGCGCTGTGAGATCAGGATTTGCCGAAATTACCAATCCTGCAATGCCGGCCGTCAGCGGCGTGGCGCTCGATGTGCCGCCAAAGTCTTCAGTGATCGCCGTAATGTTGTCGCCAGTTGTGGTAACGATGCCTTTGCCCTCAACCGCTAATCTGTAATAAGTGTGAACATTGTTTGTTGGAGCAGTTAGCGATATGCCGGGGCCGTAGTTTGAGTAATGGCTTCGTTGAGCCGTGCTTGCAAGGGCTGCAATGTGCATCACTCCCGGAACGTCAACCAGGTTATGCGTAAAAACTTTACTCTTCTGCACGCCTACCCAAACCAGCGAATTGCCTTGCATCCGAACGCCGTGATCAAATGGAATGTCTTGCGCGCTTGCATATTGAATGGGACAATTTTCATTGCCGGAAGCCCATAAGAACACAATTCCCTTTCCGCGCCGACCTCCTGTCAACGCCAGCGATTTGATCCGGTTAACAACCTGCTGGCTGAACGTCATCTCCGGCGAACTTCCCCAAGAATTGGAAAAAACATCCACTTTGTCCGCAATGTATTGCAGCGTAAGCATCATTTTGTTGTCATCAATATAAAGTCCGCCACCGTCCGAAGATTCCCATTTAATGGGCAAAAGTCTGCATGCCGGTGCGGCGCCGACCGTGAGCGTGCCATCCACTTCACCTGCGATCACACCCGCGCAGGAAGTGCCGTGGTTATTTCCGGAAGCATACATTCCGGCAGGGTCAGCGCCAATATCGGTTTGTTTGATCAATGCATCTTTGACAAAATAACCCCATCCTGCAAACTTGCCCATGGAATCAAAATCGTCATGATCCAGCTTGCAGCCATCATCGGATAATCCGATAACCACGTCCGCACTGCCGAAATTATCCAGAAGCTGCCACGCTTCCTCGCATCGGCTCGAACTGCGCGAATCAAAGTCCTCGGCGGCTGGCGTGTGTTTGTGCAAATGCCATTGCAAGTCGTAAGAAGTGTCGACAGGCAATGTTAGATATTTGGTAACACGCTGGATCAGATCATGTTCTGCAATTTGAACGGAATGTTCTTCTTCGTTGATTTTTACAATCATTTTAACAGGATTCATTCCTGACTGATTGGTAAGCTGAAAAAGGAAGTCCACATCGCTGTAACGGTTTTTGATCACGAGCGCATAACGGGCGATGAACGCCGAGAGCGCATCGGCCGTCGGTTTGTCTTTAAATGTCACCATGATGCGGTCGGTGATCAGGAACTCCTGATTCGTATCCTCAACCTCGTAAGCGTGATGCGTAGGCGCAAGCTCGCGGCTTTCCACCATCAATTGGTCCAGTTTGTCTGGCGAAACCGTCGCGCGATATGCGGAAGGAGAAACCTGTTCGATTTTGTCAACTCCCAGGTTCGCAATGCTTTCGGCAGAATTGCGGGCAACGAACTGATTGTCTTTTTTGCAGAGCGCAACTTTTTTTCCGTTGCGGTAAGTGTACAATGGTCCTTGATGAGGCATGATGAAGTTTGTTTGAATGATGAAAGTGATGATTGATAATCCAATTTAACAATTATGTCCGCTGGAACAGTATTTTAACACGACTTATTTACCAACGGAAGAGTGAATTTCAAAAACCATATCAAGACATGAAAACGCTGAAAATATTCTTAATTTCAATGTTCATTACAGTCCCTGCGCTCACATTTGCCCAATCGCAAGACAGCAAAGGGACATCTAAGAAGTCGGAACGGGCTTATCAAAAGAAATCATCCCGGATGAAAACATCTACGGATTCGTCCGACGTCACAGCCATTTTAAAAGATTCGACGAATGCCGAGAGCGGGCCGATTTTGAATGATAATGGCAATGTCAGCACCAATGGCACCATTGACGGGAGAAGCAGCACAGGTCGCCCGGACGCAGACACAACAGGTTCCTACACAGTTAAACGCAAGAAAAAGACCATCCGAACCGGAGGCTCAATCATGCCGGACACAACAAAAAGAAGGAGCAGACCTTAAAAAAAATGCCGCTGGTTCAAATCAGCGGCATTTTTTTGCCCACGCTATGCGATTGGCTCTTTCATTTTTTTAAGCTGCGTGTTGTTGATCAATGATTTCATTTGAGAAATCGCAACCAAATTAAGTTGCAAAAGGCGCTCATGCTGAGGCAGTCCCTGGTGAATTAGCAGTGCATTGATGCTTTCAAGATTTGACAAAACGACGAGCTGCTCTAATGTAGCACTGTCGCGGATATTGCCTGACTCACCTGGGTTCGACTCCTTCCATTGCCTCGCCGTGGTGCCAAACAATGCCATGTTCAGTAAATCCGCTTCGCTGGCATAAACGAAACCAATTTCCTTTTTACTTAATGTTTTGGGGATCAAATTTTCCTTGATCGCATCAGCATGAATCTGATAGTTCACCTTCGCCAATGTTCGCTGCACACTCCATTCAATTTTCTGGTTTGAATGTTCATCTTCCTTCAAGCGCTGGAATTCTTTGATCAGATAGAGTTTGAAGGAAGGACTAATCCAGCTAGCGAATTCGAAAGCAATGTCCCGATGAGCAAAAGTGCCTCCATATCTGCCAGATTTGGAGATAATTCCAATTGCATTCGTCGCTTCTACCCATTTCTGGGGTGTTAAAGCGAAGCTGTTGCTCCCTGCCTCATTTTTAAAAGCATCGAATTCAATGCTTTTAAAAATCGGGTTGTTTAGCATTTCCCAAAGTCCAACGAACTCGATAGCATTACGTGTTCGCATCCAGTTTTGAATAATGTAATTCGTCCTTTCCGAATCCCTGTAACGCGCCATGTCAGTAAGGGAAATGTACTCTTCCTCATTCTGAGACAACAACACAATTTTAAAATTCTCAACCTGAATCGTCTTCGATCTACTCATAGTCATTATAGTTTTTAAGTTTACAGACTATACGACCACTTTTGACTTCGGTCACTTGGGTAGAGATGTTTTTAAGGAATATTAATATCCGAATCGCAATAAGATGTTAACACGGGCATGTAAGCCCTATTCCGATTTCAGCGACTTTGCCGGGTTCATCAATGCAGCTTTTATCGCCTGGGAACTGACTGTTAAAACGGCGATTGTTATGGCGATGAGTGCGGCAAGGACAAACATCCACCATTCGATTTCAATTTTATAAGCAAAGTCATCCAGCCAATGTGTAACACCAAACCAGGCAATGGGCGAGCCGATGACAATGGCAACGATCACTAATTTCAGGAAATCGATGGATAATAAGGACACAATGCTGGAAACATTGGCTCCCAGCACTTTACGCACGCCAATTTCCTTTGTCCGCTGCGAAATAGTGTAAGAAGAAAGGCCGAATATGCCCAATGAAGCAATGAGCACTGCCAGCAGCGAGAAGAAACTGGTGATCTTACCAAACGTTCTGTCATCCTTATATTGACGATTAAACTGTTCATCCATAAAGAAATAGGAGAAGTCGTTTCCTGGGTAAAATTCTTTGTATTTAGCCTCAACCAAATCAATGGTTTTTTCCAGATCCGTAGTCGCGATTTTGAAGGAAAAATAACCGCCATTGGTGTAATAGGGCCTGAACACAATTGGTTCAATCGCGTGCTTCAATGATTGCTGGTGGAAATCCTTAACAACACCCACAATATCCCACTCCCGATTGAAAAGCAGCACCTTTTTGCCGACAGCCGATGCGGCATCAGGAAAGCCAAGCAACTTTGCAGCAGACAAATTGATCATTGCGTTCGTCACTTTGCGACCGTCCGGGTCAGAATCCGTGGGAATGAAATTGCGCCCGGCGGCAAGGTCAATCTGGTAAGTTTCGAAAAAATCCAGATCCACATCCATCCGGTTCAGCGTAACGCCTTTGCTTTGATCACCACCAACTATTTTCACATTGGGAGTCCTAGATAACCGGTCCCCAAACAGACTTATGGATGCAGTTGCGGCTTGAATTGCAGGATATCTTTTCAATTCCGACTTAAAAGCATTGATTCTGTCAATGGCCGTTGAGTCAAATCGGGTAAGATTGGCGCCGGGAATGACCAGCACTTTCTCCATGTTGAAGCCGAGATTTTGCTTGCGCATGAATTCGAGCTGACGAAATACGATCAATGTGCCCACGATCAGCACAACGGAAGCCGTATATTGAAACACAACAAGCGACTGACGCACCCAAACGCCTTTTGCAGACCGTCTGAAACTGCCCTTCAAAACACTGATCGCCTGAAAAGCTGACAACGCAAAAGCGGGATAAAAGCCGGAAAGCAATGTTCCCGCAACAAACACAAATCCCAATGCTAACGCCATCCAAGTGCCTCCATAACCGCTTCCAGTCAGCAATGACAAGGACAAAGGCTTCTCAACCAATTGATTCAAAGTCGGTTGCAAAAGGACAGCCAAGCAAAGCGCAAGTAACATTGCCACAGCATTAAGCAACACAGATTCTGAAAGGAATTGCCAGATCAGCTGCCCCGATGTAGCCCCCGCCACTTTCCTCACACCGACTTCCTTGGCGCGTTCCATCGACCGCGCAGTTGACAAATTGATATAATTGACCCAGGCAATGATGAGGATAAAGGCGGCAATGATCAGCATCGTCCACACCGCCTTGCCATTGTTCACATTCCCGATTTCGTATTCATAGTCAGAAAAAAGGTGCGCTTTGGACAATGGTTGCAGATAGAACTTCTCCACACTTCCCGACACTTTGTTGCCCTGGAAATAGCGCTGGCTGAATGCAGGAAACTTTTGTTCCAGATTTGCAGCATTCACTCCGTTATTCAATTTGACATAATGCCACATATCCGAACTTTCCCAACTCGTCTTAACCCAGTCGCCCCAGGTGGTGACAAGCGTTTCGTATGACATCAGCGCGCCGAATTGCAAATGCGACGTCGCCGGGAAATCTTTCATAATCCCGGTTATCTGATATGGCTGCGTGTCCAGATCTATAAGAAGCGATTTTCCGATCAGGCTGGCGTAATCGTTGTGATTCGCTCCAAAAATCTGCTTTGCATTGCTTTCTGAAAGCACAATCGAGTATGGCCTTAACAATGCACTTTTTGCCTCGCCAACCAGAAGGGGAAATGTAAAAAAGGAGAGGAATTGATTGTCTGCGTAAAGACCTTGCTCTTGAAAAATCTGCTTATTACGCTGTAATTTGAAGGTTCCGGCATTTGTGACGGTCGTGTAAGCCTCCACTTCCTGAAAATCTTTGGCCATTGTCGGCCCAATTGTCGGGTAAGTGATGGTGCCGTGCTGCCCTAGCTTCCCCTGCTGAAAACGATCGTTGGTTATCCGGTAAATGCGGTCAAAATCTTTGTGGAACTTATCAAAGCTTAGCTCAAAACTGACATATTGCAGGATCATCAGACAAGCAGTGATCCCGATTACGAGGCCGGTCAGGTTAACGATGGAAAAAACCTTGTTTTTCCAGATGTTCCGCACGGCAATTTTGAAGTAATTTTTGATCATATCAGCTGGGGTTAGACCCCGACAGAACAAATGCCTTGCCAATTGTCAAAATGTGCCTCACGGCACTGCAATAGCATTTTCCCAAACCAATATCTGTTCGCATTCGAACGCGTTCGTCCAGGGACGGACGATTTATTGGCAGTCCCGGACGTCTCATTTTGAAATTTGCATTTTTAACAACGAACTTGCGCCTATGGTCTTTGATTTTCGTTTGCAGGTTTTCAACACGGTTGCCCGGCGGCTCAACTTTACAAGAGCAGCAGCGGAGCTTTACATTACGCAACCTGCCGTAACAAAACACATTCATGAGCTTGAAAATCAGCTCAATACAAAGCTCTTTGAACGAAACGGCTCGCGTGTAAAATTGACCCAGGCTGGCGAAATCCTTTTGCATCACAGCGAACAGATCTTCGAAATTTACCGCAACATTGAGTTCGAAATCAACAACTTAGCGCAGCGGCAGGGCGGAAAACTGCGCTTGGGGGCGAGCACGACGGCGGCTCAGTATATTCTCCCTCCTATCCTCGCCGAATTTCATAAAAAGTTTCGCAATGTGCAGGTCACGCTTACCATTGCCAACACCGAAGAAATCGAGCAAGCGCTTCAAAACAGGGAGATTGATCTCGGAGTGATTGAAGGTTTGTCCAAAAACGCAGCCATCAAATACATTGAATTTTTGAAAGATGAGATCGTTCTGGTGGCGAGCAGCAAAAATCTCACTGCCTCAACAGGAACAGTTTCGGCTGAAAAATTAAAGGAAATTCCGCTCCTTATGCGCGAACCAGGCTCGGGAACGCTTGAAGTGATTGCGCATGCGCTGAAAACCATCGGCATTAACATTGGCGAGCTCAATAATGAAATGCAGCTTGGCAGCAGCGAAAGTATGAAATTATACATGCTTCATTCCGATTCAATGGCATTCCTTTCCGTGCACGCCGTTTTGAAAGAATTGCAAAGCAGAGAATGTCGCATCGTGGATGTGGACGGCCTGAACATTGAGCGATATTTTTATTTCACAGTCCTGCACGGGCAGCACGAGGCACTGCCTGACCTTTTTATGAAATTCTCCCGCTATCGCGCCAAATAGGCCATTCCAAATGAATCGTTGATTTTTTGAGTAGTAATGCGAGTAATCCTATTTTTATAAGTTGAGTTTCGTCCATTTTTTCCATTCTGACAACAGGTGGAGTGTTTTCCTGAAATATACTTATGTTAAAAATTACATTTAGTCTTGTAACTGCATTTCTGATTCTTTATTGGAATAACGCAGTTAACGACCGTTCTCAACCTCTAAAAAGTGCCTCCAGCCTCGTAAAGGCGGATTCGCTGCCTAATGCCGCCAGCTGGCCAGCCGAACTTAATGTTACCCATTTCGCAGGGTCAGACCTAACGCCGAGTCCCGCCTGCCTTGCCGTGGCCGCGAGCGGGGAAGTTTTTGTGGGTGTCGATATGATTGGATCATTAGGCAAAACGCCCGGAAAAGGGCGCATTGTGCGATTGGTTGACTCCAACCATGATGGCAAAGTCGATAAGCACACCACATTCGCAGAGGTCGATAACCCGCGTGGCATTATTGCAATGGGAGATCGTGTTTTTGTGTTACACACCACTTTTTCCAAAGAAACACAAAAGGCGTCCGGCATGGACCTTGTGGTTTTTGAAGATAAAAATCAGGATGGCGTGGCCGATGGCGGTCCTTCGCCTTTGATTCAAAACATCAGCTCTCCCAAGTTCCTGCAAAGTCGCGGAACGGACCATTCAACAAACGGGATCAGGATGGGAATTGACGGCTGGATCTATATTGCGGTTGGTGACTTTGGTTTTCATGACGCCGTTGACAGGTCGGGTAAAAAGCTTACGCAACTTGGAGGCGGAATTGTGCGTGTAAGGCCTGACGGCACTGAAATGGAGGTTTTCACACACGGCATGCGTAACATATATGATGTGGCAATTGACCCTTACATGAATGTTTTCACAAGAGACAACACCAATGACGGCGGTGGCTGGAACATTCGTTTTAGCAATCAGATCCAATCGGGTGAATATGGATATCCTGTTCTTTTCCAACATTTTACAGAAGAAATTATCCCTGCATTGGTCGATGTGGGCGGCGGCTCTGGAACCGGATCATTGTTCATGGACGATCCTAATTGGCCTGCAAAATACAACCAGGTGCCCATGATGGCAGACTGGGGCAGAAACCAGCTTTACATTCACCGCGTTACGCCTGACGGCCCGACTTTCACGCAGAAAGAAGAGGAATTTATCAAACTGGCCCAAATTACCGACATTGACATTGACGCATCGGGAAGCGTTTACTTATCTGCCTGGGATGGAGCGGGTTACTCCGGTAATCCAGGCAAAGGTTTTGTAGTTCGTGCTGTGCCAAAAACCTGGAAATACAAACCGTTTGTTGACCTCAAAAAGTCGTCCATCAAAGACCTGACTGCGCTGCTAACCAATGCAAGCGCCGTGCAACGTCTGGCTGCACAGCAGGAATTGCTGACCCGCAAAGCGAGTGACGTTACCAAAGCAACGTGGAAACTTGCAGAAAACAAGCAACTTGCGCTTTACGCACGCGTTGCGGGAATTTACACGTATGCACAGGCTGCTGGCGCTTCGGGGAATGATAATCTTGTTAAGCTAACAGAGGATAACGATGTAAGAGAATTTGCCCTGCGCGCATTGGCTGACCGCATCAAAAACAACTCCAATGTTCCTACGGAGCCATTTTTGAAAGGTTTGCAGGATGGAACGCCGCGTGTGCAGCTTGCTGCGACTGTTGGTTTGGGACGCCTCGGTCGACCGGAAGTTGCGGAGGCATTGTTGAAGGTGAAAGTTCCGGCATCATTTGTGTCGCCTGCCAAAGGGACAGAAGGGCCGCATGCGACGCCAAATTCACCTATAATCCTTCCGCATGTTGCCGTTCGGGCACTGGTTGCGCTCAACGCCGTAGATGCTTCGGTGAAAGCAATAGGCACTGAGCATTCAACACTTGCACTTTGGGCATTGCGTTATATGCACGATCCGAAGGCCGTGTCGGGCTTGATTGCAGCTTACGGAAATGCCAAAGATGATGCAACCAAAAACCAAATTCTAACCACGCTTTCGCGACTTTATAAAAAAGAGGCGCCTTATGACGGATCGTGGTGGTGGAGCACCCGCCCGGATACGCATGGGCCTTATTACAAGGCTGTTTCATGGGAGTCATCAGATGCGATCAGGGACTTCCTGATGCAGCAATGGAGCAAAGCGGACGATAATGGAAAGCAGTTTTACGCTGATTTGAATGAACGCCTTCGCATGGGAATCACCGAGTTTGGGGGTGAAGAAGTGATTGCAGCCAAAGAGGAAGTCAAAGTTGATTTGAACAAAATCCGCAACAAAAAAGGACAAGTCGGCGAGTCTTCAATTGAAGATGTAATGCTGGCAATTGCGAAGATTGAGGGGAATCCGGCTTTGGGAAAACAGCTTTTCACAAAACAGGGTTGCGTTGCCTGCCATAGTCTGAACAAAGGTGAAGTGATGAAAGGACCGTTTATGGGTCAAATTGGCTCCATTATGAACCGCGAACAAATCGCAGAATCCGTTTTGAAACCCAATGCATCTATTTCTCAGGGATTTGCATCCGTGCTGATCACCGCGAAAGGCGACAAAACTTACATGGGTTTTGTGTCAGAAGAATCCGCCGAAAAACTTGTCATCCGCGACATCACCGGACAAGTGACGACAGTTAAAACGTCTGATATCATCTCTCGCAAAGAAATGGAATCGTCAATGATGCCTCCGGGACTTGCTAACGAGCTTTCTTATGAGGAATTTGCTTCGCTGATCACATTTTTATCCCAGCAACGAAAATAACAGCATTCCATAATTATTTGGAAAAACGAAAGCCTGCACATGACCAGAACACGTGCAGGCTTTCGTTTTCTTACAATTTTCAGGAAAACGTATGCGCTAGTTTTGTCATGTAATTCAATCATAACAAAATAAATTTCAGTCATGTCAGCATTCGCATCACCCAAAATTCTCATCACTGGCGCAACAGGAAATATTGGCAAGGAACTTACCGCCTTACTTTCCTCGAGAAACATTCCTTTTCGCGCACTCGTCCGCTCGCCTGACAGCGGGAAAGAAATTGCCAAACTTCCTGGTGCAGAACTTGTCGTAGCAGATTTTAATGATCCTGCTACAATTATTTCAGCTCTTGCTGGCATTGAGCGCGCATTTTTGTTAACCAACTCATCGGAACTTGCTGAGCAGCAGCAGCGCAATGTCGTTTCGGCCGCAAATCCACCGCAAGCGCTGATGGACATGTTGATTGCCATTGGTTTCCCGGTCTGGCAGGCTGAGGGCTTGGTCGAAGATTACGCACATTACGCAAGAGGTGAAGCTGCAACTGTCGCGAACGACTTCCGTGATTTGACGGGAGAAGCGCCGCGCTCCTTTGATCAATTTGCGATGGATTACGCGCAGGCATTCAAGTGATTAGTATAATATCGAAAAGCAGACTTTTCTCAGGGAATGCAACTAACCTCATTTCCTGTGAAAAAACTTTTGCCGATCATTTTTCTTTTTGCGTTAGCCTCGTGCGATAAGGATAAAAACGAACCAATTCCATATCCAGACCCGGCGGTTTTGGCCAAACATCAGGCTCCGTTCGGTTCGCCTACTGTTGATGTAAAATTGAAAAAGCTGCTGTATAATGGAAAAATGTTTGCAGAATACGTTTACGAAGGCGATTTACTTCTTGAACAAAAGAAATTTCTACTTTTCGATGTTCCGGTTCATTACGAAAGCGGCAGCTTTGTGAGAAAAGGAGGCATTACAGAATCTTACGAGGTTAGCTCGGCGGATTGGAACGGCGAATCACAATCTGTGTCGGATATTTTCAAGCCAGCTTATTCAATCAGTTTTAATCCGCCCGTCAATGACTCTCTCCGCGAAATAACCGAAGAAAATCAGGTTTTTTTAGAAATCTTTTACAGAACCTATGCCATTGATAAACAAGGCTTTGTAACCCGTCAGGATTTTACTGAAAAGACCAACACGGCGAATGATTTTACGATCACTTATATAAGAAATGAGCAGCATAATGTTGCCAAAAGCTGGATTAAATTTGCACCACAGCCCGACATTTCGAATCGGGTTGAGTATGTTTATGACAATCATCCGAACCCTTTTTTCAAGCTTGGGTTGGACCGGAACGGGCAAATGGCCACGCATTCATTGAGTCCGAATAACATTGTGAAAGAGACTATTTTGGGTGCAAGCGGTCCGCTGTATTCGGTCGATTACAAGTATGAATATGCTGCCAACGGTTATCCGAGCAAAGTCACTGTTGAATCCAAGAACCCTGCATATACTTCCTACACACTGGATTTCACTTATTAGAGGCTGCAAACTTAAACCCCGAATTGTGTCAAATGATGGTTCAAATGTTTGTAAAACATCGTGTTCCACTCCGCCTTGCTCAACTTGCCGAATGAAAGCGACTCGCGCTGGTCGAAATGGCTTTCGCCCAGTTGCACCGTTTTGTTCAAATAACCAATGAGCCTGTTTTTCTCAGTTTCAAAATCACGCTGATCCTTTATCAAGAATGCAGGAGCAGTTTGCTGACCTTTTTTGTATGGCTTATCACCGCAAACCGTGCTTTTGGCAGTCATTTTAATGATCCATCGCATGAATGCATTGGGCTTCGGATGTTTGTTTTCAAAAGCCATTTCATAGGCGACATTGCAATGCGCCATCATCTGCGAAACATTCATTTTGCCCCATTCAGGCTGCATTTCCGGCGTCAGCTTATTAATTCGATCAATGACTTTTTCTGTAACTGCCGGTTCGAAAATGTTTTCCATAATGATCTGGTTTTGGGTTAAAAACTGCTTTTAAACGGCTGCTTCCTTCATTGATTCCACAAAAGAGTCGGCCAGGTTTGCGGGCTTGATCCGGTTGATCGAAGGGTTAACTTTTAGCATGAAACCTGTGGCATTGGGATTGGTTAGCTGAACGCTTCTTTTCGCCAGAGACTCTTTGAATTTGGTCAAATTCGTTCCTAAAACATCCAATTGGACATTGTGTGAGCCATTTTCCAACTTTACAATTTTGCATTTCTCGCTCTCTTCGATCGATGCGAAAAACTTCTCAGCATTAGCCCAAGCCGTTTTGTATTCGTCTATAAAACCATCTGCATAATGCAAAGCCACCGCAGCAAATGCCCAAGACGCAGGCAAACCGCCGCCGAACATTCGTCTTTCGTGAAATAGTTTTTCCGTAAATGCCTTATCACCAGCTAAAATAGCGCCCGAACTTGCATTGAAGCATTTCCACATCGAAGTAAAAACGGTGTCGAAAAGTGCTCCGTAACGCTTAGGCTCCACATTTTCATGAACAGATTGCACAAAGAGCCGCGCTCCATCGAGATGCGTTTTAATGTCGTTGGTTTTCGCAAAATCGGTCATCGCTTGTAATTTATCAAAAGGAATGATCCGATCCTGCTGGCGACGCACAGGCGTTTCAATGGACATTGCACCAATATGCGCCTCCACTCTCCCACCCTTCGTTTTAGCCAGAACCTGCTCCACTTCTGCAATGCTAAAACCAACCGAATTGAGCCCTAACGGAATGAGATTAAGCCCACTCAGAACTTGCGCAGCATCACCCGTATCATTATAAATATGACTTTGCTCTTGTACGATAACGCGCTGGTTGTTGCCCGTTAGTCGCCTGATAGCCATATGATTAGCCAATGTCCCGGTTGGCATAAAAACGGAAGACTCCTTACCAAGCAACTGTGCGAATTTGTGTTCCAATTCCTCAACGACGCCACCATTGGAATAAAAATCGGGCTTCACTTTTCCTTCGTCGGCAAGCTTCATCAGTAACGCTGCATATTCTTTTGGAGACAGCAGTAAGCCGTCGTTCAGGAAGTCAACGGACGGCGCAAGGTCGTTTTGCGCATGTGCAACAAAGGCGCCGTAGGGAGCCGCAGCAAGCACGCTGCCGAGTTTTACAAAATCTCTTCTTTGCATTGGAGCGATAAAAATATTTACCTAAAATAAAGATAGAAATGGTGAATGCCACTTTTTTACTAGCTTAGACTAAAAAATATCTCCAACGCATGAGCATACACGTAAGAACCTGCTTCCTGTTTGCATTCGGTTTAATTTTCAGCGCTTCGGCGGCCTTCTCCCAAAAGCTTCCACTGATCAGGTCATCTGTTAAAATTATTGATATCCATGTCGGAAAGGTGATCAGGAAATCTTCCTGGAACATTGACGCGTCGATTAAGCCAGACGTTTTTGATGTCGCAGTTCCGAAAAACGGCACTCCGGTGACCTTTGTTACGGACCAAGATTCGATCCGTTTTGATGTAAAACCGGGTGATTATTATGAATTTATTATTCTGTTAAATGGCAAGGACAGCGCATTAACGGCGATCAAAAGCATTCTGGACGTTCCGCGCGCCCAATTTTCTGACGACTATAAAAAGTCGCATGCTGGGAAGACATTTGTCGAAATCCCACCCGTTTACGAGCTGATCAATGTTGTATTTGCATTGACGGACAAGGGCAATACGGAAAACGGAATGATCCGAAAAAGTGAGCCCTATTATGCGGAGGTGCTGAATTGGTTTGAAAAATATAAAAGCGAGTCGGTTGTCGGCGCAATAAATGCTGCCTTGAAAGAGCCGGACAACTATCATTCGATGAAAATGGATGCTTATGCTTTTGAATATGAAAATGGAAAAATTAAGCAAAGCCCGGTTTACGATCGGATTGGGTTTGGAAACAACAATAATCTTAGACCATATATCGCTGATTTGGAGCAGTTTGCCACAAAATCAAAATTTTCAGATTTTTATAAACAACACAAGCCACTTTATGATGGCTTGATTACAAGTTATCGAGATTCCATCGGCGTGCCGGAGATGCAAAAATGGCTGACAAAGAATTTCCCTTCAACAAAATACGATTCATTCAAAATCATTTTTTCGCCCTTGGTAAACAGCAATCAGTCTGCAACGTGGTTCGAATATGACGGTTTCAAGGAAGCGCAAGCGCACGTAAATTTTCCTTTTCACAAAAAAGATGAGCCGAAATCCGTGTCAAAGGAGGCTTCGCTGGTTCGCGACGGTTCCATTGTTTTTACGGAACTCAACCATGCATTTATCAATCCGGAAAGTGAAAAACCAGAATATGCGACCAGAATTGCGAAAGCATTTACCGACATTGCAAAGTGGAATAACCTCGAAAAACCCGCCAAATACTACAACAACGCATTTTCCTCCTTCAACGAATACATGAACTGGGCCCTGGTTTGCATCCGCTATGTCGATTACGCGCCAGAAAAAGACCAAGCCGAACTCATTGCCCAAACCGAAAACATGATGGTAAACTCCCGAGGCTTCCAAAAATTCGCCGAGTTTGATCAATTCCTGGTGAAGTTATACAAAAACAGAAAAAAAGGCCACGTCCTAGCCGATTTGTATCCCGAGATTGTAGCGTGGTTTGAAGGGAATGGGTGATTGATTTGTTTTAAAGTGTTATTGTTTTTAATTCTATTTAAATAACGATAAAATTATGGAGAGAAAAATAGCATTGACCTTCCGGCAAACTACGCTGAAAGAATCGAATCAAACACACGAAGATTTGCAATATTGGTCTGCAAGGACACCTAAGGAAAGACTTGCTGCTGTCACCTTCCTTGTTAACCAACAAATTGGTGCCGAACAGCGCCTAAATAAGACCGTTGTGTCTTAGAGAGTTATGAGAGAATGACGCTCGAACCTGATTTGAAGATTTTATTACACTATTGAACGAACATTCCGTCGAATATTTGGTTGTGGGGGGTTATGCTATGGCGTATCATGGAAGACCCAGATAGACAGGCGACCCCATTGAATCGCTTGATGGCATTAAGTGACAATCACTTTCGCGAAGCAAACGCTATTCGCCACACCAACATATTGCCCGTAATTATCAGTAACTTGATAGCCATTCTTTTTATAAAGCGCGATGGCTTCGGATTGGCGTTTGCCGGTTTCCAGCACACAGCGTTGAAAACCCAGTTCGGTGGCCCAGCTTTCCAATTCCATTAATAATGTCGTAGCAATTCCCTTGTTTCTGCCCGCCTCGGCAACAAACATTCTTTTCACTTCCATGGCGTCTTCCCCGAAAGCCTTGATTGCTCCACAACCAATCGGCACATCATTTTCGTACGCCAAAACCACATGCTTGATCTTATCGATCTTGTTATATTGATTGTAAAAAGCATGCTCATCACCGTCTGTGACAGCCAAATACGCATCCAATAATTTGATAAGAGCCCCAAAGTCAGGATGTTCGGAGTTTGTTCGAAGGAGATGAATCATTGGATGAGTTTGCTTGACGTCACAAAACAAGCCTGCTTTGAAATTGTTGAAAATGTGCTTTCAGGCCTTCCCAGTTTTGTTCCTGAATCAGTTTTTTGTCAAATAATTGCCCTCCTACGCCTAGCCCGTTGGCACCAGCTTTCAGAAAATCGGTCATATTCTCCAGTCCTACGCCTCCTGTCGGAAGCAGTTTAAGCTGATTCATCGGGGCTTTCAGATCTTTGATATATTCTGGCCCGAGTGATGTTGCAGGATAAATTTTCACCATCGTCGCGCCGAGCGTCCAGGCGTTGTAAATTTCCGTCGGTGTAAATGCTCCGGGAAAAATGGGCACCTTCTTTTTGACGCAGGATTTAATCACCTTTTTGTTAATGATCGGCGTGACAATGAATTGAGCACCAGCTTCAAGCGCAACTTCCAGATCATCTTTTGTACACACAGTTCCCGCACCAATGTTAAGGCCTTCACCCTCATTTTCCAGAGCGAGCCGAATCATTTCGGCAGCGCCGGGCGTGTTCATTGTGATTTCAATGGTCGTTAATCCGGCCTCGCGGTAAATGGGCAGGATCTTTTTCACGTCGTCCGGGGAAATGTTGCGGATAATGCCCACCAATGGCGCCTTGTTAAACAATTCCCACGAAAATGCACGCTCACTCATAAGCCGTTTTATTCAATAAATTTACGTTTTACTCTTTGTCAACGAGCACAATGCAGCTGGGACAATCGCCCTTTCCGCTCACATCGCCTGACATTTCCAACTTCAATTTTTTGCCGGTTTCATCAGCCTCTTCCAAAAGTTCAAAAACACGGCGCTCTCCAACCATTAGAAGTGCCTGAAACAGAACGCCCGCGTATTTGCTTTCTTCGCTTTCCGGTCCTTTTACTTTTGCCAAATCATTGTAATGCCCAAAAAGATCTTTACCCTTTCCCATAGCTTTTGTCGGTTTCGTTAAAAAGTGAGGGCGAGGCCCGACTTACTCAAAGTGTCGCGTGATCATTCTCTTCCCTCGTAATCTTTAACATCCTGTTCCGAAAGTTCTGAGATTGCAATTACTTCACCCAGGAGCTGATCGTTTCCTCCCCTATTTACCACATTGTTGATGTAAGATTTGCCAGGAAAGGTGTCGGATTGGATAATGTGGCGCTCGAATGTTAGCATGTTTTCCTGAGAAGTAGAGGCAATTGTGATCATGAAATGTCTCATTGTTCGTTTGTTTATTGATGATTTAATGAAAATTGGAACGCAATAAGCGTGCCCGTGTTCGCAGCTGCAACTGGCATTATTGTTGAGGAACCAAACGATCGAAAGATTTTTATCCAATACGACACCATGCCTGAGGGACCGTCCATTGTAATTTTAAGAGAAGCGATTGACGCGCTGCATTTGGAACATAGGGTTATCCGACTTGTGGAAGGCAATTCCAAGATAGACCAGGATCGTTTGACGGACCAGGAAGTGATTGCATTCAAATCGTGGGGTAAGCATTTTCTGGTGTGCTTCGAGGACTTTACGTTGCGCATTCATTTCATGCTGTTTGGCTCCTACCTGATCAATGCGCGAAAGAAGACTCCACCGCGCCTGACCTTGGTTTTTGACGACGCGGAAATTAATTTTTATACTTGCTCGGTTGCCATTTTAGATCAGCCTGCGGATGAAATTTATGATTGGAGCGGTGATATTATGTCTGAATCTTGGAGCGCTGAAAAAGCGATAGCTAAGCTAAAAAGTGCACCAAAAATGCTGGCATGCGACGCGCTGCTGGATCAGAATGTTTTTGCAGGAAGCGGCAACATTATTAAAAATGAAGTCCTGTTTCGCATTCAGGTGCACCCGCTTAGCATTGTTGGCAGCTTGCCCGAAATGAAATTGGCGGAAATGGTTGACGAGACGAGCAATTACAGCTTCGATTTTTTGCATTGGAAAAAAGAGTTTACATTAAAAAAACATTGGCTGGCGCATACAAAAAAGATGTGTCCGCGGTGCTTAATTCCGTTTCATAAAGAATATTTGGGCAAAACAAAACGGAGGAGTTATTTCTGCGAAAATTGTCAGAAACTGTATGACGATAATTGAGCCCCAATCGCGTCAAATAAAACACTTAAACGAAAACCGGAAATTACCAGGTCAATTAACATGTCTTTCTCGCAAATCACTTTTAATGAACTCATCGACAGCTACATCGAAGGCAAAGTCGGCATCGCAAACGATTTCCTAAGCCCGCCGCTGGCCGCCGGTCTGAAAAGCAATTTGGTGTCGTTATTGGAGAACAAACAACTTTTGTCCGCAGGGACTGGCAACGACACGGAAGTCGTGCATAACAAATTATATCGCAGCGACAGCATATACTGGCTCGACCGCAAGCACAATGATCCGTACGAAAATGACTTTTTTGACTTGATGGATGCATTCGTTGCTCACCTGAACAGCACTTGTTACACGGGAATCACGGGTTACGAATTTCATTATGCATTGTATCAACCGGGCAGTTTTTACAAGAGGCATTTCGATCAGTTCCGCAACAATTCGAGCCGACAATATTCAATGATCATGTATCTAAACTCTGAATGGACCGAAGGAAATGGCGGCGAGCTGCGCATTTACAATGGTGATTACGAGCAGGATATAACGCCGGTCTACGGCAAAAGCGTCTTTTTCAAAAGCAGCGAACTGGAACATGAAGTGTTACTTACCAACAAACCCAGAATGAGTATAACTGGGTGGTTGAAGGTGGGTTAAGAGGTTAGCCCAACGCTTAAATCTTGCATCGAATGATGATTAACAATCAGATCTTAGTTGGACTGAGAAGCTTTTATCAATCAACCAAAGGCCATTATGTTTTTACTGAGCGATGCATTTATTTTTTGCGATTCGCACGAGCCAGTTGCATGCGCCTGAAAATCAAACTATTTGCATAAATAAACAATGCGACGCCGATTAGAATAAAGACGGCATTCAGCTTGTAGGAAAATCCGATAAACTTTTCTTCCCCGCGCCTGGTCAGTTCGAATCTGACCCACAGACGTTCGGCTACGGTTGTTTCTTTGTCAAATGGGAGCGCTTCGTCATAGATGGGTTCGATGACATAATGGTCGTTAATGTCAATGTAACCATATTTATCACCAATGCGGACCATTGAAATGCCGTTGTTATAGTACGAAGCAAAATCGTATTTGAGCTGGGTACGAATCTTTCCTTTTTTGTCAATGTGACCAAATTTTCCGTTTATCGCCACTGCTGAACGGTCTTCGCCAGTGAAACCAGTTGCCTCGTCATAAAGAAAAGCAATGCGGGTCTTTCCTGTCTTGTCAATGCAGCCCCATTTGTTGTTTTTCTTAACCCAAAACAAGCCGGAAGTCGGTTTGCGCGTGTCTGAATATAAAAAATCAGTGATCAGGACACCGGTGAAAACATTGATGAAGCCAAATTTGTCGCCATATTTAACGCGCTCCATGCCTTGGCCTGAGAATTCATACGTCGGGTCAATATCGTCTAGCGAGACTGGCACACGCAGGATCATATCTTTGTCGATAATCCCGTATTTGCCCTGAAATAGAAAGTGATAAATGTATTTAGAGCTTCGGACCTCTTTTTCAATGAACGGGCTAAAATTCCAATTCAATATAAAATAATCGCGTCCCTTCCACCACAGCACATCCTCCCTAGTATCCTGGTTGCAGAGCTTGTCGACTTTTGCCGTCGAAATCAGAAAATCCTTCTTAAAATACTGAATCGGAACTTTGTATATTTCTTTCCCAGTCAAGTCGATATAGGAGAGTCCATATTGCTTTCCGGCGCGATAAATCACCCACGTTTTCCCCTCAAAAAACTTGTCAGTTGAAACATAAATCGGTGGAATAACGACCTCTCCCTTTCTGTTGATAAAGCCGTGACGGCCAAGGCTATCCTCATCCAGCTCCATAGGCACGAATTCGGCTAATCCGCCTGAGAACTCGCCGATGTCGCGATAAGCCGGCGTGAGTTTGTTGCCATTGTTATCAACCAGAAATGTCTGATATGAGCGGCAGGGAATTTCGATTTTTTTGACAACGTAAATGCCGTCAAACTCGCGGTGCTGCGAATAATCTTTGAGCCACGGCTTACCTTGCGCGAAACCCGCTTGCGACCACAAAATATGAATCCAAAACAGCAAAGAAAAAACTAATCCACCGCCAACTGACCTTTGAAACATCCCAAAAAGAATTTATCCAACATCCATCATCAATAGCGACGAATATACCGATTATGCCTTTTTGCAACTATTATCAGCCGGTTTTTTATCATTAATTAAGGCTGAAACAGGTTTAGCTGGATCAACGGGGCAGACTCACCGAGCAAAGGAAGCACGTCAATTACTTCATATTGCCGGCGCTTTTCGTTGAATTTTCTGATCACAAATGCATTACAGTGAAAGCTCGATTCATATTCTGTGAAAAGCGACTGAGCCAGCGCGATCCATTCACGCGTGAGCCTGCGCCCGATGGACATATGCGGGTTTTGAGATTCGTCTGCCCATTTTTTTGTGTATTGCTTCTTGATTTTTTTGTCGAAAGCTGACATGACAGCGGCGGTTTTTTCTCTGATCGCTTTGGAAGAATCATCGGTCGGCTTAATGTAAAAAGCCGAATAATTTCCCTTATCAAAATCACCAAAACCCGAAAATTCAATATCAAACGGATCCAGTTCGGAAACAACTCTTTGATATTCAGTCAAAATATATGGATAGTCATCATCATCTGCCTCGAAGCCATCCAAAGAAATGTGCGCCTCAGCATTGGCGCTGCCATAACTTTTACCAATCGCTATTCTCAACTGCTGTTTCATCTCCGCCACTTCAAGCGAAATGGCAGAGCTGGGCATAATGGCCAGGGAGTATTGGGATAGGGGTCGTTTCAACATAAGCTCATGATATTGTTCTTGAATCGCTTCAATTTCGTCTGGTATTAATTTCGAAAATTCCTTCTCCAATGCTCTGTTTGATAATCTGCCGCTATTTTGTTCCAGAAAACGGATTAATAATGCTACTGTCTTGTCCGGCATCTCAAATTCCTCGTCAAGCCAAGCCTTCATAAGATCATATCGACGTAGATAATTAACTTCGTTTGGAATAATCTTTTCAATCGTGTGCTGGACACACTCGAACAGGAATTCGGCTTGCCTGGTAGCATCAAAATATCGATAGTAATCGGCGGTTTCGCTGGTAACCTCCACATTATTGTCCGCACTTGCCTTCCACTCAATGACGTCTAACAAGGGGTGTGAATACTTCTCAAGTACTCTTTTATAATCATCTATTCTTTCTAGGATTGCAGCTGATACGGGAAAGACTAATCCCTGAGGAGTAAACTTCGTTTTGGCAAGCAAATGATGAATGAGGTATCTGTGGATCCTTCCGTTTCCATCAACAAACGGATGAATAAATACAAATCCGAAAGCAATATTTGCTGCAGCCAGTACAGGATGAAAATTCTGCTGCTCAAGTAACGAGGCGGTCGCTAGCAGTCCATCCATCAAAACGGATAGGTCTTCCGGTTTTGCTGATAAATGTTCCGGCAGAGGGGTCCCATTAATCCGATCATGCTCTCCTACAAAACCGCCCTCTGTGCGAAATCCCATTTTGAGAAACCGAGTGCTTTCGATAACGATTTGTTGCAAACGCAATAACTCATCCCTACTTAATTCGATATTTCCAGCCTGCCCGATTGCCTTTCCCCAGCGCATCGCCCGATTTGGCGTTGGAGTCTCTCCCTCAATTGAAAATGACGCTTTTGAATCTTTCAAAAGTAAAAAGGCGGAAGCGCGGAGAAACAGATCTCTGTGAACTTCACTCATCAGTGTCTGAGAAAGTTCTGAAAGACGAGCATTAATCAACTTATCTATCTTTTCCGTCCTAAATATTAAAGGGCAAAAGTCGATCGTTCCAGGTAAATTATTTCGGATACGATGCCGGGACGAATTAACCGAAGATGGGAGTGCATATTGTATCTCATCATCAATTAAAGGGACGTAATTCCCATCTTTCAAATCAGCAACCGGCAACGGCTTCCCGATGAGCCATTCATAGAGAAACCATATTCTTCGGCTGTATTGACCTTTCGGCTCAACACTAATGACCTCCATTGTCCCATCTTCGCCAATTTTTTCAAACAGCTTTTTAAAAAACAGCATATTAACGCCTTCGTACTTTAATGCAAAGACAAGATGACCATAGAGGTGGTCGGAAGGATTATGTCTAGGTGTCAAAATTAGCCATTCCAAACCGTGAAACTGCTTATGCTTGTCGCTGATGAGGGTAAGTCGCGATGGCATGGGCAACTTTAATTGTAGTCTTTCTATAATGGATCCATATCCTACCAAGAGACCCTCCTCAGGTGCGTGTCTCCCATGCAAGACTTTGATCCTCTTAGAAAATCGTAAATTCCCCCCACTCTCCGAAATAAAATCTAATTCATCCGACATTAGCTACGTTTTCTGTCGAAGATAGTGAATGATAGCGAAAGGACATGAAAAATAGCTATTAAAAGATCAAAAAGATGAATAATAACTAGCAACTGAGACGCCATTTGTTGCTAAAACAGCCTCATCTGCTGCCCGACCATGTATTTGTGGCCGAGCAAGGGGATTGAGTCTATGATTTGATATTGCTTTTTAACATTATCGAACTTACGGATTGTAAATGATGTGCAACGAAATTCCTCGGTAAAATCTTCGTCAAACAATGCATAAGCTTTTTGAATTTCCGTTTCCACCAAATCACGCGCTATGGTCATGTGCGGACGTTTTCGACCGACGACATCCCAATGATCAATGTATTTACGTTTAAGAAATTTATTAAAATTCGCTCCAATCGTTTTGCAGTATTCAACAATGTCATACACTGAGTTCGGATGAGGTTCGATGAAGAATGTACATTCCGGTCGGTCCGAGAAATCATCGAAACCCGAAAGGTTCACATCGAATTGTGCGAGTCCTGCCAGGACCCTTTGAAATTCCTTCAAAATTGGCGGATAATCCTCCTCATGAGCCACAAAAAGGATGAGCGAAATATGCCCTAACGAATTGACGCTTCCAAAATCTCTGCCTAGATGCTTTTGCAAGCGCTTTTTCATGTTGCGCACGAGTCCGGTGACACGATCGTCAGGGCTTATCGCAAGGATGTAGACGGATAGTTCTTTATTTTCCATCGACTAACGGAGTAGAAGTAATTTCATAGCTGTCAGGCTCTACTGAAAAGTTATGCTATAAATATCGTCAACAATATACTAATTTCAAGCACAACCTACTTCACAGCATAGCCCTTTTCAACTCATTGATCTGCTATAATGTAGCTGCACCAGCCCCGTATCATAGCTTTTGGCACTAACCAACTCCAAATCACCGCCAGGCCGCCCATCTTTGAAAAGCCGAATGCCGTCGCCGACAAAAATGGGAATAATTGAAATAACAAAGTCGTCAATCAAGCCTCTTGAGAGCAGTTGATGGACCACCTCTGCCCCGCCATCGCAAAAAATCGTTTTGCCCGCTCGCGCCTTCAATATCTGTACCAGCTCCCCAATATCGCCTGTATAAAATTGAATGTTTCCAATGCGTTCCTGCGGAGTCCGGGTAATAATATATGTTTCCTTATCGGCATGGGAGAATTCAGGGACATGCTGCATCACCCAGTCATATGTGCGACGGCCAACAATCACAGTATCAACCTGTCCAATGAAATCCGCATATCCATAATCCTCACCCTCTTTCTCAACTTTTCCCAAGAATCCCAGGTCATCGCCGGGAGCTGCAATGTAACCATCAACGCTTGTCGCGATGTAGAGTGTCAGTTTTCGCATTTGATAATTGTGTTAGATAACTTCTAGTCATTTTGGACAAGAATAACTTAACATGAAAGCGTTTTTGTTCCTATGAATGCAAAATTCGAGTTCAACAGTTACACAATGTATACGTTGTTAGATATTGATCAATAGCCAACAATTTCAACCTAAACAAATTATACATTAACTTGAAAGCCAAATCCAACTCTATATGCTAATGTCAATGAAATCTACTCTGCTTTTCGTCGCTATGATCTCTGTTTTTGTTGCTTGCAGTGACAAAAAAGAGAATGTTGAAAAACCAAGTGCCTCGTCAATCGTTGGCACCTGGGCGCTTTCGTCCAGTAAAGTCATCAGGAAGAAGGACACGTTAATCACTTTTCCAGTCAAAAATCAAGAGATGATCAAGATGTTTACGGAAACACATTTCACTTTCATGAAGCATGACACAAAGCAGGGAAAAGGCGATTCGACAGTTTTCGACGCTGGCGCTGGCACTTACGAATTAAAAGGAGATGACTATTCCGAACACCTTCAATATTGCAATTACCGGGATTGGGAAAACCGTGACTTCCATTTCAAACTTCGTATAAACGGAGACACGCTAATTCAAACCGGCATTGAGAAGATTGACAGCTTAGGAATTGATCAGGAGATCTTGGAAGTTTATGTCAGGAAGAAATGAGCATTTTCTTCAAAGCCATAACCGCTGCTTACATCAAACCTTTAAAAATATATTGATCGTCATAATCAATCTGATGTTTTTCAAGCAGACCGATATACTCATTTCTGAAAGTTGTTTTGCAATGATGCCGCTCTTGGTTTTCAATGTATTTGTAAACGCGATCGATGTGAGAGCGGCTATATGAAAAGGTGCCAAAACCACCTTGCCATTCGAAGCGATCTGAAAGCAAACCCGAATCATTCACCCACTTGGAGGATTTTGATTTTGCGTTCTTCATGACGTCAGAAACACTAATTGAGGGTTTTAAAGAAAAGAAGCAATGCACGTGATCCTCCACGCCATTCACGATGATTGTGTCACAACCTGTTTCATTGATGAGGTTGCCGATTACGGCCATTAATTCAGGTCTCCACTGCTTTTCTATAACGGCTCGCCGAAACTTGACCGCGAACACAGCTTGGATGTACATCTTGGAGTAGGTGTTTGCCATGAATATGTGTGTGTAAAAGGTGTTTAATTCGCGAAAGTAGTCTTTAATTGCATTATCCCAAAAATGCCAAGAGCAAAAAGCTTAATGGTGATCACAGTTAGCGGAAATTGAGCAGGCATATATAAAATCGCTGGCTTAACAAAAAAGGCCAGGATTTCAACAAAATGGCCAGGATAAATTCCCTGCTTAACAAAAGGCGAGAGTGAAAGCCCTAGCTTAACAAAAAGGCTAGGGTAAATGCCCCCTGCTTAAAAAAAAGGCTAGGATAAATACCCCTGCTTAACAAAAGGCTAAGACAAATCCCCCTGCTTAACAAAGGCCAAGATAAATCACCCTGCTTAATAAAAAGGCTAGGATAAATCCCCTGCTTAACAAAGGCTAGGATAAATCACCCTGCTTAATAAAGGCTAGGATAAATCCTAGCCCAACAATATCAACCGTGCCTGACGGCACTCGCATTCTACTCCAAACAAGTGCCGTCAGGCACGCACATATCCCAACCGGGATTTTAATCCCGGAATAACAAAAGGCCAGAATCAAACCCTAGCTTAACAATAGGACAGAATCAAAGGTCAGAATAAATGCTCCTGCTCTACAAAAAGGCCAGGATAAATCCTGGCCCAACAATATCAACCTTGCCTGACGGCACTCGCATTCTACTCCAAACAAGTGCCGTCAGGCACGCACATATCCCAACCGGGATTTTAATCCCGGGTTATAACAAACAGGCCAGAATGAAAGCCCTAACTCAACAAAAAGGCCAGGATAAATCCTGGCCCCACACTATCAACCGTGCCTGACGGCACTCGCATCCTACTCCTACAAGTGCCGTCAGGCACGCACATATGCCAACCGGGATTTTAATCCCGGACTCAGGCTAAAATCACAACGCCTCAATCCACTCGCGAGCGTTAACGAACGCCTCTATCCAAGGACTAACCTCATCCTTTCTGCCTTCCGGATAATGTGCCCAGTGCCACTGAAATAATGATCTTTCAATATGCGGCATCATAACCAGATGTCGTCCAGTTTCGTCGCAAAGCATCGCTGTGTTAAAACCTGAACCATTCGGACAAGCTGGATAGGTTTCATACGCATACTTGGCAACAATTTGATAACGGTCCTCTGTATGTGGAAACTCAAACCGACCTTCTCCATGTGAAACCCAAACGCCTAATGTGCTCCCTGCCAAGGTCGAAAGCATTACAGATTTGTTCGGCTGAATAGTTAGCGAAGTGAAAATACTTTCGTGCTTACCGCTGGCATTGTGCAGCATCTTTGGTTTTTGGTCGTGACTGTCATTTATGAGTCCTAGTTCCACGAACAATTGACATCCATTACAAACTCCCACGGACAATGTGTCCTCGCGCTTAAAGAAGTTTTCAAGTGCGATTTTTGCTTTCTCGTTGTAAAGAAACGCACCCGCCCAGCCTTTGGCAGAACCCAGCACATCCGAATTTGAAAACCCTCCTACGGCTCCAATAAATTGGATATCTTCTAACGTCTCCCGACCAGAAATCAGGTCGGTCATGTGCACATCTTTGACATCAAAACCAGCTAAATACATTGCATTAGCCAATTCCCGTTCAGAGTTACTGCCTTTTTCACGAAGCACCGCCGCTTTCGGTCTCGGCTTTGAAGCGTCAACTACTGGCAATTTACCGTCAAATTGCGCAGGGAATTTGTAGCGCAACACATGGTGCTTATAGTTGTCGAAACGCTCCTTTGCAAGCTCAGGTTTGGTTTGTTTTTTATCCAATAAATAGGATGTTTTAAACCAAACATCACGCAAGTGATCAATGTCAAAATCCCACTTGCCGGTTACATCTTTGACTGTTAAAGTCGAGGCTAAATTTACCGTCCCAATCTTATGGAAAGCGACACCTGCCGCTTCGAGCGCAGCCTCCGCAGATGCATCCGCCTGGAAAACGATCCCAATATTTTCAGCAAACAGCTTCTCAACAATATTCTGCTCACCTAATGAAGAAAGGTGAATGGAAGCGCCTAAATCGCGATCAGCAAAGCACATTTCAAGCAGCGTTGTGATCAACCCACCGCTGCCAATGTCGTGGCCAGCCTGAATTTTCCCAGACTTAATCAACTGCTGAATCGCATTGAATGCTGTTTTGAACGAATCAGCATCCTTAATGTCAGGCGTTTGCGTGCCGATTTTATTCAAAATCTGCGCAAAGGACGAACCGCCCAATTTATAAGCATCCGACGAAAGATTAATGTAATAAATTGCACCTCCGCTTTTCTTTAAAACAGGCTCAACAACCGCAGTAATGTCATCGCAATGTCCGGCAGCTGAAATGATAACCGTGCCCGGCGCAATAACCTCCGAGTCTTTGTATTTCTGCTTCATTGAAAGCGAATCCTTACCCGTTGGAATGTTGATCCCCAGACTGATGGCAAATTCCGAACAAGCTTTCACAGCCTTATACAAACGCGCGTCCTCACCTTCATTTCGGCAAGCCCACATCCAGTTTGCAGACAGGGAAACGCTGGTAAGATTGTCTTTAAGCGGCGCCCAAACAATGTTGGAAAGCGACTCTGCAATGGCATTTCTGCTTCCCGCCTCCGGATCAATCAGCGCAGAAAGCGGCGCGTGACCGATTGAAGTTGCAATGCCATCTTTCCCTTGAAAATCAAGCGCCATCACGCCTACGTTATTCAAAGGCAATTGCAACGGACCGGCACATTGCTGCTTGGCAACATGGCCCCCCACGCAACGGTCAACTTTATTAGTAAGCCAATCTTTACTTGCAACCGCTTCTAATTGAAGCATTTGCTCTAAATATTCATGAAGCTTCCCGATTTCATAAGTGACGGGCTCGTAGTTTCTTTCAATGGTTTTGTCAGCCATCACCGTTTTTGGAGAGCTGCCAAACATATCATCCATCTCCAAATCCATCGGCTTCGCGCCAGTGTTTTTCGACTCGAATGTAAAGCGATGCGATCCAGTCACCTCACCAACCTGATAAAGCGGTGCGCGCTCACGGTCTGCAATTCGTTTTAATGTTTCCAGATTTTCTTTGCTGATAACCAGCCCCATTCTTTCCTGAGATTCATTCCCAATGATCTCCTTCGCGGAAAGTGTCGGATCGCCAACAGGCAATTTGTCCAGATTAATATTTCCGCCCGTTTCCTCAACAAGCTCAGAAAGACAGTTCAAATGCCCGCCCGCACCGTGGTCGTGGATGGAAACGATCGTATTATTTCCGCTTTCAACCATTCCGCGCACTGCATTGGCGACGCGCTTTTGCATTTCCGGATTTGAACGCTGAATCGCATTTAGCTCAATGCCTGAACCAAATGCGCCCGTGTCAGCAGAAGAAACCGCTGCACCGCCCATCCCGATCCGGTAATTTTCTCCGCCCATGACCACGATCTGATCACCCGTTTGAGGCGTTGATTTTTTAGCTTGTTCTGCCACGCCATAACCAACTCCGCCTGCCTGCATGATCACTTTATCATAACCCAGCTTGCGACCTTCCTCTTCGTGTTCAAAAGTGAGGACGGACCCCACGATGAGCGGCTGACCAAATTTATTTCCAAAATCAGTTGCACCATTGGAAGCCTTGATCAGGATATCCATCGGTGTCTGATACAACCATTTCCGTTCCTCAACGCCTTTTTCCCAAGGCCTGTTTTCTTCGAGCCGTGAAAGTGCGGTCATATAAACCGCGGTCCCTGCCAGCGGCAAAGAACCCTGACCGCCCGCAAGTCTGTCACGGATCTCTCCACCCGAACCCGTCGCTGCACCATTGAATGGCTCAACAGTTGTTGGGAAATTATGGGTTTCCGCTTTTAATGAAAGAACGGATTCAAAATCTTTGATTTCATAATATTCGGGAACGTCGGGCCGTTTAGGGGCAAATTGTTGAACGACAGGACCTTTGATAAAAGCGACATTGTCTTTATATGCTGAAACGATCGAATTGGGGTTCGTTTCCGAAGTTTTACGGATCAGCTTGAAAAGCGAAACTGGCTGCTCTTCCCCATCAATTACAAATGTTCCATTAAATATCTTGTGGCGGCAATGCTCAGAATTGACTTGTGAAAAGCCAAAAACCTCTGAATCAGTCAATTGGCGACCAAGCTTATCAGCCAGTTTGTTCAAATAATCAACCTCTTCATCGTTAAGTGAAAGTCCTTCCTGCCTGTTATATGCAGCAATATCCTCCACTTCCAGAATGGATTCCGGCTGAATGCTGATGTTGTAAATATCCTGCGTAAGCTCGCTATATTTTTGCGAGAGCATGGGGTCAAAATCAGAAAAATCAGCATCTACTTTTTTAAATTCCTCGATTCTGATAATCCCCTGAATGTCCATATTCTGGGTGATTTCAACCGCATTGGTGCTCCAAGGCGTAATCATTGCGGCACGTGGTCCAACAAAAAACTCCGTGATGCTGGTTTGATCCCGGAGTTTTGCGCCGCCAAAAAGCCAGCTTAATTTTGAAACATCTGATGCTGTGAGCGTTCGCTCAATTTGCAGTGCAAAAACAGTATTGTGATCGTCGGCGAAGAAATAAATCATGATATCGAATTATGGTGCAAAGGTAATTTAAATTTTCCCCGATGCCCATTTGAAGGATAAAAATTGCGCTCTAAATCACTAACAATCTCCCCCCACGCCGTTGTTCCAACATTTCGACTATTTTGATATTTACCACAAACCTCACCGCAAGCCCTTCCATTTCTTTTCCAGCATATCAGCAATAATTTCGTAGCCTTTGTCTGATGGGTGCAGGCCGTCGTAGGTCATGTTGATTGCTTCTGCCGGGTAGGGATATTCGTCTGTTTCGGGGTTAAAGGGGATTGTGGTGTATTCGGGATAGGTGAAGTTTTTGTAAGAGCCGGTTGCGGGATCTTTGAGTTTTTTGAAATTTACCATGTTGTCAACCGTCATTCCGCTTTCGTGATAAAGGTCTACGACCGGCATTTTTTCGTGCTTGCCGATTGCCAACAGTGCGTTGGCGAAGTCTTCCAGGTTTTGGTCATTCTTCGCCTTGTAGGACCCAAATGTATTGTTCTTTTGATTATTAATGTAAACAAAATCGCCGCGTTGCATGGGCGTGATCAATATGATCTTGGCTTTCTTGTTAAGCTGTTTCAAATTATCCGTGATAATTCTGAAAGCGCCATAAACGGTTTTTGTGCCCGTATTTTGCTCATAATCAGACATTGCCCCAAGCGCTTTGCCTTGCCACCAATCATTGGTCCCTAAAAAAACGGTGTAGACATCCGCCTTAACCAATTCCAGGGTTTCAATCTTGTCGGCAATGTTGATCGAAGTCCAGCCGTTGTAACCTTTGTTAATGTATTCGACCTGCGGATGTTTTTCCGTCAGCAATGTCAGATATCCCTTCGTCACGCGGTTTCCAGTCTCGTCTTTATGGTCATTCAGATAAGTGATTGAGTCGCCGATTGCGACCCAGGAGATTTTTTTCGGTGCCGACGCGAGACACGTCAAAACCAGGCATGTTAACAGCAAAAACTTTTTCATAGGCTTGGAATAGTTGAAGGTCGAATATATTAATTCCAATTGAACTGAGCGCGAATGGCGCTGTCAAAACTTTTGTTGTTACCTTTATCGCCCACAACATCCGCAATAATTTTGAAAAATATCATCCTGATCCTGTTCCTTTTTCTTGGTCAAAAATGCTTCTCGCAACAAGGCTTATTGCCACTAGATGCGAAACAACAAGTCCTTTACTCTGATTCTGGAAAGCCCAATAAGACTAAGGATGAGATATTTAAAGAAGCGCAAAACTGGATTAGCAAGACTTTTGGCAATTATCAAAACGCCGTTACGTTTGAAGATCCAGCTCTTGGAAAACTGATCTTGACAAGTTACGCACGGGCGGCAAGCATCACTTATGATTATGTGCGCTTCGATATGACCATTGAATGCAAGGATCAACAATATAATGTGCAGATCAATCAGGTGGATGGAATTTCCACATTGCACAGCCCAGTCCGGCTTGGAGCCAAAGACAATGATGCAATCCTTGAAAAGCAAGTTGCTGTAAAAACAGAACAAAACAAGAAGAAACGCGCAGATGCTGAAAATGCGCTTAAAAACGCCCAGGCTGACATTGAGGGCATTAACAATGCAATGTATAAACTCATGTCTGACTTGAAGGTGCAATTGACTTCGTCGGGAGGTCAATAATATGCATCAGATGAAATGCGGTCAACATGCAATTAATGCGCTCGTGAGGCTATTAATTGCAAGTTGACCGCTTCGATTTCCTACCAAAAAACTACAATCCAAACGCCTTTTTAAACTCTGATGCGGCGAATGCTTGTGCATCTTTCGCATCCGGCACGACAGCCGCAGTTCCAAAAAATTCGTGCGTGACGCCAGTGTACAGTTTAGAAGAGACTTTAACCCCGGCACTTTTCAGCCTTTCGGCAAGCAGCGCACCTTCGGATTGCAGCGGATCGATTTGCGCCAGCACAATCGTCGTAGAAGGCAGGTGATCCAGCTTGGCCGCTACAAGCGATATCCTTGGATCTTTGGCTTCCTCGATGTTATTGAGATAATGCTTTAAAAACCAAAGCACTGTGGGTTTGTCGAGCGGCTTGGCATCAGCATATTCAATGTAGGATTGAGAATTCGTGTCGGAATTAGCAACCGGATATACAAGCAGCTGATGCTTAGGCATTACCATGTTATTATCACGCGCTTTAATGCTCACATTCGCTGCCAGATTTCCGCCTGCACTTTCACCGGAAACGCCCATTTTCGTTGTGTCACCATGAATGTCACCCGCATTCTGCAAAGCCCACATATATGCCTCATACGCGTCATTGTGCGCGGTCGGGAACCTGTGTTCAGGCCCTTTGCGATAGCCAACCGACACAACCACAGCGCCAACCTGCTCCGAAAGCGCCGCCGCAGATGCATCGTAAACGTCAATGTTGGCAATCACCCAGCCGCCGCCGTGGTAATACATAATAATAGGAAAAGGAGCTTTGCCCGTTTTAGGCGTGTAAACGCGCGCATGAATTTGACCTCCCGTTACAGGAATTTCTCTTCCCATCGTATCCACTTGTGGCATTGGAACCGGCACATTAAATTCTCTGATCAGATCCATCACAGCATCTTTAACCGTGTGATTCATGCGTGCCTCTTGCGGAGTGAGTTCAGGAATGGGCCTGTCTCCATAACTTAGCAGCTTTTCTACTACTGCCCACATTTCGTCTTTGATCTCCGGCGCCCATGCCGGCTTAGGGCCTTTTGGTCTCACCACACCGGTTTGCGGATTGTGATCAACGAGCGAACATGCGACTGTCGTCAAAAAAATGCACGCAATCAAAATGTGTCCGAGCTTTCGCTTCGAAATTTGAAGTCGGGGAAATTTTGTTTTCATAACGGTCTGATAATTTGTTGGTTAATCCGGCCGCATTGTTAAATACCGTTCCAGCAGCAAACTTCCCACATCGTTATTCCTGAAACGAATGCTTTACAAGGAAAAAGAATAAAGCCGAGTGCGTGCAACGTTTTCGGGTTCTATGTAATCCTTGAATAAATCCGGTTGATCATATAACGGCATACTCAATGGACTTCGAAAGAGAAATACTACTGAAAACGGGACGATGCGTCAAGATTTTTGCGAGCGCTGTGCAAAACCACCTGCGATTGGTTTTTGAACTGATCGTCATTGTAAAAGACCCCGACGAAAACACATTCCACCCGCCTATCGGACCCAATCATTCCAAATACTGGCAGTTGAAACGGCTCAACACACAGCTTGCAGGCATCTTGCAGTTACGCCATAGCGGCGTTTCAGATAAGGATTTCAAGCAAATTTTATCCGAAGTGGAAGATATGGTCGCCATGGCCGAATCTGCTGCGCAAATGCAGCAGAGCAACTAATTTTCTGGCCCTAACAAGCATTTTGAACGTTATGTGTGACTTTGAAAAAACGGAAATTGCTCCATTTGCAGGAATAATTTGAATCACATAAGGCCTGTTTTGGGCCGTTTAATGTGCGATTTGGCTTAAAATAAAAGTTTGCCCTCACCCCCGGCGCTGGTTTGTCATTTGTTGCCTGCTTCATATCCCAAATTGTCCGCTTCATTGAAAGGTGTGGAATAGTTCTGCCGATTAGCTATTATACTTGTCTTAAAGGAGGAAAATCAAACCCGATTCCGCCTCGCTGATTCTCTATTTGTGTTCTCGCTAAACTTTTTGACATGAAAAAATTTTATATTTCTTCATTGTGGTTCTTTGTGTATGTCATCCTTTGCAGTCTCTTCTTTCTGACTTCCATCAGCAGCTGCATTGCGCCGAAAAAAATGGTCTATTTCCAAGGCG
The DNA here is from genome assembly GCF_021390515.1 of Dyadobacter sp. CY326. GTDB lineage: Bacteria > Bacteroidota > Bacteroidia > Cytophagales > Spirosomataceae > Dyadobacter. The sequence continues at coordinate 442,616 of NZ_JAJUXI010000005.1, forward strand.
ACTCCTTACCATCCATTGATACGATCAGACAAGCTTACGTGCCGATCATTCAAAAAAATGACATGCTTTCGGTCGTCGTCGGAAGTTTGAATCCCGAAGCAAATGAGATTTTCAATATGGCCAGCTTACGCTCCGCCCCACCCACCGGAAACGGAAATAACGGACCCAGCGTACAACCCGCAGGTTATCTGGTTGCCGGAGACGGAAGCGTCGAACTTCCGTTGATTGGTAAAGTGAAAGTGGCAGGGCTTGAAGTGCAGGCCGCGGCAGATTCGTTGAACAGACGCCTGAAAAAATATCTGAAAGCGCCGTCCGTGAGTGTTTACATCATCAATTTTAAGGTTTCTGTGTTGGGTGAAGTCAATCAGCCTGCGGTTTACACGGTTGCCGATGGCAAAATAACGCTTCCGGAAGCACTGAGTTTAGCAGGCGATCTTACTATATACGGAAAACGCGACAATGTGATGATTGTCAGAGAGGAAAACGGGCTTAGGTCCTATACCCGGGTCGACCTCACTTCCCGACACATCTTCGATTCTCCCTACTATTATCTTCACAAAAATGACCTGGTCTATGTTGAACCCACCAAAGCGCGGCTAACCGGCGCAGACAGGACTTATCAGGTTCTTCCCCTGGTCCTTAGCGTCGTGACCGCTGTATCCTTGATATTATTCAGATTCCTATAAATGCAGTAGGTAAAGTCAGCAACAAACCGTTAACAAATACTTTTATGGAAGACAGAATCGGGAACCGTTTTTATGGAAACCCTCCGGCACACAAGAAGTTTAATCTTAAAAGTTATCTCAGCCAGTATGCAAAATATTGGTATCTGTTCGCTGTCTCATTCCCGCTTTGCTTTGCAGCCGCCTATTATTATTTGCAAACAACACAGCCCGTCTATTTGTCCAGCACCACATTGCTTATCAAGGAGCAGGAATCGGAAATGGGGAGTGGAAAGGCTATTATGGATGAAATGGTGCAGTTTGACGGTAACAAATCATTGGAAAATGAAATGGGCATCCTGCGCTCCAAGTTGCTGATGGGTCTCGTTGCAAAAGAATTGGGACTAGACATTGCATATAACACGAAAGACGGCATGCGGACCATTGACCTGTACGGCCAGAGCCCGATCAAAGTGAATGCAGAGATCGTTTCGCCCTATGCGCTCGCAAATCCAATGATCATTCATTTGGTTGAAAATAACAAGTTCACAATCAACGATATGCCCCGCACATACAGGCTTGGCGATAAGCTCCGGACACCGTGGGGACTGATCTCGATCACCAAGGGCTCAGCGTCTCCTTACCGGGACATTCAGGTGAATTTTGCTGACCTGGCAGGCATGACAAGAAACATGCTGGGCAGCCTTAATGTAAAAGTCTTATATCCCGAAAGCACATTGTTGGAACTGACTTTTGAAGACGTCTCCGTGCACCGAGGCAAAGATGTTTTGAACAAATTGCTTGACGTATATGTACAAACGTCACTTCACGATAAGAACAGCGAAGCATCCAACACGCTCAAATTTATTGAAAGCCGGCTGGGCCTGATCACAGGTGAATTACAGAATGTTGAGAAAGATGTTGAAGTTTATAAAAAGTCGAGAGGATTGACTGATATCAGCGCAGAATCGCAATTATTCCTGACCAATATCACAGAAAATGATGTGAAACTGAATGAGATCAATACGAAAATCAACATTCTTGAAAGCGTAGACCGGTTTATTCGCAATCCCGAAGCCAGCAAGCGCCCGCCGGCCACATACATGATCGATGACCCGATTCTGGTTTCTTTACTTACCAAATACAACGAACTGAATTTGCAACGCGAGCGCTATGCCCTGACAACGGAAGCCGATAACCCGCTTGTGGAAACCATTTCGACTCAAATGAATGAAACGAGACAGGGAATTTTGGAAAACGTTCAAAACCTGCGCCGAGGAATGGATGTCACGAAAAGCAACCTGGAAGGAATTAACACGCGGTTTTCATCCGGGTTGAGAAGCATTCCTCGAAAAGAGCGTGAATATGTCGGCATTAAAAGGCAGCAAACCATTAAGGAAAATCTTTACTTGTATTTATTGCAAAAAAGGGAAGAAACCGCACTGGCCTACGCTTCCACAGTGACAGACAGTCGCCTCATTGACACGCCAATGTCCAGCAGCGTGCCCATTAAGCCCAAACGTTCAACCATATGGATCGGCAGCGGACTGGCCAGCATCATTTTCCCGCTCATTTTAATCAACCTTTTGCTGATGCTCGACACGAAAGTGAATGACCGTCAGGAGATTGAGGAAATAACCCAAACGGCCATTCTCGGTGAAATTGGCATAATGAAAAAGAAACGAGGGCAAAAAGTTTCGGAATCCGTTTTCAAAATCGGCAGCCGGAGCAAGGTTTCAGAGCAAGTCAGAGCACTGCGAACGAACCTGCAATATTTAGGCGATGGAAAATGCAGGGTGATCATGATCACCTCGACCATCAGCAATGAAGGCAAGAGCTTTATCAGCTCCAATCTTGCCGCCAGTCTCGCCTATTCTGACAAGCGCGTCATTTTGCTTGGTCTGGATTTGCGGAAGCCCTCATTGCATGAATATCTTGAAATCTCAAATAAAACGGGTGTTACCAATTATCTGATCAATAAAATGGAGATTGACGAGTTGGTACAAAACACAGGGATTCACCCAAAATTTGACGTTATTCCCAGCGGTCCGCAGCCTCCTAATCCTTCTGAATTACTCACAAACGGCCGTCTTAACACATTGATCGCAGAATTAAGGACAAGATACGATTACGTGCTGATTGACTCACCTCCTTATGCACTCGTGACGGACAGCGCACTGATTTCGGAACACACGGATGCCAATTTGTACGTGATCCGCTACAATTACACGCTGCTTGAACACCTCAGAAGTGTTCGCGAACTGAAATTGACCAAACGCATTGCCAATCTAAGCATTGTTTACAACGGTGTCAACGGCGGCTCTGATTATGGTTATGGCTACGGATATTTCAGCGAGGCAAATGCTCTTCCATCAATTGAAACAACGACCGCGAGTCAGGAAGAGCCGCTGGGCACGGCAAGCTAAGAAGACAGATTTCGAGCAAGTGAAAGGGCGCGTATAAGCCTGAGCGGCGAAAAGACATTTAACCTAACCAACCACAGAACGGATTATGGATAGCATGCAGGCAGCGTATTCAAAAGCTTTTCACTGGGGCAAACTTATCGCGCTTGCGGGCACGACGCAGGCTGTGGTCCAGGGCTTGGGCTTGCTGACAGGCATCTTCATAATCCGCTTGCTTCCTGTGCAGGAATATGCGTATTACACGATTGCAAACACTGTTTTTGGAACAATGGCCCTGCTGTCAGACAGCGGCATCAACAACGGAGTCATGGCTCAGGGAGGACAGGTCTGGCAAAGTCCGCAGCGCCTGGGCAGCGTGCTCTCGACGGGTTTGAGGCTTAGACGCAAGTTCGCAAGCATTAATCTGCTGTTCTCCATTCCGGTGCTCATTTTTTTTCTGATGCGCCAGGGTGCAGGCTGGCCGCAATCGCTGCTGATTGCAGCTTCATTGATCCCCGCATTTGCGGCCACATTGAGCGATTCCGTTCTCGAAATTCCCTTCAAGCTGCACCAGGAAATCAAGTATTTGCAAGTTAACCAGCTGGTGGTCAGCCTGGGAAGGTTTATACTGAGTGTGCTGCTCCTCATTGCTTTTCCATGGACGTTCGTGTCGTTATTGAGCAATGGCATTCCCCGGCTTTACGGGAATTTTAAGTTAAGACAACGCCTTGCGCCGCTGGCCGACGTGATGCAACCTGTTGACAATGAAGCGAATCAGCAAATGGTAAAAATGGTCAAGCGGACGCTTCCTTTGACATTGTTTTACGCCTATTCCAGTCAGATTGTCATTTGGCTCGTGTCGCTTTCAGGAACTACGACTGCGGTGGCGCAGATTGGTGCATTAGGGAGAATTTCCACGATTCTGAGCATTGTCAGCATTCTTTTTGCGACGATGATCATTCCAAGATTTGCCCGTTTGGCAAGTGACCGCAAAGCATTGTTTGCGAAGCTTTTGCAAATAATCATAGGCCTCACAACAGTTTGTTTGTTGCTGATCTTAACGTGCCATCAATTCTCCCATGCCATTTTGTCGATTTTGGGAAAAGAATACGCTGCACTGGACATTGCACTTGTTTTGAGCGTTGCCGGCGGCGCGATCAACCTTGTCAGCGGCGCTTTATACGGACTTTATTCCAGCCGCGGCTGGACAATTCAACCATTCATTTCAATAGGCCTCAGTTTGGCAGGAATGCTGGCCGGCATTGTTCTACTCAACGTTTCGACTCTGCATGGAGTGCTGATTTTCAACCTTTTATCAGCCTCCCTGCAATTGTTGATTAATCTTACGTTTTGCGGTTACAAAATTTCAAAACTTCCTGTAAACGTTCGCGCCTTATGAGCATTGACGTGCTGGTAAAAGTTGCTATGCTGATTGGTTTGTTTGTAAGTTACAATTTGTGGCTGCACTTTTTTCCAATCACAAAAACAGCGTTTTACGATAACATTGAGCGCACGGAAGAATATCTGTTTTCAGGAAAAAACTATACACACGTTTTCGTTGGTTCGGGTCTTATCGGGGGATTTCAAAACAATGCGTTAAAGCATTCATTCAAACTTTTTTTCCCCTATTACGGCAGCTGCACGGGCATTGAGATCATTGCTTTATCCCAAAAAATCCCGGACGTGCTGCTCGTGGAAACCAACTATATTTTCAAAGGAATCAATCAGGAATTAATCGAGAAAGTTTTTGCCAAACATGCTGAATTAAAGCGCTTTCTGCCTTTTTTACTCAAAAAAAATCAGCCGCTGAATCTGCTTAAATCACTTATAAAAAGAGTTTTAGGCAAGAATAAAGAGAGAGATGCGGATCTGGGCGAAAAGAATGAGCAAGCATTGACCATGTTTATCAATTTGTACAACGAGCTTCCCAATGTTGATAAATTCCGCAGTGACATTGAAAGGCTGAAAAGCAACATTGACCTCATTGTTTCGAGAGGGTGCCAGGTCATTTTTTTCGAAAGCCCGATGGACCCTGTGCTCGAAAATGCATCGCTGTTCGCATTCCAGCGCGACGTTTTGAAAATCGTGTTCAGCCCAGGCCAATTCCGATGGATCGCACCGGATTTGCTTGAAAAATATGAAACCGAAGACGGGATACACCTGACCGTCGGCAGCTCGCAAAAGTTTGCAGGCTACATCGTTCGGCAAATTACAGAAAACATTGTGTGACATTTTATATCAAAAAGATGAATTCAGTAGTATGCACCCTGTTTGAAGGCCATTATCATTACGGCGTGGCTGCCCTGGTCAACTCCTTGTTTAAGCATGGTTTCAAAGGCGATTTTTATGCTGGATATCGCGGTGAGTTGCCGGAATGGGCCAGGGATGGTAAAAAAACAAAGATTTTCGAGTGGGAAAACTGCACGACCGTTGTCATTTCAAAAGAGCTCAATGTTCATTTTCTGCCTTTGACAACGAAATATCACTTCTGCAATTACAAGCCGGATTTTGTCATTCAGCTTCGCACACATCTGGACAATAGCGTCTCGGGCGTGTTCTATTTTGATCCTGACATTGTCATTAAATGCCGGTGGTCGTTTTATGAGGAATGGCTCACCATTGGCGTTCCGCTGGTGCACGAAATCACAAACAATGACATGCCCGCAACGCATCCGGTCCGGAAAATGTGGATGAAAATGATTAAAGATCAAGGACTTGAAGTTAAAACAGATTTGCAATCCTATCTTAACTCCGGCTTCTGGGCTGTCAAAAAGGATGACTTGCAATTCGCTTATCTGTTCAAAAAGTTCGTGGAAGTTTCTGAATCGGAATACAAAATGAACCTGGCCGATTTTTCATTCGAGCTGGACAGGACCAACCCGTTTTTTGCCAAAGATCAGGACGCATTCAACATTGCTGCCATGTGCACCGACGTCGCCATCAGCGAATACGGACCAGAAGGAATGGATCTCGTGCTCGGCGGAATGCTCATGTCACACGCCATTGGCAATCCCAAGCCATGGAAAAAGCAATATTTCAGGAATTTCCTGAAAGGCTCGCCCCCGACCATGGCCGACAGAGAATACTGGAACAATGCAAACGCGACCATTAAACTTTACTCAGATTCCTATCTGAAAATGCGGAGGACAGAACTAAAAATCTCGGCTTTTCTGGGCAGGTTTTACAGACGATATTAACAAGATAATGAGACGTTTCCTGTCAGAATTCAGGCTTTATTTATGCAACCGTTGGGTTTGTTTTATTCCCAGCCACACCATTCGCCTGGGTTTTTACAAGCGCGTCATGCAGTTCGAAATTGGCGAAGGAAGCAACATTTTTTTGGGCTGCACATTCGACTGCGCAGGAAGTTTGCAGATCGGCCGCAATTCAGTGATCAATGCAAACTGCCGGATTGACAACCGCGGAGGAATCAGCATTGGCCAGAATGTTTCGATCTCCAATGACGTCATCATTTTGACCGCAGACCATGATATGGAAACGCTGGATTTGCAGGGAAGAACAAGGGCAGTCGTCATTCAGGATTATGTCTGGATCGGCACACGGGCGATGATCATGCCGGGCATTGTGATTGGAAAAGGGGCCATTGTGGCAGCAGGAGCCATTGCAACAAAGAATGTGAACCCTTTTGATGTGGTAGGCGGCATTCCGGCAAAGGTCATTAAACGGCGCCCGGAAAGCGAAACTTACCCTTACAATGCGTCTTTCAAAAGGTTATTTCAATGACGAAGATCTGGCAGAAATTCCTTTTTGTAATGTGGTCCAGATATGCTTTTAAAGTTGGCGCATTGCTTCGCAACGCACTTTATCGCGTCAGGGGAATGCACATTGGCTCAAACACTTATTTGCCCAAAATATTTACAACCTGGCCGAATGCAGTGCATGTCGGCAACAATTGCAAAATGGAACGAAACATCTTTTTCAAATATGACGGCATATGGAGTAGAAAGAAGTCCATATTCATTGATGATGAGGTGTTTATCGGCAATGGATGTGAGTTTAACATCAGTCATTCCATCCACATTGGAAAGTATGCAAACATTGCATCAGGCTGCAAATTCATTGATCATGACCACGGAATTGTGCTTGGAAAAAGGATAGGACCGCAACCCGGCACAAGTGAAATGATCATCATTGAAGAAGACGTCTGGCTCGGCAGCAATGTGGTTGTGCTGAAAGGCGTAACACTCGGGACCGGAGCGGTGATCGCGGCCGGAGCGGTCGTAACCAAGTCGGTTCCGGCCAATGAGATCTGGGGCGGCGTGCCCGCCAAAAAAATCGGAGAACGAAAGAATTATGGATAACGAAAAATTGATCTTACACATTTCGGAAGTCGATATTGACCTCAACGGCGGAATGAGCCGCGTGGAATATCATTGGAAACGGGCTTTTGAAAACGCCGGTTTTCAGTTTATCCATGTCGGGCCCAGAGAAATTGGCAAAACGCTCCACAAATCACTTTTTGCGTTCAAAGCCTATCGTTACGCCATTAAAAGGAAGCTTAATCCCTGCGCCATCATTGTGCATGAGCCCGCAGCAATGTTTTTTGTAAGGGGAAAAACGCCGACATTCATTGAAAGTCATGGCATTGAAAGAAGAGGCTGGGAATATGAACTAAGCCGGGACATTAACAAGAATATTCCGCTCAGAACCAGAGTTTTATATCCGATATGGCGGCTGCTCTCCTGTGATCTCGGACTAAAAAAAGCGCACAAGCTGCTCCTGATCAATAGTGACGACAAACAGTTCGCGCTTAACCGCTACAATCGGAGACAGGAAGATATTTACGTTTTTAAAAACGGCATTAACCCGGTTGAAACGGGCTCGGTGCCAAAGGATTTTACGGTGCTTTTTAACGGCAGCTGGATTCCCCGCAAAGGTTACACGGTCCTCATTGAAGCAGCAGCATTGCTTTCGAGAAAGGGAATCCATGTAAAATATCTGCTGATTGGCGGTGGAAAACCAAAAGAAGAAGTGCTAAGCTCTTGGCCAAAAGCGTTTTGGCCATCGATCCGGGTTGTAGACCAGTTTTCACCCGAAGAAGAAGTGAATTATCTGAGACAAGCTTCCATCGTCGTGCTGCCCAGCAGTTTTGAAGGTCAGCCGCTCAGCATTTTGCAGGCAATGGCTGCCGGAAAATGCTGTATCACAACCAATTGCTGCGGACAACGCGATTTCATCAAAGACAAAGTTACGGGCTTTTTGTTTGAGCCGGGCGACAGTGCTAAACTGGCTGAGCTCATTGCGCAATGCAAGCAATCGGCTGCGCTGATAGAAAAAATCGGAAATGCCGCACAACAGGCCGTGCTGAACAGGACGTGGGAAAATGTGTCTTCCGAAGTGGTTCAATTTGTTACTCAAAACCTTTCCACACCATGAATATCCTGTTTTTATGCTCGTCGCTGGAAAGCGGACGCGATGGTGTAGGGGATTATACACGCAGGCTCGCAGCAGCATTGCTGCGCCAGGGACATCAAAGTTGTATAGTCGCCTTGCACGACAGACACCTCCCCACCGACCGCATGCACGGCACGCAATTCGATGAGCAACAGCAAGTTAATGTCCTCCGCTTGTCGTCCAGACTTTCCTGGAAAGACCGCCTCGAGGAAGTGGCGAGCTTCATGCTCGTGGTAGACCCAACCTGGATCAGCCTGCAATATGTGGCGTATGGATTCCAGGACAAGGGACTTCCGTGGAGCCTGGCCAATCAGATCAAAAAAATCACCAAGGAGCGGAACCTGCATATCATGTTCCACGAGCTTTGGCTGGACAAACCCGACAATTTCAAGCAAGAACTGACCTGGCGGACCCAGAAACAAATGATCCGTTACAGCATCAAGAAAATGAATCCAAAAGCCGTTAGTGCGACCATTCCTTTCAATATAAACAGGCTGGCGGAAATCGGCGTCAAAGCTTCACTGATTGAACTTTTTGGTAACATTCCTTACAAACCAGTTGCAAAAAGAGAAGGCTTACCAGCCGCCATGCCCGACGGAAAACTCAATTTATTGTATTTCGGCGCCGCGCCAAAAGGTGAATTTCTGCACACGATGGTTCGGGATCTGATCACATTCTGCACAGTAACAGGCATTTCCATCCGGTTTACGATTGTATGCGGCGAAACTGCTGAAAAACAGAAATTTATTTCAGCGCTGAATAGCAAGCTTGCGCAGTTTGGCCTAAGCATTGTCGACGTGCCTTTTGCAACAACCGAACGCCTCAGCGAGCTGATGCAGCAATGCGATGTAGGCGTGTCGAGATCGGCCCCTTATTTATTTGGAAAAAGCGGGACAGCCATTGCAATGCTCGAACACGGAATGCCCATTTGGGTTGCCCGATGGAACGGCACTGACCCGCTTTATTACAATTTCAGGACCGAGCTGATCTTTGATAATCTGCGCCATGCCGCCAACGCGTCAGTGAACCGAACATTCAGTCCGCATCCGCTTTTGCCCAAAATTGCCAGCAACTTCCTGAACCATCTCAATGCTACTGAAATGATCGAAACTGCATGAAAATTTTAGTTTTATCACACCGCTTTTATCCGGACGTCGGCGGCATCGAGGTCAACTCCGAAGTGCTTTCGGAGGCATTTCATCAGTATGGGCACGAAGTGCAATTGGTTACATGGACCAAGGAAAGGGGCGATAAAAAGTTTCCATTTCAAATACTGAGAAACCCGGATGCATTTACACTTTTGAAAGCGAACAAGTGGGCCGATGTTGTTTTTGAAAACAATGTTTGCCTGAGATTATCCTGGCCACGGCTTTTTATTAAACGGCCGTCGGTCATTGCGCTCAATAACTGGATCAACCGGGTGGATGGAAACATTGCCTGGCAGGACAAGTTGAAATACAGATGGTTAAAGCAATGTTCAGCCGTCATTGCCGTCAGCAATGCGGTTAAAAACAAATGCTTCGATAAGGCAATTGTCATCGGCAATCCCTATCGTTCCGATTTATTTAAGGTCGAAAATACGGTGAAAAACCGTTGCTCTGACTTTGTGTTTCTAGGCCGGCTGGTTTCGGACAAAGGTGCAGACCTCGCCATTCATGCCTTTCGCAAGCTGATTGATATCAGGCAAAATGCCGGTAAGCCGCTATACGACACTTATTTAACCATTATTGGCGAAGGCCCCGAACTGGCGCCGCTCAAAAAGCTGGTTAAGGATACTGAACTCGAAGATTCTGTTCATTTTCAAGGCGTTTTGAAAGGACAATATCTGGTCAATTGCCTAAACAGACATCGGTTTTTGCTCGTGCCGTCCATTTGGGAGGAACCTTTTGGAAACGTTGCGTTGGAAGGAATGGCTTGCGGGCTGATCCCCATTGTCTCGAACGGCGGCGGACTTCCCGAGGCGGTTGGCGAGGCGGGGCTGATATTCCAGTCGGGCGACGTGGACAGCCTTGCGTCGATGATGGAAAGCATTTATGAAAATGTGGGCAAGCAAAGCCAGATCTATAAAAAAATAAAAACGCACCTGGCCAATCACAGCGCGGAGGTCGTAGCGGCCAAATATCTGAACGTGTTCCAAACAGCAATGCAATCATGAAGATTATTCTCTCCCATCCTACCGGCAATGCCAATGTCCGCGCGGTCCTTTCCGGGCTTGCGGAAAACAATATGCTGCATGAGTTTTACACAACCATAGCAACATTCCCCGGCGATATGTGGAGTAAATTAGGTGCTTCGCGATCTGTTGCTGACCTTAAACGAAGAGAATATGAGTCGGCCCTGGCACATAAAACGCGCGTGTGGCCGGCACGCGAAGTTGCAAGATTATTTGCTACAAAAGCCCGGTTAAACCGTTTGGTAAGGCACGAGCAAGGCTCATTTTGTACAGATTCTGTTTATAAGAGTTTGGATAAAAGAGTTGCGTCCAGACTTCCCTATTTTCCCAATAAGCAGGTCAATGCGGTTTATGCGTATGAAGATTGTGCGCTGGAAACCTTCAAAACGGCTAAAAAACTGGGCATTACCTGCGTGTATGATCTGCCCATTGCTTACTGGCAAACCATGCGCGAGCTCATGAGCCAAGAGGCGGAAAGGTTACCCAAGTGGAAAAAGACAATGCGGGCGGAAATAAGTGATTCCAATGAGAAATTGGACCGCAAAACCCGCGAGCTTGAACTGGCTGACATTGTGATGACGCCAGGAAAATTCGTCGCAGACTCACTGCCTGAAACTGCAAAAGAGAAAAAAATAGTTATCGTGCCATTTGGTTCACCCTTGCCAGGCCCTGCTGTTTCAAACAAATCCGCCGATCACAACCGTCCATTGCGGGTGTTGTTTGCAGGCAGTTTGGGACAGCGCAAAGGGCTTGGCGATTTATTTGAGGCGATAAAATTGCTTCATACAGATCAGATTGAGCTTGTTGTTTTGGGAAGTTTGCTTGACGATCTTTCTTTTTATCAAAAACAATTGCCCGGATTCACTTACGAACCCACGCGTCCGCACGCCCAAGTTTTGAAGTTAATGGCAAGCTGCGACGTGTTTTGTTTGCCCTCCATCATTGAAGGTCGCGCGCTTGTGATGCAGGAGGCCATGAGCCAGGGATTGCCTCTAATCATCACGCCCAATACAGGAGGAGAAGACCTTATCATTGAAGGCGAAACGGGCTTTCTGGTGCCCATTAAAGCCCCGCAGATCATTGCCGAAAAACTGCATTGGTTTTTGGAAAACAGACAGGCAATTCCATGGATGAGCCAGCAAGCACGCCAACACGCCGCCACATATTCCTGGAGAAAATACGCCAACACCATTGCTTCCGAGCTCAAAAATTACATACAAGTCGCAGATCCTAAACCCACTACACGATGAAAATATTAGTCCTTTCTCACCGGTTCTATCCTGATGTCGGGGGCATCGAAGTAAACACGGAAGTGCTTTCAGCGGCATTTCACAGTTACGGTCACCATGTGCGCCTGCTGACCTGGACCAAAGAAAAAGGCAACAAAACATTCCCTTTCGAAGTGGTGCGCAATCCGCATCATTATGATCTGCTCCGGGAACATTCGTGGGCAGACATTGTATTTGAAAACAACCTTTGTCTGAGATTATCCTGGCCAAGGATCTTTATCAAACGGCCATCGGTGGTGGCGCTCAGGACTTGGATCAGCAGAGCCGACGGGCAAATCGCCTGGCAGGATCGGGTAAAAGTCAAATGGCTGGAACATTCCTCAGCCGTGATCGCTGTAAGCAATGCAATCCGAAAAAAATGCTGGAACAATGCAGTCGTAATCGGGAATCCATACAGATCCGATCTCTTTAAAATCATGGTGGCGACCAAGAAACGGCCTTGTGATTTTGTATTCGTGGGGCGACTCGTTTCGGATAAAGGCGCTGACCTGGCAATAAGTGCCTTTCAGAAATTCCTTGAAATGCGGCTCAAACTCGTGAAGCCTGTGAATGGTCCTTGCCTCACGATCATTGGTGACGGACCAGAATTGGAATCGCTCAAAAGCCTTGTTAAGGAAGCGTCATTGCAGCAACATGTTCATTTTGAAGGAATTCTGGACGGTTTGGATCTTGTCAATTGCCTTAATCAGCACCGGTTTCAGCTTGTCCCGTCCGTTTGGGAAGAGCCGTTCGGCAATGTGGCATTGGAAGGCATGGCCTGCGGGCTGATCCCCATCGTTTCGAGTGGTGGCGGATTGCCTGATGCCGTGGGAGCAGCCGGGCTTGTGTTCGAGTCGGGCAATGTAGATAGCCTTGCTGCGCTCATGAACCAGATATATGACGATGGCATTGCACAGAACCGCATTGAAAAAAAAGCAAAAGAGCATTTGAAAAACCATAATCCTAAAATCGTTGCAGCAAAATATCTGAACGTATTCCGGACTGCTTTGAATAAGTGATGCAGTAAAAAAGACCCTTTAACCGACCAACCTATGTATTACGACATTGAAAGGCCAGCAATCAGCGACTATCATCCGGTCGCCGCTGTTGATCCGCTGATTGCAATGCAGAAAAAAATGATCTGGCTGTACTTTTTGCTGCTCATCTTCGAAGGTGCATTGAGAAAATGGTTATTGCCAGGGCTGGCCACTCCCCTGCTGGTCATCAGAGAACCGGTCGCGATCATGATCATTTTGCTATCCATCCGAAACGGACTTTTTCCGGCCAATTTCTATCTTAACTGCATGCTGCTGGTTGGCATATTCGGCTTTTTCACCGCCATTTTTGCGGGCCACGGAAGCATGGCGGTTGCCTTGTATGGTTGCCGTGTCATGCTGCTCCATTTTCCTTTGATCTTTATAATCGGCGCAACGCTGAATCGTCAGGATGTCGTTCAGTTTGGCAGAATTACCCTTTTAATTGCCATTCCAATGGCATTGCTGCTCGTTATCCAGTTTTACAGTCCGCAATCTGCCTGGGTTAATCGCGGCGTTGGCGGGGATATGGCCGGCGCTGGATTTGCGGGCGCACTTGGATATTTCCGCCCCCCGGGCACATTCTCATTCACCAGCGGCACGACGTTATTTTTCAGCTTTTCAGCTTGCTTTATCTTCTACTTTTGGTTCAACCCAAAACTTATTTCCAAGATCATTTTATGGCTGGCAACTGCCGCCTTACTCATTGCCATTCCGGTTTCCATCAGCCGAGGGCTGTTTTTTCAGGTTGTGATCATTATGGGATTTGCGCTCATGGCCTCCATAACCAGCAAAGCAAATATTGGGAAAATCTTCACTGCCATCATTGCCGTCGTTTTGATCGGATTAATTTTCAGCCAAACGCCAACTTTCCAGACATTTATCGAAGCGTTCGTGGCCCGTTTTGAAACGGCGAGCAGCAATGAAGGCGGGCTCCAAGGCACGCTCGGCGACCGTTATCTGGGCAATATGTTGGCAGCATTAACCAGCGCCGAAGAACTCCCGCTCTGGGGATATGGTGCCGGAATGGGCTCCAATGTGGGCAGCATGCTGCTGACCGGTTCGCTGCAATATTTGGTTGCGGAGGATGAATGGGGACGAATGGCTGGCGAGTTTGGACCTTTGCTGGGCCTGTCGATCATTATCCTGCGGTTGTTGCTGTCGTGGAGCTTTGCGGTTAAGGCTTACCAGCTTATGAAAAAAAATGACCTGATGCCATGGATTCTGCTGGCTTTTACGCTGCTGATATTTCCGCAGGGCAGCACGGCGCAGCCCACCTCGCTGGGTTTTATGGTCATGATCGCAGGATTACTGGCCGCTTCGCTCAAAGGTGAAACTCCTGATTACAACAATGCATCCAACCCCAACCATGATTATAATCACCATCCATGAACATTGTCGTTTTCACCCACCCACCTTTTATTAAACACGAAAGCATGCCGCGCTACGCCCGAATGTTGGGTGAAGGCATGGAAAAAAGAGGACATCAGGTCGCCTATTGGACACCGCAGCCGATTTTCTTCCGGTTGCCGGGACCAGAAAAGCTGAAAAAGTGGCTTTCCTATGTCGATCAGTATGTTTTGTTCCCAATGTTGGTAAAATTAAAAGCCCGTAAAAAAAAGCAGGATACGCTGTATGTTTTCACGGATCATGCGCTCGGGCCGTGGGTGCCGCTTGTTGCCGAGCATCCGCATGTCATTCATTGCCACGATTTTTTGGCTCAATTTTCTGCTGAGGACAAGATCATGGAAAATCCGGTGGGCTGGTCAGGGAAAAAATATCAGTCCATGATCAGGAAGGGTTTTGATAAAGGCCAGCATTTTATTTCAGTTTCCGAAAAAACGAGGACCGATTTGCATCAATTTCTGACAAGCGTGCCCGTCACCTCGAAAATGGTGCACAACGGCCTGAACCCAATTTTTAAACCTTATGATGCGCTCAGCGGACGCATTCAGTTGATGCAAGAAACGGGTTTGGACATTCTGGATGGCTATTTGCTGCATGTGGGCGGAAATCAATGGTATAAAAACAGGATTGGCGTAATTGATATTTATGACAGCTGGCGCGCTTCTGTAACGCATTCGCTGCCACTGTTAATGATTGGCACAAAACCGGATGAAGCACTTATCCTACGCCTTGAAAAATCGCCTTATCGCCATGAGATCCATTGCATTTCCGGCCTTAGCGACAAGTTCGTCCATTTTGCTTATGCAGGCGCATCGCTGTTCCTTTTTCCTTCCTATGCAGAAGGTTTTGGCTGGCCGGTAATCGAGGCAATGGCGTCCGGGGCGATCGTTTTGACAACAAATGACCAGGTTTTAAGGACCGTCGCAGCCGATGCGGCCTTTTACATTCCGCCCAAACCATCGGGCCAGGAGGCAGCAACAGCCTGGGCACAAAAGGCGGCGGCTCGGGTGAATGCCATTCTCTCATTTCCAGAGTCGGTGCGGATGCTGGCTCAGGAAAGGGGTTTTTCCAATGCTAAAAGATTCAATGCGGAAAACAAGCTCAACGAGATCGAAGAAATTTATCAGCACATTGTAGCCAACCACCGCTCATGAAAATCCTTCACGTAACAGGCAGCATGGACCCGATCACGGGAGGGCCATGCCAGGCGATCAGAAACATGGTTCCCGAACTCGAAAAGCAAGGCGTTTACAGCGAAGTGCTGTGTGCTGACGACAATGATGAGCTTGATTACCAGGAAGATCCATTCATTATGCATGCGCTAGGCCCAGCTTTGAGCTCCTGGCATTATAGCCGAAAAATCGCCGGCTGGCTCAATTCAAATATACCTCGTTTTGACATTATCATCGTGCACGGCTGCTGGCTTTATCCCGGTTATGCAGCATTTCACTCCTGGCAAAAGTTGAAATCCCGGCACCGCCTGGCACCATTCGGATCGCTGCCGCGCCTTTACTTTATGCCGCACGGAATGTTGGACCCTTATTTCCAAAATGCACCGGACAGGATGATGAAAGCTGCGCGTAACTGGCTTTATTGGAAGGTTATAGAAGCAAGAATGATTAACCAGGCAGACGGGCTTTTGTTCACTTCACAGCAGGAATCTTCGGTTGCAGGGCAATCATTTCAACCTTATAAACCGAAAAAACGGCTTAACATTGGCCTAGGCGTGACAGATGCGCCAGATTTTTGTGAGACCATGCGGACGGCTTTTAACCAAAAATATCCGCATCTGGAAGGCAAACCTTATTTCCTTTTTTTCAGCAGAATTCACCAGAAAAAAGGCGTTGATATTTTGCTAAAAGCTTACCAGCAGCTCAAATTCATGGATGCGAATTTCCCCGAACTCGTCATTGCGGGGCCTGGCCTGCATTCGGATTATGGCGATCAAATGCTGGGATTGGTTGCTGACAGTGTCGTGTTAACGGATCACGTGACTTTTACCGGAATGCTTGCGGGCGACCTGAAATGGGCCGCTTTATATGGATGCGAAGCCCTCGTGCTGCCCAGCCATCAGGAAAACTTCGGCATTGCGATAGCCGAGGCCCTCGCCTGCGGACGTCCGGTCATTATTTCCGATAAAGTAAACATTCACAGGGAAATCCTGGATGGCGATTGTGGTCTCGTAGGCAATGACACATGTGAAGATACGCAACGCATATGGCTCACGTTCAACCAATTGCGTGACGACGAAAAGCGACAGATGGGCCTGCGCGCGCGGGAAACCTTTCAGCGTCAATTTGCAATGGACCGGGCTGTGACCGAAATGATCGGCCAGCTTTCACAAGCTCGTGTTATTCTGGGACCCTAGGATGGAAAAGGAAGCATGGTTAGTTTGTGACCGTTTTGTCCGCTACATACACCAATTTGTCCGTCTCATCAGAAGTTCGTTTTTAAGTTTTTTAATATTTGTCATATTTATATAGCAGGGTTGACAAAGTCTCATTCTGTTTCAAAATCTGCTTTCTTAAACCCACTAATCAACTGGCGTATATAGTCGCGCGTTACCACTAACGCTTGTTTTGCCGCGCGCTTTTGTTTGATTATTCATCCTCCAAAAAATCAGATTTATGGAAAAAATTATTACTGCTCTCAACGACCGAATTCCACCTTTCAAGATGACTATGCCATGTCACTTCATGTGTTTACATGAATGCGTGACGCCATAGCGCGTAACCCGCGGTCCGTTAAATGAACTCAACTTCCAGGAAAATTACTACTCAATGGCCAGAACATTTATAATTGCAGCTGATCCTGACTCAGCCGCGGAGTTAGTACGCATGATCGAGGAAACGGACGACCAGTTTCAGGTCTGCAACATTGCGCTCTCTGTTAAAGAAGCCAAAGCATTTATGGCATTCGGACAGTTTCCCGAACTCATTATCAGTGATGTTGTGCTGAGCGACGGTCTGAGTTTTGATATTTTCAAGGCATTTCCAGGTTGCGCGCCAATTATTTATTGCGCCGAAACCAATCAGCATGCGCTTAAAGCTTTTGAAAATAACGGCATTGACTATTTGCTCAAACCGCTGGAACGCAACAAATTGCAAAAGAGCTTGAAGAAATTTTCTCAGTTCAAAGAGCTTTTCAGTGAGAGCAAACTAACGCCGAGAAAAGCAGCAAACCGGCTATTTCCTTACTCGGCCACATACAAAAGTTCGATTTTGGCTTATTTCAAAGATCAGATCATTCCCGTCAGCCTGGAACAAACACAATACATTTATTACAACAATTACCAGGTCACTGTACACACAACAGACGCGAAATTTGAAACGCGCGACACGCTTAACAATCTGATTACGAGCCTGAATCCAAGAGATTTTTTCCGGGCAAACAGGCAGTTCATCATTCAGCGCAAGTCAGTTAAAAGCATTCAGCAATATTTTGGAAGAAAGCTGCTCGTAGGGATCTCAACCCCGACGCCGGAGCCAATTATCATCAGCAAAGCCAACACAACGGATTTTTTGAAATGGATGGAAGGCGTGCATAGCCCCAGTTACAGCGCCATTCCCCTATTCGATAAGACAGCCCGTTTGGTAGGCTAACCAGAACATTATCAGGCATAACGCATTATATATTTCGTCAGGACCCTCCTGAACGACAAGGAATTTTTTGTCTTAAATATGAACGGGAAATGAGAATTCTTATTTACGGGATCAACTATGATCCCGAACTGACGGGCATTGGAAAATACACAGGGCAAATGGCGCGATGGCTCGCAAACAGCGGTCATGACGTAAACGTAATCACCGCAATGCCTTACTATCCGGAATGGAAGCTGAACGAAAATTACAAAGGAAAGCTCTGGCATTGTGAGAAAAAAGACGGCGTTAAGGTCTATCGCGTGCCGCTTTATGTGCCTGCCAAAATCAGCTCGTCCAAGAGGATTGTACACGAATTTTCATTCTTACTGAGCATTTTACCCGTTTGGTTTTACACGCTTTTCAAACGGAAATATGACATTGTGATGTACATTTCGCCTCCGTTTCACCTGGGCATTTTCCCCTATCTGTATTCAAAGTTGCGTGGCGCAAAATTCACTACGCACATTCAGGATCTGCAAGTGGATGCGGCGCAGGATTTGGGCATGATAAAAAATGAAACATTGCTAAAATGGATGTTCTACACCGAAAGGTTCATTTTGCAGCACAGCGACACCGTGTCAACAATCAGCGTAGGCATGAAGAAGCGGCTTGTTAAAAAAGGGATTCCCGAATCACGCATTTCTTTATTGTACAATTCCGTGGACACGACGAAAATTATGCCGCTGATTAAGGAGCAGTCGCTAATGAAGTTTTTTAATCTGGACACGAAGGACCGGGTGGTGCTTTATTCCGGCAATATTGGTGAAAAGCAAGGGCTCGAACATTTAGTTGAAGCGGCAAAGCGGCTGCTGCACAGGCCAGAAATCAAGTTTGTCATTGTGGGTTCCGGCGCTTACAAAGAGAAGTTAATGGCATTGGCTAAGGATTATGGTTGTCATAATGTGCTTTTCCTGCCTTTACAGCCCTATGAACTTTTGTCGGAACTGATGGCAGTCGCTGATTTGCATGTGGTGTTGCAAAAGCAATCTGCATCCGACTTACTCATGCCTTCCAAGTTATCGACCATTCTCGCAGCAGGCGGTTGCTCGATTGTGTCGGCACTTCCAGGAACTTCATTGTACGAAATTGTTGATCAAAATAACCTTGGTTTTCTGATCAAACCGGAATGTGCCGAGTCGCTTTGCGAGGCGATAGAAAATGCACTTTCCTGTGATTTGCAGATCTATAAACTGAACGCGCGCGCCTTTGCCGAAAATTATCTGGAAGCACAGAATATTCTTGCCGGGTTTGAAAAGCAGCTTGTGCATATGGTGCATCCGAGCTTTAATAAACGCATTGAAATTCAAACGACGAGCAAGCTGGAAGGAGAACTTAACTGATGGATGCCTGATTTTACTCAATACAACATTCGATAATGCAGACAATTGCCCGTTTCATCACAGCTTTTGTCCGCATTATCGAACAACTATTTTATGAGAATCATTAATTCTACATTTTTAATAATGGCGGGCTGCAAAGACACTTCTCGACTAATTAGAATTATTTACATCAACACGTAACGTATATTCTCAACCGATCTAGCACAATGACTACAAACTCCACACAATTATTCTCAGCCGATTTTAGCCAGGCTGACGCGCAATCCATTGCTGACGAGATCAAGAATGAGACAGGTTATCAGATCTTTGAGCAGGCGCTCACACCGGAAGCGTTGAACGGACTTCTGGAATCGCTGCCCAGCGAGCAAGTTCTGGTAAATGACAACCGCATCGGTTACGTGAAAGCGTATAGCAGCAATTACTTCTCGCATACGCTAGCCGTCTCGCGCAACTGTTTTGACATTGTCACATCCGAAAATATCCGCGCTATATGCCGCAAATATTTTGACAAGCCATTTAGGATCAGCAATCAACGGATTTACGAAACGCACACCGCATCGCATCTTCCGTGGCATACGGACAACAATTTGCAGGATGGAAATGCTTACAAGGGAAAGCACGATCTGCCCGGATTGATGTTCCTGTTCTATCTTTCTGATGTTGGTGACACCAATCCATTCCAGCTGATTCCATTTTCCCAGACCTGGTCCCACCAGAATAATGCCGAGCGCTTCTTCAAAGAAAGTTACATTGAGGAGCATTATGGCGAGGAAGTTGTCTCGGTTCGCGCGCCAAAAGGGACGCTTATCATATGCAATTCCAAGATGATCCACCGCGCCAAACCATTCAATAATCACGCTTTTAAGCGCCTAACCCTGCTTTTTCAAGTCGATGAGGTTTCTGATGAATACGCTGGCCACGGCGAAAATATCTTGATCAACACCTCGTTTGTAACAAACCGGGACCCCGAAGTTCTGGATTATCTCGGCTTTGGCATGCGCGCAAACTACCCGGCATTCCCCGAAACCTCAGTTGCGACAATGATGCCGCGTGATATGCTGGCTTTGCAAAAACAAATTCTGCCCAAAGCAATCAAGGGTCTTACCATCGCGCTTACCAAGAGAATTCTTCCCGGATCGCTCGTAAATACGATCAGAAAAAATCGATTTAAAGTTTCTGGAAATTAGGTTCAAGTTACGTGACTTCGTATATTTAAACAGATTAGGCAGAGGCGAACTCCCCCGGCATGATTTTTAATGGCACTCAGGCACTTTATCATTAGCGTGACTATCTTGCGGCAATCATTAAAGTTGAGAAAACTGCCAGCACCTTTGGCTCGTTTAATCAAAATAAAACCGCAACTATTCACAAGTAAATCATTGCAAATGCGCGTTCTTTTACGCATTTGCCGAATTCCAGCTCAACGGTAATAAGATTTTTTTGATTGGCCCTGCATCTTTTTCTTCACACAAAAACTGTGACAAAAGTCAGTTTAAAAATTCGTGTACACATTTTCATTTTAATTTAGTTTTAATGTTGTGGGATTTGTCGTCATGACCTGTCCAAAGAATTCCCCATATTGCCCATTTCAACGTTTAGATTTACTCATCAAACCCTCTGCTCAATGATCAGTATACTCGTTATTGAAGAAGAAGCAAAACTGGCAACAAAACTGCAAAATATTATAGAGCAATTTGGAAGTGGCTTCAAAGTATGTGCAATTGTTGGATCAATAAAAGAAGCCAAGAAATGGCTGGTTAATAACAAATCCCCCCACTTGATCATATGTGGCGTCCGTTTCCCCGACGGTCTGATTTTCAAGCTGTTCCAAGATTTTACCATCACATGCCCGGTGATATATTACACCGAAGATTATGAATTTGCAATGAAGGCGTTTGAAAACAATGGCATTGATTATTTGGTAAAACCTGTCGACAGCGGCCTGCTTAACAGAAGTTTGGAAAAGTTTTGTCGCTTTCGGCGATTTTTTGGCGAGGACGCCTCTCACGACTCGCTTCGCCTGAGTCAGGCCATTTCCACGCTCAGTGGGTTCAGGAGCTCTATTCTGGTCTATTTCAAAGATCAAATCATCCCGATCAACCTCGATAAAGTCGATTACATTTATTACAACAATTACCAGGTGACCGTTTATTCAGAAAGCGGCCAATACGAGACCCGGGACACGCTTAACAACATTTTCGAGACGCTGAATCCCAGGGATTTTTTCCGGGCTAACCGGCAGTTCATCATTCATAGGAAGTCCGTGACCAGCATTCAGCAATATTTTGGCAGAAAGCTGCTCATCGGCATCTCTTGTCGCACCCCGGAGCCGGTCATTATCAGCAAGGCAAATGCAACTGACTTTTTGAAATGGCTGGAAGGATTGCACGTAGAAGAAAATGTATATCAATAGCGTTGCCTAATGTCCGCCTTAACACACGATTTGCCCGTCTTGCCTTTCGGCACTTGTAACACGGCATTAACGGAGACATTTTTGTGAATCACGGACGTACCAACTCCTGACTAAGGAAGCAAAATCTCGTGTAGAAATTATTGTCGTATATACATGAACGTTACTACAACTAACACCAGTTAGTTGTGCACATTCAGTATGTCGTCTCGCATCGTGCAATGGAAATAAATACGAACACGCATCAGGGACCGTCATTCTCTTTGGCCAATCGAATCGCCAGGCTAATGTGGTCTTTGTCATCGGTCTTTTTTAAATATTCACCCAAACCATTCCATGCATGGCGTTCATTTTTGCTGCGCTGTTTTGGAGCAAAGGTTGGCCGCGGCGTTCACGTATATCCGCATGTGTCGATATGGGCACCCTGGAATCTGGTGCTTCACGATGAATGCGGCATTGCCAACAATGTGACTTTATACAGTCAGGGTAAAATTACCATTGGAAAAAGAGCCGTGATTTCGCAGGGAACGCACATTTGCACCGGAACGCACGATTATACGAACGAAGGATTTACACTTTTAACGCTGCCGATCCACATTGGTGAGCAAGCCTGGATCGCAGCAGATTCTTTCATTCATCCCGGTGTCATCATTGGAGCGGGATGCGTGATCGGTGCGCGCTCCGTTGTGCACAAAAATATGCCCGAGTGGACGGTTTGCGCAGGCCATCCCTGCAAGCCGATCAAGCCACGGGTCATCGGAGAATTCAGTAAAACAGCCCTAAAAGTTTTAACTCATGAGTCCACTTGATCTGACCATCGTCATTCCGGTACGCAACGAAGAAACAAACCTGGCCAACTGCCTGCGCGCGATCGGGCCCGAATTGGCAGCAAACATTGTTGTCATTGATTCACACAGCACCGACAGAACGCAGGACATTGCAAGGGAATTTGGCGTGGAAGTGATTGTGTTTAATTGGAACGGCCATTTTCCCAAAAAACGAAATTGGTATCTCCGCATGCATCCGCCGCAGACCAAATGGGTGATGTTTCTGGATGCGGACGAATATTTGACTCCCAAGTTTAAATCGGAGCTCAGAAATGCCCTTACCCAGCCAAGCGATGTGGTCGGTTACTGGCTGAATTACACCGTATATTTTTTAGGAAAAGAACTCAAAGGCGGCTATCCGCTGCGCAAACTGGCGCTTTTCCAGGTCGGCAAAGGGGAATACGAGATGATTGATGAAGACCAATGGAGCCATTTGGACATGGAAATTCACGAGCATCCGATATTGAATGGCAAGATCGGTTTGATAGAAAGCAAAATCGATCATCAGGATTTCCGGGGCATATCGCATTATGTTGACAAGCACAATGCTTACGCGAGCTGGGAGGCTGCGCGCTTCATGAAATTGTATTCGGAAACGTCGATGATGACGAAGTTCACCTGGAAACAACGGATCAAATATCGCCTCATCAAAACGCCACTCGTTGGCCCGGCTTTCTTCTTCGGAAGTTTTATTCTGCTAGGCGGGTTCCGCGACGGGACCCGCGGATTCACATTTGCCATTCTCAAAACGGCTTACTTCATTCAGGTTTATTGCAAGATCAGGGAAAAGACATTTACGCAAACATACAACTGACGTTCGGCATTTATATTTGCAACATTGTTGCAAATATAAATGCCTTTCCTAACTTTGCTTCTATGACGCGCAGCAGGGCGCTTGCCGTCTGCACAAATAGAAGCACTGTAATATGGACAAATCCGACTTTGAAGTAATCATTATTGGCGGGAGTTACGCCGGACTTTCTGCTGCGATGAGCTTGGGCAGATCATTGAGAGAAACCCTGGTGATCGATAGCGGCAAGCCGTGCAATGCCCAGACGCCAAACTCCCACAATTTCCTCACGCAAGACGGCCAGACGCCAACACAAATTGCGCAAATCGGCAAAGAACAAGTCAAGCGCTATTCAAGCATTCACTTTTACGAAGGATCTGCGACCGATGGCCGAAAGGTCAATGAAGGTTTTGAGATCTCGACCGAATCGGGTGACACATTCAAAGCGAAAAAACTAATCTTCGCGACGGGCTTGAAGGACATCATGCCTGACATTCCCGGTTACGCCGAATGTTGGGGCATTTCTGTCATTCATTGCCCCTATTGCCATGGCTACGAGGTTAAGCATGAAAAAACAGGGATTCTGGGAAACGGCGAAGCTGGCTTCGAATATGCCAAGCTGATTTCCAATTGGACGAAAGATCTGACTGTTTTCACAAATGGCCCTTCCCAATTCACGCCTGAGCAATCCGCTAAACTTTCCAAACACAACATTCACATTGTCGAGAAAGCAATTTCTTCGCTGGTGCATAAAGCAGGAAGATTAAGCAAGATAATTTTCAATGACCACACCGAAGAGGCAATCACGGCAATTTACTCACGGCCGGTTTTCGAGCAACACTCTCATATCCCGGAACAGCTCGGCTGCGCATTTACAGAAACTGGTCTTTTAAAACTGGAAAACTTTCAACAGACAACGGTCCCCGGCATTTTCGCAGCAGGAGACAATTCCAACCAGGCCCGATCCGTCGCCATGTCCGTATCCTCCGGCTCCATGGCCGGCGCGCTTGTTAATGGGGAGTTGATTAGGGAGTGGTTTTGATTTGGCAGTGATGCTCGAAGTGTGAATGCGTAGCATAGTAAGAATAACTTTTTCCCTGGACATCCACGTCCAGGGGCTCAAAGCCCTTTTGAGCTCGTCACCCTATTTTTTGAGTGATGCAAAAAATATATTTACATTGTTAGTAGAATTAATACTATACAATGGAAATATATTTTATAAATTTGACCGAAGTTGTTGGCGATACTAGTTCTTGCTTGAACCTGATAGTGAACAGCTTCCCGATAATCAACCACCACTAGTTATCCAGTTCTTTTGATGAAAAAAATATACCGGCTAGCTTTTCTTTTTTGTCTTTCAATTGCTTCATTTTTCTGTTCAGCGCAAAAAGGTGTTATTATAACATCCAGAAACTTGCCAATCGGAGTTGTTAACATCTCTGAAACTTCGGAGGCAGTCGGGTTTAACGAAAACAATTTTATTGATGGCTACGTCAACAAAAGTGGGAATGAGATCACTTTCTTCCCCGTTGGCCATGGAAATTTTTACGGTCCGTTTGAAGCCGGCGCCATAGGAACCGAAGGCGCTTACTTTCACACCGATCCCAATGCGGCCACACTTCCTGCGGGTGGCCCTTTCAACATTCAGACAAAAGATGGGGATATCAAAAATGTCAGCAATAAAGAATATTGGGACATCAATGGGACGAATGCAACGCAAATCACATTAAGCTGGAATGCCGAAAGCGATCTTACAACCCTTACGGCGAACGATATCAGTTCTATTACAATTGCTGGATGGAATGTAATTAGTGCGAGATGGGAAAAGATCAACTCGGTAATAGACCAAGTCTCACTACTGGGAACAGCCAGTTCCATTACCTCCGGATCGATTACCACGATTCAATCTATTGTTCCAAACCAGTACAACATTTTTACATTGGCGTCAATGACAGCTTCCGTTGTTGCTCCGGACTATGAGGGCTTGCTCCAAACGGCTTCCTGTTCCGAGGTTCGAGGCTGGGTTTGGGATAAAAAGCATGCGGATGCCGAATTAACTGTTGAGCTGCTCGAAGGAAGCATGGTTTATGCTGCTGTAAAGGCAAATCAATATATCGCTGAGCTCAAAAATAGCGGTGTAGGAACGGGAAATTATGGGTTCATTTTCCAAGTGCCTCAGCAGCTTAGGGATGGAGCAGCACATCAGTTTAGCATTCGAGTTCGAAGTTCATCCTATGTTTTACCAGGATCACCCAAAACCACAAGCTGTAATTTTGACGGACTCGTGGAAAAGACGGACTGCTACACGCTTTCTGGCTGGGCTCGCAACAAGGACAATGATGGTGAAGCCGTAATTGTTGAAATCCTTGAAGGAAGTGTTCTACACGCGACGGTCACTGCGAATCAGTTCAGAGCTGACTTGAAAAATGCCGGAATGGGGACTGGAAACTACGGATTCTCGATTGCCCGGCCGGCTGCACTTCAAGATGGAAGGCAACATCAACTTACTTTCCGGATCAAAAACACTGCGTATCGACTGTCAAATCAAGCTGTGTTCGACGTTTGTAACACGCCACTTTATCAAGGCGTCTTCGACGTTGCCAGCTGCAATGAGCTCAAAGGCTGGGCATGGGATAAAAACAATCCATACGGACCTGCGCTTACTGTTGAAATATTGGAAGCAGGCAATGTCATTGCCACGGCAACGGCAGACCTGCTCAGGGCAGAGCTCATAACCCTGGGCACTGGCACAAGCAAATACGGGTTCAGCCTGCCACTGCCGGCTGCACTCCGCGACGGGCAGCCGCACACATTGACAGTGCGGGTGAAAGGAAGCAGCACAATATTGAACAATACCAAAATTGTGACATGCAACCCACTCTCTGCTTATCAGGGCACTTTTGAAGCTGCCAGCTGCAATGAGCTGAAAGGATGGGCATGGGATAAAAACAACCCAAATGCACCAGCGCTGGTTGTGGAACTGATTGAAGCAGGCCGAATCGTGGCAACAGTCAATGCCGACATTTACAGGGAAGACTTAAAGAATGCAGGCACGGGGACTGGAAAATACGGGTTTAGCACGCCTTTCCCAGCACTGCTGCGTGATGGAAAGCCGCACACAGTAACCGCCCGGGTCAAAGGGACAACATTTGTTTTGGAAGGTGCAAAAGATATTACCTGCCCGCCACCATCACTTTACCAAGGTGTATTTGACGTCGCCAGCTGCAATGAGCTCAAAGGCTGGGCATGGGATAAAAACAATCCTTACGGACCTGCGCTAACAGTTGAAATATTGGAAGCAGGCAATGTCATTGCTACGGCAACCGCAGACCTGCTCAGGGCAGAGCTCATAACCCTAGGCACTGGCACAAGCAAATACGGGTTCAGCCTACCACTGCCGGCAGCACTTCGTGACGGACAGCCGCATACATTGACCGTGCGCGTGAAAGGAAGCAGCACGATATTGAATAATACCAAAATTGTTACATGCAACCCACTCTCTGCTTACCAGGGCACTTTTGAAACTGCCAGCTGCACTGAGCTGAAAGGATGGGCGTGGGACAAAAACAACCCGAATGCACCAGCAATGGTTGTAGAACTGATTGAAGCAGGCCGAATCGTGGCAACAGTCAATGCCGACATTTACAGGGAAGACTTAAAGAATGCAGGCACGGGGACAGGAAAATACGGGTTTAGCACGCCTTTCCCAGCACTGCTGCGTGATGGAAAGCCGCACACAGTAACCGCCCGGGTCAAAGGGACAACATTTGTTTTGGAAGGTGCAAAAGATATTACCTGCCCGCCCCCATCACTTTACCAAGGTGTATTTGACGTCGCCAGCTGCAATGAGCTCAAAGGCTGGGCATGGGATAAAAACAATCCTTATGGGCCTGCACTAACAGTTGAGATATTGGAAGCAGGCAATGTCATTGCCACTGCAACGGCAGACCTGCTCAGGGCAGAGCTCATAACCCTTGGCACTGGCACAAGCAAATACGGGTTCAGCCTACCACTGCCCGCAGCACTCCGCGACGGACAGCCGCATACATTGACCGTGCGGGTGAAAGGAAGCAGCACAATATTGAATAACACTAAAATTGTTACATGCAACCCAGTTTCTGCTTACCAGGGCACTTTTGAAGCTGCCAGCTGCACAGAGCTCAAAGGATGGGTGTCGGACAAGAACAACCCGAATGCACCAGCAATGGTTGTGGAACTGATTGAAGCAGGCCGAATCGTGGCAACAGTCAATGCCGACATTTACAGGGAAGACTTGAAGAATGCAGGCACAGGGACTGGAAAGTACGGTTTCAGCACGCCTTTCCCGGCACTGCTTCGCGATGGAAAGCCGCATACAATAACTGCCCGGGTGAAAGCGACAACGTTTGTTCTGGAAGGTGCAAAAGACATTACCTGCCCGCCGCCATCACTTTACCAAGGTGTATTTGACGTCGCCAGCTGCAATGAGCTCAAAGGCTGGGCATGGGATAAAAACAATCCTTATGGGCCTGCACTAACAGTTGAGATATTGGAAGCAGGCAATGTCATTGCCACTGCAACGGCAGACCTGCTGAGGGCAGAGCTCATAACCCTGGGCACTGGCACAAGCAAATACGGGTTCAGCCTGCCACTGCCGGCAGCACTCCGTGACGGACAGCCGCATACATTGACCGTGCGGGTGAAAGGAAGTAGCACAATATTGAACAACACCAAAATTGTAACATGCAACCCAGTCGCTGCTTACCAGGGCACTTTTGAAGATGCCAGCTGCACAGAGCTCAAAGGATGGGCATGGGACAAAAACAACCCGAATGCACCAGCATTGGTTGTAGAACTTATAGAAGCAGGCCGCATCGTGGCAACAGTCAATGCCGACATTTACAGGGAAGACTTAAAGAATGCAGGCACCGGAACTGGAAAATACGGGTTTAGCACGCCTTTCCCAGCTCTGCTGCGCGATGGCAAACCGCATACATTGACTGCCCGTGTGAAAGCGACAACGTTTGTTCTGGAAGGTGCAAAAGACATCACCTGCCCGCCCCCATCACTTTACCAGGGCGTCTTCGACGTCGCCAGCTGCAATGAGCTCAAAGGCTGGGCATGGGACAAAAACAATCCATATGGACCTGCGCTTACTGTTGAAATATTGGAAGCAGGCAATGTCATTGCCACGGCAACGGCAGACCTGCTCAGGGCAGAGCTCATAACCCTGGGCACTGGCACAAGCAAATACGGGTTCAGCCTGCCACTGCCGGCAGCACTCCGCGACGGGCAGCCGCATACATTGACCGTGCGGGTGAAAGGAAGCAGCACAATATTGAATAACACTAAAATTGTTACATGCAACCTAGTTTCTGCTTACCAGGGCACTTTTGAAACTGCCAGCTGCACTGAGCTGAAAGGATGGGCATGGGACAAAAACAACCCGAATGCACTAGCACTGGTTGTAGAACTGATTGAAGCAGGCCGCATCGTTGCAACAGTCAATGCCGACATTTACAGGGAAGACTTAAAGAATGCAGGCACCGGAACAGGAAAATACGGGTTCAGCACGCCTTTCCCAGCACTGCTGCGCGATGGAAAACCGCACACAGTAACTGCCCGTGTGAAAGCGACAACATTTGTTTTGGAAGGTGCAAAAGACGTCACCTGCCCGCCCCCATCACTTTACCAAGGTGTATTTGACGTTGCCAGCTGCAACGAGCTCAAAGGCTGGGCATGGGATAAAAACAATCCATATGGACCTGCGCTCACTGTCGA
This sequence comes from Dyadobacter sp. CY326, assembly GCF_021390515.1. GTDB lineage: Bacteria > Bacteroidota > Bacteroidia > Cytophagales > Spirosomataceae > Dyadobacter. The sequence goes on from NZ_JAJUXI010000005.1 coordinate 471,745, forward strand.
AATATTGGAAGCAGGCAATGTCATTGCTACGGCAACGGCAGACCTGCTGAGGGCAGAGCTCGTAACCCTGGGCACTGGAACAAGCAAATACGGGTTCAGCCTGCCACTGCCGGCAGCACTCCGCGACGGTCAGCCGCATACATTGACCGTGCGGGTGAAAGGAAGCAGCACAATATTGAATAACACCAAAATTGTGACATGTAACCCACTTTCTGCTTATCAGGGCACTTTTGAAACTGCCAGCTGCACAGAGCTGAAAGGATGGGCATGGGACAAAAACAACCCAAATGCACCAGCGCTGGTTGTGGAACTGATTGAAGCAGGCCGAATCGTGGCAACAGTCAATGCCGACATTTACAGGGAAGACTTAAAGAATGCAGGCACCGGAACAGGAAAATACGGGTTCAGCACGGCTTTCCCAGCACTGCTGCGCGATGGAAAGCCGCACACAATAACTGCCCGGGTCAAAGGGACAACATTTGTTTTGGAAGGCGCAAAAGACATTACCTGCCCGCCGCCATCACTTTACCAGGGCGTCTTCGACGTTGCCAGCTGCAATGAGCTCAAAGGCTGGGCATGGGATAAAAACAATCCTTACGGACCTGCGCTCACTGTTGAGATATTGGAAGCAGACAATGTCATCGCCACGGCAACCGCAGACCTGCTGAGGGCAGAGCTCATAACCCTGGGCACTGGCACAAGCAAATACGGGTTCAGCCTGCCATTGCCTGCGGCACTTCGTGACGGGCAGCCGCATACATTGACCGTGCGTGTGAAAGGAAGCAGCACAATATTGAACAACACCAAAATTGTGACATGCCAATCAACCCTCCGGGAAATTGCAGCGCCTGAAATTGCCTCACAAGTAAAAAAAGAACTTGTCGAGTTGGATGAGCGCCCCACGAACTCAGATTTCGAACTGACAGTTTCACCCAATCCAACAAATGGCTTGCTCACGATCAAAGCTTGGTTGGCAAAGAATAAGAAAGCTCAATTGTCAATTACTAACCTTACCGGGCGAACGGTTTGGCAACAATCGACCATCGGTTCTGGTGAATCTTATCAGATACAGGTCGATCTGAGCAGTCATGGAACCGGCACTTACGTCGTATCACTTCGAACCGCCGACGCAACGCTTGTCAAGAGAATTGTTTTGATAAAATAAATTGCATTCAAAAAGTCTGATAGAGAAATCTATCGGACTTTTTTTTGAACATCAGCTTGAAAATCCCTCCGCTCATAACACATTCCATCCATTTAAATCTAAAAATCATACATTGGTTCCAGCTTAATTAATATGCTATGAACTAATGTTGATGAAAACGTCTTCCAAAGCAGAAAGTATACAACAAGTCAAAACAGGATATTTCAATTTCGGTCAGATTGAAAAGTATTTTGTTAAGGAAGATCAGGACGGCGTTTTTCAAGTAATTGCTGATAGAACTTTCCAAGACCTGGACCTTGAAGATGTTTTCAAGTTTATTGATCGGACCGTTTCCAGCATTGGTCAGCAATATTTATATTATTTTATGCGGACCATTCCGCAAGGCGATTCTCGAAAGCTGCGACTAGAAAAGGCGATCAGTATTATTAAAAAAAATCCCGATCTGAGGACAGCGCTTATTGCGGAAATTTCGAAACTTAATAAAACCGATGCCTATTACATCACTTCACTTATTTACGGAAAGTATACACAAAGGCCAGCTTGGTTCTGGCTTGTAAAAATACTTTCGGTTATCAGCATGTTGTCCGTCATGCTTGCTTTCTTCTTTCCAAAAATATTGATTTTTATTATTGTTTTGTTGCCTGTTAATCTGGGCATTCATTATTGGAATAAAAACAATTTATATCAATACGGAAGCTCTATTCCGCAACTGCTTGTTTTGACTCAAATTGCCCAAAGGATATGGAAGAATAGCGAATTCAATGATCAAAAAAATGGGTTGCACAATAGTATAAATACATTGAGGCAACTGGGATTGCCCATGTCTATTTTTAAAATCGAAGCTAAACTGCAAAGCGAGATCGGTCAATTTATCGATTATGTTTTTGAATTGTTTAAAGCATTGTTTTTGATAGAACCGGTTTTGCTTTTCACGGTTCTACAAATTCTGGACGCTAAAAGGCAGCACATTAAAGCTGTATTTCAATTCGTAGCCGAAACTGACATTGCTCTTTCGACACTTGCGTTAAGAGAAAACGCTGCTTACTGGTGCCAGCCAATATTCAGCACGCACAAAAAGCATTTGCGAATGCAGGAAGTTTATCATCCCTTAATATTTAATGGTGTTTCTAATGACATTACATTCAATGAAAAATCGATCCTGATTACTGGCTCTAATATGTCAGGCAAAACCACTTTTATTCGCACCGTAGGCATTAACGCATTGCTGGCGCAGACAATTAACACTTGCTTTGCAAAAGAATTCGTGATACCCGCCATGAAAATTCATTCATCGATCCGGATTTCAGATGATTTGCTTGGCGATAAGAGTTATTATTTTGAAGAGGTTTTAACATTGAAAACCCTGCTGGAAGAAAGTCAATGCAATCACGCCAATTTGTTTTTGCTCGACGAACTATTTAAAGGAACAAATTCGGTTGAACGAATTGCAATCGGCAAATCTGTGCTTACTTATTTATCAAAAGATGATAACCTGGCCGTAGCCTCCACGCACGACCGGGAACTGTCTGACCTTTTAGCGGACACGTTTGATCTTTATCATTTTACGGAGATTATCAATGGTGATGACATTGTTTTTGACTTCAAGCTGAAACCCGGAAAACTAGCGACCACCAATGCGATCAGGATTTTGGAACTGAACGATTATCCAAAAGAAGTTGTCGATGAAGCGATTCGATTGGTGACAGGTGATTTGCCCTGACTAATATTCGATACTTTTGCCTCATGAAAATATTTCAGCAAAGTTTGACATTTCGTGAAAAGCGGCGCGGGTTTCATTTGATCACCGGTGATATTCTGCATGCTATGCCACAAATTTCAGAGATCAGCACCGGCATGTGCCAGGTTTTTATCCAGCACACTTCGGCCTCGCTTACCATCAACGAAAATGCGGACCCAACTGTGCGGAAGGACTTTGAAATGTATTTCAACAAAACGGTGCGGGAAAATGACCCGGATTATGAGCACGACTACGAGGGATCGGACGATATGCCGGCACATTTAAAAGCCTCATTACTGGGCAGTTCCGTCATGATTCCGATTCGCAACGGGCGGCTTGCACTAGGCACCTGGCAAGGCATTTATCTTTGTGAACACAGGGATCGCGGCGGGGCGAGGAGCTTGGTGGTGACGTGTTGGGGGATTTAGGGGGCAACCCAAAGCATGAATTCCGGTTTTATCTTTTAATCCGCTTCCTTATCCTGCTCAATGATGGATTTGTTTTACTGGCGAAGGATGTCACCAGCAAAACCCAAATAAGGGAGAATGCCGCGCGTGTAAAATAAAGTGTCCGTAGCGATTTGGCGGTCTGAACAGCCTCGCTGGTAAGGGTTATGGTGGATGTGTCGGATGATTTCATGATATACATTTTGTTTTTTGTTACATCAAAGGTCAATCAGAATTAACCGCCCGTTTTTCACCTAAGTTAAAAACCGCAGAAAAAGGCGAATTTTTTTTTGGTCGAATCTATATCGGTCATTCAAGACCCTTTACAGATTACTATGTTAAGCTGAAAAAACTACATTCTCTAAATGGAAAACAAGTAGTAATACGCTATTTTTCAGCGTGTTGAAAATATAGCTTTACAAGAAAGTCAAAACATCCTGTTATGAAACAACTTGTATTATTGTTACTCGGCTTGTTACCAACCACTTTTTGCTTCGCTCAATCTGATCAGGTCAATCCCGCCCTTCCTGCCAGCCCCAAGCGACCAGTCATTGACACCTATTTTGGCAAAAAAGTCACCGATAATTATCGCTGGCTTGAAGACATGACTAAACCCGAAACAGTGTCGTGGTTCAAATCCCAGGGCGATTATTCCAACGTAGTGCTTGATCAGATTCCCGGACGTAATCAATTGATTGAAACCTTTACCGAATACGATAAGCTGCTTGCAGTCCGGTACGGCGAAATTATCAAACGGGGCAATCTGTATTTTTACCGAAAGACCCTTCCGTCAGAAAAAGTGGGCAAAATTTATGTTCGGGAAGGCAAATCAGGAAGTGAACGCTTGATTTTTGATCCGGAGGCATTTGAGAAAGGTAAAACCTACTCGATTTCGGCATTTACACCCAGTCCGGACGGCAAAAAAATGGTCATCGGTCTCCAAGAAGGCGGGGGCGAATATTCTACTTTGCGGACGTTGGACGTTGCGACCAAGACCTTCGGCCCCGGCCAAATTTCTTCTGTGTTTGGAGGCTATGTTGTATGGCTGCCGGATGCAAGTGGTTTCGTTTACACACCTGATAATTCTTCCGACCCCAATGATCCCAAAGCCGCCATTGATACCAAGTGCCGACTTCATAAGCTTGGCGATTCGGGTAAGACAGATCGTGAAATATTTTCGCGGACCAAATACCCGGATCTGAAAATCAAGCCCGAGCAAATCCCGGATGTATTTTACTCCGAAGATCATACCCAATTATACGGACACCTCGGCTCCGTCGACTGGCGAAACGACGTTTGGGTAGCCGCACCGGCAGACCTGAACAAACCCGCTATCCCCTGGAAGCGTTTGCTCGCCCCCTTGGATAGCATTCAGAGTTTTGTCAAAATCGGCGACCAGCTGTTCATGAATAGCCTTAAAAGCGCTCCGAACGGGCAGATCATTGTAACGGATGCAAACAATCCAAACCTGTCAACCGCGACTATTGTAGTCGCCGAAAGCAAGCTGAACATCACACAAATTTTAGCGACCAGGGACTATCTGTTTGTCAACCTGAGTGACGGCATTAATCAAACGATCCAATACTATGATCCCAAACACAAAGTTTGGAGCACCATTCCAATGCCCATTAAAGGCACCATGCGGCTGGAAAGTTATGAAGCTTCCAAAAGCAATGAAGTAAATATTTTCGGCACGTCATGGAATAACCCAGGCACCTTTTATGACTTTGATCCCCAGACCAAAAAATTAGAAGTTAACGCTTTCCACGTACAGATGAATTATCCCGGCGTCGCCGATTTGGTGGTGGAAGAAATAGAAATCCCCAGCCACGATGGGGTGATGGTGCCCTTATCACTGGTTTACCGAAAAGATCTTAGAAAAGATGGGAGCGCGATATGCCTCATGCATGGTTATGGGGCTTACGGAATTTCGGCAACGCCCTTTTTCAGCCGGCAGTATCTCGCCTTGATGAACAAAGGCGTATTAATTGCAATGACCCATCCCAGGGGAGGCGCTGAAAAAGGCCTTGCCTGGCACAAAGCCGGTTTCAAAACGACCAAACCAAATACCTGGAAAGACTTCATCGCCAGTGGCGACTACCTGGTAAAAAATGGATACACCTCCAAGGAAAAGCTAATCGGAATGGGGACGTCTGCGGGCGGTATCCTGATTGGCCGGGCCATCACCGAGCGCCCCGACCTCTTTGCAGCAGCCATCAACAATGTAGGCATCAGTAATCCGCTCCGGTTCGAACTTACGCCTAATGGCCCCGGAAACCTGCCCGAGCTTGGCACCGTAAAAGATTCTACCGAGAGCATGGCATTGTATGAAATGGACTCCTTTCATCATGTGAAGGATGGTGAGAAATACCCCGCGGTCATCAATGTTGCTGGCATGAATGACCCTCGGGTGATTGCCTGGCAACCCGGAAAATTCGCTGCAGCGTTGCAAAATTCCAGTTCGTCCGGCAAGCCAGTCCTCATGCAGGTCAACTATGACAATGGCCATTTTACCGAAGACAAAACGGTCTCATTCCGCAACTACGCTAATATGTATGCTTTCTGTTTGTGGCAAGCAGGCCACCCGGATTTTCAGGTTTTAGGCTCAAAAATGAACTGATAACTGATCATTTAACAAAAATCCACTTCTAATTTAAGCTCGCACAAAATTCGAGCGGTGAAAAATTCGTCTTTAATTTAAACAATTTGCTGAATGCCTGCGGATGTTCGAAACCTACGTGATGAGCAATTTCTCGCATTGTCAAATCACTGAATGCTAATACTTCCTTTGCTTTTTCAATGAGCTTGCTGTGAATATGCTGCTGGACAATGGATGAACTGACCAGTTTCGGCTACAACAAAACCTGATTCGGTCACATTCTTGACAAGCGTTATGCGGAGCTTTGCTTCTGTAAATAAATGAATTATGAAAAGGATATTGGTCATTGGTGCATCGGGATTTGTTGGCGGACATTTGACACGCCAATTGTTAAAAGAGAATTATACAGTGCGCTGCCTCGCCCGCAACCCGGATAAGGTGAAGGAATTGGCAGAACTTGGCTGTGAAATTATGAAGGGCGATCTTTCCGATTCTCGGTCTGTGGAGCAAGCGATTGCTTCAATGGATGCGATTTACATTTCAATCCACACACTGGCGCCGCAGCACAAGGACACGGCGAATCTTGGCTTCATGGACATTGAAATGAACGGCCTGAAAAACATAGTCGAAGGTTGCAAAATGCACCACGTCCAGCGCCTGATCTACGTCACCTCTATGGGAATTTCGGCAGATTCAAAGGACGCCTGGACGAGCGGACGATGGAAAACGCAACAATATTTACTAAATAGTGGTTTGAATGTGACCGTGATTCAGCCGGGCATGATTGTGGGAATTGGCGGACAAGGATTCAATATGGTGCTGACTAATGCGCAAAAACGCACCGCTTTTGTCATCGGTGATGGGCGCAACAAGTTTCGCAGCATTGCGATTGACGACCTGACTTACAATTTGATCGGTGTAATGAATGAGCCAAAAGCTTACGGACAATGCTATGAAGTGGGTTGTGACGATATATTAACGGCTGATCAGTTGATTGATGCGGCTGCCGACGCAACGGGCCATCGCCATCCAAGAAAGGTGCACATTCCGCTGGCATTGTTACGGTTCGCAGCTCCGCTGATTGAATTTATTGCCAAATCGCCCAAAGGTTCTATCAAAGGAGCGCTGGATGGTTTAGGCGCAGATCTGGTCGGGGATCCAGCAGCCATCCGAAAACTTTTGCCGCGCGCGCCGCTCACTTACAGACAGGCCGTGGAACGGGCTTATAAAATTTATCAAACCAATAGCCGGGTTGCATGATGGAAAAAGGTCAGCTATATCAGATCAAGACAATCAGTGATTTTCACAAATTACTGGGTGCGCCTGCACCTGAGCACCCATTGATCAGCGTCATCAAAATCGAACCATTCGAGCATGTTCCCGACGGAATTCCGGGAAATGTGGTTCAGGGCTTTTATAACATTTCTCTCAAAAAAGGTTTTAAGTCGCCCGTTAAATTTAAATACGGTCAGCAGGCTTACGACTTTGACGAAGGCGTGCTCAGCTTCATGTCGCCAGGGCAGATCAGCGGTTTTGATCCGCAAAAATACGCCAGCCCGGAGCAATCTGGCTGGTTGCTTCTTTTCCATCCGGATCTGCTTTGGAATACTCCACTCGCCAAGAAAATAAATCAATATGGTTTTTTTGATTATGCCGTGAATGAGGCGCTGTTTCTTTCTGACAAAGAAGAGGTTACATTAAATCAAATTGTCGGAAACATCAGCCAGGAATATCATAATAACATGGATAGATTCAGCCACGACATTATCATTACTCAATTGGAATCACTGCTGAATTATTCCGAGCGCTTTTACCAGCGCCAGTTCATGACGCGCAGGAAAACCAATCACGAAATACTGGATCGCCTGAATGCGGAGCTCGTCAAGTATTTTGATGACGCAAATGCAACGCAAAACGGATTGCCCGCGGTTGGCTATCTTGCCAAGCAGCTTAATGTGTCGCCTGATTATTTGAGTGGCTTGCTCAAAACCCTCACCGGCCTGACCACGCAGCAACATATTCATGAAAAACTCGTCGAAAAGGCCAAACAGCAGCTTTCTACAACAAACTTATCTGTGAGTGAGATCGCATATCAGCTCGGATTCGAGCATTCCCAATCTTTCAGTAAGTTGTTCAAATCCAAAACCGAACAATCACCTCTTGCATTCCGAAAAGCCTTTAATTGATTACTGGATATCGGCGTGGTTTCTAAGCAAAGACTCGAAGGAAGTTGCTCCCGCCTATTTTGCCGATTTAGAGTCGGTTTTTAGCATGGCATCAACAACTGCATAGTAAAACCCGAATTTCTGGTCGTTCCGGGCCAGGTTGGTACGCTCCCTACTCTTTCAGTTTTTTGGTTGGCACCAGCGTTATTCTGCGCGCTCGGCTGTCGGTATGTCGGCGTCATTTTAGTATCCGTTCCAATGCAGACATGGTCAATCCCAATCACATCCACCATTGCCCTTATGTTCTGAGCATATTCCAGGGGCGTAACGGCCAGATGCGTCCATACGCCGACAATGCCTCCCGCATCAGCAACCATTTTGGCTTGTTCTTTGCTGATCAGTCGCGTGAGCATTCTTTTAGCCATCTCCGGGTCTTGTCCCAGCTGAGTATTCAATCCCGTGTGAGATATTATAACTGGACGGGCTGCCAGTTTGAGCGTAGCAGCCAACCTCCGCTGGTTGGCAGGTGCCAATCGATCAGAATGCCTAGCCGATTACATTCCCGGATCACATCAGCACCGAAGGCAGTCAGCCCGTCCCAGCGTACTGGATTAGTAGAAACGTCACCCAAGGGAACAATCGCATCATTGTCATGTAGCAGGCCGAGATGCCGTAAACCATGGCTGTAAGCCTCTTGCAGACGCTCTATTTTCCCTTCCAAAAAGTGGCCACCCGCAACAGACTGAATTATGGCAGGCTGGTGCTTTTTATACGCATCGCGAACATCATGCATGTTCAATGCGCGCTTTAAGCCATTCTTTTCAAGGATTTTGTCCATTGAAGCCAGTCCGTTTTTGAAGCGCTCATAGCCATCACCGGGATTACGCAGTTCGGGGCGGTCGACGGAAAATGTCATACAGATAGCGGATAGCCCAGAACGTTTCATCTCACCGGCGAGGTCAACATCCGGCCCAGGAACTTCGGCAGCTGCGAACGGAACATCAATGTGATTGTGCGTGTCGATCCCCATTGTTTCAGCCACGATCTTAGCCACTTTCGTATCAGGTTTATCCGCTGCCAGCGCCAAAAATGGCGTGATCATCATCGCAGCGCCTGCCCCAGAGACGGAAGTTATAAATTCCCGCCGCGAATGTTGGATTGGAAGTTTTTTCATTTGGAGGATAAGGGGATGCCTCGATACTACATTTGTGCTTACCCTTAAAAGTAAAGAATTTGTGTTTTATGCCTCATTGGTGAGTTTTGCATAAATCTGGCGGTGCAACTACCGAGGAATCCTCGGCGGTTCAAGTTGGAAGGTAGGCGAAAAGTGCCGTACGAGGTCTTTGTAGATTTAGTAACTCCCTCCTAGAAAACTTTCACCAAGACACTCGCTGACTGCCACCGTAATTTTTACACGATTCATTTTCAAAGATGTCTAAACAAAAATTGGCATAGAAAACCGAAAGTTTCGGGGTGCGATTACCGCTTAATAACTATTAATCATTGACATTTTGGCAAAACAGTATTTGCCAAAAGCGCAGACTTTTAAATTAACAATCTCAATCTTCTCCTCTTTAAAGTGAAAAAATATCTACTCCTGTTGACGTTCCTTTCATTGGGCTGCTCAATGACGCAGTATAACCTTGAGACAGTTGAGACAATGCCGGTTTACGGCGAACAGGGAATCGGGGCGGAACAGTTAGGAGAAATTGAGCCAGGTGATACTATAATGATTGTTGCCAAGCCGCGGAAAAAACTTGAAAACGTGATGATCGTTGTCCATAAATCAAGACTTGTTTGGACAGTCGGCGTGCCTCATACAACAAAGTTGATTAGCAGAAAACGAATTAGCAGAAAAGCCTATTTAAGTCAATATGCCCGATACACATTTGCTTCTACCAGCGAACCAAACCGAATCTCAGGAAGTACTTACGGCTCCGAATCATCATCCAAACCTTATGGTTCTACTTCCAGCAGGGGCGCCACTATCCACACTGGCCCGCGAGGTGGCAGGTATTATATTAATCAAAGGCAATAAAACATATATAAAGAAAGGAGCATCAAGTTCTAACAGTGGGTCATCACGCAAGTCTTCAATAAAGACTTACAAGAAGTCATCATCTAATTCGTCCCAACGCTCATCTTCTGGTTCTTACCGCAGATCATCATCTGGCTCTTTTTATCGTCGACGATAGGCATTTTTCATAATCGGGCCAGCAGTCAACTCAATAAAAAAGGACTGCCAAATGACAGTCCCCAACATTCTAAAAATTTTTCTGCATTCGTTCAAAAACCCTCCCAGTGCACTTTCAGGTCAAACAGCGCTGACTTCTCAGCTTTATCAAACGGAATATAGTCCGTACATTATTTTTCTTTGGCTATTATCGACTCCATCTTTTCTTGAAATGCGACAAAAAGTGGATAAAAATCACGGACGATATTTTTATAAATCTGTTCTGATATTTCTTCGTTGTAAGTGTGGCTGGTAAGATTCCTGCTCTTGATCATTTTCATCCAGTTATCGCCGTCCGTGATCAGATCAACACTAAATGCCTGGCGGATTGCATCCCTCGAACCCTTTACTTCCGAGTTGCCTTGGTAAATAAAAAAGTCTTGCATCACCTTCCAGGCCAGTTCATGTGTAAATTTAAAGGCCAGTATAATTCCCTGCCTTTCGAGCTCGCTTAGCGCCCGTTGCGTATCCAGATATACGGCTTCACCTAATTTTTTAAGTGCTTTTTTATAATTCTCAAAGCGTAGTTTCCAACGAATATCCTGCTCCTCCATGTACATTTAGTATTCAAAATCATTTACTTGCCAATGCAAAAGCGGGAAAAGATGTTTTCCAACAAATCATCCGTAACAATACTCCCGGTAATCTCCCCCAAATGAAACAAAGACAACCGAATATCCTGCGCTAAAAAATCCCCCGTCACCCCCGTCTCCAACCCATTCAAAACATCCTGCAAGGCATCATGCGTCTTCACCAAATGCTCATAATGCCTTAAATTGGTCACAACAGTATCGCTAGCCGATTGCCCGTAAACCATGGAAACCAGTTTATTGGTTAATGTAGAAAGACCAGCTTGCGACTTTGCTGATATAGAAATAACATCTTCTTGGAACAGGGTTAAATTTTGAGCAGATATTTCTCCAATATCAATCTTATTAAGCACATACAAAACCTGCTTCCCAGCCGGAAGCATTGCCCCCAGCTGCTGATTCTCCCTTAACGTCTCCAAACTATCAAAAAGGAAAATCACAATATCCGCTTTCTCCATTGCATTCTTGGACCTTTCAATCCCGATGGATTCTACCAGATCACTGGTTTCACGAATCCCTGCAGTGTCAATGAAGCGGAACTTCAAACCTTCCAGCACAATCGTATCTTCAATCACATCACGCGTTGTGCCTGCTATGCTGGTGACAATGGCTTTTTCCTCATTCAATAATGCATTCAGCAATGTAGATTTCCCAACGTTAGGCGAGCCTATGATGGCCACGGGGACGCCTTCTTTTAATGCATTGCCAAAATCGAATGAATCGATGAGCGGGGCGATGGTGCTTAGAAGCGCTTCGATCAGGCGGCGCAGGTCGTCGCGCTGGGCGAATTCTACGTCTTCTTCGCCGAAATCGAGTTCAAGTTCTATTAAAGATGCAAAATGGATGAGTTCGGTTCGTAAGGACGCGAGTTTTTTGGAAAAACCACCTCTTAGCTGGTTCAATGCTGTTTTGTGACTGGCCTGAGAGTCTGCGGCGATGAGGTCGGCTACGGCTTCGGCTTGTACCAAGTCGAATTGGCCGTTCAGAAATGCGCGTTGAGTAAATTCTCCTGGCTTGGCGATTCTGGCTCCTTTTGTGATGAGGAGTTTAAGTATTTGCCTTATAATGTAGTCGGAACCGTGACAGGAAATTTCTATGGAATCTTCTTTAGTGAAAGATTTGGGTGTTTTGAAAACGGTTACCAGCACTTCGTCGATGATTTCGCCATTGTGCTGGATCGTTCCGAAATGCACGGTGTGGCTATCGGCTTCTTCCAGATTTTTTCCTTTAAAAATGGATTTTACCATGGAAATAGCGCCCAGCCCGGAAACCCGGATGACGGCAATGGCGCCCACACCCGAGGGCGTAGCGAGTGCACAAATAACTTCTTGCTGATGAATTGGTATAATGTCCATGCTGTAAATATGCCATTAAATCAACTATCAGGCAAAAACCAGCATTCCAACATCCCGCCAAGAAAGCGCAATTCAATGATTCAACTTACCGGATCGCCACCCGCTTAACCACCGAGCCGCTCCCCGTATGGATCTTGATCAGGTAAAAACCGCTGGAAATGCCAGCCAGATTCAGAACAGCCCAATGCTGCTGGTCATAAAGTGCCTCTTTCAACTTCACGCCCGAACTCGAAAACACTTCCACCATCCCTATTTTGCCCTGGGCCGAGACAACATTGACCTCCCCTGCGGATGGATTTGGAAAAACATCAAAATTGGATGAGGCAAGTGGCTCAATGCCCAGCACGTCCGCACTCAATTTCTTGTAACGAATGCTCGTTATTCCCGACTCCGCATGCTCTGTAACCGCCCGGATCGAGTAAATATATTCAACGCCTTGCTTCGCGGATGGATCAGAATAAGTTGCTTGCAAAGGCAAATGCAGAATTTCGTGAGCGCCTAATGAATCCGGTCCGCCGGATCTTTCCAAAATGTAACCCGTTGCGCCAGGCAGCTCATTCCAGCTCAAGACAACATTGCCCACTTCATCCCTGGCGGTCAGCGTCAGCGTTCCCAGATTTGGGAATGGATAAATCTTGTTATGATGAAAAGCAAATGCACGAAATCCTTTATCATTCCGCAAAAACGGCCCGATGTAAACCCACGGCGCCGATAATAATCCGGCATAGTGATATTTTGAAGGTAAATATTTGATCAGAGAATCAGGTCCGGCGGCTTTCTTCTCGACAATGATTTTGTTAGCCTCTGCCCTGCCTGATTTTAGCTTTTGCCATTCCGCATTTAAGTAAAAAAAGTCTTTCACCGAGTAAATGGACGACGGTTCCTGGCTGCCCTCAATGTTCGTATTCAATGTGTCATTGGGATAAACCATTTTCTGATAATCCTCAAAAACCATGGTGATTTCCGTTGAATCCTTTTTTGAGTAAAAAGCCTTTTTCAAGCTGGGAGAAGTGATTTTTTCTTTTTTTCCATAGTGATAAAATCCCGCCATATCGGCCAGGTCCTGTCCTAATTTGAGATATCCTTCCAAACCATAATGGAAACCATTCCAGCCCGGCGCTCCGAGGGCTGCATAAGGCTGAATAATGGGATATTTCTCTCCCAAAAGCCGCTGATCCTCCCGAAACTGACCAATCCGGTCGTCATAAGCGCCTCCACCGAAAAGCGGAAGCTGGAAAACGTATATTTTTTCAACCTTCGGATAATCTTCTTTCCAATTGTTGACCATCTGTTCAAAGCGCGGCGCCCACACCAACGGATCATTCGACGCAGCTTCATTTTCGCCTTGCCAGTAAAAAATGCCTTTCAATGCAGGCATAAGGCCCGATTGGTTTACATAATTCAATAAAACACCATAAAATTTGGCAGGATCTTCGTGATTATCAGGATTTCGCTCGATGAGTTGCGCCAGCGAAGCGCCAGCAAGTGCGCCGTTGATCACGCAGGTTGGAATGCCATACTTTTCGGCGACGCGACGCTGAAATTCAATCCCAAAAATACCAACGCGCGGGCTCAGTGCATTGGCAAGTCCGAAGCCGGTTCCCTTGGGCGCGGACCCGAATGTGCGACAAAATTCATTGCGATATGGATAATCCACTTCCCACGCAACTGCATTGGACTGGCCATAAATCAGGTAAAGATCACCGGCAACGACATTATTGCGCGTAACGATCAATGTTGAATCCGTGGCGGATTTGCAAGCATACACGGCAAATGAATATTCTGCCAGTTCCGATTTAATTGTTGTGGCAATGCTGAAAGCGCCAACTTCGGCTGTGTATTTCAATGCATTTTTATGGTAGCTGGTCCGCGCTCCGTTGCGTGACGTCACGACGGAAACATAGGCGTAACCAGCAGCTTCAACATTTCCAGCGATCGTAACGTCCGCCTCATTATTTGCATTCCGCGGATAAAGCTGCAAATCCTCAGGCAGCGAGCTAAAATTGACAATCTGGATTTTCTCTGCAAATGAGGGCGAAAAAACGCGGCATAGTGAGAAGATTACACTTAATAGTAAAGCTTTTTTCATAGAGGTTTGTAATTCCATTGAGGTGCGTAACAAACGTATAATAAAGCTGTTATATAACAATGCGATGCTGATAATGATTTATTGGAAACGCCTGATTTGATTTTCGTATCTTTGCAAAATGTTTACCGAGACTTTACCAATTCAAACCACAAAGCTTCCGGTTATGGAAGCTTTTTATACTTTACAGGGAGAAGGCCAGCACAGCGGGCGCGCCGCTTACTTTATCCGCCTAGGCGGCTGCGAAGTGGGCTGCCACTGGTGCGACGTAAAAGAATCCTGGAATGCGGACCTGCATCCAAAATTTGACATTAATAAGATTGTGGAAGGCGCTTTGCAATATCCCGGGCGTCTGGCGGTGATCACCGGAGGCGAGCCTTTAATGTATAATCTGGATGAACTGACGGGCCAACTTAAAGATGCAGGCTTCAAAACCAACATTGAAACTTCCGGGGTCTATCCGTTTACGGGACGTTGGGATTGGGTGTGTTTTTCTCCTAAAAAATTCAAAACGCCGCATCCAGACATTTATAAAAATGCCAATGAGCTCAAAGCCATCATTTATAATAAGAGTGATTTTGAGTTTGCTGAATTGCACGCCGCGCTCGTTTCCGATGATTGTACATTGCTCATGCAGCCCGAATGGAGTAAGCACGAGGTGATGCTGCCTTTGATCATTGACTATATCAAAGACAATCCCAAATGGAAAATGTCGTTACAAACTCACAAGTACATGAACATTCCATAATGCGCCGCGCTGCTATTTTTTTGCTTTTTATCTGTTTGGTTTTTTCAAAATCCGCTTCCGCCCAGGACGCAACATTGTCCAGAAAGGCCAGGGAAATTTACGACAAAGCACAGCAGGCGTGGCAGGCAAGGAAACTGCCGGAAGCCATTGAGCTTTTTGAAAAAGTCCTTGAACAGGAACCCAACAGCTACGACACCAATCTGCGGCTTGCGCAGATTTACGAACTGCAACGCAATCCCGATCTTACCAAGAAATATTATACAAAAGCCATTCAACTGAGGCCCGCTGTGCCGCAATCTGCGGCGGCGCTGCAATGGATCGGGCGGAATTATTTCGAGGCGGAAAAATATGATTCAGCTCAGGCTTATTTTGAAAGAGCTTTGCCATTGTTTCCTGCCAAATCGAGCTTAGGCAGATTGGCGGAGAAATCGATTGCCTCTTCAAAATTTGCCCGCGAAGCGATCAAAAACCCGCTTAGCATTCAAAAACGCTCATTAGGCGACACCATTAATTTTCTCAACACCCAATATTTTCCCGTTCTGACGGCGGATGATGAGACATTGATCTTCACCGGCCTCACCGAGCAGCGTGACGAAAACATTTACACCACGCATCGCACGACGAAGGGCTGGGACGTGCCGGAGGAGATTTCTGCATCCATTAATACGACCAATAACGAGGGAACTTGCAGCGTCTCTGCCGACGGTCGCACATTGGTTTTCACAGCCTGCAACCGGCCCGACGGCTATGGAAGCTGCGATCTGTACATTACAAGAAAGGAAGGAAAAGATTGGAGCGCGCCGGTGAATCTGGGCCAGGAAATTAACACGCGGGACTGGGAATCGCAGCCGTCGTTATCGGCTGACGGCCATTTGCTTTACTTTGCTTCCGATCGCCGGGGCGGCCAGGGCAAGCGCGACATTTGGGTTACGCGGCTTGACGAAAAAGGAAAATGGGCAGCGCCTAAAAACCTGGGTGCGCACATTAACACGCCCGACGAAGAGAATGCACCATTCATTCACGCCAACGGCAGAACATTATTTTACGCGTCCAATGGATTGCCGGGCATGGGCGGATTCGACATTTTCATCTCGCAGCGCATGGACACGATCTGGTCGCAGCCGAAAAACATTGGTTATCCCATCAACACCGTCGCCGATCAGGTTGGACTTTTTATCGCTTCCGACGGGCAGAAGGCTTATTACACCGACGATGCTTCGGAAGGAAAAGGCCGCTCGCTGCTTTACACATTCAATTTGCCCCAGCAGGTTAAAGATTTGATCGTCCCGACGCGCTATGCAAAGGGGAAGGTTTTTGACAAAAAAACAAACACGCCGCTGGCCTCCGCAATCGATTTATTTGATCTTAAAACACAACAAAAAGTCGGTGAATTTGCATCCGACGGGCAAACGGGCTCTTTCCTTGCCGTGCTGAACAGCGGCGGTGAATATGCTTTCTATGTATCCAAAACAGGTTATTTGTTTAAAAGTTTGTCATTTACAGTGAATGATTCCGCGTCATTCGTGAACCTGGACATTCCTTTGGAAGCCATTGAAAAAGACCGCGCGGAAGTGCTCAACAATATATTTTTCAAAACGGGAGAATTCAGTCTGGACGAGAAGTCTAAGGTGGAACTTGGACGAATGGTTGATTTCTTAAATAAGAATAAAGCAGTGAAGATCGAGATTTCCGGGCACACCGACGATGTGGGCTCCGACACGGAAAATATGGAATTATCAAGGAGAAGGGCGCTCTCTGTTCAGGAATATCTGCATGAGTCGGGCGTAGTTGCCGAAAGGATCACTTCCAAAGGCTATGGCGAAACGCATCCCGTTGCCCCAAATGACTCCCAGGAAAACCGGCAGAAGAACCGCAGGATCGAGTGGCGGATCCTCTGAATGTATTTGCATAAAGAAGTGAAATTTTGCACTTTTGTCGATCTGCCAATGTTGTAATAGACGAGTACAACTTAGTTCGTAAACATCCGTCATTAACAATTAGTAATAAAATATCATGACACCCGAGAAAGTCTCCTGCTTAAT
This sequence comes from Dyadobacter sp. CY326, assembly GCF_021390515.1. Classification (GTDB taxonomy): domain Bacteria; phylum Bacteroidota; class Bacteroidia; order Cytophagales; family Spirosomataceae; genus Dyadobacter. The sequence goes on from NZ_JAJUXI010000005.1 coordinate 488,912, forward strand.
CATCGGCTCCGGTCCTGCCGGATATACAGCCGCAATATATGCATCCAGAGCAGGTTTGAATCCTGTACTTTACCAAGGCGCGCAACCAGGCGGCCAGCTCACCATTACAACGGAAGTCGATAACTATCCCGGCTATCCAGATGGCATTACCGGCCCTGAAATGATGATGAATTTTGAAAAACAAGCACAGCGCTTCGGAACAGACATTCGTTACGGATTGGCAACTGCGGTTGACTTTACAACGCATCCGCTTAAAGTGACCATTGACAACAAACACGAGATCGAAGCTGATGCAGTGATTGTTTCAACGGGTGCTTCTGCCAAATGGCTTGGCCTGGAAGATGAGCAACGCCTTAACGGACATGGCGTATCTGCCTGTGCGGTTTGCGATGGTTTCTTTTTCCGAGGACAAGATGTTGTCGTTGTAGGTGCGGGTGATACAGCTGCTGAGGAAGCAAGTTATCTTGCCAAATTGGCCCGTAAAGTGTATTTACTGGTTCGCCGCGATGAAATGCGTGCTTCTAAAATCATGCAGAAACGCGTTGAAATGTTGCCAAACATTGAAATCCTTTGGAACACGGAAACAGTTAAATTGAACGGCGAGCACGGTCTTGAATCTGTTTTGGTAAAAAATAATAAAACCGGCGAGGAGCAACTTTTGAACGCAACCGGTTTCTTTGTAGCCATCGGACATAAGCCCAACACGGATATTTTCAAAGGATATCTGAACATGGACGAAACCGGCTACATTCAAACAATAAAAGGAAGCGCCTGCACGAATGTGAAAGGTGTGTTCGCTTGCGGTGATGCGCAGGATAATGTTTACAGACAAGCCATTACGGCTGCGGGAACCGGCTGTATGGCCGCATTGGACGCCGAGCGTTTTTTAATGGAGCTTGAAGTGGAGAACATTATCGAAGAAACAGCTTAAAATTATTTGCCCAACCCCTAATTTGACTCAGGCTACACTGGTAATGCTTTTACAGGCAGTGTAGTCTGATCTGATTTTTATACCTATGAAAGTAAAGCTTATTGTAAGTTTGCTAATGATCGTGTGTTTGATCTCCTGGAACACGCAAGCGCAAGAGCGAGGGAAATTCAAAAGAAATCCAAAAATCAATCAGTCCGGAAACAACGCCAACGAAGGACCAACAAAAATAAGCACGCCTCAACCAGAGGACGAATATCAGGTCGAAACCTCCAATCTCCGATTCCAAAACCAGTTTGAACCTGTGAAACCACTCAATCCTGTCGTAAGCGAGGACACCACAACCATTGACGAAGGTGAAACGGATGTCGTGGAAGTTGTTGATTCATTGTTAGTTGCGGATGAATGGGTAAAATCAGCCGAATATTATGTCATTTGGGATGCCCGGACCATTAATCCATACGGACTCAGCCCGTTGGAGTTTGACGAACCCGTCGAGCTGACATTGTATGACTCGACGGCGAACAGGATGTGGGCAACACCGATGACGGACACCAAGGCAACCTCCAACTTCGGTTATCGCTGGGGAAGATGGCACAATGGAAGCGACCTGGACCTGGAAACGGGCGACACGGTGCGTTCAACTTATGACGGAATGGTTCGCATTGTGGCCTTCGACGGCAGCGGATATGGACGTTTTATCGTGGTCAGACATTACAATGGCCTTGAAACACTTTACGGACATTTATCCAAGCAACTCGTCGAATCAGGTCAAATCGTGAAAGCGGGTGACGTGATCGGGTTAGGCGGAAATACGGGACGCAGCACGGGATCGCACTTGCATTATGAAAACCGTTACGAGGGAAATCCTTTTGACCCGAGAAATATTTTTGACTGGGAAAACAAAGCCATTAAATCAAATCACTTCCTGCTGACCAGCAATGTTTGGAGCCATTTGCGCGGCAAGTCTACCAAAAGTGAATTCGCCTCAGGCGACGCGCCAGTCGCTTACACGCGCTCGATCCTGCACAAAGTGCGCTCGGGCGAAACGCTCTCTTCCATTGCCGGAAGATATGGCGTAAGCATTTCATCCGTTGCCAGAAAAAACCGAATTTCAAGTCGATCCACATTGCGGATTGGGCAGAAACTCCGCATCAAATAACAACCACCTCTATGAAACTAGACATTCTCGCCATCACAGCCCACCCTGACGATGTCGAACTCTGCTGTGCCGGCACATTGCTTTCGCAACTTGCACTTGGCAAAAAAGTTGGTATCGTAGATCTGACGCGTGGCGAGCTCGGCACGCGCGGAACACCGGAAGGCAGGATTCAGGAGGCATTGAACGCAGCGGCAATCATGAACATTCCCGTTCGCGACAATGTAGGATTGGCAGATGGTTTCTTTGCCAACAATGAGGCGCACCAAAAAGCCATCATTCCATTTATCCGAAAATATCAGCCTGACATTGTCATCACCAACGCAATAACCGACCGCCATCCCGATCACGGAAGGGCTGGTCAGCTGGTTTCAGACAGTTGTTTTTATTCAGGCTTGCGCATGGTCAAAACATTTGATGAGCAGGGAAACAAGCAGGAAGCTTGGCGGCCAAAGCACGTTTTTCACACTGTTCAGGACCGTTACATTGTGCCCGACTTCATTGTCGATATCACAGATGTGCACGATAAGAAAATTGAAGCGATCCGCGCTTTTGAAAGCCAATTTTACGTGCCATCGTACAACAGCGACGAGCCTCAAAGTTACATTTCCTCACCCGATTTCCTTGAATTTGTCATTGCGCGCGCCCGTGAAATGGGACATGCGATTGGTGTGACGTTTGGAGAAGGATTTACGACTTCCAGAAAGCTCGGTGTTAAAGATTTGTCCGTTTTTGTGTAATAATTTTAGCTTAACAATTGATTATCTGTTGATTAACGAAAGCCCCGCAAGCTTTGCATGCAACATTTGCGGGTGAAAGGGCTTTGCTATCCAGTCATCAAACAAAGCAAGCATGCCGCTCGATTCGAGTGATTCTTTGCTGGTGGCAGTCAAAGCAATGATTGGAATCTTTGCTTTCTCCACATCTTCAAGTGCGCGGATTTGCTGACTTGCCTGAATTCCGTCCATGACAGGCATGTTGATATCCATTAAAATAACCTGGTAATTCTTTACCAGCATTGACTCCACAGCGGCACGGCCGTTTTGAACAATATCAAACTTTACGTCCCATTTTTCGAGGAACTTTTTGAGGATCATTGCATTCATATTATTGTCTTCCGCAACCAGCACATTGATATCAAGCGGACCGAGATCTTTGTTCGAGGCAGGTTTTTCTGATAAAACCGGTTCCTGACTCAATGGATAAGGAAAGTCAAAAAAGAATGATGTGCCCACTCCTTCCTGACTGGTAAAGTCAAGCTTTCCGCCATGCAGATCAACCAGCCGCTGTGCCAGCGACAGTCCCAAGCCGGTGCCGTGATATTGTTTTTTCATCCCCGTGTTAACCAGTTTGAACGGCTCAAAAATGTATGGAAAAACCTCCGGAGGAATTCCAATGCCCGTATCCGTCACATTAAAGAATATTTGCAGCTGATCATCGGCAATTCGCCTCGCATCCAGCGTGACCTCAATGGAGCCGTGCTCGGTATATTTGATAGCGTTGCTAATCAGGTTCATCGCGATCTGAGCCAGACGCTCGGGATCGCCGTCAACCCAGAGCGCGTCCAGTTCCGGTGACGCATTTAGCCTCATCGTCAACCCCTTGTTGCGCGCCGCAGCTTGCAGTGCCTTACAAATGTCGTTAATGATAACGGCAGGTCTAAACGCAACCTTATTAAGCTTGGTTTGATTGCCTTCGATTGCATTCAGGTTCAGAATGTCATTAATGATCGAGTTGAGAATATCTGCTGAAAACCGCACATTTTCCAGATTCTTCGCCTGATCGGTTTTGGAATTTTCATAAGAAAGCAATTCCAAACCGCCGATGATCGCATGCAGCGGCGTGCGAATTTCGTGCGACATCGTGATCAGAAAGTTGGTTTTGTATTCGGCAAGATCCTGCGATTTTGTTGCCGCAATTTTTAATTCACTCAAAAGCGTCGCTTCCTTTGCACTCGCCAGTTCGGATTCTTTAAAATAAAAATAGTGAATGTAAATCAGCATTAAGTAATTGTAAATCAGCGCAAAAGCCAGAGCATATGTGTCGACTGCGGAAGCTTTTATTCTAATTTCAATATCAAAATATTGGTTAAGGACAAAAACGCAGGCAACCAAGAGCACGCTAACCAGCGAATAGAAAAGTCCCCATCTGGGTCCAAGAATGTAGAATCCGGCGCTGAGAATGACGAAAATAAATTGTAAAGTGACGAGATAATGTCCATTCTGATACAGCACCGCAGTGGACAAGACGATCAGGCAGAGGCAAATCATGACATAATGCCCAACTCTTTTGAAGTGCACGCCGCGGCAAAGCATTTGATATCCCACCCACGTTAATGTGGTGAAAAAGAGGACTCTCCAAAGCAGAAAATTCTTGTGTTGTGCCAAATGCAGCATGGCCAGCAGCACGCCCATGATACAATAGGCAAACAAGAGAAATCGGAGGGTTTTCTTTCGGATGTGGCTGACGGCTTGTGTATCCTGCCAATACGCGGGATACTTGACTTTTAAAGTCCTTAAAATTTCCTGCATGTAACGTTGAGTTGAATCGAAGCGACTATATTAAAGCAAAAACACGGATTTTCACCGGTTTCGCCGCTTTTTTATAATTTCGGCTAAAACCAATGGTTTTAAAACTTTAAATCTTTTGCTGCTCATTATTGTTACTAAAATGGTGTGACATTCAACTATTGACACCCGCAAATCGTATATAAGAAAACATCAAACTAAAATAGCATGAGAAAGATAACCGCGCTCTTATTTACAGGCGTGCTCGCATTAATGCTGCAAAGCTGCTACGGACAATCCGCACCGGCGCAGAAAGAACAGGAAAGCCCGGCTTATTCCAGAAAGGACTCTGGTTCAGTTAATAAAAGTAATGAGGAGTGGAAAAAAATCCTTTCTCCGGAAGTTTACGAAGTGGCCCGTTTGAAAGGAACAGAACGCCCGTTCACCAGCGAATTTGAACATTCCAAAGATGTGGGAACATTCTATTGCGCGGTTTGCGGCAATGCACTTTTCAGAAGCAATGCCAAATATGAAAGCGGTTGTGGTTGGCCGAGCTTCTTTGAGCCATTAAGCAAAACTTCGATTTTAGAAGCCGCAGACAACACACTTGGCATGCGCCGGACCGAGGTCATGTGCGGCAAATGCAAGTCACATTTAGGCCACGTTTTTGAAGATGGCCCACCTCCAACCGGCTTGCGTTATTGCATCAACGGCGTTGTGCTGGATTTTGAAAAAGCAAAAACGGCCGAGAAAAAATTCAACAGTAAAAAGAAAACTGACAGCGGCAGCTAGGCCATAATTGCCCTGAGGTAACAATAAATTAATATAAAGACACTTTTCATCGTCTTCGAGCTAACAGGCTTGCAGTCAATGAAAAGTGTCTTTTTTTATTTGAGTCGGGTAAAATGCTTGTGAAAACTCTTTTAGGCAATTTGTTCTAATTCTAAATAATGTATATGTTTGCCTCTGCTTAGTTTCAGTCTAAATAAAGCAACCTCTTACATTTCCTGACAAAACAACAATTTGCAAAAAATGCTACAACATTTAAACCTTCGCAATGTAATGTTCGCTTCGATGCTGATCGCAGGATTGACCTCCTGTTCAGACGATGCTGAACCGACGGTAACTCCTCCAACCACAGAACTTCGGACCAAGATCGATTACGCGAAGATCACGCCAACAACACCTTACAAAAGCCTTTTCGTTGACGCAAAAGGCGATACAACAGCCGATTTGACATCCGGTAACATGCGTTACAAAATGTTTCAGGCGCTCAATTATTACATGGGCTCAGCAGTTCGCGACACAACGCAGGTGAGTGCAACGGTGTTGAAAAACATGTATACAAATACAGGAAGCCCTTTCACGGACATCAGCACGGCTACGATCAACATCAAAGGCGCTGACCTAAATGCGTCAGGTGTTCAGTTGCGCGATGTTACTGCTTCGTCGAGAACTTCTGCGGAAGCCGATGCGGCGAAAGCAAATCTGGAAGCGAGCTTTGCCGCACTGGAAGCTGCCAGCAAATCAGTAAAAGCCACTGCCGCGAAAGGCGTTGCGGGGAAACTGGGAACATATTTAGTTGATGCAAAAGGAATTGAACACGCGCAGATCATTCAAAAAGGCCTCATCGGCGCATTGCAGCTGGACTTGATCGGCAATGTATTGCTTGATAAAGGATTGGAAGCTGACAATTCAGCGCTGGTTTCGGGCAAAAAATACACTGCATTGGAGCACAACTGGGATGAAGCTTACGGCTTGCTAACCCTGAATCCGGTTTATCTTGCTGGCGCTACGGACGCTGTAAGAACTTCAAATGAGTCATTCCTTGGTTCTTATATCTGGGAATACAATAAGGCAAGTTATGCCAAAGTGCACCCGGCGTTTGTAAAAGGCCGTGCGGCCATTGTTAACAACGACAAGGCGGAGGTTAAGGCGCAAGCAACATTCATCAGAACCGAAATGGAAAAGGCAATTGCCTCTGCTGCATTGGGTTATCTTAGCAAATGGAAGAGCGGAACGACCGATGCGGCCAGAGCACACGCGATTGGCGAAGGACTTGGATTCATTTATTCTTTACGTTACTGCACGATTAACGGGGCGGACGCTGCGTTTTCTGACGCAATTTTGCTGGGCTTGATCGGCTCGCCGAATGGTTTCTGGGACTTGACCAATGACAAGATCAACGCTGCTTCGGATGCGATAACAGCGAAGTTCAAATTATAATTTCAGACTATTTCTGACCCTGGGTGGATTGACGTTTTTCGTCAGTCCACCATTTATTGTTTTAAAACTGACCACTAATTCAAATGAAAAATTACCTGGCGATTTTGCTGACCTTGCTTTTTCTGGGCTGTTCAGATTCAAAAGAAAAGCCTGAACCAGAGCCTGTTAACGATGGCATGGACCGGAAAGCAATGTTGACGCACTTGGCCGATAACATCATTATTCCGTCTTACGATAATTTTCAGACGAAGTTTGACTTGATGGTGACCAAGTCCAATGCATTTGCCGCCAAACCAGACGCTGCAACGCTCACAGACTTCCGCGCAGCCTGGGTGGACGCTTATACGGAATGGCAAAAAGTTGAGCTCTTCGATTTTGGTCCGGGCGAAAAACACACGATCCGGAATTTTTTCAATATTTACCCTGCCAGCGAGCAGGGAATTGCAGCCAACATTGCCGATCCAACAGCGAGTCTTGAAACGCCGGATTCTTATCCCAAACAAGGATTTCCAGCAATTGATTATCTGATCAACGGCATAGGCGCCACGGATGCAGCGATTATTGCGCAATACACAACCGCACCAAACGCTGCCGCCAAACTGGCTTATATGAAGCGCGTTACCGATCGCATGGACAGCATTCTGGATAGAGTTACCAGCGAATGGAAAGGCGCTTACAGAGAAACATTTGTTACTAAAACCGGTCTGGACATTGGCTCCTCGACTTCATTGCTGGTGAATGGCTATGTGCTTCATTACGAGCGTTATATCCGTTCCGGCAAGTTCGGGATTCCATCCGGGGCAATGTTGAACGGCATTCCCGCAGCTGAAAAAGTGGAAGCTTATTATAAGAAAGACATTTCATTGGTTCTTGCAAAAACGGCACACCAGGCGTTTGCTGACTTTTTCAACGGCAAAAGCGCAAAATCGGATGCAACCGGGCCTTCGCTAAAAACATATCTGGACGCGCTTGGCGCGAAAGATAGCGCCACCGGAAAGTCACTTACGGAGTTGCTTAATGCACAATTTGAAGCCAGCAAAACGAAGTTGAATGTCTTGAAACCCAACCTGTACGAAGAGGTGAAAACCAATAATCAGGCGATGAAGGACACTTACACGGAAATGCAAAAAGCTGTAAGAATGCTGAAAGTGGACATGACCTCGGCTATGAGCATTACCATCACTTACACGGATAACGACGGCGACTAAACGCATCATTCATGCGGGCTTATTTTAACAGATTTTCTCCGGCTGCGACGCTGGCTTTGTTCCGGGTTATTTTCGGCATGATGCTCTTTTTGAGCATTTGCCGTTTCTGGGCAAAAGGCTGGATCAATGATCTTTATATTCTACCGAAATATCATTTCGCGTTTTACGGTTTTGAATTCATCAGGCCGTTGGGAGAATGGACTTATGTGCTTTTTGCCGTCTGCGCATTGGCCGCACTAATGGTCGCACTGGGCTTATTTTACAGATTCTCCGCATTAATGCTCTTTCTGTCATTCACTTACATTGAACTGATCGACAAAAGCACTTATCTGAATCACTATTATTTTGTCAGCATGGTGAGCTTCATGCTCATTTTTTTGCCAGCCCACGCGTCCTTTTCAATCGACGCTTACCGGAACAAAAGATTGCTCGCAGACCAGGTTCCGAGCTGGTGCATTGACAGCATCAGACTGCTGGTGTGCATCATTTACTTTTACGCCGGGTTGGCCAAGTTGAACAGTGACTGGCTTTTACATGCATTGCCATTAAAAATCTGGTTGCCTGCCAAGAATGACCTGCCCGTTATCGGAAATCTGTTTAATTACAAATGGATGCCTTACTTTTTCAGCTGGGCCGGATGCATTTATGATTTAAGCGTTGGCTTTTTGCTTTGGAACAGAAAAACGCGTCCGTTTGCATTTATTTCGGTGATCATTTTCCATTTGCTCACTGCGGTTCTCTTTCCAATCGGCATGTTTCCTTACATTATGATCGTCACGGCGTTCATATTTTTCCCGGGCGAATTTCACCAGAAAATCATCGATGCCATTAGTTTCGCATTGCATTTGCCCATTCAATTCATCAGACCAAAGCGCTCATACATTGTTTTAGGCATTGCAAAACCGATTTTGCTCACCATTTTTGCGCTGTTTTTTACATTTCAGCTCTTGTTTCCTTTTCGTTATTTGCTGTATGCCGATGAGCTTTTCTGGACAGAAGAAGGTTATCGTTTTTCCTGGCGGGTTATGCTGATGGAAAAAGCGGGTTACACGCAGTTTACGGTCATGGATGCTTCTGGCAAAATACAGATTGTCAATAACAACGATTTCCTGACGCGCTTGCAGGAGAAAATGATGTCGACCCAGCCGGATATGATCGTGCAATATGCGCATATGCTTCGTGACCATTACGCGGCTGCGGGCTTTCAACAACCACAAGTTTACGTGGATTCTTACGTGGCACTCAATGGCCGGATGGGCAAACCACTCGTTGATCCCGCAGTTGACCTGGCCAAACAAACTGATTCCTTCCAACACAAATCCTGGATTATTCCTTTTAATGATGAGATCAAAGGGCTTTAAATTCCTTTTATTATTACTGACCCTTTCAAGTGTCGCCGCTGCCCAGTTTCGCATTTCCGGAAGGGTTTTGTCCAAGTCGGATAGTGCCGCAATTTCCGGGTGCATTGTTTTATTAAACGAAAATCAGAAAACGGTTACCGACACAAACGGCCATTTCACATTTGCCAACATTCCCAACGGAAAACACACGCTGCAAACCGTGTCCTCACATTACAGATCGTTTCAAAAAAACATCGCATTGTCAGGCAAGGACCAACACATTGACATTCACCTGACTTCCAGCGAACAAACGTTAAACGAGTTGACGGTCACCGAAAAAGCCACCGATTTCGGCTTTTCGCGGTTACGTGGAGTGGAGAATATGGGCATTTATGAGGGAAAGAAATCGGAAGTTATCACGCCCGATCAGCTTGTCGCAAATCTTTCTACTAACAATGCACGGCAAGTTTATTCACGAGTTGCGGGTTTGAACATTTGGGAAAATGACGGCGGCGGGTTGCAGCTTAGCATTGGCGGCCGCGGACTAGACCCTAATCGCACTTCTAATTTTAATGTGCGGCAAAATGGTCACGACATCAGCGCGGATGCATTGGGTTACCCGGAAAGTTATTACACCCCTCCGATTGAAGGCGTCGGCCGCATTCAGATCGTGCGGGGCGCGGCTTCACTCCAATATGGCACGCAGTTTGGCGGATTGATCAATTTTGTGATGCGCAAGCCTGTTGAGAACAAAAAACTCGAAATCACTGCACGGCAAAGTGTTGGTTCTTTCGGGTTTTACAATGCATTCACCAGCGCAAGCGGGACGGTGGGAAAGTTGAGTTATTATACTTTTTTCCAATATAAAAAGGCAGACGGCTGGCGGGAAAATTCGCATTTTGAAAACAAAACTGCCTATGCGGACATTGATTACAAAATATCTAATAAAACCAGCATTGGCATTGACGTTACGCATATGGATTATCTGGCAAAGCAGCCGGGTGGGCTTTCGGATGCGATGTTTTCGCAAGATCCCCGGCAGACGAACCGTGAAAGAAACTGGTTTCAAGTGGGCTGGAACATGCTTGCATTGCATTTTGACCAAAAACTAAATGCAACGAGCGACTTCAATCTCCGCGTTTTCGGACTGGCTGCGCATCGTTATTCTCTTGGTTTCAGGCCCAACCGCGTGGCGACCATTGATGATAACAGCGAACGTGATTTGATAAAAGGCGATTTCACGAACTGGGGAGCCGAGGCGCGTTATTTGAAAAGATATTTTATTGCTAAAAAGCAGTCTGTGCTGCTGGTTGGCGGGCGTTATTATCATGGGTTCAACCACAGTTTGCAAGGAATCGGAAGCACAGGAAAAGATGCAGATTTCAATTTCGTGCAGCCCGAGCGTTTCATCACTTACGATTATCGCTTCCCGAACCGGAATGTATCGCTTTTTGCAGAGAACATCTTTTATCTCACAGACCGACTTTCGGTGACGCCCGGCGTCAGGTTTGAATACATTAAAACAACCGCCGACGGATTTTACGGAAACATTTCGCGCGATCTTGCCGGCAACATTATCAACATTACACGCACCGATGAGTATCGAAAAAATGGGCGTCAGTTTGTCCTGGCCGGTGTTGGCGTGAGTTACAAGCCGCATTTGAATGTGGAAGTTTATGGAAACATCTCTCAAAATTACCGCTCGATCACATTCAGCGACATGCGCATTGCCAATCCATCGTCCGTCATAGATCCTAACCTAAAAGATGAAAAAGGATACAGCGTTGACTTGGGTTTTAGAAGTCATCAGACTGCGTTTTTCAATTATGATGTGAGTCTTTTTTATCTCAATTATAATAACCGGATTGGCGAAGTGCAGTTTTATGATGAAAGCAACCGGGTGCTGCGGCTTAGGAGCAATGTGGGCCAAGCCATCATTACAGGTGTTGAATCTTATGCGGAAGCTGATTTTATCAAACTTGCAAATCCGGAATACAGGGATTGGAGCGCTGTTGTTTTTGCGAACATTGCCTTCATCAAATCAGAATACAAGAACAGCGAAATTCCTGGTGTTCAGGGCAATGAAGTTGAATTTGTGCCAAAGTTAAACTTAAAAACGGGTCTGAGGCTTGGTTATAAAAAACTCAAAGGCTCATTCCAGCTGACACATTTAACAGACCAGTTTTCCGAAGCAACCAATGCGGTTGATGGAGGCGTGTCGTCAGTCGTCGGCCTCATTCCAGCTTACAAAATCATGGATGTCAGCCTTTCTTACGAATGGAAACGCCTGAAAGCCGAGGGCAGCATCAACAACCTGGCCAACGAAATGTATTTCACCCGCCGCGCCACAGGATATCCCGGCCCCGGCATCCTGCCCTCGGACGGAAGAGGTTTTTATCTGACTTTGCAGGTTAAGATTTAATCACCAAACTTCCCCAATACAATCCCGAAATGGACTCCCATTGCTATGCTGGGGACGATTTCGTTGACGCCGGGGCGATCGTATTCGAACCAGCGATCGGTGCGGGGAATGTTGGCATTGTCGAGGCCGGGTGTGATTGCTTTTACGCTGATGTTGCGAAAACCGATTCCGGTAAACAAGTCGAGCGCCATGCGGTTGCCGAAGTAAAATTGCCAGCCGAGCTTCACGTGCCCTGCTCCTACTGTCCGTCCCGTTTTGACAAATTTGTTTTCAAAATAATTGCAGTTGCCATCCAGGCAATCCATGCCCACCCATTTGTTCTCGGCGTAAATCACTTTTTTCAGCATAAATTCACCTGCAACATAAGCCTTAACCCGGCGGCGCGTCATGTAATAATAACGCAGTTGCGTTCTGCTTTTATAAGTGTATTTGCGCGGTCGGATGCTTTCATTTTCATACCACATATTAAAGGACGAATGTCCATAACCAAGGTCTTGCTGCAACGACATTCCGGATGTGCCCAGTGGCACTTCGACGCCGAACTGAACTGCGTTATCAAAGTCGAAAAGTGCAAGCGGCGCGAATTTTACAATAACATGCTGCTGCGCTGTTTCGGCATCAATTTGGCCAAATGATGTATAAGCTTGTAAGCAGCATGCGACCAAAAACGTAAAGAACAATCTCATAAAACAGGAATTTTACTTAACAATTCAACATTATCCGCATCGTCATATTTGAACTGAAACAAGCCTTTTTCCCCTGTGACAATCAGATGTTTGTCTCTTGCAATAACATCATAGGCAGGCAAATCACCGAATGTTTGCTTGAATACGGGCAAGGCTGGGTTGGTGATATCCAGCAACGTCAGCCCAAGCGAGCCCTCGCACACAAACAATTTATTGCCCGAAACAGCCAAACCGTAAGGCGAACTCATGCGCTGTGTGTGCACCATCTTTGGGTCGACCGGGTTGCTGATGTCAATGACATCCAGCGAGCTCAATGAATTTTGCGGTCGGCACGTAACGCCACTCCTCAGCGTGACATAGGCATATTTATCTCGAACCACCACCGGGTCGCATGATTGAATGTGCTGGAATTTCGACAGGAGTTGCGGATTTTTTGGATTGGTATTATTGAAAATATACATGCCGTCGCTGGCACCGATGTACAGGTTGTCTTTGTATGGAAATATGGTTTCAATCCCCACACTCATGTTTTTGTCGGTCGCTTTTACAGGGTTGGCGCCATCGGCAATGTCGTAAACTTCAAGCGTTTGCTTTGAAACAATGTAAAGTGTGGTGCCAGTTATGGCAAAGCGTGCCATGGAGCCGCCGGTGCCGGACTGGGGATTTAATGCCGAATCGGTGCGGCCGTCCTCACAACCTGTCAGAAGTAAAAACAGGCCGATCAAAGTGAGGCATATAAATATAATGGGAGCAAATCTTTTCATGATTTCAGCGCTAGCTTTCTAGTTTTTGGAGAATGGTTGCCAGGAATTGTCGTTATCGGGAGCATTTTGGCATTTCTGACATCGGCACTTTTTCCCATCCCGTCACAATCCCTTTTTTACTTTCTACGCATTCAAAATAAACATTGTTGAATGGCGGGTAATTATTTACCGGAATTGCGTTCGGAATGGTCTTGGCGAGTTTGGGAGATTTTGGATCGCTAATGTTGAAAACCAGCAGATTGGATAAATTATCCGCATACAAAAATGACCCTTTTGCCGCAATGTCATAGTTGCCCGGAATGGAAATAAAGGAGAGGTTTTTTGGATTCTTGGGGTCAGCATTATCAATAATGTGAATGCCTTGACCGGATTCGTTGATGAACAAATAATTGTCCAGCAGATAAATTTTGCCCGGCTTTGCCAACGGCTGCGCACCAATGGTCTCGATTTTCGCAAGGTTTTCTTCGGTGCTGTAAATTGGTCGGTAACCGGTCCCGTCGAAGGGAAATCTTTGTAAAGGCTCGTCACGCTCGGTGGTGCAGGACACAATAAGAGCGACAAGCAAAAGCAGCAGTAACGAATATTTCATGGCGCTGTGATTTGGGAGGCTAATTTTCATTTTAGACACCATGTTGCAGAAGAACGTTGCAATGGATCGAGAAGAATTTGGATTTAAGCCCGCCTGCTACTCCATTGGCTAACTCCCAGAGCTCCCAAAAAATGTCACTAATGCATCCAGAAACACAAGCTGGCTTGGGTGTATTTTTTCTTTCGCGTCTTCAATGTTGAACCAGGCGCCTTTGTCCACTTCCGGGAACGCGCTCATTTTTCCCGAGCGGGGCGGCCATTCCAATTCAAATGTGTTGGATATCAGATTTTTTTCATCAAAATCACCTTCCACCGCCCAACAACTGATCAGCTTGCCGCTCTTCATTTTGGTTTCCGCCAAATACATTAATTCACCGGCTAGCATGCTTCCGGTTTCTTCAAAAAATTCCCTGCGCGCTGCCAGCTCCGGATCTTCGTCCGTGTATTCGCCTTTCGGAATGCTCCATGTGCCCAAATCTTTTCTGGAATAAAATGGACCGCCCGGATGCACCAGAAAAACTTCCAACGTCTTATTTAGCTTTCTGTAAAGCAGAATTCCTGCACTCTTTTTCGTCATGACCTCATTTGTTTTGTTTTGATAAAAAAGTTAAAACCCTAGTTACACTTCCGTGCAATCGAATGCTAAAATCCTGTTCCTCAGCTTTTCCCCACTCTACGCACTTGCCGTCTGGAACAGTTTTTATTGAGCGGGCATGATTTCTCATCAAACTTCAACAATATGATTTTAAAAATGGATCGGCTGCCGATTGAGCTGCCAACACCTACAAATCCGTCCCCCAATGATGCTGCCGCTATCCAAGAATTGCTTGGCGGTAAATTTGGGGAAATGTCTACATTGATGAACTATACTTTTCAATCCTTCAATTTCAGGGGACGTAAGCGGTTAAGACCCTTTTACGACCTGACGGCCAGCATTGCAGGGGAAGAATATAGTCATATTGAAGTTGTTTCATACGCGATAAACTTACTTTTAACCGGAACTACGAAAAGAGGATTTGACCCTGAGCCGGGGCCTTTGAGCGAGACTGTTGACGCACGCATTTCGCGCCATTTTCTTTCGAGTGCGCAAACCTCATTGCCTATAGATTCGATGGGCGACTGGTGGACTGGACAAAATGTTTTCAGCAGCGGTAACCTGAGACTCGATTTGCTTCATAATTTCTTCCTGGAATGTGGAGCGCGTGCAAACAAAATGCGTGTATATGAAATGGTTACGGATCCGACTGCGCGCGAAATGGTTGGTTTTCTGCTCGTAAGAGGAGGCCTTCACGTGGTTGCATATGCACGTGCATTGGAAATCCTGACCGGCGTTGCGGTTACCAAGCTAGTTCCCGTGCCGGATTTAAGCAACAAGGCTTTTCCGGAAACGCGCAAGTATGAAGCGAATGGTGTTCACCGGAAATTATACACTTTCAGCAAGGACGATTATCAGCAAGCCGGAATGGTTTTCAACGGTCCTCACCCGGAAGATGGGCAGCCATTGGAAGTTATTTTTGGTGCGCCGGAAGGATTCCCTGCTCCGGATCTGGAAGAAGAACCACAATTAAACTCACCTGGTGAAGTGGGCATTGATCCGGAAATGTTTGCCGACATTGCTAAAAAACTAGGGATAAAAATCTAGGCAACTGGCGATAAAAGCCCATTTGTTATAAAAGAGAAAAGCTGCTGATAAGAGACCCCCGATGGGCGCTTCTTATCAGCAGCTTTTTATTTGTCTTGTTCAAACGCATTAAACTTCTTCCGCTGCGTCGTAATTCACGCTGTTTTCAGCGATTTCGGTCAACAATTCGTCGGCCTGTTTTTCCTCTGCCAATGTTAATGCCAGCAGGTCGGCTATATCTTCCAGCCCCAATGTTGCCGCAAGTTGTGTAAGTCCGCCGTAGGTTGCAATCTCGTAATGCTCTATTTTTTGACTTGCAAGGATAATCCCCACGTCACGCGTTGCAGTTCCTTCTTCGGTGCTTTCCACAATTACTTCACCTTCTTTGGATAAGCCTTCCATTGCATCGCATTTCTTGGCGATTGCCTCTTCTCCTAACAATTCGAAAATTTGTTCAAGGCGGCTAACCTGCTCCGTTGTTTCTTCCAGGTGATTCGCGATTGCAGCGCTCAGCTTTTCTGCCGTTGCAGACTGCATCATTTTTGGAAGTGCCTTAACCAGGTGATTTTCTGCCCAGTAAATATCGCGCAGACTATCCAGGAATAATTTCATCAATGCTGGCTGTGCACCGGCTGATGTTTTCGTTTTAAATTTCGGTTCAGAACCTGTACCATTGCTCATGTGACTCGCTGTTATGTGAAGATTGAGGGTATACAAATGCTGTACCAACTTTTAATGGTGATTTTTAAAAAGTAAAAAATATACAAATGGTCATTTTCGTGCTATTTCCATATTTATCTATTGCTTAACATTGCAAATCGGCCTGCTGATATGGAAGACAGCGGCCGAAAAGTGTATGCATTACTGACCGGGCAATGTTTTGAATGTAACCTTATTAACCAATTATGAAGAGTCGACTTTTACTGCTATTTCTCCTTTTTACAATCCCCTCATTTGGCCAAAAACAAGTCAACAATGTTAGCGGCGTGTGGCTGGGATATTTTAATCAAACCAGAATTTCGGATCGGTGGGGATTGTGGCTGGACTTGCACGCCAGACGCACCGATTTTCTGGATCGCTGGGCAACACAGATCATCAGACCAGGAATCACTTATTATTTTAATGATCATTTGAGATTTACAGCTGGTTATGCTTACGCGCGCAGTTATCCGGCCGCAGGTCTGCATACGGTCAGGCCAGAGAACAGGCTTTGGCAACAAATACTTTGGACAAGTCGGCAGAAGCGTTTGCAAACGCAGCAATGGGTGCGCCTGGAAGAACGGTTTAACCGAAAAATTGCGAACGACGAGCTGCAAGATGGCCACAATTTCAACTTCCGCTTCCGCTATCTTCTCAACTTGATGGTTCCCCTGAACAGGGACTTTATAGAACCTAACACATTGTTTTTTGCATTTAATGATGAAATACACATCAATGCGGGGAAACAAATAACCTATAATCTTTTTGACCAGAACAGATTTTTTGTTGGGCTTGGCTATCAATTTACAAAAGGACTGAATGCGCAGGTTGGTTATATGAACCAATTCCAGCAGCTTCCGTCAGGAAACCATTTCATTAGCAACAATGTGCTCCGGGTTTTCATATTTCACAACCTGGATATAAGGCCTAAGAAGTAAAAAACAGCATTTTTGAATCGTAGAGGGACATGATCATGGGTGTTGTTGCCGGTTAATCCATCTCAGTATAACCGTCATCACCCAAAATATCGTGTCCCTCATTGAGGCGGAACTCCCGGATGATTGCATCCTTTTCCGCCCGATTTTTTGGATCGACACTAATGATGATTCCTCCCTCTTTCATTCCACTCTCGTAAGTCTGGCAATGTGCCTCAGGAATCTTGGTCGCGATGATGCTGCCAATGGTTTCCTTCTGCGGAATAGCCTCATTTGACACTCCTGAAACCCTTCCTAGCAGTTTTCGGGAGATGGAAATCCCCAGTTCGGGCAAAGATATCATGGAAGTGATTGAAATAATGGCATCGGCAAGCATATGCTTGGCTGAGGATTTTGACTGGTCCTGTGAAGGCTCATAAGCTGTGTCCGAGTCTGTAATAACGTCCCCCTGAGTCGGATTTGCGTGCTTATTCAATGTCTCATCTGACATAAGCAAGGAAATATCATCTTCCGTGTGCCCAAGTCTAAGCAACGCGCGATAGGCATTCTCTGCATTGTTTTTAGTAAAAAAGACTGCCGACACGGTCCCCGGCAAGTCGTAAGCGTAAGAATTCGAGCTCATAGTGAATGAATTAGTGTTTAAGGTTGCTGTTGAAATCAAAATATGGTGCCAATCGGATATGCATAATGTGAACAAACGCTCCACACTTTTCACTGGAACGACTTTTATAACTCCGCCCTGAATTAAAAAGTATTTCATTAATAATTCATTGACTTCTAAAAACTAAAAAAATGAAAAAGTTAACATTAAGCGTTTCTTTGTTCTTGTTGATTTCAGCGGGGACAGTATTCGCACAAACAACGGACAAATCAAAACAAAATTCTCAGGGAACAACTAGCGGCAGCGGCTCTGGAAGCAGCACTAGCGGTTCAACTGGAAGCGGCACTAGCGGAACTTCCGGCAGCGGAACTAGCGGAACGACTGGCAGCGGATCAGGCAGCACAACCGGATCTGGAACGACTGGCAGCAGCACCGGATCAGGAACTTCTGGCACATCAGGCACAAGCGGTCAGTATCAGCAAGGAAGCGGCACGAGCGGATCATCAGGCAGCGGAACAACCGGCAGCGGAACAGGCAGCTCAACTGGATCAGGAACTTCTGGCAGCACTGGCTCAGGCACGTCTGGAACATCAGGCACTAGCGGTTCAGGAACTTCTGGCACAAGCGGTCAGTATCAACAAGGAAGCGGCACGAGCGGATCATCCGGCAGTGGAACAACTGGCAGCGGATCAGGAAGCTCAACTGGATCAGGAACATCTGGCAGCACTGGAACTTCGGGTTCAGGCACAAGTGGCTCAGGAACTTCTGGAACAAGTGGTCAGTATCAGCAAGGAAGCGGCACTAGCGGATCTTCTGGCAGCGGAACGACTGGCAGCGGATCAGGCAGCTCAACTGGATCAGGAACATCAGGCAGCACTGGCTCTGGAACTTCGGGTTCATCAGGAACTAGTGGATCAGGAACATCTGGTTCAGGCAGCTCAACTGGATCAGGAACTTCCGGCACATCAGGAAGCTCAACTGGATCAGGAACTTCTGGAACATCAGGAAGCTCAACTGGATCGGGAACCACAGTAGGCACTGATACAGGCGCATCAGGAACTTCTGGTTCTTCGTCAGGCGAAACCAAGAAAAACAAGAAGAAAAAAAATAAAGGCAGCGGCTCAGGAACAAGCGGTTCTAGCAACGAATAGTTTTAGACAAAAGCATTGTAATTTAATTACAGCAACCCGGATGACCGAAGGTCATTCGGGTTTTGCTTTTTTGTTTGGTTAGGCGGGGTTGCTATGTAGTTGGATAAGGTTTATCATGTTGGTAAAAGGTTTATTCAGGGGCGCTACAATGTCGACTTTTAGCTTGTCTACGGGATTTAAAAACGAAATCTTCAAAGCATGCAGTATCATCTCCTCCATCCCAAACTCCTCCTTAAAAAACCTATTCTGCTTATTACAGCCGTGGGGACGGTCGCCGATGATGGGGTGGAAAATGTGGGCCATGTGCTTGCGGAGTTGGTGCATGCGGCCGGTAGTGGGCTTTAATTCTACGAGGGAATAACGCGAGGTTGGATGTTTGCCAATGGCAAAATTGACTTCTGTTCTTTGGAGTGTTCGGAGGGATGTGAAGGCTTCCTGGATTGTTCCGTCTTCCTTTTTTAGGGGATAATCAATGTCGAGCGTGTCGGGGGTGTAGCCTCTAACAATGGCGTGATAGGTCTTTTCAACTTCACCGTTTTGGAATTTTTGCTGCATGACACTGTTCATTTCTTCATTAAGCGCAAAAAGCAGCACGCCCGAAGTTTTGCGGTCGAGGCGGTGAACAGGATATACTTTTTGCCCTAACTGATCCCGTAATAATTGGACGGCAAAGACATTCGTATCGGTCGCAATGGGCGAACGATGCACCATCAAACCGTTGGGTTTGTTGATCGCAACAAGGTCAGCGTCCTGATAAAGGATTTGAAGCGGTGCGAAATGTTCTTTCACCTAAAATATAGAAAGATCATTTTTGGACTTGGCCGTCAACACAGCATAAGCGCTCGGCTTGATGCCCAATAAATAGGGAAACATTTTGAGGATAAAATGTTTGGCCTTTGTTACGTAAAACCCTGCTTTGTTATTTTTGAATGTTGGCAAAAGCACCTCATCATTATACAAATGACAAATGTCTTTGATCACCTCGAAGTTTTCTGACTTCAACAGAAATCGCATTAAAGCGGGTGTATAAATGTTAATGTGCCCGTAAGAAAGGAAATGCTTTACTTTCTTGTCGACATAAAATGAAAAGTCAATGGGCACTTCGAAAATCTGATATTTTGAAACTCTTTTAATCTCTCTCAACAAAATCCGCTCATGTTCAACATGTTCGAGAACGTGCGAGCAGATCACCAAATCGAAATGATCATCGGGGAAAGGAATCTGATAACCATCGAAAAGCAGCACATTTTTCAGGTTTTTGATCTGCTTCGATTTAATCAATGCAATGCCGCTTTCGGAAATCTCAACGCAGCTCATATCCTCACAAAAATTCCACTGCGAAAGCCAGTTCAGAATGCTCCCCTCGCCTGCTCCCACTTCCAGCACATTTTTAAAATTGATGTTTTTTGAAAGAGAAACAATGTTTTGCGCCTTGTATTTCGCACCCGTGTTTCGCCATTCGACAGATGCGTCGCTGTATTGGGACGAATAGGAATCCTTCACATTATCGGATATTCGCATATCGATATTCTATTTTTTGGCTTAAATACAATTGAAAAAATGCCTTAATCGTCGTGTTGTAAGCGGCTGTTCTTCTTGCTATAACGAATCCTGAACCGAACTATGGCCCATAGCACCAGATAAAGAATGCCCAAAAGCATGCCGATTTCCATGCTGAAAACCCAGGCTGTGCGGTCAAGCGCGCTTTCGATGAGGTTATTCAAAATGGCTCTTGGATCATGAAGAATGTCCCAGCTGTTCATGCGCCTCACTCTTCCTAAATAAACCCCAAAACCAGCCAGCGGAAGGCTTAAAAGTAAAAAAGTAACGGTTGTACTTCTCGTAAAAACGCGCCGCCAGGAACGGTGAATCCAATAAAGGGACACCAATCCATTAAACAAACTTACTTCTGCGTAGAAAAACAGCATAATCGTATCATGCCAGGTCAGATCGCGCTGATAATCAACGGTCAAATGGGCCAGGTCGGTGATCATATATGGTGCATTTGGGAAAAATGCCAGCCATATTGTGGTCATTACGATCAATGTAAAGGGAATGCGTCCGAAGCGTTTTGTAAAATTATCGGCTAAAAACGCCATTATCAGTGGAATCCAGCTTAAAAACAGGTTCCAGTCCATTGAAAAATCAACGGGAGAGTTAAAAAATATGCGGATAAGGTGGAAAAATACGGCTACAAGGCTTAACAATAACAGCAGCAGGAGCGAAAACAAGCCCTCCATAGAAACGATGGGGGGATCTGTTATGCTAAACCTATGATTCCTAATCCAATCGATCAAACGGTCCAATAGTACGGTATTTAAGTTTATTCATGACGACTTAAAAAGCTAAGCAAATGAAAAGCAAAAAAGGCATATCCCGATCAAATCATTTATTTCGTAAAAATAATCATTGATATAGTCATATTACTTCTTCACTTCTGCTGCGTCATGTTTGACAAACTCTGATAGGCTAAGCCTGGGTAGGATTATTTTGTTCTGCTTTGGGTTTACGTCTTTTTGGTCTGTTGGAAGACTTATGAGCCGATTTTGCGGCTCCCGCCGGTTTGCGACCGCCGGTTGCCCTGAAACGTTTCGGCTCAAAAACCGGAGGCTCGCCAAGTCCCAAATCCTGCGTTACCGATCGTTTTTCGACTTCTTTTTCAAAAAGTCTTTCAATCTTCAACACATATTTCTGGTCTGCCTCATTGATAAACGTGATGGCCGTGCCTTTGGATTCAGCGCGTGCTGTTCGACCAATGCGGTGAACGTAATCTTCCGGATCGCGGGGAACGTCGTAGTTAACAACGTGGCTCAAATTATCAATGTCAATGCCGCGTGAAAGCACGTCTGTGGCTACGAGCACGGGAAATTGTCTGTTTTTAAAATCACGCAAAACAATCTCACGATCAGCTTGCTCCGAATCCGACGAAATTCCTCTTGCCACAAGTCCAAGCTTTCGCAGCGCCCGTACGATTGGCTCCACGGTAGACTTGCGGGAGGTGAAAAGCACCATGCTTGTGCTTTCGACCTGGCTTAATAAATGCAATAGCAACGGCAATTTCTGCTCGTCTTTTGCCATATAAAACTGCTGATCAATCCGGTCAACCGGACGCGAAACAGCAAGTCTGATCTCTTCGGGATTTTGGAGAATTCTTTTTGCCAGCTCACCAATTTTTGGTGGCATTGTCGCAGAGAACATTAATGTCTGCCTTTTTGCGGGCAAGAAACTCATGATCTTCAAAATATCGCTCAAAAAGCCCATATCCAGCATCCGATCGGCCTCATCCAACACCAAATGCTTTACATTCCCAAAAGTGACATAACCGAGTTGCAAATGTGCAATGAGCCTTCCTGGCGTCGCAATGATAATGTCTGCTCCCTGGGTAAGCGCTTTTTTCTGCTGATCCCATTCGGGACCCTTATTTCCGCCATACACTGCAATGCTTGTCGCGCCTACAAAATAACCCAGACCCTGAATTTGCTGGTCAATTTGTACAGCGAGCTCACGTGTGGGCACCAGGATTAAAGCTCCGGTGTTGCCATTGTTCTCGTGTGCAACTTTGTCAAGAATGGGGATCAGATATGCGGCAGTCTTTCCGGTGCCGGTTTGGGCGCAGGCCAAAAGATCTTTACCGTTAAGAATATAGGGAATTGCTTGTTCCTGGATTGGCGTTGCCTGCTGGTAGTTCATGGAATCCACGGCGTTTAGCACGTCTTCGTGGAGCTCAAATTCATTGAAATTCAAAATTCAGCTTGTAAGGTCCATAGATTTAAACGACTACGGACATGTTAAAAAATGAGCTGACTTTAACTTTCCCAGTCAGCAAACCGCTTGATTTGAACAAATATAAAAAATATCCTGCAAAAAATGAAAAGAAGGCTAAGACAAGCAGGGCTTGACTGCAAAAAACGGCGCTGCTAAATCATCAGCAATTACGAAACAAAATCGCCTCCCTTTTCCGGGAAGCGATTAAGTTATTATTTAGGACAAATTGTCAAATTATTTGTTTTAAAAAACCTTTTTTACTCTGTCAAAGGCCTAACCATAATGTCTTTAAAAAGGACAACGCTCTTTGGATCATGCGCTTGCAATGCGAAAGTGCCGGCTTTAAGCGCTTTTGTTTTCATATCACCCTCTCTTTTGTCCACATCGGCTTCTTCGTAATCAACAACGACTTTGTCGTTAATTTTAATGGTAATGTGCTTGCCTTCAACCTTGATGTATTCGGTATACCATTCATTGTCTTTCACGTAGGTTTCCTTCACGTCGACTACATTATATAAACTTCCCGTGCGCTTGTAATCCGTGTGCGACTGGTTAACCTGCACTTCGTATCCTTGCGAAGGCCAGCCGTCTTCCTGATATGCTGTATGAATAAAAATCCCGGAATTGGCACCCGGCTTGGTCATTACGGTCGCCTTGAATTCGAAATTCTTGAACATGTGGTTTTTCACCGGGCCATCATAGAACAAGTGCGCGCGCGGCCCAGCAACCTGAATGCTGCCATCAACGATTGTAAAAGAAGAGGCATTGGCGCCAATCTTCCAGCCATCAAAATTTTTCCCATTGAAAAGTGAGATCCAGCCATCCTGGGTAGCTGCCGAAAATTGTAATCCAATGCTCATTATGAGCACTATGAACAAATTATTAAATGTTTTTTTCATAAGAACATTAATCTCAGTTGTATTTGGGTGATTTAAACTCTTTTACGAAAAAATCGCATTTGGTAAAAAACTACTCTTCATAAATAGAATATCGCTCAGCGTAGCACGTTGCAAAGCGGAAGTTTACGCTTTGCTATATTTGCCTGCGAATTAATTATAATGAACAATCCCTATTTATCTCTGCTTGCCATTGCCTGGCGATATGCGCGTCAGCAAAGAAAACGTTATGTGCTGGTTTACGCCATGTTTGTAATGGCAAACATTGTGTTGGCCGCGCACCCGCTTATGTATGGCTGGTTTGTCCAATCCATTCAAAAAGATCCGTCGCATGTTCTGGAAAATGTATGGTTATATACAGGTGCTTATCTTGTTTTGACGCTCGCTGAATGGGCTTTCCACGGCCCTGCGCGGATTATGGAGCGGAAACTGGCATTTGACCTGAGCAAAAATTTTTTGGATGAAATGTATCACCAGGCCCTCCACCTGCCTATTCGCTGGCACCAGGATCATCACAGTGGCTCGACCATCAACCGCATTCGCAAGGCATACGAGGCATTAAAAGAGTTTTTCCAAAACGGTTTCATGTTTTTGCACGCCTTTGCAAAGTTCATTTTTTCCTTCATCGCGATTATATGGTTCTCGCCCCTTTTTGGCGCAATCGGCGTTTTGATTGGCATTGTTAACGTCTGGGTAATATTCAAATTCGACAAACCATTTATCAAGGCTCTTGACGAAACCAATGAGCGGGAGCACGTTGTGTCTTCCACGCTCTTCGACAGCTTGTCCAACATCATTACAGTGATAACACTGCGGCTCGAAAAGCGGATGAAAATCAGTTTGATGAGCAAAGTTGACGAAGTGTTTCTGCCATTTGTGAGATCTATAAAAATCAACGAGTGGAAATGGTTTACGGCCAGCATGTTCATTGCATTGATCTACATTGTGGTTACCACGGGCTATGTTTATCAAAATTATGTTCCGGGCGAAGTTTTCCTGGTCGGCGGTTTGGTCACATTGCTGAGTTATGTAAATCAGTTTACGAGCGTGTTTCAGGACATTGCCTGGCAATATACCGAGATCATCCGTTACAACACCGAAGTCCAGACTGCACGCTCGATATCAGAAACTTATAACCGACAACACCGGCCTGACGCAAGTGAAGGTCTCCCCGAAGATTGGCAGCAAATTGAGATCAGCAACCTCAGTTTCTCGCATAGTCAGCATTATGATGCCGAGATGCGGGCACACAGTCTGCATGGCTTGCATATCCGCATTAAAAAAGGTCAGCGCATTGCATTCATAGGTGAAAGCGGAAGCGGGAAAAGCACATTGCTAGCCTTGCTGAGGGGTTTGTATGAGCCGGAAAATGGCGTGCAAGTCGTTGTGGACGAGAAGCATAGAACCGACATGCAACTGCTGGCAGATCAGATCACATTGTTTCCGCAGGACCCGGAAATTTTTGAAAACACCATTGCCTATAACATTACGCTGGGCCTTCCTTTCGACGAAGAGGAGATTATGCAAGTGTGCAAGACAGCCCATTTCACAGACGTGATCGCTAAACTTCCGAACGGCCTCGAATCGAACATTCAGGAAAAAGGCGTCAATCTTTCGGGCGGACAAAAGCAAAGATTGGCTTTGGCAAGAGGCATTCTGGCTGCGCGAACGAGCGAAATCGTTCTACTCGATGAGCCAACGAGCAGTGTAGACCCGAAGACCGAGTCGCATATCTACGACAAGATGTTTGAAGAATTCAAAGGCAAGGCCGTCATCTCGACACTGCACCGGCTTCACCTGCTAACCAAATTTGATTACGTCTATATCCTAAGGGACGGGCATCTCATCGACGAAGGGACGTTTACAGGGTTACGGGCAACCAGCGAAGTTTTCCAAGATCTCTGGCGTCACCAGGAAGGGATGTTGGAGCGGTGAGGCAAACGTTAGCTTCACCGCTCTCATTGTTCAATACCCGTTTAGATGCACAATAGTCGCTTGTTATCTCGTCAGTACAATTCGCCTCACCTCGACTTTCTGATCTGATGTAGCCAGTTTCATAATGTAAACGCCATCAGCCAGTTGATTAAAATCATATGGCATTTCAACTCGCTCTCCTGTTCCCTTCACTAACTGCCGCCAAACCCGCAGTCCAACGATATTTGTTATTGTCAACTCAGCGTTAACATTCTCACTAAGAGAATAGCTCGCATTTATTTTTCCTCTTGTAGGATTTGGGAAGATTACCAGATCAATATCCAATTCCGGCTGTTCACCGGCCCCTGAAAATACCTTTTCAACTTCCTGACTTGGCCCATCCGGTGCGGCAATGCGTGCAGTTGTAGCGCAAGTGACAGTCTTTGGCGAATTATTCAGCGTATAACTGCTATTCTTTACCCGAACACTAAGCTGGTGCGACTGGCCGTCTTTCAGGGCCGAAGGAAGCGCGAAACTGAAACCGTAGTTGCCTGTTCCATAGCCCGCTGACTTCACATCGGCACGGTATGCATTGGCCACCACAGTAGCATGCACTGTCGAGCCTTCATAGAGTTCGATCGTCAGCGAAGAGTCAGGATATGACTTGTCCCATACCCAGCCCTGAACTGTGCTGCAATCCAGTGCATTAACGCTTCCATAATACTGAGAAGGAACTGAGCAAGTTAATGTCCGTGGTGAGCCTGACAGCACATATGTGGTGCCCTGCACACGCACGCTTAACTGATGCGGCTTGCCGTCACGAAGGTTGACTGGCAATGGAATGTTGAAGCCGTATTTGCCCGTTCCCGTTCCGGCGCTTTGCAAGTCCGAGCGGAAAACGTTGGCATTATAGATTGAATGGACC
>NZ_JAJUXI010000006.1 GCF_021390515.1 Dyadobacter sp. CY326
CAAAGACCATCTCAAAAGGATGGTCTTTTTTTGTGCCCTAGGCCTGGGCGGTGCCACGTTCGCTTCACCTCTTCCCAGGCTGGGCCGCACAGGCTAAGCGCCCCGTCCCGGAATAGAGAAGTTGAGCCCGGCTGCCTACGCAGGGCTGGCTAGGCCGGGGGCGCCCAGGTTGTTCGTAACCCCGGTCAGAACCGCCGATGATACTGCGCCGCACAGGCTTGGATCAAACCGGTAAAGTAGGTAGTCGCCACAATACTATTACAAAGCCTTACAGAAATGTTAGGCTTTTTTTGTGTTAAAATGACTCATGCTCACTTCCTAACGTCCGACACAGAGAAGTTAAGCGGGAATGTTTGAATCGGGGGGCGCCTAGTGCGCGACTTTCAGGCAATTGGCGATAAATAATTTGCTAAATCAAGCCATGTAAAGCAGTTTAGGTAGAATATCGACTTAAAACATTTATTTGAACAGGTTTTTAAATGTTAAGTCTTTTATAGTATACGTGATCACTCTACGCCTAACAACGAAGCATCACAATTGCAGCATTAGAATGCTTGTCCCGCCGATGTGTTTTAGATTTTTGAGTCTCAAGTCGTTGCTGTATAGTTCATTCATTGCCGCTCTTACGCCTTCCCAATTTGTATAATCATGCCAGATTATCAGTCCATTGGGGCGCATGATGCTTAAAATTTTCTCTGTGTCGTTGATGACGTAATCGTAGGCATGTGAACCGTCTATGAATGCAAGATCAATTGAATTTTTGTACTCATCAAAAGAAAATGTTGCAGAATCTCCAAAGACTTGCTTGATCTTATATGACATTGCGTGACCCATAAAGCGCTCGCCTGAGACCTCTTTGTCAACATACCTTACTTCTCCATCTTCTATTTCCATAAGCGTTGCCTTCAACTCCGATGCGGGAAGGTCCAGCGTGATTATTTCCGCATTCGCTTCGCAGTTGAGCGCCATATTGAGTGTTGTTCTTCCCTCAAAAGTGCCTATTTCAAAAATTCTCTGCGGATTAGCCTTCCTCACGAGATTGCTGATTACTTTCAATTCAAATTCTGTTGTATGCCCAAACCCACATTCATACACGCCTTCATACTCAGCATTATCGTTGCCAAACAACTCAAACACATCGGTCTTTGGAATAATGTAGGGATCGATTGGCGTGTGGTCGCTTGAATGATTATTCTTGTAATAAACATGATAAAGAGAAAGTAGCGAAGTTCGTCGGTCCGCATTGAGCATTCCCACTGTAAGTGTGTGGCTGATTCGTCGTAACACGCCAGCGTACAACCGAAAGTTGTTCATCAAGTTTTTCATATAGGGGATCTTTGAGTTTACGATGTTTCAAAATTCCATTAGTGAGTTCACAAAATCGGTCGCGTTGGTATCAGCAACATATTAAAGTTTCTTCGAATTATTTAATATTTACTAAGTATTATTAAAGTAATTATCCCGGCATGTCTACTGTCAGTCAGTTGATTATAGGTAAAAGA
This sequence comes from Dyadobacter sp. CY326, assembly GCF_021390515.1. Classification (GTDB taxonomy): domain Bacteria; phylum Bacteroidota; class Bacteroidia; order Cytophagales; family Spirosomataceae; genus Dyadobacter. The sequence continues at coordinate 1,503 of NZ_JAJUXI010000006.1, forward strand.
GGGATTAGTTTTACTTCTTCGTCTAATTGTCAATTGTAATTATGGAAACTGCCCGGGTTAACGTCACTACGGACGAGAAGAAGATTAACACCATCCATAGACTTGCGTCTATGGATGCGCTTCGTGGATTTGATATGCTGATGATTTCTGGTGGGGGAGCATTTATTTATCTACTTGGAGGCAAGACCGACATATCAGCTGTTGATGCTCTTTCAGCGCAATTCGTGCATCCTGAATGGCATGGTTTCACTTTCTTCGATTTTATATTTCCACTTTTCCTGTTTTTAGCAGGCACATCGCTGTCATTTAGTTTAACCGGAGGGCTGGTAAAAGGCATCTCACAATCTGAGCTGATCAGTAAGACATTCAAGCGAATGTTAATTTTGCTTGCTTTGGGCATTCTTGACAAGAATGCGCCAATAGATTTATTTGATCCAGCTCACATACGTTACGGAAGTGTGTTAGGAAGAATTGGCCTCGCCACTTTCATCGGAGCTATTCTTTACTTAAATATCTCTTTTACCAATAGAATTTGGATCGCGATCTCGGTGTTAATACTTTACTATTTAGCATTGATCCTAATTCCAGTGCCAGGTTACGGAGCGGGTGACTTCTCATTCGAAGGCAATTTGGTTGGGTGGATAGACCGAAATTTTATGCCGGGCAAATTAAAGCAGGGCACTTATGATGAGCTTGCGCTATTGACTCAATTTCCGGCTATTTGCCTGACACTATTCGGCACAATTGCTGGTGATATTTTGCTAAAAAACTGGCTGCCACGAAAGAAAGTCAACTGGTTGCTAATTTATGGTTTGATCAGCATTATCGCCGGACTGACTTGGAATCTTGCTTTTCCGATTAACAAACATCTCTGGTCCAGCTCATTTATCATGCTGACCTCCGGAATGTCTTTCATTATGCTCGCAATTTTTTATTGGATCATTGATGTGAAAGGATTAAAAAGCTGGGCTTTCCCTTTTCGGGTGATTGGCATGAACTCTCTCGTTATATATCTTGCCGTCCGTTTTATCGATTTCAACGCATCTTCTCGACTGCTCTTCGAAGGCTTTTACAAATACGCTCCGCAACCATGGCATGAAGTCTTCAATGCGCTCGGCGGTTTTATAATCGTTTGGTTGTTCCTTTATTTTTTATATCGAAACAAAATTTTTGTGAAGGTCTAATTTGATAACGTTGCGATTTTATCTAAGTAATGCCCGTAGTCTTTCGCCCTGGAAATGATCGCCTTCATCTTAGCATTGGTTATTTTCCCGAATGGAAAGATTTCAATCGAAATTTGATCCCTCTTTAAAGCCTTTTTCCAAAGTCCCTCTACTTTGCCGTTCACAACGATAGTTGGCATGAACATGCCATTATTGCCTGGGACGATTTTAGAAGCGTGCTGTGTGTCTAGAATCAATGTCCTGTCCGTGTAACCAAGCATATATTCGTCAAAGCCAGGCAGTAAGTAAGCCGATTCAAGCTCGCCCAATGGAGGGTGGTCAGGGTTAAGCCAAAAGATTTTGTCATTTAATTCAATCTTTTCGAGAAGGTCGGAAGCAGAATTCAAACCCAGGCGCGCATCTGAAATCCTGAGACCCGACCACCAGACAAAATCATTGAGCGTGGCAGGCCCGTGGCTCCTAAAATAACGCAATGCCAACTCACTCAAAGCCGCTTCCCCTTCAAGATTTTTAGAGCTGGGAATCCATTCATCCAGCAAAACATAGGTTGGTTGTTTGTCATTGTGAATGCCGTGACTTATGACTTGCTTCTGCGCGAGATGGTTTATAATGTGAATGCCGCGTTGTTCACCTGCTGAAATTCCATTTGCTTCCAACAATGCATAGACTTCGCTGCGCATCATTTGCTTGCCGCCTTCCAGAGCTCGGGTGATCACATCCCGACTTTTATTCAGCGCGTTTTCATCTAGTTCAAGTTGACGCCTGCGGCCTGCCGTTCCTGAAATGATCCTCGGCGTTAGCAGTTTTAATAACCATCGCACATCGTCCGCGGCAACGAAATGCAATGTGCCACGCATCGGCCAGGTTCTAACAATTGCTTTTTTGGCGATCGCGTCATCAATGTCGGTTTCTTTCTTTCCGGGCATTCTGAGCCCAATCGACCATTTCGCACCCGCATAATCCTGAGCTTGCATTGCACACATCCAGGATACGACCTGTTCAGGCGTTTCCGAGGGGTGATGCGAAATCTGCTGATTATAGAGTCGAAGCCGAAGTAACTCATCAATGGTCATGATTCGAGGCGACGGTTTAATGATTTTTTAACTAAATTCTTTCAAATAAATTTCTGCCCATCGCAGATCTTCCGGGGTCGTAATTTTAATGTTTTCATAAGCACCCGGAATAAGCTGGATTGGGAAACCAGCTGACTCGACTACACTGGCGCAATCTGTAAACGACGGATCATAATCTTTGTCAAATGCCTGCTGCATCCAGTCCAGGCGGAATGTTTGCGGAGTTTGTATCAGGTGAAATGTTGACCGGTCAACTGCCTTATTCCCCCCAGCTGCCACGCTTCTTATCGAATCTTTAAGCGGGACGCTAACCACGGCGCTGCCACTTTCGGCAGCTGTTTGGAAACTTGCCGCAATAATTTCTTGACTAATCACAGGCCTAACGCCATCATGAACGGCAACCAGACCAGCATTGGATTTTATGCTTTTTAACCCATTTTTTACTGAGTCAAAGCGTGTTTTTCCACCTGAAACCAATGCAAACATTTGCTGAAAAGCATATTTTTCGCAAAGTGCTATCCAATAATCAAATTGCTCCTGCGGGAGCACTAAGATGATTTTCAGGTCGGTGGAATATCTACGGAATGCAGAGATTGTGTGCATTAAAATGGGAAGTCCGTTAACCGGTAAAAATTGTTTCGGCACATCGCTGTTCATGCGCGTGCCCGAGCCTCCGGCAACTATAATGGCGTATTCTTGCATAAAGGTCATAAAAAAATGGTCATTCATGCATCAGGACATCGAATCCTTGAACATAAATGACCATTCAATCTGATGAATAAATCTTATATTATTAGCATTGCATCGCCATAAGTGAAGAATTTATATTTCTCCTTAATGGCAAGTTCATAAGCTTTCATAACCAAATCAAATCCGCCAAAAGCGCATGCTGACATCAGCAATATCGACTCTGGAAGTTGGAAGTTGGATAACAGCGCAGTTGCAATTTTGAAATCGTAAGGTGGGAAAACAAATCTGTCTGTCCATCCTTCAACGGCTTTAAGATGTCCGCTTGCTGAAACCGAAGATTCCACCGCTTTCAAAGAAGTTGTCCCAACCGCGCAAATGCGTTTTTTATTATTTATTGCAGCATTAACAATGTCAGCACTGCTTTGCGTGATCCGGTAATTTTCCGAATCCGTTTTATGTTTTGTCAAATCTTCCACATCAACCGTCCGGAATGTTCCGAGGCCGACGTGCAATGTTACAGGAGCGAAATTAACGCCTTTGATTTCAAGACGCTTCATTATTGCCTTCGTAAAGTGCATTCCTGCAGTCGGTGCCGCCACGGCTCCTACATGTTCTGCAAAAATCGTTTGAAAACGCTCTCTGTCTGATGTTTCAACTTTACGGCGTGAAATGATTTCGGGAGGAAGCGGCGTTTCGCCCAGTTCATCCACCAATTTCATGAAAGCGTCATTATCGCCGTCATAGAGAAACCGAATTGTACGTCCACGTGAAGTCGTGTTGTCGATCACCTCGGCAACCAGGTCGCTATCGCCGAAATAAAGCTTGTTTCCAACGCGAATTTTACGCGCAGGGTCCACCAAGACGTCCCAAAGACGCATTTCTCGATTTAATTCGCGCAAAAGGAAAACTTCAATTTTTGCACCGGTTTTTTCCTTTTGGCCAAACAAACGGGCCGGGAAAACTTTTGTATCGTTAATTGCCATTACATCACCGTCATCAAAATAATTGATAAGGTCAGCAAAGGTTTTATGTTCTATTTCTCCTGTTTTACGGTGAACAACCATTAAGCGGGATTCGCCGCGGTCTGAAGGATGAAGTGCAATTAAACTTTGGGGAAGATCAAACTTAAATTCGGATAGCTTCATAGCTGAATATTCTTGTAAATTTCTTTAGTCGTGTGACAAAAAGGTAATCGGTGTATTGCTTAAGAAAGAAATGATGTGGTCTGGATTACTTGCATAGCTTTTCCAAAATAGGTAATTTTTATGCAACCAACATTCCAAAAAATTAAGACCGCAAAAGTAGTCAATTTCCAGGAAAAATACAAGTGAGCCAGCGGTTAAAGATTATGGGTCCGGCGCAATTTCCACTTCGTTGCGTTATCCGATTCCGCCATTGTTTGGGATTCGTGATTTGATGTGGTTTCAAGCTGAATTTGAGCTGATATTAATGCTGCTAATGTGGCTGCATCTTTGTTTAAATCTGAATGCAGCATTTCTGGTTTAAAGTAAGTTGTGACAAAATTCGTGTCAAACGCGCCTGAGATGAATGCTGCATGATTCATTACAAAACGGCAAAAAGGGAGCGTTGTCTGCACACCTGAAATTTTGTATTCGTCAATGGCGCGCACCATTTTTTGGATCGCTTCGGCGCGGTCGGATCCATATGTAATTAACTTCGCGATCATTGGATCGTAATAAATTGGAATCTCCATTCCCAGTTCAAAACCATCGTCAACGCGCACGCCGTTTCCATCCGGCTTTACATAAGTGTTGAGCGTTCCCACATCCGGCAAGAAATTATTGGAAGCATCTTCTGCATAAACACGCACTTCGATTGCATGTCCGTGGATATATAAATCTTCTTGTTTCAATGTAAGCGGCTTTCCCTCAGCAATGTAGATCATTTGTTTTACCAAATCCACGCCAGTAATTTGCTCCGTAACAGGATGTTCGACCTGCAAGCGCGTATTCATTTCAAGGAAGTAAAAGTTGCTTTGCTCATCCAAGATAAACTCCACAGTTCCGGCACCATAATATCCGCAGGATCTTGCCACATCAATGGCGCAACGGCCCATTTCGGCCCTGATTTCATTTGTAATGGAGATGGACGGCGCTTCTTCCACCACTTTTTGATGGCGTCGCTGAATGGAACATTCACGCTCAAAAAGGTGAATGATGTTTCCATGCTGATCCCCCAGGATTTGTATTTCAATGTGCTTTGGCGATGTAATGTATTTTTCAATGAAAACAGAGCCGTCTCCAAACGAAGCCACGGCCTCGCTAACCGCCCGATCCATTTGTTCGTCAAACACTTCCTCGCTCTCCACGACACGCATTCCCTTCCCGCCACCACCTGCAGATGCTTTAATTAAAATGGGATAGCCAATGGCCCGCGCAGTTGTTTTGGCTTCTTCGCGGTCTGTAATGGCTGATTCTGTGCCCGGAACCATTGGGATTTGATAATGGCTCGCGGCTTGTTTTGCCGCTAATTTGCTTCCCATAATTTCGATAGCCTCGGGAGAAGGGCCAATGAAAATGATCCCTGCTTCCTGCACTTTTTTTGCAAAGCCAGCATTTTCCGACAAAAATCCATAACCGGGATGCACTGCGTCCACGTCAAGATCGAGACAAACCTGAATGATTTTTTCACTATTCAAATAAGAAGCCGAAGAAGGTGCCGGGCCAATGCAAACCGCCTCATCCGCGTAACGAACATGCGGCGACTTCCTGTCCGCCTCACTGAAAACTGCAACAGTCGCAATGTTCATTTCCCGTGCCGTCCGCATAATTCGCAAAGCGATTTCGCCACGATTGGCAACAAGGATTTTCTTTATTAATGACATGGGCATGGAGAGGATTAGTGAAACCTAGCGAGATAAAATAAGAAAAGCATTCTTTAACGCGCGTTACTCATGAAAAGTTAAGCATCTTTTTGCCGGGGAATAATTGATGCCAGCCGTTAAATTTTTAGGGCATTCACCGGTGAAAATGTTTATTGCATGTATCGTAATTTGGCTCAAAGCAGCTAGAAAGCACTTTCAATTGTTCCAAAATTACACATCACTATATGGTTGAGATGGCGTTCCGTTATTTCGCTAACTCGCTTGAGACTAAGAAAGGATCCGTTTTGGTCTCACTCGGTTTGTTCACTATTGTCCTAATGACGACCTACCCCATTTACGTGGAAAGTATCGTCTCGCCTGAAAAATATTCTTTTTTCTTTAATAAAATCAAGGCCCCGCTCCAAATCTCTGCCAGCCCACAACACACACATGCAGCAAAAGGAGCATTCAGGCTTACTATTCCGCTGATTGCCAGAGGACTTGACCTCGGCATAAACAAGGATGCCAGGAGGATTGTAATTATGTTTGTGATTCAATCTTTCCTTTTGTTGCCATTCTTTTATTTGTTGATAAACATTCTGAAAAGATATTTAAACAACATACAGACACTACTGTTCGTCTTAGGATTTGCTTTTGTTTATGTAAGCAAAGCTTTTATTTGGGATGCCGATTTTTGGTTTGATGGCTTTGCGTATTTTTTCTTGCTGCTGGGTATGTATTTCCGAAACCGTTCAGGAATTTTCCTCTCGCTAACTTGCGCGTCCTGGACAGATGAACGCGCATTTATCGCATTATCTTCTGTTTACCTTTTTCACCTACTTCACGAAAATAACTTTGATCTAGAGCGTCTAAGTCAAATTTTCAATATGCATTTTTTTCGAAAACTTTCTTTTATGCCCATTTTGGCAGGTTGCTGTTATTTGCTTTTGAGATTGTTTTTGGCAAAAAAATATTCGTTGCAAACGCCATACGGGGGAGGCGCAGGAGTCAGTATAGACATGATCCCGGACCAATTATCAAGCGGCCTGGCTGGAATATTTCTCGCTTTTGAAGGTTTATGGCTACTTTTCTTGATCGTTATCATTCATGCTTGTAATCATAAGAAATTCCTGATTCTTGTCTTACTTGCATTGATAGTTATGGTTCATATCGCCGTGGCTTATAGCGTTTTTGACTTTACGCGGAGCCTAACTTACGCGTTTCCGGTTTTAATCATAGCGGTGACTTACATTGCCAAAAACATCTCTCAAACAACAAACCAGATTTTCTTACTGACCACCTTACTTTGCCTTAGCATTCCTACGCAATACTTTATAAGTGTCCCCTATCAAATTCCCTGGCTAGTTCTGTCGTGGCACAAATTTGGTTCCGTAGTGCACTCCATCATTAGCGCACCGTATGTCAGCTTTTAATTTTTTAAGAGAAGTTCCTTTCGGCAAACCATTACAGCGCTTTCCCAATTAACTAGATGTTGCCAATTATTGTGAGCAACTGATTGCAAACAGACCGTTCTTATCCAAATCCTGTCCTTAAAACAGGATTTTTTGTTTGGTGGGAGAATACCCAAAATATAACGTTACTTGCAGGCGGATTTTTGTTATTTTACTAAATTACAGTTAACGACAAAAATATGATCGTATTAAAGTAACCGCAAAATTTTTTAATTTTGCATTTATCTAACATTTTTGTATTAATTGATTACCCACATTAAATAATAGCGAGTGGATATTTTCGAGAAATTGCGGAACAACTCAGGCCCCATCGGGACACCTGCCAAAATGCTGAATAGTCACCACTATTTTTCTTTTCCTATGCTGGAAGGGGAGTTGGGTCCGCGCATGAGATTTATGGGTCGTGAGGTGTTGAATTGGAGCCTTAATAATTATTTGGGGTTAGCCAATCATCCGGAAATTAGACAAGCTGATACAGAAGCAACTGCGAAATGGGGCTTAGCCTATCCAATGGGAGCCAGAATGATGTCGGGCAACTCCTCGCTTCATGAGACTTTTGAAAAGGAACTTGCTGAATTTGTTGGCAAAAAAGACGCTTTCCTGCTGAACTACGGATATCAAGGCGTAATGTCTGCCATTGAATGTCTCTGCGATCACCGCGATGTGATCGTTTATGATGCCGAATCACATGCTTGCTTGATCGATGGAATTCGCTTGCACAAAGCCAAATTGGGCGAGTATTACAAGTTCAACCATAACGACATGGCGAGCCTTGAAAAAAACCTGATTCGTGCCACCAAGCTGGCGAATGAAAAAGGCGGTGGCGTGCTTGTGATTACAGAAGGCGTTTTCGGCATGTCTGGTAAAATCGGTGATTTGAAAGCCATCGTTGAATTGAAGAAGAAATATGACTTCCGTTTGCTTGTTGACGATGCGCACGGCTTCGGAACAATGGGCGAAACAGGCGCGGGTGTTGGTGAGTTGCTAGGCGTTCAGAAAGAAGTTGACTTGTATTTCTCGACTTTTGCGAAATCAATGGCAGCAATTGGTGGATTCATTGCTTCCGACGATCCCGAGATCATCATGTTCCTGAAATATAACATGCGCTCGCAAACCTATGCGAAGGCGCTTCCGATGCCATATGTTGAAGGTTGCCGCAAGCGCCTCGAAATGGTTAAGACCATGCCCGAATTGCGTACAAAACTTTGGGAGAATGTCAAAGCAATGCAGGACGGCTTACGCGGAAGAGGGTTTAACATTGGTGAAACAGAATCACCCGTTACGCCTGTGTTCCTGCACAGCGAAGGAGGTGTTCCCGAGGTGACCAGAATGGTGCGCGACCTGCGTGAAAACATGGGTGTGTTTTGCTCGATCGTGGTGTATCCTGTTGTGCCGAAAGGACAAATCATGCTGCGCATTATTCCAACTGCCGCGCATACATTGGAAGACGTAGAATATACGCTGAACGCATTTACTACATTGGCTGACAAACTTAAAAACCGGGTTTATCAGATTGAGGACGTTCAGGAAGTTGTAGAATAGAAAATCTGCATTTTCTGCTTACAGAGGGCTTTTTTCAAAAAAGCCCTCTTTTTTTTGATTTTATATTGACGTTTTTCAGGCTGTTATATTATTGATTTACAGTGAGTTAGGTGTTTGCAATTAATTAATTGTATTTTAGAAGTGTTTTTTTTTGTTTTTTGGGTTGTGTAAATGCTTTTAATTACTAAATTTCGGTCATAACATGCGTTTTTAGCGTGTAGAAGGCATTTTTAAACTAAAAAACAAAACACAAACATGGCAAGATTTGATGAAGTTAAGGATCTGATCCTTTCACTGGAAGGCGATTTCGATAAGTTTTATGATAAAGGTAACCAAGCAGCTGGAACGCGCGTTCGTAAAGGTATGCAGGACCTTAAAACATTGGCACAGGACATCCGTGCTGAGGTTCAGAACAAGAAGAACACGACAGAATAGTCTGCGAAGAATTATAAGCGTAAAAAGCCCGGGCATTTCGAAATGTCCCGGGCTTTTTTTAGAACTTCTCTGTATTAATCATCGTCGCAACTCCTCTCGTCACAACCTTTTTAGTGTTCGCATCGACAATCTCCGTCGAAATCTCTGCAATGTGTTTATCTGCATTAATGGTTTTAATTGTAAACACAGCTTTGTAGTCCGTCTCCACAAACATTGGTCGCAGGAATTCAAGAGTTTGTTTCAGATAGATGGACCCGAATCCTGGAAATTGCGTTCCCAACACTTTGGTAAAAACCGTGGCACCCAACATGCCGTGAATGATTGGCTTCTTGAAAGAAGTTGTTGCCGCAAACTCGGCGTCGAGGTGAATGGGGTTGTTATCGCCTGTCAGGTCGGCAAAGCGTTGCACTTCTTCCTGTGTAAATTTAAATTGCTGCTCAAAACTACTGTCTACAACGGATTCAATGTTCATAGAATGCGGATTACTGTAAGAAATGCTCAAAATTCGCTCAATTATCCGATTGTTGCAAACTGCCTTTCTTAGTCTAGAAAAACAAAAAAGTCGCCCGTAACCGGACGACTTTCTTGCATTGAATGCTATATATGAGTTTATTCCTCAGTTTCCTCCGCTATAACCGTAACGCCATCTTCTAATGCAACACCCTCAATCACTTTCGGTGCCCTGGCATTGTTACGCTTGTCTTTGAATTTTTTAACCTGCATTTTTAAAGTATCAATCGCTAAGTCGGTCGCCTCTTCAAACGTCGTGCCCTGCTCTCTCACAAACATCGTCCCACCCGGAACATAAAGTTTAACTTCAAGAAGTTTGGTCTGTGTTTTGGCATTATCACTTTTATCCAATTTCAAAAACACCTCTCCACTGGTAATACGATCATAAAACGTGTCGAGTTTATCTAATTTTTGTTGAATGAAGCTCAACAACTTAGGATCGGCGTCGAAATGAATCGCTTGCATTTGCAGTCTCATAAGCACTTTGTTTTAAGGTAAAACATATTTAAAAACCGTTTTCACAACACATCCGTCGAGGAAAAGACTTTCAGTTTCGATCATCGCAATCCTAACTCCATTACGCGTTCCCAAGACGATTGTTGATCTTAACGATATATTAAATAAAAGGAAATAATGAGTTAATGTCAAGTAAACCCTGCTGTTTTTAAATTTATTTATTTCCCCTTAAAACAAGCAAAATACACCATTATGCCTCCTGCAAAAGTGTCCTGAAAGACACATATTGCCCGTTAAAAAGCTGATGGTGACGCTCCTGTATGTCTGCTTGAAAATGCGTTTGATAGGCCAGAAAATCTTCCATTGTGCGGAAAGAAAACTGACAAGTGTAAGTGGAGCCTTCGTTTTCTATTTCTGTCAGTAAGCGCAAAAGTTTGCATTCGATAGGCAGGGTCGTCGACAGGATTTCGGGAATCTGGACTGTCTTCATGTAATGCAGCCACTCTTTTTCCGCTGTATGACTGATGTTGACGGTGATGTTGAATATGATCATGATTTTTTGCTGTTCATGTTATGATTTGTTGTGCAAATATCAAGCATTATGCCCGATTGCGGGTTACATTTGCATGCTTTTACTTGTTAACCATAAACTGATTTGATATGAATGCGCTTATACGTGCCCACTCAGGCCTCCGTTATGTAGTGTTAGGGCTGTTGATTGCGGCAATATTTGTTGCTTATTCCAATTGGCAAAAGCGCTCGGAGGGCGACAGCAAAGTGTATTTATTTGCATTCATTGCAACCCACACGCAATTGCTGATCGGTTTGATCCTTTATTTCGTGAGCGCGAAAGTCGATTTTGATTTGGTAAGTGAGAAAGTGTTCCGGTTTTACACAATTGAGCACATTTTCATGATGCTTATCGCGATTGTGCTGATCACATTGGGACGGATCAGATCCAAGAAACTTACGGGTGCAGACAAGCACAAAACAGTGCTTTACTTCTATGCAATGGGGCTGATTATCATTCTGGCTGCCATTCCATGGCCTTTCAGAAATCTAGGAGCAGGCTGGTTTTAAGTCATATTTTCCAAGTCCGGACGTCTTGCCCGGACTCGGAAAATTCAATGTGATCACCCAAACAAGTCGCTTGAAAGATAACGGTCGCCGCGATCGCAAATAATGCAGACGATAACGCCTTGCTCCAATTCCTTCGCAAGCTCAATCGCCGCCCAGGTTGCCCCGCCGCTGCTCATTCCTGCAAAAATCGCCTCTTCCCGCGCAAGTTTCCGCGTCAACAGCACGGCATTGTCCTGCGTCACTTCGATGACCCGATCAACCCGTTCTTTTTCAAATATCTTTGGTAAATAAGCCACTGGCCATTTCCGGATGCCGGGAATGCTTGATCCGTCAGTTGGCTGGCAACCAACGATTTGAATGTCTGAATTTTGTTCTTTCAAATATCGCGAAACGCCCATAATGGTGCCGGTCGTTCCCATGGACGATACAAAATGCGTGATTTTCTGATCCGTGTCTTTATAAATTTCGGGGCCGGTCGTTCTATAATGCGCTTTCCAATTGTCCGGATTAGCAAACTGATTCAGCATAAAATAGCCTTCGCCTGCCGCCTTTTCTTCCGCAATGTCTCTCGCGCTTTCCATTGTTTCTGACAAAATCACCTTTGCACCATAAGCTTCCATGGTCAACACACGCTCCTTGGTTGAATTTTGAGGCATAATGATCTCAATGTCAAGGTCAAACAAGCGTGCAATCATGGCCAATGCAATGCCTGTGTTTCCACTCGTGGCCTCAATCAGCTTTTTCCCCGGCGTTATTTCGCCGCGGTCTAGCGCGCCTTTGATCATGCTGAATGCTGCGCGGTCTTTTACACTGCCGCCTGGATTATTGCCTTCGAGCTTGCCAAAGATCTTAACATTGGGATTCGGACTCAGTTTTTTTAATTCAACAAGCGGTGTGTTACCAACCAGATCAAGAAGTGAGGACATTTACTGCTATTTTGTATCGATAAAAAATTGACGGGTGCCTAATAAAAAGACGGACAATGAGCTTGAATGATCGCCTCCCGGAACTGTTATCAACTGCACATTTGCGCCCAAAGCCTTCATGGTCGTGTAAGCCTTTTCTGAATTAAAATAAAAAACCAGCTTGTCCGCATCGCCGTGATACAATTGCGTGGGCACTTTTGGTTTCCAGTTGTAGACGTCATTATCAGCAATGGCGGCAACAAAACCTTCGTCTTTTCCATCATTCAGATCTTTCTTGAAACTGTCATTCAGAATGGAATCAAAGCTTTGGTTTATAGGCGTGCTGATGCCCACGTCGGCAATGCTTTTTGCAAAAGGCTCTTTGAAATAATAAGATGCCGGACGGTTCAACTTGTAAATGCGGTCATACGTAAGCAAAACCCACAAATACAATGCATTGTAGGAAGCAACGCCGTGTGTTTTTGTATTGATTACATATTTCATGAAAGCCGTTTTGTCATACGCGCCAGCGCCACAGCTCGATGCCCTCAGGTTGAATTCCGATGAAGCTTCTTCCTCAATCATTTTTTGGAGAGACATTGTCGCATAACCGCCTTCACTGTAACCGGCAACATATAATTTTTCGTCCCATTTTACCGCAGTTTGGCCTTTTAAGAACTCTTTCGCCGCACGCAACATATCCAATGACGCCGATGCCAGACTGGCCCGGTGTTCATAAGGATGGGGGAGATCCTTGGAAGCGCCATATCCAATGTAATCAGGATAAGCAATAATGTAACCCATCGATCCGAACAATGCTCCGAATGAAGCGGCTTCGGCGCCGTCTTTAAAATTGGAAGGCGCAGACGAGTCGTCCCGGATCGTGCCATGCTGCACACTGATCATGGAAACCGCGTCTGTTGTAGCAGGAAGAATCAATGCGCCGGAAGCTGTGATTTCAGCTCCGTCAGTGTTTTTGGTTTTGTATGTGATTTTATAAACCTTGATGCCATTTTTTACATAACCGATAAGCAGTGGGCTTAGGGCGCCGGCTTTCTCGGCAACCTGCTCTTTAGTGAGTTCGGTGATGACATTGCTTTCTTCAAGATATTGATTCTCTTGCGGCGGGTCTACCGGATTTGGCTGGTCATCCTTGCAGGAATACAACAGCAGCAAACTCCAGACAAATAGGATCGTGTATCTTTTCTGAAATACTGCGAGCGTAAATTTTTGCATAATTTTTATTGGAAAAGGTCATCGTTCGAGTTTAGATAACGAACGATGACCTTTTTTCGATCACAAAAGCTTTGATTTTATGATTTAATTTTTCCCATATACCAGGCAATCATCCGCGCCGTGGCATCGGGCCGTTCAACCATTCCCATATGACCGGCCTCTGCGAGAATAAAAGGATAGCTCTGTTTCGGAAATTCAGACAAACTAATGAGGCTTTCGAAGGGAATGAGCTTGTCCATCATGCCAATGATAAATAACACGGGGAAAGTCATGCGCATGAACACCGCTGTTCGGTCGGGGCGATTGCGCATCGCGATGATTCCTGCAATAAGCGCCTCAGCGGGAAGCTTGCCATAGCGCACAATGTGTTCCTTGATTCGATCAGGATATAGCTCTTTGAATCGCTCCCCAAAAAGATTTCCAGCCGTATTTTTCAGAAATGCCTCGGTTCCATGGTTTTTTAGCAGTTCAATGGTCTGGTTACGCTGATGTTTTTTGGCTTCATCATCGGCATAGGCTGTGGAATGGAACAATCCGAAGCCTTCCAGCATGTCCATGTATTTATCTGCGAAAGCGAGTGCAATGTATCCGCCCATGGAATGCCCGATCAGGGTGCATTTCGTAATGTTGGCGTTGGTAAGAAAGCGGTGCAGCTCATCAGCATAGTCTTCGACAGACCGGCAAAATGTGAATAAGGAAATGTTGGGCCTTACTATTGTAAAATCCTCATTCAGCGCGGCATCAAGGTTGTCCCAAATCGTATCATCTATGCCATGCCCGTGCAGCAATACCAAAGTTTTACGGTGTAGATTCATATAGATTTGCGTTCAAGGTTGAGAACTTGTTTGGCTAAATATACATAAACCTTACGCTAAGCGCGCTTTTTTCGGCAATTGATTCAGTCGAAATGCCTTTGATCAGCGGTTATATTTAGGCCACTGCTTCCTCACGCAATGCCCGGCGGAGGATTTTTCCAACATTCGTTTTAGGCAATTCACTCCTGAATTCTATTTGTCGCGGACATTTGTAACCGGTCAGGTTTTCTTTGCAAAAAGCTTTTACGATTTCCTCAGTAAGCGCCGGATCTTTCTTTACAACATATATTTTTACCAATTCGCCCGACTTTTCATCCGGAATGCCGACGCACGCAACTTCCAGCACACCGGGACATTGTGCCACGACGTCTTCAACTTCATTGGGATATACATTGAATCCCGAGACGAGGATCATATCCTTTTTGCGGTCTACGATCTTGAAAAAACCGTCTGTATCTTCATAACCGATATCGCCTGTTTTGAACCATCTGCCGCTTTCGTCTTCAAAAATCACTTTCACCGTTTCGTCTGGGCGATTGTAATAACCGAGCATAATTTGTGGCCCTTTCGCACAGATTTCACCTTTCTCTCCCACCGATGCCCAGGTTTCATCATCACGCAGAATGCGCATTTCGGTGCTTGGGAATGGCAGGCCAATGGTGCCTTGCTTATGGCGCTCGTCCAATGGATTAACTGACAGCACGGGAGAGGTTTCGGACAATCCGTAACCTTCAACGAGCGGGCAGTTTGTGACTTTTTCCCAACGTTCGGCAACAACTTTTTGCAGAGCCATTCCGCCGGCAATGGTTATTTTGAGATCTGTAAAATCAACGGAAGCGAAATCAGGATTATTTAATAGGCCGTTAAACAGCGTGTTAAGCCCTGGAAATATGTTAAATCTATATTTTTTAATTTCCTTGATAAAAGCCGGAAGGTCCTTCGGGTTGGTGATCATCACATTAAGCGCTCCCCATTTTATGCCGCATAAGCCATTGATTGTAAGCGCAAAAACGTGATAAAGTGGCAAAGCTGCAATCAGAGTAAGCTGCCCTCTCGGAGGCGAAGTTCTTAATTTGGACATCAGCCATTCGTTAATGCCTTCAACATTGGCAATCAGGTTCCGGTGCGTCAACATTGCCCCTTTTGAAACGCCGGTGGTCCCTCCCGTGTATTGAACAAACGCAATGTCAATTCCTGAAATGTTAGGCCTCTTATATTCCCGACCCGCACCGATGGACAATGCTTTGGAAAATGAAACGGCTCCCGAGACTTGATATTTCGGGACCATCTTTTTCACATGCTTCACCACAGCATTAACGATCAGCTTTTTTGGAAAACCAAGCAGATCACCAATTTCCGTTATGATCACATGCTGAATGTTTGTATTTGAAATGATCCTTTCAAGATTCGCGGCGAAGTTTGCCAGGATTACAATGGCTTTTGCACCGGAATCCTTAAACTGATGCTGCATTTCCCTCGGCGTGTACAATGGATTGGTGTTCACAATCACCAATCCCGCCCGCAATGCACCCATCATTGCCACCGGATATTGCAGCACATTGGGCATCTGAATCGCTATTTTATCGCCCTGACTTAGTCCCAAACCTTGCAGATAAGCCGCAAAATTCCGCGATAATTCGTCAAGATGACCAAAAGTGAGCGCCTTGTCCATGTTCGTGTAAGCAGGCTTGGCAGCGTTCTCACGAAAGCTCGTCTCCATCATTTCGATGAGCGAGGAATAGGCGTCTGGATTTATTTCATAAGGAATGCCTTCGGGATAATTTTTCAACCATGGATATGTATCCTTTGATATCGCAATCATAGTATGGAAGAGTCAAGGGTGTAAAACGGGTGCTTTTTCAGTAAATCAAGATAATCATTAACGCTGCAAAGCTATTGTTTGAGTGCAATTATTTCTCAAAAAATAATAGTCTTTTAATGACAACGCAAAATTGCGCTGCGAATTATTTACGAGACACTTCCCAGCGCCAGAGCAGCCCGTCATCCGGATCGCTGACGTCTTCTGTTTGCTTAAAACCAATGCTTTCAAGAATGCGCACGGAGGCGTTTTCTTCTGCCAATGTATGCGCAGTAACTTTTTTCACAGCGCTATGAGCGAATGCATGATCGACCAGTCCCTTCGCTGCTTCCGCGCCGAGCCCTCTTTTTCTGTAAGCCGGAATAATTTCATAGCCGATCTCGACAACGCCATTTGCATCCGGCTCACCTTTGTAGCCGCAAGAGCCGATCAAAATGTTATCAGGGACATATATAATCAAATAAACCCACCAGTCTCTCAACGGAGGGTGGGCTTTCCAGCGATGGTAGGATGGCGTGAAAGTATCCCGGAAATCGGTCCACTTCTTTGGCACATTAACACCCATTACGCGGGCTAATGTATTGTTGCCCATGCGAATGGCATCAAAAAGCGTGTCGTCGCAAGGCACAATTCTTAATCGGGGGGTTATGATCATGGTATGAATTTAGCCCCCCAATTTAAGAACATTATGAGTTGTTTTCGTCAAATCGGTCAGTTATCGCTTTGCGGATGGCCTGGTGCGGGCGCATTCCAGAGCTCTTTGTCCGGGGCACGGCCCTGTCAGCAGATGCATTGGATTTCGCTCGCAAAGCAAGATTTGAAACGGATAAATGGCTGTTTCTCCAAGTGTCATATTCTTCTTCGCCCATCACATCGCGGCTCACTTGACCGTGCGCATAACCGTCGCCATAGGAATGGACCCGCGTGTCGGTAAGTGCTTTTCTGCGATCGGCTTCCAGGCTTTCGATCTCAGCTTTGATCTTGGCTTCTTCCTGTTTCAATTCCTCCAACGCGGGCATTAATGCAAGGTCATTTTCAAGAATGCTTTTTTGCGTCAAATGAGCGGTTAATGCTTGTTGCAGAGGCTCCATTTCTTTCAAAATGCGCTTTCTTCTGCGTCTTAACCGCCAAAGTTTCGGGTCAATCTGTAACCAGCGATACCAAAATCCCTGCAAAACCGGCAGCGCCATGCCCAACGAAACCGCACCTGCGATTGCGAAAAGCACGCCGCTAAGCACAAAAGAAAGCAACGCCCAAGGACTGTTCACCAGATCCAGATTCAATTGATCCGAGTTCCGAAGTGCTTCTTCAATTTTGTTCGTCAGTTCAGGACTGTTGATGGGGGCGCCCGTTAACGGATCAACCGCATTCAGTTGCAGATTTTTAACCGATTTGTTAATCGCTTCCTTCAACTTGTCTGTCCGGTAAGCTTCGTAACGGAACCAGCCGAGCACGACCAATGTAACAATCGCGAAGATGGACAGTGTGAGTTTGAAACCCGCATAACGCGATCTGGCTTTGGGCGTTTCGTTCTTATGGTAAGGCTCCTCAACCAAGCGGTCATAGGCCGGTTTTAGCAAAATAGATAACATGGCCAAGCCAATTGCAAATGCCCAGGCTTCATTCGAATTGCGAATGTTGAGCGCATAAGCCACAATTTCGTGTGAAATGATGAGGTCGCCTGCAATGAAAGAAATCCCGGCAGCCAAAAATATCAGCCCCGCAATCAATGAATAAGACGGCGCTTTGCTGCTCCGTTTTTCGCGGAGTTCCTCCGTTGTTGAATCAATGTCTGCAACAGAAGCTTCAATGTCCTGCATGCGCTTCGCGGCATTATTCAGACCCATCACTTCGGTTTGCAGCTTATCATAAGCGGTTTTATGCTCCTTAATCGTTTGCTGCTGCTTGTTTCTCACCGAAAAAAGCTCTTCCTTTTTCGTGTTTAGTCTTTCCATAACCCAGTCATGGTTCACATTACTGGATAAATATGCTTCATACACCTGGCGGTCGATGCCTTCAATTCCGCTGGAATAACCATGCTGAAAATCGCCGCCCTGATTTGGATTTTGCTCGTTCATGACGATTTATTTTTGTTTGATCAAAAATGAGTTCTTGGTAAATTATTAGGCATTAAGCGAAAAAGCCATGCCTGTGAGGGTTATTCCCTGCTTTTCCGGATCAGGTTAAGCTGTCTGCTCGTCAGCTCGTTTTTCATGCGACGGGCCAGATAAAATTCACTTTCAAAGAGTTTTACCAGCATATCCCTTTTCGCATTCAGCCTGTCGCGTTCGGTTTCGGCGGCGCTTTGCTCACGCAGGATCTGCCATTTTTTCACCCTAAGCTCGTCAATTTCCTGTTGCAAAGTCAGACATTCCGTTTCCCAGTTATAGTTGTTGTCTGTGAGGTTTTTGCTGTCCGTTTGAATATTAAGCCAAGCTTGCATATCGTTGCGAAGCACCGTAATGTTGCTCAGCAAAAGTTTTCCTGCGAACATGAAAAGGAAGAATACGAACACAAACAGCGCAAATGCCTGCCACCAGGTTTGGTGTGGGATGACATTGGCAAACACAAACAAGGCGGCAGCAAACGGAAGTCCGATTTCTTCCAATAACGATTTCCAGGTCACGCGCGATTCAGTGTCATGGAACAATGAGATTTTGCCAAACAAGCTGAACATTCCTGCCAGAAACACGCCCAGCGCAATCCATGAATTGTCATTGAACTCCGGTTTCAAAGATTCTCTGATCAGGAAGAAGTTGCCAATGCACATGGCAATGCAAAGCGTGATTCCGATCAATGTGCGGGGCAAGTGATGGACGCGTTCAGCGTTGGTGACTGGGCTTTTTAGTTTGTCCTTTAATTCCTCAATGCGGTCATTTTTCTGCCCTATAAAAAGGTTAAGTTCCTGAATGCGTTCGTTATGCTGCTCAATGTTGGCAATGTGTCCGGCTGTAAGGTTGGAGAAATATTTTTGAATAATATCGGTTTTCTCATTGGGGTCGGATTCCGAAAGTCCAAACAAAACGCCTTCGTCGCGCAATGTGTCTTCATCTTCCAGCCAATATGGAATGCTGACTTCTACTTTCTGGATTTCCGGCGTTTCTATGAAAACGGGTCGTTGCTGCGGCTGCGGTTGCGCCACAACAGGACGAAGTTCCTGAGCGGTTGAAGTGACGTTGTTTGGATAAGTAAGTTCGGGGGGAGAGTTAGGCGTTGTTTCATCTTCAACAGGCTCATCATCGTAGTATTGGTCCGTATCGGATGGCTTGGGGCGGAACCAGTTCGCAATCAGTTCAGTCAATTTTGACATAGTTTTTCATGGGTTAGCCTGCGATTATCCATGAAAACAGAGAAGATTGCTACATTATTGTGATGATCGGCCATTAAAAAAGCTAACATCCTCGCAATTAGGACATTTCAAACATCTTCTTTAAAGCCTGCCATAGTTTTTTCTTCAAATCACGATCTGCTTCAATGACAGGAAGCGGATCAGTCAAAAGGAACCAAACGCCTTCCACCAGTTTTGGTGTGTAAGGAATCAGTAGAAGGTCCAGATGGAGCTTGATGAGCGGGACGCCGAATGTGATAAAGAAATTGGTTTGCTTCTCGGACAGCACTTTTCTGGCGTCCGGGCCTTTCAGAAAACTGTAATTAATGATGTCAGCTTTGTCAATTGAATGTCCGACTGCTTTTAAAATATTATCCAAAAACACGGATTCAGACGAGTCAACCTGCTTTTGCTTCGGCTCATCGATCAAGATGAGAATGCTGTGCTGCAATGTTGGGAAAATCGCTGCTGGCGGCGGTGCGGGCGTTGGCTTGGAATCGGGTTGCAGAGTTGGATTGTCAGCGGTTAGGAGCGCGGGCGCCGTTTGCTTTGCCTGAGCTGGTTCTGCTGCAACCGTTTGCACTTCCGATTTTTCGCTGATTACGAAGTCTGAATCCAGTCGGAACAAAGTTTCGTTCTGGTAAAGAATTTGGTAAAGTGCAGCAGATGATGACATTAGGGAAAGTTTGATTAAATCTTAAAGCACACCAAAGATAGAAGTTGGCTGACTCCAAATGCCCACTTTTTGCTTTTTCGCCTGAATTTCCAAATTCGCGTATTCAATGCTTTTCGAATATTTCTTGAAATGAACGGCCAGTCCTTTCTTTACCAGTTCTTTATTCAAAATCCGTCCATTCGGCAGCACGACTTCGCCGAGTAACCTGCCATATTTATCAAAATCACCCGAATGCTTGATTGTCACCGTTTTACGAAAGCATAAGTCGCTGGTAAATTGTTTGGCGACTTTGTAATAAGGTTTGCCGCGCTCGGGGCAGTTTACATGCAAAAGTCTGATCCTGACTGGTTTTCCCATTCTATGACCGGCCTTTTTTCCGTTGAAAACAAATTTTAGTTCAATTGTATCACCATCCTGAATCCCAATCACTTCGGCCTTTAACGGGCTCGGTAACGTGTTGCTTTTCTGAATGATGTCATTTTGAAGACGAAGTGCATTGTTATTGGTAAAAGATGAAAGCGCGATAATCAGCGCAAGGGCAATCAGGCAATTGTATTTAACTCTACTCACTATTATTTTTCTTCAAGCTTGTACCATTTAATGTCTTTTAGCGGCTTTCTGCGCGCCGCTGAGGCGGTGGGGGCGTAATGTTTTTCGAGATAATCCAGAACTTGTTTTTCTGTTTCTCCCAAGTTCCACAGATTATGATTCGCCTGCATCCACCTGATTTTTTGCTTCCATCCGTCACGTGTAAAGCGGTTGGCAATAATCAGCTTGGATGAATGGCAGCTAATGCATTGCGCCTTGACCATATACAGGTTTTCATCTGCAACAAGTCCCGTTTCAGCATCCTTTTTGAGCGTGTCCGCCAGCATAGGAAGCGGCATACTTTGTTGTTGCGATTCCGGCAGATCGGCACGGAAAGCATTGGACATTAATCCTAATGACAGGAAAAGCGCCACGATGATGCCCACTTTTATATTTTTTATCAATTGCATTTCTTGGATTTTTACAAAACTAGCCCACTTTAACTGCAATGCGTTCGCAGGCATTGTTCAAATAACCACCCGGATTCCAGGTCGGAGTCACCATTGGCTGCGCATTGCCCTTATCGTCAGTCGCTTTTGCCCACACTTCGTAATAACCTTTGGAAGGGAATTTCAGTTTGGCAGACCATTGCTGCCAGGCCAGGCGGTTCGCGGGTGATTCGAGCTTACATTCTTTCCAGGTTGCGCCAAAATCAATGGAAACTTCCATTTTTTTAATTGAATGATCACCTGCCCACGCATGCCCACGCAAAGATAATTCTGCGTCAGTTGCAATCATTGCACCCGATTTCGGATAAGTGATCAATGACTTCACAGGCATTGATTCAATGATTTTGAAATATTCGTCCGTTTGCGGAACATCTTCACCCGGCGCAACCGGACTTTTCGGCATTTTGTAACTATGGCCTTCCATTTTCGCGCCGTCGTGCACTTTGTTACGCACCGAAATCCGGCTGATCCATTTTCCGGAAACCGAAGCAGGCCAGCCGCCGATTACCAATCTTAACGGATAACCGTGAAATTCAGGAAGATCTTTTCCATTCAATTGCCAGGCAAGCAATGTCTCGTCTTCCAATGCCTTTGCCATCGGCACACCTCTTGAAATCGCCTCTTTTTTCGGGTCTTTGCTCAAATGCAGATCTTTTCCGTGGTAACCAATGTAGACTGCGTCATCTTTAATGCCCGCATCGGCCAAAATATCTTTCAGCCTTACGCCCGTCCACTCCGCGCAATGCACCGCACCTTGTCCCCATTGATTTCCCGAAGCCTGCGGCTGAAATCCCGAACGGCCATTGCCGCCACATTCGAGCACCAGTTGATATGTGTGCGTTTTAAAGCGCTTTTTCAGATCTGCAAGCGTGTAGGTTTTGGTAGTTTTGACAGATTCGCCGTCAATCGTTAATGTCCAGGAACTCGCATCAATCTTTTCAGGAACGAGGCCATTGTTTCTGATAAACATTTTCTCAACCGGCGTAACTTTGTCATCCAGCAAATGCACGGGCGATTCCACATTCCAGGGCTTGTCTCCCTGCACGATCATTTCCGGGCTTTTGCCCTTCAACGCATCGTTCTCGTCCAAGAATAAAGGCACGTAGCCTTCCGGCATTCTGTCAGCAAACACAATGTTAGTCCCCAGTGCAGTGGCTAGCGCCGCAATGCTGCCTTGCTTCAAAAAGCCACGTCTGTTAAATGCAGAATTCATTTTTCGGTTCAGAAATAGTTCAGAATATCAACGGTCGAATTTACGTAAACGATATTGGTAAAGCATGTGAATGTCCCTATTTAAGGGATATTTAATAAAAAAGAGGCCGTCCACCGGACAGCCTCTCGCTTCACAATAATAGTGTGTACTGACACTTAGAACATTACGTTCACTTTAAAAAAGTGCATGCATACGTTCAACAGGGGAGAATCTACTTATGCCTTGATAAACGGACCTGCAATTGCAAGCACCGCTTCTTTTGTCAATGGTTCATCAAATGCTTCTGAAATAGCCGCATCCGATTTTGAAGCCAGGCCTTTCAGGTTCACACCGCCTTGCGTCAGGTTGTCTTCACCAGCGTAAATCGCTGGAACTGCGCCTTCTTTTCCTGTAATCCAGCCTTTCATAGCTGGGTTAGCAGTGACTGTTGCCGCCAATCTGCGTGCAATCGCCGCGTGGCGTGCTTCAACAGAGTGAACTTGCAATGCGTATTCCAAAATCTGCGGATCAGCAAGCAATTCGCCAGCTTGTCCTTTGTATGCACGCACACCTGTGTCTTCCAATGCGCTGGAAACGGTCACGAATGTTTTGTAATTGGTAAATACATCAGCAAATGCGCCGCCGTATTTGAAATCAAAAGTTGGTTTTTTGATCGCTTTTGCACCCAAAGCTTTCACAAGGAATGCAACGTGCTGTGTTTCGTGCTTGCCAATTTGTGTGAAAATCACTTTATCAGAAGCCGGGATCAAACCTGCGGCAGCGTTACCCGCTTTGTAAAATTCGTCTTCCAGATATTCGAGCGTCAAAGCGTAGTTCAACACGTCAACTGCCTTTGCAGACTGCGCATATGCTTTGTTTACGATCGAAGCAAATACAGTAGGGATTGCAACTGTTGCCAGTTTACTACCAATTCTGTTCATAAAATGACGGCGTGTGGCATATTCGATTCGGCCAGCTGCATCTCCGTCAATTTTTTGAAAATCATCTATTATTTTGAAAATATCCATTGTTTCTGAGTCAAAATTTGTGTTGAAATTATTTACCTACGTTCGCTCCTGTGATCGTATCTTTCACATAGCCCTTCACAGCTGCTAGAATGTCAGCAGGTGCAACAGCTTTGTCGAATCCGTCGCCGTTGATGATGTCATCACCAGCAAAATCAGCAGATTTAGGATTGATCAGGTCGCGAATAACCGCAGCGTGGCGCGCTTCTACGGAAACGATTTTTCCGGCAAGCAGTAAATATCCACCGTCTTTGATAAGCTTTCCTGCACCGTTATATGCAGCTACACCAGTATCTTCAAATAATTTGGCAGCGCCTAAAACCGCGTCGCGTTTTGTAAAATCAATGGCAGCAAAGTTTGGTGTCAGACCTTTAATCGCCTTGTCGCCCAATGCAGTTTTGAAAAAATCGCGGTGAATTACTTCGTGGTCACGGATGTCAGTAAGAATGGTCTTCTCAGCGTCCGTCATGCCAGCATATGGCGTTGCAATCACCTGTGTATAAAATGCAGCTTCCAATTGTTCAAGAGCGTATGCATAGTTCAATACACCAACATCTCCCGTTCCCAAGTCTACCGCATCGCCTGTTCCCGGGATCATTGGATCCGGATCGTCGTCGTTACAAGCAGCACTTAGTACGATTGTTCCCAGAGATGTGGCCAATCCGGCAGAACGCAAAAACAAACGTCTGTTGACTACTGACGTGATTTCTCCCGCTTTTTCTTCGGAGTTGTTTTTTGATTTCATTATTCTGTTCATAGCAATAAAGGTTTCTTAATGTTCCTTTCGTTTATCGAAAGATTTAACAGACCTACGACCTCATTTTTGCTTTAGATCAAAACAATTGAAAAAAGGAATGAAGAAGTTGCACTGGAGGGCAAACAAAAAGAGCCTATTGCTAGGCTCCTGATGCTTTCAGACTAATCGATATTTGATTAATAACGCTGAGTAAATAATGCTTGCAGAAAAATGAAAACCTATTGTTGACTTAGAGATGCTAATTTTGTCTTGTAGAATTTATTGTATATATGTTGTAGAAATAATCCTCTCAAATATAATGTAATTTGCGGGATACACGAAACATTATTGTAAAATAGTTCATATATATTTTTAAGTATTCCTGCCCGTTGTCAGGTTGATTTTCAGACTACATAGGCTCACAACTGACGCTTAATCGTACAGGTTGTAGAAATATTAAACAGCGAACTCTGAAACGGCGTTTATCATTCAATTTGTTAATATCTGATTATCAACTTAATTTGTCAATACTAAAAACACGTAATGCAGTGGTTCAATATTCATTTACACAGGCTTATAACGTATATTAATAAGATCATGAGAAAACTGATATTATCTGCAATGCTTTTAGGTCTGGCAGGAATTATAAAAATCAATGCCGCGCCCGTGACCATGACTGTTGTTGTGAAGCAAGATAAAGTCGCTGTGCGGCCCGATGATTTGCCCGAAGCTGTTAAGAATGCGTTGTCAAGCGACGCTTATTCCGGATGGCAGGTTACGAGCGCGTTTTTGGTCACCAGAGAGGACAATTCTCAATATTTTGAAATCAATGCAAAGAAGGCTGAGCAAACGACAGTCATTAATATGGATAAATACGGAAAGAAAGTTGATTGAAAGATTTCTGTTAATATTTGTTAGTTCAAAATGAAAAGCCGGAGAATTCTCCGGCTTTTTGGCGTTTGTTTTTATAATTTTACGTCCCCCGACTCGTTTATTAGTATTTATTTTTGATAATTTAAATTTCCATGGCTAACCTGCTCCTTGTTGAAGACGATACCACATTTTCTAAGCTGCTCAGTAATTTTCTCGGCAAGCATGGTCATCAGGTTAAAGTCTGCTCCAATATAAAAGAAGCCAGGGAAGCGCTCAGGACCAATGATTCCAATGAAGCTTATGAAGTGCTCATGCTGGATTATCGCCTGCCCGACGGCAACTCGGTCGATTTTCTAAAAGCACTCAGAAGCGAGGGCAACCGCACTGCCGCATTTATCATGACCAGCTTTCATGATGTCCGCACGGCCGTTACAGCCATGCAGATCGGCGCTTTCGATTACATTACCAAACCGGTGAATCCTGAGGAGTTGCTCATGGTGCTGCGGGAAGCGCTTAACAAGTCGGAAACAGGCAATGTCAAAGCCGCTCCGAAGTCCAAATCCAATGCGAAAGCAGACAAACAGGCATTGGAATTCATCGAAGGCAAGTCCAAGATTTCTAAACAATTATATGAATATGTCCGCCTGGTTTCCCCGACGGATATGTCCGTGATCATTCAAGGTGAAAGCGGAACGGGCAAGGAGCACGTCGCAAAATCCATTCACAGACTTAGCAAACGCAGCAGCGGACCTTTCGTGGCCATTGATTGCGGATCATTGTCCAAGGAACTTGCGGCGAGCGAATTATTTGGTCATAAGAAAGGTGCTTTTACAGGCGCATTGCAGGATAAGATCGGCCAGTTTGAAGCTGCTGACGGAGGAACATTGTTTCTGGATGAAATCGGAAACCTTGGTTATGACGTTCAAATCAAGCTTTTGCGGGCTTTGCAGGAGCGCATCATTGTCCCGATTGGGGCGACGCAGCAAATCAAAGTGGATGTGAGGCTTATTGCGGCAACCAATGAGGATTTAATGGTTAATGCTGCTAACGGCGATTTCAGGGACGACCTTTATCACCGTTTGAATGAATTTAAAATTGAAGTGCCGCCGCTTCGCAAGCGAGGTGAGGACCTGGGCATATTTATTCAACATTTTGTAGAAAAAGCGAACGAAGAACTGGGCCGCAATGTGCGGGAATTGTCAAAAGAAGTGATGGACGTTTTTCACAAATATGACTGGCCTGGAAACTTACGCGAACTGAACAATGTGATTAAACGCCTTGTGCTTTTGTCAAAAGAAGAGGTTGCGACGCTGAGTGCTTTGCCGGCAGAAATGATCACGGCAATGGAATATCAGCAAAAACCAACTGGCTCAGACCTCAAAGCATTGCAGGAAACACATGAAAAGGAAATGATTGAAAAAGTGCTTCAAGAAGTGCGTTACAATAAAAGCAAGGCCGCGAAGCTCCTGAACATTGACCGGAAAACGCTTTATTACAAAATCGAAAAGTATCACATTGAATAAGCAAGCGCTTTTTCTTCCACTTGCTCAATAACGGCAGCTGCGCTTTTGACAATCTGTTTCATCTCGGCTGCTGAAACTTTCGACGGATCTTCCCGCAATGCAATTTCAAACTGCCGGAATTTGTTGGAAAGCGCTCCTGCGCCAATCTGCCCCGTGCGACCCGCCATGCGATGCATGAGCTCCTGCACTTTATCGAATTCGTTTTGATCAATGTAAACATCAAGATCGGCGACGTCGTTTCTGGAATCTTTTACAAATTGTTCCAATATTTCCCTGAGCAGACTTTCATCGCCAAAAGTCATTTCGTTGAGTGTGGAAAAATCGAGCGCGGGCAAGTTATCAGATTGAGATTCTGTTAATATTGAAACATTAGAAGATGAAGCTTCGAGCAATTCAAGCAGCTCGTTAGAATGGAACGGTTTCATTAAAAGTCCGTCAAAACCCATCCCTAGCATCCCTTTTCGCTCTTCCGGCAGCGCCTGCGCCGTGATTACGAAAAACTTGACATCATCATTTGCTTCCTGACGAAGCCGCTTGCACAGTTCAGCGCCGCTCATGCCCGTCATGCGCATATCGGTCAATACGAACTTCACCTGCTGGTCCCAGGGGCGGCTAAGCACTTCCTCTGCTGAGGAGAAACATGTATGCGCGATGCCATTCATTTCAAGAACGGACGAGCACCATTTGAGAATAAACGCATCATCATCCACAAGCCAGACTTTCCCGGCAACGTGATAGTTTCTATTGTGGGTTTCGTCCGGCGCTATTTCAATTGTTTCCGCTTTTTTCATACGAACGGTTACAAAAAAAGTCGTGCCTTTACCTAATGTGCTTTTCACTTTAATATTCCCCGACATGCCTTCGACCAATGCCTTTACAATGCTGAGACCGAGGCCCGTGCCGCCATATTTTCGCGAAATGGATGGATCGGCCTGCTCAAACTGGTTAAACACACGCTGCACCTGATCGGGAGACAAGCCTATGCCCGTATCCGCAATTTGGAATTCAATTTCAAGGTCATTTTCACTTTCAAAATTGGTAACACGAAGCACAACTTCACCTGTTTCTGTGAACTTGATGGCATTGGTCAGCAGGTTATAGAGGATCTGTCGCAGCCGGAAGGGGTCCCCATTCAAATACAGATTTGAAGAAAGACTGTTTTCCATCGACAGTTTCAGCCCCTTCGAAGTTGCCGTAGGACGCAGCATTTGAATCACTTCATTGAGCAACGGCGTAATCGCAAATGTTCTTTCTTCGAATGTAAACCTGTCGGAAATGATGCGGCTGTAATCCAGCACTTCATTCACCAGATGCAGCAAATGTTCGGACGCAGAATGCAATGTTTCCAGATCTTGCCGTTTTGGCTTTTCATCCTTTTTCAGCGCTTCGGTGTAACCAATGATCGATTGGAGCGGCGTGCGGATTTCATGGCTCATATTGGATAAAAACCGCTGTTTGGCCATGCTGTGATATTCAGCTTCCTCTTTCGCTTCTTCCAACTGGCTTCTGTATTCATTGCTTTTGGAAATATCGGTGAAGATCAGATAAGCAAGCAGCGCAGTCAGGAAAAAGAATCCTAACATAATGTATTCCAATGTGTTAATGCTGCCGGCAACCAGATTTTTGGATCGTGAACCTTCCAGATTGGATTCTTTCAGCACTTCGGCTTCCACTTTTTGCATAACGTCCAGCAGCTGCTTCACCAGGGAATTGCCTGCGGAAGCAAGTTCCTGCTCTCTGTCAACAAAACTGGTTGTCCTTATCTTTTGAGATTTCTCAATGGCATGGACCGCCTCGCCGACCTTCTCAATCGTGCTGTCTTCCAGCGCAACGGTTAATGTGTCAACTTCGACGTTCACTTCCTGTTTTTGCACCACTTTTGGCGGTGGAGGCGGTGCATTTTTCTTGACCTTTTTTGAACCTCCAAACATCCTGCCGAAAAATCCCTTCTTCTCAATGGCTTGCTGGGATGAATCAGGCACTTCGGTGTAAACAGTCGTGGTTGTGGTCCTTTTTTCCGTTTTGACAACCGTGCTGTCCGGTTTCAGTTTCGTTGTTGTAATCAGTCCTGAAATGGATTTTACCTCTTCTTCAAGATCCTTGTTATTGACCAGTTTGGAGCGCACTTTAACATAATGTCCATATATTTTTTCCCGTTGCTGCAGGATTTTTTTCATGGAATCAATGCGAATGATCTGTTGCGGATCTTCAATGCTCATAATGCTCAGCGAATCGAGCGTGGCAATCAGCTCCTGCGACTGGGCGAGGACCTGTTCACTTCTTTCTTCGCCCTTTAATGTGCGTGTATTTTGTAAATGATCAAGCTGGAGAATGTTTTTGAAGATCTTGTTGACCATCCGGAGCTTATCGTTCGGGGTCGAAATTACTTCCAGCTTTCCAAGCATATCTTCAAAAGCATGTTTGCTAATGATCCACGAAGCACCCAGGGCAAGCGAAGCCAGGAGAAATCCCAGCAAGACTTTTCCCTTGACTGATTTTATGAAAGATAGGTCACGAAAAGCGGACATATTAATTATTGGGCTATGCAAGATCAATTAACGCATTTTGATTGCAAAAGTTACAATTCCAATGCATCTGTCTGATTTATAACGTGAATATACGGCATTATAAGTCAATTGTTACATTCCCACAGGCACAGAAAAAGGCTGCCCCGAACATGCGGAGCAGCCTTGATATTTGTATTGAAAGAACACACGCTGATGCGAAATGTTCTTGATTATTTGCCAAGGGAATTAATCCAGGCAGCGATTTTTGCAGCCTCAGCTTTTGGAACTTGTGGCATTGGAGCCATTGGTGTTGCAAAATCAGGCCAGTTTTCTGGCTTGGGATTGTAAATCAAATCAACGATTTTCTCATTGCTGTATTTGCGTTTCGCAACATCCTGGTAAGATGGTCCAACCACTTTTTTGTCAGCTGCGTGGCAGGCCAGGCAAGTATTTTTCTCCAAAAGCGGCTTCACTTCCGCCCAGGTTGGCGCTTTTGCAACAGATGCTTTGCCAGCAGGCGCTTTGCCTTTTCCGTCAGGAGAAACATGCTCTTTTTCAGGTGTAGTAACTGTCGCAGCAGCTGCACTTCCAGAATTTGCCGAGCCAGAACGGGTCGTTTTCAATTCGGAGACTTTCAGTTTTTCACCGTCAGGAATGTTATTCAATGTGTAGTAAGCATCAGCATGAACAAGCGACCAGCTGTTTGTGGCAGCACGCACGCCTTCCAACTGGATTTTATGCACATAATATTGACGAATGCCATCCAGCACAATCCTTACTTTTTTAGCGTCGTCAGAAACTTTCACACCCACCACTTTCACATCTTTCGTGTCGATAGGAGGACTTCCGTAAACAGGATAATGTTTGTATAAATAGCTGCTTACTTTATAAGAATCAAGATCTTCTGCTGATTTGCGATCAACTGGCATCGTGAATTCGATCTCAAAACCGTCAGGCTGCGCTTTTACGGTGTACATTTCAAATGGCATTTTACCATTCCAAACCAAACGCTGCAAGCCCTGATTCGCATCACCCGCCGAACCCCAGCCACGGTTGGTTTCACCAACGAACATAGAACCGTCTTTATCAAAAGCCATCCGCAAAACGCCAGACTGGAAACCGCTGCGGAAACCAATGCTCGCGCCTTGATATTCGCCTTTTACTTTTTCCAAAACAATGCGCATAATGTTGCTTTGTCCCTGATCACCCACAAAAACCTGTCCCGTAAATGGTCCGAAATTGCCTTGCGTGTTGTCCAGAATTAGCTCAGAAGTAGAGACTCCGTGCACACCATAAGGCAACCAAACAGCCGGAAGCTGCACCATATCGTATTTTTCTTTCAATTGATAAAGGAATTGTGGCGCTTCGTTCCCCGTGTTTTCCGGCTTGATCGCGCGTCCTTTGTCATCTTTGTTCTGGCGGTTGTCGCGCTCAGCGAAGAATTGTTTTTCAGTCAGCTTAACAGGCGAATTTGGCAAACCAGCCCATTTCAAACCAGCCGGGTGGCCCATGAAGCCGCCTTTTTTAACCTGGAAAATAGCGCCTGTTCCCATCCAGTCACCCTGGTTGTCTGTGTAAAACAATTCGCCGTTCAACATGCTGATTCCCGCAGGGGAGCGAACGCCTGTTGCGTATGGTTCGTATTTCCCGTCGTTTGTAATGTGAAAAATCCAGCCACGGCCTGGGACACGGCTTTCGCCTCTCCACCATTCTTCGTCACCAAATGCTACGTTACCACTCACAAAAAAGCTTCCGTCCGGCGCCAGTTTCGGGCCAAAGGAATATTCGTGATAATGTCCGGATAATGGCCATGCGTAAACGGTTTCGTAAACATCCGCTTTGCCGTCGCCGTTTTTATCAATCAGCTTGGTAAGCTCGCCACGCTGTGCGCAATACAATGCACCTTCTTTGTAAGCTAGCCCCAGAATTTCATGCAAACCGGTCGCAAATTTCCTGAAAAATGGCGTGCGACTTGTTGGGTTATCCACAATCCAGACTTCTCCGCGGCGTGTAGAAATAGCCAAAGAACCGTTTGGCATTGTGGTTAATCCGCCTACTTCCAGGATAATTCCTTCGGGAATGGGCGGGGTGATGATTTTATAAAAGTCTTCTTCTTTCGGTGATTCCTGCGCTTGAAGCATTGAAATCGTTGCCAGAAGAGCAAAGGCTATGTGAGCAATTTTTTTCATTATGTATTGAATAATAGGGATTTATCAGAAAAGGATCGAATATTTAACTTCACCGTTTGTAACAGGCACCAACAACTCCTGTGTGCCATCGGCGCTTCTGATCTCAGGTTTCACACTCTTGTCAGCCAGTTGAATGTAATAGGACTTGTTATCAACGGCGTAAAGTCCGTCGGAGATTTTTTCAATGTTCGCTCCGTCAGCCAGTCTTGCCACAAGATCTTTCGCCGGGTTGTTCACTTTAATGATCCTTTCGAAAAACTGATTGTTATTTACAGAAATGTAATCTGTCACAGTTGAGCCAAATGCCTGATATTGGAAAGTAGGCACATCCTGATCGTCCAGCACATAACCTTTTGGGCGGTAACCGCTGCCGGTTGTGTCTGCCTGCCATTTTCCTTTTGCAGATTTACCAAGGATCATGTCATCACCCAGCAATGTTACGCTTCCTCTTGGTTTCGAAGAACCATCGCCGCGGTCGTGCCACATTGGAGTTGCATCCAGGAATTCACCGCGCCAAACTTGCAAAACAGCGCCTTTGTCCAAATCATAAGTGTAATGCAAATTTGAAGGACTGCCCACTGACACCGCGTGTACAACACGATGCCCTTTTTCTTTGCCTTTTTTGAAATCCATAAAACTGCGCGTAACATTGTTTGTTCCGGCAGAAATCAGAATCGGATCATTCACACCGCCTGCCATTGCAGAGCTTTTAGAATGGTAAGCCACTTCTCTGAAACCAGGCCCATTGACCCAAAGTCCCAAAACCGGACGCATCCAGCCATCTTTTTTATTGTTGAAAATTTCAATGGTATGATCACCCGCTTTCAGGTTCACTTTGCCTTCACGAAAGTCACTGTTCGATTTCCAAGCTGCATCGATCACATATTTGCCATCGATTTTCAAATAAGAATTTCCTGAAGCTTGTAACTTGAAATTATATTCACCCTCAGTCGGTGCGTTGTAGCGGCCTGTATATACGTAAGAGTAATTGTTGTTCTCTTTTAAAATCTCCCAGCTCAATGATTCGGATTTGCCCGTTTCACTAGGAGTCAGTTTGGAAAGATCTGCTGTTTCCGACAAGTCTCCATAATATGTCTTGTAAGTCAGCTCGGACAGTGTTCCAGGCTTTTTATCAAAATTATTGATAATAATGTTTTTGATCGCCAAAGAACCATGGTCGCCCTGAATGCGGATAGGGCCCATGGCCACATCTTCACCCGTTAATGCACCGCGTGTAGGGCCGCTTACTTCTACATTTTCATGGATCGTAACGCCGTTTAACACAATCGAAAGAAACACTGCATTGGAAGTTTTCTTGCCGTTTGCATCAAAGCGAGGCGCTTGGTAAGAAATCTTGATGTTTTGCCACAAACCAGGTGCTTTGGCAACATTGAAACGGGGCGCATAACCTTCATAACCCTTTTCACCTTCCGGTTTTGAATCATTCCAACGTTCGTAAATTCCGCCGTTATCATTGTATTTGGCAGATTTCTTACCCCAGCTGTCGAAAAGCTGCACTTCGTAATTGCCTTGCAAGTAGATTCCGGAATTGGATCCTTTGGTCAACATGAAATCAAGCTCAATGTCCAGATCGCCGTGTTTGAAATTGGAGATCAGTTCATAGTCGTTGCCATATTTGCCTTTTTCATGTGTACAAGCCAGCACACCTTTTCCAGGCGTCGTGATCAGCACATTTTCTTTGGAAATATCAGCGGATGCGTTGCCAACGATCTTCCAGTTGTTAGACTTGGTTGTAAACGCACTGAGGTCGTTAAGAGGGACAGGTTGCTGTGCATAAGCGGATTGCATAGCAATTGCAGCAATTCCACCCGCAAAGAGCTGGAAAAATGAACGGTTAATTTTAAACATACGTGAAGTAAGCTTGTATCGGTTTATTTGAAACGCCGCGCAGCGAGGGGCATGCGCGGCTGCAAATTACGTGATAAGAATCCAAAAAATCGCATTTAATTAGGTGAGAACCGCGTTTGTTAATGCTTTATACTTAATGTTGTGCTTTGATATTATTTCAATAGTTATTAGACTAAAAACGATTACTTTTTAAAAATGAAAAAACTGATTCTTACCGCGTTCAGCCTTGCAACGGCTTTTGCTGCACACGCTCAATTGCAACCAACTAAGCAAACTCCCGAATCGAGTGAATTGTGGAGCCCGGTTCCTCGTGTTGTAACGCCTGGTAAACCTTCTACGGCTGTTTCAGGTTTTACTGCGCCTTCCGATGCAATCATATTATTTGATGGTAAAAATCTGGATGCCTGGGTTTCCGGCAAGGACGGCAAAACTGCTGCGCCATGGACTGTTGGCGACGGAGCGATAACTGTTGCACCCAAATCCGGCGACATTCAAACGAAACAAACATTTGGCGATTATCAGCTGCACATTGAATGGCGCACGCCTGCGAAAGTGGAAGGAAATAGCCAGGGACGCGGAAACAGCGGGATTTTTATGCAGGGAATCTACGAATTGCAGGTTTTGGACAGCTATAATAACCCAACTTATTCTAACGGACAGGCGGGGTCTATTTACAAGCAAACCATGCCATTGGTAAATGCAGCAGTTGGACCAGGCGAATGGCAAACTTATGACGTTGTTTACACAGCGCCACATTTTAACAAGGACGGTCAAATGACCATTGCTCCCTATATTACAGTGATTCACAATGGTGTTTTGGTTCAAAATCACACCATGATCCAGGGAACAACGCCTTATATTGGTCAGCCAGTGATAGAGCCACACGGCAAAGGCCCGATCAAATTGCAAGATCACAACAACACGACGAGCTTCCGCAATATCTGGATCCGCGAGCTGTAAGCGACGCGCAACGCCCGGCGCTCGACGCCCGGCGAATTTTAGGAACAATAATTGAAAGGCTTAAACGGTTTAAAACATCGTTTAAGCCTTTTTTCTATTTTAGGTTTAACATTATATTAGTAATTGTTTTAGGCATTTAGAATTGTTGACATGCAGGAGATTGAGCCATATTATAATTGGGAAAAGCATTATGTAGCCAGCCATGACGAAAAATCACCCTTCTATGGCCGGACTTATAATTTAGATTATTATGAAAATGCGATTTATGGCTATTACATTCATCCGTTATGGGACGAAATCGGCTCTGAGACGCTGTATGTGAAAATTATTTTCGCAGATTACAACAAGCGCTATGTCGTTATTGAAATGTTTGGCGAGTGGAATGATGCCCTGCATAACGACATTATGTTTTTCAAGCGACAGGTTGTTGATCCGCTTGTGGATGAGGGCATTAACCAGTTTATTTTAATGGGAGAAAATGTGCTCGACTTTCACGGAAGCGAGGATGATTATTATGCTGAATGGTTTGATGACATTGAAGACGGCTGGATTGCGGCAGTGAATTTTAGAGAACATGTGGAGGAACAATGGAAGAAGTTCAGGCTGGATTATTACATTAATTTTGGCGGAACATTGCAGCTCAACAACTGGCGGACAATGCAGCCTGAGCCATTTTATGAGCTCATTAAAAAATTGATGATTAGAAGGTTAGAGTAGGAGAAAGCTTCCTCATTGCTTGCAACGTTGCCAACTCCTTTGTAGCTTTCGAATCAACTGTTACAAATTTCCCACCTTAAATCCCTTTCCAATGGCTGAAAACGAAAAACCCACACCCGAAGAAGTGACCGAATCACTTCAGAAAAAATTTGATGAGCTGAAAGAAGAAGCTGCTGATACAAAGGAGGAGATCGTGGATGAGGCCGAGGAAGTGAATGAGGATGCGGCGATATTTGAAACAGACAAGGCTGATGAACTGGAAGTTTTGGCGGAAGAAAAATTGGAAGAAGCGGAAGTGGCTGCCGATGGCGTGAAATCGGAAGTGTATGAAACTTTGGACGATTTGAAGGCAGCAGGCGAATCCAAGCTTGACGCCACAAAAGATGAAGCATTGGAATTGGAAGCAGCAGCGGCCGACGAGGTGGAAGATCTTAAATTAGCAGCAGCTGACAAAGTAGAAGATGTGAAAATTGCGGCGGAAGAAAAAACGGAGGAAGCAAAAGGGGTTGTAGCAACGATTAAGGAAGAAGCCGCAGCAAAAGCAGCTGATGTTGAGGAGGCTGCAACCGAAAAAGTCGAGGAATTGAAATCGGGCTTCTCGCAAAAAACGGAGCAGTTGCAAAATGAAGTTGAGCTCAACATTGCTGCTGGAAAGGTGAAAGCTGAGGAATTTTTGGCTGATTTCAGTGAAAAAGCAGAAGAAGTTAAGGAAGCTGCCGCGGAGAAATATGAGGACATTAAGGATGAAGTGCAGGAGAAGTTCGAAGAAGCCAAGGCCATAGCGGCTGAGAAACTGGCAGAAGCGCAGATCAAAGCAGAAGAATTGAGAATGAAAGCAGCTGAGGAAATTGAGGATATCAAGGAAGTGGCTACTGAAAAATATGAGGAAACAAAAGTAAAAGCGAAGGGTTTCTGGGCCAGGTTGTTTGGCAAGTGATATTAGAGATTTAGCAAAAAGGGCCTGTCAGATTCAATTCTGTCAGGCTTTTTTTGTGGGCGAAAAAATTTAATGCTAACGGTTACAACCAAATGAATTTCAATTGAATCTTCTAAAAAAAGACCAATTCACCTTAGCCAAAAACATCATGAAAGTCTCAAAATCTGTTTTGAAAGCCGTTGCAGTTGCTGTTACTGTCACAACACTCGCATCTGCATGCTCGGACGGCCTGATTAAGCCAGGCGGCGAAAAGACAAGCAAGACAAAAACTTTTGATAACTGCCCCGCCTGCGGAATGGGTTGATTTCTTTTGACATTGCTCTATTATGCCTGAAATATACGCTTCCATAGCCTGTAACCTCGATGCGCACATTTTGCAGGCATCGCTTCCATTGTTTGAAGAGGAAAAAGTGGAGGCAATTGAATGGTCGTTTGACGCGCTGTTTAATTTCAATGAGATCCCCTCATGGTTTACGGAGCTTGTTCGCGAATTCAGCGATCACAATCGGTTAATCGGGCACGGCGTTTACTTTTCTCTTTTTTCAGGAAAATGGTCGCCCGAGCAGCAGGAATGGCTTCATAGGCTGAGGAAAGTTTCTAACGAGTTTCATTTCGATCACATTACCGAGCATTTTGGCTTCATGACCGGAGCCGATTTTCACAAAGGCGCTCCCATTGGCATTCCGTTTACTACGCAGACATTGGCATTGGGGAAAGACCGGCTGCGAAGGATTCAGGACGCTTGCCGTTGCCCGGTCGGACTGGAAAATCTGGCCTTTTCTTATTCCATCGAGGAGGTCAAAAAACATGGGGACTTTCTCAACCAACTGGTAGAAAGTGTCAACGGTTTCATCATTCTTGATCTGCACAACCTTTATTGCCAGGTGCATAATTTTGACATCGCATTTGATGAAATTGTTAAATTATATCCGCTTGACAAAGTCAGGGAAATCCACATTTCGGGAGGCAGCTGGGACAAGAATCCGCTGAGAGGGAATAAAAAAGTCAGGCGCGACACGCACGATGCATCCGTTCCGGAAGCTGTCTTTCAATATCTCCGAAAAGCAATGCGGTTCTGCCCAAACCTGAAATTTGTGGTGATGGAGCAAATGGGCACGGCGCTTCATACGGTCGAGAGGCAGCAAATGTTTCGAAATGACTTTCTGCGCATGAGCAGCATTATCGAGTCATCTAATCTAGATCAGCAACATCCGACCAACACGTTTGCTCCCGTTTCTAATTTTAACATCAACGAGCCTCCATTGGAAGATTTGTTCTTGCACAGCCAGCAAGTGCAACTGTCGCAGATCCTCGAAAATGCAAGCAATGTTGACGAGGCGAGAGTAATGCTGCAATCTTCTGATCTTGCCAACACGGCCTGGAAAGTGGAAAACTGGGCTCCCTACATGCTGGAAACGGCGATTTCTATTGCTCATAAGTGGAAAAACGGTTTTTCCTAAGCCGGTTCCTCCACGAATTGATAGTTGATTTTTAATGATTCATGGTGTGATTTTTTATCTTTATGTTTTACACTAAAAAATCTTCCATTAATGTCACATCCTTCCCTTACGCTTCCCTATAAGCATCCGTTTACGCCGGACGCAAACTATAAAAAATCAGTTGCCTATTTTTCAATGGAGTTTGCGGTGGATCAGGCTCTCAAAATTTACTCGGGAGGACTGGGTTTTCTGGCAGGCTCGCATATGCGAAGCGTTTATGCATTGAAACAAAATTTGATTGGCATTGGAATGCTGTGGAAACACGGTTATTACGACCAGGGCCGCAAAAAAGACGGCAGCATGGAACCGGAATTCCGGGAAAAGATGTATTCGTTTCTTGTTGATACAAATATCCGTTTCCAGATTCCTGTGATGGGAAAAGATGTGTGGGTTGCGGCTTATTATCTTCCGCCAGATGTTTTCCAATCCGCTCCCATGTTCCTGTTAACCACTGACACGGACGGAAATGATGATACGACGCGGGCGATTTGTTATTCACTTTATGATGCCGATGTGCGTTACAAAGTTGCGCAATGCATGGTGCTCGGCATCGGCGGTGCGCGGCTTTTGGAGGAATTGCAATATGAGCCGGAGGTTTACCATTTCAATGAGGCGCATGCGGTTTCTGCCATTTTCCATTTATTTAAAAAATATAAAAAAGTGTCTGAGGTCAAAAAGCGTGTCGTTTTTACTACGCATACGCCGGAAGAGGCTGGAAATGAGAAGCATGACATTAATTTCCTCAATGACCTCGGCTTCTTTTCAGGCTTGGATCTGGGCACTGTGCGTAAGATTAGCGGCATTAAAGACGACACATTCAACCATTCGCTTGCAGCATTGAGCCTGAGCCGAAAAGCCAATGGCGTTTCAAAACTGCACGGGGAAGTGTCGCGGATTATGTGGAAATCATATCCGAAAATCGCGGAGATCGGGCACATTACAAATGCGCAGAATAACACTTATTGGGTTGATAGTCAGTTGGAAGCTGCACGCATTGCAAAAGATTCGGCAAAAATCGCTGCGCGCAAGAATGAGCTGAAAACAATTTTGTTCAAAACGGTTGCTGACCAATGTGGTAAAATTTTTGATCCCAATGTGCTTACAATCGTTTGGGCAAGAAGATTTGCTGCTTACAAACGGCCGGATATGCTTGTTTGGGATCTGGAACGTTTTCGGAAACTGATGGAAAACAAGGATCAGCCAATCCAGGTTATTTGGGCTGGAAAACCTTATCCGAAAGATGAGGGAGCGATAAGCACATTCAACAAGCTTTTTTACATGAGCCATCATTTCTCCAATATGGCTGTGCTGACAGGCTATGAATTAGCGCTTTCTAAATTGCTGAAAGATGGTTCGGACGTTTGGTTAAATACACCTGTGGTTACCCGCGAAGCCTCCGGAACCAGCGGAATGACGGCGGCCATGAATGCATCACTTAACTTATCGACATTCGACGGATGGATCTGTGAATTCGCCAAAGATGGCGAGAATTCATTCCTGCTGCCAGTTGCGCAAGGTGACGATATCAACAAACAAGATTGCGACGCATTGATGGATAAGCTGGAAACAACCGTCATCCCAACCTATTATGGTAACAAGGAGAAATGGCAACAAATGGTCCTCAACAGCATGAACGACGTCAACGTCGATTTCAACTCTGACCGCATGGCGCGTGAGTATTATGAAAAGCTTTATTGAGTGGCCGTTCTCAATAATTTTAAGGTTTTATTAAGCGTTACAAGATTGCTAAATTGCATCCTTTAAACTTACTCATCATGGATACATCATTGATCACAATGCCCGTGACCCTGAAAGTTGGGGATATCATGAGCGAGGATGAGTTCTTTCGGTTTTGCCAGATGAACGACATGCTTAGCTTCGAACGGGATAAAAACGGAAATATTATTTTTATGTCCCCGACAGGCAGCTTTACTGGACGCTTTACTTTACGAATAGCAAATAAGTTTTTTAATTGGCTCGAGAATAATGATATACCGGGTGAAGTGTTTGACTCATCAACCGGCTTTACGCTTCCAAATGGTGCAGTAAGATCTCCCGATATATCATGGGTGCCCAAAGAAAAATGGGATGCATTGTCGTGCGACGAACAGGAAAAATTTGCGCCCATTTGCCCCGATTTTATTATTGAAGTGCGTTCGAAATCAGATGACCTGAAATACTTGCAGGACAAAATGCTTGAATATATGGAAAACGGATGCCAGCTTGGGTGGCTTATTGACCGTTTTGGCGAGCAGGTTTTTATTTATGCTCCGGGCAAACATGTAGAAACGGTGAATGGCTTGAATGTTCAGCTTTTGGGTGATCCGTTATTTCCTGGTTTCGCTCTCGACTTGTCTGCGATTGAGAAATTGAATCCTGACCATTAAAAACCAATCTGCTTTGCCACCAGGGCGATTCCTTCCCGGAATGTGTGCGGTTCGTAGCCAAGTACATTCCGGGATTTTTTTAGGTCAAAACCGGTTCTCGGCGGCCTTCTTGCTGGTTGCGTAAATGATGAGGCGTCGGTTGGGGAAATGAGGGATTTGTCTAACGAAAAATAGTCGGCAGCCATGATCGCCATTTCATAAGGAGTCAGAAAATCTTTTCCGGAAATGTGAAAAATGCCTTTGGCGCGCTGGTCGGCAATTAAAAAACAACCCATTGCCAGATCTTCCGCTAACGTCGGTGTGCGGAACTGATCCGTTACGACTTTAATGGCCTTGCCTTCCTCCAATGACTTTTTAACCCAAAGAATAATGTTACTGCGGCTCATATCATGGGCTATGCCGTAAACCAGCACGGTGCGCGCAATCGCCCAGTCAATGTCGGAATTCAATAAAGCCTTTTCAGCTGCATATTTGCTCCAGCCATAAAAACTGATCGGATTCGGCGCATCCTCCTCACTATATGGGCCTGATTTTCCGTCAAAAACGAAGTCCGTAGAAACGTGTTCCAAGAAAATGTTGTGTTTCCTGCAAGCTTCAATGAGGATCTCGACGGAAGTGACATTCAATTTCCAGCAGGCGTCTTTTTCCACTTCGCATTGATCCACATTCGTCATGGCGGCTGTGTGGATGATGACGTGGGGTTTAACCAAGCTTAAAACGTTGTCAACATCACTTGCATCTGTAACGTCCATTTCCAGATAGCGATAACCTTCCGAAACATCCAGGCGATTTGCGCCTTTTGCCGTTGCTATGGTTTCAATAGCATTATTTCCGGCAAGCAGCGCGACAAGTTTCTGGCCAAGCAGACCATTGGAACCGGTGATTAAAATGCGTTTCTTTTCCAAGACATTAAGCTTCGTAGTTCCAACCGTATTTCCTGGTGATCTTTTTCTTCTTCATTTTCTTGACGGAGATCTGCATCGAAACGTTTTTCTCTGGACGATCGCGTTCGTCTTTTTCGACAGAGCCAATTTTGTCAACTACATCCAGTCCATCAATAACTTGCCCAAAAACAGTGTAAGAGCCATCCAGATGCGGTGTTCCGCCTATTGTTTCGTAAACTTTCCGTTGCGAATCCGTCAACTTCCGGGCAGCACGCGCAGCTTGTTTGTCCAAATCGTTTTTACTCCATTTCCGGCCCTGAACAATGTAAAACTGACATCCGCTGGATTCTTTTGCCGGGTTGTTATCACGCGCGGCAGCCAATGCGCCTTTTTGGTGAAACAGCTTGGGGCTGAATTCCGCAGGAATTTTATAACCATTATCGCCTTTTCCCAGCATATCATCCGGTTTGGCATTTCGTGAATTCGGGTCGCCGCCCTGAATCATAAAGTCATCGATGACACGGTGGAAAAGCAAGCCGTCGTAAAATTTGTCTTTGGATAATTTGAGGAAATTGGCTTTATGCTTGGGTGTTTCGTCAAATAGGATCAGCCGCATTGTGCCTTGTTCCGTTTTGATTGTTACAACTTCATCTTTTTTAGATGTCTTTTGAGCAAAGGCACCAACAGAAAACAGGCATAATGCTGCCAGAAGCAATGATTTTTGGTTTTTCATAAAATTTATTTTGCAGCAAGAACATTTTTATCAGTCGGGACGAACTGGAATTTTAACCCATAATCCTTTCCTTTTGACACATCTTCCATATTGATGCGAATTGACTTTTTAGTCCAAGTAACCTTGTTGGACTCTTCTTTTGGAGCTTCATATTGCTCGGTAAAATGCTTTTTTGCAGCGTTCCAAAGCTGTTTTGTCGCTTCGGGACTGTTGAGATAAACGTCGACCGTTATTCTGTTGACCTTTTTGTCCGGAGTCAAAAAATACTGAACATCAATGGTTTCCAGCTGTGGCGTTTCAGCTGTATAACCCAGATGATCAGCCACTTCTTCGAACATTTCAAAGGTTTCGGACGCCTTAACCTTGCTAACGGCGTCGCCAAACGCGATGCCACGCAAGACGCTTCCCTCCGCATTGTTTTCCCCCAGAATGGTTTGTAAAAGTGCCGACTGGTCACTGTTCAATTCATTGGTAGGAGCAGGCGCTTCCGTCACTGCCGAATCGGGTGTGCTTTCCGTTTTTTCATTGGTTTTGGTGTCACAGCCGATGATCACCGCTGCAAATAGCAGGCTGGTAATTGAGGTTTTAAGACTTTTCATGCATGTAGAGGTTCTTGTCATTCGGTTTTGATGTGAGTGTTAAAATAGTCGTGCCTTTATTCGGGAAAGGCTTTCAGTTGTGCAATGTAGCCATATTTCCATTTTTCAAAAACGATTTTAGAACTCGCGTGAAATGTTAAAGAAGAATCGCCGCTCGCCTTTTGCGTTCAATGTGAGATTAAATCTTGCCAAAATATTGTAAAAAGTAACGATATCCAGACCAGCACCGGCGCCGTAAAGCATTTTGTTTCCAAGCCTGGTGTTGCTGAGTTCAGGATAACTGTTTTTCACATAACCCGCATCCGCGATAGTGTTAAGATATGCCGCCAATGGAAGTGTGTTAAATTGCTTGATCGGGATAAAAGAAAAGTGTTTTTGGAATGAAAACAGTTTGTATTTTAATTCATTTTTAAGCAATGCATAATCCTGTCCATCAACAACATACAGTTCATATCCACGCACAAGATCATTCCTGTAACCGAGCCCGATTGTCTGTAAATATGGTTGGCGCTTAGGCAATGAAACGCGCCCGCGGACGCCTGTGTTGAAAAACCACCGCTTTGAGATCGGAATGTATTTCCGGTAAGAACCATAGAAATAGGTCATATCAACGTCGTCAGTTGGCAAAAGGCCGATTTTTGACAGCTGCAATGCCAGACTTTGTCCCTGCAAAGCATATTGCACATTGTCACGCTTATCGTAACTGAATGTGTAAGTAAGCTGAAAATAGCGCTGCAATGTGCGGCCTTTGAGCAAATAATTCGGATTCAGATTGGCAATCGTGTCTGAAATTTTACTGTAACTCCATCGCAGGTCGGCCGTGTGGAATGTATAATATTTGTTTCGGCGACTAATGCTGACATAGGAATAAAACCTTTCGCGGTTAATGTCCTCACTGTTAAAATATTGCAGTTTGTCGCGCCAGGTTCTGAATGCCGTCGTTTTATTGACAGAATAAGATGACCCAATGGTAATTCCGGTTTTCTGCGCCTTGTCGAGATATGGCAATGTGTAAGCAATCTCAAATTTTGGAATGAAACCGAACTCAGCTAAAAAACGAAGCTTGTCGGACCGGCCTGTAACATTGCCGTAACTCATGTAAACGCCGTAAGTTGTTCGTGACAAATCGCGTTTCCTTTCATACCACCATTCATTAAAATTACGGTCGGCAAGCTGAAAAACCGGGACAATGATCAAATACCAACGTTCCTTAACCACAATGCGAATATCCGTCCTGACCGAATCTGCATTGCTTTTTGGAATGAGGTCAACGGTGATGAAAAGGTTGGTGTTGATGATTTTGCGACGGTCAATTTCAAGCGTTTCGGCAAGCAGGTTAGCCTGCAAAGTGTCGCCCGTTTTGATTGCCATTTCACGCAAGATAATGCCCGTTCTTGTGCGGTGGTTGCCTTCCACTACAATGTCTCCCACCACGATTTTTCCGATTGTGTCAGTCTCAATTGTTTGAGCGTAAGCAGTTTGTAACAAGAATAAAACGAATAACGGAAAACAGCACTTCTTGTAGGGTATGATTAGCTTCATTCTTCACGGCCAGGTTTCAGTACAGAAACGATACATTGATTGAATATGG
Source organism: Dyadobacter sp. CY326 (assembly GCF_021390515.1). Taxonomy (GTDB): domain Bacteria; phylum Bacteroidota; class Bacteroidia; order Cytophagales; family Spirosomataceae; genus Dyadobacter. The sequence goes on from NZ_JAJUXI010000006.1 coordinate 44,806, forward strand.
TGAATTTTTGGTAAAAATAAGGTTATCTAAATTCAGTTGCGGAAGCATTCAAAAAAACATATTCTGGCGAATAGTCTTTTCCCAAACCCTGCGAGTATCCCTACAAAGACTAAACGGCTATTACTATGTCACTTTCCCGGGCTGAAACTTTGATTAATAAACTGATCAACAACAAACTTTCCGGGGAAGAACTGTCTGAGCTGCTGGAAGGCATTAACAGTGCCGAAGATCAGCAAAAATACTCTGACGCCCTCGAAATTTACTTTGACTATCTGCTGAAAGAAAACCAGAATGGACAGGCTGGAAATGGTTTTTCTCAGAACGGAAATTCGTCCAATGGCCATGATAGTACGTAATGCTGCATTCCAAGTACACTACATGAAAATCGCCTTATGCTGCTCCTGTGCTGACACCCTCGATATGTGATTCAAACTTCTAACGCTTACAGTTTTTTCTCCTGTTATTATGACCAATGATAATCACCTAAAATTCAAAGATTATGAATCCAATCTCTATTATTAGTATGCGACGAATACTTTGGTGTTTGCTCGCGGTGGCATTTTTAGTTGCGCCTGAATGTGCTAAGGCGTTGAATACGCAAGTTTTGGACAAAACAATTACCGGAAAAGTATCTTCAAAAACAGACGGCACGCCAATGCCAGGTGTAAACATCATTGTTAAAGGAACACAGGTTGGAACTTCAACGGACGCTTCGGGAAATTACTCGATCTCCGTAAACGAGCAAGCGAAGCCGATTCTTGTATTTTCTTATATCGGCCATGAAAGCCAGGAGGTTGTCATTGGTAATCAATCGGTTATCAATGTTGATTTGGCAGAAGGCGCTGAAACATTGAATGAAGCTGTCGTAACCGCTTTGGGAATATCAAGAGAAAAGCGCTCGCTGGGATATTCGGTTGGGGATGTTGATGGTAAAGAAATCAGCCGTGTTGCTCAGGAAAACGTTTTGAATTCACTTTCAGGCAAAGTTCCTGGGGTGACGATCAGCTCTACGGGCGGCACAGGTTCGTCTGTAAGCATGGTTATTAGGGGAGCAACCTCGTTAAGCAATGATAATCAGCCCTTATTTGTTGTGGATGGGGTTCCCATTTCCAACACATTGAACAACATCAGCCAGATTGGTAACGATAACCGTGTGGATTATGGTAATGCAATTTCAAGCATTAACCCGGACGACGTGGAAAGCGTTTCCATCCTGAAAGGCCCGAATGCAGCTGCTTTGTACGGTTCGAGAGCTGGTCACGGCGTTGTGCTGATCACAACAAAAAGTGGAAGCAAATCCAAGAAAATGACCGTTTCGATCAACTCCAACACGGTTTTTGACAAGCCTTACAGATTTTTAGACATGCACTCGAAGTTTGCAACCGGCATTCTGCCATTCACACCGGAAAACAATCCTTATCCGGGCGGCGTGCTGCTTATTGACGAAAACTCGGCGGGTGGCGTTGGTCCGGAACTTGACAAAGGTTACAAAGCCGTGCAATGGAACAGCCCGAAAGACGAAAAAGGCAATCCAATCCCAACAGAGTTGATTTCGCACAAGGATAATGTGAAAAACTTTGTAAGAACGGGAATTACGACAACCAATGGTGTCTCCGTTTCAAATAGCAGCGAACTGGTCAACTATCGTTTGTCGTATTCCAATATGTCAAACAGAGGGATAATCCCGAACTCTGATTTGTTTCGTAACTCGCTAAGCATCAACTCATCATTGAAGGTGAGCAAGAAGCTTACGATCGGGACAAACCTGGATTTTAGTCGCAACAACTCCAACAACAGGCCCGCCACAAACCGCGGAACCAATCCCTTGCAATGGGCTTATGCTGTGTCTCCGCATATCGACATCAGGGATTTGAGAGATTATTGGGTGCCTGGCCAGGAAGGCTTGCAGCAATTGTCGCAGGGGCCAGGGGATTACAACAACCCTTATTTTATGGCTTATGAAGTAAATAACAGCTTCGTCCGCGATCGTTTGTTTGGTAATCTTAGGGCCGATTGGCAAATCACACCATTCCTGAGCGTAATGGGACGTTACTCGCTCGATACGTATAATGAGGATCGTGAAACCAAAATCGCCAATAGTTATACGAATGACAGCCGCGGCGCATATGGGGTCACCAATTTGTCAAGATTCGAGCGGAATGCTGATTTCCTTATCACTTATAAAAAGGAAATTAACGATCTGAGCTTGTCCGTTTCCGGTGGTGGAAATACGCGTTTTCAGAAAAATACGGACATTACAACTGCTACGAAAAACGGAACAGGGCTGACCATTCCGGGCTTGTTTAACATTGCCAACATCGCTCCCGCTAACCTCTCATTCAACAGTTATTTGTCACAGCGAGCCGTTTTCAGTGTTTACGGATTGGCTAATCTGGGCTTCAAGGACATGATTTATCTGGATTTGACCGCACGAAACGACTGGTCGAGCACGCTTCCAAAGGCGAACAGATCCTATTTTTATCCTTCGGCTTCTTTGAGCTTGATCCTCAGCGAAATGTTCCACATGAACAACCAGGTCAGCCTGCTGAAACTGAGAGGTGGCGCTGCTCAGGTGGGAAATGATACAAATCCTTACAGCCTTTTGGCAACGCTCGGCAATGCTGGGGCGTGGGACGGGGTGACCAGACTAAGCAAATCTGGGCAAATACTTTTACCAGATCTTAAACCAGAAATCGCGACTTCATATGAGGCGGGTCTTGATCTAAACCTGTTTAGCAACAAAGTGCGTTTGGCCGCAACTTATTATCAGGTTGAAAACAGAAACCAGATCATTCCAACCAAATTGCCAGGATCAAGCGGATTTACTTCGAAAAATATCAATGCAGGTTTGCTTGTGAGCAAAGGACTTGAACTTTCGCTGGGTGGAACGCCAATTGCGAAAAACGGCTGGAAATGGGATATCAATGCAAACTGGTCAAGAAACCGGACGACCATCAAGTCGCTTTCCGAAGGTCTGGAATTTTATACATTGTGGACGGATGCGAAAGGTGGTGCCTGGACGTATGTGGGCGATCAGATCGGCGACCTTTATGACTCAGAAATCGTGACGGTGAAGGATAAAAATTCTCCATATTACGGCTATCCGATCCTGGATGACGACGGTTCATGGCAAAGCATCAATGCTTCAAACACACGTAACAAGATCGGAAATTTCAATCCCGACTTCATTTTGGGCATGCAAACCTCCCTTAATTACAAAGGTTTCAGCTTGAACATGACTTTTGACTGGAGAAACGGCGGGGAGTTTGTTTCGCAAACTTATCGCTATGGCGAATCAGATCTTAAATCGCAGCGTTTCCTTGACAATTTGATTAATCCAAATGGCCTTTCCGGCGATCAGCTGCGCGATTATCTGGTTAACAATGACAAGGTTATCATTCGCGGCAACAACTTTCCGATCGTGGGCGGCCCTACCAAAGAATATGGTGGTTTCCCATTTGAATATGGCGGCAACACCTACGATTATGCTGTTTTCAATCCCGGTGTGATCGCGGAATATGATTCGGAAGGTGAAATCACGAGTTATGTTGAAAACCTGGGAGGCCCCGGCACTAAATACATTCCTTATGGTGATAACTATCCATGGAGCTTCACGCGTGCAGCAACATTCGACGCTTCATTTATCAAAATGCGTGAAATTTCCTTGGGTTATGACCTGCCAGCGGCTTTTGTAAAAAGAATTGGTTTGCAGAATGCCAATGTTGCCGTTTATAGCCGCAACATCATGCTTTGGACGAAGGCGAAGATCGGCATCGACCCGGAAATGGCTTTCCAGCAGGAAGCCAATGCGCAAGCCGGAACGCAGTTCAAGCAAGGAATTGAACGTTACAACGTAACGCCTTGGGTTATGCCAATTGGTTTCAAGCTTGGATTAACCTTTTAATTCTGAAAGACATAGTCTATTTAAATAAATAAACTCATGAGAAAATTTAGTATAAAATCGACCATATTCCCGCTGCTGCTGACTTGTCTGATGTTTTCGTGCAAAGACCTTTCAGAGCTGAACGAGAACCCGAATGGTGTAGGCCCTGAGACAGTGAACCCTAATTTGGTGCTTCCGACTGTGCTTACCGAGGCCGCAAAACTTTACGTGAATCTTGGTTATCAGGACATTGCCGGAGTTGTGCAGCACACACAGAAGGACGCCTGGTCGAGCGGTCACAATGATTATGACTGGGGTGGTGATCAGAGCTGGAATGCGTATTACGACATTTTGAGAAACAACGACTTGCTATACAAACGGTCTGTGGAGACGAATTTTGAGTTTCACCAGGGCGTGTCATTGGTCATGAAATCATTCATCTTCGGATTGATAACGGATCTCTGGGGCGACGCGCCCTATACCAATGCATTAGAAGGCGAAAATGGTGGAACCGACAATATTTTACCCGCCTTTGACAGTCAGGAAAAAATTTATGCCGGGGTAATTGCAGATCTTGAAAAGGCAAACACCATGCTTTCAAAAGGCAAGGCAGATTACAGCGGAATCGTGGACAATGTAGACGTCTTTTATGGCGGCGATCCTACAAAATGGCGAAAAATGGCAAATTCGCTGTTGCTGCGTTATTACATGCGTTTGTCCGCCAAGCAGCCAGAAATCGCAAAAGCAGGCATTGAAAAAATAGTCGCCAATGCAGCCCAGTTTCCAATTATTACAACAAATGCGGATGACGCCACCATGTCATTCCCAGGAAACAGCGAGGCAGATGCTTGGCCGGCAAATGCAGTCATAGATGCCAGCGGAAGCAACTATCGCCGTATAAAAATGGCAGCCACTTTGGTCGACAGACTGCAAGCGCTCAAAGATCCGAGACTCGCGATTTGGGCAAAAAAAGTGGAGATCCCATTGGTTGTAGATGCAAAACTTCCGGCTGGAACGGATAAGATTGTGGACGGCAAAAGATATTTGTCTCCGGACAAAGTTGGAAAAACGGTCGTAGACACCGATCCTGATTATGTAGGATTGCCAACAAGTTTCTCAGCGCTTCCTTCGGCCTACAATTTGAACCCCACGCCCGGGCAAACTTCCTTCAATCCGCACGTGTCGTTCTTGAACGAGATCTATAAAGAGGCAAAAGGTCCGTTGCTGAAAGCCAGGTTGATTTCTGCTGCTGAGGTGCATTTTATTCTCGCCGAAGCAGCACTCAAAGGCTGGGCTGCGGGCGTTGCCAAAGAGCATTATGAGGCAGGCGTGAAAGCATCATTGGGAACGTGGACTGTCGGCGATGATTATGACAAATACATTGCGCAGCCAGGCGTGGCTTTTGACAAATCGATCAAGCAAGTCCTTGAACAGAAATGGATTGCAAGCTGGACAGCGGCAACCGAAGCCTGGTTTGATTTCCGAAGAACCGGTTTCCCTGAATTAAAGGCTGGCCCGGCCGCAAAAAGACAAGTGCTTCCGTTGCGATTCTATTATATGCAGGATGAGCTGAGAATTAACAAAGCCAATGCAGAAGGAGCCGTTAGCAAGCTCGAAATTACTAGCTATTCGCAGGCCGACAAGGGAAACAGTCCTTGGTCGAAACAATGGCTTGTACAAGGAACCGGCAAACCCTGGTGATAAATCTTTGAATCTGGTGATGTAATCCAAACCGGGGCGTTCGTGTGATCGATAGCTCCGGTTTATTATTGGAAAGCCCGTGAAATACAAACTATTCCTAATCCTTACATTCTTCATAGTGCAATCGCTGGCTGCACAAGATCAGCCATTTAAGGCTGGCGCAGCATTGCGGGTCATTACACCTGATCCGCTCTTGCCCGTTTCAGGCGGCATTGGCACACCCAAAAAAACGACGCAAAAGCAAGGTGACCTGTTTGCCAGAGCACTCGTTCTGGAAAAAGGCGATGTCCGCATTGCGATAGTCAATGTTGACAACCTGGGTTGGCCAGCGGCATTAGGAAACAAATCCCGGGCCTTCATCAAAGGAATTGCGCCCGAAAACATCCTGATCGGTGCTACGCACACACACAGCGCACCCGATGCCTATGGCTTTCAAAATGAAAAAGGCGAGTCGGCGGTCGATCTGAAATATCTGGACAAATGTGTGCAGCAAATTGCAGATGCGGTCAATGAGGCCGTCAAAAATCTCGAAGAAGCTTCGCTTAAAATTGCGGTTGGAGAAGCCAAGGGTAAAATCGCTTACAACTATTATGCAGACCAATTGTATGATCCGCGATGCGGCGTGATTCAGGCGATTTCAAAATCCGGCGTAAATAAAGGAAAGCCAATTGCAACGTTGGTCAATTATGCCATTCATCCGGAGGTTCTTGGGTCGGGAAGAGGCATTTTAAGTCCCGATCTATGCGGACCACTTTATGAAAGAATTACCGCGCAGGGTGGCGGCATTGCCCTTTTTATGAATGGCGCGCAAGGCGGAATGGTTACGGCGGACGTGAGATTGCCAGACGGCAAGGAGGCCAATGACTGGGAGGAATGCAAACGGATCGGAACATTACTTGCCGACGAAGCAATGCGAATAATTAAGTCGGCCACTTTGCAGGATAATCCGACAATATTTTGTTCTTCCAAAAAGATAGAATTTCCCGTTGACTCCGAAATAATGCGCTACATTCTCAAAAACTCACCTATTAAAAATGAAATGGCGGGAGAAAACCGGATTGCAACGCGGCTTAATTTACTAAACATTGGAACCGCACAAATTCTCACGATCCCGGGAGAGGCCTTGCCGAATATTGGTTATTATGTCAAGCGTCACATGAACACCGAGCAGCCTTTTCTTTTTGGACTTACCAATGATGCATTTGGCTATATGCTAACGAAAGTGGATTTTAATAGTTTCAAACGATATGAATATGTGAGCAGGACGAGTCTTGGTGAAATGACGGGAGAAATCTATATAGAAGAAGCGCTGAGATTGATCAAAGAAAGTCCCGCCGCACAGCATGAAAAATAACATTTACAATTACTAAACGCAATGAATATGTCTTTTAGAATAAACCTTTCTTTCAAAATCATTTTATTCCAATTGCTTTTAATAACCGCCGCCTCTGCGCAAAAAATCACACCTGAAACTGCATTAAAAAGTTATCTGGATAACGGCGACAAAACCTTCAAGTGGGAGCTGAAAGAGACATTCAAAAGGGGCGACGTCACTTTTTACAATCTTCTGGTAACCTCTCAAAAATGGCGCGAATTTGTCTGGACGCATCAATTAACGGTTATCGTTCCCAAAGAAAATAAGCATGATGATGCATTGCTTTTTATAACCGGCGGGTCCAACACGAAAGAACTTCCCAATTGGAACACCAAGCGCGATGACAAACTTTACGACCCGCTAGCCGACATGGCGACTACAAATAAAGCAATTGTAGCATTGCTGAAACAAACGCCTAATCAGCCGTTTTTCGATGATCTGACGGAAGATGCGCTCATTTCTTACACGCTTCATAACTTCAAAAAAGACAAAGATTACAGCTGGCCGCTGCTTTTTCCAATGGTAAAAAGTGCAGTGAAAGCAATGGATGTGGTTCAGCAGTTTTCCAAGCAAAAACTGAATCATGAGGTGAATAAATTTGTGGTAACCGGTGCCTCTAAGCGAGGCTGGACCACTTGGCTCACCGGAGCAAGCGACGCACGCGTGGAGGCCATTGCACCAATGGTTATTGACGTTTTGAACATGCCCGTAAGTCTTGATTATCAGATCAAATCCTGGGGTGAATACAGCATTCAGATCGAAGATTATGTCAAATTGGGAATCCCGCAATCAACCGGCTCACCAGACGGCGAAGCAATTACAAAAATGATTGACCCATATTCTTACCGCGATAAACTGACCATGCCGAAGATGATTTTCATGGGCACCAATGATGAATATTGGGTGGTGGATAACATCAAAAATTATTTGGATAAAATCCCGGGTAAAAACATGTTGCATTATGTCCCGAACGCTGGCCACGACCTGGGCGACGGCAAGCAAGCCATGGAAGCGTTAAGCGCATTCTTCGGTGCCACGATCACAAAAACGCCATATGCCGAATGTAAATGGACACAATCCGCTTCAAATAATGGTGTAAATCTGGACATTAAGGCAAGCGCGGATGCCTTGGTGGATGTGATTTTATGGTCTGCCCAATCAAAAGATCAGGATTTGCGGAATGATGTCTGGACAAGCAAAAGTCTGGGGATCAAGAAAAAGTCAGATGTAAAAATCTCTGAAACATTCCCCGCAAGTGGTTTCAGGGCATTTTATGTGGATCTGAAATATCAAACGCCTCAGGGTAAGACTTATACGGAAAGCACCAGGGTGTTTTTGACAAACGATAAGGCTGTTTTGTAAATAAAACCTGCCAAGGGTTTTGGTAATAGTTGATAAAATTCAGGCGCAACAAACCAGGAATAATCGTGCAAAGCATTGACAAAAAGCATCAACTGGCGATAAACGGAGGTCCGAAAGCGGTTGATAAAGAATTTCCATGGCCGATCTTTGACGCGCAGGATGTAGATGCCGTTACAGCAATTGTGCAGAGCGGTAAATGGGGAAACCCGGATTGCGGCGACGAAGTGGCAAGGTTTGAAAATGATTTTGCGGCCTATTGTGGAAGTAAATATGCCATTTCGTGCGTGAATGGTTCGGTTTCGCTAAGACTTGCGCTGATTGCCTGCGGTATAAAACCCGGAGACGAGGTGATTGTTCCGCCTTATACATTTATCACAACAGCCTCATCTGTAATCGAATGCAACTGCGTTCCGGTGTTTGCGGACATTGATCCCGATTCTTACAACATCAGTCCTGCGGCGATTGAAGCGGCGATTACAACCAGAACAAAAGCCATCATTGCCGTTCATTTTGGTGGATTAGCCTGTGACATGGACGCAATCCAAGACATCGCCAAAAGATACGGGTTAAGGGTGATTGAAGATGCCGCTCATGCGCACGGAGCATCATATAAAGGAAAAAAACTCGGCTCGATTGGCGATATTGGCAGTTTCAGTTTGCAATCGTCCAAAAACCTGACTGCTGGCGAAGGCGGCATTGTGGTCACCGACGATGAGAAGTTGTATGCCATGATGCGGTCGTTGCGAAATGTGGGCCGCATTGAAGGCGGGCAATGGTATGATCATTATAATCCAGGCTGCAATTACCGGATCACGCAAATGCAAGCCGCTTTGCTTTCGCAGCAGCTGACAAGATTGGAAGCGCAAACGCAAAAGCGCAATGATAATGGTTTGTATCTGAATCAATTATTAAAAGATATTAACGGCGTTACGCCGCTTGAAAGGGGAGCGGCGATCACCATGCATTGTTATCACATTTACATTTTTAAATATGATTCCGATGCCTTTGGCGGTTTGCCCAAGAATGATTTTGCGGCCATATTAGCCGCGGAAGGCGTCCCCTGTTTCAAAGGTTATCCGCATCCATTATATCAGCAACCGCTATTTCAAAACAAGAACTTCATGTGTTACGCCATCCCGGACCACGTTGATTACAGCAACGTCCATTGCTCCGTCGCCGAGCAAGCCTGCGAAACGGATGCAGTTTGGATTTTACAACACGCCATGCTAGGCGAAAAGGAAGACATGGAAGCATTTGCCAATGCGATTCTGAAAATTCAGGAGGCGGTTGTGTAACTCAAAAGCTGCCTCCTGACCATTCTCATTGTCCGATCACTTCCCAACTCGAATCCTGATTCCCTCGCTGTGGGCTGTGAACTCTGGGGCGTACATGCATTGGATGGTTGTGATGCCGTTGCTAAAATTGCCTTCCTGATTGATGAATAGTGCATATTCGAAGACGTAAGTGCCCTTGCGCAATGAGTTGAAAAAGAAATTGGTGCTGGCGTCTTTCGTGCTTTCGTAGTAACCGAGTCCGTCTTGCCATTTGTAACTGCTGAGCACATTGACAGGTTCCAGTCCCGATGCCCGCATATCTTTCATGTGCACATATTCCATGTCTCTGTCTGCCCGCAGCTCGATTCTAACTTTGACTTTGTCGCCAACATGTAGCATATCGCCCTCATTAACAGGCATCAATACAGGGCCACGGTCTGAATTTCTCTCAATGAATAGCTTTTTGGACAATTTGAGTGGCGTTTCTGAAAACGTTATTTTATCCAAGTCTTCAAAATATTGCCAATAAACAGCGCCCCAGGACGGCGCGCTTGCATTGTCACTTTCGCCACTGACATTAACTTTGATGTCACCCATTGCAGCAGTAATCTTTTTTCCGGCAATGGCGGTTTTGAAATAACCCGTTCCCGCTTCGACATCGCCCGCATCCAGTTTCGTTTCAGCAAGACTTACCGTAACTGTCCGGTTTGCCGCGAGCCAGTTGCTTCCCGTCATGAGCAAAGCATAGCAGGCCTCCGCGGTGGCTTTTGTGCTTTCCCAATTGTTGGTTTGTTTGTTTTTCAACAACCACGTTTTCATGCCATCAACGGCGGCAACATCATTGCCGATTTCCTGAAAAGCCTCAATCAGTAAGGCCTGGCGCTCAATTGGCGCTTCATACCACCACCAACCGCGCTGGTTGTTTTTCCAATACATGCCCATTTCTTCATGGTTAATGGCAGTTTCTTTCAGCGATTTGAGAATCGCGGCAGGCGTGGCTTTGTCATTTGCGCGGTGCAGAACGATCGCACTCATTCCTTGCATGTATTTGGTTTGCACCGTCCAGCTGAGCCTGGTCCGCTCCATAAAATATTGAAAAGCTTTCTGAGCAGAGGCCGCTACGGATTCTTTGAAAAAGCTGCGCATATATAAATATTGGATCACCAGCTGGGATGGATTATACGCTTTCATATCCTGCTTGTGCTTCAAAAGATCATTGTAGTCATCCGCAATTCGTGCATCAAGATAGGGCAGGGCAGCCTTAATAATCGCTTCCAAATCCGTTTCCTGACCTTTTTGAACAGCATTTGATTTGCGTAAATGTCCTATGCCGGTCAAAATGTATTGCGTCATGTAACGATCATCCGGCCCGCCTTTGAACCACACGAAACCGCCATTTGAACTCTGCAACTGCCGCAATTTTTGCGCTGCATTACTCAGCTCGTTTGTCATTCTGAGGAGGTCAAATAATAACGCAATGTTCTTCTTTTGCTCCGATTCGGTTTTTGCTGCAAGCACCCAAGGCGTTTCCTCCAAAACAATCACTTTCAATTCCAGATTTTTTTGAAGATTGCTTAGCAATGCAGTCGTATCGCTTTTACGCCATTTCTCGAAAATCTGCGCAATCCGCGGCGAACTCGTCACAACGGTTGCAGCCAGCGAATTGGCATAATAACGGTTCCACGTCTGCTCCGCACAATCATATGGATATTCCATTAGGTAAGGAAGCGCCTGCACGGCAAACCAGGCTGGATTGCTTGCGTATTCAATTGTTAGTGAATGATTTGTCAGCGTATTTGCAGTCTGTGAATCAAGGAGTTTTTGGAATTTGAACTGCTTGCTGCCTGTTCCGCGCATCGACAATGGCATGGTTTCGGTTACCAGCATGCGATTCGATAACACGGGCAAGATGTTTTCCTCTGCGTCCGAAAAGTTGCCGGCTTTTGCCGTCATCCGCCAGGTGATCGTTTTGGAATAATCCTTCGGGATTTGAAATGCAAACCGCGCGGCTGTGCTTTGCCCGGCTTCAACGGAAAAATCCTGCGCCAATGTATTGTTTGCAAACAGCGCGTCAATCGGCTCATTCGTTTCTGTGTCAAAGAGTTGCAATGCGATTTTTCCGCTTAATGCCTTTTCTGACAAGTTGGCGACTTTTCCAGAAAAAACGATCTGATCGCCTTCGCGCAAGAAGCGCGGCGGATTGGGCTGAATCATTAAATCCTTTTGGGTTAAAATTTCTTTGCTGCTATAACCCAATGCCATGTCTTTTGTATGCGCCAAAGCCTGGAACTTCCAGCGCGTCAATGCTTCCGGCATTGTAAAAGAAAACGTAATCGCGCCATTCTTATCGGTTTTGAGATCAGGTAAGAAGAATGCTGTTTCATTGAAATTTTTACGGATCGTCGAAGCCAGTGGCTCATTTGCGGGTTTAGAAGCGGCGCTTGACTTTACGCCATAGCCTATTGTAACAACCTTGCTCAATTCCGCAGCATCTTGACCAATTGGGACAGTTTCAGCAACTACTGATTCCTCAATTTCCTTGTTAGATAAGTTATCATCGCTTGCCTTTTGTGTCACACTGCCTCGCAACTGGATTCGTCTTCCACCGCCGCGTGGGGATCGGTTGTAAGGGATGTGCGTCCCCATTAATTGGTCATATCTTTTTTCAAAACTTTTATATTGATCAAATGTATAATTGATCATTTGGCCGTCTTTTGGTGCGAAACTTAGCCCATTGCTCCATCTCGCTATTCCAGGGTAAATCGGCCAATGTTCCGGCTTACTCCATTGATGCGGGTAAAACTGATCCAGCGATGCATCGTACATGCCTGCGAGCATTTCTGCTGCGACTTTGTCCTTTTTGTAGCCTGAAATCCTGACTTTCCATTGCTCCTTGCTGCCCGGTAAAGTTTTGTCACGGAATGTTTCGTACTCAATTCTCAGGTCCTTATTTGTCCACGGAACATCCACGAGCTCCTGATGCTGGTGCACGCGATTGTGCTTTACAAACATATAATCGATGCCATAGCCGCCCCGGTCCGCCTCGTTTGCAGAAATATCGAATGTGCGCTTTTCGTTGCTTAGTCTAAAAAATGAGAAGCTATCCGGATTCCGTTTGCGGCCTGCACTACTGATGACAAACACGTCACTGGCGGAGGTTGCCAATTTCACAGTCGTTTTCTCACCAGGTTCAATGGCTTCGCTGTTTTCCGCTGAAATATATTGTGGATAAGCTAGCTTAGTTGCTTGTATATCAGTAATTTCTGTAAATTTTACGTCTTTAACTTCGGCGCCGCTATCGTCTTTTGTAATTAATTCAATTTTGTAAAAGCCTGCGGTCAATGTCCATTTTTCAACTAGAAATTTCTCATTTTCAGTAAGCATGGCCGTCTTTTCGAAGATTACATTTTGCACCGGCCAGCTCTCCTGCTCGGTTTCGTTATCATATTCATCGTGCGGAAATGCTGCAATAAACTCGGCTTTTGTCATGACAAACAAATCCGGATTCTGCCAGTAACGCGGGCGGATTAGCCTGTTTTCGGGTGTAATGCGGAATATTTTTACAGTTATTGGCGCCGATACAAACTCGCCGTTCATATTTTCCGTCCTTATTTTAAAGGCATTGAGGCTGTCGATGGCGATCTTTTCAGGAATATCCGCTTTGAGCATAACTGACTTATAACCAACCGAAATATGGGTTTGCGCGCTTCGTGTTTCACCATTGATGTCAGTCACATCCGCGTAAACGGTGAAATCAAACACTGGCTCAATGTTCTTGTTTGTTTTAGCATTGGGAATGGCTTCAAAATCAATGTGAAATTTTCCGGAAGCATCCGTAATCGTCTCGCCGTGGACAATTTCCTGCGGTTCAGCAGTCGGGAAATATCTTGACTTATAAAACCAGGGATACAAAAATCTTTCGCTGCGCACAACGCGATAAGTAACTTTCGCACCGTTAATAAAATTTCCCGAATAGGCAGTTCCAATGCCGGTGACTTTGATGGTGTCGCCCAGTTTGTAAGTGCCTCGTAATGTGTCAAATTGGACCGCAAACTTGGGTTTTTTGTATTCTTCCACATGAAAGAAAACGGTTTGTCCGTCTGCGACGATGGAAAATTGTCCGTTCAATGTGCCTTGCGGAAGCACGAATGTTCCGTTGAAGCTGCCGAAAGCATTCACAGTTTTGCTGGCCTGCTCAATTTGCTCATTATTAGCGTTTTGAAGTGCAATTTTGAAAGCTTTTGTTTGATCCTTTAACACATTTTTCCCATCCGCAACAATTGCTTTGTAATAGACAGTCTGGCCGGGGCGATATAAACTTCGGTCGGTGAAAAGGTAAATTTTTGACTCAACATCCTGTTCAGCGTCATTGTAATAGGTGCTGGATTGCTCCTCAATAAACAATTTGTCGTTTCCGCGCATGATTTCCAGCATTTGATTTCGCTCCTCCCACTTGCTTATCACCGTTTTGTCCTTGACATAGCCATTTTTGTCAGCTTGGAGCGTTGCGCTTTTTGTGGATTTATAGGCACGTGTCGCATAGTCGTATTTCGAGTTCCAGATTGTGACATTGGCGCCTGCCAGCGGCTGTCCCGTTTCTCTGTCCAGAACAAAAATGTCGCTGTGCCTTTGCAAGTAACTGATGTTGCTCACATAAAACATTCTTACACCCTGAATGCCTCTTTTCTCTGCAAAACTGCCTTCTGAGCTTGCAAACAGCACATATTCGCCCACCGGCAGGCCTTCGACCTTAATTTCTACACCATGTTGCTGATAGTCTTTCGTGTCTGGCAGTTGCTGTTCCCAAGTCCGGATCGGCGTAAGCTTGCCTACGGACTTGAAAATCTCCTGCATGTCATATTTCTGAAAGCTCATCTTGATCGCATCTGTTGTTTTTACGATCCGCAAATGCAGTTTTCGCAGGTTTTTATATTCCAGAAATGTCAGAAATGGTTTCTCAGGAATGTTCACCTGCTCAGTTGTAAACTGCAAATCTTGCCTTTTAATGCTGTTAAGCAGATTGAATGCATTGATGCCGCCCTCTGTTTCCGGATTCTCCGCAATGATTTTTTCGCAAATCGAAACAGCTATTTTTTTCTCAAAACGATGTGTCGAATCGCCACCGGCTTTATATGTATTTCCATTTTCGTCATGATATGCAGCTTTCAAATACCAGGCTTGCGCTGCTGCCGGAGTTTGCTGATATTGACCCGCTAAGTGGCTGATTGCCATGTAATAAAGTGAATCAGCATCCGGATGAATCGATTTTTGCCTCACAAACTGCAAGCGCATGATGTCCACATCGATCAATGCATCCGGCTGCGGATCGTTGATGTGGAATGCGATTAGTTTTTGATACAATTGCAGGGCAAAGAATTCCAGTGAAGTGCTGTCTTTTGTTTCAAATTTCCGGTGAATGAAGTCTGCTGCCGGATCAAATGCGGAAGCTTTATCAATTACAAAAGCATAGGACGGCTTTTTGATGTCGCGCTCGTCTGACGCGAAATAGTTCAATGCCTTTTGCGTAAGCAAGTCGTATAATGTCGGGCGCAGATTCCGGGCATTTCCTTTTGCAATAATGGCATCATAAGGTTCGAGCCGGGTCTGCTTTAATAATGTTTCGTTGGCAATCGATTCCAGATATAATGTGCTGATTTTCTGGTGAAAATCTTCCGTTGCCCACGTGCTAATGTCGTCTTTATTAGACCCGATTGTGGCGGTGCGCTCATAAATTTTCCAGCGAACATTTTGATAATAACCATAATAGCTCAATGCGAGTAAATTGCTGAGAATGGATTTGGCTGGCTGACGGCTCGCTGCGACTTCCTTTTCCAGTTCCGCAATCAAACTTGCACCATCGTCTTCCCGCGTTTCAGTTTGCAGGTTGATCATGAAAACAGCCGCCTTAATCACCTGCGCGTCCTGATTTTCCTTTTTAGCCAAATCATAAATCCGTTTCACCTCCTCGAGTGCCGACTTGGGCAGGTTGTTCTTTTGGTGACCCGCAACGACCTTCCATTGAGCGTCATACGTTTTGATCTTGTCCTGACCTTGGGCGTGCATAGGGGAATAACACATTAAAAAGATGAGAAAATAGCGGAGGTTATGCGAGAATATTTTCATGTTATAGGGTCAAGAATGCAGCTTATTAGGAACGAATTGCTGCCTGCTCATTGTCGGCAGGAGTTGTGTTAAATATAGTTGAAAGCCCAAATGTTTAACCAATTAATTACCCGCCGGTTTCTGTTAATGTGCAATCGTTAACTGCAAATTAACATTCGGTCAAAGTAAAAAAGTAGCCGATTGTCACTTTGTACAATATGAACTATCTTTAATAAAGACATTCGGAGAAATATAATTTATTAGTATTTGAATTGAACGAAATTTATCTGATCGATTTATGCGTACAATAATGCTGGTTGGCGGGATAATCATTGTGCTGGTGCTGGGGAAGCTTTTTGTTTTTTCAAAACCCGGAAGTGACAAGCCTGCGGGAACGGGAAGCAAGGGAGCAGCTGGAAGTTCATCGGCTGGCGCTGCGGTGCCTGTCAACGTGTACGTTGTTCGCCAGGAAGCAATCGAAAATCAAATATTTGCGTCTGGAACGGTCATTCCAAATGAGGAAGTGAATGTAATGGCAGAGGCATCAGGAAGGCTGATCAAACTCGACATTAAGGAAGGCGCTTACATTGAAAAAGGCCAGCTTATTGGCAAAATAAATGACCGCGAGCTGAGAGCGCAGCTCCAAAAAGTGACTTATAACCAAGAGCTTAGCAAGAAAATTGAAGCGCGCCAGAAAAAACTGCTGAATGTAGAGGCGATTAATTTGGAAGAATATGATGTGACTTCGAACAACATCAGGGTGCTGGATGCCGAGCGCGAAGTCATAGAAGCGCAGCTGGCAAAAACAGAAATCCGCGCGCCATTTAGCGGCAAGATTGGACTGAAATACATTAGCGAAGGCGCATATCTTTTGCCGGGTACGTCCATCGTAACCATCGTGCAAAGCAATCCGGTTAAGGTTGATTTTACAGTTCCGGAAAAATATTCGCCCAATATTAAGGTCGGTAATGTAGTCAAATTCAACCTGGACGGGGATCAGTCGACATACAATGCTAGAATTCTGGCCGTGGATCCGAAAGTGGATGAAAGTCTGCGAACATTGAAAGTGCGGGCGGTTGCATCCAATCCCAACGGCCGTTTTGTGCCAGGCATGTTTGTCAAAATATTGGCAAATCTTGATGCGAACAGATCAGCAATGATGATCCCAACCGAATCCATTGTGCCTGTTTTGAAGGGTAAAAAGGTTTTTCTTGTCAAAAATGGCAAGGCGCAGGAAGCAATGGTCGTGACCGGGTTGCGGACGGATAAGAAAATTCAGGTGATCGAAGGACTGCAACCGGGCGACTCGGTGATCACGTCCGGGATCATTGCCATCAAGGCCAATGCCGCTGTGAAGGTGAATTGAGCAGGAATGTGGTTTAGTCCAAATGTTGTCAGCCGACACTAATCTCCAACTATGAGTATATCAACGCTCTCTATCAAACGGCCGGTTCTTGCGATTGTCATGAACCTGCTCATCATACTTTTCGGGTTTCTGGGATACAAGTTTCTCGGGATGCGCGAATTCCCATCCATTGACCCGCCAGTGGTTTCCATCCGGACCAGTTACACCGGAGCCAATGCGGATATCATTGAATCCCAGATTACGGAACCGCTTGAAAAACAGTTAAATAGCATTGAGGGAATCAAGTCGATCAACTCTACGAGTAGCCAGGGAACAAGCCAGATCACCGTTGAGTTCGACATTGGCGTCAACATGGAACGCGCTGCCAATGACGTGCGCGATAAAGTGGGCTCGGCTTCAAGGACATTGCCATTGGACATTGACGGGCCTCCCGTTGTTGCAAAAGCGGATGCCAACTCGGAACCGATCATTGTGCTCACCTTCAAAAGCGACACGCGATCCCACCTGGAAGTAAGTGATTATGCTGAAAACATTATCGCGCAACGCTTGCAAACCATTGAAGGCGTAAGCGAAATCAGGATTTTCGGTCAGAAAAAATATGCCATGCGCATTTGGATGGACCCAATCAAAATGGCATCATTGGGCATCACGACGCAGGATGTGAAAATTGCACTGGACAAGGAGAATGTGGAATTGCCGAGCGGAAAACTGGCTGGCGATAACACAGAACTTACTGTAAAAACCATTGGCCGTTTCAGGACTGAAGAAGATTTTAACGAAATGATTGTTAAAAACTCCGCCACGCAAACCATTCATTTAAAGGACATTGGGCATGCAATGCTCGGACCGGAAAATGAAGAGACCATTTTGCGATTGGACAATGTACCCATGATCGGGCTCGCCATTTCACCTATGCCTGGCGCCAATTATCTAAACATTGCCGAGGAAGTGAACAAGCGAATGGCGGACATTAAAAAGGAACTGCCGAAGGATTATGAGCTTGATACACTGATTGATAACACCATTTTCGTGGAGCGCTCCATAGAAGAAGTGGGCGAAACGTTGCTCATTGCGATCATTCTAGTGGTGATCATCATTTATCTCTTCTTCCGCGACTGGCTTATTGCATTCCGTCCGCTGATTGACATTCCCGTGTCGCTGATCGGGACGTTTTTTGTCATGTATATCATGGGATTTTCGATCAATGTGCTTACGCTGCTGGCCATTGTGCTGGCAACCGGGCTCGTGGTCGATGACGGGATTGTAGTTACGGAAAATATTTTCAAGAAAATTGAGCAGGGCATGGGGCCCATCGAAGCGGCCATCAAAGGGGCAAACGAGATCATCTTTGCAGTTTTGTCCACTTCCATCACGCTGGCTTCTGTGTTTCTTCCGGTGATTTTTATGGAGGGTTTTGTCGGGAAGCTTTTCCGGGAATTTGGGATTGTGATTTCTGCGGCGGTTCTGATTTCAGCATTCGTTTCGCTTACATTGACGCCAATGCTTAATGCATATCTAGTTCGTAAGACGCACAAAAAGAGCTGGTTCTACGAAAAAACAGAGCCTTTCTTCGAAAGCATAACAACCAACTACGGCACTGCATTGGGCAAATTCCTTAAAATGCGCTGGGTTGCAATTCCGATTGTGGCGGCGACTGTGGGTATGATATGGTTTTTTGGAAAAGGCCTGCAATCAGAACTTGCGCCATTGGACGACCGCAACTGGTTCCGGATCAATATGACCGCTCCCGAGGGCTCTTCATACGAGTTCACCGATCGTTATGTGCAGGAAGTGGGGCAAATGCTGATGGATTCGATGCCTGGAAAAAAAGGCCTGATGCTTATTACATCGCCCGGAAACTCGGGCCTCGGCGCTGCGAATACAGGAAGCGGCAGGATTGCTTTGGTGGATAAAAAAGACAGAAAGGAATCGCAGCAGGAAATTGCGGATTATATCAATCAAAAATTAAAGCAAATGCCTGATGCAAAATCATTTGTGGTGCAGCAGCAAACGATTTCTGTGGATTCGCGCGGCGGCTTGCCGATTCAGTATGTGATCCAGGCGCCGGATTTTGAGAGATTGCGCTCATATCTTCCACGGTTTATGGAAGAAGCTTCCAACGACCCGACTTTCGCAATCACCGACGTCAATCTCAAATTCAGTAAACCTGAGATTCAGATCACCATTGATCGGGAAAAAGCGAAGTCATTGGGTGTGACGGTTCAGGATGTGGCGCAGACGATGCAGCTTGCATTTGCCGGTCAGCGCTTTGGTTATTTTACCATGAACGGCCGTCAATATCAAGTTATTGGACAATATGACCGTGTGAACCGGGACGAACCATTGGATTTGAAAAGCATGTTTGTGAAAACGGCAAACGGCACGCTGGTGCAGCTGGACAACATTGTGAAGGCCGAAGAAGAGAGTAGTCCGCCGCAGCTTTTTCACTACAATCGTTACATGAGCGCCACTGTGCAAGCTGCCTTGGCTCCTGGCAAAACAATCGGGGACGGCATTGCAGCTATGGACCGCATTCGCGACAAGTTGAAAGATGAGGCCATTCAAACTTCGCTCAGCGGTTCTTCAAGGGATTACGCGGAAAGCTCGTCCAACACAATGTTCTCTTTCTTTTTGGCGCTGGTGCTGATCTATTTTATTCTCGCAGCGCAATTTGAAAGCCTCATTGATCCGTTTATTATCATGTTTACTGTGCCATTGGCAATCGGCGGGGCTGTGTTCTCACTGTGGCTTTTTGACCAGACGCTGAACATTTTCAGTCAGATCGGAATGATCATGCTGATTGGTTTGGTAACGAAAAACGGGATTTTGATCGTAGAGTTTGCCAATCAGCTCCGGGAGAAAGGACTTGGCATTCAGGAAGCTGTGCTGGAAGCGGCGACGTTACGTTTCAGGCCGATATTAATGACGAGTCTTGCGACGATCCTGGGCGCATTGCCGATTGCGATGGCGCTCGGATCGGCCGGAAAAAGCCGGATGTCCATGGGAATTGTGATCATGGGCGGCTTGCTGTTTTCGCTCGTGCTCACGCTTTACGTGATCCCGGCGATTTACACATTCTTTTCCAGACCAAAGAATTTCGAAAAAATGAAAATGATAGACCAGGTCGCGCGCGAAAGTGAGCTGCTCGACCCGGCTTGATCAGGCTCTTCCCATACTTTTTAACATCCGGATGTGTGACCCCAGTGCGTTGGTAAAATTGGCCTTCGCATTGTAGTCCAATCCAAATTCCTCCGCCGTTGCCTGCACAATCGGAGACAATGCGTGGTAATGAATGTGTGAAATAGAAGGGAACAAATGGTGCTCGATCTGATAATCCAGACCACCGATATACCACGATAAGAAGCGGTTTTTGCCAGCAAAATTTGATGTTGTCTGCAACTGATGCACGGCCCAAGCATTCTCTACGCAACCCACATGATCAGGCTCTGGCTGATGCACGCCTTCAACCACGTGTGCCATTTGGAAAACAGTGCTCAGAATCATTCCGGCTGTGCAATGCATGGCCATGAATCCTATAAACCATTGTCCGAATGTCAGTTCCGTGAAATACAGCGGGATTACGCAAATGAAAACAACGTAAGCCACTTTCGTAATTATCAATTTAATGAGTTCTTTCCTCGGGAACGGCTTCGTCATGCCCGATTCAGCCATTTTATTGAATAGGGAAATTTCTTTAAAGTCTTTCCAAAGGAATGACAGCGTCATTAAGCTATATAAAAAGAATGCGTAAATGTGCTGGAAACGATGGATTTGCTTTTGTTTTTCGTGAAATGACAACCGCAGTAAAAATTTTCCGGTTATGTCTTCGTCCACTTCGTGAATGTTGGTGTATGTGTGATGAAGCCTGTTGTGCTGCACTTCCCAATTGTAAGCATTGCCGCCAAGCAGATAAATAGATGCGCCAAAAATCTTGTTCAGCACATTGGAAGTTGCCAGTGAACCGTGAATCGCATCATGCATGACGGACATGCCTACGCCCGCAACGCCAAATCCCATGACGATGGCCAGCAAGAATATGGTCAGGTAAGAAAACCCGCCCGTTAAGATCAAGAAATAAGGGATCAGATAGAGGCTCAGCATGAATAATGCCTTGAAAATAATTTCTTTGCCTCCCGATTTACAAATGTTATTGGCAGTAAAATATTGGTCAACCCGCTGTCGGAGTGTTGGGAAGAATGTGCTTTTGCCAGCGTTGGTAAACTTAATTTTTTGGTATTGCATACAAAAAAGGTTAATAAAAAAGTCTCTAGTAGATTGATTTACATAGCCCCTTAGGAACGGAAATGTGCTTCTTTTATTAGTTCAAAGATAGGTTTTAATCAAATAAGGCCGGCAACTAGCCGGCCTTATTCTTATCAGAAAAATATGATTACAATGCAAACTTCTCTTTGATTGCATCTACAAAGTCAAGTTTTTCCCAAGTGAAAAGCTCCACTTCAATTTCTTTTTCCTCACCGTTAGCGCCTTTGAATGACTTGGTTACCACTTCATTCTTGCGACCCATGTGGCCATAAGCAGCTGTTTCGGAATAAATCGGGTTACGCAGTTTCAGGCGTTGCTCGATTGCATAAGGACGAAGGTCAAAAATCTGGCCTATTTTCGAGGCGATTTCCCCATCGTGATCAGATACTTTGGCAGTTCCGTAAGTGTTGATATACAAACCGCAAGGCTCAGCCACACCGATCGCATAAGAAACCTGAACAAGCACTTCATCACAAAGTCCTGACGCCACCATGTTTTTAGCAATGTGACGCGTCGCGTATGCAGCAGACCGGTCCACTTTCGAAGGATCTTTTCCAGAGAAAGCACCGCCGCCGTGCGCGCCTTTTCCTCCGTAAGTATCCACGATAATTTTACGGCCCGTAAGACCAGTGTCGCCGTGTGGCCCACCAATTACAAACTTCCCTGTCGGGTTAATGTGGAAAGTGATATCGCCAGTGAAAAGCTGCTGCAATTCTGCAGTTAATTTTGACTTCACACGCGGGATCACAATATTGATCACATCCGATTTGATTTTGGCAAGCATTGCTGCTTCTGCATCAAAGTCGTCATGTTGTGTAGAAACCACGATTGTATCGATACGCAACGGCACATTCTCATCGCTGTATTCAATCGTCACCTGAGATTTCGCATCGGGGCGAAGATATGGGATCAGGTTTGACTCGTTGTTTCTGATATAAGACATTTCTTGAAGGATCTTGTGGGCAAGATCCAATGCAAGCGGCATGTAATTTTCGGTTTCGCGCGTGGCGTAGCCAAACATCATTCCCTGGTCACCTGCACCTTGCGCGTTTGCTTTTTCTTCGAAACTTTCGGAAGCAACCGCACGGTCAACGCCCTGGTTTATATCTGCGCTTTGATCATGAATGGCAGACAAGATTCCGCAGGAATTGGCTTCAAACATGTATTCACTCTTTGTGTATCCGATTTTTCTGATAACCTCGCGTGTGATTTTCTGAACATCCAGATAAGTGTTGGTTTTCACTTCGCCCGCCAGAACAACCTGTCCTGTCGTTACCAAAGTTTCGCAGGCTACCTTACTGTTAGTATCCCAAGCCAAGAAATTGTCAATTAAAGCATCTGATATTTGATCGGCGACCTTGTCAGGATGTCCTTCAGATACGGACTCCGAGGTGAATAAGTATGGCATAAATTGAAATTGTTAATTCCTCAAAAAGTGAAGTTAGTGTATGGATTAAAAAACAAAATTGAACTTTTTTAGGACATTAACCAAATATAATCACCTGAAAAACCAGACAAGAAAACTGTATTCGGCATCATTACCACAGGTGTCATGAAAACAGAAAAGCCTGCTTCTCTCGGAAAAGCAGGCTTTAACTTACCTTATTATATGTGTTGGAATCAAATCGGCACGTTAACGTGGCGCTCTGCATGGTAACTTGACCGCACAAGCGGCCCGGATTCAACGTATTTCAGTCCGCGACGTAAACCTTCTTCTCTGTAGTTATTAAACATTTCGGGCGTGATCCATTCGATCACTTCGTGGTGCATTTTGGTTGGCTGCAAATATTGTCCTAATGTAAGAATATCAAGACCATTGGCTGCCAGATCGTCCATTGCTTTGTGAACTTCATCCTGCGTTTCGCCCAGGCCGAGCATGATGCCTGATTTGGTGCGCTGACCGAATGCCTTCGTTCTTCTGATCTGTTCCAAACTGCGCTCATACTTTGCCTGCGGACGCACTGAACGGTATAAACGTTCAACGGTTTCCATGTTATGCGAAACCACTTCCTGGCCAGCCTCGATCATGTGGATCAATGCGTCCCAGTTGTTTTTTACATCAGGAATCAGCGTTTCGATTGTTGTTTCAGGCGTGTTTTCTTTCACTTGCCGCACAGTCTGATACCAGATTTCAGCGCCGCGGTCTTTCAACTCATCACGATTTACGGAAGTAAGCACCGCGTGTTTCACTTGCATGAGCTTAATGGCTTCCGCAACACGTCTTGGCTCGTCGGTGTCATATTCGTTAGGGCGTCCGGTTGCTACTGCGCAGAAACTGCAGCTTCTTGTGCAAACATTGCCCAGGATCATAAAAGTGGCGGTTCCTGCACCCCAGCATTCACCCATATTAGGGCAGCTTCCGCTTTCGCAGATTGTGTGCAGTTTATAATTATCAACCAGCTGTCTTACTTTCCGGAACTCGGGCCCTGCGGGAAGTTTCACTCTCAACCAATCCGGTCTTTTCTTGCGCTCTGAGGGAATAACAGGTAATTCAATCATATTTATTGGTAATCTCTGGCAATGCAACCTGATCAGCCGACATTGCCAATGGGGAATTTATTATTTCTTTTTACTCCCAAAATATAGGGTTAAATAGCCGGAAGTGAAAAAGCTTCTGTTTTCAGCGAAGGCCATTATCTCAACTTTTCTTGTAAATGCCTCAGCAATAAAGCCAATTTCTACACCCGTTACATTCTCACGAAAAGCACTTAATTCAAAACTCATCGCTGTTTTAATGTGTAATCCCGGGACGATTTTGGTTTGGCCAAATCCTTGAAAGAAACTTCCTGCACCTACAATTCCCGTCGTTTGCGTGCTTCCTGCATGTTTTACGGGATCAAAAGGCTCCGTTACAACACGGCCGTCGGCGCTTTGAAACTGCACCATATAAGGTTTTTCCAATCCAAGGGAAGGTCCTGCGGCTACAATCCCGCTGATGGAAATTCCTTCGTCATCTTGTCTGCTGAACAATGTGAGTTCCCTGCCATATTCTGGTCTTAGCACAAACAAGTAATTTTGCTTGCCGTAAACCAAGCGCGCTCCTGTAACAAAATCCTGCTGGGAAAGCTCCTTGGGATGCTTCACATTCACGAGTTCAAGTGCGAGATAGCGATATTGATTTTTACCAAAAAGCTTTGAGCCAAGCGCGGACGACTGTCTGAAAACAGCACCGCCCAAGATGCCTGAATTGGTGTTTGTAGTTACGCCAAAAGAAGTGAAAGTTTTATAGCTCTCTTCACTATCTTCAACCTTCGCCCGACGCTGGGCATATATATCTGTCGATAGTGCAAACAGAATAGATACAGACAGTAAAAATTTTACACGCATCATATATTTAGATCTAATTCTCTGTTACAGAAAGTGTCGTATGAACAGTGAAAGTACAAAATTATAGCGTAAAGCCACTGAATGTCGTCACCACTTTAACGGTTTTTTGTACATTTATGTTCTTTGATCGGGCAAAGAAATAAAAAAGCCTGCCAGAGATTCTT
This sequence comes from Dyadobacter sp. CY326, assembly GCF_021390515.1. Classification (GTDB taxonomy): domain Bacteria; phylum Bacteroidota; class Bacteroidia; order Cytophagales; family Spirosomataceae; genus Dyadobacter. The sequence continues at coordinate 69,623 of NZ_JAJUXI010000006.1, forward strand.
CGCACTTGCGATTTTCCCAAAAATATTTTTCTCTAATCTCCTTTTAATCAGAATCTTTTGTCTGAATTCATCTATCAAAGCGCAATCAGCACAGTCGCCTCTTTGATGAAGGTTGCGGCTATATTTAACAGTAAAATAAGGCTTGGTGTTGAGGGAAGAAATGGATTGCTTGAAGCAATGGAGGATTCGTTTCCAAAGCTTGTAAACGGTCGCGCAGTGGCTTGGTTTCATGCCGCTTCCCTGGGTGAATTTGAACAAGGAAGGCCGGTTATTGAAGCTTACAGAACGCACTTTCCGGATGATTTTATTCTACTCACATTCTTCTCGCCGTCCGGCTATGAAGTGCGCAAAAATTACACAGGAGCCGATTATATTTGTTATCTGCCCATCGACACGGCCTCCAATGCAAGGCGTTTTGTCAAAATTGTAAACCCAAGAATTGCGTTTTTCATCAAATACGAATTTTGGCATAATTACCTGAAAGCGTTAAAAAAGAACGAAACCTACATCATTTCTTTCTCCACGATCTTTCGCCCAAATCAGGCATTTTTCAAAAAAAGCGGTTCGTTTTTTAGGCAAATGCTTATTGCATTTGATCACATATTTGTACAAAATAAACAGTCGCTGCAATTGCTGGAAAGCGCTGGAATACATCAATGCAGCATTGCCGGTGACACCAGGTTTGACCGCGTGGCAGCCATTGCATCCAATACGAAGTCGTTTCCGGAAATTGCGGGGTTTCGCAACGGACAAGTTTGCCTGATTGCGGGCTCGGTCTGGGAGGCTGATATGCAGGTGCTTATTCCCGCTTTGAACAGTTACGAGGGCAAATTGAAAGCCATTATTGCGCCGCACGAAATCCATAAGGAGCAAATGGAACAATGGCGCAAAAGTTTGACAGGAAAGACATTGTTATACTCCGAACTGGCATCTGAAAATAACATTAGCGCCTTCGATTATCTGATCATTGACAACATTGGAATGCTTTCGGCCTTGTATCAATATGGGAATATGGCATTCATTGGAGGCGCTTTTGGTTCTGGGCTGCACAATATTTTGGAGGCTGCGACTTTCGGCATTCCGGTTGCATTTGGCAATAAGCGTTATCACAAATTTCAGGAAGCGCTCGATTTGACAGAGCAGGGTGGGGCAGTTGCAGTTGCCGGTCGGGAAGAGTTAATTGCGACAATCGGTCAATGGCTTAATGATCCTGAAAAACGGAAAATGGCCGGGGCGGTTAACAAAAATTACATTGCTGCCGGAATCGGATCGACGGATATGATCCTGAATGAAGTGAAGAAATTGCAGAGCTGAACGCCGCCTGAATCAAGCCTGCGCTCAGCTCTGAGCGTATTTTACGAAAATTCTTTTGCAATCAAATGTTCAAACAAATGCGCTTGTGTGCCTAACAACCTGGCTTTTGCGCCCAATTTGGAAATATGGATCGATAGCGAATTTTTAAAGTCGGATAAGCAATATTTATTAATCGCCTGCTCAATTGGATTTGAAATAAATGGCCCCGCTTCAGCAAGTAACCCGCCGACAATGATCACTTCGGGATTGAAAAGATGAACAGCCGTGGCCAGCCCTTTGCCCAATTCAGTGCCGACCGTGCTTAGCAAATCAATCGAAAATTCGTCTCCGGCATGCACAGCTTCAATGATGTGCGTGGTGTCCAGCAAGTCCAGATTGTTGTTGACAATTTGCGATAAAATCGTGGCTTTGCCGCTGTTAATGCCTTCTTTCGCTCTCCTTATCAATGCAATGGCAGACGTTATGGTGTCAAGGCAACCGACTTTTCCGCAATGACATAACAGACCATCCGGCTTTACCTGAATGTGCCCAAGTTCACCCGCAAATCCCGACGCGCCATTGAAAACTTCCCCATTAATAATAATCCCCAAACCTACGCCCCAGTCGATGTTAATGGTCAAAACCTGCGATTTTTCCATCGCGAATCCAAATCTGTGTTCGCCAATGGTCGTCGCTTTTGTATCATTAAACAGGCAGACAGGCAACTTAAAATGTTTCCGCAAATGTGAAACAAGCGGAACGCCGGGAGGAGTCAGGTTGAGATAAGTGAGGTTAATGCCTTGTGACGAATTGATCAGACCAGGCATTGAAACGCCAATTCCCCATAACTTGCTTACATTGATATTATTAGAAGTCAGGAAGTCGTCGGTTGCAGCAAAAAGCTGTTCGAGAAATGTAGCAGAATCATCAAGCCGAATATCCACTTTGCTCTTTAAAATCAGCTGATTATGCAGGTCAAAAATGACAAGCTGGGTGTCATGGCGGTTAATGTCCATGATCAGCGTCATATATTTTTTGGCATTGAGTCCGTAAAGCACAGGCGGCCGTCCTGCACGGGCCGGTCCGGTTCCGGTTTCTGTAATCCATCCTTCGCGGATCAGCTCGTTAACAATGCCTGTCGCGGACGGAATGCTGGCATGGAACAACCGCGCCATTTTGTTGATTGAAGTGTCACCGGATTGATATAAATGAAGCAATAAGTTACTTCTAATGCGGTTTTTTCGAATATCAATAACCGAATTTGGTTCTTCTACAACTAAGTCCATTCTGTGGAGTGTAAATATTGTGTTATGCAGTTCTTTTTAAAAATTCTTGATAATTGAGGCCCACTAATGTATACAAAAACCCCTAAACTCGCCGAGGATATTAAAAAATATTATGATTTGCCACCTAAGTCACTCCAGAAAACAAATATCATTTCAAAAACTACTTAATTTTAATCAGGTGATTTTTTAACGGTCAATTATATTCTATGAAACGATTGACGAAACTCCTGTTAAATTCGCTACTTGTAAAAAAAACGAAGCATGGAATTAGTGAGAGGGTTGGTGCTGCGTTCGACAGGTTCTTGGTACGATGTGCGGGACAGCCGCGATGGCCATATCTGGCAATGCAGGCTCAAAGGTAAGTTTAAGGCGCTCGGCTTGAAGGTGACGAACCCGATAGCGGTGGGCGATTATGTGCGTTTCGAGGCCGAGGATGAGACGCAAAATTTCGGGATTATCCATGAAATTATGCCGAGGGAAAACTACGTGGTTCGGCGTTCGGTGCATAAAACGGCACATGCGCATTTGATCGCAGCGAATGTGGACCAGGCTATTTTGATTGCAACGCTTGTTTTTCCTAGAACTTCCCTGGGTTTCATTGATCGCTTTCTTGTTGCCATTGAGTCGTTTCGCATTCCCGGTGTGCTCATTTTTAACAAGCAGGATTTACTGAATGATGATATGATCGATTTCCAGTCCGAACTCATGGCATTATATGAAAGTTTGGGCTACACTTGCATGGCTACAACCGCCGTGAGTGAGGAAGGACTGGAAGATTTTGCTGCCTTATTAAAAGGCAAAGTTTCGCTGCTCTCCGGCCATTCGGGTGTTGGTAAATCTACATTGGTGAATGCAATCGCTCCGAATCTGGACATTAAAACACAGGAGGTTTCCACATTTGCCAACAAAGGCGTGCATACGACGACATTTGCGGAAATGTTTGAATTGGAACCCGGCACATTCATCATTGACTCTCCGGGAATTAAGGAACTGGGACTTTCGGACATGAAACAGGAGGAAATAAGCCATTATTTCCCCGAAATGCGTGATCTTTTGAATCAATGCCGTTTCAATAATTGCCAGCACATTAACGAACCCGGTTGCGCTGTCAAAGATGCCGTTTCGGAGGGCAACATTGCGATCAGCCGTTATGAGAGTTATCTGAGCATGGTTGGCGGAGCAGACAATCGCAAATAAGCTTTTATGAAAAATGTGGAGCACATTGGCATTGCGGTTAAGGAGCTTGAAGCGGCTGAAAAATTGTTTTCAAGCTTGTTTCAAACCAATCCTTACAAGCGTGAAACCGTTGAATCGGAAGGTGTTTCCACCTTATTTTTTCAAATCAATCAAACAAAAATTGAGCTCTTGCAGTCCATTGCAGACGATGGCGTAATTGCGAGATTCATTGAAAAAAAAGGCGAAGGATTCCATCACATTGCATTCGAAGTGGAGGACATTGTGGCGGAAATGGCTCGTTTAAAAAAAGAGGGTTTCACTCTTTTAAGTGAAACCCCTAAGCCAGGCGCCGATAATAAACTCGTTTGTTTCCTGCATCCCAAAGCCACAAACGGAGTGCTTATTGAGCTTTGTCAGGGAATAAAGTCATAAGTTAGAACGGCAATCCGACCGCGATATTCAGGATCAGATTTTCCCTCCTCCACGCTTTATTTCGGAAATTGACCTCATTAAACACCCAAGGATTTTTGTAAGTAATCTCGCCTTCCGGTGTTTGGGATACGATTTCCTTTGTATACCAAGGCTTACGGAATGGCGTTGCAAGATCTATTCGGAAGATCAGAAACGAAAAATCAAATCGTAAACCAAATCCGCCGCCGACAGCAATTTGTTTTATAAAATCCTTGCTGATGATTGCGGAAGAATCGTAAGATGCTCGTTCCGGACTTCCAAATGACCAGATGTTTCCGGCATCCATAAACAATGCACCATTGATAACGTTAGTGAATTTCAGACGAAGCTCTGTATTGAATTCCATACGGATATCCGCAAAGTTTTGATAGCCGATCAGGCTTATTGAAGTCGTATCAGGCGTATAAGCACCAGGTCCCAGCGCCCGTGCTCGGAAGGCCCGTATTCCCGTACTTCCACCACCAAAATATTGCTTAAACTGAGGCGTCGTCATATTTTTTGAATTACCATAAGGCTTAATGGCTCCAAGCAAAAGCCGGTTGGCCCACTTGATTCCTGGCGTAAGCGTGCGATAATATCTGACATCCCCGTCCAACTTAACGTATTGCAAAACAGGAACTTGCAAAAATTCTTTTGCATAAATTCCAAGCGAATCACCTTTGGCTCTTTTCGCTAGAAGACTTAATAAATTGCCTCCGTAGTCAATGCCACCCGTGAATGCATATTGATTTTTAGCAAACGGTTTAGGTCTAGGACGGAAAGATATCGTGTAATTCGAGCTGGCTATAAAGTATTTCTGATCAACGAGATCGAGTAACCTCTTAATGTCAACAGGATTCGTATTGGGATTTTGCGCAATCGCACCTAGTCTTTCAGTGTTTACATTGCTGGGTTGAATGTAATTCAGCGAAATGGGCGTTAAGGTGTGTTCAACTTCGGAATTTTTGCTCCAAATGTAAGACCAGTCCCCACGAATGGAAGTGGTCGTGTAAAGCCCTCGCTGTATCCGGTTTTCGTAATTCACCGAAAGTATCGTTTTTGGCAAAGCCTGACTTTTCTCCGGACGAATGCGGACAAATGGGATGATAAATCGAGGGAACGAGAGATCTGCCCCGATCCCATAACGAATGTATTCATTTCCAATCCGGTTTGGATTTGCCTCACGATTGCCACCCAACTGCACGTCGAATCCAAAAAAGGCCTTGACGGCGAGCATTTCAGCCCCTTTAAAGGTGTTTCGGTTTCTCCACGCAACATCCAGCTGAGATCCGCCCAAATTGTTTGATTTTGTGCTCGCGCTGATCGTCGTTTGCAACGCCTTCTTTTTCAATGGTTCCAGATCATAACGCACATCGAGCAATGCGGAATCTGAGCGTGGGACAAGGTCAAATTGATTTTTTACGAACTTGAAATTTTGGAGGTTGATGAGTCTTTGCAGCGAAACATTATGCATTGTATTCGTATACATATTGCCTCTACGGAACCCGATCGCGTCGTAGAAAATCCTGCGTTTGTATAAATTTCCCGGATCTTTAATGTTAAGCCCTCTCCGGAGCGGTTCGCGTCCTTTGGTTGTATCAGCCAACAGGTTTTCCTGGCTTCCGGTGTTGACGTAAATCTTGTTAATAAAATATTGTTTCAGTGAATTTTGCGCAGTTTGCGGCTTCACTTCGAGGAATATATTGACTTGCTCAGCCTGCAATGTGGAGTCCATTTTTCCAATGGTCGAATCCACTTTAATGATCAGATAATCCGGATTAAAAAAATAATAACCTTTCCCTTTCAATTCCAGGTCAATTCTGCTTCGTTCGGCTAAAATTACGTCCAGGCGAGGTGGATCACCTTTTTTCAAAAGTGTTTTCTCTTTGGCCAAAACCAGATCCCGGTTGAATAACGAACTGTCCCGAACCACATAATTGATCTCGTTCATCACATAACGAGGCATGATGTAGGTGTCAAATTCATAAATAGCGGTTCTGCGTTTTTCTTTTTTGCTGGGAATGAGTTTGCCGGTTGCTTTGGAACGATAATAAGCCTCATTGTCCAGATGGGAAACCATATTGGCCGCATTAATGTCAGCCACGCGCTGCGTTGCAAACTTAGGCGCCTCACCGAGCTTGTTACGGAACCAGCTGCGCAAGCCGCCTTCGTCTTTTGGCTCTCCGATAAAATACCACCACCACACTTTCCAGGGGAAACCCAGCAGCGTCTTATTAGGCGGCGGTTTGACAATCGCTTCAAGCTCGGAGGCAAGGCCTGACACATTTGGCTTGGTAATGCTGTCCGGTTGCACTTTTACTTTGCTGCCCACATAAAGACTTTGGCCTTCCGGAATATATTTATTCACTGAACAGCTGCTCAGTGTCACCAAAAGAACCAATATGCCTAATAAACTATTTCTCATTTTTTTGCCTTTCAAAAAATTCACGCAGCAGGTCATAATCTGCCGTCACTATAAAACTCACACCGGTTTCAATGATAAAACCTTCCAAAATCGACTGATATTGGTTTTTACGGAAGCCCCTGAATAAATATCGGCCATCTTTTGTAATCGCGTAATCCAGTGCAATGTTGTCAAAAACCTCTGTGGAAGCGGCAGAGCTGGTCTGGCTTTCGATTTCGAAGTTTTTACCAACCGAAATTTTAAGACGGTCATTTAAAAATGCTTTGCTCAAACCAAGATTCAGGTCCGTGCGCGCACCGGTTGTCTGATCCGCTGTTGAGTTAACCCCAATGTTCAGATCAACGCCTTTTACCAGATCGGACGCCAGATTGTTCAGCTGATCGCTCAAAAGCTGGCTTACGCTTTGACGTGCAACGGCCTCGGCGCTTGATCCCAGATTGAAACCGGGAGATGACTGATTTGTGATAAATTTATTGGTGATCAAAAGCGCAAACGCCTGCTTATTCATTTCAGACGGGTTGTTCTTCATATCCTCCCAGAATGCCTGGCTGGTAAGTTCATTGGTCACCTGCTTGTCAATGGTCTCATCCGGCACAATGTTGAATGTAATGTTCGGCGTCGTCAGGTTTCCTGTAATGACCACTTGCACCTGAATCGGCACTTTACTGGCGCCCTGGAACTTCGCACTGATCGATCCCGGATCAACTTCCACCGTGTAACCGGCAGTAATGTTCAGCTCAGCATTCATCACGTCACCAGTCCAAAGCAGGTTGCTTCCTTTGAGAATATCGAACTTCCTTTTCAGGATCTGCAATGTCAGGTCGTAAGAGCCTTCGGTAAGATCATAGGAGCCAAGCATAAAAAGCTGCCCGTTGGGCGCGATTCCGGTGTTGAGCTGCGCATTTCCTTTTAATTGAATGTTATCACCGTTCAACTCGTCAATCACAACTTTGAATTGCGACTTGTCGTCCACATCCACGTCCAGTGATATTTGCGAGGCAAATGCAACTGCAGGAAGCTGGGACGCAGCAGAATCAACTTTTGCGATTTGCGTCGAATCGCTCATGTCTACAAACTCGATTACGCCCTTGGTCGCGTCGCCAGCTTCGGTGGCGTCGCTTGGAACCACAAAAGTAATGTCACTGCCAGGATCAACTTTAACGCTGCCATCAATTACCGAACTTGTGCCCTGTCCTTTTACAGTCAGGTCGGCATCGATGTTTGCTTTACCGTAAAAGAGCTCATTTTGCTTTTGTGTGGAGTTGAGCACATTGAAGTTCTTAGCATCGATTTTCAGGTTGTAGCCGACATCCGGAATGTTCGCAATGTTCACATTTCCGTTGATCTTCATCTGCTGATTGATCGAATCGGCAATGATGAAATTGTTGAAATTGATGTTTTGACCGTTAAAATTGATTTTCTGGTTTGCCAAAGAATATCTAGCGCCTAGCTGGGTCGCATTAAAGGCAACATCATTGAAATTGATCGCCCCGTTTAGATTCGGGCTCGTCGTTGAACCTGTTATCGCAATGTCGCCAGTAAGGTTTCCGGTCGCCTTTTGGAGTTCACCAAAACTAAATGCTTCAATCGTCTGCGCACTGAATCTTTCCAGATCAAGCTTGAAATCCATCGGGCTATCCTCGGATTTGAGATTATAACTTCCGCCCAGCTTGATATTATTTTCTCCGTTCGTCAGCGACATTGCCACCCGAATCAGATTTTCCGTCTCATTGGTCGATTTTAATGCAAGATTACCAACAGGAATTTTTGTGACAGCCAGATTGTCGATTGTCAGTTCGCCTGTATAAACCGGCGCTTTCATGTAGTCGCTTAATAATATTTTTCCATTCAAAATCCCCGTCGCCAATGTCGAATCGCGGGTTGCAATGGCAATCATCGGACCGATTGAAATGTTCGCGATGGAAATATCGAGCGGACTGTTTGGCGCTTCGCTCGTGGAATTGATGGTTAAGGACTGATCCTTGCTTTTAATTACAAAGTTTTTGACATAAAGACTGTCTGTCGCATACTGAATGTAACCCGAAGTGTCCGTTTCCCAGGTCAGATAATCCAGCAATAAATCTTCTCTCAAATTCAGCTTGTAAGTGTTGCCTGCAATCGCAAGGTCGCCTTTGATGGCATGCCTGTCCGTGTTAACCGAATCTTTTACAATGAAGTCAAACTTCACATCATTGTTTACGATCTGACTTTTCAATGACGCGTTTTGAAGTCTGAAACTGCCTGTGTTAACAAGTCCGACGTTAGCATTCAATGCTGCATTTGCCTCTGTGCTGATGAGATCAACCGACACTCTTTCGGTGCGAATGCTGTCGTAATTGACCATTGGAATGCTTAATCTGGCCACAATCGACGAATCTTGCTGATTATTCACTCTTGCATGGAAATCAATGTCATTCATTTCTTTAAGCTCGGGAACGAACATGGCAATTGCCGGGTGGTTCCGCATGGTTGCATCAAGCGTAAAGTTTACGGGTTTTGTAACTGTGTTATAAGTGAGGTTCGGCGCTTTGAAATGTTTGCCAACTTCGGTCAAAAGTGCGTCCGCGATTTCTGTGTAAACAAAGTCGCCCTTCATGCGCGCTTTCAGGAAAGGCGATTTGATGTTGGCCTGCCGCTGTCCGCTTGAATCCGTCAATTGCACATTAATGGAATCCAAAGTGATTGGTTTGCGGTGGTGCGTAAGCGTAAAGTTGTTGATATCAATTGTTCCAAGCGGATTCGCCGGATTGGTGGAAGGCATGTCCACCTTAATGTCTCCTTTGATCTGCAATGAATCCGCATATAAATTCAATGCGGTCAGGTCCAGTTTATCAATTGAAACGTCCGCTTTTACAGAAGGATATTCTTTGGAAAGATCGGCTTGTGCAGTCAGATCAACATCAATGTTCTGATCATTCATGGTGGCAGAAACATTTGCCAATCCATTGTCTACATCGCCTTTTAATGTAAGATTATTATAAACGTATCCTTTAATATCGGCGCTGGCAACTGTTCCGTCAAGGCGTGCTCTCATTGTGTTGGGTGCATAACCTGTGCCTTCAAGGTCCGTGCGAAGTGTCAGCTTGCCCATTTGCTCTGGCGGCTGCTTCATTAATTTACCCAGATCAAAATCATTGAAAGCGAGCGTGCCATTGTATTGCGCGCGCATGCTGTCAGTAATATTTTTAAGATTTCCTGAAAACGTGCCAATCCCGAACGACGTGTTTATGGTCGTTGTCATGGTGATATCTTCCATCGATCCGTTTACTTTCCCAGTAATTTTAATGTTCTCGGGAAGTTCGATGGATGCAGGCACTGCGCTGTCGGGCAGCATTTTCATCAGATCTTGTTTGGTCGAGGACAGCTCATTAATCGTCATGTCCACTGCCACTTTATTGGCATCGGGCAAGCCCTTCACGCGTCCATCCAGGCTTAGCACGGTTCCATCGAGCATACTGAATCTGGCTTTGGAAATGAACATATCATTTACCGAACCACTTATCACACCCGAACCCTGGACACTGCCGTTTGGCTCTTTGTTGAATGGCGGCGTTTTGGCGAGATCAGGAACCAGTAAGAGCACGTCAGAAAAAGCAACTCTGCTGTTGGTCAGTTTCAGGTTGATTTTAACTTTTGCAATGTCCTCTGCAAGCTCGTCCAGGTTTTTATAACGCAGGCTCAATTCATCGCGCAATGTGGTCTGTGGCGTTCTCACCAACAGATTTCTCAGATACGTTTCCTGTGCGCCATATTTGAAGTTTGTCCGGAATTCAAGTAATCTGAAACCACTTTTCTCCTGAAATGATCCTGATTTCAATGAACCAGCAATGTTTTCAGGCGAGAAAATGAAGTTCTGTAAATTGATATTGAGGTTTTTTACATCCAAATGGGCAAAATCAAGTCCTTTTGGTTGCCTGGCTGTGTTAAAGTCGTCATAGCGAATGTCGTTATCAGCCAGTTTTATTTCTCCCACTTTGACATTCCAGCCGGGCGTTGCGGGTTCCTCGGAAGTGGTGTCTTTCTTCGCTTCTGCTTTTGCCTTTTTGGCGAACTCAGCGTAAAGCGTCATTTTTTCAAGATTCAGGTTGCGCACATCCACGCGCTGGCTGCCCATGTAAATGTAATTGATGTGGCCATCCAGCTTGCCAACGTCAACGCCGTTTTTCAATCCTGAAATTTCATCTTCAAACACCCATTTGAACTGGCGAATGTCAATGTCACCCACTTTAATGTCAAGCGAATCGGCAGGGTCGGGCACGGTGGCCGGAGTTGTTTCCGTTTTGAGCGGCTCATACATTCTCAACTTCACCTGGCTATTCAGCAACGCAAGTTTGGAAGGATGATATTGGGAAATGGTTGGGTTGAATTTATCAAAACGAACAAGTGCCGAATCAATGTTGGCACTTGCGTCCGTTCCAGTTACTGCGTCGCGGTAGGATAATCTTACGTTTTTCAGAGAAATCTGATCAAGGCGCATTTCCAATGGCTTGGAAGTTGTGTCCACCTGAGCAGTTGAGTCGGTGCTGGCGAATGCGTCAACAATGAATTGGAAATTGAAAACCGTGTCCGGCAAAACCCTGTTAATGTTCGCATTAACACCTTCAACCTCTATTTTATTAATGCCTACATTGCCTTTGATGAGACTATACATGTCCAGATCGACATACAATCTTTTTCCGGCAACCAATGTATCGCCTTTTTGATCCTCGAAATAAACACCTTCCAGTAAAATCCAGTCAGGAACGTCGAAACGCACTTTCTCAATATTGACCTTTGTTTTAAGTTTCTTACGCAGAAATGAGTTGGCTTGTGATGTCAGAAAGTTTTGTCCAAATGGCGTTTGAATGCCCCAAATCAAAACCCCAACCAGAATCAATAGCGCCAGAATTACAATTGCTAATACTTTTAATGCTTTCTTCATCCTTTTCTTTTAAGCCTGGTCCTTGTGGATGGCGGCGATGTTTATTCAGGTGCGGCAGGTTTAGCCTATCGTTTAAATAAATCGGGACTTACCGGGCTGTTGATCACGGCGGTGGACACGATTGTAACGGGCTTTTTGTCTAATGTGTTGATTTCAACCAATTTGGTCGGATACGAAATGCCATAGGCCGACTTGGTGTAATTGGACATGTCGGTCGTTGTTTCCACGCCGGCCGCATTCTTTCTTACGCGGGAAAGCAAATTCGTTTTTGTGTCAAAATATAGATTGTATTTCACACCCTTGCCTTGCAACTCGACCTGCATAACAGGAGTGCCGTTAATGGTTTCAATGCCCACTGTTGTGGCGATCAAACCTCTGTTTTTGTAATCAATGAATGGCAAAAGCGCGTCATACATTTCAAAACGCATGTTTTGCTGCTCCGCCTGGCTCAGGTCTTTCACATCCATTTTTTGTCCGATCGGCACTTTAATCCAACCTTCGCTGCCCTTAACGGTGTACACAAAATTACGTTTCATGATCGTCTTGGACTTCGTAATGGACTGGTCAGGAATTGAAATGGTAAAATTTGCATCGTATGGCGCTGCCGAGGCGGCAGAATAGCTTCTTTTCAGATTGTAAGATTTTACGCCATCCCATAGGGCCTTGCCACCCGTCGCTTTCATGTAATTGTTGAAAATAGAGTCAGCAGGCACTTTTTGTCCGAAAGAATACACGGAGAGCAGCAGCAATGCAACCAGAATGTTCAATGATCTTTTCATATCAAATGTTTTTATGTTTATTAAATCAGTTCTTAACCTTTTTGAAAAAGCCTTTATCATTTTTCAATAGTTAGATCCGATTATGGGTTCGGAGTTTAATCACTTCAAAAAATTACCACTGCACGCATATACGTGCAAAAACCATTCCATCTGATAACAATACGCAAAATCCGTGCAACATCGAAGGCGGTCAACGAACTTTTCTGTGAATAATCTAAAACGAAAAGGGAAGAGCAAAAAGTTACCCTTCCCTTTCGGTCAAATTTTATTCCTATGATTAGGCATCGTCGCCTCCGCTTGCGGAAATCTTGCCAAACCTGTATTGGAAGGTGAGGTTAACCAAACGGTTGGTCTGCTGCCAGAGTGAATGCTGTGAATAAGTCGCCGTGTTAAGTTGGCTTTTGTAAGCTCGGGACAAAAATATATCCTGCACATTGAAAGAAATCGTGGCCTTTTTTTCGAGCAATTCCTTGCGAATCCCCATATTCGCAACGAACACGCCCTCGCGCGTGCCCTGCGCAATGGCTCTTGGGCCTTCATAGTTAATATAAGCCGAAGCGCGGAAGTCGGCTGGCAATGTTACAAAAGCATTCAGGTTCCCAGAATAACTCCAAGTTCTGTTGTCAATCTGCGCAATTTGTGAAACGACTTCGCTACGGTAAATCCGGCCGCTTCCGTTGATTTTGAGCACTTCTCCAATTGACTGGGAAAAATCGGTTTCGAGTCCGTAGGAGAGCTCGCGACCGACATTCGCAAACTGCGTCAACGAAATGCCGCTTTCGTCAATCGTGCGAATGCGGGTGATTGCATTGTTGGAATAATCCATAAACAAGGAAGGTCCCCATCCTCCGGAAGCTTCGTAATTGGAATAACCCATTTCGGCTTTGTGTGTAAATTCAGGTTTCAATGAAGGATTTCCGGATTGAATGTTGCGCGGATCAGAAACGTCCGTGTAAGGGTTCAGCCAATCGGCTTCCGGGCGCTGCACGCGGCGACTGTAATTCAGTTTCAGCTGAGCCGTTTCGCCGAGTTTGCGTGTAAGCGCTAAACTTGGAACCAATGTCAGGAAGTGGACGCTGAAATCGCGCTTAATGCTGATCTGATCAATATCCTGATTGTAATCCGTCACACGAAGGCCAACCCGCATGCCCCATAGATCGGTTTTTTGAGAATAAGTCATGAAACCTGTGTAAGTCGCATCCTGATAACCAAATACATTGCTGATGTTGGGATCAAAAACATAACTGCCTGTTTCCCGTGACATATTGTAAAATGCATTGGTGTTATCATTAGAGCTCATCCGGGAGCGAAGACCCACTTCCAACATAGATTTTGGCGTGATCGGCCAGGTGTAATCGGTGTTCAGGAAAAGGGAGTGGCGCTTGTTATCGCGCAGGTTTTGCTGGTTACGCATTAAACTGTCGATTTCACTCTCCTGATTGTAGTAAGATTCGCCATCAGACGCGCCAAGCGAATAACTTGTCGTGAAATTGAACTGGTGATCCTTCTCGGAAAATTTCCTCCGATAATCAAGGTTAAAGTTCAGGTTATCCCCATTTCCTTTGCTGTTATTCAGTCTTGTAAAACGCTCGGTTACGCTACCGGAAGCAATGCTGGTTTCATTGAGCAGGCTGCTGTTGTTACGGTTCTGGTCGCGAGAATAATTTACGCCAAATTCCAGCGCATTCTTGTCGTCGAAGTCATAGTTAACGCCAATCCGCCCAAAAGCATTTTTCCCTTTATTGCCACCCGTTCCCGATTGCTCCAAATGTGAAGTGTTTTCAGAAATAAAATTATCACGGCTCAATGTCCGTTTCCAGGTCGTATTGCGTGTCTGACCGCTAAGCGAGGCATTGATTCCTAATTTCCCAGCCTTGTAACTCAGGTTTCCGGATGCGTTATGGTTGTTTTTGTTGCCAAAGCTTGCGCGAAGTCCGCCGTTTGTTCCGCGGATTTTGGTCTTTTTTGTAATAATATCAATCACACCCGAAGCGCCTTCGCCCTCATATTTCGCGGACGGCGTAGTCATTACATCAATGCGTTCGATCAGGTTAGCTGGGAAAGATTGGAGAATCGTTGGCAGGTCGCTTCCATATAAATTGGAAGGTTTTCCATCGATTAAGACAACGACATTGCCCTTTCCGCGCACCTGTGGATTTCCATTTTCATCCAAAGATACGGCAGGCACTTTTTCAAGCAGATCACTCACATTATTGCTCGTAGCGAGCATATCTTTTCCAATGTTGACGATCTTCTTGTCAATGTCATCAACGATCATGCTTTTCTCGCCTTTCACAAGCACTTCATTCAGCTTCTGCGCCTCAGGCAGAATTGTAATGTTGCCCACATCAAGCAGATTGGCCTCAGCGGAAATACTAACATTTGGCACAAAAAGTGTTTGATAACCCATGTTGGTAACCCGCAGCAGATATTTGCCGGGAGCCACATTCAGAATAGTGAATGCGCCATTTTCGTCCGCCACACCTCCGCTTGCAAGCGAAGAATCCTTTGCCATGAGCAAGGCGACTGTTGCAAAACTGACGCCCGTATTTTTGGGAGATTCAACAACTTTGCCGATCAGCTTGCCGCCATCCGCTTGTAAGGATTTTGCACCAATCGTAGGAGAGGCATTTGCGTCAGATAAAGTAAAAAGGGGAATATTGATGGTTAAGAGCGCTAAAAAGCTAAGAAACGGAGTTCTTTTCACGGGTATAGGTTTTAGATTTTTGTTAGGAGTTTAGTCATTTAAATGATTTTTTAGCGTGTGGTGTATGACAAAACCGGGTTCCATAAAAATAGCATCAACCCGAAAGGCAGGAATATTTTTAACGCCGTTTTTGGTGGATTAATTACATAAAATTATAAAAAAATTAAGAATTGGAGTATTTTTAAAGGGATTGAAAGTATTATGCCAACAAATCTATTTAGTTAGCACGAGTGCATGTTGGAAAGGCTTTATCTGTAAAAGATTATATTTGTTAAGGAACGGACTGCAATGGTTATGAGAAAGAAAGAACTAAGAATTTTCGAATCGTTCGAAGAAATGAATGAATATCAACTCAATAATCGGATCAATTCCTCTTTGCAAGATCGTTGGGAGACATTTTGGCGTCTAAGAAGATTTCATAAGCAGTTCTTCCATGGTGAAAATGCTATCGACCATGCACAGCCGACGAAAAAAAGACTGATAATCTCGAAGCCAGAATGGATTTAGAAGATAGCGAATTTTTAAAATTTGTAAAAGCTGCCGGAGACAACGATTTGGAATATCTGTTGATTGGCGGGCTGGCTCTCGCTATGCACGGAATTCCAAGATATACGCAGGATGCTGATTTGTGGATAAAGCCCACCAATGAAAACAAAGAGAGTTTTATTAGAACGTTGCAGTCCCTAGGTTATGACACTGACGACTTGGACAATGTTCGAAAACTTGATTTTACGGAACCCCAGAAGTTTGCCCTCGAAGGGCCGATTGATATCTTAACAGTTGTGCACTTTCGGATGGAATACAATATCTGTCGATCACGTGCACGTGAATTCACCTCAGCAGTTGGTCACAAGATCTATTTTATCCACATCAATGACCTCCGTGAATTTAAGATTTTGGCAAGAAGACCCAAAGATTTATATGACGTGATCATGATCGATCAACTTCTGGAGGGAATTGCGAAAAATCAGGAGAACAAGCCGCTCTAAACTTGTTTCAAAGTGATTTGAAATGATCTGTTAAATAAAAATCCTGCAAGGGCGGACGCTTCTTCTGAAAGATCATATTTTTGCAGGATGTATAAAATTCTTATTTCTCCTAT
The DNA here is from genome assembly GCF_021390515.1 of Dyadobacter sp. CY326. GTDB lineage: Bacteria > Bacteroidota > Bacteroidia > Cytophagales > Spirosomataceae > Dyadobacter. The sequence continues at coordinate 85,762 of NZ_JAJUXI010000006.1, forward strand.
ACTTTTCCTGTTCGATGCTGAACGCATTCATTACTTTGTTTGCGAAGTGCTTCGTTTTGCTTTCAAAATCCCTTTTGTTCCTCAAATTTTAAGATCGCTCTACACATTCGAACATCCGGATTTGGTTCAGGAAGTGGCTGGTCTGCGGTTTCGGAACCCTGTTGGACTGGCGGCCGGATTTGATAAGAATGCGGAAATGGTTGACGAGCTCGAAGCATTGGGATTCGGTTTTATTGAAATCGGAACAGTAACCCCACGTCCGCAGCCCGGCAACGAAAAGCCCAGATTGTTCAGGCTCAAAAACGATAAGGCGCTGATTAACAGGATGGGATTTAATAATAAAGGCGCCGCAGTTGCAGCTGCGAAGCTTGCGCATCGGAAATCTAAAATCCTGGTCGGCGGAAATATTGGCAAGAACAAGGACACGCCCAATGACCAGGCGCTAAGCGATTATCTGATCTGTTTCCGCGAATTGTTTGATGTTGTCGATTATTTTGTGGTCAATGTGAGTTCACCCAACACACCCGGTTTGCGGGACTTGCAGGAAAAAGCGCCTTTGACGGCATTGCTTCGGGAATTGCAGAAAAAGAATAAAGAGAAATTCAATCCAAAACCCATATTTTTAAAAATTGCGCCCGATCTAACGCTTAGCCAGCTGGATGATATTATTGATATTATAAAAGAAACTCAGATCGCGGGCGTTATCGCTACTAACACCACGATTAGTCGTGCAGATCTTCGGACCAGCGCGGCGGAAATTGAAAAAGCCGGGGCGGGAGGGCTCAGCGGAGCGCCACTTGCACAGCGCTCGACGGAAGTTATTCGTTATATTTGTGATAAATCAAATAATGCATTTCCGGTCATTGGGGTAGGAGGGATCGATTCACCGAGTGATGCCAAGGACAAGAAAAATGCAGGCGCAAGCCTTTTACAATTGTACACAGGATTTATCTACGAGGGGCCAGGATTGGTGAAAAGCATTTGTAAATCGCTGGTTAAGAGATAGATTGATTACCACTTCACGCATCCCAGAATTGAAGATAAATGTCAGTAAATAAGATCAGAGGCAACACTCAGCGTCAGAAACCAGAAGAAACAACGAGTCCCGGCCTTCGCATATCCTTCGATTGGGACAGCATTTTTTCCAATCCAAAAAACATTCTAGCCTGGGGCGCATTTTTTATTGTCCTTGGGCTGATCATGGAAATATCTTTCCTGTCCTACATCATTACCGGTCTGTCGGACCAGAGTGTGATTGACGGGCTGGGGCACGAATCCATTCGCGACGCGGGCCGCCAGACGCGGAATCTCATTGGCGTGCTGGGCGCCGTGGTTTCGCACTTTTTTGTTTATCGCTGGTTTGGAGTCGGGGCACTTTTGCTGCCGCTCGTTCCGTTTGTTGCCGGATGGAAAATGGCGTTTGGGAAAGAGCTGCTGCCATTAACCAGGACGACCAAAGAAGTCATCTTCTTTACTTTGTGGATGAGCTTGATGATGGGTTACGTGGTGCTGATGAGCGACAAGGAAAATACGCTCAGCTTCGTTTCAGGCGGCATTGGTTACATGATTAATGTTGCGCTGTTTGACTGGCTCAAATGGGGAAGCGTCATTCCTATCATTTTTGCATTATTTGTGTTTGCGGTCTTCTTTTACGATGCAAAATCTGCTTATGAATCGTGGCAATTGAAGAATGCACGGCCTGAAATAATTCCTGATCCGGAAATAAAAGGAGTTGAAACGGTGCCCGTTTCGGAAGAAAAAGCAGCTGCCAAAGAAAGCACTTTTACATCGGTTGTCAATGACACTTACGATGACGATGAATTGGTTTTGGGAGCGGAAGAAGAAGTCGAGGAAACGCCAATTGTTCAGTCGGACGCGAAATTTGAAGTCATTAAACCTGAACCGGTTCCGGTTATCATTCCTCCTACGCCTGCACCCGTCACGCCGCTCAAACTTGAATTGGAAGTGGAGGACACAACTGTTTTTGCCAGCGCACCTGTGCAGGAAGATTTTGAGGATGAAGACATTAATGCTACCGTATTGCGTGAATTCGGGCAATATGATCCAATGCTGGATTTGCCAACTTATCAATTCCCGAGCATTGGCCTGCTAACCGACGCGGTTGACAACCAGCACGAAAAAGTAAGTCAGGAAGAGCTGGAAGGCAATAAAACCAGAATTGTTGACACATTAGGAAGCTACGGAATCAATATTTCCAAAATAAAAGCGACCATTGGCCCGACGGTGACTTTGTACGAAATCATCCCGGAAGCGGGCGTAAGAATCTCAAAAATCAAGAACTTGGAAGGCGACATTGCGTTGAGTTTGGCCGCGCTCGGAATCCGGATCATTGCGCCAATGCCTGGCCGCGGAACCATTGGAATTGAAGTGCCGAATAAGAACCGCGAGACTGTTTTTATTCGTTCGGTTTTGTCCAACGAGAAGTTCCTGAAAGCGAATTACGATCTTCCTATTGTTTTGGGAAAAACCATTTCGAATGACATTCACATTGTCGATCTGGCAAAAATGCCCCACTTGCTCATGGCCGGTGCCACGGGACAAGGAAAGTCGGTTGGGTTGAATGTGATCCTGGCTTCTTTGATTTACAAAAAACACCCTGCCGAGCTGAAATTTGTGCTCGTTGACCCGAAAAAAGTGGAGTTGACGCTTTTCAACAAACTGGAAAGACACTTTTTGGCCAAGCTGCCGAATGCGGAGGAAGCCATTATAACCGACACTAAAAAGGTAATTTTTACCCTGAATTCATTGTGTATTGAAATGGATCAGCGTTACGATCTGTTAAAAGAAGCTTCGGTAAGAAACCTGAAAGAATACAACGCAAAGTTTGCGCAAAGAAGGCTTAATCCCGAAAAAGGCCACCGTTTCCTTCCATACATTGTGCTCGTGATCGATGAGCTTGCCGACTTGATGATGACTGCCGGAAAAGAAGTGGAAACGCCGATCGCGCGTCTTGCACAGCTGGCCCGTGCAGTCGGGATTCACCTTGTGGTTGCCACGCAACGTCCTTCGGTTAAGGTTATTACAGGTTTGATCAAAGCCAATTTCCCGGCGCGTTTATCTTTCCGCGTTACATCCAGCATTGACTCCCGGACCATTCTCGATATGGGCGGTGCCGAGCAGCTGGTGGGCCAAGGTGATATGCTTTTGGCGATTAATTCCGAAGTGATCAGGCTTCAATGTCCTTTTATTGATACAAGAGAAATCGAAGATGTCTGCGAATTTATCGGTGCGCAACGCGGCTATGATGATGCGTATGCATTGCCTGAATATGAAGGCGAAGATGCAGCGGAAGGCCGCAGCGACATTAATCCCGACGATTTTGACGGCTTATTGCCCGACGCGGCAAGGCTTATTATTACGCATCAGCAAGGAAGCACTTCATTGATTCAGCGAAAAATGAAGCTTGGTTATAACCGTGCGGGGCGCATCATGGACCAGCTTGAAATGCTCGGCGTTGTTGGACCATTTACCGGAAGCAAAGCCCGGGATGTGATGTTCCACGATCTCAATATGCTCGAAGAACATCTTCGGGTGATGGGCGTCAATTAAGCGTTAAACCTTCCCACTCACAGTTGGTCTAAAAATTGTAGCAAAGCTGTATCAAACAGTTTTAATTAAACTATTAAGAACCGAAACGTTTCATATGAAAAGTTTAAAATTCAATGCTTATTTCTTCGCGTTTGCTGTGATTTCAAGCTTGGCAATAGCGCCCGTTAACGCTCAGGGAGACAAGAAATCATCGGCTATTTTGGAAGCGATGAGCAACAAATATCAGAAGGTTAAATCCTTCAAAGCAACATTCACTTACACGCCGGAAGGCGGCAAACCGCTGAAAGGCGAGGCGACCGTAAAAGGAATCAAATTCAGGCTTAAAATGGCTGGACAAGAGATTTTTAACGATGGTAAGCTGATGGCGACTTACATTAAGGAGACAAACGAAGTGAATTTGCAGGATTTCGATCCAACGGCAACAGGCGATCTGGATCCGACCAAAATTTACACGGCATATAAAAAAGGATTCAAATATGCATTCCTGAAAGAAACAAAAGCAGGTGCGAAGGCTTTGGAAGTGGTTGAATTAACGCCAACCAAGAAAGACAGCCAGGTTAACAAGGTTCAAATTGCCGTTAATAAGGCCGATAAATCGATCAATAGCTGGACAATTTTCCAAAAAAACGGGCAGGAAGTAACTTACACAGTTAACCAGTTCGAACCAGATGTGGCAGTGGCGGACAGTTACTTTGCATTTAATTCAAAACAATATCCTGGCGTTGAAGTGGTGGATTTGAGATAATCATCAATATTTATTTCAACAAAAAAAGCAGCGAAGCCAATCGGTTTCGCTGCTTTTTTTGTGTCCAAATGCTGGAATAGATCTTAATTAACAGCCTGATGCAAATCTCTGTATTTCTTAATCAGATTGTGTGATGCGAGCAGTTCTGCTTTTTGATTCGCAATAATCTGTCTGATGTCAACTGGCAAGTCTGCGTCGGTCGCCAATGCATCGTCGTAAGCTTCCTGAGCCGCATCTTCGCCATATTCGCAGCTTTCCAAAACCGAAGTTCTGTCGTGGCCAGTGAATGTGGCTTTAATGTCCATCCAAACGCGGTAAATTTTACCGGAATTCGTTGTCCCTGTCGCAATCTCTCCACCCAGATTGTGAATCTCTTTGCTTAGTTCATTGATATTTTCACGGCTTTCGTTGGCCATTTTTTGGAAAATCCCTCTTAGGTCAAGGTCAATTCCTTCCACCTCATTGATGGCTCGCTCGTAACCTTCAATGCGGTCGTTATTGATTTTTATCAGATCATTGAGCACTTCAACAAGACTTTCATTCGGTTCCATATCTATGTTTTTTTAGATTGTGATGATTTCTAAATTGTCGATGGGCAGGTTAAAAATGCTATGCCAATTAGCCAGTTATGATGTCAGCAAAGATTATTGCCGTTAAGAAGACGTATATGTAGTTCTTTTTGCCGGTCAGAGCACAAAGCCGATCTTGGCGCCGCCCCAGCGATGATCGAGTCCTGTTTTAAATTCTTTGGTCAAAAAGGTTTGATAATATTCAAAATTAACACGCCAGCAATGCACGACAATGCCAAAACTGTCCTGGAATGTTACCCGTTGAATTTGCTTTGCTGACAACTTGTAAGGACTATTTCTTGCAAAAACACCACCTTGAAGTGATGCGTCGTAGGCATTGAAACCAATCAATGGTTGATTATAAAGATAAAGTTGAAGGTTTCTTCCAATCGGCTGCTTGGTGGCTTCAAACGGAGAAATAAATTTGCCGAGTTTGAGGGTCACACCTGCCCGCGCTTTATTGTTGAGCGTTCCAAGTTGCAATTGCGTGTCCGTGTTTAATGAAATCAGATTGCGCACATTGAAAATCAGCTTCTCGAACTGCACTTCATAATTGATCGCCACATCATTCCTGATCTGATATTGCCATCCTTTTGGCTCGCGGTCGCCAATCCATTGGTGGATCTTTGTTTGCATTCCGCCGGCAAATGCAGCCGGACCGATCATTCCCGTGCTAAGGATTGCAGACAACCTGGTTTTATTAGTTGTATCAACAGAAATACGAAAGGATTTGAGCATGATAACGCCCGCAAACGGCCTATCGTTGTACAGAATAGCATTGCTTGAAATGCTTGTTGGCGTGAAACCGTAATGTTCGAATGCCAGCCCATTGCGTTCCGGGCCGTTATTTAATCTTATCAAAAGCTTGTTAAGCGGATTCTTTTTCAGTCCCGGGTTGACAACTTCAAAGCTGTAACCTTGTGTGTAGTAATAATCACTTTTGGCAAAGAAATCATTGTCGTAATGAAGTCTTACATAATTATCACCAGCTGGCGAGCGAAATGACGCAGTTTGGTCAATTCGCTGAGCCTTGCCGGTTAAGGATATAATTAGGAATGCTAATAGCAGAAATTCGGAGTATCGCATGATGCAACATATACGCTATGCTGCCAGCTTCAGACCTGATGCGCGAGCAAAGACTTGACATGCTGTTCGCTGCCCGTAAAGAAGGGCACTTCATCAACCTGCTTATTTAAAAAGCGCTGAATCTTCCCGTTTTCATAAGCCCGAAACACTGCCGGATGCACGTAATATTTTTTACAAACCGTACGCGTGTTTCCCAAATGTGCCGCCACGACGTCCAAACACGTGTTAAGCGTCTTTGTAAGCTGCTTTTTGGTTTCATATTTTGCCTGGTTGCTCAGATATTCAAATGCAGTGACCGTTCCCATCCAGGTGCGGAAATCTTTTGCAGAAAAGTTGGCTCCCGTATGCGTCCGAATGTAGTCATTGACCTGGCTTGCATTTAGTGAACAGCGGCCGCCATTCTCCATTGTGTATTGGAAAAGTCGCCTGCCGGGCATCTCTTTATATTGCTTCACAAGCCTGGACAACTGTGTGTCTTTGAGCGTAATGTCTTGCTTAACGCCCTTTTTTCCAGTGAACATAAATCGGATGCGGCTTCCTGTCACCGTGGCACATTTAGAATCCAGCGTGGTTATTCCGGATGAACCGTGTTTCAGTTTATAGCGCTGATTTCCAACTCTAATGCAGGTTTTGTCCATGATCTTGATGACCAATGCAATGGATTTCTGCAAATCAAAATCGCGCTTGCGCAAATCATGCTCCACTTGTTCTCTAAGAAGCGGAAGCGCCTCCGAAAATGTGAGCAGTCGGTAATATTTGGTCTGATTGCGGATTAAATTCCAATGCGGGTGATAGCGATATTGTTTCCTCCCCGCCTCATCGATCCCGGTCGCTTGAAGGTGCGCATTCGGATCTTCACTGATCCACACTTCGCGCCATGCGGGAGGCAAAACAAGGGACCTTATTCTTCTGATCTGCTCTTTATCCTTGGCTCTGTTGCCCGCTGAATCTACGTAATGAAATTTTGGAGACTTGCCTTTACGCATAAAACCGGGCGCATTACCGGACTGGATATAATTCAAACCCGCAGCTGCGGCTGTGAGTGCAGGATCCTTTTTTAACTTTTTAATCTGTTTTGCAGTGATGACCGGTGCTTCCGTCAACGTTCCAACTGCTACGGCTACTGACATATTGATAATTTTAGACTGTTCCACCCATCATAACAAAGTGATACCAGCTAAAAGTAAATCACAATTGCCGCTCCGATGAGGAACAATCTACTCATTTTTTGAAACGAGCTTAATCGCTTTCCGCTATTCAATCGGCAGATATAAAGTGAAAACCGAACCCTTGCCTGGCTCAGACCGGGCGGTGATTACGCCTCTGTGATTTTCAGCGATCTTCTTGCAAATGGCGAGACCAATGCCCGTTCCGGGATATTTATGTGCAGGATGTAATCTTTGGAAAACATCGAAAATCCGGTTCTCATATTCCTTATCAAATCCGATTCCATTGTCCACAAAAGCAATGCTGTGATAACGCTGATCGCGCGGGGCACCCGGATTTACAGAGCTGGCTTCAACGCTATTTACTTTTATTTCAATGTTCGGCTTTGTGCCGCTTTCGGTGAATTTGATTGCATTGCTGATCAAATTGACGAACAACTGATGGATCTGAAAAGGAATAATCTTTACAGTTGGAAGCAAGTCGGAGTGAATGGTTGCATTGGTTTCTTCAATGTTATCCTGCAAGTCATCCAGCACTTTTTCGAGCACAACGTTCAAGTCAATTTGCTCAAAAACCTTCTCCATATTGCCCGCTTTCGAATATGCAAGAATGTCCTCAATGAGATGCTGCATCTTCTCGGCAGAAAACCGCATACGCTCCACGGAGTCCTTCACCTGCGCTGACAAGTCAGGATCTTCTCGGTCAAGGACTTTTGAAGCAAAAATCTGAATCTTCCGCAATGGCTCTTTCAGGTCATGGGTGCTGATCCAGTTCAGATTTGCCAACTCCTGGTTGGCCGTTTTTAATTCCTCGTTCAATGCGCGGTTTGCATCCTCCTGGGTTTCAATAACCTGAAAACTAATGTGTTTTTCCAATGCAAAAGAAAAGTTGGAAGCAGCATTGATTTCCGACTTTCTCCACATTTCACTTTTTCCATTTAAAATTTCCTTCCAGCGCTCAAATGATTTTCTCGGCGAAAGCCTCAGGCCGTCCTCATTAGGCAGCATTGCCTTATCCGGATTGCCAGCCCAATTGATAGTCTCGACTTTTTCCTTGCGCATCCACACAATCCCGTCGGGACTTCCGGACGAAAGCGGATGATAAATGATCCCCGCCGCCTGATGTGAAATCGCACTTCCTTGCGGATAAATTTCACGTAGGCGATCAGTCACAAGGCCTTGTTTTTTATAATTTTGGGCAAGAAAATGAAACAGAGAGGTTAATTCCTCGTCAGCCGGTGTAACGCCGTTTTTGTAAAGCGCTCCGTTCTGAAAAATCGCAGCTCCGGTGGCATTTGCCACGGTAAGCAGCAATTCCGACTTATAATAATCTTTGGATTTTTCGCTTTCGTAAAGTTTAGCAAGCAAAGCAGCCAGTGATTTGTCGACCAACTGGCTCACTTCAAACTCTTCCGCAGCTTCCCTAACTGAGATTTGAGAGGTTAAAAAATGACCTTGCAACAAAGCGGAAAGCCGGGTGTAATGCGGCAATATTTTGGGAGAATGATGATGGCAGGCGATCAATCCCCAGAGTTTTTGATTTTGCAATAATGAGATCGTCAGCGTGGCACCGACACCCATGTTTTTCAAATATTCAATGTGGATAGGCGATACGCTCCGCAAAATGGACAAACTCAGATCGAGCGATTGATTGCTTTTATCAGGCGCATCCAATGTGAGCAAAGGAACCGGCTTGTAATTGATATCGGCGATCATGCGCAGCGAATTGCGGATATAAAGCTCGCGCGCCTGAGCGGGAATGTCGGTGTGCGGATATTTTTGTCCTTCAAATGGTTGTAAATCTGCACGCTTGCTTTCAGCGATGACTTCACCGTTATAGTCCGGGTCGAATTTGTAAATCATAACCCGATCATAACCCGTCACGGCGCGCGTTTCATTCGCGATTTCCTGGCATAACTCAGGCAAATAAGTTGTTCTCTCCATCATTGACATGAATGTTCTTGTCTGATTATAGAGATTGGGCAAATTCACATTCCCGTCCGGAAACGGCTCAAATTCAAGGATTAATGTTTCGTTGCTGAGGTGGACAGTCGTGTTATAGAAAACGTCGTCCATCGAAAAAACGAATGGTCTGGCTGTGTCGATAAACGCTGCGGAAGCATATTTATCAAATTCCTCCGGTTGAAGTGTTGGGAAAATGGCTGATAATGATTTCCCCAAAATTGCATCGGCAGCTAAATGAATATAATCGACGCTGTTTTCACTGCAAAACTCAATAATATAGGTCTGTTTATTAACGCCCAGCAAAAAGCCATGCGGTTGAATGCTTCCTGGAATGTGAATGGGTTCACTTTCGCAATTGGTCAGGTTGACAAGATCGCGATTGACTATGTTCTTGATATTCATTTGTTACTTTTCATTTTCCGCTTCATCAAGCCATTTGTCTATGATCGTGAATGTGTGAATGGCGCTGTCAATGATTGCTGCGCTTTGCTCCGTTTCCAATGCGAATTGTGTAAAAGCAGTTACAAATAATTTCCACATCGGGCCGGTTTGCTCACCATATCCCCAAAAGTAGGAAGCGCCATTATTTTCCGTAAGCCCCAATGTTTTGTTAATGTGCTTGAACAACATGCGCCCGCCGAGCGTAGAACCCTCCAAAACATACATGGCACCCATCGCCTCAGCAACATTCGGTAACGTGAAAGTATAAACGGGCAATGCGTCGATCTGCGTTTGGGGAAAGCCCGTGGCACGCAGGTCATTGGCAATCAGCTGTGACCGGAAGCGCTGGTTCAAATCAGGAATAACATTCTGAATCAAAGGGAATACGCACTTTTCGCAGCCGAGCGTCACGCCATACAATGCGGACAGATAAGTTTGATAATCCGCCAGGGTGACATTGGCCTCAAGAATTGCTTTCGAAAGATGATTATCTTCTAATTTTTGATGGCTGGCTGCTGTTTGCTTTCTTAAATTCTGAACAAAAAACTCCGGACCGGAATGAACACTGCGCACTTCACTCATAGACGGTATATGAAATCACTAAAAGTTAATTGGGTATCAAAAATTGTTCCATTCCCAGCAACGGTTCGTTCGCTGACTCCGTAGCAAGACATCTCCTGAGTATATCAATCAGCGCGGCGAAGCTTGTAGGTTTTTGAATATACAAATGCGCACCGCCCGCATAGGCCGAATCTAATAAATGTTGCGCAATGGAAGTTGAAAGAATAATTACTTTAATATCCTTAAAGGCTTCCAGCTGCTTGATTTCTGCTAGACATTCCAGACCATTCTTAATGGGCATGTTCATATCCAAAAAAATGAGGTCTGGCTTGAAGTTGCCGCTTTTAAGAATTTCCATGAGCCGCATGCCGTTCTCGGCCACAATAAGCTGTATTTGAGCCGGAATCTGGTCAAGTGCTTCCTGGAAAAGATAAGCATCATCTTCGTCGTCGTCCGCCAGAAGAATCCGGAGTTGTTTGTCGTGGGTCATCAATATTCTTTTGCTGACGGAGGAAGGTCAGCAGGTTAAACTTATAGTATTTAAGAAAGAAATATTGAAACGCCATTTCCAACCCATTATGCAAAAATAATACAAACTTTTATAAATGAAGATATATCGTCCGATTACACCGGGCATGGCACAGTTTTTGTTCTGTAAATATCAAATCATCACGAAAAATTGAAAACTATTATGAAAAAGATAACATTAAGTGGTTTGCTTGTAGCAGCCATGCTAACATTCTCAGCTTGCAACAGTAATAAGGCAGAAGACAGTAAAGAGGTGGCAGAAGAGCAAAATGATGCCAAATTAGACGACACGAAGCTTGAAGATGACTCTGAATTTGCCGTAGCGGCTGCTGATGGTGGAATGTTGGAAGTTCAGCTTGGCGAATTGGCCCAAACAAACGCTGCAAGCGCTGATGTGAAGAAATTTGGTGCAACAATGGTCACTGAACATGGCAAAGCAAACGAAGAACTGAAAGCATTGGCGCAAACAAAAAATATTACTTTGCCGATGTCACTAAGTGATGACAAGACGAAGAAAGTAGAAGAATTGTCTAAGAAAAAAGGCGCAGAGTTCGATAAAGATTACATTGCTTTCATGGTCGATGATCATAAGGAAGATATAAGTGAATTCGAGGAAGCTGCGAGCGATGCGAAAGACGGAGAGGTGAAATCATGGGCAGCTGGAAAAGTGCCTGCCTTGAAGCACCATCTGGAAATGGCTCAGACATTGAAAGATAAATTGAAATAAGCTTAACCGCTTTGTATATAGGCCGGAACGCACATAGCGTTCCGGCTTTTTTGTTTTTATACCATTGGAAAACAAAAAGAAATCCTGAATTTGTGATGCAGGAGCTGTTTCCCCTCGTTCACGAGAAGTATTTCTGACAAACATTTGTTAAATACTTTTCTGATAGCTTATTTTGTCTACCAATTATATAGAGTAAATGAAAATGCGTTACAAGTTTGCCTTAACCCACATTTCTAAATTTTCATTTTTATTGGCGCTGATGGCAATCAGCAGCAGTGTTATTGCGCAAACGCAAAGTCGGCCAAACATTATTTTCATCTTTTCGGACGATCATGCATATCAGGGAATTGGCGCTTATGGAAACAAAATTGCCAAAACACCCAACATTGACCGCATTGCGCGAGAAGGGGCGTTGCTAACTAATAATTTGGTAACCAATTCGATATGCGGCCCAAGCCGGGCAACATTACTAACCGGAAAATACAGCCATATGAATGGCTACAAACGCAACGACCGGACAAAATTCGACACCAATCAGACATTGCTTTCAAAGACATTGCAGCAAAGCGGTTATCAAACGGCCTGGATCGGTAAAATGCATTTGAACAGCCTTCCGGCAGGATTTGATTATTGGAACGTGTTGCCAGGACAAGGTCAATATTACAATCCTGAATTCGTAGGCCAGCCGAATGATACAACAAAATATACAGGTTACGTTTCTGACCTCATCACTAAGTTTTCGGTGGACTGGCTCGAAAAACGGGAAACTTCCAAGCCATTTTTCCTCATAGTCGGGCATAAAGCTACCCACCGCGAGTGGCTTCCGGATTTGCAGGATCTTGGTGCTTATGACGATGTAACATTTCCATTGCCTGCCAACTTTTATGACGATTATAAGGGTCGTACGGCAGCATTGCAGCAGGATATGAGCATTGAAAAAACAATGCGGTTGAAGCAGGATTTAAAGGTGGATGTCGATTACGAAAAAGACTTTGCATATAACCGCTTCAACCCCGAGCAAAAGAAAGTTTTCACGGCATATTACAACAAGATCAGCAAGGAGTTAGCTGACAAAAAGCTGACTGGCAAAGCATTGACCGAATGGAAATATCAGCGTTATCTACGTGATTATTATTCAGTTGCCAATTCGCTAGACCGTAACATTGGCAAGTTGCTTGACTATCTGGACAAATCAGGATTGGCTAAAAATACGGTCGTTATTTATGCATCTGACCAGGGATTTTATCTGGGTGAGCACGGCTGGTTTGATAAGCGTTTCATTTATGAGGAATCATTAAAAACGCCATTTGTGATCCGCTATCCAGGCGTGATCAAGCCAGGAAAAAAAGTTGACGATCTCGTTGTAAACATTGACTGGGCGCCCACAGTGCTTGATCTTGCCGGCGCGAAAGTGCCGACTGATGTGCAGGGCAAATCATTTTTACCATTATTAAAGGATTCGCAAACAGCAAAAGTGCCCTGGCGCAAGGAAGCCTATTATCATTATTACGAATTCCCCGAGCCGCACCACGTTTTTCCGCATTTCGGGTTACGCACCAGTCGCTATAAGCTCGCTTATTTCTACGGGGGAGCAGATTCCTGGGAATTATATGATTTAGAAAAAGACCCAACGGAAGGCGCCAACATTTACGGAAAGCCCGGAACAGAAAAGATTATAGCCGATTTGAAAGCAAAATTGAAGGTGCTGATGCAGGATTACAAGGATGACGAAGCGCTGAAACTTCTCGCGGGAGCCAAAAATATTTAATGATCGGGTTGTGCGAAAAGTAGAATATGATGCAGTCGTGGTGGGTTCTGGTCCGAATGGACTGGCAGGAGCGATCACCTTGCAGCGCGCCGGGCTGTCGGTTCTGGTGGTGGAAGCAAAGCCGACCATTGGCGGCGGAATGCGTTCTGCCGAGCTTACGCTTCCCGGTTTTGTGCATGATGTTTGTTCGGCGATCCACCCGATGGCAATGCTTTCGCCGTTTTTTAAAAGTGTGCCATTGAAGGATTTTGGATTAGAAATGATCCAGCCGGAATATGCCGCAGCGCATCCATTTGACGATGGCAATGCGGCCGTTTTGCACCAGTCGTTGGCGGAGACAGCAGATGGTTTAGGAATTGATAAAGGCGCTTATCTCGATTTTATGCAGCCGCTCGTCGAAGATCTCCCGGGCTTGCTGCCGGATTTGCTCGGGCCGCTGGAATGGCCAAAGCATCCGGTCGATCTGGCAGCATTTGGAATAAAAGCGCTTCCACCGGCCAGCTGGACGCGAAAGTTTTTTAAAACAAAGGAAGCAAGAGGCCTTTGGGCAGGAATGGCGGCGCATGCGATTCAACCATTGCAGAATGTTGCAACATCTGCATTCGGAATTATGCTCATGGCAGCCGCGCATTTGAAAGGCTGGCCTATTCCAAAAGGAGGCAGTCAGTCCGTGGCCAATGCATTGACGGATTATTTTAAAACAATAGGCGGGGAAGTTGAAACAGATTTTGAAGTAAAATCGCTGGATGAGCTTCCGGCTTCAAAGGTTGTTTTGCTTGATGTGACGCCCAAACAATTGTTAAGCATTGCCGGTGAAAAGTTAAGCGCATCTCACCGCAAAAGGCTTGAAAGATTCCGTTATGGAATGGGCGTTTTCAAAATTGATTGGGCATTGGAAGAGCCGATTCCTTTCAAGGCCGAGGCTTGCAAAAAAGCAGGAACTGTGCATTTGGGAAATACATTCGAGGAAATTGCTTACAGTGAAAAGAGCCTTTCAAATGGCAAGCATATAGAAAAACCATTTGTGCTTTTGGCGCAGCAAAGCCTGTTCGATCCGTCTCGTGTGCCCGCGGGGAAGCAAGCAGCCTGGGCCTATTGCCACGTCCCGAATGGTTCGACGAAAGATATGACGGACATAATCGAAAATCAGGTTGAGCGTTTTGCGCCAGGGTTTAAAGACGTTATCAAAGGAAAGCATGTGATGAACACGGTTCAAATCGAGGCTTACAACCCGAATTACGTTGGCGGGGATATCAACGGTGGCATCCAGGATATTTTTCAACTTTATTCAAGGCCAACATTGCAGTTTTCACCTTACCGCACTTCGGCAGAGGGCGTTTACTTGTGTTCGTCATCCACACCCCCGGGAGGAGGCGTGCATGGCATGTGCGGCTATCATGCTGCGAAACAAGCATTAAAGGATGTTTTTAAAATCAAAACGACCCAATTTGCTCGGGTTTAATAATCAGGTTATGAATTTTGTTAAAACAATTAAAATAAGTTTTTTACTAGGCATAGCAATTCTGTCGACGACAGGTTGTGAAAAAAAGCAGACGGCCGAAGAAAGAAAAGCCGACAGCCTTGCGCATTGCATTGCCGACGGGATGCCGTCGCGCGCAGCAGCGATCAAGAATGCGAGTTACGTGACAGAAGGAAAAGGCAATACAACCGGAATGGCGTGGATTGGCGGTGGTAAATTTCTGATGGGCGCTGATGAATTTCCAGACTCGCGCCCCATGCATGAAGTTTCTGTCAACGGTTTTTATATGGATAAACACGAAGTTACGAATGCAGAATATGCAGCATTTGTAAAGGCGACAGGCTATAAGACAATCGCAGAACGGCCCTTGAATCCAGCCGATTATCCGGGTGTTCCTGCCGACAAACTGGTGCCGGGTTCAGCCGTTTTTACACCAACCAAAACACAGGTTTCACTTGACAATCCATTGCAATGGTGGAATTACGTTCCGGGCGCCAGCTGGGCTCATCCCGAAGGACCGTCTTCTTCTATTAAAGGACGTGAAAACTTTCCTGTGACGCATGTTTCCTATGAAGATGCGGCCGCTTATGCAAAATGGGCTGGCAAGCGATTGCCAACCGAGGCAGAATGGGAATATGCCGCGCAAGCCGGAAGAGGCAATCACACTTATTATTGGGGCGATCAATTAAAGCCTGGGAACAAGTGGGTTGCAAACATTTATCAGGGCAGCTTTCCGGATAAAAACACCATTGAAGATGGGTTTCAGGCCGCCGCCCCTGTGCAGACATTTCCTGCCAATCCTTACGGCTTGTATGATATGGATGGCAATGTGTGGGAATGGTGCGAAGATCTTTACAGACCAGATTATTACCAAAAAAGCCCAAAGGATAATCCAAAAGGCCCATCTGACAGTTACGATCCAGAAGAGCCGGGTGCAGTGAAACGCGTACAACGGGGCGGTTCTTTCCTTTGCAGTGACGATTATTGCATTCGCTATAAGGCAGGAAGCCGCGGAAAGGGCGAAGTCACAAGCGGCAGCAACAACTTAGGATTTCGCTGCGTGAAGGATAAAATATAGTTTGTTTACCAAATAAAGAGGCATATGCAGTTTATAACCGTTCCTGGCTTGGCCAGTTCAGGGCCGCAGCACTGGCAAACCATCTGGGAGCAGCAATATCCGCATCTTTTCAGCAGAGTGCAGCAGGAGAATTGGGACTGGCCGGTGAAGGAGGATTGGGTCGGGCAATTGGAAAAGCAGATCAATGCATTGACCGGGCCGACGGTGTTGGTAGGTCATAGCCTCGGATGCATGACCATTGCACATTGGGCTGCCAGTCATGCGTCGGATCACATTAAGGGCGCATTGCTTGTGGCGCCGGCAGATGCAGAAATGTCCAGGCGTTTAAATTTTGTGATCGGGTTTACGCCCATCCCCATTAAACCTTTTGCATTTAAAACAGTCGTAGTAGCGAGCACCAATGATATATACGCAACCATAAGCAGATCAAAGACTTTTGCTGAGGATTGGGGCAGTGAATTTGTAAATATTGGAAAGAAAGGTCATATCAATGCAGTCTCAGGATTGGCGGATTGGAAAGAGGGAAAGGCGATATTGGAAGGTCTGAGTGGTGTTAAACTAGCTGAATAAAATTTAATTATATCTTCTTATCTTTCAAATCAATTTAACAATAACAATCGAATGACTATGAAAAAGATGTTTGTTTTCCTTTTTGCAGGTGTGCTGTTCAATGCTGCTGCAATCGCTGGCGGTCCTGATAAAAAAGCTGCAGACAAAACCCTCGCAGTGGACGCAAAAAGCAGCACAATAACATGGGGCGCGAAAAAAGTAACTGGCACACACGCAGGTTCGGTGCCCGTTGAAAGTGGTTCATTGATCGTCGATGGCGACAAATTGAAAGGCGGAACATTCGTTGCTGATGTAAAATCGCTTGTGGTTACGGATGTAACCGACAAAGATATGAATGGCAAACTGACTGGTCACTTGAAAAGTGATGACTTCTTTTCAGTAGAAAAACATCCTCAGGCTAAGCTTGTTATCACTTCGGTTACACCAAAAGGCGGCGACGCTTACGATGTTGCAGGTAAATTGACAATCAAAGGCATCACACAGGATGTGAAATTCCCGGCAACAGTAAAAGCAGATGCGAAGAAAGTGACTGCCAATGCCAAAGTAACAGTTGATCGCACGAAATATGACATCAAATTCCGTTCGGCCAATTTCTTTGAAAACCTTGGAGATAAGGCAATTGACAATGATTTCACATTGGATGTGAACCTTGTAGCCAACAAATAAGATAAGGTAATTTTAAGAAAAGTTTGTATAATCCGGCTCGATTCGTTCGAGTCGGATTTTTTAATTTCATTTTGTTTATGAAAAAAATATTTTCTGTGCTGGCCATAAGCCTCACCTTATTTTCAGGAAATGCATTTGCGCAGCAGGAAAACAAACTTCCAGAATGGACATTCGGAGGTTTCCAGCGTCCCGCCGGCGTAAATCCCGTCATTTCCCCTGACTCCACTTCCACATTTTTTTGTCCAATGAATAAGAGGCAGATCGATTGGGAATCCAATGACACTTTTAACCCTGCTGCAACCATTAAGGACGGAAAGATCGTGGTGCTTTACCGTGCCGAAGACAAGGCCGGCCGGGCCATTGGAAAACGCACTTCCCGCATTGGTTATGCCGAAAGTGAGGATGGAATCACATTTAAAAGGCGTAAAGAACCCGTTTTATTCCCGGCAGAAGACAACCAGAAAGCAATGGAATGGCCGGGCGGGTGCGAAGATCCGCGCGTTGCGGTCACTGAAGAAGGATTATATGTGATCATTTACACACAATGGAATCAAGACAAAGCACGGCTGGGCATCGCAACTTCGAAGGATTTGTTAAAATGGGAAAAACATGGCCCGGCATTCACCAAAGCATTCAATGGCAAGTTCAATGAAATCTGGTCGAAATCCGGCTCTCTAATCACAAAACTCGTTGGCGACAAGCAGGTTATCGCGAAAATCAATGGCAAATACTGGCTTTATTTCGGCGAAGCGAATGTAAATCTGGCTTCATCCACAGACCTCATTAACTGGACGCCGGTTGTTGATAAAAATGAAAACCTGGTCAATCTGATCTCGCCAAGAAAAGGCTTTTTCGACAGTAATTTAACAGAATGCGGCCCGCCAGCCATCGTTACGGACAAGGGAATCGTCCTTTTATATAATGGTAAAAATGACAAGGGCGAGGACGGTGACAAGCGGTTTACACCCAATAGTTACTGCGCAGGTCAGGTTTTATTTGATAAAAATGATCCTTCGAAAGTGCTCGCCAGACTCGATGTTCCGTTCTTCCGGCCGATGGAATCGTTTGAAAAAAGCGGTCAATATGTTGCAGGAACCGTCTTTCTTGAAGGAATGGTCTATTACAAGAAAAAATGGCTCCTCTATTACGGCTGCGCCGACTCGCGCGTAGGCGTTGCCATCTACGACCCCGCCAAGAAAACCCCCGGCGACCCACTCCCGTGATGTGCTGGTGCGGATGGTGCGAAGCCCCAGCTTCGTACCCACTATTCGCAGGCCTCCGGCCGACCAACCTCCGAAAACCGGCCGGAGGCCTGAAAATAAAAATCACGAAGCGAAGCTTCGCGCTAGCCAAAAAAGACAAAAAAGACAATAAAATTTCCAGCATCATCGATCCATCAGAATTTCAAAGGCGTATATCTGGTATTAAAAAACAAACTTATTACCTATGAAAACGTCAATGAAAATTACAAGCTTTTTGGCAGTGGCTTTGATGACTGCCTTCAGTGCATTTGCGCAAGAAAAAACAGTAACAGTGGGTGGAGCACCAATGTATCCTTCCAAAAACATCATTGAAAACGCTGTCAATTCCAAAGATCACACAACATTGGTTGCAGCTGTAAAAGCTGCGGGATTGGTTGAAACATTGTCTGGCACCGGCCCTTTCACTGTGTTTGCACCGGTTAATGCAGCATTCGACGCGCTTCCAGCAGGAACGGTTGACAACTTGCTGAAACCAGAAAACAAAAGCACATTGACTTCGGTTTTGACTTACCACGTTATCCCTGGAAAAGTTGATTCCAAATCAGTTGCGAAAATGATTAAAGACGGAAAAGGCAAAGCAATGGCAAAAACGGTTCAGGGAGCTGAGCTTACTTTTTCGATGGACGGAAAAGACCTGATCGTTACAGATGCGAAAGGTAACAAAGGAAAAGTAACCATCGCAGACGTGTATCAATCTAACGGCGTCATCCATGTAATTGACAAAGTTTTAATGCCTTAATAATTGAGTTATGTGAAGTTGGTGAGTGAAGTTGGTTGTGATGTGGCGGGGAAGCTTAGGCTTTCCCGCCTTTTTTTGTGCGCAATGCAGACTTTCCAGATTTTCGAAAACGTGGAAAGTCTTGTTCAGGCAGGTTAGTACAGGACAGTCGCCCGGATATTTTTAGGAATTTTTGGATATTAATTTCTGCTTTTTTAAGAGTAGTTATCAAAAAAATTCCCGTTGTTGTAAGGGAAGCCCAATTTCAAGAAGTCACTAAACCAATAAATACAATCCAAATGAATTCCAGATTTATCAGCGCCGGACTTATGCTGGCCGTTTTAATGACCATTGGAAGCCAGATTTCATGCGTGGCGCAAAAGAAAGAAAAAGGGTTCGTTTCCATTTTTGATGGTAAAACATTGAAGGGATGGGACGGCGATCCGAAATACTGGAGAGTTGAAAATGGAAATCTTGTAGGAGAAATCACCCCGGAAACCCTTTTGAAAACAAACTCTTTCATCATTTGGAAAGGCGGCGAGCCCGCAGACTTTGAACTGAAAGGTTCTGTTAAGATCGCAACAGCCGGTAATTCAGGTGTTAATTACAGAAGCGAGCAGTTGACGGACGTTCCATTTGCATTGAAAGGTTACCAGGCCGACATTGACGGAAAAAACAATTATACAGGCCAAAATTATGAAGAGCGCAAAAGAACAACGCTCGCATATCGCGGTCAAAAAACGACAATTAAGCCTTACACAGGAGAAAATACACCAGAGGCCGTTCGCGCGGGAGTAAAAGGCAATGCCTGGACGAGTTTGGAAGTGACGGGCTCATTAGGAAGCTCTGATTCGCTGAAAACGTTGATTAAGAGCGAAGATTGGAATGAGTTTCACATTGTTGCCAAAGGAAATCGCCTGCAACATTACATTAATGGTGTATTGATGAGTGATGTGACTGATAATGATACAGTTAATGGCAAGAAGAGCGGATTGTTAGGCGTGCAGGTTCACGTTGGCCCACCAATGAAAGTGGAATATAAAGATTTGAGAATCAAACAATAATACGATTGCCGACAGCAGGCAGCAACGAATTTTAGTGAAATGAATAAAATAGGATTTAATGTGCTTGCCTGGACGGCGGCGGTTTCTGACGACCTTTTTCCAATCCTTGATCGATTAAAGGGGATCGGTTATGACGGAGCGGAATTTTATTTAGGCCCTCAGGAATCGGCTGCTTATCAGCGCGTTGGAAATTATACCAAAGATCTCGGGCTCGAAACGACGGCTGTGGTAACGGTCGGCGCAAATGAAAATCCGGTGAGCGAGTCGGCGGAGATACGGCAAAAGGCTTTGGATAAGATCAAATGGGCAGTGGACCGGGCGCATGATCTCAATGCAAAAGTGATTTGTGGCCCATTCCATTCGGCGCACACAGTTTTTGTTAATCGGCCCGCATTGGATCAGGAATATGCATTGGCGGGAGAAGTTTTGCACGCAGCCGCAGATTATGCAGCACAAGCCAACATTACATTCGCATTAGAGGCGCTCAATCGTTTTGAATGTTACTTATGCAACACGATGGAGCAATTGCTCAAACTCGTAAAAGCAGCCGATCATCCCAATGTGCGCGCCATGTTCGACACGCATCATTCCAACATTGAAGAGAAAAAATATTCCACGGCGCTCCAAACCATTGCACCCGTTTTAGCTCATGTGCACATCAGCGAAAACGATCGCGGAACACCCGGTGACGGACAAGTGCTTTGGGACGATGCTTTTTCATCATTGGCCGCAATCAAATATCAGGGTTGGCTTACGATTGAAGCGTTTTCAAGGAATGATCCGGATTTTGCCAATGCAATCGGGGTTTGGCGGGAGTTTTCAGACCCTTGGGACATGGCCGAAAATGGTTACAAGTTTATCCGCGAAATGAGCCTGAAACACGGCCTTTGATCCCAACAAAAGATTCCTGAACCATGCATAAAGTCTTTAAATTATTGCTGATCAGTATTGTTGCATTTGTTTTCAGCTTCAAAACCATCAATGCAAAAGCGCAGGGTTTCGACGCCGACAAATATCGTGTCGTTTATAAAGGCGATAAAGGTCCGGGAGCAGGCAAGAACATTGTTTTCATTGCCACAGACCACGAATATAGAGGCGAAGAGTCGCTGCCCGCATTGGCAAGAATTCTGGCAAAAACTTATGGTTTTACTTGCACCGTCGTATACGCACTCGATTCCGCGGGCAACATTTTCCCGGGCGGCTCTGACATTAAGGGCTTGGATGTCCTAGACAAAGCCGATCTGCTGGTTATGTTCATGCGCTTCGCCAGCTTCCCCGACGCGGAAATGCAGCACATTGACGATTACATCAAACGCGGCGGGCCGGTCGTCGCTTTCCGCACTTCCACCCACGCTTTTGACACAAAAAAGAATCCCAAATGGGCACATTACGGCTGGGATTACAAAGGCGACAAAACCAACTGGAAGGATGGCTTCGGCGAATATGTGCTGGGCGAAACGTGGGTTTCTCATTACGGGACAAATCACAAGCAGTCTTCCAAAATCATTATTGAAAAATCGCAGGAAGCGCATCCAATCATGCGTGGTGTGAAAGATATGTGGGTGCAGTCGGGTGGTTACACGGCTGAGCCTAAGGGAACTGTGCTTGCCAGAGGCCAGGTTTTGAACGGCATGACGGCCTCTTCTGAGCCCGATAAAACAAAAGAATTGCTGCCCGTTGCCTGGATCAAGGATTATCAGGTTGAAAATGGCAAAAAAGGGCGCTCCTTCACAACTACACACGGCGCGTCCGAGGATTTATTAAATGAAGGCTTTCGCCGGATGGTGCTCAATGCCACATTCTGGGCCTTGGGCATGGAAAAGGACACTAAGCCTGACAATAACATTGCTTTTGTGGGCCCTTACAAACCTACAACATTCAATTTTAGCGGTTATAAGGCCAATGTTAAACCTTCCGATCTGGCAGGCTGGGATTCGCTCATTATGCCGGGTGAAGTTGTCAAAAAGAAAGCCAAATAATTTTTGTTTTGATCAATAATTAAAAAATATTTTAATGTCTCAAACACTTCCATTTCGCTTCGGGTCAGAGGTTTACACCTGGTTTATGAGCAACAACGGGCAAACGCATCAGGGCCGGCTGGGGCATATGATTGAAGTCATCGCAAAAGCCGGTTTTACCGGAATTCAACCCATTTTTACCTGGATGGGCGATTTGATAGATCCAGACAAACTCGAAGCAAAATTGCAGGAACAAGGCATTGAACTGGCAGCATTGGCACTCGCATTGGATTGGAACGAGGCAGAAGAAACCGAGCGTGAACGTGAAGTTGCCGACCACGCGATCCAAGTTTTGCAACGCTTTCCAGGCGCGGTTCTGAACACAGTCCAGATCCCCACTGGTCGCCATGATCTTGCGGAACGTCAAAAGCGACTTGTCAACATTGTAAACACCGTTTCAAGACGCGCGGCGGATAAAGGTGTCACATGCAGTTACCATCCCAATTCACCGCACACATCCATTATCCGCACAGCCGAAGATTACAAAATCGTGCTGGAATCGCTGGATTCGACGGTTACGGGCTGGACGCCGGATGTGGGTCACATTATCAATGGCGATATGGACCCGTTGTCGAAAATGAAGGAATATCAATCGCTCATCAACCACGTGCATTATAAGGATTGGGACGGAAATCCTGAATTTACATTAATGGGCAAAGGAAAAGTTGATCTTCTGGGCGTGACACAATGGTTGAAAGACATTAGTTATAGCGGCTGGATCATTTGTGAAGATGAGGGAAAAGAAGCTTTGGAAGATCCAGACTTCGTAACAACCCACGATGGCAACTGGATTCAAAACGACCTGATCCCAGCGTTAAAATAAGCCCCAGTGGGACTCCCTGTTTCTAGCAACAAACATTTTAATTGGTTTTAGGCCCCAGAGGGCTCCCTGTACCATTCCACGTATGCCAACAATCAAAACCAACGGAATCAACATGTATTACGAAGAAAGGGGCTCGGGCGAGCCGCTTTTGCTGATCATGGGCATCACGGCGCCCGGAGCAGTCTGGAATGTGCATGTGGCTGATTGGAAACATCATTTTCGTTGCATAATCGGGGATAACCGCGGCGTAGGGCAAACCGACAAACCAGCCGGACCTTATTCAAGCGAGCAAATGGCCGATGATTACGCTGGCCTGCTCGATTCGCTCGGACTGGAAAATGTGCAGGTCGTAGGCTGTTCCATGGGCAGCACCATTGCGCAGCAGCTCGCGATCAGGCATCCGAAAAAAGTGAAATCACTGGTGTTAATGTGCCCCTGGGCGCGCTGCGACAATTATGCAAAAGGATTGTTTCAGCACATTATGAACAGCAAAGCCCGTTTCCGGCCGGAGGAGTTCAGTTTATACATTCAATTATTGATCTTTTCAAAATCTTCCTGGGATAACCCGTTGAAGCTTGAAGAGCTTGAATTGGGCAGGAAGCAGGATGCTGTAAATCCGCATCCGCAACCGCTGCACGGACTCGAAGGCCAGGCCGCGGCCTGCATCAATCACAACGCATTGCCGCATTTGGGTCAAATTGATAAGCCAACATTGGTGATAGGAGGCCGGGAGGACATTTTCACACCAGTTTGGATGGCGGAAGAAGTCGCAAATGGCATTCCCAATGCTGAATTGTTTCTTTACGAAAAATTGGGACACGCATTTCATTTTGAAAATACAGATGATTTCAACCTGAGGGTGAGGGATTTTTTGTCGAAAACACATTAAAGAAAGGTGGTTTAAGCCTTTTTTATTTTTGAATTGACCTAAGTAAAAACATGGAAAGTGCGGAGCATATAAATCAGGACTGGCGGGATAAGGTGTCCAATCACTTGCAGATCGGAGGCATTGAAACGTCTGTTCTGGACAACGGCGCCGGAAGAGGCACGCGGATCGCCTGGATTAACACAGGAGCTGGATTTCGCTTCAAAGTGGTGATTGATAGAGCGATGGACATTGCAGATGCGTTTTATAATCAGCATAGTCTGGCCTGGCTCAGTCACGGCGGCATTACTTATCCGCAACCATTTTCAGATAAAGGCATTGACTGGTTAAGAACATTTGGCGGTGGATTGCTCACAACCTGCGGACTGACGCACGTCGGCGGACCTGAGTCGGACAGTTTCGGGGACAGAGGTTTGCACGGATTGATCAGTAATTCGCCGGCAGAGATCGTGTCCATCATTCAGCCGGACCCGAGAGCGGGTAAGCTGGAAATGAGCATTACGGGCATAATCAGGGAAACAAAACCATTCGGGCCCAGTCTGGAACTCAGAAGAACCATTTCAGCCACATTGGGACAACCCGGCCTTCGCATTCACGACGAAGTAACGAATAAGGGCAACACGCCTTCGCCGCACATGCTTTTGTATCATTTCAACTTCGGCTGGCCACTGGCTGAAGAAGGCACTGACATTCTTTGGCGGGGCAAATGGCACCCAAGGCACGGTGAAGCAAATGCAAAGATTTTCAAAGAAGGAAACGATTTTAAAAAATGCCCCGCGCCACTGGACGACCATTTGGGAAGCGGCGAAGAAGTGGCTTTGGTTGACATTGAGGCGGATATTTTCGGCGACAGCGTTTGCGGACTTCATAATGAGAAAATCGGCATGGCTGTCGGACTTAAATTCAAGAAAGAACAACTTCCCTGGATGGCGAACTGGCAACATTGGGGCAAAGGCGAATACGTTACCGGCCTGGAACCCAGCACGCATCCATTGAACGGTCAGGCCAAGGCGAGAGAGGATAAAACCTTGATTTTTATTGAGCCGGAAGAGACGAAGGTTTATGATTTGGAATTGAATATCATGACTGATAAGGAAGCGATTAACGAATACTTTTTATAATGAATACTTGCTAAGTCTTTAAGACTTAGCAAGTCTGAGCGACCCATCTTGATACTAGGGAAGTCTAAGCAGAAACAATAATTTACTAAACCAATTTTTTCAACACAACAATGGGACTTTCGAGTATAGCTGAAAAGGCATTAGAGCAGGGTAAAGGGATTTTGCGTTTGGCGCCGACATGGGTGCCGCGTTCATTTTGCGTTCCCGGCCGCAGGATAAAATTACATCCGGACGATTATTATGTGCTGGGTGGCGTGCGTGGTGGGATCGACGAGCGTTGGTTATCATCCACAACACCTGCAAAAAATGGCCCCTTGACCGGTGAAAATGAGGGATTAAGTGCCGTTGTTTATGATGATGGAAATGGCGAGCAGCAGATTTTGCTCAAAGATGCAGTCGACGAGCTGAAAGGTGAATTGATCGGTGACCGGCTGTGGAATGAATATCAAAGCTGGCCAATGTATTCTAAGTTTTTTGACAACATGGGCCCATTGCCTCACCACATTCACCATAACGACGAACATGCTGCATTAATCGGCCAGAACGGCAAGCCTGAGGCATATTATTTCCCTCCGCAATTGAATAACCACGGCGGTGATTTCCCTTACACATTCTTCGGCATTACACCGGGAACGACTAAGGAGCAGATCAAGGAATGTCTGATGAATTTCAATAAAGGCGATAACAAGATCACGAATTACTCATCCGCATTCCGCCTTGAACCCGGAACTGGCTGGGACGTTCCTCCTGGGATGCTGCACGCCCCGGGAAGCCTTTGCACATATGAGCCGCAAAAGGCTTCTGATGTTTTTGCAATGTATCAATCGCTTGTGAATGAAGCAATTGTTCCAGAAGAGTTGCTTTGGAACGGAACACCCGAAGACCGCAAAGGCGATTATGACCAATTGATGGAAGTGATCGATTGGGAACTGAATACAGATCCTAACATGCTGGAAACCCGCTTCATGCGTCCAAAGTCTGTTCGTGACGATGCCGAAATGGAAGCAGCAGGTTATAGTGAAAAATGGGTTTGCTATCTTAATGAAGCATTCAGCGCAAAAGAACTGACTGTTTTCCCTGGTCAAACTGTAACGATTAAAGATGCAGCGGCTTACGGAATTATTGTGATGCAAGGCCACGGCAAATTTGGTGTTTGGGACATTGAAACACCAGCATTGATCCGCTACGGACAACTGACTAATGATGAATTTTTTGTAAGCGAAAAAGCTGCAACAGAAGGCGTTGTGATCAGCAATCCTTCCAAAACAGATCCTATTGTAATTCTGAAACATTTCGGTCCGGGCAATCCGGATTTGGTGTTGTAAAAGTTAAAAGTTTATGAGTCGATGAGTTTAAAGAATTTATAAACTTTTAACTCTAAACTCATAAACCTTGAACTATAAACTTCTTAAACTTTAAACTTCTTAACCATGCCTGAAAATAATTATCCTAAACTTCACAATGCCACCTGGCCTGGGATTGTGGGGAAAGGTTCTGATGAGGAGCCGATTATTTCTTTTGATACAATGCTTGAAAAAACCGCCGCTGCGGAAGTGGATGGCGTGCGTTTTGATGGCGTTGATCTGGGCCTTTTCGATCCGCATGTTGGCATTTACATGAACCAGGACGGCGGTGCAGAGCGACTGGCTGAAAAGTTGAGCGGCCTGAACCTCGAAGTGGGGAGCCTTGTTGCCAATGTATGGGCTGGCTCCGCAATGGGGACTAAGGAAGCGCGCGATACATTCATCGAGCAGGTGCGCCAGGCGTGTATTTTCGGCAAGCAATTGCGCGATCTGGGCATTCGACAGGGCGGCGTGATCCGTGTGGATTCTGCTGCTTCACCGGAAGTTTGGTCAGTTGATCCGGCTGCAAATACGAAGCAAATCGCTGAGACATTCCGACGAGCTTGTGACGTTGCAGCTGATTTTGGTGAAAAAATTGCTGCCGAGGGAGAGATTTGCTGGGGTGGCATGCACAGCTGGAAAGCAATGCTCGACACGCTAAAAGCTGTTGATCGCCCGAATATGGGTTTCCAAGCCGATATGTCGCATACATTCCTTTATTTATTGGGTTATAACGCGCCAGAACATCGCATTTTGCCTGTTGATTTCCAATGGGGCGATCGCTTCGCTTTGGAGGAAGGTTTGAAAAAAATGACTGCTGAGCTGCGTCCATATACATTCGATTTCCACGTTGCGCAAAACGACGGAACCGTGCACGGAACAGGATCGCACGATAAAACCGGTCGTCACTGCCTGGCAACGGATCCAAACGGGAAACTGGACATTACAAAAGACGCCGGATACTGGCTTCGCGACGAAAACGGAAACATTACCAAAGCATTCCGTCACATCTGCTGGGATGGCTGCATGTTCCCGAATGAGGTCATGACCAACCAGCAAACCTGGAATGACATCCTTGCTGCGCTGGTGAAAGTGCGTCAGGCGCATGGCTGGTATCAGGAAGATAAAGTTGTTTCTCCCATTGTTTAACCCGATTTGGATTCAATAATATGTCAAACAAAAAAGAGATCAGGATTGCGTTGATCGGAACCGGATTAATGGGCCGCACGCATTCCAATGGATATAAAAGAATTGGTGACTTCTTCCCTGAGCTGGAATATCGTCCTGTTTTGAAGGCAGTCTGCTCGCGTAATGAAGAAAAAGTGCGTGCATTTGCTGAGCAGTGGGGTTACGAAAGCATTGAAACAGACTGGCGAAAAATTATTGAGCGTGACGATATTGATGCAATAGACATTTGCACGCCCAATGATACGCATGCCGAAATCGCGATTGCCGCCGCTGCCGCAGGTAAAATGATTCTTTGCGAGAAGCCTTTGGCAAGAACATTGGAAGAAGCAAAAACAATGGTGGATGCGATTGAAAAATCGGGTGTTAAAAACACAGTCTGGTATAATTATCGCCGCGTTCCTGCCGTAACATTAGCAAAGCAAATCGTTGATTCGGGTAAATTGGGTCGTATTTTTCACTATCGCGCCAACTTCCTGCAAGACTGGACGATCAATCCGGATGTTCCGCAAGGAGGCACCGCAACATGGCGCCTGGATGTGGACGCAGCCGGTTCTGGTGTAACGGGCGACTTGCTCGCACATTGCATTGACACAGCCATGTGGATTAACGGAGGCATTAAGGACGTTTCAGCTGTAACTGAGACATTTATCAAAGAACGCGTGCATGCCGCAAGCGGTGAAGTGCAAAAAGTGGGCATTGACGATGCTTGTATTTTCCACTGTCACTTTGATAATGGTTCGTTAGGCCTCTTTGAATCAACACGTTATGCGCGCGGCCACAAGGCGCTTTATACATTTGAAATCAATGGTGAGCACGCGTCCATCCGCTGGGATCTGCATGATTTGAACCGTCTAGAATATTTTGACCATAATGATGAATCCATCGTCCGCGGTTGGAGATCCATTCTGGTAACCGACAGCGATCAGCCTTATATGAAGCGTTGGTGGATTCCCGGAACGAGCATTGGTTACGAACATTCATTCATCCACCAGGCCGCTGACTTTTTCGAAAGTCTGCAAACCGGCGACCCTTGTCGTCCAACTTTCAAAGATGCTTACGAAACTCAGAAAGTTTGTGAAGCTGTGTTGGATTCGGCAGCTTCCAAGAGCTGGAAAGACACTAATGTTGTCTGGGAAGGCTGAGATTTATATTCAGTTCAACTTCTTCTATTCTACATCATTTATTATGAAGCCCAGGGTTGAAACCCTGGGCAATGTTTTGTTTTTGAGGGTTTTTCGTGTGGGATGGTTTTCAACTTTTTTCGGAAAACAATAGTCATTTGATTTAAATAAGAGAATATTCATTATTTAAACTAACATCCAAAAAAGCATCAATTGCCCCCCGGTTTCAACCGGGGGATAAATAATATGATTGAATCAATCCTCAAAGTTTCAAATCTCTCAAAGTCATTTTCTGGTGTGAAAGCACTGGATAATGTTCAGTTTGAGCTGCAAAGAGGAGAGGTTCATGCCTTAATGGGAGAAAATGGCGCTGGAAAGTCCACTTTCATGAAAATCCTGATTGGCTTGCTCGCGCCGGATTCGGGAGAGATTATTTTTGAAGGGGAAGCTTTGCGGAACAGCAATGTGAGCGACACATTGAAAAGAGGCATTTCCATGATCCATCAGGAGATATTGATCATTCCCGAGCTGACTGTTGCGCAAAATATTTTTTTAGGAAGAGAAAGAGAAATTTCTGGTAAAAAAGGCTGGGCGTTCGACTTGCTCGACGATGCTGTTATTGATCAGAAAGCGGCACTTTTACTTGAAGAAATGGGAGTCAACATTGATCCCAAAGCTAAAATGAAGTATTTGAGCATTGCTCAAATGCAAATGGTGGAAATTGCAAAAGCGATTTCCAATGATGCAAAAGTGATCATTATGGACGAACCGACGTCGGCCATTTCTGATAAAGAAGTTGATACACTTTTCAATATCATCAAAAAATTAAAAGCCAAGAGCGTAAGCATCATTTACATTTCGCACAAAATGGACGAGATCTTCAAGATTTCGGACACCATAACGGTGCTGCGCGATGGCAAATACATTGCAACCAAAAGCGCGGCAGATCTGGATAAGCATGCGCTGATTGCCATGATGGTTGGCCGTGAAATTGATCACATGTTTCCTGAATCAAACGGCAAAAAAGGAGCGCTGGCGATTTCAGTGAAAGGTTTGAGCAAGAAAAATCATTTCACTGATATCAATTTTGAAGTTTATAAAGGAGAAATTCTTGGATTTGCAGGATTAATGGGCGCCGGACGGACGGAGATCGCGCGCGTCATTTACGGTCTGGACAAACAGGACGGTGGCGAAATAAGCATTAAAAATCAGTTGATTATAAATAAAAATCCGCGTCAGGCCATTGCAAACGGAATCGGTTATGTGAGTGAAGATCGCAAGGGTTTGGGTTTTATTCCGGGCATGTCCGTCAAAGACAACACCACGTTGGCCAGCATGAACCGGCATAGGAAAGGGATTTTTGTAAATAAGGCCGCTGAAAAAGCTTTCACCGAGCGCATAATCGCCGATCTACGCATTAAAACCGCTGATATGAATCAGAAAGTGACTTATCTGAGTGGAGGCAATCAACAAAAAGTAGTCATTGGCAAAGTGTTACTGGCCACTCCCAACGTCATCATTCTGGACGAGCCAACCCGCGGCGTGGACGTTGGGGCCAAATTTGAAATATACAAACTCATCCGAAGTCTGGCAGATCAGGGAATTGCGATCATTATGATCTCGTCCGAACTGCCTGAAATCCTGGGAATGAGCGATCGGATTTTGGTTTTATCAAAAGGAAAACAAACAGCGATTCTTTCCAGGGAAGAAGCGACACAGGAATTAATCATGAAATACGCCGTCGCGTAGCGCAGCAATATGAATGCAACTTTTGCTTCCCGATTTAAAAATTTTGGTCAATACGGCATTTTTCTGGCTTTTATATTGATTTGCCTGGCACTCGCATTCAGCACGCCTCGGTTTTTTACAGTTCCCAATTTGATGATCATTGGAACACAGGTTTCGATCAATGCATTGCTTGCTTTCGGAGTCACTTTTGTGATCATAACCGGCGGAATTGACCTGTCGCTGGGATCAATGGTTGCTGTTGCAGGCGTAACTACCGCTTTGTTCGCGCATCCGGACACTTATCCGTTGTTGGTTCCGCTGCTGGCTGGTTTGGGTGCAGGGTTATTTTTTGGAGCGTTCAATGGTTTTGTTATTACAAAAAGCAAGGTGCCGCCGTTCATTGTCACATTGGGCACGATGACGATTGGTCGCGGTCTTGCATTGATTCTGAGCAAAGGCCGTCCCATCTCCAATTTGTCTGATTCTTTTAATTTCATAGGAGGCGGAAATGTCTTCGGCATTCCTTTTCCCATCATTATTCTGGTGGTCGCGTTCATTGTGTGTTCCATTATTTTGAACAAAACAGTTTTGGGTCGTTACATGTATGCAGTCGGCGGGAACGAGCCAGCCGCACGGGCCTCGGGCATTGACGTCACCAATGTGAAAATGTGGGTCTATACGCTCTGTGGGCTGCTTTCAGCTGTTGGAGGCATTTTGCTTACGTCCAGAATCACAACGGGGCAGCCCAATGCCGGCGCAGGCTTCGAGCTCGACGCCATTGCTGCTGCCATTATTGGAG
The DNA here is from genome assembly GCF_021390515.1 of Dyadobacter sp. CY326. GTDB lineage: Bacteria > Bacteroidota > Bacteroidia > Cytophagales > Spirosomataceae > Dyadobacter. The sequence continues at coordinate 116,753 of NZ_JAJUXI010000006.1, forward strand.
GCACAAGCACATCCGGCGGCACCGGCACGATGACCGGAACATTAATCGGCGCGTTGCTGATCGGTGTGATCAGCAATAGTCTGGATCTGCTGAATGTGACGTCTTATTATCAGCAAGTTGTGATGGGCGTTATCATTATCGGCGCGGTTGTGCTGGACAGCATGGGCAAGAAAGATCGCTAAGCTTCAATCAACAGTTTACATTGAAATATGATGGTAAATCCGATGAAATTCATTTTACTAGCAGCATTATCCTTTGCAATTGCAGGTTGCAATCAATCTCAAAAAAGTGAAAGTGATGCAAGCGATTCAGGCAAAAAGCTTGTAGTGGGTGCGACAATGTTGAGCATGCAAAATGAATTCATTGTCAATGTCAGCGATGAAATGGAAGCCAAATCCAAAGAGTTGGGCGTTGAACTGATCACTGTGGATGCGGAACGATCGGCGTTGAAGCAAGTGGAACAAGTTGAAAGTTTCATCGCGCAAGGGGTGGATGCCATTATCATGAACCCCTGCGAAGTCGAGGCCAGTTCACCCGCAGTCAAGCTCGCCATGGACGCCAACATTCCAATTATCAATGTTAATTCAGAAACGTCTGCCAAACCGACCGCATTTGTGGGTTCAGACGACACCGAATCTGCAAGAATTGCCATGAAATATCTCGTTGAAAAATTAGGCGGCAAAGGGAATGTGCTTATCATGCATGGCTTTATGGGTCAGGCAGCGCAGTTGAAAAGGGATAATGGTGCAAAAGAAATATTGAAAGCCAATCCCGGAATGAAGCTCCTCGCCGAGCAAACCGGTAAATGGGACCGTGCCAAAGCCATGTCCTTGATGGAAAACTGGATTCAGTCTTTTGGTCCAAAAATAAACGCGGTTTTCGCGCATAACGACGAAATGGGAATGGGCGCCGTAAAAGCCCTCGAAGCCGCAGGTTTGAAAGACAAAGTAATTGTAATCAGCATTGACGCCATCCCCGACGCGTTACAATCCGTAAAAAAAGGCTCCCTAAACGCCACGATCTTCCAAAACGCTCAGGAACAAGGTGGAAAAGCAATAGAAACTGCTGTCAAAGCAGCGAAGAAAGAGGCGTTTGAAAAAGAAGTTTTGATTCCTTTCCAGTTGGTTACGAAGGAGAATGTTGGGGAGTATATGAAATGATTGAATGAACGATTTGGATTTTGACGAAAACGGATATCTAACCCCGTATGATATCATTGACATTGATTGGCTGCATCTCGAAGAAACGTTCGTGTTTAGTAGTGTAAGGACTACCATTTTTATTCAGTTCAAGAAGTTGGTAGCAGAACTTACCGCAATTGGTGGCAAAAAATTTGATATATGGATCGACGGGTCATTCGCCAGTACAAAGACCAGTCCCAACGATATGGATCTGGTTTGCTTTGTGGATGAAGCTGATTACGACCGATATCAAAAAGAGTTAGTTGCTATGCGAAAAAACTTTTCGCTGCTAGACATCTACTTTGTTAAGGTTTATCCACAAGAGCATTCAAGCTACTTTTTAACTAACTTTGATAAACTGGATTGGCTACATTTCTTTTCTAGAGATCGCCAGAACCGAAAAAAGGGGATACTGAAAATTAGAATTGAGTTATGAAACAATATGATCAGCTTCAAAGCGAAATTCAAATTACGCTGGAAAAGATAGCAAGAGCAAATGCATCTATATCCAGGCACATGGCCCAGGATGACCCGGATGAATTGGCGATCAGTCAGTTTGCAGATTTCAAGAAGCAACTAACCGAACACTTACTTGAACTTTTGGCGGAAATGGATATTAGAGTGAATCTGGCTGCTTGACGCAGAACTATCAAATTACTCCCGCTTTTTTCTTTCATTAAGAAATCTCAAATTAACGCCTTCAAGCTGCCTACGAACAAGTTAATTTTCATCTGCAGGAATTCCTCGGCTTAAGCGTTAACTTATTCTTCCCTAAACGACAAACAATCCTCGCTTGTTTTGGCTTGGTAATATTCTGATTTCATGCTTCATCGATTTCTTTCGCCGTTGAGACGTGGTCGTATCGATAAAGTCACTCTTTCAAATAAAAATTTCTGCTGAAAGTAAACCAGCTTGCCAAATCCCTTTTAATTTCAGCTGAGCTAGTCCTTAACCAATCATTTATTCAATGAACAGTTTTAATATCAATCGCCGGAGTTTTCTTCATGGTGCCACGGCGGCACTTGCGCTTTCTACATTTGGGGCGCGTGGGATGGACCTTATCAATCCTGCAAAAACACTTCGGGTTGGACTTATTGGCACAGGATGGTATGGCAAAAGTGATTTGTTTAGGTTGATTCAAGTGGCTCCGGTTGAGGTGCTTGCGCTTTGTGATGTTGATAAAAATCAGTTGAATGAGGCTGGGAAACTCGTAAGCCAGCGCCAGAAGTCGGGTAAGACGCCAAAGTTGTATGGCGATTATCAAAAAATGCTTTCTGAAAATGAGATGGATATTGTCCTCATCGGCACGCCCGACCATTGGCATGCGTTGCAAATGATCGATGCGGTGAAAGCCGGAGCGCACGTGTATGTGCAAAAGCCTATCAGCGTGGATGTGATGGAAGGGGAGGCAATGGTGGCCGCTGCGCGCAAATATAAAAAAGTGGTTCAGGTAGGAACGCAACGAAAAAGCACACCGCATTTGATCGACGCAAAAAAGAACATTGTGGATGCAGGATTGCTGGGCAAGATCTCTCACGTTGAAATGTGCTGTTATTTTCATATGCGCAACAACGGCAATCCGCCTGTGGAAGCAGTTCCTGAGTTTTTTGATTACGAAAAATGGACCGGCCCGGCTCCGTTACGGCCTTACGATGGCCTTCCGCACGTTCGCTGGTGGCGCACATTTATGGAATATGGAAATGGTGTTACAGGCGATATGTGCGTGCACATGTTTGACACAGTGCGTTGGATGCTCAAACTGGGCTGGCCAAAAAAGATCAGCTCAACAGGCGGCATTTATGTGCAGAAAGAAGGCAAATCCAACATTTCGGACACGCAGTCTGCTATTTTTGAATATGATGATCTGAATTGCGTATGGCAGCACCGCACTTGGGGTACGCCGAATAACCCGGATTATCCGTGGTCGTTTACATTGTATGGCGAAAAAGGAACGCTTTGGGCGAGCACCATGGCATACGATTTCATCCCGCAGGGCAAGGGTGAGAAAATCCATAAAGATGTAGTTTACGAAAAAGAAAAATATCCGGAAGATCTGACCGAAAAGGCAATCGAGCTGAATGCTGCTCCCGCGACGCGGCTGCATATGCTGGACTTTTTAAGCGCCATTGACAACAGCAGCAAGCCCGTTGCGGACATTGAAGAAGGACATATTTCTACGGCAAGTTGTATTCTCGCAAATCTTTCTATGAAAACCGGCCGACCCATTGTTTATGATCCGGTAAAACGCGAAATTGTGGGTGATAGCGAAGCGAATGCGCTTTTAGCCCGCCCATATCGAGATCCATACAAGCATCCAGACTATCGAAAAGTCTGACTTCTTAGCCGTAAAAGTTTGTGGTCCCTATAATTTCCCAGTAAATCGCGTCCGGCTGACCCAGGGCGCTTGTTTGTTTACAACCAATCTTGGTCAAACAATGTCCTACATCAGAAGGCAAGAGTGCAAACGTTTGCATAACGGGAAATAGCTGTTTCTGACCTGTTTAATGTATTAATAAAAACGTTTTTTTAAACTTATATACCAAAAAAATTTGTTTAAAGTTATATGATATTGTTATCCGAACGATTAAACTTTTGCCCTCGGAAACTGTCAGATTATTAATAAAACAAAACGTTCAAACAGAGATGAAAACCATAGTGAAGTTGATGAAATCCACCATTGCGGTGGTTGTGGCGGGTGCGCTCATGATGTCTTGCAGCCAGGCGCTGCAAACAAGTTACGATTACGATTCTTCTGTCAATCTGAAACAATTCAAAACCTTTAAAGTTGAGGCCGAACATAACATGGAAACGGACCCGCTTTTAGGAAGTGAATTGAACAGGAGAAGGCTTGGAGATGCGGTTGTGGAGGTGATGGAGGCCAAAGGTTATAAAATGGACACCAAAAATCCGGACATTATCGTGCGTTTTATGACCGATGTAAAAGACCGTCAGCAAGTGCGTTCTAACAACATGTACTCACCTTATATGTGGTGGTATGGTGGCGGAAACAACATTTCGACCTACAATTATCAGGAAAGCCGTTTTATCCTGAACATTTATCAGAAAAACAGCGACAGGATGGTTTGGCAAGGATGGGCTTCCGGAAAAGTGAAGGCGCCTACCAAAAAAGAAGACCGTGAAACAATGGTAAAAAACACCATGACGGACATTCTGAAAACTTTCCCGCAAGCCACGCAGGACACGTACAGCAGGAACTAATTTTCTTGCGAGCGCTGGCGCGAAGCCCCGCTTCGTGACAATTATTAACAGGCCTCCGGCCGAAGAAGCATCACGCTCTTCCGGCCGGAGGCCTTATAATATCAGCACGAAGCGAAGCTTCGCGCTAGCACGCCAGCGTGCATTAGCATATCATCTACTTGCTTTTTGCAATTCAGCCGCCAGCGATTTGTTATCCGGAAATTCTTGCGGAATCCATCTATTTACGATCTTGCCAGAACCGTCGGTCACCAGAAACGGATAGCGGATGTCTATTGCGTATTTCTCTTTCAGTAATTCAATGTTCTCGTCTGAGGCCCAGAGATGCTTTGCATTTGGTCTGTCCTTGGCATACTGTTTCCATGTTGAGAATGGAATTCCAGGGGCAACGGAAACATACACAAACGTCGCCTTGTCGGCAAGTTGATCTTCCAATGCTTTCATTCCCGGTTCGTGTTGTCCAATGCTGAACGAGAAGACCATACAAACAGGCTTTCCGGCAAGAGAAGAAACGGTTACTGCTGTGCTGTCAACATTAAGCAATGTTACATCTGCAAGCGCAGCGCCAGGTTGCAATGCTTGCTTCGTTGTGATTAGTTTTGAAATGTATTCCGCATTGGGCGATTGCGGAAAAGTTGTTTTATAATCTTCTAAAAGCGCCTGGCTCGTTTCAATGGAAGGAATCGCCGTTGCTGCGTAGTTAAGCCAATAGGTGAGCAAATATTCCTTTTGTTTCGGGTAATTTGCCAGCTTCTCTTTGCTGAATGCATAAACATCTTTCAACGCATCCGGACTGATCTCATAACGTGATTCCGAAGCCAATGGAAATTTGCGTGTCGAAGGAATTAATGCCCAGTTGCGCAGTTCGTCGCGGTAGGACTGGCTTAGCAATGCGTCGTCGGATAGTATTTTGAAATCGGTCAATGTCAAGTCTTCCAGCTCCTTTCGTTGCTTGTCATCCAGTTTGGTAACGCGGTTGCGGCGTAATATTTTCTCCTGGATCAATCGGCGGGTGAGTGAAGGTTCTGTTGCTGTTGTCGCCAAGACATAAGCCTCAAAACCTGGCGCAACCGGGTTGCCTGCTTTAAATTTTTCGAATGCTTCCAGGCGCACATTTTTCAAACTATCGCTTTGCTGAACAACGCTTTTATTGTCAATCTGCGCCGGTTTGTAACCAAAAACAGGCAAATATTGATACTGATTTTCCAGGAAGTAATTTTTCAGGAAAGTCTGATAATTGGCGTTTTTGCCAGAAAACGTAACATCTGCATTGTCAGCAAAAGTAATGGTAAGGTCATCGCCCGGTTGCACAAACAGCATCCACGTTTTATTAATGCTTCCGCCGCCATATTGCAACCGCATCATTCTCGGTTCAGGCAATTGGATAACTGCTTTTTCAGTTGTTTTATCTTTAAAATCTGTTGAAACAACCGGTTCCAACTTGACATCAGCCAGGCCAATGCCCAGATTGGGGTGAAAGTGAACGTCTTCCTGAACCAGCGTTGCAGTTACTGGGCCTTGTTTTGAGTTAGTGAGCGTTATAGTTGCAGTATTTTGAGCTTTTACCAATGCACTGGTAAACAACAGGATCAGTAATGTTACTTTTCTCATTTTGTGTATAATAAGTTGTTTGAGGTTGTTTTTCAAGTGTAAAAAGTGTGCCAATATACGTAAGAAACGTGCGTCATTGCCCGGCACTTCTTTTTAACTTAGCTTTTTAATCCTTGCTTTTTCGAATGAGTCGCGTATCCATTATTCAGTTCAATGACCTCCGCTCCCGCTTTTCCGGCGAGCTTTATTTTGACAATTCTTCTTTGCACGCCGCACAAAAGGCGATCTATGCGACAGATGCGTCGGTCTATCAGGAAATGCCATTAGCGGTTGCGCTTCCGAGAACGGTCGAGGACATTCGTCATTTGATTGAATTTGCAGGGAAAAATAAAGTAACGCTTATTCCGCGTGCAGCGGGAACTTCATTGGCAGGACAGGTCGTAGGAAGCGGCATTGTCGTTGATATCTCTAAGCATTTTGGAAAAATAATTGAGGTCAATGCTGCCGAAAAGTGGGTTAGGGTGCAACCAGGCGTGATTCGTGACGATCTCAACAAGCATCTGGCTGAATATGGCCTGCTTTTTGGCCCTGAAACTTCAACGGCCAGCCGGGCGATGATTGGCGGAATGATCGGCAACAATTCTTGCGGACTGCATTCCATCACTTGGGGTGCCACGCGGGATCACTTGCTGGAAGTAAAAGCATTGCTTTCCGACGGTTCAGAAGCCGTTTTTAATAACCAGTCAACGCAGGATTTTATAACAAAAATATCTCAGAAACAAGTTAAAGGGCAGCGGGAACAAGCGATTCTCGCCGGAATGTACGGCCTGGTTTCTAATCCTGTGGATCAGGAATTGATCAAAAAACAATTTGCAAAACCGACGGTTACGCGGCGAAACTCAGGTTATGCATTGGATGCGCTCGTGCGGGCTTTTGAAAAAGATCAAATCAATCTCTGCAATCTGATCGCAGGGTCGGAGGGGACTTTGTGTTTTGTTACTGAGGCCAAATTGGCATTGGTGGATGCGCCTCCTGCTTCTGTCGGAGTTGTTTGCATTCATACGGAGTCGCTCGTCGAATCGCTTCATGCCAATCGCGTCGCCATGCAGTTTGACCCAAAAGCTTCCGAGCTGGTCGACCGTTACATCATGGATTTTACCAAAGATCACACCGTCTATTCTCAAAACAGGTTTTTTCTGCAAGGCGATCCTGCGGCGTTGCTGCTGGTGGAATTTTGGGGCGAGACCGACCTGGAAGTTCAGTTGCAAGCCGAAAAGCTTGTCCATGCGCTGAAAAATGAAAACCTGGGTTATGCCTATCCATTGCTGTTTGGAGGCGACGCGGATAAGGCCTGGGACATTAGAAAAGCCGGGTTAGGCTTAATTAGAAATTTGCCAGGTGACACCCAGCCCGTTAACCTGATTGAGGACTGCGCGGTGGCGGTGGAGGATTTGCCTGCATACATTGCTGATTTGGCGGATTTATTGAAAAAACACAACCTGCACGCTTCCTATTATGCACATGCCGGAGCAGGCGAATTGCATGTGGAACCCATGATCAACCTGAAAACGGAGGCGGGTAAACAACTTTTTCGGCAGGTTTTGGCAGACACGGCAGCATTGGTAAAAAAATACAACGGATCACTTTCTGGTGAACATGGCGATGGCAGGTTAAGAGGCGAATTCATCCCATTTATGATGGGCGATGAGGTGTATGAAATGTTCAGGCAAGTGAAGCGGATCTGGGACCCGGATGGGATTTTCAATGCCAATAAAGTTGTGGATACGCCGCCGATAAATGAGTTTTTGCGCTATGAACAGGATAAGCCGCAGCCAGAGATCAAAACCATTTTCGATTTTTCCAAACAGGAAGGCATGCTTCGGCTGGCTGAGAAGTGCAGCGGATCGGGAGACTGTCGCAAAACCGAGCTCACGGGCGGAACAATGTGCCCCAGTTACATGGCGACGCGTCGGGAAAGAGACACCACGCGGGCCAGAGCCAATATTTTGAGACAATATCTGACGCCAGTCCATAAAAAAGAGCCGATTGTAGCCACACAGGACATGGTTAGGGAAGTGCTGGATCTGTGTTTGTCGTGCAAAGGTTGCAAATCCGAATGTCCTTCCAGCGTGGATGTGGGCAAAATGAAAGCCGAATTCACACAACAATATTACGAAACCCACGGCGTCCCGATGCGGAGCAGGTTGATTGCCAATTTTTCAAAACAAATGAAATTGGCATCCATTGCGCCTTGGGCTTTCAACGGAATCTTCGGTAATCCGGCATTGCGGAAAATTGCCAACAAAATGGTTGGCTTTCACCCGGAGCGTTCTATGCCGCATTTGCATGCGCAAACATTGCGAAATTGGTTCGAAAAAAGGCGCAAATCAAATCAGTCCTTCGAGCGGAAAGTGTTTCTCTTTTGTGATGAATTCACCAATTATAACGACGTTGAAGTTGGCAAGAAAGCGGTCGAATTGCTTGAAGCGGTGGGTTATGAAGTGATCATTCCCAATCACGTCGAGTCAGGAAGGTCTTATTTGTCCAAAGGTTTTGTGAAAGAGGCGCAGCAGCTGGCAATCAAAAATGTATCGTTACTTAATGATCTGATCACTTATGACACACCGCTGATCGGCATTGAACCGTCCGCAATCCTTTCATTTAGAGATGAATACATTGATCTGGTTCCGGCAGAGCAACGGGAAAATGCTGTCAGAATATCAGAGAATGCGTTGCTTTTTGAAGAGTTTATTGCGCGGGAAATTGACGCCAAGCGAATCACTAAAAGCGTTTTTACACAAAAAAAGCAACTCATTAAGTTGCACGGGCATTGCCATCAGAAAGCATTATCAACATTAACAGCATCCAAAAAGGCACTTTCACTTCCCGAAAATTATCAGGTTCATCTCATTCCTTCCGGATGTTGCGGCATGGCTGGCTCGTTTGGCTATGAAGAGGAGCATTATGACGTTTCGATGCAGATTGGAGAACTTGTGCTCTTTCCAACCGTTCGCCAGCAGCCTGAGGAAGTGATTATAGCCGCTTCCGGGACAAGCTGCCGTCACCAAATAAAAGATGGAACAGGACGTTTATCACAACATCCTGTCGAAATTTTATGGGACGCACTAATCAAATAGCAAACGCTTATTCTGTTTTACGGACATTCTCCATTATCGTGTCGGATGCAACGCTATCCGCAGTTGCCGCTCCTGACGCCTCGGAATTCTGTTCTGATGGAGTTTCAGACTCAGTAAAGTTCTCGTTATGATTAAAAAAGCCTCCCCAAAAAGCAATTGCCATTAATAAGATCCCCACACCCAATATCCACTTCCAAACATTTTTAGTATTCTTTGTGCCCCTAGCTTGATCGTCAGTTTCTTTCCTGTCCATGATTCAATGATTTAGTTTATCCGCACCGTTACCAAATTTATACCAATGGCTTTAAACAGCTTTTACATCGGTTTATATAACATTGTGTTGATAAAATTTCCCCAAACCAATGGATTTGAAAAAAATGTAATAAAACAGGTATGTTTGATGTTAACTTAGTTGAAAATTGGAAACACTCGCAGCAACCTCTTAACGATATTTGGCCATATTTATGAAAATCTCCCTCAATTGCCTTTCGCTGATTATTGCATTTTTCCTAGTAACAAGCATTGAAAGCAAGGCGCAGAACACACGCAGTTTTTTCTCGGTTACAGGCGGTTATAGCTTACCAGTTGGCGAATTAGCTCGTGAGAAACTTGACGATCCATTTGCCGGCTTAACCAGTTCCGGTATTTTTGGGCAGGCCAATTATGATTTTCGTGTTGCACGTTGGATCGGTCTTCGTGCTTCGGGAAGTATGAACATTAATAAGACGAATTCGCAACCGATATTGGACAAAGCCAATGACTATGCCCGGGTTCTGGGAGAAACATTCACCTGGCAAAGCGAGGTTTCGAATTGGAAACTGAATGCATTAATGCTCGGGCCCGCTTTGTACATTAACATGAATCGGGTGCAGCTTGAATTTCATGCACAGGCGGGAAAAGTTTGGGCGAACTCACCAACCGTTGATTTAATAGGAACTTCGGAAGCAGGTGGGGAACCGATTACGGTTAGTCTGAAAAAAGTGTCCACTTCGGCATTTGGGCTTGCCGGTGGCGGAAGTTTGCGTGTGCCGTTGTCAGGTGCGCTATTTTTCCAGGTTAATGCAGATGTGATCGGTGCGGAAGCAGAAATTAAAGATGTTTACATTCGCGCCGTTCGTGGGCCGCTTGAAATTGCGGATAAGATTAGTGAAAAGCGGTTTATCGGTGTGGTGAATGTAGGCGCAGGATTTGGATTTGCATTTTAATAAAGACATTCTCATAAATGAAAACGGGTCGGATGCCGCACGCATCTGACCCGTTTCATTTTACACACTTACCAATCTGCACTTACTTGGCGAACCAAAGTTTCATTTTCATATCATTCTTGCCACCCTGGCTGGCCAATGCCGCCGAAAAATTCTCGTAGTTCAACGATTCTTCCGAGCCTGGGTAAGGCATCCGCGTAGGAATGATATTCTGGTTTGTATTCAAAACCGGCGCTTGCAAAGCAGGAATTCCCGTTCTACGATATTCCGTCCAGGCCTCCAATCCTTGTCCGTAAAGCGCGATCCATTTTTGCTCCATGATTTGCGTAAAACCCGCTGCGCCTGCCTTTAATGCATTGGCAGTCAGATATGCTGGTGCAACCGTTAGCTTATATTGGGCGTGTGAGGCAGTGATTGCATCCGTGTAATTTTTCGCAACGTCACCCGCAGCCGCAATGCCTTTGTAGGCAAATTCAGCTTTCAAAAACAGCAACTCCGCATAACTCATGATCACGCCCGGGGCCGTAGGGGCCACAAAATAAGCGCCTACCCGCGATGTATTTTCCAGCCCCAGCTTGCCCGCCTCTGAGGAAGACAATCCGTTCGGAACACCCACATATGCAGGTTCAAGCGTCGACAGATTGGCGAAAACTGGCAATCTCGTGTCATTTAAAGCTTTGAGTTTGTTAACCAATGTCGCACTCACACGGTGGTCATCGCGCGTTTTGCGGTTAACATTCACGGGATTTTGGTTATTTGTAACGTCCAGATAATTAAGCTGAATGTTTTCCGCCACGGAACCGATTACCGGATATTTAACAGGATCACTCAAAATACGCGTAACTTCTGCTTTCACGTCAACTGGTGCATCCGCTTTATCGATCATGCGGCTTAGAATGCGCAGACTCAATGTGTTCGCAAACTTTTTCCATTTGGTCAAATCATTCGCAAAGAGAATATCACCGCTGATCGCGATGCTTTTGTCCGTTGTGTTAATGGCCTCGCCTGCGGCTTTCAATTCAGCGATCAAGCCCGCATATACATCTTTTTGCTTGTCATATTTGGGGAGCAAATTGCCTTCCAGTCCTTGTAAAGCGTCCTTATAGGGAATGTCGCCATAAGTGTCTGTCAGCAATGTGAAGACCCACGACCGCATAATGATGGCGACGGATTGGTAATTGACATTGTTGGTTTCTACACCGATTTTGTAAATGCGCTGATAATCAGCCAAGGATTCAATGTAAAGTCCCTGCCAACCAGCCGTGTACACGTCGCTTGACACCGTGTATTGGTCAATGTCAGTGTATTGGATCCTTGCCCAATGTTGTGAAAAGCCGTCGCCCACATCCATCCCGAGTGAACCGCCCCAGAAAATATCGACGGCGCTTTGAATGCCATGCGGCAAAAACAGATCCGCCGTTCCGGTTGCGGCGCTGTTGTTGTTGGTGTTAATCTCGTCAAAATCGCCTGTGCAACTCGCAAATCCCAATAAGGAAGCCGAAAGCAAACCTTTGAAAATGAAGGAATTTATATGTTTTTTCATGTCAATTCGTTTGATAAAATGTCTTATAAATTAAAGCTGATGTTGAAGCCCACTGTTTTCGTAGTTGGGATCTGGCCATTTTCGATGCCTTGCAGGTTACCATCATTATAATAGCTGGTTTCGGGATCAATGTGCGGCAAATTGCTTTTCAGCAAAGCAAGGTTACGCCCCACGACCGAAATCGCGATGTCACGGAAAGGCAGCTTGTTGAAAACTTTGCCCGAGATCATATAAGTTAATTTTACCTCACGCAGCTTCACATAACTCGCGTCAAAAATGGTGTTCTCATTATTAGTCAGCAAGTAATATTTATGGTGATATTCTTCTGATGAAATGCGCTTCTCATTCGGCACATATTCGGGCGCAGCAGCAGTTCCTTTATTAACCACACCGGCACCAATAATGCCTTCCTCACGACCCAATGTTGTCTCTTTCAAAACACCCGTGTAGCGACCAATGTTGATCGATTGAGAGAAGATGTCTCCGCCCGATTTGATATCAATCAATGTGCTCAAAGAGAATTTCTTGTAAGTAAATGTGTTGGAAATGCCGCCAATCCAGTCAGGCGTGAAACTTCCCAGCACGCGGCTTACGGGATCGATCATTGGATAACCTTGTGCATCGTAAACGATCTGACCATCCGGAGCTCTTAAAAACCCTTTTCCAAAAAATGTTCCGTAAGGCTGTCCGACGCGTGCTTCTACCGAAAGTCCGCGGAATGAGCTCGTTGTAGTTGCTTGTGTCAGCGAATTGTAACTTGTGTTCAGCTGATAAGTTGTAAGTCCTCCGTCAAGCGAAAGCACTTTGTTTTTGTTTTTGGCCCAGTTCAAACCAATGTCCCATTGGAAGTTGTTAAGCTTGACCGGCGTTGCAGTCAGCTGAATTTCAACTCCGGAGTTTTTGATTTTTCCTGCATTCAATAGTTTTGACAAAAAACCTGTTGCATTGGAAATGTTGACATCCAGGATCTGGTTTTTAGAAACTTTGCTGTAATATGTCACATCAATGCCCACCCGATTTTGCCATAATCTAATGTCCGTTCCAATCTCGTAAGAAGAAGTGATTTCGGGTTTGAGCTCCGCATTCAGCATCGCATTGTTTTCGGACAAGCTTGGCGTGCTTCCCCAGGCATTTTCGTATTTGTAAGTGCTCACGAGGCGATACGGGTCCGTATCGTTACCCACCTGCGCGACGCCCGCCCTGATTTTGGCAAAAGAAAGCACAGAGGATCTTACATTGAACATATCCGTGATAATCGCACTCACAGCCGCAGAAGGATAAAAATAGGAGCGGTTATCCGAAGGCAATGTGCTCGACCAGTCATTTCTGGCAGTAAGGTCTACGAAAAGATAATTTCTAAAACCAAGGTTAGCAGAGGCATAAAGGCTGTTTACAGATTTTTTGATAAAACTGTTTTCACCAACCAGTTTCTGGCGAGAGTTACCAAAATTATAAACCCTTGGAATGGCCAACTCGGTCGCGCCCATGTAGTTGCGTTGCGCGTAGTTTGTCCGGTGATTGCCTCCAACATTCGCAGTAATGTCAAATTCGCCAAATTTGTGCGTGGCATTTAAAAGGAAGTCTGAGTTCGATTCGCGAACAAAAATTTGCTCTTCATTATAAGCATCAAATAAATTAGAAGTTCCTATAACAGCCTGGCGGGCAGCGCTTTTTGTCTTGCGGCGATCTTCGTAAAAGTCTGTTCCCGTTCTTCCGGTCAATGTAAGCCAGTCTGTGAATTTATATGTTGCCGAGAAGTTTCCATAAAGGCGGTCTTTTTCATTGGCCCTTGTGCTCTCGTTCAGCAAATAATATGGGTTAGTCCAATAGTTGTCGTTCCAGTTGTTCTGGTAAATGCTGCCCGGCTTTTTGTAAGCGGTTAATTTATCCATATCCACCTGGCGGCCAAACCAGATGAAGTAAAGGCCGAAGTTGTTGCGGTTGTCGCTTCCGTCCTTAATGTAGTTTCCGGTTGCTCTTACGCTCAGTTTTTTGGTCAAATTCCAGCCCGCATTCAGGGAAACCGTGCGGCGTTTGTAATCTGTATTTGGCAAAATTCCGGTTTGGCTCAAATTGGTAAATGACAAACGAAAATCCGCTGTTTCATTGCCGCCTGTAACGGCAACGCTATTCGTATACGTTTTGCCGGTTTCGAAGAATTTGTCAACATTATCAGGGTGCGCGATCCAGGGCGTCGGCGTTCTCGTGCCGTCGGCTGCAATAGGCGAATCGAACTGAGGCAGCAATCTGCCATCCAATTTTGGACCCCAGCTTTCATCGACACCATCACCTTTTCCACCGCCCTTTCCATCTACATAGGAAAACAAGCCGCCCGCGCCTTGTCCATATTCGTTCTGCCATTCGGGCAACCTGAAAGGACTTTCGAATGCTGTGTTTGTGTTAAATGACACGCCAATTCCCTTTGTCCCTTTTCCGCTTTTGGTCGTGATCAGAACCACACCGTTCGCGCCGCGCGAGCCGTAAAGTGCCGCCGCGCTAGGTCCTTTCAAAACGTTGATCGACTCCACATCGTCCGGATTGATCGACGCCGCAGCATTGCCATAATCCACGCCCGTTCCCGAACCGAAGTTGCTGTTGTCCACCGGAACGCCGTCCACAACGAATAAAGGCTGATTATTGCTTCCGATTGAGCTCGCGCCACGAATGATCATCCGCGAAGACGATCCCGGCGCACCGTTGGAATTGGTTACCTGCACACCTGCAAGCCGTCCGGAAAGTGAGTTAACGAGGTTCGTTTCGCGTGCTTGTGTCAACGTTTTTCCGCTTACTTCCTGCACCGAATAGCCCAATGCTTTTTTCTCGCGCGCTATGCCCAGGGCCGTTACCACAATTTCGCTGAATTGCGTCGCATCCTGTTCCAGCTTAATGTCGAGTGTGGTTTTTGAGCCGATGGGAAGTTCGAGCGTTTTGTAACCAATGAAGGAAACTACAAGCGTTGCGCCAGCTGGGGCGCTCATCGTAAACTCGCCGTTGGCATCGGTTGTGCTTCCGCGGCTGGTGCCTTTAATGAGGATGCTGGCTCCCGGAAGATTTCCGTCGTCAGACTGCACCTTTCCCTTGATGTTCAGGTCCTGTGCAAAGCTTGCTCCGGAGAAGAGCAATAGCATTGACAGAAAGCCTAAAGTAAAGACTTTTCTCATAATTGGATTTTTAAGGAGTGAAACTAGTTAGGCAATATTTACACCGAATTATATTCTATTGAATCTGAAATTGGCACAATAAAAACTTAGATAAAAATCTTTTGGTAAAATATTAGTGGTGTCAATTAAGAATATTTGAAATATTATATTTTTCAAATAGATGTTTATATGGGCGATAATCTTTGAAGTATGGGGCGTCTGAATTGTTATATTTGCAATTCGGTTCAAGCTCCTTGAAGGCGAACCTGTGATCATCTGCGTATTCGAATATAGCTTTAAATGAAGGTTCTTAAATTTGGCGGCACCTCTGTCGGTTCGGTTGACAGCATTAAAATAGTAATCCGTATTCTTGAAAAAAACCTGGCGGAAGGAGAGCGCATTGCGGTCGTTTTTTCGGCAATGGGCGGTGTAACCAACCGGCTTATCGAGATCGGTAAAATGGCTGCTGCGGGCAATGCTGAGTACATGGATTTCTTGAAAGGTGTTGAGGAACGCCACTTTGCTGTTGTCCGCGGACTGATTCCGGTGAAGAGCCAAAGCAGCACTTTTGCTGCGGTAAGGGGCATTTTTAACGAGCTGGAAGATATTTTGAGGGGCGTTTCCTGGATTAAGGAGCTTTCCGAGCGGACTTTGGACCTGATCATGAGCTTCGGCGAGCGGCTTTCCACGCTGGTCATCACCGAAATCCTGAAAAGCAAAGGCATCGCAGCTGAGTTTTGCGACGCACGTCAGATGATTCACACCAATGCAACCTATGGAATGGGTGACGTGAATTTCGAGATCACAAACCGACAGATTCTTGAATATTTTGCAAAAACAGCTGCATTACAATGTGTTACAGGCTTTATTGCCTCCACTGCCGAAGGGGTCACAACGACATTGGGCCGCGGCGGTTCGGATTATACAGCATCCATTATAGCAGCAGCGCTGGACGCAAGCTCCATTGAAATATGGACCGATGTTGACGGCATGATGACGGCGGATCCGCGCAAGGTTGCCAATGCATTTACCATTCCTTCCATTTCTTATTCCGAAGCAATGGAATTGTCGCATTTCGGGGCGAAGGTCATTTATCCGCCGAGTTTGCAGCCTGCTTTTGCTAAAAATATTACGTTAAAGGTCCTTAATACATTTAATGTTGATTTTGAGGGCACTTACGTTCAGAAGGCTGCGAATGGCAAGGATTACGCGATTACGGGGATTTCTTCCATTGATGAGATTGCTTTGGTGAACATTCAGGGAAGCGGGATGATTGGCGTTGCGGGGATTTCCGGACGACTTTTTACAGCGCTTTCCAACAATGCTATCAGCGTGATTCTGATTTCCCAGGCTTCATCTGAACATTCTATTTGTTTTTCTATTGATCCAAAAAATGCCCAACGCGCGAGCGAAGTGCTTGAAAAAGAGTTTGCTGCTGAAATTTTATTGGGTTTTATCGACAGCATTGCCATTGAAAAAAGCCTCTCGATCATTGCTATTGTAGGTGAGGGGATGAAAAAAAGCACGGGCGTTTCCGGAAAGTTATTTTCTGTTTTGGGTAAAAACGGGATTAACGTTGTCGCCACAGCGCAGGGTTCTTCAGAGCTGAACATTTCGGTCGTAATTGCTAAAAGTGATCTTTCCAAAGCGCTTAATGCCATTCACGGTGTATTTTTTCAATCCGAAACGCGTTCGCTCAACTTGTTTATTGTTGGAATGGGGCTGATAGGAGGCACTTTACTAGGTCAAGTCAAGAATCAGACAAAATATTTAAGAGAAGAAAAACTGCTAAACCTGAACATTGCGGGACTTTCCAATACGAAGAAAATGTTGCTCGATCCGGACGGCATTCAACCAGACAACTGGCGCGACCGGGTGATGGATGAAGGTGTGAAAACGAGCTTGCCCGCATTTGTACAAAGAATGATCGAGCTCAACCTGCCAAACAGTGTTTTCGTGGATTGCACATCGGATAAGGACATTGTTCAATATTATCACATGCTGCTGGACGCGAGTATTTCGGTGGTTACGCCAAATAAGGTTGCCAATTCGGGCACTTATTCGGAATATGTTTCTTTGCAACGCACTGCACTTCAGCGTGGTGTGAAGTTTTTGTATGAAACCAATGTGGGCGCTGGCTTGCCGATTATCAATACAATTCAGGGTTTAATGGCTAGCGGGGACAAGTTTCTAAAAATCGAGGCAATTTTGTCTGGAACGCTTTCTTATATATTCAACAACTTTGGACCAGGGATTCGATTTGCGGATGTCGTGCGGGAAGCCAAAGTGAAAGGCTTTACCGAACCCGATCCACGCGAGGATTTGAGCGGGGCCGATGTTGCCCGGAAAATTTTAATTTTAGCCCGTGAAGTGGGGGTTCCTTTGGAAGCAGATGAGGTAAAGATAAAAGCCATTCTGCCAGGAAATTGCCTTAATGCACCGACAGTAGATGCATTTTTCCAGGAGCTTGAAATATCGGACAGCTTTTTCGCCAGCATGCAGGCGGAAGCAGAAGCAAAACAGGAAAAGCTGCGTTTTATTGCCACATTGGAGAATGGCAAGGCAAGCATTGAGTTGAAAACCGTTGACAACCAGCATCCTTTCTATACATTATCCGGAAGCGACAACATCATTTCTTTCACAACGGAACGTTACAAAGACCGGCCCCTGGTTATCAAAGGCCCAGGCGCAGGCGCAGAAGTAACCGCATCCGGCGTCTTCGCGGATATTATGAGCATAAGTAGTTATTTGGGGTAAAGGATTTTAACTTGCATAAAGTGTTTAAGGAAAACATTTGAGCTATGAGCACGAGGAAGATTCCAAAAGAGATATCCGCACTAACACAGGAATTTGTAAGCAAGGTAAGCCAGTTATACGGAAACCGGCTGAATAAAGTGATTTTGTTTGGCTCTTATGCCCGCGGAGAGCAGCATGAAGAGTCTGATGTGGATTATTTGGTTGTATTGAATGATGATGAAATCCGTTCATATACCGAGATCGATGTCTTATCTCCCATTTCGAGTGATCTGGGCCTAAAATACGGCTTTTGGATCTCAGCAATTCCTTACACCAACAAGAAATTATACTCTGGAAATACACCTCTCGGTTTTAATGTAATCCAAGAAGGCATCGAAATATGAGTGGAGTGACGCTGCCCAAAATCATTATGAAGATCGAAGAGTTGATCGAAGCGAGCAAAGACAATTATGAAGAGAAACACTTTGAAGCATGCGTAAATCGCTCTTACTATGCAATGTTCCATTCGGTTCAGGCATTTTTGTTTATTCAAAATTTTCATTCAAAAACGCACGTCGGAGCGCATAGCAAGTTTCGTGAACTTTACATAAAGACGGGCCTCTTAGACACCACTCTTACCGACAAATTGCAGCGATCCTTTGTGAAACGACAGTTCAGCGATTATGATTACGAAGAAGTCACAGAAGAACAAGCTGTTGAGGCTATCGAAGATGCCGAGGCTTTTGTGAAAGCGACTATGACATATTTAAAGCAAAACAACCATTTAAAGTGAATTCAGTAAGAGCTTTTGCGCCGGCTACGGTGGCTAATGTTGCGTGTGGGTTTGATATTTTCGGGTTTGCTATTGAGGCGCCGGGGGATATTGTGGAAATAAAAAAACGTGATGAGCCGGGCGTTGTCATTACCGAAATTACGGGAGATGAAGGCCGTTTGCCGCGCAGTGCTGATAAGAACGCTGTCACCGTTGTAATGCTGCATTTGTTAAAGCATTTGGGCATAACCGATTTTGGCTGTGAAGTCGTTTTGCATAAAAATATGCCTCTGGGAAGCGGAATGGGGTCTAGCGCAGCAAGTGCCGTTGCCGGCGTTGTGGCGATGAACGAACTGCTGGGTAATCCGCTCAGTCGCCAGGATCTGCTGCCGTTTGCTATGGAAGGCGAGAAAATTGCTTCGGGATCGGCGCATGCGGATAACGTTGGTCCGTCGCTTTTGGGTGGTTTTGTGGTGATCAGGAGTTACAATCCGCTGGATATTTTTACGATTCCAATTCCCGATGACTTGTATTGCACGCTCGTTCACCCGGACATTGAGATCAATACAAAAGACGCGCGTTTCATTTTGAGAAACGAAGTCTCACTTAAAAATACAATCGCTCAAATGGGCAATGTTGCAGGGCTTGTCGCGGGCTTAATGAAGTCTGATTATGAGCTGATTGGCAGATCCATGGTGGATGTGATCATTGAACCGGTAAGATCCATTTTGATTCCTGAATTTAAGGAAGTTAAGCAATCGGCCATAGCAAATGGCGCGCTTGGATGCAGCATTTCCGGTTCCGGGCCATCCATGTTCGCACTAAGCAAGGGCGCGACGAATGCGGAAAGCGCTGGAAAAGCAATGCAGGAAAAGTTTGCCAATGCAGGAATAGAATCCAGCATGCACGTTTCGAGAATCAATAAAAAAGGCGCGGCAATTCTGTAACTATGTGCCTTTGCGTGAACTTTATCATTTGTTTCAGACGTTAAATATTGACGAATACAAAACTTAGAAATACCATGGTTACTGTAAGTGATACCGCCAAAAATAAAATTGTTGAACTCCGCCATGCAGATGGTCATTTGGAGGATTATCAGATTCGTGTAGGCGTTTTGGGAGGTGGCTGTTCGGGTTTGACTTATAATCTTGAATTCAACTCCGAGACCAATCCGAATGACATGGTTTTTGAAGATAAAGGCGTGAAAATCATCGTTGATAAAAAGAGCATTCTTTACCTTGCTGGAACCACACTGGACTTTTCTGATGGCTTAAATGGCAAAGGTTTTCAATTCATTAATCCCAATGCAACCCGCACTTGCGGCTGCGGCGAAAGCTTCGCAGTATAACGATATTCTTAAAATATTTTATTTTTTAAAACGCGTTCTGAAAACTCAGGCGCGTTTTTTTTATAAAACCGAATCGCCTTAATTTGTCGCTCCAAGAAGCAGGCATACACATTAAAACAATTTGAATGAAACCAACTCTTTTGATTTTAGCTGCCGGCATCGGTAGCCGTTACGGAGGCATCAAGCAACTGGATCAATTCGGTCCGAATGGGGAGACAATTATCGATTATTCCTTATATGATGCCATACGAAGCGGTTTTGGTAAGGTAGTATTCATCGTGCGTCAGGAAATCAGGGAGAGTGCGGAGGTCATTTTCGCGCCCAAGCTTGAAGGAAAGATTGCATTTGATTTTGCAATACAAGGAGTGCAATCATATGTTCCGGAAGATCTGGGCAAGGTAGACCGTTTGAAACCCTGGGGAACCGGGCATGCAACATTGTGTGCATGGCCCAAGACGGAAACTCCATTTGCAGTGATCAACGCAGACGATTTTTATGGTAGAGACGCGTTTGCGACAATGGCCGACTTCCTGACCAACGATACCAATGAAAAGCAGCACGCAATGATTGGTTATGAGCTCAAACGCACTTTATCCGAAAACGGAACCGTCTCGCGCGGCATCTGCGTAGAAAGAGCCGATCACAATCTTGAATCTGTCGTGGAGCGGACCAAAATTTTCGAAGAAAACGGCGCGATTTATTTCGAGGAAAACGACATTAAAACGAAGCTAGCGCCAGAAACACCCGTTTCAATGAATTTCTGGGGATTCAAACCGGGCATGTTCCCAATCACAAAAGACTTGTTTGAGACTTACGCCAGAGAAAACATTGACACGCCAAAAGCAGAATTTTACATCCCAACCGTGATGACGCACATCATCAAAAACGGCCTTGGCGACTGCCGCGTCTTCCGCAGCTCATCCGACTGGTTCGGCGTAACCTACCCAGAAGACAAACCAGCAGTCCAAGCATCGCTAAACGCATTGCACACAGCTGGGATTTATCCTGAGAAGCTTTGGTAACGTTTGCGAAAGATATCTTTTAACGCAAAAAGACCTCATTTGAGGTCTTTTTGCTGAGCAAAATTTTCTCTCTCCCCGACTATCGGTTTATTGCCACTTTGTGTGACGTTTGCGTGCCATCCTTGCGACTTATTACCAAAATGTAAACCCCAGATTCGAAGCCCTTCACATCAACATGATTTTGAACGGTTTTACAAACTGATTTGCCGGTCGAAGTATAAAGTTGAATGTGACTAGTTAGCTCCGGATTTTCTGTTTCAATAAATAATTTGTCCGAAACAGGATTGGGATAAATGCGAACATTGTCTTTGAATGACTCGACAGACACCGCTTTACGCTTAACTGTTTCCGACATATTATCGACAACATCCTCCGGCGCAGGCGCACTATTATTCCCGACCAGATAAGCAGGTAAGTAGCGCCACGGGCCATAGAGCTGGCCGGTTAGTGCAAGTGCACGATCGTATTTCACTCTCACGCGTATTTTGGTTGAAGGCCCTTGTTTATCGACCAGATTTTTTAACTCCACACCCCCAATTCCCAAGTCCAAATAGGCACTTTGTGAGCTTGTGGACTGCGTGCTAGTGGTAATAACATTATTGCTACCCTTTGAAAATCCTTCACCCTTAGCTTTTGTCTCCCAGAGTAGTTTTCCTTTATTTCTCCCTAGGAATGACCTCGCGTAAAGGCTTGCTCCGAAGTTGGTTTGAGCCTTCTGGGATTGGTTAATTGGGGTTGTGAGATTTGAGTTATACAGGCGTGGGTTATTACGGACGCCTGCTCCATTATTCCCTTTATAAAGGGTCGCCCCATTAATTGCATTTCCAGCGTAAGCAAACATAGACCCAATCAATACATCGGAATAGCCATCTCCATTAACGTCTCCGGCACTAGAAACAGATGTCCCGGCCAATACGCCATCATCATCGCCATAAAAATTTATTAGATTAAGCGAAGAGACACCCGTAGGTGAACCAAAATAAAGAAAGGCGGCTCCTCGACCAAAAGGGGGGTGATTAGGGGCTCCTACAATGATGTCGCCATAGCCATCCCCGTTAAAATCACCTGCCTTTGATATAGAATACCCAAAGACTTCTACCAATCCAATCTCTATCTTGGTTTTCGACGAATTATTATTTATTCCATTCTGTGTGCCGTAGTAAGCGAATACGGCATCGAAATTTGGAGCACTTTCTGACTTAGGACAACCAATCGCAATGTCGGCAAATCCATCTCCATTGATGTCGCCTGCGCCAGATACACTTTCGCCAAAAAATTCATTCAGACTGCCTTCCAGGATGGTTGGGTTATTGGTTATTCCCAAAGCTGAACCATAGAAAAGATATGCAGCTCCGACCCAGCCTGACCCACCATTGTAATTTGCGGCTCCTGCAATGATATCATCAAATCCATCGCCATTAATATCTCCGGCACAGGCAACTGAACCTCCAAATTTTGAGTTTTTTTTGCCTTCCAATACGATTGCGACATTGGTGTTGATCCCTTGCGCGGAGCCATAATAGACAAAAGTAGCCCCGAGCTGTTGATTGGTAACTGGATTTGTATACCATGAATCACCCACTACAACGTCATCATAGCCATCCCCATTCACATCTCCGGCACCTGCCACACTTTCAGCAAATTCACGGTTTGTCTCAGGATTAACAGACCTCAAAATTGACGGGTTATTCTTATTAATGCCTTGACTTGATCCGTAATAAACGAAAGCCCCCCCGCCATCTGTTATGATCCCATTTTTAGGATCATGGTTTTCCTCAAAGCTAGTATCTCCAATTATAATGTCGTCATAACCATCACCATTCACATCTCCGGCGCTAGCAACTGACTCTCCGAAATACTTTTTTTCCGGAATGTTATCAATAATGGTAACACTATTAACGTCGATTCCTTGTGGTGATCCATAATATATAAAAGCCCCACCATAACTATGATATACCCCATTATCATAACCTGAATCACAGATTATGATGTCACCAAAACCATCTCCGTTTATGTCTCCGGCGGTAGTAACAGCTTGCCCAAAGTTACCACTATATGGAGATTCTCCATCTGTATATGGAATTCCGTAAAATTTTGTGGGATAACTATTAACGCCTTCGGCCTTCCCCAACCAAACAAACGCCGCACCTTCATCATTATGGCCATTGTCATAGACAATCGCCCCAACAACCACATCACTGTAACCATCGCCATTGACATCGCCTGCGCTGCTGACGTTGCTGCCAAATTGTGCGCCGGCCTGGTTGCTTTCGAGAGTGGAAACAGGATTTGCTGACAGGCCGGTTGATGATCCTTGGTAAATGAATGCGGCACCTTCATTGCTCTGGTCGTTGTCATAATACATTGCCCCAACAATCACGTCGGCATAACCGTCGCCATTCACATCGCCTGCGCTGGCGACTGAATAGCCTAACTGGGCTTCCACTTGATTCTTTTCCAGCACGACCGCTGGCGCAGCACTTACACCCTGCCCAGAACCATAATGTACGAATGCCACACCTTCATTTGTTTGGCCTTTGTCATACATGTTGGCTCCGAGAATGATGTCGCTGTAACCATCGCCATTGACATCACCTGCAGAAGCCACGGTATGCCCCAGATAAGCATTGGCCTGGTTACTTTCCAATATTGTTGCTGCTGCCGTGTTTAGGCCAAGCGCTGATCCGTGATACACGAAAACCGCTCCTTCGTCGGTTTGACCTTTATCATATGTGCGGGCGCCCACGACCAGATCGCTGTAACCGTCGCCGTTCACATCCCCAGCACCAGTGGCACAAAAGCCAAACATGGATTCGGGCTGGTTCTGTTCAATGAGCACCGGATTGACATTAAGCCCTGCTGCTGATCCATGATAAATAAATACAACCCCTTCATTGGCCTGCCCATTGTCATAGGCCCTTGCGCAAACTGCCACATCGCTATAACCATCGCCATTAACATCGCCAGCCATGCCAACCGCATTGCCCATGTTGGCTTCCGGCTGGTTGCTTTCCAGAACAAGTGATGCAGCTTTGTTGATTCCTTGTGCCGAACCGTAGTAAATGAATGCAGCTCCTTCATTGGTTTGCCCTTTGTCATAAAAGAGCGCCCCAACGACGATATCGCTGAAACCGTCCTTATTAATATCCCCCGCAGAAGAAACAAAAGACCCAAACCGGGCTTCTTTCTGATCTCCTTCGAGCATAACCACCGCTGCCGGGTCAATGCCGGAAGCTGTTCCATGGTAAACAAAGACAGCACCTTCGTCGATCTGACCGTTGTCATATTTTGAAGCGCTGACCAGGATATCGCTGTAACCATCGCCATTGACATCGCCCGCACTGGACACTGCGCCACCCATCCAGGCCCCAGCCTGATTACCCTCAACCGTCGCATTCGCATTGCCGGGATTGCCATTGACAACAATCGGGTCGATGGTGACTGGGTAGGCGGCGTCCTGAACATTGACGCTTAGCTTGACGAGGCCATCTTCGTAGCGTAGTGTTGCCGGAATTACTTTTCCATCTGCGTCCCAGCAGTTAACGTCTTTATAGATCAGACTTGCAATTTGCTCGCCGTTTTTATTTTCAGTAAAGAAGTGCAGTTCGTTGTTTTGCAGGTCATCCACTTTTAAGCCAATGGCTGACAATTTTACTTGCAGCTCTTTTGTGTCTTCGGGCGCGGAATCAATAATGAAATTCTGGCGGACGCCTTCTTCATTGTTGATGAATTCTTCGCTAAAACCTTTGTGTTTAATGACAAGCTTGTTGTCTATATGATCTGAAACTGCATTGGCTTGGGCAGAGAAGATCTTTTTCCCATCGGCCAAGATGCCTTCATTGACCAATTTCAGAGAAAAGTTGTGACCTGCCGAATCCACCCTGTTGTTAACTGTCAGCTCGCCTGGCTTGTAGTAAGCACGCAGGCGTTGCTTGCGGTTGGGGCTTTGGAGCAAGTTTTTTTCTGTGTCCAGCGAAATGTTGTATTCGCGCTTGGCAAGGCTTTGCTGGATGCTGGTGATGGTGCTGTCGTGGACGACATTTTGCTGATCCGGAATGCGCTTTGAATTCTTTGGAACGGGGTTGCCTGAGATGGGTTCGACAGCGGTCTGCCTCTGCATTTTTACTACATAAGCCGCCGTCAGCAGTAAAAATAACAATGCATAGATGCCCCTTTTGTAATGCTGTTTCATAGTCTGAATTTTAGATTCAATAAAAATCCGGAATGACATAAAGCCACTCCGGCAAATGTTATTGAATCAAAACTCTAGACTGTTAACCGATGAATAAACGGCCGTGACCAATGAGCAGAAGGAAAAAGATGCAAATAAAATCTCACTTCTGAACCAACGCTTCCATCATGCGCTCAGCCAAGAACTTGTTTCCTTCGTCTGTCAAATGCACCCTGTCGGAAGTTAGAATGCCTTTTTCTTTATTTTCTGGGTTGTTTTGGATCAGGTAATCCTGGAAAGATTTTCTTAGATCACAGAGTTGCAGGCTGTTGCGGGTGGCGATTTCGCGGATAAGTTTTGAATATTGGTTCAAGTCGCCGTCTTGTGGGTTCGAATTGTCATTTTTCTCGCCGATAACCGTTGGCGTACATACGATGACGCGGATGTTTTGGGCTTTCATTTTTTTGATAAGCGCCTCGTAAAATTTGACATATTTGTCGGGATCGGTTCCGGTTCCTGAGGATGTTTTGTGCCATACATCGTTGATTCCCACGTAAATGAAAACTACATCGGGCTTTTTTGATAGCACATCGTCTTCGAGTCTTAAATAAAGATCATATACTTTATTGCCACCGATTCCGGCCCCAATGAGCTCATATTGAGTGTCCTGACCTTTGGATTTGAGCGTTTCGGTCATTTTGGTGATGTAGCCGGTGGGGCCAACGCCCGCCTGCGTAATGGAATCTCCAAAAAATATAACGCGCAAAGGTTTGTCCTGACGCATTGCAATCAGAGGCAAAGCAAAAATCGCAATCTGCAAAAGTTTAAAAATGAGCCGCATATAAATTGATAAATTGTTTTTTGGAACAAAGGCCGGTGACATTTAAAATTACCCTAAGCAAGTTTTTGATTTGTCAATGTCTGATGAGCGCAACCCGAGCGGAATCAATGGGATAATGCAATGTGAATGTGTTCCCGGAAATCATTTCGGCTTCCAGATTCAATGGTAAAGTCAGTGTTCGAACTTTATTTTCGACCAAGGCGGTCACCAAAAGATGATTATCCAGCTTGACACAGCTAAGCACTTCTCCAAAAATTACAAAATCGCCGGTCTGCTGTTTTTCCCCTGAATATATTTCCCTGGGCGCACCGCGGCGGGCAACTTGGCCATTTTGAAGGATTGCAACCTGGTCTGCCAGCCGGAAAATTTCTGCAATATCGTGCGTGACGATTATGGTTGTAAGCTGATTTTGCTGGTGAAATTTCAAAAGCATATCCTGCAAATGGTAACGCATTTCGTAATCCAAAGCAGCGAAAGGCTCATCGAGGAGCAGTAACTCAGGTTTCCTCACCAATGCACGCGCCATTGCAACACGCTGCTGCTGTCCACCGGAGAGCTGGTTGGGTCGCCGGTTGGCGAGTTGGGTGAGTTCTGTTGCATCCAATAATTCGTTCACAACCCGATCGTCGCTCCCTTTTTTTAGTCCAAAAAGCAAATTTTCCTGAACCGTCAAATGTGGAAACAATGCGTAATCCTGAAAAACGAATCCAATGTTGCGAAGCTGCGGAGGCGTTTTCGTTTCGGATGTGGAATCGAACCAGACTTGTCCATTGAATGAAATTTTTCCGCTTTCTGGGGTTAGTAAACCTGCTATTTGCCTCAATAATGTGGTTTTTCCAGCTCCGGAAGGACCGGTTATCGCGAGCACTTGACCCTTTTTAAGCGTCAATGCAATGTCCATCGGCATAATGCCTCCAACGGTTTGCAGAGAATGCTTGATATGAATGTCAAGAAGGCTGTCGGACACGGAGCAGGCGGTTGTTAACTGAATAGACCAACAGCAAAATAACAAATGTAATCGCAAAAAGCACCATCGCATATTCATTCGCAGCGCCATAATTAAGCGCCTCGACTTCATTATAAATCGCCACAGACGCGACTTTGGTAACACCGGGAATGTTGCCGCCAATCATCAGCACAACGCCAAATTCACCGACTGTATGCGCAAATGTGATCACAAATGCAGTTAAGATCGCAGGCTTGCAATTGGGCAAAAGCACTTTTAAAAAAGTCTCCCATTCACTTTTTCCCAACGTGTAAGACGCCTCTCGCAATGACGCAGGAAGCGATTGCAGACCAGCCCGAATCGGATAAACCATAAAGGGCAAACTATATAAAACAGAAGCAATCACCAGTCCGGGAAAGCTAAAAACCAGCCGCATGCCGAACACATTTTCAATCCAGGCACCAAACCAGTAGGAGGGGCTGAATGCTAAAAGCAGATAAAATCCAATGACCGAAGGCGGCAGCACAAGGGGCATGCCAATCAGCGATTCAATGATCCCACGTCCTTTAAACTTCCCAAAAGCCAGCCAATAAGCCAATGGCAATGCAATCAAAAGCAAGATCAGTGACGTGATCGTTGCGAGTTTGAAGGTTAGCCAGAGGGGTTCGGGGTTCAAGTTAATGTTGAATGATTGAATGATTGAATGAGCGGGCGCCGCTGCGCTGAATGAGCGGGCGCTGTTGCGCTGAATGAGCGTGGGCTGTTGCGCTTAATGTGGGTTATTTGTAGCCGTATCTTTTAAAAATTGCTTTTGCTTTGGTTGAAAATAGAAATTTATAGAATTGTTCGCTGGTTTCTTTTTTTGGGGAATCTTTGCTGTGTTTCAGGAGGATGGCGGCTTGTTCGATGGGTTTGTGGGACGTTGAGTCAATGGTGATGTAACTGCCTTTTCCCTTCATTTCCGGGGATAAAACAATTGATAATGCATTGAAACCAGCTTCTACATTGCCAGAAATAATGTATTGGGCGGTTTGGGCAATGCTCTCTCCGTAGACCAGTTTGTTTTTTGTTTTGTCAAAAAGATTTTTCGCCTTTAAAACTTCAACGGCTGCAACGCCATATGGCGCTGTTTCCGGATTGGGGAGTGCTATTTTTTTAATTTTTGCATCAGCTAAAACTCCGAGGCTTAGCGAGTCTTTTGAAATATTTTTCGACCACAAAACCAATGTGCCTAACGCGTAAATCTTCGGTTGTTCTTCGGAACCGCCGTTTTTGAAGATTTCCAGTGGATATTTTGTGTCAGCCGAAACGAAGACGTCAAATGGGGCGCCTTCCCGGATTTGCGTGGTGAGCTTGCCGGAAGAACCCACAACAATGTCAATCTCTTTTCCAGATTCCTTCTCAAACTCCGCTTTTATCTCCTTCATCACATACTGCACATTGGCCGCGGTGGCAATCACAATTTTTTCGGACGGTTTGGAACAACCTGCCAAAAGCAACGGCAAAAAAAGAAGGAAGCGCTGAATGTTCATCCCGCAATTTAATGGATAAAGCCCGAATGTTCATTGCTTCCCATTGCGTTAAAAATCGTAAATTGCGCGCCATTTCAAATAAAATTTTGAGATGAACAATGGCGTAACCAGCCTCTACAAGTGTAATTAACAGTTAAATAATGATTATAGATACTGCCCAGCGCACCAAGCAGACGTCCGAATACTACTTTTCGGTGAAGCTTGCGGAAGTGCGCAAATTGATTGCAGAAGGACATGATGTCATCAATCTCGGAATCGGAAATCCGGATATGATGCCTTCAACCGAAACGATAAATGCTTTGTCGGAAGCGGCTCAGAAGCCGCAAGCGCATGGTTATCAACCTTATATTGGGACAGCGGCTTATCGGAATGCAATTGCAGACTATTACAATCATACATATAATGTTACGCTGGACCCGGCCGCGGAGATCTTGCCATTAATCGGTTCAAAAGAAGGCATCACGCACATTTCCCTGACTTTCCTTGATCCGGGCGACGAAGTGCTTGTGCCTGAACTGGGTTATCCGGCTTACCGGGCTGTTAGTCAAATGGTTGGCGCTGTGGTGAAGGAATATCCGCTTCGGGAAGATTTCGGCTGGCAACCTGATTGGAATGCGATGGAAGCGCTGGTTTCTCCAAAAACAAAGATCATGTGGCTTAATTATCCGCATATGCCCACGGGAGCGCCTGCCACGCGCGAATTGTTTGAGGAGGCTGTGGCCTTTGCAACGAAACACAAGATTTTGCTTTGCCATGACAATCCATACAGTTTGATTTTAAACAAAAAGCCGCCTATCAGTTTGTTATCAATTGAAGGCGCTAAGGAAGTGGCGATTGAGCTCAATTCCATGAGCAAATCGCACAATATGGCGGGCTGGCGCATGGGTTGGCTGGCTGCTGCAAAGCCTTATATCAATGCTGTTCTGACGATCAAAAGCAATGTGGACTCAGGCATGTTTTGGGCAATGCAAGAAGCTGCGGTGGCTGCTTTGCACAATTCGGATGCATGGCATGACGAGCGCAATGTGGTTTATCAGGGCCGTTTGGACGCTGCGGAGGCAATTTTGGAATCGATAGGCTGCACCTGGGACAAGCAACAGGAGGGAATGTTCCTTTGGGGCAAATTGCCTGATTCGGTTGAGTCGGCTGAGTCGCTCGTGAACAGTCTGCTAGTTGAAAAATATGTTTTTATTGCACCAGGTTTTATTTTCGGACCAAAAGGTCAGCGCTATATCCGGCTCTCGCTTTGCATGCCGAAAGAGCGCATTTGGGAGGCGGTGGAACGGATCAAGGCTTAACACATTGGTGTTCAATTTATAAAAGAATTGTAGAATGATACTCAGTATTATAGGAGTCGGTTTGCTGGGCGGGTCCTTTGCATTAAGCCTTCGCGAAAAATATCCGAATGTAAAGTTTGTCGGCGTCGATAATTCTTTGGTAAATCAAAAAATTTCTTTGGCAAAAGGCATTGTAGATGAGATCCTTACATTGGATGAGGCTTTGCAGATTGCGGAACTGAATGTTTTAGCCACGCCAGTGGACGCGATCAACAAGTTACTTCCCTACATGCTCGATCGCCTGCCCGATGGCCGCACGATCATGGATCTGGGTTCTACGAAGGAATTGATCTGCCAATTGGCGGACACGCATGCGAAACGCGGCCAATTTGTGGCTGTTCATCCAATGGCCGGAACAGAGAATTCCGGTCCCGGCGCGGCTTTCAAGGAGCTTTTGACGGATAAGAATGTCATTATTTGCGACAAGGAAAAGAGCAATCCGGAGTCATTGGGTCTCGTTGAAACATTCCTGCGTGACGTCGGGATGAAGATACATTACATGAAACCAGTGGAGCACGATCTGCATTTGGCCTATGTTTCGCATTTGAGCCATATCAGTTCTTTTGCGCTTGGGTTGACGGTTTTGGATAAAGAGCGGGATGAAAGAGCGATTTTTGACATGGCAAGCACAGGTTTTTCTTCAACGGTGCGTCTAGCGAAAAGCTCTCCGCAAATGTGGGCTCCGATTTTTGACCAAAATAAAAACAATGTTTCCAAGGCTTTGGGAGATTACATTGAGCTGCTGAAAAAATTCAAGGATGCCATTGACCAAAAGGACTTGAACACCAGTCTCAGCTTCATGAACCGCGCCAATGACATTGGACGCATTCTTGCGGGAATTGAGAAAAAGTAAAAATTATGTTTTGATATGTATTTGAAAAACAGCTTGTTATGAGCTGTTTTTTTGGTTTTCGGAACCATTCATGCAAACCGGGCTGTTAAACATGCACCCTTGAACGGGTTAATTCGCATCCGCTCTCAATCGAAAATAGATTATTCAATAAAACGATTAGAAATGACAAAAGCTCAGGCAGTTTTAGTAGCAGTAATGATTGCACTTAGCGTTTCCTTCGGATTAAAAAAATTCGACTCAGTTTCAGACCTCACGACTCCTAAACCAACATTAACGTTAAAGTCGGATTCCACAGCCAGACCACAATGGGCTGCATTGTACGACTCACTCGACCTTAAAAAACAAGGACTTTCGGAAACGGCATTCTATTACGCATGGTATGGATTTCAGAAAATGAAACTCAGCAATTCCGTGCTTGCGATCGCAGATTTTACGCAGTCATCGCGCAACAAGCGGCTTTATGTAATTGATTTGATTAAGAGAAAAGTGTTGCTGAACACCTACGTGGCGCACGGCAGAAACTCGGGTTCTGAGTTTGCAGAGCATTTTTCCAATGATAATTCTTCCTTCCAGTCAAGCCTTGGTTTTTACAAAACACTGGGCACTTATCAAGGCAAGCACGGCCTATCGCTTCGCTTGGAAGGCATGGAAAAAGGCATTAACGATCGCGCTTTGGAAAGGGCTATCGTCATGCATGGAGCGGATTATGTGAGTGAATCTTTCATAAAAAATACCGGAAGACTAGGCAGAAGCCTCGGCTGTCCGGCAGTTTCAATTTCCGATTCTAAGAAGTTGATTAATATGCTTTACAATGGTGCTGGACTATTTATTTATTCCACCAACCAGCAATATTTTAAGAAGTCATCGCTCTTGTCCGGCTTGCCGATCAATGAGCTTCGTCAAACCTTAGGCGATCCTTTTTTATACACATCTTCAAAGTAAAGTAACTCTCCTTTTGCATTACAATCCGCGCCCAAATAAAGCAGGAACACAGGAATTCTGGTTTGTAGTTTATGCCATTTCGGTGGGGTGGAAACGGTGTCTGGCTCGGTCATGAAGTCGTTATCGAGCAGCTTTGTTCCGGCCATGTAATTAGCGAGATCTGTCGGTCGTTGCACGCGCACGCAACCGTGGCTTCTCCATCTTGAATTGCTGTTAAACAAATATCTTGCATTGGTGTCGTGCAGATAAATCGCTAACGGGTTCTTGATTTCAACTTTCAGCAAGCCCAACGAGTTGTCTTCTCCCGTTTCCTGACGGAAGCGATAAGGAAACTTTTCAGCAGTCAGCTCTTCCCAGTTAATTTCCTCAGGATTAAGTGCTTCGCCCTTATTATTAATGATTTCAATGCGGTTTCTCGACAAATATTCAGGATCGCTCATTGCTTTTGGGAATATTTCCTTGATGGCAATGCTTTTGGGAACATTCCAATAAGGATGCGTCACAATGCTCGTTGCGTAGGTGTCGATCGTGGGCGTCTGCGTGTCGCTCTTGCCAACAACCGTCCGCATGGACAGCACATTTTGGCCTACAGAATCCATGGCGGTTAAATATGCGCCACGAATGTTGACCATGACAAATCGTGGTGCGCCTTTTGCCTGTCTGTTGATCCAACGGTAAGCATTCAACGCTTCTGCAACATATGCCGCGCTGTCAGGCTTGTTTTCCTTCAACAAACGCGCGTAATGGACTTTGAGATTGCGGTAAACCGGATAAACAGGTTCCAGCTTTTCCATCACTTTTGCGACCGATTCACCTTTTACCAGTGCCTCGGCAATATAACGCAGACGCGCTGTGTCTGCTGCGATCTTCTTTTCGGTGTAGCGCAATGCGGGTTTGTGGCCATAACCGGCTTCTTCGAGTAATGCAAATACAGGAGCAACGTCACCGCTGAGCGCAAATTTCTCGACGTTAATGCCCGCGCTTTTACTAAATTCGACTAGTTCTTGATAATGTTTTTCGCTGCTAAGTTCTTTTTCAAGTTCTTCCCGGGACATTTCCGTGGGATTTTTCTTGCAGGATTGGAGAATGGCAAGCGTAAAAAGGATGATGAGGGGGATGTATCGGGTGCGTCCGAGACCAGAAAGCATTTGCATTGTTTTGTATTTAGTTTTGATGAATCCCTACAATTGCCATGCTAACGAATGTTTCTACCAGAAATGCGGAAAGCGGCCAATTTATTTATTACAAAAGCCAGATTTCATTCAATGTTCGCAGGATGTAGATTTGGACACTGGGGAAAATAAGAAACAACTGGCGGTGACTTGTAAGGAGGATTTGAGCTGAGGTCACGCTTGAAAACTCCCATTTTATTAGATGAACTTCGGAGTTAGTAACCAAAAAAGCCAGGCATAAACCTGGCTTCAGTGACCGCGACGGGAATCGAACCCATATCTAGAGTTTAGGAAACTCCTATTCTATCCGTTGAACTACGCAGTCGAATTGGGGTGCAAAACTGGCAAAAAATCATTTGAATTACAAATGATTACTCTTCTGTTTCAACTGCTGTATAACCCAAGTCGAGCCAGTTCGGATAAATCGAGAAGTGCCTTTCCTTAACCATTGAAAACAATGTGTCCCTCAACTCTTCAACGTTTTCCTTCTTTTCTGCCGAAATAAACACAACACGATCCGCTTTATCGGCGATGTAACTTTTCTTCAATTGTTCTAAAACGCTTTCGGTCTGTTCAAGTTCCTGGCCCTCGTCATTATCCGCATTGAATGTCGGATTATAAAGGTCGATCTTGTTGAAAACCAGAATCGTAGGCTTATTTGCAGCGCCTATGTCTTCCAGCGTCTTGTTCACAACATCCAAATGTTCTTCAAAAGATGCATGTGAAATGTCAACCACGTGCAGCAAAATATCGGCTTCCCGCACTTCGTCCAAAGTAGATTTAAAAGACTCGATGAGCAATGTTGGCAACTTCCTGATGAAACCGACCGTGTCCGTCAGCAAAAATGGAATGTTCTCCATATTCACCTTGCGAACCGTCGAATCAACCGTGGCGAAAAGCTTGTTTTCAGCAAACACATCGGCTTTGGAAAGGCCGCGCATCAAAGTGGACTTTCCTACGTTGGTATAACCAACAATGGCCACACGCACGAGCCTGTCGCGCTCCTTGCGGCGCGTTGTGCTCTGGCGGTCAACCTTTTCAAGCTTCTCTTTCAGGAAAGCGATCCGATCTTTTACAATCCGCCTATCCGTTTCCAATTCCGTCTCCCCAGGACCACGCATCCCCACACCAACGCCAGACTGGCGACTTAAGTGAGTCCAAAGGCGAGTCAACCGCGGATACATATATTGATATTGCGCCAATTCAACCTGTAATTTAGACTGAGCAGTTTGTGCCCGCATTGCAAAGATGTCAAGGATCAGTAAGCTCCTGTCAATCACCTTAATGTCTTTAAAAACAGCTTCGAGGTTCCTTACTTGTGACGGTGTCAGATCATCATCATAAAGTATCATGTCGACCGGATTAGCGGTCACATAAATCAATATTTCTTCGAGCTTTCCTTTTCCGGTGTAAGTCCGGATGTCGGCTCTTTCCAAATTTTGTGTAAAGGTCTTAACCGTTTCAACGCCCAATGTCGTAGCCAGAAAAGCAAGCTCGTCCAAATATTCTTTGGTTTTTTCAGCCGGTTGTTTTTGTGTACTAACAGCCACGAGCACAGCAGTTTCCTGCTTTACGGCTGTTGAGTAAGACTTCTTTTTATCAATCATGCAGTGTTATTTTTGTAAGTAATCGTTCCGCAGGCCGCTATAATTTTTATGCCAAATTCGCAGGAAAGAGTAGAGAGGCAACGGTTTGCCAGAAGCAAAAGTTCATTCGGCCAGGCCGCGAAATTACATTTACATCTGAATTAATCCACTATTTTGTTTGAATAATAGAAAAACAGTTTTGTATATTTGCCCAAATTCTGCGAAATATGTTGGTGTTCATCCCCGGTTTACAATAACCACAAGCTTTTTCTAGTCCGCCTGCCGGATATCTTTTTGTGACTTTCGCGGGTCACGCAATTTCTTCTATTCATTTCAAAATATTTCATCCATGAAAAAGTGGTTTCAACTGCTTCGTCAGGCTGTTCGCGGCTCCGAAGAAAGTTTTACCGAAGGAAGCATCAACCGTGCCATATTCCTGCTTTCCGTCCCTATGATCCTCGAAATGGTCATGGAGTCCCTTTTTGCCGTCGTTGACATTTTTTTCGTTTCCAAAGTAAGCACAGAGGCCGTTGCCGTTGTCGGGCTTACCGAGTCTGTTATTACATTGGTCTATTCCGTTGCCATTGGATTGAGCACGGCTGCAACAGCGACCATTGCCCGTCGCATTGGTGAAGGAAATCCTGCACAAGCAAGGCACGCCGTTGGACAAGTTATCGTCATTTCACTGGCTGTTTCTGCGGTCACGGCAACCGTGGGGACATGGTTTGCAGGAGACATTTTAAGGATTATGGGTGCTGATCCTAAGGTCATTGCGATCGGGACAGACTTTGCAAGGATACAATTTTTGAGCAGTCCGGTTGTAATTTTGCTTTATTCTCTGAGCGGTGCATTACGCGGAGCCGGTTCGGCTGCCACAGCCATGAGGTCATTGATTGTTGCCAATGGTTTAAACATGATTTTAGGACCAATTCTAATCTTTGGACTTGGACCATTTCCTGAGCTTGGTGTCACCGGCGCGGCTTTGGCAACAGCATTAGGACGTTCAATCGGGGTTATTTACCAACTTTACTCACTGACCTGGGCCAAGAAATCCCTGGGTTTGCTGTGGGCGGATCTTCGTCCCAATCCGGAAACGATTGCGACAATTGTAAAAGTGGCAACTGGCGGCACCGTCCAGTTCTTGATCGGATCGGCAAGCTGGATCTTCTTGACGCGGATTTTGTCGGAGTTTGGCAGTGACGTTGTTGCTGGTTACACCATTGCAATTCGTGTGATCATGTTCACATTGCTTCCGGCCTGGGGCCTGGCAAATGCCGCTGCAACGCTCGTAGGGCAGAATTTGGGAGCCGGCAAACCTGATCGTGCTGAAAAATCCGTTTGGAAATGTGCATCTTATAATCTCATTTTCCTTGTTGGCCTGGCGGTTTTCATGTTTATCGGCGCAGAGCAACTAATCGGGTTATTTAGCCCGAATCCTCAGGTTATTGCCACGGGCAAAATGGCCTTGCGGGTACTCTGCCTCGGTTACGGCGCTTATGCATATGGAATGGTCGTTATCCAGTCGCTTAATGGGGCGGGGGATACGAAAACCCCGACTGTTTTAAATTTGGTCTGCTTTTGGGCAATCGAAATTCCATTTGCGTATGTGGTTGCCGTTATGCTTAATCTGGGGCCGATCGGTGTTTTCGCATCCGTTCCATTTGCAGAAACAATTCTTGCTGTGCTCGGGATCTGGCGGTTCAGACTGGGGCGCTGGAAGTTGGTAAAAGTGTGATGGAAAAGTCAGGGATGACGCCGGTCATCCCTGATAACCGGAAACAAAAGCGAGGCTGTTTTGGTTAACTTCGCAACATTACTTCAAATTATCCTTCATGAAAATAGAACAAATATACACCGGCTGTCTGGCCCAGGGAGCCTATTTCATAGTTTCTAACGGCGAAGCGGCGGTCATTGATCCTTTGCGCGAAGTGGCGCCTTACATTCAAAAGGCTGAGAAGGTTGGCGCAAAGATCAAGTTTGTATTTGAGACCCATTTTCACGCCGATTTCGTTTCTGGTCACCTCGATCTGGCGGAGAAAACCGGAGCAGAAATTGTTTACGGGCCCAATGCCAATCCTGCTTTCAAGGCACACATTGCTGCTGATAATGAGGAGTTTCAGTTAGGCGAGATTACAATTAAAGCATTGCACACACCGGGTCACACACTGGAATCCACGAGTTATTTATTATTTGATAAAAACAAAAAACCGACTGCACTTTTCAGCGGCGACACGCTTTTCATTGGCGATGTGGGCCGTCCGGATCTCGCCCAGAAAGGTGATTTGACGATGGACGATCTTGCCGGAATGTTGTATGAGAGCTTGCGTTCGAAGATTATGACATTGCCTGATGACATCATTGTTTATCCGGCGCATGGTGCTGGATCTGCTTGCGGAAAAAATATGAGCAAGGAAACTTCTGACACGCTGGGCAACCAAAAGCGCTTCAATTATGCTTTAAGGGCAGATATGACCAAGGAGGAATTCATCAGTGAAGTAACCGCCGGCTTGCCCGAACCGCCCAAATATTTTCCTGAAAATGTAAAAATGAACCGCGACGGTTACGAAAGCATTGACGATGTGCTCGAACGCGGCGACCAGGCTTTGTTTGCCGAGGCGTTTGAAGCGAAAGCGAATAACACCGGAGCGCTCATTTTGGACACGCGAAAACCGGAGGATTTTGCGAAAGGATTCATTCCCAATTCCATCAACATTGGCATCGAAGGCGGTTTTGCTCCCTGGGTGGGCGCATTAATTCCGGATCTGAAACAAAATCTGCTGATCGTGACTGAGCCAGGCAAAGAAGAGGAAGTTGTAACACGTTTGGCAAGAGTGGGTTATGATCACACCATTGGCTTTTTGAATGGCGGTTTCGAGGCTTGGGTTAAATCGGGAAAAGAAATTGATTCGGTTGAAAATCTTTCCGCCGACGATTTTGCAAACATTTATACAAATGAAAATCCGGAAGTGATCGACGTTCGCAAACCCGATGAATTTGCTTCCGGTCACATCGAAAGAGCCAAAAATCTGCCGTTGGATTACATTAATGACCTCATGGCTGAATTTCCTAAGAATAAAACGCTTTACGTGCATTGCGCCGGAGGTTATCGCTCCATGATTGCAGCCTCCATCCTAAAATCCCGCGGCATCGACAACGTCATCAACATCAAAGGCGGCTTCAACGCCGTCATCAAAACGAATGTGCCTGTAATGCAGGAGGTTTAGATTTAAACACAATTGATCAAGTGAACTTTTCAACAACTTTACACGATTAATGCTTTGTAATCTATTTAATCTATAATGTTATATGGATGTCCTTGAAATAATTCGTAAACCCTGGCCCTGGTTTATTGCGGGGCCTTTGATTGGGTTGACTGTGCCGGCTTTGTTGTTGCTGGGGAATAAGTCTTTTGGGATTTCTTCTTCGTTGCGTCACATTTGCGCGGCGGTGATTCCGGCAAATATTTCTTTCTTTAAATATGATTGGAAAAAAGGGATCTGGAATTTATTCTTCGTGACCGGAATTATCATTGGCGGTTTTATAGCCGGAATTTATCTTGCAAATCCCGACGAAATTGTAGTCGCTGATGCAACACAACAAACATTGCGCGGACTTGGGTTGACCGATTTTTCCGGTTTAATGCCAAAAGAAATTTTCAGCGCCGCCAACATTCTTTCGCTCAAAGGTCTCATTTTCCTTGTTCTTGGAGGTTTTCTGGTTGGTTTCGGAACGCGCTATGCGGGCGGATGCACGTCGGGACATTCAATTACAGGCTTAGCGACATTGCAATGGCCCTCGCTCGTTGCAACAATGTGTTTCATGATTGGCGGCCTGATTTGCACACACTGGATTTTGCCATTTCTTTTCACATTGGTTCTTTAATTGAGATATGGAAAAGTCAGAAAATACACTTGCCGCCGAGCTTTTGGAAGAAGACAAGGACGGCAGCAACACGCAAAAGTCAACAGAAGGCTTCACCGCAAACTTCAAATATCTGATCATCGGCGTGCTTTTCGGGATTGTTTTTGTGAAAGCAGAAATCGTTTCCTGGTTCAGAATTCAGGAAATGTTCCGTTTTGATTCATTTCACATGTATGGCGTAATCGGCTCTGCGGTGATTGTAGGCCTTATTTCGGTTCAGTTAATCAAGCGATTGAACATTAAAACCACTTCCGGTGAGGAAATCGTTATTCCGGACAAGACGTTCAGCAAAGGCCAAATTTACGGCGGACTGCTATTTGGAGTCGGTTGGGCAATTACCGGCGCTTGCCCTGGACCGTTGTTCGCGCAGATCGGAGCCGGTTATCTGGGCGTGATCATTACATTGCTCAGCGCCATTGCCGGCACCTGGACTTATGGTTTGTTGAGGCCAAAACTGCCTCATTGATCACAGTTTACGAGCAGCCAGGTAAAGCTGTTCATCACCCAATGTGAACGGATCGGCTTCAAGATTTCCGAATGTTCCGACAACTTCGAGTCCGGCAACTTCAAACATATAAGTGATTTCCGAAAGCGTATAAATATGCTGACGCACCGTATGCGTCACTTTTTCCGAGCCTGAGATGAATGTCTGTTCCGCTTCAATGTAACCGGCTTCGGCACGATAATCGTTTTCAGCAAGATAAATGATGTCGTCTTTGACAGGCATCCAGTTTCGTGTTTGGAAATTTGGTAAGATGCTCTCAGCCAGATTTTCGGTATGAATTACGATATGACCGCCTGATTTGACAGCATTGGCCATTTTTGAAATAAATCGCTGCATATCCGACCTCGGGAAAAAACTGAAACTATTGCCCACACAATATGCGGCATCAAAAGTCTTTTCTTCAAAATCACATTGCAAAACATCTTCGCAAATCACCTGCAACGGCAACTTCTGCTTTTTTGAAATCGCCTCTAATTCATCACAATATTCAGCGGAAATGTCAACACAAGTCAGTTTGCAGCCAGCTTCTGCAAGCGGAACCGCATGACGCCCATATCCCGAAAGCAAGTCCAAAACCTTGCTCCCTGCTTCAATTTCAAGCACATCGCGGAGAAAATCCACTTCAAAATCAGTGTATTCTTCGTCTTGATGCAGTTTCCAGGCGCGTTGCGGAAGTCCTTTGAAATATGAATGATACCAAGCCACAAGAGGAGTGATTTAATGAGCCGCAAAACTACAAAAAAAGCCGCCAGATGAATGGCGGCTTTGAACTAATAAACTTTTCAGCCTAATAAAATGCTAATGTGCGGCGGCCGTTTTACGACAGCAACTTGGCAACTTGTCATGCGCTTTTTGGTTCGCCGGCTGGTCATCCGCATCATAGCCAGAGTTCATAATGGTGGCTTTAATGGCTTCCGGAGTGGTTTTGTTCGGGTTGTATTTAACCGTAACCACTTTGTCTTTCAAATCCAGATTAGACTCTTTTACGCCTTTTGACAGTCCCAGGTTGCGTTCAATGCGCGCTTTGCACATTTCGCAAATTGCCGAAGTTTTGATTTTAATTTCCTTGTCTCCTTCGGCCTGAGCAATGTTGAGCCCGATAAAAAAGACGGTTAATATGGTTAAAATGGTCGTTCTCATGATTTCTATTGGTTGAATAATTAATGATTGTGTGCAGCAGAATCCGTTTCTGCCATGGCAACTTCTTGTAAATCCATTTTGCAGACAGGACATTTGCCCGCGTGTGCATAGGTTTTTTCGCCTTCGCATTGCATCGGGCAAGCATATGTTTTTGCAGCTGACACTTTGGTTTCGGTCGATGCATGCTCAGCTTTGTCGTCTTTCGCTGCGCAAGCCATAAAAACAAACATCAGCGACGCACATAGGACATTTTTCATGGTTATTGAAGGTTTTGTTTAATGTCAAATTATTGCCCGACTTTGTCAAGCGTTATCCTTGCCAACTTGCTTTTTTTGAATTCACCGGGCGTCATTCCGGTCACTTTTTTGAACTGATTGCTCAAATGCGCCGTGCTGCTGTAAGACAATCGCCAGGCCATTTCGCTCAATGTCAGCTCGTCATAGGAAAGCCACTCTTTCACTTTCTCAGTTTTCTGTGCAATGATATATTGTTCAATGGTTTGTCCTGTTTCGGTTGAAAAAAGGTTGCTCAAATACGAATATTCGTAACCGATTTTGTCAGACAAATAATCTGAAAAGTTTTGCTGCGCAGGCTTATGACCTTTCAAATATTGCACTTCCTCAATGATAAGCGTTTTAATATGCTCAACAATCGCAAGCCGACGGTCGTCCAGCAAGTCGAACCCATTGACTTCCAATGCTTTCTTCACTGACATTAACTGCTCAGGATCAATGTTTTGTGCCGTTTCAACTTCTCCCAATTCAACGGATGTCAATGTTATGCCGAGCTTTTCGAGCTCTTCCCGAACCACGCGTTTACAACGGTCGCAAACCATGTTTTTTATATGCAATTTCATAAGGCGCCCTGATTATCTAACTATTTTATAACGTATTCCGGCGTAAATCATTCGCCCAACCACCGGTCCCCACGCCATTCCTGTGTCAAAATTTTCTCCAAAAGGATCATTAGCGCCCATAATTGGATTCTTTTGTCTGAAATTAGCCAGATTTTCGCCTCCTAAATAAACATCCCATTTCGGAAAAGTGCGGGTAACCTGTGCATTCAAATTGTAAAACGAGGGCGACATGGTCGAGGCCGCATTGTCCGGAATGTGATGATCCGCAACGTGACCCATGTACGGAATGCGCTTTTTCCCGTTCCATTGCACCGTCGCATCAAACTTCCATTTATCATAAGGCAGCGCATAGCCAGCATTGAAGAGCACGCGGTCGCGGCTAACCATCATTCTCGGCAACAACACATTTTCGTCATACACATTCCGAATGGACTGTTTTACGTCAAAAAGTCGGTAAGCAATTTTGAATTCCAGGCGTTTGACCGGGGTTAAATTCGCCTCAGCCTGAAAACTGTTGGCATAAGCCTTGCCTTCCAAATTGTAAAAACGAATATAACGCGGGTCCTCCAAGTCAGCAACAAGCTGATTATCAAAGTTTGTTCGGTAAAAATCGACAATCAGATTGCCATTCATTTCGCCCAGCTTAAATTCCTGCGTTAAGCTCGCGCCGTAATTCCACGAAACTTCCGGACGAATGCTTTCCCGAAATTGCACAGCCCGCGAGCTAACCAGATTTCCGTAATATTCAGCCAATGAATTTGACACCCGAAAACCTTTTCCGGCCGAAGCTCTGAGCGTGGTCTGATCCGTCAAGTTGTATTTGAGGTGCAAGCGCGGCGTCCATTGCGTTCCATACAAGTTATGAAAATCAACGCGACCGCCCGCAACAAGCACAAACTTGTCCAGATTGTTATAAGTGTATTCAAAAAATGCTCCCGGAACCGACTCGTTTCTGGTCAATACAATGTCTTTATATCGCTCATTATAATTGTCGAGCAGGTAACTCAAACCGGTTTTATATGAATGGTTCGTGTTGCCAATGATCGATTGATAAATCAGATTTGAGTAAAGTGTTTTTTGCGTTCCGTCATAATTATTCAGGCCAAAATAGGACTTGGAATCATGCAATGAAGCATTTAAGATAAAACCCAATCCTTTGTAAGGCTTATCGGGAAAGAGCCTTGCGATCTTTGAAAAGAACTCATAGCGGTTCACCTTCGCACCGAAGCCATAATCTTGCGTGGTGCCTTTCATTTCCTTTTCAAAGCCAGTCTGACCGCCTAACCGGTCTTCATACAAAGCTTTCACGCCAAACTGCGCCATAACCTTTTCACTTTGATATTTCCAGCGATTCACCACATTGTATTGCGTGTAAAGCGGCATATCCAGAAACCCGTCACCGTTTTTGTCAACGCGATTGCGCAATGTGCTCGCATGTGTAAGCAAGCCCGTGCTCCATTTTTCGTTCAACTGCGTTGCCAAATTAAGATTCACTTCTGCGCGCCCAAAATTGTTGAGATAAGTGTTTAAATAAAGTTTTTCGCGCGTGTCCGGTTTTTGCAATTCTACATTGATTTGCCCGGTCATGGACTCATAACCATTCACAACTGAGCCCGCACCCTTGCCCACATCAATCGATTGAATCCAGGTTCCGGGCACAAAATTCAGCCCGAAAGTTGACGCCAATCCGCGGATAGAAGGGATGTTTTCAATGTTGGTTTGAATGTATGTTCCGTTCAATCCGAGCATTTGAATTTGCTTGGAACCCGTCACTGCATCGCTATATGAAACGGACACGGAAGCATTCGTCTCGAAACTTTCGGATAAGTTACAGCAGGCCGCTTTCGCCAATGCGCGGGTTGTTATGATCTCAGTTTGGTGTGGCGAAAGTCTGTCGATAGTCGAAGTGTTACCGCGAACAGTAACTTCATTTAACGTCTGATCGCTTCGCATAACCACTTGAAGATCACTTTCCGAGCCGATTTTAATGGTGTCGTTGCGAAAGCCAACGAAGCTGAAAACGAGCAAATTCGATTGTGTAACGCGCGGGATGCTGAACCGCCCGCTGGTGTCAGTGGATGTTGCCTGCGTCGTGCCGGACCAGTAAACATTGGCACCTGTAATGGGTTTCAAGTCCTTGCTGTCGGCCACTTGCTCATTAACCGAGCCGGTTATACGTTGTGCGAAAAGAGGGGAGGAGATGAGAAGAAAAATTCCTCCTGCCAGATATTTGATCATGATTGCATTGATTCATTGATAACAGAAAAGATGTCGTGCATTGCTTTGAAGCAAAATTTTTGCACCTAACCAGTTGAAAATCAATGAATCATATTAAGTATGACTGCAATTGGCAGCGCATACTTTTCCCATGAAGACGAGAAGAAAAGGAAATGTCGGGATATGGAGGCTTGTAAGCCGGAATTGTATTTTTGTATAAATCAAAAAAAGCAGAAGGCTGGGGAAGCAGATGGTCATTGTTCCAAACCTTCAATAATTTGACAATTTGCTGCGCATTGGAAGTCGTAACTTCTAGCTTTTCAAATGATTGGGTCTCTTTACAGCAATCCGTTTTTTTGAAAAAAGTGCCTTTTGCTTCGTTCAGCTTTTTACTTTTAGCGCAGCACGAAGAGGCCGATTTTTCTTTTAACGAATCCTGTTTTAAATCCGCAACAACCTGAACTGACTTGCCACGCACGAGGCATTCATGCTCAATAAAGGCAAAACCCGTGCTGCTCATCAGGACCAGGAAGGCCATGAAAACAGTGATCGATCGGTGTAAGTTGCTTTTCATTGTGCGTAGTAAGTCAGCTTATATAAGTCAAATAT
This sequence comes from Dyadobacter sp. CY326, assembly GCF_021390515.1. Classification (GTDB taxonomy): domain Bacteria; phylum Bacteroidota; class Bacteroidia; order Cytophagales; family Spirosomataceae; genus Dyadobacter. Next base: position 160,232 of record NZ_JAJUXI010000006.1, read on the forward strand.
ATCAGTTTTCAGGCGATTTCTTCGGCATTGTAACCCGCCGTTTTCATCAGCGCAGCAATTTCCTGAGGTGTTTTGCTGGTCTCAACCTTCAAGATCCGTTCTGGGCTCAGCAAGTCAACATTCCAGTTTTCAATCGCATTATCCTCATTCAAAAATGGCGTTACAGTCGCAACACAGCTGCCACATTTTATGTTCGTCTTAAATTTCAAAGTTTCCATCGTTGGCAAGAGATTGTTTCATTACTAATTATCACAATGCAAATATCGCCACACCCGGCTTGGCATTCATTACAGAATTATACAAATGCGTTACAGAGTTTTTGGTTTGGCAAAAACAGGCGCCTTCCCTAGCCAAAGCTTTATCTTTTTGATCAGATCCACTTTTTTTGGACGGGGTAACGAGTGAATTCAAGAGGGATGAAACAGCGTGCACGACGTTCTTCTATCCGACTCGCTTTCATTTCAAGCCAACCTTGTCCCATTGGGCACTGGGAAATCTGGGCTGGAAAGTATTACTTCTCCGTCGGGCAGTATGAAGCCGGTGGTGAGGACTTCGGATTTGAAATTGGCGATTTGCTTTGCTGGGAAGTTTGTAACGCACAAAACCTGTTTGCCGAGCAGCTGCTCTTTTGTATAGCGCGCAGTAATTTGGGCGGAACTGTTCTTAACGCCAATTTCTGGTCCGAGGTCGATTTTTAGCTTGAATGCAGGTTTTCTCGCCTTTGGAAAGTCGTCAACTTGAATGATGGTTCCTGCTCTGAGGTCAACATTTTCGAAATCTTGCCAGCTGATCGTCTCCATTGGTTTCGGCTTGGGGTGAAAGTGTTGGTTTTAAACTTTTTCAAATATCATTAAAAACCACTGCAACGCCGCTTTCCATTCCAGTTGCTGTTCATTCAAAACAAAAAAACATGAAAAAGCTCTTCACTGTCGTGACATTGTTGATTGCCGGTTTTGCAAGCGTATCATTTCAGGACAAAACCATTCCGTTATACATTGGGACGCAAGATAAAGGTGCAAATTCGTCCGTTTCGTTGTGCGAACTCAACACATCGACAGGTCAAATTACGCTCATTGACACATTTAATAACTGCGTTGGTCCGGGTTATGTGGCCATTTCGCCTAATAAGAAAAATCTGTATGCGGTTGGTGGAGATAAAATCGTCGCTTTCGCAATTGGCGGGGATAACAAACTTACTTACCTGAACAGCGAATTGTCGGCGGGCGCCGGGCCTTGCCATGTTGCGGTGCATCCTTCGGGAAAGTCGGCGTATGTGGCGAATTATGGTGGCGGCAGTTTTACAGCTTACGATTTACAGCCTGATGGAAAAGTTACTGCCCCTGTTTTTACGGAGCAATATTCCGGAACTGGGCCCAATGAAAAGCGTCAGGACAAGGCTCATGCGCATTTTGCCACGGCATCACCTGATGGGAAATATGTTTACGTAACGGATCTTGGATCTGACAAGATTTTGAATTATCTGGCCGATAACAAGGGCGGGGCGCTTAAACCGAATCCTGCACAGCCATTTTTCGCCGGAAAACCTGGCGCCGGACCACGCCATTTGATCCTTCACCCATCCGGCAAATCACTTTTCCTGCTCAATGAGCTCGATGCGACAATCACTTCCTGCTCCATTGACAAAAATGGCGTGATCAAAGCACTGAACTCATATCCAACAATTCCCGCAGATTATTCCGGGCCGACAAACACGAGCGCAGCCATTCACTTGCATCCGAATGGGAAGTTTGTTTATGTTTCCAATCGTGGGCACAATTCAATAACCGGCTTTAAAATTGGAGCAAACGGCGCATTGGAAATGATTGATCAGCAAACTAAGTCAATTGCTACGCCTCGGGATTTCAATTTTGATCCAAGCGGGAAATTCATGATTGTGGCTAACCAAGCGACTGATAATCTGGTTGTTTATGATGTGGATGCGGCTTCGGGGAAGCTGCGTTTTAAGCGTGAGAGCATTGGGGTTAAGAGTCCTATTTGTGTTGCTTTTTTGTAGCGGCCGGAGGCCTTGTAATGGGCGACACAAACCTGGAGGTTTGCGTCAGCGTGCCGTTGCGTTTTATAGTTTTCTTGCTAGTTTGTTTTGGTAATAGTTTAGAAAATCTTCCAGTTGCTCCACGGGCATTTTGCGGGCGATGATCTTTTTATTTTTGTCCAAAATATAGATCGTAGGCGTTGTTACGACGTCAAATTTCTTTAAAAAGTCGATCTGGTTTAATGCGTCAAAACCGTTTGGAACATCTTCCAGGTGATAATTTTTGATGAATGTTTTCCATTCTTCCATATTATGCTCGGTGGAAACGGTCATAATTTTGACACCATTTGCCTTATTCTTGTCGTAAAATGCTTTGAGTTTCGGAGCGGCTTCTTTGCAATGACCACAAGTTGGCGCGTAGAAGAAAATGACGCTGTAATTAGCATCCAGCGCTTGCACGCTAATCTTTTTACCAGTCGGGTCAGTCAATGTCAATGCTGGGAAAGTCTTGTTTACGAGCAAATCTTTTAATGTGTTGACCTTATCAGCAATGCGGACTTTCACATCTTCGGCCGTTCCCATTTCGCCGGAAAGATAATATTTGGTCGCCATATGCACCCAAACTGCCTCTGTTCCAACCGTTTTTGGGTTTTCGTATTGGTTTGTGATAAACAAGACGACCTGCGATTTTACATCTTTGTTAGTCGCCTTTTTCGCGAGCATATCCGCATCTTTAATCAGCGAATCGGGGGTTTGCACGACAAGGTTTTTAATGTAACGGTCCAATCTTGGTTCCAGAAACGGAGTGTTGAGAATTCTTGCGTCGCCAAAGTCGAAATTATCCCAATAATGCGCTTTGTAATAATTGAAAACCCAAACCGAATCCGCTTTTCCATTAGGCAACTTTGGCGCGGCAGGAACTTCCGGGTCGCTTGACATTTTTAGCAGCTTAACAGTGAATGTCTCAGCCTGCTCTTTCAATACTTTTTCGCGATAAGCCGTAAAATCGTCCTGCAAAGCCTTTATTTTATTTTTGGCATCGGCGCTGCCACTCTTTTTCAACGCGTCTATTTCCACTGCGCCGGCTTTCAGTCTCTTTTGATAAGTGTAAAAAAGCTCATTTTCCTTCGAGCCGGTGACTTTCATATTGCCAATTGCGTCAGCTGTATCCGTTTCAATCGAAAAGTTGGTCTCTTTACCGGAATAAACCAGCTCAATCCAGCTGCGGTTTCCCGGAAAAAGGATCACATATAATCCGCCCGGAAGCTCCGTTTTTCCTTCAAACACCATTTTCCCATTTGCATCGGCCTTAGCTGTGTCTTTCGGGACGAAGAGCGTGTTATTCCGGTTGTAATGGCCAATAATCAATGATGAATCCGCAAGCCCTTTGATGGTTGCTTCAATCCGATAACCCGCGCCGGTGCCCTGGGCAAAGCCTGTGGTTGCGACTGCTGTGAAAAGAGCCATTACTAGGAGAAAAGCGCGGTTGTAATTTTTCATCATCGTAAAAGTTGTTTGCTTATGAATGCTATATTTGGCCGGTTCAAACTTCGTGGAAGTCACAAAATTAACTTCACAACGATAACATCTGTCAGCATCTTATCCAAATGTTTTATTTTCTGTCCAAAGCCATAGATTTTATTGTCATGCCGTTGAGCATTGTCTTTTTTTTGCTCATTTATGGTTTGATTGTCAGTAATAACAGAAAGAGAAAATTGCTCGTTGCGAGTGCATTGCTGATCTTGTTTTTTATTTCAAATAATTTTTTGGTAAACAAAGCATTGAATTGGTGGGAAGCCAAGCCTGTCAATTTGAGTGAAGTCAAAGGCGTTTACGACGTCGGTGTCCTGCTATCGGGCGGATTAATGGACGCCAACGCGCCGGGAGAGGATCATGCAGTGCTTGGCAAACGGGGCGACCGTGTTTTGCAAACATTCTTGCTTTATAAAGCCGGAAAAATTAAGAAAATCCTGATCACCGGAACGAGCAACGATCAGCTGATGCTGGAAGGAAAAGGGGAAACGCGGTTGGCAGCTGCTTTAATGGTGCAATGGGGCGTGCCTGCAAGTGACATTTTATTTGAAGAAAAAGCGCGGAATACGCGCGAAAACGCAAAATTCTCTGCGCAGATTTTAAATAAAAAATATCCGGACGGAAAGTTCATACTCATAACCTCTGCATTCCATATGCGCCGGTCGGCCGGATGTTTTGCGAAAGCAGGCATTCAGGCTGCCACTTTTCCGGCCGACTTCTATGGAGGTTATTATGATTTACAATTGCAGGATTTCCTGATCCCAGATCCTGATGCAATCGCCTATTTCAGCATGCTGTGGCATGAATGGATAGGAAATGTAGTTTACAAAGTGATTGGTTACACCTGACCATTTGCACCTACACACTCAATATTTTAACCATTCTCAACAAATCTTCATTAATTGGCTTAGGAAGGCGAATTGTATCTTCAAAGGGCGTGTAAACCAGATCGTTATTGATAATTCCGGCCATTACATTTTTTTGTCCGCCAATCAAACCTTCCAATGCTCCAAGACCCAAACGGCTCGCTAAAATGCGGTCATATGCCGAAGGAGGTCCTCCGCGCTGCGTGTGACCCAATGTTGTTACGCGGATATCTGCATTTTCATCAACCTGCCCTTTGATTTTTTCGGCAACTTCCTGTGCGCTTCCTTCGTCATCGCCTTCTGCAACAATGATAATAGAAGAAGATTTGGAGCGGCTCCAACCTTGTTTTAGCGTTTCAACCACTTCGGAGATCGGCGTCAGCACTTCCGGAACCATTACAAGCTCAGCGCCGCCGGCAATGCCCGACTGCACGGCAATGTAACCTGAATCGCGGCCCATCACTTCAATAAAAAATATTCTGTCGTGCGAGCTCGCTGTGTCGCGAATTCTGTCAATGGCGTCCAAAGCTGTGTTTACAGCCGTGTCGAATCCAATCGTGTAATCCGTTCCGTACAAGTCATTGTCAATGGTGCCGGGAGCACCCACGGTCGGGATTCCATATTCGTTTCCAAATATCATAGCGCCGGTAAATGTGCCGTTTCCGCCAATGGCGACCAATCCTTCAATTCCCAGGTTTTGCAGATTGTCGTATGCTGTTTTTCTGCCTTCGGGAGTCATGAACTCCTTGCTTCTTGCTGATTTGAGGATCGTTCCTCCTCTTTGTACTATATTGCTAACCGAGTGAGACTCCATTTTGTAGACGTCACCGGCGATCATTCCGCTATATCCTCTTCTTATTCCAAAAACTTCGATCCCATGATAGCAGGCTCCGCGCACCACCGCCCTGATGCAGGCGTTCATACCCGGGGCATCTCCTCCTGAGGTAAATACTCCAATTCGTTTCATTTAATTTTGGGTTACTTCTTTCGTTCGCTCTAATAGGTGCTTTAAAATCTTAAAGGCACAATTTCCGCAAATTTATCCGGTATTTTCTTAAAATATACGACGTGATTTCGAATTCTATTAAAAAAATGCGGGATTAAGATTCGGATTTAACACTTCAAACATATATCAATACTTATATATTTGCGGCTGTTAATAGAAATTTAATATCGGATAAAAGGCAATCATCTAAACTTTTAGTGGTTGTAAAGTCATATTTGTGATGTAGCGCACAAGCGCATCACCCAAGAGTTGAAAACCCGTTAGCTTAACATTATTAAAATGAAAAATTTGATTTCTTGGCAGCGTGCCTGGCCTCATTTGGTTGCGGTTGTCGGATTTATGATTCTGTCCATTGTGTACGTTTCACCTGTTTTACAAGGCAAAAAGCTGACCGCACAAGACGATGTTCAAGCCAAGGGAGCTGCACGGGAAGTGCTGGATTATCAAAAACAAACGGGCGTATGGTCAGGCTGGACAAATGGAATGTTCTCCGGAATGCCTGCATATCTGGTCGCGGCCGATTATCCGACAAGCGTCTCGACCAAGCTTGGACAAGCCATTAACCGGATTTTGCCCGCGCCTGCCAATTATTTCCTGATTGGAATGGTCAGCGCGTACATTTTATTTCTTGTGTTGGGTGCCGGGGGCTGGCTCGCCGCAGTCGGGGCGGTGGCTTTTGCATTTTCAGCATTTAATGTCATCAATTTAGAGGCTGGGCACGTTTCGCAGGTGATTGCGATCATGTACGCGCCTGGCGTTTTAGCCGGCGTTATCCTGGCTTTCAGAAAAAACTGGCTGGCGGGTGCAGCATTGACGGGTTTGTTTCTTTCGCTTGAATTATACGCCAACCACGTTCAGATCACGTATTATCTTGGAATCGGGATCGTTATTTTTGTTATTATTGAAAGCGTTTCTTACATTAAAAAAGGACTTGTAAAAGAGCTCACGCTCATTTTAGCAGGGCTCGCTTTTGCTGCTGTGGTGGCAGTGGGCACGCATACAACGCGACTTTGGAATGCATTTGATTATACAAAAGAAACCATCCGCGGCAAGTCAGAACTGACGCCCCTGGCGACTGCAACAGGCGCTGCAAAGGGAACGGGATTGGACAAGGATTACGCTTTTACATATAGTTATGGGGTGGGAGAATTGTTGACTTTGGTGATTCCCAATGCATACGGAGGCACTTCTTACGGGCCACTTTCCAACACATCCGAAACTTTCAAAACACTGACTGGACGCGGTGTAGATGCGGCCTCGGCTCAGAATGTTATTCAGCAACTGCCGCTTTACTGGGGCGATCAGCCGATTATGGGCGGGCCAAATTATGTCGGCATCATTGTCTTTTTCCTGTTTGTCCTCGGTTTGTTTATTGTTAAAAATCCGATCAAATACTGGGCGGGCGGCGTCATTTTGCTCTACATTATATGGGCTTTGGGTAAAAGTTTGGCAGGAATTAATTACCTGTTTTTCGACTATTTCCCCATGTTCAACAAGTTCCGCGCGATGACGATGGTTGTGTCGCTGGCGCAATTGCTGATGGTGCTCGTGGGTGTGCTGGCACTGGCGACCATTGTTCAGAAAAAAGTCGAATGGAAAGAATTTCAAAAGTCATTTCTCATCACATTAGGCGTTACGGGCGGTGTTACATTTCTCCTCGCGCTGATGCCGGGCATCTTCTTTGATTTCCGGGCAGCGGGAGACGGGCAATATGTCGAGCAGTTTATGCAAATGACGCAGGATAAAGCATTTGCACAACAGATTATGAACGCCATAGTACAGGATCGGGCGGGATTAATGAAAAACGACGCGATCAGGAGCTTGATCTTCGTTTTGCTTGCGGCCGGACTGGTTTGGTTTGCGATGAAAGACAAAGTGAAACCGGTTATGCTGTATACTGTCATGCTGATTTTGATCATTTTTGACCTTTTTGGCATTGATAAAAGATATTTGAATGATGAGGATTTCGTAAGCAATTATGCCGCTCAGGGCATTACAACGCCTTCGCCAGCCGATGAGCAAATCCTGCGTGACCCTGATCCAAATTATCGCGTTTACGACCTGAGCTCGCGCCAGGGCCCGTTCAATAGTGCGGATGCTTCTTATTTCCACAAGTCGTTGGGCGGTTATCATGGCGCCAAATTGCGTCGTTATCAAGAACTGTTCGAACGCCAGATCGCAACGCAAAGGCCAAACACGAACATTCTTAACATGCTGAACACGAAGTACATCCTAACTCCGGATCAGCAGGGAAATAAAGTGGCTCAACCCAATCCTGAGGCTTACGGTCATGCGTGGTTTGTGAAAAGTTATAAAGTCGTCCCCAATGCCGACGCTGAAATGGCTGCATTGGATTCGCTAAAACCACGTGAAGAGGCAGTTTTGGATCAAAAGTTTGCAAGCAAACTGACAGGACTCACGTTGCAACCCGACTCAACGGATAAGATCAGCTTAATTAGTTATAAACCCAATGAGCTGGTTTACGAAAGTAATGCGCGGAATGAAGGCCTGGCTGTTTTTTCTGAGGTTTACTACAATGTCCGCGACGAATGGAAAGTTACGATCGATGACAAACCTGCCGACATGTTGCGGGCCAATTACATTTTGAGAGCATTGCGGGTTCCTGCCGGAAAGCACAATATTAAATTCAGTTTCGAGCCGGTTTCAGTTGCCGTGGGAAGCAAAATAGACCTTGTGAGCTCGCTGTTACTGATTTCACTCATTGCCGGAGCCATTTTTGTACAAGCCAGGAAAGATAAAACTGCATGATTATGACAGATCGTAAATATCCAATCGGGCCGTTTGCGCTGCAAGAAGATTATACAAAAGAAGAAATTGGCAATTTCCTCGAAATCATCAAAACGAGTGCTGCCAAATACAGAGAGTTGGTGCAAAACCTTGAAGAAGAAAGTCTTAGCAAAACTTATCGCGAAGGAAGTTGGAATGTTCGTCAGCTAGCACATCACGTCGCTGACATTGCATTGCTGCATTATTTCAGGATGAAAAAGGCAGTGACCGAGCCGGATTATAACGATGTTACGCTGATTAATATGGATGCCTGGGCAGTCACATCCGACTCGCTTGAAATGCCAGTCGCAGATTCATTAAACATTCTAGAAGGAACCAATCAGCGTTATTTCTACTTTGCAAGCGGTTTGGATGAAGAGGATTTTGCAAAAACTTATTTTCATCCTGTCAGAAAAATATGGCTAAATCAAAAACATGCATTGGCCATGTCGGTCTGGCATTTACAGCACCATTTAGCGCACATTAAGCTGGCGTTGGAAAGAGAATCGGCAGCGTAAAAAGGACAAAGGTAAATTCTGACTTTTATGCAAATGCGGCGCGCTGCTTACTTTCTCACAGGCTTCAAACCTTTCATGGCTTTGAGTCCGATTGCGGGCATTTTGACCGGAGGCGTCAGCAATTTTGACTCCTGTTCCGGTTCAATGTGTTTTTTCACGCCTGCTAAATATCGCTCCACAATGAATGCTTCTTCCCGCTCAAACTGAATCGAGGGCTCGTTCATATAGTCTGAAAGGTCATATAGTTTTTTGTGAAAAATCGCTTCTTCCAGGTTTCCATTGAAGTGATAATCATTCTGAAATCCATTGTCAAATTTGAAAACAATCGGTGTTCCGGCATTTGCAACCAGGCTCGCTGGCGCTCCTGTCAATGTGATCGGAATGTATGTTTTCTTGTCGTAAATAAATCCGCCGTGATTTTTCTTGATGTGTTCCCGCATATTTCGCGGCGTATCGCCCACAAAAAGCACATCCGCAAGCAAGATCATTGCCGCAGCATTAAATTGCGCAGTCGTTTCGATTACAGGGAGTGTTGAAATGCGGATTGGGTGGTTTGTCATCGAATATATATTGGAAAAGATAGAGTACGGTCTGCGAAAACAGCTTTTTATTTACCAAATATAACAGATTCAGGATTCGCTCGGTTTTTCCGCTTCCCTCCAGACGGGGTGAATGTCCTCGAACTGCTAATGCGCTAAATACATCTAAGTAAGCAGATCAACTCTGAACACTTCCTATAACGTGTCCAGTTTTCGGCTAAAACTGGACATGAGGCTAAAATCTGTCCATTTTTTAAACATATTAATGACACATGTTCAGTTTTTATTTAAAATTGGTCGTGTTAGATGATTTGTTTGGAAACAGGTGAAGTGAAATACAAGGCTGGCATGATAATGATCGTTTTTTCGCATTAATTACGCGTTCCAAGCACTTTTGAAATTTATAATTAAAAGATCCATGACAGTTAAAACATACAGATTTATAGCATTACTAGGCGACGGCCGAGAGCGTTTCAGTGACAAAGCATTGGACGAAGAATGGCCCACCGAGCCCATCGTCATTGATGCATTCGGCTTTTCGGACGTTTATCGATATTCGGGCGTCGTCTTTTTGAATGAAGAATGGTTTGCGAAATACAGTAAAAACTGGCGCACCAGCACAACTCAAATTGACGATCTCCTTGTTAATTTGATCAAATACACAGCCAAAGACGCTGAATCTGAAAACCTTTCAAAAATCAAAGCTTACCTGGCCTCGCCGCCGGAAACATTGGAAGGAGCACTCGAAGTCTGGAAAGGATTTTATGATCCGGAGTTGAAGGTGATTTGAAATGAGGATGAAGTTTGATTCTATTTGACAATCCCAAAACAACATTGCCCCGGGCTTAAGCCCGGGGCAATGTTGTTTTGGGATGAAATCAAAATTTATCAATTATATCCAGGATTCTGCTTCAACATGGCAGCTCCGTTCACTACACTCATATCGATCTGATATTGTGGGATGGGGAAATAGTTGTTTTTGCCGCTAGTGAATTTTCCTCCCGCGAGGTCGGTGGTGACTTTGGATTCGTAGCCGAAGAAGCTGTTGAGGGTTTTCTCGGCGGTTCCCCAACGAACCAGGTCGAAGAAGCGGTGGCCTTCCATGGCTAGTTCAATGCTGCGTTCGAAATAGATGGCTTTCAACACATTATCCTTGCCTTTTGCGGCTAATGAACCTGTTGGATAAGGTTTTATAACGTAGTTTGCGGCTGGTGTTGTGGAAAAGCCGGCTAGCGGGTTTTTGTTATCAATATATTTGTAAAGCCAACCGGTTTTGTCTGCTGCCCTCGTTCTTACGCGGTTTAAGTATTCCTCGGCTTTGGCCAGACTTCCTGCATTGGCTTCCGCCTCAGCCGCCATCAAAAGCACATCCGCAAAACGAATCACTAGCACATTAATGGCGTTTCCAGGCGCCCAGGAGCTTAAATCTGCATAGAGATCCTGCGTTTTTTGCCTGTGAATGTTCTTCTTCGGTGCATACGGACCGCCATAACGCTGGTCGCGGACCCAGTTCATACCTGGGAATAAGCCCCAGTCGTGGTAAGGCACGTCGCGGCGACCTACCGTCCAGTCGAGGCGTGGGTCGAGCGGGCCTGCGTCTGCTGCGAATGTTGCGGAAGAGGCAACGCCAAGGTCATTTTTTACGGCGTGACTGTTGAAGTCATCCACATAAGGCAACCCATTAGCATCTGTGCGATAGCTGTTTACGAGCATTTGCGACGGCTGGAAAAACCCGCAGCAGGCGAAGGGAGCGCCGGTTCCGTAAGGGAAATTGAGCATGCCACCCATGTTCGCGTTGGTAATGTCCAGAGTCCCGTCGTTGGCCACCATTTGAATTGCAAAAACAGATTCTGCATTGTTTTTAGTGGCTGCATCAAAATTGTCTTTGAACGAAACCAGGTCATATTTCAAACCATTAGAAGTCACGCCGCTGCTGATCACGGTTGCAAAAAGTGCTGCCGCTTCTGCATGTTTGCGCTGATACAAATAGGTTTTGGCAAGATAAGCGCCTGCTGCCCATTTGTTTGCGCGACCAACCAATGTCTGCGTTGCAGGCAGTTTCTCATAGGCAGCTTTGAAATCCGCCTCAATCATTGGCCAGATGTCCTTATCGTTCGGCTGGTTAAAATCCGTGGTGTTTTCATCGATCCACGGCACCATATTCCACATTTTTTTCAACTCAAAATAATAATGCGCACGAAGGAAAAGCGCTTGTCCTTCAATGTTCGCTTTATTGGCTTCGGGAAGGTCTGTTGCTAATTTCAGCACTTTCAAAACCGCATTGGCGCGTGAAACGCCTTCGTAAAGCGCACGCCATTTGGTGTTAAAAAAACCGTTATCCGCACCCGAAGCGAATGTTGCAATGGCATTAATTGGCGTTTGGTCACCGCCATCACTGCCTTTGTGCGCGTCGCCGCCTGGGATGGAGCCGTAAACCCAGTTATCCGGTGGCGCTTCCCAGCCGCTTCCACCATTAAAATCACCTTGTCCGTCCAGGGCAGCATAGGCGCCGGTGAGCAACCCGTCAACGCCTTTTTGGTTGGATAACACTTCGTCGCCCAGCGCACCTTGCACGGGTTTGTCCAAAAAATCGTCCTTGCAAGCCTGAAAAACCGGAAGGCTGGCCGTCAGACAGAGCACAATAATATATCGAAATCCCTTTTTCATGTCAGTCTCAGGTAAATGTTAAAAAGTAAGGTTAAGGCCCACTGTGTATTGTTTTGAAGAAGGATAGGAGCCCTCGTCAATGCCAAAAACGGTCGGGTTGCCATCCGCATTTCTGCTTACTTCGGGATCGAGGCCGGAATAACCTGTTAATGTGAACAAGTTCGTGGCCTGCACGTAAATCCTGAATTGCTGTGTTTTGATTTTTTTCAAAAACGCAGGCGCAAATGTGTAACCCAGCTGAATGTTCTTCGCACGCAGGTAAGAACCATCCTCTACGAAATAAGAGTTGGGAACATTAATGGTGCTGAAAGAACTTGAATTTTCCTGAATAGGCGCTTTTGCATTGTGGTTTTCAGGCGTCCAGGAATTGTAAAGCGCCGTTTGGCTCTTCGCTCCTGATCTTGACGAGTTGAAATCACTCCACCAAAGTGTCTGGTTCCAGATCTGATTTCCCTGAACGCCGTAAAGGAACAGGCTGAAATCAAATTGTTTGTAATTAAATCCAAGATTCAAACCATAGCTGAAATCAGGATTTGGATTGCCCAAAATCGTGCGGTCAGCCGCTGTGATCTGTCCGTCGCCGTTCGTATTTTGGTAACGGAAACGTCCCAATGCAGCGCCATCCTGAAACACAGAATTTTCGTCGCCCGTTTGCGCAACAGCCTGTGCATTGGCAGCCTCAATTTCCTCCTGAGAATTCCAGAAGCCAATCACTTTATAACCAAAAAACTGTCCGATCGAATTGCCAACCTGATTCCTAACAATAGAATGTCCGTCAAATCCGCGGCCTTCCAAATCGAAATAATTGGTGCTGTTGGTCACTTTCAAAATCTTGTTATTGTAAGTCGTGAAAGTTGCTGTTGCATTCAGTTTCAGATCGCGGCCAATGTCAAAGCGGGAAGTGATCTGTAAATCGATCCCTTTGTTCTTCATTTGAGCAATGTTCACAAACGGAACTTGTCCGCCGCCAGCTGTTCCGATCAACGTTGGATTGTACAAAAGATCTTTAACATCTTTGATATAATAATCCGCAATCACGTCCAGTCTGCCTTTGAAGAATGTGGCATCGATACCAAAGTTTGTACTGATGTTTTTCTCCCAAACCGCGTCTGGATTCCCAATCTGGCTTTTTTCAAAACCTTCCAACGCACCCGACCCGCTTGTGCCGGAAAGGTCATAGTAAGAACTTCTGCGATTGGAGCCGTAAGTCGTGAATGCATTCCCGGACCGCACATTGATCTGGTTACCCATGATCCCGTAGTTTGCACGCAGTTTCAGGTCGTCGAGCCAGGTGATTCCTTTCATGAAATCCTCCTGCGAAACGCGCCATCCCGCACTCACGGCCGGAAAAAGGCCGTATCTTTTATTGATAAATTTCGAGGAACCATCCCGACGGATAACCGCGCCAAAAAGATATTTATCATTATAAATGTAATCCAAACGGCCTATCAATGAGAACAATGCATCGGCTGATCGGCTGCTCGAATTACTCCGCGTGCCCGAGCCAGTTCCCAAATTCATGTAATTCGGATCGAAGGAGAAATAGCCCTGTGTGTCGCCGCCTATATCGTAACTCTTGCCATTATACGCTTCTGTTCCAGCAACCACGGTAAGATCGTGCTTTTGGAAGTTTTTATGAAAGGTTACAAGGTTGGTCCAGGTCCAGTTGAAGCCTGAGTAAGCGCCTTCGGAATAAGTGTTCGTGTTGCTGTTTTCTTTGTTTTCGTAAGTTGGGAAATTGAAAGAATTCCAGCGACCTGAATAATTTTCGCCACCGAAGCTTGTCCGCAAAGTAAAGTAATTGAACAAATCAACCTCTGCGAACACATTACCAAACAAGCGATTGTCCAAACCTTTGTTATAACGTGTACGATCCCGCATGGCAACCGGGTTAAATGCATCGCCCATGCCAGCCGCACGGCTCCCAGCATAATTGCCCATAATGTCGCGAACGGGAATGATCGGCTGCATACGGAACGAGAATGCAATGGCCGATCCGCCGTCAGAAAGCGCACTTTTTGGGTTATCAGAAACAGAAAAAGCAAGATTTTCTCCGATCCTGATATGCTTGCCAATATTATACTGACTGTTTGAACGCAATGTGTAGCGTTTCAGATAAGTGTTGGTTAATGCGCCTTTTTGGTTAAAATAATTCAAAGAGAAAAGATAGCTTCCCTGATCGCTTCCGCCACTTATCGAAACATTATGGCTCGTTGAAGGCGCGCGTTTGAAGATCTCGTGAAACCAGTCCGTGCCTTCTTTGTTGGCTTTTACGATCTGATTGAATTTGTTAAAATCATCCACCGAAGTGTATTCCGGATTGACATAATAAAGGTCTGGATTTGTGCCCGGATCGCCTTCTTTCGCGCCTGTTGGCAAAATATAATCCGGCAAAACCGGATTTGGGCCCGATCCGTATTGATCGTCACCAACGGTCGCACCTTCATTGCGCTGCACCTGGAACTTCAATTGCGCTTGTTCCATCGGCGACAATGTGTTCCAAACATTGCCTTTTGGCGGCGTTTGCATGCCATACCAGGCGCTGTAACTTACCTTAACCTTGTCTTTCCCTTTTTTCGTTGTGATAATGATCACCCCGTTCGCGGCGCGGGAGCCATAAATGGAAGCCGAACCGGCATCTTTCAAAACCTGCATGGAAGCAATGTCGTTGCTGTTCAAGTCGGCGATGGAAGTTGTAGGGACGCCGTCAACCACATATAATGGCGAGTTGTTTCCGAATGTGTTCAAGCCGCGGATGCGCACCTGCGGCGTTTCGCCAGGCTGGCCCGAGCCGATAATGGTCACTCCGGAAGCCCTTCCCTGCAACTGGTTAGCTACTTGTCCGTCAGGCGTTTGTTTCAATTGCTCCACATCCACAACGGACACGGCACCGATCAAATCCTTTTTGCGCTGCGCGCCATAACCCGTTACAACCAGCTCTGAAAGCGTAGAAACATCGGGCAAAAGCTTGATGTCCACCGTCGTGCGCGAGCCAACCATGGATTCCTGCGCTGTAAATCCAATAAAACTAAAAATCAAAATGGACTCATCGCCGGCCACATTAATGGTGTAATTTCCGTCCAGATCCGTCATCGTTCCGTCGTTCGTTCCTTTGACGCGGATCGCAACGGAAGGCAATGCTTCGCCTTTGTCGTCTGTAACCTTGCCCTTAACAGGCCGCAGCAAATATTGCGACTGGATTTCGGCAGCCTCGCGCTCCATTTCCAGCCTGGTCTTTTCCGTCACACCGATCATTTTGCCTACCTGCCTGAATTCGAGCGAAGTTTGCTTTTCGATCATTTTCAGGATTTCCGGCACGGGCATGCCCATGGCGTAAAGCGTGATCTGCGGCGCATTGCGAACGAGCTTTTCGTCGAAGGCGAATGTGACGCCGGTCTGCTGTTCAATTTGTTTGAAGACAGTCTTCACTCTCGACTGCCGCACATCCATATTGACGTGCTGAGCCTCGCTTGTGCCGGCCATCAAAAGGGCCGCAGTCAGCATGTTAATGCCCAAAATAAGCGTCGAAATGCGCATAAATTTTTTAAATAAGGGGAGTCCCTTATGGTAATAATTCACCATATTTGTTTGATGTTTAATGGTTAAGCTGTTAAACCGCGCCCTTTCTGACTATTGATGGTTCGAAGCATTGCATAGCAGAGGGACATTCATTTCCGGGGACATTCGCAGTGTTCCCGGTTTCTGTTTTGAGCCCGCCTTCCTGGAAAGCCAGCTACATTTTCTAGGGTTTTTATTTTATTACAATCGTGCTGTCGTTTAATTGTGAGTAATCGAATTTTTTGGAAAAGCCCAACACTTTCAACACGTCGCCAATGGGCTGATCGTCGAGGGTCAGGGATATTTTTTCAGCGGATAAATCGGTCTTTTCAATGACAATGTGCTGCTTGTATTTTCTTTCCAATGCGTGAAAAACTTCGGATAATAATTCATCTTCAAACACCATCCGGTTGTCTTTCCAGGGTGCAATGGCAGGCTTACTGATCTCACTGACATAGATTTCCGCATTTTTTTCAGGGACAACTGCCTGTTCTGCTGGCAACAACATCAATGCGGGACGCTCCGGTTTATCGCGGATCGTTACGCCCACTTTTCCCGTTTTTACGGTCACTTTAATGTCCGGATCATTATGGTAAGCCTTCACATCGAACGAAGTTCCAAGAACTGTAATGTTCAACGTTTTGGCATGGACAATGAACGGCTTATCGGACATGTGTTTTACGTCAAAAAATGCTTGTCCTTCTTTCAAAACAACTTCCCTCGTTTTTCCTGAAAATGCGCGCGGGTAGGAGAGGCTCGAACCGGCATTAAGCCAGATTAAAGAGCCGTCGGG
Source organism: Dyadobacter sp. CY326 (assembly GCF_021390515.1). Lineage (GTDB taxonomy): Bacteria > Bacteroidota > Bacteroidia > Cytophagales > Spirosomataceae > Dyadobacter. The sequence goes on from NZ_JAJUXI010000006.1 coordinate 176,492, forward strand.
TAGGGTGACTTTCAATGTCTTGCCCAATGGCGCGGTCACGAGCTTAATGCTTGTTTCGGCAGTTTCGTGATGATTGGTCCAAAAAATAAAACCCGCAATGACAAGCGCAGCAACGGCCGTGGACCAGGAAACAAGACGTTTGACCAATGTGAAATCGGGGGTTTTGCGCGTGGGCCGTTGCATGGCTTTCATATTTTGCAACATGCGATCCTTCATTTCGCTCGCCGTTTCAGGACTGCGCGTAAAGACTGTTTCCGTTTCGGGAATGTCCGCTTGCTGGCTGTCATACCATTTGTGCAATATCGCTTTTTCCTCTTCGGAGGCTGTCCCGTTGAGAAATTTCTCAGCAAGTTGTCTGATGTACGCTTGTGTCATTGCAAAGCAGATAAACCCTTTGCAATACATAGAGGGGAGAAGAAGGGGAAACCCCTTAGTTGTAAAATAAAAAATTTTAGATTTTTATCGAAGCGACTTATAATTTGGTAAAAAACAATAATTGCAGAAGAAGATGTGCGACGCCGCTCAGGTTGGATCGCACCATTTTCAATGCTTTGGTCAAATGTGCTTCGGCCGTTTTGGGGGAAATGTTGAGCTCTTCGCAAATGTCCGACAAGGACCTGTCCTGCAACTTATTATACTGAAAAACAAGCCGGCATTTTTCGGGAAGGCGGTTGGTGAGATTGGTGATGATCTCCAAAAGCAGTTTGTTCTCAATCTCCTGATCGATGGAAACCGAAGTTGCTGCGTGTAATTTGATCGTAGATTCCAGTTCCTGTTCTTGCTTGGATTTGGCCAGATAGCGATAAACCTCGTAGCGTAACATGGCCGCCAAATAAGGTTTCAGCGACTGGATTTCCAGCGTCTCGCGCTTCATCCAGAACAACATAAAAGTGTCCTGCGTAATCTCCTCGGCCACTTCGGCAGACTTCACCATGCGGTGAGCGGCATAAAAAAGCTTGTCCCAATGCCGGTTGTAAATTTCGTCAAATGCACCTTCCTCGCCCTCCTTCATCAAAGCGGCCAGCGCATCATCAGAAAAATTTTGAAAGTCAGTCATTGATCGTTTACAGTTGACAAGGTTTAGTATGCTTTACCAAATATAAAAGAAATAAACTATCAACAAATGGTGATTTAATAGAAATGCAATATTAAAAGTGGCTTACTGTGCCATAGGGAGGATTTTTTAACATTAATGCTGGGAATTGCAATATTTTATTTTGCGTAGTTCTCGGAGAAGACTTTCCAAGTTTTGGAAACTTGGAAAGTCTAGCGTTGCGCAATCGCAAAACTTAATGATTAACCAGTTTCATTGAACCTTCATTATAACGTTCTCCTGTGTTTGGAAAGCGGGCCACGAGTTCGTCAATCGCTGTAAGGTTAGCTGCGGAAAGCTCCACTTCGACTGCGCCGGCGTTCTCTTCCAGATATTTGCGCTTCTTCGTTCCGGGAATGGGAATAATGTCTTCGCCTTGCGCAAGCACCCATGCTAATGCGAGCTGTGCAGGAGAGCAATTTTTGCCGGCGGCGATTTCCGCAAATCCACTGACCAGTTTCGCATTGTTATCCGCATATTCCTGCTGGTAACGCGGCAATGTTCTGCGAAAATCGCTTTCAGCCAGCGCGTCGACTTGTAATGTTGCCGTCACAAGGCCGCGCGCGAGCGGAGAATAGGGAACCAATGATATTCCTAAGTCGCGCACCGTGCCCAGAATCTCCGATTCCACATCGCGCGTAATCACCGAATATTCGCTTTGCAATGCAGCGATCGGATGCACCGCATGCGCTTTGCGAATGGATGCAGCGGAGGCTTCGCTCAGCCCGAGATAGCGCACTTTCCCTTCCTTAACAAGCTCGCTCATCGCGCCTACCATTTCCTCAACAGGCACATTGGGGTCAACGCGATGCGCGTAATACAAATCAATGGTGTCGATTTTGAGTCTTTTCAAACTGTTTTCAACAGCCGTTTTCATCCATGCGGGCGAGCCGTCGAAATAGGTGCCGTTTGCATTCTTAGCATCGCCTGCATTTTCCTTGTAACGGAAACCGAATTTTGTGGCAATAAAAATCTTATCGCGGTTAGGCACAAGCACTTTGGAGATCAGCTCTTCATTCAGGCCATTGGCATACATGTCGGCCGTATCCCAAAAGTTAATGCCCAAATCGAGTGCTTTATGCAAAGTCGCAATGCTTTCCGCATCGTCCGTTGGGCCATAAGCGAAGCTCATGCCCATGCAGCCCAATCCAATGGCTGACAGTTTTTCGTTGGTCGTTCCCAGGTTTCTGAATTTCATGATTTTAATCGCTATTAAGTCGTCCAGTTTTGTATTGCTCGAAGTGAGCTTGGTTAAAGTTATAAATTTCAGCTCCGCGACTCTAAAAATATCCTTCCCAATGTTTGAGCGGCAGGATTGCTAAAAATGTAACATTGAATTGGACCACTGATAAAATTGAAAATGGATCATTTCAATAGTCCTGTTACTTGGTAAATTTGAGATAGTAAAATTTAAATGGAATGAAAACAAGAAGTACGCAATCTGAAAAGGCTGATTTACTCAAAAAACTGCATTATAGTAAGCAGATGCTTGTTTTACCCAATATTTGGGATGCTGCGGGTGCTGCACTGCTTGAAGAAGCTGGTTATCATGCTGTTGCCACTGCTAGCGCGGCTATTGCGCGCGCCAATGGTTTCCAGGATGGTGAAAAAATGCCGTTCGAGCAGGCCCTGAATGTGATTACCCAGATCGTGAATGCGGTTGAAGTGCCAGTGACCGCTGATATTGAGTCGGGTTATGCGATGGATTGGTCCGAACTGAAAAACAACATCCGCAAAGTGCTTGCAACGGGTGTTGCGGGAATTAACATTGAAGACAGTGACCCGAAAACCAATCAGCTGCTGCCAACAGAATGGCAGGTTGAACGCATCCGGTTAATCAGAAAAGTGGCTGAAAAAGCAGGCGTGCGACTGTTTATCAATGCCAGAACGGATGTTTTTCTAAAACCCAGTTCACTTTCAAATGAAGAAAAGCTGGAAGTCGCCTTGGAGCGTGGATGCGCTTATGCAGATGCAGGCGCGGACGGGATTTACCCGATTTTTGTCCAGGACGAAGCGGCCATTGCTGCGCTCGTCAATGAGTTTTCAGTTCCTGTAAACATATTAATAACGAAAGGAACGCCTGAGCTCCAAACGCTTCACAAACTGGGTGTGACCAGGGTAAGCTTCGGGCCGAATTTTCAAAAAGCAATGCTGTTAGCCATGAAAGCATCGTTGAAGCAAATGAAGGAAAATTTCAGGCACAGCCCCATTACAGGCTTGTTGACTTAATATTCCGAACTGCTCAGCATGCGCAAACTCCCGGTCCATGAGCCGGGAGTTTTTGTTTTATCCAAAAAATAAAAATAACCTTGTAGCATTATTTGAGGCAGCGCAATCATTTATTTCAGTGTCATGCAGGAAGACATTCTTTTTCAGATCAGCAATAAATTAAAGGAAGTCAGGAAGAATAAGGGCGTTACTTTGCAGGAAATTGCGGATGAAGCCGGGGTGACCAAAAGCCTCGTTTCGCAGATTGAAAACAGCCGCACAATTCCTTCGCTTCCCGTTATGCTCGGGCTCATTAAGGCGCTGGACATTGATTTGAATGTGTTTTTCAAAGACATTATTTCCACTGCTCCGGGCGATAATGTGCTCATTCGCCGCAAAGAAGATTATCAGCCTTTCACCAAAGAAAATGCGAAAGGCTTCTATTATCACCGCATTTTTAGCAAACAATTTAAGGATAACCACATTGACGTGGTCCTGCTCCGCCTCGAAAAAGACGCGAAACGTCCGATGGTGCGAACCAATGCTTATGAGTTCAAATATGTGCTCCAAGGCTCGGTTGAATATACAGTTGGGAAAAATAGATATGTCTTAAATCAGGGCGATTCCATGTTTTTCGATGCGAATGAGCTGCATAACCCCAAATGCGTCAACGGCGAGGAAGCATTGCTGCTCGTTATCTATTTCTTCAACGAGGCGTAACTTCCCCTTCGGTTTTGTCTAAATGTTAAATATTAATTAACATTTGCTTAACTTTATTTTTCACGCATATCGTTAGTTTTGTGGCTTAATTTAGACAATCAGGCAGCTAAATGCGCTTTTTGCAGCGTTTTCGGCCATTTACATATTGACAATCCGCGTAAATCCTCTATAATAAATTCAGTATTTGTTCACCAATTAATAAGCAAGATGTTAATAGAACTGGTTGTTTTTGACATGGCAGGAACCACTGTTAAGGACAAAAATTTTGTAGGAATAGCGTTTCAACAAGCGATGAAGTCGCAGGGTTACGATATTGCCATCGAGGATGTGAATCCATTGATGGGATATGAGAAGCCGCTGGCTATCAGGATGATGCTGGAAACTTTTGAAGCGGATCAAACAAAGATCACAGATGTGCTCGTCGATGGCATTCACAAGCATTTCGTGGACGGAATGATCCAGTTTTACAGCACAACACAGGAAATCGAGCCGTTGCCGCATGTGGAAGAAACATTTGCAACATTGCGCGAAGCGGGTGTGAAAATCGCTTTGAACACGGGTTTTTCAAGAGACATTGCAGATGTGATCGTTAGCCGACTGGGCTGGGCAGACAAAATCGATTGTCTGGTTGCCAGCGACGAAGTGCCTGCCGGCCGTCCGCATCCGGATATGATCAATAAAATAAAGGCTGAACTGAATATTACATCAGCAAAACACATTGCGAAAGTCGGTGATACTGAGGTCGATATCAATGAAGGAATCAATGCAGGCTGTCAATATGTGATCGGGATTACAACGGGCGCATTCACGGCCGAGGAATTGCTTCCATACAAACCGACGCACATCATCGACGACATTGCGGACGTGATCGCGATCATTTCAGAGAGTCCGGCTTATGCTGGCGACATTCATAAATAGCAAATTTTAACAGCACTAGGCATGAGTAAATCTGCTATTGTTATTGGAGCAGGCATTGTTGGATTGGCCACGGCAAGGGCTTTGGTGTCAAGAGGTTATCAGGTTACAGTCATTGAGCGTTCGTCCAAAGCGGTTGGCGCGTCCATCCGGAATTTTGGAATGGTGTGGCCCATCGGCCAGCCGGAAGGGACATTATATAACAGGGCATTAAAGGCCAAAAGCATCTGGAAAGAGGTTTTGACAGAGGCCAAATGCTGGTTTCACGAAGGCGGAAGCTTGCACATGGCTTACCAAAATGACGAACTGGAAGTCATCAAGCAGTTTGTAGAAGTGAGCAGTTACCGGCCTGTGAAAGTGCTGAATGCTGCTGAAACTTTGGCAAAATCGCCTGCGGTGAATGGAAATGGCTTGTTAGGCTCATTGTTTTCGGCGGACGAAATGATCGTCGATCCGAGGGAAGCGATTGCGGGCGTTGCGCGCTATTTGCAGGAAAAGTGGCAAGTTATTTTTCATTGGGACACAGCTATTTCCCAGATCAATTATCCCAATGTAACATCGGGCACGAGAAGCTGGGCTGCGGATGAAATCTTCGTTTGCAGCGGTCAGGATTTCGAAACATTGTATCCAGCTGAATTCGCAGCAGCGCCTTTGACCAAATGTAAATTGCAAATGCTCCGCCTCGAAGCGCAGCCCAATGATTGGAAGATCGGGCCGGCATTATGCGGCGGGCTTTCGCTGATCCATTATGACGGTTTCAAAGCCGCGCCTTCGTTGGCCGGTTTGAAGGCAAGATATCAGTTAGAATACAGCGAACAGCTCAAATGGGGCATTCACGTGATGGCCTCTCAAAACGGTCTGGGTGAAATTACAGTCGGCGATTCGCACGAATATGCGCTGACATTTGATCCGTTTGATCGAGAATTTATAAACAAAATGATCCTGGATTATCTGGGCACATTTGCGCAGTTCAAATCGCCCGCGGTTTCGTCGACCTGGAACGGGATCTATCCAAAAATGACCAATGGCAAAACTGAAATTGTATTGAAGCCGGAACAAGGCGTAACGATCATCAACGGACTCGGCGGAGCGGGCATGTCGCTCTCTTTCGGCCTTTGCGATGAGGTGATCAGCGGAACTTACAATGCATCCTAAACCCTTAATATATGTTGCTCAGATTTTCACTTCTCTTATCATTTGCGGCGTTTTCCAGCATTTGTTTTGGTCAAAAAGACAGGCCAAAAGGCATTGAACACGTGATTATTATCGGCGTCGACGGGCTTAGTCCGGATGGGATTAACAAGGGGAAATCGCCCGTGCTGCACGATATGATCGCCAACGGCAGCGTCAAATGGAATGTGCGCACCGTGCTCACTTCCGCCAGCAGCCAGAACTGGGCTTCGATGATCATGGGTGCGGGACCTGAGCAACATGGCATTATTAACAATGACTGGGAGCTCGACAAACACACTTTGCCGCCGATTGTGCAGGAAAAGGACGGACGATTTCCAACGATTTTCAGTATATTTCACAGAGCGAATCCGAAGGCTGAAATCGGCGTTGTGTATCATTGGGATGGTTTTGGGAGGTTATTTCAAAAAGATGCCGTCAATTACGACAAGCGTTTTGGAACAGAAGATTCAACCGCAACCGATTTTATCAACTATATCAAAACCAAAAAACCTGCATTGGGTTTCGTGCACTTTGACCATGTGGACCATGCCGGACATCACGGCGGCCACGGCTCGGACGAATATTATCAGTCTGTCGCCAAAGCTGATTCGATCATTGGGAAGATCCTTTCTGGCCTGAAAGACGCTGGCATAATGGACAAAACATTGGTCATTGTGTGGGCGGATCATGGCGGAGTGGGCAAAGGTCACGGCGGCGCAACGCCTCAGGAAGCTGAAATTGCCGGGATCTTTTATGGTAAGGATGTGAAAAAAGGTTATAAGATCGAGCAGGAAGTTTACACTTATGACCTTGCATCGACGATTGCATTTGTGTTAGGCGTTCAGCAACCCTACGCCTGGATCGGCCGACCGGTGAAACCTGCTTTTGAAGGTTTGAAAGAGCCGGAAAATCTTTGGAAAGGAGAAAGTAAATGACCACGCACAACAGAACCGAGGGAGACATTAACTTATCCGACGCGCGCCGGGAATGGTATGCCGTGATGAGCGATCCGGAAACGGTTGCTTATCTGGAAGAAGATGCGGAATATTTCCTGCATCAGTCTTTGTCAACGCCTTGTCTGGATGTGCTGGCTTCGTGTGAAGGCATTTATTTAACTGACATTCAAGGCAAACGTTACATGGATTTCCATGGAAATAATGTGCATCAGCTCGGTTATAAGAATCCATTTATCATTGAAAAAATAAAAGAGCAGCTGGATATTCTGCCCTTTTCGCCCAGACGTTACACCAATGTTCCCGCCATTGAGCTTGCTAAAACGCTGGGAAATTTGCTTCCCGGAGACCTTAACCGCGTACTTTTTGCTCCCGGCGGCACTTCGGCGATTAGTATGGCGCTTAAATTGGCCAGAATTGTGACCGGAAAACATAAAGTCGTTTCGCTTTGGGACTCATTTCACGGCGCTTCGCTGGATGCTATTTCAGCTGGCGGTGAGCTCGATTTTCGAAAGGATATGGGTCCGCTTATGCCTGGCGTTGAGCGCATCCCGCCGCCTATGACTTACCGCGGACCATTTTCCGCATCAGGCCATGGTGACCTGCCTTATGCAGATTATCTGGAATATGTGATTGAAAAAGAAGGCGACATAGGGGCTTTTTTAATTGAAACTATAAGAAATACCGACGTTCAGATTCCTTCGCAGGCTTACTGGAACAGAGTGCGCGAAATATGCACAAAGCATAAAGTTCTGCTAATCCTGGACGAGATCCCGATTGCATTTGGGCGGACAGGAAAAATGTTTGCATTTGAACATTATAACATTGAACCGGACATTATTTGTCTGGGAAAAGGCCTGGGCGGAGGCGTGATGCCAATGGCCGCCATTGTTGCGCGTGAGTCGTATAATGTTGCCCAAAGTGTTTCGCTGGGGCATTTTACACATGAGAAAAGTCCGCTGGGGAGCGTGGCCGCATTGGCAATGCTCGACTATATGGAGCAAAATCAGATCCTCGAAAAAGTGCAGGAAGATGCCGTTTTCATGGCAGCTGAGCTACAAAAACTACAAGATAAATTTTCATTGATCGGAGACGTAAGAGGCGTTGGATTATTGTGGGGAATTGAGTTAGTAAGAAGCAAAGACACCAAGGAAAAAGCCGTAAAGGAAGCAGAAATTGTGATGTATGAGTGCCTCAAAAATGGTTTGAGTTTCAAAGTTTCGCAAGGAAATGTGCTGCAATTGTCACCGCCGCTGATCATTAGTCGCGAGCAGTTGCGCGAAGCCTTGGGAATTCTTGAAAACGCCCTTGAGAAAGCCTCCGTCTTTGTGTAATTCATAAAAACCGGTGATATGCGTTTACAAAAAGCATTGCAGCGTTCCAACGCGCTGTTCATTGCCTGGGCCGTCATTGCCTCATTTGGAGCTTATTTTTGCATGTATGCCTTCCGAAAACCCTTCAATGCGGGTCTTTATCAGGGACTTGAACTGGGCGATGTCAGCTACAAAGCAGTCCTGATCATTGCGCAGGTTGCGGGTTACACGCTTTCCAAATTTGCGGGCATTAAGGTCATTTCAGAGTTGAAGCACAGCTCCCGGATCAAGCTTATTCTTTCTTTAATCCTTATTGCTGAAATCGCATTGCTTTTCTTCGGACTTGTTCCTTACCCTTACAATTTTATCTTCCTGTTTATCAATGGCCTGCCCCTGGGCATGGTTTATGGCGTTGTTTTCAGCTTTCTGGAAGGGCGCAGGTTTACGGAAATGCTTGCTATGGGGCTGAATATCAGTGTTGTGGTGGCTTCCGGGATCTTGAAAACCATTTACATTGAACTCCACACCATGCTTCCAGGCATTTCGGAATTCTGGATGCCGGTGTTTATGGGCGCATTGTTCCTGCCGTTTTTCTGCTTTTTTGTATGGATGCTTTCGGTTATTCCAAAACCCACGCAGGAAGACATTCAGCTGCGTACCGAGCGGAAGCCGATGACGAGAGAGGATAAGCGAGTTGTTATGGCGCAATTTGGCTTTCCGATCGTTTGTCTGGTCGTTTTCTACGCAACGCTTGTCGTATTGCGCGATTTCAGGGACAATTTTACCATTGAAATATGGAACGAGATCGATGCAAATTGGGGAAGCAGCGTTTTCACGACAACGGAAATGATCACCGGAGTTGTGGTGCTCGTGATTATCGGCAGTCTGGCTTTTGTACGGGACAACGTCAAGGGTTTCCGCCTTACCAACCTGATCCTGTTCTCCTCTATTTTCCTGATGGGCGCTGGGACTTTCCTGTTTCAGCAAGGGAAAATCAATGGCTTTTACTGGATGCTGATGGTCGGATTGGGGACATTTTTGGCTTACACCATTTTGCAAACAGTTGTTTTTGAGCGGATGATCGCGCTTTTCAGGATGAAAGCCAATGCTGGTTTCTTCGTTTATATCTGCGAAAGCATTGGTTATCTTGGAAGTGTAGCGCTGCTGCTTTACAAGGAGTTTTTCATGAAGGACCTCAGCTGGTCCAAAGTGCTGATGCAGTTTACCTATATTCAATTTTTCCTCGGCTTTGTGCTCCTCGCATTCAGCAATATTTATCTTGAAAAAATCAGGACATCGCGCGAGCAGAAAGCAGACGATTCGAGCCTGGCCGCTGCCTGATTTCGGAAACTGCTTTTCAAAAGACACAAAAAAAGGAGAACTAAGTGGTTCTCCCTTTTAATCTCAATTTCACCTTAATAACTGACTCTCTAACTATTTTGCAACTTTAAGCTCAACGATTGAAGCTTTTTGTGCCGGCGTGTATTTGGCGTAATCATTGCTCGCTTTTTCACGTTGTGGAGCTGGCGTTTCAATGGGCTGAGCCGATGCGGGTAATGTGTTTGGTGCTGCTACTTTTGTTTTATCTTCTATGTTAGCAAATGCGAAAGTAGTGCTGAGCGCCATGGCGCAAACGAATGTTGTGATTGAATTTTTCATAGCTAAATCTTTTTTAAATCTTGTGTTTGTCTTATTTGACTGTGCAAATGTAAGCCAATGATATTATTGAACATAGGATTTTTTCACTAAATGAGCTAATGGTAATATGAGTGGTTCTAATTGATGATGAGTTATTTAACGACATTTGTCAGTTTGCAATAATATTAATTAGCGCTATTTGGATGAAAAATTTGATTCGTATTTAACATTGGAATAATGCAATAATCTTGATATTCTTAGAAAATAAATTTTCCCTAAATTGGGTGCATGGCAAAACTTATCAATCTCAGGTCATTCAAAGAGTTTGTTCAATCCGGATCAGCTGGTGGCATTATCCTCATTATTTGCGTGATCGTTTCACTGATCATTGCAAACACAAGCGCAGGGCCGGGATTGGAAGCTTTGCTGGGCACTAATCTGGGTTATAGTTTCAAAGATATTCATCTCGAATATTCCTTGCTGATCTGGATCAATGATGGCTTAATGGCGATCTTTTTCCTGATGGTCGGATTGGAGATAAAACGGGAATTGGTTGAAGGGGAATTGTCGTCATTGAAGAAAGCTGCGCTGCCGATTTTTGCCGCGCTTGGCGGTGTGATCGTTCCGGCGGTGATATTTTCCGCATTCAATAAAAACACGGAAACGGCTGGCGGGTGGGGAATTCCCATGGCGACGGACATTGCTTTTGCCATTGCGATCATTACCATGTTGGGTAAAAAAGTGCCTGCCTCACTCAAAATTTTCCTCGCCGCGCTTGCTATTGTTGACGATCTGATGGCGATTCTCGTCATTGCTATTTTTTATTCTTCGGAGCTGCATTACACTTATCTGCTTTATGCGGGAGGGATTTTCATAGTGTTGTTAATGCTCAATAAATTAGGCGTCAAGCATTTGGCCGCCTATCTCATTCCAGGCGTTTTTATTTGGTATTTTATTCACCACTCTGGCGTTCATGCAACCATCGCGGGTGTGCTCACTGCTTTCGCCATTCCCACCACGCCCGATGCGACTGAATCACCATTGGAGAAGCTTGAACACATCCTGGTTAATCCGGTTAACTATTTGATTATGCCCATTTTTGCATTGGCCAATACTAACATCAGATTTGAAGATGGCATGATTGCAGGCCTGACAACACCATTGGGTCTGGGGATCATTCTGGGATTGGTTGTTGGAAAACCTGTTGGAATCACTGCACTTTCGTGGCTGTCGGTGAAGCTGGGCATTAGCGCAAAGCCTGATGGGGCCGACTGGCTTCATATTATTGGCGTTGGCATGCTGGGAGGGATCGGCTTTACCATGTCGGTTTTCATTGCATTGTTGTCATTTGCTGGACATGACGACATTCTTTCAGAAGCGAAGTTTTCTATTCTTACCGGGTCTGTTTTGTCAGGATTATTAGGCTGCGCAATGCTGAGCTGGGTCAGCAAGCAAAGGGTGCGCGCATAAAGGCGTTATTCCGTTTTTGCTTTGATCAAAATATATTCAATGTCGTTACCCGATCCGAAAGCTGAGATCTGCGAATATTTTTCATAATTATCCCATCTTTTCAGCTGATCTTCATCTACATTTGGTTTAATGTCTTCTTTCAGATTCAAGATGCCTAACACAACGCGATCTTCGAAATCATAGTCAGAAAGCTTGTTTAACTGAATCTGATCTGCGATTTCATTGATATAAGTGATCTCAATTTTCCCTTCACGATAAGTCATTTTGGGGCACTTTTCGCAGCCGGCAACTTCGTCTTTATAGTAACTGTCCAGTTTGCCTTTTCCCAAAACAGCCTCAACTTCCTGCTTGCTGCGAAAGGCAACTTTCGGCAAATCCAGTTCTACGGTCACGGGCGCGTTTTCATCCCGGTCACGAAGCACGAAGAATTTTACAAAAATGGCGATGAGCACAATGATGAATGCAATGAATTTCCAATTTGCCCATTTGCGTTTAACTGTAGTATTTTCCATGCGGATGGCTTGATTTTTTATTAAGACTGATATTAAGTTTTTACAAAGAATATCATGCCAGTCGTCTATGAGAAGCATTATCGAAACGCCAGAGTCCAATTACGGGCAATTAACCATTGCTGAGGCAACACAGATCCAGGAAAGTTTGCGTGAACAATTGGTTCTGACGCCCATGGAAGGCGAGATCAAAACCATTGCCGGAGCGGATATTTCGCTCGATCTCAATAGCGAAATTGTGTACGCAGGCATCGTAATCCTCAGTTTTCCCGACCTTACGCCCATTGCATATTCGCTCGTTCAGGGCATTAATATATTCCCATATGTGCCTGGTTATCTGGCCTTCCGCGAGATTCCATCCATTCTAAAAGCATTTGAACAGATCCCGGTGAAACCCGACGTTGTAATGTTCGACGGCAATGGAATTTTGCATAAGAAAAGGATGGGCATTGCATCGCATTTTGGCGTTGTAACGGACTCCGTGACAATGGGTTGTGCGAAAAGAAAGCTTGCAGGAATTTATGCTGATCCGGCTGAATCAAAAGGAGAATATGCGCTTGTGACAGATAAGGGCGAAACGATCGGATTTGCATTGCGCAGCAAAAATAACGTGAAGCCGATTTTCATCTCGCCCGGACATAAAATGAGCTTGAAAGACAGCATGGACATTGCCCTGCGATGCATTGGAAAACACCGTCTGCCCGAACCAACGCGAAGAGCGCACGAGTTTGTAAACCGGTTCAGGACAGGTGAGTTAACAGAAGGATACCACGAAATAAGCGAATTGAGCTTGTTTTAATGGTCTGTTATTAACTAACAGACCATCAATTCATTATTTGAAAGACTTGTCAATCTCGTCCAGCAGATAGGTTTTCAAGTCAGAATCATATTCCCAGAACATCACACCTGCCAGTTTTTTGTCCAAAACATATTGGCATTTGTCGTGAACGGACTGCTCATCGTCGTAACTTAAAACGTCTCCCGTGGTTGCATTGAGCAAATAAGGCGCTTTTGCGGTTTTATCACGATATTCTTTAAAGCCTTTTTTGTTGATCAGGCTGTCTTTGATCATGGTGTAACCGTCCACATAATCTTGCTTGATGTGCTTTTGTCCCAATCCCTTGTCCAGCTTTGCAACACGGAACATGCGGCCGTAAAACGGAAGGCCCACAACCAGCTTGTTCATCGGAACGCCCTCTGCCGAAAAAGCCTTCACCGCATTGTCCACCGAATGACTTGCTTTGTAAATATCTGAATTGTATAAAGCAGCATGATGCACCGCAGTGTCGCCCTGAAAAAGGTCGTAAGTCATCATATTCACATAATCCAGAAAAGCCGCCGCCTTACCCATTTCGACCACTTTAAGGAACGAAGTGAAGCCCGGAACAGCAGTTGTCAGGAGTTTTTGCTTGCCTGATTCTTTTTCAAATGTGTCCAGTTCTTTGCGGATCGCTTCGAACATCAATGTGAAGTTTTGCTTATCCTCTTTCCTGAAAACATTCCCATCCTCACCTGCCATTCCGGGATATTCCCAGTCAATGTCCACACCATCCAGATTGTATTTTTTGATAATATCAACTGCACTTGCTGCAAATATTTTTCTTGAATCTGCTGTCAAAACGGCATCAGAGAAGTTTTCACTCCATGTCCAGCCACCCAGGGAAATCAGGATTTTCAGGTCAGGATTTTTCTTTTTCAGTAATTTGAGCTTGCGGAAGTTGGTGGAGTCCGTCTTTTCATTTGTCAGGAATGCTTTGCCTTTTTGCACATCCACAAATGCATAATTAATGTGCGTGAGCTTGTCAACTTCAATGCGGTCTGTGTTGATAAGTCCGCGGAAGCCGCCCACATAACCAATAACGACCGGTTTTGTGGAAGTGCTGTCGTTAGCAGCGATCTGCGCGGAGGCGGTTTCGTCTTTCTTTTCTTCGGATTTGCAAGCATTAAGAAACAGCAGCGAAGTCGAGATAAGCAGGGCTGTGAAAGCGGGAGGCAGGTTTTTTGTAAATTTTTTGAGGAACATGGGATTAGGATATGATTGAAGCAATAAAGTAACCATTACTTCAAAACAACTCCTAATGCGTGGTCGTGAATGTGTCAGAAAAAGCGATGATCAGCGCAATCACTCTGCCTGCATGGCTTCAAGCTTCTGAATCGCCTTGGCCATATCCACACCTTTTCCCAAAACACCTTTAAACAAATCTCCCTTTTCTTCCACACGTTTCAGCATGTTCTTGATTGTGAAATCTTTGGGGCTCAGTCCATGCTTCACCTCACGCCATTCCAGCGGCGCCGAAACGGTTGCTCCGGGTTTCGGACGTACGCTATATGCAGACGCAAGCGTCTGCGCAACGCGGTTTTGCAGATAATCCACATAAATCTGGTTCTTCTTCCGTTTGGAAAGTGAGCGTTCCAATGTTGTAGTTTCGGGAAGCCTTTCAGTCACCATTGTCGCGAGGATTTCAGCGAAACTGCGGCTTTCGTCAAAGGTGTATTTTTTGCCAAAAGGAATATAAATATGCAGCCCGCTCGACCCGGAAGTCTTGCAAAAACCTGTCATGCCTGTCTGGTCAATGAGGTCCTTAATGACGAGCGCAACGTCAATCACTTCTTCAAATGTGTTGTTGTCGGAAGGATCAATGTCCATCACAATGTAGTCGGGATAATCGAGCTTGCTCGTGGTCGAATTCCAGGGATTCATCTCAATGCAGCCCATGTTGGCCAGATAAAGCAGCGTTTCTACATCATTGCAGATGAAATAATTGACCATCTTATCAGTCGATTCCGCGTGGATTTCCACTGTTTTGATCCAGTCCGGAATGTTGTCGCCGGCGTCTTTTTGGAAAAAGCTCGCTTCCTTTATGCCATTCGGATTGCGCCTGAGTGACAATGGCCGGTCTTTGAGATAAGGCAGAATGTAAGGCGCGATGAGGCTGTAAAATTCGAGCAATTCGCCTTTTGTGATTTTTTCATCAGGCCAATAAAGCTTATCCAAATGCGTTAGTTCGGCTTGCTTCTTCATATCAGGATGCTTTACGTTTGGGCGCGCTCAGACTTTCTTTTAATTGAGCCATAAGATCTTTGCTTTTCGAATGCACGATCTTCATTTTCGGCGTTGCCGGTTTTTTGCCTTTGGCCTTAGCCATAATGAGTTGCAGCAGCGATTCGTTGTAAGTGTCTTTATAATTTGAAATATCAAATTCGGTCGTCAGCTGCTCTATCAACTGCACCGCCATGGCCATTTCGGCAGGCTTTATTTTAATGTCCGGAATGTCGAGTTCATCCGTTTCGCGGATTTCTTCCTGAAACCTGATTTTGTTCAAAATCAACAGATCGCCAGCCGCCTTTATTAAAACCAAACTTTCGCGGTTACGCAAAACGTAAGTTCCCAAGCCCGCTTTTCCTGTTTTTTTCAATGCATCACGAAGCAATGCATAAGGCTTGCCGCCTGACTTTTCCGGTTGCAAGTAATATGGCGTTTCATAGTAAATGCTATCAATGTCTTTTTCATTGACAAATTCTGCTATCTCAATAATCTTGGTTTTTTCAGGGCTGGCTTTTTCAAAATCCTTTTCATCCAGCACCACATATTCATCATCAACCTTGTAACCTTTTACAATATCATCCCAATCGACCTCCTTGCCAGTGTTGCCGTTAACGCGCTGATATTTAATGTTTGCGTGATCTTTTTTGTCCAGCATATCCAAGTCCAGCTCGGCATGCTGGGTCGCGCTGAAAAGTTTAACGGGAATGCTGACAAGGCCAAATCCAATGGCTCCGGACCAAATTGCTCTCATAGGTTCTTTGAAAATGATCGTTCGATAATAGGAAACGATATGCTAAAAATCCGTGCCGCGTTACTGTCCAAGCCAGCTCTTGAAAGCGCCCATCCGCTCTCGACTGATGAGAATGTCGTTGTCGGAACAGTTTGCCAGATGAACTTTCAATCGGCTGTTCGAGTAAGTGAAGACGTCTTTGATGGCAGTGATGGAGCTGATATACTTCCGGTTAATCCTGAAAAACCGCTCCGGGGCAACCATATCTTCGATCTCATCCAGAATGTAATCAACATTGTATTTTTTGCCCTGAATCGTTTGCAGGATTGTGACTTTCTCCTCACTAAAAAAGAATGCAATGTCTTGCACATCAATTGTTTGAATGCGTTCGCCGAGCTTTACCAGAAAGCGTGATTTATAGGTTTTGGTTGCAGGCTGGATCAGGTTTCGAATTTGCTCAAGGGAAATGCCAGGTTCTTTTTTGCCTGAGTTAAATTTATTAAGAGCTTGTTTAAGTTCTTCGGGGTCAATGGGTTTTAATAAATAATCAATGCTGTTGAGCCTGAATGCTTTGATCGCATATTGATCATAAGCCGTGCAAAATATGATCGGTGCCGTGACTTTGACTTGTTCAAAAATCTCAAAACTGATGCCGTCCGCAAGTTGAATGTCGAGGAATATCAGATCGGGTTCGGGATTGTTGTTGAACCAGCGGATAGCGGCGGTCACTGTATCGAGGCTTTCAACTACTTTTGCTTCGGGCAAATTCTCGCTTAACAGCTGAATTAAGCGCCGCACGGCCGGTTTTTCGTCTTCTATGATTAATATCGTCATAAGTAGGAAGCTCCTCTGTTTTCACTTTGATGACATCGCCTTTTGGGCAATGTTTAAAATGGGAAGTTTAACAACAAACCAACCGTGATCCTGGCTCACTGAAATCGTCTCGTTGCTTAACAATTCATAACGTTTGCTGATGTTCGCGAGTCCGACGCCCGTTGAATCGTCCGGAATGCTGCTTTTTGGTTGGAAATTATTTTTTGCAATTAATTGATTGTCAATAATTTCAATCTCTATTTTTAATGGCGTTTCGATCGATGCGACATTGTGCTTGACGGCGTTCTCTAACAACAATTGCAATGACAGCGGCGGCAAAAAGCCATCCGCATGGCCATTAACCTGAATGTCATATTGCAGACTTTCCTCAAAGCGGATCTTTTGAAGTGAAAGATAATTTTCCGCGAAATGCAGTTCCTGCCCGACCGTAACCAACTCCTCCTGCTGCACTTCGAGCACATAGCGATAAATGCCCGAAAGCTGGCGAATGAATTTTGCGGCTGTGTCTGGACTTTCATAAACCAGATTGCTCAGCACATTCAAAGAATTGAAAAGAAAATGTGGGTTGAGCTGGTCTTTCAATGATTGATATTGCTGCGCAAAACGCTCCGTTTTCAATTGTTCCGACTCGATTGCGGCATTTCGCCATTCAAGCAGGAATGAACGGCTGATTAATACGAACAAAATGACAAAGGAAAGTTTCATCGGAAATTCCGTCCGGTTAAACAGCTTTTTCCAGGGAATGTTATCCAATGTAAAGTTTTGCCGAAATACGTAATTATGCAGAAAAATAATGACCAGACTTGTGCAAAAAACGTAGAAGAAATAGCTTAAACATTCCAGAAAAAGCCTTTTTGCAGGATAAAGAATCCAGGGAATGGTGCGGTCAAAATAGTCTTCCATCAAGAAACCGCCATAACTCAGCGAGCAGGACATTAGGAAGGAGAATATAATGTCTTCGGCGAATTCACCCAGGTTTTCGCCCGAGACAAGACATTCGGGGCAGAGGCTTGCCGAGATCGCGAGTGCAATGAGTAGGTTAACGCTCAGGAAGGCCGGTGAGAAATTCCAGAATTTTTTTGAGCCGCGCGTTGTAAGTTTCATGGACTGCAATATCGATGAATTTTGATCAATTGTAAAAGTGGGCCTATTGACAACTTTTGACCATTTTTTCTGCAAGATTTTTGCCCCAGGTTGGCATTAATGCAGCTTTTAGCGCTGCTTCGTCCTGTGTGGCGAAGCTAGCCAGACTCTCGTATGCCAATCCGCAGGATTTTTCCGTGCCGGAGCCGAAAAACTTCGCCATGCCGTGTTCCATTTGCGCGAGCAAAACCAATGCGCGCGGATTTTTTTCATTGATTGCCAAAGCCTTCCCAAATGTCTGCATCACCTGAGCCGACAAACTTTGCCCACGACCCGCAGGATCAACGCTCAGTTTTGCCATTGTAATAAACCCCTGTAATGCTACGATCTCTGAATTATTCTTGGAAATCGCATCCGCTTTTTCAGCAATTTCTGTTGCCCTTGCCAGAACTTCGTCCCGCTTGTCGGCAGGCAAATGAATGTCCACACCCTGGAACGTGCAGGCCAATGCTTCATAATAATAAGGTTGCCATTCGTTGGGATTCAGCTGCGAGATTCGCGCAAATGCGTTAGCCGATTGCTGGTAAACAGGAAGGGAATCCGCATCCATCAGTTTCGCAATTTCCTTTTTCATAGCCGCTTGATAAGGCGAATCTTGCGCGTATGCGCTTAGGATTGTGAACAGTAATGCAATGGTAATCTGAGTTAGTTTTTTCATGTTGGTTGGTTGTAAGAGACTTGGTAAGTCTGCGTTCGAGTTATAAATTATTGCAGTTGGTTGCCGGTTAAGAGACTTACCAAGTCTTGGAGACTTGGTAAGTCTGCATTTCGAATCATAAATTATTTAGCTGATTGGCTTTTTTGTCTTTTGAAAGTGTAATGAACAGTCCCGCGAAGAGGAATCTTTTCGCGCCTTGTCCAATCGGCTGACTGGCGTAGGAACCGGCTTCGTCGGGCTGTGCAGCATATTTATAGCCGAACACGTTTTGCCTTCCGAGCACATTGGAACATGCCACGTGGAAGATCACATTAGGCTTGGGCAGGTAACTAATGCTCACGCTCAAATCGCTGTAAGCCTTGGTTTTTCGCTGCATTTCTCCCGCAAGATTTGGGTCATCGTAGGTGTAGCCGCTGTTCCAGGACCAGGACGTTCCTACCAACGATTTAATGGCAGTCACAAAATGTTTGACCACCACGGAGCCATTGTGTTTTGGGGCAAATGAAGGCTGGACCTCTTGTTCATAAGCGGCAAATTTCCGCTTGCTGTCGACAAAACTGTAAGTGATCCAGAAGTCTGTGTCTTTGATTGTTTTCTTGTCGCGCAGGAAAAAGTCGACGCCTTTCGCATAACCGGATCCATTCAATGCAATGTTGTTCGGATTGCTTGCGGGTCCTTTGTAAGTGACGAGGTTGTTATAGTTTTTGTAGAAAGCCTCAGCACGGAATGTGCGATTGTTATTGACAATGAAATAATTAAGAATGTAATGTGTCGCTGCTGAATTCTTTAAATCGGTTTGCAGCACTCTCAATTTCTCTTCCGGCAATTGTTTGAATTTTCCGGCAGCGAATGAGAACTGACCTTGGTTGTTCACCTTGTATGCAACTGAAAATCGCGGCGTAAACCAGGTTTGTTTGGCCAATGCACTGTGCCCCGTCCGCAAACCCGCAACCATGATCAGGCGGTTGCTGAAATAATAACTGGCTTCAATGAAATGGTTGAATTGGTTATCGGTAAAATCCCTTTTGCGATTTTCGTCCAGCAATGACTCGGAATAGCTTTTGGCATAAAACTCCAAGCCGTTTTTAATGGAAAATTGCGGTGAAAAATCTTTTACGGCAACGATTTTGGAATGGAAAATCTGGTTAACCTGCCTTACATCCGCTGCATTCAACTGAACATTGTCCTTATTATGGGACAAAGCAACGCCGCCGTAAAAAAACCAGCCTTTGTTGCCCGAATGGCGAAACGAAATGTTGCCATAATGATAACGGTTATGCAGTTTCACGCGATCTCCACGGCCATTGTCTCCCGGAATCTTTTGCCAGATCACCATATTGCTGCCCTCGGTGTGGAAATATGCTTTGATAAACCCGGCATTGCCTTTAACCGCATTGCCCCATTTCTGGCGCAGCGAAACCTCGCTATCCCAATTTGATGGAGCCTTTTCCCAATCAAAATTTTGCTTGACAAGCGCCTGATAGGGAGCCAGATTATAGTAATTGGCCGATGCAGTCAAAGCCCTGTTGTCCTTCACCAATGTTTGCGTGTAACCGCCGCCAAGTGACATGATGCTGACGTCGCTCTGGTTGCGCATCGGCAGGTCCACTGTGTTCAATGCCAGCGTGGACGACAGCGCTTGTCCGTATTCCGCGGAATATCCGCCTGTGCTGAAAAACGATCCTTTGAAAAGATTCGCGCTGAAACGATTGCGGGTTGGAACATTGGAAGTTGTGCTGCCAAATGCATTTCCTACTTGCAGTCCGTCAATGTAAATGGCAGTTTCGGAAGCGTCACCTCCGCGGACGAAAAGGCGGCCATCATTGCCAATGGTGGAAGTGCCGGGCAGTGTGAGCAATGCTGCTGTAATGTTGCCCATTGCGCCCGAAGTTGTGACGATATCCAATGGTTTGAGCACGACGGATTTCTTTTCATCGCCTGCCTCCATTGCGCCGGCAGTGATCGTCACGGCATTGAGCTGGTTTATCGTTTCGTGCAATGCGATGTCGAGCGCCACAGGTCGCCCCTTCAATTCCAATGTAACTTCCTGGGTTTTGAAACCGACAGCCTGAACAGTTACAATCTGATTTCCCGACGCGTTGGTGCTGAATATGAACTTCCCGTCTGCGTCGGAAGATGTGCCGTCATAAGTCCCTTTCAAATAAACGTTCGCACCGGGAACTGCTGCACCTTTTTGATCCGAAATTTTGCCGGAGATAACAGCTTGTGCCAATACGGCAAAGCTGGTGAGGAGGAAGAATAGGATTGAAAGCGTTTTCATTTTGCCCTTTGTTTGACCCAAAATTGAGCAGAATGAAAACGCCGGGGAATTCAATGTTACCGAAGTTCAGCAGCAGGCATATGAAGTGCGGAATATGTTGACCGAAGTGCAAAACTTGATGCTGTATCTTTGTAATAACCGGCCTTTCGAAAACAGCTTAAATTGGCACTGCTTTCAGATTTCTTAACATTTTCGATAAATTTTTTCAAAAATTCACAAAACGCTTGAAATCAGGATTTTAATTTTCTATATTTCATATCCGGAGGTCGGGAAGTGGAGGTTAACCATGGTTATTTGGTCCTTGTAAAGTTGTGCTGGCATATTTATTTAAGATGCCTCTCGAAACAATGTCACAACGACTTACTCTTAAATCAAATATAGCATGATAGCGACACTTGGCAATAACGCATTAAGTACATTGAAACCTGGCGCAGTTCTTACAGTTACCGGCGCAAATACAGAAACGGATGCGCAGAGAGAAGTAGCAGATTTTTTGCAAATGAGCAATAGAACCGACTTGGGTTATTTTCTTATTTCAAAGGATTACTTCTTGTTGTATTTGAAGTCGGAAGGTTCGTTAAGTGGGGTTGCTTAGACTTACTTTTTTTCCGTTTAAAAAAACATGGTACGATCAGGTACATTTAAATTAATGGGCCAAAAGCTCATAAACATTATCATTCACAGAGACGACGTAGTTAAAATAGCACCGATTAAAAAAGGCCGCGGTTGCATTATTTATCTGAAAAACAAAGTTCCATACACTGTTAGCGAAAGCGAGCGTGAAGTTTATAAGAAGTTGGACTGGATTACGGTTTGAAAATCGAATTTTTGATTGAAAATATAGCTGAGGCTCCGAATTAATCGGAGCCTTTTTTATTGACTAATAGTGAGATAAATCCTATTCGCCCGAACCCTCAGTTGCTAACCCGCGTTATAGCGGCTCAATGCAACGCCACAATAAATAGAAATGTCCAAAAAAACATACTTTTTCTTAATACTGATTTTAGGCAGTTTAACGGCACTTGGGCCTTTTTCCATCGACATGTATCTGCCCGGATTCCCTGCCATTGCAAAAGATTTGCACACAACCGCCGCCAAAGTCTCACTATCCCTTTCCGGCTTTTTCGTTGGAATTTCATTGGGCCAGCTTCTTTACGGTCCGCTCCTTGATCGATTCGGGAGAAAAAGGCCGCTCTTCATTGGCTTGGTCGTTTACATTATCGCCTCGGCGGGTTGCGCCATGGCTGGCTCCATTAATGACCTTATTTTGTTGCGCGTCGTGCAGGCTATCGGAAGTTGTGCGGCCACGGTTGCTTCTGTGGCGATGGTTCGGGATTTGTTTCCGGTTAAAGACAATGCAAAAGTCTTTTCGTTGCTGCTCCTGGTTGTGGGCGTTTCCCCAATGATCGCACCGACAGTGGGCGGTTATGTAACAGATGCTTTCGGCTGGCATGCCGTCTTTTTGATCCTTACCGGAATGGGTATCGCAATTCTGGGCGCAACAGTGCTTTGGTTGCCAGACAGTTACAAGCCCGATAAGACGCTTTCGCTGAAACCGAGACCGATCATCATGAATTTCCTGCAAGTGGTGCGTGAACCGCAATTTTACACTTACGCACTTACGGGCGCGATTGCATTCGCTGGGTTGTTCGCCTACGTTGCTGGCTCGCCTTTGGTTTTCATGGAAGTTTTCCACACCGATGGCAAAGTTTATGGCTGGATCTTCGCATTTCTTTCGGTTGGATTTATCGGGTCAAGTCAGCTGAATACATTGTTTTTGCGCAAATACAGCAGCGAGCAGATCGTTAACACCGCCTTGATTTGTCAGGTTGTGGTGAGCTTCGCATTTCTCGCAGCCGCATTAAGTGGGTTTCTGACACTTCCTGTCACCATTGCTTTCCTATTTTTCTTCCTTTGCTGCATTGGTTACACTTATCCGAATGCCGCAGCACTCTCGCTGGCACCATTCACCAGGAATGCAGGCAGTGCGTCGGCGCTGATGGGTGCCTTCCAGATGGGCGCGGGCACATTGATATCCATTGTCATCAGTTTGTTTGAAGAACCTTCTGTTGTTCCAATGGTCGCTGCGATGGCCGGATCTTCGGTTCTGGCGCTTTCGATGCTCGTTTTTGGCAGGCGTTTTATCAAAGAAAAAGTGGAAGTGCAGCAAGGCGCAGATGCCGGAATAATGCATTAAACCGGTTAGTTGACTTTATTTGCGCATGGATTATTTCAAAAAGCTTCTCGATTTACTCAAAACAGAAAGGGAAGAAGATAAGGCATCTTACCAGCGACTGTTTGAACGCACATCGGTTTCCGAGCGTCGCGCCAGTGGTTTAAGTTGGTATCCCATTGCCATACGCGGCTCCGAAATGAGCCGGGGCGATTATTTGACGGTCGAGGTGGAGCGCACCACGCACCAGGACATTTCGCATCAGCTTCGGTTTGGCATGCCCGCGGTTTTGTTTTCCAATCACGAACCTAAAAAAGATCGGTTAGAAGGCATCATCACGCATCAGGGTGGGAACAGGTTGAAAATCACATTGCGCACAGACGAGCTTCCCGACTGGTCGCGGGATGGAAAACTGGGCATCGATCTGCTTTTTGACGATAACAGTTATGATGAAATGCAAGGGGCCATAAGATCAGCCTCTGCATTGCTTGAAAATAAAAAAGAAGGGCGTCTGGTCAAAATCCTGACGGGAGAAAAAACACCGTCTTTCAATGATGATCTTTTCAAAATAACAATTCCAAAACTCAACAACGCGCAAAACGAAGCGGTTAACAAAATCCTTTCGGCATCGGATCTCGCCATTGTGCACGGACCTCCGGGAACGGGGAAAACCACCACGCTTGTCCAGGCGATAAAGGCTCTGATTAAACAGGATCATCAGCAAATCCTGGTGGTTGCGCCAAGTAACACGGCCGTGGATTTGCTAAGTGAAAAACTTACGGACGAAGGCCTGAATGTGCTCCGTGTCGGGAATCCGGTGCGTGTTTCGGAGCGGCTGATGTCACTGACTTTGGATAGTAAACTGTCGGGTCACACGCGCATGAAGGACATTAAGGCGCTCAAGAAGCAGGCAAACGAATACAAAAACCTCGCGCACAAATACAAACGAAACTTTGGAAAAGCCGAGCGCGATCAACGGAAAGCGCTTTTTGATGAAGCCCACAAGATCATGAAGGAAGTGGGAAGCGTGGAGCAATATGCCATTGACGATATTTTGAGCAAAGCGCAGGTGATCACGGCAACATTGGTCGGTGCAAATCATTACACGGTCAGGAATTTGAAATACAAAACCGTCGTGATCGACGAGGCTGGCCAGGCCTTGGAACCTGCTTGCTGGATTCCGATTCTCAAAGCCGAGAAAGTGGTGCTTGCTGGCGACCATTTTCAGTTGGCGCCAACCATTAAATCAAGTGAAGCTGCAAAAAATGGGTTGAGCACCACATTGCTGGAAAAATGTGTGTCGCTACATCCCGAGTCAGTGATTTTATTGGAAGAGCAGTATCGTATGCATGAGGATATTATGGGTTTTTCTTCCAAAATATTTTACCAAAACAAACTCAAAGCCAACGCCGCAGTCGCCAACCATCTGGTTTTTCCGACGGACACAGCATTGGCATACATTGACACGGCGGGTTGTGGTTATGATGAAAAGCTCGAAGGAACAAGCTCCACCAATCCGGAAGAAGCCGTTTTTCTGTTCAAGCATTTGACGCATTATGTAGTTGAATTAATGCAATCGCCCGGTTTTCAGTCCACACATTTCCCAAGCATTGCCATCATTTCCCCTTACAAGGAACAGATTGGTTTGTTAAAGGAACAACTTGCGCACAGCATTGATTTACAGCCTTTTTTGTCTCAAATTTCAGTTAACACCATCGATAGTTTTCAAGGGCAGGAGCGGGATATTGTCTACATCAGCATGACCCGCAGCAATCCCGAGGGTGAAATTGGCTTCCTTTCGGACATTCGCCGCATGAATGTGGCCATGACGCGGGCGCGCAAAAAGCTTGTGGTGATCGGCGACAGCGCCACACTCTCCAGTTTGCCATTTTACTCGGATTTTATCTCCTATGCCGAGGGCCTGAGTGCGTATCAAAGCGCGTGGGAATTTGCTGACATTTGAGGACGGGGAAAAATTGCTTTTGACTTTTAGATGCAACCCCTTTATATTTAAAAGCATCTTCACCGAAAGTTACACCCGATTCGTCAAACGCCTTTTTGCCATCCTATGCTCAAACTTTACGTTTCAGTCATTCTGTTATTTTTATTGGTTGTTGGTCAAAGTGTGGCTCAAAGCACTTCTTCCAGCGGCATTAAGGGAATAATTAAAACAAAGAACGGCGATCCGCTGCCTTTCGCCGCGATCATTGTGAAAGGCACAGCCATCAGCACCATTTCCAACGAAGAGGGCCGTTATCAGCTGGACCTGAAACCAGGTTATTATGAGGTCATTTTCCAATATTTAGGTTTTAAAACAGGGCAAAAAGGCTTTACCGTTGAAAGCAAAATGGAAACCTTCGACCTCACCATGGAAGAGCAGGCGCTAACCCTTGGCGAGGTGCGTATAGGGAGCCGCGACGAAGATCCTGCCTACACCATAATGCGTCGCGCCATTGCCAAAAGTCGCTATCATTTGCTCCAAGTGGATAGTTATGTGGCCAAAGCCTATTCCAAATCATCCGTCGTCATCACGGATTTGCCGCTTGAATTTTTGTATAAAAAAGAATTGAAGGAAGTTGAAAAGGAGACCAATTTCAAAAAGGGCGTCCCGATCCTGAATGAGAGCGTTTCCGAGGTTACTTTTAAGCAGCCCAATTCATACAAACAGAAGGTTATCGCCGCCAGGAGCAGTCAGGACAAAGATTTTGCCAATCCCAATGCATATTTGCTGACCAGTTTTTATCAGCCGGAAGTGGTTAAGGCCGTTTCCCCATTGTCGCCGCGTGCATTTGCTTATTACAAATTCGAATATCTGGGCGCTTTCCGTGAGAATGGCATTGAAGTGAACAAAATAAAGGTGACGCCGCGCTCCTATGGCGAAGGTGTTTACAAAGGAACCATCCACATTATCGAGGATGAATGGAGCATTTACAGTCTTGATCTGACAACGGTTAACACGGGTTTTACCATCGATATCAAACAGGTTTACAGCCCGGTTCAGGGCGTTTGGATGCCTGTTAATCAGCAGTTCCATGTGCAGGGAGGAATTTACGGGCTGAAAGGAAAAGGTGATTTTGTGATTTCTCAATCCTTTTCCAACATTAAAATCAACCCGGCTTTCAGACCGGACATTGTGGTTGTGGACGACAAAAAGCAGAAAGAAGAAGCAAAAAAAGTGAAGCTTTCGGATCGGGAAATCAAGTCGCAGAAGCTGGAAGAAGTGGTTAGCAAGCAAAGGGAATTTTCTGCTAAAAACCTGCGGAAGATGATGAAAGAATATGAAAAGCAGGATTTGAAAGCGAAGGAGGAAAAAGGCGAGGACATTGATCTCAATTTCAGCAGAAATGATTCAACTGTGGTGGATTCAATGGCGGCAATGCGGAGTATGGCGTTTTGGGATTCCATTCGCACCGTTCCGCTAACAACGGCCGAGATAAAAAGTTATACACGGCTGGACAGCATCGTGGTTGTGACCAAGGGCACGCAGGAGCAGAAAGACAGTTTGAAAGTCGCAAAGTCTGACACAACTAAACGCAACAACAAAGGCGGGGGATTAGGCTTCGTGGGTGACATTTTTACAGGACGCAGTTTCAGATTAGGCAAGAAAAGCCCCTGGCGGCTCGATTACGTGACGCCGCTGCTAGGCGCGCAGGTCAATACGGTTGAAGGTTTAGTTTTGAATGGTGGTGGTTTGAAACTGCATTACAATGGTGGAAGTGCGAGGAGAAAGCCAGACAGCCTGCAAGTCGGGTCTGATAAGGCGAAGCGGTTTCCGGTGCGGCAAAACCAGGAATTAACCTTCAATGCACTCACCCGATATTCGTTCGCAAGACAAAAATTAATGCCCTATGGCGAAATAGACTATGGCTGGCAGCGGCATAAGCTCAGCTTATCGGGTGGACAAAATATTTCGCAATTCAATGGTGAGAACCCGATGCATCCGCTGTTGAACTCAATTACAACATTGTTTTTAGAGCAAAATTTTATCAAGATTTATGAAAAGAATTTTGTCCGGCTGGATTTTTCGACCAATCGCGAAAACGAACATTTCGAGCTGAAAGCCAACATTGAATATGCAGATCGCAGCCCACTCCGCAATGTCAGAAACACGAGTCCTTACCGCTGGATCGACTGGAAACGCAGGGAATTTACTTCCAACATTCCTTTTAATGAAGAATTAACGGACGAAAGCCGGACTGCATCCGTCGAAATGCAGCAGCATCAGGCGTTGACATTGGGCCTTGCGGCAGCTTACAAGCCGTGGCAAAAATACCGGACGCGAAAAGGGAAAACCTCTTATTATGACGATGATTCGCCGAAGTTGTCGGTTAATTATCGCAAAGGAATCAACGATGTGTTTGGCAGTGATGTCAAATATGATTTTTTCCAAATCGGCATCCAGCATGGGTTTGAAACGGGAGTCAGGAGTAAGCTGAGTTATAAGCTTGCCGCGGGACAATTTCGGGGAGACAGCGTTGCTTTTCCGGACTATCAACATTTCGCAGGCAATCGCTTTTTCTTCCAGATGGGCGATCCTGTCAGCACATTCCGGATGCTCGATTATTATCGTTATAGCACATCCAAACATTTCTTTGAAGCCCATGTTCTCAGCGAGTTTCGTAAATTCCTGTTGACTCAAATCACCTGGTTCCGCGTGTTGGGCATCAAAGAAAATTTCATGCTGCATTACTTAGCCACACCCACTTCCAACAATTACGCTGAACTTGGCTACGGCCTCGACGTAGGCATCCGCTTTCCCTTCCGCGTGGAAGTTGTGAACAGTTTTGAGGGTTTCAAATATAAAAATACGGTGTTCCGGATCGGGACGACGATGAATTTTAATCTGGGGCGGAATTGAGAAATTACAACTTTTTAGGAATGGATTCCCAAAAAGTAGTGTTTTTTTAGGAATCGATTCCCAAAAAGTTGGGTTTTTAAATTTGCGCCGCTGCGAATCCTAGTGAGTATTCGAAAATTTAGAAAGACTGTTTGCCAAATTCGAATAGCTTTTCCGCAATCTCCTCAGCCGATGGGAGCATCGTCTCGTACATTTTCGGTAGGTGATTTGAGGTGTTGTAAGTTGCAACGCCAATGGGTTGGGCGGCATTTCACGAAGTCGAATGTATAAGCATCCTTAACGGCAAGCAGCGCATGTTTGCTTATTTTTTCTGGTAGCGCTTCATCGAAATTTGTCTGATTAAGCAAGTATCGTTCAAACGTTTTGTTCTCAATTTGATTGATGAGAACATTCTTGGTCCAGCCGTGCTTCTTGGTTGCCAATATATAAAATTGCTTCTCCTGACTGCTCTTACATTTGGAGAAGATTGTGGTATGCTTGCTCCAACCAATTTCTCCAGCCAATGGCTGGAGATTTATATCTGATTGATAATCAGTATAAAACTGAACCATATACCAAATGTTAGTTGTCGAAAACCCGCTAATCCCAGGAAGTTCGAGTTGGAGCTCTTTGGATAATTTTGGGACGATGGATTTGCCCCAACTTTCAGCTTGCTTCTCAGCAATAGATTTGCCGATTTCCCAATAAAGATTAATTAATTTGACATTTACCTCACGCAGTGCTTCGTATTGCGCCTGCCTGATTTTGTCCTTGATAGTCAATATGAAGTCAACTTCCAATGTGCTCAAACTCATAGCGATCGATTTATGATTTGCATTGATACGCTAATGCAATAGATCGGTCACATTGAATTTGATTTTTTTACCACGAGGTTATCTAAATCTCCAGCCATTGGCTGGAGATTTACAATCGGCTAATAATCAACCCTTAAACCAGCGCCTCCCACAAAATCTCCGCAGGGTGTAGGGCGTGTCTTCCGGTTCCGTCGTGAATTTGATGACGGCAGCTGGTGCCGGGGGCGGCGATGATCACTTCTTCTGGTTGCTGGCGAACTGCTGGAAACAGGACAAGCTCGCCGATTTGCATGGAAATGTCGTAATGCTCTTTTTCGTAACCGAATGAACCGGCCATGCCGCAGCAGCCCGAAGGAATCAACTGCACCGTATAATTCTCAGGAAGCGAGAGCATTTTTTTTGTTGGTATAACAGTGGAAATGGCCTTTTGCTGGCAATGTCCATGCAATTTGATCAGCCGCTTCTGTTTCGTAAACTGATCTTTTGATATGTGTTTTAACTCGATTTCGCGAGCGATAAATTCGTCAAATTGCAATGCATTCTGCGCAAGCTTTTTGGCATCTTCAACAAATGCATCGCTCACAAGATCAGGATATTCGTCGCGGAATGTCAGGATTGCAGACGGTTCAATGCCGACGAGCGGGGTGTCGTAGGAAATCAAATCTTTCAAAAGTCTGATATTTTCTTCCGCAATTTTCTTGGCATCCTTCAAAAGTCCTTTTGACAACTGCGGCCTGCCAGACGGCGCATGGTTTGGAATAATCACTTCATAACCAAGCTTTTCCAATGCAAGAATTGATTTTTTCCCAATTTCAACATCATTATAATTGGTAAACTCATCACAGAAGAGATAAACCTTCCGGCCGGTTACCTTACTTGCATTGCGACTGTCAAACCATTTTTTCAACGTCGTGCTGTGCAGCAATGGCATCGTACGCTCCGGATGAAAACCAACCATGCGATTCGCGATTTTCCGAAGCGGCGCGTTTTTGAAAACCAGATTATAAGCCCAGGGGACATAACTAGCGATCCCGGTCATTTTGGAAAAGTTACCAACCAACCACGAACGCAGCGGAATTCCGTTTGCGTCATGATATTGCTGCAAAAATTCCATTTTCAATTTGGCAACATCCACATTGGACGGACATTCGCCTTTACAACCTTTGCAAGCAAGGCACAGGTCATAAACTTCCTTAATCTCCTTATGATCAAAGCGATTTTCCTTTGGAGAACGCGTCAGCATTTCCCTTAGAATGTTGGCGCGCGCACGCGTGGTGTCCTTTTCATTTCGCGTTGCCATGAAACTGGGGCACATGGTCCCGCCGCTCATTTGCGTTTTACGGCAGTCGCCCGAGCCGTTGCATTGCTCCGCGTGCTGTAAAATATCCTGGTCATGAAACCGGAAATGTGTCTTGAATTCAGGCGTCTGCTGGTCGGCTTCGTAGCGCAAAAACGTGTCCATAGGAGCCGTATCCACGATTTTTCCAGGATTGAAAATGTTGTTCGGGTCCCAGGCTTTTTTGATTTCCTTGAAAAGCTGATAATTATGCTCACCAACCATTTTTGGAATAAATTCGCCTCTTAACCGCCCGTCTCCATGCTCCCCGGAAAGAGAACCGTCATATTTTTTTACCAATTCGGCAATCTCCTCCGCAATCATCCTGAATTGCTTGTGACCTTCACTCGTTTTGAGGTTAATGATTGGGCGAAGGTGAATCTCACCCGTTCCGGCGTGCGCATAATGCACGGCAGACATGCCATTTTTCTTCAAAATCTCATTGAAATCGCGGATATAATCAGGTTGATCATAAACATCAACTGCCGTGTCTTCAATCACCGCAACGGCCTTTTCATCCCCTGGAATGTTGCCCAGCAAGCCCAAACCGGCTTTTCTCAACGACCAGATCTTTTTGGTGTCGTCTCCGAAAAGCAATGGATAGTGAAACCCAATGCCCGCTTCCTGCAACTCTTTAGTCATTTCAGCTGCAAGTGATTCAACTTCATCTTTCGTTTCGCGCGACAAGTCCACAACCAAAATGGCCGGAAATTTGCCATCGGGTTTATTTTTTACAAAAAAGGCGTTTTTCTTCTGTTCAACATTCGTAGCGGCACATTCGAGGACATAATCATCAATCAGTTCCACCGCATGCGGCTGATACTTTAATGTTAGGATCGTGGCTCGCAATGCTTCGTCAATGGTATCGCAATGTACGCAAACGAGCCCCTGCGTCTTAGGCGGAAGTGGGACAAGGTTAAGCTTGATTTCGGTCAAAAAGCATAACGTTCCTTCCGAACCTGCGATCAGACTGCACATGTTGAATGGCTGAACAGGCGCATTGGCACTGGCTTGATCGGCATAAGGTTCCGTATGCAAAAGCATATCCAATGCATAACCCGTGTTGCGTCTGCCAATGCTTGGTTTTGGGAAGTTTTTCCTTATTTCGGATTGATTTACAGGAGATTGTAAAATTTCATTTGTTTTAAGATAGATCTTATCCAGCAGCGTTGCGCTTCCATTTTTTCGCTGGGCGCTGGCAAGCAGATTTTTAAAATCATTGCCTTTAATGTCCTTAAACTCCACTTCCGAGCCGTCTGCCAAAATCGCTTTTACTTCCAGCGTGTGCTCTCTTGCGCTTCCATAAACGATTGAATTTGAGCCGCAGGAATTATTCCCAACCATCCCACCGATCATTGCGCGATTCGCAGTTGACGTCTCCGGACCAAAGTATAGTCCATAGGGTTTGAGTGCCATGTTGAGCTCATCGCGCACAACACCGGGCTGCACGCGCACCCATTTCTCGACCGCATTTATTTCAATGATTTTTGTAAAATTCCGCGAAACGTCCACAACAATGCCATTGCCCACAACCTGTCCGGCAAGCGACGTCCCGGCCGTTCTCGGGATCAGCGAAATGTGCTTTTCGGTTGCGTAAGCAATCAAGGTTTTAATGTCAGCAATGGACTTTGGAATGGCAACGGCAAGAGGCATTTCGCGGTAAGCGGAGGCGTCGGTTGCGTACAAAGTCCGCATGGTGTTATCGAAATGCAGTTCACCTTCAAGTTGGTTGGCAAGAAGACTCAAATCACTATGGGTTACAGGAAGCGGCGCGGTCATGGTGTTGGAAAACGGGAAATATCAGCACCAAAGTTACGAACAACGGGCAATGATTTCCAGCAAATATTTGCCAAAGTGTCAATCCCACCTGATTGTAAAAAATTAAACTTTAATTAAAATTTTTCAAAGATGTCGCCTCATTTGTACTTCTCAAATATAGTGTTTGCACTATAACTATATATTGCTATTTTTTGTCTGAAAAGTTGATTTTAAAGGACAATTTTAGGTAAGAGCGTATTGCATTTTCCGAACTATTTATATTATTTTGTATGACCGTCATTGAATAATTGTAACTATTTCGCATTTTAATTCAGTATAAATGGCCAATGCGTTGTTTTAGGGCCGTTTTTAGCGAAAAAATGGGATGATGTTAAAATGATACAAAGCGGCAATCAGATTTACCAAATCAATTATCTAACCTATGATGAATTTATCCCTTTATGAATTTCGTCAACACGATTCATCCCAAGCGAATCATGTTGTGACGAAAGAAAAACTATCAAGTCGAGGGGCAAGTCTACTTGCATTTTTGATGCTTCTTATCGGTGTAACTACAAGTGTTCTGGGACAGGACGTAAACGTCTCGGGGAAAGTGACAGACGCGAGAAGCGGCGGAGTTCCGGGTGTAACCATAACAATAAAAGGAAGCACAAAAGGAACGAACACGGACGTTGATGGAAATTATCAGATCAGCGTTCCGGGCAATGCGACATTGACTTTTAGTGCGATCGGCTTTGAAACGCAGGATGTCCCTGTTGGCAACAAATCAACATTAAATGTAGTGCTAGGCGAAGACATTAAGGCACTCGAAGAAGTGGTTGTTGTCGGTTATGGAACGGTTAAGAAAAAAGACGCAACCGGTGCTGTTTCTGCTTTGGGCTCAAAAGATTTCCAAAAAGGAATTGTAACATCTCCTGAGCAATTGATGCAGGGACGTGTTGCCGGTGTGCAGATTACCCAATCCAGCGGTGAGCCGGGCGGTGGTATTAATGTGCGTATCCGGGGAACGTCGTCTGTTTTGGGTGGAAACAACCCGCTATTTGTAATTGACGGTGTGCCTTTGAGTGGCGATAACACTTCGTCAGGCGGTGACAACCAGGGTGTTGGTCGTCAGCCAGCGAAAAACCCGCTTAACTTCCTTAACCCGGACGATATTGCAAGCATGGACATCCTTAAAGATGCTTCTGCAACAGCGATCTACGGTTCACGGGGAGCGAATGGTGTTGTTTTGATTACCACAAAAAGAGGAAAAGGGAAAGGTGCCCTTGATTATGGATATTCATTGGGTATCAGCAACATTACTAAAAAATATGACCTGCTGAACGCGCAGGAATACAAGGCGGCAGGCGGACAGGATCAGGGTTCTGACACGGACTGGCAGGACCTGTTGTTCAGAACGGCATTGACGCACCAGCACAATCTTTCTTATGGCGGCGGTGATGCATCAGGAAACTATCGTTTTTCTCTTGGTTATATGAACCAGGACGGGATTGTTCAAACATCTAATGTGAAGCGTTACAGCGTTGGTTTCAGCGGAACGAAGAAATTCATCGGCGACAAACTGACTATCGGAAGCAACCTGAACTTTGCAAATACACAAGACACAGGCGTTCCGATTTCTGAGAACATTGGTTTTGAAGGTGACTTGATGGGGAGTATTTTGAAAGCGAATCCAACCCGCCCTGCTTACCGTGGCGACACATTGAACCAGTCGACAACTACGGAACCGAACCCGCTTGCATTTGTCAATCTTTCAAAAGATAACAGCAACACGCTTCGCGCATTGGGTAACATCAATGCAGAATTGGAGATTTTCACCGGCTTGAAATTTAAAACCGTTCTTGGTTTTGACAAATCAATGTCTACGAGAAAGCAGGCTTATTCAAGAGACCTTGTTGTTGCCGGGATCGAAAAAATCGGTCGCGTTTACATTCGTGACGTGGAAAGCAACAACCAGTTGATGGAAAACTATTTCACTTATGATAAGGAAATCGGAAACGTAACATTGAATGCGCTTTTGGGTTATTCTTATCAGAGTTTTGAAAACGGAAGCAAAAACGTTGCAGCCGCCAACTTCCGTACGAATGACCTGGACTTGATGATCAATAACTTGGGTATAGCCGGAACCGTTAACATTAAAGACGGAACAGCATTGTCAAGCGTCGGTTCTGTTATCCAGAATTCAAGTTATGTGAAAGATGAGCTACAATCTTATTTTGGTCGTGTTAACTTAGGTTTTGGAAGCAAATATTTGTTCACAGGAACATTGCGCGTGGATGGTTCTTCTAAATTTGGTGGAAACAACAAATATGGTTATTTCCCATCAGGAGCATTCAAATGGAAACTGGTTGAAGAAGATTTCGTTCCTAAAACGGTTTTTACAGATCTTTCGCTTAGAATTGGATATGGTGTAACGGGTAACCAGGCGATCCCTCACAACGTCTACGACAGACGTGACAGATACAGCGATTACGCAATCAACCAGGGTGGTGACGGCATTACAGGTGGTGGTTTGAATGCAGTTGCCTTTAACAACCCGGATTTGAAATGGGAATCAACAGCAGCATTTAACTTCGGACTTGACTTCTCCATCTTGAAAGGAAGATTGAGCGGAACGGTTGACCTTTATAATAAGAGCACAAAAGATCTTCTATTTAAAGTTGTTGCGGCGCAACCTGCACCAAATCCATTCGTTTATCGTAACCTGGATACAGACATTCAAAACCGCGGTATTGAACTGGCTTTGACCGGAGTTATTGTAGATGGAAAGAAATTCTCGTGGGAAATGGTCGTGAATGCATCTTATAACAAGAACCTTGTGAAAAACCTGATCGGAACATATGATACAGGTGAAATCAACGGACAAGGTTTATCAGGAGCATTTGCACAACGTTTGGCAGAAGGACAACCTTTGTTTGCTTACTTCCTTCGCGAGTTCGGCGGCTTTGACGACAACGGAAACTCACTTTATCCAAATGGTGACTTCCAGCAATTCCTGAACGGAAAAAGCCCGCTTCCAAAAGTTAACGCTGGTTTAACCAATAATTTAGCTTTTGGACCGTTTGATATGAGCCTGTTCTTCAATGGTGTTTTCGGTCATTATTTGTATTCCAACACTGCTAACGCTTTCTTTACACAAGGTTCGTTTGCAAACGGTCGTAACGTAACGAAAGCCGTTATCGGCAATGGAGAAGGAGCACTGAATGCTCCGGACGTTTCTACGCGATTCCTGGAAAAAGGTAACTTTGTTCGTTTGCAAAACCTTTCACTTGGATATCGTGTTCCGATGAAAAGCAACAAAGTGCTAAGCAATGCAAGAGTCTTCGTTACAGGCCAGAACTTGCTGACCATCACAAAGTATAGCGGTCAAGATCCAGAGGTAAGCACCAACAAATCGTTGAATGACATACCTTCTTTTGGAATAGATTATACCGCTTATCCAAGGGCAAGAACATGGACTGTTGGTGTTAATGTTTCATTCTAATTCAAATTCATTAAAAAAATGAAAACCAGTCAGATATATAAAGTAATGGTTACCGGGGTTTGCATGGCGACATTGTCGGCCTGTACGGACCTTGTTACCGACGAAAAGGACTCCGTAGTTAACAAAGTTGTAGAAGGCAATTTTGCTCCGGTGAATGTGGTTGAAGCACTTTCGTCTGCTTACAAAGATCTTTCAACCTATTCTGACCAGGCGGGTATTTATGCGCTTGGCGAACATACAACGGCAGAAATGATCCCACCAACACGCGGTGTTGACTGGGGTGACAACGGAGTTTGGCGGACTTTGGATCAGCACACTTGGGATGCTTCTCACTCGTACATTTTGAGCGCGTGGAATGCATTGAACCAGAGAGCTTATAAAGCAACCGAAATCATCGCATCCAATCCTACGGCTGTTCAGAAAGCTGAGGCGCAGTTCCTGAGAGCATACAACATGTATTGGGTAATGGATTATTGGGGCGCAGTTCCGGTTCGGGAAGTGACGCAGGGTGTGAATGACCTTCCGAAAGTGCTAACTCGCTCGGAAGCATTTGATTACATCATTAAGGATTTGGAAGAAGCACTTCCTAACCTGCCTAAAAAAGGCCCATCTGTTACAAACGGAACGGCTACGAAAGCAGCGGCAAATTTCCTTTTGGCTAAAATGTATCTGAACAAAGCTGTTTACAAAGGCGCTACACCAGAAGGTCCTTACACATTTGATAAGGCGGATATGGACAAAGTTGTTGCTTACGTAGACGCGGTCACAGCTGACGGATACGCTTTGGAAAAGGATTATTTCTCAGCATTTTCATCAAGCGCAAAGACCGAGCCTATCTTGAATGTTCAGGAAGGAACAGCTCAGAACCGTTGGATGATGACGTTGCACTACGGACAAAATCCATCAGGATGGAATGGTTTTGCAACATTGGCTGACTTTTATGACACATTCGAAGCAAAAGATACGCGTATCGGAAAGCCTGCTAAGAAAGATGGAACGCAGTTCTCTGGTATCAGCTATGGTTTCTTGATCGGTCAACAGTATGACGAAAAAGGTAAAGTCATTATTGATACACGTACGCAGAAGCCATTGCAATTCACGAAAGATGTGCCTTTGGCTGGTGCGGCAACTGATAAGGGGATTCGCGTTATCAAGTATCACCCTGCAAATGCTGGAAAATACATTCTGATGCGTTATGCTGAGGCTTATCTGATGAAAGCAGAAGCACAATTGAGAGGCGGAAACGCTGCGGGTGCTTTGACTCAGATCAATGCATTGAGAACATTGCGTGGCGCAACAGCACTGGCTTCCTTAACAGAAGCAAATCTATTTGAAGAAATCGGCCGCGAATTGTATTGGGAAGGTGGAAAAAGAACGACAGAAATTCGTTTTGGTAAATTCACAACTGGTGAGGGAACGTCTGTTAAAGAAGCCTACACAGTGCTTTATCCAATTCCATCTGCTGCTTTGGTTTCCAATGCTAACCTGGAACAAAATCCTGGATATTAAAATTTAAACCATATTTTTTGACAAAAATGCTCGATCATTTCGGGCATTTTTGTTTTTTATTGATAGATAAAATCATTTGCAAGTAATGACCCGTTGCTTACTTTTATTTTTCGCATTATTTGTTTTTAGTTGCAGTTCAAAAGATTCTTCCGATCAGGCAGCAGACCAGCTTTTTCAATCATTAAAAGAAAACGAGGCAAAGATCGTCGTCACAATTAATGGTAAAGCATTTTATCCAAAAGAAAGCGTTTTTTCAGGGCAGGCGCTTCTTTCCGATCAAATCATGAGTCTTACATTTACAGATCAGTTTGGCGGCAAAACCATGATCAACTTAGGAGGAGAGAAATGGTATGCTGGAAAGCCGATCAAGAAAGTAATCGGCGCGGATGGCCCCATTGAAACGAGCATTAAAATGGGAAAGATCATTGATAAAATAAATATGATCGGCGAAGGTTACATGATGGCGGAGGGCGAGATTACCGCAACATCATTTTCAAAAGATAAAATGGTTTTTCGCATTAAAGGAAAGGTCGGGAAATACAGTGATTTTCAGCAGCCCGACAAATACATTCCTGCGGAGGGCATCATCGTATATAAAAAGCCTAAACTTAGTTTGGGA
Source organism: Dyadobacter sp. CY326 (assembly GCF_021390515.1). Classification (GTDB taxonomy): domain Bacteria; phylum Bacteroidota; class Bacteroidia; order Cytophagales; family Spirosomataceae; genus Dyadobacter. Next base: position 213,728 of record NZ_JAJUXI010000006.1, read on the forward strand.
AACATTACTGAAAAAGAAATTTTCAGCTCCTCGATATCAACTCAATGATCACAAAATACCTGGGCTACGTGCAAGCGGCAGCCATTTTTACCTTTTTGGTTTCTCTTTCTTCTTGCAAGGATTCCAGCAAACCGGATGCTTTATTTGAAGAAATGGATGCATCCGCAACTGGCATTGATTTCGTCAATAAGGTGGAGGATAGGGAGGATATCAACATCTTCAATTACCGGAATTTCTACAATGGCGGCGGCGTCTCGATCGGTGATATTAATAATGATGGTTTGCCGGACATTTACTTCACGGCCAACATGGGCGACAATAAGCTCTATCTCAATAAAGGCAATTTCAAGTTCGAGGACATTACAAACAAAGCTGGCGTGGCCGAGCCGATGAAATGGAGCACAGGCGTTGTCATGGTCGATATTAATGGAGACAATTTGCTCGATATTTATGTCTGCAACGCGGGTTATCAGAAATTTGTCAAAAAGCAGGGCAACTCGCTTTACATTAATAACGGCAACCTGACTTTCACTGAATCAGCGGCCAAATATGGCTTGAACGAAACGGGTTACACAACGCACGCAGCATTTCTGGATTATGATTTGGATGGCGATCTCGATGCCTATATTTTGAATAATAGTTTTATCCCGGTCAACACACTGAATTACGCAAACGACCGGACCACACGCGCAAAAGATTGGCCGGTGAAGGATTTTCTCAAAGGCGGCGGCGACAAGCTGCTGCGGAATGACGATGGGAAGTTCGTGGACGTCAGCGAGGAAGCGGGCATTTATGGGAGCCTGATCGGTTTCGGTTTGGGTGTCACGGTGGGCGACATCAATGGCGACCAATATCCCGACATTTACATTTGCAACGACTTTTACGAAAAGGATTATTTATATATCAATCAAAAAGACGGCACATTCTCCGAGGAGATTGAAAAACGCATTAAACACACTAGTCTGGCATCCATGGGCGCGGATATGGCAGACATTAACAATGACGGTTATCCCGAATTATTTGTCACAGACATGCTCCCACGCGATGAATATCGCTATAAAACGACCACTTCTTTTGAAAACCATTATCTCTTCAACTTGAAAAAAGAGAAAGGTTTTTACAATCAATACATGCAGAATAGCCTGCAATTCAACAATCAGGACGGGACATTCAGTGAAATAGCAAATTATTCGGGTGTTGCGGCGAGTGATTGGAGCTGGGGCGCGTTGATGTTTGATGCAGACAATGATTCGAAAACGGACATTTACGTCTGCAACGGCATTTATCATGACATTCTGGATCAGGATTTTATCGACTTTTTTGCTAATGAGGTGACGCAAAAAATGGTCATGTCGGGGGAGAAGGAGAATATGCAGAACATTATTGACAAGATGCCTTCCAATCCGGTGCCCAACAACTTTTTTCATAATGAAGGTGATTTGCAGTTTAAAGAGCGCGCGGATGAGTTTGGGCTGGGAACAAAATCCTTTTCAAACGGAGCGGCTTATGCGGATCTGGATAATGATGGCGACCTGGATCTGGTTGTGAACAATGTGAATCAAACCTGTTTTGTATATAAAAATAAGTCGGAAGCAAGGCCAGCAAAGAATCATTATATCAAGCTGAAATTAAGCGGAGAAGGCAAAAACACTTATGCAATTGGCTCAAAAATTGAGGTTTTCGCAGGCAAACAAATTTTTAGCAAACAGGTAAATCCTGCGCGCGGCTTCCAGTCCAGCACAGAATATCCGGTAACCATTGGTTTGGGAAAAATTGCTTCCATTGACTCCATTCGCATCATTTGGCCTAATAGAAAGGTCACAACTCATCCTAAAATCAATGCAGACACAACGCTTAATTTCAAGATCAATGACTCCGGAGAAGATTTTAAAAATCCGGTTCAGCAAAGGTCACTTTTGTTAACCGAAGTTGCTGCAAACGGCTTCGACGCGCACCTGGAAGACAAATACGAAGATTTTTACCACGAGCGAAACATTCCGATGTTGCTTTCGCAGGAAGGTCCGAAAGCTGCGATTGGCGATGTGGACGGCGATGGCAAGGCGGACGTTTATATTTGCGGGGCGAAGGGTCAGGGTGGACAGTTGTATTTGCAAAAAGGCACTTCGTTTGTCAAACGAACACAAAAAGTCTTCACAGATCTTTCGGGTTTTGAAGACACGGCGGCCACATTCTTCGATGCTGATGGCGACGGCGATCTCGATTTGGTTGTAGGAAGCGGCGGAAATGAAACCCTTGTGACCAGCCCGGATCTGCCTACAAGGCTTTATCTGAATGATGGAAAAGGCAACTTTGCAATTAACACACGCGCATTGCCGCCGAATTCCATGAACACGGCAGTGATCGTTGCGCACGATTATGACAATGACGGCGACGCCGACTTGTTTGTAGGAAGCCGCAGCGTGCCACGCGAATATGGTTCAAGTCCGAGAAGTTACTTGTATCAAAACGATGGCAAGGGCGTTTTCAAGGAAGTGGGCAAATCCATTGCGCCGGATATGGCGAAATTGGGCATGATCCGTGACGCAGCTTGGGCGGATGTGGACGGCGATAAATCCAAAGAACTGATCATTGCGGGCGATTGGATGGCGCCGGTTATTTTAAAATATAATGGCGGAAAATTCGAGCGGCTGACATCTGGTCTGGAACAGTTTGCGGGTTTTTGGGGCTGTTTGAAAGTGGCGGATATGGACAGCGACGGCGACCAGGACATTGTCTTTGGCAATATTGGCGAAAACTTTTCGCTAAAAGCATCCGCAAATTCACCGTTGAAAATCTGGATCAATGATTTCAATAAAAACGGAACCATTGAAAAAGTGATGACCAAAACGGTGGATTCGAAGGACATGCCGGTTTTATTGAAACGCGAGCTTACGACGCAGTTTCCATTTTTGAAAAAGGAAAGTCTCAAACATTCCGAATATGCCGAAAAATCGGTTCAGGATCTATTTCCGAAGGATCTGTTGCAAGCAGCAGTTGAGAAATCGGTGAATTACTTGAAATCTGCCGTGGCGGTTAACAATGGAAAAGGGCAGTTTACGATCAAAGAATTGCCGCACATGGCGCAAATTTCGTGTTTAAATGCCATTGAAAGCGCCGATGTAAATGCCGACGGAAAGCCTGATCTCATCGTAGGAGGAAATTACACGCACTTCATTCCGCAACTGGGAGCGCTGGACGCGTGCCGGGGCAATGTGTTGATCAATAAGGGCAATATGCAATTTGATTTGCTGCTGAGCACGCAGAGCGGCTATGCCATTGACGGCGAAGTGAAGCAGATCAGTCCGATCACCATTCAGGGCGCACCTTATCTTATCAATTTGGTAAGCAATGCGAAGCCCGTTCTTTTCAAGATTAACAAGCCATAAAGGCCTTTTTTAGCCATTCCAATGCTTTTTCAACAATCAATTAATAAAACATTGTTTTTTTTCTTGTTCCTCGCGGGCTTTTCCTGCTCCAAGGAAAAGGACTTGTCGGAATATGATTTTGATTTGCTGACAGCCGAAAAAACGGGGATTGATTTTGCCAACACATTGAAACCCACCAAAGATTTCAATATTTTCTACTACATGTATTTTTACAATGGCGGTGGAGTGGGAGCGGGTGATTTGAATAATGACGGACTTGTTGATCTGTGCTTTACAGGAAATCAGGAGCCTAACCGCATTTATTTAAACAAATCGGGGCTGAAATTCGAAGATGTTACAGAGAAGGCAAATTTCAAAGGTGAAAAGGGCTGGTCAAACGGAGTTTCCATTGTGGATATTAACCAGGATGGAATGCTTGATATTTACATCAGTCAGGTCGGAGATTTTGAGTCAATGAAAGGGCATAACCTGCTTTTTGTTTGTCAGGAAATAAAAAATGGCGTGCCGGTTTATGCTGAAAAGTCGAAAGATTATGGCCTCGATCTGGTTGTTTTTGGCACACAAGCCATGTTTTTTGATTATGATCTGGATGGCGATCTGGACATGTTTCAACTGAATCATTCGGTGCACCAGAACGGGACATTTGGCAGACGGGCGCTTTTTGAAAATGTATATCACCCGCTGGCGGGCGACAAGCTGTTCCGGAATGATGGCGGGAAATATATTGAAGTTTCCAAAACGACCGGCATTCACAGTTCTGCATTGGGTTATGGGCTCGGGTTAGGCGTCGGCGACATTAATTTTGACGGTTATCCTGACATGTATGTTGGCAATGATTTTCACGAAAATGATTATTTGTACATCAATCAAAAAAACGGCGCATTCCTGGATATGACCGATTCGTCGATCATGCACACGAGCCAGTTTTCAATGGGTGTGGATGTTGGGGATTTGAATAATGACATTTTCCCTGAAATTGTCTCGCTCGACATGCTTCCTTCCAATTACGAGATCCTCAAAAAATCGGAAGGAGAGGACATGTACAGCATTTTTAAATACAAGATCAGGCAGGGTTATAATTACCAGTTTGCCCGCAATAATCTGCAATACAACAACGGAAACAGCACATTTAGTGAAATCGGCATGTATTCGGGTGTGCATTCCACGGATTGGTCATGGGCAGCGCTTTTCTCTGATTTTAATAATGATGGTTTGAAAGATCTGTTCATTTCCAATGGCATTCCAAAGCGGATGAACGACACGGATTACATCAAATTTGTGTCCAGTGACGTGGTTCAGGAAAAGATCAGAAATAAAAATTTTGACGAAAACGACCCAGGGCTGGCGGAGAAACTGCCTGAAATAAAGCTTAATAACAAGTTTTTTGCTAACAAAGGCGACCTGGCTTTTAAGGATATGGACGGGCTGATCCGCAATGATCAGGTTTCTTATTCCAATGGTTCCGTTTACGCCGATCTGGACAATGATGGAGACTTGGACATTGTGACCAATAACATCAATGAGAGGGCTTTTGTCTACGAAAATCTGAATGATAAAAAGGCTTCCAAAAGTGCATTCACACGACTTTATCTGAAAGGAAAACAAGGAAATCGCAATGCAATTGGCACAAAATGTCTGGTTTTCAAGAAAGACAAAGTGCTGAGTTTTGAGAAATTTCCGGTTCGTGGTTTTCAGTCGAGCATGGAAGTTCCTGTGAACATGGGTCTGGGTCAAAAGGCGGATGTCGATTCCATGTTTGTCATTTGGCCGGATAACCGCTTCGAGGTCTTGAAACCGGCTGATTTAAAGGATTCATTGTCATTGGAATACAAGCCGGGACTTCCGGTTTTTGATTATCAAAAGTTCAAAGCAAGCCGCGAAAGCAAGGATTTTTCGTTTGAAGATATTGCTGCACAGCTGGGTGTGGACGTGAAGCATGAAGAGAATAATTTTGTTGAATTTGACCGTAACTCTCTCATTCCGTTTGAAGTAACAGCCGATGGGCCAGCATTAGCGATCGCGGACATTAACCACGATGGACTGGAAGACATATTTGTCGGTTCATCTAAAAGGCATAAAAACCATTTATTTCTCCAGACCAACACTGGAAAATTTAAAGAATCTGTTCAGCCTGCTTTGGCAAAAGACAGCACTTATGAAGAAGTAGGCGCTGAATGGGTAGACGTCAATCGCGACGGACATTTGGACCTGGTTGCGGCAACGGGAGGCAATGAATATGTCAACAATTCCGAGTTTCAGATGCCACGGGTCTATCTCAATGACGGCAAGGGAAACGTAAGTGCCAAAGCGGATGCATTTACGGGCATTTACGTCACGGCGTCCTGCGTTGTTCCGTTTGATTTTACGGGTGATGGCATTGTCGATCTTTTTATCGGCGGTCGTGCCGTTCCGCTTAATTATGGTGAAGTTCCAAAGTCTTATTTGCTGAAAAATGATGGTTCCGGCAAGTTTACGGATGTTACGAGTCAATATGCGAAGGAACTGTCTTCCATTGGTTATGTCAAGAACGCGCGGCTGGCAGATCTGGACAAGGATGGCGATCAGGACTTGTTGCTTGCATTGGAATGGGATGGCATTTGCATGATGCAAAATGATGGCAAAAGCTTTTCTAAAAAAATGCTAACTGACAAAAAAGGCTGGTGGAATTTCATCATGCCATATGACTTTGACGGAGATGGCGATCTGGATATTCTGGCTGGTAACCTGGGGGTTAACAACAGATTGAAAGCCAATGCGGAGCAGCCGGTGAAAATGTATATCAATGATTATGACGGCAACGGACGCAAAGAGCCGCTGTTAACTTACTTTTTGAACGGAAAAGAAGCGCTGTTTCCAACCAAACTGGAAATGGAAAAGCAGATGCCGGTTATTCGAAAAAAATACATTTTCGCAACAGACTTTGCCAAGGCCAGCATTGGCGATCTGGTGGGCGAGGATAAGATACAGGCTGCCCAGGTTTTAACTGCCAATTATTTTGAGAATGCTGTTTTGGTGAATGATGGAAAAGGGAATTTTACTGTAAAACCATTGGGATATAAAGCGCAATGGACGCCATTTTACGACGCGCAGATCATTGATGCAAATGGCGACAAACTGCCTGATGTCCTGATTATGGGCAATTTCTACAATTGCAACATTCAAATGGGCCGCTACGACGGCGATTTTGGAACCGTGCTCATTAACCGCGGCAACTGCAACTTCACACCCGAATCGCTAAAAGGATTGCAGGTCAAAGGCCAGGTTAAGCATTTGAAAAACATCAAATTGAAGGACGGGAATGCCATTGTCGCTGCAAGAAATGATGACAAACTGGTCGTGATCAGGAGGAAAAAGGACTCGCTTAAAAAGTAAAATTATAAGCGACCGTTGCGATGGGCGTTGCAAAAATATTGAGCTGATAACTTTTTGTCACCGCATTCTCCGTTTTGAAAAACACCGAATAAGCATTCTTGCGCGCGTAAAGATTGTAAATCGAGAACGTCCAGTGCCCCTGCCACTTGCGATTTTTCATGCTCGGGTTGTAAATGTTCCAGGCAAAATCGAGGCGGTGATAGTCGGAAATGCGCTTGTTGTTGCGCTTGTCGTAAAAAGGATAAATGTTGTTTTGATAATTAATGAATCCGATCGGCTCTGAATACGGCCTTCCTGTGCTGTATGCGAATGTAAACCCGAAAGAATTGTGACTGTCGACTGTGATGTCCAGCGACGCATTGAATGTATGCGGTTTGTCGTAATTGGCTGGATACCAGTCTCCACGGTTCACTTTTTCAATTAATGCCGCGTCCGCGTCAACAACATTCAGCGACCGTGCATACGTGTAATTTGCCCAGCCTTTCATCTTCCCTTTTTTCTTAGAAAGCATCATTTCCAGCCCATAGGAGCGATTTTTTCCCTGGATCAATTGCGTTTCCGGATATTGTTGCAAAAGGAAATCAGCTCCCGGTTTGTAATCAATGATGTTTTTGGCATTGCGATAATAACCTTCCAAGGTGATTTCATAAATGTTGTCATCGAACGATTGATAAAATCCTGCCGTGAAAAGGTGGCTGATCTGCGGCTTAATGTGCGTATCGCTCGTTTTCCAGCGCGAAGTAGGAATAGGCGTAGCTGTGTTTGAAACCACCTGAATGTATTGACGCATCAGGTTGTAGCCAAATTTCAATGAAATCCGGTCGTTCAATGCGTAGCGCAACCCGACCCGCGGCTCCGGCCCGCCGTATGCTTTTGAAATCTTGCCTTTGTTGTAAACCGTTGAGTCCACAACCGAAAAATCATCCCGAGGCTGACCCGACAAATAATTCCGGACAACAGACTTCCCCGTTGCCATGAACAAAGAATAGCGTAACCCAAGCGAAAGGGCCAGGTTTTTGGAGAAATTAATTTCATCATCAGCGTAAACTGCAACTTCACTTGCATGCTCGGTCGGCGTGCCGATGAAGTTGACGCTTTCGCTCAATCCGGGCAGTAACGAGCCCGGTTTTATCACATATTGGGTCGCAATTACGCCGGTTTCAAACTTGTGGTTGGTCAATTGATAATTCACATTGGACTTGATCTGCCGCTGCTCCACGGACGAGCGCAGCTTCACCACATTCCCGGTCGCCTGCTCAGCTGTGCCAATGTCTGGTGCATATTTCGCATAAATGGCCGTGGTCTGCAGGTTAACCTCCGAATTGATCACATGCAGCCAGCGCAGCATGCCATTGGTTGTAATGTGTTTGTAATAAGTGTCCGTCCCCACCACATTGGGAAGATTCGTCAAGAGGTCCGTTTTGAAATAATCATTGCTGTAATAGCCCATGAAAGTGAGCGTATTTTTGTTATCAATCTTCCAAAATGACTTGGTGGAAAGCTCGCCAAACTTGGCTCGAATGTTATTCAGCTGCTTGTCGAGCTTGGGAAGAATGAAGTCATTGAATGCACCACGGCCTGCCACGTAAATGCCCAATTTGCCTTTAATGATCGGCACATCCACCATTAAGCGATTGGAAACCAGGCTTATCCCGCCCTCGATTCTAAGCTTTTCCAGATTGGGATTTTTGGTAGAAATATCTAAAACAGAAGCAACCCGCCCGCCAAAACGAGCCGGCACATTGCCTTTGTACAAATCGAGGCTGTTGACCGTGTTCGGCGGGATAACCGAAAACAGGCCAAACATATGCGTAGGATTGAAAATCGGCGTGTCATCCAGCAAAATGAGCGTTTGGTCCGTGGTTCCGCCCCGAATGTTGACGCCGTTGGAGGCTTCGCCTACGCTCGAAACGCCCGGCAGCATTTGCAGGCTTCGCAAAATATCAAGCTCTCCGAAGGCCGAAGGCAGCTTTTCAAGCGTCTTAATGTTGATCTGCAAGGAGCCAAGAATGGGTTGCCGAATGGTTTGGTCAAAACCCTTGCTCGTAATGATCACCTCTTCCAACTGACTCGATGTGGTGGTCATTAATACATCGAAATGCGCTTTTTGCGTGCCGCTTTTGATAAAAACTTTAAACGATTCGTAACCCACATGCCGGATCACCAGCACGTGATCGCCGCTGGGCAGGTTAATGGTGAAATTGCCTTTTGCGTCCATTTCGGCAGCCGACCAGCTTTTCCTGTAATCCATTACGATAGAAGCACCCGGCAAAGGAGCAAGCGTCGCCGAATCGCGTACCGTGCCCGTGATCGTAAGGCCCTGCGCGAAGGCAGGGAGAACATTGACCAATAATAAAAAAAAACAGTATAATCGCTTCATTCACAAATCGTTTATTGCGTCCATTTCCAATCTTTTGGTAAAAATGGCGTGCGCGATCTGCTCTTTTTGCAAATGGCCAGGGGAATGTAAGGCCTTCCGGCCGAGCGCTCTTCCAGGATCGGATCGCGGTTGTGAATGGTCTTAAAAAGCTGGTTCAAAACGGCCGCATTCTTGATATTTTTCCGCCAAAGCATGGTTCTGTATTCTGCAACGGACGAGGCTGTAAAGAAACCGATAATCAGCTCGTTTTTGTCATTTTGGTTCATAACATTGCCCTGAATGGGCGCAGGTGGCGTGTCGGCCAGCGTCCCGGAATTATTCGCCTGATCCTGGATTAGTTTCAAAAAACGATAAGCATTGGGTGTGAGCGAGTTTTGCTGTAAGCTTACCAGGCATGGATTGGATTGTAAAAGCGGAATTTGTGCGACAAGCTTGTCCTTTTGCCCTTGTCCGTTGGTGTAAATGTCCGAGAAAATAGTGATGTCTTTGCTGTAAAAAATGTCCCAGCAAAGATCCTCACAAGTATAATCGTAAATGTCGTTGTATTTCAATGTCAGATCCTTAAAACAGTCACCATCGACGCCATTTTCAGCATCGAAAAGATAGTATTTTCCCTGGTTACAGGTTGTGCAGGTTTTTTGCAATTCCCACAGCGTCCATTGCCAGCGGTAGAAATTCTTCTCACCGGCTGGGTCGTCAAAATCAAGGTAAATGTCGTTGCTGGGCGTGAATTCGCCATAATATTCAGAAAGTTTCGGAATCCCTTTTGGATTGAAAACATCGTAAGCGCGTTTTACGGCGGAAACCGGCGGCATGACTTCGGCGGAAGACTTGTAATGTTTTCCATTTTCCGTCAAAAAATCCAGCTCATAAGCGTCTCCTACTCTTCCTTTAAAATTGGCAGGCAATTGATAGATGCCCGGCTCAACTTCCGTGAGGTCAAGGACTTGTGTGCCGTTTACAACGATCTTGGCCTTCGCTTTTTCCAGCGGCAATGTGGAAAGGCCCTTTGTCCAGATCGTTTGCGTGAACTCTGAGCTTTCGTTCGTTGCCTCTGGATTGGTTTTCGACAAGGTGATAAACTGCGGCCCATCCAGATCGGTAACCACGCCATCCACCACAACATATTCCTTTGCACTCTCGAAATTGACACTATAAGGCTCCACACAAGCCGTAATGCCGGTTATTATAAGGGTCAGCAAGAATGAAAGCCTGTAATTCATGGCTATTGAATAACTATTTTCTTTGTAAAAAACTGCCCGTGGTCGTTGTTAAGCCTCACCAGATATGCACCACTCGAAACATGTAAATCCAGGCCCAGATCCAGCATTTTTCCTTTGCTATGCTGCCCTAACGTGCTCTTATAGACTGAAATCCCGGCTATATTGTACACTTCCAACTCATAAAAGCCCGTTTCCGGAACGGTTACTTTTACCGACACACGTGACCCGGCTGGATTTGGAAACACAGTCAGCACAGAATCATTAACATTCGGTTCAGAACCCGTGATCACGTCGAGGCCGTCGCGTGTGACTGCAATGGCTGCCGTTGTATTGCAATCCCAGTCAAACTGCACTTTAAGCTGCTTGCCCAGCAAGTCATAATAAGCCGTGTTGTTCTTGAATTCAGTGCTGAGATACACAACAGGAATTGCTTGACCGTTAAGAGTGACGGCAGTAGGATTGGAAGTAAAGTTTTTTATTTCAAATGTTAAATGTCTTCCCGCAAGCGATTTATCAAAGCTTTTTGTCCGCTGAACCGTCACGTTAACCTGATCACTGGAAACCTTCCCGCCAAATTCAACAAGTTCAAATTTCGATTTCGCCAATGAATTTGGATCAACGCCGTCATCATGGAACATGGTGAATGAAGATGTGGGAACCGAAATGTCCTGGTAAAAGCGCACCGTCAGGCTGTCTGAATTATAATAGTCGGTTGATTTTTTAGTCGTGGAAGTGGACATTGGAATAAAGCTGCCGCCCCTGGCATAAACCGGAATATGATCCACAGTAAGTTTCGGGAAAATGTTCGCGTTGCCATTGTAAACTTCGTTGTTCCAAAAATTAAACCATTTTCCTGGCGGTAAAACGACTTTCCGTAACGGCATTCCATGGAGAAGAACGGGTGCAACCAGCAAATTTTCTCCAAAAAAATACTGATCGCTGATATTCCCAAGCGCCCTGACATTGTTGAAATAGTCCATCGGCAAACAGATAGGCCGTCCGGAAACGCTGTTTTTCCAGGCTAATGAATAAATGTATGGCAGCAGCTGGTAACGAACAGTCGCATATTTTTTGACCGTGGTGTAAAATGGCTCGCTGAGGTTGAATGGTTCTATATTCTCACGCTGGCCGGCGATTTTCAAAATTGGGGTGAATGTGCCGAATTGAAACCAACGCAGATCAAGTTCTTCGTCCTTTTCCGCCTTGTCTGACATGGTGATGGCCCCGCCCACATCCGAATGCATATAACCAAGCCCGGACATGCCAGACTGTAAAAGGATCGGGATTTGCAGCTTTAACCCAGCCCAGTAACGGCTAACATCGCCACTCCAAGGTAAAGCGCCGTATCGCTGCGAACCCGCCCAGCCAGACCTTGTCATGTGAAAAATTCGCTTTTCAGGAAAGTCTTTTGTGACGTTGTTGTAAAAGGTTTTGGACCAAAAAAGCGCATACAGATTGTGGATTTGAAAGGCGTTTCCCAGCTCGTGGACGGCATCCATCGGGTGTGGATCGGGCTCTGTCTTCTCGCTCCACCAGCCCGCAACACCCTGAACGGCCATTTTTTTATGTTTTTCCCAAAGCCAGGCTTGTGCGGCGGGTTTAAAAATATCAAGCAGTCCCGCCGTAGCAGTGCCTACATCCTGCGTGTAAGTTTGGGGGCTACTGGGTTTTTTTGCGAAAAGGGATTGCGTTTCGGCAGATTTATAATTGGTCGACTTCGTGCTAATGTAAGGATCTGCAGCGAGAATGGTTTTGACACCCTTATCAAGCAGGCTTTTTACCATTCCAGCCGAATTAGGCCAATTTTTTGTATCCCAATCCATATTACCGCGAACATTTTGACCGCCGTACCAATGCTGATCCAATGCCAGTGCATCCACCGGAAATCCCTGGTCTTGGAGCTTCGTAATGGCCACCGTCGCTTCACTCTCATTGTCGTAACCTGATTTCGACTGAATGTAACCGAAAGCCCAGCGCGGAGGCAGTGGCTGGCGGCCCGTCAGAAGCGTATAATTGGCAAGAATTTCGTCATTACTGTTCCCGTGGATCAGATAATAAGCCCACTTCCCGGTACTAGCCGACTCCACGCGCAGCAATGTTGAATCCACAGCGCCCACATACATCCGCATGGAACCCGGTCTGTCGCTATCGAATAACAGCCCATATTTGTGGGAAGAAATGATAAAGGGAACATTAAAACCTTGGGCTAAACCGGTGGACTGGTCAAAATATTCGTACTCCCAAGAGTTATAAAAGTCGAACCCTTTCCGATTAAGATCCGGGCCAAATGGCCGGCCGCCTGCGCCGTGAAAAACGTCTTTTGGATTAATGTTGAACAGGAAACTAACAGAATCCTTCGCTTGCACAAAACCCCTTGTTTCCTTGATCCTAATGTCCTTACCCGACTTCAGGGCGACATTCAACGGGAATTTATCAATGACTAACGTACACTTCTCGGAGCGGATTTCAATGTTATTATTGGTCTCAACAATGTTTTGAGCAGCGCTTGAAGGTGGAAGAATTATGGAAAAAGAACTATCAAGCGCAGGCGCATTTTTCGACGAAAGTGACTGAACCTTAAATATTTCCGGGCTGAATGCCTGAATAAGAAGCACTCCTTTGGTCCCCTGAATGATAATGCTTCCTTTCCCCTTTTCATGGCTTACATAATTTCCCGCACCCTGCCCAAAAGACAGTTTGCCAACGACGACAAAAAGCAAAGCCAGGAAGTATTTGTATATCATAAACTTAAAGACGACCGCACCCAGCGCACAATCCTAAATTAAGTCAAATAAATCAAATTTTCCTGGCTATTGTTTAATTATTTGGAAGTGGAGTTAATTGCAGTTTTCGTAATTGAATTTTGTGATCCAGGTTACCTTATTTCCGGGATAGTCGACTGTTAGCGTTGATGTTTCCGGAAGGCCATTCGGATTATATTGCCATACTGTATTTTCGATATATGGCTCACGATCGGGATAGGTCAATGTTTTTTTAACCATGTTATTTTGCTCACTTGACGCAAGAAAAATGTTAACATTATCAGGAATTCCTTTGTAACGGCGAGGAATCAGGAGTTCTGGATTCTTCTTGTTATCATATAATCGCCTTTCTGAATAGACCAGTTTTGACTGGTAATGACTTTCTACAAATATAAGATTGTCGTTAGCATCATATTCCACAACCAGCTCAGATTCGCCATACGAAGTCTTGATCAGCCTGCCTTTTGAGTCATATTTCGTGTTCTCGGTATCTGCAACAACAAGGATGCCATTCTTAAATTGAATAGTTGCTCCCGGACCTTGTTCGGTTTTTTGTTCTATTGCCTGTACCAAACCTTGTGGATCATATTTATAGTTTTTGGTAAGTTCAGTTTTATATGTTTTGGGCGCATAGTTGTCTCCCTGTACAATCGTGCTTATTTTGTTGGAAGATGATTGTACCAGATTGCCGTTGTAAATAAATGTTGTAATGTCATTTATCTCAATGCTGCCTTTTTTGTAAAAAGGGTAATCATTATAAGAGAAGAGGCCTTGCTGAAGCGTTAACTTACGGCGGCTAATTTCTGTCAGAAATCCATCAGCATTATACTTGAAGGCAAAGGTTTCATCTTCGCTGGACTTGGTAGGAAAGTCAGGGCTGCTGTTCTGAACATTATTTTCTACTGTTATGGATGTTAGTTTACCCTCATTATCATGTTTCAAATGCGATTCATAAATATAAGTGGTTGTATCGCTGTAACTGATTTGCTTGGTAGTATACGACTTTCCAATAAACCGGCAATTTGAAGATGGTTGAACCTCGTGGTCTTTCTTGCTACAAGAGAAAGAGAATGCCAAAACGGCAATTAAAGTAAATGTAAATCGATAGAGGCGCATTGTTGGGTTGATTATTGGTTTAATTGCAGTTTTCGTAACGATAAGTAGTCACCTGTTTTTGAACACTTCCCGGCTTATCAATTGAAGATGTTGAAGTTGTTGGCAAGCCAGTCGAATTGTATTCCCAAACTATGTTCTTTGTGTATCCGTCCTGACTCGGATAGGAGTAAGTGCTTTTTACTTGGTTGTTTTTGCCCTCTGTGTAGCGTAAGAACGGCATATCGTCAGGGATTCCTTTAAAGCGAAACGGAATAAGTGACTCGGGATTAATCTTATCATCATAGGTTCGTTTGTCTGTGAAGTTAAGGTTGGACTGAACGTAAGTTTGATACAATATAATGTTATCGTTGTCATCGTACGCTATGACGACATTGCCGGAGCTGGCAGTTCTTCCTTTTTCGTCATACTTGGCAGTAAGCGTGCCGTTCTGGTTTATAGTCGTGGCCCTGATGCCGTTTTGAAAAGTGGTGATGGACTTATCCCCATTGCGATTTGTTGAAATTGTTTGTTGAATGACGCCCTGAGCATCATACTTATAAGTTTTGCCTGCTTCATATTCGTAATTTTTTGGAGGGTTTTCGTCTCCCTTGACCACCGTTAGCGTTTTCCTCTGATACGATTCAATAAGCTTATTGGCGTAAATGAAAGTTGTCGTTTCATCGGTCTCAATTCTTCCTTTCTTGAATTGACCATAGTCATTGTATGAAATGTTGCCCGTATGATTAATGACTTCATGTCTCTTAATCTCCACTAAAAAACCTTCGGAATCATACTTGAAGGTGTAATTTTCTCCCTCGTTGACGGTTATTGGAAATTGTTTGCCCGGATTTTGATCACGTGTTTGCAACACAGAAAATTCAGTAAGTCGACCCTCATCATCCTGCTGGATGTGCGATTCATAAGTTTCGGTTGATTCGTATCCGGATGTGAGTTGCTCCAAGCGATAAGTTTTTCCTGCGAAGCGGCAGTTCTCAGGCGGCTTAACTTCATGGTCTTTTTTACTGCAAGAAATGGAAATCGCCAAAAAAGGCAATTAAGGTAAATGTAGATCGATAGAGGCGCATTGTTGGGGTTTGATACATTTGGAGTTGCGTCCAAATGTATCAAAGTAAACGCAGATATACTTAATTTTTTATAAAATTAATACTACAAACTCTCCGTTCTGCCGCCGTCGACGGGTAAGTTGATTCCGTTGATGCTGCCTGCTGCGGGGCTGCATAGGAATGCAACGGCTGCGGCGACTTCTTTGGCTTCGCTAAATCGGCGGATTGGGATCGTGGATTGTAATTCGCTGGCGATTTCGTCTTTTGATTTGCCTGAATTATTACTTCTCATTTCCAAAACGGCGTCCAAACGCGATGTAACTGTGTAACCCGGCAGCACATTGTTAGAAGTGATGCCAAACTGACCAAGTTCCAAAGACAATGTTTTGGACCAGCTTGCCACAGCGCCACGGATGGTGTTTGAAACGCCGAGCCCTACGATCGGCTGCTTTACAGAAGTGCTGATAATGTTCACAATGCGTCCGTAACCTGCCTTTTTCATTGACGGAACGACCGCTTGCGCCAGAAACTGATTATTAATCAGGTGCATTTGGAAGGTTTTGAGAAACTGGTCGGGTTCGGCTTCAATGATCGGACCGCCGGATGGGCCGCCGGTGTTGTTGATGAGAATGTGGACGTCGGGAACGAGGCGGAGATAATTTTCGATGGCTTCTTTTACATTTCCATGATCTGCAAAATCGGCTACAACATAGCGGTGAAGCTGTGCAGCAGAAGTGTCGAGTGAGTCAACGGCTTCGCGCAGTTTTTCTTCATTCCTTGCAACCAATGTAACATTAGCGCCTAATAATGCCAGTTCGATGGCAGTCGCGAGGCCAATTCCCTGTGTGCTCCCGCAAACCAATGCCGTTTTTCCTGTCAGATCCAGATTCATTGCTTTTGATTTTAATGCTTGTAATTCGTGAGTAATGTCGTCGATTTTAGCGGTTTTCACCTTAAACTTCGTACTTTTTTCGGCTATCTTTGCGGTTTATTTTTCAGTCAGAGAAATCATTAGTCCAACATTCCACAATGTCGAAAAAAATCCAATCCGCTCTTATATCTGTATATTATAAGGATGGACTTGAACCTTTGGTTCGCCTGCTGCATGACAATGGTGTTAAACTTTATTCCACCGGCGGGACGCAGACTTTCATTGAAAACTTAAATATTCCTGTTGTCGCAGCGGAAGAATTGACGGGTTATCCATCCATTTTTGGTGGCCGAGTTAAAACTTTGCACCCCGCAATTATGGGTGGCATTTTATATCGCCGTGATGATGCCGGCGACGTTGCCCAGGCTCAGCAATACAATATTCCTGCCATCGACCTCGTGGTGGTGGATCTTTATCCATTTGAAGAAACTGTGGCTTCGGGTGCAGGAGAAGCGGATATCATTGAAAAAATCGACATAGGCGGCATTTCGCTCATTCGCGCGACTGCCAAAAATTTTAAAGATACGCTCATCGTTTCATCCCGGAGCCAATACGCGGAGGTTGTCGAATTACTGACTGCGAAAGCGGGAGCGACAGACATTGAAGATCGTCGGCATTATGCGGGTCAGGCGTTTGCAGTTTCTTCGCATTACGATGGCGCAATTAATCGCTTCTTTACTGCTGACAAAGAAAAAACGGATAAGGATCTTTTTGACTTTACAAACCTGACTTCGCAAACGTTGCGCTATGGTGAAAATCCGCATCAGAGTGCCACTTATTATGGTGACCTGGAAGGGATTTTTGATAAATTACATGGTAAGGAGTTGTCATACAACAATTTAGTGGACGTCGATGCTTGCGTGAATCTGATCGACGAATTCGCCGATGCTGCACCAACATTCGCCATCATTAAACACACCAATGCCTGCGGCATCGCAACTGCGCCAACTGCCAAAGAGGCTTATGACAATGCATTGGCCTGCGATCCGGTTTCGGCTTTTGGCGGTGTGGTGATCACCAACGCAAAAGTGGATTTGGCCACGGCTGAGGAACTGAACAAATTGTTTATGGAAATCCTGATTGCGCCGGAATATGACGAGGATGCGTTGCAATTATTGAAATCCAAGAAAAATAGGATTCTTCTGAAACGCAATGCGGTTGTTCTGCCGCAGATCATGTTCAAAACAATCTTAAACGGCGTTTTGGTGCAGGATAAGGATGTGTCAACTGAAGTGCAATCGCAATTTACAACCGTCACAGAAAAGGCGCCGACTGCGGGTGAGCTTACAGCATTGGAATTCGCATTGAAAGTTTGCAAGCATACGAAATCCAATACAATTGTTTTGGCAAAAGAAAACCAACTTCTGGCCAGTGGCACGGGACAAACTTCGCGCGTGGATGCGTTGCGTCAGGCTATTGATAAAGCGAATGCATTCGGTTTCGATTTAAATGGCGCTGTTATGGCTTCGGATGCGTTTTTCCCATTTGCGGATTGCGTTGAGATCGCGCATCTGGCCGGAATAACGGCTGTTGTTCAGCCAGGCGGTTCAATTCGGGATAAAGATTCCACAGATTATTGCAATGCGCATGGCCTGGCGATGGTTACGACTGGCATTCGTCATTTTAAGCATTGATTTTTTTTGCCACGGATGCACGGATGGGCACGAATGCATTCGTGCCCATCCGTGCATCCGTGGCACTCCAAAACCCAACTCATACATTTGAAAACCCGCAATCCAGCTCAGCCGTTCTACATCAAGTGGGGAAAGCTGTTGATTATAGGGTTTTTGGTGCTTACTGCCAGTCTTTTCTTCCTTTATCCCCAAATATTTTACTGTGAATTAATAGGCCTTTCGTCTTTCCGTTCAGAAGGGAAAGTCCATTTCAGCCCGGACATTCAACAGTCCGACATCAAAAAGGTCAAATCTATTATAAAGCGCTCAGAAGCCCGCGTCGATTCATTTTATTCAGGAAAAGAGTCAAAGCCCGTCATTATTGTGTGCAGCAACCCGCAGCAATATCAAAAATATTGCAGTAGCACTGAAGGAGCCGGATGCAGTCTGGGAACGCCCTGGGGCGATTCTTTCGTCATATTAAATGCGCAAGGAATGAATGTGGACGTGATCAGTCACGAGATGAGCCACACGGAATTGCTCGCAAGACTCGGCTGGTGGACCATTGCAACCGAAGTGCCTCAATGGTTTAATGAAGGCATTGCACTCATGCTCGACAGGCGGTTCGTAAACAATCCTGACATAAGAGGCCGATATTTTGAATATCTGGACGAATGGCTTTACTACACAGGTGGCGGGCAGGAAATATTGGAATTGAGCGATATCCGTTCCATCAAAGGCTTTTTCAATGCGAGTCAAAAAAAGGTGATGCTCGCCTACATGTCAGCCGGACTTGAAGTTTCTTACTGGCTTATTTTGACGGAGCAGAAAGGCTTGCAACGCCTGATATCGCAAATGCAACAGGGGAAATCTTTCCAAGACGCTTACAGTAAAGCCGAGGAAAAGCAGCGGGCGCGACTTTTTAAGAAGCTCCCGACCAATCCACTCAGATTTCAGGATTCAAAGAAAATATTGGAGTAACGACATCGCGAATATCGCCTAGTAACTATATTTATGAACATCATTTAAAAAATAGCTGCATTCATCTTCTGACCATTTTCATTTTGCACTATTTTCTGAAAATAATGTACCTTTCGATTTGAACCGACAAACCTCATTCATTCATCTATTTTATTATTTGAAATGCAACAATTACAAACCCTGGATTACATTGTTTTCTTTTTCTATTTCATTGTCGTCTCCGGTTATGGTTACTGGATTTATCAGCGGAAAAGGTCAACAGTTGAGTCAACGAAGGATTTCTTTTTAGCAGAAGGCTCGCTGACATGGTGGGCAATTGGGGCATCATTGATCGCATCCAACATCTCAGCTGAACAGTTTATTGGGATGTCCGGAAACGGTTTTTCAATGGGTCTGGGCATTTCGACCTACGAATGGATGGCGGCGGCAACATTGGTTATTGTAGCTGTTTTTTTTATGCCCATTTATCTCAAAAACAAGATTTACACGATGCCTCAGTTTTTGAGTCAGCGTTATAATCCGACGGTGAGTTTAATTATGGCCGTTTTTTGGCTGGCATTGTATATTTTGGTAAACCTCACTTCCATCCTTTATTTGGGTGCATTGGCCGTTTCCGGGATTTCAGGCTTGAATTTCCAGTTTTGTATGATCGCGTTGGCCGTTTTCGCGATCATTATCACCATTGGTGGAATGAAAGTAATCGGTTTTACAGACGTTATTCAGGTTTTCTTCCTTGTAATCGGCGGATTGGCAACAACTTATCTGGCAATCAATCTTGTTTCTGGTGAAGCGGGGATGGACGGTGTGATGAGCGGAATCAAAATGATGCGTGAAAATCATGACGACCATTTCCACATGATTTTCCCTAAAACGAGTCCGTTTTACATGCAGCTTCCTGGTTTGACGGTGTTGCTTGGTGGAATGTGGATCGTTAACCTCAATTACTGGGGTTGTAACCAATACATTACGCAGCGCGCTTTGGGGGCGGATTTGAAAACAGCACGAAACGGGATTCTGTTCGCCGCATTTTTGAAACTGTTAATGCCCGTAATTGTGGTTTTGCCTGGAATTGCAGCTTACGCATTATACAGCAAAGGCTTATTTCAAGCCGAAATGTTGGATGCCGAAGGCCAGCTTAATGCAGATAAAGCCTATCCTGTTCTACTAAATTTGCTTCCCGCCGGTCTGAAAGGACTTTCATTTGCAGCATTGACGGCCGCTGTTGTGGCTTCCCTTGCGGGTAAAGCAAATAGTATTTCAACAATTTTTACGCTCGATATTTTCAAAAACTATATTGGTAAAAATTCAGACGAAAAAACGCTTGTGCGCATTGGACGGATCGTCGTTGTGATTTCTATGATCCTGGCGATCGTCGTTTCTCCTTACATGGGCATTGACAAAAAAGGTGGTTTCCAATTCATTCAGGAAATGACCGGATTGCTTTCACCTGGAATTTTCGCCTCGTTTATAATGGGCTTTTTCTGGAAACGGACCAATTCAGCAGGAGCATTATTCGCGATCGTTGGTGGGTTTTTGATTGCATTGGCTATGCACAACAATTACTTCCCATTTGCAGACTGGTCGCAAGTTCCATTCCTCGATCGTATGGGTTTGGTGTTCCTGATCTGCGTAGTGGTGATGGTGATTTTGGGCTTGGTGTTGCCGGATGAGAAGAAAGGATTAGCAATTGACACTTCCATGTTCATCCCGCATCGCAGCTTTATCGTTGGAGCGGTTATCGTCATCAGCATTATTACATTCCTTTATGCTTACTTCTGGTAGGATTTAAAAGTAAGCGCAAAATAAAAGGCTTGGAGCGATCCAAGCCTTTTTGCATAC
Organism: Dyadobacter sp. CY326; assembly: GCF_021390515.1. Classification (GTDB taxonomy): domain Bacteria; phylum Bacteroidota; class Bacteroidia; order Cytophagales; family Spirosomataceae; genus Dyadobacter. The sequence goes on from NZ_JAJUXI010000006.1 coordinate 234,374, forward strand.
CAAGTGAGCAGTATTATGCTTGTTCCTCGATAATAGTGATTTTTTGAATCTTGTCACCCTGACGAAGCAAGTCGACCGTGTCAACGCCTTCTACGACTTTACCAAAGCAAGTGTGGTTTCCGTCTAAATGCGCTGTGTTTCTGCGGCTGTGGCAGATGAAAAATTGCGATCCGCCAGTGTTACGACCTGCATGTGCCATTGATAGCACGCCGCGGTCATGATATTGGTTTCCACCATTCAGCTCGCAATCGATTTTATAACCCGGGCCTCCACGACCGGTTCCGGTTGGATCTCCGCCCTGAACCATGAAATCAGGAATAACCCTGTGAAAAATTAGTCCGTCGTAAAAACCTTTTTTTGAAAGATCAACAAAGTTTTTCACCGTTCCGGGAGCATCCTCATCGTAAAACTCGATCAGCATGGTGCCTTTGTCCGTGATCATTTCTGCTTTTGTCATATTGATTTTAAAAAGAATTTTGAATAAAAATTGAAGTTATGCCCGTCGGTTTTGCCGGCATTCCATAACAACACAAAGAAAAGGATAATGTATCCTTTTCTTCAAGTTTAATGCCAAAATAAATGATGGGATCAGGAGCCAGCAACTAACTTGCTCGACTCTCTTGCAAGTTGCAATTCGGCTTTTTCGAGGGATTCAATCCTTTCCAACTGCGATTCAGCCTTCTCCGATTGGATTTCAGCCTTTTTTTGCTCGACTTTGAATTCTGCCAAACGGTCAACGACATCTCCGCTTCCCCATTCTTTGCTTCGTTCGGGGTTGTTAAACCATTCCTTGACAGCCAGCAGCTTATAAATGTAACGTGTAGTTTCTGAGTTTAAACGCAGTTTAAAGTAATCATCCTTGTTCTGCGCATCCAGTTTATTCTGAATGTGCGTCGGTCCTGCATTGTATGCAGCAGCTACGAGTGTCCATGAACCAAGTTGACGATGAAGTTCGCGCAGATATTTTCCTGCCGCGTGCGTTGATTTGACGAGATGTTTGCGGTCGTCCCTGGTTTCATTGATAACCAGCCCGAGAGATTTTGCTGTCGAAGGCATTAACTGCCAGTAGCCTCCCGCGCCTCTGTGTGACTTGGCGTCATCACTCATTGCGCTCTCTATTAACGGGAGATATTTAAAATCGGCTGGTACTCCGTACTTTTTAAGAATCGGTTCTATAATCTTGATTCTTTTTTGGGTCTTTGTCATCAGCTTACGAAAGGTGGGGTTGTCGTAATTTCTGATCATGTTCTGATATCGCTCAGCAATTCGAAGCTCTGATAATGGAATGGCTTCGCCACAAAAGTCAATAGCAAGAAGATCTGAATCTATGATAGTGATTGTTTTCAGTTCCTTCTTTTCCACCCCCACCTCGCTCATTGGTGCTTTACCCATTATTGCGATTGAGAGGGCCATAAAGATAAGTTTAATCATTCATTTTAAATTTCGTGGAACATAGTTTAAGGCCCAAGGCCAGAGTGCAAAGATAACGGTATTGAATTAATAATATTTCATTTTGAGCTAAAACTTTGATTTCTAGCACATTATATATCGGAGTGTAGTATTAATTCAAGACACTGTCGTTTTGCGTATAGCATTGAAATTCTTCGTTTCCATTGCATAACGGCGGAAAATTGGAATAATAATTGGTTAGTTCTAACATTTACAAAACTCAAAAAAGCCCTAATCGTATCATTTTAGTTAGAATTAATTGTAATAACTGCTTTTCGCTGACTGATAATCAGCTCATTATAGATTTGTAGTAATCATTAACCGCTATAAACATGGTGATTTGAGCGTTTTTTGATCAAAATCTTATTGTTAATTCTACACCAGTTAAACATTGCAAATGCAGATGTATTAACTTGCATTTTCGCTTTTTCAGCCATTATGATTACAGTAAACGAGGCCAAACAAAGGATTCTTGCCAATTCGAAACCATTGCCAGTCGAAACGCTTGCTATCGAAAATGCGCTCGGCCGTGTTCTGGCGGAGCACATTAACACGCCACTGTCTTTGCCATCATTCCGGCAATCATCTATGGATGGATATGCGATCATTCACACCGATATTTCAAAAGAACGTTCCGCGCTGACACTCACAGGAGAGTCGAAGGCGGGACAAACTAACATTCAAACATTGCAAGCTGGTTCCGCAATGCGGATTTTTACAGGCGCACCGGTGCCCGAAAATGCCACTGCGGTCATCATGCAGGAGCACACTTCGGTTGAAAATGGAGTCGTTATAATTAATGAATTTCCCGTTGAAGCCGGCAAGAATGTGCGTAACATTGGTCAGCAAATAAAGGAAGGCGCCGTTGCATTGGAGAAAGGAACATTGCTTTCACCCGGCAGCATTGGTTTCTTGCAGGGAATGAATGTTTGGGAAGCAAGCGTTTATAAAAAGCCAAAAGTAGGATTACTGATAACCGGCGACGAATTGCTGAAAAAAGGCGATCCGATCGTTTTTGGGAAGATTTATGAATCCAATTCTTCCATGCTCGCGGCAGCATTGCAGCAGGAAGGAATTTTGGATCTCGAAATAAAATATTCGGATGACGATCTCGAATCGACCATCCAAGCGCTGACGGAACTTTCCGAAAAACACGATATGGTGCTTGCTTCCGGCGGCATTTCTGTGGGCGATTATGATTTCGTAGGCAAGGCGATGGAAGCCATAGGCGCTGAAACGATTTTTTATAAAGTCCGTCAAAAACCTGGGAAGCCGTTGCTTTTTGCGAAAAAAGAACAAAAACTGTTTTTCGCCTTGCCCGGTAATCCAGCCTCATCACTGGTTTGTTTTTACGAATATGTGCTTCCAGCGCTGCGAATCATGTCCGGCAGGCAAGATCCTTTTTTGCGATCATTAAAAATGTCTTCAAAATATGCTTACACTTTCAATGGTGAGCGGGATGAATTTTTGAAAGGACTTATCGAGAATGACGCCGTCATTCCGTTAGATGGGCAGGAGTCGTTTGCATTGCGTTCATTTGCCATTGCAAACGCCATCATTTATTTGCCCACAAGTCAGAATGTGGTGAAGGAAGGCGACCTGGTTGAAGTACATTTACTGCCTTTCTGAATCAGATGCGTGCAAAAGTTGTTATGCAAAAAATGAAAATCCGACAACAATGAGCATTCGAGTGATGTATTATGGCATGTTAGCCGAAATCGCCGGCCAGGCCAATGAAGTCTGGAATGCGGATAGAAGTCTGACAGTAGGGGAGTTCCGGGATCAAATCGTGGAGCGATATCCAGCATTGCGCGACAAAAAGTTCAAAATTGCAGTCGATCAAAAAATCTCCCAAGACTCAATTTTGATCGATAATGCTTCCGAAATTGCATTGTTGCCACCATTTGCTGGCGGCTGATTTTCAAAATAGAATTAAAAAGCCAGTTACATGGAAAAAGTGCATAAACCGAAAAAAGTGTTTGTTCAGGGCCCGATCAGTCCTGATTTTGTTTCAAAATCCATAGCCAGCCACCAGTCGAAAACGGAGATCGGCGCACATGCGATCTTTTTGGGACAAATCAGAGCGGACCAAAAACCAGACGGAACTGTAACTGGAATTGAATATTCGGCTTACGAAGAAATGGCGGAAAGTGCCTTTCACGACATTCGTGAAGCTGCTTTTTTAAAGTTTGAGCTTTCCTGTATGCACATTTACCACAGCTTAGGCGTCGTGCCGACGGGCGAGATCAGCCTATTTGTTTTCGTCTCCTCACCCCACCGCCGCGCAGCATTCGAAGCATCCGAATACATTGTAGAAGAAATAAAAGCCAACGTGCCCATCTTCGGAAAAGAACTAATAGGAGAATCAGGAAACTACGTCTGGAAAGAAAACAAATAGGCTAAATCCAGGAAATAGCAAACAAGTCATTCAAACCAACAATATCCATTCAGTCATTCGCTCATTCACTCATTCAAAATTAACAAGTGGTAGACATCACCCACAAAAGCAACACATTACGAATTGCGACTGCGCAGGCGATTGTCCAGGTCAGCAAGCCTGAAACGATTAAGGCGATTCAGGATCGGGCCGTTCCCAAGGGCGACGTTTTTGAAATGGCGAAAGCCGCAGGTTTTTTGGCAGTTAAAAAGACGCCTGATCTGTTGCCGGATTGTCACCCGATTCCTGTTGAATACACAGCCGTAAATTATAGAATTGAAGACTTGCGCATTGTTATTGAGATGACTGTCAAAACGATATATAAAACCGGCGTCGAAGTTGAAGCCATGCACGGCGCGTCCGTTGTGGCATTGACAATGTATGATATGCTCAAACCGATCGACAGAGGTGTTGAAATTCATAACATAAAATTGTTGGAGAAAAAAGGTGGGAAAAGCGATCGGAAAGCAATTCCTGAAAATTTGAAGACAGCCGTTATTGTTTGTTCTGACAGCATTTCCAATGGCATTGGTGAAGACAAATCAGGAAAACGCATCATTGAAAAACTGGAAGCGCTGAAACTCAAAGCAAGCGATTACAGCATCATTCCCGACGATAAAAACAGCATTCAGGAAAAGATCAAAAGCCTTTGCGAGGCACATTATCAGCTTATTTTGATAACCGGCGGAACCGGGTTATCTGACAGAGATGTTACACCAGAAGCAGTCTCTGAGTTGCTTGACAGGGAAATCCCCGGCATCGCAGAAGCAGCCAGAAAATATGGCCAGGACCGCATGCCGACAGCAATGTTATCCCGATCCGTCGGCGGATTAATCGGTGAAACATTGGTCATGGCAATGCCCGGCAGCACAGGAGGCGTAACCGAATATATGGATGCATTGTTTCCGCAGGTGCTGCATGTTTTTGGCGTCCTAGAAGGCAAAAAGCACGATTAATAAATAAAAAATGTCATTACCCATTGTTGATACATTCGGTCGCAAACACACTTATCTGCGGATTTCGCTGACGGATAAGTGCAATCTGCGTTGCACCTATTGTATGCCCCAGGAGGAAATGCAGTTTATGCCTTCCAAATGGCTGATGCAGGCCGATGAGATCAAAACGTTGGCTGAAATCTTCGTTGAAATGGGCGTCGACAAAATCCGTTTGACTGGTGGCGAGCCTCTAATTCGCAAGGATGTCGCGCAAATTGTGTCCGACCTTGGCAAATTGCCTACTTCGTTGACGTTAACGACCAATGCTGTTTTTATTGACCAATTTATTGGCAGCTTGAAAGATGCAGGCGTCAACTCTTTGAATGTCAGTCTCGATACATTGCGCGAAGATCGTTTTAGATCCATTACGAAGCGCGATCATTATGCGAAGACGCTTGGTAACATTCGTTTGCTGCTTGCCAAAGGGTTTGTTGTGAAGATTAATATGGTGGTGATGAAGGGAATTAATGAAGACGAAGTAAATGATTTCGTCCGCATGACCCTCGATGAGCCCAATCTGCATGTGCGTTTTATTGAGTTTATGCCATTTAAAGGCAATCAATGGGATATGTCGAAAATCGTGTCCTATAACGACTTGCTTTCAGACATTAACAATGAATTTGATTTCAAAAAACTGACCGGCGAGTTGCAGGATACGGCGCATCGTTTTCAGGTCGTTGGTGGTGCAGGCACTTTCGGGATCATCGGCACCGTAACGCAACCGTTCTGCTCAGGCTGCAACCGCATTCGCCTCACTGCCGACGGAAAACTTAAAAACTGCCTTTTCGACACATCCGAGGCAGATTTGTTGACTCCCTTACGCGCAGGCCAGGACGTCCGCGCCCTCATCCACGCCCACTTCTACAAAAAACATTTCGCCCACGGAGGCCACGTAAATTTCACAGAAACCCAAGCAAAATCAGATTACGAGCAAAATCGGAATATGATTGCAATTGGGGGGTGATACACACGACCATTCAACCCCATTTTCCGCCGTTTAAATAATGCGTGCAACATTGGCTGGGGTGAGGTTATCATTGGTAAAAATCTTCAAGAATTATTTACTCAAAGTAACCTTTATAAGCCATGAAAAACATGATCAAAACGCTTGCAGCCGCCGCATTCGGCCTTCTTTTACTTACTGGAAATACATTCGCAAACCCGATCGATTCGAAAGCTGAATGCAAGAACAATTCCTGCGAAAAATTTAAGGTCGGCATGTATCGAGTGAAAAATACGGTCTCGATGAATTTATTGATGGAAAAGCAAAAAGGAGAGCGCGTCGTGATCCGCCTCATGGATACGAAAGGCAACATGTTGCACGAAGAATATGTGCCAAAATATTTGACTAAATACGGCCGCAAACTGAATTTTGACGAAATCCGGGACGGCGTCTACACATTGGAGATCTCCAATGATTCCGAGAAGATCGTTAAGAGCATTTACCTGGCAACCAACGAAGTAAGAGAGGTTGAGCGCACTTTGGTAGGATCAAATTAAGGTTCAGGTTGATAGCGTTACGGGTTTGTTGCCGCAGCAAATCTGTAACGCATTTTATTTTTCAAGCACTTGCTGTCGCTCTATCCTTGGCGAAAGTTTTACAAAAAGCAGGTCATAAGTAATTTTTGCCCAAATCAGAATGCACGGAACGGCCTTGACAACATATGGCTTCATCCATTCATTTCTAATAAATTTTGGGAAAAGATCCGTTGGTGACAATGCAGTGAAAACGAACGCAAGGACCAGCAGAAAGTAATTTAATTTGTTCTCGCTTTGCGAATAATACCAAAGGGCTACCCCAGTAATTGCAATGATAAAAGTGGGCGACTCAGCCCGGTGGTTAAAAATCACAACCCAAATCATAGTCGAAGCCAGCAACACGATCCGGAAAGTGAAATTGCCATATTCCTTGATCCGCAGCAACGGAATACAAAAGAGAATTGCGCCCGCCAAGCTGACATACGTTTTGTTTAAATGGAGATTAAACCAGGTTTTGAGCCAGCCGATAACGGACAAGCCATCCGAAATCGAATGGTCATTCGCTAACAGATTAGCCCAGCTTTTGTAAAGAAATACAAACTGGTTAAAGTCAACGACCAGGAGCGGAAGCATCGTGAAAAGGATCACCCAAAAGGCCGTCGTGTAAGTCAGCTTCAACTTGTTGGGATAAAGCAGGAACAAAGCCAATGCAACAATCCCGAACAGCTTAATGAAAATCGTTGCAACAACGCAGCACGTCGCCAGCCAATATTTTCCCCTTTCCAGAAAGCCGAATGCAAACAGCAACAATCCGGCAATCAACGCGTTACTTTGCTCATTCTGAACGGAAGTAAGCAATTCCACAATCACAAAAACGAGGATCAATCCCTTGGTGCGGAGGTTAATGCGGGGCAGATAATAGACCGAGTAGAAAAGCACCGCCGCATTCAAAATATTCCAGACTGAGAGACCGAGCACATCAGGCATAATTGCCAGAATGCTGAAAATCAATGCAAATGCGGGGCTGTATTTGTATAAATCGCCTTGCTCTTCAACAAATTGCGCGTAAAGGTCCTGCCCATGAATCAAATGGAAAAACGACTGCTTAAAAATAATGTAGTTGTTGTAAGTTGTGTAAAGGTGTCCGCCTTCCACAAAACTTTTCAAACCGCCAAAGTAAGATTGCAAACTGGCAAAAATCGCCACTCCTATGAACAGGATCAGCAAATATCTTTGGTTGACTAAAAAGCGGTTTACAGCATTCATAGGCGCAGAAATATCCTTCAATTTGATTCAAAAGTCAAAACTAGGGAAATCGGAGGCATTTATTTAAGTCTGCCATCGAAATGCACATCTTCAACACGAAGAATTTTCGCAGACTTATGCTCGGTGTGAAATGGGTTCAGCAAATAGTTGAACTCCGTAAATGAATGTGCAGAAGGCACTTTCATGATCCAAAATCTGCCTTCTTCAATCCATTGTTCGGTTACTTCTGCTAACGAATCTGGATATGGGAATTTCCACCAGTTATCAGGAAGTTTAGCCAAGTCAGTTTCCAAAACAGATGCATCGGATGGAGCTTCAATGGTTACCAACGCTTGGTTTTTTGGAATAAAAGAGGAATTAGCGAGAATTTCCAGTTTCGACAGCGAAACATGCTCCGATGTGTAAACGATTTGCGTTCCCTTGAAATGCCATCGCCCGGCAGCATAAAGGCAACCTGTCCCTTGCAGATCGTTTGCATATGTGCGACTAGTGATGCGAAAAAGGAGCATATCAGGAGTAAATGCCGTGTTCTATCCTGAAAAGAACATTGAGCACTTCCTCTCTTCCAATGGACGAAGTCAGCAATTCTATCGGTTTTCTGTTGCCTAGCGCTAGAATTGGGCTGTTCAACCAGCTGTTAAAGTCATTGTCGTCGTGAAAAACATCGACGCCTTTTGCTATAATTTTCGAAAAGTCAATCACCTTTTCACTTTCGGAAGGTGTTAATATTGACTTGTTTTTTATTCTGCGCTGAAAAGTGCTTTCCGATAAGTTTAACATTTCGCCAAATTGCTTATTTGACAAATTCATTCTTTTTTGAACGGTTTGAGCAATCGCAATGGGAATTCCTTGCTGGGTGACTTCTATGAATGAAAGAAAGCTGTCAATCTTTTGCGCGAAAGCTTTTTGCCCGCCCATAACATTAATAATCTGTGTATGCATACTGTCAAATGATTAGATATCTACATTCATTTAACAGTAAATGTAACTTAATCCGTTTCACTTTACAAAACCAAACGATTTCAACCAGCCATCCATGGCTGTGGGCCAGCCTGCTAATGAGCCTTTTCCGTCGGTTCGCATGCCGTAACCGTGGCCGCCTTTTGGATAAAGATGGAGTTCTGCGGAGATTTTTTGTTTTTTCAGGGCCAGACAATATTCAATGCTGTTTTCGGGCGGAACCGCACCGTCATCCATGGCGTGAACAAGGAATGCGGGAGGCGTTTCGGGGCTTACTTGCAGTTCGTTGGAGTAATATTTAATGAGCTCGTCTGATTTTTCAGAGCCAAGTAAGTTGTCACGCGAGCCGCCATGGGCCAGGGCAGGAGTCAGGGAAATTACAGGATAAATGAGGATCGAAAAATTTGGTTTTGCTTCTGGCGAAGCTTTTTCGCCCATATTAAAATGCGTTGACAAAGTTGCAGCAAGGTGACCGCCTGCCGAAAAACCCATAACGCCGATTTTATTGACATCAATGTTCCATTTGCCAGCGCTTTGTCTGATCAGTTTCATGGCTTGCATGGCGTCCATTAAAGGCACTTCATGCTGATGCGTCATGGTTTTTTCGCTTGGTAACCTGTATTTCAGCACAAAAGCGGAGATTCCGCGATCATTAAACCATTTTGCAAAATCACTTCCTTCGTGAGAAGCAGCCAATATTCCATAGCCTCCACCCGGACAGATCATTACTGCGGCACCAGTCGCTTTCTCTTTTGGAACAATAAAAGCCGTCAATGTTGGAACAGACACGCCGCTGATTCGCAAGATGTTACTGTCGTCCGTAACCGATTTTTCCTCAACCGAATTCGTTTTATAGTTGGGGACTTTGCCTTCGGGCCACAAGTTGATGACTTCGTTTTGTGCCATGGATTTTTCAGGGATAGCATGTAAAGCCAATGCAATCAGGAGACCGGTTAATTTTTTCATTTATTGTATTTTTTAACAATAAGACGGTCTCGGCGCCAATATACCATGTGTTACAAATGGAAAGTGCTTATACTCGGATCGTCTGCAATGCAAAAAAAGTCCTGCTCATAATAGTAAATGACAGGTGGATTGGCTCTTATTATATCTAAACTAGTAATCTTTGAATTAAAAGTTACACAAATCTCCTTTCGCCTTACAGACTGTAATTTATAGACCTCATGAACTTAAAAAAATCGCTGATCCTGTTTCCTGCGGGATGTTTGCTGGCAACCGTAATGATTGCTGCTTACCAGCATGTTAACCCGAGCACTTTTCAAAGTTCAACGCTCGACAGCTTATACAAAGACCTGACAGACGCGCAAAAACGTTCGCCAAAGTATGCAGTTGCGGGATTATCAGTAACCAATGGCGTTGAAGCCACTCTTTTCGCATCAGAACCAACCATAACCAATCCTACAAACATTGACGTGGATCATTTAGGAAGGGTTTGGGTTTGTGAAGCTTATAATTATAGGCCAGCGATCAATGGCAATCCGACCAAAGATGAAGGCGACCGCATTTTGATTATGGAAGACACGGATGGGGACGGAAAATCGGATAAAACGACCGTTTTCTATCAGGGAAAAGAGATTAATTCTCCGCTTGGAATCTGGGTGATGGGCAATCGGGTTGTGGTTTCGCAAAGTCCTTATGTGTGGCTTTTTACGGATGAAAACAATGATGGAAAGGCTGATAAAAAGGAAGTTATCTTCGAAGGTGTAGGCGGTGAGCAGCACGACCACGGGATGCACGCATTCATTTTCGGACCGGATGGAAAGCTCTATTTCAACTTTGGAAACGAAGGGGGACATTTATTGGATGGAAAGGGAAATCCAGTCATTGGAAAAGATGGTCAGCCCATTGATTTCAAAAAATTAAAACAGGGAATCGTGTTCCGTTGCGATCCTGATTTCAAGAATATTGAAGTTTTGGCAAATAATTTCAGGAACAATTACGAAGTCGCTGTGGACAGTTACGGAACCATGTGGCAGTCTGATAATGATGACGACGGAAATAAAAGTGTGCGGATCAATTACGTCATGCAATATGGCAATTATGGCTACACAGATGAGGTTACCGGCGCGGGCTGGCGCGCGAATCGCACCAATATTGAAGATTCTATTCCTTATCGGCACTGGCATTTGAATGATCCGGGCGTTGTGCCAAACTTGCTGCAAACCGGCTCCGGGTCTCCTACGGGCATGGTCGTTTACGAAGGCAGGCTTTTGCCAAAAGAGTTTTGGGACCAAATGATCCATTGCGAACCGGGCCATAATGTGGTTCGCTCGTATCCCGTGGAGAAATCAGGTGCAGGCTATAAGGCTAGAATCGTAAATCTGGTTGACGGAAAAAGAGACCAATGGTTCCGTCCTTCCGACGTTTGTGTTGCTCCCGATGGCTCGTTGATCGTTTCCGACTGGTATGATCCAGGCGTGGGCGGGCACCAGGCAGGCGATCAAAATAGGGGCAGACTTTACCGCATTGCGCCGGCTAATACGCCCTACAAAGTTCCGAAAACAGATTTGACAACAGCGAGCGGCGCGGTGGAAGCATTGCAAAGCCCGAATCTTTCTGTTCGCTATCAGGCTTGGAATGCTTTGAATCAAATGGGCGAAAAGGCCATTCCTTCATTGGAAAAACTTTATACAGACAAAAAAGCAAACTATCGGATGCGCGCACGGGCGCTTTGGTTATTGAGCAAATGGCCAGCTTCAAGCAAAAAAGCAATTGATGTGGCCATAAAAGACGCCAATCCTGACATGCGCATTGCGGGTCTGCGGGCAGCAAGTGAAGTTCCTGGCGTTGAGATTACAGATTACATTGCTTTGCTGGTGAAAGATGCTGAACCACAAGTAAGACGGGAATGTGCGCTGATCCTTCACCACAACAAATCACCCAAAGCGCCTGCATTATGGGCTGAGCTTGCATTGCAATATGACGGCAAAGACCGTTGGTATTTAGAAGCGCTCGGCATCGGTGCCGATGATCAGTGGGATTCATTTTTCACGGCGTGGCAATCGAAAGTTGGAGCCAATGCAACTGCAACGCAAGCTGGAAAAGACATTGTTTGGCGTTCACGCGGCAAGGAATCGGTTCCGTTGCTGGCCTCACTGGCGGGCGATTCCAAAGCAGATTTGAAAAGCAGATTGCGTTATTTCCGGGCATTTGATTTCAATCCGGCAGCAAATGAAAAGTCGCTTGCCCTTTTGCAAATCATGAAAGGAACCGCTGCAAATCAGGCTCAGGTTAATGAATTGGCATTGCGGCATTTGGATCCGGCTTTTGTAAAACAAAATGCAGAAGCCATGTCAGGCCTCAAAAAGCTGCTTGATTCGTCATTCGGCACGCCTGCTTATCTTGAATTGGTTAGTAAATATGAGTTGGAATCAGAGAATGGCAGATTATTGGACATGGCAATATCACAGTCAGCCACCAGAAACGGACCTGCTGCTGCATTGCAATTAATGAAACAGGGCGGTGGAAAGATCGTCTGGGAGGTTATTAAAGGAAGTGATGCTGCAAAAAGTGAAGCCATTGTGGCTGCATTGCGAGGCGTGGGAAGCAAAGAGTCGCTTGAAATATTGAAGACAGTCACATTGGAAGATAAGTATTCGGCTGGCCTGCGGAAAATAGCTGCCAAGTCTCTGGGCGGAACAATGAATGGTGAAGATCAGGTGCTTGCATTGCTTAAAGACGGCAAATTGGATGGTGATTTGAAAGCCGAAGCTGTGAAGGGTTTGAGCGGCGCATGGCGCAAGTCTGTCAAAGTTGAAGCCGCGAAATATCTGGATGGAACGACCGTTGCAGCCAAAAAGCATCCGGAAGTGAAGGAATTGATCGGCATGAAGGGCGATTTGTCGAAAGGAAAGCAAGTTTTTACTTCATATTGTTCAGTATGCCATCAGGTGAATGGCGAAGGCATGGATTTCGGACCAAAACTTTCCGAAATCGGAAGCAAACTGCCGAAAGAAGCGCAATATTCTGCTATTTTCGAGCCAAGTGCTGGAATTGGATTTGGTTATGAAGGCTTTGAGGTGACATTGAAAGACGGCTCCACGGTTACAGGAATCGTTGCCAGCAAAACCGAAACCGACCTCATCCTCAAATTCCCAGGCGGCACAACCCAGGAATACAAAATGTCGCAAGTAAAATCCATCAAAAAACTCAACGATTCCATGATGCCCGCCGGCCTCCAAGACGCCATGAGCACAGAAGAGCTGGTTAGCTTGGTTGATTATTTGAGTGGGTTGAAGAAGAAGTAAGAGGATTGGAAGACACATCGACGGATCAAGAAATTTTGTTAAATTTGATCTATGACAACATTCAAAATAGAAATAGAACAGGAGAATGATGTTTCGCTGCTGAAAAGGGTTTTAACAGAACTTGGCTTCAATTTTGTTTTAGAGGATGATAAAGCTAATTCTATAACCGTAAGCGAACATGAGTTGGCAGGAATCAATGCCGGTCTTAAAGATGTGCAGGAAGGTCGTGTTTTTAGGAGTGAATATGTCAAAACACGCATCGACGATAAGATTGCGCAGCTTCGGTTAAAGTATGGAAATCAGTAGAGAGCTGGAATGGTCCGAAAGAGCAGTGCTTGACTATGAAAACTTGACTGAATATTTATTTTTCAAATGGGGCGAGAACATTACATTAAAGGTTCTCTCTGAAATTGACTATCAGATTAGCAGAGTCAAGAATAACCCCGAACAATTCCCAATAATCATTAAGCAAAACGAAATTCGTAGGTGTGTCGCTTCTCCGCAAACCTCGATATTTTTTGTAGTCAAACCTCAAAGCATTTATCTTCTTTCAATTTTTGATAACCGCCTGAACCCGGACAAATATCCGAGCTGAGGGTTAAAATTAGTTGGCAACAAATCCTTCATTTATCCCAACTAGATTTCCTATTTCAGGAAACATAAGGTATTTTTATACGTTATTTGAGTATCCTGCATCATCAAAGTTTGTTTTGAAACAATCGAATTTCCCTAAGTCTGCATTACTAATTGCCGTAAATACGCTCTTCTTTAACTTTTGCGGTTTCTGTCAACTTTCTGATTCATTAGTGGTTACTGACACGGACAGCATTTACGCTACGCTCTCGGAACCCGAAAAAAGATTTTCACGAAATGCAGTCCTCGGACTCAAAGTGGCCGACGGGTTGGAAGCTTCTCTTTTTTCGTCCGAACCCGACGTTATCAACCCCATTAACATTGATGTAGACCACCGCGGCAGGGTTTGGGCTTGCGAAGCCTATAATTATCGTCCTGCCGTTAATGGCAAGTCGGAGCTTGGGCAGGGTGATCGCATTGTGATTATGGAGGACAAAGACGGCGATGGCAAATCGGACGTTACCAAGGTTTTTTACCAAGGTCCCGAACTGAATGCGCCGCTGGGAATTTGGGTGATGGGTAACAAGGCAGTCGTTTCGCAGAGTCCATATGTCTGGCTTTTTACGGACACCAATGGCGACGATAAAGCAGATACAAAAGAGGTTTTGTTTAAAGACATTGGCGGCGCACAAAACGATGCGGGCGTCCACGCATTTGTTTTTGGTCCAGACGGTAAATTCTATTTCAACTTCGGAAATGCAGGAAGACAGCTTGTGGACGGTCAGGATCGTCCGTTGCTCGATAAATATGAGCGACCGATCGATTTCAGACAATTTAAGCAAGGAGTGGTTTTCAGATGTGATCAGGACTTTACCCATGTTGAAATATTAGCAGAAAATTTCCGGAATGGCTTTGAAGTGGCTGTCGACAGTTACGGAACCATGTGGCAATCCGATCAGGAGGAGCCTGGCAATGGTGGCGACCGCGTTTCTTATGTGATGGAAAATGGAAATTTTGGATACATTGATGAAATGACCGGTGCAAGCTGGCGTCTCAATAGGACCAATCTGGAAGATGAAATTCCGCGCAGACATTGGCATCAGAATGACCCGGGCGTTGTGCCGAATTTGATTGAAACTGGTTCGGGTTTTCCGATGGGCATGACAGTATATGAAGGCGATTTGCTTCCCCGCCAATATTGGGATCAGGTTTTACTTGCCGATGCTGGTCAACAAAATGTAAGCGGATTCCCAGTCGAAAGTGAGGGCGCAGGTTATAAATCAAAAGGAATTTTGCCGATCGTCACAGGCACGCGTGACAAATGGTTTCGTCCTACGGACGTGTGCGTTGCGCCAGACGGCTCGCTCATTGTTTCGGATTGGTATGATCCCATTGTAGGCTCTCATAAAATGAAGGATAAAAGCCGGGGCAGAATATTTCGCATCGCGCCAACCGGCACGCTTTACAAGATTCCTGTTTTTGACTTAACCATTCCTGAGCAAGCTGTTAAGGCATTGCAAAGCCCCAATTTATCAACGCGTTACATGGCCTGGAATGCTTGCGTAAAGCATGGCTGGACCGCAGAGCCTTTCCTGGAAGAGCTTTTCCGATCGGTTAGTGTAAGTCCAAAGTTACGCGCGCGCGCATTGTGGGTGCTAAACCGGATCGAAGGGTTTAATTACCGAAATCTTGACATTGCATTCAGAGAAATGAACCCGAACCTGAGGATCACAGCATTGCGTGCCGTTAGGCAGCGAAACAGCGATCCGACAGAATACATTAAAAGGCTCACTTCTGACCCTGATCCGCAGGTGCGCAGGGAATGTGCATTGGCGATCAACCATAACCATACTTACGAAGCATTGGACGTTTGGCTGCAACTGGCCAAGCAATATAAAGGAAATGACCGCTGGTCTGTGGAAGCGTTGAGTATTGGCGCTTATGATCAATGGGAGCGGATATTTCCAGCGTGGCTGGCTCGCGCAGGCGACAATCCGGTTGCCACGAGCGCCGGGAAAGACATTGTTTGGCTGGCAAGAACACGCCAGGCGATTCCTTATCTGACACAAGCGGCTGCGGATACAAGTGTTAGTTTCAAAAGCCGATTACGTTATTTCCGTGCATTTGATTTTTTCCACGCAGGTTATGAAAAATCGCAAGCCTTGCTGAATGTGATGACGGTGAATTCTTCGGATCGCATTGAAGTGAGTAAGCTGGCATTATTGCATTTGGACAAATCTTTCGTAACCAACTCACAACAAGGACTTACCGCATTGAACAAACTCCTCGACGAAACCTACGGAACAGAACATTACATTGACCTGATGACCCGCTACGAACTGGATTCTGAAATGGACAGGCTTTTCAAAATGGCTTTGGACAAATCAGGAGAAGTGGTGGGAAGGGACGCAGGCGCATTGCTGCTCGAACAGGCGGGGATTTCGTATGTCACACAAAAACTTGCGGGTTTGAGTGAAACGAAAAAATCAGCTTTGCTGGCTTCTTTGCAGACAGTCGGCAGTCCGGAGTCGGTTTATTTGTTGAGAAATACGGCATTGGATCCCAATGAGCCGGAATCTGTTCGGAAAAACGCGGCTAAATATCTGGGAGCGAGCTGGCCCGGGGAAGAAGCGGTTGTAAAATTGCTGCGTGAGGACCGCGTTGCCGGTGAAGTTAAAGAGGCAACTTTGGAAGGGGTGAAAAATGCTTTCCGTGAAGAGATTAAGGCAGAACTTGCCCCTTATTTTCCTAAACCGAAAGAAGAGCAAATTGCAGAGCCGAGCAAGTCCGATAGCAAGAAAGATAGAAAAAGAAAACGCAGAAGAAGCTAGGGAATGTAAGTTTCCGGCCTGATTTGCGGTATATTTCCCGGCAGCGCATCTTTACATTGTTAAAAACATAACGTAAAGAAAATATGCTCCGCAGAAATTTTGTAAAATCTTCACTTGGTTTGGCTGGTGCAGCGCTCGTAGCAGGAGAAGCTTTCGCTACTGCCCCAATGGCCAAGAATAAATTCAAGCTTAAATACGCGTCTCACTTCGGCATGTTCCAAAACAGTGCAGGAAAAGACGTCATTGATCAGCTAAAATTTATGGCTGACCAGGGATTTATGGCCATTGAAGATAATGGGATGATGGGCCGTCCGGTGGAGCAGCAGGAGGCGATTGCCAAAGAAATGACGCGCCTGGGCATGCAAATGGGCGTTTTTGTAGTTGATAAAGGAGGAAACGGAGCCAACACATTGGCAGCCGGCAAGCAGGAATACATTGATATTTTCTTGAATGGCTGTAAAAAAGCAGTCGAAGTTGCCAAGCGCGTGAATGCGAAATGGATGACCGTTGTGCCGGGTGATTTTGAAAGAAATCTGCCGATCGGCGTGCAAACCGGTAATGTGATCGATGCTTTGCGCCGCGGAGCTGAAATTCTTGAACCGCATGGGATGGTGATGGTTTTGGAGCCACTGAGCGATTCGCCGAACCTGTTCCTGCGCACATCCGACCAGACTTACGAGATCTGTCGCGGTGTCAATAGCAAGTCTTGTAAAATCCTATACGACATTTACCACATGCAGAAAAACGAAGGACGTTTGCTTTACAACATTGACCGCACTTGGAGTGAAATCGATTATTTCCAGATTGGAGATGAGCCGGGCCGTAAGGAGCCAACAACAGGTGAAATTAATTACAAAAACATTTTCAAATACATTTACGACCGCAGCAAAAAGGAAAACAAGTCGTTCATTATGGGCATGGAACACGGTAATTTTTCACCGGGTAAGGAAGGTGAAGAAGCGCTGATTAAGGCTTATGTTGAAAGCGATAACTTTGCAATTTAAGCAGCCTATTTTTGATTTTGATATAACAAAAAAACACCGGATCGTATTCATTACGATCCGGTGTTTTTGCTCTTAATGGCTGATAATCAGTTACAATACAACAACTGAATTTTCAACTGTCTCATCAACGCCAGCAGCTACATATTTGTCTGCTTCCCAATCATTTTCCCATTTCGCGTCATCCAAAATGTAACGGAATTGATACTCACCTGATGCAAGTTCAAGACTTGTTTTGAAAGAGCCGTCTTTCTGCTTTTTCAATGCAATTGCTTCCTCAGGATTCCATCCGTTAAACTCGCCAACAAGCGCAACTTTTTTTGCTTCAACTGCTGCTTCTGCTGGAACTGTAAATGTTACTTTGTAAACTGATTTACTTTTTACAAACTGCTTAGTTAATGCCATGATTATGTAGTGTTAAATAGTTGATGAGACAAATATACAATCAAAAAATCTTCAAATCAATGAATATCAATATCATATAGGTATTTCATCTTCGAATAATTATAGTTAACGTGCGTGCGGGCTTTTGTGTTTTCTTATCGGCTCACAATTAGCGCAACGTATATCGCAGACCGAGAAAGCCCCTGATGCCCTGATTAGGCGCAAAAACGTATGATGGATCGAATGTCAACCGATAGGGATTATCGGGCGTTGCGAGCACTTGTCCATGTTCATCAAATTTTACATTTTTATCAAAAGGGTCATTGGATCGGGCAATAGAATTGGCTGGCGGAGTAAAATTTAACAGGTTTTTGACGCCGCCGTATATTTCCAGACCATTGTCAAACTTCTTGGTAATCTGAATGTTTTGCAACGACCACACAGGTGAAATGCGTGCCCGCGGATCGTCCTCGCTAAGGATCGGCAAGCGCATGGGTCCGTAAATGTTTCCGGTATAATCCACCGACAAACCTGCCCGTTGAAACTCATAGGAGACCGACCAAACTCCCGTGTATTTTTCAGTCAAAACCGGACGAAAACGAACGCCATTCTCTTTCTGGAAATTTTCCATATAAGTCCCGCCTGCGATGATTTTTAGCGGAAAAGGAAAATTAAAATCCAGATTCAGATTAACACCTTTTGAAACCGCATAACCATCCAGATTGTCATAAATGATCTCATTCGGATTTGTATCGTAATCTGGCAGAATGCGGTTGGTGAAATGCGTGTAAAAAACCGATGCGTCAAATCCTATGAACGAGCTTCCCGTTACGATCTTTTTCACGAAATTTACATTCACATTCCAGCTTTGCTCGGGATTAAGCGCTTCCTTCAAAATCACCTGCCGCGAGCCCGTCAATGCAGCGTGATCTTCGGTAAATAAATTGACAATCCTGAATCCGCGTCCGACGTTCAGGCGAACGACGTCGGTCTGGTTGAATTTGTACTTATAAGCCAGTCGCGGTGTGAAAATGCTTCCGTGGCGGCTGTTATAGTCGTATCTCGCACCTAGCAGCACAGAATGCGCGCCTGCTTTAATTTCGTCCTGCACAAAAATCCCGGGTAAAAATATCTTATCGGGATGGTCTTTCCCGTCCACAAAGCGCGTGGCGGTTGTGTTGTCATTATAGAAAGTGTAACGCAGGGGAGTTCCAAAAAGGAGGTTATGGCTCCCAATTTCTTTGTCCCACAACAATTGCGCAAAAGCTATTTTTTGATCCGCATTGAAAAGCACGTGGCCATAAGTAGAATTCTGGTTATGCGAGCTGAATGAATATTGCAGCGTTACTTTTTCGGTCGTCGGAAGCTGATAAGTGCCCAGGACTTCAAAGCGTTTGGTGTAAATGCTTTCGCCGTAAACGTCTGTCCCGCCGCGATAGGTTTTGTTCCAATTCATCTGCCCGCCCCAGCGATCTTCATAATAATAGCGCGCAGCAATGCTCGCAAGCCGGTTATCCTTCCGGTTAAAAGACCATTTGTTAAAAATCGAAATGCGGTTTTGTAAAGTCAGGTCTGTAAAACCGTCTTTATTGTTGTCAATTGGATTTTGATAATTGAAATAACTGACGCCCAAAAGCGAGCTGGCTTTCGCTCCAGCATTGAATTTGAAACCTAAATCAACATTATAATCCAGCCAAGACGTGCTGAATGCATCCGCGGAGAATACGGGCGCTTTCGATGGATTTTTCGTAATAATATTGATGAGTCCGCCGACAGCCTCAGAGCCATAAAGTGTTGATGCTGGCCCTTTTACAATTTCAACCCGTTCAATCAAGCTGTTCGGGATTCCCGATAAGCCATAAACGGTGGATAGCCCGCTCACCATCGGCATGCCATCGATGAGCACCATTGTGTAAGGCCCTTCCAACCCGTTAATGTGAATGTCGCCCGTGCTGCAAACATTGCAATTGAGCTGCGGCCTTACGCCATTGACATAACTAAGTCCTTCAAAAATGCTTGGAACCGGGTTTTTGTAAATGAATTTTGCTGTAATAATGTCAACCGGAACGGGGCTGTCCAACTTCGAAACTTCCTTCATGGTCCCCGTCACCACAACTTCGTCCAGTGCATTGGCTCCCGGCTTCATGACGAAATTACGAATCACATCTCGCTCGATCCTGACATTCTTTTCCGTAATGGAAGGCATGGAGATGAAGCTGACCCGAAGCGTGTAACTGCCTTTCGGAATGCCGACAATGCGGTAATTGCCTGATGAGTCCGCCGTCGCACCAATTTTCAACTCATTAATATAGACCGAAGCGCCAAATCCCGGTTCCGATCCATCCGCCAAAGTGATATTTCCGGACAAGCTGTGCTGTGCAAGTAAGGACCTTGAAAGTGTGCATAAAAGAATCAGTATGAGTGTCTTCATATAAGCTTAATCTTTGTTTTAACTTTTCCTTAATAATAATTTAGGTAAATCTAAAAATATTATTCCATAAACAATAACTTATGATTCGACGCATTAAAATTTTTGGAAACTTAATGTGGACTGATTTCAGTTAGCTAGATTGCAAGCGCTGGAAGTAATTTCTTGATGTTTAAACCAGAAAAACCCACTGAACTATGCTGAAAAAATTTTTGAAACCGATAAAGCTTCCCGCTTCTGGGGATTGGGGTGTTTTGATTTTGCGGGTAGGATTTTCCCTGCTCATGATCACGCACGGGTACGCGAAACTGTCAAGACTGCTGAGCGGAGATCATTCATTTGCAGATCCTATTGGAATAGGGGAAGAACTGTCGCTCTACCTAACGATTTTTGCTGAGTTTGGCTGCTCCATTTTGCTTGTTCTTGGGCTATTTAGTCGGGCGGCGCTCGTTCCCTTGATTTTCACAATGGCAGTTGTGTTACTTGTAGTTCATGCGGAAGATCCGTTTGACAAGAAAGAACACGCATTGTCTTTCCTGATCGTCTATGTAACGCTCTTTTTGACCGGTCCCGGTCGTTTTTCAGTGGATAGCGGTTTATATAAATGAAAAGAGCGCTTCCATGGCGGAAGCGCTCTTTTTCCTATCAATATTGTGACTTAACCTATTGAGACCATTGCGTAGGCGAGCGGTCCCAGCGGTGGGTTTTCAGCTTTTCCGCAACTGCCGCATCCAATAATTTGCCATCGCTAACAGAAACGTTGGATCTCACGTGAGGCAATTTACGCATGCCCGGAATGGTCGTATGCACATCGGGATTATTCAAAATAAACCTTAAAGCCAGCTCCGGCATTGTCATTCCTTCCGGGATGTCCGCCTTCAAAGCTTCGGCATGATCGACACTCGAATTCAGGTTTTCAGGCACGAAGTAAGTCGAGCGCCAGTCGTCGGCAGGGAAAGTTGTTTCCTTTGTCAATGTTCCGGTTAATGTGCCTTCATCAAACGGCACGCGCGCGATAACGCCGATGTCCAGTTTTTTACAAAGCGGAAATAGATTGTCTTCCGGCGCCTGGTCAAAAATGTTATAAATCACCTGCACGGCGTCAATAAGCCCCGTTTCAAGCGTTTGCAGCACATTGCCTGGTTCCCAGCGGTTTACGCTGATGCCCCAGCGTTCCACTTTTCCTTCCCGGGTCAATTTTTGAATGGCTTCTTTCCACTCGTCTTCCTCTGCCCACGTATCTTCCCAAACATGGAATTGAAGCAGGTCAATACGTTCTGTGCCGAGGTTTTGAAGGCTTTTTTCTGTGTATTCGACAATGTAATCCGCAGGAAAAACGTCAGATAAAGATGAACCTGGTTTGGAAGGCCATTGACGGTTTTTTGGCGGAATTTTTGTTGCTGCATATAATTTGCGGTCCGGATAGCGGCGGATGAGGTCGCCCAAAATGCGCTCACTAAGCCCTTCTCCATAACCCCACGCAGTGTCAAAAAAATTGACGCCAGACTCAACGGCAAGGTTAAGCGAGTCATCTGTTTCCTTGCGGTCAGAGCCGGTCCAGCCCGCAAGTCCCCACATTCCGTAACCTATTTCGCTGATTTGCCAGCCACTACGCCCAAAACGACGGTTTTGCATTGTATAGTAAATTTAGTGTTCCTGTTTTAAAGCGTTTGATCGCGTCTTTTTAATGTTTAAGAAATACATTTGTAGAATTTTAAGTTCATAAAGTTGAGATAACGTTCTTCAATAAAACTTGTAAGTGAGAGACAAAGGGTTGATGGTAAAAGCATTGTTGATGACAATAAAAAGAATGGTCGGAATTGTGTTGATCCTCAGCATTTCCGGCTGGATAAATGAAAGCGAACCTTCCGAAAAATTAAGTGAATCCTGTGCCGCATTCCACCAGATCCAGATGGATATCCGGGACGATGTGATTTCGCCGGACTCCGCAAGGGCAGCCTTTCGGGCTGTTATGCAGCAGCTAAGAGCCGAATTCAAAAGAGATACATGTCACGCCATTGATTCTGCTTATTTTGTTTATCCTGTCAAAAACTACACCGCCCGAGAATCTGTCGGCGGCCGCGGAAAGGGTTATCGGGCTGATGGTTTCGACCTTTTTGATAACAATGTAAAAGGAAGCCATCCGGCGCATGATTTGTTTATCAAAGACAAAGACCAGGATAATCTCGACGATCGCACCTGGAAACCCGTTGATGTGCTTGCATTTACATCCGGCATTGTCCTGGCAACGGAAACTGGCTGGAAGTTTGACAGTGAATATCGGGGCGGGAACTGGATATGGATTTATGATCCGTGCCTCGACGGCGTCTTTTATTATGCACACAACAACATCATTGAAGTGCAACCCGGACAATGGGTGAATGCAGGCGATAAAATTGCAGAAATGGGACGTTCGGGTTATAATGCTTATCAAAAACGCTCGCCGACGCATTTGCATTTAATGTTCCTGCAACTCGACGAATATGGCATGCCGCTTCCCGTCAACACTTACGACTGGATGCTCATGGCAACTACAAAAGGGAGCTCGCCGGATGAATGATTGGGATTGATGCTATTTAATTAATAAATTGTAGCTCACTCTATTACTATCCCGAAAACCTGATTTTTATGAACAATCGCCGGTCCTTTTTCCGAAAGAGCGCGGCCATTGGCATCGGCGCCTTTGGTCTTAACAGTCTGTTCAACGAGCTCCATGCCGAAAGTTTTCATGAAGCAGAAAAGCTTTGGAATGCAAGCAGCGCCGATAATGAAGATTACTGGTCGGTGATCCAGGATGCTTACACGGCGAGCAAAGGCGACATCATCATTCTCAATAACGGAGGCGTTTCGCCTTCTCCTATTGCCGTGCAGGAAGCTTTGGAAAAATACAACAAAGCAGCCGCTCAAGGCCCTTCCTATTATATGTGGCGGATCATTGACAAAGGTCGCGAGCCGCTCAGGCAGCGTTTGGCTAAATTAGCTGGCTGCGATGCCGAGGAAATTGCGATCAACCGCAATGCTACGGAAGCGCTTAACACGATCATTTTCGGCCTGCCGCTGGAAAAAGGAGATGAAATTATCGGCACCATTCAGGATTATCCGAACATGATCCAGGCGTGGAAGCAAAGGGAAATGCGCGACGGATTGGTTTATAAACAGCTTTCTTTTGATTTTCCAATTGAAAACGATGAACAGATTGTAAAGGCTTACGCGGATGCGGTGACCCCCAAAACCAAGATCATTCACGTGACGCATATCATCAACTGGGTCGGGCAGATTATGCCGGTTAAAAAGATCTGCGACATGGCGCACAGCAAAGGAATTGAGGTCGTTGTAGACGGCGCGCACACATTCGGTTTGCTCGATTTCAAAATCCCTGATCTGGGTTGTGATTATTTTGGAACAAGTCTGCACAAATTTTTGAGTGCGCCTGTGGGAAGCGGCATGATGTGGGTTAAGAAAGAAAAAATCGAAAAACTATGGCCCTTACTCTGCAACAGTCAGCCAAAAAGCAAAGATATCCGCAAATTTGAAACCTTGGGCACACGCAGTTTTTGCATTGAGCAGGCCATTGGCGAGGCCATCAATTTCCAGGAAGGCATTGGTTCAAAAAGGAAACAGGAACGCGTGCATTATTTGAAAAAATACTGGGCCGAAAAAGCATTGCAAATACCGGGTGTCAAAATCCATACATCACTAAAACCTGAATATTCGTGCGCCATTGCGGGTGTAAGCATTGATGGCATGAAGCCGGAAGAGCTGGACAGCAAACTGATGAAAGAATATCAGATTCATACGGTGGGAATAAATTGGGAAAATATTCATTGTGTGCGTGTTACGCCCCATGTTTATACCAAAATAAGTGATCTCGACAAGTTTGTCGGCGCACTCGAAAAGATTGCAAAAAAAGCCTGACAAGCATTCCAACTTACCATTTAGAAGCATAATCTTCGCCTATCCGGCTGGGTTATGCTTTTTTGTTTACAGTATATTCCGGGTTTGACCGTTTATAGTAGTGTAGGATTTGAAAGTCGGTAAATTCAGCCACTTGAAACAATTGCATTTTGATGCGGGCTCGAAATTTTTATTTTTGATTGCATCAGCTTAAAAACCAAGTTAAATATGACCCAGTTACGAAAGGGTTCTTTCATTAAAAGAGCCAAAGATATTAGCATTAGCGGAGCGTTGGCGCTGGCCATTTTGTCCTCCGGCATTGGCATGACAGGTTGCGGTTCCAATGAAGACGAAGAAGCATACAGTTATGAAGAAAGTTCTTATTCGAAAGGCATTCGCTCGCATATTAAGGAAGTGAAGCCGGGTGAATTCAAAATAACGGACGAAGAAAGCGTCGACGCAGACAAATCCGTTGCAATTGTAACCTATCTCGACGGACACACCGATTCACTGAGCACAGCAGCAGCCAAAGCATTAATCGATGACGAAATCAAGAATAACAATGCCAATGTAGGACACCACAGCGGCCTTTCGAGCATGCTTTTGTATGGTGGAATGGGTTATATGTTGGGAAGAAGTTCGGGGAATTCTTACATGAACAACTTCCGTGGCCGGGACAACGGAAACATGGCCAGAGGCTTTTACAGTGATCCAAATGTTTATAACAGATCACAAAGCGCAGTGCAGCAAGTCAATGCTTCGCGCACAACGCGCACGGTGACTGCCCGTCCAAAAGGCGGCAGAAATGGTTTCTTTGGTCGCTCTGCGGGCAGAAGCGGAGGTTAATTTAAATTTGAAATAATGATTAAATTAAAATCGCTTTCCAATCATCCGGAAAAAGCACTTCAAAATGTAGGCTGGGACTGGATGCTGGGAGCAGACACAGCACCCTATGTCGTGAGCGATGTGGTGGTGATCAGTGAAGCGCAGGCTGTCCAGTATTATGAAGCAGCCGGGACATTGTACGAAATGATGGTGGAAGCCGGGCAATATGTGATCGACAATGGCCTTTTTAAAGATATGGGCATCCCTGAAAACCTCATTGAGCTGATCGAGCTTTCGTGGCAGGACGACCGCCAGATTCATTTATATGGAAGATTTGACCTCGCGGGAGGGATTGACGACGAGCCTGTTAAGCTTATAGAATTCAATGCCGACACCGCAACTTGCATTCCTGAAACGGCAGTGGTTCAATGGGCGCACCTGCGCATGAACGGACTGGACGACTCCCAGCAATTCAACACACTTTACGAGACGCTCGTTGGTCAGTTCAGATATTTAAAGGAAGCGAATAACGACCTCGATGCTTCCATCCTTTTCTCCACCATGCGCGGCTATCCCGAAGACGACACCAATGTTGCGTTGCTTACAGAGGCGGCACGGGAAGCCGGTTTCGACGTAGACTTTGCGTATATAGAGGAGGTTGAGTTTTCAAACGGAGAAGGGATTTTCAAAATGGTGCCCAATTCCAATGATTTTGTACGCTTCGATTTCTGGTTCAAACTCGTGCCCTGGGAATATATTGGCAACGACGAGCCGGAGCTGGCAACAATGCTCACAGACATTGTTAAGAACCGCAAAGCCGTCATTCTGAATCCCGCTTACACGCTTTTATTCCAATCGAAATACATTCTGAAAGTGTTATGGGATCTTTATCCATATCATCCTTTGCTGCTGCAAACAGAGCGCTATGCATTGCCGCATAAAAAGTCGGTGAGTAAAGTGCTTTTTGGCCGTGAAGGCGCCAATGTTTCCATTTTAGAAAAAGGCGGAGAAGTGCTGGAAAGCGTTGAAGGTGAATACGATGACCAACCAAAAATTTATCAGGAATATCTCACTTTCCCCGTAGATGCAGCCGATCATTCCTATCAGGCGGGAGTGTTTTATGCTGGTGAAGCCTGCGCGCTTGGCTTCCGGCGCGGTGGGCGCATTCTGGACAACAAAGCGCAGTTCGTTGGTCACATCGTAGACTAATTGCCTGTTTTTAATTTTAATTCAACGTGTCGTAATTGCCTGTCAATGTTGTTGATACGTCAAAATCAACCGCAGGGTAACTGAAACGACCGTTTGCTAATCTTTTTAATAAAAAACGGTTTTGAATTACAAAGTTTGTAGCGGCAGTTGAGGTTGTGTCTGGTATGCGTTTTGTCTAGCAACGCAATCAGTCAATTCAACGCCGGATCAGCCTGAAAATTCTTAAACAAAACTGTAATGATACACGAAAAAATTTTTCAATTAAAAAATGGACGAGAAGCCAAAGTCATAGTAAAAGGTTATTTCCTTCACGATAGTCCGCAACGAAGCACAGAATACGAAATATTGATCCGCGAACCCAAAGAAAAATACTTCCGGGCACCGATTGGAATCAATCATCCACAATATTGGAAATTGAAACGATTAACTTCACAACAAGCCAGATTATTAGTCATGGAATACAGTGGAGTCTCGCAACGGCAAGTCAATCAAGCCATTAACGAATTCAATACAGTTTTGAGTTTCCCCGCAGCGCACATTGGCCTGCAATACGAGACAGAATTGGTATAAACTCAATCAGATTTCATGATTTGCAAAAAAGACAACAACAGTTCCGTGCAAATCACATTCATTCGGATTTTCACTTGTAAAGCGGGCGAATAACTTTCATTAAAAATGAAGTTGTTTTGTCCGCTTTAATATTTTCTTCGCGTTTCACCCATTCGACAGACTCGCGATTCTCGCCTTTTTTACAAAATAATCCTCAATTCCAGGCTGCAATGCTAATATAGACGGTTAAAAAACGCGTAGATGATGCTTTTAACCTTGGCTTCATCGCCAAAGCACTTAACGTTATCATAAAATCATGCAAACCGGTTTCAGCGGGCAAGTTGCGATCATCACCGGAGCTGCCTCCGGCCTCGGCCTTGTTATTGCGCATAAGCTTCTGAATGAAGGCGCTTATGTTGGTCTTTTCGATTTAAATATTGCATCCCTCCAAGCAGAGTTTATTGGCAACCCCGACAAGGAAGAGTTTGTCAGCGTCGATGTCTCCAATCAGGAAATGGTGGAAAAAGGCGTGGCGCAGGTTGTTGCGCGTTTCGGGAAAGTGGACATTCTCATTAATTGTGCGGGAATAACGGGAGCAACCAATCTAAAAAGTCATGAAGTGGACCCCGCAAACCTGCGGAAAGTGTTTGACGTCAACTTCACCGGAAGTTTTTACACATCCAAAGCCGTGCTGCCGCATATGATCGCGAACCATTACGGGCGTATTTTGCACATTGCCTCCATTGCCGGAAAGGAAGGAAACGCCGGAATGCTGGCCTATTCCGCTTCAAAAGCCGCCGTTATCGGCATGACCAAAGTGCAGGGAAAAGAATATGCAGAAAGCGGAATCACGATCAATGCATTGGCTCCTGCCGTCATCGAAACGCCCCTTGTGCACGCAATGCCGGATACGCAGGTGAAATACATGACCGACAAAATTCCCATGAAACGCTGCGGAACACTCGAAGAAGCGGCCAACATGGCCACATTCATTGTATCCGCGGAAAACAGTTTTACAACAGGTTTCACATTCGACCTTTCGGGCGGAAGAGCGACTTACTGATTCTTTTCCAGTTCGATAAAATCTTCGCGGACCGGCGTAAAGCAGTCGATTACTTTACATTGCGTATGTGCAACAGCGGAGTGCAGCGCGTGCGAAGGAATATATGCGGTCATGCCTTTGGTCAAAAGCATTTTTTCGCCGTCAATAATGAATTCAAGTTCGCCTTCCAAAACATGGCACCATTGCTCGTGATGGTGACTGTGTTCGGGCAAGATTGTGCCGTTATCGATCGTGAAATGTCCAAAGGTCATTTTATCTGAATGTGAGAGCGTTCCGTGGATGCCATCCCAGATTTTGACGTGTTTATTTGTATTAAAGTTTACAAAAGGCATAAAAGCGGCTTATTTAGCTTAAATCGAAATTTAAAAGTAATGAAAACGCAATGAGCTATTTGCTATTGATGTCGCTTTTTATACATTTGCATATTCCGACGAAATTTTAATATAATAACATTGCGCAGGATTTTATCCATACTGCTTTTGGGGCTGCTGCTTTACAACATGGTAGGCTATTCGATAGTTTACCTGTCGGAAGACACGCACACCATTAGTGAGCGGGGAAAAGATCTGGTTCAACAAACTTCGGATTCGCAGGATATTGTGATCAAAGTGCCTGTGGCCGTTCCTTACCAAAACAACTGGGAAGCGCCGGAGCAAGTGGAAGGTCAGATTGTGCATGAAGGGCAATATTACCAAATGAAAAGCCGCCAGCTGATCAATGACACCATGTATGTGCATTGTGAGTTTGACCAAACCGCCAGAGAACGGTTCAGCGATCTTGCTTCGAAAATCAATGATCAGGTTACAGGCAATGCGCCTAACCCGCAAAAAGACCAGCATTCCAACATCCTGAAAAATTTCGTTAAAGAATACATGTCCCAGGACAGGAAACATGTGTTTTATTTACTCGAATGGGCGCCAGCTCAAAATGTTGCCGTTTTCTACGTGCAACTCAATTCCTTCGAAAAACATTTTACCATTCCTTCGCCGCCACCCGATCTGGCTTAGTAACATCTTCATTTCTCCTTTTTGCTCGCATGCGACAGACATGCATTTCCGGACTTGAACCGTTCCTCAGAGAATTTTACTGAAAAATGGGGCTTGCCAAAAGGAGAAAAAATCATCTTACTAACTCAGATTTTTTCAAAATGGCGCATATCGCATTGCCCGACGAATCGCTTCCTGGCATCGTTGGACTGTTTAACTTCCGGCCCGAAACGGCCAAATCACTCCGTTGGCTTGCTGACACGCTTTTACGCGGAGAGTCGCCCTTAACCAGCGGTGAGAGAGAGCTCATTGCAGCTTATGTTTCCCATTTAAACGATTGCCAGTTTTGCCACATGTCGCATGCCTCGGCTGCTATGGCGCATTTGTCCTGCGATCTGGACAAAATTGCAGACATCCGTAATGACTTCAAGGAAATTCCGGTAACGCCAAAACTGCGTGCATTGCTTGCAATCGCAGCCAAAGTGCAGAAAAGCGGAAAAGAAGTTTCTGATGAAGACGTTGCAGCCGCACGGGCAGAAGGCGCCATTGATCGTGAAATTCACGACACGGTCCTCATTGCAGCCTCATTCTGCATGTTCAATCGCTATGTGGACGGCCTGGGCACCTGGGCACCTCAGGACAATGAGGATTACCGGGAAATGGGACAACGTATGGCCTTCAAAGGTTACATTCCAGCTCCTGTGGAAGCGGTTAAGCAGTAATTTTTCAAATTCAAAATCAGTAAGCAATGCCACACATTCCATTGCCGGAACATTTGCCGGGAATAACAGGTCTGCTGGAATACAACAAAGAAACCGCAGCGCCGATCCGAGAGTTAACGCAATTTATACTGCGAGGTGAATCCACATTGACGCCGGGAGAACGTGAGCTCATAGCGACGATCGTTTCGCACAACAATGCCTGCAAATTCTGCACAGCCGCGCACACCGCCGCAGCGGATCTGCTTTTGGGCAACACCGAAACCTGCGAAATCATGAAGCAGGACATTGACGCCGCACCCGTGAGCGACAAAATGAAAGCCTTATTGAAAATCGCTAAGCAAGTTCAGATCAGCGGGAAAGCCGTGACCACCGAAGCGATTGCAGAGGCGAAAAATAACGGCGCAACCGACATTGAAATCCACGACACGGTCCTCATTGCCGCCCTGTTTTGCCTTTATAACCGCTATGTGGACGGAATGGCGACCGTCGCGCCTGCCAATCCCGAATTTTACCAAGGACTCGGCCAACGTCTGGTTGACAATGGCTACAACAGATTAACCAATGGTTACGACCATTTGAAAAAACAAGAACAACCCGCATAAACCAACTCCTCTATGAAAAGAACTTTACTTTTTTTGCTTTCGCTCCTTTGCGTTTTTTGCACGGAAAATGCTTTTGCGCAATCCACGCAATTATCAGGGCACATCATTGATAATGACAGCCAGAAGCCGCTTTCAGGCGTTTCTGTTTCGGTTAAGGGAAAAAACACGGGCACCATTACGAATGCCGAAGGATATTTTGAATTGAAAACCAATGTGCCTGCTGTTCTGGTGGTTTCGCTCATTGGTTACACCAGGCAAGAAGCAGAGGTTGCCTCAGCCGGCGATCTGAAAATCAATTTGGTTGCGTCTGCGGAAGAGCTTAATCAGGTCGTGATTTCGGCTTCGCGGGTGGAAGAAAGCATTCTCCGTTCGCCGGTTAGCATTGAAAAAATGGATGCGAGGGCGGTTCAGCAGACGCCTTCGGCCAATTATTTTGATGGATTAGTGAATATGAAATCGCTGGATATGGTGACCAGCAGCCTCACTTACAAGCAAATCAACACAAGAGGATTTAACACAACGGGCAACAGCCGGTTTCTGCAATTGGTGGATGGCGTTGATAACCAGCCTTCCGGACTCGGTTTTGCGATGGGAAATCTCTTTGGTCCGCACGACATTGATGTGGAAAGTGCAGAACTTATTCCTGGCGCAGCGTCCGCATTATACGGTCCGATTGCTTTCAATGGCATGCTTAACACACGCACCAAAAATCCATTCGAATATCAGGGATTAAGTGCACAGACCAAGTTTGGCGTCAACCACATTGGCGATGGAACGGACCTTGGTGCAAAACCAATGTATGATCTGGCAGTGCGTTATGCCAAAGCATTTAATAACAAGCTTGCTTTTAAAGTCGCAGGATCATATCTCAAAGGAACTGACTGGTATGCAAACGATTACACAGACATTGACCCGAACACACCAGCAGCCAACCGCGGCCCCAACAACCCGGGAAAAAACGCATTAAACATTTACGGTGACGAGGTTGCGCAAACAATCCCGAGCATTGGCCGCGTTTCAAGAACCGGTTATGAAGAAAAGGATCTGGCGACTTACGGTGTTTACAGCCTCAAACTGCTCGGCGCATTGCATTACCGCATCACGGACAAGCTGGAAGCCATTTATCAAGGCAATTTTAACCAGGGGACAGCACAATATACAGGCAGTAACCGCTTCGTAATCAACGATTTCAAATTCATTCAGCACAGGCTTGAACTGAGAGGAAGCAATTTTTACATTCGCGCTTATTCCAACCAGGAGCGCTCTACAAATTCATACAACACCCGCGCACTGGGGCAGCAAATTAACCGGACCTGGGTAAAAGATTTGGCAGGAAATACAGTTTCGCCGGATAAAGCCGATGCAACCTGGTTTGAAAGATATACGGCAGCCTATAATGGTGCGGTGGCCTCAGTCGGCAGCAAGGACCACGCCTTAGCACGTGCTTTTGCCGATCAAGGCCGGATTTTACCAGGATCTAGTGAATATAACTCAGCCAAAGATCGCCTGATCCAGACGCGCGGACTAGCCGGAGCGGGCATTCTCAGCGAATGCAGCCTGCGTCATGTGGAAGGAATGTATGATTTCAGTTCCGCATTGAAATTTATCAATTTCCAGGTTGGAGGCAATTATCGCAAATATTATCTCAACACAGGCGGGACGCTTTTTGATGACAAAGACAAAAACCTCACTAATGAAGAATACGGCGTTTTCGCACAAGCTTCGAAGTCGTTCTGGAAAGATGTTTTGAAACTGACCGTTTCGGGTCGTTATGATAAAAATGAGAATTTTGACGGTCGTTTTACGCCGCGTGCTTCGGCAGTAATTTCTCCAAACGAAAACCACCATTTCCGCGCATCCTATCAAACCGGTTTCCGCAACCCAACCATTGGCGATCAATATATTAAGCTCAATGTTGGCCCAATCATCATTCTGGGCGGTGCGCCGGTTAATTCGGCTGGGCTTAATGCTTACGAAAACTCGGTGACAATTGCTTCTTTCGGTGCATTTGCAAGTGCATTTGGTGCTGATATGGCCAAAGGAACGCCATTCCCGCAGGCTGTTGCCAACAACAAAGACAAGCTTGTGAAATCCAATGTTCCTTACATTAAATCGGAAAAAGTAAAGAGCTATGAAATTGGTTATAAAGGCATTATTAGCAAGAAGTTGCTGTTCGACGTCAATTATTATTACAGCCAATACACAGATTTTATGATCAACACGGTTGTGGCAAGAGCAAAATCAAACATTCTTTTGCCTGATGGAAAGGTGAATCCCGCTGCCGCTGCCGAACTGCTTGGTGCGGACAGACAACTTTTTCAACTTTACACCAATGCCGCTGACCAGGTTTCAATTCAGGGCGTAAGCGCGGGCCTAACTTATTCGCTTCCAAAAAATTACAAAATTGGCGCCAATGCCACCTGGATCGACTTTAACATTGGCGAGGCTGATAAAAACAATGTTCCTGCATTCAACACACCGGAATGGAAAACCAACCTGATTTTTGGGAACGCAAGACTTACCGACAAAATCGGATTCAATATTGCTTGGCACTGGCAGCAGCGTTTTGACTGGTATGGCACATTTACAGAAATGCAACCTGGCAGAGTGAAAAGTTACAATCTGCTGGATGCGCAGGTTAGTTATCGCATTCCAAGCATGAAAACGATCGTTAAGCTCGGCGCTTCAAACCTTACAAATAAATATATCGTGCAAGCTTACGGTTCACCGGCAGTGGGCGGACTATATTATGTAAGCCTCAATTTTGATCAACTTTTCAGATAATCAGGATTCTTGAAAAACATGGAAACATTGGAATTAACGAGTCTGGAAGCAAAAGGAACAAGCTCTAAATGGCTTGCATTCGCCTTATGCGTTGTGAGTTACATGTTTAGCGGCACGGTTTCCACTTTAATGTCGGTTTACCTGCCCGTTGCCATTCCTGAGCTGAAAGGGCAACCCGTTTCCGAAGCGGAGCTTGGGGAAATCGGGGCTTACGTGAGTGCAGTGTTTCTTTATGGCTGGATGTGCGGCGGATTATTGTTCGGTTTTGTGAGTGACCGCATTGGTCGCGTGAAGTCGCTTGCATTGGTGACTGCGCTTTATGGCGTATGCACTTGCCTTGTTGCGCTTGTGCCGGACTGGTACAGCCTGCTCGCATTGCGTTTTGTAGCGGGCATGGGCGTGGGCGGCGTGCTGCTGATCACCACAGTTTATATTTCAGAAATTTGGCAAGAAAAAAGTAAGGCGGTGATCCTTGGAATCCTCGCCGTGTTCTTTCCAGTGGGCATTGTTACAACAGGCAGTTTGAATCTGATCTTTTCTGATTGGAGAAGTGCTTTCGCTGTTGGCTTCATTCCGGTAATTGCAGCGGTGCTAATCTATATTTTCCTTCCCGAATCCGACAAATGGCGGGTGACCAAAAGTCCAAGCAAAAAGCCGGAAGGCCTGTTTGCTGAAACAAACAGAGCAAATCTGCTTTCAGGATCGCTCATATTTGGCTCCGTGTTAATTGGACTTTGGGGGATTTTTTCATGGCTTCCAACCTGGGTGCAAACATTGCTGGCAGTGGGCGAAAACGGCCAGAAGGAACGTGGATTAATCATGATCCTTTTGGGTGTAGGCGGAATTTCGGGTGGAATTTTCTCAGGAATGCTGATCAATAGATTTGGCAAGAAAAAAACATTGATGTTCACATTCGCCACGTGCCTTGTCATGTGCTGCGTCCTTTTTTTGACGAACAAGACTTTTTCCAGCATTATTTACGTCGAAACAGCCATGCTTTCCTTTTGTTTCGGGATCAGTCAGGGAGCATTATCCAGCTACATTCCTGAGCTTTTCCCCGTGGCCATCCGTGCAACAGCAACCGGATTCTGTTTCAATGTTGGAAGATTTTTTACTGCCACCGCGGTCTTCTTTATCGGATCGCTCGTGGCAGTTTTAGGTGGTTTCGGGAATGCGTTACTCGTGTTCACCATCCCATTTCTGGTGGCTTTCGTAATCACCGCCAGAAGCAAATGACTCGCATATTATCATAGGTTAATAATTGGGCAAACGGATTTGCCGTATGGCGAATCCGTTTCTTTTTTTTCTAATTTATCGAAGATCGTAAGCATTAAAAATATATGAGAAAACTTTTTTACGCAGGCGTTGCAGGCATCATCATTTATGAGATTGCAAAGGTTTACTTCATCATGCCCATGCCTGGCAGTCAGCAGATGAACAGCATTGATTTGGCTTACTTTCTGCACTCCTGGCGCTGGCTTTTTCGGATTGTCTTTTGGTCAATGATCATTCTGGGCAGCTTTGCTGCATGGTCGGGCAAGCAAAAATGGATTACGCTTATTCTGCTTGTGATTTCGGGGGCAGTAACTTACGGAACCAATTATGAAATGGCCGCAGACACGATGTTTTACCAGCCATCGGCAGTTATTTTATACAATGCTTCGCAAAATAAAGTGAAGGACGACCGGCTCGTGATCGGTGTCGAAGTGAATGGTGAGGCCAAAGCTTATCCCATTCAATACATTGGTTATCATCACCAGGTGCGCGATGTCCTCGGCGGCAAGCCGATCATTGTCACTTACTGCACCGTTTGCCGGACCGGACGCGTTTTTGAGCCCATTGTCCAGGGAGAGCAAGACCGGTTCCGATTGGTGGGCATGGACCATTTCAATGCCATGTTTGAAGATGAAAAAACCGGAAGCTGGTGGCGTCAGGCCAACGGCGAGGCCATAGCCGGACCATTGAAAGGCCAAATGCTGCCCGAACTTCCCATTGCGCAAACGACAGTGTCCCAATGGTTTGCTTTGCATCCCAATAGTAAAATCATGCAGCCCGACCCGACATATCAGGCCAAATACGATTCCATGAGCCGCTACGAATCAGGAAAAGGGCGATCCACACTCACCAAGACAGACACAACCGCCTGGAAAGACAAATCCTGGGTCGTGGGCATAAAGGCAGGAAACAGCAGCAAAGCATATGACTGGCAGGCATTGCAAAAAAAGCGGATAATCAATGATCGAGTGGGCGACACGCCCGTTGCCGTGGTGCTGGCAGCCGATAACAAGAGCTTTTTTGCATTTCAAAAGGAACTGGGCCAGGAATTTACTATCAAAAATGACACATTGTTCGCGCAAAATGCAGCCTATAATCTGCTTGGGAAATCTGTTTCCGGAGATGAAGCGGATTTGAAACGCATCAATGCTTACCAGGAATTTTGGCACAGCTGGCGCACTTTCCATCCCGACACGCAGCAATATTGATTTTGAATAAAATATAATGAATAGTAAAATTACAGTTATTGCATGGTTCGTCCTTTCCGTTTCTCTTGGACATGCGGCGTTTGCGCAGGATGGATCGGTAAAAAAGGATGCTGATAAAGTGCTGGATCTGGATGAAGTGACGATTGAGGAACGTAAAAATGTGATCCACACCGAGCGCCTTCCCGACGTGCAAAACACTTACATTCATGCAGGAAAAAAGAATGAAGTAATCCAGCTCGGAGGCGTCAATGGCAATATTGTTGAGAAAACGGGCAGGCAGATTTTCGCCAAAATTCCAGGCGTTTTTGTCTATGATATGGACGGCAGCGGCAACCAGATCAACATTTCAACACGCGGCCTCGACCCGCACCGATCTTGGGAATATAACATTCGGCAAAACGGCGTCATCACCAATTCTGATATGTATGGATATCCGGCGAGCCATTACAGTCCCGCAATGGAGTCGATCGAGCGCATTGAACTCGTTTGCGGAACGTCATCATTGCAATATGGCGCACAGTTTGGCGGCATGATCAATTACGTGACCAAAGCACCCGACACAACTAAGGCTTTCTCATTTGAAACAATCGGCTCGGCAGGTTCTTTCGGACTTTTCAGCTCGTACAATTCCATTGGAGGCAAAGTTGGCAAGCTGGTTTATTCGGCATATTACCAAACGCGACATTCCAATGGTTACCGAAAAAACGCCAAGTCTGACGCGCAGTCGCAGTTTATAAGTCTAGCTTATGAATTCAATAGATCGCTGCGGATTAAGGTAGAATTAGGGCGATCATCTTATGTTTATCAGATCCCTGGGCCGCTAACCGATCAAATGTTCGCAGCAGATCCAAGGCAATCCACGCGTTCGCGCAATTATTTTAACCCTGATATTTACATTCCTTCCATCGTTTTAGATTGGCAAATTAGTCCTGCAACTCAGCTTAAATGGACAAATTCAGGCGTTTATGGCTCACGCAACAGTGTCATGCTCGATGCATTCGCCAATGTTCCGGATACAATCAATGCCGCCACCAAATCTTATAAAAATCGCCAAGTGGACATTGATAATTTCAAAAGCTTCACTTCCGAGCTTCGGATCTTGCACCATTATGACATTGCGGGGTTTAAGAATGTGCTTTCCGGAGGAGTTCAGCTGATGCATAACACACTGCGCAGGAGGCAATTGGGTAAAGGAACAACCGGCAGCGACTTTGACCTGTCACTTGCAGAGCCAGGCTTCGGTCGGGACCTTTATATGAAAACCGATAATATTGCCCTTTTTCTTGAAAACCTCATTTATCTGACACCCAAACTCTCCATTTCGCCCGGTGTGCGATTGGAGCGCGGACAAACCGCAATGAACGGCACGATCAGTTATTACGATCCGGGGCAGCTTCCAAACAAGATCAAGCATCATTTTCCGCTGTTCGGCATCAGCACACAATATCGCATCGATGCGCAAAACAAAGTTTATGCAGGAATTTCGCAAGCATATCGTCCGGTCGTTTTCAAGGACATTATTCCAGGTTCCGTGCTCGAACGCGTGGATAAGAATCTGAAAGACGCATATGGCTATAATTTCGAAGCTGGCATAAGCGGAAATGCCGGCAAGCTTCGCTATGATATCGGCGTTTTCCAGGTTATGATCAATAACCGAATGGGCACCGTTTCCATGCAGGAAGGCGGTAAAGCCTACATTTTGAGAACGATAACTGGCGACACGCGAACACGCGGCGTGGAAGCTTATATTGAATACATCGCGTTCAAGCAAGAGACAAATTCTACACCAACAGAACTTTCGTTTTTTACTTCATCCTCTTATTTCGATGCCACTTATGTGAAAGGAAACGCGGTTTTGAATGGTGAAAATAAGAGCGTCATTGGAAACAAAGTGGAAGGCGTTCCCACATGGATTTCCCGGAACGGGGCGCAGCTTTTGTACAAAAAACTTTCGGTAACTTGCCAATACAGCTATGTGAGCGCCAATTTTGCAAATGCATTGAACACAGTTGAGCCCTCTGCAAACGGCACCATTGGAAAAGTGCCCGGTTATGGTTTGCTTGATATCAATGCGACGCTTCATATGCCTAACGGCTTCACCATAAGAGCCGGTGTCAACAATGTAACCGACAAACAATATTTTACAAAAAGGCCCACCATGTATCCCGGAGCCGGCATATGGAGTTCCGACGGCCGCAGTTTTGGCGTTTCTGTCGGGGTGAAGATTTAAACCCACAGGTTGTAAGTCTTTTTGTGTGGCATTATTTTAATGTCTGTTATCACAAAAGGACAAAAATTATGGCGGATAAAACATTAAAGGACGTAAGCGAGATCATGAGAAACATTGATCTTTGCATGCTAACAACAACCACTTCCGACGGCGCACTGGCTTCCAGACCCATGAGCAATAACGGCGATGTGGAATATGACGGAAATTCCTATTTCTTCACATGGGAAGGTTCTCGCACAGTGAGCGACATTGAATTGGACAACGGTGTAAATCTTACTTTCCAGGGCGACAACGGCATTTTTATTTCTGTAACGGGCAAAGGCGAGGTAAGCCGCTCACGGGAGGAAATGGAAGAACATTGGGTGAGTGACCTGGATAAATGGTTTGAAAACGGCCTTGACACACCCGGCATTGCCATGGTCACTGTAAAGGCAAAAAGGATAAAATATTGGCAAGGAGAAGAAGATGGCGAAGTAAAGCTGTAAATTCTTTCCATGCAATTGGAGCAGATCACATCGGAATCCGGTGTGATTTTTTATTTTAGATGAGATTATCACAAAACGGCATATTTATGACCAATAAACCGGTTCATCCGAATTACGGATCTTCAAAGAGTAAAGAAGAATCTTTTGATGATGAAAACTTCCTGGATGCATTGCCAAGGGCTGTGCTCCGCCCCAATGAATATGTGCTGCTAGACGGAGAATGGAAGTTTGCGATTGACCCGGATGATAAAGGCGTTCACCAAAGATGGTATGTCGAGCATACTTTTAAAGACCAGGCCCATTGGCCTGGAAGCGTGGAAACGCATCTTGCCGCGCTGCATCTTGACACGCCATCATGGCAGGACAATGTCGTTGTGTGGTACGAGAGGGAGTTTAATTCGCCCGAAAAGTCCAGTGAACCCATTTCCGACAATAAGATATTGCAATTGACATTCGGCGCTTGCGGATATGAAACGCAGGTGTGGTTGAATGGGATTTTGCTGCACACCATTGAAGGTGAAAACAAGCATATGGGCGAATACACGTCTTTTTCCTATGAGCTCGAAGAAAAAATACTTCGGCCCGTTAACCGCATTACGGTGCGTGTGGCGAGTTCGATGGACGCCGACACGACGCGCGGAAAGCAGGAGTCGCACGTCTACAAGCGTGGCGGCATTTGGTATCAAACCTTTACCGGGGCAGTAAGGAGCGTCTGGCTTGAAACCGTTGAGCGTAACCGACTGAGGAGCAGGGTGGGCGTGGTCAGTATCATCGAGGATAACCTTGTTCGTTTCAATCTCACAACGCGTATCCATGATCCGGGTTCTTACACCATTTGTCTCAAAGTTTTCAATGTTGACAGTGATCCGGCGAAGATAAGGCAAGTTGCCCAAGATGAATATCCGATTGTTTTGGAAGCAGGTCAAAAGTCGCAGCGGCTTGTGGTGGAAGTGCCTGATGCAAAATTGTGGTCGCCAGAAAGTCCGGTGTTGTATCGCCTGGTGGCACAGCTAATTGATGAAAAAGGTTATGTTTCGGAAATTGAGACAAAGTTCGGGATCAGAAAATTTGAAGCGAGGGGAAACCGGCTTTTTCTAAATCATCGCCAGACTTATTTGGATGGGATTCTGTATCAGCCTGGTAATGCGTCTTACCGGCAGATCCAGCAGCATTTGTATGCGATGAAAAAACTGGGATGCAACCTCGT
The DNA here is from genome assembly GCF_021390515.1 of Dyadobacter sp. CY326. Lineage (GTDB taxonomy): Bacteria > Bacteroidota > Bacteroidia > Cytophagales > Spirosomataceae > Dyadobacter. The sequence continues at coordinate 273,484 of NZ_JAJUXI010000006.1, forward strand.
TCGCATTCACATTGCCGGTGTTGATCCGCGTATTTACAAACTGGCGGATAAAATTGGAATGCTGCTTTGGGTGGAAGTGCCAAGTCCGCACCGATCAAGTGCGAAGAGCCGGGAAAATCACAAGGATGAATTGCTGCGCATGCTGGCGCTCATTGGAACGCATCCTTCTGTGGTCATATGGAGCCTGTATAATGAAGATTGGGGCGCACAGGACATTGCCTCCAATCCCGAAACGCGTGAATATATTGTGGCCATGTATCATTTCATGCAAATAGCCTATCCTCAATTTTTGGTTGTGGATAACGACGGGTGGCAGCATATTTCATCCGAAGGCAGGCTGAAATCAGATTTGTTAACCGCACATTTTTACACGCCCGAGCTTGCACATTGGGCAGAAATGCTCGATGATTTTACTGCGGGTAAATTGCAAAATGTCGCTGCTTTTCCACTTGTGGTGGGCGATCCGTTCTTTTATAGAAAACAGGTTCCGCTGGTCGTAAGCGAATGGGGTGGATTTGGTTTTGCCGATTATGGCGGACCAAAAGACGACTCCGACAGAGCTTCGCAGATTGCGCTTTTCAAAAAGGAGCTTCGAAAACGCCCGATTTGCGGAGACGTTTACACGCAAGCAACCAACATTGAAGATGAAAAAAACGGCTTGATCGACTTTGAAACTGGGGAATTGAAAGTTCCAGCCGGCTTGCTGGCTTCCGCTCGCCCTACCCAGACTGACATATAAAAACGCGATATGAAATCATTTTTGACTGCACTTACATGTGTTTTGGTTTTTGCGCATGCTGAGGCTCAGAACTATGACGAATCTAAAGTTCCGGCTTACACGCTGCCTCAGATTCTTAAAACCGAAGACGGTAAGGCGGTCAAAAATAGGAAAGCATGGGAGGAAACCAGACGACCTGAGATCCTCCGGCTTTTTGAAAACAATGTTTATGGGCAGTTGCCACAGACTTATGACAGCATTTCGTATGCTGTAACCGAGGCATCAAAAACTGCCATGGACGGTCGTGCGACATTGAAAGAAGTTGTTATCAAAGTTTTTAAGAATAAAAAGCCCGTCACAATAAACCTGACTTTGTTCGTGCCCAAGCAGGCCAAAAACCCTGTTGCGGCATTTGTTTTGATTAATAATCGCGGGAAGGACAACACGGACCCGGCGCGAAAAACCAAAAGCGAATTCTGGCCAGCCGAAATGGTAATTGACAGCGGTTATGCCATCGCCGCCTTCCATGTGAGTGATCTGGCGCCAGACGATAAAGACAATTTCATGACTGGCGTGCTGCAATTATATCCCGAACAGCTGACTACCGACAACGGCATGCGCGCGATTGGCGCATGGGCATGGGGCGCGTCAAGAGTGATGGATTATTTTGAAACAGACAAAGACATTGACTCAAAAAAAGTGACGGTTGTGGGCCATTCACGCGGCGGAAAAGCTTCGTTATGGGCTGCGGCGCAGGATGAGCGCTTTGCAATGTGCGTCACAAACTGTTCGGGAAATACAGGCGCAGCATTGGCAAGAAGGCAATTCGGCGAGCGCATTTCACGCATTAACACAACATTCCCGCATTGGTTTAGCAATAATTACAAGAAATTCATGGACCAGGAAAATCAGCTTCCCGTGGATCAGCATATGCTCATTGCGCTGATTGCCCCGCGGCCCATTTATGCAACCAATGCTTCCAAAGATCTGTGGGCTGATCCTACCGGAACGTTTCTGGCCCTGAAAGCCGCTGAGCAAACTTATGGTTTGTATAACTTGAAATCCAACCTTCCTACAAAGCCACCCGGCATCAATGAACCTATTTACAAGTCGATCATCGCTTATCACAACCGCGAAGGCGAGCACGATATGACTCTTTTTGACTGGGGGAATTTTGTAAAATTTGCCAATTATCATTTCAAAAAGTGATGCAGGCAAATGTGGCTTCTTTTGATTGCATCAGCTTCACGGCATAAAATTTTTAGCGGTGCAAGCAACATCAAAGAACAAACTGATTATGAACAATAACAGCAATCAGAGCCTGTTTTCGGGAAAATTGGCCTTGTGGGCCGCTGCGGGGTTGGGAGCTTACGCCGCTGCCAAACATTTTTATCGTGAGATGATCAAGTTTGATTTTCAGGATAAAGTGGTTGTCATTACAGGCGGGGCACGCGGACTAGGCTTGCTGCTGGCTCGGGAGCTCGCTGCAAAAGGAGCGAATCTGGTGATTTGTTCACGCAATGCAGAACAGCTTTTCGTAGCTGAGCAGGAACTTCGTCGCATGGGCTCCACTGTGCTGGGCCTTAAAGCCGATGTAAGCGATCCACGCGATGCAAATCGGGTGATCGAAGCTGCAATTTCACAGTTTGGCCAGGTTGATGTGCTGATCAATAATGCCGGCGTAATGCTTGTAGGGCCGGAAAATGTGATGGATGTGGAAGATTACAAAACGGCCATGGACAGCAATTTCTGGGCGGCACTTTACATGATCAAGGCGGTGCTGCCGCATTTCCATGAGCGAGGCGAAGGCAGGATTGCGAATGTTTGTTCCATCGGTGGAAAAGTTGCAGTGCCGCATTTGCTTCCTTATAGTGTGAGCAAATTTGCCATGGTCGCATTGTCGGAAGGGCTGCACGCCGAGCTCAAAAAGGATAACATTCACATTACAACCGTTATTCCAAATCTCATGCGGACCGGAAGTCCGAGAAATGTTTCGCTGAAAGGCGATCATGAGGCTGAATATGCGTGGTTTAAATTAGCCGATTCGTCGCCATTGCTTTCGCAAAATGCTTCGGACGCAGCAGCGCAGATCGTGAATGCAATCGTTTATCGTGAAGCAGAAGTTATTTTGACCAAAACTGCGAAATTGGCGGTGGCTGTGCAAGGCATTAGTCCGGCGCTCGTGTCCCTGGTGATGTCCACAGCCAATCGGTTTTTGCCCAAATCGGGTCCCGAAGGAGCCATTATCAGGAAAGGTTACGAAAGCGAATCAAAAAAGACCGCAGGGCCGGTTGCATCGAAAAGCGATCGCGCTGCATTGGAGAATAATGAACTTTAATGTTGGGATGGAAATGTTAGGATTATTTAAGTGTGCTTAAATAATGCTTAAAAGCCTTTAAATAGGTCAAATAGCAATTTTTCCCAAGGATTTTACCCATATTACGAACACCACCGTAACCAGCTGTTATAAAAAGCGCGGCCTGTTGCGGACTGGTGTTTTTTGCTATCCGCCCTGATTCTTGCGCCTCGTAAAGTGATTTTTGAATCGCTTCCTGCCATTGCAAAACGATTTTCCGTAAAGCGTCAGCAAAAGCTTCATTCAGCGGGCCCATTTCTTCAATCAGATTGATTGCCGGGCAGCCATAGGCAATGTTGAAAAATGGATTGTCGATCAGCAAGCCTTCCATCATTTGATAAATCGCCTCTAAAATGTCTTCCGAAGTTTCGAGCGGACGAACCATCGATGCATACATGCCGGGCGAGAGCACTTCTTCAATCAATGCCAGGCCCATTGATTCCTTGTTTTTGAAATGATAAAAAAAAGCACCCTTGGTTACATTCGTAGAGGCAATGATGACATCAATGCTTGTTGCCTGGTAACCATTTTTGTAAATCAGCTCAAAAGCTTTCTGCAGAATGTCCAACCTTGTCGACGCAGATTTGTTCATGACTTTTATCAAAACAGTCGGATATAAGGGCGCTGCGCCAAAGGTGAAAACGGCCAGGGAATGGCTATAAGAATGATAATCAATGCAATGCTATAAAAAATGGCAACGGTTTTGAACTTGTCCCGGCTATCTGTCTTCCGCTTTGCCAGGGCAGAGCCGATCGTGATCAGCGCAATCGCAGTGAGCATCAGACTGCCGTGAATGATGGAAAAGAATGAAATATCGGTCAGCGTTGCAGACTTTGCATTGGTAAAAAAATATTGCACCAATGGGCTCTGCGTGTAAAGTGTAAAACCAACCATAAGTTGGAAATGCGACATTGTCGCCGTCCAATGCCGAAGCGCATTGTGGCTTTTGGAAAATGCTAGTCCTGAAAAGTAACCCCTAATGGCAACAAATATGGACCAGAGCAAGCCCAGCAGCAAAAGCCATCGGATAATAGAATGCAGAAATATTAAAATAGAATACAAGCTCATCTTCGCAGCTGTAAAAACATACTAACTAGTATGTTCTGCGAATGTAATGCTTTTTCTAGTCATATTTCATTTGAACAGCTTTAATCTCACCTTTGCCCGCGCCATCGCCAGAAACATTTATCCCAACTCTTGGTGCGCGGTCCCAGCGAGGCAGCCATGGCGTTTCGATTTGAACGGAACTGGTGAGTGAATCGATTTTCTGACCTTTGACATCCCAACTAAATTCGTAAAACCGGCCATAACGGCTTTTCAGGCTGAGCTTAATGTCTTTGTCTTTATATTTCTCCGGAATTTCCTGCGATTTAATGACTTCATGCACACCGTCTTTCATTTGCCATAATGCAATCTGACTGTCGCGCACGCCATAGCCGATTGCGTTGTTTGCATCGCCGTAAATAATAATGTTTTGGCTCAAATCTTTCTTGGCGCCAACTTCTGTGGTAAATGTATAATTGCCGTTTTTAATGGTCAGGCCAAGGAAATTGCCGGTTTTGATGTGGTTAATGTTTTCAATTTGCAATGCGCCATGCTGCACTTCGAAATTTGGCTTTGGAAAACTTACATCGTAGACCCACGGCGCTTTGAGCGTATCGGAATTGTAGTTGATGGAGAAATTGTGATTAATAACCGCACCCAGAGCCAGCGGCGCTTCGGCCTGTGCGGGTGTGGTTTTCCCATATCGGAAAGCGGGCCATTTTGTGGCCTCATCCCACACCAGCTCACTCAACACACCTTGTCGGCCCGAGAATGTGAAATCGACGCCGTTGTAGGCATGATGCAAATAGAAATAACGGTCATCGGGAGTCACCACGACCGTTCCATGGCCAGGGCATTTCCATGTTTGATCACCAAATAGGGCGGGGTTTCCAGCGTATTTGGTCCAGGGCCCTTGGAGCTTCTCGGCTCGCGCAAATCCGACCTGGTAATCACATTCCGCCCCACAACAAGCATTGCCCGAATAGAGCATATACCAATAATTTCCGCGCTTGAAAATAGATTGTCCTTCCGCACCGCCCGACTCCCAGCCCTTGGCATCGGCTTTGATCAGCGTAAACTCTTTCCCAACGACTTTGAGGCCATCGGGAGCCAGCTCCGCACCAAGAATTTCAATGCCGCGATCTTTGTCAAGGCCATAAGCTTTCCAGGTGATGAACAATTTCCCATTGTCCTCGACTACAAATGCGTCAATCGCTTCCTTTGTCCATTCAATGATAATGCCATGGTCTTTGAAACCTCTTTTCAAATCTTTGGTGCTCGCCACACCGATAAAAGATTGCTTGTCTGATTTGCGGCGTGCGGTGTAATAACAATAAAAAGTGCCATCGCGAAAATACAATTCCGGCGCCCAGTAACTGCCCATGGTCCATTCAGGCAAATCTGAAAATACAGGTCCGACATATTCCCAGTTCGTCAGATTTTTGGAGCTATAAATAGGATAAGCCGGCCCCCATTCAGAAGAAGTCCCCACAGCATAATAAGTGTCACCCACCCGTATTACCGAAGGATCCGCGAAATCACCCGCGATCACCGGGTTCCGATAAGTCACAACGAGGCTCGGATTCGCCTTTTGCTTTTGAGCAATCGCTTGAAAAGAAATAACAAGAAATAAGCTGAACAGGCAGGATAAAGACTTCATAAAGTAATGCATTGGTTTAGGCATAAAAAAGGCCTAACAGACGCCTGTTAAGCCTTTTACTGTGGGCCCACTTGGAATCGAACCGCCCGGCGGCCCGGCAAGCACCTACTGATTGTTGTTGTGGGCCCACTTGGAATCGAACCAAGCACCTACTGATTATGAGTCAGTTGCTCTAACCGAATGAGCTATAGGCCCTAATTTTTGAGCGGCCGCCGCGCGGTCAATTCCTTTAACCGAATCACAAACGCTTTGCAAGCAATCAACCCTGTTACAGAGTGCAAAATTACTTAATAGCACCAATTCTCCAAATGATAATGACAAGAATAAGTTCTTTTGTCCGTTGCTTGTTTATTACTTTTGCCAAAAAATTGAGCTTTGAATAAAAGGAAAATCATCAATGACCCCGTCTACGGGTTTATCTCCATTCCCTCCGATTTACTCTATGATCTGGTTGAGCATCCTTATTTCCAACGCCTGAGACGCATTAAGCAGCTTGGTTTGGCGGACGTTGTTTACCCAGGCGCGTTGCATACGCGTTTTCACCACGCACTCGGCGCCATGCATTTGATGAGCCAGGCATTGAAGGTTTTGCAGGAAAAAGGGCATTCCATTTCCGAGGCGGAGATTGAGGCTGCGCAGGCCGCCATTTTGCTGCACGATCTTGGGCATGGCCCGTTTTCGCACGTTTTGGAAAGCGTTTTGCTCGAACATGTAGCGCACGAATCAGTTACATTGGTGATGATGAAAGCGCTTAATGAGCAGCTTTCGGGCAGGCTCGATATGGCGATTCAGATGTTTGAGGGCACATATGCAAGAAAATTCTTTCATCAGATGGTTTCCAGCCAACTGGATATGGATCGCATGGATTATCTCAACCGTGACAGCTTTTACACGGGCGTGATTGAAGGTTCCATAGGAGCAGATCGATTGATTAAAATGCTGGATGTGGCTGATGACCAATTGGTTGTGGAAGAAAAAGGATTGCTTAGCATTGAAAATTTTCTGCATGCCAGGAGATTAATGTATTGGCAAGTCTATCTGCATAAAACATTGCTGAGCGCCCAGGCCATGATGACGCAAATCTTATACAGGGCAAGAGCGTTGGCAGAAAACGGCTCAGAACTGTTCGCTACGCCCGATTTTGCACGATTTTTGAAAAGGAGCTTCACATTAGAGGACTTCGATATTCACAAGGATCTGCTCGAATCTTTCAACGGTTTGGACGATAACGACGTATGGGCTTCTGTTAAGGGTTGGCGAACGCATAGTGATCTGGTGTTGTCGACGCTTTGCAACATGCTTTTAAACAGGAATTTATTCAAGATCAGTTTTTACGATTCGCCGCCGGAAGAGGCATTGCTTCACGGGTTTCGGAAGCAGCTTTCAGCGCTCGGAATTGCGGACAATGAAATGAAATATTTTCTTGTGGAAGGTGAAACAACGAACTGGGCATATGCGAAGGAACTGGACCCTATTCGTGTGAAAATGAAGAATGGCAAGCTGCTCGATATTGCCGATGCATCCGACATCCCTACTATAAAGGCACTGACTAAGATTGTACGCAAGTACTATGTATGTTGGGCTAAAAATGTATCTTTGCGTGGTTAGTCAGGATCATTATAAGATGAAGTCTTTTTAAAAATCCATAGTTAGTACTCGAAATTCGTTACCCGAAATTAGCCGAAAATATATGAAATTTACTGTCAGCGAGATTGCTCAAATGCTTGATGGAAACATTGTTGGAGATGAAAAAATTACAATTGATTCGGCTGCTAAGATAGAAGAAGGGCGTCCGGGATGCATATCGTTTTTGGCCAACAGCAAATACGAATCCTACATATACACTACACAATCCTCTGCTGTAATAGTTAACAAGGACTTTGTTCCAAAAAAGGAAGTCGCCGCTACACTTATATATGTAGAGAACGCTTACACTGCATTTACAATCCTCCTGGAAGAATATCAAAAACGCATTGCCAATGCGAAATCGGGAGTAGAACAGCCAAGTTTTATTGGAGAAAACAGTCAGGTTGGTGACAATTGTTACCGAGGTGCATTTTCCTATATTGGTAAAAACTGCGTCATTGGAGATGGCGTGAAAATTTACCCAAACACTTACTTGGGAGACAACATTGAGATCGGCGATTATTCTGTAATTCATCCGGGTGTGCGCATTTATGACAACACGATCATTGGTAAAAACTGTGTGATTTTTGCGAATACGGTTATCGGAAGCGATGGCTTCGGCTTTGCTCCGCAGGCTGACGGCACTTATAAAACAATTCCGCAACTTGGCAATGTGATCCTGGAAGACAATGTGAGCGTTGGTTCCAACTCCACAATTGATTGTGCAACAATGGGTTCTACAATTATCAGAACAGGCGTGAAAATAGACAACCTCGTTCAAATTGCGCATAACGTAGAGATTGGAAAAAATACCGTTATTGCAGCCCAATCCGGAATCTCAGGCTCTACAACAGTCGGAGAGCAGTGCATTGTTGCGGGTCAGGTTGGCATTGTTGGACATATTACCATTGCCAACAAAACCAAGATAGGCGCCCAAAGCGGATTAGGAAAATCAATTAAAAAAGAAGGACTTTCATTGTCAGGTTCGCCAGCCAGGGATTTGAACGAACATTTACGCTCAATGGCACTGGTAAGAAGGCTTCCGGAAATGGAGGAAAGATTAAAAGATCTTGAAAACAAACACGAAACATCTGATTTTCAGGGTCAATAGCACAACGCGCCTTTAAGAAGAAAAGGATATTATTATAATGAACGAAAAACAACAAACCATTTCCAAGTCTGTATCCGTAACAGGAGTGGGTTTACATACGGGTGTAGTGGCGACAATGACATTTGTGCCAGCCGCAGCCAACCACGGTTATAAATTTCAACGCATTGACTTACCCAATCAGCCCATCGTAGACGCAGATGTTGACAATGTGGTCGATTTGTCCCGCGGAACGACCATCGAGCAGAACGGCGCACGGATTCACACGGTTGAGCATACGCTTGCTGCCCTGGTTGGTTTACAAATCGATAACGTGCTTATTCAGCTTGACGGCCCTGAGCCGCCGATCATGGACGGAAGCTCGATCAAATTTGTTGACGCATTGCTGGACGCTGGGATCGAGGAACAAAATGCATACAGAAATTACTTCGAAGTGCCTGAGTATGTGCATTATATCAATAAAGAAAATGACACTGAACTTGCCGCATTGCCACTCTCTGATTATCGCCTGACCGTAATGGTCGACTATAATTCGACGGTAATCAGCAGCCAGCACGCTTCTTTGAACGACATTACATTGTTTAAAGATGACATCGCAGAATGCCGCACTTTCGTTTTCTTGCACGAGCTCGAAGCATTGTACAGACAAAATCTGATCAAAGGCGGTGACTTAACCAATGCGATCGTGATTGTGGACAGAGAAGTGCAGGATGGCGAATTGGACCATCTTTCGCAGCTTTTGAGCAAACCAAAGGTCAGCGTTAACAAATCAAAAGGCATATTAAACAATGTGGATCTGCATTATCCAAACGAAATGGCGAGGCATAAGCTGCTGGACCTGATCGGGGATCTTGCGTTGGTCGGCCGTCCGATTAAGGCGCAGATTTTGGCTGCACGCCCGGGACATGCAGCGAATGTTGCTTTGGCCAAAAAAATAAAAAAACTGATTAAATCGGGAAAAGGAGACATTCCGCAATACGATCCGAACAAAGCGCCCGTTTTTGATATTAACCAGATTGGACAACTGCTCGCACATCGTTATCCATTCCAAATGATTGATAAGATCATTGCGCTGGACGAAAATAGCGTTGTAGGCGTAAAAAATGTAACGATCAACGAGCAGTTTTTCCTTGGTCACTTTCCGGGAAATCCGGTTATGCCAGGCGTTTTACAATTGGAAGCAATGGCACAGACCGGCGGCATTCTGGTCCTGACCAGCGTTCCGGATCCTGACAATTACTGGCCTTATTTGATCGGAATCGACGCATGTCGCTTCCGGCGCAATGTGTTTCCCGGGGATACGGTAATTTTTAAATGTGAATTTACGTCTCCAATGAAGCGGGGAATTGTAAAAATGAGTGGCCGGGGATACGTAGCCGGACAATTGGTGTGTGAAGCGGACATGATAGCAAGCCTGGTAAAGAAAAAATGACTCAATCATTAGCATATATTCATCCTGACGCTAAGATCGCTCAGAATGTGGAAATTGAACCATTCGCAATGATACATTCCGATGTTGAAATTGGCGAGGGTTCATGGATAGGATCACACGCTATTATCAATTCAGGTGCAAGAATTGGAAAGAACTGCCGTATTTTTCCGGGTGCGGTAATTGCTTCTACGCCGCAAGATCTCAAATACAACAACGAATATACATTCACAATCATCGGTGACAACACGACCATCCGGGAATACGCGACCATCAGCCGCGGCACCGAGGAGCATTGGAAAACGGTGGTTGGTGCTGACTGCCTGATCATGGCTTACGCGCACGTCGCGCATGATTGCAGGGTTGGAAACAGCTGTATAATTGGAAACAATGTGCAAATGGCCGGTCACGTGCATGTGGGTGATTGGGCGATAGTAAGTGCATTAAGTGCTGTGCATCAGTTTGTTAAAATCGGTTCTCACGCCTTCGTTTCAGGCGCGACATTGGTTCGTAAGGACGTTCCGCCATTCACAAAAGCAGCGCGCGAGCCCATATCTTACGCAGGCATTAATTCGGTGGGGTTGAGGAGAAGGGGTTTTAGCAATGAGAAAATCGTCGAAATCCAGAATATTTACCGTTACATCTACATGAGAGGCCTTAACAATGCAGAGGCCTTGCAAAAAATAGAACTCGAATTGCCGCCGTCCAATGAACGGGATGTGGTCATTAATTTTATCCGGAATTCAGAAAGAGGCATTATGAAAAGCCCTTTTCAAACAAACGGAACAACGGAAACAGAAGCGCAACCATAGGATTTCTTTATTGAAATTCCTTTCAAGATATCGGAAGCCTGGGATTATCTCCCGGGCTTTTTTAGTGTTTTTCTAGAAAATATCGATTTGCGTTGGTCGTAAATTTCACAAATGTTTTGACCGTTAACTCATAAAGTTTCCTTAGAATAATTGAAGCCGGACTTTAAATAATTGGGCGTTTCGCGTGTGCTTTTCGCAAGAATTGTTTGCCGTAATATTGTGACCGAACAAAACACAGCTAAACAAATTCAAATCATGAAGCGAATCACACTTCAGTTTTCATCCCTGCTCGCAGCACTATTTCTGTTTGCTTTTTCTTGCCAGGATCACAGAACTCCGGAGCCACAACAAGAGCCGGTTGCAGAGGACGCGCAGATCAGGACGTTGGAAATTACAAACCCGGGTCAGGTTATTAATGACCTTAATTTTAGAATGTCTTTTGAAAAGCTTGGCACACGTCCAATTTCCGAATATGGCGTTTTGCTATCATTCAAATCCACAAATAGCGACGAGTTTTCAGCGAACCCTACGCTTGCCGACGAATACAGCAGTCCATTAAAATTTGACAATGCGGCCGCAGTTGGCGAGCACATTAAACTCCAAAAGTCTGTTGGTTTTGATGATTTTAAAACGCTCTATTATCGTGCTTATGCAAAGCTTGGTGATGGTAAAGTCATTTATGGTGCAGCACTAGAATACACGCCGATTGATGTTCCCAAGTTTGGATCATTTACGTTATCGAAAAGCCAGAATGTGCCGGCAACTGCTAAATTGGAGATCATTGGCTTAGGAACGGTTGGCGTGGCAGAATACGGCGTCGCTTATTCATACAGAACAACAGCAAATGGAGCCATTAATGATGATCCGAAATTGGCTGACAAAACTGTATCTTATCCTTTGCCTATCACCGTTAAAGAGCAGTCAATAAGTCTGCCAATTCAGGGAGGTCAATTTAACAAACTATACGCACGACCATTTATGAGATTGCAAAACGCAAAGATCTATTACGGAAGCGTTCAAAGTCTGCAATAGAAATGTTGAAATGCAAAAAAAGCTCCTTATGGAGCTTTTTTTGTTGCTATTCAATCACATTCAATGGATCGCCTTCCCTTATCATTCCATAACTGGTGGCGACCAGATTTTGTCCAAACAAGACTTTATTATTAACCCGCCGATAACCTGCTAATGTTTTCAATGGTTCTGCACCCTTTTGACCAGTTGCCGGATCGACCGTGGTGAGCACGCAGCGAGCGCAGGGTTTTACAATTTCGAAACCCAGCCCGCCAATTGCAATGCGCTTCCATTGATCTTCCGCAAAAGGCTGCGTTTCGGCGATCACAAAGTTTGGGCGGAAGCGGATCATCGATATCGGCGATTCAAGACGGGTGTTAAGCTCGTCCAGCGAAGCCTGAGAGATGACCAGAAATGGATATCCGTCTGCAAAACTCACATTCTCACCGTTTTTGGCATAGCGAGGATCTGCTTTTCGCTGCGTTGATTCTGGCATCATGACCAGTCTGACCGGCTGGCCCAATTGAGCGGAAAGCCACGAGTCAGCTTCATTGCTAACAGTTACTGCTTCTGCGATGTCATCCCAGATTTTAACCGACAACTTTTCAGCAGAAACAGGCTCGTATGGCACCAGAATGCTGTTTTTAGGATTGTTCCTCTGAAATATTTTGAGACCTTCTTGTTCCAACGACACATCGATCAATGCCATTTGATGAAAAACGCGCTGGGTAATGAAGGTGTTCGTTTCATCAATAATCAGCCAGCGCCGATCATATTGCAATCCCTTTTCTTCGGTTTTTGCCTCTTTTAACCTAATCCCGCCCAGCGATTTCACCGGATAAATCCAAATTTCTGATAAATGCATTCGTCAGATGTTTTACATGACTATTTCTCAAAACTCCATCCGCGCCAGCGGACTAGCGGTTTGGTCCGTAAAATCATTGGCTTCGAACTTGTAATGCGCCGCCATAGCAATCATTGCCGCATTATCCGTACAATATTCGAAGGCAGGAATATACACTTTCCAGCCCAGTTTTTCTCCCAGTTCCAGCAGCGATTTCCTTAAACCCGAATTGGCAGAAACGCCGCCTGCAATCGCAATCTCGCGTATGCCTGTTTCTCTGGACGCTTTTTTGAGCTTTTTCAATAGAATGTCCACAAGCGTAAATTGAATGCTGGCGCAAATGTCATTCAGGTTTTCAGCGATGAAATCAGGATTCTGGCGCACCTGTTTTTGCAGAAAATACATAAATGAAGTTTTTATTCCGCTAAATGAGAAGTCAAGCCCCGGCATTTCCGGAAGGGGAAACGGGAATGCTTCCGGATCTCCGAGCGTGGCATATTTATCGATCAGCGGACCGCCGGGATAAGGCAGGTCAAGCAATTTGGCAGTTTTATCAAAAGCTTCACCTACTGCATCGTCTTTCGTTTCACCAATAATCTCCATTTCAAGCGGAGCGGTCACCTTTACAATTTGTGTGTGCCCGCCGCTGACGGTGAGACAAAGGAAAGGAAACGACGGCTTGGGATCTTCAATGAAATGCGCCAGGACATGCGCCTGCATGTGATTAATCTCAATAAGCGGAATATTGAGTCCAAGTGCCATTGATTTTGCAAAGGAAGTGCCCACCAGCAGCGCGCCTAATAAACCGGGACCTTTGGTAAAAGCAATAGCATCCAGGTCTTTTTTTGTTACTTTTGCATCATTCAGTGCATTAGCCACCACGGGTAGAATGTGTTGCTGATGCGCTCTCGAAGCCAGTTCGGGAACAACTCCGCCATATTGCGTGTGAATGAGCTGCGTAGCAACAACATTGGAGCGGATTTTCCCGTTAGTGATTACGGCCGCGGAGGTTTCGTCGCAGGACGATTCTATGGCGAGGATATTCATGATTTCTTGAAAATAATCGCAAAATTAAGCATTAACAATAAGATAAGCGGTATTTCTCCGCGAAGCTGTATATGTTAAAATTCCTGAAGGCGTTTGGTAATGGTCTGATCGTAGTAATCATCTTCGCGCTGCTGGCGCTCGGGATTATGACCATTGCACTTCAACTTCCTTCGGTTCAGACTTGGGCGGTTCAACGCGTTACGAGCAACATTTCAGAAAAGCTCGGCTATCCCATCACCATTCAAAAAGTTAATATCAAATGGTTCGACGTTGTTTCGCTGGAAGGAATTTCAGTGAAGGACAAGGGGCAGAAAGATATGATCGATGTCGGCAGGATTGATGTCAATCTGGATTTGAACAACATCATTGAAAATTCAAAAAAGCAGATTTTTCTGGATGAGGTCAATGTCTTTCAGCCTGACGTTCATCTGGTTGTAAATCCGAGGACAGGTTCGCTCAACATTGACGGCTTTATTGAACGCATTAATCAACTCACCGCACCGGCAGTTCCTCGGCCTGCGAATGCCCCTGAAAATAACACGCCGTTTATCATTGGAAAATCTAAAATAATCGACGGCACTTTCCGATATGATGATCCGCGTCAAGCCCGCGAAAGGGGGAGACGGGTTTTTGATTATTCCCATTTTGAGCTCCATAAATTAAACGGAGATCTTAAAAATTTTCTCGTTCAGGGCGATACGATTTCGTTTTTGGCCAGAAACCTGGAAACGGTCGACAAGCAGACCGGACTGACGATGCATGATCTGGACACGCGCTTTATGTTCAGCCAGAAAAAAATGGAATTGAAGGAGCTGGATGCGCACATCGGCAACTCGTATCTGAAAGACGAAATCATTTTATTTTACAACAGATCCGGCGAATTAGGCGACTTTAATCACAAGGTCCGGATGAAGGGACATTTGGTCGGCAGTTATGTCGACTCGCGCGACCTTGGATTGTTTTCCGAATATGTGGACAATTTGAATGAAAAATGGCGGTTCTCGGGCGATTTTAATGGTAAGGTTGACAATTTCATGGTTTCCAACATGGATCTGCATTTTGGAAAAGGCAGCCGAATGATTGGAAATGTAGGATTCGAGGGGCTGCCAAAAATTGAAGGCGTAAAAATGGACATTCAATTGTCGCTCTCAAAGGTGCAGCCAGCCGATTTGATCCAATATTATCCAGAATGGGATATGCATCCGAAACTGGAAAAATTTGGCCAAACGCTTTTGGACGGGACTTTCAAGGGGACGCTGGAAGACTTTGCGATCAATGCATCTGCTTCCTCGCAGATGGGCGAAGTGGCTGGTGATCTGGTCTTTCACATTGCTGATTCACAATCAACGACCTATTCTGGAGAGATCAAAACCTCTGCTTTCAAGCTTGGAACATTGCTGGATGACGAGGAAACTTTTCAGGAACTGGACTTCGACGGCAAGGTTTACGGACGCGGAACGGAGCTGAAATATGCATCCACGGACATGAACGCAACGATTGTGCGCATTGGTTTTCGCAATTACGATTACAAAAATATCGGGCTGAAAGGCAACATTCAAAATCAATATTTCAATGGCCTCGTAAGTGCGCGGGACAGCAATTTGCTGGCAACGATCGAAGGTGAATTTGATCTTTCCAAAGCGCAGAATGCATTTGATGTGCAGGGCGTTGTTGAGCGCGCGAATCTCAAACAACTGGGCTTTGCGAAAGAAGACATTACACTCCGTACACAGCTGAATATCAATCTGTCAGGCAACACTTTGGATGCATTGACAGGCGATGCCAAATTGCTGAACACCTATTTGCTGATGGCGAATAAAGAGCGCAATCTGGTTATGGATACACTCGTGTTTTCGTCCAGGCAAATTGACGAACGCCGCATTTTAAAGCTGGAAAGTGAATTTTTAACGGCGAGCATGGATGGCAATTTCCTTCCCACAGCTGCTTACAAGGACATTACACGCATTTTGGAGGAATACAAGCTCTATTTCTTCGAAAATGAAGCCAGTCGCGCTGAATATTATGCCAAAAAAGTCGCTCAGTCCGCCGACCGCAGATATGAAATCGATTACGCAGTTGAAACCAGAAATCTATCACGATTCCTGGCTTTTTTGAGCCCGGACGTTTACGTTTCAAGGGGAGCAAAGGCGGAAGGCGTCTTTAAAATGGACAACACTGCATTCTTGACGCTGAATGCAGTTTCCGACACGGTCCGATATGGCACAAATGAGTTTGTGAATGCCGAAGTGGATGTCACGACTTCCAAATTTGTCAACAGTGCCGAAGTTCTCGCATCTGTGCTGGTGACTTCGGACAGGCAGAAAATGAGCGTTCTGGTGCCAACGGAAAAGCTGGAAATTGAAGGAACCTGGGACAAAGACCACATTGATTTCAACGGAGCGCTGCGCCAGGTTAGCAGCACAAATAAGGCAAATCTGGCTGGTGAGCTACGTTTCTTGCCAGCCGGTCTGGACATTCACTTTAACAACTCTCAGTTAAACCTGCTCGAAGAAGAATGGGCAGTGCCTTCCGAGAGTTTTATTTCGATCGTTGGAAAAGACGTCACCATGTCCAATCTCGGACTGGTAAGCGGAAAACAGCGGATTTTTGTGAATGGAACCGCATCAACAGATCCGGACAAATCATTGATGCTGGACATTAAAAATTTCAGGCTCGCAAGCTTAAACTCGCTATTGAACACGCAGTTGGCGGGTATTATGGATGGCTCCGCGAAGGTGAAAGACGTTTACAACAGCGTGGTGCTCGATGCCAATTTCAACATTGAAAGTCTGGGTTATGGGCAATATGAATTCGGTAATTTATCAGGAACCGGTGACTGGGACCAGGGCAGCAGCGAGCTGGAAATTGATGCGCAACTGAATAAAAATGCAAGAAGGGTTTTCAATCTGACCGGCGCTTACCGGCCTAAGCTTACCAGTAACACCCTGAATCTGCGAGCGATATTCAACAATTTCGATTTCAAAGCCTTGGAGCCTTTTGCAGAAGGACTGGTTTCTGACATTAGTGGCACTGCGAAAGGCGTTGTTTTGATAAAAGGCGCGGTCAATGCGCCGGTTTTGGAAGGTTCATTAATGGTGGATAAAGGGCAAATGAAATTCGATTATCTGCAATCGATTTTTACTTTTAGCGATAAAATCAACTTTACGGAAAGTGAAATTACGTCCGATAACATGCTCATTACAGACGCCGATGGAAACACGGCTAATCTAAGGGGAGGGGTTTTTCATGACGGATTCAAATATTTCTCACTCGGCTTTAATGCGGATTTGCGCAATTTCAAAATCCTGAACACAACGGCCCGCGATAACAGCACATTTTACGGAACGGCCTATGTGACCGGCCCCGTTGCCGTGTTTGGCCCCATTGATAATCTGAACATTGAAGCCAATGTAACAAGCAACAAAGGCACCAAAATCCACATTCCACTGGACGGCGCGACAGAAGTGGCTACGCAGGATTACATTCAGTTTGTCAGCAAGATGCCCGCTGTCGACAGCACTGCAAAAACGACAGATTCGACGGCCAGAAATCAGGTTGCAGGCGGCATTAAGATGGATTTTAATTTCAATCTCACACCCGACGCGACTTGCGAGATTATTTTTGACAGACAAACGGGTGACATTATTCGCGGAAACGGAAGCGGCAGGCTTAATCTGAACATTGATACAAAGGGCGATTTTACAATGGCCGGCACTTACGAAATCGAGCGGGGAGAATATAATTTTACACTGCAAAATATCATCAATAAGAAATTCAACATCAAGCCCGGCAGTCGCATTGTGTGGTCGGGAGATCCTTATGGCGCTCAGTTGGACGTCAAAGCAGGTTATACGCAAATGGTTTCCCTCGCCGGCGTGTTGCCCAATACGAATGTGGGCAGTTCTAACGGCGATGCGCTTTCGAGGCGTTATCCGGTGGAAGTTACCATCGCATTGTCGGAACAATTGATGTCGCCTCAAATTAAATACGACCTGAAAGTGCTCGATAATCCCTCGCTAAGCAGTTATCGCGGACAGTTGGAGGCATTTCAAAACAAATTGAAGTCTGACGAACAGGAATTGAGCAGACAGGTGAGCAGTTTGCTGCTTGTCAATCAGTTGCTTCCGGAAACAAGTCTGGCAGCAGTGGGAAGTCAAAATTTTGTTGGAAGCAGCATTAGTGAGCTTGTTTCCAATCAAATCAGTCGCTGGGCTTCGGGAATCAATGAAAATCTTGAAGTAGGCGTTTCGGGGCTTTCGCTTGACCAAAATGCATTGAATAACCTGCAACTGCGGTTTTCTTATCGTTTTCTAAATGACAGATTTCGCGTCACACGGGACGGCCGATTCACCAACGGAACGCAGAGCACAACCGGCGCAAGCACGTATGATGCTGCCAGTTTATTGGGAGAATGGACGCTTGAATATTGGCTGAATAGCCGTGGATCGGTGCGGGTGAAGGCCTATAACCGCAATGTGCAGAATTCACTTTCTCTCAACTCATCATTCACAACCGGAGGCGTGAGCATGCAGTTTACACACAGTTTCAATCGCTTTTCAGCCATGCCAAAACCCGCCGTTAAGTTGCAAACTGCCCCACAAGATTCCACCAAGCAAGACTCGACCGGAAACAAAATGCTCACTCGCCGCGGTAACGCACAGCCAGACCGCTGAGCATGTAACCCTCGCTTTTCACGCTCGTGTAATATTTGTATTTCACATTAATAATGGCATCAGCGCCAATTTTCTGCGCTTTCATCACCAATCTTGCGGTCAATAATTCTTTCGTCTTCGCATCATTGCCCCGATACATCATGCGCTTATCCTGCGTCTGCCGAGCCGTAAGCGAATCCTCACTCGTTATTTCCACAATGCCGATTTCCGAATAAGGACGTTCGAGCGGCTGATTATCATACAAGAGCTCAATGGGATATTTTGTATTTGTCGAGATCGGAATGCCGGAAGAACAGCCAGCCAAAAGCAGGATGGCGGAGAACAAAAAGAGGCGGGTTACATTATTAACTGGTGTCATTTAATTGGTTTGAATCATATAGGCTAAAACTGCTATTCTTCTTGCAGAATTCCTACTGGCTACAAAAATATGTCGGGCAACTAAAAGCCCATACAGCAAAACGGGTGCCATTTGTTGCAAGATTTTATTTTGCCATTTATCCGTAAGTCATTGCTAAATGCGATATTCTCAGCTATTTTCATGCATTGTAAATCTCATCTTATCGATATCGCTATGGTCATGAAATTTAAAAGAAAAAATGCATTCAGGAGCAAAGCCATTTATGGAGTGTTGTTGTCCTCCTTTCTTGCGGCTCCCGCGTTTTCGCAAGATTTACCCAAAGGCATTAAAAAGGTTACATCGGTTGAAGGAATCACCGAGTATAATCTCGAAAATGGCTTGAAAGTGCTCATGTTTCCGGACCCTTCTAAGCCCACGGTGACGGTGAATGTGACTTATCTCGTAGGCTCACGTCACGAAGGTTATGGCGAGACAGGGATGGCGCATTTGCTGGAACATATGGTGTTCAAAGGCACGCCCAAGCACCCGAACATTCCGCAGGAACTAACAGAACACGGCGCCAGACCCAACGGAACAACCTGGTATGACCGCACCAATTATTTTGAAACATTCTCGGCGACAGAAGAAAATCTGAAATGGGCGCTGGACTTGGAATCGGATCGGATGATCAATTCTTTTATTGCGAAAAAAGATCTGGACAGCGAATTCAGCGTCGTTCGAAATGAATTTGAATCAGGTGAAAATAGCCCTTTTCGGGTTTTGATGGAGCGTGTAATTTCTGGTTCTTTCCTTTGGCATAATTATGGAAAATCGACCATTGGGAACCGGTCTGACATTGAAAAAGTGCCCATTGACAATTTACAGGCATTTTATAAAAAATATTATCAGCCGGACAATGCTGTTTTGACCGTTGCCGGAAAAATAGACGAAGCAAAAACGCTCGCGCTGATCAATGATTATTTTGGCAAAATAGCGAAGCCGGAACGTGTTTTACCCAAATCTTACACATCCGAGCCAACGCAGGACGGCGAGCGTTTTGTGGAATTGAAAAGAACGGGCGATGTGCAAATGATCATGGCGGCTTATCACATTATGCCAGGCTCACACGCAGATTATCCGGCAATGGAAGTGTTAACGGAGCTTTTGACGGCAGAGCCAAACAGCCGGCTTTATAAAAATCTGGTAAACACGAAAAAAGCTTCTTCCGAATTCGGTGCTAGTTTCCAATTGTATGATCCAGGTTTCGTGCTTTTCGGGGCCGAAGTTTTGAAAGAAAAATCATTGGACGAAGCAAAAAAAGCATTCACCGCAACGCTCGATTCTTCTGCATTATTGAAGCCATCTGTTGAAGACATTGAACGCGCTAAAACGACCATTCTGAAAAACTGGGATCTTGAATTCAGAAATTCCGAGCGCGTTGGGTTAAGCATAAGCGAAGCCATTGCGACAGGGGACTGGCGGCTGGCTTTCCTTTTCCGGGACAACATTCGCAAAGTATCGCCGGAAGATGTCTTTCGCGTTGCACAATATTATTTAAAGCCGTCCAACAGAACATTGGGAACATTCGTGCCGGAATCGAATCCGGTGAGAGCCGAAATTCCGGAAGCGCCTAATGTAGCCGAATTGGTAAAAAACTATAAAGGAGAAGCCGTTGTGGCAGAAGGTGAGGCATTTGATCCGTCACCATTGAATGTTGAATCGCGCACGACGAGAACTGAAAAGCCCAACACAATTGAGACTGCATTGCTCCCGAAAACGACAAGGGGAAATGTGGTCGCAGCCCGCATTACATTGCGTTATGGAGACGAAAAAAGCTTGATGAACAAGGCCACGATCTCGGACCTGACCGGTTCCATGTTGGATAAAGGAACGAAAACGCGCACGAGGCAGCAGTTGAAAGACGAGCTCGATAAGCTGAAAGCGCGGGTGAGCTTCTTTGGTGCTGCTAATCAGGCCGGTGCGAGCATTGAAACAACAAAAGAAAATCTTCCTGCGGTGATGAAACTCGTTGCGGAAACTTTGAAAACGCCTGCATTTGATGAAACGGAATTTGAAAAACTGAAACAAGAGGAACTGGCTGGCATTGAATCGCAACGTAGTGAACCGCAAGCCATTGCATTCAACCAATATCGCCGCATCGTAACGCCATATCCGAAGAGCGACATTCGCTACGTGGGCACTTTTGATGAAGATGTGGAAAACATTAAAGCGACCACCATTGATCAGATCAGGCAGTTTCACAAGGATTTTTATGGTGCCAATAATGCATCTGCAACGGTTGTGGGCGACTTTGATAAAGCAGTGATCCAGAAGATTATCAATGATGAATTCGGCGGCTGGAAGAGTGCGAAACCGTTTACGAGAATTGCCTCACCATATGTGGCTGTAAAGCCGGAAAGCAAAATGCTGGAAACGCCGGATAAGGCCAATGCAATGTTCGTGGCGGGATTAAACATGCCTTTGCAGGACACAGATCCAGATTATCCAGCCTTGGTGATCGGCAATTATCTGTTAGGCGGCGGCTTCCTAAACTCACGTTTGGCAACCAGAATTCGCCAAAAGGAAGGATTAAGCTATGGCGTCGGATCGCAATTCTCTGCAAGTCCGTTGGATAAAAACGGAACGTTCATGTCTTACGCCATTTATGCGCCTCAAAATGCGGAAAAGCTGGAAGCTGCATTCAAGGAGGAGATTGAAAAAACAATGAAAGAGGGATTTACGGCAGAAGAGTTGAAAGCCGCCAAATCGGGTTATTTGCAGTCGAGACAAGTGGGACGGTCGCAGGACGCATCGCTGACCAACACTTTGACAAGCAACCTTTACCTGAACCGGACAATGCAATGGGATGCAGATTTTGAGAAAAAAGTGGAATCCCTGACGCCGGAGCAGATTAAGGCTGCTTTTAACAAGCACATTGATTATAATAAGCTTGTTATCATCAAAGCAGGCGACTTTGCAAAAGCCAAAAAAGGTGCCCCGGCGGCGGCGGCGCCTGCGCCACTGGGCGGAAGCGAAAAGAAATAAATTTTCAATGTTAAGGAACAGTGAAACCGGTGGCAAATTGCGACCGGTTTTCTCTTTTAAAGCAGTACATTTTTATCTTTGCCTCAAATACAAGGAAAACATAATCCCTTCAATAGCCATCCAAATGAAATTGGTAACAAACGTGTTCCTCAAATTCCTGATTGCGGGACTCATAATCAGCCCAGCCGTTTTTAGTCAGTCAAAAACAAAAACAGCAGCCAGTCCGGGCAAACTAGCACGTCCTAAGCTTGTTGTGGGAATTGTGGTGGACCAAATGCGCTATGATTATTTGTATCGCTATTACGACAAATACAAAGAAGGTGGCCTGAAACGATTGATGAATGAAGGGTTCAACTGCCGAAATAACCATTATCATTATGCATTAACGGTGACGGCGGCAGGGCATTCGGCGATTTATACAGGTTCACTGCCTGCGATGAACGGGATTATTGGAAATGATTGGTATGACAGTCAGGTTGGTAAAACGGTTTATTACACAGACGACAGCACGGTTGCGACGGTTGGAAGTAACAATGGAGCGGTTGGTAAAATGTCGCCCAGGAATTTGCTGACGAGCACGGTTACCGACCAATTGCGCATTGCAACCAATTTCCGCTCAAAAACCATTGGCGTTGCCATCAAGGATCGTGCTTCAATTCTTCCAGCCGGCCACGCTGCAAACGGTGCTTATTGGTTTGATGCAAAAACAGGCAATTTCGTGACGAGCACTTATTACAGGAATGATCTGCCTGACTGGGTTACGGCCTACAATAACCGAAAAATGCCTTCTGAATATTCCAAAATGGGCTGGAAAACATTGTTGCCCGTTGCCGAATACACACAAAGCACGCCGGATGATGTGATTTGGGAGGGGAAAATTTCAGGTGAAGCCAAATCCGTTTTTCCGCATGAGCTCATTGGAACCGCTGGCGACGCTTATACGGTGATCACGACTTCGCCCTGGGGAAACACAATGACCAAGGATATGGCCATTGCGGCGATTAAAGGTGAAAATTTGGGCAAAGGCACTGACACGGACTTCCTGGCTGTAAGCTTTTCCACGCCCGATCGCATTGGCCATGCATTTGGCCCAAACTCCGTTGAGCAAGAAGATAATTATTTGAAACTGGACATGGAGTTTGCCGATTTGTTCAACTTCCTGGACACATGGACCGGCAAAGGAAATTACACCGTTTTTCTGACAGCAGATCATGGCGCAATGGATGTGCCCGCTTTTTGGAAAGACCATAAATTGCCTGCTGGCCTGATGAGCCCGACTGCACTTACGCGCACGGTCGTGAAAGCTTTGAATGATGCATATGGGGAAGGAGAATACATTTCGGCTTTTGAAAACTATCAGCTTTATCTGAACAAAAAGCTTTTGAAGGAAAAGAAAGTGACCGTTTCGCAAGTTTACGAAGTGTTGCGCACGGCTTTGCTGCCCGTAGAAGGCGTTGCGGATGTGCTTAATCTCACGGACATTGGTCGCGCGCCTTTGAATACATATCAATTGGAAATGTATAAAAACAACATCAACGCAAAGCGTAGCGGCGACATTCAGCTGGTTGTGCAACCTGGTTGGTTTGCAGCATCTTACGCCACCGGAACCGATCATGGCACGCCTTACAATTATGACACGCACGTTCCATTTTTGCTTTATGGGTGGGGTGTAAATAAGGGAGAGACATTGCGCCGCACCACCATTGCCGACATTGCGCCCACGATTGCTTCATTGCTTCACATTTTGCCTCCGAGCGGGAATGTGGGCAATGCAGTTGAAGAAGCGTTGAAAAAATAATCTAGCATTTTACGCCTTGCAGACGATTTATCTGCAAGGTTTTTTTATCAAACCATAAACCTGAACCGTGAGAAAAATTTGCTTAAAGGCGTTCTTTGTTTTGCTTTCCGTTTCGGCATTTGCCCAAACAAACAAAAAGCTTGCTTCCAAACCCAGCGCTCTGGCACGTCCCAAACTTGTGGTTGGGATCGTTGTTGACCAGATGCGTTACGACTATTTATATCGCTATTACGACCAGTATACAGAAGGCGGCTTCAAACGCATGATGAATGAGGGTTTCAATTGTAGAAACAACCATTATAACTACGCATTAACTGTCACCGCAGCTGGCCACGCTTCTGCTTACACGGGTTCCGTTCCCGCGATCAATGGAATTGTTGGCAATGAATGGTTTGATCCAATCACGAAACAGGGCGTTTATTGCGTGGAGGACAGCACGGTGGCAACGGTAGGAAGCAATAATCCGACGGTTGGGAAAATGTCTCCAAAAAACCTGCTCACCAGCACAGTTACGGATCAGCTTCGCATTGCAACCAACTTCCGTAACAAGACGATTGGCATTGCCATTAAGGACAGGGGATCAATTTTGCCGGCTGGTCACACGGCGAATGCTTCATATTGGTTTGATTCCAAAACGGGAAACTGGGTTACGAGCACTTATTATATGGAGGATCTGCCGCAGTGGGTGAACGATTACAATGCCAAGAAAATGCCTTCAGAATATTTGAAAAAAGGATGGCAATTACTGCTTTCTGCGGACGCTTACACGCAAAGTTCAGCGGATGATGTGAATTGGGAGGGCAAGCTTCCGGGCGCTAAGCGACCTGTTTTTCCTTATGAGCTGGCTGGTTTAGCTGGTGATGCATTTGGTGTTGTAACCGACACGCCCTGGGGAAACACGATTACAAAGGAAATGGCGATTGAAGCGATCAAAGGTGAAAACTTGGGCAAAGGTAAGGACACGGACTTTTTGGCCATCAGTTTTTCTTCACCAGACCGGATCGGCCACCGGGTAGGACCTAACGCGGTGGAACAGCAGGATGACTTTTTGAAACTAGACAGAGAATTTGCGGAGCTTTTTAATTTCCTGGACGGATGGGTGGGAAAAGGGGAATACACTGTTTTCCTGACTGCGGATCATGGCGTTGTAGATGTGCCGGGCTTTGCGGCTGCTAACAAGCTTCCGTCCGGTCTGTTGGATCGTCGGGTGGTAGACGCGGCGACTGATAAAGCATTGGAAGATGCTTTTGGAAAGGATAAATATGTGCTTAGCAGGGAAAATAACCAGCTTTATTTTGATCACGCCCTTTTGCAAAAAAAGAAAATCACTGTTGCTGCCGCAACAGAAGTCGTTCGTGAATCATTGTTAAAAGTGCCCGGCATCGCCGATGTGCTGAACCTGACCGATCTCGGGAAAGCGCCTTTGAACAGTTACCAACTGGAACAATTTAAAAACAATGTGAATGTCAAGCGTAGCGGCGATATCCAGATTATCACCGAGCCAGGCTGGTTATATGGTGCATCGACGGGAACCTCGCACGGCACGCCTTACAATTATGACACGCATGTTCCATTTGTAATGTTTGGGTGGGGGATTAACAAGGGAGAAACATTGCGCCGGACTTCGGTTTCGGACATTGCGTCTACGATTGCTTCACTGCTGCACATTTTGCCTGCCAGCGGAAACATTGGCAATCCGGTTGAGGAAGCATTGAAAAAATAAGGATCTGAATAACAAAAGACGCTGCAATATTGTAAGGTTTCCTTCAATGTTGCAGCGTCTTTTTATGTCAAAATTCAGGATTCTTCTACGATCAAAAGGATGCCGTCTGCTTTCTTGATAACAACCTTGCTTCCAGCCGCTATTAATGTGTGATTGACTGAATTTGCCTTCCATTCGGCGCCGCGGTAATAAATCTTGCCTTCGCCCTCGGCCGGAATGTCCTTGATCACCATGGCGGTCTCGCCGACAAACTCGTTGTATTCCGAAGCGCCTTTGCGGTCGAGCAGGCGTCGTGCGTGCTTCCGTAAAACGAGCATTGCCACGAGTGAAATCACGGAAAATGCAATGATCTGACTTTCGGTGCTCGTAAGCAGCCCGAGCGCCGCCAATAATGAAGTGAACAAAGCGCCAATTGCAAAGAATACGAAGACGAGTAAAACACTAACCAACTCCGCAATCAGCATGATCAGGCCGACGATAAGCCATATTTGAGGCAATGATAAATCCATGCTATTTTTTCGGTTCGGATTTAACAACAGTAAGTGCAGTGGCTATCAGCGAGCCCACGTCAGCTAGGTTAGCGGGAATGATTAATGTGTTTCCAGCTTTGGCTAACTTGCCAAATTGTTCCACATAATTCTCGGCGACTTTGAGCTGGACCGCCTCAACACCGCCCTCCATTTGAATGGCCTGAGCCACCAGTTTGATACTATCTGCCGTTGCTTCTGCCACAGAACGCAAGGCCGCCGCCTCTCCCTCGGCTTCATTGATTTGCCTTAATCTCAGACCTTCTGATTCTAAAACCACTTTCTGTTTCTGACCTTCTGCGACATTGATAGCTGCCTGCTTTTCACCGTCCGATTGCAGGATTACAGCCCTTCTTTCACGTTCCGCCTGCATTTGTTTTTCCATAGCGATCAAAACGCTTTGCGGCGGAGTAATATTTTTGATCTCGTAACGCAAAACTTTAACGCCCCAGCCCGTCGCAGCTTCGTCAATGGATTCCACCACTGCGCGGTTAATGGTCATGCGTTCTTCAAATGTTTTGTCAAGATCCAATTTTCCGATTTCGCTTCGCATGGTCGTCTGTGCAAGCTGAATGACAGCAAATGTGTAGTCGGCGATGCCATATGCAGCTTTTTTTGGATCAATAACCTGTATGAAAATAACGCCGTCCATCCGCACCTGCACGTTATCGCGCGTAATGCATATCTGTTCTGGAATGTCAATGGCCGTTTCTTTGAGTGTGTATTTGTAGGCAATGCGGTCAAAAAAGGGAATGATGAAGTTGATGCCGGGTTGAAGGACTGCGTAAAATTTGCCAAGCCGCTCCATGATATACGCGGTTTGCTGCGGGATCACCTTGACGGTCATCAGAATCGTAAAAACGACGAGAACTAATAATATTACCAGTGGAGTCATATTGAGTCAGGTTATGGTCTATTGCGAAAATAACCATAACAGGACTCCCTTCCTATTCGAATCAAGGTCGGTAAGGTGGAAACTTGCTCGTCGGTTTAAGACTGGGATGGATGGTCGAAAGAATATTATTCTTTCAAGATTTCTTTTGAAATAACCAATTTTTGAATTTCGCTGGTTCCTTCTCCAATGGTGCAAAGTTTGCTGTCTCGGTAAAATTTTTCGGCCGGATAGTCCTTTACAAAACCATATCCGCCAAAGATCTGAACTGCTTCGTTCGCAACTCTTACTGCGGTTTCGGAAGCGTGATATTTGGCAACGGAGCTCGCTAGGGACACTTTTTGTCCGGCGTCCTTCAATGCAGCGGCATGAAAAGTGAGTAAAGTTGAAGCCTGAACGTCCGTGTACATGTCTGCCAGCTTGAATGCAATCGCCTGAAAATCACAGATGCGCTTGCCAAATTGCCTGCGTTCTTTCGAGTAAGCAAGCGCAGCTTCATACGCACCGAGTGCAGTGCCAACACCCAATGCTGCAATGGAAATTCGGCCTCCGTCCAGCACTTTTAATGACTGCACAAAACCATCGCCAATTTCACCAAGGCGCTGACTGTCAGAGATGCGGCAATCCTGAAAAATCAATTCAACCGTCTCGGAAGCACGCATGCCCAGCTTATCTTCTTTCCGCCCTGATGCAAATCCTGCGGTTCCTTGTTCAATGATGAATGCGGTGGCCCCGTGCTTGTCGCCCGGCTCGCCGGTTCGGGTAATGATTACGGCAACGTCGCCGGTTTTTCCATTGGTGATAAAATTCTTAGTGCCATTGATTATCCAGTCGTCGCCGTCACGCACAGCAACTGTCTGCATATTGCCAGCATCTGAACCTGTATTTGGTTCGGTAAGGCCCCATGCGCCCACGTGCTGGCCCGAAGCAAGCTTGGGAAGATAAGTCCGTTTCTGACTTTCATTGCCGAACATCAGAATGTGATTCGTACATAACGAATTGTGCGCAGCGATGGACAAGCCAATAGAAGGGTCGGTTTTGGAAAGCGCTATGATGGCAGTGACATATTCTTTATATCCTAATCCTGAACCGCCATATTCCTCGGGCACAATCATGCCCATTAAGCCCAATTCTCCCATGCTGTGAAACAGGGTTTTAGGAAAATGTTGCGCCTCATCCCACGTCCTGATGTAGGGTCGGATATGGATTGCTGCAAAGTCGCTGACGGTTTCACGTATCATGTTACACGTTTGTTCCCGCTGACTTTCAATTATATCGTGATTTACGGAATTCATATTTGTTGATGATTATATTTATGTTGCTCAATGTTAGCAAGAATTGGAAACTTTTCCCCATCCGTAAACGAACAAATCCTATATCATGCGGTGAAGATTCACTTAAAAAAATTACTTTTGCATTGAGCCGACTTTTTTAGACTTGGTTTAATACAATATTTTGAGGTTAATTAATAAGTGTCGTAACAGCTATATAATAATTATCACATTTTTATGAAAATTGCAGTTGTAGGAACAGGTTACGTTGGTTTGGTTACCGGAACATGTTTTGCCGAAACGGGCAACCAGGTAATCTGCGTTGACATTGATGTTAAAAAAGTCGAACGTTTGCAAAAAGGGGAGATCCCAATTTATGAACCAGGGCTGGACGTTCTTTTTGATCGTAACGTTGCTGAGGGAAGGTTGTTATTTACAACGAATCTCGCAGAAGGCATCAAAGATGCTGAGGTAATATTCCTTGCACTTCCTACGCCTCCGGGAGAAGACGGATCTGCGGATTTGAAGTATATCCTGAAAGTGGCCGATGATTTGGGTCATATTCTTGATAAATACGCGGTGATCATCGATAAAAGCACAGTGCCTGTTGGAACCGCCGAAAAGGTGCATGCAGCCATTGCAGCCAATGCCAAAGTTGAATTCGACGTTGTTTCAAACCCTGAATTTTTAAGAGAAGGTGTTGCCGTTGAAGACTTCATGAAGCCTGACCGCGTTGTGGTTGGAACTTCGTCTGAAAAGGCAAAGAAAGCGATGGAGAAATTGTATGCTCCGTTGGTGAGACAAGGGAATCCGGTTATTTTCATGGACGAGCGTTCTGCTGAAATGACCAAATATGCTGCCAATTCATTCCTTGCCATGAAAATTACCTTCATGAACGAGATCGCCAACCTTTGTGAAAAAGTAGGCGCTAATGTGGATGACATTCGTCGCGGAATAGGAACGGACAGCCGCATAGGAAAACGCTTCCTATTCGCTGGAATTGGTTACGGTGGAAGCTGTTTTCCAAAAGACGTTCAGGCGCTTGCGAAAACTTCAAAAGATTACGACTACGATTTCCGCATCCTGCAATCTGTTATGGATGTGAATGATGATCAGAAGAAAAAGCTTTTGCCGATGGTTGATAACTATTTTGGCGGAAGTTTGAAAGATAAAACCATTGCAGTCTGGGGCTTGGCTTTCAAACCTTATACAGATGATATTCGCGAAGCACCGGCTTTGGAAAATATCAATGCATTGCTTGAAGCAGGTGCGCGCGTTACGGTTTATGATCCGGAAGCAATGAACAATGTGAAAGGAATTTTGGGAGATAAAGTTACTTTCTGCCACACGCCTTATGCAGCTTTGGACGACGCCGATGCTTTAATGATCTTCACGGAATGGCCTCAGTTCCGCACGCCTGAATTTGAAAAAATGGGTAAGCTGCTTAAAAACAAAGTAGTTTTTGACGGAAGAAACCTCTATGAACTGGAACAAATGCGTGAAATGGGTTACACCTATTACAGCATTGGAAGAGAAAAAGTGATTCCAGCCTGAGGAAGCCAAATACTAACATATAAACTATCTCATTTTTAAATGAAACGTGTATTAATAACCGGAGCAGCGGGCTTTTTGGGTTCCCACCTTTGCGAGCGTTTTCTGAAAGAAGGCATGTACGTGATCGGGATGGACAACCTGATTACTGGCGATATGCGGAACATCGAGCATTTGATGCCTGATCCCAACTTTGAATTCAATCACCACGATGTGACGAAATTCGTCCATGTGCCTGGTGACCTGGATTATATCATGCACTTTGCATCGCCTGCAAGCCCGATTGATTATTTGAAAATCCCTATTCAGACGCTGAAAGTGGGCGCAATGGGAACGCACAATTTGCTTGGCCTTGCCCGCGTGAAAAAAGCACGTTTTATAATTGCTTCTACATCTGAGGTTTATGGTGATCCATTGGTGCATCCGCAAACGGAAGATTACTGGGGCCACGTGAACCCGATCGGGCCGCGCGGTTGCTATGATGAAGCAAAACGTTACCAGGAAGCGATTACAATGGCTTACCACCGTTATCACGAACTGGAAACGCGCATTGTAAGGATCTTTAACACTTACGGTCCCAGAATGCGCCTCAATGATGGACGTGTGTTGCCAGCATTCATTGGACAAGCGCTTAGAGGTGAAGACATTACCGTATTCGGTGACGGTTCGCAGACACGTGCGTTTTGTTATGTTGATGACCTGGTTGAAGGAATTTACCGCTTATTAATGAGCGATTATGCTTTGCCGGTTAACATTGGTAACCCTTCTGAAATCACCATTGGTGAGTTTGCCGAAGAAATTATCAAATTGACAGGAACAGATCAGAAAGTAATTTATCAGCCACTTCCACAAGACGATCCAAAACAGCGTCAGCCGGACATTACATTGGCGAGAGAAATATTAGGCTGGGAGCCGAAAGTTTCGCGTGAAGAAGGCCTTCGGATCACTTACGATTACTTCCGCAACTTGCCAAAAGAAAGGTTGTACGAAGAGTCAAACCACAGAGGCTTCGAAAGTTTCAGTGAAACAAAATAGCATATCAATAAAAAATCCCGCTTTGCGGGATTTTTTATTGCATAACATTGAAGTTTTGGCAAATGCTAAACCTCCATAATTTCTTTTTCCTTCGCATTGAAAACCTGCTCCACTTTCGAGATAAAGCCGTCAGTCAGTTTCTGAACGCGATCTTCGCTTAGTTTGATTAAGTCCTCAGCAACGCCTTCTTTTGTTAATTTACGCAGAGAATTATTAGCATCCTGACGAATGTTGCGAATGTTGATCTTTGCGGTTTCAATTTCATTTTTAGCACGCTTAACGAGCTCCCGTCTGCGTTCCTCGTTCAATGGCGGAACCGAAATGCGGATCATTTCGCCATCATTGGAAGGCGCAAAACCCAGATTACCATTGCGGATCGCCTTTTCAATCTCGTTAATGATCTTTTTTTCAAATGGTCTGATTGCGATAGTCCTTGCGTCGGGCGTGTTAATTGTTGCCACGTTCTGCAAAGGCGTCATCGAGCCGTAATAATCAATCTGAAGGCCTTCGAGCATTTGCGGTGATGCTTTTCCAGCACGTATTTTACCTAACTCAATGATAAGGTGTTTGATGGCGCCCTCCATGGTGTCTTTGGCATCATCCAGATATAATTCTATTTCTTCCATTAGTTTGTAGTAAGATATTGTATTACTGCTAGTTAGATATCAAAGTGCCAACTTTTTCACCCATAACAAGGTCAAACAGGTTGCCCGGCTTGTTCATATCGAAAACAATGATCGGCACATTATTCTCTTTGCAAAGTGTGAAAGCCGTCAAATCCATGATTTTCAGGTTTTTAGACAAAGCTTCGTCAAATGTCAATTGCGTGTATTTTATTGCCAGCGGATCTTTTTCCGGATCGGCTGTGTAAACGCCGTCAACGCGGGTTCCTTTCAAAACCACCTCCGATTCGGACTCAATGGCACGAAGTCCGGCTGTTGTATCTGTTGTAAAATATGGGTTTCCTGTTCCGGCACCGAAGATCACAACGCGTCCTTTTTCCAGGTGACGAATTGCCCTGCGGCGGATCAAAGGCTCACAAACCTGTTCCATTTTGATCGCAGACATCAGGCGTGTGTTCATGCCATGTTTTTCAAGAGAGCTTTGAATCGCCATGCCGTTGATAACCGTTGCCAACATGCCCATATGATCGCCCTGCACACGGTCAATCCCCGACTTTTCCACCGATGCACCCCGAAATATATTTCCACCACCAATGACGATTGCAATTTGAACGCCTACTTCGGCAATTCTTTTGATTTCTCTTGCGTAATTGTCAAGAATATTGAAATCGATAACCTGGCCTTTGTCGCCGCCGTTAAGTGCTTCTCCGCTGAGTTTCAGTAGTAAACGTTTATATTTTGGTTCGGGCATGATTGTGATGTAGGTGTTTTCGGCCGTAAAAATAAGCGTAGGAAGTTAAGATTAACAAGTAATTTATTGAAACTCCAACAATACCTGATTTTTTTCAACGATTTGTCCTGCGGAGACTTTCAATGTTTTAACTATTCCGTTTCCGGATGATTTGATCGTATTTTCCATTTTCATGGCAACCAGCACGAGCAGATTGTCGCCCTTGCTGATCGTATCGCCTTCCGATACAGCAACGGACTGGATCAGTCCGGGCATAGGTGCTTTTACGTTATTGATTTTGGTGCTGCTGCTATTTTGGAGGCCCATTCCTTCCAGAAGCAAGTCGAGCTCGTCTTTTGCTTTGGTATAAAAGTGCTGGCCGTTAATCAGCAAATGGAATGTCTTTTCAGCTGCGTTATAATCCAGCAATTCAATGTTGTAAGATTTATTTTGCCAAATGGCGTGAAAGTGATTCTTCGCGACAGGCACAATATCGCCCTCAAAAAGCTGTCCGCCAATGGACCAATGACCTTTCTCTTTTGTAATCAAAAACTGATCGCTGGCGGCATCGTCAGCATTCTCGATCGCGGGATTGGCGGAGACAGTTACTTTTAGCATATGGCTTCGCTGTATTCGTGAATTACCTCCTGCAAAATTCCGTCCAGCTCCTCGAAAGTCATTCCTTCAACAAGCCGCATTCTGAATGGTTTGAAGTGGTCTAACCCTTTGAAATAATTGGTGTAATGTCTGCGCATTTCAAAAACCCCAGCCACCGGGCCTTTCCAGCGAATTGAAAACTCCAAATGTTTTCGGCAAACGGCCACGCGCTGTTCCATGGTCGGTGGCGCCAGTTTTTCACCCGTTTTTACAAAATGTTTGATCTCATTAAATATCCAGGGATTGCCAATTGTCGCACGGCCGATCATGATGCCGTCAACGCCAAACCTGTTTTTATATTCCACTGCTTTTTCGGGAGAATCTACATCGCCGTTTCCGAAGATTGGAATGGTTATGCGCGGGTTGTCCTTGATTTTAGAGATCAATGTCCAGTCGGCCGAGCCTTTGTACATCTGCACGCGCGTGCGGCCATGTACAGAAAGCGCTTGAATGCCAATATCCTGCAAACGCTCTGCAACCTCCTGCACATTCTTTGTGCTTTCATCCCAGCCCAACCGCGTTTTAACCGTAACCGGCAAATGTGTCGACTTGATTACTGCCTCAGTCATACGCACCATTTTCGGGACATCTTGCAACAATGCAGCTCCTGCACCACGGCAAGCTACATTTTTTACCGGGCAACCATAATTTATATCAATCAAATCGGGATTTACGCGGGAAGCAATTTCGGCGCAAGATCCCATCGTTTCCACATCGCTGCCAAAAAGCTGAATGCCCACAGGACGCTCGTATTCAAATATATCAAGCTTCTGCACGCTTTTCGCCGCATCACGGATAAGGCCTTCCGACGACACAAATTCGGTGTACATCAAATCTGCCCCATTCTCCTTGCAAACCGCTCTAAACGGAGGATCGCTCACGTCTTCCATGGGTGCCAAAAGGAGCGGGAAATCGCCCAGCGTTATGTTTCCTATTTTTACCATTTCATTAAGGGAGGCCCCGTAATCTTATTTTTAAATTCATAATTAACTGTAAATTTACACCAATTATGCAAAATAGTAACCCGATTCAGGTTGTTTCCCGAGTGCCAGGCTTATGGGGCAGTTTATTGGTTTTGATCGGCTTTGTGCTAATCGGCATGGCGGTGGGCAATATTCTGGCGGTGATGTTGATTGCACTCTACATGAAAATCGATCCCGATAACATTACAACAATCCTGAATCAGCTCATTACCAATCCTGTCGGTGTGAAAAACGGCTGGTATGCGTTAATGTTGCTTCAAGGGACCGTCCATTTCTTTTCCTATTTATTGCCTTCGCTGATTTTCTGGATTTACGTTGAACGCAAATCGATCAGCGAATTTGATTTTCGCGAAAAACCAGCGTTTAGGATCTGGCTTCTAGCTGTTTTGCTTGTTTTGGTTTCCATTCCCGTCAATAGCAAATTCATCGAATGGAACGCTGCCATGAAGCTTCCCGAAGCATTTTCTGCATTGGAATTGTGGATGCGCGACAAAGAGGATCAGCTTTCTGTCATGACGGCTTTCATGACCAACTATAAACAATTCAGCCAGCTCCTCATTGCATTGCTAATCGTCGTTTTGCTGCCAGCATTGGGTGAAGAAGTGCTTTTTAGAGGAATTATACAGCGAAAACTTGTTAGCGCATGGCAAAATTACCATCTTGGGATTTGGGTCGCCGCAGCCATTTTTAGCGCGATCCATTTTCAATTTTATGGTTTCCTTCCCCGCATGCTGCTTGGCGCATTATTCGGTTATTTGTATTACTGGACCGGAAATTTATGGGTTGCCATTCTCGCACACTTTGTAAACAATGGTTTTGTGCTTGTTATGATGTATTTGAACAACATTGGCGTTGTCAATATCGATATTGAAGAAACGAAATCGATGCCGGTAATGCTGGTGCTTTCTTCTTTGCTGGTTACATCGGGCATGTTATTTTCTATTTGGAAAGCAGGAGAAACGAAGCGTCACGCTGTGTTGACGGACAACGAGTTTTAATTTTATAATTCAAAAAAAGAGTATGGCTGAGAATTGGGCTAAGGCATTTCAGAGCGGACAAATTATCCGTGCAGAAATTGCCCGTGAAATATTAGAGCAAAACGGGATTGCAGCCGTCATTATTGATAAGAAAGACAGCAATTATCCGGTTTTCGGGGCGTACGAGGTGCATGTCCTGGCAAGTGACCTTTCCAAGGCCCAAACAATAATAACGAATGAATCAGCGCTTAAAGAATCTGAGTAATTTACAGCAAAGAACTGTCACCGCATTGGCGGGGGTTTTTGTGATCATTAGTTGCATTCTTTACAGTGAAGTGACTTTCCTCATACTTTTCTGCACCATAAGTTCACTCACCCAGCTTGAATTTTACAAGCTCCTGGGTCTGGATGGAAATCAGCCGCTGACATATTATGGAACATTCTGTGGCACAGTCATGATGTTACTTGCGTATCTGATAGAACAGAACTTTGTTCCGTTCGAAAATTATTTCATTATCAGTCCGCTGCTGTCCATGATATTTTTCATCAAGCTTTATAAAAAGAATGACCTGAAACCATTTACCAACATTGGATTTACGTTTTTGGGGATCATTTACGTGGCGCTTCCTTTCGCATTGATCATTGTGATGGCCACGCGCGGGGGAAACTACAATTATGAAATCGTGCTGGGGAGTTTGTTGCTGCTCTGGGCTTCGGACATTGGCGGCTATTTTGCCGGGACAAAATTTGGCAAACGAAAGCTTTTTGAACGCATTTCACCCAAAAAATCGTGGGAAGGCGCCATAGGGAGCGCAGTCTTTGCAGCATTCATCGCGTTTGTGCTCGGTTATTATTTCCGTACCTTCGAACCCTGGAAATGGTATTGCATTGGAGCGATTATCGTGGTTGTAGGCACTTATGGGGATCTCGTGGAGTCGCTTTTCAAACGGAGCATTGCCATCAAAGACTCTGGAAGCAGTATTCCGGGTCACGGTGGATTTTTAGACCGGTTTGACGGTTTGCTTCTTTCCGCTCCGTTTATCGTTACTTTTTTAAAGCTCTTTTCCTGAGCTGTCGGCATTAGTCGGCAAAAAGGGCAATGCCCTGGAAAATAGGTCGTTTGTAAATCAGGAGTAAATATTTTTGGTTTGATTTTACAAATGCATTTGGTTTAACATTGATTTGGAATAACAATTCGGAACGAATGATACGGAGTCTTTTTATATTTTTATTGATGCTTGCAGCTGTTACTGGCGCCCGCGACACATTTGCCCAAGGTGAACAAAGTGCGATTGTTTTTTCAGGAATGGTTGTTGGCGGAAAGACTACGGAAATTCTGCCCGGCGCTACGATTTTCATTGTCAATGCTGGACGCGGAACATTATCCAGAAGCGATGGTTCTTTTACAATCAAGGTTTTTCCAGGTGATAGCATTGTTTTCGGTTATGTTGGTTTCAAAAAACAATATCACGTCATTCCAAGAGGCTACAATTCAGACATTTACTCCGCGATCGTTGCGTTAAGAGAAGATGTTGTAACGCTTTCAGGCGTAACTATTTATCCTTATTCGACCGAAGAGGAGTTTAAAAAAGCATTCTTAGAATTGAAGTTGCCTGATCAGGCAGATCGCGATGCTTTGGCAAGAAGCACAGACCCGGATTACATTAACAGAATGGCTGCACAGGTGCCCAATAACGCACAGACCAATTATCGTTATTCGATGGATCAGCTGCTTTTTGGACGCGAGTCAGCAGCTAATAAGGGTTTTGCAACCACATTTCCTTTTCTTAACCCATTTGCCTGGGCCAATTTTATCAAGTCCGTTAAGAAAGGGGATTTGAAACAAAAAGATTGGAGAAAAGACCTCAATGCGGCGCCGCGTGAAAATATCACGAAACAGGATTTCATTCCGCCGATGCCGGATAATGAGATCAAGAAAAACGGCAATTAACGTCCGCCTCTCGTAAACTTTTGTAGTGTAATATTTTGTCCGTCAAATGCGGCATAATGCTGCTGCGTGACCCATTCACCCAGATTAATGTAACGCGCTCCTGCATTGACGGGTAGATCCAGCACAAGGTGACGGTGGCCGAAAACATAATAATCATGATGCTGCGCGTGCTCCACTTCGCGGCAATATTGCAGCAACCATTCGTGATCTTCACCCATAAACCGCTCTTCGCCTTTGTTTACATTAGCAATGCGGCTTCTTTTAGACCATTCCTGCGCAATCCACATGCCTACATCGGGGTGGACAATCCGGAAAACAGATTGAAAAAAAGGGTTCTCAAAAACTTTTTTCAGAAACTTGTAAGTGCTGTCTCCTGGCCCTAATCCGTCGCCATGGCCGATCAGCATTGTTTTTGATCCCTGACTGGAATTGAATGTGAAGCTCACCGGATTGCGGAAAATAGGCGCTCCGATCTCGTCCGTCAAATAGCCGGACATCCACATATCGTGGTTTCCTGTAAAAATTATTATCTCAATTCCCTTGTCCGAAAGCTCAGCTAGCTTTCCCAGCAGCCGCACAAAGCCTTTCGGAATCGCCCGATTGTATTCAAACCAAAAATCGAAAATATCACCGACCAGAAAAATAACCTGCGCGTCGTGTTCAATTGCATTGAGCCAGCTTACGATAAGCTTTTCACGCTCACGGCTTTGTGGTGCGGAAGGAACGCCAAGATGATAGTCTGATGAAAAATAGGCGCGACGTCCGTCTT
This sequence comes from Dyadobacter sp. CY326, assembly GCF_021390515.1. GTDB lineage: Bacteria > Bacteroidota > Bacteroidia > Cytophagales > Spirosomataceae > Dyadobacter. Next base: position 310,681 of record NZ_JAJUXI010000006.1, read on the forward strand.
GCAAAAGGATCGTCTTTTTCTCAAAGATAAAATTCATGCGAAAGTATAAATGCGCCGCAATTTACAATGTTCCTTTTAATTGGCACGGCGTGGTTTTTTAAAACGCTATTTCTAGATTGCACCCGATTTAACCAATTCGATATGAAAAAACACTTCATTCAATTTCTGATAACGCTTTCCATTCTGTCGGTAAATGCACCATTATTCGCACAAGCCACCAAGAAAATTCAGGCGGATAAACAGCGTGCTGCCCAATGGAGGCCGGCGCAAGGCCAATATTATTTCAGCCATTCAATGGTTTTTGATTACGAAAATAAGGCTGAGCAGACGAAAGGCACCATCACCATTTATCTCGACCCGGTTAGCGGTGGAATGTGCTTTAAAAAGGAAAGCAGTTTCGGCAAAGGCGGCAAAGATTTTGATTTTGTAATCGGCTTTCCGGACGGAAAGTACATTTTCTGCGGATCAGATGACAATGGCAAAAAAATCAAAATTGTAGAAGCTGTGGGCGCATTGAAGCCCGGGCCGGATACAAAAGCGCAGGCGAAAGAAGATTTTGCCACATACTGGGCGCCGACTGGCAATAAGCGCGATGAGTTCGGTTTTGAAAGTTCAGAATATGACGTGAGTTATGCCACTTCTGAAAGTAAAGACAAGGTTTGGCTGACTAAGACACCATTCAGCGTTTATCCGCTTTATGGTTTGGAGTTTGTAGAAAGTGCGGTTGCCATGCCCGTTTCTTTTGACTTCATGCATGTCCTGGAACCGAATCAGCTGATCAGTGAAATTAATTCAAAGGACACCATTTTGAAACTGAAAAGCTTTGGGAAAGATCCCCAAACAGTGCAGACGAAGACATATCCTGAGTTTAAAACAGAATAAAAATATAGCCGGCCCTGGAAAAGGCCGGCAATGTTTTTATTCAGTAACGGCCTCAGCTTCTGCACGTTCAGCCTTAACCTCCGAAAGTGGCCGCATATTAGCCGGAATTTCCTGCTCATCTTCCTCCGCGGTGTATGGAAACACATCGAGAATTGGCGTCAATGTAATGTCCGTTGTTTCGTATGGAATCAGGAAGTTGCGCATGCTTTCGTTGATCCTGTCCAATGCCTGCTGAATGCCGTCAGCATTTACAAGCATGTAATTCACGATTTTCTTTTCCTTGCCACTTTTTTCGTCCACCGAAAAATAGATGACTTTTGCCTTAAACCACTGTTCACCTTCTTCGAATGCAAAAAGATCCGCAAGGCGCATGCGCGTAATGCTGGTCACACTAAAATCACTGGCTCCCGTTACAATTTGTTTGTAAAGTCTTGCCTCAGACTCAGTATAAGAAACGGCGTCAACCAAATAAACCTCATTAATTGTCTTCAGACTTCCTGCCTCGTCCTCTTTTTGATACCGAATTTTCCCTAAATACCAGCTCGCCATAATTGTCGTTTGTTTTTCCTTTAATGTTTGCAAATGTAGACGCTTGGCCCAATGCGTGCAAAAAAATATAGCTGTAAAGGAATAATCGGGGAGCGGTGCATGCGTTGTGATACCTACTGTTTAACTTGCGAAAAATAATTTTAGAATGAAAAAGAACATTTGGATCGTTGTGATCATGATTATAGCCGGAGCGCTGTCGAGCTGCGGTGTTGGGCGCCAAGTTGCCGATGCGAAAACCTTCGGGGATTGTAAATATGACATTGCGTCCGTTGACAGTGTTTATCTTGCCGGAATTGACATTCGTGAATTTAAAAATCTACGCAGTTTCAGCGATTTTGATCTGGCCAAATATCCTGGACTTGCAATGGGACTTTTGAGAAAAAACGTGCCGTTGGATCTTCGGGTTAACATTGACATTACGAATCCGACCAAGAAGAGAGCCGCTATTAACCAATTGGAATACAAGGTTTTGCTGACTAATAATGAGATTTTCAGCGGTTTTCTGAGTCAATTGATCGAAGTGTTGCCAGGAACTTCGCCCACGCGTGTGCCTGTGCGTTTGAATACCAATGCATATCAGTTGCTTTCCAATGATAAAACGCGTGATGAATTTGTCAATATGGTTTTGGCACTTACAGGCCGGTCTGATGCAAAGCCTGCAAAATTCATGGTGAAAATCAAACCAACGCTTGACCTGGCAGGAAAGCAAGTTAATTATCCAGGCTACATCACTTTCGAAAAGGAAATCACAAGTAAAATGGTGACGGGGTCACGTTGACCGGGTCACGTTGACCGGGTCACGCTAATTCAAACTAAAAAGCATTGTTTTGAAGATACTTGTAGACAACCCTTATCTTTTTAAATATTTCAGTCTCATTCTCATTGTGTTATGCATCTTTGGCATAACATGGTTTTCGGGAAAACTGATTGTTCTGAGAAAATTGTCGGGGATTGCATTGATCCTGATCCCGGTTGTCTATTTTTATCTCATTCTGGAATCGTACACGCTGAACATCCCATTCACGGACGATTTCAATCTGCTCGAAACGATCCACAATTTCCACATTGCCGACGGTTTTACGGCCAAGATCGAAGTCCTGTTTGAACAGGTTAATCAGCATCGCTTTGGCTTTGAGCGGACTGTGATGCTGATCATGTATTTCTTTACGGGGACTGTAAATATCAAAACCCAGATCTTGCTCGGCAATTTATTTATGCTGGGCATTTGTTATTTGCTGTTCCTGTCATTCAAAAAGGAGCAGATTTCCTGGTATTATTTCATTCCGGTCCCATATGTGCTTTTCAATCTCGTTTATTTTGAAAACGCGATTTGGGGCATTGCCGCAATTCAGAACACACCGCTTATTTTCTTCGCCTTCCTCACCGCCTATGGAATGGGGCGGAATGATCAGAAAGGCAATGTTTTAGGAATAGTTGCAGCTTTACTGACCACATTCACAAGTGGCAGCGGCATTTTGGTCTGGATCATTGGTGTGCTGATATTGGCATTGCAAAAGCGTTTCAAATTGTTGTTTTTGTGGCTCGCAATAGCAGCAGTCGTCCTTATTTTTTACTTCCTGTACGATTATCAGGTCATTCCATCACACACTGGCTCAGTTTGGCCACATCCGATATTCAATCTCATTTTCGTCTTTGCTTTTTGGGGGAATGTGTTGTATATGGACACATTACACCCGCTTTATCCCGCGTTTTACCCTGACCTGGTTGCTTGTGTTTTGCTAGGCGCAGCCATTAGCGTTGTTTTCTGCGTTTGGGTTTTGAAGCTTTTTGTAAAGCGGAAGCCAGTATGGAGTGATTGGTTTTTGTGGGGTGCAATGATGTTTGCATTGGGCACCGGCGCTATGTTTGTAATCAGCAGGCCGATAAGCACTTACATTATGTATGGCGGGAATATTTTTTCTAGGCGTTACATGATTTTTGGCGTGGCGTTGCTGGCAACGGTTTACGTTTGTGTAATTATTTTGGCCAAAAACTTCAAACACGTCAGACGCATTTTGGCGATTTTGGCATTATTCAGCTTTCTGGCGCTTCATTTTGTAAGCTATTATTTGTCCCTTGCCAGCATCCGTAAGTTCCATGAAGACCTTGTTATTGACAGTTTTTATTGGGAAAATCACAAAACATTTCTTACCACAGGAGATAACTTCGGCGACATTCCTTTTTGGAACCACCCGACCCGAATGCGTAATCTGATCGACACGTTAAGGAGAAACAATCTTGTTGATTTTGACCAATACAAAGCATTGCCGCCTTACCAAAGTTTGCTTACGCAGACAGGCAGCAAGTCGGACCGTTTTTCTGGAAAAATGAATGTTAAAGTCACTTATATAAATGATGTGAATAACATTCCATCCAAGTTTTTGCGGTTTGAGGCTCAGGATGTTAAAAGGGAAAATCCAATTTATTTTGTGCTCGCATCTGATAAGCATACGCTTCTGCTGCCCGCATTGCCTGTTCCCAATGCTCCGTCAGATTTCTTGAAAACGCATGCTTATTATGGCTCCAATTATCAATATTCGCTTTATCGCTCGAAGCTTCCGGCTGGTTTATTTGAGGTTTGGATGCTGAAAAAGGATGTTTTGGGAAATTGGAAATCTTCCTTCACCGGGCGAAGCGTCTTTCTATCAAATAACAAAAATCCAGCTCTTTAAGCAATGCGAATCCTAACATACAATCTGAATGGCATCCGGGCTGCCATACGCAATGGGCTGGTCGAATGGTTACAGACGATTCCGGTTGATGTTTTGTGTTTTCAGGAAGTGAAAGCAACGCCTGATGTTGTGGATTTTTCCGGTTTGGAAGCTTTGGGTTTCGAATTAATAGGCTGGCATGCTGCGGAAAAGAAAGGTTACAGCGGCGTGGCCATGTTTTCCAAAATCAAACCCGACAAGGTTTCCGCAGGTTGCGAGATTCCAGCTTACGATGCAGAAGGGCGAATCTTGCGGGCGGATTTCGGCGACATAACTGTGCTGAATTGCTATTTCCCGTCAGGCACGAGCGGAGAAATCCGCCAGGGAGTCAAAATCCAGTTTTTAAGTGATTTTTTTGATTGGGTTAATGAATTGAGAAAAGAGCGTCCCAACTTGATTATTTGTGGAGACTATAACATTGCGCACACTGAAATTGACATTCACGATCCGGTCCGGAACAAAAAGATGTCGGGTTTTTTGCCTGAGGAGAGAGAATGGATGACCAAGTGGTTTGGCAATGGTTACACGGATGCATTTCGTTTTAAAAATCCTGAGTTAAGAGAATATTCCTGGTGGACTTATCGCGCCGGCGCACGCGGAAACAATAAAGGCTGGCGCATCGACTACATTTCCGTAGCCGACACCATCAAAGATCGCATCGTTTCTAGCCGGCAAATAAATGACGCCGTCCATTCGGATCATTGTCCGGTGTGGTTAGAAATTGAATCGCCATATTCACGGACCGATTCATAAATTTCGTATTTTTGATTAAAGCGAGATTCAAACAAAAGCGTTATGGATATGCCAATGCCGGTAACAATGAAGATGGGGGACCTGATGAGTGAAGAGGAGTTCTTCCAGTTTTGCCAAATGAATGACACACTAGAGTTCGAAAGGGACTCGCAAGGAAATATTATACTTATGTCTCCAACGGGATTATTTACAGGAGGATTCAATTCTAAAGTTACAGCAGAGTTGGTAATCTGGAACAAAGAAAATCAATTAGGCGAGGTTTTCGATTCGTCAGCAGGTTTCACACTTCCTAATGGCGCAGTTAGATCACCGGATGTTTCATTCGTGATAAGCGAGAAATGGGATGCACTTTCCGAAGATCAGCAAGAAACTTTTGGCCATGTTTGCCCTGATTTCGTAATCGAAATCCGTTCCAAGTCCGACGGGCTGGGTTATCTGCAGGATAAAATGAGAGAATTCATAGACAATGGCACACAGCTTGGCTGGCTGATCGACCGGTTTGACAATAAAATCCACATTTACCGCGCAGATAAGTCCGTTTTTGTTCATGACACATTGAATGTGACACTCTCCGGCGAGGACGTTCTGCCAGGCTTTTCTCTGAATCCTGCTGCGCTTCTAAAATAAGCCAGTGCTGCTAGTTTAAAATCAATCAACTTGTTTCGTTACTTCTTCATTTACAAGCCTTTCGGAATGCTTTCACAATTTACGCGTGAAGGGGACCACCCGACGCTTGCGGATCTTAATTTTGAATTTTCCAAAGACATTTATCCCGTAGGAAGGCTTGATGCTGATAGTGAAGGACTTTTGCTTCTTACCAATGATAATTTTCTCAAAACCAAAGTCTTAGATCCAAAAAACAAGCATTCAAAAATCTATTATGCCCAGGTTGAGGGAATCATTAACGAAGAAGCATGCCAAAAACTTAGTGAAGGTGTGCAAATTTCGATCAGTGGAAAAAAGCATTTAACACATCCGGCAAAGGTTTCACCCATTGATGAGCCTGCACTTCCTGAGCGTAATCCGCCAATTCGCTTTCGGCAAAATATTCCTGTTTCCTGGGTGTCTATCACCATTGGAGAGGGGAAAAATCGCCAGGTCAGGCGCATGACGGCCGCAGTTGGCTTCCCCACATTGCGTCTGGTCCGCTGGTCAATTGGACAAATTTCATTGCGCGATAAAGATGGAGATTTTCCTAAACCGGGGGACGTGTGGGAAGTTACGGCCAAAGCGGTTCGCCGCGTTTATGATTGATCGGGTTTGCTTCTGATAAAACCTTGGTGCGATGTTGGCAAACCGGAGAGAAGGGTTAATTTTGTATATATCCTATTCTCAAAATACGGCTGATAGTTGGCAAAGGCACAAAAAGAAACTCCGCTTAATAAGCAATACAATCAGATCAAGGCTAAGTATCCGGGCGCACTCTTGCTTTTTCGCGTAGGGGATTTTTACGAAACTTTTGGAGAAGATGCGATTCGCGCCTCGAAGATTTTGGGGATTGTGCTCACACGCAGAAATAATGGCGGGTCGCATGAAGAATTGGCCGGTTTTCCACACCATTCACTTGATAATTATCTTCCCAAACTCGTCCGTGCCGGAGAGCGTGTTGCCATTTGCGACCAGCTTGAAGATCCTGCTTTTGCAAAAGGAATTGTAAAAAGAGGTGTTACGGAGCTGGTTACGCCAGGCGTTTCTTTGAATGATAATGTGCTGGATATTCGCAGGAACAATTATCTGGCGGCCGTGCACGTGGGTTCTGACAATTTATATGGCATCGCGTTCCTGGATATTTCCACAGGAGAGTTCATGACCGCGCAGGGCAATGCATCTTACATTGACAAGATGTTGCAGGGCTTCACGCCCGCTGAGGTTTTGTTTTGCAAAAGGCATAAGCAAGAATTCAACCAGCTTTTCGGTGGAAAATATCATACATTTCAGTTGGAAGACTGGTGCTTTGGCTATGAATATGGTTACGAGCAGCTGATCACGCATTTCCAAACTGCAACATTAAAAGGTTTTGGCATCGAAGCTTTGCCCATGGGCATCATTGCCGCTGGTGTGATCCTGCATTATTTGCGGGAAACGGAGCATAAGGAAGTGGGCCACATTGGACGCATTACGCGTTTGGAAGAAGAAAAATACGTCTGGCTCGACCGGTTTACGGTTCGCAACTTAGAATTAATTTATCCGCAACAAGAAGGCGGCGTGCCGTTAATCCAGATTTTGGATCAGACTGTTACGCCTATGGGTGCGCGATTGCTCCGGAAATGGATCGTTTTGCCGCTTAAAGAGAAGCTGCTCATTGAGGATCGTCTGAACACGGTCGAGCATTTTTTAGATAATGAAGATCTGCACGATGCGGTGATTCAGCATTTGAAACAAATCGGTGACCTGGAAAGGCTGATTTCGAAAGTTGCGGTGAAAAGGATCAACCCGCGTGAGCTCGTTCAACTGAAAAAATCATTGAAGCAGATCGCTCCCGTTCAGGAACTGATTTCTGGCATCATTCATCAGGAAGAAAGCAAATCGGCCAGTGGCAAAGACAATAAAAAAGCCATTAACCCAGCCATTGAAATATTAAAAAAATATGCGGATCAGCTGAATCCGTGTACTTTTTTGGTTGATAGAATTGAGAAAGAAATCCGGGATGACGCGCCAATTCTGACCAATCAGGGAAGAATTGTGAAAAGCGGCGTAGACCCTGAGCTGGACGAGCTGCATGCTATTTCTTACGAGGGAAAAGATTATTTGCTAAAACTCCAAAACCGCGAAATTGAAAGAACTGGAATCGGCTCGCTAAAAATCGCTTATAACAAGGTTTTTGGGTACTATCTGGAAGTCACGCACGCGCATCAAAACAAAGTGCCGACGGACTGGATCAGGAAGCAAACTTTGGTCAATGCCGAGCGTTATATCACGCCGGAATTGAAGGAATACGAAGAAAAAATCCTGAATGCAGAGGATAAAATCTCTTCAATTGAATATCGGATTTTTAACGAACTAATGCTTACAGCTGCCGAATATGTAAGCACGGTGCAGCAAAATGCATTTGTAATATCCACATTGGACGCACTGAGCTCATTTGCGACAGTTGCGCGAAAAAACAATTATGCAAAACCAGTCATCAGCGAAGGGAACGAACTTGATATTAAGGACGGACGCCATCCGGTGATTGAGCAGCAACTGCCGCTTGGCGAAAGTTATGTGCCGAATGATCTGTTTCTGGATGACATTGCGCAGCAGATCATTATCATCACCGGGCCTAACATGGCGGGAAAATCTGCATTGCTGAGACAAACGGCGCTGATCGTGCTGATGGCCCAAATGGGTTGTTATGTGCCTGCAAAATCTGCGGCCATTGGATTGGTGGACAAGATTTTCACGCGGGTAGGAGCGAGCGATAATTTGAGCCGGGGCGAAAGCACATTCATGGTTGAAATGACAGAAACGGCGAGTATCCTGAATAATTTGAGCAGCCGCAGTCTGGTTTTAATGGATGAAATAGGCCGCGGAACCAGCACCTATGACGGCGTCTCCATTGCATGGGCTATTGCTGAATATCTTCATAGTCAGGCAGATTGTCGTCCGAAAACATTGTTTGCAACGCATTATCACGAGCTTAACCAGCTTACGGACGACTTCCCCCGCATCAAAAATTTCAATGTTGCCGTCAAGGAAGTGGATAATAAGGTCATTTTCCTGCGAAAACTTAAACCAGGCGGAAGCGCACACAGCTTTGGGATTCACGTGGCCCAAATTGCGGGCATGCCGCAGCCTATCGTGCTGAGGGCGAGCGAGATCATGCACCATTTGGAAAAGGATCACGTAACGCAGGAGCACAAAAAGCGCGTAAAAGAAATCCCGAAAAACAACTTTCAGCTCAGCATATTCGAGCCAGCCGATCCGCGCCTGGAAGAGTTGAAGGAGAAGCTTTCGTTGGTCGATGTGAACACACTTTCGCCGATTGAGGCGCTTTTGAAGCTTAATGAATTCAAAAAGATCGTTCAGAACTAACCCAAAACACTTTATAATTTACCAATCAATCTCCTATCCCTTTTTATGAAAAACTCGACGCGTTTTCAATTGATGGCCATGATGTTCCTGCTCTATTTTATATGGGGCTCGTGGTATGGGCAAATGAGTAAATATCTGTTTACTGCACTTGGAGCGACGGGAGGGCAGGTTGGAAATGCTTATGCAGCCTTTTCAATTGCGCAGATCATCGCTCCCTTTTTCGTCGGAATGATTGCCGACCGTTACTTTGCCGCACAAAAAGTTTTAGGCGTTTTGAGCCTTGCGGGTGCCGCAATTCTTTTTGTTTTAATCGGCGTTGACGATCCGGACAACTTTTTCTGGATTATCCTAGCTTACTGCATTTCTTTCGCGCCCATGATGTCGCTTACGACTTCTATTGCCATGCAGCAGGTTACCAACTCGGAAAAGGATTTCCCAGCGATACGCGTAATGGGCACCGTTTCCTGGATTGTCGTTTCCAATATTATTGGTTATTATGGCTTTGGTGATGATGTGATGATCTTTAAAATTTCAATGGTCGCCTCAGCATTTCTGGGAGTTTACGCATTCTTTTTACCTGATACGCCTCCAAAACCGAGCACAAAATCGACTTTTACTGACATTCTTGGTCTTGATGCATTCACGCTTTTCAAAGACCGGTCATTTGCGATATTCTTCATTTCCTCGCTATTAATCTGCATTCCTTTGTCATTCTATTATGCCATGGCTAATCCGTCGTTGACTGATTCGGGCATGACCAATGTAGAGAATAAAATGTCGTTGGGCCAGGCTTCGGAAGTTGTTTTTATGCTCCTGATCCCGCTCGCATTCAGCCGTTTGGGTGTAAAATGGATGTTGGTTGTAGGGCTTATCGCCTGGATTATTCGCTTTATCGGTTTTGGTTATGGCGATGTGAACAGTGAATGGCTGCTTTATATGGCAATTATTCTGCACGGCGTTTGTTATGACTTCTTCTTCGTCACCGGCCAGATTTACACAGACAGCAAAGCAGGGGAAAAATATCGTTCTTCTGCGCAGGGACTTATTTCAATTGCAACCTACGGCATTGGAATGGGCATTGGCTCGTGGCTCGCGGGTTTGGTTGCGGACATGTACACTGTAAATGGTGTGAAGGATTGGACAAGCATCTGGATGGTTCCTGCGGGAATCGCGGCAGTCGTCTTAGTGCTGTTTGTCTTGTTCTTTAAGGACAATAAAATCAAAGCGAATAACGCAGTCCCTGCATAAGCGTTGATGTAAGTGCATAAAAAAACCTGTAAGTTGAATCTTACAGGTTTTTTTATGCCATTTATTTCTCAATAATCGTCATCATCGTCATCACCAATGTTTCGGGTGTAGTTTTTGGATCCACCTCCGCCTTTCTTGTGCTCACCGCCTCCCTTACCGAAACGGTCGTCAGGCTTCGATGATTTTCCTTTATCGCTATATCCACCGCCGTTGTAACTGCTGCGGTCGCTGCTTCTGTATCGGTCGTTATTTCCTCCACCTGAACTTTTATCGCCTCCTGAATAGCCGCCTCCTCCGCCAAACCCGCCTCCGCCTGGTGCGATTCCGCTGCCTGGGGTGCTTGGTCTGTCAGTGCTGCTGCCCGTTTCAGGACGAGCCGGTCTGTTAAATCCTCCTTCTCTTCTTGGCGCACCCGTATCAGTTCTTGCTTCTTTTTTCTGCGATTCATTGACAACCAGCGGCCGTCCGTACATATCTGCTCCGTTCAAGTTGTTGATTGCCAACCTTGCCTCTTCTTCATCCGGCATCTCGATAAAGCCGAAACCCTTGCTCTGACGTGTAATCTTGTCAATGATAATTTTCGCGGAGCTCACTGTTCCAAATTTTTCGAAAGCTTCACGCAGTTCGCTCTCCTTCAATTTAAAAGAAAGACTCCCAACAAAAATGTCCATGGAAACAACTGGTTTTAATTTAATTTTTAGGTTATAAATATATTTATTTTAACTGATAAGCTACTACACTGTTTTTTCCAAAAGTCGGCACGTAGACGATTTTTTTAACGGTATCGTACCCAATGTCCGCTGAATTGGTCTTGTCAGCGCTTGTATCCAGCAACTTTTGCGTGGTTCCGTCTGACTTTACGTAATAAACTACGCCAGCCCAGCACGAAACAATATATTCACCCGAAACCACCTGTTCAATTCCGTCTGTGCTTTTATCCATGCCCTCAGCAACAACACTCACTTCTTTTGTCGCGCTTACTTTTTTTAATGTTCCCGCATCCGCGATTAACACATCTGAGCCAACTGCCAAAACGCCATTGGGCCCGGTCAAATCCTCAATAAACGTTGTGATTTTACCATCCTTAATCAGATGCACTTTCTTTGTGCTCGAATCAGAAACGTAAATGTTGCCTTTTGCATCGATGGTAAGGTCATTCAAGAATTTTGAACCCTCCACAGCGTGTTTTTTAATGATTTTCCCTGATTTGATATCAATTTCAACCACGTCGGTTACATCTGTCACATACAATGTATTGCCTTTAATGCCCATGCCTTTTGGTGCGTTAAGACCGGTTATCCAATCTTTTGCAACAATTTTTCCATCCAATCCAACCTTGGCAATCCCGCCCTTCCCATCTTTTTCACCTGCTTGCCCGTCGATCAGTGCGACGTATAAAACTTGGTCCTTTGGACTAAAAAATACAGATTCCGGAACTGGAAGGGATGCGTCCGTTGCCCATATTTGGGTTAAAGAATGTTGTGCTTTCGCTGAAACTGCTCCTAATAAAAGTGCAGCTGATAAAAAAAGGTGACTGGTTTTCATATGGCTTGATTGTTACTAACTCAAAGCTAAATAAAAATGCCCAAATCAGTTGATTATGGGCATTTTTAAATTTTCTTATAATTTAATCCTTAAATCATAAACGAAGTCCTTGACATCAACAATGCGGAAGGCATCTTGCGCGACGAACATTGGATTGAGCAGATAATTAAATTCGTCAGTAATGATTGCCGAAGGAATTTGTAAAAATGCGTGAGAAGCTTTTTTAAGCACCATTGTTCCGTAATCTTTGGTCGAGGCGGGAGCAGGTGCATCGCGCCAATTGCCCGGTAAATCCGCAATGGAGGTTTGATAAATGTCCAGTGAAGCCAGCTCAAATGTCGTAATGCTCAGTGCGCGGGGAATGTCGTCAATGCTAATGTTGGCTGTATATTCGAGCAGCGCAAGGGCCCGACTGGCGGATGTGTAAATGCATGGAGTGAGTTTGTGATTCCAGCGCCCGCCGAAAAGCCTCGCGCCTTCGCCGGTAAGATCGTGTGCGTATTTTGTGCGCCCTATGCGGTAAACGATCATGAGGGATTAGGAATAAACGCCATAATCAATACGCCCGATCAGGTTTTTTACTTCCTCACGCCCATATTGATTATCCAAAAGATTATAAGGGCTTTCGCCTCCCAATGCACGGTTTGGGCTAAAAATCCATCGATTGAAGCGGTCCACATCCTCAAAAACTTCATAACCATAAGAATAAATATCCGCAAGCCCAACCAGCTTTTCACTGACCGTCGGGTTGAATTTATCTGCACCTTTTTTGTTAATCAGCGTTGCGCGCGCCACGGACAATGTTGCGGCCAGCTGGTCATAATCCATCCCGATCTTGTCCTTGAAGCCTTCGAGATCAGTTTTACTGATTCCTTGCTTTACAACACGCATTTTCTCGATTGCTGTCATTTTACTTTCGGGTTTGCGAACGGGTGAACTGAAAATAATGCTTGCTGGCATTACGCTATGACCATAAGCTGCCTGAGCCTCTTCCAAAATCTTTGGCTCACTTTCATCAACCGCCTCATACATCTTTTTACCCTGCTCCATCATAAAACAAATTTACACTTTCTCCGGTATAAATTTATACTAAAACAAAAAATCCTCCGCAATTTGCAGAGGATTTTTCTTGATAAATCTTTTATTCTTCTCGCTATTTCCGTTTCTTATTTTTAGTTGAAACCACAGGTTGTTCAGCGACTTTTGTCAAATCAGCGATCCTGATATTCCTGAATTTCAATTCAGATCCATGTCCCAGAAAGCCCAAATGCCCGCTGGTCCGTTTTAATCCGGGATGTTCTTTGTGATCCACGGTTCCGTTTTTACTTGCCTCGGCCAGATCACCGTCGAGAATGACCGTGCCGTTTAGCGTTACTTTAATTTTTGAACCCTGCACACGCACTTCTTCATAATTCCATTCACCCATTGGTTTCAAAAAGCCTCTTTTGGCAGGAATAATGCCATATGCCGATCCGTGATATTGATATTCGTGCAAATCCTTATAAATGTCCGCATCGTTATCCAAGATCTGGATTTCGGTTCCTACATAAGCCGCGTCTCCCTCCATCGGCGTCCTGATGCCCAATCCATTATTTGCTCCGGGAGTCAATTGAAATTCAAAACGGAAGTCGAAATCACTGAATTCGTCTTTTGTGTACAGATTTCCTTTGCCGCCTTTCTTTGGATCAACGACCAATGCGCCGTTATCAATGAAATAATCCGTTCGGTTGCCAACCCATTCAAACATATTTGTTCCGTCGAAAAGAACTTTGAAACCTTCTTTCTGTTCTGCATCGCTCAGTTTAAACGGCTCGGGACGCTCAATTTCGCGCACATAAATGTCTCGGTAATTGATCTGGTTTCCATGCGCTTGCAATTCGATCTGCTCTTTGGCGAAAATGGGCAGGTTACGGTCCCAGTAATTTTCCAATATCACATTATCAACAACATTTTCGCCATTCAAATCAACGGAAACGCGATCGCCAATCATGGTGATATGGAATGTGTTCCACTCGCCAATGGCGTTGTCGGCCAGTTTTGACGGCTTACTCGGATTGACTTTATTGTTATAAAGTCCGCCCGAACCAACCTGCGCACCCACGCTCACGCGTGACGTGTCCCAGATCTGCACCTGAGGCGTTCCGCGCAAATAAATGCCCGCATCGCCATCTTTCTGAATTTTCCAATCCACAAACATTTCAAAATCACCATATTGCTTCATCGTGGCAAGGTTGTCGCCATGACCTGAAAAAACGAGTTCCCCGTCTTTCGCAAACCAGTCTTTGTTAGCAGCTTCGTTGGCCTTTTTTTGCTTGTATGCCAAACTGTCCGCGCTCATTTTACCGCGAGCGATCGGGTTTTCAACCAAGCCTTTCCAGCCGGAAAGATCCTTTCCATTGAATAAAGCCACAAAACCTTCACCCTTTGGGATTTCTGATAAATGTCTTTTGATCGATTCCTTTTGATATTCAGCGTCTTTTCCTGTCAAAACTGAACTTGCTTTGGTAAGTAAATCGCGAATTTCGGCGCTGTAAAAGTTTTTGTTAGCCAATGCAATGGTCATCACAGCTTGTGCCGCAACTTGTTGTGTAGCCGGGTTATCCAGATATTTTCCAGCAAAAAGCAATGCATTAAATGTTCGCAAGCGTGGCAGCTCTTTTAGGATCATTTCTTTTTGTGCGTCTGTTTTGGCCAAAGCCATTGCTTCGCGAAGCATGATTACTTTCACCGTCGGTGTTTTAGCAGACTTAGTCGCAGCCGAAACATATCCACCCAATGCAGCCTCAAAATCCGCATTATCCGTTGTCTTTTTTGCAATTGCTAAAAGCTCGTTGGCGGAGGTTGCGTCAGCCCATGCAGACAATGCTGTGATGGCCGCTTTTTTGGCCTGGACGTCGCCGCTATTGTAAGCTGTTACCACGGAATTCAATGCTTGTTTTCCGCCAATGCTTGCTAAAACGCCCAGATAGTTGGACTGCTTATCCGCAGGTGACGCCTGAATTTGCGTTAAGATAAGATCCGTTTGGGCTTTCGTATCACCTGAACCTTTTACTCCGGCCGCAACTGCTTTTTGAATAGCAGACATCTGCTCAGCATCGCTAACCGTGTTAAGCAAAGTGAACATTTGCGGCAGATCATTGGTTGTTGCCAGCGATTTCAATGCATTGTAAGCCGATTTCGAAACTTCCGCATTGGGGCTTTTCAGCAAAGCAAACACATTGCTAAGCTTTGAACTGGCTTCACGCGCAGCCAAAACGTCAATCGCCGCAGGTTGCGCGGATGCAGGAAGCGAAGGCAAAGCGGTTGCAATTTGATTTACAACGGCATCACCCTTAATGGTTAACAAACTGCTTTTAACAGCCGCAACTTCATCCGCGTTAGCCGTTTTCAACACATTAATCAAACCCGGAACACTCGCTGCCTGACCGATTTTTCCCACTGCCCAAATTGCCGCGAGCTTCACTTTGCTATCCTTGGACGTCAATGATTTTTGAATGACAGGCAAAGCATCGTTTGAATTGGCATGTCCTAGCATTGTGATGATCTCAGCCTGAACCTCGGGTTTGGCCTTTTTCATTGCGTTCAACCAAGGCGTTGTGCCATCAGCCATTAAATATTTTTGCCCCAATTTCAATGCAGCAGCGCGATATTGCGGATCAGCGCTTTGCAAAGCATTCACCAGCACGGGAACAGATTCGCGTTTTTTAATGTCTGAGTAAATTTTCAAAGCAGATGACCGCGTTGGTCCTTGCTTGGCATCCGGCGTGTTTTTTAGCAATGCCAATGCGGCTTTTTCAGATGCGGCAGCGTTGCCGTTTTCCGCCAGTCTTGCCAGATATTTGAGGTAAACAGCAGTCGCATCCGATTCGTCATAACCGAAATTCGCTTTTTGTGCCGCAGCCAATAATATCGACTCAGAGGAAGGAGCGCCAATCTCGGAAAGCGCAAACAAGCTTACTTTGCGCAAAAGCAGATCCTCATTCACAGCCGATTTTTCAATAACCGAGGCCGCCTCCTTGTAACGAACGCCGCCTAATGCTTCAATGATCGCAATCTTCGTGCTTTCCGGAGCGCCTTCCAAACCTTGCAATAGCGCAGCGCCAGCAGCAGGAGAGGCGATTCTGGCCAATGTTCTTGAAGCCGGACCAGAAAGTCTTTCGTCTTTCAAATAGGATTTCAAAACCTCTATCGACTCGTCTTTCCCAACCGTCTGCAATTGGTAAATCAGAAAGTTTTTGCTATCCGGATCGCTTACTTTCGATAATGCTTCTCCGTAAGCTTCCGCAGCTATTTTTCGAAAATCCTCTTTGCCAGCCTGAGAAGCATAGTAAGTGAAACCGCCGATTGCATATTGGATTTTTGTATTATCTCCTTTGCCCAGCGGCGTCAGCATGGAAGCGATTTGAACCAGTCCCGGCTTGCCGAGCTGGCCCAGTTCTTCCATGTTTTTCTTTAATGCAGCTTCGTTTTGGGAAGGAAATTTGGATAACAATGTTTTGACTTTCGTCGCCAGCGCATCGTCCGTTTGAGCCCATGCCTGCGAAATCAACATGCAGAGGGCCAAAATGTTATATAAGTTTCTTTTCATTGAATATCAAGGATGGAAATGAATGAATGCAAAGTTGAACAAACCCAGATTACATGGTCCAGGGGCCACGCATCGGTTGGTTAATGAGTCGGTTTGCACCTTCATCGTCTATAAATTCCTGTTTTTCGGGGTCAAATTTCAATGAGCGTCCCAACCTTAATGCAGCAAGTCCCATGTTTACAATGGTGCACGAACGGTGTCCGTTTTCTTCATTAAGCGCAAACTTCTTACGGTTTTTGACAGCATCTACAAAGTCTGTAACCTGCGGTTCGGGGTCCGGGAATGCGGCCAATTTCTTTTCAAGATCAGGAATGTCGGACTGGAAATTTGGGAAAAGCTTGCCTTTCGGACCTTCTATGTAAGCCACTTTTTCGTCCTTTGCTTTACCATCCAGCACAATCTGGCAGCCATCAGCATAAGTGTAAGTGATGCGGCGCCACGTTCCTACGGCTTCCGTATGTTGCTGAGGGGCATCCACTTCCACGCTTACCGGGCTTGTATCATCTTTGCCCAAAAAATATTGAATAGGGTCAATGTAATGCTGGCCCATATCGCCTAATCCGCCGCCATCGTAATCCCAGTAACCCCGGAAAGTCTGGTGCACGCGGTGTTCGCTATATGGCTTGTAAGGCGCAGGTCCGAGCCACATTTCGTAATCCAGCTCGGCAGGAACGGGCATGGGCGCGTTGTTTGTGTTGCCAACCCAATAAAATTTCCAGTCGAAACCCGTATGCTTGCTAACGGTCACTTTCAAAGGCCATCCCAGCAAACCGCTTTGAACCAGCTTTTTAATGGGTTTAACCGGCGTTCTCATGCCGTAGAAATTGTCCTGAAAACGAAACCAGGTGTTGAGCCTGAAAATCCGGCCGTGCTGCTGCACAGCCTCCACCAGGCGTTTTCCTTCCCCGATCGTGCGCGTCATCGGTTTTTCACACCAAACGTCTTTTCCGGCGCGCGCAGCGTCTGCGGCAATGATCCCGTGCCAATGCGGTGGCGTGGCCACGTGGACAATGTCAACTTCGGGAAGCTGGATCACTTCGCGATAATCGGAAAAGGTTTTTACGCCTTTGTCCACCATTCCGACGGCAATGTCAAGATGTTTTTTATCCACATCGCAAAGCGCAACGACCTTGGTGCCGGCATATGGAATGTGGCCGCGGCCCATGGAGCCGGTGCCTACGATGGCTTTGGTCAGCTGATCGCTGGGGGCAATAAATCCTTTGCCCAAAACATGGCGCGGGACAATTGAAAAAGTGGCCAGCGTGGCAAGTGAACCTTTAATAAAGGTCCGTCTGGACGCAGATGTGCCGTTTTTTTCTTTCATTAATTAAGGATGTTTAGGAATTAAATGTAAAGTCTTAGGTGAATTTAGGATAATAATCAGAATGTAACAAAGCGGCATTTCCGATGCGGAACATTAAGCACAATTTACTTTGGAATGAAATAGTGTTTCTCCTAACATTCCTATAATGCCCTCAAAGCGGGATGTTTCCGTGCTTTTTTCTCGGACGGATATCGACTTTATTTTCGAGCATTTCGAATGCGCGGATGAGTTTCTCGCGCGTCTGCTCCGGATAAATAACTTCGTCAATGTAACCCCGGTGTGCGGCGCGATAGGGATTGGTAAATTTCTCAGTGTAGTCGTCAATTTTCTCTTTCAACTTTTCAGCGGGATCTTCGGCTTGCGCAATTTCGCGTTTGAAAATAATTTCAGCAGCGCCGCTTGCGCCCATTACGGCAATTTCGGCAGTTGGCCACGCAAAATTCATATCCGCGCCAATGTGCTTGGAATTCATCACATCATATGCGCCTCCGTATGCCTTGCGTGTGATGACCGTAATGCGGGGAACCGTGGCTTCGCAAAAGGCGTAAAGCAATTTGGCGCCATTGGTAATGATGGCATTCCACTCCTGATCTGTTCCCGGCAAAAAGCCCGGCACATCTTCCAGCACAAGCAATGGCACATTGAAACTGTCACAAAATCTGACAAATCGTGCGGCTTTCTGGCTGGAATGAATGTCGAGCACGCCTGCTAAAACGGCCGGTTGATTGGCCACAATGCCAATGCTCCTGCCCGCTATTCTTGCAAAACCGACGACGATATTTTCAGCAAAATTTTGATGGACTTCGAAAAATGTATCCGCATCCGCGATTTCTGCAATGACTTCCCGCATGTCGTAAGGCTGGTTGGCATTGTCGGGAATGATCGTGTTTAGCCCAGGCCGGGACTCGTTTTTGTTCTCGTAAGGCAGTTTTGGCGCATTTTCTTCGCAATTCTGCGGAATGTAACTGAGCAGTTTTTTGATCGCCAGCAAGCATTCGACTTCATTAGGAGACACAAAATGTGTGATTCCCGACTTTGTTGCATGCGTCATCGCGCCGCCCAGTTCCTCGGCCGTAACCGTTTCGTGCGTAACGGTTTTTACCACATTAGGGCCGGTCACAAACATGTAACTTGTGTTTTCGACCATTAAAATAAAGTCTGTAATGGCGGGAGAATATACGGCCCCGCCCGCGCACGGACCCATCACGGCCGAAATTTGCGGGATGACGCCGGATGCCAATGTGTTTTTATAAAAAATATCTGCATAACCCGCCAGTGAAAGCACGCCTTCCTGAATTCTTGCGCCACCCGAATCATTCAATCCAATCAGCGGAGCGCCATTTTTCATGGCCAGATCCATGATTTTACAGATCTTCTCAGCATGCGTTTCGGACAACGAGCCGCCAAAAACGGTAAAATCCTGCGCGAAAATGTAAACAAGCCGACCATTGACCTTCCCGTAACCCGTCACCACGCCGTCGCCCAGATAATGCTCCTTATCCAGACCAAAATCCTTGCTCCGATGCAGCACAAACTTCCCGATTTCTTCAAATGTGCCCTTATCGAGCAGCACCATGATCCGCTCGCGGGCAGTTAACTTGCCTTTGGCGTGCTGCGCCGCAATCCGTTGCTCACCTCCACCCAAATCTGCCTCAGCATTTTTCTGGTCTAAAAGTTCTTTTTTTGAAGTCGAGGAAGATACTGATCCCATGTAATACGGACGATATGGTTACATTTGTTCTTGTAGAGGTCATAAATATAGTGTCATTTTACTGATTCGGGAAATTATTGCAGCTTATGAGGCAGAACGGATTGTGCGCGTTATTTTTTGCAGGATTCCTTTGCGTCCTGGCAGGAATGGTGAAAGCGCAATCAATTGGCGGAAGAAGTAAACTTGATTTTTTGCAACTGCCTGCCCAGGCTAAAAGCACAGCATTAGGCGCCAATCATCTGACGATCTCCGGCAATGATCCCGCGCTTTTTATCCAAAATCCTGCCCTGCTCGACTCTTCAAAAGCCAACAATGTCTCCATCAATTTAATGCCTTATCTGGCAGATACGCGATTTGTCAATACTGCTTATGCAAGGCGGATTGGGAAATCTGCGGGCGTTTGGGCCGTTGGATTGCAATATCTGAATTACGGAACAATGGTCGAAACCGATGACATTGGCAACGTGATAGGGGAGTTTCGGGCTGCGGATTATGGCATTTCTGCGGGTTATGGGCACACATTAGGCGCATTTACAGTTGGTGGAACCTTGAAATTTGCCGGAGCGTCCATTCAATCTTATAATTTATACGGCATAGCATTCGACTGGGGAGGTGCTTTTAAACATCCGACGCAGGATTTGACGGTCGGTTTTGTTGTCAAAAACTTGGGTTTTTTGAAGCAAAATTATTCCAGTCTTGGTGATCCAACATTGCCTTTCGACGTGCGGGTAGGAATGACTTTCAAGCCGAAATATATGCCGGTTCGCGTTTCAGTCACGGTGCATCATTTGAACAAGTTTGATATGGTTTACAATGACCCAAATCTGTTTTTCACCTATGATAACAATGGCAATAAAGTGCCAAGAAAGGTCCGGGTTGCGGAAAAGCTTGGCCGGCATTTGGCTCTGGGAGCGGAAGCTTTAATCCATCCAAATTTCCGGATTATGCTGGGTTATGACCATTTGCGGAGGCAGGAATTAAGGCTGGCGAATAAAGGCGCATTGGCTGGCTTTTCGTTTGGTGCGTGGATGCGGATCAAGCGATTTGAGGTCGGTTATGGGCGAGCGCAATATGTTTCAGGCTTTGGCAGCAGCTCATTGTCTATTGTGATGAATTTGAAAAATGGATTTTTGAAAGAGGCTGCGAACCCGGTTCGCTAGACATTGAATCTCACATTCAATTGACGACTCTTCCCTCATTCAGTCGCAAAGTTTTCGTTACGCAGCTCGGGATTTCATTCGGATAATGTGAAACGTAAATCAATGTTCGCTCTGGTGTGTCGCAAATGGCGTCGACAACCGCTTTGAAATATTCGATCGCGTCTGCATCCAATCCCTGACAGGGCTCGTCCAGGATCAGCAATGGCGGATTTTTAACCAATGCGCGGGCTAGCAAAACCATGCGCTGCTGCCCTTTGGACAACTCAGAGAATTTCTTTTCAATCAATTCATGCACATGCAATAACCGCGCAACTTCGTGAACGCGCTCAATTTGCGTTTCTGAAAGTTTTTTGAAAAACACGCCTGTCGCGTCAAAAAAGCCGGATGCAATGGTCTTGAACACAGTTGTTTCCCGTGGGAAATAGAGGTGCAACTCCGGAGAAACATGGCCGATCTTTTGTTTAATGTCCCAAATGGAAGCGCCTATGCCGCCTCGTTTTTTATCGAACAAATCAAAATCATTGGCAAAGCGCTGCGGATTATCGGCTGTGATAATGCTCAGCAATGTTGATTTTCCGGAACCATTAGGACCTGAAAGCGCCCATTTTTCACCTTTTGCAATCTTCCAATTGACGTCGCTCAAAATTTGCTGTTCGAGATAGCGCACATTGATGTTTCTCAGATCAATTGCATTCTCAAAATCAATGTGAACCGGTTGTCCAAACCGGGCAAGTTCTGCCGGATCAGGTTTGGGATCGTGTGAATTGTGCGCCGAGTGTTTGGTATAATCTTGTATATCAAGTGTTTGATAAATATTTCCCGCCTCCAATTCGATCACATTTGTAATGCATGATGGGATTTCAGCAGCAGTGGTCGCCATGATAATTGTCACGCCTGATGCTGCCAACCCATTCAGGGCATTGCGTAAAACTTCCCTGGAATGTACATCCAGACCGCTGAATGCATTATCCAGAACCAAAATTTTAGGTTTTTTTAATAAGGATTTGGCAAGAAGCATGCGCCTTGTTTCACCATTCGATAAGGTCACAAATGGATGATCGAGCAAATGTGTGATGGACAACAGAGCTGCAACTTTTTGCAAATCCTCCTCGCTCACCAGCGTCGGAGCGAGGCTTACTGAATTTTCATTTACCGTTCCAACAGGTTTCAATTGATCTGTCAATATCGCGCGCACCAGCGGCGCACGCTCAGATTCGTAAGCATGAAAACGCTGCTGATAATATTCAGCGCCAGCGCTTACAATGCGATTGAATGAATAATCATGAGAAACAAGCTCAATGGCCTGGCGCAATGGTGCCGGTAAATTATAGATAATCTTTCCCTGGGATACAGGCCATTTCCCGGCAATCACGTCCAGCAAAATCGTTTTTCCCGATCCATTGGGCCCGAGCACAGCCCAATGCTGACCGTTTTCAATGTCAAAATTGACGTCCGATAAAACTGTGGTGTTGTATTTGCGGGCCGAAACGCCTTGAAGAGAAATGAGTGTCATGAAAGCACAAAATCAATGAATCGCCAAAGATAGCAGCCTCGCTGATTTTATGAAGTTTTTGCAAATCCTCCGTGGAAGGTTTACTCGACTTTTGCCGAAAGCCTTACTGATGCAATTCCATGTTGAATTCCTTGATCATTGTGCTGGTAAATGCGGATAAGTCGTCTGTCGTTCTGCTTGTAATCAATCCGTTGTCTGTTACAACTTCCTGGTCGACCCAGCGAGCGCCGGCATTTTGCAGGTCATGGCGGATTGCTGCGTAGGAAGTTAAAACCCGACCGAGCACGACATCGGCGTCAATCAAGATTTGTGGGCCGTGGCACATTGCTGCAACCGGTTTTCCCAGTGAGAAAAATGACTTGACGAACTCCACGGCACGCCTGTTCATTCTCAACAAGTTCTGACCCAGAACGCCGCCGGGCAACAACAATGCGTCGTAATAATCGGCACGGGCAAGCGCGAGCGGGACATCTACATTGTGCCTTTCGCCCCAGTCCAGATGGCTCCACCCTCTAACGGCGCCCTTGTTGGGCGAGATCAGATGTGTTGTTGCACCGTTCTGATTTAGGACTTTTCTGGGGCAAGTCATTTCCACTTGCTCAAATCCGTCGGCAACCAGAATCGCAACTTTGAATGAATTTAGTGATTGTTCCACGGGATTGCTCTTAAATAAAGGGTTAGATTATTTGCATAATTAATTGTACAAAAATTATGCCAAAAAATTGTCACCCAATCGATGCGCTTTTCAAAATACGATCGTAGCATTGCAGCCCCAATTGTAGACAAAGGCTTGTCGATCTTATCCCAATTAAAACAAAACGAGCGGCAATGTTGCCGCTCGTTCAAATATGAAATTTTCCAGATTGTTAGATTTCTACTCCGCCGACATTCTCAAAAATGAGATCGCCGTGCGCATTCAGCTCCATCATAATCACCGAATCTTTGGCAACCTGACCGCTTAATATGCCTTTTGAAAGCTCATTCAGAATACGTCGTTGCAAAACCCGTTTCAATGGTCTGGCTCCATATGCCTGGTCAAACCCGTCTTCTCCCAGCTTGGTCAGGGCCTCGTCGGTTGCATCCAATGTGATGCCTTGTTCCAGAAGCATCTTTTGAATTCCTTTAAATTGTATGTCAACAATTTTCCGGATATTTTTCATGGTAAGCGGCTCAAACAGCACGATCTCGTCAATGCGGTTTAAAAACTCAGGTCTTACCGATGATTTTAGCAAATCCAACACGGCTTGCTTGGCTTCCTCCACGATGAGCGGGTGGTTCCAGCCTTCATCCTCGGCAAATTTTTCCTGGATAATGTGGCTGCCAATGTTGGACGTCATGATAATGATCGTGTTTTTGAAATTTGCAACCCGACCTTTGTTATCGGTCAAGCGGCCTTCATCAAGCACTTGCAAGAGAATGTTCCAAACGTCCGGATGTCCTTTTTCAATTTCATCCAACAAAATCACACTGTAAGGTTTGCGTCGCACGGCCTCTGTTAACTGGCCACCTTCGTCATAACCCACATATCCCGGAGGCGCTCCCACCAGCCTACTTACTGAATGGCGTTCCTGATATTCGCTCATGTCGATCCGCACAATGGCGTTTTCATCATTAAACAAATATTCGGCAAGCGTTTTGGCAAGCTCCGTTTTTCCGACACCGGTTGGTCCCAGGAACAAGAAACTGCCGATGGGGCGTTTCGCGTCCTGCAATCCTGCGCGGCTGCGTCGCACGGCATCCGCAACGACTTCAATGGCTTCATCTTGCCCGGCGACGCGCTGATGCAGGTGACTTTCAAGCTGCAACAATTTCTCACGATCGCTTTGCAGCATTTTGCTCACCGGAATTCCGGTCCATTTGGCCACAACCTCAGCAATGTCCTCAGGCGTGATTTCCTCCTGCATTAGGCTCTCCGAATCCTGAGACTTTTGCAACTCGGTAAGCCTGTTTTGCACTTCCGGTATGCGGCCGTAACGAATTTCAGCCACTTTGCCGAAATCACCGGCACGCTCAGCCTGCTCAGCTTCCAACCTTAATTGTTCACTCTGCTCTTTCAGCGTCCGCACCTCATTAACGGCGCCTTTTTCATTTTCCCATTGCGCTTTAAGCGTGTTGCGCTCTTCGCTCAGGTCTGCAATTTCTTTGTTAAGGACCGTTTCTTTGTCTTTATTGTTCTCACGACGAATCGCTTCGCGCTCGATTTCAAGCTGCATAATGCGTCGGTTCAGCTCGTCCAGCTCTTCGGGAACGCTGTCCATTTCAAGTCGCAGCTTGGATGCGGCTTCGTCCATCAAGTCAATGGCTTTGTCCGGAAGAAAACGCTCGCTGATGTAACGATTGGAAAGTTCAACGGCTGCTATAACCGCGTCATCCTGAATCCGGACGCCATGGTGCAGCTCATATTTTTCCTTGATCCCGCGCAGAATGCTGATTGCATCCGGAATGTCTGGTTCATCAACCATAACAGCCTGAAAGCGGCGTTCGAGCGCCTTGTCTTTCTCCATGTATTTTTGATATTCCTTTAAAGTCGTTGCACCGATGGCGTGAAGTTCGCCTCTGGCAAGTGCTGGTTTCAGCAAGTTTGCTGCGTCCATTGCGCTTTCGCCGCCGCCACCCGCACCGATCAATGTGTGGATCTCGTCAATAAACAACACGATCTCACCTTCTGAATCTGTAACTTCTTTGATAACAGCTTTGAGCCTTTCTTCAAACTCACCTTTGTATTTCGCACCGGCAATCAAAAGTCCCATATCGAGGGAGACAATGATCTTCGATTTAAGGTTTTCTGGAACGTCGCCCTGCACAATTCTTTGCGCAAGCCCTTCCACAATGGCAGTTTTACCGACGCCCGGTTCACCCAAAAGAATCGGGTTATTCTTGGTTCTGCGGCTCAAAATTTGCAAAACCCGCCTGATTTCTTCGTCACGACCAATAACAGGATCTATTTTTCCGGCTTTGGCCAATTCATTTAAATTCTTGCTGTAACGTTCCAGCGAACGATATTTAGCCTCTGCGTTTTGATCTTTCACGGGGTTATTTTTTCCTCTGAGTTCTTTGATTGCATTAATCAATTCTTTTTCCTTAAAACCCACTTCCTTCATTGCGCTTGCAGTAGAATCTTTTCCACCCAAAAT
This sequence comes from Dyadobacter sp. CY326, assembly GCF_021390515.1. Taxonomy (GTDB): domain Bacteria; phylum Bacteroidota; class Bacteroidia; order Cytophagales; family Spirosomataceae; genus Dyadobacter. Next base: position 335,813 of record NZ_JAJUXI010000006.1, read on the forward strand.
GCCTAGAATGAGCAGTTCAATGCTGATGAACTCGTCACCAAATTCTTTCAGATAATGCTGCGCTTTCGCACTTGCCGCAGCCATATCATTGCCGAGATAAGGCTGTCCACCGCTTACGCGCGGGTAACTTTCTAATATTTTTTCCAAACGCGAGTTCAACACGTCGGGACTGATATTCAATTTGTTAAGTAAAAATAGGGAGGTGTTAGGATCTTCCTCTAAAATGGATTTGAGCACATGACCTGTTTCAATGGCCTGTTGCTGGTTTCCCTGAACCATTTGCGCAGCATGCTGAATGATCTCCTGCGCCTTGATTGTATATTGGTTAAAGTTCATGGCGATGAATGTTTGATAACGCTATTGGGCTTGTGAAAAATTATATGCCTGATGCGAGAACCTGCTATTTTGGCATTATAGCGGGAAAAATGAAAGTTTTTAGGACAAAATGTCTTAATTATATCTCTCGTTTGCTTTATGAAAGGCACAAAAAAAGGGAAGCATTTGCGTGCTTCCCTATATAATTTCGAGGTGACTATATCTCAATTTGCGTTAGCAGCAAGTCGTCAATTGTTTCCCGCCGTCTGATCAGCTTGGCGGCACCATTGTCGATTAAAACTTCGGCTGGGCGCATTCTTGCATTATAATTGGAGCTCATTGTGAGACCGTAAGCGCCTGCATTGAGGAATGCGAGTGCATCGCCCGGGCTTACTTCGGGCAAAGTTCGGTCTGTGGCAAATGTGTCCGTTTCGCAGATGTAGCCTACGACATTATAAACTTTTGGCTCACCGCCAGGATTGGTCAGATTCAGGATATGGTGATAAGAACCATACATCATGGGCCGAATCAAATGGTTAAGCCCGGAATTAACGTGCACGAAGTTCCGTGCTGGATCTTCTTTTACAACGGTTGCATTGACGATCAAAAATCCCGATTCGCTCACCAGAAATTTGCCAGGCTCAAACCAGAGTTGCAATTCGCGGCCATATTCACTGCAAAACTTCTTGAAACGCTCTGTGATTTTTCTTCCCAATAAATCCATATCCGTGATCGCGTCGCCGGGCAGATAGGAAACTTTAAAACCACCGCCTAAGTCAATGATTTCCAGATCAGGGAAGTGTTTTGCGGCTTCAAAAAGAATGTCTGCAACTTGTAAAAATGGCTCAGCATCCTTGATATCAGATCCCGTGTGCTGATGCAAACCGACGATTTTGATGTCGTATTTTTTTACAACATCCAGAATTTGATCCAGCAATAAAACCGAGATCCCGAATTTGGAGTCGGCATGTGCGGTCATGATTTTAATGTTCCCGCCTGCTGCAACATTGGGTTTAATGCGGATCAGACAAGGTTTCGTATTTCCATAAGTTTGTCCAAACCATTTGAGCAAGGGAATGCTGTCAATGTTAACAATTGCGCCGGCATCAACTGCCGTCTTCACTTCTTCAAACGGAACGCCACTTGGCGTGAATGTGATCTGATTTGCGGCATAACCTGCAAGCATTCCGATTTCCAGTTCTCCTGGCGATACAACGTCCAATTCCACCCCAATTTCCCGCATTAACCGCAAAATGGACAAGTTTGTGTTAGCTTTGCAGGCATATTTGATCTTCATATTGATCCCAGCAAAAGCGTGCTGCAACTCCGAAACTTTCCGCTTGATCGTCGAGCCGTCATAGACGTAAAGCGGACTGCCAAAGTCTTCAATTAATTGATGCGGATCGATGCCTTGAATGTTATATGTATTTTGCTCGGAAAGTTGCATGGGGCAATAAATGGATTGTCAATGAATCAATGTAGGGTGTCACTTGCAATATTTGTCAAGATATGTTTCCATTTCCTGTTGGAGAAGCTGTGCCTCTTTCTTTGCTTTTTGTGCAAAATCAGCGCCGTTTCCAGCATAAATAATGCTGCGGGATGCATTAACCAGCAACCCGCAATGTGCATTCATTCCATATCTGGAAACTTCTTCCAGGTTGCCGCCTTGGGCTCCGACGCCGGGGACAAGCAGGAAATGGTCGGGAACAATTGTCCTGATTCGCTCGAATTCCAAGGCCTGCGTCGCGCCTATGACATACATCATGCGATCGGCTCCCGCCCAGGATTGCGAAATGTGAAGCACATGTTCGAAAAGTTCTGTTCCTAGTGAGTCAATCCTTTGGAAATCAGTGCTTCCCGGATTTGAAGTCAATGCAAGCAGAATAACCCATTTGTCTTCAAATTCCAGAAAAGGAATCACGGAGTCGCTTCCCATGTAAGGCGCTACGGTCACCGCATCGAAGTCCAGTCCCGAAGCGGACGGATCGAAAAACGTTCTTGCGTAAAGGCCCGAAGTGTTTCCAATGTCGCCTCTTTTGGCGTCCGCAATGGAAAAATGCGTTTTAGGAATGTATTCCAGCGTTTTCTGCAAACTTTCCCAACCCTTCGAACCAGAGGCTTCATAAAAGGCTGTATTGGGTTTGTAAGAAACGCAGAAGTCGGCTGTGGCATCAATAATCTGCTTATTGAATTCGAAAACCGGGTCGGGATTATTCAGCAAGTGTGCGGGAATCTTCCTGATATCTGTGTCCAATCCAACGCACAAGTAGGATTTTTTCTGGGAAATTTGCTCAAACAGCGCTTCGTAAGTCATGAATTTGGAAATAATGCGCCGAAATTACAACCTCTATCAATAGATTCATAAATTTGTCGGAATATTAAGACATCCCATTACGAACCAACAGAAATAATATTTCCATGCAAATTCGAGAAACGTCCATTGCCGGTTTAGTTGAACTTACCCCACGTGTTTTTAACGATGAGCGTGGAATGTTTTTTGAATCTTATAATGAGCAGATATTTAAGCAATTAGGCTTGCCAACTAATTTTGTTCAGGATAATCAGTCTTTCTCGAAAAAAGGCGTGGTAAGAGGTTTGCACTTCCAAAAAGCGCCATTTGCGCAAGGGAAATTGGTTCGGGTTATTTCGGGGAAGGTTTTAGACGTTGCCGTAGATATTCGCCCTGAATCGCCGACATTCGGCAAGCACGAAATTTTTGAATTAAGCAGTGAAAAGAACAACATTGCTTACGTTCCGGAAGGTTTTGCACATGGTTTTGTTGCGCTTGAAGATTCCATTTTTTCTTATAAATGCACAAACATTTACAATAAGGAATCTGAGTCAGGCATTTTGTGGAATGACGAGGACCTGGCCATCAACTGGGGCGTTGAAAATCCGATCGTTTCAGATAAAGATATTATTCTGCCGACATTCAAATCCCTTTTCGGCGATTTGAAAAATAGCTAAGTTTTTATTTTTCAAAAAGCTCTTCCAAAGCCTTCGATGCGACTTTTTTTGCGGAATTGGGATTTTGGCCAGTGATAAGCCGTTCATCCATTTCAATGAATTCCATAAACGGGATCATTGATTTGGTGTAATGCGCGCCCCGCTCTTTCAGTTTGTCTTCCAAATGATAAGGCACTTCGCTGACGAAGCTCATCAGTGTTTCTTCAACATTGGAAAATCCGGTAACATATTTATCCTGAATAAGCCACGAACCGTCGGAAAGCTTGACATTCAATAAGCCGCATACGCCATGGCAAACGGCCGAAACCATTCCGTTTCGTTCGTAAATTTCCCGTGTAATTTTCTGTAAAGCGGTATTTTCTGAAAAATCCCACATCGCACCGTGCCCGCCGGTAAAATAGATCAGGCGATAATCGGTTGAATCTACATCATTGGGACTGAGTGAATTGTCAAGCTTGGAGCGGAATGTGGCATCTTCCCAATATTTGGCGTTGCATTCGTCTTTGAGATCCAGGCTGCGTTCATCCAGTGGAATTTTTCCGCCCAACGGACTGACAATGTCCATTAAAACTTTGCGCTTGCTCATGACATCGTAGAAATAGGTCAGTTCGCTAAGCCATAAACCAGTCTTGCCGGTTTTGTTCGGGAATGTTTCGTGGTTGGTGCAAACGATGAGGACTTTCATACAATCTTCCAAAGTTATTGGCTGAAAGATAATATAAAATCGCAGCAGTTTCCAGCGATCGGGCATGTTACTGGTTAATTGAGCAATTGGTTTTTATAAGCAAATGCGACGGCTGCGGCTGTGCTTTTGGTGCCGGTTTTTTCCAAAACCCTTAACCGGTGGCCTTCAACGGTGCGAATGCTGATGAATAGTTTGTCGCTGATTTCGGCTGTTGAAAAACCATCGCATATCAATTGCAGGACTTCTTTTTCCCTGGAAGACAGGGCAACATTGCAGGCATTGGGGAAAAACGGATGCTTGTTAACCTGGCGGGTGACCATTTTGCGGTGCATGGCCTTGGAAACAAAGTCGTTGTAGTAAAATCCTTCTTCATCCACGCGGCGGATTGCTTTTTCCACTTCATCAGGGCTGGTGTCTTTGAGTAAATAACCCTGAACGCCTTTTTCAAGCATGTGGATCACAAATCGGTCCTCATTATACATGGAAACCACAATGACTTTGATATTCGGAAACCTTTCAAATGCTGCTTCCGTGGCCTGAATGCCGTCCATAACGGGCATTTGAAGATCCATAAAAACAATGTCAGGCGTATTTGCGGGCAGGCGGTCCAATAATTCCTGGCCGTTGGCTGCTTCTAATATAAATTCGAAATCCGGAATGCCGCTCAGCATGGAGATAAACCCTTTTCTGAACAATTCGTGATCGTCGGCGATTCCAAGTTTTAAAGTTTTCATAATGATTTAAATGTTCACACGCTCGCGCCGGAATGGATGCAAAGGTTCTGGTTTACTGTCTGAAACGGGCACCATAGGAATCTGCGCATATGCACACGAGCCGCCCATTTTGGGTTTTTCATATTGGACAGTTCCATCGACAATCGCCAGCCGACTTTCAATTCCGAGCAGGCCCAATCCTGCAAGATTATTTTCTTTGATTTTCTCAGGATCAAACCCGACCCCGTTATCGATGACCTTCAAGCCAATCACATCATCATTGATTTCAAGACGAATGTCGATTTGAGAACAGCTGGCGTGCTTTATCGCATTGTTCACCAGCTCCTGCATGATGCGATAAAGGGTGAGTTCGAGCTTCTGGCCCTGACGCGGAAAGTCCTCCGTGTTTGCCTGAAAAGTGATGGCAAGGTTGTTGTCTTCTTCCAGCTTATGAATAAATTCTTCGATGGCTTCGATCAGTCCAAACCGTTCCAATGTCGTGGGGACGAGGTCGCGCGTGATTCTTCTGACGTGAATGATGGTTTCCTCAACAAGGGATTGGGACTTTTTCATAATCTGATCCTCTTTTTCATTCCCTGTGCTTCCCACGATTTTGCCAAGCTGATTGAGGCTTAACTTGGTTAGAGAGAGCATTGTTCCAATGTCATCATGCAAATCCTGGGCAATGCGACGTCTTTCGGTTTCTTCGGAATTTAAAGCCGTGTCGAGCAGGAGGCGGTTGTAGGTTTTTTCAATGTCGCTGATCCGCTTTTCTTCCTCAAACCGACGTTTTTGATAATACATTACGAACGAGATCAAGCAAAAAGCCATTGTCAGCATCGCCAGTGAGGCCACGAGTAAAGCCCATTTCAACTCTTCACTATTTTGCATAATCTCTCGCTGAAAAATGATAAATACCAACGCTAATGAACATGGCACACACTATTTCAAAAATGGTGGGAATCGTTTCGGTTATGCCTAGGTCAACCAAATTATTCCAAGTGGCCGTATAATGTAAGACAGGGGCAATAAATATAAAGCTTGAATAATATAAAAGTAAACCTGAACAAACCCAGAAAAACGGGAAGGTCAACAGGTTAGGGATTTTCAACGACTTGATAATCTCATAGAAGAACAATAAAATAAGCGTAATAATTAAGACGCCTTCAACTGTTTTTGCAAATAAAACGGCCCTATGATTGTGCAAGTCGCTGATTTCCGCGTTCGAGTTCAGGATGTCCCACAATGTGAATATCAAAAACCCTATCATTGAAGCGATCAGGCCTCTTTTGAATACACGCGAGCTGAACTTAAAGTAAAACATTCCGCTCAGCATCGCGTAATTGATTGGTATGCCCAGATTAAAAAGTATGATATTGTTTCTATGTCTGGCGGCTGATTGAAACATTAAAATATCGATTATCAGCTTGACAATGAGATAAAACAGCAACAGTTTAAACGAGGGATCAATGTAAGCCTTCTTTATAAGAATCAAAGTTATTGGTAATAGTGTGATAAAGACTGCAATACTAGAGATTGGATTTTTTAAACAATATGAAATGTAGATTTCAAGCATATAGTGTGTGTGTTTTAACCGCTTAACATTGGCTCGGGCAAAGAGGGCCACCTTTCATGACCTTTTTTTGTGTTGGCATATCCTTTAGTCCGCCCATTTGCGCACTTCTGATCAAGTCATTGCCGTCTGCATCAACCGGCACAAGCACCAGACGAGAGGTCGGTCTTACGGCACGGCGCCCCAGTTCTGCTTTCGTATCCAGCGTGTCTTCTTCTTCATCCGACAAACCATAATACATTCGAAAGCCTACGCAATCGTCTCCATGAGAGCGGATTAGCTCATTAAAGGTGTGTATGCCGAAGAACTCTGCTTTTACATAATTTTCACCGCGTGACATAATTTCCCGTTCTCTTTTCTGAAAAGGAGCGGTGATTAAAAGTGCCTCATCAGCTGAAATGAGCTGGCCTTCCTTACCTGTAAATCTGCGTGAATCCATAAAGCGTTTTAGTGAATTTTAAGAATAAGTTGTTATATGTAAATGTAGCCAGGGCGGGCCTTAACACCAAGGGAGTTTCATTGAATTGAGTAAACGGTTTTTGTTTAAATATCTGTTAATCAGGATCTTTTGAAACGCACTCACTTCTTAAATCACGTAAAATTACCTGCTGTTTTGGGGAGGATTACCAAGCGCCTTGTCGAGGCTTACGTGGCCGAAAAATCGGGGATAATCACGCTAAAATTCGGACAGAACTGCACATACATTTGTAAAGCGTTAAGGGAAATCTGTCAAAGGGTTTTTCTGAAAAGATTAAAGGGTTAGGTTAACATTCGAAAGCCGTGGGGGACTTCCTTCACGGCTTTTTTAATATCTTGGTTTTACAATCGAAACCAAACATGATGAAACCAACAATAACCATTGAATATTGTCCCAAATGTGGCTGGCTTCTACGGGCCGCATGGATGGCGCAGGAACTGCTCACCACTTTTACGGATGACTTGCTAGCATTAAAGCTTGTTCCGTCGGAAGTTGCGGGGCGCTATATCATCAGTTTCAACGAAGAATTGTTGTGGGATCGAAAGCGCGAAGGTCGTTTTCCGGAGCCGAAAGAGATTAAGCAGCGCGTCAGAGACATTATTGACCCCGCTCGCAGCCTGGGACACTCTGATCGCTAATCGGCGATAAAGGGGGCGAACAGGACAAAATGTCGCTTGATGGGGAGTTGAAACTGCAACTTTGGCATCTTTATGCCGATGGCAAATTGAATAGAAATTCACCTAAATGCTTGGAATGTGGCCTCATTAACGCTAATGGCAATAACTCTGAGAAAGCGGCTCGACTGCACATCTCTTTTTTAACGGTAAATTAATCTTTGGCACGTAGTTTTTCGTTAGTCTATTAAACTTGTGAATCTTAAACGCGATAGCAATGGAAAGCAAACTAAAAATACCCCAGGAGATGTTGATGAATATTGATTTTATCAACACAATCAATGGTGGAATGAGTGAGCCCGCTATAAAGCTTGACAGAGGATCGGACGGTTTTGAAGTTGTTGTGAAAGTTCCAGGCATCGAGGTTGAAGATCTGCAATTGGAAGTAGTCAAAGGAAAAAAGAATACTAATAATCTTAAACTATTTCACTTGTTGCCTATATTTTCTCAGGAAAGTTTGTCCGATGAAGAGCAGTGGAGAACAGTACGTTTCATCAATACATTCGTCATTCCGGAAGGAGTTGACGTTGAACATATAACCGCGAAATACGACGATACTTTTCGTCATTTGGTGTTATTTTTGCCCTATGGAAATGAGCAAGGTGACTATCATAGAAAGGTAAATATCGAGCGTTGGTAATATTCAATTTGTATTAAATAAAGTCACCCGACAGTTACAACTGTTGGGCTTTTTTTTGTGTCATCGGTTATATGAGGGTTATAAAAAGGCCTTTGCATTGTCTTGGAGCTTATTAATGAAGCACATGCAAATCAAAAGGGGCAAATTGTATCCATCCAATAGATAATATTAACAAACAGTAAACATTACAGAATTTAGTAAAAAAAGGAGTTACATATCTGTATCTTAGCCACCGTATTTTATATATTACTCCTCCAATCTCAACGTTATGAAAAAATCCAATATCTTCGCTTATATCGAGCTAACCAAACTTGTGGAAGAGCTCAAAGCTTCCAGCTCCTCATCTCATCTTAAACAGAAACTGAAATCCCAGTCTGCCTACTTCAACATTATCGAACCCCGATATTTTTCTGACAGCCTGATCAACGATTGGGAAGGAATTCTAAGCCTGATCAAACAAAAAGGCGTGAAAGTTAATGAGGAAGGGAAAGTGGTTTCCAATGCGGTAAGCAACACGATCGATCATCTGTCTGACAGAGAGTGCGAGGTGCTTGTAGATAGAGTTTATACACTCTACGATCAGGTTAAACGCGAATTTCAATGAGGTCTTTAACGAAAAAGCGACTCTGAGTTGTTCCAAAGCCGCTTTTTCGTTGCACAATTGGTGCCTTAATTTACAGTTCCTCCGTTCCAAACATCTTTTCCGGGCTGCACAAAAGCAAGGCTCCCGTCCCGGTCTTCGGCCATCAGAATCATTCCGTGACTTTCCAGTCCCATCATTTTGCGAGGCGCAAGATTTGCCAGATACAACACTTTTTTGCCAATAACCTCCTCTGCTGTAAAATGCTCTGAAATACCGCTCAGCACGGTGCGCTGTTCAATCCCGATATCGACCAATAATTTCAAAAGCTTTTTACTTTTCGGAACATTCTCCGCCGCCACAATTGTCGCAACACGAATGTCCATTTTGCCAAAATCCTCAAACTGAATCTCTTGCTTTATCGGTGTGACGGTTTTTCCTTCCAGCTCATTCATTCGTTTTGCGTCGTGCAGTTTTTGAATTTGCTTTTCGATCACATGATCCTCAATTTTCTCGAAAAGCAATTTTGCTTCTGAAACAGGCTGTCCAACCACAAGTAAATCAGCTTTTCCGGCATTTGACCATGTAATATTTTTCATTCCCAATTGGCTTTGAATCTTCGCAGCCGTGAACGGAAGGACAGGCTCAGAAACGATGGAAAGCGTTGCGGAAATCTGTAATGCAATGTTCAAGATTGTATTAACACGCTCAGGGTCAGTCTTGATTGCATGCCAGGGCTGTGTCTCTGCCAGATATTTGTTTCCTAACCGGGCCAGATCCATAATAAATGTCAATGCTTCACGGAAACGATAGGTTTCCATGGATTCCGCAACGCGTGCCGGAAAGTCAGCAAGGTCTTTTAATGCTATTTCATCGATTTCCTGTAATGCACTTCGCGCAGGCACTTTGCTATCACAGAATTTCTGCGTCAACACAATGGCGCGGTTGATGAAGTTGCCATAAATCCCAACCAATTCACTGTTATTTCTGGTTTGGAAATCCTTCCAGGTGAACTCGCTGTCTTTCGTTTCAGGCGCATTGGCTGTCAGCACGTAACGCAGCACATCCTGCTTGTCGGGAAGCTCTTCCAGATATTCATGCAGCCAAACCGCCCAATTTCGGGAAGTCGAAATTTTGTCTCCTTCCAGATTCATGAACTCATTTGCAGGCACATTTTCCGGCAGAATATAATTTCCCTGGGCCATAAGCATGGCAGGGAAAATAATGCAGTGGAAAACAATGTTATCCTTTCCAATGAAATGCACCAACTTGGTTTCTCCGTCAGCATCAGGCTGCCACCACTTTTTCCAGCCTTCGTCCGTCCCGTTTTTTTGGATAAGCCAATCTTTTGTCGCAGAAATATAGCCAATAGGCGCTTCAAACCACACATATAAAACTTTACCTTCCGTATCTGGCAACGGCACGCTGATTCCCCAATCAAGGTCTCGTGTCATAGCGCGAGGTTTCAAGCCATCTTTCAGCCAGGATTGACATTGGCCAAAAACGTTGGTTTTCCATTCCGGATGTCCATTGATATAATTTTCAATATCCGGCTGCATTTTATCCAAAGGCAAATACCAGTTTTTGGTTGCCTTAAGAATCGGGCTAGCTCCTGAAAGTGTTGACCGCGGATCTTTCAATTCCAGCGGACTTAATGTTGAGCCGCAGCGTTCACATTGATCCCCATAAGCATTGGGATTAGCGCAAACTGGGCAAGTGCCGACAATGTATCGGTCTGCTAGGAATTGCTGCGCGGTTTCATCAAAATATTGCTCCGTCGTCTCCTCAATAAATACATTCTTATCGTATAAATCTTTGAAAATCTCCTGCGAAGTCTCGTGGTGAACCGGCTTGCTCGTCCGCGAATATATGTCGAATGAAATGCCCAATTCCTTGAAGGAGGCATCAATCTGCGCATAATATTTGTCAACAACCTGCTGAGGCGTAAGTCCTTCTTTTTTTGCCCGGATTGTAATCGGAACGCCATGCTCATCGGTCCCGCTAATGAATGCAACGTCGTTTCCCTGAGCACGTAAATAACGAACGTATATATCAGCCGGTATGTAGCAGCCAGCCAAATGCCCAATGTGAATGGGGCCATTGGCATAAATCAGCGCTGCTGTAACCGTATATCTTTTTGGATCGGGGATGGGCATCTTTAAAATTCAGGTAATATATAAGATTGAAAACGTAAAATTAGCAAAAAGGCTTTCAGAACGGGGTGAAGAACTATGTAAATAAATTTTATTAACTTGTTCTATTATCCATATCCACATTAATATTACCGAAAGCACGAAACCTTACATTGTTTCAAAAGTAAATTCACCAAAGACTCAATAGCAGCAACCATGCTGTTACAACATGAAAAAATACACATACAACAGGCTTTTTCTGCTTTCGCTTTTTGTTTTAGTGGCTTTTGGATGCACGGATGATGATGACAAAGGTGATTTGAAACAAAGCGAAAAGCACTATAATCTTACGAAGGCGGCAAGTGAAGATGATGCAATGTTTCCAACATATTCGCCGGGTAAAAATGGAGAGATTAATAAGGAAATAATTGAAAGAGAACGTGATTTAAAAGAAAAGCTGCTCGAAATGGCGCCTATTTGTGACTGAAAATCAATACAATTTGCTTGCCGATGATTTTAAAAGCCAAATTATTCACAGCATGGATTTGCACAAACAAGCCCAAGCAGCATTGCCTGGCTTAATTCAAAAAATGAAGGACAATCCCGAAACAATTCAAGGCGAACTTAGGACGAATTTCATGGTTGCATTGTATGAAAAAGATGATTTTTCTCCCAGAATTGCAGCATTAGAACATTATTTGAGCCAGGTAAGGAGCTTATAAAAAGATATTCTCTCTAAGTTGCCCTTTTCAAATCTAAAAATTTGGAAAGGGCTTTTTATTGTTGGCGGTGAGCTGTAAGAGCGGTTTTCGATTTTCAAGGTTAAAATCTGCACAAATTCCCTTTTTTCGAGCCAACTTTGGTCCCAGCATTAGTTGTCAATTATTATGAAAGTCCTCATTACAGGTGCAACAGGTTTGGTTGGAAGCGCGACTGCCAGAAAATTTCTTTCGGAGCAGCATGAAGTGTTCGCACTATATCGATCCGGCTCGGACCGTGGCCTTTTGTCCGATGTAGAGTCAAAAATTCAATGGATAGAAGGTGATATTCTGGATATCAGCTCTTTGGAAAAGGCTTTTAATGGAATGGATTATATTATTCACACGGCTGCTGTGGTTTCTTTTATTCCAAAAGACCGCAAAATGATGTACAAGGTCAATGTCGAAGGAACCGCTAACGTCGTTAATGTTTGCCTCAATCGAAAGATCGGAAAGCTTTGTCACGTGAGCAGCATTGCTGCCATTGGACGCCCTGATTCCAGAAAAGTTGTTGCGGGTCATGACATTGTCCTGGATGAAAATCACCGCTGGGAAGATTCGCCCGAAAACTCGGAATATGCCAAAACAAAGCATTTAGCCGAGCTTGAAGTGTGGCGCGGCATTGCAGAAGGGCTTAATGCGGTTATTGTGAACCCGACTTTGATCCTTGGCGAAGGCGACTGGCAAAAAAGCAGCACGCAGATTTTTAAATATGTATTTCAGGAAAAACCATTTTACACAGAAGGCATCGCGAACTATGTTGACGTCCAGGATGTGGCAGAAATTGTTTACCAATTATTAGGCGCTGACATCTCGGGAGAAAGATTTCTGCTGAATGCGGGGAGCATTTCTTACAGAACTTTGTTCAATACTATCGCCGATACAATGCACAAAAAGCGGCCGTCGATGCGAGTGGGCGCAGGGCTTGCCGGTGTTATCTGGCGGTTTGAAGCGGTTCGGACCTGGTTATTAGGAACAAAGCCGCTCATTACAAAGGAAACAGCTCAGTCGGCTGCAAGGAAGATCAGTTACGATAATGCAAAAGTGAGAAAAGCATTAAATTATAGCTTCCAACCCATTGAGCGAACGGTTGCCAGGGTCAGTGAAAGTTTGCTCGGCAAGATTTGAATAACGATTATTTATTTTATAACTTTCTTTAATTAATTAGTGGTGCGTTAGCCCTCAAATCTAACCTGACGTTTTGTATGATGGAGAAAAATTTTGGGGAAAGAAAGGATTATATGAAAGAAACATTGCTCAGGTTTGAAAGAATGCTTAAAACAAGCGAGCCGGTTTTTTTTGATTTGGATACTTACGAAAAAGTAACGGTTCACTACATTGAAAAAGGAGATTGGGAAAAGGCTTACAAGGCCTGTGAGTTGGGTTTATCGGATTATCCTTATTCGCTCGACCTTTTACTGAATATGGTGCAGCTGCATGCAAACCGCGGTGAGCACGAGTTGGCGCAGGAAATACTGGAAAGAGCGTCGCTTTTTCATCCCGGCGACATTGAAATATCCTTCATGCAAGTTGCCATTTCCAATATGATCGGGGAGTTTGAAGAGGCCATCGAGGTTTTGGAAAACTTACTGCAGCGTGTTGAAGATCAGGATGAAATCTATTTCCAGATTGGGCAGACTTATCAAAACTGGGGAAAATATGACGAGGCGATCAAATTTTATAAAAAGTCGCTTCGCAATAACCTGAATAACGAAAGCGCACTTTATGAGCTCGCGCATTGTCTTGACCTAGTCGGTCAGCTGGAAAGTCATCTGGATTATTATAATGAGCTTGTTGACCGCGATCCGTTTTCGCATCATGCTTGGTATAATCTTGGGATTGCATTCAGCAAGTTGGAGCGTTATGAGGATGCAGTAAATGCTTACGAGTATGCAACATTAGTCAAAGATGATTTTGCTTCGGCCTTTTTTCAGCTGGGCAATTCGTACATGAACCTCGAAAAATACGAGGACGCAAAAGAACAATATCTGCGCGCCATTGAATTGGAAGGCGAGCAGCCCGAAACGTGCTGTTGCTTAGGAACTTGTTACGAGAAATTAGGCGAGTTTGAAACTGCGATCAAATATTACAGACAAACCGTTAAGCTCGATAAGCAGTGGGACGATGGCTGGTATGGTTTGGGAATCTGTTTCAGTGAGCTGGGACGCTGGTATGAAGCCGTTGGTTTTTTGCGTAAAGCCATTCAGATCACCGAATTAAATCCAGATTATTGGCTTGCGCTTGCAGAAACCGAGTTTAAAGTCGGCAATGTAATTTCAGCATTCGAAGCGTTTGAAAAAGCTGCGGAAATTGAGCCGTCCAATCCGGATATCTGGTTGAAATGGTCGCATGTCTTATTTGAGCAAGGAAATTACGTGCGTGCCTGCGATCTTTTGCAAGCTGCAATCGACGAGATGCCGGAGGAAGCCGATCTTTATTATCGCATGGCCGTTTACCAGATTCACGCAGGAACTTATCGTGAAGCATTGTTAAACCTTGAAACAGGTTTGACGCTTGATTATGATGCGCATGTGCAGCTTTTCGACTTTTTTCCTGATTTGGAAAAACAAAAAGCATTATTCCGCATCATTGAACAATACAGGGAGAAGTAAATCAGCCAAGATTTTTATACAAATCAATCAGCTGTGCAGCGATATTTTCGCCAGAGAATTGACTAATGTGTGGTTTCCCGGCATTAACAAGGCATTTTCTTAAATTGACATCAGTAATCAGTTTAGTAAGCTGCTTACTGATGTCTTCTTTTTGATAGGGATCTGCATACAAGCCTCCGGGCCCGCCGGCTTCTTCAAGACAAGAGCCTTTCGCGGCTAACACAGGAGTGCCGCTGTGCAGCGCCTCCAAAATTGGAATTCCAAATCCTTCATAAACAGATATATAGGCAAATATTTCCGCTTGCTGATAAAGAGCGGGCAAATGCTCCGTTGGAACATTACTTAGGATTTTGACTTTGTTTTCCAGATTCAATCTTTTGACCGAATCCAAAATTTTAGATGTGTAACTCGTTTGTTTTCCAACCAAAATGAGGTCAAAGTCATTGTCAGGCACATCAGCAAATGCTTCAACTAACCGATGCTGGTTTTTTCGTTCCTCCAATGTGCCAACGCAAAGGACATAAGGCTTTTGAATGTTGTAAAGAGCTGTTATCTCCTTTCTTTTCTGTTCGTCAATTGTCTGTTTAAAAATGGGGTTACAATCCTGATAAACAACTTCGATCTTCCCATTATCAACATTGTAAAGCTCGATCAAATCTCGTTTGGTTTGCTCGCTGATGGCAATTACAGTGTCAGCTCGGCGGCACGCGGATTGGAATTTGTGTCTGTAAATGAGCCGGTCTATCGGTTTGAACAGGTGCGGCAGCCTTTCAAAAATGAGATCGTGAATGGTCACCACTGAACGGATTCCTGCCTTCTCCAGTCCTCGGGGAATCTCATTGCTTAGTCCATGGAAAATTTGGATTTCGTCTTCTTTGAGCTGTTTTGTGATAGACGCATATCGCCAGTAAGCAGACAACTTTTTGTCAAAGAATGTCTGAGGCAGCTTAATGCGGTCTTCCGGAAAGCCTGGAAATAAATTAGCGCGGTTTTTGGGAGTGTAGGCTAAATATGCGTGATCTTTTTCGTGCGTTTGAAGGGCATTAAGCACAAAGCGGCTGTAATTTCCAAGTCCGGTCTTATTTGCAAAAGCTCTTTTGGCATCAAATCCAATGCGCATAACTGGTGTTTTACAAGGGTTTCAGAGCAAAAGTCTGTAATTTTGTGGATACCACCGAAAATTATTGGTGCGTATTTTGTGTTTAAAAGGAATGAAGAGAGATAACGTCCAAAAACAGGGTAACCCCAAATCCACCACATTATTACTCACCGAAGAATATCAGTTACATACGCTTGCAAACGGCATCCGCATTGCACATAAGCAGGTTCCGTACACGCAAATTGCGCATTGCGGGATCATGCTCGACATTGGGAGCCGCGATGAATTGCCACACCAACAAGGCCTTGCCCATTTTTGGGAGCATATGGCATTTAAAGGGACTGAAAAACGCAGTTCTTACCACATTATCAACCGCTTGGAGAATGTTGGGGGTGAATTAAACGCCTACACAACCAAAGAAAAGATCTGTTTTCACGCCTCAGTGCTAGACGATCATTTCGAAAAAGCGATGGATTTGCTGGCTGACATTACTTTTCACTCCGTTTTTCCAGAAAAGCAAATTGAACGCGAGCGGAATGTTATTCTTGAAGAAATGTCCATGTACATTGATTCTCCGGAAGATGCCATTCAGGATGATTTTGACCAGCTTATTTTCCCCGATCATGCTTTGGGAAACAATATATTAGGCACTGCCGAAACGGTTAGCGCATTTGGTAAAGCCGATTTAACGCAATTTATCAACGACAACATTGACACTGAAAGGATCGTCGTTTGCTCGGTGAGCAGATTGCCTTTTTCAAAAGTGATCCGCGTTGCCGAGAAATATCTGGGCGACGTTCCGCATCGTAAAACTACACGCGTGCGACAAGCGCCAGCGGCTTATTCTCCCTTGAATCAACAAAAAGAACGCTCGATTTCCCAGGCGCAATGTGCAATGGGACAACCCGCATATGCGCTTCTGGATGATCGGAGGCTGCCGTTTTTTATGTTGGTCAATTTGCTCGGCGGTCCGGGAATGAACTCGCGTTTCAATCTTTCGTTGCGCGAAAAATATGGTTTTGTGTATTCGATCGAAGGCAATTACACGCCTTATCTCGACACGGGTTTCATGGGGATTTTCTTTGGAACAGAACAAAAACAATTGAATAAAAGCATTTCCCTCATTCACAAGGAACTGAAACGCATTCGCGAAGTGCCATTGTCCGTTTTGCAACTGCATCAAACGAAAGTTCAGTTAATGGGACAACTTGCCATGTCCGAGGAAAGCAACATGAGTTTTATGCTGATGATGGCAAAAAGTCTGCTGGATACGGGGCGTGTGGATTCGTTACCGGAAATTTTTACCGAAATAGAGCAGATTACGGCTTCTCAATTGCAGGAAATCGCCCAAGAGATGTTTAAGGAAGAGCAATTTAGCTATTTAACTTTCCTTCCGGAAGACTAACATTCAGTGCAATCTTCATCGAATGTATTTTTCTGATATGAAAACTCACCAGCTGCAATGTTAAGCCATCGCAGCTGGTTTTTCTTCGGCCCTGTAATATAATGTCGCGGCGTTTTCCGGCCTCAAAATGGACTTCGCGGCCTGTTGAATGTCGGCAGACGTCAGGTTTCTGATAATTTCCGCGTCCTCATTCGCCCATTCCACATTGCCAGCATTGGCTGCAAAAGCCAGGTTCATTGCGCGGTTAAGCAATTCCACTTCCGAGAATGCGAGTGAAGCTTCGGACTGATTTTTCACTTTGGTGACTTCTTCATCGCTCGCGCCATTTGCGACAATCTCCTGCAAAATTTCATTTACAGCCGCATCGGCAGCTTCTAGCGTGACATTCGGATTCAGGTTTCCCTTAATCATAAGCAAACCCGGATCAAGCGAAGAAGTAACGCTGGCGCTGATGCTGTTGAACAGCGACTTATCTTTCAATAAACTTTGATAAAGTCGGGACGATTTTCCGCGTCCTAAAATATCGCTCAGCAAGTCGGTTGCATAAAAGCCCTTTTCATATCTGCCCGGCATGTGAAACACCTTTATCAGCGAATTTAAAGGCACAGCGGCAGACGTTTCCAGATGACGCGCCTCGCTTTGAGCTGGCTCCATCGGAATGTTTCTGATATGCGCCGGGCCCGGAGGAATGTCACCAAACCATTTCTTCGAAAGTTCGAGCACCTGGGCACTTTTCACAGCGCCTGCAACCACCATTACCGCATTGTTAGGTCTGTAAAAACGGAAGAAAAAGTCCTGCACATCGTCCATCGTCGCCCTTTCGATATGGTCAATGTCCTTGCCGATCGTGGCCCAGCGATAGGGATGTTGCTTGTAAGCCAAAGGCCTTAA
Source organism: Dyadobacter sp. CY326 (assembly GCF_021390515.1). Taxonomy (GTDB): domain Bacteria; phylum Bacteroidota; class Bacteroidia; order Cytophagales; family Spirosomataceae; genus Dyadobacter. The sequence goes on from NZ_JAJUXI010000006.1 coordinate 353,335, forward strand.
TTTGAGCCAAATATCGCCATATGGCTGATTGAGATAGCGTTGTTTGAACTCCTCAATAACCACTTTTCGCTGCACTTCCAGCACATTCGGGTCAAAAGAAAGGCTCATCATTCTATCCGATTCGAGCCAGAATGCCGTTTCTATATTATCGGCCGGTAAGGTGATGTAATAATTTGTAATGTCAGGTGAGGTGAATGCATTGTTTTCGCCACCCACATTTTGGACCGGAATGTCGTAACTGGGAATGTTTTTAGAGCCGCCAAACATCAGGTGTTCAAAGAGATGGGCAAATCCCGTGCGTTCTTCGTCTTCATCCCGCGAACCCACATTATACAAGATATTTACGGCAGCCATTGGTGTTGAAAAATCTTCATGAACAAAAACTTTCAAGCCATTATCCAGAACAAACTGCTCGTAACGAATCATAATATCAATGAGTAAGATAAATTTTTTTAGAACGGACTAAATAAAACTTTGGTCCAGAACCCGTCTCAGCGTTTTCGGGTTGTTAACAAAGCTAATGTTCAGCTGCGGTTCCACCAAACCATTTCGAGTTTATAGTAAATGCCATGCAGATTTCACTTCGGTTAATTTTCCTTTTTGCCTTCATATGCCTGCCATTCCTTGCGCCAGCGCAGTTATTGAACGATCCGGCGTCGATAAAGAACATCCAGAGCAGTTTGGATAAGATTTACAATTACGATTTTGACGAAGCGGAAACCATCATTGCGCAGGTTGAAAAAAAATACCCAAATCACCCCGTTACTTACATTCTGGATTCATTTATCCTGTTTTGGAAGCATTTGCCAATTAAGGATAATCCAGTAAAGTCGAAGGAATATTTGCGGAAACTCGATCAATGCCTTGAAGCGATTAACAAAAAATATGGTAAAAATAGCCTGGATCCGGAGGCAGTTTTTTACACAATGGTTGCGCGTGGTTACATGGCCATGATTTACAATTACAAAGGAGAAATGATGAATGCGGCAGGAGAGGGCAAGAAGGCATATAATGCTTTCGTGGAAGGCCTGAAACTGATCAATAAAAATCCTGAGTTTTACTTCACTTCTGGCATGTATAATTACTATGTGGAGGTTTATCCGGAAGAACATCCGATGGTGAAGCCGTTGCTTGTTTTCTTCAAAAGCGGAGATAAAGCACTGGGTTTAAAGCAGATTGACAATGCGACAAAAGTCGGAACGATAACGCGTGCGGAAGCTTGTTTTTACATTTCCCACATTTACCTAAAATACGAATCAAAGCCTGAAAAAGCGGTTTTTTATATGGATAAGCTGAATGCTTTATATCCCAAAAATCCTGTGTTTCAGATGAAGAATGTGGAATCGCTGCTGTTGTCCGGGAAGTATGATATGGCGGAAAAAGAGCTTGTTTCGCTTAAAAAAATCAACACCGGTTTTTATCCCGCAGCATGGCGCACGTTTCAGGGAATGTTAGATGAGAAAAGCGAAAAGAACGACGCAAACGCACAACGAGAATATTTACTCGCACTCAAAACGCCGCACGACGCGCAGTACACGAAAGAATATCATGCAATGGCTTACGCTGGCCTGGCCCGCATTGCAGCCCGCGCGGGAAACAAGGGCAAAGCAAAAGATTACTACAAAAAATGCCTCGATAAAGCTGAATACAGGTCTGTCATTAAGGAAGCAAAGGCATTTAAATGACAATTATTTTGGGAAAAGGCTTTTGTCTAATCCGGGAATAATTTTGAGGGCATTTTTGTAATACAATTTCTTCAAAACCTCATCTGACAAGCCCATGCCATACATTCGCCAGAAAGCGTGGTATTTTTTGTGATAGGGAAAATATTCATCCTCTGTTTCCAAAACCCTGAAATAGGTCATATACTCCGCAGGCACCCAGCTGTCTTTGCCAAACAGAACGCGATCTTGATATTTATCAAAAAACTTCTTTGCCGTCCGTGGCTGACGTCCCAATTCCGCAATTACCGCACCGATTTCGACGTACATGTTTGGGAAAGCGATCATCAGGCTGTCCAGCTTTTTCAGATTGTTTGGATACCAGCCCATGTGCGCATTGATAAAAATCGTTTTTGGGTTGCTGCGGAAAATATGGTGCTGCTCAGCAATTAATGAATCAAACGGCACGGGATCATTAGCGCCGCGGCGACGTCCCGGATGCGTTTTCAATTCAAGCCAGCGCTCGTTGTAACGGTCCATGGGGTCCCAAAATGAAGGGACATCAGCAGTGTGAATGAGCACCGGAATGCCAAGTTCACCGCATTTATTCCAAACAGGCTGCAATCGTGCATCGCTTACGGCAACGCGGTTTCCTTTGTCATCTTTAATGCCGCTGAAACCAAGGCTTTTATAGATTTTCAAGCCTTTTGCACCCATTTTCACATCTTCTTCCAATTGTTTCACGGCCTTTGCAGACCAGTCTGCTTCACCAAAACCTTTGAATTGCAGATTGGTAAAAACGGCAATCCGCTTTGGCTCATTTTTAGCAACATTTTCCAGCGAACCTTTCAATGTTGCGGTTCCCTCAGCCCATTCCTGCGACCAGCCTCTTCCGCTCAGATTAACCATGATGCCCATGTTCAGGCTATCCATTTGCTTGGTTAGCGCTTTCAGATCCTGCGTAGGCATTTGATATTGATGGTTATGCACGTCAATAAATGGAAATTTAGCGCGCTTAATGATATGCTCCTCAACTTTTAATGTTGAAATAGGATCATATTCTTCAAAACCAAGTGGCTGCGTAAGTTGTCCGCCTTCCTGTGCGCAGGCGTTGAGCGTGAAACCGATGCAAATGGAAAGTGCGAGGAGAATTTTTTTCATGTAAGGATACCTTCAAAGGGTTGTTGTAGCTTCTTTGTTTGGTGGGAAAGCATTAGGAGAATATATTAATGCAACACAATGGGCAGCAATTCCTTCCTCCCTGCCTACAAATCCTAGATGTTCGGATGTGGTGGCTTTAATGGAAATATCTTCTTCGGGAATTTGCGTTACTGCTGCAAGACAGGACTTCATTTCAGGAATGTGGGGGTTGAGCTTGGGACTTTGCAACACGATTGTGACGTCCACATTGCCAACTTCATAACCCTTTTCTCTGATCATTTCCAGCACTTTGGCTAGCAAAAGCTTGCTGTCAACGCCTTTCCATTGTGGATCTTTATCTGAAAAATGATATCCGATGTTTCGCATATTAGCTGCTCCTAAAAGCGCGTCGCACATGACGTGACAGACGACATCAGCATCGGAATGGCCCCTGGCGCCATGTGTGTGCGGGATTAAAATTCCACCGAGCCAGAAAGGCCGGTTTTCAACCAATTGATGCACATCATAACCCTGGCCAACGCGAAACGGAAACATGAAATTATTTTAATGAGGAACGTAGTATTTTGATTAAATGAAGCGACGATTACCGGGCTTTAAGGACATCAATGTCTTGGCGCATGGCAGCCATCTCTCTGTGTGTCTGAGCAAATTGCTCGTCACTGCGGTCAAAACGACTCATCATCGCTTCGAACAAATTGTTCAGCCCTTGCTTCGTTGACATGTTTTCCTTCAAGTAAGCAACATCAACCTTCAAGACTTCAATGTCTTTCGAGTTCGTTCTGACAACTTTGGTAAGGTCCATCACACTTTGTTGAAGAACGGTTTGGCCGTATTTCAATTCAGTCTGACCATGTTCAAGCCTATCCAAACGCATTAAACTTTCGGCCATTAACTCTTCGAGATTGCCGATTCTCTCTCTGTCTTTCATAAATAATGTATGTAATGATTTTTTTCAAATATAAACAAACAAGCCGGAAGGATCACATTGTGATTTCCGGCTTGCTATAAAAAACGCGCAGACTACTTTACCTGCTGAATTTCCGTTTTTAATTTTTGAATTTCCTGTTCCTGATTGACCGTTTTGAAATAATAATAAAGTCCGGCGATCAAAAATATTTTGGATAAAATAAACACTGCGATAAACGCTGGGCGCCAAAACTTGTGCACCTTCATATGGGTGTCATTGACCTCCACATCTAAATATCTGCGATCCTCTTCGGCCGGTTGTTGCTTGAACGAATGCTTTTCCTTTTGTCTGAATTCCCTGCTTCGAAGATGGATGATTTCCCTCAGGCCGACAGGCGGCGACACCGCAGAACCGTTGAAATGTCGCGTTATATCCATCTCAATATCAACCAAATAATCTGCGAGCCCCTGATTTTCCTCAATCATCTGCTTTACCAAATCTTGCTCCTCCTTGTTGGCTAATCCCAGCAAATGTGCTTCCAGAATACCACTTTCTATAAATTCCTGTGCTTCCAATGTGTGTCTAGATTATTATGCGTTACGATAAAGTTTGAAATATTCATGGAATGAGCGAAGAACCTCTGACTTGGAGATGTTTAGCTTGCCTGCCACTTCTTCAGGCGTATAGCCCTGACGAAACGACAATTCAAAGATTTGTTCAGGCGATGCCTCTGCTGCTGGAAAGTGTTCCGAAGACGGCGCAATGGCCATTAACTTCCGCTTTGCTTCCACTGCCTGCGCGCGCGCCAATTTGATGATACATGCAGCGAAACTGAACGGATAACTGTTGCAGGCTTTCAATTGCGGTGATGAAAATACACTTACCAACACTTCCTGGGCCAGGTGGACTTGCGGCAAAATTTGTAAAATAATGCCGTAAGCCATTGCGCCATATTTGTCGTAAACTTCCAGGGAAGTCATATTTTCATGCTTCGCCAGAGTCTGGCGGTCCACTCCGTTTCTAATCGGTTCTAATTCATTCATATATTATAATTAATTAAAACTATAATGATTGGCGGGTAACGGTGGAATATTCTAACTGACAGATTTTCAGTAAAACTGCCAGAACGGCCACCTCTTATTGTAAATTTAATAGAATAACATTGTAAACTACTACTACAAGTCAAAAGTAATTGAAACAACCCTATTCAATTGGTGACATCGCCGATCTAAATATCGTTCGCAATCTGCTGTTAAGCAAGTGAACCTAAGTTGTAAAATCCATCGCATATCGGGAAAAGGGGCAATGCTGCTTTTGAGAACATTTTCAATGCTTAACTTTACGGAATGAAAAAAGAAATAGCAGTAATTTTTGACATGGATGGCGTGATTTGCCATACGAACCCTTATCATTCAATGGCTTTCCGCGAATTTTTTTCGAAACGGAACCTTTCCCCAACTGACGAAGAGTTTGCTGTCCATATGTTTGGTAAAAGCAATAGTTATATACTCAGTCATTTCCTGCAAAAAACCGTGGAAGGGGATGAGCTGCTAACCTTGGAAAATGAAAAGGAAAGCTTATTTCGCCAGATTTATGAGCCTCACATTGAGCCCATTAAAGGTTTCAATGACTTTATTGCCGGCCTTGTCAAAAACAATGTAAAACTAGGCGTAGCAACTTCTGCACCACTTGCGAATCTAGACTTGATTATGGGCAAAGTGCCTGTCCGGCAGCACCTGGGCTCTGTTATGGCGAGTGAAAATGTAAAGAAACACAAACCTGATCCGGAAGTCTATCTGACCAGTGCAAAAAATCTGGGCGTTAGTCCTGACGATTGTGTAGTCTTTGAAGATTCGTTCTCTGGAATTACAGCTGCATTGAACGCAGGAATGCGTGTTGTCGGCGTTTTGAGCTCGCATACAAGGGAAGAATTGCCTCCCTGCAACCTTTATATTGAAAATTACAGGGAGATTTCTTTCCTGGACATTCAAGCACTTTTTGACTAATTACAGCACGGCTGCATCTTTAACACGAACATCATACGCACCAGTTAAAACCTGCCCGTTTCTTTTCAATTGCAGAAAAATACGATAATTGCCGTCTTTCGGAAACGAGTAGGGAAATGAAATGCGGTTGCCGTGCTCCATGCCCATCATGCCATTTTCATTAAGTTCATACATGCCCATTTCGGTCATTAGGAATGTCTCGCGCTCATCGACCGGCATTGTTTTCAATTTGGTCAAATAGCGATCAATGCTATCCCGAAACATTGCGGGAGCAAGTGCCTTCACGATTGTCGCCGTGTCTGCAATGCGGTCTTTGAAAGTTTGCTCGGCAGCCATGGCATAAGTGCCGGTCGGGTGCAAGTGGATATAAACTGAGCCATCGGAACGCACGACCGCCACATGGCCCGTCATGCCAAGATAGGGTTCAGGCAGGCAGGCGCTGCCATCCGGATTAAAGAATTCGAATGCGAACTGATATGGCTTTCCTGCCTCCAATGCCTTGTCGGGCTTGCCTTCCCAAACTGCATAAGAACCATCTTTGAAAACCGTCTTGGTTCCCGGCTTTCCGCAGATGACAACATTCTCATCAAACGGAACGCGACTCGGTGCGTCCATTGGATTTGTAATAACATATGTATCTTCCTCAGCAGTTACCTGCAACGGTTTGGCTGCGGCATTCTGTTCCGGAATGTCAATGGTGTCCACAATGGTTTCGGCGAAGCCTGAATGTTGCACAATGTCGTTGTAAACCAGATATTTTCCAGCAGGAAGTTTGGGCAAATAAGATTCAAAAGTGGTGCTGTCCTTGCGTTCCGGGTGAATGTGTGCGAATGCATCTAACCCAGGAATTCTGACCAGGAATGTGTGCATCAGCTTGCCATGATCCGGGATAAGCTTGCTTAGCATGCTGCCGCGCCGCTGTTCATGCCAGCCGGTTGTGTCAATTTTAAGCCGAAAAAGCCTTTGATGATCAGTTTGTAAAATGGCTGCATTGCCTTTAATTGGCTTGTAGAGCCATTGCTTATACTCGGCTGCCCAGCTGTCCCACCAGCTGCTGCCTCCATACAAAATGAGTGCACACAGCACGGTCGCAATGCCCATATTTATCCATCGCTTCCTTTTTTGAACAGGTGTTAATGCGACGCCAGGTTTTAAAATGCCATCGCTGACACTGGCGCCGATAGTCGTGATCATTAGCAGGAAAAGCAAAACGCCCAAAACGCTTAGTCCAATGCCGAGTTCCTTCGGCATGTCGCGTTCTGCGGTGGAAACGGCAGCGATCGGCACAATCAATTCACCTTTCCCTTTATCGCCTTCGAGCTCAATTTGTGCGCTTGATGAGCCCGATTCCATGAGCCAGACAATGCCTTCAAATTGTCCGTTTTGACCTAAAACTTGTGTCAATTCATCTGGCGAAGGCGCGCCTTTGTCTCCGGAATAGAAGTAAATTGGTCTGGCTAAAATTTTCTTAAGATTCCCATTTTCAACAAATACGGTGATTTTAGCTGTGCCCGGAATGACGTCAGGGGGCTGAATGCTGACGAGGACTTTATATGGGCCGGCTTGTCCCTGCATCTGGACTCCCGCGCTTCCTACGTGTGCTTGCGCGGTCAGGCAGACAGCGAGTAAGCAAATTATGAATAGAAGATTTTTCATCGTTGAATTTTATGCATCCAGTTGCCCCACGCCAAACCAATTCGCGTAGAAATCAGGCTGGCAACCAATGCAATGCCAAGTCCTTGTAATAATTCAGGTGTTGTTTCGACCATCCACGGGCCGAACTTATAGCGATATTCCCATTCCGGACTGTTCCCAAAATACCAGTAATGACTTCCAAAAAACCAATTCCGCGCATAAGGTGACTCCATTAAGAAGGAGCCAAAAAACCATTGGAACGAAAAGAAAACAACAAGAAAAGTCGCGCCCATAATGACAGCTAATTTCCAGTCATTCATATAACCGTAACGATGGCGCAAAAAATCGAGGGCAATGGCGGGAAGGATCAGCAGTAATGGAAACTGGAAGCCCTGATAATGATCAATGTGATTTAATATTGGCCCAAGTTTCGGCTCGGCGGGGAAAAGTGGAATGATCCAGAGCGTTGCAAGCATTAAAATGGTGTAAACGCCCGTTGCGGCTGTGATTGCCCACTTGTGGCGAACTGCTTTACCAACTGCCATCAGCAAAATTGGAAAAGCGGCCGAAGAAAAAATATACATGCTGGATCGATGCATGTTCATACGGCCCAGTTCTTCGGAAAGCAATGTATACCAAATGGTTAGCAAGAATCCGGCAGACAATGCGAAAAGCCAGAACAGCGTTTTATCTAAATTTTTTTTCCTACTCAAACTAACGTTATCGCTCAGTTTAAGCTGGTTTTTGACAGCAACTACGCTGATCATTGCACCAAACTGAATGCCGATAATGCCTAGGATCAAAACTGTGTGCGGAGGCGAAAGAATGGTTACGTCCAGTCCATATGTGTTGTGCCACCAGTCGTCAAAAGGAGCGGAAGTGAGCATGGCCAATGCGCCCCAAACGCAGAATAACGAGCCGAGCGAACTGTAAAAAAAGCCCCAGATTTTCACACTGGCATCTTTTTCACTGTTGCTCCCCCAAAATGTTTTTCTCAAAATCTCAAACCCTGAAAACAAACCTGCAACGACCGCACCCAGATAAATCACAAGGTGAGGCGGTGAAAGCAGTCCGTCGCGCCCAATGCTGATATGCCAGCAAATGTCCCAGATAAGGCCGGTTATGACGCAAAAAGATGCGAACACCGTCGCATAAATGTAAACCGGCACGCCTGGACTCGCTTGCAGGGGAATTACCCGAGCGCCAATTTCTGGCGGCGGACCTATTGTTGTATCCATCATTTTGAGAAAGGATTTTAAGTTTCAATATAGTCTTTATACTGCAAACCAGACAGCTAACGCCAGATTTCCCCCTATTGCGGCACCAAAAACTTATATTGAGAATGTGTGAACGGCTCAGAACGGGCGCATTGCTTTTACGAATCGCCCTTTGAAATAATTGGAGAAAAGATTGTCCTCCCGCACGCCGCGCGAAGTGGAAGCATGAATGAACATAATTTCATCCTGGTTCCGGACATCCGTGACAATGCCTGCGTGCGAAACGTAACCTTCTTTTCCGGCTTCTGGCACAAAAAACAGCCAGTCTCCCGGCTTAATGTCATTGATGCTGCTTACTTCCTGCCCGAATTCAGATTGCTGCCAGGATATTCTCGGGACTTTTACGCCGATTTCTGAATAAACGGAGCAGATTAAGCCTGAGCAATCAATGCCATTCTTGTCATTCCCGCCTGAGCGATAAGGCGTTCCGGAGTAAGTGCGGGCAACCTCAACCACTTTCGGGACGACTGCGGCTGGGACATTTTCAGGACGGCTGTATGTTGGTTTGGAAGCTGTGGCTGGCTTTTTCGCGGTTGTTTTTGCTGGTGGTCTGCCCGAGGACGGGCGCCTCGCAGGCGGTCGCCGTGCCACTGAACTACGGGATCTGCCGTTGTTAGAGCGGTCGGGAGTTTTGCGAAGTGTGTCACAGGCAGACAGCAGAAAAGTTAATAGGAGGGTGCAAATTGTGAAGTTGACGGAACGGGCAATTTGCTTTTTCATGCGTAAGCTTTCTGTTAGTAACGATACTTTTATCAAAAATAGTAAAGAATTTGTAACACGATTGTGTGAAATGGCTCATAAAAATGGGTCAAACTTAAAACGTCTAGTGAAGGATTTTGCATGAAAAAATGATGTAAATATTATGTCCCTGACCGCATTGTCAGTAGTTTTGTTGTGTTTTTATCACTCCCAAATTTTATTTGCTCCTAATGAAAATTATTTGTGTTGGCAGGAATTACACCGAGCATATAGCTGAATTAAATAATGAAAAACCGGACGCGCCCGTAATTTTCTTAAAGCCCGAAACAGCTCAGATCCGCGCCGGGGAACCGTTTTTTTATCCGGATTTTTCCAAAGACATTCATTATGAAGTGGAGCTTGTTGTGAAAATAAACCGCGTTGGTAAAAACATTGAAGAACGGTTTGCACACAAATATTATGATGAAATTGGTGTTGGCATTGACTTCACGGCCAGAGACTTGCAGTCCGAATTGAAAAGCAAAGGCCTTCCGTGGGAATTGGCAAAAGCATTCAATGGTTCAGCGCCTGTTTCAGAATTTGTTCCAGTCTCTGATTACGAAGACATTCAAAACCTCAATTTTAGTCTTGATGTGAATGGCGAGACGCGGCAGAACGGGAATTCGTCCATGATGCTTTACCGGATCAATTACCTGATTTCTTTCGTCTCCAAATTTTTTATGCTCAAAAAAGGCGACCTGATATTCACAGGAACGCCAAAAGGCGTGGGTCCGGTGCAAATTGGCGACAAACTTACCGCGTCTATCGAAGGCAAGAAGATGCTGGAATTGTTCGTTAGGTAGGCCTAATCTTTGTTAGTCCGCAGGATCATTCATCATCACTAGTTATTCATGCAAAAGAATTTCCGAGCAATAGCGCGCTTTACTTTGTTGTTTTCGGGGTTAATGGGCACATGCTTTTTTTCAAACGCCCAAAAGCAGACTTATCCCAAAGGTTATTATCAATTTCCAATCAGGCCCGGTCTGGCGAACTCATTGGCGGGCGGGCTTGGCGATTTGCGCAGCAATCATTTTCACGCAGGCCTTGACATTCGGACGGAACAACGAGAAGGGCTGGCTGTGTATGCCGCAGCCGAAGGATATGTTTACAAAGTGGCTGTGCAGCGAAGCGGTTATGGCAATGTTATTTTCCTTCGCCACCCCAATGGACAGACTTCGGTTTACGGGCATTTATTGAAATTCAGCGATTCGCTGGCGAATTACGTCCGCGGCGAACAATATAAAAAGCAGACATTCGAAATTGACCTTTTTCCCGAACCTGGTCAGTTCAAGTTTCGAAAAGGGGAAGTTATCGCGCTTTCAGGCAACACGGGCGGTTCCGCAGGGCCGCATTTGCACTTCGAGATCCGCGATTCGAAGGATAATTATCTCAATCCCTTATACTTTGGTTTCAACGAAATTAAGGACGTGACGCCACCTAAGTTCGTAAACCTCGCCATCAGACCATTGGATATTAATGGTCGCGTCGGCGGGCAATTTGACAGAAAAGTATATGCGCCTGTCAAGCTAAAAGATGGCACTTACCGGCTCGCAGACACAGTTTCAGCGACAGGAATCATCGGCATTGACATGGTGGCACATGATCAGATGACGGGAACGGGTTTCCGATATGGACTGCAATGCATTGAAATTAAGATGGATCAAGCCGAAGTTTTTTCCTACAACATTGAAATTTTTCCCAATTCTTCCACAAGAGATTACAACAATCTGATCGATTATGAAACGGAGCAGAAAACGGGACAGCGTTATCTCAAATGCTACGTTCCGGACGGGAATAATTTCAATTTGTACAAAACCAATGCGATCAAAGGGAAGCTGAACATTGCGGACACGCTATTGCATGAGGTGCGCATTAAGATCACGGATTCTTATGAGAATGCGTCAGAACTGACTTTCACGATCAAAGGCGAGCCGCAAAATCCTGCGCTTCCCGTTTATGATGCAGAGGTAAATCCCGAATACATTGAGACTGATGTTCAGGAAAATACATTGGTTGTGAAGGCGAAATATTATCGCAGCGCCATTCCTTTTGCAACATTCTACTCCAATGGAAAAGAAATGAAAAAGGAACCGGATTTTTACGCGAGCGAATCAGCCGTTTTTTTGACTGATTTAAGAAAATACACGCCTGACTCGGTTAAGATCGGCAAAACGACTGTTCAAACTTATCTGAGAGGGCAAATTTTGCCGGGCGCTGCTTCTAAATACGAAGGAGACAAATGGTCCGTCGATTTCCGCAATACGAGCATTTTTGACACGCTCTTCTTGACCGGTCAGCGCAATTTTAATGCATTGACCATTAGCAACCGCGGGCTTGCATTGAAAGATTACATTTCGGTTGCTTTCACGCCGGAGAATGTGCCCGAGAATAAAGAGAAAACAAAGATATATCGCTATCTGGATGGTTATTACAGGTTTTTAGGCGGAACCTGGGTTGATAATGAGATCAAATTTGACACCCGCGAACTGGGCACATTTGTCATTCAGGCGGACACCGTGCCACCCAAAGTCCGGCTTACTGAGGCCAGCACGAAGCGGATCACGGGATACATTGGGGATGCGATTTCCGGGATCGATAATTATAAGGCGCTTGTGAATGGTGAATGGGTGCTAATGAACTATGATTCCAAAAAAGGTTTTATATGGTCAGAAAAGCAGGATGCGACGAAACCCTTTGAGGGCGAACTGACGTTGGAAGTGACAGATAGGGCAGGAAATAGTACTATCTTGCAAATTGAATTAAAGGACCCGGTTGTTGTCCGGAAAAAACCTAGAAAACGAAAAAGATAAAGTATGGGACTTCAAGTAGGCGATCCCGCCCCAGCGTTTATAGCAAAAGATCAGGATGGGAATGAAGTGAAACTCACTGATTTTAAAGGAGAAAAAGTCATTCTTTACTTTTATCCAAAAGACGATACACCCGGCTGCACAGCACAGGCTTGCAATCTAAGAGATAATTACGATGTGCTTTTGAGCAGAGGATATAAAGTGCTGGGTGTGAGCGTCGATGATGAGAAATCGCACAGAAAATTTATCAAGAAATACAACTTGCCGTTTCCCTTACTAGCAGACACAGACCTGAAAATCGTAAACGATTATGGCGTTTGGGCCGAAAAAAAGACATTCGGTCATGAGTACATGGGGATCATCCGGACCACATTCGTCATTGATGAAAATGGTGTGATTGAAGAAGTTGTTCAGAAAGTGGATACAGAAAATCACACTGATCAAATTCTTAACAAAAGTGAGTAATAATGAGTCACTGCGGAAGCTGTAATAGCCGGACATTTACACCTCGGAATACTGGCATTTAGAACGTATTTGTAATAGAAAATCGATAAAAATGGAAATTGAACAACTAGAAAAAGTAGCCTCGCAAGTTCGCAGGGACATTGTCCGCATGGTGCACGGTTGCCAGTCGGGACACCCGGGAGGCTCATTGGGCTGTACAGAATTGCTTGTGGCCCTGTATTTTGAGCGGTTAAAGCTGAAAGAACAGGACGGCAAGCCGGTTTTTGATATGAATGGCAAGGATGAGGATCTTTTCTTCCTTTCCAATGGACATATTTCGCCCGTTTGGTACAGCACACTTGCCCGCAGAGGATATTTTCCTGTTGAGGAAATGGCTACTTTTCGGAAGCTTGATTCGCGTTTGCAAGGTCACCCGACCACGCACGAACATTTGGAAGGAATTCGCATTGCGTCCGGTTCATTAGGACAGGGAATGTCTGTTGCGATCGGTGCTGCTCTGGCTAAAAAGCTCAATGGCGATAAAGGATTGGTTTATGTGCTGATGGGCGATGGCGAGCAGCAGGAAGGTCAGGTTTGGGAAGCAGCGACATTCGCGCCACACCACCAGGTTGATAACCTCGTTGCATTCATCGACTTGAACGGACAGCAGATTGACGGCCCGACGGTGAAGGTTATGAACAACCGCGATTTGGGTAAAAAATATGAAGCATTCGGCTGGGAAGTGATTTCCATAGAAGAAGGCAACGATATGGCAGCAGTGCTAAAAGGTCTTTACGAAGCAAAAAGCAGACTTGGACATGGCAGACCGATTATGATTCTGCTGCATACAGGAATGGGTTTTGGTGTTGATTTCATGATGGGCAGCCACAAATGGCACGGCGTAGCGCCTAATGATGAGCAACTTGCGGCAGCGCTTGGCCAGTTGGAAGAAACAATGGGAGACTATTAATTATACAAAATGAAAAAATACACCTTCACTGAGAAGAAAGATACACGTTCGGGCTTTGGGGCTGGAATGCATATTTTGGGCCAGCAAAATCCAAATGTGGTTGCACTTTGTGCTGACCTTGTGGGTTCCCTTAAACTTGAACCGTTTATAAAAGAAAATCCGGACCGTTTTATTCAATGCGGGATTTCGGAAGCCAACATGATCGGTGTTTCTGCCGGGTTGACCATTGGCGGTAAAATTCCTTTCGCTACAACGTTTGCAAATTTCGCAACCGGCCGGGTTTATGACCAAATCCGCCAGAGCGTGGCATATTCGAACAAAAATGTAAAAATCTGTGCATCTCACGCAGGCTTGACATTGGGTGAAGATGGTGCAACACACCAGATCCTGGAAGATCTTGGGATGATGAAAATGTTGCCTGGAATGACAGTGATCAATCCTTGTGACTATAACCAGACAAAAGCTGCAACGATTGCAATTGCAGATTATGAAGGCCCAGTTTACCTGCGTTTCGGACGTCCGGTGATTCCGGTCTTTACAGATGCAGATCAAAAGTTTGAGATCGGAAAAGCGTGGATGGTGAACGAAGGAACGGATGTGAGCATTTTCGCTACGGGTCATATGGTTTGGGAAGCGATTCAGGCAGGCGAGCTTCTGGAAGCGGAAGGAATCAATGCTGAGATTATTAACATTCACACCATCAAGCCATTAGACGAAGAAGCGATTCTTAAATCTGTTGAAAAAACAGGTTGCGTTGTAACAGCTGAGGAGCATAACCGCATTGGTGGTCTGGGAGATAGTGTTGCGCAGGTTTTGGTTAAAAACAAGCTTGTTCCTCAGGAATATGTGGCGGTTAACGACAGCTTCGGCGAAAGCGGAACGCCAACGCAGCTTATGGAAAAATACGGTCTTACAGCAAAACACATTGTAGAGGCTGCCAAAAAAGCAATTGGAAGAAAATAGTTGAAATATTGGAATAAACAGTTGGTAATCAGCTGAAATCACTGAGTCTTGCGAAAAGTTAAAACGACGTTTTACTTTTGGCAGGACTCAAGTTTTATTTGCCCTGGACCAAAAAATGAACTATTATTGACTTGTGTTGATTCGGTAAAGGCGCGAGTTCCGGTGGTCAATGTCTTGGTTCCGGGTAACACAACAGGTTAGTACTGATTAAATGTCTGACGAAGAATTATTATCCCTTTTTGAAAATCCCGAAACGCGCAGAAACGCTTTCAATCAGCTGGTGCGCAAGTATCAGCAAAAAGTATATTGGCTGGTCCGGAAAATGGTTGTCGATCATGACGATGCGAACGACATTACGCAGGATGTTTTCATAAAGGCCTGGACGGCACTAGAAAATTTCAGGGGAGACGCAAAGTTTTACACCTGGCTTTACCGCATTGCAAGCAATGAGGCCATTAATTTTCTCAACAAAAAAAAGAAGCGGTTCTTTGTGCCCATTTACGACATTGAGAATGAGCTGAGCGAAAAGCTGGAAGCAGATCCACTGGTGAGCGGCGATGCGATTCAGCTGAAGTTACAAAAGGCTTTGTTAAAATTACCAGAAAAGCAGCGGCTGGTTTTCAACCTGAAATACTTTGAAGAGTTGCCTTATGAAGAGATTTCTCAAATCACGGGCACGTCAGTCGGCGCCTTAAAGGCTTCATATCATTGGGCTACAAAAAAAATTGAGGATTATTTAAATGAAACGGATTAAACTATTTGCAACTAGTTTGGTCAAACATTTACAAAGTAGGAAATATAAATAATCATGGATAACAAGAGAATACGGTTGGACGATCTGAAAAAGGAAGTTCCTTTTACGGTTCCTGACGGCTATTTTGAAAAACTGCCGCAGATAATCCAATCGAGAATCCCCTCTGAACCAGTAAGAAAGCCCGTAATTGGATGGTCGTGGCAGCGGTCGCTGGGGCTTGTGTCTGCAATGGCCTTGATTTTGGTGCTCGTGTGGGTGACTGTTCCGGAGCGTCAGGGGTCACTTGGGCAAGAGCCGTTGAGCGGTGTAAGCAATGCGTCGATCATCGGTTATTTGGAAGATCAGGACATTAGTTATTACGATCTGAGCGAGCATAAGGTTGTTCAAAAAGCATTTGATACGGACTCGACGGTGTTGTTTTATCTAGATGGATTAGAAGACGATGTACTTCGTCAGCAATTACAGGAATCAGTCTCAGGAGCTGAGACGATCTGACCCTAACATTAAATATAAAATGAACTTACAACTTATTACACGGCATCGTTATTTACTGATTTTGGCCTTCATCGCATTGTTTTCGGTGACAACCGTAAGCGCGCAACGAAAGTCGGAGGAGGAAATAAAAAAGATTCAGGATGCCAAAGTCGCTATCATTACCAACCGACTTAATCTGACACCGGAGCAATCAACTGGTTTTTGGCCAGTTTATAACGAATATTCTCAGAAAAGGAGAGAAATTCACCGTTCGCAACGCAAGATCATTAACGATAAAAAGGCAGAAGGGCAAACCGATGATCAGGTGCTTAACAACCTGAAAGAGGTTCAGGATCTGCGTCAAAAAGAGCTTGATCTTGAAAAAGAATATCAGTCACGCTTTCTGAAAGTAATAACTGCGAGTCAGGTGATTGAATTATACAAGGCCGAGCGGACATTCAATGATATGCTGATCCAGCGACTGAAAAATAAGTAATACTGATACCAATTTAACCTGCTATTCGCCTTATTACAAATTGCAATCCCATTGATCGGCTTCGGCTGGTTGTGGGATTTTTTATAGCAGAAAGGCCGGAACTTCCGGCCTTTTTAATGCTTATGGGATTCTGTCTTTATCAATGTCCTCCAATCACTTCCACGCCGCTAATTCCCCGCGTTTCAACAGAGATATTTCGCAAAGGCGCTGCGTGTTTTTTGAAATCCTGAATGATTTCAAGCACATCATAATCAATGTTCATGGATTTGCTGCCGTCGATAATGACTGTAGAATTGTCCGGTAAATGTTCGAGCGTGGCGCTGATGCTGCCTTTGTTCAGGAAAGTCACTTCCTCAGACAAAATGAGCGTTATCACTTCGCCATCTCTGTGCTTTTCCTTCACGTAATGATAAGAATGCTTGTAGTTTTTTCTTAGTATAAAATAAATTGCTACGACCATTCCAATGGCGATTCCTTTGAGTAAATCTGTGCTTAGGATTGCGATAATCGTGACAATGAACGGAATAAACTGCTCTTTGCCCAACTTGTACATTCCCTGATAAAGCGAGAATTTGGAAAGCTTGTAACCAACAAGCAGCAGAATTGCCGCGAGCGATGCCAGTGGAATAAAATTCAGAAACCTTGGAATGAACAAGGCTGACAGGAGCATGATGGTGCCGTGCGTGATCGTGCTCATCTTGGTCCGCCCGCCCGAATCAATGTTGGCTGAACTCCGCACAATCACCTGGGTGATGGGTAATCCGCCGATTAAGCCGGAAGTAATGTTGCCGACTCCTTGCGCAATGAGCTCCCGGTTTGTAGGCGTGCTTCGTTTATAAGGATCCAGCTTGTCGGTCGCTTCTACACATAAAAGCGTTTCCAAACTTGCTACAATCGCGAGCGTAACTGCGATTGTGTAAGTTTCAACTCGCGTTATCGCTGAAAAATCAGGTGTTTTAAAGAAACTAAAAAACTCACTGGCGTTGCTCGCTACGGGCAATTGAACCAGGTGATCGCCGCTCAACGCCAGTTCTGGCATCAGCTTTGAAAACAAAATATTGAGCAATATGCCACTGACTACGACGAAAAGGGCTCCGGGAACAAACCGGAAAATTGAAATCCTTTTCATGAACGGGCGATCGAAGAGCATTAAGGTTGCGAGCGAAACGACGGATATGATGATCGCGCCTGTGCTGCTATATTTCACCGCATAAAAAAGCTCGGTGAAAGTGTTTTTTCCATCTTTTTGATCAAATGCCTCATCGCCCATGAAGTCGGCATCATAACCGAAAGCATGCGGGATTTCTTTGAGAATGAGCGTTATACCAATGGCTGCCAGCATGCCTTTAATCACAGACGAAGGAAAATAATATCCAATAATCCCCGCCTTTAAGAAACCGGCAATCACCTGAATAATCCCGGCCAAAACAACAGCAAGCAAGAAAGCTTCGAAACTTCCTAGCGTGTCAAGTGCATTGAGAACAATGACAACAAGGCCCGCCGCCGGCCCCGCAACGCCCAGCGACGAACCACTTAGCGAGCCAACGACAATCCCGCCGATGATTCCTGCAATGATGCCGGAAAAAAGGAGATCGGAACGGCCGGTGGAGGCCAAAGCCACGCCAAGACACAATGGTAATGCAACCAGATAAACGACCAGCCCGGCGGGAATGTCAAACTTAAGGTTGGAAAATAGCTTATTCTTATCTGCTGCCATACGATTATTTCTGATAAATCAAGTTGAGTTTTGAAGCTGATGCAGTGTTATGCAATGATGGGAACTTCCATTCTATAAACATCTTCCATATCATTTGTGCTGTCAATGGTGACATTCAAATCTTGGAGAATTCCGGTTTTTAGCGCATAAACCAAGCCGTGCAGTTGCAGAGGCTTGTTAGCCGACCATGCGTTCTGGACGATCGAGGTTTTTGCAAGATCCATAACCTGCTCGATTACATTGAGTTCAACCAAGCGGTCTGTTCTCTTATCAACATCTTCAATGCTGTTAAGCTCATTCTGATGCAGTCGGTAAACGTCTTTGATATTTCTAAGCCAGTTGTCGATAAGGCCCACTTGCTTGCGTCCCATTGCAGCAGCGACGCCCCCGCAACCATAATGTCCACAAACGATAATGTGCTGAACACCAAGCACATTTACAGAATAATCCAACACACTCAGCATGCTCATATCGGTGTGAATGACCATGTTGGCAATGTTGCGATGCACAAAAATATCGCCGGGCATGGTTCCGGTTATCTCGTTGGCGGGAACGCGGCTGTCGGAGCAGCCGATCCATAAAAATTTGGGGCTCTGTCCGTTAGACAGCTTGTTGAAGAATTGAGGATCTTGCATGTTAGTTGCTTCGACCCACTTTTTATTGTTTTCAAATAATTGATTATACGACTTAATCATGATTTCTGATAAAATTTATTGAATAGGAAATGACTGATTGAGGCGCTTAGACAGATGAATACAAGTTCATCCGCAGAAGCGGTTCAGTCAAAAAAATAAATTATTGCAGGAAAATCAGATTAACTCCGGTGGTGGAGAGAGCAGCTTTAAGCAGATTTCATTTTGAAAGCCGGTGGAGTAGGAGAAGGAGTTTTTCAGGGGGATTGATAAAACGAATTTATCAAAAAGAACGGAGTGAGAAATCAACAACTGATCGTCGTTGATTTTCTCCGATTCTGTCTTTTCATTATCACAAGTGCCCGTGTCGCAAACCACAGAAGACTTTGCCTTCGACAGCAAAAGACTAGCCAAATCTGTGGCTTTACAGATTAGGAAGGCCGTTAGCAGTATAAGGCAAAGCGTTTTCAGCAATGTGAAATAAATTTTAGCAAGCTGTTACTTATTAGTTCTCCAACCTTTTTCATGGTTCTCTAACCAACGTCCAACCAAAAAGGCTGAACCCAAAAGAACAACATAAAAAATGATCATTATAATAGTCATTCCCATAAAAAAGCAATTTAGACCCGACTTAACGTTAACAAAATTAAAGAAAAAAAGTCTTTGGCTGACGAACAGCCGAAAAAATTAAAGCACTCCTTTTGTCGATGGCATGAAATCCAATGCTTTTAAATCACGTCGAACAGCCATTTTTATTGCTTTTGCAAATGCTTTAAAAATGGATTCTATTTTATGATGCTCATTGTCGCCCGTCACCTGAATGTTCAAGTTCGAAAGTGAAGTGTCTGAAAATGACTTGAAAAAGTGAAAAAACATCTCCGTAGGCATCTCGCCAATTTTATCTCTTTTGAATTCTGCATTCCAAACAATCCAGGGCCGTCCGGAGAAATCAATGGCAACCTGTGCGAGCGCTTCGTCCATAGGCAGCAAAAATCCATATCTGCTGATGCCGCGCTTGTCGCCAATGGCCTGACGATAAGCTTCTCCCAATGCAAGCGCCGTGTCTTCAATGGTGTGATGTTCATCAATATGCAAGTCGCCGTCCACGTGTATGGAAAGGTCCGCACCGGAATGTCTGGCCAGTTGATCGAGCATATGGTCAAAAAAACCAAGTCCTGTATGAATGTCCGACCGGCCGCTTCCGTCCAGGTTCAGCTCCACTTTGATCTGCGTTTCCTTCGTATTCCGCTCGACGGACGCAGTTCTTGAAGGCAATTTCAAATGTTCATAGATTGCATCCCAATCCGTTGAAACATAGCTGATCGCCGCATTCATTTCGTCCGAAATGCCAGATTCAGGAGTTGTTTTTGCAATCAAAATAGCCTTGGATCCAAGATTCACTGCCAGTTGCACATCTGTAAGCCTGTCGCCGATGACATAACTGTTGGCCAGGTCATATTGGTCTGAAAAATATTGTGTCAGCATGCCGGTTCCAGGTTTTCTGGTTGGCAAATTGTCCTCGGGGAAGCTGCGGTCAATGTGAATGCTGGCAAAGTGAATGTTCTCACCAGCCAATATTTGCAACATTTTATTGTGTGCAGGCCAAAAAGTCGGTTCAGGAAAAGAATCCGTCCCTAAGCCATCCTGATTAGTCACCATAACAAGCTCATAATCTGTCTCTTCTGCTATTTTGCGTAAGCAGGATAATGCTTTTGGTAAAAATTCGAGCTTTTCTAATGAGTCAACCTGAAAATCTGTGGGTGGTTCTACGATGATCGTTCCGTCGCGATCAATAAATAAGACTTTTTTCATTCAATGATTATAAGGATATGTTCATCAAGAGCAACAGCCGGTTCCTCTTATGGCTGCAAAGTTCGTAAACTAAGTGGAATTGAAAAGATTTAGCGACAGCATTAGCACGCTTTGTACAGAAAAGCGCAGCGATAAATCGTAACTTTGTGTTCAAAAATTCGTCCAGGACAATGTTTACAGGAATAGTTGAATCGCTCGCAGAGGTCATAAAAGTTGATTCAGAAGGCACTAACAAGACCTTTACATTCAAATCGCCGATTGCAAATGAGTTCAAGATCGATCAAAGCGTGAACCATAACGGGGTTTGTCTGACGGTCGTTGGAATAGAATTTGACACATATCGCGTTACGGCCATCGAAGAGACATTGAGCAAGACAAATTTAGGCTCACTGCTTGTCAATGACAAAGTTAACCTGGAACGCTGCATGCCAGCCAATGGTAGGTTTGACGGTCACATTGTGCAGGGCCATGTTGACCAGACCGGCGTTTGCATTCGCATTGAAGAACGTGACGGCAGCTGGCTTTTTGACTTTGAATATGACGCTTCGCTTGGAAATCTTACTGTTGAAAAAGGCTCCATATGTATCAATGGCGTGAGTCTCACCGTTTTTAACTCAGAACACAATACATTCAGGGTCGCAATCATTCCTTACACATACGAATTTACCAATTTTCATAGTCTGAAAGTGGGTGATAGGGTTAATTTAGAATTTGACATTTTGGGTAAGTATATTAAAAGAATTCTTGGGTCGTATGCATTATAGTATATTGGCATCCTGAAATATTACGTTTATTTTTACCCATCTATACATTTCGCGCATCTAGTAAATACATGGCCAAGATAAGTACACAATCCAGATCGGATCTTTTCATACACATCGGAATTATAGTTTCTCTGCTTTTGGTCCTTTTTCTGGGATTCTTTTTTGTTTATCTGCCTTTCACAACCAATCACGGAGAGGCGGTTACAATTCCCGATCTGAAAAAGAAGAATGTGGAAGATTTGGAAGAATTTCTTGAAAGCCGTGATCTGCGTTATGAAGTGGATTGCACTTTTGTCGCCAATGTTCCTCCACTGACCATTATTTCACAATATCCTTTGCCAGGCTCCAAAGTGAAGGAAGGACGTAAGATTTACGTGACTGTTTCCTCGCGAACAGCGCCTTTGATCAAAATGCCCAAGCTAACCGACATGACTCACAGAAGCGCACAAATGTTGCTGAAAAGTGTCGGACTGGAAGAAGGAAATATTTCGTATGTGCCTGATATGGCGCAAAATGCGGTTCTGAAACAAATGTATAATGGCAAAGAGATTTTGCCTGGACAAGCCATTGCCAAAGGTTCAAAAATCGATCTTGAATTGGGAGAAGGGCTTGGAACGGCACAGTTTGAAGCGCCATCCGTTTTAGGATTGCCATTGGATGAGGCCAAAATCGCGCTTATTGGAGCGGGATTAAAAGTAGGCCAGCAAATGGAAATTCCGGCAGAAGAAGGGCAAGCCGCCGGAACGGTGGTTCGACAAAATCCGGATGCAGGAAATAATGTAAGAATCGGAGACGTAATTGATCTCTGGATAACACCACAGGAAGTTGAATCAAGTGGGAATGAAACGATATTACCCGAGCAGTAAGCACACTTTTTATCCTAAAAGACATATCATTCTGACATTGCTGCTGATGCTTTTTCAGTGTCAGTTGCTGTATGCTCAATTGAAACTCGTGCCGCTTGCAAGCGATTATGAAGATGACCAAATCAGTGAGCCAAACCACTTACGCACCGAGGCGAGTCTGAATCTGCCCTTTTTTGATGATTTTTCAACTTCCACCGGCGCTTCGCCCAATAGTAAAAATTGGTTGCCAGGAAGCGGAGTTTACATCAACAACACGCTCACAAATTCACATCCATCCCTTAACATTACCACATTTGACGGCTTGAATTCGACAGGTGCGCCCTACAATGTGATCAATCCATTAAATCAAAACTTCACTGATACACTTACATCTCAGCCTATTAACCTCGCGAACCGCACGGCCGCTGACTCCATTTACCTGAGTTTTCATTGGATGGCCAAAGGCTTAGGTGAATTGCCGGATTCGAGTGATTATTTTCAATTGGAGTTTTTGAGCAAAGCAAATGGCTGGGTGACCGTTTGGAAACAGGATGGTTTTAAACTTGATTCTGTTTTTAAAAGGCAATTCATAAGAATATCAGACGCAGCTTACCTGTACGACGCATTTCAATTTCGGTTCAGGGCTTATGGCAGAAACTCAGGTTACTATGACACCTGGCACCTGGATTATATTTATCTCAATACAAAGCGCTCGGTTAAGCAGCCTTACATTTTTGATGTCGCGCTTAGAAAGCCTGTTACGTCTTTCCTGAAAAAATATACGGCCATGCCGCTTCGCCAATATCGCGCTAATCCGCAGGCAGCACTTTCGGACTCCATAAAAACCGATGTCGTCAACAATTTCAATAACTTCAACATTCTTACTAGCACTTTTACCATAACAGATGCGTCAAGAAAAACGGAGTATTTCAGGAATGTGCAAATGTCAATTTACGTTGAGGCGCTGAAAGGGAAAGGGTTAGGGATTAAAACAACGCCTATAACGATAAATAACAACCTTGATAGCCTCAAACTTATCAGCAAATTTGTAGTCACCACAACGGACACCATTCCAGGTGTTAACTTGAAAACAAACGACTCCATCACATCCCGCACCGATTTGACGGATTACTATGCTTATGACGATGGCAGTGCCGAATATGGCGTGCAGGTGAATCAGAAACTGGGGCGCGTTGCAGTCCGTTATACACTTGCAAAACCGGATACAATAGGAGGGGTGCGACTGGCAATGGTCCAGTTCAATAAGGATGTTTCAGGGCAAGGTTTCACCATTCAGATATTTAGTAATAAAAATGGAAAACCAGACAAAGTGCTTGCCCAGAGATCGGTGGCAGCAAGATATCCAGCCGGTCGCAATGGATTCATTGATTATGCTTTTAGCAGTTCGGTCGCAGTTCCGGACACATTTTATGTAGGCTGGCTGCAAGTGAATGAACAACCAGTAACAATTGGGTTTGACCGAAATTCAATGCTGGGTAAGGATGTTATCTTTTACAATCTCGGAACTGAATGGGCCAGAGAAACGAGCTTAAAGGGGAGCATCATGATTCGTCCTTATTTGGGCAAAAAAGCTGCCGGAGTTGTTACGGGAAATGAACCGATCCTGACGAGCGACGCTAATTTTTATCCAAATCCAAACAGAGGAACGATCAGCTGGGAATCTGGTTTGCTGACGTTCATTGAAATTTACGCGCTGAATGGTGCTTTGATGAGGCGGATTGCGCCTGCAAAAGATCAGCGATCAGTGGAAGTTAAGGGCTTGCACGATGGAATTTATATCATCAAATCGTCGGATGGGAAACGATCTTTTTCCCAAAAGATGTTATTTGTTCAATAGTCAGTAAATCAAAATAGAAAAAATATGGATATCACAGTTGAAGAACTGAAAGAACGTCTCGAAAAGGGAGAAAACCTGCATTTTTACGACGTTCGCGAAGAGCATGAATTTGAGGAAGATAACCTGGGAGCAACACTCATTCCTCTCGGCGATCTGCCCGATCATCTTGACGAGCTGGAAGCTTTGAAAGATGAAGAGATTATCATTCATTGCCGTTCAGGCGCAAGAAGCGGAAAAGCTGCCCGCTTCCTGGAATCACAAGGATTTTCAAATGTGAGGAATGTTCTAGGAGGCATATTAGCTTACCGCGAACTCGAATGATATCAGAGCGGAGTTTGTCAGCCAAGTGATGAGCTCCGCTTTTTCAAATTAAGGTAAGACTCGATTTTTCTCTGATATAATTTAATATCCCCTCCTCGTCACGTGCGTGAAACCATTTAAAGTTTCCCTGATGCCGGAACCACGTCAATTGTCGCTTTGCGTAGCGCCGTGAATTTTGTTTCAAAAGCCGGATCATTTCCGCCTCGTCATATTCACCGTCTAAAAATCCATAAACTTCCTTGTAACCAACAGTTTGGAGCGCGTGATGCGACCTGTAACGCGCGAGTCCCTTTGCTTCTGCTACGAGTCCTTCTTGAAGCATTAAATCCATCCGGAGATCAATTCTGTTGTAGAGCTCACTTCGATCGCGATCCAATGCAATCAGTATTTGCTCAAAAGGTCGCTGCTCTGTTCTCTTTAATTGATATTGACTGATAGGCGTTCCTGTTGTGTAAAAAACTTCCAGTGCCCGGACAACGCGTTGCGGATTTACGATCTCAGCTGTTGCCGCGAATGTCGGATCAATTACGGAAACTTCTGTTTGCAGGACGGCCAATCCTTGTTCTTGGAGTTTATTGGTCAATGAGTCGCGAAGTCCTTTCAATGGTGCCGGAAGTGCATCAAGCCCTTCGGAAACAGCCTTAATGTAAAACCCAGAGCCACCTGTCATTACGACTTGGTCATGCGTTTCGAAAAGTTGCTCTAAACACTTTAAGACGTCTCTTTCGAAGTCTCCCGCGCTGTAAACCTCGGCAATGGAATGGGAGTTGATGAAATGGTGCTTAACCTGCGCAAGCTCTTCCGTCGTTGGTTTTGCTGTCCCAATATTCAGCTCTCTGAAAAATTGCCGTGAGTCTGCTGAAATGATTTCGGTGTGCAATGCTTTCGCAATTTGAATCGATAGCGCAGTTTTTCCGACAGCCGTTGGCCCGGCAATAATGATCAGTTGCTTTCTGCGACTTTCGTGCATTTCGTATTTTTCAAGTCAAATAGAATGGTCGCAAAATTACATATCGCGTAATGGAAGACACTACTTTTTGTCATATTTAGATCGTTGCATGGGCCAGCTTTCTTAATCTTTAAGCTGCATGCAGGATTAGTAATTTTTTTTGTATAATTTATGGGAAAAACGCCCTTGTTCTCGTCAAATCTGAATCAGCCAGCGTACTAACTCTTACAATCTCATTCACATTATCAGTTCACATTTTAACCATTTTAGTTATGTTGAAAAAATTATTGCTATTTGCCTGGATCGGGTGTATGATCGCATTGGTTGGTTGCGAAGGTAAACAAGGCGAAGTTGGGCCAAAAGGAGATACAGGGGCTGCTGGTCCAGCCGGACCTGCGGGACCAGCCGGCCCAGCTGGCCAAGACGGAACTGGCTCGGGTGGTGGAGCGATCATACTGTCTTCCGGCGAAGCTGAAACAGATACAACTGGCGGATATATTACCGGCTTGACAGATCTTACTCCTGAACTTGACAGCGCACTGCAATCTTCTGCGGTCTTGGTTTACATTAAATCGGGAGGTGTATACTGGCCGCTTCCTGGACTGGTTGTTTTTGGCACTGGCACCAATCAAACTGCTAGTGAATTCACGTTTGTTCATGGGATTGACGGCACCACATTCTTTGTCGAGTTGTTTCAGAGAGGTTGGTCAGAGGACGTTGACGATGCGCCTGACAGAGAATTTGAAGATGTGCGCATTGTAATCATTCCAGGAACAATCGCTGGCAGATTGGACGCAGAGATTCTTAAAAGTTATGAGAAGACCATTGCAGCCTTGGGACTAACCGAAGAAAAGAATATGAAAGTAAGCAAGAGATTGAAGGTGGGATTTGGAAAGAAGTAACTAGTAATAACAAAAAAAGAGGTTATCCACATTGGATAACCTCTTTTTTTGTGACTGACATCGAAAATTAATATTCCCAAAGTCCGTGCTCCAATTCCATCAATTCCTGCTCGTAGTTCAAAGACTTGATAAGGGCTTCTTTGTCACCATTATAGATGTCCAAGAATGCTTTATCGCTTGCGTTAGAGAACTTCGTGATACGGCCGTAGAATAGGCGTAAATCGAATGCATCTGCAAGGTTCTTGTTTTGAGCTGTGTTATGCGTATTGTACCAAATGTATTTCTTCGGATCGCTTCTGAATAACCTTTCTACATCCTTGTAACGGAAAGAAGCAACAGGCAATTCAAGCCCTGTAGCCGTTTGTTCAGATGGAAGAATGATCGACAACGTCTGAATATCATTGTATAGACGGGATCTTTTCTTATCAAATGTCCAATCTTCCTTGATTTCCAAAATGTTTAGCTGCTCAGGGAAGTATTCTTCCTCAGTTGCTGCAACCTCAGTTTGAAATGTTGTATCAACTTTCGGCTGCTCAACTACTGGCACCTCTTCTTTTGCAACCTCAGTCTTGCCGTTTTTCTTTTTTGAGGACTTTTTCTTTGGAGGGCCCCAACCATCGTCTTCGGCAGCTGCTTCTGGCTTGGTATCTTTTTTGCCCCAGCCATCGTCTGGTGTTACTGCTTGCTTTGTTGGTTCAGCCTTTGGTTTGGCACCCCATCCGTCATCTGTTTTAGCAGGCTCACCAAAACCAGCTGCAATTTCCTCCGCGGATAATCCGGCAGTTTGGTTTGGTATTAAAATACGCTTGTGTAATTCATCACCGGTAATTTTGGTAGCGCATGAGTCATTCGTATAAGCGTCAATCAAACCCGCTTTTGCAGCTTCCAGCAGGTAACGTGTGATCTCATTGTTTTTCGAGAACATTGAAATGTTCTGTTTTTCTTTAAGATCAACCCTTCTCCAAAGCGTTCTTTTCATCAAAATATCACCCTCAGCAATCGGGCGTGATGAAAATTGATTTGCTGTGGAATCTTCCTTCTCCTGAGCGAAGGCAGCGCTTGTGCCTAAGGACAAAGATAGTAATGACCATGCAATCGTTTTTCCGTTCATTCTTCTCATAACATACATAAGGTTGTATTGCCCAATCAACGATTAAAATTGACGATTAGTATAGTGTTACCTGGCGAGTTTGGTTGCCCATCTCCACTTCACTAATTGCTCCTTTGAAATTCTGACGTTCAACTTTCAAAATAGAGATGACATAACGGTCACCTGGTTGTGCTTGCTGTGCAAGCGAGGAAATTGAACCTCCGCCGCTATTCAATGTAACGCCATTAATACGTCTATTTCCGCGTGCCAGTGAAATTTCAATTTGTGACACCCGGAATCTCGCATCCTCAGGAGAGAAGTTTTTAAAACTTTCGTCTGGCACCGCAATTACCTGAATGCTACGCGCTCCTGATGCGGGTGCCCCTTTGCGCTCGTCAAATGGTGCTCCATTGACACGAACCTCGATAGAAGGCTTTGGAACCCGATTAACCCGGAAGGGCTCAGAACCAAGCACATTGCCACCGTTGCTTACGGTAATGTTTAATTGCGATTTGCTAGGAACGATTGTAAACTTTCCTTTTTGACCGCTATTAATAATCTCACCGCCATCCGTTGAGAAAGACGGAGCCCATAACGCACCAAGTGCCGGGCTTTGAATGCTCAATTTGTTTGCGCAACCCAGATATAACGGAGGAAGTGTTCCTGTTTCAATTTGATAAGAAGGCTTCACAACAAAATATTCCTGGTTCATTGTGTAGGTTGTATCTCTTCCAGATGGAGTCGGAATCGTGATACGTGCTTGCAACTCTTTTCTAACAACGCCTTCTGCATTGTATCCACCGCCTTGCGCAGTGAACTCGATCATACCAACACCATTCTCAACTTTAACGGGAGAACCGTTCAAGCTCATGCGTGGTGTTATTCCAGAAGCAGATGCTGCGATGAACATTTGTCCTTTAAATTTTGTCCCGGCAACAACTGTTTTTGCGTCCGCACTAACCATTGCCAAAACACGGTCAAATTTTACGTCCGCTGCACCCACCTTGCTGGCCAAATAATTCAGCACTTCACCTTCCATACGGCGAATGTCTGTTTGTTTTTGACTCAAAACGGCCAACGCAGCTGCAACTGGCGTAGATTCAAAGTTCAATTCTGCAAAATCTTTATTTCTTTGCTCCTTGTTGCCCTTAACGCCCGGATCTTCACGACCGTCCATCGCAAGCATCTGAAATTTATTTGGAGACAAATTATTTAATTGAGCAGTGTAGCCATTTAATCTTTGTTTCAATGCATATGCCTTACCTTTTTTTCCAGTCGCAATCATCAATTCAGCAACTTTGGCTTCTTCCTGCGGATTTTTAATTCCACCTTCTTCGTTGAATCCGCCGCCGGCTTTGTTAATGATCTCTTGCTTCAAAGCATTGATTTCGTTGGTTACGTCAGCAGTAAACTTGCGAACTTCTTCCGCTTGCTTAATTACGGCGACGTCAGCGGATCTGTTTCCCGCCTTTTCAACAGCTGTTTTTATTTTTAGTACAGTTTCCTGATTTATTTTATTAGCTGCTCCTGAGGATAGTTCCAAAGAATTGTTCAGAAGAATGAATTTTTCTATGATGGCTGAACTAACCTGCAATGCAAGCATTGCAGTAAGTACCAGGTACATCATGCCAATCATCTTTTGACGGGGTGTTTCTTTTCCACCTGCCATATTGTTCAGTAATCAGTTATCAGTGATTGAATAATTTAGTGATAACAAACAGTTAATAATTCTCAGAAGGATTTACTATATGCTTGCTAATCCGGTCTTATGCATTACTACCACGCATGGCAGTCAGCATATTACCATAAATGCCATTCAACGACGAAATATTGGTCGTCAGTTTAGACATCTCATTTTTAAATACTTGTGATTCCTTGGTAGCGTCAGCCATGTTTTCCATCGCAGCGGTAAGGTTGCCATAGAATGCATTCATTGCTTTCAGGTGCTTTGTAGTATCTTGAAGTTCCAGCTCATAAACCGCATTAAGCGCGCCCATGTTCTTTGTAATTTGCTGGAATTGCTCACGATATGATTGTGCATCTTTTGTAGCATCAGCCATAGAACTCATCGCGCTAATGGCAACACCATAAGATTTATTCATATCATTGATCGCTGTTGACGCACTTTTCACATTTCTTGCGTAATCATTAGTAGCAACCGTTGCATCCGTCAAATCGCTTATTTTGCCAACTGTCTCTGAAAGATTTCTGAAACCTTTTCCAAGGCTATCAAAAACCTCTGGTCCAAGCTTAGCATTGTCAAGCATGTTGTCCAATTTAGCAGTAACACCACTTGAAGATGTAGAGCCGCGCGTGATCGCAGGTCCGTTATAATTATCGTCAAGCTCCGGATAAACACGGGTCCAATCCGGTTCACGGTCAGAAGATTGCGTTAACGTTTGAAGTGCATAAAGTAAAAATATAAGTACCTCAGTACCCAATCCGGCAGTTAATAAAGGGCCGCCGAAGTCCCAGTGTTGAATTTTTGCTAACGCTCCCAAAATAACAACGGCAGCACCTGCGCTATATATTGTTGGTACCAGTTTATCCCAAAAAAAATTAGGTCCGCTATTCTTAGCCATACTTATTGAAATCAGTTACAGTGAAAAATTTAGAAATTGTTAGTTTAAATTGATTTGAAGAGGTCGTAAAAAAGAAGCAGTGTTATAGAAACGCTGCTTCTTTTGTTTTAAGATCATACTTAGCGACGACGTGCTCGGGCACCTCCACGGTCGTTAACATTGTCCATTACACAGCGAAAGCCAATGAAAGCACGACGTTCTGTCTCGTATTCGAATGTTCTCGTGCCAGTTTGTAAGTAGTAAGCTATATCTTTCCATGAGCCGCCTTTAACCACTTTGCGGGGTTCATCAGGATTATTGTATTCTGGGTTCATATCCCAAACGATTGCAGTCGCATTGTCAGTATAAGCGTCCGAAGTCCATTCAGCGACATTACCAGCCATGTTATAAAGGCCAAAATCATTTGGATTGTATGCATTTGCCGGGCCTGTGTAAGGATAGCCGTCTGCATCATAGTTTCCGCGTTGTGGCTTGAAGTTCGCAAGGAAACATCCTTTTGCATTCATGGTGTAAGGATTACCCCAAGGATATTTCGCAACTGCACGTCCGCCTCTTGCTGCCCATTCCCATTCTGCTTCTGTTGGAAGACGGAAACCGGTTGAGTTAAATTGACCTTCTTTGTTTTGGAAATCGTGAAGCAAATTTGTGCGCCATTTAGAAAAATACTCAGCGCCTGTCCAGCTAACTCCTACAACTGGATAAGTGTCAAATCCAGGATGTTGATAGTAATACTCTACAAATGGATCTCCGTTTGAGTAAGCAAAATCTTTTTTCCAAACTGTTGTGTCAGGATAGTATTTAGACATAATTTCCTCTTCGCCCAATACAGATACTGAATCAACAAGCAATGCATTTACAAACTGGCGGTATTCATTGTTTGTAATCTCAGTGTCATCCATAAAGAATGAGCTGATCGTTACGCGCCGGTTCATGTTGTTCATTGAGGAAGCTATATCTTCATCGGCCTGGCCCATAATGAAAGAACCTGATGGGATCACCACCATTCCAGCCGGAGTTGTCTGCTTAAAACCTTTACGGGCTGTCGCTGTAATCTCCCCGTTTTGAATCCCGCTTTCTTCTTGTCCTCCCTTGCCAAACTTACTTTTAATAAATCCGCAACTTTGCATGAGCATAAGAGCGGCTACCAAAAGCAGGCTTTGGACTCCATTCCGATAGAACACTTTCACATTCATAGTGGTTTTGTAAAAATTTGATTATAAAATGTTAGCCTAAAAACGTCGACTGTTGATATATAGTATACTTGAAATAAAAACAAAAATAAACATCTCGCGCTTTACAATGGACCTTGGAGAAATCATATTAGTGCACTCCAATATCCACCGCCAGGCTAGCATTTATCGAGTTAACGTAGGAAAAAGATAAATGGTATAAGGCAAGATTGTTTTACAAATATAAATTAAAGTTTTGCAAACTGATTCACAACAATTAACAACTGGTTTATTAAAAACCAGTATAAACAGGCTAAACCCAACAATGTTTAACATTTTCCGGATTGCATAGCACTATATACGGAGCCAATGACCATTTCGCTAAAACCTGAAACGTGGTGTCCGGATAATCGTTTTCTTGCCAAATTTCGGCGATGGAAGTGCATAGGACAACATTACTTCGAAAGAAGAAGGAGCTTTGGAATCATTGCCGCCAAGCACCAGATCATATGCGCCTGAAAGCCTCAAAGACTGATCCGGTAATAGATACACTCCACCCATCAAAATGAAGTAAGTGTCTTGCTGTCTGTAAGTTCCACCAATCCAATAGCGCTTATTATATGTTACAGTTGCGCCACCCTCGGCTGAAAAAGTGCTAATGTCAGATTTTAAAAGCACGATTGGCTGAATATCTAAAAGATATCCGAGCTCAATATTTACACCTGCATTAAAATATAATGTTTGAGGCAAAGGATTTGTTGCCGTTTCTGATCCGAGCTGATACTTTGGCTCCAAAAGGTGATTGAATGATAAGCCTGCGTAAAAAGTCTCATTCTCAAAACGGGCTCCAACAGAAAAATCAGGATTGATTTCGGAAATATTTCCGGTTGGAATCAATGGATCATCCGGGTCCTGATAGCGCAGTTTTCCAAAGTCAATCGATTGTCTGAACAAGCCTGCACTTGCGCCAACTTGGAAGTTTCCGCCAAAAGCCGGAATGCGATAAGCGGCAGAAAGCTTAAAATCCTGATCCGTTCGCGGACCACTGCGGTCATTCAATGCGTAAAAACCAATTCCAAAATTTTTGAAAGGCATGCTGAAAGAGAACAGCTGTGTTGAGAGCGCACCACCTTCATCGACAACATTGGTTCCTTGATATCCAGCGTATTGCGTCCGATGTGTTAGTTGAAACTTGGTAAGGCCATCTGCGCCAGCCGCTGCCGGATTTAAGTAAAGCTGATTAAGGGAAAATAAGCTGAATTGTGCGTCCTTTTGAGCCATCGCACTGGAAGTGGTCAGGAGTATTATTGCAAGCAGCCGGATATATTTATTACTTCGAATAGTAAACGTCAAAGTCATGCCTATGGATTTGTTTAAGGAACACGCTGGGAGTTTTCGGATTTCATTTATAACGCATATTGCTTAAAAAAATTGATAAAATAGCAAAAAAGCCCCGGAATATTTCCAGGGCTTTTTCTATGTAAAATCGACTCAGATATTATTCGCCTGTCTGATATACAGGTCAAGTGCGCCGGTCATGGATGGGGCATTTGGCAAGGGTGCCTGAATGTCCAGAATAAGACCTGCATCTGTCACAGCCTTCGCCGTTGTCGGGCCGAAAGCAGCGATGCGTGTTGAATTTTGCTTAAAATCAGGGAAGTTATCGTACAAAGATTTGATTCCCGAAGGACTGAAAAACGCAATAATGTCGTAATATACGTCTTCCAGATCTGACAGATCAGCAGAGCCGGTCTGATACATTGTCGCTTCGATGAAGTGGAACTCCTCAGTGTCTGCAAATTCTGGGATTTCATTCTTTCGAACGTCAGAGCAGGGATATAAGAACTTCTCTTTCTTGTGTTTGCGCATTAACTCGATCAATTCGGCGGCTGTTTTTGTGCCAGTAAAGATCTTTCTCTTGCGAATTACAATGTATTTCTGGAGATAATTTGCAGTCTGCTCTGAAATGCAGAAATATTTCATCGTTGCTGGAACCTCAACCCTTCCCTCGTTACAAATGCGGAAAAAGTGGTCAATGGCATTGCGACTCGTGAAGATTATCGCAGTATGATCCAGAATGTTAATTTTTTGTTTGCGAAACTCTTTGTAGGAAACCCCGTCAATTTGTATAAATGGCCTGAAATCTACTTTGATATTATACTTTTTGGCCAATTCATAGTAAGGTGAATTCTCGTCGGCTGGTCTGGATTGACTGACTAAAAGACTGGTTACTTTTTTAAGACGTTCCTGATCAAAATTGATGGTATCACTCATGTATAATTCCTCATTAGTTTAAATTCCGTTTCATATACATCGGTTACAAAGCAAACTTCATACCAACAATGAGCGGGATTATTTCTATGACGCAAAGGTAAGAAAATAAATACAGATTAATCAACGAGCCCGGTGGCTTGGTTACAACGTACAAAGCCACAAAGCGTATGGAGTAAAAAAACAAAAATGGAAGCAAAACATAGCTCCGGAAGTCTGTAATCCAATTTACATGATTGAAACTGAGCATGAAGACGACCAGAAAAAGTCCTGCATAAAAGAGGTAAGAGGATTGGATTATTTTGATAAAGATGTTGTCAATCTGCTTGTCGAGGTTGAGCATGTTTCCTGCCATCACCATCAATATATATTTGACGTAAGTGAGCACAAAGAAGATCGTGGCGAGCACAAAAAAGTCGCTGACGATTTGAAGCGTATTTGACTTTTCAGATAATATCGTGCTGACAGAAAATAGATTAAGCTTGTTGGACGAAAAATAAATGACAATAAAGCTCATCAGCATAGACGAGATGATGACGAAGAAAATCACCGTATTGCTATGCGGCTTGTTCATTTTCGAAAGCTGATCCCTCGGGTCGTTGTTGAAAAATTCAATAGGATTTATCAAACGTATGAATGACAACGGATTCAAGTTGAAGATCCAGGCATTCAACATCAACACAATTATCAGCGTAATAGCAGCAAGATTCCCGAAAGGAGTGAATGTAATGGGTTTGATATTGATAAAATTCCTTCCCGTCTGCTCGATTACTGCGGGATCAGTAAGCTTCTTTTTGTTACAAAGCAACACCGCCTTATCGCCGATGCCCGGTCCGCCGTAAACAGTTAGCAGCAATTCGTCTTTTTTATAGATCTTGTAAAGGCTGTCAATGTTGAGTTCCTGCCACTGATTGGCGGTTATTTTGTTCTGTAAAGATCCTTCTAAAAACAAGTAGCCGTTGCTTTCGGCCTTTACAAGCAAGACGTAATTGCGATTTTTGATGAGATCAATGTATAGACTTACGAAACGTGTGCCTTCATTGACGCCCTGCGAAAACGGGACGTAATTTTTATACTGCGGATTGTAAACGAGCCAGTCATTCGCATAATCGTAAACCGGAAAATACTGTTCGGGAGGGGAGACTTTCGGAGCGGCAGAAACGAATGCTCCGACCACAGAAAAAGCTGTAAAAAAAGCCCAAAAAAGTTGAAAGGAAATGGACTTCATTGTTACCAAAAAGGGCGGGGTTTCCCCAGCCCTCTTATAAAGTTATATGTCTGCAGGTTTATTATTTCTTACCAAGAGCAATCAGCATTGTTTCACCGATCAAAGCTGGTGACTCAGCCACAAATATGCCTGACTCCTTCATAATTCTGATTTTTGCCTCAGCCGTATCATCAGCGCCACCAATAATTGCACCAGCGTGGCCCATTCTGCGACCTTTTGGAGCAGTTTGTCCAGCGATGAAACCAACAACCGGTTTCTTGTTTCCA
This sequence comes from Dyadobacter sp. CY326, assembly GCF_021390515.1. Taxonomy (GTDB): domain Bacteria; phylum Bacteroidota; class Bacteroidia; order Cytophagales; family Spirosomataceae; genus Dyadobacter. Next base: position 388,034 of record NZ_JAJUXI010000006.1, read on the forward strand.
GTTGATTTAATGTAGTTGGCCGCATCAGCTTCCATACTTCCACCAATTTCACCGATCATTACAATCGCTTCTGTTTCAGGGTCATTCATCAACAATTCAACCGCTTCCTTGGTTGTTGTTCCAATGATTGGATCACCTCCGATTCCGATTGCAGTCGTTTGCCCAAGTCCGGCACGAGTCAACTGATCAACAGCTTCGTAAGTTAATGTTCCTGATTTTGACACCAAACCAACTGTTCCCTTTTTGAAGATAAAACCAGGCATAATGCCCACTTTACATTCCTCAGCAGTAATAACACCCGGGCAGTTTGGTCCGATCAGACGGCAGTTTTTGTTTTTAATATATTCTTTTGCCTGCATCATGTCTTTGGTAGGAATGCCTTCCGTGATACAAACAATAACGCCAATTCCAGCATCAGCAGCTTCCATTATAGCATCAGCAGCAAAAGCCGGCGGAACAAATATGATGGATACGTCAGCGCCAGTAGCACGAACTGCAAGGTCAACGGTGTTGAAAACTGGTCTTTCAAGATGAGACAGACCGCCTTTGCCCGGAGTTACGCCACCTACGACACTTGTACCGTATTCGATCATTTGCTGGGCATGAAAAGAACCCTCCGATCCGGTAAATCCCTGAACTATAATCTTAGAATTTTTATTAACTAAAACGCTCATGTTGGTAAATCAGTTTTTTTGGTAAAAGTAGAACGAAAAGCACGAAGTAGCAAAATGTAGCCAGAATTTGTAAATTGCTTTTTTGTCAATATTTAGCAGGTTTATGCAGATACTCAGCAGTCCACATATATTTTCTAACTTGGTTTTAAGTTTTACCAGCTTATTTATTTTCTCCCGCTATTTGCGCGCGCAGCCGTTCATCAGCAAGTGGCTTTGGGGAATATTTCTGTTTTTCATCGCGCTCGTTGCGCTCACTGACTTGCTTGTGTATGCGGGCGTGGAAAGTCTTGAAAGCATACACGAAATCGTCATCGCAGGAGAAATGACATTGGGTGCGTTTTGCCTGGTTTCCGCATCCTGGTGCCTCATTATGCGTTATCAGGCCGGCACATACTTTTTCGTCTCCACCATTGGGCTTGGGTTGCTTCTTATGTATTGCATTACCTGGTTCGGAGTCGAATATGTGGGTTTAATTATTAAATCGCTCGCCATTGTAATCACGCTGCTCATATCTTGTGTGGGGCTTGCCAGCCGTCAGAAAAGTGCGTTATGGGTGATTTTTTCAATGATGCTGCTGGCGCTTTCGACGAAGTCGGGCAAGCTGCCGATTCCCATGGACCCCGTGGATATCAACCATTATATGATGGTCCTTTCCGTGATTTGCGTGGGTCGGGCCGTGCGGGATCAATATAAAATCCTGTTTTAAGATCTATTTATCAAACAATTGTTAATGGATTGTTTTTTTAAAATACCGCGTCGTAAATTGCACCAGTTAATTTAAAACAATCAAGTTTACTAATACTCTTAATATGAAAACGACGAAGTATGGCGTAATGCTTTTTGCCTCAGTTTTGGCTTTCGGAGCTGTTACAATGAATACTGTTGAGGCTAAATTGCCCGCAAAAACAGTGGTTAGCGATGTAAAACAAGCTAAAACCATCGTTATAAAAGGAAGTGATGCAATGCAGTTTGACCTGAAAGAAATCAAAGTTAAGGCAGGACAAAAAGTGAAACTGACCTTGACGCACTCTGGAAAACTTGCAAAAGCTGCAATGGGTCACAACTGGGTTTTGTTGAAACCGGGCGTTGACATTGCTGCATTCGGTTCGAAAGCTGCTGCTGCGAGAGAAACAGAATACATTCCTAAGTCGGAAGAAGCGAGCATTATTGCGCATACCAAACTTGTCGGTGGCGGCGAAAGTGACTCTGTTGAGTTTACTGCTCCTGCAAAAGGAACTTACACTTACATTTGCAGCTTCCCAGGTCACTATGCTTTGATGAAAGGCACATTTATCGTGGAATAAGCGATTAATAAATATAAAAAAGGCGCTGATTGCATCAATCAGCGCCTTTTTTATGCCCTTTAATTTCAGATTTCAGCGAGTTGCTTTTCAATTAAATCTACAATCTCTGGACGGTCCCATTGCGAAGCACCCACTTCTTCGACCAGGATCTTGCCTTTGTAAATAATGTAAGTTCTGGGAATTGCATTGCCATTCAAGGCCGTCGGGTAAGTGCCGGCAAATTGGTAAAAAGGCAGATTGTAACCTTTACGCGCAATGAATGGGTTCACCGTTTCTGCATCTTCGTCAGAAATGATATAAAACGCCACTTTTTCATGCGTTTTGTATTTGTCATACAACTTTTGAATGCCAGGCATTTCCATGTTGCAAGGTCCGCACCACGTAGCCCACACATTCACGAAAACCAGCTTTTTCTCGTCCATCGCAACCGGCTTTCCTTCCAGATCTTTAAGCTCTGACAAGTAAACAGACGAAGTTTCAATGGGAGCGGCGACGCGGTCTTCAACGACGGCCTGCTCGTTCTGAACAGGTTTGAAAAAAGAATAATATATCGCTCCTGCTGCAACCAGGACTAAAATAATGAGAAAAACTTTCTTTGCTGAGGATGTCATAACGGTGTTGATAATGTAAAAAAGTCATGTTTTGCGTGCGAACTTCTCTGGTAAAAGTAACCATATTCTCCTGAAATTGACTGGAAAACTCCGTTGGAAAAATAGGCGTTTTGTTTTTTGATGCGGAAATGGAATTTGAATACTTTTATAGCATTATAAAAACACATCTGATTTGAGGAAACGGTTTACATTCATGAAAGTTTTATTTTTTGGTTTAATTTCCCTCATTGCCTGTCTCTTACCAGCTCTCACTTTTGCACAACGTTCTGCTGCGGAATTTTTTGAAGAAGGAAACACGCGAGCCGCAACCGGTGATTTCAATGGTGCCATGCAGGCATATACAAGTGTGATTTCAATGAGCCCCGAACATGCGCCCAGCTTTTTCAACCGCGGACTCGCCAAAGCAAATCTAAAAGATTACCGAGGTGCGATTTTGGACTACAACCGCGCCATCGAGCTCAATCCTAAGGAAGCACTTTATTATCAAAGCCGCGGTGTCAGCAAAAGTTTGCAGGATGATTATTCGTCGGCCATTGAAGATTATTCCAAAGCATTGGAATTGAATGCGGAAGATCCCAAGATTTATTACAACCGGGGCGTAAGTTATGCCAAATTAAAAAAGCATAGAAATGCGCTCACGGATCTGGACAAGGCATTATCGCTTAATCCTGATGAACTTGCGGCATTGTATGCCCGGGGAAATTGCAAGCAGGATTTGCAGGAATATGCGGGCAGTCTCGCCGATTTTACTAGAGTGATTGAACTAAGCCCGAAAAGAACTGGCGCTTACGCAGGTCGCGGATTAGCCAAAATAGAATTGGGTGATTTTCAGGGAGCTGCTACGGATTTCACCCGCGCTATTGAATTAAGTCCCAATGAAAGTGAGTTTTACGAAAAAAGGGGTTTTGCCAAAAATAAAATTGAAGATTTTCAGGGTGCGATCATTGATTTTGATAAAACGATTCAGCTAAATCCTGAAAATTACCATGCTTATTACGGCAGAGGTTTTTCAAAAGGCAAGCTTAACGATCACCGAGGCGCCATTGCAGATCTTTCCAAATCCGTGGAATTGAAAAATGCATATGCAGGCGATCCTAAAAAAGTGGCTTACACAGGCAAAATCAATAAAGAAACGCTGGACGAACTGCGGGATCAGGTTAAGGAACAAACCAGAATCGAAAATCTCAGCAGCGACCGTGCCGAAGCATATTTTGTGCGTGGCATCAGTAAAGCGAAAGTGGGGGAGGTCAAAGGCGCAATTCAGGACCTAACCACCGCGGTTGAGCTTAACCCAACTTATTCCAATGCATTTTTCTCGCGCGCAATGATTCGTTCCGCAAGCGGTGATCAAATGGGCGCGGTGATGGATTTTTCCAGTTCGATCAAATTGCGTTCGGATTATCCGGAGGCCTATTATCTAAGAGGAATCCTGAAAAACAGCCTGGGCGAGGTCAATGATGGCTGTCTTGATCTGAGTAAGGCGGGCGAGCTGGGTTATCAGCAGGCTTACAAGGTGATCAGCAGTTACTGCAACTAAACAAAAAAGGGTTAACGATCACTGATCATTAACCCTTTTCTATTTCTTTAAACTCGGTTAAGCCTTTTTCAAATTCTCAGCAACCTTATCCCAATTCACCACGTCCCAGAATGCTTTAATGTAATCCGGACGTTTGTTTTGATAATGCAGATAATAAGCGTGCTCCCAGACATCCAATCCCAAAATCGGCGTTCCTTTGAAATCTGAAACATCCATTAACGGGTTATCCTGATTTGGCGTAGAACCAATGGCCAGCTTGCCATCTTTTGCAACCAACCAGGCCCAGCCTGAACCAAAACGCGTCGTCGCAGCCTTAGCGAATTGTTCTTTGAATTTGTCCAATGAGCCGAATTGACCATTGATTGCATCCGCCACCGGACCAGCAGGAGCAGCCGATTTTTTCGGGCCCATCACTTCCCAGAAAAACGTATGATTCCAGTGACCTCCGCCATTGTTACGAATCGCCGCAGGCGCTTTTCCGATGGATTTAATGATTTCGTCCAGTGATTTTTTCTCGTATTCGGTGCCTTTTACAGCATCGTTCAGATTTTTCACGTAAGTCGCATGGTGTTTTCCATAATGAATTTCCATGGTCATTTTATCAATGCTCGGCTCCAATGCGCCAAAATCGTAAGGAAGCGGTGCTTGTTTAAAAGGCGCCGTTTCAGCTCCTGACTGCATTGCTTCGTTTGCAAAAGCCTGATTGGCCAAAGCTCCGACAGCTAATGAGCTCCCGGCCAATGTCCGTAAAAAATCGGTTCTATTCATAACTGTACTTTTGTAAAGTGTTTAGTTATCTCAATCGTAAGCCACCCGGCTTACAATGCTGCGGCCCAGGGTGATTTCATCTGCATATTCCAGATCACCGCCAATGGGAATTCCGCGGGCAATCGTACTCATTTTAACACCGGTCGACTTCATTTTCTTTTGCAAATAAAAAGCCGTTGTATCGCCTTCCATGGTCGGACTAAGCGCCAGAATAATTTCGTTAACCGGTTCGTCCGCTTCCGGACTTTCAATTCTTTTCAATAATGAATCAATTTGCAGATCAGACGGTCCAATGCCTTCAAGCGGTGAAATAATGCCGCCTAGCACATGATACAAACCTTTGTATTGATTGGTGGACTCAATCGCAAGCACATCGCGTGTGTCGACAACCACGCAAATAATAGATCTGTCTCTTCTTGGATTGCTGCAAATGTTGCAAAGCCGGTCGTCGGCAATGTTGTGGCACTGTTCACAGTAGGAAGTTTTCGTGCGCATATTGACAAGAGCTTCCGAAAGTGACCGCGTTTGTTCTTCGTCTCTTTTGAGCAAATGTAATGCGAGGCGCAAAGCTGTTTTTTTTCCTATTCCCGGCAGACGGGAGATCTCACTTACGGCATCCTCAATAAGACGTGAGGGGTAATTCATGTGGAAAGTGTGAGCGTGAGACTAGTGGATTTCTGCGGAAATTCCGCGGCGGCAAATTTCGTTGCGCATGCCTGTTAATTCGTCAAAAGCGCCTTCTTTTACGGAGCATTTGCCCTTATAATGGATGATCAGTGTGCACTGCTCAGCTTGTTCATTGGTGTGGCCACAAACATCCATCAATGTGTCAATGACCCAATCAAATGTATTTACGTCGTCGTTATAGATAACCAGTCTCTTAACATCGGTTTCTATGGTTTTCTCCAGAATTTCAACCTCAGTCTCTGTAAGCGCTTGCATAACAACCAAATTTCTGTTTGATTAGCAAATCTAAACAAAAACGCAGATTATCGGAAGTTTTAAGTGCCTTTTAATCCGCTGCTAAAATTCACAAATAACCCGCTTTAATGAATCCATATATTTCTTTGGTTATCCTGATCGCGTATTTTGGAATGCTCATAACCGTTTCCATTTACACGTCCAAAGGAGCCGACACCAACACATTTTTTACTGCCAACAGACAATCTCCGTGGTATCTTGTCGCCTTTGGAATGATTGGGACTTCGCTGTCCGGGGTAACATTTGTATCGGTGCCGGGAGCGGTTGTTAACATTCAGTTTTCGTACTTCCAGGTTGTCATTGGCTACATTTTGGGTTACCTCGTGATTGGCACAGTGCTCATGCCGCTTTATTACAGGCTCAATTTAATCTCCATTTATTCTTATCTCGAACAGCGTTTTGGTTTTTGGTCTTACAAAACCGGCTCGGGGTTTTTCCTGCTTTCCCGTACAATCGGCTCGGCAGTGCGGCTTTATGTTGCTGCACAAGTGCTGCAACTGGCACTATTTAAGCCATTAGGCATTCCATTCGAGGTTGCCGTTGCGATAACTATTTTCCTGATCTGGATTTACACATTCAAAGGCGGTGTGAAAACGATTATCGTTACGGACACGCTGCAAACGTTTTTTCTGATCACGGCGGTAATTCTGACGATTGTCCTCGTCTCCAATGAACTCAATCTGGACGGTTTCGGTGACATTTGGAACCGCGTGCAGACGAGCGGTTATTCCAAGATTTTTTACTGGGACACCAATGATCCTAAAAACTTCTTCAAGCAATTCTTCGCCGGCGTTTTTATAGCCATTGTTATGACCGGATTGGATCAGGATCTAATGCAGAAAAATCTCACTTGCAAGAACATAGGCGAGGCGCAAAAAAATATGTTCTGGTTTACGATCGTGCTCGTTATCGTCAATTTTCTGTTCCTATCACTGGGTGCATTGCTTTACGTATATGCCGAAGCGCAAGGAATTCCGGCGCCGGCCAAATCGGACGATTTTTATCCCATGCTTGCCCTCAATCATTTAGGATTGGTGGTAGGGATCACTTTCCTGCTCGGAATTACGGCTGCAACATATGCAAGCTCGGACTCCGCATTGACCGCTCTTACAACCGCCTTTTGCATTGATTTCATGAACATTGAGAAAAGGCCCGAAGCGCAGCGTTCAACCATTAAGTTCTGGGTGCACATTGGTTTTTCAGTCGTCTTTTATCTTGTTATCCTGATTTTCAACAGGCTTAATAGCAAGGAAGTGATCACGGCTGTCTTCGATCTCGCAGGTTACACATATGGGCCGCTTTTGGGTCTGTTCTCGTTCGGGGCGTTTCTCAAACGGCCTGTAAAAGACAAATGGGTGCCGCTGGTCTGCATTCTCGCGCCAGTTTTAACTTACGTTATCAATGATCATTCTGCTGAATGGTTCAATGGCTACAAGTTTGGATTCGAGCGGCTGATCATTAACGGGCTCATCACATTCATTGGTCTTTGGCTGCTTCACGATCCGAATGCTAAACGCTATGCGCCTTACTATCCTGCTAAGTAAAAAGCGTTAAACTAATGGCCGTTTTTCGCCAAATCGGTTACTTATTTCTCACCGTTTCTCTTGTATTTATACAAAAAAATATTAACTTTCTGATAAATCTGACGCTTTTCGCGCCTTTGATGGATGCTTACTGAAAGAAGAGTTGAGTTAAAATTTTTTAACAAACTAAACTTTTATAGTATGAAAACATTGTCAGTAATTTTATTAGGAATTCTGCTGTGCGCCTCATGCACAGACAAGACCAAAGAGGAGGAAGCCAACCGCGAAGCGAATCTTGAAAAAGAAAAGAAAGCAATCAACGATGTAATTGAAAACGAAACAAAAGCATTTTTTGCAAGAGATTACAATGCATGGAAAGCCAATTATGCGCAGACCGACTACGCGTTTCAAGCTTGGAGCAACAATGATGGAACGTTCGATTCCAATGTAGGCTGGGACGACATTAACAAGCAAATTGGCAGATATATTGCGGATAACCCTGAGCCCGTTTCGAGCCATCCGATTGTTGAGAGAAAAAATGTAAAGTATAAGTTCTTCGATAATAACGTGGCCTATCTCACCTGGGACCAGTTTAACAGCGATAAAATGGAAAAGAATTTTCACCACAGCAAGGAAGTTAGGCTGATGGAGAAGATTGACGGACAGTGGAAAATCGTGTGCGTTTCAGCGTTTTGGGATTACAAACATTTGATCCCCGCCAGCCGCCTGCCTATGATCAAGAAAATTGCCAATGAAAGCAGGGGCAAAAATAAAATCTAGGTTTTGTGTAACTTTTAGATCGTTCGGTTTCAAATACGAATGTTCGGTTATGAACAGCTTGCAAAGTCGCGGCATAGGCCGCAGAATTCTCTGATTTGTCTTGTAAATATTTGATAACGAGATTGTTGGCAAGAGGATGTGTCCGTTTGTTTTCTTCCTGAAAAGAAACTGGCACATCCTTTTTTATGTATGGTTCAACTGTGCAAGTGTACGGTCGGAACTTTAAAATCATATTAGCCATGAAAATTTCAAGCATTTCAAAACTATTCTGCGCACTGGCGCTCACTTTGTCTCTTGCATCATTCACAACAGACAAAAAGAAAAATCGTGAAGAAAAAACTGCTGCCAATGCAGTCGCTTTCGACGCAGCTCTTTACAAAATCAACGACACGAATAAGGTCAAACTTTCGGTCAACAAAAGCGCGGGTGACAATTTAAGGATCATTCTGAAAGACAAGAGTGGGAAGGTTTATTACAACGAAATGTTCAGTGAAAATGACGCGAAATATCGCCGCGTATTTGATTTGGACGAAGTTGGTGACGGAGTTTACTATTTCGAAGTGATCAACAACAAACAGAAATTGGTGAAACAAGTAGAGATCGAAAGCACAAGTGAAAAACTGATCTCGCTTCGATAAGCGTGAGGTTCAATAAAAAGGCTCTTCGTCCGGTGGATGAAGAGCCTTTTTCTATTAATTAAGTTCTTTTTCGGGGTCCCAAAAGCATTTGTCCCAATCTTGAATGCAATCATTTTTGACAACAACGCCTTCGTTTTCCAGTCGTTCCTGCATGGCGGTTGGCGTTTCAAACAGATGTTTCGCGCTGAGTAACCCTTGCTTATTGACTACGCGGTGAGCAGGAATTCCGGGTTGCGTGAAACTGTTTCCCATTGCCCAGCCAACCATTCTAGCGCCTCTTTTGGAACCTAGATAAGCGGCGATTGCGCCATATGAGGTTGCCCGCCCTTCCGGAATCTGGCGAACTACATCGTAAACGTCCGAAAAGAAGTCATTGCCCTGCTTCATTTTTCCCTTAACCGGCTTTCCTGACGTTCATCGATCTCCTGCGTCAATTGATCATACCAATTGGTCCCATAAGCGCGAATTAGCGGCTCTTTCAAAAATTTGTAAACTGGAACACCCAGCGCCGCTCCCAAACTGCATGCCGGGTTGCAAATTTCCCAGCGGTCGTAGTTAAGTGCGTGATATTGTTCATATTTCGTGACCCTTATCGGATACAAATGACAGGAAATCGGCTTTTTATATCCAATCTTTCCATCCAGAAAAGCAGCCTCAATGCCGCATTTCAGAATGCCTTTTTGATCGTAAATTGCATAGGCGCATTCCCGGCCATTGATAACCGGCGTTACATAATCGCCGTCCCAATCCTTCGTATATGTTCCTTCTTTTGCGATAATGTCTTTGCCGGCTTGTGTCAAATAGGGTTCTACGGCAGGATAAATCTCATCGAGGATCGCAAGCTCATCTTCTTCCAGCGGCGCTCCCGAATCTCCCTCCACACAGCACGCACCTTTACATTTGTCCAAATCACAGACAAAAAACTGGTCTTCAATATCGTCACTTATACAAGTGTTGTCGATGAGTATCATGATAAATTATTGTTGCGGGATTTTTAGTTTTTGTCCAACCATAACACTGTTTCCCGACATATTGTTTAATTTCTTGATATCCTCCACGCTAGTCCGGTAAGTCTGGGAAATCCTGAACAATGTTTCGCCTGGTGCAACGGTGTGCGTTTGCGCGCTGGAAGCGCGGGGCGTCTGGTTTGCAGATGAAGCTATTGCCTCGCCTTCCGACCTCTTTACGCGAAGTCTCTGCCCGGTTTTCAAGCGCGAAGATTCATTCAGGTCATTCAATTCATACAATTCCTTAACGGTCAGTCCGTAAGCTTTGGAAATGCTGAAATAAGTCTGTCCACTTTGCACCACGTGAACATCATTGCCCTGGCTCGCCGTGTTCCTGGTTTCCTCTTTAATTTCTTCTGGCGTCCTGAATGTTTCCTTTGGTTCCGTGCGGACAACCGTTACTTTTTCAGGAGCAGGATTTGTTTTCACGGGAACTTCATTCGCCGAAGCACTCGCCGTTTCCCCAGCAGGCGCTTTGCTCACATTCAGGCGCTGACCAACAACGAGCCTGCCGGGTGATTTTTTATTCAAATCAATCAGCTCTCTTAATGTTAAGTCATATTTGCTGGCAATGCTGAAATAGGTGTCGCCCGACTCAACGGTGTGATATGCAGCCTTTTCCGGTGCAGCAGCTTTCGGTTTTGCCGTTTCTTTAACAGCAACTTCCTTTTCCGTGTTCTCCCTTGCAGCAGCATCCGCAACGGCAGTCTTTGCAGCTGCCTCTTTTGCGGCTTTTTCTTCTGCCGCAGCGCGTTGTTTCATGTAAACCGAAGTTTCGGAAGTAACTCGCGTGTCATTCGGTACAATCACCTTGGAAGGCGAAGTGGAACTCGGAATGGGCCTTTCTTCGGCCGAGCGGAATGAAGTGTCAGCATTGTCCTGCGTAATGATCACGACGCGGTCGCCAGCTTGCTTGCTGATAGGCTCTGTCGGAACAGAGGCAGGCACATTGTTCGCAGTTTTTACGGCCGGACTTGTTTGTATGTTTGCAGCAGCAGGCGTTGCAGGGGCAACGGGGGCATTTGTAACGGCTGACGGTGCGGTTGCCGGCGCATTAACAGGCTCTTCTTTCTTTTCTACCAGAACAGGCGTGTATTTTTTTCTCCCCGAAGGCTTGTCCGGAATTGTGTTTGCAGCCGCAACAGGGGCGGGTGGAACAACTTCCGCTTTCGCTGCAATGGCAGGGCCTGCGCTTCCGGATGATGGCTGTGGCGGAGCAATGATCTCAATCGCCTGCTTCTTAGGACGTTTTTTGGTCAAAAACAAAACCTGTCCTGTCTGAATTGGATAATTGCGGCTTGTTGTCCTGTTAAATTTCAAAAGACTAACCAACCTCACGCCATATTGCTGGGAAACGCTGTGCCAGGTGTCTCCCGGCCTTGCAGTGTGAAATGGCGTTGCTGCTTTTTTATGTTTTTTTGCCAAATAATAAACCTTTCCAGGGATCAAAGGCATTTCGGCAAGCATATCATTGTAGCGCATGAACTTCGGCGTGCGCATATCGCCGGCTTTTGCGAGTGCGGTGGGCTTATCGCCCTCGCGCGCTATAACACCGGCTAATCCATTTATTTCATACAATTCAGGCGCATTCGGATCCGAGGCATTTGAAGGCTTTTTCTTCAAAACAGGATAACCGGAATCTTCATAAACCGAAGCAACCGCTGTTTGGCGCGCAGGCAATGACAGTTTTTCGCGGACTGAGGCCAGTTGGTCGGCCGGGACAGGAATGGTAACCAGATATTCACGATCATTCGGAATCTCGTCGTCCGTAAGCCATCTGTTGTAATTTTTCAACTCATTTGGAGCAATGCCAAGGGAGGAAGAAATGTCGTCCAATGACTTTCCTTTGCCATAACTCGCTTCCAGCAGCACCAGTTTGTTTGGCGTTTTATAACGCTCAATGCCAGCTTCCAATGCGATTTTATGCGCGAAAAATCGGAGCATATAACGATCCGTTTTGCCCGTTAATGTCACTTCGCGTGCATACGCCCAGTCAGCCGGAACCACCTTTTTTACGCCGCCCGCACCCTGGTAATATGAGTAAAGCGTTGTCACCCAGTTGTTAAATTGCTGGTTATTTTTTTTCAAATACCAAGCCGCTGCATGCGTTGACGCGCTGATATTTTTTCTTTCATCAATGTGATCGTCCACGCGTAAGTTAAGCTCACGCGCTGTTTCAGGCTTAAATTGCCAGTAACCCACCGCATTCGACGTAGAAACAACGTCGGGCCTGAAAGAACTTTCCTGAACTGCCAGATATTTGAAATCGATCGGAACTTCTTCATCCATCAAAATGCCTTCCACAATCGGGAAATGCAGCACCGCGCGATCCAGTTTTTCTTCCCAAAACTTCTTGTTAGACATCAGGTTTTTGACATCTTCTTCGACAATTTCCTGAGCGCTTCTGTCAAGTTTGACCGTAATCCCTCCAAACGAAATACTCGCAGGAATTTCCGGATAAGTCTGGGCGATGACGTTGCTTTTCGAGGTGAGCAGCAACATCCAGGCAACTGCGATGTATCTGATGTTTTTAATGAAAGTTCTGGCCATAAATTGTAAATGCTTGGCTGATTGTGTTTGTGTATTTATAATTTTTGAAGAATCATCAACCCGTCCCGGATGGGAAGCAGGATGTTCGACACGCGGTTATCCTCGTGAACCATTCGGTTGAAATCAAGCAACGCCTGGGTGTCCTTGTCAATTTTGATCTCCTCCTGAACGACTTTTCCGCTCCATAGCACATTGTCCGCGATCAAAAAGCCGCCTTTTCGAACCTTGTCAATGCAAAGGTTGAAATATGCAGGGTAATTAATTTTGTCAGCGTCAATAAAAACCAGATCGAAGGTTTCGTCAAGGGTAGGAATGATATCGGTTGCAATGCCTATACGATAATCAATATAATCAGTGAAGGGAGAATCAGCAAAAAAGCTGCGTGTAAAAGTTTCCAGCTCTTCGTTGATGTCAATCGTAACCAACCGGCCTCCTGCGTTAAGCCCTTCACAAAGACATAACGCAGAATATCCGGTGTAAGTACCAATTTCGAGAATGCGGTCCGGACGGATCATCCTGGAAATCATGGACAGAAATCTGCCTTGAAGATGCCCGGACAGCATACGGGGGTTAAGAATGTTTGCATGCGTCTCCCGATTTAAAGACCTCAGCAACTCACTCTCATTTTCCGTGTGTGCTACGGAATACGCCTCGATTTCCTCTGCCAGAAACTTCATTTATATTTCAATTCTTAACCAAATGCAATGTGACCGAACGATCAGACATTGGCGACAATGCGTTCCAGATACGTTCCATAACCACTTTTAACGAGCGGTTTGGCGATTTCGCGCAATTGTTCAGCATTAATAAAGCCCATCCGGTAAGCGATCTCTTCAATGCAACCCACTTTGAGGCCCTGTCTTTCTTCAATTACCTGAACAAATTGTCCTGCCTGCATCAATGATTGGAATGTTCCGGTGTCAAGCCAGGCTGTGCCTCGGTTCAGCACGCCGACTTTCAGCTTGCCGCGTTCCAGGTAAACGCGGTTTACATCCGTGATTTCCAGTTCGCCGCGCGGCGATGGCGGGATGGTTTTTGCAATTTCAACAACATCATTGTCATAAAAATATAGACCAGGAACTGCATAGTTAGATTTCGGGTCTTCCGGTTTTTCTTCTATGGAAAGCACATTATTGGCCTTATCAAATTCTACAACTCCATAACGCTCAGGGTCATGCACCTGATAAGCGAAGATTACGCCGCCATCAGGATCGCTGTTGGATTGAAGCAGCTGCGATAAACCGGAGCCGTAGAAAATGTTATCACCTAATATTAAGGCAACTTTTTCGCCTCCGATAAATTCTTCACCAATGATGAATGCCTGCGCTAATCCGTCCGGGCTTGGCTGCACTGCGTAAGTAAATGTGCAACCCAGGCGGCTTCCGTCGCCCAGTAATTTTTCAAAATGCGGCAGATCGTGAGGAGTTGAAATGATGAGGATTTCCCGAATCCCGGCCAGCATTAAAATTGATAATGGATAATAAATCATTGGTTTGTCATAAACAGGCATAAGCTGTTTACTAACTGCCAATGTCAACGGGTGCAACCTAGTCCCGGATCCACCGGCCAGAATAATTCCTTTCATTTGTAAGATCGTAGTAATGGTAAGTAATGTGCCCTGTCCGGTTGATTATCTGTCCGAATACATTTCGGTGTAATATTTCTGGTAATTGCCCGAAGTGACGTTGTTAAGCCATTCCGTGTTGTTCAAATACCAGTCAACCGTTCTTTCCAGTCCTTCTTCAAATTGCAATGAAGGTTTCCAGCCCAGTTCTTCTGACAGTTTGGTTGCATCGATCGCGTAACGAAGGTCGTGTCCGGCGCGGTCGGTCACGTAAGTGATCAGTTTCTCGGTCTCACCTTGCTCACGGCCCAGTTTGCGGTCCATAATGCTGCAAAGCAACAGCACAAGATCCAGGTTTTTCCACTCGTTATGGCCGCCAATGTTGTAAGTTTCGCCGTTGCGTCCTTTGTGGAAAATCACATCGATGGCAATGGCGTGGTCTTCTACAAAAAGCCAGTCGCGGATATTTTCGCCTTTTCCATAAACAGGAAGTGGTTTTTGCTGAATGATGTTGTGGATCATCAGCGGAATCAGCTTTTCAGGGAAGTGATTTGGGCCGTAGTTATTGGAGCAGTTGGAGATGACAACCGGCAACTTATATGTATTTTGATAAGCCCTTACGAAGTGATCCGAAGACGCTTTTGAGGCCGAGTAAGGCGAGCGCGGATCATATTTGGTCGTTTCAACAAAGAATGTTCCCGGATCATGCAGTTCACCATAAACTTCATCCGTAGAAACGTGGTAAAAACGGCGGTCTGTAAAATCGTCTTTCCAGGCCTTCTTGGCAGCATTCAAAAGATTCACCGTGCCCACCACATTGGTCATCACAAATGACATCGGATCTGAAATAGATCTGTCCACGTGCGACTCGGCGGCCAAATGAACAATGCCATGAAAATCATTTTCGCCGATCAGCTTGTCAATAAATTCAGCATCAACGATATCGCCTTTTACAAATGTGTAATTAGGAGCGTTTTCAATGTCCCTTAAATTTTCAAGGTTTCCAGCGTAGGTGAGGGCATCCAGGTTATAGATGTGATAGTCCGGATGAAAGTTTACAAAGCGGCGCACAACGTGTGACCCAATAAAACCTGCACCGCCTGTGATTAAGATTTTTTTCATTGTTGAGGTGTTATTTTTAATTGCCAGTTCCATGCGTCCCGAAGCGCGTCTGCCATGGTTTTTTCAGCATGCCATTTCATTACATTATTCACTTTATCAGACTGCGCGTATATTTTTTCAACGTCTCCTTCGCGGCGCGGCCCGATGGTGTAATTTAATTTTACGCCATTTACTTCTTCAAATGTATTGATCAATTGCAAGACGGTGTAACCTTCGCCGGTGCCCACATTGAACACATCATAATAGTCTGTTTCCGTTTGCGCTTGCAGCAATTCCAATGCTTTTACGTGCGCTTTGGCAAGATCCACGACATGGATAAAATCGCGGATGCAAGTGCCGTCTTCCGTGTCATAATCGCTTCCGAAAACGGTAAGTGATTTGCGAAGGCCGACTGCTGTCTGCGTAATAAATGGCACCAGATTACTCGGAACGCCATTTGGCAACTCACCGATCAATGCAGATTCGTGCGCACCGATTGGGTTGAAATAGCGGAGTGATAATGCTTTTACACCTGATTTGGCATAAACATAATCACGAATAATATCTTCTCCAATGGCTTTTGTATTGCCATAAGGTGAATTTGCAGGTTTGCGCGGCGTATGCTCAGTTACCGGAATCGCATCGGGCTGGCCGTAAACGGTGCAAGAAGATGAAAATACAAAATTGGGGACTTTAAATTCCTGCGCGGCACGCAGCAATACAAGAAGAGAAATGAGGTTATTTTCGTAATAATTGAGCGGCTTTTCGACGGATTCGCCCACCGCCTTGTAAGCTGCAAAGTGGATAATGCCATCGAACTTTTCTTTTTCAAACAGCTCCCTCACTTTTGCGGCGTCATTGCAATCGATATTGTAAAAGGGGAAATCTTTGCCGGTAATTTGTTTGATCCCATCCAGAACACCAAGATTCGTATTATAAAGGTTGTCAATGATGACTGGTTCAAACCCTGCTTTATCCAATTCAACAACGGTGTGAGAGCCAATAAATCCAGCTCCACCGGTAACGAGAATTTTCATGCGTTATGTGCTTAAATTGAAAAATATTGTGGTATAGAATTAGGGAAATGCGTGCGGTCTAACAGCTTTTTTCTCGGGCAAAAGTAGAAAATTTGATGTCCATTAAAAAAAAATGTTTTTATTTATCCGTTGGTTGTTAAATGATGATTTGAGGAAAATGAACCAGAGAGAAATTAAAGCACTGATATCCTTACTTGATGACGAAGATCATGAGGTGAGCCAGCATGTGGAGGGCAAGATCTTATCATTGGGCGGCAATGTGATACCATTTCTCGAGACAGAGTGGGAGGAGAGCTTCAACCCGATTGTACAGCGTAAAATAGAGGAATTAATACACGAATTGCAGCTCAGCATCATGATTGAGCGCTTGCAGGCCTGGAAAAACGGAGGTGCGCTGGACTTGCTGGAAGGCATGTGGATCATTTCAACTTACCATTATCCGGACCTTTCTATGGAAAAGCTGCGGACAAATATTGAGCAGCTTTATTACGATATCTGGATCCAGTTTCAGGAGGAAATGAATGCGGTGGACCAGATCAAACGCATTAACAGCATCTTTTTTGGCGTGATGAATTTTGCGGCAAACACGAAAAACTTCCATTCGCCTTCTAATTCCATGATCAATGTTGTGATGGAAAGCCGGAGGGGGAACCCGATAACATTGTGCGTTATTTATCTTTTAATTGCAAGAAAGCTCGGCTTGCCTGTTTATGGCGTCAATCTGCCGAATCTTTTTGTTTTGACCTATAAAAACGACAAGACGCAATTTTATATCAATGTTTTCAACCGCGGGATTATTTTTTCCAAAACGGACATTGACCATTATATCGCGCAACTGAACATTAAATCCAAAGAGATTTTTTACCAGCCTTGCACCAATCTGGAAATTGTGCAGCGCGTATTGCGAAACCTGATTTTATCTTACGAAAAGACGAGTGAGCAGGATAAAATTAAGGAAATTGAGAAAATCCTGAAATCCACGCTCGACGACTTTCCTGAAATATAACATTACAACGCAATTGCGAGGCAATGCTGATCAAACCAACGAATGGTGATATTGGCCGTAATGACCATATCTTCATCTGTTAACCTTCCTTTTAACATTTCGGCTTTCGTACCAAAAGGTTCTATGTAAATGGAATCGCGAAAGCTGATTTTTTTCTTGCCGTAAAGTTTGTAAAGCGCTTCTTTGGCACACCAATACATGCATAGCAATTCCATTTGGTCGCCCGCATGTTCAAATTCGGGTTGTGACAGATATTTCTTGGAAGTGCGCTGCAACTTTGGATCGATCTTTTCCATATCAATGCCCACTGCCGCCAACGGGTTTATGGCAACGGCTACGAAATCGAAAGTATGGGTGATGGAAATGTGGGAGTCGTTATCGACGAGGAAAGCTTTGCCGTGCTTGTCTTTATGTGTGCCAATGTAATTAATGCCAAATTGTTCGGCGAGCTTCTTGATAAGCAGCCTGCTTGCAAGCCATTCGCGGAGTTTTTGAGGGTGTGAAATGGTCAGAATATCTTCCGAATTGAACGCATTGCCCAGGTTTTCGGTGAGCTCGTTTACCGGTTCGGTCAGTTTCCAGAGGAGCAGTGTACTGATCTCTTCAATCTTTTCGGAATGAACGAGCGGCATAATTATTCTGTTTACAATTTCTATTTTTGAGCTTAATCCCTTTCACAAATAAAGCATGAACATCCGCAAAGTAGATACTTTTTCCGGTCACAAAGACAGTGTTTATACAATTATTTCAGACAACACTTCACATGGCTTTTACTCTGCGGGCGGCGACGGCTTTGTAATTCAATGGGATCTCAACAAGCCCGATCTTGGAAAGCTCGTAGCCAAAGTCGGCGTTTCAGTGTATGCGCTGGGGCTCGAAAAAGCACACAATGCATTGTGGATCGGACAGAATTATGAAGGCATTCAGGTGCTCAACATTGCGGAGAACAGGATTGAGAAAACTTCAAAAATAACCACCGCTGCGATATTTGACATTCAGTTTTATGATGATAAAGCGCTGATTGCCTTGGGCGATGGCGTGGTGGTTGTGATGGATGTCGCTTCATTTGCCGTTCAAAAACACATCAAGGTCGCCAACAAAAGCATTCGGACGATTGCGATCAATCCTGACACGCGGGAATTCGCCATTGGTGACAGCGACAGCAATGTCAATATCTTTGATCTGGATGGCTTTGGTTTAAAAAAGACAATCCAGTCGCATGGTAACTCTGTTTTTTCCGTTAAATATTCACCGGACGGGAAATATCTGTTCACAACCGGTCGCGATGCACACATTATGATCTGGGATGTAAATGACGCTTATGAGATGGTTTCAGACATTCCGGCCCATTTATATGCGGTTAACGACATTGTTTTCAGTCCCGATCACACCTTATTCGCCTCTTGCAGCATGGACAAATCGGTAAAAGTCTGGGATGCTGCGACTTTTAAATTAAAAAAGATCATTGACCGCGCACGGCATGCAGGACATGGAACTTCGGTCAATAAACTCCTCTGGACGAGCTTCGAAAACCAGCTGATTTCTTGCAGTGACGACCGAATGATTTCGGTTTGGGAAGTAGGAGCGTAGCATACTTATAATATGGTATTATTGGTAAATACTTTGAAAAATGATCCATATATCTTTATCTTACACGACTGTTAATAACTAAGTACCAAAGCATAGAATGCATCATGAAAATATCCGCTATAGACATACGCAAGCATACTTTTGAAAAGATTTTCAGAGGTTACGACCCGGACGAAGTAGATGCTTTTCTGAACTCGTTGTCGCAAGAATGGGAGCGTTTCTCTAGCGAAAACAGCCTGTTGAAAATGCAGCTTGAATATGCTGAAAAGGAACTTAGCAAGCTTAAAGACATCGAATCGACGCTTTTCAGGACATTAAAAGCAGCGGAAGACACCAGCAAGCTGATAGAGAAAGAGGCGAATGAAAATGCTGAAAAACGGATCGAAGAATCGAGGACGACAGCCAATGATTTGGTAAGCGAAGCCGAGAACAGGACCAATCAGGTTATCCGCGAAACAGAGGAAAGGTTGAAGCGTTTTAAGGAAGATTTTGCGGCAGAAGTGAAGTTGCAGGAGCGTGATTTCAGAGCAATTGAAAACTTCCGCGATAACTTGATTGTACAGCTTTCGTCATTGGCAAACAACACCATTGAGACGGTTGAGCGCTTCGAACAGAAATATGATAAACAGTCTGTTTTGAATAAAATGGAGGAAATCAAACAGCACATTGCTGAAATTGAAATCCCTAAAAAGCCATCCTATCTTTCAGAGGCGCGAGTTGTTACGGAGGAAACAGAAGAGCCCGCCGAACCAAAATTAGGCGAAGTTGTGCTTTTGGATGACAAGCCGGAAGTGCAATTTGAAGTTGTAGATACAGAAAGTGAAGTTGTTATTGAAGAAGAGGAAGATTTTGTAGCAGAACCACCTTTTGAAGAGCAAGAGCCAACTCAGATTGTTGAAGAGCTTGAAATTGTTGAGCCGGAACCAGAGCCTGTTGAGGAAGTTGCTGAATACAGTGTAAAAGAAGAAGTGAAAAGCAGTGCTGCCGAGGAATCGGCGAAGGCATTGGCAGAGTTGCAGAGAACGGAGCGGGCCAGGGAAAATACACCGGTGAACAGGCCGCGCGTTCCAGAAAACCAGCCTAGAAAAACAGGTGGAGGTTCATTTTTTGATCAAATCTAGTATACATTGGGAACAATAAGCCTCGAAGGCCTCGAATTTTTCGCTTATCATGGTTACTATCCTGAGGAGCAGAGAATTGGCAACAAATACGCATTGGACATTATCATTACCACCGATTTTTTCAAAGCGGCGCAAGAAGATAAGCTCAGCGAAACCGTCAATTACGAAACGATTTATCAGATTGTGTCAAAAGTAATGCAAGAGCCAGCTAAGTTGCTGGAACACATTGGCTTCACTGTAATTGAAAAAATAAGAGAACATTACCCGGTTGTGGCAAATATCCAAGTTCGGGTTTCCAAATTCAACCCACCCGTAGGAGGCGTCTGTACGCGGGCGATGATTACGATGGAAGGTTAAAAAGAAATCCCGCTTTCGGCGGGATTTCTTTTTATATCAATATTCGTGAGGCAAGGGAATGTTAATGCGCTCATTCCAGGGCAATCCGTGCTGATTAAGCAGATCCATAAAAGGATCAGGATTCAATTCTTCAACATTGTAAACGCCCGGCTTCATCCATTCTTCGTTGGTCAGCATCAGCATTGCGCCTATCATAGCCGGAACGCCCGTTGTATAACTCACAGCCTGTGCCCGCACCTCGCGATAGCATTCCGCATGATCGCAGTTGTTCCAGACGTAATAGGTTTTTTCTTCACCATTCTCAATGCCTTTAATCTGGCATCCGATGGAAGTTTGTCCTGAATAATTTTCTCCCAAAGAATCCGGAGCAGGAAGCACAGCTTTCAGAAATTCCAATGGAACAATGTCCATTCCGTTGAATTTGATCGGCTTAATGCTCGTCATGCCCACATTTTCAAGCACATTTAAATGCGTAATGTAAGCTTGCCCGAATGTCATCCAGAAGCGCGCGCGTTTTAATGTAGGGAAGTTTTTTACCAAAGATTCAAGCTCTTCGTGGTAAAGCACATAACTTTCTTTCGGACCAATTCCGGGATAATCGATCGGTTTGTGGATGGACATGGCTGGAATTTCAACCCATTCGCCATTTTCCCAGTAACGTCCCGGTTGCGTGATTTCCCGAATGTTGATTTCAGGGTTGAAGTTTGTGGCAAATGCTTTTCCGTGGTCACCGGCGTTGCAGTCGATGATATCCAGATAATGCATTTCATCGAAATGATGCTTGTTGGCATACGCCGTGTAAACCTGCGTTACACCCGGGTCGAAGCCGCAGCCCAAAACGGCCATTAAGCCAGCTTCCTTAAATCTTTCCTGATACGCCCATTGCCAGCTATATTCAAATTTGGCAACATCTTTTGGCTCATAATTGGCTGTGTCCAGATAATGCACCCCGGTTGCCAAACAAGCCTCCATAATCGTCAGATCCTGATATGGCAAGGCGACATTGATGAGCAATTTGGGCTGAAAACGCTTGATGAGCAGCACTGTTTCTGCAACGATATCAGCATCAACTTGTGCCGTTTCAATGGTCACACCATGCATTTCTTTAATTTCAGCAGCGATTTTATCGCACTTGGATTTTGTGCGGCTTGCCAGCATGATTTCCGTAAAAACATTGCTATTCAGCGCGCATTTATGGGCAACAACACTTCCAACTCCACCTGCACCAATGATCAGAACCTTCGACATTTTATTTCGTTTGAGCGTGAGAGACATTCCAGGTTTCCAAAACCTTGGAAGTCTAATCCAATTTTCGGCAAAGATAGAATGACCGGTTAATTTTTCAAGTTAAATGGTTCCAAATCACATCGTAGACATCAACCGCTTCTATTTCAGATTTCTCCAAAGCGGAATCCGTAATGCAGATCGGAAAATATTCCTTTGGCACATTCACGCTTCCGTGCGAGCCTTTGACCAATGTTGCATCGAGTGGAATGACATCCATTAAATATCTGAATCCCATCAGTTTACGTGCTAATTTATAACCGGCGCGAAGCTTAATGAGCGGATTTTTAGGATCCATAAACATTTCCACCGGATCGTAACCCGGCTTGCGGTGAATGTCGACCAAATGTGCATAATCCGGTGCTTTGGCGTCGTCCAGCCAATAATAATAGGTGAACCAGCTGTCAGGCTTGGCAACCACAACCAGGTCACCGGCGCGTTCGTGGTCAATGTGATATGCTTTTTGCGCTTCACGATCCAGAATTAGATCAATGCCAGGTTCTTTCTTCAAGGCATTGATAACCTGATCTTTAACCGAAGGATCATTCAGGTAAACATGCGCAATCTGGTGATCGGCAGTGGCAAATGCTTTTGAAATTCCGGCATCCAGCAATTCATACCATCTCTCAGTCCGGACAGAAATAAGGCCTTTATTTCTTAAAATCCGGTTGATATGGATTGGATTGCTGACCGGATTAATGCCATATTCCGAAAGCAGAATGATCTTCGCATTGCGTGCTTCGTAAAACTGAACCAATTCTGCAACTACGTCATCAATCTCTTTCAATTCATTGCTGATCTTTGAAAAATCCGGCCCGAATTTTTGCAGACAATAATCCAAATGTGGCAGATAAATTAATGTCAATGTTGGGTTATGCTTTTTTTCAACCCACATGGACGAATCTGCAATCCATTTGGTAGACTTAATGTTCGCATTTGGACCCCAGAAATTGAAAAGCGGAAACTGACCCAAATCTTTTTGCAATTCATCGCGCATTTCGGGCGGATAGGCGTAACAATCAGGCGCTTTCACGCCATCTGCGTGATATTGCGGGCGCGGCGTTACAGAGAAATCGGCAGTGGAATACATGTTATACCACCAAAACATTTTCGCGCAAGTGAATGTTGGGTCCAGCTTTTTGGCCGCATCCCAGATTTTATCCCCCTTAACGAGCTTGTTCGATTGTTTCCAGAACTTAATTTCCGAATCTTCGCGATCGTACCAGCCATTGCCAACGATCCCGTTTTCGGCAGGCCATTTTCCGGTGATATAAGTGCTTTGTGACGTTGTAGTTACAGCAGGAAGAACAGGCTTAATAGGTGTTAAATGTCTGTCTTTTAAATACTTGGCAAGAAAAGGCGTATGCTCGCCGATCAGGTTTGCGCTTAAACCTACGATGTCAATAACGACTGTTTTATTCATAACTGAGTATTTTCTTCACCCATTCAATTTCACGAACGATCGAGTCGCCGATGGGTTTCTGCATGTCTTCGGGCAAAACGCCCCAGGTGTAGGTTTCCACTTCCAAAAATGCCGAAAACGGCTTTTGCTTGTGAATAGCAAGGGTTTTAATAATATCACCCTGCGTCGATTCCAGCACGCCGTAAGAATGGATAAAAAGCGGAACGTGGAAATGCACGCGCCATTCTTTTTGTTTGTCATTCCAAGCCGTCAACGCTTCTTTCAGATCAGGATAATGTGACTTGGTGTCGTCCTCATTCAATGCCACAACCTGATGCAAATACACAGGCTCATCGAATGTCTCGATCGCTTTCAGCTTAATTTCCCGCTCATTTGAAAAATTTACTTTCAGCGCAGAACTAACCTGAATCCTGCCGACCTGAATGCCGACTTCTTCAAGTGAATCCAGAATTTCCTGCGGATTTTCGTAACCAACCGCCGCATGGCAAATGTCATAACAAAGCTGAATGTGCTTTAAAATCGTTGCTTTGGCTTGTTCCTCAGTAACACCGTATTTTTGTAATAAATAAGCTGTTCCTCTTGGCAAAAGCACATCGCGATACCATTTCACGAAATCAACTGCATTGTCCAGAATGCCATCAGGCTCGGGTTCAATGTCAAGGTGAAGCAGCTTGCCTGTTTCCTTTTCAATTTTGATCAATTCGTCCAGCAGCTGCAAAACGTGATCTGTGGCTTGCTCCGTAGCATTAATATTTTCTTCCATCGTTGTCCACCACAAACGATAAGAGAGCGGCGGCGTGGAAACGCCTCCGTGCATACCTTCGGGAAGGAGTTCGGCCAGAATGTTGACAAGGCGGATCGTGTAATCAAGTCGGTCCGTGGTTGTCCAGTCGGGCGCGTGCACGTCGTCTTTCACGACTGTGTTATGAAAACCGCCATAAGGAAAGCCATTGATCACAAAAACGTAAACGTCCTGCTCTTTCAACCAGTTTTTGAATTCCTGCAAAACTTCCGGCTTACTCAATTCAATCGACGCCTCATTGGCAACACGAAGGCCTAACCCGAATGATTGACCCGGCGCAAGCTGCTGTCTGATATAGGGAATGTTATCCCGAAGAGACTGGAAATGGTCAGCCCATTTTTCGCCAGGATGAATATTGCTGCAATAGGTCAGATGTCCGTAAGGCGTAATCATAATGCATGAATTATTTTTGTTCCTTCCAGATAATCAACGGATTGTGCGATGATATCGGCGTCTAGCTCGTGCACTTCTATGCCTTTTCCAATTTTTTCCAAAAGCATAATGGTAAGCCTTCCGCCCAAATGTTCGCGGAATTCATTCAAGCCATTACGAAGATTGATTTTATCGTTTTCAGATAATTTCGGGTGAAAAAGGTCAAAGCCTAATTTTCCCAAAACGTCCAAAATACGGCTTAAATCTTGGTCTGCAAGTTGCCCGATCTTATTGGCATAAACACAATCCAGCGCAATGCCTATCGCCACAGCCTCGCCATGGCGAACCTGAAAGCCAGTTAAAAATTCAAGCTTATGCGCTGCCCAGTGCCCAAAATCCAAAGGTCTGGATGAACCAAATTCGAATGGATCGCCGCCAGCAATGTGGTCTGTATGCATCTCTGCGCAACGGTGAATCAGATAGGCCATG
Source organism: Dyadobacter sp. CY326 (assembly GCF_021390515.1). Taxonomy (GTDB): domain Bacteria; phylum Bacteroidota; class Bacteroidia; order Cytophagales; family Spirosomataceae; genus Dyadobacter. The sequence goes on from NZ_JAJUXI010000006.1 coordinate 412,553, forward strand.
GCTTCTTCGTCCCGGTTTACCAATGCAGCAGTATGCTCCTCAATCCACTCAAAAAACGATGCATCTTTAATCAAAGCCACTTTTATCGCTTCCGAAACGCCTCCACGCCAATCGCGGTCATCCAATGTTCTGAGCAGAGTAAGATCATTGAACACGGCAACAGGAGGCGCAAATGTTCCGAGAAAGTTCTTCTTTCCGCGGAAGTTAATGCTGTTTTTCACGCCAACGCCGGAGTCATTTTGTGATAAAACCGTTGTCGGAATGCGGATCAGTTTAATGCCTCTGTGTGAAACAGCCGCAGCATAACCGACCAAATCCAGCACCGCACCGCCGCCTATGCCAATGATAAACGAATGTCTGTCAATGCCGTAAGTGTCCACTGCTTCCACGAGACTATCAAAAAGCGCAGGATCATTTTTACAAGCTTCACCGCCCGGAACAATGATAATTTCCGGTGCAAGCTGGATATGAGAAACTGATGCAGTAAAATAGGACTGGATCTGATTGGATAAATCAGAATGATAATTAGCAAACCCCGCATCCACAATGACCAAAGCCTTACGTTGAAAGCCTTGTTCAGTATATTGTTTAAAAAAATCTTGTAAAGAAGGGTTTTTTATATCAAATAAATTTTCGGTAAAGAACACGGAGTAATTGTATTCTACCTGGAAACGCTGTTGTATGGTTTGCATTGAAATCGACATTGAACACGCAAAAAAGAAATTTTTAACACTAAGTTACCGCAAAAACTTTTGCCAAGAGCATCGACAAAGGCAATAACGCCAAAACCACCAATGCCAAAGGCCATAACCCGAAAGCAACGCACCAGGAAGCATTCATCACGATCAGCGAAATGACGCCCGCCTTCACCGCCTTGCCAATCATCGGCCCGACCGGATTCTGCATTGCATTCCATAATGGCCTGAAAATGAGCCAGGCGTGTAACAAAACAAATGGCAATGTATAAAGCAGGTTTCCATGCTCATTAGCAAGCCTAACTTGCGCAAAGATGACAACCAGGTAAAGCAGCGCCGCAATATAAAGCGTTGTTTTCTTCCCGCCGTGCACTTCATCCTGGCTTATTAATGTGATCGCACCAATATAAAGAATGGGAAACAGAGCAATCCAAGCCCATTGTTGGAGTGATTCGGGAAGCACGCTCATGCCGAGAATGAGATTTCCCCCGCGGCACATGCCCATGGCTAGCGGGCCAAGAATGCGGCTATGTTTTGCAAATCGGTTATATAAAACGGTTAGCATGGCGACGATAATCGCGATCATTCCGCTTAAAGCACTAAACATTGTGGCTGCCAGAATGCCCAGGAATAGCAGCGAAATGCCCAGCATTGTCGCTGACCTTAATGGCACTTTTCCACTCGGAATTGGACGTTCGGGTCGTTCAATGGCGTCGAGTTTGGCGTCGAAAACGTCGTTCATGACCACGCCGCCGCCGTATAAACCTAATGTAGAGACGAGCAGAAGGGCAGGACTGTAATCCGAAAAGGTAAATTGTACAATGGCCATTCCCGCAAGAATATCAGTGAATGCGGTGACAACATTGGCAGGACGTGTTAGCTGCAGATAAGGTTTTAAGATGCTCACTTTATTGAATTACTAATGAATCTTTGGCAGGCGAAGGTTGCTGTCCGCCTCTCAGAATGCTGTTTCCATGAAACTTTTCCGTGTGATCAATCGCATAACCCGATTCAAAATCAGAAACATCAATCTGCCCGCTTTTACCAAAAGCATCAATCGCATTTTGATAGGTTACCATGCGGATGGTTTCGTCTGAAATGCCCCGCATTTTCATCAATGCAGCGGTTTTTGGAATCGCTAGCGGATCGGAAATGCCCCAGTCAGCAGCGGAATTGACCATAATGCGTTCGGGGCCATATTGTTCCACCACTTTTACCATGCGCTCATTGCCCATTTTGGTAAAAGGATAAATCGTGAAAGCCGCCCAAAAACCCTTGTCCAAAACACTTTTGACCGTTTCTTCATTATTATGATCCACAATTACCCACGAAGGATCAATGCCATGTTCCAGCGCAATGGCCATGCTGCGCTCCGTTCCTTTTTTCTTGTCGCGGTGCGGCGTGTGGATCTGCACAGGAAGCTTGGCAGACTTAGCAAGTTCGAGCTGTAATCTGTAATATTTTTCTTCCGCAGGCGTCTGATCATCAAAACCAATTTCGCCTACGCCCACAACGCCTTCTTTATAAATATACAATGGCAAAATCTCCATAACCTGCTCAGCAAGCGCCTCATTATTGGCCTCGCGGGAGTTGAGTCCCATAGTGCAATAATGTTTAATGCCAAATTGCGAAGAGCGGAATCTTTCCCAACCCACCAGGCTGCTGTAATAATCTTTGAAGCTCGAAAGTCCCGTTCGCGGCTGTCCAACCCAGAAAGAAGGCTCGATCAAAGCCACAATTCCGGCTTGATGCATGGCCTGATAATCGTCCGTGGTGCGGGAAACCATGTGGATATGCGGGTCAAAAAAGCGCATTCCTTTGATCAGGTCTTTATAGTCGTTCCACGCAATGTCGCGGTGCGCAGGCGCGGCGACTGTCTCTTCGCTGTCTTCAAAATGCGAAGGATTTGTTGCTATATCATTATTATTCAAGCACATAAGGTTCAGGTGTCAATGTTCAAGGTCAGCCCAGGTCAACGCGCCCGACTTAACCGCTTTTTCAAGATCAGTGTATTTAGCCAAAAGATATTGGGCCGCTGGAAATGACGAATCATTGCATGCGAGCGCGGCTGCCTTTTTGTCTTCATCTTTCTCAGAATCAAACAAATGCTGAATGTCGGGCATTAATGTCTGGTTGAAAAATTTGCCAGCCAATCGCCAAACCTGCGCCGGAACGCTTCTCCCCGCTGCCCAGCGCTCGTGCGCAAAGTCAGAAAGTGTAAATGCAAGTTTTTCGTTCGCCCGAATTTCCAATCCCTCTATGAAATGGATGGGCTTATCATTAAATATTGTTTTTAAAACCAGCTGATTCCAAGCCAGTTCGCTAAAATGTTTCGCGGGGTAAGGGTTATGCAATGCGATGGCGTCAAAAACAAAACCCATATTGGAACGAACCGCGTCCGTGGCCCGAAAAAGCCATTGATCCGGGTAAGACAGCACGGGCAATGCAGCGTAAAGCGCCACCAGTTCATTCATTTCAGCCGTATCGAAGAGCGTTTCGATGTTCTTGACATATTCCTCTTTATCAGAAGCATCCAGATTCGTCAAAAACCAAACGCGTGCAAGTCTCACAAGCGACCAGCCGTCCACAGAAAATCCGGAAATTTCTGCATTAAGCGCCCATTTTTGGTCTTTATCCAGTGCAATTATTTTTTTTGAGAGAAACCTGGGAGCGGCAACAAATGCGGTCATCAAATCCATGGGACTTGCAGCGGCGCGGCTTTGTAACCAGTCGGCCTCCGGTCCCGAAGTGTTGAGGTCCAGTATTTCCCAAAGCTTTTGTTTAATGATGTCGGGCATAACGAAGCAATGTAATTCTGATTTACGAAGGTTTTGGCCTTGTAAATCATGCTAGAATGTGGGTTGATTTATTTATAAAGTATTTTTTAAATATAAAGTTTCCCTTATTGTTGTTATAACGCATTCCCGGCTAGAAAAGGCGCATGTTTAAGGATCTCACACCTGTTTTTAATGAAAATCTAATCTGCTTTAAATGTCCCATCGGGTTAAAAGTCGAATTCTACAATTCCCGAATCGTTCAGCAAATGGTGCGTAAGTTTTTCGTGTTTTTTTTCCGACCCTTGCAATGTCCAGTTTCCGGTAATTTGTCCGCCCAACCGACTTTGCTGGCCTTGCAAAATTTTCAGATTATGCTCTTTAAAAAGCTCCTCGTACATTTTCAGCGTCTTTTTCTGATAAGGGCATACAAGCCTGTAATTGCGGATCTGGCTTTTTTTGCGGATAAATTGCTGGATTGGGGCCAGGATCACCAGCGACAAGCCTGAAATTACAAATGTCGCAATGGTAACCTCATAAAATCCGGCGCCAATGCCCATTCCTATTGCCGCCGTAACCCACACAATGGCGGCCGTTGTAATGCCCACAACCCGGTTATTTTCCCGGAAGATAATTCCTGCGCCAATGAACCCAATTCCCGTGACAATGTTCGCGGCGATCCGTCCGGCATCTGAACTGATCTTGATTGAAATAATGGTAAACAATGTTGAGCCCACAGCGATCAAAATCATCGTCCTGAGCCCCGCTGACTTGCTTCGATATTCCCGCTCCGTGCCAATAATAGCGCCCAGAAAAAATGAAATCAACAGCTTATGAATGTCCTCCGGCAAAAACTCCATTTCTAAAAACCAAGGGTTGTTAATAACCAAAAGCCGGAAAGACGCTAAATCTCCCGGCTTTTAATGAATGTAGTATAATGTTATTGGTTTCTGGCAATATCGTTTAGCAGATCTTCTATTTCCTTTGCACTGATGTTTTCCTGTTCCGCTTTGTCGTATATGCTTAGGAGCACCACCTCTTCTTGCAAAATGAAAACGCAGGTTATTACCCGTGCACCGCCTCTTTTACCTCTGCCTTTGCTCTTTATTGCTAAGCGGATTTTGAAGCAATCCTTTCCAATAGGTGTGCCTTGGGCGGGATTCTCGGTGAGGCTTTCACCTAGCTTATTGACGTCGTCTTTTAAGGAAGAATATTTTTTGGAGAGCCGTTTTAATTCTTTTTTGAAGTGTGTGGAAACAATTAATTCAAAGCTCATTTAAAACATCTTTAAGTGGCCATGTTTTTAATGTTCCCGCTTTCAAAGCAATATAATCCTGCTTCAAGTTTTCAAGGATCTGAGCTTTGGTTGGTTCTTCATCGTCGAAGTCCTCGTCTCTGATAACTGTAACCAGTTTTTCGCGCTCGGGTCTTGGTAATTGCCTTACCAAATCCAGGAGCTGCTGGAACGACAACGGAATATTAAAATTGATCGTGTTTTCCATTTGATTTCAATTTGATCTGAACAAATTTACAAAAAAGAATGCATCAAAGCATTCATCTCATCGGTTCATAATCTCCTCAATTTCCTCCGCTTCAATAGGAATGTGCGCCATGAGATCAATGTTGCCGTTTTCTGTAATCAGAATGTCATTTTCCAAACGAATGCCTAAACCTTCTTCCCGAATGTAGATGCCCGGCTCGCAAGTAAACACCATTCCCGGCTCGAAACGGCGATATTTGTTGCCCACGTCGTGAATATCTAATCCCAGAAAATGAGAGGTTCCATGCGGGAAATATTTCTTGTAAGCAGGTGTCTCCGGGTCTTGTTTGGCAATGTCATCTTTGGTAATCAAGCCCAGGCCGATCAGCTCACTCTCCATGATTTTACCGACTTCCAAATGATATTCATCCCAGATATTTCCCGCAATTAACATTCCCTTTGCCGCTTTAAAAACGCGTAAAACCGCATCATAAACATCCCGCTGCCTTTTGGTGAAACGACCATTAACGGGAATGCTTCTGGTTAAATCTGCTCCATAATTGGCATATTCAGCCGCCACGTCCAGTAAAAGCAGGTCGCCATCTTTGCAAGGCTGCTCATTCTGAATGTAATGCAGCACGCACGCATTGGCGCCGGATGCGATAATCGGTTGGTAAGCAAAGCCTTTTGAACGATTGCGGATAAATTCATGCAGGAGCTCGGCCTCCACCTCAAATTCCTGAACGCCCGGTTTGACAAATGTTAGGAGCCGCTCGAAACCAAGCTTCGTAATGTCGCAGGCTTTTTGAAGCAACTCAATTTCCCTTGGCTGCTTAATCGCACGCAACTGATGCATCAGCGGCGCGAGCCTTAGCAATGTGTGCAGCGGATATTTTTCCCGGAATTCATTCACAAATCGCGTTTCGCGCGTCTGCACCTGGGAATCGTTGCGCGTGTGTTCGTTGGTGTTCAAATAAACCTGCTCGGCTTCAAAAACAATGTTCCTGAAAACAGATTCATATTGATGGGTCCAGTAAATCGTCTTAATGCCCGTTACTCCGCGTGCCTGTTCCTTGGTCAGTTTGTCACCTTCCCAAACGGCAATCATTTCATTGGTTTCCCTCAAAAAAAGCACTTCGCGCAGCTTTTCATCGGGATGTTCGGGCGAGAGAACGAGGATGGTTTCCTCCTGATCCACACCGGTAAGATAAAACAGGTCCGTATTTTGCTTGAAACCCATCGAGCCATCCGCATTGGTTGGCATAATGTCGTTGGAGTTCAATATAACGAGTGACTTTGGCTTCAATAACTGGGTAAGTCGGCGGCGATTTTCTGTAAAAAGCTCCTGACCGATCGGGGCGTAACGCATGGTTGTTTAATTTTGTAACTGGTAATTTAATTTGTAAAATTACGTTTATCTTGTTCAAAAGTAGGGCGACAAACTTGTAAAAATCCGTTGCTCTTTTTCTATTGACCGATACAACCTAACTGCGATAATCTTCATGAAAAAACTGCTTTTGCTAGCGTTTGTTTTAGCTCCATTATTTTTATCGGCAAGTCCGAAATATTGGATTTACCTCAAAAATAAAGACCTGAACGCCGCACCGGCTGTTTCTGCATTAACGCTCGAAAACCGCCTCAAATTAGGCCTCGTCGCCTCCGACGAACTGGACCTTCCTGTAAAGGGAGAATACGAGCGGGCTTTGCGCGAGCAATCCGTGAACATTATTAATCGTTCCAAATGGCTCAATGCGGTTTCGGCAATCATGACGAGCGAGCAGGCCATGAAAGTGCGGGAGCTGGATTTTGTGCAGGAAGTGGTTCCTATTGATCCCGGATTTTACATTGCACGGACCAAGGCTGTTGAAAAAGCCCAGATGGCGCCTGTAATGTCTCAGGTTCAGGCCAATGCATTTTTGAAAGAAAACATTTCTGCCAAAGACGTGACCATAGGGGTGATCGACGCAGGTTTTTATGGTGCAGATTCTTCGCTTTCCCTTACCCAGATTTTTTCCAATAAAAGAATTTTAGGCATTCGCGATTACGTGAAGCCTGGCCGCTCGGGAGAATTGCTTTTCAGCACAGCCGAGTCGTTTTCGGATATGCATGGAACGGAGGTTTTGGCTGCCATTGCGGGCATTGATTTCCAGGATGAGATCCAATATGGAATGGCCACCAATGCAAAGTTTTATTTGGCAAGAACAGATTATTCGTTGCGTGAATACAGAGGCGAGGAAGACAACTGGATCGCCGCAATGGAGTGGATGGACAGCTTGGGCGTGCGTTTGATCAACACATCATTGGGTTATGCCAAAGGTTTTTCTGACCCAAAAGAAAATTACGTTCCTGCGCAAATGGACGGCAAAACTTCCGCGATTTCAAAAGCTGCGCAAATTGCATCGGACAGAAAAGGCATTATGCTGATCGTTTCGGCTGGAAATGAAGGCGATGATAAAAGCTGGGAAATCGTTTCGGCTCCGGCGGATGCAAAAGGTGTTTTAGCAGTTGGTGCGACGAATGGAAAGCTTTGGAACAGAATCGGTTACAGCAGTGTTGGGCCTGAATTTTTGTCTTATGTCAAACCCAATGTTTCCTGCTTCTCACTGTATGGAACGTCGTTATCTGCGCCGGTGATTACGGGATTTGCGGCTTGTCTTTTGCAAGCGAATCCAAAATTGACCAACAAAGAATTGATCAGCCTCATTGAAAAATCGGCGCATTTATATCCTTACGGCAACAATTTCGTGGGATACGGCGTGCCGCAGGCTTCACGTGCGCTTGCACTCGCAAAAGCGCCTTATTTGCCTGATAATGCGAAATTAATCAATGCAAAAGGACGCAGTTGCGATGTTGACGTCGACACGGAAGAGCAAATGGTTGCCATTTATAGAAAGAAAACGGATAAAGACGTTATCGCCCAGCAAGTTGCGAAAGTTCAAAATGGCAAAATTGCATTGAAACGCCAGAATGGCGAGCGTTTCACGACCATTGATCTCAGAAATTATGTGATCGAAGTGGCTTGGGATTAATGTCATCCGGAATTTCTTAATCTCGCTTCTTCCAAGTCCAATTCCCTTTCTTTTGTCTTGATCAATTCGTCGGAACAAACCTGGTCCCGGCGAATTTTTCGTATTTCCTCGCGCTTGACGCCCACAATCTCAACGAGCATTTTTCGGTAAGCCCTTGCAAATCCGCGCGTTGCACTGCTGTCCACATCCAGATAGCGCGTGTCTGCAAGCTCAATGATCTTTTCGTAGCGGTCTTTCAAAAGTCTGAACGGCTCAAACTGAGAGATTTCACCTTCATAATTTGACTGCATATATTCAAGGCTCACCGTCGCGAGGCGGGCATTAATGATCGCTTTTTGTTCATTTTTGTTTTCGCCTTCATCTTCAATTTTTAGCCAGCGAATCAGGAAAGGAAGGCTCAATCCCTGTAAAACAAGTGTAAAAAGGATTACGACAAATGTGATAAATAAGATCAGATCACGGTTTGGATAAGCTCTGCCGTCGAGCGTTAACGGGATGGCCAATGCGGAGGCCAGCGAAACAACGCCGCGCATGCCGCTCCATGCCACAATAAAGGTCGTCTGCCAGTTGGGTCGCACCTCATTTTCCCTGACCCTTTTAGACAAAATCCTGGGCAGATAAGTGCCGGGATAAACCCAGATGATGCGGATCAAAATGGTGACGAGGCTGATAATAACCGCATAGGAAAGCAATTCCAACAACGAATAGGCGCCAAGTCCGGTCATGACTTGCGGCAATTGTAGCCCAATGAGAATGAAAACAATGCCGTTTAGCAGGAAAATGACCGTTTCCCAAACGTAAGTGCTCTGCATTCTGGACTGATAAGCAAAGACTTCGTGCGAGCGGAAACTTAGAAACAACCCGCCGCTCACAACCGCGAGCACGCCCGAATATTCGAAATGTTCAGCCGCGATATACATCATATAAGGCGTAATGAATGTAAGCGCGGTGTCAATGGCTGGCGTTGTCGGGAAATATTTGTGAACAAAATAGAGCAAAACCGCAATCACAAGCCCGACCAAGATGCCCATTCCTGCCACCATGAAAAAGTCTAGTCCAGCTCGCCACAACACAAATTCGCCCGTCGCGATGGTTGCAAGCGCAAATCGGAAAACGATCAGCGAAGAAGCATCATTAACCAGGCTTTCACCTTCCAAAATCGTCACGACTTTCTTGGGAACTTTCAAGCCCTGCAAAACTGAGGTTGCCGCAACCGCATCGGGCGGAGAAATGACGCCACCCAGTAAAAAACCCATTGCCAATGTAAATCCGGGAATGATTGCGCTCGTAAGATAAGCAACCGCCGTGGCCGTAAAAACCACTAAACCAATTGAAAGCAATCCAATGGGCCGTCGCGCTTTCCAGAAATCTTTCCAGGAAGTGTTCCAGGCCGCCATATATAAAAGCGGTGGTAAAAAGATCAGAAACACCCAATCCGGTTCGAGCTGCATGTGCGGCATGCCAGGAATAAAACTGATGAACAAACCGGCGATTACTAAAAAGATAGGATAAGAGACTCCGATTTTTTCGCTCAGCATGGTGAGCATTGAGACGATGAAAAGGAGGGAAATGATTAATAGTAAATTATCGTGAACCATAGAGGAAAGTGAAGTTTCGGGATATAAATGTATGCAAAAATGGAAAGAGACGTTATAACATTTTGTGTGTTATCGAGCACGCAGAATGATTTTTTGGTTCAACTTTGCTGGAAAAATAACAGATCTTGCTATCTTTATTGCTCCGAAAGATCTTTAATGCATCATAAATTTTATCACCTAATCCTTAATTTACAATGAGTACTTCTCGAAGAGATGTTCTGAAAATGGCAGGCATTGCGCTGGCAGGCAGCACATTACCCGCTGTTACGATCCTGAATCCAAACCGTGCGTTTGCTGGGGTTAACGCTGAAACGCTAAAAGTGGGTTTGATCGGTTGCGGCGGACGTGGTTCCGGTGCGGCTAACCAGGCTTTGAAGGCTGATCCAAATGTTGTTCTCCACGCAATGGGAGATATATTCAAAGATAAAATGGATTCTTCACTGGAAAACCTGACCAAGGTGCATGGCGCCAAAGTGAAGGTTGATGAAGGTCATAAATTTGTTGGATTTGATGCTTTCAAAAAAGTGCTTGACTCGGGTGTGGACGTTGTAATTCTTGCAACGCCTCCTCATTTCCGTCCAGAGCATTTGACTGCTGCCATCAATGCAGGCAAGCACGTTTTTTGTGAAAAACCGGTGGCTGTTGACGCGCCGGGTGTCCGCAAAGTTTTGGACGCGGCCAAATTGGCAAAACAAAAAAATGTATCCTTAATGTCAGGTTTCTGCTGGCGTTACCATGAGCCAAAGCGTGCAAGTTTCGGAAAAATCCTGGATGGCGCTGTTGGTGATATTTCTGCGATTTACAACACTTATGATACAGGCACATTGTGGTCTTTCCCACGTGTACAAGGCTGGACAGATGCAGAATATGTGTTGCGTAACTGGACTTATTACACGTGGCTTGCAGGTGACCACATTGTTGAGCAGGCTGTGCACAGCATTGACATGATGTCGTGGGCAATGGGCGGAAAACTGCCTTTGTCAGCAACAGGAACGGGTGGCCGTCAGGTTCGTACGGATGCCCTTTTCGGTAATATTTTCGATCACTTTGCTGTCACTTACGAATATGAAGGCGGCGTGAAAGGTTTCCACCATTCGAGACAACAGGCGAATTGCGAAAACAGCTATCTGGTTGAAACAATTGGAACAAAAGGCCGTGCAATGGTGAACTGCGCAAGAAATGTGCATGAGATCGTCGGTCAAAATCCATGGAAATATGACGGTGTTCAAAATGATATGTATCAAACTGAGCATAACGAGCTTTTCGCATCCATCAGAAGCGGCAAGCTGATCAATGATGGCGAATTTATGGCGCAAAGCACATTGCTGGCGATCATGGGAAGAATGGCTGCGTACACAGGAAAGCGCGTAACCTGGGATGAAGCAATGAACTCGACAGAAAAACTGGGACCGGATACATATAGTTTTGATATGAAGCCGCCAGTTGTTGAAGTTGCCAGACCTGGTATCACTGCGTTTTCATAAGATCATATGCAAAGAAGAGATTTTCTGAAAAACTCGGCTCTTGCTGCAACCGGTGCTGCGGTTGGTGCTGCCACCGTTGGCAATGCATCAGCTGCTAATGCATCCTTGCTTACAAATCCGGGATCACCCATCATTACGCCTGCTGGCACATTGGCCAGACCAATGGTTAAAAAGAGTTTGATGTGGGGAATGGTTAAAGAGGATTTGTCTGTAATGGACAAATTTAAATTGCTCAAAGATCTTGGTTATGACGGTGTAGAGCTCGATTCTCCCGACAAGCTGGATATGAAGGAGGTTCTTGCAGCAAGAGATAAAACCGGTTTGCTTATTCCCGGCACGGTGAATTCAATGCATTGGAAACTTCCATTGTCTGACCCCGATCCAAAGAAAAGGGAAGAATGCGCCAAGTCCATTGAAAAAGCTTTGTGGGACACCAAAGAATATGGTGGCAACACGGTGCTGGTGGTGCCGGGCGTGGTGACGGCAAACGTAACTTATGGCGAGGCATATGAACGTTCTCAGGCCGAGATCCGCAAATTGCTTCCCATTGCTGAAAAAACAGGTGTTAAAATTGCAATAGAAAACGTCTGGAACCAGTTCTTGCTCAGTCCGTTGGAGGCAGCAAAATTTGTCGACGATTTCAACCATCCAATGGTTGGCTGGTATTTGGACATAGGCAATGTGCTCCGTTACAGCTGGCCTGCTTCCTGGATTGAGGCGTTGAACAAGCGTATTTTGAAGCTTCATTTGAAAGAATTCAGCTTTAAAAAACAAAATGACCTCGGTCTCTGGAAAGGTTTCGATGTGGAGTTTATGGAAGGCGATAATAATTGGCCGGAAGTAAATAAAGCGCTGGAAAAAATAGGTTACTCAGGCTGGGCATCCGCAGAAGTCCCCGGCGGTGATCGCAAACGGCTGCTTACCATCCGGGAGAAGATGGATGAGGTTTTTAAAGCATAAACAATACGAATTGCTATAAAGCAAAATAGCCCGGAAATTCCGGGCTATTTTGCTTTATAGCAAGAAATTTTACTATTCTTGCATAATTATTACGACACACTATATCATTCATGCCAAAACAATTACTTTCCTTTCTCGGGGCAATGGCCCCGCTTGATGACACCGTTCATTCCGAATTTCTCCAAGTTTTAAAACCCATCAATGTGCCCAAAGGAAAGCTGCTGCTTTCCGAAGGTGAGATTTGCGACAAGCTTTGGTTTGTCAAAACCGGCCTCGCCCGAGGCTGCTATATTACCAGCAATGGCGCAGGGAAAAGTCACGAGGTTACCGAGTGGTTCGCCAGTGAAAATGATTTCTTCCACGCCTTCGAAAGCTTTGTCAGACAAGTTCCTTCCCAGGAATTTATCGAAACTTTGGAGCCTTGCCAATTGATCTATATTTGCCGCAACGACCTTTATCGCCTCTATGCCAAGCATCCCGAAATATCCAATGTTGGCAGAATTATCGCCGAGCGTTATGGACTTCTTCACAAGGAACGCCTCCGCGAAATGCGTCTCCACTCCGCCCAGGAACGCCTGAATATTTTCCACAACCAATCCAAAGAACTCTTCCTTCGCGTCCCTCAAAAATATATTGCCTCCTATCTAGGCATTTCAGAAAACTACGTAAGCAAGCTCAAAGCCAAGCATTGATTTTCTGGGTTTTTGTAGGTGCGAAGCTGGGTTTTTGGTATCCGTCATATAATTAATTGGTTTTTTATTTGTATCAATCAAATTTATCCAATCCTGGTTGATACATGAAGCACACGTTTTCATTATGGACAATATTGTTATTGCTTACACTATTTCAATGGTCAGCGCTGACTGGATTTGCGCAGAGCACTTTGCCAGGAAGCAATTTTTTTAACAGATTGAACGCGCTGATCGATGAAGAAGTGGAGAGGTCCCGCTGGGAGGTTGCGCTTAATTTTGACCCAAGTGATTTTTACGTTGGTGAGACGTATACGTATATGATCAAGCGGAATGTCGGCAAAGGTAAAAAATTAGGCGCCTGGCGGTTTTCGTTGTCACCTTATTTCCGTTCGACATTGGATGGTTTGGAGTCGGACAAAACCAAACAGCTTTTCAACCGCGATGATAGACACCTATATCCCCGACTTGAGTTAGGGTACGAGTGGCAGAAAGTGGAAGGACGATTCATGCTCTTTTACGGTGTAAGCACCATATGGGCGGTCGAAAACAGCAAGTTTGAAGAAATCTTACATATGAACCCAGATGGCACGGACACATCACCAAGAGGTCGATATTTAGAAAGCTCCAGGAAACAACTGGCATCCATTGGCTCTTTGTTGGGCATGAAATGCCATTTTACGAAAGACTTCTCATTCTCATTTGAGAGCCAGTTGCAACTCAAATATTTAATGGACAGGGGGAATGCGTCCTTCGACTACACGCCCATTCTTAAAGGCTTTAACCGGGATGTGTATTTCGAGCCAAATCTCTTTTACGCGATCAACTTCAGTTACCATTTCTGACTTCACCGTAATCAATAAGCCATGAGGAAATTTGCATTAGTAACGTTTGTATTTCTATTGCCCTGGAATAGCCACGCACAGGAATTGTACAAAAGGCATCCATGGGAGTTCAATGTCAGCGTCTATTCAATTAGGCATAATTTGTCCTGGTTATCCTACCCGTTCATGTTAAAACGGAATGTGGGGCAGAGGAATCAATTAGGTGCCTGGCGCATCATGGTCTCCCCATTTTCCCGCTTCACGAAGGCCCGCTATGGACTAGATTCTTCTTCTTCTCATAAGGATAAGGGTTATATGTTTATGCCAACTACGCAATTTGGGTTTGAGTGGCAAAAGCAAGTATCAAAATCGATGGTCTATTATGGCGTTGATGTTGGGTGGTTTGAAAGAATTGAAAAGACTAAACGTACGATTGATTTACAGGGAAATGATCACAGCGATGTGATAGTTGCAAGATCACGACAACAAATCGATATGATGTGGCTTTCAGGTTTTGCAGGAGTTAGACACTATATCACACATCGCTATTCTGTGTCAATCGAGAGTCAGCTCCGGTTTAAATATAATGTGACTTCTATCGGGTATACGAACGACGGCGTGCGTTTGGCGCGTGATGTACAGCGGACAAAGGAGATAGAGCCATTCTCATACTATTTGGTCACTTTGAGTTATAACTTTTAAACATACTATGACTTATGAAATCTTCACATGTTAACCTAAGCACTATTTTTTTGTTATTAAGCACACTGTTCAATTTTGCATTTGCAGTTGACCCGATAGTCTACGTCAAAGGCATGATTGCTAGTACAATTTATGATGGAATAGATTTTTACGGGTTAGAGCCTAGTAGCTCAGAATATTCAACAGAATACTCCTATATCCCATATATTGTATTTCCTAATGGTAGTGTTATTCCGAATGGTGCTGCAAAAGAATATGAGTGGAAGGTTATTGGAGGCGACGTGGTTGGAGAAAATAACAAAGATAAGGTTTCAGCGAAATGGTATAATACTGCAAATTATAACGGCGGGGCCCCTACAAAATCCGTTCGGCTTACTGTTACGTTCACATGGAAAGCTAATAACGTGAACTATACTAAAAAAATCACAAGCATTCGCCCGAGCGGCGCAAATGAAGCACAACCCATTGAAGTGAAATACATCAGCGTCCCAAGTTCCATCAGCTTTAATGGCTCGACCGTAGGCAATGGCAGCACGCTTGCTTATGCATGTGGAGCAGCGGCGAAAACGCTATCAATTCCTGCGGTAAGCACTGATCCTGCTGCGCCAGTCACTTATTACTTCTATTATCCGGCCAATTGGTCTGGACCTGCAAGTTCCAACACACCTTCTGTTACGGTGAATACGCACGCTAATAGTGGAGGTGTAATTAAAGTGGAAGCCAAACGGAATGATAGCAACTTCCGGACAAAAATTTCATTCAACATCACCCGCCCGCTCCCGACAATCCCAACCATCAACTCCGGACCAATCCTGCTGTGTGCTCCAAAGGATATTACTGCCTCGGCAAGCAATGCGACTTCGTACAACTGGGCTTCTACGGGCGGGATTACGGTCAGCTCGCCTGGTAATACGAATGTGGCGCATTTGACTGGAGTGAGTGATGGGACTGTGAAAGTTTCGGCGACTAATTCGGTTTGTGGCGTTACTACGGCTTACAGCACGCCGGTTCAGGTGAAGCGGAGTGCGCCGCTGCCCGCATCGTTACTGGTCACTGCAAATGGGGGTGGCTCGCCGGATTTTATGTGTAATGGTGCGGGAGTGTCGCTCAACGCTTACACAAGCGAGCCTGAAACCAAATTTAGCGTCTGGACAACATCCGATCCTGCCAATGCGATCCTCAACTCGAATGGTGGCACGGCTTATTTCAATTCTTATGTCAACAATTGCTATGGCGTGGATGTTACGGCAAGCAACTGCTTTGGCTCTGTGAAAAAGGGCATTACAATCTGTGTCGATAACTGCCTGAAAGACGGTACGGTTTACGAAATTTATCCCAATCCGGCCAATGATTTCATTTACATCACTTTTGAAGATAAAGGCGATGCAAAGGCTTTGCCCGAAACCATCAGCATTTACAGCGAAGCAAGCGCGAAGGAAGTGAAGTCGATTTCCGCAGAAGAATTCGTGTTGACCGACGATCTGAATAATAAGAAGACCATTTCAATTCAGGTAAGCGATTTGCCAAGGGGCACATATTATTTTCAACTTGTTCATTCAACGCAAGTCCTGGAAAAGGTGCGAATCGTGCTGAATTGAAATTACATCATTACAAAACGCAAAAGAGCCTGATTTCAGGCTCTTTTGCGTTTATAGCAACTAATGAAAATCATTTCTTCACTTTATACAGCGTTCTTGCGTAATGCTTGATAGTGGAGATTTTTAACTGTTGATTTTTAACCTGAACCAGTTTGTATTCTTTGAATTCGCCTGCTTTATCCAGAAAACCAATGATGCAGGATTGATCGGTTTTGCCTTTGCGGACTTCCACTTTGGGCATGATGCCGAAATTCGGAATCTTAATGTTGTCCTCGGCGTCTAGTTCTTTGTATTTTATTTTAACCAAAAAATCGAATGTTGATTTCGTTTCATAAATGTCGACTGAGAAGCGCCAGTCATTCAGCGGGTCCTTCACTTTTTCGCTGTAACTCGCAACGGGGCTGTTTTCTACGGATGTCCGCTGCAAAGGAATGGTGTCATTGACAATGCCTGATGGCGACCCGTCTGAATTTTTACCTTTGTCATTTTGATTGCAAGCAAACAATGTCAGCAGCAAGAGAAGGCTCAAATACTTCATTGGAAATCCTATTTGGTTCAAAATCGTAGTACTACTTTGCAATATACCTTTGTTATTTGCATTAAATAAAATATTTTACTCCCGACATTGTAAACATATCTTTACCAATCGCTGCCCCTTACCCTGAACCTAACCTATGGCGTTAAATTATATTTTCGTAGGATTCTTTGTCATTGCCTTCATCATTGCCCTCCTGAAATTTATCCTGACCGGTGATGTGCAGACTTTCAAGGCAATAACCGAAGGAATGCTCGAAATGGCCAAAGTGGCGGTGATGGACATTGCTTTGCCGCTTACCGGAGTGATGGCTTTCTTCCTTGGGATTTTGAATGTGGGAGAAAAAGCAGGGATTATTAATTCTATCGCAAGATTCATTGGCCCTTTTTTCCATAAATTATTTCCCGAAGTGCCAAAAGATCACCCGGCTAATGGGCAGATGATCATGAATTTTTCTGCCAATTTCCTGGGCTTGGACAATGCTGCCACGCCGTTCGGATTAAAGGCCATGCAGAGTTTGCAAGAGCTGAACCCGAGCAAAGACACCGCCTCCAATGCGCAGATCATGTTTCTGGTTTTGCACACATCGGGCTTGCAAATCATTCCGCTTTCCATCATTGCGCAGAGGGCAATTTTGGGCGCCGAAAGTCCTTCCGACGTTTTTATTCCCTGTGTGGTGGGCACTTACATTACCACGGTTATGAGCATGCTTATCACTGCCGCTTGGCAAAAAATCAATCTCTTCAATAGGACCGTGATGCTTGGGCTGGGAAGCGTTACCGCCATGATTGCCTTGATATTGTGGTATTTATCGGGCTTGCCGAAAGAGCAGATTGAAACGGTTTCCATATTCGTCGGCAATTCCGTGCTGCTCGGTGTTGTTGCCGGATTTTTGTTTTGGGGAATGTATCGCAAAGTCAATGTTTTCGAAACCTTCATCGAAGGTGCAAAAGCCGGATTCACAACCTCTGTTACCATCATTCCCTATCTGGTCGGTTTGCTGGTTGCGATCAGCGCGTTTCGGGCGTGCGGTGCAATGGATTATCTGATCGACGGCCTCAAATGGCTGTTTGCATTGACGGGCTTGAACACCGATTTTACCGATGCATTGCCCGTTGCGCTTATGAAACCGCTGAGCGGAAGCGGTGCGCGCGCATTGATGATCGATGCGATGAAGGAGTTCGGGCCCGACTCATTTATTGGTCGTCTCGTGTGCATTTTTCAAGGATCGGCAGATACAACGCTTTACATTGTTGCGCTTTACTTCGGCTCCGTCGGCATCAAGAATACGCGTTACGCGATTGTGGCGGGATTAATCGCCGATTTGATAGGCGTTGTGGCCGGAATTTGGCTTGGATACTTATTTTTCCACTGATTTTGGTCTATTCCAGGCCAATCACCCTTTTACCCTTGATATGCAACCGTCCGTACAAAATGGATGGTTGGTTTTTGTGGTAAACGTTAATATTGATCATCTAACTCTGAACCGCTTATGTTGAAATCGTTACGCAAATCCGCACTTCTTGTCGTTGTATTTTGTGTTTATATCGCGGGAAAAACAGCTTTTGCACAGCAAAACGCCACTCAGCCAGCCAACACTTATTCGTTGGAAGATTGCATCAGAATCGCATTAGAGACAAATCCTTCCGTAAAAATTTCCGAGCTGACGGTTCAGACAAACGGCAACATTTATCAACAATCCAAATGGCAGCGCTGGCCAAGCATTAGTTTCAGCGCCAGCCAGGGTTTCAGTTCCGGCCGGAACATTGACCCGTTTACCAACCAGTTCGTTCAGCAAAATATCAATTCCAATAATTACCAGCTCGGCGGACAAATAACCCTCTTCAACGGGTTTCAAATCAAAAACAACATCAAGTTCAACGATGCCAATTACAAAGCCAGCGCCAAAGATCTGGACGCTGCGCGTAATGACATTATGCTTAATGTGGCGTTATCCTATCTGCAAGTTATCACCAATGAAGAGCTGATAGAGGTTGCGAAAAGACAAGTGGAAGCTTCGCAATTGCAGGTTGACAGAACTGCCAAACTTGTTGAAGCAGGAACATTGGCAGAAAGCAACCTGCTGGATTTGAGAGCGCAGCTTGCCAACGACGAACTGACATTAGTCAATGCAGAAAATAATCTGGAAACGGCAAAGCTCAATTTGAAACAATTCATGAATATGCCTGGCAGCGAGCAGATTAATGTCGTGAAAATTCAGGTGGCCGATCCAACTCTGCAGGCTTACAATGCCACAATTCAGGAAATATTTGATGTTGCGCGCGCCAATCTCCCTCAAATGCAAGCCGCAGAGTTGCGCATTGAAGCAGCAAAAACGAACATTGATTTAGCCAAAGGCGCCGCATTGCCGTCATTGACATTGAATGGAGGCATTTACACCGCTTATTCGAGCGCAGCTCCCAAAGAACGTTTCGTTTCCGACGGCTCCGGCAAGACAATAACCGAGGTGACTTCCCAAACAGACTACATTATTTACAATGACCAGCAGGTTCCGATTGTGCAGAAAATAGAAACGCCCAACGGCTCACTTCGCACATTTGGTTATCTGGATCAGCTGAATTTCAACCGGAACTCGGCCGTCAATCTCAATCTCACCATTCCGATTTTTACCAATTTCCGGGTCAAATACAATGTTGCAAACGCCAAGATTCAGCAAAAAACCTACGAATATCAGGCGCAGCAAGTGCAGCTTACGATCCGCAAGAATGTGGAGCAGGCATACATTGACATGACGAATGCGGCCAAGCGTTACTCGGCAACGGCAAACCAGGTGAGGGCGCTTCAGGAAACTTTCCGGGTGTCGCAAGTGCGGTTTGATGTGGGTTCCATTAACTCCGTGGAGTATGGTATCGCAAAAGCAAATCTCGATCGGGCGAACGGAAATCTTGTGCAGGCAAAATATGACTATGTTTTCCGGACCAAGATTCTTGATTTTTACATGAATCGTCCGTTGTCGGATTTTTAGTAAACAAATTCAAATTCCCGAGGTCTCTGATTAGCGACCTGTTCATATCCTCAATCAACATTAATTGTAACCAAAGTCAGTATGGCACGTAAATCTTCGAAACGAATCTGGTGGATAACAGCAGGCCTTGTCGTACTCCTCGTCGCAGGTTTATTTGGCGCAAAACAAGCCGGTTACATTGGCAAGCCCAAAACCACGGAAGTGGAATACACCAATGTGAAAAAGACGGATATCATTGAGCGTGTCAGCGCGTCCGGCAAGGTTCAGCCGGAAGTTGAGGTGAAGCTCAGTCCGGATGTTTCGGGAGAAATTATCAGTCTCAATGTTGCGGAAGGCGATTCAGTCGTGAAAGGGCAACTTTTATTGAAAATTCGTCCGGACAATTATGAGTCAATGCTGGCCCGTGCGCAGGCAGCGGTCAATTCCAGCAAAGCCAATTATGAGCAGACCAAAGCAATGGTTGCACAGGCGGAAGCGCGGTTGTTACAAGCAAAAGCCAATTTTGACAGAAATAAAAAACTTTACAATGACAAAGTGATCTCCGCAGCTGATTATGAGCAATTTGCTTCCACTTTTGGTGTTGCGCAGCAAGATGTTGAGTCAACCAGAGCCAATGTTTCGGCGGCACTTTTTAACATTAAAAGCGCCGAAGCGAGTTTGAAAGAAGCATCTGAAAATCTTCGGAAAACGAGCATTTTCGCTCCGGTAAGCGGCATTGTTTCATTATTAAATGTCGAAGCAGGCGAGCGCGTCGTAGGAACATCGCAAATGGCAGGAACAGAAATGATGCGGATTGCAAACCTGCGCAACATGGAAGTCCGCGTAAATGTGAATGAAAATGACATTGTCCGCGTAACCCTGGGCGACACGGCAGAGATCGATGTTGACGCATATAGTGCCTCCGGGCGCAAATTCAAGGGCATTGTAAAGGAAATTGCAAACACCGCCGCAGGTTTGGCTTCGTCGACCACAAGCTCAGCCGTATCAAGTGCTTCGGCCGATGCGGTCACCGAATTTGAGGTGAAGGTGAAGATTTTAAATGAGTCGTTTGCGGATCTTTTGGTGTCAAAATCAAAAAAAAGCTATCCTTTCAAACCCGGAATGACGGCTTCGGTGGAAATCATCACGGAACGTAAAAACAATGTGGTGACAGTTCCGATTGCTGCCGTGACGACCCGCAGTAACACGCCTCCCGCAACGGAAGGTCAGCAAGGCCCGCCATCCGATGAGTCGGCGCCTGAGGAAGACGACAAGAAGCCTAAAAAAGCCGAAGTGATCAAAGAAGTCGTGTTCATTGACGTGAATGGAAAAGCGGAAATGAAGGAAGTGAAAACCGGCATCAGCGACTTTGAAAACATTGAAATCCTGTCCGGACTTAAACCCGGTGACAGGATCATTTCCGGACCTTACATTGCCGTCTCGAAAAACCTGAAGAGCGGTGACCTCGTTGAGAAAAAGAAAGAAGATGTGAAAAAAGACGAAAAAAAATCAAATGAAAACGCGAACTGATACGTTGTAGAGGGGTAATAAGTTCGATTTAGTTTAGGTTAAAAAAGAAAATCCTTGCGGCTTTGCTGCAAGGATTTTTTATTTTCTGCCAAATATTCTCACTTTTGGAAGACTCAGCAATGTCATAATTTCGGCTGAATAGTTTACCAAGCTTTGAAAATGAGTTTATTAAATCAAACCAAGATAGCGGTGATCGGAGGTGGCAGCTGGGCCACTGCACTCATCAAAATCCTTTGTGAACAAAACAACGTCCAGATCCGATGGTGGCTGCGCAATCACAAGGACATTGAGCACATCAGGAAATTTCACCATAATCCGAGTTACCTCAGCGATGTGGTGCTTTCTCCCAAAAAGATCAAGGTTTTTGAAAAAACAACCGAGGCGGTTAAAGGCGCAGACTATGTAATTCTGGCCGTTCCAGCCGCTTTTGTGCAAGAAGCATTGCGTGATTTGAATGCAAAACATTTGCAGGGAAAACGCGTCGTATCTGCCATTAAAGGAATGGTGCCCGGGGAAAATATGCTGATAACAGACTGGATTGCAAAAGCATACTACATTCAGCTGCACGAAACCTGTGTGATCGCCGGCCCTTGCCATGCGGAAGAAGTGGCTTTGGAAAAACAGTCATACTTATCCATTGCCTCCACGGAATGCGACACGGCAGAAGATTTTGCCAAACTGATGACTTGCCGTTATGTAACCGCCAATCCGCTCGACGACTTATACGGCGTTGAATATGCGGCTGTGATGAAAAATATCATTGCCTTGGCCTGCGGAATCACGCATGGACTCGGTTATGGCGATAATTTTCAGGCAGTTCTGGTTTCTAATGCGATGCAGGAAATTGGCAATTTTGTAACTGCCCTGGACCCGCGCGAGCGCAATATGAGCTCGTCCGCTTACCTGGGCGACTTGCTGGTGACTGCATATTCGCAATTTAGTCGCAACAGGCTTTTTGGCAATATGATAGGCCGCGGTTACAGTGTAAAAGCTGCCCAACTTGAAATGAAAATGATTGCCGAAGGTTATTATGCAACCAAAAGCATCACGGAAATGAATAAAATTCATCAGGTCAATTTGCCCATAACGAGCGCAGTGCACAGGATTTTGTATGAGGAACACGCGCCAGGCGCGGTGATGGACGATTTGAAGAAATTGCTAAAATAAATAGCCTTATCCATTTCGAAAAACGTATTTTTTGAAAGTTTTACCTCAAACGACCCTTATGCGCGTTTCCAAAAAAATCTCTGCAAGTCTTTTGACCGGCCTAATGCTGGGCTCAATCATGCTCACTTCCTGCAATTCAAAAAGTGCCGACAATGCCAAAAAGGAGCAGGAAGACTCACTTGCGTCCGAAAAAGAATTTGTTTTTGGTGACAAACGCGACTTTGCACAATGCCATGCTTCAACATTGGTAAGGCTGGACGATGGCCAATTTTTGATTGCCTGGTTCGGCGGAACTGCGGAAAAAAATCCGGATGTTGGCATTTGGCTGTCAAAAGGCAAGCCTGGAAATTGGAGCGCGCCAAAAGAAGTTGCGAAGATCAGGGAAGACGCACATTGGAATCCGGTGCTGCAAAAAACTGCGGACGGAAAGGTTATCCTCTATTTCAAAGTCGGTAAAGAGATTCCATATTGGGAAACGTGGGTGAAAACGTCGACTGACAACGGTGAAACCTGGTCCGAGGCTTACGAATTGGTCAGAGGCGATAAGGGCGGAAGAGGGCCGGTTAAGGACAAACTTATCGAACTTTCGAACGGCGACTGGCTTGCAGGCGCGTCCAATGAAGTAAAACGCTGGGAAGTTTTTGTGGACAGAAGCACGGACAATGGCAAGACCTGGAAAGCAAGTCCGTATTTAAAAATTGACACAACCGAAATTAAGGGCAAAGGTGCAATCCAGCCAACATTGTGGGAATCGAAGCCCGGCTTGGTGCATATGCTGGTGAGAACGACGGGCGGAGTTATCGGAAGAAGTGATTCAAAAGATTATGGAAAAACCTGGGCGCCAATCAAAAAGACCACTTTGCCAAATCCAAATAGCGGCATTGATGCTGCCAAACTAAGCGATGGCACCATTGCGCTGGCTTACAACCCGGACGATGAAGACTGGGGATCTCGGTCGCCGCTTTCGCTGACATTGTCTTACGATAATGGTCAAAACTGGACGGATAAACTGGACATTGCGACCGGCAAAAAGGATGACGAATATTCCTATCCGGCCATTGTAAGCTGGGGCGATTCCGTGGCTGTAACCTACACATTCAACCGCCAGAAAATTGCGTTCTGGACGGGAAGCAAGAAAGATATTGTTGATCAGGCTGCGAAAAATAAGACCAAAGCAGGTCAGTAACCCATTAATTCCAAATCATAGGATTCAAACATTTCAACGCGTTTGCCCATTTTCTTTTGAATGATCTGGAAATGGTGAACGTCTTCCGGGCAGATGAGTGAAATGGCCTCGCCAGACGCCTCTGCCCGACCTGTTCTTCCGATTCTGTGCACGTAATCCTTCGGCGATCGGGGCAGCTCAAAGTTGATAACGTAAGGAAGAAATTGAATGTCAATGCCACGAGAAACAAGGTCTGTGGCTACAAGCACCGTTAATTTTCCCGACTTGAATTTATTCAGCGCCTCGGTTCTGGCTCCCTGGCTCTTCTTACTGTGCATTGCCATCGCCTGAATTCCATTCTTATTCAGCTTTTCAACAAGATTGTCAGCCGTGCGCGTCGCGGAAACAAACACGAGCACTTGCTTCATTTCCTGCGTTTTGATGAGATAACGAAGCAACGGTCCTCTGCGGTCAGGGTCGACGAAATAAGCCGTTTGCTTAATCAGATCGAGGTTTTGTTCCTCTTCCTCAATCTCAATTCGCACCGGATTTCGAAGCTGCGTTTTGTTGATCTGATCAACCTCATCGCCTAATGTGGCTGAAAAAAGAATGCTTTGTCGTTTTTTGGGCAAAAGAAAAAAGATGTCCTTCATTTCTTCCGCAAATCCCAGATTCAGCATTTTATCAGCTTCATCCAACACAAGAATCTGTGTTTCCGAAAGACTAAGCGCTTTGTGGGACAAAAGGTCGATTAACCTGCCGGGCGTCGCAACCAGAATTTCAACGCCTTGCAAACCAATCATTTGTGGATTGATGGAAACGCCACCATAAACCGCTAACGTCTTCACTTTACGTGGAAGCCGCTCGCCGAATGTTTGAAAAACAACTGCAATTTGCACAGCCAGCTCGCGCGTGGGCACCAGGATCAATGCTGAAATATGCCTGTTAGACGCGGGCGGCATCCGTTGAAACAACTCCAAAATAGGCAACACAAAGCTCGCTGTTTTTCCTGAACCCGTCTTTGCAATGCCCAGGACATCATTTCCCTTCAAAATAGCCGGAATTGCTTCCTGCTGAATTGGATAGGGTTGAGTATAATTCTGTTCGGCAATGGTTTTTAATAATGGTTCGGACAAGCCAAGCGATTGAAAGGACATCATGTTCTGCGGCAGTTGGTCAATGGAATTTTTATAAAACGCAAAGATACCATTAACCCACAGACATATCGCCCATGGCCCGCTCCCGACTGCCTTTTGATGTGATTTTCTGAACTTCTATTCGCTATCCATATGTCTTACAAACGCAGGGAATTTTTACAACATCTTGGATTTGGTGCATTACAGCTGGGCATTATCAGCGCCATTCCTGCATCAACCTGGGCCGCATCCTTACATTTCGGACAATTGCCGCGCAGTTCGCCGGAGTTGCAGGGAATGTCTGCCAAAAACATTCTTGATTTTACAAATGCAGTTGAAGCAGATAAGCTGAATCTGCACAGTCTGATGATTTTGCGACAAGGAAAAGTGGTTGCCGAAGGCTGGTGGGCGCCTTATGGTCCCGACATGAAGCACACGCTTTATTCATTGAGCAAAAGTTTTACGTCAACAGCAATCGGATTAGCAGTTGCTGAGAAAAAATTGACCGTTGAAGACAAAGTTTTATCATTTTTCCCCGAAGATAAGCCCGCTAATGTAAGCGCAAATCTCGCTGCAATGCGTGTGCGTGACTTGCTGACCATGTCCACCGGCCATGACAAAGACGCAACCGGCGCAGTTCGGGAATCAAAAGAAAACAATTGGGTAAAAGCGTTTTTATCATTGCCGGTGGAGCACGAGCCAGGCTCATTTTTCGTCTACAATAGTGCCGCGACTTACATGCTTTCCGCCATTATACAAAAGCTGACGGGGCAAACATTGGTGCAATATCTAACGCCAAGACTGTTTGAACCGCTGGGCATCGATGACGCGGATTGGGAAGTCGACCCGAATGGAATCAACACGGGCGGTTGGGGATTGCGCGTGAAAACGGAAGATATTGCCAAATTCGGGCAGTTGTATTTACAAAAAGGGTCATGGAACGGCAAGCGCATTCTCCCGGAAGCCTGGGTTGAAGAGGCCACACGTTCTCATATTATGTCAAAAGGCGGTGCAAGAAAACCAGAAGAAAATGACTGGCTGCAAGGTTATGGTTATCAGTTCTGGCGATGCCGCAATGGTGCTTATCGCGGCGACGGCGCTTATGGCCAATATTGCATTGTGTTGCCGAAGGAAGATATGGTCATTGCCATCACAAGCGAAACGGGTGATATGCAGGGGATTCTGGATCATGTCTGGAACCACATTTTGCCCGCTGTTAAATCGACGACCGTGACGACAGACAACGAAGTGCAAGCAGCATTGCAAAAGAAATTGTCAACGCTGGCTTTACCGCAAACGCCCGGCAAACCGACGGCAGACGTGGCTGCAAAGCTGACTGGAAAAAGCTTCAAAATTGCCGATAACAGCTTGAAGATAACGAAAGCCTCATTTGAATTTGCCAAAGGCTGGTGCTTGTTCCGCCTGACTGACGACAAAGGTGAGCATCTGGTTGTCAATGGCATTGGAAACTGGAAGATCGGGTTGACGGATATTTCGCCAATGCCTCTGAAACTCGTGTTAACCCCCGTTCCCAACGAGCAGAAATCTAAAATCGCAGGAAATGGCGCCTGGATCGACGAAAACACATTTGAAATGACCTGGCGCTTTATTGAAACGGCACATTACGAAACCGTAACCTGCAAGTTCGAAGCCGACACAGTCCAAATCGAGTTCAAAAAAAGCCTGGCCATCCTCGCAAAAACCAAAGATCCAAGGCCCGTCTTGAACGGGAAGATGCTGACTTAGCACGCAGATTACTATTTGTTTTTCCGTTGAAACATTTAGCTTTGCGTGAGATAAAAATTGTTTTTACACACATTATTTTAAAAAAATGGCATTACACATCAATTGGAACAAACAAAAGTCTTCCATGGCTGCCAAAAAGAAAATTCGGGAAAGTGATAAGACGCAAGTGTCAGTGGACACGACCGAATTTCTTTTAAGTGATCCCTTGAACAAGGCGCGCTTGCTCAAAGCGGTCGCTGATTTCAAAAACGGAAAGCTTAACATCCATGAACGAGAACTTATTGAAAAATGAGGTTACTCTTTCATGATGAAGGTTGGGACGATTACTTATATTGGCAGCAGACGGACAAGAAGATAGTCAATAAGATCAATGAACTGATCAAAGCTTGCAAACGAACCCCTTTTGAAGGAATAGGAAAACCTGAGCTGTTAAAAGGGGATCTTGCTGATTGCTGGTCGAGGAGAATTACTGATGAGCATCGTTTAATATTACATTGAAGACGATACAATCACTGTCCTTAAATGTAGGCATCATTACAAGAAATAATGAAGTCGGTGTTAAATACACATCCAATCAAACCAACTCTTTCCCAAAAATGAAAAAAAGAATTATCCTTTCGTTAGCATTCATCATTTTCGCTGTGGCTGTGCAGGCGCAGAAGTTTAGGCCGCTTGACAAGAGTCCGCGAGACATTGCGTATTTCCCGGATCACTTTGCGCATGACCGCAAGGATGGTGATAAGGCTTTGATAAAAGTGTCGTACAGCCGTCCATATTTAAAAGGAAGGGAAGCTTTTGGCAAACTCGAACCTTTTGGAAAAGTTTGGCGGACGGGTGCAGACGAATCCACGGAAATCAAGTTTTATCAGGATGCAACATTCGGAGGCAAGAAGATCAAAGCAGGAACGTATTCGCTTTTCACCATTCCCGGGGAAAAGGAATGGACTGTTATTTTAAGCTCTGACCTTGATTATTGGGGCGCTTATCAATACAAAGAAGCAAATGATGTGCTTCGTGTTACTGCACCCGTGAAGGCAGCAGAAGCGCCGATTGAGAACTTTTCAATTGTGTTTGAAAAAGTTTCAGACACTTCTGCCAAGATGTTTTTAGGCTGGGCTTCTTCCGTTATTGAAGTTCCTGTTTCCTTTTAATATATCGGGCAAAACGGCATTCACATATTTTTATTTTTGGTTAAAGACCATTAAAAGAATGCAGTAACTTTTGATGCACTGCCCCCAAAAAGTTAGACACTTCTTGGGGGCATTTTTATGGGCAAAAACAGAAAACACGGTGCAGCTTTCCGGCTTATGCTTGTCAAA
>NZ_JAJUXI010000007.1 GCF_021390515.1 Dyadobacter sp. CY326
CGGTATGCATTGGCCACCACAGTAGCATGCACTGTCGAGCCTTCATAGAGTTCGATCGTCAGCGAAGATTCTGGATATGACTTGTCCCATACCCAGCCCTGAACTGTGCTGCAATCCAGTGCATTGATGCTTCCGTAATACTGAGAAGGAATGCAATTTATACCTTTCGGGGATCCAACAAGGCTGTACAAGCTTCCTTTAACCCTGAAATCAAATTGATGCGGCTTACCATCTCTCAACGACGTTGGCAAAGCAATTTCAAATCCATAATTACCTGAACCTTTCCCTGCGCTATTTAAATCTTGTCTGAACTGGGATGCGGATATGGTCGCACGTACCATACCTCCTTCAACCATTTCCACATCGATAGTTGAATTCGGATTCTGCTTGTCCCAAACCCATCCTTTGATCCGGTAACAATCTAACATTTCTATCTGCCCTTCGAACAAATAAGAAACTTGCTTTGGTGATCCGTTTAGTATATACGAGCTTCCCCTTACCCTGGCGCTCAATTGATGTGCTTTTCCATCTTTAAGCGTTGCAGGAATTGCAATCTTGAATCCGTAGTTACCAGTGCCTTTGCCATTATCCTTCAAATCTGACCTAAATACGTTCGCCTTAACACTTGCATAAACAGTTTGACCCTCGTACAGTTCAATGGTTAAATCAGCATTAGGATAGTTTTGATCCCAAACCCAACCCTTTATTTCCGAATTAGTAACAGATTCAAAATTACCTTCGAAATTGGATGCAACAGATTCTGACAGACCTGATCCTAACGTAAAAGCCGTATAATTTTTCAAATCAACAGCTTGAACTGATGTGATTGAACCAGTTGAGATCGTACTGGTGCCACCGGTTATAGAATTCTGGTCCCGCAAAGAGGCGATCTTTTCCCATCGTGCATTTGATTTATTCCATCCTGCAATCGTAACCAAATCGACTGATCCGCCGGTCAAAGTTGTCAAGTCACTCTCTACATTCCAGCTTAGTGTCAATTTAGTGGGCTCACTGCCTATCACATCCCAGTACTCTACCGAACTGACAGCGCTCAGCGAACTATCCCGGGTGTTTCGATTAAACGGCGATCCGGCAGGTAATGCTGCTTGTCCCGGATCACCACGAAAATAAGCACCTGTTGTTCCGTCCGACTCGGCCGCAAAGGGCCGATAGAAGCCCTGATGTCCTACTGGAAACGTGAACACTGAATGGCCTAATTTTCTGACATAGCCGTCTATATGCTTGCTGTTAGTAATACCGCTGATCGTCGATGACTCAGCGAAGGTTACAATGCCTTTTGGATTATTACGCTCGGTTTTAGTAATACCAACCTGGCCATTACAGGTAATCGAACAAAGACAAAGTAACAATAACCAAATTCCGAATTTATATAATCTATTCATATGATCACCCAGTAATGTTTACCGTATAGTTACCTAAAAACCTGAGCTCTCCGCCCGATTCAACCTTCAAATCTTTTGCTAGGATATTTTGGCCCACAGTAATGATGTGGCCAGAATTGATGCGTACTATGTCTTTTATTGACGGGACACGGCCGTGAGACCAAATCTCCGGATTAGGCCATGCACCAGAAGCAATGGTTTGAACCTTGTCAGAAAAAACAGAGGTGGTCTTGAAGTTCCTGAAAAGTAGCTGCTCAGTTTGTGAACTGGCCAGCCCAAACCACTCATTCAGGATATCGGCATACACCCTGCGAAAATCGATCTGCATTTTTATATCCCGATTGTTGTCCCACGCGGGCGGGGAAGCAGGTAATAAGCCGTTAATGAGATCGGGATTTGTTCCTACGAGCTGTCTCTTAATTCCGGTGCCAAATAAGAACATCGGTGCACCAACACCATGATCAGTGCCTTTGGAAGCATTTGAAGTCGCGCGGCGGCCAAAGTCAGAGAACGTCATGCCTAGAACCCGGTCTTCTGTTCCCTGAAGTTTCAAGTCATTTTGAAATGCACTTACAGCTTCTGACAAATTTTTCAGGAGCACTGCATGCGTCCCCTCGGTAGAAGCTGTTCCTACCTGCCCGGAATGCGTGTCAAAGCCACCTAATTCAACATAATAGATTTTAGACCTCAGTCCACCGTGAATCAATCGGGCAACGATTTTTAATTGATCGGCCAATTCATTTTTCTGTAACGCATCAGGGTATGCCGCAAGATTTCTACCTGCATCTGCGGCAGCCTTAATCTGAGAGGCATAACCAACTGCTGAAACCTGTTTTTGTCTTACGAAAGAAATCAAATCTCCGGCATCGCAACAAGGTAAGTCTCCCGCAATCGTATCAGTTGACTCCCCTATTAATTGATAAAAAACATTTGGATCTTGAATTGTGATGGCCATTGATTGTGATGTCCCCAATAGCGCTGGTGTGCTGATTTGCCCTATTTGCACTGCCAAAGGGTCTTTCATATCTTGGGTAGGATAAGCTTCCGGATAACCAGGGAACCTATCGTTTAGGAAGCGGCCCGCCCATCCACTCGACGCATATTGATTGGAATCGACTCCGGTCATCCAGATATCGGTAGATCTGTAATGCGACTGGTCTGAATTAGGATAAGAAACGGAATTGATTATAGCTAATTTACCCTCGTCATAAAGACTCCTCATTCCACTCATTGCGGGGTGGAAGCCTGTCTCAGGAGTGCCCTGCAACTTCAGGACAGCACTTTCCGGTATTGCAATGTTGCTTCGCAACGCATTATATTGCGAATAAAACTCCAACGGTATGATAGTATTTAATCCATCATTGCCGCCAGCTAGATAAATTATTACAAGGACCCTGTCACTATTGAATATTGAAGCATTCTGTAAAGACTGTACAAGCGCAGAACCTTTTGCCATTGACTTGATACCAAAGCCATCCAGCATAAAAGGAAGCATCAACGAGGCTCCGGCTGACATAAAATCTCTTCTATTCATCATCTCTGTTAGATTTAAAATACTTGGTATTCTGCCATTCTCAACATATACTTTAAGAGCGCTCTACATCGCCAGAGTATCGCATTCTGCCTTGAAACATTATCAGGAGTTGCGCGATACGCATCCCATTCTCTGATCCAGGTGGTACGTGGGCTGCTCTTCATCATCATGATGGAATCGATTAGGAAGTCCTTTTGCGATTGGGAAAGTTCTAATGCAAAAATGTTTTTTGACAATTCGGCCAACACCTCCTCGCATGTGATTGCAGGGGAGGCCGCTACGTCTGAGAAATTGGGCTGGATGTTCCGTAGTCTGCCAAGAATATCAACTCCTAAAATATATCCCGGTTTGATCTCGAGATAAGGGTAAACCAGGCTATCCGTTCTGGATCCCCTTAAACCTAACATGCTTTCGTTGATCCAGTTCTTTGAAAAACCGGTTTGATAATATGCAGGAGAGCCAAAGACGGAAGGCTGATTTAAGAGATTCAATTGAAGCGCACTCATTCCATAGCTCAAATAATTCATCATCTTTTGGAACGCAGCGTAGTCAGTTGTCAGATCCGGCACTTTTTGGTCGAAAATCCTGACAGCCCCTATCATTAATTCAGCGGGAGACTTAATGATTGCTCCGATGTTTTTGCTATCAAAAAAGATGTCACTGGAAAGCAATTTTCGGATAACCGGTTCAACTTTATAATTATTTGCAGCACTTGAAAAGAAAGCGGCCAGAGGAACAATAACCTGATCTTCAATTTCCTGTGTTACATTCGTATTGACATACCATCTATATAGCTTCCGACAAATGAACTTTGGACATTCGGGATGCCTTAATAACATGTCTGCGAGTTCAGCTAACTCTTCTTCTCCTCCGGTTGAAGAGGACCGGCCGGCTATCTCTTTATTGCTATACTTGGCAGAAAAAACCTTATTTGTTGTGTCGTGCCGTGCTGGTGTAAATGATACTCCGATCGAAGTGGATTGCTCTTTGAATCGGTTAGTGACTTGCCAGCCGGTTAATACCTGAGCTGCGGCCTTTACATCTCCCTCAGTATAATTGTGATTTCCATAGAAGTCCTTTTGACCCACCGTAAAAAGTTCCTGCAGCTCCCGGGCAAAGTTCTCGTTGGGTTGTTCTTTCGTGTTTTCATTTCCATTTTGAAAAACAAGCATTCCCGGATCCTTGGAAATCTCTATTACTAGATTCCTGAAGTTTCCAAGTGCATTGTTTCTCAGCAACCTGAGATACCTGTCAACAAATCTGTAATCCTGAACAGCTGCGTAAGTCACGACAAAATGATTTTGCCAAAAAGCAGTTAATTTTTCCAAGACAGAGGGACGACCAAGCTGCTCTGTCATCAATCCTACCCACCAGTATCTCACATAATTATAGTAAGGGGGATTCCGCTCTGTTTCAAACGGTTTGCCAAAAAATGGCTGACCAGCATCTGCTCTTGTATTATCCATTTCTACTGGCGGCGGCGGGGTTGCGCGAAAGGATGAATTGGCAATTAACAGATCTACTGCCTGCGCAGCAGTTTTTCCAGTAAAATCGGCAATCTCCTGGTTTGTTGGACCGAACGTTGCTCTTCGCAACAAATGAGCAGCAGTTACTGATGTCAGTGTTCCTGAATACGTGTCTAAATACGCCATTGTCGGCAAAGTGTTGTATAAAATCCTGAAAACAATAAATTCAAATATATACCTATATGAAAACTATTTGATACAAATATACTGGTAATTCGGTATATCATTACAAGTAATTCTACATTTAATCAATAAATCTAAGTCGTTTCTACACACGTGTTTACTAGGAATGGTGCAGTTATGTGATTATTACCTAGCATTTCAAGCTGCTTAAAAGTCTTTAAGAAAGTAAAGTGCAGATCGAGCTAGGGAGCATTTAGATGAGGAAACGTGCATGTAACAGTACCTCATCACGCTTAATAAAATTGAGAGTATCCAGGAATAATTCAAATTTCGACTTGTTAAATTTTTATATTGCATTCTTGTGACTACATTTGTTGCACCTCAACGTGTGATATGAAAATATTGGCCTATATAACCATTGCTTGGTTATCTTTTAATTCTGTGGTAGCTCAATCATCCCGTTTGAGCGCTGTATTAGAAGGCCAGGCAGGTTTTACGAGTAATGCAACCGCTCCCTTCTGGCTCAGATCAAATCAATTTGGAAGCAAACCACTAAATGGTCCTTCAGTCAGTCTCATTGGCAGGGCTCAGGTAAATTACGATTCAACAAAATCAACCTTACTAAGGTGGAAGACTGGCGTAGAAGGGCGATTCAATATTGGTAGACAGCAAAATTTCACATTAATTCAAGGATATGCAGGTTTTAAGATTGGCATATTCGAGCTACAAGCTGGCCGTACAAGAGATGTGGTGGGCTTGGTAGACACTACCCTTTCATTAGGGGCATTTTCAATATCCGGAAACGCTCTCGGCATACCTAAAGTGCAATTCAGTATTCCAGACTTCTACGCGCTTCCATTTGCCAATGGGCTCCTGGCATTCAAGGGAAGCTTCGCACACGGATGGCTGGGAGAATTACCACTGCAATATGGTAGAGTCAAATCCGCAAAAACGCAATTTCATCAAAAGTCATTTTATGGAAGGATAGGTGCTGAAAATTGGAGAATGAAGTTGTATGCCGGTTTTAACCACCAAGTCTTTTTTGGAAATGAGGGCCTGATTTGGGCTAATTTCGATCTGAGTGCTGCGCAGACATACAAACATGTAGTATTTGGGAAGGCCTGGAATTACAGTAAAGTTGGAAATCACATGGGATCAATGGATGCGGCGATTGACTATGACACGGACAAAATGAAGTTCTTCCTGTACCGCCAGTTCTTCTACGAGGTTGGTGGACTTGCACATCTTTCGAATTTGCGGGATGGCTTAACAGGGTTCAGTGTTACCAACAAAAGGAAACCTTCGGAGCAGTTCATCGTCAGCAAAGGGCTGCTGGAGTTCTTTTTCAGCAGGAATCAAGGCGGTGAATCTTGGTCTCCGATTACGCCTTCTGGAGATGAAGACTATTATAACAACTATTTATATACTCAGGGATGGTCTTATATGGGATTAGGACTTGGCAACCCTCTGATTACCACAACCAACGACATGCGGGAAGAACTGCCGCGTTACCCAGCTGATTACTTTACCAATAACAGGGTTGTCGCATTGCATTTAAGCCTTGTAATTTCTAATTTGCTATGGCAGTTCCATACCAAGTTAACCTATTCAGATAGTTACGGGACTTTTGGAACCAGCGAAAATGGGCATACTGCCGGCGAGAGACACACACCTGCGATTTACGGCATTTTTCCAAAGACTCCACAATTTATGGGATATGTCAAAATAGTACGAAATCTGAGGAAGGATACTGTTTTATCACTTACGATTGCTGCGGACAGCGGCAAATTACTATACGCTTCACAAGGTATGTTTTTAACTGCTGCGAAGACTTTTCGATAAACATGTTAGACTGGATATTTAAAAATAAAAATAAAAAACAGATTAATCTTGCCCATATAGGCATAGATATACATTCTCATATATTGCCGGGAATTGATGATGGTGTAGAGACTATTGAAGAATCGGTTGCCATGGCTGCAAAAATGCAGGACCTGGGTTATACCCACGCTGTCACTACTCCGCATATCATTTGGGATTGCTATAAGAATACTCCGGAAATTATTTCTTCTAAACTGGACGAGGTTAAGAAGGCCGTGCTCGCTGCTGGTCTGGATATAGCGATTGGTGCTGCCGCGGAATATTTTATTGATGAACACTTCATGCAAATGCTGATCAACAGGGAGACTTTGTTAACCCTGCCTGGCAACAGGTTACTCGTAGAATTACCGTACTCTACGCCACTGCTAAACCTGGCGGAGACCTTGTTTTCGATTATAGAATTTGGCTACCAGCCTGTCCTGGCACATCCCGAACGTTACACATATTTCCATTCAGATTTGCCTATGTACCGAAAATTGAGTGACCAAGGTTGTGAGCTGCAAGTAAATATATTGTCATTGACCGGCTATTATGGTGACAATATCACCAAAATCGCCGAATGGCTCCTGCGTAATGACTTGATCACATTTATAGGAACCGACGCACACAAAATCCAGCACTTGAATATGATCCAGCAAAGCGACCGCCATAAATGGGTTTCCACGTATCCATTTCAAAACGAAAAACTTGTTGGTTTGTGGTAGCCATAATTGAATTTATCTTATATTTGTACTTAGTTACACAATACAAATAAATTGTACATAGCTAAGGTTTGCTAGTAGTTGCAATCCAAATGTTGCTGACGCTATTTTAAA
Source organism: Dyadobacter sp. CY326 (assembly GCF_021390515.1). Lineage (GTDB taxonomy): Bacteria > Bacteroidota > Bacteroidia > Cytophagales > Spirosomataceae > Dyadobacter. Next base: position 7,283 of record NZ_JAJUXI010000007.1, read on the forward strand.
ATGCAAACAATTTTGACGTTGTTGTGATGTTTTGAGGCAGGCTCAATAGAGTGGATTAAATAACAGTCAGTCAGTACCTAATATATCTTAATCAAAATAAAATCACATGATTTTAACTTACAAAACTTTTGGGAAGCTGATTCCGGCAATTATGGTCGTTGTCTGCTTTTCTGCAATTATTCTTACTAACTCCTCCTGCGTATCTCCAAAGTCAATTGTATATTTCCAAGGTGACTCGGCTGCTTTTTCTTCACAAGAAATTACACAGAAATACGTTCCGATGATTCAGACAAGCGACATTCTTTCCATCATAGTAGGAAGCTTAAATGCTGAAGCGAATGAAGTATTTAATGCCCCTAACACTTTTACAACAGCAAGTACTAACTATTCTAATGTTGGTGGGCCCAGAGTGCAGCCATTAGGATATCTGGTTGACGTTGATGGCAATATCGAGGTTCCGTTGGTTGGTAAAATGCATGTTGCAGGCATGAGAACGACAGATGCCGCCGATACAATTAGGGCTAAGTTGGTAAACTATCTCAAAGAGCCTTCCGTCATTGTGCGAAATTTAAACTTCAAGGTTTCCGTATTGGGAGAAGTTAAGCTGCCAGCAGTTTATGTAATCCCTGACGAGAAAATATCGCTTCCGGAAGTACTAAGTCTTGCAGGAGATTTGACAATTTATGGAAATAGGAACAACGTAATGGTCATAAGAGAGGAGCAGGGCAAGCGTCAATATGCGAGAATCGACCTTACGTCCAGAGATATCTTTAACTCTCCATACTACTACATTCATAAAAATGATGTCATTTATGTCGAACCTGTAAAGGCCAGAATGCTTGACACGGATAGCAGAATTCGCACAGTCCCATTGGTTGTTACCATAGTCGGCGGGATAAGCACCCTTGGAATTTTGATTTTGAATTTGGTGCGTTTATAAACTACAAAAATCACACTTGCCACTTTATGAGAGACAATAGCGCTAATCTTGCCACAATTGATTCCATGGATCACGTGGAACAAGAATTTAATCTGAAGGAGTATCTTTTGCGGTATGTCCGCTACTGGTACTTGTTTCCTATTTTCATCTTTTTGTCACTTATTGTGGCATTTCTTTACCTTCAGGTAACCCAACCTGTTTACAGCACAAAAACCAGCATTCTGATTAAGGACGAGAATAAAGGTTTAAGTGGTGCCCAAGGTGATATATTATCGGAATTGAGCACCCAATTTGGCGGAAACAAGCTGGTAGAAAATGAGCTTGAGATTATCAAATCTCAAACCTTGATGGAGCAAGTTATTAAAGAGTTGCGACTGGATGTTTCCTACACTGCGAAACAAGGGTTAAGCACTATTAACTTATACCGCACTACGCCTATCACGATTGTTCCAGAGGTTGTTACTCCTTATGGCTTTCAAGAGGCGATGGTCATCCATATTGTCGACAGCCTTCACTTTCGATTCAATGATGAAGAGCAGCTATTCTCTTATAATCAAAGATTTAATAACGCTTGGGGCGCTTTCATTGTAACAAAAAATAAAGCAGGAGTTGATACTTCTGTTGATAAAATCGAAGTGCACTTTACCGAAGTTAAGAACTTAGCGGAAGATATGCTTGAACGCTTAACTGTTCAGCAACCGAATGTAAAGAGCACCGTCCTTGAACTAACATTTGAAGATTCGGATGTTCAAAGATCTAAAGACGTACTAAATAAACTGTTGGACGTTTACGTCCAATCTTCACTTACTGATAAAAATAGTGAAGCAAGTAATACGCTGAAGTTTATTGAAAACCGCCTTGGACTAATAACTGGCGAATTGGGTGATGTTGAAAAAGATGTTGAATCTTATAAAACCACTCAAGGCATTACAGATATCAGCGCTGAATCTCAATTGTTTCTTGAAAATATTAAGGAAAACGACTCGAAACTGAATGAAGTTAACACCAAAATCAGCATTCTCGAAAGTGTAGACAATTACATTTCGAATGCCGGAGAAGGTGCCGTTGCTCCTGCAACTTATATGATTGATGATCCCGTTTTGGTGTCATTGTTAACAAAATTCAATGAGCTGGAACTTCAAAGAGAAAGATATGCCAGGACGACTTCTCCGAACAACCCACTTCTACAGACAATCAACACCCAGCTAGCGGGAACCCGTCAATCGATTAAAGAAAACGTTCAGAATCTAAAACGAGGAATGGCGGTTACGAAAAGAAATTTGGAGGGGATCAATACTAGATTTTCTGCCGGATTGAGAAGCATTCCAAAAAAAGAAAGAGAGTTCGTCGGAATCAAGAGACAGCAGTCAATTAAGGAAGAACTTTATCTGTATCTGCTTCAGAAAAGAGAAGAAACAGCCTTGGCTTATGCATCCACTGTTACCGACAGCCGTCTAATCGATGCTCCAATATCAACTTTCAGACCGGTTAAACCGAGAAAAGCGGTTATCTGGCTGGGAGCAGGAGTTTCTGGATTTATTATCCCTATTTTGATTATCAACCTCCTCTTCTTACTGAATAACACTGTACAGAGAAGAGAGGAAATCGAAAAGTCTACCAACACCTCAATTTTAGGTGAGATAGGACAGATGAAAAAGAGTGGGGAGAATCCACAGGGAGAAGATACAATTATCAAAATGACCAGCAGAAGTGCTGTTGCAGAGCAATTCCGAGCCTTACGAACAAACTTGCAATATCTTGGAGATGGAAGCTGCCGGGTAATCATGTTTACGTCATCGATAGGAGGTGAAGGTAAAAGCTTTGTCAGCGTGAACCTTGCGGCCAGCCTTGCATACTCAGATAAGCGGGTATTGCTAATCGGACTTGATTTGAGAAAGCCAACGCTTCATGAACGTTTGCAAGTGTCTAATAAAACAGGAGCGTCAAATTGTCTTATAGGGCAAGGCAGCTACAGTGACTTTATCCAGTCGACTGGCGTGCATCCGAAATTCGATGTTCTTACAAGTGGTCCCATACCGCCGAACCCATCAGAGTTGTTAAGTAATGGGAAATTGCCTGTAATGCTCGAGGAGTTGAAGACTCAATATGATTACATTTTGATTGACTCACCACCGTACGGGTTAGTAACCGATTCCGCTTTGATAGCGCAGTATGTTGATGCAACATTGTATATCGTTCGGTACAATTATACACTTCATGATCACCTCAGAAGAATCGGAGAAATTCACCAGTCACGTCGATTTGCCAATTTATCTGTGATTTTCAATGGTGTCAATTACGGTGCTGGATACGGATATGGCTACGGATACGGTGGATACGGATACGGATATTACTCTGAAGATTCGGATTCAAAAGCAACATCAGTTACAGCTAAAATCAAGAAACTTGTCAGTTAACAACTGACAAGTTTCCCTAACTGACCCGGCTCGTAAGATCTGGGTTCAGCAATACTAACACTTACTCAACGTGGCTAAAGGAAAAGGCTTTATACAGAACATTTCCTGGAATTTACTGGGAGCAATCTTTCCATTGGTTGTCTCAATTTATGCAATTCCAAAATTAATTGCAGGTTACGGAGATGTACGTTTTGGACTTCTGACCCTCATATGGTCGATCATTGGCTACTTCAGCATTTTCGATTTTGGAATGGGACGCGCACTTACCAAACTGGTAGCGGAGCGCCTGGGTACAGAACAAGAAGATGAGCTTCCGGATCTGACCTTAACATCCGTTTTTCTGATCGGTCTGATGGGAATAATTGCAGGAATAGTTTTGATTCTATCCTCCAAAGCAATTTTAGGCAATTTCCTACACATAGAAGGGGCATTGCTTGAGGAGTCTCAAAAGGCGTTACAAATATTAGCGTTGGCACTACCAACAGTGGTTCTGCAAGCTGGGATAATAGGCCTGCTCGAAGCCCATAATGAATTTAGGGCTATCAGTACTATACGACTGTTTCTAGGCCTTTTTAACTTTCTCGGGCCAGTGGTCGCATTGTATTGGTCAAATGACTTGTACATTGTAACATTAATATTGGCCGCTGCTAGGATTATATCAACGGGGTTATATCTAAACCGTTGCTTCCGCTTAAATATCCTAACCTTTCGGAATGCACAAATTAAATTTTTGTATTGCAAGTATCTATTCAGGTATGGTGCGTGGGTAACAGTAAGCAATGTGATTAGCCCTTTAATGGTACAGTTAGACAGATTCATTATTGGATCATTTATCTCAGTGTCGAAAATAGCATATTACACTGTCCCGGCTGATGCTATTAATAAACTTAGCGTCGCACCGACTGCACTCATTTCAGTAATGTTCCCAACTTTTGCAAATGTCTGGGGTAGTTCAAAGCGTGAAGATGGTAGCTCATTATTTTGGAGAACGTCGGTTGTAATGCTCAATGCTATTCTTCCAGTGTGCGTAATATTTGTATTGTTTGCTAACGAGGGGCTTAGCCTTTGGCTAGGCGAAACCTTCGCTATTGAAAGTACCGCCATTGTTCAATTCCTCTCCATTGGTTTTTTACTGAATAGCCTTGCAAGAGTGCCACATGCTTTGCTGCAAAGTGTAGGACGTCCCGATATAACGGCGAAGTTGCACATAATTGAACTTCCACTATACCTTCTTGCACTATGGCTGCTATTATCCGACTGGGGTGTACAGGGTGCAGCAGTTGCCTGGTCATTCAGAATGTTTATTGACTTTTTTCTCTTATTATTTATTTCAGGAAAAACATTACCAGAAGTCAAGCCTGCGTGTAACAAAATTCTGATTGTGACATTATTGGCAATAGTTCCGATAATTGGAACAATGTTAATTACTGATTTGACGTGGAAAATTATTATTGCAGTGTTAGTTATCATCATTTCAGGTGCCACACTATTCAAACAATTAATTTCATTTCAATCGCACTATTTGAAGCTTGCTTAGCTCAATCACGTGTAAGACTTCTAACTTAAATCAATGAATAGCTTCAGTATTATAACAAAGGATAAAAGTCTCTGGCTGCCTGCGCTGCTGATAGGAGGTCTATTCGCTGTGGTGCCGTCGCTAATCTTTAAATACTCATTTTACCTTCTGTTTCTGATAACCTTACTAGGTTTTTACCTGGTACTTTCTCGCAAGGCCGGAGTCACGACGATGATATTTGCTTATAGTTTGATGATCCCATCCACTTCTAGCACCATTGGTTTGGGAGCGACCCGATATATCGCCCCACTGTATATAGTGGTAATAATTTTGGTCTATTGGCTATTTACTAAAAGCAGGGTAAAATATAATTTCAGTTTTGCGCAATGGATAATCCTTCCACTACTATTATTTGCCTTTTTTAATTCGGCCAGAAATAATACAGTTGACGAATTTGTCAGAATGATTCTGTTTTTGATATCTACTTTTGGTGTCTATTACCTGACACTTCTTGACAGGACTAATATCAGGCAATTCTATGCGCTGCTGGATTTGATTTTCTACCTAACAATCATCTTTGTGATTCTGGAGGTGTTGTTTATTTATACGCCATACCAAATCATTTATTCTGAAAAATTCGTGGATTTGCAGCAGCGTGCAAAGGGTTTGACTGGACACCCGCTTGTATTTTCAGGATTTATTTCTTTCTACATCGCAGCGCTATTCGTAAAGGGCATTATATTGAAACATTGGAGTTGGTTCAATATGATCATGTGTGTGCCTTTCCTCATATTATCTGCTTCCAGGACCGGATTGATTCTTGCTATTGCTTCTGTACTTATCTATATTTTCCTCGAAAAGAAATATAAAAATAGTACGTTCTTGATTACATCTGTTGTTGCAGCAATGACTGTATTGATTTTGTTTCCGTATCTCATGGACCTTATCAATAGCACATCGCTTAAAAGACTTCAAACTGCCAATGTAGATCAGAGACTTGGCGCTTATTCCGTTGTTGCCAATATCTTTGCGAGCAATGTATTTGGAATCGGTTTCTCAATTGATGCACTTAAAAGTGAACTTGCCCATGGAGGTTTCAGCCTTGACTCCAAATTCAACAGCTCATTTCTTGTATTTGATAATGCATACCTTACATTATTAACAGCCTATGGGATATTCTCCTTACTGTTCTATGTAATATTTGTAAATCCAGTGAGATTTTGTCTAAAACACAAGGCGCTTGGATTTACCAAGATTTCAAATTCAGCCATATTACTTTTTGCTATCTGGTTTTTGCAGAATTTCTCTTTTGACAGTATTTTTTACTTTCCTGTAAATAGTTTTTACTTTATCCTCATGGGACTTTTAGTTAGGCAAATACAACAGGAAAAAGCTGCCATTCAACGTAGTAGAATAGAAACTCATGTTTTAAACGAGGCGCATTAAAGTGCTTTTATAAAATATAATAGAACTATGCCGGGAATCAAAACAACATCTGACGTACAAGTGCTTGTTCTTGTCGTTTTATATAAGTGCCCTCCGGACGAGTGTCAAACGATTATAAGCCTAGGGAAGCAGAAGCAAGCTGCAAATTTAAATGTACGCTATATCGTATGGGATAATAGTCCGGCTGGACTCGACAAGTCGGACAGCGAAAGATTGCAAACCCTCCTACCCTGTGAATATATTTCCACTCCTGTTAATACAGGTTTGGCAAAATTATATAACATGGTAGTTTCTTCCAATAACTTCGATTATATCATTCTGCTTGATCAAGACAGCGGATTACCTGATACATATTTCTATACTCTATCAAATGCTATACAAGAAAATCCTGCTTTAAAGCTGTTTTTGCCCCTTGTAATGAACGGCGATCGGATAGTTAGTCCTGGTAATTTTCATTTCTTTAAGGGTAAACACTGGGCTAGCCCAAGAGCAGGTATCATTAAAGCTAAAAACGTAATCGGTGTAACAAGTGGCATGACGATAAGTAAGGAATATTTTAATAGAACAGGCTACGAATTTGATGAGAGGCTTATTTTATATGGAATAGATACAAAATTTCTCCTGGATTATGCTTGGAAAGAGAAGGAACTGTATGTTTTGGATAGTGTAATTGCACACAACTCGGCATTATGGTCTAAAACAACAGCCGAAGAATTGTTACCTCGGTTTAGGAATTTTCAGAAAGCTTGGCAAATCATTTTGAGTGACCGGCCATTCGCTCAATTCCTCAATTATGTTTTCGCTCTATATTCCCGGCTAAAACTTTCTTTAAAGTACAAGGATGTAAGATTTATCAGGTCATAGTTTTTTGGATACATTAAACCTAAACCATAATATGAATTTAGTTAGTATTCCCTACCACGATTGGCGTAAGATTTCAAAAGAGGGAGCCAGGACCAGAGACGCGCATTTCCTGCATCATCTTGCAAATCATGAAAGGGTTTCTAAGTTGCTTGTTGTTAATAGGCCAACGACATATCTGGAAATATTGGTCAAAGGCAATTCCCTAAAAATTGAAGGGCAAGTCATTTACAAGCGAGGCGGGTTCAAGCTATATAAGGTGTCCGAAAACATGTTTGTCATTGACTACATTACATTTGACATTTTGGGACAGGCGTTAAACAAGAAAAAATGGTTTTTTGACATATTTGGTGACCAACAGTTAAGTGCTTTTTACAAGGAATGCCTGAACCTGTTGCAAATGAAGCAACCCATAATTTTTAATAAAAATATCTTTGCGTATAAATTTATTGAAAATAATTCATATAGTAAATCAGTGTTTGATGCATGGGATAACTTCTTACAATTTCCGGACAACAAAACTATTGAAGAAGAGCTTAAAACGGCATATTCATCATTATCGAAGCATGCGAGCAAGTGGATTACTAACTCAAAAAAGAATATAGATTATTTTACTAAACTTCTTAACATTCCAGCTCCCGTTTTAATAAAAAATGGGGTTGATTTCGAAACGTTTAGAAAAAAATACGAGGTTCCCGAGGACATGAAAACAATTACCCGCCCAATTATTGGGTTTGGTGGTAAGATATCTCACTTGTTCGATTGGGAGATGTATAACTACTGTTTGGAAAAACATCCTGACAAAAGTTTCGTTATTGTAGGGCAAGTGCTGGACAAGCAGGTTTTTAATGACATTTCAAAAAGTGATAACTTCCACTACCTCAGTGACAAGCATTATTCGAAATACCCGGCTTACGTTTGTAATTTTGATGTTGGAATAATTCCTTATGTTAACAACCATCTAGATAGTGGTGCAGACAGTATAAAAGCTTATGAATACCTGGCCGCAAGATTACCCTCAGTTGGTTCCAGGGGTGCAGGAATGGCAGACTTGTCGGAATTTATGCTAATTGCTGATGATAAAGAATCCTTTTCTTTATTGATTGATAAGGCAGTAAATGCAAAGGCTGAGATTAATTTATCTCCAGATCATTCGTGGAAATCGAAAACAGATTCATTTATTGAATTGGCGAGCAGACTTTAATGCAGAAAGCATTAAGGATCAGCTGTTTCACAAAACATTATAAAAGTGACTTTCATGACACAAATTCTTAAACAGTTTAGAGCATTCAATGTAATGAAAAGCACACTTTTCATTACATTGAATGCTCTAATTTGCTTTCCTCTAATAGCTCAGACACAAGATGTAAAATTAGGAGCATACTATTTCGATGGTTGGTCTGGATCAAAGTCTAATCACATGAATGCTGATCTCGTTAGCAGATTCAATGAGCGAAAACCGATATGGGGCTGGCAAACCAGTAACCCAGAAGTTATAGGAAAACAAGTGTTATTGGCAAAACAATATGGCCTTTCCTTTTTTAGTTTTTGCTGGTATTATAAAAACTCAGGCAATGGCGAAGTAGACAGCGATATCAAGAACAATGCGCTAAAGCAATTCTTGAAGCTTGATAGTAACTTTGAATTCAGCATTATGGTTGCCAATCACAAAGGCTACAATTTTAAGCCGGATGATTGGGACAGCCTTTCGGTTTACTGGTGTAAGTTGTTTAAGGACAAGAGATATTTACTTGTCGATGGCAAACCTGTGATAACATTTTTTAGTCTAAACTACCTTTTGCAATCTTTTAAAACGCCTGAAAATGTTAAGAAAGCATTTGATTCGTTACGTGCAATGGCAGTTAAAAACGGTTCTAATGGCGTAACGTTTGCCGTTAATCTTAATCGCCTGGATATTATCAATCAGGCGGAAGCATGTGGCTTTGATGTTTTGACTGGTTACAATTTTCATCAATATATTCCGGATTCGACGCAGATTGGAACTCATGACATTGATGTGATGAGGACCACAGAGGCCAGGGTCTGGGATCAGATGGCGAAGTCCACCAACCTTCGCATTATACCAAATGTTACATTAAACTGGGATCCAAGAGCGGTTACTGACCCCCGTAACAGGGAATCGTCAAGCTTAAAAGGATATTCAAAGCAGTCAGTTTATAAATCTGTTAAGTCATGTTTAGACTGGATGTCTCAAAATAAAAGCAGCCTTGCGGGAAACATAGCAGTGTTATACGCATGGAATGAGTATGGCGAGGGTGCCTGGTTAACTCCATCCAAACAATTAAAGAATAGTTTACTTGAAGGACTCAAGCAAGGTAAGGTTCGAGATTAGATCTAGAAATTTGTAGAAAGCATGAATATAGCTATTATAGGAACGCGTGGGATTCCGAATCACTACGGTGGTTTTGAACAATTCGCTGAATACCTTGCTAAGGGTCTGGTTGCGAGAGGTCACCAAATCACCGTTTATAATTCTCACATGCATCCATATCAAAAAGGTGAATGGAATGGTGTAAAGCTTATTCATTGCTACGATCCCGAAGATAAATGGGGGACAATCGGACAATTTATTTATGATTTGAATTGTATAAAACATGCCAGGTCTCAATCCTATGACATCATCTTGCAATTGGGTTATACCAGTAGTACGGTCTGGGGCTGGATGCTTCCCAGAGACAAGTCTATTGTAACGACTAATATGGATGGTCTAGAATGGAAGCGAAGCAAATATTCCAAACCGGTGAGGGCTTTTTTAAAAAAGGCGGAATATCTGGGCACTGTTTTTAGCGATTATTGGATCTCTGATTCACTGGGAATACAAGATTATTTAAAAAAAGAATATAACATTTCCTCGACGTATATACCATACGGTGCGCATCCTTTTGAAGCGGCTGATGTTAGTAAAATTGCTAGTTACAATATTAATCCTGGCAATTATAATATGTTAATTGCTAGACTTGAACCAGAAAATAATGTTGATACAATATTAGAAGGCGTTTCTCTTGCAGATAAACAGCTACCATTCCTTGTTGTAGGAAAGCATAATACCAAATACGGTGAGTACCTGAAAACCAAGTACGAAAAGTTTGACAACATTAAATTTCTTGGAGGGATCTACGACATTAATGTTTTAAATAACATCAGACATTTTGCAAATTTATACTTCCATGGACATTCAGTCGGTGGGACAAATCCTTCGCTCCTGGAAGCAATGGCTTCACATACGCTGATATGTGCAAATAAGAATGAATTTAATACTACAATATTAGAGGGCGATGCGCTTTATTTCGCCAACAGCGAACAAGTCACAGCAGTCGTCAATAATGCCCGGAAAGAAGATTATATATCTTTTGCCGACCATAATTTAGACAAGATAAGAACCATTTACGAGTGGGATAATATAATTGAACAGTACGAAAATCATTTTAAAACCATTTACTCAACGAAACATGAAGTTCGAGAAAACAACCCTGCAGGACGTGTTCCTGATCAAGCCAAACATCTATCACGATGAACGCGGCCACTTCTTTGAATCTTTTAACTACGACAGTTGGGCGAAGCAAGGATTTACTAATACTTTCGTTCAAGACAATCAGTCTTTTTCAAAGAAAGGTGTAGTACGAGGCTTGCACTTTCAGTTAGCTCCCTACGCTCAAGGTAAATTGGTAAGGGTAATATCCGGTCGCGTGTTAGACTTGGCATTGGATTTGCGTCCTGAGAGTGCAACATTTGGAAAATATGAACTATTCGATATTGATGGCGTAAATGGGACTATGGTTTACATACCAGAAGGATTTGCTCATGGATTTGCTGCACTCGAAGATAGCATATTTCATTACAAGTGTACTGCTCAATATAACAAGGCGTCGGAGGGCGGGCTTCTTTGGAATGATCCAAGCTTGAATATTTCCTGGGGAATAGAAAATCCAATTGTTTCAGAAAAAGATCAGCTTCTTCCAACATTCGAGAACATCTTCAAAGAAGCGTAAACTATAAGTCAAATCAATGACAAAAGTTAAAATGAAAAAAATCTTAATCACAGGCGGTGCAGGTTTTATTGGGTCACACGTTGTGCGCCGTTTCGTAAACTTTCATCCGGACTATCACATCTATAACCTGGATGCCCTCACCTACGCAGGAAACCTTGAAAATTTAAGGGACATTGAAAACGCTCCTAATTACACATTTGTAAAAGGCGATATCGTTGATGCTGAATTTATTAATAAGCTGATCGGCGAAAATGATTTTCATGGCATTGTTCATTTGGCCGCTGAGTCGCACGTGGACCGTTCCATTTCTGATCCGATGTCATTTGTGATGACCAATGTGGTGGGCACGGTGAATCTTTTGAATGCTGCCAAAAAAGCTTGGAAAGACGATTTTACAGACCGCCGTTTTTACCACGTTTCTACGGATGAGGTTTATGGTGAACTGCATGATCCAGGAACATTCTTTGTTGAAACGACCAAATACGATCCGCGCTCGCCATACTCGGCCTCAAAAGCGTCTTCGGATCACTTTGTAAGGGCTTATCAGAATACATATAAGTTACCCGTTGTCATCTCCAACTGCTCTAATAACTACGGCCCAAATCACTTCCCTGAAAAGCTGATTCCGCTGATGATCCACAACATCATTCAGCAAAAACCACTTCCTGTTTATGGAAAAGGCGAAAACATCCGCGACTGGCTTTTTGTAGAAGACCACGCCATTGCCATCGATGTGATTTTCCACAAAGGACGCAACGGCGAAACTTACAACATTGGCGGCCATAACGAGTGGAAAAACCTGGATCTTGTGCTGTTGCTTTGCAGCATTATGGACCGCAAACTGGGCCGTGAGCAAGGTGAAACGGAAAAACTGATCACTTATGTGACCGACCGCGCCGGACATGACCTCCGTTACGCGATCGATGCAACCAAACTGTCGGAAGAACTGGGCTGGAAACCTTCATTGCAATTTGAAGAAGGACTGGAAAGAACGGTTGACTGGTATTTGAACAACACGGAATGGCTTAACAACGTCACTTCGGGCAATTACCAGAAATATTACACCGAAATGTATTCGGACAGATAATCAACCGGACAGGGCACATTACTTACCATTACTACGATCTTACAAATGAAAGGAATTATTCTGGCCGGTGGATCCGGGACTAGGTTGCACCCGTTAACATTGGCAGTTAGTAAGCAGCTTATGCCTGTTTACGATAAACCAATGATTTATTATCCATTATCAATTTTAATGCTGGCCGGGATTCGTGAAATCCTCATCATTTCGACTCCTCACGATCTGCCGCATTTTGAAAAATTACTGGGCGACGGAAGCCGCCTGGGTTGCACATTTACTTACGCAGTGCAGCCAAGCCCGGACGGACTTGCGCAGGCATTTATCATTGGTGAAGAATTTATCGGAGGCGAAAAAGTTGCCTTAATATTAGGCGATAACATTTTCTACGGCTCCGGTTTATCGCAGCTGCTTCAATCCAACAACGATCCTGATGGCGGCGTGATCTTCGCTTATCAGGTGCATGACCCTGAGCGTTATGGCGTTGTGGAATTTGATAAGGCCAATAATGTTTTATCAATCGAAGAAAAACCGGAAGAGCCGAAGTCTAATTATGCAGTTCCTGGATTGTATTTTTATGACAATGATGTTGTTGAAATTGCAAAAACCATCCCGCCATCACCGCGCGGCGAACTGGAAATTACGGATGTAAACCGGGTTTACCTGGAACGCGGCAAGCTGAAAGTCGGCGTGCTGAACCGAGGCACAGCGTGGCTTGACACCGGAACATTCCAATCATTGATGCAGGCAGGACAATTTGTTCAGGTAATTGAAGAAAGACAAGGCCTCAAAGTAGGTTGCATTGAAGAGATTGCTTACCGGATGGGCTTTATTAATGCTGAACAATTGCGCGAAATCGCCAAACCGCTCGTTAAAAGTGGTTATGGAACGTATCTCATGAGAATTCTCGGTTAGCACATGTTTACTGGACTTCTGGCACATCATTAAGTCAATAGCCGTTGAACAATTGCAGGAACTTTTTGTTCTCTAAAATTTATAATTTAGCCAAGTAGCTTTAAAATAGACATTTAGAAGATTTTCCTCATGGACTGATTTGAAATATTCAAAGAAGTGTTGTATACTTGTATTAATCAAGCAAACGTGTGGACTACGGTTTAATTTGCTGTTTACTTGAAACAAAAACTACACTCAACGTCTATCAATATGAAAAATCACTACTCGGGGCTGCTGCCCAAAGCCCATTTGTGGACTGATGTGGTTCTGCTGAACCTTTCCTTCCTGACGGCCTATCTCTTGCGTTTCGACTCTGGTGAGGATATTCTTCCAAACAATTACATTAACCTCCTCCTGGTTGCCAACCTCGTTTGGATATTTACAATACACATCCTAAAAACTTACTTATTCACACGCCTATCCTATCACTTCAATACGCAACTCGGTAATTTCCTGAAAGCTGTGCTTGTACACGGAGCAGCAATGATGGCTTTTTTGTACTTGACCAAGCAGGGTGAGGAATATTCGAGATATCAGTTTCTTGCTACTTACGGTGTGTTTGTGGTGATGTCGACTGCTTCGAGGGCAGCGGCAGTGCTGTTTTTGAAAGTGTATCGCAAGGCTGGTTACAACTACAACCGCTACGCCATCGTTGGCAAGGGTGATCTTGCTTCGCTTATCCGTGAATTTTACGGTGAGAGAAAAGAACTTGGCTATCGCTTTTATGGCATGTTTCAGCTGGATAGTCAGGAAAACCACATCGGCGCGCTTGAAGCCGTTGTGAAGCGCAATCAGCTTGATTACTTGTATTGCTGCTTATCGGAAATGAGCGACGAGCAAGTTCGGGATGTGATCAAGCTTGGTGAGCGCCTGAAAACACAGATTCGCCTTGTGCCGGATTTCAGAGGTTTCATGACGAATATGGCTACAATCGAATATCACGACATGTATCCGATCATTCAGGTAAACACAAAGCCGTTTTCAAGTTTCAATGAACAAACGTTGAAACGCAGTTTTGATCTGATCTTCTCTGCAATTGTAATGATCCTTGGTGCTCCGATATTCTTTTTGGTGTGGGCCGCAATTAAAATCACATCTCCCGGACCCGTATTTTTCAAACAACAACGTTCCGGAAGATGGGGCGAAATGTTCTACATTTATAAGTTTCGCAGTATGCGGGTGGACGCGCATACAATGGGTTTGCAACATTCACAGGGCGACAATGACCCGCGTATAACGCCAATCGGACGCATTTTGAGAAAATCCAGATTGGATGAATTGCCTCAATTTATTAATGTGTTAAAAGGTGAAATGTCTGTCGTGGGCCCTCGTCCTTTGTACAAATACGACGTGGACATGCTCATGGAAGCGGCACCGCACGAGTTTCAACGTCTGCTTACCGTTAAGCCTGGAATTACTTCTATTGGCCAGATCAATGTCGGATATGCTGATACAGTTGCCAAAAACGTGGAGCGCTTGAAATACGACCTTCAATATCTGAAATCATACAGCGTGTTTGATGACGTTCGCTTGATTTTCAGAACCGTTCAGGTGATGGTTTTAGGAAGAGGCCAATAATTGAATGTTAATGTTCTGACTATATTAGAGAAGCCCGGCAGCTGAATTGCCGGGCTTTTTGTATAATTGCTATCATAGATTTATTTTACCGCTTAAACAAGTCCAAATGAAAATCGTAGTCCTCGGCGCGTCCGGCCAACTAGGCAGCTGTCTTAAAAAAGTTGCTGCTGAAAGAAACATAACAGACATTTCATTTCCTTCCGAGCAAGATGGAAACATTCTTGACGAAGCGCTCCTCGATAAATTATTTGCTGCCGAAAAACCCGCATTTGTCATCAATTGCGCAGCTTATACTGCTGTTGACAAAGCTGAGGATGAGGTGGACATTTGCCGCAAAGTCAACCGCGACGGGGCTGCATATATTGCCAAAGCCTGCGCGGCGCACGGAGCTGCTTTGATCCATATTTCTACGGATTTTGTGTTCAAAGGCAATGTTACAGGGCTTTTGACCGAAACAGATCCAGCTGAACCGGAGAACATTTACGGTCTGACAAAATTGGAAGGCGAAGCTGCAATTGCTGAGATTTTACCAGCACATTTTACATTGCGTACAAGCTGGCTTTACTCCGAATACGGAAACAATTTTGTAAAAACAATGCTCCGCTTAGGCAAAGAGAGAGATCAGCTCGGCGTCATCGTTGACCAGGTGGGCTCCCCTACTTATGCGATTGATTTGGCAGGGACAATTCTGGATATCACCGAATCCGATAGCACTGCTTACGGCATCTTTCATTACAGCAACGAAGGCGTAACTTCTTGGTACGATTTCGCCAAAGCGGTGTTTGACATCAGCAAAACCGAAGTCAAATTGAATCCTGTAAAAACTTCGGAATATGTGACCAAAGCCGTTCGCCCCGCCTATTCTGTGATGGACAAGTCAAAAATCAAGAGCACATTCGCTTTGCAGATCCCTTATTGGAGAGATAGCCTGACGGTTTGCCTGCAGCGCCTCGCCGCCGAGCAGTCCTGAGCGCTAAAATGAAATATTCTTTTTGACCGAAAGCATAATACCAATCGCATCATCGAAGAATTCTCCGGCATCAACCGCAATTGCACCCTTGACGACTGAGCCTCCAAGCCAGTCGACGGGCTGTTCCAAAGATATGATGCCGGAGAACTGATTCAATGGTTTTGGGAGCTTCTGGTCGTAAGTCCCTTCGTTGCTGGAAAGTGATAACTTGCTGGTCCAAATGGCGCTGTTGAACTTCCCCTGCATGCCTGCGTGGAGCACCCAAACACGGTTATTATTGGTAAAAAAGTCGGCATATCTGGGCCAGTTGTTTTCTGATTGTGGTGTGATGAATGGCGTTCCCAACCCTCTTCCGTAATATTGCCAGCCATCTCTTACTTGTCCGTTGTTGAAATAATCGTCTTTGCCGCGGATGGCGCTTGTGTCTGAAACCTCCGTGCCGCCTTGGCTTTTGGTATACAATAATTCCAGCGTAAGCCGCTCTATTGTGACATTTCTTCCGTCCGTATTCTTAAATCGAATGGCTGCTCCATTCAGACCATCTGCAATGTTATTTAAATAAAAGAGCGATCCGTCTTCAATCAAATTTTGCCTGTAAAACATGATATTGACTGCCTTGAAATCCAGCTCCATCCCAAAGTCCAGGCTGGCGACATGGTTACCAATGCGGTTATTGTTGTCAAAAGACGATATGCCGTCCAGCTTTCCACTTGGCTTGAAACCGCTCACAACATACCAATATTTATCCCAGCCAGTAGGCATTTGGCCGTTTTCTGTAAAGTAGGGCGACTTCCCTCCCCATTGCACGGCATGATTAAAACCTCCGTAGAGCTGGATCAAGCCGGTTGGCTTGCCAAGACGCACGAACAGATTTTTGTTATGCAGTTTCAAATCACTTGTTACAGGTCTTTTCCCATCTAAAACGCCGTCGGAATAGAAGCCTTTGAAGTATATAAAATTTCTAATCAGCGGAACATAGTCTTCGAAACCAAGCTGAATTCGGGGAACGGGCAGTGCATTGCCAGACCACATGTAAGCACCCGTGCCAAGCTCGTGATCATTAAATCCGACGTATTGTTTACGACGTCCAATGGTCAGCTGAAATTTTTTGAAAGCAATCCCGGCATAGGCCTGGGGAATAAGGAGCTTGCTATGCTGGCTTCCATTTCCGACGAGCTCAGCGCCATAAGCAACAGACCAGTTTGGCCTTCCCTTCGAATCCGTTGTCAAAGCCTTTCTCGCTTCAATGCCGGTGCGGAGACTGATCACATTGCCCGACGTCGGCACAATGCCCCATTGGTTTGCATGCAGCCAGAAAGGAATTCTGGAAATTGTCGAGCCATACGCGGCAAGCTCAACCCATGCTTTTGATTGTGGGACTGCAAGACTATCCGCCTGCTGCGCGGAAGCATTTACAAAAGACCCAAAAACTGCCACCAATGTGCAGGCGCTTATAAAAATGGTGCGAATAGAAGTCTTCAATAGAGGAAATGTTTAACGTGATGCTGATCGAGGTTTACTGCAAAATCGAATAAAGAAATGAAAAGAAAAACATTATGCCAAACAAGACCGGCAAAACGGCGAATGGACTGGCCGTCTGTCCCAAATTTCATACTTTATGCTAAAACAATGTAAAAACCGTTCTATTTTTACCGGTGGTACAATATCCGGCCACTATAATCCTGAACTCCCGACACAGCTGCGCATGAGCAAGAAAGAAAATAGCCCGCAGGACCGGGTCCTGCGAGACCGTGATGGGCTGCCACCATTTGTAAGCAGTTGGAGACAGCTTTATATAATGCTGATTGGGACGCTCTTTTTGCTGATCGTCCTCTTCTATTTATTCATGACCCACTTTCAATGAGCTCGCTGGACTGGATTGTACTTTCGCTTACCCTCATCTTTGTTGTCGTTTACGGAATTTATCGCAGCCGCGAAAAGCACACCATGGACTCGTTTTTACTGGCGGGACAATCGCTTCCCTGGTATCACGTAACCCTTTCGCTCATGGCTACGCAGGCGAGCGCCATTACTTTTTTGTCAGCTCCCGGACAAGCCTACACGGACGGCATGCGCTTTGTGCAGTTTTACTTTGGATTGCCTTTGGCCATGGTGGTATTGTGCGTGACATTCGTGCCAAAATTCGGTCAGCTCAAAATATTTACGGCCTATGAATTCCTGGAAGGCCGCTTCGACCTGCGCACACGTGGACTCACCTCTTTTCTATTCCTTTTGCAAAGAGGGCTTTCCACCGGACTTTCCATATACGCACCATCGCTCATTCTTTCTGCCATTCTTGGGTGGGACATTACGTGGACCAACATCATTTCCGGAGGCATTGTCATGTTGTATACCATTGCTGGCGGCAGTCGCGCGGTGTCGCACACGCATTTGCAGCAAATGGGCATTATAACCGTCGGGATGATCGTTGCGGGCGTGATGGTTGTAAGATTTTTGCCAAACGACGTTTCATTCACGGACGCATTGCATGTCGCGGGTAAAATGGGCAAGATCAATCTCATTGATTTTACATTCGATTTGAATAACCGTTACAACGTATGGTCTGGACTGATAGGCGGCTTTTTTCTCCAACTCTCCTATTTTGGAACGGATCAGTCGCAGGTTGGTCGCTTTCTGACCGGCAGCTCACAAGGTCAGAGTAAGCTCGGCCTCGCAATGAATGGTTTGCTAAAAATCCCAATGCAGTTTCTGATCTTGTTGGTGGGTGTGCTGGTTTTTGCGTTCTATCAATTTACCAATCCGCCTTTGTTTTTTAATAAAACAGCGGTGGAAAAAGTCCGGACAACGCAATATGCAGCTGAATACAAAGCTCTGGAAAACAAGCATGACGCCATTCAGGCTGCCAAGCATCCGCATGTTATGGAGCTCACGCGCGCATTGAAAACCGACAATCAGCAGGCGATCGAACAGTCACGGACAACGCTGGCCGGCATCGAAAATCAGGTTAAAGACGTTCGCAAGCAAGCAGAAACGGTCCTGTCCAAAGCCAACGGAGCGGAGATCAATGATGTAAATTATATCTTCCTGCGGTTTGTGATCGATTATTTGCCCGTCGGAATGGTTGGATTGCTCATTGCTGTCATCTTGCTTGCTTCTATGGGATCTGTCGCCTCGGCTTATAACTCGCTGGCTTCCTGCACGATAGTTGACATTTACAAGCGCATGGTGCGCAAGGATGATGACTCGCTCAATTATGTTGCTGCCTCGCGCTGGGCAACATTTTTCTGGGGAGTGTTCTGTATTGCTGTAGCGCAATATGCATCTCGATTGGGCAGCATGATCGAGGCTGTTAACATTCTTGGTTCTCTGTTTTACGGAGTCATTCTGGGCATTTTTCTGGTGGCATTCTATTTTCCAAAAATCGGCAGCAGGGCTGTATTTTTCGCCAGCATTGTCGGTGAATTTTTTGTTATTATCAGTTATTGGCTCGATCTCACAGCTTTTTTATGGCTAAATTTGATCGGTTGTGTGCTGGTCATTTTGTTTGCCTGGATCATTGAAAAAATCTGGCCGCAGCCAAATTCTTCCGCGGCCGTATTATAAAGCTCGCTTTTCAACAAATCAGCGGTTACACGAATATTACAATCGGTGCCTAATGCGGTTACATTCAGCTTGTTCGGCATAATTCCTGTTAAAAATTTGACTATTAAAAGAAAGTGAGTGGATTACTGCATTTTTTAGCTTCCAATGTGAAACTATTCCGCGGTTTAAATCCTTAATAAATGCAATCCAGCAACCCTCGCGATGAACAGCCGGATTATATATGTCACCGTTTGTTTACAATTTTTACAAACTCATGCTGCTCTTGCAGCGCGTTTCATTTTTTATCCATAAATAAAAATTACATGAAGTTTTGGTCTAAGCCACAAAAAACAATGCGTTTGGCGCTTAGCTCGGCACTGCTTTCACTTAGTTCTTTTTGCCCTATTTTCTCTCAGGCCATTCAGGAAAGTTCCAAAGAAGCGCCCCTATTGGAGCAGGCAACATTGCAAGCCGTTGTCGACTATGCCATCAAAAACCAGCCCGTCATTCAACAGTCCCTCATTGACGAGCGCATCACGGAAAATCAGATCAGAAGCAGGCTTGCTGACTGGTATCCACAAATCAATTTTAATTACAACTTGCAGCACAACTTCATTGTGCAGACCAGCATTATCGCCGGCAATCCCGTGAAGCTGGGGGTTAGCAATGTTTCAGCTGCGCAGTTTACGCTCTCACAGCAGATTTTCAACCGCGATGTGCTTTTGGCAAACCAGACCAAGAGAGACGTTCAATTGCAGGCGAGTCAAAACACATCTTATAATAAGACCGACATTGCGGTTAATGTTTCGAAGGCTTTTTATGATGTGCTGGCCACTTCTCAGCAAATTGACGTTGCAGATGAGGACATTGCGCGATTGGAAAGAAGTTTGAAAGATGCTGAAAATCAGTATAAATCAGGAATCGCTGATAAGATTGACTTCAAGCGCGCCATGATCTCGCTTAATAACACCAAGGCAAACAGGAAAAGCAACGAGGAGCTTTTGAAAGCAAAACTCGAATATCTAAAATCGCTAATGGGTTATCCGGCCAATCAAGCCCTGCAAATAAGCTACGACACCCTGCAAATGGAGCGGGAAATTGCATTGGACACATTGCAAACAGTCGATCTGAACACGCGGATTGAATATCAGCTTTTGACAACACAGAAAAATCTGGCTGAGGCAACATTGCAATACAACAAATGGAGCTATTTGCCCAATATTTCCTTAAATGGAGCTTATAACCTGAACTTTCAGAACAATCAATTCACGGATCTTTACAGCAAAAATTACCCCAACTCTTTTGGCCTGCTCACGTTGTCTTTGCCGATTTATCAGGGGGGAAGACGAAAGGCCAATACAAAAGCGGCCGAATGGCAGATCAAGCGACTGGATTGGGACATTAAAGGTTTGCAGCTGAATGTGAATTCGGAATATGCGCAGGCGCTGGCAGGTTATAAAGGGAATTTGACAAATCTCTTGGCCCAAAAAGAAAATATGGACCTCGCGCGCGAAGTGTACGACGTGCTGCAACTGCAATACAAGTCGGGCATTAAGACTTACCTGGAAGTTGTGACTTCCGAAACTGACCTGAGACTGGCAAGAATCAATTACTACAATGCATTATATCAGGTTTTGGCCAGCAAAATAGATGTTCAGCGAGCCTTGGGGCAGATGAATTACTAACAGCGCAGCGCATTCCTGTATTACGATATCAAATTGAAAAATTACCCTATTATGTTCTTGAATAACAAACCATATTACATCGCAGCCTTGTGTTTGAGCATATTAAGCTCCTGCGGAAAGAAAGAAGAACAGCAACAGCCCACTGCGCCCCCTGCTGTGCCCGTAACGCTTGTGGAAGTGAAAACATCTGACGCGGCTTATTTCGACGAATATCCTGCAACCATCACCGCGCTCAACGAAATCGAGCTTCGCCCGCAGGTGACCGGCTTTGTAACCGGCATCCATTTCAAGGATGGCGCGCGCGTGAGAAAAGGACAACTCCTCTACTCCATCGATGCACAGCTTTACAGCGCCAATTACGACCAGGCCGTTGCCAACCTGAATGTGCAGGAAGCGAATCTGGCGCGTGCTCAAAAGGATGCTGACCGTTATCACGAACTTGAAAAAAATGACGCCGTTGCCAAGCAGCTTGTCGACAATGCCGATGCGGCACTTGAAGTTGCAAAAAGACAATCGGATGCTGCAAAGGCAAACATCAGAGCCGTTCAGACGAGTGTGAATTATACCAAAGTAACTGCCCCGTTTGACGGGATTATTGGCATTTCAATGGTAAAAGTCGGAGCAGCCGTTTCGGCGGGACAGACCGTTTTGAACACGGTTTCCACGGACACGCAGCTTGCGGTTGATTTCAATGTAGATCAAAAAGAGATTTACCGTTTTTCGGAGTTGATGAAAAATGCAAAAGCTGCTGATTCAACTTTCACATTGAAGTTCGGCTCGGACATTTATCCGGCGATTGGAAAAATTGCATTGATCGACAGAGCCGTTGATCCGCAGACGGGAACAATCAAAACCAGACTTGTTTTCCCTAATAAAAACAACAGCCTCCGCTCAGGCATGAGCGCCACGGTTCGGGTGCTTAATAATGCAGCAGCCAAGTCAGTGGTTATTCCAAACAAGGCTGTTACAGAGCAGCTTGGTGAATTCTTCGTTTACGTGGCAGGCGATAGCAGCAAAGTTAGCCAGCGTCGCGTCGTCCTCGGAACCGCAATTGGAGCCAATATCATTGTGAAAGAAGGTCTTAAAGAAGGTGAAAAAATCGCCGTTGAAGGCGTGCAAAACCTGAGAGAAGGAGCTGTTATTCAAGACGGTAAGTAATTCCTTTCTCTTTTAGCATAATATAATCCAGTAAAAATGATTGCAGATATTTTCATAAAAAGGCCTGTCACAGCGATTGTCGCATCCGTTGTGCTGGTACTTGTCGGCTTAATTGCCTTAACCACGCTTCCCGTGGCGCAATATCCCGACGTAACGCCGCCTACTGTAACAGTAAGCGGTAACTTCACCGGTGCCGACGCCCAGACCGTCGAGCAGACCACGACCACTCCTATTGAGACGCAGATCAACGGAACGCCGGGCATGACTTACATGTCCAGTAACTCCACGAGCAGCGGGCAAAGCAGCATCAACGTAACATTTGATGTGGGAACGGACGTGAACATTGCTGCCCTTGACGTGCAGAACCGTGTAAGTGTGGCCGAGCCAACATTGCCGGATGCTGTAAAACGGCTTGGATTGACTGTAAGAAAGCGTCAACCGAGTATCATGATCGCGCTTGCATTGTACTCACCAAATGGATCACATGACGCGCAGTTCATTGGTAACTATGCGAACATTTATTTGAAAGATGCCTTGCAACGCGTAAAAGGCGTTGGTGATATCATTTCACGCGCGGATGACTTTGGTATGCGGATTTGGCTGAATCCTGAAAAGCTTGCCAATTTACGCATGACACCTTCCGACATTTCTGCGGCGCTTGCAGAGCAAAATTTACAGGTTGCAGCCGGAACCATCGGTGGAACGCCGCAGCCCAATCAGCAAAGTTTTGAATATAGCGTGTTGACAAACAGCCGTTTGACTACGAAAGAGCAATTCGAAGACATCATTGTAAGGTCGTCACCTGCCGAAGGAAGCGTTGTTTATTTGAAAGATGTTGCCCGCGTTGAGCTCGGTAAGTTTGATTATGGGATCAATGCATTTGTAAGCGGCAAGCCAGCTGCGTTCGTCTTAATTTATCAGGCGCCCGGTGCGAATGCACTTGCAACATACGATGGTGTGATCAAGGCTTTGACAGAAATGAAAAAGACCTTTCCGAAAGATCTTGATTATGTAATTCCGACGGAAACAGCCACGGTTGTAAAAGTTTCTATTGAGGAAGTGCTTCACACATTTGCGGAAGCGATGATCCTGGTGGTGATCGTTGTGTTTTTGTTTTTGCAAAACTGGCGCGCGACATTAATCCCGATTCTGGCGATTCCGGTTTCATTGATTGGGACATTCATCTTCTTCATCCCGTTTGGTTTTACAATCAACACATTGACGCTCTTCGCATTCGTGCTTGCCATTGGTATAGTTGTCGATGACGCGATTGTTGTGGTGGAAGCCGTGCAGCATTATATTGATGATAAAAAAATGTCGCCCAAGGACGCAACGGTTCAGGCGATGAAAGACATTTCAGGTCCTGTAATTGCGATTGCATTGATTTTGGCGGCTGTGTTTGTGCCGGTGAGTTTTGTGCCCGGTATTGTAGGGCGACTTTATCAGCAGTTTGCCATCACGATTGCCGTTTCTGTGTTGCTTTCGGCATTTGTTGCGCTTTCATTGACGCCTGCTTTGTGCTCGATCATGTTGAAGCCTACCAAAGGCGCTGACGAGAAAAAGAATTGGCTTGAAAAATTCTTCGACCGTTTTAATAGTTGGTTTGACCGACTGTCACGTGGTTATACGCGGGGAGTTTCAAAATGGATCAAAGCAACGCCATTGGTGTTGGTAATGATGGTTTGTCTCTTCGTAGGTCTGTTTTTCCTTTTCAAAAACAAACCTTCCGGTTTCATTCCCGTTGAAGATGAAGGACGTCTTTTTGTGACCTATGAAATGCAGGAAGCGACTTCGACGACGCGTAACGTTGCCATGATCAAAGACATTATGCAACGCGTATCGTCCATACCCGAGGTTCGTGTTGTCGGTGGACTTGCAGGGTTGAACATTATCAGTTTTTCCAATAAATCCAATGTCGGCACCATGTTTGTCAACTTGAAACCGTGGGCTGATCGGAAAGGAGCTGAACATCACGTGCAGGCTGTAATTAAAGAGATCCAAAAACGCACTGGCGACATTAAGGAAGCGCGCGTGCTGGCCATTGCGCCGCCCGCCATTCCAGGTTTGGGCTCAACTTCCGGGTTTACCTTCCAGCTGCAACAGTCGACCAGCACGGATAACATCCAGCAGTTTGAAGCCGTCATGCGCAACTTCCTCGGAGCCGTCAACAAGCGACCTGAAATTGCAATGGCTTACACATTCTTCAACGCCAGAACGCCAAGTTACCAGATCGATGTAGATCGTGACAAGACCAAAAAGCTGGGCGTGCAGGTTAATGATGTTTTCAGCTCCCTGTCAACATTGCTGGGAAGCAGTTATGTAAACGACTTCAACCTTTACGGACGTAACTTCCGCGTTATGGTGCAGGCAGACAGCAGTTTCCGCTCGTCATTGGAAAAAATCCAGCAATTTTACGTCCGCAACCGTGAAGGAAACATGATCCCGCTCAGTTCGCTGGTCACTTCCAAAGTGGTTGAAAACCCTGCATTGATCTCCCACTATAACATTTATCGTTCGGTAGAGATCAACGGAACGCCTAAGCCCGGTTTTAGTAGCGGGCAGGCAATCAATGCGTTGCGTGAAGTTGCGCAGACGCTCCCTGCCGGTTACAGTTATGAATTCTCGGGTATGAGTAGCGAGGAGATCAAAGCGGGAGACAGCACGACGACGATTTTTGCCATCTCCATTGTCTTTGTATTCCTCTTTCTTGCAGCGCTTTACGAAAGCTGGTCCATTCCGTTCTCGGTTCTTTTCGCCGTTCCAATTGGTGCATTCGGATCCATTTTGACGCTGACCTTCCTGCCTAATTTGTCCAATAACATTTACGCGCAGATCGGTTTGATCACATTGATTGGTCTTGCGGCCAAGAATGCGATATTGATTGTCGAGTTTGCCAAGGAGCGTGTGGATGGCGGCATGGAGCTGGTGGCAGCAACATTGGAAGCGGTTCAATTGCGTTTGAGGCCCATTATCATGACTTCTTTGGCCTTTATTCTGGGTGTGCTTCCGCTTGCATTTGCGAGTGGCGCGGCAGCCGAATCACGTAAAACAATTGGCTGGACCGTGTTCGGCGGTATGCTTGCGGCGACCTCGCTTGCGATCTTCGTAGTCCCGGTTCTCTTCGTGGCCATTGAGAAAATCGCAATGGGCAAGAAGAAACATCAAGACAACCGACCCGACGCCCCGGCAGCCGAAATAGCTTAGTTTGAATCACATTAATAAATGCACCCCGCAGAAAATTTAGCTCTGCGGGGTGTTTTTTTGTTACCTTTTCAAAAAACAAAACACGCTCCTAATTATGTATGTAAAGCAAGTATTTTCAATTTGGCGCTTGTTAGGAGGCATCTGGCCCGGACTTTTGGCCGTAACAGGCTATGCCACACTGGTGTTTTATCTTTTTGCTTTCAAACAATGGGACTTCTTATCTTTTCCTATTTCCATTATCACCATTCTTGGAACTGCGCTTTCGCTGCTGCTGGGTTTCCGGACCAACTCCGCCTATGACCGATGGTGGGAAGCCCGGAAGGTTTGGGGAGAAATCGTTAACGACAGCCGAACATTGGTCAGACAATCGGTTTCATTTATTAATGCCCCGAAAGAAGAGAAGGATTTTATCGTATCCAACATCGCCCATTTGCAGATTGCCTGGTGTTATGCCCTTACAAATTCGCTCAGAAAAGGTCAGGTCCTCGTTTATGCCGATCTACATTTGACATCAGACGAGCACAATTATGTCGCCAGCCAGGACAACATTCCCAACGCGATCTTAAATCTGATACAGTTTAAATTTGCCGAGCTGCACGAGCAGCAAAAGATGGAAACGCTGCTTTATCAGAATATTGACCAAACCTTGCAGCGGCTTTGTGATGCAATGGGCAAATGTGAACGGATTAAAAACACGATTTTTCCCACCCAATACAGCTTTTTCGTCGTCCTTGTCATTTTCATTTTCACATTGGTGCTGCCCATGGGCCTTGTAGAGAGCATTGGCCGGATCGCAATTCCAATCACATTCATCATTTCGTTTCTGTTTTTTTACGTTGAATGGATCGCCTATGTAATGCAAAACCCATTCGAGAATGGCCCCAACGACATCCCAATGACATCCCTGTCCAGAACCATTGAAATCAATTTATTAGAGCTCATCAATGCGCCCAAAATTCCTGAAAAGATCTTACCTAAAAGCGGCGTAGTAATGTAAGTGAGGATTTTGACTTAAATATTGATTATCAATAAGTTAGATGTAACTTTAAGTTGCTTCTGGCAATTTACGGCTTGCGAAAAGGCAATTTTGAATACCTTTCGCCACTTGCTTTCGTCCAAAGCGGCCGCCAAAAGTATCATTTTTCGAAGAACCCCAGTTTTACCACGCTTACCCCGCGAATCCAGTAGGTAGCCCCAAAAATGTTAATGGGCAGAGCCAGTTGTACTAAGTTTGATACCAGTTACGATGAGCAATCATCATCAATCAGACTCAATAGACAGTACAATACTCAACCCCATGACTATCAGAAATGCCGCTGGCATCATTACCCTACTCTTCCTGACCTCTTGCGGATCTTATAAGCACATTCCATATTTTCAGGATCTGAACCGCACGGCCGCTTTGCAGCAGGATGTTGCCAATTTCTCTCCGGTAACCATTCAAAAATCGGATCTTTTAGGCATCAATGTCAATAGCCGCAACCCCGAATCGTCTGCGATTTTCAACTACAATCTCAACCGCGCAAACGGTCCAAGCATGGATCAACCCACAGACAGCCCTGTAAATGGCTATTTGGTTGATGAAAAGGGTGAAATAAACCTTCCGCTGATCGGCAATTTGAAAGTCTCGGGATTAACCACTTCGCAGCTGCGCGAGAGCCTCACCCAGACGCTTCTCACTTACTACAAAGACCCTGTTGTTAACATTCGCATTCTGAATTTTAAAGTTGCTGTATTCGGCGATGTAGCCCGCCCGGATGTGTACAGATTACAAAACGAGCGCACCACGATAACGCAGGCGCTGAGCTTAGCAGGTGACCTGAACATTACCGCGATGCGCACCAACATTCTGCTCGTAAGAGAACAGGACGGCAAGCGAAACTTCATCCCAATCGACCTTACTTCCAAAAATCTGTTTGAGTCTCCTTATTACTATTTGAAGAATAACGATGAAATATATGTGCAGCCTGACCGCACGAAATATGCCACTGTGGATCGCGGCTATCGCGTAACAACCTTGATACTTTCCGGGCTTTCCATCATCGCCATCGTTCTTTCAAACATTTACCGGTAAAAATTACATGAATACTCAGCAAATCCCATTTACTGCATTTCCGCTCCCGGGCAAAAAGAACCAGGCGGTTCTGATAACGGATGTGATCAAAAGATATTTGTATCATTGGCCGCTGTTCGCAATCGGGTTGTTGATTGCAGCCGCGCTGCTGTTTCTTTACGTTAAAAAGACCAGACCGGTTTATGATGTAAAGGCTACGATTCTAATTCAGGATGAGAAAAAAACGCCGACTCAGAATTCCCCGCTTCGCGAGATTGATGTGATCAGCTCTTCAAAATTAATTGAGAATGAGATTGAAATTCTGAAATCGAAAAAGCTGCTGGCCAAGTTGGTGACGGACCTGAATCTGGGCATTATTTACAAACAAAAAGAAGGATTTGTTTCCCGCGATCTTTATGGCATTAGCCCGCTGAAATTAACATTGATCAAAGCAAGCGGAGATTACACCAATGCACAGGTAAGCATTAAAATAAAAGACGACAAATCATTTTTCATCGTGTCGCCTGATGACACTGAAAAGGAGATGTTTTTTAAAGACCAATTCGTTGACAGCTTCGGTTCATGGAAGCTTGAACCGACTGCGGCGCTTTCCAAATTCAAAGGCGCTTTGATCAACATTATCATTGCCGATCCTGAGCAGCTTACGCTCGCTTATCAAAGCGCAATTGGCATTGGCCTTTCCAATAAGTTGTCCACTGCGCTTGTCTTGTCGATTGAAGACGAGGTTCCACAGCGCGGAAAAGACATTCTTAACAATCTGATCTACAATTACAATCTGGCAGGTAAAACGGGAAAAATTCAGCAAACCAAGAACACGCTTGACTTTCTGGATCAAAGAATTGCTTCGCTTGCAGGCGAGCTTACCCAGGCTGAAAAGGGCATTGAAGGCTATAAAAGCAGCCGCGGAATGACTGACCTGACTGCGGATTCGCAGATTAACCTGGAAAATATGCAGGCCAGTGATGTGAAACTGAATGAAGTGAATGTGCAGCTCAGCGTCATTGAAGGCATTGAATCTTACATTAACTCGCCAAGAAGCGCTGCCGAAACGCCAACCACATTCGGCATCACCGAGCCAGGCCTTAGCCGCCTTGTTGACAAACTTGCCGAACTGCAATTGCAGCGCGATAAGCTCCTGGCTACAACGCCCGAAACGAACCCTGATTTCGACCCGATCAACCGTCAGATCGCTTCCACAAAACTGGCTATTAAAGAGAATGTCAGCAACATTAAAAAGTCGCTGCTGAGCACACGCATGAAATTGGAATCTATCAACTCACGGGTGAAATCATCGATCAGAAATCTTCCAACGCAGGAACGTGAGTATGTGAGCATTAAAAGACAGCAGGCCACGAAAGAGAATTTGTACACTTATCTGCTTCAAAAAAGAGAAGAAGCATCCGTAAGCTACGCCTCGTCCCTGGCAAATGATCAGATCATTGACCAGGCTTATTCTGGCCCTGCCAAAAACAGCAAACGCGCTTTGGCATTTGCGGCTGCATTGATTTTAGGGCTGGGCCTTCCGGCAGGACTGATCTACGTAAGAAACATGATGAGCTCGAAAATCATGACGCGTGAAGACATTACGGACACATTGAAAACGCCGATCCTGCTCGAACTTCCTTACGATCAGGCTAAGAGCACGATTGTGATTGGCCAGAACATTCAAACCGCCGTTAGTGAGCAGTTTAGGGCGCTGCGCATCAAGCTTTATCACCTTTTCGCAAAAAAAGAATATGGCCGCGTTACACTGGTGACATCCAGCGTGCCCGGTGAAGGCAAGAGCTTTGTAAGCAGCAACCTCAGTGTCGCTCTCGCCTACTCAGGTAGAAAAACGATTGTTTTGGAGCTTGACATGCGCAAACCCAAGATCGCCGAAGTGTTTGGTTTACCAAAATCACATCTGGGCATCAGCGAATTTTTGAATGGCCACATTGCGCTGAACGAGATCATTCAGCAGTCAACGGTTGAGCCTAGCCTGCATTTTATAACAAGCGGACAAATTGTGGACAACCCATCTGAACTGCTTGAAAAGAAAGCATTAAGCGAGCTGATCGAAAGTCTCCGCGTGATGTATGACGACATCATTATCGACAGCCCGCCGATTCATTTGGTGCCCGACGCGATGATCTTGTCCAGAGTCTCAGACCTTACATTGTACATGATCCGTCAAGGATTCACCCAAAAATCTGAGCTTGATTTCATCAAAGAACTGGATATCCAAAAGCAGTTGACAAACATCAACATCATATTCAACGGCATTCAAAAAGCCAAATATGGTTACGGCTACGAATACGACACCAATTATTACATGCAAAAAAAGACCAAGCCGCTTGACTTTATGTTCAGCGACTTTGGAAGCCGGTTCTAAACCAAAAAAGCCATTACTCAACCCTCCATAATAATCAAGCTGTGAGATCCCTCTTCGTTCTATTCAACTTCGTCCGCTGCATTCCGCACATTGTGCTGTTTCATATGCATGGAAATAAGAAAGCAATTCATGCAGATGCTAAAAGATGGCTGGAAGTCTTTGGCCAGGATTACGGCAAAACCTACGGATTTGTTTATCTGCTTTCATTCTATCCGGAGTTCAGGAACCTGTTTTATTACCGCGTAGGCTTCATCCGTTACTTTTTCAAATTTTTATGTCCCGAGCTCTCCACGCTTTACATCCACACGCCGGTCATTGGTGAAGGACTTTTTATCCAGCACGGATTCAGCACCATTATCAATGCAGAGTCTATCGGGAAAAACTGCTGGATCAATCAACAAGTTACAATCGGGTTTACCAATTCAACAGACAGTCCGACCATTAAGGACAACGTCACCATTTACGCGGGCGCCAAAGTGCTTGGTAATGTGACCATTGGCAGTAATTCTGTTGTAGGCGCCAATGCAGTGGTGGTGAAAGATGTTCCTGAAAACGCCACAGTGGTCGGCTATGCAGCCAGGGTCATCAAGATCAATGGGAAGTCTGTTCGCAATGTTGAATTATATAATTAAAATCTATTAAAGTGAACAAAGCGGATTCTCAGAAACGGTTAACGCGCAATATTCTTTCGCTTACGCTGGTTCAGATTGCCAATTACGGAATGCCGTTGATTTCGGTTCCGGTTATCTCGCGCATTATCGGGCCTGAAAAGTTCGGCGTCATCAATTTCGCAGCGGCATTCATCGCCTATTTTACCTTGCTCATCAGCTACGGATTCGACCTGACGGCGACCAGAAAAATTGCCAAAGATCCAACCAACGAAGCAAACAGGAATAAGGTTTTCAGCGAGGTTTTCTTCACGCAGCTGCTGCTTTTGGCGCTTTCAACTTGCGTATTCCTAACTTTGGTTTACACGGTTCCGCGCCTGCAAGTAGATCGGACTGTGATGATTTTCTCCTATGTGCTTTGCATTAGCACCGTTTTCACGCAAAACTGGCTGTTCCAAGCCATGCAGGACCTTTCCAAAGTGGCCATTTTCAACCTTTTAAGCAAGATACTTTTCACGATCGCCATTTTAATGGTCATTCAAAAGAGTGACGATTATATTTGGCAGCCACTGCTTTTCGGACTTATTCAAACCCTTGTCGGTCTGAGTGCATTCGCCTGGGCCATAAAGCGTTACAAGATCAAATTCCTACACGTGCCCTTGAAAAGATGCCTTCAAGTGATCTGGGAGGAACGAACGATCTTTTTCTCACTGGTCGTTGTCAATTTGTACACAACTACGAACACATTCATTTTAGGTTTGTATCAAACTGCGGAGCAGACGGGCTATTACACGGCTGGCCAGCGTTTGATCATCATCGCGCAATCGGTGCTGACATTGCCGCTTACGCAGGCGCTTTATCCTTTTATTGGAAAAGCATTTGGTGAAGATCGCCAGCAAGGTCTGCGCGTGGCTCAAAAAATCATCCCGCTCATTGTTCTGTTCACGGGCGCTGCAACACTTGGAATGATCGTTCTGGGACCGATCATCATCAGCCTTTTTTATGGCCACAAGTTTGATGCGGCGATTCCTGTTTTCCAAATCCTGTCTCTCATTCCGCTCATCATTGCGCTGAGCAATGTGTTTGGGATCCAGATCATGCTGAACCTGGGCATGGATAAATATTTCCTTCGGATTACTGCGCTGGGATCATTGCTGAGCATTTCCTTCAACATATTCATGATCAAGGAATGGGGCTATATAGGCACTTCATTTAACTGGCTGATGACCGAAGTTTTCATTCTGCTGAGCATGTATCTGGTTTTGCGCAGACAAGGGATTAACCCCATCAATCTGAGCTATTTCACGCCGTCCAGCTTCAAAGAATATCTCGCTCCGATCAAATCCAAACTATTTGTAAGATAAACCTCAAAAAACCCCGTTTATGAAACTTCACTCTATTCAATTTTTACGCGCATTGGCAGCCCTGCTTGTTGTCTACTGCCACTCACTTGACCTCCAAGTGAAATATGCCGTTTCGCATCAGCAAGGCTTCCATTTTTTACAGGATTTCGGCGCAATCGGCGTGGATATTTTTTTCGTGATCTCCGGCTTCATCATCTCATTCATTGGTCACGACATCAATGGCCGCCGCAACACCTATCAGTTTTTGAAAAAAAGATTTATCAGAATAAATCCATATTACTATCTAGTAAGCATCGTTGCATTTGGCTTTTTGCTCCAACGCGAGCACGGAGCATTTTCATTTAAGGCGATCTTAAAAACGCTCACAATTCTGCCTATCGAGCCAGGATCTCAGATCTGGTGGCCGATCCTGACCATTGGCTGGACATTGAGCTTTGAATGGTTCTTTTATATGCTGTTTGCGGTTTTGATCTACAAACGCATTCAACACAAAGAATTTTACCTGACAGCGATGCTTATTGCGCTTGTTGGCCTGGGTCAGCTGATGCCGTCTAATCAGGTGATTATCAATTTCATCACGCACCCGATCATTCTTGAATTCGGTGTGGGCGCATTAATGGGGTGGGTTTTGAGAAACAAAAAGATCTCTTCAAATCTTGCGGCTGCTTCTCTTGTAACGAGCCTTGTTTGCTTCGTGCTTTTGATCACGTTTGGCTACGGAAGGGTTTCGGAAATGGACGAGGTTTTGAGTGGCCGCGT
This sequence comes from Dyadobacter sp. CY326, assembly GCF_021390515.1. Lineage (GTDB taxonomy): Bacteria > Bacteroidota > Bacteroidia > Cytophagales > Spirosomataceae > Dyadobacter. The sequence goes on from NZ_JAJUXI010000007.1 coordinate 39,819, forward strand.
GACCTTTGCAAGACTGTTCTATTTTGGCATTCCGAGCATTCTGCTTGTTTTTGGTTGTGTGTTTTTGGAAACCAATGCGAAACTTAAAGGCCTGTGGGGCAACCGTCAAATGTTGCTTTTGGGTGACGCTTCCTACTCGATTTATCTGGTTCACACGATTGTATTTTCTGCGCTTGGCCTGGTCTACGACAACATTGGCATGGCAGGAGCGGCCGACCTCATTGTGATGGTGCAAATGGTGCTGGCAACCGGCATCGGCGTGATTTGCCACATTGCAGTGGAGAAGAAAATTGTCCCTGTGTTCACCTCACTGGCCGACAACGTCGAACTCATTTTCCGTAAAAATTACACTTATCTGAAAGCCTGATGAATAACATTGCAGCAGTTGTAGTAACATTCAACCGATTAGAATTGCTTAAAGGCTGTATCAACGCCTTGCGCCAGCAGACTGTCCGTCCCGATGCAATCGTGGTGGTCAACAATGGCAGCTCGGATGGCACGGACTCGTGGCTGGCTGAGCAGAATGATTTGATATTGGTTAACCAGAATAATCTTGGCGGTGCCGGCGGATTTTACACAGGCATCAAAGAAGCTTACGAGCAAGGTTATGAGTGGATTTGGGTGATGGATGATGACTGCGTGGCAGACAAGGATTGCCTTGAAAACATGCTCGCATCACGCACTTCGGATGACGTGCTTTGCCTCGCGCCGCTCGTTGTGGACCGCGAAGGAAACATTGACACACGCCACCGCGGATGCTTTGATTTCTCACAGGGTTCTTCATCCATTTACACGCCGATCAATGAGAAAAACGACGGTGATATCCTGGTCGATTTCGCCTCGTTTGTTGGGTTAATGGTGCATTCAAGTGCGATTAAGCAGGTTGGTTTGCCAAAAAGAGAGTTTTTCATCCATAATGACGATGTTGAATATTGTCTTCGCTTGAATCAGGTTAGCCGTGTGCAGGTCAGCGTGAAAGCGAAAATCTATCATTTGGAAAACGCAACTGCGAGTGGCGAGCGCAAAACATTCCTGCACAAGGTCAATTACCGCACGCCATTCGACAAGCTCTGGATTCGCTATTACGGCATGCGAAACATGACCTGGATCAAGAAAAAATATGTTTTCAACCAATCGAAATCGACTAAATACAGAATGCTGCTGATGCTGACCAGATCATTCTTGTCTGATTCAAAAGCCATCATTCTTTACGACGATTACAAATACAAGCGCATCAACTTCCACTTCAATGCATATCGCGATGGCTGGAAAGGCGAGTTTGACAATGACCGACCCAGAAGGATCGCTGCCCGAAATTGAAACAGAAGCTAAGCAAAATCATTAACGCCCCCGATTGTTTTTCCAATGAATAAGACCTTAAACCAGAATCCTGCCAGCGGCTTTGTCAGAAACAACACGCTTGATTTCATCCGGGCGTGCGCAGTGCTGCTTGTCATCCTGAATCACTTGTATCCATTGGTTTCTGCCAAGTCCGATCCGATGATCAAGAAGCTGGTTGGATTCGGGTTTTATGTGATCAACACGGGTGGCTGGATCGGCGTGGATCTGTTTTTTGTGCTCAGCGGATTTCTGGTTTCAGGCCTACTTTTCAAAGAGCATCATTTAAGCGGCAAGATCGACGCTGCAAGATTTCTGATTCGCCGCGGATTCAAAATTTACCCGAGTTTTATCGCATTGTTGCTCATTACTTTCATTCTGGAACGCACGTTCTTGAAAAGCGATTTCAGCTTTGCCAATGCTGCTTATCTGAAAGATCTGTTTTTCGTGCACAATTATCTGGGCGGAAGATGGGCGCACACTTGGTCGCTGGATGTTGAAGAAGGTTTCTATTTTTTGCTGACTGCCATGTTTTTGATCTGCATCAGATTCAAAAAGCTTACTTTAAAGACGCTGGTGATCACTTACCTGACCTTGCTGATTTCAGGAATCGCTTTCAGGTTGGCAGCTAACATTCAGCATCCGCAGTATGACTTTCTGATGCATTTTGGCAAAACGCATTTCAGGCTGGATTCTTTGCTGCTGGGCGTCATCTTATCTTACCTGTTAAATTACAGAAAAGAGGCGCTTGGAAGTTTTATCAGCACGCATCAGAAATGGATGCTGCCTGTTGCCGCTCTGTTATTATCGCTGAATTTCCTTTTGCCTTACTGGGAATACAACATTGTGTCGGTTGTGTTTCTTTCAACCAATGCGGCTTGCTTCGGCGTGTTGCTGATGGCTGCGCTTTACAAAAAAGAACACGTTGCCATTTTCAACAATCGCACTATTTCTTTTATCGGTCAAAATTCATATTGCATTTACTTGTGGCATGTGCCTGTGAATGTATATCTGCTTTTGGCATTCAAAAAAGCGGGCATCGCGACGCCATTTACGAGCGTTCCGCAATGGCTGCTTTACGCTGCTTGTTATATCGGACTTTCGCTTGCGGCGGGGATCATCTTTACAGAAATCATTGAAAAGCCATTTCTGAAAATCAGAGAGACATTTTTCCAATCAAAAAGTTCGCCAAGAGCAATTGAGCCCGTTATCGAAAATCAAGTTGCATTGGAACTTAACAAGCATTTAGCCTGAGCAATCCGGACTGAGATCATGAACAATTTTAAATATTACCATTACATTTTCATCTTCCTGCTGGTGCTATTTTCGCTGAACTATTTCTCAGCCAAAATCGCTAACTCGGGTGTGCTCAAAAATCTGAGCTATGCATTTGTGCTGGGAACGATCCTGATTTCCATTCCGCAGTTTTTCCGCAAAGCTGGTGGCTTTATTTTCCCTGTGCAGGTGCTTTGCTTTTCGGTCCTGTTCTCGATTTTGATGGCGTATATTTCATGGAATCAGGCATTTAGTTACAGCGTGAGCTCCATCCCCTATCTGATCTGGTTTTCGTTCTTTTATCTGTTGCACCAAAAGTATCCGATCGCCATGTTGGAGCGAGTCGTCATGGTTTTTGGTGTGGCTTACATTGTGCTTTATCTCTTTCAATTCCTGCATAGCGACACGGTTTATTTCGGTTTCAGAGAAGAATTCGTTGAAGACCGCGGCATTGTGCGCATCCTGTTTCCAGGCGCAGGCGCTTTCTTTCTCGCGTTCTTCATCGCATTGAATAAAAGCCTTGAAAAAAACGCCTACAAGTGGTTTTACATTGGATTTGTGCTGATGGGCGTGGGTGTCACATTGTTACAAGTTACCCGGCAGTCGATCGGCCTTTTAGCTGTGATCATCGTGTATCATTACGGCAGAAAAGCATCGCTTGCCATGAAGCTCGGAATGGTCGTGGTTTTTGTGGTTGGACTGATTTATTTGCAGGGTTCCGACATTTACAAAGGATTGGCTGAGACGCAGAAAGAGACTGTTTCGGAGGGAGACAAATACATTCGTGTGATTGCTGGTGATTATTTTATCAACGATTTTTCACCAAACTGGCTGTCCCGGATCTTCGGAAATGGCCTCCCGAACAACACGTCTTCCTATGGAGCATTTACGACTTACCTCGAAGATGTGTACGGATTTTACCTCTCGGATGTAGGCATCATTGGTGTGTATGTGATGTTTGGCATTTTCGCCGTGCTCGCCTATATCTCCATTTTCATCAAATCATTCAGGATGCGGGTGCCTGAAAACTATTATTATCTCAAATATTATACGCTGCTTCTGCTGGTAACGAGCCTCACGTCCGACGCCGTTTACTCGATCAATTTTATGATTACCAATGTATTTGTGCTCTACATATATCAATATCTGTATGAGAGCCAGCAATATTATATAGTTCAACAACAAGCTGTTGCTGAAAATGAAATCCTGCAACCTGCCTTGTCATGAAAGAGAAATTAGCAATCGTTATTCCGGCATATAAGGCCGAATTTCTTCGGGAAGCACTCGTGTCAATCGCTGCGCAGACTTGTCAGCAATTTCATCTCTATATCGGAGACGACAACAGCCCGCAGGATCTTTACAGCATTGTAAAGGAATTTGAAACGCGCATTCCGATGACTTACAGGAAGTTTGAAACCAATGCAGGCGGAAAGGACCTGGTGAGCCAATGGAAACGCTGCATTGATTTGACCCAGGACGAAAGCTGGATCTGGCTGTTTTCGGACGACGATGTGATGGGCGCGGACTGTGTTGAGCGATTTTTTGAAGGACTTGGCAAGCAGGAAAACGTCGATTTATTTCATTTCGACATCAGGATCATTAACCGATTCGGCCAGGTGATCCAGACTTGCAATCCTTTTCCTAAACAATTGGCTGTTAACGATTTCTTTTCCAAAAGAATCAATCGGGAAATCAACAGCACGGTCGTAGAATATATCTTTTCAAGAAAAATATATACGGAGACGGGTTTTATAAACTTTGATCTCGCCTGGTGTTCCGACGACGCAACCTGGATTGCATTCGGACGCAAAAACGGAATTGTCACGCTCCCGGAATCCACAGTTTATTTCAGAGACAGCGGCATCAACATTTCCTCCGATTTCAAAGACAAGGGAATCGTGCAGCGCAAGCTCAAATCCAATTTGGCTTACATGCAGTGGGTTACGCAATTTTTCAAAAGCAACGGCATCACCGAACCGACCTCGGAATTCACCAAACTCAGATGGATCTGCTCAACGCTGCTGCTATCAACTTCATTTTCAATTGCCGAAAAAACAGCATTGATCAAAAAAGTAGTGACTGAACTCGGCGCCACGAAATTGCTGGTTCCTGCAAAAATATACATGTATTATTTAGCCTTGAAGGCGCTTCCAAGATCTGCCAAAAACATCAAAATAACCCAATAACTGCCGAAAAGCACTGTAACAGTTAACTAATTATGAGCTTCAATATCAACATGCCCCTTCTCTCGATCATTGTTCCCGTCTACAACAAGCAGGCTTACATTGACTCATGCATCGAGTCGATTTTGAAACAGCGGTTCACCGATTTTGAGCTGATTTTGGTCAATGATGGATCGACCGACGAATGCGGCTCAATCTGCGACCGCATCGCGCGGCAGGACAACCGGGTTTTGGTTGTGCATCAAAACAATCAGGGTGTTTCCAGTGCCCGCAACACAGGATTGGGCATTGCCGTTGGCAAATACATTGGATTTGTGGACTGCGACGACACGCTTGAAGCTGACATGTACGAACTGCTGATCGACAATGCGATCAGACATACGGCTGACATTTCGATTTGCGGAACGCGCAAAATATTTCCACACAAAGTCGAAATGTTTTACGGAACAGGCAAAACCAAAATATATGACCGCGCTGGTGCCATAACAGCATTGCTTACCAAAGACTTTTCGCACAGTGCAAATGACCGGATTTTCACTGCTGAAATCGCCCGAAGCATTAAGTTCGAAGGCAGCATGTATGAGGACACGTTTTACAATTTCAAGGCTTTGAACCAAGCTAACAAGATCGTTTTCGATGATCAGGTGAAATACAATTACATCGTGAGAGAGAACTCGGTTAGCATGACCAAGTTCAGCACGAAATACATGGACACAGTGAGTTTCTCTAAACAAATGGTCCAAACCTGCGAGCAAAGTCTGCCGGAAATTCTGGATGAGGCAAAATATTTTGATCTGATCACCAACATTTCATTGATCAATTTAATTTTCATTTCAGGGCGTCAAAAATATCTTGCAGAATACAAACAGGCGAGTGAAAATCTGGTTGATTATTATCAATATATGTTCAAAAGAGCGATCAAATTGAAGCATCGTTACGCATTGAAACTTTTCAAAGCGAGCCCGGTTATGTATGAAGTTCTGATGAAAGCATATATCAACCTTGCTAATGCGGATGTTGCCAGAAAAGTGTAAGCAACATTGCTTGAAAGACGAGAAGCAGACAAATCCCTCCCTATTTTGAATTAATAACAGCAGCTAATTACAATGATTTCCAAGACCATATCCAGACAAATATTGACCGTAGGAGAAGGCTTTCAGCCACCACTTGGAGGAATATCCAGTGTGCTGTCAACCTATTCTAATCATTTTTCGGATTTCAAGTTTGTTGCGACATACAACCTGCAAATCAGCAAGATCAGCAATGTATTTTATTTCGCATTGAGTCTTATCAAACTGAGCGGCAAGTTGTTGACGGATTCAGAGATAAAAATTGTGCACATTCACGGTGCACATTACGGCAGCTTCTACCGGAAGTTTCTTGTTTTTTTGGTCGGGAAATTGTTTGGCAAAAAACTAATCTATCACAGCCACGGCTCTGACTTTCACATATTTTATAACAATGCAAACCCGTTGACCAGAAAGCTGATTCAAATATTTTTCAGAAATATCGATCTTGTAATATGCCTCTCAAAGCAGTGGAAAACATTCTTTGAAGCTAATTTCAAACTGAAAAACATCATAGTTCTCGAAAATATTATTGATCCAGCCGATTCGTCATTGCCAAAAGAAAGATCACAACACCTGCGACTATTATTCCTGGGATTCATCGGTGAGCGGAAAGGAATTTTCGATCTGCTGGAAGTCATTAAAAATAACAAAGAATACTTCAACGATAAGTTGGAACTAACCATTGGTGGAAACGGGGAAACCAAGAAATTGGAAGCATTCATAAAAGAGTATCAATTAGAAAACATTGTCAAGTTTAAAGGATGGATTTCGGGAGAAGATAAAAAAGCATTGCTGCAAAAAAGTGATGTGTACATTCTGCCATCTTACAATGAAGGTTTGCCAATTTCAATTTTGGAAGCAATGAGTCACAGCATGCCAATCATTTCCACATCTGTCGGCGGAATTAGTGAAATATTAACCAGTAATGTTAATGGTTTTTTGGTCAAGCCCGGTGATTCAGAAGCGATTTTGAGCAGCATTAAAGCTTTTATTAATAATCCAGATCTGATTGATGCAATGGGCAGAAAATCCCGACAAATGGTGACCCCATATTATTCAAATTCAGTTATTCCTAAGCTCGAATCCGTTTATAAGCAAATGTTGACGGTGTAAAAGGAAATCAAACGCCTTCTTACATCGCTTTTATAGATCTTATTTTTTAACCTCATTACTAAATCACAATCCTATGTGTGGAATTGCAGGAAGTGTAAATTGTAAATTGACAAATCAAAGCATTGATTTGATCAGCCATAGAGGCCCTGATTCGCAGGCCCTTATCGACATTGAAGTTGGTAACGATCGCATCTATTTCGGTCATACCAGACTTTCCATTCTTGACTTGTCAGAAGCAGGAAGTCAACCTATGTTTACCGATTGCGGCAACTATTGCATCACGTTCAATGGTGAAATATATAACCACAAACAATTAAGGCAACGCATATCAGATGTAAGCTTCAAAGGCCAGTCTGACACGGAAACAATTCTTTATTATTTGAGAGAATTCGGCATCGAAGGCGTAAAAGATTTCAATGGTATTTTCGCTTTCTCTTTTTTCGATCGCAGAAATGGAAAGATATATTTAGTGCGTGACTGGTTTGGAACAAAACCACTTTATTATTATTTGAATGGCAACAAATTGCTATTCAGTTCAGAAATAAAAGTGATCCTAAACAACCCGGAATACAAAAAGGAAATTGATGAAAATTCGTTAAATTCATTCCTTACCTTCCGCTACAATCCAGCACCGCAAACGCTATATAAAGGCATCAAAAAACTGGAAGCGGCATCGTATCTCGAATTCACGCTTGGAGGCAATGTAAAGCAAACGGATTACTGGCCGAAGGTTCAGAAAATCGACAACACCATGACCGAGCAGGATGCGCTCGTTGAATACAGAAGGCTTCTGGATCAGTCTGTTGAGCGTCAATTGCTAAGCGATGTGCCGGTTGGTTTGTTGTTAAGCGGCGGTCTGGATTCAGCTGTTCTGGGCAAGCTTATGTCAGAGAAATCTGCTTATCAAATCAAGACATTCACCGTTGGTTTTGAAGGCAAAGGAAATTACAATGAGCTTGACGATGCAAGAATCACGTCGCAGCTGATCAATTCGGAGCACCATGAAATTTACATGGAAAAAGACACTTATATGAATTACTTCTATAAGTCGTTTTACCACACCGAAGAGCCCATTGCAGAGCCGACGATTCCTGCACTATTTTACTTGTCAAATCTTGCTTCAAAGCACGTGAAAGTCGTTTTGAGCGGACAGGGAGCGGACGAGCCAATGGCTGGTTACAAGCGTTACAAGGGAGAAAAGTTTATTTCGGATTACCGTAAGCTGCTCTCCATGTTGCCATTATCGCTTGCGTCTACATTGTTTCCAAATAACAGCACGATTGACAGAGGCATTTATTCAGCCAAATTCAAAGAAGAACTGGACCGCTTTATTGCCATTTACACGCTGTTTACGCCTGATTTGAAAAGCAAGCTTTATCAAACAGGACTGCAAGATCAAATTGGTGTGGATCAAAAATTCCTGTTTAAAAAGGCTTTTGACCGCACGGACAAAGATGCTGATTCGTTGTCAAAACTGCTTTTCCTGGACACCAGAACCATGCTTCCGGATAATTTGCTGCTCTTCAATGACAAGCTGACCATGGCCAACTCCATAGAAAATCGCGTGCCTTATCTTGACATCGACCTTGTAAACTTCCTCGAAACTGTTCCTATTGGCTTGAAACTAAAAGGACAAACAGGGAAATACATTCATAAAAAAGCATCTGAGGAATGGTTGCCTAAGTCCATCATTCACAGGAAGAAACGTGGTTTTGAAACGCCTGTTGGTGACTGGTTTAAGACAGAGCTTTCGGATTCGTTGTTGTCGTTAGTGGATAGTTCTGACTCGCTGAGCCGCAAGTATTTCAACACGCCTTACATTAAGGATATGATTCACCAGCACAGGACAATGAAGAGGGATTACAAGAAGCAATTATTCATCCTGCTTTCCCTTGAACTGTGGCACTCATCGTTTTTCAAGAGTGATTTCAGCACGCAAAAGGCTGATTTACAGACAGCAATCGGTTGATATAATCTGGCGCCACCTCACAAGTGGCGCTCAATTAAAATGCCCCGGATCACAGCGTAAGTGCTTTATGATCCGGGGCATTTGTTATTTAGTATTGCTGACTAAATGCGGATTACAACTACAATCCCACATGGACGACTGAATTCATTCGCTTCATCACCAGCACATTAACAAAAAAAGAGCATAGTCTAAGCAGACTAGCCCTTCAAAATAACTGGTGCATAAAAGTTTTTTACCGGCCTGGATAAACGTCCTTGTAACTGGCCTTCGCATTGCCAACGGTCACTTCATCCGCAAAAACGACTCTGCTATTGACCATACCGTTGCCGCTTTTCTTCCAGTCCCATTTATTGATGCCGATTTTGAAGTAAGGGTAAGTCGCGTCGTTATATCGGTTGCCCTTCCCTATCCTACTGAAAACGAGCTTATTTTGATTCCAGACTTCCACAATGCCTGTGTTATCGAAAGCCCACTTGATGTGGAAAACCCAATCGAGCCAGCGATCCTTTTGCACGGGCCCAAGGTCTACGCGTGTAAAATTGTCATTGTATTGTTGGGTGACACGATTGCTGTCCGTCCTTACTTCCAGCACAAACCGGTCATTCATAACGCCCAAAAACAACGGAGCACTCCGCCATTTTTCGCCCTCCGAAAAGTCGGGCAGCTCCTGCCACTCCACAATGCTTTCTTCAAGTGAATCTCTGGTGAAAGCTGCCGGGAAATAAAGTGAAAAACCAAACCAGCCTTCTTTATTCTGGTTAGGTGCGCGGCCCAGCTGCGAACGAAATTCAAAGGCCGCATCTTGTCTGCGCAATTCAAAACGCACAGACTTTGCGCCCGTACGCTTTACAGAATCACTCGTTTGCGCAGACCAGGAATTAGCAAGGCTCGTTTCGTACCATTTAGCAATTTGATTATCAAAATTGTGGTGCGCAATGACGAAACTGTCTAGCGGATAAATGATGTCCGGATCCATTGCAACATCGCCCTGGCCGTCAATGTCAGTCATTTTACAACCGGCAGCAAATATTAAAAGGCCACAAATTAAAATCAAATTGCACTTACTCAAATCACGATTGGCTTTCATTACGTTTACTATGGTTATTAAAATAGAAGACGATAAAATGCTTCAAACACGAATTAAGTTTATCGAAATACAATGTGTTTAGTTTGCGGCTAAAATATATTGAAATTTAAATTGAAATGAAGTTCTGCAATGACCCAATTAATTCAGAGGATGCATATCTTCCTACGCTGTGCAATGTATTTAATTCCCCGCTCAGCATGCTTAATATTTTTTCTCTTAAAACTTCTCTGTCGTAAGCAACGTGCAAATAATTTAATCTTTCAAGTCTCCTCGCAGTTGCCAGCTGATGCTCATTTCTGTGTTCGCCTAAACTCGCAAGTTTTGGAAAAATAATGATTGGCTTATTGTATTCCAATGCAGAAATGATTGTTCCCATTCCTGCGTGACTAACAATTATTTTTGCAGACGAAAAATATTTGTCAAACTCGGTTGGCCCTATGAATTCAAAATGTTTCATATGCTTAACCTTGTAAGTGCTTTCAGAAATTTGCGCTACAAAAGGGATTTCTGGTAATTCCTGCGCCAAATCGTCCATTATTGAAATTAAACGATCAAATGGGCCTTGTGTTCCTACTGTGATAAATATCATGATAATACGCTTCCGCTAAATGTAATTTTTGAATTAGATAAATCCGGCCATTGCGTGTAGCTTCGGTCGGCAATGGAAGCGGCGATTTTGCCGCTCATTGACAAGTTCTCAACATTGGCAATGCTGTCAACCCAGACCGTTTTCGCACCAATTAGTTTGCCGGCAATAATGCCCATTAAACCAGGTGCAGCGCCGGTTGTGATAATAATATTAGGTCTTAGAACGAAGATCAATTTGAGAACGCATAAAAGCGAATAAACAAGCTTCAACTTATTCCATCTGCTTGCGTCCGGGATACTGTAAAACTTATATCCTTTTACAGTATCGGCAAAACTTTTTTTGGTAGACGCAAAAATCAATTCATGACCTTCAAATGCCGGCTTCAATCGTAATAACTGAACCCAATGACCGCCTGCGGAAGCGATAGCTAAAATTTTCATAAAATTAATTGTAATAATGATTGAGGTTAAACTGGATTCAGGATTGGATTTGATTAACCGAACGTTGACAATCCGGATAACTGGATTTATTAATAAGAAGGTTGCTGAAAACCATATTTTCTGTTTTCATACTGATAGAGGAAAGAGGTTGAATAAACGTTAAAGTGTCACATTTCAAAATGTCGTTCTTGAAATACGATACAATGTTAATTCATTAACGAAACACCCTGATAATTTTTGGGGTAATCCCGCCAATTATCAGGGTGTAACTTGCATCATTTGGGGGCAATGTTTTCGAGCTACAAGGTCAAATTTAGCATTCAAAAAGTATTTCTACGCTACACAAAACTACTAGTCTGTCGTCATATAAAAATAGTTTTTCAATTCTAATTTGAGCCTATTTTTTGCTTCCAATAGTGCAATATTTCAAAGGTTTTTAGATTCACTGTCGTGAAAATTTTAAGAAGCAATTATTTTGAAGAGGGTTTTCTTTCAGATTGATAAATTTCAAATGTATTTCTTAAAAAGATGTAGTACTATTTGTATAAGCACGTTTTCATCGCAAATAATTAACTGATTTTCAGTTTTTAGTAAATTGGATGACAAAACAATTTTGAATAAAAGTCAATTGATTAAAACGAACATTATTGATAACATAAGACCCCCGATAAGAATAGGATCACCCCAAACTTGTCAAACTTTGACCCAAAACCATCAGGTGTTTTTTTTTCGGCTTCTATCTTAGATGCGTCAAAATGCACCAGACAGTTTTTACCCCAACACACCGTTTAAAATTTCCGAATGAATAAAGTATTGTTTGACATTCCAGTATTGCTGATTGTACACAACCGGCCCGAAACAACATATCATGTATTTGAACAGATCAGAAATATAAAACCTGCTAAACTTTATATTTTTTCGGATGCGCCCAAAGAAGGCAAACTTGGTGACGCTGACCTCGTTGAAACATGCAGATGCCTAATGGCAGACGCCCAGATCAACTGGGAATGCATGGTTGAAAGATGGTATCCTACGGCTCACATGGGTTGGGCCATCGGTGTCTCTTCTGCGATCACCTGGGCTTTTGAGACCTGTGAAAAGCTTGTCATTTTACAGGATGATTTGCTCCCGCATCCGTCGTTTTTCACTTTTTGCAAGACAATGCTTGATAAATATGAGGCCGACGCCCATGTCATGCATGTTTCCGGGACTTGCTGGGAAGAATGCAGTGAAACCAACCAAGCCGATCATTCTTTCAGCCTGATCGGGCACGTCTGGGGCTGGGCAACGTGGAAACGCGCTTGGAGCAAATATGACTTTTGGATGGAACAGCTGCCCGAAATGAAAAACAAACAGACATTGAAAGGGCTGTTTGGCGACACGGACACCGTAAAATACTGGCACGATCGCTTTGACCAGGTTTATGAGCAGCTTACAAAACGGTCCTGGGATTACCAGTGGCAATACACTCTTTTTCAGCACAATGGGATTGCCGTCGTTCCCAATGTCAATTTAGTTAGCAACATCGGCTTTGAGCGGAGCAATTATGGAATCAAGCTGCCCGAACATTACATCAGCGAAACTGCTGCATGGCAGGCTGCTCCCAAAAACGTGCAAACGTCGATGGACAGCGCACCTGAGTTGCTTTACACCAAAAAGCGGGATCATTCAAAACCCGGCCTGCGCACCAGAATTGTGACCAGGTTCAGGCGTATGCTGCAAAGCGACTCCCGTTAATACAACTAATTCAAATTTAATACTCAATGAATTCTCTCGCATTACAAAACCCGTCGCATTAACAGTGCTAAACCCTCCATCAGATTAGAAGCTCAACAGTATGAAACACAGTTCTTTATTAAACCTCTCCAAGGTCTATCTTTGGGTGGACCTCTTGCTGCTCAATTTGTCCTTTGCTTTGGCTTACTGGTTTCTCGCCGGCGTTCCCAAGCTAAGCTCCGACCACCTGTATTTGAACCTGCTTCTAAGCAGTAACCTGCTCTGGATCATCTGCATTTACTTCATCGGGCCGTACAAATTCAACCAGCCGTCTTACAGCAGTTATCAACATTTTGCCAAACTATTCATTGCAATATGTGTGCATTTGCTGCTGATGCAGGCGCTCCTAAATGCAAGCAATGCATATGTTGGTTTCGACCAGAAGCTGATCTTTACATCGGCCGAAATATTCATCGGTCTGTGTCTGATTGCTCACCTGCTCATTGTGCTGACAACGCAAATCATTTTGCGGTCAGGCTATAACCTCAAACGATACGCAGTTGTCGGGAAGGGTGATTTGAGTGCTTCTGTAAGTCATTTTTATCAAAACCGCGCGAAGTCGGGCTATCATTTCTGCGGCATTTTTGAAATGACATCCGAAACGCCGCAGCTGGCGAATCTGGAAAATTTTATGGAAAGCGAGCGCCTCGATTACATTTATTGCTGCTTATCCGAAATGAACAGCGATCAGGTGGAAAGTGTGATCAGACTGGCTGAACGCAAGAAAACGCAGGTTAGATTAATCCCCGACTTTCATGGTTATGCTGCGAAAAAGATCAATTTCGAACCCAATGAGAGTTACCCCATTATCAGCGTGGATACGAAACCACTTTCGAGTCCAAGCGAGCAATTTGCCAAACGCGCTTTTGATTTGATCTTCTCGTCCATCATCATGATCCTGGGTTTTCCCGTCTTTCTTTTGATTATGCTTGCCGTAAAATTGTCCTCCAAAGGAACCGTGTTCTTTGTTCAGGAACGCACCGGCAGATGGGGCGAAACATTCAAAATTATCAAATTCCGCACCATGCGCATGGACGCGCACAAGTTTGGATTGAAACATTCCCAAGGCGCCAATGACCCACGCATGACGCCAATCGGCAACGTATTACGACGCAGCCGTCTGGACGAACTTCCCCAGTTTCTGAATGTCTTAAAAGGCGAAATGTCTGTGGTAGGCCCACGCCCGCTGCACAAATATGATGTCGAAATGCTGATGCAGGAAGCCAGTCACGATTTCCAAAAAGCATTGACCATCCGACCGGGCATTACGTCGATTGGCCAGATTAAGGTGGGTTATGCGACCAACTCGACTGAAAACCTGCACAGACTGAGATACGACATTCTTTATTTAAACACTTACAGTCTGACCACAGATCTATATTTGATCTGGCTCACGATCCAGGTTATCCTGCTTGGTAAAGGCAGATAGGTAACGGTTTACGGTTCCTCTGTATAAATTTTAAAAATCATCTTATAAGTCCCAATCAGTTTTCTGGTTGGGACTTTTTCATGGTGTGTTGATTATCAGCTAATTAAATATCATAGCCATTAGTTCGACATATTTATTCTACATTTTTATCGAATTATTATAGCATATACGTTTGAATGATCGAAACTATTTATATTATTGATGAAATTTTACTCATATCAACGGTATTTACCTTCTCAATAATTCTACAATATGATCCCTCAACACTGGTTGCATGTAAGAAGTCTATTATCAATTGTTTTGTTTTGCGGTTTGATGTTTGGCTGTAAAAATCTGGATGTGCTCGAAATAGCGGAGCAAGATTTAGCCGCCAGCCAAAACACAGCCTCCCCAGCTCGCAGCGCATTGGGCATAGGCGAAGACTCTTCTTTACTGGTCAGTTATCATTTTGATCAGGAAATTGGAAACTGGTACGAAAATTCAACGTGCTGCCCGTGGTCGATCACACTCAACAAATCAATAAAAAGAGCAGGAACAAGCTCGATGAAAGTTGAGTTGCAAAGACAGGACACGCCCAACGATCACCGTGCAGAGCTGGGCCAGGCTCCGAATATGAATAAGGAAGGCTGGTATGGATTCTCCGTTTACTTTCCTTCTTCGTTTGTAAAAGAATCCATTGAAGAAAGCATTGTGCAATGGAATTCACTGCCCGACCTGAAAGAAGGCGAATCATGGCGAAGCGCTCCGCTGTTCCTTGGCGTACTGAACGATCGATTCGTTTTGGAAATTCGCAGCGACGCCAAGCGGATCACCAACCACGACTTTTCCTTTACCAGACTGGATCTTGGCCCGGTTGACAAAGAAACGTGGCATGACTGGGTTTTTCACATTAAGTGGGCTTATGATAACACGGGAATTATTGAGGTTTGGAAAGATAAAAAGCAGGTGCTAAGCAGATTAAATCAGCCAAATTCCTATAATGATGCGATGTTCCCTTACTTCAAAATAGGAATTTACAAATGGGACTGGTCTACCAAATCCACCGAAGGAATCAACTCTCGGACCATGTATGTGGATGAAATCGCCATTGGCAACCAGAATGCAGATTTAAACAAAGTTTCACCGCTGCTTGCATCCGGCCCGCTGCCGGTGACCATCGCCTCGTTTGCCGTCGCTAAACAAGGAACTGCTGCAAAATTAAAATGGAGCACGAGCCAGGAAGTGAATGCGGACCGCTTTTACATTCAACGCAGCACGAATGCAAAAGACTGGAAAAGCATCGGGGAAAAATCCGCAACAGGCGCAAGCCAAAGCCTGACCAACTACGCATTCAGCGATGCGAAACCTGCCAAAGGAAACAGTTACTATCGCTTGAAAATGGTTGACAAAGATCAAACTTTCGCATATAGCAGCATTAAAAGCATTAAATTTTAAGTTCACACTTGCACACCTATGTAATGCTGCTGCGCGCGTCGGATTCATCATTTCCGATCGTATCTTTATCCTGCTTTAAAATGTTAATCCAGGAAAATGCAGCTGCTTAACCACAATCAACGCTTACCACTTTATCCCTTAGAACCCGACCCGGCGACTGGCAACAAATATTTCAGATTGTATCATTTGGAAGGGGCTTTGCCGCACCGGTCAGATCTGCTTGTGCCGCATCGAAAGGATCATTACTTGATCGCATTCATCAGAAAAGCAGGCAACCGGCAATGGATTGACATGGCTCCATTCACGCTGGAAGCCAACACGATTGCGTTTACAAGTCCCAACCAGATCATTGTAAAAGAGGAATCAAAATTGCTTTGGAGCACAGCCATTGCCTTCACGCCTGAATTTTTATCGTTTCAGGAAAATGCTTCGCTGCGAAATCTGCCTTTGATCGAAAATCCTTACAACGGCCATAAGCTGTATCTGAATGCGGATGACGTGACATTTGTGGAGGATATGCTTGCCAAGATCAATGCAGAATATCACAATCCCAGCCCCTGGCAGCAGCGAATGCTCGGTGCTTATCTTACTGTGTTGCTAACTTATTTGAGCCGCTTGTATACAGAGCAGTTTACTGAAATCCAGACTTCGCAGGATCAGCTTTTGGTAAAAAAATATCAGACCAAAATCAATGAATGCTTCCGCGAGCTGCGCGAGGTGAGCGATTATGCTTCCTTACTCAACATTTCTGCGGGGCATTTGAGCGATGTGGTCAAAATTCAAAGTGGCAAGCCAGCCATTAAGCACATTCACGACCGGATTGTTCTGGAATCGCGCCGCATGCTTTTCCACACCGAAGATTCCCTGAAAGAAATCGCCTACGACCTCGGTTTTTCGGATGCCTCTTATTTCAACCGCTTCTTTAAACGTGAAACCGGGATCACGCCAGCCGATTATCGCACCAGCATCCGCGAAATGTACCATTGATACAGCTCGATGTGTCACATCCGGGCGGCCTGCTGGCTATACATTTGTACTGTTATAAAAAACAATCGAAAAGATGAAAACAGTATTGATTACAGGAGCGAATAAAAGCATCGGCTTTGAAACAGCCAGACAATTATTACAGCAAGGATTTTACGTGTATTTGGGAAGCCGCAGCATTGAGAAAGGACAGCAGGCAGTTGACCAGTTACATGCGGAAGGACTGACCGAAGTGGAGGCCATCGCAATTGATGTGGACAACATTGAGTCCATCAAAGCCGCCCGCGAAGTGCTTGGTCAGAAAACAAAAGTGCTCGATGTGCTGATCAATAACGCAGGCATTAGCGGCACCATGCAGAACTCATTGGAAACCGATCCCCGCATCTTCAAGCAGGTTTTTGAAACCAATGTATTTGGAGTGATTGCGGTAACGCAGGCATTTATCGATTTGCTGAAAGAGGCGGAGCAGCCAAGGATTGTCAATGTCACTTCGGGCCTGGGTTCACTGGCGTTGCACACTGATCCATCCTGGATATATTTTAATGCAAAACCAGCTGCATATGTTGCTTCCAAAGCTGCGCTCAATGCATACACCATTGTGCTCGCCCACGATCTGCGCGACACAGCATTCAAGGTGAATGCAGTTGATCCGGGTTACACGGCCACCGATTTCAACCATCATTCCGGCCCCGGCACGGTGCCTGATGCAGCAGCAAGAGTTGTGAAAGCGGCTGTTTTGGAACATGATGGGCCAACCGGCCAGTTTTATAGCGATGACAATGCACCCGAAACAGGCATTAGTCCTTGGTAATGATTTGACTCAAACCAGTTTATCGACCGTAATAGGCAATTCGCGCACGCGTTTTCCTGTGGCATGAAACACTGCATTCGCAATGGCAGCAGCCACACCCACGATCGCGATTTCACCCAGACCTTTTGCACCAATCGGATTTACCCGCATATCAGGCTTGTCAATGTAGATGACCTCGATTTGCGGGACATCCGTGTGCACGGGAATGTGATAATTGGCAAAATCATTGGTCACATACCGCCCGTAACGGTGATCCATCACGGATGCTTCCATAAGCGCCATACCGATTCCGCCAATGATGCCGCCTATCGACTGGCTGCGTGCAGTTTTGTAATTAGTGATCTTCCCAACATCCGCACAAGTCACCACCCTGCTCACCCGCACCTCTCCCGTCGCAGGGCTCACCTGCACTTCCACAAAATGGCACCCAAAAGAATACATTGAATACTGATCCCGCTCAGGGCCAGATTTCGACTCTTCAGTAACCTCAATTTTTGGTAAATGATGGTATTTTAAAATATCAGCATGTGTTTTAGAGGCACCGGCAGGCATGGACTCGGCGAGTTCCGCAAGCTTTTTCTTCAAAGACTGACAGGCCACATGCACCGCCGAGCCAACACTCGGAATGGTCGATGAACCGTTTTGACCCGGCGCATCGGGCAGGCTTGAATCGCCCAGCTCGAAACGGATTTTTGCAGGAGCGATTTCCAAAACTTCCGCGGCAATCTGCGTCATGGCTGTGGCTGTCCCGGGGCCGATATCCATCGTCGCGCTTTGTATGACAACATTGCCATCGGAAAGCATCATACCCCTGGCCTGGCTAGGGTGGCGGTGAAAACCATACAAACTTGAAGCCATTCCGTAACCAATCAATTTGCCGTCCTTCCGCATCGAAGCAGGCTCTTTTGCCCGCTTTTTCCAGCCAAATTTTTCAGCTCCCAGTTCGTAACATTCTTTCAAATGCTTGGCGGAAAAAGGCAGATTCCTCTCGGGATCGGTGTCGGCGTAATTGAGCAAACGAACTTGCAGCGGATCCATTTTCAATGCATAAGCTAGCTCATCCACAGCCGATTCCAGCGCAAACATGCCCGTGGCGTCTCCTGGCCCGCGCATCCACGTGGGCGTGTTAACATCCAGGCTCAGGAGTCTGTATTTTGTTGCAACATTGGGGCACGCATATAAGGACCGGGAAGCCAGAATTGTCCTTTCCAAATGTTCTTCATAAGCAGACGTTTGCCCTGTGCCTTCATGGATAATGGCCGAAAGCTTTCCCGCAGCCGTGGCTCCGATGGAGACATTTTGAATTGTATAAGGTCTGTAACCGACGGAAGTAAACATCATTTCCCGGCTCAAAACGAGCTTAACCGGCCTACTGAGCTTTTTAGCGGCCAATGCGGCCGCAATTGTATGCGGCCAGACGCGGATTCCCGAGCCGAAAGCGCCGCCGATAAACTGCGCATTTACACGCACATTTTCACGAGGGATCTGGAAAGCCTGCGCCAGATTTCCCTGAGCAGATTTGACGCCTTGATTTTTATCATAAACCGTCAACTTGTCGGCGCCCTCCCAGATTGCAACGATTGCATGCGGCTCAATGGGCTGATGATGCTGCGTGGGAATGGTGTAAGTCGCAGCAATCTTGACCTCAGCATTGTCGATAACGGCGGGCTCACCGCGCTGGTAATCCTGAAAAGGCGAATTCTTGTTGCGCTGAACTCCTGTTGGAATAATGGCTTTTGCAAGATTTTGTTCGAAATCGGTCTGATGCGCCTCCGCTGCATACGTGACCTTCACAAGCGACGCGGCGTGCACGGCCTGTTCGAATGTATTGGCCACGACCATCGCAATCGGCTGACCATTGAAATAAATGAGATTATCATGAAAAACGCGGAATGCGGTGCCCATGGGTGCACGCTCCGCAGGCTGTTTCGCGGGTCCATAACCCGGCACACCCGGCGAATTCAAATGGCTGATCACAGCCAAAACGCCGCGTGCATTCTCGGCCCGTTTCGCATCAATGTTCGTGATCGACCCTTTGGCTATCGTGCTCGTTATCAGCACGGCATATGCTAAATTTTCAAAATCATATTCTGCGGAATACGTGGCCGAGCCCGTCACTTTCGCACGGCCGTCGACACGGTCAAGCGATGGATTTAGGTTAAATGTGTTATTCGATTTTGACATTGACGGAGATTGAAACTTAGCATTACCGTTAGACGCCGGATCTGCGCCGATTGATAAAACAATACATTATTAATACCCGATGGTGACAATTCTAATGTATTTTATTTGATTTTTACGGCAAAAACGTACAATGACAGCACTTCACAACTCCATTCGGCAATCATTGCTGAGTTTGCCCGGCCTGGGTTGGATTCTGACTGTCTGCTTCATCGCAATGACATTCGTCCCCCGATCATTTGACAACGTCCTGTTTGTCGACGGGTTGGCGTATGCTTCTATTGCGCGAAATATGGCGCTTGGGCAGGGCAGCTTCTGGCAACCACACTTCGCTGATTCGTTCTGGCTGACTCACAACAACTTATGTTCCTTTTTTTGCGAGCATCCACCACTAATGTTTGGCATGCAATCGTTGTTATTTCGAATTTTCGGAGACTCGCCAGCCGTCGAAAACCTCTACAATGCGATCATACTTTTTGCAAGTGTTTTTCTCATTTCCACAATTTGGAAAGTTCTTTTCAGAAATGACATTGCAATAAAAAACCAGTCTTGGCTGCCCGTTTTTCTTTGGTACGGACTGAGAATCGTATGGTGGAGCGTCCCTAACAACTTGCTGGACACGACAATGGCCGTTTTCTGTCTAGCCGCCTGTTATTTTCAATTAAAAGCTTTTACCCAAAACCGTTTTCGTGCCGCTTACTGGATTTTGGCAGGCATCATGATCGTCTTAGCTTGTCTGACCAAAGGACCCGTTGGCCTTTTTCCTCTCGCATTTCCGCTGATTTACACCATTATTTACGAGCGACGCAACTGGCGAAAAGGGTTAACCGGACTGGCAATTGTCGGGTGTTCATTTCTCCTGCTTGCCGGGCTCATCTTGTTGTATCCGCCTGCAAAACTGTTAATTAGCAACTATTTTCAAGGGCAAATCCTGATGGCTTTACTCAAAAAGCGTGAAAAAGTAAGTGGTGACTGGACTGCTCATTTTTATTTACCGAAGCTTTTGATAAAAAACATCATTCCGCACTTACTGCTGGTAACCGGGCTTTTCGTTACCAACAAACTTTCAAAAATTGACATTCAATTTTCGCAAAGCGTCAGGCGGGCAGCGCAACTGGCGTTTCTGATCACGATTTCCATTTTACTTCCTATGATGGCGAGCGTCAAGCAAGGCGATTATTATTTAATGCCTGCCCTGCCATTCGTCGGACTTTTTTTCGCTGCTTGCGCTGTGCCAATGCTGCTTGCATTGTTTCAAAAATCGGAACGGCTGCCACAGTTTGTGATGATTGTGATTTCGGTTTGCTTATTTTCGGCAATGGTCTATCGCCTGATTAATCCCGACAAAGACCGCGCGTGTGAAATTGCAAATGACCTCAAAAAGCACGTCCCGGCCAATGCCAGGATCTATTTACCACCGCCAATCACCATGTTTTCGGAGCTTCATACGCCTTTTCAAAGATATGCCCGCTTGTCGATCGCATTTGACCCAAATGAAACCCGATATCTCTTTTTTGACCATGAAACGAAGGCCACGTTTGATTCCATAAGCAATACAAAAAATTATCAGATCATCCCGCTCGTGCATGGGACACACCTGGCAATCAGACGCAAATAGCCGAGCCGGTTCACGCTTGATTTTTCGTGGCGAGCACTTCACGAATCGGCGTCCAGCGCATTTCCGGATAACGGTCATTATCCAACGGATCAAGTTTTGGCTTGCCAGTGAGCATGTTATGCAAATATTGCATGCCTTGCCAAGGCGGGAAAACCACATCTTTTTGTGGCGCCAATGTGCGGGTTATTTTGATCATCGTCGCCAGAAAACCCAGACTTCCTGCTCTTAAAGTCCCAAACTTTTCGCCAGTCGCTTCACTGGCAGCTCTTTGCAGGTCACGAATGGTGGCGACCTCTCCCGCAATTCTTAAATATCTTGGCGTCGAATCGTCCAGTGCAGCCAAGGCAGTGAAGGCAGCTGTGTCGCGAATGGTGGTAAAATCCATGGGCTGATCCGCATTGCCCCAATACATTACGCGCTTGATCGGCGATAAAACAACAGGCGCCTGCCCAGTCAGCAAATCGGTAAACATTCCGTTCAAAACTGATGTCGCGGAGATGGGAGCCGCATTGAGAATGTTATGAAATTCCCGCCGAAGATCCAGATTACGATTGCTGCCAGGCGTCAATTTGGTAAAATCAATAGAGAAATCAGATGGAATAAAACGCGGAACGCCCGCTCCCACCGCCGCATTAAGCAGCTGTGTTTGTGCGCCGAGGATCACTTCACGAAGTCCCGACAATGCGCTTACAACACAGGTTCCGCCCGAGCACGCATCTTTCAAAGCCGCCGCATTGCTGTAATCGACTTCAATAACCTGCGCGCCCAGGTTTCGTAAAGCAGGAATTCCTTCTCCTGAACCGCCTTTGCGTACGAGCGCGCGGACATCAGCGCCCCGCGCACACAGGAAACTGGCGATATGATTTCCAAGCTCGCCCGTGGCGCCTGCGAGGATGATGACTTTGGAATTAACATTCAATGGAACTGAGGGCATAGAGCGATTGAGATAAAATGCTTATTTATCTGTCTCAAAACAATTATACCCGTGCCGCAGCGGCTACTTTTTACGCAGCGATTTAATGTACATTGTAACTGATTCAATGTCTGAATCTGTCAAAATTCCCACAAAAGAAGGCATTTCTTCATTGTAACCTTTTACAATTTTGTCGCCTGGTTTTAAGATGGATTCGCGAATGTATTTTTCGTCTGCTATTGCGGTGGTGCCGTCTTCAAAAACGCGTTTGCCGCCATACAGATTTTGGAACGGAGGCCCATACATTCCGTCTGTTTTCAGTCCGGCGGAATGGCAGCCAGCGCATGCCATCTTTTCAAAAATTGCACTGCCACGGTCTACGGAAGCCGGCTCTTCCTTGGCCGCAACGGCGACAGTTTCTGGTTTTTTGACCGATAAAAGTGCCAGATCAACACCAGCAAAGCCGTAAGGTTTCAAATCAATATCCTCCGCTTTGTTAACGGTAAACCAAAAGCTGTCATTAATTTTCTTGCCGTCAGCCGCGGCAATGTTGTAAGAAACTTCCATTTGCATCACCTCAGCCATTTCCGGAACCAGTAAAAGCAGCGTTTTGCGATCCAAAGACAAATAAGATGCTGCGACCGACATCGTTTCCTCGCCAGTGGAGCCATCCATTTTAAAATGGCCGGAACCATATTCTTCTGTACGCTGATAATTCCATCTCTTTACAGCAAAATTAGCGGGATTTGCGGCCAATGCAGGGTCAAGCGGCGCATCAAAACCCAACACAATGCCTTGCTTTCCGGCTTTGAATTGGTTGGGCATGTAACTGGGCTTTCCGGTGTAACGCAGCCGCAGCAATGCACTGATTCCGGTTGATGTTGAGCCCCACAAATTGAACCCTGCAACGTAAAGTTGCCCATCCACTGGACTTACAATGCCTTTCGAAGTTGGCGCTGGATAGTCCGCATGGATCGCGGAAACGCCGCCTTGCGTCACTGTGGACGAGCTGTCAATCAAAACCCGGAACAAACCGGGTCTGCCAAATGAAAAATGGATCAGATTCCCGTTCAAAGGGCCCATTTTGTTTCCAGTAATCCATGCCTGGCTGATCGCGGAACGGTCGACTCTGTGCGGAATCCAGGTCAGCGGAGGCGCAATCGGCGGGTTGTCCGAGCGGTGCGCTGTGGGTTGTACGCCATAATAATCGCCTTTTTTTATAATATAAATAGGCGTTGAAGGCACAAAATTCCCCTGCTGATCCGAGGCTGTGAGTATGCCTTTTTCAGGATGCATGCCGAGATATGGGCCTCTTAGTCCGGTTGCAATCACCTCCGCACTTAACCCGTCTCGACTTATTTTCAGGATTGCCCCATTCTGGCTTGACCCAGACCTAAAACCTTTTCCTGTTTTGGAAGTCATGCCCGGCCCATTGTCCAGACTGCCGCCTTTGGCAATGTAAAAACTTTGATCCGGCGCAGTCACCATATCAGCAGCCCATTCCCTGGATTCCGGCGACTGTTCCATCACATTGGAGAAATTTTCGTAGAAATCCGCCACGCCATCCTTATTTATGTCGTGCAGCTTGACAATCCCTTCTCTCCCAAAAATATAAACCGCCTCATTCAAGATTTCAATGCTCATAGGCTCATGAAAACCCGATGCAAAACGCGTCCATTTGAGATTTTGAAGGTTTTTATCAATCCCTTCGATCATCCAAACGTCCCCCTCGAATGTAACCACACTCGCGCGGCCATCTTTAAAAAAGGCAACATCAGCAACCCGCACATTGCGTTTCCACGGATTAGGCAGCGGAAGTGTCAGTTGATCCGTCACAAATGCGGCTGTGTCCGGCGAAAGTTTCCCCTTCGTAGCGACCGTTTCTTTCCAAAATGCAGGGCCGCCTTTTTTGTAATCGGGAATGGTGATCCTGGCTTTTTTGCAATAATTTTCAAATGACTTTTTCAACCGCGATGGACCTTTCCAAATCACAACGGTTTCGGTAACAGACCGACCGCCAGCAGGAACCTTCACGGTAAGAAATTGATTTGCAGTGACCTCAGGTTGCAGTTTCAAACCGCCATTTCCCACAATGGCGACCGCTGTTACGGTGTCTTTATTTGCACCCTGATAAATGTATGCAAACTTTCCACGCGCCTCACTTCCCACAGCATTCCTGACCTCCGCCAATGTAAGGAAGATATCTTTTGAAATATTTTCAATCTTAAATGTTCTTTTAAAAGCCACCTGATCTTCGAATTTGGCGCTTCCGGGCAATTCTGCAACATCAGCAGCGCCCACCGAATAACTCAGCACAGCCTGATTTCCATAAACGTAAACGCCTTTCCAGCGACCCTGATCGGCTGGCATAGGCGCCCAGGTCGGCTGTCTTATTTCATTAATTTTGGACAAATCACCTGTAAAAGGCTTTTGCAAGGTCCAGCCCGGATACAAGCCCGTTGCCATTTTGGCATCGCCAGTGAGCGAGGCAATCTTATTATTTTTGTTAAAAAAATCTTTGTAGGAAACCTGCGCCATCAGGACCATTGGCAGGAATTTTCCCGTCCAGGCCACCGACCAGCGCAACAAATCCGTGTCAAAACACGCATATGCCTCATCTCCAAGCTGCAATGCCAGCGTCCGGGCAGCCATATTATCCTGCGGAAACGCAGGCCCAAGCTTACGCGCATCGACGGACGTAGAGATATACGGAAACCCAGCCTCTACGAAAGAACCAAGTTCAAGAGAATCCTTCTTATTGGCGTCAATCGTCTGATTATCCGTGTAACCCGCCAGAAAAACCGACGCAATCAACAACACTCCCATCCCTATCATTCCAAGCTTCCCGCGACTGAACTGCAAAATATCAAGCATGTTTATGGCAAAATAATTAACAAAACCAAAAGTCCATTGTGGTTTAAAAGTTACTTGAATGTGCGGGAAAAAAGGTGTGGGGATTTTAAGAAACGAGGACGCCGATGATGACTGATGGATCAAAACCTGCTCCGCTTTTGCCTTAAAATAATTGAAACCTACACCAGGCACAATGGAATGCATTGTAAAGCATTATCTGCGCAATTTTAGCGAAGCACACACCAACAACAGTGCAATCTCATTCATAACCTTCTATCTATGCTATGAAAAAAAACATTCTACTTTTTATCCTTTTTTGGTTCCATCACGAGCTTTT
This sequence comes from Dyadobacter sp. CY326, assembly GCF_021390515.1. Taxonomy (GTDB): domain Bacteria; phylum Bacteroidota; class Bacteroidia; order Cytophagales; family Spirosomataceae; genus Dyadobacter. The sequence continues at coordinate 65,219 of NZ_JAJUXI010000007.1, forward strand.
TGCACAAACAGTCGGGAATGTAGGCATAAATACATATTACCCCGATCCAAGCGCGGTTCTTGATGTTCAGGCCGCCAGTAAAGGCGTGTTGCTGCCGAGGATTTTTCTGCAATCAACAACCGATGCAGGGACTATCCCGAATCCGCAGAGAGGACTGCTGTTATTCAATACTAATGAAGGACTCCTAGAAAAGTCAGGCTTCTATTTCAACATTGGGACAGTGGCTAGTCCTTTTTGGAAGAATATTGAGGAGAACTTGAAACTCCCATTTACGCAGTCAACGGTGAGCACAGGGCCACTTGTATCCGTGACAAACATTTCTTCCATTTCCACAGCAGCATCGATTGGAGGCTTTGCTGGTTTCGGCGAAGCAGTCGCGGGAATCTCTTCCAATGGAACAGCGATTTCAGGTGTTAGCGAAGGAACTGGAACAGGCATTTTTGCATCCTCACCTAGCAACACCGCTTTAAAAGTTGATGGAAAGATTAAAATTACGGGCGGGACCTCGCAACCAGGACTTGGCAAGGTGCTTACGTCAGACGGATCGGGCAATGCTTCCTGGCAAACTCCCATTAACGAGTTCGATAACATTTTTAACGGTTTTTTAGCAGACGGGGTCTTAGGAGGAGGAAATCAAAATATGTCTGAAAGTAGCTTTGTGAAAATTGCGTTTGCCAATCAAAAATATGACGTAGGGACTAACTACAATGAAGCAAACATGTCTCCGCACAGTTCCTATATTGCCCCGAAGAACGGAATATATCATTTTGATGCAATGGTCAGATGGAAGATCGCCGATTCAGATAACTATTACGGGCCGACAAATAAGCTTGTCAGAATTAGAAATGGTGTCACAACAGAACTTTCTGAGCATCGCGCATGGTCAGCCAGTGACTTTCATACATCGCATATTGCGATTGACTGCGAGCTATTTGTCGGGGACGTTGTCAATGTAATCGCAAGATCATACGGACAGCAAGTTGCTCTGGCAACATTTGACGCAGATGCGCACTTTAACGGACACTTGGCCATAGAATACTAACAATTAAAAATCAAAATAAGAATCATGAAAATTTTACTAACCACACTGATTTTCTTCTGTCTTTGTCACCAAATTCAGGCACAAAGTGTCGGAATTAATACAAAAACACCTGACCCAAGCTCGGTCCTGGATGTAAATAGTTCAAACAAAGGAGTCCTGTTACCAAAAGTGGCTTTGCAATCCATGACAGACAAATTTACTGTGCCTAATCCAGCGAATGCACTACTTGTCTACAACACCAACATTCAAATGGGCCCGGAGGGTTTTTACTACAACTCAGGCAATGTAGACAATCCGTTATGGCGGTTGATAGGGACAAGATTAAACCTCCCGTTCAGCCAGACGGGCAGCAGCGGGGGAGCTTTGTTCTTTGTTGAAAATACGAGTAGCTCGCCTGATGCCATTGCCATAGCAGGATCATCTGAGAAGGTCGCTGTACGTGGCTCTACCGATTCAGGCACAGGAGTATCAGGAATCAGCACCAACGGCATAGGCGTTCACGCGTCCAGCGCAAACGGGCTAGCATTAAATGTTAACGGAAAAATTAAGATAGCAGGAAATGGACAATCTCCAGCACAAGGAAAACTCTTAACGTCAGATGCTAATGGCAATGCATCATGGCAAGATCCAGCGGTAAATATGATCGCGTTTTCCGAACTCGGGATCAATGGTGGTGGGAGCATTAATTCCACTAGCGGATTAACTTATATTACTGTCAATTTTGGAAACGTGGCCTATAATTTAGGTAATGCTTACGACGCTGCAACTAACAGCTTTACTGCCCCTGTAGATGGCATCTATCATTTTGACGCGATGGTTGAATGGGTTCATGCGGATCCAGATTTGATATATCAGCCTTCGTTAAAACTGGTGAGATTGCGTAACGGCGTGAATACAGACATTGTTTTTGATTTTAGATCCAAAGTGGTTCTACATCATACGTCCTTCATAACGACTGACTGTGAATTAAAACAAGGCGATGTCGTACTCGTCGCGGGAAAATCTAACACCAACGGCATTCATCTGGAAACTTCGAATTCAACAGCCCATTTCAATGGCAGATTATTACAGAAACTGTGATGTTTTTCACGCTTGTTCAACCAATCAATAAGACCTCTTCATGAACGCAAAACAGATTTCTGCAATGCTAATAGGATGCTCGTTAAATACTTTTACAGCTTTTGCGCAACTAAAAACGAGTGATAATAGCTTTTTTATATCGCCGGGAACAACGGTTACAGTTAGCGCCCTGTCGCTAACCCCGACAGAACCGACTAATCTTAATAATAACGAGATAAATCATTCAGCGTTGCCAGTTGCGGGCAAACCAACCGGCAGTATAAATCGTGTTTACCAACTTGCTAATCCTCTCTCATTTAAAGGTAAAATGCTTATCACTTATTTAGATGGAGAATTGAATGGTAACGCTGAAGACTTGCTGCAAATGGCCGTTGCGGGATCCAATTTGGTGTATCAAATTCCGACAGACAAAAGCACGGTGGATAAAATTCTTAACAACGTCCATGAAACACGTGATTGGTCTAGCGTTAGTTTCATCACCGCAACATCATCCGGCAGTGCGTTGCCAGTTACACTTGTGGATTTTGTGATTTCATCAAGAGAGAATGATGTCGCCTTGGCTTGGAGCACGTCTTACGAGGCTAACAGCGATTTTTTTGAAATACAGTATAGTGTCGACGGCAAGACCTGGATTTCTTTGGGCGAGGTGAAATCTAACGGCGAAAGCAAGATCGAACAAACATACGCGTACGTACATGAGCATCCGTTAGAGGGCGACCATTATTATCGCTTGCGTATGGTCGACAATGATGGAAGTTTCGCATATAGTCGAATAAGACACATCCAGATAAAAAATGACTTTGCCATCGCATTTCATCCGAATCCTGTTGTTGATTGGCTGACGATCGATGTGTCGAAGGCTAGCCAATTATCTAATATGAAAATTGTCAACAAATCGGGAAAGATCGTTTACGAAGCTAACAATGGCGACTTGGAAACTTTGAAAGAAAATGTAATTAACGTCAAAAATTTGAGCACAGGCATTTATGTGATCCAGGTCAGGGATAAGGACGGCACCATGCATTCTTCAAAATTCGTTAAAAACTAACTTTTTCCCCATTCAAAACTTACTGGTGCCAAACCTAGCGCCCGCGATATTTCCCTGTTGCCAGCTCCTTTCGCATATTGGTGAAACTGATAATTGGGCCCTGGCTGGCGAATGAGTTGACGATCCAGGCTGGAATCATCCCGCCTGGATCGACTTGTAATGTGTAAATGAGCTCGACATGATTTTTGCCGATGGGAATGATTGTCCAGACGTTGTAGGAATGCTTAACGCGCACTTTTCCTTTTTTTGACGCGACAATGCCTGGAACAGCAGGTGCATTGACGGTTACAATATGCGTTGCAGGATCTTCTGAAACCTGCATATGCGCCACAAAATCACGATTTTCAAGTGGCCAGGGCAATGAAACTTCGGCGTAATAATAGAGTTCAGTCGGTGAAATCTTGCGAACCAGGTTACATTGCTTCGTATGACAAACCCACTTTTCGGCTGCACCGACGTCCAGCAGCAAAGCAACAACTTCGGAAGCAGTCGCCTCCATCTCACATTCAGCCCGCAACGCCTTGATCTTTGAATCACTAACAACTTTGGAGAACACCTTAATGCCCTCTTTTTCAGTTGTTAATGTCCATTCCGATTGACCGTAAGCGGGAATGCAAACGAGCAGGATAACGAGCGATAAGTATTTCATGGCAATGCAAAAATGTTATTTCTGCATCACGATTTTAACCCGCAAAATGATTAATCGCTATAAAGCTTGCATCAACTGACAGAAAGCAAGGATCAGCTGACGAACCGCTTTCATATTGAATGCCAACTCGCTCGTTACCAGCGGTCCAGGCCGAGCAATTTCCTTCCAAGCGGTGAAAGTTCCGCTGTTTCATATTTCGTTTTTTCCCAATTCCTTGGATCGCCCGGAAAGGCGTAACCCTCGGGAGCCTGCCTTTCGCGCCATGAATTGATGCGCCATTGCCGCAGTTGCTCATCGTCTTCCTGGGCTGGCATCATAGAAATATATTGCGCAAGACGCACCTTGTCCTTGCTCTTGTTCGGCCTGATGCCGTGCGGTTGCAAACTATTGAAAATGAGCAGGTCACCAGCATTCATTTTAACTTTAACCAACTCAAAACCAGTTGTATCCGGCTGAAAATGATTCCTATCCTCCGGCTGGGTGAGCTTCCAACTGTCATAGGTTCTGAACAGCTCCGGAATGCATTGAAATCCACCCATATTTTCATCGTCCTGATCGGCAAGAGCCAAAACACCCTGAACATTTTGCGGTTTGGTTTCCGGATCATAGTCCCAGTGAATGAACCCTTTGTAATCAAATCCTGGACGTAAAGGCAAATTCAGGTTTGCCCGGTCAATGGTAACCCAAAGCTTTTCCGTGCCCCAAATGTCTGCAAAAGCCTGATGAACCTTTGGAAACTGGCGGTTATCCCACATATATTGGTGATTATAAACCTCCACCATGCCCGTGTTCGTCAATTCTTTCATTCGCATTTCGGCTCGCGGCGGCGCATACCACGTTTCGGGATCGTTCGGATCTTTTTCCTCAAACTCCCATAAAAAGTCTGCGAGTCGTTTTACCTGTTCTTTGGGAACGGCATTTTTGATAACGATGTAACCATTTTGAATCCAAAAGTCCCAATCTTCCTCAGTCATTAAGCCGAGCGGTTTTCCGTTGCTTCGGTCATTCAGCTTCACATTGCTCGATTTGGCCGTCGATGGGTTGCCGGGAATGTCCTTATGCGCCTGCGTGGGTGCCATGGTATGTTGTTCCATATAAATAATAATTTAGCGTGAATTAATAGAACAAAGCTATTATACGTGAGCATCCGCTTCCACCGTTCGATTAGCCAACATTTGCTCTCTATTGACATTATAATCAGATCGATTGTAACTTTTTGTCAATAGCATTACATTCACTTATGAAAATTATCCGCGAAGAAGTTGTTCCAAACCTTGGAAGCTCGTTTAAAGTGCTGCTGACGCCGGGACTTAACGACACTTTTTTGTGGCACTTTCATCCTGAATATGAGATTGTTTACGTCGAAGGCACCAGCGGGACGCGGCATGTGGGCGATCATACATCCGTTTATGAAGGTAGCGATCTGGTTTTTATCGGGCCAAATATTCCGCATCTGAACTTTGATTACGGAGTTCGGACTTCCTGCGAGCAGGTTATCGTCCAGATGAAAGAGGATTTTTTGGGCAAAGATTTTCTTAATCTTCCTGAATTTACGGCGGTCAAAAAACTTTTCGAAAACGCCCATTTCGGACTGAGTTTTTCGGGAAAAACAAAAGACATTGTGGCCCAAAAGTTGAAGCAACTTCCCGATCTGGATCACTTTGACCAGTTGATGCTTTTGCTGCAAATCTTGCGATTGCTGGCTGTTTCCGATGAATTTAGCCTGCTTAACCACAAGCCTGCCGGCAACAAATCCTTGCAAAAAGAGCAGCAGCGGATGGAGTTGATTTATAAATATGTAGAAACCCATTTCGATCAGCGGCCGGATGTGAATTTCATCGCTGAACAGGTTAACCTGACGACCGCCGCATTCTGCCGTTTTTTTAAGAAAAATACCAAAATGACCTTCACCGATTTTGTAAACGTTTATCGCATTAATCAGGCAAAAAACCTCCTTCTGCAAGATAAAACGGTTTCCGAAACGTGCTTCGCGGTCGGTTTTGAAAGTCTTTCCTATTTCAATAAACTCTTCAAAAGTCTGGAAAAAGAAAATCCGTCAGACTTCAAAAAGCGCTATCGCAAATAATCAAGCATTGCTTGTTCATTCTACTACAAAGCCAGGCGCCGTCAGCAGCTCGTAAGGGCATAAATTGGCGTTCGCCGTGTTCAATGCAACTCCTGTCAACACGTTACCAAAAATATTTCAGATATTTTTAGTGTCAAATATTTGATATTTAAAATAACAATATTATTTTTACATCAGAGTTACACTTCATCAACATCAAAATGAAAAGCGTTCACATTAACAACAACCATTGGAATACACTGGCCAGCATCAGGCACCACATGTATGAATATATGTTGGTATTTTCATGTGATCCCGTTACCGAGGCATTGATTCACAACGTTAAGCGCTATTTTGAGGACAATTATGGCTGTTCTTACGCCGCGAATCTCGTTCCGCATCTGATGCTATTTCAATGCACGATCCACGAAAACAAAGTTGACCGGATTTTACAAGGCATTGAAAAGGTTGCGCGCCATGTATCGCCCTTTGACATTTCGCTGACCAAATTCAACAAATATGAACGCGGCACATTCTACGTAGACCTTGAATCACAAGCGTCTCAGCAGATTATTGAGTTGACGAAGAAATTAAAGACCGAAGTTGGTTCGCATGTAAAACAGTGGGCGCCGGGAGAATATCATTTTTGTGAAGATCCACATTTCACCGTCGCAAGGAATATGAGCGCCCTGCAAGTGGCGAAGGCGACATTGGATTGGCTCTACCGGGAGTTTCTGGCTACGTTTCCTGCCACAAACATGGTGCTTCTCAGAAGATCCCTGGTCAATGGATCAAAATACGAACAGATTGCCCAGTTCCCTTTGCTTGGAATGCCGGCAGGCGATTACATGCAGGGATCATTATTTTAATCAGCATTTCAATTAGCAGTAATATACACTTCATCAGCAATCGATTACCAATGAACAGATCCCGGACAACGATGCATCAGGCGATAAGCTCGATGCGGCGTTGCTCCGGGATTTTTGTTTTCAAATGACTGCGAAAGTGCATTGTTTGTGTAAATCGGTCAGGGGTGTAAAACATAGCAATTGCGGACGGAGCGAATGGCGTGCATTGTGTCTTGTCATTGTCCCTGCTTTGTTTTTTGTTTATATTTAGGAATATGATTTCCTAAACCAATAACTTTCATGAAAATACATCTCCTATTCAAATCGCTCATCCTGGCCGTATTTGGGACTGCTGCGATTGGACAATCATTCAATAACTTTCCGGTTACGACCCAGAAACCTCCTTTGCATGCAAAACATTGGATCGGGATAACGGGCAAGCCGCTGGCGGCAACGGCTGGTGCAATGATTTTTAGCAAGGGCGGAAATGCCATTGACGCTTCCTGCGCAATGCTTGCTGCCACTTGCACCATGTGGGATGTGCTCAGTTGGGGCGGCGAAACGCAGGCTTTGATTTACAATCCCAAAACAAAAAAGGTGATCGCCATCAACGCAATGGGTGTGGCCCCAACGGGTGCGACGGCTGATTTTTTCAAAAACAAGGGCATGAAATATCCGCCCGAATATGGCCCGCTGGCGGCTACAACGCCGGGAACTGCCGGCGGTTTGATGACCATGCTGGCCGAGTACGGTTCAATGTCGCTGAAAGATGTGCTTGCTCCTGCTATGCAACTTGCTGAGGGTTACCCGATTGAAGCACAAACGGCGAATGCGATTGAACGCGACAAAGCTGAGATTAAGAAATGGCCTTACTCTACAAAAGTCTTTTTGCCTCATTTGGGATCAAAACGCGAGGCGCCGGATGCGGGTGAAATATTCGTTCAGAAAGACTTGCTGGCAACGCTTCAAAAGCTGGTTGACGCAGAACAGCAGGCTTTGAAAAAGGGAAAAAACAGAAAAGAGGCAATCTATGCAGCTTACGAGCGCTTCTACAAAGGCGACATCGCAAAGGAAATCGCGCGCGCAACGCAGGAACAGGGCGGCTTGATCACCGAACAGGATTTGGCGACTTGGAAAGTCAAAATTGAGGAACCGCTCATGACTTCATACCGAGGAATTGATGTCTATAAAATGCAGCAATGGACGCAGGGACCTGTGCTTTTGCAGACATTGAATATGCTCGAAAACTTTGATCTGAAAGGCATGGGTTACAACTCGTCGCGCTATGTGCATACGCTGTATCAAACCATGAACCTGGCTTTTGCCGACCGCGACTTTTATTATGGTGATCCTGCATTCGCGCCTGAGGAGCCGATGAAAGGTTTGCTGTCGAAGGAATATGCGAAGGAGCGGATTAAGCAGATCAATTGGGAAAGTAATGATGCAAAAACACTTCCGGGCGATCCCTACCCTTTTGAAGGCAAGAAAAATCCATATGCAGACCAGATCAAAACGTGGGGAAATTTCAATGCCTCATTAAACCGGAATGCGCATGGGCTCGATGAAAAATACATGGAAGAATTCACCGCCGGAACGACCTCGGTGGAGGCCGCTGATGAAGAGGGCTGGGTGGTCAGCATCACACCAAGCGGAGGCTGGGTGCCTGCTTGCATTGCTGGAAATACGGGCGTCGGTTTAAGCCAGCGCATGCAATCGTTTGTGCTTGATGCCAAAGAAAATCCTTTCAATGTGGTGGAGCCAGGAAAGCGTCCGCGGGTAACATTGACGCCAAGCCTCGCGTTGAAAGATGGCAAACCCATCCTTTCCTTCGCCAAGCAAGCGGGCGACGAACAAGATCAGTTGCTGCTTCAATTCTTTTTAAATGTTGTTGAATTTGGCATGACTGTCCAGGAAGCGACCGAAGCGCCGAGCTTCAAAACATTGCAAATGTATGCCAGTTTCGGTGCCCACGAAAAAGAGCCAGGTGGCTTGATTCTCAACCAATCCATGCCAGACTGGTCGCGCAAGGAACTTTCAAGAATGGGTTACAAACTCTATTATCAACCCAGAACGAGCGGTCCGATCAATGCTATTTATTTCGATTGGCAACATAAAAGCTTTTGGGGCGGGTCGAGTAATCACGGTGAAGATTACGGCATAGGCTGGTGATGCCGGTCAATGATGCGTATCATGCCGAAAGCAGGGTTAAATTGGAATTGCTGATAAAACGGCGCTAATGGCTCACCTGTAAACAAACCCACGAGCGCTTTGTCTGCCGCATGGGTGTCGAGCCATTGCGTTAGTTCCTGCATCATAGCGGTTCCAATGTGCTTTTTCTGCCAATCCGGATGCACCATGACGTCTTTTACATAATAGAAACTGAATCCGTCTCCGATCAGGAGAGCACAGCCGATTACTTCGCCGGTTTCGGAAACTTCTGCGGTTATGGCGGCTTGCAGGGAATTGAGCTGAGCTTCTAACATGGCATCCGTTGCGGAAGTTTTCCACCCAACAGCCTGAAACAGTTTGCGATACTGCTCGACGGTTGGCTTTTTCAGTGAGATCTTAACGTTTTCGGGAAGCGTTTCAGAAAAGTCTTTTTGCTCCGACGCGGGCGCGGCAAAAGTGATGAAGTGTCCATTGTTGTCTTTTACAACATATTCCGAAAAACCATAGGCTTGTCTTGCAAGCGGCACCATGATGTCTGCATTTTGCTCCTGATGCATTTGATAAAGCATTTCAATGTGCCTGACCCTGATCCAGATGGATTGGCTTTGCGCTGCAACCGACGCTTCTGATTTTAAAGAAAATTGAATGAATGCGCCGTGCCACGAAACACCGCCGTAACTGGGCGGGTCACCCCAGGTCCACTGGTTGGGAAATCCCAAAACTTCCTGCCAGTATTTAACCGTTTCGCCGACATTGGCAACAGATAAAACCGGTTCGGCATGAGAGAAAAACGGCTGTGAAAACGCTTCCATTTTGTAATATTAAAATGGAACTGTCAAACGCATTTCGGTTAATATCTTTTTAAAACCCACCTTTTCGTAGGCAGCAACGGCGGGCACATTTTCGTCGTAGACCTGCAATCTTACTTCGTCCAGCTGTTTGAGTTTTGCCCATTCAACCAGCGCGTTGAGTATTAACTGGTTAACCCCTTTTCCACGCTGATCCGGAACTGTGAATTGGAAACCCAGAAACGCATATTTATCAAACCGGTTATAGGCCTTGGCTTCCCGGATTACGGCATGGCCACTGGCGATCAGCCGGCCGTCGAGCTCTGCCACAACCACGGCGGCCTCCGGGTCTGTGATCATTTTACCAATGTCATAATAATGAAAATGTTGTGTTCGCATTGTCACATCGAGGGGCCGCTCTGCACTGATGAGCTGCTGTTCGAAATCGAGCAGTGTTGGAAGATCTTGTGGCACTGCCTCTCGAATTACAATATTGTTCATGCTGCCGGATGATAATTGATACATTGGTAAAAATATCAATATCTTTGAAATAAACCGATTCGCCATGTTTTCCGCTGCTGAATTAAAGAAGAACAACACTTCATTTTCCACAGAAATCCTTGCCGGAGTTTCTTCGTTTCTTGCCACTGCCTACATTATTGTCGTCAATCCCTCCATTCTGAGCCAAACCGGAATGCCATTTTCGGCTGTGCTCACGGCCACGATATTGGTCGCTTTTTTCAGCAGCATGATGATGGGCTTGTATGCCAACAATCCAATTTTGGTTGCACCGGGAATGGGGCTCAATGCGTTCTTCACATTCACAGCCGTTTTTACAGAAAAATTGAGCTGGCAGGTTGCGTTAGGAACTGTGTTCTGGTCGGGCGTCTTTTTCCTGTTTTTGTCATTTTTTAATGTCAGGGCATACATTGTCAAGGCGATTCCAAAATCGTTGCGGTTTGCGATTGCAGCAGGAATAGGGCTTTTTATCACATTAATCGGTTTTGCCAATGCCAAATTTATCGTGGCGCATCCCGCAACAATGGTCGGCCTGGGCAAACTCAATGCGTCTTCTCTGACTTTCGCGGCCGGACTTTTAATCACCGTCGTGCTGCTGATCAGAAATGTAAAAGGCAGCATTCTCATTGGCATTGTGCTCACGAGCCTGCTCGCGTGGCCGATCGGACGGTGGTGGGGCGGACCAGAAACGGTTATTACGATTGGCAACCTCGTGTCCGAGCCGGATTTTAGCCTGCTATTTCAACTGGATCTGGTCAATTCCCTCAAATGGAGCCTCGCTCCCATTATTCTCGCATTTGTATTTACGGATATGTTCGACAGTCTTTCCACATTTGTGGGCCTGGCCGAGGCTGCTAACCTGCTCGACGAAAGCGGCGAACCGAAAAATATCAAACGTTCGCTGATCACTGATGCTTTTTCAACAACCATTGCGGGACTGGTCGGCAGCAGTCCAGGCACTGCTTACATTGAATCGGCCGTGGGCATTGAACAAGGCGGAAAAACAGGCCTTACCGCGATTGCAGGCGCGATTTTGTTTCTTCCGTTCCTTTTCCTATCTCCACTTTTAAGCGCCATTCCCTCCATTGCCACGGCTCCGGCGCTGGTTCTTGTTGGCGTTTTTATGATGAAACCCGTTGTTAAAATCAATTGGGGGAATCTGGGCGAGGCATTTCCTGCATTTTTTGCAATGGTGCTAATTCCCTTTACTTACTCAATCACGCAAGGCATTATCTGGGGCTTCCTCAGCTGGACCGCTGTGCACATTGCCACTGGAAAAATCCGCGAAATTGGCCTTGCCTTATGGATAATCGACATTTTCGCCATTTTGGCACTCATTCTTTAAAATCAATGATGAACAAAAAACTGATCTTACTTTCTCTGCTTTTTTGGCAAATTACACCTGTTTCAGCACAGCGCATTACCGGCGTTCTCGGCGCTTTTCCACCTGAGCTTGTTTTATTACAAAGCAAAATGGAGAACAAAAAGGACACCGTCATTCAGCAAATCCGTTTCACAAAAGGCACATTAAGCGGCCGGGAGATTGTTTTGGCTCAAACAGGAATCGGCAAAGTCAATGCTGCCATCACCACAACATTAATGATCGATCATTTCAAGCCTGCTGAAATTGTCTTTTCTGGCATTGCCGGAGGCATCGACCCTGCGCTTGGCCCGGGCGACATTGTGATTGGGACGCATGTGACTTATCATGATTTCGGAATGGTGCAGGATGCAGGAATGCAATATTGGTCTACCAAAAATCCAGCGACTATGCTGGAAAATCCGAGATCATTTGCCTGTGACTCGTCGCTTGTGAGCAAGGCACTGGCGGTTTCCAAAGGCTTGCAGTTTTCCAAAATCAAGCGGGAAAGCGGAAGTTTTGCGCCTGCTGTCGCAAAAGGCATCATTGTGACGGGAGACGTCTTCGTTTCTTCAAAAATTGTTACCGAGCGGCTGCGCAAGGAGCTTAATGCGGCCGCCACAGAAATGGAGGGCGCTTCTATCGCCCAAACCTGCTTTCAGCAAAACACACCATTTTTGATTATCCGAAGTCTGAGCGATAACGCGAACGATAAGGCCCAAAATGACATCATGACATTTTACGACATTGCTGCGCACAATGCTGCAACATTGGTTATGGCTGTTTTGGGGACAATTCAGACGCCTACGAAATAAATGCAAAAAGCCTTCGCTGCGATTGAAATCACAGCGAAGGCTTAATAAATTTATTCAAAATATTAGTAATGAATAACTTACATTAGAAAGAATAACGCAATGTCACCCCGTAAGTCCGCTGATCGCCCAGCACGGCTGCATAATGACCTGCGCTTCCTGCTGCGGGCAGCAATTGCTCAAAATAGTCCTTATTAAACAAATTACGCCCCCACAAAGTGATTGCAATGCCGTTGGATGCGCGGAAACCGACACGGCCATTGACCAAAGCATAACCATCGATGTTCAGAAACTGCGAAGGCGACGCGCTCGATGAGAATGAGGAGCGATAATAACTATCAACCGCCAAGAAATATCTTCCTTTCAAGCTGATCAGATTTCCGGCTCCGCTCAGCTCACCGCCCAAAGAACCAGCCCATTTCGAAATCCCGGGCAATCTTCCGCCGGAAATGTCCTTGAATGCAGATTCTCCGCCCGTTTCTTCAAGCGGCACAGGCGCATTTTTGAACGAAATGTATTTCCCGTCCGTGTAAGCACCGGCAGCATTGAAAGACAAATTGCTGTTCACCCGGATTCCGGCATCAAGCTCCACACCTATTACGCGAACGCGCTCAGCATTAGCCAGATAACCCCTGTTTACGCCCACTTCGGCGGTTTGAACCTGCGTTTGATAATCCTTGATATCAGTGTTATGCACCACCAGATTCAGTGTCGACTGCGGCGTTGGACGGGTTTTGATCCCGAATTCGTAATGCGTCACGTATTCGGGCTTGACACGCGCTAAATCGATCAAAATGGCGCCATTTGCTGTCGGAAGCCCACCCAGATTGACGCCAACCGGCTTGTAACTGTTTGAATAAGTGACAAATGTGTTGATTTGCTTGGTCGGCTTGTAAGCCAATGTCAGCTGACCTGAAAAGTTGTTTTCCTCCACATCAAAAGTAAAAGCTTGATTGGTGTAAACCAGATTTTTCAGCGCGATCAAAGCCGGATCTGTGGTTTGCAGCCCGCCGTAAGTTTGCCGGTCATAATCCACATCTTTTTTATCATAATTGAAACGAAGCCCCGGAAGCAAATGCAGCTTGTCGGTGATCGCCCAGTCGATCTGGCCAAAAACAGCGCCGCCGAAGGACTTCAAACGAGAAGTCGTTTTAATGCCAAATCCTTCAAAAAGTCCTGGTGTTTTCCAAAGCGCACTTGTTGAACTTTGCGAAAAACGCCATTGCGCAGCACCCGATTCTTCTGTGTGAACGGGGTCTGTTTTGAGATCCTGGCCAATTGCGAAAACCCCGATCACCCCACTCAAACGCGAGCTAAAATTCCCTGCATAGCGAATTTCCTGCGTCCATTGTTCATGCCGTGAAGTCGCGGCGGATTTGGAAAGAACAGGAAGGCCCGTGAAATCGCGGTCGTTGGACGGGTCCCAATTCCAGTAACGCCACGCCGTCGTCGAGGTCAATGTGCCTCCGCCGATTTTCGCATCAATGTTCAGCGAAACACCGCCCAGCTCGTTGCCCGATCTCCAAGGCGTGTCGTGGTCGATCAGCCGGTCAAATGGATTTGTGCTGGGTAACTTATAATTAAGGTCTGCAATGATCTGGTCAAACTGGCGGTAAGCCGCGCGCTTGGTCTTGACGACACCCGCTAAGACCTGCGCATAACCGTCTGGATTTTGCGCCGAAGCGTCGCCAGCCAATGTAATTTTAACTCTTTCCGAAGGTGTGTAAAGCAATTGTCCGCGAAAGCCCAGGTTGTTCAGGTCATTCACAGGCTTTTCGGTCCGCACATTGTATAATAAACCATCGCGCTGTGTTCCCGAAAAAGAAGCCCTTGCTGCGAGTTTCTTGCCCAACGGTCCTGTAACAGAAGCTTTTGCCTGAATGTATCCATAATTTCCATAGCTCACTTCGAAGTTTGCACCCGGCGTAAAGCTCGGCGCGCGGGTTGTAATATTGAAGGCGCCTGCGGTGGTATTTTTTCCAAACAATGTTCCCTGCGGCCCACGCAACACTTCCACTTGCTCAATGTCGATGAAATCCAGCGTTGTAGCAGCAGGGCGCGCAAAATAAACGCCGTCCACATAAAAACCAACGCCCGGGTCAATCCCATCATTGGTAAGCCCAAATGTAGAACCAAGGCCTCTGATATTCAATGTTGTGTTTCGCGGATTGGATGAATAAAGCTGCACCGTGGGCACGAGCTCTTTCAAACGGTTGACATTGAACGCACCCGCATCTTCGGCAGTAACACCGCGTATAATCGAGATGGGAATAGGCACATCCTGCGCGGATTCCTGACGACGGCGAGAAGAAATAATGACGTCATTGAGCTGATTGCTGTTGATATCTAATTTGATCTCAACCTGATTCTCACTGATTAAAACTTCTCTCTTAATGTAGCCAACAAACGAAACGACTAATGTAAAAGGCAGTTTCTGACCTGTTAAGAGGTTAAAATCGCCATTTGCGTCGGTAACAGCGCCATTGGTGGTTCCCTTAATGGTTATCGTTGAACCAATAAGCGGTTCGTTGTTGGCCGCGTCAAGCACTTTTCCGGTGACCGTGGCATTGATAATCGGGTTATCCTGCGCTGCGAGGAACCTGGGCACGAGCATTGCCCCCAGAAGAAAGGTGAACTTTAAAATTTGTTTCATTTTGATCCTGTTCGTGGTATAATTCTCAAATGTACAAAAAGAAATGTTTTTTAGTCTATTAAGTTTGTAGATAAAGTATATTATCATTAGGTTTGATTTTGACAATTCGATAACCATAAGTTTGAGGCATCATGTACTACGAATTTGAAGACGAAATGGGCAACATCTCTACGCTTACGCTTAGGGATAAGGAGGTTTTGGACCCCAACCCGCAACTGAAAACAGGAGATGTAGCCCCTAATTTCCACCTTCGCAAGGAGGACGGAAATTTTAAGACATCACTTTATGAAGATGCATTGTCGATCGATTCGACATCTGTAACGGATATGGTGTTGCATAAGCCGTTGGTTTTGAGCTTTTACTGCCATTGCTGGGGAAGTTACGCACCCAAGCATCTGGAAATGCTGGCCGAAACTGCGCAAAAAGTAGAAGCGTTTGGCGGGCAACTGCTGGTCCTTACCAACGAATCCCCTCAGGAAATCGAACGGATCGTGCGCAGAAACAAAACTGACTTCCCGTTTTATCACGATACAAATTATCAGGTTGCACGTTCTTATGGCGTTTATTCGGACACGCATCCCATTTGGGAGCGGGTTGCGGGAATTTCCGAAGATGTGTTTACACCCGCATTGTTTGTCATTTCCAAAAGCCGCCGCATCACTTATTCATTCATTGACGAGAATTTTGATAGCCGCCCGCAAATTAAGGATGTGCTGAAAGCCGTCTACCACTGGAAAGATTAATCGATTGCAAAAGCTGTAATGATGAAAAAATTTTACGTGCTGTTCATTTGGTTGTTGGCGTCTGCTGCCTGCTCATTTGCCCAAAAAAAACCCAACATTCTCTGGATAACCATTGAAGACACTTCTCCCAGATTCATAGGAATTTACGGAAATAAGCACGCAAAAACGCCGGTTATTGATCAGCTTGCTCAACAAGGCATTCGATTCAACAATGCTTTTTCGACGGGCTCGGTGTGCTCACCAAGCCGCACCTGCCTCATCACGGGAGTCAAAACGTATGAAACGGGAACAGGCAATCACCGGAGCAATTACGCCTTGCCGTCGTTCATCCACGGTTTTCCGCATTATTTAAAAGAGGCTGGTTACCATACTTCCAATAACAGCAAGACGGACTATAATGTATCGAACAATAAGGCATTCATAGCTGATGCCTGGGACGAAAGCAGCGCCAAGGCGGGTTGGTGGAACCGCAAGCCGGGCCAGCCGTTTTTCGCAGTGGTCAATTACAACGATTCGCACCAGTCGCGGACGATGACGGATTCTTATGCGAAATACACCGAAGAAGTGCTCAATGAACTCCCTGATGCTGAACAGATTGCGGACGACGCATTTGAGATGCCTTCGATCTATCGCGACAGCCCCGAAATGCGGAAGCAGTTTGCCCGCGTCTACAATTCGATCAAACTGACTGACAACAAGATCGGCGAATTGTTGCAGCACTTGCAGGATGACAAGCTGCGCGATAGCACCATTATCTTCTTGTTTGCGGACCATGGCGAAGGCATTCCACGGGGAAAAACCAATGGCATTGATTTGGGTTACCGCGTGCCATTTGTCATTTGGTTTCCACCTATGTATGCGCACTTGTCCCCGTGGGGCAAAAGCGGCGCGGTTACGGAGGAACTGATTGATTTTCATGATCTTGCACCAACGCTGATTAGTCTGGCGGGAGGCAAAGTTCCTGATTATATGAAAGGCAGAAACCTGATCGGGCCGAACAGGACGTTGCCTGCGGATCATTTGGTGCTGTCTTCCGACCGTTCGGATAATGGCATTGATATGGTGCGGAGCGTCACGGATGGCCGCTACATTTACTCCCGAAATTTCATGCCTTTCATGCCGGAACTGCGTTACATCCGTTACATGGAAATTGCGGAAATGAAACAGCAAATGC
Organism: Dyadobacter sp. CY326; assembly: GCF_021390515.1. Classification (GTDB taxonomy): domain Bacteria; phylum Bacteroidota; class Bacteroidia; order Cytophagales; family Spirosomataceae; genus Dyadobacter. Next base: position 82,169 of record NZ_JAJUXI010000007.1, read on the forward strand.
GGAAGGATCTGGCAGAAAACCAGCTGAATGACTTTCAAAAACAACTTTTTCAAGATCGGCCTGCCGAATTTCTTTACGACACCCAAAGCGACATTTGGGAAACAAAAAACTTGATCGGCGACCCCAAACACAGAGTCATTGCGGACAAAATGAGGGGATTGTTAAGTAAAGAAATGCTCGCTGCGCGGGACATTATGCTGCTGCCCGAATATGAAATTGCAGCCATTTCCAAAACAACGACACCTTACGAGTTTAGAAAAAGCGACACCAATTTCAATGTAAAAGCCATTTTAAATGCTGCCTTATTGTCTGGAAAAAGAGGAAAAGACATTGCCGCACAGCAGGTTAAGCTTTTGGCAAATGAGAATAAAACGGTTCGTTACTGGGCAGCATTGGGGCTGCGATCGCAAAACGCGGAGGTTTTGAAACCTCATCAGCGTGCGTTGACGGCAAGTTTGCAAGATGCATATGCTCCCGTTGCCGTCACGAGCGCCGCCATTGCTTATGATGTTTTTAAAGATCAGGCTGCGGCTGAAATTTTAAAAAAGCATTGCAATGTGGACAATGCAGAAATTGCGCTGATGGCTATCAATTATTTGCTCTACATTCAGGAAAAGACTCCTTTTATTGAAACAATCAAATCGGTTCAGCAGGCGACAAACCGTTATGATGACGAATACAAAAGCGCCACTTACAAGGTGAAAGCGGCCTGCCTTGATTTTCTGGCCATACTTTCGCTGGTTCCGAATAACGCCACTGCCGGAGATTAATTTGCCATCATTATTCTTTTGACAATCGCATTGCGCCTTGCAGTTGCCTTGCCCATTTTTCAAGCAGATCCATCAATTGCTCCGGTTTGAGCGGTTTGCTGATGTAATCGTCCATCCCCGCCGCCACGCAACGTTCCCTGTCTTCCTGCATTGCATTGGCTGTCATGGCAATAATGTATGGCAGTTCCGCCGACTCTTTTTTGATCAGTCTGGTTGCTTCCAATCCGTCCATATATGGCATTTGAATGTCCATTAATATGATATCGTAGCTTTTTTGCTGAGACATTTTCCAAGCCTGCGAGCCGTCCGTGACCATATCTGTTGTGTAACCAAGTTTGGAAAGCATGTCGGTGATAACGATCTGGTTAACCTTATTATCTTCTGCGACAAGAATTGATAATGGATATTTGGTTGCAAAATCTTTGCTCAGCTTCTTTTTAACAGCTTCCGCTTCCGAAAGCACATTTTCCGATTCATCTTTTTGTCTGCTCAACTCACGGTTAATGCTTTTGTAAAGCAAACCCTGCCGCGCTGGTTTCAAAAGCACCGCATTAAACAGATCTGCCTCGAAATACTGGTTATCAAATGCTCTGGAATTCAGCAGGATAACAGGGGTTTCGGGATAGTTTTGCTTGATGTTTTCAGCCAACCCAGCGCCGTCCATATCAGGCATATCCATGTCCGTCAGCACCAAATGAATGTCCCGGTTGGCACGCAAGACAGCAAGCGCCTGTTGACCATTTTCGGCGGCCAGGACATTCAGCTGCCATTCACTAAGCTGCGCTGCCAGATTTTCCCGGCTCGTTTTGTTATCATCCACGATCAGAATTTTATATTTTCCGCCTGCAAGATGATTGAATTTTTGAGCAGAAACGGGTTGCTGCTCTTCTGCTTTCATCTGCACCGTAAAACTGAAAACGCTCCCCTGCCCCGCCTGACTGCTAACATTAATTTCGCCGCCCATCAGCCGCACCAGCTTTTCACAAATCACCAGACCAAGTCCCGTGCCGCCATATTGACGCGTCGTGGATGAATCCACTTGTGAAAATGCTTTGAACAAACGGTCCATTTTGTCTTCCGTAATGCCAATGCCCGTATCCTTAATCGTAAAGTTCAGTTGCAACTTATTGTCAGAAAGCAGCTTACCGACTGAAATGTGCAGATAAACCTCTCCTTCGCGCGTAAATTTGATCGCATTCCCGACCAGATTAATGATGATCTGGCGGAGCCGCAAACTGTCGCCGATGAGCTGCGCGGGCACATTGCTTTGGATTTTATACAAAAGGTCAATTTGCAATTCGCTTGCCTTCAAAGTGAACAGATCCATCACTTCTTCAATGCATGCGCGGAGGTTGAAATCGCTCTCTTCCAGCTCCATATTGCCCGATTCTATTTTGGAAAAATCAAGAATATCATTGATAACGGTGAGCAAATCCTCTCCGCAAGCCTGAATGGACTTCGTATAGTTCAGCTGGTCATCATTCAGGGAAGTTTCGGCAAGCAGCGACGCCATGCCGATGACGCCATTCATCGGCGTGCGGATTTCATGACTCATCACGGCCAGAAACGAACTTTTAGCCCGATTGGCCAGCTCAGCGCGTTGTTTTGCATTCTTTTCTTCCTCAATGGCGCGTTCCAGCTGTTTTGTCCGCTCCCTAATCTGCCTTTCGAGTTCTCTTTTCTGCTTGCGAATCGTGTAAGTCCTGATCCGGTAAGTGCCGATAATCAGCGCAATTAACAAAACGACGCATAGCAATTCAAACCACCATGTGCGCCAGAAAGGCGGCGCGATTGTGATGGTGATGAATGTGCCTTTGTTATTCCAGTAACCGTCATTGTTTGATGCTTTCACACGGAATGTGTAAGTGCCCGGATCCAGGTTTGTGTAAGTGGCGGTTCTTTTTGTGCCCACATAATTCCAATCGGCGTCGAAACCTTCCAGGATATACGCGTATTGATTTTTTTCCGGAACCGTGTAATTAAGCGCCGCGAATTCGAAAGTGAAAACGGATTGCCCATAAGACAGCTTAATGTCCCTTGTTTCGCTGATGTGCTTTTGCAACGGTGAGTTTTTGTCGCCAACCCGCACTTTTTTGTTAAAAATTTGGAAACCCGTCACATAAACGGGCGGCGTAAATGTGTTGTATTGCAAACTGTCGGGATAGAACGCATCCATGCCGCTGACGCCACCAAAAAACATTTGCCCGTCTGCAGTCTGAAATGCAGAATTGTCGCGAAACTCGCTTCCCTGCAACCCATCTTTCACACCGAAATTTCGAAATGTTTTTGTTTGGGTGTTAAACTTCGAAATCCCTTTGTTTGTACTCAGCCACAAGTTGTTATGGCGATCTTTGAGCATTGCAAAAACCACATTGCTTGACAGTCCATCCTTTTCCGTATAAGCTCTGAATGTCTCCGTTTTGCGGTCAAAATGATTGAGTCCGCCCCCCACAGTCCCGATCCAGAAATTGCCATCCTCCGCTTCCAGTATGGATTGCACTTTGGCGTGCGAAATGCTGTTTTTGTTGTTAGGATCATGGCGATAATGCTTGAAATGCTTGCGGTCCGGTTCCAGCTTGTCGAGGCCATTGTAAGTGCCAACCCAAATCTCCCCTTTTTTGTCCTGATGAACTGTGGTCACTATGGAAACGCTAATGCTTCCCGGATCTTTCGGATCGGGCAAATACTGCACATATTGATCCAGGGAAGGATTGTAAAAATTAAGTCCGCCTTTCCAAGTTCCGATCCAAAGATTGCCCTCACGGTCTTTAAACAGATTATTGACATCCGAGATGGACAGACTATTGGAGCCCATCGGGCGCGGCATATGGTGCTGCACTGCGCCCGTTTTGACATTCAAAAAATCAAATCCGCCATTGTGAAACCCAAGGCAAAGCACATCTTTTGAATAGTGAATGACGGCAATTACATAGTCATTCGTGATGGAGTTGGGATTGCTTTTGTCTTGCCGAATATGGGCAAACTTTTTTGTTTTTCGGTTAAATACATCCAAGCCACCGCCGTCTGTTCCAACCCAAATGCGATCGCTCGTGCCATCGCCGCGTATAGCCAGCACAGTGTTGTTACTGAGGCTCGTCGGATCGTTGAAGACATTTCGGTAAGTCGTGAATTTGGGACCCACTTTTGGTAAAAAATCCACGCCGCCGGCGTAAGTCCCGATCCAGACATTTTCGGCTTTATCCTTATAAATGCAATACAGCGAATTATTTCCAAGTGTGCCCGGTTCACTCGGATTGTTAGCGTAAGTCTCGAAATGCGACGTTTTCACATCATAAATGCTCAACCCACCATTCTCCGTCCCGATCCACAATTGCCCTTCCTTTACTTCTGCGATGGAAAGAATGTCGTTGTAAGCAAGAGAATTAGCATTGGATGGATCATGTAAAAAAGTGCGGAAAGTGTTGTCCTTGCGGTTGAAAAGCGACAAGCCGCCGCCTTTTGTCCCGATCCAAACATTGCCTTTCAAGTCAATACAAAGCGCATTGACCCAGTCAGAGCGAAGTGCTTTTGCATTCTTGGCATCCTGGAAATAAGCGCTGAATTTGAGCGTTTCGGGATCAAGGTGATACAATCCACGCTCCGTTCCAAGCCATAATGAGCCGTCGCGGTCCTCCGCAATGCGATAGACGAATGCTTTGACGGGCGTTTGTCTGCGATCACCCAGATTTTGGTAAGATTTAAAAGAACGTTTTTTTGGATCAAATAGAAAAAGTCCATCGCTTGTTCCGAGCCAGATCCGGTGTTTGCTATCCTGGAAAATATCGTTGATCTCGCGCGTGCTGCCCTTTTCCGAGTAATGTACAAAGTTGTTTTTTTCGCGGTCGTAATGGTCCAGGCCGCTCGAAGTTCCAATCCAAAGGTTCCCTTCCGCGTCTTCAAGCAAGTCGCCGATATAGCTGTCAATAATGCTGCCTTTGTCCTGAAAATCGTGTTTAAAATGCGTGAAAGTGTAACCGTCATATTTGTTAAGCCCGTCTTCGGTGCCGAACCACATGAAACCTTTTTTGTCATTGAGGATCGAAATAACGTGACTTTGTGAAAGTCCTTCATTTGTGGTCAAATGTTTGAAGCGGAGGGCCTGTCCAAAGTTAACGGACACATTCGATAGCAAAATTGAAATCCCGATAAAGGCAGCGTAGAGCGCTTTTTTCATTTACTTGACACGATTCAGAATACGCAGAAAATCAAAACGCCCCAGCCATTCCGGAGCTGGAATCGGAAAGCAATTAAGACAAAAAAACCCGTAAAACAACGTCACCATTCAGGCTCTTGCAACATTACTACTACTAAGTTAGTACTACTAGTAAATACTTAATATTCTTGGCCCATGATCCGAAATTATTTTAAAGTTGCTGTTCGAAATCTGCGTTCAGGAGGCTGGTATTCAGCACTAAACATTGGCGGCCTGGCCGTGGTGCTGGCTGTTAGTCTGCTTTTATTTTGGTGGGTTCAGGATGAGTTGAGTTTCGACCGTTTCCATGCCGATGCCGAGCGGATTTACCAGGTTAATGCACATTTTGGAAAAGGTGAGGATGAATATACTTCCACATCCACGCCCGGCCCCATCGCGGTGGCTGCACAAAGCCAAGTGCCAGAAGTAGAAACCGCGGTTCGCATGGGCGATTATCCATCGGCAACGTTTCGGGTTAACGATAAGACATTCGCAGAAAAAGATAATCTGGCCTATGCTGACACGAACTTCCTAGATGTCTTCAATGGCTTCAAAGTGCTTTATGGCAATAAAGAAGCCCCTTTTTCAGCTCCTAATGCAGTTGTGATTTCTGAAAAACTGGCTCAAAAATTCTTCGGAACGACTGACGCCATTGGCAAAACCTTCATCAATGTTGAAAGCAATGCCACGTTTATTGTAAGCGCAGTTTTGAAAAATGCTCCCGACAATTCCTCGTTCATACGTGATATGTATGTGAACCTGGCCATTTTGAAAACGCTTGATCCGCAAAAAGGTGGTCGCTCGGTAGACGAAAATTGGGAGGATTATGGATTTGGGACTTACGTCAAATTGGCGGCCCATGCAGATCCCTTAACCGTTGCAAAAAAGCTGACCTTGATTCAGGCTAATGCGCACAAAGACGCCGCAAATCCGTCTGATTTCCAGTTGCAGCCGCTTACTGAAATCCATCTTTACAGCGTTGAGGGAAATGAATCAGCTGCCAGTCAAGTGGGCATTATGGGAGCCGTTGCCTTGTTTTTGCTGAGCATTGGCTGCATTAATTATGTCAATCTCACCACCGCACGGGCAACGAGGCGCTCCAAAGAGATCGGCATTCGCAAAGTCGTTGGCGCTGGTTCAAAGCAACTTGCGATCCAGCTTTTGGTGGAATCGTTGTTAACATTAAGCCTGGCTTTAATTTTATCAATCGCGCTGCTGCAAGGTTTTCTGCCATTTTACAGGAGCATTACAGGAAAGTCGGGTCATTTTTCACTTTTTGATCCGCACGCGTGGCAACTCCTGTTTGGCGCGTTAACCTTCTGTTTCTTGCTCGCAGGCATTTATCCGGCGTTTCTAATCTCAGGATTCAATCCCATCAAGGCCCTCAAAGGACGATCGACCCAGGCCAGCGGCGCAATGCTGCGCAAATCGTTGGTCGTTGCGCAGTTCGCACTGGCGACCATGCTCATTGTGGGCACTTTTGTGATTGGCAGTCAGATGCGCTTTATCAGGGAAAGAGATCCGGGTTTTGACCGAAAACACACTTTCACGTTCGATGGACGCGATTTTACACCGCAGATTAAGCAAGCGCTGAGTCAGGAATCGAGTGTTTTGGGCGTCAGCACTTCCACGGATACGCCTGTGAATGTTCTAACCGGCACGATATCAACAGATTGGGATGGCAAAGCCAAAGACAGGACGCTGATTATGGCACAGCTGGGCGTGGATCATGATTTCATTCCAAATTTTAAATTAAAACTGCTTGCCGGCCAAAATTTCAGGGGCACCAAAGCAGATTCCACCGCCATTATCCTGAACGAAACGGCTGTTAAGCAAACTGGATTAAAAGATCCGATTGGAAAACGGTTTAAACTCGACAAAACGGAAGGAATTATCATTGGCGTCGTGAAGGATTTCAACATTACCACCATTCGCGAGCCCATTATGCCGCTCGTAATATACAGTCATCCAAACCAGAATTTCCGGGTGCATGTGCATACGACCGGACAACTCGCGCCCGCAGCATTGGCCAAAGCGGAGCAATTGTGGAAGCAATATATGCCTGCTTATCCGTTCGAATACGCATTTTTGGACGCTAGTTATAATGCGCTTTATCGGACAGAACAGCAAACGGGACAGCTTTTTAATTTCTTTGCGGGAGTCGCAATTGTCATTTCTTGCCTGGGGTTGCTCGGGTTGACATCATTTACAACGGAACAGCGCACGAAGGAAATCGGCATTAGAAAAGTGCTGGGGGCAACGGTGTTGAACATTACAACATTGATCTCCAAAGATTTCCTAAAACTGGTTTTCATCGCCATCGTAATCGCTTCTCCGATTGCCTGGTTTGCAATGGATCATTGGCTGAAAGACTTTGCCTACAAGGTTGAACTTCCCTGGTGGATTTTCCTGCTGGCTGGCTTGCTGGCAATGATCACCGCATTAATCACCATCTGTTTTCAAAGCATCAAAGCCGCCACAGCCAACCCAGTTCAATCGATTAAGGCGGAGTAAAATGAAAAGGTTGGCTGTCAGACAGCCAACCTTTTTTATTAATGCTTAACCTCTTATTCTGCGACGCTAACCAGCAATGTCGCGCAACGCCAGATCGATTTATATGGCTTTCCGAAGTGATCGCCTTCCGTTTTTTCAGTGGCGGATGCTTCCAGTTTGTAGGTTCCGGCCCATATGGGTGTGAATTCAGCGACACCGCTTGCATTGGAGCTCACATTTCGGTTCCAGCCAGTTGGCGAAGCAATGCTAACTTGCAGCTTATCAGCCGGTTTTCCCTTTAAAAGCGTTGTCATTTGCAAAGGTTTATTGGCTTTAAAATCTTTCGCAGCATCGGTAAATACACTAATTTCATTGCCATTATGGGCCGCATCATTGCCTGTCAGCGAATTTCCCACCTTCACTATCGCGCCTGCATTGAACTGGTAAATGGTTGAGCCACCCAGATCCTTGGCCGATTTGCTAATCGAAAGTGAATAAACGCCGTCTTTTTGAGGTGTGAATTCAGCGGTAAAATGATCTTCTCCGGCGGTTACAGGAATCTTCACTTTTTGCTTGTCAGGGCCTGTTAGCCAAAGCTCGAATTCCTTCACATCGGAATACCAGTCTGCAAGTTTTTCCGGCTTGTCGTCGGGCTCGCTGTAAATGATCTTAACCGACTGCTTTTGCCCCGCTTTGCCGGTTGTGCTGGTTTCGATCCAAAGTGCATGGGCAAATGCATTAGCGGCACCGCAAATAGCAAATAAGCCTATTAATATGAGTTTTTTCAACATGATTTTAGGATTTTTAAATGATTGAATATTGGTTAAATAAAGCGCTCACTCTGATTGCTATTGTCGTTTTTAATCGTTGAAAAGCTGGTCATAACCGGCCTGGCGGTTTTCGGTTTTAGAGGTTTTTTCACTGCAAACTTCCCTGGCACAAGCGCCTTTTCGTCCATTTTCAGACCTTTTGATTTTGCTTTTTTCCCTTTTTTTGTTCCAAAACCCTTGCGGTTCCACCAGACAATGAAACCTGTTACGGGAAGTGACGCACCAATCAGTGAAGCCAGAAATGCAAGCACTTTTCCTGGAAAACCGAGAATGCTGCCGACGTGAATGTCGTAATTCATCCGGCGCAATTTGGCACCAAAACCTGCCTGCTCGAAAGGCGTTCCGTAAACCGCATTGGCCTTCAACTCTTTGACCGTATGCTGATCAAACGCGTGGCTTAGTGAATTGTAAAACTGCCCGGAACTTGGATAAACCGTCACCAAAATAGGCGAAGCAGCTTTGGCTGTGTCGGGAAAAGTGTAATAGAATCCCTTGGATTTAGGATATCTTGTCGCAATGGTCAGCCAGGCTTTGTCAATCGCCTGCTCTGGTGTGAAATATTTATGTGCATTAAGCGAATCTGATTTGATCTTGTCACGCTTTTCGAGTTGTTCGCCGCCCGAGGTTACCCAGTACAGCCCGTCGCTATACCATTCGATTCCGTAAACCATGCCCGTGAGCGCAATGGCAAGCAGAAACAGGAGGGAGTAAAATCCCAGAACATTGTGCAAATCAAGATTAACGCGTTTCCAGGTGCCGCTCCATTTGATCTTGAAGCTTTTGTCCCGCGTGCTCTTCGACCATTTTTTAGGATACCACCAGATCAGCCCGGTGATCAACAGAATCACAAAAACCAATGTGCCGTAATTGACAATCGGCCGACCAATTTCAACCGGCATCCACAGAAAGCGGTGGCCATTTAAAACCCAGCGGAAGAAGTCCGTTTCGCCTTTTTTGTGCACTTTTTCAGAGATAACCTTTCCCGTGTAAGGATCAACGCGCAACGTTACATTAGGACCGCGACGTTCGCCCAGGCCCAGGTAAATGGCCCTTCCCTGCTGATAAGTGGCATAGGAAACTTTCAAACCAGGGTGCGTTTCCGCGGCTACTTTCATCAGCTGGGAAGGCATTAATACGACTTTATCCTGTTTTTCAATGCGGGTTTCAGGCTCCAACATGCCGGTAATCTCATCATTAAAAACCCAAATGCATCCCGTAATGCAGACGATAGAGACAATGATCCCCGAGATCAGGCCAAGCCAGAGATGCAGCCAGTTGTTGATTTTTTTGAAAGTAGACATGATTTGCCCTGGTTTGAAGTTGATATTGCAAGGATTGGAAATAGTCTATTCGTAATTCAGCACATTGATGGCTGTGATCACGCCGCCTTCCACTTTGAGGCCGCGCGTTCCTTTGGCTGCAACTGCGTCGAGTTCATACACATAACTTGTTCCGTCCGTTTGTGTAATGCCGATGTAACCCGCTTTGCCGTCTTTTGGTGAGTAATTCATTGTCGTTACATTGGAAATGGAAGCGGCGTCGGGCATGCCATCGATCCATTTAAACGTTTGTGTGTATACATTGACAGCCGCGAAGCGTTTTCCAACGGCATATGCACCTTTTTCAGCAGGACTGGTCATTGTCAAAATGAAATTTCCTTTTCCCACATAAAGCTGTGAGCTGATGTTATAGCCACCCGCTGCCTGCTCTACATTGAACAGATAACTTTTGTCAAATTCTGTTGTTCCTTTCTTAATGCGCACAATAGCGGAAGGTTTTGTAGAGGTGATCTTGCCACTGCTTGTTCCAACGGAAGCAGAGTATGCGTAAACGTCGCCTTCTTCGTCCACGGCAAGACCATTGTTAAAATAGCGGCCAATGAAACCAATGCGGTTGTCCTTAATGACCTTTTCTACCGTGAGGCCAGGATAAGAAAGCACTGCTATCCAGGCGCTGTCGGGATAGCTCGTTCCAAATACATCCGGCGCAACGCCTTTGATGCTCATATAAGGCGCGTAAACCTTATCTCCAACTTGTGTGGCCCAGGTAAAATGTGCCCGCTCGCCATTTCCGGCAAGTTTTACAATGTTAACCTGTGCTTCACCAACGATTTTAGACTGCGTTGCATCAATGCGGTAAAAAGAGGCGCTCTCATTGCCGCTTCGTGGCACTTTAACGGTTAGCAGATCATCATTCACCGGCGCGAAAACCTGCACCGTTTCGGCCTGAAAATCAGATACTTTATTCAGTCCGCCTGTCGCGTCCAGATTGTAAGTGGTAACGGCTCCCGGATTTCCCTGTCCGTAAAGCAGACTGAAAAAGCGGTTTTTGTGCGTCACATAATAACGGTAAGTCCCGTCCTGCTCCTTGCCATTCCCCACGGTTGAAACAGTTCCTGATGTCAGGCTTTCGGCAGTCAGCAAATAATCTGCTATGCCGGTTGAACCTACGGGCAGGGCCGAAATCACGTATTTTGTTTTGGCTGTCCCGCCTTCTCCCGGACCGGGCGTTACATTGCTGTCGCTGCTGCACGCAGCTAAAAATATGCCGAGACCGAGTCCCAGCGCAAGGCTTTTGATTGAGCTTTTCATTTTTGGATTGGGATAAAATATACAGACAAAGAATTATTTACTGATGTAATAGCGCAGCTTGGCGTAAATGCCGCGACTGGGTTTTTGCAAGCTGAAATTGTCGTAAAGGCGCGCGTCAAGCAGGTTTTTGCATTCTACGGAAACATTGTATTTCCCGTTTGCCATGGCGTAAACCACATTCACATCGTGGCTTAGCTGGCGCGGAATGTCCAATTTGTCGCTGCCCAGGCTCGGCCAATACAGATAATAGGCATGTACAAAAAGCAGGTTGTAGCCGAGCGTTAATGTGTTGCCTTTTGAACCAAAATCCTTGAAAAAAACTGACGCATCCGCATTGCCGAACAGGAATGGCATGTTTGGAATGCGGTCGCGGTAAAGTGGGCTTTCGGTCGTGTAGCCGTCTTCAAAACGCGTGTTGTTGCGCAGGTCCTGATAAGTGAGGTTAACACCGGCCGTAAAAAGCTGTTTGAAAGAATAACGGACCTCACCATCCACACCGAAATTGGTCACGTCGGCGAGGTTGTCCATTACTTGCTTGGTCTGGTTTGCATTCAATTTGGGGCGGATGAATCCTTGCGCATTGCGATACAATACATTGGCATCCAGACTAATGCGATGCACTTTGCTGAAATGGGTCTGATAGCTGAAACCCAGATTATAGTTGTCGCTGCTTTCGGGATCCAGGTCAATATTGCCTTCCAGATTCAGCAAATCGCCGTATAACTCGTCGGTTTCAGGCAGGCGGTAACTTTTTTCGTAGGAGCCTTTCAGCTGTAAATTTTTAAACAAAAAATAAGTGGAGGCAATGCCGTAACCAAACTTGTCGAAACGGTTTTTCTGCACTTTGTAGGCTACATCGCCATAGTTTCCGGTGGGGTTGTAAGTGACGGAATATTTATTAAACTGTGAAAATTGTTTTAAGAAAACGGACGTGTTCCAACGCTCGCTGTAATCGAACTTGTAACCCAAACCGAGCACATTCTTCGTGTTAAAACGCGGCTGCTCGTAGCGATCCGCATCCGGATAAAGCTCGTCGCGACCCTTCCGGTTGAAGGTGTTATAAACGTTGTTGATCGTGATGGAATGGCGTTCGTCGAGCTGGTAAGTGACATTTGCGGTCACGAGACCATTGTTATTTCGGAATTTGTAAAGTGAGCGTTCGCGTTCGCTGCCGAGGCCTTCATATTGTTTGAATTGCTGAAACCAGTTGTAACGTCTGTAAACCGTGTCCACATTCTGCTCCTGACCCAGATTGTAGTTGGCGGAAAGGCTCACATTCAGCCCTTTGACAAACAAATCCTTTTTCTGATATTTCAAACTTGGCATGACAATGTTGCCCTTGCGATGCCACTGCCCGAATACGCTCACCATCCGGGCGCCGGTCTGAATTTCAGCTCTGTTCTGCCCTAATGTGATGCCTATGAGCAATTTATCAGCAAATTTCTTTCCGACGACACCCACATTGGCAATCAGCGTTTCATTGTGATAATTGTCGTGAAAACGGCGCAGGCGCTGGTTGCGGAAATATTCGCCCGTGTTCACGTCGGCCACGTCCACATTGATCCAGTAATTATTATCTGAATAATTCTGGAATGCATTGACCTGAAAAGTGAAGCCGGATTTGCCTGTAAAGCCTGCATTAATGCCCGTTCGATGTGTGTTGAACGAGCCGTAAGAATAGGAGGCGTCGAGATAACTGTTTTGGCGCGAGCCAGTTACAATGTTAACGGCTCCTCCCAATGCATCGGAGCCCAGCCAGATTGGCACCACGCCTTTGTAAACCTCAACCCGCTCGGCCAGGTTGATAGGAATGTTGTTGAGCTGGAAAGACGACCCAAAGTTATCCATCGGCACGCCGTCGAGGAAAAATTTCACCTGGCGACCCGTGAAACCATTTAGCGAAAAATTCATATTGGAACCCACGCCCCCGCTTTCACGCACACGAACTCCTGAAACACGGTCAAGCGCATGTGACAAGTCCAGTGTGGAATTTTGCAGTTTTTTGGCGTCAATGGCAGTGACATTGTATGCTTGCCGGTTCACTTCCCTAGCCTCCGAGCGGCCGATCACCGCAACCGATTCAAGCTCTTGCGTAACGCCTTTCAGACGGAAGTTTGACTGCACGCTCTCACCTTCTTTCAAGGTGATTTTCTCGGTCTCGGGCTCAAAACCCAAGAATGAAACGACGATGGTTAATGGTCCCGCAGGGAGATTTTCAAGGCTGTAATGCGCCTTTGCATCAGCAAAAGTGCCTTTGGATGCACCCGAAATGATAATGGCTGCACCCGGAAGCGGCTCGCCCGTGTCAGACCTGACCGTTCCTTTCAGACTGGCCGTTTGCGCAAAAGATGCGCATGCACAGGCACATAATATGCCTGTAATCAAGATTTTTATAACTTGCATTACTTTTAATTTTTGACGACTTTAAAAGTGAACACGCCTATGCGTGTTGTGGCCGTACGGTTGGCGCCGTGCGGCCTTTTTGTTTGTATGGAATGTTATCTCATAATTTGGAATTAGAGGTTGATTGGAGTCGTGTTAGTTTAGCAGCATTTGTTTCAGAATAACTAACCAGAGACCTATATCACTATTTAGACTAATTATAATTTATGCAAATGTAGACGCCAAATCGTGAAAAGCAAATTATAATCGCACATTTCTAAAACTTGTCTTCCACAGCTCTAATGAGGTTCAAATCAGTGAATGAATATAGATAGCATTATATTTCTTTATATTTGAAATATTCTACTTTCCTATCATGATAACTTCCAGGAGACAATTTATCTGCTCAACTTCGGCCATGGCTGCCGGTGCAGGCCTTTCGGCATTTCTTCCTTCTTCCCTATCCGCTTCTCCTATTCTGTTTTCAGCAGCTGAAAACATTCGTGTGGCCGCAATTGGAATCAATGGAATGGGCTGGGCAGATCTTAATGCCATGCTGAAAAATCCTGGCGTACAATGCGTTGCGCTTTGCGATGTCGACAAAAATGTGCTGGACAAACGCGCAGCTGAACTTGCAGCAAAAGGGGTGGTTGTAAAAACTTATGGTGATTATCGTAAGCTTCTGGAAGATAAGGACATTGATGCAGTCGTGATCGGCTCACCGGATCATTGGCATTGCCTGATGATGGCCGACGCCTGCGAGGCTGGTAAGGATGTGTATGTTGAAAAACCGATCGGAAATTCTATTGCAGAATGCCGCAGCATGGTGGCAGTGCAGGAACGCACCAACCGCGTGGTGCAGGTGGGCCAGTGGCAACGCAGCCAGAAGCATTTCCGGGATGCCATCGAATTTGTGCATTCAGGCAAGCTTGGAAAAATCGGGCAGGTTAAGGTTTGGGGATACTTCAATTATGGCACGCCGCTTACCAGCTTGCCCGACGGCCCGGTTCCGACGGGAGTGGATTATGACATGTGGCTGGGCCCGGCTCCGAAACGGCCCTTTAATCAAAATCGGTTTCACGGAACATTCCGCTGGTTTTGGGACTATGCGGGCGGCATTATGAGCGACTGGGGCGTGCATTTGCTGGATTATGCCTTGTTGGGCATGAAAGCGGGCGCTCCCAAGAGCGTGATGGCAGCCGGTTCAATGGCGCTCAATCATGGTGTTGATGCGCCGGACACGATGACAACCGTGTTTGAATTCGATGATTTCGACATTCAATGGGAACATGCCATTGGCTATGGCACCGGCATTTACAATCGGGAGCATGGCATAGCATTCATGGGGGCCAACGGCACACTTCTGCTCGATAGAAACAGCTGGGAAGTGGTGCCGCAAGCGAAAAAAATGGAGGCCGTCTCCATTCAGAAGGCATCTGATAATGGTTTGGACCTCCATACAAAAAACTTCATTGATGTAATCCGTTCGCGGAAACTTGAAGATTTGAATGCGCCTATTCAGGTCGGTTCAAACGTCGCGATCGTATCCCAAATGGGCAATATCGCCTACCGCACAGGCAAAAAACTCAATTGGGACGCGCAAAAAGGCAAATTCGACGATGCGCAGGCAAATAAGCTTATAGACAAGGACTATCAAAATGGCTACAAGCTGCCTTAGACGCTTTCATTGCTGTCAAGGGATAACCTGCTTGGCCGGACGAATGTATTGCCCTTTGTCATCCAGCGGCCGCGGATCAGCGAATGCCGGATTGGTGTAGCCAACTGCCTTTTCTTGTTTTGTCAATTCGGTTTGAAGCTGGTTTTTTAGTTTTTCCCCTTCTTTTGAGCTGTATAAATTGGAAGTCTCACCCGGATCTTTGCTCAAATCATAAAGCTCTGACCAGCCTTCCTCACCTGGATAAAGGATCAGCTTGCTATTTTCGGTTCGGATCGCTTTAATGGTTGGCGTTGCAAAACCTTTCTCGTAGAAATACTCATACAAGAACGAAGTGCGCCATTCTTTTGCCTTGTCCTCCACAAGCGGAACCCAGCTTTTCCCCTGAAACGAAGCGGGCGCTTTTACACCGGCCAGATCAAGTAACGATGGAGCCGCATCCAGGTTCAGGACGATTTTGTCAATCTTTTTCCCTTTTGGAAACCGGGCAGGATAGCGCACCAGCAGCGGAATTCTGATCGATTCTTCATACGCTGCGCGCTTGTCGCCCAAGCTATGCTCGCCGAAGAAGAATCCGTTGTCGCTGGAAAATATAACGACTGTATTGTTGTCTAAACCAAAGGAATCGAGCGTTTTGAGCACGCGTCCTACGTTTTCATCCACGCCTTTCAGCGCGCCAAAATAGCCTCTGATGCGCTGTTCATTATTCTCCGTCCATGTGCCGCCTTTTGCGTTGGCTGCATTGGCATTGGGTTTGCCCGTTTCAATCTGACCTTTGTAAGGAAAGCCATTGCTTTTATTAACGGGCTGGGTCAGTGAAACTTTGGCATAAGTTTCCTGATGTCGAACCGGAGGCTGAAATGGCCCGTGACCGGATTTGAATGCAAGTGTCACCAGAAACGTTTTGTCCTTGTTGGACCGAATGTAGTCAATGGCATTTGTTGTGGACACATCATCCACCCAGCCCTGACTTGGCTGAGGCGTTCCGTTTACTTCAATGGGGCAATCGAAATATTTTCCTTGCCCCACAAAGCTTGCCGAGTAATCGAATCCCGGGCGTTTGCCGGTTTCATTGCCCATATGCCACTTCCCAAAGAATGCTGTGCTATATCCGGCTTTTCGCAGTTCCGTCGCGTAAGTGACTGTTGTATCAGCAAGGCCTGTGTGGTTATTGGCAATGCCATTCAGGTGATTGTAGCGGCTATTTAGCAATGTCGATCGACTTGGCGAGCACAGCGAATTGATCACAAAAGCATTCCGAAACCGGACGCCCTCATTGGCAAGCTTATCCAGATTGGGCGTCGAAAACCATGGAAACCGCGCCTTGTCACCTTGCTCCTGCTGCACCACACTCAATGCATCATAGCGCTGGTCATCCGTGTAAATAAAAACAATGTTGGGCCGCGCGGCCTTGCCAGCCGTTTGTGCATTGGCTGCACTCACGAATCCGGTTAAAGCAGCCAGAATGATTGATTTAAATGAAATTTTCATGATATGTTGACTATGCGATTCGCTGTGCTTTATTCGGCGATCCCCTCCCGCCACTTTGCCAATTGTTTTTTTAATTCCTTTGTTTTTTCAGGATTTGATGCGGCAAGATTGTGCTGTTCGAATGGATCTTGTTTCAAGTCGTAAAGCTCCGCAGTTTGGTCATCGAAAAATTCGATCAGCTTGAAATCGCCGCTGCGGATTGCTCCCGCTGAGCGGCCACCCAGAAAGTGCGGCTTCGCAAGCGGATAATGCCAATAAAGGTTTCTGGCTTTGATATCGCCTTTTCCAGATAATAATGGCCAAATGCTCGTTCCTGAATATGGAGTAACAGCGGACGCTTCCAGACCTGCTATTTCGGAGAAAGTTGGGAAAATGTCCAATGTATTTATCGCGACGCTACTCGTCGCGCCCGCTTTTATTTTCTCAGGCCAGTAAGCAATCAATGGAACGCGGATTCCGCCTTCATACAATTGCGACTTGCCTCCGCGCAATGGCGCATTAGAGGTGACTTTCGTTTCGCCGCCATTATCGGAAGTGAAGATGATCAATGTGTTTTTTTCCAATCCAAGCGCGCGCAAAGTCTGCACAATTTGCCCTACTCCGTCATCAATGCTTTCGAGCATTGCCGCCAATTCGGGATTATTTTTGTCAGTTCCCGCTCCGGGCTTGGATTGATGTTTACCGACCTTATCCGTTCTGGCTTTCAACTTGGTGTGCACCGAATAATGCGACAAATAAAGCAGAAAAGCCTGTTTTTGATTTCTTTTGATAAAATCAACGGCCTCATTGTTCAGTCTGTCGGTCAGATATTCGCCTTGACTTTTCGCTTCCAGTTCCGGCATGAAAAAGTACGGATGATAATATGCTCCGCCAGCGATGTAGCGCGTCTCGGAGCAAATGATCTCGTCCCATCCATGCTTGTCGGGAGCGCCTTTTTTCTTGTCGTAATCGCCGGTTAAATGCCACTTTCCAATGAGTCCACTGTGATATCCAGCCTTTGCAAGCTGTTCATTAAGCGTGATGTAATCCGGTGAGAGAAACTTTTCATCCTTCACATCCAAATAATCAGTGATGCCACTTTCGCCGGATGCTGGCCGGTCATCAGCGCCACCCGTGTGGGCGAGCAAACCGGTGCAGGTGTGTAAGCATGCGTAAAGCGAATCCCATTCTTCGCCAGGCTGTCCAGCACGGGCGTCTGGTTAAATTTGTTGCCATAAGCTCCCAATTCCGCCCAACCCAAATCATCTGCCATAATGTAGATGATATTGGGTTTCTGCGCATGAGCATTTGTCGCCTGAATCAACAAACACACGAATGAGAAAAGGACTGAAAAGATTATTTTTTGTGTCATTACCAAAAGATAAACGCCGGGTTATCGGAGATTGGCAGCCTGCCGATTCGGACGGACAATCGGCGCTCCGATCTGGTTAGCGGGTTTGATTTTTTCGTAATCTACCACGCCAGTCTTTTCGGCCCAGCGGAAATAATCTGCGGAAAGTTCGTTGACGATTTCAGTGCGGGTTGCGGCGAGGTCGGTTGTTTCGCCGCGGTCTTTTTCAATGTCGTAGAGTTCCCATTTGTAGCCCGGATATGTTGAAACAAGTTTCCAATTTCCCTTCCTAACCGCACGATTTCCTGCGCGTTCCCAGAAAATCGGTTCGGCGCGCTCAACTTGTTCCGTTTTGCCGGTTAACACTGGTAGAAGACTTTTCCCTGGAAGACTATTTGTTACAACTCCTTGTAAATTAGCAGGATACGCAGCTTTGGCAATGTCATAGAATGTTGGTGCCAAGTCGATGAGGTGACCGGTTCCTTTCACAATATTGCCTCCTTTGATCTGTTTTGGGAACCACGCAATGAATGGTGCGCTGATGCCGCCTTCGTGCATGTTATTTTTATAACTCGAATGCGGCGTGTTCGAAACATATGCCCAGGGTTGATCCTGATAAACATAAGAACCTGCCGTTCCTGCGGGTCCCGAGTTGCGTTGCGGCTTGCGCGGCGCAGAGCCTGAATAACCGCCTTGTGCACCATTGTCTGAGATGAAAACGATAAGCGTGTTGTCATCTTTTTTCAAAGCTTTCAACCGTTCGCGCAGCTTGCCAATGTTCTGATCGACCCGGTCGACCATTGCTGCGTAAATTTCCATTTTCTTTTCCCAAAGCAGCTTTTCATCAAATGGCACATTGTCCCACGGCGTTACATCGCTGTCCCGCGACGCAATGGACTGGCCTGGATTTGCAATGCCAATCGCCTTTTGTTTAATCAGCCGCTCTTGCCTTAACGAGTCCCAGCCAATGCTGTATCGCCCTTTGTATTTGGCAATGTCCGCCTCATGCGCTTGCAAAGGCCAATGTGGCGCATTAAAGGCCAGATAAAGAAAGAATGGCTTGGCTGTTTTGCTTTGCTCGTCCAGAAACGAAATCGCGTGGTCCGTAATCTCGTCGGTCAAATATTTGTCGGCAGGAAGATCGATCCGTTTGTTGTTTTCAATAAGTTTAACTGGTGGCGCCTGGCCATATTTACCAATGTCAAAATAATTGCTTGCGCCATCAATGAAACCGTAAAACCGATCGAAACCGCGCTGATTGGGCCAGGCTAGACTGTCGTTTCCAACATGCCATTTTCCGCTCAATAATGTGCTGTAACCCGCATTGCGCAGCACTTCGCCAAAGGTTAGTGACTCTTTATTTAAATAACCCTGATAAGCCGGAAGTCCCAGGTTTACATTGAAATAACCTACGCCGGCCTTGTGCGGATATTGGCCTGTGATCAATGATGCCCGCGTTGGCGCGCAAATAGAATTGTTGTAAAACTCACGGAAGCGAATCCCTTCCGAAGCGAGCTGATCCAGGTTGGGCGTTTTAATCTCAGAGCCGTAAGCACCGATGTCGGAATAACCCAGATCATCAACCATGATCAGAATGATATTGGGGCGCTGTTCAGCCGCTTGCTTTTTTTGTGCAAAGCCGTCAGATAAGCCTAAAAATGCTAATGCAACGAAAACTTGAAATTTCATAGGTTGGTAAAATGTAATGCGCTTTTTAACACCGTTAAATTCTTTAATGGATTAAGAGATGATTGGATCAAAGTGTTTGACCTTTGAGTGCTTTTTCGATCTCAGCCTTCGAAGCGCCGCCTTTTTTCTGCCAAACAATCTCATTGTTTTTGTATAGAATCAATGTTGGCAATCCCACAACGCCCAATTCTTTCACCAGACTTTTGTTTTCGTAAGCCTCAATTTTGATCACCTTAACATTGGACGCCTGTTCCGTTTTAATAGAATCAATGGTCGGGTCCAGTTTCTTACAACCCGGGCAATAGCGCGAGCCGAAGTCGACCAGAACAAGTTTGTCACTGTTCAGAGAAGCCTGATATTCACCAAGTGTAAGGCCTTTTCCGGTTGTGGAAATAACAGGTTTGCCAAGTCCGATCCATTTGCTCAAACCGCCTGGAATTTCGGTCACATCCTTGAAGCCTGCCGCGCGAAGATCGGCTGCAAGCACGCCGCTGCGTCCGTTTCCAATAGAATAGATAAATGTGGGTTTGTTCTTATCCAGCTTTGCGCTTTGTTTTTCAAAATCAGCCTTGTCAGCAATGCTGAAACTAACCGCTCCTTCCAAATGATTTTGCACATATTCTTCGGGCAAACGTGCATCTAGGATCTGGGCATCTTTTCCGGCGGCTTTCAGCTTGGCTTCAAACGCGTCAAACGAAAGCAATTCGCGTTTTGTACTTTGTTGTGCAAATGCGCTGGCCGATAAAACCAATGCAAACAGCAGCATTCCGATTGGGCGTAAATTTTTCATTTTCATTCTGATTGTGATTGATTATTAGATTTTGAAAAGGAAAACAAGGCGGCTGTCGTAACCATCGGCGAGGGTTACAAAATGTCAAAACGAAGCATAGATTGAATTCAACCACCATAATGAAGTAAAGCATTTGCCCAGGTTTTCACCTGCGCATCGAGTGCATATTCCGGCCGGTGGTTAGCTGATTGGAATATTACTCTATTAAACCGATAGACAAATTAAAGTAAATGTTTTTAAAATGCCAAAGAAACAATGCAGATTCTCCCTGATTCCTGGCTTACTTCTTAAAATACTTTTCCTCAGTGTATTTGGGCTGGTTTTTATCCATGACCTGCTCGAAAAGCTCAGGGTTATACGCCAACGGGAGAATATTTTTAGCTGTGTAGGACAATGTATCGCCCGTTTGTTTCTGCCACTTGATCAGCAAATTTTTTAGCTGCTGCTCTTTGTACGCAAATGCCTTCTTTCCAGCCAGATTATCCAGTTCGAGCGGGTCTTTTTTGAGATTGAACAATTGGGTGTAATCGCGCTCGGGATAGCGGATCAGCTTCCACTCGTTATCGCGGACTGCACGCACAAAATGACGATAGGCCGTAAACAGGCTTTGGCGCACGCCTTTTGACTTGCCGCTGATCACGTCTGCAAGACTAAGTCCATCAATTGCTTTCGGATCAGGAAGCCCTGTTACGTCCGCAAGCGTCGGGAAAATGTCATACAGGTAAACGAGCGCTTCCGAAACCTGCTTTTTGGGAATGCCGGGACCCGCGATAATAAAGGGCACCTTCATGCTGTGCTCATACAAACTTTGCTTTCCTAACAAGCCATGACTTCCCACAGCAAGACCATTGTCAGCTGCATAAACAATGATCGTATTTTCATAAAGCCCTTTATCTTTCAAAGACTGGATCACCTCGCCGATCTTCGCGTCCAAATGCGATATTAATGCATAGTAATCCGCCAGCGTGGCTTGTACAATCTCAGGCGTTCGGGGCCAGGCTGCAAGATTTTCATCCCTAACCTGCATTTCACCGAAATTAAATGGATGAAATTTCTTGAAATTTCCTGGCAGCGGAATGTCCTTGTCGGCATACATGCCTATGTAATCTGCACGCGGCGAGCGCGGATCATGCGGGGCCGTGTATGCGATGTAACAGAAAAACGGCTTCGACTTTTCACCTTTTGCATATTCATCCAAATACGAAATGGCTGATGACGTAAAGACGTCCGTTGAAAAACCTTTAACGACGGGCTCGCCTAACTTGCGATTGCCATCCAAATCCCGCACCGGCACCTGAAAATGGTCGCTCATGCCGCCTAGCATGACCGTTTTGCCCTTTTGAAATGATGCCTCGAATGTTTCAGCGCCGTTGTGCCATTTGCCTGTTCCAAAGGTTTCATAGCCGTTTTCATCAAAATGCATTGGCATTGTATGAACGCCTTTGAGCACATCATACACATGAAACAAGCTTTTTCCACTCATTAACATGCCGCGACTTGGCGCACAAATGGCTCCAATGTGACCGCCCATGACATAGCAATTGGCAAATCGTGTCCCGTTGCTCGCAATCTGGTCAATGTTTGGCGTTTTGAGAATTTTGTTTCCCGCAACTCCCAGTGCGTCGGCACGCTGATCATCAGCAAAAATGAAGAGCACATTCGGACGCTTTTTCGGCTGCTTCATGTGATGCTGCTGTTGTCCGAATGAGAACAGGAGAACGGACAATGCGAAAACAGGATAAAGGATCTTTTTCATTTTCCGCCTTTCTTAGCGCGTTCGGCCCGTTTGGTGATGTGGCTGTTGTCGGCTGGCATTCGCTGGACGAGCGCGGGCGGTGTTGGGCCAATGTTGCTTTCGTATTTCTTCCAGGCGGCAAGCAGCTCTTTTACTTTTTCGGGATTGGTTTTTACAAGATTATTTTTTTCACCAATGTCATTTTTGAGGTTGAATAACAATGTGTCAGAAGCCGGAACAATGGTGATGTCGTTGAGTTTGACTTCTGCTTGCGGCAGGCGCAGTTTCCAGTCTCCCTGGCGGAAAGCTTCAATGATGCCGTTGGAATAATAGGCGAATTCTGTTCCTTTCCGGTTGCCGGTGCCAAACAAAACCGGGCTGATGTCTTCCCCATCGAGTGGCTTTTTGGTTTGCGTTTTCTGACTTCTGGTGAGGCTGATGATCGTCGGATATAAGTCTAGCTGGGTGGCAAGATCCTCGTAAACGCTGCCCGGCTTGATCTTTCCAGGCCAGTAAGCAACCGTCGGAACGCGCTGTCCTCCTTCAAATGTGGTGCCTTTTCCCTGGCGTAAAGGACCAGCCGAGCCGCCTTCAATGTCAAAGATCAGCCAAGGGCCGTTGTCGCTGGTGAAAACGACCAATGTGTTCTCTTCCAAGCCGTTGGCTTTTAAAGATTTCACAATTTCGCCCACACTCCAATCCAGCTCTTCGATTACATCACCATACAAACCGTGCTTGGACTTGCCCTCAAATTCGGGTGAAGCGTAAATCGGCACGTGCGGCATGTTATGCGTCACATAAAGAAAGAAAGGCTTGTTTTTGTTTTGACTGATAAAACGCGTGGCCTCATTGGTGTAAGTTTTGGTCGTGTATTTTTGATTGACCTTGATGCTGTCCACATCATTGCCACGGAGGTAAGCCACGCCTTGCATATCATTGCTGTAAGGAATCCCGTAATACTCGTCGAAGCCGTTTTGTAATGGTAAAAACTGCTTATGGTGCCCCAAATGCCATTTTCCAAAAATCGCGGTTGTGTAACCATTGCCTTTCAATGCTTCGGCTATTGTGACCTCATCGGATGGAATTCCAGTAAAGCTTTCGGGAAAAAAGACGTGGTCGATGCCCATTCTTTTGGGATAACGGCCAGTGATGAGCGCTGCACGTGTCGGACTGCAAACGGGCGATGTGGAGTAAAACGAAGTGAGCTTTAAGCCTTTTGCCGCCAGATTATCAATGTTCGGCGTGCGAATGTCGGTCGCGCCGAATGCGCCAATATCGCCATAACCGAGGTCGTCTGCGAGGATAATGACAATGTTGGGCTTGCCTTTTTGCGGCGTGGATTGCGCGTGACTTATTTGCGTAGCCAATGCCAGGATCAGCAGATATGTCAAATGGATATCAGGTTTTCTTTTCACAGTTTTGATTGGTTAAACGGCGTATTTCTTGATCAGCTCAAAGTTCAATTCGTGTCCGAGGCCGGGGGTGTCCGGCACGTGAATGTATCCGTCGACAAATTTCTCAGCGGGTTTGATCACCTCCGCGCGCCAGGGCACTTCGCCGAAAGCATATTCGAGGATTGAA
The DNA here is from genome assembly GCF_021390515.1 of Dyadobacter sp. CY326. Classification (GTDB taxonomy): domain Bacteria; phylum Bacteroidota; class Bacteroidia; order Cytophagales; family Spirosomataceae; genus Dyadobacter. The sequence continues at coordinate 105,718 of NZ_JAJUXI010000007.1, forward strand.
AAGTTAGGAATGGTGGCGCAAACCTGCACACTTGCCGCCGTGGAAACCGGTCCGCTCGGATTGTGCGGAGCAACAGAAATGTTGCCAGCCGTCTCTGCATGCGCTGCAATAAAACGCAGTTCCTGAATGCCTCCGCAATGTTTTACATCGGGCATAATGATGTCCAATGCCCTCGTGTTAATCAATGTTTCGAAGCCCTGTCTGCCAAATATCGATTCTCCGCCCGCAGATCCCTGCGTTATCGCGTCGGTAATTTCTTTGGTGTCACCGGGATTTTTCTCCGGGTCAATGGCTTCTTCAAACCAGTAAAGTTTGGATGCTTCGAGCCGTTTTGCTGTGGCAATTGCCAATGCTTTATTGAGATGACTGTGCACGTCAATGAGCAGATCGGTGTCCGGCCCAATGGTTTTGCGCACGGCCTCAACGCAATTGACCGCATAATCAATGTCCGATTCGATCTGTTTCTGATCGGCACTTTTGAGCGGCTTCATGTCGTCAAACGGCGCGAGCTTTACGGCTTTGAAACCGCTTTTCAATGCACTTTCTGCATTGGCCTGAAATGACGTGATGAGCCTTCTGCCACTGGCGTCGCGTTCGTTGGTGGCGCGGTTGATATTGGCATACACTTTCAGCTTTTCGCGCAACTTCCCGCCCAAAAGATCATACACCGGAATGCCCAGCGCTTTGCCATTTAAGTCCCAAAGTGCCTGTTCAATGGCGCTAAATGCGGTTATCGCCACTTTTCCACTTTTCGCAGCTTTCTGCAAACCGCGCTGACGGAATTGCTCCACGGCGAAGGGCGATTCATTTTTAACCAATTCAAAAAAAGCACTCAGATCGCTCAATAACTGCGCTTTGCCGCCGGGCATTGCGGCTGTAAATCCTTGGGAAGCTTCTCCCAGGCCCGTGATTCCCTTGTTAGTTTTTAGCTCAATGAAAAACCAGTTGCCGCGCGCATTCACTTTCACTTCATGCACATTCAATGCGGTAATGAGCAGCTTTTCATTGGCAAAATCCTGCCTTTTTACAGCAAAATCTCCCAACCCGAAAACGGGCAAGAGGCCTGCGCTGGCCAGAAAGTTTCTTCGTTTTATTGTTTTTTTCTCAATCATCGGATCAACTAAATCAGGGGGCAACTGCTTTGGGTTCAATGGGCAATGGCAGATAATCACGGTTAAGGATCATCCATTCCTGCAAGAGCGTTTTAAGCTTTTGTTCGGTTTCTTTCAGCTCGGGCTTGCCGGCCAGGTTGTTCGTTTCTTCAGGATCTTTTTCTTCGTCATAGATTTCAAACATCGGGCGATGCTCGGCAAAAAGCAGTTTATCAAATTGCTGATCCAGTTTGCCGTCTGCATGGCGCTGCTTCAAATCCAGCCAGAAAGGCTGTCCTGCAAAATCCACCGGGTAATAAGGAATTTGCCAGATCGCATTGTAAATGAGCTTGTATTTTTTGTTAAAAACAGTTCTGCCCAGGTCAAAGTCAGCGGAATTATGTGGCAGATTCTGCCCGTGCGCGCCGCGAACGGCATAAATGTATTCATGTCCGTTGAATGCTGCGCCCTGGAATGAAGGCACCAGACTCGCGCCCGTAATGTCTTTGGGAATGGCAATGCCTGCTGCATCCAGAAAAGTTGGCGCAATGTCAATGCCTGAAACGAGCGCATCGCTGGTTTGCCCTGCTTTAATGAGTCCGGGATGGCGCATGATCAGCGGCACATTCAGGCCGAGATTATACAATGTTCCCTTCCCTCTGAGCAGTGCGCCACCGTTGTCGCCAATGAAGACAACCAATGTATTTTTTGCCAATCCACGTTTTTCCAAATCATCCAAAACGCGGCCTACGTCGCCATCCAGACGCTGAATTTCGCCCAGATAGGAAGCGAAATCTTCGCGAACCTGCTTGGTGTCGGGCCAATGTTTGGGCAGCGAAAGGTCTGCGGGATTAGGCTCAAAGTCTTTTGCATTAAAAATCCGGTGCGGATCGCTGTAACCCACCTGCACGAAAAAAGGCTTTCCTTTTGGCGCCTGATCCATAAACTCCGTGTATTGCTGATAAATGCTGTCGCGGTTACCAGTCACTTTGAGATAATCAACGCGGTTTTTGAATGTTTCCAAACCATATTTTTCCAAAACCTCCACCGTTTCAGGAACGCGGCGGTTGCCGTCCAAATGAAAGTTCCTGCCCAAAATCCCGGTGTAATATCCGCCTTTGCGAAGCAGCTCCGGATAAGCAGTTACCGACTTATCCAAAGGCGCAGAAAAGCGTGTCATCTGAATGTCGAGCGTGTTGCGGCCCGTCATGATCGCGGCGCGGGACAACACGCATTGCGGTGCGGTGGTGTAAGCACGCCGATAAAGAATCCCTTCTTTGGCAAGCTTATCAATGTTCGGTGTTTTGATTTGCGGATAGCCGTAACTTCCCAAAAATGGCGCACTATGGTCGTCGGACACGATCAGGACAATGTTGGGCTGCTGCGTTTTCTTTTTCTGCGCCTCACTGGCCAGCGGAAAAGCCATGAGCAGCGATAATGCGATTGCTAAGCGTTTAGTAAAAATCATATTCGTAAGACATTGATTGGATTAAATGTGGCAGGTTCATTTGCTTGGAGCGATTTCCAGATAGTAGGGCCCTGTGGTGCCATCGCGCCCCTCGAACCAGGATCCGACCTGATAATCGCCTTTTTTCAAAAATATTTTGTCAAATTCCGCTGAGGGCTTTTCTTCTTCAATGACCACACTTCGCTGTGTCACGCCAATCCGCACCAATGCGCGCGTTTCTTTCGACAACGGCTTGATATTGATCGACTTAAAACTATAAAAACCATCCTGCCGCACAGTAATGGCCCAGTAACCGGTCGCTTTGTCACTTAGCCAGTTAACCGAGGTTCCGCCCAGATCCTGCCTGGTTAATGTGGAAACAGGTTCGTGCGGTGAACCCACAATGACGCGCCGCTGGCTCAGGTTGGGACTGGCCGAAATGTCTACAAATGAACTGTCAAGGCCCTTTCTAAGGTCTTTTGCAATTTGCGGATGCTTCTGGCTGAGATTTGTCTTTTCAGAAGGATCTTCTTCCAGATCAAAGAGCCCGAAGGAATTCGGATCTTTTGGGTCTGCATTGAATGCAGTCAGTTTGTATTTGCCTTTGTAAAAAGCCGCATTGCGGTAAGGCTCCGGCCAGCCGCGATTCCAGGTGTTATAAAATGTTCTTGGTTTTGCCGCCGTTTTTCCTTGCAAGACGGTGAATGCGGACTGTCCGTCGATTTTCAGGTTTTTCGGCAATGCAATTTTGACCGCCTCCAAAATCGTTGGAACCACGTCGACATGCGCGAGCAATGCTTTCACATCTGTATCCTGCTGAAATAATCCGGCGCCGGAGATCAGTAACGGAACGCGGGTTCCGCCTTCGTAAATGGTGCCTTTCAAACCGCGAAAACCTGTGTTATAGCGAAGCTGCTGGTTGCCATTGTCTGTCAGAAATATCACAATGGTATTTTCTTCAAGTTTCTGATCTTTCAATGCTTGTAAAATCCGGCCTACGTTGTCGTCAATGTTGGTGGCCATTCCATAAACTTTACGCGCGTCGGCTTTGTCACCCTCGGTCATTGCCGCCCAGGGCTGGTCTTTTTGTTTATCAAAATCAGCATTGAATTTCAGGTCTGCGTAAAGCTCCTCGTATTTTTTCGGGAGTTGCAAAGGCGTGTGTGGTGCATTGTAGGAAACATATAAAAAGAATGGCGCCGCCTTTTGTTCCTGCAAAAATTTCACTGCATAATTAGTGAAGACGTCCGTGCAGTAACCTTTCGTTTCGACTTTGCGGTTGTTTTCGGACAACACTGTGTTGAAATAACTGCTGTCGGTGCGCACGAAGTTTTCAATGTGGTCGCCGGGCTGCCCTACCCCGCCGCCGCCATGCACAACGCTGTATTGAAAGCCCTGGTCCGACGGTCTGAACGGATAATTATCGCCCAAATGCCATTTACCGATAATGCCGGTTTGATAACCATTGCTTTCCAGAATTTCGGCCAGGGTAACTTCCTCGGTGGCCATCATTGCGCCTGCATTATACGTGTCGCGAACGCCTGTCCGCTGCGCATAACGACCTGTGAGCAGACTCGACCGCGTGGGTGCGCATACGGGGGAATTGTGGTAATTTGTCAGCCTCGTGGAGCGGGCGGCGAGCCGATCAATGTTGGGCGTTTTGACGTAAGGATTGCCTGTAAAGCCAAAATCACCATATCCCTGATCGTCGGTCATGATCAGCAGAATGTTGGGTTTTGCAGCTTTTTGAGCCGAAACATGCATTGCCAAAAACAAGAAGAGCAAGGTGAGTAGCTTTTTTTCCAAGTTATTTTTCCGGTTGTTTTTTGGCATAAACTTTGTCAATCGCTGCGCCTTCATCGCCCTGCTGTTTCATCCATGCGTCCAATTCCTGTTTCAGTTTTGCGATGATTTGTTTGTAAGCAGGATCATTGGCCAGGTTTTTGGATTCGAACGGGTCTTGTTGCGTGTCGTAGAATTCAATAGGCGGGCGATTCGTGAAGCGGTTCAAAATCTTTTTAGAAACAGAATCGGTCTGGGCTTTTTCAACCCACGAAAACCAAACCGTGTTGCGATCGGGCTTGTCGCGGTTCATCATGAAGCGGTTGTAATATTGCTTGTCGGGAGTCAGGTTGACGATCAGCTTGTAACGAACGTCGCGGATGCTGCGGATGGGATAAGGGTCGCCTTCGGGAATGTTGTTATGAATGCCAAATGCGTATTTTCTGGCTGCATTGCTTTTTCCGGACAACACGGGCACGAAGCTTTTTCCATCCAGACCCGCAATTGCTTGTCCGCCAGCAATGTCAATAAGCGTTGGCGTAATGTCCTCATACTGAACAATAGCGCCTGTTTGCGTGGATGCTTTTACTTTGCCGGGCCATTTTACAATCATCGAACTCTTTTGACCAGAATCCCACAGATTCCACTTTGCTCCGGGAAACTGCGCGCCTTGTTCGCCCAGGAAAATGACGATCGTATTTTTGTCCTGTCCTGTCTCGCGCAGCAAATTGGTAATGTCACCCACCTGATCATCCAGCCGCCTCACTTCCGCCAGATATTTGACATATTGTCGCCGTGTAACCGGCGTGTCGACCCAGTCGGCGGGGAGCTTTAATTTGTCTTTGTCGAACTCCGTGCTGTCACCAGAAGTCCACGGCGTGTGCGGATTAATGCTCATCACAAACAGGCAATAAGGCTGCTCGCTGGCCGTAATGTATTGTTTGACGTCGTCGAGCTTGTAATCGTCTGTCGGCGAAACGCAATTGGGCTCGAAGCCTTCAATGATATCGAATGGAAATACGCTTTTTGGCTTGGTAACATGATCTTTTCCTGTCAAACCGACGCGGTAACCCAAATCAGCCAGATAATGTCCGACGCTTTTCAGATGATCATAAACGGGTTTGTGATTTTGAAATGATCCGTGGCGAACCGGATAGAGCCCGGTGAAAAGCGACGCACGCGTGGGCACGCACATGGCTTCCGAGGCATACATGTTATTGAATTTCAGGCCCTCGGCGGCAAGTTTATCAATGTGCGTTGTTTTCAGATTCTGGCCTCCATAGCAACTCAGCTGCCTGCTGTCCAGGTCGTCCGCCATGATGATGACGACATTGGGCTTTTCTGCTGCCGCTTGGCCAGGCACATGATATAGTGTAAATAAAGCGAAAGCGACTGGTTTGAGCACTTTTCGGGCATGCTGATAAAATGCTTTTTCTAAGATCATCCTGGTGAAATGAGAGACAATACTAAAATGGCATTCCGGCAAATGGGTGGCTCAATGCGGAATAATCTAGTTATATTATAGACAAAGTAAATTTAAAGACTTTACAATTGCAAAAAGGCAAAGGGAATTATTGATTGTTTACTAATTATAAAGTTACTTTGTCGATCAAATTAGTAGAGTAATCGCTTAAATAAGTAATCATGATTAAAATTCTCCGCTTTTGCCATCGCAGTTATGTGCTGGCATCGATTTTGGCCAGTGTTGTTGCTCTACAAGGTTTTGCACAATCCGGCGCCATTAAAGGAAAAGTTGTTTCAGTCAATGATCAGTCACCGCTGCCTGGAATCAATGTTTTGGTAAAAAACAGCACAACCGGAACGACGACGAATGCGGACGGCATTTTTGAGATCCAGGTCGAATCCAATGCTGTGCTGGTTTTCTCCGCGATTGGCTATTTGACGCAGGAAATTGAATTGAAAGGACGCTCGCAGGTTGACATTCAGCTGAGTGACGATACAAAGCAGTTGAATGAGCTCGTTGTGGTGGGTTATGGCACGCAGAAGAAGCGCGACATTACTGGTTCGGTGAGTTCGCTGGACAGTAAAGATTTCAACAAAGGCGTGCAAACATCTGTGGACCAGCTTATTTCTGGCCGCTCGGCGGGTGTGCAGGTTACGCAATCCAGTTCTGAACCGGGCGGCGGCGTTACAGTCCGCATTCGCGGGGCAAATTCGATCAATGCCAACAACGAGCCATTATATGTGATTGACGGATTGCCCGTCAACAATTCCTCCGTGGTTCCTAGCTCGACTGCGGTGACCGAGGCTGCGCCCAGAAACCCATTGAATGCATTGAATCCGAATGACATTGAGTCGGTAGAAATCCTGAAAGACGCGTCTGCAACGGCGATTTATGGGTCTCGTGGCGCCAATGGAGTGATTTTGATCACGACAAAAAAAGGAATAAAAGGAAGGCTGAATGTCAATTATGCTGTTTCGGGAGCTGTTTCCAATGTTACCAAGTCGGTGCCAATGTTGAATGCCCAGCAATATATGTCGCTGCTGAACGACCTGCGTGCTGACCAGAAACAGCAGCCGGAATTTACAAGTGAACAAATTGCGCAGGTTGGTCAGGGAACAAACTGGCAGGATCAGGTTTTCAGAAAAGGATATTTACAAAATCATCAACTGTCTTTTTCAGGCGGTCAGGACAAATTCACTTACTATGCTTCTCTGAACTATCTGGATCAGAAAGGCGTCGTGATCAGCTCTGGCATCAAGAAATATGTGGGTCGTGTGAACCTGAATTATACGGACGACAAGTTCAAATTTGGCCTCAACCTGAATTCCAGCCAGGTTAATGATGATTTTGTGCCGAATGGCGTTAGCGTTAACGAAGGCGCGGGCGTGATCAACACAGCCATTTTCCAAGACCCGACTTTATCGATTAAAAATGCAAATGGCACATGGACGCAGACGCAGATCGTTAACCTTGAAAACCCGGTTGGGTTGGCCAACGAAGTGCGTGATTTTGCCAAAAGCAGCCGAACGTTCGCGAGCGTTTTTGCCGAATATTTTTTTCTTCCCGAGCTTTCTGCCAAAATCAACTTTGGAACGGATCGCCAGGATTCGCGTCGTGATATTTTCACTTCCCGCCTCACAAAAAGAGCGGAAGGAACAAAAGGAATTGCCAGCGTTCTGACCAGTAATTCGTCCAATAATTTGGTGGAGCTGACGGCGCGTTATAGCAAGGCATTTAATAAAATACATCAGCTGGAAGTGCTGGGCGGTTACACTTACCAGGAATTTGAAGTGAGTTCGCTTTCGGCAGGTGCGCAAAACTTTCCGCTGGACGCTTTGGGAACCGATAACCTTTCGGCTGGTGCGCAAAGCACTTTTTCTCTTGGCTCGGGCCGGACGAAAAACCAGCTGCTCTCCTATCTGGGCCGCGTGAATTACAATTTGATGGATAAATATTTGCTGACCGCATCCATCCGCGCCGACGGTTCGTCCCGATTTGGCGATAACAAGAAATATGGGATTTTCCCGTCAGTGGCATTGGGCTGGCGGATCAAGGATGAGCTTTTTCTTAAAAACGTAACCCCACTAACTGATTTGAAACTGCGGGCCAGTTATGGAATCACTGGTAATCAGGACATTGGAAGCTACAAATCCCTGGTATTGCTCGGACCGCAAGGTCAAGCCATCTTCGATGGAACGCCTTATGTGGGCATTTCCACAACGCAGCTTCCTAACCCCGATTTGAAATGGGAAACCACGAGCCAGCTCGACATTGGTCTGGACTTCGGACTTTTTGAAAACCGCCTGACGGGTAGCCTCGATTATTTTCACAAACAAACCAAAGACTTGCTTTTGCAGCTGCCTATTCCGCGCACGACGGGTTTTACAACCACATTCAAGAATGTGGGCGGATTGAAAAACAGCGGTTTTGAGCTTGGGTTAACGTCTATCAATGTGACTGCTCCTTTCACTTGGAGATCGAGCGTTAACTTTTCAATTGTAAAAAATGAGGTTACCGATTTGGGAACATTGCCGTTCATCCTGGGAGGTTCGGCCGGATTTACCAATGATTTTACCATTATCAGAAAAGGCGATCCATTGAATGCTTATTATGGTTATGTGGTGGATGGCGTTTTCCAGCAGGCGGATGACATTGCTTCTTCGGCGCAGCCGCTGGCGCGTCCGGGTGAATACAAATATCGCGATGTGAATAAGGATGGCACGATCAACTCGCAGGACCGCACGATTCTTGGCTCACCATTTCCGGATTTCACGTATGGTGTGAATAATGATTTTACTTATGGTCCGTTCAACTTTTCATTCTTTTTCCAGGGCGTGCAGGGAAGCACGCTTTTCAACCTGAACCGCACGGAGTCGGAAAACCCGATTTCCTTCCGTCGTAACCGCCTTGCTGAAAGTTACACCGACCGCTGGACGCCTTCGAACCCGACGAATGAAAACTCTTCCGGCATTCCGGTGGCTGTGGCCTATACAAGCAATGTGAACAGCCGTGCTGTGGAAAACGCGTCTTACCTGCGTTTGAAATCGGTGCAGCTTACTTACAATTTCCCTTCGGCCAAGTGGAGGCACATTAAAGGCGTGCAAGTGTATGTAACGGGACAGAACCTGTTTACCATCACCAAATACACAGGTTACGACCCCGAGGTGAGCGCATTTGGAACTTCCAATGTCCGTGCTGACTACAATGCATTCCCCCTTTCACGGACCTACACGGCCGGGCTGAGCATCAACTTTTAATGACGATTAAGATTTATAAAATGAAAAAATTACTTTATCTGTTACTTTTTATCGGCGTTGCAGCGTGCGATAAGCCTTTGGAAGAAGAAGTTTTCTCTTCTTTTGGCCCTAACAACTTTTTCAAAACAGCCGACGATGCGGAGGCATTGCTGAATGCTGCGTATGCACTTGAACAAAAGCAAGGAACGGACGGCTTCCGCAATATTTTCGTGATGGCCGAAGTGACGACGGACCTGCTTATTATTCGCGAAGGCGGCTTGCGCGGATTGGCGCAGCCATTGGAAGATTTCACCTGGAATGCATCGCACGAGTTTTTTGATGTGGCCTGGACGCGTTATTACAGCGCAATTTACCGGGCGAACCTTGTGATAGACAATGTGCCTAACATTGATTTTGACGAGGAAAGAAAGAAGCAAATTGTCGCGGAAGCGCGCTTTCTGCGCGCTAGCGGATATATTTATCTCTACGATTTGTTTGGGCCTACGCCTATTATTACCAATAGCGTCAGCACAAGCGAAGACCGTCCTGCACGCGCGAGTAAGGAAGAATTTATCAAATTCGTGACCGACGAACTAACTGCCGCAAGCGAAGTTTTGCCTGTTGCCGCCAAGCAATATGGCCGCGCCACGAAAGGAGCCGCACTTGCGTTCCTGACGAAGTTTTATCTCAATAACAAAGATTGGGCAAAAGCAAATGAGACTGCGCAAAAAGTCATTGCTTTGAATGCTTATAGTCTTTTCGATGCGCCTAACCGCACGGATCTTTTCAAATTGGCAAATGAGAAAAACAGCGAGTTCATTTATGTTAGGCCGCATGTTGCCCAGCCTGGACTTGGCACCAATTATCTTCCACACGCTGCACCGCCAAACTACAAATACAAAGGTGTGGCAAAAGCAAATTATGCAACGCAGCTCAAAACATTGTCCAGCTTTTACGATTCATTTGATCCAAAAGATCAGCGATTAGGCGCTTTCCTGACTGAATATGATGACCTGAGCGGCAAGCACATTGTTCTGGGACAGGACGATAAGCGGAGCTTCAAATTTGAAGAGGACCTTCCTGCAACCGGCGCGGATATGGGAAATGACTTTCCTGTTGTCCGCTATGCTGACATTCTTTTAAGCAAAGCGGAGGCGATCAATGAGCTGAGCGGCCCGACGCAGGAAGCAATTGCTTTGGTCAATCAGGTTCGTGCAAAAGCTGGTTTACCCGCATTGGCAGCCGCCAGCTACGCAACGAAAGATGCATTCCGGGCGCATATTTTGAAAGAACGCGGCTGGGAGTTTTTCTCGGAAGAGCTGCGCCGCCAGGATCTGATCCGCCATGGCAAGTTCATTGAGCTGGCCAAAGCGAGGGGAAAAGTGGCATTTGACTATCAGGTTTTATTTCCGCTTCCGCAAAGTGAAATTGACCGCAATCCGAGTCTGAAACAGAATGAAGGTTACAAATAATGCATGTTAGTTGCCCTTAAATAGGTGAAAATGCAGTCTTTTTCTGATAAATAAAGCCTTGTACACCTCTTGTACACCTCATTTCCAGGCTGTATAACCTTTTGTATACCCATTTTAATTGGCGGCCTCTCGGGGCCGCCATACTTTTGTCATGTCTTCTCCGCAAGCATTTTGATTTGGCTTCTCCATGTGCTTCTCTTCTTGCGACCAGGAGAAGGATGTCGGATTAAATTTTTAATTAGCGTCAACATTATACCACACTATTCATCTATCAGCCTTGAAAAATAAAATAATATGGCCTTTGCAAAAGTTATAACCGTCGTCAATTGGATCCTCATCGCTGTTTATGGTTATTATGTGATCTGGGCACTTTTTCAGGCAACCAAGCCAAGCCACGAAATGCCCGGTGTGGAAACGATCATTAAAGTAACCGGTCTCGTGCTTTTGCTTTCGTTAATTGCCATGAACATGAGCAATTACCAATGGTTGAAAGTCTCAGCATTGGTTCTTGCCGTGGTTTTGCTGCTCATTATCAAATCATTCAGTGATTAAACGCAACTCATGAAAAACTTCTTAATTGCGATGCTCTCGGGCTTCGCAGGCTACATCCTCCTCGCCTGCCTGAGTTACTTCCTGATCGGAAAGTTCTCCTCCAACAGCCACGATCGCAGCATGGAAGCCGGCATGACCAGCATCTTTGTGGCCGGGCCTATCGGGTTGGTTGTGGGAATTATTGTAGGTTATGTCTGGGTTAAGGATTGGTTTTGAGCAATGCGATTTCCTAGTCCTGATAACTGAATTCAATGATTGCGCCTCGTTCCGCGGAGCCTTCGGGGTTTTCGGCAGATGGGCCCGATGTGACAGCGGATTTATCTGTTATCAAATAGATTTTCAGGCCATCGGGCGATACGGCGACGTCGCGGTAACGGACTTTGTTTTCAAAATAATCGAGCTCATCTGCAACACCCGTTCCGCTGGCGTTCAGCTTTAACCGCACGATTTTCCCTTTTTTTAATGAAGTGATCAGCAATGAGCCTTTCCATCCCGGAATGGCATTGCTGTTATAGGCGGCAATGCCGGATGGCGCCAGCGCTGGCCAGTCGGGGCTTTTTTGGCCGGACAGGATTGTGTCTCCAAATGCGAGCAGCTGCTTGTTTGGGGTTGGGTAAAAGCTCTTGATGGGCGGTTCATAATTTTTGAGTTTTCTGGCGGCGTCCTGCTCATTGGTAATAAGCGGATATTTGGTGTTCCATTTGCCCGGCAAACTGTCAATGTCTGTGACAGCGGCTGCAAAACCATTATAGTTGCCGTCGGGATAGCCGATGATCAGCGGGTGGCCATAATTTTTCCCGCGCTTGATGATGTTGACTTCGTCGTCAGAAAATGGGCCATGTTCGGCGGAATAAATGATTTGTTTGCCATTCACATCCATAACCGCAAGGCCCTGCGGATTGCGGTGACCGAGTGACCACACCGCGTTTTGCTTCGCCTGGCTGAATGGGTTATCGTTTGGAATCCATTGATCTTTTTGGTTCTGATCTGTGTCTGGCACAGTGTTGAAGCGCAGCACTTTTCCTTCGTACACAGATAAATCTTGCGCGTGATTGGTGCGGCCGGCATTTTTGAACTGGCCCGCACCCATATCGCCAATGGAATAGAACAAGTAATTCTTGCCCTCCACCGACGAAATCAGCAACCGGCCTCCATTGTGATCATTGCTTCCGGGAATTGCATCGCTGACCGTCTGCGGATCTTGCAGTTTCTGGCTCTGCGGATCGTAAGTGTAACGGACAATTTTGGTTTTGTAGTGATAGCCATGATCTTTCGGATCGTGACCATCGCCCGGCCTGTCTTTTCCTTCAAAATCGTAAACAAACACAAGGTAAACGAAAGGCTTTCCGTTCAATAAATCGGGATGGAGCGCCATGCCCATGAGCCCGCCCTGAGGCGCGGGTTTGCCGCCGTCAATGGAGTCGCTTGTCTTGTCATAATTGGGGAATGTCTTTTCACCGCTCAGGTCGATCAAAATATCTTTGCTCCCACTCTCCGGATCGATTCGGAGCACGCGGTAATCTTTCGATTCGGTGACCCACAAATGCTTGTCCGGTCCGAAAACGATCTCCCAGGGATCAGAAGTCCCCTTTGCAATGATTCTTTTTTTAAATTTTTCTTGCCCCGCTTTCTGACCGAAACCGGCTGCTGCGGAGGCAAGAATAATAATGATAAGGCATATAAAGCGCATTGAAAACGACATGATCAGATCCGTAAAGTTAAGTTTCAACAAAACGATACGGCCGCATAGTAAAACTGTGCCAGTTTGATCAAATACAGTCGGTTAGCCGAGCATCTTCAAAACGCAATGCTTCAATATTAACGCTTTGGCCCTACGGCGTCATAGATCACCACTTTTTCCCACAAATGCGCATAGTTATTTCTGAAATCGTCGTGAATCGGGTGTTTTTGATAGGCTTCTTCATCGGCTGGACTGTCGAAAAAGCACAGCCATGAATAAGCATAACTGCGTTCGATCACATCGCGGTTTGTTGCTGCCGGCGTGCCAATGTGCACCATTTTGATGGTGGGGCATTTGGCGAGTTTGTTCAGTCCTTCCAGCAGCTTGTCTTTATCGGCTGCATTTCCAGGGTTTTTGAGATAAAACAAAACGTGGTGTATAAAAACGTCCTTGGCCGCCAGTTCGCCGGTTGAACCTAAAACAAGGCCAGCTCCCAGGCTGCTTTTAACAAAATTCCTTCTCGATTGCTGCTTCATTGGTTTCTTAATTGAATGAAAATAATTTATTCTAAAATAGGCTTTCGTACGCTTTTGGCAATGCAGTTATTTCTTTGATCAATACATCGCGGTAAAACACTTCCGCAGCTTCGCTTTGCAACTGGATTTTACCACTGATCATTGGAACCTCTTTCCCATCGGGCGTAATGTAACGCGAGTTGTTAAGCACCATCACCACATTACCGTTGACAATGTGCAGACTTTTGCCTTCAAAGCAAATGAGTTCGAGGTTTGTCCATTCGCCAGCAGGGCTTTCGTGATTAACCGAGCGCATGCAATAGTAATCCGAGCCTGTTTTGAATGTTCCAAAAGGTTGCTTATGATCTGCAACGCGGTTCATAACACCTTCGGATTGGAATGAACGAATGTCAATTGCAGAATTGGCCTGGCACCAAAAATCGCCCATATGCCCTTCCATGATCTGAAATTCCTGCGAAAGCATCCACGAACGCCAATATTCTGCCCCGGCTTCGCCATTGGAATGATATAAAATGCCGGAGTCACGCAGCTTGTCTTTTCTGGGTTCAAACTTATTTTGCCCCCATTTCACTTGAAGTTTCAGGTGGTAATTCTTGTATGATTTACGCGTAAACAGACAGCCATAGACTTCGCCGCTGACGTGCAACACGGGCCCGCCGGATTCATTCAGCACAGAGAAAACTTTTCCGTTGTCCTTGTTATAGCCAATGGGCGCAATGGGAGCACCGCTTTTGTCAGTTGGTATTTTTCCATTATAACCTGGCTTGTGCGCGTAGCTTAGATAATTTTCCCATTGGGTAAGATCTTTATCCAAAAGTGGAGTCCATTCGTCAGCTGTGCGCATGGAGAAAAGTGCGCAAATGCCGACCATTGCTGTGAGGAGTAGAAATGTTCGTTTCATATTTTCTTATAAACCTGTAGTGTAAATAATTATTCATTGGCAAATTTAGAAATCACGCAACGCACTCTATTGTAAAAATCCATTGTTAATTGGTAGGTTTATGTTATTCTTGGCACACAATGAAACGATACATTCTTCACACCCCTTTCAGCATTTACCATTTTGACGCGGCAACGTGGGTGCATTCAGTTCACAAGCATACGTATTTTGAAATCATTTTTATACTGAAAGGGAATGGTGTGCATCGCATCAATGGCAATGCTTTTCAGTATGATGAGGGAGATGTTTTTTTGCTAGGGCCGGAGGATTTCCATCATTTTGAAATTGCGGAACTGACCGAATTCAGCTTTGTCCGCTTCAATGAATCGCTCCATAAGCAGTTGCCGGACGACAAGGACCATCCCTGGCAGCCGATCATCAGGGCATTGCTGAATACGTCGTCGCAAAGCCGCGGGTCGATTGTTGTGGATAAGCAGGAGAAGCAAAAACTGCATCATTTGCTTGCGGTTCTGGAAGCCGAATCTGCAAATGATCAGTCGCAATATTTTGAAGTGATCCGCGATAGCTTGATGCGGAGCATGCTGATTATTCTTGCGCGCAACCTGTTTAGTCAAACCCAGAGCAGGCCGGTTTTAAAAGATTCGATTGAGGCGATTTTGATCTACATTAAGCAACACATTTATCGCCCGGAAGACCTGACCATTGAGCATTTGGCCGAGACCTTTCATTATGCGCCGGCTTATATCAGCCTGTTTTTTAAAAAGCACACGGGTGAATCAGTCAAGCAGTTTATCATTAAGCATAAAATCAAACTCATCGAAGCAAGGTTACTTTACAGTCAACTGACATTGAGCGAGATAGCGGATGAATTTGGTTACACGGATGAAAGCCATCTTTGCAAACAATTCAGGAAATATACAGGCACTACGCCAATCTCCTTTCGGATGCGGGTTTAAAAAAAAGACGTGTTACTCGAGATCCACGGGAGACATTCGCAATGCTGTTGACAAAGCATTCAGCAGCGAAGGCATTTCGCCTTCCGTGCCCATATCCGGCGCTAGCATTGCAACTTTCGCCGCCACTTCACCCATTTGGCCAATGACTGCATCCGTATTTAAAGGGTTCGCAGCCAGTAAGCCTTTGAGCTGTTGGAGGGCTTCTGCAATAGGAAGCGTATTCTCCGCCTCAGAAAGCGGCCCTGTCCATTGATCAATGAGCTCGACTCCGGCTTGTGGTGTAATCGGTTCCTGCTCTCCCATTAGCTGGGAAATGGTTTCTTCGAGTAGAGCGGTTGTATCCGAAAGGCTTTTCATATGACAATTTGTTTTGAACAAAAAAATGGGATAACGCATGTAAGCATACGTTATCCCGAAACCCTTAAACAGTCGCGTGAACCGGACGGTCGTACTTGCTGTCTTCGTCTTTTGACTCGGTTCCTTTTTTGGCTCCGAAGCCTGCCGCCGCTACACCAATTACTAATCCTATGAATCCAAATATCGCAGCTTTCGATGCGGCCGACGCAGCATCATCCGCTGCCTGACGGCCTTTCACTTCTGCCTGTTCCTTGGCTTGATCAATTTTCACCTTCGCCTGGTTGTAAGTGCTGATCCAGTTGTTGACAATCTGCTCAGATTCGGCCTGGCTCTTGCCCGTTTGTTTCATGACCACATTCACCGCATCCTGGCGGTCAACCTGACTAATCGTGCTTTGTCCTTCCTTGAAAAGCTTTTTGAACAGTCCGCTTGCCATTTCGTCTGTTGCCTGCGGATTTGAAGCTGCATTTGTTCCGGTTGATTTAGCCTGATCCACTGCATTCTCGGCCTTATTTCCCAACGCGTCTGGGCTCAGCGCAGGATCTCCGGTTTGGCGCAAAACCTGTGTCACCTGACCTTTCAGATCGTCCAAATTAATCCCGCTGGCCTGTAATTGTTCCTGCACTTTGTCAGCCGCACCCGGCGCTGCCGAAGCAACGGCGGAACCAGCAGATTTAACAAGTCCGCCCAGCATTCTGCCTGCGCCGCCAATAATGCTACCAACCGTCGTTGTCAGAAAGTAAATTGTTAAAAGCGTTACAAGTGACCATGTTAGCACGCCATGAATGATGCCGTCGAAAGTGCGCGGAGCACTGGCAAGTCGCCCGGCGATCCAGCCGCCAATGAAAAGCGAGACCAGACTACTGATGATATACCAGATTGCCGTTCCCATGCCAAGGCCCGCCGCTGGATTTTGTTCTTCTACAGCGTCAATCGTGCTGAGCCCGACGCCGAGTCCTAATAATGATAACAGCATTTGAACTACGAGTGCTATTAGTACGCCTGCAAAAACTGCACTCCACGAGATCCGCTTCAAAAAGCTTGGCTGCGCGTAGGTTTGCTGATGAGATAAAATGTTGGTTTCCATTTGGTGTTTGTTGTTGTAATGAAGAATAAAGTTTTTTTAAGATGCTTAAAGTCCAAGACCATTTTGATAGTTTAAAACAAAGGCGTTGGAACATTCGCGGGTCGCAGTAAGAAATCATGCCATGTGCTGCGTTTTGCGAAGAATTCTTTATTTAAGCGCTGCTTTTCGCCATTATAAACGCATTTGCACCGGATGTAAGACCGAATGTGGGGACGGGCTTGCCATAAACGAGATATCACACTCGGTTACAAGGAGGAGAGACAGCTGAGTTGAATGTTAGAGATTGTTGCCATTTGCGATTTCAAATTATGGAGAAATCTGCAACGTTTAGATACGGCCGTTCGGATGTTTGAATGTAAAAAAGCGAGGTCAGCCTATGCTAACCTCGCTTTCGTCTTTTATTTAAACCAATGCTATGCTTCAAAGTTTTCGATCAAGTCCCTGTATTTATCCACCTGACTTTCGAACTTTCGGATGCCCGTTTCGTAAATAAATTTCAGTGATTCGAGATCGTCGATATCCTTTTCATAGGCCTCAGATGCCTCCACATTTCTATCGAGCTCGGAAAGCAACTTTTGTAATTTTTCTAATGACCCGGTGTTTTCCTCTGCCCGGTATTCATACCAATCGTGCAGCTTTTGGTAATTCTCTTTCAAACTGCTCTTTTTCGCCATTTTTAAATAAATATCCCTGTTAAAAGTTAATATGATTGCGCCTAGACTTTCAATGCCCACACCGAAACGGAGCCGCCTTTGACGGGAAGTTCGGCCCATCCGTCTTCTTGAATGACAATTTCATGATCAAAATGCCCCATATAATCGACAAACGTTTTACCCGCATGCTTCTCGCCAAGCTGCATAGCTCGCGCGGTTTCGCCACCGATTGACAGCACGACAGCACAGCCCGAATTCTCATGCTCCTCATCCCCTGCCCTAACCCAACCAATGCTTTCCTGCGTTTTGAAATAATCAGTTTGCTGACCGTAGGCCATGTTTTTTCTGATGTGAAGCAATGCTTCCAATCCTTCCAGCTTCTCCAATGTCACGTCGTGCAGTTCACCATCATTCCCCTTATCGGCATATTTTGAACCGTACAAATCTGTGTAAAACACACATGGATAACCCGACTCCCTTAGCAAAATCAACGCATAAGCAAGCGGCCTGAACCAATGCTCCACAGTTTGTTCAAGCGATTGCAAGGGCTGTGTATCGTGATTTTCTACGAGCGTAACCGCAAGTCCGGGGTGCGTTTGCACCAATGTATCTTCAAAAACTGCCCTTAGGTCAAAACTGCTGCTCTCTTTGGAAGCTCGAAAGAAATTCGCTTGCAAAGGTGCGTCGAAAAGTGAAATCCTGTGCCCAGTTGCTTCAATGTATTCATGCATGGCGGGCAGATCGTAAGGCGCCCAATACTCGCCAACCGTGTAAAATTCCCGGTTGTATTTGTTGCGCAGGTGGTCGAGCCATTCCACAAAAAACTGCGGGTCCATGTGTTTAATTGCATCGAGACGGAAGCCGTCCATGCCGACGGTTTCATAATACCACTCACCCCATCTTTTCAATTCTTCCCGCACGTGCGGATTTCGGAAATCGATATCCGAGAGCATCAGGTAATCAAAATTGCCATTTTCGAGATCAAGCACATCCTGCCAGCCGTCACCATATTCGTTTTGGATAGAATAAATCGCCGTTTCCTGCGTCGCAGCATTGTAATCCACACCCGAAAAGCATTGATGGTCCCATATGAACTGGGAATATTTTCCTCCCCTACCGGGGAAAGTAAATCGCGTATATGCTTCAATCTCCCTCGGCTCACTAACGAACTCGTTGCGATTTTCAGGCGTAACCTCTCGAACGGTAACGACCTCCTTCTCATCCGCGCCGCCCATGTGGTTGAGCACGATGTCAGAATAAACCTGCAAGCCAGCCTGCTGTCCGGCTTTGATGGCAGCGATCAACTCGTCTTTTGTTCCGTATTTGGTTCTTACTGAGCCTTTTTGATCAAATTCCCCGAGGTCGTACAAATCATAAGAATCGTATCCCGATGCCGAGCCCCCCTCCATTCCTTTGTGTGCAGGCGGCAGCCAAACTGCATCGAATCCAAGAGATTTAAGCCGCTGCGCCTCTGCTGCATAATGATTCCAAAGGCTCCCATCCTCCGGATAATACCATTCAAAAAATTGCAACATCGTAAAATTTTCCATTCTTGATTGTGTTGATAGAGTTGGCGTTTGGGTGTCTTTTATGGGGGAGGTAAAAAAACCTGGCCAGGGGGGGTGGGGAGGCTGTAGGTAGAGAGGGATTCGAACGGTTGACTTAATTAATTGAATATCAACCTAGTAAAAAATCCTAAAAAAGCGTTCCATGATGCACGAAACATGCCTGTTTCCCGCCTATAAATAATAGTTTAACTAACTGATAATCAAAGGAAATGCTTCGACTATCAGTCAAAGTTAACCTATTCATTTCACAAGTCAAACAGGGGTGTGCGTAAATCGTGGAAATTTTGCTAAAAATTGGATTTAAGCAAGTTGATTTTCTGAAAAGATTGGCGGTCCAGCGGCAAGATTTTTTATCCAAATTTGGGCGTCCGACAGGGAATTTTCAGCAGATTTTGAGAAATACTTAGGTAAATAATATTCCCGATCTCAAACCGCAATAACACTGCTTTTTGTAGACATTTAGCCTTAGTCAACGGAAGCACTGCCACGGACGGTCATTCCAGCAAAGGAATGATTAGTTATCTGCGAAAACCATGTCTTGAATTTCACTTTAAGCATCCTAATTAAATTTTTGGCAAAGGTTCAAATTTATTCCGAGTGTAGAGGTCATCCCTCATATCATCCCTATATCCTCGACCTATCGATAAACATTTTCAAGCCTAGCGATCTGGAGCCACCGAAGAAACTTGATAGAAACACCGGAAACATCCAGTCGATAATCAGCACGTATCCGTTCGATTGCCACCAGTTGATCTGCTTACAATAAATTTCTAATGCTTCGGCAGTCTAGTCTGGAAAATTCTTAAGCCCTTTTCCAAAATACCCATTCGGAAGACGTACCGAGAGATTCTAGGAAGGTTGGAGCAGCTCAACCTGGGGAAGCAGACCATTTAATAATAGTAAGCGATGTTTTCCTACGCAATCCTGGCACGTAGGCGAATCTATTGATCGGCGCGCGCTATGGTTCTCCGGTCGGATCCGCCGGCAATACCGATGTTTGTTGTTTGCTGAATCCATTCTATGTATTTGGATACCCTAGTGTAAATACCGGCATAATTAGCTCTTCCACATCCTTCTCCATAACTCACTACACCTACCAGAACAGGATTGTTTGTGTTAAAATTTGCCGCCAGCGGGCCTCCGCTGTCACCCTGGCAGGCATCCTGCCCACCCCTAGGATTTCCGGCAGCCAGCATGTTCGGCGTGACCAAAAGTGGACGATTGTATTGGGAAGCTGCAATGGTATTGCTGATCACGTCGATGTCTACAAATCTTACGGGATTGGATGGGGTTCCATTTTCGGTGGTTACTCCCCAACCGGAAACCCTTACTTTTTTATCTGGCGAGGTGATGCCTGCCCTTTCGTCGGCTGGTGTTGCAAGCCGGATTGGCGTTACTTTTTCGCCGAAATCAAGTGCTCTGTCCAGCTTCAGCAATGCAATGTCGTTATCGAAGGCGGAATTAGGATTGTTTCTATCATAGCCATCGTGCCTGACTATCTGAACAACCTGCCTTTTTTGCGCCGTCAGCTTATCTTGTCTTTTATTAGTGAGGCCGGCAAATATGGCTAATTGGTTTACGTCATTGATTGATGACACACAATGACATGCCGTAATTATCCATCGGTCCGCGATGATCGACCCTCCACAAATGTCATCTCCGTCGAATTCCAAAAGAACCTGCCAGGGAATCAGGTTGATCGGGATTGTTTCACCGCCCACGATAGGCGGCTGTCTTTCCGGGCTACGGTCACGTCTAATGGATTTAAGTCTTGGAAGGTCTATTTGCTGGGGTAATTCGGAGGAACCGAATGAATCTGCCATTTCTGCCATCGGGTCCCCCCCGGAGGCAGAATCTACGTAGGATGTGTCGATCAGCGTATCTGTTGCTAGGTCGGTGCGGCCGGATTTCGTGCTGCAGCTAAAAGCCAGCAGCAGCATGATAAAAGAGACTGCTTTTTTCATTTGTCATTTATTTAACGTGGAACACCTTAGATAGAATTTGCGATTTGCCGTTAAGCTCTATGCGAACGGTAGTAAAATATTTCCCGATTTTAAGTTTTTCCTTGGGTGGCTCAACGGATTTGTATCGGCGTAGCGGCTGAGCTTTGTTATCCGATAGGGGCATGGTAAACTGCCCGGCTGGCAGCCAGGCGACCAGGTATAGCAATTCTGAGTTGGGTGGAATTCGTTGTCTGATTAAATCTTTTGTATTGGCGGACAATTCAAATGATTTGCCCAGGTTGATTGTATCTCTCTTTACCGTATCTACCCGGTACACGGTGAAGAAATCGCTACTGGTTAAGGGATAGTCCCAATTCCAAAGCTTTTCCTCCTGTTTACCCAGGTTAGTAATCGAAAGAGAAATATATAAATTGGCCCCCTCTTCTATGATAGAAGTCCCTGTACGTTTGTCGTTCAGAATACTTAGCTTAAACAATAGATTTTCAATTCTGAGAGAGTCCGGGGTTGTTGGAACCTGGCTGCTACATGATTTGCTTACACTAGTTCCCAAGACAAAAAGCAGGTTAGCAAATAGAATTAGCTGTTTCATGATGATTCTTCTTTGATTCGAAAAGCATTGTAAACTGATGTACCGGGCTGTGGCAAAACTAGCGTGCTATCGGTCTGATCAAAAGGAGAATTAACCCGTAATAAGGCGGGTGATTTCCCCTTAAATCGTACGTTGATTCGTCGGAAAGAGAAAATAATAATGCAGTGAACGGTGACCGTGATCAATATACCTCTGGTTATTGGGCAAACGGTCATTTTAATTTCAGGTTTCGCTTTGTTTTTTAGATAACTCGGTTAAATTTGTAAACACGCCTTAATCCTCTCCTCAGTACTGCATGAAAACTAAAATCGCCATTGTCGACGACCATGAGCTCATGGCCAAGGCACTCTCGGGACTTGTCGAAAAATTCGAGGGATATGACGTCATATTCGAAGTTTCAAGTGGCGCTGCATTAATTCAGCGACTCCAAATCAACATGATCCCCGATATCGTATTGCTTGACGTAAGTATGCCCGATATGGACGGTTATGAAGTTTCGTTTTGGTTGAAATCCAATTATCCCGAGATAAAGGTGCTTGCACTTTCGATGAATGATAAGGAAGAGGCAATCATTAAAATGCTTCGCAATGGTGCCGGTGGATATTTGTTGAAAGGGTGCAAGCCGCAGGAACTCAAACATGCACTGGAATCCGTTTCGCAAAAAGGATTCTACTACACTGATTTCGTTACAAGCCAGCTTATTAAAAGCCTTACTACGGAAAGTAACGGCAATCCGGCTGACCAGCTGGGGCTGAATGACCGTGAAAAGCGATTTATTGAACTGGCATGCAGCGATCTGACCTACGTGGAAATTGCCGATAAAATGTGTGTAAGCCCGCGTACCGTCGATGGCTACCGCGAATCGGTATTCCTGAAAATGAATATCAAAAGCCGGGTTGGAATGGTATTGGAGGCGATCAAATTGAATATCGTCAGCCTTGGAAACATCTGAGTCTATTTTATTTTCGATCAGTTCAATGCTTTTTCCGGTATTCGTATTTCTCCGAATTCTCTATTGACCCACGAGCTTTTCCTGATAGAGTAAACGCCCCAAGGATAATTACACCATGAATTACAGGTTTAATACGGTATGGATACGGTGAATTTCCGGTTTATACGGGAGTTGGTAAGGCATAATTTTGGGCACCTTCAAATTCTTTTTAAGCGCGATTTATCATGAAATTGGTTCAGTCCACCTGGTTCAAAAATTACGATCGGATTCAAGGAAACTGGCCTGATGAAAAATTCGCGTTGTTCAGCATATCGCTCAGTCACCATTTCCTGAAAAAGCAGGGCTTGCCCGTGCGGTTGAATACCAACTCGACCGGCTTCGACATTGTCGTTGACCGGTTGGGATTGGAATATACCGAAGTTGACCTATGCTTGGAAGCCGACCGCATCGATGCCGACGTGAGACCGCTTTTTGACCGGTATTGGTCGCTCAATAAACTATATGCATATTCGCTTGTGAAGGAACCTTTCATCCATTTTGACAATGATGTCTATTTTTTAAAAAAGCTTGACCAAAGCTGGGAGAATGCGGCCCTGGTTGCTCAAAATCAAGAAACTAATCTGCCCTATTACACAACGTGTCTGGCGCAGATCCAGCAGCATTTTACTTACGTCCCAACGTATTTAAATGTCAAACCTGAATCCGCTCTGGCTGTTAATGCCGGAATCGCAGGAGGTGCACATTTCGGATTCTTTCAACAATTGTACTGCGAAGTCATTGAATTTTTAATCAGTAATGCACAGCATCTGGATCTGTTGCCCGACGGCTTCGATAACATCTTTATCGAACAATGCATGTTCAAAAGCCTGGCAAATCACCTCGATCTGCCGTTTCAATATATACTCAAAGACACGATAGGGCCTTCAAAGAAATATCGGGTCAATCAGTTTCATCAATTGCCACGAGGGGCGGATTATATTCATGTAATGAATTATAAGTCGAATCCAACCATCTGTGAATCCATCGCAAAGACACTGTATTACGCTGACAAAAAACTTTATCATCACTGCATCCACGTCGCCAAATCACTCCGTGGAGGGAAACAACATGCGCCCCGACAGCAATCGGATAACTCCGATAGTAATGCTTCCGGAAAATTAAAATACTTTTTTCAGCGCACGACGCGTGTATGGCGGTCTTTAACGGACCTGACGCTGAATTTTGAATCCATTGAGAAACTCAGTGAAGCAATCCTTAAGGTGAAAGGCCGTCTGAGGGAAAGTAATTTTTTAATTGTTCAGGATGTTTTCGCTTTCGAATTCGAACGATATCAATTTTTCACAACGCTCGACCCTGATTACACGGCGAGAAAGTACCGAGATTTTGTGGGGTTTCAGTCGGCAATACGGCAAGAGGACTGGAAGGAAGGGCGATTATGCTGGTCGGAATCGGCAAAGTTGATTGAAAGTCGGTGGAATTGGGTTGAGTGTAATGAGTTTTTGGAAGTCGAGACCAATCATTATCTGACCAATCTGAAACTTAACCCCGGTTATTTTGCGACGCTGCTCTACTACTACCCGGAACAAAATACGCCCAAAGAACAACCGATCGACCTGATCGACACATTGGTCATCAAGTTGGCCAGAAAAGGCACCACAGTGAGTGACCTGGTCGCATCTGTCATCGAACTGTTGAAAGAGCAAAATAGCGCTGTTCTGGGGGAGGAGTTATTATTGGACAGGGTTCGCTTTTTTGCATTTCACGGCGTACTGGTCGTTAACAATGAATAGGTAAAATTCTATTAGTATAAAAATATTACTAATCCTTTCTGTTCACTTAAACATTTAATCCCATGGCAGTTGCAATTGTTGTCCCCAGTCTTTTGTCCGAAGAGTTCAAACAAGTAGCTCTTAAAGGCCCCGTTGACCCAAGCGAAATAGTCGGAATGGTGAAAAACTATCAGGAGAGAATTCAAAGTGCTTCGGTGGCAACTGCGCAACTCGGCCACGAAGGGCCGAAAATTGAGTCAAGCAAAGAATATCTTGCGCTGGTTTTACAGAGAAAATCTTTGGAAATGCTCCTAAAACAAACAGGATGTGGTGACCTGGTTGCGTTGTTTGCGCTTGAAGGGAAGTATGAAAAGTTCAGAAATACAGTTATTCTGATGGGCTTGAAGGAAGGTAGTGAGGAATTACTGCGCAGCGATGATGATGGGGATTTTGCCGCTGCGGAAGAAACCTGGCCTATTAAACTTGCCGTGGATGGCGATCCTAAACTCTTCGATGAATTCTTCAAAAGACCCACAAACCCTCCCGCATGAGGCTGATGAAATTCCTTTTCAAGACGATTTAAGCAAATAGTATAAATAACCATAAGGCGTATGAAAATCCTTTACTATTTATTGATGTTCACATGCCTTATGGTTTTTCTTTGTCGTAGAAAACACTTGGGGAAAAGCCTTTTCCTGATGGGTCCATTGTTGATATGTTCGATCTCTGTCGAATTGGTAACTGAATACCAACGTAAATTCTTGCATGCGCACGACTGGTATCAATATCATATTTTCCAGCCTGTTGAATTTATCATACTCACGTTGCTTTTTTATGCGAACATGAAAAGTCATGCGATACGAACGGTTATGCTTGTTTCAATTCCTGTTTTTATAATTGTCATAACTTCCTACTACCTGGTGCATCCGCGATCTTTCAATAGTGAAAAATTCATCGATTTTCAACTGGAAAGTTTTTTCCTGATTATTTGGGCCATTCTATATCTGGTGGAGCTCATCAATACGGACCATGTGGTCGATTCTATCCTGCGGATACCGTTTTTCTGGATATCGTTTGCGGTGCTGCTGTTTTTTTCCGGGAATATGTTCATTATGGGATTCCGTGATTTTCTGGCGAAACATCATGCCGGGGTGAGGAATACCATTATGCTGGTTCCTCAATACTTAAACCTGATATTTTACTTTATGATCATTATCGGATTTCTATGCAAACCTACCCGGAAGAAGTCCTTTTCAGCATAGTACTGGGAACAGCCCTGTTACTTTTTTTTGTTGCAATTTTCGTCTTTGTTATTCTCCAATTTCAAAAGAAACAATTTCGCAACAGGCTTGAACAGAGCCAGATGCAGAAAGATTACGATCAGGCGATTCTGCATGTGCAGATTGAAGTCCAGAACCGGACTATGCAGCGGATATCCGAGGAATTGCATGACAATATCGGCCAGCTCCTTTCCGTGGCGAGAATCCACCTGAATAGTGTCGAGGAAGGAAACCCGAACGAAGACAATATCGGATCGGTAAGGGAAGCGAACGGGCTTATCGAAAGGTCGCTTTCTGACCTGCGCGCGATCAGCAAAAGTCTTGATAGTGACTTCCTTAAAGATTTTGGCCTGGCCGAAAGTATTGCCCAGGAGTTGGGTCGCATCAGGAATACGCGCATATTTAACACGGTACTTAAAACTGATGGGGAGCCCTATTCCCTCGGCGCTCAGCAGGACATTGTCGTGTTCCGGGTGGTACAGGAAGTTCTCCAGAACTGCATTAAGCATTCACATGCCAAAGAACTGTCTGTCAAACTGGCGTTCCGCGAGGAGGAATTTGAATTGTCAGTAATTGACGATGGCGACGGTTTTAACATACACCAATTGAGTGAATACAGCCTCACACAATCCGGGTCGGGGCTTCGCAATATCCATCGGCGGGCGGCCTTGCTTGGAGGCCATTGTACATTAAACTCCGCAGCGGGCAAGGGGACGAGCGTGGTTATCCTTATCCCGCGCCGGAAATAATTTGCCGAAAATGTGTGCATGATTTCCATGATTGTTACCGCGAAACCCGCAATAAGAATTGGGGAAATACCCGGGGATAAAATTTTCGGCAAAAGCTAATATTGCTGATAATAAACGCAATGCATTTACGCTTAGGGCATAATCATCTCACCTCTATGAAAAAAATATTACTACTGCTGTGGTTTGCAGCTTTTGCATTACCGTGCGTCTCTCAAAGTCCGCTTTATCTCAAAACCGTATCCTACCTTAATTATCTGAAAATCCAGTGTGATAAGAAATTGGTCGGCGGATTTTCTGCGCTCGATTATAATCCTGATGATAAGAAATGGACTATTGTATCGGATCGGGATGCGGATAGAATGAATAGCTATATGTTTACTCCTGATTTAGGTAGAGGTAATCTCAACAAGATCAGCTGGGTTCCACTTAAAAAATTAAATCGGGCTAATGTGGAGTCCTATCGGTTCAATAAGACACTGGGCAAAGAATTTGTTGTTGTGGAGGACGATGACGATAGCTATATCGGCCGAATCGATAAAGATAATATTGTCCGGCTGTATCCCGCAAAGCCCGGCGCCCAACCGGCTACTAAAAACAGGGGTATTGAAAGTCTCACATTCATGCCCGGGTCAAATGATATGTGGTATGCATACGAATCGGGACGTTCGACGGATTGTAAAAAGGATACTTTTACGACGTTTTATAAGGTTCGTTACGATGTGAAAACTGCAACATTCGATTTTAAGAGTCAGAAAAAATATACCTATGATTTTAACCGCTGTGAATGCCTTGGGGAAGAACAGTCTTTTGATGGAAATAATGGCAGTGGGGTCTCAGAAATTCTTGCTTACGGGCCCGATCAGTTTTTGATATTGGAAAGATGCTATAATCAGGAAATCAAAACGAATACAGCGCGGATCGTACTAGGGAAAGTTTCGGGAGATAAGATCATCCGTAAAGAAACGTTGTTCGATTTTAAAAATGCTCCCGATAATCTTAATCCTGGAAACCTGGAAGGAATGGCGTTCGGTCCCATGGAAAACGATTCCTCACGAACAATTTATCTTATTTCCGATGACAACAACGACAGGTCTAAGCAAACGAGGCTTATTGTTCTGAGCGAAAAAGAGCCTGATAAGGGGAGTTCGATTTATTTCCCCTTGGATTCGGACAGCACTACTTTGACTGAATGTGACACACTGGTGATGCTGAAACCGCAGGGTAAAGAGGCAGCAGATATACTCACCGGCGGTATGTCGCAAGGTTCTGAAAAAGGAGTTGCAAAGCCAAAAACCGGTTTGTTGTGCAGGCTGGCAATGTGTATTTGCAAACTCAGCGGATGCAAGCCGGGTCTAACTCCCCCCAAGCCGAGTACAATTACATTTGCCAAGGAAGGGAATATGATATCCAAGGCCCCCAGGATTCTCAGAGCATCAGACCAGGTGAATATTGAAGTCAGGTCGCTCAAATATGACACCGCCAAATATGTGCTTAACGGACGTTTCAATACAAGTATCAACTTTCTTACATCACAGAAAGAAACGTCGCCGATCCTGAAATTGCTGCAATATCAAAGCAATAGCCATGCGGCTGCTATAATTGCAACTCAGAGAAAGACGTTTTACGATCCCTATCTTGGTGGTAATGCGCGATACACGGTCACACTCGACGCAAAGCCGATCGCACTGAATGTAGCTCCCAATGATTCTCTCTGGATTACCACGGTTAAAATTCCTAAGGCAACGGATGATCGCGAGCGGCAAAACCTCACATTGACGAAAATAAATGTCGAGAACAAATTCCTGCAAGAGGTTTTTACGCAAACCAAGGATGAGTACAAATCCTGGGCTAGAGATAAGGATTTTTTTGATACCTTGTATGCCGAGTATCGGGGGTATGCGACGAGAATAGACCGACTTCAGTTGAAGAAATCACTTTTGACGAATGCCGCCAGTTCGTGTAATTGTCCGAAGTACACTGGAAAATTGGCGGATATTGACAGCGAAATATGCGACCTGCTGGCAACGATCAAACTCTCGCAAACCCAGTTGTGTGCGCTGGCTACCAGAGTCGCAGAGGATAATGCATGCTGGATGCGTTCCTGGCTGTGGTATTCCGGCGGAAGCCCGAAACTGAATCCGTTTAGCAAGGTGTCCGTGTCGGAATTTAATAGTCAGTTGAACAAGCGGCTGGCCATTGCAGAGGCCCAGTTGCAAATGTATACTGAGTTCTCAAAAATGAACCAGGCAGACTCTCTTCCGTATCTGGAAAAAACGCTCAAACCCCGCATTACAGAACTCGTGGCAACTATTGCCAGCTTAAAGGCATTAAAAGAAAAAGGAAATGAACGTAATGAAGAGACGGGCAAATGGTTGACTAATACTGCACAGACAGCGCAGATTATCAATAAAGTTTTGCTTTACACTACGAGTGACACCATCATACATTGGATGAACCATTATGATGCCAAAGATGAATTCAGGAAAATGAACGGCGGTGATGCATTGCCTGAAAGAGTTTATGAAAAGGATGTAGTCCACGGCGTGGTTCACAACCTGGCAATCAAGCAGAAGATAACATCGCAGGAGAAGGTGACTAAAACAGAACTCAGGACCGAGTTGGATTTAAAGCTGGAACCATTGGCTGATGCGTTCAAAGAGTCGCAGGGGGCCGTTGGTAGGCTTCAAAAATCCGAAAATGGAAGATCTCAATTTGCACCGGATGCATCACTACCTGTAAATTGCCCAGCGGAAGTGGATCTGTACAATTCAAGTAAAGTCATGATAGAATGGCTGAATGAGCAGACAGAGCCGCCACTCGCTGAAATCCAAGAAGCCTATGACGATTTCAACATTGCGGATTCCGGACCCGTCTACCGTTCCCAGGAGACACTAGTTAGCGAGAGCCGTTCGGCGCTCGGGACCAATATCATATCCTACGAAATTTTTGAAGAAGGGGAAGGCAAGCCCGTCGTGAAGGACCAATACCAAACCTATGAAACAGTACGGTTCTGGCCATTCATCAGCGTCAATTATGTATTCGGTTCCCGGGCTTCGGCGATTTATGACAATACGACGAACAGCTTCAAGACTTATACAGAGATGGACAACTTCGAAGTCTTCGCAGGGGCCAAGTGGTACTTCGGTCCTTCCAATGTGACGCGTACACCAAAGCGATCGAAATTCATCCGGAACACCGTAGGCAGTACGTATCAGCATAGCCGTGGCAATGGGTTCGGCGGCAAAACATTCATTTTCCTGGGCTTGGGCGTCAGACACAAATTTCTCAAAAACTACGGTGTGGGCGCCGGTATCGACATTGTACCGGGCCTGAGCCTCAACGGCGGCGTGAATGTCTATTTTGATAAAAAGTATGAGCTAGTGAACGGCATCGTCCGGAAAGATTTCGACATCGCCCGATTCAGGGGATTCATGGGATTAGCGATTGATGTGAATGTTGTTACCCGTTTTATCAGCTTGTTTTAACCATCTTCCATCAATGAAAAAGTTATATTACCTCCTGCTTCTGGTACTTACCCTGGCATGTGACGATGAAAAGGCCCTTGTTTTTGAAAACCAGGAACTGAACGGCGTGACCTATCTCAAAGATCCTATGCTGGAAACGGGCGCCGTTCTTGCCCCCAAACTCGACGTATACCTGTATGACGGCGATACCACCAAAAATTTCCTTCAAAAAACCACAGGAGACGATAAGGGCAAATTCCGTTTCATCTTCCAGCCGAGGCAAAAGGACCGCATACGAGTCGTTAGCGAATTCAGAGACAGCGCTTCTCTCCTATACAGGGCCAGTGCGAATGCGGACGGATTTAAAGACAGCTTAATTCTGCGCCCACAATACAACATGGGATTAATCAAAGTGAAGACTAATGACGTGAACGGCGCCCCTCTTGTTGGGATGAATGTTTACGTTTTTACAAATCCAAGCCTGGCAGCAGCGGCACGAACAGGGACACCGATCGGTGCAATTAGGACTATGAAATCGAATGAGAGAGCAATCGCTTTCTTTCACGGTCTTGGCCAGGACAACTACTACGTTGTCGGAAAAAAAGATTCTGTGACCGCCACATTGGTTGATACCGTCGTGGTATCCGCCTCACCAGCTTATAAATCAACCGCAAAAGGGAAAGATTTAACCTTGCAACAGCCGCTCGAAATGAGGATCTATGAAGCACCTGTCCTCTACACCGTATCGGTAAAATCTAAGAACGATCAGGCACTGGCTGGAATTGACGTTTATATTTTCAGTAGTCTGGCGCAAGCAAAATCGGTTTTAGCAGAGGCCACAAATTTCATTATGAAGCAAAGGACAGGCAGCAATGGTAAAGCCGAATTCAGACGCCTTCCTACTGGAGACTTTTATCTGGCTGCAAACGGCAAATTCATGGGCCCAGACTCTCTGATCGTAAAGTATGCCATTCATCCTAATCCGATCAGTTTTCCCATCAAAACTCCATCTACGGACACAAAATCGAGAAATTTGGATCTAACCATCGTTACTGACGACTAATTTATTGGCACCGTAAACCACAATATGTTAAGAAAAAGCATTCATCTTCAACGCTGGTGCACCGATATGAGGGTGCGTAAACTTCCAAAAGGTTGAACCTGCCCAATAGGGAATGATATTTAGAACAGGGTAATTAAAAATCTGATGGTAACTACCCTAAGTTAAGTTAACTATTGAGTGTTATTTTCTTGTTCGACGATTTACGTCAAGCATTGTCAGCTAGCGCCTTTGCATCATTAAGAATTTTATAGTTAGTGGAAAACATATTAATTAAACTTACTCACTTCAATCTACGGCAGAGTAACTTACTCTATTGATATCCACGTATTAAAGAATTTTGATATTTAAGCATCTAAGATCGACTGCCCATGGAATGTTAAGACACTTCTAGATTATGATGATGGTTGAAGAAAGCCAGCCATTTATCTTATTCAATGCAATTAAATATTGAATTGGAAAAATCAAAAACAAATTAAGTTTATGGCCTCACAACCAAGAATTTTCGAATTAATGGCAGTTCCGCAGGAACGGCATGACATAGCGTGGCTTGTGGAGAGTATTCGGGAGGCAATTAAAGTCGAATTTGCCACTATGCCACCATACCTGACGGCGACTTGGTCGATCAAAGAAGCATTTAATCCTGTCGCAACTTCTATAAGGGATATTGTAAAGGAGGAAATGCTACACATGGCAATAATGTGTAATCTTTTGGTAGCACTAGGCGAGACGCCTAGCCTAAACACGGATGAAGGTGTACCAACGTTTCCCGGACCATTGCCTGGTGGTATAAATCCTACTTTGGTCGTTCCCTTGAGAGGGCTGAATCGAGAGGGAGTTAGGATTTTCATGGAAATAGAATTGCCTGAGGGTGGGCCAGTCGCCTTTGCAGACACATTTCCAACTATTGGCGCATTTTATTCAGCAATACTTGATGCGTTTGTAAGCTTAAATCCACCGTTAGACACGACCAGACAGCTTGAAGGACCCCTAGGGCTTAAAAAAATTGCAACTCTGGCTGATGTTCAGAATGGTATTAAGCTGATAGTACATCAGGGCGAGGGTTCTCAGGAATCTCCGGAGGATACAGGCCCTGGCGATTTAGCACACTACTACCGTTTTGGGGAGATATACCATGGCAAAAAAATGCTTAAAGATTCATCCACTGGAAGATGGGATTTTATTGGAGCCGAAGTCCCATTTCCCGACGCTTGGCCTATGGCTGATGTGCCAGTCGGCGGGTATAGGCAGACCGATGTACCTGATGCAACTGTCTGGCAGCTTATTGAAGAATTTGACCGAAATTTCACCACGATGTTAGATCATCTGCAGGCGGCTTGGATGCTCGGTAGTCTTAGCGAGTTGTCCACAGCAATAATTACAATGTTTACATTACAGGATCCCGCGGTGAGCTTAATGCAAAAGCCACTTCCCAATGGCAATGGTAATTACGGCCCTTGCTTTCGCCTTCTACGATAGAAAGCATTATCATTTGTATGAATAGAGTGAAACTTCAGAATTGAAAAAACCTTAAATTCTTAGGATATGACATCATTCAGAAATGTTCAAAATGCCCTTGATCGCATTTTAGGTGGCGGAGCTATGCCCAATCATGGCGCATTTTGGAGAGACATTGACCGTGACAAGTTTGTCGAGCTGACCGTTTATGGATTGAAACTCGTTGTGATTGGTCAACCTGCTGAATCAAACCTGATTAAATCGCTTCGGGCCTTAGCTCCGTTCGGCTCTGACGCAACCCCCCCGACGCCTGGTTCGTATTTTCCAAGAATGCCCAAAAATAGACCGCCGGCAACTGAGGAGGACTTAATACTGATTGAGTCATGGATAGAGGAAGGATGCCCTCCAGGGGATGCCGGGGATGAGCACAGTTTTCTAGTTTCAGAAATAAAGCGTAATGAAGATCCGGACGAGAAACACGTCCGCTATTGGCAAGCCGTCGACGACTTTTTTCTGCCAATACCTCAGTGCATGACCAGCGACGAAACGAAGATACATGTAAACAGAATGCATGCACTTGCGTTTCAATTTTGGATACAACAGGTTTTTCCCGAGGGTGATGAATCTGCTTGGCCGAATTACATGCACAATACCGACAACTTGGATAGCTTCAAATATGTCAGGCAACATCAACGAAGATTAATTCAGAAGTTTTACGGCAATTCCCAGGATGAAATATTCGAATCATTCTGGAAATTTGGCGCCAACCTTCTTCCAGAAGACCCATCCAGTTGCGCGCGTTCTAAGCACACGATGAATAGTGTTGATGACTGGTTTTATTGGGCACCACATCTCGATGCGACATTGACTGCTACGGACTCATCTCCAGTTGACTTGGCTATGGCCAGAGCCTGGCAAATTGGGCTAATTGCAGATGGACTGCTCCGTAAAGATGCTGATCGACCCTTAGAAATGCGTATGCCAATTCCAGATTTTGCAGAGAATGAACCAGATCTGAAGGAAAGAGTCATGCGTATGTGGGGTAATGCGGGCGCCGCTGACTTACAGAAGAAGATGAAAGAGCGGGCGGCGCAATTCTTCTTACGAGGCAACGTGTAGGGGATAAAAAATATTGGGTTAAGCATTTCTTGTTGCTTTGAAGCGAATGGGGTTTGCAAATCAAATGAAGTGACAAGGATTCCGGTCTCTTGCACTTGGCAAGTTGGAGGGAAGGTTGGGATACAGCTGCGAGACCGCTGATCGACAGTTAGCCCATGTACGTCGGAGCAGCACAAATCGTGCCTGCGATAGAGCGACGTTTATTGAGCAGAGGCCAGTTATGATGCAACTTTATGCGGGTCATCTTGTCAAGATTTTATTAAATAAATTGTGTTCCAAAACCTCAGGCTAATGAACTCAGTAAGAAGTTGGGTATTTAATATGCCGATGGCGCAGCACGGCCACAATGATGAAGCCGAAGCTAAATTGTTTCGTTAATAATTAGTGTGGCTCTTGTTAATCGGCGTGATGAGTAAGTTTGGTGATTGTAAATTAATGTTACTAAGGAGAATTCTTGGCCTCTATTTTTAATAGTTCCATCCCGGGATATAAAAATTTTAACAACTTGTCACTTCAACCACTTCAGCTTATGAGCATAACCGCACAATCTTTTACTGGAGTTTCCGAACGTGGAGACATCAATGAAGCATTAAACAACGCAATTGCATTAGTGAAAGAGCATCTGACCACCGATCTGGTTAGCTGGAAATTAAAAGAGATATCGGGCACAAACGGTGGATTTATTCTAGTCACACATCTCGCCGTTAAAATTGAAGCTGTAGTCGGGTCAGGCGCCAATTTATTTGGCGACGCAAACGGAACTAGTGGTCAGGGAGCGGCCGAAGTGCCTGTATTTCTTTCTGGCCGTATCTCCGGATTTGAAGGCGTTGATTTTTGCCAGGACGGCGCAGTTTTTCGGCTGAATACTTTTGCTAGGGAATACCGCTTGAAGACAGGCAATGAGGAGGTTGAGGGGATTTTGCAAGTTGCATCAAAACAAGGAAGTGCTCTGGCAATTGCCGGATATAAGCGATTTGAGTCAGAGTGTCAGTATATCGAAGTTTACTATGCCGGTCCTGTTGACGATACGATTCGGTTACTTGGAGGGGAGTTGCCCAAGTAAATTTGAGCCTCTGAACGTAATCAGAATTGTACATATCATTCAAGATGCAATGGCTTTGTTGCCGGATTTTTGAACGTAGCGGTTTGAAATCCGGCTGCATTTAAACAGATTTTAATGCTAAAAAGCAGATCGATTTTCTTTGGAGGCACTCTTTTGAATGTCATAGATAAAAATCAATCTAGGTGCAAAGGAAATATTTTTCTTATGTTGTGAAATATAGAACCGAGAATTGCTACTGTGAGATAACGCGGACAGATGTACCAACAACTACGGGAAAAAGACAAGGTAGAACCCATTTTACATTGAAAGCATTTTGCCATGAACAAATTACTCTACCGATCTGTCAAAGGAAGCTCACCAAAGACTTCAGGACAGAAGGTTGTCAAACCATGATGATTTATTTGGGACTCGACGAAGTTGAAGCTTGCTTTCAGGGTAGAGCTGCGTGTTTCGCCTGGCTGGCAGTATGTTCCGTTAAAGGATACGGCTTTAATTTGCTGGAAGGCATCAGCAGAATTAAATGGATATGAGACTTTTTGAAAACGTTGCTTGTTGACGCGACCGCGGGAAGCATTCGCGATTGCGTCGTACCGTAAAGACACGATTTAATAACCCTGCTGATTGATTGAACCTGCGGAAAATCCCCGTATTAATACTACAGAAGTCGCCTAATATTATTGATAGTGGGAGCAGTTATCACCAAAGCAAAATCTTGAAAATCTCCTTTAAAAGAGTTATAAGCACTTACCTGTAAAATATAGCGACCTGGAAGAGCCTGAGGAAGTCGGATCGTTCTACGTTATTTTTTCGATCGGGCGTTTTCAGAAGCTGATTTGCAACAGCTCCTTGATTGCCCGTCCATTTTTGCGGCGGATCCGCAACCGGCAGGTACTGCAGGGTTATATTTAGGTCATTTTGAATCGAGCGTCCGGGAGCATCTGTATAAGCAAGACAAATTCTCAACCAGTCTGTGTTTGGAAGATCAAACTCGTACCGAAAACGCTGACCGGTTCGAACCATATGTTGACTAGGATCATTCCAGGAGTCAATAAAACAAAGGTCAAAGTTCTCTGCAGAATTTGGTATGGTCCTGACCATATCAACGCATCCAAATCCCTGGTGAAAATTGGGCAAATCGGCATGTTCAGCAATTGCGCTACGCCCGGTCAGCATTTGAGTACCGTTTATAAGGGTTGCTTTTACTAACGCAGCACTTGGCTGGTCCCACCCTTCGTTGGCTACATAGTATTCTCGAACCAGTGCTGCGCACCCCGACACCAGGGGAGCAGCCATACTTGTCCCGCCCATATATGCGTAACTGGCAGTTGAATAAGGTCCCCAGAAACTTCTAAAAGGTGCTAACTTCGACTTGGTAGATAAAATATCATTCCCTGGCGCGACTAAGTCGGGTGTTCGGCAATGCGTGCAATTAAAACGAAGCCTTTTACCTTATTGAGGACTTACCTGAATGTGGCAATCAACCCCGCCCAACACAAGAGCAAATTCTGAATTCCTAATATCGCTTGATGCCTTACGCAAATGCCTCTGACAAATGGATAAAATCCTGTTTACAGATTGATTGCCAGCTACTGCAACATGCGCTTCTGATTGCCGGTGTGTGAGACAAATCTGATGTATTATTGAATAGATTCAAGCCCAGTCCCGTCATAGGAGCAATCTGATTTTTTTTCCGGACAATTAGTATTTACCAATCAGTAGTGGTGTAGGCCGGTACATTGCGAAAAAAAAAACAAGAAGAACATAAATTTAGAGCCTGGTATATTATCAAGTCTGCCCTTGAAAAATCTATTTACTTGACAACGATCAACTTCATTCTTGTGCTTCTTTTAATCTTATTTGTATTTGGGCAACTATCATCCGAAACAGTTTAGCTCGAAAATCCACGTGCCAGCGTGGCACTTTTGGATGCTCCAAATGCTCACTGAGCATAATAAAGGTCACAACGAGCATAGCAAAAGTATGCCCACTGGGCAACAACATTGGCAGTAGCATTAATGCCCAGCCCGCCCCAACGCACCATATGCCATGAATCACCCCAAATAGTAATGCATCCCGATATACAGCCCACCCAAATGTTGCTAATATTAAATGATTATGCCCCCGGTTCAGGCATCGCTGTTTCACAGGTGAGAATTGCCAGATAATGGCAATGACAGCCAACCCAGTTACCGGAAGATATGAACCAGGCATCAAAAGGTGCAGCCCCATTATCACACCGATCATGAGAAGACCTACTGCCATCCACACTGCCATATAGCCAAAGGCGAATAGTAATGACGCCGAGAAACGAGTACGCCTGAGGCTCCGTGCGTAAATGTGCTGGATTGGTATGATCAATTTTGGAAACATCATGGCAACCACCATCAGGCCCCAGCCAGTTAATTGGGATGCAATTGGATTCATTTCCAGCAACATATGAAGTGATGAAACCGAGGGGCCCGAATCTGAAACATGACAATGTTCCATGCTCATGATATGTCCGGGGTTAATCAAAAGCAACACCCAAGCGAAAATACTTACGCCGAGAATCACCCGGCTGATTGCAGTACGAACCATTTCCTGACTGTTTGATAAATCTACATGAGGCCTTTACGGTAAACACTCACCCGGTCAATAGTCAATTCACTGCCTTCGGCGACTATGTTTACGGGCTGAATAAGCACATCCAGAGAATTTAATTCAGCCATACCGCTAAGATGCATCTGATCTACAATCTTGGTAATGTCCAGCCTGATGGTAAGCCCGGCCCCTCCGTGTTGACTGTCTTTGATAGAGGCATTGTAGAGCCCGAATAGAGAAATATGCCCTACATACTGTTGATTTATAGAGACAGAACAAACAATTGAATCCTCATTTCCCTTTACACCTTCTAGCTGAAGGTATACCTGATCAGGTAAATTGGTTGCAGCCGGACTGTTATTAATACGTGCTGCAAAAGTATTGGTCAGACTCTTCGTCACAGTTTCCCATCCTTTCGAATCAAGTTTTACAGTCGTACGGGCGCCGGTAGCGTCCAATGTAGTCATGCTACTATTGGCACCGACCAACTCCGTATTAGCGTTGAGATTCATAGTACTGAGCAGTCTAGTTTCATCCATTGTCAAACCAAAATTACGCAATCTAAGCGCATCTCTACCAGCCAGTTCGGGGGGGATCCCTAATGAAAGATTATCATAAGTATAATTAAGCTGGCCGGTATCGTTCACCACGTCGGGCGCATACTGCCAGGGTGTTCTATCGGGCTTTGGCATGTAAAATTTCCTATCGCCGCTGGCTGTAGGACCGCTTAGCCAGTTTGGGTCGTTCGGATTGGCTTTTCCAGATGAATTCCAGGCTGCCCACATCCGGTCAATATTGCAATGGTGCAGGTAGAAAATAGGGTCTAACCCTGCTGTTTCCGGATTGGACATCAACCCGCCGCGACCAGTGGGGGTCTGACCTCCCACTGCTGCGTGGACAAAGTTATGAGGGTTCCATTCCAAGTCCCCAAAAAGTGACGCGAAATGTTCAAACCCCGTTTCCGCACCGCCATAATCACCGGAGTTGCCGTTAGAATTACCCCCGACAAAATCATAATCCTTTTGGCATTCCTGGGTAATTCCCCATGATGACAAGGGAACAAAGATATTCCCGTCGTTATTGGGACCATATCGCGCCGCAACCAAAAGTGGATTCAGATCCCCATCCGGTAAATTCTGCACCGTAAATGCAGGAGGTATTTTGTACTGATTGTCAGGGCCGAAATAGTTCCAGTAAGGTAAGGTCCAGTCACCCGGCCCCCCGAGTGACTGAATGATTTCCCTAAGTATATTCTCAATTGCATACAGGTATCCGCGGTGCCAGGGTGGGAAAAACCAGGTACCATGCTGGCATTGGGCCCAATATTGATCTATTAAACCCTGAGAAGGTTGTGGTGTTGTGGGCACAAGCGGCG
Organism: Dyadobacter sp. CY326; assembly: GCF_021390515.1. Lineage (GTDB taxonomy): Bacteria > Bacteroidota > Bacteroidia > Cytophagales > Spirosomataceae > Dyadobacter. The sequence goes on from NZ_JAJUXI010000007.1 coordinate 143,924, forward strand.
GACCAGGAATATTTGGCCATCTATTTCCGTGTATTGCAGCGAAGAACCACCAACTCGTCTGGTCGTTTAAGGAACGGGATTGCATTACACTTACACCTTTGGCATACCACAAAAGGTCAGGATTGTGGAATGTTCCATTTTGATTCCAGGCATTCTTTCTTGTAAATGTAGCCATGTGTTTTCTTGTGAATTTAAGATTTGTGGTTCAAATAGGAAATGAATCGCAATCCCATGTAAATGGTGTAAGCTGGACCAATACTAAGTAATAAAACGTTCATAAATTGCCGTATATCTACGGTATTTTTACCGTAAAAATACGCTTTCTGAAAGTTGCCAGATGTGTCCTGAAGCGACATTGCATCCGTAGTCATTGACCACCTCACATTCCTTTATTACGATGTTTTGATTTAATTGCTCGGCGGAAAATAATGTCCGGTAGTTTCGTCTTGATAATATGGCTGCTGACACATCATGATATTTCTGCTTTTCAACAGACCGCTGCAAAAAAAACTGCCACAGTTATAGGGATTGCTTTAAAAAGATACCGATCATGAATGAGACGGAATTGAAAAGATTCAACGAGGGTATCTCCCATCTCAAAAGAGCTGGCAAGCTCAGGCAGTGCTTAGGCGCCGGTAGTTGCCGGGGAGCCATCACCCGGGCACACAGTATTTAGATCAACGGAATACTTTCGCTGCTGGAATCAGACATAAGCCATTTCTCATTAATTGAATAACCCTGAATCAGATAATCTTTTAAGTACTTTGTTGCCCACTGCCGGAACTGATTGGCTTGTGTTGAATTCACCGGTGACCAACATATATGATGACATCCAGGTTTATACAAGTGTATCTTTCTTTTCTTTCCGTCAGCTGCAACCTGTTCCATTTTGTAACAGGTTGCAGCGAAATCTAACTCACTGGATTTGTATATGTTGTTAATATGTTTAACTACAGCGGGACGTTGAACCGAAAATATCACAGCTAAGGAATGTACGTCAAGCCAAACAGTTTCTTCTCCGAATTTTACTTATATCTGAGCCTGCCCGTCTTGGCTTTGGTAGATTTCAATCTGATTTTGCATTTTCTGGATTTAGAATTCAAGTAAAATAAATTTATAAATGTTTATGAGCCGCCGCTAGTGGCGCTGATCGAGCTGTCAACCGGTACCGTGACAGCTTTCCAGAAACAAGGTGAGCATTCAAGTTGTTTATTTCGGTTTTGAACTCTGCCGCACCGTAGATTTGTCCTAACAAGCACAACATAAATACATACCATCACATTTTGAAACCTAATGGTTAAGGAGCAGGATATACAATTACATTATCTAAGAAATAGACAGTCTAATTCCACTTCTACTCCCAATATGGCTTGTACAAACCTTAACCAAATTACGACGATTCAACATTTTCCTTCAATGAAATTCCTTCGCACAAAAAGGGCATAATTACTCCTTTAAATGGGTGAAAATCACGTATTTGTGATATTTGAAGATTGTAACTTTATAAAACAGATTCTTTAACCATTAAGCTAAGTAATATGAGAACAATTACCCGCACGCTTGCATACGAAATGCTGATAGCAATACTTGCCGATCTGACAGGAAAAGATGAGAAAGATATCCTGGCCGGGGATTTATTAAGTGAGTTAGGACTCAATGAAACCGGAGTCGAAAAATTACTGGCCGCCATTGAGGAAGAATTCGGACCTTTCTTAAAAGACGAAATCACGCCTGATGATCTGCTGGGACTGGAGACGGTCAATGATTTATTTCTTTTTATCTGGAACGCTATCGATGACAGATTCAAAGACTCTGACAATGTCATCGATCAGTTGTTTAGTGACGGATTTAAAATGGACGCATTTAAGCTGGAAATCAAAAGAACAAAATCCGCAAGGAGAAGACTAAGAAGGCTGAGATAACATGAAAAAACAGCTACTATCGATTCTGGTAATTATTTACGTGCTGATCATTCCAAATACAGTTTCTGCCCAAACCCCTAAAACTTCCGGCCTGGAAAAATTTGATCTTGATAAAAATGATAGTTTATCCATCAAAGAGTTGAAGCTGTATCTGCTGGAGCTCAAATTTAAGGCCATTTCTGATGCGGATAGTAATAAGGACACCAGGGTAGATGATACGGAAACAAAGAATTTGCTATTCGCTTTTCTGAACGATTTTATAAGAAACTTCGGAAATAAGCAGGCTTATTCGCTGGACCAAGTCAACCAGTTGTATCCATTGCCCCGCAAAACCAAAACACTCGGAATCTTACTGCGCGAAACCTCAGAAGACATCTCACCTTACAAGGCGGCCGAGAAAAACTCAAAAGCAAAGGCGTCGATATTTTCCTATGCTCACGATTTCGGTACAAGCGCAAATGCCTGGGTCGCCAAAGGCGCACTCATGCGTCCATTTAAGCACAACGAAACCGTATCAACGGCACTTAGTGTCTCCTTTAACAGAGTTGTCACAAAAGATTCAACCAAAGAGGCAAATTCACTGGTACCAAGGTTTGGCCTTTACCTCAGGCCCCGGGGGAAAGGGATTTTTCTTAGACATCTGATAAGACTGCTGGCCAACTATGGCACCGACTTTGACTTTAAAAGCTCACAATATGGGGTGGAAGCAGAGTGGGAGCCAGTACTGCAACTAGAGCCTTTTGGATTGTACTGGCGTCCGTGGGAAAAAAGCCCTGTGGAAATCAGGCTGCAGACCTTTGTCCATTCTGAAGCCGGACATGTGTTATCAAAGGGAAAGAAAGAAGAGCTAAAAAGTAACTCAACCTATACCCGGGCTGGGGGCAAGTTTGGCATCGATCTTAGATTTTTTGAGCGGGTGGAATTAGGTGGAGCGGTCAGATATCTGTACGGGTTCTCAGGTCCGCAGAAACATAGCAAATATTACACATCCACATTCGCCTACGGCTTTGGGGCAGAGCGAAATACAACCTTTAAAATCGAATTTCAAAAAGGTAACGTTCCCATTACCCAGGAAGAGGTTAATAATATCGTTGTGGGGTTAGGTTTTAAGTTTTAGCCGGTCCGGAATCATGACTAAGAATACCTTCGATCAGCCATCATAAGTTTCATATATGAAAAAAATGCAAGGACCCCAATTCCTCTCAGAATACGATTTAGTGAATCGACTTTCCAGTTCTTTAAAACACAAACAAAAAGTTGTTTTCCTATTGGGATCCGGTGTTGTCCTGCCCGACCAGAATGGAATAGGGGTTCCCGGAGCAACAGAGGTCCTTAAAATCATGCAAGGTAAGTTTTCTCCGCTTCTTGACGAGTGTAGCAGCTATCAGGAAGCTTTTAAAAAACTCATCCGAGCGGAAGGACAAACTGCGGCCAATCGAGTTATTCAGCAGATAACGTTAATGGCACGAAAAGATTTTAAATCGTTCCAAAATGACGATTCAATCTACCAGGAAGGTTCACTTCGAAGGCTGGAAAACGATCTCGATCCATGGAGTACACCTCCTTCATTGAGAGCACTATCCGCGTTATGTGCGCACTTCCCGGAAAAATTCGGATCGACGATTCTGACAACGAACTTCGATCCGCTGATTGAAATTGCACTCAGTAAATTCAGGGTTCCTTGGTACTCTACTTCTCTTTCGGAGGACGGCTCATTGTTAAATGTCCGGGGAGTGGGAACGCACGTAGTTCATCTTCATGGTCTTTGGCGTGGTGTTGACACCCTTCACACTTCTTCTCAACTGATCAAAACAAGATCAGAATTAAGGGGTTCGATCAGAAGACTTCTGGAAGGCTGTGTACTTGTCGTTATCGGCTACGGTGGCTGGAAAGACATATTAATGAATACACTTGGCGAAGTGCTTGCAGAACGGGCTACCGAGCTTGAACTGTTATGGTGTTTTTATCAAGATGACGAGTCGGCAATCAAGAACAATTACAGTCATGTTATGGCCCTTTCCAGAAAAGCAAGTATGAATCGGGTTCACTTTTACAAGGGAATTGATTCGAATTCACTTCTTTTTAAAGCGGCCGATGAGACTCTTTCTATGAAGCCGGCACAGGATCTTCTGACCTTCTTCTCACGCGTGGAGCTTGCACGATTACATGCAGTGGATTATTCAGGTTTTCAGAGTCCGTGGGGAACGCCCAGAACATCCTTAGGAACTTATCTACCTGAATTGGTGAAATTCGGAGATAAACTTGCCCCACAAGTAGCGCTAATTGCCGTTGAATATATTCTCGCATTAATTGTTGAGAGACAGCCCCCTCATTCTGCTCCCAGGGATGGAGAGTACACCTATATTCGCAGCGCTGTTAAGAAAGCCCATCTATTTTTAAAAAGCGGAGAAAATGATTATTCGACAGCTATTCTGCTTCGCGAAACGGTCGAAAAAATCAAGATTGATATTGAATCAGGTGGGGAAATCCGGCTGGCGTTGGAAGCAGCAGCGCTTTCGATCGTCTCATCTCTGGCATTTGTTTCCAAAGATTTTTCAGATGGGTTGCTGAATTACAATTATTCAGCAACTACGTGTGCGGCCAAAGCACTTCATTGTATTATCCGGGTTTTACTTGACGATGAAGCTGCTGTCTGGAAATACGTTACGAATCGTCTGATAGGCGGGCCTGATCATCTGGATCGTTTCAATTATTGAACTATAATACTCAAAATCGTGGTCTGTTGAAGCTGAAGACCAAGATCAGATAACACCCCGACCGCTTTACTTGGATAACCTTTTCGACAGTAAGGCTTATTACTTCGCGTGGTGAAATGAACGACATGATCCCCGTCATTAAAATCATAGGTCTGCGGTCCGACTTTCATTTTTAGCTCCTCGGCATTTGTGATCCGCACTCCACCTTCCTCTCACTGTCAAGTTGGGAATTTAGGTTCTAAATACCAGCGGTCGACCGATGCCGTAGAGACCCTAGAGTATCCGAATAACATCTCAGTTGCGTAAAAATTCACCCGCCGAGCGACAGTGTCGAAATAATAAAATGAGACTTTGATTTTCGAGATACCATGGCTAATTACTTATGGTCACCGCAGAGAGTAGACCATCCAACTTTTACCGTCAGAATTTAAATGCAGTACAGCATGATATTTAGTGACGGCAGCTTTCGTTTTTGTAAATAGCGTACAGTTAAAAGTGTAGGAACAGTGCGAGTTTATCGTTACACTATTTCGGCGACAAATCCCGTCAATACCGTTTAATAAAAATTTGTATTAATCAGCAAGAAATCAAACAGTTTTCTATAAACTAGAGTTCAGTTGCAATCCTGTACTTAATTGATATCTTAACGTTTATTAATGAGTTACAAGCCAGTCGCGCGAATTCCCTGAACCTACTGTAAACTGCACGTTTAGTTTTAATATTTGGCTAATTATTGTATGAAGGACCATAAAAGCACAACAGCGGCAACTGGCTCAATAATCAACTGGAAAAAACTTTTTGGATTTCTATTTAAAAATCGGTTGATAATAACAGGAGTAGTAATCATTGTTGGCTTCCCTCTTACATTGTTTTTTTGGAATAGAGGGATTAGTATGTCTATTCCAGAAGCATTTCCCCAACACTTCCCCAATGATACAGTTACTCACCGTCCATGTAATTACCTACCAGAGGATATACTAGTTTCACTGCCACATGACTTTCAACTCGCAAATAACCTCGGGTATTTAACAACCTACATCTACCCAGATGGCGAAGTTTGGATAGATTCAAAATCTGACTACGTAAAAGATAGAAAGTTTGCATCACCATCCGATTTGAAGAAGAAATATAAAGAACTAATTGAGTTAGGTTATAATGTATTTCAGCCAGTTCAGTTTCCACATGTTGTTTGCGCCTATCCTGATATTGATTTAATAGACAATTTTGAAAAGGAAGCAGCAATAGATTTGCTCAAAAGTCTTTCATTTATACAAGACAATGATTCTTCGATCATCAATCTTTCCTTAGAAATTGATAAGGTCATCAATAATATTTCCGATGTTTCTAAGGAAGAACTTATTGTCGATGAGCTTTTAATTAAGAAAACTCAGGAGCGAGATCTTTGGAATTTAAAGATTAGTGAAATTGAGAAAAACATATTAAAGGTAAGAAGTGATATAGCTAGTGAGCAAAGCGCAATTTCCACGCTGCAAAATCAGTCAAATCAGCTTAGTATCGCACCTATGGTACGTGGGGAGTATTACGATCTATATAAATTGCTTGATGTTGACGATAAGCCAATTAGCACCTCAAATGATATTTTAAAGCCAGTGCATGAGTCACTTCAAGAAAACATAGAAAATAAAGAATACAATACTCCTCGAACCAGTGTACAGGGCTCTCCTTTACTTGACCATGAGATGGTTCAGGCATTAGATAAGCTAAATGATATTTTGAAAGATCCCGAAGTGCACTTAACAACGAGAACTGATTTCACCAATGACGAAATAAGAACTATTTCAGATTGGAAGAAAACTAAAATGGAAATAATTTCCGCAGCTAGATCTGCTACTGATCAAACAAAAATAAAAAATGATTTCAAAACTAAGACTCTCGATTCAAAACATCTAATTGGAGGTGCAGTTGACTTTAGTTTTGCTGGTAAGCCATACAATAATAAAATACGAGGCAATAGCAAAAATTATGAGCTATTTGTAAAAGTGGCGAAAGCTGCTGGCTTGCACTTCCCTCTTCCCGGTCATCCGGTAGAGGCGAATCATGCAACGCTAGCATCATTGCAAAATGGAAAGAGCAGGAATACGGAGAACTATTGCAAAAAGCTCAATTCTTTATTAAATGGATATAATAAGAGTATTGAAGGCGAGATTACTCGACAGTTCAATGAGATATTTACAAAAAAGGGACTTCGAAACTCAACAATGGATAAGCTTTCGAATTTGCAGTCAATTGTGAAGGGAAAGCTAAAATCGTTAAATGATGTAGAAAATAGCATAAAGGATCTTGCTGAGAAATTCAACCTAAAGGATCAGGAGCTCAGTCAAGTTTCCAATGAATTTTGTTCATTGGTAAATCGAGAGAAAGAACTAAGAAACGAAATTAGCCGAAAGGAGCGAGCACTAAGGGACAGGCAACGCGAACATGATCATTTTAACGCCAATGATCGGCCTCGTGCAGAAAAGGACCAACCCAGAGAGGCACCCCAGAGAAGAGATTCGCCACAACGAGAGTCTCCGCAGCGAGAAAGGAATAGCCCTGAGCCCAAATTACGAGATCTGGGCCCAAGAAGGCTTGGTTAGGCTGAATATTTAAAGTTTATTTATTCTCTATCAATCCGGGTCGCAAAGAGATGGCTGGACCAATTCTCGATCCAACCATCTCTTTTTCTAGACGCACAGTCGGATGTTGAAGGTTTTTAAACACGTAAGTCAAAACTCTGCATCATGACAACCTTGGATTATAAGGAAAGCACTCTGGTTATCAATGAATTCCCAGAGTGCGCTTGGCGATTGTGACGGTTCAAGATCTAGCGGTCAGGAATACCTCTACAGACATCGATTTAACAATCTTCGTTATGCCTAAGGCACATCAGATGACCACTTTTTCCTGGAGTCTTGACAAGGCAAAAAAAGTATTTTTTTTTGGAGATAGAACGCTAGGAAGATGCTGTTGAATGTATGCTGTATATTACATTGAAAAGTTGGCGACAGGGAAGAAAACCAGATTGTTATACCCTAATCCTTTTTCAGGCCATTTATATGGCATCAAAATGTCTAACATCTATACCGAAACGGATGAGACATTCCCACTCAACTATATCTTTGTGGGGATAGACAGTTAAGCCATACTCAGGAACTCCATTACCTAAAAAAAAGCTTGACAACTAATTGCCAAGCCCTCGAATTTGTGTGTAAAAATGTGTGTAATAATTAAAACTAACTGATTACAGTATGCTTTGCAGAGAGAGAGAGAGAGAGAGAGAGAGGGAAGCGAGGGATTGGAACGAGTACCTCAATCATTTGCTAGCCAAGTAGTTCAACTCTTAAACAAGTTGCCATCCATGATTCGCGACTCATACTGGATTTGCTTATATTGACAAGGATTCGAAACGTTAATTTGCAGCGAGTTAACCGGCGATTGGCGGTTAACTCGCATTGGAAACTCAATAGTCTGCAAACACAAACCCTTCGACCTCACTATACCCTTCTAAAAACAAATCCCGAGCAAAAGCCTCATAATCAAAATATCGTTCAAGTACCAGAGGCGCATCAGCTAACATTCCAGTTTCCTCTACGTACTGGTAAGCATACTCTATTTTCGCATCCTTCATCGATCCTCCAAAGTATCCGCGGTAGCTCTCCTGAAAACTTTCGACCTGCGCATCTAATGCCTTACCATTCCCAGGCCAGCTACTAATCTGTTCGCAGTAGATCTTGAAAGCTTCCACTGTATCATCGTCCATCTCGTCCAGTGCTTGGAAGTAATCAAATGCCTTATCATCCAAACAACATTCTGAAATCAAGAAATCCGGAATGTTTTCCCAGTCTTGAAACATCAGCTCTGGATCAAATTCATTCCGATGATATTCATAACAATCCTGGTAAAACTGCTTTGCGTCAGTGTAATTTGTCAGGTCAAACCATTTCCCGAAGAGTGAACCGCTGTTGTACATTCCGTAAGTGCCTACATAAATCCTTGGAGCATTTTCTAATGATTTCATGATTGAAAGTCTTTGAAGTTACGAGCCCTGTCTTTGTGCTCAGGGCAATCGCCTTTTTCAATCGAAGAAAAAGTGACGGGGCTTGCCCCTTGGGTGCAAAGTCGGGAGGCGGTTTAAGGAGCGGCGATAGCCGGGGGCGCCTAGCCGCGGTAAATAGCCGCAGACTTTGCAGCCGTCACTTTTTACTTCGTAACTTTCGTTGCACTGACTGACAAGTGTGCGTGTGGTTTTAAACTCAGGAAAACATGTTATCAGCTGCTTCTCTATTCTGACATTCGTTAGACACTTAATCCTTGTTGTTTTCGGCGAGACTTTTTTTTCCTTTTGACCGGCACAATTGCTTGCGACATCTCCATACCTATTCGGTTTTCAAGATTTTGCAGTGAATAGTCTTTCCCCAAATCAGAACCTTTAACTTTCATCCGATTTTGCATATTGAAAAAGGCTATACCTCTTCCTATATACGTCTTAAAACCGTGCGTTTGCATTTGCCTTCCGAACTCATCGATTGAAGATGCTTTTGCCAATACTTGGTCAACCAAAGTCCGGAGGTTGATAATTGCTGTATCCTGCCTTGGTGCTTGCTGCATTCCTTTTTGATTCAAGCTCATGTCAGAAGTTATAGTTAGTCCAAGTTCCAATTCCATTCGTCTTGAGAATTCGCCCGTCCGCGCATAATTCTTAAAATGATCGGCGGTGTTTTTGCCGTTGTAGTTGATCCGGTTTGCGACAATATGAATGTGCTTATGCCTCGTGTCGTTGTGCTTGAAGACAAGCATTTGATTTTCTGCAAAACCAAATTCCTTTGCAAATTCTATCGCCAAGCTGGTAAGCTTGTCTTTGGGGGGATCTTCGCCCGGTGGAAAGCTGAACGATTGATGCCAAACATATTTATTGAGATTCCTGTTTTTATCCCTGTTATCTAGCATTTGCTTTGCGAGATAATCTAGGTCCAGCCTCCCATCCTGCATGGTCTTGATGCCAAGGTGCTGAATGTAGATGAGCTCTCCCCGCACATCGTCGATCGTAACTTCCTTCGATTGTTTTGCTGTCAAGTTCTTCTCGTAATAACAGTAGTCCAGTATTCCCTTAGCGAAATTTCCCAAGCCGACTTTTCCAATCATAAGTCTAAACGTTTAAGCATTGCCGTGAGCTTCTCTTCAATGATCCTATGCACGTGCTCGGGATGATCCGACACATCCGACTTCCATAACCGAAGCTGTCCGGTCAGCTCACTTGGCTGATAGTAGCTCTCATACTTTGCCAGTAGCTCTTGTGCATTACGAAAGATGTTTTCAGTTGTTTCAAGAATACTGGTCTTGTTTTGAGATTCCGGCAGGATCCGCTGAATGTATAGCGTCAACTGGCGCATCCACTCCTGCACATTGTTGAGCGTCTTATGAAATGTCCTGATCTCAAAATCTTCAAATATCCAGAGCGTGATGAACTGCGAAAGTAAGCGCAGGTGTTGACTGCTCTGCATCCATTGCCGGCTTTGCATCTGATGATCCTTTGTTTTCAAAACGGCGAGTGACAGAATGCCGCTAAGCTGTTCGAGTGTCCGGATCATCTCTGCCGTTCGGGCGGGCAATGTTTTCTTTTGCGGCCGTTTGATGGGAACGTCCAATGCCAGTGTTAGAAAGAATTGGCTTGCTGAAAGCCCGCTCTTTTCGACGAGCTGATTGATCCTGTTTTTTTCGTCTTTGGTAACCCATACAGAAAAGTGGTCCCTTCGCACAACCTTCTCCTCTTTCGGCGGTCTTCCTTTTCTTTTGCTTTCCATAACGTCTGCGTTTTAAGCTATGAGCCGCGAGGCGAATAGCAGGGGTCCAGGGGTTTTCCCATGGCCAGCCGCCGGGAAGTCGCTTTTTGCGACGTACCGGCGATAGCTGGCTGTGGAAAAACCACCGTGGTTCCCGAAAATGTTTGAGTTTGTCTGTCTTTGTTTGAAAATGCTCGAAGCCTGATTTCAGACTAACGGGGAGTTAGTTCCGCCCCAGTGGAATGAGCATTTCCTTACTCTTTTTGTCAAAAATGTATTCTCGCCCGATCAACACATCCCCTTTTTTGCCCTGAGGTCGAAGCTTCAAAAAATTCCCACGCTCATCCTGCACAATCTCGCCATTCTGCATTAGAAGACGATAGGCTGGTGCATTTTCGTAAGCCTCGACAATCCTGCGACGCTCTCGATACTCCTCGTCAGTTGAGACAAGCCAAGAAAATAAACACGAGCAAACGATCGCAACAACAGACCATGGAAGACTCACCGCCAGGCCATAATTGAAAGCTTGCTTTTTGTCGGAAAAATGAACCGGTCGTTGGTTGCTATTTATTGCAGCTGCTGCTTTGTCGATTGTGTCTACGGATTGATCGACTTCGGCCTTAATGCGTTCAAAGTGTTCTTCAACCTCGGCTAGCAACAAAGCAGACCAGTCATCGATTTCCTGGGAGTATTTCTGCGCGTACTTTCCCTTAATGTGATTGAGTTCGGTTCTACTATGCATGGCAAAAGCTTTCTCGGATTTCTTTTTTCAACCTTAGTCTCGCACCAGGCCCATAATTTTCCAAAGGAAATCCATTCCTGATACCATCCAAAATCTGGCTTCCGAGTAAAGAGTTTGCCTCGAAATCACCAAACCTGATGTGTTCCAACCCGAGTGCAGCGCAGTTATTAGCCAATTCTTCTGACAGACGCGAGAATTGTCGGAAACTAAACACATTTTCCCAGACCAAAATTCTAAACTTGCCTTCTAGAACCTCAATCATTTTTTGCAAATACTCGACGCTCGCACGGTAAGCCCCGCCGCCACCTATTATGATATGGAACACAGCATCTGCATCTACCTCATCACACCATTCCTTAAAGTCCAGATCTCTCGAAACAAGCGCAGGGAACTGCTCACTTTCGGGTGCACCAAAATCCATAAAGATTTCGTCAAAAGGAGTCTGCATCAGGCTCTCAATGTATCCTATGAAAAGATCCCGGACTAACATGTCGCGATTATCGATTAGCGAAATGGTCTCTAACCGCTCGTCTCCCAGAAAAGCCAGTTGACGAGTGGACGTTTGGGTTGAACTATCCAGATCGACGAAAAGCGAAGTTTTGTCTTTCTCAGACAAAGCCCGAAGATAAGTGTGCAGGCTCTTACCAACTCCACCTTTTGCTTGAAGTATTAAATTGAATTTACGTCTCATTTTTGTTAATGAATTTAGTTTTTACTGAAATTTTGTCTTGCATATCCTTTGCATCCCCATCAGACCAGGGTGCTTTAAGAGGATTTTTCACGCTCATATCATGAGGGTGTCGCGGCCGAGGTTCAGGAGCTGGTGAAGGAAGAGGCGGTTCTGTCTTACCAGGAAGCTTTTTAAACAGCTTAGGCATTTTCCGAAAATAATATCGACAATAGCGCACATCATCGGCATCGATCAGCTCAGGTTTTCCCAAATCCGAACTGATCATTTCTGCGACATAATGCGCCGAGAGCGATGTTAACACCAACTCCGCATAAAGTTCATAAAGGATCTTTCTCCGTTTCTTATCCTTTCGCTCGAATAGATCAATTAAGATTTCTTTATTGACCTTCATCACGAAATTGTTTTACACGGGTGATAAGACTAGACCTGAGATCCTTAATAGGTATTCTGTTTTTGATTTTACGTCTAGTTGGCACACTCCACTGGGACGCATGCCACATTCTCGTAGGAATGGTGTCCCTGGGACGATTCACCGTGACACTCATGAAGACTATTCTCGCCCTATCTTGATTTTTGATAGTTGGGAGCTTCAAACAAAAAGTTGATTCGAAATTGTTTTCTAACATAAAACTACTGGTTTAGACGAACAAATTTCGAATTGCTACCAATACAAAACAAGATGTTTATCTAGTGAACAGGTTGTTTTATAGATAGTTAGGAAGCAATGAATGTATTTTTATAGACGTGTTGTAAGCTTCCCTAAAAACAGAGTGGTGATGAATTAGACACATTTTTTAATTTAATCTGCTATGAAGCGAAACACATTCACAGAAACTCAGATCGTCAAAATCCTCAAAGACTTGGATTCTGGCAAACAGGCAAATGACGTCGCTCGGGAAAATGGCGTTTCCGAGGCTACATTGTACAATTGGCGCAAGAAGTACAGCGGCATGGGGGCTTCGGAACTTTCTGAATTGAAGGCACTCAAGGAGGAGAACCGCCGTCTGAAACACATGTATGCGGAATTAGCTCTTGATCACAGACTTGCAAAAGAGATCATCGAAAAAAAGCTTTAAGGCCTGCTCAGATGCGGCTAATTGCTTCCGATACTTCTCAGGAAGCGGGATTTAGCATTGAGCGGGCATGTAGAATTTTGCAGTTGAGCACGGGTGTTTTTTATTACAAAACGGTCAAGAACGACCTGCCTGTTATAGACATGCTTAATGAGCTGGCAGAAGAACATCCGACCCGAGGTTTCGATTGGTATTACGGCAATTTGCGGAATAGAGGCCTGCCTTGGAATCGCAAACGAGTGCTTCGAATCTATCGAAGTATGGATCTCAAATTAAGGCGTAAGCGAAAAAGGCGCATTATGAAAAGACCGAAACAGCCTTTAATTGAGGCGAAGACTTTGAATGAAACCTGGAGCATGGATTTTGTCAGTGATGCTCTTAGCTCGGGCAAAAGTGTACGAACATTAATAGTCATGGATGATGCCAGCAGAGAGGCGCCTGCAGCACATGCGGACTATTCCATTTGTGCTGGTAACGTGATACAAGTTTTGCAGCAGTTAGAGCTAGAACGAGGGTTGCCATTATTAATAAGAACTGACAATGGCCCGGAGTTCATCAGCAAGAAACTGGCTAAATGGTTCGAAGAAAAGCAGATTGAGCAAAAATTCATCCAGCCGGGAAAGCCACTGCAGAATGGTTACAAAGAAAGATTAAACAGAACCTACCGCGAAGACGTCTTGGATGCACACTTTTTTGATTCTCTGGAACAGCTGCGCATTTTGTCAGACAAATGGCTTGACAATTACAACAGTAAGCACCCGCACAGGTCAATGAAGGGACTAACGCCAAATCAGAAGCACATACTATTGAAAGAAAATGCCGTGAAAAAAGAAGAATTAACTGTTACAATCAACAACCAAGTCTACCTCGCCACCCCTCTAAAAATGGGAAGCTTACAGTGTTTCTACATTATTGCCTGCATCTAGCAACCTCTTACCTTCAAGTAAAATGCTCTTTGATTACAATTCATCTAATGACGACTGAAATTGGTGATGTTTATTCACTCGTTGATGAGTCCAGATAGCTTTGGAAGGCTGAGAGTCAATAGAAGGTGGGCGCTCTAGCGAGATTGGCGTCTTGACACAAGGAAAGTGCTTGTAGAAATATTGCAAAAGTAAATGAAACCGCTATTTACTGGACAATAGGCAATTGGCCTAAGCTGACCCCAATTTTTAATCCCATGAGGGTTAGCAGTTGTAAATTTGTTAGGCCTAGCATTATATCAATATTACACAAGCCCATTTACCATAGATAACTACCAACTCAACTAATTCCCGCCAAGCATGAATGGCCTTGAGAACTTTACTCAGCAATGTTTAACAACATTTTATAAACAATTGGTAACCTAAGATCGTTGTGAAAAAACTCAGCTATTACTCACCGATGAATCATCTGGAACCAAATGACAATCCATCTTAATGACTTCGATTTCTTTTAAAAAAATAATAATAGAATCTGCTACTGCTCTGGCTAATGGAACAGGAACTCCATTTCCTATCATCTTAAATTTTTTGGTTAGATTCCCTTTGGTTTCCAAAATGTAAGAGTCAGGCAACCCCTGAATTCTTAGGGACTCCCTAACAGAAATCCTTCTGTGCTCCACTGGGTGTACATGAACCTCATTATTTCCATAACATGCCGTTGGACTATATTTATTTCTGTGCAATCTTTTGAAAGATGGCCTATAAGTATCACCCTCTAAAATACTCCCTACCTTTTCAAAACTCTTGAAGTTAAAGTATTCTTGCCCGTTGGGTATCTCGTTCATCTTAATCCCTTCAATCAAGATGGAACTAACGCATAATTTTTTTGGAGGATCCTCCATTAACATAGCAAGATCAGTTTTCTTGAATTCCGGCTCGCCCCAATTATACATTTTTTCCGCTCGCGGAAAAAGTGGTTTAGGCCAGGTAAATGACACATTTGAACCTTGACGCTTCGACATGAGTGATCTTCTAATTCCAAAGATGAAGAGGCGCTCTCTAAATTGAGGTGAACCAAAGTGAAGTGAATTTAATTTACTCATACTGATAAAATAATCCTCTTCAAATAATTCCAAAATCTCTTTGAATGCTTCTTTTGTTTTTTTCAACATTACCAACCCGGGAACATTCTCCATTAGAAAAAATGTTGGCTGTAAATCCATAATTTTCTCATAAAAGTGATATGTCAAGGTGCCGCGCAATCCATCAAATCCAGTCTTATGACCCCTTATAGAGAAATCTTGGCAAGGAGGACCACCAATTATCCCAAATGGACGCTTCATATTTATCGGCAGGGATTCCTTTGGAATGCCTGCAATATCACCAACAATTGTAATTTTTCTATTTTTACCTGACCAACTAGACATTCCCTCGCTATAAAATTTAGCAAAGTCCTGATCAAGCTCATTTGAAAAAACTGTTTCAAAGCCGGCCATCTCAAAACCCATGTCAAGAAATCCACCACCCGAAAAAAAAGAAAGTAAAGGCAAATTATATGGCTGAATAATTTCCGGCATTTTACATTATAATAGATTCTAACGTATCCCTTTCTACAATTTCAACAGGTAATATGTTGAAAACGGCCCTATAATTTTGAAAGCGTTCCCCTTCCTTCGTTCTCCAAACTGCTATTAAATCTTCCATTTCATTCAATCCTTCGTATCCGGGAGCCAATATACCCCGAAATATTCTATCAAATCCTTTGAACCCCTTAGAAAACAGAAGAATTGGTGGATAACTTTTTCTTAAATAAAAACTATGAAAAATAGACCTAAGCACTTGATTTCCAATTGTATCATGTATTTCTTTTCCTGGTGATTTGTTGTCGCCAAAATAGATGACTTTGTCAGATGTTAGTTCGTCAGGCCAGTCTCTATCATTTAACGTTGTATATAGTACAACCAATCTAGGAGTGGCAACAGTTCCTATAAAACGGATACCGGCTTGATTACCGACGGGCAACAGTTTCGAAATAGGTTCACTAGACAAATTAGAGGCAATTCCTCCCTCATATGTCGCTCCTTTAATTAAATCTGACGTTTTAAGAAAATTAAAAGGTATTACTTTACTCATATATAATTGTCTTTTTTGATGCCGAGAAAAGGAAATCTGCCTTTTCCTTTTTTACATTGAAGATACTTATTTGTTTTCCTTTTCTTTTGTTAAACTCGTCATATTCTTCCCTTGGAAAGCTTGTGATCGTAATTGGGATGTCTTTGTTATGCAGAAGCACTGTGACATTTCCATTCAAATACCTAACTACGCTTGTTATTACTCCAATAACATCCTGAAACGAGTAGTCAGCTTTCAGATGCTCTAAATAAAACGAACATCCCGGTCTGTATAAACAGCATCCGCACTTTTTTGGCGAAGGATCAGCTGAGAAAGTTTTTGTTTCAATACATTCATTTGTCAACCGAAGTAATTCTATCGCCTCCTCATAAACCGTTGTGCATTCTTGAGCTGTAAATTCAACCGAAAACTTCTGTTTTGTTAAATCAGCTAATACCAGTTGATTAGGCCATTGTCCACTCTGCTCATAATATAAGTATGCATAAAGCTTCATCTGATGTTTATATTCACTTTTAATATCGAAAACCAGCGCGCCTGTATTATCTGCTACCTCCTCTGTAATTCTACCTGTTTTAAAGTCAGTAATCTGGACATGTCCAGCCTCTTCCGTAATTAAATCAACTTTACCAGCAATTTTTTTGTTGTCTGATTCGAGCCATCGTTCAGTAAAAGCCGTCATTTTCTTGTTAGAATTATTAGGTATTTGGGAAGTGCTTTTCAAATGTTTTAGCAGCAGAATTTTTTTTATTCCCAAGTTTAAAACATTATTTCTCAACGGAACAAAGAATGCATACCCATCTTTAATTAATCTCTCTTCCTCAAATATTATATGCTCATCAAATGCCTTGTCAAAATCGATTTTGTTTTTGATTATACCGTTAATAGTCATTTCTAATACTTTATGCAGCACTGTGCCAAGATAGGCGTTAGGAGAGGCCGGTAGTAGAGGTTTCTTTTCAAAAGCTTCGGCCAGCACCATTTTATAGGCACAATTCCTCATGGAGTAAAATTGACTTGGTGAAATCCTGCTAATTTTTCTGTAAGAAACTTCTTTGACTTTCTTGATCATCTAGCAATTAGTTTTTCATAACACCATCCTGGCCTCCGGTGAAGATTAAATGTATCCATAATGCTCACCTTTCCATTTCTTGATGCAGCATACTTATCAATTTTCGATTTAACCTCGGCAAGCCAATTCGTTTCTCTAACGTTGTTCAAGTCCCAAAATGGGTGTGCGATCATTATAACATGCTTCTTATTTTGTCCAAAAAAATAGATTACAGGCAGACCATCAATCTCGTTTTTCTCTGCCGCAGGATTGCTTGAAAAGAAAGATTCAAAGAAAGAGTCACGTAACGATGTTGCAAATGCTAGCCAATCTCTTATCTCTATAAACTTGTGAAATTCCCCATCAGCGCCGCACAAATAATTGGGATCATTCATTATTCGCATCATTGACACCCCCAATCTCCAATCAAGAAGACTATGATAGCTCATATTTCGAAAAACCTTCAAGCAGTCATAACAGGCATCCTTGCAGTTATTGAGGTGCTCGTCACCGTGAATTTTCCCCAAATAGCTCTTAAGCTCTGATGGCATAACTGTTTCCCCAAGAATGGCCCCAAAATTGTTGAAAAGATGTCTCACAAATCCTGAACCATTCGGCAATTCATCTGTTAAAATTATTTCTGCAACGTCCCTATCTGTTCCATCATCGAGCTTTTTAATCGTTATGTCAGCAATCTCAATCTCGGCCGGATCGACATCAAGCCTGTCCGCCAATACTCGTTGCAATAAAAAAGCTGCAGAATAATATGCGGACCGAACACCACTAGCTTTCGCTTTGTTATAGGGGAGATCTGTCGTTTTAGAAAACATATTCAAATCGAGCTCACGAGCAACACTGGCGGGCGCCACTCTGAAAATTTCAGTTTTCTTGGTACTTGCCAAAGCTATCTGTTCATCTTGCGAAGTATCTCTACGTATATCGTTTGAATAACCGTAACCGTTGGAATTAGCTGCTAAATCGCTTGAGAGCCATTGATCGTTAAACCAGTATCCGCTAGAATCGAAAGGAAATCTATTATTTGTACTGTATAATCTCCCGGTAAAGTATAAATCAGCGTTCGTATTAATCCTCCATGTGACGTCTTTGTCACTTAAAGTCAAAGCAGAATTGTTGTAGATTTGATGTTGGTCCGGATTAAAAGGATCTGTTTGTTTCTCCGCAAAAATGGGAGGTCTTGAAAGTACGAGCTCTAAATCATCTTTTGAATCATCACCGGCTGACAAATTTGTACGATAAGCCCTTGGTGATTTCAATTTGACTGGCTTCTGATATTTGTCTGGACCTTTCTCACCGCAGTGGGGACAATCATCTAATGCATTTTGACTTTCAAGTTCCATTTTGGAAGCTTCTGAATAGGTCTCAAAAAAACCGCACGACCTACAGCGAACGAACCATCTATTGAGCGAAAATGGTGAGTTATTGCTTGTCGGCGCATTTGTTACTTTGTCTATGTGGCCGGTTTTTTTTGTAATAAAATTACTTGTAAAGCCGATAACTGTATGAATAGCTTTGTCTTTTGTTTTCTGTGCACCTGGGGCGAACTCATAAATGGCCATGGACTGTTGCCTATTGATAGATAGTGGCTCTAGTTTTTTATTAATACCGTGGTATAAGTTCTTAACTGTTGTGGGCATTCCAAACATTGGGAGTATTCCACCCTCTGCCAGCTTTTCTGAAATATCCAAGGAAGATATCTCTTCATTATTAATCACTGCATGTGCTTTTTCAATAAGCCCGTTCTGATCTGTCGTATCGCATACCCAATTTATAAATTCGGCTTTCTGTACTAATAAGGCAGGCGTAATTAGCGCCTCAACTGCTACTTCAACCGATTGCCTATTTGAAATAATCCAGTCTTCTATTTGTATTTTATAAGCTGCCCAGTTGCTAACCGCCCCAAACTCGCCATGGACACTAGGCTTATCTTCATCATTGTTCACATTAATTTGTATGCTACTAAAAGCAATACGTAAAATTTCTTTCGCAAGTAAGCGCTTGAATATCCTTTCCTGCCCCATTGTCAGAAATGGAGTGGGAGGAGCATCCCCCGTAATCTTGTGCGGATTTGAAAAGAAAAACTCATCATGGCTTCTACCACGGCAGAAAGTGAGAACAGTTGAATAAGCTTGGCCTCTTCGCCCCGCGCGTCCCACTCTTTGCTGGTAATTAAATCGCTGTGGCGGCATATTGGCAAGCATTACAGCTTGTAATGCCCCAATGTCAACTCCAACCTCTAGGGTTGTTGTCACGCTTAACACGTCGATAGTCTTTACTTGCTTATTACCTTCGTCAGGCAAGATTATATTCCTAAAATGCCGTTGACGCTCGAACTGGTTGTCAGTTTGCCCGGTCAATTCTTCACAGTGCAGCCGTATTGGTTCTCGGTTTTCTTTTAGTGCATTGTAGGATAAATAATTTTTCCCCCAAATGTCGTCACAGATAATGTTAGCCGGCATGTTAAGTGCTGCCAGCGATAGAGTGCAAATACCTCCACTTAAATGCAAATGTGGCCGTTTGCCTCTTGGGCTAGTCCATACGGTTTCGGTCCCTTCCGAAACTTTTATAAACAGTTCCTCTATTATAATTCCTTTCGACCCACTTAAAATACCACTGTCAAATAGTGTATTAAATACTGCTATCCCTAAGTCCCTTGGATTTTTAGATAATTTATCAGCCACAGCCGTTATGTACCGTTTAAGGTGCCTTGGAAACCGATTAAAATCAGTAAAATTGAAGGGATCGGCTTCATCGTTTTTGTTGTGTTTATACTTATCTCCTAAAATCCTAATTGATGAATTAATTATTTGTAAGAATTGAGATTTCCCCAAATGTACAGTTGCTGCTTGCCTGCTAATTATTTCTAGATCAGGATTAATGCATACGTATCCCAATGCGGATGACTCAAATGAATAAAACAAGGAGCCGAAGAAAATTGTAGCCAAATTAGTAAATGCTCCATCTTTCAAGTCTCTAATAAACGTTGGATCGGCACCTGCTGTCCATTGGTACCCCGACGCAGACTCTACTAAATCGTACCAAGACACAAACTGCCCACTTAGTAGTCGTGTTTGAATATTGATATCGTTTCCTCCGGGATTTACTCCAAGACCCACCAGGTGCTTTATAAGAGGTGCCAAGTTTACTGAATTTGTAATGTCGACAAGCTCTCTAACGCTGAAAATCTTCTGCCTAATTTTTTCAAGCTGTTGATTTGCGTTTGATCGCTGTATTAAAATAAGTGGATTATTTCCTGGCAGTTGCGATAGTTGAATAAGCCCTTCAACTTCAAGAAACTCATCCTTATTCGTATTTTTAAATTTCTCAACTTTTTCGGTCTCGTTCGCATCAATCGCGGTAACTATTTTATACTTTGTTAGCACCTTTTTGTGCAATTCATCTATTAGAATTTCCCTTGCTAGATCAGTGAAGTGATTCCTTTCAATTCCATTCGCTACCTGCGCGGCGTCTTCACGACTGTCTGAAAAAACTACTAGTTTTCGTTGTGTTTCACTTGCAGGCAACTGGTAGACAAGTTCCTTCGCAAACATTTGGGTGGTCTTGGCAAAACCAGTTCTAAATCCCCTAATGGAAGAAGTCTTCCTTTTATCTGACGCCTGCCTGTGCTTTTGATGATTTATTCCGCAGCAAGGGCAAACGTTAGGCAAAGCCCTATGAGTTTCGGTAGTGTCAATATCGCCCATCGCATTGGGGCGGGCAATGTCTACAAGCGCTCCATCTTTGTCACCGCGGATCATAAAATAATATCCCTTTATCCAGTCCCGTGGAGCCACTTCTGCCTTTTCAAACGATGTATCGAGATCACCTGAAATCCGGTTTAGAGACGCTTCCACCCACTGAGCTTCGAAATTATTTTGATCAAAACCATTGACAGTAGTCTGTCTCCAGAAACTGTTCTGATTAATTGGAGGTTCACATAGTGCCGGATCGTAGGTTTGTTTACCGAGTGGCCAAAAGAGAGCATATTCTTGATAACTTCTCTTTTCAACAAGTTTAGCAGGCGTTTTCTCCGGAATACCTTCTATATTTGGGCTTATTGGAAGCAACTCAAATGTCCCGCTTTCCGATACTAATCGACTGCCGCCAAACATGGTCGTACCACAGTTATCACAGTATAGTAATTCCAAAATTCTATTACCAGCTTCCGAATTTATTTTAGTCGTTGAGTAAAGTTTTCCAGCAGTTCTCTCATCATCTGCATAATCACTGTGAATATCATCTGCCTTAACCGACGCCCACATCCCCTCGATATTACGGAAGAAATAGTGAAATCTAAAACGGGGCAATTTCCGCTCCTCAGGAATATATATATTACTAAATTGCGATTCATCAAATAACGCTCTTGTAATTAGCAAACCCCTTAATGCATTTTGCAAATCCAGTTTTGAAGAAGTGTCTCCAAATAGAGTTTCTGCAAAATACTTTGTGTCTTCTAGATCACCTTTTGTTCTTATAGAACAAACAGCTTTATAACTGATTTGGCCTCCTACTGAAAAAGCGCACGCATCATATAGCCGCTCCTTTATTTTTAACGATGGATCGGCAATAACACTCAAAAGCCTTTCAATATTGCTTCCCGTGCCCACTATATTAAATTGGCTTGCTAGCATGCCTGCTGAGTGTTCGCATGCAGCAATAAAATCAGTATTCGTGATTTCACCTGACGCTAGGTCATAAGCTCTTGCCAATTCTTTGAATGCACTTACCGGCAACTTTTCCTCATTTTCTGAAAGAGCTTGAATCTTAATATTATGGCCTTGAATGATTTTAAAAGGCTTTATGGTACTATCGATTCCGAAGAAATCATCTAAAAATTTTTTACTTGCCCCGTCCTCTGGTTCAAGTGAGGCACTTGATGCCAGAATCCTTACTTGCGGATGATTTGGTGCCAATCCCAGACGATTAAGCACAAGTTTAAGCAGATAGGCCACTTCGGTCCCTTGTGTTCCCCTATAGAGATGCAGTTCATCAATTATTAAATGGAAAATCCTATCTTTCTTTGCTGCCAGCCTTTCTGATTCTTGTACATCCGTTGCGTCAAGCCATCTTTTTGTTTGTTCAAATATCCCAGAATCAATTGACCGCATCAACATGATACTTAACATAGAATAGTTCGTTATCAAAATATCCGGAGGAGTGATCTGCATATCAAATCGGGATCGCATTTCAGCGCCATCAAGGCGTTGGAAAAATGAGATCAAGTCCTTTGCATCAGCACCTTCAAGATTGTTTTCCCTAACATATTTTCTAACTTTGCTAGCATCGATATCAATTTGGGCTAGTTGATCCTTTAGAAGGTTAACTTTCTTTGCGTTAATAGAATCCGGCCTAGCTTCGTTTTTCTTCCTTAATTCACCAGGAATCGGTGAACTTCCGTTATACCTTCCAAAAAAAATAGCATTACCCCGGGCTTTTTTATTTAGCCAAATCCGCGTCTCATCTGAATCAAGAGCTTTCCTTAACCTACTCATCTGATCTTCAACTAAGGCATTCATCGGATAGAGGACTAGAGCTCTGACGCCGGAGGGCCTTGTTTCGTGTTTCCGTTGCTGCACTGCATCGCTTAAAGTAAAGTTGCTAGTGTTAACGATTTGGCCAGGTGTCAAACCACCATCTGCTACTGGCTTCCACCACGTATCTACAGTTGCTGGTTTATTGTTAGCAGACGACCAACCTGTCAACTCCTTTGATAGTTGTGCGAAAAGGGGAAGTAGAAATGACTCTGTTTTTCCTGAGCCTGTGCCAGAAGTGATAATACAATTGTTACCGGCTAATGCCTCTCTTAACATTTCCGCTTGATGCTCATGAAGCTTAGCACCGGTTGGAAACAAACCTTTCTCAACAAGCGCCTTGAATGTTTCTGCTTGGACATCAGTCAGAGCGTTTCCTAGGTCATGAAGGGATAGATCAGATATTTTTTTTCCACTGGATACATATTCGGACATTGGCTCTATCCATGGTTTTCGGTATAGAACTTTATCATAGTTGAGTAAGGCGTATCGTTCTTTTTCTAGACCTGGAAACTTTGTTCCAAATGCAGTTTCAACATACCGAATAAAATTCTTCTTTATTGTTTCAAATGAGCCAATTGGATCTCTCATATACTAAAAATTAACTATGGTGGTCTGTTGAGATAGCTTTTGAAAAAGGTTTTGAATTATGATACTCGGAATGTTTTCGTAAATCCTATAAGGCATATTATTAATTCGCCTATACTCCGGTGCATATCCACTTAACAGCATGATGGATTCCGCTAGTAACCTTGGCAATGGTAGACCAACCGGAATTGCTACTCTTTCATTATCTTTATTATACAGGATGGCATTCTTTTGATGATGTTTTAATACGAGGTATCTGCCCCAATTTTTATCGACGCTGTAGCATTTATCATCCACCCAAAGACGATGGTGGAATTCCCATGGCGTTAAGCGATATTCATAAAGAGAGTATTTTTTTTCGAAATTATCAAATTGGAACTTTTCTAATGAAAAAGTATTTTCATTAAATATATATCTGGCCCAATCATCATAAGTTACTGACGATTCCTTAGAAGACAATAGGTCTTTCTCGTAGTCCATAATGCTCGCGGAGAAGTGTTGTAAGCTCAATTGTACCAATATTTCCGGATTAAACGGGATATTCATTTTCGTCGCAAATGCTATTAAGTCCTTTTCTCCAAAATTCTTGGATACGCCTCCGAAGGCCCTTATTGTAATTACATCAGGTAACATCAGGTCCTCGTTTGACTTCAAATGTTGGGTGATTTCTACTTGTAAGTTGTAAGCCGCAGCAGCATCTACAATTTTTTTGATAAGAAACCTATCCCGCCCACCAATAAATAGAACTTTCCTTCCTTTACTTGATGGTATAAGTATAAATCGTGGAGGATTCATTACTATTGCTCTTGTTTCATAATCATAGTCAAGAAATCCAAGATAGTCAAGATATGTTAAAGCTGTTCTTTTCAACCTTGAGTAGTTGAAATTTTCTTCACGAATCTTATGTGCGTAGTATTTTGTATATAGAAATTCGAATGCATAATTAAAATCTCTAACTGTTGTGACCTTCTTCAGCGAAAGGTAAGAAATCAGAATATTGCCAGCTGTGTGATTATATTCAGCATGCAAAACGTTATCAGAGTAATCTTCCTTTATCCCCCGAAATAAATGAACATACGGTTGCTGCCTAAGCTGCGAAACGCCAATGGTGTTACTTCCAACTGAATATGGGCCATTCTCCACTGTTTTGATAAGGCCGAATGAATCCCTTATTGGAAGTATACTATCATCTAGCAACATTGCTGATTCATCTGATGACACGATCTTATAGGTGATACTATCCCCATCAGATGGATTTTCGTCTACCTTTATATTAAAATCAGCATATAGCGATATCTCTTTAGGAAGAACCCAGCGGTTAAAGCTATTCATTTTCCTTTCCAGTAAATACTTTTCACTACTATTATTATATTGTATGTAAACCTTCTCGGTACTGTCAGAATTCAGAACTTGAACTTCCGGCATGAAATCATCAGTTAATGTACGGAAATTCACCGCTAAGGCATCAACAACTTCAATTCGCTTCTCCTTTATAAATGTTAATTCCGGAACGTTATCCAATCCCTTGTTAGGATCTAGAATTTTAAACAGGGAATAGCCCGCTGGAACTCCCTCAAAGTCACTTTGATCCTCAAACTTTGAGCAATATTCACTAATCCAAGAGTAAATCTTTTCCCTGGTTGAATTTCTGAACATTAGGTACATCCAGTTTGCTTTAATCAGGTTATCAGTCTCAAGCCAATAGCTTGAACTTAATTGAAATGTCCCTGCCCCGACAAAAAGATAGATATCCTTATCTAAAAACTTTGCTACCCACTTATTAAAGTTATCCCTTAACTGAAACGATGACTTAAATGGAAGATAAATTGTTTTCGAGAAATTGTTTGTTTCTGATTTGATTAATAATCCATTGAACGTTAGATCCTCAGGAAAGTCATTTATAGACCTTATACGAAATGAGAGCTTTACTCGTCCTTCATTATCGAAGGGTTGCATTTGTAAATATATTCTTGACGTTACGTCGTTACGTTTAGGCACTAATCCATCTGTCGTATGAGATTCACCTGTCCACTTTGTATACTCTCTTCTTACCGTTTCAATAATAGATCTTCCCAATTCATCATTTTCATCTTTCCTTATTGAGTCGAGCGTATTGTTAGATAGTCCCAGGATTGATGAGCCATTTTGTAGGATAAACCTCTTTAATTCAGCATTGGAATAATTCGAATCAGGTATCATTCCTGAATGCAAGAACAGTTCTGGAAGACGCCTTATTGATTTTGGAGGAAAGATGCATTGAGAAAATATTTTCCCTACGTAGATCCATTTAGTATTTGTAAATGGTATAACCAAAAACATACCTAGGTCACCTTTTTTTTTCCCATTCGCCCAATCACTCAGGTCACCCCATAATAGATTGAATTGATTATTTCGAAAATCGGAAGTTCCAATTTTTTCTTTTATTTGATTGGTAGCTAGGAAGTCATTTAATCGATCGTAGTAGTTAATTGCATTGTAAGATCCTTCAATCTTTGTTGTTAATGGTAGAATAAGAAATACCAAATAAGTGATGTACAGGGGATAGCTGATTTCGTCATTATTAATTTTTAACAAAAAACGTTTATTATAAGTGTATCTTGACTTTTCAATAATATTCCCAGCAGATCCATGCAACCCACATTTAATTGCTTTGATGAAGTCTACCCAAATCGCATCGTCTGCCGAATCTTGGAAGTGCTGTTTGGCTAAATGAATAATGTCCCCTTTTGTTAAATAAAGGTAGACACTTTTACCTGCATTTGAGGTGTTGAAGAAATAGCTAGATATGACATTATTCCATTGTATGTAATTCATTTTCAAGTCTTTCCATTATGTAATTAATGAATTTAGAGTCAGGGTTGTAAAGTAGGAAAGCAAGTTATACAAAAATCAGATAAAATTAGATTGTAGGCAATAAAGTGTAGTGGTTGGCCATTGAATGAAAGCCACGATAGTTAATCCATTAATGTGAGGTTGCGTATGCTGAAAATAATCTTGGCATCCATTTACTGTTAATTGCATGGGATCAAAAGTTTCATTGGTAAGACTCTATCAAATCTGAGTAACTCTGACGGCACAGCATTTCAATCAACAATTAAGCATCCGAAGCCCTTTAAGTTTCATTTGAAACGGTGTATCTTGTCGTTAATGATTGAGTAAACATCGAGCCCCTCTTCGAATTCTGATCTATTGCTGTTATTTGAATGTTTTCCACCAACTAGAACCCTATGAGCTTCTCCATCTCCTTTTTTTCGACTGTCACTACGCCAGGTGCCTTCAGACATGATACCTCTCCATTCTTATTTTCAATGTTGAAATAAAGTGAATAAGCACAGACATAGGTATATTTTCAATGTTGATGACGAATAAGATACAGAGAAGTTATGAAAATCTATTGCATTGTGGCTAAGCGATCGCAGGCAATCCTATGTGATACCTAAAAATGTCTTTCCAATACCAACTACGCTCGAAAAACTTGAAGGTGACATTCCTACCTCAGAACACTATGGATATCTGTTTTGCTCCACTATCCTGGATCAAGATGTACATTTACCAAGCGCGATGTTGATGGTGATCCTGTCGTGCATTTGAATATTTCCTACCTTGGAGTTTTGGCCAGAAATTAGCCAAGAGAAGAGCCATATGATAAATAGCAGGCCCGTTAACTCATTTGTTCGAGATGCCGGAAGTGTCTATTTCGGAGATATGGGGGCAGGCGTTTCGGAGCATATAGGGCCAAGCGTTCCGGGAATCATTGGGCCACTTTCCACGTGCAATAATAGTAATTTGCCTTTAACTACTCAACTGTTTTTTCTTCCGTAAAGAGTCCCCTTCAAGCTCAATACGGTGGGAAGAGAAAACAATTCGATCTAGAATCGCGTCAGCAATAGTATTCTCCCCAATCAGTCCATGCCATTTAGATACCGGTATCTGGGTTGCAATGATCGTTGAAGATTTATCGTACCGTTCTTCAATCACATCGAGCAGGACATTTCTGGCCGGTTGATCAATAGATACCAGTCCAAAATCATCAAGGATTAAAAGCTCCGCTCTCTGTATACGTTTGATCAGTTTATGATAGGTGCCTTTCGAGTTTAGCCAGCTTTGCAATGTCAAAAAATCTGGCGGTATTGTAGTAGGTGGTTTTATTGAGGAGTTGGCAGGCTTTGATCCCGAGACATTGAGCGAGAAAACTTTTACCGGACCCAGTAGGCCCGGTGATGATCAGGTTTTCCTTTCTACTAATAAAGTTTAGGCTAAGCAGCCGCTCAAAGGTAGTTTTATCAAGGTTCCTGGTAGCCTGGTAATCGATATCCGACGCGGCAGCGTCTTGCTTAAAACCGGCCCTGAGGATCAGACTTTCGATATTTCGGCTTTGTCTGCTTTCCCATTCTGTGTCCACTAGAAGGGACAGGAAGTCATCCAGGGAATAATCCTGGTACAGATGTTCGTTGACGCAGCGATGATAGAGCGTGGCCATCGCGTTCATCCGCATTCGGCGCATTTTTTCCAGGGTGTTGTGTTCGTTCATAATTGTTTTGGTTTATAAAATTCACTGAGGTCATCATAGCCCGGAATACTACTTGTAATGGCTTCCGCCGCGGATATTGTTATGTTCCGGAATAGTCAGTTCTGGCTGTTGATTGAGCTCTTCCATGTCCAGGTTGTTTTTAAGGATGTTTTCAATCGTATGATAAGACGCCTTATGGTACAGCAGTGCACGCTTGCAAGCATTTTCCAAACGTGAGCGGTCATACTGTTTAAGGAAAGCCAGGATGCCCTGCGCCTGCTTATAGGCGACTTCGGGATAGCTGTACTGACCTAATAACTTCCTGATATATTCCAAAGTACAGCTGCCGACTTGTCGGGCACGGTCTTCAAAATGCTGCGGTGACCATTGCTGGTAAGCACGGTGTGTAGAAGGCATGTGGTCAGGCCACAGTGGTGTAATGGCCTGGCCTGTAACTTCTTTTATGCAGGGCAATACGGTCGTGGTTATAAAAGATCTCCACATGGTTGTGGTTATACTGGACTTCGACAGACAGGCCGGTAAAGCGGTATGGGACACTATAATAGTTGTGGTCTTCGCTCAGGAAGATATGTGCAGTACGTTGGACTTTGGCCCTTCTATAATGGCGGATGCTGTAAGGGCCGGCAGGTAAAGCCTGGAGATATTCTTTTTCAAGGTCCACGAAGTGGCTCCGTTTGGTGCCGCCCCCATGAGAGAATAAATAGTCATTATATTCATCCAGAAGGCCTTTAATGGACTTATTAAGTTCATCCAGACTAAAGAATGTGAACTTGCTTAAAGGGTAGAAGATCCGCTGGTATACAAGTTCGACGCTGCGCTCTACAAGCGCCTTATCTTGGGGATGATGCGGACGAGCCGGGTCGACAACACATCCATAGTGCAACGCAAAATCAGTAAGCGACCTGTTAATTACCGGGGCATATTTACTGCCTTTGCTGACAGCAGCTTTCAGATTATCCGATACGATAGCCTGTGGCACGCCACCAATCCATTACAGACAGGATTCCAGGCAAAGAATGAGGTCCTCCCGTTTTTGTGAAGCAACAGCTTTTACAAAAGTATACTGGCTGCACGGCAGGACACCTACAAACACCTCTACTTCAATCTGCTCTCCGGTAGTTTTATTGATGTAGGACAATCTTTTGCCACAGAAGTCTATGAAAAGCTTTTCTCCGGCCTTATGATCCAGCTTACCGCTATGATTATTTAAGGAGCGCCATCGGCGATAATGAAAAGTAAACTGGGTGTATTTGTAACCCTGTGGGTTCTGTTGCAGGTATTCTTTCCAAAGTGCCTGAAGAGTACACCCTGGCTTGCGCAGCTGCTTTTCGAAGTAAGAAAAACGTGCAGCAAGTAGTTCATAACGTTGTTTTTCCGTCTGTGGCTCTTCGGTAAACAGATCGCGCAGATCAGGTTCTGTAAGGTTAATAAGCTCGTCAAAACCAAGATTCAGAGCTGAAAAACGGCTGGTATAATTATCAACGGTCTTACGGTTAATCTTTAACAGGTCCGCCACTTTCCTGTTACTTAACCCCTTTAATTTTAATGCAATCAAGCTTCGTATTTCCATGATATTGATCCTTTGTCCGGCCATGTCGCTGAGGTTTAATTCAGAAACAAGGCTATGATAAATCATGGAAAGTGGCCCAATGACTTCCGTTTCTCAGAAGTTCGATTGCCGGTATTGACAGATCAGGATCGGATTAAAGCAGATTTTGGCCCAATGACCTCCGTTTCAGAAGTTCTGACCAATTCTCACTCGAAGGACTTGGCCCAATGACTTCCGAAACTAAAATCGCTATTGGCCCAGTTACCTCCGTTTTCCAACCTAAGTCAGCAAGCTTAACCCGACGAAAACTTGGCCCAACGACCTCCGAAAATGATCCTGAATTTTGGCCCGTTGATTTCCGTTATGACTGGCCCATGATACTCCGAAATGACTGGCCCAGTGAAGTCCGTTTTAGACAGGAAGTTGGGCATCACAAACAGCGAGTTGTCTTCGGAAAGCTTTGGGTTATATGTGAAATCGACGCAACAATTAGCAGCAGTTTGAATGGTAGAGCAGTCCAATGCTCTTTTAGCAAAGGTTGAGTGAAGGTTTCGATTGGTTAAGATAATCACCTCTCGGGGACGGTGTACAATCCTTACCAGATAGTCAATGGCCATAAAATTGCTATTGAGAATCGCAATGTGGACATGGATGAGCATGATCAGCGCCATGATAATGTCCAAAGTTGGCTTACGAAAACCCTAAGAAAGTCTACCCGCCGTCACTATTCCTTTCCGTCAAATGTTGGAACCTAGGCAGCGCATGGATCGGACTCACGCTGAGATTTGCCGACTAAACTAACATATCGAAACTTTTCATGACGATTTACTTTTTAACTAATTTTACCACCTCTACGAATTTGGCAAAAATATCCATGTCCTGATCGACTTGTTTTTGCAGCTCTAGGACCTCTGTTGTTTGATCTTTTGACATTTTATTTGACTCCCCGCCTTTGGATAGAACCTCTACCGTTAGCTTGACCATCTCCAGGTTGTCCTTATTGTCCAAGATGTATTTGATCATATTGAAATCGTCCTGTCGCTTTCGCTTTACTGCCTCATAGTACCGATACTCTTCAAGCATAATTCGGTACTGTTTTAAAAAAAAGAAAGCAATAAATTCAATAAAGAATAGTGCCCCAAACCGTGGGAGGTAATCTACAAGTCTTTTCCAAACATCCGTTTCTCTGCTAGACGGAAAAAAGGGTGAATAGAAGATTGCTGCTCCACCAAAGGCTATGAGGCAACCAACGAGTAGATATACCCCAGACCTAGAAAATATTCGTTCGGCAATTTGAATGCTCTCTTTTATTCCCATCAAATGAGTATACTTATAATCTCGATCCTCGAGAGTTCGTCCATCTTCACTTAAAACGTATTTGCTTTGCACCGGGACGGCTGGTAGATCTAGGTTATCATATTTCGAAAATTTTTTTCGAAGTGCTTCGAATGGAAATAATCCAAAAATCAGCCGATACAATAATGGAAAGAGGGTGATTCCCACCGAAAGTGTGAAACAGAGATATTTCAACTGATTTAAAAGTGCCTTTTCCTGAGTCATTGTCGAGGACTTTACTATCGTTCGAAAGGATTTGGCAAAATCAATCTCTTTTAAGTAGATGTAGGTCAACGGCAGTACCGCAAATATTACCCACACCGAGAATTCTAGTAGTAGATAGTTCTGTTTGAGTCTCCGCTCCTTGTCGATGTAAACATTTTTACTGGTACCTTGTAGAGGATCAGAGGTTGATTCGCTCATCTTTAAGAGAGTTTTGTTTTTTGGAGAATCAAATATAAGTGTGGACTGCCTTATTACAAGATTCTTATTTTTTTGGATCAGCTTGGAGTTTTTTTCTTGGGTTCAGTATCCTAATTTAATAAGCAAAGCGAGTTACCGAATAGGTTACCGACTGCCTTGATCTGAATCGAATCAGAATAAAATTTATCTTTGAATGCATAGAAAAAATGACTTTTTAAACGAAAAAAGCGCCCTTTGTGGCGCTTTGGGTTATCTTGCTGAAATCAAAACTCAGGATTTTAATAAAAATTACTTTCGTAAAATCTCTTTCAACCTAGCCATGTCATCACTTATCTTCCGATCAACAATCTTAGCATACTGCTGAGTAGTCTTAATATTTCGATGCCCCAGCATTTTGGACACACTTTCAATCGGAACTCCATTGGTCAAAGTCACGGTAGTCGCGAACGTGTGCCGTGCCAAGTGAAATGTGATATTCTTCTTGATCCCACACAAGTCCGCAATCTCTTTTAAATATGCATTCATCTTTTGATTGGAAAGTACTGGCAGCACCCGGTTCTCATTTTCGCATTGAGGATGATCTTCGTACTTTTCCATAATCTCCAGTGCCATCGGCAGAATAGGTATGCGAGATGGAGTATCAGTCTTCTGCCGCTTTGTTGTGATCCATTTGCCTCCATCAATACCCTCTGCGATTTCGGTTCGCTTTAGCTTGTAAATATCTGCATAGGCAAGCCCTGTGTAGCAGCAAAACAAAAAGATGTCCTTGACAATAGCAAGGCGACCATCACCCATATCTTTCTCCCATACTTTCTTCAACTCGGCTTCAGTCAATGCCTGCCGATCGACCTCTCGCTTCGAAAATTTGAAAGCATAGAATGGATCACGTTGCAGCCACCCTCGTTTAACACATAGAAGCACGATCTTTTTGAAGTTGGCCATATACTTCATCGTAGTATTGTGGCTGATCTTTTTAACTGCTTTCAGCCAGAATTCGTACTGTGATATGAATTCGTAGTCAAGTTTCTTGATTTCGATATCGTCTGCCTGATATTTCCATTTAATGAAATCACGAGTGTGTTTAAGGCAAGTCTCGTACCGCTCCAAGGTGCCTGGCGCAAAATCGGCACCGATTAAAGCAGCGATTTGATCATTGTGCTCCCGAAAAATGGGTAAGATAGTCTTGCCGCTTTCCGTTCTGCCTAAAAGAATATTCTTGATAGCTTCTGAGGTTACCTCTTTATTTGCCTCGATTAACGATCGCTTTGCCTCGTAAATCTTGGATGTCAGAGTATCGAGGTAGGCATTCAATGTTTTAGTGTCCTCCTTATTCCCGGTCGCCCGCCCTGCACCTACGCTCCACTTGGACGGATGCCAGATACGTTTTGTGGAGATGTCTTTTGGAATGCCGTTAACAGTGACACGGCAGTACACATAGCGCATTCCATCTGCTAATTCTGGATTGGGTCTTTTCAAAAAGAAAATCAACCCGAAGCTTGTTTCTAACATAGTACATAATGTTTAAGATGAACAAAAATCGAATTGTTACCATTGAAACGCAAGATGTTTACCCCGTAAACATCTTGCTAACCAGCTAGTTAAGTGCCTAATCGTGGAAGTTTTTCTGGAGTTGTCTTACTTCCACGAATCGCTACATTTTTATTGGGGATTTTTGAATATTTTGGTGTAGCCCAAAAAAGCAAAAACCCCGTTTAAACGCTTTAAACGGGGTTTTGAATGTTTTGACATCATGTCCTGCAGAGAGAGAGGGATTCGAACCCCCGGACCTGTAACAGTCAACGGTTTTCAAGACCGTCGCAATCGACCACTCTGCCATCTCTCTAAATCATTTCGCCGTGTGCGAACGTGGTGCAAAGGTAAAAACAAAATCCTTATGCGCAAGATCTGACGTTAAAAAATTACGAACTATGAGAATTTACAAACCTCATATGCCTCATGAGTAGATAATCCTGAGGTTTCTGCGTAATAGTTGGCCTCATAACTTACAATTACTTTGTCTTTGATCTCAATACTAACTTCCGTGTGAAATTGAACCATTAAAAAGTTGGCATGCTTGTCATCCAAGAGATACGCTACTAACACTTCACCACCTAGCCTCATCCACACATTATATTGATTTTCGACTGCCCAACCAACATTGAACATCAGAATTGATTTATCATAAACAGCTTGTAAAGGATCATAATTTAAGATGCCATCATCATCCCTGCTAATCGTTTTATGAAAAGTTTCAAAATAATACCCACAGTGAATGCCACGCACGCCTTCCAACACTGACAGATTTAGAAAATCCCAATCCAGATTGATGCTAAGCCACTGCTCGTCAATGAAACTGATGTGATTTGTATGAATTTCATTGAAATGGTTTAATGATCGAAAAAATTTAACATCCAGTCCAAGTTTTTCAATCTCACTTTGCAAATCAGAATGAAGATTGTTTCCTTCATTGTCTGCAAAGTCGTGAACATTACCGGAAATGAAAATCACTGGCCCTCCATAATCTCGCTTGGCCAAGTCTAGGACAGAAAGCCAGATAATCGCATCCCTGAAAGAGTCTTTTCCTGCTCTAAAAAGGTTTGACATCCTTCTTCCAACGTAACAAAACGGCAGGTAATCCGTCTACCTTGCTGGGCATTTCAATGAAATGGAAACGGTGACTTTCACAATTTCAGGCAGAACGATGGGAATCCAGGTTTTCGCGGAATAATCAAGCAGTTGACTAAAGGCCTTGGATTTCAGCCTCCAATCCTGGCGTATGATATTCGTATCCAATACAATGTGCATACTGAATTGTCTAATCAGCTGACTGTTGCATGCAAAATGTGTGCCGTGTCTTCCTGAATCTGGTAACGTTCATCCAGCCTCTGCCCTACCACCCAAATAACGTCCCCGTTCCCATTCAAAAGCACCAGCACATTGTCCTTTGCGAAACGGTCCATTTTAAGGTCGGTTAGTAAATCACTTATCTTTTTGCTTTTGCCGTTCATTCCGAATGGTTGGAATGTGTCGCCCGTTTTCCACTTCCGCACTCTTAAGGGGAAAATTAGCTTTTCCTCGTTCAGCAAAACTTCATTTTTATTTTGATTAACGGTTGTGACTTGGTCGTGAAGCTTTTTTTCCAACAACATTGACAATGATCCAATGGCGACTTGCTGTTCGCCGGCATGAACGATTACATCTATATGCCGATAGTCCTTCTCAGCTTCCTTAATGATTATATGCTCACGGTCAACCAACAAAGTGTGCGTGGCGGATTGGAATATTTTCCCGGAATGACCGGATAGCGTTGTGAAAATCTTTTCGATCTGGTTGTACGCAAATCCGTAATTCTGTAAAATGTACCAAAGCCTGTAAACCGGCTCAGTTTCTGCTTTTAAAGCCGTAATGAAAATGCGGACTTGGTTGTCTTCGATTGTAATTATGCTGGCGGACCATGCATCCAGCGCTTCTTTGAGAATAATGTCTGCACTTTTCAACCGGGCTTGGGATTGGTTGAACGTCGCTTCCAGCGAAGGATTCAACTGTTTCAAAACCGGAATTACCTTGTGCCTGACCAGGTTTCTTTTGTAATCGTCGGTCGCATTGGATCTGTCTTCACGCCATTGCAGCTTGTTTTGGTTTGCGTAATCCAGAATATCGTCTTTTCCAGCCAGCAGCATTGGCCTTAACAAATGGCCATTGATACCCGAAATGCCGTGCAACCCTGCTAATCCTGTGCCTCTTACCAAGTTGAGTAATACAGTTTCAAAAGAATCGCTGGCATGATGCGCGGTTACAATCCAATGGTGACCATGTTCACTTCTTAATGCCTCGAACCATTCATAGCGCAGTGTTCGGGCGGCCATTTGTGTTGACACGCCGTTTTGTTTTGCAAATGCTTTTATACCAAAACTTTTGGAATAAAACGGGAAGCCATATATTGCCGATAACTCCTCGACAAACCGCTCGTCGCCCTCTGACTCCTCCCCTCTCAATCCAAAATTGCAATGTGCCACAGCGGCTGGAAAACCCATTTTATGAAACAAATGCAGCATGACAATCGAATCCACGCCGCCGCTTACGGTGAGAAGCGATGATTGTGATTTAAGATCGAGTTGATGTTGGTTAATAAAAGTTAAAAAAGGAGCTAACATGAACCGAAGAAACCTATTTGATGTAGTTTTGGCGTATATAAGATAAATGCTTTTACCCGGCCGACAAACAGCGCTTATTTCAAAGGTAAAGGAAAGAACGGCAACATGAACAAAAATAAATACATCGCAAACTGCAACCCTTTTAAACTTTTGCGCGTCATCCATATCAAAGACAATATATTCCGATTGACGTTCTTTGTTTTAATGATTTCTTCACCCTATCTGCTGGCACAGAAGGCTTTACCGCAACCAAAACCCGTGCAAAGTGAAGACTTGGTTGAGATTATCAAGTCTGACGAGCTGGAAATTATAAATGAAAATGGTGTGGATTCCCGACGCGTGACTAACGGCATCTTTAAGCATAAAGGCGCTCTTTTATATAGCAAGCTTGCGATTCAGAACATCAACACCAATGTCATTGAAGCTTTTGGCAATGTTAAAATTGTGCAGGGCGACACGGTGACGGTTACCGGTGACACGCTTTATTACTATGGAAACACGCGTATGGCAATCGTGAGTGGCAAGAAGACGGTTTTAAAGGACAGCAAACGCACGCTCACCACGCGGAAGATCGAGTATGACATGGCTAATGGAATTGCCAATTATAAAACGCCTGGCCGCACGGTCGATGAAGAGAATGTCCTGACCAGTAAAGAAGGTTTTTATAACACGCGGACCAAGGAATTTACCTATTACAAAAATGTTAAGCTGGTTAATAAAAAATATGTTTTAACCACGGATACCCTTCTCTATAATTCAATTACAAAGTGGTCGGATTTTACCGGTTCCACTAAGATTACAAATAAGGACGGCACGGTGAAAGGGACAAAGGGGCGTTACAATACGGAGTCAGCGCAGTCGGCTTTTCAGAAACGAACCATGGTTGACAACGAAACGTATACACTCACCGCAGACTCACTGGAAGTTGATGGCAAAAGCAATAACGGGCGTGGAAAAGGCAATGTTGT
The DNA here is from genome assembly GCF_021390515.1 of Dyadobacter sp. CY326. Classification (GTDB taxonomy): domain Bacteria; phylum Bacteroidota; class Bacteroidia; order Cytophagales; family Spirosomataceae; genus Dyadobacter. Next base: position 180,050 of record NZ_JAJUXI010000007.1, read on the forward strand.
GATTGTCGCAAAAAAGGATAAAACGGTTCTCAACGGCGATGAGGGTTATTACTGGAAAAAAGAAGGTTATTCCAAAATTTTTGGTCATGCTTATGTTCGAAATGTAGTTTCCAACGACACACTTTACATTCGTGCAGACACGCTTTATTCTTACGAAAACCAGCGTGACAGCACCAGAAAGCTGATCGGAAATAAGAATGTGTTTATCTATAAGTCTGATTTTCAGGGCAAATGTGACTCAATAACTTACAACACGGCCGATTCTGTAATCCGGTTTTTCCGGAAACCAATTTTGTGGAGTGATCAGCATTATCAGATGGAAGCGGATTCGATCACTGCATTTTTGGTAAATAATGAAATCAACCGAATGTTGTTAAAAGGCAAGTCATTCGTCATTACTGAGGACACATTGGTGAGGCAATTTAACCAGGTTAAGGGCAGAATTATCAATGCGTATTTTGAAACGGGAAATAAGCTGAAACAGGTTCTCGTGGATGGAAACGGCGAAAGCGCTTACTATGCAATCGATGATAAGCAAAAAAATATCGGATTGAATCGTGTAGAGTGTGGAAGGATGAATTTGCTTTTTACAGATAACCGGGTAGAAAAGATCTCATTTGTGGGGAAACCGGATGGCAAACTGATCCCGCCAACCAAGATTAAAACGGCTGAAAGACAATTAGATGGGTTTAGTTGGAGAATTTCAGAGAAACCAACCAAGAATAAAACGATATGGAAGGAATTATGAGAAATAAATGAAAGTAGAATCGAAAAAAGAGAAAGTGGGCATGGTTTTTTATCCCCAAAAAATAAAAAAGGCCATTCACACAATATGTTTTGAATATACTATTATTTCTCTATATTTTTGTAATGTACTTTTTAACTAAAACAGCCTAAAAATTATTAGCAAAAAGTATCCCAAAACGACGCTATGAAAAGAAATATACTTTATTTATTGTTATCACTAACACTGGCCCTGCAAGGTTTAAACGCCCAATCGGTCTCGAACGGAAGCCGTTTGAATATGGTCAGCAAAAAGAAACCAACTGCCGGCGAGAATATCAAATTTGCTGGCTTGGCAACTGGTTCAAGTTACAAGCTGTTGTCTTTGCAAAATCCAAAAGCATTGAATAGTTTTTATCGCTCATTTTTGTTCTCAACACCCAATGCTTCTGAAAGCGCCGGTGTGGCAGCAACTGAAATCGTGGAAAAAAATTCAGAAAGAAGACAGCCTGCGATGGAAGCGCAGCTTAGAGCAGAAGAGCAGCTTTACAACAACGATAAAATTTCGGTTTCAAATATTTACCCAAATCCTGCCAGCGAGTACGCAGAACTTGACTATAACATCACTGCCAGCATTCGCGACGCAAAATTAATTATCTACAATGTGCTCGGTTCCCAAATGGCCGAGCTGCCCCTAAGCAAAAACGATAGAAAGCTGCGCGTGAACACCAAGGATATGCCAACGGGACTTTATTTCTATCAGTTATCCCTGGACGGTAAAAAAGTAGCCACAAAAAAAATGCTCGTTCGTCATCAGCAGTAGGCTTATTTTTAACACTATATCAGCTACGCATTCGTTATGGATGATGTAGCTTTTTTATTACCTTTGCACCTAATATGCGAAAAAACAGTCCAGCAAGCTATTTCTTGCTTTTTATTGCAATCCTTGTAATTACTTCTTGTAGTAAATTCTCGAAGTTACAAAAGACGGGCACGGATCAGGAAAAGTATGATGCCGCAATGTCTTATTACAAAAAAGGGGATTTTTACCGCTCCGGGTTACTCTTTGAAGAGCTTATACCCTTACTAAAAGGAAGCACAGAATCTGAACTCGCGCAGTTTTATTATGCCTACACGCAGTATCAGCAAGGCCAGTATAATACGAGCCAGTTTTTGTTCAAGAAGTTTTATGACACATATGCACGCAGTGATTACGCCCAGGAAGCGCTTTACATGCATGCATTTTCTTTGTACAAGGATTCGTCGCCTTTTAATCTGGATCAAACCAGCACATTCACGGCAATTTCCGCAATGCAGGATTTTATCAATACATATCCTGAAAGCGCTTTCCGTGAAGAATGTACGCGTTACATACTAGAGTTGCGTTCTAAACTGGAAATGAAAGCTTATGAAAGAGCGCGTCTGTATCACAAGATCAGCGATTTCAATCCAATGTCGATGAAGTCAGCGGTAATTTCGATTGATAACTTTCGCAAAGATTTTCCCGATTCGAAATACAATGAGGAACTCGCGTTTTTGAAAGTTGAATCACAATATAACCTTGCTGCCAACAGTTTCAGTATTAAGCAGAAGGAAAGATATCAGGATGTTGTGAAATTTTATCAGGAGCTGATTGATAAATACCCGACCGGGAAATTCAACAGAGACGCAGAGAAGATGTTTGATGACAGTCAAAAACAAATTGAGGTGATTGCAAAGACGGAGGCGGAAAGACAAAAACAAATCCAGGCACAACCAGATCCTGCTAACAAGCCGACGAAAGTAACAACGCCGGCGATTTCGGAACCAAAAGGACAATAGTCCTATTATAAGTAAGATTTTAATTTCAACTAATATCACCATAAGCATGGCAACCAATCCATCAATCATTACCCGGGATACGGACAAAATCGCAGACGTAACTGGTAACTTATACGAGTCAGTTTCTGTCATTTCGAAAAGAGCGCGTCAGATTTCCAGCAAGATGAAGGAAGAACTTAACAACAAGCTTGCTGAGTTTGCATCGGGTGTGGACAACCTTGAAGAGGTGTTTGAAAACAGAGAACAAATTGAAATTTCCAAGTTTTACGAGCGTATGCCCAAGGCTGGAAGCATTTCAATCGACGAATTTATCGAAGGAAAAACATATCACGCTTACCGCGAAACAACAGAAGAATAATTCTGATCCAAATGCAAAGCCAGCCGCAAAATTTTTTCTGCGGTTGGCTTTGCATTTATAGGCATTAAAGATTTTAGGATGTTGGCCTTAACTCTGTAACTTTATGGCTGACAGGAATCCTTCCGAAGTTGACAACCCAAAGCCAATAAGATTGAATCTCAAAGGTAAAAAAATACTGGTTGCCGTCTCTGGCAGCATCGCCACTTATAAATCTGCCCTGTTGGTGAGATTGTTGGTAAAAGCCCAGGCCGAAGTTCAGGTCATTATGACGGAGGCTGCCAAAGCGTTTATCACGCCGCTTACGCTTTCTGTTTTATCTAAAAAACCTGCCCTAAGCACATTCACGGCTGACGAAAATGGCAGCTGGAACAATCATGTAGAACTTGGCCTTTGGGCTGACGCCATTATCGTCGCGCCCGCAACTGCACGCACTTTATCCAAATGCGCAACGGGAAATTGCGATGATTTGCTAACAGCAACTTACTTGTCGGCACGCTGCCCGGTTTTTTTTGCGCCCGCGATGGATGTCGACATGTATTCGCATCCGTCGACGAAAGCGAACGTTGCAGCATTGATCAGTTTCGGAAATCACTTTATTGAGCCAGGACATGGCGAGTTGGCGAGCGGTTTGATCGGTGATGGACGAATGGCGGAACCTGAACTGATCGTCGCATCACTTTCAAGTTTTTTTGCAAAAAGATCTGTTGCTTTTGGTAAAAGAGTCCTCATAACCGCCGGCCCCACGGTGGAAGCGATAGACCCGGTGCGTTACATTAGCAACCGGTCATCAGGTAAAATGGGTTATGCACTTGCCGCGGCTTTCGCGTCCGCTGGATCGGCTGTGACGCTCGTGAGCGGCCCAACAAATTTGCCCACTCCGGAACAAACCATTCAGCGCTTTAATGTTGAAAGTGCAGAAGAAATGTTTGAACAGACCAAAAATCATTTTGAATTAAGCGATGTGGTGATATTTTCCGCGGCCGTTGCCGATTATACAGCTAAGACGATTGCGCAGCATAAAATTAAAAAGCAAGGCGAGGAAATGGCATTGGATTTGGTCAAGACGCGAGATATAGCAGGCACATTGGGCAAGCTCAAAACTGAAAAACAGCTGTTAATCGGCTTTGCATTGGAAACGGAACACGAAATGGAATATGCAATGGATAAGCTTTTGCGGAAAAATTTCGACTTCATCATTCTCAATTCGCTTAATGACGCCGGTGCAGGATTTGCACACGATACGAACAAAATAACCGTTATTGACAAGGAGAAAAATGTGACACATTTTGAGCTTAAAAGCAAGGAAGATGTGGCGCAGGATATTCTCCAAATCGTCTTAAACAAATGGAGTGAAGCATGAAAAAAATATTCGCGTTGTTGCTTTTATTGGTCAATTTCAATGCGAATACATTCGCGCAGGAATTTCAATTTTCAGTAAATCTGAACTATGAGCAGCTTGTCGCGCAACAGAAGACGGACCCGCAGTCAATGGCGCAGCTCCAAACTTACATGAATGATTTCCTCAACAACACGCGCTGGACCAATGATGAATTTGGCAAAGAGGAAAAAATAAAATGTAAACTGAATGTGAACCTGACGCGCTCATTGAATCAGGGGAATTATGAAGGAAATGCGCAGCTCGTCGTTTCCAGGCCCGTTTACAATTCCAATTATGAAACGGTTCTCTTCACATATGTTGACAAGAATTTCACATTCACCTATCTCCCGAACACGCCGCTTTACTTCAACGAAAACAGTTACACCGAAGAGTTGCCCTACATTCTGGCCTTTTATGCCAATATTGCATTGATCTTCGATTATGACTCTTTCAGCAAACTCGGAGGCTCTCCCTATGTGCAAAAAGCATTTAACTTGGTGAATCAGGCGCGGAATTCTTCGCCTAATAAACGCGGTTGGGATTCCAATGGCGACTCGCGTAACCGTTATTGGCTGGTCGAGAATCTGATGAGCCAGCAGTTTACGCCATTCCGTGAGGGAATGTATAAATATTATCGACTTGGCCTGGATGTGGCAACGCAAAACCCGGGTGAGACGCAAGCGAAAGTGATGGAAGTCCTCAACACGGCCAAAGAAGTCAACCAGCTGCGCCCGGCAAGTGTGGTTATCAATTCATTTTTTGATTCAAAATCCGACGAGCTTTACCGAATCCTGATCGAAGCGCAGCCCGAAGACCGGGCGAAAGCTTACAATCTTCTGGTGAGCCTCGATCCTAGCAAAACGCAACTTTACCAACGTCTCTCTTTATAATCCTCAGTCCAATAATTCCGTTTGAAGTTTCCGTTTATGAGCAAAAGATTGATCCGCATTTCTTCGAAAGATATTTTTGCCAAATTGGAAAGCTTGCTGCGAAGAGAAATCAACGTGGTTTTGAACAATGGAAACACGCATTTTGGTAAACTCGAGTCCTTCACCCAGGAGCATTTGCTGCTCCGCGACACGCGCAATCATCCGCATAATATTGCATTGCAGGGACTTTATGAGATCGTTTATGACGCAGGACAGCCATAAGCAATTAAAAACAGGATACGAACGGGTTATATTTTCTAATTGTTGATATGATAACTATATTCGTATAGATATGCTTTCGAATTTACTGATTAAAAATTACGCGCTGATCAAGCAACTGGAAATGTCACCAGATCCGGGGCTGAACATTATAACGGGCGAAACTGGTGCTGGGAAGTCGATTATGCTTGGTGCCATTGGATTGCTGCTGGGCAATCGCGCTGATGTGAAATCGCTGTATGATTCCAGCGAAAAGTGTGTGATCGAAGGCAGTTTTAACCTCTCGGGCTACGATCTGGCCCCTAATTTTGAAGATGAAAATCTGGATTATGCTGACGAATGCATTGTAAGGCGCGAAATTTCAGTTGCCGGAAAGTCGCGCGCATTTATCAATGACACGCCGGTGAATCTGGACGCGCTGAAACGAATCGGCAGCCAACTGCTGGATATTCATTCGCAGCATGACTCTGTAATGCTGGGCAACAACGAGTTTCAATTGCAAGTTGTTGATTCGTTTGCCGACAACGCGCCTTTGCTGAAAGCTTATCAAAAGGACTTTTCTGCCCATCGCGAAGCTGCAAAAGCATTTGAAAACCTGCAACAGGAAGCAGTCAGATTGCGCAAGGAATTTGACTATGACCAATTCATGTTTCAAGAACTGGACAATGCAAAACTTGAAGCAGGCGAGCAGGAAAAATTAGAGCAGGAATTGAATATTCTGGAAAACGCGGTTGAGATCAGAGAAAAGCTTCAACTCGCTCATGTCCTGCTTGATAACCCTGAAACTTCGGTTCTCGAACTCCTTAAAAATACAGTGAACACGCTGGGCCAGGCCGCGCGGCTTGTGCCTGTTTACGATTCCATTCGCGCACGCGTGCAAAGCGCATTAATTGAACTTCGAGATGTTGCAGACGAAATTGACCAGGCGAACGGCAGCGTAGAAGTGGATCAGAGCAGAACCGAGATTGTTCAGGAGCGGCTCGATTTGATTTACACTTTACTCAAAAAACATCAGGTGACTGACGTTTCGCAGTTGCTCAGCATTGAAGAAGCGTTGCAGCGCAAATTAAGCATTGTTCTGAACTTGGATGAGGACTTGCTCAAAGCCGAAAAAGTTGCTGCGCAGGCCAGGGAAAAATTGATCAAAAGCGCTAATGTGCTTTCCGAAAAGCGCAGGAAGGTCACCAAGGCAATTGAATCACTCATCTTGGAAAGACTTTCGGAACTTGGGATACCGAATGCCAGCTTGTCTATTCAAATAACAGAAACTGCGCCAACATTTAACGGCATTGACTCGGTTGCTTTTTTGTTTAGTGGCAACAAAGGAATCGTCCCGCAGGAGCTCAAACAGGTTGCTTCGGGTGGAGAATTTTCCAGGTTAATGATGGTGATTAAATACATTCTTGCCGATAAAAGGAAACTTCCTACAATAATTTTTGATGAAATCGACACGGGTGTTTCGGGAGAAATTGCAAGGAAGATGGGCAAAATGATGTTAAACATGGCTCATAATCACCAGATCATTGCGATCACGCACTTGCACCAGATCGCAAGCAGCGGAAATGCACACTATTTTGTTTATAAAGATCATTCTTCCGATAAGACAGTCAGCAAGGTTAAAAAATTGTCTGTCGATGAGCGTGTGATGGAAATTGCGCAAATGATCGGCGGGCATAATCCATCTGAATCTGTGCTGCTAAACGCGCGCGAAATGATCCTCAAAGAACAGGCATAATAAATAAGCATTCAAGATTACCATATATCAAACTCCTCAATCATGAAATACTCAATATCAGCTTTCCTGCTTCTCTTTATCCTGGCAAGCTGCGGAAAGGAAGCAAAAAAAGACAAGGTTGCCGAATTGGAAGCAGAAGTGATGACAATCCACGATGAAGTGATGCCGCAAATGGACGCAATCATGACATTGAAATCGCAGTTATCCAAGAAAATCCAAAGCATGGACAGCTTGCAGAATGAAGGAATCAGCAGCAACACCATCGCGGAAGAACGCATTAAAGCCGTTGACTTGAATCAAAAGCTTAATGAGTCGGATAAACTGATGATGAGCTGGATGCATGGTTATCGCGGCGATTCTGCTAAAAAATTAGCGCCTGAGAACGCGGTGGCTTATTTTGAAAGCGAGAAAGAGAAAATCCTTCAAGTAAAACAAGTTACAATCAAATCGATCCAGGAAGCGAAAACATTCCTGGAATAGCATTTATGAAAATCAGCAAGACAGCAATGCGCATAAACATATTTTTTCTAATGCTTCTCGCTGCTGCGACCATTGGCTGCAAAGAGGAAAGAAAACTGCCAATTCTGGGTGAACGTGACTGGGTGAAAAAATCCGTTGACGGAAAAGAAGTGGTTGACACAATTTACAATGCCATCCCCGCATTTTCATTTGTAAATCAGGAAGGAGACACTGTTTCCGAGAAAATTGTCGAAGGGAAAATTTACGTCGCCGACTTTTTCTTCACCACTTGCCCGACCATTTGCCCCATTATGAAGCGGCAAATGATTAAGGTTTACAATGAATACAAAGGCTATCCGGACGTGATGATCCTCTCCCACTCTATTGATCCTGAACACGATACACCTCAGGTTTTGAAGAAATTTGCAAGTGATCTGGGAGTCGAAGGCAACCAATGGCAGTTTTTGACTGGCCAAAAAGATGAGATTTACGAGATAGGCCAGAAAAATTACTTGTCAACTGCGAAAGAAGACAAAACAGCAGATGGCGGATTCATCCACAGCGGTGCGTTTATTTTGGTTGATAAAGAAAAGCACGTAAGAGGAATGTATGACGGCACGACGGAGGAAGGGACCAAGAAATTAATTGACGATATGAAGCTGTTACTGGAAGAATATAAAAAGTAAGATCCGACAGCATTCATGACAAAATCAGCGATTGCCCTTTTGTTTTTATTGAGCATGTTCTCTTGCAAAAGCGCATCAGAGCTCAAAAGCGAGCAATATTTTGTTGAAGGATATCAACTTTACACAACAAATTGCGCCAATTGCCATCAGGCAGACGGCAAAGGAATGTCTAACCTCTATCCTCCCCTGGCCGGCTCGGCGATCCTGAATGATAAGCTGGCTGTGGCTTGCATTATCAAGAATGGAATGAAAGGAACGATCCTTGTAAATGGCAAGGAATTCAATCGGCCAATGCCGGCTAATCCCAAGCTTACGGAGATCGAGATCGCTGAACTCGTGAGTTTTGTCAGTATGAAGTTTGGGAAAGACAGCTTATATACGCCAATCGAAACGGTGCAAAAGGCGCTTGCGAGCTGTAAGGCTTACTGAGGTCCGGAAAACTTGTAAATGCCGGTCGCTTTCCTGAATTTAATGCGCGTAAAGTCTTGCTCCGCATCCATCCCGATGGCATTCGTAATTTCAGAAGTCCGTTTATTGATGACTGAAAGTGGTTTGTCGGTAAACACTTTCCTGGTGCGCGGGCTCCAACTCAATTCCGTCGTTTTGAGCAATTCTTCTGTTTCAGATTTAACCACGCGCACATTCCCTTTCACGATATACACATCAGAAGCTTTATCATATCGTCCCGAATCCGAGCGGAGCCGGGTTACGATGACGCCAGTTGTGTCGTAAAAATTAATGTTAATCGTGTCTGGGAAAACCTCGGTTTCATTCTGGAAGCGCAATCGTTTGGGCGTTTTCATCACCACTTTGAGCTTGCCAAGTTCGCTGTATTTTACCTCTACATTATTGACCATTTCCAAAGGACCCGTGTATAACGCGCCTTCTTTCTTCTGCTTCTCTTCACAAGCTGAAAAGAGCAAAACGATTGGCATTATAAGATAAAAAGGAGATAAAAAATTATCTCCTTTTAGTATTTGCTTAAAAATCAATGCAATGCGCATATCCTTTTTAGTCGATTTTCTGTTTAACAAACCACCTTTCCAGCAGCGTTACTCCCAGCACAACCCGTCCGTAACGTTCTCTGATCATGCCGTTGCCGGTGTTCCCTCTTTGGCCACCAACGAGCGCAACCGACAGAAAGTTCTGATAACCACGCCCCATCGGAAAAGTGAAGCCTAAACTAACATTGGTGTCATTTACATCATTGTTTCCAATAGAATAAGGCGTTTTGCCATAACTGAAACCAACGCGATATCTTACCAGGTCGAAGTAATTGAGCGAAGTAAAACGAGGCAGATATTCAGCTCCAATATTGATTCGGCCTACATCTTTCAAGCCATCGTTTGAGTTGGTGAAGCTTCTGTATTGTGACCATTGCTGGTAATTGAAGTCCGCTGAAAGGATTAATTTGAACGGCCATTCCAAACTCGCCCCGACCTGAAACTGATTTGGCGTTTTGATTCTGCCGCCCAAAACATTATCCAATGTATCCGGGTTAATAATGGGGAGCGCATCCCGTGAAACTTCAAAAGTTGTGGTCCGATCCGCATTGATGGAGGTTCCGAAACTGTAAGCCGCGCCCAGATTCAGATTCAGCTTATTCTCTTTTTTAATTGGAACCCGTAATGCAGCGCCGGCGCGAAATGCGATATCCGAATAAGTTGTCCGCTCGTTGAGGCTGACCATTACTTCTTCGGTAAGATCTAAATTAGGGTCCCTGGCTCTAATGTAATCGATCAACGCAACCTCTGTCGTTTTACGCACATTTCCAAAGAAATATGAGCTTTCCAGACCAAGGCTTAAATATTTTGTAACCTGATAGGAAGTTGTGATCGACGCTTTATTAATCCCGCCTTTTCCTGTTGTGTTATAGACCCCGACAAAAGGAGTTCCCTGAACATCACGGATGGACTGGTTGGTATAATCAACGAAAGTGTAAGGTTTGAGGCTCATTCCCACCACCCAGCGTGGGCTAACGGGGAAGGCAAGTGACACATACGCAAGATTTCCGCCAGCATTCGTCTGCTTTTTCGAGCCGGAAACTACATCTTTATATTGCCCGATCACGCCGATATCCAGGGTCGTAAACCTGTTACGCACCCATAAAGCCGGGTTGAGATTGTTGATTTGAAAGCCGGAGCTCGTGCTTACGCCGGATTGTCCCATTCCTGTGTTATCAGAATAAGCATCTCCATAAAACTCACCCATACCCAACGATGAGTAAGGAGAATTGCCCAAGCCTTGTGCTTTCAGCGCCGTATTAAGGTATGTACAATTCCAAATAAGTGCAATTGCAAATGTGAGTATTCTGAATCTACTGTAACGAGACATTATATGTTAAAATTCTGTTCAATCCTATTAAAACCAATTCTGGCACCGCAAAGATGGGTGGTTTCAGGCTACTTTCAAAAAAAGCGGCGTCTCCTCCACATAATAGTACGCGCAAATCCGGCGATTTGTGTCGATACATTTCAATAATTCCCTGCATTTCTGCGAGAACCCCGTTCATAACGCCACTTTGCATAGCAGCACGCGTGCTTTTTCCGATTAATGGTGGATCTGATTCGGGTTCAACCAGCGGAAGCCGTTTAGTGAACGAATGCATCGCATTGAATCGCATCTTGACGCCCGGAGAAATAAGCCCGCCCTGAAATGTGGCGTCTTTATCGACAAGGTCATATGTTATGCAGGTTCCCATATCAATTACAACCAGGTCTTCATTTGGATAGAGGAAATTGGCACCCACTGAAGCTGCAACCCGATCAGCACCAAGCGTTTGCGGCGTTTCGTAATCCTTTTTGATGGGCAATGGTGTTTCCGGAGACAAATTGAATATTTTGCATTGCACCCCCAAGGCTTCCTCAAAAGCTGCAACGGAATAACTGACGGATGAAAAAAAGATGTTTTCGGGAAGATCTGCGCGGACAGCTTGAAGCAATTCGTCAAATGTAAGGCGCGTCGTATAGCGTATCAGTTGCGCTCCTTCAAACCATCCAATCTTAGAATATGTATTTCCTGAATCAATTACAACGTTCATAATTTTGCAAAACTCCTACATTTGATTCATAAAAACTAGCACTTTTAAAGGGCGAATGGTGTTACAAATGAAGAGAAGAGTTTCACAATATCCTTATTCTCTGGCGAATATGAAGTTTTGGCACATTTAAGCCATTATTTCGCTTGCATTATTTTGAAATGCGAAAGTCATTGTTTACCTTCGTCGCTATAAGTCCAGTATCGACTTCTAAATCCAAATTCCATCTCGCGGTAACTTTCAACGTTATCGAGGTTTACAAATCTTGCAGATTTATTGTCTTTACTTCTTTTACCTAATTGCAAAGTTTCAGCGTAAATCCAACGAAGTTTTTCAGTTTGTAAAGTCGCACCCGGACTTGTACATCGTTTTTCCAATTTTAATGACCATCACGTCACTTCGAGATATGCTTCTCGGTTTTAGTCCAAAAAAAATTCACAACATTAATATCCATTCGGTAAAGTGTTACTTTACTTTCCCTTGTCTGTATGCCTACAATTGATGAATTGAACATTAAGCTGTTATCTGAGCTTAAAGAAATAGCTGGCAACCTTGGTGTTGCAGATTATGCTAAACTCCCCAAGAAAGAACTAATAAACAGGATCTTGACAAAACAGGATTCTGCGGCGGCAACCGAAGCACCAGCGGCTCCGGCTCCCGTTATAAATACGCCCGAACCCGTCTCTGCAGAAACCAACGGTGCTGATCAGGATTTGGATGGTCAAAAGAAAAAAAGAGCACGCAGACCTTCGGAAACCGCTGCTGCGGATACAATGAAGCCTGTAAATAATAGATCAGCAAGACCTAAGAAAGACAATGCTTCGCAGACTCCTTCTCCTGCTCCGTTATTTGACACATCATTCAGAAATCGCCCTGAGGCGACTAATGACAAGCCAAAAAATTTCGATATCCGTGAAGAATCTGATTCTGACAGCGATACATTGAATGATTTGGGCAAAGAAGAAGCAGTTGCACTTCCGGAAAACAATGCGCCTGCAAATGAGGCAGTTGCTGAGGAAAAAACAGAGGCTACAACAGAAGAAACTACAACCGGCACAAAAGAAGAAAAGCCTTTTCGCCAGCCTAACGAAGCAAACGATCGCCAGCCACAGCAAGCGCAACAGCCTGCCCACCGCGACGATCCTTCATCGAAAATCAAGCGCAATTACAACAATTATGTAAGAGAATTCGATGGCTTGATCGTCAATGAAGGCGTGCTTGAAATCATGCAGGATGGCGGATATGGATTCCTTCGCTCAGCTGATTATAATTATTTGGCTAGTCCGGATGATATATATGTGTCTCCTTCGCAAATCAAACTCTTCGGTCTGAAAACCGGTGATACGGTTAGAGGACAAATTCGCCCTCCGAAAGAAGGTGAAAAATATTTTGCATTGCTTCGTGTTGAAACAGTTAATGGAAAAACCACAGAGGAAATCAGGGACCGTATTCCTTTTGAATATCTGACACCATTGTTTCCTGACGAATGTCTGAAACTTAGCTCACGTCCAGATCAATATTCAACCCGGATTCTCGATTTGTTCGCTCCTATTGGAAAAGGACAACGTGGAATGATCGTTGCGCAGCCAAAAACGGGTAAAACTGTTTTGCTAAAAGAAATTGCCAATGCTATCACGCGCAATCACCCGGAAGTTTTCCTTTTGATACTGCTGATCGACGAACGTCCTGAGGAGGTTACTGACATGCAGCGCAGCGTTAGAGCGGAAGTGATTGCTTCTACATTTGATGAGCAGGCGGATCGTCACGTGAAAGTTGCCAGCATTGTTTTGGAAAAAGCCAAAAGAATGGTTGAATGCGGTCACGATGTGGTTATCCTGCTGGATTCTATTACGCGTCTGGCGCGTGCTTATAACACGGTCGTTCCTTCATCTGGTAAAATCCTTTCCGGTGGTGTGGATGCCAATGCATTGCATAAACCAAAAAGATTCTTCGGAGCTGCAAGAAATGTGGAACACGGTGGATCGCTTACAATTATCGCCACTGCGTTGATTGATACGGGTTCAAAAATGGACGAAGTTATCTTTGAGGAATTCAAAGGAACGGGTAACATGGAATTGCAGCTTGACCGGAAACTATCCAATAAAAGGGTGTTCCCTGCAATTGATGTGATGGCTTCGGGAACGCGTCGTGAAGACTTGCTGCTTGATAAAGAGACTTTGAAAAAAGTGTGGATTCTTAGAAAACACATGTCTGACATGAATGCTATGGAATCAATGGATTTCTTGCTGGAACACATGAAGGGCACTCGCAGCAATGAAGAATTCCTGATCTCAATGAACCGATAAGCATTGAGTTAAATGGAAGACGATTTGAAGATTATCGAAGGGATCGGGCCGAAAATTGAGGAGTTGCTTAACCGCGAAGGCATTCGCACACTTGAACAGCTCAGCGAAACTTCCGCCATCCGGATCTCGGCCATTTTAAAAAATGCCGGGCCGCGGTTTCAGATCCAGAATCCCGTTTCCTGGCCAAAGCAAGCTTTACTGGCCAGAGAGCAAAAATGGGACGAACTCGAACAACTCAGAAAACGGATCATGTCAGGTAAAGAATCCTGATTAGACATATAAAGGAAAGCCCGCTAACCGAAAATTAGCGGGCTTATTTATGCAATAACTTTCCAAGTCTTGAAGATTTGGAAAGTTTAAGAACAGCTTACAAAGCCGAAACTGTGCGTTGGATAAATTGCGTTAGATCGCTTCCTGAAAGCAGTCCTTGTGAAAGTAATGCAAGATCGTAAACCTGCTTTGCAAGTGATTTTTGACCTTCCTCATTTTCTGTTTGCAGCACGCGGCTGATGACTGGATGATTTGCATTCAATGACACTGTGTACATCAACGGCATATCACCGAACATGGAACGCTGTCCCGAAGTCGCCTGCATATCGGTCATCCGACGCATGAATTCAGGGAATGTGATCACAACCGGCAACTCGTCAACTGGCATTGCTTCAACCTGAACGTGAGCACTTTTGCTTCCCGCCACATCTTCAAAAATCTTCTTCACTTTTTCCTTATCGTCGTCTGACAAAATGCTCTCCAACTGGACGTCTTTTTCAACCAGCTTGTCCAGGGTTTCTGCATCCACACGCTTGATATTGATTTTTTCAAGCTTCTGCTCCAATGCATTGATAAAATGTGAATCGATCACTGTGCTTAATGTCAGCACATCATAACTTCTTTTCTTGGCCGACTGGATGAATGCATCCTGCTTTTTCTCGTCTGTGGTGTAAAGCCAAACGAGGGTGTCATTTTTGTCAGTCTGATTGTCTTTCACGTGCTCGCGATATTCGTCGAAAGTGAAAAATTTACCTTCTGTGTTTTTTAGCAGACAGAAATCTTTCGCTTTGTCATAAAACTTGTCATCGCTGATAATTCCGTATTTCACGAACAGACCAATGTCATCAAATTTTTTCTCAAAACCTTCGCGGTCATTTTTGAAAATTTCAGACAGTTTATCAGCCACTTTACGCGTGATATAACCATTGATTTTCTTCACGTTGCCGTCCGCTTGCAAATAACTTCTCGACACGTTCAAAGGAATGTCTGGCGAGTCAATAACACCATGAAGCAGTTGCAGGAAGTCAGGAACAATGTCTTTCACCTCGTCCGTAATGAACACCTGACGGCTGTAAAGCTGGATTTTTTCGCGTTGTCCCTGAAAGTCGTTTCTTAATTTCGGGAAATAAAGAACGCCGGTCAGGTTAAACGGATAATCAACATTCAAGTGAATCCAGAAAAGCGGGTCTTCGCTGAAAGGATAAAGTTCTTTATAAAAAGCCAGATAATCTTCGTCTTTCAGATCCGCCGGATTCTTTGTCCAAATCGGGTTCGGATTGTTGATGATCTTCTCTTCAAACTCAATTTGGATCGGCAGGAATTTGCCATATTTTTCAAGAATGCCACGCAGACGATGTTCATCCAGAAACTCTTCCGAATCGGCTGCAATGTGCAGGATGATCTCTGAACCGCGATCTGCTTTTTCAGCGGGGGACAATTCGAACTCTGTCGAACCGTCACATTGCCAGCGAACGGCCTCAGAGCCTTCTTTGTATGATTTGGTAATGATTTCGACATTCTCAGCAACCATGTAAGCCGAGTAAAATCCAAGTCCGAAGTGACCGATAATGCCTTTATCGCCTTTTCCGTCCTCGCCTTTGTCCTTGTATTTTTCGACAAATTCGGTTGCGCCTGAAAAAGCGATCTGATTAATGTATTTCTTGATCTCATCGGCTGTCATCCCAATCCCATTATCACTGATCGTAATGGTTTTAGCGTCCTTATCCAGCTTCACAACAACCTTTAAATCACCTAATTCTCCATTAAATTCGCCATAAGAAGCAAGTTTTTTAATTTTTTGGGAGGCATCGACAGCATTGGATACTAACTCACGTAAAAAGATTTCGTGGTCCGAATAAAGGAATTTTTTGATAATCGGAAAGATGTTCTCGGTATGAATGCTAAGGTTTCCTTTTTCCTGAATCACTGATTCCATAATTATGCCGTTTTTGTTTATATTATTAATGAATTGTTTTTTCTGCGTTTGCAATACGCAATCCAAATATGCGTTCCAAATAGAACTTAAAAGCGCTTTGGCTGACAGATTGTCAGCAATGTGCAGATCATCACATAAAATCAATTGGCTGGTAACTGACTGGCTTTTTTCTTAATATTGCGACTGGTAAACAACCCAACTAAAATCACAAAACAGTTCATTCAAGAACACCAATTAGTAATATGAATCTTATCAAGAAATTTTTTGCAGGCATCCTTTTATTAAGCGGAATTTCAGCTTGCACCACAATGAATTCCGTCCCCCTCTCCAATTATACTGTCTTTACCGAAGATCTTCGTCGCGATCTGGAAGCAGCAAACATTGAAATAGCCAAAGTGCAGTTCTTCAATGACAAGGCGATCAACATTCGCAGGGAAGTGTCTGATCCTAACGACATTAAAGTGAATCCGGAAGGACAAATCACGATGAGCAATGGAAAGAGCATTCAGACTATTAATGTGCTTCCATTTACACCAGGAGTTGCTTTAAGCTCGGATAATGGCGTTGTTTTTGTGTCTTGGGACGACACGCAACAGGATACAAAAGGAATGAAATTCAACTTGAGTGGTCAAAATTATTTTTTGGATGTGTTGCCTAATAACAAGTTCGAGTATAAAGAAAGAACATTCGATCTGCAAGGTGGAAACGGCGCCCGTCTTTTTGTTAAGAAAGACCTTTTGAAGCAGGTTAAAAATTCAAGGGAAACATTGAAAGGAAGAAAAGTAGGTCAGTAACCGAAAATCATATCAACGAAAAAGGTCAGGAAATCCTGACCTTTTTCGTTTTAGCTAATTCATATGGAAATAGCCCGTTTTGTCACTGGTTATTTTAGGTTTGCTGATAACTGCCGAACTCTGGATTAAGACCAGCAGCATTAATCCAATCACAACGGCCATCGCTATTTGCAAAAATGATAGGATTCCGAAACTCGCAATGTCACTCTTTGACTCCCTTACCAAATCCTTCCCGACATTGGATTGAATGTTTGCAAGCTCATTCAAATTCCTTACTGTCCTTGCAAATGTAACTCCACCAGATCCCGCAAACAGCCGTTTCCCTTCATCTTGCTGGCCAGCGCTGCATAGGTTAAGCACCGATTTTTCCAGTAAAGCATATTCCGCAATTTCACTCTTGAATGCACCCAGACTTTTCGCCTCTTCATCAACAAGATAAGTCTTTTCAAAAGCATTGATCAGCGAATCAATGTTCTTGTTATGCGCGCGCAGCTGCGACTGAATTTCACTTTTATCCGCCGCGTTGCCCGACATTAAGTGTTCTTCAAGCGATAGCCGCTTGCCGTATAAATTTTCGGTCAGGTAAATAATCGTTGTTGCCGGGACGAGACGGTCTTTATATATTGACGAAAAAGACTTGTCGATCCCTTCCATATTATGCCTTGAAATCAACGTGGCCAATATAATGAATCCCATAATGCCGCCAAGAAGCATTGCCGCTTTCAATTTTTGTTGGATTACAAAAGACCATTTCATGGCAAAACTTTTAAAAGATTGAAATCAATAGGGTTATTTTTCTTTTCAAAATACAAAGATAACCTCGTATTATAACGTTCGACTTGGCTCGAAAGATCTGAATTTTGGTGGAAATAACCGGCATCATTGATTTTACCAGCTGCATTTCAGTTGTGGTACAATTTTGGTAAACACTGCTAATGTGCCGGGTTTTCTGGATTTCGAACATTATTTATGATTACTTTGAAACCAGCAACCGGATCTCAACCTCCGTTATTTGATCTAAAACACTCTTCTTTCTATGAATGACGTTGCAATTGATTTCAGTAAGGTTCATCAGATCCAGATTTTTGGCATCACGATTTTAGAACCTTCCACTGTAATCACAAGTCTGATGATGACCGTTGTGTGCATTTACGCATTTGTTCATCTAAACAGGTTAAGCCGGGCGCACCGGATGTATATGCAAATCCAATATTTTTTCCTGTTTATGGGGATTGCCACAGCAATTGGTGGCGTTTTAGGACATGGATTTCTTTATTTAACGGGACAGCCAGGCAAGATTCCGGGCTGGTTTGCGAGCATGATTGCTGTTGCATTGTTCGAACGGGCGGCCATTTGGCACATTAAGCCACTTTTGCCAACCAGAGGCGGCTTATTTTTAGGCTGGCTCAATTATGTCGAACTCACGATTTTCTTCATCCTTACTTTCATTACATTAAACTTCCTGATCGTTGAAATCCACGCATTCTATGGTTTGTTCCTGATGCTTTTCCTGATCGAAATTTATGTTTACAAAAAGAGAAAGGATCCTGGGAGTGTTAACATATTCATTGCCACGGGATTAGGAGCGGTTTCCGCAGGCTTGCATGCGTTAAAATTCAGTTTTGGGCCGTGGTTCAACTACAATGACATCAGCCACATTTCAATGGGCTTGTCCATTTGGTTTTATTATCAGGGAGCAAGGCATATGATTTATTATGGCGAAGAAATGATCAAGCCCGAAGAAGTTTTGGAAAGCGAAAATTGATTCACTATACATAAAAAAGAGGATGCCAATGACATCCTCTCTTTTATTACAAACAGCTAAGCTGCTCTAATTTAGATATTTGGCTGCGGTGTGTAACGCAGATAAGGCTTAACGATATTAAGGCCTTTTGTAAATTTCTTTTGCGCATCTTCCGTGTTCACCGCCGGAACAACAATCACATCTTCTCCACTTTGCCAATCGGCAGGCGTTGCGACAGAATAGTTGGCTGTCAATTGCAGCGAGTCTACAACACGCAGCAACTCGTTGAAATTACGGCCCGTCGAAGCAGGATATGTCAATGTCAATTTGATTTTCTTGTCAGGTCCAATGATGAACACCGAACGAACGGTTGATTTTTCACTCGCATTCGGATGGATCATATCGTACAATTCAGCAACCTTACGGCCTTCGTCAGCGATTATCGGAAAATTAACCTCCGTTCCACTCGTCTCATTAATATCCGGAATCCAGCGATTATGAGATTCCAGATCATCAACGCTTATTGCAAGCACTTTAACATTGCGTTTTTCAAATTCCCCTTGCAAAAGAGCAGTTTTTCCAAGTTCTGTTGTACAGACCGGCGTGAAATCGCCAGGGTGCGAAAAGAACATTCCCCAGCTATCTCCTAACCATTCGTGAAACTTGATCGGGCCTTGTGTGGTATTTGCCTCGAAATCAGGGGCAATGTCTCCTAGTCTAAGTGACATATTTCGTTAAAATTTTAAGTGGATAAATAATCTACTGATATTATAGAGTTAACGCAAAAATAAAAAATTAGTTTCAAAAATGGTCCGCCGGAAAATTAATAAATGACCGACCGTTTTGAAATATTTTCGTCGCTTAGGCCACTGCAAAACTGTCGCCTGATTGCGATTTAACCTTATTTTAAGGCTCCTTTAATTGCGTTTTAATTGATTATAAGCTCTTTTGAATCATAATTGAAAAATAAGCAGCAACAATTTGCTCCATCATCAGTGAAAATCATTTGCGTCAAATTGAATTGGTCCGCACACCAGTTCAATTGACGGGATGGCAAGTCGAAGCGCTTCATTCAATTGCCTGTTCGTTTAAGTTAGCTAAACCATCTCATGCTTAAAATGAGATGGTTTTTTGTTAAATTGAACTATAAAAGCGGTTTTTGCTTTTTTGAATAAATGTCAAGAGAGCTGCTATGAGTTTGAAATTGCCAGTTTATCTGGATAATAATGCAACAACGCCAATGGACCCGCTGGTTTTGGAAGAAATGCTGCCTTTCTTTTTAGAGAAATTCGGCAATGCTGCCAGCCGCACGCATTCGTTCGGGTGGGAAGCGGAAGAAGCAGTGGACATTGCGCGGGAAAATGTTGCAGCGCTAATCGGCGCACATCCTCAGGAAATCGTGTTCACTTCCGGCGCAACCGAGGCCGTCAACCTGGCAATAAAAGGAATTTGGGAGAGTAAAACAACCGAAAAAAGGCATATTATCACGGTCTCGACAGAGCATAAAGCTGTTTTGGACACCTGCAAGCACATTGAAAAGGTCGGCGGCGCAGTCACTTATTTACCCGTCCAAACGGATGGAATCATCAATCTGGAAGATTTAAAGGCTGCCATCAGGCCCGACACGCTGCTCATTGCAGTGATGTATGCCAATAATGAAACAGGCGTTATTCAGCCCATTCGCCAAATTGGAGCCATTGCGAAAGAGCACGGAATTTTGTTTTTCACGGACGCATCGCAGGCTTTGGGTAAAATTGCAATCAATGTGCAAGCAGATGACATTGATTTGCTTGCTTGCAGCGCGCACAAACTTTATGGCCCCAAAGGCGTTGGCGCGCTGTATGTAAGAAAAAAAAACCCAGCGGTTGCGCTCACAGCGCAGATTGACGGAGGCGGCCACGAACGCAGCATGCGCAGCGGCACGCTTAATGTGCCGGGTGTGGTTGCTTTTGGAAAAGCCTGCGAAATCAGCAATGAAAAATTGACGAAAGAAAGCGAGCGGCTTGCGTCGCTTCGCGATCGGTTTGAAAATCAATTAATTACGTTACCCAATGTTGTCATAAATGGCAATCATACGCAGCGACTTCCTCACGCAACCAACATTTCATTTCATAATATTGATGGTGAAAAATTGATTTTTGAAGCTGCAAACGACATTGCTTTTTCAAGAAGTTCGGCGTGTACATCGGCCACCTTGGAACCAAGTTATGTGCTGAAAGCAATGGGACTTTCGGACGAATTGATCCATAACACATTCCGGTTCAGCCTGGGCAGATTTTCAACCGAAGAACAAGTAGATCACGCAGTTAAAGTAATTTCTAAAATTGTAAAAGAACACCGGAGTGAAGGAAATTACGGACATCATCAAGTCATATGAAGCAGCTGTCGCGGCTGGGAAACGAACTGCCCTGGCAACCGTCGTGCACGTCGAAGGCTCCTCTTACAGGCGTCCGGGCGCACGCATGCTTGTCACGGACGACGGCCAGCTGACAGGCGCAATCAGCGGCGGATGTCTGGAAGGCGATGCATTAAGAAAGGCATTGCTGGCCATTTCTCAACAAAAAAACAAGCTTGTAACTTACGACACGACGGACGATAACGACACCACACTCGGCGTTCAACTGGGGTGCAATGGCATTGTGCACATTCTTTTTGAGCCAATTCATGCTTCCGACCCTACTAACCCGATCGCCCTCCTCAAACGCGTGCTGGAAAAAAGGCAAATTGCCGTTTTGGTAACGCTGTTTTCATTAGGCTCACGCACCAGCGAACAGCCCGGAACTTGTTTTCTGAATCTGCAAACGGATGATCTGACCATTGACAATTTGACTGATAATACACTTAAAAACAGCATATTACTCGAGGCCGAATTGTCAAAAGAAATAGAAGAGTCATTTTTCAAAACATTTGATTTGAACGGTCTGAAATTGACTGGTTTTGTGGAATATCTGCAACCTGCGCCTGCCCTTGTAATCGCTGGTGCTGGCAACGACACCATTCCACTTTCCGAGATGGCTCATATTCTAGGTTGGGAAGTGACTGTAGTGGATGGGCGCAATGGTCACGCCACAAAACAGCGATTTCCAAAAGCTAAAAACGTTGTTGTCGTGAAAGCTTCCGAAGTGTTAAATCACATTGATGCAGATGCGCGGACATTTTTTGTGCTGATGACCCACAATTACAATTACGATCTGGCTTTATTAAAAGCGCTTATTTTCCTTGAAGATTGCATTTATATCGGCGCATTAGGTCCAAAAAAGAAGCTGGAACGAATGTATGGTGATTTGCTGAATGAAGGAATAAAGGTGACGGAAGCACAAAAAGCCAAGATCTTCGGCCCCGTCGGACTGGATGTGGGTGCTGAAACTTCCGAGGAAATTGCCCTTTCGGTGCTGGCCGAAATCAAGGCGGTGTTGAATGGGCGGACAGGGATTTCTCTTCGTGAGAAAGTGGATCCAATTCACAGCCGGTCCGATCAGAAAGTGGACTATCATAAAACCACACGCGAAGATTTTCTTTGCGAAATTCAAACGGCCCAATCCTGAACCATGCCGCAAAATCATTACGCGATCATTATTCTATCAGCCGGCAATTCATCCCGGCTTGGCGAACCAAAGCAATTGCTGAAATATCGGGATAAAACGTTGATCCGGCATGTCACGGAGGCAGCATTGGCGGCAAAAAGTGCACTTGTGATTGTTGTAACCGGGTCCAATGCTGCGCTGATCGAACAGGAACTAAGTCCACTTTCCTATCACGTTGTTCACAATCCGATTTGGGAATCCGGGATGGCCTCATCCGTGGTGGCTGGAATTACGGAGCTTATGGCAATGCATCCCGATATTTCGGGAGCGATTTTGGCGGTTAGTGATCAGCCATTCGTCACCGCAGCATTGTTCAATGCATTGATTGAAAAAGCCGCGCAAACAGATTTTGGAATCATCGCCTCGTCCTATGGCGACACAAAAGGAACGCCGGTTTTGTTTTCTAAAAAATATTTCCCTGCCCTCTTGCAACTGGAAGGAGCCGAAGGAGCCAAGAAGCTTGTAAAAAAATTTGTTGAAGATGTCATGCCAGTTCCCTTCCCTCTCGGCGACATTGACATCGACACGCAGGAAGATTACCGAAAGCTGCTCAATAACAACTAATTCTGCGCTTAGTCAACTTTTTCCAAAATATTTTCACAAAAGTCTTGCGAATCAAAATCCATTTTCTACTTTTACAGTGCACTACTTAACTAGAACACTAAACGATTCTAAAAATGATCGAGCTCGACCATGTAACTTTTGGATACAGTAAGAAGAAAAAGCTGTTTGAAGATCTCTCGCTAAGATTAGAAGCCGGGCACATTTATGGCTTATTAGGGAAAAACGGAGCCGGGAAATCAAGTCTGCTTCGAAACATGGTTGGCCTGCTTTTTCCATTAGATGGCAAAATCAATGTTTCAGGATTTGAGCCACAAAAACGTCAGCCGGCTTTTTTGCAAGATGTTTTCTTTATTCCCGAAGAAATTTATTTGCCTTCCGTTACTGTGGAGCAATATCTTAATATGCTCGCGCCATTTTACCCTAAATTTGATGACTCCCAATTCCAGAAATACATTGCCGAATTTGACATTCCGGCTGGTAATAAACTTACGGGGATGTCATACGGTCAAAAGAAAAAGGTTCTGATTGCATTTGCATTGGCCACCAACACCAAAGTGCTGATCATGGATGAACCAACGAACGGACTTGATATTCCCTCCAAAAGTCAGTTTCGCAAGATCGTTTCGGCAGCGTCGGACAAGGATCGACTTATGCTCATTTCCACACATCAGGTTCGCGACCTCGACAATCTCATTGATTCGATTATCATTTTGGAAGACAGCAAAATTTTGATCCGGCATAGTCTGGATGTTGTTGCGGAGCGCCTTTGTTTTGGGACTTTGCCCAGCATTGAATATGATGAACGCGTTTTGTATTCGGAGCCTTCCATGCGCGGTTACAAGGCGGTTTTTGAAAACTCCACACAGGAAGAGACGCGCGTTGACCTGGAACAACTGTTCAATGCTGTGCTCGAAAACCCGGAGCGAATTCGTCACATTTTTAGTGAAAATCCATGAAAACGATCATTTTATCGCTGCTTGCACTCATTTTGCTAGTGCTGACAAATGAACTGCCATTCATCACATCGATCCTCTTTTCCTTAAATCTGACATTATGAATCAAACATTCAACCTGCACCGTTTTGTCCTGATGGTGAAACTGGAATTCACTGAAAAAGGGAAAAACTATTTGCTTATGGCTGGCTTGCTGATTGTGCTGCTGCTGCTTATGCTCACACCAATCGCGCTTTACAACGAACCGAGCGGCTTTCGGGAGGCTTTGCATTACATGGCGCTCTTTATGATTGTCCTTTTTGGAAGCAGCCTTTATACCGGCAGCGGTTTAACGCAATACACGACAACCGACACAGGAATTGCCGCATTGATGATCCCCGCTTCGAGAACCGAGAAGTTTCTTAGCTCACTCATTGCGAACCTCATATTCATTGTCCCATTCCTGATTTTTTATGCCCAGCTGCATTATTTCACAATTGATTTAGCAAATGAAAAATCGGCCAGCAATGCTTACAAATACAGTCATATCAATCCGGATTACCTGCGTTACTTCACCTATTTCTATTTTGCAATGCACAGTTTTGTTTTTCTAGGTTCTATCCATTTTGCAAAATCGTCTTATATAAAGACAGCCATCATTATTGTTGTGATTTGCCTTGTCGGATTCTTCCTGCATGTTTACCTGGCCAACGCCTTCACTTCCCGGCCTACTAAAATTAACACGCTGCCGCTTGCAGGATGGCAAGTCTGGACATATGACATCCGAGGCAACTCGGTGATGCATCAAAATACCAAGTTTTACCACGTGATGTTTTCCGATAACATATACATTTTAATTCAGGCATTTCCGGTTTTTCTGACGCTGGCGTTTTGGTATGCCGCATTTCTGAAACTGAAAGAGAAACAAATTTAATCACACGCTTCAATGGAATTTAAAGACAAGCAATCGATATATCTTCAAATAGCGGATTACATCTGTGAGCAGATTCTGCTCGGGAAATGGCCGCCAGGAGAGCGCATTCCGTCTGTCAGGGACTTGGCTAGCATGATGGAAGTCAATCCAAACACCGTAATGCGGACTTATGAATTTTTACAAAACAAAGAAATCATTTTCAACAAAAGGGGCATTGGTTATTCGGCAAGCGACAATGCAAATGAGCGGATCTTGACTTATCGCAAAGAGCGTTTTCTTGACATCGAATCGCCCGATCTTTTCCGGACAATGTATTTGTTGAACATTAGTATAGAAGAGCTGAAAATGTATTACGACAAATTTATTACAGAAAATTATCCTGTCACTAACTGATTTTCCTGACTTATGAAACCGAGCAATATATTGGTGATATGCCTGCTGACAATGATCTTCCTCGCGATTCTGGGCTCCAACCTCGTATTGAAAGCTGAGTTTGATAAATTAAATAAGAAAGATCCGCTCGCAGGATACAAAAAGGAAGTTGTTAAGCCTTTCAAATATGTCCGGCTTCAGGGCAAGCCTTTCGGCGTGACGGAAATACGGCAAGGCGCAACATCGGAGATTGACTTGATTAGTGATCCCAAATATCTTTCATGGGAAGTGAAGCAAGACACTTTAATTGTCACTTACAAAAAAGATTGGAGCGAGGCTTGGTCGCGGCGGGAAGATTTGCTAAATTCGGTTGCATCCGTTTACATCTTCACCCCTCAATTGCTTCGCGTTGACTCTGACAATGCTTTTTGCAGAATAAAAGGCTGGAAAAGCGAAGCGCTCACCATCAACCAGAAAGGCAGTTTGTTCGTTCTGGCCGACAATAAAATTGCTCATGTAGATCTCAAACTTACATCCGGGAATTATGCGAAAATTGCATCCGACAACGTGTTTGGCGACATTAAGCTGGAAGTTGCAGACAGCAGTAGTATAATTGTAGAAAAAGACGTGATGAAAACCATTAGCGCCAATATTGACAGTTCGGCCCAAGTGACCATGCCCGGGAGCTTGTTAAAGAAGCTTTGATTGGAAACGATGGTGGAACAATGATTATAGCTTGGATTTTCGGAGGCTATTAATTCAATAGCTCCGGGTTGAAACCCGGAGCTATGATATCAGTCATGCCTGACGGCATTTTTACATCCCCCACGTAAAAGTGCCGTCAGGCACGACAGATATCCCGGCCCCAGGTTTCAACCTGGGGGATTAAGAGCGAAAATGTGAGGATGATATTTTAATCAATAAGACAATATCAAATATATTTAAGGCCAAAATACAATCTCAATATCATAGCTCTGGTTTAAAACCCAGAACAACAAATATCAGTCATGCCTGACGGCATTTTTACATCCAACACGTAAAAGTGCCGTCAGGCACGAAAAATATCCCGGCCCCAGGTTTCAACCTGGGGATTAAGAAAGAATATGTGCAAAATGCTATTTAATCCCCAGCATCAAACTAGTGCTTCCGCCAGCATTTGTGGTTGGCAACACGCCATTCCATTTGGAAACCCATTCCTGCTGGATCAGCAAAGGCGTTAATGTTTTTTGACGCAGCTGGTTAGCTTCCGCTTCGGCCCTGGCTTTAATTAATGTTGCTTTGGCCTGACCTTCGGCGCGGGCGATAATTACTTTTGCCTCTGCTTCGGCTTGCTTGGCCATATTTTCGGCTTTGAGGCGAGCTTGAATTGAAGTGTTCTTTTCATCAATCATTTGCCGCAACGACGGCGGTGGCGTAATTGCAGAGGTTAATTGGTCATATATAAAACCATCCTTCCCCAAAGTTTTCGTTAAAACATTCTGAACACGATCTTCAAATGCTTCCCGGTTGGACATTACGCTGTCAGAGCTGAATGAATTGGCAACAATGCGATAGGCGTCGTAAATTGTATTCTTCATAAATCCCTGCTGAATTTCCCCTAACGGTCGTCTGTATTGGCGGTAAATCTGCGGCACCTTTTCCGGATTAATGTGATAGTTAAGCTTCGGATCGACTTTAAATTCTGCCGCGTCCTTTGTTGTAATTACGAAAGAGTCATAGTCTACGCTTTGCGTAAATGTTGGAAACTCGATGATTTTCGTGGTCCAGGTGTTATACCAAACGCGACCGGTTACCAATGTAATGTTGTCAACGCCCTTGTCCGTCCCGTAAAGGTTAATGCGGATACCCACGTTACCGGCGTCAATGTTTTCAAATGTAAAAGGTTGAATAAAAAGCGCAATGACAGCCACGAAAAAACTGACTGTGCCAATAACAATTTTCCTGCCAAGCGTCATCATATTTCAGATTTTGAAGATGTGAAGAAGTGTTTAACGTCTGTTGCAAGCAAATAGATCGCACTGCAAATGATTGCCAAACCGCCAAAAACGAGCAGGTCCGATTGTGCATTGATGAGTTTTAAAGCGTAAGTGATGACAATGATCACGGCCGCAATTTTGAGAAAGTATTTCATGCATGTGAGGTTTGTTTGAAGTAAATTTAATAACCGCACACTAAGTCATATCATAATTTTATCCAGTGGTATCTTTGGATATTTAAACGTATCAAAAACCAGTACAAATAAAAAAACGCATCCCTTAGGACACGTTTCAATGATCATTTAAGAAGGACAATTTTAGAGCGCTGCCGCTGCCGACTGATCTATAAACCAATGCAATGCTCCTCTGGTCGGCTCAATGATCTGCGACGGATAGAGGTCAACATTGCGCTCACCTTGCAAGACATGCTTCAATGTCTCCGCTTTTCCTGATCCTGCCGCCAAAAATGCAACGCAAGCTGCATTATTAACGATGGGAGCGGTCAAAGTAATCCGGAACATTTCCTGAGCAGGCAGGTAAAATGCAGTTGCCCAAACATTTTCCTCATGAATCACCTCAGTGCCAGGAAAAAGTGAGAGCGTATGCCCATCATCGCCCATGCCGAGCAACACAAAATCAAAGGTTATATCATCACCTTCAAAATATTGTTTTAAAACCTTTTCATACGCGATAGCAGACTCCTCAGGCTCAATGTCCGTGCGCATGATGTGAATAAAGTCAGGGTTAACCGGCACCTTATTCAATAGTTCATCATAACACATTTTGGCATTGTTACGAGAATCTTCAAAAGGAACCGCGCGCTCATCGCCCCAAAAAAAATGGATTTTTTGCCAGTCAATCGTCTCTTTGTAAGGCGATTCGGCAAGTAATCCATAAAGTTGTTTGGGTGTGCTTCCCCCGGAAAGCACAAATGTGAAGCGATCCTGTTTGGATAACACTTCTTTGATGTAACCGCTTAGCCAGGCGGCCAAGTCATGACTCAGCCGCCCGGTGTCGCTTGCAATATGAATTTCCATAATCAAGATACTACGGGAGGAAGATTGATCCAAGTATGCCCGTCGCGTGCAAGAAGCGCGTCAGCGCCCTCCGGACCCCAAGAATCCGGCGCGTAGTTAGGGAAATCCTGTGGCGTTCTGCTTTCCCAGGTTTCGAGAATTGGCATAATCACCTTCCATGCAGCATCCACCTGATCATTGCGCATAAATAATGTCGCATCGCCCTCCATAACATCCAAAAGCAGTGTTTCATAAGCTTCCGGAGCATGGTCGCCAGCGACTGCGTCATAATCAAACGTCATATCTACAGGGTCCAATGTCATAGTCTGGCCCGGACGCTTCGCCTGAAAACGAATGCTGATGTCCATATTAGGCTGAATGCTGATAGTCAATCTGTTAGATCTCCAAGTTTCGGCCGCTTCGGAAGGGAATGCGTAGTGTGGAGCCGGTTTGAATTGCAATGTGATATGCGTGGCTTTTTGGTTCAAAAACTTGCCTGTGCGCACATAAAACGGAACGCCCTGCCAGCGCCAGTTGTCGATATAAAACTTCGCAGCAGCGAACGTGTCAATGTTAGATTGCGGATTTACGCCTTCTTCCTGACGATATCCAACCACTTTTTCACCCTTTTTCCATCCACCCGAATATTGTCCGCGGACAGCAACATCGTGAACCTGATCTTTGGTAATGCGACGAATTGCATTCAGCACATCCACCTTTTTATTACGTATTTCATTGGCGTCGAAAGAAACAGGTGGCTCCATGGCAATCATACAAAGGATTTGCAAAATATGGTTTTGCACCATATCCCTTAATGCGCCTGCATTCTCAAAATAGCCTCCCCTGCCCTCTAATCCAACACTTTCAGCGGCTGTAATCTGAATGTGATCAATGTAATTTCTGTTCCAAAGCGGCTCAAAAAGTGCATTGGCAAAACGCAACGCAAGGATGTTCTGAACCGTTTCTTTGCCCAAATAATGGTCAATGCGGAAGATTTGCTCCTCAGCGAACATGCTGGAAAGCAACTTGTTAAGTTCATGCGCACTTTCAAGATCGTGACCAAAAGGCTTTTCAACAACAATTCTTGTTGTGCTTTTTTCCGAACAGATTTTTAATGCACCCAGCTTCTGAGCAATCGAAGGAACAAGCTGCGGCGCAACGGCTAGGTAAAATATAACATTAGGGTGAGTGCCCCATTCTTCTTCTTTTTGTTTTACCAAATCGGTTATTAAATGGTAAGCAGCGGCATCGTCGCCATCCATTTGCAAATAGGAAACATGCTCAGAAAATTCTGTCCAATGACCATTCAGCTTTCCTTTTCTGCGCGAAAACTTCGTAACGCCGTCCAGTAAATGCTCGTGGTATTTTTCATTGGAATAAGCACTGCGGCCAATGCCCGCTATCGCAAACTTCTCGGGCATCCAATTATCCAAAAACAGATTGTAGAGCGCGGGAGTAAGTTTCCTGTAATTAAGGTCGCCACTTCCTCCGAAGATAAAGACAACTGAGGCAGGTGGACGTTTGGTAGTTTGCATAAAATTCCTAATTTATTGTTGACCCCACTCTGTATGAAAAGTACCGGGGATATCGATACGTTGATAAGTGTGCGCTCCGAAATAATCACGTTGCGCCTGGATGAGGTTGGTGGGCATTCTTTTGGATTTATACGCGTCAAAGTAAGCCAATGACGACATTAACCCAGCTGTCGGCACACCTGCCTTGGCTGCAAACGCGACGAGCGAACGCGTGTTATCTTCTACCGACTTAACGACTTCGGCGACCTCTTGGTTCAGCAGAATGTTGGATAATTCCGGTGCTTGCGTATATGCATTCGTGAAGATTTCCAATAACGAAGAGCGGATAATGCAGCCGCCTCTCCAGACGCTAACCACTTTCGGAAGCGGAATGTCCATCGCCAGATCTTTCGAAGCCTGGAACAACATGGCAAGTCCCTGCGCGTAACTTATAATGGTTGCAAAATACAGTGCGTCGTGCACTTCCTGAATCAGTTCGTCCGAGGGAGCCGATGAACCGTAACCTTCTTTTGCATAAATTTCAGCAGCCTGAACACGCTCGTCTTTGTAGCCGGATAATGTCCGCATTGCAACAGCCGTATCGATAACCGGCACAGCAACAGGCAGTTCCATGGAATCCTGCGAAGTCCATTTACCCGTTCCTTTTGAACCAGCCTTGTCGGAAATTACGTCAACAAGGTGTGCATCGCTTTGGTCATCCTTTTGGAGAAATATATCGGCAGTAATTTCAACTAAAAATGATTGGAGCTTGCCTTCATTCCATGTTTTGAAAACCTCATGAAGCTGCTCATTGGTGAGTCCCGCATGTTTCAAGATAGAATAGGACTCGCTGATCAACTGCATAATCGCATATTCAATGCCATTATGCACCATTTTCACATAATGACCGGCGCCTTCTTTTCCCAGATAAGCTACGCAAGGCGTTCCGTCCACCTTGGCCGCAATGGCTTCCAGCATTGGCCTAACATTCTCATAAGCAGCCTGATCGCCACCCGGCATAATGCTTGGACCCGAACGCGCACCTTGCTCGCCGCCCGAGACGCCGATGCCCATGAAATGAATTTCCTTCTCGCGCAGATATTTTACCCGGCGCAATGTATCAGTATAATGTGAATTTCCACCGTCAATTACAACATCGCCCTTTTCCAGCAATGGAAGCAAAGATGCGATCACATCGTCAACAGGCTGACCAGCCGGAACGAGCATCATTACTTTGCGCGGGCGCTGCAGAAGCTGGATCATTTGCGCAAGTTCCGCCACCCCTTTCACGGTGGTTCCGGGCGTTGCAGCAGATTCCAAAGCCGCGTTTTTGGCCCCGTCCTTATCGAAACCGATAACAGAGAACCCATGATCAGCCATATTAAGCAACAGGTTTCTACCCATCACCCCAAGCCCGATCATTCCAAAATCGAATACGTTATTTGACATAATTGAAGCGTCTTGAATTAAGAAGATGCAATAATAAAGGAATTTACGCTATGGGATTCGGTTTACAGCGTATTTTATCAATTATGGAAATTCTTCGCAGCTGTGTTTTTGGCATCGTAGTGATCCGTGTAGGCGGATTTTCCTTTTTGATATTGTCTTATAAAGACTAGAAATCGAACTCGCCCAGCGAAAAATATTAATCGTAATATTGCGATCAAAACCTTTTCCGTTATCTTCGCGACATGGGACTAACTAAAACTGAGATATTCACGGATCAACAAAACCGAATCGCGGACTTGGCGAAGGCTTTTGCGCATCCGGCACGCGTCGCGATTCTGCAGTTGCTGATTGCCCGGAAAGCGTGCGTTTGCGGCGATCTGGTGGACGAGTTGGAGCTGGCGCAGGCGACTGTTTCTCAACATTTAAAAGAATTGAAACGGATCGGCATTATTCAAGGAGAAATCAATCCGCCTCGTGTTTGTTACTGCATCAATCCCGCGGTTTGGGAGGAGGCTTCTCAGGCTTTTGGTAAAATGCTTGAATCGATCAACAATGTTGCCTGCTGTAATTAGCAGGTGTTTTTTTGTATAAATCAATCGCAATATTACAATTAATATTAAAAACTATGATAGATCAATCAAACCCAATGACATGGCAAGCATTTAAACGCACACTGGAACAAAACCCGGATTTGCACTTGCAATTCGAATATGAAGCAGGCAAGTTTGTGGATCATTCGTTTCATATCACAGAGATTAAGCAGGCGCCGATTGTCTCAGTTGATTGCGGCGGGGTGATGAATAGCTGGACGGAGGTCATCGTGCAATTGTGGGAGCCGACCGTGAAAGAAGCTGAGCATTCAATGTTTGTCAGCAAGGCGCTGAAAATCGTAAGTCTTGTCGAAAAATCGCTGCCATTGAATCCGAATGCAGTTGTCAAAATCGAATTTGGTAACTCGAAGTTTGACACGCGACAAATGTATCCTGGCGAATTCGTAGCGGATGGGCAACATTTGACTGTAAACCTGGTTCCAGACTTTACACAATGCAAGGCGCTTTCACGCAACCAAACTTGCGGTCCCGATGCGTCCGGCGCGTCATGTTGCGGCCCCGAAATTGATAAACAAGAGCTTGAATTGATTGAAGCCGATGGCGCAGTGTGCAAACCTGGTTCTGGCTGCTGTTAATTGATAACCAATCTTACAAATGAAAAAAATCTTGGTTTTATGCACGGGAAATTCTGCGCGCAGCCAGTTAGCGCAGGGCTATTTGCAATATTTTGCAGGAAACAGCGCGCAAGTATACAGCGCCGGCGTTGATCCCAAAGGTGTTAACCCTGTGGCAATACAGGTCATGGCGGAAGATGGCATTGACATTTCACATCACACGTCTAACCATGCCAATGAATACACAGGCATTGATTTCGATTTCGTCATCACTGTTTGCGATAATGCGCGCGAACAATGTCCTTATTTTCCTTCGGCTGGTCAGCTGATCCACCATAGCTTTTCCGATCCGGGTCATACGCAGGGCGAAGATTTATTGACCTCATTCCGAAGGGTTAGGGATGAAATCAAAGCTTATAGCCGCGACTTTATTGAACAAAAAATCCTTGCATAAAGGCTTCTGCCCGTAAGCAATTGAGCTGCCGCCAGGCTGCGCATCCGTGAGACACAATTTTTCTGTCACGGCCTCTTCTCAAAGATCTTACCCAAATCTCCACTAAGCTCACCGCTTGTTGATGGCCGCTAGACGGCCATCAACACAAAACTCCATTTAATTCGCTGTAAACCTGCTTTTTGGAACGGTTTTTATAAGCGCTTATCCGTTTTCAAATTATCAACCGCTGATCGAAACGCTCGATTGGGCCAAAAAGCTGAACTTATGTTTGTCCCCATTGGAATGCTCGTGGTGGTGATAATCGTCG
Source organism: Dyadobacter sp. CY326 (assembly GCF_021390515.1). Lineage (GTDB taxonomy): Bacteria > Bacteroidota > Bacteroidia > Cytophagales > Spirosomataceae > Dyadobacter. The sequence goes on from NZ_JAJUXI010000007.1 coordinate 212,712, forward strand.
TCACATTGCTTTATCTCAGAGCAAAAAATAAGGTTGAGAAATAGCGTAGTTGCAGACAGCTGCATTGCGGGAAAGGCGCAGTCTAAATTTAAACATTCACTTAATATGTCATCAGCATCGGAAACATTACTACTCAGCTCGCAGGAGGCTCATCACCACAAGCCGCAAAATTTTTGGTTTAAATACGTCTTCGCACAGGATCACAAAACCATCGCCAAGCAATATCTGATTACCGGCATCTTCTGGGCGATTATCGGGCTATTTATGTCGATCCTTTTCCGGATTCAGCTCGGCATGCAGGATGCAAACTTCACCTGGCTCAAACCCATGCTCGGTGACTGGGTGACCGCCACCGGTAAGCTTGATCCCAATTTTTACCTGGCGCTGGTGACGATGCACGGAACGATTATGGTCTTCTTCGTTCTAACTGCGGGATTGAGTGGAACATTCAGCAACTTCCTCATTCCCTTGCAGATAGGCGCTCGGGATATGGCTTCGGGTTTCATGAACATGCTTTCTTACTGGTTCTTTTTTCTAGCCAGTGTGGTGATGTTTTCTTCTATGTTTGTGTCAACCGGCCCGGCCGGAGGCGGATGGGTTGTGTATCCGCCACTCAGCGCATTGCCGCAAGCGCATCCCGGATCGGGCATGGGCATGACGCTCTGGCTTGTGAGTATGGCGCTTTTTATTATCTCGCAATTGCTGGGCGGGATCAATTACATAACCACTGTTATCAATTTGAGGACACGCGGAATGACATTCAGCAAGCTCCCACTGACGATCTGGTCATTTCTGATAACTGCCATTTTGGGACTGATTTCGTTCCCTGTGCTGTTTTCGGCCGTTTTACTGCTCGTTTTTGACAGGCATTTTGGCACAAGCTTTTATCTTTCAGACATTTATATCAATGGCGAAGCGTTGCATAATGTAGGCGGCAGTCCGATTTTGTTTCAACATCTCTTTTGGTTCTTAGGCCATCCCGAAGTTTACATTGTGCTTTTGCCCGGACTCGGCATCACCTCGGAGATCATCGCGACCAACTCTCGTAAGCCTATTTTTGGTTATCGCGCCATGATCGCTTCCATGCTGGGCATTGCGTTTCTTTCCTTTATCGTTTGGGCGCACCATATGTTTGTTTCAGGCATGAACCCGTTTCTCGGCTCCATTTTCATGTTTCTCACACTGATTATTGCCGTTCCTTCTGCGGTGAAGGCTTTTAATTACATCACAACTTTATGGAGGGGAAATATTGTTTTTACGCCCGCCATGCTGTTTGCAATTGGTCTGGTGTCCTTCTTCGTTTCGGGTGGTTTGACGGGAATCATCCTGGGAAACAGCGCATTGGACATTCAATTGCATGACACTTACTTCGTTGTGGCGCACTTTCACCTGGTTATGGGAGCCGCTTCGGCATTTGGGCTGCTGGCAGGCGTTTACCATTGGTTTCCCAAAATGTTTGGCAGGATGATGAATTATACAATGGGACAAATCCATTTCTGGCTCACATTCGTGGGCGTCTACATGGTTTTTGTGCCATTGCATTACATTGGGATTGCAGGTTTCCCGCGACGTTATTACGCATTCACGAGCTACGATTTTACCAATAAGTTTTTGGATATGAATACATTTATCATGTATGCGGCGATCCTGACATTCGTTGCACAACTCATATTCTTGTACAACTTTATCAGCAGCATCTTCAATGGTAAGGTGGCCCCGGCTAATCCATGGCGTTCCAATACACTCGAATGGACTACGCCAATCCATCCCGGACACGGAAATTGGCCAGGCCAGTTGCCAGCTGTATATCGATGGCCGTACGATTACAGCAAACCGGGCGCGTCCGAAGATTACATTCCGCAAAATATTCCCTATTCACTCACACCCGAATCCAATTTCCCGCACGAGAAAGATGCCATTCAGGATGAAAAGCAGATTGAACAACAAAATTACAATGATCAGTTTAACCACCTTTAAAGAGGGTAATCACATTTCAAAAGCAGTGCGCGACTAAAAAAAACAGGCTTTTAAGTTTTTACACTTAAAAGCCTGTTAATTATCGTGGAGAATAACGGATTCGAACCGTCGACCTCTTGCATGCCATGCAAGCGCTCTAGCCAACTGAGCTAATCCCCCGAGTCATTGTTCTGCTTAGCCCTGTTTTAGAGGAGTGCAAAGATGAAACGGAGAATTTTGATAAGCAAGCATGTTCCAATTTTTATCTTTTATTGAAAAAAGCGAATTCAATTTGACGTAAACGTCACCTTCTCCCGCCTCCAAATGCTTTTGACAATGCCCATATTACGATTGCAATCACTGCAACAACTAAAATGACGCCGGTCCAAACCCCACCTTTGAAGATGCCGCCGACAACTTCACAACTGGTAAGTGTTAAAGTCAGCAGAAGAATGACGAGGCAGTTAATGATAGCTTTCATGTATCGGAAATTTTAGGTTAAAACTTTTACCCTTCAACTAAAAAATCATTCCACTATTTCCACATTAACCTCTTTTTAACATGAAGTCCATCGGAATGAGGCGCTGTTTGTCATTTGTAAGGAGCTTTTCAAACAATTGAACAGTTGCTCGCGCATCGCCATGTGCCCTGTGCCTGTTTTCAATCAGTATTTCAAGACTTTCGCACAGATTGCCGAGACTATAAGATTTGAGGCCTGGAAAGATTTTTCGGCTTAGTTGCACTGTACACAAGCAGTCGCGCTGGAAATATTCGTCCATTGCGCCAAATTCTCTTTTGATAAAACCGTAATCGAATTTCGCATTGTGGGCAACAAACCAGGCATCTTTTGTAAGGGCCCGAACGGAATCTTGCACATCATAAAATGTGGGCGAATCGCGCACCATTTCATTGTCGATCCCGGTGAGGCGGGTTATAAATGGAGGAATGTAAATCTCAGGATTAATGAGGGAATGAAATATATCGACGATTTGCTGTCCGTCGTGCCGGAAAACCGCTATTTCTGTAATGCGCGCTGCTCCTCCCCCACCTGTTGTTTCAATATCGACAATCGCGTACATTAACTTCTTGACATCTGCTTTAAATTAGATTACAAAAAAACGAAAAAATCCCCGTCAAAGCGAGGATTTTTTCAATAACAGGGAGGCATTCACGCAATTTCAGAAATGTAGTTAGTCAAGCTGAAAAATGATCGGCAATGTAAAACGAACTTTCACGGGAACGCCAGCCTGTTTTCCTGGAACCCAATTTTTCATCATTTTAACCACTCTAACCGCCTCTTCATCACAACCAAAACCGATTCCTTTAATTGCAGTTACATTTTCAATTTTTCCATCAGATGCAACGGTAAATTCAACGAAAACCCTTCCTTCAATCCCAGCTCGCGCTGCTCCGGAAGGATATCGCAGGTTTTTTTGCAGGAACGCACCCATTTCCGCCAAACCACCTTTATATTGAGGCGCTTGCTCAACAACCCCGAAAATTTCTTCTTTCTTAGGCTCAATCCCGGCTGTCGCAGGTTTAGATGAAACGACTTCCGGAGCAGGCGGAATAATGTTGATCACGTCCTCACTTCCTTCCACCGTTTCCACTGCGGGCTCTGCATGTTCCAAATCTTCAACCGCAGGCGGCAGATTTTCAACAATCACGTCTTCATCCGGCAAAACAACTGGCGGCAAAAAACGCTCAGTTTTCGGCGCCGGCGCAACTTCCTCTTCAATCAATGGCTTTGGCGCAATTTCAGGCACAATGTCAATTGGATTTGCTTCAATAATGTAAGCAATGTCTTCCGGTTTTGACTCGGGCACGAGTCTTGCATACAAATTTGGGAACATTACCAAGAGCAAAAACAATGTCACACCCATCAGCACCGAGCGCTGAATGGTTTGCCCGTAACTCTTCCTTAGGTCATAAGCGCCGTAAAGTTTGTTACGGCCTTCGAAAACGACGTCATTCAATGATTTTTTCATGGCTAACAGATTTTTATGATCCACACTTAGGTTAAGAAGGGCTTGCGTATCAGCAGTTTCCATGAGATTATCATAGATCTGCTCAAACGGCTTGCCATCCCAAAGACGCTCCTCTGCTTCGCAGGCCAGATGATCCAAAATCTCCGGAAGTAACTCTGGATTGAGCTTGCTTGCTTGCAAATATTTGTTAATCAAATCGATGCGATTTTCCTGAAGGCGTTTCATCGGATTATCTGTTTAGAAATGAGCCATGTAATAAAGGTTACTCAGTTGCCAGACTTTTTGGAGCCAGTAATAATCTTACCGCATCTATAAAACGTTCAAGGTCATTGGTTTTATTACGGGCCGCCTCGTTTCCAGGAGTCGTTAATGAATAATATTTTCTCAAACGGCCGTCCACTTCCACGGACTCCGTTACAAGCAGACCTTCCTGTTCCAATTTATGTAAAACAGGATATAATGCGCCAAATGTTAATGCAATCGCGCCCCCCGTCCTGTCCTTTACTTCCTGCGTAATTTCATATCCGTACATCCGATCATGTTCTGCCAGTAAGTTCAATACGATTGTTTTTAATGTACCGCGTACATACTCGTTGCTGGTTGCGTTATTCTCCATGAGTTATTTTGTTTCTGACCAAATATATATAAGTTCTTTATATATACAATACAAAATTATAAGATTTATTTTTTGTTCCAAAGGATTGCCTGGAAATTCTAACTTTCCGCCAGGGGAATCGATCGATTAATCCTCTCCTCTAACGAAATGAACGTTTCTGTGCGCTGGATGCCATTTACCTTTTGGATTTTATCGTGCAATATTTCTCTTAAATGGCCTGTGTCGCGGCAAACAATCTTCAAGAATATGCTGTAGATGCCTGTGGTGTAATGAATGTTAACCACTTCCGGAATGCCTTCCAGCTCTGTTGCGACTTGCTCGTAAAGCGAACTCTTATCCAGGTAAATTCCTAAAAAAGCGCTGATGTCCCAACCCAATTTGGCAGGATCAATAACGAGCTGAGAGCCCTTCACAATTCCCATCTGTTCAAGCTTTTTCATGCGCACGTGCACGGTCCCGCCTGACACAAACACCCTTTTACCGATTTCTGTGTAGGGCAACGCCGCATTCTCGATCAGGAGGGAAAGTATGCGTAAATCGGTGCTGTCTATATCTGAATATTTCTGCATTTACTGCTAATTGTTTGAATTTTTCACAATAATCCTTACTAAAATATGAAACAATTGTAAATTTTGACAATTTTAAATGAAAATATTTTATATTTAAGTTCAGAATTTTTAGTTTTGCAAAACCAAAGTACGAGGCATCTCAATAAAATGCCTCTTGCAATGAGAAATGTCACATTGTAGGGTGATGAAATTGGCAGCCATGCCCTCCTGTCTCGGGGGTGGTGAATAAGGGATAAACGCGGCATAATGCCGACGCAAGTCGACTGGGGTGGACCACCAACAGTATTTGTACCGTAGCTAACCGCACCGTGGGTGGTTCGAATCCCCCTCCTACAGCAAAAAAAACTTGACAAGCGAATATTTTCGTATTAGTTTTATTTGGTTTTTAGTTTGTTGATGAAGTGTAATTTGACACGCGGGTTCATTTTGAAACCTGCGTGTTTTTCTTTTTCAACAGGCTGATAAACAATGAGGCCCGGAACATTCCGGGCCTCATTGTTTATCAGCAGCCTCATCAGCCATTCCCTGCATTTCGATTCGCTATTCATCCAGCACTTTTCCGATCAGCATCTGGCTTTCGTGATTTTCGTGCGATCCGTTTTGACCTAATTTTTGATTAAGATCTTTCAAAACCTTTTTCGAATCTTCCGTTCCGATGGCAGCAACACGCTGAATTGTATAGGGCAATATCTTTGGAAGTTTCGATTTTTCTGCCATTTGTAAAGCTCTCTTCATATCCAAAGCAGCCAATGGCTCCGCAGCATACCACACCATTAATGGCAAGTTATGGTCGGTTTTGTCTTCGTCTTTTTGCATTAATGCTTCTACAACATCCCACCGCTGTGCAGCATCCAGTCTAAGCATCCCGGACGCCAAATAAAGTCTTACCATTGCGGAATTGTCGTTCTGAGCCATTTCGGTAAGCTTTTTCAATATTTCCGGAGAAACCGATTTGTCCTCAGTCAGCAACTGGATCGACCAGCTTCTCAAATATTCACTTTCGTTGGACAACAAATCTATCAAGTCCTTATCTTCCAATCCTTTGGTTACATGCAGCGTCCATAACGCACGCAGCTTGCGCGTTACGTCCGGATTTTTGGCAAGAATCTCTTTCAATGCTTTATGGACTTTTTTGTTAGCCCCGCGTTCCTGCAATATTGTTCTCGCCTGCCGCACATACCAATCATTATCATTCAGCTGATAATTGACCAGTTCCATGTCTGAGGCTTTTGTCAAATCCACCTTAACCCACTTATCATTCTCATGCGTGATCTTGAAAATGCGGCCCATCGTTTTGTCATGCACATCCGGGTTTGGACTGTGACATTGATTTTTATCATACCAATCAATGGCCCAAACCGAACCACTCGCGTCATATTTGAAATTCAACCATTGCGACCACGAATCATTCATAGCCATGAAGTCTGGCCGGTGTGACGCAACATAACCCGATCCTTTCTTTTCAAAATGATCAATGTTCATTCTTGCACCGTTAATGTTATTCATAAAAATCTCATTGCGATATTCTTTCGGCCAACTATTTCCAAGATAAATCATCGCCCCCGCATGCGCGTGGCCACCGCCCGCCGCAGCCGAACGGAAGTTTCCCGCGTGCGGACCGCGATCTCCCAGCCAATGCACGTGATCACCTATTGTTTTAATGTCGTCATATGTGTAAGGATTGAAGTGCTGACCCGCCTGACGCTGGTAACGCGCGCCCTGGATCACATGAAACATGTGCGGGATCACGCAAACCGTGATGAAAGGATGCCCATAATCATTGAAATCGATGCCCCAGGGGTTGCTTGATCCTTCCGCAAAAACCTCAAATGTGTGGAGCGTGGGATGATAACGCCATACGCCGCCGTTGATTTTCGCCCTTTCAGACTCTGGCGTGCCAGGCTTTCCAACCAAGGAATGCGTAAAAACGCCGTGCGTTCCATACAGCCAGCCATCTGGCCCCCATCTGAAACTATTTAGGACTTCATGCGTATCGTGCAATCCCCAGCCATCAAGCAATATTTGTGCTGGGCCGGACGGCTTGTCCGTTTTTGGGTCCATTGGGATAAACAGCATATTAGGAGCCGAGCCCAGCCAAACACCACCCATTCCAACTTCAATCCCACTAATAAGATTGAGATTTTCGGCAAACACCTTTTTGCTGTCCAAAGTCCCGTCCCCATTCGTGTCTTCTAAAATGAGAATTCTGTCCCTGCCCTGCCCTTCCGGCGCGCGAACGGGATAAGTGTGGCCTTCAACAACCCATAATCTGCCTTTTGGATCAATCGTAAATGCGATAGGCTTCACAACCTCCGGCTCGGAAGCAGCCAGCGTCACTTTAAATCCTTTTGGAGGCGTCATTGCCGCCGCAGCTTTTTGTCCCGACAAACCTGCATTGAGAACGGGATCCAATGGTGGGAGAACGATGATATCCTTTTGTTTCAGCTCATTAGCAAACTCCGGCCGACTTGGATAAAACAGGAATTCGTCAAAATTAATATGCGCCCATTTGTCATTTGCAATGTATGGGATCTGAGAAATGCCTGTCTCATTATCGACAATTCTGATAAAGATATCTTTATTCAAATAGGGTTGTAAATCCACCACGGCAGGCTGCAATGTGGCCCTGCCCTGACCTGTAATGTGATAAATAACACTGTCCGTTCCTGCCAGAACCAGTTCAACCCGCGTATCCAGCAATGCTCCGCCCGAAACTTTGAATGCGGCAAAGGGCTGGGTGACTTTAAATGGAGCAGAGGTCAGCGTTCCAGTCAATTTATAATTGACATTTCCGCCGCTGCTAAGGAAATATTTTCCGTCAAAACCAATGTTCATCTCCTTTTCATGAACTGGCGATGGGTCGGCACTGAAAAGCGGGTTGGCAAATGCATCACCTGTGGCCGTCCAGTCCTTCAACGTTCCTGTTTCAAAATTCAGGTTCAAAGGTTGACCATCTTTCATCGGGAGCTGGCCTGCAACCGTTTTGGCATTCACTTCACCTTCCACAACTTCAAAAGCTCCCACCATTCCCGCTGCTCGGTGGCCAGGCACGGAACAAAAATAAGTGTCGCTTTGCTGTGCCACGAAATTGACGCTCGTGCTCGAACCCTTTTCAAGAATTACTTTACTCTTTATACCCAGTTTTTCGAGCGCAATGTCGTGGGTCATCAGCTCACCGTTTGTGATCTTAATCCGCACTTTATCGCCCTTATTGGCTTTCAATGTAGGGTTTCGGGTGCCGTCTTTGGCAAAAAAACCAAGCATCGTCGCTTCCAGTGCATATTCACGGTCGAACTTTGTCGTATCGGCGGCTGCAGTGGTCGATTTACCAGACACTGGTTTGGATTGTGCCAATAGCAGATTTTGCCTCGCAATCAGGCCAATTGTGAGCAGCAAACAGACGAATTTGCAAGATGTGGACATAAAGGTTCAGAAAATAGTGTTATGATTTTTCAATCTAAAATTAGGAAAAAATATGGAAATGGATTGTTTAGCAAAGATCAGAATCAAATGTTTTGATGCTCTTTTAACCTCCATTCAACTATTTTTTCGACTAAATCCATCGGAATCGGTTTGTTGAGCGGGAAGTGAACGGAGCCTTTTGTGCCCTTATAACCCGACAAATCTTCGCTAAGCCAGTCCGCCAATTTCGGCGAGACGGGATAAAAGGCAACATGCTTTTTCCAGGCAGCAAAATATATCAGATAAGTGCCGTTCAAATTGAATGTTGGCATATCGTAAGAAATCGTTTCCTCCGCATCAGGCGCCAGTCTTTTCACAGTTTTCCTTATTTCTTCCAAAATCTGCTGCACGTCAGCTGGAAACATTGCAATGTATTCATCAATGGTTTTAGGCTTGCCGGACATAGGATTAGAGTAATTTTCAAGAAATACAACAACGTTTTCAGGTTCTGGCGAAGTAATGACCTGACTTTACTTACTTTGAAAATAAAGTTTGAAACTGTTATGACAAATAAAAAACAACGCATCCTCCTTCTACTCATTTGTTCGCTTTGCATTGTCGGTTCAATTGCCTGGAAAGCTCGAAAAACGAGCATGATCAATCCTGCTGAGCTAAAACGGCCTAACATCATCGTTATCCTGGCAGACGACCTCGGCTACTCTGATCTAGGCGCTTATGGAGGGGAAATCCAGACGCCCAATCTTGATTTTCTTGCGCATAACGGCATTCGTTATCGACAGTTTTACAACGCGTCGCGCTGCTGTCCCACGCGTGCCAGCTTGTTGACAGGATTATACAGTCATCAGGCCGGCATTGGTAAGATGACTATGGCAGAAGGTCAGCCTGGCTATGAAGGTCGATTGAGCAAACATGCGGTGACTTTGGCGGAAGTTTTGAAATCGGCTGGTTACCAAACTGGCATGACCGGCAAGTGGCACGTTTCCAACACTTTTGCTCAAAAAGACCCAAAGGAGCATTTGGCCTGGCTCAACCATCAGAAAGAATTCGGAAACTTTTCACCCATTGATCAATATCCAACGAGTCGCGGATTTGATAAATTTTTCGGGACAATTTGGGGCGTGATCGATTTTTTTGATCCGTTCAGCCTGGTCAATGGCAGGGAACAAGTGGCGTCTGTTCCCAAAGATTATTATCACACGGACGCCATTAACGACACGACGGTTTCCTACATCAATCAGTTCTCCAACTCGGATAAACCATTTTTCCTTTACGTTGCGCATAACGCCCCGCATTGGCCATTAATGGCTAAGCCTGAGGACATTGCAAAATATGAAGAGACTTACAAAGTAGGCTGGGACGCAATCCGCGAAGCCAGATACAAGAGAATGATAAGAATCGGCCTTATCGATCCTGCCAAAACTAAATTACCGGAAAACCCGAAAAATTTCGAGCGGTGGGAAGATAACAAGACGAAAGAATTTGACGCCCGCGCCATGGCCGTCCATGCAGCCATGATCGATCGCATGGATCAAGGCATCGGACGCATTATCAGTGCTTTGAAACAAAACGGAACTCTCGATAATACATTGATTCTATTTTTAACCGACAACGGCGCCAGTCCTGAAGTTTGTGCGAATTACGGACCAGGATTTGATCGTCCTGATGAAACACGCGACGGCCGAAAAATCGTGTATGCAACCGACAAACAAGTGTTACCCGGTCCGCAGACGAGTTACGCATCCATCGGCCCGCATTGGGCAATGGTCTCGAACACGCCTTATCGATATTGGAAAGCTGAGTCGACAGAAGGCGGCACAAACTCACCAATGATTGCATTCTGGCCCAAAGGGATCAGTGCAAAAAAAGGAAGTTTCAGCGACCACACTGGTCACGTAATGGATTTGATGAGCACATTTTGCGAAGTTGCAGGTGCACATTATCCGCAACAATTCAACGGATACAAGATCACGCCGACAACCGGAAAAAGTCTGGTGACCTCATTTGGTAAAAGCCCATCTAAGGGCCACGATGAACTGTTCAACGAACATTTCGGAGCAAGGTCCGCGAGAAAAGGCAACTGGAAACTCGTTTCACTGGCCAAGGACACCACCTGGCAGTTGTATGATCTGGCAAACGATCATTCCGAGACAATAAACTTGGCAACGAAATATCCAGACAAAGTGAAGCAACTCTCAACATTATGGAGCCAGTGGGCCAAAAACCACCAAGTCTTCCCCAAGCCAGAAAAATAAAATTCCCATTCGTGCAAATCCGTGCATCCGTGGCAAAATAAAACGCAGAAAGCCCAGATTTCTCTGAGCTTTCTGCGGTCTGGCGGGGCCGGCCTCCCGGCGGGACTCGAACCGCGCGGCGTCCGCCCGAGAGCCTACGCGGCCCGCCCATGCGTGACACCTTGCGCAGGCCGGGCCACCGTAGCGTGGCATGTATTCTAGCCAACTGAACTATCGGAAAACGAAAAAAGCCCAGATTTCTCTGAGCTTTCTGCGGTCTGGACGGGACTCGAACCCGCGACCCCATGCGTGACAGGCATGTATTCTAACCAACTGAACTACCAAACCAAAAAATAAAGAACTTCAAACTAACTTATATACTGGCGGTCTGGACGGGACTCGAACCCGCGACCCCATGCGTGACAGGCATGTATTCTAACCAACTGAACTACCAAACCAGCTTAAATTTCACAGCACTTTTCTGTAAAACGTGGTGCAAAACTAGTATTATTATTTTCCATTGCAATACTTGGGACACCAATTTAGTTATTTTATTTGCAAAATAATAATGCCAAAATGATGAAGAATCTGAAAGTGAAACAGTTGTACCAATCATAAAAATGACATTTATAAAGGAAGTTATCAACGCATTGGAACAACTGGCTCCTCCATCATATCAGGAAAGCTACGATAATGCAGGACTTATTGTTGGCACAGGGCAAGAGGAAGTCACAGGAGTGCTTTTGACGCTGGACGTAACCGAAGATGTTGTCGCAGAGGCCATTAATAGAAATTGCAACCTCATTGTAGCGCATCACCCTATTGTCTTCAAAGGCCTCAAAAAGCTGAATGGAAAGAATTACGTTGAAAGAACGGTCTTGAAAGCGATTAAAAACGACATTGCCATTTATGCCACCCATACAAACCTGGATCACGTTACCAATGGCGTAAACTGGCACATCGCCCAAATCTTGGGATTACAGAACGTTCGCATTCTCGCACCGAAAAAGCAAGCCCTTTCCAAACTCACCTTCTTTTCGCCCATAGCAAACACCCAAGCCATCCTCGCAGCGCTCCATGAAGCGGGAGCAGGAAACATTGGCAATTATTCCAATTGCAGTTTCCGGACGGAAGGAACGGGCACATTTATGCCAAATGACGCCGCTAATCCCGTCATTGGCAAGAACGGTGCACAAGAGGAAGTCAAGGAACATAGAGCGGAACTGATTTTCCCGTCTTACCTCGAATCAGCGGTTATGACAGCATTGAGACGGGCTCATCCTTACGAAGAAGTTGCTTACTACATTAATTCTCTTGAAAATGAGAACCAGGAAGTCGGTGCTGGCGCATATGGTGAATTGCAGGAACCCTTGGAAACAGATGCGTTTCTGCATTTGTTAAAAGAAAAAATGAATCTGCAAGTGATCAAGCACACTGCGCCGCATTCCCAAACTGTTCAGCGGGTCGCGGTTTGCGGTGGAGCAGGCAGTTTTCTGTTAGCCAACGCGTTGCAGAGTAAGGCCGATGTATTTGTAACCGCCGATTACAAATATCACGAGTTTTTCGACGCTGAGGACCGCATTATGATCTGCGATATCGGGCATTATGAGAGTGAAGTCTTCACGAAAAATTTGCTGTATAACTATTTATCGGGAAAATTTAGTAATTTTGCACTCTGTTTGTCAGAAGTCAATACCAATCCGGTACGATATTTTGTTTAGAAAGTAATTTCCTCAACTAGTATCTAATTCCTGTTAAAATATACGACTGACTATCTTCACTTATTACGCATTGAAACAAGTCCATTAAAGACATACATGGAAAACACAATCGCACAAAAATTAGACGCTCTCCTGAAATTGCAGGAAATTGATTCAAGCCTTGACGAAATATTAAAAACGCGTGGTGATCTTCCTGAGGAAGTCCGGGATCTGGAAGATGAGATTATTGGCTTTGAAACACGTTTAAGCAAGTTTAAAAGTGAAATTGCGAACCTGAACACCGAGATTGACAATTTCAAAAATGCTCAGAAAGAAGGTGAAAAGCTGATTAAGAAATATAAAGATCAGCAAATGAATGTTCGCAATAACCGCGAATATGATGCGATCACCAAAGAAATAGAATTGCAAGAGCTTGATATGCAATTGGCTGACAAAAAAATCAATGAAGCCAAAGCGCGTATCCGGTTGATCGAAGACGATGCAAATCGCGCAGAGTCTGTTTTGAATGAAAGAAACGAAGATCTTAAAGCGAAAAAAGGCGAACTGAATGTAATCACGAGCGAAAGCGAGGCCGAAGAAAAAGGGCTGATTGCAGAAAGAGAAAAGCATATCAAGAAAATCGAGGATCGTCTGTTGAAATCTTATCAGAAAATTCGCGATAACTCAATGAATGGTCTAGCTGTTGTGCATGTTTCGCGTGGAGCTTGCGGTGGCTGTTTCAGCATCGTTCCGCCACAACGTCAGGCTGACATTCGCGAACGTAAAAAACTGATCGTTTGTGAACATTGCGGACGTATCCTTGCGGATGTGGAAAGCGTAGAACCGGTTCACCAACGCCGATAGAAATTACAATAATAATTGAAAGGTTGTCTTCACAAAGGCAACCTTTTTTTATGCTTTAATATTGAATATGACCATTAAAATGCAACTGCGACATAGTTTTACCGCGTTCAGGCTCGGGCCGCTGTTGCTGCTGATGACACTTGTTTATCCTGTAAAAAGTGATGATCTGCAATATGGAGTGACTTTTTCGCCAAAACTCCAAAAGGCATATTTTGAAATTCAGAAGCTTCGGTTACCAGCTGCCCGCTCCCTGCTCGATTCGGAAAGAAATGCGCAAAGCAACAATGCATTTTTGCCCTATCTCGACAATTATGCGGATCTGCATTATTTATTGATTTCGGAAGATAAGAAAGCTTACAAACTGCTTTCGCAGCAGGAAGATTCTCGGCTCGAGTTGGTCGGTAAATTGCCCGACAACTCACCTTACAAACGTTTTTTCCAGGCTGAAATCCGCTTACATTGGGCATTTGCCAAGCTAAAATTCGGCAACGAAATCAGCGGGTCTTGGGAAATCATCAAAGCTTACAAACTTTTGGAAGAAAATAAAAAGCTCTTTCCCGAGTTCGCTCCGACATTGAAATCGCTGGGACTTTTGCATGTGCTGATAGGCTCCATTCCCGAAAATTATGGCTGGGTTGCGCGCATGCTGGGTTTGAAAGGCAATATTCAAAACGGAATCAAAGAACTGCGTGTGGCGGCAAAAGAATCTTCACTTTTCAGGCAGGAAGCGGAATTGATCGATCTCTTGCTGCACGCTTATACATTGCAACTTTCGCCCCCTCAGCAGCAGCGGATCAGACAATGGCCGAAAGAGCAGCCGGATAATTTACTGCTGCATTTCTTCGCAACCACTGTTTTGATGAAGGAGGGAAAAAGTGAAGAAGCTGAATTTTACGTGAACAGCGCACCCTCAGGCCCATCTTACATAGCATTTCCTTTTCTTGAATATTTGAAAGGAGAAATCAATTTACAAAAAGGTCTTTATGACAAAGCAAGTGATCATTATCAGCGTTTCTTGAAAAGTTATACGGGTTTCAATTACATCAAAGACAGCAACTTGAAACTGTTCATGTGCCATTGGCTCGCCAACGACGATGAGCAGGCGCGTGTGTATATTGAAAAGGTGAAAATAAACGGCAGCACGATCATTGAAGCCGATCAGTTTGCCGAGCGGATCGCGACTGAATTCGCATCCGGAAAAATTGGCCCTCAGCAGAAAATGCTCTACAAAGCCCGTTACGCAACGGACGGAGGTTACTTGAAAACGGCATTGGAGCTTACGGAAACAGTAACCGAAAAATCATTTATATCAACCGAAGAAAAAGCCGAATTCAATTATCGCAAAGGACGCATTTTGCAAAAATCTGGGTCGAGTGAGCGCTCCATTCCATATTATAATCGTGCGCTAACATTGGCAAAAACGGAGGCAGCTGGCTTTGGAGCCGCGTCTGCGCTGCAATTAGGCTACATTTTGCTCGAAAAGGATGACAAAGCCGGTGCGATCCCCTATTTCAAAAAAGCAATGTCGTTCAAAAAGCACGAGTACAAAAACAGCATTGACAACAAAGCCCGCGCCGCTCTGACCACATTGGGTCAATAAAAGTCAACGTTACTTTTTTCGATATTTACGTCAAAGGATTTTAACCTATAAAATCCATTATGACAAAAGTTGCTTACAAAAACCCAAGAAGGATTCTGGCCTGGTCAGAAGAAGACCGGCCACGTGAAAAATTCATATTAAAAGGCCGCACGGCATTGTCAGACGCGGAGCTGATTGCGATTTTAATCGGCTCCGGGACAACAGAAATGTCCGCAGTCGATCTTGCGAAAATCATTATGAAAACCGTCGGCAACAACATTAATAAGCTGGCTCGGGTGAGCGTCAATGATCTTAAAAAGCATCCGGGAATTGGGGAAGCGAAGGCAATTACAATCCTCGCCGCGCTGGAACTCGGAAGACGACGTGATGATCTGGTCGAAAAGCAGAAACGGAAAATCATCGATTCCAAGTCCGTCTATGAAGAAATGAAGCAATATCTGCTGGATAAGCCCAATGAAGAATTTTGGATATTGCTGCTAAATCGCGCAAATGATGTCATGCACACGCTCCAAATCAGCATAGGAGGCATTTCGGGCACTGTTGTGGACATTAAGGTGATTTTTAAGCTTGCCATTGAAAATCTGGCGAGTTCCGTGATCCTGGTTCATAACCATCCTTCCGGGCAGTTGATGCCGAGCATAGCGGATGCGCAGCTCACGCGCCAAATAAAAGAGGCAGGCCAATTGCTTGACATGCCCGTTTTGGATCACATGATTTTTGCCGACAATGGTTATTACAGCTTTAAAGACGAAGGTCAGATGTAATTAAAAAACCTTTTCTCTATCAATAATGCCTTCAAGCTGGGCGTATGGGATCGTAAATTGAATTGCGCCTCTCGCGTAGGGAGCAATTTCGTATGGGTTATAGTAAAATAAAATTCCTTTCGGCGTGAAAACCCAGCTGACGGGAATGGCGAACTGATTGTTGAGTAAGAAATACCCTTCTTCTTCCAGGTTAATTTCGGGAGCAATTTTCTCAGTTTGCCTAAAATATTTTTCTACCAGATTGGTCAAGGCAACGGAATCAGAAACAAAGCTCTTCAATTGCAGTTCGCCGCCCGTTTTCAAATCGAAGGCGTGATAAGAACGAAAGCTGTTGGGGTGCGCACCGCCCGTGAATGCGTAATGATCCAATTGATAAAACAGCGTTTTGGGCGTGGAAAAAACCGTGTCACCTTTCAGCTCGACTGCCCAGCAACCCGGCGCTTCCGGGAAATCCTTTTTGAAGCCATTGTAATTTTTCTCGAAGACTTCATACGCATCCTTAATGCTTCGGCTTGCTCCCGGATTGGCCGCAATGCTAGCCGAATCTCCGTATGAATTGATCCTTTGAATGGATTTTGTGGTCAGAATGTCCCTGATCGCCGTGCCTACTTTTCCAGAATCGGCTGGTTCCCACAGATTGAGTCGGATCGAGATCCCCTGATTCTTTGTGCTGTCGCAACCCCCGAATTCACTTTTTCGGGGCGCTCCGCTCAGCATATTTTTTGTGGATTCGCCACTTTGCTCGCCGGAGCGGTTGCAACCGGCAATGAATAGGATGACAAAAAGGGATAGGCAAATTGCAGTTAAGCGCATATGACGTTGAGATCGAGTGAAAAAGATGGCTTACAAACTCATAAGCTCCTTGAACCTAATGGCCTGGCGACGTGAAATTTCGATTTTGTCGCCTCCTTGCAAGGTTACCAGCAATCCGCCGCTAAACCAGGGTTCAATTTTTTCGATCCAATGCAAATTAATAATATGCTTGCGATTTGCGCGGAAATAAGTGTTCGGCTCCAAGCGCTCTTCTAAATTATTAAGCGATTTCAAAACCAATGGTTTCTGGTCGTCAAAATGCAGACGAACGTAATTGCCCATCGACTCGAAAAGCCTGATTTTGCCTAATTTGACAAACCAGCATTTCTCGCCGTCTTTAACAAAAACCTGATCATTTTCGCCAAGCACTTTTTCAGCACGCTCGTGCGCGTGAGCAGGCGTTTCTGGCTGTGCCTGATTCTCTTCAATACGGTGAATTGTATCTTTAAGTCTTTCTGAATCAATTGGTTTTAGCAAATAATCCAATGCATTGAATTCAAAAGCCTTGATCGCATATTCGTCATAAGCCGTTGTAAAAATGACTTCCGGGCTTTTTCCCTCAATTGATGAAAGTAATTCAAAACCATTTTTGCCAGGCATTTGAATGTCCAGAAAAAGCAGCTCCGGCTGCAATTCCTCAATCATAACCAGCGCTTCCTCAGCATTGGCGGCCTCGCCTACAATGTCGATTTTGGTGTAAGGCTCCAACAATCTTTTCAATTCATTTCTTGCAAGGCGTTCGTCGTCGACAATCAGAGTCCTCATAGCTAAATAGTTAGGAATAAATAAGTTTAAAATTGATAAAACTTGTCAGGCTACTTTTCCCGTCTCCTCTCCTACCATCATCACGCCTTCCGATAACATTGGAATTCTTACTTCTGAACAAACGACATCAGGCTTTTCCTGAAAAATGCGGAAAGTGGCGGCTTTTCCATATAAAATTGAAAGCCGCTCAGCAGTATTTTTTAACCCTACACCACCCGAATCTGTGTCGCCAAGATTACCCGAGTTCAGAATGGTGATGATCAGTAATTCGTTGTTAATTTCTGATTTTACATTGATAAAGCCGCCTCCCATTTCCTTGGAAACGCCATGCTTAATGCCGTTTTCAACCAATGTTTGCAGCATCATCGGCGGAACTTGCCAGTAAATGGCTTGTGTATCGGTTGTTATGGAATAGCGCAAGCGGTCTTCGTAACGCACTTTTTCGAGTTCGAGATAATCCTCAACCGTTCTGAGCTCTTCCTGCAAATCAACCGTTTTCCGTCTGTCGGCCAGCAATGAATTTCTCAAAATATTGGACAATTGCGTTATGCTGAGCTGTGCTTTTTTGGGATCTTCAAACACAAGCGCGCGAATGCTGTTCAGTGCATTGAATGTGAAATGCGGATTAAGCTGTGAACGCAAAACCTTCGCCTCAGCCTCCCGCATCGACATTTTAAGCATAATCTTTTCATAACCGGCCAACCTGGTTTGTTCTATATAATGGTAAACCGTGTAAGACAAGATCCACGCAAGCAGATTTTTACACCAATTGGCATAATAACCCCAAAAAACCAATGGCTGATTCAACAGATTTTGCTCTAAAACCTTACGGTCCATCGGCTGATTGACAAGCGTCATGATCAAGCCCAATAATAAAACGGACCCGATAACGCGCAATGCAAGCCTTGGAAGCGGTAATGATGACCAGTTCCACTTTTGGATAACCAGTCTGTAAACGTGGGTGAGGCAGATGCCTAAAAGGATATTGGCGAGTGCTGTGTAAAATACGCCGGCTTCAAAACCGAATTCAAGGGCATATGGAACATACTCGAACATGATAAGTAAGGTCCAGCCCAGTATTTGTAGCGTCCAATAAGTACGTTTTTTGGACATGAATATCGCTGTTGTGCTGTTTGTACTCTGGCAAATGTATCGATGCGCGTTACAGTTGGACGTACAAATACACCAAAGGAGACGAATCTACACAAGCGGTTTTTACAAAGTTTGGGGTATTTCCAGTGATAACAAATGTGTAATGTCGTTGGAAACCTCCAATTCGAATTTCTCTGCTTCGTAAGAGTAATTGATTTTATACAAACATAAATTGCTATGCTCGTAATCATCCATCTTTACCAGCGGCTGATCAAAAAGCGTTGTCAGCAAAACCCGCATGGCGCGGCCGTGCATGGCAATCAGAATGTTTCTTTCGTGTGGTCGTGAGAGAATCGTCTCAATGACAGGGATTTGGCGCGCGCGAACATCCACCGGACTTTCGCCTTCTTCTGCTGCAAGATCGACCTGCCCATTCTTCCAGGCTGTCACAAGCTCGCGGTAATAATTGTTGTCCCCCGTGTTTGGCTCGCGTCCTTCGCGGTTTCCCCAGGATATTTCATTGAGTCCCGCATAGCTTTCGTGCGGTATCCCTAATTTGATGAACCCACGAACAGTTTGCTGTGTTCGTTTTAAATCAGAGGTGTAAATTTTATCAAAAGGAACATGTTGGTAAGCATTGAAAAAAGCAGCCGCCTGGGCTTCTCCCCATTCGTTAAGCGAGGAATCAACACCACTTCCCTGAACAACCCCTCTGCGATTAAAATCTGTTTCACCGTGGCGAATGAGATAGATAGACTTTCTTTTCAAGATAATAGGATAATTTAAATATTAATTTTGCAAATACTTTGTTTTTAACCTTTACAGCCGACACAAATTTATATAATTTTTAGATATGTTTACTAGAACAATCACGCTTGATGCGCTTCATTCTTTTAGTCAAAACACGATTTCGCACCACTTGGGAATTGAGTTTACCGAGATTGGAACGGATTATATAACTGCAAGAATGCCAGTAGACAAGCGGACACATCAGCCCTTTGGCATCTTGCATGGAGGTGCTTCCGCAGTGCTGGCAGAAACATTGGGCAGCATTGCCTCATTCCTGTGCATTCCCGATCCGGAAAAGCAACATGCCGTTGGACTTGAAATCAATGCCAACCATATTCGTTCTGTGAAGGAAGGTTTCGTTTATGGCACGGTGAGACCGATTCACTTGGGGAGGACCACACACATTTGGGATATACAAATCAAGAATGAGGCAGATAAACTCGTGTGCATCAGCAGGCTCACCGTCGCTATTGTGAATGCGGACCGCTGACCTTAATTTGCAAAATATTATAGTTGATAATTCTTTTCGTTTCAATATAAATGCTTTCAATTCAAACCGATTCCAAAGTTTCCATATTTGAGGGATTGCAAATAGAAGCGCTCTGGAAAGCGTCCAGGCAACTCGGATTTCCCTCGGCATTATGGAGGTTACCACATAAAAGTGAAATTCAACTGCTGATTTCCATTCAGGATGGGGTTAAAAAATGCCAGCCTGATCTAGAAAAATTATCTCCTGGGTTCGTAATGAGCAATTTTCACTGGGCGGTTGACGAGGAAGTCCTTTTCCTGGAAGGCGACATTATTATTACTTTTTCAGAAGACAATCAGATCAAAAGCGTTGACAACAAGCTTGGCGAGGAGCATCCGGATGTTGCCCGCATTGTGCATTTGGCCAATGCTGAAAAAGAACTTCCACAAGCCGACAGCCATGTAAGTCCGCTCCTCGTGCCTGAAATGCCAGATATGGACGCGCGGTTGCGTTTCCAGCGGACTGTGGAACTGGCAGTCTCGGCAATCCGTCAGAACCAGTTTAAAAAGGTTGTTTTATCCCGAACCAAGGATCTGTCGTATTCTGAGAATTTTCAGCCTGCAAAAGCTTTTTGCAAATTGGCAAAAGTATATCCGCATGCATTTGTTTCACTGGTGAATCTGCCCGAATGCAATGAAATGTGGCTTGGCGCAAGTCCTGAGGCACTTGTGCGCCAGGATTCAGCAGGTGTTTTCAGGACGATGTCACTCGCCGGAACGCAAAATGCACGCAATGCAGCCGGTGAACTCATTCCAAAATTCGACATTCGGTGGGGTGAAAAGGAAATTGAAGAACAAGCATTGGTAAGCCGCTATATTGTTGAATGTTTCAAAAAAATCCGGCTGCGCGAATACACCGAGACTGGCCCAAAGACTGTGTTAGCAGGCAACTTGTATCACTTGCGAACTGATTTTGAAATAGATACAATTGCGTTGAACTTCCCCGAGCTGGCGTCCATTATGCTGAAATTATTGCACCCGACCTCAGCAGTTTGCGGTGTTCCGAAAACTCCAAGCCTTAAATTTTTATCAGAAATAGAAGGATACGACCGCTCATTTTACAGCGGCTTTTTGGGACCGGCACAGGTTAGCGGCGACACCAATTTATTCGTAAATCTGCGCACGGTAAGATTTAAGGAGGGAACCGCCACGTTTTTTGCAGGAGCGGGAATCACCGAAGACTCCATTCCGGAAAGAGAATGGGAAGAAACCGAAATGAAATGTGACACATTATTAAAAGTAATCGCGCAAGAATTCTAAAAAATATATTTTCTGGTTTTAAACTTTTATAGTAGAAAAAAGTCCAATAGGTTTTACTTTAATATATAATTTTGGGAAACTGCCTAAAATTAATATTAATCAGATCTTAGGACCCCTAAACCTTTTACGACCAGGAATTATAAATTTTATGAAGTCAAACACAAATTCGGTATTTTTCAAATTACCGAACCTGAATAAAAACCTCTCCATTCTCCTTCTCTCGGGCACGCTCCTCACGACTTTTTCATGTAAAGAAAAAAAAGACACCTTCCAGCAAAAAGGTGGCGGCGGTCCAACCATTGTCGATGTGATCATTGCCAAGTCAGAAAAAGTAAGTGATAAAGTCGAAGTCAACGGAACCATTGTTGCCAATGAATTTGCCGAATTAAGGCCGGAAGTGAGCGGATTGCTCACTTATTTGAATGTTCCGGAAGGACAAACTGTCACCAAAGGCACGGTCATAGCCCGCATCAACAACGCTGATTTGCAGGCGCAGTTGAACAGATCAAAAGTGCAGCTCGACCTCGCCGTCACCACAGAAAACAGGTTGAAGCAATTGGTTGCTGTCAACGGCATCAACCAGGCCGATTACGATGTGGCTGTAAACTCGGTCAGCACATTAAAGGCGGATATGGCTTACACACAAGCATTGATTGACAAAACGGTTGTTCGCGCTCCTTTCACCGGGGTGATTGGATTGCGAAAAGTGAGCGAAGGCTCCTATATTTCTCCAAGCAATGTCATTGCGACGATGCAGCAACTCTCCAACCTCCGCATTGATTTTACAATTCCCGAGAGTTACCAGCGATTTATTTCCAAAGGATCGAATGTAGAAGTGCTGCTTGATCAGAATGGTGGCAAGCGCGCGAGTGCCCGCATTATCGCCATTGAGCCGCAGGTTAATCAGGCAACCCGAAACATTACAGTTCGTGCCGTTCTGAATTCGGGAGCGACCAGCCCGGGATCATTTGCCAAAGTATATTTAAATTCAAGTTCAAATAAAAGCAGTATCCTCATCCCCACAAACTCCATCATTCCGGAAGCCCAGGGCAAAAAAGCGGTTACCGTGAAAGGTGGCAAAGCGGTGTTCGTGAGCATTGAAACCGGGGACAGACGCGAGGATGTGGTGGAAGTGACAAGTGGTCTGAATGTGGGCGATACTGTGGTCGTTTCGGGTGTCTTATTTGCCCGTCCTGATGCTCCTGTGAAAGTGAGAAGCGTAAAAAGCGTGAAAGTTGCAATGTAAGTTGGAGTTTAGACTGACTATTCCTTTGAAACCTGTTTTATGAATATTTCCGAATTATCCCTGAAACGGCCTGTTTTGGCTGTGGTTATGAACCTGCTCATCATTCTTTTTGGTGTTGTAGGCTATAACTTTCTATCGCTGCGTGATTATCCCGCCATTGACCCGCCCGTGGTGAATGTTCGCACGAGTTACACCGGCGCGAATGCCGATATCATTGAAAGCCAGATCACTGAGCCGCTTGAAAAAAGCATCAATGGCATTCCCGGCATTAAAAGTATCAGTTCTTCCAGCCAGATCGGTTCCAGTAACATCACTGTTGAGTTCAACCTGGAAGCAGATTTAGAAGGCGCGGCGAATGATGTTCGTGACAAGGTTAGCCAGGCGCAGCGCAACCTTCCGCAGGATGTGGATGCGCCGCCCGTTGTCAGCAAGGCCGATGCAAACAGTGATTTCATCCTTTTATTGGCTGTTCAAAGCCCTTCCAAAGGTCTTTTGGAACTAAGTGAATATGCAGAAAATGTGTTGCAGCAAAGCTTGCAAACCATTGATGGCGTGAGTGCAATCAACATTTTCGGGCAGAAAAGATATGCAATGCGCATTTGGCTGGATTCAGACAAAATGAGCGCTTATGGCATTTCCTTCAATGATATTTCAAATACGCTGAGTGCTGAAAACGTCGAGCTTCCCGCAGGTAAAATTTACGGAGACAACACGGAGCTGACCATCAGAACAATGGGTCGGCTTACGAGTGAAAAAGAATTCAGCGACCTCGTTATCAGAAATGATTCTGCCGGCATCGTCCGCCTTGCTAATGTTGCAAAAGTGGAGCTCGGTCCTGAAAACGAAGAACAAAGCTGGAAATACAATGGAATGTATGCCGTTGGCTTGGCCGTTATTCCGCAGCCCGGCGCCAATTATGTCGAAATTTCTGACGAATTCAACAAGCGTCTGGCCGAGATTCAAAAATCCAATAAATCAGACATCACATTCAATGTGCTTCTCGATAACACGTTGCTTGTCCGCAGGTCGATTTTGGAAGTGGAAGAAACCCTGCTGATTGCATTTGCACTGGTTGTAATTGTGATTCTCTTCTTTTTCAGAAGCTTCGTCGTGGCAATCCGGCCGCTCATCGACATTCCGATTTCCCTGGTGGCGACCTTTTTCATCATGTATATGTTTGGGTTTTCCATCAATATCCTAACCCTGCTCGGCATTGTGCTGGCAACCGGACTTGTCGTCGATGATGGGATCGTCGTCACGGAAAACATATTTCGAAAGCTGGAAAGCGGCCTACCCATTCGACAGGCGGCATTGGAAGGAAGCCGGGAAATCTTTTTTGCCGTAATTTCTACTTCGCTGACGCTGGCCGTTGTGTTTCTTCCCGTAATTTTCCTGGAAGGTTTTGTTGGAAGTTTGTTCAGGGAGTTCGGGATTGTGGTTGCTTCGGCCGTTTTGATCTCAGCATTCGTTTCGCTTACGATCACACCGGTGCTTAACGTGTTTCTAAACCGGAAAAAGGTGGGACACGGCTGGTTTTATGACAAAACAGAGCCATTCTTTACCGGCATGGAAGATGGCTATAACAGGTCATTGCGTGGCTTTATGAAAATTCGCTGGGCTGCCTGGGTGCTCGTTGCGGCATGCGGCGTGCTCATTTGGTTCACCTATTCGAATCTGCAAAGTGAGCTTGCTCCAA
The DNA here is from genome assembly GCF_021390515.1 of Dyadobacter sp. CY326. Classification (GTDB taxonomy): domain Bacteria; phylum Bacteroidota; class Bacteroidia; order Cytophagales; family Spirosomataceae; genus Dyadobacter. The sequence goes on from NZ_JAJUXI010000007.1 coordinate 236,612, forward strand.
TGGAAGACCGGAACAGCATTCGTTTTAACCTTTCTGCGCCTGAGGGCACGAGTTTTAACCAAATGCAGCAGATTTCGGATCAGTTATCCAATTTCTTAAATGATTCGATTCCGGAAAAGGCATTTACGTTTTCAGCGACGCCCGGCTTTGGTGGTGGTGGCGTAAACAGCGGCACGGCGCGTATCGGACTTGTTCCGGCCGATGAACGGAAGAAAAGCCAGAATGATCTTGCGCAAGAAATCAACAAGAAGTTGGCTCGCTTTAATGATGCCAGGATCTTCGCGACACAAGAACAAACGATCTCCGTTGGTCAGGGTTCAAGAGGTGGCTTGCCGGTTCAGTTTGTTCTGCAAAATCTTGATTTCGGTAAGATTTTCGATGTTTTACCAAAATTCCTTGAAGAAGCGCGCCAAGATCCAACCTTCCAGAATATTGATGTAAACCTGAAATTCAATAAGCCTGAGATCCGCCTAACCATTGATCGGTTGAAGGCCAGAGATCTGGGGTTATCGACAACGGATATTGCCGGTGCGATTCAATCTGCTTTTAGCGGGAGAAGGCTTGCCTACTTCATCATGAACGGGCAGCAATATCAGGTGATCGGGCAAGTTGAGCGCACAGAACGGAACAAGCCTGCGGACATTTCTAAACTTTATGTTCGGAACAATCAGGGTGAAAACATTCCGCTTACTGCGGTTGTCCAAATGAAAGAAGAGAGCGGCCCGCCGACGATTTATCACTATAATCGTTATAAAAGCGCAACCGTCTCTGCTTCGCTTGTGGAAGGCAAAACCATTGGTGACGGCGTTGCAGCCATGCGCAGGATTGCCGCCAAATTACTGGACGAATCATTCCAGACCTCATTGGTGGGCTCGTCACGTGACTTCGAAGAAAGCTCATCCAACACAAGTTTCGCATTTGGCTTGGCCTTGTTGCTTGTTTATCTGGTGCTTGCAGGTCAGTTTGAAAGCTTTACAGATCCATTCATAATCATGATCACCGTGCCGCTTGCATTGGCTGGTGCGCTTTTGAGTCTTTATCTTTTTGATTTGACGATCAATATTTTCTCTCAAATCGGAATGATCATGCTCATTGGACTTGTAACCAAGAACGGGATTTTGATCGTGGAATTTGCAAACCAAAAACGCGAGCAGGGAATGGGACGAATGGCGGCGGCAGTGGAATCAGCAACACAGCGTTTGAGACCGATTTTAATGACGAGCCTTGCAACTGCATTCGGCGCATTGCCTATCGCGCTCAGCCTGGGAGCCGCTGCGACGAGCCGCGTTCCGCTTGGCGTTGTGATCGTGGGCGGTCTGATGTTCTCGCTTGTGCTCACCTTGTTCGTTATCCCGGCGGTTTACACATTCATTTCGCCTAGAAAACCGAAGTTGACAGAGGAACAAAAAATGAAAGAAGAACTTGCTGTTTAAGCGAAAAACCACTTGAACAGATATTTTATAAATCAATCATTGACGTTGCATGAACCCACTCCTGATTTTGAAATGTAAGAAAAACCTATTGCTAATGCTCTTGCTCGCGGCGGGCAATGCCTTTTCAACGCCGGCCGACAGTCTTACTATCACGCTTGATGATGCCATTGCACTTGCTCTGAAAAACAGTTATGAGATCGAGATCGCGAAAAACAATGTCGAAGCAAACACACTTTTAAACAATTACGGTGTCGCAGGCGGTTTGCCACTCGTTACTGCCGCCGCCACAAACACGGAGCAAATTACGCAGATTAATCAGAAGCTGACCGACGGAACAGAGATCAACAGGAATGCAGCAGCTGGAAACAACACCCAGGCGAGTTTGAATGTCGGAATCCTTTTATACAATGGAAAAAGGGTTGTTTCGACCAAAAAACGGCTGGCTGAGTTGCAAAATCAAAGTGCTGAACTCCTGAATTCGCAAATCCAAAATACGATTGCGCTGGTGATGACGAGTTACTATGACGTCGTGCGGCAATTGAGTTATGTCAATACGGTCAGGACTTCCATTCAGGCGTCGGAAAAACGTCTTGAAATTCTGCAAGTGCGCAAGGAAGCTGGAATGGCCAATAATGCAGACATTTTTCAAGCGCAAATTGACCTTAACACTTTAAACCAGACGCTGCTTGATCAGCAAATGGTGGCGCAGGTTGCCAAAACAGAGCTTTTGCGCATCTTAACCCTTGATCCGAAGGCCGCGGTGACGATTAAAGACACCATAATGGTCGATAATAATATGAACCTGGACACGATTCTGGAACGGATCACAACGAATGCGGACGTAAAAGCAGCTGACAGCCAGATCAAAATTAACGAGCTGATTGTCAGAGAAACGGCTGCATTGCGTTATCCAACAGTGCGTTTTAACACAGCCTTCAATTATTCGCGAAACCAGAATGCAGCGGGCTTTACATTGCTAAACAGAGCGGTGGGACCGAATGCGGGTCTTTCGCTGGCCATTCCGATTTACAATGGATCAGCATTTAAAAGACAACAGCAAGTCGCTGAAATAAACACTTCGAGTGCCAAATTACAGCGCAGCACCATTATTCGCGATTACAATGCGGGGGCTGTGAAAATGTATCAAACTTATTTGAGCTCATTGCAACAACTTGAAACGCAGAAACTCAATTACGACCTCAGCAGGCAATTGCTTTCCCTAACATTGCAACGCTTTGAGCTGATTCAAGCAACAATCATTGATGTTCGTGAGGCGCAGAGAAGTTTCGAGGACGCCGGTTACCGAATGATCAATTTGAATTATGCAGCCAAAGCAGCCGAAATTGAGCTAAAAAGATTGAGCAATTCATTACAATAAACGTCATTTTGCGAAATGCAACGAGCTGACTTTCAAACAAGTCAGCTCGTTTTTTATGTTAAGGCGTTTTTGGCACATAATTTTCCTATGCAATCGAATAAGATTAAAAAGTCATTAAACCTTTTCATGACTTCCCCGTCTAACGGACTTACTTCCTTCAACCAGCTTTATGAGAAATCTTCTGCATTGCCTGCTGATCACATTGCTCACGACCATTTGCGTCTATGGCCAGGAGGAGCCGGCTGAGACCGTTTCGATCAAGGGGAAGCTGGAAGATGGAGATAAAAATCCCGTTTTGTTTGCCAATGTTGCCTTGTATTCTGCCAAAGATTCAACATTGACCGGCGGCATTGCCTCGGACGATAAAGGCTTTTTTGCAATCCCTGCAACGGCGGGCAATTACTTTCTCAAAATCACGTATCTCACATTGGATGAGAAGATTGTCCCCAATATAAACCTCGCAGCTCAAGATCTTGACTTGGGAATTATCTCATTAAAATCGAATGCAAAAGTTTTGGAAGAACTGCTTGTAAGAGGCGAAAAAAGCCAGATGGAGCTGCAACTTGACAAGCGCGTTTTCAATGTTGGAAAAGACCTGAGCAACATCGGAAGCAATGCGTCCGACATTTTAAATAATATGCCTTCCGTAACCGTGGATGTTGAAGGAAATGTTGCATTAAGAGGAAGCCAGAATGTGCGGATTCTGATCGATGGCAAGCAGTCAGGAATGGTTGGACTGAATCCTGCGGAGGCATTGAGGCAAATTCCGGGAGACCTTATTGAAAGCATTGAAATTATTACCAATCCTTCTTCGCGCTATGATGCGGAAGGTGAAGTCGGGATTTTGAATATTGTGATGAAGAAAAATGTCCGCTATGGATTGAATGGTTCGTTTACTGCCACTGCGGGTTATCCAGCCAATTTCGGCGGATCATTTAACCTCAATTATCGCAGAAAAAAAGTGAATCTCATCGCCAATTACGGCCTCATGTATCGAGAAGGACCCGGCCGCGGCAACTCCCGACAAGCTTACAACAGCGCGGACACGAGCTTTGTTTACGAGCAAAGCACAGCCCGAAACAGATCCGGCACTTCTAATAATTTTATGGTCGGTTTGGATTATTTTTTAAACAATTTCAACACGATCACAGCAACAGTTTCTTATCGTAACTCAATGAATAACAACAATTCCGAGTTGCAATACAGGGATTTTGACATGAACAATGTCCTGACCCAAACCGTGACCAGGACAGAGCGTGAAACCGAACCAAGAATTAATCTGGAAGGAGCGCTGAATTATGAAAAGAAGTTTGATAAAAAAGGCCAGAGCCTGACATTCAATGGGAAATACATTATCAGTGACGAAACCGAATCAGCAAAGTTTAAGGAGTTTTCAAACATAAATGCAACAGGAATTTTCCAAAGATCCTTTAACACGGAAGATGAAAAAACTTTCCTTGCACAGCTCGATTACATTCAACCCATTGGGAAAGACGGGAAAATTGAGGCTGGGCTTAAAAGTTCGGTCCGGTTGCTAGACAACGATTTCTCAGTCCACCAGCAGGATGAGCAGGGCGATTGGCGTATTCTGGATCAATATGACAACCGGTTTGCTTATGATGAAAAAATTCACGCAGGTTATGTAATGGCCAGCAATCAATTTGGGAAGGTTTTCCTGCAAGCCGGTCTTCGTGGTGAATATTCAGACATTACAACCGAGCTGAAAAAGACCAACCAAAGCAATCACCGCGGTTATTTCAATTTATTTCCGAGCGTGCACATGTCGTATAAATTGCAAGATGCGCAAACGGTGCAGCTCAGTTACAGTTACCGACTCAGCAGACCCAATTTCCGCGACTTGCTGCCATTTTCGAATTTCAGCGATTCTCGCGTTTTTCGCGCTGGGAACCCGTTGCTTAATCCCGAATTCACACATTCGTTTGAGGCCGGACATTTGTTGAATATGCCCAAAGGCTCACTCCTGTCCAGCATTTATTATCGCCACAGATTGGGTGTCGTTGAGAATATCACTTCGGTCGATTCCACTGGATTTACAACAGTTACGCCCATCAACCTCGCAACGGGCGATTCTTACGGCTTCGAGTTCAACTTAACTTATGACCCCGCGCCTTGGTGGAAACTTACGGCCAATGCCAACATTTTCAGGGCCATTAATGAGGGTTTTTATAATGATAAGGTCTTAAAAAGCGACACTTATTCATGGACAAGCCGCCTTTCATCTCGCCTGACTCTTTTCAAATCCGTTGATTTCCAGTCATCATTCAACTATCGTGCCCCGAGGAAAACCACTCAGGGAAGAGATTTGGCTGTTTATTTTATTGATCTGGGTTTTTCGAAGGATATTTTGAAAGGTCGCGGAACAGTTACGGCCAGTGTTCGTGATTTGCTCAACTCTCAAAAAAGGCGCAACATTGTCGAGAATGCGGGTTATTACTCGCGCTCCGAATTTCAATGGCGGACGAGGCAATTTTTAGTAACATTCGCTTATCGCCTGAACCGCTCGAAAGAGAAGCAAAACTCGGATAACAAAGGCGGCAGTGACGAGGAAGACTGATTCTACGGTCGAAACCGTTACATTTGCGCAAACTTTGTAATAATATCGAATGCTTTTCATAGGAAAATATAATCACCTTACCATCCAGCGTCTAACGAGCGTCGGCATGTTTTTAAGCGATGTCGAAGGCGAGGAAGTGCTTTTGCCCAATCAATATCTGACGGATGAAATGCAGATCGACGACACCATTAAAGTGTTTGTTTATCTGGACTCGGAAGACAGGCCTGTCGCGACAAAGGAGACGCCCAAGATCGTGCGCAACCAGTTCGCATTTCTGGAAGTGACTGACGTTACCGAGCACGGCGCTTTTATGGACTGGGGATTGATAAAAGATCTTTTCGTGCCCTTCCGCGAGCAGAGCACGCCCATGCAGGTGGGAGAATGGCATGTGGTTTTCCTTTATCTGGACCAAAAATCTTCACGCCTGATCGCTTCCACCAAAATTGACCGCTTTCTCGAAAATGAGCGCCTGATTGTCAGTGAAGGTGATGAGGTCGATTTGCTTATCTTTTCAAAATCCGATTTGGGTTATAATGCCATTGTAAATCAATATCATAAGGGCCTTATTTATGGCAATGAAGTCTTTCGTGAGATTAAGATCGGCGATTCGTTAAAGGGTTATATCAAGAAAATCAGAGAAGAGAACAAACTCGATTTGAGCCTGCAAAAAACGGGCTATGAAGTTGTAGAGCCAACTGCGCAGCACATTTTGGACGAATTGAAAAAAACGGACGGTTTTCTAAATTTGTCGGACAACAGTTCGCCGGAGGATATTTACAAAAAATTGCAGATCAGCAAAAAAGTCTTCAAAAAAGCCATTGGAGGACTTTATAAGCAAGGTCTCATCAAAATCGGCGACGACGGAATTCGGCTGATTAACGAAGATTGAAACAAAAATGCCGGCTGTTAACCGGCATTCTTTATGATCATTTTGTCCCGTATTTCTCCTTATATTTCTCGTAAAGGCGCTTCTGTTTATCGTCCAGATTGACTTTGCCACCTTTGATAAAGGCCATTTGAATCACATTGCCGCGCATGTCAAGCATATCGCCGGTTGTGACCAGAAATGATGCCTGCTTTCCTTTTTCCAATGTTCCCACTTCCTTATCGGCGCCGATAATTTCCGCTGCATTTTTGGTCACAAACTGCAATGCTTCTTCGGGCGTCACATTGCCGAAACCTGAGGAAGTTCCCGCTAGAAATGCCAGATTACGCGTGCGCCACCATTCATCCGCATAAGTTATGGCAACCTTTACGCCTGCTTTGTGCAGCATTCCCGGAAGTTCATAAGGAAGATACACGTTTTCATCCACACGGCCTGGCAGGCGGTGCGTCGGGTTCAGAATGACAGGAATCTGATTCTCTTTCAGAAAAGCGGCGACCTTGTAAGACTCATCTCCGCCGACAACAACAATCTTTTTGACACCCATTTCTTTGGCAAAATTCACGGCCTCAATGATGTCTTTCCCATATTCAGCGCGAATGTAAAGGTTAGCAGAGCCGTCAAAAAGCGGCCTCATAGCGGCCAGACGCAAGTTTACGGGATTTGGAGCTTGCGTTTCAGCATAAGCCTTTGCATCTGTAAAAGTGGCTTGAAACACATTGATAACTTCCTGCCGCTTCTCGTTCCTTTTAACCGAAACTGTAAAATCTTCATAATTAAAGCTGCTGGCCAGGAATGGCGGCCAACTGATCCAGATCCCGTCATCTTTTTTCAAAACTGCATCTTCCCAATTCCAGCCATCCATGTAAAAAACAGAAGAAGAACCAGAAATCACGCCGCCTTGTGGCACCGCCTGAGACAATAAAATCCCATTGCCACGAAGCGTCGGAATAACTTCGGAATCCGTGTTATAGGCCACGAGTGCCCGCACATGCGGGTTAACCTGCCCTATTTCGTTATAATCCAATGTTGCGCGCACAGAAGCAATTTCCTGCAAACCAACCGTTGTGTTCAGTGAAATGATGCCGGGATAAATGTGCTTTCCCTTTGCGTCAATCACTTCGGCGCCGTTTCCGCTGGTAACCGATCCGGACGCTCCTATTTGCGTGATAATGCCTTTGTCAAATGCGATGACGCCGTTTTCGATCACCTGTCCGTTGCCCACATGAATGGTCGCACCGGTTACGAAAATGGATTTGGACTGCGCAATTGCAGGAGCCGGATTTTGCGCATAACTGGCTGGAATGAGCGAAACGCAGCTCAGCACCAAGCTGGTAAGTGGAATTATAAATTTATTTTTTAACATAACAATGAGTTAAAATCTGGATGAAAATTAATGTGACGTCTCGTGCTCGGTGTGGACGCCTACAATGTCCTCGCAATGCCACATTTTTGGCTGCGTCGCCTGTGGTTTTTGCGTTGGCTTGCCTTCTGCCTTATCGCCCAGCATTTTCTGGATCAGCCTTTCACGTTCAACGGACATTGTTTTTTGCTTTTCCTCATCTTTTTTCCGGTCAAAATAAATGGCGCCTTCGATCATAGTGAACTCCGGGCGGGCATAAATCGACAACGGATGCACATTCCAAAGCACCAGATCTGCGTCTTTTCCGGCTTTTACGCTTCCAAGCCTGTTATCAATGTGTAATAATTTGGCAGGATTCAGTGTCACCATTTTCCAGGCTTCCGCTTCGGGAACGCCGCCATATTCAACTGTTTTCGCCGCTTCCTGATTGAGCCTGCGCGCCATTTCTGCATCGTCCGAATTGATCGCAACCGTCACGCCTTCATGATACATTAAGGCAGCATTGTATGGAATCGCCTCTTTCACTTCCATTTTATAAGCCCACCAGTCACCAAATGTTGAGCCACCGATGCCGCGTTTCGCCATTTTGTCGGCAAGCTTGTAACCTTCCAAAATGTGTGTGAATGTGTTGATCTTGAAGTTCAGCGAATCGGCAACGTGCATGAGCATATTGATCTCCGACTGCACATATGAATGGCAGGTTATGAATCGCTCGCTCGCCAGGATTTCAGCAAGTGCGTCCAGTTCAATGTCGCGCCTTGGCGCATTAGCAGCCTGTTTTTTGGAACTTGCATTGTAAGTTTTCCACGATGCCGCATAATCTTTGGCGCGCAGAAAATGATCGAAAAACACTTGCTCAACGCCCATTCTCGTTTGCGGAAAACGCGTTCTCACAATATCGCCCCAGTTGGATTGCTTCACATTTTCGCCCAAAGCGAACTTGATCGTCTTCACTTCCGGAATCAGCATGTCGGATTGGCTCGCGCCCCATTTCAGCTTGATCAGAGCGCTCTGTCCACCGATTGAATTCGCAGATCCGTGCAGCAGATGTGACGTGGTTACGCCACCCGCAAGCTGTCGGTAAATGTTGACGTCGTCCGGATTGATTACATCGCTCATCCGAACTTCTGCCGAGCTGGTTTGCCCGCCTTCGTTAATGGTAAAAAGGGCAATGTGCGAATGCTCGTCAATGATGCCGCTGGTCAGGTGTTTTCCGGTTCCGTCAATCGTTTTTGCTCCCGACGGCGCCGAAAGGCCTTTTCCCACTTTGCTGATCTTACCATTCTGCACGATTACATCAGCGTTTTGTAAAATCCCTTCTTTTTCGTTTGTCCAAATGGTTGCGTTTTTTATTAAAACCGTTTCAGCCGCGGGCAATGTTTCATTTCCAAAACCTACGAAAGGATAATAAACAGCGCCTGTTTCTTTAATTTTTGCAATCGTGGAATCTTTCGCAGCAACTGACTGATATTTTTCAGATAAAGCGGCAGTCCATGGAACAACGCTTCCATCTGGTAAAATGCCTTCACCCGATAAGCCGGTTCCACTCAGCCAGCCCGTCAGGCGGATGGTTCCCGCATTCTTTTCAGGCTGGTAAGTCATTGTGAGCAACTTATCCGAAAGAATGACCTTGGGCGTTATTTTCACAGAATCGCGCACGATCACTTTGTATTCGGGCTTGTCGGCTGCACCCGTGATCTGCAATTTACCCGAGGGCTGATTGTTTAATGTCAGCGCATAAGTTCCGCGAACATCGGGGGCATTCATCGGCGCCAGAATGAATTTCTTACCCTGGATCCAGTTTTCGTAAATCACATTATCCTTACCAAACAGATCGCCGGAAGTGATGATAAAATTGGCCAGTAAGCCACTTTTCAAACTGCCGATCTGCCCTTCCGCCTTGATTAAGCTGGCAGGAATGGTGGTCAATGCTTCCAATGCTTTTTCTTTCGGCAGTCCGTATTCAACGGCCGTTTTCAGGTTTTTCCAGAAGTCAGCTTTGCTTTTGAGTCCCGTCGCGGTCAATGCAAAAGGAATTTCTGCCTTCGCAACTTCCGAAGGATTTTTCGGTGCCATTTCCCAATGTTTCAACTGAGCCATGCTCACCAAATCCGCATCCCAGGGATCGGCAACATCATAAGCTTCTGGAAATGCGAGCGGCAAAATCAGCGTCGCTTTTGTTGCCTTAATTTCCTTCAAACGCTGATATTCGTCTCCCCCGCCTTTGATAATGTATTGAATACCAAACTCATCGCCCACTTTATCGGCGCGCATGACGCTGTATTTGTCATTGGTTTCAAAAAAAGCGGGAAGCGTTTTGATCTGGTTAAATGCTTCCAGCGACAAGTTCGTTTCCTTGGCCTTGTCAGTTTTAGCATACCAGTCTGCATCGTAGTAATTCTGCCTTAGTAATGCCACCACGCCCATTGTGGACGACGGATAAGTTTGCGATGAAGATCCCTTACTGAATGAAAAATGAGCCGAAGCTTTCCCTTTTAGCAATGCTTTATTTGCGCCTTCATCGGTGAGCGTCACAATTGCGCCGCTTCCTCTCACAATGCCGTCATGGTCATGGATCAAGACTGTCCCAAAACCGATTTTCCTGAGTTCTTCTGCTTTCTTAGCATCCGGAGTGAATGTCTGACTCGCGTCATTTTCGGGCTGAATGGCCTGGTTCCAGCCGAATGCGCCCTTTTTATTGGATTCCAATTGTGGCGTCTGCCTTCCGCCAGCGGCTCTTTCCCGCTTCACTTCCGGCATTCCATAATCCGAATCCAGGTCAATCAATGAAGGATAAATGTATTTTTCTTTCAAATCTGTCACCACCGTTCCGGCAGGGATTTTCACTGGCTTGCCCACTTCGCGTATCACGCCGTTTTCGATAAGCATTGTCCCTTTCAGGATCGTGGTTTTGGAATCGACTACGATGGTGGCATTGGTGAATGCATAGCGTCCCGGTCGTTCGTCATAAGCTCCGTTTTGAGGGAATGTTTCCTGCGCGTGACAAATTATGCTGAACGTCAGACAGGTCAGCAGGCTTGATAATTGTTTAAACATATGTTGCTGTTTGATTGCAGTAAGATTTACAAGATACTTATGTTTGCATTACTAAGCCATATTTCTAATCCTTTTCAAAATGAATTACAATCAATTCAAAGAATCAGTCACATTGCCCACACCGCCGGAAAACATCTCAGAACCGCTAAAAGCGCTCTGGCATGCTGCTAATGATGATTGGGAAGCCGCTCACAACATTGCGCAGAGCAAAGAAGGCACACCCATTTATGATCGTTTGCATGCGTATCTGCATCGGGTTGAAGGCGACACATGGAATGCCGGATATTGGTACAAACGTGCCGGAGAGGCGGTTTTTAAGGGATCTTTGCAAGAAGAGTGGGAATTTTTAGCCCAATCATTCACTAAGTAACATAAGGTTTTAACCTTATATATTAGAAATATAAGGCTTTTACCTTATATTTGGTAATTATAAGGTTTAAAGCTTATATCCTATGAAGAAATATCAGGCTGTAATCACCGCTGATATGGTTAACTCAACGCGCTATCCACGTGAAAAAACCACAGCATGGCTAGATGAAATGATTGATTTGCTGCGCAATGATCCATCTTTTGACTGGGCACTCAAACCCGAAATTTACCGGGGCGACAGCTTTCAGGGAGTTTTGAAGAACTATAATGAAGCCATGCATGCCGCGATCCTTGCACGTGCATCCATGCGCAAGCACGCCACGAACACGGACTTACGGATTGCAATCGGCATAGGGAAAACGGAGCAGCTTACCGATCGTGCGGGCACGTCTGACGGAGAAGCATTTCGCTTGTCGGGGCGACTGGCGGATAATATCCGAAAACAAAAAGCGCGGATAGGAATTGCGTTGCCTACTCCTTCCGAGCCCTTGAATGCGTCATTGGATCTGCTTGAAACCCTCATTGAAAACTGGACCGTCTCCCAAAGCGAAGTGGTTTTGGCATTACTTCAGAAAAAAACCATCACCCAAATCGCAGAGCAGCTTGGAATCAGCCAGCCAGCGGCCAGTCAAAGAGTTGCTGCATCAAAATGGTGGGCGATTGAAAATTTTCTGGCTACCTTTCCCAAACATTTATCACTATACACAAAAACAAAATCATGATCGAGTTTTTACAGCTTCTGCTCGCACACATTCTGGTTGATTTTTATTGGCAGCCCACGAAATGGGTCATTGACAAAAGAGAAAAATCGCTCGGCTCCAAGTTTCTTTACCTGCACATTGTCCTCGTAATTGTTGTTTCTTACATTTTGTTAGGCCATTGGACCGATCCAGTTCCTGCCATTGCACTCGGTCTTGCTCATGGTGTTATCGACATTTTAAAGGTTAGTTTTGACAAAAAGGGAACATTGGCCTGGTTCGCTGGCGATCAGATTGCGCATGTGATCAGCATTGCCATCACTGCGCTTGTCATTACAAATAAGTTTCCAGTAGGCCTGGATACATTCAAAGCATGGCTTTACACAACAAAAACGCTTGCCATCCTCTCAGGAGCGCTGATTTCCCTGACTCCTATTTCCTTTTTTGTGGGCATTTTAACAAAACCTTGGCGTGAAGAACTTGCAGCACTGGCACCGAATGCAGACGATAATCTGGCCAATGCAGGCCGCTGGATTGGCATGTCCGAAAGATTGCTGATTTTCGTTTTTGTGCTGGTAAGCCAGTTTTCCGCGATTGGATTTCTGATTGCAGCGAAATCGTTGCTGCGTTATAATGACAAGTCCGCGAGTGGTGAAATATCCGCGGCTTACATCAGCAAAAAATCAGAATATGTGCTGGTGGGCACATTAATGAGCTATACATGCGCAATTGCCGTGGCGCTGGTGGTCAAAACATTGTACTAAAATCCGTTGCTGATTAAACCTTGGCAAAATAAACCGCTCTAACTCCGGTAACTAAACTTTGTAACCATGAAAAAAACATTGATGGCCATGTTATTGGCGTTTTTCAGCATCACCGCTTTTGCCCAACGTCAGGATTCGGATATGACTCCGGAAAAGCGTGCTGAAAATCAGGTGAAGACAATGAATGAGAAGCTAAATCTTTCGGAAGATCAGCAAAAGCAGATTTATAATTTAAGTCTGGCAAGAGCCCAGAAGGTGAAAGAGCTCAGAGAAGCACAGACGGTCGACCGGGATCAAATCAGGGCTTCCATGGAAACTTTCAACAATGAAGTGGCCAAAATCCTGACAGTCGAACAGCAGGAAAAATACAAAACAATGCTAGAAGATCGCCGCGGAGGTGGCGGAGGAGGAAGCAGAGGGCCGCGTGGGAGAAATTAATTTTGAATTTTGAATGAGTGAATGACTGAATAAATTTTAAACATTCACTCATTCACTCATTCACTCATTCAAAATTGATCAAATCGCCATTTCCGTCTTGAATTCCGACGTGAAGTGAAAATGTATGGCTGGATTGTTTTCCCTGTTCATGCGAATCATCCATTCAGATTCTGCCAGAAAAACAGGATTTCGGTCCTTATCGTAAGCGATCTGATTTCCTTTGAGACGAACAAACTGGTCCATAGCCGGTTTTTCATCCGCTGTCAACCAGCAAGCGCATGAAATGTTCATCGGGACCCAGCGGCATTTTGCGCCATATTCATGTTCCAGACGATATTGAATTACATCAAATTGAAGTTCACCAACCGTCCCAACGATTTTACGATTTCCTAAATCCAATGTAAAGAGCTGCGCAACTCCTTCATCAGTAAGTTGTTGAATGCCCTTTTCCAATTGTTTTGATTTCATTGGATCAAGGTTAATGAGTTCTTTAAAGATCTCGGGCGAGAAGCTTGGAATTCCTGAGAATTGAAGATGTTCTCCTTCTGTCAATGTATCGCCGATCTTGAAACTGCCCGTGTCATAAAGTCCTACAACGTCGCCCGGGAAGCCTTCATCCATGACGCTTTTAGCAGAAGCCATGAATGTAAATGGACTCGAAAAACGAACATCCTTGTTCATTCTGACGTGTTTATAAAATTTCCCCCGCTCGAATTTCCCGGAGCAAATCCTTAAAAACGCAATGCGGTCGCGGTGTCTTGGGTCCAGGTTAGCGTGAATTTTGAACACAAAACCAGTGAACTTGGGCTCCATTGGCGAAACTTCCCGAACGTCCGTCGGCCGTGGCTGCGGAATTGGAGAGATTTCACAAAATGTATCCAAAAGCTCTTTAATGCCAAAATTATTGATCGCACTTCCGAAGAAAACAGGTGCCAACTGACCTTTCTGATAAGCCTCTTCTGAAAACACATCATAAACGCCTTCCACAAGTTCTACATCCTCGGTCAGCTGCGATGCATCCCTTTCTCCAAGCAGATTCGCAAGATTTTCGTCTTCCAAACTCACCTTCGCAACGTCGTTTTCGATCTTCGTTTTGTTGATTTTGAAGAAATAAAGCATTTGCTCATACAAGCTATAAACGCCTTTGAAATTGACGCCCATATTGATCGGCCACGTCAGCGGACGAACGCGGATGCTCAATTTCGTTTCCAGCTCATCCAGCAATTCAAATGGATTTTGGCCTTCCCTATCGAGCTTATTGATAAAAACAATCACCGGCGTGTTGCGCATTCTGCACACTTCCATGAGCCTTTCGGTCTGTTCCTCAACGCCCTTTACGCAGTCAATAACCAGAATTACGCTGTCGACTGCGGTTAATGTGCGGTAAGTGTCTTCTGCAAAATCCTTGTGACCAGGCGTGTCGAGAATGTTGATCAGCAGGTCTTTATATTCAAAGGTCATTACTGAAGTAGCGACCGAGATTCCACGTTGCTTCTCAATTTCCATGAAATCGGAAGTCGCGGTTTTCTTAATTTTATTGGATTTTACCGCTCCCGCAGTTTGAATCGCGCCTCCGAAAAGCAGCAATTTTTCAGTAAGCGTCGTTTTCCCGGCATCTGGGTGACTGATGATTGCGAATGTCCGGCGCTTCTTTATCTCTAGTAAATTACTCATATCTAAAATTTGCACAAAGATAAGAATAAACAAAGGCCGCCCCTAACCGGAGCGGCCCTAAATTATCGCGTCTTTAAACGCAGAACATTCGCTTAATCTCAGTAAAAAGAATGCTTGTAATCTTCCACAGATGTCATAATCACTTCGTGCGCCTCTTCTCTGCCGTAAACATTCGTAATTTCAATGTGTGCTTTTTCACCCGGCAAGTTCTTGTAAGTCAGGAAGTAATGTTTCAAACGCTCTACAATTCCTTCCGGAAGCTCGCTCAAATCTGAAAATCCTCCATAAACTTCATCACCTTTCAAAACAGCAATGATCTTGTCATCAGCTTCACCACCGTCGATCAGGCGAATTCCGCCGATTGGCTTGGCTGTGCACAGAATGTCTCCATGCGAAATGATTTTTTCACAAAGCACCAACACGTCCAGCGGGTCACCATCACCTTCGGTCACGTCGCGGCCCGAGCGCTCGCGTGCAAGCGCTGCAATTTTCTCTGCGCAATAAGTTTTTGGAATAAAACCGTAAAGGGCCGGAACAATGTTGGAATATTTTTGCGGACGGTCAATCATCAGATAACCCGTCGCTTTGTCAATTTCGTATTTAACTGTGTCGGTAGGAACAATTTCAATAAAGGCGGTGACAAGGTTTGGTGCGCCCTCCCCCATCGAAATTCCATGCCAGGGATGAGCTTTGTGTACGTTAGCGATCATTATTTGTGTAATAGGTAATAACGTTTAAATGGATATTTTATATAACAAGTGGTCTTGGGTTATCCGACCTTCTCTGAAATGTTGTAGTCACCGGTTTTTGACACAGACTGCTTCACAAACAGTTCGCCGAGAAACCCGGCAAGAAATAGTTGCGAACCAACCATGATGGCGACCAATGCAAGAAAAAACAGCGGGTTTTCGGTCACATTTCGATAGGGTTGCAGATTGTAAATATTGTAAATCTTTTTCCCTAAAAGCCAGAAAGCTATAATGCTTCCCAGAAAAAACATGAGTGTTCCCAGACTGCCGAATAAATGCATAGGCCTGCGCCCAAACTTATTCACAAAGGCAATCGAAAGCAAATCCAGAAAGCCAAAAATGAAACGTTCAAGCCCGAATTTCGTCGTGCCGTATTTTCTCGGGCGGTGCTGCACCACTTTTTCACCAATTTTTGCGAAGCCATTCCATTTGGCAATCACAGGAATGTAACGGTGCATTTCCCCGTAAATCGTTATGTTTTTTACAACGTCTTTTCGGTAAGCTTTTAGTCCGCAATTGAAATCATGAAGCGAAACACCGGAGATGCTGCGCGTTGCTGCATTGAATATTTTGGTGGGAACTGTCTTGGTTACAGGATCATAGCGCTTCTTTTTCCAGCCCGAAACGAGGTCATAACGATCCTCTTTGATCATTTTGTAAAGCTCTGGAATTTCGTCCGGACTGTCCTGCAAATCAGCGTCCATGGTAATGATCACATCGCCATTGGCTGCCTGAAAAGCCGTTTGTAATGCAGCTGTTTTGCCATAATTTCGCACAAAGCGCAGGCCGCGAACGTGCGGATTCTCCTGAGAAATCCTTGAAATAACGTCCCAGGAGCTGTCTTTGCTGCCATCATCTACAAAAATCACTTCGTAGGAAAAACCATTTTCATTCATTACCCGCGCAATCCATTCACTAAGCTCCGGCAATGATTCTTCTTCATTGTAAAGCGGAACGACAACGGAAATCTGGATAGGTGAATTAGTCATGAATGTTTCAATAGCAAAGCCCAAACCGGGGTCACCGGGTAAAGTTCGTATTTTTCCCGATCAAAATATCATATAAAAATCTTTCAGCAAATCCCTGAACGACTGATTATAAGTGGTTCCATCCGGCTCGTAAATGCAGATTTCCTCTTCAATATGCTTATTATGAATCAGTTCCGAGCGCTGGAATGTCATTACAAGGCGAAATGCTTTTTTGCCTTCGTGATGAAACAATGTGAGTTTTCTGCTCAAAACCCAGCCGGATTCTAATGCTTTTTTTAAAAATTGTTGTCCTTCGTCAATTGGAAAAAGAATGTTGAACTTTCCAGTGTCGGACAAAAGCCTGTCAATGGCGGTCAGCAATTCTGCAAAATCTAGGGATTTGGCGTGGTGCGCAATGTTCTTTTTGTCAATGGGCGAAAGCAGGTCGGACTGAAAAAAAGGCGGATTGGTGACAATGACATCATATTTGTGCTCGGACGTAAACTCCTGAACAGCAGAGTGAAAAAGCCTGATCCGTTCATGAAAGGGACTGTTTTCAACATTCTCTCCGGCCTGATAAAATGCTTCGGCATCGATTTCAACGGCGTCAATAATGCCATAGGAATTTCGCTGCGCAACCATTAATGACAGCAAGCCCGTGCCCGCCCCAATGTCCAGAATGTGGTCAGCGTCCGACACGTCGGCCCAGGCGCCGAGCACGCAGGCATCCGTGCACACTTTCATGGCGCATTTGTCTTGCTGCACCGTAAAATTTTTGAAGCGAAAGGAGGAATTTCTAGCCATAACCGTTCTATTTTCTACCAAAGTCAGCCGGATTTTCACCCCAGTATTCGGTTTCCCATTTCAGGATTTTATTTGGAAACTTGTTTGCCGCAAGCCAGCGTTCCGCGCGTTGTAACATTTCGAAAACAGGCTTATTACGTGGCGTCAAGGCCAGTTTTGTGTTCGCATGCTTTTTCTTGATCCAGGCAATCGCTGTTCGCGAATCGCTATAAATGGGCAAGTCGCTTTCTTTTTTTTGCAAATAAGCCAAAGCGTGAACGATGGCCAGAAATTCGCCAATGTTATTTGTGGCATCTTTGAACGGTCCTTGCAGAAATATCCGCTCACCAGTCGCATAATAAATGCCCTGATATTCCATGTCGCCAGATGCCGTGTTCCACGCTGCATCGACGGCAATGCTGTTTTTCAGTGGTTTGCCAATCTTGGCTGGAATCTCTTTTGCCAGGACTGGTTTGTTTTCCTTTTTGGCTACAAATTCCCAATAATTGCGCTGAATGGCGGCTTCTGCTTCTTCTATGGACTCGAAGGATTTGTATCGGGCATCCTCAAAACCCTTTATCTGCGACTCACATTCTTTCCAATCCGTAAAAACGCCCGTTTTCCTGCCTTGCCACACGACATAGTATTTTGTCTTTTTAGCCATGGGGCGGTTTTTAATTTTGAATGAGTGAATGAGTGAATGACTAATGTCGATTGCTTGTTTATATTTAATGATTTGGTCTTATGCTTTTTCTTCCCAGATCTGGGCTAGGTTTACGATCACCTCTACCGCTTTTTCCATGTCTTGGACCGAGACCCATTCTAGTTTAGAGTGGAAGGCGTGTTCGCCTGCGAAAATGTTGGGGCAGGGCAAGCCCATGAATGACAGCCTTGAACCGTCAGTTCCGCCTCTTATGCTGCGCTGGATTGGCTGTAAACCTGCTCTTTCCATTGCCAGAACCGCATTTTCGAGAACCTGCGGATATTGATCCAGCACTTCCTTCATGTTGCGATATTGTTGTGTTATAATGACTTCCGCTGTTGAGTTTGGGTAATTAGCGAGCACTTTGTCGACAATCCCCTGCAACAGCGCCTCTTTTTCATGCAGCCCTGCGACCGTGAAATCCCTTACAATAAAGCCTAATGTTGTTATTTCCTGAATTCCCTCAATTTGGACCGGGTGGATAAAACCTTGTTTTCCTTCCGTTGTTTCAGGCGATAAAGCATCTTTGGGCAATGCAGCAAGGATTTCTCCTGCAATTTTCAATGCATTTTCGAGCTTGCCCAAAGCATAGCCAGGATGCGTGCTGACGCCGTGAATGATGATTTTGACACCGTCGGCTGAAAAAGTTTCGTCTTCCAATGTGCCTACTGCCTCACCGTCAACCGTGTAACCAAAATCTGCTGCAAGCTTGGCCATATTCACTTGCTCGGTTCCTCTGCCAACTTCTTCATCGGGTGTAAAGAGAATCCGGATTGCGCCATGCTTGATTTCGGGATGATGCACTAAATATTCTGCTGCGGCCATGATTTCGGCAACGCCCGCTTTATTATCTGCACCTAAAAGCGTGGTCCCGCTGGCAGTTACAATGTCGTTACCAATCTGTTTGTCAAGATCATGCAATTCGCCTATGCGCAAAACTTGCGTGTGATCATCGGGCAGCACAATGTCTGACCCATCCCAGTTTTCATGCACAATGGGGTTCACATGCGCCCCTGAAACGTCCGGCGACGTGTCCACGTGCGAGCAAAAGCATATCACTGGAATGTCCGTTTTGGAAGAATTGGACGGAATGGTTGCATAAACATAGCCATGCTCATCCAAATGCGCATCTTCGACACCCATTTCGAGAAGCTCCACAACCAATTGATTGCTCAGATCGCGCTGTTTTGCAGTGCTTGGGAAGCTTTCAGAATTGGGATCTGATTGCGTATCAATTTTTACGTAGCGAAGAAAACGTTCCAGAACGGATGTCATATGCGGGTGATTTGGAATCTTAGATCAATTTAAAAGCGACGCGAGATCAGCAGGTGAATAATTGATATTTTTGAGCGTTTTGTCATCTGCTGTGCGGTAAACGAGATATTTGCCATTGTCTTCCTTGAAATAGCATTCGGTTCCCTTGGCCTGATAATGCGCAACGGTCGCTTCGGCTTCGTCAATGCTGAGACATGCCTTCGACATATTCGAACGCTGCACTTCATCAAACAAAGCCCTGAACTTTTCGCCTAATCCGAACTCTAAAACCGCGCCCGACAACACATACTGCAGATCGCAAAGCGCGTCGGCGATTTCTACAATGTCCTTCTCCAAAATGGCAACTTCCAATTCTTTCAATTCCTCTGCCAGCAAAGCAACCCGCAATCTGCTGCGCTCCTCGGATGGAATTGCAGGCGCTTCCAGAATTGGGTGTTTAAAAGTTTTATGGAATTCAGCGACCTGGTTAAGGCTGTCCAATTGTTGCATTTTTATTTAGTTAAATTAATTTTTGTAAATGAATGTAAAAACCTCACATGGAGAGATTTGTCTTGAATAATTTGATCGCGATGGCTAGCAAAATAATCCCGAAAACTTTCCTTAAAATGTCCGTTCCGCCCTGCCCGAGTTTTCTTTCGAGCCAGTTTGAAGATTTCAGAACCAGATAAACAAAGAACAGATTGAGCATGATGCCGACCAGAATATTCTGCGTTTGATAAGCGGAACGCAGGGAAAGCAATGTGGTCATCGTAGCGGCGCCGGCAATGAGCGGGAATGCGATGGGAACAATAGAAGCGACGCCGACATCCATGTTGTCATGCTTGAAAATATTGCGTCCAAGGATCATTTCGAGACCTAATAAAAACAGGATTATCGCACCCGCTATGGCAAATGAAGCGACATCAACGCCGAAAAGGCTCAGTAATCTTTCTCCCAAAAACAGAAAAATGACCATTATAAAGCCCGCCGCCAAAGTGGCTTTTTCCGATTCGATTTTGCCCAGCTTTCTGCGAAAATCAACAATCAATGGCAGCGAACCCAGGATGTCGATAACCGAGAAAAGAATGAGTGTGACGGAAACGATTTCCTTAAAATTAAACATGGGGTCGGGCCTGGTGATCTGCCCGCAAAGTTGCTTAAAACCCACTGCTTACACAACCCTTAATGCGATTCGAATCAAAATTAGCGCGTCAATTAGCGCTTCCGGGCAGGAAGTTCAGGAATGTATTGAACTGCTTTTTATATTTCTCCTCATCAATTTTATAGAAGAAAGCACCTTTCTTTGAAAAGCCTTTTTGTTTCTCTTCCAGCTTAACCAACAGATTGGTTGAAAGGAGTTTACGGGAAAAATTACGCTTGTCGAGCTCCGTTCCGAAAATCGCTTCGTAAAGCTTTTGCAATTGCGGAATCGTGAATTTTTCAGGAAGCAGTTCAAATCCGATGGGATGCTGTGAAGCTTTGTAACGCAAATGCTGAATGGCCATTTCCACCATTGCGCCGTGGTCGAAAAGTAATTTCGGCAATTCCTGGATCGGGAACCATTGCGCTTCAAAGTTTTTGGAAAGCTTATGGTCGTAATCTTCCACATTAATTAATGCGAAATATGCCACTGAAACCGTCCTTTCGACCGGATCGCGCTGCGGGCTTCCAAATGTGTGCAGCTGTTCGAGGTAAATGTCTGTAAGATTGGTAAGCTCAAAAAGAATGCGTGATGATGCGCCTTCGAGGCTTTCGTCCGGCTGCACCCATCCACCCATCAAAGACCACGTATGATGCTCATCTTCAATTCCTCTTTTGACCAGTAACAATTTTAATTCTTCACCGTCAAAGCCGAAAATAATGGAATCCAGAGCGACCAGACACTTGGTTTGGGCCTGATATTGTTTTAATATGTCTAATCGCACAACTTGATACTGCGGGAGTGAGTTAATATTTAGTTAATAAAGCAAAACGCCCCTATTACTACTCATTCGCTATTTTGAGGTGAATGAAAGAAGAAATTCCTTCAATGTTTTGATTTCATTTTTGGTAATTGCCGGGAAGTTGGCAATGCGAAAACTGGTTTCCTTGTCCTTTCCATAACCGTTTCCCAACACGATGCCTTCCTGGAATGCTGCTTTTTTGATGGCCGCAATGCGCTCTTTCGAATCCTGAACGGCAACAACTGTTTCAGACCGAACTGACTCGTTTTCGACCAAAAGCGCATAGCAATTTTGGGGCAAAAATGAATACCAATCCTGTGCTCTTTCCCGCGTTTCCTGCGCAATATGTTCAATCGGCGCAACTTGGTCCATCACCCTGTCCATAAGGTAAATGCCTAATGTGTTGGGCGTGTAGGGCGTCTGGAATTTGAGAAAATTGTCGCGGATAAAGAGTAAACTGTTGTAATGTGACCGATTGCCGATCGCTAACGCGCGTTCAACTGCTTTTGGTGAAACGATCATCACGCCCATTCCCGCTGGCAACCCAAAACACTTTTGAACCGATCCATACCAAACGTCGGCGCTTTGCCAGGGAAGCATTACGCCAGCCATGGAAGATGTGGCATCAACGGCGATAATGTTGTCAAAATTCGCACGTAATGTGCTTAGAAATGCAGACGAAAGTGCTGTTCCGTTGGAAGTTTCATTGTGTGTAACGCAAATTACATCGTTAGCAGAAACTTGAATATCTGCATTCAGGACCGGCGTTTCATTGGTTTGAAATTCAAAAGACCTGGCGGAACCCGTCAGCTTTTGCGTGTATTCCATCCATTTCTCGCCAAATGCACCATTGTAAATGTGCAAACTGCCCTCCGAAATCAGGTTTTCAGCAATGATTTCCCAACATTCCGTAGCCGATGAAACGAAATAAACCTCATATTCATCGGGCACATTCAGCTTGGTTTTCAGACCGGTGATGGCGTGTTCGAGCATTTGCATGAAACCCGCGCTTCTGTGATTGGCGCTGATAATGCCGCTTTCGACCGCTTCCTGCAAATACTGCCCAACCTCGTGGTACACTTTGGAAGGGCCGGGATAAAAGGTTATCATTTTTGATTAAATAAATCCTTCGCGAACCATTGCTTTTTGCAACTTCTCGCCCAATTCATCCGAAGCTTTCAACAGCGGCAACCTTACGGCAGAACTGCAAATGCCTTTGATTTCAAGACATTTTTTAATGCCAACCGGATTAGATTCAATGTATAACAAAGTGTCAAATTCCAGAAATGCAAGCTGCAATCTGGCCGCTTCCTTGAAACGACCTTCCAAAGCATGCCAGGTAAGTTCACCAAATTCTTTTGGAAATGCATTGGCAATCACGGAAATAACGCCATGCCAGCCCACGCTCACCATTGTTGTTACGAGATTATCGTCACCCGAAAGCAGCAGAAAATCGTCCGGAACACGTGAAGCAAGCTCCATGCTTTGCTCAATTGATCCGCCGGCGTCTTTTATTCCAATGATATTGGCATGCTGAGACAGTTTCACAATAGTGTCCGGCTTCATATTAACAACAGTCCGACCAGGCACATTATATAGCAAGACAGGAACAGGAGAAGCGTCAGCAATGGCGGTAAAATGTGCAATTATGCCATCCTGAGTCGGTTTATTATAGTAAGGACAAACAGAAAGAATCGCATCAACTCCTGTAAAATCGGTTTCTGCAATAGAGTCCAGAACAGATTGCGTATCGTTGCCACCCAGACCGTAAACAATGGGAAGCGACTTGGGGTTATTCTTAATCGTAAATGCCAGAATTTCAAGCTTTTCCCGGGAAGTTACAGTGGGCGACTCTCCTGTTGTGCCTTGAACGACAAGGAAATCGGAGCCACCTTCGGAAACGAGGTCGATCAGTCTTTTTAATCCGGGATAATCGATTTGATTTTGCTCATCAAAAGGTGTAATCAGCGCCGCCCCTACTCCTTTGAAACGTTGGTCCAATGGCATTATTTACCTATATAATTGTTAGATTTCAAAACACAAAGTTAGCTTTCTAGGCCGTTTTTCTCTATTTATTCTCAATCATCGCCAAAAATTCTTCCTCACCAAGAATCGTGACACCCAGCTTTCTTGCTTTATCAAGCTTGGCTGGGCCCATGTTAGCACCTGCCAAAAGATAATTCAGTTTGCCCGAAACGCCGCTAAGCACACGCCCTCCATTGACCTCGATTTTCATTTTAAGATCGTCTCTTTCAAAGTTTTCAAATACACCTGAAATCACAAAAGTTTTGCCTTCCAGCAAGTCACTTTCAAGTTCAACGGGCTTTTCGTCGCTTTCCATTTGGATACCGGCTGCCTGCAATCGCTCAACAAGCTGCTGATTCTCGGGCACATCAAAGTATGAAGCAATGCTTAATGCTATCCTCCCTCCGATCTCGGGAACGGCAATCAGCTGATCATAAGTTGCCAACCGCAACGCATTCATCGACTTGAAATAAGCAGCCAGCTTTTCGGCCACCGTTGCACCCACAAACCGAATTCCAAGCGCAAAAAGCACATTTTTGAAAGGGACTGTTTTTGACAATGCAATGCCATTCAAAATATTCTCAACCGTTTTTTCGCGAAAGCTGATTTTCTTAACTTTTCCAGTTTCCTCATTCAAAATGTTCTTTTCGAGACCCAGCAATGTTTTTTCATTCAAATCGTACAAATCCGCTGGCGTGCGCACAAGTCCGAGATCGAAAAGCAACTCAATTTTTCCTTCTCCCAAACTTTCAATGTTCATCGCTTTTCGGTGAATGAAATGTTCGATCCGGCCTTTGAGCTGCGGCGGGCAATGGCTGTCGTTGGGGCAGAAAAAGGCAACTTCCCCCTCATTACGTTGCAGTTCTGAGCCGCATTCGGGACAATGTGTTGGGAAAATAAGCGGCTCGGTTGGATAATTTTCGCGTTGCGAAATGTCGACGCCGGTTATCTTAGGAATAATTTCGCCGCTTTTTTCGACAAACACCGTGTCACCCACTTCAAGTCCCAGTCTTAGCACTTCATTGGCGTTATGCAATGTTGCGCGCTTGACACGCGTCCCCGAAAGATGCACGCCTTTCACCTGATTATAGGGCAATGCACGTTCTGTAACATCGCAAAGGTTGGCGACCGGCGTAATCGCTCCCGTGCGGCCGACCTGGTAAGTCACCATGCGTAAAACTGCTGGCTTGTTTTCCGCCTTATATTTAAATGAAATGGCCCAACGCGGGCTCTTAGCCGTAAAACCAAGCTCGCGCTGCTGCTCGAACGAATTGATTTTGATCACTATTCCGTCTGTTGCCAATGGAAGCGTCAGGCGCTTATCTTCCCATTCATGAATAAATTCGAGGACCTCGTCAATCGTCTGCACTTTTTTCCAGCCGGGCGACACATTAAAACCCCACGATTTCAGTCCCAGCAAGCTTTCCTCATGACTTTTGAAAAATTCTGTGTCGGTTAAAAATGAGTAAAGATAGCAGTCGAGTCCGCGCCTGGCGGTTTCCGCAGAATCCTGCAATTTGAATGATCCGGAAGCCGCGTTTCTTGGGTTAGCATATTGATTTTCACCAAGAGTCTCCATTTCTTCATTCAGCTTTTGAAATGAAGTAAGCGGCATAAAACCTTCGCCGCGGATCTCAAATACGGGCGGCACATTCTCGGCCTTTACACGCAATGGCAATGACCGGATAGTTTTTACATTATGTGTGATTTCATCGCCTCGCGTGCCGTCGCCCCGCGTCACACCGCGCACGAGCATGCCGTTTTCGTATGTGAAGCTGAGCGAAATTCCATCAAATTTCAGCTCGCAAATGTATTCATAGGCCTCTCCATTCAATCCGCGCCGCACGCGGTCGTCAAAATTCCGCAGCTCCTGTTCGTTATATGTGTTATCCAATGACAGCATCGGATAACGGTGATAAACGGTGTTGAAATTCTTTGTAATCGTCCCGCCTACACGCAGCGTCGGCGAATCATCCAGCCGCAACTCCGGATGTTGATCTTCAAGCGCTTTTAATTTTTTCAGCAGCTGGTCAAATTCAAAATCCGACACTTCCGAAACATTGTCCTGATAATAGCGATAATTATAATGCTGCAGTTTTTCTGCGAGTTCCTGTATTTGCTGTTGTGGATCCATGTTAAGGCGGCTGTAAGGGGATGGAGGTCAAATTTAAGAAGCGTTCGCGCCGATTTCAAATGCTGGACGGCTTCCCGTTACTTTTTCTGAATTACGCGTATCAACAGAAAAAGAACCGAATTGACATACTGATTTTATCAAAACAACACTAAATGAATCTCTTAAAAAATTTGATTATTTTCGTAAAAACAAGCTATGCACATGAAAAGCACAGAAACAATCATTTGGCAGGACTGGGATCTGAGTCAGATCATAAACGGGGAGGAAATCATGTCTCCTAGCCCAAAGACGCCACACCAGAAAGCATCCCGCAAATTGCAAAGGGTTTTAGAAGACTATGCTAATGATCATGATCTTGGTGAGGTTTGGAACGCCCCGATGGACGTAATTTTCGAAGAAGATTATAACCGTTTGCAGCCAGACCTTATTTTTATCTCAAAAGAGAAGAAAGACATTGTGCAAGACTGGATCAGGGGTGTTCCCGATATGGTGGTTGAAATCGTGTCACAGAGCACGGTCAAGATGGACACGGTCGTCAAGAAAGAAATTTATGAGCGTTACGGCGTGCAGGAATACTGGCTTTTAAAACCCGAAAAACGAATTTTAGAAATTTACACGCTTGCGGATGGCCGATACGAACTTCATGCTTTGTTAGAGGAAAATGATGTCGTTAGTTCACCATTATTCCATGATTTAGCATTCAAGCTTAGCATTATATTTTAGTTTCTGCCTGAATCCATTCGAAAGGTGCAGTCGTGGTGAATGCTTGGGGAAGTTGCAACATTTGAAATCGGGGACAACTTCCTTAATTTCGGCCTACATTCATATTTTGATAACATTCATGGCTGAAATTGCTCCTTCTATACTTGCTGCCGACTTTGCAAACTTGCAGCGCGACATTGAAATGCTCAATGCAAGTCCCGCTGATTATATTCACGTTGACGTAATGGACGGCATGTTTGTGCCCAATATTTCTTTCGGAATCCCTGTTTGCGAGGCGATTAACAAGCATGCGACCAAACCATTGGACGTGCATTTGATGATCGAACAGCCTGATCGCTATTTCGAATCGTTTAAAAAAGCCGGGGCAGCCGGATTGACCGTGCATTATGAAGCTTGTCCGCATTTGCACAGAACAGTGCAGCACATTAAAGAACTTGACGTGCTGCCCGGCGTCGCATTGAACCCGCACACGCCCGTGGAAGTGCTTTCGGAGATTCTGGGTGACCTTTCGCTGGTTTTGATCATGTCCGTTAATCCGGGTTTCGGGGGGCAAAAATTTATTCAACACACTTATCAGAAAATTGCCAGGTTGCAGAGCCTGAAAGAAAAATTTGGCTATACATTCAAGATTGAGGTGGATGGCGGCGTTAATCTTGACAATGCGCCACTGTTGATCCGCGAAGGTGTCAACATTTTGGTTGCGGGAAGTTTCGTTTTCAGTTCGGAAAACCCCTCCAAAACCATTGCAGATCTAAAAAACAGCTGATTTTTCCAGACTCTGGAACACCAATTATATGTTAGAAAAAGTTTCCAGACACAAACCATGAAGTGGTTTAGATACTTCATTTTCAGCGTCTTGGCTGCAACTTGTCTTGCTGCTATCAACATTCCGCAGCCGAGCCAGATTGCTGTTCCTAAATTTCCATTGAAAATCAGCCCGAACGGCCGTCACATTACGGACAACAATGGCGTCCCTTTTTTGATGGTTGCTGATGTGGCCTGGCAAATGCTTCGTAAGCTCAGTCACAACGAGGCTGTGCAATATATGGACATCCGTAAGGCGCAGTCTTTCAACACATTCCTCGTGCAGCTTTTGCCTGCATTGCCCAATCAGCGCAATTTTAATAAGGCCCTTCCCTTTCTGGACAACGACCTTTCAAAACCCAATAAAGTCTATTTTGATTATTTTGAAAAGATCATTGCCGCGGCAAAAGAGCGTGATCTGGTCGTGGGAATGGTGGTTTCTCGAAAAAGCTGGAATGCACTTTTTGACGCGCAGGACCCGGCAGTTTGGAAAAATTACGGCGCTTTTGTGGGCAAGCAATTTGCAAAATATGACAACATTATATGGATTGTAAGCGAAGAAGAATATCAAACGGCGGCTCAATTTGAGGCTATTGCAGACGGCATACGCTCGGCTTCCGGAGGTCAGATTCTCGCATCATTAAGCACGTGCTCTCCGACGAGCGTCAATGACAGCTCGGCCGTTCGTTCGGACCTAAAATTCATCATTCCCGATTCGACAGTGACGCCAGCCGAATATGCTGCTTTGGCGAACTGGCAGAAAAACTCCGCTGAAGCAGCATTAAGACCCTTTTTGATTGCTAATTCAGAGTTCCCAAAAGAGATTACAGACCAATCCGTGCTAATCCGCAATCAGGCTTATCAATCCATTATGAGCGCTGCGGCGGGGTTTTGTCACATGAGCACGATCAAGAATTTTAACCCGACATGGAAAGTCAACATTAATAAGGACGGCGCGGAATACATTCATGAGCTGGTAAAGATTTTGAAAGGCATTCCGTGGGAATACATGCAGCCGGAAAATGTGCCCGAACTCTTGCCCGACTCTGCTGACAAAGCCGAAATTGGCATTGTTTCGTTGTCAAACAAGAGAATGTCGATGCTTTATCTCCCCGAATCCCGGCCCGTTAAACTGAATTTGAATTATTTGAATGGAACAACTTTTGCGGCTGTTTGGTATAGTCCGCGAACTGGGAAAAGGTGGCCGGGCGGAGAATTCAAGGCTGCACCAGAAGCCGTTGTCCAGCCACCAGATTCACAACCCGGCTGGGACTGGATTCTGTTGATCGGCGCAAAAAAATAAGGTTTA
Source organism: Dyadobacter sp. CY326 (assembly GCF_021390515.1). Taxonomy (GTDB): domain Bacteria; phylum Bacteroidota; class Bacteroidia; order Cytophagales; family Spirosomataceae; genus Dyadobacter. The sequence continues at coordinate 264,639 of NZ_JAJUXI010000007.1, forward strand.
CCAGGATTGCATCCATGACTAAAAGTATACTAATCAAGGCGTTCCTTCTGTTTTTGACAATTTTTGCGGACGAGGCATTCTGTCAGCAGATTTTGTGGGCCAATAAGGTGCTGGGCTATTCCTCCGAATACAGGCCGGCGCAGTATGGCCATGCATTCCGTTCAAAACAAATTTTGGGCATTCCCAACAAGCTTCCTGATTTTGGCAACAGCCCTTGCGCATGGTCGCCCGCAGAAGCTGACGGCCGAAATGAAGAATGGATTAAAGTTGGTTTTGAAAAAACAATATCACTGAAACAAGTCGCAATCGCGGAAAACTTTAATCCCGGCGCCATTGCGCGGGTGTATGCATATGATGAATCCGGAAAGGAATTTCTGATTTCGGAAACGCCCGCGACGCAGCTTTCTGTCAAGGGACGAATGCTCCGTATTTTTCCAAAACAGCAAAATCTGCTTGCTAATGCGATAAAAATCGTGATGCAACCTTCCAAAGTTTCGGGTTTCAACCAGGTAGATGCCATCGCGATCTCAGATGGCGTTAAGCCAGTCGAAGCCGTCATTAATGTTGCGAAAGGGCCGCTAACCACCACAAAGCGCGAAAATATGGGCGCGGCCATTAACAGCACCGGCCAGGAAGTTGCGCCGATTATTTCGCCTGATGGCAAGACGCTTTATTTTACACGAAGCAATTTCGTGGGGAATGTCGGTTCGCCTAAATCGCAGGACATTTGGTTTTCGACATTGAGTGAAAAGAATGTTTGGGGGCCGGCCGTCAATCTGGGGCCGCCGATCAATAATTTCGGTGACAATGCCATAACAAGTATTTCTGCGGATGGTAAAACGATTTATGTGATCAACATTTATCGCCCGGACGGAACCATGGAACTGGGCTTGTCGCGTTCCTTTCAAACCAAAACCGGGTGGACATTTCCGAAAGAATACAGAATCAATAACCTGCGCGAAAACTATAATGCAAACCAGAAAGGCGAGGCTGAAAGCATGGAAACCACCGTTTCGCCTTATGGGAATGTGATGATCATTTCCGTGCAACGCAGTGACACTGAGGGAAAAAAGGATTTGTATGTTTCATTTTTACAGTCGGATGACACCTGGTCCGAACCGCGGCATCTGGGCAATGTTATTAACACCGCAGATTATGAAGGAACACCGTTTTTAGCATTGGATAACAAGACGTTATATTTCTCATCGCAAGGCCACAGTGGTTATGGCGACGGCGATTTATTTGTAACAAGACGTCTCGACGATACGTGGATCAATTGGTCACAACCCGAAAATCTGGGTCCGGCAATTAACACTTCGCTTTGGGACGCTTACATTAACATTCCCGCGACGGGCGATTATGCGTATTTCAGCGCGAGTGAAAAAGTTGTAGGTCAGGAAGATATTTTTCGCGTAAGGCTCACGCCCGAGTTGCGTCCGGACCCGGTTGCAATCGTCACGGGGAACATTATGGAGGCGGAAACCAACAAACCTTTGCGATCCGATCTTATTGCGGAATTTAAAAAGAACAATGAGGTTTTTACAAAAGCAACATTTGATCCGGAAACGGGCGAGTATCGCATTATTCTGCCGCTGAAAGAAATTTACCGCATTACGGCTTCTGAAAAAGGCTATTTCCCCTTCACGGAGGAGATTAATCTTTCGCTGGACAGCACGCTCAAAACTATCAGAAAAGATCTCTATTTAACACCGATCAAAGCGGGTCAGCAAATCAGGCTGAGCAGCACAATGTTTGCACAAAGCAGCGCGGAAGTGATCCGCTCATCTTATGCCGAACTGGACCGGATTGTGAAGGCAATGACAGAATATCCGGAAATGGAAATCTTACTGGAAGGACACACTGACAATCAGGGAGAAGTACAGAAAAATGTTAAGCTCGCCGAGGACCGCGTGCAGCAGGTTAAAAAGTATCTCTTATCCAAAGGAATTGTAGCCAAAAGGATCCAAACCAAGGCCTGGGGGCCAGCCAAACCGATCGCCAGCAACCTGACAGAACAGACCCGCCAGAAGAACCGGAGGGTCGAGTTTACAATTCTTAAAATCTAAAAAATATCCTATAAAGGGAAATTTGCTTAATTTCGCGGCAACTCAATCTGTTTCGTCTCAATCTTGTTGGCGAAAATCGGAATATCAGCGCACGTCAATTTTCTTAAATGTCTCCAATCCGCACGAACGAAACCCTGAAAACCTGGCTCATTTTCGCCGTCATTATCATTGCGGGAATCGCGTTAAGAGTCTATCGCCTGGATCGTTACAGCATCTTTTTCGATGAAAGGAGCACATTGGTGATCAGTCAGGGAGTTGTTCTGGAAGGTGCTAATCAAAAGGAAGTCTTTTCCAAGCTAAAAGTTTCTGGCTCTGATTTCTGGAAAACGCCTGAATTTAGTCTCCGACCACCAAGAGTCTTGCGGTCATTTACCTATAATGAGACTTATTATCCACGCGCTTTTACGCCGGCAGAGTTTTGGGCACCCAAAACCATTGAAGATTATTACGAAGCAAATAACCGCAGCGACATTGGAAACAGCCCGTTTTATTATTTGCTGTTGCATAACTGGATCGAGATTTTCGGCCTGACCGATTTTTCAATAAGGTTTCTTTCTGTTGTTTTCAGCGTGCTCATCATCGGATTAACCTATCTTTTTGCGAGGCGTTTTTTCAGCGTTAACACCGGTTTGATTGCATCCGCCATTGTCGCCATTGAGCCGTTTTTTATCGGTTACAGCCATCAGGCGCGCAGTTATTCGCTGACTTTCTTCTTAACCTTGCTTGCGACTTATTTCTTTTTACAAATTGTCGAAAATGAAAGCAGTCGGCGCAAAACCGCGGGTCTTTACATTGGTTACATTATTGCAGCAGGACTGGGTTTAATGTCTCACTTTCTGACAATCGCTGTTTTGGTGGCCCATGCGGCATACGCATTGCTTTTCCTCAGGACGATCAAAGGCTGGATCAAAATGGCCGTTTCGGCTGCCGTAGCGCTGTCACCAGTGACTTGGTGGATGCTTTTCGGAGGTGGCATTTACACTTTGTACACGCTAAATTATCAGGCAGATTTGTATCGCAGAATGGCTGAAACGAAGCCTTACGACAATCCGTTTGGCGTAATTCTGCCGGCGACGCTTGGCAATGTTTTCACCAAATCGTTACCCATTTTTGCGGATCTGGTCATTTTTACCAATGGCCTTACCGATGCATTGGCAGGAAAGAAAAATGTGCTGGCTTCACTTTTCATTGGCATTTTACTGATCATTTTTTATCGCTTCCGCAATTATTTCAAGATCCCGGAAAGTTTGAAAATGGCGATTCCATTCCTATTGGTGCTGCTGGGGGCTGTTTTTTATAACAATCACAAATTGCAGTTCGTCATTTTCTCGATCAGCATTTTTGCTCTCTCGTTCATACCAGACGTCCACAGAAAAGCTGATAATCAGCAAAAAAAGCGTCTTTGGATGATTTACATCATGGCGCTTTTTCCAACCTTCTTTTTAATTTTAATGTCGTTTAAAAACGGGCACACGTATGGTTTAATGCAGCGCTATTCGGGCTTCTCGTTTCCTTATGTGATCATTCTTTTAAGCCTTTTATTACAATATTATAATACGATCCGGGTTGAGTTCAGGGCGCTGGTTTTCATTGGTTTGGCTTGCCAGCTCTATTTTGTTTCCGTGAGGCTTGTTGAATTGTACGAGGACCGGTCACCTAAATATGGCTATTTTTCCAATCCACGACAGCCGAATCCTTATCTGGAAGCTGCCGAAAAGATCAAGGCGCTTTATCAGTCGGGCGACACGATTCTTTATCCGGCTTCCCGTTACGAGATTTTGTCAGAAATGGATCGCACATTCCTGCCCTATTCGGTTCAGGATGCGCAGGTTACGAATTTATATTTGCCAAAAGACGCAAAATATGTCCAGGTAATGGATACGACGCAAACCACACATATTTTGCTAAAAAAAGCAGGTAAGGCAGAACCGATTGTGATCAAGAAACTGAAAGGACTACGTTACGGATTGGAATAAGCAATGTGTCCGGTTTGCAAAAGCCGACAAATAAGATTTCGTATATTGCAAACGCAAAATCGAAGATTAGCCCTTTATTTCGTGAGATTTTCTTAATATCGACATATACACAGGCATGACCGCAGAAGAGATATTGAACGACCCAAAACAGATAAGCGGAGAACTTCGGCTTAAAATATTGGGCCTTTACCATAAAGCCAACGCCGGTCATATCGGCTGCTCGTTAAGCTGTATCGACCTGATGATCGCGGTCCTTTTCTTGCAAAAATCAGAGGAAGACACCTTCATTTTATCCAAAGGCCACGCCGCAGCTGCGCTTTACGCGTGCCTGAATGTAGCAGGCGAGATCACAGACGAAGAACTGGACACTTTTTACCTCGACGGGACATCGCTCCCAGCCCACCCTGCTCCAAGACAATATAAGGGAATTCCTTTCGCTACCGGCTCATTGGGTCACGGCTTGCCCATCGCAACCGGCATTGCCCATGCGGCAAAGGTGAGCGGCGAAGAAACTTATTCGTTCGCATTGCTTTCAGATGGTGAAACAAATGAAGGAACAACCTGGGAAGCAGCACATTACGCAATTCAAAATCAGCTGGACAACCTTTTCATGATCATTGATAAAAATGGTTTGCAAGGTTTTGGTTCTACGGACAAGGTTTTAGGAGAAACTGCTTCTGTGGAAAAATGGAATGCGATCGGTTTTGAAACCATAGAGGTTGATGGTCACGACATTAGTGCTATTAGTCTGGCGATCGACGAATTAAAAACGCATAAAAACGGACTTCCTAAGGCAATTATCGCAAACACTGTAAAGGGCAAAGGAGTGTCCTACATGGAGAATAAATTAGAGTGGCATTATTTACCAATGAACAAAGACCAATACGAGCAAGCCACGCTGGAAGTAAAGGAACGCTACTTTAATGAATTGACGAATGCTTGACCAATTGCCGGTTTTCCGCGATAAAATAGAAAGTTTAAAAGGGCCTGTTTTTGTTTTTGGTGCAAGCGGCTTTATCGGTGCTAATCTATTCAACGAAATTTTTAAGATCCGCAAGGACTGTTACGCATTGACACACGATGCAACAAAGGCTTGGCGATTGAAATTGCTGAATGTGCCTTTTGAGAACATTGTCCATTGCGATATCCTTTCCCACAATTCTGTTCAGGAGGTTTTTGAGAAATATAAGCCGCTGACCATTTTCAACCTTGCTGCTTACGGAGCTTACAGCAAGCAGAATAATGTCAACCTGACTTACGAAACCAATGTGATCGGGACGGTCAATATTTTGCAAAACTGCTCGACCGAAATGGTTTACATTCACGCCGGGAGCAGCTCAGAATATGGCTTCAATTGCACATCGCCCAAAGAAACGGATCGCGTAGAACCGAACAGTCATTACGCTGTTTCCAAGGTTTCAGCAGCTTATTTGCTCGAATATTATGCCAAGGTTTTCAATCTTAAAACATTGAACCTGAGGCTTTACTCCATTTACGGATATTGGGAAGAGCCTGACAGGCTGATCCCGAAACTGATTGAAAATGCGAGAAAAAAGCAGCTTCCGTCGCTAGTTTCGCCTGATATAAGCCGTGACTTTGTTTTTATAGAGGATTGCGTAGAAGCGTTTCTGGATGCTGCATTGAAAATCAGCAAGGAAACTTCCGGCAAATCTTACAACATCGCAACAGGTCGCAAAACCACGATGGGCAGCCTTGTTGAAACTTCCAGAAAGACCTTTGCCATTGCGCAAGAGCCGCAGTGGGGCAGCATGTCCAACCGGAAATGGGATTTGGCTGAATGGTTTGGAGATCCAAGCGCATTTGAGCAAGATTTCGGCTGGAAAGCTAAAACTCCGCTGGAAACTGGACTGTCGAAATACAGCGACTGGCAAGCGCAAATTAAATATGAGGACCGCGTCATTCCTGCCTTTGAGAATCCGAAACTGAACCCGATCATTACTGCAATTATTGCTTGTTATAAAGATGCGCAGGCGATTCCTTTCATGTATGAGCGTCTTGTGAAGACTTTTAATGATCTGAAAGTGCGTTATGAGATTATTTTTGTAAATGACAATTCGCCTGATAATCAGGAGGAAGTGATTAATAAAATCTGCGATAAGGATCCGAATGTTGTTGGAATAAGTCATTCAAGAAATTTCGGTTCTCAGTCGGCGTTTTTGAGCGGGATGGAAATTGCAACGGGTGATTGCGTTGTGTTGATGGACGGTGATTTACAAGATCCGCCAGAAATCATCCCTGCTTTTTACGAGAAATGGATGGATGGTTTCGACGTCGTTTATGGCGTTCGCGTGCAGCGGGAAATGAAGCCGCACATTCACTTTTTTTACAAATCGTTTTATAAAGTTTTTCAGGGGCTTAGCTACATTCCAATTCCCCGAGATGCTGGTGATTTTTCAATGATTGATCGCAAGGTTGTCAAGGAATTGGTTGATTTGCAGGAAGTAGAGCAGTTTTTGAGAGGATTGCGCGCCTGGGTTGGTTTCAAGCAAACGGGCGTTCCGTATGTGAGGCCAGAAAGAATGTTCGGCGTTTCAACCAATAATTGGACAAAGAACATCTGGTGGGCAAAAAAGGCGATTTTCTCATTCAGTTTTGCACCGTTGGAATTAATGAGTTATGCAGGTTTTGCATTGACCGGATTGTCGATTTTAGGCATTATCTGGCAAATATTAGCCAAATTCGTGTTTTTCAGAGACACTCCTCAAGGAATCAGCACGGTTATTGTGCTTGTCGTTTTCTTTGGCGGGCTTACGATTCTCGGCATTTCATTCTTAGGAGAATACATTGCCAAAATTTTCGAGGAAACTAAAAAGCGTCCAAAATACATTAGAACCAAAATTCGCCGCGGCTCAAAATCATACAAAACGGCAGACGAAATCAGGACATTGGTAAAGCAATTGCGTAAATAACTTCAACCATCACACAAGCTCAACAAATTTTGAAATCTCAGATTATATTGGATAAATTCAAATCAATGTTGTCGCTTGATGGTTATTATCAAACAGAAGACTTTACACGACTATTGCATTAAATATCCCGAGGCTAAAATTGCAATTGCTGAATGGGCAAGCAAAACGGAGTCTTCGAATTGGGCCAATTTCATGGAAGTGAAATCGGTTTTCAACAGTGTGGATTATGTTGGAGACAACAGATTCGTCTTCAATGTCAAGGGCAACCAATTTAGAATGGTGGCAATGATATTTTTCAGCGTTCGAACAGTTTACATTCGTTGGTTCGGAGCGCATAGTGAATATGACAAGATCAATGTTTCAATAATTTAGAAAGCATTGCTATGAGCGTTTCGACTGAACAAGATTATAATGAGGCTTTTAAGAAAATTGACAGCCTTATTGCGGAAAATTTTGAAGATAATACGGACAAACAAAAAGAGTTTCTTGAATTGGCAAAAGCAATTCAGGACTATGAGAAGAAGTTTTATCCATTGCCTAAACCCGAGACGGTCGTGGAAATGGTTGAGCTCAAAATGTATGAGCGTAAGATTACACAAAAGCAATTATCAGCTTTGCTTGAGATAACAACTGACAAACTGTCTCAAATTTTAAATGGGAAAAGACAGCCGGATGTGACATTCTTGAAAGCAGTTTATTTAAAACTGGGCGTTGATCCAGGATTTCTACTTAGAAATGCTTAACAGCATCATCATACAAACCGAATGAGAAAAGAATTTTCAAGCGCTATGGAGCAATTGGCAGTGGAAGATGATTCTATTGTTTTTATTACTGGCGACCTCGGCTACAATGCATTGGAAAATTTGCAGGCCAAAATGGGAAAGCGATTTATCAATGCAGGCGTTGCGGAACAAAATATGATCGGCGTTGCAGCTGGCTTTGCACATAAAGGATATAAAGTTTTTTGTTACAGCATTGCTCCTTTTATCGTTTACAGATGCCTAGAACAGTTCCGCAATGATGTGTGCTTTAACAACTTACCCGTTTTTCTTGTGGGCAATGGTGGCGGATATGGTTACGGAATCATGGGCAGCAGTCACCACACGATTGAAGATTTGGCTTGTCTGAGTGGCCAGCAAAATGCGAATGTGTGGGTGCCGGCATTTGCAGATGAAGTAGAGTCCGTCATTCAGCAGATCGTTGCGGATGCCCGTCCGGCTTATCTGCGCCTGGGTGCGGGGAAAACAACGCCCGACAACAGCTACGCCAGCGGGTCATTTAAAATAATACATGCTCCTGAAACGGCTGAAATCACAGTATTTGCGCTTGGCCCGATTGCTAATAACGTCATGACTGCCCTTTCAATGGCCGATGATCTTGCAGCAAAAGTGAATGTTGTCACAGCATTGCATTTCCCATTGCAGATCAATGATGACTTGATTGAATTGATCAGAAAGGCGCCGTCTATTCTTGTTGCGGAAGAGCACATTAGCACGGGCGGACTTGCACAGCAACTTTCCATTCAATTATTGGAAAAAGGCATTTTCCCACGCAGTTTCAAAAGTTTAAAGGCAGAAGGTTATCCAAACAGTCGTTATGGCAGCCAGGGATATCACCAAAAATTGTCCGGACTAGACCCTGATTCCATTATTTCACATATTGGTCAATTAATGATTCCGGCATGACAAAAAAGGCTTTAACCGTCATTCTGAGCCTGATTTTATTGCTACCCGTCCTGATTTACTTTACGGTCTGGAATTATTATGCGATTAACATTCCCAAGTGGGACGACCACGCGCTGAAAGAATTCATCCTCTATTATGCGCATGCGACGACCTGGAAAGAAAAGATATGGTTGCTTTTCAAACAACACAACGAGCACCGGATTTCTACAACACGGCTCATCGCCTGGCTGGATTATTCAGCTTTCGGAGCGTTGAATTACCGGCATTTGATGACAGCCGGAAATCTGTTGCTGCTTGCCGTTATTCCACTTTGGTACGAACTCCTTAAAAAGAACAAAAAGCCACTTTTCGCGCTCCTCCCCATTCCTTTTCTCTGGCTTACGCTCGCCTTTTGGGAAAATATGTATTGGGGAATGGCTGCGATTCAGAACTTTGGCGTCGTAACGCTGACACTTTGGACGCTTTATCTTTGCATAAATTTCAAGACGGTCCCATATATCATTTCGCTGATTTTGGCAGGAATAACGATCCTGACCAGCGGAAATGGCTTGCTCGTGCTTCCATTAGGAGCATTACTGCTTTTCTTATCTCAAAATAGAAAGCGGTTTGCATTGTGGACCATTTTAAGTGCAGTTTATATTTTCTGCTATTTCAATTGGTATGTCAAGCCCGAATCCAATCCTGTTTCGCGGGCTTCCTTTTTTCAGCTGATCAAAGGTTATATGGCCTTTCTGGGCTCATTTGCCGAATCAATTCCTGTTGCTGATCATTTCAAAGCATGTTTTCTGCTGGGGATAATTTTGTTCCTGGTTGCTGTTTCCATTGTTTCAACGACACTTTTCCGCATCGTTCGCAATAAATACGCAAATAAGTTTGAACGCATTACAGATCTATTTTGCCTGGGAACCATTCTTTTTATACTGGCCACAGCATTGATCGTCGTTTACAGTCGTGCGGGTTTTGGGTTGGAAGGACTGGTGACAAGCCGTTATAAAATTTATTCTGTGCTGCTGCTGATCATCGCGTATTTGTATCTGGTCATTCCCATTCGCGGCAGTTTTTTATCGCCTTACATTACGGCCATTGTGTTTCTGGGCGTTCTGTTTAATGTTTTCAGTTATCACTATCATTTGGTGGACGCGTACAATTTGCGTAAAATGCTTACAACGGATCAGTTCAACTGGACTTTTGCTGACAAAGAGCTCGCCTACCCTGCCGACACTTCGTTTGCAGCCAACATTGTGGAAAAGACGCCTGTGTTTTACGACAAACTGCTTCCGCTCATTAAGCTTGCAGACAGGCAAACTTACGCAGGCAACTCGCGCGGAATGACCGAACTTTTCGACAACAGTTCATTCAAAGCCGAAAACGACAATTATGTTGTTGAAAACAGCACATTCACAAGTCAAAGATTGCAAGACAGCGGTGTCTACATTCTGCTCAGTTCAAAGAATCGATTTTATCTGTTTCCTGCATCCCGAACCAGGAATACGAGCAGAAAAGAGCTGTTTTTGAAACAATATTACTTTGCTCCGGGATTCCGCGCAGAAATTCCCTATTCAAAAATGAAGAAGGGACTTTATGATGTCGGATTGGTGCGCGTGCAAGGAGAACAAACAGCGATTTTATTTCAAAATCAGAAAGTTCAGGTAAAAGAAACTAAGGAAAATAAAGCGAAGGTAAACTGGTAAACATGCGCAGCAATTCACAAGGACACATTATCCAACTTGATGGAATCCGATTCATTGCCATTGCGCTGGTGCTTATCGAACATCTTTTTGTAGAAATAAATACAGTTCCCGTTGGCGCCACAGGCGTAACAATTTTCTTCGTATTAAGCGGCTTTTTAATTTCCCGAATTCTGTTAAAAAGCAAGGAAAAGAATTACGGAACGCCTGGCGGATTTAAAAAATATTTAAGTAAGTTTCTCATTCGCAGAACGATAAGGATTTTTCCAGTTTATTATCTGACGATTTTCCTGCTCTATGTTTTCAATGTGCCGCCGGTCAGGGAAAAGCTTGGCTGGCTCGCATTGTACGGAACCAACATTTACATGGCCTGGAACAAAACCTGGATGGGTTCCATGGATCATTTGTGGTCGCTGGCTGTTGAAGAGCAGGTCTATTTATTCTTCCCGTTTCTCATCTTTTTTATCCCAAAAAACAAGCTGGTGCCGGTTTTGGGCATCATGGGCTTGCTTAGCATTGCCTTTCGCTTTTACTATTATTTCGCTAATCCCGACTTTGCAATTGATGACTGGATTGTCACTTATGTCAGCACGCCTTCTTGTCTCGATTCGTTTGCGCTCGGCGGACTGCTGGCTTGGCTGCAAGTTTACAGGAACGATTTTTTTGTAAATCTCTTTAATAAGTCGTGGCCGGTGTTACTTGCGTTTGCAGGTTGGTTGTTGCTTCAATTCTGGTCCAAATCCTTTGATAACAGGTTTAATGTCTCGTTCGTTGTTTTGGATAGAACGGTTTCGTCCGTTTTCGGCTTTTTTCTTATTGGAAGAGCGGTGATGGGATATACTGGAATAATGGCGGCTTTCCTTGAAAATCCGGTGAGCATTTATCTGGGAAAAATAAGTTATGGCTTATATCTCTATCACAACTTTGTTTACAATCATTTTCACAGCGGTCCAATGCATCCAACTGTCCGGCTTTTCCGGAAAATATACCAATATGCTCCTGATTTAAAAGGTTCGGTTGCTTTCGAAGCGTTCGTTGTTATTACGCTTACAATTGCTGTTGCATCCATCTCCTGGCACTTTTTTGAAAAGCCAATTAATGCGCTGAAAGACAGGTACGCTTAGTAATTTTTGAGACCGATAGCCCGGTTACAGGCTTTATTTATTAATTTTGCGCAACCATACCAAATAAGTTTCTGCATGTCGTACCTTCTTAGTATAGTAATGCCCGCATACAATGAACAGGATTGTATCGAAAAGGTAGTATATAATTGGACTAATTTTCTTAAAAATAAATTTCCCAACGACAATACAACACTCATCGTAATCAACGACGGATCCAAGGATAATACAAAAGTGCTATTGGACCAATTGCAGCAAAAAGTTACCAATCTGACTGTTATTAATCAGAAAAATGGTGGTCATGGCAATGCAGTCGTGAATGGCTATCGCAAGGCTTTGGAATTGAATTCTGAATATGTTTTCCAGACCGACAGCGATGACCAATTTGTCTCCGATGATTTTGATAAATTATGGAATAAACGCAGCCAATCGCAGTTTATCCTGGGTTACCGCGAGGTGAGACATGATGCTGGCGTGCGTTTGTTTATCACAAAGTTCCTGCGCGGGACTATCTCCACGGTTTACGGGACATTCATCATGGATAGTAATATTCCTTTCCGTTTGATCAAAGGAACATTCTTGCAAAAACTCATGAATCAGCTTCCTGATCCAGAGCCATTTGCACCAAATATATTCCTATCCGTTATGGCCAAAAAGTCTGGTCAGGAATTATTTGACATCCCCATTACACATAAAGATCGTGAAACCGGAACGGTTTCGATCGTAAAATGGAACCTTTGGAAGGTTTGTATACGCAGCTTTAAAGAACTGTTGCGGTTTCGACTTGAACTCAATAATAAAGTCAAAGCGATCCGTGCTTAAAAACTAGGCTTGTGTCGAAAAAATACATTATTGCTATCCTGCTTGCTGCTGTCATTGCGGCAGCAGGATATTTTCTGTTCCAATATTCACGAGGTTCCGCAGCTGCCTGGAAGTTTATCCCGTCCAGTGCAATTGTCGTCATTACGAGTGAGCACCTTCAAGATTCCACTTACATCGCCACAGAGGCTTCTGTTGACATTAAGCGCCTTCCTTTATTAGACATCGCAAGCGATAATTTATCCTTGCTCAATTTGTTTACCAACGATCAAAAGAAACTATATAACTTCCTGAAAGACAAGGCAGTTTCCTATTCCTATCATCCCAGAACCAGCACAGAATGGGGCGTAATCATGTACATTCCCATTGCAAATGAGGAGGAAACAAAATGGTTGAGCTTGCCAAGACATCCGAATATTCGGGCACTGCACCATAACTTTCAGAATCACCGGATTACCGATATCATTGACAGCAATTCACGTCCGCTTTTCTCTTATCTGATTGAGGATCATTATCTTATCGTAAGTTATTATGGAGATTTGATTGAAGATGCCGTGCGTGCTTCTTCGATTAACATTGAATCTTTCAAGCTGAAATCCAGGTTTGCCGATATCAATGATGCTGATTATGGCACCAGCATTTATTTGCGCAATGATGCCTGGAAATCCGTTATTTCTGGTGATAATGTGAATGCAAATTTTTATGAATTTGGCAGAAACTTTCCCAATTTTCAGGATTATCACATTGACGAAGCCAAGACAAAAAGCAACCTATCCTTAAAGTCAAAAGGCACAACCCCACCCGATTATTACCTGACTGATATCGTTAAAGACATTCCGGGCGCGCCATTCACCGGTCACAAGCACATTTCTCAGCAAACTTCATTTTTGTATAGATCGGCTGTCGTTGACCGCGAGGCTTTTCAAAAAGAATTTGCCGACTGGCACAAGGGTTACAAATCAGAATCCTGGAATAAGCTGAATTATTACATTGGAAAAGAAAGCAATTTGTTGATTGACAATCTGGGCGCAGAGTTAATTTTATGTCAATTGGAAGAAAATAACAGCATTAGCGACGGCAAAATCCTGCTGGCTGAATTTTCAAATTATGAGAAACTGCGGCCGGTTTTACAAAAGCTCTCGCGCCTTGCAAACGAAGAAACCAATGTCGCCATTGACCAATATCAGGGTTATGACATTTATTCCGTGCCCATTTCCGAATTGCCCTCCGGGCTTTACGGGCCTATGTTTACAGGTTTCACAAGAAGTTACATTACTTACATTGCACCTTATCTGGTGATCAGCAACAGTTCGCAAGTCCTTCAAAACTACATTGTTGACTACGAAAACCAGATCACATGGAAGCAGTCGCCAGAATATGACAGCGTGCTCACTTCCGCACAATCCGATGCGCAACTTTCATTAATCGTTAACTTGCGCAAGGCCCAATCCAGGGCGGGAAGTGATGGAATCAAAAAATATAGCGACTTGGTTTCCAAAATGGAATCGATTGTATTTCAATGTAAATACGACGATGGTGACGCAATTCCTGAAATTACGCTTGTTGCCAAAAAGCGACAGACAGCCAGAAAAGTCCTCAACCGCACATTCCTGAACATTGACATTGAATGGCCTGACATTTTTGACTCCGAGCTCGCGGCGTTGCAAAACCCAATTGATGGCAGTTCCGAAATCCTGCTTACCGACAAGGCACATAACCTGCTCAGAACCAACAATCTGAAAGAAGGAAAAACACAAACAATCGCCAAACTAAACGGTCCTATTATAACTGCCGCTTATAAAGTTGATTTCCTTAATATCGGCAGGCAGCAACGCATTTTTGCGACAAACAGGACCGTTTACGCACTGGATGAAGACGATTCGACGACGGTTACGACATTCACTGCAACCCTGCCTTCTTCCGAAGACATTGCCGCGTTATACGCAATTGATGGCGGCGATGACGGCAGCAATCGGTTCATTATCAAGAACAACGCCGAAGAATTATTTATTTGGGAAACTGTGACAAAGCCGATCAGACGCTTGAATCACACCACAAAGTTTGAAAACATTCAAAGTCCTGTTGTTGCATTGAATCAGATTGGCAACCGGGGCTTCATCGTGACACAAAAAAACGGAAAGATATTTTTACTAAAAGAAAACGGGACAGTTCGTCCAGGCTTCCCGGTCGACATCCTGACCCGAACGGAAAGCGCGTTTACATGGACGCAAAATGCCGAAACCGGCCAGCCCGAGCTTGTCGGCGTGAGTGTGTCAGGTGAACTGATCCGCATTGGTCTCGACGGGAAAATCACTTCCCGCAAGCAACTGCTCCGCCCGGAACCAGGTTCGAAATTCAAAACACTTTTCGACCGAAATTCTCTCGACTGGATTTTAGTTAGGTCGTTAAATTCAAAAACGGCGATTATCACAAAGGATGGGAATGACCTGTTTGAGATTAAAGATATTTTACCAAATTCGATCATTCAATATCACTTTTTTGGCGTCGATAACCGCTTTATCACCATCAAATCAGGTAATTATACGACCGTTTTTGATATGACGGGGAAACGACTGGGCGATAAGGCAATTCCATCAGAAATGCCGGTGCAACTCACTTATCAGCCGGGTTACTATAAATTGCTTATATTCAGTCGGTCGGAGAAAAAGATCCAGGTCTGGTCCGTGAAATTGCGTTAACAGATATGAGGTTTTTAAAATACATTGTTTTAGTGTTGGGATGCATTGTTTGGGCCGCAGGCCTCAATCCTACCCTGCTGTCATTGGTTGGTAAATACAAATTGATCACCGATGGTTATCAGTATGGAGACCTTTACCGCATGGCAAACCTTTCCGCCTTTAAAGATCCCCGAAAAGAATGTCCGGCTTACAGTCCTCCTGCTAAAAAGCATTCTTCAAAAAGGGTTCATCTATATATTATCGGTGACAGCTTCACAGAAGAGCAGCGCGTCGGACAGCAGGACTTTTCAGTCGATAACTACACGCACGTCAAATGGTCTGATTTGCTGCATGCCAAACTGGACACTGCCGAAACGAATATTTTATTGCTGGAATCGGTTGAGCGACATTTTAGGCAACATTTAGCAACGCCGGTTTCACTGATTCTTCCGGATTCGGCGACGTTTGTTCAGCGAGTGGTTTCTTCCAAATTCATGAATCAACTGGACGACGCATTCAATGGAAAATATGCGCAGGACAGGTTTGAAGCGCTTTTGTTCCAAAACGAAGCCTTCTTGAAAGTGAAAGAATGGAAGGCGGACTTCACTTATCATTTATTTCATCGCGTTAACACGAGCGTGACGCTTGTTGATAATGACCGGAGCGTGGTTTCTTACATGGACACGGACACGCCCAATGTCACTTCCGCTTTTTCCGAAATACGCAATTCTGAGCTGGATTCGCTTGTTTTAAACTTGCAACTGACCAAAGATTCAGCATTGGCAATGGGCTTTGACTTTGTTGCTTTATCCATAATTCCCAATAAAGTCTCTGTTGTCCATCCCGAATATGATGCTTATAATCAACTAATTGAGCGCGTTTACCAACATCCGAAACTTCCTGTTCCTTATATTGATGTGCTGGGTGATTTTAGAAAAATGGGAACTGCTTCGTATTTAAAAGGAGATTCGCATTGGACCTGCGAGGGTCAAAATCTCTGGCTTAATAAAGTGAATGCATTGATTAACAGCCTCGTTGATCAGGAAAATATTTAAATGCATTGCCTGCTTATCTGACGGGAATGCATACATTTAAGTAACTAAAAAATGCAGCGTCTCATCATCGACAGATCCAATGTATGCGTGAAAATCATGGAAGTTTAAAGCTTATCACGACCAAAAGGCTATTTCTAAACATTTTTTTGCTTTTAATCGCCTCCTCCAATTTCACTTTAAATGCTCAGAATAACAAGTTAAAACCGGGCTTTGATAAATCGGAATATATAGAGCTTTTGCGCATGCATGTGCTGCTTTATGACTCTACAAAAGCCGACACGGCTAAACCTAAAACAGTAATTCCGAAACCTGCGCATTACAAACCTGTGTATGCGTCTCCCGCCATGGGATTGGACAACAAATGGGCGCTTTGGAAAAGCAATGCGCATCCGATTGCAGTCATTAACATCAGGGGAACAACGCTTAATCCGGTTGGATGGCTGGAAAATTTTTATGCAGCAATGGTGCCTGCCCGAGGCGAATTGACACTTTCAAAAGACTTCACATTTCAATATCACTTGGCCGACGACGCGAAGGCGGCTGTACACATTGGATGGCTGGTGGGCACTGCGTTTCTAGCGAGGGATATTGTGCCAAAAATCGATTCGTGTTATAAAGCGGGGATCAAAGAATTTCTGGTTATGGGCCACAGTCAGGGTGGAGCAATCACTTTTTTGCTGACCTCACATTTGTACAATCTTCAAAAGCAAAACAAACTGCCGCAAGACATTCAGTTCAAAACTTATTGCAGCGCGAGCCCCAAAGCGGGAAACACTTATTATGCTTATGAATATGAAAATTTGATTGGAGGGGGCTGGGGTTTTAATGTGGTCAATGCAGCGGATTGGGTGCCGGAAGTGCCTTTTTCCGTTCAAACTTTGGAAGACTTCAACGAAACGAACCCTTTCAAAAACATTGACCCAGTGATCAAAAAGCAAAAGTTACTGGCGCGACTGGCGCTCAGGCATGCCTACAAGCGCATGAAAAATCCAAGCAAAAAAGCGCAAAAAAATTATCAGAAATATTTGGGTGACTATGCGTCCAAAGCAATCATCAAAAACCTGCCTGAATTTCAGCCACCGGTTTATTTCAAAAGCAATAATTACGTTCGGATCGGGCCGACGATTGCATTATTGCCTGACGCTGAATATTATAAGCAGTTCCCAGACTCGAACAAAGATATTTTCGTCCATCATTTGATGGGCCCTTATTTGTATTTAATTCAGCAATACAAACATTAAAACAATAACCTGCCGACATGCGATTATCACTCCTTCTATTCCTATTAATCCTCCATTTTTCGGCTAATGCTCAATATAAAACCCGTTTTGAGACAGGTGGCGGCAAACAAACACCGACTTATGAAGAAGGAATCGCATTTTACAAGCTTCTTGCCAAAAACTTTCCCCAGATTCAGATTACTGAAAAAGGTCTGACAGACAGCGGCAAACCGCTTCATCTGGTTTTGTATTCGAAGAGCAAAACCTTTGATATAAAGAAACTTAAATCACAGCAAAAGGCGATTCTTTTCATTAACAACGCGATCCATCCCGGTGAACCCGACGGCGTTGACGCTTCCATGCTGCTGCTGCGCGACATTGCCGTCAATCCCGAGAGATTTCCAGAATTGGACAATGTTGTTTTGGCCATTATTCCATTTTACAATATCGGCGGGACATTGAACCGCAACAACACAACGCGCACCAATCAAAACGGACCGGAAGAATATGGTTTTCGGGGAAATGCCCGGAATTACGACCTTAACCGCGATTTTATCAAAAGCGATACGCGGAACGCCCGGAGTTTTGCCGCGATTTTTCATGAACTTGATCCGGATCTTTTTGCAGACACGCACGTCAGCAACGGCGCTGATTATCAATATGTAATGACGCTCGATCATGCGCAGTCGGACAAGCTTGGCGGTAAGCTGGGCGAGTTCAATGAAAAGGTTTTCTTGCCATACATGTACAAACATTTGAAGGAATCAGGCTTTGAAGCGACGCCTTATGTCAACTCCTGGGGGCAAACGCCTGACAAAGGTTTCGTGCAGTTTCCGGATTGGCCGCGCTATTCGACAGGTTATGCTGCATTGTTTCACACCATTGGCGTCATGACTGAAACACACATATTAAAGCCTTACGATCAGCGCGTTAGATCCACTTATGCTTATTTGCTGGGGAACATTAAATTTCTGGATGCAAATCGAAAGGAATTGCTGCGACTGAGAAATGAGACAAAACAATCGGTTAAAACGCAGGCAAAATTTGCTGTCAGCTGGCAGGTGAATAAGGAGAAAAATACGCAAATCGAATTCAAAGGTTACGAGCCGGAATATCTGACCAGCAAGGTTAGCGGCGCGCAAAGATTGTTTTACAACCGATCAAAGCCATTTACAAAAACAATTCCTTTTTACAACACTTACGTTCCGTTGGATGAAGTCACCAAGCCCATTGCTTACATTATTCCGCAGGGATGGCACAATGTCATTGATTTGCTAAAACTCAACCAAGTGAAAGTAAAGCAGCTTGAAAAAGATACTGAAATGGAAGTTGAGACCTATTATATCGGGGATTTGGAAACGCCTAAGCAGCCATTTGAAGGACATTACTGGCACACAAATGTCACATTAAGAACCGAAAAACAAAAGATCACATTCAAACAAGGAGATTGGTATATTCCTGTAGATCAATCAAATAACCGTTACATTGTTGAAACATTGGAGCCTAAGGGCGTCGATTCGTTTTTCAAATGGAATTTTTTTGACACCATTTTGCAGTCGAAAGAACATTACTCCGGTTATGTGTTTGAAGATCTTGCTGCCGAGCTTCTTGACAAAAATCCGGAGTTGAAGGCGAAGTTGGAAGAAAAGCGAAAAGCTGATCCTGATTTTGCCAAGAACGGCAATGCGCAACTCGACTTTATTTACGACAACTCGCCTTACAGGGAGAAAGAATACATGCGTTATCCCGTTTTTCGCCTGATGAAGTGATCGTTAAAAACGCAATCCGATATTGAAATTAAACTCCCCCGTAATGTTAATGCCGCCGTTGGAGCTGCTGAATGAGTTGTAGGTTTCCTTGTCAATGTATCTCGATCCCAATCCACCATTCAAACCGATTTGAAAGTGCGGAGTGATCTGAAAATTGACATAATTGTTGACAATAATGCCAAAACGAAAGATTTTGGTCTCTGTTCCACTGCTGGTATACATGCCCGTGTTCGGATCATATGAACCATTGTTTCGAACGCCATTTCCAAACCCGGTAAAAATAGTTGGACCAACTGCATAAGTCACTTTCCTCTGCCCAAACGGATAAATTTTCAGCCCGGGAGAGAAATAGAACATTTCCTTCTGATCACCATTGCCATCAATCGAAAAATCATAACGGTCAGGAAAAACCAGACTTAGCGGAAGAATAACGCCAAAATATCCGCGCTTGTCGGCCAGAAACTCATAACTAAAACCAAGGCCCGGCCCGCTGTCCAAGGCTTTGAAGGGAGAAAAATTAATTAAATGTCTGCCAAATGTGCTGGCTGCCTGATCTGTGACAGCTTTTTTGTTTTTAGGTAAATTGCGCTCGTCCAAAAAAACCGTTTGCCCGTTCCCAAATTCAATGCGGCTAAGCTCGCTTTTCCTGATCACAAAGTTTGCACTGCTTTCGTCAGAATTGATTTTATACGAAACGCGGTCTATCCCAACCTCGATAACCTTACCCTCGACGGTGGTGCCGTTTTTTTTAACCAAAATGTCCTGCCCGTTTGCAAGCAGAAATGTCACTGATAATAACATAGTTAGCGTAATGGACCTGATCATAATGCGATTTGGGTTGATGAATGTTGACCAAATTTAAATAATCCTTGATACTTTTGCAGAGTATATAGACTGAACGTTTAGAAAATCACTTCTGTTATATCCTTGGCTCACAACGCCTTTTAAATTATTCTGGCTGCTTAAATTAAGATTTTCGGGGCAGCTCTTTAAAAAAATCAAATGACATTTCAAGATTTAAAACTCATTGAGCCTATTGCTAAGGCTCTGCAAGAAGAAGGATATACAACTCCCACACCGATTCAGGCCAAAGCGATTCCTATTATTCTGGAACAAAAAGATTTACTTGGCTGCGCGCAAACGGGCACGGGAAAAACAGCAGCTTTTGCCATTCCAATGTTGCAACTGCTTCATAATAATCCATTTGGGAAGTTTGAGAGAAGTCACATCAGGGCTTTGATCCTGACGCCGACACGCGAGCTTGCCATTCAAATTGGTGAGAGTTTTGCGGCATATGGACGGCACACGGGCGTTAAGCATACAGTTGTTTTTGGGGGAGTTGGGCAAAAGCCTCAAACGGACGCGCTGCAAAGGGGCGTTGATGTGTTGATCGCAACGCCGGGACGTTTGTTAGACCTTATCAATCAAGGTTTTATCAAATTAAACCAGCTGGAATTTTTTGTTTTGGACGAAGCGGATCGCATGCTTGACATGGGCTTTGTTCATGATGTCAAAAAAGTGATCAAGCTGCTTCCTGCAAAAAGACAATCGTTGTTTTTCTCGGCGACCATGCCTCCCGCCATTGTTACATTGGCAAATACAATTTTAAGAAATCCACAAAAAGTTGAAGTTACACCTGTTTCTTCCACTGCGGACACCATTCGTCAGTCTGTTTATTTTGTTGATAAATCAGATAAAAATTCATTGCTTCTGCACATTTTGAAAGATGAATCCATTGCAACCGCGCTTGTTTTTACAAGGACGAAGCATGGCGCTGACAAAGTGGTGAAAGTTTTGAGAAAAGCTGGCGTAAGTTCAGAAGCCATTCATGGAAACAAATCGCAAAATGCACGTCAAAACGCATTGAAGAACTTTAAAAGTCAAACAACGCGGGTTTTGGTTGCGACGGACATTGCTGCAAGAGGAATTGATGTGGATGATTTGACGCATGTCATCAATTACGAGATTCCAAACATTCCGGAAACTTACGTGCACAGAATTGGCCGAACCGGTCGTGCAGGAGCGAAAGGAACTGCTTTCTCATTTTGTGACCTGGACGAAAAAGCATATTTGAAAGACATTCACAAATTGATCGCTAAAAATATTCCGGTGGTGAATGATCATCCCTATGCTGCCGCCAGGTGACAATGACCAGAAATAATTTCGCTGATATTACGCTTCAAGAAGCCAGGCATCTTGTTAATAAGCCAGATGCCATTCTTGTTGACGTGCGTGAAAATTGGGAATTTGAAGAGTTCAATGAAGGAGGAATCAACATTCCCCTGGCTGACATCAGGGCGCGGAGAACAGATCTGGCTCCTTATAATATCATTGTTGTGATTTGCACTAATGGCGTGAGAAGCAAGGTCGCCGCCATGGATTATTGCCGCGTTCCGGAATGGCTCGACAAGCAGATATTTCACGTTCACGGGGGGATTATCGAATCAGAGTGATTGACAGACTTACCAAGTCTTAAAGATTTGGTAAGTCTAAACTTCCTTCAAAAACCCGCACAGCAGGCCCTATTAAATGAATGTTGTCAAATCCTACGGCCGTTTCCTCAAAATCTACTTTCAAAGTTCCACCGATTGTTTCTATCGTGATCGGCCCGTTCCAGCCTTCACGTAAATGTGCGGATAATGCGCAGGCGGTTACGCCGGTTCCGCATGAATAAGTTTCGTCCTCAACGCCGCGCTCGTAGGTTCGCACGCTCAGGTGGTCCTTTTCAATGATTTCAATAAAATTAACATTGGTTCCGCCTTTCGGTCCATAAACAGAACCGTAGCGAATTTCACTTCCTATATTAAACACATCGGTTTCTGATACATTATCCACATAAGTTACATAATGTGGTGAACCTGTGTTCATAAAATCAAATTCTTCATAACGCTCAACGTCAGCAACAGGGGACATTTTGAGACTAATCACTTCCTCAGAAACTGTCGCTTCGTGCACGCCATCGACGGCAATGAATGAAGTTGATTCGGTAAACAATCCCAAATCATGCGCGAAACGCACAACACAACGACCGCCGTTTCCGCACATGCTGCCCTCTCCCCCATCCGCATTAAAATAAACCATCCGAAAGTCGAAACCCGGCTCGTTCTGCAACAAGATCAGTCCGTCTGAACCAATCCCAAAGCGGCGGTGGCAAATGGATGCGATCAATTCTTTTGAAACGGGAAATGAAAGGTCGCGGTTGTCGATCATGACAAAATCATTGCCTGTGCCCTGATATTTGTAAAACGCAATGTTCATAATATTAATCATTTTTTCATCATTTCAAAATCTCCTCCCATTTCACCTATAGCCGTCCGTTTAAACGGACGGCCAGCAGATATGGGAAAAACAAAACCCTGCAGGAAATAATCACCTGCAGGGTTTAAAATTTTTTGTCCGAAGAGAATCTCTATATTACTTCGATACTTTAAGCTCTTTGATACGAGCGGCTTTACCCTGACGGCCACGAAGGAAGAACAGACGTGAACGACGCACCTTACCGCGACGAATCAATTCGATTTTAGCGATACTTGGTGAAAGAATTGGGAAAACACGTTCTACGGCGATGCCATTCGAGATTTTACGCACTGTGAAAGTTTCACCGCTGCCGCTCAAATTGCGACGCTGCATAACTGTACCCTGGAATTGCTGGATACGCTCTTTGTTACCTTCACGAATTTTAACGTGAACGTTGATCGTGTCGCCTGAATTGAATTCAGGATACTCGGATTTACGATTTTCAATCGTTGCTTCTACGAGTTTAATAAGTTCGCTCATGACGAATGCTTTTTTGGATTTAAAATGATAGCTTGCTTCCAGCGGATGAGGTGACGCCCCTTCATTCAAAACAGCTCTTGCGAAAACGAGTGCAAAGCTAACGTTATTTATTTGTTTGTAAAAGCATTTTGAATGAAAATACTCAATGTAAATCAGACTCGCCAGCTGGATGCTTACACCATTGAAAATGAGCCCATTTCTTCACTGGATCTGATGGAACGGGCCTCCAACGCATTCTTAAGGTGGTTTTGCAATCAATTCGTTCACACCCGACCTGTGGCCATTTTTTGTGGCAAAGGCAATAATGGCGGCGACGGCCTGGCCGTTGCCAGATTGCTGAAAGTTGGCGGCTACAATGTTTCAGTATTTATAATTGAATACTCAAACAATGCTTCGGAAGATTTTCAGGGCAATTTAACAAGACTGAAACAACATCTAGAGCCCACCAGCATTGCTTCTGCCGACCAATTGCCGGAATTATCTGAAAATGTGATTTGTATAGACGCGCTTCTGGGCTCCGGCCTAACCCGCCCAGCTGACGGACTGTTAGCACAAGTTATCGGCTATCTTAATGCATTGCCTAATAAGATGGTTTCAATCGACATCGCCAGTGGTCTTTACACCGACAAAGCCAACGAAACGACCGATGCGATTATCGAGCCGAACTTCACGGTTTCGTTTCAGCTGCCAAAACTGGCTTTCCTGATGCCGCAAAACGCAAAGTTTGTTGGTGCATGGCATTTGGTTGACATTGGTTTGAATGAAAAGTTTATCCATGATGTTGAAACGCCATTTTATTACACAGATAAGCGGGCCGCGGAAAAGTTGATTAAACCGCGTGACAAATTCGCTCATAAGGGAACATTCGGGCATGCGCTGCTCATTGCAGGCAGTTATGGCAAGATGGGCGCGGCAGTGTTGTCTGGAAAAGCATGTCTGCGTTCCGGCGTTGGCTTGTTGACAATGCATATTCCGTCATGCGGCTATGACATCATTCAAATTTCTGTCCCCGAAGCGATGGCTGTCACGGACACTAATCACAAGCATATCAGCGAATTGCCAGATTTGGAAAGTTATTCCGCGATTGGAATTGGTCCTGGTTTGGGAAAAGATTCAGAGACAGTCTTGGTTATCGAACAATTGCTAGCAACGACGCAGAGCCCACTGATCATTGACGCCGATGCCCTGAATATTCTATCAGAGAACCGGCATCTTTTAGACAAATTACCTGAAAACACCATTCTAACACCACATCCCAAAGAATTTCAGCGTCTTGCGGGAGAAAGCAAAAACGAATTTGAAAGGCTTCAAATCAGCATTGATTTCGCTCGAAAATACAAAGTTATCATCTGCCTGAAAGGCGCAAACACAGCTGTAATTCTCCCAAACGGCGAAGTACATTTCAACTCAACTGGCAACCCAGGCATGGCAACCGGCGGAACAGGCGATGTCCTTACCGGAATCATCACCAGCCTTTTAGCCCAAAAATATCCTCCATATGAAGCCGCCATTCTAGGCGTTTACCAGCACGGCCTGGCCGGTGACCGAGCCGCGCAGCAGAGAAGTGAGACTGCGCTGATCGCATCAGATTTGGTAGGGAAATTGCGTTGGTGAGCGCAAATAGTTAACTTTGAATTTAGGCAAGAAGCACATGCAATATTTAGAAAGGATAACGATCGACACGTCAATCTGCCATGGGAAACCCTGCATTAGAGGAATGCGCTGGCCCGTGGAAGTGATTATTGACATGCTAACCTCGGGAATGACATTTGACGAAATTCTTGAAGACCATCCCGAACTTGAGAGGGAAGATATTTTAGCATGTCTCAGCTATGCTAAACTCTTGGTTGCAGGGCGCTTAATAAAAGAAGCCGCCTAATGAATTTTCTATGTGACGTGCATATTCCAATTAAGCTAGTCAAGCATTTGAGCAGTATAGGACATTCAGCATCCCATG
The DNA here is from genome assembly GCF_021390515.1 of Dyadobacter sp. CY326. Classification (GTDB taxonomy): domain Bacteria; phylum Bacteroidota; class Bacteroidia; order Cytophagales; family Spirosomataceae; genus Dyadobacter. The sequence continues at coordinate 289,380 of NZ_JAJUXI010000007.1, forward strand.
TCAATAGCCTTCCTTCCAAATGGCACACAACCGATGCTGAGATATGCGCATTAGCGGATAAGCAAGATTTGATAGTCATCACAAAAGATGAAGATTTCCGAAACTCATTTTTGATTCGGCAGACGCCCAAGAAACTCGTTAGAATTGTTTTGGGTAACATTTCTAATCAAATGCTTATCGAGCTTATCCAAAGAAATCTCCCGCTAATTTCGAAGCTGAATGAAGAAACTGGATTTTTTCTTGAACTGGGCGGCTCCGCGGTAGTTTACAATTTGTAGACCGCACTTTCGGAGTTGCAGTTTTCTCGTTTTGGCTACGAATCCCTTAACAACCTAACCATTTATTCATTTTGCCGATCGCAGATTTGTTAGTTGAGCTGCTGGAAGCGCTAATCGAAATATCGCGCAAAAAGGAAAGATAACAGGAAAAAATCTGGACGAATTATTTAAAAGTCGGACGACACATGAGTATCATGAAAAAAAGTCCTGCCTGCGGCATTAGATTTTTTTTTCAACTCAAAACCTGATAAACCACAAACGCCGAGACGTACGCCAGCGTCATTAGATACGCTAGCTGGATCAGTGGCCATTTCCAGCCGTGGGTTTCGCGGTGGACTACGGCGATCGTGCTCATGCACATCATGGCGAAAACGTAGAATATAAGCAGGGAAAAACTGACGGCTGGCGTGAACATGGCCTGACCGGTTTCGGGGTTTTTCTCTTTTATCAATCGTTCCTTCACGGTTGGAACGTCTTCAAAATCACCGCTAATGCTGTAAATGGTTGCCATTGTTCCCACGAAAACTTCCCTCGCAGCAAATGATGCTAGCAATGCAATGCCGATTTTCCAATCATAACCCAACGGCCTGATCGCTGGCTCGATAAAATGTCCAAACTGACCCGCATAAGAATTTTCCAGTTTCACGGATGAAATGGCAGCATTAACCTGCTCCTGCGGTGCATTGCGCATTGTTGCAACGACCTGAGCTTCTGCATTTTCCATGCGGTCACCAGGCCCATAAGAAGACAAAACCCAGAGAATGATCGATATGGACATGATCACTTTGCCCGCTTCCAACACAAAAGAACGCACGCTGTCATACATCGTAAAAGCCACATGTCCCCAGCGCGGCAGCTTGTAAGATGGCATTTCCAACATGAAATACCCGGGTTCTTTTCTTGGTATAAATAAGGAAAGAAGCCAGGCTGTCCCCAACGCGCCAACCAATCCCAACAAATAAAGCCCAAACAAAACAAGTCCTTGCATGTTCAAAAAGCCAAGCACCTTTGTGGAAGGCACGACCAATGCAATTAGAATTGTATAAATAGGAAGCCTCGCAGAGCAGCTCATCAACGGCGTCACCAATATCGTCAAAAGTCGTTCATAACGGCTGCTGATGCTTCTGGTTGTCATAATGGCTGGAACAGCGCAAGCAACACCTGAGATAAGGGGCACAACACTCCGGCCATTCAGCCCGAATTTCCGCATCAGCTTGTCCATAATCACCATCACCCGCGCCATATAACCCGATTCTTCCAAAATAGAAACGAGCGCAAATAAAATCGCAATGGGAGGAATAAAAAGAAGGATTCCGCCCAGTCCGGCCATAATTCCGTCTGTAATCAGATCATTTAAAATGCCTTCTGGCAAAACCCCTTTGGTCCACTCAATGCTGGCTGCAATGCCCGCGTCCAATAAATCGACCGGATATGTTGCCCACGAAAATATTGCTTGAAAAACCAAGATCAGCACCGCAGCAAACATGACATAACCCCAAAACGGATGCAGCAGCACACTATCGAGCTTGCGCGTCCAATAAGGTTGCTCGGTTTGTCCCGCAGATTTGACTGATTTGTTGACAATTGGTTTTATCTTTTCATAACGCGAAACCGTTTCCTCAGCCAAGAATAGATTTTCGTCAAATGCATGTTTTTCAATCAGCTTGTCAAGTGCAACACGTGCCGGTTTTTCGAGAAAAGAAAAATTATCATGCTGACAAACATATTGCAACGCAACATAATCATTGTCAAGCGCATACATTGCTTTTACTTCTTCAATCAGCCTTATTTCATTTTCTTTCGGCTCATAAAAATAAGCGAATGCGGAATGTTCTGATCGCTCAACAACTTGCCTAACTGCCTCTTTAAGCTGATTAATCCCTTCCCCCGTCCGCGCGTTGATGCGCACGACAGGCACATTGAGTTTCATAGCCAACTGCACAGCATTAACTGTCAAATTCATGCTTGCAGCAACATCTAACATATTCAGTGCCAGCACACAAGGCAGGCCCAAGTCATTGACTTCCGTAAAAAGCAAAAGATTTCTTTGCAGATTGGATGCATCAGCCACAACCACAACCACATCCGGGAAATCGGGATGTTTTGGGTTCGCCAAAATGTCCATTACGACAGTTTCATCCCGTGATTTCGGGTAAATGCTGTATGTTCCTGGAAGATCAACGATTATTGCACTCAGCTCAGGCTGTCCGTCAGCTCCCGAAAGCTTAAAAGTTCCTGATTTCTTTTCAACTGTGACGCCCGGAAAATTCCCTGTTTTTTGACGTAAACCGGTTAATGCATTAAATAATGTAGACTTGCCGGCATTCGGGTTACCAACCAGCGCAACTTTTATATTCCCTTGTTTCAATGGAGCGGCTTAATAAACGGAACGTATTTGTCACTCAATCTCAATCACCGCGGCTTCATTCAGTCGTAGAGAAAGACAATAAGATCCACCAACATTAATGCAGATCGGATCACCAAATGGCGCCACCGCATCCAGCCGCACTTCGCAACCAGGCAGACAGCCCATTTCCAGCAATTTCAAAGACATAGCCCGATCTGTGAAAGATTTGATAATCCCTTTTTCGCCCTTTCGAAGATGACTGACTGTACGAGCTGACATACGCTCCTTATTTAGATTCATTTTATTTAAAGTGCAAATTAAGCACTATCAGACCGTAATTCAAATATTACTTTTCGAATTGTATTTTGTCTGATACAAATCACGCAAAATCATGCGCATTAATTATTTCCCTCGGGCTTTATGTAGTACTTTTGCAGCGCAAAGAGTAAATGAGCAGCGGCATTTTGAACGAGATTAAAACCCTTATCTGGAAAGAAATAACACTCGAATGGCGTCAAAAATATGCGCTGAGTGGCATGTTACTTTACGTGATCAGCACCGTTTTCGTTTGTTATCTCAGCTTTAATCTGCGCAGAAACCAACTCACTCCTATTGTCTGGAACACATTATTCTGGATCATTATATTGTTTACAGCGGTTAATGCCATTGCCAAAAGTTTTTCCCAGGAAAGATATGGCCGCCTGATTTACTATTACAGCCTTTGCAGCCCGCAGGCGATCATCATTTCCAAAATTATTTACAACTCATTCATTATGTTGTTGTTATCTGGAATGGGATTCATTTTTTACGCTTTTGTAATGGGCAACGCAGTGGGTGACATGGGGCTTTTTACATTGTGCCTGTTTCTGGCTGCGATCGGATTTGCTTCTGTATTAACTTTGGTGGCTGGCATTGCATCCAAAGCTGATAACAGCGCAACATTGATGGCTGTTTTGAGTTTTCCGATTATTTTGCCCATGATGCTGATGACGATCCGCCTTGCCAAAAACGCAATGGACGGTTTAGACTGGTCGGTAAGCACAGACGAAATCACCACACTATTATCAATTGATCTCATAGTAATTACGCTCAGTTATCTGCTTTTCCCTTATTTGTGGAGGAGCTGAGAATGAGCGAGTAAAGATTTAAAGTAACTGCATAAAATGAGAAAGATCTGGTGGAAAATCCTTTGCATAGTGATCATTTTCTATGTGATCATCATGGGAATAATGGGCCCTGTTCCGCATCTTGCCATCATCAATGAAAGCATTCGCAACACTTATTTTCACGTTGCGCTTTGGCTGGCAATGACCACGCTGCTTTTTGCATCAATGATTTTTTCAATCCGTTATTTGGGCAAAGGACGCATAAGTGATGACGACGTTGCGAGCGAGCTGGCGAAGTCTGCGATATTTTTTGGAATTCTGGGTTGCCTAACTGGCTCAATATGGGCTAATTACACATGGGGCGACCCCTGGCCGAATGATCCGAAACTGAACGGAGCCGCAGTCGGAATACTGATTTATCTTGCTTATTTATTGCTTAGGAGTTCTTTCGAAGATGAGCAGCGCAAGGCCCGGATTTCTTCGGTTTACAACATTTTTGCATTCGCCGTGTTCATTCCGATCATTTACATCTTGCCTAGATTAACCGATTCGCTGCACCCGGGAAGTGGTGGAAACAGCACATTCGGTTCTTACGATTTTGACAATAATATCCGGAAAGTTTTTTATCCCGCCATTATCGGATACATTTTACTTGGCTTGTGGCTGGCCGAGCTTCGAATTCGCATCAAAGTGATCAACCGGGTGAGAGACGAAGCTTTGATCACCTCCGAGAAAGTGCAATAAGTCCGTTAATTTATGTTTTGACAAACATTTTATTTCAATTTTTCGTTAAGATTTTAGTCCATTACTCATACAATGAAAAGAGTCTCCCTCATTCTGCTAACCTTACTTTTGATTTCCGGAAACCTGTTTGCGCAAGCCGCAGACAATGGTGTTGCCATGGCCGATAAGCTGCGTGAAGATGGTAAAATTTGGGTTGTGGTGGCCGTGATTGCCGTCGTTTTTGCGGGCATTGCAGTTAACATGCTTCGGATTGATTCCAAAGTGAGCAAAATTGAAAAAGAGTTAAATATCAAGTAACATTTCATGAAAAAGATACAAATATTCGGCTTAATCATCATTGCAGTTGCCATAGGCATCATTGTCTCAACTGCCGGGGACGCAAGCACTTACGTTGATTTTACCAAAGCAAAAGAAATGGCGCAGGAAGGTGATGCCGAAAGCATTCACGTGGTGGGCAAACTTAAAAAAGATGCCGCTGGCCGCATTCTGGAAATGGAATATCAACCACAGATTGATCCTAATTATTTCGTTTTCACGCTCATTGACAACAATCAGGTGGAGCAGAAAGTGGTTTACAAAAATTCGAAACCGCAGGATTTTGACAAATCAGAGCAGGTTGTTGTCGTTGGCAAAATGAAAGACGGCGCTTTTACTGCTGAAAAGATCCTGATGAAATGCCCATCGAAATACGAGAACGGCAAAATGGAAGAAACTGAACATACGGCAGCAAAATCATGATTCACAGCACCATTGGAAGTGCAGGTCACCTGCTTGTCATCATTGCCTTTGTAACAGCCCTTGTTGCAACTTTTGCCTATTTCAAAGCCGGCACGGCCGGACTTAGCATTGAAGAAAGCACCACCTGGAAAAAGTTTGGACGCGGTGTTTTTTACACGCACGTTGCAGCGGTTTTCGGAGTGGTTTTCTCGCTTTACTGGATCATTGGAAACCATTATTTCGAATATCATTACGCCTGGAAAAACTCTTCCTTGTCGCTGCCGACAGGTTACACCATTTCCAGTTTTTGGCAAGATCAGGAAGGAAGTTTTCTGTTATGGATCTTCTGGAATGTGATTTTGGGCTGTGTTTTGATTTTCACAAATCGTTCTTGGGAAGCTCCTGTTATGACCGTTTTTGCGCTCGTTCAGGCGTTTTTGACGTCCATGATTTTGGGCGTTGTTATTCCAGGCTTGGATTTAAAAATCGGTTCAACGCCGTTTTTATTGCTTAAAGAAGTGATGCCGGACCTGCCCGTCTATCAGATGGATGCGAATTTCATTCCGAAAGATGGTAACGGCTTGAATCCCCTTTTGCAAAACTATTGGATGGTTATTCACCCTCCCACCCTGTTCCTGGGCTTTGCAACAACGCTGATCCCATTCTCATTCGCCATTGCGGGTCTTTGGACCAAGAAAATCCAGGAATGGATTCGTCCGGCTTTGCCCTGGGCGCTCTTTTCTGCAATGATCCTTTGCATTGGTATTTTGATGGGCGCTTACTGGGCTTACGAAACGCTTAATTTTGGTGGTTACTGGAACTGGGACCCCGTTGAAAACTCGTCAATTGTGCCCTGGCTTATTCTTGTTGCGGCAGTTCACACCATGATCATTGGTCGCAGAAATGCAACTGCGCTGAAAACGTCTTTCATCCTGACCATTGCAACATTTATATTGATCCTTTACTCCACATTCATGACCAGAAGTGGCGTGTTGGGGAACGCATCCGTTCACTCATTTACCGATTTGGGTTTATCCGGGCAGTTGCTCATTTATCTGTTCACATTCACCATTCTGGCCATCGTCCTGCTCGTTTATCGCTGGAAGGATTTGCCGAGTGATGAAGAAGAAGTGTCAACTTATTCGCAGGAATTCTGGATTTTCATTGGAGCAACATTGCTTTGCTTGTCCGGTTTTCAAATCCTCGCAACCACTTCCATTCCGGTTTATAATAAAATCGCGGAAGCGTTCGGGAGTGTGCTGAATATGGCGCTTCCAGCCGATCAGATTGGACATTATAATAAATTCCAGCTCTGGTTTTTCTCGCTAATTGTTATTCTGACTGGCGTTGGACAGTTTTTCTGGTGGAAAAGAGTGGGTAAAGACAAGTTACAAGCGCTTTACAATCCATTGCTTATCTCGCTGATAATCAGTGCGGCCATTATCACCATTCAAGGCGTTAAGGAAATTCAGTATATCGCATTGCTGACCGCGGCAGTTTTTGCCATTGTTGCCAACGGAACGATCCTCTTGAACATCATTCGCGGAAACTATAATCTTTCCGGAGGCGCGATTACGCACATTGGCGTTGCTTTAATGTTGATCGGGATCCTGTTTTCTTCTGCTTACACGAAAGTCGTTTCCATCAACAACTCGGGATTGATGATTTCCCGCAGCGAAGAATTTACCAGCAACGATAATAAGGAAAACAAGGAAAATATCACCCTATGGCTTAATAAGCCGGAAAAAATGGGCGATTATATGCTAACCTGGCGTGACGTCCGCGTAGAACCGCGACACATTCCAGGTTACATTCCAAAAAGCTGGGTCGATATTATCGAGGGTGATTTCCACGCGGTTGCATTACGCGACATTGTGGTCGATAACAAAAAATACAATGTGAAGGGCGACACCATTGAGCTGTTTCCGGAAAACTTTTACTACGAAATCGAGTATAGGGAGCCATCGGGACGAATTTTCAGCTTATTCCCTCGGGTACAGATCAATCCGAGAATGGGTGGCATTGTCTCTTCGCCGGACATTCAAAGGAAAGTTGACAAAGACCTTTACACCCACGTCAACATGGTGACCAACCCAACTGCCGAGCCTGTTTGGAGCCAGACGGAAAACTTCACCATCAACTTGCGCGATACTTTCTTTGTAAACGATTATGTTGCCATTTTGGACAATGTAGTCCGCACAGAACAGGTTGAAGGCGTGAAATTGGGCGCAGGCGATGCGGCAGTAAAAGCCATTATCCGCGTTCTGGACAAAGACAAAGAATATGTGGTTACGCCATCGTTTGTGATCCGCGACCGCATGGTTGCGCGCAAGCCTGAGGTCAATAACGATCTGGGCATGCGGATTCAGTTTCAGGAAATCAACCCGCAAACGGGCCAATTCTCATTCTCAGTCAACACCACGCAGCGCGATTTCATTGTGATGAAAGCCATTGAAAAGCCGCTGATCAACATTCTTTGGCTGGGAACATTTGTGCTCGTCATCGGTTTCATTATGGCGACTGTCAGAAGGTTTAAGGATTTCATCAAGGTCAGAGACAAAGAGAACAATTCGAATAATAAAACCAAGGTGAAGGTTAAAGTGCAACCCGCCTGATTTTCATAGAATTTAAGCATAAAAAAAGTCTCCTGCCGAATAATTCAGCAGGAGACTTTTTCATTTTTATCACTAGAATCTAAACCCTAACCTCGTAAAAAAGAACGCGCCGTTGCTTCCCATTTGCACAGGGTCCCAGCCCCCACCCGATTCAGTCAATGCCGGCGACGACATGTCGGGATACACATTCAGGATGTTGCTTCCACCCACAGAGATTGCGAAATGATTGTTCAGCCTGTAATTAACAGTCAAATCCGTCTGAACCTTTGCCTTGTAAACATCCAATTCATAATCCCAATTGGCAAGCTTCACCTCTCCGAAACGTACAAAACGAAGCATAAAGCTCAGCTTTTGAACCGCATAATCCAATGTCAGGTTGATCTTGGACGGCGGTGCGGACGCAAGCACAAAACGGCGTTCGCGTTCGTCGAAATAAGTGTCTTCCTTGCCAGCCAAACTCGGCACCGTGTTCACAGGGCCAAGGTCCATTTGATTGAAATTGGCAGCAAGCGTCGTGCTCAGCCGGCCTATCCCCAGCCCAGTCGAATGCGCGATAATGACGTCGATCCCTTTTGTCGTCGTGTAAGAAAGCGCATTGGTAAAAAACTGCGCCTTACCAACCCGAAGCGCCTTTAACAAGTCGCCAATGTCCTCGTCTTCATCGCTGAACTGGCCCGTAAGCACCACGCGATCTTTTACTTTCACATAATAACCGTCGACCGTGACAGACAAGCCGGGCGCTGGATTCATCGTGATGCCGATGCTCGCATTCTCCGACGTTTCTTGTTTTAGCTGCGGAATGCCCAGAGCCCTCGTCACGGCGCTGTTGTTATTGGCAAGCAAAACCTCAACTGCCTCGCCGTTGACAAAATTTGTGAATGTTGAGTTGAAATATTTTTGAGCCAATGAAGGCGCCCGGAATCCCGTGCTCACCGATCCGCGCAATGCAACGGCATTCGTAATTTTATAGCGCAAGCCAACTTTTCCATTCAATGTGCTTCCGAAATCACTGTAATTTTCAAATCGGACCGCAGCGTCGATCAGGAGTTTTTTGGTCAAATCTGCTTCAATGTCCAAATATGCGCCAGCATTGGAACGCCCGCGGTTGGTCACATCGGCCGGACTGTAACCCGGAAAACCCTGAGATCCGCCAGCCAAAGTCGGGTCATAATTGTAATATGAAGCACGCTCACCAGCGAAAATCTTGTAACGTTCCGTACGATATTCACCACCAAATGCAACATTAAGCCCTTGCAAAATGCCTTTGTAATAACGCGTAACATTCAGGTTCGTCACATTTTGCGCCAGCTGAAAACCACCCGCATCGAATTCTGTCTGCGATTGCTCGCCTAATGAAGCATTGATTGAATTTCTGACATCAAACTGGAATTTATTAAACCCATAAGTGTTGCTCAAATCAATGTCCCAGGACTTCCAAACGCCACGCACGCCTCCCGTAACAGCCCGGTCGTCAATGGTGCTTGCGATAATCGGGTCAAAACCATTGGGATAAATGGCAGGCACATTGCGGTCATCTTCCGGGAAACGCGTCCAGGCATATGCATCCCCTTTTCGCTTGTTAACGCCGCCAAAACTATAAACTTGAAAATTCTGGCCCACCGGAATTTTCGCATTGTAATAAAGCGCAGCATTGTTGATTTTGGGATCGCCATATTGGCGTCTGGCCAGCTCGCTTTCATCTGAAACAGTGTTCGCCCGGTTGGTGTGATCGCGGAAATTGTAATCTGCTGTCACATTCAGAAAACCTTTTTGAGCCAATTTTACGCCATAATTAACATTCACATTGTAATTCAGCCCATCAAAACTTTTGTCATCAAAACGATATTTTGCCTTAAACATGCCAGCATTCACATTGGCGGTTAGCTGGTTTACTGTTTCTTTCAAAACAATGTTGATAACGCCCGCAATCGCGTCAGAACCATATTGGGCTGCGGCGCCATCGCGCAAAATTTCAATGCGCTCGATCGCGGCGGCTGGAATTGCATTTAAGTCAGTTCCTGTGTTCCCGCGTCCTCTTGATCCAAACAAATTGACCAGCGCCGACTGATGCCTTCTTTTTCCATTGATCAGAACCAATGTTTGATCGGGTCCAAGGCCGCGCAATGATGCCGGGTCCACGTGGTCGGCGCCATCGGAGCCCGTTTGCCTGTTTGAATTAAATGATGGAGCTGCAAACTGCAAAAGCTGATTTACGTCCAGCTGGCCCTGTTTGGTGGTCACTTCACGAATGTCGATAATGTCCACCGGTGCCGGCGTGTCCGTGGACGACCGGTTTGCATTGCGTGAACCCACAACTGTAACTTGATTCAAGATCGTTGCGTCCTGCATTACAAAATCCTGAGAAACCAAGCCGCTTATTTCTCGCTCCATGGTCGTGTAACCGACATAAGTCACCACCAATGTGGCGTTTGAACGGCCAACCGCAAGCGTGTATGCGCCGCGCCCGTCTGTTATTGTGCCATTATTGGCTCCCTTTTCAACGACAGAGGCCCCAATCAGCGGATCGCCGTTTTCATCCGAAATCTTTCCCGTCACCTTAAAGCCCTGGGCAAACGAGCAGTACGCAGAAAAAATCAATAGCCAGGTAAAAATTGTTTTAGTCATGAAGATGATTATGTTTGGAACGTACGCGTAAATAACAGGCGGCAATATAAAATTTTTTGAAATAAAACTTTTTCAAAATTTTGTAACCACAAACTCACAGTCAGCGATATTAAATTTGTATTTTCAAATAAATGATATCAATTTTCCGGAATGGAGAATCACAACCAGCTGATATATAACATTTCCGTGCAAAACGTTTTTTACTTTGCTGCCCGTCAAAAGATCTGAATAGTTATATTTACAATTAAAATTTTCCGCTTATAATCGTTTATTATGGATTCTAATCTCATCAAATCCGCCCTTGGCCGTCTGCGCATTGTCGCATTTCTTGAAGGTATATCTTTCCTTGTTTTGCTCGGCATTGCCATGCCTTTAAAATACATGGCGGGCGTTCCACAGGCCGTACGTGTTGTGGGCATGGCACACGGCGTTCTCTTTGTGCTTTTTGTAATGTTACTGATCCAGGTCGCTATTGAAAGAGGCTGGTCATTCAAAAAATCCTTTTTATCATTCCTATCCTCATTGGTCCCTTTCGGCACATTTTATGCTGACGCCAAATGGTTTAGAAACTGAATTCCCTGAACCTTAATATTTTACACATTCCTACACCCCGATCAAGTGCAACGTAATTTTATCCTAACCTTAATTTTTTTCTGTTTAATCACCATCCAAAGCATTGCTCAGAAACCCAATGAAAAATATCAATACAATATCCATTCCGCGACTTCATCGCTGAACATTGACGGCGTCGCCGATGACCTGGCCTGGGAATCTGCGGAAACTGCGAACAACTTTTTCATGATCACGCCCATGGACACGAGCTTCTCCCGGGCGCAGACTGATGTGAAGATGTGTTATGACAAAGACAACATTTACATCCTGGTTATCAACTACAAAACGGTCAAAGGCTCCATCATTGTAGAGTCGCTGAAAAGGGATTTCGCATTCGGAAAGAATGATAATTTTCTGCTTTTCATGGACACTTTTGATGACAAAACCAATGGTTTTTCATTTGGCGCAAATGCAGCCGGAGCTCCCTGGGATGGCCAGCAGGGCGACGGCGGAACGGTTGATTTGAGTTGGGATAACAAATGGGTGAGCGCTGTCAAAAACGATGACGACAAGTGGGTTTGGGAGGCTGCAATTCCTTTCAAAAGCATTCGTTACAAGCCGGGAATTACGAAATGGGGGATCAATTTCAGCCGCCAGGATCTGACCATTTCCGAAAAATCAGCCTGGGCTCCCGTCCCGCGACAATTCCCCTCTGCATCCCTTGCTTACACCGGCGTCCTAGCCTGGGATGTGCCGCCGCCCAATCCGGGTCCGAACATTTCCGTTATTCCCTATTTCGCCAATCGGTTGACAAAAGATTATCAGAAAGACACGCCCAGCAAATACAAGCCTGCCGTCGGCGGTGACGTTAAAATCGGACTGACGCCCGCGCTTAACCTTGATTTGACCGTCAACCCCGACTTTTCGCAGGTGGACGTGGACGTGCAGCAAACCAACTTGGACCGTTTCGAACTGTTTTTTCCGGAGCGTCGTCAGTTCTTCCTCGAAAACGCTGACCTTTTCGCCAACTTCGGGTACGCTACCATTCGGCCGTTTTTCTCCCGGCGCATTGGATTAGGTGTGCCCATTCAGTTTGGCGCGCGTATGAGCGGGAAGCTGAATAAGAACTGGCGGATCGGCGTGCTGGATGTGCAGACCGGCTCGTCTGACAGTTTGACGCCCAGAAACAATTATGCGGTTTTTGCATTGCAAAGGCAATTACTGGCGCGATCCAATGTGCGTTTCATCTTTGTAAATAAGGATGCGACCAACTATTCACTGGAAAACCACGGCGCTACAAACCGCTATAACCGCAACATTGGTGCTGAATTTAACCTCGCGAGTGCGAAAAATCTCTGGACGGGAAAAGTTATGATGCTCAAATCATTCACACCCGGAAAAACCACGGACGATTTTACGCATGCAGCCGATTTGAAGTTTAATAAGGCCAATTTCTTCTGGCAATGGCAGCATGAGTATGTCGGCAAAAACTTCAATGCGGAAGTGGGTTATGTGCCCAATGCGGTTCGGATGGGTTACTATAAAATCAGCCCCAATGTTGGCTATTTGTTCTTTGTAAAAAATCCGAAAATCATCAGCCACGGACCGAAACTGATCAGCAATGTGTTTTGGGACAAAAGATTTAATCTGAGCGACCGGGAATTCATCCTTTCCTATAACCTCAATTTCATCAATCGGGCAACGGTTGCCGTTTGGGGATCAAGCAATTACATCCGTTTACTCCGGCCATTTGACCCGACAAACTTGGGCATAGGCACATTGATAACCGGCAGTGAGCATAATTGGAAAGCAGCCGGTTTCGACATTGTTTCCGGACCGCAAAACCGCCTTACTTATACAGCCTCCGGGATTTTTGGAGGTTACTACCAGAATGGACACCGCAATAATTTACGTGCTGAACTGGGTTACCGTGTGCAGCCTTACGTGGCCATCACCATGGCCGGGAATTACAACGACATTCGCCTGCCCGAACCATGGAAACGCACGCAATTGTGGCTCGTAGGCCCGCGTGTGGATGTCACATTCACCAATAAGTTGTTTTTTACGACATTCATGCAGTATAACAATCAGGCGGATAATATCAACCTGAACGCGCGTCTGCAATGGCGTTATAAGCCTGCGTCGGACTTATTCATTGTTTACACGGACAATTATTTGCCTGAAAACTTTCTCGTTAAGAACCGTGCGCTTGTCTTGAAATTCACTTATTGGTGGAATTTGTAAATCAATAAAACACCTCAATGTTCTTGCTTTTGAGCTGTCCCAATTGTCTGCTATACTTTTTTTCAGCGTCTTCATTGACAAATGGGTTGCCACGGAGATAAAGCTTTTCCAGCTGCTTTATCTCCAAAAGCTGCTCCGGGAAATCGGGGAAATTGTTTGAAGAAAGATCCAGCTCTTCCAACCGGACAAATGCGGTCAGCTCTTTTGGGAAATTTGTAAACCAGTTATAACCCAGATCCAGGATTTTCAGATTCTGCATTTTTGTAATCCGCGCAGGCAGCTTGCTCAAATGGTTGTGATGCGCATAAAGCGTGTGGATTTTCTTCATCCGGTCAATTCGCTCGGGAAGCGCGGAAATTTGATTGTGTGACACTGCCAGATGCGTCAGTTTTTTAAGCTTGGTGATGGACGAAGGAAGCGTTTCAAGGTTATTGTAATACAAATCCAGCACTTGCAGATTCTTCATTTTTTTGATCCCCTTCGGCAAAACGGCAATCCCCGACTTGTAGAGATTCAGATCCTGAATTTGCTTCAACTTGCGAAAACTGCGGCTTGAAAGCTCAGGCAAAGCATTCCCTCCAAGCCAAAGGATCGAGAGCTTTTTTGAATTTCGGACCGTCTGCGGAATGTCGGCGAACTGGTTGTCTTTCAGGTTAAGCAATGTCAATGTCTTGTTTGGCGAAATATCCAAACTCTCGTTAGTCAGCTTGTTGCCTTGCAGATGAAGCTGCGTTAACCTGGGCAGCCGCTGCATGTCAATGTTAACCGCCGTAAGCCGATTAGAGCCCAGATACAGTTCTTCCAGATTTGGAAATCTGTAAATAACATTCGGCACAGTCGCAAGATCTAACTGATTTAAAAAGAGACGCTTGACTTTCAATGTGTCCTGGAAAACCAATGCTGTTTTCAGATCCACAACTGCACTGTCGCCGCTGCGAACCGCGCGTGGCATTTCTACTTTTCCAATATTTTGAATGCCCATCACCGAAAACTTACGGCCGGGCGATTGCGCCACTTTAAAGCCTTCCAAGCCAGCCTGAAAAGCATTTCTCGTATGATTTTCCAGTGAATCCTTGTCGTATCTCGCGCTGGCTTGAATGTCAAAAAGGAGATAATCAAGGCTGCCCGAGGCATTGAAGAAAAACTGGCCAAACACTGTAATTCCGGGTTCGGGGTTTTCAGGATATGTGGCGACCACCAAAGCCCTGAACTTCTTCATCACTTCACGAGTCGCGAGCTCGTCATCCCTAGCATAATCATTGGCCAATGTGGCGGCGTCAACACCTTCTTTTTCGGCGCTTTTTGAAGACAAGATCCGGGTTTGTGCACAAAGATTTTGGACGCACAAACAAACTAATGTAGCTAGGAATACTTTCATGACACAAAGGTTTTTTATGGAAGCACTAACATAACTAAAAGTTTAGTCATATTATTATAGTTACTTACATATTTTCTCTTTGCGACCTTTTCAAATTAAATAAACAGCTATTAATGAGCTACTTACTTCTATCAATGGTGTATTGAACAAGCTGTTCGAGCGAACGCCTGTGTGGAGAATCCGCAAATTCATATAATAAAGCACGCGCCTCTTCAACGTAACGCTGCATCACTTGCTGCGCATAACCCAGCCCACCCGACTCCTTAACGAATGCTATCACCTCGCTTACTTTCTTGGGTTTGTGACTTTCGTTACGGATGATATTGATGATCCTTCTTTTTTCAAGCCAGCTTGCTTTATTGAGGGCATAAATGAGCGGCAGGGTCATTTTTTTCTCTTTAATGTCAATGCCCAGCGGTTTCCCGATTTCATCTTCGCCATAATCAAAAAGGTCGTCTTTGATCTGAAAAGCCATGCCTACTTTTTCACCAAAAGCATGCATGCGCTTCACAATGTCCGCAGTTGCGCCCACTGAACTAGCGCCTACGGCACAGCAGGAAGCAATCAGCGAGGCCGTTTTTTGCTTGATAATCTGATAGTAAACCTCTTCGTTAATGTCCAGTCTTCGCGCTTTCTCAATTTGCAGCAGTTCCCCTTCACTCAATTCCCGAACGGCGGTGGAAACAATTTTCAGGATTTCAAATTCACCATGATCCACAGACAAAAGCAATCCGCGTGAAAGCAGATAATCACCCACCAAAACTGCGATTTTATTTTTCCATAATGCATTGACGGAGAAGAAACCGCGGCGATAATTGGAGTCATCCACCACATCATCGTGCACAAGTGTAGCAGTGTGCAAAAGCTCGATTAGTGCGCCGCCTCTGTGTGTGGACTCGGAGATTTGCCCGCAAACGCCAGCCGAAAGAAACACAAACATGGGCCGGAGCTGCTTTCCCTTGCGGCGAACAATGTAATTCATGATCTGGTCCAGCAGCATTACATCACTTTTCATAAACTGACGAAATTTGTGCTCAAAAGCCTTCATTTCATCTGCAATCGGGACCTGAATTTCCTTTACTGAAAGGGTCATATTAATGGACGAGGGCCGTTACGATCCCTCCTGATATAAAAGGCGAAGAACAAAAGCAGCCTCAATTTTAAGCTTTTCATGCTTCTGAACTCTAATCTTCAAATTTGGAATAAAATCTTCTGTTTATATCAATTTAATTTTGAAAATGTTTAGAATTGAAAAAATTAGAATTTACATGAAAGCACTAGTTCTGGGCGGGGGATCAATGAAAGGGGCCTTTCAGGTCGGCGTTATACAGGCTGTACTGGAAAATGGCTTTGAGCCCGAGATGGTTTACGGCATCTCCGTCGGTGCATTGAATGCAACGTTTCTTGCCAATGAAACCGGGAAACAATTGCTGGAAAAGAAGGAAGTCAAATGGCCCCTCGCAGGAAGAAAGCTGCTCGAATTCTGGATCAAGAACATTACACAACCGCAGGATATTTCCATGCTTCGTTCGAGGGTGAGTCTTGGAATGGCAACATTAATGAGCCGTTTCGAAGGCATCGTAGATCCCCTGCCGTTGCATACATTAATCCGCAAGCATGTCAATGATGCTTTTATTGCCAATAGTCCAGTCAAAATTAAAGTGGGCGCGGTGAATATTGGCAGTGGGGAAATGAAATATGCTTCGCCGGAAAACCGGCATTTTCTAAGTTATGTGTGTGCAAGCTCATCCATTCCCATGCTGATGCCGGCTGTTGAAATTGAGCAGCAACTTTATCTGGACGGCGGCTTACGTGAGGTCGCGCCCATTCGCCAGGCGATTGAAGACGGCGCGACTGAAATCGTGCTCATAGCCTGCCATTCACCGCTTCTATATCAACCCGAAGACATGAATTCGCGCAACCTCATCACGCTCATCGAGCGCGTCCGGGATATCACGGTGAATCAAATTGTTAACAGCAACGTCGCCTGGGCCGAATCCTACGTGGACCGTTCCAATCTACGAGACAAGCCAATGAGACTGACCGTCATCCGTCCCGCAGTGCCACTTTTTCTGGATTTGCAGCATTTCACATCAGACGACATTTCGAGGCTTATCGTGGAAGGTTATCGGGCGGGGATTGAGTCGATTGTGAATAAAAAAAGCCCGGCCATATGACCGGGCTTTGTGCTAACCAGCGATTGTTTGCTTAGTTAAAAATATAACGAATACCAATTTGTGCCTGCCAAACATCATTGATTGTTTGCGACTTAACAAATGCATCACGAACCAAAACAGGTTCTCCGTTTACAATCTGCGTTCCCATTCTGTAAGAAGGAACTCCATTTGCCGACACGCTTGCAAAGTTAAGCGGGTTGGACTGCGTGGAGTTTGAAGAAACAGTCACCTGATTTCCTACGCCCCATTTGTTGTTGATCATGTTGCCAATGTTGAAAACGTCAGCTCTCAGGCGAATGATGTTTTTCTTGTTTTTCGCTCCAACTTTTACATAGAAATCCTGCTCAACAGTGAAGTCGAATCTTGTCAACCAAGGATATGCGCCGCCGTTACGTTCTGTGTATTGTCCTTTTCTTTTTGACAAATATGGGTGGTTATCAATGTATTGCTGAAAAGCTGCCGACTGCTGCTCAGGAGAGAATGTGTAAGCCTTTCCATTAACAGTTGTGGTCAATGTGGAGAAAGAAACATCGGAAGCATTTTTTGGGACAAACAACAAGTCATTGTTCTGACCGTCGCCATTCATGTCCGTAGAGCTGATGTAAGAAATCTTCGATCCACTGTTGGAAACACCACCCAATGTGAACATGGTTGCTCCACCGATTTTACCGCCGTATTCTTTGCGATAAGTTATATAACCCACAAACCGGTGACGCAAGTCGTTACCCGACCATGCAAGATCCAGATAATTCAGACCATTAACACCCGGAACGTTTCCTTCAACTGTGCTGGAAACCGAAGCGATGTCCTTCGCTTGTCCGTAAGTGTAACCAATCATTCCACCGAAGCCGCGCACTGCCGCTTTTTCAAGTTTACCAGTGATTGAGTAAGAATAACCTTTGTTTGTATTGGTCAAAACGTAAACATTGGAAACTTTATCTGAAACCGAACGAGCAATTGTTGCCGCGCTTCCGCTCAGACCTGAACCAGCAAAGCGATCACGTGTATCTGCGCCTACAAACTCTGTCGTTGGCGCCTTCAAGTTTACGTCAATGTAGCGCAATGCATTGTAGTTTTTGTTAAAGATCCCTTCAACCGTCGCTACAACGCCCCAGCCCAATTGCTGATCAATACCAATGTTACTTTTCCAAACTTGTGGGAATTTCAGGTTCTCATCCGATGCATTCACCTGATAACCAGTCAGTTTAGTAGTTTTATCCTCTTCCGGATTGTAGCGTGACGGATCTAATGTAAATGGATATGCCGTTGTGTTACTTCCAGCCACCGTTGCAGAATTCACACCATTGTTACCCAGCTGATTAGAGATCAACACATAAGGAATTCTTGACAAGAACAATCCCGTTCCACCGCGAACCTGCGTAGTGCGGTTTCCTTTCACATCCCAGTTGAAACCAATACGTGGAGACAGATAGATGCGTGACTTTGGCACATTACCCGTGTTTACATTGTAAGCTTTGCCAGCTGGATCTTTAAATTCGATAGCAGCCACATCTGCATTATAATATTGTTTTGAAGTGTTCGGGATCGTGATATAATCGCCACGAAGACCAGCGGTAACCTTTAAGTTTTGTGCAACCTGATATTCGTCCTGCACATAAAGGCTGATCGTTTGCGTTTTGAAAACCTGCCAAGGTGGTGCCTGGCCTGGAAGCAACGAATAGCGATAGTTGAAACGAACCAATGTGTCCGGCGCAACGGTCAAATTTGGATTAGCAAGATATGCATTGGCTGCATTTTTAAAATCCTGAATCGATTTGAAAACATAAACACCGTTTGAGGTTGGGAAGAACAAGTTGTTCGACTTGAAATATTCGTAAGAAGCACCAGCCGTAAGCGTGTGTTTTCCGGCGAAATAAGTCAGGTTATCTGTGATGTTCAATGTTGAATAATCCAGACGGTTGTTCGGCGTGAAAGGGTCCGAACCGATTGTTGTATAAGTTGACCCGTCCTTCTGGATTTCAACCGTTGGGAAAATAGGCGCTTTGTATTTTCTGTCCTCGATTTGCTTGTTAAATGTTCCGATCAGGTTGTTGGCAAATTTTCCTCCAAAGTTGGAATTCAATTCCGCTACAAAAGAACGCGTGTTATCCTGGATAATGTAACCTGTGTTTTCAGGAGAAATCGCGGAAAGTGAATTCGTACGGTTACCAAAACCTGCCGTGTTGCTGCTGTTGCTTTGGCTGATCAAAACGTCCGAATCAGAATCGTGGTGCGAGTAACGCAATGTCAGCTTGTGCGCGTCGCTAATGTTGTAGTCAATGCGGCCAAGGAATTTCTTACTTGTATTTTCATTGTTGAACCCGTCGATTGCACCGATATCATAATTGAATTTCTCTTTCATGAATGCGCCTAAATCTTCAAGATCGGCAGCAGTTGTGCGGGAAACGTTGCTTCCCGTTTGGCCACGGTTAAGCACGAAATCCAACGCAGGGCTTGAACGTTTTACAAATTCACCGTTTACAAAGAAGAAAAGCTTGTTCTTAACGATTGGCCCACCGAGGCGGAATCCAGTCGTTTTCTCATTGAATTCGTTGATTTTGATCGTGTTACCATCTGGTTTGTCACCCGCAAGGCTTTTGTTTTTGAAAAAGTGAAAAACAGAACCCGAAATTTCATTCGTTCCTGAGCGCGTTACGGCATTAATGCCAGCACCCGCAAAGCCCGATTGGCGCACGTCGAAAGGCGCAATGTTGATCTGAACTTCTTCAATTGCGTCCAGAGAGATCGCACTTGAACCTGTCCGGCCACCCGCAGCAGCCTCGTTACCCAACCCGAAACCGTTGTTGAACACAGAACCATCAATGGTAAAGTTGTTGTAACGGCTGTCCTGGCCTCCAAATGAGCGCCCATTTCCGTAAGCATTGTATTTCGTAATGTCGTTCAGCGTTCTTCCCAAAGTAGGAAGGCTGGTCAGCAAACCTTTGTTAAAAGTCGTTGCTGCACCCGTACGGTCCGAGCTGAAAATGTCGCTCCCCGCGCCTGTCACAACCACTTCGCTCAATTCCGTTCCGCCGTCCTGCAAATCGAAGTTTACGTTCGCGGCAGTTCCCAGGTTAGCGTAAATGTTCTCCTGCGATTTGTCATTATAACCCACAAATGATACGGTCACCGTGTAAGGCCCGCCAACGCGAACCGCCGGAATTGTGTAAAGACCTTGTTCGTTTGTGATGGAGCCATACTTACTTCCTGACGGAACGTGAATTGCTACGACAGTTGCGCCCGGCAATACATCACCTTTGCTGTCTGCAACACGACCCGTGATTGCTGATGAAGTTACCTGCGCCTGAACATTCGGGCCAAACAGGGTTAATAGAAAGACGACCAGCGCGAGTCCCGCTGCCCTGAAAAGTAAACTTTTCTGGTTCATAAATTTGGTTGATTTGGTTTGTAATATTAGTAGCTTCATCAATGCTGATGAGTAATATTTACCGTAAAATAAGTTTTTTTTTATTTCAATAACAAAAACGCAAATCCTACTAAAATGCAATAGTATTCCTCGTAACTGCCTGATTTCTTGGAATAATTCAGAAATTCGTAACAATACTTCAATATTTTTCAGATTAACAAATTGTTAAGAAACTGACAGATGCGTCCCAATGCTTTTAAACGTGTTTTTGGTCTGACGAAAGTTTTTTTTGAGTCAAACAGAAATATTTTTTGGTAAAAAAAACAATGGCTGCTTTACTGCAAATCCAGTCCGCAACTAACTTTGCCCCGAATCAAATCCAACTGGAATTAACCAGCTCAGGAACTACTTTACAATCCCTGACATTAGTATTACTTCTGCATGACAGAAAAAAACATTAACCCATAATTTGATGCAGCTTAACTATAAACAAATCGGTGAAAGTGGCAGGCCAATGATCATTCTTCATGGCGTTTTCGGTTTTTTGGATAACTGGCTTACCATTGGCAAAACCATTTCGGAGCACGGCTTCAAGGTTTATCTTGTAGACCAGCGCAATCACGGAAGATCTCCGCATGAAGGTCCACTGGATTTCCCGACACTGGCAGCGGATTTGAAAGGTTTTCTGGACGAACATCAGATTACAAACCCGATTTTGGTCGGACATTCAATGGGTGGAAAAGCGGTTATGGAATATGCCGTAACTTATCCGGGCACATTCTCCGAGCTCGTCGTTGTTGACATTGGCCCAAAAGCTTACCCGATCCATCACAGGAAAATTCTGGAAGGACTGAATGCCATTCCAATTGACGAAATCGAAACGAGAAATCAGGCTGACGAAATCCTGAGCGCTTATGAGCCGATATTGGCTGTTCGCCAGTTTTTGCTGAAAAATTTATACAGAAAGGAAGAAGGCGGTTTTGGCTGGCGATTTAACTTGCCGTTGCTGACGACGGATATGGCCAAAGTGGGTTCTGAGATCGTGTCAAAACAAAAAATTGAAGCTCCCACCCTTTTCATGCGGGGCGAGAACTCCAATTACATTCAAGATGAAGACTGGGAAGGAATACTGAAAATATTTCCAAATGCCAAACTCGAAACCGTGAAAGACGCAGGACATTGGGTGCAGGCAGAACAGCCCAAAGCGTTCGTTGCGATCCTAATGCAGTTTCTTGAACGGCCTATCTGATAAATTTAAGTCTGGGTTTGTTGCATTGCGTCATAATCATCTCATTGCCATTCAATTGTATATCCCAGCTCGGGCAATTCACACAATTCACCGATGCACACAACGGATTGGCCGGAACCGCAGTTTGCGGCCTGACCTCCATTAAATTGCCGTTGATAATGAATGCTCCTGGCACACAGCAGGCAGGCTTACCCGACGCATCCAGCACCACGCCATCCGCCCGAAAAACGAGCGTATCTGCCTTGCCGGCAGCCACTTGCTCCCAGATATTTTTGGTGCCGTCGATGGAATTTTTTTCTACTGCGGTGAGATACCATTTTCCCTGGATCGTCTCAAAAGCATAGGCGGTCATCGCAGACATGTCCTCTTTTTCTGTGCAAGATAAAAGCAGGGCTATACAAAGGGGAATGTATAGTAGTCGTTTCATTGTATTTAACTTTGTTCTTTCCCTTATGATACAAATCGCATGCATAAGGTTGGAAGGCCATTTAAATTTTGCATTAACTTATGAATCAGCCCCGTACAAAGCTTTATCTCATTCCAACCATATTAGCAGAAGACACACAGCACCAGGTGCTAAGTCCGCAAATTGTGGACAGCATTAAGAATTTGAATGTGTTTTTTGTGGAAAATGTCCGGACTGCGCGGCGATTCATCAGCAGCCTTAAAATTGGCAAAGTGATCGATGAAATCACCTTCATCGAGCTGCACAAAGACACCCCCGAAAACGTTACCATGGAGCATATGCGCAGCCTTCGCGAGGATGCGGGCGTGCTTTCGGAGGCAGGCTGCCCGGGCGTTGCAGACCCAGGCGCGGTGGCAGTTGGCATTGCGCACAGGCTTGGCATGCAGGTTGTTCCGCTGGTTGGCCCTTCGTCGATTTTGCTTGCATTAATGTCTTCCGGACTGAGCGGACAGTCGTTTGCCTTTCACGGTTATTTGCCCATTGATAAAGCAGAAAGAAAAAAAGCGTTGCAGCAAATTGAAAGAGATGCAAGACAGCACGGGCAAACACAAATTTTCATGGAAACACCTTTCCGGAACAATTCTTTTTTGGAGGCGATTTTGGAAGCGTGCGCGCCGGACACGCTGCTTTGCATTGCCGCTAATGTGACTGGAAATGATGAATTTATCAAAACATTGCCGGTCAAGAACTGGAAAATGAACAAGCCGGATCTGCATAAAAAACCGACCATTTTCCTGATTGGTTAGCAGAAAAGATCAGCCATTCTTCCAACCAAATGCACCGAAACCTGCTCCTAATGGTGATTAATAACAATAACTCAACCAAATTAAATACACCATGAAGCAATGGATGTTATGGACAGCATTATCCCTCACGGGCCTGATGTCCGGATGTAATGATGACGACTCGCTGGACCCTGTTTTTGTTTCCGACTCTGCTTTTGAAACTGGCACTGACGGCTGGGTGGCGCAATTTTCGGACTACTCCACGGAAACAGATTCAACGACATTTGAAATGAGCGCGGGCCGTGCGCGGCTTCCCAAAGCAATCGATTCAACCAAATACGCGTATCGCATGGAAAGTCATAACCGCAGCGATGATATGTTTATGTATTTGAAGAAAAAGGTTACCGGATTCAATCCTAACCAGACTTACAATATATCATTTGAAATTACGCTGGGCACGCAATATCCTGAGAACAGCGTCGGAATCGGTGGATCGCCGGGAAGCTCTGTTTATTTGAAGGCCGGTGCATCACCGACTCAGCCGAATCGGGTGGTTAAGGATAAAATGTATCAGTTCAATCTCGACAAAGGCCATCAGTCGCAGGAAGGGGCGGATGCAATCGTGCTTGGAAATGTTTCGAATGGAGAAGCAACCGCGGCTTATAAGCTTGTGCAAAAGAATAGCGGCAGCAAAACATTGACCGTAAAAGCCAATGAGGCTGGCGAAATTTGGCTGTTCGTGGGAACTGACTCTGGCTTTGAAGGGCTTACAACATTATATTATGACCGGATCAGGGTTTTCCTCGATCCGCAATGATCTAACATTTCAAAACAACGATTGTACAAAGCGTTGTCACATTTAAAGTGGCGGCGCTTTTGTTTTTTGTTAATATGCAGAGCCATTTCAGGTCGGTTTCCAAAGTTTTGTAACTTCGCCGAATGATCATGTGGCTTTTTACAGAAATTAAATGATATCAGTTCAGCAGTTTACTTTCAACGCGTTTTCGGAAAACACCTTTGTCCTTTTTGACGAAACGGGCGAAGCGGTCATTATTGACCCCGGCTGCTTTGAGAAACACGAGTTTCAGGAATTATATGATTTCATCGAAACCAATGGACTGAAACCCGTTGAGATAATCAACACACACGCGCACATTGATCACGTTTTGGGCGTTGCGGGTGTAAAAAGAAAATACAACATTCCTTTTGCATTGCATCAAATTGATGAGCCTTATCTGAAAGCAGTGAAGACTTATGCGTCTAATTACGGTTTTTATCAATTTGATGAACCGGAAATTGATCGTTATCTGGTTGAGGGAGAAGTTGTGCGTTTCGGGAATTCCACCCTGGATGTGCTTTTCGTTCCGGGACACGCGCCGGGGCACGTTGCTTTCGTAAGCGCAGCGGACGAGTTTGTCATCGGCGGCGATGTGCTGTTTTACATGAGCATTGGCAGAACGGACCTTCCCGGCGGCAACCATGCGACATTGCTGGCGAGCATTCGAAACAAATTATTCACCCTGCCCGACGATTACAAAGTCTACGCAGGCCATATGCAGCCGACCACCATTGGTTTTGAGAAGAAAAACAATCCTTTCTTTCAATAACCGCCACCAACATTCATCACAACCTTTCTCAAAACAAATGATCCGCCGCAATCTTCCCAATGCCCTTACGTGTGGAAATCTTCTTTGCGGCTGCATTGGAGTTGTCGAAGCATTTCATAATAACCTCGTCATTTCATGCATTCTGGTCGGTGTCGCATTGATATTTGATTTTTTTGACGGCTTTTTAGCCAGATTATTAAAGGTAAGCTCTGCCATTGGAAAAGATCTGGATTCGCTTGCGGACATGGTCACTTTTGGATTGCTGCCTTCCATCATTGTTTATCAGCTTCTTATGCAAAGCATTCCGGATCTGTTTGGCATTTGGAAAGCTTATCCCGCATTCATCATCGCAATTTTTTCCGCCATCCGGCTTGCAAAATTCAACAACGATCCAAGGCAGTCAGATTCGTTCATTGGCGTTCCTACGCCAGCCAACGCAATGTTGATCGCATCCTTGCCCATCATTCTTTTGACCGAAGATTCATTTTGGAAAGACATTATTGTAAACACGACCAATCTGCTCCTATTTTCGGTCGTTATGTCCTTCTTACTCGTAATGGAAATGCCGCTTATTGCATTGAAATTCAAGAATTTCGGTTGGAAAGGCAATGAATTTCGCTTCATCCTGATCGCGCTCACGATCGTTTTAATAGTGGCTTTCAAAATTCTGGCCGTTCCGGCAATCATCATTCTTTACATCCTCCTCTCGGTCGTCGACAACTTTACTAAAAAGAACCGATCGATTGGTAACATTTAGTTTTTGTTGCACTTTTGCCCTTGACTCACATTATTATTCTATAAAAAAGTATGGCTTTTTCTAAAATCACTGGTCTTGGTTATTATGTCCCTGATAACATCATCACGAACAACGATCTGACCAGATGGATGGAGACTTCGGATGAATGGATACAGGAAAGGACCGGGATTAAGGAAAGGCGTTACTTTGAGCATGGCAAAGACACCAATGCGAGCATGGCCACCGCAGCCTCACGTCAGGCACTGGAACGCGCCGGCTTGCAACCCAATGACATTGACGTGATTGTTTACGCAACAATTACACCCGATTACTTTTTCCCAGGCTCGGCATTCCTGATGCAGCGCGAGCTCGGCATGGATGGCAAGCCCGTGATCGACATTCGTCAGCAATGTTCCGGTTTTGTTTATGCTTTGTCGATCGCCGACCAGTTCATTAAATCCGGCATGTACAAGTCCGCACTAGTTGTCGGTTCCGAGATACAATCGTCGTGGATCGACCGAAGCACAGAGGGCCGAAATACGGCTGTAATCTTCGGAGACGGCGCGGGAGCAGCGGTTCTTACCGCCACTGAAGATCCCCAACATTGTATATTATCTACACACCTTCATGCTGACGGGCGTTTTGCGGAAGATCTTTATGTGAAAGAACCAGGCAGCAGCAGGCCGGGCCGGGCAGTCACCAAAGAAATGCTCGATGCGGGTGGATTTAATGTGCATATGAATGGAAATGCAGTTTTCAAGCATGCCATTGTGCGTTTTGGCGAGGTCATCAATGAGGCTCTGGAAGCCAACGGATTCCAGCAAAGCGACCTCAATTTACTGATTCCGCACCAGGCCAATATCCGTATCAGCGACTATGTCCGCCAGCAAATGGGTCTGGAAGAGGCGCAAGTTGTTAATAACATTCAACGTTTTGGCAATACAACGGCCGCATCTATTCCGATTGCGATGGCGGAAGCCTGGGAACAAGGAAGGCTGCGAGACGGTGATTTGATTTGCCTCGCAGCATTTGGAAGCGGTTTCACCTGGGCATCTGCGCTCATCAGGTGGTAAAAATCTTCAATATTGGCCTATCGAAAGCATCACCAATGTGCATCCCTCTATTGGTATGATATTTTTATCGGCCAAGATGCTTTTAAATTCAGGATTCTCGGTGCCAGGGTTGAAGATGACGCGTTTAGGATTTAAAGAAATGATATAATTATAGTATTCGGGCTGGTGGCTAGGATTAATGTATAGCGTTACAGTGTCTACATCTTTCCATTCTATTTTGTCCAAATGTATTTCTTCACCTAATGCATTGCCTTTTCTTCGCCCAAGCAGCAATATCGGATGTCCGTATGTTCTGAGTTTCTGTGCAGCCAGATAGGCATATCTGGAAGGATTTGAGGTTGCTCCGATGATTAAGGTGCGCTTCATACTTTTCAGTTTTGTTGACGAATGAGGAATTGTGTTCCTAACACACTATAAACAATGAAAGATTGCGAATTCGTTTCCCCAGGAAAAAACCCGGCGACGATAATGCCTAAAATAGCTCTAAAAACCAATTATATATTGTATTAAGATGAATGAGTCAAATGTGAGTCGGAGTTTCTGGAACGAAAAATGGGCTAAAATTTTATTCGACGAAATTGAGAATGCTCCTCATTACGAAGTCTCGAATTACGGCAGATTGAAAAGTTTCCAGAACAATCCCAAGGAAGGAATTGTGATAAAAGGGTCTGTAATACAAGGTTACAGGTCGCTTAATATACGTGTGGCGGGAGGAAAGACCATCAACAGATACGTACACAAACTGGTTGCAGAGCATTTTGTAGACAAGCCAAGTGACGATCATATTTTCGTGATTCACTCGGATTTTGAAAAACAAAACAACTATTTCGAAAACTTGAAATGGGTGACAAAGGTCGAGATGATCGATCACAATCGTGAAAATCCCGCTTTTATTAACCGCGTAATCCCAAGGAGAACGAAGAACTATAAATTGACGGAAAGCAAAGTGCGGATTATTAAAAAGCTGTTAAAAAATGACAATAACCGCTTAAAAATGATCGCCAAGCAGTTTGGCATTACCCATACGCAGCTGAACCGGATTCGTTCGGGTGAAAACTGGAAGCATGTAACCATTGAGGATTAAAACAAATACTTAATTACTTTTTCTCCTCAGTCGAAACCGTATAACCGCTGCCGTTCGCTCCTTCCTCATAGTCGACCGACAGGCCGATTACATACATGAGGTGTCTCTTGTCCACAAACACTTTAATGCCGTCAACGTGATAGGTCTGATCATGCTCTGTCGCTGTATCAAAACCCAACAGGAACGTTCCGCTGCACGCACCACCTTTCAGCCCCACCCTTAATCCGTATGTTTCCGGTATTTTGTTGGCAGCAAGCGTAGTCTTGATTTCCAGCTTGGCTTTTTCCGTAAGTTGAACCGGACTTTCCATGTATAATTTGCAATGCTTTTTGATGCGTATCACAATGAACACCATTCGCTGGCAATCCATTCGCTATTTCAAATAAATCTGCGCTTGATGCAGTTATTCCTTTAATTTTGCGGTTTAATTGATAAATCAGCACTCTAAAATTATGGAATATTACATATTGCTTGCCATTGTCATTCTGGGCGCCGCCATCATCTTCGGCGTTTACGCGACGATCACGACTTTGGCCGACAAGTTTGCGGACAGGCAAAAATGGGAAATCCGCGGCAAACATACAGGCATCACCCTCCCGCTGCGATTGCAAGCTTATGAGCGCATGTGTCTGTTTTTAGAACGCATTGCACCCAATAATTTGTTGTTAAGACTGGTGCCCTCCGCAATGAGCGCGCTGGAATTGCAGCAAATTTTGTTACAGGACATTCGCGAAGAATATAATCACAATGTGGCGCAGCAAATGTATATCAGCAGCAATGCGTGGGAGCAAATTACCAATGCAATGAATGAAACGGTTGCCGTGATAAATCAGGCCGCAACTGAAATTCCCGGTGAAGCGCCGCCTGCGGATCTTGCGAAAAAAATATTCTCGCACGTAATCGAAAAAGAAGTGCAGCCCTCCGCGCATGCATTGAAAGTGCTGAAAGAAGAAATTAGAACACTATTTTAATTTAGACAAGAAGCTGACTGCCAATGGCTGAAAGCAAAAAAATATAAAATGCTTTATCCCAATACATTAGAACAAAAATTAGGTTTCGATAAGCTCCGGGAAAGG
Source organism: Dyadobacter sp. CY326 (assembly GCF_021390515.1). GTDB lineage: Bacteria > Bacteroidota > Bacteroidia > Cytophagales > Spirosomataceae > Dyadobacter. The sequence goes on from NZ_JAJUXI010000007.1 coordinate 317,546, forward strand.
TTGAAAGAAGCCTGTATAAGCCCCCTCGGCCAGAATTTTGTTGAAAAAATTAAATTTTCAGAAAATTTCGGGCTTGTAGAAAAGCTGGTGAGTCAAACGGCTGAGATGCAAAAGATTATGCAAATCGGCGAAAATTTCCCTTCTCAAAACTACATTGACGCAACTTCGTATTTGCGACGCGCCGCCATTGAAGGAATGCTGCTCACGCAACAGGAGTTTTCAGACATTAAGGTTTCCTTGCTGACAATCCGGCTCTGCCTGCGATTTTTTGAGAATGAAGAACCGGAAGCCTATCCCATTCTTGGTGAATATGCGAAAACCATTCGCGTAGAAAAACCGATAACCGACGCCATTGACCGCATTATCGACGACCGTGGACAAATTCGGGACTCGGCTTCTTCGGAATTGTCCAGAATCCGAAAAAGGCTGATATCCGAGCAATCGGGCATTCGAAAAATGCTGGACACGATCCTCAAATCGGCACGCAGCAATGGCTGGATCGGTGATGACGTGTCGCTCACAGTTCGGAATGGACGCATGGTGATTCCTGTTGCTGCCGAGCATAAGCGAAAACTGCGCGGCTTCATTCACGATGAATCCGCAACAGGCCAGACCGTTTTCATTGAGCCAACTGACGTTTTCGAATCCAATAATGAGATCCGCGAGCTTGAATATGAAGAGCGCCGTGAGATTAATCGGATCTTGCTGGAACTGACTGCCCAGCTAAGGCCCTATGTTCCGGATCTGCAAAAAGCATATGGATTTCTGGGGTTGATGGATTTCCTCAGAGCAAAGGCAAAATTAGCTGCGGAAATGAGCGCGATTAATCCGCCGTTTTTTAACAAACAGTTTATCGATTGGCGCGACGCACGTCATCCGTTATTGCACCTTTCGTTTCAAAAACAAGGCAAGAAAGTTGTTCCGCTAAACATTACATTACAGGAAAAAGAGCGGATTCTCATCGTCTCCGGACCCAATGCAGGCGGGAAATCCGTGTCGCTCAAAACCGTTGGTCTGATTCAATACATGTTTCAATGTGGCCTGCTCGTGCCAGTTGCGGAAGGTTCGACGATGGGCTTTTTCCAAAACATTTTCATTGACATTGGTGATGAGCAATCGCTTGAAAATGACCTCAGCACATACAGTTCGCATTTGACCAACATGCGCCATTTCTTGGCCATGGCCAACCGACGCACATTGTTCCTGATCGATGAATTCGGAACGGGAACAGAGCCTGGCCTTGGCGGTGCAATTGCAGAAGCGATTCTGGAAAATCTGACCAAATCGGGCGCTTATGGCGTCATCAACACGCATTATACGAACCTGAAAGTGCTTGCAGACAAGACGGAAGGATTGGTAAACGGTGCAATGCGGTTTGACGGAGAACATTTAGAGCCGCTTTACCAACTGGAAATTGGCAGGCCGGGAAGTTCTTTCGCATTTGAAATCGCTTCAAAAATCGGTTTACCGAATGCAGTCGTGGATCGTGCGAAAGAAAAACTGGGAACGCAGCAAGTGAATTTCGAAAAGCTTTTGAAAGAACTCGACATTGAAAGAAGGGTTTTCGCAGAAAAAAATATAGAGGTTGGCATTAAGGAGCGCAAGCTCACTAAACAACTTGCTGACTACACTTCGCTGAAAGAAAATCTTGAAAACAATGAGAAGAAGATCGTCAATGAGGCCAAGCAAAAAGCCAAAAACCTCATTTCCGACGCAAATCAGCTCATTGAAAACACGATTCGCGAAATAAAAGAAAATAAGGCCGAGAAAGAGAAAACGAAGACCGTAAGGGTTGAGCTTGAAAACTTTGGCAAGAAAAATCTTGAACTCGAACAAGTCGTGGAGACAGCGCCAGCAGAAGAGGTTTTTGAGCCAGAAGCAGGCGACATTACACCCGGAAGTTACGTTCGGATTCTTGGACAAACTGCCATTGGCGAGGTCATTGGATTGAGAGGAAAGGATGCGGAAGTCCGGATTGGCGATTTGAAATCGACAATTAAACTCAACCGGCTTGAAAAGGTTTCAAACAAAACTTACAAGGCTGCAACCGGCGAAAAGAAGCTAAAAACGAGCGCGAAAGGCGTTGATTTGAATGAACGCATGCTCAATTTTAGCTTTAATCTGGATATGCGCGGCAAACGCGGTGAAGAAGCATTGGGCTTAGTGGACCAGTTTATGGATAATGCCATTATGCTAGGTTACGACGAGCTGCGCATTGTGCACGGGAAAGGCGACGGCATTCTGAGAACGCTGGTAAGGAATCATTTACGCGGCTATGCACAGGTCTCAGGCATGCAGGACGAGCATCCGGACCGCGGCGGTGCGGGTGTAACCATTGTGAAGTTGAAATGCTAATTTCTTCTTGGACGTAACAAAAAAGGGGGTGCCGATTGGCACCCCCTTTTTTGTTTTTATTGGCACAAATCAATGTGCTCCTGCTGCCGCAGTTGTAGTAGCAGGACGGCCTTTCATCCAGAAAAACAAAATACCGAATGCCACAATCAGGATCGCTGGGAAAATGATCATGGTGCTAAGCGTTGCCTGACCGGCAGCCAGTTCCATTTCATCACCTGTTAATCCTGCCGCTATTTTTTCAGCTTTGGCATCATCCAACCATCTACCGATAACAGGCTGCCAGATTGCCGTTGAGAACATCCCTACGCCACCCACGATGGACATTCCCAAAGCACCGCTTAATGGCACATTCTGAGCAATGAACCCGATCATTGTTGGCCAGAAAAGCCCAACGCCCATGGCAAAAATTACCGCAGCTGCATAAGCCGCTCCGCCAGTTACTGTACTGAACAAATAAATACCAATTGCAGCCAATATGGACGATCCCCAAAGAATTCCGGTTGCGCCAAGCACTTTCACGATAGGCGCGGCGAAGAAGCGAATCAAAGCCATTAAGCCTGTTACGAGCGCAAGAATAAGCATAGGGCTTGCACCACTTTTGCTCATGATCAACCCTGTCCACTGCTGTGGTCCGAACTCCGAAATAGCAGTCAGAGCCATGCAAGCGAAAATAAATATGAAAAGAGGCGTAGCCATTGCTTTCAGGTTCTCGCCGATAGAAGTTACACCTGCAATGTGCGGTTTAGGAAAAGCCTGTCCCCAAAACAAGAATGCATAAATTACGGTCGGAATCATAATCACCCAGATTTGAGCCTGCCATCCCAGGTTAGCATCGGTCATGAATTTTGAAATTAAACTACCGACTACAATTCCACCCGGAAACCACATATGAAAGCGGTTCAGCATTTTATTCATTTTCAAACCGTCGTAAGTGTCGGCAATCATTGGGTTACAAGCAGCCTCAGTGCAACCATTTCCAATCCCGATGAAGAATGTAGAAACAAGCAGTCCTGTGTATCCGCCTGCATAAATCGTCAATAAAATTCCGATAATGTGGCAAACCAAAGCGACCTGCATAATAATTCTGGGGCCAACAGAATGATAAACGAGCCCTCCAATGATCATAGACAACGGAAATCCAGCGAAAAACATTGAATTAATAAAGCCGAGTTGTTCCGCCGTTAGATTAAATTCAACACCCAACTGTGGAAGGATCCCCGCCCTGATACTGAAAGAAAAAGCGGTTGTGATGAGCGCAAAACAACTGGCATTAAAAAGCCTGTCGCTATTGATTGTTTGAGTCATGAGACTAAAAGGATTTGTTATTTAAAATGAGATAATTAAGAGCCCGACGACTAATGTTTTTATGAAAGAATTTCACAGAAAAAACAAATAAACGCTTTTTCTACTGGTTTAATCAAGCGTGAGCAGTGTTTTTTATGTGTTAAAATTATATTTGTAAGAAGTAAGAGTGATCCTTACTACTCTTTAATATTGTAAAAATCTTTTCAAAACTTTAAACCAACTGGAATGTCAAGAAAGATCAGGATGGGTATGGTTGGCGGATCGCTCGATGCCTTTATTGGCGGGGTCCATCGCCGTGCTGCAATAATGGATGGAGAAATAGAGCTGGTTTGCGGTGTGTTTAGCTCAGATCCTTCCAAATCCAAAGAGACTGGAAAGGCACTTTATTTGCCGGAAGATAGGGTTTATAACGATTTCGAGGAGATGATCCTCAAAGAAAAACAACTTCCCGAAGGAGAACGTATGGATTTCGTGGCGATTGTGACGCCGAATCACATGCACAAGGCGCCAACCAAGTTCGCACTTGAAAACGGATTTCACGTCGTTTGCGACAAACCCATTACATTGAATACGGAGGAAGCAGAAGAAATCACAGCATTGGTTGAAAAAACGGGTTTGCTCTTCTGTCTAACACATAATTATACTGGATATCCAATGGTGAAGGAAGCGAGGCATTTGATTGCTTCCGGCGCAATCGGAAAAATCAGAAAGGTGATTGTTGAATATCCGCAAGGCTGGCTGGCCACATTGGTAGAAGTTACGGGCAACAAACAAGCTGCGTGGCGCACAGATCCTAAACGCTCAGGCGCTGCGGGAGGCCTCGGAGACATTGGCACACATGCCGAAAACCTCGCTGAATACATCACCGGTTTAAAAATAACACAGGTCTGCGCCGACCTCACTATTTTTGTAGAAGGCCGTTTGCTGGATGATGATGCCAACATTCTGCTTCGCTTCGACAATGGCGCAAAAGGAATTCTTCAAAACAGCCAAATTGCTAACGGTGAGGAAAACGACCTGAACATTCGTGTTTACGGCGAAACCGGCGGCTTGCAATGGAAACAGCTCGATCCCAACACATTGATCCATAAAACCAACCAGGGCGCTCGCATTATCCGCACCGGCGTTGGCGAGCTTTCAAAAGCCGCACAAGTTCATACGCGCATTCCCGCAGGCCACCCGGAAGGTTATTTTGAAGCATTTGCAAACCTTTACCGCAACTTTGCATTCCATTTGAGAGCACGCTGGGAAGGCCGGGACGTCGATCCTGTTTATGATTTCCCAACCGCGCAGGATGGCCTCAGAGGCATGAAGTTCATCGATGCCGTGCTTGCCTCAAACACTTCGGACACCAAGTGGACGAATTTCTGATCTAATCTTTTTCACCTTTCATTCAATACCCTTTTTATGGACAAAATTAAAGTTGGCGTTGTCGGAACCGGCTTCATCGGGCCCGCTCACATTGAAGCCTTGCGACGTCTTCCTAATGTAGAAGTTGCTGCACTTTGCGAAGTTACCGCCGAGCTTGCCAAAGAGAAAGCAGATGGACTTGGAATCGCACGTTCCTATACATTCGACGAATTACTAAAACAGGACGATATCCAGTCGATTCACATTTGCACTCCAAACTTTTTACATTATTCCCAGTCAAAAGCCGCATTGCTTGCCGGGAAACATGTTATTTGTGAAAAACCGCTTGCCAAAGATCTGCATGAGGCAGAAGAACTGGTAAAATTGGCTGCCGAAACCGGCCTTGTCAATGCTGTTCACTTCAATTTGCGTTACTATCCTTTGGCGCGTCAAATGAAATCAATGCGTGAAAAAGGAGAATTGGGCGAGATTTATTCTTTCATCGGTTCATATTTGCAAGACTGGTTATTTTACCAAACAGATTACAACTGGCGTCTTGAACCAGACAAATCAGGCGATTCCCGCGCCATTGCCGACATTGGCTCGCACTTAATGGACATTCTTGAATACATTACCGGATTGAAAACCGTTGCCGTGATGGCCGATTTCAACACCGTTCATAAAACGCGCAAAAAGCCGCTCAAAGCCGTTGAAACGTATTCCGGTAAAATGTTGCAGCCAGAAGATTACGCGGATGTTCCCATCACAACAGAAGATCACGCAAATGTTTTGCTTCGTTTTGACAATGGAAACAAAGGTGTTATCACTGTTTCGCAAGTTTCAGCCGGCCGCAAAAACCGCATGAGCTTGGAAATATCCGGTTCAAAGAAAACTTTCAGCTGGTGCTCAGAATCGCCAAACGAAATGTGGATTGGAAACCGCGACAAAGCAAATGAAATCCTATTGCGCGACCCGTCATTAGTAAACGAAGACGTCCGCTCAACGATCACATTCCCAGGCGGACACAACGAAGGCTTCCCGGACACTTCAAAACAAATGTTCAAAGAAGTCTACGCCGCCATCGCAGCCGGCAAACAACCCGAAAACCCAACATTCCCGACGTTCGCAGATGGATATCGTGAATTACTTATTTGTGAGAAGATTTTGGAAAGCAATCGGGCGGAGGCTTGGGTAACAATATAATTTTGAATGAGTGAATGAGTGAATGAATTTTTGTGAGGGTGCATTTTAATAACACACTATTTATGAATGATTTTAATGCTAAGGAAGTGTTTGTTAATGCGCTTCGGGATAGGACTAAGATTTTCGTTTTGCGGAGTATCCGGTTATTTAAGTCGTTGCCTTCGAATGAAGAGGCGCGGGTTATAGGTAAGCAGTTTTTGAGATCATCATCTTCGGTTGGTGCCAATTATCGAGCTGCTTGCAGGGCCAGAAGTCAAAGGGAATTTTTTGCCAAACTGAGCATTACAATCGAAGAAGCAGACGAGTCCCTATTTTGGATGGAAATCATCTCAGAAGCAGGACTTCTTCCAATCGAAAAATTACAAAACTTAATGAACGAGGCAACCGAAATCATCAAAATTCTCTCAAAAGCCCGCAAAAGCGCCAGCTAAACACCACATTCTCAACATTCACTCATTCACTCATTCACTAATTCAAAATTGAACAACATGAAAACTATCAAAGGGCCGGGGATTTTCCTGGCACAATTTCTTGGCGACGAAGCTCCGTTTAATTCGTTAGATACAATTGCCGACTACATGGCAGGTTTAGGCTATAAAGGTTTGCAGCTTCCTACTTGGGACCCTCGTGTCATTGATGTGAAGCAAGCGGCTGAATCGCAGACTTATGCAGATGAGTTGAAAGGCAAACTGGCGGATAAAGGGTTGGAAATTACAGAATTGGCTTCACACATTATCGGACAGCTGGTTGCTTCGCATCCGGTTTATGATGAAATGTATGACGGTTTTGCTGTTCCGGAAGTTAGAAATAATCCGAAAGCACGCGCAGAATGGGCGACGCAGCATTTGAAATATGTGGCGAAAGCGAGCGCTAACCTTGGTTTGAAAGCCAGCGCGACATTCTCTGGTGCATTGGCCTGGCCATTCCTCTACCCTTGGCCACAACGTCCAGCCGGTTTGGTTGAGACAGCATTTAAAGAATTGGCTGCAAGATGGAAGCCGATTCTGGATGTGTATGACGAAAACGGCGTAGACGTGGCTTACGAGCTGCACCCAGGTGAAGATTTGTTTGATGGTTCGACATTCGAAATGTTTGTGGATTACCTCGACGGTCACACGCGTGCGAACATCAATTACGATCCGAGTCACTTTGTGTTGCAACAACTGGATTATCTGCAATTCATTGATCTTTATCACGACCGCATCAAAGCATTCCACGTAAAGGATGCGGAATTCAATCCAACTGGCAAGCAAGGCGTTTACAGCGGTTTTGCAGGCTGGGCCGATCGCGCAGGCCGTTTCCGTTCACTAGGAGATGGTCAGGTTGATTTTAATGGCATTTTCTCAAAATTATCTCAGTATGACTATGACAGCTGGGCGGTTTTGGAATGGGAATGCTGCCTCAAATCTCCGGTTCAAGGAGCAGCGGAAGGCGCGCCATTTATCGAGAGCCACATTATCGAAGTAACAACGAAAGCATTTGACGATTTTGCAGGCACTGGTGCAGATGAAGCATTCAACCGCAAGGTGTTAGGACTTTAATTGTCGAAAGCACAAGTATATTGAAAACCTATCACGCTTATGTGTGATAGGTTTTTTTGCTATATCAGTTAACACAAATATTAAGAACAAGAATGCGTAATTTCTTTTATCAAATCTCATCAAAACAGCTCCGTGCGCTTGGTATTGCGGCGATGGCCTGTTTTTGTGTGAATGTTTTCGCCCAGACCGTCACGCTAGAGAAGCGAATCCTCGTTTTCTCAAAAACGGCAGGTTTCCGGCACTCGTCCATCCCGGCGGGAAGAACGGCACTGATCAAACTTGGTCAGGAGAAGGGCTTTTCGGTGGACACAACCGAGAATTCAGTTGTTTTTAACGAAAAGAATCTGAAAAAATACAGCGCGGTGGTTTTTCTGAATACTACGGGCGATGTATTAAACGACAAGCAGCAGGATGCTTTTGAGCGTTACATTCAGGCTGGCGGCGGTTACCTGGGCATTCACGCGTCCACGGACACAGAATATGAATGGTCGTGGTATAACAAGTTGGCCGGCGCGCAATTCATGAGCCACCCAGGCAATCCGAATGTGCAGGAAGGCGAAGCTTACGTGGTGAATGATAAACACGAATCCATGACGGATTTTCCTAAAAAATGGAAGATTAAGGATGAGTTTTATGATTTCAAAAACTTGAATCCAAAGGTTAATGTGCTTATTAAAATTGATGAGAAATCTTACAAAGACGGCAAGATGGGCGATAATCACCCGATGTCTTGGTATCATGAATATGACGGCGGAAAGGCATTTTACACCAACTTTGGACATGAAGATGCCACATTTGTCAACCCGGTTTTTGTCAAACATTTGACCGGCGGCCTTAATTATGTCATGGCTTCCAAGCTGGATTATTCCAAATCCCGCCCCGAAGAAAACCGCTTCACCAAAAAAGTGCTGGCCACGAAACTGGACGAACCGACTGAGCTTGTTGTGCTTGAAGATCAGCGTGTTTTATTAGCAGAGCGTAAAGGGAAACTAAAACTTTATAACCCAAAAACGGGCAAAATCAAAGTTGTAGCTGATGTTCCGGTTTATATCAAGCAAGAATATGGTTTGATGGGATTGAACATTGATCCAAATTTCAAAACCAACAAACTGGTTTACCTTTATTATTCGCCTCCATCAACTGAAAAAGACACGGCGCAGCATTTGTCGCGTTTTAAATATGACGATGTAAAGGACACATTGCTGCTTTCGACAGAAGAAGTTTTGCTAACTGTTCCTGTGAAAAGAACAGATTGCTGCCACACTGGCGGTTCTATTGCGTGGGATGCAAAAGGCAATTTGTATTTATCGACAGGAGACGACGTAAATCCTTTCCAATCAAACGGTTATGGACCAATTGATGGTCGTCCGGGACGTGAGGGTTGGGACGGTCGCCATTCTTCTTCCAACACCAATTCTTTGCGTGGAAAAGTTTTAAGGATCAAGCCAAGATATGGTGATCGCCGTGCGAACATGCCGGGCGGAACTAACTTATATGACATTCCGGAAGGAAACTTGTTCCCGGCTGGAAATGAAAAGGCTAGACCAGAAATATATGTAATGGGAACCAGAAACCCTTATCGTATTTCAATTGATCAGCACACAGGATATTTGTACTGGGGAGATGTCGGACCGGACGCCTCTAATGACGATCCGAAACGCGGCCCACGTGGTTATGACGAGGTGAACCAAGCTAGAAAGGCAGGTTACTTTGGTTATCCCCTCTTCATTGCCGATAACAAGCCATATGTAGAGTTTAATTTTGCAGACAGCACATCGGGTAAGCCATTCGATCCGGCTAAGCCGATCAACAACTCACCGCATAACACGGGTTTGCAGGAGCTTCCGCCAGCACAGCCTGCATTCATTTACTATCCGTATGCAGATTCGCCAGAATTCGGCGCGATTGTGGGTAAGGGAGGTCGTAATGCAATGGCCGGACCAGTTTACTATGCAGGTGATTTTCAGGATAGTAAAAGCAAATTCCCTGGTTATTACAATGGTAAATTCTTCGCTTATGACTGGATTCGCGATTACATCAATATTGTAACCATGAACGAACAAGGCGATTTGCAGAACATTGAGCGCTTTATGCCGAGTGCAAAGTTCAGCCACCCGATTGACATGCAGTTTGCTAATGACGGATCATTGTACACATTGGAATACGGCCCAAACTGGTTCGCGCAAAATGATGAAGCCAGCTTGTCGCACATTACTTACAATGCAGGAAACCGCGCTCCGGTTGCCATTGCGGCAGCGACGAACACAATCGGTGCGGTTCCTTTGAAAGTGAATTTCTCTTCAAAAGGCTCGATAGACCATGACGGAGACGCGGTGAAATATGAATGGAATTTTGGAAAAGGCCTGCCAAAAAGCACGGTTGCCAACCCAAGTTTCACTTATGCAAAACCAGGTGAATATGTTGCTGTCTTGAAAGTAACCGATGCCTCTGGCAACTCTAACACTTCCGAGGTGACTGTAAAAGCGGGCAATGCAATTCCAAAAGTGGATGTCGCCATCAAAGGCAATAAGACATTTTATTGGAATGATAAACCTGTAAATTATGAAGTATCCGTCGCTGATAAGGAAGATGGAACATTGGCAGACAAGAAAATCCCGGAAGACGAAGTAACATTGACAATCAATTATCTGGAAGGTTTTGACAAAACGCAGCTGGCGCAAGGCCACGTGGCTAACACGGGCTTCGAAACTGGCAAGCGTTTGATTGAATTGAGCGATTGCAAAGCCTGCCATTCTATTAACAAAAAGTCAATTGGACCAGCTTATATTGAAGTTGCAAAACGTTACGAGAAAGAACGCAATGCTGTCAAAACACTGGCTCAAAAAGTAATTACAGGCGGTGGCGGCGTTTGGGGCGAGCAGGCAATGGCAGCTCATCCGCAGCACAAGCCAGAGGAAGCGGAAGAAATGGTGAAATACATTCTTTCCTTGGCTAAGGAACAAGTCGTTGATAAAAAGCCGCTGAAAAGCACATACGTAACCGAGGCTAAGAAAAAAGAAGGTTCTTACATTTTTACAGCCAGTTATACGGATAAAGGCGGTGTGGCCATGGGACCATTGACAGGTTCAAAAACCATTGCATTGCGTCCTGCTACAATCCTTGCAAATGCAGCTGACAGCACAAGCAGCATTTTCAAATTCAAGAATGAAAAAGGCGGCGAAATGGTCATAGGAACGAAAAACGGCAGTTTCATATCATTCGACGACATTGACCTGAGCGGAATCTCCAACCTCTCAGTGGCAGTTATATCCGATGGAGCCAGAACTGCCGGCGGAACCCTGGAAATCCATCTCGACGGCGTTTCTGGCCCGAAAGTGGGCGAAGGAAAAGTAGATAAAGCAGAAACAATCAACATTCCAATCAAGGCTCCGGCAGATAATAAGCTGCACAAAGTATTTTTCATTTACAAAAACCCCTCAGCCGGCCCCAAACCCCTTTTTGGAATTGAATGGGTAAAGTTTGACAGCTCGGTCATGTAAGGTTTTGAATGCGATTTCAGAAGCGAAAATGCTGGCTCCTGAACGGGGCCAGCATTTTTTTATAATTAAAAAGCTGTTTTTACTTGGTGATAACCATCTTCTTGGCACCGTTACTTTTACCGTCTGTTATCAGGTCATAGACAAAAACGCCACTGGCAAACTGGTCTGCGGATAATGTTAATGCACTTTCGCCGCGATCTTTAACAGGATAAGAACCTACTTTTACGCCTTCGATTGAATAGACATTTATCACAGCCTCTTTCACTGCCTGCGGAATGAAGAAGCGAATGGCAGTGCTTTGAGAAAACCCGTTCGGCGCATTCTGCTCCAACAAAACTCCATTTGCGTTGGGCTCTTGACGCGCTGCATTATTACCGGTCAAAGGCTTGATTGATCCAGAGGCAACAATGCGTTCTAATTGTTCCAGACGCTTGGCTAAATCCTGAATCTTCGTCTCTTTCTGCTCAATAATCTCCTGCTGCTCTTTCACCGCATTAACCAACATATAAGTCACCGCACCCGCATCATAATCCAGATATTCTGTTTTGTTGTCTAGGGAGTCTTTGTAGGTGAAGCTTCCTACGGTGTAAGGCGCAATTTCCTTCATATCCTGCGCGATTATGCCTACGAATTTTTTGTCGGTTTTAGTCCCTGCCTTGCCATTGTATCTAAACCAAACCGGGTTAATCTTTTTCAGCACTTCCAGACCATCTGTGTAGTTGGAAATATCTTTTTTTAGTTGCCTATCAGATGCAACCGTCCAAGTTGGAGATCCAAGTTTAGCAGCGCCGTCCGTGCTAAGATGAAGTTGATAGGCCGGAGCTGACAAGCCGATCCCAACATTCGCATTGTTACCTAGTACCAGGCTATTGCTAGCTGTCACTTTTGAAAGCGCACCAATTGCGGTTGCATTTGTTAATTCAGGATTTCCACCAGCTGCATATCCCAGGTAAGTGTTCTTCTCACCCTTCGTGTTTGTGTAGCCCGAGCCGAAGCCAAAGAATGCGTTATTGCTTCCTGTCGTGTTGGAATATCCCGCCTCCGTTCCAAAAAGAGCATTAGCCGTTCCTGATTGATTTTTATAACCGCTCTGAGAACCTACGAAGGTGTTCCATGAAGTTTTTGTTAGGAAACCGGCCTTTGAACCTACAAATACATTTTCATCTCCTTCTGCATTGTCACCAGCGCTATGGCCTACTAGAACATTTCTATTGCCATTAGCAAATGTTCCTGCGTTGGCTCCTAATGCTACATTGTGTGTACCTCCGTCACTATTTGAGCCCGCACCAAGTCCGACATATGTATTTGCAGTTCCTGTGACCAAATGTCCTCCTGCTCCCATTCCAATAAATGTATTGGACGATCCACTCAAATTATTCACACCCGCTGAATGTCCAACAAATGTGTTTGTCCCGCCCCCTACATTTTTTGCCCCTGCGAAAATCCCTATAAACGTATTGTAGTTTCCATTGTTATTGGTACCAGACTGAAAGCCTACAAATGTGTTTTCAAGCCCATTAACATTGCTTGCCCCTGATTCATCCCCGATAAATGTGTTACTACTTGCTAAGTTTACCTGACCCGCTTTGGCACCAAAAAATGCGTGGCCATTTCCCTTGGTCCCAGCACCAACACCATAATGCGTTTGTGCATTGACATTTTGCATTGATAATGCGCCTAGAAAAAGCGTAGCCGCGATTTTGCAAATCTGTTTCATTAAAATTGTTTTGTTTTAGGAGGCTCTCACCTCGATTAGTAATAAGTCCAAATTGTACTTATCCAAGGCTTAAAACAAAATCAATGAATAACCGGTAATGCGGAGTTAATAATCGGAAAAGAGATTTATAAAAATGTAAATAGTTGTAAGCGTCTAGGTAACACTACTTCGCAAAACCTTCAATCCCCAAGCCAAACAATGCAAAATCATACTTTACAGGGTCTTCGGGACTAAGTTGTTTTAATGAAGCGGTCAGTTCTTTGGCGGTTTGCCAGTCGGTCTTGGGGCGCTTGATGAGGCCGAGGAGTCGGGCGACGCGGTCTACGTGGACGTCGCAGGGGCACACAAGCTGAGATGGTTTGATGGTGTTCCATATGCCGAAGTCTACGCCTTTATCGTCCTTTCTTACCATCCAGCGAAGGAACATGTTGAGGCGTTTGCAGGAGGATTTTCTTATGGGTGTCGCAATGTGTTTCGCGGTTCTGCCAGGGAAATTTTCCGAGTCGCGGAATAGGTTATGAAAGCCAATCAGGGCGTTTTCAATCGTTTCGTCACCTTCTTGCAAATGACTGCTGAATGCAAATTCCAACGAATCGTGCTGGCGGTAATATTGCTGGAAAAAATGCAGGAAATATAATGTGTCCGTCGCGTTGAATGTGCGGTGCTTGAAATGCAGGAATGGCTTTAAATCACTTTCTGTGTGGTTAAGCACGAAGTCATAGGGAGCGCCGTCCATTAAGGCGGACAGTTCCTGACATTTGTTAATAATCGTTTTTCGCTGTCCCCAGGCAAGCACTGCTGCCCAGAAGCCCATGATTTCAATGTCCTGTTTTACAGAAAACGAATGCGGAATGCTGATTGGGTCAAAAGGAATGAATGCAGGCTGATTGTACTGCTCCGCCTTTTCTTCCAATAAATCTGTAACAAATGATGAGAATGTAGGAATTATCGTCTCAGTGCCTAACATGGCTTCCTCCAAACAGGTAAGCCAAAACTTTTGAAATACCCGAAAAAAACATGATTACGCCAGAAAACAAGAATGTAAAAATGGCGATGAACGGATAAAGCAGCGTGAACATAACGCTCCAAAGCTTGTATCCTGCGGTGTTTTTGAGCGCGGCCCGCTCTTCTTCTCTTTTAGAACGAAATTCAGGTGAATGTTTCATGATGTTGATGTAAGTGCTTATTCAAGGTAACTGACAACCGCCCTGAATCGTTTACTGTTGGGCGAAACTTTTTCGAAAGCCCTTGAAGATAACTTGATTACAATGTCATCATTAATGCTCGTGTCGGGAATGCGACCAATGATGCGGACGATGATTTTTTCCTGATTATACTCATTCAAAACCTCAACCAATGCACCAACAGGAGCTGTGCGGTGCAGTCCGAGAAATTTGCTTGTGCTTTCGTCCGTTTCGATCACCTCTGCCAATCCCGATTCTGATTTTCTTTTTCCTCTCACCACTTTTGGAGCAGCAACTTCTTCCACCGGCTTAACAACCTTTTCAGGAACAACGGCTTTGGCTTTTACTGAATCTTTCACAACGGTGGTAGTAGTGGTTACTTTCGGTGCAGGCGGCGCAACTGTTGCAACAGGAGCCGCAACAGGCTTTTCTAAGCCTTTTTCACTTACAATCAGTTCCTGACCATCTTTCAGGTTATCGTCAGCCAGGTTATTCCATTTTCTCAAATCAGCCATTAAAACGCCATATTTCACAGCCACGCGATATAAGGTTTGCCCGGGTTCTACAATGTGAATGCCATTGGCAGGAACCGAAACTGCCGATCCTGCAATGGGCGCAGAATTGGTTGCCACGGCTGGCGCAGGCGTTGACGCAGGTGGCGTTGTTGCAGAAGGTGTTGTAACTGTTGTTGTTGCGGTTGTTGTTGGTGCAGGCGCGGTCGGTGCGGGAGCAGTCGGTGCCGGTTTTACATCCTTAACTTCTGCTTTTGCAGCTTCTTTTTTCTCCTCTTTTCGAGATTCTTTTTTGCCGGCCTTCGCTGTGTAGGGCACTCGAATGGTCTGGCCAGACTGAATCTGATCCGCCATGCCTGGGTTGGCTTCTCTAAGGGCTTGAATGGTCGTGCCATATTGACGCACGACTGCAAACATCGTTTGCCCCTGATTCACTCTATGGAGAACGAAAACCTTCCCTCCCACTCTTTCGACTCCGACAGAGTCTACAACAAAATTTCCGTTAGCCCGGACTTCAATAAAACTCGTCAACAAACCTGCCAAAAAGGTCAGGCAAAAAATGTATTTCATTTATTATGAAAGTGTTAGACTCGAAAATTCGTTGTTGTTTTTTAGATAAACCAATGTTGATGCCTTTAACATCATTGTTGAGCGGCCCATTCCTTCGCGTTCTTCTGACAGTTGTTCGTGCAATACAACCTGCTGCTGATCTGTCACAATGAGGAGATATTGAACTGATTTATCTTGCTCGTAAATATAATAAGAAAACATTATATAGGGCCTTTTCTCCAAATAATCAATGCTTACCGCAATGTGCCCATTCGTTATTTTATGAATAAATGTGGCAAGCTTTTCAAAGTAAATGCTGTTTTTCTTGTAACGAACGGGTTCCTGCAAAATTACTTTTTCAAACTCTGCCGGATAACTTTCCTGACGGGCGAAAAGCTTGCCCGTCTCGACTTCACATTCCTTGTAAATAAATTGTTCGCCTGACTTAGTCGCAACTTCAATAAGTTTCGTAGTCAATGGTTTAACAAGCAAATGATTTGGCAAAACCCATAAATATTGACCATCATTGGCATGGAACGCAAGCAGGTCGGTGGGTTCGGGAATTTCGGGATAGCGGTAATTGTGCAAGAAAAAATGGTCGTAGTAAAACGCAGTTAGCGAGCTCCACCAATCCGCTTCTTCCGGAGTGCGTTGCCACAAAATCCGTTCTGCTGCCGTATCAATTAATGCAAACGAGACTTTCTTGGCTTCCGTTTCGCGCAATTCAATCACCCACAAGTTGCTATGCGGATCTTCGTTTGGCAAAATCCGCCAGATATTTTGGGAAAACGCTTTGGAAAAAACTTTTTGCAATTTTTTTGGCTTTATTTTGAAACAAATTTCAACAAAGACCATACCAACAAACCTCGTGCGAATATTAGGAATCATCCCTGCCCGCTACGCTTCAACCCGTTTTCCTGCCAAAGCATTGGTGGATATTGGCGGAAAAAGCATGATCCAGCGGGTTTATGAACAGTCGTCCAAAGCTACGCAACTCGATCAGGTTATCGTTGCCACGGATGACGAAAGAATCTATAATCATGTTACTGAGTTTGGCGGAAAAGCCATTATGACTGCCGATAGTCACCAAAGCGGCACCGATCGATGCTATGAAGCGATGACAAAAACGGAAGGCGTGTACGACTATGTCATCAACATTCAGGGCGACGAACCATTCATAAGCCCCGAGCCGATTGATGATCTTGCCGCAGCATTGAATGGTGAAACCGAGCTGGCAACATTGGTCAAGGTCATTGACAGCGACGAAATTCTGTTCAATCACAATGTGCCAAAAGCCGTTTTGAATAAAAGAAATGAAGTGCTTTATTTTAGTCGGCAAACCATTCCTTATCTGCGCAATCCCGAATCAGGGCAGTGGCTTGGCGCTCACACATTTTACAAACATATAGGCATCTACGCATATCGGGCGGACGTGCTTGCGGAAATCACCAAACTGCCCGTTTCTTCTCTCGAAAAAGCCGAAGCATTAGAGCAACTTCGCTGGCTGGAAAACGGTTATGCGATTAAAGCGGTGATAACTTCTGACGATTCGCATGGCGTGGATACACCGGAGGATTTGATCCGGGTTACCAGAAAGTTTTTGTTATAAAAGGCGATCTGGAATGCTATTTGTAACTTTTATGACACGAAGCATTCGGATTAACTTCTCTTAAAAAACGTTAAAACGGGTATTTTTATACGACCCACGGAAATTGGGGCGTTACCCTTACAGTAATTTATTAACCATTTTTGAAAAACCATTTCTATGCAATATAACATTCTTTGGGCCGATGACGAGATAGATCTTCTCAAACCACATATCATGTTTTTGACAAATAAAGGTTACAATGTGACGCCTGTTAACAGCGGTGCGGATGCTTTGGACCGGATTGAAAACGACCGATTTGATATTGTGTTTCTTGATGAAATGATGCCGGGTATGACCGGGCTTGAAACATTGGCACAAATAAAACAGCAACAGCCGAATTTGCCTGTTGTGATGATTACAAAGAGTGAGGAAGAACATATAATGGAAGATGCCATTGGTTCAAAAATCGACGATTATCTTATTAAGCCACTGAACCCCAATCAGATATTACTTTCTGTAAAAAAGATCCTGGACAATAAAAGGCTGGTTACGGAGAAAACGACATTGAGTTATCAGCAGGAATTCAGGAACCTGGCCATGCAATATCAGGACCGGATAGGTCATGAAGAATGGGCTGATATTTACAAAAAACTCATCTACTGGGAGTTGGAGCTGGAAAGTTCAGAAGATCAGGGCATGGCGGAAGTTTTCAGCATGCAAAAGAGTGAGGCCAACGCTAATTTCTGCAAATTTATAGAAGACAAATATGAGGAATGGTTGAATGATCCGCGTGCGGATAAGCCAATTTTATCGCATCAGTTGATGAAACAAAAGGTTTTCCCGCATCTGAAAGGATCGGATGAGCCATTGTTCTTCTTGCTGATTGATAATTTCCGTTATGATCAATGGAAAATGATCCAGCCTATTTTGCAGGAATATTTCAACATTGAGGAAGAGTCTTCTTATTACTCGATTTTGCCTACAACAACCGGTTATGCGCGCAATGCCATTTTTTCAGGCCTTATGCCGAGCGAGATGGAGCGTAAGCACCCGCAATGGTGGGTTAGCGATGAAAATACACCCGAAGGCGAAGAAGGACTCAATAATCACGAGCATGACTTTCTCCAGAAACAACTGGAAATGAATCATTTGAACAATGTTAAAAGCTCCTATCATAAGATTCTGAATGCGAATCAGGGGAAAGCATTGATTGATAACTTCAACAACATGCTGAATAATCAGCTGAATGTGGTGGTTTACAATTTCGTGGATATGCTTTCACACGCGCGCACGGACGTTCAAATGATCAAAGAATTGGCTCCGGATGAGGCTGCTTATAGGTCAATTACGAAGTCATGGTTCCAGCATTCGCCACTTCTGGATTTTATCAAAAAGGTGGCAGAGAAGAAATGCAGGCTGATTTTGACAACAGACCACGGAATGATCCGCGTGCAACGACCCGTAAAAATCATCGGCTACCGCGAGACCAATACAAACCTTCGTTACAAACATGGCAAGAACTTGGGCTTTGATGATAAAAACCTGATGGTTTGCCGCAAGCCTGAGCGAATTTTCCTTCCTAAACCGCACGTGTCAACGTCTTACGTGTTTACCAAAGAGGATTATTTCTTTGCATACCCCAACAATTATAATCAATACGTGAATTTATATCGCGACACATTCCAGCACGGAGGCGTCTCATTGGAAGAAATGATCATTCCAATCATTGATTTGACAGCAAAATAATTTTCGTTCAAAATATAAAAGAGAAGAGCATCCCATCGATCGACGGGATGCTCTCCTTTTTTATGCTTACTCGTTTTATCCTTCTATAACGCTTCCATTCTCGCATTTTAAAACGCGGGCTGGGAATCTTCGTAAAAATTCGTGGTTATGCGTTGCCATTAAAATCGCAATACCGGCATTGTTAATGGTGCGAAAAACCTGCATGATCTGCTCTCCGACTTCCGGGTCGAGATTACCGGTTGGTTCATCTGCGATCAGAATTCGCGGCTCGTTCAACATGGCGCGGGCAATCACAACACGCTGCTGCTCACCGCCGGAAAGCTGATGTGGCATTCTTTTCTGAGCCGTTCCAAGTCCAACCTGCATTAAAACTTCTGCAATGCGTTTGGAAATCTTCGCCTGCTGATCCCAGCCTGTTGCCCGAAGGACAAATGACAGGTTATCTTCAACCGACCGGTCGGAAAGCAATTGAAAATCCTGAAAAACGATGCCGATTTTGCGTCGAAGGAAGGGAATATCCGATCTCTTAATGTTATGCAGCTCATAACCAGCGACTTTTGCCGATCCTGTATGCAGCCATAAATCCGCATAAAGCGTTTTCAAAAGAGAGCTTTTGCCACTTCCGGTCCGTCCGATCATATAGACGAACTCGCCGTTTTTTATTTCAAAATGCACATCATTCAACACAGGCCGCTCACCTTGATAAATATCCGCCCGATCCAGTATGATAATTGGCTCTGTTGACTCAGTCATAGCATTGAAGAAAATTAAGTCTTAGGAATTTCCTTTTTTATAATCAGCAAGGAATTTCTCAAGTCCGATATCGGTAAGTGGGTGTTTCAACAATGCTTCCATTGCGCTCAACGGGCCTGTCATAACGTCAGCTCCAACTTCTGCGCATTGTATAATGTGCATCGGGTGACGCACGGAAGCTGCTAAAACTTGTGTATCAAAACCGTAATTTCTATAAATCAGAAGTATTTGTTCGATCAAACCAATGCCGTCTGTTGAAATATCGTCCAGACGCCCGATGAACGGAGACACATAAGTTGCGCCTGCTTTTGCTGCCAGAAGTGCCTGACCAGCAGAAAAAATCAATGTGCAATTTGTACGAACACCTTTGCCAGAGAAATATTTCAACGCTTTCACGCCTTCTTTGGTCATTGGAATTTTAACTACAATTTTATCATCAATTTCAATCAATTCTTCACCTTCACGAATCATTCCCTCCAAATCTATCGAGATCACCTCAGCACTTACATCGCCGTCCACGATATCGCAAATGGCTTTATAATGGCGCATAATGTTGTCCTTTCCCGTAATTCCTTCCTTCGCCATCAATGATGGATTGGTCGTAACGCCATCGAGAACACCAAGTGCTTGTGCTTCCTGAATCTCCTGCAGATTAGCAGTGTCAATAAAAAATTTCATATCGGGATTTTAATGGTTAGAATTTCCACAAAAGTAGAAAACCCTGGTCAAATGCAAAATGAAAGAGGAGAATAGAACCGAAAGGGCATAAAAAAAGGCAAACCGAGAATCTCACCGCATCGACCACCTACCCTTGCTTCCGTCAGGACCTGGGGGATTCGGAAGGAGCTGGTAGTTCCGATTTGCCAGGTGCAAAGATAAAGACATTTTATTGACAAAAAGAAAACATTCAATTAACGTTTGGGCTTACTTTTGTGCGAATCAATTAGAAATGAACAGTTATGCCGCGTAATTTTTTTTTATTTTTTCTTTTTTTACTCTGCTCTTGTGCCCAATCTTCTGATGCTTTTCTTAAAAAAGGCAAGGAGTTGATGCAGCAAGGAAAGCAGCGTGAAGCCATTGAATTTATTAACAAAGCCATAGAAAAAGACGATGCAAACGCGGATGCATTCAACCTGCGCGGCGTCGCTTATTATGAATTGAAGGAATATCCGACCGCATTGCTTGATTTTGGCCAAGCCATCAAATTACAACCCGATTCGTATCGCCCCTATTTCAATCGCGCCTTGCTTTATACAGACGAAAACCGGTTGGATTCTGCCTTTTCTGATTATAATAAGGCGGCTGCCCTTGCGCCTGACACGGCTGACGTTTTTCTCAACCGTGGACAGTTATTGGTGTTGATGGAAAAAAGCAATGAGGCCATCACCGATTTTGAGAAGGCCACAAAACTTGATGAAAACAACAAGCAAGCCTGGTATAATCTTGGAAACACTTATTATCGTAACAAGGACTACAAAAAAGCAACATTGGCGTTTCGGCAGACGGTAAGGCTGGACGCAAGTTATGGCAAAGCGTTTTATGGGCTGGGCCTCGCGCAGTGGAATGATGGAGAAAAGGATTTAGGCTGTTCCAACTTGAAGCAATCACTGAACTTGGGTTATTCTGATGCCGCCAATGCAATGGCCCAGTTTTGTCAATAATTTGAAAAAATCAGCGTTTGTGTGATTAACAATTGTAAGCCCCGGGCTTATTATATTATAAGATCAGCAAGACGCTTAAAACGCATAGTAAATGAGACTTTTCAAGATTTTTTTCGGAATTGTATTTGTAATTTTCGCCTATTTGCAGCTCAATGATCCCGATTCGGGACTTTGGATTGCGATTTACTCCTTCGCAGCGCTAGCCTGCTTTATGAGCATTCGCGAATTATGGCCGAGCTGGGTTTTTTACGCGCTTGGTGCCGGATATTTGGTGGCAGCCGTGCTGCAATGGCCGCCGGAATTTGAAGGAATATTTTTTGGCGAGGCAGCAATGAGAAGCATGAATATTGAGCTGGCCAGAGAATCGCTTGGACTGGGAATCTGTACGCTTGTAATGCTGGTCATTGGCAAATGGGGTTGATTCAATCCCAAAGCCATTCAATCTCTTTCAGCCCAACCTCGATCTGACCGGGTTCTGAAAGGAGTTGCAAAACAAGTTTTCCCTGAGGCGTGATATGATCAACTGTCCCTTCGAGCGTGCGATCTGCGTACTTGAACCGGACAGTTTTTTTATATCCGTATAAATGATTTAAATAGGCCGCCCGGATCTGATCCTGACCATCAGCTGTTTTTAGTTTGAAATAATAGGATTCAATGACCAGCACTAAATTTTCAAACGCCTCCTGCAACGAAATCTGCCTGCCTGTTTCGTTGCTAATCGATGTTGCGTAAGGGTTTTCAAACAGGATCTGATTGACATTTAACCCTATTCCAGCAACGGAGCTTACGATTTTACTTCCCTGGATTGCATTCTCAATTAATATGCCACAGACCTTTTTGCCATTGGCAAGAATGTCATTGGGCCATTTCACTTTCGTGTCAACAACGTATTTCCCGACAAAATCTCTCACCGCAAGGGCAACGGTCTGGCTCAGCAAAAACTGATGAGAAATCGGCAAAAAGTGCGGCGTTAAAATGACTGAAAAAGTCAGGTTTTCGCCCGGATTCGCGAGCCATTCTGTCCCCCGCTGGCCCCTTCCTTTAACCTGATTATCGGTTATGACAATGGTCCCTTCGTCGAACAACCCGGCATGCACTATTTCAGCCGCTATGTCGTTTGTAGAATGACAAGTTGGCAGATATATAACTTTTTTACCGATAATTAAGGTATCCTGTATGGAGTTGTACAATTTTTTTGCTTTACTTTAGGGTTTAGAAAAGGAATTAACTACGAATGAAAGAACGCAAAAATAAAGAACTATCCTCAAAAGATCTCTCTGAGCTGGTAGCAAAAGGAATGACAGAAAAGAAGGGCTTGGACATCACAATACTTGACCTCAGAAAAGTTAAAAATTCAATAACTGATTTTTTTGTAATTTGTTCGGGTAATTCCGACACGCAAATAGATGCTTTGGCCAATTCGGTTGAAGACGAAGTTTATAAAATGTCCAAAACAGAACCCTGGCAGAAGGAGGGAAAGGCAAATGGAGAGTGGATCTTGATTGATTATGTAGACGTTGTAGCGCACATTTTCAACAAAGATCGTCGCAAGCATTATGATCTTGAAGAACTTTGGGGAGATGCAGAGGTAACATACCTGGAAGATTCCATGGTATAAATGGCCGGGCAGGTGAACATTCACCCTGCCCGGTATGTTGTTTATTATATTTCCTCTTAATTTAAAACACAGAATGTCTGAAAACGATAACAAAAGAGGGCCTCTTAGTCCTAAAAGTCCTCAGAAGGGATATCAGGGCTGGATTATCGCCGCTCTGATTGCCACTATACTTGGAATTACATATCTGAACAGAACGTCAACCATTCGCGAAACGACTCAGAAACGTTTTGAAAAAATGATGGCTGACAAGGAGGTTGAACGGGTAACGATTGTAAATGACAAGTCGGTTGAGGTTACACTAAAACCAGAGGCTCTAAAACAAGATAAATATAAGGTTGTTGGAAAGGAAAATAATTATTTTGGAGGTGAGACTGCTTCGCATTATCAGTTCCAGGTAACTTCTGCGGAAACGTTCAAGAAAGATTTTGACAAGATGCAGGAGGGCATTCCGGACGATGACAAAGTGCCTTTTGTGGTTGATACGCGCAATGACTGGACCAGTTTCCTCGGAACCTGGGGCTTTTTTATTGTGATGATTTTGGTAATGTATTTTATCCTGGGCAGAATGTCAGGTGGGGTTGGACCGGGTGGACAGATTTTCAACATTGGCCGCTCACGCGCAACATTGTTCGATGCTGAAAACAAGGTGAAAATCACCTTTAATGACGTTGCTGGCTTAGATGAAGCGAAGGAAGAAATTAAGGAAATTGTTGAATATCTGCAAAGCCCTGACAAATTCAAGAAGCTGGGTGCTAAAATTCCAAAAGGCGCTTTGCTTGTAGGACCTCCGGGAACGGGTAAAACGTTGTTGGCTAAGGCTGTTGCAGGTGAAGCGGGTGTTCCTTTCTTCTCGCTGTCAGGTTCCGACTTTGTTGAAATGTTTGTGGGTGTGGGAGCTGCAAGGGTTCGTGACCTTTTCAAACAAGCGAA
Organism: Dyadobacter sp. CY326; assembly: GCF_021390515.1. Lineage (GTDB taxonomy): Bacteria > Bacteroidota > Bacteroidia > Cytophagales > Spirosomataceae > Dyadobacter. The sequence continues at coordinate 341,058 of NZ_JAJUXI010000007.1, forward strand.
AGAAAAAGCGCCGTGTATCATCTTTATTGATGAGATTGACGCAGTAGGACGTTCACGCGGACGTGGCGCAATGCCAGGTTCTAATGACGAGCGTGAAAATACATTGAACTCCCTGTTGGTAGAAATGGACGGTTTTGCAACCGATTCAGGAATCATTATCGTTGCAGCAACAAACCGTCCTGATGTTTTGGACCCAGCATTGCTTCGTCCGGGACGTTTCGACCGTCAGATTTCAGTAGACAAGCCAGACGTTATCGGTCGCGAGGCGATTTTCAAAGTGCATTTAAAACCTTTGAAACTTTCGACTGATGTTAATATTCAAAAACTGTCGTCTCAAACCCCAGGTTTTGCGGGTGCTGAAATTGCGAATGTTTGTAACGAAGCGGCTTTAATTGCAGCTCGTCGTAACCGCGATGAAGTGACCATGCAGGATTTTCAAGATGCAATGGACCGCGTTATTGGTGGTTTGGAGAAGAAAAACAAGCTGATCTCGCCAGAAGAGAAAGAGATCGTTGCTTATCACGAAGCTGGTCACGCAGTGGCAGGTTGGTTCCTGGAACATGCTGATCCATTGGTTAAAGTTTCAATTGTCCCTCGTGGTGTTGCAGCCTTGGGTTACGCACAGTATTTACCAAGAGAGCAGTATTTGTATCGCACAGAGCAGCTTTTCGACGAAATGTGTATGACATTGGGCGGACGTGCGGCAGAGGATGTTGTTTTTGGTAAAATTTCAACCGGTGCATTGAGCGACCTTGAAAGAGTTACGAAAGTGGCGTACAGCATGGTTACAATGTACGGCATGAATGAGCGGATTGGTAACATTTCCTATTACGATTCGAAACAAAGCGATTACGCATTCACCAAACCATATTCTGAGTCTACTTCGCAAGCGATTGATGAAGAGGTTAGGAAATTGATCGACCAGGCTTACCAGTTTGTTAAAAACTTGTTAGCCGAAAAACGCGATAAACTGGAAGTGTTGGCAAAAGAGCTTTTGGAAAAAGAAATCTTGTTCCAAAGTGATCTTGAAAAACTGATTGGAAAACGTCCTTACGAGAAGGAAACGAGCTATCAGGCTTACATAAACCGTCGCTCAAACGAAGAAGCTGCAATTCACGAAGAAGTTGTGAAGAACACGCTTGAAAATGAGAAAAAGGAAGAAGAAATGGCAGAAGCTGAAAAAGGATCTTCTAACGAATAGCCAATTCCATTGATATAATGAGTACATAGCCGGACAAACTGATTGTCTGGCTATTTTTTTGTAAAACCATACAGCTAATCCCCTCAAAAATGCCTTTCGAAATATCCAAGCAGCAATTCGGTGACCTTACTGAGATCGTCCTTCAAGACACAATTACAGGAAATAGAGCCGTAATAATCCCGGAACTCGGAGGGCTACTCCGCCAGTTATCGCTCCGCAAAGACGTGACATTGTTTTCGCTGCTAAAAACGCCGCCCACTCCCGATGCGCTCATCGCTGATGCAAAGAGTGCAAGTGAATTGCTTTTCCCTTTTGCAAGCCGCATTCCGGATGGTAAATACAAGTTCTTGGGGAAAGAATATCGATTGGTAAGAAACGAAACTGGCAATTTAAATGCAATTCACGGTCTGGTTAGAAAGCAGGCATTTGATTTGGACGAGCAAATTGCAGAGGAGGATTTTGCTTCGCTAAGACTATCTTACAAGCTTCAAGAACCGGAAGGATATCCATTTCATGTTCAGTTTTCAGTTCTTTACACATTGCACGCAGATGGACGTTTCACATTAAATTATGAAGCCGTGAATGAAGGCACCAGCCCCGCTCCTGTAATGTTCGGGTGGCATCCCTATTTCGTGCTTGGGAATGAGACAGCCGATGTCTGGAAAATCAAAATTCCTTCTGATGAGATCGTAGACTTTGACAGCAACTTGATTCCTATTGGCAAAAAGCCATTCTTGGTTGAAAAGCCGACAAAACTGTATCGCAAGGCATTTGACAATTGTTTCGTCATTAACTCCACAAATGGAACCGTCCTAACCGAACTCATTTCAGAAAATCAGCATGTTACATTGCAAATTCGCCAGGAAACAGGTGAAGGTAAATTCAATTATCTGGTCATTTATACACCTCCTTCCCGCGATTGCGTGGCGATTGAGCCGTTAACGGCTAATGTTGATTCCTTCAATTCAGGAGACGGACTTAACATTCTGTCGCCTGGAACGCGTGTTACAGGAGAGATAACGCTGAATCTGATTTAAAAACGGTGTTTTTTATACCAAAGGGCTTTATGCCAGAGTAATTGCCAATTGGTCAGATAGCTGAGGTGAGCCGCGAGAATGGATAACTTGACTTTAAGATTATCCCGGACGCGCATATTATAAAGAAAAATGCGCCAGGACTTTGATTTCAGGGCCGGGCGCTCATTTTCCCAATGTGACAGGATTGCATCCCGAAAGCGCTCTGACGGAAATGCGGCAACATTCGTTTCTAAACTGAAAATCTTTTCGCCTGTCAGCAAATAAGCCATTCCCAGCGATTCCATTAGCAGCCGATTGAAACCTTTTCGCTTGGTAACGCTTTGAATATAAGCCCAATCCATTGTCTCGGCATGTCTGCTCAAAAGTCTGACGAAGTCAGCCATGTATTTCAGTTTATCCCATTGTTCAACGCCGCCGTGGTGAATGACCATCATAAGCAGTTGATTTTCCATATTTGGAATTTGAATGGTCGAACCAGACATGTTTACCGAAATCATGTCTTCTGAGAGCTCTTCCCAAGATAAATTGTAGCAATATCGAGGATAAGTTGGCCGCCATTGCACTTCGAGCGATTGCAATGTATGATCTGACACCGGTTCGAGTGGAAGTTGGTAATCTGTTGCGATATAGGCGGTTCGCAGCGCTTTTTGAGCAACCAAATATTGGCGGTAAGCGTCAGGTTGAAAACCATTGCTCCCGAGCACAAGCAAACTCTTATTCAAATCACTATCATTGATAAAAAAATCAATGTCACCGAACTCACGCTGAGTCGGATTCTCATAAAGTAACCAGGCCCATATCGCTCCCTTCATCAAAAAGGCTTTGACATCCTTGGCCAAAAGTTGCTTATAAAGATTGACCGAAATTCCCAAGAAGGCCATATTTGTCACCGCCTGTCCCATGGCAAAATCTTTCAGTGCCTCGGAATGTTGCTTTGGAACTTTGACTTCGATCGCCTCTATATAATGCAGCAACAACGGCCTGACCTGATGCCATTTAGCCAATCTGGTCAGCTTATCAAAATGAATGTCTTGATGGATTTCAGGAACCGGGATGTGATCACTTTTTAGCGCAGCTTGAATTAATAATGCCAGTTCAGGAGAAATTTTCAAATTGGGCATATCAACCAGCAATTAGTTGTTGCTGAACGCTGTCATTCACCCATTTTTCGAGGTTTGCAAAACCGTCTGGGCGCTTTTTTTTCCAAAGGCGCGCTGACTTTGCACATTGAAGGCTCTGCAAAAAATGACTGCGCAACACACTGTCCGTTAGCAACTGACTGGGCAAGGGAAAGTTTTTAAGCGTCTCGGTTGGCATTTCAATGGCCGGCAAGGGCGTCAATGATTTTTTATTGCGTGCTCTGTGCAAGAAAAAAACTTCCCTTAATCGCACCGGTTCTTGCGGGAAGTCGGTTTTTGGCTGATAGGAAAATTTGTTGACACCTTCACTGACCGGATGCAGATCTGACCTTTCATAATCCAATCCATTAACAGTGTTGTCCCAGATTTTCAACTGCGGATAGGCGGGGATAATGTAGGCTAAACCATCGGAATCAAAAGAAATGGCTGTCAAATCATCGCTCAACAATTTGCAACCTGCCTTGATAAACGCAGCAGCTGTGGTCGATTTGCCTGCCCCCGGCGTTCCCATAAAGCACCATGCCTCATTTCCGACCTGGACCGCACTTGCGTGTAAAAGGAAAAGACCTCTCTGAAACAGAATTAGCCCGACGGCTTCGCTGACTGTAAAGAGGCTGATCAAATTATGATCCTGAACCAACGGATTAACAATCAACTGGTTGCCGTTAATCGCTTTAAAGGACGCAATGCCGTCCCAATGCAGATAGAGATTTTCGTCTGCATCTTTCGCAAAGCTGGCCCTTACTCCTCTCCTGTATAAATGCGTATTTGTTAGTGGCGGCAGTTCAAATTCGCCAAGTTCAATGTGCAGATCAGCTTCCATGCCAGCATCGCCATCACTCAGTTCTGGCAATTCAATTTCAGAATGGATTATTAACCCGAAGGCTTTATAAGACTTCATGTGTGTAATAGTAAATTCATTTCCAAACCCAAATTCGCTTATACAGCACTGATTCGGGCCAATTACCAATGATGATGGAGCCATTCCGTTCCACCCAGGCGTGTGCTTCAAATTGCTTGGCAGGATTAACTTCTATCCCAATTTCCAATGTTAAGGCTGGCACTTTTCGTAGCAGATATTTTGTAGCCAGCGCACGAGGCAGGCACAGCAGGTCCATTGGAAGCAAGTTAGCAGCCGTGTCCACTGCCCAAACCGTCAATTCGATTCGCTTAGCCGAAATTTCCCTTGACGAATTTGTTTTGCAAAACCAGTGAAAGACCTCTTTGAAAGTTCCGAAAGGCAACACGGTCAAGCCTATTTTCACAAGCACCAGACAAACAGCCGCTTTGAGAAAAATCAATTTCTCTTCGCCGGATAAACTGCTCCATTTGCCAATGTAATGCTGTAATCGTTTCAATGGCTTAGTCGGTTTTCTCAACCAGTTTCTCAGAAATAAGGTCTTTAAGCAAAATATCAATGTCAGTCTTGCAGGTTTCAGCATCCACTTCATATTCACTTATCACCGCGTCACAAAGTGAATCCAATGTTTGTGGACCCTTTTCAAGATTGTCCCACACCAACACACCCACCTCATTCAGCCCGTAATAAGCGCCTTTGCTATGGTTAAGAATTACTGTTTCGCCGGCAACTTTGGAAGAAATCTGATCGGATGTAAGCTGATATGTAGTCATTACTGAGGTGTTTCAAGTGATATAATGTGTTTTGATTGGCACAAAGTTAAAAACTTTAATTACTCTATTTCAAACTTTATTCCCTGCGCCAAAGGAAGCGCCGTTCCGTAATTGATTGTGTTGGTTTGTCGACGCATATAGGCCTTCCAGGCATCAGATCCGGATTCGCGGCCTCCGCCAGTTTCCTTTTCCCCGCCAAATGCACCGCCAATTTCCGCACCGGACGTTCCGATGTTGACATTGGCAATTCCACAATCTGATCCGGATTGAGAAAGAAACAGCTCTGACTCTCTGATATTCAATGTAAAAATAGCCGAAGAAAGTCCTTGCGGAACATCATTTTGCATTGCTATGGCTTTTTCTAAATCGTTGTATTTGATCAAATAAAGAATTGGCGCAAAGGTTTCCTGCTTGACAATCGCATAATCATTAGAAACCTCAGCCACACAAGGCGCAACATAACAGCCTGATAAGAAATCGTTTCCTGACAAAACCTGGGGCTCAACAATAAAATGACCGCCCGCTTCTTTGACTTTTTCAACTGTAACCAGATATTGATCAACCGCCGCCTGATCAATCAATGGCCCGACATGAATATGCGTTTCGAGCGGATTTCCTATGCGCAATTGCGCATAAGCCCTGATCAAACGTTGTTTAACTTCTTCATAAACATCCGTTTGCACAATGACCCTTCTTGTAGATGTGCAACGCTGCCCGGCCGTCCCCACCGCCCCGAACACAATCCCGGGAATGGCCACATTCAGGTCGGCATGCGGCGTTACGATGATTGCATTGTTACCGCCCAGTTCCAGCAGGCTTTTCCCAAGCCGCCGCGCAACCGCTTCTGCTACAGATTTGCCCATTCTGGTGCTGCCGGTTGCGGAAACCAATGCAACGCGATGATCGCTGGCAAGCCACTCTCCCACTTCACGTCCGCCCGTCACAATGCAAGACACGCCCTCGGGCACTTCGTTATTTTCCAGAACAGTTTTAATGATATTCTGACAAGCGAGTGCAGTTAAGGGCGTTTTTTCAGATGGTTTCCAAATACAAACATCGCCACAAACCCAGGCTAACATTGAATTCCAAGACCAGACAGCGACCGGGAAGTTAAATGCTGAAATAATGCCTACAACACCAATCGGATGCCATTGCTCATACATGCGGTGAAGCGGACGCTCACTGTGCATCGTCAATCCATAGAGTTGCCTGGAAACGCCGACGGCAAAATCACAAATGTCAATCATTTCCTGCACCTCACCCAAGCCCTCTTGCAAGCTTTTGCCCATTTCATAACTGACCAATGTCCCGAGCGCCGATTTGAATTTTCGCAATTCCTCGCCCATCTGACGCACAGTTTCTCCGCGCTTGGGAGCGGGAATCAGCTTCCAAACTTTGTAAGCTTCAACCGCTTTTTCAACAACCGAATCATAATCCGCACGGCTAGCAACATTAATTTGTGCAATGCGCTTCCCGTCCACCGGCGAAAAGGAATCTAAAACCCCTCCATTTCCAGGCTTGCCACTTGTGCCTGTGCTGATGCCGTTGTTAAGCTGCTGTATTCCCAGCGTTTCTAAAATATCCTGAATGCGCTCCATGAATGTTGTGTGTTTTTATGGCTGTCAGTTGAAAAAAGCGCCATTGGTTGTTTTCAAAAATGCATCTAGCAAAATATCCTCCTGCCGGATAAAACCGCTGTCCGGCAAAACGCCATCTGCGACCATTTCCACAACGGACGCAATGGAGGCAGCAGTTGTCCAGGAAATCGCCCGCCATTGTTGCCCATCAATTTCTATCGGGTGATAAGCTCGGTAAAACTCCTCTCGTTCAAGCCGGTTATCCTTCCAGCCTTCCACGACGGCATATACATAAACCACATCCTGCTGAACAGGCGGCTTTGCTTCTGTCAAAATTTCCTCAATAAGCGCTCTTTTGTTCTTCAAGCACAATTCATAAAGCATAAATCGCATGAGGCTGCAATGTCCCGGATATCGGATTGTCTTATAATTTAGCGTATCCAGCTTGCCTTCGAGTGTTTCACACATCGTTCCCAACCCGCCCGAAGTGATGAATGCTTCAAATTCCTGACCTTCAATGTTGATCATTTCAATGCCTTCCAGCGACGGCACCATCTTCCTGACGCCGTTGTGAATCACTTCCGCATCATTGATATATTCATTCACCACACCCGCCGGCGACCAGGTAAACGAGTAACCCATCAGCCCGTTTGGGTAACGCGGCAGCGCGCCCACGCGCAGTTCAATATCACGGAGTTTGGTAAATCTTTTGGCAAGATCCATCCCTACAATGCCGATAAAACCTGGCGCTAATCCGCATTGCGGCGCCAGAACGCTGTGGCTGTCTTTTGCCATTTCCCTTATTGCAGCAGTCGTCGCGACATCTTCGGTAAGATCAAAATAATGTATGCCGCTTTGACACGCCTTGCGGGCAATGGGCAAATTCAAATTATAGGGCATGCAAGAAACCACTGCATCAAATCCGGCGAGAGCCTGTGTCAGAAAATCGGAATCACTAATGTCGGCGGCGAGCACCGGAAACGGAAGAGCGACAGCAGGTTGCGTTTTATCAACGCCTGTAACATTGAATTTTTTGCTTAACAATGTCCCTACGAGAGAACCAACTTTTCCGAGACCAATGACGAGGATTTTCTGCATGTGTTGTAAGTCGTTTAGATGGAATTATAACTTGCTGCTGAGAAAGATATGAAAAGAAATTGCAGTTTTTAAAAGTTACATGTCATTTTTGTATGATCAAAACGAGTGACATGCAGATTGTAATTGTGGGTGGAGGTGCATCGGGTTTTATGGCTGCTATCACAGCGGCAGAGCACAATCCGGATGCGGAAATTGTAATATTGGAAAGGAATAAGTCGGTCTTGAATAAAGTGCGGATTTCGGGAGGCGGGCGATGCAATGTGACACATAACCCCTCGGATCTTCGTTTTTTTATCAAAAATTATCCCCGCGGAGAAAAGCTGCTGCGCAAGTTGCTGCACGAATTTGATGCAAAAGCAACAGTCGATTGGTTTGAAACAAAAGGTGTGAAACTTAAAACAGAGCCTGATGGCAGAATGTTTCCTGTCACGGATTCTTCGCAAACCATCATTGAATGCATGACGCGCACGGCGCGTAACCTGAAAATTGAAATTAAAACCGGAACGTCAGTCAAATCGTTTGAAAAAAACCCGGAAGACAATCAGTTCACCATTCATTTGGATGATGAAGCGATAAAGGCAGACCGACTGCTGATTGCGACCGGCGGTTATCCCAAAGCCAGCGGCTTTGAATGGCTGCAAGTGCATGGCCATGAAGTCATTGAGCCGCTTCCCTCATTGTTCACATTCAACACGCCGGACAATTATCTGCTGCCATTGGCGGGCGTGTCTGTTCAGGAAACGGTTGTGAAAATCATAGGAACCAAGCATGAATGGCAGGGTCCGCTCCTGATTACGCATTGGGGTTTCAGCGGTCCGGCAGTGCTAAAATTGTCGGCCTGGGCAGCGCGTGATTTGGCAGAAAAGAATTACAACTTCGTTTGCAAGATCAATTGGCTGCCGCAGATGAACGAGCAGCAAGTCAGGGAATTTCTTTTGTTGGAAAAAACCAAAACACCGAAACAGCAGATCGCATCGCATTCCAGGTTTGGAATTCCGTCGCGGCTTTGGAAAGCATTTGTTGAAAAATGTGAGATCCCTGATGAATTGCGCTGGTCCGACGCCACTAACAAAGCATTGAACCGACTGGCAGAACTGCTTACAAATAGTCAGTTTGAGGTTAAGGGTAAGACGACTTTCAAGGAGGAATTTGTGACGTGCGGAGGCATTTCACTGAGCAGCATTAATGCTGAAACATTGGAAAGCAAATCGATTCCGGGACTTTATTTTTGCGGAGAAGTGCTTGACATTGACGGAATTACGGGCGGATTTAATTTTCAAAATGCTTGGACGACGGGTTTTATCGCCGGAAGGAGTATTGCGCAATGACCTTTATTCAGCCATTGCGTCAAAATACGCCCTAACTTTTTTCGCCCGATCCAGGCCAACTAAACCAGTAAGCTCATCCAGCGAACTTTCTCGGATTCCGCGAACTGAGCCAAAGAATTTGAGCAATTTGGCAGCAGTGATTTTCCCAACGCCCTCCACGCCTTCCAACTCGCTAACCAGACTTCCTTTGCTTCGCTTATCACGGTGAAACGTAATTGCGAACCTGTGTGCCTCATCCCGAATCTGCTGAATCAGCTTCAAGGATTCGGATTTTTTATCAATGTAAAGTGGCAGCGAATCTTCCGGGAAATAGATTTCTTCCAATCTTTTTGCAATTCCAATGATCGGAACCTGGCCGTAAATGCCCAGACTTTTCAATGCGTCACAAGCAGCGCCGAGCTGTCCTTTGCCTCCATCAACCACAATGAGGTCGGGAAGCGGCTGTTCCTCAGCGATCAAGCGCAAATAGCGTCTGCCCACAACCTCGTTCATGGACGCAAAGTCGTTGGGCCCGATAACGGTTTTGATGTTGAAATGGCGATAATCTTTTTTCGATGGCTTGCCTTCTTTGAAACACACCATTGCCGCAACCGGATTTGTTCCCTGAATGTTCGAGTTATCAAAGCATTCGATGTGGCGGGGAAGCGTTTTTAGTTGCAAATCGCTTTTCAGACGGATTAAGATCCTGTCTTTCTTAGATGAAGTCGCAGAAGCTTCGACTTCGCGACGCTCCGCTTTGTCGCGCCTGAAATACATCACATTTTTCATGGACATATCCAGCAATTTCTTCTTGTCACCAATCTGCGGAACGGTGATTTCAAGCCGCATTTCAAGGTCAGGTTTAATGTTAGAAAGCAGTTCCCTCGCTTCTGCACCAAATTTCGAGCGCATTTCAATGATCATCAATGCCAAAATTTCTGCATCGGTTTCATCTAGCTTTTTCTTCACCTCCACGGTCTGCGTGGCAACCATATATCCCTGTTTTATTTTCATAAAATTGAGATACGCGGCTTCCTCGTCGGACACGATTGTCAGCACATCAATGTTGCCGATTTTTGGATTGATAACCGTTGCTTTGCTTTGGAAATTCGAAAGATGTTCAATTTTGGTTTTCCAGGAATGCGCTTTTTCAAACTCCATCTGCTCCGCAGCTTGCAACATCTTTTCTTTAAAATATTGCTGCGGAAGCGAAAGGTTGCCTTTCAGAATATTATGGATCTGCTCGATTTCCGCATTGTATTCCAACTCGTCATGCAGGCCTTCGCATGGGCCTTTGCAGTTGCCGATGTGATATTCCAGACAGACCTTAAATTTTCCGGCTTCCACATTGGCCTTTGAAAGAGGCAACTGACAAGATCGGATTGTGTAAAGTGATTTGAACATATCCAAAAGCGTGTGCATTGTCCGTAAACTGGCAAAAGGTCCATAAAAGGTGCCCTTACTCCGGTCCAGATTTCGTGTGACATACACGCGCGGGAAACGCTCAGTGGTTACACAAATGAAAGGATAAGTTTTATCGTCTTTCAGCAGAATGTTAAACTTAGGCTGCAATTGCTTAATAAGCTGATTTTCAAGAAGCAATGCGTCCCATTCGCTATGGACAATGGTGTATTCGATGCGGCGGATCTGGCTTACCAGCCGGCGGGTCTTGCGGTCGTGTTGATTTGATTTCAGGAAATAACTCGAAACCCTGCTGCGCAGACTTTTAGCTTTTCCTACATATATAACCTCCCCTGTTTCATCAAAATAACGATAAACACCAGGATCAAGCGGAATTTTTGAAAGTTCTTCTTTATAATTGAATTCGGACATTGAAAATTTTTCTTAACAGACCTTCCCCACTCACCTTTTGACAAAAAACAACCGCACGAGGTTAAAAGTTGCGTCTCTGACCAACCCAAATGCTTCTGTCTGGGCCGAGTTTAAATCCATCGGCCTATTCAAAACGGACGTAGCATAAGTCATGCCCGCATCACGCGCTTGCTCCGGCGTAATCTGTAATGTGCCGCAAATGACTGCCAAAGGCACATTATATTGTCCGCAAAAATCGGCCAATCCTTTGACGACCTTGCCACTCAGCGTTTGTTCATCAACTTTCCCCTCTCCCGTTATCACGAGATCGGCATGGCTGATCAGCTCCCCGATCCGCGACTGCTCGATAACAATGCTTACGCCATCTTTTAAAACTGCATTTAAAAACCAGAGACAACCGGCACCTAACCCGCCCGCAGCGCCCGCTCCCTGATCGTTACTGACATCTTCTCCAAAGGTTTCGGCTGCAACTTTGGCTAGATTTTGCAATCCTTTGTCCAGAATTTCTACCATATCCGCATTCGCTCCTTTCTGCGGACCGTAAATGTAAGCGGCCCCATTAGGCCCGTATAACGGATTGGTCACGTCACAAGCCACGGTCACAGTGACATTCGATAGGCGCTTGTCCGCATGATCAGCATTGATAAAAGCAATGTCATTTAGTGATGCGCCTTCCGGGCGCAGCAGCGTTCTGTTTTTATCAAAAAACTGATAACCCAATGCCATCGCCATGCCTATGCCTCCGTCCGTCGTTGCGCTGCCGCCGATGCCTAAAATAATGTGATTAACACCTTGTTCAAGTGCATGTTGTAACAACTGGCCAGTTCCGAAAGTGCTTGTGCGTAATGGGTTTCGCTCCGCCGCTGAAAGAAGCGCCAGCCCGGAAGCAGCTGCCATTTCAATGAAAGCCGTTTTCCTGTCTGCCGAAAGTCCATAGGAAGCATTGACAGGCCGTCCCAGTGGATCATTGACTGTCGCTGTAATGGTTTGACCGTTTGCGTGTTGTGTTAGTATTTGCGCAGTTCCTTCGCCGCCGTCTGCCAAAGGGATTGTGGTCACATTGGCATCGGGATATGCAAGCAAAATGCCCTCTTTGACCGCCTGGCAGACCTCACTCGCTTCCAGGGAACCACGAAATTTGTCTGGTGCAACAAAAATGTTCACAATGAGCGCATTGGCTAATTAAAACAAAATGCCCTCGTCATCGGAACGGGATGGCGGAACATAAGTGTCGGTGCTGTCGGAAGTCACGCCGCCGCATTCCCTGACGTAATTTTCAGGCTTGTTGAATGCGCCTTTTCTGTATTGAACGAGCGTTTGATCGTCGTAAACTTTTTTCATAAACAAGCCCCAGGCTGGCATGGCAATGCGTCCGCCTTGTCCATATGCAATGGTCCGGAAGTGAATGCTCCTATCCTCGCCCCCAACCCAAATGCCTGAAACCAAATGCTGCGTCATGCCCATGAACCAACCGTCTGAGTAATTGGATGTTGTTCCTGTTTTAGCAGCAATTTCGTTGCCGTCCGTTACGCCATATTGTTTCAACCGACCAGCAGTTCCGCCTGGATCTTCAACGGCGCCGCGCATCAGATAAAGCATGTTGTAAGCCATGTTTTCGCTAATTTCCTGATTTTGTTTTTGGAAAAATTCTTGCAAAACGTTGCCATAGCGGTCTTCAATGCGCAAAATCGTCATGGGCTCTGTCCTGTGTCCGCCATTAGCAAAAGCGCTGTAAGCACCAACCATCTCAAAAACAGAAACATCGCTGATCCCCAAACAAAGTGAGGGAACTTCCTGTAACTTACTCGTTATGCCAAGCTTATGCGCATATTCAGCAACCGTTTTCGCTTTCACCATTTTGATGAGATAAGCGCTCACCGTATTGACCGATTTCCCCAAAGCCTGACGTAATGACAGGGATTGATATGAATATTTATTGTTAGAGTTTTTAGGAGACCAGCCGCCTGGAACGCCGTCAGATGGCCCAAAGTAAATCGGCGCATCGGTTACGTGATCGCACGGCGTCAGGAAGTTTTTGTCCAAAGCCGAGACGTAAACGAATGGCTTGAATGTAGAACCTGGCTGGCGAGAACCCTGCTTTACGTGATCATATTTGAAATATTTAAAATTAATGCCGCCAACCCATGCCTTCACGTGGCCGTTTCTCGGATCCATTGACATCATCCCCGCACGTAAAAAACGCTTGTAATAAGCAATGGAATCCAGCGGACTCATCATTACTTCTTTCTCACCATTCCATGAGAAAACCTTCATCTTGTAAGGTTTGCGCATTACTTTCCAAGCTTCTTCCTCGCCCAGATCGCGCTTCAATGAGATGAAATGCGGTGATCTTTTTGCAGCTGTTGTCAGGAAACCCGGAATTTCTTTTCCATTATCGAAAGACCAGGGATTGCGGCCTTTCCAATGTTCATCAAAAAGCTTTTGCTGTTGCTTCATATGCTCGGTGAGCGCATCTTCCTGGTAACGCTGCATGCGCGAATCGATGGTTGTATAAATGCGTAACCCGCTTGTATACAGGTCGTAATTCGTGTCATGTTCCTCATTATAAAGCTTCACCCAACTCTTCAAATAACCGCGCATTGATTCTCTGAAATACGGCGCGAGACCGGTGTTATGGCTGTCAACGGTGAAGTCCATGCCAAGCGGCTTTGCTTTGTATCTTTCAAAATCTTCTGCCGGAATGTAGTCGTATTTCGCCATTTGAGCCAGAACCGTATTTCGACGGTTCAATGCATTTGTTGGGAAGCGCAACGGGTTGAAAAGCGTTGGATTTTGCAGCATTCCTACAAGTAATGCTGCTTCGGTAACATTCAAATCCCATGCTTCTTTGTCAAAATAAGTCTTCGCGGCAACCTTGATCCCGTAGGTGTTATTGCCAAAAGAAACGGTGTTGAGATACATTTGCATGATCTCCTGCTTAGTATATTTTCTTTCCAGAATGACGGACAGAATCCATTCTTTCGTTTTTGCGATGACAATGCGAACCAAAGGAATTTTCCCCAAAAGTCCCTCAAATTCCTCTGAACGCGTATTAAACAGGTTTTTGGCAACCTGCTGTGTCAGCGTGCTTCCTCCTCCTGAACTAGAATTTCCGGAAACCACACCCTTAAACACGCGCAATAAACTTCTGGGGTCAATGCCGGAGTGATTAACAAATCGTGCGTCTTCCGTCGCAATCAATGCGTCGATCAGGTTCGGCGAAATTTGTGAAATGTCAATTTGCGTGCGGTTTTCGAAGAAATATTTACCGAGCGACTTTCCATCTTCGCTGATCAGTTCGGATGCAAGCTCACTTTTAGGATTTTCGAGCGTTTTCAAATCGGGCATTCCACCGAAAAGCCAGAAGAAATTGAAGCTGACGGCAACAATGTAAAGTATAACTAGACCCAGTCCAACTGCAATAGTCCGCCATAGACGGATTATGGTGCGGCGATACTTTCCGGGTTGAAGCTCAAACATAAACGTGGGGTTAATTAATTGTAAACTGACAAATATACGATTTCAGCTAGTTATCTCTTTCCCATGGAAAGTGAATTCAGCTCTTGCATTTCTTTCAGGCGAGGGAGGTAAATACTGGAAGGATATAATCTCATAAATTCGGTAATGGCTTGTGTGTAAGCTTCTTTACCCCGCACTTTACCGATCAGGAAAACCCTTAAAAGTGCGAATTTATCTTCAATTGCGTGGCCTTTATAAGCAGGCAGGTTTTGTTCAATTTCTTCAAGCGCTCTGGCATAATCTCCTTTGCTGTAAAGCGCATAGGCCGCTTCATACTCTTTTACAGGGTTGCCGGAACCGGCCAAGTCGCCTGCATTGCCAGTCGTTTTTCCCACCAACCGGGCGTAAGTTGATGTCGGATATTCATTCAGCAGCCGCGATTTCCAGGCATTTTTATCATTCTCACTTTCATAGGTGAGATACAACAAATAATAGATTTCCTCCTTGTATTGCGTCTTTGGATAATCAGCCAAAACACGCTCAAACGTGTTGATGGATCTTTGCTGCTCTTTCAGATCAAATCTGTAAATCTTGCCCAGGTTATACAACGCATCTTCTTTTCTCTTTTGAGAATCGCCCATCTGGCCTTCTGTGAGCGGAATGCTTTGTTTAAGCGATGCATGCAATGCGTCCCATTCCGGGGAGCCTTTTTTAAGGCTGTTGTCGGCCACGAGTTCCGTCGTAGGTGCCAGCGAGTCGGGCGCGTTGATTCCATTGTTAGCCAATGACCGCATTTGTCGACTGCTTCTGCGCCAATCGTCTTCAAGCGGACGGTTGCCCCAGGCTCTTTTGAAATCCATTTTTCCCTGATTGATCAATGCGGGATCATACAGTTCCCAGCGGCGTTCGCCTCCATTCATCAGGGGACTTTGGACACTCTGGACATTGGTGTTTTGCGCAGCAAGCAATGCTTTTTGAGCCTTGGCTTCTTCCGCCTTCCGTTCGCTCTCTTGCGCCTCTATAATCGCATCGATTCGGTTATCGAGTGCGGCCGGATTCATTTGCGCCAATTTCTGCAAACTATCCTCGGTGTTGACAATTGTATATTGTTCTACAAACTGGTCCAATGCTCTTTTTCTTTCTGAAACCAACTTATATTCTGGTGCCGTCTGCGGAAGGATCGTCAATGCGCTGTCATAATAGGCTTTCGAAACTTCAAACTTTTCCAGGGACTCATAATTGATTCGTGCAAGCTGCAAATAAGTGTAAGCTTTTTGCTCCATGTTCGTGCCTTTGGAAGCAGCCGCCGACTTTTGCAAGTAATCGATTGCCTCAGGAATTTGTTTTCTGTGCTCGGCAAGCAAACCCATCGTGAAATAGATCTTATCCCGCAAATCATCATTCTTGCGATCGCGCAACATTTTTGCAAAACCGACATCGTCCAAATCTTTTTTAGGATCCAGAACGACTTCATTTTGCAGCGAATTCATGGATGAATAAAAGCCCAGATCATATCCAGGCCGGTTTTTGCTCACGCTCCGGTAATGCTTGTTGGCCAATGCATATTGTCCAAGGCGGTCATACATTTGCGCAGCCGCAAAATGAATCCGGGCAGTTTCGGTTGATTTTTTTAAAAGCGGAAATGTCTCTTCGAGAATGGCAACGGAAGTCAGATACTCGCCATTCTGCTGGTGCAAATAAGCTTTGGTAAGATAAAATTCACGGGCCGAAGACTTTGTCAGTGGCTGCTGACTCAAATATTCTGCAACACCCAATGCATTCGAATAATCTTTCCGAATGGTGTAAGCCCGCATAAGCAGGATCAGCGCATCATTTTTGTCATTTTCGTCGCGGCCATTGGCATATACATAACGCAATGCTTCCAAACCATCCGCCCACTCTCCCAGATACAACCGTGATTTACCTAAAACAATGTAACTGTTATCCATCCATTTGCTGTTTTGATGCTTTTCAGCCACGATGGACGACTTTTTGATGGCATCCTGCAACTGCAGTTTAACCGGCAACGACAACACAGAATCTAAGGGAAGCAGGATCGGCAGCAGCTCGTTATAATTTTCTTTGTATGCCTTACTCATTTGAAATTCAGCCTCAGCAAGACTTTGCTCGGCCATAAAGTAGGCATTATAACGCGCAGAAAGATTGTGAAAACCGATTGCACCAGGTTTTGTACTGAACTGTGAACAGGCTGTCAGCATACCGATAAACGTAAGCGAAAGCACTATCCGGCAGGTGTAGAGGGCAAAAGGGTTGGTCACAAATATGAAGTTAGGGATGTTTTGTATCTTCTTATGAGCAAATCTAAAACGGTAATTTAAATAATTACGTATCGAAGACAAGGGCAATTGTAAAAATTGAAGCAATTTTACGACAATAACAATGAGCAGTCAAATGAAAACGGACAACGATCAGGCAGGAAAAGACGAGCGAAAAAGGGCATTGCAAAAACAATCGTCCGGTTTTCTGAAATACTCGGGCATGGCTACGCAAATGCTCGGCACCATTCTTATTTTCACTTACGGCGGCTACAAGCTGGACGAATGGCAGCAAAACAACGTGCCCGTTTGGACATTGATTATGTCGCTGTTATCGATCGCAGGCTCCTTATATATGCTGATCCGGGGTTTTACAAAGAAATAGATTTTATCAAAAAACCGTCAGGCATGTTACGCACTATTGCTGCAACCGTCATCATTGGAATTGCATTTTTCCTTGCTCAGCATTTTCACTTCGACCGCTTCCTTCATCCTTATATATGGTACATTCTGATCTTCTTTTTCGGGCTGTCATTCTTCGCCCATCGTTTGATGGAGCTTGGGTTTCGCAACAATCGCGAAAAATTTGTCACGTTCTATATCGCAGTCATTGTGGGCAGGATCATTTTAAGTCTAGTCTTTATTGGACTGTTTTTGTTCAAAGGGTTAAGTGACTCATTCCTATTTATAACCAACTTTTTTGCTCTCTATTTGTTTTATACATGCTTTGAAATATATGGTTTCTATCGTACCTTGCGCCGCAATTGACAAAGCATCGCATTTAAAGCATCTATGTACACCCATTTGAGACTGTTTTTTACCACTGCCCTGGTTGCGGCAACTTGCCTTTTCAATGTTCCTACAAGAGCGGCCGAACCTGTACAGCACGAGGCTGAAAAGGCTGTTGAAGGCATTAATCAGGCCGAGCATAAAATTGAACATAATCTTGAAGAGTCAGAGGAAAAGTTCAATATCGGCCAGATGATCATGCACCACATTGCCGACTCGCATGAGTGGGAAATTACGCATGGTGTGGTTCTTCCGCTTCCTGTTATCCTTTATTCAGCAGACCGCGGAATTGAAGTTTTCTCATCTTCGAACTTTCACAACGATCACCACGAATACAATGGTTATCACCTTGTTCACGGTGATGCCGAGACGATTGTTCCGGTTGACGAGTCCCGCACAGTTTACGATTTCTCGATCACCAAGAACGTTGCTTCCATGCTATTGAGCGCGGTGATCTTGATCCTGATCTTCACAAGCATCGCAAGTTTTTATAAAAACAACAAAGGAAAAGCGCCAAGAGGATTTCAGTCTGCAATGGAAGTGATTATTCTTTTTATACGCGACGATGTTGTGAAGCCGAACATTGGTCCGAAATACGAAAAATATCTTCCTTACCTGCTTACATTGTTCTTCTTTATCCTGGTGAACAACATTCTGGGCTTGCTTCCCGGATCGGCTAATGTTACGGGTAACATCGCCATCACCATGACGCTTGCCGTGTTAACATTCATTGTCGTTCACTTGAATGCAAACGGTAATTATTACAAACACCTTGTGAAGCCAGACGGCGTTCCGGTTCCTTTGTTGCTGATTATGATTCCTGTTGAGATTGTAGGCGTATTTATGAAGCCTTTCTCATTGATGGTCCGGTTATTCGCCAACATGACAGCAGGTCACATTATCTTGCTAAGCCTTTTTGGTCTGATCTTCATTTTCCAAAGCATTGTAATCGCTCCGGTTATCTCGCTTTTCGCCTTGTTCCTGAACTTCATCGAGATCATGGTGGCGTTTATTCAGGCATTTATTTTTACCCTTTTATCGTCCATGTACATTGGAAGTGCCATCGAAGAGCACAGCCACGCAGATCACGGACATTGATTTGAATCTCTTTTTTATTTATTATATATTTTAACAAACACAATTATGTTGCTTCAAATCTTGCTTCAAGCTACGGAACAAAGTGGTGCTGGTCTAGCTGTTTTCGGTGCTGCTATCGGCGCTGGTCTAGCTGCAATCGGTGCTGGTCTTGGTATCGGTAGAATCGGTGGAAGCGCTGTTGAAGGTATCGCTCGTCAGCCAGAAGCTGCTGGTGCTATCCAGACTGCAATGCTTATCATCGCGGCTCTTATCGAGGCGGTAGCGCTTTTCGCAGCGGTTATCTGTCTGCTGATTTCGTTCAAGCTTTAGTAAAAACATTGGACTTCGGTCCTTACTTCTTTCGCATTAGGCGTTAGAGGTAACATTGAAATTCTTCGTGGGAGCATTAGGCTTCCACGATTTTTTAAGAAATAAAAGAGAGCGGTTCTTAACACTCAAAACTCATTATACTATGTCATTGCTTACTCCAAACCCAGGTCTTATTTTCTGGATGCTTGTGGTATTCTTGCTGGTTGTTTTCATCTTAGCCAAATTCGCTTGGAAACCAATCATTAAAGGACTTAAAGATCGTGAAAACGAAATCCAGGGCGCACTTGATCTTGCAGAAAGAACAAGAGCTGAAATGGTTAAATTGAAATCAGATAATGAAAAGCTGATCGCAGAAGCAAATGCAGTGCGTGATCAAATCCTTCGTGACGCCAAAGATGCTGCTGATCGCACAATCCTTGAATCAAAAGACAAGGCAGCTGTGGAAGCGCAAAAAATGATTGACAGCGCGCGTGAAGCGATCCGTAACGAGCAACAACTTGCTGTTACCAAGATCAGAAAAGAAGTTGCTACACTTTCACTGGAAATTGCCGAGAAAGTTTTGCACCGCGAATTGAAAGACAAAGCAGCGCAAGAACAATTGATCGCAGAACTTGCTTCATCTGCCCGCCTTAACTAAAAAGTATACAAAATTAATTTACGATGTCAGTAAGTATAGTTGCTTCCAGATACGCAAAATCGCTGATTGAACTGGCGAAGGAACAAAACGTTCTTGAAGCAGTTTACCAGGATATGCTTTTATTTAAGGATACGGCTGATAAAAACAGGGGCTTAATGCTTGCATTGAAAAGCCCGGTTGTGCGTCACGAGAAAAAACTAAACATTTTGAAAGCCCTTTTCGAAGCACGCGTCAATCCAGTTTCTTACGCGATCTTTAACATCATTACGAAGAAAAACAGGGAATCCATTCTCGACGAAATAGCAAACGAATTTGTAATCGCCTATAATCTATTCCAGGGCATTCAAAGGGCAACGGTTACAACGACAACGCCACTGACAGAAGAATTGCGCAAGCAGTTTACAGATATAGTCACTGAAAAAACGGGCCGGACGGTGCAATTGGCCGAGAAAATTGATCCGAACCTTATCGGTGGATATGTGCTTAAAATTGATGACCGTCAGATTGACGCGTCATTGAGAAGCCGTCTTAATGAACTTAAATTACAGTTTGTAAACTGATATTTTTATCTGCATAATTTGGAAGACCCGGCAGCTATGCGGCCAGGTCTTTTTTTATGCGCGAGTGTTTCTAAACATTCATTTTTGTAACATTCTTGAAGCTGATGTCAATGGCTTCAAGCGCTGGTCTTTTCGCCACATCCTGCTCAACAAAAAAGTGCGTCATTCCTGCAATCTTACGTGCATCAAAAATCTTTTTGAAGTCAATCGAGCCAGTTCCAACTTCTGCAAATGACTGATCGCCTTTGTCCATATCCTTCACATGCCATAGCGGGAAACGACCTGGATATTTCTTAAACAAATCGACCGGATCCAAACCAGCTTTCACGATCCAATACAAATCCAATTCAAGCTTAACCAAATCAGGATCAGTGCTGGCGATAAGATCATAAGGAAGCTGGCCGTCCATTTTCTTGAATTCAAAATCATGGTTATGGTAACCGAACTGCAAACCTGCCTTTTTAGCAACTTCACCTGATTTGTTGAACAGATCAACATATTTTTTGTAATCTTCAATAGACTTTCTTTCTCCATCCGTCAGATATGCGCAGTTCACATATTTTTGGCCGATAGAAGCTGCATCGTCAACTGCACGTTGCCAGTCATTGGAAAGTGTGCCTTTTTGGTCTTTCATCTGCACACCAGCGCCATAATGTCCGCTTACCGGATCAAGTCCAAGGCCGTCCAAAATTGCTTTAAATTCTTTTGGCGACTTTCCGAAGAACTTTCCATCATTATAGCCGAAAAGCTCCACTTCTTTATAGCCGATTGCCGCTACTTTTTTCAATGTTCCTTCCAAATCTTTTGAAAGATCCTGGCGAAGGGTGTAAAGCTGTAAACCTATTTTTGAAGATGCTTTTGCAGCAAAGTCAAGCTTCGAAAGCATTGGTGCAGCCAACATAAAAGTACTTGCTTTCATGAATGATTTCCGTGAAATCTTCTCGTTGTAGTTCATCTGTCTTAGTCGAAATTGGGGTTGGTTATATTATTTGGTAATTGTAATCGCTCCTGAACTGGTAAGCTTCGTTTTCATCTCCTCCGTGATTTTCCAATCGTCAGAGAATCTGCCGTCAAAGATGGCGTTCATTGAAGAATCCTTGAAGAAGAACAAATCTTTTAACTCCGGCAATCTGCGGTGCATAACGGAAACGAATGGAAAGCCTTTATCCTCCGCGCCGCTCCACCAGGGCAGACCTGAATTGATGGCAACATAATGTTTGTCAATTGGAAAAACATAAAGTAAACCATGTGTTTTATCGGCTGCATTCAAATGTAAGGGAAGTTTATCCGCGTATTTTGCAATCATCGCGTTGGTTTCTTTTGTGCCAAACAGAATGAGATTGCTGCTTTCAATGTCGCTCGGCCGAACTTCCTTATCTGACAAAACTCTTGGAAAGAACATGATCCGGCCTAAAAACTCGCCCCTATAATGCGACCAGTAAGCCGCTTGTGTAGCAAGATCAACGCGCTTCTTCAATTCTTCGGGTGACGGATTGTCAGCAGTGCCGTAGACATAAACATGGCGACTTGAAAACGCATCATAAATCGGCCCCTCCGCACCTTTTTTCTTTACTATGCCAGTTGCAATCGGGCTTGTAGCAACAGTCCAAACATTGTTGTTTTTCACAAATGAAACGGAACTGTCTGTTTTAGCAGTTAACGCTTTTCCGTCAATCGTGAATGTCACATTGGATGCCGCGTTGAATTTCGGATGACCTTTTAGGTTGACTGTGAATGCAAAAAGATTTTTAGTTGTAATCGTTGCAGCATTAGGCTTATTGAGATTGGCGTCAATCTCCGCCAATGTTCCAAGATTCATTTTATCAAACTGAACCCAAAATGCTTTGTTGTATTTATACTGCTTGCTGACAAATTTCACGCGATCAGGAAATGGATTGCGCTCCGCGTGACCAAACCATTCAAAGATAAATTCATTGTCATAAGCGCTCACCCAGCTGTCGTGCTTTACATCTACAAATTCTTTATAACTCACTTCAACACCAATATCCTGCAAATGTTCAACCCACTTCCGCGTGCCTGCAACAGGAACAACGGGATCAGCGTCACCATGGAAAAAGTGAACGGGAAAATTCAGTGCGTTGGAAGCCAGGTCAAATGTTCCTTCCGGCGGCGCAGGGCAAACTGGCGCAATGGCAGCCCAAATGTCAGGACGAGTAAGCCCTATCCACAAAGTTCCGCCGCCGCCCATGGACAAGCCGGTGAGGTAAGTTTTATTTTCATCAATTTTAAAACGCATTTTGACATCATCCAGCACGTCATAAACGTCTTCCTCTGGAATGCCTTGGTAACCCGCGGTTCCCCTCGCATAAGGCGCAGCAACAATAAAATCAACATCATCCCACTGAGGAAAAGATCTGCTTGCTTCTACATCCGTTTCGCCCTCAGCATTGCTTTTTCCGAAAACCCGGCGCAAGTCCAACCGGTGATTGGAACCGGCTCCATGGAGCATGATAACCAAAGGATATTTCTTGGTTTCGTCAAAGTTTTTGGGAAGATAAAGACCGTAAGGCTGCTCTGTGTCGTCTGCATCTGAGAAGAAAGTCAAGACCTGCGGGCCGGAGGAAAGTCTCTGTGCTTGTACATCAGCAATGTTTGATATTAAGCCCAGAACAGTAAAAACCGCAACATTCCAAAATTTGATTCTCATCTCGATATGATAATTTTCTTGGGCTAAATATAAACTAAATCATAACGACTATTTGCTAAAATCTGCATTTCATTCTTGGTAATGAATGTTAACACAAAAAAAGGCGGATCAGATGATCCGCCTTTCAAGCATTATTACTTTAAAAGATCCACCGATTAATTGGCTAGCTCTTCTTCTTTTTTACGAACACTGATAACAAGTTGTTCACTGTTCTCTTCGTGATTGGCAACCAGCACATCGCCTTCGCGCAAATCGCCTTTCAATATTTCCTCTGCTACGGGATCTTCAAGATATTTTTGGATCGCTCGGTTCAAAGGACGTGCTCCATATTGAGGATCGTATCCTTTTTCTGATAAGAAGTCCTTCGCAGGAATTGTCAATTCTATTTCGTATCCCAAACCTTTCACACGGTTAAACAATTTTCCTAGTGAAATGTCTATGATTCTGTGCAAATCTTCGCGTTGAAGCGAATTAAACACGATCACATCATCTAAACGGTTCAAGAATTCAGGAGAGAATGCTTTCCGAAGTGCACTTTGAATAGTGCCTTTCATGATATCATCCTGATTTTCTGTTTTGGCTTTGGTTGAGAAACCAATTCCAGATCCGAAATCTTTCAAATCACGCGCTCCAATGTTAGAAGTCATGATAATGATCGTGTTTCTGAAATCAACTCTGCGTCCCAAACCATCCGTCAGGATTCCATCGTCAAGCACTTGCAATAGAATGTTAAACACATCCGGGTGCGCTTTTTCGATCTCATCCAAAAGAACTACGCTGTAAGGCTTGCGTCTGATTTTCTCGGTCAGCTGCCCACCTTCTTCGTAACCCACATATCCCGGAGGCGCTCCAACCAAACGCGATACGCTGAATTTCTCCATGTATTCGCTCATGTCAATGCGCACCAGTGAATCTTCTTTATCAAACAGATAAGAAGAAAGCACTTTGGCAAGCTCAGTTTTACCTACACCAGTCGGTCCAAGGAAAATGAACGACCCGATTGGTTTTTTCGGATCTTTCAAGCCAACCCTTGTGCGTTGAATTGCTTTGGTAAGCTTTTCAATCGGCGGGTTTTGACCAATTACTTTGGCTTTCAATTCGTCAGCCATGTTCAGCAATTTCTTGCCTTCGTCCATGGACACATTGGTTACCGGGATGCCCGTCATCATTGCAACCACTTCGGCCACATTGTGTTCAGTTACCGTGTAACGTTTTTGTTTTGTTTCTTCTTCCCAAGCCAGTTTAGCGCGCTCCAATTGATCGATCAATTTCTTTTCACGATCTCTTAATTGCGCAGCTTCTTCATATTTCTGGCTCTTAACAACCCTGTTCTTTTCCTGCTTGATATTTTCAATCTGCTCTTCAAGAACGAGAATGTCTTCGGGAACTGTAATGTTGCTGATGTGAACCCGCGCTCCTACTTCATCCAAAACGTCAATCGCCTTATCCGGCAAGAAACGGTCTGTAATATAACGCTCAGACAATTTAACAGCAGTGCTGATCGACTCAGGCGTATAGTTTACGTGGTGGTGATCTTCGTATTTATCCTTGATGTTTTCAAGGATCTGAATGGTTTCTTCGATTGAAGTTGCATCCACCATCACCATTTGGAAACGACGTGCTAATGCACCGTCTTTCTCAATATACTGGCGATATTCGTCTAATGTCGTCGCACCGATACATTGAATTTCTCCGCGTGATAATGCAGGCTTAAACATGTTTGAAGCATCCAAAGAACCGGAAGCGCCACCTGCACCTACAATTGTATGAAGCTCATCAATGAACAGGATCACATCCGGAGATTTTTCCAATTCATTCATTACTGCTTTCATTCTCTCTTCAAACTGTCCGCGATATTTTGTTCCGGCAACCAATGATGCCAAATCAAGCGTTACAACGCGTTTGCCGAAAAGCACGCGAGAAACTTTTTTCTGAACAATCCTTAATGCAAGACCTTCAGCGATAGCAGTTTTACCTACACCGGGCTCACCAATAAGAATTGGGTTATTCTTTTTACGACGGCTAAGGATCTGAGCGACACGTTCGATTTCTTTCTCACGTCCAACGATCGGATCCAATTTGCCAACCTCGGCCATTTTGGTAAGGTCGCGTCCAAAGTTATCCAACACAGGAGTCCGTGATTTTTCAGCTCCTTTTGATTCTTTACCAGATGCAGAGCCGCTTCCTCCTCCAAACATGCCACCTCTTGCCTCATCATCTCCGTCTTCGGTCTCCGGCCCCATATGCGGCTTGGATCCTGATGATTGATATTCTAACATTTCCTTGATGACTTCGTAGTTAACATTAAATTTATGCAGAATCTGGGTGCCTACATTGTCTTCGTCGCGCAAAATCGAAAGCAGTAAATGCTCCGTTCCGATCAAATTACTCTTAAATATTTTGGCTTCCAGATAAGTAATTTTCAGCACTTTCTCTGACTGTCTTGTCAGCGGAATATTTTGTAAATTCTTTACGTTGTTGGTCGCTGCGCCTTTTGTTGCCTGCTCAATGGTTTGTCGTACATCATCCAAAGAAACGCCCAGCTTTTTCAATAAGCCTATCGCCACTCCGTCTCCCTCACGAATCATTCCCAGTAACAAATGCTCTGCTCCAATGTAATCATGACCGAGGCGAAGTGCTTCTTCCCGGCTCATCGTGATTACCTCTTTCACTCTATTCGAAAATTTTGCTTCCATTGTGTAGCAATAAAAAGTGTTTTAATATTCTAAACGCTACTTGATCCTCGATTGTTCAAAATAGCTTTATTGAAATTTACAGGATTTTAACAAAACACTTTTTGCCTCAGGACCCATATTAAATAGCAGATCAATAATACTCAGGTTACTTACAAAATCATTCCCGAAGGTTTGATAATAAGGCACTGGCTGGTAATATTCAGAGGGAATTAGGCTTTTCCTGTTGTTAATGAGGGAAATAGCATTAAACACCTTGCTTTCATCCACAACCACACCTGACAAATTGTACTGTAATTCCTTCTTAACTCCTACCAATCTAAGACAAATTGTCAATAATTCATAATTCAAATCGACGAGATATGCTAATTTTTTGTCGTATATATCCAAAATTTCGGGGGCATAAAACTCGTAGAACGGGGATTTTCCGTAGGCTGATTTCAAGCAGCCGAGATGACGTCGCATCCAGTCCTGGCCGTAGTCAATCTTTATGTCTTTGGTGGGGGTGGCTGCCTCGTACTTTTTGACCGGAACCGTTAACAAATCTGTTTTATTCGCAGTAAGAACACTACATCGGTTGCGATAACTTTGCTTCACATATCGCTCTTCAATGTCGATGAAAATACGGTCGTATTTTAATAAACAGGTAAAATAAGCGATGCAAGGTAAATACTGTAATTCAATCCGTAAATCCGTGAACTCGTCACGATCACTCAAAATTTGTGACACTATCAAATATGGTAAAGGCTTATGATATTATCAAAAAATTCATAATAAATATTTTGCACCGGTAGCAATGTACAATTCGAACACTGAATGATACAATTCCTGTTATAAAAAGATACTGATATCGCCCAGCCCTTCCCGGATTATTTCAAAGCCATCGTTGTCAGCTTTTACAATCGTCGATGCCACATTGCCGCCGTATCCACCGTCCACAACCATATCCACCTGATGCTGAAATTTTTCATAAATCAACTCAGGATCAGTAGAATACTCGATAATTTCGTCTTCGTCTTTAATCGACGTTGTAACGATCGGATTGCCTAATTCTTTTACGATCAAACGCGGAATCATGTTGTCAGGAATACGAATCCCCACGCTTTTTTTGTTGGTGTTGAGCAGTTTGGGCACATTGCTCGTGGCTTCGAGGATAAAAGTATATGGCCCGGGCAGCACTTTTTTCATGATTTTGAAGGCAGCCGTGTCCACCCGCGCGAAGTCTGCAATGTGGCTTAGATCGTAGCAAATAAATGAAAAATCATTTTTTTGAGGTTTGATGCCTTTGATTCGGGCAATTCTTTCGACGGCGCGGGAGTTGTAAATGTCGCAGCCCAGTCCATAAACCGTGTCGGTGGGATAAATGACCAATCCGCCGTTTCGAAGACAATCGACAACCTGGCGTATTCTTCTTTCGTCAGGATTTTGGGGATAAATTTTAATGAACTCAGCAGGCATAGGCAATAGCAACTTTAAAGAATAACAATTCTAGAAGCTAAATCCTTCCTGTCCAAGTGCTTTTTTTAAGTTTTTGATATAAAATCGATAAGCGAAATTGACTGGAAGATGCAGCCTGCACATGACTACGATCAGCTCGGTTTGCCATCCGGGATTCTCAATATAATTTAGCAAAACCCGAAAACGGATCGCAAGCTCAAATTCCTGCGCATACCAGCATTTGCGAATGAATGTGCGAATGCGAGCCGCCAGCAGATCAAATTCTTGCTGATCGCGGTTTAGATCGTAGGCTTTGTTGCAAACTGCATAATAGGAAGCCAGCATGCCGCTGCCCTTTTTGTAAACCATTGAAGAAAGTGAAGTGGGAACGATGCGCTTTTTGGTCAACACTTCATCCAGATAAAAATATTTGAATTTTGTCGCCGAGCGCACCCAAAAATCGAAGTCTTCAAATGTCAGTGTTTCATCGTAACCACCCAGCCCGATTAATGCCTCGGTGCGCATGATCATTGTGGGCGTGCAAATGAAATATCGTTCCAAAACATTCTTGTAAACATCCCCGGAAGGCACGTTATGCGCCGCTTTTCCTTGCTTGTCAACCTGATAATGATAGTCCAGATATTTTCCGGCGGGAGTGATATACAATGCATTGGTAAAAACCACAGCGTATTCGTCAGAAAGCTGTTCAAATGCTTCCACCTGCTTTTCAATGCGCTCGGGCATCAGCAGATCATCGCCGGAGAGGTCGATCACGTATTTTCCTTTCGCGATGGAAAGCCCTATGTTGAAAGCTTTGCAAAGCCCGGAATTAAACGTGTTTTTGATTAATATGAACTGGTTCGAAGCCGCTTTAAACCGCTCGATTTTGGTGAGCGTCTGATCCGTGCTCGCGTTGTCAATGACAATCAGCTCAATGTGTGCATAAGTTTGCTGGAAGACTGAATGAAGTGTTTCTTCAATATATTTTTCCTGATTATAGGCTGTCAGGATAACAGTCACCAATGGCTTTTCCTTCTCTTTCATTTCAACATGCAGTATCACAATTCCCGTCTCACAGCCCGATTTTAATGTTTTGGCGGCCGTAAGTTTCAAAATTAGCAACATTCACCACATGTCAGAGAAGTAGTTAGTTTGCGGTAAATCGCTGCTTCGGGACAATTTTTCCCTTGGCTGCGGCTGCGATGCCAGCGTTAATTTCAAAGCCAAGAATGATCACAAAAGCCAGCAAATAGAGCCAGATCATGAGCGCTATCATGGTTCCAATGGAGCCGTAAAGCTTGTTATAAGAGCTGAATCTCGATAAATAATAGGAGAAACCATATGTCGCAGTCAGAATCAACACGGACGCAATGACAGAGCCTGCATTGATGAAACCAAACTGCCGCCCATGAGAAGGAGCAATGCGATAAATAAGTGAAATAGTCAGCATTAGGGACCCAAAACTGATCAGATAACGCGTAATATTCAGCAATGTGATGGTCCAATTATCTTGCAAAATGCTCCAATCGCTCAGAATGTTCATCACAGCGTCTCCCACGATGAGAAGAATGACCGACAGGAACAGAACAACAATCAAAAGCAATGTCAGCAAGGTCGCGATTGCCCTTAATTTCAGAAAACCCCTGATTTCAATATCATCATAAACCATATCAAAAGAGCGCATCAGTGACATCATTCCATTGGTCGACGCGATAAGCGCGAAAATGAAACCGAAAGAAAGCACGCCTTTCCGCGGCCTGCTGATAATGTCCATGATCGTTTGGTCTGCATCCTGAAAAATCCCGCTCGGAATGTTTTCGCGAAGCAATTCCATGATCTGCTCATCCAAATGCTCGATCGGGATGTAGGGAATTAATGTAAAAAGGAAAATGATCGCAGGAAAAGAGGCAAGTGTCAGGCTGTAAGCAACCGCTGACGCGCGTTGGTCAATGTCATATTTGCGATTGCTCCGCACCAGATTGACCAGAATGTCATATAAAGAAACTGTCTTGCTCAGGAAAACCTTTCGCTGCAGCCAGACGATAAGACGCTTGATCTGACGGTTTGTTAACAGTTTTTCAAGCATAGGCAGACTAATTAAATTTCAAAATACGGCTTCAACTTGTTGAGCAGCTTTTCCGGCGCGAGGCATAATTTTCCGTTGTCCCGGCGCTGAAAAACCAATGTCGTCTCACCCGTATTCAACAGCACATTGTTTTGATTGCGTATTTCGTAATGAAAAACGACCCTAATCCCAGGCATTTCCTGCAAAGTAACGCGGATGCTTAGTTCGTCGTCGTAACGCGCGGGCTTCAAATAACGGGAATGGTTTTCATAAACCGGCATCATTACGCCTTCATCTTCCATCACTTTGTAGTGAAAATCAAGGCTCCGGAGCGCTTCAACCCGCCCTATTTCGTAATAACGGGCATAATTTCCATAATATACATAACCCATCTGGTCCGTATCTGCATAACGGACCCGCACGCCTTTGACTTCGTAAACGAACATTATTTCATGATTTTGAGTCGGTTCAATTCGGCCTGATACATGCGTGCATTGTTCAAATGATCGGCATAATTGGTCGCAAATGCATGATAACCGGACAAGTCCGCCTTCGCACACATGTACACATAATCGTGCTTGTCATAATTCAAAACCGCATTCAGGGAATTGAGGTCGGCGACGCGGATCGGGCCGGGAGGCAGACCCACATTTACGTAAGTGTTATAAGGCGATTTGATCAAAAGCTGTCCGTTTAAGATCCTTTTAATGGCAAAATCCTGCAACGCGAATTTGATCGTAGGGTCCGCCTGCAAAGGCATCTGCGCGTTTAAACGGTTAATATAAAGCCCAGCCACTTTGGCCCTCTCATCCACTTTTCTGGCTTGTTCTTCCTCAACAATGGAAGCCAGAATCGAAACCTGAACCGGTGTCAGCCCAATGGATTTTGCTTTTGCAGTCCGCTCTTCTGTCCAATATTTTTTGTATTCGCTGTGCATCCGGTCCAAAAACTTCTCTGTGCCCGTTGTCCAGTAAATCTCATAAGTGTTTGGCAAAAACATGGAAACAATTGTCAGCGTGTCCAATCCGTATTTATGGCAAACCTCCGGATCATTAAGCGCTTTTCTAAAATTTTCTTCTCCAAATGCAAACCGGCTTCCGATTCTTACGATCAAATCTTCTTTTAGCCTGATGTTGTTAAAGGTCAGTTTCACAGCATCCTGACTGCCAGCAGCAAGTTTTTTAACAACCGCGTAGTTGTTGGAATTCGGCTTGATCACATATCTTCCTGGCTTAACCTTATCCGGATATTTTAAAAGTTTGGCAAGAAACTGAAATGAAATATGATCATTGATCACTTCATGTTTGTTCAACGAATCCAGCACCGATTTGTAAGTTCCGCCTTCCGGGATCAGCAATGCAAAACTCGTTTGCTTGTCAAGTTGCAGATTAGGCGTTTTAAATATTTGCCAAAAATAAAAAGTGAATGTTGTGGTAAGGATTGCAATGGTGACAAACAACCCAACTTTAAAATTACGCGACATATGATGTGTGGCTAACAGCTTCCGGCGATCGTCCGCCTCCGCTTCCGTTGTTTTATATGTTAAAGATTAATTTCAAATGATATTCCAAATCGCTTTGCAAGCTCATCAAGCGAAACAACAACGGGTTCAAGCAAATGAATTCCATTAATGTTGCGTTCCGCCTCCGTCTCGCGCTCAGGGTCGCCGGGGATCAGCACTTTCTGGCCATCCACAGCCCGCGCGCCGCGGAATGCTCTGATCCATTTGTCCATATCCTGTTTAAATTCATCGGCTGGACGGAACCCATCAACGCGCATCGCTCCAAGAAAATGCCCCGTTCCCAAGCCCACACCTTGCTGAGCAGTCATAAATCCGGCAGTTGCAAATGGCGGCACCCAAGGGCCAAAGTTAGCACCTGAAAGCACGCCTGAAAAAATATCCACAATGGCGCCAAGCCCATAACCTTTATGACTTCCGTGCTCCCTGTCCGAACCCAACGGCAGCAAACCGCCGCCGCTTTTCACTGCATTCGAATCCGTTGTTGCATTGCCTTCCGCATCCTGCGCCCAGCCTAAGGGAGCGGGCAATCCTTTGCGCTGTAAAATTTCAAATTTCCCGTAAGCCACAGCCGTTGAAGCAAAGTCAGCCACAAAAGCAGGCTCTTCCAAAGCCGGGACTGCAACCGCAATCGGGTTGGTTCCAAGCAACTTATCCAAAGAAAAAGTTGGCGTAACCAACGGTGCAGCATTGGTCATTGTCCAGCCGATCATGTCTTTTTCCAAAGCCAGCATGGCATGATATCCGGCAATGCCAAAGTGGTTTGAATTCCGTACAGAAACCCATCCCGAACCCACTTTTTCGGCTTTCTCCATGGCAATTTCCATGGCTTTCGGCGCAACCACCAGTCCCAGCCCTCTGTCTCCGTCCACAACTGCCGTGCTAGGCGTTTCATAGACAACTTTCACTTCCGGTTTGGGATTAAGGCGGCCGTGATCATACAAACGAACATAACCCGCCAACCTTGCAATTCCATGCGAATCGACCCCACGCAAATCTGCACTTACCAAAACGGTCGCCGCCAGTCTAGCCTCTTCCTCTGAACATCCTATGGCAAGGAAAACTTCTTCCGTAAAATGTTTTAAATAGCTGGCCTGATACATATAAGTTGAATGAGTGAGCTTACGTTGATTTTCCTGCACGCTGTTTGCCGGCACGCGAGGCGCTGCAAATATCCTAATTCAAATGGCATCGTCCAATATTTCATCAAAATCTGTTCGCTGGCCGCGACTTAAAATATGGTTAACAATGCAACACTTTTGCCCGTTTCAGAGAATGATTCCCTATATTTGAAACATTCTTTTAATGCTATGAGACAACGCTTATTTATTGTCCTTTTAATACTCACAGGGAGTTTCCAGGCGTGGTCCCAGGATCATTATGATGCCAAAAAAGCACTTTCAAGCGAAGAACTTTTCCTCAAACAAAGCACCACAAACCGCGTAATTGCCTCTCCCGGGCAGAAATATCTCGTTTTAGACGCGTCCCCTACGATCGGCGGCTTTCACCGATATCGCTTTTTTCCCGGCGATAATATCAAGTTCCGGATGCATAACGAAACCATTCGCTTCAACGAAACCATTGCCAGCGTCACGGACTCGTCTTTCAGCATTGCCATCATTAATGAAGCCGTTGGCCGAATGGATTATCAGGAAATCCTTTTGAAGGATATCAGGCTTATGAAAGTCTCCCGAAGGATTCCGTTCGTTTCGCAACTGGCTCCATTGCTGCCGCTTGCGGGGTTAATTTACATCGGCGCTGATTTTTTCAATAAAGGAATTGATAATAAAAGATATACAACCGACGCTTCGTCGCTCTTTGTGGGCGGGGCGTTTATGGCGGCAGGTTTTGTTTGTTACAAATTGACATTTTCATCGTTGAAGATCAACAGCAAAAACAAGCTGAAAGTCCTGGAAACCTATTAATACAAAACCATTGCCTCCAAAGGCCAAGCGCCTTTGCATTCCCTAATCTGATTACTTGAAGTGAAATCCATTCTAGTCCACCCACCCAAACAATCCATACGCGCAGAAATAAGACTGGCAGCATCCAAAAGTGAATGCAACCGTGCGCTCATTATCAATGCATTGACTGGTTTTCAATGTGAGCTTTCGAACATTTCGGAAGCCCGCGATTCACAAACAATGCTCAGGCTGCTCGATTCGCAGGACACCATTGCCGATGTGATCGATGCAGGCACTACAATGCGTTTTTTGACAGCTTATTTCGCAGTAACCGGTCAAAACAAGATTATGACCGGCACGCCGCGGATGTGTGAAAGGCCGATCGGGATCTTGGTGGATGCCTTACGAATCCTGGGCGCAGACATTGAATATCAGCAAGAAACAGGCTTTCCGCCATTGAAACTGAATGGTTTCACTTACTCCGGCACGAACGAAATTACAATGCGTGGCGACGTAAGCAGCCAATATATTTCCGCATTGCTGCTTGTTGCGCCAAGTTTGCCTAGCGGTTTAAAAATAAAGCTGGAAGGAGAAGTTGGTTCAAAGCCTTACATTGAAATGACGCTCAATCAAATGGCTCATTTCGGCATTGAATATCAGGCAGATTGGCTTACAAACATGATCATTGTTCCGCCATTCAAATATCAGCCGCATCCTTATGCAATTGAATCCGACTGGTCGGGTGCGAGTTACTGGTATAGCATTGTTGCACTGGCCGAAGATGCGGAAGTGGAGCTTTTGGGCTTGAAAAAAGACTCTTTGCAGGGCGACAGCGCCATTGTCAAAATTATGGAGCATCTGGGCGTCGCAAGTGTTTTCACAGAACGCGGCGTGCTTTTGACCAAAACCCCACCCGCAGCATCCATTGGCTGGGATTTCACAGATTGCCCCGACCTTGCCCAAACCGTCGCTGTTTGCTGCGCTGTAAAAGACATTCGCCTTTCCTTAACCGGCATTGAAAGTTTGAAAATAAAGGAAACAGACCGCGTTTTCGCATTGCAGCAGGAATTGCAAAAGCTTGGCGCGACGCTCAAAGAAATTGAGAAAGATCATCTCTACGAAGTGACCCGCATTCCGGGATTCGAGCCAAAAGAGACACCTTCCATTCACACTTATGATGATCACCGCATGGCCATGGCATTCGCCCCGGCTGGAATGGTTTCACCGATTATCATTGAAGAACCAGGCGTTGTTGTAAAATCCTATCCGGGTTATTGGAAAGATCTTTCCGTTGTTACAACCTGGGAGGAAGTCTGATTTGCTGCCATTAACACACTGATTTATGGAAATGCTTACCTCGTTCTTTGCTGCGATCCCGATTTGGGTTTATATCATTATCATTCCTGTTGCGATCGCTGTCAGGGACATTTTGCAGCGGAAGCACACCATTCAGCATAACTTTCCCCTGGTCGGGCATTTTCGTTACATGCTCGAAACGATTGGCCCGGAATTGCGGCAATACATTGTTGCCAATAACCGCGAGGAACTGCCTTTCAATCGCCGTCAGCGCTCGTGGATTTACGCTTCTTCCAAAAAAGAAAACAATTATCAGGGTTTTGGCACCGACCAAAATATGCAGGAAGCCGGTTATGTGCTGATAAAACCTGCCATGCTTCCTTATAAGCTGGATACAACGCACAGCCATCACGTCCTGAATGGTAATGATCCGCATCATTACACAATTCCTTCGGCGAAGGTTATCGGCGAATTCCATAAAAGAAAAAGACCTTATCGCCCGCGTTCCATCGTGAATGTGAGCGCAATGAGCTTTGGATCACTTTCTTCACGAGCAATTGAATCGTTAAATAAAGGCTCATTCCAGTTCGGCAATTACCATAACACGGGCGAAGGCGGATTGTCTCCCTATCACAAATTCGGCGCAGATGTGGTCTTTAACATGGGAACTTCATATTTCGGCGTTCGCGATGATCAAGGAAATTTTGTGATGGAAAAGTTGGTGAAAATGACCAAACTGAATCCATTTGTGCGCATGATCGAGCTTAAACTTTCGCAAGGTGCCAAACCAGGAAAGGGCGGCGTGCTGCCCGCCAGCAAGATCACTGCAGAAATTGCAGAGATCCGTGGCGTTCCCATCGGCAAAGACGTTGTTTCGCCTCCCTATCACAGTGCTTTTTCAGATGTAAAAGGAATGATCGATTTTATTGAGCAAATGGCCGCTGAAACGGGCTTGCCTGTTGGAATAAAATCTGCTGTTGGAAAAACGGATATGTGGGAAGAATTGGCCGACCTCATGGCTGAAACCGGAAAAGGCCCCGACTTTATCACCATTGACGGCGGCGAAGGCGGAACAGGCGCAGCGCCGCCATCATTCGCAGACCACGTTTCGTTGCCGCTTGTTTTCGCTTTCAGCACGGTTTATAAAATATTCCAAAAGAGAAACCTGACCGACAAGCTGACTTTCATCGCATCCGGCAAGCTCGGACTTCCGGCGCAGGCCGTAATGGCATTCTCGATGGGCGCCGATGTGATCAATGTTGCGCGCGAAGCAATGATGTCAATTGGCTGCATTCAAGCGCAGACTTGCCACACAAACCGCTGCCCAACAGGCATTGCAACCAATAACAAATGGCTCGAAGCTGGCATTGATCCCGCGCTGAAAACCGAGCGCTTCAACAGTTATATGAGCACGCTGGCGAAGGAAATTATCGAAATCACGCATGCGACGGGTTACGAGCATCCCTGCCAGTTTGGAATGAATGATGTGGACATTTCCATGGGCGACCAAAACCGAACGATCTCCCTGGCTGACAATTATGGTTATCTGAAAACGATCGTTCCATATTCAGGAATTAAGCCCTTACTCGAATGCCCGCATCTCGGTGGGAGAAAAATTCCTGGTGAAAAAGTTGCCTAATCGTTTATGGCTGTATTTAACTGCAACAGTTCCAAACTTTTGCACAAAAAGCAGTATATCAAAATATGACCTGCGGGCGTTGGTTTGATAGTTAAACATGGAAAACAATGATTAAAACGCTACTAGTCACCATTTTTGCCTTTTCCCTCGGTCTGAGCTGCACCTTTGCCCAAAGTAACCCGCGTTATTTTGTTTTGTTCAAAGACAAAAACAACACGACCTTTTCCGCAGACAAGCCGGCAGAATTCCTCTCAGCGCGTTCCGTTGCCCGCAGAACACGACAGAACATTCCAATTACGACTCAGGATTTCCCCGTTAACCCGGGTTATGTGTCGGCTATAAAACAGGTGGGTGCGGAAGTTATTTTCACTTCCCGCTGGTTTAACGGCGCCATTGTAGAGGCGACCGCTGCACAGCTTGCCAACATTCGGAAACTGCCGTTTTTTAAAAGCATTGAATTTGATTTGCCTGTTGCCAACATTGGTTCGAAATCGCCCGGCGTGGAGCGCGTTGGCGGTGTTAACAAAAAGTTTGAGACAACCGAAGATCTGAATTACGGAAATATGAATGCCCAGTTGGCACTCATGGACGTTCCAAGTTTGCATAACAAAGGCTTTCACGGCGAAGGCATGCTCATCGCCGTTTTGGACAATGGATTTTTAAATGGTGATCAGGTTCCGTTTTTGAAGCCGCTTCGCGACGAAAAAAGGATCGTCGACACTTATGATTTTATGGGCCGGGAAACAAATGTTTTCAATGACGGATCACACGGCTTAAATGTAATTTCAACCATGGCAGCCGACCAGCCCGGAACAATGATCGGAGCGGCTTTCGAAGCGAATTACGCGCTTTACAGAACAGAAAACGACTTTCTTGAATCACCATATGAGGAAATTGCGTGGTTGATGGCCGCCGAGCGCGCGGATAGCTTGGGCGCAGATGTGATCAATTCTTCTCTGGGTTACAATCAGTTTGACGACGAGTTTGCCAAGCCGGAATACAGTTACACGTATCAGGATATGGACGGCAAAACGACCATTGTCAGCCGCGCCGCACGCTTTGCGACACGAACTGGCATTTTGGTCGTCACTTCGGCTGGAAATGAGGGAAATAAGGCGTGGCATTACATTGTCGCGCCCGCTGACGTGGATTCTGTGCTGACCGTCGGCGCAACGAATTATGAACGCGCTTATGCTGCATTAAGCTCCGTAGGCCCGAATGCGGCAGGCCAGCAAAAGCCTGATGTCGCGGCCGTTGGACTGGGCGCCGTGATCGGCAACACGTCCGGCAATGTTTCCAGCAACAACGGAACTTCGTTTTCGTCGCCGTTAATGGCTGGTTTTTCAACGATTTTGTGGCAGGCATATCCTAACTTGACCGCGCAGCAGCTTATTTACGCCATCAAAAAATCGGGTCACCAGGCCAGTGCGCCTGACAATTTGTTGGGTTATGGCGTCCCGAGCGCTGTGAGGGCAGAAAAAATTATTCAGGAAGAATTTTCACCGCTGGGAACGGAGGATAACCTGCTGTCTGCCATTGTTTTATCACCAAATCCGGTTCAGGACGACGCAAGTCTTTCCATTCCGCAACATTTGATTGGCAAACAAGCAGTGCTCAATTTATATGGACAGAATGGCAAAACATTAAGCACATTGGAATCAAAACTGACTGCTAACCAACCCATTGCAGCAACGCAATTGCCGGCAGGATTATATTTGGTAAAAATTAAGGTTGACAATCAGGAGAAAGCGCTGAAATTTATCAAGCAGTGACCTTGCGGATCATGCGCACGACGGATTCTGAATCATTCAATTTTGCAACATCCTGCAAAGGAACCCATTGCACATCCAATGACTCGTCATTAACCACGATGTCCTGTCCTTCCGCAGCTTTGAACGCATAACGAATGTCATAATGATTGTGCGCCGGAAGGCCTTTCCGTTCCGGAATGAGGTGAATATCCACATCAAAAATGCCTTCTTTATACAATTCCAATTGTTGAATGCCTGTTTCTTCCCAAATTTCTTTCCGGGCAACTCGCTCGGTGTCAGGATCTCCATCACAATGCCCGCCTGGTTGCAGCCAGTGTCCCAGCTTTTGGTGATGCATGAGCAAAACCGAGTTTCCATCCGCCGACAGCACCAATCCCGAAGCGGTCACATGCCCGATCAGCAATGATCTTTCGAAGCAATCTTCGTGACTTTTGACAAAATCAATTGTTGCCAAATACATTTCATTTTCAAGTCCGTTTTCGGGTGTATAAGCATTTAAAAGGGATAACAAACTGTTCCGCTTCATGTAGGCTATGTGATTTTTTCATTCTAATTTCACCACAAGTTTAATACTTCAAGAAATAAACCACCTTATTTAAAAATGAAAAAATACTTCTTATCAGTGTCCATTGCCGCTTTACTTGCAACAACTGCCATCGGACAACGCACCCCACAAGCCAGTCCGTCCGCCAGTGTCATGCAGAGCATTGGTGTCACTGATTTTACTGTGAAATACTCACGCCCGTCGATCAAAGGCCGGAAGATTTTCGCCGACAGCTCAGAACTGGCTCCTTACAACCAAATCTGGCGCACAGGCGCGAACATGGCGACGACATTGGAAGCGGGAACCGATTTTTCATTCGGAGGCAAAAAAGTGCCTGCCGGAAAATATGCATTATTCTCCATTCCATCAGGTGCTGCCTGGACGGTGATTTTGAACAAAAACTTCAATCAGGGCGGAACGCAGGATTATAAAGAATCGGAAGACGTGGCAAGAATAATGGTTGTCCCGACATCTGCCGAATTCAATGAGAGCTTTAAGATCAGCATTGATCCGACTTCAGACAGCACCGGATTTTTGAACATTTCCTGGTCGTCCGTTAACATTCCGGTTCCGTTGGCAGTTGGCACCGAAGCATTGACAATGGCCGGTTTGAATAAAGCAGTTGCCGAAAAACCTGAGGACATTGGCGTTTTGCAAAGCACTGCGGGTTATTTATTATCCCAAGGTAAGGATTTGCAAGTTGCGCTTGCAATGGCTGATAAAGCGATTGGTTTAAAAGAATCGTATTTTAATTATTGGTTGAAAGCACAGATTTTGAGCAAATTAGGCAAGAATGCAGAAGCATTGCCAGCCGCCCAAAAGGCGTTGACATTGGGAACAACCGCACCAGACGGCGCATTCACAACTTTTTACAAAGGCCAGATCGAAAAGGGCATTACGCAGATCCAATCAAAAATATCAGCCGCCCCAAAGCAAGCCGCTGCATCCGTAAAAGGAAAGAAGAAGAAATAATTAAGACGTCAGGGATGCCCATTGAATGAGTTGGCATCCCCGACGATTTTTGTGCAAAAAATTGCAACGATAAACCCCGGAACCATAATGCTAACGGAAAAACCGCGGCACGCTCCATCCGTAACGGACTGCCAGGATGCGAATCGTGATGATAACCAACGACGCGGTGATAAACGCCACATTACGCCCCGCGCCGATTTCGTCCAATAACAAATAAACACATGCCCCTGCCAGACAAGCAGTTGCGTACACTTCTTTTCGGTAGATGATCGGAATTTCATTCGTCATCATGTCACGGATAACGCCTCCCATTGTGGCGGTAAAAACACCCATAATCACAGCAATCTCTGGCCTGACGCCTAAATGAAGGGCTTTTTCGGTGCCCACGATGGTGAATAACGCAATGCCGAATGTGTCAAACAAAAAGAGCGTTTTGCGCAAGCGAAGGAGAAATTTGTAAAAAATGAATGTGACCAATATTCCCGCCATAATGGCGTAAATGATCGTGATGTCGCTAATCCAGACCAGAGGATAACTATCTAGCAAAATATCCCGCAGCGTTCCACCGCCAATGGAGGAAATGAATGCAGTGAAACTCGCGCCGAACCAATCCTGATGCTGCTGATCTTTCACAGCCAGCGCCCCGGAAATCGCAAACGCGAATGTTCCGATAATCTCTAAAATATATTGGATGCTCATCTCAAAACCTAAACGGCGACGGGCGCCTTAATTCCTGGCCACGGATTGTAATTTTGCAGCTCGAAATCTTCAAATTTGAAGTCAAAGACGCTTTTAACATCCGGATTAATGGCCATAACCGGGAGCGCGCGTGGCTTACGGCTGAGTTGCAGATCCACCTGTTCCAAATGGTTGAGATAAATGTGCGTATCGCCGCCGGTCCATACAAAATCACCCAAATCCAGGTCACATTCCTGCGCTATCATCATCGTCAGCAATGCATAACTCGCAATGTTGAATGGAACACCCAGAAAAACATCGGCGCTGCGCTGGTAAAGCTGGCAGGATAGTTTTCCTTTTGTTTCACCCGCATCTTCATTCGGAGGCGCCACATAAAACTGGAACAATGCGTGACAAGGCTGCAATTTCATTTCCGACAACTGTGATGGATTCCAGGCCGAAACAATGATGCGGCGAGAATCCGGTGTGTTTTTCAACTGCTTCAAAACTTCCTGCAACTGATCCACCGTCTTGCCGTTTGGCCCTTCCCAACTCCGCCATTGCTTGCCATATACTGGCCCCAAATCGCCATTTTCATCCGCCCATTCATCCCAGATCGACACGCCGTGATCTTTGAGATATTTCGTATTTGTGTCCCCTTTCAAAAACCACAAAAGCTCGTAAATAATCGATTTAGTGTGCACTTTTTTGGTGGTAACCAATGGAAAACCGTCGTTCAGGTTAAAGCGCATTTGATAACCAAAAACACTGATTGTTCCTGTGCCGGTCCGGTCTGTTTTACGAACGCCGTGGTCAAGAATGTGGCGTAACAAATCGTGATATTGCTGCATTTGGGCTGCTTATTAATGCTTTATAAAAAAGAATGTTTGTTAAACCGTCGCGATTTCGACAGCATATGTAATTTCTGCAAGTGCTTCGAGCTGTGCAGTTGCAGAGCAATATTTCTCCATCGACAAACCAATAGCACGATTAATCTTGCTTTCGTCCAGCTGATTACCCGCAAATTTGAATGTCAAATGGATTTTGGTAAATGGCTTGCGCTGCGTATTTTCTTCCTGCGTCCTGTCGCCATCGGCAGTGATACGGAAGTCTGTAATGTCCTGACGTTGTTTTTTGAGGATTAGCACCACATCGATGGCGCTGCAACTTGCCAGTCCCAACAGGAGCAATTCCATAGGCCGCACGCCAAGATTACTGCCGCCGATTTCAGGCGATCCGTCTGTGTGCACTTTTACTTCTGATGAACCGGTGCCTTCAAAATGAAAGGCGTCATTAACACGAACGAGTTCTACTTTCATGATTCTTACTCGGCTGATTAGCAGAGCTTTGTTAAATTATAAATAGATAAAAGAGCGGGTTATGCGAGGCTTTTTGTTCTGAAAAACCGATTGTTCAGCCGCCACACTATGATAAGGATATGAACCGGATCAAAGTTCAAATATACTCCATCAAACCCGATTCGGCTATTTACCTGAATAATTTAAAAAGAAGCATAAAGCTTGTATATTCGTTTCATTATGCTGAATAAAGGATTTTTAGTAAAATAAATAAACATGGATATGTGGAAAGAGGAGAATAACAAATTAAAAAAAAGCTTCACTTTCAAGGACTTCAAGGAAGCATTTGCTTTTATTACGGAGGTTGCGCAAACGGTTGATGAAATGGATCATCATCCCTTTTGGACCAACACATATAACAAAGTAACATTTGAATTGAACACGCACGATGCGGGCGACATTGTTACCGATAAGGATAAAAAACTCGCTGAGGCGATTGACAAAATATTTGAAGAAATTAAAAAATAACTGTGTGGCCGGTCAACCTGGGCACATTTGCTTTCAATGAAACTTTATATAGTCCCCACGCCGATCGGCAACCTGGAAGACATTACACTTCGCGCCATCAATGTTCTGAAAAATGTCGATGTCGTTCTCGCGGAAGACACGCGAACTTCTGGAAATCTGCTCAAACACCTGGGCATTTCGAAGCCAATGCACAGTTATCACGTTCATAATGAGCATCAGACTGTTACGCGTGTTGTGGAACGCATTCTTAAGGGTGAAACCATGGCGCTGGTGTCCGACGCTGGCACGCCGGCTGTTTCTGATCCAGGCTTTTTGCTCGTTAGGGAATGCATTAAACAAGGCATTGCAGTCGAATGTCTCCCCGGCCCCACTGCTTTTGTGCCCGCGCTGGTGAACTCAGGCTTGCCTTGCGACCGTTTTACATTTGAAGGTTTCTTGCCGCATAAAAAAGGCCGTCAAACGCGTTTGCAAAACCTGGCTGCCGAGGAGAGGACCATGATTTTCTACGAATCGCCGCATCGGCTGGTGAAAGCGTTGCAGCAATTTGTTGAGTATTTCGGGGCAGACCGACAGGTTTCAGTTGCGCGGGAACTGACCAAAATTTATGAAGAAAACGTGCGCGGCACATTGGAAGAAGTCATTACTTACTTTTCAGAAAAAACCATAAAAGGAGAAATCGTAATCATTCTGGCCGGAAAAGCGGAAGAGAAAAAGAAATCGGAAAAATATGAGGATTAATATGTTGCGGTCAGTTCTGTTCGCTTTTTTGTTTTTGTCTTCGATTGCATTGGCGCGCGCGCAATTTGCCACGCTGAGTGCGCAGGCCAAAGTTAGCCTGGTGACATTCGGTCCGGGAGATGAGTTGTATTCAGGTTTTGGGCATAGTGTGCTTTGGGTTTACGATCCGGTTTTGCGGCTTGACAATGCTTATAGTTACGGCACATTCAGCTTCGATCAGGGCAATTTTTATATCAATTTCATGCGTGGTTATTTGCCTTACAGCATTTCGGTGCACCCGCTTGGGCCGCAACTGGAATATTATCGTGCCGAAAATCGATCTATATCTGAGCAGGTTTTGAATCTGAGTCAAGCACAAAAGCAGCGGCTTTACAATTATTTGGAAAACAATTATTTGCCTCAAAACAGGGTTTATCCTTATAAATTCTTTTATGACAACTGTGCAAGCCGATTAGCCGTTGCATTGAAAACCGCATGCGGTGACAGCCTCGTTTACAAAGGTTACACGCACGAAAAGCTCAGTTTCAGACAATGGATTGATCGCTACGCTTACAAGCAAAATCCCTGGGCCGACTTTGGGATGGATCTCGCATTGGGCACGCCTGCGGATGAAATCGCAACTGCCGAACAAGCGACGTTTCTGCCTGATAATCTGAGCATTGCTTTCAAAGATGCGCGGATTAAAACAGCAGCCGGCTTAGTGCCATTGGTTTTGACAACAAATGAATATTTCAAGGCGGAGCCAATCGTTTATAAGGGAATTCTCACGCCGGCGGTCGTTTTTTGGGCTTTGGCAGTCATTACAATGGCGCTTACTTATTGGCAGATCAGGAAAGAAATTCTTGATTTTACATTTGACAAAGTGCTTTTTTCTGTCGTCGGGCTGGCGGGCTGGCTGCTTGCCTTATTGTGGTTTGCAACCGAGCACAACGACACCAAGTGGAACTATGACATTCTCTGGGCTTTCCCGCTTTGGATGCCGCTGATTTTTTTTATTTCAAAAACAAAAAAACCTTCGTGGTTTCAGTTCTTGCTGATATTTTACGGATTTCTCTTACTTTGCGCAACGGGCAATGTATTAAAGCATAACTATGTTGTAATCCCGATTCTATTAACATTGATTATCAGGGTTTACTACATTAATAATTCACTTTCTAAAATCCCCGAAAAAGGATAAAATAGTAATGAATCTCGAACAGCTTACACAACAAACGATTGAAATAGTAAGACAGGCTTCTTCTTTTATCCAACAGGAAGCTGCTTCGTTTTCGCGTGATAAAATTGAATACAAAGACCTGAACAACCTTGTTTCTTATGTGGACAAGGAAGCGGAAAAACTGCTCGTTGCCAGTCTGACCCAACTTCTTCCCGAGGCCAGCTTCATCACTGAGGAAGGCACGACCGGCCAGGAACCCGACCCCACTGCATTGAATTGGATCATTGATCCATTGGACGGAACTACGAATTTCATTCATGGCATTCCGGTCTATTGCGTGAGCGTGGGCCTTGCGCGTGGGAAGGAATTGCTTGTTGGCGTTATCCATGAGCCGAGTTTGGACGAAATGTTTTATGCCTGGCAAGGCGGCGGAGCGTGGTGCAATGGTAAACAGATTAAGGTTTCCAATGTTGAAACTTTGGCGGACAGCTTAATAGCAACCGGTTTCCCTTATTACAAATTTGAGAAGCAAAAGCGATACATGTACATTCTTGAACTCCTTATGCAAAAAACGCACGGAATCCGGAGAATGGGCGCAGCGGCTGTCGATCTTGCATATGTTGCAGCGGGCCGGTTTGACGGTTTTTATGAATACAATCTCAATTCCTGGGATATGGCGGCTGGCGTGTTGATGATCAGAGAGGCGGGCGGAACAGTCACAGATTTTAAAGGCGGAGACAACTATCTTTTCGGCGGCGACATCGTTGCAGCCGCAGGAGGCCACAAAGAATTAGTAGAAGTAATCCGAGAAAACTTCTAATCATAAGACGTTCATCCCGGCTCACTCACACACTGGCTCATTCACTCATTCACTCATTCAGTCATTCACTCATTCAGTCATTCAGTCATTCAAAAAATGTCCCCAGATTCCCTCCGTTACCCAATCGGCCAATTCCAACACCAGGATTATTACACACCAGCCGAAGTAAAATCAAACATTCAGATTATCAGCGCCTTGCCTTCTAAATTTATCAACTTGCTAGGCGGCTGGGACGATGAAAAATATAACACGCCTTATCGGCCGGATGGCTGGACAATCCGCCAGCTGATCCACCACGTCGCCGACAGCCACATGAATGCATATGTGCGTTGCAGGCTTGCGATGACGGAAGATAATCCGGTTATTAAGCCATACGAAGAGCAACTTTGGGCAGAGCTTCCTGACGCGAAAACGGCGCAGGTTGAGCTTTCACTTCAATTGTTGCGATACATTCACTTGCGTTGGATATTGTTATTGAATTCAATGGATGAAACTGATCTGGCGCGGACTTACATTCACCCTGCGACGGGCCGCACCTTTCGCGTGGACGAAGTGATTGCGAATTATGCGTGGCACAGCGAACATCATTATCAGCATGCATTTCAACTCGCTGCAAGGAACAATTGGTAAAAACACGCTGTTAACACACCATGGCACAGCAAATCATCATCCTCATATTATTTCTTGCAGCAGCCGGCTTCATGGGTTGGCGCATCTGGAAAGCATTCGACAGCCGCAACAGCGGCGGATGCGCGAAGGG
Organism: Dyadobacter sp. CY326; assembly: GCF_021390515.1. Classification (GTDB taxonomy): domain Bacteria; phylum Bacteroidota; class Bacteroidia; order Cytophagales; family Spirosomataceae; genus Dyadobacter. The sequence continues at coordinate 385,497 of NZ_JAJUXI010000007.1, forward strand.
TTGCGGCTGCGCCGCGGATAAGGCGATGAGTGTTAAGAATTGACAGAATATATTTGATTGAATAATTGGTTGTCTTTACGAAAGGGCAACCTTTTTTATTGGCTTGCGTGCCGTAGAATAATTGAAACAAGGCCGACAAATAATCGCATCACCACCCGCCCTCATTCCTGTTAGTTAATTGATTTATAATTGTCACAAATATTCCTCTGACATTTAAAATCAATAATTACAACTCTATGAAATCAGTTACATTTAAGTTCTCCATGCTCCTCGTAGCAATCTTCTTGTTCAATTTCTCGTGTCAAGACCACGTGGTTCCGGAAAACCCTGATCCTCAAACACCAGAGGAAATTATGCCCGTTATCCATACGCCCGGATTGACAATTGAAAATTCATCAGCTAATTTATATCGCCTTAAAGTCAACTTCACAAATCTGGGCAACCAACCTATCATTGAACATGGAGTCGTTTATTCAGTTGAACCTGACAACGGAAGTCAAAACTTTACGAATACACCTACGATTTCTAATTCGAAATCAGTATTCCCAGAAGTTCCTAGCTTAAAAGAAAGAATAAAAATAACGGAAATAGATCTGACTACTGCTAAGCAGCTTTACTATCGCGCCTATGCAATTTATGGCAATAATAAAGTCGTTTACGGAGAGGTGCTTGTTTATGATCCGAAACTGGCGATAGTGGAAGCTGGGTTAAACTTGTCACTAAATAAACCTTACCAAACTGCATATGAAATTCAGGATTTCGGTAAATCACCAGTTAAGGAGTTTGGTATGGTTTATAGTTACCGGCCACAGGCAAATGCAAATATAAATGCATTCCCGACAACAGCGGACAACAAGGTTATCGCCCTTTCTGGGCCTTTAACACTGAAGGGATTAGGCACCGTCAATTTGCCAATTTCCGAAAACACTGTTCTGGAAATCTATGCACGCACTTATGTAGAATATACCAATGGAAAAATTCAATATGGAAACAACATTCTCCATGCAAAATAAATAGTTGATCAAAAACAGAAAAGCGGTGTTTAAGACAAACACCGCTTTTCTGTTTTTACGTTAAGTGCTTCCTGCTTTTAAAACGCCCCTTTCTTGATATCCTCTACAACAGCAGGGTCAAGCAGAGTTGAAATGTCTCCTAAATTATTCATGTCGCCTTCGGATATTTTTCTGAGAATTCGACGCATGATCTTGCCGGAACGTGTTTTCGGTAAGCCTGTTACGAACTGGACTTTGTCTGGTTTTGCGATGGGGCCGATGATTCTAGAAACGGTGGCTGCAATGTCTTTGCGGAACATTTCGGGATCATCCGGCTCGTGTTCGGCGATGACGTAGGCGTAAATCCCTTGTCCTTTGATGTCATGCGCGTAACCCACAACAGCTGATTCCACCACGCCCAGGTGCATATTGATTGCATTTTCAACTTCCGCCGTGCCGATTCTGTGTCCCGAAACATTCAACACGTCATCCACGCGTCCGGTAATGCGGTAATAACCATCTTCGTCTCGTAAACAACCATCACCGGTGAAATACATGCCGGGGTAAGTTGAGAAGTAGGTTTGTTTGGCGCGCTCGTGATCGCCATATGTTGTACGGATGATGCCAGGCCACGGAAATTTTACGCAAAGATTACCGCTCACGCCGTTTCCGAAGATTTCCTTTCCATTTTCATCCACCAAAACCGGCTGAATCCCAGGCAAAGGCAATGTAGCAAATGTCGGTTTTTCCGGCGTGATGCCTGCCAGTGGCGAGATCATAATGCCCCCCGTTTCGGTTTGCCACCACGTGTCGACGAGCGGACAATGGTCGTGGCCGATATTAGTTTTGAACCAATGCCAAGCTTCTTCATTGATCGGCTCGCCTACTGAACCGAGTTTTGTCAGCGATGAAAGATCATGTTTTTTGACAAAATCCAAACCGAAACTCATCAGCGAACGAATCGCAGTTGGTGCCGTATAAAGAATGTTAACCTTATGTTTGGCTACAATTTCCCAAAAACGTCCGGCATCAGGATAAGTAGGAACGCCTTCGAATATGATGGAAGTTGCGCCGTAGCAAAGCGGGCCGTAAACAATGTAACTATGACCCGTGATCCAGCCAATGTCGGCTGTGCAAAAATGCACTTCGCCTGGCTCGTACTGGAATACATTGGCAAAAGTGTAAGTCGCGTAAACCATGTAACCGCCGCAGGTGTGGACCACGCCTTTGGGCTTGCCCGTGGAACCTGATGTATAAAGAATGAACAATGTGTCCTCTGCGTCCATTGGCTCGGCGGGACATACGGAATCGACGTGCTTCACTTCCTCTTCCCACCACAAATCGCGGCCCTTCAACATAGAAACCGGCGTGCGCGTGCGCGTCATCACGATCACGTTTTTGACGCTATGACATTGATCCAACGCCGCATCAACCGTTTCTTTCATCGGAATCACCTTTGATCCGCGGAAAGCTCCGTCGGATGTGATGACCATGTTGCATTCGGCGTCATTGATCCGGTCGGCGATGGATTTTGCAGAAAAACCGCCAAAAACAACCGAATGAATGGCTCCTATGCGCGCGCAAGCCAGCACGGCCACGGTCAGTTCCGGGACCATTGGCAAATATATACAGACACGATCGCCCTTTTTAACGCCATGCTTTTTCAAAACATTGGCAAAACGGCAAACCCTATCATACAGAACACGATAACTGATGGTTACGGATTTGTCTTCGGGATCATTCGATTCCCAGATAATGGCGGGCTGGTCGCCACGCTCGGCCAAGTGACGGTCTAATGCATTTTCTGTAATGTTGAGCACGCCGCCCTCAAACCACTTGATATTTGCTTCATTGAAGTCCCAGCTCAGGACTTTCTTCCAAGGTTTGCGCCATTGAAACTGTTGGGCAACTTCCGCCCAGAAACCTTCGGGATCGTCTACACTTTGTTTGTAGGCAGCCTGATACGCTTCAAAGGTCTTAATTCTCATGATAAATAAAGGTTAGACTTAGGATTAAGGGATATGAGGCGTCAATTTATAATTTTCATTTGGTTAGTCCTACTTAAAGCAAAACAGAAAATCCCGCCCGTAAACTGCATTACATTGATAATCAAGCCGAAACCAGTCAGCTGCACGAGTCAGCTTTTTGAATAATCTTTCACGCTTTCGCGAACGCTTCACAAAACTGTGACCCGCCGGCAAAAAGCTGTATTTTCGGATTCTAATGATAACGAATTAGCATCATGTCAGACCGTATGCCCGAAAGCAGTGCAGCTGAAACCAGTTTTTCACAACTGGAAATTGACTTCATAAAGGCGCATATGCAGGACGACGTGAGCCAGCTTATGCTCAGGGCGGGCCAATTTAAAGGGTATGACATTAAAAAGCTTGCTGCGCAAATTCAATCGAGACAAAAGGCGGTGAAGAAGTTGCCGCAATGGTCTGCTAACCCAGCATTGACATTCCCCCCTGCCCTCTCCGTAGAGCAAAGCTCATCTGAGGGAACAGCACGTTATAAGGCAAGTATTGTGTCTGGAAATCAATTGATTGACATTACGGGCGGAATGGGCGTCGACTGCTTTTACATGAGCCAAAAGTTTGAACAGGTTCAGTATTTCGAGCAGCAGGCAGAAGTTGCCGCGACTGCCAAAGCGAATTTTAAACATTTGGGAGTCACCAACATTGTGGTTCATGCTGAAAATTCGCTGGAAAATCTTGCTATAAATAACCTTCCCGCCGATTGGATTTATGCCGATCCGGCGAGGCGCAATGCGAACCGGGAAAAGGTTGTGCTCCTCTCCGGCTGCACGCCTGACATTGTTTCCAATCTGGATTTGCTGTTCCAAAATGCGCCTCAGATTTTGCTCAAAACCTCGCCGTTACTGGACATTGATCTCGCTGCAAAATCGCTCAAATATTTGAAAGAAGTGCATGTGATTGGCTTCGAAAGCGAATGTAAGGAGCTCCTGTTTGTAATGGACCTTAATCACGCTTCCAATGATTTTGAAATAAAAATCCGCATTGTGGACGGTGCGGGAGCTGTGCTGCATCGGATGGATTTCAACCGGGAAACTGAGCGAATATCGCAAGTCACTTACTCAGATCCGCTGCAATATTTGTACGAACCACATGCGGCTGTCTTGAAGGCCGGGGCTTTTAAAACCGTCAGTGCTGCGTTTTCATTGGATAAACTGTCCATTAACAGTCAGTTATACACGTCGCACGCACTTAATCGAGACTTTCCTGGCCGGACTTTTGAGATTATTGCGGTTTGCAAACCCGATATTAAGGAGATTGCAAAGCACATTCAAGGAGATAAGGCCAACCTAACCGTGCGCAATTTCCCTGCAAAGAGTGAGGAGCTTCGGAAAAAGTGGAAGTTGAAAGATGGCGGCAAATATTATCTTTTTGCCACCACCCTGGCCGACAATTCGAAAGTGGTTGTCGTGACGATGAAGCCGGAAATGGCTTAGAGAAATTTTTCTTGGTAATCTTTTTCAGAAAAACCAAGTGCAACTGCCTTTCCGGATTCATCCTCTATCAATGGCCTTTTGATCACGGATGTGTGCGATATCATGAGTTTTGCAGCTGATTTTTCGTCTGTTATCAGCGCTATTTCTTCATCTGAAAGCCCTTTCCAGGTTGTGCTTGCTTTGTTTACAACCTTGTCCCAGGGATATTGTTTGAACCAAACCTTGATCCTGTCTTTGCCTATTCCGTCTGTTTTATAATTATGAAAAGCGTATTCAATGTTATGCTTTTCCAGCCAGGTGCGTGCTTTTTTAACCGTGTCGCAATTGGGAATTCCGTAAACCGTCAACATAAAAAATATAAAATAAAATTAAGCTTCTGTAACAACCGGCTCGTCAACGATCAGGTCCGAATTATGCATTTTTTCATCGTCTAACTCTCCCTCCCAACGCGCAATAACGGCGGTTGCGAGACAGTTTCCTGTCACATTAACAGATGTCCGGGCCATGTCCATAAGCTCGTCAATGCCCATAATTAACAAAACGGGCCATTCAGGCATGCCAAAGTTTGCAATCGCGCCAAGCAGGATCACCAAGGTCGCCCTTGGAATGCCGGCAACGCCTTTACTGGTTAACATTAATAACAAAACCATTGTAAGCTGCTGTCCGAAAGACATTTCTGTTCCCGTGGCCTGCGCTACGAAAACGGTTGCCAGAGCCAGATAGAGCGTGGAACCGTCCAAATTGAAACTATAACCCGTTGGCATAACGAAAGAAACGATTTGCCGCGGCACACCGAATTTCTCCATTTTTTCCATGGCCTTAGGCAACGCAGATTCCGAACTTGTGGTTGCGAATGCAATCGAAACAGGCTCGAAAATCGCTTTTGCAAACTTAATGACCGGAATTTTAGCGATTAATGCAATTGGAACAAAAACAATAAGGATGAAGACGATCAAAGCGCAGTATAATGTTGCGAGCAGCAATGCAAGATTGCGCAAGACGTCAATGCCCATGTGACCCACCGTTTCTGCAATGGCCGCACCCACGCCAATTGGCGCAAAAAGCATGATAATTTTGGTCAATTTGAACATTACTTCTGCGAGCAGTTCAACTCCGTGAACAAACTTCTCTTTCTTAACAGCAGGCAATAATGCAAGGCTGATCCCAAACAAAACGCTGAAAACAACGATTTGAAGCACTTCTCCGTGGTAAATGGACTTGGCGATGTTTTCAGGAAATGAGTGCAGCACAATGTCCTGCCAGGTTTGCTCGGCCACTTTTGGCAAGGCCGCATTCAGCGATTCTGGTGGAACAATGCCGACTCCGGGTTTAAACCAGTTGGCAAAAAACAAGCCGATCAGCAGCGCAAATGTGGTGACAACCTCAAAATAAAGTAAGGATTTCCATCCCATCCGCCCCACTTGTTTTAGATCCGAATGCCCCGCAATTCCCGTAACCAAAGTCGCGAAAAGCAACGGGGCGATCACGGTTTTGATCATTTGCAAAAAGATCTGGCGCAGGAAATGGAGCTCGGTGCCCATCTTCGGAAAATCATATCCGATCTCCGTGCCGACAAGCATGGAAATCAAGATGGAAGTGGTGAGATTTTTTTTGAGAATCGCAAAAATGATCAGCCCTGCCAGCGCGAGCCACCGCAATGTAATGAGGACTGTATCGGATAAAGCAATGATATGATATGCATTGAGCACAGTGGCTATTGCAGCAATAGTAACCAGGGCAATGTTGATGATGGTAATCTTGCTCTTCATAAAGGATATTGGAATGAGGAATTCATTTGTACGGTAAACTTATAAAAAATCAATTTAAGACCAACTGTCGCGACAAGCGCTTTTACAGTCAAATGCAAAATTATCAATAGGTTTTGCACAATAATATTGATTGTTTGTATTATACAACTGCCGGTTTAAGAAATAATTATTGGTTTACAAAAATTTAAAGGGGCGGAAAAGTTTTAAAATTAAGCACAGGAATGTCTGCATTCAAACAAGAATTTGCACGCACATTATCTTTCATTTAAAAGGGGCATGATTCTTTGGTTTGAGTCTGTAAATTTGATATGTTCGGAAATTACATTATTTCGAACTCAAAATTTACCCGAACCTATGAACAAAATCCTGATCCCGATTGATTTTTCTGAAAATGCGGAACGCGCATTGGCAGCTGCAAAAATTATAGCGGAAAAAGAAAATTCCGAGCTGCTTATTCTCCACGCTTATCAGCCATACATTGCAGATGTAAACCTTACGCCCGGCAATGTGCTGCCTGGAATCGACGGAACAGATTTCCTTTCGATGACCGGTGAGCTGGAAGAAGAATTTCAGAAAAAGCTGAACACTTATGTGGATGGGATTACGGCTGAGGGCTTTCACGCACAGGCGATTTGGGCAATAGGAAGTGTGCAAGCGGCTGTGGCAGATGCGATTGAGGCGCATAATCCGAGCATGATCGTCATTGGCAGAACGGGGACGGGCGGCTTTATGGACAAACTTATTGGCAGTTCGGCAACGAATATCGGTCTGCACGCAACTTGCCCGGTGCTGGTGATTCCGCCGCAAAGCACGCCGAAAAAATTTCAGAAGGTCGTGTATGCCGCGCAATTTGAATATGATGAAGCGGACATTCTTAAAGAGGTTTATGTGTTGTTAAACCACCTGGGAGCCAGCCTTACATTATTAAAAGTAAATTCAGATTCACAGCCGAACATTCAGGCTGATAATCAATACATTGCCGAGCTCAAATCACAATTCACCATTGCTGACGAGCAGATTGTTTTCCGCCAGGCGCGGCATGTTCTGGACGGAATAGAGGATTATTGTGACGAGGTTGGCGCGGATTTATTAATCATGTCTTCACGTGAACGTTCTTTCATCGAAGAGTTTCTGATCAATCCGAGCGTGACCAGAAAACTGATTATTGATACACACGTGCCATTAATGGTATTTCATCTCAAATAAAAACATTGGATAACCCAGAGCATACACCGACTATTCAGCCGGATGGACCAAAAGGAAAGCATCGGAGGCACAGGCGCTACAAAAAGAATCTGCTGACCTCTCCGGGAACACTCACATACATTGGGCCCGAAATTGAGTTAAAAACCAAGATCAGGCGGATCATTTATAATGAGGAGATCTTTAAAAATGATGCGGTAAAATCTCTGCACGAATGCAGTCCTGAACCTGCTGATAAGAAAACGGTCACCTGGCTCGATGTCGACGGAATTCACGAAACTTCACTGATAGCGAAACTGGGCAACTTGTACAAGCTGCATCCGCTTTTGCTGGAAGATGTGGTGAACACGGAGCACAAGCCCAAGCTCGAAATTTATGACACGGGTCACTTGTTTTTGACATTAAAAATGCTGCATGTGGACACGGAATCGCCCATTTGCATTTCTTCGGAGCACGTTAGTTTTGTTTTGAGTGAAAACTATTTACTGTCTTTTCAGGAAGAATTAACCACGGATATTTTCACGCCCGTCTTGGACCGTTTGCAAGCTTCCGTTGGAAAAACCCGCCGAAACGGACCTGATTATCTGTTGTTTGCATTGATGGACATTGTCATCGACAACTATTTCATTGTCCTTGAAAAACTGGGAGATAGCCTGGATTCCGTTGAAGATCAGGTCATCAAGGGCAATGAAGGACTTTCGCTCAACGAGCTTTATTCGCTAAAAAGAGAGCTTACCACGGCCAGAAGGCTTATCTGGCCAATGCGGGATATGATCAACCAGCTGATCAGAGAAGATAACCCGTTGATACAGAAAGAGTCAATTCCCTATTTCCGGGATCTTTACGATCACATCATGCAGGTTCTGGACACCGTTGACTCCTATCGCGAACTTGTGGCGAGTCTTGCCGACGTGCACTTATCAACGATCAGCAACCGAATGAACTCCGTAATGAAGACGCTCACCATTTTTTCGGCCGTCTTCATGCCGCTCACATTTATAGTCGGTGTCTATGGCATGAACTTCGAAAATATGCCCGAATTGAAGCTGCAATATGGTTATTACTACGTTTGGGGCTTGATGGCAGTCGTCACGACCGGACTTATATTTTATTTCAAATCCAAAAAATGGATGTAAGGTTTGATACCTTTGTGGCCTGAAAAACGCATTGGAATGAACCTTACCGCAACCAGCTTTCAAACAATCTCGACCAACGCAGCTTACCTGCTTACAGACAGCCGCCAGATCTCTTTTCCCAAACAAAGCATCTTTTTCGCAATCAAAGGTGAAAGGCACGACGGCCATCAGTTTCTGTCTGCATTGTATGCGAGCGGGGTGAGGGAATTTGTTGTTGAGGAAGCTTCTTTTACAGAAAAACTTCGCTCAGAAACTGCGGATTGGGAGGATGCGAAAATCTGGATCGTGCCTTCGAGCATTAAGGCTTTACAGGCACTCGTTGCTGAAAAACGACGTCATTTCAATCTGCCCGTTGTCGGCATTGCAGGCAGCAATGGAAAAACAATCGTAAAAGAATGGTTGGTGCAATTGGCTGCTGCTCAGGTTACTGTGGTTGCCAGCCCCAAAAGTTATAACTCACAAATCGGCGTTCCGCTTTCTGTTTGGAACATTGCCAATGAACATACGCTGGGCATTTTTGAAGCGGGCATTTCCAAATCACATGAGATGGAATATTTGCAGCCGGTTATGCAGCCCACCATCGGGGTATTTACCAATATCGGTCCTGCGCATGACGATGGTTTCAAAAGCCGCAAACAGAAAATTACGGAGAAACTGCGCCTTTTTACCAAAGTAAGGAAACTGATCTATCGCAAAGATTACACCGAAATTGACGAAGAGATCAATCTGATTTTAAGGCCGGTCAACACATTTTTAAAGACATTGAGTTGGGGAAAAGCGGCTTCTGGGGCGGATGTCACTGTTTTATTTCAAAATGAAAAATCGAAGGCTTCGCTTACATTGTCTGGAAAGCTCGGCGATCACAAGTTTGAAACGGGTTTTACAGATGAAGCTTCTCTCGAAAATCTCACACATTGCATTGTTTTTCTGCTGGATTTTGGCTTTTCGGCGACGACCATTCAGGAAGGCATCCGGTTGTTAAAGCCGGTTTCCATGCGTTTGGAGCTCAAAGAGGGCATTAATCACAATTATATCATTGATGACGCCTATAACAATGACATCAATGGCATGTCGATGGCGCTTAATTTCCTGTCCCAACAAGAACAAAGGCAGAAAAAAACGCTAATTCTTTCAGATCTTTTGCAAACCGGCCAGACACCGGTTGAGCTTTATACAATGGTTTCGAAGCTTCTGGACGAGAAAATGATCACGCATTTGATCGGCATTGGCCCGGAAATAAGCAGTCAGGCTGCGTTATTCGACGTTGAACGAACAGATTTCTTCCCGGACACGCCCGCTTTTTTACGCGATTTTCCGTTTGGCTCCTTATCAGACAGTTTGATTTTGATCAAAGGCGCCCGGCCTTTTTCCTTCGAGAAAATCGTGCAGCGATTGCAGCAAAAAGCACATGGAACTGTGCTGGAAATTAACTTGGATGCATTGTCCAATAATCTGAATTTTTATAAGTCAAAAGTCGGGCCGCAAACCAGGATTATGGCCATGGTGAAGGCTTTTGCTTATGGCAGCGGAAGTGGAGAAGTGGCTTCGTTGTTGCAGTTTCATCGCGTAAATTATCTGGGCGTTGCATATGCAGATGAAGGTGTCGCATTGCGCCAAAGCGGCATCACGCTCCCAATTATGGTGATGAATGCGACTGCGCAGGCATTTGACCTGCTTTTGCAATACGAACTTGAACCGGAAATTTACAGCCGCCGGATTTTTACGGATTGGATCTCCTTTGTCAATAAAAACCGCATTACGGCAGAAATTCCAAAGATCCACTTGAAGCTCGACACCGGAATGCATCGGCTCGGCTTCATTAAGGATGATTTGGAATGGCTTATTGACACATTAAAAGCAAATCCTGGCATTCAGGTTGCCTCCATTTTCTCGCATTTGGTGGGTGCGGATGAGGGTGTTCATAATGCTTTTTCCAAACAACAGTATGCGCTTTTTCTTGAAGGCGCAGAACGCATTGAAGAGGCATTGGGCTATGAAACGATCAAGCACATTCTTAATTCGGCCGGAATTGTGCGTTTTCCGGAATACAAACTGGATATGGTGCGGCTTGGCATCGGGCTTTATGGCGTTGAAGCAACAGGGCAGGAACAGCAGGCGCTGCAATCCGTGGGCACATTAAAAACGGTTATTTCACAAATCAAATATCTTTCAGCGGGCGAGACGGTCGGTTATAGCCGGCGCGGGCATCTGGATCATGATGCGGCCATTGCAACACTGGCCATTGGTTACGCCGATGGTTACGATCGCGGACTTGGAAATGGTGTCGGGAAAATTTGGGTAAATGGCACCTTATGCCCTACAATCGGCAACATTTGCATGGACATGACCATGATCGATGTAACAGGTGCAAATGCGAATGAAGGCGATGAAGTGATAATTTTTGGGAAGGAAATGCCCATCATTGAGCTCGCAAAACAAATAAACACGATCCCTTATGAAATCCTGACAGGAATCGGGGACCGTGTTAAAAGGGTTTTTTTTAAAGAATAAATTAAGCTTCCGCCTCGTCACTTCCCGTGATTTGCGCGTGAACTTCCTCAATTGCGGCTTCTTCGTCGGATGATGCAACGGGCTCATCCTCAAAAAGATGCGCTGCCAAAACATCGTCCATGGTGACGTCGTAAAAAGCCTCGTGCACATTCAGTGGCGCTACGCCATCTTTGACTTCACATTTGATGTAACTTCCATCTTCCTGCATCTCATAGGCATTCACATTGTCCATCAGACTGAAATAAAGAATGTGAATGGCTTGCTGCCTTACACGCGGGTCAACAAGTTTGAAAAGCGACTCGATGCGTTTGTCGAAGCTGCGCACCATGGCATCCGCACTTCCGCCGTAGACAACCGGATCACCATTTTGATGGAAATAAAATATTCTCGAATGTTCCAAAAAGTCACCTACAAGCGATCTAACCGTAATATTTTCACTCAATTTGGCCCTTTGCGGACGCAAGCAGCACATTCCCCTCACGATCAACTTGATCGGAACGCCGGCCTCGGATGCTTTATAAAGTTCGAGGATGGTTGTGCGGTCTTCCAAAGAATTGATTTTGATACAAATTCCGCTTTTCAGTCCCGCACGCGCATTGTCTGCTTCCTGCTGAATTAATGCAACCAGCTTATCGCGCATGTAACGCGGCGCCGTGATCAGATTTTGATATTCTGATGGAATGGAATGGCCGGTAATGACATTGAAAAATTCCGAAATATCCTCTGTGTATTTTTCATTGGAGGTCAACAAACCCGTGTCCGTGTATAATTTGGACGTGTCTTCATTGTAATTCCCGCTTGATAAATGCGCGTAACGCAACACCCGATTTCCTTCATTCCGGACGATGAGCAGCAATTTTGTATGCGTCTTCAATAAGCCAATGCCATAAATGACAAAACAGCCTGCCTTTTGCAGCCGCTGCGCTTCTCTAATGTTATTTTCTTCGTCAAATCGTGCCTTAACCTCAAATAACACGGCGACGTGCTTGCCATTTTCGGCGGCATGTAAAAGCGCCTCGGTAACGCGAGAATTTTTTGCTAACCGGTAAATAGTCAGCTTGATAGACAAAACTTTTGGGTCCTCTGCGGCTTGTTCCAAAAGCTGCAAAACGGGTTCGAAATTGTTGTATGGATGATGCAAGAGGATATCGCGCTCGCGCATCACTTCAAAAATATCCGGAATGCGCTCTCTTTCCAGTCCCAATGGCGGCACCGGCGGGTGGATTGCGGGAATCTGATCCTTGAATTCAGGATGCTTGATAATGCCCCAGAACGACGTGTAATCGATAAATCCGTCGATCGGGAAAACATTGTAATCGTCTATCTCCCAGCGTTTTTTGATCAAACTCAGCAAATCCGGGTTGGTGTCGTGTTCAACGGAAACCTGCACCACACGACCCAGACGTCTGCTTTTTATCTTTTGTTTGATCTCATCAATAAAATCTGATTCAATGTCATCGCTCTCTTCCAATGAAAAATCACCGTTTCTGATGATCCGGAAAAGATTGGTTGAAACAATGTCAACATTGCGGTAAAGTTTATGAATGTATGCCCGAACAATGTCTTCAATGGGTAAAAATAACAGCTCCTCTTCCCGATCGATCACATAAAACCGTGGCAGGTTCAAGGGCAACTGTACGAACGAAAGTTTTCTATCCTCTTCTGCTGTGGACCCTTTGACTTGCGTGATCACGCCCAGAATGAGCACTTTGGCAAGCAAAACAGGAAATGCGTGCGTGTAATCAAAAAGCATTGGCGTGAGCATTGGATAAACCGTCCGCTCGAAATATTCTTCAACGGCAGCCTTTTCATCGTCATGCACTTCATCCAGCTTAATGATGCGAAAACCGTGCTTTTCAAATAACGGCAGCAATTGATTTTTGTAACAATCATTTTGCTTCCGCACGAACTCATGCAGCTCACGCATAAGCACCTTACGGAAGGGAATTTCCCTTAATCCTGAATAATCAAGGCGTTCTTTACCAAAATCAAGATAATTATATAAGCTGCCGACGCGGATCGTAAAAAACTCGTCGAGATTGGACGATGTAATTGCCAGGAATTTGAGGCGGTCAAACAGGTTACGATCTTCATTCGTCGCCTGATCCAGCACGCGGTCATTGAATTTAAGCCAGCTCAAATCTCTGCTAATGAGGTCACTTTGCTGTACAAGCGTGTTGGCCTTTTCGGTTGAAGGACTGATCACTTTGATCTCATCTGTCGAGACTGGTCCTTTTGTACTTTTGAAAAAAGCGAACAAGTTGGTTAACCTGCCTTTTTTTCCGTTGCTATATATTGGGTCGCCTGAGCCGGACATAAACTTAATTCTTTAAGGCTTGTATTGGGAATACATTAAAAATTCAACGAATCTAGGAATCTATTGTTTTGGAGACGTGAAGTTTCTATTAAATTTTGATCTTAAAACAAAAACGGATGGCCGAGTTTGACAGCCATCCGTTTTTAAAATCTATCGGCTAACTGTTACACGTCAACCCGGGCGTATTTCGCATTTTTCTCAATAAAATCGCGGCGCGGCGCAACTTCGTCACCCATCAGCATTGAAAACAAGTGGTCTGCTTCGGCTGCTGATTCAATTGAAACCTGTTTAAGGCTTCTCTTGTCTGGATTCATGGTTGTTTCCCACAATTGTTCCGCATTCATTTCTCCTAAACCTTTGTAACGCTGCACGTTAACCGATTCCTCACGACCTGCTGCAATTTCACGAACAGCAGCTTCTCGTTGCGCTTCTGTCCAGCAATAACGCTCTTCGCGGCCTTTCTTAACCAGATAAAGCGGCGGCTGAGCGATATAAATGTATCCGTGATCGATCAAAATTTTCATATAACGGAAGAAGAAAGTAAGGATCAGCGTCCGAATGTGGCTGCCGTCAATATCCGCATCGGTCATGATGACAATCTTGTGGTAACGCAGCTTGTCAATGTTCAGCGCCCTTTCATCCCCATCTTTACCGATCTGCACACCCAGTGCGGTAAACATGTTTTTAATCTCTTCGTTTTCATAAATTCTGTATTCCTGGGCTTTTTCTACATTCAGGATCTTTCCTCTTAGTGGTAAAATCGCCTGATATGCACGGTTCCGGCCTTGTTTTGCAGTTCCGCCCGCCGAGTCCCCTTCGACCAGATAGAGTTCGCAAACGTTTGGATCTGTTTCTGAGCAGTCGGACAATTTTCCTGGCAAACCTGTTCCAGTAAGAATGTTCTTGCGCTGCACCATTTCGCGAGCTTTCTTCGCAGCGATACGCGCTTTTGCGGCCAAGATAACCTTATCAATGATAACACGCGCTTCTTTCGGATGCTCGTCCAGATAAGTTTCAAGCATTTCAGACACAACCTGACTTACAACACCCGTCACTTCGGAGTTTCCAAGTTTAGTTTTTGTCTGCCCTTCAAACTGAGGCTCCTGAACTTTGATCGAAATAACGGCGGTTAATCCCTCGCGGAAGTCGTCGCCACTGATTTCAATTTTTTCTTTCGCAAGCACGCCTGATTTCTCAGCGTAGTTTTTCAAAGTTCTCGTCAACGCCGCTCTGAAACCCGAAACGTGCGTTCCGCCTTCGACCGTGTTAATGTTGTTTACATAAGAAAAAACATTCTCGCTGTAAGACGTGTTATACATCATCGCCACTTCTACGGGAACAGTTCCTTTCAATGTTTCCATGTGAATAGGCGCTGGAATTAAAGGCTGACGTGTTGCATCCAGATAGGTAACGAATTCGTTCAAGCCGATCTCGGAATAGAACTCTTCGCCTCTGAATTTGCCCTCCTCATCTTCCTCACGTTTGTCTTCTAACGTGATCCTGATTCTTTTGTTCAAATAGGACAATTCCCGGAGACGCGTTGCAACAGTTTCGTATTTAAATTCTGTTACTGTGAAAATCGTCGCATCGGGCAGGAAGTGAATAAATGTTCCTGTTTTTTCAGATTCGCCAATCACTCTTACGGAGTAAAGCGGCTTGCCTTCGCTGAACTCTTGTTCAAATATTTTTCCCTCACGGTGGATCTCAGCTCTCAAATGAATTGAAAGTGCATTTACGCAGGAAACCCCAACGCCGTGCAAACCACCGGAAACTTTATATGTGTCTTTATCGAACTTGCCGCCGGCATGGAGAACGGTCAATACAACCTCCAATGCTGATCTTTTCTCCTTTGTATGCATTCCTGTTGGAATACCGCGGCCGTTATCCTGAACGGTAATGGAATTATTTTTCTCTATCGTCACATTGATGGTATCGCAATAGCCAGCCATCGCTTCATCAATGGAGTTGTCAACAACTTCCCAAATTAGATGGTGAACTCCCTTAAAACCAGTGTCACCAATGTACATGGCCGGACGTTTACGAACGGCCTCTAAACCCTCAAGAACCTGGATGTTTTCGGCTGAATAACTATTTACTTCAATCACTGCTTCGTTTGACATATAGTTTGTTTTACACTTCGATAAAAAGAACCGTTTTGAGGCTTTTTAAGCCTGTAAAGATACGATTTTTTTGCCGCTTAACCTAGCGGAAATAACATTCAGATAACACGGAGAGGAGGTTGAGTTGTTATGACTTTTCCGGGTTGGAAGTCATGAAAAGATTGTAAATTAATTCGACAAAAGACTGTAATCTTTGCCGGATGCACGAAGCGATTTATCCAATCTATAAAACACTTTTTCACCATTGTTGTGCACATCCATAATCGCCATGTCATAAGTGCCGGGTGCAAGGTCATCCTGCCGGAGCAGCGTGTTGAAACCGGGTTTGTAATAATGCCCGCTTGTCAAAATCGCCTTACGGGCTTCGATCTTCGGATTGGCATTCATCATGTGGATTACGCGGGTTTTTTGATCCCGTAAGACCATAAATCGATCTCCTGCAAGCCCTTTCCGCTCTGGCAATGCATTGCTGGCGACGAAATAGTAAGTCAGATTTTCCACGCCATTGCGGACCCTGCGCTCAACTGCCCAGTCCTCGACATACAATTCATAATCCCTTGATGCTTTGGAATTCGCATTGAACATCGAATCGAGCTCATTTTTGTCAACGATTGCTTCGGGCAATTTGAAAAATCCCTTTTCGTAACCTGGGATTAAATAAAAACTGCCGTTTCGGATTATCGTTTTTTCAACTGAAAACATGTTGCGATTGGTTTTCCAGTTGTAAACATCAGCCAGATATGTGGTGCGTTTGATGGCGACAAAGCCTGTGAATTTGTAATATGAGTAAACACAATAGAAAATACTGAACGCCGTAAAGCTCAGGAAAACCGCTCGTCGGCGGAGCAAATGCGTATAATTGAGCAGTAAAATGTAAAAGATTACGGTCGATAAGGATGCATAGATCTGGAAACGACTGGCAATGGTGCTCCCCGCCCATGAGCGAAAAAGCGCAATCACGAAGCTGGTTATGAATATGAATGCAAACAATGTCAGCAACTCCACCGTGCCGGGCTTAATGTTGACCGGTTTGTTGAAATGAATCCGGGCAACGCGCCATGTAATGTAAACCATAAATCCAATGATGATCGCACCCCAAATTGCCGAAAGCAGCTCCGGAAGAGCCCACAAAGACATGGCTGAACCAATAAAACCGAAAAGGGATGAGAAGAACGAGACCAGATCTTTTGGCAAATTGCCCGCCTGCCCGGATTCATATCCCGCCAGATAAATGACAAGACAAAGGATCATGAAAGCGCCTGAGATGATCGCCCGCTTGAAATCTTTAAAACAAAGGAAATAAAAGATGATTGCGGGAAAAGAAAGTATGCCATTGCCATGCGTGAATGTGGCCAGAAAGCAGCACAGCATTGCGCCATAAAGCGCCAGATTGGTGCGCCTCGAAGCGAGTATAATTGCAGTAACCGTAAAAGCCGTAAGGAAGGAATGCTGCATCCCGTTCAGCGCCCAGCCTGAAATGTCGTAGTAAAGCGGCTGAAAGTAGAGAAAGGCGGCAGGAATGAAATAATATAAGGGCAGCCTCGCTTTTCGGAACTGGAGATAAACGAAGTAAAAAATGTAAGTAATGTTGATTGAAACGAGTGTGATGTAAAACCGGAAGTTCAGATGCCCGGTAATGTTGTATTCAATGAGCGATATCGTCCGGGGAATCACGGCTTTATGGTCATTGAAAGTGCGGAAAAGCTCGGTTATGAGACCGGTAAAACCCAGTCCGCCTTGCGACACAACCTCGATGAATTGAATGAGCAGGAAATCGTCCTGATAAGGGAAGTTAACGGAATAATAGTAATTGTAAAATATGTATACAAGAATGACCAAGCATATAACGACACCCGAGAGAAATCGTAACTTCATAAAAACGCAAATAGATTGAATGTGTATCCGGACCCTTTTCAATCCGGCACTTATGGGTTCAAAACTAAACGATTATCATTGAATTTGTAAATTTCAAATGCTTTTTTACTGATTTGCGGCAGCTTTGGTTTTTATAAAAAAACGAGAGCAGCGCGAAAAACACATTCCGCTCTGCTCCCGTTTTGCCCTGCTGCAAGTCCCTAGTTAACGACTACTTTGTGCCTAACTTGCTTGGTACCATAACCTGCATTAAGAATATAAAGTCCTGGGACAAGTTTTGACTTCGACCTCACTTCCAGCTTGTCCGTGCCAATTTGCTCTGTTTCCACCGGAACAATTCTGCCCGTAATGTCATTAAGCGTTATGCTTGGCTTCGTTCCTGAAAAACGAATTGAAAAAATGCCTGCCGTCACCGGATTCGGATAAAGCGTTACGTCTTCCTGTCCTTCGAAACCCGTTGAAATAATCCGGGAATAGGCAAATGTGCTGTCTCTGTCGACCATTTTAAGACGATAAAGGTTTTCGCCAGCGACTGGATTAGGGTGCAAAAAGTTGTAGGTTTTCAAAACCTTGCTCTCCTGAGAAGCTTCCACCTGGCCAATGTTAGTCCATTGCTTGCCATCCACGCCGTGTTGGATTTCAAAATGACTGCTGTTACTTTCCTCAGATGTTTGCCAATCCAATGCAACCGCATTTTCTTGTTTTTTGCCTGAGAAATTTACCAGCGTGACCGGAAGCGGAGCAGCATTGTTGGCTGTGATGTAGAATGATGAGAAACTGCTCACATCAAACCGGATCCTCCATAAATTCAATGCGGAATCCCATTGAATGTCATTGTCAGCAGGATCAATGGTTACATCCGGCTTTCCATTCATGGTGTTGCCGTGCCACTGCAATATGCGCACGTTGGTTTTGTTATTCTCTGAATCCGAATTGCCCTTTGGAAGCTTCACCGAACTCACTGCATTGAAAGCATTCAGTTCCTCCTGGCTTACGTAAAGTGTGATGTTAGCGCTGTTTGGATTTGTGCCGCCCGGCGTGAACTCGAAGTGACGTTGCACATAGGGTTGTCCGCTGTGCGACTTAACCTGCGGATCAACTGTTACTTTCGCCACAAACTGGCTGTTTCCATTTGTTAATCCGGAGCCCTTAACGGTTCCGATCAGCTTGCAATCTGCGCCGGTAAGGTGCGTAAATTTGTTGTCTGGCACAATGGACGACGACTGCTGACCGCTGGTTGCAAGCGACATGCTATTGTAAAAACAGCCTGATTGCGGCAAATTGTTTTGCAAATAGATGTTGACCGGCTTGTTGCCCGCGTTTTGATAAGCGCCCCGCCAGTTCTTGTAAGCATCACAATCATTGGAATAGTTGTCACGCTGGGTGACGCAACCATCGCTGTCAATCATTCCAGACAATGTAAAACTGTCGGAGTTCGAGGCCGATGGCGTGGTAACCTGTTTATCCTTAACCCATTCGGCAGTCAGGTTTTTCAGTGCATTGACCGCATCCTGAGATTTCAATGCGTTTTCCAGATAGAAAAGAGTGACTATCTGGGCGCCGTGTGTATAGCTTTCCGTAGCAAGATTAATGATTGATTGCATGCCGGTAACATAGGCCGCCTCATTAACATAAAGCTTTCCAGGCAAGTTGGAACGTAGCAGATCGATTCCAAACCGGTGGTCATAAAAGATGTCGTCATTGATTTTAAGTCCATCCAGATCTGCGCCTATCTCGTTGAAAGCCAATGTTCCCCGACCTCTTGAAAGTTTATCATAAACTGAACCGTGGTGCGCCAGCACTTTCGTGTTGGGACTGATTCCCTTTACCACGTTTTTGAAAAGATTGTTGATTTCTTTCAAAATCAGCGTCCGGAATGTAAACCAATCCGTGCCGTCCGGGCCTGTGAATGTTGTATTTGAAGGTTTTTTCGGGCCAACGTTATTGAATGAGCCGTGATTGGTTCCCCAGGCAGAGTTCAAATATTCAATGTGTCCGTATTTTGCTTTCAGCCAGTTTCTGTAAGCATTGGCCATTGGCTGGGAATAATCTGTCAGAGCGGCGCTCATGTCCAGTTCCTGCTCGTAATGATATTTTGTCGAGCCCATTTCAAACTCACCTTCGCCCTGGCGTGAATAGATTAAGCTTACATAAAGCAAGTTACCGCCATCCTGCACATATTTATATCGGTTCATCACCTTCGATGCAAAGTCGCTGATGCGGTCGCGGGTGGATTGTGCGGCAAGGGAAGTCATGACAAACTGCAAGTTAATATTAGGCCTGATAGGACCTCCCTGTTTTTGAAAGACTGCTTCCTGCCCATTGTAATTGGCAACCAACATTCTTTCCTCCTTCTTCCATCCATCGCCGGTGTCTACACCATAGCGGTCCGAAATTCCGTTGGAAACATCGTCGCCCGTGCTGACCGCAATGTTGAGTGCGACTTTCATTCCAAGCGATAATGCCTTGGCAACTTGATCATCATACTGCTTCCAGACATTATAGCCTGGCCCATTTTCTGATTTAAGAATCCGGGAAAGTTTTCCTTCAATGGTGCCCCATTGAACGGTTAGCGCGACTGCATTACAGCCAACGCTTTTAGCTGATTCAATTGTTTCTAATGACGGCTTGTCATTCTCGTTAACGAGCGAAACTGCAAAATAGCGGGGTTGTTGTGCTGCTGAATCGAGCGGGGAAAATAATAGTGAGGAAAAAAGAAGCGTGCAAATGTTCCAACCTACGAATATACGTTTTTTCATATTCTTAATCTACCAACCTGTTACAAATTATTCGATCCATAAATATAAATAATTCTACTTTACGGCTCACTTTATTTTCAATTTTTTCGCATATTTTCCAAAAATAAGATTTTAACGATAAAAAAATGAATATTCGGTCACTCTCGTTGAATAACCGGTTCAAACCGCATTGGTTTTCTACAAATTTATTCTACTAGCAGCCAAGCTTTTATGAAGTGGTCTATATAAAAAAAAGGCTATTTTCTGGTTTCAGAAAATAGCCTTTTCAGCATGCAAAGCCCGGTATGCTACATTTTTTCGAGCGGGTGTTCTTTAAGCAATTGGTCGGGAGAATAGAAGTCTTTTTTGCTTTCCGTTGCCGCTCTGACCTTCTTCACCTGGTCCGGCGTGATGACCGCTCCTTTGTTTCCAAACGAGTTCCGAACGTAAGTCAGCACCGCCGCCATCTCGTCATCATTGAGCAAACCTGCAAATGGTGTCATAGGAACCTGCCCGGGATATTTCTGTCCGTTAACGTCAATGGGGCCCAGCAAACCTTTCAATACAAGCTTGATCAGACGCTCATCGCTTCCAAGCACCCAGCTGTTGGTGGTCAATGGCGGGAACCCCGAGGCTGTCAGCCCTTTGCCGTCAGGCTGGTGACACGTTGCACAATATCCTTCTTTGGAATAAATGGTTTTACCCAATGTATACATTACGAGTTCCTTGCCTTTTAAACCGGATTGGGTCACTTCCTGCTTTTCCTTTTTCATATTCTGCCCGTTCAAATGCGCATAAGCGCCATCATAAGCATGAATGGTCCATTCGTCTAATGGCATCTTCTTGGCTTCCGCCAGCACGGCAAGTCCTTTTTCCTTTTCAATCCATGAAGCGGCAACAATTGCCACCAATCTTACCCGGCTGTTTTCATCACGTGCTGCCGCCATAAGCAAATCCGCCTGATCCTTCACCTGATGTCCGGTGTAACGCACAACCTGCACTGCGGCGGCGCGGGCGTGGTAATCTTTGGCATTCAAAACCTGCTTCAACAGTTTCTGATCCACTTTGTTCAATCCCCAGCTAACCCACAAAGCTTCCAGCAAATGATGCTCATAACGCGGATCTTTCTTATCCAATGAAGCTGTCCAGGTTGTAAGTTTTGCCAAAACCTGCGACGCATCGCGTCCGCGAAGTTCACGCCTGGTTCTGTAACGTGTTCTGAATTCGGGCAATTTCAGGTTTTCAAGCAGTTCGTCAATGCTGGCATCTGCGACTTTGGCTGGTTTTACCAATGGCCGCGATGGATATGTAATGCGATAAACGCGTCCGTGTGAGTGGTCGCGCAAAGGATCGCGGGCATTGTGCTGCATGTGACCGATCAGGATATTGTGCCAGTCGATGACGTAAAGCGAGCCGTCTGGCGCAAATTCCATATCAACGGGACGGAAGTTGCGGTCTTCACTCACTACAAGGTCCATGCGGTGCGTGCTTTTATAACCTGTGCCTTCATCCTTTAATGTATGCTCTTTTGTTCCCAGAAATCCAATGGTGTTGTTGATCAAAAAGTCACCTTGCAGCTCATCAGGGAAATGACGGCTCGAAACAAATTCCAAACCGGAAGTCGGCCTAACCCTGTGTTTTTCCTCTATCAATTGCACAGATTTGTGACTTGCTTCCCCATATCTTGGCAAAATAGAACCCGGCATCATCCAGCGCACATCCGGACTGGAAGTTTCAGCAAAGAAAGGCTGGCCCCACTCGTCAAATGCAATGCCCCACGGATTCGGGATCGAAAGCTGTGCAGTCCGTTCAAGTTTTTTAAGCTGCGGCGCATATCTGTAAAAACCGCCATTCGTCGCGCGAACAGGTCCGTACGAAGTTTCGACATTGGTGTGCAGGAAAACGCCTTCACCTGAATAAATTGCTCCCGACGGGTCCGCCGTAAATGCGTGGCTATTGTGGTGCGTGTCGTGATCGTCAAATCCGCTTAAAAGGATCTCGGTTTTGTCAGCTTTGCCGTCGCCGTCTGTGTCTGCCAAAAATTTCAGGTTTGTGCCCTGGGAAACATAAACGCCTTCTGGTGCAATTTCAAAGCCAAGCGGCAAATGCAGCCCATCAGCAAAAACGGATTGTTTGTCAGCCTTGCCATCGCCATTCGTATCTTCGAGAATGATGATTTTATCATTGGGCTTCGTGTCACCCGGCTTGTAATGCGGATAACTCGGCATGGTTGCGATCCAGAGGCGACCCTTGTTGTCGAACGACATTTGCATGGGTTTGGCCAGATCAGGAAATTCTTCCTCCGACGCGAAAAGCTCGATTTTATAACCTTCCGGCACTTTCAGTTTTGCTAATGCATCCTTTCCATATAAATATTGCAGACTTCCGTTCTTTTCAGGATTGAAATTGGTCTTAACCTGCGGCAATGGCGTCGTGTTCTTGTCAGCGGCGGCAAGGTCGGTTTTTTGTCCTTTCGAAGCCGCGAGCCACACCGCCTGATCCCGGATATCCGTCATTTCGCGGATCTTCTGAATTTCCGCTGGATAATTGTCCTGTCCAAAAGGATTGTAACGGCGTCCATAAACGTGCACGCCGTTTGGAATTTTAAAGTCGTTATGCCACATCCAGTTTTTCTCGTTCACCGCATCGTGCACCAACTTTCTGTTTGCTTCCGCCTTCGGTGACGCTTTTCCAAAAACCTGATCAGCAAGCAACAAGCCCAGCTTTTTATAACCTTCCTCATTCAATTGGGAGCCGTCAATGGTCAGGTCGGCTTTGCTGTCGGCATACCATTGTTTCGAGGGCGTGAATGCATCGACAAAAAGAACATTGTTTTTCTCAGCAATCTCCTTCATTCCCTTTGTGTAAAGTGCAAGGTTTTCGTTTTCCTTCTTTCCATTAGGGAGGTCAAACTTAGCCGAGAGATCTTCAAATGCAATTGGTGAAACAATGGCGAGTTGCGGCGCGGCGGTGCCATTGTATTTCTGGCTCAATGTATATTTGATAAAAGCATCGAGTTCCGCTTTATAATTTTCGAGCCCTTCTTTGCCTTGGAACGACTCATTATAACCGAAAAAAGCAATGATAACGTCCGTTTTCAAGCGGGTTAACCATTGGTCTGGTGTTTCAAAATGGCCTTCACTTTGCGAAGGATTTGCATATTCGGTTTGAAATTTTTCTGCCCCAGGGAACGCCCACGGCAAGTTTCTGCTGGCGTGCGGCCTGAATCCGGGCGTGTCGCCGCCATCGCACATATTGCGGATATACAGCATTTCCTCGGGATAACGCACCTGCAATTCCGTTTCGAAATTGTCATAGTTCATCATCCTGGAACCCAGATTATTTCCTAACAAAACAATGTGAGAGCCTTTCTTAATGGGAAGCGTGGCGGATTGATTGAATTTGAATGCACTGAATGCGATAATGACCAGCGCAAACACGATAAGTGATACGTGGAGACTGATTTTTCTGGGTTTAGACATTTCGGTTGGTAAGCTTTAAGTGGGGATTTAGGCGAATTGACTTGCTATTTTGCTTCTCTGTATTGGACCTGAATGTCCATTTTACCCTTCCATTGCTTTGGAATCTTCATGCCCAATTCCCAATGGATCGCATTAATCACCAGGCGCTGAAATGACTCAATTTTGAAATCGTCCGGGTGACCCAGCGTCGTCATGAAAATTTTGGCGCCGAATGAATTCGTTCCTGTCCACGCAACCGGATTTTCGATTGCTTCTTTATCAGGATCAACGGATTTGCCCATCAAAAGCCATGTTGAGCCCTTGGTTGGATAATCTGGCAAAACTCTGTAAAGCCACGACCGAGCATGAAATGGGCCCGTGACGCCGGTTAAGATTGGGTTTTTTGCCTGTTCCGGGATGACGGTCACGTCCGTGCTGCTTTTGTGACCATAATGCGTGTGCTTGGCAGCGCCGCCCCATCCCGGAGGGCCATTCAGTGCAAACTCACCGAAGGCATTCCATTTCTCACTTTCATGTCCTTTCGGATAATTGAATGCGTGCGTGGTTGTACGAAATCCCATCAAAGGTTTTTTCGATTTAAGATAAGCATCGATGTAAGCAAGCTGCTCCTTGGGAAGCTGCCGCCAGCGCAGATAAAAAACGGCCAGATCTGCGTCTTTCAGCGCTTCCAGACCTGGAATGTCGGTTTCGCTGTTCGGGCCAGGATAAGCTTTGAGCACGATTGTGCGCATGCCATAATTTTTTTCAAGCTCCGCCGCAATGATTGGCAATGTTTCTTCGCCGCTGTATTCGTGGTCACCGGTCACAAATACGACCAGCGGTTTTTTGTCTTTTTGAGCAAAAACATCATTTACATTGGACAAAACAATCAGCAGCAATGCAAGAAGAAAAAGGGAACGTCGTCTCAGATTCATTGGGAAGCGATTTAGGAAAAATTCTGTAACTATTGAGATATAACGCAAACAACCGGAATAACTACTGTCTCTATTTCAAGACTGTTTCATCCAATTTTTCCCTTACTTTTTTATAAAAATTCACAAAGCAAGGTGTAAAATAGTTGCTAACTGTCTAAAAAGACTTAATAAAACTTGAATCCGATCGTGGCTGAAAACCTGGAAAGGTCCACGCTGTTGTCTTTGGAAAGATGAAGTGTTTCTTTATTGAATGCAGTGGTGCGGTCGAGGCGGTAAATGGCGCCCATGGTGGCTGAGCCGGTCACATTTATGGCAAATCTTGGGCTGATGCGGTGCTCGAAACCAACACTTACGCCCCATCCCATTGTTTTTCCGTTGAAGGTAAATTGCTCCTGCCCAACTTGCGTTTTATTTTGATATGGCTGATAACCAAGCAGCAAGGATGTCAAGACGCTATTCTTCGGGTTTTTCATAATGGCACGGTGAATGACTTCACCGCCCAGAATTTGTATCGTGACATCTTCGGTCAATGCGTTTTGCTGACTTACCTTGCTTTGATAGCGGTCATATTTCAGACCAAAACCAACCTTTTTCCAAGGGAAATAAGTGACCTCACCACCAAAGGATATTCCTGATTTCAAGTCTTTAATGTAACGTTTCCGTGCACCATTCAGCAGACCGGCGGAGCGGAAGGCCCTTTGTGCATAACCGCCATTCAGCCCGAAGCCCCATTTGGAACCGTCGACCTGCTTTTCGGCCTTAGTGACATCCTGCGCACGCAAATGCAGACAGCATAACAAGGTGATCAGCAGGAATGTGAATGTAAATCGCTTCATTGTGTGAGTGAACGTGGCAGGCACCGATCCCAAAACTACTGATTTAGGAGCAAAAAAGAACAGGCTGCGACATGCATATTTGTCATATTGCGGGCTTAACGCCACTGCTTTTCAATTTTTCTACAATAAACTGACCGATTTGCCGCCCCTGCGTCTGTCCGTTTTCAATGGCATCGCGGTAATGTATCCCGCCATATAAGCGCGAAATGGCCGCTTCTTCGGCTGCCTGACGGAAAGATTTGAAATCGCGCGTGGGCAAATCAAATATCACTTCTGTGTCGTCACGGAATGCGAAATTGTCTCCAAGCAAGAAAGTAAGGACCTCTGAAACTGCCGTGGAAATGACGCTGTGCCCGCTTGTATACTCGGGAAAAGGTGGCGTTTGAAGCAATGGCTGCCATTTTTGATCAATCATGCGCGTAATTACTGTTTCGGGTCGGACGCGGCTGCTGCGGTATTTTTCGTCCCAGCAACTAATGAATGCATCCATTAATGTAGCGGCGGCAAGCGCATGCACCATAATGCCTTTATCCAGATCCAGACCGGCCTTTGAAGTGGCGATGCCCGTAATGTTCATCCAATGCCCGCCGGGACTGATCTTTTTGAAACCAATCGACATATGCCCGGAAGTGTTGATAGCGAACGGGTTGCAGTCCCAGTAGGAAGCAATGAAGCGTTGTTGCTCATTCAGGTTTTTACCCACTTCATAAACCTCTTTCGTAAGCTTATAGAAAGCACTCGCGGTGTCTTTACTGAATTCAACGGGCGGTTTGGGGGGAAACTGGCTGCATGTGTCGAGCATCATTGGGCGGATGGTTTTCCAATGCGGCTCAACGCCTTCCATGTAACCCGGTGGTGTCGGAAACCAATATGCATCGCCCTTTTGGGGACGATAGCGCACGCGCGTGCTGAGTTTCAGATAACCGTCTGTTGCCGCGTTTGCTGCGATTTTTTTGGCAACTTCCTGTGCAGCGGCCACGGCTGCATCAATGGTTTGCTGCTTATGCCCTTCTCGCAATAAATTGATAATGAGCTTTTTCTGATCTTCTTCGAGCATATAACCAGACGGAAGAATGAGCCGACCGGTTTCCAGAATGCTGTAAAGGGCTGCAATCTGATAATTGTAAGCAGGCGCAGCCGTGATTGTGATCGGGTCAATGCTGCGGATAAATTGCGTTGGCGATGTGATTTGCTTGTTGTTTTGGGCCACGATTTCGTAGGCGCCCATTAAACAATAAGTGTAAAAGCGGCTTGCAGCAGGCGGATTCACCACATCGTGGATCATGACCATGGTAACAGCGAAAACGGAGGGCTGCAAATGCGCGCTCAACTCCACTTTTTTCTTCTGCCCCACCGCGGCCTGGCCGATCAGCAAAGCCAGCATTAAGATTAAACGATTCAATTTTTTACTGTTTTATAAAATTGCAGCTGCTGGTTAAAAGCACCAATCACCAAATGCGGCTTTTTGTTGACATTGATTTGCACGCATGACTTCACGTCACCCACAACAGACAATCCGGAAGCGGGCTGAGCCACATAAGCAAAGCCGCCTTTTCCGTCTCCGGCGAGCAGACAGCCATAATTCGCATCCATGCTGCCGATTTTCAGGCGGTTATCCGTTTTATTTCCTAACAAAAGCAGATCATTATGTCCATCATTGTTATAATCTGCTGATGTAATGTTGCACACGGGAGCAAATTGCGCCTGCACGGGCAGGATTGCTTTTTCGAAAACGCCATTTTTATTCATAAAGCAAACGGAGCGCATTTCTGTGACTTCCAGTTTTGTGGCGTTGCTCAGTTCTTCGGGAGAAAACATGTTTGTGATGGACGCATTTGCGTAATCCTTATAATAAGGAAATTTTTTGCGCATCGGATAAATCTGATCATTCAGCTCGTCGCGGCTTACGAATGGATACGATTTGCCTTGGACATAAAAGCTGAAAAATGGGTCAATGGAGCCGTTTTTGTCAAAATCTGCAAAATAGAGTTCTGCCGGTTCCTTTTCCGATGCTTTAATCTGCGTGTTCAAACCCATATTTCCCAAAACCAGATCCTGCTTGCCGTCTCCGTCCAGATCCTCAACTTTTAATGCAGACCAAAATCCGGAAACTTCCTTCTGAAAGAACGTCGAAGTTTTGTCATCAAAATCCTTTCCATTGTAAGAAAATATTTTGACCGGCATCATTTCTCCAACGATGATCAACTCCACATTTCCATCATTGTCCAGATTCGCCCATTGCGCATCCGTAACCATTCCAATGGTGAAAAATGGCGAATCCTTGACCTTATAAGCGCCTTTTCCATCATTAAGCAACAAATAAGAAACGGGTGATTCGGGATAGCGCCCAGGAATGATGCGACCGCCGATGAACAGGTCCAGGTCACCATCTTTATCAAAATCAAAAGGCCGCACGCATGATTTGCTGCTTGCTTTCAGGTTGGGAAGCGACAAAACGGAGAGGTTAAGCTTGCCTTTCCCGTCATTGAGATACATTTCATCCTGCAATGAAATCGTGTTGGGCTCAAACATGGAATAACCGCCTTTTCCGACATACAGATCATCAAAACCATCACCATTTGCATCAAAGAAAACGGCGCAGGTTGCCGCGGAAATATTTTCATCGCCAACAGCAAAACCAGCCAGTTCCGTGAATGTGCCGCCCGTTTGCTGCATCCAGATCTTCGCTTGCTTATTCTGATCCCCGCTTACAAAAATATCTTCCAATCCATCTTTATTAACATCGCCTTTTGCTACAATGGGGCCCGTTTGCGAATACATGGAAAGCATCAGTGGCTGGCGCTTGAAATCGTTTTCGTTAAAGCCTTCATGCTGATAAGCAATGCCGATATCGGCAGGCTGGAAAATTGGCGTTTGTTTGTTTTGAACAATTGCGTTGATTGATTTTGCGGTTTCAGATTTTTCCAAAACCAGCAATTGATTCGTCTTTAAATCTTTCAAAACCTGTGTCGCGCCATCGGGCCAGATCACTTTTAGAGAATCAATGCTCGTTGCTTTTTCCACGCCAAAGTGCAGCCGCGTAGGCGTGCAGGACAGATAACCCCGGTTTGGATTCACTTCCTGATATTGCTGAATGCCATTGGAATAGATATAAACTTTGGCGCCAACACTGTTTTTATTCGCATTGGCCTGATTCAGTTTGATCTGAAACCAGGCATTGCCTGCTTGCTCCCGGCTCATGCTTTGATAAATGAATGCGGGATCATTGATGTTATTCACCACCAGATCCAGGTCGCCGTCGTTGTCCAGATCCGCGTAAACGGCCCCGCTTGAAACCGCAGGATGTTCCAGGCCCCATGCTGTTTGTTTTTTCGAAAAAGTAAGATCCTTGCTATTTTGGAAAATATAACTCATCAGCTTGGTTGAAGGCATTGCCTTAATCAGGTCCATCAGCTGAAAAGGCTCCTTATCGACTGCGCGCCGGATTTTGTAATCGCCCCAATATTTGAGAAAATCCTTATTGGTGTAATCGCGCAAATAACCATTTGAGACAAAAAGATCTTTATAACCATCATTGTCAAAATCGGCAAACAGCGGGCTCCAACTCCAATCCGTGTTCGAGACGCCCGAAAACTGCGCGATTTCACTGAATGTGCCGTCGCCATTGTTGAGCTGCAACATGTTGCGCATGTATTGCTTGTGCAGCTTCTGGCTCATCATCAGCTCGAATGCCTCGTAATTTTCCTGCAATTGCAACAACTTCTGGCGCTGATTGTCTTCGGGAAGCATGTCGAGCGACATGACGTCGGGCAAGCCGTCGTTGTTGAAATCTGCAATGTCAACGCCCATTGAGAATTGGGCTAAATGTCTGAAATACTGCTGCGTAACATCCGTGAATGTTCCGTTATGGTTATTAATGTAGAGATAATCCGATTCGTTGTAATCGTTGGTGACGTAAATGTCCTGCCAGCCGTCCTGGTTAATGTCGGCAATGGCCATTCCAAGCCCGAACGTCAATGGATATTGGTGAATGCCTGATTTTTGGGTAACCTCTTCAAAATGATTGTTTTTATTTTCAAACAGCTTGTTGCCCGCGAGCATATCCGTTTCCTGTTTGAATTTGGCGAGCTCCATATTGTCAATTTTCTTGACGCTATGATTCAACAGCATCATATCCAGATCGCCATCATTATCGTAATCAAAAAATGCTGCCTGTGTGCTGTAACTAATGTTGTCGAGGCCATATTGAGCCGCCTGTTCCAGGAATTTGAGATTTCCCTGATTGATAAAGAGCTGATTTTTACGTTTCTCATCTTCAACCTTGCCCGAGTAGCAAATGTGAATGTCCAGTAAGCCGTCGCCGTTGACGTCGGCCATGGTAACGCCCGTTTTCCAGCCGCCTTTCCGGCCTTCCAGGCCTTTGGCCGCTGCCGAAGTAATGTCTTTGAATTTCAATGATTGGCCCTTTGCAGCTCCCAGATTGAGATAAAGCTTATTGGGCCCCATATTGGAAGTGAAAAAAAGATCTTCAAAACCATCGTTGTTAATGTCACCCACCGCCACGCCGCCGCCGTTGTAAAAGTATTCGTAGGACATCACATTCTGCTTTTCATCCTCGCTGATCATATTCGCGAAAGCAATGCCGGTTTGCTTGGCAGGGAGCAATTGAAACAATGGCTGCTGCGCTCTGACCGCGGTGAAATGGACAGTGAGAACGAATACAAAAATCAGGTAACGAAGGCGCTTTTGTATATACATTAAGCGATTGAGCCTGTTTAAGAGAGGATGATATTACGCAAAATAAAAAACTTCAACGAAAGGTTGAAGTTAAAACTTAGTGCAATCAATTTGTTTGAAAGCGGTAAGAAAATTTACATTTCTTACCGCTTTAATATTATTTTTTATTTGTCCCACCAAACGCGCGAAACCCAGTTGTCTCCGCTGGCAAGTCTGCCGATTGCATCGCCGTAGTTGGCGCTGTTTTGCGTCGCTTCCGTTGTAGGATATGGTTGCCTTCTTGGAATAGCGCCTCCTGAGAAGTTGCCTACATAATTAACCGGCTTTAATTCAGGATAGCCTGAACGTTTCCAGTTGTTCCATGATTCGTTGAAGTTGAACAAAATGCCCGTTGTTGCCCAGATCTGCTCATTAATTTGTTTCAATGCATTGGCTGCCACCAACGGGTGCGCAGTTGCATAAGCATCGGCTGTTGCCGCAGTTACTTCCACCGTTGCGCCATATCTGCCAAGTGATTGAATGCCAGCCGAAACACCATTCTTATAATGTGCTGCTGCAGTTCCCCCAACGGCATAACCTCTCGTCACGGCCTCTGCAAGAAGCAATTCTGTTTCAGCATAAGTCAGTACAAAAAGCGGTGCGCTTCTCGCACGGAATGCTGCCACGGGACGTGAATATTTGCCGATCGGCGTCACATTTGCGCCTGTTCCTGTTCCGCCGGGGTAACCCGCTGTTGCAGTGATATCGGTTGCGCCACCATTCATGTCGTAGCCATTTGGAAGTCCCAATTGCACTGCGGGCGCCGAGTTGCCTGGATTTGTAAACTCCTGATTGGCTGTAAGACCTGCCGCTGGAACCTCGGCAATTTTACCCAAACGCGGGTCATTGTTTGCTTGCAGATAGTCGATCAATGTCTTGCTCCATCTCACCTGATAAATGTCAGCCGGGGTGGACAAAGCTGCTCCGTATCCATTTGTATAGCCGTTCGCATCGTCCATTACAACATATGCATCATCTGCAACGCTCGCAAATGTGCCGCCTGCCGCTGCTTTTTCTGCGTAAGTTTTTGCCGTTGCCGGGTCTGCCTTTGTCAAACGCATGGCCAGTTTTAGCATGAGCGAGTAACCGTATTTCTTCCATTTGGTAACATCGCCTTTGTAACCTGCGAATGCATCATTCGTAGGAAGTGCAGCGTCAGCGCTCAATGCTGCCGTTGCCGTTTCCAGACGGCTAAGCAATGATTTGTAAATGGATTCCTGCGTGTCATATGCCGGAAGCGTGATGCCGGATTTTGCCTGCAATGCTTCTGTATAGGGCACGTCTCCATAAGTGTCGGAGATGGTTGCAATTGTTTGCACCTGCATAATGATCGCAATGTTCATCAGGTTGGCCAACGCAGGTTTGTCTTTCGTAAGCTGTTCCATCTCGTAAGCAAGGCTGGCTGCACGAAAATCCGTGTTCCAGGTGCTGGCCAAGTAGGAGTTTGTATTGCTGGAAATAACATATTTGTCCCCATTGGAATAGTAATTGGCTGCACCGGATGTGGTGGAAGCCAACAATTGCACCCACATGCTTTGGAACAAAATTCCGCCATTATAGCCTGCCGTTGCGGCTACGTGATTGTATTGAACCGATGGCAGCAGCAGATTCGCATCAAAACTCTCGCCGGATGCTTTTGTTGGGTCGGTGTTTAGTGCGTCAAAATCGTCTGTACAAGACAATGGAAGCAAGCCCGCCAGTATTATTATGGATAACAGTCTCTTTTTCATATTGCTTTTCATTTAAACTTGAAGTTTACGTTCACACCATAATTACGGGTTGCAGGTAAACTGGTCCCTTCGATACCAGCGTATCTCAGGTTTGCTCCGAAAGTCGCTTCCGGGTCAATATTTTTGGATTTCTTCATCACGTAAAACAAGTTTCTGGAAACCAGAGAAATGTTTACCGCACGGATCAAAGGCCATTTTTCAACAACTCTTGCGGGAATGTTGTAGCCAAGCGTGATTTGGCGCAGCTTGATGAAATCACCGTCTACAACGCTTAAACCGGTTACATTGTTGGCAAGTGCCGTGTAATATGCCTGTGCTGTTGCAGTGACCGTGTTGGCAGCTCCCGACTCGGAAACTCCTGTCGTAATTCCCGATTCGCGTCCTTCCAATGTTGCCTGATGCAAACCACGTCTGTATGCGTAGTTTTCAGTTGCGGAAAGGATTTTGTTGCCAAAATTGTAGTCAAACAGGAAGGAAAGGTTAATGTCTCCGAAGCGAAGGTCGTTATTCAAACCACCATACAGCGTTGGCAAAACAGTTCCGTAGCTTTTCAAATCACCACGAACCGGCAAGCCTGACGCGTCCACGACGATCTGGCCATTGCCTGCATATTTGTAATCGTAAGCGCGGATCTGTGGTCCGGCCTCGCCCACTACGAACGCAGTAACCGCATTACCCAATGTTGCACGGTTAGATCCCAAAGTGATCTGGTTGCTGTCAGCATCTGTGCTCAGGATCTTGTTTTTAACTGATGTGAGGTTGAAAGACACATTCCAGTCGAATTTCGTAGTTCTTACCGGAGAGCCTGTCAACATTAATTCAAGCCCGCGGTTTTGAACCGAACCTGTTCCCACCACACCTCTTACATAACCTGTTGCGCTGCTGTAATTGGCAGGCATGATTTCATTTTTTGTTTTTTGATCATAATAAGCAAGATCCAATCCCAGACGGCTGCCGAAGAATTTCAATTCAAGACCAAATTCTACTTCGCTTTTGGTAAATGGTTTCAGGAACAAGTTTGGAAGCTCGTCACTGAAATTTCCTGTTGCCACACCGTTGAATGCATTGCCGACACCATAGTAAATCGCTGTTCCATAAGCCGTTGCAGGTTCACCACTTGTGCGGGCATATGATGCACGAACTTTCCCGAAGCTCAGCTCAGGAATGCTTGCAATGTCGGTAAAGATGAATGATCCCGTAACCGATGGTGTGAAAATGCTTCTTGCTGCGCTTGGCAATGTTGAATATGTGTCATAACGTCCCGTTGTGCTCAGGTTCAAAATGTCTTTATAACCCAAATCAACGTTGTAGTAAGCCGACTGCACTTCTGTGTTGGTCACTTCGTAATTCCGGTTGAAATTCACGACGTTGTTCCAGCTGTACAAATAAGGAAGCACGAACGGGCTGCCGCCAATCTGCACTTTTTCATACTGGTTTTTTCTAAGGTTCGCTCCCGCGATCGCATCAACGCTAAAATCACTTCCGAATTCCTTGCTGAAACCGATTAACCCATCCACATTCAGCTCCGAACGCTGCGCATTGGACAATTCATCCAAACCGCCTTTTCCTGCATTCGAAAAGCCCGTTCCCCATGGTGTAACTTTGAAAATGCGATCATTTGCATTGTCATAACCCATTCTTGCCTGCGCGTAAAGCCAGTCTGTAAACTGGTATTTTACGGCCAAAGCTGAGATCAAGCGCTTTCTTGTAACATCGTTAACAAACTGATTTGTAACAAAATAAGGATTGGTAACATATTCATCATCACTGAAAACGATCTCTTTGCCCGTGGTTGTGTTGTAACCCGGAGACAAAATGCGCTGATCAATGTTGGTTGCCAGGAACATTCCGTTATTGGCGTTCATCGGGCCATCACTCAAAACCGGCTTGGCTTTGACTTTTTCATTGATATAATTGGCCATCACATTCACGCTCAGCTTCTTGGTAATGTTCTGATCTGCCGTCAGGTTGATCGTTTTTCTTCCTAAGCCGCTGTTTTCAATGATCGACTTCGTGTCCAGATTCGCAACCGATAACCTGAACGATCCGTTATCGCCGCCTTTGGTTACAGAAACGCTGTTTGTGAAGTTGGAACCTGTGCGGTAAAAATTCTTCACATTGTCTCGCTGTGCGGAATATGCGTAATTGTTTCCGTCAAACTGGATCACTTGCGAGCCGTCCAGTCTTGCGCCCCAGCTCATCCTTGCAGTTTGTTGTGCCAATGCAGCCGTTGTTGGTTTTGCGCCACCAATGCCCTGACCATAAACATATTGAAAATCAGTCATATCGCGTGGCTGATCCATGGAGTAGTTCAGGTTGTAATCGACTGAAAAATCTCCTTTTTTACCTGCTTTTGTTTTGATCAAAATAACCCCGTTGGAAGCCCTTGCACCAAACAATGCGGATGCAGCCTGTCCTTTCAGTACGGTCATAGACTCAATGTCGTCCGGGTTAAGATTTCCAATTCCGTCTCCGCCATCAGCGCCACCCCATTCTCCCGCACTTCCGCGCTGCGTGTTGTCCATCGGAACACCATTAATCACGATCAATGGCGAGCCGCCAGAGTTCATACTGGGCATACCGCGCATGAGGATTTTGGCTGTTCCACCTGGGCCGCCGCTTGTTCCTTTTACGTTCAAACCTGCCACGCGACCTGCCAGTGAGTTGGCAACATTCGTTTCGCGCGCCCGGGTCATCACTTCACCGCCAATCGTGGTCACCGCATAACCCAGTTTTCTGGATTCCTTGGAAATACCAAGTGCTGTTACCACAACTTCTTCGAGATTTGCAACGTCAGGAGCCATCTTCACATCCACTGTGCTTCTGGTTCCCACACTTACTTCCTGCTTCAAATACCCGATGGAGCTGAACACCAGCACGTCCGTATCCTTAACCCCCGAAACGGAATAATTTCCTTCCGCATCTGCATTGGTTCCTCTTGTAGAACCTTTCACCGTCACAGCTACACCAGGAAGGCCCTGGTCCTTCTCATCTGACACTTTACCTGTTATCGTCCTGTCTTGTGCGAAGGCTGACAACGAAGCGAATAGCAGAAAAAGCCCAAGCGGAAACAATCCCCTTGAACGGCTTTTAGATAGCTTTTCTTTCATAGTTAGGATAAATTGGTACATTAAAATTACGTTAAAATTGGTATCTGCCGAAGATTACGCAAGCGTAAGCAGCGGAGCGACAAATATCCTAAGTTATCTGTTAATTAAATAATTTTAATAAAGAAGATGGGGATATTTATTTTTCTAACGTAATTTTTATAAGAGAGGAATCCATTTTAATAACTGCAAAGTTATAGTGTAGGTGCCCGTAAATTGTGCAGTTTAAGTTCAAATACGGTTACTTTTTGACGAGGAGCGATTTGTGGAATTTGTAAGACACCAATTTTGAATTGTTGATAGCGCCAAGCAGAAACGTCTCTGTGCCGGCATTGACAATCGCCAGATCGCGCACTTCTCCTGTGATGTAAAGTCCGCTGCGGGACTGGGGAACATACTCAAATGCCAGGTTGCCTTTATTCAAAAACACCTGCACGAGACTTGCATCATTTCTGCCCATGCGCACGCGTGTTTTTGTAAGATTTCCGCCCAGGATCAGGTCAGATTTACCATCTGCATTCACATCAAAAAGTGAAATGGCGAAGACAGGGGCGAATTGTGCTTCCACAGGTAAGGCATGGAAAACAAGCTTTCCATTCGCGTTTTCAAGAATACCGCTTTGAAAAACTTTGGCAGAAAGCTTTTGTGCGCTTTTTAGTTTTTCTTCGGGGAATATCTCGGCCAATGTTGCTTTGGAATATTTTACGTAATTCGTGTATTTCTTTTTGAGCGACGGCACCTGATCCAAAAGCTCGTCACGGCTTGCATAAGGCATTTCCACGCCGCCTTCCGTTACGGCGATAACCGGCACAATCCTGTTCAAATTGTCATAATCTGCTGCATACATGGAAAGTCCGGATGGCGAAGTGACATTCCACTGCCAGTTGCTGCCCATGTTGCCTACAACAAAATCTATATCGCCATCCTGATCCAGATCAGCCGGTTTGATCACATTCCAGCAGCCATTCAATGCGGCTGTTCCTCTTGCTTCGCTTGCATTGGAAAGTTTGCCCGCGTTATTATTAAAAACCTGAACAGGCATCCAGTCGGCTGTAACGACCAATTCGGGAAATCCGTCTTTGTCCAGATCTTCAAAAACTGCGTCGGTTACCATTCCTGCATTGCTAAGCTGCGGAGCAATGTCCTGCGTTTTATCCGTGAAATTCCCTTTGCCATCATTGGTAAATAAAAAGCCGCCAGCACTTTTGGGAAAGCGCCCTGGCGTAACGCGTACGCCCAAAAAGACGTCGAGGTCGCCATCGTGATCTGTGTCCGAAACGGCTATTGTGCCTGCATTAGATGCAATTTTCGGGAAAGAAGTCCTTCTGAATAAGCCGTTCGCATTGGTGTACAGGCGAGGAATTAGCAACGGATCTTCCGGATTGAGCTCATAACCAGCACTGACAATCAGCAAATCCTCGTCCCCGTCGCCATCCGCATCGAGAAAGGCTGCATCGGCATCTTCATATGCCGCATCTCCTTCAAATTCCGGTTGTTGAGATTTAACAAATTGCCCGTTTTGGCTGAGAAACAGGCTTCCGGCCTGTCCTCTGGCGCCGCCAATGTAAAAGTCATCCATCCCATCGCCGTTAATGTCCTTTTGTGCGATTTTGGGACCGTTGTAACTGAGCATATTAGGCAGCAATGTCTGAATGCGGAAATCATTGCGCTGGTCTTCAATGTGGGTAAAGTCAACATTTGCAGCTGGCTCCCAATAAGTTGGCGACTTGATGAAAGGAACGTCAGCGCCTTTTTTGGCATCCGAATATTTGACGGTCAACGACTTGTTAATTGCAGGACTTTTTAGCACTTGCTGGCTTCCATCCGCCCAGGTCACACGGAGCGAATCTATCTTGCTGTCCTTGCCTAAACCGAAATGCACCTGATCCCATTGCGCAGACTGAAATCCACGCACGGGCATAAAATGTTCCGTTTGTGTAAGCGAATCAGAATATAATGTCAGTTTCGCTCCTGCCAGATATGCGTATCTAGGCGATTCCAGTTTTACTTTCAAGAAGTTCGCTTTCAGCTTGGTTTCTGCATTGTTTTTATAAACGAAGGCTTTTTGATTCACATTATTTGTCACAATGTCGAGGTCGCCGTCATTATCGAGGTCGGCGTAAACTGCGCCGTTGGACTGGTTTGTTTTTTCAAATCCCCATTCGGCGATCTTCTTGGTGAAAGTTAGTCCTTTTTGATTTTGGAAAATAAAATCGGGTTCATTAATAGGCGGCATTTCGGCAATGATCTCCATTTGATTTGGTGCCTTTCCTCCCTGTCCGGCCTTCACCTGAACATCCGTTGAGTATTTCAAAAACTCCATATTGGTGTAATCGCGGGCATAACCATTAGAAACGAAAATGTCTTTCCAGCCATCGTTGTCAAAATCTCCCATTAGCGCAGCCCAACTCCAATCCGTGTTCGAAACGCCCGCCAGCTGGCCAATTTCAGAGAAAACGGGCACACCATTCGCATTAACGCCATTGTTCAGTTGCAGCATATTACGCATGGTCTGCTCGTGAAAGCCCGCGCGCAGCAGCTGCTGATATTTGTCGTAATTATCGTCTCCGGCCGTAAGTTTGAGGCGTTCGTTGGAAGCAGGCAGCATGTCGAGCGTCAGAATGTCAACGAGGCCGTCATTGTTCAGATCGGCAGCGTCGGTTCCCATGGAATAAAGGGAAACGTGACCGGTTGCTTCACGGATCACTTCTTTGAATTTGCCGTTTTTTTGATTGAGATAGAGATAATCGTTCTCGTTATAGTCATTGGAAATGTAAATGTCCTGCCAGCCGTCATCATTGAAATCGCTGACATTAATGCCTAACCCAAAGCTCAATACGTTTGAAACTATGCCCGACGAATCGGTGACATTGACATATTTACCGGCATCATTGCGAAGTAATTTATTGCCGTAAGCTTCATTGCGCTGCTCGCGGTAACTGCCTAGCAAGTTGCTGAAACCAGCATATTTTTGTACGGAATGATTGAGCAAAAAACAATCGGTGTCGCCATCGCGGTCGTAATCGAAAAAGACGGATTGGGTGGTGTAAGATTTATCATCGAGTCCATATTCAGCAGACTTTTCGGTGAATGTAGGTATGCCATCTGCTGTTTTACCATTGTTAATATACAAAAGCTTGCTCCTCAGTCGCGGGTCCTGCGCGCCGGCCCGGCACACGTAAATGTCAATCCAGCCGTCGTCATTGATATCCACCACCGAAACGCCCGTTTTCCATCCTTCATTCAATGCGGTTCCCGACTTCTCCGAAACATCTTCAAATTCCAATTCTCCTTTGTTCAAATAGAGTTTATTGGCCACCATATTTCCGGTGAAATAAAGGTCAACAAGCCCGTCATTGTTAAAATCGGCTGCTGCAACGCCTCCTCCATTATAAAAATAACCGTATTCGAGAACATTGTTCGTCGCGTCTTCGTCGATGAAGTTATTGAAATTAATGCCTGTCTCACTGGATTCAAGCGATGTGTAAAGCGTGTCCTTTGATTGGCACGAGGCAATCAGGAATGTGAGGAAGAGGAGAGCGCGGCTATTTTTCATTATGATTCCTGCTGATTTTATTACAAAAGAAAGGATTACTTCCTATAACAAAAAGGCAGGCATAGCGCCCGCCTTTTTGCTCAATATTAGCACATTTGACCGATCAGTTTTTATCCCACCATAACGGCGTGCTTGCTTTGTCGGGACCACCCAATAACTGGACAGCTGCCTCAACGGCTGCTTTGTTTGTTTCTTTTTCTGCTGTAATGAATGGAATCCTTCTCAAAACTGCTCCTGCTGGCACATCCTCATTTTCAGAGTTTACCACCGGATAAAGTTTAGGATAACGCGTTCTTCTGTATTCAGCCCACGCTTCGATTCCATCCGGATATAAGGCCAGCCATTTTTGCGTTCCGATTTTCTCACGTTTTACAGCAGCTGTTGCAGCTTCGTCCCATTTGATAGACACATCAGACAATGCTGGTGAATTCTGCTGATCGCCAGGAGCAACAGGTTTTGCAGGACTATTGATATATGCAGTCACTGCTGCACCGGTAAGGCCCCACTGCGCCATAGAAGCTGCGATGCCTTTTTCATACAAATCCTTTGGCGTTCCACCCATGTTCCATCCATTCAAAGCACCTTCTGCACGAAGAAAATATGCTTCTGCTGTATGCATGATATCCTGTGGCGTTTCAAATTTGGTGTCCCACGCAGCTCCTGATCCGGTCACCCAGCGCGTTCCCACGTTTGAGTTGTCGTTGTTCAGGTTTTTAGGAAGTGCGAGCTGTGTTGGGCTAAGTCCGTTTCGCAAGCCATCGTATGTTTTTGTAGTTGTCGCGGGCTGGAAGTAAATCCCGATCCGAGGATCCTGGTAACCTTTCAATACAGACTCCATGGAAGCACTCATACGGAACTCATTCCATACGGCAATGCGGCTAAGCCCGTTTCCATCATCTCCGACAAGCTTTTTAACCATGTAGGCGTCGTCAGTAATTTCTGTCATCACACCAGCAGCATAAGCAGCCTCGGCTTGTTTTTTGGCTTCTGCCGGATCCACTTTCGAAATCCGCAATGCCAGACGAAGGCGCAATGTGTTGGTAAATTTGATCCATTTTGCAACATCACCTGCATAGATCAAGTCGAACGTTCCGTAAGGTTTCGCCGCAGCATTCGCCTTTAAAGCTGTGTTGGCCGCATCCAGACGAACAAAGAAATCTTTGTAAATGTCTGCTTGCGCGTCATATTTAACACTAATCGCTGGCTTACCTGCATCAAAATACGGGATTGGGCCATAGTAATCCGTCAGCCTGTGAAATGCATAAACCCACATTACATTTGCAAGCGCATATTCGGCAGAGTTAGGGTCAGTTTGTTCGAAAAGCGTTTTCAGCTGAGGCACCACCTGCGTGTAAA
This sequence comes from Dyadobacter sp. CY326, assembly GCF_021390515.1. Classification (GTDB taxonomy): domain Bacteria; phylum Bacteroidota; class Bacteroidia; order Cytophagales; family Spirosomataceae; genus Dyadobacter. Next base: position 425,348 of record NZ_JAJUXI010000007.1, read on the forward strand.
TCGGATTCCAGTGACCAGTCAGCCAGTCAAAACGCATCACATAACGATCGGAAGGAAAGTAAGTGGCCGACGTTGCGAAATACTGGGCATAAAGGTCCGCGAAGAGATTTTGCGCGATCTGGTAAGTTCCGCTTTGGTAAGACGCCTGCTGCTCCGCACGCGAGAAAAGGAACGGCAGTTCATCCTCTGTCAGCGTGGTGAGCTTCGTCTTGCTCGTATTCATCTCTTCAAAATCACCAGTACAGGCCTGCATAAGACCCGCCGAGCCGAGGACCATTCCGGCTAATGCAAGTTTTTTATATTTATTTGAAATGCTCATTTTGTTATCGAAAGAAGTGGTTTTTACTAAAATCCTAGTTTCAGGTTTAATCCGATTGTTCTTGTGGAAGGAAGGTTTCCGTATTCAATTCCCTGGAAGTTACCGGCACCCAAATTCACATCCGGGTCAAACGGCAGCTTGCGTTTTTTCACACCTGGAATGTCAAGGATTGAAGAACCTCTGTAAAGGAAGAACAAGTTACGCGCTACGAATGACAGTCTTGCCGATTTGATAAAGAAGCCTGAGCCAGTTGGAATTTCATAACCCACGCTCAACTCTCTCAAACGAACATTGGTTGCAGAATAAGTGAAGAACTCACCCCACGAATAACGACCGCCTGAAACTGTCGTCCAGAATGTTTCAGCATTGATCGGTGAAGTGTTGGCTTCTCCTGACGAAGTTACGCCTGGCAAAATCCATCCGCCTTCGCGGTGATCCGTTGTGAAGTCTCCCGTTCCATCAAATGCAAGGTTAGCCGCTGTTCCTGAGGTCATTACTCCGCCGAAGCGGCCGTCGATCAGGAAGCTTGCTGTGAAGCGTTTGTAGGTGAAAGAGTTATTCAAACCGGCAGTAAGCTTAGGGTTAAAGTTTCCGATATACTCATTTTCCTTGCTTACAACAGGCTTTCCACCATTGTTACCCGCTGTGTCCGGCGCAGTGACAACCAATCTTCCCTGCGCATCTCTCATCCAGCGCTGCGCGATCATGTCACCATAAGAACCGCCCTCTTCTACAACCGGCGTTGATGTACGACCAAATCCGCCGCCGCCCAGGAATGCACGTTTTACGTTTGGATCTAGCCTAACAATTTTATTTTTATTTTTGGCCAAATTCAATGTTACATCCCAGCTGAAGTTATCCGTTTTCACTGCCTTCGCAGTAACAGAAAGCTCGAAACCTTTATTATTGATTTTACCAGCATTGATAAATTGCTGAGAGAAACCAGAAGCTGGTGCCAATGAAAGTGAAAGCAACTGGTTGACTGTGTTGGAGTTGTAATAAGTCACATCCACACCCAGTTTCCCGCCGAACAAACGCAGGTCAAGCCCGAATTCCGTAGAAGAAGAAATTTCCGGTTTCAGATTTGTAGCAGGCTGAGTTGGGTCACGATAAACGTAACCGCCTGTTCCGCCTTGGGTAAATGTATAAGTTTGCGACAGCAAATAAGGATCTGTGTCATTACCCACCTGCGCCCATGATCCGCGAAGTTTGGCAAAACTGATCACACTCGGCAATTGAAATGCTTCTGAAAGGATCAAATTAGCACCAAATGACGGATAGAAGAACGAGTAAGGTTTCGGCAATGTTGACGACCAGTCATTTCTTGCAGCAGCATCCACTGTGAAGAAATCTTTGTAGGAGAACGATGCAGTTCCAAAAACGTAATGCAATTCTTTTTCATTGAAATTGGCGATCTGCGATAATGTTGACGCAAACGAAAGGTCAAACTTGTTAGGCACCAGCAAACCATTCGCATTGCCACCCACTTGTGAATAACGCTTGTAAGTTTGTCCAGCACCAAAGTTGTAAGTCAAAGCAAAATTCTCACCGATCTTGTTATTTCCCGAAACGATTACGTCAAGGTTTTTTTCAAGAATCGCGACCGAAAAATCCTGATAAGAACCACCCGGGCCTGCGAAAAGCAATGTGCGGTTAGCCCAGCTTCTGTTGATGCGGTCGTCGTAACGGTCGTAGCTGATCCGGCCTTGAATGTTAAGCCAGTCGGTCAGGTTATATTTTGCAGAACCAAGCGCAGTAATCCGGTTACGTTTTTCATCGTCCGAAGTCTTGTTCATGGTCCAGTAAGGGTTCATATAGATAGAAGAGGACGTCCAGTAAGTTGGCTCGCCAGCTTCATCTTCATATTCTTTGTAAGTATTCAAATCAACACTTCTAGGCACTTTGTAAACATTCATCACCAAACCGCTTTCTTCGCCAGACTTAGGCTTGTTTTTGATGTCCTGGTTTACGTAAGTGATTTTTGCATCCGTTGAAAAACGTTTGGTCAACTGCGTTCCAATGCGCACATTAAATGTATGACGCTGCAAGCTGTTGTTTGGAACAATGCCTTGCACACCGTTATATGCATAAGATGTATAAGTCTGAACCTTGTCCGTTCCTGCCGAAATCCCAAAAGAATTGTTGGTTGACACGCCTGTACGGAAGAAGTTCTTCACATTGTCAGGAAAAGTCGTTGTAGCAGGACCCCAGCTGCCATATGAGTTGGAAGTTGTTCCACCCGCTCCCTGTCCGTAAGTATTTTGAAATTGCGGAAGTAGAAAAGGATTTTCAACCACAACACCTGAATTGATATTCGCAGTTACTGCGCCTGCCTTGCCTCTTTTGGTCGTAATCATCACCACACCGTTTGCAGCGCGGCTACCATAAAGGGCCGATGCAGCTGCTCCCTTCAACACGTTCATTGATTCAATGTCGTCTGGGTTAATGTTCGACGCACCGTCACTGCCGTTTGTTCCGCCAAAGTCATTTCCAACCTGACCCTGAACCGTGTTATCAATAGGAACGCCGTCTACTACAAACAATGCATTGTTATTTCCACTGATAGAACGGTTTCCGCGAAGCACGACACGCGTTGCAGATCCCGGACCGCTTGAACCTTGTGTTACCACAATCCCGGCCACTTTACCGGACAGCGTGTTTACGAAGTTGGCATCACGGACGTCGGTAAGCTGTTTTCCGGCAATTTGCTGCGTCGCATAAGTCAGCGACTTTGCACTTCTCTCGATTCCGAGTGCGGTTACCACAACCTCACCCAAATTTCGCACATCCGGCTCGAGGCTCACCTGCACCGTTGTCATCGCGCCCGTTACGCTCACTTCTTTTGATGTGTAACCGACGGAAGAAATAATAAGTGTGGTTCCTGATGGAGAAACTGCAATTGAAAAACCGCCGTCTGCATCTGATGTTGTTCCCCGTGTGGTTCCCTTAACGAGAACGTTGGCGCCAGGTAATCCTGCACCATTCTCATCACTGACCTTCCCGGTAACTTGCCGGTCCTGGGCGTAAGATGGTAAAGTAAAAGATGCCGCTGCAAGAAGCATGAGCAGCATACGAAGTACACTTCTTTTCATAGGTCAATCTGGGTTTCTTTGAATTTTTATGAAATTTATAATTAATAAAGAACACAAACAATTTATTTGGCCAAATTTAATTGCACTAAACTAATATTTTGCCTTTTTCACCATAAGAAGTCGTTAAAGTGATATTAATGACACAAAAAGAAATATTATTTGTCGGTTCAACAATTATTAATTGCGTGTCGTATTTTTTGCGTGCTCGAAACACAATCCTGTAAAGGGCATTTCCGCATATTTGAAGAATTGGAGAACTTAGCGAATGCTGGCAGCCAAATATTAGAATTGTTAAAGCGTCGCCGTGCAGCGCTGCACGCCAATTTCACGGATGCAACTAGTATTATTGCAAGAAGGAAGTTGCAAAGGAAAGCCTGCGGCTAATCGTATTTGCGCCACGCACCCAGAATGGAACCGGTAATTGCGTACACAATTACGCTTACACCTCCATCTATAAACGAGAGCATAAGAGGCCGCATGGAGAACATATCTTTGACGACGATTTCGAGGAAAACGAACACGAAGCCGAAAAGCAGGCCGATCGTCAGACCGGAAGCGAGTGACTTTACCGGGATTTTGATAAATACCCACGCCAATGTGAGGGCCATTAAGGCAGATGAAACAATGCTGGCAAGATATTGAAACGGAGTCGTTCCCGCATTGAGTTGCGCAACAGTAAAGCCATTTAAAGCCATCCATTGGTCAGAAAAGATGGTATACCATAATGCTGGTATGACCTGACCTAACACCACACAAACAAGCACGGCCCAAAAATTGACAGATTGCTTTCTCATAAAAAGAGCGTTTTATTCAGTCATTGGCGGGAACTTCCCGGGCGGGCCTCCCGGTTCAAATATAAGATCTTTCGGAAATAATTGTGCTTTTTTATCTGGATGATAGAATAAATTCGACGTTGCGCTTCAAACCTTCATATTTTGTACGCTTAATGGGCGAGCGCCGGAACAATTCGCGGAAAACGTCTTCTGTAATTTCCTGCCAATCGGAGTTTGTGAAGCCTGTCAGATTTTCGGGCAAGTTAAATTCTTTGGTGGTGTGCGGCTTGGCAAACCGGTTCCACGGGCATACATCCTGGCAAATGTCACAGCCAAAGATCCAGTTTTCCATTTTTCCCTGCGCTTCTTCGGGAATGGCTTCTTTGAGTTCAATGGTGTAATAACTGATGCATTTGCTGCCATCCACAACGAAAGGCTCCGTAATGGCATCAGTGGGGCATGCGTCCAGACATCGCGTGCAGGTGCCGCAGTAATCCTGAACTGCTCCGTCGTAGGAAAGATCGAGATCGCAGATGATTTCACCAATGAAAAAGAAGCTGCCCATGTCCCTGTTGAGCAAATTGGAATGCTTTCCAACCCAGCCCAAACCACTTTTTGCAGCCCAAACTTTGTCCATAACCGGCGCAGAATCCACGAAAATCCGGCCACTCACCTCCCCGATTTCCTCCTGGATCGCGAAAAGCAACTGACCCAGCTTTTCCTTTAATACAAAGTGATAATCGGTTCCGTAAGCGTATTTGGAAAGTTTCAGATCCTCCGGACCTTCGGGCAATCTTTGTTCGGGATAGTAATTAAGGAGAACGGATATGACGCTCCTGGCGCCGTCGACAAGCTTTCTGGGATCAAGCCTTTTGTCAAAATGGTTGGCCATATAACCCATTGCACCATTATGGTTCTTTTTAAGCCAGTTTTCGAGCCGCGGCGCTTCTTCTTCCAGAAAATTTGCTTTCGAAATGCCACAGAAATCGAACCCCGCCTCCAATGCTTTCGCCTTGATAAACTGACTCCGCTGCTGCCGTACAAGATCTTCTGCTGTCATTACACAAAGTTACGAATTGATTGTAAAATGCCATCTTGTCAGTATTTTAGGCCTGGCAAAATAATTTAGGGTCTAATGGGTTGATTAAAACGTCACAATATCATTTAGAATTATGCCTGAAAATATCGAATCCAACATAGATCAAGACAAAAATTACGAAATGAACGAAGAAACTGCGCCGCTCGGGGCTGACAATACAGACAACGAAGAAACGATTGCAACTAATTCTGTTCCATTGGACAATGCTGGAAAAGAGATTTTGAATGAATCACCAGCAGCAAAAGACTCACTCGAAGAGGCTAAAATTGAGATCGGTGAGCTGAAAGACAAATACATTCGTTTATATGCCGACTTCGAAAACTTCCGTCGCCGCACTGCAAAAGAAAAACTGGAAATGATTTCTGGCGCGAGTGCAGACATGGTAAAGGTTATTTTGCCAATTGTTGACGATTTCGAGCGTGCAAAAGTCTCTTTCGAATCTTCATCTGAAATTGACGCATTAAAAGAAGGTGTTGATTTAATTTATACAAAGCTTTATAAAACGCTTGAAGCAAAAGGACTTAAACCAATGGCATCCAAGGGAGAAACCTTCGATGCTGAATTGCACGAGTCTATTGCGCAATTCCCTGCGCCGTCGGAAGATCTTAAAGGTAAGGTGATTGACGAGATTGAAAAGGGATATTATCTTAACGACAAAGTGATACGTTACGCGAAAGTGATCGTAGGAGCTTAATTTTTAGCAACAAAAAATGGCAAAGAAAAGAGATTACTACGAAATCCTCGGCGTAGATCGCGGCGCAGCGGCTGACGACATTAAGAAAGCATATCGCAAGCTGGCGATTAAATTTCACCCGGACAAAAATCCGGATGATCCCACTGCGGAAGACAAGTTTAAGGAAGCGGCGGAAGCGTACAGCATCCTGAGCGATGAAAACAAACGTGCACGTTACGACCAATATGGTCATGCGGGTGTAGGCGGTGCCGGAGCTGGCGCCGGCGGTTTCAACGGCGGCGGGTTTACAATGGATGACATTTTCTCCCAATTCGGTGATATTTTCGGTGATAGCAGTCCATTTGGTGACATTTTCGGACGCACTGGCGGTGGCGGCGGACGCAGGGTTCGCAAAGGTTCTGATTTGAGAATCAAGCTGAAATTGAACCTGGAAGAAGTCGCAAACGGTGTTGAGAAAAAAATAAAAGTTAAAAGACACGTTACTTGCAACACCTGCGGTGGTAACGGTGCCAAAAACGGCACTTCGCTTACCAACTGTAATTCTTGTAACGGAACAGGTCAGGTTAGAAAGGTCGTGAGCACAATGCTTGGCCAGATGGTTTCTACGAGCACTTGCCCAACTTGTAACGGCGACGGCAAGATCATCAGCGAACGCTGCGACTCATGCGCCGGAGAGGGAAGATTGCTGCAAGACGACCTGATCACGCTTAACATTCCGGGCGGTGTGGCGGAAGGAATGCAACTATCCATGTCGGGCAAAGGAAATGTGCCTACACGCGGTGGCGTTGCAGGAGATTTGCTGATTGTGATTGAGGAAGAAGAGGATGCGCAGTTGAAACGCGATGGGAACAACATTGTTTTTGACATGCATTTAAGCTTCATCGACGCAACTTTGGGGACATCAACAGAGATCCCAACGATTGACGGAAAAGCAAGAATCAACATTGAATCCGGAACCCAGGCTGGAAAAATCCTGCGTTTAAAAGGCAAAGGAATCAAAGATTTGAATGGTTATGGCAAAGGCGATCAACTGGTTCACATCAATGTCTGGACGCCGCAGCAACTGACTTCCGACGAACGTGAAACATTGGAATCACTGCGTCATTCGCCGAACTTCCAACCGAAACCGGGGAAAAATGAAAAAGGATTTTTTGATAAAATGAAAGATTTCTTTCATTGAAAGCCGTTATCAAATCATTAAATATAGAACAAGCCGTTTCAGCAATGAGGCGGCTTGTTTACTTTGACCCACAATCGATATTTGACTAAATTCAAAAAATGAAAACCATATTCCTTTCCATTGCCCTATTAATTCCAAGCATGCTGTTTGCCCAAACCAACACACCTTCTGAACTCACATTTGCAACCTATAATGTGAGCATGGAAGCAGAAAACTATGTTCCAAAAGGCACCAAAGATATTTCTGAACAAGTGCTGATTAAGGAACTGGCTTCCGGCAGCAACGCGCAAATCCACAACATTGCCCGGATCATTAAAACGGTCCGTCCGGACGTGATCCTGCTCAATGAATTTGATTATGTTAAAGATCCGAGTCAGGGCATTCTGCAATTTGTCAAAGCTTACCTGAACATTGATTCGGAGGGGCAAAAAGCCATTGATTATCCTTATTGCTATTATTCGACCGTCAACACGGGACAACCGAGTCCGTTTGATCTGGACAACAATGGGAAAGCCGAGCAGTTTGGTGCGGATGCGTGGGGTTATGGATTGTATCCGGGACAATATGGAATGGTGCTCTTATCAAAATATCCTATTGATATGACGCAAGTGCGGACCTTTCAAAACTTCAAATGGAAAGACATGCCGGGAGCATTGCAAACCAAAAAACCTGATAACAGCGATTGGTATGCACCCGAAGCCTGGCAGCAGTTTCCGCTTTCTTCCAAATCGCATTGGGATATTCCGATCAAAGCAGGCAATAAGACGATCCACGTCTTAGCCAGCCACCCCACTCCGCCAACATTCGACGGACCTGAGGACCGTAATGGCAAACGCAATCACGATGAGATCCGGTTTTGGAAAGATTACATCAGCGGAGAACAGGGCGCTTATATTTATGATGACAAAGGAACGCGTGGTGCATTGAAAGCAAATGACTCATTCGTTATTCTGGGCGACCAAAACGCTTCGCCGGATGAAGGCAACGCCATCACCGCAGGCATTAAAGCGCTGCTCAGTCATCCGAAAGTCAACAATGATTTCACACCGGCTAGCAAAGGCGGCCCGCAACACAGCAGCAGCAACCCTTTCGCCAAAAACCACACGGCCGTCTGGCGCATGCGCGCTGATTATGTGCTGCCATCTCGCGCAGGATTTACCGTCTTGGACAGCGGCGTTTTCTGGCCTGAAAAAGGAGAGCCATTGGCAGACCTGGTCGAAAAGCGGGAGTCAACTTCGGATCACCGGCTGGTTTGGGTGAAGGTTAAGGTTAAGTTGCAATAAGAAAGGTTGCTAGTAATCTAAATCCGCATCACAAAAATTAGGGCGCAAAAAAAGGCGGGAACCAGCACAATGCTGATCCCCGCCTTTTTATTTCGGAGCAATTACTGCTGCCCTCCTCCCCCATACATGTTAAAAGCAGTCAGGTGCTTCTGGAATATGGCTTCGTATTTTTTGGCAACTGCTTCCTGCTTGGCTTCGCGGCATTCCTGAACGATGATCTGCATGATGTAGAGATAAACGTTGGTGTCGCGGCGCCTGGTTGTGTTGTTATCCTTGGCCCAGGTTAGCACTTCGTCGGAGCGGTTTGCCATAGTTTCGGCAATTTCCAATGCTCTTTTTGTTTCTCCCAAATCAAACAATGGCCCTATAAAATTGGCCGAGAACTGGTCGTAAGGAATGCTTTTGTCCGGCATTGTCGCAAGCGATTTATCAATAGCTTTCTTGGCCTCATCCTTACGGCCGTCTGCTATCAGCTGACCCGCCAAACGCAAGAATGCTATGCGCGCTGTGGCAACGGGTGAACCAAGATATGTGTTATCGTAATACGTGTTCGGATTGTCGAGTTCGCGCCAGAACATCTTGTTCATCAAGTTGTTATACATCACATCCGAATTCACATAACCATCACTTGCGCCTGGCACTTTTACTGGCAACAAACGATATGCATAACCTTCCAGCTGCATGTATTCTTTCAGATTCATGTAACTTGAACCGCCTAATGTTGATGAGAAATAAATTGGTCTGATCCAGTCGTTGGTGGCAATGATATCAAGCATGATCAGGTCCGATTTATACAAATCACCTTTACCAATTGTCCAGCTGATGGAATCACTTACGAAAGGAATAAGATCGCTTTTGATAATATTCATCTTCTTCACTGCTTCTGCATTGACTGGCAAGAAAAGTACCGAAGATGGCAGAATTGACGTCATATCACCACTTGTAAGCGGAACCTGGATGGCTTTATTTTCTTGCTTAACCAATCCAAGATATTCTTTCAAATTGATTCCGGCTTTCACGCTTGGGATTTCGTAGAAAGGCACAATGTCATTCTTTCCAAAAGCATAGTTGCTCTTATCCAATGAGATCGGCAATGCTTCTGACAAATAGGTTTTGCGTTTCATCTGATCGATATACCAGTCTGTTCCCAACAAGCTGAGGTTACACACGCGCACATCGGTCCGGAAACCTTCCACTTCCTGCACATACCACAATGGGAATGTATCATTATCGCCGCCTGTGAACAGGATTGCATTGGGCGCACAAGAATTCAAAAGGTTTTTGGCAAAATCAACAGAGTGAAATCTATTGTCGCGGTTGTGATTATCCCAACCTTTTACACCCATAATCAGCGGAACAACCAAGCAAATTGCCGTTGCAGCGCCAGCACGTGTGGTCGCATTCTTAACAAACTTGTTCAATGCATCGGCAACTGAAATTACGCCAAAACCGATCCAAATACAGAAAATATAGAATGATCCAACATAAATGTAATCACGTTCGCGCGGCTCCGTTGGCGGGGAATTCAGATAAACAACAAGCGCGACGCCTGTCAAAATGAACAACAGACCGAGCACGAGTAAATCACGCTTTTGCCTGAAATAAACGACCACAATTCCCAGCAAACCAAGAATAAACGGCAGCATAAAATAGTTGTCATGTGCCTTGTTATTGGCAATCGGTCCGGGATATTTCTTGCCTGCATCCCAAGGAAGCATGTTGCCGGCCCCTTCCTCGTCACTTTCCCGACCTACAAAATTCCACAGGAAATAACGCCAATACATGTGCCCGATCTGATAGGAAAACATGAACGACAAGTTTGCGCCCATTGTAGGCTTCTGGCCTTCCGCCAGTCCAGTCATTTGCTGGTAAAGCTGCGGGTGACCCGACTGCGTGGAATACATCCGCGGCAGCAACATGCTGCTCCCCGGTTCATACTCATATTCAGGACGGTAGTCATAGATTGCGTATTTGCCATCTTGCTTGCGATACATAGGCGCACCGCGCTTTTGGCTTACCGGACGCGACACGAATGATGGTCCGTAAAGCAGAGGACGGCTGCCATATTGCTCTCTTTTCAGATAAGAAACAAAGCTCAAAACGTCATTCGGATTGTTTTCATTGATCGGCGGATTGTATTCTGCGCGCACAAGCACCATCAGATAACTTGCATAACCGATCAAAACAAATGCGAGTGATAACAAGCTCGTATTCAGCAACACATTGGCTTTTTGGTGCGAATAGCGGATTCCCCAAATAATAGCGCCAATGAAAATAATGATGAAGAATATCACTCCGGATTTGTAAGGAAGTCCGAGTGAATTGACAAAGAAAATCTCAAATTTACCGGCAACGCTTGGCAAACCAGGAATGATCCCTGAATTGATAATGGCAAGAATAACCAGTCCGCCAGCGAAGGCAATAACGCCACCTAAAACGCTTCTTTTTGGATATTTCTTGAAATAATAAACAAGCGCCAATGCAGGAATTGTCACCAAGTTCAACAAATGGACACCAATGGAAAGACCAACCAGATAAGCGATAAAAATCAGCCAGCGGTTCTCAGCAGCAGGATCTTCCACGCGTTCCCATTTGAAAACGGCCCAGATCACGATGGCTGTAAAGAACGAAGACATCCCGTAAACCTCGGCTTCCACGGCCGAAAACCAGAATGAATCTGACCATGTGTAGGCAAGCGCACCCACGATTCCAGCGCCCATTAGCAGGATGATGTCTCCCTGCGTAAGCTCATCGTCATTTTTTGAAATAAGCTTGCGGGCAAGTAATGTGATTGTCCAGAACAGGAAAAGAATGGTGAAGGCACTGCTCATCACCGAAACCATATTTACCCAATAAGCAACATTGGTCAAGTCACCAAAGGCAAAAAGCGAAAAAAGGCGCCCTATTAACAGGAAAAAAGGTGCTCCCGGAGGGTGTGGCACCTGAAGTTTAAAAGCACAAGCGATAAATTCTCCGCAATCCCAAAAACTGGCAGTTCGTTCAACTGTAAGCGTATATGTGATTAATGCAATTGCGAAAACAATCCAACCCGTAAGGTTGTTGGAACGGTTGAAACGGGTCATTTGACAGACAGTAAATTTAAAATGTTATATGCACGATGCGCAAAGATGGCAACTCTTATTGAGCAGTTTTATCAATGGTCGCCAAAATTAGCAAAATTACCTCAACACCAAGTTCTTCCTTCTCTTAAAAAGTGTTAAGAAACCAAAAGCATTTCACTTGTAAAAGATCCATTTGGCCAGCTCACGGTAACTGACTTTTTTACCATACATAAGAATGCCGACGCGGTAAATTCTTGCTGCAAGCCAGGTCGTGCCCATGAAGCCGAGCACCAAAAGAACCATTGAAAGTGCGATTTCCCAGGCTGGAACGCCAAAGGGAATGCGGACCATCATGATAATCGGCGATGTGAAGGGAATGATTGAAGTCCAGAAAGCCAGGGTGCCGTCGGGGTCGCGGAGGACGAATTGGGCGAAAACAAAGGAAAAAATAATGGGTAACGTAATGGGCAGCATAAATTGCTGCGTGTCTGCATCATTGTCGACGGCCGCTCCCACGGCGCCGAAAAGCGCACTGTAAAGCAAATAACCTCCCAAATAATAGAACAGAAAGCAGCCTAAAATTAATGGAATGTTCAAGCTGCTGATTGCGCCTAAAACCTCTGCAACTGGATTTTCAACATTGCTGCCGGGCATTCCGGAAGCAGGCATGCCTTTTTGCATTTTTTGCATTTCCTGAGCCACCTCAGGTGATTGTTCGGCCATTCTGTTGCTTAAAATTGCTGATGTTGCACTTGTTAAGGCTGTTGTGAGTAAAATCCAGAGCACAAACTGCGTAAGGCCAACCAATGCGACTCCAATGATTTTGCCCAGCATTAAATGGAATGGCTTCACCGAAGAAATGATCACTTCAACAATGCGACTGGTTTTTTCCTCAGTTATTCCGCGCATGACCTGCGTGCCGTAAATGAAAACCGACATATAAATCAGGAATGCACAAATGCCGCCAATTACCGTCGCCGCGCCTGAACTGCTCGTTTTTTCACCTTCTTCGCTCAGACTGATGGTTTTTGAACTCACATTGACGCGGGAATCTTCCAGAATTTTGTGCGTAATGCCCGCTTCGCCTAGCTTAATGTCTTCAATTTCTTTCTCAATGACCTTTTCAATTTCTGATTTCAGATCCATGCTGACATTCTTAGCAGCATAAATCCGGACACTTTTTGGCTCCTTAATGACGTCTTTTGGAATGTAAACCAATGCATTTGCCGCGCTGCCTTTGAATGCCGACTTGGCCGAATCGAGCGAAGAATCCAGATAGGTGAATTTCAATGTTTCGTTATCCTTAAACTCATTCTTGAACAAGCCGCTTTCATCCAGGACCTGAACCGTTTTCGTGTCCACCGAACCGATTGCAATCCAGATCACAGCTGCATAAAACGCAACGAAAAGCAATGGTCCGAGCAAAGTCATGATCAAAAATGACTTCTTTTTAACCCTGACCAGATATTCTCTTCTGATAACTAAAAATATATTGCGCATTGGGAAAGGTTTAAATGTTGAGAATGCTGCTGCTATGCCTCCGGAACTTCATTTACGGAACGCATGAAAATGTCGCTCATGCTCGGAATGTTTTCGCCAAATGACCGGATTTCCGCTTTTGGAAGCAGATCCCGGAGCAAATCGTTAGGACTGGCATTCTCGCCTAAATGAATGTTGGTGCGTCTGAATCCGTTTTCAAGTTCTTTTTCGGGTGTTAGCGTGTAAAAATCTTCGAGCCCGCTCAGGTCGCCTTTGTATTCCACGAAATAAGTGTGGGTTTTAAATTGCTCCTTAATGAGCTTTTTAGGGCCATCAAGTACTTTTTTAGCTTTGTGAATCAATGCAATGTTATCGCAAAGTTCCTCAACGGTTTCCATCCTGTGCGTTGAAAAAATGATTGTGCTGCCGTTCTGTTTCAGTTCCAAAATCTCGTCGCGGATGAGATTGGCGTTGATTGGGTCGAAACCCGAGAACGGCTCATCCAGAATGATCAGATCGGGCTCGTGCAGAACGGTGGAAACGAACTGGACTTTTTGCTGCATTCCTTTCGACAAATCGGAAACACTTTTGTCCCACCAGGTTTTAATGTCAAATTTAACAAACCACGTTTTAAGCTTTTCCATGGCCTGTTTTTGGGATAGCCCTTTCAATTGCGCCAGATAAAGCAGCTGCTCGCCAACTTTCATTTTTTTGTAAAGCCCGCGTTCCTCAGGTAAGTAGCCAATCCGCGAAATGTGATTTTGATTCAAATGCTGCCCGTCGAACAGAATTTCGCCTTTGTCCGGGCCTGTGATCTGATTGATGATCCGGATCAGAGACGTCTTACCAGCTCCATTCGGGCCTAATAAACCGAAAATGCATCCTTTCGGAATGTTAATACTGACATCGTCCAATGCAACATGATTGGAATATTCCTTCGTTACATTCCTGACTTCGATGATATTCATATTTAAGGGAAAGGTCTGTGACAGCGGCCGATCGTGCGGCAACCAAAAATGCAAAGTAATGTGTGACCGGATTAAAGTTACAGTATGAGCGCTAATTATTCCGGGATTAGTGGTAAAATAAAAAAAGCGGGCGGATCATGGACTGAACCCCAAAAGTTGGACGAGTTTAAGAATTAACGATTAGTGTGATGAGCTCGGTATTGTACCGGGCTCATTCCGTTTAAATTCAG
>NZ_JAJUXI010000008.1 GCF_021390515.1 Dyadobacter sp. CY326
TTAATGATATCGGTCGCCGCTGACGCGGCTTTTTTAGAAACATCGCCAAGCCGCGTCAGCGGCGATCCATTTATTTGCCCCAGGTTTCAACCTGGGGATAAAAAGTTGGCTAGATTCAAAGCACTGGATCAGAGCTTACTAGCTAGCTTTCTATTTTTTAAAAAAAGCTAGCAAAATTTCAAAATGCTAAATTATAGCCAGTTAGCTTGTTTCCATTTTTGAAAAAGCTGGCAAAATGCAAGGCTTTTGGTCAAAATCGATTTAACTCTCTAAGCCCACTCCTTGGCTCTTTTCTGATCTCTCATAGTTTCAAAAGTGACCGAGGGATCTTTCACCGGCGCATTCACAAAGTGGGAGAAGCGCTTTCTCAGCTCTGGATTTTGCACCACTTCTTTCCATTCGCATTGGTAAACATCGATCAACTGTTGGATATCTTGTTCCAATTCAGCCGCAATGCCCAGGACATCATCCACAATTACGGCTCTCAGGTAAGACATGCCGCCTTCCATTTTATTGAGCCAAGTCGCAGTTCTCGTAAGCGGGTCGGCTGTTTTGATATAAAACATTAAAAATCTGTCAATCAGCTTCAAGCAAGTTTCCTTATCTACATCCGTTGCCAGCAATTGCGCATGTTGCGGCTTTGAGCCTCCATTGCCGCAGACGTATAAATTCCAGCCTTTTTCGGTTGCTATGATGCCAAAATCCTTGCTTTGCGCCTCCGCACATTCTCTAACACAACCCGAAACCGCCGATTTCAGCTTATGCGGCGAGCGCAAGCCTTTATAACGATCTTCCACTTCAATAGCGAATGTTACAGAATCCTGCACGCCAAACCGGCACCAGGTTGATCCTACGCAGCTTTTTACAGTTCTTAATGACTTCCCATAAGCATGGCCGCTTTCAAATCCAGCATTAATTAGCTTTTCCCAAATATCCGGCAGGTCATTTAAATGCGCACCGAACAAATCGATCCTTTGCCCGCCGGTTATTTTCGTATACAAATTATATTGCTGCGCCACTTGCCCGATGATGATCAGTTTTTCCGGCGTAATTTCTCCACCAGGAATCCGGGGCACAACCGAATATGTTCCGCCTTTTTGAATGTTGGCCAGAAAACGGTCATTCGAATCCTGAATCGTTGCGCGGTCTTTTTGTAAAATATTTTCATTCCAAAGACTAGCGAGTAATGATGCGACGAGCGGCTTACAAACTTCACAACCATCCCCTTTTCCAAATTCATTCAGCACGGCGCCATACGTTTTCGCACCATTCATTTTGACCAGATCCAACAATTCCTGTCTCGAATAATCGAAATGCTCGCAAACCACATTGCGGACATAAATGCCATTTTGCTTCATTGCGCCCGAAATGATATCCTTCACCATCGGGACGCAGCCGCCGCAGCCTGTTCCGGCTTTGCAGGATTTTTTCAAAGCATCCATCGTATGATTGCCCTTTTCGCTCACTTCATGGCAGATCATGCCTTTGGTGACCGCCTCGCAGGAGCAAATCAGCGCGTCGTCCGGAAAGCTCATCACGCCCGCGCCTGCCTCTTCTCCCCCACGCGATCCTAATATCAAATCCTCTGAATCGGGTGGCAGGATGGTTTTGCTTTTACAGGTTTGTAAAAGCATATTATATTGTTCCGCGTCACCAACGAGGATTCCGCCAAGCAATGTTTTGCCGTCCTGACTAACATTAATGCGCTTATAAACCCCTTTCGCCTTGTTTTCATAACGAATGGTTTTGCAAGCAGGCTCTTGGATAAACGGATCACCAAAACTTGCTACATCCGTTCCGATGAGCTTCAATTTCGTAGACATATCATAAGGCAAAAACTCCTTGTCACCACCTAAAAGCAATGTTGCAACCACTTCGGCCATTTCATAACCCGGCGCGATGAGCCCGTAAATCATGTGATGCGCCAATGCACATTCTCCTATCGCAAAAATGTTGGGATCGGAAGTTTGCAGCTGATTATTCACCACAATGCCGCCTCTCGGGTGCGTTTCAAGTCCTGCAATTTTGGCCAACTCGTCACGCGGACGAATTCCCGCTGAAATTACGAGCATATCAACGTCCAAAAGGCTGTTATCACTGAATTGCATGCCTTCAATGCAGTCACCGCCTACAATTTCCTGTGTGCTTTTGGCAAGATGTATTTGTAATCCCAATGATTCCAATTGGTTTTGCAAGATGCGGGAACCGGCATCATCAATCTGCCGCGGCATCAATCTCGAAGCAAATTCTACCACGTGCGCTTCTTGCAAACCAAGGTCTAACAATGCTTTCGCCGCTTCCAAACCAAGCAATCCACCGCCGAGCACAGCACCCTTCTTGGCTTTGCGAGCGTATGACTGGATCAGTTCCAGATCTTCTATTGTCCTATATACAAACACCCCATCTTTCTCCACACCAGGAATGCTTGGGACGAACGCGCCGGAGCCTGTCGCCATGATCAGATAGTCATAGTATACTATATGTCCATGGTGAGATCTTACCAGCTTTTCTTCGCGATCAATGTCCACTACAGGATCGGAGAGGAACAGCCTAATCCCATTATCAGCATACCAGTCTGCGCACGCCAATGTCAGCTCATCCGCCGTTTTACCTGCGAAATACTCGCTCAAATGTACACGATCGTACGCCACACGAGGTTCTTCACCAAAAACAGTGAGGGTGATTTGCTGATCACTTTTTTTCTTAGCGAGCAATTTTTCACAGAATTTGTAGCCTACCATACCATTGCCTATCACAACAATATGGGTGTTTGATATAGTATTCATAGTAAATAATAACTATTAATTTGTGAAAACAATATTATTTGTTTGTATAATTTCAATATTAAGGCAGTATTTCTTCATTTTAGACAAGACAAACATAAATCGCATTTTATCAAATTCCTAATTTTATATTCGCAATAATCGCAAAAATGAAACATAAATATTGGTAAAAGCATTGTTTTATAAAATATTGCCCTTAATTTTGAATCAATAAATGGAGTAGTTACAAATTACTATGTTTAGTACATTTCCAACATTCACTCTGTTACCTATATATGAGATGAAAGCAAAACTGACACTTGTGGGCGCCGGACCTGGCGATGGAGAATTAATTACACTGAAAGGAATCAAAGCAATAAAAGAGGCCGATGTGGTTTTGTATGATGAGCTGGCTAATGTGGAGCTCCTGGACTTCGCTCCTGCGCATGCTTTGAAAATGTACGTTGGAAAAAAAGTCGGGAATCCTTCTTTTTCTCAGGAAGAAATCAATGGCCTGATCGTCCGCCTTGCTCGCAAACGTGGCCATGTGGTGAGACTCAAAGGCGGCGACTCATTTGTATTCGGTCGCGGGCATGAGGAAATGGAATATGCACGCGAACATGGCATTGCCTGCAAAGTGGTGCCCGGCGTTTCGAGCTGCATTGCTGTTCCGGCTTCGATGGAAATCCCGGTGACGCGCCGCGGCGTGAGTGAAAGTTTTTGGGTGATAACCGGCACCACGCAGAACGGTGAATTGTCGGAAGACCTGCGACTAGCCGCCCAGTCGAAAGCCACGGTGATCGTTTTGATGGGATTGAGCAAAGTGGTTGAGATTTGTGCGCTTTACAAGCACTTTGGCCGTGGACATTTGCCGATGGCAGTGATCCAGAACGGCACCCGGCCAGATGGAAAGAGTGTGATGGGACAGGTTTGGGAAATTCCCCGCCTTGTGAAAGAGCACAACATCGGCACGCCCGCCATCATGATCCTGGGAGAAGTGGTGGCTTTACATCCGTCCTATGCAATGGAATATTTGCAAAGCATGCAACTGGTTTCCTGAAATCCGGCTTACTCAACCCATCTATACATCATGAAAACAAACTTTTACCTCCTATTGCTGGTCACGGCAGGACTTTGCCTGCTCGGTCCGCGCGAAGCCAATGCGCAGTTTAGCCTCTCCGGCCAGTTGCGGACACGTTCAGAATTGCTACACGGACAAGGGTCGCCATTATCGAAAACCGATAAACCTGCTTTTTTCACATCTCAAAGAACCAGGGTTAACGCAGGTTACAAGGGTTACAGAACGCAGTTCTTTGTTGCTGTTCAGGATGTCAGGGTGTGGGGACAAGATGCTTCAACAAATAACCGCATTACCAACCCGGCGCTGAATGGGCTAATGTTGCATGAGGCCTGGGGTGAAATCAGTTTGCTGGATACAAACCAGACCAACCTGGGAAAAGAATTTGCATTAAAGATCGGGCGGCAGGAATTGCTTTATGATGATAGTCGATTACTTGGAAACCTGGATTGGTTGCAACAAGCACGCCGTCACGATGCAGCATTATTGAAATATAGTTTCAATGGCTTTACTGCACACATTGGACTTGCGTATAACCAAAACCGTGAGCTTCGGACCGGCACATTATACGATGGCGTTCCAAATGGTTATGCAGCCGGAACAAATGGCATTGGTACCATGTACAAGTCCATGCAGTTCGCTTATTTGGGTAAAAAACTAAAACCGGGAAATGTTTCTTTTTTGCTTTTAAAAGATGATTTTCAAAAATACGCAGTGGATACAGCGGGTGTCAGAACTGTCAAAAATGGCACAAACAAGCGCGTTACATTCGGCCCTTATCTGCAAACCAAACTGGGAAAAGCCTGGAATTTGACTGCCAGCGCATATTACCAAACAGGCAAAGACAAGGACGGCAAATCACTAAAAGCTTACATGTATTCGGTGCGCGGAATGTTTGGAGCGAGCCAGGTATTCTCCATTGGGCCGGGGTTTGATTACACTTCCGGGACCGCCAACGGTTCTGGCAAAAACAGCACCTTTGATCCGCTTTACGGCACACCGCACAAGTTTTGGGGTCAAATGGACTACTTCTACGCAGCCAATGGTTTCGGTAAAGGCGGCCTGGCGGATTTTTATATCAATAGTGTGATCAAAGCCTCCGAAAAACTGTCCATAGCCGTTGACTTACACCAGTTTTCAAGTGCAGCCAACATTCGTAATGCGAAAGACGAGAAGCTTTCAGCCAATTTCGGAGAAGAGCTGGACATCATTGCGACTTATAATCTCACCAAAACCATCAGCTTCCAGGGCGGATATTGCACATTCCTGCCAACAAACAGTTTGGCGCAGGTTAAGGCCGTGAAAGACCCGCAGAAAATGGCTAACTGGGCTTATCTGATGATCAATATCAAGCCTGAATTTTTGAAATAAGCATTTCCAAAAACATCATACAAAAAACTCCTATTAACTATGGAAACGACTAACAAGCCGCTTGAAAAGTTGAATATTTTCAGTTTCAAAGGCGTACAAATGCGCACTTTCCACCTGACGTGGATGGCCTTTTTCCTTTGCTTTTTCGGCTGGTTTGGACTAGCGCCGTTAATGACCGTTATTAAGGCGGATTTGGGTTTGACTAAAAGTCAGATTGGCAACATCATCATCGCATCTGTCGCCGCAACGGTTGTAGCACGCATTGCGATTGGCAAATTGTGCGACACCTGGGGGCCTAGAAAAACCTACGCAGCATTGATGGGCATTTGTTCGATTCCAGTAATGAGTGTTGGCTTGGTTCAGTCCTATGAAGGCTTTTTGCTGTTCCGTCTGGCGATTGGCGTGATCGGCGCATCATTTGTGATCACGCAATATCACACTTCGGTGATGTTTGATAAGAAGATCGTGGGAACGGCCAATGCGGTGGCTGGCGGCTGGGGAAACCTGGGCGGCGGCGTTACAAATATGGTTATGCCATTGGTTTTTGCCGGATTTGTGGGCATGGGTTACCTGCCGGAATCTGCGTGGAGAATTGCGATGGTGATCCCGGGCGTGTTGCTGTTCATTTTTGCGTTTGTCTATTATCGCTTTACCAAAGACACCCCTGCCGGCAACTTCGAGGATCTTGAAATTACTAACCCAAAGGCTGTTAAGACAAAAGGAACATTGGCCCTGGCGATGAAAGATCCAAGAACCTGGGGACTTTTCCTGGCATACGGAGCCTGTTTTGGAATAGAAATCACATTTGACAATGTGGCTGCACTTTACTTTTTTGAAAACTTCGAAACGTCGCTGGCAACTGCTGGAATTTTGGCAGGAGCATTTGGTTTCATGAACATTTTCGCAAGAGCCGTCGGCGGAATTGTCGCTGATAAAGTGGGTAACAGATATGGCATGATCGGCAAAGGAAAGCTGCTGGCGCTCTTGCTGGCGTGCGAAGGAATTGGTATCGCATTGTTTGCGCAGAGCGGAAGCATTGTTGCGGCGGTGGTTACGATGCTTTGCTTCGCGATGTTTCTGAAAATGGCCAATGGCGTCACTTATGCGATTGTGCCTTTTATCAATCCTAGGGCGATTGGTTCCGTGAGTGGCATCGTCGGCGCGGGTGGCAATGTCGGGGCGGTTTTAGCCGGTTTTTTATTCAAATCCAGCGAAATCACTTATTCGCAAGCATTCATGTACATAGGCGTGGCGATTGCCTGCATCGCAGCTGTTGTTGCTTTGATCAATTTTGATAAAACAAGAAGCATGGTTACCGAAGGAGCGCTGGAACCGGCCGAAGCGTAAAAGAGCAGCGACACATTTTCCACTCCGTAATCTGCTAATTATCACCATGAAAACATTCAAATCAACTTGCTGTTACTGCGGCGTGGGCTGTGGGGTTGTGGTTACGAAGGAGGGGAACGGGCAATTGAGCTTGGAAGGTGATAAGGAGCATCCTTCGAACAAGGGCATGTTGTGTTCCAAGGGCATGAACCTGCATTACACCGTGATGGACCAGTCGGATCGGCTGCTTTATCCGCAAATGCGTATGAACCGCTCGATGCCCATGCAGCGCGTGAGTTGGGATGAGGCATTGGAACGGACGGCTGCTGTTTTTAAAACATTGATTAAGAAATTCGGCCCTGATTCTGTGGCGTTTTACGTTTCGGGGCAATGCCTGACAGAAGAATATTATCTGGTTAACAAGCTCATTAAAGGCTTTATAGGCTCAAACAACATTGATACCAACTCGCGGCTTTGCATGAGCTCGGCCGTGGTGGGTTACAAGCTGGCACTGGGCGAGGACAGCGTGCCGGTTTGCTACGACGACATCGAGGCGGCCGATGTTATTTTTGTAACCGGCGCAAATCCTGCCTGGTGCCATCCGATCATCTGGCGTCGCGTGGAAGCCCATAAAGCGGCTAACCCTGATGTCAAAATTATATGCGTCGATCCCCGAAAAACGGACACTTCGCGCTCATCAGACTTGCATTTGCAGACCGCGCCGGGCACCGACATTGTGCTGAACAATGCCATTGGAAGAATATTAATCGAGAAAAACTACATTGACCAAAACTTCATCACCAACCATACGGACGGTTATGCAGACTTTCGGGAAAAAGTAATGCAAAGAACCGTCGACGAAGCCGCTGAGCTTTGTGGAATCAATGCTGCTGACATTTACACAGCCGCAGAATGGATCGGTCAGGCAGAAGGATTTTTGTCTTTTTGGACGATGGGGCTTAACCAGTCGGTAATTGGCGTGAATAAAAATCTTTCGCTCATTAACCTGCATTTGATCACCGGAAAAATTGGGAAACCTGGGAATGGACCATTCTCATTGACCGGACAACCGAATGCAATGGGCGGACGCGAAACGGGCGGATTAGCGAACATGCTGCCCGGTCACCGCGAAATTGCAAATCCAGCACATCGTGCCGAGATGGAGGCATTTTGGAATACAACTGTTCAAATCGCAAATAAGCCAGGACTGACCGCCACGGAAATGTTTGAAGCACTCGCTGACGATAAGTTGAAAGCAATCTGGATCATTAACACTAACCCACTGGTGAGCATGCCGGACATGAACAGCGTCGAAAACGCGCTGAAGAAGTCGCGGTTTGTGGTCGTTCAGGACATCTCGAACCGCGCGGATACGGTGAAGTTTGCAGACGTGGTGCTTCCGGCGGCGGCGTGGCTGGAAAAAGAAGGCACGATGACCAATGCAGAGAGACGCATCACGCATTTACCCAAAGCCATTGACGCACCCGGTGAAGCCTTGCCAGACGCCGAAATCATTTGGCGTTTCGCTGCAAAAATGGGCTTCGGCGAATCATTTAATTATAAAAACACCTCCGAAGTCTACGACGAATACACCCAATGCACCGCCAACACAAACATTGACATAACCGGCGTAGATTACACACTGCTAAAAACCACCAGAAGCATCCAATGGCCCCTACCCGCATCAAAACAAAATAACAACACCACACCAAATACAACTGGCACCAAAAGACTCTTCACCAACCACCAATTCCACACCAAAAACAAAAAAGCCCAAATCCACGCCGTCCCCGACGAAAACACCTCCGAACCCACAACGCCAGATTACCCGTTGGTTTTAACCAACGGCAGAATACGCGACCAATGGCATACCATGACTAAAACGGGCCGCGTAGCGAAATTAAACCAACACACACCTCAACCTTTCTTACAACTCCACCCAGAAGACGCAAAAAACCGAAACATCAAAGAAGGCCAATTAGCGATGATTAAAAGCCGCCGAGGCGAAGTTCGGGTAAAGGTGAACATTACAGAAGACGTGCGCCCCGGCCTCTGCTTCTTACCCATGCACTGGGGCAAAATCTTGGGCAGCAATCTCGCCAGGGCCAATAACCTGACCAGCAATCTGGTCGATCCAAAATCAAAAGAACCCGATTTCAAATTCTCAGCGGTTGAAGTGTCTCCATATAAAAAGCCAATTGAAAAGATCATTATTATTGGCGCTGGCTCGGCTGGGCTTGGCTTTATCAATGCATATCGCGCTTTAAATCAGGAAGACGAAATCCACGTTTTTTCGAAAGAAATTTATCCATTTTACAACCGCGTAATGCTTCCCGATTACATCAGCGGGGCGCAGCATTGGGAGCAGCTGGTGAAATTGCGGGAGGATCAGTTTGAGGAGAATAACATTATCGTGCATAAAGGCATTTCCATTGTCCATATTGATAGAAATAACAAAACGGCTGTCGATAGCAACGGCCAGGAACACAGTTATGACAGGCTAATTTTGGGCATGGGCAGCAAGGCTTTTATGCCAAAAGGCGTTCCTAATCTGCCCGGAATTTTCAATATGCGCTCGCGGTTGGATGCGGATTCACTGATGCCTTTTTTGAAACAGTCTGAACCGCATGCCGTAATCGTTGGCGGCGGAATTCTTGGTCTTGAACTTGCTGCATCTTTCCTAGAAATGAATGTAAAAGTGAGCGTGATTCAGCGCAGCGGCCGTTTTATGGAGCGTCAGCTTGATCCGCTGGCTAGTGAATTGCTTTACCAGGAATTGGTGGACCGAGGCATTGAAACATACTTTAATGATGAAGTTGCGACATTCAGCGGTCAGGAAAAAGTGGAAGGCATAAGGCTAAAATCTGGCCGAAAAATAGCTTGCGATGTGGTGGTGATGGCGATTGGGACGGTGCCGGTTATCGAGCTTGCGCGCGAAGCCGGGCTCGATTGCAAGCGGGGCGTGGTGGTAAACGATTATTTGCAAACTTCCGATCCGGACATTTACGCAGCGGGCGAAATAGCCGAATGGAACGGACAAATGTGGGGCATCACATTAGCCGCCGAGCAGCAAGCCGAAGCCATTGCCAAATACATGGCCGGCGATATTTCTCAGCCCTACAAAGGCAGCACGTCCATGAACATCCTGAAAATGGAAGGATTGCACCTTTGCAGCATTGGCTTAACCGACGTTCCAAATAATGATCCGGCTTACGAGCAGATCGTTTTTATTGATAAATCAAAGCGCTATTATAAGAAGTGCATTGTATTTCGCGATAAGCTCGTTGGAGCCATTTTGATTGGAGACAAAAATGAATTTTTGGAATATAAAGATTTAATATCCAATTCCATAGAGCTTTCAGATAAGCGTTTGCAATTGTTGCGGGCGAGCCAGAAAGTGGAGCCTCTGGAAGGGAAATTGGTGTGCTCGTGCAACAATGTCGGCCAGGGAAATTTAGAACGGGCGATTACCAGCGGATGCACTGATTTTCAGACATTATGCCAGCGCACAGGCGCAGGAACGGGCTGCGGCTCATGCCGGCCGGAAGTGAGAAGTATTTTGGAAAAAGCAGCAGAAGCAACATTAGTTTAGCGCCATGAGAGACTATTATAATGTAAAAATAAATCTCCCGGGAGGCATTGCGTCGCCCGGTTATCTCAAAGACATTCTGACTGCTGCGTGGAATGCGAATGTGCGCAAAGTCCGTTTCGGTTCGCGGCAGCAGTTGTTGATGTCCGTGTTTTATGAGGATATGCGTTTTTTGGAAAAAGATCTGAAAAAGAGCGGCATTTTCTACGAAATGAACACGGATCGACAGCCTAACATTGTGAGTTCTTACTGCGGAGAGGAGGTTTTCAGGACGGGACAGTGGCTCGATGCGAACGAATATCATTCCGTGCTGGACACATTTGATTATGATCCGGCATTGAAAATCAATATTTCAGACTCTAACCAAAGTTTTACGCCGTTTTTTACAGGAAATTTAAATTTCGTTTCTTCGCCGGAGCCGCATTTTTGGTATTTATATGTGCGCAACAAACAGACAAATACGGTTTACAAATGGAATGATCTGGTTTACACGAATGAGATCGGGCGCGTTGCAAAAGTGATTGAGGATTGTATGCTTTCGGGTGAATGTTGCGGGGAAGAAAGTTTGTACGAGGCGGTGCAGCGAAAGGTTCGTTATGTGTCGCAACCCGCCACGCACGACCTAGAATTGCCTTCTTTCACACTGCCTTATTATGAAGGTTTTAACCGTTACGAATCCAGAACATGGCTTGGTTTATATCGCCGGGATGAGCAATTTCCGATCGAGTTTTTGCTGGATGCTTGCGCTTTATGTCTCAAAACACGGATTGGAGAGATTTGTATCACACCCTGGAAATCATTGGTTATTAAGGGAATAGAGGATCAATATCGTGCGGATTGGAGCAACATTCTGGGCAAGCATAACATTAATGTGCGGCACGCGGCAAACGAGCTTGCGTGGCAAACGGAGGACCATAATGAGGACGGTGCAGCACTTAAAAATGACCTGATCCATTATTTTGATAAAAATGACATGCGCACTTTTGGTCTTTGTTTTGGTATACAAACCAAGGCGAAATCGGAGGTTTTTGGCAGTGTGTTGATCAAAAAACGACCATTATTGCAGATTGGGCAGTTGGCGATGTTTCACGTTTACGACATTTATTACACTGAAAACTTTAACCCGAACAGTCGTACGCAACTGCTTTTTGAAAAAGGGCTTTTTAAAATACATTTGCCCGCACAGCTCGAAAAACTTTGCAGAAGATTCAATAACCAGCGCTCGCGGGAAAATTTAAGATCATTGGCACTGGAAAATGACGATTTGAAAACAATTGTGAAACCGGTTACGCTGGTCTATCAATGCATGGACTGCTTCACTGTTTATGACCCTGAATTCGGCGACGCCGCACAAGAAATCTTGCCAGGAACGAGCTTTGATGCATTGCCGGAAACTTATTGTTGCAGCACTTGTGACAATGCCAAATCGGCCCTTATGCCGGTTGAATTGAATAAAACAGCATCATTTGAAAGCATAGGCTCATAAATCTGACAACCTTTTGCCTTCGTGGCGTCGATTTACGAAATACTTGGATCGCCCGATGCGCTGCGAACCGTAAATGCCCCGATGCCCTGAAACAAAATAAGCGACGATGCAAGCAATGGCGACATAGCCGCCGCAGGATGTGCCGAAAAGCTCCATCGCCATGACTGTGCAGGCAATGGGTGTGTTGGCGGCTCCGGCAAAAACGGCAACAAAGCCCATTCCGGCGAGCAACCCGGTGGGCAAAGGAATGAAGTAAGAAAGCGCACTTCCCAGCGTTGCGCCTATGAAAAATAGCGGGGTAACCTCTCCGCCCTTAAAGGCCGCTCCCAATGTCACTGCTGTGAAAATGATTTTCAATGCAAAATCGTAAGGCAGAAGCTGTTCTGAAAAAGATGCGACGATGACTGGAATCCCTAATCCAATGTAACGCGTCGTTCCCATTGCAAACACGGCAAGCGCCACAACAGCCCCGCCAATCAGCGGACGCAGCGGAGGGAAAGCGATTTTGGACTTAAAAACACTTCCTATAGAATGCGTGAGCCAGACGAACAAAGCTGAGCACAAGCCGAAAAGGAGGCCTGCGAGGATGGAATAAACGACATTCAAAGTGGAAATATCCGGCACGAGTGCAATGTGATAATGCGTATGCCCGACCTGCCAGGCGCTGGTCGTTATGTCCGCGATGTAAGATGCTAAAAGGGCCGGAATCAACGCATTATAGCGCATTTTACCAATGACTAAAACCTCAATGCCAAATATCGCTCCGGCTAATGGCGTCCCGAAAACAGAGCCAAAGCCGGCTGCAATGCCCGCAATGATGATCAAACTTCTCTCGCGCGGATGCAGCTTGAAAATGTTGGTAAACTGATCCGCGATGGAGCCGCCAATTTGCAGGGCTGTCCCTTCCCTACCCGCAGAACCGCCAAACAAATGCGTCACAAGGGTGCCGATCAGCACAAACGGAGCCATTTTTAACGGGATAATCTTTGCTGGCAGATGAATGTTTTCAAGCAAAAGATTGGTTCCGACTTCCACATCTTTTCCCCAATAATGATACAGGCAGCCGATCAAAAACCCCGCAACAGGCAGTAATGCAATAATCCAAAAGTGACTTTCCCGCCAATTTGTAGCCCAGTCGAGCGAGACAAGAAACAGCGCAGAAGCAGAGCCGACCAGCACGCCGATCAAAATGGAAAGCAGCAGCCATTTAAACGCAAAAAAAATAATCGGATAAACCCTGATGAGGGGAATGAGGCTTTTTAAACGACGGATTCGGTTACTTGACATTTCAGGCAGGAAGACACATTTCCTGTATCGGCCAAAGTTAAAAGTTTTTGGCAGGCTATTTTCTATATTTAAGGGCAAGAATCATCCATATCCAAACAAATCCATGAGTGACCGGGAATTAGTAATCACCAATTATGTGACCGCCTACAACAATTGCGACGTCGACGCGATGGTGGCCGACTTCGACGAAACGATCATTTTCCAAAACATTGTCAATGACGAAGTGACGATGGAATTGTGCGGACTGGAAGAGTTCCGGCAGCAAGCGGAACAAGCCATTCAGGTGTTTTCATCCAGAAAACAAAGCATTAAAACCTTCATTCACAACGAAAACTGGTCAGAAATAGAGCTTGATTATTACGGTGTTATGGCTGTGGACTTGCCCAATGGGATGAAAAATGGAGACGAACTTAACCTCAGCGGCAAGTCCGTCTTCGAATTTTATGACAACAAAATCACGCGCTTAACGGATATCAGTTGACACCACGACTTTGCCTCTGGTGTGTGCTGTTTCCACTTGCAAATGTGCCTGGCCCATTTCTTCAAAAGGAAATACGGACGAGACGTGTGATTTAATAATGCCTTTTTCAAGCAACGCTGCAATTTCTTTCATGTGCGCGCCATTTGATTCGACCAGAAAAAAATATGCATTAACACCAACAGCCTTGCCTTTTTCGGCAACCCCATCGCTTAACCCGGACGGGATCGTAATGAGCGAGCCACCTTTTTTGATGATTTTCAGCGAACGGTCAATGTTGTCACCGCCGATTGTGTCTAGAACAAAATCGATATCCGAAGTCTGTTCCTCAAATGGACTTGCCTTATAATCAATGTGTTCGTCCGCTCCGAGACTTAGGACAAATTCCTTGTTTTCCGCCGATGCCGTTCCCACAACATAAGCGCCCAGATATTTGGCCAGCTGCACGGCATAATGCCCAACGCCACCCGCGGCCGAATGGATGAGCACTTTCTGACCTTCCTGAATTTTCGCATGCACAACCAATGCTTGCCAGGCAGTCAATGCAGCCAGCGTCGCAGCGGCGGCTTCCTCGAAGTTGATGTTAGCCGGTTTTATCGCCAGTTGGTCTGCGGGAACAGCCACAAATTCTGCATATGCTTTGCCGTGTCCGGGAAAATTCACCATTCCGAAAACTTCGTCTTCCACTTTAAAATCAGGTGCGTTGGACGCCGTTACGATTCCCGAAATATCCCAGCCCAAGATCAGCGGATCAAGCTCTTTTAATCTGCCCGCCATGCCTTTCCCAGCACGCGTTTTCACATCGACCGGATTGATACTGATGGACTTAACCTGAACCAAGACTTCGTTAGCGGCTATTTCGGGAATGGGTAGTTCAACGGTTTCCAAGTTTTCAACGCCTCCAAATGTCTTTAATGTAATCGCTTTCATTTTTTTGTTGTTTTAAATTGACATTGCAAAATTGTACAGAAACAGACGATTCCATTTGTACAAAAATTACATTCTTCTGTAACTTTGCGTATATGGCCAGAGCAAGTTTATACCAACCGTTTGAAATAATTTATAAAGAGCTTGATGAATGTCCGATGAGTGAACATCGGCAAAACTTCTTCGAGCTCGTCTACATTGTGAATGGCACGGGCAAGCATTCGATCAATAAAAACCAGTTTACTTACCATCCCGGAAACATGTTCCTGATCACCCCGGACGACCAGCATTCGTTTGCGATTCAGGAAACTACGCAATTTTATTTTATCCGGTTCAGCGATATTTATATCAAAAGCAGGAAGGAACAGGAGGGCCGCGACGCCGAATGGATTCGGCGCATGGAATATATTTTGCGCAATGCGAGTCACCAGCCGGGCTGCATCTTGTGCAATCCGGGCGACAAGGTTTTGGTAAAAGCCTTGATCAATTCAATCACAACCGAGCTCGTGAACCGGTCGCTTTATCACCAGGAGCTGATTTCACAGCTCGTCAACACGATGATCACCATTGTGGCGCGGAACATTGCCATGACGATGCCTGAGAAAGTTTCGGACAGCACAGGCAACACGGTGATGGATATCATTAATTACATTCAAGAAAACATTTACACGCCTGATTTATTGCGAATTGAAAGCATTGGGGCACATTTTGGGATTTCAGAAGGTTACCTGGGCCGTTATTTCAAAAAGCATACGGGAGAATCTTTGCAGCAATATATTACCAATTTTAAGCTCAAATTAGTAGAAATGCGCCTGCAACACAGCGACATGCGAATCAACGAGATCGTCGCAGAACTAGGCTTCACCGACGAAAGCCATTTGAACCGGCTTTTTAAAAAGCATAAGGGCCTGAGTCCTACGGGTTTCAGGAAGCAATTCGTTTTGGAAAATGTTTAATTGGATTAGACTATGAAGCCATTTGTCTTGTTGCTCTTCGTATTTGGGTTGACTGCGGTTTTCTTCAAGCTGTTTAGCGGAAATTGGAATTTGCCGTTAAGCGGTAACCTGGCCATGTGTTTAATGCTGTGTTTCACTGCCTTGGGGCACTTTAAGTTTACCAAAGGAATGTCCATGATGCTGCCGGATTTCGTTCCTTTTAAAAAAGAAGTGGTTTACATTACTGGAATTATGGAAATCTTGATGGGGATTCCGCTCCTTTTTCCTGCTTACAAACAAGCGACTGGAGTCGTCATCATCATTTTTTTCATCCTTGTTCTTCCCTCCAACATCAATGCGGCCCTCAAAAACCTCAATTACGAAAAAGGCACCTACGACGGAGCCGGCCCCACTTACCTCTGGTTCCGAGTTCCATTGCAGCTCTTTTTCATAGCCTGGGTCTGGTATTTCTCGGTTTATAGTTAGCAGTTTGGGAAAAAAATTTAAATCACTAGTTGGTATTTTACCAACTAAAATTTAATTTTGTGTATCAACATGTTCCATCTATCATGGATTAAATCACCTAATTATGGAGCATGGTAATTATTCAGTTACGCAAAATATCGGATTTCGCGCGCAAACATTCTGATTCGGGAAAAAGCTTGTCGGTGTGGAAGACGGTCGTAGAGGAAGCCAACTGGCGGAGGAGCAGTGACGTTCTAAGAGACTTTCCAAGAGCGAAAATAATAGCCAACAAACGAGCTCGCTTTAAGATTGTTGGCAATAAGTACCGCCTTATTGTTGAAGTGGATTACGAAGATCAGATTGTCGAGATACGGTTCGTCGGAACACATTCGGAATATGATCAGATTGATGCTGAAACAGTTTAATATTGATAATCACAACAAATTATGAAAAAACAATGGTTTCTTATCGAGAATGATAGCGACTATTCGCTTGCTTTGACTCGATATCAGGAAGTAAAGAATGCTGCCAAAAATAGCGAGGACCATAAAGAAAAGCTTTTGCTGGCGCACCTGATTTCGGAGTACGAAAAGATCGGAGGGAATTTGCCAAAGGTTGATCCGATTGAGCTCATCAAGATTCGAATGGATGATTTCGGTTTCAAATCGGCTGATTTGGCAAAGGAATATGGTGATAAGGGGACGGTAAGTAAAGTTTTAAATTACAAACAGGCGCTTTCCTTAACGATGATTCGCAAATTCAGCAAGCTGCTGCGCATTCCAGTTGAGGCTTTGATGCAAGCCTATGAGCTCCGCTGACTCACTTTTCAAGCGCTGCTCCAATCATCTCTTCTAGCGCTTTGCCGTGCAGATTGATGCCGATAATGGTGCCGGTTTTGTCCACTAAAACATTGAATGGTAGGGCTTCGATTTCGTAGGTTTTGGCCACTGGCGACCTCCAGAATTTAAGATCGCTGACCTGAATCCAATTGATTCTATATTTCCGGATGATCTTTTCCCAGGCTGGCTTCTTGCTATCAAGCGAAACGCCAAATATTTCGAAGCGCTTTTCCGTGCTTGCGGACTTATTAAACTGGTTATAAATTGTTCGAAGCACCGGTTGCTCCTCCACGCACGGCGCACACCAGCTTGCCCAAAAATCAACTAAAACAACTTTTCCTTTCTGGGACGCAAGCGTAATGGTGTCGCCCGCCACGGAGGCGAGCGCTATTTCCGGCGCCTGATTCCCGACCGCAATTAAAGCCTTCTGAGCGAGTGCATTGACATTGGCCAGCAACACGAAACTAAAACACAATTTCCTCACATTCAATATCATGCACTGCACCATTTAATTAACAGGATAGCCCGGATCGATCCAATCGGTCTTGATGTTTTTAGGCACATTGAGCAATTTTGCTTTCGCAAAACCCTTTTCCTTAATCAGACTAAAAGCCGGACGAATGTTAGGGCATTTGTCGAAAGGACAGCAGCCGCAATACAACACCACTTCCCGGTTTTTATCTTCTTTGGAAAGCATTTTTTCCAACTTCCTAATGTTCTCCTTTTCCTTCCCTGGCCCCACATCCACCGAACCTTTAATCACCGCCTGTGGACCAATGTTGATAATCAGTGGCTTGTCAGCCTTTGGATCGTTGATCAATGCAGCAAGCTGACTCGTTGGCATCAATTGCGCGTCGGTCCACGGCTCCACTTTGGTTTGCGCTTTCACGCTAATTGACAACAAGATGAAGGAAAACAACAACATGCATTGCTTAAAATTTTTCATATCTATCGGATTATTAAATTTTTAAAATTTTCTAAAATAAATCTGATTACGGCAATAATTCCTCACTGAACCGAAATCAATGGCCCATTGTGCGGGGCTTCGAGCCAGCCGAAAGATACCAATTTATGTCCCAAATCGGACATTGTATTCTCAAACTCATCTGCGAAATCGGCTCTGACAGCAACGAGCAGGCCGCCGCTCGTCTGCGGATCGGCGAGAATGTATTTTTGGCTGTCGGTCAGCGGCCCGATCTTGTGACCGTAACTCATTAAGTTGCGTTGCGTGCCGCCAGGATAACATTGCTGGTCCAAATAATATGGCAATGAGTCGATTACAGGCACTTTGTCAAATTCAATCACCGCAGAAAGGCCGCTTCCTTCGCACATTTCGGAAAGGTGACCGAGCAGTCCAAAACCCGTAATATCCGTCATTGCTTCCACGCCTTCCATCTGCGCGAAAGTCTCGCCGAGCTTGTTCAATTTCACCATGCTTTTCAATGCGATAGCCGCGTCTTCTGCAAGTAAAAGCCCTCTTTTTTGCGCGGTGGAAAGAATTCCAACGCCGAGCGCCTTGGTCAGATACAACCGGCAACCAGCCTTTGCGGTGGAGTTTTGTTTGAGCTGCGGAATATTCACCAGGCCATTGACCGACAGCCCAAAAACTGGTTCGGGACAGTCAATGCTGTGCCCGCCTGCGAGCGTTATGCCTGCCTCTGCGCAAATTGCCCGCGAACCTTCGAGGACTTTTTGAGCAACCTCGGGGGCAAGTTTATCAATTGGCCAGCCCAAAATCGCAATGGCCAGCACAGGTTTCCCTCCCATCGCGTACACATCACTGATGGCATTTGCGGAGCCGATCCGCCCGAAATCATACGCATCATCGACAATGGGCATGAAAAAATCAGTCGTGGAAATCAGCGCCGTTCCGTTGCCCAGATCCAGAACAGCCGCATCATCGCGCTTGTCATTGCCTACGAGCAACCGCGGGTCCGCTTGCGCAATGATCGGACTATGGAGAATTTTGTCCAAAATAGCCGGACTGATTTTGCACCCGCAGCCAGCGCCGTGAGAATATTGTGTGAGTTTAATAGCAGTTGTATCCATTCAATTATTTCGCTATGCCTTTGTGGGCACAGCGGATGTAAAATTTAAAATTTGTTTCGCATTTTCCAGCATATCTGCGCTGGTTAGTTCAAGAGAAAAGATCTTATCAGCACTCCTTTTGGTAAGATCTTTCAGGTAAGTTTTATCATAGTAAACAAGCACAATTTTAACAAATTCCTCCATGCGCCCGTCTGCGATGGCCGCAATGGCTTGTTTGGTTTGCAAGGGCCCCAGTCTTTTTTGAATCCGTAACGTGCATTCGGTCAGGAAGTTCTTGTCCAATGGACCGTATTCCAATGTCAGCGATTTGACGCGTTGGTCCAGTTCGACATGGACGTCGACAAGCATTGCGTTTTTCATTTGTATAAAAAACGGTGCAGGAATGTTTAGTTTTCCAATGTTTCTGCTTTCGTCCTCAACCCATATGCGCCGGTTGGCGTCAACGTCCTTTAATTGCAGGGCAAGATTGTTCTCAAACTGTTCTTGTGAAGGTTGCACCATCTTGTTCATCGTTCCGTATGACGAACCCTGATGCTGCGCAAGATCTTCAAGATCAATAACTTGCTCACCTAATGATGCCAGTTCCCGCAGCAGTTTCGTCTTACCTGAACCCGTGCGGCCGCCCAGAACACACAATTCGTAAGCTTGCTCAAAATGCCTGAGCACCCAATTTCTGTAACGCTTGTAACCTCCTTCAATCAAAAAAACCTCGAAACCGTAAAGGTCAAGCGCCCAGGCCATTGCACCGCTGCGCATGCCGCCGCGCCAGCAATGCACGGCAATTCGTTTTTCAGGCGACATTTTCAAAGCATATTTGATAAAACCCGACCATTTGGCTCCGGTAAGGTCGAATCCCAGCAGAATCGCCTCTTCACGTCCAACCTTTTTATAAGTTATCCCAATCAAAACACGCTCCTCATTGCTAAACAGCGGCAGATTGAATGCGCCCGGAATATGGCCATGCGCGAACTCCGCCGGCGTGCGTACGTCGGCAAGCGGCACAGCATTTTGCAGCGTAAAAAATTCGGTGATCGATATCGTCTTGATCATGTGGCACAAGCTTTGTACGTTGCAACTAAAACTAAGCGCATCATCATGACAAAGACTTTGCAGACGGCGAATATACTGGCTTTCGTTGTAACGCTCATTGTGAATTATCTGTCCAACACGGGCGTGTTCAACAACGCTACGATGGCAACCGTGTCGGCCGAATATCAAAACTTTTTCACGCCCTCGGGATACGCGTTCTCCATTTGGGGCGTGATTTATATCGGCCTTGCTGTTTTCATCTTTTACCAAAGCAAAGGACTTTTCAATGACAAGCGGGCACCGGAAATTGTGAGTAAAATCGGTTGGTTGTTTGTGATTTCCTGCATTGCGAACTGTCTTTGGATCATTGCCTGGCTTTACGATTATACAGGCGCGTCTGTGCTGATTATGGTCGTGCTCCTCGCCTCGCTTTTGGGCATTGTGATCCGCACACGCATGGAACTGGACCTGATTTCGCTGAGAAGAATCGCACTCGAATGGTGGCCTTTTGCACTTTATGTTGGCTGGATTACCGTGGCGCTTATCGCTAATGTTGCAGCTTATCTTACCAAAATCAAATGGGACGGATTTGGCCTTTCGGCTGAAACCTGGACGATTATTATGATTTGCGTTGGAGGACTTGTGCAGCTCCTGCTAACCTGGAACCGCAATCTGAGGGAAGCAGCACTGGTCGGAGCATGGGGAATTACGGCAGTTGCGACAGCCAATTGGGATGAAAATCGGGCCATTGCATTCACAGCTGTTGCCGTTGTAGCCGTAATTATTATCAGCACCGGAATCCACGGCTATCTCAATCAGGGCAAACATTTTGCTGGCGAAGGCGGAAGCCTCAGAAGTCGTTAAACAACTTTATTGACAACAGGAATTTTAACAAAAACATAGCCTAAAAGGAAGCTGAAAAAGACAGCCTGCGGCCCCACCACGAGCAGTTTCATAGCGGGATCAACTCCCCAATTTTTGCAAAGCAACGATAAACATACCAAAACGAATGGGTGCAAAATGTAAACCGCGAATGCGCAGCGGGACATTTTATTCATAAACTCAAAGGGTTTGTTCAACCGTTTTTTGCCAAACGCAAGCAACGCAGCCATGATGGCGAAACCCGTAATCTGTTCCCAAAATGCATATAACATTGCTTCTTTATGAAAGCCGCCAACGAAATTTTCCAGCGGGCTGTTGAAGATTGCTTTCACAACAAATATTGCGGGAAGTCCAAAAATAATGAGACATAAAACAATGACAGGCAGACGTTTGTATTGTTCATCGATCTGAGCAACCCACTTGTTTTCGGCGGCGATTATCCCAAAAATAAAAGCAAAAATGTATTGTGGAAAATGGCCTAATTGAAACCCAACCGGATCCAGAACCCAGCCAATCGGAAAAATCAGTCTTACCAAAAAACTTATAGCGCCTACTCCTGCGCCAAACAGCAGGATCTGTTTTGCTGTCGGCAATTTCCACGCTATCGGCTCGCGTTGAACGACTTTTTTCCAAATAACATAACAAAAGGAAAACAGCAGCAGCGCCACCACAAACCATAAAACGCCGACATTGATCCAGCCATCATAACCGGATATGAATTGCAAAAATGTTATATCGTGTTGTCCGGCGTAATAATAGACAAGATAATTCATCACCGTTGCCAGAATGAAAGAATAAAAGAGCAGCGGAATGCCGAGCCTGAAAAGTCGGTCTTTGAGAAAAACAGCGGCGCCTTTCTTCTTGTATGACGCAGGAATGAAGAGTGCGGAAAGAAAAAAGAAAAAGCCCATGAAAAAAGACTGGTTGACCGAGACAAACATGGTCATGGCCAGAACGACGCCCTTAATGGTCGTTTTTTCAAAATAATACCAGCCGCCGGGTGCACCGTAAGTCACAAAAGCATGATGCAAAATCACCAGCGCGGTTAGCAGCACTTTCAGGTAATCAATGTAAACGATTTTGCTTTGCGGCTGTTCGGAAACCTTTGCTGACGGAGAGACGGACATTGTTTTGCGGTTACGGCTGGAAGCTGAATTTACAAAAAGCCGATTATTTTAAATCAAGCATTGATTTGATTTCCCAAAATTGTGTCGGTCAGGCACATTAAGCATTCTCGTGCAGCTGTTGAATTTTGTCAAAAGCCTTTTTCAAAACTTCCTTGATCACTTCCAGTTTCATAGGCTTCGCCATATAATCGTCCATGCCAATGCTCATGCACCGTATGCGATCCTCGTTCATGGCGTTGGCGGTGAGGGCGACAATGTAGGGAAGCGGGCCGTATTGTTTTCGTATGATTTCCGTCGCTTCCAATCCATCCATCTCAGGCATTTGAATGTCCATCAAAATGACGTCATATTGCTCATCAGCAAGGTTTTCAATGACTTGCAAGCCCGTTTGTGCGATCAAAATCTCGTAACCAAGCTTTTTCAAAACATAATCAATGAATTTCTGATTGACAAGATTGTCCTCAGCAACGAGGATGCGGAGCGGATATTGGGTTGAGAAAGCCTTGTCTAACAACCGGTTATCCACCTGCGCTTCCAGTTGCAGATTTCGGTGGCTAGGAATTTTGTCCGAAAATCCGGTTGTGATGAAAAAGTGGAATGATGATCCGGCGCCATATTCGCTTTCAACACGAATATCGCCGCCCATCAACCGCACGAGTCGCTCACAAATAACCAAACCCAGCCCTGTGCCGCCATATTTGCGATTAACAGAGGAATCCACTTGAGAAAATGCCTGGAACAAGTTAGGCATATTGGCCTCCTTGATGCCTATGCCCGTATCTTTCACTGTAAATCCAACGCCAATTTCGCCATCTTCGGCCTCCGAATATTTGTAAGCACGAACGAAAACTTCTCCCTTACTCGTGAATTTCAATGCATTATTGATCAGGTTGGTCAATATTTGCTTCAACCTCGTGCTGTCACCGATCAGATAATGCGGAAGCTCATGATCAATGTGATAGCGAAGCGTAATGCCTTGCTTCGATGCCTGAAATGCAAATAAATTGACCATTTCGTCCAGCGTGAGCTTCAACTCAAATTCGTGCGCTTCAAGATCCACTTTTCCCGACTCAATTTTTGAAAAATCCAGCACATCATTAATTACACTCACCAATGTCTCGCCGCACATGGCAATGGTCCTTGTGTAATCTTGCTGTTCCTCAGTGAGTTCCGTTTCCGAAAGCAATGCCGTCATACCAATGACCCCATTCATAGGCGTCCTGATTTCATGGCTCATTGTAGCCAGGAATATGCTTTTCGCCTGATTCGCCCGCTCGGCCTCCTCACGTGCAGACTTGGCTTGCTCGTGCTGCTCATACAACTCTTCGGTCTGCACGCGAAGCTCCTCCGACTGCGACTGCAACTCTTCATTCAATGCCTGCAAATGATCCGATTGCGCATGCAATTCCTCGGCCTGCCGCTGAACCATAACGGTGCGTTCTTCGACCAGCTGTTCGAGCTTCGCTTTTTGGCGGACAATGGCATTAACACGGTAACTGTAAAACAAATAGGCAATGCCTGCGCCAAGCAGAATAACCGCCAAACGGAACCACCAGGTTGCCCAAAAAGGCGGTTTGACAACAATGGTCAGGCTTTGCTTGCTGGTAATCCATTCCCCTGAAATGTTCTGCGCCCTGACTTTGAAATGATATTCGCCGGGTGGCAGGTTTGTGTAAATGGCTGTGTTTTTATTGCCCGCAAAATTCCATTCCCGGTCAAAACCTTCGAGCATGTACGCATAGTTTTTTTGCGACGACACAAAATCCAGCGCAGCATAATCAATGCTTATAAACGACTGGTCATGCGCTAATGTGATCTCCCTGGCCTCTGTAATGTCAACGGGCAGATTGCGTGCTGCGTCGCCTCTCTCGGCCACGCGTCCGTCCCGGTTGAATATCTTGAAATTGGTGATCAGGATCGGATATGCATTGTGTTCGCGGCGGATATTGCTGGGGTGAACCTTATTGAAGCCATTGACGCCTCCAAAATAAAGATTGCCTTCGCCGTCCTTATACGCAGCTTTTTGTTTAAATTCTTTTGCCTGCAAGCCATATTCAACAGGAAAATTTTGAAACTTTTCAAGCTTCGGATCGAACATGGAAAGTCCGCCGATTGTGGTGATCCAAAGCATGCCCGCATCATCTTCCACAAGGGCTTGGGTCACGTTATTGATCAGACCATTGGCCGTCGTGTATTTCTTAAATTTGCCCGTCACCGGGTCACACCGGATCAGGCCTTTGAGCGTTGAGAGCCACAAGATGCCATTTTTATCTTCGACAATGCAATTGATCGCGGTGTTGAAAACGCGTGCGCTTCCTGAAATTTTGAATCTGGTAAAGCTGTCAGTGGCCGGGTTGTAACGGTTGAGCTGCCCTTCATCTGTCCCCAACCACAGATTTCCTTTGCTATCCGTCAAAAAACAATTTACCGTGTTATCTGACAATGTTTTTAGGTTTTCTGTTTCGCTTAGATAGTGCTTAAAAGTCTTGGTTGCCGGATCATAAGCGTCCACTCCTTCGCCATAAGTGCTGATCCAGATCCTGTTGTCCGGCGTTTTGGCAAGCGCGTATACATTGTTGTTATACAGATTGTTGGCCTGCTCCGCCTGGTGTTTGAAGACAGTTGATTTTCCTGTTTTAGGATCAAATAAATTAAGCCCATCCCCCCATGTCGCGACCCATAACTTATTGTCCGCACCGGGCATGATGGCCAGCACAAAGTCCCCTGAGATGCCCTGCCCCGAAGATTGCTGACGATAGGCCGTAAACTTCTGTGTTTTTTTATCAAACAAATTGAGCCCGCCGCCGTCCGTGCCGATCCAAATGTCGCGGTCTGCGTCTTCATAAAAGCTTAGCACAGCATTATCAGAAAGGCTGTTTTTCGACGAGCTGTGCCGATAATGCTCAAAACTGTTATTGCTGTTGTAAATGCTAAGTCCGCCGCTATAAGTGCCCAGCCAAAAGTTCTGCTGCCCATCTTTGAAAATGCAATCAACCGAATTACCGGCAACGCTGCTCAGGTCAACTTCGTCGTGCAAGTGCGATGTGAACGTCCAGTTGTTGGTGTTCAAAATATTCAAACCGCCGTTTTCTGTTCCGACCCAAATCTCGCTTCCGTTTTCATTAATGCTGGTAATGTTGTTGTTTGACAAACTGGCCACATCACTTGGAGCATTGCGGAAGCGCCTGAATGTGCCTTCAATGGGCTGATAAAGGTTCAAGCCGGCTCCATAAGTGCCCACCCAAATTTGATTTTTGCTGTCTTGGAACAACGTCCGCACATCATTGCCGGACAGCGAAGCCGGATTTCTATCGTCTGTCAAAAATCTTTTGAATGTGTTTGAGTGCCTGTCGAGCAAGTTCAAACCGCATGATGTTCCCACCCAGATATTATTTTGCCGGTCACAAAAAACAGTGTTGACATCGTCGCAGGTCAGGCTGTTGGGATTTTTGAAATCTAATTTAAACTGCTTGGTTACTTCTCCTTTGGCCGGATCAAAGAGGTCGAGGCCGCCGGTTGTTGCAACCCATAGTTTGCCTGCCTTATCAAAAGCAATTTTATTAATAAAATCGTCCGAAATGGTTTTCGGATTGTGCGCCTCGTAATAATAAGTCTTGAAGTTTTTTCGGCTTCTATCCAGCACATTAAGCCCGCCACCGCTGGTCGCAATCCAAATATTTCCCGCGCCATCTTCGGCCAAACAGGTTACAAAATCGTTGCTCAGACTATTTTTACCGTTCTCTTCATTTTTATAAACCAAAAACTGGTGCCCGTCATAACGGGTCAGTCCGCCTTTTGTGCCAATCCACATGAAGCCTTTGCTGTCTTGCAGCGTGCAATTGACATTATTATTAATCAGTCCGTTTTCGGCGGAGATATGTCTGAAATGAATGGGCTTACTTTGTGAAAAGGCGCTTAATGCAACGCAATGCATCAAAAACGCACAGAAAAACCGTAAAGTTTTCAGCTTCATGCTTGAATGGAAGGGACGTAAAATTACTTTGCAAATTTTGTAGTAATATACACCTTAAAAGCAATTAAACGCTCATTATGAGCTTGAACTGTGAAAATAAGATGTTTGCATTGTTTAAATAAATCTTGAAATCAAAACAGATTTATCCATAAACATAAAAAAACGCCCATGAAGGCGTCTTTTTACTCTCTATAATAAGATTTTTGTTTTTAGCTCATCACCAATTCGCGTAATGCTTCTTTGCTAAACCCTTTAAGCTCAGCAGTTCGCGATTCGTGGATTTTATGTGCCCAGGCAGGATCAGCAAGCAATGGACGGCCTACGGCAACAAGATCAAAGTCGCCGCGATCCATGCGTCTTACCAGTTCGTCGAGAGAACTTGGCTCTGAACTTTCACCTGCAAACGCGGCCAGAAATTCGCCTGTTAGACCAATGGAACCGACAGTAATTGTCGCTTGTCCCGTCAGCTTTTTAGCCCAGCCTGCAAAGTTAAGATCTGATCCTTCAAATTCGGGTTCCCAAAAACGGCGCTGCGAGCAATGGAAAATATCGATTCCGGCTTCGGCCAAAGGGTTCAGCCAAGCTTCCATTTCCTGTGGCGTCGCCGCCAGTTTGTTGTCATAAGCCGAAGGTTTGAACTGCGACAAACGAATGATAAGGGCAAAGTCAGGGCCAACCTGCTTACGCACTTCCTTGATCACTTCGATCGCAAAACGGCTGCGTTCGGGCAATGTTTTTCCTCCAAAAATATCAGAACGTTTGTTGGTTTGATCCCAGAAAAACTGATCGATCAGGTAACCGTGCGCGCCGTGAAGTTCCAATGTGTCAAAGCCGAGTCTTTTTGCATCCGCCGCTGAACGCCCGAAAGCTGTGATAACTTCTGCTATATCGTTGTCATTCATCACTTTGCCATTCACAAACCCAGGCCTGCCTATGCCCGACGGACCTTCGAACGGCTCGGCCGGAACCCAGCCGGAATGATGGTTATCCATCACGCCCATATGCCAGATCTGCGGCCCCATTGCGCCGCCTGAACTGTGCACCTGGCTAATCACTTTCTGCCAGCCCGCAAGTGATTGCTCGCCATGGAAATGCGGAATATCAGCGTCATTGGAAGACGAAACGCGGTCGATAACCGTGCCTTCGGAAAGGATTAAGCCCACTTCGTTTTCGGCACGCTTGCTATAATAAGCTGCAACCGCGTCTGTTGGAACGCCATTTGGAGAGAAAGACCGCGTCATTGGCGCCATGACAATGCGATTCTTAATATTTAACGATTTAAGGCTGAATGGCCTAAACAGGGTGTCTGTTTTCATGATTGCTTTTACTAAATTTCTGATTGGATAACTTGGCTCAGGGCTTTGAAAGCTTCCTCGTTACGTTGATAATAGGTCCACTGGCCCACACGGGTGGATGTTACCAGCCCGGCACGCTGCAGAATGGATAAATATTCAGAAATGGTGGATTGTGTAAGTCCGGCCTTTTGCTGAATCTGACCGACGCAAACGCCATGATCAAAAAAATCCTGCTCCGGAAAGCTTGCTTCCGGTTCTTTCAGCCAGTTCAAAATCTCCAGTCTGGTCTTGTTGGAGAGCGCTTTAAATATTTCCAGGTGATCCATCATATCAACATATCGACTTTTCCCGATATGTCTATTAACTATGGCCTGGCAACATTAGTTCACATTATTGCATGTTTAGCGCCCGTTTCATAAAACCGCCAAGGAAGCTGGCAACGAATGTGAGGATCATGGAGCCGTAGAGACTGAAATTTTCGAGCTCGCGTTCGGCTTCATTGGATGGCCGTGAAGTGAAGAGAAAATAGCCCGCCAGAATCAATGCACATTGCATGAGTGCGAGCAGCCAGCCTTTGTAAGGTTCCGCAAAACCAATGATAATGGCGGAAAATACAGCAACCAAATAGGGCAGGTGAATGCTTTCTGCATCTTTCACCACGGCAACGACCAATGCACTGGTAAAAAAAACCATGGATGCGCTGATGATCAGTTTTTTGTCTAGAAATGGCGGCTTAACCACATTAGCGGCCGATTTATTATTCTTGATTTTCTCTAAAAGGCGCGTCTCGGATAAAAAATCTGCCGTCGCCTCTCCTCCCTGTCCTAAAATGGAGTAAACCTTTCCCCGCCAGTGATATGGCTCGGGTGAACTTTCCTGTGCAGCCGTAACCGCCTTATTGAATGCTGAAAGCGCATCTTCCGACTTTCCGTCTTCCAGATATAATTTCCCCAGCTCCATATGCGCACGAAATACGTCATCATCCAGGCTGACCGCCGTCTGAATGTCAGCTAATGCAGCGCCCCTGTCGCCCCTGCC
This sequence comes from Dyadobacter sp. CY326, assembly GCF_021390515.1. Lineage (GTDB taxonomy): Bacteria > Bacteroidota > Bacteroidia > Cytophagales > Spirosomataceae > Dyadobacter. Next base: position 27,937 of record NZ_JAJUXI010000008.1, read on the forward strand.
CTTTTCAGCCAAACCTCTGTACAAATGCGCAATGCACGAAGCTGGCCGTTCCTTAACCCGCGCATTGAAATACAGAAACGCATCTTCAAACTGGCCATTTGCACAAAGCGTAATGCCGGGCGCGAACGCAGCCTCCTCCTTTTCCGACTTGGTCCGGAGGTCGGCGTAATTCCTTAAATAATATATGTATCCAAAAAAGGTGATTACAACAAGAAGTTCAAGCATAAGGCCTGTGCGTTGTGGGCGTTTTGATTTTGGCACAAGTTAATGAAAACCGATTTTGAATACGGCGCAGATTCTAAAACCATAATTGTTCCCAACAAAAAAGTCGCCTATCTGCTTTTCCGGAGCAAATAAGCGACTGAATTGCATTAAAAAGGATAACCTGCTTTCTGGACCGGTTATATGCGGAACGGGTGATAAATATTCACTTTCAAAGGATTGTCTGACAGAACTTCCACCAGATAATATTTCCCGTTCGCAGTTTTACACGCAACGATTGTTTTCGCCGGCATATAATTGACCCACGATGCGGAGCCTTCCGGAGCGTTTGCGATTGGTGTTTGATTGAAAGGCAATGTCTTCAAATACAATGGTGTGATAGACGAGACATCGACAATTTTCAAATTGTGAAATGAGACTTTAACAGGTTTCAAAGCTGCATAGCATCCATAAGAACCCCAGCTGATGTCGCCGCCAAACTCCGAAGTAATTGCAAACGGGCTGATCAGGTTAAAGCCCTTTCCCTGTTCCAAAGTCAATGTTTTTGCAACCCGCCAAGCCGTTTGGTTCACAGGGATCAGACCATTTAAGCCAGCTGCTGCTTCTTGTGTTTGACCGTCTGCAGATAACTGCACCTGTTGCGCGGCACCAGAACCACTTCCCGGTTGAATCTCTTCTGTGTTGCTGCAATTAAATAGTGTGCATGAAATGCCAAGTAATGCGATACGCTTGATTAAATTTTTCATTTTAAGCTAAAATAGGTTTTGTTATAATTGTGGTGTAAGAAAATTGTTTAAACTAACTGCAATGTCCGCCATAACGGATGCTTAAATGTGTGGTGCTTATTTATTCAAATGCTTTATTTTTAAATGATTATCAATATTCACCGACTTTCGACACACAAAGCAACGAGGAATATTTGACAATGTTGGTCAGAAAGAATTGATTTTGATTTAACGGTAAAGTACAATTTTTAACCGTTAAATCAATCACATTTAGCGAGCGGTAACGATATACGCGGGCGGCGGGAGGCTTGTTTTGGTACGCAATTATATAGGACGCGGTTTTTTGTCAAATAATCAACAAGCAAGTGAAATGAAGAAGGAAGACATAATACCAGGCGACTGGCATCGGATTCTGTTTGGGCAGGCTCCGCCTGTGTTTTTAGTGGAGGTTTTGGTGCGCACTTTTGTGATTTATTTGGTCCTGCTGATCATTATCAGGTTAATGGGAAAAAGAATGGGTGGACAGCTGACGATTTCTGAACTGGCAGTGATGGTTACGCTCGGAGCGATTGTAGCGCCGGGAATGCAGTTGCCGCAAACGGGGCTGTTGCTGGGCATCATGATCCTGGTTTGTGCGCTGATTTTTCAGCGCGGGCTGAATTTTGCGGAATACAAAAGCAGCAAATTTGAGGAAATAAGTCAGGGAGCGCTAAGTTTGCTTGTTAAGGACGGTGTGATGGATTTGAAGGAGATGGCGAAGACCAAAATTTCCCACCAGCAACTATATTCTGCAATCCGGTCCAAGAACATCTACAACCTCGGTGAGGTGGAAAGGGCTTATCTGGAAGCATGCGGAGTTTTCAGCATTTACAAAAAGAAAGACCCGCTGCCCGGACTCGCAATTTTGCCTCCGGATGACGAATCTATTAAATGGTTTTCGCAGGAAGTTAAGGATGGCGTGCAAGTTTGTCTCGATTGCGGCAAAACGCTCCCGGATAGAGAAGCAAGAGATCAATGCCCGGTTTGCAATTCCAAACACTGGGAACCAGCCACGGTTGCCCTGGATGTTGAACCCACACCCCAAACCGAGAACTCATGAAACCAGACGATATAAAAATTTCAGATTGGCAAAGAATATTTCTTGGCGATGTGCCAGGCGGCTTCTATCCGGAAGTCATTTTCAGGATTGTGGTCATTTACATTATTTTAATGGTCTCCATGCGGCTGATGGGAAAAAGGATGGCATCGCAGCTTAGTCGCAATGAAATGATCGCGATGGTTTCACTCGCAGCAGCAATCGGGGTGCCACTTCAATCTCCTGATCGCGGCGTGCTTCCAGCGGTGATCATTGCCATGGTTGTGGTGCTTGTGCAACAGCTGGTTGCATGGCTTTCGACGCGAAATCAGCATTTGGAATCCATCACGCAGGGCAACATCTCGGTGCTGGTTGCTGACGGTGTGCTCAATTATGACAATATGAAATCGACCGGAATTAGCCGCGAGCGCGTTTTTGCACAGCTTAGGGCTAATGACATCGTGCAATCGGGCGAAGTGAAGCGCCTATACTTTGAAGCAGGGGGCACCTTTACAGTTATACGTCAACTTGACGTCCCGCCGGGGCTTGCCGTCTTGCCAGAGTTCGACCAGGAGTTTTGGCGTCGCATTTATGATCCCTATCCGCAATCAGTTTGCAAAAAATGCGGCAACAATGGTAACAGCGATGCAAATTGCGAAAATTGTGGAGGTGAAGAGTGGATCAATGCAGTAGCCGCGAAGCATTAAGCAATGCCGCATCGCAAAGGAAAAACCTTTTACAATGCGGCATTCATGTCAGCGGATGGATGATAAAACCTGTTGGCGTTCAATCACTTCTTTTTGTTTGGCAAGCACAACAGGTTCAATCACCTTATCGAGATTTGCATTAAATTCCGTCATACCAGCAGAAATATCTTCGAGCATTTGTTGCATCCTCTCGGTCAACGCATTATGCTTATTAACAATTTGCTTTGGCTTGCTTTCGTAATTGTGATATTCTGTAATAATCATTTGATTAGCCGGATCAATGAACCAATCACCTTCAACAGGCTCGAATGCGGCACCAGGCTTGCAACCAAGCAGGTAACTTTCCCCAGTGAACGGATATTGATAAACCAGCACTTTGATCTTTAACTTTTTATTCGGATTGCCTCGCAGCTGGATTTCCGAAGCTGTGTAAATTCTGTCTATGGTGCTGGACTGACCATTACGAAAATCTGCACCTGGGATTTGCAGCTCCTTACGCCTTGTAAGCTCCTGAATGTGACCTGGCAACTGGTCATCCGAAAAATATGTGTCGGGCCAATGATTGACCTCCTCCGCAATGTCCATCCCTATTTTGTAGAAGAGGACATCCATGTCATACTGAGAAAACAACTTTATCTTTTGCATGTTCGTCTAATTGTGTACTATGTGCACCCAAAACCTTTCCTAGCGCTTTTGGCAAACATTAAATTCTACAAACAGTGTCCCTTAAATGTCAACAGCACTGTGGTATCATAAAAATTTGGCACTTTTTATTTTCGAAAAAGCCGTGCCATACGGACGATTCGAGCGCATTATATTTTTTTTGATTTTTAAAACGATTTTGCAAACTATTTCGCAGCTGCATTGCGGTGTCATGGTATGTTTATTATACATGAAATTGTAGTTTGCAAATGCTGCTTTTAGAATGAAAAAAGAAACTTATATCGTTGACGATAACCCTGATCACCACTTCTTACTTTATAGAGCCATCAAAGGATTTTCCGGAGAATGTCCCGTCAGGTTTTTTGAAGATGGCAAAGTCCTTTACCGCCATTTGGAAGCATTGGCACGACAGGGCAGAACCAATGAATTTCCATCCCTGTTGATTGTTGACCTCAATATGCCGGGGATGAATGGAATGCAACTCCTGAGATTGTTACGCCAGCCCAAACCGGAACTACAAGGTTTTTTTGAGGATCTGCCCCTTGTGATCATGAGTTCGGAAACAGGTGAGGACAAAATACAACAATGTTATCAGCTTGGCGCGAATGCTTTCATTACAAAACCTTTTGACTTTGATGAAGTGCGTAACACCATGAAATCCATTATCCGGTTTTGGCTGGATAAGGACTTGGAGTTTACAGAAACGCATTGACAATCAATGCTGCATTGCAAAAGTCTTCACCCGATCATTCCGAACATAGATGCGCTCATCCTGAATGGTCGAAACGAGCTGGTAATTCTTCAAAACAAAATCATTGACGCCCGGAAAGTGCTCATGCGTGTAACGCGCTGTGTCATTGAACCAAAAAGATTGCGTCGTAACCTGATCCACGAGAACGGCCGGCTTTCTCTGCTTTAAATCTTCCAAATATTTAGCGAGATAAAAGGGCTGATGACTATTTTCGGTCAAGATACGATAAGCGATGACATCACCTGTGGCCTGGCTCAATCCCGTTTCCAGATGATAAGACGGATGCCATCCCCAAACCGTAATTGCATCTCCCTGCACAATATAGCGCATAATCTCCTTCGAAACGGGCGAAACAGCCAGCGGCTTGCCCAGGTCTGCACGACTGATATGCGGCCGATTTTTACTCGAATAAGCATAAACCGACGCGGCCTTTCCGGCAAAATGTGGCAGCATTAAAATCGCAGCCCCTGCCATAAAGATGAGCCGCATTTTTTGCGCAGTCCATTGATTTTCAGTAAATGTCATATCCAGCAGCACGCCCGTAAAAATGCCTATGGGAATGATGACGAATTGCTGATAATGCGGAAAAAGATAGCCTGATTTGATTACAGCGTAAAATGCGATCACGATATGCAGCAGACCAAACCAAAAAAGCAAATTCGTCGAAGCCAGCAGCTTGCGGGCACGCACTGCCATGACAAACGCATAGCCAATCAGCAAACCATATCCTGCGATCAGATAAGCAAACTGTCCCGATTTTCTCAAAAAATTCAGGTAATTAAGCGCCTTTTCCCAAATGCTCCCGCCGCTCGAATATTGGAAATTTCCCAAAACATAAAAATTCCAAAGAAACTCAATTGCTTCAAAACGAACAGCCAATAATGTGACGATAACAGGGAAAAGCAACCCGCCGAAGATGAGCGACGCAAGCGGTTTTGCCTTTTGAATGCTGCGCAAGAGCACAAGCAGACCAGCAAAAATGACAATAAGCATTGCCGTAGGAACGCCTTGTAATTTGGCAAAAGGCACCATTCCGGCTATAAATCCGAGCAAAAATAGCGTCCGGCTGGCCGGCTGCTCCTGCTTATATAGGATTGAAAACAACCAAAAACAGATCGACAAAAGACAGAGGCAAACGTATTCATTATATAGCGTTGTGAATGCTCCCTGACTTAGTAAATAAAAAAAAGCAATGGGCAGAAAAGCAAGCAGCGCCGCAGGCCAGGAAAAAAGATTTCTGAATGTGCAGCATGTGGCGGTGAGCGTGATACTTAAAAACACAAATCCGAGCATTCGTGCCGATGTGTAATCGAAGGGGAGCCCGAACCAGGAAGGAAGGATAAGGAAATAACTGGCGAGCGGCCCTTGAGTAAGACCGTCCACATATTTCCAGTAAATCCAGTAATTTTTAAGACTAAGGGCCTGCGCAAGCATCTGACTTTCATCTACATCCAGCTCCTGATTGAATGCAATGAATGGATAGCGCATCATCAGAAGCACAATAAAAAACCCTGCTGCCCACAACCAGCCTATGCGCCCGGGCGGCGACCGGTTACTGAATTTGTTTTGAATAAATAATAAGGAAAAGGCCAAGACCAGCAGAAAACCGGCCACAGTGTAATTGGTAAGCCATTCATCAAAGCTTAGCATCGTGAAAATGTTTGGAAATTCAAGATACAAAAATGTATTTCAAATTTCCGCCATTCGCTTAGTAACAAGTTGACCGGTTTTTATTTTGCGGCAAGTGATCCTGCGCCCGCCACGCTTTGATAAATGCCGTTTTGAATCATGGTAAAATGCAGATCCATGACATAATGTGATTTATGGTAATCGCGCAAAAATGATGTCAATACGCGGCGCTCGTTGAAGAGTTTGGCAAGCTCCTTTTTATCCTTTGTAATCGATATTTCACGGTCAATGTCATCAATGTCCTGACCATACATGCCCATATTCGAGAAATCCTGATCAGCAGTGACATAGCTATCCGCTCCCGGACTTAATGTCTTGACTGTGTTGATGGTACACGTGTAATTGCCGTCCTTTATATCAATGTTGACGCGATAACTGAACGACTTGAATTTGGCCGAGGAAATCGGCTCGGTGTCCTGTAAAACAAGTTGGCCAGAACCGGCATCGTCGATGCGGATAAGCTGCCTGTGGTTGGGATATTTCTTTACAATCCAGGCTTTTATCGCATTGTAACTCTTTTCTCGCGATTGTCCGGTTTGCACAAATTTAGTCTGAGTAATTTCGCCCGTGAATCTGTTGTAAGGAAGCCCGGCTTTTTGTGCATGGCTCTGTTGAGCAAACAAAAGGAAAATTGATAATATCGTTGAGGGTAGGAACTGCTTCATTATGGTCGAGTAAAGATCAGAAGGTTAGGTAATTCTACAACATTCTTTCAAGTAATTCAAATAAATATCCTATAAATTTCCAGTTACATAGCAAGGCAAAACAGCCTTCATATACGCAAATCCAGCTTTTGTCCAATAATCACCCTTGTTAACATAGGCAAAAAATAACCAGCCGAATCTCAATGTTTCGGCTGGTAACATGTCCTATAACAATGTTCCGGTTTTTTTAAATTTTGACGGTTTTTCCAGTCGCAACCGACTTGTAAATCGCCTCAACAACGCGAATATCGCGAAGTCCCTCCTCGCCTGGCGCAATCAGGTCTGCATTGGTCATGATCGCGGTGCAATCTTCGTCCATTTGCTTCGCCTGCTGGCTTTTGATCGGGAAGTTAATAATGGTGCCATCCGACATGCTGCCTTTGTTGCCATTGTAACCGGACTGCGGTTCCAATTTCAACCAGCCTTTTTCATAACTCACCTGCAAGTAATTCATATTAATGCCGAAACTCGTCTGGCACGCAGCACGCGCTCCGCTTGGGAAATCGAGCATGAACATCATTGTTTCTTCCACTTCCTTGTAAATCTCCGGCCGGGTTGTGGAAGCCTGGGCGATGACGCTGATCGGTTCCTCACCTGTTGCAAGCCTGGCTCCCTGCAATGCGTAAACGCCCATATCACCCATGACGCCGCCCCCAAGCGCCTTTTTCTGTTTCCAATGGTCGGTGCGGTTGTCGACATAGCCGGCTGCGCTGTTCACCATTTTCACTTTCCCGAATTTTTGCTCCTTTGCCACCTTCGTATAAGCCTGAATGTTCGGGTCGTGCTGACAGCGGTAACCGATCGCGAGCTTCACTTTATTGCTTTTGCACGCGCTGATCATTGCTTCACAGTCTGCAACGGAAGGCGCCATTGGTTTTTCACAAAAAACATGTTTTCCCGCCTTGGCAGCACGCACAACAAAATCCCGGTGCATGGATGGCGGCAAAACCACATACACAATATCAATGTCGGGATTGTTCGCGATCTGATCGAAATTCTTGTAGTTGTAAATGTTTTTGTCAGGAATGTTGTATTTGGTTTTCCAAGTTGCTGCCTTTTCCGGCGTGCCGGTTACGATCCCTGCCAGGTAACATTTCTCAGTCAGCTGCAAAGCTGGTGCAAGGAGGTCGGTGCTGTAATAACCCAGACCAACGAGGGCAATGCCGAGCTTGTCTTTCTTGGGCGAAGTAGCCGCCAGCAAAGGGTTGCCGGAGAACAGCGTGGCTGCACTGGCCAGTGTTAATGAGGATAGGAAGTCTCGTCTTTCTAATAGCATTGCTGATCGCTTTTAAATTGTTATATTTTTATTGGCTCTACAAATATGAATATTTATTTTAAAATGAAGTGTTAGTTGTACAGTTAATAATTTCTGCTCAAAATGTCCTTTAATTGCATCTTAACGTTCTTTTATAGGCCTTCAAACATTTTCAGTATATTTTTTTCACATTAAAGTGATATTTTTTTAAGTGTGGCCTTGACATTTCATGGAATTTATTTCACCTTTGGTCTTGTAATTGGTTGGCTCTTTTATTTCCATCCGGATAGGCCCCTCCTGCCTCGCAAATCATCAGGCAGACAGCAACTCGCCCATTCAGATGGTTGATGTGTGTTCGCAAGGAATTTTCATTTCCTCAGCGATTTTTTTACAGCTTTTTTATTAAGTGTCTATTTAACGTTTAACTATTATCTCATGAGAAACGGTTTACGACAAAATTACGCTGCAGCGCTTAGCCGATGGCTGTTAATGCTGACAATTACATGCTTTACAGCGCATCAGGCAATGGCCACATTTCGGGCCGAACAGCAAGTGGCAGGAAAGGTCACGGCGGAAAACGGCGAAGTGCTCCCCGGCGTGAATGTTACATTGAAGGGTTCAAGCATTGGAACAACAACGGACACAAAAGGTGAGTTTTCAATCAATGTGCCGTCTGAAAGCAGCGTCCTTGTATTCAGCTTCATCGGCTATGGCAGACAGGAAGTTGTGGTGGGCACCCAAACACGCATTGACATCAAGCTTGCAATGGAAAATCAGGCCTTGGAAGAAATGGTTGTGATTGGTTACGGCTCCCAGAAAAAGTCTTCGCTTACCGGCGCAGTCTCATCGGTTTCACCAAAAGAACTTACTGCGCTCCCTGTGGTCAGTGCGGAGCAGGCTTTACAGGGTCGCGTTCCTGGCGTCCGGGTGGTGAATAACGGAAGTCCGGGCCAAACGCCGATTGTGCGTATAAGGGGGATCGGTTCCATAAATTATGCGTCCGGACCGCTTTACGTGATTGATGGAATTCCAGCTGGGGATTTGAATAACCTCGATCCAAAAGACATTGAATCACTGGAAGTTTTAAAGGATGCCAGTTCTGCCGCGATTTACGGCTCGCGCGCGTCCAACGGCGTAATCATTATCACCACCAAAAAAGGTTCAAGCGACGGAAAGCTGCATGTTAACTTTGACACCTATTTTGGAACACAATCGGCTTGGAACAAGCTGGATTTGCTGAATACAGATCAATACAAACAATATGCGACGGCTTTGCTCGGGGCCGCAAACATTGCTTTACCGGGCAGACTTTCGAACCTGGATCAGCCTGTTTATCAGGGCGCGACGCAGACATTCGCACAGACAAATACAGATTGGCAGGATGTCCTTTTCAGAAAAGCGCCGATCCAGCAACACCAGGTTTCGATCAGTGGGGGAAACAACGTTTCGCGCTTTTTCACATCTGCGGGATATTTCGATCAGGAGGGAATTCTAGTTGGGACCAATTACAAACGCGCCAATTTCCGCGTCAACTCCGATCACCAGGTCACCAAATTCCTTAAAATCGGACAGACATTGACATTCTCTTATGACAAAAGTCGCGGCGAACAAGGTTTTGGCGGTGGTCGGACGCTCGTTATGCAGGCGATTCGCAATCTGCCATACTGGCCTGTGACCGATCCTACAAAGCCAGGCGGTTACAGCTCACCCACAGCCGCCGACGGAAGTGATCCGGACAACCCGCTGCGCATTGCCGAAATGGACATTACAAGAAACCAGAAAATCAAGTTGTTGGGATCCATTTTTGCAGAGGTTAACCTGACCAGCTTCCTTAGATATCGTTTCAGCTTCGGTGCTGATGTGGTTTCTGCTCTGAGCAATGAACAATTCCCGATCTATAATGATGGTTATAAATCCCGGACGCAATTCGAGATCCGCAATGGCCGTACAAACTTCTATTCGCCTGTTGTGACCAATCAGTTGACATTCGACAAAACTTTTGGCAAACACCAATTGAATGTGACCGCCATTGTTGACAAGCAAAGTTTCCGTTCCAACACGCTCAATGGTTCGGGTTACAGGCCTAATAATGACATTGACCAAATGCAAGGCGTGTCTAATCCAACGGCGACGAGCTCACTGGACGAAAGCACACTCATTTCTTATGTCGGTCGTTTGAATTATGAATACAGCGGCAAATATCTGCTAAGCGGCTCCATTCGCCGCGACGGTTCTTCACGGTTTGCGCCAGGAAATAAATGGGGAACATTCCCATCGCTATCCATCGGCTGGCGTATTAGTGAAGAGGAATTCCTGAAAAGCATTCCTGCCATTTCCGAGCTGAAAATCAGGGCCAGTTATGGTCAAACAGGCTTTAATGGAATCGGAAGTTATGCGTGGCAGTCACTGGTTTCGGCCGATAATTCAAATTATGTTTTTGGTGGAAACAAGGCATTGGGATCTTATTTCAGTTCCCTGGGAAACACGCAGTTGAAATGGGAAAGCACGGACATGACCAACCTTGGAATTGACCTGGCTTTGTTCAACAACAGCGTAACATTCACCGCCGAACGTTACAACCGCAACACCGACGGCCTCTTGCTCGAAGTGCCGATCCCAAACTCGCTCGGCTATTCATCGTCCCCATTGTCTAACATTGGCAAGATGAAAAACTGGGGTTATGAGTTTCAATTGGGTTACAATAAAAATGACGGCGATTTTAAATGGAATGCATCTGTTAACCTGGACATTACGCGGAACAGAGTGGTAAGTCTGGCGACGGAAAGTGCAACATTGTTTTCGGGCAAAAACGACGATTTCGGAGGATTTGATATTACAAAAACAGAGGCTGGCCATCCAATTCAATCTTTTTACGGATGGAAAGTCGACGGCATTTTCCAAAGCGAAGCCGAAGTGAATCAATACAATGCACTGGACGGCGACGACAAGACGAAATATCAGCCAGCAGCAGCGCCCGGCGACATTCGGTTCCAGGATTTGAATGGGGATGGCAAGATCGACGCGAGCGACCGCCAGTATCTGGGCAGTTTTATTCCAAAGTTCAGCTACGGAGGCAATTTTGGCGGAAGCTTTAAAGGTTTTGACTTTACTGTCTATTTGCAAGGCGTTCAGGGCAATAAGATTTACAATGGAACCAAAGTAATTGAACAAGGCATGCTGCGGTTGTTCAATGCAGGAACCGATGTGCTCAATGCCTGGACCCCATCCAATACGAACACGGACGTGCCCCGCGCCATCAGCGGCGACCCCAATAACAACAGCCGCACGAGCGATCGCTTCATTGAAAACGGTTCCTATATGCGTGTGAAAAACCTGAGCATCGGCTACAACCTTCCTTCTGCCGGGCTTTCGGCGCTGACCCGGAACACCATTACAAAAGCGAGAATCTATGTGTCAGCGACGAACCTGCTTACGCTCACCAAATATTCCGGACTTGATCCAGAAATTGGAGTAAACGGCTCATCCACAGCAACGGGAACGCAGCTTATCAACGGCATTGATTATGGCATGTATCCACAGCCCCGGACGCTGCAAGTTGGATTAAGTTTTGGATTTTAACTTATCATTCGAAATAGAGATGAAAAGAAACATCATCATTGCCTGCCTCTTAGTCCTCGGCATTGCATTCTCATGTAACGAGGACGTGCTGGATAAGACCAACCCAAACGGCGTCACCGTTGACGGATATTACAAAAACGGCGCTGAACTTTCGAGCGGTGTCACGAGTGTTTACTCCATGCTGAAATCGAATAACCTGGTTGCCCGCGAATGGTTTTTCCTGCACGATCTGCGCAGTGACGACATGTCTGCGGGTGGCGGCCAGCTAGAAACGCCTCGTAATCAATTGCTTCTGGGCACGCATGACACGGGAAACTCTGTTTTAGGAACCGTTTGGCTTGCATATTACAGGCTCATTCACCGTGCCAATGCCGTGGTCGATAACTCCGGAAAAGTGACGGACATTGCCGATGCAGACAAAGCACGCCTGCTTGCGGAAGCGCGTTTTTTGAGAGCATACGCCTATTATGAGCTCGTGAGCATGTGGGGTAGCGTGCCGCTTTACAAAAATTACGTTCAAACGGTCGACGGAAGTTTGCCGAAATCATCCGATGCTGATGTGTATGCCTACATTACGACGGAATTGTCTGAAATCCAGGCTGCACTACCCGCAACATACGATGCCGGAAACCAAGGTCGCGTCACAAAAGGCGCTGCTCAAATGTTGCTGGCGCGCGTTTACATGCAGCAAGGCAATTATCAAAGTGCCAAAACGGAGCTGATGAAAGTTTACGATTCCAAATTGTATGCGCTGGTCGACAACTATAATGATAACTTCCTTGAAGAAACGGAATTCAATAAGGAGTCCATTTTTGAAGTTAATTTCTTCCCTTCCGGCGGCGTGTATAACTGGGACGGCGACGGCAATGGCCCCACGGCCGGGACTGAAACCGTGCGTACGCAGGAATATTCAGCCATCGGCTGGCGGAACGTGATTCCTTCAAACAGCCTTTTGAATGAATTTGAAAAAACAACAAACGGCGGCACCAAGACCGACCCCCGTTATCTTGATTCGTTTTATTTTACAGGTGAAAAGTATAACAATGGCGCTTCCACGCTTACTGACGGTCAGCAAAATGGCAATGCGTCGGTGGTGGATGGCGTAACGCAAAAGATCAGCTGGCAGAAATATTCGCTCATGTACAAAATGAATGAGTCTTTCCTGACAGGCGGGATTAACCAGCGCATCATGCGGTTTGCGGAAACCATTCTTTCATTGGCCGAAGTTGAAAACGAGCTCGGCAACATTCCGCAGGCTGTGAATTACCTGAACATGATCCGTGCCAGAAAAAGTGTGAGTATGCCCACATATCCAACAGCAAAATTCCCGGTTTCAACCAAGGATCAGGTGTTTGCGGCCATTGTGCACGAGCGCCGTGTAGAGCTCAACGGCGAGCAGATCCGCAACCGCGACATTGTGAGATGGCGGAAACTGAACAAGCTCAAAACAGAGCCGCTGGCTTATTTCCAGGCCAACAAACATGAGTTGTTGCCAATTCCACAGCAGGAGGTTGATAACAATGCGAAAATCGAACCGGGCGATCAGAATCCAGGATACTAATTTTTCCATCTTGTTACCCAATCGTATAAATGGCACCGGCTCGTCCCCGGTGTCATTTATAATTTAAAAACTTGAAGCGCCTCCATGAAAAAAACTTTCGTTGTCTCCGCTTTGCTGTTCCTGCTGGCGCAGATCTTCTATGCTTGCAAGACCAAGACAGAAACGCTTTTCATTGCCCACTCTTCGGAAGAAACGAATGTTAAATTTATCAACACACTTACGCCCAATGACTCCATTAATCCCTTCACATTCACAAATTTTTATAATGGCGGCGGTGTAGGAATTGGTGATCTGAACGGTGACGGCAAGCCCGACATTCTCCTCGGCGGCAACCAGGTCAGCAGCAAATTATACATCAGCCGAATTGATACAAGCGTGAACAAATGGGCATTTGAGGATGTAACTGAAAAAGCCGGCCTGACAACAACACGCTGGTGCACAGGCATTTCGATGGTCGATATTAATCAGGATGGCTTGTTAGACATTTACATCAGCGTAGCCAAACACATTAAAATGCCGGATTCCGAAAATTTGCTCTTTGTAAATCAGGGTAATGATGGCAGCGGCGTACCGATTTTTAAAGAACTGGCAAAAGCATATGGCTTGAACGACAATGCATTCACCACGCAAACCGCGTTTTTCGATGCTGATCTTGACGGCGACCTGGATGCATATTTGATGAACACGGCGCCGGATCTGCAAAACCCAAACTTTATTCGAAAAACCTACAACGACGGGTCTTACCCAAGCACGGGCCGACTTTATCTCAATGAAGGAACCGCTGAAAACGGCATTCCAAAATACACCGACATCTCCAAAGAAGCAGGCGTTAACTATGAGGGCTTGGGATTGGGTTTGGCGATAAGCGATTTAAACAAAGACGGTTATCCCGATATTTATTGTTCCAATGACTTCATCAGCAGCGACATTTTATATCTCAACGCGGCGCAAAAGAATGCGCAGCCTCAATTTGAAAACAGCATCAAAACGGCAACTGCACACACGAGCCTGTTTGGAATGGGCGTCGACATTGCGGACATTAATAATGACACTTATCCCGATATTTTTCAGCTGGATATGCTGCCGGAAGACAATTTGAGACAAAAGAAAATGCTGGCCGGCCAGGATTACGACAGAAAGGAAATGAGCATTTCAGATCAATATGGTTACCAATTGCAATACATGCGAAATATGCTGCAATTGAACATGGGGCCGGTTTCGAATAAAAATGATGGCAAGGCTGCTGCACCCATGTTCTCGGAAATCGGGCTGGTGGCCGGCATTTCAAAAACCGATTGGAGCTGGGCGCCATTGATCGCAGATTATGACAATGATGGTTTGAAAGACATTTTTATTACAAACGGTTACCGGCGCGATGTGACGGACCGCGATTTTATTCAGTCCAAAGAAGATTTCTCAGATTTTGGAACAAACAATTTTAAACAGCAAAATGCATTGGAACTGATCCGGAAAGTGCCGGAAGTCAAGATTGCCAATTATGCCTACAAAAACGCAGGAAACTTAACATTTGAAAACGCATCAAAAAGCTGGGGACTGGATCAGCTATCTTATTCAAATGGCGCCGCTTATGCGGATCTGGATGGTGATGGAGATTTGGATTTGGTGGTTAATAACATTGATTCAGAAGCATTTATTTACCAAAACAAGAACACCGAAAAAACGGCCGCGAATTACATTTCCATTTCACTGAAAGGTAAGAAAGGCAATCTCTCCGGCATCGGGAGCAAGGTTACCATTTGGCACGGCAAGCATGTGCAATATGCTGAAATGTTCGTCGCCCGCGGGTTTTTGTCTTCGGTTGAAACCGGCATTCATTTTGGTTTGGGGAAAACAAATGTGATTGACAGCATGCAGGTCGTCTGGCCTGGCGGGAAAACCCAGAAATTGTACAAGCTGAAAGTCAATCAGCGCCTGATCGTAGATCAAACGAAGGCCGAAATTATTCCGAAAAAGGTTGACCCAGTTGTCCAGGAAGCACTTTTTACAGATATAACCCCAGATCTGAAAGTGGATTACGTGCATGAAAAATCAGGATTTATAGATTTTAAACAAACGGCTGCTCTACATAAAATGCTTTCAAAAAGTGGCTTTGCCCTCGCCGTCGCTGACGCAAACCGGGATCATCTGGATGATTTTTTTGTCGGATCAAGTTACCAGAAAGGAAAGCCCTGCATTTACTTGCAAAATGCTTCGGGCGGTTTTTCGAAGCGCATAGTTGGCCAGGATTCTTTGCATGAAAACATTGCAGCAACATTCGTTGACGCTGACGGAGACAAGGATCAGGATCTGATTGTCGTTAACGGCGGCAACGAGCGACCCGAAAGTGATCAGTCTTTTTATGAAGTTCAGTTATTTATCAATGACGGAAAAGGAGATTTCAAATTGGCGCCGACCGGAAGTTTGCCTTCTGTTTTTTTGAGCGGATCGTGTGTAACTGCCAATGATTTTGACAAAGATGGCGATGCTGATCTGTTCATTGGTGGCAGAATGATCCCGGGAAAATATCCGTTGCCAGCTCGGAGTTACTTGTTGAGGAACGATTCCAGGTCCGGAAAAGCGCTGTTTACGGATATTACAAAAGCATATTGTCCCGAGCTGATGTCAGCGGGAATGGTTTGTGCCGCACTTTGGGCAGACACGGATCAGGATGGCTTTGAAGATCTCGTGATCGCGGGGGAATGGATGCCGGTGCGTATATTTGAAAATCAGAAAAGCCGTTTCCAGGAAATGGCATCTTCCAAAACGAGCTTTGCACCTTACGCTGGCTGGTGGAACAATTTAGCGGCCGCAGATTTTGACCATGACGGGGACATTGATTTTGTGGCGGGGAACGAGGGCATGAACACATTTTACCGCGCCTCGGAAAAAGAACCGGTGACGATGATCGCCAAGGATTTCAACAGTGACGGCACATTTGACCCATTAATGGGCTATTTTATCCAGGGTGTCTCCTACCCGAGCGTCCCGCGCGACGCATTGAACCAGCAGGTGATCCAGTTCAGACGAAAATTTCCGCATTACATCGATTACGCGAAAGTTACCTTTGACGACCTGTTGAGCGCTGAGGAGAAGAAAGACGCATATGCCGTGAAAGCGACCTATTTGCAAAGCGCTTACATTGAAAATCAGGGCAATGGCAATTTCAAGGTTTCGGCCTTGCCAATCGAAGCGCAGTTTGCACCCATATCCGGCATTGTGGTTCAGGATATAAATGCGGATAAGAATCCGGATCTGATCTTGACAGGCAATTTTTATCCAAATGAAGTGAATATGGGCCGACAAGATGCATCCGTCGGCCTGCTTTTGCTCGGCAATGGCAAAGGGAATTTTGCGCCGCAAAGTCCTCAACAAAGCGGTCTGCTCATTCAGGGAGATGCTCGAAAAAGTGTCATGCTGCAAGCTGCGAATAATGAAAAATTACTGCTCACCGCAATCCATTCAAAGGGAATCACAGCCAATCGCATTAACCAGCGGAAAGTAAACATTGCCATGAAACCGTAAATGTTTCGCCTCATCAAGAGAAGGTTAAGGCTCCTTCGATGCCAGAATATTTGATTCGAAGACTTGCATTTTGCGTAGAATAAGTTTTACTTAGACGTATAATGTCACCATCCGTCTATTCAGCCGTCTGCTATGAAAAAATTGCTGTGTTACTTTGTGCTTTTGAATGGCTTGTTTTTGGGATGCACCCGAGATTCAAGATATCTGCAAATTCCGCCGCAGGGCGCACAACGGTTGGATGCACCTGATTTATTGAGGGGGTTTGGTGTAGTAGGAGCGGAAAAAGTCACTTATGATTCTGCACATAACGCCTATATGGTGATTTTTCCGCAATCCTTCAATGCGGAGGAAGCAGAGATCAAGCTGTTTTTGAGGCAAAAAGTGAAGTTATTAGACCAAGCTGGCAATACAACAAATAACACCACCATTCGCTACCGATTTCAGGGCAATTCGCCCATGAATCTTTCATTAAAAGATACGTCAAACAGTAATTTTTGTTTCGATGAGATCTATTTCAACTTTTCGGGCACGCCCAAAATTGAGCTTTTGCAGAAAGAAATTGATGTTAATGCATCGGGCATTCAATTGCCATTTCGGCTCGATTTCAAGCAGGGCAGCAATCCCGCGGCGCCTGGTTATGATGGTAATAAAATCAAAATAACCAATAAGAAAACCCGGATTTCGGAGGAAACATTATTTTACAAAGAAGACCCGCGCATTTACCTGGCAAACACAACGGAGTTTATCACCAGCGATCCCTTATCAATCGAATTCAGCGTTTATAACCAAAATTCCGTTGTTTTTGAAGATATCCGTTTCAACAGAGCAACGCCGATTGCGGGAGTCGCTGCAACGATGTTATTTCAATATATCCGCCAAGACACGATTGTCGCACATGGCGGATTTTTCTCACCAGCCGAAAAATATTCAGTTTCCATATCCGGCGTTTCCCTTGCTGCTCCGATAACTGTTCCCGTGCGGATGACCGATGCCAGCACATTGAAACTCGACAAAATTCCCGCCAACTTGCCGGATGGATCTTATTTACTGTCCTATTATGAAAAAGACAAGCCAATCGGAAAGGGCGCAGTTAACATTTCCAAATCAGTAACGAATGTTTTGGAAAGCATCTGGAAAGGCGACCTTAATAAGAGCCTTGACCGGAATGTGGAACAGCTGAAACTGAAAAGAGGTGACTTTTTTTATGCCAAATCAGCACCCTTGATGTTCATTTATCCGCAAGCTGCATTTAACGTAGATCACCTGCCCAAGCTGCGTCTTAAATCTGCCGGAAAGACAGCCGAACTTGCGCCCGAGCTCGCCGAATACAGCTGGGCAATCGCAGGAGCGCGATTTGCTGTGGGGAAATATACCATTCCAGCGGACTTGCC
This sequence comes from Dyadobacter sp. CY326, assembly GCF_021390515.1. Lineage (GTDB taxonomy): Bacteria > Bacteroidota > Bacteroidia > Cytophagales > Spirosomataceae > Dyadobacter. The sequence goes on from NZ_JAJUXI010000008.1 coordinate 45,781, forward strand.
TTCGGGAGCTTACATTGTAACAGGTCTTTATCCGAACAAAACAGAATCAAAACCTTACTGGTCAAGCATCGAAGTGGAGTAGGCGCTGGAATGGTGACATGAACGAAGTTTAAACCAAAATCTGCGTGTTAACGCGTGGGATCACTTCCTCGCCAATCAGTTTGATCGTTTTCAGCAGTTGCGCTTGTGTTAATCCGGCGTTATCCATTTGGAAGGTAAACCGGGAAATGCCTCCCAATGCTTCGCTGTGCCGAACGATTTTGTCCGCAACTTCTTGCGGATTACCGATTACATATGCGCCGTAATGGCTCATTTGCGCATCAAAACTTCTGCGCGTGACAGGCTGCCAGCCCCGCTCCCGCCCAAGCCGGGTAATGATTTCGGCGTGTCCCGGATAATAATCAGCAATTGCCTGCTCCGTTGTGTCAGCCACGTAACCAAACGAATGCAATCCAACCTGCAACTGCTCTGGTGAGAATCCGGCTTCTCTTCCAGCTTCTCTATAAAGATCAACCAATGGTCTGAACCGGTGCGTTTCACCGCCGATCACAGCAACCATTAACGGCAAGCCTAATGAGCCCGCCCGGATAAACGATTCAGGCGTGCCGCCAACACCCAGCCAAACGGGCAATTGCTTTTGCAACGGTCTTGGATAAATCGGCTGGTTGTTGAGCGCAGGACGAAATTTGCCCGACCAGGTCACCGACTCATTGTCCCGAATGTTGAGCAAAAGATGCAGTTTTTCAACGAACAGCTGATCATAATCCTTCAAATTGAAGCCAAAAAGCGGAAATGCGTCAACCGATGAGCCACGTCCCACAACCATCTCAGCACGCCCTTTGGAAATCAGGTCAAGCGTCGCATATTCCTGAAAAACGCGGACAGGATCAGCCGCGCTCAACACCGTAACTGCACTGGTCAACTTTATTTTCTTGGTCATTGCAGCCGCAGCAGCCAGGATAATAGCCGGCGCCGAGTCCAGAAACTGCTTTTTATGGTGCTCTCCAATGCCGAAAACATGCAGGCCGGACGCATCAGCAAAGGCGATTCGTTCCAATAATTCACTCATTGCATCCACGCTGCTCAACGTGTTCCCGCTTTCGTTGTCTACCATTGCAGAAGCAAAACTGTCAATTCCAATTTCCATATATCAATGATGGGTTATACGCTTTTAAAATGTATGTTTATCTTATAGTAAACACAAAACTCACCTGCTTCGGCACCAAAAAAAGGAGCAGTAAACAAAAGTATACCACTATCCTTTGGTATAGTGCCTGTGAACCTGCTGCGTTTCGGTTTCAAATCTGGAACCGCTGCTTGTCGCTCTCTTTTCTCCAAAATTTTATGTTAATCCAAGGTTAATCTGCAATTAACGTAATGGTAATATAGGCTGTCTACATTTGCGCCTGGTTAACGTGTCGGCTGAGATAAGGGGAGCTTCAAGGCTTTTAAAATTCCAAAAAAGTTTACGAACCAATGACAACATTGCGTGCCTAAAAACATGCCCTGTAAGCTTATGCCCAATTTTCAGCCTGGCACCATCACCACTCCTATAATTCACCAAACGAACAGAAAATGATGAGATTAATTACCGGATGCCTGCTTGTGTGGGCCTTGTTATTGTTCGCCGCGCCCGCTTCCATGGGGCAAGGCAACGAAGCCACAATCGTCGGGAAAGTTTCCGAACTTAAAGAAGGCCCGATCGTCGGCGCCACAGTCATTGTCAAAAACGAATCGACTGGTTTTCAGGCCGGCACGGTGACGGACGCCAATGGCGACTACATTATCAAGCAATTGCCATTGGGATCGCCTTATTCCATTACGGTTTCCTACATTGGTTATGGTGAGCAGAAAAAAACGGGTTATGCATTGAATCAAGGTGATCAGCTGCGTTTAAATTTTGGTCTGGAAACAAGCGCAACGGAGCTACAAGCAGTGGAAATCGTTGCTAACTCGCTGAAAAACACAGTCGTAACATTGGGTGCTTCTACGCCGGTTACTGCAAAAGACATTGCACGCCTGCCTGTGAACGGCCGTAACTTTACAACGCTGATTGACCTTTCTCCGTTAAGCAACGGAAGCAGCTTGGGCGGCCAGCTGGCGTCTTCAACCAACTACACCATTGACGGGATGACATCGCGCGGAACGGTTGCGGGAGGAAGCACGCAAAGCGCTTATTCCATCTCCATGGAAGCAATCAGGGAATTCAAAGTCGTTACCAACGAATACGACGTGACAATGGGTCGCGCGGGTGGTGGAACGATCAGCACGGTGACAAAATCGGGAACAAACCAGCTTTCAGGAAGTGCATTCAACTTCATGAGAACGGACTGGCTTTCAAGCCCTTTTGATTTGAGAGGAAACAAAAGAACGCAGGAATTCTCTACATATCAATATGGTTTCTCCCTCGGCGGACCGATTTTGAAAGACAAATTGCACTTCTTCGTGGCATGGGATCACCAGGCTGACTCACGTCCGCTTTACATTGCCAACATTCTTTCTCCTGCGGACGAAGCTGCAAACAAGGTTACAAGAGCAACGCTTGACAAGTTTGTTGACATTGCGCGCACCAAATATGGTGTTTCTGACAATCCGCAGTTTGGTGCTTTTGACAAACAAAAAGGAACAGACGCATTCTTCGCAAAGATCGACTGGCAGCTTAACTCGAAAAACTTGCTTTCAATCCGTGATAACATGGTTCGGGAAGATGATCAGCTTTCGGAAGGAGATAACTCGGGAATCAACTTCTATGAATCTTATATCAACAGAAAGAAGTTTGACAACAGCTTAATGGCTTCTTTGAGAACCATTTTGAGCCCAAAAATTACAAATGAACTGAAAGCGCAGCATTTCTATGAAGATGTGGCTGTTCAGCCAAGCACAGATTTGCCTGCACAAGGCATTCCCCGCGCAATCGTTGAAAACGTGGAATCTGTTTCAGGAACAAGCACTTATCTTAACTCAATCCAGATCGGCGGACAGCGCTTCTCGCCCGAATGGTTCAAAGGAAATGTGTTGCAACTGGTTGATAACGTCTATTATAACACCGGCAAGATCAACTTCACATTCGGAATTGACCTGATGTACAATGTGATGCATTCGCGTTACGGAAGCGAGATGAACGGTCGTTTTTACTTCACTGGAATCGACAATTTCAACAACCTGAAACCTTATCGTTACGCACGTGAAATTTATGTTGCAGAGGAAGAAAGTCAGAAAGTAAAGTCGCTTAGCTCAGCCATTTATGCGCAAATGGAAACGAAGCTTGCTATTGGACTTGAAATGATGGCCGGTCTTCGTCTGGACAACACGCGTTATCTGAACAAGGCGAATTTCAGCCAGGTTGTTTTCGATGAGTTGGGAATTCGCACGAATAACACCATCAACACATTGCAATTGCAGCCACGCGTGCAGTTTACCTGGGATGTAAACGAACAAAGCAAAGACGTGATCCGCTTCGGAGCAGGTGTTTTCGGTTCGGCTTTGAATCCATATTCAATGGTCAACAACATGCTTTTCGACGGTTCGAAAGTGGCTTCGGTCGAAATTCAGGGAGATCTAGTTCCTACACCTGAATTTGTCAAATACAGAAACGACCCTTCCACAGCTCCCGGCGCGGAATTGTTCAACACGCCTGGCATTGAAAGGTTGATCACGATCAACACCAACAGCCCGGACGCGAAGATTCCTGTTTTGTACAAAACTAACTTCTCCTACAATCACTTTTTCAGCGACCGCCTGCGTGTAGGCGTTAGCGGATATGCTTCATGGGCGCGCAATAATTACATGTACATTGACCGCAACATGGTGGAAGATCCTTTCTTCCGCCTCGCTGCCGAAGCTAATCGTGGTGTGTATGTGCCTTCTGCTTCTATCAATGCAGCCAATGGTGCGACGAACTGGCTTAACGGACGTAAAACGAAAAAAGTGGGACGTGTGCTTGAATTGGTGAGCGAAGGAAAGAAAAACCAGTATGCCGTGGTAATCGACGGAACTTACCGTTACTTCAAAGACGGTCAGATCACTGCTTCTTACACTTGGAACGACTCTAAGGATAACACATCTTACAACGGTAACGTGGCGAACACGGCTACATTGGATCAGATGGTGGTCGATGATCCGCGTGATTTGAGCAAAATGAATTATGCAAACAACCAATTCCGTCAAAAAGTGGTGTTCTACGGAACGGCTCCAAGTTTCTGGGGAATATCGGTGGGTGTGCGTTATTCAGGCATCGGCGGAACACGTTACAGTCTGGCAGTTAGCGGTAACATGAATGGTGACTTCGTGTCATCGAACGACTTGCCATATGTGTATGACGTAAACAGCGCTGGAACTCCTGAATACTTGAAAACTGGAATCCAGGCAATTCTGGACAATCCGGAAGCTGAACAAAGCATCAAAAACTACATTCGTGACAACATGGGTAAAGTGGCTGAGCGTAACGGCGGGATCAACGATTTCTACGGCGTTTGGGATTTGCGTTTGACGAAGCGTTTCAAAGTTTATAACAAACACGGCATTGAGCTTTCTGTGGATGCATTCAATGTTGCCAACTTGTTGAACAAAGATTGGGGTGTGGGATATAACCTGGGCAAGCAAAACCTTTATTCGATCAAAAGCTTTGATAAAACGAAGGAGCAGTTTGTTTACAACGTGACCAAAGGAGCTGGTGTATCGAGCTTAACCGGAAGCCCTTACCAGATTCAGCTGGGATTGCGCTACGCGTTCTAACTGAAAAAATAGTAATAAAAGACCGATCGGCTGCTTTGCAAAAGGCAGCCGATTTTTTTGTGGCATAATGTTTTAGCAGACCAGGGACGAAATGTTGGTTACTAAATTGCTTCAAAAATCAGTGCATGGGAGACCCATCTAAACCCTTCAATACCGATAACGCGTCAGAACTACTGCGTCTTGAACTCGCCCTCGAATCAGCCGGAATAGGAACATGGGAACTTGATTTCCAAACCAATCAAGTGCGTTGGTGCCGCAGGGCAAAAAAGCTTTTCCGTTACGCCGGCGAGAACATCATTGATCTGCAAGAGCTCATCGAGCAGATTGACCCAAAAGACAGGAATGCATTCCGGACAGAAATAGAACGCGCTACGCATAGCCGCGCTACGCCTAACCCCGCTCCTGCTTCATTTTCATTGGAATTTCGCACCATTGACGACAGTTGCGGCGATTATTGCTGGCTGCTTTGCAAAGGCCAGCTGCATGTGGATGCCGAAACAAATGATGCGCGACTTTCCGGAACGTTCATTGATGTTACCAAACAAGTTGAGGACCAGCTGCTGCTGAAAGAACAGCAAAAGCACGCACGCAGCTTCCAGACAATTGTAGAGCAGGCGCCCATGGCGATCGGGCTTTTGAAAGGGCCGGAACTTGTCATTGAGCTTGCCAATGAGCCAATGATCAGTTATTGGGGTAAAGATGCATCTGTGATCGGCAAACCGCTTCGTGATGCGATTCCCGAGCTTGAAGGTCAGCCGTTTCTCGATATTCTGGATAACATTCTCATCACGGGCGAAGAATACAGTTCGAAGGGTGCAAAGGTCCTGCTGGAAGTTGGCGGCAAGATGGAAACCTTTTATTTTGATTTTACTTACAAACCCATATTCAATAGCGACGGTGAAATTTATGGCATAATCAACATGTCCATAGATGTTACCGATCAGCTGCTTGCGAAAAAAGCGCTCGAAGAAAGCGAATCGAAGTTGCGGACCGTGATTGCCTCAGCACCTGCCGCCATTGGCTTGTTCGTAGGCCGTGACTTGCGCGTTGAATTGCCCAATCAGGCATTCATTGACATTGTAGGAAAAGGCCCGGACATTATTGGCGTTCCGCTTCGCGGTGTGATGCCGGAACTTGAAAGCCAGCCGTTCCTGCAAATTCTGGACGACGTGTACACAACAGGCGTGACTTACAAAAGCTTCGGAACGCAGGTCAACATTGTTCAGCAAGGCGTCATGACCCAAAATTATTACGATATCACCTATTCTCCCGTTTACGACAACGAAGGAAAAGTGTACGCGATTTTGGACATTGCCATTGATGTAACGGAACGTGTGAGCATTGAAAAGCAGATTGAAGAAAGCCAGATGCAGCTGCTCGCATTGTTTGAGCAATCGCCCATCGGGATTGCCATCATTCAGCAGGAAGACCTGAGGTTTGCAATGGCCAATCCATTTTACGGCAAGCTCGTCGGAAGGAAACCGGAGGACATTGTTGGAAAACCTTTACTGGAAGCGCTTCCCGAAATCAAAGGCCAGGGCTTTGACATTCTGCTGCGCGGCGTTATGGCAACCGGGATTCCGTTTTTGGCAAAAGAGCAACCTGTCGATATCATGCTTGACGGTGTTTTGCAAAAAATTTACGTGGACATGGCTTATCAGCCTCAGCGCGACCGGGAAGGTAACATTGTCGGTGTTCTGGTTGTAGCAACTGATCTGACGGAGCAGGTTGTCAGCCGTAAAAAGATAGAAGAAACCGAAGCTTTCCTGCGCGGGGCAATCGAACTTGCACAATTGGGCACATTCTCTATCGACCTGCAAACGGATGTAATGTATTTCTCCGACCGCATGAGACATTGGTTTGCTTTGGAAAAAGATGAACTGATCAACTTTAAAAAGGCTTATGACGCAATCAGCAAAGCAGATTTGCCAGCTGTGCAGGCCGCTGTGAACCAAGCCATTGCACCAGATTCAGACGGGCTTTATGACATGGAATACGCAATGGATCGTCAAAAAACGGGTTATGCCAGAGTGTTGCACGCTCAAGGTAAGGTGTTTTACGACGAAAATGGAAAACCAACGATAATGATCGGGACGGCGCAAGATGTTACACAGCAACGGAAAGTGAAACTTGCGCTCGAAATGCAGGTGCAGGAACGAACCGAACAACTCGAGTCTATGAACGAAGAGCTGGCAGCGATCAATGAGGAATATCTTGCAACGAATGAAGAACTCTCCGATTCGAACAACAGGCTTCAACAGTCAAATGTTAATTTGCAGCAGTTTGCCTACGTCGCCTCACACGATTTGCAGGAGCCGCTGCGGAAAATCCAAACATTCTCAAATTTGCTCGCCACAAGATACAGTCCTGTCCTTGGAGAAGGGATTGATTATTTGCACCGCATGCAGGCAGCCGCGAAACGCATGTCGGAACTGATTAATGATTTGCTTGAATTTTCGCACATTACTTCTCAAAAAGACGCAGTCGGGACGGTTTCGCTTGACACGGTTATTAAGGAAATTCTGAATGATCTCGAATTGTCTGTTACAGAATCAGGCGCCGTTATTTCAGTCGCAAGCTTGCCAGACGTTCTTGGCGACAAAACCCAGCTCAGCCAGCTTTTCCTGAACCTGCTGAGCAATGCGCTGAAATTCAAAAAGCCGGATGTGCAGCCGATCATTGACATCACCTGCGAACTGATTTTCAGCACAGACCTTCCAGCATCATTGAATGTGGCCCGCCCGGCGTCTTCTTATCACAAGATTGCAGTCTCGGACAACGGAATCGGATTTGACCAGCAATATGCAGACCGGATTTTCCAGTTATTCCAGCGCCTGCATGGCCGAAGTGAATATTCCGGCACCGGCATCGGCCTCGCTATTTGCGAACGCGTTGCCGCCAGTCACGGCGGAGGCATTTCGGTCGTTAGCGAGCCGGGAATCGGAACAACTTTCAGTGTTTTTTTCCCTTTCGGGTAAATGACAAAATTGATTTTTATAAAAAGCAAAACATTACATTCACGATAAGCAAATGGCAGTAATCAAATTAAAATGTGTTGAAATCGGACGCGGAAAGTCTTTCACATCCGAGGCGCAGCAAGCCGAAGACGCCGAATTCGGCGGCACGATTTTTCTCGAAAAAGCCGTTGCCGAAAACGACGCCTCGCTTGAATTAATTGAGCAGCATTTTACTGCGGCCGATCTCTGCACCATTGAAGTAAGACAATCCCAGGAAGTTGTAACGACCATTCAGGGCATCATTCGCTCTTTCGAAAACAACGGCGACGACCAGCAAACGCTTCTGGATCTGGAAATTGAACTTTTGTGAGACATTACTTTCCAGTTTCAGAAAGAAAGCTGATCAGTGGCGCAATGAATTGGTCATAAGCCTCAATGTGCGGCAAATGACCGGTTCCCGGAATTTCGACGAGCTTCGCTTGCGGTATTTTCTTTGCCGTTTCCCGTCCTAGCACCGGATAATTGCCCAATGTCTCCTGCACGTCTTTCGGCGCTTTCGCTTTGCCAAGTGCCGTCCTGTCGCGCTGACCAATGATTAGCAACGTGGGCACTTTAATGTTTTGAAATTCATAGGCGACCGGCTGCGTGAAGATCATATCGTAAGTCAATGCAGAATTCCAGGCAATGCGCGGGTAATCAATGTTATTCGTCCACCCGGCCAGAATATTGACCCACTGATCATATTCCGGTTTCCATTTATTGTCATAATAATTTGTAAGCTGATATTGTTTGATCACCTCATAACTTTGCTTCAATTCACCGGCATACCACTCTTCCACAGTCTGATAAGGAACTTTTACCTTCCAATCTTCCAGCCCTAGCGGGTTTTCCAAAATCAGTTTTTCAGTTGTTTCAGGAAACATCAATGCAAACCGCGTGGCGAGCATGCCGCCCATAGAATGCCCAAGAATGTTCGCTTTGGCAATGCCCAGACTATCCAAAATGCTTTTGGTGTTTTTGGCCAACAATTGAAAACTGTATTGAATGCTTTCTGGCTTGGAAGATTTACCGAAACCAATTTGGTCAGGAATGATCACGCGGAAGCCTTTCGCCCGCAAATCTTTGGCCGTTCGCTCCCAGTAAGCACCCGAAAAATTTTTCCCATGCAAAAGCACGACCGTCTTGCCATTGGGCGTTGCCGGCTTGACATCCATATAGGCCATTTGCAAAGATTCCCCCTGGATCTTCAAATGGATAAACTGAACGGGATATGGATATGCAATGTTTTCAAGGTTGGTGGCCGACAAAACCTTTGGATCATTTTGCGCGAGCAGCGAGGTGCTGACTAACAGGCTTAAAATAAATAGGATGCGTATCATAGGAATGTAATTCAGAAATTTAGATGTTGATGAGTTTACCTAAAAATACGCATAATGTTTATTTGTAATTGAAAATCAACGGAAAAAGGAATGTTACAATCATCGTCCAGATGACATAAACCGGCAGATAAAATGCAATAACCTTCCCAACTGCCGCCACATTGGTTTGCTTCGCGATGACCCGGAACAACTGCCCGGCGACGAGCAACAGATTGATCAAAATCAAAGCGTTGCTCCCCAAAACTGCCGCCCGGTTCGGTGTGATGCCCCATTCCGAAATCCGGAACAAAATGGCCGATATGGCAATGCCGTTGACTGCAATGGTGATGGCAGAGAGCAGAAAAAGCACCCAAACTTCCACATTAGCCTTGCCGGATTTCGCAGTCTCGGCAACAGAAAAGAAAATGATCGCCATTACACCGAGCAATAACAGATTGAAAATCAAAAGAAAATCACGGTCATTGTAAGGATCTTTTCCGGAGTAAACGATTGCCGCAAGATAAATCACCAGCATTACCAGCACCAACGGACTGAAAATCCGGGCAATAACAGGTGAAACTTTGCCCACCAGCTGCGGGTTGGTCTGCGTGAGATAAGTGCCGACAATAGGCGCGGCAGCCAGCCCGAAAATGCCGAAATATTCGAAATAAAATTTCTGGATTTGCAAACCGATGAGCAGGAAAAGATTCACTGTAATGCCTGTCAATATGGCTCCCGCAATCAAAATAAGCGTCGTCATTACGATCAGATCGCCATTGTAACGCAGATAACCCATCCGTCTATCCGCATCGGACCGGTTGTCTCCGACAAACGCAAAACCCAAAATTGCCCACAAAAAGAGAAGCAAATGAATGCAGGATAATGTCAGCGTATCACTGTTCTGATTGTTGGGAAGGAAGTTGATAAACAATAACCCAGCTAGCGTCGTGGCTGTTACGAGGGCGATTTTGCCAATTGACAAGCTATTTTTCCGAGCAAAATAAGCCGTTAACATAGGGAAAACCACAAAGCCAATGTTTCTTGGATAGAAGAATTCCTCATTAATGGAGAAAAATGATGGCAGCTTCGCGATCAAGCCGGCGATGAAGGACGCAACAATGACGAAAAGCAGTTCCTTTGAGCTGCCCCAGGAAATTTCATCATTGGAAAAATTCAGTCGTTCGTGCCAAAAGCGAATGGCGACATTGTCCTTATGCTCCGGAAACAATGTTGAAAATGCCTGCTTAAAAGTCGGCTTGTCGGCCCGGTATAACTTTTCAAGCTGGCCGGGATTGTCGAGATTGGATAGGATTTGCTCTCTCATGATGTTAATTTAAATTGCCCGTTTAAAATTGTTTATTTTGAAGGATTAGGCTGACGGCGTCGTGCACAACGCGCGGTTTGTTGGTATTTTGTGCTGCTATCAGTGATGATTTCAAAAAACTTAAAAGTACTTTGTATTACAAAGTAAATCATTTAAAAACATATTATCCAAAGCATTAAGCTGATTTTTTATAAAAATGTTTTCAGAGACCAATGACAAACCCGCTAATTGATCACATCAGAAAATTTGTAACGCTGGATGAGACAACGTCCGCCGATGTGATCAGTCGTTTCAAGCTTCAAAAAATTCGGAAGAAGACGCGCCTACTGGAAGAAGGCGATCGCTGCCGTCATATGCATTTTGTTACAAAAGGCTGTCTCCGTCTGTTTTTCCTAAAACAAAATGGCACGCAGCAAACGACACAATTTGCATTGGAAAATTGGTGGCTAAGCGATTTCAATGCATTTGCAGCGCACGGCGTGGCCAGCTTTTCCGTTGACGCCGTGGAGCCAAGCGAAGTCCTAAGCATTGACGCGCAAGGTTTGGAAAAGCTGCTGGCCGATGTGCCGCAGCTTGAAAAATATTTCCGGCTTATACATCAAAAAGCGAATGGTGCTGCACAAAGACGGGTTCGGTTTCTGTATGAATTGTCGCGGGAAGAAATGTACACAAACTTCATTACAAGTTATCCTGAATTCTGCCAGCGCATTCCGCAATATTTGCTGGCCTCATTCCTCGGCATCACACCGGAATATTTGAGTGAAATCCGAAGAAAAGCGCTTTTAAAACCAGTTTAAGATTGCCTTGGACACAAAAAAGCCGTTGATCGCATGTCGATCAACGGCTTTTCTCATCAAATAAAAGACCGATTTCAACCAGGCTCGAAACGGAATTTAAGAAGCTCTCCGTAAACCACGGTTCCATCGCTTAGCTTGGCATAAGCGCGATAGTTGGCATCGGCGAATGTCTTGTTTTGCGTTTGCGTCTTCTTATCCAGGTTGTTTGCGGGTTCGCTAAAAATCAAAACTTCATCGGCAACCGTCGGAAGCGCAACCAAATAACCTGCAACCCCGGTGCTCATCACGACGCCATATTCCACAATCGGAATGTTTCCCAAATCTTCAAATTGAACATAGAATGTTGCAATGGGAACGCCGTGTTTAAGCGGCAACGTCTTGATTTTTGCAGGAACCTTTTCCGGCTCCGGCACTTCGTGGTCTGTGCATGAAGCAACAAACAGCATTAAAGCGAGCATTGTAATTACGCGAAATGGAATGATTTTCATAAACGGATCTGTTGAGTTTAAAGATTCAGCCGTAAATAAAGCCCTATGCGGCGCATTCGAACCACGCAATTTATTTTGCGGTAAGTCTTGTTATTTAATGGATTAACAAATTGAAAATCACGGGTTAATGACGCTATATTTCAATGCATCGAGCGTAATGCCGCTGGTTGACTTAATGCGTAAAGACGACATTTCGGACGCGGGGAAAAACACATCCGTCATCACCGTCAAACCGCCGTCCGCAAACAATTCCACCGATGCAACATCCGCAATTATAGACAATGCAATCTGTCCGTCACGTGAAATCCGGGGTGCCATATGTTTTTGCCCAAAACCTTTTTCAAAACCCGTTTCACCGGATTTGGTGCGGTCGATGAAATACTGATTGCTGCTTTTCTCATATCCTACCGTCAGCTCGTTCCCTTCCTTATTGGCCAGCACGATTGTGAAATCTCCCGCATCTTTTGCTGTCAGATCCAGCCGAAAAAGTCCCGTCTTGTTTTTTGCTTTTTCAGTAAGATCCAGCGGTGCGGTTAACTTTACATTCTTCAAAGCAAAACCGCTTTTTGCAAACGCATCAAGCTCTTTCACCGGCAGCGACGTGAGATAAGTTTCGCCATCCACCGTTTTGAGATCAAGGTCCCGCGCCAGTGTCACGGCACCCCGCCACGGATCAGTCGGCACCTGATTGGCATATTGCCAGTTGTTCATCCAGCCCATCAGAATGTTGCGGTCGCCTGTATTGGAGAATGTGACAGCCGCATAATTGTCAACGCCAAAGTCAAGCCATTTTGTTTTCTTGGATTGAGCAGTGAATGTTTTCCCATCAAAATCTCCCAAAAAATATTGTCCTGCCGAGCCTTCATTAGGCCCGCCCGGATTGATATTCACAATGAGCACCCACACTTGCTTGCCGTTGTGCGTGATTGGAAACAGGTCGGGACATTCCCACACGCCGCCATGGGCACCCGCATCGGCTCCAAACTCACTTTCAAGCGACCACGCTTTAAGGTCGGGTGATGAATAGAATGTGATCCGGTCTTTGGTCGCGAGCGTCATGATCCACTTTTTTTGTGGCGCATACCAGCGCACTTTCGGGTCGCGGAAATCGGTGATGCCAGGATTGGGCAGCACGGGATTGCCGCTGTATTTGGTCCAGGTTTTGCCCTCATCCAAACTGAACGCCAGGCTTTGATATTGATGCTTTCCCGTTTTCTGTTCTTCCAGCTTTGGATTATGGTGTGTAAATATTGCGACCACAGGCACTTTCCCATCTTTCCCAAAACCAGATGTGTTATTGACATCAACCACCGCACTTCCCGAAAAAATATAACCCAGACTGTCCGGAAAAAGCGCAATGGGCTGCTCTTCCCAACCGATCAGATCCTTGCTCGTTGCGTGCCCCCAATGCATTGGTCCCCAAACCATTGCGTCCGGATAATATTGGAAAAATAAATGATAAGTGCCATTAAGAAAGAACATTCCATTTGGGTCGTTGATCCAATGCGCTTTGGGCGAAAAGTGAAATTGGGGTCTGTATTTTTCGGGCTTTTGCTGCGCTTTTACATGCAAGGGAACGAGCATAGCAAGCATTAAAAGCAGTTTTAGGATATTTTTCTTCATGTTCAGGATGCGATTAAATGATGTGAACGAATCTGGGTTTTTATGTACAAAGGCATTGAAAATGAGTTCTTACCGTTAAATCAAATTCAGCAGCGCACACTTGACCTTGTCTGATTTTTCTCTAATTTCATAATAAACCTGCCCAAACATACATCACATCTCGCTCCGGCGCACGCACACGCGCCGCTTACACAACCCACTACACGAGAATTGGTCGATTAAGTATTATTCAGTCTCGCCAGATGTCTGTTATGAAGTCGCTATTACCGTCCAAGGAGCAGATTCCACTTTTTATGACACTCGCGGCAGTGCTGACGCTTGGTGCAGGTTACTATTTCGTGTATTTGCCTAATAATGAGCAGCAAATAGAAAAATGGAAGTTCAGGACATTGCAGAATATTGGCAAAAATGTGCACGAAAAGATTCTCAACGGACAGGCACTTTTACAAACTTACCTCGACAACGATTCGCTAAAAAAGCACGGCATAACGCGGCTCAATGCAAATCTGGTCCTGCTTCGAAACAACAGCAACCTGCCCATTGACACCATCACCAACCTCAGCCTGACAAAATCCGACACCATTGCACGCAAGCCGAGGATTTCAATCAATGAAGAAGACAAGCTGATTCTGATGCGCACCGCGCCCGTCCGTTACACGAGCCGGCCCGTGCGGACGGACACCATGCAAATTTCGCTCACCTATGATTTTGAATCATTTATCAAGCCGTTGCTCCCGCAAAAGGTTTTTGATCAATACATTGTCATAGGCGCCAAAAAAGTGCTTTACGAAAGCTTTCTCTCAGGGCTGGAAAATTCGCAGGATTCGCTTTTGCTTGAAAAACGGCACATTACCAGCGCCACGATCATGGATAAGACATTTGGCGGTGAGGACTATAAACTGTTTCTGCAACCGGTCAATTATGAAAACACACGCTTAATCGTGATCGGCCTTTTGTCGGCAGAACATTATGATGACGGCCGCACGAAATTGCCTCCCCAGCTGATTTTGCTCCTCATTCTCATCTTCACCGGAATCCTCATCACTTTTCCGATCATCAAACTTTACCAGCTTACCAATGACGACCGGCTGACCACATCCGACGCGCTCTCCTGCACAGTCGTATGCATGCTCATGATCTCCCTCCTCTTTTTCACTTTGCTCAAATATCGAAGCCTTACCCTGCACGCAGGCGCCAATGATCCCAAAAAAGTGCTCGCCAGCAACATTTCAACCGCCTTTTTACAAGAAATTAAACGAAACACAGCAAAACTCGTGGAGCTGGATTGCTTCATGACGGACGACTCGACCAGGCGCGTTAACCTGTTTAATCTCGGCAACAAAGCTCCTTATGACGTTCAAAGAGTCGCATTATCAAACGAAAATAGCAGAGAAATCAACCGGCTGACCGACAGCGTGTCGCTGGACAGGATTTTCTGGATGGACCAAACCGGGAAGGAGCGATATTTCTGGAAATCAGACTCATTAAGGGTTCATTTTCCCGGAAAGTTTGACAAGAGAACTTATTTCAAAGAAGTAAAACGCCAGCAAGGAAACGACATTGATGTCCCCGGAGCGTCCGTTGTGTATGTGGACCAGGTTGTTTCGTGGGTTTCCAACGCATTCATCACCGCAATCGCAATTGACTCAAAGGTCAACGGCATCAAGGCAGTTGCCATGTCGTTTTACGTCTCGTCCCTGAATCAGGTGAAGGTTCCGCCGGGATATCAGTTTGCAATGATCGATCGCGACGGCAAAGTGCTGTATCATTCCGACAAGTCTAAAAACCTGAATGAAAACCTGTTCCTGGAAGTCTCCGACCCTGAAAATCTCCGGAAATTCATTCGAACCGGTCAGTCTCAACCTTTCACGAGCAATTACTTTGGGCAGCAATTCGATATGCGCATTGAAGCAGTTGGTCAAGAGCTGCCGTATTACATTGTCATCATGGATCGGCGAAGTTTTCAGGACGCACGGGACATTGACGTTTATAGCTTTACGTTCTCAATGCAGGTGCTGCTGCTCGCATTGGTTTTGATGCAAATGCTCATTCTCTTTTTCGCAACAGCCAGGCGTTCAAAGGTTAAAGCGCAGGCATTTGACACGAGCTGGCTCAGCCCGAAAGAGTCCTCTCACCAGGTTTATCTGATCGCCACATTATTCAATGTAATCGTCTTTCTGGCAGCCGCCATTTCTCCCTCCAGTTCGGTAATCGGCCGGTTTTTTATCCTGATGATCTCTGTTTCCACCACACCCGTTTTCCTCAATATCCTGATGGCTGAGAAATATCTAGCTGGTGAACCTGACATTAGCAAAGTCAAACGTCGCGCCGCAAGATTATCGGGAATTGTGCCGCTTTTGGTCAATATCATGGCTTATGTAAAGTTGCAGGAAGCGTATATCAATTTTCTTTTGTTTGAATTTCTCGCCATCGTCCTGCCCGCAGTTCTGCTTTGGGTTTATTACAAAAAACAGCTGAATCGGCAGACATCCAAAAATGCTTTCGCAGGAAAAAACTTCGGTCTAAGCTTCACAGGGCTTGTTTTCTCCTGGATGCTCGTGGCCAATGGCTTGCCGATCATTGTATTTTTCACGGCCGTTTATAATTACGATCAGCATTTGATTGCACGCTACAAACAGCTTGAATTGGCGCATAACACCATTCAGGAATATAATCGTGATAAGGGCGACAGGCAGGAAGCGGCAAAAGCGCCTTTGTCCGATGCGGAGGATGCGCTGATTGTGGATTCACTCGGCAGCGCCTTTTACCGCGATGCGCTTTGGGTAAAAGACGCCAGAGTGCGCCCGGACACGATTCTCAAACATGCAGACACCACTTCCGCGGATGACAAAACGACAGTCGCCATTCTCAAGAGTTTCCACATTTACGATGGCGATGAAGATGTGCATAAAATGGACCTCAACCATGATCACGCATTCGACTTTTCCTATGTTTTCAGCAACCTGATGAAGCAGGTTAATGCGCAAAGCGACCAGACAGACACATATTTGAAATTGCAAAACCGGCCAAATGTGCTGCATATCTGGTCCGCTAACCTCAACTTCACATTGCCTTCGCTTGTTGAATGGCGGGGCGCCTTTATATGGGTCACATTTACGCTTTTCCTGGTTGGATTATTCTTCCTCGTTTACAATTTGATCAACAGAATTTTCGCACTCAAACTTCCGGTTACTGACGACTGGGAAACATTTGATAACGAACTGATTCTAAACGAAAATGCCACCAATCACACATTTATCATCGCCCTTCCCGGCTCCGAGAAAAACACTTCTCTGGAGTCTCTCATTGAGCAACATCGGGTCGGCGGAAAGGAGTTGATTATGCTGGATTTATCAACCATTCCGCCGAAAAACGCTTTGGCTGGGGCAGACAAAAGCTGGAATGATCAGTTGGAAGAGGCTTGCAGCAACAAGTATGCATTGATTTTGCTCAATCATTTTGAATACAATTTCCGCGACCCTTACACCAGCTCGGTTAAACTGGCGGCTATTGAAAAAATCCTTCACAAAACGACTGAAAGCAGAATTATCATTCTTTCAACCATTCGTCCGGCAACGCTTATCGCCGTAATGAGCGAGCCCGAAGCCATGGAAGTTGACAAGCATAGCGTGGAAAAATGGCAATATCTGATGGGCCGGTTCCGGATTGTGATTCACAAACTTTTATACAAAGAAGAATGGCGCAAACCAGCCGCCGTCTATGATGAAGCACAGCAGGACAGCCTGACTTTCAAGTCGCAGACGTCTTCTTACCATTACTATTTTTCGGTCTGGCAATCGCTGTCGCGGGAAGAGAAGTTTCTGCTTTACGACCTGGCAGAGGATGGGCTTGTCAATGCTACGGACAAAAACACACTTTGTCTGCTGATCAACAAAGGCGTGGTTCATCGCGAAGATGGCGCGATAAGGCTGTTCAGCCAGGGTTTTCGAAGTTTTATCCTAAGCGGAATCGGCACTGCCGAAACCGAAAAAATCATGGAAAAAGTGAATGACAACCGCAATTGGAACAAGATCAAAATGCCACTTGCGCTGATTTCACTAGCGATTCTGGCATTCATTCTGTCATCACAGCACGAAACCAGCACCAAGCTCATCACATCGCTGGGCGCGCTGGCAGCAGTAATCCCGACGATCATCAATTTCCTGGCGACAATGGGCGGGACAAATCTGGCAAAAAAGGCTTGACAAGGCACGAAGCATTGGTTATAAAATTCATACGATATGGTCAATTCATGTTACTTCAACGGAGAATCAGGAACGCGCTTTGAGCTCAGCGAAACAGATAATATATTCATTATCAGGACTTGTGCTGGCACTGCTGATGAGATTTTAGACACGCCGGCGCTCCTATCCTATCAAAAAAACATTACGCCTTTTGTCAGCTTTCCGGAGTCATTTGTCTATTTGTTCAAATGCGTGGGAACGCCCGCACCGGCCGCATTAAGGGATGAAATCAAGCGCATTGTAAGAGCTGAAAAACATCCCAGACTCAGATACATTGGTTCCATTCTGAAATTTACAGGATCAGACATTTATCAGATTTACACAGGAAACCTCTTCATTAAATTTTTTGATAAAGTAAGCCAGTCGGCCGTTTCTCATATTTTGTCCAAAAACGGCGTAGTAGTCAAAGCTGCACTCAGTTTCGCAGAAAACGCCTATTTCGCGGAACCGCGACTGGACATTGGACAGGAAGTCTTCGACCTTTCAAAACAATTGCTTAGTCACAAAGATGTCGAGTTTTGCCATCCTGAACTCGTGGTAAACAACCGCTCCTTTTTTTCTGGCTCCAACTCCACAGCCGAGCCGCCGCCCGATGAAGAAACGGATTGGATACTCAACAAAACGAGGGTTAAAAATGCCTGGGAAGTCACGCAGGGAAAGGGAACGCGCATTTGCATCATTGACGACGGATTAGAATTCGGCCACCCTGCTTTTGCTGGCGCCGACAAAATCCTGTTTCCCATTGATATGCAGGACAAAACACGGACCAGATTGCCCTTGCACCAGTCGGGCGACCGGCACGGCACGGCCTGCGCGAGCATTGCTTGTTCCAATGATGCCAATTCGTATGGCGTTGCACCGGGCGCCTCGCTAATCCCTATCCGCGTCACCGGGCTCGGTTCTGTTTTGCAATCGGAAGCTTTTTATTGGGCGGTGGAAAAAGGAGCGGACATCATTTCTTGCAGCTGGGGCCCGCCGGACGGAAGCATTTTCACATTGGCCGACAATGATTTTATTTTCCCCATTCCAGACCACACCAATCTGGCATTTCGCTATGCTGCAAAACATGGGCGAAATGGCAAGGGAGCCGTCGTTGTCTTTGCAGCTGGAAACGGCAAAGAACTGGTCAAAAATGACGGTTATGCGGCGCACGAAGACGTTATTGCCGTGGGATCGATCAATAAAATTGACCAGCCCACTGTTTATTCCGATTACGGTCATCCCCTGTTTTGCTGCTTTCCGAGCGGCGATTACAGCATTATTTCAGACGCCGAAGCATCCAAAATGTATGGCGTAAAAGTGGCGGACCGCATTGGCCCAGAAGGCTATTCACTGGACGATTACTACAACTTCTTTGACGGCACATCGGCGTCCTGCCCAGGCATTGCGGGCATCATCGCATTGATGTTATCCGCCAATCCGGATTTGTCTCGCGGCGATGTGAAAGAGATTATCAAAAACTCCTGCCGGAAGATTGGAAGTCCGGACGATTACTTAAAAGGTTACAGCGAAAAATACGGTTACGGACTCCTCATGGCCGATCTGGCCGTGCAAAATGCATTGAATTTCACACCTCTTTCAAACAATATAACAATGGAAAATGCCCAGCAACTCCCGCCTGCCCTTTCTTTGCACATTGGCATCAATGAAGTTGACCCTGCTTATTACAAAGGTTTCGTGCCACCGCTCGCGGGCTGTGTGAACGATATGCAGAACATGCGAAAGTTTGCGGATTCGCTTGGCTACAAAACGAAGACTTTGTCAAACGGCGAAGCGACGCGTGAAGCGATCATGGACAACATTAAGAGCCTCGGAAAAGCTGTCGCGCCGGGCGGCATCCTGCTTATCACCTACGCGGGACACGGCGCACCGATCCCCGACACGGACAACACCGAGGAAATCGACAGCAATGATGAGTCCTGGGTTACTTATAATGGATTTCTGATCGATGATGAATTGAATCAATGCCTTACAGCGGTTCCGGCTGGCATTCGCGTGCTGATTGTTTCGGATTCCTGCCACAGCGCCACCATGTCGCGGTTTGTTGATCTCAATTCACGAATCCGCTGCATTGATCTTCCAACGGTAAGAAAGATTTTGAAAGCCAACAACCAGAAAGCGAGCAGCTTGAAGAATGCGTCACGCGCAGCAGGCAACGCAGAACCAAAGGCGTTCGTCAAGTTGCTTTCGGCTTGTAAGGATTCGCAATTTGCCAAGGAGACTGCCGGCGCGGGCGTATTTACGACCAAGTTATTGGAACATTTCAGAAAACTGAACAACAGCGGCTCAACCACCAATTACTCAGATTTTGTAACCAACATCAAGCTAATGATCAATGACTTAACGCAGGAACCGGGCGTCAGCAACACAGGTGCAATCAGCGCGGAATTCGATAAGCAGCACCCGTTCAGCACGGCCAGCCTGAACGGACAGCCAGCTGCAACACCCATAATTTCGGCACCGGAGCCTGCCAAAGTTTCGCTTCCGCCAAAACTTGTGGAGTTGGCGCCAGCTTCTTACGGGGACACTGTGTTGATTGTCAAGACGGCAAAAAAGTTTATCAAAAAGCCTAAAAAAGGAAGTTTGAGGGAATTCGGCTCGCCCGTTCCAGACGTGAAAGTGACACTGGGCACCATTGATTCGAACGATATGGAAGGCGAAACAGAATGGGACAAGGCTTATAATTTGATGCTGATCAATGGCGGCAAGGACATTGAATTTGTAGAGCCGGATATGGCGTCCAACATTTATGCAGACACGTCCATGCTCGCGCAGCCGGGCAGTCGGGCGCTTCTCGACTCGGGTTATCTTGACAATTATCCAAACCCCGAAGAACACAACAGCCCAAACCCTTTCATATGGCATCTGGACAATGATCACAGCCAGCTGAAAGAAGCGAATGCCATCGTTTTTCCGGAAATATTATTCGAAGGCGAGCCGGCTGATCCGCGCAATGTTGTAAAGATAGCGCACATTGACACGGGTTTCCTGCCGAGGCATCCGGCCAATCCCGAAAACCTCGATCCTGCCGCGGCCACATTCACGCAACGCGTTCGTTTTGAGGGCGCAACGGACTTTGATGTGCCGCTTTTTCCGGTCGAACAGCAAGGTCACGGCAATGCGACCATGGCAATTCTGGCGGGTGGCAAGCTAAGTTTCGATGATACGATGGGCCAGTTCCAAGGTTACTTTGGTGCCATTCCGTTTGCTCGGGTCCTTGCATTAAAAGTGAGCGAGTCCGTGGCGTTGCTTTCGGGGAAAAATTTTGCGGCTGCGGTTGACTTCGCGATTGAACAGCAATGTGATGTAATTACGATGTCCATGGCCGGACTTCCGAGCAACATTATGGCTGATGCCGTTAACCGAGCTTATGAGGCGGGAATTGTGATTGTTTCCGCGGCAGGCAACAGCTTTGTAAAAGGTGTGCAAAGCATTTTACCCAAAACAACATTGTATCCTGCTCGTTACGAACGCGTTATCTCCGCAGTTGGCGCCGCTTTTGACCACAGACCTTATCTTTTCGACATTCATAATCCGGGTTCGCGCGGGCTTAGCGGCGAATTTATGCAAATGAATTTTGGGCCGGATGCAGCATTGGGGACAACATTGGCAGCCTACACGCCTAACCTTTCGTGGTTTGATTGCAAAGAAGATGAAGGCGCCGCAGGGACCCGTTATTTTGTAAAAAGCGGCGGCGGAACTTCCAGTGCAACCCCGCAAATTGCCGCCGCTGCCGCGCTTTACATTCAACATTACAGACAACAGCTGGATGAGATCGCCGGTGACCAAAAATGGAAAAAAGTGGAGTTGGTAAAAGCAGCACTTTTCAGCTCGGCATTCAAGCCCGACATTTATAAAAATTACTATGGCCAAGGCATCCTGCGCGCGAAAAATGCATTAGCCAAATCCCCTTCAAGCTTTCCGGTGCCCAGTCACAAGGCCGATGCTGCGAAAGGAGGCGGGAATCTTTTCAAGCGTCTGTTCAGGCTGTTTAGCGGAAGAAGTGCCTTCACAGACAGCGGTCAAGAGCTGAATGCAAAGCTGGAAAACATGATGAGCATGGAGTTGATTCAACTGCTGCACCGCGATGAAAAGCTCCACCCCTATCTTGACCAGGTCAATTTTGACAGCAGCACAGACGCGCTCGATGCGATTGCGGACATTGACAATCTTGTGAAAGACATTCAAAACAGCAGCAAGGCATCACTCTTTCTCAAACAGCAACTCGTTACGCCAACCAAAGGCCGCAGCATATTAGGCTTCGACGCTGATTTTAACAATTATGTGCTGAACACAAATCATGGCGACATCGAAATCAGGACGGCGGGCCTGCAATGCGAAGTGAGCAACATTCGCACCAACCAAACTTACGATAATGCATATGGCATTGAATATCATGAGTTTGAAATTGAGATCAGCGGCGTGTCGACCAGCAGAGGCATTGAAACTTCCCTGAATGTGACCGACACTTTTGCGGAAAATGAAATGGAAAGCGTGATGCTGCTTGAACGTCAGATTGGCGACGACACAGTCCTGGAATGGAAACTGAAAGGGCATTCCAACGGCTCCAACGGGTCAAATGGTTCCAACGGATTGAACGGCACCAGAGGCTTAGGCGGCGGGTTAAACGGGAAAGATTATTTCGCCATTGATATCAGCCAATTGAGCAATGGTGCAAACCGCGGCATTTTCAAAAAAGCAGGCAAAGTCGCTGTAAAAATATTCAGCTGGATTAAGCCTGGTCGCAAGCAAACAGCTCAGCCGATTGTCAATTTGCTGGAAGATCTGATTGATTCGAATTACGAAATTCTTGCTTTTGACTTGCAGGCGACACAACCCAGCCAGGCCACCTGGGTCAATGACAGCACCATTGAGAATTTGTACAAAACCATCATGGACGAACCGCGTCCGCTGCTGGTGCTCATGCCCGGATTGTTCAGCACGGTTCAGAAAGGTTTCGACGAATTTCTCAGTAATCCGGTCATGGTGGAGGCGCTTAAAGCCAAATATGGCCGCTATGCCATTGGCCTAAATATGCCGACGCTGACCAAAGGCATTGACGAAAATGGCCGTGAACTGACTGATCTGCTAGCCAAAACAGGCCTCAAACAAAAGCATTGCACAGTCATTGGCCGGAGCCGTGGCGGCATTGTGGCACGACATCTTTTTGAAGAATTGTGGGTGACTGCCGCCGGGCCAAAGCCCAAAGCGCCGCTCGTGCTGGACAAGCTGATTTTCACGGGCACACCGAATCAGGGCACGATGATCGCGTCGCACGAAAACTGGTCGTCGATGATTAACGTCGTGACCAATGTTGCCAACCTCGCGCTGGGCACTTTTGTGCCGGTTTTACCCAAAGTTACCAGTGTGATCAAAGCCATTCTGAACCAGATTGTCCTGTTGCCCGGCATTCAGGATCTGGAAGAGCAAAGTGCTGTCATTCTGCGGCTTAATGCGTTGGACGTCAACAGAAATAACTATTTCAGCCTTACTTCCAATTTTGAACCGAACGGTTTTCTGAAAAAGCTTTTTGACAACAACATTGTGGACAAAGCCATTTTTAAAGGGCAGCTGAATGATGCGATTGCGCCGCTGAACGGGGCCATTTTCAAGAACACCAATCTGCCCTGCAAAGCCAAGCTGGCGCCCGGAAATTTCCATATCTGCGGTGAGCTGGACAGCATCAACCATTTTTCTTATCTCAAACCACAGAACAAAGTGATCATCGAAAAAGTGATCAGCTGGCTGTGAAATCCATCATCTTATCATTCAAAAACTTTCGGCTATGAAATTTCCAAACAGAATTATTAAGGCAGGCGAAACCGATGTAAACATTGTAAAAGCCATTCAAAAACGTCTCACTGAGCTAGGAATCGGCGATTTGAACGGCTCGGGTGTTTTCGGGCCCAAGACGACTTCGGCCGTCAAACAATTTCAGGCGCTGCACCGCGACGCGCACGGACTGCCGCTCGAAGCGGACGGCAAAATTGGCTCCATAACCTGGGCTGTCCTCTTCAACTCGGACCCAATCGCCGAATCGCCGCTGCCAGCAGTTGATAACGAGCCACTTCTCGACCGAGCCGTGTTAAAAGCGGTGACACAAATTGGCATTATGGAAAATCCGCCGCTTTCGAACAAGGGTAAGGAAGTGAGAATGTATATGGAAAGCGCAGGATCGCATGAAGGACTTTTCTGGTGCGCGGGATTTGTCTATTGGTGTTTCAATGAAGCCGCCAGGGAACTGGGTATGGCCAATCCGCTTGTCAGAACCGTGGGCTGTCTGGATCACTGGCGCAGAACAACGGCGGACAGAATTCTCAGGAAAGATGCTGTTGACAATCCAGCATTGGTGAGGCCAGGGAGCATTTTTATCAAAGATCATGGCCAGGGAATGGGGCATACGGGCATTGTTGAAAAGGTTGAAAATGGGTTTATCCGCACCATTGAGGGCAATAGCAACTCCAATGGCAGCAGCAATGGCATAGGCGTTTTCCGCCTCGATTTCCGAAAGATCAATTCCATAGAAAAGGGATTCATCATTTACAGCTAAGTCTCCCGAAACCGCATCATCTTAACCTAAATCCTCAACCCTGCACCATGGACATTGTTACCGACCTTACCTCGCAAGCTGTTTCCTATCTGACCCTTTTGCAAGATGTATGCAAGGATTATGATGCTTTTAACAAAAGCAAAAACAACAACGAAACCAAACCGAATGTCTTTTCCCAGTTGCCAGACATTCAGCAAAAGATCGAAGCGATTTTCATTGCGCAGGCGCAGGAGGCCAACAGCTCCCGAAAGCTCACATTCACAACAAACAAGGCAAAAGTCACGAGACAAAAACTTGATAATGAAACAATTTGGAAAAAGGCGAGTAAGCGCGTTGACCGGATGAAGGAGATCGTTTTCACCAGTCAAACAGGGCACGAGGCCGATCTTGCGATCATTGCGTCATTTTTTGAAACGTCCAAAAACCTGTTTCACTGGCTGAAATTATGGCTGCCGATTATCTCGCCGCAGGAAAAAGAGTCATTCACCGATGAGCGGATCTTGCTCATGACGCCCGATGAATGGCGGAGAATTTTCCGGGTTATTTTGTATGAGCACGCCATTCAACGCATTGAACTGATCATGAAGCTGCGTTACATGCCATTGCAAATTGTGGCCAGTTTGGGCGGCAGCAAGGCGGGTTATTATCAACAGCGGCTTTATCAGGTTTTTATCAAAGAAGACGAAGCCAAAGCGCTTGAAGCGGAAGGTCACACGTTGGATATTTTATCAAAAACGGATCAGGAAAGCGTTATCGGCTGGTGGCGTGCGGAATTTGCACATGGAATATCGGAAGAGGAAACCGAAAACAAGCCGCGTTTCCGCTATGTTGATATGCTGCTCACCAATGATGAAGCGCTCATTGATATGTTGATCAAAAGCGATAATCCGGTGTCGTTTGAAACGATGCTGAACAGCGAACTCAACAGCGTTGACGCTTGCCGGACGAGCCGGAAAAACGATTTGGGAAACGTTCCGGTGGCCGACTTCAATGCATTTGTAAAACAGGAAAGTGTTATTGAGCAGAATGTTTTTCAGCTCAATGATCAGCAGGAAAACAAACTCGAAAGTGGCAAAACGAAAGATCCGTTGGCGCGTGCGCAGGAAATGCGGCTCACGGGACTTTCTTTTTCGGGAGGCGGGATCAGGTCGGCAACATTCAATCTTGGTGTCTTGCAAAAACTGGCCGAAAAAGGTATTTTAGAGCACATAGACTATCTTTCAACCGTTTCTGGCGGCGGTTATATCGGTTCATGGTTCACGTCCTGGATCAAGCGCTCCGGGTCCGTTTCCAAAGTGACGGCCCGGCTGAACAGCAAGAAATCCGCCGACCCGATGGCGGATGAAGTGAGGCCGATTCGCTGGCTCCGCATGTACAGCAACTATCTTTCGCCTGATGCCAGCATTATGTCCACCGATGCCTGGACGATGGGCATCACCTGGCTCCGCAACACATTGATCAACCAGTTTATTTTGCTTTTGTTACTCTGCACAGCACTGTCGATGATTGAGAATATATTTCAGTTTTGGGATTTCATGGCGCAGCAGGATTCGATTTACA
Organism: Dyadobacter sp. CY326; assembly: GCF_021390515.1. Taxonomy (GTDB): domain Bacteria; phylum Bacteroidota; class Bacteroidia; order Cytophagales; family Spirosomataceae; genus Dyadobacter. The sequence goes on from NZ_JAJUXI010000008.1 coordinate 71,416, forward strand.
GAGACCGATTTTGGCCTTATTTTCTGAGTCTGCTCATATTCCTGGGCGCGGGGCTTGCGGCTGCGGGCATGCGGACCTTCGATAAGGAATATCCCAACGAAGCATTGACAAAATACGGACGCCACTGGACATTTTCGTATGCATTTGCAGGCTGGGCTTTCATTTCCGCCTTTATGGTCAGTGCTTGGTTTGCCAATGTGATTTCCACCCATTACATGTTTTCGGGTGAAGCGGGCCAATTTATGATTCCCGCTTTTTCAATGGCGGTCAGCCTGATATTGATTGCTTTACTGGGAAATTACCGGTCGCATAACCGCATCAGGAGCACGGGTGAATTCTGGTTTGCCATTGTGTTGTCTTCCGTTTTAGCAACTTCTATTGCCGCTCACTTGTTGATCGGCGTTTTTCATATTTTCCAAAATATCCTTGGGACAAATTATCACTATGATTGCAGCAATTGGTCATTTTCCTGCATGATTGGCGCGATTGCGGGATTTGCCGGAACGCGCGTGCTGACATTTATCATTGGCATCCCGCTCGTGCTGGAAGCGATTTGCTGGGCGGTGATTATCCGCATGTACATCATGGGGATCATGTTTCCGGACGAGCGACGCGAATGGTGGGGACGAATGGGCGCCATCATTCACCGTTTCATTTTGTTCTGGATTTTGGTGACTGCCTGCGTTTTTATTTTACCAAAAGCTCCCCAACTCCATGATTCACAAAGCATCATATCCTTGCTTGGCGGCTGGGCAGCCATTGTCGGCGCCGGCGTGCGACTGGCTTTCAGTTCAACATCTTCGCCTGAAAACAAATCCAAAAGCGGGCTCAATGTGAAGGAAGTTTTTATACGCGCTGCTCCGTATTTATTTATCATCGGGTTTTTGTTGCTGGGATCTTACACGCTCAATTTTTTCCATGAATTAAAATGGTTTGGCACCGAGCTGCCGCAAAGTTTAATGCACACATTTCTCATTGGACTTGCGACGGTTCTTTTGAGCTGGCGTGCGGGTGTAAACGAGTTTTCGCTGCACTATTTTTACAGAAACAGGCTGGTAAGGGCTTATCTCGGCGCGACAAGAAGGCGAACGGAACGCACAAAAACGGTAAATCCATTTACAGGTTTTGACAGTGCAGATGACATTAAACTGAGCCAAATGACGCCTCAAAACAATTACTATGGCCCATTTCCGCTCATTAACACCGCCTTAAATGCGACCGTGGTTTCTGAGCTCGACCGCCAGGACCGCAAAGCCGAATCATTCGTTTTTTCTCCCTTGTTTTGCGGCTATGATTTTAGCGCCACACGATCAGCTTCCTTCAATAAAAATGGCGTTTTCAATTATGGTTATCGTCCGTCCGAAAGCTTTGCAGGCGGACAGAGCCTGGGCACGGCGATGGCGATTTCTGGCGCTGCGGTCAATCCAAACATGGGTTACCATTCATCGGCGGCAACGGCGTTTTTGCTGACGATTTTCAATGTCCGGCTTGGCTGGTGGATCGGCAATCCGAGGCTGAGCACCTGGAAAAGGGCTGAACCGCCTTTGGGATTGATGTATACATTGAAAGATCTGGTCGGGAAGTCGACGGCCGACTCAAACTATGTTTGCCTTTCGGACGGAGGGCATTTTGACAACATGGGATTGTATGAGCTTGTGCGCCGCAGGTGCAGCCTGATCATCCTGAGCGACGCCGAGGAAGATGTGGACTCACTTTGCGAAGGCCTTGCCAACGCCATACGCCGCTGCCGCATTGATTTTGGGGTGGAAATTGATATTGATGTAAGCCGGATTACCGATAAAAACCCCGACACAAAACTGAGTGAAACACACGTTGTTGAGGGCAAAATCCATTATCCCGGCATTGGTGCATTCACCGGCAAATTGGTCTACATCAAGACGGCCCTGACCAAAAACGCATCCGTCGACATCAGGGAATACAAGATCAAAAACCCCATTTTCCCGCAACAATCAACAGGTGATCAGTTTTTCAATGAGGAGCAATTTGAAAGTTACAGGAGGCTGGGCTATGACAGCGTGATGTAGATTAATGATTCGATGTTTTGGGAAAATCAATTTACAAACACTTCATCCACGAAAACCCAGGCCTTGCTTCCTTTGCTGGAATGCCACGCGGGCAATTTGGGAAGCGCCTTAGCGACCAGTTTAATACAGCTGACCTGCTGTTTTTCAAATGGCACTTCGAACACAATGCTTTCTACGCCAGGAATGTCTTTTTTCGGCACTTCCGGAGTCAGCACTTTCAAAAGTTTAAGCGATTTTTCATCCGCACCGCCCCAGACTTCAATGCGCGTTGGCGGAAAAATGTGCCCACCAAGATTTTGGAGCATGCTCAAAGTTACCCGACTGACTTCAACGGGTTTTTTGAATAACAGATAACTTTGAAAATCTTCGTTGTAGCCCAGCCACTTGCCGCTGTTTTGCTCGTTTTCACTTTTTATTCCGTCAATCAGCGTGGTTCCGGCTTTGCCTGCATATTTCTGATCGGCGGGTTTTACCAGTTTTACACTGTCGATATGAAGACCGGCTTTGAAGAAACGTCGTTCAATCTGCTTGCTGCCATACCAGCCTTGCCTGAATGCACGCGCTTTTAATGTTACATTCTTTTCGAGCGCAAACGGTTTGGTGTACACGGGCGACTTGATGCTGTCCGGTTCAGAGCCATCGAGTGTGTAGCGAATGATTGTTTGCGGGATCTGATGTTTCATCGAAACCAATCCATTCGTCGGAAGGATCTGGTTTTCGTTTTCAATTGTCGGCGGGGTAAGTGCTAGAACAACTGTATCGCTTCTAAAACCCGTTTCGAATGCAATTTTCTGTCCTTTTTTTAATGCGGCCAATTCATCCGTGCTAAGCCCAGTGCTCCATATGTACACCTTTTTCAATAATGGGAATCCTTCCAATGACTTGATATCCGACATCTTCACAGCCGTTCCGCTCAGTGACAGTTCTTTGAGTTTATCCAGCTTTTTCAACTCAGTTAATGATGCGCCCGTAATGTCGGTGAAGTTCAGGATGAGCTTACGTAATTCCGGAAATTTAGCAAGCGTTTTCAGGTCTGCATCTTTCACAGGCATTTTGCTCAGGTCCATTGAAACGATCTGATCTTTTAGTGGCATTAACCCCTCAATTTCATCGGGTTTGAAATTTGCACTGTTGTAAAAATTCACAAACAATGCGGGCGATTCGGCTGACAATGGTTTGATCAGACGATAAGTTGAATTCAGTTTTTTGACCTCATCAGCGTCGGCAGCGCTGAAATCATATTGTTCTTCGGTGCGGTCGCCGCCCAGGATATTTTGCGCATAAGTGTAAACAGGATCTTGGGTGGATAGTGAACTGACTTTTTGGTCAAAACGCGAGCCGGCTTTTACCCAGGCTGCGAGCAAGACAATTTCTTCTTCGGTAAGCTGCACTTTTCCGCGCGGAGGCATATGTTTTTTGTCGTCCAGCGGTAAATGCACCCGGCTGATCAGCAAACCTAAATCTGCTTTGGTCGTATCCCATAAAACGCCATTCTTGCCGCCTTTTATCAGCAATGCCTGCGTTTGCATTTGCAAGTTACCTTTCGATTTTTCCTCATTATGGCATGAAACGCACTTTTGTTCCAAAACGGGTCTTACCAAATGTTCATAAACCCCGGCTTCTTCCAATGCAACTTGCGGGATTTGACTTTCCGACGGCCTAAGTGGGGAAATGATGAAATCTTCGCCGTGCGTTAAGTTTCCTCCTAAATGCCCGCCTACAAACAGAATCAACAGAAATGCGCCGGCAACCATTTTTGAAACTAACTTCCAAGGAAACAAATAATTACGCAAGCCATACCACGCGAGGCTTAGCAGCGAGATCGCAACGCCAAGCCATTTGTGCCAGAGCAATGTGTCGGATTCGTAACCATCTTCTTTGGATAAAATAAAACCGGAAAATGCAGCCAGCGCAGCGGTTACTGCCCCGATAATGAGCAGACTTTCAGCAACTTCGGCGTTCCATCGGGTTGAGTCAGGTTTTTCGATCAGCACAACCCAAATGCTGTACAGGATCAGGACAACCAACGGAAAATGCAGGACGAGTGGGTGCATCCTGCCCGCCGCCTGCAACCAGAAAGGCACCTCGAAGCGGTTTTCAAAAATCAGCAGAAAAACGAGTAATCCATTCAGGAAGAAGGCCAAATTATAAGCCAGCCCCTTCCAATCTGAAAAATAACGGCGCACGTTGTTTGGGTTTAATGTTTTTTGGTGCCACGAATGCACGAATGCGCACTAATGCATTCGTGTGCATTGGTGCATTCGTGGCAAAACAAGCACTAAGCAATAATTCCTTTCACCAGTTTCCCCGCCACATCCGTCAACCGATAGCGGCGGCCCTGGTGTTTATAAACTAATTTTTCGTGATCAAGACCCAGCTGATTCAGGATCGTTGCGTGAAAGTCATGCACGTGAACCGGATCTTTTACAATGTTGTATCCAAATTCATCCGTTTCCCCGTAAACAATTCCGGGCTTAATGCCGCCGCCCGCCATCCAAACCGTGAATGCCCTCGGATGGTGGTCGCGACCGTAATTGTCTTTGGTAAGCGTGCCCTGACAATAATTGGTACGCCCGAACTCACCGCCCCAGATCACCAGCGTTTCGTCCAGCAAACCACGTTGTTTCAAGTCCGTGATCAAAGCCGCTGACGACTGGTCCACGTCAAGGCACTGGCCTTTGATTTCATTTGGAAGTCCGCCGTGGCTGTCCCAGCCCTGGTGATACAGCTGCACAAACCGGACGCCCTGTTCCGAAAGTTTTCTTGCCAAAAGGCAGTTTGCCGCATACGTGCCTGGCACGAGACATTCCGGCCCGTACATTTTCACGATCGACTCAGGTTCCTTGCTCATATCCGTGATTTGCGGAACGGCAGTTTGCATCCGGAACGCCATTTCGTATTGCTGCACTTTGGCCGTAATTTCCGGATCTCCAAACTCGTTGAATGTTCCCTGATTCAGTTCCGCAACCTTATCAAGCATATTCCGGCGCTGTGTCCGGTCCATTCCATCGGGATCGTTCAGATACAGAACCGGATTTTCACCGCTGCTGAATTGCACACCCTGATGCACCGAATCCAGAAATCCATTGGTCCAGAGTTTGGAATAAACACCCTGACCATTGCCTTTGCCGCGCGAAAGCAGCACACAAAAGCCAGGCAAATTCTGATTTTCACTGCCTAATCCATAACTCAGCCATGAGCCAAAACTCGGGCGGTTTCCCACCTGGGCACCGGTTTGAAAGAATGTCAGTGCCGGATCGTGGTTAATGGCCTCGGTGTTCAATGTTTTTATAATGCAAAGATCATCGGCAATGCTCGCCATATGCGGCAACAGTTCGCTCATCCACGCACCCGATTTTCCATATTGTTTAAAATTAAAAACAGAACCCGCCAAAGGAAATTTTGCCTGATTGGCCGTCATGCCGGTTAGGCGCTGCGTTCCGCGAATGGATTCCGGGAGGTCTTCGCCATGCATTTTGTTCAGCATGGGTTTATAGTCAAACAGATCCAGCTGAGACGGCGCACCGTTTTGGAACAAATAAATCACCCGTTTTGCTTTGGGAGCAAAATGCGGTAAACCCGCCATCAGCGTCTCCACATCAGCTTCACCGCCACTGCCACCTTTGAAAAGATCGGGAATCAAAAGTGATCCCAGGGCTGCACTCCCAAGTCCCAGACTCAACTTCGACAAGAAGTGCCTGCGGGTGGTGTTCATTCCATGCTCAAATATTGGCTTTTCCATTTTGTTAGCGGTTAGCTCTTTGTAATCGTCTCTTCCATGTTATACAGCGCATTAATCACCCGCATAAGTGCGGCGGCCTGCACTTCATTCACTTTCTCATTCCGCGGAAATTCACCCACATTCAAAACCTTGAACGCATGTTTTTTATCCTTGGCAAACATGGAAGCTTCACCGTTGTAATATTCTGTAAGCAATTTCACCTCCTTATCCGTAGGCTGGCGACAAACAATCCGCTGAAACGACTCCTTAATGTTCGTCTCCACATTCGTCGACTTGGCCGTCAGACGTTCGGCTAAAACGCGCGATGCTTCCAGCACAGTTGGGTCGTTCAACATGACCAGTGCCTGCAAAGGCGTGTTCGTTTTCGACCGTTTGATCTCGCAATGATCCCTGTTACTGGCGTCGAAAATGATCATCGACGGCGGCGGGACAGTCAGTTTGATGAATGTGTACATCCCTCGCCGGTATAATGCATCATTTTTATCCTGCTGATATGTTTTCAGCGTTCCTCTCCCCGATGTCGCTGCTTCCCACAAGCCTTTGGGCTGGTAAGGCTTAACGCTTGGCCCTCCTATTTTCGGAACCAATAACCCGCTGGTTGACAGCACCATATCCCGCACCAACTCAGCCGGCAACCGATAACGAGGCCCTCGCGAGAGATAAATGTTCTCGGGATCAACTTTCAATTTTTCATCCGTCACCTTCGCGGATTGACGATAGGTAGCCGAAGTAACGATCTGCTTGACCAATCTTTTGATATCCCAGCCATGGTTCATAAAATCAACTGCAAGCCAGTCCAGCAATGCTGGATTTGTTGGTAAATCGCCCTGCATGCCAAAATCTCCGGTGCTTTTTACAATGCCTCTGCCAAAGAACTCCTGCCAGATCTGATTTACAAAAACCCTTGCCGTGAGCGGGTTGCTTTTGCTTGTCGTCCATTTGGCCAGGCCCATTCGGTTCTGCGGAAGTCCGTTAGTGTCAAATTTCATGACCGATGGCAATGCGGATGCAGTTACAACGCGCCCGGGGGCATCATAAACGCCCCTGTTTAAAATGTGCGTTGGCCGCAGCGTGCCGCGATCTCCCATGACGGACACCATCAGCGAACTCGTGTCTGGCCGGTTAATGAATGTTAGCAGCGTTTTTGCTTCCTGATCCGAGATGCGCAGAATGGGATTTTTTGCAAGTTTTGTTTGGGAAATGTCTCCTTCAAAACCAAGCTCTTTTGAATTGTTGAAGAATGCAAAAAGGCGATAATAATCTTCCTGTGAAATGGGATCATACTTATGATCGTGACATTGTGCACATTCCACAGTAAGCCCTAAAACACCCGTGCTGTATGTTTTTGTTTTGTCAATGTTATACTCAATCCGGTATTCTTCAGGGATCACACCACCTTCTTCCGTGTATTTGTGATTCCGGAAAAATGCGGTTGCCAAAATCTGCTCTTTATTTGCATTAGGCAGCATATCACCCGCAATCTGCCACGTTAAGAACTGATCGTAACGCATGTTTTTGTTGAATGCATTGATCAGCCAGTCGCGCCACGGCCATTGCGTGCGGACCTCGTCATCCTGGTAACCATATGAATCCGCATAACGGGCAACATCCAGCCAGTAAATGGCCATCTTCTCGCCATAAGTTTTCTGGCTGAGCAGTTCGTCTACTATTTTTTCGTACGCTTTCTCACCTTTGTCGGCGGCAAATCTATTTTGCAGATCCAATGTAGGCGGCAGGCCGGTCAGGTCTAATGCAACTCTCTTGAGCAAATGGCTTTTGTCGGCTTCTTCGTTAGGAGCAAGTCCCGCATCTTCCATTTTTTGCAAAACAAAACGGTCGATTTCATTCCTGGGCCAATCCTTGTCCGAAACTTCGGGCGCAGCTGGCAAAACCGGCGCGGTGAAAGCCCAATGCTTTTCATATTTCGCTCCCTGCTCAATCCACTTGCGGACAACATTAATTTCGTTCTCATTCAGAAGTCCTAAATGCGACTCCGGCGTCGGCATTTGATAGTCGGGATTGACAGAAGTGATCCTTTTATAAACTTCCGACTCATCCGGTTTTCCGGGAAGAATTGCGAAGCCTTTTCCATCTTTTAATTTGCTATATGCGCTTTCAGCGACATCCAGGCGTAATCCCGCTTCCCTTTTTTTGGCATCCGGTCCGTGGCAAGCGTAGCATTTGTCGGACAAAATCGGGCGGACATCAAAGTTGTAGCTGACCAGCCCTTTATCGACGCCTTTCTTCGAAGTCCCGTTTTTTTGAAAACAAGACACGACGAAAAGCGCAGCCAGGCAGGTGATTGTCGCCAAGAAGAAAAGCTGCTTTTTCATATATTAATTACTTACAACCACTGTAAATCCCGAAACCTTTGACCAAACAAAGACTTTAATAAAACTACTAAAATCGCACCCGAATTCTGTTTGAATTAAACTTGCCAAACACAAAGCGTTTTATAAAAAGGATCTGGCTTCCGGCTTCTACTTTGAGCTTGCCTGCGACAAACTTGTCTGCCGCAATGGCGCCAATTTCTGCTTTGAAAAGTTCACAATTTTTGCATCCGACGTCACCCAGGTTATGCGCAGAAAATCGGATGAAGATTGGCAAAATTGAACTGATTCTGTCGAATGTTATTGAGGGTTTGTTTGCAAAAATCGTTGCTTGAACTTGACCCTGATGAAACGCGGGCGATAAAGGTCAGGTTTCTTCTGAATGACTTCCATGAACTTGAAACTGTTCACATTATATGAAATCAGCAGCTCGCCCGGCGCCGACAATGCGGGGTGCGCTTTGGCGTTATATGTGAACAAATCCGGATCTTGCATGTCATTTGTCGTCTTGTAAAGCACAATCCGCGGACCAAACGGCCCCACCGGCGTCGGCCCGACTTGCATGCATATTTCCGGAAAAATACTGCCCAACTGATAAATCAATGCATATTTCCCTTTTGAAATCCGACTGACGCTGAGCTCATTAGAAACAGAATCACTCAAAGTGGTGGCAGATTTCACATCCTTCGACCATCCCTTGCCATTCCAGAATTCCCATTTATCGAACGCCTCAATGTTAGCGGGCTTGATTCTGGCAGAAACAAGCTTTTTGTTCTTGCCTCTAATGCCGTAAATGTAGGTGAATCCATCCGCGTCCATCTCGCCGGCCGAGTCGCTGTTGTTAAATACAGCTGCGCCAAAGGAAATCGCTTCTTCATCCGTTTTGTAATCGTTAAAAGGAAGCGGCAACTGCTTTTGATCAGCATAAGGGAAATCACTTTTCGCGGGAACACGAATCAATGCATTGCCCGTTTCTTTGAATGGAAAAGGCGATCCGTCGTGTGTATTTGTGATTTTATAAGCAAAAATAAACAAGTCTTTGTTTGCATCGGGGTTAGCAAAACCATCGCCCAGCCAAAAGTAAGTGTCTTTATCGGGCTTGTCTGTTTTTGGAATAAAAATGGCTTCATACGCACCCTTTTCCCGCGCCATCCTGAATTCAATGCGCGATGAATCAGGCTTTTTACCCTTCAAAACAGCCACAGAATTATTGACCATCATCATTCCCGGCTGCAACGTATCTCCATCGATTTCGCCAATGGTCGTATCACTGAACAAGAAAAGCAAGCTGTCATTTTGCTCAGAATCCTTGCCTGAAAACGGAATAGCGAAAATCCCATCGCCCCCAAACCACCCGGATTTCCGCAAAAAAAGCCTAGTCCAATCCGCCGCCGCCTCCACCGTAAACTCCCTTTCATTAATTTCAAGCCCCCTGCCCCCTTGCTTTTTCCCAATATTCCCCCCGCCACAAGACGACAACGACAAGACAAGCAGCAGAATATTAAATTTTATGTAAAAGCGGATTCTCATTTCTTGCAGATTAAGAGCTCAATTGCGCTGTATGTTCGTATGTATGGACGTTTGAAATTAGGTAGAAAGTTGGGTGGATGAAAGGGGTTGGGTAACGTTGGGAATTTAGTGAGTGAATTTCTGGAAGATGTAGGATTTAAAATGTGAACAACACCCCACCCTTCCGCAACTTTATCCTCCTTCTCGTCAAAAGAATTCTGCATTACAGCCGCGTTTGAGTTGATTTGAAATCACGGTCCGAGGGGATCTGATTTTGGATATTTCAATTTACGGCCATGAAAAGTATCTTGTTTGCTTGCGCTTGCTTTTTGTCTGCGCAAAATGCCAGTGCTCAGCTTTCGGGTAAGCTGACGACGGGTTTGGGAGAGCCTTTGCCTTTTGCTAATGTGCTGGTTATGTATGCCGAGGACAGCTCTTTTGTCAGGGGCGCGGTTACGGATGAATTGGGAGCTTATGTAACTGAAAGTGTTACTTCCGGGACTTATCTGCTCCGGTTTAGTGCCGTGGGTTATCAAACTATGCTTTCCGGGCGCATTGCTGTTTTGGACGGACAAGGGCCTCTAAATCTTGGAACACAAGTCCTGGAAAGTGATGTGCAGCAGCTGGGAGAGTTTGTTGTGAAAGGTGAAAAGCCATTGTTTCAGCAGGAAATTGACCGGACCGTTGTTAATGTCGAAAATAGTGTGCTCATCAAAGGAAGCTCTGCATTGCAGGTGCTCGAACGCTCCCCGGGTGTGATTGTGGATATGCGCAACGGCAGCATTTCCCTCAACGGAAAAAGCAGCATCATGCTGATGATCAATGGGAAAACGGTACGGCTGTCCGTTACGCAGGTTGTTTCCATGCTGAACAATATGACGGCGAATGACATTGAAAAAATCGAACTTATCACCACGCCGCCAGCCAAATATGATGCGGATGGCACGGGCGGAATGATCAATATTGTTTTGAAAAAGAACCTCGAAGCCGGCACAAAAGTATCTGTTGCGGCTAGCGCCGGATATGGTTGGGGACAGAAAGGAAGCGGAAGTCTCAATGTGACGCGCCGCAACGGAAAGTGGAATGTCTTTGGTTCCTATGCTTACCTGCACGACAAAACACGCGACGGATATATAGCGTGGAGCACGCAGGATATGCCCGCATTCGGCGGCAAGCTGGACGTTTTTGGAACGAGCACAAATACAGCGGTTTCAAATAGCCAGAATGCGTTGTTCGGAACGGATTTGTATTTTGGTAAAAACACCGTTGGCACAAGCATCTCGTATAATGGTAACCGAACGGAACGCAATGTATTTAACACCGGAAGCTATCTCCGGATCGCGTCTGACTCACTTTTGTCGCTCGAAACGACGATATCGGGCAAAAACCGGTGGGACAATGTAAATGCCAGTGTGTATCTCGATAGCAAATTCCGGGAAGGCGAAAAGTTGAATGTTGATCTTGATTTCATGCATTATCTGTACGACAATCCGACCGAAGGCGAGACGATATTTTACGATAAAAGAAGGCAGCAGATTTTTCCGGAAGGAAATATTTTTTCAGGTCGGCAAATGGGGAAATCGCGAACGCCCATTGCGGTTGGCGTGCTGAAAATGGATTACATTAAAGAATTAAATGCCAAATGGCGGCTTGAAGCGGGCGCAAAAGCAACATTGACCAACAGCACGAGCAATTCTTATATTTCACAATTCATTGACGGTGAGTGGACAAGAGGTCCGCGCTACATCAATAACATTGCAATGCATGAAAGGATTGGAGCCGCTTACACTTCCTTATTTGCCCAGATCAATCCCTCAATTTCCGTTTCAGCTGGTCTTCGATACGAGTTTTCCAAAATGAAAGCCGAGGCCGATAAAAATGAGCGTGACGTCAACCGAAAACTGGGCAAGCTGTTTCCAGCAATTTTTATCAATAAAAAAATAAACGAACAATCTGCATTGCAACTTTCTTATACAAAGCGCATCAGCAGGCCGTCGTTCAATGACCTCTCGTCTTATTTGCAATATAATGATCCGATGTCGGTTTCGACTGGAAACCCTGCATTACGGCCTACGATCACCAATAATTTAAAATTTGGATACAATTTCAATGGTTACGCATTTTCCATAACAGCCAGTCGTGACAATGATCCGATCATTCTTTATCAGCAACAGGAAAGTCCCGCCCGCGATCTTATGTATTTTGCACCGCAGAATATGCGCTTTCAAAACAACCTCAGTTTCCAGGCAAGCGGCCAGGTTAAAGTTTCGAACTGGTGGAATACGACCTACGCATTAACGAGTGGCTGGCGGCAATTTCAACTTGAACATACCATTGAAAAACTCAAAAAAACCTATTTCGCCTATTCCTTCAACGGCAGCCAGACTTTTTCCATTCCGGGCCAAATTGCACTGGAAATTTCCGGCTGGTATAATTCAAAGCAGTTTGAGGGTTCCAAACGCATTGAGGGATTTGGAATGTTGAATGCGGGTTTGAAAAAAGAGCTGAAACACAACCTCGGCAGCTTCCAATTCACAGTAACTGATGTTTTCAAATCAATGCGCGTGAACGGCCATTTTGGCGAACTGACGAAAGAGGCGTTTGACCTCAAAGCCGATTTTATTTATAAATCCGAGTCGGCGCGCACCCGGATTTTCAAACTGACTTACACACGCTCCTTTGGAAATTCGGGCATTAAATTACAAGCTTCACGGTCAGAAGTTTCAAAAGAAGAAAGGGCAAGGATCAGGTAAGCGAATGCTATTTTAAATCCAGCGGACTCTTTATCTTACAAAAAAATTGCCTCTCCGATGAACCGAACACTCGCTCTGATTGTATGCCTGGCCTGCCTCTGCTGGCAATGTAAGGAAAAGAAAGAACCTGTGCCTCAGCCCGGCAGTGAAAAAGTGATCGATGTTCTCGACTTTTCCATTCCCGGAGCGGATCAAAAAAACATCAGGATTGGAAAGGATGTGATTGTTGTAAACCTGCCCGAAAACTACGCACCGGGCGATTATATCAAACCCGTGATTGTCCCTGGAACAGGTTATTCTACGCAATCACCGATCCTGAACGGGGTTAGCTACGAAGATCAAGAAATCACACTTGACCTCGAAAGCAAAACTCGGCAAAGCAGAAAGTTTAACGTCATTGTTATTCCTTTCAAAGCCATCAATGTGCGGGAGCCTGCCAAAAATCTTGCATTGACAATTGGACCCGATGCGCACTTTGCGGCCTCTTTTGACTTGAAAGGAACAAAAGCGACGGTTAACGAAGGTGAAAAATTGATTTACGAACCACTGATCCGTTTCAAAAGCAAGGCCACGGGTGAGATTGTGGAAGAGCTTTACATCGATCCTCGGGAAACGCAGCGCGGAGACAGCGCGACCTTCACCTTACCCGGCACAATTTTGCCCGGTGAATACACGGCCGAAGTGGTTTGGGGCCAAAAAACGGAGATTTTGACATCGCAGTTTGTTGTCAAATCGGGTCCGGTGTTTTTCAAAAGAGGAAGCTGGCATATGCTTGAAGCGGACCGTTATTTTGAAATCAATGGTTTCAATTTCTCTCCAACGGGCAAATATGAGGCAATCATTGAGAATGATTTCATGCCGGCCGAACGCATCAATTTGAAATACGAAAAAGCAGGAACATTGTCCGGAAACCTGCCACCGAGCGTCGGTTTGGGCAATTACAAGATCACTTACCTCGAAAACGGGAAGAAAAAAGAGCCTTATCTTGAAAAGCAAGGGATTGATAGATATTCCGGCGATGATCATTTTTACATTCAAAAAACGAGGACCCAGCCCATTGCCCGCATCGTGACGCAGCCATCCCGCATCACTTCCTTCAAGACATACATGGGTTTGAGCTTGAATTATTATGCCTCGGCGACAGAGATTAACCGGCAAGAGCCCATCATTGTTTACACAGAATCGTGGGGTCCCGCGACTGACAAGTTTGAGTTGATTTTGATAGATCACAAAAGCCGCAAAGAATACAAGCTCGCCTATTCCGGCACGGTTTATTCCGTTTTTGACGGCTTCCTCTCTTTCCCCGCTTTTCCGGTGACCAAAAGCGTCCCGAATGGACAATATGAGGTTTACATTTTGAGAAACTCGGAAAAAACGGAGCGATACAGCCAGATCATTACATTGAAATAGTTCACTGGAAAATTACGCAAGCCGACTAACAACACTTCAAAAGCTTCCGCTTGATGTATCGAATGAATGGTCCGATAAGCGGTAAATGCTCGTAGAAGAAGGCTCCGGCATCGTAATAATTGCGCTGGGAAATGACTTTCTCGCCGATTAGGAGCACTGTAATGCCTGAAACCGCAATCCTTTTTTGTGGAATTTTATATTCTAGATCGAGTTCCCAGGATAGATATGCCCGGTCGTTGCGAATGCTTTGCTGCGTGAATTTGTAGCCGCCGCGCCTGACATTCGCATTGAATTTTTGCAAGTAAGTGTGTATTTCAACAATGCCTTTCAATGTTCTGATCGGGTCCTGAAAATGCGCATCACTTTCGTAAATTTCCTCTAAAAGTGCGGCGTTTTCGTCCGGGAGACGGTTGAAATGCATTTTGAATTTGTCGATGATATCGGGATTCATTTTTTAAAAACTATAAAAATGCCGACCGGGTTACCAGCAATGGCCGGCAATCCGGTCGGCAAATGGCAGCCCGTTAGTTGAATGTCAACACGGTGAATTTTGCATTCGCATCCGTTCCTTTCACGTCGCCGCGCTTCTCATCTTTTGAGAAAAAATAAAACGGTTTTTTAATGAATGTAGCCTGCGGCTTGGAATCGGCACGCGTGATTTTGTAAAAATCAGTCGTTTTCAGCGGACTTGGAACGACAGGCGGCTCGATAAAGAATGGTGGCCAAACCGCTGCACAACCTCCGTTGCAATTGCTGGTGTCGTCCACATCATTAGCGAAAGTGTAAAGGGTCTTGCCCAACGCATCCACAAGATAACGTCCGGCGCCTTTGTTGCCAAAAAACACGCTATAATCAGGTTTTGCTATGAAAAAGCCGTTTTTGTTGTCACCAAGGACATCGCCCGCTTTTTTATCCTGCGCAAATTTGTAGAGCGGCCAACCCTTGTAAGTTGTTTGTTTTTGTCCGTCAGCGCGGGTGATCGTAGCGAAAAGTCCTGCCTCCACGCCGGGTCCAGCCGTGAAAGTTTCGTCGAAAAAGATCGGCCACACATTCAGACAGCCGCCGCTGCATGCGCTGTTCCCATCTACGTCTTTTTCAAGAAAATAAAGCGTGCGGCCTTTCTCGTCAACGAGCATTTTGCCAAATGTGTTGCTCGTCTTAACCTCAACCGAAAAGGTCGGTTCCTCGGGCAGCACATGATCATCTTCTGAACAGGCAACAAAGAAAATGGAACCAAACGCCAGCGTAGCCGACAGAATCAAACTGGATAATTGGATTGTTTTCATGACTAATGTTTAAGTGAAAGTTTGAAAATTGATTTATAAAAACTGGATTAATTGCTTTTCATCAGGCGGATCGTTCGCTGCTCTTCTTTGGTTTGAATTTTGAGCATATAGAGTCCCGAAGGAAATCTGCGCAAGTCGAGTTTGCCGTTTGCAACAGGTATTTCCAGCTTTTTTCCCGCTATGTCGAACAATGCAGATTCTGTCACCAGCTCGGGCATTTGAACATTGAACAGGCCATCGACAGACGGGTTGGGAAAAGCGTTCAGGTGCGTAATGCTTTCATTTTCAGGGACAACCACAACGATTCTCGACATGGTAAATTTGCCGTCAAAATCGATCTGTTTGAGGCGGTAATAACTCGTTGTGTTGGCGTTCTCATCGGTGAAACTGTAACGCTTCGTCTGTTTGCTGGTGCCCTGCCCATCCATCCAGCCAATCTTATGGAATGTTAACGCGTCTGTTGATTTTTGTATTTCAAAACCTTCGTTCTGCACTTCGTCCGTTGTTTCCCACTCGATCAGGGTTCGACTGGCATCGGTAGGTTTCGCGGAAAATCTTGATAATGTGACTGGAAGAATCAGCGAGACCAAACCTTTCAGCGTCAAAATACTCGCCTGAACATTCCCCATTTGTACATTCATTTTGCCATCAACAACACCGGCGCCGGTTCCTTTAAGCCTGATGAAAAGCGTACGGGATGCGGTGTGGTCGTTTGCTACGGACGCCAGCGTTGAAATAGCGTCTGAAAATGGTCCGGTCGCTGCAAGTGCAAGTTCATAGCCATCCGGTGCAGTCGCCGAAACACCAATGATGGCTGGTGAAGCGATGGGCAGCCCTGTTCCTGAAATGGTAAAATTCTGCACCGGTGAAGGCGTTCCCGGCGGAGTTGAGAGCGTCAGTGTATCGGGGTTTAGCGCTGTGGCAGGCGGCGGGGCAACCTGGGCAGCTACCGGAATAACAAGACTGAATAAAATGCCTATGTTAACTTCAATATTTCCTGTTAACGTTCCGGCCAGCGCATTCGATTTTATACGGATCAGCACGTTTTTGGTAAGGTCGCCTTTGGAATCAAAGTCCGTGAAGTCCAGATCCTGACTAAATGGCCCATTGGCGGATTGGCTGATCTCGAAATTGGCGGGCGCCCTCACATGCATTGAGGCCCCATTTGGCAAACTAATGAACCCTTTCGCACGCAGTAAAAAGTTGTTTGTGCCCGAAGCTGTCCCCTGAATTGTGTTTAAAGCTGTGATGCTTGTAGGATCACTGGTGATTGTTTGCGGAAATTTGTCAAAAGCCTCACCTGAGACCGCAACTTTGTGATTTCCGGTCAATGCATTCACGTTGACAACGTCGCCGGAATAGAGGCCGGGTGTTAGACCCGCTTTTAATCGCACAAAAATTGCTTTTTGGAGATTAGAAAAATCGGTCGTATTATCCTGATCATCAGCGCCACGGTCGACAATTATAAAATCCTGATATGGGCCGTCTTTTTCGGAACTCACCTGAAATCCAACCGGAGCGAGAATCGTGAATTGGCTCGCAGACTGAGCAGGCAGGTCGGTGGCGGATAAAAGATAATTTTGTTCCACAGAAGGCGCATCGGAGCTAGCTTTAAATCCTGTCAAACTAGCAGGTGACACTCCGGCAGTTGCTATTGAGGGCGTAATGGTGCATGTTACTGTTTTAACAACAGCACCAGCTTGTGGTGGTGTATGCAAGATGTCAGTCGTGTAAGTCCCGGGAGGCAGATTTCCTTTTAACCTAACAAATATTTTTTTACTAGCAAATATCTGGCTTTGCAAACCGCCTCCAATGCTGAAACTTAAACTTGATGAGAAAGGACCTGCTTCAAGGAGGCTAATCTCAAAATCATTTGGAGAGATAATGTCAAGTATTCTCGGCTCTTGATTTAATAAAAATATGATATCGAGATTGTAAGATTGCACGGAGGGACCTTCCCCTTCACGAAACGAATTCAGAACAATCGGATCACCCACTGAAATGCGACCAGGGACACTTCTTGGTGCAATTGTGCTGCTGAGTGTTATATCGACTTTCGAATTTCCTCCGCTGCCCGAAGGATTAAAATTACAGGTCAACAAAGAGGTATGATTGCCCGGAAGGTGAGGCAGAAAATCTGCCCGCATTCGGACAGTGACTTCGAGAAATGCAAGAGAAAATGTGCCGGGCACCTCCACATGATTACCAAAATCCTGACCAATGCCCACGTTTCCTTTGATTTCATAACCTGCGGGCGCATCAATTAATATTTGTCCGTCTCCTCCTGGGAAGGTCAGAATAAACGTTTGTCCGTCAGAGACGCTGCCAACTTCACCGGAGAAATTCAGTGTTGATTTCGTGCTGGTTATTACGTCCGGTGCAGCTGCAGTTGTGTTCGTTGCCAGCAAATTTGTCAGCAAGAATATTAAATTAATTTTCAGTAAAATTTGATTTTTCATAGCAACCAGAGATTAGTAAAGTTTAGTGAACAGATATAGCTTTCCCTCTCGTTATCTGATGTCCGGCCGGAGCAAATAACAGCGTGCGTCAGTGCAGAATGGATCAGTTTTTAAGCTTCTGAAGGCACAAGTTTGGCACCCAATTGCAGCACGCGCCCGAGGTCGTCGGCGTTGCGCCAGGTTTCCATCATCATGCCGTCGACAATGTGAAATATAAATGTTGACGTGAAAACTTGCCGCTTGCCAGCGGCAGGAATTCCTAAAAAACTCGATTGCATGCACGAATTGGTGGCACGAACCGTAACATAATCGCCTTCGGCAAAAATCATATTGACCGTCCATTGCTGGTCAATGTGATCGAAGGTGTTGAACAAGTAACGAACGCCGTCCGGGCCTTCGGGCATGTTTGGCGCGCCGCCGTGCATCTTCCAGGTCGGTGCCGTGAGCGCGCAAATCGCTTCGACTTTCCCTTCGCTGACGAGTTGCAGCCACAGTCGGGCAATCTGTTTGTTTTCTGGTGTAAAAGTCATGGCTAATAAATATTTTTGCTGATTGACAGCACGTTGCAGTAATTTTTGATGTGACAAATGTATGCGGACTTATTCCTGCTTGAAAATCAAAAATGAACGAAGCGTAGGAAATTAAGAATCGAAGCGTAGGAAAAATTGCTTGTAACGTTTTGCGGTGATAAAGATAAACGTATTGCTATATACGCAGATGATAGGTCGATTGAAACGCTTCGATTGAAATGTGCCACGCCTCAGTTCAATTTTGCTACGTCTCAATCATTTGGATTATTAAATGCATTCTTTTTTTGCAATTTTTATAAATGCAATCGTCCCAGCACATGCGCCGCCTTTCCTACATCATTTTCAAACTCTTACTAATCATCTTTTTGGTGGCGACCGGAAATGTGATTGCTCAGGAAATCGATTTTAAGGTCACGAAATACGATGAGTCGGACGGTTTGGAAAGCAGGCTCGTTCATTGCATGGTCCAGGACAAAAGTGGCTTTTTATGGTTTGGAACGGTTGAAGGACTCGCGCGATTTGATGGTTACCGTTTTAGAATGTTCCGCAAAAATTCCGACGATCCGCATTCCATTCAGGCAAACAATGTTTCCGCTATCACCACCGACAAAAGCGGATTGATATGGGCCGGTTTTCAGCAGGGCGGCGTAAGCGCTTACGACCCGACAACGGGAAAATTCAAAAATTACGCATTGCGCGATCGGACCAAAAAAGCTTTCCCCGCGCAGCGCGTGCTCTCCATTTTTGCAGATTCGGACAATGATATCTGGGTGAGCATCGAGCGTGCTGGAATGTTGCTCCTGGACCGGAAAACGGGCATTTCAAAGCACATAAGCCTTATTCCTGCTAATATTCCTGCTGATGACCGCAGTCGACTTTATGATCATGTTGGTGCATTCCATGAAGCGGAAAAGGGCAAGTTCTGGTTAGCGACCGCAGATGGACTTTATCATTTTGACAAAAAAACAACTGAACTAAAACGCGTCCCTTTCCCAGTGCCGGTGAAAAACATGGTTAGGAGTGACCTGTTCACAAGCATGGCCGCCGATGGTGAAATGTTGTGGATGGGCTCGTGGTCCGGTGGCATTTCCAGTTATAACACGCGCTCTGGCAAATGGCAAAACTTCCGTTACAACAAGTCCAGTCTTTCCGGAACGACCAATATTATTCGCGGCATTGCCGCAAAAGGAAAGGATACATTGTTTCTTAACACATCCAATGACGGTGGTTTCGGCTATTTTATCAAGTCTACGGGTCAATTTCATTTTTATAAAAACTCGTTTTATGAAAGTTCGCAGCATAATGTGGACGAATATTCGGGACTGTGGCAGGACAATGCTTCCAACCTGTGGGTGAGTCATGAAATGGGCTTGTTCAAGGTCAGAGTTGAAAAGAAAAAGTTTGAATTTCATCCTGTAATAGTCTCGCATTCAGACAATGGTTCTTTGCATGTGATCTCCAAGATTTTCGAAAATGACCGATTTCTGCTTACCGGGACGCGATTTGCGGATGGGTTACATGTGAAGGACAAGCACACAGGAATTGAAAAAGCGCTGCCTTTTGCGCATGACCTTGACGAGCGCGTGATGATGGTTAATGACATTATTCAGGATAGCCAGGGACGGATCTGGGTTATCACGCGCGACTATATTTATCATTTGAATCAGGACAAACTGCTGTTAGCAAAGACATTACAACCCAATCTTGCCAAAAAATCCGATAACAGAACCAACTTTTATCTCAGGGCCTGCGAGGACCGGCACGGCAATGTTTGGGTTACGTCGCAGCGCAATGGCGTTTTTCTTTTCGACAATCATACCAAGGGCATCGTGCATTTTTCGCCGGAGGAAAAGGGCGCGGGCCACATTCCTTCGGGCATTATGCGTGCCGTTTGCATAGACAAAAACGGCATGATCTGGATTGGTGGAAACAATGGTTACCTTGCCTATTTCAGTCAGACTTCCCGAAAATTTGTAACGGTGTCGTCAAAAGTAATGGGCCTGGCGGCTGGAAATGATGTGAACGCAATCATTTGTGACAAAAAAGGCACGATCTGGGTCGGCACAAATGCCGGGTTACTCAGCCTGGAATTCTCAAAAAACCAACCCGTGCGCACTTGCATGCTTACCGCCGAGCACGGCATGCGCGGGGACATTGTTTTTGATCTTTGCGAAGCTCCCGACGGGAAAATCTGGTGCGTAACCAGTTCCGTTTTGTGTGTGCTAAAACCTGAAAATCACACCATTACCAGCTTCGGATCGTCCGATGGCGTTGAATATTCTTACACCGAGCAACGCATTATGCGGGCACCCGGCAACCAAATGCGTTTTACGCTCGCGCGCGGTTACTATGATTTTGACCCGTCATTTCTGAGGACGCGGCGCGCAAAAGTTCCGTTGCAGATCACCTCAATGAAAGTCAATGATCAGGAGCGATATCTGGACAAATTGGCGACGCAGCCGGTAAGACTGGATGTGGAAGAAAACAAATTGTCGTTTGAGTTTGCAGCATTGGACCTGAACCAGCCCGAAAAGCAACATTACGCGTATATGCTGGAAGGTTTGGATCAAAACTGGGTTAATTGCGGCAGCAGACGTTATGCAAGTTACACGAACTTGCCCGGTGGCGATTATGTTTTTAAAGTGCGTGCGAGCAGCATTGATGAAGATTGGAAAGAACCAGGCGTCGTGTTGCCGGTTCATGTTGCAACGGTTTTTTACAAAAACTGGTGGTTCCGGATTCTGGCATTGATTATTGGGGTCGGCATCGTTTACTCAATTTTTCAGCTGCGTATCCGGCAAGAACAGAAAATTTACGCACTGGAAAGCCGGGCGAATTCGCTGGAGAAAGAGAAGGCAATGGTCATGTATGACAGCTTGAAACAGCAATTGAACCCGCATTTTCTTTTTAACTCGCTTACTTCATTGAGCAGTCTTATCCGGATTGACCAGAAAAAAGCGGGCGAATTTTTGAGCGGACTGAGCAACACATATCGATACATTCTCAAAAACCGCGATAGCGAATTGGTGTCGCTGGCGAGCGAGATCCAGTTCACGGAAACTTACATTCAACTACAAAAAACCAGATTTGAGGAAGGTTTGATTGTCAAAGTTTGCATTAACCCCGAATACACGCATTGGAAAATTGCGCCCGTTACGCTGCAAAACCTGATCGAAAATGCGATCAAACACAACATCATTTCAGACAAGAAGCCTTTGACAATCAGCATATTCAATGAAGAAGACAAGCTGGTTGTGCAGAACAATCTGCAACGCAAAAACTTTGTAGAAACAAGCAACCGGAAAGGGCTGACGAACATCAGTTCGCTTTACGAATATTTGACGGAGCGCCGGATTGAGATCATAGAGAACGACCATTATTTTACCGTTAAAATACCCCTGATATAATGAAAGCCGTAATTGTGGAAGACGAAAGCCTGGTGGCGCGGGAGCTGAAGAGCAAGATCAGCGCGGTTGCCGACGACGTAAAAGTGATCGAAGTGCTGTCCAGCGTCGAATCGGCGATTGCGTGGTTTCGGCAACACGAGCAGCCAGACATTCTTTTCATGGACATTCAGCTCGGCGACGGCGTCAGTTTCGACCTCATTGAACAAGTGAAATTAACCTGTCCGGTCATTTTCACAACCGCTTACGACGAATATGCGATCCGTGCATTCAAAGTCAACGGCATTGATTATCTGTTAAAACCTGTGGACGAAGCCGAGCTGAAAAGAGCGGTTGACAAATGCCGGGTTTTGATCGAAAAAACGAGCTATATGCACGCTGATCTGCAACAATTGTTGCAGGCGTTTACCAATCCAATCGCCTCAAAGACAGCTTATAAAAAGAAATTCATCGTCAATTTCCGTAATCAAATGATCCCGATCAACACGGAAGACATTGCCTGTTTTGTCAAAGAAACCATTCTTTTTCTTTACACATTCAAAGGCGACCGGCATGTGATGGATTTTACGACGATGGATGAAATCGAAGAGCTGCTCGACCCTGCAAAATTTTTCAGGGCCAACCGCCAATCGATCGTCAATTGCGATGCAATTCAAGGCATTCGTTCCCACGAAAATCAAAAACTGACCGTTTTTCTTAAAGATCCGCTCAAACCGGAATTGGATATCAGCCGCGAAAAAGCACCATCTTTCAAAAAATGGTTCGATAGTTAAATCTTTTCCCCCGCCATACAACCTTTTCTGCTTCTTGCGGCCTCTTTGATCTGAGTACACCAAAAAACAATGTATGACTTCGGAGGCTGAGCTTCCGGAAGATCTTTGTGCTTACGGAAGTGGAGCATCGTCTGTTAATGTTTCAAATCACTTTTATACAATGACATCCTGCAATGCCAAAAAGACATTTAGCGGAAATTCTGCGATGCGGTTGCAGACATATAAATACCATTCTTTGCCATAAACAAAATACAACTTTGTCGCGTAACCCTCTGCTTTCAGTTGGGCAAGTCGCTCGTTTTGAATGCCATACAAACTTTCAAACTCATACAAGCCGGCTTGTGGCTGGTAATGATCAACCAATTTTTTTGCCTCCTGCTGAATGAATGCATCGTGTGTGGCGATGGAGCACGGATGTTTTCCCGAAAGCAGTTGATCCACAAATCCCAGATAGGCATCATTGAGCTGTGATCCTCTTGGCACAGAAAGTCCTTTCTCCGTTTCAAATGCGCCTTTCACGATCCTGACACGGCCTTTGTTTTTAATAATATGCTGAAAATCATCCTTTGTCCTGTGCAGATAAGCTTGAAGCGTGATCGAAATATTATCGCGCTTTTTGGCGATTCGCTGATAAGTTTCCAAAATGGCATCCGTCCTTTCGGTGCCCTCCGCACTGACGATCACTTCCGTGCCAGATTGAGCAGCTTCTTTACAAATCATATCCAAATGATGCAAACCCAGATCATTTGAAATGGCCAGTCCAATGTGTGACAGATCCAGTGAAACGGTTGAATTTAAGCCTAGTGACCTAATTGTCTGACAAATCCGTAAAAACTCATTCGTTGCTTCAACAGCTTCCGCTTCGGTTTTCGTGCTCTCGCCCATGAATTCCAGCGAACATTTATAACCGTTTCTATTTTGCACAGCGACTTTTTCGACGGCTTCCGCCAGCGTTTCGCCAGCAATGTAACGATCCGCCGCCCGCTTCAAAATGGGAAAAAGCGTTCGATCTTTCAGAATGTATTCCTTCGCAGATTCATTCAAGGCCGCCTTCCTAAGCGCAGCCGCTCCTATTGCAAGTAAATCGTCCAATGCAGTTTGTGGATTTGCGTTTTTAAGTGGTTTTGTTACTGCTTGTTTTTCAATGCGTAAGCCAATCCAAAGCGCGACGACACATTTGATTTCAGATAAGGACTGCCCATTTGCCAACCTTCCGTTTTGCCGGAGAAGGATGCCGAAAGCGACAGGTTTCCGGCAACGAGGAAGCGAAAATCAACCTGCAAAGCGCCGCCGTTAAGCATGTCATTTTCAAAAAATCGCTCCGGCTGATTCCATAAGTTGACAACCAAATCGGTTTCGAGCCGCTTTGACAGTTGGCGATTGTAAAAGCCCAGATCAAGACCGTATCCACCTGATTTGTAATTATTATATTGGTGCAAGCCTAACAAAAAATCCGTGTTACGAACCTGAACCGGCAAGATCAGCGCAATGTCGTTTCCGTAATGCGTCGGCGCGTATTGGAGGAAAAAATTGAATGACGAATGTCGGCCAAGCGGAATGCGGTTGATGAAAAATATCGCCGGATTCACAAAGTTCAGCAGCGCTAATTTTTTTTGTTTAAGCAAATATTCCCTTCCATCTTCCGTGAGTTGAGAAAACCCGATCCTTCGGTTGACGCCTTCTCCATTGGGAAACTTATCTCGCTCATTATAAGACTTTTCCGGGCTAAACATGTCGTAAGCCCAAGCCGTCAAGTCTGCTCCTGCAAAATCACGCTCCCTAGGGTCTGCGTTTTCATGTTTTGCTGCCCACACCGCAACAGAATCACTCTGCGGACTGGTTGAAAATTTGAAATAATCCCACACATACCACGCATTGTAAACCATCCATGCGTTTTTTGGTAAAGTCCGTTTTTTGTAAAAATCCTGAACTGCAACTTTCCTGGTGAGTAACACTTCCGACTGCACGCCGGCGACATAAGCATACAGCAACTGATTGACATCCTTTGCTTTAAGCACGCTTAAATCTTGATCACCAATGCCGTAAACCGTCCCGTCCCAGCGATGCGGAAACCAGTTTCCGTTCTTGGAATCAATGCCATTAACGCCCAGCACCGACCTATGAAATTCTTCATGCGCCCACACGCCCAGCGGAATGGGCAATTCGCTGCCATATTTGACAAAACCGAGGCTTGCCAGATATTTAAAGCCGAAGTTGACTGCTTTTCTTCCATTGCTGTAAGCTTTTGTTTTTGGCTTAAAAAGCGCATTACCAAGCTTGTCAATCCCTAGATAACCAAGATCATACACGTCAGCAGAGAACTCCAACGCCTGGTGCATGGAAGGATAGCGATAAGGAATGTCCTTGTTTTGCGGCAGATCAATAACAGGAACAGAAAGACGAAGCTGGTAACGCGCCGAATCTTGGGCAGATGCAGATCCAAGGGAATGGCAGCATGCCAATAATAGTAATCCAAATGTTTTGTTCATGGCTAATAATGTTTTCACAAAAGTGCCCGCAAACAGGAACAAGGCGATGGACGACTATCCCGAAATGTCAGATTGAGTAGCTGTAATGTAAATGTGGGGAGGTTTGGGTGGGTTTTTGCATAAATGATATTTTACAAATTCTTCACATCAAATCATTGAGAAAATAAAAATGCTATGCTAAATTGTAACCACGCAACAACTTAGAACGTGTCTATAATTATGAGGCAATCACTTTTACTCTTCTTTGTTATTTTATGCTTTGTTTCATGCCGCAGCGGGCAGGATTCACCGGAGCCGGACATGGAAATGCAGCACCCGGATTGGTATATTTTGCGGGGACCGGAAAATACTGAGATATACGCTGTTTATGGAGATATTGACGGCACATTGGTGGTTACAGACCGATACCGCGCGTATTATTCCAAAAACAAGGGGAAAACCTGGACGCAGTCAACATTTGATTCAAAAAATGGTTTATTGGGATTTGCAGTGAGCAATGACACTTTGTTCACACTTGACACGCAAACGATGAGTGGCGACGATCCGGGCAACAGATATGCGATCCGTCCAGCATATTTCAGTCTGGATGGTGGCGTTACCTGGGACAAGCTCACGCAGCGACCAGGCATTCCTGAGATGAAAACGCCGCTGAATTATGGCTTTTCAGCCAACGGCATCCGGTTTAGCATCGATGAGATCATTCAGCCAGTGGGAACGATTGAATATCTCGGCATTGTGACGGAAAACGGCCGCAAGATCGCACTTCCGCAACAGCACGCGCTAAACAATGTTTATTTCGACCAAAAATCCCGCCTCTACATATCCGCCTCCGCGCCACTCTGCAACAAAGACGGATACGTACAACTATGCAACAAACAAGACGTCCGCGGAACACTCTACATCTCCAAAAAACCAATCAATTACTAACCTCCATCCCAAAGCCCCAGCTCATTCAGCGCAGCAGCATTCAACGCAACAGCGCCCGATCATTGAACGCAACGGCGCCCGATCATTCAGCGCAACGGCGCCCGATCATTCAGCGCAACGGCGCCCGATCATTCACTCATTCACTCATTCAATCATTCATTCATTCATTCAGCGCAACAGCGCCCGATCATTCAGCGCAACGGCGCCCGATCATTCAGCGCAGCGGCGCCCGCTCATTCAGCGCAGCGGCGCCCGCTCATTCACTCATTCCTAAGAAACCCAACCGGATTCGCGACCGCCGCCCTCAACGCATGCCCCAAAACCGTCAATGCCGTTATCAGCACGGTGATGGCCAATGTTGCGGCTAGCAGCCAGGGGCTTGACGTGATCCGATGCGTGTATTGCTGTAACCAGCTGCCTGTAAGCCACCAGCCTAGCGGCGCGGCGATGAGAAAACCGAACAGGATGAGTCGGCCAAACTCCTTGCCAAAAAGCCAAAGTAACTGCTGCGTCCGTGCTCCGAGCACGCGCCTTACCCCGATTTCTTTTGCGCGTCCTTCGGCCATGAATGTCACCAAACCGTAGAGTCCGATGCAGCTTGTGGCCATGGCGATGAATGCGAATGCTTGCACAAAACCTGCCAGCAGCCTTTCCATTTGGAAAAATGAAGCCAGCAAATCGTCGAGGCTATCCGCTTTGTAGACGCGGTCGGGCATTGTTTGATCCCAAACGTTTTCAATCGCTTTCAATGTGTTCTTTGGTGATGCGGGCGATAAGGTAAGCACGGCCATGGTCGTATGCCCGAGGTCATGCACGATCGTAACGGGCACAATGGGCTGATGCAGATCGCCACTGCGGAAATCCTTTACGACACCCACAATGATGCGGTCGGCGTCTTTAATTCGCAAAGGTTTGCCAAGGACAGCACTCACGGGCGACACGCCCAATTGACGCACAAGCGCTTCCGTAACCATCACTTCCTGCGCGGTGGTGTCCGTGGAGCGGAAGTTGCGACCAGCCACAAGTGACAGTCCAAATGCGGAGAGATAATGCTCGTCTGCCGCGCGAAGGCGTGTTTCGAAGGGTTCGGGTTTGGATGCAATGTGATAACTGAATGGTGTGGGACGGTTGTAACGCGAAGCAGGCGGATCGCTGCTAAATGTCACTTTTTCAACGCCTGGCAATTGCAGCCAGCTTTGGCGTAACTGGTTGTAGGGAACCGGATTGGGCGGAGAAAGCCAGACGGTCGTCATATGCTCGTGCTTAAAGCCCCAGTCCACCTTTTGCATGTGGCGAAGCTGGGCTGTTATGACCAGCACAATGATCAAGAAGAGTTGTGAAAGAATAAATTGCCCCGTAATCAATGTCCGCCTGATGGTAAATCCGCCGACAGTCTGCGTGGTTAATTGGCCGGTTAAGGCCTTCGTCGGGTTAAACTTCGACAACACCCAGGCCGGATAGAATCCTGCCAAAATTATTACGCTGGCAATCAGGCTGATAAACCATTCCAGGCTTTTCGGTTGGAGCAAATCCGTTATGGAAATGGCAGGGTGCAGCATCTCCACTTGCGTTGCCAGCGTCTGGTTGACCAGCGGCATCATTAATTGCGTAACCATTAAGGCTATAATGACTGAAATAACCGTTAAGAGCGCTGTTTCGAGGACGAACTGTTTGATCAGTTGCCATTGATTGCTGCCGACAACCTTGCGCACGCCCACTTCCTTTGCGCGTTGCAAAGCCTGGGCAGTGGCCAGATTGATATAATTAACGCAAGCAGCCAGAACGAGCAGTAACCCAATGGCAATCAATGCATATAAGACAGGACGCGGAGCCATGCCGCTGCGTTCGTGGTTAAGGTCTGCAAGTGGCAGAACGTGATAGGCAAACTGCGCCGCTTTCTCGACAGACAGATTTTTCTTACGAATGGCTTCCAGCGCGTTTGACAACTGCCTTGGATTTGCGCCTTCACGCAGCTTCACAAAACACATGCTTTGCAGACCTTCCCAATCTTGCATGGCGCCAATGTGTTCCAAACCTGGGATGGTTGCGTACGAAATCAGGGCGTCGTAACGAAGCTGCGTGTTGGCTGGCGGATTTTTGATGACGCCGGTTACGGTTAGGTTTACACGATTATCCAGCCGCAATGTGCGACCGATTGGATCTGCATTTTCAAAATATTTTTGGGCGTAACGCTCGCTGATGACGATTGTGTTTGGCAATGTCAAGGCTGTCTGCGGATTGCCCATAACCCAATTTACCAAAAAATGATTGAAATATTGCGGTTCCGCGAAGCAGACATTCCGCGCTTCATTGAATTTTTTCACCCAACCTTTTCTGCCATCCGGGACACCAATTGTGCGGCCAAAAACGGTTTCGAGCCGCGTTGCGCTCTCTACAAACGGATAATCGCGGCGCAGCACTTCCACTAGCGGCCGGGGCGCGGCATCGGTCTGCATAACATGTTCGCGCTTGATATCGGTCACAATCCAATAAGACCGGTCCATATGCGGATGATGGCGGTCGAAGCTGAACATGTAATTGACCACTAAAAAAATCACGAGACCGCTCGCCAGCCCGAGGGCGAGGCTCAATATACGGATGAAGTTGACTTGGCGCTGCCGCCACATGCGGCGCAGGGAAAGGGTTAAGTAATGTGTAAGCATGATCGAAAGCCTTTTGATGAACATCCTTTATAAATGCAATTATATATAATTATTTTATATATAAAACAAAATATAAAAAATTTTCAAACAAACATGGACCTTCGTAAATACAGCGTGGCAAAAAAATAGGCACCGTTCTGGGTGCCTATTAATCTTGAAGTTTAGAAATTCGTCTCGGGTGCTTGCCGATCCTCGGGGAATCTGGTGCTGTGAACCTTTCCCTGACGAAGCCGGATGTGTTCCTCAACGGGACGCTCTACAATGCGGCTTTTGGAGCGGACGCCGCTTGCTCCGATTGCGCCTCTGTCAAGGTGAAGTCCTTCCTCAACGCTCGGCAGCGAAGTGGTTAATTCCTCCGCAACCAATGCGCTTTCCGCACCGACCGATGATGGGCTTGTTCCGAACGAACCTGCGCCTGCATTTACATCCACCGCGCCATATTCATCCAAGATCGCCGCAGCCGCATGCGCCTCTTCAATGGTCGCTGCGTGAACGGTTACAATTGTCCCGCGTCTGCCTGCTTCCGAATAGCGGTTCGACTCTTCCTCATCACCGTCAAAAAGATCTTTGAAGAAGTGACCAATGCGGTCAAATATGCCCTCGTTCTCTTCATCAACCACCGACTTGTCCTCGGAAGCGTCCGGTTCTGACTTGTATGAGGCTGTCTTAATATCTACGTTACCATCAGCAAAACCGTTTGCCAACAGATAATTTTGAGCATTTTGCCCGTCGCTTTCATATTCGAATATTCCTACAACTGTCTTTGACATGATAATTCTTTTAAAGGTTTTGCACACTGTTATTGACTGACCCGCTAAATTTTCGTGCCTGCAGCCCACCAATTTTTACTTAACTTACCGCTCGACACATTGTCCTGAGGTGGCATTATTTTTGTAACCGATTTTCAAAATCTATCAGCTATGGACAAAAACGGCACAATAATCGTAATCGAAGATGACTTGGATGACCAGTTTGTATTGGAAGAAGTGTTCAGAGAACTTGGTTATCCCAACGAACGCATGTATTTCTCAGATGGATTAAAAGCATTGGATTATCTCTACACAACAGACCAAAGGCCGTTCATCATCATTTCAGATATCAACTTACCGCAGCTCAACGGGCTGGAACTGAGGAGGAAAGTCCAGACGGACGCGGAGCTTAGCCTTCGATGCATTCCATACGTATACTTTACAACGGCAATTAATCAGCAGGCGGTTATCGATGCTTACAGCACATCTGCACAGGGCTTTTTTGTAAAACCTGGCGCATACGACGAAATCAAACAAACGATTAAAGTAATGCTTGACTATTGGAGAAAATGCGCTGCTCCCAATAACTTTTGAGCAGGCAAGCATTTAATCCTTGTTGAATTTCACTTGCGACTGGCGCGAAAAAGAACAATTTATGAAGAGGTGGACATTGGCTTTTCTGGTTTTCGTGGCAACTTTTCAGAGTTGCGGTTTCAAAGAAAAGGAGGCGCAACTGGCAAAAAGAGAGCAGAAGGTCGCTGAAAAAGAGCAGACATTGATGCAATGGGAACAGCGTTTGGCGCTGTTGGACAAAGACTTGCAGGAAAAAAAGAAGAGGCAACTTCAAGACTCAAGCGCGGTTAATGACTCGCTGCAAGCACAACCTTTCACCGGAAAATGGATCGTGAAGATGCAATGCACAGAAACGAATTGCAGCGGATCAGCCATTGGTGATTCTAAAACCGAAACGTGGGAAATTGCTTACCGTAATAAAGGAATTGTTGCCAGTGCCTACGCAGGAAATGAACTCTCGAGAGTCTATCACGGCTCTTTTTCTCAAAACCGCCTGGAAGTTACCAATGGACAACCTGGCTCGGCTTCGGTGATGCGTGTGATAATGGAACTGACCGATGGCAAGATGGAAGGGATGCGGGAAGTGCAGCGAGCGGATTGCAAAATTCGCTATGCCCTGACCGCCGAACGGCCAAAATAATGCTAACCCCGTGCGTATGACTTCGTTGCTGTTATTAGATCTCTCATTGCCCCTTAAAAATCCCGTCTTAATATTTTCGGTGGTGCTTTTTATTATCCTGTTTGCGCCCATTTTGTTCAACCGGATAAAAGTCCCGCATATTATCGGCCTTATCATTTCGGGAATGATCGTCGGGCCTTATGGCTTAAATTTGCTGAGTCGTGATAGCAGCATTGTACTTTTTGGAACGGTCGGTCTGCTTTACATTATGTTCCTCGCAGGGCTGGAAATTGACCTTGCGGAATTTAGAAAAAACCGAAATAAGATCATTGTTTTTGGCTTAACCACATTTTTATTGCCGCTGATTTCGGGCACATTGGCCAGTTATTATGTGCTGGGTTACGGCTTTTTGTCATCGTTACTGCTCGCCAGCATGTTTTCCACGCATACGCTGGTGTCCTATCCCATCGCAAGCAAATACGGCGTGACGCGTAACCGGGCGATTAACATGACTGTGGGCGGAACAATGATCACAGACATTCTCGCGCTGCTGATTCTGGCGGGCGTTGCAGGCATGTCCAAAGGAGACGTAACCTCCGCCTTTTGGTTTCGTCTGGGATTCTCGTTCATTGTTTTTGTTGCAATTGTCTTGTTTGTTTTTCCCATCATCTGCCGCTGGTTTTTCAAGCGTTTCGACGACAGCGTTTCGCAATACATTTTCGTGCTCGCCATGGTTTTTCTGGCTTCGTTTTTAGCCGAAATTGCGGGCGTTGAAGCCATTATCGGTGCGTTTTTTTCAGGTTTGGTTTTAAACAGATTTGTGCCCCACTCCTCTCCGCTCATGAACCGCATTGATTTTGTCGGCAATGCGCTTTTCATTCCTTTTTTCCTGATCAGCGTGGGCATGTTGGTGGATA
Source organism: Dyadobacter sp. CY326 (assembly GCF_021390515.1). Lineage (GTDB taxonomy): Bacteria > Bacteroidota > Bacteroidia > Cytophagales > Spirosomataceae > Dyadobacter. The sequence continues at coordinate 102,594 of NZ_JAJUXI010000008.1, forward strand.
TGAGTGTTTTGGTCAATGGCTGGGGAGCTTTGAAAGTGGCTGGTGTGATCCTGGTCGTTGCGCTAGTGAGTAAATTTCTGGCTGCCTGGATTACGCAGAAAGTGTTCCGGTTATCGGCCGATGAAGGATTAATGATCTTTGGGCTGAGCGCCTCGCATGCTGCCGCAACATTGGCGATTATTCTGGTCGGTTATAACATTATCATTGGTGAAACCGCTTTGGGCGAGCCTATCAGGTTGTTGGATGAAGATGTGTTGAACGGCACAATTGTGCTGATTCTGGTAAGCTGCGCTGTTAGTTCTTTTGTGGTGGAACGTGCATCAAAAAGGCTTGCACTGTTAGCGGAAGCGGAAACGCCAGAGGACATTGATGCTGCCAGCGATGAAAAAATCCTTGTTTCACTGTCCTATCCAGACATGATCGCCGATCTGGTTGATTTCGCGATTATGCTTAAAGGAAAACGCAGTTCCACACCACTTTACGGCCTGCACATTGTCACCGACAATGATCAGAAAAACGATACAGCATCACACGGTAAAAAGATCCTGAATAAGGCAGTCGATCACGCAAGCTCGTCCGAAAATGTTCTCATTCCGCTTACGCGTTACGATGCCAATATTAGTAACGGGATCACTTATTCTATTAAGGAACAGAACATTACGGATGTGGTCATTGGCCTTCATCAGGAAACGGATCACAAAACATTCCTCGGCCCGAAAGTCGAGAACATTGTCAAACGGATCTTCGAAACCATCTACATTTACAAACCTGCACAGCCTTTTAACACCCTTACCAGGATCGTAGCCGTCGTGCCCCCCGCAGCCAGCAATGAGCCCGGTTTTCTGCATTGGCTGGATAAACTGGTGATGCTTGCGAAGATCAATGCAATGCCCATTCACTTTTTTACATCTGCGAAAACCATTAAAGCAACGGAAAGCATTCTGGCGCGCAAGAAAACCAATGTTGATGTCGAATTCACCGTTTTCAGTTCTTGGGATGATTTTCTGATTTTGTCCAATGAGCTGCAAAGTGATGATCTATTTGTGATCGTGTCAGCGAGAAAAGGGTCTGCATCTTACATTTCCCAATTGCAAAGACTGCCTGGTTATCTTGCCAATCACTCTCAGGATCAAAGCCTGCTGATGATTTATCCAAAACAACTGGAATCCGGCATTAATATGAACGACATTGAGCAAACCGACGGCGCCTTGATCGGCACATTGTCAGAAAGGATCAGGTCATTGGGCAAGGCAGCAAAATATCTGCGGGGAATCCTTAGCAAATGAGATTTTTTTTAAAAATGCTATCCCTGAATCAGTTGCTAAGTTTAGCAAAATAATCCTGCATTTCTTTCCGCTTCATATAACTGAAATGCTCAGGTGTTACTCCCAAATATGACGCAATGTATTTCTGAGGGATTCTTTGCTGCAAGCTGGGATATTTCTCTAAAAACCTGGCGTATCGAGCTTCGGCTTTCATAGAAAGATTTTGCGTCATCCTCCGTGACAATGCGATGAATGAACTTTGGAACATGATCCGGTAAAACCTTTCAAATTGCGGCAATTTTTCCAGTAATACATCGTAGCTTCGTTTGCTAAGCATCAGGAGTTTCGTGTCTTCCATTGCCTGAATCGTGTAAAAAGCGGGATTTTGCAGTTCAAAACTTTCCAGATCCAATGTCCACCAGTTTTCCGGAGCAAATTTGATAACATGCTCCAAACCAGCCTGATCCCAATAAGAAACTTTTAGGCAACCCGACACAACAAAGCATTGATGCTGGCAAACCTGACCCGCCTGCAACACATAATCCCGCCGCTTCACAGCGCGCACTTCAAGCAATGATGTGAAGAAAACCGCTTCGCTGGCACTCAGCGAGATCTTTTCCCTTAAATGCCCAATAATCTGCTCCATATGCTTCTCCATTGCTCGTAATTTATGATTAGGCTGGCACGCACTGCCTTCGTCAACACATGCTTTTTAAGCCAATTAACAGATGCAATTTATAAAAAGACAATGCGTGCAAGGACAAGTGTGCGTGTTGGATTAGTGAGTGGCATGGAACAAATTATCGATGGCATACCGCCCGGCTCCGGCCACCAGCAATGCTAGGCAAAGGCCTATTACGAGCAAATGATATTCGTAACCCTCCCCTTTTTGGCTGCCATACCAATTCATGAAGAAACCGTTTTGATAACAGGTTGTGGCGATCGCGCCCACCATAACAATCGCCAAGGCAAATGCGCAAATACGTGTCCCTAGGCCCAGTATAAGCCCGATGGGCGCAAAGAATTCGATCAAAATTACGGCTAGCGCAAAGACCCACGGCAGGCCGACAGACTGGGTGAAAAATTGCATGGTTGGTTTGAAACCGTAGCCTCCGAAAGTCCCCAGCATTTTCTGCGCGCCGTGGGGAAACATAATGATGCCGACTGTTAAACGTAGCACCAACACAGCCCAATCACTTTTTGTTTGTAATAACATTTTCTATCAGTTTGATTTTGATGCAAAACAATCTGACAGCACGCACAAAAAAATTAAGATATGTTAAGAAAAGCGGTTGGAGCCCCGCCGGCAAACAGATTCTATTTGTGTTGGCTGACAAGCTGATAAAGATTTTTCACATAATCGCTGTAATCGATGAAGATTTCCGGTTTTACGAGATAGTCTTTTGCGCCCAGGGACAAGCACTTTTCTCTGATGGAAACTACGGTTGAAGTGGACGTGATGATCACTGTAATGTGCGCATATTCCGGGTGAGCCTGGACGTGTGTGAGGATATCATAACCATTTTTTCCAGGCATATTAAGATCAGATAAAATAATTTCAGGCTGGTCCGATGCATTGGTTTGATCCAGCCATTCAATGAGGGTGTCACCGTTTTCAAATGCGCCCAGGATCTGAAATTCCTCGGACTCCTGAAACGCCTCATTCATGAAAAAACGCTCGTCTTCGTCGTTTTCTACGATTACAAGTTTAAATTGATTCATTGGATGTCAGTAATTGTTGCCCTGTTTCCCAGAGTGTAAAATGAAACGTGCTGCCATTTCCAGGCTGCGATTCTACCCAAATCCGGCCGTTATGCCGCTCGACAACCTTTTTACAGATTGCCAGACCCATCCCTGCTCCGGGATAATTTCGTGCCTCGTGCAACCTTCGGAATGGGTCAAAAATCTTTGCCGTGCTTGCTGAATCCATGCCAATTCCATTGTCAGAAATCGAGTAATGATTTACTCCATTCTGATCCGAATGCGTTATTTTAATGATCGGCTGCCTGCCATTGGTAAATTTAATGGCGTTGCTGATCAGGTTTTGAAACAATTGCATCAACTGCACCTTATCACCTTTAATCACCTTTCCCTCCTGTCTCTCAAAAGAAATCACCGTGTCCGTGGCGTCCAGAGAGCCTTTCAGATTTAACAGAATGTGTTCAAAAAATTCATCGACCGGCAACTCGTCTGCATTAAGCTTGCCCTTGTTCACCTGAGAATAATTCAGCACGTTCGCGATGAGCTCCTTCATTCTGTTGGCCGCCAATGTGGATTTGCTCACATATTGGCCAATTTCATCCAATTTCCCCTTTGCAATTCTATCATTGATCAAATGCAGAAAACTCTTCACAGTCCGCAGCGGCTCCTGCAAATCGTGGGAAACAATCGATGTGAATTGTTCCAGGTCGTTGTTTGTGCGCGACAGTTCAGCATTAATGACCTCCATTTCACGCGCAATTTGCCTATATTTTTCCGAGTTGTCCTGCGCGATCTGTTCTGCTTTTTTACGTTCCGTCAGATCCCTAGTGACCTTGGAAAACCCAACCAAATTCCGGTCCTGATTGTAAACGGCTGTAATGACAACATTGGCCCAAAACCTGCTTCCGTCCTTTCTGATGCGCCAGCCTTCTTCCTCATATTTTCCCACCTGCCGCGCAACTTTCAGTTCATACGCGGGCTTACCATTGAAAATTTCATCCTCGGGATAAAAAATTGAAAAATATTTCCCGATAACCTCATGCGGCATGTAACCTTTGATTCTTTTGGCGCCTTCGTTCCAGCTCACGATCCGGCCTTTTTCATCCAGCATAAAAATTGCGTAATCCGTAACCTGCTCAACAAGAAGCCGATAGCGCTCCTCACTTTGGCGAATTGCTGCTTTTTCTCTGTTTTGCTCCGTTAAATCTTTGGTTACTTTGGAAAAACCAATGAGCTTGTTTTCATCATTATAAAGGGCAGTAAGCACAATGCTGGCCCAAAATACCGACCCATTTTTCTTAACCCGCCAACCTTCTTCTTCATACTTTCCCACATTGCGGGCAGTTTCCAGTTCGATGGCAGGTTTGTTGCTGAGTAAATCGTGGGCATTGTAAAAAATAGAGAAGTGTTTACCAATAATTTCACTGGAAAAATATCCCGTAAGCTGTTGACCTCCCTCATTCCAGGTGACAATATTTCCCTCGGCATCGAGCATGTAAATCGAATAATCCTGCACGCCCTCAACGAGCAAACGGAAGCGCTCTTCACTTTCGCGAAGCGCAACTTCTTCATGCTTCCGCTCCGTGATGTCGCGGATCATACACGCAAATCCCTTGTGACGTCCATCGGCTTCGTATAACGGAGCCAATGTCGTTTCAGCCCAATATTTAGCCCCGTCGACGCGGCGGTTCCAGGCTTGATATGTCACTTTTCCTTTCGAAACCGCAGCGCTTAACTCGTAACTGGTTTTAAGGTTATCGGTGTGGTCAAATGTCAGATAATGCAGCGGCTTTTCCAGCAGGACCGCATGATCGAAGCCCGTCAAAGTCAACGTTGCCGGATTGCAGTAAAGAATATTGCCAAAAGTATCCAGCTTCAAAACTGCTTCCGCCAGACCTTCCAGTAATGACTTCGCTGAATCCATAGTGGTTTTGGGTTAAAATGAGGCGCAAAGTTATCATAACATTGCACTAAGCAAATGTCAATTTTACGATTCTGTTTGCGAAAAGTCGTCAAATTATTGCTACGCGTTTTCCTGATGCGCAAGGAACCTGATCCGGACCAATGTTCCCTGCCCGGGTTCATTTTCAATGTCCATACTTGCTTTTAGGAGCTCACAAAGCTTTTTGACAATGAATAAACCCAACCCTTCGGTCTCTCCGTTGCGTTTTGGATTCTGTTTGATCGCCTCGGTTGAGGGCGCATGATCGAGGGGATATTCTGATGTCCCGCCCGCCTGATGGCTGCTGCTCAGCTGGCTCAGCGGCTTCAATTGCTCCGCAAGGAGCGCCGCAGGACTGCTGGCAGAAAATCCGGGTCCGGTGTCTTGAATGCTTAGGATCCAGCGGGTGTCGTTTTCCTGGGCCCACGAAATATAAATGCCGCCTTTCGTGGTGTATTTGAGGGCGTTAAGAAGCAGATTTTGCACAATGCGCTGAATTTTTACGGGATCGCTCGTTACAATAAGATGTTCCGGACCTTCGCCTTTTAAAACAAGGTTACGGTCTTTAATAAGCGGCTGGACGGTTGCGATGACCTTGTTAAGCAACTCGGCGGCGTCAAACTCTTTCAATTCCAAAGTTTCCTGTCCAGCCTCAATGCGCGAGAAGTCGCTGAGTTGCAGTAACATTTCCTTGACCGAGCTCAGGTTTCTATTCAGCATTTCAAACAAATGAATGCGATCCTCTTCGTTATCGGGCATTTCAAGCAACTGGGAAGCGCCCAGCAGCACACCAAAGCTGGATCGGAGATCGTGCGTGCTTTCTCGCAATCTTTTGGTCCGGTTCTCACCTAATTCTTCAAGCTGACGAAGGGCCTGCATGGTGGCGCTGGCTTTTTCTGCAGCATTCGTTTGCCGCAGCTCATCATAATACAGCACACTGCCCCGGCTGGCTCCCTGTGAAATATGCAACACTTGCGCGTGCACTTCCAGCACCACATCGGCCGACAAGCTTTGTATTTCCTGATGATATGCAGTGATCGATTCCAGCACAATGCGAAAGAGATGCTCCAGTTCCACAAGCAGTTCGGGCAGCGAATAGCCGCGTTGCCAGCGATGCAGCCCATGCGCCTGACCGATCATCACGACGTCCGACTCTTCGGGTAATTTGGCCAAACGCTGATTGAGGATATTCAGCATCACAGGCGCCTGATCATTGAATTCTTCGCGGGAGAAGCTCGTCTTACTGAACATGATCAGGTCCTGAGCGCAAATCGTGCGCCATTTATTGAGAATACTTTCACGTTGAATCGTCAAATGATGCAGAAGCTCTTCTAACTGCTTTTCTATCTTTTGGGGCGCTTTTGCCATAATTAAGGGGTTTACATAAATCTGCTGCCTTGGAATACTTTTTATGTATGAGCGTGGAACTTTCGCATTCGCCAGGCTTCAATTTGTATCCGACGAGTGCCTTGAGTGTAACTTAAATAAAAGTTGAATAGTTTTTTCAAGCGCAAAAAGCCTAACCTTTAAATCAAAAAACATACTATGGCCTTTATTGACATTGTCCTCAGACCGCCTTCTTACGGATGGCAAGATGCTAACGGAAACCTTGTGAAGCCGAGCCCAGGACAGATCTTCCGGGAATTCTTTTCAAGACTCAACATCTTCAAAAGCCGCAAAGCGTGGCTTCCTTTAATGAGCTGGACAAAGGTGGTTTTAATGTTGCCATTTCTCGCCTTGTTTATATTCAAATATTTTAGTCTGGGAATGTTCATGGCCGCATTTGTGTACAGCATGATCATCATGGGAACACACGGGACGATTTGGCATCATCGCTATTGCACGCATGGCGCATATAAGTTTCGAAATAAGTTCTGGCGGTTTTTTACCCAAAATCTGACCATCAGCATGATTCCTGAGGAGATTTACGTCGTGTCCCATCACGTTCATCATGCCAAGTCCGATCAGCCGGGTGATCCGTACAACGCGAGTGCAGGTTTTCTTTATTGTTTTCTGGCCGATGTAAATCATCAGCCTATCGCGCAAAACCTGAGCGAAGCGGATTACAATCGGGTGAAATTATTAATGAAGCACACCGGTGTGAAAGGAAACACATATGCGCAATATCTCAAATGGGGATCGTATGTCAATCCCAAAAGTGCCGTCATTTCCTGGATTCTGAACTGGTCGTTTTGGTATATGGCTTTTTACTTAATGGGCGGGCACGCACTGGCTTGCACCCTATTTGGTGCAGCAGGATTTTGGGCAGTTGGTGTGCGGACATTCAATTATGAAGGGCACGGAAAAGGACAAAAAGTTCAGCGGGAAGGCGTTGACTTTCAGACGAAAGACAACTCGATTAATCAGCTATGGCCGGGAATCGTCGCCGGAGAATGGCATAATAACCATCACCTTTTCCCCAAAAGCGCACGTAGCGGTTTTAAACCACACCAGATTGATATGGCCTGGTATTACATTAAATTCATGAATGTAATTGGTGCCGTAAGCAGTTACAGAGATTCCAAACAACAGTTTTTAAGGCAATATCACTTGCCATATCTGGAAAGAAAACAAGGCATTCAGCATTTTTCCGAGGGTCAAGTCGTAACTAACGACTCACAATTGTGAGCCGTTAGTTATAAATGACTAATCCTCGAGGCGGAATTGTCATCCGGATGCATTTCCCGTTTCTAACTTCAACATTCAGCTCAGCCGGGCTTTGATCAGATGAAAACATACGCAGCGCCTTGCCGCCAATCGGATGAATGTCATCATCGATGGTCACATAAACAGCCGCTTGGTTCTGCGCATCCAGGTTGATTGCGCAAACGAGTTCTTGGTCATCTAGGATGCGCGACCACGCAATAACCCTCGCACCGCGCACATTATCCAGATCTATAAAACCGAAATCAGTTCCGTCTGTGGAGATGGGCCGCCAGTGATGATCGCCGTCCCGCAAAGCTGGCTGCGATTGGATCAGTGACTGAAGGCTATCCATAAGCTCCGGCCTGCTTTTGAAATCCTCGAAAAAGTTAAGCATCGCCGTTTGGTAACTGTCAGTTGCCCATAATGTTTTGTCAATCGTTTCCATTTGTCCTTCCCATTATTACCTCGACACATCGCCAGGTTAGCTGACGCCTGTCAAAGTCATGCCAGAGCGGTTTGTTGCGCATGAATGGAAGGCGACATTAATAAATTTTAGGACTAATTTTAATGCATCTCAATCACAAATCGATTTGTAGAAAATCCCTTTATGGAAAGAACACACGCCTCAACCGAAGAACCGACCAAAAAGCCGCTCGTTGCGACATTTGTGATTTCGGAATCTGCGCAAAACTATTTCAATGCATTGCGGAAACAACATTTCCCTCCAGAGCGAAATTATCTGGATGCACATTTGACCATTTTCCATGCGCTGCCGGACGAACCCTGGATCGTGGAAGACATGCAGGCACTTGTAGAAACCCAGCAGCCGTTTGAAGCCAATGTGCAGTCCATTCAATCGTTGGGTGGCGGCACTGCATTCAAAATCGTCTCACCCGAACTGCCTATATTACATCAGAAGCTTCAAAAAAAATGGTTCGATTTCTTGACGAAACAGGATCAGCAGAAAAGGAATTTCCATATAACCGTTCAAAACAAAGTGGAATCGCCAGTTGCCAAGCAGTTGCAGGCCGAGCTGGCAAAAGACTTCGAGCCTTTCAGCTTCACAGTCTATGGCATTAAGTTGTGGCGCTATCACAACGGCCCCTGGGAATTTCTAATGAAATTGGACTTTGCGGGTCAATCGGCTGCTAACAAGTAACCACTTAATAATTTAGCGACACGTGCAACGGATTTTGCTGCATACGTGTCTCTCTTGGCGTAAAGCTGTTTCAGTTATTCCTAACTGCAACGCTTTGATCACTTACCCTTTACAATCGCCATGAGAAAAAAAATCAGTTTTTTTTCCAGTCTAATCCTATTGCCTTTTTTGGAAATTTCCTGCAATCAGCCGGGTGATCAAAACGGCTGTTACAGTGGCAAGTTTCTGGGCGTGCATTGCGACAGGGTCATTATTCAAATTGATGAGTCAAACGGCGAAGGCATTCGCTGGACAAGCAATGGGAAAGTTTATGAAAATTGCGTTGCAACCACGGCATTGCTGGATCTTCCGCTTCCGCAGGATTCCATTATTTTTTTAATGTTTGAAAAAAATGCGGCTTCAAAAGTGCTTTCGAATGCATCCCAATGTGAGTCCCTGCCTGTGGTCGATATCACTTATGTGGCCGATCACCCATGTTATCAAATCCGCAATGTTGACGTGCCCTTGAATGAAATGCCCGTCAGCAACAATCAAAGTGCCACTAACTTCCCTTTGGTGAGATTGTGATCCCGTTTTAAGTGCCTAATCGGACCATTTTCACTTCTTAAAATTGAATTTATATTTGGATAAATTCCCGCTTCACCGTTTACTCAATATCAAGCTTAATATTTGGATCCAAGTATTAAGTGAATTACCTTTTCATTAAGTTTTCAAGTCAAGAAAACACAACCTGCCTTTTAAAAACGCCCATCCAATTTTCCTGAAAATGCAAGTAAGATTTATTTCTTACTGTAAATTATTGTTGCCGGTTAAATCAATTTTACAATCTATTTAAATGATAAATTGACTATTCATTTTATTGAAAAGTCAATGCTATTATTTAAAAAAAGTCCTCCAATTTAATTCACATTAATTTATTCATTCATTCATTCATTCATTCATTCATTCAGTCATTCAGTCATTCAGTCATTCATAAAGTATTAAAAATTACCCCAAGAACTTACTTCTATTTATCATCTACACTTTAAACAACAAACAAATGGCAGCACCATTTCTCAATGAGCGATTTACATTTACCAATCCTGACGAAAGCACAGTGGAGGTAATTGGAACCGGTAATCAATTCTTTGCGCACTTTGAAACAGATGATGGATATACTGTCATTCAAGATCCGCAATCGGGTTACTTTACCTATGCGCAAACTTCCGATGACAAGAGTCAATTATTGCCTGTCAACAATGGCATTGTTGGTAAGGCAGATCCCGGTTTGCTCAATCTTGAAAAGCATGCGCGGGTCATTAAAAGTGCAGCCCGAAGCATTGTGAGTTCTTCTGATCTGCTTCAAAGCACAGAGCCGAGATGGAAAAAACGCAGGGAAGAAAAGAAGGCCGCAAAAATCAATAATATGAATGCCGGCTTGCGGTCCGGCCCCACTTCTGCGCCGACGGTTGGTAATTATGTCGGGCTTTGCATTCTTATTGAATTCCCTGATGTTCCGCAAACCATTGCCAGGCAAAACGTGGTCGATTTTTGTAATCAAACAGGTTACTCCGGCTATGGAAATAACGGTTCGGTGAAGGACTATTTTTTCGATAATTCGAGAGGGCGGCTGACTTACACGAATGTGGTAACGGAATATTACACGGCGGCACACAATCGCTCACATTACACGGACCCGGCGATTCCATTCGGCACGCGGGCGAGAGAGCTGATTGTGGAAGCACTGAATCACCTGAAATCAAACAGTTTCGATTTCAGTCAATTGACATCTGACGGAAGCGGTTTCATTTTCGCTTTGAATGTCTTCTATGCGGGCGACCGGGTCAATAGTTGGAGCCAGGGACTGTGGCCACACCAATGGGCGCTTGGATCAGCATTTGACGCGGGTGGCGGGAAAAAATTCTCTGATTATCAGATTACTAACATGGGTAGCGGCCTTTCGCTCCGCACTTTTTGTCATGAGAACGGCCACATGATTTGCGATTTTCCCGACCTCTACGATTATGGGAGTGAATCCACCGCAATCGGCCATTATTGCCTCATGTGTTATGGCGGAAATGATTTGAATCCGGTGCAGGTTGGCGCTTATTTAAAAAACGAGGCCGGCTGGACGACAAATCTGAACACCATTACGCCGGGCATTACGGCCAGTCTGAACGCAGCCAACAATGATTTTTATATTCATTCCAAGAGTGCCACCGAATATTTTATCATTGAAAACAGGCAAAACACCGGGCGCGACGCCTCACTTCCGGATGCCGGACTCGCGATATGGCACGTGGATGAAACAGGAAATAACAGCAATGAGCAAATGACCGCGGCCGAGCATTATCAATGTTCATTGGAGCAGGCCGACAACAGCTTCGACCTCGAACACGGCGCGAACACCGGCGATGCAAATGACCTGTTTGGTGCCCCCGGAACCACGCAATTCAATGATGCCACCGGGCCCAACAGCAAATGGTGGGACGGCAGCAATTCCGGTCTCAAAATATCGGAAATCTCTGCACCGGGCGCGATCATGACCTTCAAAGCATTGGGTGTAGCGGGTTGGGTTTTTGGTAAAAATGTCAGCTATGTGAGTGGCGATCACAACACAAAATGGGCGCACACCATTATCCAGGGTTATGATGGCTGGCGAAGAATTAAACCTTCTTCCGCAGATGGCATTACCAATATGCTAATCATCCTGAAAACCGCTGTAAACTACAACAAAAAGGTCAATATTCTTTTTGAAGAAAACGGCGAAGTAAGCGGTATTTACATGTCTTAATTAGCCAGTTCTATTTCTCTTTTATTCATCAATTTTCAACTTTTAATCTATACGATCATGTGGTATTTTGGTAAAACTGTAAGATACGTTTCTTCATATGCAACGTCTAAAACCTGCCATGCAATTATCAATGGCATTCCTGAAATGACTGGCTGGTTAGGGATTGTTCCCGCATCAACGGACGGCGTAACAAATGTTATTTCTATTTTAACCGCCGCTGTTGCAAGTGGACATCAGGTTAATGTTGAAATTACGTCAAACACAATAACAGGCGTTTACATGTCTTAATGTTGAATTTATTTATAAACGCATCATTTATGTCATATTATAAAATAACTTACGAATCAAACACCATTGAAGGGCTCAAAGCAATTCAAGGTGATGTTGGCCAAGGGGGAAATTCTTTTAATTCAACTGGTTCAGAATCGTCTGTTCCGCCGCCATTACAAGCCGGACAAAATTCGGATATATTTTCAAGTGGTTTGCAAGCGCCTCCGGCGTTAAATGACGGAAGCGGCAACTTGGATATTTCGAATGGAAATACAGACAATCCTTTGCCGCCTCCAATTGCGGATTCTGTATCGAACAGCGTTAATTCGGAAGGAGCAATTCCACCGCCTCCCAAAGAATAAGTGTTAAATTAAAATTCATTTTTAATGCAATTGTAAGGGTCGATATTTGAATAAAGTCAGCAATAACTTTATTCAAATATTAACCCTTATTTTTATCAAAATTTATAACTTCTTGCCTGTTAAATCGCTATAAAATATAATTTACCAAACCATCCGGCGTTCATTAAGTCACTGCAATGAATATCATCAACCCACTGATCAATCCAGATGAAAAATCTCACTTATATACTGCTTGCAAGTGCTTGCTTTGCATTCGCAAGCTGCCAGGACGATGCTTCGGAAAATGCGGACCTGGCACCAGGAGCAGACAGCCTGACTTCGGTAGAAACCAATGCGCCTAACTCCAATTATCGTCCTGCATTTGCCGGCCAAACGCGGATTGCAGCTGTGAAGTCTGCAACCAACTGGGAAGGAAAGATCCTCACACAATCGCTGCAAAGTCCGTGGGGCATTACGAGCTTGCCGGACGGACGTTTGCTGATCACCGAGAAAGCGGGAACCATGCGCATTGTCACAACAGCGGGTCAGGTGGGACAGCCGATCACGGGCATTCCCGCGGTCAATGCAAGCGGTCAGGGCGGGTTGCTTGGGCTAAGGGTTGATCCTGATTTTGCGACTAATCGCATGATTTATTGGGTGTTTTCCGAATCGACGGCAGATGGAAACCTGACTGCCGTGGCCAAGGGAAGGCTAGCCGTCAATGAAAACGCCATTGAAAACGCAACGATCATCTACCGCGCCACCCCGGCATATCGCGGCACATTGCATTATGGAGGCAGAATTGTATTCGATGCAGCCGGTAATTTACTGGTCAGCACGGGAGAACGGTCCGATCTCGCGACCCGGCCGCTGGCACAATCGCTGAATGCCGCATTGGGGAAAGTGGTGCGGATTACCAAAGACGGAAAGCCCGCCGCTAGCAATCCATTTGCAGGACAAACCGACGCCCGACCTGAACTGTTTGCTTACGGTTTTCGGAATCCGCAAGGACTGGCGCTTCATCCGAAAACGGGCGATTTGTGGGAAAGTGAGCACGGACCAAGAGGCGGCGATGAGATCAATCGCATCAAAGCAGGCGCAAATTACGGTTGGCCAACCATTACATACGGCCTCGAATACAGCGGTTCAAAAGTGGGCAGCGGCATCCAGCAGCAAGACGGCCTCGAACAACCGGCTTACTACTGGGACCCGGTGGTGTCTCCAAGCGGCATGACCTTTTACAGCAGCGACCGCATTCCCGAGTGGAAAAACAACCTTTTCATCGGCTCGCTAAGCGGCATGCACATTGTCCGCCTTGTTATAAAGGACAACAAGATAATCGGTGAAGAACGCTTGCTGGCCAGCGAGTCACAACGTTTTCGCGATATTACCGAGGGCACAGACGGCGCACTTTACGCCATCACAGACCAGGGACGGCTTTATCGGATTGATAAGCTTTAAGTCAACATTTACTTTGTATCAATCTCAATTACAGCTCCTTGCTTGAATATTTCATGCGGAACGAAATAGCCTTTGTTTGCTTTGCCATTCACTTTTATAGAGGTTAAGGCGCGGCCGGTTCCGGGCTTTTTGATCGTGATAATCATTCCGTTGCTTGTCCGCCATTTCACTTCATCAAACAGCGGAACGGTCACAAGATATTCCGGGTCGGTTGCCGAAAATGGATACAAACCAAGCGCCGTAAAAACATACCAAGCCGACATTTCCCCCGCATCATCCATCCCGCAAAGCGCCAGCCCGTCGTCCCCGATTCCGTAAAGATTATTGAGAATGTTGTCGAGCTGCTTTTGCGACTTTTCAGGTTTTCCTATGAAGTGATAAGCAAATGGCGCTTCATGGTCGGGCTGGTTGCCGTGGCAATATTGGCCCACCATCGTTTCTATATTTCGAGCAATGTAATCCGGATTCCAGGGAACGGTAAAAAGTGAATCCAGCTTTGATTCAAAACCATTTGCACCGCCATACAATGCAATCAAACCCGGCATGTCATGCGGCGCGAAAAACGAAACCTGCCAGGCATTTGCTTCTCGATACATGTATTCGTAGTAAGGGAATTGCGGATTAAAAGGTTTGATCCAGTCGCCGTTGGCAAGCCTGCCACGCATAAAGCGTGTGGCCGGATCAAACATATTTTTGTAGTTTTTCGACCGTGCCATCAGCATCTTGTAATTTGCAGAATCGCCCAGACTTTTCGCGATTTGTGCTACGGAATAATCGTCATAGGCATATTCAAGCGTTTTGGAAACTCCCGCGGCGGCTTTGGTTTCAACCTCCGGATGGGCAATGTCAGGATCGGGGATGAAACCGAGTTCTTTGTATTCCTTAATGTAAGGACGCGCTCCGCCCTCGACATTGGCGTTTTGCAAAAGGATCTCATAAGTGCCTTTAATGTCAAAATCAGTGATCCCGCGCAGATACGCTCCGGCAATGGAAGATGCGCCATGATCGCCATGAAAGAACGTTGGAATAAAACCCTTTTTATCACCCACATCCTTCATCGATTTGATCACATTTAAAGTCACATGAGGAGAAATGAGCCCGAGCAGCACGTCTTTATTACGGTAAGTGTCCCACAATGAGGGCTCTGTATGATAATCGAAACCCGTTTTTACAACTTGGTTTTTGGCATCCGTGAACTCACCGTTGACATCGCTGCGCAGCGCGGGCCAGAGAAAAGAGCGATACAAACATGAATAAAGCATTTGTTTTTGCTTATCCGTCCCGCCTTTCACCTGGATGGAAGAAAGCAGTGTTTCCCATTTACCGGTTGCCTCGCTCCTCACCTGATCGAAAGACTTTGCACCGATTTCCTTTTCGAGATTCTCTTTCGCATTCTCCACGCTTACGAACGAAATCCCGATTTTCAGCTCCACAGGCCCTTTTTTGCTTTCCGCCAGGTGAATGATTGCATAACCGGTTTGCGCGCCTTCTTCTTTTTCTTCCAGTCGTTCAATGTTCGTATTCAGGCTTGCATAGAAGAAAATTTTCTCACCCGTTTGCTGAAAGCCTTGCACCGCATTGCTGCCGATTTTCTCAATGCTCCATTTGGAAATCTTGTTATTGGCTTTGGCTAAATCAAAAAGGATTTGTCTTCCCTTATTGTTTTTGTATTCATACTGATGAAAACCCGCCCGAAGCGTCGATGTCAGTTTTACATTCACCTCATAATCATCCAGATAAACCTCGTAAAACCCGGGAGCCGCATTTTCCTTTTTGTGGCTGAACCGCGAACCGAACTTTGCTCCCGGATTGGACAGCGGCAAAACGGGAATGTTGCATAGGTTCCAATGTCCCTTATTGGTGTGTGTAAAAGCCAGAATCAGCGAATCCTCATACTCATAACCTGCTCCTGAGCCATATTCCGTCATCGGACTCAGCTGCACCATTGCATTCGGCAATGAGCTCCCGGGAAATGTGAGTCCTGCCCACGAACGCCAGCCTTTGGGCAACTCATAACCCAATATTTTCGGGTCGGTCAGCGGCGCAGTGCCTATAAAAGTGTTGACGTATTTTGTGTAAACCGGCTTCGTCTGCGCCAGCAAGTTCGAAGTTGAAATCAGGAAAATGAGGGCAAAGCGAAGGAATGTTCTTAAAAAGTCAATGGTCATTTTGAATGGTTTTGAGATTTAGGTTCCGGCTAATGGTTTTTCAAATGTAACTCATTGTGGCCTTAATTCTGGTGCATTCGCTGGCAAGCGATTTTTATTAACACTGTTTTAACACGATTCTTTCTCTTGCAGAAATTTTTTAATTTAACTTCCCGGAAGCAGTTCATATTTGAATCAAAAGCAAATTTTATGGCAAACATTGCTCTTTATGGTTTTGGTCGCATCGGCCGCCAATTCCTCCGCGTCGCGCTCGAAAACAATCTTTTTGTGCCCGTATCCATTTCCGACATTCACGATGTAAAAATCCTTTCTTCACTGTTTAGCGTGGACACCAATTACGGCCGCTTTGGCGAGAAAGTCTCAACCGAAGGAGACGAGTTCATTATAGGCGACAAAAGGATCAAATATGTAAATTCCAAAGCCGAAGTGCCTGACTGGAATGCCCTTGGCGTTGACATTGTGGTGGATTGCACCGGCCGTGCGACCACACGTGCGGGGGCCCAGGCGCACATTGACCGGGGTGCAAAATATGTGCTGATCAGCGCTGCCAGCAAGTCGCTTCAAGACTGCGACGCTGTGTTGCTCAAAGGCATCAATCTCGAAACCTTCGATCCTTCCGCACACAAAATCGTTAGCATGGGAAGCTGCACCACCAATGCGCTCGCTGCCGCAGTGAAGGTTATTCTGGACAATTTCGGAATCAAATATGGCTTGTTCTCAACAGTGCATTCCTACACCAACACGCAGTCACTCACGGATCAGCCAATGAAAGACCGCCGCGATTCGTGGGCTGCGGCCGAGAACATTATTCCGTCTGCATCGGGCGCTGCGCGTGCGCTTCAATTTATCTGGAAGGATTTGCAAATCACCGGCAAAGCTTACCGTGTGCCAACCCGCACAGGCAGCATCGCAGAGCTCAATCTTGTTACGGAAAAGGAATGCAGCGTGGAAGAAGTCAATGCAGCTTTCCGGAAAGCTGCCTCGGAAGGGCCGTTACAGGGTGTTTTGGATGTTTTGGAAGAAGAATGGACCTCCGCCCGAATCGTGGGTGACCCGCATACATCGATCATTGATTTGCCGCTGACCGTAAAGCAAGGCGACTTGCTTTCCATAGCAACGTGGTATGATAATGAGTGGGGATTCACTTGCAGGCTGGCCGAAGTTGCACACTTCATTTCGCAAAAAATCTAGACAAGTGAACCGGCTCCCGGACCTGGCAATAGTCATTTCCGTATTTGAAATTTATAAATAGAAAGCATTGTTAGCTAAATAAGTCAAATTAAAGCATTTTGTGCTTTTAGCTAACCATTTAAAATAGACAGTGATATGGCAACAAGTAAAGTAAAACAGATACACGATTTTGGACAAAGCATCTGGCTGGATTTCATCGATCGGAAAATCATTTTTTCCGGTGAATTGAAAAAATTGGTTGAAGAGGACGGCGTGAGAGGCGTAACTTCCAATCCCGCTATTTTTGAAAAAGCAATCAGCAGCAGTTCTGATTATGATGCGGATATTGCTGAATTGTCAAAAGGTGATAAAACCAATGAGGAAATATTTTTCGGCCTTGCCATTTCGGACATTAAACTGGCTTGCGACTTGCTCAGACCGGTTTATGACGAAGAAGATGTGGAAGGCGCGGACGGATATGTGAGTCTGGAAGTTTCTCCATTCCTCGCACTTGATACGGAAGGCACGATCAAGCAAGCGCTTGAACTTTGGAAAGCGGTTGATAAGGAGAATGTGATGATCAAAATCCCGGGAACCGAGCCCGGACTTCCTGCCATCCAAAAGGCCATTGCCGAAGGTTTGAACATCAATGTAACCTTGCTTTTCGGACTTGACCGTTATGAAGCCGTAACAGAAGCCTACATTTCCGGTTTGGAAGAAAGAGCTGCAAAAGGGTTGCCTATCAACAAAATCTCATCTGTTGCCAGCTTCTTTTTAAGTCGCATCGATGTTTTGGTTGATCCGCTTTTGGATGAAAAAGGCCTTGGCGATCTGAAAGGTGAAGTTGCCATTGCTTCTGCTAAAAAGGCTTACGAAATTTATAAAAGGGTTTTCAGCACAGAACGCTGGAAAAAACTGGCTGATCTGGGAGCTGTTCCGCAACGATTGCTTTGGGCAAGCACCAGCAGCAAAAATCCTGCATTCAAAGACACGAAATATGTTGAAGCTTTGATCGGCCCGGAGACCGTAGACACGATTCCATTGGACACTTTAGAAGCTTACCGCGACCACGGCGATCCTGCAAACCGTCTTGAAGATGACCTTGAAGGCGCGACGCAGATTTTGGAAAAAATAAAAGAAGTTGGCATTGACATTGACGCCATCACCAAACAACTGGAAGAAGAAGGAATTGATAAATTCAATAAGCCTTTCCAGAAATTGCTTGACGCGATTGAAGCGCAAAAAAGCAAACAATAACCTTCATAAAACATTGCATAACCCTGTTCTGCCCGCGCGGAACAGGGTAATTTTTTACAAAGCGGTCCTGACATTCAGATTTAATAATTCAATAACAACTGCCCCTTATTGAGTTCATACTGTGATTGTAACTTGGCACAACCAATTACCACACGGATGCCTGACAACTACAAAAACAAGAAGAAATTGAGCATACTAGGACTTCTGGTCCTGCTTTTAATGTGCAACAGCACAGAACGCTCAGACGGTTCAAGTGTAATAGACCTCCGGCCAACATCCAACTTCCTCAAAGCTGCCACCGAAGGAGAATTTTCTGCAATCAGTTACAACATTGCCGGTTTGCCATCGATCATTTGTAGTGCCAAAACGCCCAGGGCTGCCAGCATTGCGGCCATTGGCCAAAGATTGGAATCCTTCGACATTGTTCACGTGCAGGAAGATTTCAACTATCATTCTCAGCTGTATGATAACGACGATGTTCACAACTTCCGGACCGAGACAAAAGGCGCGATCCCGTTCGGCGACGGCCTTAATACATTATCCAAATTTCCGATAAGCGAGGTTGTGCGCGTCAAATGGAACGACTGCACAGGAGCAGACTGCATGACGCCTAAGGGATTCACTTACAGCAGAATACAAGTCGCATTGAATGTGTTTATTGATTTTTATAATGTTCATTCCAATGCTTATAACACATTGCATGCAGCCTCTGCCCGTCGTCAGAATATCAGGCAATTGTCAGAATATATCAAGAAAAATTCTGCTGGAAATGCGGTGATCCTGATGGGAGATTTGAATGGACGTTATGGTTTTTTCTTCGACAACATTCACATCCTGAGTTCGGAAAATGAATTGGAAGACGCCTGGATCACCCATAAAAATGATGGAAAAAGACCGGAGGCTTTAAAAATAATTCCGGCATCAAACATCCTTAACCTGACGGACAGCAGCGAAACGATTGACAAGATCTTCTTCCGCAGCAGCCCGACAATCGAGATTAAAGCGACCAGTTATTCGTTTGTAAACCAGCTCTTTAACAACAATGAAGGCTTGCCTTTATCTGATCACCATCCGGTAAGCGCTCAATTTTCGTGGCGCATCAAATCCATGAAAGCGTTATAATAAGCTTTCACCATTTTATCCCAGCCATAATGGGAAATTGTAAATTCTAAAAAGTCGCGCTTGCGTTCGTGAAGATTCTGATTCGGGAGCAGCAGTTTGTTCAGTTCCTTCGCCCAGATTTCAGCATTTTGACTTGGCAGTAAAAAGCCATTTTTGCCATCCTGAATTGCGTCGGGAATGCCGTCAATGTTTGCTGCGTAAACAAGTGCTCCCGCCGTGACTGCTTCGAGACACACCAAGCCGAAACCTTCCATATCTCCGTCAACATGAATGTTGGGCATGATGAATGCGTCCGAACCTTCGAGTAATGCCTGTTTATCCGCGGCGGGGAGTCGGCCGAGGTGTTTGGCAGAGCGGCCGAAAATCGGATTGTTTAATAAAGATCGAATTGCAGCTGCGTCTGAGCCGAAACCCAAGAATAACATAACTTGCCCGCGCAACTTGTTGGGAACCAATGCGAGCAAGCGTTCAAAAAACCCCGGTTTATCATCAAAAGGCCCGATTAATAACACAAAAAAGCGGGGATCGAGCTTGGGAACCACTTCGCGGATGAACCAGGAAAATCCCTTGCGCCGGACTGGCCTGCCCACTGCAACGAGCAATCGACGATCCGCTGGAATGCCATATTTTGCCAGCACTTTGGGAATTTCGGTCGAAACGGAATTCGCATGTTCGTAATCCACACCATTTTTGATCACAGTCACTTTTGCCGAATCAATGCCTAGCGCAACTGCCTGATCAGCCGTTGCGCGGCTCACGGCAATGAAAAGATCGAGTTTGTTGAACTTTGGAAAAATGCGCTTTCTGTAAATTTCACTGGGGAAAACGACGTCCAGCCCGTGCAATGTGACCGTGCGTTTTAAATGCTCATAACCGGTGTGCCATAAGCACATTGTTGCCAAAAGGGCGTCATTGAAATGGATAACCGTGATGCCAGGATGGTCTTTGCAGGTTTGCAAGATCCTTTTTCTTAAACCAAGGAAGAAGCTTAGAATGCTGCCCTTTCCGTCGTAAACAATGCGGTGGACTTTGCAGAAATGCTCCATTCCGGTGATGAGCTCGAAACTCTGCTTTTCCATTCCCCCTACAGCAGGCGGAAATTTATGACTCACAAACAGGATTTCCATGGTCAGGAGTAAAGCCTCTTTTTGTAAATAAAGAAAGAGTAAAATGCTGCTCCCACCACAATCCAGAACAATTGCCGGGTGCGCCGAAGCGCCGAAACGGACAGCCAGAGCGGAATGCTGCTGATCCCGATGAGTGACAACATGATTTTATTCCCCAATTCTTCGACCCCAATCTGACCAGGCACAAATGCACCGGCAGACTTCACGGCAATTACGCCCATATCCAGCAAGAGACCGTCGATAATGGTCACATCAAATCCGAAAAGCTTTAAAACAATGTAAAATTCCATCGAACCCACGATCCAGTGCAGCGTGAAGAACAACATTGCAAATGCGAGTTCTTTGGGATGTGTGTGATAAAAACGATTCACCTCGGAGCGTAAACTTCCTAGTTTTTTCTGAATGCGCGCCAACTTGGGATTTTTCGCAGCATCAAAATTGAGACCTGATATTTTATAAATGATCAAAAACAAGGACAAACAAATGACTACGACGAGAAAGATGGACTTCCCTGGTAACCAGGCGCTTATTTGTAACTTTCCACTTAGTGCAAACCATAGGATCGTGAAGACGAGCAAGAGAATCTGACTGACGATCATGAGCAGCCGGGAAACGACAACGGAAGTCAAAACTGCGGGCTGACTGACGGCATATGGCCTTAACAACACGATTTTGAGCATATCGCCGCCCGCAATGCTGGCGGGATTAAACAGACTGACGGTTTCGCAAACGTGCCGGATCATGAAGAGATCGCTTTTGGGAATGCCCTTTTTGGCATCGCCCAGGCAAAACCACCAGCCCAATGTTCCCAATGCATAGGCGACGAATGTGCTGAGGATTACCCAGCCAAAACCTGTCCCCACTTTCATCAACACGGCCTGCACCTGATGTGGATCAATGGCTTTCACATATTGCCACAGCAGCACCAGCATACTCACCAAGAGCACTGCTTTGATGGCTTTTATGTAACGCGCACCTATTTTCAAACTTTCAGATTTTCAGTAACAGGGAAAGCCAGTTCTCTAAGATCATCGAAATAAATCTTTGCCAGCTGCTCCCAATCAAACGATTTGCTATGACTTACGGCATCAGCGGAGAGTCGCTCCTGTAATGGCGCGTCGCCGAGGACCATCCGGATTTTGTCGGCATAATCATTTGCATTGTTGGGCTCGCATCTGAAACCGTTCACTCCGTCAACGACCATATCCTTGCTCCCGCCTCCATCGGCAATAACCGGAACCAGTCCCGAAGCCATCGCTTCCAGCACCACATTCCCGAATGTTTCGGACATGGACGGAAAGATGAAAACGGACGCAGATGCGTAAAGCACAGCCAAAGCGTCGTGATCCAGCTGGCCTACAAAAATAGCGTCAGGCATTTGTCTCATGCAATCTTTTTTGGCCGAACCGTCACCAGCGATGACCCAGTTGCATGGAAATTGGTCTGATTTGAGCTTGTTATACACGGCGATCAGCGTTTCCAGATTCTTTTCCCAAACCAAACGGCTGGCGAAAAGAATGGTAGGAAGTGCATTGCCTGTCAATTGGCGGAGATAATCGGAATCTTTTTTCGAAGGTGAAAACAAACTTGCATCAATCCCGCGCTGCCAGATCCTGAAATTTTCAGTGGGCATTCCGGTTGCAGCTAGTTCGTCGGCAAGGCTTACAGAGGGAACATAAACCTTTTTGCAGGAAGCATAAAATTGATTCTGGATTGAAACAAGGCGCTTTTCCAGCGGTTTGATCAAAAACGGAAGATATTTAAAATAGTAACTGATGTAACTCAGGAAATGCGTGTGATAAATGCTAATGACCGGCAGCGCGCGGTTATGGGCATATTCCATTCCGAAATGTCCTAAAAGCGATGGCGTGGCGATGTGAACGACATCGGCTTTGAAGCGATCCAGTTGCGTTCTGATCTCGTCAGCGGTAAATGACGGGATGGCCAGTTTGTATTTTGGATTCAGCGGAATGCTGAGCGAGCGCGTCTTAATGCATTGAAAATGATTGATTTTGTCAGGCCCGCTGCCGCATACAAACAAAAACTCAAACCGATCGGCGTCAATCCTGTCCAGCAGCTGATACATAGTCCTGGACGCGCCATCAAAGTCGGGAATCAGGATTTCGGCAAAAAATACGACCTTGATTTTTCTCATTAAATGCTTTAAATGAATCTAAGTTAGCAAATCCAGCACGCCTGGACATCAATAATGCATTAATTCTGGACCTGGGTAATACAAATTTGCATTGGCATCAACTTAGTAGGGTTAACGAGCTTTTGAAATATTTATTCCAAAACAACTGAAAAACCTCAATAATGATGAAACAACACACCAGCAGAAGGGCACTTCAATGCGTTATGGCTGTATCGGCATGTGCCCCGCTGCTGTCCGGAATCCTTGGGTTATCTGGAATTTACAACCCAATATTGTTAGAAAAACCACCAGAAAATCTGATTCTGGACAGCAATCTGCGCTTCCTGAATGCGATGTGCGTTGCCGTTGGGCTAGCGTTTTACTTCGTCATTCCCGTCATTGAAAAAGAAACGCTTGCGTGCAGGATTATCTGCTTCGCCGTATTTTTCGGCGGCCTCGGGCGTGTCATTTCAATTGTTGACCTGGGCACGCCTCCCGTTATTTTCATTTACTTTCTGATCCTGGAACTGTCACTCCCTATATTGATTATTGTCTGGCAAATGCGGGTCGCCAGGGCAGCGCAAATCAATGATTAATCTTCGTCAAAACCTTCCTCTTCTTCGTCATCATCATCCTTTGCACCAAGCCGGACAAAAGCGCCGCGGCGTGGGGCGGGCATAATGCTCTTTTCTCCTCGTACGGTTTGCCACACAATCTCGCTGAAAACGAGGTCGTCAATGGCATCGGGCACCGAAAGATCGAACTGGTCGGAGCGGCGGGAGTTTGTATTTACTGCCACGTTTTTTTCGGCAAGATCAATGTTGGCCGGTTTGGATGTAAATGTTGCCGGATTGGCTGTTTTATTAAAGCATCTCCACATGGGCGTCGCGGCTGCGTCATATTGGCTCATCGGTTTTATTCCGAGAATCAGCTCCATTGTCCGCAACATTCCCGAAGTTGAATACATGGTGTGGTCCACAAAGCCCCGCTTCACAAATCCTCCTGCAACAAAAGCAATCGAACGGTGCGCATCTACGTGATCAGGACCATTTTGCGCGTCATCTTCAAGAATAAAAACAACCGACTCATTCCACACCTTGCTTTTGGAAAGATGCTCTACAAAACGTCCTACTGCCAGGTCGTTATCGGCCACAGCAGCAAACGGAGTAGGTTTTCCCACGCTCGCTCCTGACGTGTGATCATTGCCCATCCGCAGCGTGTTCAGTCTCGGAAGCTTGTTCGCAGCAACCAGCTCATCAAAATCTTTCTCCCAGGAAGCTTCCCGATCCACATCCTGATAACCCAGGTTATAACCTTTGTAAGTCGGGCAATAATTGCCTTCCAGCGTTTTAATGTTCGCTTTTCCCTCGTCAGCAAACCAGCCGTAACTCCGGAATGTCAAGCCCGCGCGCAACGCATGGTCCCAGATAAAACCGTCCCTCGGATGCGCAATTTCCTTTTGTCCTTCGTAATCATATGTTCCTCCACGACCGCCGTAACTCGTCACCCAGTTTTTTTCCACATAATCATTGGCATAGGCAGCGGACGACCAGTTATGCCCGTCGGCGCTCACTTCTGCATCCACATAAAAATTGTCCAGCAATACAAACTCACGAGCCAGCGCGTGTTGATTTGGCGTTACTTTTTCAGGAAACAGGCAAAGCGAAGCATCGCCATTTCCTTCCTTCATATCGCCCAGAATCTGATCGTAAGTCCGGTTTTCTTTGATGATGTAAAAAACGTATTTAATGGGCGACTTGTCTCCTACTTTCATCGGAATCGGGTTTCCCGCCTCGCCTTCTGCATTCAACTCCTTGTTTTTTGTGTAGGGCGTGTTTGCGTAAACCACGCGTGAGTAAGCCGCAAGAATCTCGGATGAAGGCGCATCAATGATTGACAACGTGCCTTTAAACAATCCGCCAATGTATTGCTCCCGGCCCGTGTAAGCCTGTGGGTTAGGCCCAACCTGCTGCGGGACTTTGGATAAATTCGGATTGGGACCTTTCGGGTTTGCTTTGGATGAAAATCCTTTTCCGTTTGTGACAAAAATCTTCGAACCGATCGTTTTCACCGCCGTTGGATACCAGCCGGTTGGAATAAATCCAATAGAATGGCTGCGTCCTTTCGTTGCCACGTCGAACACCGCGAGGCAGTTGTTGTCCGCATTTGCAATGTATAGCGTTTTTTCGTCGTCGCTCAGCGCCAGTCCGTTAGGCGTTGTTCCCACCGGCGCATTCGGGAAAAGTGATGTGGTCAATGTCTCTGAAATCTGCCGTTTGGTGAGGTCAATGAGTCCAACCGTGTTGTCATTGCCATTGGCCACGTACAAAAACTTGCCGTCTTTGGTCAAAAGCAGATCGTTCGGGTTTTTATTAGTGGCAATCTCGGCTGTGATTTTTTGCGTTTCCGTGTTGACGATCACCACGCGCGAACCGCCCCAAAGTGAAACGTAAAGTTCTTTTTTATCATTAGAAAGCAAACAAGTATAAGCCGCCGCACCCAGATTCAGTTTGCCAATGGTCTTTTTGGTTTTGGAATCACAAACATAAAGCGCGCTATCCTCCTTGGTAACCACGTAAATCTTGTTCTGCGCATCGTCAACTGCTATTCCTGTCGGAGAAATCTTGACAGGCCACGGCTTGCCCAGCACAATCGGTTCAGCAGGGACAAGCTGCTGATTATCAATGTTGAAAACAAGAATTTTATTGTCATTTCCACCCGAAGCATAGATCGTTTTCTCATCCTGACTGAAAGCCAGACCCAGATATGATTTGGCCACTTTCGCCGAATCCAAAAGTTTCTCCGAAGCAGCGTCAATCAATGTAATGCTTTGCGTGCTCTGGCCATTGTTGGTCACAGCAAGATATTTTTTTGAGGGAGAAACAACGAGGTTTAGGGGCAAATCGTCCAGATCTAGGCTTCTGCCGACCGGCGTTAGCGACCAGCCATTGGGTAAGTTAATGCGTTTTGCAGAAAGCTCTTTATAGGTAGCCATCTCCTCGCGCTGCGCCGAAGAGCCGGCATTCTGCTTGCAGCCGTTAGCAACGACGCCGGCGAAAAGCAGATAAACCGCAAGTTTTAAATTTTTTGTCATGATGAGTAGCTGATATGATCTTGTAAATTGGTCCTTAAACACCAATGTAGTTTAGTTACAAGCCGACAAATCTATGGGTTCTACTTAGCGAAAAAACCATTCCCCAAGTTATCAATTTGTTAAGATATGCTTGCTATCGGTGCCAGTGCGTGACCGCTTTCGATTCAGACTGTCCGAAATCGCACGGTTTAATTTCACCAAACGCAGGCAAGAACGTCGTAGGGCATCTTTGAAAGATGGTACAATAGTTGGAGTAAAAAATTACAACGTTCCTGACACAATTGACGCATCAAACGCCACTGCATCAAAACTTTATAACCTAACTAAAATATGCTGCACTCCTACTTCAAAATTGCCTTGCGCAACCTGCGCAAAAACAGATTGTTCTCCATTATCAATGTTGCCGGACTCGGCCTCGGCATCGCTGCGTTCATCCTCATTTTTGAATATGTGGCTTTTGAAAAAAGCGTGAACATGTTCCATAAAAACCTGACCACATTATATCGCATGCTGGAAAGCAGGCCCACAGGTGAAGTTTTTGTGCAAATGGCACCCGCCATTGCGCCTTTGGTCAAAAAAGAATTCAGTGAAGTGAAAGATTATTGCCGCGTTGCCGAAGGGTCTGCGAATGGCATCATCACCATTGAAGGCGACAAAAGCGGGTCCGTTCCGTCATTTAGAGAGGACCGGCTGGCCTATGCCGACGGCAGCTTTTTCACACTTTTCACTTTTCCACTTCTTTACGGGAATGTACAATCGGCTGTTTCACAACCCAATACAATCGCACTGGCTGCTTCGAGAGCAAAAAAATATTTTGGAACCGAAAAGGCGCTTGGCAAGACATTGACGGTTAATAACCAGTTTGGCAAAACATTATACACGGTCACCGCCGTCTATGCCGACATGCCCGAAAATTCGGATCTCGAATTCGATGCCATACTTTCTCTGCAAACCCTCGCTAACCCTGCCAACCTCAACGGCAACGGCTGGGCGCGACTGGATGGTTTTGACGGCTCCTATGTGACCAACTTTTTCCAGCTAACCGAGAACAGCAGTTACAGCAGCCTCGAAAAGAAAATCAACACGCTCAAACAAAAGCTGGATTCGGAAGACAAAGGAAAACTTGTGCTGCAACCCATGTCCGCATTGCATTTGGGCTCATCCATGGACGATGCCAACGAAACGAGCGGAAGCCTGTCATTTGTTTATCTCCTCACCGGCATTGCGATCCTGATTTTGGTGATCGCTTGGTTTAATTACATTAACCTGTCTACGGCCGCTTCGCTGAAAAGAGCCAAGGAAGTCGGGGTGAGAAAAGTCGTTGGGGCTGGCAAATTCCAGCTGATCACGCAATTTTTGGGCGAATCTTTCTTGCTTAATATCATTGGTTTTGGGGTGGCATTACTGCTCGTTTCTGCGGTTCAAAAGAACTTCAATGATTTTACTCAAAAGAACTTTTCGCTGGCAGGTTTGCTGGCTAATCCGTCCTGGATCGCTGCGGCGGTGCTGCTTGTCTCAGGCGCTTTTTTGTCGGGGAGTTACGTCGCTTTTTCGGTGACTTCTTTGCAGCCTATCCAAATATTAAAAGGCGCGTCTGGCATTAAGTTGGGTTCTGGCAAAGACAACTGGCTGCGGAAAGTGCTGGTTGTAATGCAGTTCAGTGTGTCCGTCATACTCATTATCGCGACGCTCGTCCTTTACAAGCAGCTCCAATTTATGCAAAACAAAGATCTTGGTTTCAAAGCCGAGCAGCGGCTCGTGATCAATGGGCCGCAATTGGGCGATGAAAAAATGCTCGCGACCAGCTCCACAATGCTCGACGATCAGGTTAGTGCCTTGCCTTATGTCAAAAATTTGAGCCACACGGGCATTGTTCCGGGCAATTATTATTCATTCAACGCCTCGGGCATAGTCAAACTGGGTGACAAACCGGACAATGCTAAAAAAAGTTACGCAATGGGGATCATCGACGACCGTTATCTGTCGGTTTTCCAGATTGGGCTGGTTGCAGGACGCAATTTCACGGTGCGCGAGGCGGAGCAGGCCTGGGAAAAAAGTGGCAAACTAATGATCAATGAATCTGCGGCTCGTCAGCTTGGGTTCGAATCGCCGCAAAAGGCAGCGGGAGCAATGATCAGTTGGGGACAGACTTTCGAGGTTGTGGGCGTTGTAAAGGACTACAATCATCAGGGATTGCAAAAAGCTGTCGACCCCATCATTTTTATGCCTCGGCGTTCGGGCGGAAGGCTGGTTTTGCAACTTTCAACTGCCAATATGCAAAAGCAGTTGAGAGAACTTGAAGAACTGTACAAAGCCGCTTACCCGGGCAATCCTTTCGAATATTATTTTGTAGATCAAAAATACAATGAACAATACAAAACCGAGCAGCAATATAGCCAGGTTTTCGCACTGGCATCTATGCTCGCCATTTTCATCGCCTGCCTGGGTTTGTTTGGACTAGCCACATTCATGACCGAGCAGCGCACCAAAGAGATCGGCATTCGAAAAGTGCTTGGTGCCAGCATTGCCGGCATCCTTGCATTGGTTTCAAAAGATTTCTTGCGACTCGTCATTATTTCCATTCTCATTGCCTGTCCGATCGCGGGTTACCTGATGAAAAACTGGCTGCAAGACTTTGCTTACCAGACGGAAATAAGCTGGTGGATGTTTGTGGGATCGGGTGTTTTGGTCATGCTCATCGCCTTGCTGACTGTCGGCTTTCAGGGCCTCAAAGCTGCACTGACGAATCCCGTCAAGTCGCTTAGGAATGAATGATTAGTCTCCGCTCAATGACATAAGGGTTTTCCCAAAAAGTCTTTGCAAGTGCGCTTGTGGATTGGTACGATAATTTACCGCCGCGGTTTTTTTCAAAAAAACACCATCCACATTGCAGCACAATGGAAGAAAACACATCTCCGCACCGTCCTGAGCCGGACAAAACCACACCCGGCAAACTGGACGATCTATTCACGCCCGGACTATTCAGAAAGTCTGAAGGCACTGCTTACAGCCGCCCTTTGAATAAAGGAAAAAAATCGAGGGTCAAACCGTCAGATAAAGATTCAACCGTCACGACCGGGCGTAATTGAGGATCTTACTGATGCGTTTTGCGAGCCCGTGAACCGCCATGTTTGGCACAATTTTTATTAAGACCGAAATCTTTTTTAAAACCATCAACAAACAATTAAATCTTCATCACATGAAAATTATCAGCACAAAAATGCACAGCGTGTTGGATTACGCAACTGGCATTTTATTCATTGCAATGCCGTGGATCCTTGGCTTTAACGAAAACGTGCCTGCAACCTGGACACTCGTTGCCGTTGGCGCCACTGCACTCTTGATGTCAATGTTCACCAATTACGAAGGCGGCATGGTGCGCAGCATTCCCATGGCAACGCACCTGAACGTGGACATCGTAACGGGCTTGTTCCTGGCGGCATCGCCTTGGATTCTGGGTTTTGCGGACGAGGTTTATTTGCCTCACCTTATTCTCGGATTGTTTGAAGTTGTTGCTGGCCTCATGACAACGCGCGTTGCCCAAGTAACAGAGGAAAATGCATTCGAGCGCACCCAACAGCCTTAATCTATTTAGTCAGTAAAAAACAATCAGTTTCGATTATGGGAAAAGATGAGTCAGGCGGATTTCACCCGCTCAAAGGGAAGCCATCTGTGGTGAATAAAGTAGAGGGGTTAGGGATTCCAAATACGCCATCTGACAAGTTGGAGGAATTTTTGGAACGGGATGATGAATATGTTGCAGATGACCTGACCCTCGATCCATCGGTGCCGGTCAGACACCCGAACAGGAACACATCAAAAGGTGAAAACTCATTTAAGGGCAAGGAAAATAAGCCTGAAAGTGACAAAACTTCGGAATTCGTTATCGATGAGGAAACCAAGACCGAACCGGAAGAATTGCCGCAAGTGCTTAATAAGGAGCTTTTTATCGAACTGGCCACTTACCGCGCAGCTTGTTGCGTGACCATTTACATTCCTACGCACAAGTCCGGCGTGGCAGTGAATGAGAAAAAGGATCTGATTGTCTTCAAAAACGCGTTGCAGGACATTGCCAAAAGGCTTGCCGAGAAAGAAATCCCTGTTGCGGTGATTGAGCAAATGCTGACGCCGGGTCATGAATTACTTAAAGACGATGCTTTTTGGGGCAGCATGAATGAAGGCCTGGCTGTGTTCATTTCGGAAGGATATTTCCGTTACATTAAAATGCCTGTTGCGCCAGAAAGTGAGGTTATGTGCGAAAAGACATTTTACGTTTCTCCGTTGATCCCGATCATGGCTTGCAAGGAATATTTTTATCTGCTGGTGATCAGCAAGCAGAAATGCAAGTTGTTCAGGGCCGATGCATTCGGGATGGAATATGTTGATGTGCCCGACCTGCCGAGTGAAATGATGGATGTCAAACGCATTTCTGAAAAAGATGCCAGCACGGTGCGCGTGGACAACAGCTCGGGAGGCGGCGCCAATTTCCACGGAATGGGCGGCGGCAACCCGGACGAGAAGGACAACATTGCCGTTTACTTCGAGCATGTTGACGATATTTTGTACAAACAAATATTGCATACGGAGAATGTGCCGCTTCTTTTGGCTGGCGTGGAATATCTCATCCCGATCTATAAGTCGGTTTGCGACTATCACAATGTTTGCAGCGATTCCATTACGGGGAGCCACGAGCATGATGATAAAAATGAGCTTTATAAAATAGCCAAGGAGGTCATGACGTCCTATTTTGAGCAGCCGCTCGATAAAGCATTGACAATTTATGCAAATCAATCGGCAACGGAATTGACTTCTTCTTCGGCTGAGGAAATCATTCCCGCAGCTTACTACGGCAGGATTTCACATATTTTTGTAAGAAAGGCAGATCACATCTGGGGCACGTTCGACGAAAATTTGAATGAGCTTAACCTCGGCAATACAGAAAGTCCCGACACCGAAGATTTACTGGACGAAGCATTGATCAAAACCATCCAAACGGGCGGAGAAGTTTATGTCCTGGACCAGGAAAAAATGCCAGCTGAAACTGCGGTGGCGGCGGTGTTCCGGTATTAATATATGCAAGCAACAACGTCTGCAAAATTCAGCTATGAATACCATTATGTCAACGGATTAATGTTGCATGTGGGGCACCTGGGGCCTGTGGGGGGCGAGATGATCGTTTTCCTGCACGGTTTCCCGGAATTCAGTCATAGCTGGTTAGAGCAGGCCGCATTTTTTGCAAATAAAGGTTACCACGTTGTTGTCCCGGATCAGCGTGGCTATAATTTGAGTAAAAAGCCGGTCTTGATTAAGGATTACGCATTGAATCATCTGGTCGGGGACATTGCAGGTTTAATAACGTCGCTCACCACGTGCCCGGTCACTGTCACCGGGCACGACTGGGGCGGCGGGGTGGCCTGGGCGCTCGCACAGTTTCGTCCCGAGCTGGTTAAGAATCTTGTGATCCTTAATATGCCGCATTTGCAGGTTATGCGGGACAATTTGAAGAAAAACCCCATTCAAATGCTCAAAAGCTGGTATGCTGGTTTTTTTCAGCTCCCGTTTATTCCTGAAAAAGTGTGCAGCGCATTCAATTACAAATGGCTCGCTATGAGCATGGTGAAGACAGCTCGTCCGGGCATTTTCTCACGTGGTTATTTGTCTGCGTGCAAGCAGGCCTGGCGCCAGCCTAACGCATTGTCCGCAATGATCAACTGGTATCGCGCATTTTTTCAGATCCTGATCGATAATGATGTGGACATTGAAGTTCCGGTGCTGCTCCTCTGGGGCGCAAAAGACAAATTTTTGACGACTAAAATGGCACAGCAAAGTATCAAACGTTGCAAAAATGGACAGTTGATTATCCTTGAAAATGCGTCGCACTGGCTGCATCATGAGGAACCTGCATTGGTGAACGCCTATATCCACACATTTTTGAATAGCCAGGTGACAAGAAGTTAAAGATCATCCACGAATTCCCTGCAAAAAAGGGGCCGGCGGTGTAATTTATCCGCCGGCCCCTTCATTTTTGCCTTTAATTTTTAAGACTTTTCAACGATCATCTTCCGCTCTTCCAGCGAAAAACCCGCCCCTTCTGCCAGAATGTGCATTTGCATTCCCTCAACATAAATGGGCTGCATATTTTTCGCTTCTCCAAAATTGGTTGTTTTGACCCCATCCGCTTGCAGGATCATTGCCACACCCGAGCCGATGGTCCGCATGTGCTGCCCTCCTGTAATAACCAGTCCGGTGTCCTCGCAGATCCCTATCGCAAGAAAACCAGGGTTCATCAGCAACGCTTCCGAAAGTCTTGCAAAACGGCCACGGCTCATAAAGTGCGTGTCAATGATGGCTTTGGGAAGCAATGTAAAACCCCTGCTCATCTCCACAATGCCATTGACCAGCGACTCCGTGCTCGACCCTTCCTTAATCATCGCCGCCGACATGGCCATTGCGCCTGCGCTGGTGCCGGCAAACACAAGAAGAGGAAGAAAGCAAAAACACGGGAAAAGGAACGGTGGGCGCAGTCGCGCTGGACGCATCCGGGAACATTGCCGTGGCAACTTCTACCGGCGGCATTACCAACAAAAAATTTGGCCGCGTTGGCGACACGCCTATCATTGGTGGTGGAACATATGCGAACAATCAAACTTGCGCTGTGTCGTGCACGGGCGACGGGGAGTTTTTTATCCGACTGGTGACGGCCTATGATGTGGCTTCGCTGGTTCAATATAAGCTTGTTGCATTGGGAGAGGCTTGTCAGGCAGCCGTTGACAAGCTGACGCAGCTGGGCGGCGAAGGCGGATTGATCGCGGTGGATACAAAAGGCAATGTGGAGCTGAAATTCAACTGTGAAAGCATGCTCCGGGGCTGGAAAAATGATCGCGGGGAAGGAAGCATTAACATCTGGCCGGACGGCGAATAGCGGCTTGCATTGCCCAAATAATGGTATGCTTTTTATAAGGCGAGCCCGGTCATTAACAACTTGAACCTATGGATTTTATTGATGGACTTGGCCTTGTGGCTGGCATATTTACATCTGCGGCGGTGGCACCGCAGCTCATCACGACGATTAAAAAGAAGAAAGCGAGTGAGGTTTCAACTGCGATGTTTGTTGTGATGCTTACAGGAAATGCCCTTTGGGTTTATTATGGTGTTGACAAAAAGGATATCCCAATCATTGCGACGAACATCTTCACCATCTGCCTGAATGTGGCAATGCTTTTTCTCAAATACAAATATAAAGACAACGATTGAGTGGGTTGCACGAATGATAAGTTTGCAACCGGGCAAAACGCCCGGTTGCATTTTTTTTATTTCACTTCGTCATTAAGCATCTGCGCCATTTCAAGGTGTTGATTCAAATTTGGAAGTTTTTGGGTGGCCCAGGTTTTCAGCTCATTGTCTTGTCCGCCTGTCGATTCGCTCTGGAACAATGCAATGGTTTCCTGGTGTGAGGCAACCATCATTTTAGCATACAATCTATTAAATGCCACGCCTGAGGCTGCATTCAAGCTGTCAAGTTTCAGTTGTTTCGCATTGCTTACTGTTGTAGGCAAATCCACTTTTTTTGGGTCTGAAATGCTTTTCAGTTCATTGTTTGCCATGGTATGATCCGTGATCATCATTTGTCCGAATGATTTAATGCTCATTGAATCGGCACCCATCATCACGCCCATTGCAGAACTGTCGCCTTTGGCAACGGCCATCTCGCCTGCTCTCACTTCAAACATTCCGCCGTCTGCCGCATTTACTGCAAACGTCCTATCCGTTTCAGAAACGCTTGTCACATTGTCCTGGTCATCATCATCATCATCACATGAAACGGCAACGAACATTCCTGCGGCAAGCATCAAAATCATTTTTAACTTTTTCATAAATTGTACTTTTGTTTGTTGATACTGGCCGCGCCTATAAAATGTATGCCAGCCACTTTTTGAAAGCAGCTGGCATGTGCGTTGATCATCGGATTCAGTAAGGGCCTGCCGTGTCATGATTTTGCAGGTCTGTCAGGATTAATTTAAGGGTTTCAATATGCCGCTGCATTTCATCCTTTCTTTCCAAATGATCTTGTGACATGGAATTATATCCTTTCTGCGCATATTCCAGTTCGAGTTTGCGGAGCAGGTGTTTTCGTTCTTCCATCATGCGCAGGGCCGCCCACAATGTTGCGCTTGCAGTTTCGGCCTGCTTCACCACCAGATCGCGCTCGGTATAAGCGTGGCCAATGTGACACCGATAGCGATTGATCACATCTCCTTTTACTGCCCATAAGTTTCCACCACAGTCCGGGCAGGCAAAAACACTTTTATCGGCAATTTTTTCAACGGCTTCTATGCCCACTGCTGTTTTTTCGGCAATCAATGATTCAAGCACCACATCTTCCGGAGCAGACATTTCTATGCCTTCTTCGTGACTAATTGTTTCTGTCAGAATTGCACCGATGGAGCCGAGTTCGCTAACGTAATCCACGTCCATATTGTTGATCACCGAAAGCGGCATATCCGGATATTCGGCTTGATTGGGATCTTGCACAATGCAAGTTCCGCCGCTTCTTTTGATGGCCCACATGCCCGAAGTCCCGTCATCAAGCATTCCGCTTAAAATGACCCCTACCGCACGTGAAGCATAAGCCACTGCGGCAGATCGAAAAAGCACGTCGATGGACGGCCTGAAACGGTTTTCATGTGGACCAGATCCCAGTATTATTTTGCCAGCTTTGACAAGCAAATGGTGATTGGGTGGAGCTACGTAAATGTGCCCGGCAGCAATGGTGTCGCCATCGGCGGCCATCTTGCATTCCATGGAAGTTACTTTTGCAAGCCGATGCACTACGAAATCACCAATGCCTCTACGCGACAAGTGCAGGACAATGCAGTAGGCTGCGTCCAGCGACACAGGCAAAGTCTTAACGAGCTCGGCCAGGGCATTCAAGCCGCCGGCGGACGCTCCTATTACTACAATATACCTGGGTTGGGCGGTCATATGCGTGATTCATTTTTTAACTTCAATTGTTGCTGAATCGTTTTAAGCTCGGTGATATCATTAAAAGTGATGATGGCGCCGGAAGTTTTATTGTCGATCTGCTTAATGTAGGGCATGGTCATCACCTGGAACCATCTGCTGTCCTTCGTTTCGATTTCCCTGGTTATTACCGAATCATTTGCCAATACAGTGTTGATATCTTCTATGATCGTCTCGACCTTAAAATTCGTGGAAATGTTGCCCAGCGGTCGTCCGACGTCACTATCGACCAGGTTAATGAGTTTGGCCGCTCCGGGTGAAAATTTGATCAATTGCAGCTGATTATTGATAAATAGCTGACCATTGACATTGCTCCGGAAATAATTGTTAAGGTCGTCGTTGAGCTCTAAAAGCTCTTTGTTTTTCAGCTGATAGTCCGAGTTAATGGTGTGCAACTCTTCATTGATCGACTGCATTTCTTCACTCGTGCTCTGCATTTCTTCGTTCGCAGAAAGCAATTCTTCGTTAAAGGATTGCATATTTTCATCAAGTGAATACAATTTCTCGTTGGAGGCGATGAGCTTTTCTTTGAGATCTTTCACTTCCTGTTCGAGGCTTTTTGTGTATTGATCCAAATAAGTTGCTTCATCGAACACAAGCCCGTCACTCGCTCCCGCCGCTTCCGAAGTTTCCTCACGAATTCGCACAACCAAAAAACCATTGCTCCGCCCTTTGTAAATCATGGGGCTTATCGACAATGTCACACTGCTGATTTCGCCACCCTGCCTGATCTTAATGCCACTGACCGTTGACGCTTCTTCACTTTGGACCACATTGCTCACGATCGCATTATAAGCAACCGCAAGCGGGCCCGGAAGCAGCTCCGAAAAATCCGTAGTCATGATTTTTTGAAGCAAAAACCGGGTCGTATCCCCATAGAATTTTAAAATCCGCTCATTCTGATCAATGCAAACGACCAGTTGCCCAAGGTCTTTCACGATTGTCTCTGTGACTGCATCGCCAAGGGTTCGGTCCGGGATTTTGTAAGCCTGCTCTTTTACATTTGGCGCATCGGCGCGTTTCTTATAAGAGACTTCTGGGAGTGAAAACGATTCAAACCTAACCGGTCTATCTTCTCCCTGATTTTTATAAACCTTAAATTTTTTGCTGATCACCTTCAAGCTTTGCAAGATAGGCAGCGGGTTTTCGCTCGATCCCAGAAAAAGATAACCCTGGGAGCGAAGTCCGAAGAGCAGCATCATGTAGATTTTCTTTTGCAGCGCTGGCGTCATGTAAATCAGCACATTGCGGCAGCTGATGAAATGCATGTTACAATAAGGCGGATTTTTCACCAAATCATGCTGAGCGAAAATCACCATTTTACGCAATGACGGTTTCACTCGGTAATCATCGCCATCCGGCTGAAAAAACCGGCTCAGCCGCTCTTCCGAAACTTTTCCGAGAACATTGGTCTTGTACACGCCCTTTCCGGCCTGTAACAATGCTGCGCTGTCAATGTCCGTCGCAAAAATCTTCACCACGTGCTCATTAATCCGGTCGCCAAGATGCTCATTGACAAGCATGGCCATGGAATACGCTTCTTCGCCCGTAGCGCACCCGGTAACCCACATTCTGATTTCCTGCTGCGGCGCCAAGTCGGCAATGATGGCGGGAATGACCTGGCTTTCGATGAACTTGAAGGCTTCCGTATCACGGAAAAATCCGGTAACACTGATCAAAAAGTCTTTCGCCAATATTTCCAGCTCACCCGGATTTGCCTTGATAAACTCAATGTAACTTGCCAGCTCACCAAAATTATTAGCGGCAACGCGTCTTTTTATCCTTCTTAAAATGGTGGAATGTTTGTAATCAGAAAAGTCGAGCGGCAATTCCTTGTTAATGAGTGCGATAATCTCACCCACATGCTCCTCATCATTGATGCCGCTCGCCAGCAGGTCGAGCTCGCGTTTGACGTATTCTTCAATAACCAACGGCATTGCTTCGGGTTCTAGGATAAAATCCACCATTCCGGTTGATATGGCGTTGGCTGGCATGCTGTGAAATTCCGTTCCATCGGGCTCCCGCGCAATCACCAGTCCGCCCGCTTTTTTAATGGCCTTGATGCCATCGGCGCCATCAGATCCAAGCCCTGAAAGCACAATCCCAATTGCCTTTGGTCCATACTCAACCGCCAGCGAGGCGAAGAGTGCATTAATGGTCATGTTGGGTGTGCGGTCTTCTTTTTTATCGGTTAAATACAAACTTCGCCCGCGCACGGTCATGAATTTGTCATTTGGAATTGTATAAACCTGATTGCCCTGAATGGCCATTCCATCCTCTGCCTGCTGCACGATGAGCTTGCTATGCCTGGAAAGTAGCGTCACCATGTGGCTTTTAAACTCAGCAGATAAATGCTGCACGATGACATAAGAAACGCCATCAGACGGCGTATGGTCGAAAAAAGCGTTGAGGTCGTCAAGGCCGCCAGCGGATGCGCCAATTGCAATGATATGATGCGGTTCTGCTGTAAACATAATAGTCGTGAATGGGTGAATATCGGAAAGGGCTTGCATTTACATTAAAAGCGTGCCATCGTCGTGAAAACGTACCACCGTAAACGCAAAATGCCGCCTCTCGAATTAGAGACGGCATTCCGTGACAATCTGTCACTTAAAGCTTAAAGCCGACAGTCGCTCTCAGGATATTATTCTTTTGATTGCTTTCTTTAAAAAACCTGCTCATTCCCCATTCGTGAGAAAAATCGAAGGTTATGAAACCCAGTTCCAGGCCAAAACCTGCGTTTAATCCGTAAGAGAATTCTTCAATGTTGTCTTTGTCAAAACGCTGAGAATCATTTTGATCCACATTCAAAACATAACTCCCGACGACACCGCCTTTGATATTAAACCTTAAAAAACCGCCTTTGGCTTTTGTCAGGTAAATTCCTAACATCAATGGTGCTTTCAACGAATGAATTCTTGGGCCGGTCAGCAATGGCGCCGTGGAAATGCTGTCTTCGCTGGTAACGTCCATAGAAGAACTGAAATAATGCACACCGGGCTGAATGAAGAATTTGCGTATTCTAAACCTGAAATCCAGACCCGCGTTCCATCCCGCACGCCCCGCATACTGATCGTCCTGGAAGTCAGCATTGAAGCTGGATGCGTGAATGCCTGCCATTGGGATTACCCACATTCCCGAATTCCGAGCCTTTTTCTCTCCAAACCGTTCTTTGAAACCCAGTCTCGACTCTTTGTCCTCGGATTCATCGTCACGAGTTTCGTCCTGCTCGGAGGCTCGGTCCTGGTCCTTGTCAAAGTCACGGTCTTTGTCCTTATCAGCGTCCCGGTCTTCATTTCTGTTTAAATCACGGTCTCCTTTCTTGTCAAAACTTCTTCGGTTACGTGCTCCATCAGATCTGCCCGCCTGTTCTCCTCGCCTGTATTTCAACCAGTTTTTATAATCCTCATAATCAGACCGATCCTCCGCCGCAATGCCATCTCCTGCCGGTTTTGCTCCCTGCGGCTGACGCGCATTGTAGTCTGACGGAACAATAATGTTGTTAATGATAATCGCAGGCTGCCCCTGTTGTTGCGGATAACTCCGGTAGGTTGCTTCCAGAACACGCTGTGCGATGGCCGCGGCATCGGCGCCATTTGCATCCGGTGTAATGTTGCGCTGCACCACATAAGGAGCGTTTGGATTGGTTTGCGCGGCCGAATTGCCCTGCATCATGCTGCTGTCGCTTCGATAAGCAGGCTGCTGATTGCTCGGATATGCGGACTGCTGGGTGCTGCCTTGTGAAGCTGATGAACCCGATAAGGCAGGCCTGACCATTCCTGACGCACTCGAC
Source organism: Dyadobacter sp. CY326 (assembly GCF_021390515.1). Taxonomy (GTDB): domain Bacteria; phylum Bacteroidota; class Bacteroidia; order Cytophagales; family Spirosomataceae; genus Dyadobacter. The sequence continues at coordinate 141,038 of NZ_JAJUXI010000008.1, forward strand.
CCACCCGTCGAAGCGAGCTCCTGCTCTTTTTCCTGGATATCTTTTTGAAGCTCTGCAATGTCTTTATTGAGCTTTTCGATGTCATCTGAGGCTTTTCGGGCATTTTTCGCATCACGCTGGGCATCCTTTGCAGCATTGGAAGCCTTTTTAGATAGTTTTTTGTCCTGTGGATTTGTCGCCAAGTCACGCGCTGCGGCAGTGTTAGCGTCTGCTGAGGCCTGCGCTTTTTGCGTGTTTTCCTGCAAATCCGCGCGCTTTTTCTCAAGATTCTTCTGCTTGTCCACAAGCTTGATCTTTTTCTCATTGACCTCTTTGCTCAGGTCAATTGCCTTCTTCTGGTCATTTAACGCCTGCAAGGAATCCTTGGAGGTAACTTGTGCGAATGCCGGGACCGAAAATAGCAGCGCGGCCAGCACATAGGATGCTAGTTGTAGTTTCATTTTGTTTTTAATTTGATGATGAATATTAATTACTGCGGGTTATTCAAGCTGGAAAATACAGGGCTGCAATGCGCCCACCGTGGGAAATGTGATAATGCTTCTGGCGAGGACGCCTTATAATTATTATGCCCACACATTTATGGCTGACGCAAATAGCGCTGGTCATAAAAGCGTGGGCATTGAAGTTAATTTCTGATGACCAGGCAAGCTTCGTTACGGCAATTGCAAATGGTGTTTAACTTTTGCTAACAAGGTCGTCCATTAACTGGATCAATTCGCGCAGGTCTACGGGCTTGACGAGGTGGCCGTCGAATCCGGCATCCGTGGCCAGCTGCTTGTCTTCCTGCTGACCATAGCCGGTTAAGGCAATGAGTGGGATTCCTTTGCCCCAGCTATGCTGACGGATCAATCTGGCGGTTTCATAACCGTCTATTCCGGGCATGCCAATGTCGCATAAAATTACATCTGGTCGGGATTCGTCTGCGGCCTGAATGCCTTCCAGGCCACTTTTGCGACTGTCTACTTGAAAACCTTTGAGCTTTAAAAGCAGTGTAACCATCAAAGTCGCATCCGTATTGTCATCAATGACCAAAATGCGCTGGCCACGCGGCCGGTTGCCTGTGTCATTACCTGTGGGCGCGTGTTTGTTAACTGACTCGTCCAGCAGCGGCAAATAGACGCGGAATTCACTTCCCTGTCCCAATCCGGGGCTGCGCGCTTCCACATATCCGCCGTGCATTTTGACCAGGCGCTGCACCAATGTCAGGCCAATGCCCAGCCCGCCCTGCGACCGCGCCAGCGAATTATCGGCTTGAACAAACAGATCGAAAATGGAGGTTAGCTGGTCTTCGGTAAGTCCGATTCCATTATCGGTCACTTGTATCAGCACTTGCTCGCCCTCTTTGGACACACTGATGCGAACCTGACCATGGTCGCCCGTGTAGCGAAGTCCATTGGTTAACAGGTTTATTATGATCTGCGTTAAGCGTGTGGCGTCACCTTCAACATAGAATTTGGAAGTCAGAGGTGCCAAGAGGAGGTTTTTGCCCGCTGCCGCAAATTGGCCGCTTATAGCCTTGAATGCATCCGACACCAATGTGCCAAGCTCTGTGCGCTCTTTCCGGAGCTCAATTTTATTTTGCGTAATGCGGCTTACATCGAGCAGATCGTCTATCAGGCGCACAAGATGATCTACCTGCCGATTCATTAAGCTCACGGTCTGCTGCATAACAGGGTCCTTTTCAGGATTTGTTAGAGACAGCACCGACAGTCCGTTGCGAACAGTGGACATTGGATTTCTGAGCTCGTGGGCAAGCATCGCAAGGAATTCGTTTTTGCGCTTGTCGTCCTGCTGCAATTCCCTTTCTGCAATTTTCAGATCATTTATATCGGTAATCACAACAATAAGCCCTCTTACCTGCCCGCGGCTATCGAGCAGGGGCAATGCGGTCACGTGTGTCCAGATTGTAGTTCCGTCCTGATCTGTAAAACGCATTTCAATTGGAGGAATGACCCGTTCGCCGCGCAAGGCACGCGCGCCGGGATAATTGCTTTCTTCCAATCGGCTCCCGTCCGGATTATAAGCGAGCCAGCGGTGATGACTGGCCGTATCCAAAGAAGGCATAAGGCCGTTGGGCATAAACCGCTCCATTGCTTTATTGGCTATAACGATCCTCCCTTGTAGATCCAGCTCGCCAACGCCTACGGGCAAACTCTCAAAAATCGCTGCCAAACGCGCTTCGCTTGTACGCAAAGCTTCCTCTACATTTTTACGGCCAGAAATATCTTTAAATAAAACAGCAACACAATGCTGCTCCGGAGGCCCGATCCTGAAAGCAAAAACATCATAAAAATAGCCTAATGCCGCTGCTTCGTGCTCAAAGCGGGCCGACTCACCGGTTTTAGCAATGCGCCCGTATGTTTCAAACCAAAACTCTTCATGTGCGGGCGCGAGCGTACGCATGGTTTTTCCAATAGCGTCGGTCAGACCAGTCTGCCGGATGAACGCCGGGTTAGCTTGCAAAACGCGATAGTCAACAGCCTTTCCTTGTTCGTCAAAAATGAGTTGGATTGTGCAGAATCCTTCATCTATTGACTCAAATAACAAGCGATATTGCAGCTCAGATTCAATTTGAGCTTCCTGCGCTTTTTTGTATTCGGTCATATCGCTAGCCGTGCCAAACCAACCAATGATGTCGCCCTTATTGTCGAATTTGGGAATTGCGCGGGAGAATGTCCAGCCCAGTTCGCCATCGGCCAGTATGACGCGATGTTCGAGTTCAAAAGTTGTTTTAGCGGCAATCGCTTTGCTGATCGCATCCTGCACAAAATCCTGATCCTCAGGCGGAATGTAACTTTGGAGCCAGCTAGTGTTTTCTGTCGCCGTATCCAGCAGAAAGGATTTCCCCACCAGCTGATGCATTTGTTGCCAGTCGGCGCTCATTTGGTAAACGGCGTCGGAGGTGGAGGTTACAAAAGCTCGAAAGCGCTCTTCTGATTCCACAAGCGCATCTTCGGCTTCCCGGCGCGTTGTAATGTCGTACATAACCCCGTTCATGACCGTCGGCTGTCCATCTGCCTTTTCCATCACACGTCCATAACCACTCATCCATTTTACGGTGCCGTCTTCGAGCATAACACGAAACTCTGTGTTAAATAGCTCATCACTGGTCAATGCTTGCTGCAACTCGCTACTCACCCGATCGCGATCTTCCGGATGTATGTGGTTAAAAAACAGTTCGGGAGCAACCGGATTGCGGCGGGGTTTTAAACCTAATATTTTGAAATGCTGCTCGTTCCAGTAAACTTTATTGTGGATCAGATCCCATTCCCAGGTTGCCATACTCGCTGCTTCTGTGGCCAACCTAAGGTGCTTTTCTGCTTGTCGCAGCGCATCTTCGGCCCCAACGAGATCTATCCTACTATGGACTCGCCCGGTCAATTCGCGCATGACGGTTAACTGAACACCGCCAACATGGCCTGAATCCTGAAACACCGGACTGTAAGCAAGCGTAAAACGCGCTTCCTGTGAGTCATCCAAATGGTAAATTGGATAAAATGCATCTTCAAAATATAGCGATTCCCCCTTCCACACACGTTTATAGACAGACTGATTCAGGTCCCATATTTCTGGCCAGCTTTGCTCGATCGGTTGACCGAAACCGGACGGATGCCGGTGGCCCATCAGTTCGCGGTAGCCGTCATTGTAAATTTGTATAAGCGCTTCTCCCCATAATACGACGGTCGGAAATGGAGAAGCCATGATCAGTTGAACAGTTGTGCGGAGGGATTGTGGCCAGTAGGCGCTCGCTCCTAGTGGCGTTTGTGACCAGTCGAATGATTGGCAAATGGTATGCATTTCACCTGGTCCCTGAAAAAAAGGGTCTTGACTATTGTTGGCTGAATCACCCATAAAGCAAATATTACACAGGTTAAAAAAAGGAAGCAGACTGGCTAAAAAAATCCCATGCGCGATCCGCTGCATGACAATGATGTGGTAATCATCACTTTACCGAAGTCATTTTTGCTACCTGATTGTTAAAGGTTGCTGGTAGGTAACAATTACTATGCCATATGAGTAAACGGAAACAGAAGATCGGTGATTTACGTTAAATTGAACGCAACGATCAGGCACGATTATAAAAGTAAAATTAATATAACGAAAGTATAACCTAAAATGAATCGCTCTACCCCTTTTTACACAAGGCTTGCCCAGGTTTTGATCAGCATTATTTGCCTGGTTTACATTGCTATCATTGGCCAGACGCTGCTGGCGCCGCTCATCTTTGCACTTTTATTCTCTCTTTTGCTTTTGCCTTTTGCCGGAACGCTGGAATATCGCTTTCGATTTCCCAGGGCATTGTCGTCGTTGATTTCCCTGCTTGCATTAATCGGCGCGATTGCGGGAATATTTATCCTTCTGGGTTCGCAGCTGACTGCGCTGGCTCAGGATTGGCCTGCATTCAAAAAGCAGGTGCTCGACACAACCATTGATCTTCAAAAATGGATTGAAGTAACGTTCCATATGGATAGCGAGGAACAGATGAGCTACATCAATGACTCAGCTTCAAAGGCCGTTACAACGGGTTCAAGCATTTTAGGACGCACGATTCTTTCGGTTTCCTCGGTTTTGCTTTTCCTATTATTTACTTTTCTGTATACTTTTTTTATCCTGTTGCACCGGCGACTGCTGCTGCGTTTCATCGTTTCTGTGTTTGATCAGGAGCACAGCGTCATTGTATACGACATCGTTAGTCAGATCCAATATATTGTCAAAAAGTACATTTTCGGGCTTTTCCTGCAAATGCTTTTGGTCACGGGCTTATCCTGCATTGCCTTCTGGCTGCTTGGCGTAAAGTACGGATTTTTGCTCGGACTTATCACCGGGATTTTGAATCTGATCCCATACATTGGCATTCTGACCGCCTTGCTGCTGGCCAGCCTGATCTCGTTTGCAACGGCAGGAACGAGTCAGCTGATATTCGTTTCCATTGCAATTGTGGCCATCCATTTGGTTGACAGCAATTACATTATGCCAAAAATTGTGGGTTCGAAAGTGAAGATTAACACGCTCGTTGCCCTGATCGGGCTGGTGCTTGGGGAAATGATTTGGGGAATTACCGGCATGTTCCTGTCTATTCCGGTCATTGCTATTTTCAAAGTGATTTTTGACCGCGTAAGTGGCCTGAATCCCTGGGGAATTTTACTGGGGGAAGACGACAGCCAGCCTGGGACGAAACCTGCAATCCGCGAAGTGATCGAAGATGAAACCAATAAGGGACAGGTCGCGGCAATAGATTGAGTTGATCTACGGATTTTTATAGTATAAAGGTGCTGCCCGCGACAGGCAGCACCTTTTATGTTTTAAGACTTACAAAAGGCCGCCCGAAACGGTTATCCGCTCGCCAGTGACCCAGCCTGCTTCATCTGAGGCCAGGAAGACTGCAACTTTCGCAATGTCTGCGGGCTGGCCAAGACGCCCCAATGGTGTTAATGGAAGCATTTGTTTTTCAATATCGCCGCCAATGATTCCCATTTCGTGATTTCCCTCCGTGTCTGTAACACCCGGCGCAATGGTGTTGATCCGAATGTTTTTAGGGCCAAGTTCTTTGGCCAATGTTTTGGTTACATTGTCGATGCCCGCTTTTGCCGCAGAATAAACCATGACGCCCGGGATTGGGTTTTGGCTCACCGTTGAACTAATGTTGATGATGCTTCCGCCATTTTCACCAAACAAATTGACAGCTTGCTGAATACTCAAAATCGGTCCCATTAAATGTGTGTTGACCTGCAAATGGAAACTTTCCTCTGTAATACCATCCAGCATTTCAATTTTAAACACACCTGCATTGTTTACCAAAATATCCAGCTGACCGAACGATTTTATCGTTTCATCAAATAGTCTCTTGATGTCGGCAAACTTTGAAATATCCGCCTGCACGGCAATTGCAGTGCCACCATTTTCGGTGATTTCATTGACGACTTTATCCGCCAGCTCCTTACTCGACGAATAATTAACCACAACCTTGGCACCCGCTTTTGCAAAGGATTTTGCAATTCCGGCACCGATCCCTTTGGATGCGCCGGTAACCACGGCAACTTTATTTTCTAATTTTAAGCTCATTTCTAATCTATAATTTGATTGAGCTACAAAGCTAGAATATACAGATGCTTGCGTCAAGTATGTACTTTTTTGTATCTTACGGACTGAAAAGATTGTGTTATTGATTATCAATGATTTAAAATGAAAAAAAATAATCAAGAATGCCCTGATATGCCAACTTGCTCGGTGGACTACGCATTTAGGCGGATAGGAGGAAAATATAAGGGCCGGATTTTGTGGTATCTGCACGAGCATTCGATTTTGCGATATGGAGAACTTGGCAGAACAATGCCGGATGTCACAACCAAAATGCTCACACAAACGCTGCGGGAGCTGGAAGCTGATAATCTCATCAGTCGGAAAGTGTATCTGGAAGTGCCGCCAAAAGTAGAATATACATTGACAGATGTTGGAAAGGAGCTCATTCCATTCATCGAATATTTGAAGGGATGGGGAGAAAAGCAGATTGAAAAAGAACTGGTGCACCATTCATAAAAAAGCAGGCAGCCCAAATCTCTGGCTGCCTGCTCACTTTAATTCACTCCAAAAATCTTACAAACCAAAACCTGTTGCAAGCCCTTTGACTGGCGTGCTGAATGCATATTTCAGTTGCGTCGCGCCGGTTGCTACATCCACGGTGTAGAAGCCTGTTGAGCCGCCTACTGTGAAAATCGCGTAACCCGTGCCTGTGAAATTTCCAATGTCAAAACCAATCGCTGCATCAACATCTACACCAAGCGGCTTGCCTGGTTGAAGCGTTCCTGCATTCGGAGGCGTTTGAACGTGAATCGTGTTCGATTGGCTGTCAATGTCATAAAGCGTTGTGCCTGTCGCAGCCGTAACGCCTGGGTAACTGTTGGTATAAGCTACTGCCGTGATTGAAGGAGTCGCAGCACCTAGAAGCAATGCGCCATCAACAATTGTAACGCCATTTTCAACGTTGATACGCAGGTTTTGACCGTTATCGCTCACCACACGCAGCCTGTCAGCAACAGGGTTGAAATCCACTCCGAAACGTGTTCCGCTAAGGGTTATCGCATTGCCCATCGCATCAGCAAGACCTGCGATTTCCGTTGCAACTCCACTTCCCAGGTCAATTCCGTATATTTTGCTGTTGCCACCTAATGCATATAGTTTGCCATTTACAGGGCGAATGTCAATGCCTTCTAATGTTACACCTGGAATCGAAATTGCTTTCGTACCATATTCGGCACCATTGGTTGGGTTAAATATTTTCAGGTTATTCGATCCGTCCAATGCATAAGCAACAGGCATTGAAGGAATTGCAATTCCCGTAATGTTTACGCCCGCAGGAAGGTCACCCAATTTTTGAAGCTCGCCCGTAGCAAGATTTACAAAGTCCAGCTCCCATTTTCCGTCAAATTTCACAGAAGCAATCGGGTAAACGTCAGCTGCATTTACGTCAGGCGAAATGTCAAAGCCACCCACTTCCGTAATATCCAATCCCAAAGGACCAACTGGCACAAGTGTGCCCGCATTTGGCGGATTTTGTGTGTACAACACATTCGCTTCCGCATCAATGTCATATAGTGTAGTGCCCGCACCGGCAGGAGCCGCAGTAACGCCTGCACGGCTGTTCGTATATGCAACAGCTCCCACTTTCGGACTAGCCGGGCCATTTAACGGACCATCATTTGCAACGACTGCACCAGTTTCAGGATGCACGCGGAGATTTTGTCCGGTGGTAGTTACAACGCGGATCTTATCCACAGTCGGGTTAAAGTCAAAACCAATGCTTCCGCCATTCAATGCGGTTGCGATTGGCGATGCGCCTACACGTGTCGCCTTGCCAGATTGATCGCCAGATTTAATGTTGATATGGTAAAGGTTGCTTGATGTGCTGATCGCATACAGCTGACCGGTAGCAGGACGAAAATCGATTCCTGCCAGTACATCGCCGCCTACAAGTCCCTCAACGGTGATCGTACGGATGGGTGTAGACGTATTACGTACATTAATTTCGTGGATTTGGTTGTTGTCCGACAATGCGTAAAAAATTCTGTCGGGAAGTGTTTGTTGCGTTGGCGGAACGCGGTGGTCTTCGCAGGCGGTGATGAATAAGGCCAATGCAAATGAGGCAGCAATTGCAAGGTGCCTGAGTGAATTGTTGAGAATTTTCATAAGCTCTTTGATTAATGTGAACAATGGTTTGAACCCATCTACGACAGCGCGGTCACAATGGATTATTTTATAAGCAATTTAATTTTGGCTTAATCTCATTTTAATAACACACCCTATGAAGTCAAACACAAAAGTTGTAATTGCTTGAATTTGTAATCTTTGGCATTCTTATTTAGTAGAAAGTTACATGCGCTATTCCCCCATTCCAAGATGCCCCAAAATCAGGTCCTCACCGGCATCACAAGATTTTTTCTTCAACTAATCCTCATATTCTTCATCGCAACATGGTTAAAACATTACTGTTATCTTTCTTATTTGTTTGTATCAGCGTCTCAGCGCTTCATGCACAGCAGACCGGCCAAATTACCGGGTCAGTGCGCACGGGTGAGACTGGTGAAGCTTTTCCGGGAGCCTCGGTTCAGGTAAAAGGCACAACAAACGGCACTGTTACGGATGCAAACGGAACATTCAAACTCAGCATTCCGTCATCAGCAACCACACTGATTTTTTCAGCCATTGGCATGCAAACCATCGAAGAGCCGATTTCCGGCAGAACCATCATTGACATCTCGCTCATTCCCAATCCGGAAGAACTTAATGAAGTTGTCATTACAGCGCTTGGCCAAAAGGGAGAGCGCGACAAATTCGCCTCATCCGTATCCACATTGGAAGGAAAAACAATTGCGCGGTCCGGCGAGACGAGCTTGCTCACGGGACTTAGCGGAAAGACATCCGGAGTGCTTATCACGCGCAACGGCGGCGATCCGGGTTCAGGCGCTTACATCCAGATCAGAGGCCAAAACACGATCAATGGCAATGCGCAGCCATTGTTTATCATTGACGGAGTGCCCGTAAGCAACGCCAGCGACAATGCGGGGACAGCGGCAAACAATGGCATCATCCAACAATCGCGGATTAATGACATCAATCCCGAAGACATTGAGCGGATGGAGGTTTTGAAAGGCGCTTCCGCGGCAGCTTTATGGGGAACGCGGGCTGCAAACGGCGTTATCGTGATCACGACCAAAAAAGGACAAGATTCAAACGGCAAGGTCAACATTACATTCAAATCCGCTGTTTCTTTCGACCGGGTTAACAAGATGCCGGCTTTGCAACGTACATATGGACAAGGGACTGCCGGGCTTTACCAGCAAGGAAATCGGAACAGTTTTGGCGATCTGATCGCGAGCCGATCCGGCGGGGCCGACACTTACATTAGTGACCCGGCTGCTCCTGGTTACCAGGGCGTGGTCGTTTTTCCGGACGGCACAAGCCGTTATGCCATTGCGCCCGGCACAGCTGCCAATCCGCATGGCGGAAAGAATGACGCAAGCACTTACGATCATACCAAAGACGTATTTCAAACCGGGCACTTCACGGATAACAGCCTGAACATCAGCGGCGGTGATAGCAGATCAAATTTTATGGTCAGTTATTCCAATCTCAATCAGGATGGCGTTATCAAGGCTTTCAGTAATTACAAGCGAAACACTGCCCGGGTCAATGTGGGGAGTCAACTTACAAACTGGCTCAGGGCTTCGGCCAATGTGGGTTATACCAAAATGCAGTCTTCCCGCGTCCAGGAAGGCGATAACGTGGAAGGAATCATGCTGGGCGGCTTGCGGACGCCTCCGGATTTTGATAACACGCATTCCACCGGAACATTCACCGATCCAGCCGGACAAGTTTTTAACAATGCGCATGTTTCCTATCGCAATCCTTTGGGGAAAGATTTGAGCACCATTTACTCAAACCCGCTTTGGAATATCAATAACAACACCAATACGAGTGACGTGGACAGGCTTATCGGAACATTACAGCTCGACATTACACCCGTTTCGTGGCTCAACATTACAGGACGCTCCGGCGTGGATAACTTTACGGATAATCGTTTAGAACGGTTTGCGAGAAACTCCGCCTTGTATACAAATGGTTTTTTGTCTAAAAACTGGATTTCGGAAAAGCAGTTCAACACCGATGTGTTTGCAACCGCCAGTAAAACATTCAACAATCAATTTGGCGGTTCATTTTTGCTAGGCGTCAATTACAACAGCCGCAGACGCGCCACACTTTCGGGCGCAATCAGCAATCTCATTGTTCCGACGGCACCGGATATCCTGACCAATGCGCTGAATTCCAATCTGACGGCGAACAACTATAATTCGCTCATCCGAACTTACGCATATTATGCTCAGGCCGAATTGCAGGCATATAATATGCTATTTCTAACGCTTACCGGCCGGAACGAGAGCGCATCAACATTTGGCTCTAAAACCAAAAACAGTTTCTTCTTCCCGTCGGCTGCGTTGGCGTGGCAATTTACCAAGCTGAGTGCATTGGATCACAGCACGTTCCTGAGTTTCGGTAAACTGCGAGTGACCTGGGGGCAAGTAGGAATTCAGCCGCAACCTTATCAAAACTTCACGACTTTCGGGCCGGCATCCTATGGAGATACATTCACCCGTGGAATTGCATCGGCCAGCGCATTGTATGGCGGCGGATATGTTCGCAGCACCACGGCCGGCAATGATTTGCTGCGGCCTGAACGCAAGTCCGAGTCCGAAATTGGCGTGGATCTGCGTTTTTTGAATAATAAAATTACGTTTTCAGCCACAGGTTACAGCAACCGGACCAAGGACGTAATTCTGGCATTGAATGTTCCGAGCGGCACGGGCTACACCATTCGCAATGTCAATGCAGCTGCACTTTCTAACAAAGGTTTGGAACTGGACGCGAGTGCTAATCTGCTCTCAAAAGGTGATTTCAACTGGAATTTATCGGCGAACTTTTCGCTTAATCGCAGCAATGTAATTTCGCTGGCAGGCGCCTCGGTTTACACTTTGCCCGACAGTTACATGCAAAATTCTTCCCTGATTCCCGGGCAGCCTTTTGGCATTTTCTATTCGACCGATTTTCTTAAAAATGAATCAGGCGCTTATGCCCTGGACGCAAACGGATTCCCGCAGGCCGGCACGCAAAATGAGATCATCGGAGATCCAAACCCGAAATGGCGCGGCGGATTAGGAAGCACATTCGCATATAAAAACCTGTCTCTTTTCGTGCTGTTCGACCGCATTGCGGGCAACGATTTCTTTAACGGAACGCGTGGTTCGCTCTATAATTTTGGAACGCATGACGATCAGGGGCACACGGTGATCGCACCGGCGGGTGGCCTGAAAGATGTGAATGGCAACACCATTGCAGAAGGAACAGCTTTTCAGGGACAGATCAAGGATTTTGGCGCAGGGCCGGTTGCCATTAATCAAGCCTGGTGGCAAGGACGCGGAACGGCTTCGACCTCAGCTTCTTACAAACAGTTTGTAGAGGACGCCAGCGCATCGCGTTTGCGTGAGATCACGCTTACTTATAGTTTGAAAAGCGCAGCATTCCGCCGCTTCACCCATTTGTCCAATGTAGATTTCAGTCTCACGGGTCGCAATCTGGTTTTGTGGACCAAATACACAGGCACTGATCCGGAAGTGAACATTTCCGGCGCCGGACTTTCGCGCGGCCAGGACTGGTTTACCAACCCAAATACGAAGTCGGTTCTGTTCAGCGTGCGCATTATGTATTAATCCAGTCCCAAAAACGGGAAAGCGAAACTTTTGAGATCCACAACATTTAGAAAATGAAAAAAATATTTGCAATTAAAATAATGCTGGCGCTGATATTGGCCCAGGTTCTGGGAAGCTGCGAGCAAAGTTTCGATCAGCCCGACATTCAAAATAACCCCAATGCAGTAACTGATGTGGACGTGGCAACATTGCTTGCCGGCACCGAGCTGGGCGTGTCGATGTTGCACGAAGACACCGATGTGCGCATCGCCTCCATGTGGGCGGGCGAACTCGCTGGCTTGTCGCGGGCGCATCAGGGTTTTGGGCAATACATTGTTTCGTCCCAAAGTTTCAGCTGGAATGTGCTGTATCCTGTGGCCAGCCAGGCACGCCTGATCCAGGTTAAGGCGGATGCAGTTGGTGACAAATGGACCAAAGGCGTCGGTCAGGTTTTGGAAGCGCTCGTCATTGCCAAAGCGACTTCGCTTTATGGCGATGTGCCTTACAGCCAGGCATTTGATGAAACAAATTATCCTACACCGGCTTTTGACAAACAAGCGGACATTTACAAAGCGCTTCAAACCACGCTGGATGATGCAATAACGAACCTTTCCGCTCCGGCCGGACTGGCTTTTGCACCAAAGGATTTTTTGTACAAAGGAGATGTAAGCAAATGGAAAGCTGCCGCTAACACACTCAAAGCCAGGCTTTATCTGCACACTGCAGAATATGATAATGCAATTGCCAGTGCTGCCAAAGGCATTAAAAGGCAGGCAGCGGACATGCTCATTCCGCATGGCACCAGTCTGGGCGTTGATATGAACCAGAATTATGATTTCTTCCGCGTTAATCGTGCGGGAGACACCGGTTTTGACGGAGCCTACTTGCCCAAATTAATGCAATCCCGCATTGCATCGGCTAATTTGAAAACGGATGAAACTGCGCTTTACAACCATTATTTCAAAACGGGAATCATCGCGCCAGGCAGTCTCGATGCCAACACAACCGACGGCGCTTTTACGGCAAGTTCGTCACACCCGATTTTAACTTTCTATGAAAACGAACTAATCATTGCGGAGGCGCAAGCACGGAAAAACGCAACTTCGGAAGCGCTTGTTGCATTGAATGCAGTCCGCGACGGATTGGCCAAAGGTTATCTCAACGGCGCAACATTGCCATCCGCAGGGCGAAAATATGAGCCTTACTCATTGACTGATTTTTCGGGAACTGGTCTTGCGAATGCAACAAAGGCAGCGACGGTTCAGCAAGCACTGCTTTTTGAGATCATTGCACAGCGTTACATGATCTTTTTGATGCAATATGAGGCTTTCAACGATTATCGGCGGCTGGCGAAAGCCACTCCCGTTGTGCAGTTACCCATTCCGTTATACGTTGGCAGCCGCAAACCGCAGCGGTTCATTTATCCGCAAAGTGAAATAGCCACCAACCCGAATGTGCCCGCTCCCCTGCCCGACCAATTTACCAATGTTCCTATTTTCTGAAATCGCAGTTACTAATTTATGAGGAGCAAAAAAATACCCGCCTTATCGGAAAATACGAATTTGCGTTATGCCAATTTCATCGCATTGTATTTTGCCGAAGGGCTGCATATGGGAATGCTCTTTGTGGGCATTCCCGCATGGCTGGCCATGCAGGGCAAAACGCCAACCGAGATCGGCGGCTTTGCGGTGGCTTGTTCCCTTCCCTGGACATTCAAATTCGTCGCCGCACCATTGATGGACCGCTATGCGTATTTACCCATGGGCAGAAAACGGCCGTGGGTCATCGGTGCACAACTCGGGTTAACAGCCAGCTTCATTGCATTGGCTTTTGTGCCCGAACCGCTGCAAAACCTTGATTTACTGATGGTTGCAGCATTCATAGCCTCATTCTGTGGCGCATTGCAGGATGCAGCCACAGACGGAATGGCCGTGGATGTGCTGGCAGACCACCAACAGGCGCGGGCAAACGGATTCATGGGAGGCGCGAGAATGATCGGCAGTTCGCTGGCCTTAGCTGTCGGCAGCTGGATCTTGAACGTGTATGGCTTCACCGCTGCGATTCTGACCATTTCTGCCATGATCGGGTTAATGACTATCGTTCCGATTTTGCTTCGCGAGCAGCCGGAAGAAAAACTCCTGCCATGGGGACCAGGCGTTGCTTCTTCGCAAAATCAGACCTTGCAGGTCACAAAATGGTCGACGATTTTAACGTCCTTGTACAGTCTTTTCAGATTAAAGGATTCGCTGCTTGTGGCTGCATTAATGTTCGTTTCCATGGGTTCTTATAATTATTTTGAAACATTGCTTCCCATTTTTGCCGTCAAAATTACGGGTTGGACAAACACATTGTATTCGCAGGCTTTTGCAACCGCTGACCTGATCGGCGGCATTGCAGGATTGCTCATCGGCGGTTATCTGATCGAACGTTTTGGAAAAAAGCGCATGATCGGCATTTACTTTTTCCTGATCATGTCCATCACGAGCGCGCTCATTTTATCAAAATCTCTTTGGGAAAACAGCACGTTCCTTTACGGCTTCATCATCGTTTACAGATGGCTCAACGCATTTGCCAAGATCGGGGTTTATGCTATCGCCATGCAATGTTGTTCCAAAAAAGTTTCCGCCAGCCAGTTTACCTTTTACATGACGCTTGGCTCGCTCGGCTCAATGGTCGGCGCAACATTGATAGGGCCAATGAAGGAAAATTTCAGCTGGGACGTGACTTTTTTCCTGTTCGTTGTTTTGCTGGCATTCGCCTGGCTGATCATGTACATATTGAACATTCCAAAACTGACGAACCAGATCGAGCATTTTGAGGATACGGATGTGCAGCGTCAGGTCGATACGATCACAATTTGATAATGCACACATAACACCCAACTCGGCGCATAGCGACACCTTTGTAAAACATGACTTTGTCATATGCAAAGAAGGAAACTTTTGCAAACCCTTGGGATAGCCGCAGGTGGGTTTTCCCTGTCAAACATCACGGAAGCAAAACCCTTGCAGCCGAAGCGCGCACTCCGCATCGCCCACCTCACCGACATTCACATTCAGCCCCACTTGTGGGCCGGGCGAAGTTTTGAAAAATGCCTGCACCATGTTCAGAATCTGCCCGTTAAGCCTGATCTTATTCTCAATACGGGTGACTCGGTAATGGGCTCTCACAGCGTTTCAAAGGAGAAATCTTTGAAAGAATGGCAGCTTTATCACCACATTACATCTTCTGAAAACAGCATTCCGACGATTTCATGCATCGGAAATCACGACATTTGGCATCCCGAGCCGGGCACATTCGGCGATGGGAAAAAGCGGGCAATGGACGAAATAAAAGTCGCCCGTCCTTATTTTAGTTTTGACAAAAACGGCTGGCATATCATTGTTCTGGACAGCGTGCAGTCTCGCCCCGAGGGAACGGGTTATCTGGCTAATCTCGATGAGGAGCAGTTTGAATGGTTGAAAGATGACCTGCGCGACACGCCCGCGCACGTTCCGGTGCTTGTTGCGTCACACATTCCCATACTTTCAGCCTGCGTTTTCTTTGATGGCGATAATCTGAAAGACGGCAAATGGGTGGTGCCCGGCAGCTGGATGCACATGGACGCCGCGCGGCTTGTGAAACTTTTCGACAAGCACGACAATGTAAAACTTGCAGTAAGCGGCCACATTCACCTGCTCGACCGCGTGAATTACAACAAGGTTACCTACTGCTGCAATGGCGCTGTTTCGGGAAATTATTGGATGGGAAAATACAAGGAAACCAGCCCGGGTTATGCCATTATTGACCTTTTCGACGACGGCTCATTTTCGAATGAGTATGTGAAATATTAATAAACATTACGAGTCGTAAAGCTCATTTCAGCACTTCTGGAATGATATTCGCTATGCGTGGAAAAATTTAGTTTAATCCACCACAGCTGTATGCCGGTTTTACTTCTTGCGTTAATTTTAACGAACTTCTTCACGATCGCCTTTTTGGGCCTTGAAATTTATCTGGTCCGCGAATGGTATTTACATAACGATATCATCGGCGATTACGACTACGCCCAGCGCTGCCTCATCGGCGCGATTGCTTTGCTTGTTTTCCTGATTTTTGGAAAAACCCTGATACGCATGCTTTTAAGCAAAAGCGCCAAAGGCGTCGAAGAACCAACGGCTGAGCGCTTTGACGACCAGGTCCAACTGGAAAGACCCGACGGAAGTGTGATCAACATTGAGCAGGGAGGAGTGAAAGGCAAGCAGACCATTGTCTTCATCCACGGCTGGAATTCCAACAGCATGCAATGGTATTATCAGAAAAAATACTTCGCAAGCACTTACCATCTTGTTCTCATGGATCACCCGGGTTTGGGCAAATCGAAACGGGCTAAAAACAAAGATTTCAGTTTGGAAAAGCTTGCTGCCGATCTCGATGCGGTCATTGAAAAGTCGGGTGCGAAAGATCCGATTTTGTGGGGACACAGCATGGGCGGAATGACGATCCTGACTTTTTGCAAGGTTTACAAGCACAAACTGTCCAACATCAAAGGCATCATTCTGGAACACACGACATTCACAAACCCAACGAAAACAGCCATTCTGAGCAGCATTCTGCCGAAGATTCAAAACTCCGTATTAAAGCCGATTTGCTGGTTAATGGTCATATTATCACCATTATTGTGGCTAAGCAGATGGATGAGCTATTTCAATGGCAACATGTTGATCATGACGAGATTTCTGACTTTTGCGGGAACACAAACTGGCAAGCAGCTGGATTTTGCCAGTTATCTCGCCGCCATGGCTCCGCCTGCGGTGACGGGCAGGGGTGTTTTGGCAATGTTCGAGTATGATGCCACGAGCACGCTTCCTGAAATCGAAATTCCTACATTGATCATTGGTGCAAATAAAGACCGCCTGACCAAGCTCGACGCAAGCGTCATCATGAACCAGAAAATCCCAGGCTCAAAGCTTGTGACATTGCAGCCCGCAGGGCATATGGGATTTGTAGAGCGAAACCAGGAAGTTAATCAGGCCGTAAGCCAGTTTATTTCTACGGGGACATTGAAACATAGTAATTATTAGAAATTTACTTTGTCAAAAAAAGTTTATACCCTGGTTCTAACCGAAAAAAATGGGCCGCACAAAAACAATTGTGCAGCCCATTTTGATTCATTGCTATTCGCTACCTATCTCACGATCAACTTTACATTGTGATTATCCAGTCCGTTTGCTGTAAATTGAATGTAATACAAGCCAGGCGTTAAGGCGCCCTTCGCTTTTATTGTTAACGTATGTGCTCCCTCTGTATTCGACACAGATGCGCTAACCAGCTGGCCTGTTATTGAATACATTTTGACTGACTTAATATCCACGTTCTGAGCCGACAGTGTAAAAATTCCCTGGTTAGGATTTGGGTAAACTGCATAATTTGATGCGTTTGAAGGAGTTTTGACAGTGATGATTCTTGAAAGCTCAGAAGTGCCTTTGAAGTCATTTTGTTTCAATTGATAATAATAAATTTGTCCCGGCTGCACTTCAATGTCCTTGAACTTGTAATCGCTGACCTGGCTTGTCGTCGCCTGACCGGCTACAAAGCCGATCTTTTCAAAGTGTTTGCCATCGACACTTTTCAACACATCAAAACCCATGTTATCTTGTTCATTTGCCGTTTTCCAGATCAATTCAACTGCTTGTTCGTAAGCAGTTCCATTGAACGAAATGTAGGTTACCGGCAAGGCTTTGTCCAAACTCAAACCGATGAGCACAGGATCGTGGTCAGCAGATCTGAACTGGTCTGCATTGTAGAGGCTGGTAACCTGGCCTGGTGATTTGAACTCGGTGTTGTAGTCCATCACACTTGGCTCGTCTGCATTTATGTGCCATTTGGCCGCACCGGTCACCTGCCTGCTCAAAGAAACGCTGGCCAATGCGTGATCCAATGAACCGATCTGACCGTCAAAAACATAGGAATAGGAAGTTGCGGGGAGCAGGTTTTGATATCCTTTTGTTTGCAAAATTGTTAGCGGTTCTTCCTTTGCATATGCGTTCAAATCTCCTAAGATCAAATAATCGGGATCAATGCTGCCGGTTGGTTTCAATGCAAGCCAGTTTGCCAGGTCTGTTGCTTGTCGGCTGCGCGTTCCATTTGAAAAACCTTGCCCGTCACCTGCATCCGCGTCTCCTTCTCCTCCCGAGCTCGATCCTTTTGATTTGAAATGGTTGACAACCACCGTAAACTCCTCACCGTTTGTATTTTGTGTAAATGTCTGCGCCAGCGGTCTGCGACCAACCAGATCAAATGCAGCGCTTGTCGTCAGTATGGCCGCATTGCCTTTGGGCGTTACTTTTCCGATTTTGTAAACGATTCCGACTGTAATGGCGTCCGTTGAAATGGGACCATTGGCCGTTGAGGGATTTATGAACGCATAATCAGCACTGGATTCAGGATCGGCATTTAGTCCGTTTACCAGATCTTCAAGCGCGGTTGTCGTCGTGTTGCCATTGTACTGGATTTCCATCAACCCGATCAAATCCGCACCCGACCGGATCAATGCTTTGATGATTTTCGCTTTTTGTCTGGTAAATTCTTCGGCCGTGTTGGCTCCCCGATAAAGATCACCGCTCGCATCCAGATTTACAAAGTAATTGAGCACGTTTGCACTCGCCACGGTAAGTGTAGGAGATCCCGAAACGGGGCCGCCTGTTAATGCGGGCGGGGTTACAGGACGGGGATTTGATGGAAGGAAATTCACGCCGGTTGCGGTCTGGATTCGGTAACCTTCCAGACGCTCGTCCAAAATCCCGAGAATGCTGGTAACCTGGTCGCCACCACGCAATGTGTTGGAAGCGCTCAGCGGATTACCGCCGCGTCCGAAGATGATCGGGTCCGGGTTTTGACGCGTGCTGCCATCGTCAAGCAATATTTGCCGTTTTGCGTTTTCAGCCAGATAAGCACTGTATGCACTGGCATCAGGCGCATTGAACTGTGTGAACTGGTCGAGGCGAGCATCCGTCCCGGCCTGGTCACCTGAACCCGTCGCAGAAAGCAAAACTTGTCCATAACGGCCCAGCTCAAAAAATTCTGTAACTGTCAGGTTTCCCGTTGCGGCGCTTAGTTCAGTCAGCATTCCTTCATATCTTTCCAAATCGGCAACATTTGCAACCGGCAATTGGATGGCAACCGGCGTAGGCAATGTCGCAGGTCCCAGATTTGTGAAGTTGGTCAATGTTTTCAACTCAGTCAAGCGCGTTGTTACACCGCTCGTCGTGCTCACGAAATCGACGACCGTGCCCGTTATGTTCACTTTGTCGCCTTGATTTGGCGTCACGACGCCCACTGGATCGGCGGCAACATTGAAAACAAATATGCCTTCTGATGTGGCAGGATCTGCGTCTGCATCCGCATCTTCTTCTTGCACATAAAAACCATTGAGACCGGTGGCCCCGATGAACGTGCGCGTAACCACGCCTTCAATTGTGTAATCTCCGGTAAGTGCAGCCAGCTGTCCGCTTCCCTGGATTGCACTAATTTTTGTTGTCGCTCCTGGTGCTGCAATGGTTGTAAAGTTCCAGGTTGCAGGATCGGTAATTCCGGCGAAATCATTGTCAGCTGCGTCACTGAAAGCGCCCGCCGATAAAGTCACCGAGTATGACTTGCTATTTGCCAAAGTAACACCCGAAATGGTCACAACCTGATTACTCAACACAACATTAGCCGATTGTATATCAATCACTTGCGTAGTGTTATCGGTTGTGTTGGTAATGGTGAATGCGCCTGTCTTTTTAACAACATTTTCAGAAAAGGTAAGCACCAGATCCGTTGTTAACTGGACATTTGCAGCATCATCCTGCGGTGAAAGCGAACTGATTACGGGCGCTATAACATCTGGTCCAGAAACGCTTTCTCCAATCGTAACATCATCCAATGCAATGCGGTCGCGACTGCCTGTCGTGCCAACCGATGATTCCCAGTAAACCCATCTCAACTGCACCAGATTCTGGTTTTCAAGGGCCGCTGGAAGCGTCAGGGAAAACGTGGCGGAAGTGCCTGCCGTTGTTCCTGCAGTGGAATAAACATCAGCAGCTGTGCCCAAATCCGAAAAATCGCCAGTGTCCCCGATCCTGTATTGTAAGGCCAGACTGTTGTCCCTGCTGGCTTGTTGCTGGATCGTTCGGGCGGTCCATTCCACCAGGACATTCGTTTTTCCCAATGTGTTGATCGAGATGACCACCGCACCGGCAGCATTGGAGCCGGAGGCCAGAATCGCTATTCCGTTTTCTCCATTAGTTCCTGCGTTTTGCCATCCGCCAGCCGTTGCGCCGGTCAGGTAAGGCAGGTCGCCGTTTGCCGGACTGGTTGTTCTGGTCGTTGGAATGGCGGCGCTCGTCGTGCCAAAACGGTGCACACCAACGCCATCGGGAAGCGTCGATCCTGTTATTTGAGTAAATGAAAACGGTAACGGTTGCGCGGGTGGCTGAGTTTGAGCAAATACGTGCGCACTTATGCCGAATATCCATGCGGCAATAAGGGCAACCCTCCATTTCTTGGTAGAAAAAAATCGCTTCATATTTATGTAATTAGTTGTTAATGATTCTCAGAAAAGCAATCAAACTATGCTGTAATGGTTTCGGAATGTCCAACGGTTGTTGCGATGGTTGGTGATGTAATTGTGGAAACGTAGCGCCATTCGCTCACGATTTGGCTCACGCTAAACTTGGCCATCACATATCCTCTTCTGGACGCATCCAGATATTGCAGGTCGTCAACCAGCAATGCAAGCGCTTGCTCGAAGCCGCCCAGGGAAGCCGGATCGGCACCAAGATATTCTTCAAAACCGGGTGAAGTCACTGAGGATGTAGCCAGTTCGCGGCCTGCTTCGCTCTTATCATTTGCTTTTAATTGCGAATACCAGCCATTGTGTGAATCGCCCGACAGCGCGATCAGCTTCTTGCCTTTGGCCAATGCATACACGATTTCACGCTCAACCGGATAACCGTCCCAGGCATCCAGATTGTAAGGAAGCACTGTTTGAACGCGTGCAATTTCCTGCGGTGTCAATGTTGGATCATTGGCCAAAAGACGACCTTTGATTTGCGTCAATTGAAGTAGAAGCGTCTGGAACATTTTGAATGTGGCAGGACTTGCAGAACCCGCTGCGTCCACCTCACCTACAATTTGCACGATTGCGAGCAGCAGTTCAGCAGGAACATACATTTTTCCCATCAAAACCTGTTGTCCCAAAACCTGCCATGCGCCTTTGCCCGCACCTATGGCTGATCCAAGCCAGCTAAGCTGCTCTTTTCCGAGAATTGTCCGGTTTGGATTCAGCCAGTCTTTTTGAAAGGCGACAGCATCCAGACCTGACTGGGTAAAATAATTGGCATAAGCAAGCTGCTTGTCGCGTCCGATAATGCGGGTGTCGAGCATATGCAAATCCAGGATATTGCCGAACGAAAAGCTTCTGTAAATTTTCGCGTCAACGAGCGTTCGCACGCCAATGTATTCGTGATAGGCTTTGATCGCACGTTCTTTTCTGGCCTGGAAATCGCCTTCGTTCTGGTTATGATTTTGCGCGCCATCTTTGAAAGCATCATTGGCAACTTCATGGTCGTCCCACACACAAATGAAAGGTTTCTTCTGGTGCGCGAGCTGCAATTGCGGGTCGCTGCGATATTGCTTGAAACGCGTGCGATAATCGTCCAGCGACAAGATTTCGTTGGCCGGCAAGTGAAGGCGTTTCAGCGCGATCGTGTCCGGATTGGAGCCATACTGACCAGCGCCATACTCGTAAATGTAATCACCCAAATGCAAAACCACATCTGCGTCGGAAGCCGCGATTGCGCCGTAAACATTGAACAGACCGGCAGGATAATTGGAACACGAACACACGGCAAGCTTCACCTCATCCGTCTCCCCGGCCTTTGCCAGCGTTTTGGTTTCACCCGTTGGCGAAATGATGTTCGCATTGGTGATCGCAAACCGATAATAATATTTGGTGTTCGACTTCAAGCCGCTGATATCCACACTCACCGTATAATCATCATTAACCGAAGCATCCAGCATTTCCGTTTTGATGATTTTGGTAAAACCGGCATCTGTCGCCAGATCATAGGTCAATGTCACTTTTTGTGAAGATCCATTTGCGGGGGATACTCTTGTCCAAAGGATCATTTGACTGTCTGTCGGGTCAAAACTGGCTACGTTGTAGTCGAAGCTACCGTTTTGATTGGGATCATTGGGATCGGGAATGTTGTGATCGGTGCAGCTCCCCACCAGCACGGTTGAAAGAATGACTCCTCCCGCTCCCATTACAGAGCGTTCCAAAAATTTGCGGCGATTGATCGTAGCATTGCCTTTCATACAGTCACGGATTAGTTGAGATTAATCCATAAATCTACCATCCGCATATTTCCATGATGTAACCAGAACTTTAAATTGCTGTTAAGCCCGCACTTAAATGACACATTCTTTACATCCGCGGGCAGAACTTAACCTGGCGGTAACACGCGTCCGATTAATTTCGTGTTAAGTGAAAAGATTGTGTTGGGCAAGAAGATTGAACTGATCCGCGCAAATGCTTTAATATGAAAATATCTCACACAAATATTCAGCTTCGTCCGTCTGAATGGCCGGTTTATATCCTGATTGCTGTCTTTCTTACTGCGGCCTTGGTTTTGATATTTACCATTAAAAACCTGGCATTATTTTCGGGGAACCCTGTTTCTTCTGCCAATGCGGAGTCTGCATTTGCAGCAAATCATGGAGGCGTGCTTATTTTCAGTAAAACGGACGGGTTCAGGCATCACTCCATTGAACCCGGCATTGCGGCGTTAACGAAAGAATGTGCCAATAAAGGCTGGGAAGTGCATGTAACTGAGAATGCTGCATTCATTAATCCAAAATATCTCGTTCCTTTTAAAGTGGTGATTTTTCTGTCCACAACGGGAGAAATCTTTGATGATAAGCAAAAAGCGGCCTTTCAAAACTATATGGAAAATGGCGGCGGCTATGTGGGCATTCACTCTGCGTCTGACACCGAGCACGGCTGGGAATGGTATGGAAACTTGCTGGGGACATTTTTTCGCGATCACACTTTTTTGCCGCATATGCCCGAGGCTGAGCTGGTTACCGAAACCGCATTGCACCCGGCAACCCACGGTCTGCCCAAAAACTGGCATAAGGAAGACGAATGGTATAATTTTCAGCAAAATGTCCGAGGCAAGCCGGGTTTTGAAGTTCTTCTCAGCTTAAATGAGCAATCATACAGTTCTGTTTGGCGCAAAATGAATGGCGATCATCCCATATCATGGACGCACGAGCTGCCACGCGGCAGAATGTTTTACACTGCGTTGGGCCATAATGCGCAAACATTCAGCGATCCCAATGCGATGCGTCATATCATGGGCGGAATACAATGGGCGGGGCGGCTCTGAAAGATCAGCTCTCGCTGGGAAACTTGACGCCACTCACGTCTTCGCAAAAAGAGAAAAACTTTTCCTGAACACGCACATCGTCAGCCTGACGTAAATATCGGTCTTGCTTTTTGTGGTGCAAATATTGCCCGCTGACCTTCGATTGACTATCGCTGCCCACCAGCCAAACCTGGGTTTCAATGCCTTTGGCCAAATTATCGGGTGCGCCGGGGCCGCCCATCTTTGTTGGCACCCAGCCCGGATCTACGGCATTAGCGTAAGTTTTCGGCCATTGCCGGGCAACGGCCATCGCCATAACCAGATTATGAAATTTTGAATCCGAATAACTTGCGCTTGGCTTAGTCAACTTTAAACCATTCAGATCAGCGTCAGCCTGCTTGTGCATTCCCGAACTGAGATAAATCAGTCGCTTTGGCTTATCGATCAGACAGGTAAGCACATAAGGCGCAATGCTGTTGACGGCGAGCAAAAGCGGCAGCCCGTCCTGACTAAGCTCGTTTTCAGGAACCTGAAAAACGCCTGCATTGTGGATTACGGCATCAAAAGCGCCCAGTTTATTGACTTTTGAAGCTAAGTCTTTTGTTTCCTCAATGCTCGACAAATCCCCGGTCAGTATCGATTCTGCACCCGGCACTTTTGCCAATCCGTATTTTGCACGCTGTGCGTTGCGTGCGTGCAGCACCACGCTATGGCCCTTGTGCACGAGCGCATTTGCCGCCAACTGCCCAAGCCCATCGACTGAGCCCGTTATGAATATCCTTGCCATAAGTGGTGTTTATTTTCCCTGTGTCATCCCAAAAAGGATAGGTTACAATTTTAGTGCCTCCCGATAAAATATTGGCGGCCCTGGTCCTGTCACCTCGCAATCTGTAACAAAATGTTAATTTTAGCCGACAATAACACCAATTGCCTGGCTCCAATGGCAACAAGCGCGTCTGGATTTATCAGGGCAAACCGTATGTGGGGCTGGCTGTGGGGCTTAATCTCAATTGATATGAAAATTGAAAGTCTGGCAAGTTGCGACTTGCCAGACTTTATTATATTCAGGCACTTACCGCACCGCTTTCAACTTTCTCTTTTTTTGCGTCTTTGTGGTTTGCTTTTCCGGCATCCTGCTTACCCTTTGCTTTTTCCTCCTTCTTCTGCTGCTTAACAGAAACCTTAACCACTTTTTCTGCAAGACTTTTTGCCGTCTTCTTAATGGCTTTTGTTAATTTTTTACCCTCGCTTTCAGGGTTTTTCAACTTTTCTTGAAGCGTTTCGGCGATGCTTTTTGCCAGTTCCTTTTTTTGACCTTTCATCTGATGTCAGTAGTTTTTGCGTTATTTCTAAACAAAAGTACTATTAGTTTGCGGCTTGCAATGTTAAGTTTTTGGCACGCTAACTGATATACGCAGACGAATTCTACCTGGCTTCACCATACTACGCAGGGTTTTGAGAATAACATAAAGTTCATAAAGACCGCCTGTATCTTAACATTTTGATAAAATACGCGGGTGTAGTTTTACTGAAAACTAAAATTCGCTACAATGAAAAAATTTTTATCTTCTTGCCTCAGCTTTGCTGCCGCAACTGCGCTTTTAAGCAGCTGTACGGATCATGAATTACCAACGGAAAACTATCCTGAAAAAGCGGAAGCGTCCAGCTCGAAAATCCTAACAGAAGTAAATGGTGTGAAGGTTTACAATGGCGGCTTTGGCTCAGCAATCGTTCAAGATCCAAACGACCACATGGCGTTTTATCTGCTGACGGATCGCGGACCAAACATTGACGGTAATGTTGCCAACTCAAAAGTATTTGCATCGCCCAGCTTCGTGCCGCAAATTGGCAAGTTCCGCCTCGTCGGTGATCAGCTTGTTTTGGAAAAAACCATTGAATTGAAAAACGATAAGGGCGCTTTTTTAAATGGCTTGCCAAATCCTGCGGGCTTTGGGTTCAGCGGCGAAACAGCATTCGATGTCATGGGAAATACATTGCCAAACAGCGTGGACGGTCTTGACTCTGAGGGCCTTGCAATGGCTGCTGATGGAACATTTTGGGTAAGCGACGAATACGGCCCGCACCTGGTGCATTTCGACGCGAACGGCAACACGCTCGAACGCATTAATCCTTTCGGAAATGGAAAAGGTGGCAGAAAAATCCCTTCCGTATTTGCCAAGCGCAGACCCAACCGCGGCATGGAAGGCCTTGCAATCACTCCTGACGGCAAAACATTGGTGGGCATTATGCAATTTCCTCTCTACAATCCTTCCTCGGCAGCCATTTCCGGCTCTGTCGTAACGCGCATTCTGGCTTACGACATTGCAAGCGGAACGAGCAAGCAATACGCGTATTTGATTGACAAGGCCAATCTCCAAGCCAACAGCGAAATTGCAGCAATCAGCAACACGAGCTTTCTGGTGCTGGAACGTGACGGCGAATATGCAACCAATGCGAACAAGGCTTCGGTTATCAAGAAAGTGTACAAAATAGACATCTCGCAAGCGACTGACATTTCAGATCCAGCTGATTCTGAGAACGGCAAATTGTATGGAGGTCTTACCGTCGAGCAATTGAAAGATGCAGCTACATTGGCTACAAACGGCATTGTGCCTGTAACAAAAACACTTGTTGCCGATTTGATGACGGACATTCCAACCTTATATCCGCACGATAAAGCCGAAGGCATTGCAATCATCAACGCAACCACGATTGCGATTGCAAATGATGATGACTTTGGAGTCGTTGGCGCAGGATCATACACATCTAAAATCCTCCCTGCAACGGGTGCAGTTGACCGCAACACAATCTACTTTGTGAAGTTGAAACAACCGCTTTGGTAACATTGAAATAAATCATTTTTTAAATTGCGAAAAGGCTGCACAAATCCACTTTGTGCAGCCTTTTCTATTTCTAAGAGATAATAACTTCGTTTTTTGTGAATTCCCCTCAATCAAAAACCAACCGAACCGATAAGTGTTAAGGCCGCTTTTTGACCGGCTTGCTCTTTGGTGTTTTGGGCGCACTTTTGCTTTTTCGCAAGTCGTCGTCATCCTCTGTCCGCCGCTTCTGCATGGTTTCTGTCCTGTCGATTTCTTCTGATTCGGAGAATGCTTTCCAGTCAAATTTCTCGTCAAACGGGTCAAGCGCTTTTTGCGGATCAAACAAACGCGGGTCAATGGCGACTGCATTGTAAGGCGTGAAATCGGGGTTATCCGTAAACAAATCGTTCATATCCGAAGCCGTCGCGTCATATTGGTTCAAATACGGAATGCCCAGGATATGCCAGAAAGTTTTGAAAATGCTGCCAAAACTGTAATGCTGTTTTCCAATATAATTCCTTTTAATGTAAGGCGAAATGGCCATCAGAATGCTCCTATGCGCGTCCACATGGTCGACGCCTCCTTGTGGATCATCTTCGGTGATCACGATCAGCATATTTTTCCAATATGGCGTATGCGACAAAAATTCAATGGTGCGCCCGACGGCCAGGTCATTATCGGCCATGTAACTTTCACCGAACGGAAATCCCGCACCCGGCCGCTCATTCGTTCCATGGTCATTTGGCAGCATCAATGTCAACATGGAGGGAAGTGTTTTGCCGTCACCCATCCACTTTTCGTTGAATTCTTTCATGAAAACATCCGTCCGGAACTGGTCGGGGATCGCCATGTTGAAGCTGGGAAATGTCTTCGACGATTTGTCAAAAATTGGCTCGGGAACGGGATAGTTGACCATATACAATTCGCCAATGTGCTTCATGGTGCTGTCCGAATAATTAGCTGCCATTTCTAACCCAAAACCGAAGTTGAAAAAATCCTTCTTGTTCCGCTGCAAATGATCCCACAGCGAGCCGGCTTCATTGTAATCTTCGGGATAAATGCTGCCGGCAGAGCCATAAAATGCCAGATTTCCGGGAGCCGAAGATGTGTCGAGCATGTTACGGCCGCCGCCATACGCAGCCGCGGTTCCGGTTTCCACCCACTCGTTCGGATAGGTGTTCACGAGCCAGCGGTGCCCGTCGGCGGAGACGTCCGAGTCACAATAATAGTTATCCGAAATTGCGAATTGTTTCGCCAGCGCCACGTGGTTGGGCATTACATCCACGCCTTTGAGCGCCACTGTTTTCTTTCTGTTTGCAAAATTTCTTTTTAGTCCAAATCTGGCAATGGTGGAATCGCCGTTCCCGGACGCGAGCTGACCAAAAACCTCGTCATATGTCCTGTTTTCCTTTGAAATAAAAACAATATGCTTGATCGGTGACTCTGATGCACCCGGGAAAACCGGGACCGGATTTTTGGGATTGGCAGCAACCTGTGTGAATATGTAATTGTTGTCCAGCACTTTTTTGGTCAAAGCGGGCAGCTCGCTATCAACCGGGATGTCAATCACAGAAACCGTTCCTTTCATCAGGCTGCCAATGTAACTTCCCTCGCTTCCCAGCTTGAAGTCCTTCCCGCCGTTCGGTCCGCTGCCCAGACCTTTTGCATTGCTCACAATGAGCTTTTTCCCATCCGGACTTACCTTCAATTTGCTTGGAAACCAGCCAGTTGGAATATGCCCGATCACTTTCATCGTTGGAATGTCAATAACAGCAACTGCATTGATTCCTGCTTCGGCAACGAATAATCTTTGCTGATCGGGCGAGACGGTTACACCAAAAGGAATGAGGCCGCGAAGGTTCCCAAGCCGTGGTTCGGGATTCAAACGCAGGGTGTTGACGACAGTGTCTTTTGCAATATCAATGACCGAAACGCAGTCATTATTCCCGTTGCTGACAAACACAAATTTGTCCGTCGCAGCCAGTGAATTAGGACTGCTCCCACCTACGGCCGGAAAATCTTCCACCATTTGACCCACCAGAATCCCGGTTTTGATCTTCGCTTTTACAACAGGTTTTGCATTTGTCAGATCGTAGCTCCAAACAGAGAATGCTTCGAGCACATTCGGGTCACCCAATGCAGGAACGCCCTTTTCAGGGATTCCTTCCTTCATTTCTTTGGAGCCATACTTGCTCGAAGGCCATTCGTGGGCGGTTTCTTTCAGGTTATTTTTATCAAGATCAGTGAAAGGTTTATATTCAAAAACACCAACATTGGCCACGTAAATGCGTTTTTCATCCGGCGAAAGGCAGATCCCGAACGGATAGCGGCCGGTGGGAATGTTGCTGATAATCCTGTTCGTTTTTGTATCAATCACCATCATCCTGAACCCGATCTGATCCACCGCGTAAAGCGTCGATCCGTCCTTGGTCAGCACCATATCACCAATGTATCCGTGATTGTATTTGTTGCCGTTTTCAGTCGCGTGGCAGTTGATTGTCAGCTTCTTTTTGCCCGTGTCAAGGTCAAAAAGGAAGATTTTGTTGGTTTGACCGCCTGCGACATAAACCGTTTTGTTATCCGGCGTGATGGCCAATCCCATAAAGCAGGCTTCCAGAATGCCCGCATCTGTTTTAGGGCCGTCAGGAATTTGCCTAACCGATGGGTTTGCGCTCAAAATATTCTTTAACACACTGATTGAAAAGGGGTTAATGCCCGAGTTTGCTGTAATAGCAATGCTCCCGTCAGCGCTCAATGCGAGGCCATATGGATGCGGTGCCACGGTCAGTTGCTTGCCCGTGGGCGTGACATATCGCCCGTTGGGAATGATCGTTTTCCCGTTTTCGTTTTTCTTTAAATACTCCTTGCCCGACGGCGCATTGGCGACCCATTTTTGAGCCTGAACAAAAGGTGTTTGAACAAGAAATAAAACAAAGAGGAGTTGATAGCCTTTCATGATATGGGTTGTAAAATGCTAATGTACATAACAGCAAATCTATATGATCTCCCTGCTGAAAAACGATTAACTAATTACCAATTTGTTATGTTAAATATTCGGCAGATTAAATAATGGCAACATGAAATGTTCTGGTCCTACTAATAAAAGTGCAGCTTTATTTTACATGAGCCGTTTTCTTAAATTTGTTAAATCAAAAGAGAAATTCCCCGTATGCTTGCATCAATAAATCCTGCCTTAGTCCGCGTTCAAAGTCTTCGATACACGCTTTTATTGCTCATTTCAATTACAATTTCGTCTGCCCATGCGCAGGTGAAAATTGCTGCGCATCGAGGCGGCTTGTATGATCAATTTCCGGAAAGCGCCATGTCGCTTTTTGATTTTACAGCTGATGCCTTTAAGAACGACACTGTATTTCTTGAAATTGATTTGAGAAAAAGTAAAGACGGAACATTTTATCTGATGCATGACGCAACGGTTGACCGCACTACGACCGGCAAGGGTTTGGTGGAAAATCTAAGCGACGAATATTTGAACGCGCTTTATCTCAAAACGAAAGACGGAAAAACCACGACAGAGCACATTCCGACATTCACGGAAATGCTGAAATTCATCCGCCACCGCAACGTCAATCTGATGCTGGACATTAAGGCGCCGGTTCACAGGGAAGTCCTTGAACAGGTGAAAAAATCCAGGTTAGAAAATCGGATGTTGGTCTTAACATTCAAAGATGAAATCACCGCGGAGGTAGCCAGTGCGAGTCAAGATGTATTCATGTCGGCTTTGATAGAGACGCCGCAGGCTTGGGAAAACTTTAAGCAAATTCCGGTGCAATCCGGGAAACGAATCGCCTACATCACCAATAGAACTCCCGCATCATTCATTTCAACGCTTCGCAAGGAACGCGTGCTGATCATGGCCGATGTAAGTGAGGATTTGCGCAACGGGGGAAAACCTTTGCAAACAGAGGGTTATCGTGAAAAAGTCAAAAATCAGGATTTAGACATCCTGATTTCTGACTTTCCCATTGAAGCGCGTGAAGCACTTGGATCTGCTAAGAAGCGTGTTCCATAAGCGTTTCAACTTCCAGGTCATGCAGTCCTGCAACGCCGTCCAGCAGCATATTAAACGCTTCTTCCAACATTTGAGACGTGTGCTGCGGTGAGGCGGACAGCACCAAAGTTTCCGGATTAACGGCGAGCGCATTGGCGCACATGCTCCAATCCACCTGCGACTTCCATATCATGTAACGCGCACCCAGTTTACCGCACCATTCTGCCAAATTTCTAAGCTCCTGCTCTTGTAATGCTTGATTTGTATCCTCGGAAGGGCAATGTAAGACAGCCCAGGGATCAAGACGTTTTATCTGCATTTCCGAAAATTGCTGCCCGCCTGCCTTGCCGATTGTGACGAATCGGATGTTCCTGTTCTGGCAAATTTCGCGCGCTGCATTGGCGAAATCGCCGCATTCGTCCAGGATCAGCACGGGCTGGCAATCACTTTCTGTTTCCGGCGTCGGCTCCAAGGAATCGTCTCTCCACGAAGACAGCAGCCGGCCGTCGCGCTGCCACCAGCCTTTGCGTCCGAGCACAGGATGCGCGAAAGTAAGCCCGGCATTGTGTGCTTCAATCATCTTTGCCAGCGCCGTCGGCCTGAGCTGATTATTACTGACATCAAAAACCCCGGCTTCATACACGCCCCAGGGTTGGGTTACGAGCTCATTCCAGCCATAAAGTCCCAGCAAAGCCCACACCGTGACAGCTCTTATATCCACGCCTTCGGACCGCAAAAGCGCCGTTGTTTCCAGCATTTGCTTCAACCAACGCATTTGCTCTTCCCGCGTGCTGTATAAGTGACATTCGGTGATGGTCATTGGTAAGCCAAGACGCTCCCAAGCCTCCCGGATCAGCACGCCTGGCCCCGTTGGCTCATCAAGCCGGACCCTCGCAACCTCCACATCGCTGTATTCGTGAATGCCGTTTCCACCATGCGTTTTTGGATCATACTTGTGCAGATTTTCGTCTAGATGGCGCTCAGAGGTCATGTAATAATTGAACCCGGCGATGGCAGGTTTGCAGTTATTTTCCTGGAAATAACGCAGTTGCTCCGGATCAACGCCGGCTTCAACCATGCGTTTCCACATGTTATGTTCCGGTGTCAGCGTTCCGCATATTAATTCATAAGAAAGCCACCTGCGCTCATTTTCGTGCTCGGTCTGATAACGCAGCACCGGTGTGCCGTAACTTTTGCCCAGGTCGTCTGTCTGGATCAGTTCTGCTTTCGGATTAATCTTGCGGATTGCGCGCATAGCCAGCACCGTGGCCTTGCATTCACTCATCAGAATTTTGTAAAAACTCAATTCATCTTGAAAGTGTGGATACCAATGCCCATATAAGCCACAAAATCGGGCTGTCGTAAGTGGTTCATTTACTGGCGTATAGTGAGAAATCCACGGAAATTTCCGGGCAACCTGTGCGGCGTAATCTGCGAGGCCTTCTTCAAAACTGCCGTCGAAAAAGTTCACGTGCCTGGGTCCGCTTCCGTGATGCACAAGGCCCGCAATGATCGTCATTCCCGATTCGCGGATCTGCTGCAATTTTGTTTCGGTGCAACGCCAGTCAATTTCTGCACCTGGCTCCGGCTGATGCCTTTCCCATATAACAGGATAACGCAAGGTCTTAATTCCGAGCGAGGCAATCAGGCCAATGTCGCCATCGCGATCATAATGTCCCGCATATTCCAGCTGGTCGAAGTAACTGTCGTTCACCCGATTTATCGTACATTCGAGTCCTCCCCAAATTTCAATAGTATTGTTAGATGTTTCCATAATGGCTCCATTAGGTCAAAAGCGCTTTTCACGAGTCCTGTGAAAGTTGCGGCGCTTGTAATAAATCCCATACCAAACCCAGCGACAATCCGCTAAATTTTGAATTTTGTCCCTAATGTGGTGCTAATGGCGCCAGTTTACAGAAAACTGATAGACAATAGTGCGCAGCGTTACAATATCAGGTTTTCTGATCTGTAACGCTGCTTATTCGCAGCTTCCTTATTTCAAGCTTTGTTGAGCCGGTCTGAAATCGATGGTTACCTGATTAATTTTACCTGAAAATGCAAACGGGACTTTATAACTGTCGGCAACCGGCGTCAAATCGTCGTAGCCAACATTCACACCTTCGTGCAGACAGACATAACCCGTCGTCTTTTCCAGTTTTGACTCCCCTACTTTGTCATTGTTGGCAAAAAGCGTGATTTGTCCTGCGCCTTGCTCGTCGTAAACCACATCGGCGCGGAGCTGCACGCGGCCGCTTGGCAATGTTGCACTTTCAGAAGTCACTGCATATTTGGTCCCGTCGCCGACTGCGTAAACAAAGTTCAGTTTCCGGTTTTGTACAAAAAAGCTGAGCCCACCTTCAAAGCCACCGCGGGATAGCAAAACGCCTTCCGTTTCCACTCCGGGCAAATCCACGTCCGCAACCAGACTAAACGATCTTTTATTCGCAAACGGGCCAGCCACGTCGACAATGGTCGATTGTCCCGGACGAAGCACAATGCGGTCCAGGTCCTTGTATGCGGTTTGCAAAGTGTAACCCTGCGTGCCGTCTTTTAGCGGATAGACATTGTATTTATTGGCTTCGCTGTCGAACAATGCACGCAATTCTTTTAGCTTGGCGGGTTGCTGCTCAGTAAGGTCGGTTATTTCGTTGAAATCCTCTTTCAGGTTGTACAACTGCCATTTGTCATCTTCAAAAGGCTGACCTTTTACGTGCAGTGCGCCCGCTTTCCAGCCGTCTTTATAAATCGCCCGCGAGCCGTGGATTTCGTAATATTGCTGCGTGTGACGGTCTTTCGCGGCCGCATCATTCAAGCTGTAAGCCAGACTCGTTCCCTCGATTGCATCCTGTTTGTAGCCATTGACGCTTTCGGGCGCTTTTGCACCAATAAGTTCGAGCGTCGTGGGGAGAATGTCGATCACATGGCCATATTGGTTGCGGATGCCGCCTTTTTCCTTAATGCCTTTTGGATAAAAAACAATTAGCGGATTATGCGTGCCGCCTTCGGAATTTGCATCTTGCTTCCACTGACGGAAAGGCACATTGGTCGCTGCTGCCCACCCGAGCGGATAATTGACTTTGGAATATTCCGACCCAATCAAATCAATGTTTTCCAAATTCTTCTTCAATCGCTGCTCCTCGGAAATGCCCGCGCCGTAATTGTTTACAGTCCCAACAAATGTCCCTTCTTTGCTGGCACCATTATCCCCCACGGAAACAAATATCAGCGTATTTTCCAGCTGACCGGATTCCTTCAAATGCCTGATGACGCGGCCAATTTCATAGTCCGTGTATTCCAGAAAACCCGCATAAGTTTCCATAAAACGCGCATACAGCTTTTTCTCATCTGCGGGCAGCGACGCCCATTCTTTCACGCCGACATTGCGCGGCGGGAGTTTTGCATTTTTGGGAATCACGCCCAGCTTAATCTGGTTGGCGATCACTTTCTCACGATATTCATCCCAGCCGCCGTCAAATTTTCCTTTGTATTTGTCCGACCATTCTTTTGCGACCTGATGCGGCGCATGGCCCGCGCCGGTGGCAATGTAAAGGAAAAATGGTTTGTCAGGATTCCCAGCTTTTTGTCCTGAAACATAATCAATGGCGCGGTTGGCGATCAGCTCGTTAAAATGCTTTCCGCTTTGGTCATCCTTCTGACGGTGAATGCCTTCCCAAAGCTCGGGATGCCACTGGTCAATGCTGCCTCGGGATGGAAATCCGTAAAACTGCTCGAACCCGCGACCGGTCGGCCAGCGGTTGAATGGCCCGGCTGGTGTCAAATCTGCCAAAGGCGTAATGTGCCACTTGCCCAATGCAAATGTGTTATAGCCATTTTCTTTCAAAATCTCCGCTGCTGTTGCTTTTTCGAAGGGCATCTGTGCATCATATCCCGGCGTGCCAATGGCAGTTTCGGGAAACAACCCCATGTGCGCCGAATGCGCGTTCCGTCCGGTCAGCAACGCGGCGCGGGTCGGGGCGCAGATGGCGGTGGTGTGAAAGTTGGTGTAACGCAGGCCATTGTTTGCAAGACTATCGAGTGTAGGCGTGTTGATGAGGCCGCCAAATGTGCTGATGGCACCGTAACCAACATCGTCCAGCAATATCCAGACTACATTTGGTGCGCCAGCGGGCGCCTTTTTCTTTTCGGCCCAGGACTGGTTTGTTTCGCTCAATGTCTTGCCAATTTTGCCTTTATAAGGCTGCACGGGCGTGTATTGTGCAAAAGCAAGCTGCCCCGAGGTTAATAGTGCGATGGCACCAAACGCAAGCTTTCCGACAGGAAGAAAATGTCTTTTCATAAATTGAATGTTAACGCGATGAAATAAAAAAATACCTCAGATCTCGCTGCGAAATCCAGGCATTTTACGCAATTAACGTCCGTGGGAATTTTCACAATCACCGACCGGCATGCATTAAAATGCCTTTCATACTCCATTCACATGAAGCATTGAGATCTGGTGGTTGTAGCGCAAATTTATGCAAACTATTTATTCTACCAACTTAATAGATTAAATATTTAATCGTCCCAAAGGCTTTATCAAAGTGATAACTTACACTTTGGCAAGCTCAAAATAGAAAGTGCTGCCCATGCCAATCTCGCTTTCAACGCCTATGCCCCCACCCTGCGCTTCAATGAACTCTTTACTGATCGCCAGCCCAAGGCCCGTGCCGGTTTTGGAGCTGCCGGGCACTTGAAAATATCGGTCAAATATCTTGTTCCGGTAACGGCTGTCAATGCCTTTTCCTTCATCGCGAACTGAAAACTTGACGCCAGTTGGCGCGCCCCGGAGTTCGAGCAGCAACCTGCCCTCCTGTTGTGAGTAACGGATCGCATTGGTCAAAAAATTGATGAGCACCCAGGCCGTTTTTTCCATATCAGCCTTCACATCGGGCAAGTCCGGATCCGTTTCAACCACCAGTTCAATTTCCTTTTGCTCCATCGGGAGCTTCACCGCATCAAGTGCATATTGCATGATCGCATAAGGACTGCTCGACTGGATATTGAGCTGAATGTTGCCCGTTTCCACCTGCGACATATTTAACAGTTCGCCTGTGATTTTCAGAAGTCGGTCACTGTCCTCTTTAATGCTTTCCGTCAGCTGTTTTTGCTCGTCATTCAAAGCGCCCGTTTGCTGACTTTCCAGCAATTGGAGGCTCATTTTAATGGAGGAAATGGGCGTTTTGAGCTTGTGGGAAACGGTTGCAATGAAATTGGTTTTTGCAAAATCCAGCTCTTTGAACGGTGTAATGTTCTTCAAAAGGATCACTTGCCCTATAAATTTTTTCTGCCGCTCCCCGGTCGGAATGATTGTTATATCGACGACTTCTTTTTCGAAATAACTCTCTTTATCATCTGCGTAGATTTTGAGCGAAGGTGCCGCGGCATGTTGCGCAAGGCCATTGAGCCCTTGCTTTTCCTGGATTAAAACGCGGATCAAATCGTTTTGAACAGCCAGATCCACGGCCGATTTTCCCAGCATATCGCCGAGTGACATGCCCGTGATTTTGACAGCCTCGTCATTTGCAAAAAGAATGTTTTTATTTTCATCCAATCCAATGACGGGTTCGTGCATGTTATTGATTAAAGCCTCCGTCCTTTTTTTCTCAATCAGGATTTGTGATAGGTTACTGCTGTCATATTCTTCCAATTTTTCTGCCATTGTATTAAATGAAGCCGCTAACCGACTGAATTCATCCTTTCCTGAAAAGTGAAGGCGCTTCGAGTAATTCTTCGCGGCTATTTCCCCGATGCTGTCCGTAAGCTCACGAATGGGATTACCAACATTGGAAGGCAGGTTGATCAGCAGCGTTAAGGCAACCAGAAAACACAATGTTGCAGTCAGTACGATCCCGACAATCGCGGACTCAACCGAATCCACTGCGATATCACTTTTTTTCAGGATCGCCTGCATGTTGATTTGGGATAATTCGGCCAAATCTTTGCGTATCAGGCCCGGCAATGTGCTGCTCAGCGGATCTGCTTTGAGCAATTCGTAATGATCCTGCACCTTTTGCGTCGCCTCCGCCTCCCCTGTTTCAGTAATGTTGTTTTGCTGTTGGCCCAGGTTGTCATCGAATATTTGCCAAGCCTTGGGATTGGATTTGATTTCGTCAATGGCGAGCAGCATTTGCTGTGTGTAATCGAGGGTTTTATAATTATCGGCCAGAATGTTTTCTGTGTCCTGTTTGAGGATATAAACATGCCTCGCGGCAATTAGACCCAGGGCCAGGATCAAACAAAAAAGGGCTCCGAGCCCTAATCTGAGTTTGGTTTTTATTTTCATTTTAAATCAAAATAGCGATTGTGTGCTCAGGAAAGGATTACTAAATCGATGTCGGAAGACGACAACTTTTTAAGCAGATTGTTAAAAAGATTAGTCGCTAAAATCACTTTTATAAGCGTGATATGCGGCTTGCCGACGCATATTGTTGTGATTTGACGCTGCTCGGCCACTTCAATAATGGCTTCGGAAATGTTGGCGCTTTGCACGCGCACAATCTCCCCACCCATTTCAGTGGCGAGTTTGAAGTTATTGATCAAATGTCTTTGCTTGTCCAATGCAATGCGATCCTGGCTTTCCTTGGGCGTTTGCACGTAAAGGACAAACCATTTGCTGTTGTAATAACTGGCCAGCCGGGCCGTTTTCCGTATCACATGCCGGGCCGTATTTTCATTGCTGCTGATGCAAGCCAGAAATTTTTCCCGCCGCGAACCGACCATTTTGGGAACTTCCGATTCCACCTTTCGCTCCACCTGACTGGCAACTTCTTTCAAGGCGAGCTCGCGCAGCTGCAAAATATGATCGGCTTTAAAAAAGTTGGTAAGGGCAGTTTGGATCTTTTCAGGCTTATAAATTTTCCCTTCTTTCAACCTCGTAATCAGCTCATCGGCAGTGAGGTCAATGTTGACCACTTCATCCGCAGCGCCCAGCACGCTGTCCGGAATGCGTTCCTTGACTTCAATCCCGGTGATCTGTTTTACTTCCTCATTAAGTGATTCAATGTGCTGAATGTTGACCGCGCTGATCACATTGATCCCGGCTTCAAGGATCTCGAACACATCCTGCCAGCGCTTGTTGTTTTTGCTTCCTTCAATGTTCGTATGGGCGAGCTCGTCCACAATCACCACCTCAGGACGAAGGCTTATCACCGCCTGAACATCCAGTTCATCCAGCTCTTTGCCCTTGTAAAACAGTTGTCTGCGCGGGATAACGGGCAGGCCTTCTAGCAAATCGTGTGTCTCTTTTCGGAAATGCGTTTCAATGTAACCGATCTTGACGTCAATGCCGTTTCGGAGTAAGGCATGCGCTTCTTGGAGCATCCGGAATGTTTTACCAACCCCGGCGCTCATGCCGATGTAAATTTTGAATTTGCCACGCCGCGACTTTTTGATCAGGTCCAGGAAATGCTGCGCGCTGGGGTTGGTTTCTGCCATTTTTAAGGTCGAGTTAAAATCGCTTAGCAGCCGGGATTGATCTGCTGTTTTGAATATATTTTGTTAAGCTGAGGCGGCATCAATGCCAGCCACTGCTGCATCTGCTTTTGCTCACGTGGCAGGAAAATTGAAAAAGAATATACATACAAATTTTCAATCAGCATCCGCACAACAACGTCGCCGTTCGCCGAACGCCCGACCAATTGCCAGGCGCCCGGCTTTATTCAGAATGCAACTGATATGGAAGAGGTCAGAAAAAAGTTGTCTTTTTTAGTCGCAACATCTGTCCTTTCCAAAAATATCGCGTCCTTACTGCTCAGGTTTCGGGCTTCCACGCGACATAACACGCCCGGGAAAATGGCATAGTCAATGTTCGCCGAAACACCGAAAGTTTTGAATCCATGCGCTGTTCCTGTGGCAATGATCACGCCATTTTTATCTTGAAAATATTCACCCCGGGCTGCAATGTTAACCCTTGACGAGGGCGAAAAGCGGGCGATGACCACGGGCACAAACCAGTTGTTGTAATCGCTGCTCCTCTTGGCTTTCTGCTCTGTCCCGTAGTCGAAACCCGTGGTGAGGCCAAACTTTTCAGTCAACTGGAAAATGCCGTAAAAGTTATGATAATAACGCATAAGCCTCAGACTGTCAGGCTTATCGTTTCCTATGAATGTGCTGTAATTAAGCGTGACATTAGCAGCAGGTTTGTAAGTGATCTGCGTCCCGAAAGCCGGCGTTGTGTTGCCGTCAACCCGCTGGATTCTTTGCCAGCCGTTTAAATACATGCCCGACAAATAAAGCTTTTCATCTTTTGTGGTAAACCCCAGCTTTACACCCGATTCGAAATAAGGCGTGTTTTCTGCAACGAGGCTTCTTGTCAATGCCCAGTTATCTTTTCCAATTGCGCTTTCAAACCCGATGTGCGAAGGCATAATCCCTGCATCAACCCACAGGTTGGCATTTTTTGCAATTTTTAAACCGACATTGGCTTCATAAATGTTTTTAAGCACGCCCGGCTCAGCTGCATAATTCGCATTCATGTAAGTGCCAGTGGCCAGTGCCAGGTTGCCCCTGACGCGGTCAGTCGCGTAATTCGCTTTGATGAAGCCCAGGTTCAGATTAACCTCTCCCGCCCGGTTGAAATTGTAGAGAAAGCCCGGCGTTGTGTTGTTAAGCGGCCTGTTGAAATCATAATTGTAATAAGCTTCGGCATAACCGCTGATCGTCAACGGGTTTTTGGTTTCCGTCGAATCCTGAGCCAAAGCGGGTTGTAAAATCACCAATCCTAATGCACTGAATAATAAACTTTTCATTGAAAATTGTACTGTAAATGAATGTAGCGGCGCTTTGAAAAATTTGCTGGCCCCCGCGTCGCTGCTTGTGGGAACCGGCAAATTCCTTATAATTTCTCCAATGCCAAGTTGAGGCTCAGCACATTAACCGTCTGCGGGCCGAACATGCCGATCAATGGCTTTTCCGTGTTGGAGTCAATGATCTGTTTGATTTTATCTTCGGACACTTTGCGCACGGATGCGATTCTTTTCACTTGCACCAATGCTGCCTTCGGCGAGATGTCCGGATCAAGTCCGCTGCCGCTGGCTGTCACAAGCTCAACCGGAATGTCTTTTTTGCTAACCGACGGATTATGGACCAGGAATGTATCAATGCGTGCCTGCACGATGCCCAGATATTCGGGGTTTGAAGGGCCTTTGTTGCTGCCGCCTGAGCCAGCCGCATTGTATTCCACAGCCGAAGGACGTGACCAGAAAAACCGATCTTCATTAAATTTTTGGCCAACATTGGCGTAATACTTTTTACCATTCGCAGTTACAACTTCACCCTGACCATTGTTGGGTGCCAACTGCGCAATTGCCCAGACGATAGCTGGATAAACCACACAAAAAAAGATCAGCGTAACGATTGTCAGTTTGATCGCAGGAAATATGTTCGTTTTCATTTACTTAAATTTTTAACTTTAAAAAAATATTTTGGAATCTATGGAAGCATTGTTGCGCGTTCGTTCTTCTGAGTTCACGGACGAATTGATTAACAAAATCAGAACTTTACTCAGTGGTTCGCAAGATTCAGAGATCACCATCAGCATTACTGAAAAGCCTTCATCCGGCATACTGCGTCTCGAAACCCGGGACGAGTACTTTTCACGGCTGGATAAGTCACTCGAAAATCTTGAAAAGGGCAATGTCATCACTTTCAACGGAGATGCGTTTGACCAATTTGCACGACACCTAGGTAATGAATGAGCAGGATTGTTTTTGATACGCTCGCAATCGAAGACCTGACCCAGTGGTCCAAAAGCGAAGCCCGGCTGGTTAAGAAAGTCTTCGAACTTATCACTGATATTCAGAAACATCCCTTTGACGGAATTGGCAAGCCAGAAGGTCTGAAACATCAGTATAAGGGATGCTGGAGCAGGCGCATTACCGACGAGCACCGGCTGATTTACAAAGTGCTTTCCGATGGCGATATTTTCGTTTTGAGCGTTCATGGTCATTACGATCAGTGATTTCTAAATCCAGATACTCACCAATAGGTCGATGACTTTGATGCCGATGAAGGGCACTAGAATTCCTCCCAGACCGTAGATGAAGAGGTTTCTTCTTAGTAGCGCGCTGGCGCCGATGGGCTTGTAAGCGACGCCTTTCAAAGCGAGCGGGATCAGGAACGGGATGATGATCGCGTTGAAGATCACTGCTGACAGGATTGCACTTTCGGGGCTGTTCAGACGCATGATGTTCAATCCTTGCAGCGCCGGAATACTTGCAATGAACAAGGCCGGAATGATCGCAAAATATTTGGCTACGTCATTGGCTATTGAGAAAGTGGTGAGCGTTCCGCGCGTCATCAGCAACTGCTTTCCGATTTCCACGATCTCGATCAATTTGGTCGGGTCGTTGTCCAGATCGACCATGTTACCGGCTTCTTTTGCAGCCTGCGTTCCGCTATTCATTGCCACGCCTACGTCAGCTTGTGCCAAGGCAGGCGCGTCATTGGTGCCGTCACCCATCATGGCCACGAGCTTGCCGCCTTCCTGCTCTTTTTTAATGTAATTCATTTTATCCTCCGGCTTGGCTTCGGCGATGAAATCGTCCACACCTGCTTTTTCGGCGATGAATTTGGCGGTCAGCGGGTTATCACCGGTTACCATCACTGTTTTCACACCCATTTTACGAAGGCGCTCGAAACGCTCGCTAATGCCGGGTTTGATGATATCCTGCAATTCAATGACTCCCAGAACCCGCTCATTTTCAGAAACAACCAGTGGCGTTCCGCCATTATTTGAAATTGCTTTGACCTGCTCTTCAATTTCTGTCGGGAATTGATTTCGCGCATTGGTAACCAGTGTCCTGATGGAATCAAAAGCGCCTTTGCGAATCCGCGTATCTTCAAAGTCCACGCCTGAACTGCGCGTTTCGG
Organism: Dyadobacter sp. CY326; assembly: GCF_021390515.1. Taxonomy (GTDB): domain Bacteria; phylum Bacteroidota; class Bacteroidia; order Cytophagales; family Spirosomataceae; genus Dyadobacter. The sequence goes on from NZ_JAJUXI010000008.1 coordinate 181,869, forward strand.
CGGTAAACTTGATGAATTTCGGATCAGCTATCTGATAAGTCGAAGGAGTCGCATTCGCAAGTTCGAGGATCGATTTTCCTTCGGGCGTTTCATCGGCGATGGAGCTGAGCACGGCGGATTTTATAAAATGATTTTCAGTAATGCCTTTGGCCGTGTGAAAATGGGTTGCCTTTCTGTTTCCAATGGTGATTGTGCCCGTTTTGTCAAGCAACAGCACATCAATGTCTCCTGCTGTTTCCACTGCTTTACCCGATTTGGTAATCACATTGGCACGCAATGCACGGTCCATACCAGCGATCCCGATCGCCGAAAGCAGCCCGCCAATCGTTGTCGGAATCAGACACACGAAGAGCGAAATGAATGCGGCAATGGTAATAGGCGTATTGGAGTAATCGGCGAATGGTTTCAAGGTGATGCAGACTATCACAAACACCAGTGTAAATCCTGCCAAAAGAATTGTGAGGGCGATTTCGTTAGGCGTTTTCTGACGGCTTGCTCCTTCCACCAAAGCGATCATTTTGTCCAGAAAGCTCTCGCCGGGAGCGGTTGTCACCATCACTTTGATCCTGTCAGACAAAACTTTTGTTCCGCCGGTTACGCTGCTTTTATCGCCGCCCGCTTCACGGATCACCGGCGCAGATTCACCGGTTATGGCGCTTTCGTCAATCGTTGCCAGACCTTCAATGATCTCACCATCAGTTGGAATGTTATCACCGGCTTCGCAGATGAAGACATCGCCTTTTTTCATTTGTGCTGACATCACATTTTGCGTCGAAACTGAGAAGCCTTGTTTGTTGTCAATGACCAGTTTGGCCGGCGTTTCTTCGCGTGTTTTCCGCAAACTGTCGGCCTGTGCCTTTCCGCGTGCTTCTGCAATGGCTTCTGCAAAGTTTGCAAACAGCAATGTGAGCAGCAGGATCAGGAATATGACAAAATTGTAGCCGAAACTGCCTTGCGTCGTATTGCCGGACAAGATCCAGATACAAACCGCGAACATGACAAACGTTCCTACTTCAACGGTGAACATCACCGGGTTTCGGAAGAGAATTTTGGGGTTCAATTTGATGAACGACTGCTTCAAAGCTTCGTTCACCAGATCCTTTTGGAACAAGGATGCGTTTTGATTTTTCATTATGATTTTGAATGACTGAATGAGTCCGCGGTGGAACCGGAATGATTGAATGTTCTTGATTTACATGCTGAAATATTCGGCAATCGGGCCCAGTGTCAGCGATGGGAAGAATGATAGGGCAGTAATGATCACGATCACGGCCATCACCATCATGCCAAATGTGGCCGAATCGGTGCGAAGCGTTCCTGCGCTTTCTGGGATGTATTTTTTATTTGCCAAAAGTCCTGCGATAGCGATCGGCCCGATGATAGGGATGAAACGCGAAAGGATCAGGACAAAGCCTGTGGTAATGTTCCACCATGGATTATTGTCGCCCAAGCCTTCGAAACCGCTGCCGTTGTTGGCCGCTGATGATGTATACTCATAAAGCATTTCACTGAATCCGTGGAAACCAGGGTTGTTCAAATTGGCCGAGGTAATTTCAGGAAAGGCAGCTGCGAGCGCTGTGCCTGCCAGGATCAAAAGCGGGTGCAGAAGCGCAACGATCATCGCAATTTTCATCTCGCGGCCTTCGATTTTCTTACCCAAAAACTCCGGCGTACGACCTACCATCAGCCCGCTGATAAAGACTGCAAGAATGATAAAGATGAAGAAGTTCAGTATCCCGACGCCGCAACCGCCATAAAAGGCATTGGTCATCATGGCCAGCAATTGCGTCATTCCGGATAGCGGCATAGTGCTGTCGTGCATTGCATTGACCGAGCCGGTTGAGATGACGGTGGTGGCTATACTCCAAAAGCCGGAAGCCGCGCTCCCAAACCTTGCCTCTTTGCCTTCCATCGCACCTGCACCCATATCAACGCCCATTTGCGCGATCGCCGGATTGCCTTGCATTTCCCAAATGATCGTCGGCACGCAGAGCAAAAGGAAACCGATGGTCATCACGCCAAAGATCATCCAGGCCATTTTCTTTCTTTTCAAAAAGAAGCCCAATGCGAAAATCATGGCTAATGGAATGATCATTTGGGAAAACATTTCAACCATATTGGTCAGGTAACTAGGGTTTTCCAGCGGGTGAGCCGAGTTGGTGCCATAAAAACCACCACCATTTGTTCCCAAATGTTTGATGGCGACGAATGCCGCAACCGGGCCGGTCGAAACGCCCACCGTGTCACCCTGCATGCTGATAATGCTGTCTTTTCCTTCAAAGGTCATCGGCGTGCCGTTGAATGCTAACACGCTGGAAACCACGATAGAAGCTGGCAACAAAATACGCGTGCAGGAGATAATAAGCAGGTTGTAAAAGTTACCCAGCTTTTCGGCAGTCCGTTCTTTCAAGGCGATAAACAATATTACGGCTGCTGCCATGCCCGTTCCGGCGCTAACAAATTGCAGGAACATTAAAAACAACTGTGACAAATAACTGACGCCACTTTCACCCGAGTAATGTTGCAAATTACAGTTGACAACGAAAGATATGCTGGTGTTGAATGCGAGGTCGGCGGTTTGTCCCGGGTTGCCATCGGGATTCAATGGCAGCCAGCCCTGATTCATCAGCACAAACATGCCCAGTAAAAACCAGACAAAATTAATGGTCAGCAACGCCACCATATGCTGCTTCCAGTTCATTTCAGCTTTCCGATCTATTCCGCTAATCCGGAAAAATAAGGTTTCAAGAGGATTGAATACGGAGTCCAGCAGCGTTTTTTCGCCCGCGTAGACTTTCGCAATGTACTTTCCAAATGGAATGGCCATCAGGATTGTAATTGCATACATGGCAATGACGCCTAAAATTTCTGTGTTCATTTTACTAAGAATTGTCCTGTAGAGTTAAAATTTTTCGGGTTTGATCAGCACATAACACATGTAGATGAATACGCCGATTGATACAATGAATAAGGCTGCCATGATTTTAGATTTTTTCAAAAAATTTGACGGATTGATAAAACAGTGCGAAACAGGCGCAGCCCGCAGCGACTAAGAGGATTGTTAACATCTTGTTTAATATTTGAGTGAATATTTAATCTGAATGTGTTGATACCAAACACGTTCCGCTTGCTCCACAGTATATCTAACAATCTGATTTACAATAACTTAAAATATTAAATCAAGCATTGACACAAAAAAAGACCCTATCAAAATGATAGAGTCTTATCAAAATGGTTTTCGTTAGATGAAGCCCTCAGGCTTGCATTGTCTTACTTCTCATTCAGAATCAGTGGCACATTTCCTTTTCCTCCAAGCACGACAATCTTGGCATTGGGAGAAGCGGCCAGTTCTTTTTGCGCTTTAATGCTCTCATATTGCAGCTGCCGGTCCGTCAGGCTCAATGCAATGATCGTTTGGTAATCGGCAATCCCGCGTGCTTCGACGCGCTTGCGCTCTGCTTCCTGCTTTTCTTTTTGGAGTACAAATTCCATTTTCTGCGCTTCCTGCTCGGCATTGATCTTGGACTCAATGGTCTTCTTGACCGATTCGGGAAGGTTAATGTTGCGGATCAAAAGTTGTTCGAGGATCAGGCCGCGGCCTTTGAAATCTTTGTCAATGGTCTGGTAAATCCGGTTTTGAAACTCGTCCCGCCTTTTGGAATAAAGCGCAACGGCATCGTAATAAACCGCATTATCGCGGATACGCGTTCGGGTGACGGGCCTTACAATCTTGTCCTTATAATCTGAGCCAATTCCTTTGTAGATCGCGGGCGCCTTTTCGGGCATGATCTTGTACAAAACAGTCAGGTCAATCACCACTTCCAGCCCGTCTGCCGAAAGAACGCGGATCGCATCGTCCCCTTGCAGTTCGCCTTCGCTATGCTGTGCGGACATGGTGTAATTCTGCGTCTTGGTGTCGAAAATCGTAACCTCAGCCAGTGGATTTACAAAATGGAGCCCGTTTTCAAGCACATTCGGACTGACTTTCCCGAACAATGACTGGACGCCGATCGTCCCAGCATCGATTTGCCGCACACCCGAGGAAATTATTCCGAGCAAAATGATAGCAGCACCCACAATTTTCAGAACAGGCGCATATCGCGATATATTTAATGGAGATTTAGAAAAAGCAAAACCAGCAAAAGCCACCAGAATTCCGATTGTCAGAATAAACATGATAAATCAATTTATATCTTAGCTAAGTCACCGAAGATTATTTTTTGGCAACAAACGCGTGCCGTTGCATGCCAGGTGAAAGCCACCCGACATAATGCTATCATTATCAAAATGTTAGTAAGTAAAAATACGATCATTCATGACTAAATATGCAAAAATCGGCCTATCATTTTGATTCGGTTTTATCAATATGATAGGATTACAAAGAAAACCGGTCGGGCTTACCATCGAATGCCGGATTTTTGAAATAACCATTTCCCGGCCAAAGTGGCTTGATAAGGCCGCTTTCCCACAATGAATCAATGTTCGGGGTCCGGTGACATGGATTTCCGTAACAGGAAAGATTGGTGTAACCCAGATCGTCCGCCATAATGAAGACAATGTTGGGTTTTGTATTTTGTCCAAAACCTGTAAGCGAAACCAGAAAAGTCAGCGCGGCGATCAGGTAAAATCTGATGTTCATGGCATCAATGTTGTCCACCATAATAGAAGTGTAGTCAGGGTTTTTACCTACCTTGGATCATCTTACATTGAACATATTACCAACCACAACGCCGTAAAAGGATAGCATGTGAGCAAGAACGAAATGCATAAGGAAGAAAAATCCGACCAATTTCCAGCTGCCTCAGAGCAAAAGGCGCAGCCACTTGTTGTTGGCATCGGGGCATCAGCCGGGGGCGTGGAAGCATTGGTCGAGTTTTTTGAGCAAGTGACCCCGGATTCCGGCATCGCCTATGTGGTGATCTTGCATTTGTCGCCCGACTACGACAGCCAATTAACCGAAGTGCTTGCCCAAGTGACGTCCATTCCGGTCACCAGGGTGACAGAAAAAGTTTTCATCCAGCCTAATAACGTGTATGTTGTCCCACCGGACCGGCACTTGCAAATGCAGGACGACCACGTCACGGTTTCGCCCAACATTCGTGTTGAGGAACGCCGTGCGCCTGTGGATATTTTCTTTCGCTCACTGGCCGAATCACACGGGCCAATGGCAGTCGGGGTGATTTTGTCAGGAACCGGAGCAAATGGTTCGATGGGCCTGAAAAGGATTAAGGAGAATGGCGGGGCTGTTTTTGTACAACATCCGCGGGAAGCGGAGTTCAATGAAATGCCGCGCCAAGCCATCGCCACCAACCTGGTCGACGACATATTATCTGTGTCCGAAATTCCTGCAAAGCTTGTTTCATATCGCGATAGCCTGGGAAGAGTGTCGATTCGTGCCGAGGCTGAAATGCGGCCCGAGGATCAGCAGCAGGCATTGCGCGAGATATTTACCCACCTGCGCCTACGCACGGGCCATGACTTTTCCAATTATAAGAGGCCTACGCTGATGCGCAGGTTTGAGCGCCGGATCAATGTCCGTAACCTGCCAGACCTCCCGACTTACGCAGCATTCCTGCGTGACAACCCGGAGGAAATCCAGGCTCTGCTTAAAGATTTATTGATTTCAGTCACCAACTTTTTCCGTGATAACAAGCCCTTTTTGGCACTGGAAAAAGACATACTTCCGATTATTGCCCGGCAGCAAGGCGCTGAGGGTGTTGTGCGCATATGGGTCGCTGGCTGCGCTACGGGCGAGGAAGCATACACGCTCGCAATGCTCATGGCCGAGCTTACAATGGATATGATTGATGCACCCAAAGTGCAGATCTTTGCCACTGATATTGACGAAGCAGCCATCACCATTGCCAGGGAAGGCCGTTATACGCTTAATGATGCCGCTGACATTTCTCCCGAGCGGTTGCGCCGGTTTTTGGTGCCAGACGGAGACGAATTCAAGATCCGTCAGGAAATTCGCGAGTTGGTGCTGTTTGCCCACCATAATGTTTTAAAAGATCCGCCTTTTTCCAGAATTGACCTCATCACCTGCCGCAACCTTTTGATCTATTTCAATAGTGTGGCACAGGAACGGGTCATGGAAACTTTTCATTTTGCATTAAAGCCAGGGGGTTACTTGTTGCTTGGGCTTTCAGAAACTACCGACGGCGCGGGTGATTTGTTTGCCAATGTCAGCCGTGAAAACCACATTTACCAAAGCCGCCCCGTTTCGGTCCGTGCCTATCCGGTGCCGGAAAACACATTGTTAATTCCTTCGGGAAGAAAACCGACGCAGGACACCGCAATGCCAAAAGATAGCCGCTCTTTGCCGAGCCGGCTCAACTTTGGGGATCTGCATCAGCAGCTTTTGGAACAATATGCGCCGCCTTCGATCATTGTCAATGAGGAATATGACATTCTGCATTTGTCTGAACGGGCGGGGCTTTATCTGCATGTGGCGGGTGGTGAGCCTTCCAAAAACCTGCTCAAACTGATCCGACCTGAGCTTCGTCTTGAACTTCGAACTGCATTTTATCAGGCTGTTCAACAAAAATCCAATGTGCAGGCTCCCAATCTTCGGGTGCGGATTGATGAGAAAACACAAACATTGACGTTGCATGTGCGCCCGGTCCTGGACGAAGATGACAGTTCGAGAAGCAATCCTGCAAGGGGTTTTTTATTGGTAATTTTTGAGCCAACTGGGCTGCATACCGGCCCCACAACCAGTGTCCTGGCTTCCGAAGAGCCCATGGCACGACAGCTGGAAGAAGAACTGGTTCATATCAAAGCGCAGCTGCGGACTTCCAGTGAGCAGCACGAAACCCAGGCAGAAGAGCTGAAAGCCTCTAACGAAGAGCTGCAAGCGATGAATGAGGAACTGCGTTCTGCGGCGGAAGAGCTGGAAACCAGCAAAGAAGAATTGCAATCGATCAATGAGGAATTGTCTACGGTCAACCAGGAATTGAAGGTTAAGGTTGACGAAATTTCGATGACCCGGAGCAACCTGCAAAACCTGATCAACTCAACGGATCTTGCAACCCTATTTTTAGACCGCAGCCTTCGGGTAAATCTCTTTACGCCGGCTGCGCGCAACATCTTCAATTTGATCCCATCGGACAGCGGCCGCCCTCTAACCGACATTACTAACCGGTTGGTTTATGATGAACTGGTAAGGGATGCGGAAGCCGTTCTTGATAAGCTGCAACCCGTTGAACGCGAAGTCGAAACGGGTGATGGCCGGCTGTTTTTAATGCGTGTGTTACCCTATCGCACGGCGGAAGACCGCATTAATGGTGTGGTGCTGACATTCGTTGACATTTCGAGACGCAAGGCGGCAGAAGAAGCCGTCCGCCAGTCCGAAGAGCGCATGCGCCTGGTGTTCGAAAGCGCCAGAGATTACGCCATTCTTACACTCGACCTCCAAGGCCGGGTGTCAAGCTGGAGCCTTGGCGCGCAAATGATGATGGGTTATTCCGAAGAATCAATCTTGGGCAAGCACGGCGATATTTTCTTTACATCCGAAGACAGGCAAAACGGCGTTCCTGAATATGAGCAGCAAACTGCGCGTGAGCTGGGTTATGCGGTAAACGAGCGCTGGCATGTGCGCAAGGACACAACGCGCTTCTGGGCATCTGGTTCTATGTCTCCATTGAAGGATGCGCATGGAAAACTCCTGGGCTATGTCAAGATCATGCGTGATCTAACAGAGCGGCGCGCTGCCGAAGAGGCGCGTTCCTTCCTGGCTGCCATCGTCGAATCCTCTCAGGATGCGATCATGACTGTCAATTTTGAAGGCGTCATCACCAGCTGGAACCATGCTGCCCAGGACCTTTATGGCTATTCGCCCGCACAGGCCATTGGTCAGCCACTGACGATGCTAACCTTGCCCGAAGACCTGAGCCAGATTTTAATGGATACGGAGAAGATCAAGGTTTCTGACAGAGTTGAAATTTTTGATGCAGTGCGCGTCAACAAAGATGGGCGCGAGATGCAGCTGGAAGTAATCATGTCGCCCGTGAAGAATGCGGGTGGCCAGGTTATCGGGGTTTCGACCATTGCGCGAGACATTACATCGCGCAAGCAAGCTGAGCATGCGCAAGCGCTCAAAAACTTTACTTTGCAGCAGCAAACCGAGTCGCTGGCTAGCACGGGAAGCTGGGAATACGATCGCGCAACTTCGGAATTCATCTGGTCAGAGGGAATGTATCAGTTGTTTGGCCTCCCGCTGGGCCAGCCGGTTCACACCAATATTTATCTCGACTACACCATCAATGCTGACAAGGAAGCTGCCCAGCAGTTTACCAATTGGCTTCTGGCAGGCACCGAACCTATTGAGCAGGTCCTTCGCATTCACGCGGAAAACACGGTAAAATATCTGAAAATTAAAGGATTGGCTCTACCGAACGGGGACGAGTCGCCAGTCAAGGCGCTGGGAACGGACTGGGACATTACCGAACAGATCCTGGCTCAGGAGCAGATCAGGCAGAGTGAAGCACAGCTCAGGACTCTTGTTGAGAATACGCCAGATGTCATAACGCGCTGGGATACAAACCTCCGTTTGCTTTTTGCCAACAATGCATTTATCGGTAAATCGGGGCAAACGCTGGACGACTTGATCGGCAAGACCAATACGCAAATGGGACAACCGGAAGAGATTGCGGTGCCCTATATGGACAAACTCCAGCAAACCTTTGACACCGGCAAACCCCAGGAACATTACAACTCATTTCCAACCCCGAAGGGACGCTTTGACTATTATTCGCGCATGGTGCCTGAGCGCGGGCCAGACGGTTCCGTTGTGAGTGTGCTGGCTATCGCCCGCGACATTACTGAACTGCAAAGTGCCCAGCAGCAAACACGCCAGATGGCCGAAAACCTGCAAGCAGTGCTCGACGCTTCGCCTGCCAGCATTGGCCTGTTAAAAGCCGTCAGAGATCAACAAGATGCCAACAAGGTGACTGGATTTGAGCTTGCTGTGGGCAACCAGAAGCTGGCTGAATTCTTTGACGAGCCACTTCACGAGCTGTTGGGAAAACCCGCTGAACACTTTGAAACATTGTTATGGGGACAACAGACGCTTGAATTTCTGACGCAGGTTTATCGTGACAATAACCCACGTTATGACGAAAAACACCTCAATTCTGACGGTCAGGATCGCTGGTTTGCCGTGGCTGTCAGCCGCCAGGACGACGGCGTGGTGCTCACCGGACTTGATATCACAGGACTGAAAAAGGCGCAGGCGCAACAGCAATACTGGCTCGAAGAGCTTCAAAATGCCAATCAAAGTGCCCAAACCGTTGCCCAGCTTCGCGAAGCGCTTAAAGAACGCGGGGAGCTGCTTCGGTCTGCGTCACACGATTTGCGAGGACAGGTCGGCGTGATAGCTTCGGCTGCACAGCTGCTTGGCATGTCCGGCGGTGACGTGGATAATAATGTTTTGGTTCAAATGATCCAGCGCAACACGCAGCAGATGACGCAGCTTATGAGTGGCCTGCTGGATTTTGCCCGTTTGGAAGCGGCTCAGGAAGTGGCCCACATCAGCAAATTCGACGTGGCAGGGCTTTTGTATGAGCTCGTACAAAATACAGAGCCTTTTGCAAAAGAGCGAGGATTGTGGCTGAGAGCAGAAGGACTCCCGAGCCTGGTTGTAGAAAGCGATCCGGTTCAAATACGCAGGATTGCGCAAAACCTTTTGCTTAATGCATTAAAATATACCGAAGAAGGTGGCGTTACAATCACCTGTGACAGGCTGACGGAATTACCCGGCTGGCATTTCACAGTTACGGACACAGGGCCAGGGTTGCCATCGGGGCTGCTTGCCCGACTAAAAGGAGAGCCGGAGCAGCAAGTCGAGGGCGAGTTTACGACAGCATCGGGAAGGTCTGGTGGAGAGGGCATTGGCATTGCAATTGTTACCCGCCTGTGTGTTCTCCTTGGCGGCAAGTTTATTGTAGACAGTCATCCCGGGGCGGGCACTCGGTTTGAGATCCGCTTTATCGACCATCAAGTAAATGAATGATAGCATGACAGAGATGGGAATTGCCCATAACACTATAATTAATTACGAATGCCACAGTCACGCCTCATTTATTTAGTAGACGACAGCAAAGATTACCGTTTTTTAGTTGAGCAGGTTTTTAAGATGTTTTTGCCGCAGCATCAGGTGCGGTTTTTTGCAGACGGTTCTGAGCTTGCCGACGACCTGGACTTGCTTGCAGCGCAGCATTCCGTTTTGCCCCGGGTAATTATCTTGGACATTGATATGCCCGTTTTAAATGGTTTTCAGACGCTTATGAGATTGAAAAATCATGATTACTGGAAGGCTGTGCCGGTAATCATGATGACCAACCGCGAACAGGCCGCCTTTCGTCATGAAAGCTTTCGGTTAAAGGCAAGCGCATTTTCGTTGAAGCCAATGGATATTATGGAAATCAAAACTGTTATGACTGCCATTTGCGAACACGAAGGTGATTTTACAGCATTGTATGATTGATGATTTAACCAACAAGCTTTAAGATTCAATTAAACGAAGCGCGGTAGTCAGAAGGGATTTGCTGGTTCGCTGGCACAATTCAACCTACATTTCAAAAGAAACTCCTGTCATATCTTCGGTAAATTGCCACAAACGTTTTGCGGAAGTTTCGTCTAACGAATATGGCTTGACACCGGTTGAAAATCCCTGCCCCTCAGCCAATTCGGCAATGTTCACGTCTTCACAATACACGCCGCCAATGTCGGCAAGGGACGGACTTGTTGCACACCAGATGGTTGTTGCTGCGCCTTGCGGAATGGTTTTAAGCGATTCGATAACCTCCGGAATTATATTCCCTTTGTCATCATAAAAGCCGAATTGCTGCAAAATTTCCAGAGGCGCTTCCCTGACCAGTTCGGTTCCCCAAATGTTGCCTGGGTGCACGGCATAAGCCCTTATGCCAAACGCTTTGGCGCGATTGTCCAGTTCGAGCGAAAAGAGGTTTACAGCTGTTTTGGATTGCCCGTAAGCCTGCAATGTTTGATATTCCTGCGTTTCAAAATTCGGGTCTTCGAAATTGAAAGGTGCAAACTGGTGTCCCTGAGAAGAAATGTTGATCACTCTGGCTCCGTTTGCTTTTTTTAATGCGCCCCATAACCTGGCAGTCAGCTGAAAAGTTGCCAGATAGTTCGTGGCTAACTGCGATTCAATCCCGCGACTGTTTCTGCGCAACGGCACGAACATGATTCCTGCATTGTTGATGAGCAGATGCAATGGTCTGTCAGATGCTAAAAATTTAGTCGCGAAAGCGTTAATGGAATCCGGCTCCATCAGGTCCATTTCTTCGATCTCCACTCGGGCAATGTCCTTCAAATTTTCCTTGGCCTTATCAATGCTTCTGGCAGGCACGATCACCGTCGCTCCTGCATTTGCAAGCGTTTTGGTCGTCTCCAAACCAATGCCTGTGTAGCCGCCCGTTACGATGGCAATTTTTCCTGTCAAATCAATTCCCTTAATGACGTCATTAGCAGTGGATGTGGCCGAAAACCCCGATTGAATCGGCTTTTGGGCTGCTCCGTCGTAATTATTTTGTTGCATGATTTTAAAAATGTGTTGTTAATAGAAGGGGCCGTAATTCGTTATTACAAACCATAAATCCCGCCCGAAACGGATATTTTTTCTCCTGAAATCCAGCCTGCATCGTCCGATGCAAGAAACACCGCAACCTTTGCAATGTCATCCGGCTGACCCGTGCGACCGAGTGGCGTGTTGGCAACGAATTTGGTTTCGGCCTCGCTTCCGATAAAGCCGGCACTCGTTGAACCTTCCGTTTCCACAACGCCCGGCAAAATGGAATTGATCCGGATATTTCTGCCGCTGAACTCTTTTGATAAAGAAACGGTGATGGCGTCCAGCGCAGCTTTGGTCGCGGAATAGACCGATCCCGTGGGAAGCGGGGATTTGCCTGCTTCGGAACTGATGTTGATCATGTTACAACTTTGTCCGCTCCTTCTTTACTCGATGCGTAATTCACGACTACATTTGCGCCTTCTGCCGCAAAATACTTCGCTATCGCAGCGCCTATGCCTTTTGAGGCACCGGTTACCACTGCTACTTTGTTCTCTAATTTGCCCACTTTTTGATTCGTTTTACTTTTGAATTGCAAAGCTAGGTCGAATTGGTTTATCTTAGTAACTTTGTATCTAAAAGTAACAGTAACCTTCAAGTAACAAAGTAACTTATGCAGTGCGTGCCCCGTCAAAGCGACAAACACAAAAAGGAGATGAGGGCAGTCCAGGACTCCATGGACGTGCTGAGTGGCAAATGGAAGATTTCAATTATCTCTTCCATTTGCTATTATAACAAAAGGAGGTTTTCGGACATTCTCAACGACGTTGTCGGCATTTCCAACAAAATGCTGAGTAAAGAGTTGAAAGAACTGGAAATGAATCAGTTGATAAAGCGCACAGTGTTAGACACGCAGCCCATCACCGTGCAGTACGAGCTCACGGATCATGGCCTGACATTGAAAACAATCATCGACAACCTGACCGCCTGGGGCACAGAACATCGCAAGAAGATTATTGGAAACTAGGAGCTTAAAACGCCTTCGTGCTGCACTCTTTTGAGGACTTCGTAACTGTGGATTCGCGCCTCCGGGTCATAAATGTGGCTGGTAACCATCAATTCATCGAGCTGCGTATGTTTCTGAAAATAGGCAAGATCGGTTCCGACTCTTTTTCTGTCGCCGATAAAAGTGTATTTCATCATTTGCCGCACCGCAGCCTCTTCATATTCTCCCCACAGCCCATCCATGCTTTCCACGGGCGGTTGCAATGGTCGGCGTTTGCCGGTTATGATTCCGGTTGCGAGCTGAAAAAACGAGGTGGCCAGCCGCTCGGCTTCCTGGCTGGTGTCCGCAGCGATCACATTGACGCAAGCCATGACATAAGGCTGCGCAAGATATTGTGACGGTCTGAAATTCCTGCGGTAAAGTTCTATGGCGGTCAAAAAATGATTGGGTGCGAAATGGCTCGCAAAAGCATAAGGCAATCCAAAATGTGCAGCCAGGCGCGCGCTGTCTGTGCTCGAACCCAGAATCCAGATCGGAATGTCCAGCCCTTCGCCTGGAATTGCGCGAACTTTGGAATTGCTGTTTTCTGATGAAAAATAGGTTTGCAATGCAATCACATCCTCCGGAAAATCCTGGGCTGTTTCCATGTTATTGCGCCTCAGCGCACGAGCTGTAATCTGGTCCGTTCCGGGTGCGCGACCGAGTCCCAAGTCTATGCGGCCGGGGTAAAGTGACGCAAGTGTCCCAAATTGTTCGGCAATGACAAGCGGCGCGTGGTTAGGCAACATAATGCCGCCGCTGCCCACACGGATCGTTTTTGTGCCGCCGGCAATGTAGCCGATCAGCACAGAAGTGGCTGAACTTGCGACACTTTCCATGTTATGGTGCTCGGCAAGCCAATAACGGTTGTAGCCAAGCGCTTCGACCCGCTGTGCGAGTCGAAGGCTGTTCCCGAATGTTGTGGCTGCATTATTTCCCTCCGTGATCGGTGCGAGATCGAGAATGGAAAATGGAATATCCTGAATGAGTTTATCTGCCATTTTATTTTATTATTTGCAAAATGTTTTTTGTCAAAACATCAAAAAAGATGTCGCTAACATTAAAACACTTTATTTAACTGCGCTCTCATTTTTACGAACAATTGAGAAAATATCAGTTCTTCTATCCTTCAAATTTCGGACACTTCCAAACTGATTTAATTCCCTTAACATGTCAATGTCCACGTCGGCGATTAAAATCATTTCTGTATTTGGCGTTGCTTCCGCTTTGATTCCGTTGGTAGGAAACGAGAAGTCGCAAGGTGTGAAAACCATCGACTGCGCATATTGAATGTCCATATTGTGAACTTTCGGCAAGTTGCCGACGCTGCCTGCAATGGCCACATAACATTCATTTTCGATCGCTCTTGCCTGCGCACAGTTTCTTACGCGGGAATATCCGTTTTGCGTGTCGGTAAGGAAAGGGACAAACAATATATTCATTCCCTCATCGGCCAGAATGCGGCTAACCTCTGGAAATTCAACGTCATAGCAAATCAAAATGCCTATTTTTCCACAGTCGGTGTCGAATGTTTTTAATGCGTTCCCGCCCTGCATACCCCAAACTTTCGCTTCGTCGGGCGTAACATGCAACTTTTCAAAACGTTCGATCCCACCATCCCTTTTGCATAAATAACCCACATTATAAAGGCTGTTGTCTACAACCTCGGGCATACTTCCGGTAATAATGTTAATGTTATAGGAAATGGCCAGCTCTGAAAAGCGATTGACAATTTCTTCTGTGTATTCTGCGAGTTTTCTGATGGCGTCGGGCTCAGCAAGATGGTTATAATCCGACATCAAAGGCGCATTGAAAAACTCTGGGAACAGCGCAAAATCAGACCGATATCCGGAAACCGCATCCACGAAATATTCAGCCTGCTGCATCAGTTCATCCAGGTCATTGTACAATCGCATTTGCCATTGAATCAAACCCAGTCTAATGATTGACTTTTTAAACGCCGCCTGATCCGAGCTTTTTTCATAATAAACATTGTCCCATTCAAGCAAAACTGCGTATTCGTTCGAGTCTTTATCGCCTTCCAGATAACCTTGCAATATGCGCGCAGGGTGAAAATCGTTAGACAGCTGAAAGTTTAAAACAGGATCGTGAATGTCCTTGTTCCGCACTTTTTCAATGTATTCTTTTGGGGAAATGGCATCGGCATATTGGTGGTAATTCGGAATGCGGCCGCCGAAGACAATTCCTTTTAAATTTAATTTTTCACAAAGCTCTTTTCTGTAATCATACAAACGCCTTCCTAATCGCAGGCCGCGAAATTTAGGCCGTATAAACACATCGATCCCGTATAACACATCGCCTTTGCTGGTGTGCGTCTTGAATGTATAGTTTCCGGTTATTTCTCTGTAAGTGTGTTTTGACTCGACTTTGTCATAGTCTACAATGATGGATAACGCGCATCCTGCCAGTTCGTTATCTACTTTTATACCCACTTGGCCTTCGTGGAAAATGTTGATCAATGTTTTGATATGATGTTCTTTCCAATAGGAATTCGCCATACTGGAATACGTCTCGATCATCATCTCCTTAATCTCCTGGTAATCTTCTGGTTTAAGAAAAACCAACTCAATATTCTCAATTGCCTTAATGTCTTTGTTTGTTTCCATGATGCATTACTCCGCTTAACCCGTTTTTGAGAGGGTGAATGCCGGAGAACTTTTTGATTGTAACCGGTTGATTTATAATGATTTATCGTTTGAATGCAATGTGTGAGCGACCAGTGAATCCTCTTCTTCGGTGTCACAAAAATAAAAAGTGCGGCTGAAATTGCGAACCTTAAAGAGAAGTAACAAAGAAACAACACGGAAGATTTCGTAAATATTAAAAGTCATGGACTTTCATAACAGCACCGCAATTGGCTCGGGGCGTCATTGCGTTACATTCAATGCCCGGCAATGCAGAGTATAAAGAGCCCGAAATCGCTTTCTTAATGAGAAAATGACTAACAATTACGCTATCCTATGAAGTCCTATTTTATTTCCCTGATTGTATTAATTGCCGCTTTTGGTGCAAACACATTACTCGCCCAAAAGGCCTCTCAATGGACTTACCTGTTCGACGGTAAATCCACGGACGCTTTACGCGGATACAAAATGGCTGGTTTTCCAGATCAGGCCTGGGTTGTTGAAGATGGCGCCCTCGTTGCCCAGACAGGCGTGCCCAACATTGACCTGGTGACCAAGCAGCCTTACAAGAATTTCGAACTTACACTTGACTGGAAAGTGTCCAAGGCAGGAAATAGCGGCATATTTTTCTATATGGACGAGGCCGCGGATAAAGAAGCTGGCAATGGAAACAGTCCGAATTGGCTGGATAATTTCGAAATGCAGCTTTTGGATGACATCAATTTCAATGACACTGCCGCCATCCGTTCCGCCGGCTCGTTGTATGACCTCATTGCGCCAAAACATAAGACACTGAAACCTGTGGGAGAATACAATCAGGCGAGGCTTGTGGTGAATAACAATCATGTAGAACATTGGATCAATGGCACCAAAGTGGTTGAATATCAGATCGGATCACCTGAGTTGAATCAATTGATCAGTAACAGCAAGTTCAAAAACAATCCCAAATTCGCAAAATCAACCAATGGACTGATCATGCTCCAGCATCACGGACAGAAGGTTTGGTTGAAGAATATCAAGGTCAGGAAGTTGTAATCGACGGAGCTCGCAGTTCGCTGACAACACCATATTATCTTATCGTTAACCACAATCAGCGGACTTCGCCAGCATTAACTTTGCAAATGGAACAAAGAAATGTTGTATTTATGAAATTATTGCTGGGCCTGTGCCTGATCCTGAGCCTCCGTGCCGTTGGTCAAATTGATGACGAAACTCCGATTAACAAGATCCAGGTTATCGGTTCCCACAATAGTTACAAACAGGCGATTGAACCGGCTTTGTTTCAGGTGTTTGAAAAGAGAGACTCCGTTTCAGCCAGTAAAATTGATTACGAGCATATCGCTATAACTGCGCAGCTGGATTTGGGCCTGCGCAACCTCGAAATTGATGTATATCCCGACGAGGCGGGTGGGAAATATGCTCATCCGAAAGGGCTGGATTTGGCGCCGGCACAAAAAGCATTTGATCCGGAAGGCAAGATGAAAGAGC
Source organism: Dyadobacter sp. CY326 (assembly GCF_021390515.1). Classification (GTDB taxonomy): domain Bacteria; phylum Bacteroidota; class Bacteroidia; order Cytophagales; family Spirosomataceae; genus Dyadobacter. The sequence continues at coordinate 198,580 of NZ_JAJUXI010000008.1, forward strand.
CCGGATTCAAGATCCTGCACATTCCAGACCTGGATTTCCGCAGCCATTATCTGACATTGAACGAGTGCCTCCAAGACCTGAAAAATTGGTCAGACGCACATCCCAACCACACGCCTGTTTTCATCACATTGGAAGTGAAAGGCGCACTGGCGAAGGGCGGTGACGGCGCCACAGCACAAGGTTTGTCTGCAAAACACTTTGATGATCTGGATAAAATCCTGCTCGAAAAACTTGGACAGGATCACATCATTACGCCTGATATTGTGAGGGGCAACAATGAAACGTTGGAAGGCGCTGTCCTTCAAAACAGCTGGCCGAGCCTGAAAAAATCGAAAGGAAAATATCTGTTTATTTTAGACGATTCGGGTGCAAAGCGAGACTTGTACATCGCCGGGCATCCCTCATTGAAAGGGCGGACAATGTTTGCAAATGCTGTTCCGGGCACACCCGAGGCGGGCATGCTGATCAGGAACAATCCCAAAGCTCCCGAAATTAAAGACCTTGTCAAGAAGGGATACATCATCCGCACCCGCGCCGATGCGGACACGCGCGAAGCCCGAATGAATGACAGAAGCTCATTCGAAGCCGCCTGTGCCTCCGGCGCGCAGATCATCACGACGGATTATTATCAAAAGAGCACACATTTCAAATCGGATTATTCCGTCAGCTTCGACGGCGGCATTTATTTTCGCGCAAATCCGCTGTTTTGAAGCAAGTTAACCTTTAAAAACGGACGCCGTAAGTTCGACCATCTTTCCACCGCCTCGTTATATTTTTAACATTAGATTCTTGTTGTTTTATGCTTGCGAATGTCGCAAATCCCCCCTGCATTTGTTCAAAATGACTTCACGGGATGGTCTCATGCTGACTTATTTTTGTGACGGTTTAAAGCGCATTCAAATAACTCAAAATCGGATGAGAAAAATAATAGCAGCAATCAATATGACGCTCGACGGGTTTTGCGATCACACGGCAGTCGTTCCCGATGAAACAATGCACCAGCATTACGCCGACCTGTTAAGAAGCGCGGATATTACGCTGTATGGCAGGAAAACCTACCAGCTGATGGAATATTGGAAAAGCGTCGTGGAAAATCCAACCGGCGACAGGCAAACGGATGAATTTGCGATAGCAATGGACCGCATTCCAAAAGTTGTGTTTTCTCACACGCTGGAAACAGTTGATTGGGACAGCGCAAGGATCGCAGAACGAGGGCTTCAAGACGAAGTGCTATCGCTGAAAGAACAAGCGGGAAGGGATATTTTGGTTGGCAGCCGAAGCGTAATCATTGAATTAATAAACCTTCGACTCGTTGATGAATTGCAGATTATGGTCCATCCCGTGATCGCAGGAAGCGGCCTGCCGTTATTTGAGATGATTCATGACAGGAAGGATTTGACGCTTGTTAAAACGAAAACCTTCGATTTTGGAGCGGTGATACTGTATTACAAGCTTAAAGAGAAATAAATGCTGCTTTCCTGCATTACCCGTTACTTCTCCTATTCCTCAAAATAACGACAATCAGCGCCACAAAAGTGATCAGATAAACTATTCCAATGCCTACTTTTTTAAATCTAAATGTTTCAAAATCAAACTCCTTATACAACGCAGCGCCTATTACAACCGCTAAAATCCCCAAAATCACCGGAAATCCATTCTGTTCATTCTTCATATTCAAGTTGGGTTTAAAGTTTCGTTTCTTAGCGATTATGAGGGTCGTTGATTATGTCCTATTGTGCAATATCATGCTTTTATAGATTTGCAGCTCAAAACAGGAAGCAAAAACTTCTAAATGTGAATTAGCTCAGGCAGGTAAAACTAAAAAATGCGGCACAACAAAAACCTACATCTCACGCATTGAAAACAATGCAAGCGACATCCGACTTTCGACTCTAATGCGAATCGTCAGACAGGGCTTGGGTGGGAATTTGAAACTGAGCGTGACGGATTAAGGGAATCCCCAATTTTGTTAAAAACTTCCTCATTTTGGTTAAATCTGTTTTTTGTTGGTTGCGCAACTTTGCATCAACAAAAAACAGAACAAAATGAATATTGTAATCACAGGCTCGCTAGGGAATATTAGCAAGCCACTTGCGCAGGAATTAATCCAGAAAGGACATTCGGTTACCATTATTAGCAGCAAAGCGGAGAGACGGGACGCGATTGAGACATTTGGTGCAACAGCGGCCATTGGCACGATACAGGATCCCGAATTTTTAACCCAAACCTTCCTGGGAGCCGACGTCGTTTACCTGATGGAGGCCTGGGAAGGCATCGGCAGCGTCTTCGATAAAAATGTGGATTTTGTAGCTGCATTTACCAAAATCGGCAATAACTATAAGCAGGCAGTCGTGGCGTCTGGCGTAACCCGGGTCGTCCATTTAAGCAGCATCGGCGCCCATACCGACAAGGGAACGGGCAGCCTATATATTCACAACACGGTCGAGACAATCCTCAATGACCTGCCCGAATCTGTTTCCATCAAATTCATGCGCCCCGTCGGATTTTACACGAATCTTTACAGGTTTGTCGGCACAATCAAAACACAAGGTGCAATCATTCAAAGTTACGGAGGAGATCAGAAGGAGCCGTGGGTTTCACCACTGGACATTGCCACTACGATCGCGGAAGAAATGGAAAAACCTTTCAATGGAAGGTCGGTTCATTATCTGGCAAGTGATGAAGTTTCGCCCAACGAAATAGCCAGGACAATCGGTGAGGCCATTGGAATGCCTGATTTGAAATGGCAGGCGGTCCCGCGTGAACAAATGCTGCGGCAAATGCTGGATGCTGGCATGAACGAGTGGATTGCGAATGGTTTGGTCGAAATGTATGCGGCGCAGGAAAGCGGGACATTGTACGAAGATTTTTACCGCAACAAACCTGCATTCGGCAAAGTGAAGCTGGCTGATTTCGCAAAAGAATTTGCATTACAATATCACAAATAACCTGAATGCATCATGAAAAAAGTTTTGATCACCGGAGCGAACAAAGGTGTTGGCTTCGAAACAGCCAGGCAGCTTCTTCAACAAGGATATTACGTTTATCTCGGCAGCAGGAAATTAGAAAATGGCCTGGAAGCAATTGAAAAGCTGAAAAGCGAAGGCTTGGAGCATGTTGAAGCAATTCAGCTGGACGTGAGCGATGCGGCATCCGTGCTGGCGGCCCGTGCGGCAATCGGCGAGAAAACCGAAGTCCTGGATGTGTTGATTAACAACGCCGGAATCAATGGCGGATGGCCGCAAACAGCGCTGGAAGCAACGATTGACCAGTTTAAAGACGTTTTTGAAACCAATGTGTATGGGGTCGTAAGAGTAACGCAGGCATTTTTTGATTTACTTCAAAAATCACCCCAGCCCCGCATTGTGAATGTATCGTCGAGCGGATGCTCTTTGACTTTGCACAGCGACCCCACCTGGAAATACTACACCCATAAGGCGGCAGTGTACCCGTCGTCCAAGGCTGCCATGAACATGTACACCATTGATCTGGCCTATGATTTACGGGATACGGCGTTTAAAGTCAATGCGGTTTGTCCGGGTTTTGTAGCGACCGATTTCAATGGTCACCGGGGCACCGGCACAGTTCATGAAGGCGGCGCGCGGATTGCCAAATACGCAATGATCGGAAACGATGGTCCTAGCGGGCAGTTTTTTAGCGAAGAGTATAATCCTGAAACGGGTGTAACGCCTTGGTAGGCCAAATCCAGGTTAAGTTCGATATCTTTACTCTATGAAAACAGAAGCACCTGCTTTGTACAGATTTGAATCTTTGACAGACTTCCACCGGGTGTTTGGGCTTTCAAAGCCTGTGCACCCGATGGTAAGTTTTATCAAAATCGAAGATATGACGATTACGCCGGATGCATTGCCGCCGTCGATTGTCATGCCATTTTATAAAATTGCTTATAAGGCAAATGTTTGTGGCAGAGTTAAATACGGGCAAAACTATTATGACTTCGGTGAAGGCGGATTGGTGTTTACAGCGCCCGGTCAAATTTTTGAAAGTCCCACCGGCAATGCAAGCTCAGGCTACATTCTGCTTTTTCACCCGGACTTTCTCCTCTCCTATCCGCTCGCAAGCACCATCAAACAGTTCGGCTTTTTCACCTACGCTGCCAATGAGGCATTGCATCTTTCGGAAACAGAGCTTAATGCGATTTTCTCTGTTTTCAAAATCATTGAAGAAGAGCTTAACAGCAGGATCGACAAGTTCAGTCAGGACGTGTTGATTTCCCAAATTGAGCTGCTGCTCAATTACAGCAACCGGTTTTACGGCCGCCAGTTTATCACCCGAAAAGCGGCCAGCAATGACCTGCTGCAAAGGATAGAGGGCATTTTGGACGATTATTTCAAGAGCGGAAAACCTTCTGAAACAGGCGTCCCCACGGTGCAATTACTGGCAGAAAAGCTTGGGATGTCAGCCAGTTATTTGAGTGATATGCTGCGATCATTAACCGGAGAAAACGCCCAGCATCACATTCACGAAAAGCTCGTTGAAAAGGCAAAGGAAAGGCTGTCTACTTCAAACTTGTCCGTTTCTGAAATTGCTTACGAACTGGGCTTTGACTATCCGCAGTCATTCAGCCGCTTGTTCAAAACAAAAACAAACCTTTCCCCGCTGGCTTTCAGGCAATCGTTTAACTAGATGGTTTTCTTGCGAATGCGAGCGAGAAGGTTTTGGTTAAATGCGTTTTTTCCTTCGTCTGATAAACCAGCCAACAATAACCAATGCCAAAAGGCCGCCCGCGACGGGTAAAGACCAGAGTCTTTTGAAAATTCTCGTTGTCAATGGCTCACGCTTGAAACCGTATTCGGTGTAAGTTACGTTGGCGTCGCGCTCGCCTTTGTAGATCAGATTTAAACCCCAATCCGTTGCCGTCGGCAGCTCGGGAAGTTTTATAATGCCGGTTTTGCCGGAAACCAGTTGACCGTCCCCTACATTAACCCAAGTGCCGTTGCGCGGGTTGAACCACTGTGCACTATATACGCTGCTCAGTTTGCAACCCCGAATTTCTGACTGCGGACAACCTTTTTCAAAATAAACCAAAAAGATGTTCTTATCCGGTGTACGGGCGCAGTAAGCCCAGCCTTCATAACTCAATATGTCATGCGTTTTGTTTGGCGACACCAGGTCCGCCAATGGCACAAGTTCCTGATATCGGCGTCCGATAGAAAAAGCGAAAGTTTTCAAATATTGCATCTGGGCGGCTGATCCCCATTTGAATGCATCCCACATGTGAATGGGCGCCGCTGGCTCAATGTCCCCACCCCAAATTCCTTCCGCTCCATAAACGTGGCCCGCCAGTCCGCCGGACAAAAAGCTTCCATAAATCCCCGAACGCACGATCTCATTGTCATGCTCCGTGCCGCCGTCAGCGCCACGCGTGTAATTCACACCGTCCTTCCCCCGGTTGTCTTTATATCCCGAATAATAAGGCTCGCCATTCAATGCAGGTTTTGGGTTTTTAAGATTATAAATTTCTGTCAAATACCAGTAATTGTTGTGCTCCCGCTGATTACCGGTCTGGTGTAATGTCACCCACGAATCCTCGCCCCAGTTTTCGAGCGTAGAAGGGTTGGCGTTAGCAGACAACAGGTTCTCAAACGGAAGCGTCCCGAACCGTTCTTCAACATCTTTTATTGAATTGACAAAATCTTGCGGACTAACCGTTTTGGCAATAATATCCAAATGCACCGGACTTAGCACCGTGTTGTAAGCCTGGTAACGTGAATAAAAATATTGCAGAAAACGCGAATAAGACTCGGGCCAGCGGTGATATTTAAACCAAAGCAAGCTGGCATCCCGCCTGGTCGCTTCCATGAACGGAATGATCCCGTTTGCATTGAGATAAGCGATCTTCCGGTCAATGTATTTGAAATATTCGGGGTTGAGCTGATCCATATCGGGGAAATAATTTTCATAGCCGGGCACTTTTCCAGGGAACAAAAACGGCCTTCCGCCTTCGTTATCCATGTTTTTAGCGCTTCCCGTGCCAAACTCTTCCCAGGCTGATCGCAACGTTGTTTTTGCAGAATCGGCTAAAACCATCGTATAAGTGCTGTCATCGGTTTTCCAGTTAGGATATGCGGCGATCATACTCACCCAGTTGTAACCTTGTGCTTTGCGGAGGCGGACGTAATCTTTAAATCCTGCCTTAGGACCAATAGGTCTTTTCACTTCATCGTCATACCATTTGAAGCGGTCTGCTCCGAGAGAAAACCAGGTGTCGCCGATGGCCAGATAGGGTGTGCTGTCCGCGAAATTCAATGCATGTTGGTTGGGTGATGCTCTCAGAAAGCCACGCCTCAGCGGATTCTCCAATTTTTCTTTCTCGCTCCAAGCAACAGCCGTAAATGAACCGGCCTTTCCGGAAAGTCCCGGATCATGTGGGTTAGATCCGCTTTTCCAGGTCCAGTTGCCTGCTTTCATGGCAACCAGCCGCACACGGAATGTATTGCCCCCATCCCAAAATCCATAAATGCGCTTTTTAAATCCCGGACCCGTCAGCTCAACCCACACGGTCATATCTGTGTATGGATTTTTGTAGGTGTTGGTGGCAGTGAATGTAAGCTCCTGCATTTCCCAAATGTGAACGGGCAGCGCAGCAGTTGTCTGTAAGCAAACAAATAGGAGGAGCCAGGAAAAAAGTAAGCGCGGTAGAGATTTCATCTAAATTTTTTAAAGCTTAGGTCTGATAGAGTCGGTGTTTTTAGCAAAAAACTGAATTTAGTTTGAAGTTCTTTTAATGCAATAAGTTTTTTCGACTTAACTCCGCTAAGAGCGTTTTTTCGAGCGATCGGTCGCGCTTGCATCATTTGTTAATTTAACCGTAACATCAAAGTCCTGGCAGATCATTTAGTTTTGCGGCCTATCGGATTATTATGAAAAGACTATTATTATCGATCTGCTGCCTGGCCGCATGGCCTGTTTTGGGCCAACCAGTTAATGATCAATTTCCGCAGGGACACTCGCACAACGATTATCTTCAACCTGCACCATTCACACTGGCTTATCACCAAAAATTCGGGTCGATTGAAGCTGATGTTTTTTTCATTAACGACACACTTTTCGTGGCGCATGAAAGAAGTCACGTTGATCGGGAGCGGACTTTTGATAAACTTTATCTTCAACCCATTCTCAAAATCGCTGCCGAAAACAAGGGAAAGGTTTACGAAAATAGAAAGCTGCAATTACTCGTCGATCTGAAAACGCAGGGCAGACCGGCATTGGAAGCGCTTTCTAAATTACTTGCGCCATATGAGGCGATCTTTGGTGAAAAAGGCAGTGTGCAGGTTGTGGCAAGTGGCAATGTTCCCGCTCCTGACACATTTGATCAATATCCTGTTTTTATTTCCTTCGACGGTCGCCCGAATGTCAAATATTCTCCTGAACAGCTCAAACGCATCGGTTTGATCAGCCAGGATTTTGCCCGTTATTCCAAATGGAATGGAAAAGGAATTCCGGTTGAAGAAGATCGTAAAAAGTTGCTCGAAGCGGTCAAAACGGCACACGACGCGCAAAAGCCGTTCCGTTTTTGGGCAAGTCCTGATAATATCAACAGCTGGAAACAGTTGATCAACCTCGGCGTGGACTACATTAACACCGACAAAGTGACAGCATTCGGAACTTTTCTGGACGGTCGAAAAAATGCAGAATTTCAGGCGCAAAGCTTTCAAGAAGTTTACCAGCCAACGTATCGCAATAACGATTCGAAGGGAACTGTCAAAAACATCATCCTCCTGATAGGCGACGGAATGGGGCTCGCGCAGATCCACGCAGGACTGACTGGCAATGCGGGGAAACTGAACCTTGCGCAGTTCCTGAACATTGGTTTTTCCAAAACGGCTTCTTCCGATAATTACATTACCGACTCTGCCGCAGGAGCTACGGCTTTTGCCACAGGAAAGAAAACGCGCAACCGGGCCATCGGCGTAGATTCCAATCTGGTGCCGGCCAAGTCGATTGTTAAAGACTTTCAGGCAGCAGGGAAAAAAATTGCATTGATCTCGTCGGGTGACATTACTGACGCAACACCTGCATCTTTTTACGCGCACCGGCCCGAACGAAGTCTGATGGACAGCATTGCGAAAGACTATTTTTCCAATCAGGTCGATATCCTGATCGGCGGAGGAATGGAACATTTCGAGCGCACGGGCGTGGCTGAACAGTTGACAAAAAAGGGTGTAACGGTCTCGGGCAAATGGGAAGCACTTTCAACCGTCAAAGCCCCTTTTCTGCTCCTCGATCCACACAATGCCAAATCCATTCAAAACGGCCGCGGCAACTTCCTGACCGATTCTTTTAAAAAGGCAATTCAGGAGTTCAAAACCAACAAATCAGGATTTTTCATGATGGCGGAAGGCGCGCAGATCGACTATGGCGGGCATGCCAACATTGTCAGTTATGCGGTGAACGAAATGCTGGATTTTGACAAACTGGTTGGCGAGGCGCTTCGTTTTGCAGACAGCAACGGTGAGACATTAATCATAGTAACCGCAGACCACGAAACGGGCGGGCTCACTTTGCTTGACGGCAATTTGAAAACGGGTTATGTGGACGGACATTTCAGCACCGACGATCACACGGGCATCATGGTTCCCGTTTTCGCCTACGGCCCGCATTCGCTCGATTTTCGCGGGGTTTACGAGAATACTGAAATCTACAAGAAAATGCTTGCACTGATCAAGTAATCGAAGATGCGCCCCGAGATCTCAGCAAATTGTGAGCGCAAATGACGAAGTAAGAAGCAGTTATAACATTCGCCGGGAACAGTTTTATTAAAGGCCCGGCGAAAGGTTGCTTATTTATTTTCGTCAAAGAATGTTCAAATACAATGTTGCAATTCTTATCGCTGCTTTGATCCTGTGCTGCAACCCGTTTCGGGTCTTTGCACAAAATCCGGCCAGCGGGTGGGTTTTCGTTTCTCATACCCAAAAGCTTAATTCCCGGTGGGATTTGCTTTTTGATGCGCAAGTGCGGACTGGTAACAAGCTTGAACGGGTCAACACCTTGTTGTTGCGTTCGGGGCTCAATTATAATTTGAATAAAAAGAGTGCTGTTGCGCTGGGTTATGCTTCGAAAAACGACTGGGAGCAAGGTGATACAGGAAGTCACTTTCAGCCCGAGCACCGGATTTATCAGCAGTTTATTTTCAAAACTACACTTGGAAAAGCCGAATTGACAGGACGCGCCCGTTACGAGCAGCGTTTTATCCGATCGGAAGATGAATTTTTATTTTCTCAACGATCCCGCGCGTTTGTTGCCTGTCAGATCCCTTTGTTCGCTGCGAAAGATTTTCAAAAGGGAATGTATGTCAATGTTCAGGATGAAATTTTCCTGAACGTCTCCCACAAGCAACATTTGAACAATTCATTTTTTGATCAAAACAGAATCCTGGGATCGCTTGGTTATCGATGGAGTGATAAAATCGACACGGAAGTCGGTTATATGTGGTGGTTTCAGCGGGAAGTTGAAGGTGATGTGTCCAGCAATGTGATTCAATTGATGATCACGTCAAGTTTTTAATCTTTGGCGGCAAAAGTTCGGGGACGCATTGAAACTTTACTTTGCGCAAAAAGAAAATTTCTATATTGAATTGAAACTGAAAATTGCGCAATGTATCTGGGACTAGATGGATGCCGGAGCGGCTGGCTCGTGGCGACGATCGATGGGGAGAAAAGGCTAAGTCACTCGTTAATCCCGTCGTTGAATGAGCTGCCACGCGTTCCCGTGCAATTGGCGTTGATCGATATTCCGCTCGAATGTGCTGATCACATTTACCGCCCTTGTGAAATATCCGCGCGAGCAATTTTAGGTCCCAAAAAAAGCGCATCAGTTTTCCTGACGCCACACCGCAGCGCCGTTTATGCGAACGACTATGCAGAGGCAAACCGTCTTAACAAACTGCATCTTGGCAAAGGATTATCCATACAGACCTGGAATATTTGCAATAAGATTAAAGAGGCAATCAACTTTGTCGCTGTCCATCCCAGTTATCCATTGTTTGAAGCACACCCGGAACTTTGCTTTCACTTTCTTAATCAAGGTCAACCCTTACTTTCAAAAAAAGCAAGTCCGGAAGGCGCTGCCGACAGGTTAAAAATCATTGCAGCTCATGATAAAGATTACCCCAATGTGATTGCTGAAACCATGCGCATTACAAAACGAAAAGACCTGAAACTGGACGACATTCTCGACGCGACGATCCTTGCGATCAGAGCCAGCGCTGAGGATCTTCGAGCCACGCCCGCACACAAGCGTGTCGGGGACCGGGCAGCTATTTTATATTGATTTGATCAGATTTGACACATTGACTTCGCGACTTTATCGATACAATAGTTCCAGCTTGGCAAAAAAATCGTTGAACATAAGCTGAACATCCAGGCTGTCGTAAACCCGAATATTTCTTCCCTTAGGATTGTATTGATATAAACCCTGTTCAGTAATATTTGGCGCATTGATCAACGCGTAATGGCTTGAAGAAGGGTCCGCCTCAAACGAAGACTGCAATGCGGTTAGCAGCACGAGCGGGCTATCTCCCAAAATATACGTTTCCCCAACATTGACATATTTGCTGATTCTGCCCATCAATGCTTCGAGCGCCGTTGTCAGATATTCACCCAGACGGCCCTTAGTTTTGACTTTCACTAACAGTTCGGAATATGGCAAAAGTGCTTGTCTGTAAGCATTTCTGGGGATTTGCCAAAGTGCGATTGACGACTTATTGAACACAACTCTCCCAGCATTGATATCAATCCCCAGGTTGTATTCCAGCGGCGTGAAATTCGGTGGCGGAACAGCGAGCGTAGGATGTTCGGGACCGCCAATCCATATCAGCGTAATGCGCGATGCGATTGCTGGCTCGGTGAGTAAAGCACTTGCAATTTCTGTCAATCCGGCGCCGCAAACAACGTAAAGCGGCAGCTTTGTATCGGTGCGCATTGCTTCGCTAATAATAAAATCAACTGCCTTGCTCTTGACAGGCGTGCTGTCATTAGTCATGCCAACATTGGAACCGGCAATCACCGGAATGCTCCCATCCATATTTAGAATTTTCAGCAACTCCCTCGCTTTGCCGGCAGCATTATCGGCCTGCGTTTTGGAGTTATCAAATCCATCGCCCGGTTTCAGATGAGACCCGATAATCGCTCTAATCTCCGCGGACGGCGAAAGCAACTGGTGCGCAAGCTGAAATAAGCCATCCGGATCCCCGCTAAAATCGTTATCAACGATCACACGCATCCTCGGCTGGACCAGGTTGTTCTTAAACACATTTACTCGCTGCGCCCGGAGCGGAAAGGCAGCAAGGAAGAGAACAATTATAAAAAGAGTGCTGGTAAGGGAGGTCGTGGGATGTTTGGGCATGGTGGATTAAAGTTCTTATTGAGGAATATCAAAAATAATGTACAAATTAATATTTCCTCAGGCAACCTTTCGTTGCTCTTGATTATTCTTACCAACAGAACATTCGCAAGCGACATTGATTACGCTCTCAATTATTCATCAAGCTCAGCAAAAAGACGTCTGTTCTCAGCGAAAGCTTTTTGATGCTTATGGGAAAATATTGCACCGCACGGCCAGAAGATATCTTTCTGATAAGGGAAAAGTAGAAGATAGCGTGTCGAATTCAATCTTTATAGTGCTTGAAAAGATGGGCCGGTGCAAGTTTGAATCGGTGGGAGCTTTTGAAAGCTGGATAAAAAGAATTGTTGTTAACGAGTGCCTCGCAATCATTAAAAAGGGAAAGCCTTTTAAAACATTAGAAGAATATGAAGCAGCAACGTTTCATGTCGATGAAATTATCATTGAAAACCTGACTGCCGATACAATATTGGAAGTTATAGCTGGCTTGCCCATTGGTTACAGAACAGTATTTAACCTGTATGAGATTGAGGGTTATTCCCACGCTGAAATATCCGACATGTTGGGAATTAGCCTAGGGACATCCAAGTCACAGCTTAGCAAAGCCAAAGTAATGTTGCAAAAAAGGATTATTGATTTAGATCCGAGTTATGAAAAACGAAGACTTGTCTTATAAAATCAGAGAACTGCTCGGCACGTCAGATCAAACTGACCCGGATTGGGATCCCGACAAGTTCTGGAATCTATTTGAGGCGCGAAAACGCAGGCGAAAAAGATGGGTTGTGCTTTCTTATTCCATGGCAGCAGTGGTCATTTTTGCAATCTTGCATATCATTGTGACAGGTGAAAGCATTAAAAAATACACTGATATTAATTCCAAAGTAAGCGCCATTCCCCAAAGAAAAACGCCCTCTTTGCCCAACAAACAAATTGGTGAAATTGCAATTGCCAGGACAGAGAATAAGTCTCAGCCTGATGGTTTTAAAATAAGTGGCAAAAAAGACGAATCTCGATTCTCAGGTTCTAATATAAAGTCCAAGAGAGCATTGGCGGACGAGGTTCAGAATTACGTCAATAACACCAAAGACGCATTACGTCAAAGGACTTATGTATCTGACCAGTTGATGAAAGAATTTAACCCTATTTCTAAACTGGAAAATGAAGAAATGCCGTCTCTGCTGCAAATGTTTGAACAGGCCCAGCGGGAGCGAGAGCAGCGAAATCTAAGTGTTCACCTTGACAATCAGGCAAACTACAATAGTTTCTGGCTTACCGTCAATCAGCATTTGTTAGCCAACAAACTTAATAGTGATCAGCTGCATTACGAGCGTTATTAAATTGGCTTCAAATGTGAGCAATCCAAGCATTCACAAATTTGCTTCTTTTCTTTCAAATAAATTCAAATTGTATGAAATGCATGACAATGCTGCGCCTTATTTTCGCGCTGATTTTTATCAATTTCCAAGCTTTCGGCCAGGTAACTGAATCAGTGAAACTACCGAAAATAGGATATACAAATGTCGATATTGTCATAGCACGATTGCCGGAAAGCAAAGCGATGCAAAGTCAACTTGAAATTACTAAGTCTCAGCTTGAAAAAGCGATTGACGAATCAATCAAGGAGTTTCAGGGCAAAGCCGATAATTATCAGAAAACGGCCGGTCAAATGACGGACATTATCCGGGCAGATAAAGAAAAAGAATTGGAAAATTTGCAAACACGCATTCAGGAAATGCGGAGCAAAGCCCAGTATTCCTTGCAAAATAAACAGCAGCAATTAATGGCCCCCATTCAAACAAAAGTCAATGCTGCTATTCAACAAGTTGGTAAAGAGCATGCCTACGTTTATATCATCAACATGGATGGCGGCGAAGGAACCGTTCCTTTCATATTGTTTGCATCTTCGGAAGAAAACAATGTCACAAATCTAATTTTGCAAAAACTAGGTGTCGATCCAAATCAACAAGAAGAGTCTATTAAATCCGAAAAGTCAATTAGCACGCCCACCCCAACAAATCCTCCCAAGCAACCCGCAAATAAAAACAGCAAGCAGTAATCATTCGGTTCAGAAAAATGTGTGGGATTTTGAATATATGGAACACCCATTATAAAATCAGAAAGACATTTCACGCACCAATTAACGCCAACCCAAACCAACTCCTACACCGACGTTTGACGCAAGGTTATTAGGCATTAGCGACGGAGTGTAGCGTATTTTTAGAATATAAATCCATCTTTTAGTCAGCATATTAAAGCGAAAGCCAACCAGACCGGATGGCGTAAGCAGGCGATGATTGTCGTTTCCAGAATATATACCGTTATCGTAGCGATCCACCGCTAAACCTCCTATTCCGGTTTCGAGGTAACTTTCAATTAAATAATTGCCAGGCTGGGGAAAGCAGGAATTACGCTTGTACGCATTTAAAATAAAACAATGCGTTAATGCTGCCGACAGAGTCGGGCTACGAAAATCCTTTTTATTGACAGCCCCGAGTCCGGCCTGAACGACCCAGAACGACTTTTTCAAATAGCCAAATGCTGCTTCTGCAGTAACAGCGCCCTTTGGAGTAATGCCATATAACTCAACACCCAATGCACCCCGCAAACGCGTGTAATACGGTTGCGCGACGGCATGTTGGGAACAGAAAAAGACGATTAGAAAATATCTTAAGAGCACGCATTTGGGTTTGCTTTTAAACGGTTGAAGTGAATGGTCATTATGTCAAAAGCAGCATTAAATGAATTATTCCCCTTCACTCTACCTTCAAAGCCTCGATTGGATTGGCATTTGCGGCTCTGATGGTTTGAATGCTTACGGTAATGGTGCCGGTAAGCAACGCGACGGCGGCTGCCAGGGCGAAAACGGTCCATTGAATGTCTATCCGGTTCGCAAAATCTTGCAGCCATTGATTCATTCCATACCAGGCCAATGGTGAAGCGATCAGCGCGCCGATAAGGATCAAAATGACAAATTCTCGGGAGAGCAGCAGCGCAATTCCTGAAACCGATGCACCTAAAACTTTCCTAATGCCAATCTCCTTCGTGCGCTGTTTGACAATCAATGCGGCCAGACTAAACAGACCCAATGTAGATATAGCAATGGCCAATAATGCAAATAAGCTGAAAGTAGAAGCCAGGCGATTTTCCGAGTCATATAGCTTTTGCAAATTGTCATCTGCAAATGAATAACGGAAAATATGTTCGGGGAAAAACTCTTTCCACGTTTTTTCAATGTAGGCAATACTTTGAGGAATGTTCTGGTTATTCACCCGAATGTAGGTCGTCGTGCTATACCAGGACTGCCTTGGCTTATAAACAAGCAGCGGACTGGCTTCTTTCAATGTTGTAACCTGAAAATCCCTGACCACCCCGACCACCGTCCCTTGTAATGCTCCGAGTTTTATCACCTCATTTACCGGTTTTTTTAAATGCAAAGCCTTCGCAAGACTTTGTGTTATAATGATCGGTTTTTGATAAAGCAGTTCGTCCGAATGTTTGTCAGTTGAAGCCGAATAAAGGGAATCATAATTCGCAAGATCACTTGGAAATTTGTTTGAAAAATTTCTGCCGCTTTCAACCTTAATCCCCATTGTTTCCAAAAAATCCATGTCTGCATAAATAAACCCGAATTCCAAACGGCGCGTGCTGTCGTCAGGATCTGACATACTGGATTTGTTTCCTATCGCATCGCCCAAATCGAGCTCTGCGAGACTCGCAGCTGTAATATTCGGATGATTGAGCAATTTTGTTTTGAATGCCTCGGGCTTGTAATCAAGATAAATGGATGGGAGAATAATTAAATGATCTTTATCAAACCCCAACGGTCGGTTATGAAACAAGTGAAGCTGTTGCCAGACAATGATCGTGGCAACAATCAGCGTAATTGAAATACTGAATTGGAATACAATTAAAACCTTCCTGAAACTGAAATTGATTTTCAAACCGCCGTTCTTGTCTTTCAAAATACCGGCAGGCTGCATTCGGCTCAAAAACAGCGCAGGATAAGCGCCCGACAGTAATCCGGCCCCGAATGCAATGCTGAGAAACAATGAGATATTTTGAAATTCAAAAAGGCTGCTGATGGGCAAGTTAACCTGCAACATTTCGTTAAAAACGGGCAGCACGAGAATTGAAATTGCAACGGCTAAGACGTTGGCGAAAACGAAAAATAGGAACGATTCGCCAATAAACTGAAACGCAAGCTGCATTCGTCCACTTCCCAAAGTTTTCCTAATGCCAACCTCCTTGACACGCTGCAATGCCTGTGCAGTGGTCAAATTGACGTAGTTGATACAGCCAATAAGCAAGATTAGCAGCGCTGCGGTGCCCAGGATGTAGATATAGCGAATGTCGCTCAGATTCAGGTTGGAGCCGGAAATTTTGCCCGCGCGTAAATGAATGTCAGTCACCGGCAATAGCTGGATGTGGGTGTTTTTTCCAAGTTTGTACTTTGCGAGAGCAACCTGCATTCTCGCTTCAACCTTGGCAACATCCGCATTGGGCTTGAAGCGAACATATTGTGGTATAGCTGAATAGCCCTTAAAATCAAGCGATTTTTCGGTAACCGGATGTGAAGAAATGATGTCAGCAGTGAAATGCGTGTTTGCAGGAATGTTTTGAACAACTGCTGTCACCGTGTAATAAGTGATGGCGCCCTGGGGAGATTTTCTGCTCAATATTTTGCCGATTGCATCTGCATTCGGAAACAGTTTTTCCGCCGTCTGTTCGCTCAGCACAACGCTGGACTCATCTTTCAATGCCAAAGCCTTATTTCCCTTAATGAAGGGCAAATCAAAAACGTCAAAGAAATTGGGATTTACAACAATGTAATTCAGCTCCACCGGCTTGTTATTGACCAGATATGTCGATTTGTAGGGATACAAAACGGTTGATGATTCAACTTCGAAAAACTCCACAGCCAATGTCTTTCCGAGCGGCTCCGGCGTTTGCATAGTCCTTTCAATCGGATCAGTCGCCCGCGACTCCATCACAAGCTGATATATCCGGTCCGAATGCGGAAAATGTTTGTCAAAAGAAAGCTCATAGCCAATGTAGGCAATGATCAGCATCACACTCGATAAGCCAACGGCCAGCCCCGAAAGATTAATAAAAGAATAAAGACGCCCCTTCCTGAAATTGCGGTAACCGATGAGGAAATAATTTTTGATCATAGCGCAAACATTTTGATTCTCTTAAAAACGCGACCGTGCAAGCAACTTACTAATGTAATTAAACAATTCGCATGAATAGTCAGCAATCCAATTTCAATTATCCTCATCGAAAACTGTCCATAACCGAACGCCGACATGTGCGCTATCGAACGGCTATTGATCGCGGATTGCCTTCGATTCCTTGCCAGGGCACTTTGCAATTATGGTAAGGTATTTATTAAACATTTACATATTCAATGCATGAGATGAAACGAACTTGATTCGGGTGCATTTGAAGAAATTCTTCCAGAAATATCCACGAAAAAGCCTAACTGATATGCTCCAAAACTACATGAAGATTGCCTTTCGCAACCTCTCGAAAAACAGCACTTATTCAGCAATTAACATTGTAGGCTTGTCTGTCGGAATGACGACGGCGATACTAATCAGTTTGTGGATGTGGGATGAGCTTTCCTATAACAAATATCACCGGCATTACGACCGCATTGGGCGGGTTATGCAGCACCAAACCTATAACGGAATCACCAGCACGACCGTCGCGACTCCCCTCCCCATGCGGGCGGCTTTACAAAATGAACATGCAAGCGAATTCACACATATTGCATCTTCCTCATGGACAGAAGACCATATTTTATCATTCGGCGAGACACAAATTTCCAGGAAAGGCAATTGTGTCGAGCCGGCTTTTCCCTCCATGATGTCACTGCGGATCGTGAAGGGCGTGGCAACCGGGCTCGATAATCCTACTGCTGCCCTACTCTCGGAATCGGTTGCCAACGCATTATTTGGTGATCAAGATCCAATCAATAAGACCATTAAAGTGGATAATAAAAACTACTTTAAAGTGACGGGCGTTTACGAAGATATTCCATATAGCGCAGAATTTCGGGAAGTGACTTTTCTGCTGCCGTGGAGCTATTTTTTGAAGGAAGAACCCTGGGTAAAGCGCTCAGAGACGAACTGGGGGAACAATTCCTTTTTATTACTGGTTCAAATTGCGCCTAACACCAGTTTTGAAAAGGTGAGCGCCAAGATCGAAAACATAAAGTCGCGCCATGCCAAAGAGGAAGCAAGGTTCAATCCCAAGGCATTTCTTCACCCCATGAGCCGCTGGCATTTATATTCCGAATGGGATAACGGCGTGCCAGTCCGGGGACGGATCCAGTTCGTTTGGTTATTTGGCATTATTGGCGCATTTGTGCTGCTGCTAGCCTGCATTAATTTTATGAACTTGTCTACGGCGCGGTCGCAAAAACGAGCCAAAGAAGTCGGCATTCGTAAAGCGGTTGGCTCGCTGCGCAGTCAGCTGATCACGCAGTTTTTTGGTGAATCGATCATGGTTTCAATGTTTGCTTTTGTAACTGCATTGCTACTTGTACAATTGTTACTTCCATGGTTTAACCAGCTGGCTGACAAGCAAATCAGCTTCCCTTGGGACAATGAAATAAGCTGGCTTGCAGGCTTGGGCTTTACGTTGGTCACTGGCCTGCTGGCTGGCAGTTATCCGGCTATTTATTTATCACGCTTCCGGCCGGTGACAGTGCTTAAAGCCGCCGGGTCTTCGCTTCAAATACATGCCGGGCGGTTCGCTGCCCTGCCACGACAAACGCTGGTCATCATTCAGTTTACCGTGTCGATCACCCTGGTCATCGGCACATTGGTTGTGCTTCGACAAATCCAGCATGCCAAAAACCGGCCCGTGGGCTTTGACCGTGCAGGACTAATGACTGTTGCAATGAACACGGCTGATCTGCGCGCACATGCGAAGGCGCTTCGTCAGGATTTGCTTGAAACGGGCGCCGCATTAAATATGGCCCAGTCTTCAAGTCCGACTTCCGAAGTGTGGAGCAGCGACGCCAGTTTCAGCTGGCCTGGAAAAGACCCCGACCAGCTCGGCGACCTCGGGACCGTAGGCGTCACTCATGAATATGGAAAGACCGTCAGCTGGCAAATCAAACAGGGCCGTGATTTTTCGCGCAAGTTTTCCAGCGATCGCCTGGGAATGGTGATTAATGAAAGTGCCGCCAATTTTATGGGACTTAAAGACGCCATCGGCACGCCCGTTCAATGGAATGGCGATCAATATACGATCATTGGAATGATCAACGATGTGGTTACGGGATCGCCCTTTATGCCCATTCAGCCTACCGTTTTTATGTTGAAAGAAGACTGGGCTTCATTTATCCATATTCGATTGAATCCGAATTTGAGCGCGAAACAAGCTCTTGCAAAGCTTGAACCCGTTTTTAAGAAATACAATCCCGGAAGTCCATTTGAATACAAGTTTGCCAGCGAAGAATATGACCGAAAGTTTCAAGCTGAGGAACGGATCGGTCAGCTTTCGGCCACATTTGCTTCGCTGGCAATTTTTATCAGTTGCCTAGGTCTGTTTGGCTTAGCGACTTTTTTTGCCGAACAGCGTCAGAAGGAGATCGGCATTCGCAAAGTCCTCGGCGCTTCAATCACACAACTGTGGCAAATGCTTGCAAAAGATTTTGTAATCCTCGTTTTGATCGCCTGCGTCGCAGCCACCCCTATCGCTTATTATCTGATGCATGATTGGCTGCAACATTACACATACCGAACTGCGCTTTCGTGGTGGATTTTCGCTGCGGCAATCTTCACTGCACTCATGATCACTTTAATCACTGTCAGTTTTCAGGCCATTAAAGCTGCATTGCTGAATCCTGTGAAAAGCTTGCAAAACGAATAGTGTTTTTAGAACCGCACTCATTATGGCGCAATCACAAATGTTACTGTCGCCTGCTGGTCGCCCGCGATGACTTTGGCCAGATACAATCCTGCTTCAAGCGTGGACATTTGTGCGAGCGGGATCTGATTATCAGAAGTCAGTTTCAGCGATTGACCCTGGTGCATCAGTAATCCCGACTGGTTATAAATCGCGACATTAACCTCATTGCTTTTTGCACCATTAACCTTCAAAAACATACTTTGCTGACTTCCCGGATTTGGAACGGCAACCACCGAAAATTGCTCTTTAAAACCCTGGACAGCGATAATGCGCGAATATTCGTAAGTGCCGTCGAAATCGAGTTGTTTCAGCCGGTAATAAGTAACATTGGTTTCGGCATTGATATCTGTGAGTTTGTAGTCCCTGGATTTATTGGAATCGCCCGCGCCATCCACAAATGCGATCTTCTCAAAATTCCGAATCGATTCTGATGACCTTTCTACATCAAATCCCTGATTATTCGTCTCGGAAGATGTTTCCCAAGCCAGGTTCACGTGGCCCGCGTCGATCCGGCTGCCATGGAAAGAAATGAGCGTAACAGGCATGGGATTGCCATTGCACAGATAGCCATTTCCACAATCCGCAACAGTGCGCTGGGCAGCTTGTGACCGGGAAGGGCCGCTTTTGGCACCATACTTTTGATCCATATAACCGGCGGTGCCGCTCGCCCGCAACGCTTCAACTTTGAGCTGAACGGGCGACTTATATCGGACGACCTTGCTCTGATATGACGCGGAATCACCAGCAGGTAACTGTGCGCCATACACGCAGGCGACGGAATAACAGAGCGCCACCAGCAATGCCGCGTAAAACTTAATTAACGGAGATCCAGCCATATCACAATGTGCTTGAATTGGTTGCGGCATTCCAGGAAAAGGAACCGACTTTTAATCCTTGGTAGTTAATTTGAATGGTTTCGACAACCGTCGGACAGCTGGGGCATCCCTCTGCACTTGCCTGTTCGTAAGAGTTGATCTTCACTGCCCTCAGGAGATAGCTTAGCACCAGCGATGAACCATTGTAAAACCGGATTTCAGCCTCCATGACCACTTTCCCCGAAGCCACGAATTGCATAATCTCCGTGCTGGATGCATCGAAATTTTTTGTAATAGTAAATGGAAGAAAATGCGTTTTGCCGCCTGCATCGTTATACATGCCGCCTGCCTCGCTGGTCAGCTTTACTTCGTCAACGTGAGCGCCGGTGCCTTTTCCTTGCGTTATGGAAGAAGAATAGAAGTAAATCTCCTGTGCCTGGCTCGTTACTGAAATCAATGATAAAAAGAATAAAAGCAGGTAAACGTGATTTGTTTTCATAAAATTTAGAGATTGTTTTGTGAGTAAAAATCTTTGTATTAAATGTGAGAGATTGAAGCAATCCTGCACAACTGTGGTAAAATTGATCGACAAAAAGGCCCTCATCAAAAAAATCAAATTCAGTTGCTGAATTTGAATGATTAATCCCGCTGATTTTGGCATGAACCGTTTTGAATCAGTTGGCGTATGCTGCTGAGCGTCAACGAGCCGCATGTTTGTAAAAGCAATGATCCGGTGAGGCTCTTTTACGATTGAATGCCGATTTCCTACCCTTCGATCCTTGAATTGCTCAATTGAAATCACTTTTTTTGATAATCTGCTTTAATGACGCCACATTACGATCAAATCAGAAGATCAAAAACTTACGACAACATTAGATTTGACACCGCACATTGATGAACGCGCTCATTATTGAAGACGAAAAATTGGTTGCCCTTGAACTGGCCGCCAGCATTGCCGAAGTAAATTCCGATATCAAGATCATTGGAACTGTGGGCAGTGTAAAAACAGCATTGCGCTGGTTTGAAGAGAATGCTGAGCCGGACCTGATCTTCGCGGATGTCCAACTGGCGGATGGCGTCAGTTTCAGGATCTTTGAGCAATTCAACCTTTCCTGTCCCGTCATTTTTACGACTGCTTACAACGAATACGCCATTCAGGCCTTTAAGGTGAATGGGATCGATTATTTGCTTAAACCTGTCGATTGGGACGAGCTCAGGAAAGCCATAACCAAGGCTCAATCCCTCATTAAATCGAAAGTGAACCTACCCTTTGACGTTACCAAGTTACTCGGTTTACTGAATGTGCAAGGCGTGACAAAACCGACTTTTAAAGAGCATTTTTTGGGAAAAGCCCGCAACAGTTTGATCCCGGTCCAGGTTACCGACATCGCTTGCTTCATACGGGATCAGGTGAATTTTTTGGTCAATAATGCCGGAGAGCGTTTTGTGGTGGACTATGAAACAATGGATGAAATTGAGCTGCTGCTTGACCCCGATCAATTTTACCGCGCCAATCGGCAATGCATCATCAGCATTGGTGCCGTTAAACAAGTCAAAGGCATGGCCAATTTGAAATTAAGCGTGGGGTTGAAAGAGCCTAACCACCGGTTCAATGTAGAAATCAGCCGGGACAAGGCGCCAGCATTTAAGAAATGGCTGGAAAAATAAAGCATTCATTTACAGGTCTTTTGACAATTTACCTGCTTTGCCTGGCACATTGGATCTGCGCGCAGTCACGCGACGCACAATTTGAATTTCGCCACATTCAGCAAAAAGACGGCTTGTCTTTCAACCAGGTCAGCTGTTTTTTACAGGATCGCGACGGATTTTTGTGGGTCGGCACATTTGATGGACTCAATCGTTACGATGGCAGCCATTTCGTGCGTTTCAAAAACCGGCGAAGCAATACAAACTCATTGTTACACAATACTATACACGCACTTTGTGAAGACCAGGCGGGCAACATATGGATGGCGGTTGAAAGGGGGATCGGCTTTTATGAAAAGAAAACCGGTCGTTTCAGGAGTTTTACTTCCGTGAATGGCAGAGAACTGGGTTTATGTACAAACATCCTTTCCGATCGCAACGGCGACATCTGGTTCACCAGCTATTATGCAGGTTTATATTGCTATCGCATTAAAACAGGCATTTTTGAATGGTTCTCATTCTCAGCCCAGGACACGCCTCAGACGGTTTCCACAAGGATTGCCGTTCAGGGACTGGTTCAAGATCCGCAACGCAATGGACTCTGGCTTGCCGATAAAAAAGAAGGTTTGCGCTATTTTGATATGGCGCTCCGAACATTCACCGACTATCCGAACGATAACCAGCTCAGGAATTATCAAGGCCATTTCATCACTTCCCTCGCCCGAGACGGCAACCGGCTCGTTTTTGCTGATGCAACTGAAAAGCACATTGTTATCTATGATTTGATCAATCGAACGGCGATTAAAAAGATAACACCGGTCAGCAACATCAAAGCCGATCCTTTTGACATTGCCACAATCTTTGTAGACCGGCAGCATAACCTTTGGATCAGCTCCTGGAACAACACAAACTTTTTCGCCAATGCTGCCGCCGGATATCGGATATCGGAGCTGGAACATAAAGAAGCCAACCACTTATCCATTGCCGGAAGCTTCTTTCGAGCAGGTTGGCAACATCCCGATGGTTCGGTCTGGCTGGCGACCGTCAATGGCATTTCGTTGACGAATCCGAAACAGGCTTTTTACACCGTTTACAATCTGGGAGAACTGCTTCCCTCGCTGAATGACCGACTGGGCATCGTCGCATTTCATGAAGATCGGGACGGTTCATGGTGGCTCGGGACGTCGAACCGTCAACTCGCACATTATGACCCTAAATCAAATCGGCTGGACATTTACGATTTACCCAAAACCAGCCGGCTTGACACTTATGTGAGGGTGATCGAAAAAATACTGCCTTACGACAATGACCTGTTTATCGGCACATTAAATGCCATTTATCGTTTTGATAAAAAAAATAAAACCTTCAAGACCATCTCGGCTCCCTATCCCCAGGTGAAGGCGAACCATATGCTTGGCTTTGTTATGAAAGGCGACGAGCTGTGGGTTTCGGGAAAGAGCCGGGCGGTGCATTGCTATCAGGTCCGGACGGGCAAATGGCGCAGTTACCCGATCCAGCAGGCCAATGATGACCCAAAATTTGTGGTGCGCTACGTGCTCGCTGATCGCAACGGAGACATCTGGATCCACATGTTTCCGTTCGGATTTGCGCGGTTGTCCAAAGAAACGGGTGAATTTATAAGCGCGCAGTCGGCTGCGGATTTGAATTATAACCCGACCATTGCCAATACAATTGCATCCTGCATGCTTGACAGTTCGGGCACATTCTGGATGGCCTCCAATGGGCATGGCCTGCTTCGTTTTGACCCTAGCGCAAAACGTTTTGAGCGCTTTACAGAAAGTGATGGTTTGGCCTATGATCACAATCAGGATGCCCTTCCTGATCATTCGGGCAACATTTGGGTGGGCGCATTCAATCAGTTTTCCGTTTATTCACCGCGAAAAAAGCAGTTTATTCAATTTGCCTTGCCATTTAATGAATCCGACATTCTTTATGAAAACCGACTTTATCTTTTAAATAGCGGGCATGTTTTAAGCGCTTTACGGGGTTATCTGGTCGAATTTTCCCCGGAAAAGGTGTTTTCAAAACCCTCAAAAGTCAGTGAGAAGATCTTGATTAGTCAGGTCAGTATCGGTGACACTTCCTATTTACTGCATGGCCAAAAACCGGCTTTGAACCTCAATTCAGATGATAACAGCTTTGCAATCCAATTTGCCGCGCTAGCACCAGCATCCGGACCATCGCTTCAATATCATTATCGATTAAATGGTTATGATGACTGGAAACTGGCCGGAACAGAGACGAGCGTGGTTTACAACAAAATAAGCGGCGGCAATTACAAATTTCAGGTTAAAGCAATCACTGCCAGCGGTTATCAGACCCCCATTAGCGAGTTGGTCATTCACATTGACGCACCTTTTTATGAAACCACATGGTTCTGGACCGTTATTCTGATCCTCATATTTGTGCTTGCGTGGGTATTTTTCAAATACAAAGCCCGCCAGACTGCCCGGGTGCACCGCCTGCAAGTCCAGACGACAAGATTGGAGCGGGATATGAAGGAAATTCAGTATCAAAATTTGATTAATCACCTCAATCCACACTTCCTATTTAATAGTCTGACTTCGCTAAACAGCCTCATCACCATCAATCCCAGGGAAGCGTCCAAGTTTTTACGAAAGCTGTCGATCATTTACCGCTATATCCTGCAAAACAAGGACAAGGAACTGGTGACACTGGCAGATGAATTGCAGTTTGCCCAGCATTACATCGACCTGCAAACCTCTCGCTTTGAAGATGCATTGAAAATCAGCATCCAGGTGTCGCCCGAATATTTGTCGTTCCGCATTGTGCCGGTTACGATTCAGAACCTGCTTGAAAACGCGATCAAGCACAATACGCTCGACGAAGAAAGTCCGCTTAACATCCGGATTTACACCGAGCAGGAAAGGCTTTGCGTTGCAAACGATTTGCAGAAAAAAAGCTTCGTTGAAACCTCTAACAAGCAGGGCCTGGACAGCCTCAAATCGCTGTATAAATTTCTCAGCAAACACGACATTGAAGTGGTTGAGACGGCGACGCAATTCTGCGTAAAAGTCCCGCTTCTTTAACAGCGCGACCATCCTCCATTGAGCCTATTACGCTATCCCTGATGAATGTCAGCGGTCTGATAATGCACTTCCAATGAATGTGAATTATACAAATCGGGCGATGGCCGAAAACGTCTGATCAGCCGTCGATAGCCATTGGTTTTGGAATTTGTGCGACTCGTAGGCTTTTATTTTAAAGCTGTGAGCATGGGCTTCAAATTGCGCCAGATTTAATCAGCAAAACATTTAGCTTAATGCATATCACAGTCGCAATGCTCGGACTTGTCTTCATGATGTCCTGCTCGAATTCCGAACACATAAGCCAGGCTTTGCCGGCTGGCGTGGAAAGGATCAACTTCACAAATTCAACTTATCCCAGGCAAGAAGGGCAGTTCACGATGGTCACTTACAACATCGCGGGTTTGCCTGCCATTATTTCGAGTGCGCAAACGGAGAGACCTTCGAGTATTTCAGAGATTGGACAAAGATTGAACCGTTTTGAAATTGTCCATGTGCAGGAAGATTTCAACTATCACAATCAGCTTGTCAGTGATGGAAACAACCATTTATTCAAAAGCAGCCCAAAAGGAAGAATTCCGTTTGGCGATGGCCTGAACACGCTTTCCAACTATCCAATTCACGATTTGACCCGGATTCCATGGGACGATTGTGCGGGTGCCGATTGCCTGACTCCAAAAGGCTTTACATACAGCAAGATTGAAGTGGCTCCTCACGTGTTTGTTGACTTTTATAATGTGCACGCAAATGCTTACAACAACCTACGCGCTGCCGCTGCAAGACGGCGCAACATGGAACAGCTTTCCAATTACATTGCCGCGCACTCCGGCAAAAATGCAGTGATCGTCATGGGCGATCTGAACGGGCATTATAGTTATGCATATGACAACATTCAGCTGCTCAATACAAGAAATGGATTGCAAGATGTCTGGGTGGACAAGGTTTGCAAAAGCAATTACCCGGTCCAGTCAGACCAGGAGCCTATGAGTAACATTCTCTCCCTGGGTGAAATGAACGAAACGATTGATAAAATACTTTACCGAAGCAGCGAAACCATAGAACTGACGCCACTCTCCTATCATTTTGAAAATCAAATTTTTAATGATGCGCAAGGGCGACCGTTATCCGATCACCATCCAGTGAGCGCACGCTTTGAATGGCGCATGGCTCCTGATTGTTGCCAGGATGGACGGGAATGAATGTCAGGCAAGTGCGCGCTGCCTTTTTTGACATTAACCGACAAATCGATATGCAAAAGCGCCTTCGCGCAGCCTCACATTGTGATCCAAAAAAGCTTTTAATCCGGCCAGGAAATAGGACCAGCCTTCTGTTTGCCCGATCGCCCAGGATATGCCTGCCTCATTCCTGGCGGGCTCATGCTCCACTATTTTAACGACTGTATCCTTTTTAAATGCTTCGAGCGCGATTTCAACAAGTGCTTTTTGATCTCCCTGTCCCCAGATGAAATGTATTTGTTTAAACTTTTCTGTCTTGACAATTTCGACCGGAAATTCCATATCGAACTCTGGAAAGCGCCATATAACCGTTTGCCCTTCCTCCATGATCCCACTTCCTTTTGAGATAAAATAGTTGGACATCAACGCAGGATCAACAATTGCTTCGTAAACCGCCTGAGGACTTTTTTGTATCTGGATTGATGCTCTTGCAGTCAGTTTTGCGGTTTCCATATCAGCATTTTTTCAAAAGTTAGTAAAATACCCCAATCTGACACCCTATTTCCCAGAAAGACATTGATTTTGGACAAAAGCACATCATCGCCGCTTAATCCACGGCTTTGCTTAAATGGCTCGGCAACTTGTTGGTTAACCACAACACAAACATTGCATTGAAAACCAATGTCAGCGGGATCACAGAAATGTTTTTAAGAAACAAGATGATGGTCCATTCAGATGCATTGACATTGATAATCCCACGCTTTTGCAAACTGACATACATGCAAGTCTCATAGGCAATGTGGTCAATAAATAAGTTGATCAAAAATGACATCGCAAGAAGCGCTGCCATATTCCAAAGCAGTTTTTTCCAATGTGTTTTTAGCTTATGCCATGCGATTTGTCGTTTGCTGAGGCCACCCGATTTCTGCAAAAGCGCTGCACTGATTCGTTTCACGCCACTTTTAAAATTGTTCAGCCCAAGTGCAAAAACGAAAGTCAGTAACCGCGCCGACTGGATGATAACTTCAAGGGAAACGTCCAGCCAGGCTGGAATTTCGCCAAAAGCCCTTAATTGCGCGGCCCTCCCAAGTCCGGCTACCAGTCCAAGCAGCAGGATGGTGAGAAAGTTGCGTTTCAAAAACAGCAGTGAATCCTTTGTCCAGTCAAAAGTGGAATTTATATGTAAGATGTTCCTCATAGCAGAATGCGGTTAAAGCTGAATTATAAGGTCAGAAGAAATTTACAAAAAATCAATAGCTATATTTGGGTTTTACCCTAGGAATGGACGTAATAAGCAGGAATAATGTAAAAGTGTTTGGCCATGGATCACAGCCTATGGTTTTTGCGCACGGCTTCGGTTGCGGCCAACATATGTGGCGCTACATTTGGCCCGCATTCGAAAACGACTATAAAATTGTCTTGTTTGATTACGTCGGGAGCGGCGGCTCGGATGCGCTTGCGTATAACACCGAACGTTACGATAGCCTGCACGGTTATGTTCAAGATCTTTTGGATGTTTGCCATGAACTTGGGTTGTCCAAATGCATTTTTGTTGGCCATTCGGTAAGCTGCATGGTTGGCGTGCTTGCATCTGTCAAAGCGCCGGAACTGTTTGATAGTCTGATCCTTATTGGACCATCTGCCCGTTATATCGACGATGAAAAATATACGGGAGGATTCAAGCAAACCGACATCGAGGAGCTTTTGGAAATGATGGAAAAAAATTACATCGGCTGGTCAAACTTTCTTGGGCCTGCCATCATGCAAAATCAGGAACGGCCAGAACTGGGCGCAGAGTTGACTGAAAGCTTCTGCTCAACCGACCCCAAAATCGCAAAACAATTTGCCCGGGTCACGTTTCTTTCCGATAATAGAAAAGACCTGGTTAATGTGAGGCATCCGGTTCTGATCCTGCAATGCTCGGAAGATATCATTGCGCCGGTTCAGGTTGGCGAATTTTTACACCGCCAGATAAGCAATAGCGAATATAAACTAATGCAGGCCACCGGACATTGCCCCCATTTAAGCGCACCCGGTGAGACAATAGAGCTTATGAGCGAATTTCTTACCAACAATCCTTGGAAATAGCGGAACACATATTACAGGAATTGCCCTGCGGCTGCGTTGTTTTTGATGAGGCAGGCACAGTTACATTCGCCAATCGCACATTAGGCTTACTGCTTAATAATCCAGCAGAAAACATTGTAGGACAACGCCTGGAAATGCTTCTTACCATATCAAGCCGCATTTTTTATCAGACACATTTTTTCCCATTACTCAGATTAAAAGGGCAGGCAAACGAAATATTTCTGACACTCAAGTCCGAAAGTGGCAGTCCGGTTCCTGTGATGGTCAATGCGAATGCAACGACTAATAATGGACAGCTTAGTTACATTTGCGTGTTTGCACCGGTTTGGGAAAGGCAAAAATATGAGGAGCAGCTCCTTGAAACCAATCGACGTCACCAGCAGGCCCAACAGGAAAATGCCATGCTGAACGAGCTTCGCGATGAGCTCGAATTAAATCAATTTGAGCTGGACCGGAAAATATCGATCCTGCGGGAGCACAGCCAGGAATATCTTCAAATGGGAAAAGTCTTCATGCACGACATGCAGGAGCCGATCCGCAAAATCAGTCTTTTCTTTGATAAGTTGAAAAGCAAGGGCAAGTTTGCAAATGCAGATGATGAAATGCATCTGGCGGTGATAAACAAATCCATTCTGCGTTTAAGATTCCTCACAGGCTCATTGCTTGATTTCGTGCAAATAAGCAAGGCCGCCGATCCGGTAACAATGCTCAATGCAAACGAGCTTTTGGTGCAGGCGCGGAACCAGGTGATAAGGGACGGGTACTCACCCGAAATCAATTTGGTCACGGGCAACCTGCCGGAATTTGAAGGCAGAGCATCACAATTCCGGCGACTTTTTGTTGAATTGTTTAAAAATGCAATTGAAAATAAACATCCGGATCGTGAATTGACCATTCAGGTCACAGGGGTTGCCATTGAAGAGAACGCGTATCAGAACCACTTGTCCAAATACAAATATATCGATCACATCAAAATCGAGTTTGCGGACAACGGCATTGGATTTGATGACCAGTTCAATGAATATATCTTCGGCCTGTTGAATAAATTAAACGCCGACACAAACGGTTCTGGCCTTGGGCTTGCATTGTGCAAGCAGATTTTGTCGCTGCATTATGGAAAGATCAAAGCGAAGTCCGTCATTGGGCAAGGCACGACCATCGTAATCGTTGTGCCCCTTCACCAGACTGCATTACAGGGGTAAGTTTCAGGCCGCGCGTTCTCACGCTATCAATATTCCAATCAGAGATTCAGCGATTGAAATTGTTAGGTGCGGCGCACTTCTTCCAATATTCAATCATGATCTTAATTGTTTCCTTGATCTCATCGAAGTTACTCGGTTTCACAAAAAATCCCTGCGCAGAAGTGCTGTAAGCATCAATGACTGCCTGTTGATTGATTGCTGTTGTGAAATAAACATATGGAATACATTTAAGGCTCAGCTCAGCGTCGGTCTGAACTTTTTTCCTTAGTTCCAGGCCATCGAGCTTAGGCAGGTTCACGTCAGAAATAATGATGAATGGCCGATCCGGGGTCGAATAAAGGTAATCAAGCGCCTTGAGTCCATCGGCGAAATACATCCTTTGGTTGGGGTAATCCAATTCGCGAAAAACTTCCTCAAAGACGAATTGGTCATCCGGATCGTCCTCTATGATAATGATTGTGCCGCTTTTGTTCATAATGATCAAATATTAAAAAATCAGTCCATAAAAAATAATGCCCCTCCACTATGTAAGGGGCATTGGAAACGAATTCTTGACTGAGAAACGGAATTGTAAAGCAATATAAGCTGTCTATTTTTTAGGCACCCAAACTTTATAACCCGCCCCTTCCCTGTTTCCCGACGCATAATAAGGCACCGCCTGAAAACTGGATTTCTTTCCATCCTTCGCAACCGCACTGCCGCTTACAATGTTAACGCCATTTAACAGGTCTTTCCGAAATTCCAGCTTCATCGGCGCAGCAGCAATTCCGAGTGAATCCAAACCAGCGTTATCAACAGCTTCAAGACAATAGATAACCGGCCCGGATGCGAGCGCAACCATGCCCTTTAAATCTTTTACCTGCTCGTTGGCCGTGATCATACGCGGTTTCATGGGCAGTTCAAGCATTACCTGATCCGCCTTTTTCCATTTCCGGTTAATCACCGCATAACCATCTTCAAGCGTCGCCTTTACCGGTTTTCCGTTGACCCGGATTGTAAATGGTGCGGCCAGATCGGAGCGATATAAGTCCATCGGATTTTCCTTCCCCCTCGCCCAGCCCGGAATCCGCAGCATCAGGCTGAACTCCGTTTCATTGTCAGGGTTTAAAACCAAATTAATGTTTCCTTTCCAGGGATATTCCGTTTTTTGTTCGATCTTAATCTGTTTATTATCTGCGAGTTGTACCATAGCATTGCTTCCTATAAACAGGTTTACATACACACGGTCTTTGGCCGAAGAATAGATAAAGTCAGGCAGTGACGACACCATTTTCAGGAACATCGGCGGGCAGCACGGACATGAATGCCATTCCCACCGCGAATGTTTGTGCGCATTCAGCGGATTTTGGTAAGTGTACTGTTTGCCCGAAAGCGAAACGCCGGTGAGCACATTATTATAAAGTACGCGTTCAAATTCGTCCATATACTTGGCATTTCCGGTCAGCTCATTCATCCGCTGACTGAAAAAGCCTGCTCCTACTGCGGCGCAGGTCTCCAAATATGCGTCCGTTGGCAGGAAATAATCTGCCCCGAATTTTTCATCATCATGAATTGCGCCCACGCCGCCGGTGACAAACATTCGCTGCCCCGTCATATTATCCCAAAGCAGGTCGGCCGTAAGCATATATGGTGCTTCGTGGGTTTCCAATGCTGCCGCGGTGATCCCGGATGCGAGCAGAGTAGCCCTTACCGCGTGGCCTTCAATGGTTTTTTGTTTAAAAACAGAGATCGAATCCTGTGCATAGTCGCCCCAGGTTGGCCGCGCTGTTGCTCCTGCGTTACCCTCTTTATATTTCTGCGCCTTGATCCAGGCTTCCGATTTATCATTGCCCCAGCTGAGCCAAAGCGGGTAACCCACATGATTTCCCCGGTTCTCAATCCAGAACCTGGCCAGGTCAAAATAGGCCTGCTCATTCACCGGAACATTCATTTTCTGCTTCAATGCGGGCTCTTCCTTATAAAGCCAGTAAAGCTTGATCAGCGCCTCTTCGGGTCCGGCGTGTGCGGGAACAATGTTGCGTTTCGGCGGTGCGCCCATCAAACCTGACATATAATTCGCATATCGCGTCGCGACGCCCAAAAGCTTCGTTTTCCCGGTCGCTTTGTAGTAATGCACCCCCGCTTCCACCAGCATTCCGGCATTGTACACATCATGCTGATACCGCAAAAATCCACCATTGTCGCCCCAGCGGTGGCCGGGTTCCATCAGGTCGGTGTAGGTATTTAGATATGCATTTGGGTCAGCCTGCTGGGCCGCGTCGATTCGATCAATGATGTTGTCCAATCTGGCTTGCAATGCAGGATTTGGATACTGTCCCACCAGGTCACCTATGCCGCGGATCGACTCGTAAATAAGCCCGTCAAACCAGGGCAGGCCTGCGTGCTGACCTTTTTTGCCAGCTGCAACCTTATCGAAATTTTCAAGAACATTGTTTTTCTTTTGTTCCTCGGGAGATTTGAGGTGTTTTCCTTCAAATTTATCCAGTACGTCCGTTGCCGTGGTTGTGCTCCACAATGCGAACTTCCGGTTCCAGAACGGATCATTGATGACTGTGTTTTGCACTTGTTTCAGCTGTGTCAAATGCTTTGGAACCGTCCCGTTCGTTTGTCCCAACACCACGTTTGAAAACAAGCCGAGACCCAGCGCCAGGAGTATTAAATGCTTTTTCATATCCATTTTTTAGTCTTCAAATGTATAGAAAATGTTTCAAACTGGTACGAACTGGTACGGTTTAATTTAATGTGTCAAAAACATCCGTTCGCTAAAAAAATTTACTTTTGCTGCACAAGTGACACCGCATGATCGAGAATAAATCAAAATACAAGCTGATTGTCAGCCATGTTACCGACCGGATCCAATCGGAAGAATACCGCACCGGCGACAGAATTCCCTCCATCAATGCGTTTCGAAGCACTTATAATCTTTCGCGGGACACAGTTTTTGCAGGATTGCGCGAGCTGGTTTCAAAAGGGATCATTGCCTCCAATCATGGTGTGGGATATTTTGTAAAGAGCACCAAAATCCAGACCGGACATCACATTTTCCTGCTATTCAATGAGCTGAATGGATTTAAGGAAGTGCTTTTTAAATCATTTATGGAAGCTGTGGGAAATACGGCAACGGTGGACCTGTATTTTCATAATTACAATAGAAAAGTTTTCGAAACCCTGGTGCGCGACGCCAACAACAGGTACACTGACTATATTATTATGTCGGGGAAATTTCAGGGGATCGGCGATTTGCTGGAATCACTTTCGGGCCGGGTGCTGCTGCTGGATCATTTTCACCCCGAGCTCAAAGGGAGATATTCAGCTGTTTATCAGGATTTTGAGAAAAATACGTACGAAGCACTCGAATCTGGATTGGAGCTGATCCGGAAATACAAGCGCATTTTGATGGTCCAGAAAGAAGAAAAAGAACCCGAAGAAAGGTATGAAGGACTGAAAGCCTTTTGTGAAAACTACGGCTTTGCGCACGACTACATTTCGGAAACTGCTGGCCGCGAAATTCAAGCTGGTGATTTATTTATCGTCGTAAAAGATGAAGATCTGGCTGATCTGATCAAGCAAACCGGAGTTCAGCATTTAAAACCCGGCGAAGATTTTGGCATCATTTCCTACAATGACACACCCCTCAAAGAAGTCCTCGCCGGCGGGATCACCACACTTTCCACCGATTTCAGATTAATGGGAAAAACAATGGCCAGGCTCCTCGACACCAAAGCGATCCTGACCATTGAAAACCCCTGGCAGCTCAACATCCGCGGTTCACTTTGAACTGGTGCACTGTGCATTGGAATTTTGGTTTATATTCCCAATCCACAATTTAAATAATCAACTTATACCCTATCCCGCGAATGTTGACGATCTGAATTTGCGGGTCTTCGCGAAGATGGCGGCGGAGGCGCGTGATGAAAACGTCCAGACTGCGGCCATTGAAGAATGTATCGTCGCCCCAAAGTTCTAAAAGCACAGAATTTTTTTCCAAAACCTGGTTGCGAAGCTGATAAAGGCGGCGCAACAGTTCAGCTTCCCGGTGCGACAAAGAAGCTTCCTGTCCGTTGAAAGACAACTTTTGTTTGGCAGGATCAAATGTATATTTGCCAATCTCAAACAAGGTCGAAGGAACATTAACCACATTTTTGGGCCGAAGCAGCGCTTCAATGCGGACAACCAGTTCGTCGAGACTGAATGGCTTTTTGAGATAATCATTTCCGCCCAGCTCAAAACCTCTGACAACGTCGGCGGTCTGCGACCGTGCGGTTAAAAACATGATAGGCACATTCGGGTCTTGCTTTCGAATGTGCTCGGCCATTGTAAATCCATCCATATCCGGCATCATTACATCAGCCACGACAATGTCGGGGCGATGCGCTTCAAACTCAGCGAGACCGGCAATTCCGTTTGCGGCATAGCAAACCGTAAAACCGCGATAGGTCAGACTATCTTTCACGATCATACCCAGAGCAGGCTCGTCTTCAATGAGTAAAACTTTTGGCATAAATCAGAATTTCAAAATAAACTCGCTTCCCTTGCCCGGCTCGCTGACCACGTAAACGCTGCCACCATGCCGCTCCACAACTTGCCGGACATACGCAAGTCCCAGCCCGAAGCCTTTCACAGCATGCAAATTACCCGTAGGAACCCGGAAGAAACGCTCAAAAACCGCCTGCTGATGATTTTTTGCGATGCCGATCCCGTTATCCGCAACCGCCAGCTGCCAGCTGTTGCCATCATTTTTGTATTTAAAAATCACCGTCACTGCTTCGTTCGAATATTTAACCGCGTTATCAACCAAGTTGCTCAGCACATTGGCAAAATGTATCGGATCGACTGAAACAACTTCGTTATCAGCAATTTGATGCTCAAAGTGGACTTGTTTCGTCGCTTTGAGCTTGTAACCTTCTGTAATCTCGCCAATCAGCTGGCGGAGGTTTACCGGCTCCCGATGCAATGTCATTTCCTGCTTGTCCTCCACCGCCAGATTAAGCACTTTTTCGACGAGTTCAGAGAGGCGTCCGAGATTATTTTGAGAAATGGACAGGTAACTTTTTGCTTTTTCCGGATGGTCAAGCACGCCGTAGTTCATCATTGCTTCCACAGCCGCGGTTACTGTTGCAATGGGCGTTTTGAGCTCGTGGGTCATGTTATTAATGAAATCATTCTTTATTTCCGAAAGCCTTTTTTGCCTCAAAATCGTGTGCAGCATGTAAACGAAACAGCCGGTCGTCAGGGTTAGCAATAAAAAACTCGCCACCAGCAAGCCGCCCATTTTTTTGAACAAAAAGGAAAACGGCATGTCAAAAGTGGCTTGTACAAAAAGATTTTTCACCGGATTAATCGGCACCGGAAATGTCCGGAACTGGTTTGATACATTAAACCCACTATCTCTTTTATCAACGAAGTAAGTTTTATCACCATTGGACTCAGGGATAATGCGCAATGTATCAATGAGAAACGCAGCCTGGACACCGCGTTTTTGAAGTTCGAGCCGGTAAGCACTGAACAATTTTCTTTTGTCAATTTGTCCGCCTTCTGCCCAGCCCATTACCAGCATTCTCGAAATCCGGTTTGCCAATGTGTCTCCCGGCGCCACTTTTACGGTTTTATCTTCAATATCGGAGCGAACATAGAGGCGCGTCTCCGCATTTGGACCCGATTTGAATTTCCTGACAATCATCCGCGACTGTGACAAAGGTGGAGCGCCCGGAGCGCCAAGCTTCCTGCCATTAAGACCAAAAAGCGCATCCGCCCTCGCAATTTGCTCCCCCTCGACCACCTGAAAAAGCGCTTCCTGAACCGTCTGCCTGAACTGCGAGCGATTTAGCCGATAAGTCGTCAAAAGCCAATAGCCCTGAAACGCATTGATTGCAACAATGCAAATAATCATCAACGAGAAAATGAACCTGATACGGGCGCTGCTCATAGTACAAATCTACATTGCGCCGCACACGTTTGATACGGCTGTAACACTATTTAACACTAAATACCAGTGCTTAACACAGCTTCCGCGCAACTTTGGAGCATCAAACTTAAACAGGTTAATGCTATGAAAATCAAGATTTTGCTGGCCGCTTTATGGCTGGCCGCCGGGCAGGCTTATGCGCAGTTTTCAGGTCAGATCAACTATGAGGTGGTCCGTAAAATCGATCCTTCGCAATTGCGGATGGTGATCAATGGTGAGCCGGTGAAGCCAGGCGACCCGAATTTCCCTACGGACATTCCCGATTCACGAACCGTGGGTCAGAAAGTTCTTTTTGCAAGAAATTACATCAGGGAAATTATGGATGATCAGAACATGATTGTTCAACGGATGACAGCCGATGGCAGCCCGCCAAAAACCACCAATCTCGGCCGGCCGTTTGATGAATACAGATGTGTGGATCTGGCTGGCCAGAAGGTGATTTCTGTTTTGACGCTGAAAGGACCGGAGCCTAAAACCTACAAAAGTGAAACTCCGATACAACGCATTTCCGGCTGGCAGCTTTCAGGTCAGACCAAGAAAATCGCGGGTTATTCATGCAAAAAGGCGACTGTAATGTTCAAAAATGAGCCTTATGCAGTCTGGTTTACGGAAGAGCTGCCCGCAACTTACTCGCCTGTGCACGAGCTTACGCCCGAAAAGGGCGTGGTGCTGCTGATCGAAGGAAGCCGTGAGCAATTTAAAGCCAGCAAAGTGCAGTCCAGGGAGGTGAATGCCAAAGATGTGGAGCCGCAAACAGGCGCGCAGCAAATTTCCAAAGAAGAACTGAATGACCTTCGCGAGAAGGAAATGGCCGATTTTCGCCAGCGCAAAATGATGCCGGGAGACGGCGGAAGATAATCTTATGAGAATCGCAATGCTATTAGCCATCATCCTGACACATTTCACAGCCGCCGGACAGAAGCTCTCTGTCCGCGCGGAAGTGTCGGGCATCGTCCTCGATTCAATCAGCAAAAAACCTTTGCGCACGGCTTCCGTGTCACTCCTCACACAACGCGACTCCGCCTATGTCACGGCCAGCGTGACAGACGGAGACGGGAAGTTTCGACTTAAAAACGTTTCAACCGGCAGTTATCGTTTGCTAGTTACATATGTCGGTTACCGAAACAAATCCGCTCACTTTGAAATAGTTACCAACGATCCGGTTAGCCTGGATACATTGTGGATGAGCGAGCAGGGGACGGAATTACAGGAAGTGGTGATCAAACAGGAAGCGCCGCCCGTAAGCATTAAAGGAGACACCGTGCAGTTCAATGCAGGCGCATTCAAAACCGAGCCAAATGCGCAGCTTGAAGCATTGCTCAAAAAGTTGCCGGGCGTGGAAGTTTCGCGTGACGGGGAAATTAAGAGCAATGGACAAGCCGTCCGCAAGGTGCTGGTGGACGGAAAACCATTTTTTGGGGACGATCCCAAGATGGCCACCCGCAATCTGCCCGCCGACATTGTGGATAAGGTGCAGGTTTACGATCAATCTTCGGATCAGTCGCAGTTCTCTGGCATTGACGATGGTAACCGCGAGCGGACGATCAACATTACGATCAAGAAAGATAAAGGGAAGGGTTATTTTGGTCAAAATGCAATTGGCGCTGGCAGAAATACGGAGACCAGTGCAATGCGTTACGAGGGAAAACTGAGCCTCAACCGCTTCAACAACCGAAATGGAGGGCCTGGCAGGCAAATATCGCTTATCGGAGAAGCGAACAACCTGAACCGTCAGAATTTTTCATTGGGCGACGGCAGCCTGCCCGGCGGCGGAATGGGCGGACCTACGTTC
Source organism: Dyadobacter sp. CY326 (assembly GCF_021390515.1). Classification (GTDB taxonomy): domain Bacteria; phylum Bacteroidota; class Bacteroidia; order Cytophagales; family Spirosomataceae; genus Dyadobacter. Next base: position 235,619 of record NZ_JAJUXI010000008.1, read on the forward strand.
GTTGGCCAGTACGGGTCTTTTGGAAGTGAAAATGGGCAAACGCCCACGAGCATCACCGAAGTGCGGGCAGGCGGGTTCAACTATCGTGCAGAAGGCGAGCAAGTGCGTTACGGAAAACGGGCGGAAGTTTCCGCGAGCTATTTTGCCAATCAGGCGATCACCACAACCAGTCAGGAAAGTCGGCGTGAATATGTTCTCCCTGGTCAATCTTTTTGGTCAGATCAATCCAATAATAACCGGAATAATGCATTCAATCAGCGCTTCAACGGACGGTTTGAGTTTCAGCTGGATTCCCTGACGAGCCTTCGTGTCACGCCCAACATTTCATGGCAAAATGTTCGCTTTAATAGCAATTTGAATAATTTTTCTTACTCTAAAAGCGGCGATTCACTGAATACGGGGCAGACGCATTATCGCTCAGCAGGCAACGGGATCAATGGTTATAACAACCTCATCTTAATGCGAAAGTTCAGAAAACTGGGCCGAACATTGTCTGCTAATCTGAACACGATTTTGTCAAACGGACAGAACACGGGCTATAATCAGTCGCGAAATGTATTTTACGATTCACTTGGCTTAGCAAATGTCATCGATGATATTGACCAGCAAAACCGGCAGAACAGTTTTTCGGCTCAGAACAACCTGAACTTCTCTTTTACAGAGCTACTTTCATTTCGTCAAAAGCTTGAAGTCAGATATGCCTTGTTAAATTATCAGAACCGTCAGTCCCGTTTTGTTTTTGATAAAAATGAGGAGACAAATAACTACGCTATTCCGGATTCAATGCTGACCAACCGCTTTGCCGGCACGTTTGATGCGCATAAAATGGGTGCAACCTTGCAGACGCAACGGCTCAGATTTAATTATACGCTCGGTTTGGATGTGCAAAGTTCCAGGCAAGTTTCGGATAATTTATCGCAGGATTCGCGCATTAAAAAGCAGTATTTGCATTGGCTGCCCAATGCATTATTCAGTTACACTTTCCCTGGCAACAGGCGTGCGCGGCTGCAATATCGCACCCGCATTGCCCCGCCAAGTGTAACCCAGTTGCAACCCGTGATCGACAATACAAATCCACTCGACATTAAAAGTGGCAATCCGACACTTCGCCCGGAATATTACAACACCCTGACACTGACATATAACAGCTCGGAAAGCAATGGAGACCGCAGCCTTTTTGTTTTCGCAAACCTGAACCAGAGCAACAGCCGGATCAACAATGCGGCGACGATCGGTGACAATGGTGCGCGCTTTTCCAAGCCAATCAATACACGCGGTTATTGGGCATTGAATAGTTTTTTGTCATGGAGCAAGCAAATCAATGCAATGAAACTAGATTTGACGTTCAATACGCAGGCCAATATTTCCGCTGGCCAGAGCCTGATCAATAACCTCAAAAACGAGGCGAAAACGACTTTGCTTGGTCAGGGCATTCGCATTCAATCAGCCTGGGAAGGTCAGATTGATTATGGGCTCGGGGCGCGGGTCAGTTATCAGCAGGCCAAATATTCGCTGTTGCCTCAGCAAAACACCCAGTATTGGTCGCAATATCTCACTGCGGATTTGTATTGGCAGCTTCCATTGCATTTGGTGTTCACCTCAGACCTCACCTACACCGGCACCAGTGGCCGCACGGCAGGCTTCAACCAGAAGTTCACCCGCTGGAACGCCGCATTATCGCGCAGTTTTTTGAAGGGAAAACAAGGAGAGATCCGGCTGCAAGTTTTTGATATACTCAATCAAAACCGCAGCCTGACCCGGATCGTAACAGAGACTTACATTGAAGATATTCAGAGTGTTGTATTAAGGAGATATTTCCTTGTGAGCCTGGTTTACAACCTGCGCAAGTTTGGCATTTGAAAAAGAATAAGGGCTTACTTTGCAGCAAGCCCTTATTTATTTATCTGATTTCAATCAATCTGGGTGCTTTTTGTTTTACTTCTTCCTTTTTCGGGATTATTAAATGAAGCACCCCATTTTCGTATCTGGCGGCGATGCCTTCATCATTGACAACATCGCGCGGCAAAATGAAGGTTCTATGGAAAGACTGATAACTAAACTCCCGGCGCGTGTAGTTGCCCTGTTCTGTTTGCTCGTTTTGCTGCTTTTGAGATGAGATGGTGAGCGTGTTATTTTCCAGCTCAATCTTGAAATCTTGTTTTTCCATTCCAGGAGCCGCGACTTCAACCGTAAAGTTGTCAGCAGATTCCAGAATGTTTACAGCGGGAACGGTTGTCTGAGTGCTTGAAAAATGACTGTTGTCCCAGTTGAAAAGTTCGCGGCCAAGAAAATCGTCGACCAGCGCAGGGATCGCAGAAAATGAATTGCGTCTGTTTTTGATCAGTGACATGACTTTAATCTTTTAAGGTTTAACAATGATTTTCACAATGCTATCCGCATTTGAAACCCGTTAAAACAAACCTCGTTCCAGAAAACTTTTTGTCATAAAAAATCAGCGATATTTTCAGCAATAAGCTGCTGCTGTGACACTTAGGCAGAAAAATTCTGACATTTTGTAAGGAACTAGCGGGGTTTTCAGCTGACAAATTTTCATATTGGTTTTGCTTGGACTGGGTTAATACAACGACCAGTGTGGGGTTGAATAAGCTTGGACATTGCTTCATCCATCACCAGCATAATGAATACAACAAACCGACTTTTGAATACAAGTTCTTTGCGATAGCTAGTGTCCTTTGCATTATCAATCAAATGCAGAGAAAAAATGAAATACACATTAGTAACCGGGGCATCCGGCGGAATTGGCGAAGCCCTTGTGAAAAAGCTCGCAGCGAGACAGCATAACCTCGTTTTAGTAGCCCGCAATGCGGAAAAACTTGCAAAAATCACAAAAGAATTACAGGAGCAGCATGGAGTTCAGGCAGCATATATCGCGGCTGATTTGGCAAAGCCGGATGCCGCTTTTCAAATCTTTGCCGAAACACAAAAGCACGGTTGGGAGATTGATATATTGGTAAACAATGCAGGAATCGGCTCAGGTGGCGAATTTGCAACGCTCTCTTTGCAATCGGAGCTTGATTTATTGCAACTGAATAACGCCTCCTTGCTGGCAGTGACCCATCTTTTCCTGCAACCCATGCGTGAACGAAAAAGAGGCACCATAATCAATATCGCCTCAATGGCCGCATTTATGCCGGTTCCATACATGGCAACCTATGCCGCCAGCAAGGCATTTGTGCGCTCATTCACTCAGGCATTGACGCAGGAATGCATTCCTTGCAATATCCATGTTATGTTATTTGCGCCGGGACTGACCAAAACAAATTTCAATGAATCGGCTGGGATCAATAATGAAAAAGGCGTGGGATTGAGTTCAGACTATCAAACGGCTGCCACGCAAACACCAGAAGATGTTGCTGATGAATTGTTGCAAGCTTTGGACGCAAACAAACAGTTCAAAATATCCGGAAGCAGGAACCGCTTAGGGGCGCGTTTGGCAACATTGCTGCCCAATGCGATGATAACCCGCGTTATGGCGAATTCTTACAGGAAAAAGTTAGGGCAAAGTAATTAACTTGGTCGAATGGAAACAACGACAACAGTTCACATTCAGTCGATCACGCAGTTGCATCACCTTTTGCAGTTTCCAAAACCGAAGCACCCGCTCGTCAGCTTGATAAAGTTTGAAGATTTTCCCGAAATTAAAATCGAACAGCGGACGAGGCTGGTCAATGATTTTTACCAGATAGTTTTGAAAACAGATTGCCCATGCAAAATTCAATATGGCCAAAGTGTATTTGATTTTGACGAAGGAGTGATGTCGTGTTTTGCACCCAGGCAGGTGAGTTTTATTGAAAAGGACTTCGTTTTTGCAAAAGCCGGCTGGCAGCTCTCCATTCATCCTGATTTTTTCAGAGGTTTTCCAATAGGCAGCAGGATCAAAACGTATGGCTATTTTGATTATGCAGTCAACGAAGCCCTTATTCTTTCGGAAGATGAGCAGGAGACTATGAATAATATTTTTGTCCAATTACAAAAAGAATCATTACTGCCCATCGACAACTTCAGCCAGGAAGTAATGATTGCCAACATTGAACTTCTGCTAACTTATTGCGATCGCTATTATAACAGGCAGTTTATCACGCGCAAGGCCGTGGGTAACGAGTTGTTAAATAAAGTAGAGAATGTTCTGAATACTTATTTCAAATCTGACCAACTTGATAAGGGTCTGCCCACTGCCCAACACATCGCCGAAGCATTGCATTTATCATCCAAATATTTGAGCGATTGCTTGAAGCAGCTCACAGGAAGCACGACCCAACAGTTGATCCACGAAAAGCTGATTGAGCGCGCGAAGGAAAGATTGTCGACCACGCAGCTTTCAGTGAGTGAAATTGCCTATGAACTAGGTTTTGAATATCCGCAATCATTCAGTAAGCTTTTCAAAAGCAAAACGCAGCAGACGCCGTTGCAGTTTAGGGGGAGTTTTAATTGAAAAAAGACATTCATTGAGAAAGTCCTTTCACATCTAAATAAATCCGGCGGCAAGGCTCTTGCAACATGCTTCGGGGACAACTTTTCTCTGTGTTTACTTGTCCCATTTGATTTTTGAATATGCTCAGCGTCGCTTTCGAAGGATGCTGCAAGGTAACAGCACGAAGTTTTGCAGGTAAAATACAACCGGTTTTTACTTTTGATCTCATTATCCAGGCAAAACCAACACCACGAACACTTTATATTCCAAAAAACACTTACAACATGAATCGCAAAATATTGATTGTCACCGGGGATGGTGGCGAAAGTTATGAGACACTTTATGCCGTTCACCGCTTTCAGGAAGAAGGCGACATTGCCGTGATTGCTGCGCCTAGCAAGCGACGGCTTAATCTGGTGATGCACGATTTCGAACTCGGTTGGGACACATATGTGGAACGGCCTGGCTATTGTCTGGCTTCGGACCTGACGATTGAAGACGTGAAAGTAAACGACTATGATGCCATTCTGCTGCTGGGAGGCCGCGCACCTGAATATTTGCGCAACCACGCTGCGCTCCTGGAAGTAGTTCGTGAGTTTGATCGGCAGGGCAAATGGGTTTTTGCGATTTGCCACGGAATACAGATTCTTGTTACAGCAGGATTGGCCAAAGACAAAACACTGACTGCTTACGAACACGTACGAACAGAAATCGAAATGGGAGGCGGCACATATTCTACCCAACAGGCCATTCGCGACGGCAACATTGTAACCGGACAAACCTGGCAATCACACCCAGACTTTTATCGCGAAGTTTTTGTGTGCCTTAAAGAAGCAGAACTGGTGGAAAAGTAAAAGCTTTGGGTTGGTAATGTTATTGGTGTGTGATCATGTATATTACGGTTACATTAGCCAATATAACTTGCTCTTTATGAAGAAATATCTTCTGCTCATCTTGCTCGCGATGCTCTCGGGTGAAGTTTTTTGCCAAAATGCAAACACGCTTTTTGTAACATATTCCCGCTCTAAACCTCAGCCTGTTTACAACAAAGATGTGGATGGAGGCGCTGGCTATAAGGCGGTTGCATCCAACGCTTTTGGAATCCGCTACTTAATGAAGAGCAGCAAGATCATCACATTCGAAACGGGGATCGATTACAGCTCATTTGATTTCAAACTGGATCACGTTGACATGCCAAATATTGTCATTCCTGACATCACCCAGTCCATTGAAGTCGTGTCAATCCCGGTTTACGCTCATCTGACATTTCTTAAATATTTTTTCGTAAACGGCGGCCTGCTCACTGATATCGAAATTGATAAAAAGAACACTGATATAGACGAGCAAACCGGGATTGGCTTTGGCCTGGGCGCGGGCGTTAGTTACAATTACAAAAAGGTCAGCTTCTTTATAAATCCGTTTTTTGAACGCCACGGCTTAATAGGTCTTGGAAAACAGGAATCCGGTGTCCGTCAAAGCATTATAAACCCCGGCGGAAGAATTGGGATTGGATATGCTTTTTGAGAAGGCGGTTATGAACTTCTTGTAACTAGATTTGAAATATTATAATCGAAATAGCCAATGCGAAGATCTTCAAGCTTATTAGCAGCTGCGTTGGGTTGTCTTGCAATTTGTCTGACATCTTGTGAGGGAACGATGTATGAATCCGCAAAAACGTACGATTTAGAAGTCACCACCCCTGATCGCGACACGGTTTTTTTAATCAGAAACCGAAAACAACCCGTATTTATCCGGTTTTCCTTTGACGGCGAACTTTCCCACCCGTCAGCCATACATTGGTCTACTGATCCGCGGTTTGAGTACAAAACTGAAATTCTGATCCCGGCCGGGAAGCCTGCCATTCCTGAGACGCAGGACGATTATTACAGCCAAATGGTGTATGTAAAATATGTTTCGCGGCACGATTCAACGGCAGGAAAACTGCGAATCAGGGTGAAAATTTAATGTGCTGATCGGAAAAATTAGCGTCACCGTAGTTCATCCAGTTCCACAGTCTTCGCCGTCCTGGTCAGCAAATGAATGATTAGCCAGGCAATCAAATACGTGAAGCCGCAGATGGTGAAAATAATGTTGTAACCACCTTCGAGATTTCCAGCCGCTTTGTAACGATCCAGCAAGCTGCCGATCAATATGGGAAATAAAATCCCTCCTACTGCTCCGGCCATTCCACCTATTCCTACAACGGAGCTCACGGCTTGTTTTGGGAAAAGATCGGACGGCAATGTGAAGACGTTGGTCGCCCAGGCCTGATGCAATGCGACAGCGAAACTAATGAGGGCGACTGCGATCCATACATCGCCTGCAAATTGTATCAGGATTACCGATAATTCCAAGACAGCAAATGCCAACAGAACAGTTTTTCGCGCTTTCAATGTGGGCCACCCCTTTTTGATCAGCCACGAAGACAAATAACCGCCGCCTATGCTGCCGATTGTGGTTGCGGTATAAATCAGCATTAATTCGAGACTTGGTTTTTTGAGATCCAGGTTGAATGTGAATGCGAAATAAGATGGTAACCAAAAGAGGAAAAACCAGTAAATGGGATCAATGAGACCTTTTCCGGTAATGTAAGCCCAGGTTTGCGGGAATGTAAAAAGCTTGATCCATTTCACAGGCTGCTTCTCGGCATCGTGCTCATCCTGATCCTGACCGCTGACAATATAATGCAATTCTTCTGCGCTGAGGCGTTTTTGCTGGGCAGGAATGTCATAATAAATCAGCCAGAAAACAAGCCACACAAACCCCAGTGCACCCGTAATCCAGAACACTTCCTGCCAGCCATAATGACTTAATATCCAGGGCACGAGCAACAACGCAACGACCACACCAACGCTCGTTCCGGCATTGAAAAGGCCCGTTGCCAGTGCACGTTCCTTCTTCGGAAACCATTCAGCAACCGTTTTGACCGCCGCCGGATAATTTCCTGCTTCCCCCAAACCAAGCCCCACGCGCGCCAGTCCAAAACCAAATGCACTCCTGGCCACCGCGTGCAACATGCCCGCAATGCTCCAAAAAACTATGGTGATCGAGTAACCCATTTTCGTCCCTATTTTATCAATCAACCATCCAAAAAGCAGCAAACCCAGCGCATAGGCCGACGTAAAGGCCATCACTATGCGCGCAAAATCGGTTTCCGTCCAGACGAATTCCTTTTCTAGGATCGGTTTGAGCAAACCAATGATTTGCCGGTCCAGATAATTAATGGTCGTAGCAGTGAAGAGGAGGACGACGATGAACCAGCGGTAATTTTTACTATTTGGATTCGGCATTACAAGGCGGGTTGGTTGTGAAATAGTTGCTCATTCGTTCAAGGCAATGCAAACGCGACATACGTTCCGCCTGCTTTCAGGCCATATCGTGCCCCTCCCGCCGCGATTGCAATGTATTGCTTGCCATTGACCATGTAAGTAATGGGCGTGGCGAAACCTCCGGCGGGTAATTTGTATTCCCACACGACTTTTCCGGTTTTGGTGTCAAATGCCCTTAATTTTTCGTCATAAGTGGCTGCGATAAATAGCAAGCCACCTGCTGTGACAATCGGGCCTCCGTGATTTTCTGTGCCTGTTGGTGAGATGCCTTGCTTGGTGAGTTCGGGATATTCTCCCAATGTGACTTTCCAGAGATATTCGCCGGTGTTCAGGTCGATGGCATTCAATGTTCCCCAGGGCGGTTTAATGGCCGGGTAATTGTCCTGATCGCGGAACTGGACGTTGCCGTTGTTCACATAGGGCGGCGCATGCGGGAAATCGGCGACGGTTTTTTCAATGTCTGCAACGACGTGAATGTCGTTGGCAGCCGGTTTTGTTTCCACATTTAAAAGAAAATTCACAAGCTCGTCACGATCTGCCTTGGCAATGTGCTGGAAAGATGGCATCCTGCCGCGGCCTGTTTCGAGCAATGTGCTGATCTGCGCGCGGGTCATTCGCTTTCCAATGTCTTTTAATGATGGATAAGCCTGCGTTGCTGGCGAACTTTTACCATCTGTTGCGTGGCAAGCCGCGCAGTTTGTGTTAAACAGAACATTGCCTTTTGATAATGTTTTTCCATCCGATTTTTCTTTCGCATCGCGCATTTTGAGCCACCAGAGCATGTTATTTGAATTGACATACATGATTCCATTCGGATCAGCCGCCGTTCCGCCCCACTCTGCCCCGCCGCCGATGCCGTAAAGAAGGCTGCCCTCCAATGTTGGCGGTTGGTTTTTGGGGCCTTTGATGCTGTTTGTGAAGCGGTCGAGCACGTAGGCGTGCGCTTCGGCCGTGCGGTTGGTAATGTCGGCTTCCGTTAATGTCTGATTTGCAAACGGAGCTGGTTTTACTGGAACTGGCTGCGTGGGCCAGGGCTGCTCGCCGGGCAATGCGTTGGCTGTGGGTGCAGCAATTTCTTTGACATCAAATAAGGGCTTACCCGTATCCCGATCAAAAAGGAAAATAAGGCCGTCTTTGGTAGCCTGCGCAACGGCGTCGACCGTTTTGCCTTTGCTTTTGACAGTGATCAAATTGGGCGGACAAGGAATGTCGCGGTCCCAAAGATCGTGGTGAACGGTTTGGAAATGCCATCTGCGCTTGCCGGTTTGGGCATCGAGCGCGATGACGCAATTGGCAAAAAGATTGGTTCCTTTTCTCGCGCCTCCATAAAAATCCACCGAAGGTGAGCCGGTCCCCAGAAACACAGTGCCACGTTTTTCATCGATCACCATTCCGGCCCAGCAGTTGGCGCCGCCTAGTTTCTTGTAAGAATCCTTTGACCAGGTTTCGTAACCATACTCACCGGGCAGCGGGATGGTCCTGAAAACCCAGGCGAGCTTTCCGGTGCGCACGTCGAATGCGCGAATGTGGCCGGGCAATGCGTCGCCGCCTTCTGAAACGGATGAACCGGTAATTAGCAAGTTTTTATAAATAACTCCGGGCGTTGTGGAGCGAATGTTGAAATTATTAATGTCATAACCATAGGTTTCTTTGTTGCCCAGTCCTTCATGAAAATCAACTTCTCCATTTTTACCAAAACCTTTGATTAATTGCCCATTATCAGCATTAATCGCATATAAAGTGGAACCGGCCGTATACAAAATTCGCCGGTCATTGCCTTCCTGCCAGTAAACCACGCCGCGCACGGGGTGAAATCTGGGCCGCACATTCGGGTCGGCAAAAGGATCGAATTTCCAAAGCTCTTTGCCGGTTGCTGCCTCGATGGCAAACACTTTAAGACGTGGCGTGGTGCCGTACATAATGCCGTTGATGACAATGGGCTGACACTGCATGTCCATGCCGCGCTGCTGCGGATCTTTGTTCTCGCCCGTGTCATAAGACCAGGCCGGTTGCAGGTTTTTAACATTATCCTTATTAATCTGATTTAAGGCGGAATAACGGTTTCCCGCATTGTTTCCGCCGTATACGGGCCAATCTTCGCCGGGGTCCGAAGACTTTCCAGGTTTTGAAAACCTGGAAAGTCTCATTCCGCAGAAAAGCATAATTACCAATAGAAAAATCAGATATTTTGCAGCGTTTCGGGTCATTTTAGCAGTAATTGAGCGTTGCTATGCGCTGTTTTTAGTTCAAATTCGGATTAATAGACGTGTCCGTATAAGGCAGCGGAAACCAGTAATTAGCTTTTGTGATCGGTTTGATCGGCTGCAAATCGTCCGGACTTTTCTTGGCATTGGCTTCTTCCACTTTTTCCAATCGCACGAGGTCAAACCAGCGGGTTCTTTCACAGGCAAATTCCCAGGCACGTTCCTGCACCACGGCATCAGCGAATTGAGCCGCGCTCAAACTGCCCATTGCCAACGGTTTCGTTCCGGCAGGAAGGCCGCGCAAGCGAACCTGGTTCAATGCATCATAAGCAGCCTGGTCCGGTCCGCCCTTTCCACGCGCTTTTGCCTCTGCATAAGTGGTAAGCACGTGCGGGTAACGCATCATCACGGTCGGAAGCGAAATGCTGGACGTTACAATGTTGCCTTTGATATACCACTTTTGATAATAAGGATGCTTGGTAAGGCTGTTTTGCCATGCAATTTTGGTCGCGCCTAAACCAAACTCTGTGCGAAATGTGGCGTCCTTTCTCGGGCCAGCAGGGAAGTCGCGGAAGAAGTTGAGCTCGGCAAACATATCGTCCCAGCCGCCTTCTTCGCCCGGCATCGTCGTGTTTCCGTAAGTGGCATTGGCCGTTCCGCTGCCTGCTGCAAATCCACTGATCTGGAAAACGGCTTCTCTTGTTCCGGCAGAGGCAGGATCGTTTTCAAAAACTGCGGCAAATGTTGGCAAAAGCTCAAAACCGTAAAGTGCGCGGTTGTCGATCACTTCTTTTGCTTTGGCAGCAGCCAAGTCATATTTGTCTGTTTGTTTCAAAGGCCAGCCTGCCATTGTCAGGTAAACTTCGGCCAAAAACGCTTTGGCTGCGCCTTTGTTCGCCCGTCCCGGATCGCGTTTTGCGTCGGGTAAATTGGTTTCTGCAACCTTCAAATCAGCAATGATCAGGTCGTAAACTTCCTGCGGCGTTGATTTTCCTACGGTCAGCAGTTCGTCCGAATATTCGCCTGCCGTAATGAGCGGAATGTTGCCGTAAAAGCGAACGAGCCAAAAGTAGGAGAACGCACGGATGAAGTGCGCTTCGCCGACAATAATGTCGATCGTAGCCTTTGTTCCGACCGTTTTTTCCCAATTATTAATCACATTATTTGCCCCCTGAATGGCTTTGTAACAACCCGTATACACCGCATTGGAACGCTGGTTTGTTGTCGATGGGTTGAACTGGTCGAATTCCCGCCAGTCGGCTTTATTACTGGCCGGGTGCGTGGTTACATCGTCGCCGCCGAGCATGGCAGCTTGCGCGCCCGGGTGGATGAATCCGTAAGACCATTGTGATCCCAAACCTTTGTATGCGCCGGTTAGTGCCGATTCCAGTCCGTCTTGTGTGGCGAGCACATTTTCGCCGTAAAGTAAGCCCGTGGTGTCCTCTTCCAGGTAATTTTCGCAGCCTACGCCTGTCAAAAGCAATGCTGCCAGTATGAGTAAGTTATATTTTTTCATTTTTGATCAAAGATTAAAAGCCAAGGTTAAGACCGATTGTGTACACTTTTGCATTGGGATAAGAACCGCGGTCGATGCCTATGGCGGTGTCCGTTCCTGAGCCTACATTGCTGGATTCCGGATCGGGTCCGGTGTATTTTGTGAATGTCAAAACATTGGTCGCACTCGCAAAAACGCGCACGGTGGCTTTGTCCTTGAAAATCGAAGTCGGCACATTATAAGAAAGGCTTATATTTTTCAACCTTACAAAACTGCCGTTTTCCACAAATCGGCTCGACTGCGTGAATGGCTGATATGTTTTTGTAAAGGCAGGAATATCCGAATTCTCGTTGCCAGGGCGATAATAATCTCTGATCTCCGTCAGCAAAAACTGTCGTGCTTCGCCCGAGCCGGACATCGCGCCTGCTCTTGTGTAGTTCAGCTTATCCAATCCAAATGCGCCCTGGAAGAACACATTCAATGTTAATCCGCTGTATACAAATGTGTTATTCCAACCACCCGTCAATGTTGGAAATGCGCGGCCTACGATTTGGAAATCGTCCGTCGTAATCGCATTGTCGCCATTTACATCTTCATAACGCGGATCCCCCGGCACGCGGCCTTGTTTTGCGGCCGCATCAGCATCGGCCTGTTTGAATGTTCCCAGATAATTCAGCCCCCAGTAAGAACCCAGCGGCTCACCCGGTTTCAGCATAAATTCATTGGTAATCGACATTCCGCCACCTGCGCCCGTGCCCGTTCCCAGGCGCGGCAAACCACCCAGACTAAGCACCTGATTTTTTAATGTGGAGAAATTCAGATTTGTTTCCCAGCCAAATTTTCCGCTTTCAATAGGCGTTCCGCCGATCGCAAATTCAAAGCCTTTGTTCTCGATCTCACCCACATTTCTGGTTTGCGTTCCGCCGCCTGCATAGTTGGGCAGCGCCACATTAAGCAGTAAATCTGTTGTGTTTTTGTGAAAATAATCGGCTTCCACGTGCAAGCGGCCATTCAGGAATTCCATTTCAATGCCGACGTCCGTTTGCTTCGTTGTTTCCCATTTCAGGTTTTTGTTTCCCTGATTTCCCTGGATCACGCCGGCCGTCACTGCAGTGTTATTGAAAGCCATTTGGGTTGTGCTGTATGCCGACAATGTTGCATAAGGGTTAATCGCCTGACTTCCTGTCATTCCCCAGCTTCCGCGCAGTTTTAGGTTGCTGAACACATTTAGATTTTTGATAAATTCCTCCTCAGAAAGTCTCCACCCGATTGCCAGAGAAGGAAAAACACTGTTTCGGTTATCCTTACTGAACTTGGACGAACCGTCCCGCCGGATCGCAGCAGTGAGCAAATATTTGTCTTTGAATGCATAATTAACCCTTCCTAAAAGTGAGAGCAATGTCGATTTTGAAAATGCAGAGTTAACGGTTGCTGCCGAATTGCCGCCAATGTTGTCGTAACCAAGCTGCGGGAAACGCAGGCCGGTTGCGGTTGCCGTAAAATTTCTGTCTGTAAATTGCTGCGTTTCCAGAACGGCCACGGCATTAATAGAATGGTTACCAATGGTCGTAGTATAATTCAGCGCGTTGGTATTTTGCAGCGTCACTTGCTCGGATGAATAACGCGTTGCGCTTGGGTTGTTGTTGGACAGCCTTTTGCCTGTAAAATTTTTGTTCTGCGCATTCAGATAATTGATCGCGTATTGTAAATCCAGGCTCAGGCCTTTGATCGGCAGCTGCCAGTTTAATCCGCCGATGGCATTGATGTTCATGCGGTCAATGTCATTGGATTTGTCATATAACTGATCCAGCGGACTTCTGGAAACGGAACCGATCGGATCGGCGAATGTGGGCTGGCCGTCTTCTCCATATGCAGGTGTTGTCGGCGCCCATTGCAATGCTTCTATCAAAGCGCCGCCGCCGTCTGTGTTATGATTTGCCGATTTTGCACCCGACAAATTCACGCGCAAAGCAAGCTTTTTGTTAATCTGCGTGTTCAGGTTGGTCCGCAAAACATAGCGCTTGAATCCGCTGTTCTCCACAATCCCTTTTTGTTTTACATAGTTTCCGGAGATCAGGAAAGAGGTTTTTTCATTTCCGCCTGAAACGGTGATCTGCTGCTGTGTTCCGCTGCCTTTCCTGTAAACCAGATCCTGCCAGTCGGTGCCGCCGTTTTGTTTAAAATCTGCAATCTGCGCTTCTGTAAATGGTGTGTTGGAACCTGTTGCAATGGCTCTCGCATTTACGATTTCTGCAAATTCACCTGCGGGCAGAATGTCAAATGTTTTGATCACATTCGAAATGCTTCCCTGGCCTTCGTAATTCACTTTCAGTCCTTTTGTTCCTTTTTTGGTGGTGATGATGACAACACCATTCGCGCCCCGACTCCCGTAAATCGAAGTTGAAGCGGCGTCTTTCAGAATTTGAAGTGATTCAATATCAGCGGGATTGAGCAAGTTATAGTTCGCGCCCACAAAGCCATCAATCACATACAAAGGATCATTATTTCCCAAAACAGAATTAGCACCACGCACACGAACCCGGGCATCGCCACCGGGCGCACCATTGGATTGCGTCACCTGCACACCCGCCGCACGACCTTGCAAAACCTGGTCAAGGCGTGTGATGGGTTGTTGCGAAAATTCTCTTGTGGAAACGACTGACAATGCGCCGGTTACGTCCGTTTTTTTCTGTGTTCCATAACCCACCACAACCAACTCTCCTAAACTTCTCGACTCCTGCGCAAGCTGCAGATCAATGTTGGTCCGGTTGTTAATGGCAACGGTCTGGCTTTGATATCCGATAAAAGAAAACACCAAACTGCCATTTCCAGGCGCATTAATCACATAATTTCCGTCTCCATCCGTCACAGTTCCCGTAGAACTTCCGCTAAGCAAAATACTCACACCCGGCAAGGCAACATTGTCCTGGTCGGTAATCTTTCCCGTCACCCTGCTGTTCTGCGCAAAGACGTAGCTTTGGGTCAGAATGAGATGCAACAAAACCAAACTTACAAGTTTTTTCATAATAAAAGGCAAATAGATGTTATAGAAAAAATTTGAATAATACAATTTTTGTAAGCGTAAGAAAATGCAGAGCCTGGCCTGCGTCACAGACTTGCAGGGGTTACTATTAAAGAATGTGAGGGTTGCTAGTCGACGACGGAGCCTTCGACTGCGTTGTGGGTTACCAGTTGTGGATCGAGCCGTCGGGCGCTTTCAGAATCGGATGCGGGAATTTGGTCTTCTCTTTCACTTCCATAACGAATGTTGCCTTTTTGGGATCAAACTTTACACCCAGGCCAGGACTGTCGTTGAGATATAGCTTGCCGTTTTTGAAATTGATAAAATCCTCGTTGAAATAAGGCGGACGCTCCGGCTCACCGCCGCCAAGTTCCATCATGGCGCGCATAGGACTGCTCGAACCCAGCACGTGCACGAGCGTGGCCGTGGAAAGCGGACCCGTAAAATGCGGGATCATGCCTACATAATGCGTCTCGCACATGGAAGCGATTTTTTTGAATTCGCTGATGCCGCCCGTGTTGGGAAGTGTAAAACGGGTGTAATCGATCAACCTGTTTTCGATAAGCTCATTGGTGTCCCAGCGGTCGCCAAACTGCTCGCCGACAGCGATTGGAACTTTGGTCATGGATCTTACATTTTTGTAAACACCAGGGTTTTCCGACCGCACAATATCCTCGATGAAGTAAGGTTCCAGATCTTCCAGTGCCGTGCAGATTTTCAGGCCATCGGTCATATCAAAGCGCGTGTGCAAATCAATGGCCCACTTGCCGCCGCCGCCCACGGCTGCATCGATTCTTTTACAGAATTCGATCGTTTTTTTAACATTGTCATAAAAATCAAAAGGCTCGTCGCCATTGCCTCCGGTGGGGCCGATGCGGTAAGACCTTAACCCTGCGGCAATGCAATCCTGCGCTCTTTCTTCCTCGGTTTTGGCCTTCGAAGCGCGGAAACCGGTGGCGTAACATTCAATGTAATCGCGGGTTGCGCCGCCCAAAAGTTCGTAGACGGGCACATTCAACGCCTTGCCTTTAATGTCCCAAAGCGCCATTTCCAATGCACCGAGTGCGTGGAGTTTTTCACGTCCGGGCGGATAAAACATGCCGCGATACACATTTTGCCAGATATGCTCAATGCGGAACGGATCTTCGCCAATCATCATTTGCGCACATTGCTCGATCATATCCTTCGACCCGCCTTCACCGATGCCGATTATGCCGCCGTCTGTTTCGATTTCAACAATGCCGCGCGCCTGATTAAAAAGCGGTTTGTTATAGCCAGGAGCCGCATAATAGCGGATTTTGGTAATCTTCATTTTAGAGGCGGCCTCGGCCCGGATCGTCGGCACACCGCTCATGACCACTGCCGAGCCAAGCGCTGCTGTTTTTAGGAAAGTTCTTCTATGCATAGTCAAATTGGTGGTTTATATTGTTTGAAAACAGCTAACGCATTTTGCAACCGGTCGTTCATTAATCGATTAAGCATTTTGTCTAAAAATTATTCAGTTAGCCAGGCGGATTTTGCCATGGTTGAGTCTCTGGCAATCAGTTTAGCTTCCATCAAGATTTGTTTCATTCCTTCGTCGGGATTTTTCAGTTTTTTCAAAAGATATTCAACGGATGTTTTCCCCAACAACTCCAACGGCTGCCGCAAATAAGTGATGGGGCAATAATAAAGATCAAAAACCTCCGCCTGCCCAAAACTGACGATCGCCAGATCGGACGGCACTTTCAGCCGCAGCTCATTAATGTATCTTAAACCATTGATAGCCAGTCCATAAGTTGCGAAAATCAATGCGTCGACCTTGTGATCGGTGGCCAGAATTTCGTCTATGGCGATTTTCACGTCGCGCTCTGTTGTTTCAAATATGACTTCTTTTAGCCAGTTGTCATCAAATTCAATGTGGTTATCGCTCAATGCGTGTTTGTATCCCCTGATGCGTTCCACCATGTGATACATGTCTGATTTATAAGCAATTAAGCCAATGCGTTCATAGCCCGATTTGATCAGATGAATGCCTGCGTCATAGGATGCTTTGTAATTGTTGGTTGCTACAAAATCGGTTTGAATGTCGGGGAAATGTCGGTCGAGCAATACAAAAGGCACGTTTCTTTCTTTCAGATATTGAATCTGGTTTTCAGAACCTTCGCAGGAAACAATGATAAAGCCATCCACTTGCCGATTGATCAGCACATTGAGCAAGTCCCAAGATTTGTCTGCGTTTTCATCACAGCTGCCGATGATGACCGTGTAACCATTTCGTTTGGCCTCATCTTCCACAACCCGAGCGATGTTCGCAAAAAATGGGTTGGAAATGTCGGCTATAATGAGCCCAATTGTGTGTGTTTTGCCACTTCTGAGGCTTTTGGCGAGGTGATTGGGCTGGTAATTAAGCTCTTTCGCGATCTCTCTCACCTTTTTGGCAATCACCTCTCCCACCCTCGTTTCCTTCTCTTTCCCATTGAGGACATAGGAGACCAGGGCGGTTGATACGCCGGCTTTTTGGGCTATGTCTTTGAGGGATGTTTTCTTCATGGTGCTGGGGTTTTGGCTCTCTTTCTTTTTCTCTCTTTCTTTTCTTTCTTTCTCCCTTTTTTCTCCGGGGTTGAAACCCCGGTTAAAATATTTGCGAGCCTGACGGCTCTTTTACATTCTGGACCAAGATTTTAATCCGAATTGTGCACATAAGAGCCCACCGGGCTCTAAGGAATCATTGCCCTGGGTTTCAACCCAGAGATAAAAAAGATTATGGGCGGATCAATGTGCCATCAAATTTTCTGACTTGCCAGTTGGATTTGGTGGTGATGGGATATTTTGCGGCGGCTTTTTCATCAATGTCGACGCCGATGCCGGGGACTTCATTGACAGACATATAGCCGTTTTTCATCGTTGGACAGCCGGAGAAAACTTCCTGGGTTTTCTCATTGAAACTCACCGCTTCCTGAATCCCGAAGTTCCAGACAGCCAGGTCAATGTGCGCATGTGCAGAATGTCCGACAGGCGAAACGTCACCTGGTCCGTGCCATGCCGTTTTAATATTAAACCACTCTCCTAACCTGGCCACTTTCATGGCTGGCGTAACTCCGCCGATCTGCGAAACGTGAATCCGGATGAAGTCAAACCACTGATTCACCATGGGTTCTACAAACTCATTGACGTTGTTAAAAAGCTCACCCATAGCAATCGGGACAGTCGTGTTTTGCCGCAGGATCTTAAACCACTTTTGGTTTTCCGGTGAAAAAGGATCTTCGATGAAGAACGGATTAAACTCTTCCAGCTTTTTGATCATATTAATGGCATTCATCGGCTGCACGCGTTCATGAATGTCATGAAGCAGCTCGATTTCCTCTCCGCAATTTTTCCTGACGGCTTCAAAGAGCTTTGGAATTGCTTTCAGATACGTGTTTTCATTCATGAAACTGTCCGTTGGACCTCCGAAATTTTCTTTCTTGAAATCCGGCTGCTCGGCTGTGCTGCCCACCGCACCATAACCACCCTGCTGA
Source organism: Dyadobacter sp. CY326 (assembly GCF_021390515.1). Lineage (GTDB taxonomy): Bacteria > Bacteroidota > Bacteroidia > Cytophagales > Spirosomataceae > Dyadobacter. Next base: position 253,601 of record NZ_JAJUXI010000008.1, read on the forward strand.
ATGCGAATGTATCTGAATCCTTGTTCCTGAATGCTTTTCACGCTTTCAACCGTGGCCTCTGGTGTGTTGCCATTGGCATGCGTGTAACACGGAACCGCAAACCGCACTTTTCCTCCAAGCAGCTGATAGAGAGGCATTCCGGCACGTTTTCCTTTGATATCCCAAAGCGCCTGATCCAAGCCGCTGAGTGCATTGTTAAGCACAGGGCCATTGCGCCAGTAAGAACTCACGTAAGCGCCGTGCCACATATCTTCAATGTTGTCCACATCTTTCCCTGCGCAAAATTCATTGAGATAAGTGTTAATCGCAACCAGCACAACAGCAGCTCTTTGTGTGAAAGTAGCGCATCCCAGACCGTATAATCCCGGCTCGGAAGTCTCCACTTTTACCACAATCAAGTTAGAACCCTGTGGCGCTGTGGCAATGGCCCGTACACTTTTAATGGTGACAGGTTTCATGGCTTTCGCATAATGCGGTGTTTCTTTTTCTTCGTTGGCTTTGGCGTTGCCAATGCCGCCAAACAGACCCAAAATCCCAGCCGATCCGGTCAGGCCCAATGCTTTCATCGTTTCACGACGACTCATTCCGCTATGATCCATATGTCTTAATTAAATGAAAATGTTAAGGGTTTAGGCTTAAATAACTGTATGCTATATACGCATGAGCGTTTCTCCACTTGGTTGAGCGTTATTCAGCCAATATGCGATAAAAACCATATAATCTTGAAGCAATAGGCTAACCGTCAATACAATTTTGGCTTAATCGATTAAGCTTTTGCATATACTTGGTGCGTAATAAAATGTCTCTTTGATAAACATCAGAGCTATGTTGTACGCAGAATTGAGTTTTTGTTAGAAATTAAAGCGACTAATGTTTGTAAGCGGCCCCCGTATTCAGATAATGTTATAAAAAATCATCAATTAAGATTATTTTTATTTTCAAATGTAAGTTTAATCGATTAAACTAAAAAACTTTGCTGAAAAAATTTATGCTAATTCCTACCGCATCAAATACACATTCACCGACTGCTTCACTTCTTCCAAAGTCTGCTTAGGTGGCTCAAAACCTGCCGGAATGGGTTGTCGCGCCAAAGATTGCAGATAAAGCACCCAGGCATCCCGCCACCAAATCGCTTCTCTGCGCTGGACTTTAAGGCGTTGCGCAACATTAGCATAGACTTCCGAATCGAGATCAGGTTTTGCCAGATCCCACTGCTGCTGCATCCACAATACGGAATCGGCGCCGGTGTAAAAGCGTGTACAAAGTTCTTCCCAAAGTGATTTGCCGGTGCTTAGGTTTTTGTCCCAACGCACGTGATGAAACCATAATAGATAAGGCAGAGATGTTTTATCCGGATCAATCCACTTTTGCTGCACTTGCGGCCTGTATTGAGCAAGTGCATTGCTCCCGGAAGATGTTCTGTCAAAACCGATTCCTGCGGAGTCGGCGCGGTGGTAATATACTGCGGTCCAGTCGGGACGTGAGCCTTTGTTTTGCCAGGGTTCGGGCGCAAAGTGGACGCCCATCCACGGACGTGAGAGTCCGAGCGGCGTGTTATAATCGACGTAGATCTCACGTGAGCGCAACATCATTTTTGTAATGTGCCCGCTCGCTTTCTGGCTGCGGGTCAATGTGAGCGCAACCCATTCCTGCGCAATTTGTTCCGAACTCAGCTGATGGTCCCAGCTCAGCCTGCCGAATGCATACCAATTGGCCTGAGCCAGCGGATGTCCCGTCCAGTTCCTGCTGTTTCCTGTGTTGGCCACGCCCGCCATGAGTGTGCGGGCATATCCGTGCATGCTTCCGTCCACGACCTTTGCAACCGTTGAGCCCTCACCATTGACATACGTGTCCGAATCCAGACATTCCTTGAAAATAGGCGCCTCGTAAACGGCATGCGTGGCAAAGCCCAGATATTCCTGTGTAATCTGAAATTCGATTCCCAGCGGCGTTTTGGGCATATTTCCAAACAATGGCGAGAAAGGCTCGCGGGGCTGGAAATCAATTGGCCCGTTTTTGACCTGCACGATTACCTTGGGATCAAACTTGCCGTCCAGCGGCACAAATTCCTCGTAAGCAGCCTTGAAACGGTCGGCATTGGGATCTGCTTTGTATACAAATGCACGCCAGATAACGATGCCATCGTAGGGTTCAAATGCTTCTGCAAGCATATTCGCGCCATCGGCATGCGTGCGACCGTAGTCCTGCGGGCCTGGCTCTCCTTCTGAATTGGCCTTTACCAGAAATCCGCCGAAATCAGGGATTTCTTTATAAATCTGCGCAACCTTTTCTTTCCACCATGCACGCACCTGCGGGTCCAGCGGATCGGAAGTTGGCAATCCACCCAACGTTTTGGGCGCTGCAAAATACACCGACAAGTAAGTTTTGATCCCATACTTCCGCAACACATTCGCGATGGCCGCCACTTTCACAATGTATTCCTGCGACATAAACCGCGCACTGGCATTCACATTGTTAAGCACCGTGCCATTGATCCCCAAAGATGCATTTGCCCGGGCGTAATCGGCATAACGCGGGTCAACGCGCTCGGGGAGCTCATACCATTTCCAGAGCGATGCACCCGCATAGCCACGTTCAATCGTGCCGTCCGGATTATCCCAGTGATTCAGCATTCGGTAACGGATTTTCGGGCTGCTCGCGACATTCAGGTTTTTCAATGTCCGCTGCATTTGCATGTGTCTCAGCAAGGCAAATACTCCATAAAGGATGCCATTTTCTGATCTTGCGAGAATCAAAATGTTGCCGCCCGACAATGTAATCTGGTAACCTTCCTCTTGCTGGATCTGATTTGAACTGGTCACAATTCGAAAAACAATCGCACCTGACCGCGCACCAAATGAACTTGTGACATTAATGTTTTTGCCCAAAAGCTTTTTCAACCCGGTTTGCAACTCCTGTGCCGCACTCTGCCCAATCTCGCCTTTGGCTGAATTCCCTATAAATGTGGTGTATTTCAAATATTCAGCCTTGATTGCAGCATTGGTAACTGCCTCATATTTAAGCCACAACCGATAACCGTCATCTCCCTCATCGGCCGACGGATCAGCCGCATAAGATGCTGTTGCAATGAGTATTAAGCCGAGAAAAAGTAAGAATAAGCGTCTGGTCATGTTGTTGATTTACAAATTATTTCTTTACCTCTTGAATGTGCTCCGCAACATTGCGCATCGTATCGACATAAATGTCCTTTTCATTTTCTTTCAAATAATGTAGCAACTCGCTGTGCGCCTGGTTGGAGACATTCAGTGCATGTTCACCGCCCACACCGTGAAAGAGGAAAACAAGCAATTTGCCGCTTTCCTGTGCCTGCTTTACGAGCTTAATCATGTCCTTCCCCGACTGCTCCGCCATTGCGTAGCAGTCAATGTCCATCAGCTTTTGTTCATTCAGTGAATGCATTTCGTGCCTGACGGCTCTGGCGGCTATAAATTCATCGGTTAGCGTCTGTATAAACGCTCCCTCCGCTACTTTTTTATGTCCGCAGGTGAATGCAAATGTGCGTTTGTCGAGGCCGTCAATTGATTTCAAAAAAGCATTACACATTCTGATCTCGTCCTGAATCCGGCTGAGGCTGTACTTACTGAGGTCGTATTCCGGCTTTACCCAGCTCATGCCCGGCGCGGTTGCATCACAGGGATGGTACAAAGTATGATTGCCCAGTTCGTGGCCGTTGGCAGCTGCTGCACGCCAGTCTTTGATCCGGTTGCGGGCTGCGTCTGAGGATGCGGTCAGGTAAAACGAGCCTTTCAAGCTGAGGGAATCGAGTGCGGGGATCACATTATCAAGATGCACGTTCAATGCATCGTCATAGGTGAGCACTACTGCGCATTTTTTTCCTTTCCAGGGTTTGGTTTGGTCTAGCTGCTCGCCATCCGTGCGGAATGGAGAAGCAGGGAGATTTGCAGAGTTATAAAAATTGATTCCTTCCGGATTATCCTGCCAGGCATAGCGAACATATTTGGGCGATTTGACTGTTTCACTGGTTATTTCAACCTGATCTTTTCCTATAATCCGCGCTTTTGCCCACACAAATTTTTTATCATAATCCGCAATGGAAAACCATCGCAAATCTTCCCCGTCACGCGATTGAATGCCAGCGGCCACATGATCAAATGTGAGAATGATCTTCTCGCCCGCACTGCTTTGGGATTTCAGTTGGGGGCCGCTGCAAACCACGTCCTGCTCATTATATGCAAGATTTCTGGCCGAAAGCGCCAGTCTTTTCCCAATGTCTTTTTTGTTCAAAGGATGAATGTCATTCCATTCGCCCAAGTCCAGCGTCACAGTGACGGCCGTGTTTTTCAATTTAAGCGCTTCGTTCTGTGCTTCCCGAAGCAGCGCCATATTGCTTTCGGCGGGTTTGAAATCAATGTCCTGAAAATTAGGCAATTGCACCACCAGAAAAGGAAGATTTACGTCATTCCAAAGCTTTCGACGGTCATTGATTAACGCGGGTAAAAGTGCATAATAGGGTTTCGGCTCATTTACATTGGATTCACCCTGATACCAGAGAAAACCTTTCAGTTTGAAGGGCAGCACGGGTGCGATCATCGCATTGAATAATGCCGCGGGCTGACTTTGAGCGACAAATGGGCTTTCGGCGTCACCAGTTACATTATTTGACTGAAAAACCTGACCAACTTTGTACTGCCAGGTTCCTTTCAGGTCAATCTGCTGATCATTGGCGGTCAAGAAATAAGGCTTATCCGGCACAAAACCACCTTTTCCCATCGAATTGGAAACCCTGATCACGAATGCATTCTTCCCGGCTTTGAGCAAGCCAGCCGGAATTTCATATCGCCGGGGCGGATATTGGTAAGTCACATTTCCGATGCTTTTTCCATTGACATACATTTGATCTGCATCCACAATACGTCCCATAAAGAGCTTTACCGGCTTCCCGATCCAGCTTTCCGGCACTTCGAATTCCCTGCGAAACCAAACCACGCCGTCCAGATCCTTCAAACCCTGATCTTCCCAGAAACCCGGAATGTTGAGATTCCTCCATCCTTTTGGCTGATAATCTTCACTTTCCCAATGTTCAACCTGGCCTAAATCGGCTGCATCGGGCTGCTTTGTCTCTCTTATCTGTTTTGGCCTGATTGACTGGACAAAGGCGGTGTCCTTATTCCTGGCAATGATCTTTTGAATGTCATCAAAATCCTTGTAACCGCCCTCACTGATCCACGCTTCGATGGGTGTGCCGCCTACTGAGCTGTTGATAATGCCGATCGGAACTTTGTATTGATCATATAAATCTTTCGCAAAAAAGTAGGAAACAGCTCCAAAACCGAGCACATCTTTGGGATTAGCAGCCTTCCACGCTCCACCTGGAAAATCGTCTTTTGGACCGTTCAGGTCGGTTAATGTTTGCACAAAAAAATTGCGGATATCGGGATAATCAGCGGAGGCAATGTCGTCGGGAAACCGCTCCTTCACGCGCTCCATGTTGATCACCATATTGCTCTGCCCGTTGCACAGCCACACGTCACCAAATGCAATGTTCTTGATTCTAATCTGATTTTTTCCTTTTATCAAAAGCTCAAATCCCGTCCCGGCAGGTTGCGCAGGCAGCTCAACTTCCCATTTACCATCCGCATTGGTTACCGCGCTGCGACTTTTACCGCTAAATGTCACGGCAACCTTTTCTTTTGGCGAAGCCCAGCCCCAGATCGTGACGGGTTTGTCGCGCTGTAAAACCATGTTATCGGAAATGAGCTTTGGCAAACGAACCTGAGCAGATAAGCCGCCGGAAAGGAAAATCAGGAAGAATACAAACGTAAAAAAGCGCATTGAACAGCGGAGCAAAGGGACTAAAACGGTTGAAAACTAATTCATTCTATCGATCTGCTGATCAGTTCTGAACCGGCAGTTGACTATCGGTCAAAAGCAAAAAACCAATCGTTCCTATTCAATAGGCCCGATTAGTTTTTTGAAAGTCCTCTCAAAGTCGCGCAACAGCACAAAGTGTGTAGCTTTTTGTGAAAGTCATTGACGCGCTGCCTGGAAAGTTTTGCTTAATCAATACCCCGTATTTTGCGGAAACTTGGGACCGTCCACCACCCGGTCGATCTGCGTTTGTGGAATGGGGCGGAGCATATTGAAATCCTTCACATAAGGCGCTGCTTCCTGGTTCCATTCCTGCACGCGGCGCACGAGCGAGCGGGTGCGTACAAGGTCGTGCCAGCGCTGCCATTCCCCAAAAAACTCGCGGCTGCGTTCATCGAGGATAAAATCCAGAGTTACTTCTTTGGCGGCGATGATCATGGCTGCTGCGGCTGTTGCATTTTGGGCCGTCGTGTTGGTTTTGCGGAATGCTGCACGCTGTCTTACTACATTGATTAGCTCTGCTGCTTTGGCATTGTTTCCTGCTTTGAAATGAGCCTCAGCACCTGTCATGTACACATCTGAGAAGCGATATAGAACGGCCGGACGCGTAGATGGATCATTGAAATTCGCTCCACGGCTCGGGTCCATGTATTTTTTCAATGCAGGGAAAATTCCATTGTTCCAAAGACTTGGCGGCACGACAATGCCTTTGAAAGGCCGGTTACCAACAAACTGCGGTGCGCCAGGCACTTCAAAATCGGGCAGCCAGACGGCAGTGTCCGCACCCGGAACGGTGGTGTAACTGATCTTCCGTAGGTTGTTGGGCGCATCAGCAGGATTCGTAACAGCTGTATTTGAAATATAAACTGTGTAAAAAGAATTGGCATAACGGGAATCCACATTGCGGTTGGTGAATGCCTGATCCAGAAAATAGTTCTTGCCAGCACGCGGCCCGGAAGCCAGTTTGTCAGAATTCGGACGCATCCGCACATACGGACGGCCGTAATAGGAATCGCGGAGCATTCCGGAAGTCCCGTTATTCACAAACACACCGGCCGCATTTTTGATGGAATTGATGCCGCTGTTGTTGGGATAATTCCAGTTGGTAAACCATGGACTCAGGTTTTGTGCTGCGCCTCCCCCGGCCTGCCCGCCTACGGCATAATAACCATATTTGGGATCCAGAACGTGGTCGCTCACGAACATGGTTTCTTTTCCATAATCATTGGCAGGTACAAAAGCATCGCCATAATCCTGCCACAAATCGAGGGCATAATCCGATTTTTTGGCAATAATGTCATCGCAAATTGTTGCGGCCTGCGTGAAATCGGAGGCAGTGTTGTTCAGCCAGCCGCGGGTTAAATATGCTTTGGCCAGCAGAAACTGCGCCACTGGCTTGGTGGCAGCCTTACCCAGAAATGGCGCCGTGGGCTGATTAGGCAAATCGGCCGCTGCCTCTGTCAGATCCTTGATAATGAGCTCATAAACATCCGCTGCTGGCTGGCGAGACGCTGCTTGTGACGGAACCGTAATGAACTCCGTATGAAGCGGCACGTCGCCCCAGGTTTGCACCAGATAGAAATACCAGAATGCTCTCAGAAACTTGGCTTGTGCCAGATATTGCTTCCGCGTGGCTTCCGGCAAGTCAATGGTCGCGCCGTATTGCAGCACACCATTCAATGTGTTAATATCCTGAAATGCAGTGCCCCAGGCTGAGCCGAAGTTGCTGCTATTGATGCCATTGTAAGTGTATGCGGTTCCTCCGCCAGCATTCACACCTTGTATGAACTCATCCGTTCCGGCCTGCATTTCAATGGTAAAACCTTCGGTGCCCCATTGGCCGCGAATGTCGTTGTAGACCCCGGCAATTCCGCCGAGCACTCCCGACGGACTGTTAAAATATGATGGAACGATCTGGGATTGCGGATGTTCTTCGAGCACTTTTTCACAACCTGTGCTCAATGAAGCAATCAAGACTGCGCTGATCAGTGTTTTTATGGATTTCATAGTCGGATTAGAATTTAAGGTTTACGCCCACAGTGAATTGTCTTACCGGCGGAGAGTTCAGGTTTACCGAAATCTGACGTTCCGGTGCGCTGCGATCGCTGGCACCTTGGGGGTTAAGCGTCGACTGGCCAGTTGCGTAGCTGTTTCCTTCGGGATCAACAGCCAGATCATCCTTCACCAATGGTGAGTAAATGATGAATGGGTTGGTTAGGTTGACATAGATCCTGGCAGAAGCAGCGCCTACTTTTTTGATTAAATCGCTTTCGAATGTGTAACCCAGGTTAATGCTGCGGCATTTGATAAATGAACCGTCATAGTAACCCAATGTCGAACCGAAGTTGGCGACCGCACCGCTGGCGTCCGGGGCCGGGAAATTGTTGGTTGGATTGGTGTCCGTCCAGTAATCCACCTTTACCTGGTTTACACGGCTTTGATTGAAGAATGCGAAACCGCCTGAACCAGTAGAGTTTCCCGTCAGATAAGGCACGAGCACTTTCATGCCCATCCGTGCATAGGTGACGATGGATGCATCAAAATTCCCGAAACTGAAACGGCTGGTCAATCCTCCCTCCCATTTAGGCTGGAAATTGCCGAGGATCTGGCGGTCATTTGCGTCGATTTTTCCGTCCCCGTTCAAATCCTCCACTCTGATTTGTCCGGCGAATTGAACGGGTGAAGTTTGTTTGGCCAATGTTCCGTTCTCTGCGTCAGCAGTTTGCCAGATGCCCAGTTTTTTGTAATCATAAATCACCGAAAGCGGTTGTCCTACAAACCATCCTGCGCCCAGATTGGCTTTTTCTTCCGGCGTGGTTAACTGCGTGATTTTCTCGCGATTGAAGAAGTAAGTTGCGTCAATGCTCCAATTGAAGCCTTTTGGTTTTCTGACAATCTCAAATGTCGCAGCAACTTCTACCCCTTTTCCCTCTGTTTTACCTAAATTTTTCAAAGTCGAACCGGCTCCATTGCTGGGAGGCAGCGGCACGGAAAGCAGAATATTCTTGGTTTTTTGGTGATACCAATCCACCGAACCGGTAATGCGGTTGTTCAGGAAACCAAAGTCAATTCCAATGTCCAGCTGCGATGTCGATTGCCAGCTTAGGTTGCTGGATGGAAGGCTCGTGACCGTGTAAGCCAGTTGTTGTCCGGCAGTTCCCGTCCCGAAATTGTAATAACCGGCAGACAATGCACCCAATGTAGAGTAGGCGCCCACATTCCGGTTTCCGGAAATCCCCCAGCCGCCACGCAATTTCAGATTCGAAATAAAAGGAGCTGACTTCATGAAACCTTCTTCAACCACATTCCATCCCAGACCAACTGCCGGATAATTGAAATATTGGTTACCCGGAGACAATGTAGAAGAACCGTCGCGGCGCAATGTCAATGTCAGCAAATATTTGTCGGCGAAGCTGTAATTAATCCTGCCCATGTAGGATAGCAGCCCCGTTTCCGAAAACGAGTTGCCAAAGTCCGAAGGCGCAACAGGTTGTCCCGATGCAAGCGAAAAATTCGACGTTTTGATGTAATCCGCCGGCACGCCCGTCACCGTAAAGCGGCTTCCTAATGAGTGGTTTTTGGTGTATTCATAAAGTGCGGTGAAGCCGAATTTATGTTTATCTGCAAAAGTTTTATCATAATAAAGCAAATGTTGCAAGTTTACATCCCAATATTCCGTGTTGCTGATCTCAGCCGTGGATGAGGATTGCAAAGTAGCTGTATTGAAGTATGTTAGCGGGCCATTGTAGTTGTTCAAATTGGACTGACTGAAATTAAGACCTGCATTAAATCGATATTTTAAACCAGGCAAAATATTTACCTCCGCATAAAGACTGTTGAATGTCCGCACCGAACGCGTGCGTCCCAAAGCCGATTCTTTTTTGGTCATGATCGTGAGCGGACTCACGTTCGCCGCATCGATAGAACCTTCTGAAGGGAATGTATTTACAGAACCATCCGCATTGTAAGGTGAAGCCAAAGGAGTCAAACGCACAAGTCCGCCCGGAACGCCGCCACCGCCGGGCGTGTTCGTGTAAGTCAGCGTGTTAAGCGTGTTAAGGCCAATTTTAATATTTTTTCCAATGCGCTGGTCAATGGTTGCGCGAATGTTGAAACGCTGAAAATCCTGGTGTGGAATGATGCCCGTTTCATTAAAATAACCTAAGCCGAGTGAATATTGCGTGTTTTCAGTTCCGCCCTGCATGCCTAACTGGTGATTGGACATGAAACCTGGCTTATAAATCAAATCTTGCCAGTCCGTGGACACACCATTATCAAGTGCTTCCTGCTCTTTTGGGGTAAGCAAATAACCTGATGTCCCGGGCGCAGTGCGGTTGTATTTAGCCGCATCGGCTTTGAATTGCGCATATTCGGTTCCGTTCATGACATTGAACTTGCCCATTACGCGCGTTTCTCCGTGGTAACCATCGTAGCTGAAAACGGGCTTGCCTATTTTTCCTCTTTTGGTTGTTACAAGAATCACCCCGCCTGATCCGCGCGAACCGTAAATAGCTGTTGCAGAGGCATCTTTCAAAACTTCCAGACTGAGAATATCGTCCGGGTTAATGTCATTCAAACCACCGAAAGGAATTCCGTCGACCACAACCAATGGACCATCCAAGCCATCGCTCGAACCCGAACTGGTCGTTAATGTGCGGTTCCCCCTGATCCTGATTTGTCCCTGCGAACCGGGTGTGCTTCCGTTACTAATGATGGAAACGCCCGCCGCGCGGCCTTTTAACTGGCTCACCAGGTTTGGCGCAGGAACTTCTTTCAATGTACTTTCACTGACCGAAACTACCGAACCCGTCACGTCCCGTTTCCGCTGCACGCCATAACCGACCACCACGACTTCTTCCAATGTCTTGTTATCGACGGCAAGTGTTACATTTATAATCTGCTGGGTGCCGACTACAACTTCCTTTGAAGCATATCCTACGAGCGAAAACACAAGAACCGAATTCGCATCTTGAACAGAGAGTTTGAAATTCCCATCCTGATCGGCGCTGGTTCCTCTGGTTGTGGATTTCACAAGCACGCTCACGCCCGGCAGCGCTTCGCCGTCTGGCCCGGTCACTTTTCCTGAAACTTCGATGTCAGCCACGGGTGCTGACCTGTGTCTGGCGCTATAATCTGCCCAGGCCGCATTGCCTGCAATCGCATCGCTCGGCACGCTTCCCAGCAACAGAATGGGAAGGCCAGAAATTCCGACGATCCTGGCCAGAATGTTACTAGTTAATAAACGTTCATGCATTGTTTGTATAGATTAATGTTTGTGTTTGACTGAACCGCAACCTGCCTCGCTCCCTCCCGGAAGTGTCAATTTGACAATAGTAATTTCTGGCGTAACTTCGGCCTTCGACCTTTGAATTAGTTTCATCATTTTTTCCAGATATTATTTGATTTATTGTCGACAAATGTAACGAGGTGATGCAACCGGCTGTGAGCACATTTGTTTATTTTACGGGTACAATTGTTCAAATGCGCCAAAAAAGTGCCCGATTCGGAGACTAATTTGCATTTTTAGCTTTTATTTCTCGTTTTAGACGTCAATTTCGGTTTTGGCAGCATTACCGGCTCATTCTAGAAAAACCTCTTGAGTAAATGCAATTGAAGATTAATTTTTTTTGTCTTTTCACGTGCATGCTTGTCCTCATTTCCGGGATCAATCACGCTGTTAAGGCGCAGCGCATCGAGCCAAAATTCACCTCGATCACTTCGATGGATGGGTTGTCGTCGAATACGGTAACTGCTATCCTGAAAGATCGCTATGGGCTCATGTGGATCGCAACCGACGACGGCCTGAACAGGTTTGACGGAACGGATGTATTGGTATACCGGCACAATAAAAATGATTCGACGTCGCTGCGATCGAGTGACATTACCAGCTTGCACCAGGACCGCAAAGGCCGGATCTGGGTGGGCACGATCGAAGGCGGGCTGCACCTTTACAACCGGAAAAAAGATTCGTTCATAAGCATTCCGTCCCCGCATAGTGTGATCAGCATTACGAGTGATGCCCGGGGGAAACTTTGGGTGGGAACAACGGCCGGGCTTGTCAATGTGGACCCGGAAACTCGGCAGATCAGCACATTTTCAGCTATTCCCAACATGCCAGATCAGATCTCAAAAGGGCTGATCCTGAGCCTGGCAATTGATAGCAAGCAGCGGATTTGGATCGGATCGAAAAATGGGTTGTATAAAATTGACCCTGCTGATAAAACCGGCGAGTACATTAATTACCTGCAATCCATCCCCGACGAGGCGGGCGCGCGGACGGTAAAGTCCATGGTGGAGGATCGCGAAGGAAATATGTGGGTGGGCACTTATAGCGGCTTGTTCAAGTTTAATTCGGCTGGACAGATCCTGAAACACATTCAGTATGAAGCTGATAACAAGCATTCGCTGAGTACGAACATGGTGTTTGCGCTTGCGCTGGAAAACGACCGCCGCCTTTGGATCTGCACCGATGCGGGACTGAATATTCTGGATATGCGGGATGGCAACATTACGCGATACGGCCCGGATGCGCGGACGCAATTCAGTTTAAGCAACAAGTCTGTGCGGAGCATTTTGTTTGATAATGAGGGCATTTGCTGGCTGGGAACCTATAAAGGCGGGGTCAATAAATATGATAAAAACCTGGCGATTTTCGGATTAAAGCGGTCTGACGTCAATGATCCTTACGGTTTGAGCGGACCATTTGTGACTTCATTCGCCGAGACTGCATCGGGCGAGCTGTTTGTGGGCACGGACGGCGGCGGTCTGAATTTGTACAATCGCCAAACCAATCTTTTCAAAAAATTTCCCATTAACCCTAAAAACAAAAATGCCGCATCCGGACTGGCAATCCTGACATTGGAACTGGTTTCGGGCAACGAACTTTGGATAGGGACTTTTCAGGATGGTTTGTTTCAATTTAATCCCAAATCCGGCGCTTACACGCAGTATTTGCGTGGGAAAGATTCTTCGAGCCTGAGTAATAACGAGATTTTTTGTCTGGAAAGAGACAAGTCCGGCAAGTTGTGGGTGGGCACCAACGGCGGTGGCGTGCATTTGTTTGATCCGGCTACGAAGCGTTTTACGCGATTTTACAATCCCGGCACGCCTATTTCGCAGCGCGTGATTCCGCTCAATGGTTATATCAGGGATATTTTGCTGGACAGGCAGGGTAAAGTTTGGATCGCATCGCACGGCACCGGGATTGCTGTTTTTGATCCGGTTACGCAGAAATCCGTGCTACTCGATCGGCAAAGCAGTAACCTGCTCAGCAACATTGTTTACTCGCTTTTGGAAGACAGCAAAGGGAATATCTGGGCGGGCACATCCGGGGAAGGATTGGCATTGTACGATCCGCGTTCTAAAAAATTCATTTCCTATGGCGCGAAGGAAGGTTTGGCAAGTAATGTGGTCAACAAAGTCCTGGAAGATGCGCAAGGGCGGATTTGGGTGAGTACGAATCAGGGAATCAGCTATTTTGATCTCAAAAACAAAAAATTCACCAATTACACTTCTTATAACGGCATTCAGGACCGGACGTTCGTGCTGGGCTCCGGCATTCGGGCTGCGGATAATACGCTGTTTTTTGGCGGGATTGCAGGTTTTAATTATGTCGATACGCGCAGTTTGCCCAACAGCAAATGCATTCCGCCTATAATTTTGAAAGATCTCCGAATTGGTAACCGGAGCATTACGCCGGCGGATTCCAATTTTATAGATGCCGATATCTCTGTGGCCAAAACCATCAGCCTTGATTACAAACAAAACTTTTCGATCGGCTACGCTGCTTTGGATTATACAAACCCCAAACAAATGCATTACCGGCACCGGCTGGTGGGCATGCAATCGGAATGGAACGAAACTGGGCTGACCAATCTGGCTAGTTATACCAATCTGAGCCCCGGTGAATATGTGTTTGAAGTGCAGGCCAGTAGCGATGGCATTAACTGGAGTCCGCAAACCAAGTCGGTGGCAGTGGTGGTCAAACCGCCATTTTACCTGACCATTTATGCGTATATTTTCTATTTCCTGGCGCCATTTGTGATCGTGTATATTATGCGGCGGCGCGGCATTCAGAAGCTGAAAAGGCAATTCCGTGAGCAGCAACAGCGTGCGGAAGTGGAGCAGGCGCAGGAATTAGACCGGATGAAAATCAAGTTTCTGACCAATTTGAGTCACGAGTTCAGGACGCCCATTTCCCTGATCCTCGCTCCTGTTGATAATTTGCTGGTCAAGACCAAATCGACTGAATTGCAACCGCCGGTGATTGCCATTAAACGGAATGCCAAAAGGTTGCTCAACCTCGTCGACCAGCTGCTCGATTTCAAAAATATGCAGGAGCAGGAAGTCAAGCTGGACCTCAAATGCCGAGACATTATTTTGTATATTAAAGACACGTGCGATCAATTCAGCGATCTTTCGATCCGAAAAGGCATTCAGTTTAAAATCGAGAGTTCACTTGATCAGCTGATGATGGATTTTGATGCAAACAAACTCGAACGGATTTTGTTCAATCTGCTTTCAAACGCATTCAAATTCACCCCAAAAGGCGGAGAAGTGGCTTTGAAAATTGATTATCAGACGGATTTAGAAGGTAAGTATTGGCTCCAAATCATCATTACAGACACCGGAATTGGCATTGCTGAGGCTAATCATGACAAAATATTTAACCGTTTTTTCCAAAGCGAAACGGACCGTTCCGTGCTAAACCAGGGAAGCGGCATTGGCTTGTCCATTGTGCGGGAATTTGTGCAGTTGCATGAGGGAAATATTGCGGTTACCAGTGAGCCGGGCCTTGGCAGCACATTCACCGTTCAGCTGCCCATCGCCGATCCGCAACCGCTTTTGGTGACGGAGCAACCTGCGTCAGCGCCAGCCAACATTGACGGCGAAAACGGCTTTGGAAAGCTGGAAAAGCCAAATCCGGAAGATCCATCCAATGTGCTGATCATTGAAGACAATGACGAATTCAGGCATTATTTGAAAGAAAGTCTGATGCCTTTTTACCACGTCATCGAAGCGAGCAATGGCAAGGAAGGCTGGCAAAAAACGCTCAGCCACCATCCGGAACTCATTGTGAGCGACATTGCCATGCCAGAAATGGACGGCATCGCGCTTAGCCAGAAAATCAAGTCGGACAAGCGAACGAAGCACATTCCGATCATTCTCCTGACCGCCTCCACCGGCGAGCAGCAGCAACTCGAAGGGCTGAATTCGGGTGCAAATGATTATTTGACCAAACCATTTAATTTCGACATTCTGAATGCGAAGATCAACAACCTAATTCTGCTGAATCGTCTCTTAAAAGGCGTTTATTCCCGCCAGATACAGGTTTTGGGACAGGCGCCGCAAATGGAATCGAGCCAGGAAAAACTATTGAAGGACATGCTGACTTACATTGAAGCAAACCTGCACACAGCACAGTTGAGTGTTGAAAATCTGAGCAAACACGTCGGCATGAGCCGGGGAACATTGTATAGCAAAGTGCTGGAAATGAGCGGACAAACGCCCATTGAATTTATTCGTTCTATCAAGCTCGAAAAAGCTGCATTACTCCTGGAAAATAGTGATTTGAGTATCTCGCAGATCTCCTATATGACTGGATTTACAGCGCCGAATTATTTTGCAAAATCGTTTAAAGCAAAATTCAACATGCTCCCGACAGAATACAAGGCTAAAAAACGGAGGCATCATGAAGTGACAACTGCCCACGTTTGATTATCACCCACATTAATGCACATTTTATCAATAATCATAAACGCCAACCCGCCAAACATTGCCGTTTCTTCATCTTAGACCCTTCTATTTCGCTCAAATAAGTGCGAACACGGATTTCAAGGTTGTTGTCGTATGACATATCTTTTCTAGTTTGTGATTTTGACAAAAAAACGAAAAATAAACGAAACCTGCCGATGGTTCAATGCTAATATGGCGATACGTCTTTTAAGCTAAATTGGGATTTTGAGTAATACGGGATTACTGATCATCAACCACGGGAACCAAAATGACTAAAAACAAAACCGCACTATCGCATTTAAATGAAGCTGAGTATGGAGAAATATTAAACCAGGCAATCAGCCAGATACGAACGGCTCGCGTGCAGATTGCCAGACAAGTCAACAGCAGCACACAAACGGTCTATTGGAACCTCGGAAAATTGCTCTTTGAAAAACAGCTAGAAGAAGGTTATGGCAGCGGCGTTGTCAAACAATTATCCATTGATCTGAAAACTGAGTTTCCGGATATGGGTTTATCCCCGCGAAATTTGTGGGATATGAAGCGCTTTTATGAGCGATATTTTGAGGCCAACACAAAACTGCGACAAGCTGTCGCAGTTTTGCCCTGGGGACATAATTTATTGTTAATCAACAAATTGAAAGATGATTCTCAGGTTGAGTTTTATATCAATGAATCCCTGACAAAAGGTTGGTCGAGAGAGTTGCTGCTTAATGCCATCAAAATGGATAGTTATGGTCAGGCGCAAAAGCGAGTCCAAACACACAATTTCGATCAAACCCTTCCTGCAACGAATGCAGATTACGCAAATGAAGTGTTCAAAAGCAGCTATAATCTTGCGTTTCTCGGTGTCACTGAGCCTCTCAAAGAGCTTGCGCTGGAAAACCGGCTCATAACAAAAATCAGAGCATTTATCTTAGAGCTGGGCAAGGGTTTTACTTTTATAGGCAATCAATACAGACTGGAATACAACGGCAAGGAATATTTTGTTGACATGCTTTTCTTCCATAGAGGTCTACGCTCGCTGGTTGCAATTGAATTGAAAATTGGAAGTTTCAAGGCAGAATATGTCGGTAAAATGAATCTCTATTTATCCTTACTTGACCGGCTGGAAAAGGAATCTGGTGAGAATCCATCCATTGGGATGATTCTCTGTGCAGACAAAGATCATGTTGATGTTGAGATAGCCTTGCAGGACATTAACAAGCCCATAGGCGTAGCTGAGTATCAATTTTTGCTGCCGAAAGAAGCTTTGCAAGCTTTGGTATTAAGTGAACTGAACTCAAAAGCGAACGGCTAGTTTTTAAATTAGAGACCTACGCGTCTCAAACAACTAAGTCGATAGATGCAAACTTGTCTTTGCAAACAACGCCCAATATCCTACATTAAACGTCCGTAAATTGTCAGCAAACTTCCCACTGGATTTATATAAATTGCCATTTCAACAAACGCGCTCTCCGCATGACACATCGTATTGATGAGAGCAGGCGATGACAATAAATCTCCGCACATTCACAATGATGCAGCCTTTGTTAGGAAATCACATTCAGTCTATAATGAAAAAAAGTAAGTCCAAAAGCACGCTGTTGAACAGCCGGAAAAATTTGTTGAGCAGTTTTTTAGCTGCGTTTTTTATAGTGGCGTTGTCCCACATCTCCTTTGCCCAGCCTACTCCACCGAAACCATTCGGTCCGGTCCCGACGAAGAACCAGATCAGGTGGCAGCAAATGGAGTATTATGCATTTATCCACCTCTCAACCAACACATTCACAGATCAGGAATGGGGATATGGGGAGGATGATCCGAAGATTTTCAATCCTGAAAAACTCGATGCGCGTCAATGGGCGCGGGTGTGTAAGGAGGCCGGCATGAAAGGCATTATCCTGACGGCGAAGCATCATTCGGGCTTTTGTCTGTGGCCATCGAAATACACCGAATACTCTGTAAAAAACTCCAATTGGAAAGGTGGTAAAGGTGACATTGTCAAAGATCTGGCGGAGGCTTGCAAGGAATACGGACTTAAACTGGGCATATATTTGTCGCCCTGGGACCGTAATTATGCAGGTTATGGCAAGCCGGAATACATCACTTATTTCCGCAACCAGCTTACGGAATTGCTCACCAATTATGGCGATGTTTTTGAGATCTGGTTTGATGGCGCAAATGGCGGTTCTGGCTATTATGGCGGCGCGAAGGAAACCCGTAAAATTGACGCAAGCACGTATTACGATTGGAAAAACACCTATCAACTGATCCGGAAATTGCAGCCGAACATTGTTATCTGGAACGACGGCGGCGAAAGGGCGGACCTGCGTTGGGTAGGAACCGAAGACGGACATGTGGGTGAAAAAAATTGGAGCTTACTGAATGCAACCGGCGATGTGCCCAGGGAAATGCTTCGCCATGGGGTTGAAAACGGCGATTCGTGGGTGCCGGGAGAAGTGAACACTTCCATTCGTCCGGGTTGGTTTTACCATGAATATGAAGATAGCAAAGTGAAAACATTGCCTCGATTGCTGGAAACTTACTATGCTTCTTTTGGCAGGAACGGCACATTACTGCTGAATTTCCCGGTTGATAAACGCGGATTGATCCATGAAAATGATGAAAAGGCAGTGCTTGAACTGGCCAGTGCGGTTAAAAAAGCATTTGCGGTTGACCTTGCTGTAAACAAAAAGGTTACCGCATCCAACACGCGTGGCAATGCCAAAGAATTTGGTCCTGAAAAAGCAGTTGATGGAAATAATGAAACTTACTGGGCGACGGATGACAACCTAAAAACTGCTTCGCTAACCATTGATTTCGGCAAGCCGACCACATTTAATCGCTTTCTGGCTCAGGAAAACATTGCATTAGGTCAGCGGGTAAAAGCATTTAAAGTGGAAGCAAAAGTGGGCAACGATTGGAAATTGCTGGATGAACAAACCACAATCGGCTACAAGCGCATTCTGGTCTTCCCAAGCGTGGAGGCAACGCAGGTTCGTTTCACTATTACAGACGCGAAAGCTTCTCCGGTGATTTCGAACATTGGCATTTACAATGCACCGCAAATTCTGACCGCTCCGATTATTAGCCGAAACAAGGATGGCGCTGTGAACATTGCGGCGGCCGATAAAGAATCAGAAATTTATTACACCACCAATGGCAGCGAGCCAAACAACAAGTCAACGCGTTATAAAGGCCCGATCCAGGCTGATGGAAAATTGAATATCCGCACCATTGCGGTCGATGCAAAATCAGGAGCGAGCAGTCCGGAAGCGGCAGAAAAATTTGACGTTTCACACAAAAACTGGAAACTACTCAACATTGCCGATGACAAGTCGACTGCAGCGATCGACGGAAATCCAAACACAGCCTGGTATCAGCCCAAGGATCAAAAACTGCCTGCCGATCTGGTGATTGATTTGGGTAAAGAAGAAAATCTTACGGGTTTCAAATATCTGCCAGGTCAAGGTCGCACCAACGGCATCATTTCACATTTTCAATTCTTGGTTTCATCGGATAATCAAAACTGGAAACTGGCAACTGAGGGCGAATTTTCAAACATTAAAAACAATCCGCTGACGCAAATCAAGCAATTCAATGTTGTCAAAGCACGATATGTAAAATTGCGCGCGACTCAGAATACGCAGGGAAACGATGAAGCTGGTTATGGGGAAATTGACATAATAACGCAGTAATTCGTAATGTAATGGTGAGGTCTGATTTAACAACTCATCCTACATTACCCGTGCCTTGTTTCGATCTTTTACGGTTATGGGAGAAGACGATCTTCTCCCTGCTGGTAATGTTCATGGGTTTTTACCGGTGCACTTTTCGATTTGTTCATACGCATTTGCAGCACATCCACCAGCAGTGAAAAGGCCATTGAGAAGTAAATGTAACCCTTAGGAATTTCAAGGCCGAAACCTTCGCTGACCAGTGAAAAGCCAATCAGCAACAAAAAGGACAAAGCCAGCATTTTGAATGCGGGATGCCGGTTCACGAAATTACTGATCGTTTCAGCAGCCACCAGCATGAGGATCACCGTCGCAATAACTGCCACATACATTACCCACACTTCCTTTACCATACCAATGGCGGTGATGATCGAGTCGATTGAAAAAACCATATCCATGATCAATATCTGCGTGAGGACCTGCCCGAAAGTAGAAGCTTTTATCTGTTTGCTCTGGTCGCCCTCCTCGCCTTCCATTTTGTGGTAAATCTCGGTCGCGCTTTTGTAAAGCAGAAATAACCCTCCTGCCAACAAAACGAGCTCTTTTCCTGAAAAACCTTCGCCGAAAACCACAAACAAGTCCTTGTCCAGTTTCATTATAAGTGAAATGACGAGCAAAAGTCCAATCCGCATCACACCCGCAAGGATCAGCCCGTATTGTCTGGCTTTCTTCTGCTGATTTGCAGGAAGCTTTGCCGCGATTATCGATATAAAAATGACGTTATCAATGCCTAGAACCGCTTCCAAGGCAACTAGTGACAAGAGTGAAACAATGACTTCGAATTCCATAAGCATTTGTTTATTAAGTTGATGGCAAAAGGATCAGCACAGCGATAACTCCTTGTTACAGATGGTTTAACACATCCTTGCAGATGCATTATTTCAATATAATTTTCTTTTCAAGAATATTTTTAGTAAATTTACAACTGTAAAAATAAAAAAGCAAGAAAATGACTTATCTCAGTGCTCAGCCGCAGTTCACTACATCTTGGGATGATATCTGTTATCCGGTTAATCCCGTATGGCTGGGCGACCTGTTGCCCGACTACGAAATCATGGCGACGGATAAGCAGCAACTGATCGTTGGCCAGCCATTTCGTGGAACGAAGACAATTTTCGGCATTCAGAGCGCTGATTATGCGATTATACCAAACACGCTTATCCGCGAAGTGATTGACAAGCTGTTTGCCGACTACAAGTTGGAAATAAGATATACGTCTACGGGGGAATTCAGCATTAGCATCATTCTTCCTGAGGAGCTTTCAATCGGTGGCGAGCAATTGCAGCGCAGCATGATCTTGACAAATAGTTACAATGGAAAAACGCCATTCAGTGTTCAGGGGAAAACGCTAACAGCCATGCTCGACGGCTCCGGCGTTCCCAGCACAAGCATGTACAGGGCAGTTTGTCAAAACGGGCTCATGGGCTGGGCAGATTCTTTTTCGGAGTTACCAAAATATCGATCGTGGTTGAAAGATCGCGGGCAGGGGAAAGATAAAAAGCATGTGGCCAACATTGTCTCCGGCGCAAAGAAAGATGGCCGGAAAATGCATAACAGCAGACAAACGCCTGAACTTTTTCAGGAGCAGCTTTACAATTTGCTGGTGGGTCAGAATTACAAAAGTGCTACGCTGACGACCACTGTTTACGAACATCTTCAGCAAAAATCCGTTGGCAGAGCGGATGAAAAAATGCTGAAAACACTGCCAATTCCCGTTCAACTGGCCAAGCAAGCCTACGAGCGGCTTAAACTGGAACAGCGGCTTCTTGACCAAGATTCGTCTTACTGGCTGATGTATAATGCTGTCAATCACGCCCTTTTCAACGCACGCAGCAGCCTAACATTAAACGACCGCTATAAGCTTGACGAGAAGGTTTTTCACCAGCTCGCAGCCAGTTCTTTAATGTAATACAAAGTGCAGCGCTGCACGCTTAATCAGTTCAATTGCTGTATGCCGTCATGCCGATTTATCCCGGCAGCGCGTACAGCTTAAAACTATTTATCCTTATGAACAATCAAAGAAACACAGTCATACTTAGCGAAGATGATTTTCGCATGTTGAAGCAATTCGCAGAGCATTTCCCAAGCAGCCCAAACGAAATGACGCTCTCTTACGAGCTAAACCGGGCCATCGTCGTCGAAAACGATCAACTGCCGGAAGACAGCGTCCGCCTGAATTCGCAGGTGCGGGTTAGGGAACTTGCGACCAACAAGGAAATGGAATTTTGCATCGTCATGCCCTCCCTGGCAGACATTAAACAAAAGAAAATATCTGTGCTTACACCCATGGGAGCCGCATTGATCGGACTTTGCAAAGGAGAAACCATCGAGTGGAAAATGCCGGCTGGCATGAAGAAGTTTGAAGTGCTGGAAGTTAATCAGATGGCGATGTAGACGAAAAAATACCTCATCCGCAGGTTTTGTTTTATAAATCAAATTGACAAACTGAATGATCATGGAAAAGCAAACGAGTAGATCGGAGAATGAAATGTTCACTGCCATGTCTTACGCATTGACAATCATGGTGCTTTATATCATTGTATGCATGCTGTTGATAAACATTAAATAACCTACTATAATGGAATTTTTTAACCAGATCCTCGATGTGTTTTTCCACCTGGATACGCATTTGGGGCGCATTGTTGAGCAGTATGGCGCATTGACTTATGTTGTGCTGTTTCTGATTATTTTTATAGAAACCGGGGTTGTGTTTATGCCATTTCTCCCTGGCGATTCATTGCTATTTGCAGCAGGAATGATGGCCGCAAAATATCCCGATTCGCTCAACATTTGGCTCATTGTTGCATTGCTTATCATAGCGGCCATATTGGGCGATAGCTGCAACTATCTGATCGGACGGCGGTTTGGGAATAAAATCCAGCAATTCCGCCTTTTTGGAAAACCAATGATCAAGCCAGAACAGCTTGCTCATACGCATGGCTTTTATGAAAAATATGGTGCTTCCACGATTGTCATAGCAAGGTTTGTGCCCATTGTCAGGACATTGGCACCGTTTGTCGGCGGCGTTGCAGCAATGAATTACGCTGTCTTTTTTAAGTTCAATATCATCGGGGCCATTCTTTGGGTCGCGAGCCTGGCCTTCGCCGGTTACTTTTTGGGCAGCATTCCGCTGGTGCGGGATAATTTCGAAAAAGTGGTGTTAGGAATTGTTGCATTATCAGTGATGCCAATATTATGGCAGTTGGTTAAAGCCAGGTTTTCGTTCGTTAAGGCATAACCCATCCTCCGCCCAGCGACCTGTACAATGTTACAACGGATTGCAGTCTTTGCAACTGATCATTAATGGTGCCCAGTTGGGCTTGTAGCAGGCTTTGTCGGGCAGTAATTACCTCGGTATAATTTGCAAAGCCATTTTGCAGCAGCTCCCCTGAGTAACTCACTGACTTTTGCAATGCGTCCAGTTGATTTCCGCGGATCCTGATTTTGTCGCGTGCGGTGTTGTGGAGTGAGATGGCGTCTGAAACTTCCTGCCCGGCGGTGAGCAGGACATTTTGGAAATTAAGAAGTGCTTCTTGCTGCTGGGCTTGTGCCACTTCCAGGCGGGTTCTGTTGGCGCGTCTGTTGAATATAGGTTGCGTAAGTCCTGCCCCTATACTGGCTGCAAGTGAAATCGGTTTCAGGAAGTTTTCCAATTGTAATGCAGAATATCCGATTGATCCGGAGATCGCTAATGCAGGATAGAAAAAGGTTCGGGCGACATTGGTCATTTCAAAATAATAACGAAAATTAAGCTCTGCCTGCTGCACATCCGGGCGGTTTGCCAGCAGCAATGCCGGAACGCCTGTCTGCAAAATCTGGACCGTATCCTGATTAGTGAGTGAGCCGCGCCGGATGGCAGCTGGCGGCAATGCAAGCAAAATGCTTAGCGCATTTTCTGTTTCTCTTGTATTTTGAATCAAATCGGGGATGGTAACTTCTGCGACATAACGTTGTGCTTCACTTTGCACCACGGCCGCCTCGGTAACAATGGCTGCTATTTTCAATTCCCGCATGGTCGCTACGGTTGTGTCCCAGTTCGAGACGGTTTGCCGGGTGATGGCGAGTTGCTGATCGAGCGCGAGCAATGTATAGTAGTAATTGGCGATGTCAGCGACGAGGCTCGTTTGTACCGCTTTTGCACCCGCCTCGGATTGCAGAAGTAATGCTAAATTAGCACGTTTTGTGCTGCGCAATTTCCCCCAAATATCCGCTTCCCATGCGGAAGATAAGCCTAGCTGATATTGTGTTGCACTGTTTCGAATGCCAAAACCCTGCGCTTCGGAAAGTTTGGAACGGGTTACACCCAGATCACCACTGATTGTAGGATAAAATGCAGCTCTGCTTTGCTCGTAATAGGCTCTGGATTGTTCAATGCGCGTGTAAGCAATTTGCAGGTTAATGTTGTTTTTAATTCCCTGATTTATCAGCGCCTGTAAAGTGGTATCTGTAAAAAGCTGGTTCCAGGGAAGCTGGCCCAATCCGGTGGTGTCCGTGGTAACTACGTCGCGAAACAGATTATCAGGCATTACCTGAGGCTTTTGATAAGGTTTTACAATGTTGCAGGAACAGAGCAGCAAGCCTGAAAAACAGAATAGAACCAGGCGTTTCAGATGTTTTTTGTACATAATCATTTTGTTAAAACGCGTCAGTGATCATGTTGATTTTCATCCGTTAAAACCTTTGGCGGACCGCTGATTTTTTCTTGCAAAGACTGAAACACAATGTAAAGAACCGGGATTACAAAAACCCCGATCAGCGTTCCGACAAGCATTCCTCCAACTGCCCCGGTCCCGATAGAACGGTTACCCAGTGCGCCAGCGCCAGTCGAGAGCATTAGCGGCACCAAACCCAAAATAAAAGCAAAAGACGTCATCAAAATCGGACGTAGCCTTGCTTGCGCACCTTCAATGGCAGCATCCACCAATGACATTCCGTGCCGCCTTCGTTCGACGGCAAACTCCACAATCAGAATCGCATTTTTTGCCAAAAGTCCAATCAGCATCACCAGCGTGATTTGCAGATAAATGTTATTGGTAATGCCAAATAAGCTGGCGAATATGAATGTTCCCGCCAGCCCGACCGGGAGCGATAACAAAACCGCAAATGGCAGAATGTAGCTTCCATACTGTGCGCTCAGCAGCAGATAAACGAAAACAATGACGAGCATAAAAATGAAAGCCGTTTGACCGCCGGCAGATATTTCCTCTCGCGTCAGGCCGGAAAATTCGTATCCATAACCGGCAGGAAGCACTTCGGCTGCCACTTCCTGAACAGCTGTAATGGCATCGCCGGAGCTGAAACCCGGATTTGGAGAGCCAGTCACGCCGATGGAAGTAAAAAGGTTAAATCTGGAAATGGACTGCGGACCGTAAACTCTGGTTAATGTGATGAATCCGGTGATGGGAGCCATTTGTCCGCTGGCATTTCTGACATAAATGTTGCTCAGCCCCTCCGGATTAGCCCTTGAAGCAGCCTCGGCCTGATACATGACCCGGAATTGTTTTCCAAACTGATTGAAGTTCGAAGCATACACCCCGCCATAATATCCCTGCATCGTGCTCATAATATCATTTACCGTAATGCCCGCCACTTTCGCTTTGGCCACATTCACATCGATCTGATATTGGGGAAAATTAACATTAAATGCTGTGGACGCATATTGAATTTCCGGGCGCTTGCTTAATGAGGTCAAAAAGTCGTTGCCTACTTTGGAAAAAAGGGCAATATCGCCTCCGCTTCTATCCTGTAACTGGAATTCAAAACCGCCCGAGGAGCCGAAACCTGAAATAGTAGGCGGAGCGAAAAAGATAATTTTGGCGTCCCTGATTCCGCTCGTTTTTGCAAATAATTTCCCGATCAATGCCTGCACATCCTGCCCTGCTCCTCCTCTCTCGGCCCAGGGTTTCAGCCGCATTACGACCATTCCATAATTGCTTCCCACACCGCTGATCATCCCCCGGCCGGTGATCCGGAGAATGTTTTCAATTTCCGGAATGGTTCGGGCGATCGCTTCGACTTGTTTGGTTAATGCCTCGGTTCTTTCCGTGGATGCGGATGGCGGCAGGGCAATGTCGGCCATGATGGAGCCGGTGTCTTCGTTCGGGACAAATGATGAAGGCGTTGTCTGCAATAAGTAATAAAATATCCCGGCAAACAGCACAATAATCAATCCTGACACCCACCTTTTGGCTATGAGGAAGGAAACGGCTTGCTTGTATCGATGGATTGTTTTATCAAATGTGCGGTTGAACCAGTCGTAAAATCTTTGCAAAATATTCTTCTTGTGCCTGGCGTCTTCTTTGTGAGGTTTTAGAAAAACGGCGCATAATGCAGGACTCAGCGTCAGTGCATTCACTGCGGATAAGATAATGGCGATGGCAAGGGTTAATCCAAATTGTTTGTAAAAAACACCTGATGAACCTTCAATGAAACTAACCGGAAGAAACACGGCTGCCATTACGAGTGTGATCGAAATAATGGCGCCTGAAATTTCACTCATTGCATCCTTTGTTGCTTTGAGTGCGGATGTGTATCCTGCATCCAGTTTGGCATGAACCGCTTCCACGACCACAATGGCATCGTCGACCACAATCCCGATGGCCAAAACCAATGCAAACAATGTCAGCAGATTAATCGTAAACCCGAAAAGCAACAGAAAGAAAAAAGTCCCGATAATGGCCACCGGTACCGCAATGGCCGGAATGAGCGTGGACCGGAAATCTTGCAGAAATATAAAAACCACAAAAAACACCAGAACGAATGCTTCAATGAGTGTGTGAATTACTTTTTCAATAGAGGCGTCCAAAAAGTCATTGGCATTGATCAGGGTTACGTATTTTATGCCGTTTGGGAAAGATTTCGAAGCATTATCCAGCACTTGCAAACTGCCTTCTATGACTTCCTTGGCATTGGACCCAGCCGTTTGACTGATTGAAACACCGACAGACGGCTTGCCATTAGTAGTTGTGCTGCTCGCATAGCTCATTGCCCCCAGCTCGATCCGGGCAATGTCTTTCAGCCTTAAAACCTGGCCATTTGGTGTGGCCTTAATCACAACTTCTTCAAATTCCGCAGTATCTTTCAACCTACCCGAATATTTGATCACATATTGAAATGATTGCGATCCCTGCTCTCCAAACTGCCCCGGCGCAGCTTCAATATTTTGTTCGGCCAGGACCGTGCTGACGTCGGATGGAATAAGTCCGTAAGTGGCCATAACATCCGGTTTCAGCCAGATCCGCATGGAATAATCCATACGCCCGAAAGCATTGGCCTCTCCCACTCCGGACACACGCTTGATCAGCGGGACCAGGTTTATTTCGGCATAGTTTTGAAGGAATGTTTGGTCATAAGCCGGATTGTCGCTGTACAGAGAGAAAATCACAAGATTACTGCTCTGGCTTTTGGCCGTTGTAACACCCGAACGTGTCACTTCCTGCGGCAAAAGTGCCGTTGCTCGCGCGACGCGGTTTTGTACATTTACAGACGCGAGATCTGGATTGGTTCCTAATTTAAAGTTGACCGTGATCCGCGCAGTGCCGTCATTTCCGGCGGCAGAAGTCATGTAGGTCATGTCCTCCACCCCATTGATCTGCTCTTCCAGCGGCACGATGACGCTATTAAGCACAACATCCGCGTTCGCGCCCTGGTAGGATGTAGAAACGACTACGGTTGGTGGCGCAATTTCGGGATATTGTGCAATGGGCAGTGATATCAACCCGAGAATTCCCAGAATGACAATAAGAATAGAAATAACGGTGGAAAGGACCGGCTGATCAATGAAGCGGTTAAACATAAGCTACAAATTTTTAGCATAAACACTATCCGCTTTTACAGACTTCGGTACAATTTTCGCGCCTTCACGCAATGATGCGACGCCTTCTAAAACTATCTTATCACCAGCAGCAAGGCCGGTTTGGGCCACAAAATACTGGCCATCATTATTGTCGGACACACCCACTTCCGCACTTTTCACAGTGCCGTCGGCGGCCACGCGGTAAACGAATTTTTTACCTTGAATCTCGTAGGTTGCTTTTTGAGGGATGACAATGGCGGAATCCATTTGGGAAGGAATGCGGACCAAAGCACTGCTTCCACTTCGGACAATGCTACCCGGATTAGGAAATGTGGCCCGCACCCGAATCGATCCTGTTTCGGTGTTGATAGACCCGCTTGTTGTGGTGATACGCCCTTTTTCGGAAAACTCAACACCATTGGCAAGGACTAACGAAACGGGCGGCATGGTGGCCAGCCTGGCTTTTGTGGTGTTTCCTTTCGTATTTTTAGAAAAAGCCAAAACCTGCTTTTCATTGATCGAAAAGTAGGCATAAATGTTCCCAATGTTCGAAACCGTGGTCAAAGGTTCAGGCGTGTTGCTATTGACCAAACTTCCGATTTTATAGGGAATGAGGCCGATAATGCCATTGGCCGGACTAGCAATAATGGTGTAGCTCAAATTGGTTCTTGCATTGGCTAATGTCGCGTGGGCTTGTGCAAGAGCCGCTTGCTTTGCCTGTAAATTAAACTGCGCTGATTCCAGTTCGTATTTGCTGATAATGTTCTTTTCAACCAGCGGCCGCACTTTACTAACACTCATTTCTGCAGAATTTACATCAGCCTCAGCTATCTTAATGTTGGCTTGTGCAGTCCTGACTTCCTGTTCATATTGTGGCGCATTGATCTTGAAAATGGGCTGTCCGCTTTTTACAGTTGAACCCTCATCTACATATATTTTTTCAATAAAACCATCAATTTTAGGACGGATCTCAATGTCCTGCTGACCTTCAATGGTCGCCGGATATTCGCTGTTCAATGTGATCGACCGCGGTGCGAGTGTCAGAACGGGGTAATCTTTAACTTGTTCCGCTGTCTTGCCGGCGTCTTTCTGCTTATCCTTGCAGGAAATCAGGAAGCAAAATGCGAGTAACAACGCGGTCCGTGAAAGTGGCAACTTTTGATGCATACAGGAAATAAAACAGTGGAAACCAGTCAGAATGGAATCGGAATTGCAGTATGGTGCTGCGAATATATTTTCCAATTTTAAGGCGTGATTTTGATATAAAAATCATTCCACATGGATCATAAACTATTGTCAATCCCGCCATTTGTAGGGTGCAGCTATTTTGATGTGCAAGGCGTCTGGGACCATCTCGTTTCGCTTGATCTTTTATCCAAATACGAGGGCATGCAACTTACACGAATTCGTAATGAACATTGAGGCGAGAATGTTTCCTTCACGATCCGTCAGGCGTTTTCTTACATTTTGGAGCGTTTAAGACAACACATATTGGCTGACGTTTTAAACAAAGTAAATTGACGTTTTGAACAAAATGACCGCGTCGGTCGTGAACTAATTTTGTCCTATCACTTTAAAACATAAAGACATGGGACAAAACAATTATCAGGGAGCCTTGCAAAAGCCGTTGGGCTCTGGCTTCGACGCAGCATCTACAGCAAGTGATGTTATCAAAGGGATTGACCTTTCCGGGAAAGTTGCCATCGTCACCGGCGGCAATGCGGGCATTGGCCTGGAAACAACGAAGGTCCTTGCAGCGGCAGGCGCCACCGTGATCGTTGCTGCCCGGGACTTGGAAAAGGCTCGGAGAAATTTGCAGGGAATTCCGAATGTAGAACTGGGTAAGATCGACTTTATGGATCCTTCATCCATCGACGCATTTGCTCAGGCATTCATTGAAACAGGCCGGCCACTCCATTTGCTGATCAACAATGCAGGAATCATGTGGGTCCCATTGCGCAGGGACAGCCGCGGCATCGAATCGCAGTTGGCCACCAATTATCTGGGTCAATTTCAGCTCACTGCCCGGTTATGGCCTGCGCTTAAATCCGCTGACGGCGCGCGGATTATCAATGTTTCTTCACTTGGCCATCAAATGGCCCCATTTAACTTTGATGATCCCAACTTCCTTCACCGCGAATACGAAACACTGCAGGCTTACGGACAATCAAAAACCGCCAGCAATTTATTTGCCCTCGAACTCGATAATATTGGTAAAGCCTTCAATGTGAGATCATTTGCCTTGCACCCTGGCTCAATATATGGAACCGAGCTGGGCAGAGAGGCATCACTCGAATTGTTTCAACAAATGGGCTTTATGGATGCGGAAGGTAATCTGTTGCCCGAAGTGGCAGCTTCGCTCAAAAGCGTCGAACAGGGTGCAGCAACGACCGTCTGGTGCGCCACGAGCCGAATGCTTGATGACATCGGAGGTGTTTACTGTGAAGATACGGATGTTGCCGAGCTGGCCCCGGATAATGAAGGAGGGCAGCGCGGTGTAAAACTTCATTCATTGGACGAGGCGAATGCAAAGAAGCTTTGGAAATGGAGCGAGCAAATAACGGGCATCAGCTGGAACGTGTAGTTGAAATCGGTATATTGTAGCATTCATATGGACCACATTTCGAAATATCTGACCAGAGAAATCAAGCTTTCCAGCTATGAGGACAAGCTTTTTAAATCCGACCTTGTCTTCGATGACCATATGCTGATCTGGTTTATTTCCGGTGAGACCAAGATCATACAGGCTCATACCACTTCCTATTTTAAGACCGGGGATATATTCCTGATTCCCAGAAACCAGCTTGCAACCATTGTGAATTATCCTAAAAACGGTCAGCCTCACAAAACAGTGGTGATGCATTTATCGACCGAGCGACTGAAAAGGTTTTATGAAAACATTGATATAAACAGGAAAAGCAGCTCAGTGCCAGCGATTTTCAGTTTCTCCAATCATCCATTCCTTGAAAGTTGCCTGGCTTCATTGATCCCATATTTTGATGTGAAAGGTGAATTTCCGGAAAGTATCGCCACTTTGAAAATCACTGAGGCAATTACAATCTTGCGAGAAATCGACAAGACAGTAGATAATGTGCTCGCAAACTTTGACGAGCCGGGAAAGGTTGATCTGATTGATTTTATGCAGCGCAATTATATGTTCAATATGCCAATGGAAAGACTGGGTTACTTAACCGGCAGAAGTTTGTCAACATTTAACAGGGATTTTAAAAAACTATTTAATGTGACGCCGCAGAAATGGCTTACAGAAAAAAGGCTCGAACTGGCCTATTATCAGCTCACAGAAAAGAAGAAAAAACCTACTGAGATTTACCTCGAAGTAGGTTTTGAAGATCTCTCTCATTTTTCTTTTGCATTCAAAAAGAAATACGGCGTTTCTCCAATTGCAATTTCTATATGAGCGGGGTAAGGCAACACGCAACACTTCCGGCCGGCAACAACCACAGCAATCCTGAACCTGCTTCCTGCCAACTTGCCTGAACCACTCGCCACTGCAAACTATGTTTCTTACATTCCTGCCATTACATTGCTGATGATCTATCTGATTGCAGTGGATTTGCTGAGAAAGTGAATGATATAGTTATTCCAAAACAATTTTCTCGGGCACCTGATCAAGCTCGTAATACTGATGACTCACATTCTTTCCGGAAACCTTCACAATCCTGAATCCGGAAGGATCTTTTCCGAGTGGCTTGCCAACGGGACCGGTCGTCACCATTTCCATTTCCCCTGATTTGCCAAATGCATTGCGGTGATAATGGCCTGCAAATATGTGGCTTACACCATATTGATTAAACAATGCAAGGTGCTTTTGCCTTGTCTCGGCCGGAATGTTGAAATATTCATCCTTTTCGTTTGGATCAGTTAAAAACCAGCTGTGATGCTGGAACACGAGTAACGGCGCAGCTGACGAACGTTTTGCCTTTTTCAATTGCTTGTTCAACCATTTTTCCTGGGCAGCTGCCTCCTTTTCAACGCCAGCAGGACTTTTGAAATACAAAGAATTTAACACGATCCCGCGCATGTTGTTATGCTTAATGAGGTAAAAATCCTTTCCCAGTTCTTTGCGATACTGCACAATGTCATTTTCCTTCCGATCATTGGTCACATCGTGATTGCCAGCCACATGATAAATCGGGATCTTGGGATCAAGCAGCGCCACGATTCGCTTGTATTCAGCCAGTTGCGCCTTGTCGGCAGGTTTGTTGATAAGGTCTCCGGTGATGATGACAAAGGCAGGTTTGAGCCGGTTGGCTAATGCAATGGCTTTTTCAAAATTTTCCGTTTCCTTTTCAAAACTCTTATTATCAGTAAAAAACCCAAACTGCGTATCTGTCATTTGTATAAAGAAAAAGGGCTCGCTTTTCTGGGCAAATCCCGCAAGACTTATCAGAAATAGCATGCTTGCGATGGCCAGGATTTTAATTGTTTTGAACATTTTAAATAGGTTATGCGGGTTAGTTATCAGCGTTAGATTTTTGGCCAGAGTTTGCTCATGTAAAAATACTTGCAAATTTCCTGCTTAATTGATTGAACAAATTATCAAATTGTTAAGAGCCGCATTAACTCGTGCCCACCAGGCGACGATTTTTTGCAAGTCAATTTCGAACAATCCTGTCCGGATACGAACAGTTTTTTAAATACAAAAGCCCCTCCTGGCCAAGGAAAGTGTTCTAAAATGACTGGCATTAATTTGTACAGAAGGCTCTGGAATACTCGTCATAAAAGTTAAGCTAAATGCTGCAGAATTATTTCAAGATCGCCTGGCGTAACCTTGTCCGGGCAAAAGGTTATGCTTTTATCAACATTGCAGGACTTGCCGTAGGAATGGCAGCAGCGATGCTGATCTTTTTGTGGATTCAAAATGAACTGACTTTTGACCGTTTCTACCCAAAAACCAAAAGGCTTTTCCAGGTTTACAACCGTGACGTAATCGCAGGTGAACCCTACGTTTGGGGCGCAACCCCAGCGCCGCTGGCACCTGCTTTGTTACAGGACTATCCCGAAATCGAGGACGCAGCCCGATATCGGAGCACCAATCTCCTGCTCGCGGCCAATGATAAATTTCTCAATATTGAAGGAAGTTTCGCGGACCCTAGTTTTCTGAATCTGTTCGACTTTCCGGTGCTTGGCGGCAACAGCAATACAGCTTTAAAGGGAAACAACGACATTGTCATCACAAAATCCCTTGCCGAAAAACTCTTCGGGATAACAGACGTGGTGGGGAAAACGATCCGGATTGAACGAAAGGACAATTTGATGATCGCGGCTGTAATTGACAACATTCCGTCCAACTCAAATTTCAAAGCTGTGGAGTACATTTTACCCTGGAATTACTCCGTGGCGCTCGGGTGGACGAATGATAACTGGAATAACAACAATTACTACACCTACGTCCTCCTTGATCAGAATGCAAATGCGGAAACCGTTAATGACAAGATAAAATACGCAACCGCAGCACATCTGAAAGGGGTGGTAGAGGACCCCTCTCACCGGGAGATTTTTCTTAATTCTGCTGATAAATGGCATTTGTATTCCAAAGAAGCGCACGGGCAACTGGTTGAGGGAAAAATTGTAACAGTTAGGCTGTTTGGCATTATTGCGGCTTTTATTTTGCTGATTGCCTGTGTCAACTTCATTAATCTGAGCACAGCACGCAGCGACAAACGGGCGAAGGAAGTAGGGTTAAGAAAAGTTGCAGGTGCGCCGAAACTGACATTGGTTTTCCAGTTTATCAGCGAATCCGTGATCCTCGCCTTTCTCTCAGGTGTTGTTGCTTTCGCGATTGTCTGGGCTTTCATTCCTACTTTCAATACATTGATCAACACAAAGCTATCCCCGGATTTTACATCATTATCTTTCCTGCTTCCAGCACTCGCATTCATTTTGCTCACCGGACTTCTTGCCGGGAGTTATCCAGCGTTTTTTCTAGCCAGCTTCCAGCCGGTGAAGGTGATGACTGGCACATACAGGTCCGCCGGAGCCGGTTTCTCACCAAGAAAAAGTCTGGTTGTTTTGCAATTCACTTTCGCGATCATCCTGATCATATCTACTTTAATTGTGAAGCAGCAAATCAGCCACGCGCAAAACCGTAGCAATGGATATGATCAGGATAATCTGGTTTTCACATATCTTCAGGGAGATCTTGGCGAGCATTATGCGCCTTTACAACAGGAACTTACATCCAGCGGAGCAGTGATTTCCATCAGTAAGTCCATCGGCCCGATCACGCAGATGAACACACGTCAATGGGGAGTTTCCTGGCCGGGAAGCACACAGAAAGACAAGGACCAGGAATTTGTGCCTTTTGGAACTGACATTGATTTCCTGAAAACGAACGGAGTAAAACTCGTTGCCGGGAGGGAGATTGACATCCGGAAATACCCTTCTGATTCACTGGCATTGATGTTAAACGAATCGGCCGTGAAGGCAATGCGTTTGAATGATCCGGTTGGTGTTAAAGTGAAATTCTCAGGTAAAGAGTGGAATGTAGTTGGTGTAGTAAAGGATTTTATTTTCGACTCGCCGTACGAAAAAATTAACCCAGTTCTGGTGTATGGACCCGCGCGCGACCTTCCCTGGACAAGCATGCGGCTCAATCCAGCAAAAAGCACCGCAAAAAACCTCGAAACTGTCCGCGCAATTTTCAAGAAATACAACCCTGAATATCCTTTCGAATACACATTTGCAGATGAATCGTACCAGGCAAAATTTGCGGAAGAACAGCGTACAGGCAAACTGACGGGGCTTTTCTCCGGGCTCACGATATTTATTTCCTGCCTCGGACTATTTGGTCTGGCTGCATTTTCTGCGCAGCAACGCACCAAAGAAATCGGTGTGCGAAAAGTGCTTGGCGCGTCCGTAACGAGCATCATTCAAATGCTTTCGATTGAATTCGTGAAATTGGTTTTGATTGCATTCCTGGTCGCTTCGCCGATTGCCTGGTACGCTATGGAAAAATGGTTAAAAGGCTATAATTATCGCATTTCCATCGAATGGAACGTCTTTGCAGTCACCTTATTCCTCACCATTTTACTCGTATTACTTACCGTGAGCTTCCAGGCAATCAAAGCAGCCTTGATGAACCCGGTAAAATCTTTGAAAGTCGATTGATTTTAATCCCAATGTTCTTTTGACATTTCGGTAAACTTTTGACACTAGTTTGGCTTAGACAGAGTGATCGACCACGCCATGATGTTCTTAATGAAATGCCTCTTTGTTGTATTTTTGCCTGTATTCCAAAGGGGATATCCCCGTAACTTTTCTAAATACTTCACGGAATGCTTTCATGTCTGAATAGCCTGTTTCGTACATCACCTCCTTCACATTCTTAGAATTCGTTTCAAAAGATTTCTTAGCTGCCTCGATTTTCACGCGCTGGACATATTCTATTGGCGTATTCCCTGTTGCCTTGATAAATCTCCGGTCAAAATTTCGTCTGCCGACGGCGAACCTGGATGCCAGCTCAACCATTGAAATCTTATTTTGTAAGTTATTTTCGATAAAGTGCTGCGCCTGCTTTACAACCTGATCGTCATGGGATTTCTGACCAGCAAATATGATGAAGGGGGATTGGCTTTCCCTGTCAATGTCAATTTGAAAGACCTTGGAACAAAATATGGCGGTTTGTCTATCGAAATACTTTTCTACGAGATATATAATCAAATGAAGAAATGAATAGGCACCACCATTGGTATAAATCCCATTTTCGTCAGTGATCAACTTGTCTGTTTGTACATCTACATCGGGAAACATTGTTTTGAGCGATTCCGCAAATGCCCAGTGCGTGGAGCAAGTTTTGCCACTTATCAAACCGGACGATGCCAGTAAAAAGGCACCCGTGCATATGCTGGCGATTTCCGAGCCGCCCCGATATTGTTCGGATATCCATTGAATCAAAGCATCATTTTTTTCGACCGCTTGCTGATAGGCATGGTTCAGAGAGGGGATGATAATAAGGTTTGTCTTTGATATTGCGGAAATGTGCACGTGCGGCCTTACCGTAAATAAACCTTCGTGAAAATCTACCTCATCTGACGTCCCCGCCAACTGGATATGATACAGTTCTCTTCCCTGTTTTTCCTTCCAAAAGCTGTTGGCTCTTTTGAGAATCTTATACGAGCCGACTATACTGCTTAAATTATTTTGTCCCTCAGGAACAAGGATCGTTATTCTTTTCATCTTCTTTTTACCGCAAGTTAAGAACACAACTTGTCCAAATCAACTCGCGAGATTGTCCATTTTGCACTTCACATGTTTCCTAATAACCACATACTTTTGATCACTCGATAAGCGAGACAAACATTCATTTAAAAGTCAACCCAACAACCATCATGGCAGATATCTTACACAGAGTCGGAATTAAATCACAGTCATTACAAAATGTTTACGATGCCTTAACTACCCAGGCCGGACTTGCCGGATGGTGGACAAGTGACACTAAGGGAGAAGGCGACCAGGTCGGAAATATCATTGCATTTCGGTTTGGTGCAGGCGGATTCGATATGAGCGTTGCCGAGCTTGAAGCGCCAACAAAGGTTGTCTGGAAGGTGGCAGATGGGCCGCAAGACTGGTTGCCTACCACCATTAGCTTTAATTTAAAGCAAGAAGATGGTTACGTCATCCTGATTTTTAAACATGCAGATTGGAGTGAACCGGTAGAATTTATGCATCATTGCAGTACTAAATGGGCCATATTCCTCATGAGCTTAAAATCGCTGATTGAAAACGGAAAGGGCAACCCCGATCCCTGGGATATCAAGATTGACAATTTCAACTAGGTTCAACAGACGCGCGTTTTTGATAAATTGACTTTCGCTTCCCGGTTCTGTCCACAAAACCGATCGTTCTAAAAATCTCTTGCACCCATCAAATGATTTTTGGAACCCGTTAAATTGACTGACAGATCAAACCTTGTTAAGCGCCTCATTGATAGACTTCGGGAAATAAAACAATCGGTTTTAACGGAAAGAAAAGATTAGCTAGATTTGGGAAGTTAGTTAACATAAGGTTACCCCCTCTTTCCGTTATGCGTCCCAGAAAGCTTTGCTGGCTGCATCTGATATTTATCATGATGCTCCTGAATACGATGCTTTATGCCCAAAATCGCTTAAACCATAAGTTGTATTTAAGGAACGGCACCATCGTGGCCCCGGACAATATATCAAACGGCGCTTCTTTTCGGAAAAGTTCTCTAACCGACAGGCTGGTCATTATTCAGTTTAACAGCATTCCCGATGAACAGTCGGTGGGGCGGCTCAAAGATTTCGGCATCGAATTGCTGGATTATGTCCCGGAAAATGCTTACACAGCGATGGTGAGCGGCATATTGGACAGCACTTTGCTAGTCGCGGCGAATGCAAGATCCGTAGTTGAATTAACATCAGCTCAAAAAACTCACCCCGATCTGCTCGGTGCTGCGCTTCCCGAACATGCCGTGACCGTTGAGGGTAAAGTAGACGTTGTGGTCACCTTCCCGAGGACAATTTCCGTCGATAGTATCACGAGTGAGCTGGAATCCAACAAAATAGAAATCATTTCGACTGCCAGAAGCCGCTATCAGATTATCGAGGCAAGAATTGAGACGACCAGGCTGCATGAGCTTGCCAGCTTACCTTGGGTAATTTATATCGAGGCAGTGCCGCCGCCCGCTGAGCCACTGAACGACAAAAGCCTCACAGGCACGCGTGCCAACGTGCTGGCAAAAGGCCTGCTATCCGGAAACCCACTCGATGGTGAAGGCGTGGTGATTGGCATAGGAGATGTGGGTGATCTGAAAAGCCATATCGATGTTGGCACGCGGGCGGTGAGTTACGTTCCTTATGCTAATTTCTGGCACGGCATGCATATTGCCGGAACTGCGGCTGGCGCAGGAATTATCAACGAGAAATACAAAGGATACGCTCCAAAAGCATCAATTTTGCTGCATTCCGAGGTTTTAAGCGAAGCTCGGATGCTCGTCCAGAATTTCGGGATGGTCGCGACGACTTACGCTTATGGCGGAGGAAGCTGCCCCACTTTCGGCACTTACAGCTCAACTTCGGCCATGATAGACATGCAAGCCATTGAGCTGCCCTACATGCAACACGTGTTTGCCGGAGGAAACAGCGGGATCGTCGCACCTTGCAATGGGCTTCCGGCGGGCTTTGGGAATGTTCCCGGGGGGCATATATCATCGAAGAATGCCATCAGTGTGGGTAATATGGCCTTAACGGGACTGGTTTCATCCGTTTCCAGCAAAGGGCCGTTGCAGGACGGACGCATTAAGCCGGACTTGATAGCACCCGGAACATCGATCGTTTCTTCCATGCCTAATAATACTTATCAAGCCGCATCAGGAACAAGTATGGCGGCGCCGGCTGTTTCTGGCGGCATTGCACTTTTAACACAACGGCACCGGCAGCTTCATAACCAGCAAAATCCCAAGAACGGGCTGGTAAAAGCATTGCTGTGCAACGGAGCAACAGACAGAGGCTTGCCCGGACCGGATTACAGTTATGGCTTTGGGGCAATAAATTTACTTCGCTCCGTAACCATGCTCGAAAAAGGACATTATTTCAATGGATCGCTGGCCAATCAGACTTCCGCGGAACATCAAATTCAAATCCCAGCAAATACTGCCGCTTTGAAAGTCATGCTTTATTGGAACGACCGCCCCGCGTCGATGATCACTAACACCAAGGCGCTGGTCAATGATCTTGATTTGTCGGCGGTGGGATCTGGCGGTCAAATGCTCCTTCCCTGGGTGCTTGACCCATCTGCTCCTCAGCTGGCTGCGGTGGCGGGTGTTGATACAATTAACAACGTAGAGCAGATCGTTTTTGAAAACCCAAATGCGGGCACTTACACATTCAAAGTCGCGGGTACGCACATTCCTTCGGGTCCGCAGGAATATCACCTGGTTTACGACATCATCGAAAAATCGGTCGTACTTACTCATCCGATCGGTTCGGAGCATTTTACAAAGGGTGATTTAATTAATATTTCTTGGGACAGTTACGGCAATCCGGCTAGCACTTATGCGATTTCTTATTCCCTGAACAACGGCGATTCCTGGATTAATATCAATGCAGCTGTTCCAGCAAAGTCTGAACAGCTCGCCTGGACAATCCCCGACGCCAGCACAGGTCTAGCAAAAATCCGGATTGTCCAGAATGAGACGGGCGTTGTAAAGGAAAGCGACACATTTTCGATCATGGGAGTGCCTGCTCTTTCATTGTCATCCGTCCAGTGTGAAGGTTATGCAGCCGTCAAATGGACTGCCGTTAAAGGCGCATCCGATTACGAAGTGATGCGTCTCGAAGGTAACGAAATGAAACCGATAGGCGTTACGGACGGGCTGAGTTACATCTTCGCCGGGCTCTCGCCCGATTCCACCTATTACATTTCCGTACGCCCGAGGATCAATGGCATTGCAGGCAGAAGAGCCATTGCGATAAGCTGCAAGCCCGACAACGGCACATGTGCAGGTGATATCTCCAATTTTGACCTTGCCATTGATTCAATTATCTCTCCATTGAAATCGGGCAGGATGCTGACTTCGGGCAGCCTTTCCGCATTGCAGTCCATATCGGTCAAAATCAGGAACTTTGATGATCAACCAATCAGTCAGCCCTTTCAGATCGGATATTCGATAGGTTCTGCCGATGCGCCGGTGCATTGGGAAACGGTCGACTCGGGAATAGGCGGTCTGGGTTATTTGCAATATACATTTCAAAGGACCGAGGATTTGCACAATGCCGGTATTTACGTCATTAACTTGTTTGTCAAAGCAGAAGGTGATCCGATCGCTTCGAATAACCAGAAATCCATCACCATCAAGCATCTTGCAAATCCTGTCCTGGCGCTGCCCTATTTCGAAGACTTCGAATCCCTCCCTGAGCAAACGCTCAAAACGAATACAACTGGCTTGGAGAACGCCGACAGATACGACTTTACTTCTCAAGACAATGTGGGCAGATTGAGGACGCATATGCCGCCAGGCGGAGCTTACTCAGGATCCAAATCCCTCATATTCGATGCGGATGTTTGGGGAGGAAATGAATATCAGACGGTCGTCGACGGGACCTACAATTTGGCGGGGCACGATGTGCAACAGGAAGAGATCAGGCTGACGTTTCGATTTCGTCAATACAACAGTCATTGGCATTACGGCGATGTGGGCGTGTTTATTCGTGGGAAAGACACCGATCCCTGGATTCCGGCGTTTGACTACTCCCCCACCGACTTCTTGCAGGTCGACAAAAACTATTTTCTGGCAAATGTCAATGTTAGCAACTTACTCAAAAAGAATGCGCAACAATTTTCGTCCAGCTTCCAGGTTAGCTGGCGGCAGCTCGCTTTTTACCCTGCCCAAACTGACGGCTATTCCATTGATGATATCCGCCTTTTCACGGCCACCAGTGATGTTGCGGTCGTTCAGGTCGTCCCGCCTGTTTCGGGAGGGTGTAGCAGTAATGGATATGGGGAGATTAGCGTTGTGCTCAGAAACAATGGCTCCTCTGATCATTATAGGGTTCCGCTTAAAATTCAGATTGACGATTTGACGGTCTACGAAGGGGATGTCCCGGTGCTCAGGCAAGGTAAAGACACACTTTTCACTGTAAACTGCTTTTCGAACCTGCATCTTGGCGGCGACCACATTATCAAGGCATTTGTTCACACATATCTGGACATTCTTGCTGAAAATGATAGCGCCAAGATCACAGTGAATACGCCGGCTGCAATAGCCTCATTTCCTTATCTCGAAAATTTCGAACAGGGTGCCGGCGGCTGGCAATCCCCGGAGCCTAATTCTGCATGGCAGTTCGGTCAGCCAAATTCAACCAAAGTGAAAGGCGCAGCGAGCGGCGCGAACGCCTGGAAAACGAATTTGAGCGCCCCCAGTCAGGAAGCAGGCGTTTTTTATCTTTATTCGCCATGCTTTGATATCAGCCATATGACGTCACCGATGCTTAGTTTCAGCACTTCCATCGATTTGAATGCTTGTAATGAAGGTGACTGTAATGCCGCCTATGTCGAATACAATACAGGTTATGGCTGGATGAGGCTGTTCAACGGGAGTTATAGCACAAACTGGTATAATGCAACCAAAGACTTTCAATCGGTCTGGAACTATCAGGATTATGTCCGCTGGCACGTATCGACTATCACCCTGTATTCATGGTGGGGAAGTTATATCAGGTTCCGATTTGTGCTCGATACAAAAGCCTCAAACGGTCGCGAAGGGATTG
Organism: Dyadobacter sp. CY326; assembly: GCF_021390515.1. GTDB lineage: Bacteria > Bacteroidota > Bacteroidia > Cytophagales > Spirosomataceae > Dyadobacter. The sequence goes on from NZ_JAJUXI010000008.1 coordinate 293,950, forward strand.
GGATCGATGACGTTCACATTTACGACGGTGCGTCACAAATTGACGAAATTGGTTTTGGAACGGGCATCGTCACCAGCGAAAATGTGCAGGGGAATGATTGGGTTGACCTGAAACGATACGATCTCATTGTTGCATCGATCAATCCTCATAACCAACAACTTGGTAATGTTGCCGTGCAGCCGTATCTGAATTCCTCCAAAGCTCCGAGCAATAACGGGCAATATTATTTGCCACGCAGCTTCCAGATCGCTACATCCCAGCAATCGTATCCCGAGCCGGTCAGCGTACGGCTTTATTTTACGGACCGCGAAGTGGAGCAACTCATTGCGGTGGCTGACAATACGGAAATCGAAAAACCGCTTTCGGCGTTCGAACTTGCTGTTACAAAATACTCGGGCATTCTTGAAGATGATAAGTTGGCAAATAATGCTAATGAGCTCTGGATGTTTTATCCAAGATCATCTGTCAAGGTCGCTCCTTATCGCCAGGGTTATTATGTTGAATTTAAAACAAAAACTTTTTCCGAATTCTGGTTATCAAAAAGTTACCTGGGCGTAGGAACGCCTTTTCCTGTGACGATCGTCAGCTTTTCTGCCAAAAGGCAAACCAGTGCTGAAAATAAAGAGTCCGTTCTGCTGGAATGGCAAACGGCCACTGAGGTGGATTTCAGCCATTTCGAAGTGGAGGTTGCACACAATAGAGAGGACGTTGTCCGGAAAGCCTTCTCCAAGATCGGCGAAGTGCCTGGCTCGGCCAGCGTTTCTTCTGGTACGAGGCATTATTCGCTGACCGACCTTTCGCCCGCATTGTTTGGAACTAGCTATTACAGGCTGAAAATGGTTGATACAGACGGCACTGTTCGATATTCATCTGTGAAGGCGGTCAATTTTAATGCAGAAAACCAATGGAATGTGTTTCCTAATCCTGTCGCCGAGCGCTTTTCCATCGAGTTCGAGGAAACCAATGGCGAACGGGTGCAGATCAGCGTTTATGATTTAAAAGGAAACCAGGTTTTTGCAAAGGAAGTCGTTGCCCTTGGCCAAATGCAAACGGCGCAAATAGAACTTCCTTCGAAGAGCTATCCTCCTGGAATTTATCTCATTAAAGCCGCGTCCACAACCCGTGAGAAGGTTTTCAAGATTATTAAGCAGCAGTAAATTTGAAGACCGCCAGGATAACAATGACTAAAAATACGAGCAGCTGAACCGTGTAAAACGTGTTTAGCTTAGTCAGAATGGGCGTGATTGTTCCCGGCATGCTCACACCTTCAACAGACAGGCTGTTTCTTAACCTTTTCATTTGCGGAGTTCCGATCAGCATTCCGTTCAAAGGGAGCAACAAGATCAACGCCAGTTTCAATTTAAGCCACATTTGGTGCAAATAAACACCATCGGTTACGGCCATTAGGCCTATTCCCGAACTTGCCAATAATATTCCACCGATTATCAAAAGTTTTCCAAGACCGGACATGAATTTCAATAAACCCGCTGATCCTCTGCTGTTTGTTTCAAGGTTCATAAGCGTGCGGAAGGCCACAAACTCTGCTGCCGTCGTTCCGGTCATTAGCACCAGGCCAGAAAGATGCATAACGAGCAACACTTGTCTTATAGTAAACGGATCCATCAGGCAGTTGCGTTTTTATGACCTTTCAATGATAAAAAACCGGTTATAACCATCAATATAGCGGTTAAACCACGTACAGACATGCGCGGCAGATCTGCCCCGTTATGGAAGTAAGTTAGTAGGCAGTCGGTAAAGAAGTTTTTTGTTTTCATGTTGTGATCTGTTTATAATACAAATCTCACAACTTGAAATCCGGCAGTCGTGCACCCAGGTTAATTAATGCTTGCCCGCCAATCTTTTTCGGATGCGGCTCAGGGATTGCGGCTTTATCCCCACGTAGGAGGCAATGTGATATTGTTGGATGCGTTGTCCGATATCAGGAAACTTGTCTAAAAATGTCTGGTAACGCACTTCTGGCGAATCAATGTAGAACGACCTTATTTGGTTGATCGCACTCACAAACACCTCTCCAATGGCCAAGCGCCCAAATCTTTCGCCATGCTTTACCTGTTCATAAAACAGCTCCATATTGGTTTTGCTGATGGTGTAAATGGTAGAGTCTTCCAGGGCTTGAATGTTAGTCTGGGATGGTTGCTGGGGCAGAAAGCTCGAATAATCACATACAAATTCGCCTTCCTTATTAAAATAGCTCGTTCTTTCCTCACCCTCGAAAGTGGCGTAATAACGTACAAGGCCCTTTTCAATAAAAAAAATGTTCTTGCAAATTTGACCGGCAGCAAGCAGATGCTCGCCCTTTTTCAATTTTTGTTCACGAAACAGAGCTCTAATAATTCCTTCATCATTAGAAGAGACAGGAACATATTGCTGAATGGTTTTGAGAAGAAGATCCATAAACAAATGTAGGAATACAATAACAGCAGGCGCAAGGAAAAACTTGGCGTAAAATGTAAATAATTCCGAAGCACTCGGAAGTTTGAGTAATCGTTTAAAAGCGGACAGCATTGTCCGAAACCGTACAGCTAGGGCTCTCAGAACAGCATTTTAAACGTTTTGAAGGGATTTTTCGCCTTGGTATAATAGTTGATTTTCTCTGGGAAGAATTTCATAGTCAGACCCATCGCCTTATGCTTCAAAATTATTTTACTATCGCCCGGAGGAACATACTCCGATACAAATTAAATAGCACGCTTACTGTACTTGGCCTTGCATTGGGATTGGCGTGCGGTCTATTGATGATTTTGCACGTGCGGGAAGAGCTCAACTATGATAAAGGCTTTTCAAAAGCTGACCGCATTTACCGGCTTACATCCGAGAATATCGGTGAGAAAAACCGGCAGTGGGCCGCAACCTCTCCCATTCTGGGTGTCGAAATGCAAAAGGCGATCCCTGCCATACAGCAGGTTGCTCGCCTTCACCGCCCCTATCCAGATCGGGTTTTCAGTTATATTCCCCAGGGGGGCGCAGCGAGGCAGTTTGAGGAGAAGGGCGGGTTTTATGCCGACTCGACCGTCGTTGATGTATTTGATCTTCCCTTTGTCAAAGGTGACCCGCGAACGGCCCTCGGACAGATTGATGCCATTGTGCTCACCGAGGCGATGGCGGCAAAATATTTTGGCAACGATGATCCAATGGGAAAATTAATTCAGGACGATCTGGACAAACGCACATTGACGGTAACAGGTGTAGTCAGGGATTTTTCCTTCCCAACTCACCTGCAATTTGATTACCTTATTTCAATGTCCACCTTTTACCGGAATACGGATAAAAATACTTTGGAGAATCGGGGTTGGGCGGGATTTTACAATTATGTCCTGCTGAACAACAATGCTTCTCGTTCGGATGTGGAAGCGCGCATACCAGAATTTATGGTGAAATTCTACGAAGCCAAAGGCGAAACCAGAAGCGAAATCCTGGCGACCCGGAGAACGTCCATGCAACCAATAACAGCTATTCACCTGCATTCAAAGTTGGAAAAGGAAATGGGCCCCAACAGCGACATTACCTATGTTTACGTTTTTTCTATTGCGGCTCTGTTTATCCTGCTGATTGCTTCCGTGAACTTCATCAATATGGCGACAGCTCAGGCATTTAACCGAATGAAAGAAGTAGGCCTGCGCAAAGTATTGGGTGCCCGCAAAGAGCAGTTAATAAGGCAGTTTCTTGGTGAGTCGTTTATTCTGACTGTGGTGGCAGCTTCCGGCGCGTTCCTTTTATTCCGTTTGGCCATTCCGTTTTACAACGAGCTGGCGGCTAAAAATCTTCGCTATGAACAGCTGTTCACGGCATCGAATGTGTCGCTGATGGTTTTTTTAACTGTGATAATCAGTCTTATTGCGGGTTTTTATCCCGCCTGGTTCATCTCCAATTTTGATTCAATTACCTCATTAAAAGGCAAGAAAAATCAGGTTTCGTCGGTCACGTTGGTTCGCAAAGGCTTGATCGTTTTTCAATTCAGTGTATCGGTTTTTATGATTTTCAGCACGATTGTGGTGTACCGGCAAATGAAGTTTTTCCAGCAAAAAGACCTGGGCTTCGATCAGGACCAGGTCATAGCGGTCAAGCTGTACGGACGGGAAATGTGGGAAAAAGCGAACACGATTCAACAGGAATTTCAGAAAAATTCAGCCATTACCAATGTGGCTAGAATCTCGACCTTACCCGGTGACCGCGTCGGAACCGATATGCTTACTCCTCTGGGAAGGCCTGATAATGCAAGTCAACTGCGCTTCGTGTGGAGCGACGAGAATATGCTTCCTGCGCTCCAAATCGGCCTTAGGTCCGGCCGGAATTTTGTCAAAACAGCAGCTAATTCCCACTTTTCCTTGATCCTGAACGAAGCAGCGGCGAAAGCCCTCAAACTGGATTCACCCATTGGACAGAAAGCCGTATCCTTAGGGGACACTGGCGAGATCGTAGGCATTGTCAAAGACTTTCATTTCGCATCTTTACATACGACAGTCGAGCCCTTGGTCATTGTTCAAAAGGCTGATCAAACAAACTATTTTTTACTAAAAGTGAAAGGAGGCCAATTGGCCGAAACCTTGAAGTTTGCCGAATCAACATTGACTCGTCTATCGCCGGGCAGTTTATTCATCTACACATTTCTCGACGAAAAAATGGCCCGCCTCTACGACTCAGAGCAGCGAGTAGGCAATGTGCTCAATGTGTTTGCCTGCTTTGCTTTGTTTATTTCGTGTTTGGGTTTATTTGGCTTATCAGCTTACTCGGCTCAGATACGCACGAAGGAAATCGGCATTCGGAAGGTTTTAGGTGCCACAGTGTCAGGTGTCATTGCGCTGCTTGCCCAAGATTTCCTTCGGTTAGTCCTTCTGGCGATTGTTCTGGCATCACCCCTTGCTTGGTGGGTCATGAGTCAGTGGTTACAAAATTTCGCTTTCCCTATAGCGATTGAATGGTGGATGTTGGCGCTAAGTGGTCTTTTGACAATTGGCGTGGCGCTTTTAACGATTAGCTTTCAGAGTGTCAGAGCGGCTCTAATGAATCCGGTTAAATCTTTACGAAGCGAATAAAGTTAGTTACCAGCATCAAAAAAGACATTTTATAATAATTCGAGCGACGTATAGTGAGAATTTGCTATTGTACATCGTATCCATAATTTCTTCTTTTGAAGTGGCACATTGCCAGCATCGTTTGAGGTCCAGCACCTGAAAATGACGACAATTACCACTTTTCATTATGGATTATCCTTACGTAGGCGAGATTAAAATGTTCGCAGGCAAATTCGCTCCCGATGGCTGGTTGTTCTGTGATGGGACGCTTCTCCCCATTGCCGAGAACCATTTTCTTTACAACGTGCTAGGAACAATTTACGGGGGCGACGGACAAGTCACGTTCGGTCTTCCCGACTTCAGAGGGCACCTGCCCATACACCAGGACGAGGGACCCGGCGCCGGGGAAAGGCCCTTTAACAACAGTGAGCCCTATTTATATGTCAATTACATCATTTCACTTTACGGGGTTTACTCACCGCGAAACTGACCTTAACATTGATTTCCTGCTTTAACCGAACTGCTCGTTATGGAAAAACCTTTTTTAGCAGAAATAAAATTTGTGACTGCTCGCGTCCTACCCGAAGGCTGGGCCTGGTGCGACGGCCGGGAAATGCGCATAGCGGAGCACCCAGCATTATTTGAACTGTTGGGCACCACTTTTGGCGGAGACGGGCAATCTACTTTTGCGCTGCCCAATCTTGTGGGCCGTAAGCCAGTGCAGATTGAATCGCATTACGCTAACTTTGCATTGGCTGATCAGCCTTCACACCCTTTCGGTCTGAAAAGACGCGATCAGCCGGATGCAGCATTGCAGCTTTATGGATCGACTTACTTCTGCATTGCATTGAAAGGAGTATATCCAGTAAGCTCGACATATTCAGTCGCGGAACGTATTCGCGACAAAAAAACATAAATACCGACGAACAAAACCCGAAATGAACTTTGATATTGAACCTCTATTTTTTGCTAAACAATCCGATTTTCGGGAATGGCTGGAGAAAAATCATGATAAAGAAACTGAGTTGTTTGTAGGATTCTACAAAGTGGCAAGCGGGAAACCAAGCATGACCTGGTCACAGTCGGTAGATGAGGCACTGTGTTTTGGATGGATCGACGCAGTGCGCAAATCGATCGACGGCGAAAGTTACATGATCAGGTTTACAAGGCGCAAGTCAACCAGCATATGGAGCAATGTCAACATTAAAAAAATCGAAGAACTGACAGCAAAGGGCTTGATGCACCCCGCCGGGATCGAAGCATTCAGACACCGGACGGAAAGTAAATCGGGGATCTATGCTTTTGAGAAAGATGAAGTTAGTCTTCCAAAGGAATTTGAGGACGAATTCAAGGCTAGTCAAAGGGCCTGGGCGTGGTTTGAGAACATGCCAGCCTCCTATCGTAAGCACGCAATTCACTGGATTATGGACGCAAAACAGGAAGTGACCCGCAAAAGTCGTCTGGAAGAATTGATACGCGACAGAGAGACCGGAATAAAATTAAAACGATATAGATACTAATTTCGTTGGCGACTGGTCGGCCAGCCGCCATTAAAACTCGTTTTAACGGAGCTGTTCGGCTGGGAATATTTCCATGTAATCCTGTACGAGGGCCATCAACCGATGCTGTTCTTCGTGCGAAGCCGGCGCTTTGGGTTGTGGCGGATTAAGTGGGTCGCTGATCGGCTGTCCAATTTCACGCAAGAACGGCTCCATCTGCCCTGGGCTGTGAATACCGATATAACGGCCTGTTGCGTCTCCCACATTTTTGATGTTATGCCACGCCATCGTCGGAATGGCTACGAAGTCGCCAGCTTCGGCGCGTGTTGTTTTTTGCTGGTTGTCGGCAGTAACGGTGGTAATGTTGAAGACGCCTTCTAAAAAGTAGAAAACCTTGGTGGCTGGATTTCTGTGAATAGCTGGCGGCCCGCCGCCAACAGGCACCCGCACGTCAACAACCAGCATGGGATCGGCCGTATTCTGGCTTGACAGCTTGATCGTTACGACGTCGCTGCCCGCTAAAAAATGTTCGCCTTCATTCGCTTTCACGTGAGAGATTGTGCTCGTAGGTTTTGATTGCATCGTCATATACTGAATCGGTTTAAATTATCATTTAGTCACTCTGAGTTCTTTAAAGGTTGCTCGAACGCTTCGGTTGCCACCCCAAAGGCATCAATTACCTGCATGCCTGTCTAAGCAATGGCAATTGCGAGCACTTTACATTTGCTCACAGTAAATGTATTCTGGCAGTCCCTAGGTAAGCGAACGATCATCTATAAACGTCAATCCATTTACATCATTGACGAAATTCCAATTCTTCTTACTGCTCGATGAGAATGGGACCATGCATACATTGCCGGCCACTACTGCGCATTAGCCAATTTTACTTTAATCTCCCGGGCCTTACATTCGATTTTAACAAGATAGCGCGCAGAGACTGCTTCCGATTTAAGCGTTAACTCAACGAGCTCTGAAACATGCAGTATTTTGCCGTAATATAATGCAGCTGTATTGTCGCGGTGCAATGAATGTCCGGCCTTATCATGAAAGCTGACGTTGATAAGTAATGTTAGTTTCTACCAAAAATGTCAGGGCTTGACACATGCCACGAATTGTAGGGCCAGGTTCAGCTGTTGGCGCGAGCTTGCTTTTTCAATTGACCGTTGATCTTATCCGTTATAAAAAGTGCGTCGTCTTTCAGTCCAAACAAGATATCCGACTTGCGGGAGCGTTGCCAATGTAAACCCAGGAAATAGACCCCTTCAACTGCGGAAACGCCGTCCTGGTGAATGGGAACACCGTTGATGTCTAATACGGGTATTTTAAGATAACTAAAATCAGACGTAAAGCCGGTTGCCCAAATGATGCTGGAAATCTGATTAGCCTTCAAATCGACCCAAGTTTCATGCTTCGAGATACCCTCCGATTTAACTGGCTCATCATCCACATCAGGGGCCGCATCAGGTGCGTGGATATCATTATCTTGGATGAATGCGTCGATCATTCCTTTCACCCTTTCGGAAAATTCGTCTCCAAATATGAGGTTGGTTTGCACATCGTCAGAGAATGTGACGGCGTTTTCTGAAACGTTGTGCATTCGTCCAAACAATTGAACGCCCTTCCTGGCCAGGGCTTGCAGGCTCAGCGACGCCCGCCCACCGTCGGTGCCTTTTAATAAAGGTGTTCTCAGGTTTCGCATAGCGTGGTCGGGCAATTCATCCGCACGAGTCTCAAAAAAGCCAGATAATATCAGCCAGTCCATGATATCCCTGCCCCGATAATGCCTTGGACAACGTGGGACCTTACTTGTTGAAAGATATACTTTTCTTCCGGCGCTTATCAAGTCTTCACAAATCTGACAACCCGATTGACCGCTGCCAACCACCAGCACCCCACCCTCAGGCAGCGCAGCAGCACTACGGTACTCGCTGCTATGCAGTTGTCTAATGCCCGTTTCAATTCCCGCGGCCAGAGATGGGACTTTCTTTTGGCTTTGTGAGCCGGAAGCGATGATTACCTGTTTGCAATGGAATGTACAGATAGTTCCATTTTCCAGTGCTGTGACTACAAAGCTGTTATTTTGAGGATCTTTCTCTACCCGTGTGACCATTACATTTTGCCGGATAGGCAATTCGTGCATCTTTACAAAGTCCTGCATCGAGCTTACCAGTGACTGGGCGGAGCAAAATGCGTTTTTTTCGTTTTCACCACAATCAAACCCAGGCAATGTATTGAGCTTGCTAGCCGTATTCAGCCGGAAGCTGTCCCATCTTTGCGATACCCACGATTGTCCAACCTGCCCGCGTTCCAGAATAGTGTGACTGATCCCATTCTGCCTTAGATAATAGCTGGCACTCAGCCCAGCGTAACCTCCGCCTATGATGATGACTTCCACCGTGTTTGACTCTTTCATCTTTTGTTTCTTGTAAACTTGCATTTAGTTAGAGGGCATCAGACTTATGGATTTTCTGTTAAATCGCTGATCAGTTAATTGTGACAACATCAGATCAGCAACGTCGGCCCTGGAAAGGGAAGTCATGAAGCTGTCTGATTTCAGGCTTTCACCGCACCTATACTTTCCAGTGAACGGCCCATTGGTTAGGATTGGCGCCCGCACAATCGTCCACAAGGACTCCGATTTCCGGATCATATTTTCCCGCAACTCATGTCCTTTAATTTCGTTGCGAAGCATTGTGGGGGCCAGATTACGGATCATAAACCCTGCACTTGCCCGTGATTCTTCGACGCCCAACGTCGACAGATAGATCAGTCGCCTGACGACACAGGATTCCATCGCATTGAGTATATTGGCCATTCCTTCAATGACGAGTTGATCCAGTTTGAAAATACTGCTTGCACCCAAGGCAGACAGCACCGCATCTTGCCCTGTGATTGCGTTGTGCACAATGTGCTGGTCCTTCACATTTCCCTTGATAATCGTTAAGCGAGGGCGCTCTACTGCCAGCTTGCCACGGTTTCTAACAAAGGCTGTTACTTCATGTTGCTGATCGAGCGCCTTTTGAACAAGATATTGACCGGTTGCACCGGAGGCTCCGAAAATTACTACTTTCATCGATTGTCTTTTTCTCAAAGAGTCCGCCAGGGGGCAAAGTTCGATTAGATTGATTTTTTTTCTGAGGCTGTGTGCAGAAGTATCTTTGAGGCCTTATCTTTTTCTCTATATAACACTGTCACCGAAGAAGCAGGGCAATGGTCAGGATGGTCATCAGAATTGAAATGGATTGATTCAATGATGGAAATTGCACCGCTGCTAAAAACATTGACAGGTTCAAGCCAGCTTCCTACTTCCCGATCATTGGCGACCATATTCTCCATCAAAACAGCCCCCGCAAAACTTTTCCCGTTGGCTAATGTGAGCTGACCCTGGTGGATATGTTTCAAAAATTGGTTCATATGTCCATCGTCCGTATGCATCCCTTCAAAAAGCGCATAATAGAACTCATTCCATTGCTCACTTTCTCGAAGGTAAATATCGGTCACATCTTGCTGGCTGCGCCAATATTCGCCCAGTTTGAGCTTGGCCTGATTAAGCCGGCTACGAACAGTGCCAATTGGCACATTCAGAATAACCGAAATCTGTTCATATGAATGAAAATTGGAAAAGTAGCGGAGAATTACCGTGCTATGCAACACCTCGGGAAGCTGCCACAACACGCCGTACAACTTGCTTTGCGTAGACAGCTGGTCCATTTTTCGACTGATCTCATCCTCCCAAAAATGCTCACTTTCCTGGGGCAAATCATCAATTTGAATAACCTTGCGCTGCCTGGACAATGCACGGTAGCACGTGTTGGTAACAATCTGTTTGAGCCAGCCGCCGAAGTTTGCGGGGTCATTTAGTTGAGAAAGTTTGAGATAGGCAGTCACGAATGCATCCTGCACCGCATCAGCAGCGACATTACGGTCATTGCAGATACGCAGGGCCACAGTATACATTCCGGGATAATACTTTTTGTATAGTACATTCCAGCCCGCCGCCTCGCCTGCAATTGCCGCCTTGACCCATCCAACATTAAAGACAGTTTCAGACATTTTCGTCCCAGTAAAAATCCGCAATCACTTGATGCTTAGTTAATCCAAAAATAGTTACCTCACACCTAAATAACTAACAATCAATAGCTAGCGTAAGCCGGTTAATTACTGTAAGGATACAATAGATAAGCAAAAGTTCGAAAATTGAAGTTTTTTGTTACGACAGCATCTGGTAAAAGAACTAAAAGCTACTTTCTCGTCAGCAGCAGCGGAAACCACTAATGTAAAATTGAGCAGACAAACACATCTACATTGATGTACAGCACCAAAACACCTGCTCTCTTTTACCCTATCTTGTGGAGAATGACTTTGTTGGTGCTGATATGTACGAAAATATTTGCAAGTATCAAGTGGTTATCTACTCAGTCTCACACGGACCCAGAATGAAAGTCGTTAGTTGTTACCTGAGCGAATATTTTCTATTAATCTTCTGGCAATGACGGTGTCATAGATAATTTTCAGCTTTTCAATTTTGTTTTCATCGTTGAAATCAAGAATATCAACAACATCAAACACAACAATTTCCTCGGTTTTCACGGTCCATTCATACTCAAAATATAGTGCAAGCGAGTCAGAACCTGCATTCTCAAAAATTCCTTTCAATGTCAATCTTGAATTGGTTGTATCATCGGTCAATTCCTTGAAGAAGTCTCTGGCCGATTTATCTCCATAAATTGGTGAACTAACCTTCCCATCTTTGCTAAACAAGCTAACTATTTGTTCAACAGCTCCGTTTGAGAGGAATTCGATATATTTTTTTGCAACTTCATTTTTTCTCATCATTGACTATACCATTGCTATTTATAAAAGTTCTGATTAAATTAACTTTTGCTGAAAATCGGCATTGTCCCATAGCCGGAAGCATAAACCGGATTGATTGTTAATCAATCTTCAAGCAAAAATGCAATTTCTGTCTGCCACTTGGTCGGGTCTGGCTCATTATCAGGGTCGACCAGATAAAATTCTGTGCGGCCGCCCCATTGCGTCAGGCCATTTTCACTATGCGCCTTTTCTGTAAGTCCTTGGTCCCGGATCCAATTTTCCAAAGCAATATGGGCTTGCATCAGATCTTTAAAATCACCGGTGTAAACAATGCTGGCGTAAATGCCTGCCGGGAAACTCCCCGCAATCACCCGGTTATCGCCTTCAACTGATTGACTGACGGTAAAACCTGCCTGGCAATCCAGCTCACCGCTTTCATTCATTGATTTATACAAAAAGAAATCCGGCCCCGAGATTTCAACATTGCGTTTCTGTATCCATTCTTTAACCTCCGGTATCAGCGGGGGCAGGATTTGGGGAATGTCAGACATTTGAACGGTTTTTTGAATCGCCAGGTAGGGCCGATCGTCTCGGCGTTCGGTTTTTGGTTCTGATAGCATTGCAGTGTTTCGGCTGGTTGAGAAGCAAAGCTAGCAATTCAGAACGTGCTCATTGCGGGGGATTTGCGACAGTTACAGTGGCCGGTTGCGACAACAATGATCCGTAACGCAATGTTGCTAATGATATTTCAATCTGCGCCAGCAACCAGGGTCATTCAATTATAGCTTGATAAATTCAACCCGGCGATTATTGGCTTTGCCCACGACCGTCTCATTCGAATCAATAGGCTGTGTCTGGCCTTTTCCATCCGTTTCCAGTCGCGAAGCGTCAATGCTAAAATTGGCGATGAGCGCTTCTTTAACAGCTTCTGCGCGATGTTTAGAAAGTGTTTCATTGTCCGTTTCACTGCCATCCGAATCGGTGTGCCCGATAATCCGGACCCGGAGTGAAGCATTCTCCTGTAAAACCTGCGCAATTTCTTTCAAGCTGCCATAAGAAGGCGGAGGGACCTTATCGCTATTGACCCCAAAGTTTATGCCGTGCGTAGTGAACTTGCCTTCACTCAGCAGTTTGTTGCGCGTATCGGCAGCACCCACGGCCAACTGAATATTTCCAATGAAAAACGCGCCGCCTTTTTGATCGAAATCCGGATTATCAGCTGCAAAAACCAATGAATTTAATGGCTCTGCTGCATTCAATGCGCGTGGCAGGTCTAACACTTTTGTACTGTCCAGGTAAACGCGAACACGTTGCTTTTGTCTCCAAATAGAGATTTTCACCTGATTTTTATTTGAATTAAACTCAGGCACCCCATACTTATGCTGACTCCCGATCAAATTTGACGAGTAGTTTAAGCTGCCTTTGTCAGAAGATGTCGGTTGAAATGTGATCTTGAAACTTGGTGCTGAAACTTGGTTTGCCTCGCCTAAGGCAAACTTTTGGTCCGTATCGCTGGCCTGCATTAAGCTAATCATGAATTCCCCGATATTGGCAAGTTGCTTGTTTCCAATCAGATCCATTTGAAGCGTGAAGTTATCCGGCAATGCGCTGTTGAGATATTCAGGGTAGAAAACGCCATCCTGGTTTAGCCGCAACCATTTCCCGGCGGTGCCTGCAATGTTCACGATATCTGCACCCGAACGCGTATTCCAGTTTGCAGGAAAGTCCCCTATCGCATCTTGTGAAAAGTCCTCATGAATAATGATCTTTTCCCCCGGCACAAAATCGAAGCGCGAATAAGCTGTTATATCTGCCGGCGTTTGTTTAGCAGCATTAACCGGCTGATCTGTATGCGCTGTCGTAGCCGCCGCAGGCACGTCCGCTTCCTGATTGGCTGGCTTTCCCTCATCTGTCTCGGTCTTAGCCGACACACCTGTACTATCCTTGTTTTTCTTTTTTTGCATGGCCTTGTCGATAGAATGATCGACTTGGTCTACAACCTTTTGTTCCACCCTGTTTTTGATCCGGTCTAAAAGTTGTGCGGGGCAAGTCAGGCAGGAAAAGCACAACGAGGCAATAAGCAGTATTCGTTTCATTTAAAAACCATGAAGTGTAAGCAAAGCAAAAGTATGCTTAAAGTTACATAAAGTCCACAGCAAGCGCTTACGAAAGCCGCGCAGAATAGATAGGCTTCTGTATCCTAGGACGCTTTCCTCCTTTTTTTGTGTCCAAACTGCTCTTGCCATCCTCATTTGAGCTAAATGGATTTGTGGAAATATATACTTGATCTGAAATAGAATCTGAATTGGTAGTCATTATTTTAATTGGTTGATGAAGTGATTTTATTAACAATTTCTATCTAAACAGATAAAATCGTGCCTGGCAGGCGGGAGAAAATTCATTTTATGCATATCTTGTATTAGTAACTGCTGGTCATTAATCCTCCACACCTAGATATATTAAATCGGTCGAAAGATTAAGTTAGCGCTTGATATCCGCAATCAACAATCCTCAGAAACTGATCCGTAATGAAATCGATATTTTACAATTTCTTAACATTGCTTGGTTTCCTGGTGTACGGTCCGGATGCATTTAGCCAAAGTAAGTTTGCAGTGTCGGCAACGGCAACCCCATATTACGGGCATTCCAAATCCACGGTGGAAGCAATGTTGCCCGATCCGGATGGCAGCGGGGCAATCACATCACAAGTATTGCGATCGGAAGTATCATTAAAAGGATGTTCGGCCGGTTTGAACGGTAGATATTCATTTTCAAAAAGATGGTCAGCATCCACAGGGTTATGGTTTAACTACTTCAGCATTAATAAGTCTGGCACAAAAAGCCGGTCCCATAACTTTTCAATTCCGATCATTGCGAATTTGCAAACATCCGAAAGGAAGTTATCGCCGTATTTTTCAGCAGGAGCATTATGGAATTTTGTTACAACGAGCCGGCTGACAATCCCTGATTTCGGTACAGTTACCTTGAAGTCCGGTCGCAATACTTCAAGGATATCACTTTTAATAGGAGCAGGCGGAATTTACCATTTCGGTGATCGATTGTTACTGATCGCGCAGCCAACATTTACTTATGCCATCCCGCCCTCCAATGTGAACACGCACACTTATCAGCTAGGACTGAATGCGCAACTAATGCTCAAATTGTAACTTTGGCTGATAGACCTGCATGAATTTGGAACAGCCGGGGCCGTTTAGGCTGCCGGCTATTGCCTTTAACGGCTCCAAACTGAAAGCTCGTTTTGATCGGGATCAAGAAAATGAAAGCGCCGTCCGCCGGGAAATTCAAAGATATCTTTAACAATGACGCCACCGGCAGCCAGGACTTTTGCCTTAGTTGCATTGATATCTTCTGAGTAAATGATGACGAGTATACTTCCTTTGGCTGGTGTCCCGGTAGTAAAACCGCCGTCTACATAATCGCCCTCAAAGGCGCAGTAGTCGGGACCGTAATCTGTGAGGATCCACCCAAAACTTTCGGTATAAAACTGTTTTATGCGTGGAATATCCAGGGTGAGAAACTCAATGTATTGAATTTGCTCGTGTTTCTCTCGGTGACTGTTTTCCATTCGTTAAGGCTTTTGCGTACTCGTCAAAGATAACGAGAAACTGTGATGTGAATCAAGGGCGTCGGTCAAGGTCATCCGTGTTAAGCAAATGCGCTCCTGGTGGCCTAACACAGGTATTTCTGCCCATGTTCACCTTTTGTATACCCCCATTTGAAGGTCGTTGACCTTTTGTGTACCCTGTAAAATTGCGGCCGCTCTTCATGTCCACTACGTTTGCATTGCCTTACCGAACAGCAAATTAGTTTGTTTTCGGGGCGAGCAATTCAGCCATCATTTCAAATTACGATCAGTTATGAAAAAAATCATTACCACGAGACCATTTCATTATTTCATTCACACACTGACAATTGTTTTATTAATATTAGAAATCTTCACAGCAGATGCTCAATCAGTTTGGACAGGCTTAACACTGACCCCGGAGCAACAGCTTCATGACGTGGCCTATGGAGCGGGCAAATACGTTGCAGTGGGTGCAAATAACATCATCCGCACTTCTACAAACGGCGCAACCTGGGAAACGCAGCAGTCCGGCCTAAGCAACAATGGCACATTATACGGAATCGTTTTTGCCCACAACCTTTTTGTTGCCGTCGGCAGTCAGGGCATGATCCTTACTTCGCCGGACGGGATTTCGTGGAGTACAAAATCGCTGGGCACCGGGCAGATTCTCAGGAGTGTCACTTTTGGCTACGAATCATTCGTGATCGTAGGCTCAGCAGGCGCATTATTGACATCGCCAGACGGCCAGAACTGGACACCGCGGCCAAGTGGCGTGGATAACCTGAATGATGTTGCTTATGTGAATTACACTTTTATTGCTGTGGGATCGCAAGGGGTGATCAAAACGTCTTCTGCCTTTGCCGTAGACTGGTCAGTGAGCGGATCGGGCACCGTTAACGAGTTGCGGGCTGTAAGGGGTAGCTCTAATGGAAGGGCAGTGATCGTAGGTGACAAGGGAACAATCCTGCATTCAGACAATGGTAAAAACTGGACGCCCGATCCATACCAGGACAAAACATTATCCCTGAGTGGCGTGGAATGCAATCCGTCGAATGGCCGTTTCGTGGCCGTTTGTTCTAATAAAAACGTGGCATTAGTGTCTCCCGATGGCATTAACTGGGGTGATGCGCCCAAGCCAACCGGATCTGCCTGGAATTTTAACCGCGTCCGTTTTCTGCAAAATTCATTTCTGGCTGTCGGTGGGGTGGGAACGTTTCGGTCGTCGTATAATAACGGTTATTCGTGGTCCTCTTTAACCACCAATCTCAGAAATATGCAGATCAATGGCTCGGCGTTTGGAAACGGGAATTTCGTGGCGGTTGGAAGTGCGCCGCTGGACAATGGATCGACGGGACTAGGGAACACAAACCTCGCGATTGTCTCAACTGACGGAATTAACTATACGGTCGGGCAAACGGTAAAGCTGGTTGGCGGTGCAAAATCCATTAATGATGTAGCTTTTGGAAATAACCTATTTGTGGCCGTAGGAGCCGATGCATTGATCCAGACTTCGCCGGATGGTAAAAACTGGACATATTGCCAGGTCGAATTCGGACAAAATCTCATCGGCGTTACATATGGCGATGGAAGGTTCGTGGCAGTGGGGCTCCATGGCCTTATAATGTGGTCTTACGATGGACTGGTTTGGAAGAAATCGACTAATAAGGTCCTTTACTCCATCAAGACCGTGGCTTATGGTAACGGAATGTTCGTGCTCGTGGGACCCTACGGTCTTATTGGTACGTCGCCGGATGGCAGTACCTGGTCGTACCGTTACAGTGGCACTACAAACCACCTCAACGGTGTCGCGTTTGGACACAACCAATGGATTGCGGTTGGACAAAATAACACCATCCTTACCTCGTCCGACGGCAATAAGTGGACACCGCTAACCCCTAATGTTGCGATAGGCAAGAGTGACTATACAGATATTATTTATAATACCCATTTTGTGATTACCGGGACTAACGGTAGGATTGTAAGATTTATACCGAACACATTTTGGTCAAACCCTTCATCATCCACCTATAAACACCTGAATACCATTTCTTACGGCAACGGCCGGTATATTGCAGGAGGAAATTCCGGAGCTTTGCAGATGTCGATTAACCCCTATTATTATCCTGATACCCCCGGTTCGCCAGCCGAGGAAGCTCTCTTCAGGGTAGGTGGTACTAATATGGATGAAAATGCAGTTGAAGAAGAAACCCCGAATGTTGCATTTAATGCTACTACTTATCCTAATCCGGTTGATGATCAGTTTTCTGTTAACATTGAAGGAGCTGAGGGAGAAAAAGTGAGGTTGCAGTTGCTGGACGTCTCCGGTCGCACGATCCTGGATAAAGTGGTAACTGCCGAAACTGGTACGCACCAGGAAACAATCCCGGTGACTCAAAAACAAACCGGAATGTACGTCCTGCGGGTCAGCACCGCTACGCACACGCAAAGTTTGAAAATACTAAAACGATAAAGCACACACTGACAGGAAATCCAAACGCTTTTTACTTACCTATATTTTTCAACTTTTTAGCCAGTCGTTCGGTAAAAAAGGCAATGCGGTTCAGCGGTTTGGCCGCATTGCTTAAAGTTACGGGCGTATGACCATTTGATGCTGCTGGTTTGAAATCTTTTAAGCTATCATACTGCTGCCGATAGGATGATACAAAGTGCACGGCAATCGTATTATGGTTTACCAAAGTGTGGTCGGTAGCCATAATAATTTGATTGGGGTTAAAGTAATTTACTCTATTACCGGCAGATGCGAGTACAGCCCATAACGTTTGTTCGGCCCACACTTTAAAGATAGCCAGGCCATTGCTGAATGCCGGGTCTTTCAGCAAGTTTTCCAAAAAGTCAAGATCAAAAGCCTGACGTGGAAAGTAAATGATTCCCGTGTTTATTTTAGGAAAGAGTGTGTGTTTGAATTTGAAAAAGTTTACCGGGTTGAACGAAATGGCGTTCTGCGTATCGTACATAAAAGTGGGAGTGCCATTAAAATTCGGAAGCTTGTACGGCTGAAAAAAGAAGATATCGCTATCGATAAAAAAAATATCATCATCATTATACAAGGAAACATCAAATAGCTTTTGTGCCAACACATTTTCCTCCCTGAATTTTTTACAAAGCGTGTAAGCTTGCAGTTTTTGTTCTATAATGGGAGTGCGAACGCTTTTACGTACAATGGTCGAACCGGGTAATGCGGTGAGCAGTTTTTGCTCATCGGCACCGGTAATGGAGCCGTCTTCGTATATCTCAAGCATTATAATGTCTTCGGCCTGCTGAACAAAGCTTTGCAGGCAGGCAATAGAAAAATCGAGCCCTCGCTGACCCAGCAAAGTTTTGCATTTTATGGTGTTGGCCATGGTGTTAGAGCGTTTGAATAACACTTGTTGCTATACTTTTTTGATTCCGTTTTTTATACCAGGCCAGCAAGCGTGTGCGTGCTGCTTCTGCATCCTTTACCGGCAACGCCGATGCCGTGTCAAAGTAATCCGCTCCATTGGTTAGCCCATCCAGGATCTCTTCTTTAATCGCATTAAAATTAATGGGCATTACACCATAAGCCGCATACGCCGAAAGTATACCTGATTTACCCAGCAAATGCGGCGGATAATCGAGCGCACCATAGGCACAGCGGTTAAGGTAAGGAGCAATATCTTCGGCGGGTAGTTTGCCGAGGGCATTAAATTGCACCTGAGCGCCGGTGTAG
This sequence comes from Dyadobacter sp. CY326, assembly GCF_021390515.1. GTDB lineage: Bacteria > Bacteroidota > Bacteroidia > Cytophagales > Spirosomataceae > Dyadobacter. Next base: position 312,592 of record NZ_JAJUXI010000008.1, read on the forward strand.
CTCATATGGCCTGCGCCAATATCATAAATGGTTTGAATGCCGGCGTTCTTAATAACGTTGTTGAATAATGGATTGCCGTAGATGCTCGCCCTTGATGATTGCGAACCGAAAATTACCATTGCGGCATCTTCCTTTCGAATGCTTTTGTTATAATAAGCCTCCGGTATGTTAGCGCATAAGCCGGTAACGATTAACGTATTGGGTTTGCCTTTTAACAACTCCGATAATAACACTTTATAAAGCTGGCAGTTGGTAAAAGTTTGGTCGGCTAAGGCATAAAGCTGCTTGACTATAATTTTTTGCAGGTAAGTGGTGTAATAAGCCGTGCGCAACATACTCGTGCTGGTTGCATACAACTCATGAAAATAAACCAGCACTTTGCAATTGGTATGCTGTTTTAGTTTTTTTAATGCCTTAGGCATATAAAATGGAAGTCCCTTTTCCTGGTAAGCGTAGTTTACGAAATGCAGCATAACTACATCGGGCCGGCAATCAGAAAGCTTTGTATAAAAATCAGCAGCGCTAAACTCCGTTACCTGACCGGCCTTATTGCCGGGGGGTAAATCTTTTACCAAAAAAAACGCCTCCGATGGATACAGCTCTTCCAGGGTTTGCGACAGCAGGAATGAGAAATCGCCTAAGCCGTTTATTGCAGGAGGCAAGGTCGGAGTAATGTGAACAATTCTTTTCATAAACTGCTTGTGTCGTGTCGCCTGGATTGGGTATTTGCCGCTGTAACCAAGCGTTGTAGTTGAAAGCAATTAAATTAAGTATTTGTTTTGCAAAACCATTAACCGAGAGCTAAAATGGTCAACGGAATTAAATCAGTTCATTGACAACGGTTGAAACAAAAAATCCAAAAATTGCTAGATCAACAAAAAACCTGGTGTAATTTGTCATAACGGATGAAGCGTTTTGACTAAAAGTCAAGATCACTAAATAAAAACAAAGAACTAAACCACATGTATAAAATGAGATTATCAGGACTTTTTGCAAGCGTATTATTAGTGATCATATCGTTAGGCCAGGCCTCGGGCTTTGCAAAGAAACGGGAACTTTATGAGCTGAAAACTTATCATGTCAAAGACAGCAGCCAGCGTGAGCGACTGGAAACGTTTCTAAAACAGGCTTACCTCCCAGCACTTCACCGTGCCGGCATCGGAAAAGTTGGCGTTTTCAAACCTGCCAGCGATGCCGATTCGCTGATCTATGTGCTGATACCATTTAAGTCGGCAGACCAATTTTTATCCTTGGCGGAGAAGATGGCAAATGATAAAACCTTTCTAGCTGCGGGCGATGACTATCTTAACACAAGCTTTGACAACCCGGTGTTCAAGGGCATTGAATCCGTTCTCATGGAATCGATTTCTGGAATGCCGTTGCTTAAAGTGCCCGACCTAAAATCAGACGCTGCTGACAGGATTTATGAACTTCGGAGATATGAAGCAGCCAGTGAGAAACTGCATGACAATAAAATAAGCCAGTTTAATAATGGTGAGCTTGATATTTTCAAACGCCTTGGTTTCAACACGGTATTTTGCGGAAAAGTCAAAGCTGGCAGCAAATTGCCCAGCCTGATCTATATGACTTCATTCGACAATAAAGTAGAGCGGGATGCACATTGGAAAGCGTTTAGTGCTGATCCTGAGTGGGTAAAGCTAAATGCCCTCCCGGAATATGCACATAACTTTTTAAGAGCAGACATTTATCTGCTTCATCCGGTAACTTATTCTGAGATATAACAGGTGATGTGACTGTAAATTGGGCAAGCACCATATTTATTTTCGCTTCATTCAAGCAATAAATTATTCTTGATTACAATTGAATTCAACTTGCACGAAAAAGTATGCAGATAACACCTGAACACAATGAGCGGATGGCTAAAATGACCTTTTCGTCAGTGTATCCCCACTACATTACAAAAGTTGAAAGCAAAGGCAGGACCATAGAAGAACTGCATCAGGTAATCACATGGCTGACTGGCTTTGACGAAGAAACATTGAAAGGCCTGGTCGACGAAAAAGTAACGTTCGATACATTTTTCAAGAAGGCAGAATTGAACCAGAATGCAGACCTGATCACCGGCGTAATCTGCGGCTATCGCATTGAGGAGATTGACAATCCGCTTACCCGAAAAGTACGATATCTGGACAAACTGGTCGACGAACTGGCGAAAGGCAGAAAGATGGAGAAGATCCTTCGGAAGGCATGATAATTTTGATTTACATGCTTTTCAAGTATTGATATACCAATTTTAAATGTAAAATATTTGTCAATTAAAGGTTACATTTGTTATGTTACATCTAGTTTCGATTTGTGATGCCTAAATATTTACGTCTCCTAAAATGTCATATCCGGCTCTACTCAATGGTGAAAAAGAAATATTGCAGCAAGTCGCCAGCGGCAATGAAAGGGCATTCCGAGCCTTGTTCAATAAGTATCATCATAAACTGGGATCGTATATTTTTCACATTTTAAAATCTGACGAGCTTGCTGAGGAAATTGTGCAGGATGTGTTCCTGAAAGTCTGGACAAACCGAGCCTCACTTGGCGAAATCAATAATTTCCAGGCATATCTGCTTGTCATTTCCAAAAACCATGCGCTGAACTGTCTTAAAAAGATAGCAAATGAAAAGGCGCTCACTTCCCACTTGGATGTCTGGAATTTAGAAACGCAACCGGAAGAATCGAGCGAAGACAACGAGCGATACAGTCTTGTTGATCAAGCCATTGATCAGCTTCCAAAGCAACAAAAATTGGTTTATCTGCTGAGCCGTCATGAACGTTTGCAATATGCTGAAATCGCTAACCGTCTTAGCATTTCACAGAAAACTGTAAAAAAATACCTGCAAATTTCTACTGAGTCCATCACTTGCTACATTCGTAAGAATCTGACAATCAGCACATTGTTGATTATGTTCAAATTTTTTTAAAAATATTCATATTTCAATGCCTCCGTTTTAACAGTCTTTTTGTCTTGTATGCAGACGCAATGCTTGTATGGCCTGCATGACTGTTTTCTATGGATGAATATGCTACGAGATTAATTTATTTGTTCAATCTGTACTATTCCGGAGATGCTACCAGCGAGCAGACGGCAGAGTTAATGTCAATGATACGGGAAGCAAAACACGATGAACAGCTCAGTGCGTTGCTGGAAGAATTTTGGAAAAACCAGCGCATTGATGACGTTTTTTTCACAAAACAGACAAGTGACAAAATCCTGAATTCCATAATTGAACCTGATCTTGTTAATGACGACGATTCAGAGGATGATGGACCACTCCAGGCAAGATTTTTTGGTGTGTGGCGTTTAGCCGCGGCGGCCGTCGTGCTGCTGATTGGATTTGGTGCATTTTATAAATTCAAACTAGCCAAAACAAAGGAGCAGGTCACAATTGTCAAAGCTGCGGTTAAAGACTTGCCGCCGGGAGGCAACCGTGCTTTGTTAACATTGGCAGACGGTTCCACGATCATTCTGGATAGTGCAGCCAACGGATTACTGGCAACACAGGGCGCTACGAAAATCAGTAAAAAAGAGAATGGCCAGCTGGTTTACAGTTCGGCAGACAACGAAAATGATCTGCCTCTGAACCAGATCAACATGCTTTCGACACCGAAAGGTGGCCAATATCAGATTTTCCTTCCGGATGGAAGTAAGGTTTGGCTTAACGCTTTATCGTCTATAAAATATCCCGCTGCTTTCGCAAAAGACGAACGGATGGTTGAGGTTACCGGGGAAGTTTTCTTCGAAGTGCAAAAAGATAAAAGCAGGCCATTCAAAGTCCGTTTCGGGGAAACTGAGGTGGAGGTTTTGGGGACAAGCTTCAATGTAATGGCTTACAAAGACGACAGTATTTCCAGAACAACGTTGGTGGAAGGCTCTGTTTCCCTAACAAATAAACACATTAACCAACGGCTGAAACCTGGCCAGCAGGCCTCCGTTGGTGCATCCGGAAAAATTACAACGCATATGGTGGATGTTGAAGAAGCCATTGCCTGGAAAAAGGGTCTGTTTTATTTCCGGGATGCCGGCATTCCGCAAATTATGAGAAAGGTGGCCAGGTGGTATGATGTGGAGATCCGTTATGAAGGCACCGTTCCCGTGAGGCAGTGTTCGGGAAAAATCCCGATGGATGTGAACATTTCGGAGTTGCTGCAAATGCTAAATTATATGGGTGTTGCATGCAGGATGGAAGACAGTCGGGTTATTGTTTCTACAAAGCAACATTAACGTATATGCTATTACGTTCAAAGATTTAAACTACTAAACGAAAAAGATATGAGAAGATCGAGAAAGCCGCCGACGTGAATATGTGGCCTGAAATAAAAAACAGGGAAAATGCAGCAAACATCTCCCCTGCGCAAACTTAGGCCAGTCCATTAAAATCCTATTTCGAAGCGATTAACGTATAACCTAATTTCACAAATATATGATAATTATATTTTTACTCCGGCGTGGACTATCTAACCGGTTAGCCATACCAGCCAAACTCTTTTTGACTATGAAACTGGTAACGCTATTTCTTATGGCAACCCTGTCGCAGGTGACTGCCACCGGGTACAGCCAGAAAATTTCAATGGAGAGCAAGAATATTTCCATTGAAGCAGCCTTTACGGCCATTGAAAGCCAGACTGACTATCTTTTCCTGTACGACAAGCTGGATTTGCCTTCTGCACAGCTCGTTTCGGTAAACCTGAAAAATGCAACGATCGACCAGGCTCTTGACCAGCTTTTTGCCGACTTGCCGCTTTCGTATAAGGTTTTCAAAAAGAACATTGTTATAAAAAAGAAAGAAAAACCAAGAGAAGAAGCGCGTGCATTATCTGCCCAGAAACCCGCTGTTTTGCAAACATTGAACGGAAAAGTGACAGATGAAAAAGGCGAAGCGCTGCCGGGTGTGAACATTGTGGTAAAAGGAACATCGAAAGGTGCAACCACCAATACATCCGGAGAATATCAGATTGAAATTACAGAAACTGGCAGCATACTCGTGTTTTCCTACGTTGGCTATCTGACCCAGGAAATAGAAGCAGGCAGCAGAACAACATTGGATGTGACACTCAAAACCGATGATAAAGCATTGGAAGAAGTGGTTGTTGTGGGTTACGGAACGCAGCGAAAAAGTGACCTGACCGGTTCTATTTCCTCTATTAAGGCAGAAGACCTGAAAAGATTGCCAACGACTTCATTTGATCAGGCCATACAGGGACGCGCTGCGGGCGTTCAGGTAACGCAGGGCTCCTCGGCTCCGGGTGGGCGGGTTTCGATCAGGATTCGTGGTGGGAATTCGCTGAGCAGCGGTAACGAACCATTGTATGTTATTGACGGATATCCAATTACGGCCGGCGGGACGGCGGGTGGCAATGGTGCGGGGCAGAACCCGCTTGCTTCGATAAACCCGAGCGACATTGCTTCCATGGAAATTTTGAAAGATGCTTCGGCCACAGCCATTTACGGCTCGCGGGGTGCCAATGGCGTTGTGCTTATCACTACAAAACGCGGCAAAGCCGGAAAAACTTCCGTAACCTACGATGGTTATTATGGAGTGCAAAAAGTGATTAAAAAGCTGGATATGATGAATGCCCGGGAATTTGCAACATTGGTCAATGAAGCCAGAGCGAATGATGGCGTAGCGACGCCTGCATATCCAAATGCGACGGATCTTTACAATTTCCCTGATCCATCCTCACTCGGCGAAGGAGTTGATTATCAAGATGAAATTTTCAGATCAGCAGCCATCCAGAATCATACGCTGAGCATTTCAGGCGGTAATGACAATACTAAAATTGCCGTATCAGGAAGTTATTTTGACCAAAAAGGGGTGTTGAAAAATTCTGATTTCAAACGGGCATCTATCAGAGCGAACATTGATACAAAACTCAGCAAAAACGTGATGTTGAGCACCAATCTTACAGCAAGCAAAGTTTGGGGTAACAACGGTCGCTCGGAAGGTGATGGCGGAGGAAATGCGAACACGGTAAATGCTGCGCTCATTATGCCTCCAACCGTGCCCATTTTCCAACAGGATGGCAGTTATACACGCCTAAATCCAACACCAGGCGGATCTACGGTTCACAATCCTGTGCCCATTGTTTTGTTCCAAAAGGATTTTCAGAACGTAGACCGCGTGTTAGGGACAATGGCGTTTACCTGGAACATTATCACGGATTTGTCGCTGAAAGTTTCTTTGGGAACAGACATGTCAAGCGCAAGCCGCGAAACCTATGAGCCACGTCAAACAGTCAATGGTTTCAATTCAAATGGTCGTGCAGGCCAGTCGAACCGCCGTTCCTCGTCTTATTTGAACGAGAACATTTTAAGTTATAACAAAACTTTTGATAAGCATCAATTCAATGCTGTTGCGGGATATACGCTGCAAATGGACAGGGACCAGCAGTTCAGCGCTTATTCAAGCAACTTCCTGACTGATTTGTATGGACCCGATAATTTGGATGCCGGCGCTGCATTTACCAGCCCGGATTCATATAAAAACCAAAGCAAGCTGGTTTCGTATCTGGGAAGGATCAATTATACTTTTAACAACAAATATCTGCTTTCCCTAACCGGCCGTGCAGACGGCAGCTCGAAATTCGGCGTTAACAACAAATGGGCATTTTTCCCATCCGTTGCGGTCGGATATAAACTGTCGGAAGAATCTTTCATTCAATCAATTGAGGCGATCAGCAATTTGAAAGTGCGTGCGAGTTTTGGTAAAACGGGTAACCAGAATATTTCAAATTATCAGTCACTGGCCCGGTTAGGTGTATTCAACTATGACCTAAGCGGTGCGCTCGTTTCAGGCTTGGCACCCGGCAACATTGCGAACCCGGATCTGCGTTGGGAAACGACGGCAACCACGGATTTTGGTATCGACCTCGATCTTTTTGGCAATCGCCTGAATTTCGTAGCTGATTATTATTACAAAAAGACGACAGATCTGCTTTGGAACATTAGCATTCCGCAAACTTCCGGTTTTGCTTCTATTTTCAGAAACGTTGGAAGTCTGCAAAACAAAGGACTTGAACTAAGTATTGGCGGTGAAATCTTCGCGAAGGAATTCAAATGGAACTCCCAGGCAAACTGGTCGATGAACCGCAATAAAGTGCTTGAAATTCCAGGCTACACCCCTACTTCACAGGGCGAACTTTCGGGCCACTTAAAAGTGAACGGAAGCTGGCTTGCACCCGGTCTGCCGGTTGGCGTTTGGAATTTGCTGCAATACGATGGCGTATTCCAGGATCAGGATCAGCTTGACAGAGGACCAAGGTCAACCAGTAACGATAAATTAGGTGATGCAAGATTCGTTGATCGCAATGGAAACGGCTCTATTAACCTGGCCGAAGACCGGATGATCGTTGGTGACCCAAATCCTGATTTTATATTCGGATGGTCCAACAATTTATCTTACAAAGGTTTCGATCTCTCAGTCTACATGCAAGGAACTTATGGAAACGACATTCTGAACATTCAGCGTGCAGAAAGCAATGTTTCCGGACCTTGGGGAAACCAAAGAAGAGAGATTCTTGACCGTTGGACGCCGACCAATACGAACACCAATATTTCACGTGCCCGCGTAACTGTAAATCCGCTCCTGGTACAATCGTCCTGGCTGATTGAAGACGGATCATTCTTGCGTGTGAAGACTGCATCTTTGGGTTACACTTTCAAACCGTCCAAAGGCATTAGTTCCTGCCGTGTGTATGTGTCAGGCCAGAACCTGCTGACTTTTACAAAATACTCCGGATTTGATCCCGAAGTAAATTCACCAGGAAACAACAACCTTCAACTCGGCGTAGACTATAACGCCTACCCTGCCGCCAGAACATTCCTGGTTGGGGTTAATGTGGGCTTTTAATTTATCAATGTTGCTACAAAATCAGATATGAAAACAAATCTTAAAATATGGGTATCTTCTGCAATTTTTGTGACCAGCCTGTTTGGCTGTCATGAGAGTTTTTTAGAAGAAAAGGTTTTCGATGCGCTGACGCCGCAAAACTTCTATCAAACAGAAGCGGATATGCAGGCCGGCGTTATTTCGGTATACAATGCGATGCATGCCTTTGAAGTCTATGGAAGGCAAGCATGGCTTGCAGCCGAATATCCGGGCGAGTCTTCCTGGCCAAATAACTCCGGCGAAGCATGGCGCACGGAGCTCGACCAATATACTTGGACACCAAGTTCTACGGGCTTCAAACAACTTTGGAGTGGGCTTTTTAAAATGGTAAACCGCGCCAATACAGTGATTCAATATGCCGATCAGGTGACCTATGCCAATCCTGCAAACAAAGATCAGATCCTGGCCGAAACAAGATTCCTACGTGGATTAGCCTACCTGACGCTTGTTCGCTTCTTCGATCACGTGCCTTATGTTGTGGTGGAAAACTCGACAGAACTTTATCCGTCTAATGAAAATACCGATGACCAGGTTTGGACATTGATTATTGATGATTTTAAGTATGCCTTATCTGTTTTACCAGCAACACAAACCGGGAAAAACATTGGGAAAGCAACCGCCGGTGCCGCACAGACAATGTTAACAAAGGCCTATCTGACCAGAGCCGGAAAACCCTGGAACAAACCGGAATACTGGGCACTGGCCGCTGACGAAGCCAACAAGATCATTAACAATGCTGCGTATGGCTATGGCTTGCATGCGCGTTATGACGATGTTTTCACCCTCGCCAATGAGCATGGAAAAGAATACATTTTCAGTCTCGAACTCGAAAGCGGGATTGGTCTGGGAAAGGACTTTCCAACATTTACAGCAATACGCAGCGGAAATCAGCTGCGATTGGATGGCTGGTCCTCATTGGTTGCCGAAGAGAAATTCTTCAATTCAATGGATCCAAAAGATAAGAGACGTACCAAAACATTTGTTGTTTCTTATCCTGACATCCGTGGAAATGGGACTGTCTACGAATATCCTAAGACGATCACATTGCCGCATTTTAACAAACTGATTAACCAGGACGACAACAAAGCAACGGGCACAGGCGATTATGCTACAAACCTGCCGCTTACCCGCTATGCCGATGTGCTTTTAATGCATTCAGAAGCTGAAAATGAAGCAAAAGGGCCTAGCGTTGCGGCTGTTAAAGGCATTAATGCTGTCCGGGAACGAGCAGGACTTGCACTTTTAACACCCGGTTCGATGACCAAAGAATCTTTAAGAAACGCCATCATTCAGGAGCGCGCCTGGGAACTTTGCGAAGAAGGCCATGCCTTTTTTGACTTAAAGCGTCAGAATGCTATTATCAAAAGAATTACCAATTTTAAACCGGAAGAAAAGCACTACGCATTCCCGGTTCCACAAGATGAACTGGACGTAAATCCAAACCTCCGGCAGCATCCAGCTTACAAGTAAATAAACAACAAAGAGGGCGTCAGGGGCGCCCTCTTTGTTGTTTACCCTAGCCTAATCCTTCCAGGTAACTTCCCTGAACACAATGTGCTTGTGTCCGTCAGACTCAAACAAAAGAGCCACAAGTTTTCCCCTGTTTTTAACAGGTCGGAATAGGCTGTGTATTAAATTATTTTGTTAGCTTTGGTTACATAATGCGTTCAGCCTCTATTATTTATAAGTTGTATGAAGAAGTTTCTGCGAACATCCATTTTTGTGAGTGCCGTTTGTTTTGCTTGTACCTTATCATGCCGCAAGTCTGCGGAAATAATAGAAGTTGAAAAGGAGATTACGGATAGCATTACACCAAGTATTCCAAACACTGGGCAGATGCCAGATCCGGCGTTTCTGAAACGATACATTGATGTTGGCTTTATCGACGGCGAAGTTTCGAAAGCTCCAATGGAGAGCCCGTTACTTCCGTGGCTCAAAAAGGAATTGCGTCCCTTTAATAACGGTAATCTCAATTTGACAGGAACAAATACGCCTTTGCTGGCTTTTGGAGATGGAATGTCATCAGGTTGGACGGATGGAGGGTTGTACAGGGCAGGGCAACAAACTGCCTTTCCCAATCTGGTGGCGCGTCAGATGGCTTTAAAGGATTTCAAATCGCCATTGTTTGACCTCGAACATGGGAATGGAACCGGATATCTGGTGGTTAACAAAACGAGTAGCCAGCCATCCTGGTCTGAGGTGAGTAATAACCTGGCGATAATATCACGGAGCCACGTCCCTGAACTGGTCCCATATCTTGGCGGGGATGTTGAAAACATGTCTGAGCCCAAGGTCGATCACGCAGGAATTAGCGGCACGCTTTCACCCAAAGAAAATGGATGGATCTATGGCAACGACGGCCGTGGCTGGACAGAGGATATGATCTTTTTTTGGCGCATGCAACCCAATGCTGACAAATACAGGGATAGTTATTGGGACCTGTTAAACAAGAGTCTGAACTCCAAAAAGCCAGCAATTGTGCTGTCCAGCTTTGGATTTGATTTGTGGACTGAACTGAACTTGAAAAACAAAGCTGAGGGCATGGACTGGCAGAATGCATCATCTGAAACGTCTGCGCTTGCTATCAATGTGGCTGAACTGGCGCAAAGATCGGGTGCTCAGGGAATCGTCTATACATTGCCGGCTTTCAAGCATTTAGCCTATTACGATTGGCAAAAGTAATACGCAACGCCATTCAATCCTGAGCGCCAGGAATGGGGAACACCTACCGCTACCAACAAACGTATCCGCCAAGAAGCAAATGAGAAAAAATTGCTGGTCGTGGATCTTGAAGCTTTGTACGCGAAGATTTCAGAAGGCAGTTACGTGACAGAGGATGGTATGAAAATCAGTGGAAAGCCAGGCGGGAATTTCTTTTCAAGCGATGGAATTTACCCATCTGCAATTGGAAACGCTGTCATTGCCAATGAAACGATCAAGGTTATCAATGCAAAGTTCCACTCACAAATTCCGCTAATCAATTTAAGTGAGTTTGCTTCCTATCTGAGAACAAACTGAGATCGTTATTATGGATTTTCACCGGCATCGCGATCTTTATTGGACGCTTGGCTTATTTGGCCTTTCAGAATGCATTAAATCAGCATTGATAAACCCCGTAAGAAGCTTACGGAGCGAGTAAGATTATCCCTTTTCAAATACATAAAGCTGCTTTATAAAAATTATTTTACATACAAAACATGAATTAATAAATGATAATACATACATTTCGTGACAATATACTTAATAAACCCATTATCCATGAAAGGAGCCAATCTGGGCGAATTTGAAGAACTGGTATTACTCACAATCGCTTCCCTGGCCAGCGAAGCATATAGTGTTGCCATTTGCGATGAGCTCGAAAAATTCTCCGGTCGCAGTGCCAAACTCGGCGTGGTACACTCCGTACTCAACCGGCTGGAAGAAAAAGGACTGGCAAAAAGCCGGCTTGGTGATGCTACCAGCACGCGCGGCGGCAAACGGAAACGCTACTATGAAGTGAGCCACACCGGCAAGGTCGCGTTATTGAAAGCGAAAGAAATACGCGAAAACATCTGGCGCAACATCCCCGGCTTTAACCTGGAAGGTTCGATATGAAACAGAAAGAAAAAGCCACACCCCCGCGCTGGGCGACCCGTTTTCTGCATTGGTACTGCCGCCCGCGCTTGCTGGAAGATCTTGAAGGCGACCTTAACGAATATTTTGAAAGGAATGTGCAGCAAAAAGGCGCCAGAAAAGCCCGGCTGATCTACGCGATCGATGTGATCAAGTTTTTGAGACCTTATACCATCCGAAAAATAGAGTTCTTCAACATTTTCATTCATTGGATCATGATCGGCAGCTATCTCAAAACATCCCGGCGAAGCCTCGTCCGTAATAAATTGTTTTCATTGATTAATATTATCGGACTCGCAGTCAGCATGTCAGTTGGGTTGCTGGTCATCTCCATTGTCACTGATTTTTATTCGTATGACGATTTTCAGGGAAAGAAAAACCGAACTTACCGGGTGATTACTAAAACGTTGGAAAAAGGGCAAACCTCTGACTTGAAGCTGGCTTCAACTTCGGTAGAAGTTGGCGAAAAGATTAGAGAGGCAATTCCTGCTGTTGAAGATGTTACCATAATCCGGCGGGAGTTTTCGGGCGATGTGAAAGTCGGCGATGCCACGTTTCCATTGCAGGCAACTTACGCTGACAATTCTTTTCTCAAAATTTTTACGTTTCCCCTCCTTAAAGGTGACGTCACAACTGCTCTCAAAAATCCCAATTCGCTGGTCCTCACCGAAAAAACCGCTAAAAAAATGTTCGGTAATGCCGAGCCACTGGGCAAAGCAGTGCAAGTTGACACCGTCAGTTTCGTGGTGACCGGCGTCGCAAAAGACATTCCTGCATTGTCCCACATCGATTTCGACGCGCTGGTTTCATTTTCGACGCTGGATGGCAATCACACGGATTCCGATCTTCACAGCTGGGCAAATATCTGGTCGAATTATGTATACGTTACATTCCCAGGCAAAGTCGATCCGGCGACCATACAGCCCGCGCTAGACAGACTTAGTGTCCAGGAAAACAAAACATTGCCAAACCGCAAAGTATGGGTCTCTCTGCAGCCGGTTGGAGAGATTATCATGGCCGGCTCACTCTCTAACAATGTGGGGCCCGCCGTTGACCCGATCACGGTATGGATACTTGGTGGACTGGCACTAGTGATCATCCTTTCGGCATGTTTCAATTATACCAATCTCTCCATTGCACGCTCGATGCGCAGGTCGCGGGAGGTCGGCATTCGAAAGATCATCGGTGCGCAAAAAAGTCATGTATTAGGCCAGTTTATTGCGGAGTCGGTCATCATTGCATTGCTCGCGCTGGTATTTTCATTTGCCCTGTTTTTGGTCTTGAGAAAACAATTCCTCGGGCTCGACAAGAATATTCCCGAACTGCTCACGCTTGATATTTCTTTTAAAACCATTATACTTTTTATCCTGCTGGCGGCCGTTACCGGCATCATCGCCGGTTTTTTACCCGCGGTATTTTTTTCAAAGATCAATGCGCTGGTGGTGATGAAAGACGCGTCCAGCTTAAAAATTTTCCGCCGGATCGGCATCCGCAAAGCATTGATCGTGACCCAGTTTACATTATCGCTCATATTCATAGCCGCAACGGTGGTTGGCTACACACAATACAAAGGATTTCTGTCATTTGATCTGGGTTTTACGACAGATAACATTGTCAATATCAAGCTCAAAGGCAACAATGGCGCACTTGTTGCCAAAGAGTTGTCACAGATCCCGGCTGTTAAAGGAATTTCCAAATCCATGATGGTCACCAGCCTCGGCAGCATCCATGGCACAGGTTTGAAATATCATGGCGACTCGGCGGTTGTCTGGCTGAACACAGTCGATGAACATTATCTGCCGCTTCACGATCACAAATTTGTTGCGGGAAAAAATTTTCAGCTGCGACCTGGAAAAGGAAAAGAAAGCGAGATCATCGTAAACCAGCAAGTATTGAAGCGTTTTAACATAGCAAATCGTAATGCGGAAAAAGCATTGGGTGAGATCGTCGACGTTGGAGGAATCAAACTTGTCATTGTCGGTGTGCTCAAAGACTTTCATTATGGCACTCTTGAAAACAAGATCGAGCCCGTGATATTCCGCTATTCCGCCGAGCCTGAAAGTTTTCTCAATGTCAAGATTGCCTCCAAAGACCTGCCGGCCACGCTCGCAAATATCAAAACCGTTTGGCAAAAACTGGATAAAGTCCATGAGCTGGATGCGCGGTTTTATGACGAACAGATTGAGGCAGCTTATGGCCAGTTTTCAATGATGATCAAAGTCATCGGCTTCATTGCATTTCTTGCTATTTGTATTGCTTCACTGGGCTTGTTCGGTATGGTCGTATTTACGACGGAAACCAAATTGAAGGAAATTAGCATCCGCAAAGTACTTGGCGCCAGCGAAACCGGTCTTGTGTTTTTGTTATGCAAAGGTTTTCTGGCTTTGCTGCTTATTTCAGCATTGATCGCATTGCCCGCTACTTACTTTTTCTTCGACAAAGTTCTCCTAACCCGTTTTGTCTATCATCAGCCGATCAGTCTGACCGAAATGCTTGGCGGCGCATTCATCGTCATGCTCCTGGCTTTCCTTCTTATTGGTTCACAAACGATGAAAGCAGCCAGGAATAACCCGGCAAAAGTTTTGAAAAGCGACTAAGGAAAGTCGTTGATCATTCGCATAACTTCATCGATGGTTCGGGCACCACGGAGATTGCTCTATTATTCATATCTACCTTATCAGCCGCGAAAATTTCGCCTGTCGCCTTATCTTGAAGAAAACCAATGACTTCCCATTCAGCTTCCATAAATTCTTTCGGCAGGGTGATACTAACCTGGCCATTTGCTGGCTTTTCCAATTTAAATGACTGCAACCGTCTCACAATCTGCACATGACGCAATGTACGGCCACCATTTTCACCACGTTTAATCTGGCGCTCAGCATTTTTTTGAACCACTGCTATCATAAGCTCGACATTCTTGCTTGCCGACGATTGGTAAGCGATGGCCATTTTTCCTGCTTCTGGTTTTCCAGTTAATTTTAATGTGTTGGCCGGGCTGCCTTGGAGACCATTTCTCAGGGCATTGGTCAAAGCCGCCTCATTCGACCCGACAAATTCGGTTTTGCCGTTGACGATCACTTGCGGCGTGTAAACCTGCGCATTCAGCTTATTTGCATACCAATATTGGCGTTTGGTATTTTCAGGGCTGCTGAAAATATCCCTCCAACCCTGATGATCCCAATAATCAATGTGGTAAGCCAGGATGTAAATCGGTTTTTCACCAGCTTGCTTTTGTAAATTCCCTAGCAGCTCATCGGCGCGCGGGCAGCTTGAACAGCCTTCGGAGGTGAATAATTCCAGGACAACAAATCCGTCGCCTTTTGCTGTTTTGTCGTCGGCTGGTTTTTGTTTTACTGCTCCGTTGCTGAGGTTTGCCATGAACAATAAGCCTGACACTAAGGCCAAAATGTTTTTCGTTTTCATAGATTTTGATTTTTAAATATGAACCAAACTTATGACCACACACGGCAGAAAACGAGAAGATTTGGGTTGAACAGGACCATTGAAACTGCCAATCAGACATAACGGCCGTGAAAATTTTACGTGCTAACGATTTTCCATCCATGCAAGAAACGAGGGCGCTTTTTCCTTGTTAATCAGCAATTGATCAGGTGTGTCTATGACCAGCTTCACATACAGTTTCCGCATAAAATAATGCTCAATTTCCTTGATCGCTGAGAAATTAACGAGATACTGGCGGTTCACCCGGAAAAATTGCTTTTGGCTAACTAATCCTGCGATTTGATCGAGCGCCTGATTTAGCGAAAACTCCTGTCCATCGAAACACATGATCATTGAAGTTTCATTTCTAATGTAGAAAAAGGCGATTTGCGCAGTCTGGACAGTGGTGTATTTTTGATGTTTAAATACCAAAAAACTGGTTTTCTCGGCTTGGGGAGCCATCCTGCTCAGTAACTCGCTCAGGTCTGGGATTGCTTTTTGTTGGAAGAAGTTTTTGAGGTCGTCGACTTTGCCGAGCGCGCCTGCAATGTCTTCTTTCGAGAATGGTTTCAGCACATAATCCACGCCATTGCGCTTGAATGCTTCCAGCGAGTATTCGTCATATGCCGTACAAAAAACGACCGGACAAACAATCTCCACAGATTTAAAGATCTCAAAACTTAATCCGTCGGCCAGCTGAATGTCCATAAAAATAAGGTCTGGCTGCGGGCCGGCGGAAAGCGCCTCAACCGCTTCTTCAATGCTCTGATAAGGACCCGTGATTTTGGCTAGCGGGCGAAGTTGCTGTAAAATATTTTCAAGGGACCGGGCTGTTTTTAGCTCGTCCTCAATGATTACGATGTTCATGAATGATAGGGAGTCTAACCTGAAATAGATTTTGGTCGCTGATTACCTCCACCTTTCTGTTTAATAAATGACTGTATTTGAGCTCAATGTTTTTCAACCCCACACCCAGGGAATCTTCCTGATTTTTTCTGAGCTGAACCTGGTTTTCGACAACAATGCTGTCCCCATCAATGAGAATGCGGATGTGTAACGGTCGGCTGAGTGATACAATGTTGTGTTTGAGACAGTTTTCGATCAACAATTGTAATGTAAATGGAGGGATTAATGTGTCCAAAACGGCGTCCTCGATCTTGTTTTGAAAAATAAAGCCGTCTTCAAACCTGGCTTTTTGCAAAAAAAGATAGGCATTCAGAATCTCCATTTCTTCTTTCAAAGGAATCAGATCCAGCTTGCGGCTTTCCAGCGTATAACGGTAAAAGTTGGCAAGCCGTAATATAAAATCCACAGATTGCTGATCGCCGGTTTCGACCATTGCTTTGAGCGTATTCAGGCTATTAAACAGAAAGTGCGGATTCACCTGCTGTTTCAAAAGGTCATATTGCGCACTCAGATTATCATTTCGAAACCGCTCCAATTCCATGCTCACATGCTGATTTTCATAATTCTGTTGCAGCATATTCAGGAACATATAAAACACAAGGTTGATTAAAATCCCACGCACTTCCACCATCAACATGGCAGGGCCAAAATCAATGTGCGACAATATAAGTTGCTGAATATAAGCCAGTCCGAGCATAAGAACAAGACCAAACGCCAGTGAATTCAGCAATTTGGCATACGATATGTGCTGTCCCTGCGATCGGTTATTTTTTTGCGAAAGCATGTAAATATTGAAATACCACATAATCACCGCAAATGCAGCTGTAATGCCCGCATTCACAGCCGCTTCGAGAGGCACAAACTGGTGTGAAGCCAGCTGCGGCACCGAGGAAAGTAAACCGATCACGATGGAGCTGGTCCAGATGATTTTGTTTGAGACTTTGAAAGCTTCTTTTGTTACCATATCAAATCGGGCGGTCGATGTGCGATTCCAGTTGTTATTAGGGAAAAACGGCAGCCTGTTGGGAAGTTATAAATTCAATCCGCTGCTGCTTTTCCGGTCGGTCGTCGCTGGGCTGATAAGCTTTGCCGGTCTGGAAATCATAGTCAAAAGCAAATCGCGTCTCATTTCTTTGCACAATTTTCAAATGCTCTATGGAATAAATTTCGCCATTCATATTGGTTCCATACCATTGCGGCATTGGCTTTTGCTTCCAGGTTACCAATGTATAATGCGCGCCAATGTTTGGTTTGGACAAAGAATCGTGAGCAGTTTCCAGCGCAAGATCATTTCCATATAGCATTGCAATGGTGCCCTTTTTGTTGTTAATGATGGATTTGATCACCTTCTGATCTCCGGCATTGTACAAATATTCCGGCGCAAGAGTAGCAGTATTACGTTCGTCGCAGGACAGCATTAACAGTGCTAGCACAATGATATAAAGTGAAATGGTGGATTTCATCTTGGTAAAATTTATTTGGTTGGAATGTTGAATACAAAATCATTTTCAGGCGCTAGCAGCCGATGGCAGTTGGCGCAAGTCTGCTCGAAGAGGATGGTTTTCCCAGCAGGTTTAAGGTCTAGACCATCGAATTTGGCAAATCCCCAGCCTTCGGTGGCGCTGTATTTTTTGCTGTCTTTGATCATGAACTGTGCATTTTGGAAGTTGCCCGGCAGCACATTTCCATCGTTATCCTCCGCCTGTTTGCCCCAAACTACCTTTACAATTCGTGCCCCGTCGGGAAAAGGAAGTTCGCGTTTTTCAATGGCCTTTACCATAATATCATTTCCGTAGACGATCCGCATGCTGCCCCCATCGAGTTTGTCGGTGACGCTGATGATCTTCCAGTTTTTGTAGTCCGAAGAATAGGGAATGCCATTTAAGGAAACCGGCGTTTTTTGACTCGAAGCTTTATGATTCACCGAAGTTTGCGCAACAATCCGGGATGTATCCACCTTATGCCGTCCGGGAAGCGTGTTCACATATTTTTTCAAAACTGCAAGCTCAGATTCAGATACTTTGCCGCCCGGATGCGCCAGCTGGTAACGTTTCAAAGGCATTTTCCCCTGCTCGATCGCATTCACCATTTCCCAAAGCAATAATTCCTGCACACCAGCCGGATTCCTATCCCATTCCGAAAAATTAAACCGCGAGCGCGCCTCATTGACATCATGCGCCACCACAAAAGACGCCGGGGCGATCTTATCAAACCATTCGACCTTGGCTTCATTGGAATGGCAATCATAACACGCCCGCTCCAATATCTTCTTCACATTCGCAGGGACCGCAATTTCGCTCGTCACAGGCTGGTTTTCAATGTCAGGTGAGCTGATCTGTAGTCCCACAAAGATCAATATTAGCACAACCGCTGCGCTTTTGTAAAATGTTAACCCCGGCTTTTTCATTTCAATGTAAATTTTATTACCAAAGCTCAAAAATACATGCAGACATCATTTGTTTACGGAGCAAATGCCTTGGTTTAGACAAACTCCACCTCGAACTAGACAATACCGAAGTTGAATATTCAATTATAAAGCATGGGCACCGCTGGCACACCCAGCAACTCGGCTATCCTGCCCATTCTAGGTGTGGCCAAACTTTCCGGTGTTGCCGTGCTGCTGACTCCAATCAATTGTTACGACTAAAAGAATGGGTTTTCTCTGGCATATTCTTCGACATTATCTTCGCATTCTTCTTCATTCATTTTCCTGCTTCTTTTCGGCCCCACTCATTTCACTAAGTGCAAAAAAGCGCAGGTGTTTCACGCCTGCGCTTACTATTTAACTTTCTATCACTTTGTTTTTGAATACTCAACATCAAACCACCACTGTGATCTCGACATTGATATTGTCTTTGGTCGCCTTCGAATACGGGCAAGTCTGGTGCGCGGCCTGCACAACCTTAGCGGCGTCATCCTGCGACAAGCCTGGAAGGTTAACCTGCAACCTGGCCTGTAATGCGTAACCTTCATCGCCGGAGGCCAGGTCTATTTCTGCGTCCACGGATGTCTCCAAAGGAAGCTTGACCTTCAAAGTAGACGCATTGATTTGCATGGCTCCGAGAAAACAGGCAGACCAGCCAGCCGCAAAAAGTTGTTCCGGATTAGTGCCTTGGCCGGAAGTTCCAGGCGAAGAAAGATTAATATCCAAGCGCCCGTCCGAGCTTTTTGCTGCGCCTTCGCGACCGCCGGTAATGTGCACTTTTCCTGTATACAAAACCTTACTAACTGATGCAGCGGCTTTGGCTGCAAAAACGATTTGATTTTCCATTGTAATTGATATTTAAGAGTTATTTTGAAATTATTGATTGATCCAACCAGCCACTTCCAGTATCGCATCGGCAAATGCTTCGGAATTAGATTTGGCTACGCCCAGTCCCAGGATAACAAATAGAAAAAAGCTTTGAAGGTAATATGGTGTTGTTTTAGTTTTCATAACTCTGCTGTTATTATTCATTTAATGGTTCAAACCTACGTTCAGATAGTAATGTATAACAGCAGTATGGCCTTTAAGTAGACAAAAAAGGAGCTGATTTAGACAGGTTGCCGGTCGAGGATTTTTTGAAAACTGACACGATGTAATCCTGTTTTTTTATCTTTGCACGCTCCAATCAATCACAAACTTCATGTAAGAGCATCTTTCTTTTTGGAAAAATAAAACAGCGCCACCACAGCGGCAGCTGAGATTGTCCACGCTAATAAAGAAAGAAATCATGCTTTATATTCATGATGTCGCTTACGCGCATCCTAACAGGGACATTTTGTTCTCTGACATAAATCTTACCATTAACAAACAAGAAAAAATTGCGCTCATTGGCCACAATGGTGCTGGCAAAACGACGCTTTTGAAAATCCTCTCAGGGAAATTGATGCCATTGGAAGGAACGGTGAAGGCCGATTCTGTGCCATATTACGTACCACAGCTTTTTGGGCAATTCAATGAATACACCATTGCGCAGGCAATGCGTGCCGCCGACAAAATCAATGCGCTAAAAGAAATCCTTGAAGGAAAAGTCACCGAAGCGAATCTCACGCTCCTTGC
Source organism: Dyadobacter sp. CY326 (assembly GCF_021390515.1). Classification (GTDB taxonomy): domain Bacteria; phylum Bacteroidota; class Bacteroidia; order Cytophagales; family Spirosomataceae; genus Dyadobacter. The sequence goes on from NZ_JAJUXI010000008.1 coordinate 332,491, forward strand.
AGACGATTGGGCCATAGAAGAACGTTGCCAGCAGGCCCTGGCACATTGGAAGCTAGAAGGGCTGGACCTGAACCAGCGGATGGAGACATTAAGCGGCGGGCAAAAAACAAAGGTTTTTCTGTCGGGCATTATGGTTCACAACCCTGAGATCGTCCTGCTTGACGAGCCTAGCAATCATCTGGACGGCCAAGGCAGAAGCATTTTGTATGAGTATATCAATTCCACCACCAATGCATTACTTGTTGTAAGCCACGACCGCACATTATTAAATCTTTTGAATACTGTTTTTGAGCTTGACAAAGACGGCATTACGGTGTTTGGTGGTAATTATGATTTTTATGTTGACCAAAAAGCAACCGAGAATGCTGCGCTGACCCACGACCTAAAAACTAAGGAAAAGGCGCTGCGGAAGGCAAAGGAGACGGAACGTGAAACGATAGAGCAACAACAAAAACTTGATGCTCGCGGCAAGAAAAAACAGGAAAAAGCTGGCCTGCCAAAGATTTTAATGAACACCCTTAAAAACAGTGCGGAGAAAAGCACTTCCAAAATCAAAGGTGTGCATGCCGAAAAAATAGGAACCATATCCAGGGATATCAGCGAATTGCGCAGCCAACTTCCTGATCCCGGAAAAATGAAACTGGACCTGGACAATTCAGCATTACATCACGGAAAAATTCTGGTAACCGCAGAAAATCTGAATGCGGGTTTTGAAGAATCACTTTGGAAAGCACCACTTGATTTCCAGATTATGGGCGGTGACCGTATTGCAATCAAGGGACTTAATGGCTCAGGCAAGACAACCTTGATCAGGATCATTTTAGGAGATCTTCAACCGAGCTCCGGACATCTCCAACGCGCAGAATTCAAGGCAATTTATATCGATCAGGATTATTCTTTGATCGATAATGAACTGACCGTTTACCAGCAAGCGCAAGGCTATAATACGGGTGCATTGCAGGAACATGAAGTCAAAACGCGCTTAAACAGATTTTTATTTACAAAAGAATATTGGGAGAAGCCTTGCGCCACGCTCAGCGGCGGCGAAAAAATGCGCCTTATGCTTTGTGTAATGACAATCAGTAACCAGGCACCGGATATGCTTATACTGGACGAACCAACCAACAATCTGGACATTCAAAATATTGAAATCCTGATCAGCGCTATCAATCATTATCAGGGCACTTTGCTGATTGTTTCTCATGACAACTATTTTTTAGAACAGGTGCAGGTAAGCAAGGTTATCAACCTTGACGAATTAGCACAACGTGATTAATGTAAAAAGCAGGCCATTTGTTTAGCATTTGCATGATGCTTGTTCTTTTTCCAGTAAGCTTTCACACCGTATTCAAATACGTTTTGGTTGCCGTCAAGTTGTGGTAAAAAGGCAGACAACTGAATTAAATAGATTATTAATTAATCGTTGCCTTTCTTTCATTGAATAGGAATCATATTCAATTAAATGAATATTTATTCCAATATTAAAAATGTGTCGGAATGAGTAGTATATCGAACTATGGCTTCGAAGTCCAAATAAATGAAGAACATTTGTGCAAGGCAGGGATCGATACTGATCGTCACGTCGTTACATGCATACTTACTTCATTGCGTCGGCTAAACGAACCTGACGGATTGGATCTGACAGTTTCTGGACTAAATTCAGAAACAAATGAACATCCCGAGTGGGTAAACAAAGAGTTGAAAGACGGGGACATCATCACGATTAAAGTGATTACAACAGATTTTGAACCGGCTCGCCGAATTCGGCCTAAACGGTCAAAGGAGATGATGCTGAATGATAAGTTGCGGTATTACCACCAATTGAGAGAGGAATTAAAGGAACATTTGGAATGAAAGCCACAGTCTAAATTTGTCGCGACTGTATTCCGGAGGCGTGCACGAAGAGAATTATTAATTATAAATGAAAACTTACTATTTACCGGATGATCTGTTAGAAGATCCGCCAGCAAGGCCGGATGAAGTCGTGATCCGTTACTATACATCCAATCACGACACGGTCAGGAACAGGATTGTCCTGAATCAAAATATGATCAACCTCCTTATCAGTGGTAAAAAGACAATTGTCTATCCTCATGCAACGGCGGTTGTCAACTCAGGCGAGCTTGTTGTATTATCGACCGGGAATGTGCTCACTTCCGAGCTGCTTGCCGAAGCGGAAGATTTCAGCAGCATACTTTTTTATTTTAGTAATGAGGTATTTAACCGTTTTCTGATCAAATATGATCACTTAATCAGGGGCGCTTTTCAGGAAGCCAGCAAACAGCCGTTCCTGATTTTCAAGCAGGATTCTTTCATACAGCAGTTCATAACATCTTTACAACCCTCCCTGCGCAACACCAATCTTTTACCTGCCGAGATCCGTCTACTAAGAATCGAAGAACTGTTACTCTATATGCTGCAAGCAAGCCCTGAAAAGTTTCGTTCGATCCAGATCCTAACCCTCGATAAGCAAGAATTACAGATCAAAAAAGTAGTCGAAAGCCATATAGGCCAACCAACCACGGTTGACGAACTGGCATTTCTTTGTCACATGAGTACTTCGACATTTAAGAGGAAGTTCAGCGAGGTTTATCAAACCACACCTCAAAAATGGTTAATCACTAAAAAACTCGAATTAGCCGCAAGCCTGCTTAGAACCTTTGAGGAAAGTCCCTCGGGCGTTTACATGAAGGTTGGCTATCAGAATCACTCTAGTTTCTCAGAAGCATTCAGACAACACTTTGGAACTACACCCACCGACTACCAGCAAATGAATTTGAACGTCGTGCCATAGTTGTTGACCGCCTATCCCTAACCTGATGGCTCGCAGCACCGGTATCTTTGGCTCATTAAACATATTAACTATGAAAACGATGACCGAAGACAACAAAACCGTAGTAATGCGCTTCAACCAAGAAGTGATAGCAGAAGGCAAGCTTGACAGCTTCAAAGAGCTGACCGATGAGCAATTCATAAACCGCTCTGCACCCGCTGGCATGAACAATGGTGCAGATGGAATGATCTACTTTTTCAACGAAATACTCCGTCCCGCCATACCGGATATGAATGTTACGATCCATGAGCAGGTTGCGGAAGGCGATTTGGTTACTACTCGCAAAACGATAAGCGGAACCCAGACGGGTGCATTGCTGGGCGTTCCGGCAACAGGGCGAAAAATCAGCATTGATGTGATCGATATTGTCAGGATAAAAAATGGAAAATACTTCGAGCACTGGGGCATCACCTCGCTGCCGGAAATTCTATCGCAACTGCAAAATTAGAGCACCCTTTTAATGGCTATCTCCGTGCAATTTATTTATCCCCAGCTGGCAGCTTTTTCTGCTGGCTGAGGATAGTTATAAATACCCAGGCAAGGGTTTTTATAAAAAAAATAATCAGGCTAGATTCTGCATATTCTTGCGAAATGGCGAAATGCAAAATGCAGCCGCTTTTATCGCAATGAGTTAGTTTGCGACCCTTATCTACCAATGCGGAGAAGTATGAGTATTGAGAAATTATTGACCTGGATCACGCCACTTATGCTGGGAGCATTAGTGGGTCTGTACGAAATTATGCACGGACTTTTTTATGTGCTTTATGGAACACCGGACCAGAAGCGAGACTATCCGCTCGAAATTGTTCTTGGACTGCTCATTATGGCTGCATGCTTGGGAGGCCACTGGCTGATTAGACGGATCTCACATTCCAACACCCGCACCATTTGGATTACTGAATCAATACTGGTGGGCTTAGTTATATACGGTTTTTATCGTTCGTAAAGAAAATTGGAAACCTCAAATATCCGAGCATGGCTAGTGCCATTTGATCCGAAAACAGGAAAGGCATTAATAAGGTTAGACGAATATTCATTAACATTGAGGCCCTTACCAGCTTAGGTGATTTTGAATTTAAATGAGGAGCAGGCAATTAATATCATTGCCAAAACACAGGAAAGCAGTTTGGTAACATGAAATTTCGAAGAAAATGAAAGCCAACACTTTGGAAATAATTGTTGAAAAAGAACAGTTTGCGATCGCAGAAAGTATAATTTTCCGTACGGCATTTCTGCTATCGAATGGGGTTTCGATTTTAGACGACTTGAAATATTTAGAGATGGCCTTGCAAACTTTTATATCAGAAAATTATATCCAACACTCGGGCCCAAAATTATATTCAATGGATAATGATGGGTTCGAATATCAATATCCTCAATATCGTATTCAAATCACCAATACTGATTTCCCAAAATTAGAACAGTTTTTAGTCAAGTATCCACAGATTTCGTTAACCACGCAAGAAGTATTTCTTTCCGAAGAGCAGAAACAAGACTTACTGGAAGGCTTGATCGCCCAGGCGAAAGCAGAAGCAAGACAAATTTCCAACACAGGGGGTCTTAACTTAGTAGGAACTTTCAAAATGTCCAGGATTGTGTCACCGACTTCAAGTTGGAATGTAGTTTCCCCAATTGCTGTTTCCATGCATCAAAAACATGCAATTACTTACGAGTTTATCTTCAATGTTGAGCATTAAATATTCACAACCGCCGTGTGACGTATCACATTCCAAAAACGGTTTTTAGTAAGTTAGCATTTGGAAATGGCAACAGTATTTGGTTTCTTTTTTCACAAATTCGGCAAAAGCAAATTGTAAACGGACTATGCTCAAAAACGAAAATCCGATGGCCAATACGTTGATACTTGTGCATGGCTTCATGGATACAGGCAGAAGAATGACTTGGATGTCTAGGCAATTGAGCACATTGGGGTGGAAAGTTTTAACGCCCTCGCTGTTGCCCAGCAATGGTACCCAGACGATCGAGAAGCTTGCTGAACGATTAAGTCAGTTTATCCAGGAAAATACCATGGAATCTGATCGAATTGACCTCATTGCTTTCAGTATGGGAGGTTTAATATCCCGATACTATCTTCAACGCCTGGGCGGGTTGGCTAAAACAGACCGATTTATTACGATTGCAACGCCACATCATGGTACGCTTGCCGCCTATTTTCTTCCTTTGCCGGGTATCAAGCAGATGCGGCCCAACAGTCCCTTCCTTAGCGACATCAATGCTAGCCACGATCAATTGAAGCAATTAGTTTTTGTCTCATATTACAGCCCTTTTGATCTAATCATTATTCCCGCCAAGTCTTCGGTCCTGCCGACTGGAAGAGCTTCGAAAGTCCTCGCATTGATCCATCCGCTTATGATTTTCGACAGCAAACTACTCAAAAGGATAGTGTATGTGCTAGAAAATCCTGTCAATGTACAAATGAGTGAATGACTTCAAGGATTATCATATAACCATTGACGAGTTCCTGATAGACGTTCGATTTTTTGCTCAGCTAATTGAATGGTTTTTTGTTGAGACAAGAACTTATATTTGAAAATATATTTGACCGCTTTGCCTACCTGTCAGTATACAGTCGGAATCAAATGCGATGCAATTGCTAATCTTCCAGATCTGATAAGCAGAAATACGCTCCGTTTGAGTGTACTCAGACACTCAAAATAACGCCGTTATAAACAAATTAAAACGTATATCCGATACTCATTTTTGACGAAAAGTATGACCAGTTTCTACCAACATTAAATGAAGGAGCTGGTGAAATTGGTTTCACATAGTACAGGGACACGTCTATGTATAATTTGTTGAACAACCGTTGCTGATAACCCAGCGCAGCAGTCGAATAGTAATTATCGCCAACGTCATCCAAATTTAGATCTGGGGAAGAAATACTCGACAATTTAAAATTACTTCTGTTATAACCTGCTAATAGACCGGCATATGGACCGGAAAAATTACCTCCGCCTTTTCCATGTCTCGCCTGATAATTTCGCAAGAAGATCCCGTTGGTAAAGCCCCACCGCAAAATCGACAAATCCGTGATTAAAAAAGCGACTTTGAAACCCATATAACAAGCCTGCCCTTCCCCCATATTTTTTTGAACATTTGTCCGGTCGGAACCTTTGTCATAAACAAGTTCTCATATCGGTCGATAAAGCGCTGTTTTACAAGCGTATCGACTTCTTGTGAAAAAGAAACATTAGTGCTGTCCTGTGCATAAGCCAGCTGGAAAACGTTAAGCATTATCAGCGCCAAGAGAAATTTTTTCATAAATCAAATGTTAAACATCATCAAAGTATTTGTCATGCGATAAGCAAGCCTATACATTGCCTTTTTGAACCGGACATGAAATTTCCTTGCCGCCATCTGGCCATTTAAAAAATAGCCCGATATCAGCTCTGCCTGTAATGCCGTGGACGATTTTTAGACTCTTGCTGTTAAAGAGGCTTTAAAGAGCAGTAAAGGTTGTATATGGCTAAAATAAAATCGAATGCACCAGCTAAACAAAAATTCCTTGGTGAATAAAGCAGTTCACGCAAGAATTGATCTAGGACATGAATTTGAAGAGTTGAATTAAAAACGGTTCATACATTCGCAGTATCTTTATTTTATTGTCTTTAAAGCATACTAAGATGAAAGCACTCCGAACATCAGCGATAATCCTCTCATGCGTTTGTTGCCTAGCATTGTTTGCTATAAGTGTGCTCTGGTGGAAGACTTGCCATCTAAAAACCATTTCTATCGAAGACAAGGGTAAAGGTCATATCACCGCTTTCAGCACACTTAGCGATTTGGTCGAACACAGAAAATTTTGGTATCCACACCGTCGATATTATGAAGTAGCAGCCATCAAGGATGGCCCCTATATGTTTGTAGGTTATCATGAGAAGGAAAACATATTGGTGTTCGGGCACGAAACTACCAGCGGGTACACGGCGTATGGTATCGTGACGCACAAAGAGCTGAGAGACATTACATCCAGACTCTCGGAAAGAACCCGCTGGGAAGATATTAACATGATTATTTCCAAATATCCACAGCCTAAACGAGTTCCAGTAAGTAATGAGATTTTCTGAGTTAAAATTTAGTAAGTCCCAATATCAGTCATTGAAATACTAATCTTGCCAAGCCCTCTTTAGTGTTGCACAACCCCATCTCAGTGCCGCAGTCCTTAATGATCGATTCGCTTGCCAAGAATCCAAATGTCTATTACCTCCTTGCTACTGAGAATAAAATGTTGGCTATGAAAGCGAGTTGAGCTAGTGCGAATACAACAAATAGCGTAAATGAATTAACAATCCGGATTGACGGCACTGCGACGGTAACGAGAATCAGTATTGTCGTTGTAAAATGAAGAAGGGAGAATATGTAATTAGGTTTTTTGCCTGCCTTTTCAATTAACCAATATGTCATTCCAAAAGACCAAAAAAGTATTGCTAATGCAACAGCATATTGGCCCACAGTGATTACATAATAGGTATCATATAGCTGAAAGTCCAATGTATCCTGCCCAAATAACAATGCTGGCAGTATAATAAAGGGTATGCTAAGCCAGCATAAGACATAAGGCGAGGTGCGGAGAAATGTCTGCTTGTTTGAGATCATGTAGCGCTATATTTTGCTTGACAATATGAGACACGATTCAGTGATAATATTATACCCTGCCATGGAGCAAACAAACGGCTAGCCAGAGAAAAAGTATTAACCAGATGACGCGAGTTTTGCTACGATTCGACCAGTTCCTAATTGTCAAATAGATAATTGCTTCCACTGCAAGAGATGCCACCCCGGCTAGCAGGTAGTATCGAAAAGGTAGCCTTTCAGTCGGGACATTACCTTTGACTAAAACGCAAAATATAGAGAACAAGAAACTTCCAATGATCATAAACCGCCATATGTCTTTTTGCATTGCATTACGAGTAGGTTGCTTGTGTTAGACTGGTTTCCGTACAGGCTTAATCTGCGGCAATGATTTTTTTTACCGTAGCAAAATACACTGCTTTGATTTCGCCGGTTTTGTCTACGAGTAGTATGTAAGGAACTGACTAAATACTAAATTGCCGCGCAATCGGACCCTTCCAGCCCTTTAGGTCGGATAGCTGCGGCCAAGTAAGCCCGTCCTTCTTAATTGCCGCAAGCCATGCTGCTCTATCATCATCAACGGAAATGCTAACGACCTCAACCTTATTATGATCAATGGTCTTATAAAGTTCAACCAGATCCTTATTCTCATGCCGACAGGGAGCACACCAAGATGCCCAAAAATTGATCAGGCTGTATTGTTTAGTCTGACTTGGAATAACTGTTGCTTTCCCGGCTGCGTTAGGAATGTTTACTTTGGTGATCTTCTTTCCAATCGCATTTGATTCATTTCTTTCAAGAGCAGCTTTTAAACTTACGCCTTCTATCGATCCTCTCAGCTGGGTTGAAAGCACGTTAAACAGATTTTTGCTATTACCTACTCCTAACTCTTCAGTATTCATTTGGATAAGAAACAGCGATAGATAACTCTTTGGGTGTGCTGACACGTACTCACGTACGAACTCTGCCTTTTTCTGGTTAGCCATAAATTCAGATAGCCCAAGCTTGCTATAACCATTCATGGAATTTATTGCCATCAAATAATCTTTGGACTCCTGGCTGCCGGATACAGCAGTTGGCTGGATAATACCTTTATTGGAATACGGCCGTCGTTCAAATTCAACGCGAATTGGATCATTCGTTATCCACATTCCCAATCCGGCATAAGATTGTGAAGTACCAACAGTAGCCAACGCAGGGTGGGCCACACTCCCTGAAAGCTTAAAAGCACCGTCTTTCAAAGGAACATTCAAAACCTGAGTTTGCCCATCAAAAATCGTTACTTTTACTGTCTGAGATGTATCAGGGTTGGAGATGCGCCCGACTATTGTAAACCGATCAGACTGTGCAAGAAGACTTTGCATTGAGATGAAGTAAAAGAGGAAATGCCAGATCTTCATTTGTATCTTTTTTTATACAAGATACCTTAAGGGTTACTTCTTTCCAAGCCTAGTGGAAGTCTCAGAAAACCTCTCCTTAAATGATACAACTTTACCTGGTGCGGCCGCTCCTCCGTAACATTTGAGAAGTCCTACCTCCTTGTACAACATCAAGAACTTTGCCTAAACTACACCGGCACATCTCTCACCCTGTGGTTCAACATATTCCACCATTCCCACTCTTGAACAAGGGTTGTTTCAAAATTTACGGCGTTTTCCGATGGACAATTACTGTTCTATCAACCTGATTACCTAGCGTAGCAATTGGGTCGAATCAAGCATTGCTTGGACATCGAAAACTGTCCAGAACAAAAAAATAAATCGTGTTAATCTCGCATAGCCCTGACATTGCTTTCCCTTGGTGCCTATCTGATTCAACATCTTGAAAGGCGCCCAGCAGAAAAATTGTCGAATCATCCTTTACCCCTAACCTATTTATATGCGCCATCCAAGACGCGCCATACCAAAGGCACTTGACGCAATTCTATGGCTGAACAATCATCACAGAATGAGAAATTAACCTGAATCTTCAACATCCTCCGCTTCTTGGTATGGCATAGATTACGTTGCCGGAAACAGATAGGTTGTAGACTTTATCTTGAATAGCGGGAAGTGAAAGTTGCCATGTTTTTCCTTTGTCTGAGGATCTGTAAATACCTGCCGGGTGGCCACAGAACAGGTATTCACCAACCTCCGTAATGGAGGCGATATCGAGGCTTGCCGGAAGGTCAGCATCGATAGGCTGCCAGGTTTTGCCGCCGTCATAGGATGTCCGTACTCTTCTTGTTTCCGTTTCTGTATTGCAAGTGATCGCGGCAAACCCACCTTTAATGCGTTCGATAGCAATGCCCACTCCGCCCTCGTTAATCACATCAACCCAATTTTCACCATCATCTACCGACCGAATGATGCCTCTCCGGCTGGTACCCAAGAGCACTCCATTTGATTCTACCAACTTCATTACCCAGCCTCCGTCATAAACTCGCTTCCAGTTTTTTCCACTGTCATCAGATTTGAAAAGGCCCTTATCGCACCCGATAAAAACGGAATGTCCGGTCTCAAAAACGGTGCGAACGTCCTTCCCTGGAAAATCAGTATATATCGGCAACCATAAACCTGTTCCGTTTATTTTTTGCAAAAACTGGCCGCCGTAGTTGAATGCAAGCACGCCAGTTTTGCCAGGGACGATGCTGCTAAGGTTGTCTGGAGAAATGTCTTTTTTCCAAAAAGGAGCAGCGGAATTTGGTTTGCTGTAATACATTCCATTTTCGGTGTGCAGATAGATTCCATTATCATTTGCCAGGAAACCATCTCTCTGGATGCCATCTCCCGGCAAATTTTCGGGCAGCCCTTCGCTAATGTCCTGCCACGTTTGTCCGCCATCGGCAGATTTAAAAATGATGTTTGCAGCTACTGCCTTATCTCGTTTTGGATAGCTATCCGGGAGTGGGGCTGATTGTGGAAATTCTAAGGCGTGATCAAAGGCAAATGGGAATTGAAAAAGGAGCAAAAAAGCCAGGCTGTGGATTTTCATGACTAAAATGGTTTGGTGAAATGATGGCGTAAAATTATTTTAACTTCACATGTCCAAATGTAGGCACCTGCATAGCCGTTCTTGTAAATCAACTGTAAAATCTCGTTCGTCAATTGTAAAAAGAAATGTAAATGCGTGTAAATCCTGCTTTTACTGGCTTTTTCACCAACCGGCTGCTGGTGAGGGCTTGCATTGCAATGATGCTGCTTGCTATTTTCGTTAGCCCCTCTTCCTTCGCAGAACATTCGGAGCGTAACCTGCGTGTTAAGCAAGTGAACCTGTCGATCCGTCAAACCGGTCACCGGCTGCTGTTGCAGGCAGGTGACTCAACTTCACGTGTATTGCCGGTTACTGAGATTAGCGAAGGCACCTTTCTACTCAGGTTCGAAAATGAATTCATTTTTAACCACGACTCGCTCATAGCCCTCTCGCAGAGCTTACTTCCCAAAAAGCAGTTCCCGTCAGGCTACACCGTTACAGTACATGAATGCGTGAAAGGTAGCATCGTCTATGGTTTCCAGGTAAACAATTCATCACCCGACATCCTGGCTTGCACGGGTAGAAGTCAGCCCTCGGGTTGTTACACAATCGAATTTGCCTTTCCGGATTTTTATGAAAATGTAAAACGGAAGAAAGAGGATACCGACCAGCTGACTGAATCATTGAAAGCGGATACTCAGGAAAAGAATCCCAAAGTCGGAGAATTGAAAACGCCAACCTCAGACTATCACACTGGCCAGCGGACGAAAGACCCCAAATCAGTTAAAGCAAATACGCAGGAAGTCAATCCAACGCTTGGAGAATCCGAAACGACAACCGTTCACTATCCATTGATCAAGGTCGTTTACGCCGGCATTCTGGCGTTGCTGGTTGTTACCTTGCTGATCGGGCGGTTTGGGAATTTTTTTAAACCATTGGCCGGACAGAATCAAAACGACGCTATAATGCAAGAATCCGTTCCGGAATTGGCTGCGCTCGGGAAATTTTTGTTTAATGTAAAGGGTCAGCGCTTGCTTTTGGAAAGCGAGGTGGTTAGTCTTACAGACAAAGAATGCAAGGTTCTGAATTTGCTTCACCAAAATTTCGGAGAACTGATCCCCCGTGAAACGCTGATGCAGGAAGTCTGGATCAACGAAGGTGTCATCACCGGTCGCAGCCTGGATATGTTTGTGTCGAAACTTCGAAAGAAATTAAGCCGTGACCCTGAGCTGAGAATAACGAATGTTCATGGGAAGGGGTATAAGCTGGAAATACCTGAAAGACAGATTATATAAAATCTGCAGCAGCATGCAAAGTTCCTTATCCACAGATGTCATTGCTGGACAACGCCGTATTTGGTCGTTATTACTTGCCCATAAACCACCGTTCCATTGTTTAATACCGCGTATGCCCTTTGAAAAATATAGTCAAGAGTTAATTTAGAGTCAGGGACATCGGTTTTCGACTCCTGATGATTTCCTGGACTAAAAACGCCCTTGAATGATATTACCTTGCCGTTCACAATCGTTGGTTCTGAAATAACATCCGGGCTCACTATATCTAGATCATCATAAGTTGTGAAAACGACTCCATATTCCTTTACCGGAATACTCCCTACATTATCCACCACTAATTGGAACGTAAACAACGAGAACGCTCTTGTATTGCTCCTGTTGATTGGTTGTGTTGTCAAGGACGGAAGAGTCTGAGGAATCGGGTGATCCTGACAGGAAAAGTTAAAACAAAGCAGCGCAATGAACACCACACATAGGCGTGTTGCTGAATGGGAGAATTTCATTAACATATGAATTTGAATAATAATGAGAAATATAAAAATAGTTTCTATATAAGAACCGAACAAGTTACTCCTACCCAACCTGGATAACGGTCGTTTTGCACCTCATAACCCGCAGCAAGCCGCCAAGGAAATGGGGCGCGCTATCAATTCGCTGAAATTGAACGGTTTCCTTGTCAATTCACATACAGGCAATGGTTACCTGGATGAACAACGATTTTGGCCGATCCCGGAAGCTGCCGAAGCTTTTGGGCGCTCCGCTTTACATTCATCCCCGGGGTCCATCTGACGGTAGGGCCGAAAGTGGCGCATGGCAATGCAGAGCGGATCTTTCGGATTAAATATGACCTCAGTCGATTGGTAGATAGCAGAACCGATTTGCCATTTCCGGTTCCAGTCCATAGAACTCGGTGAGCTATCCATTCATAAAAATATAGTACTGGCACGTTTTTCGCTTACAACGATGTCTAACAAAACAATATCGCTATGAGCTCTAAATATGATTACAATCGCAATGGCAATTCAAACAGCGGATTTGCGCTAGGTGTGCTGGTGGGTGCTACCGTTGGGGCACTTGCTGCAATGTTATTTGCTCCAAAATCCGGGAATGAAACGCGTCAGCAGATTAAAGATCTGGCCGGTAAGCAAAAGGACAAGTTGAGAAACCAATGGGAAGACACCAAGATTAACGCCGCAATTGCGGTTGAGGAAGGCAAAGAAAAGCTTAATAGATTTGCTGATCAGACAAAAGATGTTGCCGATCAGTACGCCGAAAAAGCCAAAGGTGCTGTTGAGCATTTTAAAGATGAGACAACGGCAACTGCTGACGAATTCCAAAAACGGGATTGATTCCCAGGGTATAGATGTTTTAGAAACTGCCTTACTTGGAGTATTTTAAAAATAATGACAAAAAAAATGGGCACCCTAATGGTGCCCGTTTTTTTTCATCGCCCTGATTGTCTCTTTAACCTCATCAAAACTACTTGGCTTTACAAAAATTCCCTGAGCAGATGTACTGTAAGCATTGATAACGGCTTGTTGGTTTATCGCAGTGGTAAATGATTTCCTGAACGTTATTACTTTTATGATTTCTTCTTGATCAGATGACTATCTTTGAATATAGGAGTTGTAATTACCTGACTGCGAATTAACTGATGACTAAAAAAGACGTTGCAACAAAATATATTGAATTTCTTTCAAATGGAGCCGTTGAGAAGATAGTAAGTTTATTTACTGAGGATGGTATGGTTAGTTCACCAATTTATGGCGATAAGTTGGCCAGAGCGTTCTTTAAAGAATTGACCGATGATACAGCGAATTCAAAATTGACACTAAAAAGAATTTTTGATGATGTGGGTTCAAATGCCCTAGCCCTTTATTTTGAATATGAATGGACCGTAAGATCTGGCAAAATCGTCATATTTGATGTTGTTGACATTATTGAATTTAACACTGAAACTAAGATTGAAAGGTTAAAAATTATTTATGATACGGTGCTGGCCAGAAAGTTAATCGAAGATATCAGGTCTATGAACAACTCACAGCAGTGATTCTGCCAACAAACTTTCCCTGCAATTTAATTTTCGTAACTAACACGGTCGAACCGCCCTTAAAAAGGAGTTGTTTTTGCGGATAGCAGGCGCACTACTGACCTATGCAAAGTTTGTGGCAAAAGATAAAATAGTGATATTTAACGATAATCCCCCTACGCTGGCCACCGCACAATTCAATGGTTGACTGTCCGAAATCGAACATGCAAACTTTGAGTAAAGACCATTCTGAACGATTCAAGCCATCTTTGGAATCATGGTATAATAGTTGAATTGAGATAGTTAAAACAAACCTTAACTAGCTCAATTTGAAAACGTTCCTGATTGCATGCACCATGGCGCTTTGCCTATTCAATTCATTATCGGCGCAAACCCAAGGGGATATTCGGGAGGTCCGCGGCAATGGCAAGATTGTCTCCAAAGTTTTTCCTGTTACTGCTTTTGAAGCAATCGAAATAGAACAGTTTCCTGCAGATGTGTCGATAGAGGTTTCAGATAAAACACCTTCACTGGAAATTTCGCTGGATGATAACCTGCTTACCCGACTTAACGTTAAAAGCGAGAACGGCATCTTAAAACTGGCATTAAAAGATCCTGAGGATAAGAACTTCTGGATCAGCAAAGCAGCAATCGCCGTCAAAATTTCGACAAAAAACCTCAAAAGTCTCCGCAACGGATCAAATGGAAATGTCAATGTAAATGGCCTGAAAGGTGCCGCTTTCGATCTAATCAACGACGCAAATGGAAACATCACCCTGCAAGGCACATCAGGTACGTTTAGCCTGATCAGCCGCGCAAACGGAAGCATTAACGCTGAAAAACTGGAAGTAAACACTGCCTACGTGGTTGCTGACGCTAATGCCACCATCCGCTTGAATACACGGAAAATTCAGGCGGCTACCCAGGCTTTTGCAAGGATAGAAAATGTAAATGAATCCCCGGCTGCGCAGAAGACGAAAGTAGACATGCCGAATGCTGAGGACTCAAAGCTTGTGACACTCCAATTTATTAATGGCAATGCAGCAGCCCGGCAAATTACCCTCATATCTTATGCTCCCGGAGAGACAGGTAACGAGACGAACGGATTTACGCTGGCGCCCAACGAGAAAAAAGAAAAGCAATACAGGGTCGGCACCAGGGTGTACATCGCAAGCAAAAATCAGGTTGATCTTGTCATGAGTGGCAAGGAGTTGCAAGACAAACCCTTTTTGACTGTTCAGGAAAGTGATCAGGGTCGCAAGATCATGCTACCAGGTAAATAATCCGACCATTATCAAGTCCAATCCTATCACCATTGTAAATATCTTGACATGCTTGGCAACTACTTAAAAATCGCTTTCAGGAGCATTGTGAATAATAAGGTTTACTCTGCAATCAACATCATAGGATTGTCCCTGGGGCTTACCTGCTGCCTTGCAATCGGACTCTATATTGCCGATGAGCTTTCATACGATCGTTTTCATTCCCATTTCAGTTCCATCTACCGGGTTATTGAAAAACAAAAGCAGGCCGATGGTGACTATACGGTTGCCGTTACACCTGGCCCGCTTGCAGTGACATTAAAAAAAGATTTGCCCGAAATTATTGAAACGGTCCGCGTAGGCCGGTGGGGCGGCACGTTTTCGAACGGAAAACGGACCTCAGAAGCGCAAAACCTGCTGATTGTAGATCCATCGTTTTTCAGCATTTTCGACTTCCCCCTTGTTGCAGGTAATTCTGCCAAAATGTTTCAAGGCGTTAATGAAGTGATCATCAGTGAATCCATGGCGCAAAAGTTGTTCGGGACTAACTGGATAAGAAAATCGGTGATCGGCAAAACCCTTTCATTCAATAGTCAGCAGCCGCTGACGCTTGTTGGTGTCGCAAAAAACCCGCCGGTACATTCTCATTTACAGTTTGATGCATTGCTTCCATTTAAATACCTGGTTAGCATCGACCCATGGAGCGATAAATGGAACAGCAACAATTTTCATACATACCTGCGGGTGCGCCCGGAAACGGATATGGCTGCTTTTAGCTCAAAGATTCTTCCACATTTGAGCCGCTACTCGGAAGACAAATCAACTAAACTTGCCTTACAGCCGTTATCC
The DNA here is from genome assembly GCF_021390515.1 of Dyadobacter sp. CY326. Classification (GTDB taxonomy): domain Bacteria; phylum Bacteroidota; class Bacteroidia; order Cytophagales; family Spirosomataceae; genus Dyadobacter. The sequence goes on from NZ_JAJUXI010000008.1 coordinate 348,304, forward strand.
GAGATTTACCTAAAATCTAAATTTGATTTTAAAACCGATTGGGGCAAACGAAGTGAGATCCTGTATGTCCGGATTTTTGTCGCTGTCGCGTTTATTATCCTTCTAATCGCCATTGTAAATTTTGTCAACCTGGCAACAGCAAGAGCGTCCAAACGGGCCAAAGAAGTCGGCGTCCGCAAAACGATTGGCGCGCAAAAGTCTAGCTTGGTGATTCAGTTTCTATGTGAATCTTTCCTGATGACGATCACTGCGGTAGCCGGCGCCTTTATATTAACGCAGCTATTTCTGCCATTTTTTAATGCACTGTCCGGCAAGGAGCTGACACTACCCTATGAATCGGCCCGTTTCTGGCTGGTGGTTGCAGGATTAACCATTTTAGTGGGGTTACTGACGGGCCTTTACCCTGCGTTTTTCCTTTCTACATTCCGTCCGGCGCGCGTGTTGAAAGGTGTTTTTGATGTTAAATCGGGAAAGACATTTCGCCAGTCCCTGGTAATAGCCCAATTTGCGATTTCAGTCATATTGGGAATCGGCACACTGGTAATCCATCTGCAACTGGATTTTATTCAAAACAGAAAACTCGGCTTTAATCAGTCGCAGCTCATGTTTGTGCAGTTAAAGGGTGATTTGCGAGGTAAAGCGCTCGCATTCAAAGAAGACATAATGCATTTGACTGGTGTGGAGCGTGCTTCGGCAACAACGAGCAATTTGGTAGATGTATCCAATTCCACGCAAATAGAATGGGAAGGGCAATCGCCCAAAGATCAGTTCCTGATCACACAGATGAATGTGGACGCTGATTTCTTGAAGACAACGGGGATTTCGCTTTCATCCGGACGGAATTTTTCCAATCAGATTGCTTCGGACACATCCGGCAGCAACGGGAATTACTTGATCAATGAAACGGCCGCAAAACGAATGGGCTGGACGCCGGAAAAAGCGCTGGGCAAGTCAATTAAATTCTGGGGCTCCCAGGGAAAGATCATCGGCGTATTGAAAGATTTTCACTTCCGGCCTTTGCAGGTGTCGATCGAACCTTTTGTTTTCCGCTACCGCCCCAGGGACTTTTATTTTACTATTTTGATTAAAACAAATCCCCGGGCACTAAAAAATACCATTAGCAGCATTGATCAAATTTGCAAAACATACGATCCGGCCAGTCCACTCAATTACGGGTTTGTAGACCAGGAGCTGAAAACGCTATATAAAACTGAGCAACGCACAGGTGAAATCGTGCTTAATTTTTCCATGCTGGCCATCTTCGTATCCTGCCTGGGTCTTTTCGGGCTTGCAACTTTTACAGCTGAACAACGCAGAAAAGAAATCGGTGTTCGCAAAGTAATGGGCGCTTCCATTGCTGGTATTGTGAGCTTGTTATCAAAGGATTTTGTCAAACTGATCATGCTCGCCATCGTTATTGCTTCACCCGTAGCCTGGTGGCTTATGACAAACTGGCTCCAAAGCTTCGCCTATAAAATCGAGCTCCAATGGTGGATGTTTGCTATTGCCGGAATACTTTCCATGTTGGTCGGCGTAGCAACCGTCAGCTTTCAAAGCGTAAAAGCAGCGCTTTCAAATCCTGTGAAGGCGTTGAAGAGTGAATAAATGTTTGTTTTGAAAACAGCAGAGATACTCTACATTCAGGCCTGTTACAAAATATTATTTGTTATAAATGTTTTGGGACTTGAACCTGATATTCATCTCAGTAAATCGCCCGTAAGTCATGAAGACAAGGTTGTTAATTTCCGCTATTGCAATGCTGTTTACCATCACGTCTACAACAGGCTGTGACGACCGCGATGCTATTTCAACAAAGACCCAGGAGGCATATTTCGCGGTTGTTTATGCCAATGACGCCTGGGTCCACCAGTTTCGGGGATTCATTGTAAACAAAGAAGGAAAGGTGATAACCTTTGACAAACCTCAAAATTGGCATCAGTTCGACCAGGGCTCAGAATTGACCCCGCAACAACTAATTGAAAACTTGTCCAAGACAACCCCATCATCGGTGATTATTCCAGCGGAAGAATTCACTAGATATGCGGCAAAAGTCAATTCAGTTAGCAATGCAGACTTATCCAAGCCGCAAGCCGTCGGGGCGGATGGGGGATCGACAAGTTTTTACGCTTTCCGCCTGGACAAAGGGGCGTATAAGCCTGTTTTGCTCAAACAGACCGGTGACGTGCAAATCAAAAACGACAATGAAACTGCCACAGAAATGGCGCCCTGGCTGGAAGGCATTATGCTTGAAGTTTATTAAAAATCAATGAAGCGGCCAGGAGCCCGGTGCATCATTATAACTAGCATATTGATCGGACACCTAAAACATGTTGGACATGGCTTTTAGCCGTTTTTCGAGCTCCTCAATCGTGGGCAATTTCCCTTTTAAGTTTTCTAGTATTATCGTCAAGTCCTTCCTTAACCGGAATTCCCGTTAAGTAACTAATCATGCAAGCTACAGGATATTCTTTCCTGATTCATTAAGCTTAATTGCTACCTTAGGATAAACCTTAACAGTCCCTTATGAAAACACTTTCCCGCCCATTCATTACACTTGTTTTTTGCCTTTTCGCCCAACACCTTTTTGCCCAGGCTATTTTTTTGAAGGTGGATCAGCTCACCACTGATGGTAGCCCATATGAAGGATTCACGGATTATGTTGAAATTAATAGCAGACAACTAGGAGCAATCAAAGAAGTGTCTACGACAGCTGGTTCTGGTTCCGGTTCCGGCAAAGCGCAATTTCAGGAGTTGGTAATTACCAAACCCTCTGACAAGCTTTCAAACAGACTGTGGGATTTTTTGGTTAACGGAAAGAGGATCCAAGAAATGGAGATTGTGACCACTATTAATGCTGCCAATGGCGGGTCGCGAATCGTTGTCAATAAAATGGAGTTTAAAGATGTGCAGGTCTCAAACATTTCCAGTGCTGGGGTAAAGGACTGCGAGACAGGGTGTCAGGGAATTATAGAGAGCTTCAAATTGGTCTATACCCGCATTAAAATCACCACCTATTCTCAAAATGAAAATGGGGCCTGGCAAGCGGACCCATACGTCTTTATGTACAATGTTGCAAGCGGCCAGAATCAATTTTGATCTATGACCAGCATATTATGAGACTTCTCCTATACTGCATTGCCTGTCTTATGTGCTTCGGATCTGTTTTGGCACAAGGAACGATTCCTGAATCCCCTGTAAAGATTGCCGCAGACCGATTTCTTGCGATGACACAAGCGGATTACTATCCAAATCTGATTAAGCAAAAAACACGCATTTCACATGTCAATGCGTGTGACGAAAGCTCGTGTAGTGGAACAGGCTTGCCGGTGACGCTCATCAAATTTGAGGGCGAACGGATAGACGATGCAACCGTTTCATTGTCTTGGCAGACTAGCGAGGAAATCAATAATGATTATTTCGAATTAGAGCGCACCCTCAATCCAAGCTGGGGATTTGAAACGGTGGCCAAAGTAAAAGGTGCCGGTTCTATTGCATCGCTTCAAAGCTACCATCATATTGATTTTCATCAGTACGCGGGCTACACCTATTACCGGCTCAAACAAGTGGATTTTGACGGCACCTACCAGTACAGCGCAATTATCAGCATCAAAGGGAGCTCCGCCCTCCTATCGGTAACGGCGCTCCCAAATCCAGGCCAAGGCAAAACGATTGCTTTTAAAATCGATGGTTTAAAAGAATCTGAAAAGTTTACGAGTGTGATTTATGATGCACGCGGAGCAATCATTTATTCAGATATTGATCTCCGGACGATCTCAGAGCGACAGATCATCAAGCCAACATTAAAAGACATCTCTCCTGGAAAATACACCATTAAAGTCAAAAGCGCCAATCGCCAGGCCACATTCTCTTTCGTAGTTATTCCGTAAGATTGGTAGAGATAAACGGGCTTACCAGGCGCGCCTTTCCTAGGGCCTCCATTGTTTCAATTATAACGTGATCAAACCAATGAGATTTTTAGATTCTATCAGACGTAACATGTCACCATCTTCTAAACGCATCTATGCTAAGTTTGGAATAGTAATCATCATTTTACTGCATGCGATGACTCCGACTTTTGCCCAGGTAAAATCCAATGATAATAAAGTGGGTGATACCAAAAATGAGAATGAAGCCATGAAGCAGATGCTTGATTATTCGGGGCCAGGCAGCAATCATGCAATTTTGGCTCAGCTCGCTGGCACATGGAATTTTGTAGACCCGAAGCGCCCATTTATTAAGGGGATACTCATTAGGAAACCTATTTATGACGGCCGTTTCTACACTGTTGAAATCACAGGTGGCAAATTACCGCTGCCAATTGGAAATGGCAAAATGAAGGATGGCAACTATCAAAACTTGCAAATTGAAGGTTACGATAATCCACAGGCGAAGTTTGTTACCACTTCTGTTAATAATCACATTGGTAGTAACATTGAAATGCAGAATGGATCTTTTGATAAAGAAAAAAACGCTTTCACATATGATTGGGAAACAGAGCTCGTTCCTGGACTCAAAAAAGCTAACAGAAGGGTGCTAAGGATTGTTGACAAACAGCACTATACCGAGGAATATTACGAATTGCGGGATGGCAACCAAATCAAAATCAGGGAATTAGATTTTACCAAGTCAGCAGAATATTGACAATGCTCCTTAAATATTGTTAGCATACAGACACTATTCTCTTGACTCTTCATCGCCGTGACCAATCATTTTCGGTATAAGAGCTATCCACAACTCCTCCGCGGTGCGCAATTAAGTGTATCGAGTCCCATTGCGCATCTGCACTGTTATTAAAAGGAAGGACAAGAAACATAAGATAAGGCGAAAACTAGTTTCCATCATAAGCCTCTTGCAATTTGGCGATAATCATTTTTATTAGCAAGAAAGCAGGTGGCTTTCGTCTGTAAAACTCAGTTCATCCGCAATTTCGTTGATTCGCATGTCCGTATTCAATAACCGGATTTCGATAAGCCTTATTATGTATTTGGTGATATATTCCTGCAAGGTTTCTCCGGTTTGCTTTTTAAAATACCGGCCGAGATAACTAAATGAAATCCCCAGCTGCTTACTGATTCCCTCGGCTTTGAGATCTCGGGGTGTATGAATATGCTGCTGAATGTAGTGTAGAATATCCAGCACGGTTTCGCCAATATTTTCCTAGACCATTGCACGCCAGCCCCGTCCATAATGTATACCAGTTCTGACTGTATATTAATCTAGTATAATGAAAGCGATAATGACATTTCTGTTTTCCCTGACAACATTCCGAAGTTCTCAAGCGCAGGAGGCAGGCAAAGACACAACTTCTTCCTGGAAGATTTTAATTGGAGCCTGGTCATTGGTTGCCGTGGAAAACATACTGCCCGACAAAAGCAAGGTACAGCCATACGGTGAAAATCCGCAGGGTTTGTTGGTATTTGATTCTAAGGGACATTATGCGATCCAAATACTCAAAGCATTACGGCCGAAAATAGTCGCTAATGATAAGAATAAGGCAACTTCTGATGAAAATGCAGCATTTTGCCACGGAGCGGTTGAAGTTTTGGACAGAAAGGATTGTGAGTTTACTGTAATTCAGTAGTCTTATTTGAGGATACATAGCTGGTAGAATACAATTGCGCCATTGATAGTTTCAAAAGCCGTACATCTTTTTCCAAAGCTCCATGCTCTCCATTAGTTTTCAGAGGCTGCTATATCTGCTAGATGGTCCTGAGTAGGTGGTAAATGACCAATATTCCAAAGCTGCCCAATCCAACACCCCAGAGCCAATGGTTAACCGTCAGGCAATAGCCTAACGTCAATTTGGAGTTGCCCAGTAAAGACTTTTCGTAGATATCATATTCCGGGGAAAACGCACCCAACAAGTGATTATGAATTTTCATTGCCTGTAGTGGGAGCGATGATAAAATCCAGGCACTGCAAAATATAGCAGATCCTATCATTGCAAAGGCTAGCAAGGCAAGGAACTTTTCTGGACAATGATTGAGAGTTAGGCAATGGTCATCAAATGCAAACCATGCCAATCCTCCAATAGATAAAGTCTGTATACCAGACACCCATTTTGCCCACTCTTGGATAAGGCCTATTGCCTGCATTGCACCATCCCTGGATGTAATATATTTTTTTGGTGAGGGCAGAAAGCTAATTAGAGTAAATACAATGGCAAATGATAAGACAATCCCTAATAAGTAGCAATACCATTCCATTTCTGTATTTTGATCAAGTTTGACTCCCAAACTAAGTTGTTCACTCACAAATTAGCTCTTTCAATTTAAAAATAAAGTATTGTCCGATCAAAGGTAAATTAGTTAGCGGTGTAATGACTTGCTGCTAAATTACAGCACACGGTTTTTTACAAACTCCAATTTATCACCAGAAGTGCCGCCAACCACGAGCTCTGGGCTAAAATAGGAAATTTGCTGAACACTTAGTTTGAAGACTTTCACCCATTGACATGAGCTTTCTTCAGTGAGCACCTAAATGATCAGCTCCATTTATCACCGCATTAACATTTAAAATCAATAATGGAGTGTTTTAGGATACTTAAAATTATTCTGCTATTCCCAAAGTTCACACTACGTATAGATATTGTCGTTCTGAAGGCGACTGCGCGGCGTCTACGAAGCAAATGATCCGATTGGTATCTTTCCGTTGTGTTCAAAGGACGTGATTATTACACCGGTAGTCGAGATTGCATGTTTGACGAGTTTGAAGTTAGATGGAACTGTCCCCTCCCCAAAAAGTCTTTTCCCTTTTCCAATAACAAGGGGATAGATCCAAATATTCATTTGATCAATAAGTCCATGGTGTAGCAAAGATTGAATCAGGTTGGCGCTACCATGTACTTGCAGGTCAATGCCATCGCTTAACCTTAGGGCTCTTATCTGGTCAATTGTATCCTGATTGAGCAAAATCGTATTTTCCCAAGTTGCATTTGTTAATGAATTTGTCGCAACATATTTGTTGATCCGATTAAATAAGTCAGCTGTGGGATCATCTTTCAGCAATGGCCAGTGGGCCGCAAAAATTTCGTACGTAACTCGGCCTAACAAAAGGTCATATGGGTGCTTCATTGCTTCAATCATTGCGTCATTCATAACATGATCCCATTGTGTTACCGACCAGCCACCATATTCAAATCCACTATCGGTATCTTCATCCGGGCCGCCCGGAGCCTGCATTACACCATCCAATGTCATGAAGGTGTTCGTAATAATCTTTCTCATTTGTTTATAAATATGATTTGACGGAGCAATATTATGAAAAGAGCTTAAATCAAGGTGGGTGCAAAAACGACTATTAAATGGGGGTAATGCGACAAAGCCAACGCATAACCGTCTTATGAAACGTCCAATTACGACAACTCTAACCTTAAATTTTTTACAGAGCCTATTAACAATGGAATGTTAGCGGATGTAACCCAGCACTTTTCCGCAATGGGTTTGAACAACAGCGGAATCAGCATTGGTTGAAGGCTTGTAAGTCCATTTCAATTTTAAAGAAGATTGACCTCCGGATTCGTTACAAATGATCTGGCAATATTTTTCCAATTGTTCTCGCCCGGACAGTGCCTGTTCGATTTTGAACAAGTTTATTTGGCCAGAAGCTACATTCAGGGCTTTCAGAGCATATTTCATTTCTGGTGCAGTATTTGTTTTGCATAATTAAAACTAATACTCACTCAAAAGATGAAGCGGACATTCCTGGGAGAATTCGAAGAGATTGTGTTACTGGTCGTCGCAGCCTGCACCGATCCGGCGTATGGAGTTACTATTTGGGAAAGCATTCAGCAGACAACCGGTCGGACGATCACGTTGAGTGCGGTGCACGCCACTTTATATCGGTTGGAGGAAAAAGGCTTTCTTACCTCCGAGATGGGCGGCGCGACAGCTGAGCGTGGCGGCCGGAGAAAACGGTTTTTTACCATTACCAATTACGGAAGCCGCTCATTACAGGAAATCCAGGAAATTCGTCAGCAGCTCTGGAAAGCCATTCCGCAGGAAAAAATGCACCCAAAATTAAGTTTTTCCTGAGCCATGAAAAACAAAGAGAACCTTCCACCACAATGGATCGACGCGATTTTAAAAGCTGTCATTGCACCGCATTTTCTCGAAGATGTACTCGGCGACCTTCACGAAGTTCACGCCAGAAATAGCCATCGGGATCAGCCATTAAAAGCCAGGTTTGCTTATCTGGGAATGGCCGTCACCTACCTCAGACCGTATTTCATCCGAAGAAGGCCCAGTCCATATTCATCCACTTATTTATTTAGCCCTGAAATGATAAAAAACTATCTCAAAATCGCAATGCGGACGCTTGCCAAAAACAAGGCATACAGCTTCATTAACATAACCGGATTAGCCATGGGAATGGCCGTGGCGATGCTGATCGGCTTATGGATTTATGATGAATTGTCCTACGACAGGTATCACAAGAATTATAGCAGCATTGTGCAGGTAATGCAGCACCAGACTAGTAATGGTGTCACCAACACCCAAAACTCGGTTCCGTATCCGCTGGCAAATGAGCTTCGCAGTAAATATGGCAGCGATTTCAAGCACATTGTCATGTCGAGCTGGACGTCGCCGCACATTCTCGCATTTGGTGACAGAAAAGTAAGCAAAAGCGGTAGCTATATGGAGCCTGCCGCGCCGGAAATGCTCACGCTAAAAATGCTTGCAGGAACCTGGGCCGGGCTCAAAGAACCTAATTCCATCCTGATTTCAAGGTCTGTTGCCGACGCGCTTTTCGGCGAATCCGACCCGATCGATAAGGTGATTAAAATAGATAATAGTCAGAATGTGAAGGTTACCGGCGTCTACGAGGATCTACCTTATAACACCACCTTCCGCGGATTGACTTTTCTTGCGCCGTGGTCACTTTACGAAATTATCAACCCTTCTTTGAAAACGATGGAAGATCCGTGGAGGCCCAACAGCTATCAGATTTTCGCGCAATTGAACGAGCATGCTGATGTTGAGAAGGTATCTGCGCGCATTAAAGATGTCAAAAAGAAAAATATCCGGAAGGAACAGCTGAAATTCAAACCGGATGTTTTCGTGAACCCGATGGAGAAATGGTATCTGCATTCAACTTTCAAAAATGGTCACCGTGTCGGCGGAAGAATTGAAAATGTGTGGCTTTTTGGCATGATCGGCACTTTTGTACTGCTTCTTGCTTGCATTAACTTCATGAATCTGAGTACCGCCCGCTCAGAAAAACGTGCTCGGGAAGTTGGAATCCGAAAGGCAGTCGGATCTGTCAGAAACCAGTTGGTCACCCAGTTTTTAAGTGAATCAATGTTGGTCGTTTCATTTGCATTTATCGTGTCATTACTGCTTGTTTTGCTGATGCTTCCGTTCTTTAATGATGTAGCGGACAAAAAACTTGAAATTCTCTGGGCCAGTCCTGTTTTCTGGGTTTTGGGATTGAGCTTCACATTTCTGACTGCCTTCATTGCCGGAAGTTACCCGGCATTATATCTGTCTTCATTTCAGCCTGTTAAAGTATTGAAAGGCACTTTCAAGGCTGGACGTTTTGCTGCGGTGCCAAGACAAACGCTCGTAATTGTTCAGTTTACCGTTTCGATCATTCTGATCATTGGTACAATCGTGGTTTTCCGGCAAATCCAGTTCGCTAAAAACCGGCCCGTGGGCTACACAAAAGATGGCCTGGTGACCGTTTATTTATGGACTCCCGAGATCCACAACCACTTCGAAGTTGTGAGAAATGAGCTTAAAAGCAACAATGCGATCGTTGAAATGGCCGAATCCAATAGTCCGGCAACAAACAACTGGGCGTCCACCAGCGGCATTGTCTGGAAAGATAAAGACCCGGCGCAATCCATTGATTTTAGCTACAATAATGTGTCCTACGAGTACGCACAAACAGTCGGCTGGAAATTTGTAGACGGACGGAACTTCAGCCGCGACTTTGCCAGCGATTCATCAGGGCTGATCGTGAATGAGGCTGCGGTCAAATTCATGGGTTTGAAGAATCCGGTTGGGGAGAATTTAATGTGGTTTGACTCGCACGTAAAGATTATCGGCGTCGTGAAGGACATGATCATCGAGTCACCCTATGAAAATGTCAGGCCGCTGGTTTACAGTCTGGCCGACGATATGGGTGGTGTAATCAGTTTGCGCATTAACCCAAAACTGAGTGCGAGCGCCGCATTGCAGAAAGTGGAAAGTGTTTTCAAAAAATACGACCCCGGGGTTCCATTTGAGGCACACTTTGTCGACCAGGATTACGACGGGAAGTTTTACGACGAAATGCGCATTGCAAAACTGACGTCATTCTTTTCTGCTCTTGCCATTCTGATCAGCTGCCTGGGGCTATTCGGTGTTGCCTCATTCATCGCCGAGCAGCGTACGAAGGAAATCGGCGTCCGGAAGGTTTTGGGAGCGACCGTTATCAACGTTTGGGGAATGCTTTCGAGGGACTTTGTGATCCTTATCTGCATCGCATTCATCATTGCCGCGCCGATTTCCTACTATTTCCTGAGCGGCTGGCTTAAAAAATACACCTATCGCACCGAAATTTCCTGGTGGATCTTTATGGTGACGGGTGCCGGAACGCTAATGATCACATTAATGACTGTCAGTTTCCAGGCCATCAAGGCAGCATTGATGAACCCGATTAAAAGCTTGCGTTCGGAGTGACGTTGGCGTTGTTCGTGACATCAGCAAAGGCCAGAGCCGACCAATATCTCTATCCTTTGGTTTCAACCCGAGGGCTTGACCTCACACGCTATGAAATCCGGATCTTTGCTGCGCCAGATTGATGTCAGATCGGCTTAACAGCGCTAAGGGTATAAATGTGTCCAGAAATTAATGAGCCGGCAATAAAGATTGCCAGCTCATCTGACGAGCCTTCAATTAAGGCCACCGGACACTTTAATCCTTTCGCCCGTAACCCACTTAGCGGCATCGGATGCAAGAAAGACAACAACTGATGCGATTTCTTCCGGCGTTCCGAAACGGCCCATTGGCGTTGCAGCAATCATCGCATTTTCTAACTCTTTACCCATTACATTAATAAGAGCACGGGCGCCTTCTGTTTCAGTACTACCAGGCGCAATTGTATTAACCCTGATTTTACGGGTTGCGAATTCCTTTGCGTAAGCTAGTGTTAATGCTTCGATCGCTGCTTTCGATGCAGCATACACGCCGGTGTATGGACCAGGGTTCTGGCTGGCTACCGAACTAATGTTAATTATACTTCCACCGGTTTCCGGGAAATGTTTCAATGCTTCCTGTATGGCGAGTACTGTTCCGAGCACATTCGTGTTGAATTGCCTATGGAATTCTTCTTCCAAAACAGATTCTGCCGGACCAAACTTCCCTACACCAGCATTATTGACTAGGATATCAATGGCACCAAAATTGCTTTTAGATTCTTCGAAGATGCGCTTGATATCCACGATTTTACTTACGTCGCCTTGTATAGCTATGGCTTTACCGCCGTTTGAAACAATTTCAGTCACAACCCGGGCAGCACCTTCCCTGCTTTCTGCAAAGTTAACAACAACAGATGCGCCTTCTGCGGCCATAGTTTTCGCTATTGCAGCCCCGATTCCCTTTGATGCACCAGTAATAACTGCTACTCTTCCTTTTAATTTTAGATCCATTTTTATTAGTCGTTTGTTTGAACAAAGCTACTTTGACTAACTTTACTTTGTATATGTATTTCCCAAAGGGAAGTGCTTTCCTCTGAGAAACTGATTAAACTATTGCTTATCATGCAGAAAAAAGTTTTTAAAGACGAGAAGCCCACATTTTGCCGTTCGCAGCTTCGAGCTATCCACGATACGATGGACATACTTAGTGGAAAATGGAAAATCACCATCATTGGGTGTCTTCATTTTGGCACGAAGCAATTCATGGATCTCCTGCGGGAGGTCGAGGGGATAGGTCCAAAGATGCTTTCTAAGGAGCTCCACGAGCTGGCAATCAACGGGCTGGTTAACCGTACTGTACAAGATACCAGGCCTATTACAGTTAAATATGAACTTACCGATTATGGCACGACGCTGAGGCCCATAATCCTCGCCATGGCAACCTGGGGAACGGAGCATAGGAAAAAAATTATCACAGGTGACGAGCACTTTGAGAAAACCGAGTCTGTCGATCGTGAAAATGCATATCAATGAGCTTTGTGATGTTTGATATGAATTGACACCCCTACTCCGACAATGGAAGGCAGGGTCCTTTTCATTCGCTTGGAATTTTCGGACCTGCAGGCGGGCTCCATTCGACGCTGTCCGACATGCATTCCTGACAACCCAAGATCATCATGTTATTGGCTACCCCGTATAACGGTTAACCGTAAGTGACATAGACTTACTGGATTATTACAGGATCGCTTGGCGCAAATAATTGCCCTGATGATGATGGTGAAAATACTTTGCGCATATTTTCTCCTGACCATCGCTGATTGCTGCGAGCCATATCTGGGCCCAGTTGCATTTGTGCTAATTATGAGGGTCCTCAGCCCTATCCAAGTCACTTACATTTTGCGAACAGCATAAGCTAATGGCCTTTACTGAAACGCCCGCCTGAATTCAAGCGGGGATTGTTTGGTTTTATTCTTGAATAACTTGCTGAATGATTGCAAGTGTTCAAAGCCTAGTTCGTAAGCAATTTCACTCACCGTCAAATCCGTTGTTGACAGCTTTTGCTTGGCGATTGCAATCAATTTCTCCTGAATGTGTTGCTGCGTATTAAGCCCGGTCAGTGTTTTTAGTAGCCCGCTCAAATAGTTGGGAGATACATTTAGCTTCTCGGAAATGAACTGAACAGACGGAGGTCCATAGAGTAGCTGTTTTTTTTGGTCAAAATAATCATCCAGTAAAGCCTCTAATTTTGAAAGTATGTGATGATTGTTGATGTTTCGGGTAATAAACTGCCTGTTGTAAAACCGGTCAGCATACCGGAAAAGCCCTTCCAGTTGGGCTACAATAATCAGTTGGGAAAATTGATCAATGTTACTCTGTATTTCCCGGCTAATATTTTCAATGATGCCTTTGAGTGTTTCTTCTTCTTTTTCCGATAGAAAAAGTGCTTCATGACATGCGTATCCAAAGAAATTATAGCGACCGATATCTTTGGATAAACTTGTATTCCAAAGGAAATCCGGATGGAAAAGCAGCAGCCAGCCCGATGGTTTGGAATTTATGTTTTCCAACGCTTCAAGGCGCAGTACTTGACCGGGTGCTAAAAAATACATGACTCCCTCATCGAAATCGTAGGTCTGCTGGCCATAGAACAACTTATTAGTCAGATCCCGCTTTATTGAAATAGAAAAAAAATCGAAAACTGTGCTCGATGTATTTTTTTCATGTGCATTTGAAACAGTGGAATAGTCTACCAGGCTGATCAACGGATGAAGTGGCGAAGACAACCCCGCCACCCGGTGAAATTCAGTGATGGACTTTATTCTAAGCGGTGCATTACTTACCATTTAGCGTTCATTTTTTAATTTTTCCGTTGCTTTCCGAATCGTCGAATCTACCATTTTTAATGCGGTATCTGGTGCAATACGACTCATTATTTTCAACAACTTGGACAAGCCCGGTTTGATTTCGCTGGTATCTTTCATAATGCCCTTAATAGCAACGCTGACCATTTTATCGGTTTTCATATTGATGCTGCTGTCTACTAATCCTTCAAATGGGTCTCCAAGGGAAGTATCAGTGGCAGGCGGGGCAAGTTCAATGATCTTAATATTTGTATCTCTTAATTGCAGCCGCAATATTTGAGTATAAGCATGAATGCCTGCCTTGGCAGCACTATATACTGGCGACAAGGGGAAAGGAAGAAAAGCCAAACCAGAAGAAACATTTACGACCGCCGCCGATGGCCGGTTCAGCAAATAAGGCAAAAACTGGTGCACCATCTGAATGGTTCCTGAAAGATTAATATCGATTTCAGAAGTAATATCCGTCAGGTTCAAGCCTTGGTCCCGCAGATCCAGGTTCCGCATGATTCCGGCATTGTTAATGATGATATTCAGGTTAGGAAACTGCTGAGTCACTAAGGTATATAGTTCCCGGATATCTTCCGGTTTGCTTACATCGCTTTGAAATGTATGAATCAGTGGGAATTGTGATTTGACTTTCATAAGCTTGCGGGCATCCCGCCCGGTAACGATGATGTCGGAAGGGCCAAGCGGCAACAATTGTTTCACCATTTCCAAACCAATGCCATTGGTTCCGCCTGTAATTAATATCGTGCTGTTTTTTATGTCCATTTTGAATAATATTTATATAGACAAAGTTCGGCACCAAACCCTTAAACGATTTATCCAAATCTATTTATAGTTTATCCAAATATTTGACAGATTGTATGACTGCCAGGCTAGTATCCCTAAAAACTGTAAAGGATTATATAACCTGAAAAAATAATGATTGTTAACTATCGACTGTTGGCCGTTACCGTGCGCCCGGGTATGATCCCGAGGATTATGCTTTTACCCTCTTTTCAAGACCTGTTTTAACGAACATGCTCGCTGATGCTGTGGGCAGAGAAAATATTATACTGAACAGTAAACTTGCTCACTTTGAAGAAGATGCTGATCAGGTAAACATCACTTTGACACATGGAAACAGCTTCCAGCCGATCTCCTCATTGGCGCAGACGGCGTTTATTCCACCGTGCGGCGTCAGTTGCTGCCCTCTTACCCCGCAAAAGCACATGGAGGACATCACCTCTGGAGAGCGGTCGTCGCGCCAGGCGATGAAGCAGTTCAAAATACGATCCTCACAGTTGGACATAATCGGACAAGGGGTGGTCTTGCCGGAACCGCCGGCAACCAGGTGTTTTGGATGATTAATCAGTTTGATAGCAAACAAACAACCGGAACTAAAAAAGAGCAGGCCTTGCGCCGGGCAGCCAATTTGAATGATGCCGGCTGGGGAAATTCACTCATCCGGTTGATCGAGGCCACACCGGAAGACAGCATTATATTTAGCCAGATGTTTTGCTTTTAACCCCCGCCTATTTTTCTATTACAACATCGCGGTGTGCCAAACCCCAGTAATGCAATGCTTCAAGTACATTTTCCAGCGGTCTGCCGTGTTCTGTGATCGCGTATTCAACGGTCGGCGGAAAAGTGTCATAAACGCTCCTTGTAATCAGCTTGTTGCCTTCTAAGTTTTTTAGCTCTTTTGATAATGTCTTATCTGTAATGCCTGGCACTTCCTTTGATAGCTGTTTGAATCTCTTGTTTCCACCAGATAAGGAGAACAGAATCAGCAACTTCCATCGCCCTTCCAAAGCTTCAAGCGCATCTTTAATTGAAAGTGCTGTTTTAGGACAGCCACCATTAGTTAGCATCTTGCTTTTTGTTTACTTCCAGTTACTATCCAGTTGGATAGTGCTATCCAATTAGGAAGCGCTATCATATGGAAAGCAAAGGTAGGTAGTTTTGCCGATACAATTACAGCAAAACAAATGGACAAGAAACAAGTAAAACTTAGGACGCTCAATACCTTGCTATGGTCATTGCAGATCCTTTTGACCGCAACATTTTTATGGGCAGGATTTATCAAACTTTTCACACCGGCTGAACAGCTTTCCAGGATGTGGCCTTGGACTGGGGAATATCCTTTACTCGTCTCAATTGCGGGCTTAGCAGACACGCTTGCTGGAATCGGCATGACAATTCCGCGGATACTCCGCATACGACCAGCCGTTACACTCTATGCCTGCTACGGGATTATTTTGCTAATGGTCATTGCAATTATTTTCCACGTTTCAAGAGGTGAAGTTTCTCAACTCGGTATCAATTTCGCAATAACGTTGACGGCAATAGTGGTTATATTAATTTGGAATTACCTTAAGAAAAGGCACTCAGGCTTTCACTAATAGCACGTACATAGATCAGACCTAAGTGACCGGCACTAGCGCAGTAAACGTCCCGCACTGGTCAAGAACTAATAGCAGATTCTTATTAATACCCGACGCTTCAATTTACGTTGCCTTGCGCGCAACCTCACTAACCAGCGACGTAGGGATTTTAATCACTTTGCTCATATCGATTCTTTCAAAAGTCGGCTTTCAATATCATGAACAAGCCGATCGATGTTACCTGCTCATTCATATTTGAACTTTGACACAAAGATATCCATCATGAAATTCCTTAATTGTTCTATCTAGGTCAAAAATTTGTCGATTTAGCCCCGAGATTTAAGATCTGACCTCCTGTGGTTTTCTAGCAGCCGCAAGTCCTCGCAGGCGATCCTGCCGAAGATGCTTACTTTTTCTGAATCATCCCAATATCCATTAACCACCCCAAAAAACTTTCAGGCCAGTATTTCAGGGTTTCTCCTTTCGTAAAATCCATTGCAAATCCATGAGAGCCTTTATTGTAAATATGCATTTCGGCCGGAATCCCTGCTTTCAGCAACGATGAATAAAAGTCAACACTTTTGGAGGCCTTAGTCAACTTATCGTCGTGGGCATTGATGATAAAAACCGGTGGACAACTTTCCTTTCGAACAGTATAATTTCTTAAAAATGCAGCATAAAAAAGACCCGCAAAATTGGGTTTCCAGCTCACCTTGTCCGAGCCTTCATTTATTTCGTCGGTTGCTGCGAGTTCTACCGCCAATGTTCCACCAGCCGAAAAACCTGCTATGCCAATTTTGTTGGGATCAATTTTAAGTTTAGCTGCATCTTTTCGTAAAGTGATGATGGCCTGCTTTGCATCATCGAATGCAGCTGCGAAATATGTATCTCTGGGAATTACAAAGTTTCTGCTGCTATCTCTGGTATTCAAGCGATATTTTAACACCAACGATGCCACGCCCTGTTCTTTTAGCCAAAGTGCAAGGTCGGTACCTTCCCGATCGAACCAATTATCTACAAAACCGCCTCCGGGACATATCACTACGGCGACGCCCGTTTCTTTTCCGGGCGGTGGCAGATGAAGGACGTAAGTAGGAACAGACACCTTGCGAAAGACCCGGTTCTTTTTTGAAAGCGATTGGGGATTTACATCGAAATTTACCATCTCTTCGGCAGTAGTATATTTCACGGGATTATCTTTGATACCCGATGGCCATAGCGGTTTTTCTTCGGATGTTTGCGCATCAACCGTAAATCGCAGGGTAAGCGAAAGACTAAGTGTTAACAGCGTTATCGATATGGTTTTTAGGTTCATAGCGCAGGATTTATGATTATATACTCTTCAAAAAACACGAAATTCAGTTTTTCCCTTAGGACAAAATCAATTTTTAAAGATTTCCTGCAAGGTCGTAGCGAGGTATTGCTTGCAATTTATCCAGTTATGTCCGCCGTGTACGATATAACTTTTGACACGAATTTTCTTGTCCTCAAACATGGCAATGTTCTTTTTCACGCTTTCGTATAAGAAATCATCTGTACCCACACTGATGGTAAGCAGCTTTAACTGGCTGTTGATTTTGTTGGCGTCAGGAGCATAATTCGAAAAGTTTTTTTGAAACTCTTCCGTTGCTGTATAGGGTGCGTAAGAACATATGTAGGCAAACTTGTCGGTGTTAGTTAATCCAATATTCAGCGTTTGGCCTCCACCGACAGAAAATCCTGCAACGGCTCTATGCTTACTGTCCGTAAGAACCGGGTAGTTCGATTCAACAAAAGGGATAATATCTTTCACTACATCTTTGGTAAAATCGGACATTGGAGCAGGCCTGACATTACCATAAGGCATCACGATAATCATTGGAACTGCTTTCCCTTGCGAAATCAGGTTATCCGCAATCAGATTAGCACGTCCTACTTTGGTCCAAGTTTCTTCTGTATCCGACCCTCCATGTATTAAATAAAGTACAGGATATTTTTTTGTGTCGTTTTGTTTAAATCCGGGAGGTGTATAGATCAACAATTGGCGGGTTGTTCCAAGTGTTTTTGATTGATAATAACGATAGCTGATTTTGCCATGCGGAACGTTTTGCAGGGAATGAACCAGCGGTGTTTTTCCAAGAATCTCGACGATGCTGCGCTTAAAGCGTTCATTCGCAAAAATATGGGTGTTATTTGGATCTGCGATCTGTACACTATCTACCAGGAAGGAATAGGGATAAATTTCCGGCTTCACCGGGCCAATCGTAACGCTCCAAATACCCGACGTATCTTTGGTCATGGCCTGTGGAGCATCCAGGAACTCTCCGCTCACCATTACCTTTTTAGCCGTCTTTGAATAGTATTTGAATGTTACCTTGTTATCAGCATGTACTTGTGGTGAACCGATAGAAGGTGGCCGTTGGGCAAAAGAGTTGGTCGACCCCAATAATATCAGGATTATGATAGAAATGAAGTATTTCATCGCTGATTGATTGTTCATTTAAAAAGAAGTTGAGCGGTTTCCGTCAAATAAGTCCTGACGTTTATCCATGTATGACCTCCTCCTGTGATCAGGCTTTTATAGTTGATCTTTTTTGCGGTGAGATAGTTCAAAAATGTCGCAACGTCATTGTACATGAAATCTTCGTTTCCTACACTTACCCACAGCAGTTTCAATTGTTTATTGGTGGCCTCCGCATTGGAAGTAATGGCTGAATAGGTGCCATCCAATTCACTTGTAGGTAGGTTGGCAGCATAGGCACAGATCCAGGAAAATTTATCAATGTTCCAAAATGAAGTTCGTAAGGTTTGACCGCCACCACGGGAAAAACCACCGATGGCACGACTGTCCCTGTTAGCAATGGTGCGATAGGTTTTGTCGACAAAAGGAATCACATGCTCTGTAAGGTCATCTGAAAATCGGCGCATTCTGACAATTCCATCCGGGCTGTCTCTTACCGGGTCCGGGGGCGTAGGGTCACCCTTTTGATGCGCCATTCTTGCTTCCATATTGCCATAAGGCATGACAATAATCATAGGCTTTGCTTTGCCTTCCGCAATCAGGTTATCAAGTATGAAGTTGGTACGGCCGACCTTGAAAAAAGTCTCTTCTGTATCTGTCGTCCCGCTTATTAAATAGAAAACCGGGTATTTTTTAGACGCATCTTTATCATAACCGGGAGGTGTATAGACAACCACTGTACCGGTTGTACCTTCAACAGAAGAATAATATTCGTAATTCACGGAGCCATGCGGAACGTCCCGAACAGAATGTATTAAGGGCGTAAAGCCGGAAACTTCAAATAGACTTGATTTGAAACGTTCATTGGGAGAAAAATCTTCATTTGCCGGGTCCATTACACTTACACCATCTACGACAAAATTGTAAGAATAAATGTCAGGTCGTACCGGGCCAACAGTAACGCTCCATATGCCAATGCTATCTTTTATCATGGCAACGTTTGAAGCCCCAAACAGCCCACCTGCAAGCTTTACTTCTCTTGCTGACGGAGCCAGGTAACGAAATGTAACTTTCTTGTCGGCTAGTACCTGAGGCGATACCACAAAAGGACCTCTTGGCGGCTGCGCCTTCCCATAAAAGAAAAGACAAAGCATCACCGAGGTAAACATGATTCGTGCAACAGTTGTACGGTGCATTTTATGTAAGTTATTTGAAAATCTTCTATAACGGTTTCATATCTGTTTTAAAAACTCATTCAGTACTTCCACCGTTTTCGCCAACTTGTCGTGATGCAGATTGTGCCCTGCTCCATCAATATGAATTAATTTGCCGTTTTGCATGACACGGGCCGCTTCCTCATTGGCCTTGCGCACTTCGGGCTTCGCATCTGCTTTTAATATCAGTGACGGCACCTTGATTTTTGCGAGGGCATCTGCCGTGCTCATCGTGCCTGTCAGGGCCTGAGCTTGTTCGGGCGTGTAAGGACCGTGGTATTGCTTTTTTGAGACTGCCCAATAATATATATCCAAATCAGCCCACATTGGATTCTGACGCTTCCCTTTCGCAACTACCTCTTCAAATGGCGTATTATTCTGTGCAACGAGGGTATCAGGACTTTTGAACATATTGGGCCTGCGGACTGGCGCCGCGCTTGATTGTGCAGATGCAGTTTGACCTCTACGGGCAGTATCAGCTGCCGATGGTGCAGGTTGGGCTGGACGATTACCAACAAATGGATCAAGCATGATAATGGCTTTGGCCAGATCAGGATACTGCGCCCCTACCCGCATGACGGTGGCTGCTCCCATCGAATGCCCCATTAGTATCGGCTTGTCAAATTTCATGAACTTTACAAAATCCACTACGTCTTTGATCATCGTTTCGCCATTATCCGTTGCCGTAGGCGGATCGGTCAAACCGTGACCGCGTGCATCAATCATATAAATATCATAAGCGTCCTGCAATTTCAAGGTCAGTGTAGTCCAGCTAAGCCCGATGTCGGTATAACCGTGCACCATGACCATCACAGGTTTACCCGGCGCCGGCTTGGCGTGATAGTAATGCGAGCGTATTCCATTGACATAGGCATAACCATCGGTCCAGCCTTCGGGAAATTTCACAGATTGAGCATTGACGGATATCGTCGGGATTAGCACCGACAGCATCAGCATGGATAGATACTTTTGGGCTTGTGACTTCATGGTTAATTTCATTTGTGGTTTTATTTTAAATCATGGACAAAAAATGAAAGCACAAGATTGGTTTATCCACCTGCGCCAAACCGAATTGCTTTGATTCTGATCGGAGCGCCGGTAAAGACGAAGTAAACATCTTTGACACCGGATCCTGCTCCGGCAGCAATGTCAAGAATCATTTTATCACTGTATTCACCGGAAAACTTACCTAACAGAATTCCGTCTGCGCTGCCTGCATGTGCCTCGATTGTTCCGGAAGGAGGTGTCGGTGCATTACGCCCGGGAGCACGGATAATTTCAATTTGTTTGATGCCGGTCAGATCAGTTCCTTTAAGCCTGAAAGACGCGCCGGAATTCCTGACAAATGCCATGGTACTGTCATTGTTAAAACTTATTTCTTTGACCTGGTCGGCAAGAGTGACAGGCACTACTGGATTTCGAAGGATAACAGTTGCTTCCGAGGATTGGGAGGACGCTGCTTTTGTACCGCGATCGGCG
Source organism: Dyadobacter sp. CY326 (assembly GCF_021390515.1). Lineage (GTDB taxonomy): Bacteria > Bacteroidota > Bacteroidia > Cytophagales > Spirosomataceae > Dyadobacter. Next base: position 369,288 of record NZ_JAJUXI010000008.1, read on the forward strand.
TATGCGGCGCGGAATATGAAGCTGCCTTCCGTATCACCCTTAGGCACAGCCGTTGTATAGGTACCTTTTACAGGCAATGTTTTGGCCGGTTTAGGCGCATCCGACAAGCTCATGATGTAGCGGACAATTCCTTTCACATCGCTTTCCGCCATAGTCGGGTGCGCTGGCATAAATGCGTCTCCCCAAACGCCGGAACCGCCATTTAAAATCTTCTTGGACAAGCCTGCAACTGCGGTTGGATCACCCTTGTATTTGGCAGATATAGCCGTAAAAGAAGGGCCCAGCACCTTTTCTTTAATGGCATGACAAGCCTTGCAATCTCCATTATTGATCAGCGAAATCGCCGTTGCATATTGCGCCGAAGCATCCACACTCATTTGCTTTTGTGCGATCCGGGTCAGATTAAAACCTTCTGAAAGATAGTTTGTACTGACAGAAACCTGAGAAGGCGCTATTTTCTTGTTTGCAAGACTGCCATCTTCCTTGTCGCTTACACGCACCTCATAGTCAATGCTTTTTCCTGGGAAATAGAAGGTGGAGTTTCCTTTGGTAATTTTAAATTCGACCACCGGAGGTTCATTACCTGCTTTCATTTCAACCGATTTGGTATTTTTCTCCCCAGCTTTGTCCGTGACAGTCAGGGTTGCCTGATAAGTGCCCGGCGAGGTAAAAGTGATCGACGGATTAGCCTCTTTCAGCGTTTTGAAAGCTGCATTGTTTTTCCTGACTACCCATTCATATTGCAGCGCGTCGTCTTCATCAAAGTCTTTGGTGCCTTCCGAAGATAGCGTAACCTGCATAGGAAGTGCTCCTGCCGTTTTGCTGGCTGATGCTTCTACCAATGGCTTTCTGTTCCCGCTGTTGTATTCGATCCGGATCAGTTCTGCCTCCGGATTATCTTTAAAATATCCGTTTCCATATTCCAGCACATACAGGTCACCGTCAGGCCCGAATTTCATGTCAATCGGCCCTTTTAGTTTCAGATCGGGCAGAAATCGCTCCATCGATTTGTATTCGCCGTTTTCATCCATTTCCACCACATTAATCCAGCCCCGTACCCAGTCGGTGATGAACCATTTTCCTTCATAGTAGTCGGGAAATAATCGCGATGCATTTTTGAAATCATCTTTCCTGAATACCGGCCCACCCACTGCGCTGTTGCCCCCGCTTTCCATCAGCGGAAATTCCTGGCTTTGCGCTTTTGAATACCAGATAAATGCAGGCTGTGCAGCCGGAAGCTCTTTTAAGCCCGTGCTGTTTGGAGAATTGTTGACCGGATGTAATGGGTCAAAAGGCGTTCCGGAAACTTTGGTGGCGAAGTCATATTTCACGTAAGCCTTGTTATTGGCAACAAAATACGGCCATCCGTAAAACCCGGGTCCTTTGGCGCGGTTGAATTCATCATAGGATTGCGGGCCACGTTTTTCGATGTCGTCACGCGACCCATCCGGGCCTACTTCTCCCCAGTAGAGCCATCCGGTTTTTGAATCGATCGTTGGCCGCCACGGGTTTCTGTTGCCCATCGTGTAAATTTCTGGTTTGGTCTGCGGCGTTCCCGGAGGAAAAAGGTTACCCTTTGGAATGGTGTAAGTGCCGTCGGGTTCAGGATGAATACGCAGAATTTTTCCTCTTAAATCATTTGTATTAGGAGATGATTTCTGGGAGTCTCGGGGTGATTCCCCCGGTCTTTCATCAAGAGGAGCAAATCCATCGGAGGCGCGGGAAAATGTATTATCCCCCGTAGTCAGATACAGGTTTTTATCTTTATCGAAAAGCATCCCTCCGCCCACATGACAGCATTCTTCACGCTGAACGGGCACTTCCATAACCACCTTTCGCGAGCTTTCCAGTAACTCCTTACCATGCCACTCGTAGCGCACCAGCACGTTTTTCGCCTCGTCACCAGCCAGGGAATAGTAAATGTAAATCCAATGGTTTTTGTCATAATCAGGATCCAGGATGACGCCCTGCATTCCATCTTCCCCTTCGGTGACTTCTCCCGCTTTGTTTACATATTTTGTACTGACGGCAAACTCAGCCACCATTTCCATCGTCTGCGACTTTGGATCATAAACCTTCAACTTACCCTTCCGCTCCGCATAAAGTACCCTGCCATCTTTCAAAATCTGAAACTGCATGGGCTCTTCAAGCCTTTGCGCAAGAACTACTTTGGTGAACCGGTTATTCTCCGGCTTTTTAGGTGTTTGCGCTAATAATGAGCGAATTGGCAGAAAGGCAATGAACAATGAGAAAGCCCCTAATAAAGGCTTTCTCAAACATTTTGTCAGGAAATTGTAAGTATGGAACATTATTTAAAAAGTTGATAAGCTTTACTAAGAAATGGCTTGTACATTGGCTCGTGCTTGGGCATGTTCAAGTAAAACAGCACAATCATATTGTTTTCGGGATCGATAATATAATCCGTACCGTACAATCCACCCCACGCAAATGCAGTGTTCGAAACTTCGGGAACCGGTTTCTTTTCTGCATTGTAGAGTTCAAATCCGAGCCCGAACTGAAACCCTTTTCCACCGGAATTCTCAGCAGGTAAGCGGTTGACCTTTGTCATCAGTTCAATTGTCTCGGGTTTGAGGATGCGCTTGCCATTGTACTCGCCTTTGTTGAGCAGCATTTGGCAAAACTTGGCATAGTCGCCAATAGGTCCGTTCAGACCAATAGCTCCCTCCGCATAAGTTTGTACCGGGCTGATCGTGGTTTCGCTAAATTTGTTGGATTGCGGCACCAATTTGCCGTCAATGTCGCTGTAAGCCTTCACAAACCGGTTCATTTTCGAGGGTTCATAATACCAGTCTGTTTCAGTCATCCCCAAAGGATCCAGAACCGTTGATTTGACATATTCACGCAGACTTTTGCCAGATATGAGCTCGACCATGTAAGCCAGCATATTTGTGCTGATATGGTAACTCCACTCGCTGCCGGGATCGAAACCCAGTGGGTATTTTGCCAGCGCGATCATCTCATCTTTGAGATATTTCGCCGTGCCAGCCCCGCCTGTCCGCTGTCCCGGGCCTGCCGGTGGCGTGGCTCCGGAGGTTGCAGCGGCATTCTTTTTCTCCATTTCGGCGCGACGTGCCTTTCCTACCAGTCCGGCGCTGATTCCCGACGAGTGCGACATCAAATGCGCAAATGTCATCGGCGTCTTCACTGGCCTTGTTTCGAATGTTCCATCCTCTTTGATGGCTGTCGCTACCTGATCAGAAATCTGGGGGAAATATTTAGAAACCGGATCGTCAACCGAGACCAATCCCTTCTCTACCAGGGTCATAAATGCCACGGTCGTCACTGCTTTGGTTTGAGAAAACAGGATATAATAATCATCCACAGCAGCCGGAACCTTGTTTTCAACGTCTTTGTAGCCAAATGCTTTGTTGTACACGACATTCCCGCCCTTGGCAACAAAACCTACAATGCTGCTGGCTTTCTTCTGGTCAATAAAACTTTGCAGCAGCGAGTCAATGCGTTTTGTTTTGTCTTCGCTTGTGCCGGTTGCTTTGAGATCAGCTTTGTAATTTAATTCTTGCGGCGCGGGCGATTTTTGCTGGGCTATGGTGCTGGTGAATGCAGCCAAAAGCGCAATGCTTAAATAGATTTTTTTCATACCTATTATTTTTAAATTAATAAAGGCTATTCAGCGGCAGATAATCTTTGAAATTCAATGCCGTGTCAAAAAGCATATACATGTTGAAAACCCAAAAACAGATAAGACCTACCTATTACTAGAAGCCATAAAAAGCGCTATTTGCCATATATATTCTTCAAGTCGCCTTCAAACAGCGTGTATTCGTTTTCATAAAACTTCTTGAAATCCTGTACGGCGGGATGCCCTGGAAACGGCGCGTAATAATGTGTCAGACTTTTGGTATCGTTGCGCCAGACGAGTACGTAGGAGAGATTTAACTTATTAGTTTGTAACACTTTAAGCAAAACATCGGTGTACCAAACAGGGTTAACGATGGATTCCAGACCTGTCTCGGTCATGGCAGCCAGCTTTTTGTTTTCCAGCGCAAAGTCATTTACAATTTTGAGTTTTTTGATCGCTTGTTCCAGATTGTACTTGCCGTCACGTCCCATGTCTCCATAATTATCCATTCCAACCAGGTCTACCCATTCATTGCCCGGATACCGCTCTGTAAATTCTGCGACGCTGTTGAATTTATTGTCAGGAGAAAACGCGTAAATCAGGTTATGGACAGCCAGACTATCCCGCAGATACCCTGCTGTGAATTGCCATAATGATTTGAATTCATCCGGCGTGCAATGTGCTTTGCCCCACCAAAACCAATCTCCGTCAAACTCATGATAAGGCCTGAAAATAAGCGGAATAGCCTCTCCCTCGGCACCTTTCAGACTTTTGAACCAACCTGCAAGTCCTTGTAAAATGACCTTGTAATCCTGGTGATTTTTACCACCCGGAATAATGTATTTCACCGCCGGCAGCGAAACGGAATCTTTCCAGTAAAAACCACCGCCCGAAACCGGATTAGAGAAATGCCAGGAAATGGTTGTAATTCCGCCACGCGCGTAGGTATCAGTAACCAGTTTTTTTAATCGTTCCTGATTTTTCTGTATAGACTCCGCAGACCTGCCAGTCAATGGCGCAATGTCCACACCAACTACTGCGGGGTGCGAGCCAACGACTGATTTTACGTCCGATCGTCCCGGCTCGTCTCGCCAGCTATGTCCGTAATCCGTAGCATCCTGATGTCCAAAAAGTATATGCTTTTTGGCTAACTCGTGCATATTGCGGTAAAGTGCAGCTGTCTCCCGTGTTGCTTTGGGATCAATTAGTTTTTGAGCCCAAGACAGCGAGCATGATGCAATAAAAAGTGCAGCGAAACCGATCGCTATTTTCTTGATTTTGAAATTAATGTGCATTTGAAATTAGTATTGCTGTATTGAGATGAATTCTTTGCCCTGGTAGAAAACCGTTGTTTTATCCGATTTGCCGTCACCGTCATGACTAGCTTTAAGCTTGGGAATTATTTACCGGAAGGAATAATTGGGAATAGAAAAAATAGAACTTTTTATTGCAAAAGTAGGACGGATCAGAATGCGAATGGATTATGGAAAACCCTACTTTTTTAAAATTAAGGGTTTTCCCTTAAAGTCAGTCCAAGAATCCACTCGCGATATTGTTCGCAATCATTTCTTCGTCATCGCCCCTACATCCCGGAAGAAGAACACCAGCTCCTTAAAACTTACGAACCTGTTATGTCCGCGCGGATCATAGCCAGCTTCCTGACTGAACAGCGTGAAGCCTGTATAAATGTCCCAAAGGTCTTCGATTCAGGTTTCAGCGTCACTTTGGCTAAGCAGCTCTTTGACCTTCCGGCCATAGGCCAGGTGTAGTTGGTTTAATGCGGAGTCCTCGGGCTCGTCGAAGTGTGGCAGTGCGCTCATTTTGTTAATTTTAAGAGTGTGGTACAAAATCTTGCATTTACGTTTTCTGCAAAGCACAGACTGCCGCGCACCGTTCCCAACACAATCGACCGGTAACATACATTGCGATCCTTGTAAGATATCCGAGCACTTCCCGGGGGATTTGTATAAATTGCTTTTTTAAACCAAACACCCTTTCCACATGGCACATACTACATCCAATCCGAAGATCCACGAAGGCCGTAACTTGAAGAGATTCAGGGAGATGCTTCAAATTAAACAAGATTATTTGGCGTTTGAGCTGGGCGAAGACTGGAACCAGCAAAAGATATCCCTACTTGAACAGAGGGAAAAAATCGATTCTGATATTTTGGAGCAGGTCGCGGCGATTTTGAAGATACCGGCTGATGCGATTCGGAATTTTGATGAGGAGAAGGCGGTAAATATTATCGCGAGTACATTCAATGACAATTCCTACAATCACGGCACTATTCACATTCATCCGTTTGAAAAGCTTATTCAGCTTCATGAAGAGAAGATTGCATTGTATGAGCGGATGTTGAAGGAGAAGGATGAGATGATGGGGCGGTTGGAGAAACTATTTCAGCAATGATCGAATCCAGCTCTTCCGCAATGTCCTTAATACAGGATGTTGTGCGGATTTTACAATCTGCAAGACAAAATGCTTACAAAGCTGTCAATACAGCAATGCTTGAAGCTTACTGGCAGATTGGTAAAAGAATCGTGGAAGAAGAACAATATGGGGAAGCTCGGGCTGCGTATGGAGAAGGCATCATCAAACAACTTTCAAAGGATCTGAGCCGCGAAATGGGCAAGGGGTTTTCAGTTGCAAACCTTGAAAACTTCCGAAAATTTTACCTGACTTTCTCTGATAAACAAAAATCTTACGCAGTGCGTAGGGAATTGAGTTGGACACATTATCGCCTCATTATGAGAGTCGAAGATTCTGCGGCACGAACTTATTATGAGAATGAATGTGCAGATCAAATGTGGAGTACCCGGACGTTAGAGCGTAATATCAATTCCCATTATTATCAGCGTTTGCTATCTTCTCAAACTAGTGCAGAAACGTCAATTCAAAATCAAAACTCTGACAAAATTCCCTCTAACGATTTTATTAAAGACCCATACGTTTTCGAATTCTTAAATATCCCTGAACCGATAAATGCATTAGAGCAAGACATTGAAAAAGCCTTAATTGGAAACTTGCAGCATTTTTTACTCGAATTAGGAAAAGGCTTTTCCTTTGTCGGACGACAATTTAGAATAAGCACAGAAACAAGTCATTTTTATATTGACCTTGTTTTCTACAACTATCTTCTTAAATGCTTTGTACTTTTTGATTTGAAAACAGGCAAGCTAACACACCAGGATACCGGGCAAATGGATATGTATATTCGAATGTTCGACGATTTGAAAAAGCAGGATGATGACAATCCTACGATCGGAATTATTCTTTGTACTGAAAAAGATGAGACTGTTGTGAAGTATAGTATTTTGAATGATAGCAAGCAATTGTTTGCTACGAAGTATATGCTTTATTTGCCGACTGAGGAGGAGTTAATTGCGGAGATTGAGCGGGAGAGACGGCTTCTTAGGATTAGTTAAAGGTTAAGCTTTTTTTTGTGGTAAATATTCAAATATTTGGTTAAACCCTTGCGAAACTGGTAGAGCCACTTCATTCTGACATATGCATATTGCTATGACGACGAAAAAGAATAATAGGCAACAACATTCACCCAGACGCTGCATTTTTTGTAACCTCCCTGGAACATTAACACGTCAGCACATCTTTTCAGATTTCCTGCGACACTATATAATAAGAAACAAACAGGGTAGCACCCACCTAAGATCAGATACTGGCTTCGGTCCTATTATAAGTAGCACACCAAACTTCACATCGAAAAAGGATCAAGGCGACATGGGAGTAAAGAAATTTCTGTTGGTATGCGAAACTTGTAATAGTGGATGGATTAGCGAAAACGAGAACAAAATAAAAGAGGCAATCGGAAAGCTTGTCCTCGGAGAGCAGATAAGGCTTGAAGACCAATTTATTCCTAAAATCGCGGCTTGGATCGCCATTATGACAATTATGGGAGAATTTATGGATCCCGACGAACGCGCAATCCATAGAAATCATCGAAACTTCCTTTATAAAAATCGGTATCCCAGTGATGACTGGAAAATTTGGATAGGCATTTATGAAGGCGAACAAACTCAGCTCTATCGATGGTCCCACATAATTCAAAGTGACAACCCGCAGGATGTAACAAATCCGATGTTCTCGCCCATCGACCACCCGGATCACTGCCAGGTTACAGTCATTACACTAAACAAACTATTAATTGTCTCTGCCACGAACCCGGCCGTGGATATTGATAGGATGTTCACCGAAATGATTTACAAAAGTAAACATCGGCTTGTTCAATTATGGCCAAGAGCCAGCGACAGAGTTCTCAAAAACTTGGCCACCAGAGAAAAATTCAAATGACCTTGACGTCTTAAATATATCTAATACCCTGCCAAACATCATCCATTTTTTAAAACAAACGTCGGCAAACTATCAAATAATTGGTAGTAGAAAATAGCATTCATATCTCCTTTATAAAATGCAGCGTCAATAACTTCACCGCCAAAACCTGGTTAATCCGCACAAACGCCTCAATCATTAAATTGCTATCCGCTTTCAACCATGAATGCAATATTTGCGACAATTTGAAGTTAAGAAATAAATCTCCTTATTTTGTGTACACAAAATCGTACACCATGAGAATCATAACAGCCATGGAATTTCGGGGGAAGCAGAAGGATTATCTGGATCTTGCCGAGAAGGAGCGGGTGATCATTCACCGGGGAAAGAATAAGAAGTCAGTTTTACTCACGCCAATTGATGAAAGTACTGAAACTGATGTCTTTTTTTCGGACCCGCAAGTATTAAATGCCATTAAAGAAGGCATTGAGGACGTGAAGGCTGGAAGAGTGACTTCCATTCGCGATCTCAAAAATATATGGGCAGATATTCTGTAAACTGAGATTGACTCACCCCACACTAACCCCAATCAACTCTACTCCCAAAACCTCCTCAATCCGCACAATCGTCTCAATCGTAAAATTGCCATTCCCTTTCACCCAGGAATTTACAGTCTGAGGTGTTACTTGCAATTTTTCCGCCAAATCCTTTTGGCTCATTCCAAGTTTTCGCAACTGGGCGAGTATATTAATCGAAATAATCCTGGATTTTTCAAGTGCCTTCGGATTTTCGGCTTTGCGGGCTGCGCGCTCTTTCCATTTGCTGGATTCGGCAGCGGTGACCGATTCCAATTTTTGTAATATATCTTCTCTCGTTTGCATAGTCATTCAAAATCAATGTATCCCCAATCTTCAACAGTTTCAATATTCAGTTCTTTCAAAAATTTCACGAGCACATTCAGCTTTTTAAGTTCTTCCAGCAAATGCTCTCGCTCATTCATGGTTTTTGTCAGTTTGATTGCGCTGCCGGAGATTACAAAAAAGTCGTAGTTGAGTCTTACAGCATAAATCCTAAGCCATGACTTGGCGCCTGTTCCGTAGGCTTTGCTCTTTTCATTTACAATTTTGATTCTCGCAGTTTTGCCAAGTGGTTTGAAAATATCTCCTAGTCTTTTTTCTAAATCCTGTCCTTGTGCAACTAGCAATAATTGTTTTTCAAATGCATCGGCTTCTGACATTGTAATTGAAACAGCTTGGCTTACTGTGCAATAGCCGTAAAAATCTTTTACAAGATCCCGCTCGTGCGTGGTAAAAAATGTATCCAAATACTCCGGATTGTCCCAGCAATTGAATGTGCGGTCAAACTCGTTTTCATTATTTCCTTCAAACCGCGCCGCCCATAGCGTCTCGGGAACAATGCGTGTAAGCTCAACAATCTTCATGGAAACTGCCGCACGTTGCGGCTCGATAATGTGTGTACTGACTGGCAAATACTAATTCTCAAATCTAGCAAAATTTTGTCAAAAATCAGATTATAACCTGATTTTTGACATACTTACGAGGAACAATCCCTGTTGCATTAGCTTTCAAAGCAGCTGCAAAAATGATCCTTACATCAGCACTTGCTCCTGAACTACCACCTCTGGAAACTTCAAAAATACCTAGCACGCGGCTGACATTGTTTAATAGCAGTATTTCGAACTCTTCAATAAATTAGAGTGCCGCGGCGGGGCTTCATCCTGTCAGCATTTAACCTGAACGATTTGAACATTCCTGATGATTGCTTCTTCTACTTTTTGCGGATTATGGGAACAGATATACAAACCCACAAAAAGTGGGTTTGGTAGGTCGGGCATATGAGAGGGAAAACCCGAGGTAAGAAGCAGCATTGAATTTTACATTATCAAGCCACAAACGCTTCCGCTTTTTGTAACTTTTGCATGGGCAGCGAAATCATAACGGACGTTCCTTTTCCGGCTTCGCCGTGCCACATGACATGCCCGCCTAGGTAGGCAATGCGGGACTGAATGTTGGCGATACCACTTCCTTTGGATAGCAGATTATCGAAATCAGCTCCCAGGCCATCGTCATCCACACTAATCAGGGTTGTTTCTTCATTGACCATTAGCTGGACCGTCACCACTTGGGCGTGCGCGTGTTTCAGCGCGTTGTTGAGCAGCTCTTGCACTACCCGGTAGATCATCACGGCAGCTTCATCGCCCAAAGGCGGCATCTCGCCATAATGGTCTAAAATCAGCTTTGTTTTTTTAACCAGATTTAATTTTTGCACCAGGTCTTCCAGCGCCGGAACGAGGCCGAAGGTTGACAGCGCATATGGGCGCAGATCATTGGAGATCAGCCGGGTTTCGGTGCAGGCTTCATCCAAAAACTGGTTCAACGGCTCCTTGACGGATAAAGGCAATTCTTCCTGGTGCGCCTCAATGAATAGTTTAATCCGCGAGAGTTGAATGCCCAGACCATCGTGTAGATCACGCGCAATCCGACTCCGTTCGCCTTCCTGACCTTCGATCATTGCACGTAGCGATTTAAGCTCCAAATGTCGAATCTGTTGCTGAGCGATGACCGTGTGTTGATGATCAATCAATTTTTGCTGACGTCTTAGATACGCAAGTGTAAATACGCCTATAATACTGATTATAAAGCCAATAAATAGCGCAGAATTCAATACATTCTGATTGCGACTTTTTTCTTCAATCAGTTGTTTTTCAACTGCCAGCGTTTTGATCTGACTATCCAGTTCCTGCAAACGAATACTTTTTGTTTGTTCGGATGTGTAGAACTGAACCGTAAAATCGAGCGTTTTTAATGACCAATCGTATGCTTTTTTATAGTCGCCCATACGGGAATAGCTATCTGCCGTGTGCCGCGATATTTCCCGCATCATGCCCAGACTATTTTCAGCCTTCGATAAGTTGTAGCTCTTCTGGTAGGCTTCAATAGCCGCCATAATATGTTCTCTGAACTGCTCAACCAGGCCCAGGTAAAAGTGATTTAAGGCAATTAACCAGTTAACTTTCAATTGATTTGAAATGATCAGACTTCGGCTTGCAAAATAGTATGCAGAATCGGGCTGTTTGGCACGAGAGTACGTATTGGCCAGTAGATTAAGGGCATACGCCTGGGAATAGGGCTGGTTGTACTTTACGCTAAGCCGCTCGGTTTCGCGCAGGTGCGTTATCAAACCGGGTGGCATAGGTTCTCTATAGTGAGCGATGTTGTCAATACCCAGTCGACACTCTATGATTTTTGGCATGTTATGCGTACGCTCGAAATACTGTTGGGCTTTTTTCAGGTACTGTTCAGCATAAGCCTGCATGAAGTAATCCTGGCTGTAGTAGTCTCCTATCAACAGGTACTGATTAAAATATCCGAGTGAGTCACCCATCAGGCTGTAATATTTCAAGCTACTTAAGTAAGAATCCATCGTGTATTTATTGTATCCGTACTGCCGATGGTATAGTTTACCCAGGGAATCATAAGCCTTTGCAGCCTGACTGTAATGCTTATCCTGAACCAACAGTTTAATCTGTTTTTTTAAGCTATCAACAGTCGTCGTGTCAGTTACCGCGTTAACGGATTGGAACCCGCCAGTTAGGATAACTAAGAAAAGGAGGATGATCCACCAACCAGACCGAGGAGAACAACATTTCATGAGCATTACCTGTAATGACAAAATAGAACTAGTCAATCATTTGCATCTCCATAGCCGTCTTTATCAGTAGGGCTGTGTTAGGAACGCCGAACTTCATAAGCAGACTGCTTCGGTGAAATTCGATTGCTTTGGCGCTCACAAATAACTGAGTGGCCATCTGCTGCGTTGTTAATCCCTGCGCAATGCGGGTCAGCACTTCCGATTCGCGAGGGCTGAGATGAGGTTTTACGCCAATACCGGCCGTTGACCTTCTGGTCTTAGGGCTATCGTTCAGCAGAATTTGCGTGATCGATTCATTGAAATATTGCTTCTCGTGGTGAACCGCCTGGATAGCCTGTAGCAACTCCGTTTTCGTAGTGTTCTTCAACAAATAGCCTTTCGCCCCTTTTTTCACCATCCGCTTAATGAGACTAGCATCATCGTGCATCGTCAGTGCTACCACTTTCGTTTCCGGGTATGTACGGCATATATACTCACAAAGGCCGAGGCCGTCTTCAATGTAGGGAAACGAAATATCAAGTAACACGACGTCGATTGCGGTCTGGCTTAATCGCTCAATAACTGACTGTACCGTGTAGCAGCGATCAGTCACTTCAATATCAAGTGATCCCGAAATAAGCGACTCAATGCCTTCAACAAAGACATTATGGTCATCCGCGATGAGGACTCGTATCATGTATATGTATACAAAAAAAATTTATATCTACCGAAAGTACGATGAATCAGCGGTGAACATAAACCAAAAAGTCCAAGTCTGATAAATATTAGGGAAAACCCTAAGGACGTTATTGGGGAATCAGACGTCATGTATTACGTCGCCACGGAACTGTGATGAAGCTTGGCAGGAAGCATCCATCTTGTAAGTGACCAGTTCCTAATTCGGATTCAGCAACTTACGAAAAGCAGCGGGTGACATACCGGTTTTTTGTTTGAATAATTTATTGAAAGATTGCGGATGCTCGAAGCCCAATGAATAAGCCACATCTGCTGTGGTGAGTGAATCGCTACCCATCATTTCCTTGGCTTTCTCAACGATCTTCAAATGAATATGCTGCTGGGTAGTCTGACCGGTGAGGGATTTCAGCATGTCGGACAAGTATCGCTGGGAAACTTTCAATTCTTCTGCTATTTCCTGGGTCGTCGGCAAGCCTTTGACCAGCGCCTCTTTCTTCTCAAAGCGTTCATTCAAAAATGCATTTAGCTGATCGATCAGATCGTGATGAACTACATTGCGTGTCAGAAATTGGCGGTTATAAAAACGATTACAATGATGCAGCAGCAGCTCGATCTGCGAAACCAGCACATCCACACTGAAATGATCAGTGTGCGTTCCCAGCTCCGTCGCTATTGACTCAAATACACCTTTGATTACACTCCTCTCTTTCTCGGAGAGAAACAATGCTTCGGAGATCGAATACGCGAAAAAGCCGTATCGGTGAATGCGGGATGCAAGGGGATGCTTATAAAAAAGATCGGGGTGAAAGTATAATGCGTAGCCTTCGTGCTCCTCCAAATCATCGGATAGCTGGACGATCTGATTGGGCCCAACGAAAGCAAGCCCGCCATCGCGAAAATCATAGGAGCCAGGTCCGTATTTCGCCTTGCCATTGAACCTTAACTTAAATGCTATTTTATAAAAATGCAGCAAATACTGACTTCCCGCATCAGCCAGGCCAGGTTTGTTTTCGTCATAGTTGACCAATGTGATCAGCGGATGCAGCGGTGATGGCAAGCCGACCCGCTCCATCAAAGCTGAAATATTATTAAAAACCACTGGTTGCCCCTGCATATCTGCTTACCTTTTTTTCAATTACTAATTTAAAAAACTATCACTTTAATCCTGAACAGCCGGGCGGATCACAATGTCGCCGATATCCACCTGATCTGGCTGGGCGATCGCATAGACAACAGCTTCTGCAATAGCCGTCGCAGGGATAGCAATTTCGCTCGCTTTTTGCGTCACAACATCCCGGATAGATTCATTCTTGATTTTGCCCGCGAAGGGCGTATCCACAAACCCGGGAGAAATCCCTGTCACACGCCACCGGCCTTTTGACTCTTGCCGCAAAGCTTCGCCGATCGTACGGACTGCATTTTTGGTAGCCGCATAGACGCCCATCGTAGGCACAATAGTAATGCCAGCTGTTGAAATAATATTGATAATATGTCCGGAACCCTGCATTTTGAAAACGGGCAACGCGGCGGCAATGCCATAAAGCGTTCCTTTCAGGTTCACATCGATCATTTGCTCCCAACCTTCCACATCTACATCCTCCAATAATTGCAGCTGGCTGATACCTGCATTATTAATGATCACATCTAAACGGCCAAATTCATCCAAGGCCAGATTTACCAGGGACGCTACTTCTGTCCGCTTAGTAGCATCCATTTGCAGGTAAACCGCCTGGCCGCCTGCCTGCCGGATGCGTTCTGTTAAAGTTGCTAAAAGATCTACCCTGCGAGCGCCGAGAACGACTTTCGCTCCCTTTGCTGCCAGCAGTTCTGCCGTGGCTTCACCTATGCCGCTACTTGCGCCAGTGATGGCAACTACTTTATTTTCAATTCCATTTATCATATCGTATAGTTGAATGTTACGATACAAAATTCCGGAAACGAATAGCCCAAAGTGTAGCCAGAACCGCCAAATGTGTAGTCGATAATTGCGATTAAATCTCAATGTTTACCGAGATTGGAATAATCATTCAAGATGTAGTTTTGGAATCTTGAACCAAACAATGTTATGGATTATCAAACGCTACTTCGCCAGCTATACCAGGATTTCAATGCTCGTCAGATCGATGCAGTTCTGGCGCATATGCACACAGACGTAAGCTGGCCCAATGGCTGGGAGGGCGGCTATGTATCCGGGCACGAGGAAGTGCGTGCTTACTGGCTGCGGCAGTGGCAACAGATTGATCCTATGGTCGAGCCGATTTCATTCGATGAGAAGCCGGACGGACGGATTGCGATCAAAGTCCGTCAGATCATAAAAAGTGTGGAAGGTGAAATTTTGAGCGACACGCTGTTATTTCACGTCTACACTTTTAAAAATGGAAAAGTGCGGACGATGGCTATTGAGCATTAGGGTACGCTGTAAATGATTTTTGAAATTTTGTATCTTACCGAAATTTCTAAAACCTCCGCACACGAATGAAAACCTCCCTCTCTCATCTCCCACAAAACAAGCAAGACGAGTTAAAAGAGATCACCCAAATTATCATCGAAAAGGTTCCTGCTCAAATGATTATTCTTTTCGGCAGCTATGCGCGTGGAGACTGGGTTGAGGATTACCAAGAGAAATATGAGTATGTGAGCGACTTTGACATTCTGATCGTCACCAAAGACAAAAATTCAGCAAAGCAAGTCAAGAAATCGCGTGAGCTGGAGGAGGAGCTGATGGCCAATGAGGACATCACCAGGACTAGCGTTATCTACCACAGCATTGGTTTTGTGAATGACAAGATCGAACGGAACTACTATTTCTTTGTCGATATCCTGAAAGAGGGAATCATGCTATTTGATTCCGGTAAATTCTCCTTATCTGAGCCGAAAGAACTAAATCCGGCACAACGAATTGAAAAATCGACTGAGGAATTCGAGCATTGGTTTGAGAGCGCCTCGAATTTCTTTCTCGGCTATCAGGATACCTTTAACCGAGCAAATTTTAAAGAGGCTGCCTTTCTTCTACATCAAACCACTGAAAGGTTTTATTCAGCTATCCTCCTCGTTTTCACCGATTATAAGCCTAGAATTCACGACATTGAGATATTGGGAAATCAGGTTGTTAAACAGCATGCCGAGTTTGCAATTGTTTTTCCCATGACGACTGAGGAGGAAAAGCGGCTGTTTTTGCTTCGAAAAAAGGCGTATATCGATGCGAGGTATAATAAGAATTACAAGATTGAGAAGGCGGAGTTGGAGTATCTGGGGAGTCGGGTGGCGTTGTTGAGAGATTTGACGGAGCGGGTTTGTCGGGAGCGGATTGCGCAGTTTATTGACAACCAAGTTTCTAGTTGAAATCATCATTCAAAACTTTCATTTTGAAGTTGGTTTCGTTCTTCCTCAGACCTACGGTTCAAAGCAACCTCCTTAGTCCACTCTCTAAATTTTGATCGTGCCCATTTGGAAAGCTCAGCATTCGGGCTATCAAAAAGCTCAGAAAACAATGTGAGTCTCGCTTGATACGCGTTTGCGCGAGAACCTTGTACGGCAGACGGTCGCAACGTTTGCTCAACTTCGTCTAATAATTCGACTAAATTTGAAGCGCCTTCAACCATTTTCCAAAAAATAGGTTTCCATTTCAGCAGACCTGCTTCCTCAGCTCCCTCATAGCTGATTATTGCTCCGCCAAGAAGTCTATATCTTTCCTCTGGGTTTTCATTACACCAATCTAGCAGCAAATCATTAGATAAAGTAGATAAATATGCATCATAATTGTCAACGTTACTATGAAAATCAATCCATCCAACATATTCATTAGGAATGCCCTTTTCTAATAACGTATTAAGAAAACATATTGGCTGGACCTTGACTAACTTTCTTAATATACTATCAACACGGTGTGAAAAATAATATTTGCTACGGACCAAACGCATTAGCTTTATTGTAAATTCATTAGCTGCTTCAAATGCCGCTTCTCCCGCAAGGCATATTTGCACTACAATACTAGCTTTATAATTGTCCTCCCTATTTAGCTCTTTGTCTAAGTCTTTACTTAGGAGAAGCTGTCTTCCAATTTCCAATAGCTCGCTAGTAATGTCGTTTATTGAGCCAGACTTTACTACGTGACATTTATAATAGAGAAGTTCGAAGGCTGCATCTCGACCATTAGGTCTATTCAATATTTTTTTGGTTAGATCCGCGAACTGCCCAGGTGATATGTTTGAATTAACAATAGAGTATGACAACAACTCAAATTCCTTCGAATCGATTTCCAAGTCTTCCAGAGCCTGTTGAAGATAAGCAATTCCATTTTGACTGGTGGGAATGGCAGATTGTAGGGGCAATAGTAAATGCTTCGCCTCTGGCATGTTTATCAATTGCTGCAAAATCCTATCTGAATATTCCTCGCCTTCTCTATGTGCCCCGCTTATCCAACCTTTTAGTATCAGAAATTGCCGCTCAGTTGCAGGTAATGCCAAGTATTGATCCAGCAATTTGTTCCAGACTTTTTCTTTATCTTCTGACCCAAAATATATTCCCCGACCCAAATGGAATATATCATAATTTTCTGTTACAAAAAGTAGTGATGATAACTTTTTAAAAGTTGGTGTATCTTTTATTAATTCTGTGCCTATTTTTTCATAGCGAAGAAGTCTTTTCTTGAACCCACTTTCATCCTCGTCTTCCTCTAAAATCGCATAGTCTATATCCATTCCTCGTGCATCTGACAGGAAATACGCCACAACTTGATCATGCAGATTCTTGGGTCGCAGAGATTCTTCCAGAGATAGGAGCCTTCGCTGAATAGGTAGTTCCTCATCCTTCAAATCAAATCGAACAATCGATAAAATTTCGAACCATCCCTGTCCCCAAAAATCACTACTAGTCATTTGTTCACAAATTGCTTCAACAAGATCAAACAAACGTGCCTTCGTCCAAATACCACGAAGCTTTGAAGCCAGAATATTTTTAAGAGTTGCTCTGAATGGTGTATCGTCATTGAGCATTTTAAAGCATTGCTGAACCACTTGGCTAAACCAATCTTTAAATCCTTCTGCATTTTTTGGCCAAGCACCATAGTCGCGTGATCGTGAACCAAAACTTGGATTGTGGTTAGGTCGGAAATGCCAAGCTTCCAGCGCGGCGTCAATTAATTCCGTCACAAGCTGTTGTTTGCTGGAAAGGCCGGACTCCCACAAATGCTTGACAATTTGCAAACGAACATCGACGGAAGCGTGTGTACCTGACATAATCACGTGAAACATTTCGCTCAGATCTCTGCGAATCGGATTGGTATTTTCTCCAACTCTTTCAGTTAATGCAAATTCAGCCATTACCCTCGCGCTTCTCACGAATAGGCTTTCTTCGTAGGCAATATGCCTTAACAAGTGGATAAATCGGGAGAAATGTCTATTCTCTCGACTGGCAAATTCATCTGACAGTAACGTTGCCCTTTCAATAGTAGCCAATGCGTGCTCTGGAACTATCGCTGCCAAATTTTCAAAGACAGACATCCCAAATTCATTCAAATTACTTACCTCGTTCAACCACCCAATTTTCGGTGCCAGCCAGTTCTTGACAATATCCTGTGCTCGTTCATTATTCGGAATATAGCTGAGCCGCCGACTGAATGAACGGATCAATCGCTCATTTCCTTCTCGCAACAAATATTTGTTAATGGAAGAATTAGTTACGAGCGCCAAACCACGTATCGCCAGCCTATTCGCAATAGCATGAGGAAGCACTGCCCTAAATTTTCCCCGGGATTGTACAAGGTCGCGATCTCTGAGATCGAGCGTATGTTTGAAGAGGGCTTGGGCTGGAATGGAACTTATAAGACTAAGTATTCCAAGTTCAGAGCCCTCCAACTCACGGTTTTCTATATCATAAGAATAAACCAGAGAAAGTATTTCCGCAGAGCTTTTCAAGCTTTCATTTTCAGGATTTCTTTGATTAAACAGTCTATCAAAAAGGCCATTGTTTCGAAGATGACCTATTGACTCACCCGGCTTCACGGTGTTAGCCAAAGCAATAGCTACGCGAGCATTGCCACCGGAAACGTCAGCAATTTTCCATGCATCCAGCTCGCCAATCTTAGGAAATCGTCTCAAAACCAATTTTTGAATAAGCTGATCACTGGAAGGTTCTAAATGAAAAACTCCGGTTTCATCCGGCAGATCGTCTCTGACATCGTATTCGATCGTCAATAAGCTGATGGAATGCGGTTGGGCCCTCAACTTGCTTACCAAGTCAGCATGCAACTTTGGGGTGCAATTGTCAATGATGAGAGTGACTTTATCTTGGCCAGCAACAAGCTGCTCAACCAAATTTTGCGGACTAGGTGTGGGCTCATCTGATATATCGGTATAGATGACAATGGACTTATTTAAAAACTCAGCTCCGATATTCTCATCAAAAAGAGCTTGCGAAAGCCGGGTCTTTCCTACGCCGGATAATCCTGTAAGCCTTAAATAATTTCCTGACTGAGAAAGCAAATTTCTCATTTCGGAGATTCCGCTTTCAATTGTCATTTCGAAACTATTACCATTCCGTTTATCAATAAGTCGGCAATCCTGGTCATGAAGATAAGTCTCCCCAGTTCCAAGATTTAAGGTCCAATCATTGTAGGACTTCCATCCAAAAATGGGTCTCTTGCTTCGTTGACGAACCCACAGAATAATAGAAGGATGTCCGGTCACCCAACTGGCTATACTTCTGCCATGATAGTAGTCCACCACTATATTCAGCTCGCCGACGATCTCCTTCATTTCTGACTTTCTTTCACGGTATCCTTTGGGTGTAACACTATGACGTGATACAATTATATATGCCCCGCGAGCCTCTGCAAGATCAGTTATACATTTGCGAATCGTTCCCGAAGGCATCATTTCTTTGCGAATCAAAGTGGTAGTCATATTTGTGACCTTACTTTGAAATATCACTTGTGAGCGAGGGATGTAAGATCCCGTTGGAAACTGAATGTCGGAAGTTACCAATACATCAATACCATCGTCAGGTGCATCCTGAGGCCCTCCCCATTGAATTGCGGTTGTTGAAATCCCATTCTTACTACACTCAGCCTCACATAATAAGCCAATTAGGCATCTCAAATCTGTATCATCGAGTGCAGCGATGTCTTTATCTGTAATTTCTAGCAATTCACTCATATTTATAATTCTATGCTATGGGCAAGTAATCTTAAAAAACTATCATCTAGAATGTATAGATTTTACAAATTGGATAACATCTTATCTCTGTAAATGGATACGTAAGTTATTAACCCAAGGATGATAAAACATCCTAACACTTGATATCCATAGTTAGCGGGTGTGATAAAAAATGCCCAGTTTAGTAGCGTATAAAATGAAGCTGTACCAAAAAATGTTAGTGCAACCAAATTCCTATTAGCTAAGGTGACCAGATCCAAATCCTTTATTCTACTCACTCCCGCAATTCGACATGTCGGTTCTAGCACAGCATCTTCACCATCGTAAATTACCTTTACTGAAAACGCATCTTTTGCATTTAGTAGAGTCGGATTAATTATTATAGATTGATGTATTATTAAATATTGAATTTTTAGATTTTTCGGATTCAATGCTTTTATCTCACAATCAAGTATTTGAAGACTACCATTGAGTTTAATTTCTATTGCTTCATGGAAGTCGTCACTTTTTATAGGCAAAAGGCCGTAATTCTTGATTTTAATGGATACTACCCGAAGCGCTTTGACAGCCACGCCTTTGTACGAAATGGATAGTTGGTCCGTAAACCCCAAATCCTCCGCAAACACAGATTCCGAAAATTGGATAAGATAACCTAACTTCTTTTTACGAAGCTGAACCAAGGCCAGCATTAGCCCGGCGACAGCTAGGAACACAGAAATGCCCTGCCACCATGGTTGGCCTAGAAAATTGCTGATTTGATTCATGCAGTGACGTATAGTTGGAGGTTTACATTTCGTAAGCAATATATTAATAGAATATTACTTCTGCTAGCTGTGTTGGCAAGGTCTAAAAACTCAGGGAGCTTCATGGTTATAAAAATCTTCCTCCTTTCCAACACTCCGGCAGTTCGTACATTATACCGTCACCAACGCCACCGGTTTCAGTCCCGAATTGGTCCCTTTGCTTTTTTAAATTTGAAAGACTTGCGGTGATCAACGAAAACAAAAAAGGTCTGTAAATCAATGATTTACAGACCTTTAAGTGGAGATGCGGGGATTCGAACCCCGGTCCAGAACAGGGAAACCCTGCGCCTTCTACATGCTTATCCTTGTTTAGATTTTCGTGC
Organism: Dyadobacter sp. CY326; assembly: GCF_021390515.1. Classification (GTDB taxonomy): domain Bacteria; phylum Bacteroidota; class Bacteroidia; order Cytophagales; family Spirosomataceae; genus Dyadobacter. Next base: position 389,806 of record NZ_JAJUXI010000008.1, read on the forward strand.
CTGACAAGGTACACGGCGGACCCGCGTCATAGCCTTAGATACTGGTGTCTCGTTGAATTTCCGTACCACTATTTCAACCAGCGCTGATTTGCGACACCCCGGAGCCCAACCATCAGCACGTAGGTTGGAGGGATGATGGCATTTGTTTAATCCTCCGGATTAAGCAGCCATGGCGTAAGTAGATTCGCCTGGTATTGTTTGAGACCATTATTTACGGGAGGTAATCTCAACTCCCGACATGCTTACACACAGAACCTCAGCCCGCTGTCAATTCCAGTCACCCCCATTATTAAGTTGGCATTGGATTCTAACATTCGGCAGCAAAATGCTACCAGGTGAAAGTTTCATTACAGATCAAATTACAGCATTTCAATCCAAAAAGTTCGCATCAAAACACACTTTTTTTGAACCAAACAACAATCCCGCTCAATAACTAACTAAAAATAAACCAATTAATCACATTCATTCACACATCAGCGCCCGCTCATTAATCATTCAATCATTCAGTCATTCAAAATTAATCAAAACTCCCACCGATAACTCAACACCGGGATCAACCCCAACTGATTTTGCATTACTACTTTATCCTGGCGGACGTCGAAATAGCGATATGCTTCATTCTTGGTCCCAGAAACATTCTGTAAATCTAATGCGAGTGTGCGACTGTAACGACTCTTGCTTTTTTTCCAGTAAATCCTGATGTCGGGGCGGAAGTAATCTTTCATTTTGACTGAATAAGAACCCTGATTTTCATAAATCGTATATTTAAGAATGCGTGAGTATGCCTCGTCAATAGGCATATCGCGGAAGCCGCCGATCCAAAGTATTTTTGCATTAATGCCCCAAAGACTCTCTTTGGCCGATTTCAGTTCCTTCCCCGCAGTAAGACTAAATGTATGCCGCCCGTTGAAACGGCTTGCCCTCCGGATCCCGTCCAAATCCACATAACTGGCATCGTAAAGCGAACCTGACGCAAGCATGTAGAAATCGTTTGTCAAAAACTTCTGGAAACTGGCTTCCAAACCGTAAGTCCGCGCGGAGCCTGTGTTATCGAAGCGCACATAAGGCTTTTCCTCGATGAGATTCACAGCCGAATATTGGATTCTTAGGTCAGTTCCTATCGGCACATCGAATTGGTTTTGGAGATAGGCTTCAATTTTCAGACTGTTGCTGTTGTTGAAAGTCCGCTGGTAACCCAGCACAATATGATGCGATCGCGTTGGAGTTAGATGCATGTTCCGCTGGATATTCGTGTTCCCGTAAATGGATGTGTAAACATTAGGCGATTGCATCTGACTATGAAGACCATAAGAAAGGGTTAATTGCTGACTATCTGTCACTTGCCATTTCACAGCGGCTCTTGGTTCCAATAAAAAACTGGTTTTCGCATCGGTTTCATGCAGTTTGCTAATCATTACGTGTAAGCCAATTTCGGTTGTTACTGACTGTGCAAGCTGATAAGACCAGTTTGCAAAAGGCTCTATAATCCACAATTTGACGTCGCCGATCCAAAGCGAAGGCGGAACGTCAAATTCCTGACCGGTCAAAAAGATCCCTGCTTTCAATCTATGCCTCGCATTGAAACGGTAACTAAATGTGCTGTTAAAGGATGCTTTTGAATTAGATAATGCATCGTTTCCAATCTGGTCACGACGGGCCAGCGTTTTTGGATCAACAACAAAAGCCTCCCGTGTCGTGTTCAAGCCAGAGGCTACAAAGACCGTCCGAAGTGATGCTTTGCTGCCCAGCGGCTGGTCGTAAGTGACGCCGGCCGCGCCAATTTTATTTTTATAGATAATATTTTGCCCGTCTTTGTAAAACGCCCAGGCTGCCGTGTCTTTCTCCGGCTCAAATGCGTTACTGCTCACACCACCCATTCCAAAAATCGTGAACTTCCCTCCTTTTGCTGTTGGGAAATTGAGGTTAAATGACAAATCCTGAAAACGGATGTCCTCTCCTCCAAACTTCACGCCAACCGCACCAAGCAGTCCGGTAAATGAATAGCGGTAATTAATCAAATAAGACGCTTTTGAATTTTTGGAAAGCGGCCCTTCGGCGGCGAAATCGAGCCCTAGCAAGCTGGCTTGGGCTGTGAACTCGGTTTTTTCGTTGTTGCCATTTCGTAATTGCATGTCCAGAATGCCTCCTGTAACATTGCCATATTGTGCAGGAAATGGGCCTAAGAGGAAATAGGAAGTGCCGAGAAGTTGCGTGCTCAGAATGTTGACGCCTCCACCCGTCGAGGTTGGCCGGTCACTAAATGTGCCTGCATTGGACAAGTGATTTGGATTGACAATTTCCACGCCTTCCAGCCGCCATTGCATGCTGTTGGGTGAATTGCCCCGAATGACCAATCCGTTTGCCTGGTCATTGGCGGCAGCAACTCCGGGAAAAGAAGTCGCTACGCGTGCGGGATCCATGTAAGTGGCTGCATATCTTAGCGTTTGCTCAATGGTTATTGCCTGAATGCTGTTGACCGAAATTGGTCTCGAAGCGGCTACGGTGGCTTCATTCAATTGCTTTCCTGCCATATGCAACCGGATCTGCTGTACATTTTCTTTGCCTGATTCCAAAAGTATTTCAGGGATTGTTAAAGATTCATATCCTAAAAACGAAACCGAAAGAACATATCTCCCCACCGGCAGCGCATTGAACCGAAATTCACCGGACGCGTCGGTGTTGATTCCCTGGCCGGTTCCCGAAACTGTCAATGAAGCATTGGCAAGCGGTAAGCCTGTATCGGCGTCCTTCACATTTCCGCGAATGGTCGAAGTGTATGTCTGTGCAAACGAGGATATTGAGCAAAACAAGAAAACAAGTAAAATACGATGCATACCAAAAAGTTGCCGGGTGAAAACTGTCACCGCAAAAGTAGGCTGTAACCGCTTACTTACCTGTTGATCGCGGGTTTAGTTGCACAAAAAAACCAGAGCGACCATTTGGCCGCTCTGGTAATGTTTGATATGCAGAAAATTATCTTGACGTAATCAAAACCAATTAATAACCCGGATTTTGCGTCAATGTTGGCTTTCCATCCAATTGGCTGTTCAGGATCTCGTCCTGTGGCAGCGGATAGTAATTGTTTTTTTCTGTAAAGGTTTTCCCAGCCATGTAACCCCTTTTGCTGAACGTGCGGCCAGATGGTTCTTTGCCTGGAAGCGCTTCCTCAGCAGCATATTTGTTAAGCACTTTGGCAGCGATGCCCCAGCGAACCAGATCAAAGAAGCGGTGACCTTCCATAGCAAATTCAAGTCGCTGCTCCATGCGGACAGCATTTCTTGCATAATCAGCGCCCTTGCCCGCAAATGTTCCTGCCGGATATGGCTCTACTTTGTAAGTTACCGTAGGATCCTGCACAGTACCTGTTTTCGCGCGCAGACGAATTTGATTCACATAACCCTCTGCCGCCGCCAGGTTTCCAAGTTCCACTTCACATTCCGCCAGCCACAACAACACGTGCGAAAGTTTGATCATACGGAAGTTGTTATTGACATTACGCTTGCTTGTCGAGTGCGTTGTGCTGTTTTCTTCTGCCAAATAGTACATCCATTTCTTCCCGGTAAACGGACCTGCATAAACCTGGTCACGAATCCAAGCTGAACCTGGCATTGGGCCCCAGTCCAGGAAGTTAACGCCCCGGCGACCAACAGTCCAGTCAAGACGCGGATCAACAGGAATTGTTTTGTCCAAAGTAAATGCAGCAGAAGATACGATTCCCTGGTCATTAGGGAGATCCACTTTGTTATAAGTGTCCAAAGTTCCGTCAGCAGCAGCACCGATCATTGGCAGACCGTTTTCTGTTTTAAATGCATTCACAAGGTTGTGCGAAGCCTGGTAAAAACCGCAACAGCCACGTCCGGGAGCACCGGCGGAATATGGCCAGTTCAGGTTATCACCCGCATTACCATTGTTTCCGTTTGTTCCGTCATTTACAGAAAATTGCACTTCAAAAATCGACTCAGTGTTGTTGTTTCCGGTCGTTCTGTAATTGTCGTGATAGTTGGCAACAAGCTTTTTACCCGAGTTTTTAACAACGTCGTCCAAGAGCAATTTTGCATCAGCCCATTTCTTTTGAAACAAAAATGATTTTGCAAGAAAGGATTTCGCTGCCCATTGCGTTGCTCTTCCTTTTTGCGCCTGTGTCACAGGCAGTTTATCTGCTGCAAATTTAAAGTCCGCTTCAATTTTAGGCCAAATATCCTCTGTGTTAGGGACTTTAGTAGAGTTTGGATCAGCAGACTTGTACACGGTCTCGTCAATGTAAGGAATTTTGTTCCACATTTTCTTGGCCTCAAAATGGAAAAAACCTCTTAAAAAACGTGCTTCTGCAATCACCTGCTCCTTTTCCGCATCCGTCATGTCCTTAACAAGCTCACCATTCACAATCTGGATCACTTCGTTACATCTAGCGACGCCGTCATATTGATGCCACCATTTCCCGAGGAAGTAAGTGTTATCTGAAAGCCAGTTGTATTGCTCAATAAACGACTGTTCTGGCTGGTCACCTGCATCGGTTCCTTTCACTGCGTCATCGCTTGCAATTCCACCGAAAACATAATTGGAAACAGTCGATTGCCGACCTGTATTTCCCGAACCAACCCCATCGACAAGTGAGTAAGCGCCTATTAACAAGGCATTTACGCCATTCTTATTGCTAAGTTGTTCCAAAGAAGCGCGCCCTTGTGGTTTCAGATCGAAAAAGCTGTCTGAGCAGGAAAAGCTCAGTCCAATTAAAACGATTAATATGGTTATTTTTTTCATTGTAATGATATGATATTTCGTGAATGTCAGAGGATTAGAAACCAAAACGCAAGCCTACCAGATATGATTTTGAAACCGGATAAGCACCTTCGTCCACGCCCATGTGCTTGTCTTCGTTGTTGTTACCAGATCTTCTCAGGTTGATGTCGGGATCAAGTCCTGTGTATTTGGTGAATGTGAACATGTTCTGTCCTTGCAGATAGACCTGTGCTGAGGCAATTTTCACCCTTTTAAGCAATTTAACCGGCAAAGTGTAAGTCAGCTGAACGTTTTTCACACGGAAATAAGAACCGTCTTCGAGGAAGTAAGAAGAAACCTGCTGGCTTGTTGCATCGCCAGAGTTAAGGCGCGGCAATTTGGCATCGTCACCCGATTTTTTCCAGGAATTGTAAAGCATATCCTTCGATCTGTTGCCCTGGAATACATTGAAATCGGTCCAATATCTAACATAATTGAAGATCTCATTGCCCTGAACGCCCTGGCCGAACACCGTCAAATCAAATGCTTTGTAACCCACATTCAGGTTAACACCATAGTTGAAGTCCGGGTGAGGGCTTCCGATGATCGTGCGGTCAGCAGCCGTAATGATGCCGTCGCCGTTCACATCCCTGAACTTGAATGTTCCTTCACGTGTATACGAACCAAATTTCGGAGCCGCATCAGCTTCGGCCTGATCCTTAATCACGCCATCAACAAAATAGCCGTAATAACTCGCAATCGGATAACCCGCTTTTGATGCCGACATAGCCGGAAGGCGCGTTGTGAAACCAAATATTGTTGCATTAGGATCATTGTTCAGCTTAATGACTTCATTTTTGTAGTGACCAAAATTTACGCCTGCTGCATAATAGAAGTCGCCCTTTTTGTCACGGAAGTTTAAACCAATGTCAAATCCTTTGTTGCTAACCTCTCCGATGTTCGTGTAAGGAATGGTTCCTGTTCCTGCTGTTCTTGGAATGGCGATTTGCGTTAACATATCCGTGGTCTTGCGGTTGTAAACGTCAAGCACGAATTCCAGTTTGCCATTCAGCAACACCGCGTCCAGACCAATGTTCGTGGAAGTGTTTGTTTCCCATTTACCATTATTGTTACCAAATTGTACGAGGTCAAATCCACCGACAATGGAAGTTCCCGTTCCGTTGATGTCGTAAGCATTGTTTTGTGGATCGGGCGCGTACAGCGTGTAAGCATTGTACACGTTCGGGATGAGCTGGTTACCTGTTTTACCCCAACCAAAACGAAGTTTCAAGTCGTCCAAAACCTTTTTCGCTGGCTTCATAAATTCAAGTTCCGTCATCCGCAAACCCACTGAGAATGCAGGGAATACACCATAACGATTGGCCTCCGAGAAGCGGGAAGATCCGTCACGGCGCAATGTGAAGTCAGCCAGCAAAAGCTCTTTAAATCCGTAGTTGATTTTACCAAATTGTGAGAATAGCGCAGTTCTTTCCGCACCCGCTCCTGCATTGGCCAAACCTGCCGCCGAACCTGCATCCAGATAGCGATAATCTAGGTCATCGAATGCAAAACCGCTTCTACTTGCTTGAAAACCAGCAGAATAAGTTTTAACAGCTTCCGTTCCTACGAGCACATTGAAGTTGTGCACCCCGAAAGATTTGGCATAATTCAATGTGTTGAACCATGTGATCGAACGGTCAAGGTTGTTAATCACGTTCATGCTGTTCGCATTGCGGGATTCCGCTGCTTCAATGTCGCGATGGAAATATTCAGAGCGATTTGACTGATTGTATTCAAGACCAAAGCTCGTGCGCGCAACCAATCCTGGTAAAATGTCCACTTGTGCAAACATGTTTCCAAACACGTGCGTGCCGCGTGTAATGTTGTCTTTTTCACGATAAAGACGTGCGAGCGGATTTGGGGCATTACCCAGGTTACTTCCGCGGCTTCCCGCGAAACCGTTGTAAGCAGACAAGTTTGTTCCGCCCAATTCGGCAGGGCCACCTGTGATGTCAAACACCGGAATGATCGGGTGAACGCGGATTGCAAACATGATCGGGTTACCTTCATCATTGTTTGTAATGCCTTGTCTTTCGTCATAAGAGAATGTAAGGTTCTCTCCTACAGTGATTTTGCCTTTTGTGAATTCTGTGTTGGCGCGCACCGAATATCTTTTGTATTTGGTGTATCTCAAAATCCCGTCCTGCTTGAAATGGTTTGCAGAAATCGCATATTTCGCCGATTTCGAACCACCGCTTGCTCCTATCTGATAGTTTGAAATCGGTGCCGGGTCAAAGATTACGTCTTGCCAGTCGGTTCCTTCTTTGTTGGCTTTTGTAATGTTGAAAGCCGTTTTACCAAGGGCCGGATCGGCAATGTCGTTCGTATAAGTGTAGTTGGAAGGCAATTCACCGTAAACATTTGGATAAATGTAGTCCGCAATGGTCTGGTTTCCCTTGTCGTCAAATCTGTATTGAACGGAAGGAGAAGTGACAGAAGGGTTTTTGCCGGCTCCCAAATCGGACTGATACAAATATTCACCCAACTCTTTCGTATTCAACAAATCCAACATTTTGCCCGGTCTCTGCGTGCCCGTGTAGAAGTCGAATGTAATGCTCGGATCGCCTTGCTTTCCTTTTTTCGTGGTAATGATGACAACGCCGTTTGCCGCACGTGCACCATAAATGGAAGCAGCAGACGCATCTTTCAACACCTGCATGGATTCAATGTCGTTGGGATTCAGCTGATTCAATGTTCCTTGCGTCGGCACACCATCAATTACATACAGCGGACTGTTGTTATTGATCGAACCAAATCCGCGGATACGAACCATTGTTCCACCACCCGGCGAGTTGTCATTTCCGACAGTAACACCAGCCGCGCGCCCTTGCAGCATTTGGGTCACACTGGCGGAAGGCACAGCGGTCAGTTCTTTTGTGTTAATAACTGTTACGGCACCAGTAATGTCCTTTTTACGCTGTGCAGCATAACCGGTCACAACCACTTCACTAAGCGACTTCACGTCAGCGCTCATGGCAATGTCAATCGTGCTGCGACTTCCAATCTCAACTTCCTGGGTAAAATAACCAATGTAGGAAACGACGAGCGTTCCTGTTTTAGAGGGTGTTGAAAGCGAGAAACGACCATCCGCATCGGTGGTTGTTCCACTCGTTGTTCCTTTTAAAAGAACGCTTACCCCGGGGAGGGGTACATTTTCAGACGCGTCTGTGATGCGTCCGCTCAAAGTGTTTTGTGCCCAGACCTGGATCACTGCGAAACACAATAAGATAGTCAGGTAAAGATTTTTTTTCATTAACTGTTCGGGTTGTTAAAATATTAATAAAAAAAGAAGAATTTGTAACCTACTGTTACTAGACAGAATAGGGCAGAGAACATCGTCTGACAGTGAAATAGGCTATTATTTGCAAATTATAGAAAAATTCAAAGATAGCAAATGCATAATGCATTAATTGGCAATTTAAACTTGCAACGGCCGCTCTGGGTTATTTTACGGTAACAAGTCACCAATTGTCTACTTTTATAGCACATTTCTGTTAATTAATTTCCCTTATCTTATTTTAGTACAATTTGGTTAGAGAAATTAGGAATGTGCGCGCCAACCCGATCAGCGGAGCTTGGGATTTATCGTATTTTTGCGCGTATAATAACGGTTATGTATGAAGGTTGAAGAGATAGAGGATTTTTTTAGGGCGTTGCAGGATAACATTTGCCAGGCAATCGAAGCAACCGATGGCATTGGAAAGTTTAGGGAAGACATTTGGGCGCATCATTCTGGCGGCGGAGGCAGGACGCGTTTGATCCAAAACGGCGATGTTCTGGAAAAGGGCGGCGTCAACTTTTCAAGTGTAAAAGGAGAAGTGCATCCGCGACTCCGGCAGCAAATGAACCTGGGCGATAATGATGATTTTCATTTCACGGCAACGGGCGTTTCCATCGTCATGCATCCCAAAAATCCACACGTCCCGATCATCCATATGAATGTCCGTTATTTCGAGCTAAGCAATGGCACTTGCTGGTTTGGCGGCGGCATTGATCTCACCCCGCATTATGTGGTGGAAACTGACGCGCAATTTTTTCACACAACATTGAAAAGCGCATGCGACCGCCATCATCCTGATTTTTACGAAAAATTCAGCAAATGGGCGGACGATTATTTTTATATCCCGCACAGAAATGAGACGCGCGGCATTGGCGGCATTTTCTTTGACTATATGAAACCTGACGAAGCGGGAAATGGCAATGCACTTTCGAAGCGGCAGCTTTTTGATTTTGTCAAAGATATTGGTGAATCATTTGCGCCAATTTACACTGCATTGATGCAGAAACACCGTAACGATCCTTTCACGGAGCAACAAAAACAATGGCAATTCCTGCGCCGCGGGCGTTATGTGGAGTTTAATCTGGTTTGGGATCGGGGAACTAAATTTGGTCTGGAAACAAATGGGAGGACAGAGTCAATCCTCATGAGCTTGCCGCCCCAGGCAAATTGGGAATATAATTTTGAACCCCAACCCGGCTCCGAAGAAGCGAAAACTTTGGAATTACTAAAAAAAGGGCTGAATTGGGCTTCCTGATTTGTCATAAATGAGATAACCATTTGCTACGACCAGCGGCGACTCAAAATTATTGGTGTAAAGCTGGCCCGTTCCCAAACCTTGCGGAAGTGGATTGTTGTAGGAAGCGGTAAATTGGGCAATGGCGCTGAGGCCAATGTTGGATTCCAATGCAGAAGTGATCCACCAGTCAATGTTCAACCGGTTTGCAATTTCAATCCACTCGGCTGTGTGCCGGAAGCCGCCGAGCAATGTTGGTTTTAATATAATGAAAGGCGGCATCAGCTTTTTGAGCAGGGCAAACTTTTCACGATAATCAAAAATGCCGATCAGTTCTTCATCCAACGCGACAGGAACCGGCGACGAAACACAAAGTTCCTGCATCAGCTGATGCTGCCCTGGCTTCACAGGCTGCTCAATTGAATGCAAGTCAAATTCCGCCAGTTTTTTGAGCTTATCATCCACTTCACCGGCTTCAAAAGCGCCATTGGCATCCACTCGGAGCGTAATGTTGTCCTTATCGAATTTATTCCGAATGGATTCCAGAATGCGGCATTCCTGATCAAAATTGATGGCGCCGACTTTCATTTTCAATGTCGAAAATCCTTGTGCGAGCTTGGCCTGCACTTGTTCGGACATATGCTCGTAGGAGCCCATCCAGATCAGTCCGTTCATTAAAATGCCGCTTTCGCCTCTTGAAAAAGCATTTTTAAATTGAACCCTCTCGCCGCCATTCATGATATCCAGCAAAGCCATTTCAATGCCGAAACGAACCGAAGGCAAATGTTGCGGGATAACCTGATCCAAAATAATCCCCAGATTGAAAGGAAAAACGTCCAGGTCCATCTCATTGAAGAGCGCGCAAACGGCTGCGAGCTGTTGCTCATAATCCGGCAAATCGTCGACGCTCAATCCCGGCAAAGGACCGCATTCACCATAACCTTCGACGCCCGGCTGTTCGGAATCAGTTATTTTGATAAGCCAGGAAGTCTTCTGTGTCAGAACCCCTCGTGAAGTGCGCGCTTCATTACGAAAATGCAGCGTGTAGGGTCTATACACAATTTTTAAGGGCATAATTTTGCGGTGTCAGATTTTTTCGGGGCACAATATTAGGCAAAAAATACGTAATTATGCACCAGTTATGAAAGAACATGATTGGATAAAAATTGCACTCACACCGTTCTCTTGGGTTTATGGTTTCATCACCGACCTGCGGAATTTGTGTTACGATCACCAATTATTTTCTTCTAAAAAACCTGCGCAATTCATCATTTCCATCGGCAACCTCACCGTCGGCGGAACCGGCAAAACGCCTGTTACAGAATATCTCACCCGCCTGCTTGCAAGCAAAGTTCCAACTGCCATATTAAGCCGCGGTTATGGCCGCAAGACCAAAGGTTACCGATTGGCTAACAGCGCTTCAACGGCTGAGGACATTGGCGATGAGCCCGCGCAATATTTCCGCAAATTCAACCCTGATGTGCTTGTGGCAGTCTCGGAAAGCCGCGTCAAGGGTGCAGAAAACATTGCATTGGACTTTCCTGAAATCACGCTGCTTTTGCTGGATGACGCTTTCCAACACCGGGCCATTCGTCGGGACATTAACCTGCTTTTAAATGATTTCCAAAGGCCTTTTTACAAAGATATGCCTTTCCCTGGCGGTCGCCTGCGCGAGCAGAGACGGGGCGCAAAAAGAGCTGACGCTGTTATCGTAACCAAGTCCCCTGCCCTGCTTACTGACATTGCCAGGGCGGAAATCATGGAGCATATTCATCAATACAGCCACCCCGACACGCCCGTTTTCTTTTCATCCCTCTCATATTCTGAACCGGAAAGTTATGCGGGGGGCACGGCTTCGTTAAAGAAAGTTAAAATGGCTGTCGGAATAGCAAATCCGTTGCCCTTCGCTGCACATCTGCGGGCCAGGTTTGACGTTACAGAAGAGGCGATATTTAGGGATCATCACAATTACACTGCCCATGACGTGGAAGCACTGATTAAGAACTTAAAAAACGATACTTTTGTGGTAACAACCGAAAAGGATATGGTCAAGTTGAAGCCACTGGTGGACGCTTTGGGTGCGGCAGGAAAGTTTGCCTATATTCCTGTTAATGTGAGTTTCGGCCATGATACAGCGCGCTTCCACGAGTGGATTTTTAGTCAGACAGATCACCTTTTTCGCGCAGAACGATAGTTTCCTTTATGAGAATTTGTTTTTGTATAATACTGTGGTTTTTAGGCAGTTTCATTTTTCTTAACCCAATTGCATCAGCACAGGTGCGCATGCCCGGCGGCGGCGGCATGCAGATGCCCGGAGGCATGGGCGGCGGCAACACACGAGGCCAACAGGGAAGCACAAGCGCGCCTAAACCCGGCGGCGCGATTCTGGACGACAGCACAAAAAGCATTTACGGACCCAAAACCACGCTGCATTACTACGAAAACGACATTTTAAATAACCGCGATTCGCTGCGTTATCGCGTGGACACCAGCCTCACCAACTTCCACCGCTGGACGCCCGTCGATCGCTCCTGGGGAAAGCTTACAGATCTGGGAAATACGGCAACTGCAACACGTAATCTGCTTTTTGAGCCGCGACAGGACATTGGCACGCAGCTGGGTTTTCGGGTGTATGACGCCTATGCGATCAAGCCGGAGGAAGTGCAATATATGGATACGAAATCGCAGCATACGGAGCTCAATTTCATTTCCGGCGCTCGCAAAACGTCATTAGGAAGTTTTTCTTACACGCAGAACGTCCATTCGCGTTTCAACTTCGGACTGGCTTTTCGCAGGCTGACTTCCAACAAACAATACGGATTTGTCAACACATTGAATTCAGGCGCTTTTTTGGGACAAAACTGGCAGCTTCTTATGCACACGAGCTTTTTTTCCAAAAACAAAAAATACCTGATCCTCGCACATTACAGGCACATGAACCAGAAAGTGCGCGAACAGGGCGGCGTGATTCCAAATGTGGAAAATGGCATTATCGAAAAATATTCTTACGACGGCGCGGCGCGAATCAGTGACGACGCCAATTCCTGGGAACGACGCCAGGGACTTCATATTTACCAGCAATATCGGCTTGCCAACGGTTTTCAGGTTTTCCAGCAAGCAGATTATTCCACTGTAATCGACCGTTATACTGACCTGGACATTACGCGCGGTTTGGAAAAAGAGGTTTATCCTGCGGCTAAATATGACCTCGAAAAAACGCGTCAGGACATTTATTACAGGCTTTTTGACAACAAGATTGGGATCAAAGGTTTTTATTCCGGCTTCAATTATCGTGCTTTTGTAAGACAGCGTTTTTATGGCATGCGCGGAGCAACCCAGCTTGGTAATGAAATCGGCGAAACTTATACGACTTACAAAACTGGGCTGAAATTTGACAACATTCTCGGCGCGTGGCTGGGCTATTATCTCAAAGATTCCATCCAGTATTTGACAGCTGAGGCGGATCTTAATCTCGCTGCAAATGTAGAATATCGCTTAAAAGGCGAGCTGAACACACGGTGGGGAAAAGCGGGTTTCCAAAGCATTCAAACGGCTCCCGATTTGCTTGTGCAGCGTTACCTGAGCAATCATTTTGACTGGCGTAACAACTTCGATCCTACGAAAGTGCAGACCATTTACGCGTCGCTGCCATTGAAAACCAACAAGATTTCGTTCATTCCCGAAATCCAGATTCATCAGGTCAATGACTACATTTATTACGACACATTGGCGCTTCCCAAGCAGCTGAATGCTGGTTTTCGGTTGTTACGAGTCGGTTTCAATTCTACAGCAAATTTGAAAAGATGGAATTTCACGGCAATGGGCTATCTAACATTGAATGACAACAAGGATGTAATCCGCGTTCCGGCACTGTTTGCGAGCGGCGAGGCGACGTTTGATTTTGTGTATGCCAAAGTGCTTTTCATTCAGCTTGGTTTGGCGGCGCGCTATCGTTCCGGTTATCTTGCCGACGACTATATGCCTGTGACACAACAGTTTCACCTCCAAAACGGTTATCGCCTTGGTGATAACGTGGTTGTGGACGGCTTTGCCAATGTGCGCATTACGCGCGTGCGGCTGTTCTTCAAAATGTCTTACCTGAACCAAGGCGGCAGTTTCGGGCTTTTTCCGAAAGGTTATTACGTTGCACCGGGTTACCTGGGCTTGGCAAGATCCTTTTCTTTCGGGGTCAACTGGCCATTGTTTGATTAAAACTGATTACATGCAATCCTTTCTAAATCTTGTTGCAAAGCACATTCTCAGCAACCATGCGGCACTGGAAAGGGTCAATATTGTCGTTCCTACCCGCAGGGCTGCATTCTTTTTAATGCAAGAATTAGCCAAGGAAACAACGGAGGCTATTATGAGCCCGAATGTTGTGGCCGTGGACGATTTTGTGGAAAGCATTTGCACGCTGGAAATCGAAGATCCCGTTCATTTGCTGTTTGATCTGTATGAAACATTCAAGGAAATTGACCCTGATGTGCAGTTTGACAGGTTTATGGGATGGGCGTCCGTGCTGTTGAATGACCTGGATAAAATTGATCAATATCTTGTCAAAACCTCCTATTTATTCGAATATCTGACCGAAGCGCATGCCATTAACAGGTGGCAGGAAAGCATGCCGGCAGGCCGGACTTTCCAGACCGAGGGCGGCACGAAGCAATATTTCTCTCTTTTTGAAAATATCAACAAAGTCTACATTTCATTTCGCAACAGGTTGCTGGCCAAAGGCAAGGCTTACCGCGGAATGGCTTATCGGGAGGTTGCAGAAGATGTAAACCAGCTTTTGGTCGAGAGAAGCGAGTTTGAAAAGCTGTATTTCGCGGGTTTCAATGCATTTACGGAATCCGAAAAGGTCATTATTACTGCATTAATCAAGGCCGGAAAGGCGGAAGTGCTCTGGGACACAGACCGCTATTACATGTCTGAGAATGTGGGCGTTGAAGCGGGAAAAAGTCTCAGGGAATATCAAAAGAGCAAGGCTTTCGGGCCATGGAGCTGGACGACCGATAATCTGACGACTTCAGAGAAAAACATTACCATTTACGGCGTTCCCAACGCAACATTGCAGACCAAGGTTGCGGGAGCGCTTTACAAGCAAATGCTGGAAAGCGACGGTCCGGATCATGCAGTGCCGACCGCGATCGTGCTTGCCGATGAAAATTTGCTCGCTCCTATGCTTTATTCGCTGGATGAAGGCGTAAGCGACTTGAATGTTACAATGGGACTTTCCATGCGTAACTCGCTGCTTTACACGCTCATAGACAGCATTTTCGAATTGCAGCAAAATGTGGTTGAGTTCAAAAATAAGAAAGGACAACTGATCAGAATCCCGAAATTTGGGCATAAATCGATCAATAAGGTTCTGAACCACCCGTTTATCCGACATTATGAATATGTTGCGCTGACGCCGTTGAGCGATGGACAGACGATCATTCAAAAAACGCTTTGGGCCATTACAAAAGGCAATCAGGTTTTCCTCAGCAGTGAAGATCTGATCGGGCTGAGCGATAACCATCCCTTGTTCCGGATCCTGTTTACACATTGGCAAAAGAACAATTCAAAACAGGTTATCCAGACTTTTTACGAGCTGATTGAGTTGTTGCGTGAGGTCTACAAAGATTATAAAAACGCGCTGGAAACGGAATATCTTTATCTTTTTTACACGCTGCTCAAACAATTCGAACAGACCATTGAGGAAAAAGCCGAACTGATCACATTGCGGACGCTTCGTTCATTCATGTTTGAACTGATCAGGCAGACCAAAATTCCTTTCAGCGGCGAGCCGATCAGCAATCTGCAAATCATGGGCATGCTGGAAACACGGGCACTTGATTTTGAGCGCATTATCATTCTTTCGGTGAATGAGGGAATGATTCCGCAGGCCAAACGCCAGCATTCGCTGATCCCGTATGACGCCGCGCAGGCAGTGGGTTTGCCAACGCATCAGCATCAGGAAGCGGTTATGTCCTATCATTTTTACAGACTCTTGCAGCGCGCGAAAGAGGTGCATATGCTTTACACGAGCACCAATGATGCGCCCGGTGGCGGAGAAAAAAGCCGGTTTATCAGACAGGTTGAATATGAACTGGCGCAATACAATCCGCAGCTGACGATTTCAAACAAAACGGTCGTTCTGGAAAGCAGGGCGCAGGAAGAATTGGATGAAGTTGTGCGCAAGGATGATGCGATGATCGCTGTTATTCGTCAATATCTGGCAGGAAAAGGCATTTACCCGACCCACTTGAATGAGTTCATCCGCTGCTCCATGCAATTTTATCTCAAACACATTGTGGGTGTGCGAGAAAAAGAGGAAGTGGAAGAAGAGCTGGGCATGGATAAAATCGGGACCTGGCTGCATGCCGCATTGGAAAGGCTTGATAATGAATTCTTTCTAAAAAAATCAGATCCTTCGGAAGAGCAAATTAAGGCTGTTCTCAGAGACGAATTTGATGAAAAATTCAAGGGTTATGTGACGGATATGGGCCTTAACCGCATTTACTATCAAATCGGTGAACAGCAAGTGCTGGTGTTTTTGAAACATCATATGTCGCAAAAGCCGCGGAGAGAAATCCTGGCCGCTGAGCAACCATTGAATACAAATATTGAGTTGATTTTGCAGGGAACCTACACGCCGGTCCGCATTGGCGGCAAGATCGACCGCATTGAACAAAGTGAAGACGGGACGCTGTTTGTCATGGATTATAAAACCGGAAGCGTGGAGCTGACAGGCAAGCAAAAACTCTCCGATCCGATCAGACGCGAAGAAGTGATCCGCACCGATCCGGATCGGAAGGTGGGTTATGTGCGACAGCTTTGGATGTATGAATATCTGATGTATCGCAAAATGCTTGACGAGAAAGGGCTGCGGCTGGGCGGGAAAGTGTATGAGTTTGGCAACTATGCCGTGAAGTCAGGTTTTTATTCGTTCCGCGATCCTAAAAACCTCATTGCCAACCCGCTTGACCTTACCGAACAACTTGCTCCCGAGGAGTTCATTGCCAAGTCAGAAGTTATCCTGACAGACATTCTGAATGTATTGCTCGACCCAGACATTCCGTTCCGAAAAACGGGCGATCTGACAACTTGCCAATATTGTGATTTTGTTGGCATATGTGGCCGCTGAGCCGCTATTAACATAAAATAACATTTCCAGCTTGCAACCAAAAGCAGCCGAAAACGATCTTTTATACAAATTCAAAAGATGAACTCATGATCGTTCTCGTCAAATTAACCCTTTGTATTTTGTGGCTTGTGGCCTTCGCAATGACCTGCCTCGTGATGGGCGCGGTATTTCCTTTGATCTTAATATATGAGAAGCTCAGGACTGTTATGGATAGCGCTTCCGTTCAATAAAAATCAAAGAGGCATGTGTGATAAAAACGAAAAAAGCGATTGGAAAATGCACTGCCCCCAAAAAGTTAGACACTTCTTGGGGGCATTTTTATGGGCAAAAACAGAAAACACGGTGCAGCTTTCCGGCTTATGCTTGTCA
>NZ_JAJUXI010000009.1 GCF_021390515.1 Dyadobacter sp. CY326
TGACAAGCATAAGCCGGAAAGCTGCACCGTGTTTTCTGTTTTTGCCCATAAAAATGCCCCCAAGAAGTGTCTAACTTTTTGGGGGCAGTGCATTTCCGAATCGCTCTTGCTAAACTTTCTTTGGCCAATTATGGAATGCGGTTGAATATAAAAAGGTCTGCAAAAACCCATTTGTTATCTTCCATTTTCCCGCGCTGAATCACCAGCTGATTTTGTGAGCGTCTTTCATAAATGATCCGCACCGACACATCGTCTTTTTCAAATAAAGCCTGATTTTTCTTCGCTTCGATGAAGTTGTAAGTGTCAGACACGTTTTTTTCTTCTAATGCAATCAGTCCGGGTTTGAAATGCTTTACTCTGGCAATCGGGCCTTTTTCAGATTGTTCGAATGCAAAAACTTCATACAGAGCCGGTTTATCGTCTTTGATCATCCGAATGTAACCCATAATGTTGTTCCCGGCAGGGCCTGTCCAGCCCGCTTCGATCGGGCCGCCGTTATAGGTTCCAAGCCAATGTCCCTCGAGAAAGCTCAGGTCATTTAATGTTCCAGTGGATGCAGTTTGCGCTTTTGCGAATGTTGTCAGCAAGAAGAGTGCTAAAAAAAGAGGAAAGCTTTTTACTAATTTCATTTTGGTAAAATGGATCGTGGATTTAGGTTTAATCAGTGCCGCGGATTGCGATCCCTGCGTCGCCAAGTTCCATAAAATAAGCTGAATTACAAAAAAGAGCCGTCCCAAAATCTGAGACGGCTCTTGAAGCATTATATTTTTTAATTAATAAGCTCTTTCCAATTTTCCTTCGTGAGAATTGGCGAATGCCTTATTTACAACTTTATTCCCTCCCAATGTTGGATAATTTCCAGTGAAATACCAGTCTCCCAAATGTTGCGGACAAGCCTTATGCAAGTTCTCAACGGTCTGGAAAACAACGGAAAGTTCCGCATTCAACCCTTTCGGACGAATGATCTCGGCAATCTTATCAGAAATCTCCTGATCCGTGAAAGGCTCGTACAGCGCTTTTACGTAATTAGTATGATATGGATTTTTTGTCGCGATGGAAGTCATGCTGTGCATGTAAGTGTCTTCCAGCAAATATTCCAGATCGCGCTCTTCAAGCAATTTTAGCACAGCTCTAAAAGCAACAAAATCCTTCATTCTGGACATATCAATTCCGTAGCAATCCGGAAAACGGATTTGCGGAGCGGATGATGCAACAACGATTTTCTTAGGGCTTAACCGGTCAAGCATGGTCAAAATGCTCTTTTCAAGCGTCGTTCCGCGCACAATAGAATCGTCAATAATGACAACCGTATCCACATTCTTACGCACAACCTCAAAAGTGGTATCGTACACGCTCGAAACCATATCATCGCGCAAAGCATCGGCAGTAATAAACGTCCGCGATTTCACATCTTTGGTAACAAGCTTTTCAATTCGAGGCCTGAATGAAAGCACTTTTTCAAGGTCGGCTTCAAACAAAATGCCTTCCATGATTGCCTGCTTACGCTTCTTGGCCAAATATTCCTCCAAACCTTCAATCATCCCCAAAAATGCTGTTTCAGCCGTGTTCGGAATGTAAGAGAAGATTGTATTTTCAAGATCGTAATTAACCTCTTTTAATATTTGCGGGATCAAAAGCTTGCCTAGCTGCTTGCGCTCGTTGTAAATGTCCGGATCAGTTCCGCGAGAGAAATAAATTCTTTCAAAGCTGCAAGAGCGTTTTTCTAGCTGAGGCAAAATCGGGAATTCATTGTATTCACCATTTTTGTCAACGATCAAAGCTGAGCCAGGTGTAATTTCCTGAATCTGATTATAATCAACATTGAAAGCCGCCTTAATGGCTTGTTTCTCAGATGCAACGACAACAACTTCATCATCTGCATAATAGAACGCAGGACGAATTCCAGCTGGATCGCGGATCACGAATGAAGCGCCATAACCCGTCAAACCACACATTGCATAACCACCATCAAAGTCTCTGCACGACCTGTACAGTAAGCGTGGCAGGTCAATGTTTTCTTCGATAACGTCAGAAAGGGTCGGATTTTCGTAGATTCCTTTGAAGCGTTCGAACACCCTTTGATTCTCTTCATCAAGGAAATGTCCTATTTTCTCCATCACCGTTACTGTATCCACTTTTTCTTTTGGATGCTGTCCCAGCGAGACAAGTTTTCCAAAAAGTTCGTCCACATTGGTCATGTTGAAATTCCCCGCCATCACCAGGTTGCGGCTTCTCCAGTTACTCTGGCGCAGCATTGGGTGACAGTTCTCAACTTCATTAGAACCATGTGTCCCATAACGCAAGTGACCCAGCCAAACCTCGCCTGTAAAAGCCAGATTTTCCTGCAACCATTTGCCATCACTGGCACGGTCTCTGTGGTTCTTTAAACCCTTGCGAAATTTCTTGTGAATTTTTGAAAAAATGTCCGTAAGTGGCTGAGGTTCTACGGATCTGTATCTGCTGATGTATCGTTTCCCGGGCGGGACATCTATCTTGATATTAGCAACTCCGGCTCCATCTTGTCCCCGGTTTACCTGTTTTTCCATCATTACCGAAAGCTTGTGGACTGCGTATAGCGGTGTCTCGTACTTGTCGATGTAATATTGATAAGGCTTTCTAAGACGGATAAGTGCTATGCCGCACTCATGCTTAATGGCGTCGCTCATATAAGGAGTTATGCGTTAGAAATCTTTTTGTTTGCAGCGATGCAAATCGTGTTCCTTGAATACTAACCTAACGAATTTGTCTTCTAAAATAGTTCGTTATGCATTGCAAAGGTACAAATCCTTTGGCTTAAAAAACTGCTAATTTCTTTGAATTTTACAAGCAGGCTTTTTGATCAAATCATAATAACAGACCAGCCTGCGCTCACTAATGGAAAGATAACTATTTTTGATTAAAAGGCCAGCTAATTATTATGTTACATAAAACCAGAGGCGTTGCTTTAAGCTATATCCGTTATCGAGAATCTTCCATTATCGCCAAGATTTACACGGAAGCCTTTGGTATTCAGACTTATATCGTGAATGGTGTCCGGAGTAGCAAATCGCGAACTAACCGGATTGCATTGTTTCAGCCGCTTACATTGCTGGATATGGTTGTTTATCATAAAAGTAAGGAGGACACGATTCACAGGATTTCGGAGATGAAATGTTATCAGCCTTTCCAAACCTTGCCTTATGATGTCGTAAAGTCCAGCCTGGCGCTTTTTGTTACGGAAATGTTGAGTAAAACATTAAAAGAGGAAGAAAGTAATGCGCTGCTTTTTCATTTTATCGAGGAATCTGTCACCTTCCTTGATCTTGCCGAAAACACATTTGAAAACTTCCACATTCAGTTCTTAATGCAGCTGGCGTCATTTCTTGGGTTCGGGATTGAGGCGGTTGAAGATCTTGAAAATGAGCTGAAACACAATCACTTTCCACATTTGGCTGATGCAACCGAGCGTAACGCGACCATTGAATTACTGAATCACCATTATGGAATCAGCATTCCGCTGGACCGTTCCCGACGCATCATGATTCTTGAAAAACTGATCTTTTTTTACAAAATCCATATGGAATCTTTGGGCGAAATCAAATCACTGGAAGTTTTGCGGGAGGTTTTGAAATAAGCACTTGGAGCGCACTGGTGGCATAATTTTGATAACGTATATTGCATATCAAAATTCAATCAACCGATGAAACATTTACTGACAGCCACACTTGTTTTTGTATCCTTACTAGGATTTGCTCAGGAACGCCTGCCGCAGGAACGCCTGCCGCAGGTTCCAAAGGGTGCCTGGAAATCGCAGGAACCCACCGGCAGCGCTTCTACATTGATCGTTGCGGACAATTATCTTGCAATTGCATCCTATAGTATTGGTAATAAATATTTTGAAAGGGCAGAAGGCGGACCATTCACCATGAGTGGCGACCAGATGACTTACACTCCAGAATTTAACTCTGCGGACACGGCCAAAATCGGTGTTCCAATTGTTTTCACGGTTACGGTGAAAGATGATATTCTAACATTAAAATACGAAGAAGCAATGGTGTGGATGCGTGTTGATGACGCAACTTCCGCGCCTATGGCAGGCGCATGGCACATTACACAAAAAGCCGGCGGGCAAGGTGAAATGGCTGCAATCCATGAAGAAGGCACAAGAAAAACGCTGAAATTGCTTTCGGCGACCAGGTTCCAATGGTTTGCAATCGATCCGGCAGTTAAAGGTTTTTATGCAACCGGCGGCGGCACTTATACACTGAAAAACGGAAAATATACAGAGAACATCCAGTTTTATTCAAAAGACAATAACCGTGTGGGTTCCTCAGTGAAATTCGACCACAAAATGGAAGGCGGGCGCTGGGATCATAGTGGAAAAGGCAGTGATGGAAAACCCGTTCATGAAATTTGGGAAAAGATCCAGTAAGCAATTCCTAAAAGTTATAATTTAGATTTGTTCAAAATAATTTTTACCATTTGTTTGAATCATTCTAAATAGCGCTTACATTTGTTTCAGAATAACAGCAAACGAATGAGCGCTTTTACATTGATGGATCCTGCTGATTGTGCAGTTGGAGATGTGACCTGGATGAAATCTTTGCATGACAACACGGAATGTGTGTTCAAGAAGTGCTGCGAAAAATATAAAAAGAAAGGGAAGCACTGTAAAAAGTGTCCTAAAAAATAATAACTGCGGTTTCGTTCCTGAAACCAATACAGTTCATGGTGAATAATTGTAAGAAGGGGAATGCCGCGAAGCGTTCCCTTTTCTATGTCTAAGGGCTATATTTTGCGTTTCAATTCGAAATTTTGACCCAGGTAAACGCGCCTTACGACCTCATCCTCAGCCAATTCCTCTGCGCTTCCTTGCTTTAATATTTTTCCTTCAAACAAAAGATAAGCGCGGTCCGTGATGGAAAGCGTTTCATTTACATTGTGATCGGTGATGAGGATGCCAATGTTTTTGTGTTTCAATTTGGCCACAATGCTTTGAATGTCTTCCACCGCAATCGGGTCAACTCCGGCGAATGGCTCGTCGAGCAAAATGAATTTTGGATCCACAGCGAGCGAACGGGCAATTTCGGTCCTGCGTCGTTCTCCTCCCGAAAGCACCATTCCTTTGCTTTTGCGCACGTGCGTTAAGTGAAACTCTTCCAGCAATTCCTCAACTTTCAGTTTCTGATCCGCACGCGACATGTCGGTCATTTCCAGCACAGCGCGAATGTTCTCTTCCACCGTTAGTGACCGGAACACCGATGCTTCCTGCGCAAGATAACCCAGACCCAGGCGTGCGCGCTTGTACATGGGAAGGCTTGTAATGTCCTTATCGTCCAGATAAACTTTTCCGCTGTTGGGTTTCACCAATCCTACGGCCATGTAAAACGAGGTCGTTTTGCCTGCGCCATTAGGGCCAAGCAAACCTACAATTTCGCCTTGTTCAACCTGGTAACTTACATTGTTGTTGACAAGACGAACCCCGTATTTTTTCACAAGGTTTTCGGTTCTTAATATCATTTTTTTTGAATATGCTGGCGCGAAGCTGCGCTTCGTGCCGAAGTTTAGCGAAGCTCCAGCTTCGTGTTATAGTATTTTAATATCCTTCAAAGACAGTTGTAACGTTTTTTTATCCCGAAAGTTATTCTCTTCCAGGCAATAGGCGATTGAGAACGGCCTTCCGTTAACCAGATCAGGATAAAAGTGCGCCATACCAAAGCCAATCGCGGAAAATACATTTGAGTTATTCTGCTTCACATCAAATTTCAAATGCTTTTCCTTCATAATCGTTGGCCTGCCTGCTAAGCTGACATTGCGCGATTCGAATGTCGGCGTCATGTTTCCGGGACCGAAAGGGCCCATTTGTCTTAATATATTGTAAAACTTCGGCGTGATCACTTCCAGATCCAGCAGCATATCAATGTTGATCATTGGAATAAGTTGTTCCGGCAGGATGCGGCTGCTTACAATATCATTGAAGCGCGTTTTAAAAGCTTCCACATTATCGAGCGGCAAAGTGAGTCCGGCTGCAAAAGTGTGCCCGCCATATTGTTCCAAAAGATCCGCACATTCCTCAATCGCTTCATACACATCAAAACCCGGAACCGACCGCGCTGACCCGGCGGCTTTTCCATGCGATTGTGTGAGAATAATTGTAGGCCGATGATATTTTTCAATGCAACGACTTGCCACAATTCCGATCACGCCTTTGTGCCAGTCTTCCTTATATAATACGGTGCTTTTCGCATTGGCAAACCAGTCGTCGTTTTCAATCATTAAAAGCGCCTGTTCCGTGATGCTTGTGTCAAATGTCCTGCGGTCGCTGTTGTGTTTATTAATTTCCTGAGCAAAATCAGCAGCAACGTCATCCTCTTCACAAAGCAAAAGCCTGACCGCCTCCCTGGCATGCTTGATCCGGCCAGCAGCGTTAATTCTGGGCCCGAGTCCGAAAACGACATTGGTTATATCGAGCAAGCCATTAAGTCCAGCAATTTGAATCAATGCTTTTACGCCGCATCTTGGAGCCGCATTTAGTCTTTGCAATCCAAAATAAGCCAAGGTGCGGTTTTCACCTGTAATGGGAACAATGTCGGAAGCAATGCTGATAACCAGCAAATCCAAATGGTCAAATAATGCTTTCGGATCAATTTGCCGATCCATGCAGAACGCTTGGAGCAGTTTAAAACCAACGCCACAACCGGTCAGCTCTTTATACGGATAAGCGCAATCTTCTCTTTTTGGGTCGAGCACGGCAATGGCCGGCGGCAATTCTGAGCCAGGACGGTGGTGATCACATATAATAAAGTCAATTCCGCGTTCAGCGGCGGCAGTCACTTTATCAACAGACTTAACGCCGCAATCCAAGGTGATGATTAATGTAAAACCGTTGTCATGCGCAAAATCGAGACTTTGCCATGAAACGCCGTAACCTTCTTCGTAGCGGTCTGGGATATAATAATCGAGATTAGGATAAACTTTTTTCAAAAATCCATAAAAGAGTGCGACGGAAGTGGTTCCATCCACATCGTAGTCGCCGTAAATAAGGATTTTCTCACCATTGCTGATCGCCTCGTTGATCCTTGCCACTGCCGCAGGCATGTCTTTCATTAAAAAAGGGTCGTGCAGCTGCGAAAGATCGGGGCGGAAAAAGTTGCGGGATTGTTCAAAATCAAGGATTCCACGTTGCACCAACAATGTGGCCAGGGACTGACTTACTTTAAGCGATTCTGCCAGTTCGTGTACAATTTGTTGTTGTTCAGGGGTAAATTCAGGGTTGTGTATCCAGCGCTTTTCAATCATGAAACAAAGATAATCGGATTCTGTGATGCACGGACCAAAATCTATTATCACGCCGCACAATCAGGAAAAGCTAATTGAAAGGTCTTATCTTTGCAAGCAATTAACATTAATTAGGAAAATGCCGCGTCTTTTGGCGATTGATTATGGTGCTAAACGCAGCGGGATAGCTGTCACAGATCCGCTGCAAATCATTGCTACGGCGCTTGAAACTGTCCGAACGCATGACTTGCTTGATTTTTTGAAAAAATACACAACAAGTGAGGCAGTGGAGACATTCATTATCGGAATGCCCAAACGGCTCGATAACACCGAAAGTGAAAATGCAGCACGTGTTTTGACCTTTGTTAAATTGCTGAAAAAGACATTTCCCCAAATTCCTGTGCATACGCACGATGAGCGATTTACGTCTTCCATGGCGTTGCAATCAATGATCGCTGCGGGCTCCAAAAAAAGCGACCGACGGGAAAAAGGAAATATTGACAAGATCAGCGCAACCATTATCCTGCAATCTTTTATGGAGAGCAAGAGATAAAATTTGAAATACATTAAAAACGAATAAAGTCGCATTACATGATTTATCCCATCGTAGCTTACGGAGATCCGATACTGAGAAAGCCAACCCAATTTGTTGAAAAAGACCAGCTTGATCTTAAGAAGCTTTCGGAAGATATGTTCGAAACCATGCATGGCGCAAATGGCGTTGGACTGGCCGCTCCGCAGATTGGAATGAATATCCGCGTGTTTGTTGTGGACGCAACGCCGTTTAGTGAAAAAGATGATGACGACGACGATGAGCCGGATCTGTCACTGGCCGATTTTAAGAAAACATTTATCAATCCCGAAATCCTTGAAGAAACAGGCAAGGAGTGGGCATTTGAAGAAGGTTGTTTGAGCATTCCCGGCATTCGTGGAGATGTTTATCGTCCCGAACGCGTAAAAATTCGTTACAGGGACACGGATTGGAATGAATACGAAGAGGAATACACCGGAATGGCTGCCAGGATCATCCAACACGAATATGATCACTTGCTAGGAAAACTTTTTGTGGATTATTTGCCAACATTGAAAAAGCAGTTCATCAAAAAGAAACTGGCAGACATTACCAGGGGCAATGTGGATTCCGATTACAGAATGCGCTTTCCGGGTAGGAGATAAGGGTCAAGTTTCAATGTTTAATCTCCTTGTTGAATGAGCGCATTGCTGCAAAATGACACTCTATCCGTCGCTTTAATCCAGACAGATCTTTTTTGGGAAGATACCACCGCAAATCTAGCGTCGCTGGAAGAGAAAATTGCGATGCTTTCTGAAAAAGCAGATGTTATTGTGCTCCCGGAAATGTTTAATTCCGGATTCACCATGAACACTGCCGTCGCCGAGCCGCTGAATTTTACCACAACGCGCTGGATGAAACAGATTGCCGCACAGACGCAGGCTTTGCTGATCGGTAGTTTTGCAGTAAAAGACGAAGGTAAATTTTACAATCGTTTGCTTTGCGTTCAGCCGGATGGGTCCTATCTATATAATGATAAGCGACATCTTTTCACTTTTGGGAAAGAAGATCAGACTTACACGCCCGGCAATGCGAAATTGATTATCGATTATAAAGGCTGGAAAATCTGTCCGTTGGTTTGTTACGATCTACGATTTCCCGTGTGGAGCCGCAATGTTGCAGCTGATCCTTACGACCTACTTATATATGTAGCCAATTGGCCCGCGAAAAGGGCGCATGCCTGGAACACATTGCTCAAAGCCCGGGCGATTGAAAATCAGAGTTATGTGGTGGGTGTCAACCGGATAGGAGTCGATCCGAATGGTCTCACCTATCAGGGAGATTCTGTTGCGCTCGATTATTTGGGAGAGCCGCTGCATATGCTGCAATCGGCAGAGGCAGAGAAAGTCGTTACATTCAGAAAGGGAGAACTCGTTTCCTACCGCAATGCATTTCCGGCACTAGCCGATGCAGACGCATTTCAACTGATTTGATGATCTCCGGGACAAAGTGTCCAAATGTTACTCAATCACCTTAGGCACCATCAAGTAGGATGCGTTCTTTGACGGAGCGTTTGCAAGTGCTTCTTCGCGGGTCATGCTGTTAACGCCGACATCTTCCCGCCAATTATTTACCTCATCTAATATATGTGTGAGGGGCTCCACGTCGTTAGTATTAACCTCGTTCAGTTGTTCCATCCAGGTCAACACGGAGTCCATACTCGCCAGAATGCCTGCTTCTTCCTCTGGTTTAATCTCCAGACGGGCCAGGTTAGCGATCTTTTTAAGGGACTCTTTATCAATTTTCATTGTGTTATGAATTTGTTAAGTTAACGGACAGCTTCAAACGGTAATCCAAAATTACCAAATTTTGCAATTCGATTCAGGGTGCAAGAAATTATTCGGCAACGGCATGCGATTCTTCAACGCAAGTGATGTCTTGATTCTGTTGTTTTATTAGAATTTGCTATCAGTTACAAAATGCAGGATATGCGAATTTTAAAAATGCACTTTAAGCGCTAGTAGGAGAAAAATAATATTTGCTTTTCTAATGGTTTGTTGAAATATTTTGAAATACAATGCTGCCCTTTGAAAAACATGTTAACTGAAATTGTAGTAAAGAGTACAATTATGTATAGATTTGATTTTGAAACGCATTCTATTCGTAATCAGCACTAAAACGAGAATAATTAAGAAAATTAAATGTCCGTGATTCTTTAAATTATGCAATTTATGCAGGCTATGTCAAAAATTTTGAGAAAAAAACTGACGAAATGCTTGCTTTTTTTTAAAAGGAAAACTCATACTTTTGTAGAAGGCTGATATTTAAAACCCGGCCAAAATTTTATTTTACCAAATCCAGTTTTAACCAAAAGTTTTATTTAATTCACAACCAAAATCTCAATTTAACCTTTAAAAGTAAGTCTGATGGAAAAGAAAGCTACAAGTCCGGCACCAGCTCCCAAGCCTGCTGCGGCAGCAACAAAAGGCAAAGGCGGTTTGAACCCGGCATTGGTAATCCCTCTATTATTTGCAATTGCATTAGTTGTTTACATTTTCGTGTTAGGGGCTCCCGAGCACTTTAAGGATGGCGATCACGCAAAAGGCCCAATCGATGGTGATTACTACGGAATCGTTTACAAAGGAGGTCCTATCGTACCAATTTTGATGACTTGTTTCCTGATCGTTTTAACATTTACAATCGAGCGTCTGATCACATTGAACAAAGCTCAGGGATCTGGAAGCATCGATTCATTCGTTGTGAAGTTGAGAGGTCTTCTTGACAAAAACCAAATCGAAGAAGCAATTAGAGAATGTGACAGACAAAAAGGATCTGTTGGTAACGTTATCAAAGCAGGTCTTTTGAAATATAAGCAGTTAACTACTGAAACTGCACTTGACAAAGAACAAAAACTGGCTGCTCTTCAGAAAGAAATTGAAGAAGCAACTACGCTTGAATTGCCAATGTTGCAGAAAAACCTTACCATTATCGCAACACTTGCGGGTGCATCTACACTTCTTGCACTTCTTGGAACGGTAATCGGTATGATTAAAGCGTTCGCGGCCTTGGGTACATCAGGTTCTCCTGACTCAGCTGCACTTGCAACAGGTATTTCTGAGGCCCTTATTAATACGGCACTTGGTATCGGTACTTCTGCAATCGCAACAATCTCATACGCTTACCTGAACAGCCGTGTTGACGACCTTACTTATAGCATCGATGAAATCGGCTTAAGCCTTCAATCAAACTTTGCTACACATTATTAATAGTTTTTTGAACTATTAATATGGAAGTTACGTTAATATACAAAAAACTTATATATTTGTTATGGGAAAGGTAAGACCTAAGAAGCACGCGCCGCATACGGATATGACAGCGATGACTGACGTAGCGTTCTTACTATTGACGTTCTTTATCATGACGGCAACTTTCAAGTCGAATGAAGCGGAGATTACAACTCCGTCTTCCATTTCGCAGATCAAAGTTCCGGATGATGACATTATGGTCATTAGTATTGACAAGGCAGGCAAGGTGTTCTTCGGAGTGGATGCGAAACCAGTGAGAGCAGCAATGCTTGAAAACATTGGTCAATCAAAAGGGATTACGTTTACGGAAAATGAAAAGGCAAAATTTGCATTGCAATCGAGCTTTGGGTTTCCTTTGAACCAGTTGAAACCTTGGTTGAACATGTCAAAAGAGCAAATGCCGAATGTGAAGCAACCTGGTATTCCGGTTGATTCAACAGGAGCTAGCGAGCTTGCTGACTGGGTTTATGCTGCACGTAAAGCAAACAGCCAATTGAGAATTGCATTGAAAGGCGACAACCTTTCTAAGTTTCCAGTTTTCAAGGATGTTTTGTCAAACTTGCAGTCGCAGAATATTAACAAGTTCAACCTGATTACAGGTAGCGAACAAGCGCCTGCTGGCTACACAAACGACTAGTTTTGTAACAAGAACATTTTAATAATACAAAGCAATGGCAGCAATTGAAGAATCGGGTGGTGGGCATGGCAAGGGCGACGGTAAGGTTCGGGCCAAGAAGATGTCCACTCGCGTGGACATGACACCAATGGTTGACTTAGGATTTTTGCTTATTACGTTTTTCATGCTTGCGACAACTATGTCGAAACCAACATCAATGACGTTGGCTGTGCCTGATAAAACGGATGAAGAAGATCAAGAGAAAACCGAACCGCTTAAAGCGTCGAAAGTGCTTACCTTGTTTATGGGAGCAAATGACGATGTTTATTATCTTGACGGAATTGCCGCAGATGATGATAAGGCAGTAGCATCTATGAAGACAACTCGTTATGGGTTCGATTTAAGAAGCGTAATTTTTGCCTCTCAGAAGCGTATTAACGCAGCAAATCCAAAAGATGAAAAAGGGAACGATCCTTTTGTTGTGGTAATCAAGCCAACGCCCGTGTCAACCTACAAGAATATGGTAGACGTTTTGGACGAAATGGCAATTACCAAATCAAAAAGATATGCACTTGTGGAGACTCTGACAGATTCGGAGAAGAAACTCTTGGGTGACAAAATCGTAGCTAAATAATTTATTCAAATCTAATTTAAAGCGCCATGGCAGAAATAGGCCCGAATGCTACACTGGATGATATAGTGTTTGCTGATCGTAACAAGGCGTACGGTGCATTTTCTCTTCGTCAAGGATATCGTGCAGATGTGACGAAGGCTACTTTAATCGGAGCAGTTTTGTTTGTACTGGCCATGTTTACACCGTCTATTATTAACAAGCTGACGGCTGGCGAGGAAGAAGAGGTTGCAATGGTTGAGGTGGATTTAATGAAAATACCACCGCCGCCAATTGATCCGGCAGAACCACCACCACCACCACCACCACCGGTTGAACAACCTAAGGTGAACACGGTGAAGTTCTTGCCTCCTGAGGTAAAAAAGGACGAAGAAGTTCCTGAGGAAGTGCCACCACCAACAGTGGAAGAGATAAAAGAAGCTGTTGTTGCTGACAAGACGATCGAAGGAGATCCAAATGCGAACGAGATCATCGTTGCTCCGGAAGCAGTTGCAGCGCCTAGTAAAGGAACGGTTGTAGAAGCAGCGCCAGAACCAGAAAAGGTTTTTACCGTTGTTGAGCAGCAGCCAGAGTTTCCAGGTGGAACCGCGGAGATGTACAAATACTTAGGTAAAAATATCAAGTATCCAAGTGCAGCTTCACGTGCTAACGTTTCAGGAAGGGTTTTCATGTCATTCGTTGTGAATGTTGATGGAAGTATTCAAGATGTGGCGGTATTGAAAGGACTTGGTTTTGGTTGCGATGAAGAGGCTATCCGTGTTGTGAAAGCAATGCCGAAGTGGAAGCCAGGAAAGCAGTCGGGACGTGCGGTTCGTGTTAAGTACAACTTGCCAATCAATTTCCAACTGGAGTAACTCATGAGGGAAAAACCATTGCATGAGAAGATCGGTGATCTAACCTCTGTTGTAATGGCTCTGACATACATTGGAGGAGGGGTCTTTTTGGTCCTCTCCTCCTTGTCTTTTAGGTTGTTACCTGTTGGCAGTCTGGCCAGAAATGCGTTTGCTGGCACACTTATTTTGTACGGAGCTTACAGAGGATACAGGGTTTGGAGAAAAAGAAGACACCGCGAGGAACTATGAAATTTTGGTCAGCCGGCTTAATGCTTGGCACATGTTTGGGGGTTCTGAGCTTGACAAGCTGTGGTGATTCTAATGGAGATTTGGATAATCCTAGGCAAGGAACGATTACAGTTGCTTCCGACGAATCGTTTAAGCCCTTGGTCAATGCGCTTACCAACGCATATGAAGGCATTTATCCGAACACGCATTTCAAGTTGAATTACAAGCCTGAACAAGAGGCGATCCGACAACTGCTTAATGACAGCGCGAGGGTTATTTTCGCCACGAGGCAGTTAAATGAAAAAGAAACAGAGATTATCAAAAAGCAGAAAGGATCTTACAAGTTTCAGCATATCGCGACGGATGGACTAGCATTGGTCATAAGTAAAACCAACTCAGATAGTCTGATCACAATTCCGGAAATTAAGTCGATCCTGGAAGGAAAAATTACTGACTGGTCCCAGTTAAAGGGTGGAAATCAAAGTGGCTTGATTACTTTGGTGTTTGATAATGCTAATGCCAGCAACTTGAATTTCGTCCTTAATAAATTTGGAATAACCAGCATTCAACGTTTGCGTATAATTTCAGCGGGTTCCAATGAGAATGTTATTAAAGACATACGGACAAATCCACTTCACCTGGGTTTTATTGGTGTAAGCTGGATCAGCGACGGTCACTCATTGGCATCAGAAGAATTGTCAAAGGGGATTCATGTCATGGGCGTCGCTCAGAAGGCAAATCCCGATTCGATGTCCAGTTATATACAGCCTTTTCAAGGCGGACTTGAATTTAAAAGATACCCGCTTCACAGAGATTTGTATATCATCAGCCGTGAGGGATACTCTGGTCTGGGTGGCGGTTTAATGACCTATATTGCACGGGATGTGGGTGGCCTGATAATTCAAAAAATGGGCTTGTTGCCAACCGTGCCTTACCCGAGAGAGCTCGAAATAACGACGGGTAAGAATTTTTAATAAGTGTAATACATTTAAGATTTGGGACTTGTTATTGGAAAGCCAAATTTTTTATCATTATTTTAACCGGGTAAAAAATGAACAGAAACATGAGAATGAAATTAGTAGCACTGGTAATTGGTTTATTGGCGTTTGTTAATTTACATGCACAAACGACGCAGGATGGCTTGGCATTGATACACGGAGAACGTTACAATGAAGCCGGCGACTTATTCAAAAAACTCGCAGAAACAACGCCTTCTGCTGATAATCAATATTATCTTGGTTATTACTATATAAAAACCAATCAGCTAGACGAAGCTCAAAAAGCTTTTGAAAAAGGAGTTCAGCTTGACGAGAAATCATATTTGAACCAAGTTGGTCTTGGAACTGTGGCGCTAGCAAAAGGCGAGCGTCCAAAAGCAAAGGAATTGTTTGACACTGCTGAAAAGAAAAAAGGCAAAGATGCCGAAGTGCTTTTTAGAATCGGTGAAGCATATACTTTGTTCGAAAAACAAAATGATCCGGCAGAAGCGATTAGGTTGCTAGACCTTGCCATCAAAAGGGACAAAAACCTTGCAGATGCATATCTTGCAAAAGGTGACGCGCTGATGCTTCGTAATGAAGGTGGTGCTGCGGTTACAGCATACGAATATGCATTGACTGCCAAACCTAATTACGCAACTGCTCACAATGCGATCGGTTCGATTTACCTGCGTGGTAAGAACTACAACCTAGCGCTTGAAAACTATAAAAAGGCGATTGAAGCTGATCCTAACTTCGCACCAGCTTACAAGGATCTTGCAGAGTTGTACTTCTTTGCTCAGAAATACAAGCAAGCAGCTGAAAACTTCGATTTGTACATTCAGAAAAGTGGAACAACTGACCCTGAAATGAAATTGCGTGCGGCACAGTTCGCTTTCACAGCTGATGATTATGCGAAATCATTGCAATTGCTTGAAGAGATCAAAGGCAAGATCAACAACCCAATCACATTGCGTATGTATGGCTGGTCTAACTTCAAGACTAACAAGCCTGACGAAGCGATCCAGAATTTGACCGAATTTATCAAAGTTGCTCCGGATAAAGTGATCGGCGATGACTATAAATATCTTGGACGCGCTTACAACCAGAAAGTAACGGATGGTAAAGGCTATGATTCAACAGGTGTTGCCTACATTTTGAAAGGTGCAGACATGGATACAAGCAAGGCTGAGGCAGCTACAACTTATAAAGAGGTTGCTGCTTTATATTATGCAGCGAAGGACTTCCCGAATGCTGCTGCCACTTATGAGAAAGGGCTTGCAATGGATACAGCTAAGGCTAGTGCAAATGATTATTATTATGCAGGCTTAGCAAATTTCCAGATGGCTACTGCCAAAGTGCTGCCAAGTGCTGCTGATTCCAACTATGCGGATAGTGCTAAGATTTCTGGCGAAAGACGCGCATTGTTCCTGAAAGCAGATTCAATATTTGCAACGGTAACTCAGAAACTTCCTGAATGGCCATACGGCTATTACTGGAGAGCGAGTACACTTTACAACGCTTACGACAGACAGGAAAACGTTGATAAAGGAATTTCTCAGCCATATTACTTAAAGTTGACTGAGCTTGCAGAAAAGGATCCAGATCCAAGCAAATACAAGTCTTACTTGAAGCTTGCCTATGGTTACCTGGCGTTCCATGCTCAGACTACATTAAAAGATGAAGCAAAAGCGAAGGAATATTGGGAAAAGCTTTTGAAAGTTGATCCAGACAATGCTTCGGCAAAAGAAGCGCTAGGACTAGCTGCTGCTCCGACAGCGGAGACACAGCCTGCAACCGGTGCTAAGGCTGGCGCAAAACCAAAAACAGCTTCGACTCCGAAGAAAAAATAATTGGGAATGCAATAACGAAAGAAGCCGCTTGGATATCCAAGCGGCTTCTTTCGTTATAAATTTCACAAAAACTAATTCAATGAAGACAGTCGCGCGAAGCAAGTATTGAGAACTGGTAAATGTATCGTTCCGTAATTATCGTAACACCACTGTCTTAAACGTTTTACCTCAGCAGGCATCAACATGCGGATTGCTTTTCGAAGTTCCTTTTCGAACAATCTGCGGTCGAAGCTCACTTTTTGCAGAATAATTTTTATGTATTCGAGCATGGAGGCCATAGTATTATGTAGTTTTGTGGTTTAGGGACGTAAATAATTTTTATTAAGACTCCGTGTAAGCATCGAAAAACGGCAATTCTTAATAAAGTTAACGAAAATAATTAATGAAATTATATGCGTTATTAAATATTATTTTGTGTTTTTCTGGTACAATTTGTGCCCAGACAATAAACAGTGCCTCTACAATTGAGTTAGGGTCGAAAAACTTAACTGTCGACCAGCCTTTTCTGATTTCTGTTGTGCTGCGGGATGCGGAGACGCGGCCTGCCGTTATTTTCCCCGAGATAAAAGGTCTTGAAAAGCGCAGCAAATCCGCGACAAGTGCGATTAACACAGTGGATGGAAAGAAGGTCGTTATTCAAACCATTACCCAAGAATATTTTGCTTCCAAAGCGGGAAATTATCTCATCCCTGATTTTGCGATTTCTGTTAATGGTGTTAAGTTAAAGTCGGAGGAAACGATGGTTGTTTTCTCACAAGCCATTTCATCAGAAGCGGGCATTTCAAAGCCGGCCAATCCGGCTTTCGATGCAGAATTAGAAGATACGAGCGAAGGCATCTTTTTATCAGTTCAGACGGACAAAAAGAGTGTTTATATAAGAGAAGGCTTCGCATTGCGCATTTCACTCTATATCGCCGAAAATGCGCCCGTTCAGATGGAGTTCTATCGATTCAATGATCAATTGCAGGCCCTTTTGAAGAAGTTGCGCCCAACTAACTGCTGGGAAGAGAATGTTGGTTTGGAGGAAATCATCAAGCGCAAAGTCACGATTAAGGGCCGTCGTTACACAGAATATAATATGTACCAGGCCAGGTTATTCCCGATTACAACTGAGGATATTCTGCTGCCATCCGTTGCATTGCAAATGCTTGTTATTGATAATAGCAAGGCGGTTAATGTTGAAAAAAAAGTGATCAAGCCTTTCAAGTCCAAGTCTGTGAAGATTTTGGTTAAGCAGCTTCCCGATCATCCGTTAAGAGATCAAGTTGCTGTTGGTCAATATAACTTAAAGGAAACGCTGTCCAGCGAGCTTGTTTATCCTGGTGAAAGTGTTCGTTATATGTTTAAAGTGGAAGGCGTAGGCAACATTGCGGCCATTCCAGACCCATCC
Source organism: Dyadobacter sp. CY326 (assembly GCF_021390515.1). Classification (GTDB taxonomy): domain Bacteria; phylum Bacteroidota; class Bacteroidia; order Cytophagales; family Spirosomataceae; genus Dyadobacter. The sequence goes on from NZ_JAJUXI010000009.1 coordinate 17,602, forward strand.
ATCCAGAGTAATTCAACCTTTGATATTTACCCGCCAGAGGGAAGCCAAATCATTAAGAGGAGTTACCACAGCGTGACCGGGGAGAAAACTTTCGATTACTTTGTTGTGCCAAGAAAAGATGGCCAGTTTCCATTAGGCCGCTATTTTCAATGGGTTTATTTTGATTCCAATAAATTAAAATATGACACATTGCGGTCCACAAAAATGCTTACAGTGAAGGGTGAAGATTACAAACTGGCAAACTTGTCATTGAGCGGCTCTGCTGGCTTGTACGACAACCTCGAAAGTCTGGATAGCAGTAAAGAGACAATTGATTATAAAAAAATATTAAAAGACACCACCAATGCCGTCGTGATCCTTTTGCTGGTCACGATGATCTGGGTATTTAGAAAGTAAAAGTGAATGGGAAGTACATACGGGAAGATATTTAAAATTGCCACATTTGGCGAATCACATGGAGCCGGCATTGGCGTAATCATTGAAGGCTGCCCGGCAGGCGTTAATTTTGATTCTGATTTCATTCAAAGTGAGCTTACAAGGCGCAAGCCAGGTCAATCACGGATAACGACGCAACGCAAAGAAGCAGATGAGTTTGAAGTGCTTTCTGGTGTTTTTGAAGGAAAAACAACAGGCACGCCCATTGCATTGATCATCAGAAATGAAGACCAGCGAAGCAAGGATTATTCGCATATCGCGGCCCAATTCCGGCCTTCTCACGCCGATTACACTTACCAGGTAAAATACGGCGTGCGTGATTATCGTGGCGGAGGGAGAAGTTCTGCGCGCGAAACTGCGGCCCGTGTGGCAGCAGGTGCGCTTGCCAAATTACTATTGGCGGACCTAGGCGTCAATATTCAATCCTACGTGTCACAAGTAGGAATATTGAAGCTCGAAAAAACTTATCAGGAACTTGATCTAACATTAACAGAAACCAATGCGGTCCGGTGTCCGGATCCTGAAATGGCTGAGAGAATGTTTGATTACATTGATTCGGTTCGGAAGCAAGGTGATTCTGTAGGCGGTGTGGTCAATTGCGTTGTTACAGGCGTTCCCGTTGGCTGGGGTGAGCCGGTGTTCGACAAGTTGCATGCGGAGCTGGGAAAAGCGATGTTAAGCATCAATGCGGTCAAAGGATTTGAATACGGCAGCGGCTTTGAAGGCGTAACCTTACTAGGATCGCAGCATAATGACGCTTTCTTTATTGACGAGGAAAATAAAGTGCACACACGCACCAATCATTCGGGCGGAATTCAGGGTGGAATTTCCAACGGGGAAGACATTTATTTCCGGGTTGCATTCAAACCGGTTGCCACCATCATGCAAGACCAGGAGAGCATTGACCAGCATGGTGACATTGCTGTTGTGCAGGGAAAAGGACGCCATGATCCTTGCGTAGTGCCACGCGCCGTTCCGATTGTCGAAGCAATGGCTGCATTGGTATTAGCGGATTTTTACCTTCGTAACCGGTCGAGCAAAGTTTAGATCTTGTTCCGCTTGCGACGCTGGTTGAGGCTGAGAACCAGCCATATCGTGCCCAGAAATTCAATTGCAAGTCCGGTTAAAATGATCGGATTGCCAACTTTGGGTTGATTCAGCTTGAGGGAAACACCAACCAGCACCATGAGCATGCCGATTAGCAAAATAAGCGCAGCGTTTCTAAGGCTTAGTTTCACCTAATAGATCGTTGGTTCCACATTCAAATGCCGATTAAATGCATTTGTTAACTCAATTTAAAGAATCTCTCAATAGTTACAAATAAAAAAGGGCTCCTAAGAGCCCTTTTTTAATATCTATCAAATTAAATAACCTGCGTTTTTCCTGGAACCGCAACCGGGTAAAGTCCGTCTGGGCCTGGAAGAATTTTCGGCGAAGCATCCCAAGCCAGTTTGTCCGGGAACAAATTGATATCTGAATTGAACGCTTCGTCCCATTTGATCAGCTTTCCTGAGTAAGTCGCCATACGACCCATAATCGAAGTCATCGTGCTTTTCGCTCCATTTTCTGCATCAGCAAATTTGTATTCACCTTTTGCAATCGCAGCAAATAGCTCATCATGCTCAACTTGATAAGGGTTTTTATCACCTTTATCGTCGTGCTGATAAATCACGCCGCCTTTATAATCCTTCAAAATCGTTTTCTTGCCATCAAAGCTGTCAATGCGGCCTTTTGTTCCTACAAATGCTTCATCAACCTTGTTCCAGGTGCCTTCAAACTGACGGCATTGGCTTGAAATAACAGTTCCATCTGCGTATACAAGATCCAATGTATGGTGATCGAAAATTTCACCGTAAGCCTTGCCGGTCCGCACTTCACGACCGCCTGTTCCCTGAATTGAAACAGGATAACCTTTTTTAACCCAGTTAGCTACGTCAATGTTGTGCACGTGCTGCTCCGAAATGTGGTCACCGCAAAGCCAGTTGAAATAATACCAGTTTCTCATTTGGTATTCCATTTCAGTTTGGTTTGGCTGGCGCTCCTTCATCCAAGGGCTGCTTCCAACCCAGTAAACCTGTCCGCCCACGATATCACCAATGGCGCCGTCATGGATTCTCTTGATCGCAGCAAGATAATTTGCCTGATAATGGCGTTGCAAACCAACAACCACATTCAATTTCTTTTTCTTCGCTTCCTCAGCAACTTCCAACACTTTACGGATTCCAGGCGCATCGGTTGCAACCGGTTTTTCCATAAAAATGTGCTTGTTATTTTTCACCGCTTCTTCAAAATGCGAAGGACGGAAACCAGGAGGGGTCGCCAAAATCACAACATCCACATCCTTTAAAGCAATGGCTTTTTTGAAAGCATCAAACCCTACGAACTTGCGGTCCTCAGGTACATCCACTTTCAATTTTGTATCAACCACCGTGCCTGCCGCATTCTTGTATTTTTTGGCAGTTAGGTTTTTATATGACTCATCCAGACGGTCTTTAAAAGCATCCGCCATCGCAACGATCTGCACATTCTGAGTCGTGCTCAGTGCCTGTGCCGCAGCCCCTGTTCCCCTTCCTCCGCAACCAATCAAAGCGACTCTGATTGTCTCATCCACAGAGCTGTTAAAGCCATATCCGCGAGCAGGATTCAGCATTGCACCGCCAGCAAACAAGCCCGATGCTTTTAGAAAATCACGTCTATTTTGTTCCATTACTATTTACGTTAAGAGTTTAATATGATATCAATAATCTTCAATCAATTTCGGACTGTAATAAGCTTTAATCTCCTCAGCAGAAGGCTGTTTAACCGGCCTTACTACTCTAAAACCTACAAAAGAAGCGCTGGTCATCCACCATTCACTTTTAGGAAGTTGCGGATCCAGCACTTTCCATTCAGGTTTCGAAGGCGTGCGGGCCGCGCTGCGCAAATCCGCAGGCTCGTCATCCCATGAACCTCCGCGAACAGCCGTTGGATAAAGCTCCGTTACAGGCGCATATTTTTCTCCGGCAGGCTGTTTGGCATAATAATCCGGAATGTATTGATCCAAAGTCCATTCCATTACATTTCCGTGCATATCATGCAATCCAAATGCATTTGGTTTTTTCAACCCTATTTTCTTGTAAGCCGCATCGCTGTTTTTGCGGTGCCAAGCGTACTCGTCCAGTTTAGCTTCGTCAGCTCCGAAGGAATAGGCGGTCGTTGATCCTGCGCGGCAAGCATATTCCCATTCTGCTTCTGTTGGTAACCGGTAAAAAATGCCTGTTTTTTCATACAGCCATTTGCAAAAATGAATGGCCGCATATTGTGTCATGTTAATCGCCGGGTAACCCGCTCTTCCCATTCCGAATGACATATCTACATAAGGTGGGCTCGGGCGTGTGCTGGCATCAGTTTTTTGAACACTTTTGTCTGGATCGGGATGGCGTGCGGCCATTTCCTTTTCCATGTTTTTAAATGCATAAAGATCGTAAATGTCCCAAATGACCTCGGTTTTGCCCATCCAGAAGGGCTCGATCTTAACTTTGTGCTGAGGACCTTCGTCTGCCCTGCGGCCTTTTTCGGAAGCTGGGCTTCCCATTAAAAACTCACCACCCGGAATTGCCACCATTTCATAAACCTGCGGGCTGCCTCCAATCTGCTGTGTATAATTTTTAAAATTGCTGTCTTGTGCTACTGCGTTAAAACAAATGAAAACCGTTGAGAATAGGAATAAAAATTGCTTGGACATGATTTAAAACGTGTTCTATGGAACCATATAACTAAATATAAAGGGCAATATTATGGTATTTACCCTTTCAAAACGAATTTTTTCTTTGATGTCTGCGATCTGTCCTACCTTTGTACTAATTGAATTTTACTTAAGAACATGAATTACCTTTCAGCAGAAAATATAGCAAAGTCATTCGGCGATCAGTGGCTTTTTAAAAACATCAGTTTTGGCATCAGCAGGGGAGATAAAGTTGCGCTAATCGGTACCAACGGAACCGGTAAAACGACTTTTCTTAATATTCTGACAGGGAAAATCCCGGCAGACGAAGGTGAAGTAAGCATTCGTAAAGACATTCGCGTCGGATATCTGGATCAAAGTCCGGCTTTCGATGAAAAACTTACTGTTCTGGACGTGATTTTTTCTTCCAATAATCCGATTGCACAGGTTGTTAAGCGTTACGAGCACGCCATTGAAACGGATAATCACGACGAGCTTTCGGAAGTGATGGAGGATATGGACAAGTTTAATGCCTGGGATTTTGAATACAGGACAAAGGAAATTCTTGGCCGCCTGGGCATTCACAACACAGAGAATCTTTTCGGAACATTGTCGGGAGGTCAGCGGAAGCGGGTTGCGATGGCGAAGGTTTTATTGGAAGATCCCGATCTGCTGATTCTCGATGAGCCAACCAACCATTTGGATTTGGATACGGTGGAATGGTTGGAAAACTATTTGAACACATCGAACACCACGCTTTTGGTCGTAACCCACGATAGATATTTCCTGGACACGGTTTGTAATCAAATGCTGGAACTGGATCATGGTTCGGCATATCCATATAAAGGCAATTACACTTACTTTTTGGAAAAAAAGGCCGAGAGAGAAGAAATGGAAGCAGCCGGCATCGATAAGGCACGAAACCTCATGCGCAAAGAGCTCGACTGGATTCGCCGTCAGCCCAAAGCACGCGGAACAAAAGCCAAATATCGCGTCGATGCATTTGAGGAATTGAAAGAAAAGGCCAGTCAGAAGAAGTTTGATACGCAAATGGAACTGAATGTGCGGACTTCGCGACTTGGAAGCAAGATTATTGAGCTCGAAAATGTAAGCAAAGGTTTTGGTGAAAGACAATTGATCAAAAACTTCGAATATACATTCAGAAAAGGCGACCGCATCGGCATTGTAGGGCAAAACGGGATGGGGAAATCCACGCTGCTGAACATGATTACGGGCGAGCTGATGCCGGACAAAGGCCAAATCGTGAAGGGAGAAACGGTGCAGTTTGGTTATTACAAACAAACTGACCTCGTTTTTAACGAAAACCAGCGCGTTATCGACATTGTAAAAGACGTTGCAGAAGTGGTGCAACTGGGCACAGGTGAAACGGTTACGGTTGGACATTTACTCCAAGCATTCCTTTTCTCACCTTCTAAACAATATGATTTTATTTCAAAGCTTAGCGGAGGCGAAAAGCGGAGATTGCAATTGCTTTTGATATTGATCAAACAGCCTAACTTCCTCATTCTCGATGAGCCAACCAATGATCTGGACATTGCAAGTTTGAATGTTTTAGAGGAATTTCTCTTAAACTTCCCGGGCTGTCTGGTGATCGTTTCCCACGATAGATATTTCCTTGACAGACTTGTACAGCATATTTTTGTGTTTGAAGGCGAGGGTAAAATCAGCGATTTCCCAGGAAATTACACTGAGTTGCGTGATTATCAGGATGAGCAGGAAGCGGAGAAAAAGACTTCTGGAAGCAATGCTAATGCAGGGAAAAGCAATACAACCCACGTTATTCAGCCTGTTAAGGAGACAGCAACTCCCGCGGCTGTAACTCCCATGGTGACGGCGCCAAAGCGCAAGCTGAGCTTCAAAGAGCAAAAGGAAATGGAAACGTTGGAGGCTGATATCGCGAAATTGGAACAGGAAAAAGAGTCGTTAGTTGCGAAGTTGAATGTTGGAGGATCACATGCAGAATTGGCACAATGGTCTAAGCGAATTGAGGAAATAACAGATGGCCAGGCCGATAAAGAAATGCGGTGGCTCGAACTGTCCGAAAACGCCTGAACATTTGGCTTACTTATAAATTTTGCCTTGCTTAGTGGTCCGTTTAAAACAAAATTATGAATTCAGTAACCGAATTTTTCCAATACATTCTTAATTCCGAAGAATTGATTCGTACCGGAGGCTTGCTGGTTATCACATTTATCATTTTTGCCGAAAACGGACTATTCTTTGCCTTTTTCCTTCCCGGCGATTATCTGGTTTTCCTCGCTGGCGTCTTTTGCGGAACAGGGATTTTGAATGTGCCGATTGGCATATTGCTGATTTGCATGTTTACAGCGGCGGTTTTAGGCTCACTGGTCGGTTATATTTTTGGAAAATATTTTGGTGGAATGTTTGAAAACAGGCCGGATTCTTTCTTTTTCAAGAAAAAACACATTGAAACTACGCGGAAATATTTTGAAAAATATGGAAGCAGAACATTGATTATTAGCCGCTTCCTGCCTGTTGTCCGCACATTTGCCCCCATTCTTGCAGGATTGGTAAAAATGACTTTTCCCGCATTCATGATCAATAATGTGGTTGGCGGAGCAGTTTGGATCGGCGTGCTTACGGGTGGCGGCTTTCTGTTTGGCGCGCGCTTTCCCTGGATCGTCGATTACGTGCAGTACATTATCCTTTTCTTCCTTGCAATCACGACATTCACCGTCATTAAGGGATATTTGAGTGCGCGAAAGGAAATAAGCTAAACTATTCGTCTTCCTTAAACCAGCCCGAGTAAGTGATGTAATTATTGGCAGTCCGGTCGATGATAACATTCAGCTCAGGCGACACATCTTTTAAATATTTTGCCGGATTTCCTGCGTAAATGGTTCCTGGCGGCACTTTTGTTCCCTGCGTGACAATGGCGCCCGCTGCCACAATCGAACCTTGTCCAATCACTGCTCCGTCCATAACGATGGCTCCCATGCCAATCAAAACATGGTCTTCAATGGTGCAGCCATGCACGATGGCATTGTGCGCCACAGAAACGTAACTGCCAATGGTGGTTGCAAATCGCTGATAACTGCAATGGATCACCGCGCCGTCCTGCACATTGGAAAAGTCACCAATGCGAATGCTGTTCACATCCCCGCGAATCACCGCATTGAACCACACCGTGCAATGGCCGCCCATGATCACATCCCCGACGATGGTTGCGTTTTCCGCAAACCAGCAATCTTTGCCAAAAGCCGGTGTAAGTCCGCGAACAGATTTGATAAGTGCCATATTCCTGTTATTGTGTTTTGAGTAAAACCCGAGCACGATTTTTGCTTTGGCCGAAAATAGTTAAAAGGAATGCTTGCTTTTAATTAATACGTCGAATTTCTTACCAAAAATTAAATATATTTCGTTTTTGATTTTTCAGTCATGCCCACTATGCCGTTAGCCATGAATATTACAAAAGGAAGCCTCTTAATTGCCAAACCATTTTTGGGAGATCCCAATTTTGAACGTGGCGTAATCCTGGTGTGCGAACACAATGAGCAGGGAAGTTTCGGCTTCGTGCTGAACCAGACAACGGAATTGTTTTTGGGCGACGTGCTGGAAGAAACGATTTACCAGGACATTACACTGCATTTGGGCGGGCCTGTTGAAAAAAATACATTGCATTTCATCCACAGACGGCCGGATCTTATCGCAGGTGGGACCGAAATTATGAAAAATGTTTTCTGGGGAGGCGACTTCGAAAGCGTTAAAATGCTTCTTAATCTAAGCACTTTCCATCCGGACGACATTCGTTTTTTTATCGGCTATTCCGGTTGGAGCGGCGGGCAGCTCGACGAAGAATTAAAGCAGGATTCATGGATTGTTACAAGCACAAATTCAGATTTCCTTTTCACCACACCTCCTGAAAATTTCTGGCGAGAAATATTGCGCAACATGGGCGGCGAATATCGTTCCATTGCACATTATCCAATCGATCCGAGGCTTAATTAGTCGCTAAATGGTCTAGTTAGGACGATCGAGCCCGTTGATGGATTCGTAGTCCGACTTGATGCGGCTCACTTCTTTGGTAAGAAAATGCTGCAATTCTTCATTGAAAATCTTCTTATCTTCCTCACCCAGCGAAGCATACAAATCTTTCAGCTCCTGGTTGATCAGCGCCCTTTCCTCGTCCGAACCTGCGTTCATCGAGCGAATGTGAAAACGTTTGAAATCAAAATTCGGCATAACTTATATTATTTAAACGGCATCAAAATTACAAAATGTGACCGAACGAGAAAATCCTGGCGAATGTTAACGAGCAATATGAATCATTATAATTTGAAATGAATAGGACCTTCTTTTTTATATTTCTCACATTTATACTCGTTGCAATTGATTGGTATGTTTGGCAGGGGTTGCGATTTGCAATCCGGAATTTAATGCCAGGAACACAGCGCTGGATCGGCGGCGTTTACTGGGGACTTACCATTCTGACGCTGGGCGCTTACATTATCATGCAATTGCTGCCGCCCGATTCTGTAAAAAGCACAACGCGCACATTCATCATTGCTTTTATTGCTATTCCTTATTTGTCCAAAGTGCTGGCCGTGTTCCTGTTGTTTTTGGATGATATTCGTCGTTTTCTGCAATGGATAATCAGTTTTTTCGTCCCGTCAGCCGCGCAGGTTTCACCCGAAACAGGCGAATCAACGATTCCACGTTCACAGTTTATTGCAACCACCGCAATGGTTGCCGGAGCTGGCTTGATGGGCACATTTGCATACGGAATTATTTCTGGTGCGCACGATTATCGCATCAGACGCGTGCGCATTCCGCTTAAAAACCTTCCCAAAGCATTCGACGGAATTAAAATTGCGCAACTTTCGGACATTCATTCAGGGAGCTTTTTTAACAAAACTGCTGTGAAAGGCGGCATTGAAATGTTGATGAAAGAAAAGCCGGACATTGCTTTTTTTACAGGCGATCTGGTCAATGATCGCGCAATGGAGGTGAAGGACTACATCAATATTTTTGACAAAGTAAAAGCGCCGCTTGGCGTGCATTCGGTGTTGGGAAATCATGATTATGGTGATTATTTTCAATGGCCGAGCGTTGATGCCAAGATCAATAACCTGGCGGATTTGAAACGTGCGCATAAGCAATTAGGCTGGAACTTAATGCTGGATGAAAACCGTGCAATCCGCGTGGATGGCGAAGAAATTGGTTTGATCGGCATTCAAAACTGGGGGGCAGGCAATTTTGCTAAATATGGCAACATGGAAAAGGCTTACCAGCACACGGACCAGTTTCCTGTCAAAATATTGCTTTCGCATGATCCAAGCCATTGGGAAGCACAGGTTTTACCCAATTTTAAAGACATTGATCTCGCCTTGGCGGGACACACGCATGGGATGCAATTCGGGGTGGAGATTGGAAAAATAAAATGGAGCCCGGTCCAATACAGATACAAGCAATGGGCAGGGTTGTACAAAGAAAACGACCAGCATTTGTATGTTAACAGGGGTTTTGGTTATCTTGGATATCCAGGGCGTGTGGGAATTTTGCCAGAAATCACCATTATAGAACTGGTCAAAGGCTGAGACAGGGAACTTGTAATTCGATAAGATCGGTTATACGGATAAGCCGGCCAAATGCGTTGAGTATGAAAGGTCTTTGAATCCAAAAAATTAAGATGATGACAAAATTTGCTTCCTTATTTCTGGTAATGGCATTGATCTGCGGCATTTCCGGTGTAAACACAGTTAGCGCCAAACCAGCCAATGCGAAGACCGAGCTTTTTGCTAAAAAGAAAAAGTTTAAAGGTTATAAGAAGCCAAAATCCAAGAAGTTCCTCGGAATATTCAAGCGGAAAACGGATTGCGGCTGTCCCAATCACTGACATTCTATTTGCTAACATTTGCACATATTCAAGAGTAAGCAGACCCATCATTCTCTGAGAGATTTGGCTGGATTTGCTTACTTTTGTATTTTAAAAACCACTTAATATTGACGTTGTCAGCCCAAGTTGAATGAAAATTAATCTTCGGAATCAGGATAAATTTGAAAACCGTCACCACGGTAAAGACGCGCAGGAATTGCAGGAAATGTTGAGGACAATAGGAGCTGCGTCGCTGGATGAATTGATCGATCAGACACTTCCGCCAGCAATCAGATTGCAGAAGCCACTCAACTTGCCAAGACCAAAGTCGGAGCAGGAGTTTTTGCAGGGAATTAAAAAAATTGCGAGCAAAAACGCCATTCTGAAATCATACATTGGAACTGGCTATTACGATACGATCACGCCAAATGTAATTCTTCGGAATATACTGGAAAATCCGGCCTGGTATACGGCTTACACGCCTTACCAAGCTGAAATTGCACAAGGCAGGCTTGAAATGCTGCTTAATTTTCAAACCGTGATCACTGATTTGACGGGGATGGAAATTGCCAATGCGTCATTGCTTGATGAAGCAACGGCAGCGGCGGAAGCGGTTACAATGCTGCACAGTCAGCGTGCTGCTTCCAGAAAAAAGGCTGACACATTCTTTGTTTCAGAACTTTGTCATCCGCAAACAATCGATCTGATCCACACAAGGGCCAAGCCAATCGGCATTGATGTCATTGTTGGTAATCATGCCACGGTGGATTTGACAAATGAAAACCTTTACGGAGTGCTGGTTCAATATCCGGCGTCGAATGGTGAGGTGATTGATTACACAGATTTTATTGCATCTGCGCATGAGCAAGGCATTTCGGTCGCCGTTGCTGCCGATTTGTTGGCACTTACATTGCTAAAATCGCCTGGTGAAATGGGCGCTGATGTAGTAGTAGGTTCTTCGCAGCGTTTTGGCGTTCCAATGGGTTATGGCGGGCCTCACGCAGCATATTTTGCAACGAAAGAGTCTTTTAAAAGACACATTCCAGGAAGGATCATTGGCGTTTCCGTAGATTCAGAAGGGAATCGCGCCTTGCGGATGGCCTTGCAGACGCGGGAACAGCACATTCGCCGTGAAAAAGCGACTTCGAACATTTGTACAGCGCAAGTGCTTTTAGCTGTGATTGCAGGAGCATATTGTGTTTACCACGGGCCGGAAGGTTTGAAAACCATTGCCGCGCGTGTTCATGGATTAACTCGTCTTTTTGTAGACACGATCAAGCAATTCCATTATGAAGTGGTTACAGAGCAGTTTTTTGACACCGTAACCATTAAAACGCCATTGACCAGGAAGTTGAGAGAAACTGCTGTAAAGTGGGGAATCAACCTAAAATACAATGGTGAGGAAAGTGTTTCTGTTTCATTTGATGAGGCAAAAACGTTTGACGATGTTATTTCACTCTTGAATGTGTTCGCGGAAGTCTCCGGTTTTCAAGGTGAAATGGTGATTGATGAAGAAATGGAAACTGAATTGCCAGCAAATCTTGCCAGAACATCTGAATATTTGACCCATCCGATTTTCAATACACATCACACAGAGCACGAAATGCTCCGTTATTTGAAATCGCTTGAAAATAAAGATTTGTCGCTCGTTCATTCAATGATTTCCTTAGGCAGCTGCACCATGAAGTTGAATGCAACAGCGGAAATGATTCCTTTGACATGGCCGGAATTTGGCGCTATTCACCCTTTTGCACCAACAAATCAAGTAGGAGGTTATGCGCAGCTGGTGAGTGAACTGAACATTTGGTTATGCGAAATTACTGGTTTTGCAGCCATGTCGTTTCAGCCTAATTCGGGCGCGCAAGGCGAATATGCCGGTCTGATGGCCATTCGTGCTTATCACGAAAGCCGTGGTGAAGCGCACCGCAATGTTGCACTGATTCCATCTTCTGCACACGGAACCAACCCAGCTTCTGCTGTGATGGCGGGCATGAAAGTGGTTGTTACCAAATGTGACGAAAGAGGAAACATTGACGTTGCTGATTTGCAGGCCAAAGCAGAGCAATATAAAGATGAGTTATCCTGCTTAATGGTCACTTATCCATCAACGCACGGCGTGTATGAGGAAAGCATCATTGAAATTTGTTCAATGATCCATTCATTTGGCGGACAAGTTTATATGGATGGTGCGAACATGAATGCGCAAGTTGGACTTACGAGTCCTGCAACGATCGGCGCAGATGTTTGCCACCTGAATTTGCACAAAACATTCTGCATTCCGCATGGCGGCGGCGGACCAGGAGTGGGGCCAATCGGCGTTGCGGAGCATCTAATGCCATTCCTGCCGAGCCACGTGAATTTCAGTACGCAGCCTGAGCATTTGCCAGCTGGTGAAGCCGGAGCAGTTTCTGCCGCACCTTATGGAAGCGCAAGCATCCTGACAATCTCATACGCGTACATTGCGATGATGGGCGAGCAAGGACTTACCAATGCAACCAAATATGCAATTCTGAATGCCAATTACATCAAAGAGCGCCTAAGCGGGCATTATGATGTGCTTTACACAGGAACCAATGGCCGTTGTGCGCATGAAATGATCCTTGATTGCCGCTCATTTAAATCAGTGGGCGTGGAAGCCGAGGATCTTGCAAAACGATTGATGGACTATGGATTCCACGCGCCAACATTGTCTTTCCCGGTTGCGGGCACTTTGATGATAGAGCCAACGGAATCAGAATCCAAAGCTGAGCTGGACCGTTTTTGTGACACAATGATCGCCATTAGAAACGAAATTCGCGAAATTCAGGATGGCACTGCTGATCGCATTGATAACGTATTGAAGAATGCGCCTCACACTTCGAGAATCTTGTTGAGTGATAATTGGAACCGTTCATACAGCCGTGAAAAAGCTGCCTTCCCATTGCCTCACTTGCGTTTTAACAAGTTCTGGCCGAGCGTTAGCCGTGTCGACAGCGCATATGGAGATAGAAACCTGATCTGCTCATGCATTCCGGTTGAAGCTTACACAGAAGTTGAAGCTAGTTAAGAGAAGCGATGACCTTGCTAGCTTTGTTCCTAGCTTTGTTCCGGGATTAAAATCCCGGATGAAGATATCGGTCGCCGGTGACCCGGCTGGCATTTTGCTAGTAAGCCGCAGAGCGGCAACAGATATTTTTGCCTCGGGCTTCAGCCCGAGGAATGAAAAGAAAAAGGGAAATGCTCGATTGAGTATTTCCCTTTTTTATGTCTTAAATGTATTTGAAATTCTTAAAAATGTCTTTCTCCAATTTCTCTTTTACCCAACATCACAGCTCCAACCATGGCAACCAAAAGCAGAATGGAAACAAGCTCGAAGGGAAGCAGATAATCGCGGAAAAGTAAGTGCCCCAGATTCTCGATCATCCCGATTTGTGAATCGAATTGTTGTGGATCCAGTTCAGGAATGACACTTTTGCGGTAAGCACCGAATAGGATCACAAACAAAGTTCCACCAACAATCGTGGCCGCAACTTTGGTTAGATTAGTTTTCGATTCCTCATTGTCCTGTTTCATGTTCAGGAACATAATCACAAACAAAAAGAGCACCATGATTGCGCCGGCGTAAACGATAATGTTAACCGCCGCAAGAAACTGTGCATTCAAAAGAATATAATGACCCGAAAGCGTAAAGAATGTCAGGATCAGATAAAGAACGCTGTGGATCGGGTTACGGGAAACGACAACCATTACCGCGCTTAAAACGGTCAGAAATGAAAGGAAGTAAAAAAATGAAACGGCAGAATTCATAGTATAATTAGCTGATATGCTCGATTACGTTCAGGGAATGGCTCTTGGAACAACATTGGTCGCTTCGCCATTGGCTCTTTTGAGATCCAATGCACGCGCCTCTTCTTTCGTCCAGGCCTCGCGCGTATATCTGTTGTTCATATCTTCAACCAAACGATCTTTTCCCCAAATCACCTGATCACGCTCTGCAAACACAGGAACGAATTCGTCGTGACGCAGATAAACGGCTTGCTTTGGACAAGATTCTTCACAAAGTCCGCAAAAGATGCAGCGCAGCATATTCACTTCATATACAGCCGCATATTTTTCTTCGCGATACAATTTTTCTTCTCCTTTTTCGCGCTCAGCCGCGACGATTTGAATGGCTTCTGCCGGACAAGCAACAGCGCATAATCCGCATGCCGTGCAGCGCTCGCGGCCATCCTCATCCCTTTTCAAAATGTGCCTTCCCCGGAAAACCGGGCCTAAATATCGCTTAACTTCCGGATATTCAATGGTTACTTTTTTGGCAAAAAAGTGTTTGATGGTGATCGCTAATCCTGTTGCAATTGCAGGCAAGTAGGCGCGTTCCATGAACGTCATTTCTTTATTGCTTACTTGCTTTGAGCGATTTGTCAGTTGCATGGCAATGTGTTTATTAATTTAACCACGCGGTGATCATCGGCTTCAAGAAAAGCACGGCTGCACCTGTGATTATGATATTAAAAATAGCAAGTGGGATTAGTTTCTTCCAGCCCAGGTTCATTAACTGGTCATAACGGAACCTTGGAATTGTCCAGCGCACCCACATATAAAAGAAGATAAAGAACAATGCTTTGCCGAAAAATACGGCTGTTCCAATCAATGTAGCAGCATTGTGTCCTGTTTCCGTTCCGAAAGCCTGTGTTAATTGTGTATAAACCCAATCCATTCCAGGATAATTGTATCCGCCAAAATACAGGACAGAAATAATGGCCGAGGAAATGAACATGTTAATGTATTCTGCGAACAGATAGAAGCCCAGTTTCATACTTCCATACTCGGTGTGATAACCGCCTACGAGCTCCGTTTCGCACTCGGGAAGGTCGAAGGGAACGCGGTTACATTCAGCAAATGAGCATGTGATAAAGATGATGAAGCCCAATGGCTGGTAAAAAATATTCCAGTTTCCGCCATGTTGCTGCGCCACGATTTCACCCAACGAAAGCGAGCTGCTCATCATTAAAATCGCAATCAGCGAAAGTCCCATTGCGACTTCGTAACTAATGTTCTGAGAAGCTGCACGAATCGCGCCTAGAAGCGAAAATTTGTTATTGGAAGCCCAGCCTCCAACCATAATTCCGTAAACACCCAAGGCAACGACACCAAAAACATACAGAATTCCAATGTTAGATTCGACACCCTGCAACGCAACTTCGTGACCATTGATGCGGAAAGTGCTTCCAAAAGGGATAACTGCGCTCGCCAAAAGTGCTGTAAGCATTGCCAAGCTTGGCCCGGCGATGAAAAGCCATTTGTTTGCCAAAGCAGGAATGAAATCTTCTTTAAAAAACATTTTTCCAGCATCTGCGAGTGGTTGCAATAAACCGCCCGGTCCCGCTCTGTTAGGCCCCATCCTGTCTTGAATGAAGCCCGCAACTTTGCGTTCACCCCAGGTTGAATACATCGCAATGACGAGGGTTAGCACGAAAACAACGAAAATCGTTGCGGTCTTAATGAGAAACTCCGTTAAATCCATTTGATAATCGAGATTACAGCTTTGGCCGATTTCAGCCGATTAATTAATTATTTTTTGCTAGCAATGAGCGGTGATTTGCTTTGTCATTGTTTTCGATGCTCTGGTGACGAATTGTTTCCTCGTCGGTAATAAATGGACGTGTATCGTCAATTCGTTTATATTGCGTTTCAGCCAGTTTCAAAGCGAAATCAGGTTTTTTAACCAGATCAGCGCGGTATTTATTGGCCGAAATCACAGAGCTGCGTTTCACTTTGGTAGGACCTTCAAGCACCCAGTCACTGGTTTTCTTTTTTTCAAAACGGCAAGTGTTGCAAATGAAATCATTCACTTCTCCCCAGGTGTTTTTGCGTGCTGTAACGCGGATCACCTCATCGCCGCGATACCAAAGCGTGGTTTTGCCGCAACATTTATCGCAATCCCGGTGCGCATCTTCGGGTTTGGTGAACCAAACTCGGTTTTTAAAACGATATGTTTTATCCGTTAGCGCTCCCACAGGGCAAACATCGATCACATTTCCTGAGAAGTCATTATCAATCGCTTTCTCAATGTAAGTGCTTATTTCCGAAGCATCGCCGCGGTTCATTACGCCATGTAATCTCTTATTTGTGATTTGATCGGCAGTGTAAACGCAGCGATAACAAAGAATGCAGCGCGTCATGTGCAATTGCACAAAAGGACCAATGTCGATTTTATCAAAAGTCCGTCTGTCTTCTTCGTAACGTGTTTTAACAGATCCGTGCTCAAATGCGAAATCCTGCAAATGACATTCACCGGCCTGATCGCAGATTGGGCAATCGAGCGGGTGATTGATCAGGAGAAACTCGACAATGCTCTTGCGCGTGTCCAAAACAGCTGGATTTGTTGTGTTTTCAACAACCATTCCTTCCTGAACTTGTGTTATGCAAGATGGAACGAGCTTTGGCATCGGACGCGGATCTTTGGCCGACCCTTGCGCCACGCGCACCAGGCAAGCCCTGCATTTTCCGCCCGAAGTAGGCAGCGGTTTGTAATAACACATGGCCGGAGGCACAAGCGCAGCCTGACTTTCGTCCGCTTCTGCGATTTTGCGTGCAGCCTGCATAATGGTTGTTCCTGGTTCCACCTCGACTTCAATGCCGTCGAATGTAATTTTTATTAACTGAGGTTTGGTCTCTTCCATGCCAAAAATTATATCATTATGCTATTTGTCAGCTTCGTAAATATCAAACGAGCCAACTGTTGAGCTGTATTTTAAAGTGTTTGCAAAATCAACATTGAGGATGTTAACAGGCACGCTCCCTTTTAATGAAATTACATATTTAATCTCCTTTCTCCTAACCATGCTTTTAAATTTATCAAAGCGAAAGGTCCCGTTCAAATTCGCCAGATAAACAAGGTCTGAAAAAGGAATTAATGCATTGTGAACCAGAAATTGATTTAAAAAATAACCTTCCAGATTATTGCCGCCGCAAATATAAACCCACTCATTCGGTTTCAAATTTTTCTCACCGTATAAATATTCCGACACCTTGCGTTCTTCGATATATTGCGCCTCAAAGTTTGAATTAATCACCGGCCTGTATTTCATGAATACAAAAAGCGAACAATGTAAAAAGGCAATGACCAGATATAGCGGAACAGCAGCCTTTAAAAAAACATTATCAAAACGCCGCGCATTGGCAGAATCAGTCACAAAAAGTGAGATCTGCACAACCGCCAGAAGCAGATAATCCTGATAGTAACCAACGCCTGCTCCAATTTTGAATGCGGTTGATGTCGCGAACAGAAAAAACAGGAAACAGCATAACGTCAAAAAAAGATAAAACGGGGACGTCCTGTAATAAATAATATAAGCGCTGACAATAACATTAACCAGGATCAAAGGTGCAAATTGCAAAAGCCAATGCTGCAAGGTCCAATCATAAAACCAGTCCCAGCTCGCAGAATTGGCCACGCCTCCAACGATGTTGGTAAAAAAAAGTTCAATGGTGTTCACAGGCAGGATCAGCAAATAGAATCCGAACACAGCGATGCCAAAGAATGTAAGCGTCAAAAGCGTTTTCCATTGCTTGTTCAAAATCCAGAATGCGCCCGCAGAGATGGACAAAATCGCACCGCTTTGTTTGACAAAAAATGCAGACACCGCAATGAAAATCGCTACGAACCACCACAATTGTTTCCCGTCATCCTTTAATGCATTGTAGGCAGAAAAAACAAATAGAGATGTCAACAGGATGAGGAGACTATCCGGCCTTGAAGTGGTCAATAGCCAGAAACTTAAAACATGAAAAACAAATAATCCAGCAAGAGCCGCGGTTATCGGTTTCTTCGTCACGCGATAGAGAAACGCACCGATGAAGCATGCGGTGGCCAGTGTGAAAATGTTTGACCAAAGCCGGCTAGCAAGGTAAATTTTGTGCACTTCAATGGCCGACCAGCCCACAATTTTGCAAAACGTAGCAATTATAGTGGAGTAAAGCGGCGCATATTGCGAAAGCCTGAATGGCGCACTCTCGGGGTCTAGATAAATCGGATTTCCCGATACCAGAAGCTGAATGGGCACTATTACACTGCCTTCGCTTCCCGAAATATCCGGGTGATAACTAATGGACGCTTGAAATTTGACAATAAGAAGGACTAATGAACTGATCAGGCCAAAAATCAAGGCAATTAAAAAAGACTTGTCTTTGAGCCAAATCAGCAATTTGTTCACTCCCATTATGCTAAGGCCATTTCACCCTGATATACGGCGCCGGGCTGCGATGCTTCGTGCGGATGTGTAATGTGCCACACGAACTCATCACGGAAATGCCGGATTGCGCTGGCAACAGGCCAGGCGGCAGCATCTCCCAACGGACAAATGGTGTTACCTTCTATTTTTTTGGAAATATCAACCAGCAAATCAATGTCATGCATGCTTCCATGACCGTGTTCAATGCGATGAAGCACTTTCTCCATCCAGCCTGTTCCTTCGCGGCACGGACTGCACTGTCCACACGACTCGTGGTGATAAAAACGAGAGAAATTCCATGTGTTGCGAACGATGCAGGCAGTTTCATCAAAAACAATAAATCCGCCTGAGCCTAACATTGTTCCGGTTGCAAATCCTCCGTCTGACAATGATTCATAGCTCATTAAGCGATCTTCACCATTGGCCGTTTTCGTAATCAAATTTGCCGGCAAAATGGGCACAGATGAACCTCCGGCAACCAATGCTTTCAAATGATGGCCAGTTCTAACGCCGCCGCAATATTCGTCCGAGTTAAGAAATTCCTCAACGCTTACGCCGAGCTCGATTTCATAAACACCAGGTTTGTTAATGTGCCCCGAAGCAGAAATCAGCTTCGTTCCAGTGCTGCGTCCTATGCCAATTGTCGCATATGCATCTCCGCCATTATTAATGATCCAAGGCATGTTGGAGATCGATTCCACATTGTTAACAACAGTCGGGCTTTGGTATAAACCCTTAACTGCGGGAAATGGCGGCTTGTTTCTTGGATTGCCTCTTTTGCCTTCCAATGATTCCAAAAGAGCAGTTTCTTCGCCGCAAATGTATGCGCCACCACCCGGCTGAACGATCAGTTCCAAGTCGTAACCGCTGCCCAGAATGTTTTTACCAAGAAAACCTTGTGCTTTTGCTTCTTCAATGGCTTTTTCCAATATACGGATCACATACATCAACTCGCCACGAACATATATGAATGACTTGTTCGCACCCAATGCAAAACTGGAAATGATCATTCCTTCGATGAGTAAATGCGGAATGCATTTCATCAAGTGGTGATCCTTGAATGTTCCTGGCTCTGATTCGTCCGCATTACAAACAAGATAACGGGGAACGCCTTCTGGTTTTGCCAAAAAGCCCCATTTCATGCCCATTGGAAATCCTGCTCCACCTCTTCCACGCACTCCTGATTTCTTCGCTTCTTCCACAACTTCTTCCGGAGTCATGGTTTTGATTGCTTTTTCAACGGCGGTGTATCCTCCCTTTTGACGATAAACTTCAAAAGTTTCGATTCCCGGTGTATTGATATGCTCCGTTAAGATTTTTCTAGCCATTTGAGGATCTATTTCAGCTTACGCTATTTACTCAACTCTTCAATAATTTCATCAACCTTTTGATTCGTAAGGTTCATATGATATTTCTCACGAATCTGGAAAACCGGCCCCCAGCCGCAAGCCGCAAGACATTCCACTTCTTTCAATGTAAAAAGTCCGTCTGTTGTAGTTTGTCCGGCCTCAATTCCCAATTTTTGTTTCAAATACCCATATACGTCCTCCCCGCCCATTAAGCAGCAAGGGCCAGTGCGGCAATATTCTATCACATGCTTACCGACAGGATCTAGGTGATACATGGTGTAAAAAGTCGCAACTTCATAAACCTCAACGGGTTCAATGCTCAAAAGAGCTGCCACGTGATCCATTACTTCGCTGCTCAACCAGCCCCATTGTTCTTGCGCAACGTGTAAAACTGGCAGCAGAGCCGATTTTTGACGGCCCTCTGGATAACGCGCTATGATTTCTTTTACTTTTTCCTGTCTTTCCGGTGTAAATGCAACCAGATTTGGCGATTCAGTCATTTCTTGAATATTTTTTTAGGCGTCCAGCTCACCTGCAATTACGTTTAAGCTACTCATTGTCAGGATGGCATCGGATAGGGTGCTTCCTTTGCACATTTCCGGATAAGCCTGATAATAAATAAAGCTTGGCCTCCGGAAATGCAGCCTATATGGTGTCCGCCCTCCGTCACTGATCAGGTAAAATCCTAGTTCACCATTCCCGCCTTCAACGGCATTATAAACCTCGCCGATTGGCGCATCTATTTCACCCATTACAATCTTGAAATGGTAAATAAGTGCTTCCATGCTTCTGTAAACCTCTTTTTTTGGAGGTAAATAATATTCAGGAGCATCAGCGTAGTAGGGACCTTCGGGAAGATTATTGATTGCCTGCTCAACGATTTTCAAACTCTGCCACATTTCCTCATTGCGGACCATGTAGCGGTCGTAAGTATCGCCGTTTTGACCAACCGGGATGTCAAACTCAAAATCCTCGTAGGACGAATAAGGATTCATCACCCTTACGTCATAATCAAGACCAGCTGCACGCAAGTTCGGGCCTGTAAATCCGTATGACAATGCTCTTTCCAGAGAGATCGGGCCGACATTAATTGTCCGATCCATAAAGATCCTGTTCCGGTTCAGCAACTTTTCCAACTCGCGCAAAACCGGGGGAAAAGATTTTATAAACTCTTTGATCTTACGGACTGCAGTTGAAGAAAGATCTCTTTCCATGCCGCCCACACGTCCCATATTGGTCGTCAGGCGCGCTCCACAAACTTCTTCGTAAATTTCATAAACCTCTTCACGCTTTTGCATTACATACAAAAAGCCTGTAAATGCACCCGTATCCACACCCAAAATGCTGTTACAAATCAAGTGATCTGTAATGCGTGCAAGCTCCATCATGATCACGCGAATGTATTGCGCTCGTTTTGGAACCTCAACGCTAAGCAGCTTTTCAACCGTCATATGCCATCCCAGATTGTTGATCGGGGAGGAGCAATAGTTCATGCGGTCGGTAAGGGTTGTGATTTGATAAAAAGGCCTTCTTTCAGCGATTTTTTCAAAAGCACGGTGAATATATCCAATGGTCTGCTCGCCCGAAATGATCTTTTCGCCATCCATTTTGAGGATGTTTTGGAAAATTCCGTGTGTGGCAGGGTGTGTAGGACCTAGGTTAAGCGTTGTAAGTTCCTCGACCAGCTCCGGTAAATCGGCATTGGCGGGAACGTTATGTGGTAACAATTCAATATCTGCCATATTTCACTCAGTATAGGGTCATCGGCCAAAAAGGGCGTCGGTTTTGTCCTCCCGCGTCGCATCTTCCATTGGGAATTCTCTGCGCATCGGGAAATAATCCATTTCATCAATGTTGAGGATTCGTTTCAAGTTAGGATGGCCGTCAAACATGATTCCAAAAAAATCGTAAGTTTCACGCTCCATCCAGTTTGCGCATGCAAACAAGCCCGTCGCGGTGGGAATGTGTATATCGGCCTCGGCCAAGCTCACTTTAATCCTGACACGGAAATTGTGCACGAAACTGTGCATGTGATAAACAACCATAAACTCTTTCCCAGGATTATCAGGATAATGAATGCCTGTTATATCCGTTAAAAAGATGAATTGATAGTTTTTATGATTGTGCAAAAAATCTAAAATCGGTATAATTTCCTCACGAGAGGTCGAAAGCGTCAGCAGTCCGTAAGGCTCGTCAAAGTCAAATACTTGATCACCAAATTTTTCCAAAAGCGCTTCGGCTACCTCCTGGTTACTTAGCATAGGGGATTATTGAATATTATATGATGCTAATAATTCAGAATATTCGTCTGTGTTTCTGCGACGAAGCTTTTCATTTTGTGCCAAATGCTGAATGTGCATAAGGCCATCAATGATTTGCTCAGGGCGGGGAGGACAGCCAGGCACATAAACGTCAACGGGAATGATCCGGTCAATTCCCTGCAAAACGCTGTAAGTGTCAAAAATCCCGCCGCTTGTTGCACATGCGCCAACGGCCATTACCCAACGAGGCTCAGACATTTGTAAATAAACCTGCTTTACAACGGGCGCCATTTTCTTGGCGATAGTGCCCATCACCATCAGCAAATCTGCCTGGCGGGGCGAAAAACTAGGCCTTTCAGATCCAAAACGAGATATATCGTAATGTGAGCCCATTGTTGCCATGAATTCAATTCCACAGCAAGAGGTGGCGAAAGGAAGTGGCCAAAGCGAATAACTCCGGGCCAAACCGATGGCTTCATCAAATGAAGTTGCAAAAAAACCAGATCCGCTGTGTCCTTGCGGAGCCTCCACTATCGTTACTTCTTTCATAATTTTTCTGTCTTTTCAAGTTTGTTGATTACTCTTCCCAGTTTAGAACTCCTTTGCGGATCACGTAGTAAAATCCGGAAAGCAGCAGCGCCATGAATAATAACATTTCTACAAACCCAAACATTCCTAACCCCTTGAAATTAACTGCCCAAGGATACATAAATATCACCTCGACGTCAAAAAGGACGAATAGAATGGCAACAAGAAAATATTTTACAGAAATGGGAGTCCTCGCATCACCGACAGATTCAATTCCACATTCAAACGGATCATCTTTCAACTTGCTTTTGCGGCTAGGTCCGATTAAGTGGGTAACGATCATTGTGCCACCGATAAATCCGGCCGCAAGTATGAATTGAACGAGGATCGGCAGGTAATCAGAAGGAAGATATGTATTATTCATTGCGTTATTTATTCAATTACAATCTACGAAATGCGCGCGGATTTGTTGCAGGTGGTCGCGTCTTTCTATTTTCTCAAAATTAGCCTATGCAAATTTATCAATCAAATTCTTGACTTTATCTTTTGCCTAATTAGTATGATACTAAATAAGCCCCGGATGGCCGGGGCTTATTTATAAAAATAGCGATGAATAAGTGTTTATCTGATTACAATCTGCTTGGTAAGACTTTGCCCCTCACCGGTTACGCGGAGAATGTATTTTCCGGTCGGGAAATTTCTTACGTCGATTTCAATGCGGCTGTCCAGCAGTTTTGGAGTGCTTGTTTCGATAACCCTTCCATAAATGTCAAAAAGCGTTATATAAGCATCCCTAATGTTTTCTCTTGACTCAATGTAAATGAAATTGCCCTGACTTGGATTGGGGTAAATAACCACTTCATTTTGTTCATTGGTCTTGAATTCACGTGAAGCCGTGTCAGAATAACAAGTCAAAAGATCATCGCCGAGCGTGTAAACAACCTGCGCTCTGGTTGAGTATTGACCTGATTTCAAGATTTTGATAAGGCGGGCCGTCGTATCAGATTCCGTGTCTGGTCTGCGCCATAAGAATTGTTCATTCAAGCCAGTTTCCGCAATTGAAGCAGTGATACTGAACGGACCGGATGGCTCGATGACAGGCTTTGAAATTTGAGGTCTCACCAGAAGCGAAGAAGCGGCTGAGTTTTCAGAAACGCAACCAAAAATGTTGCTGCCTCTTACGTAATAATCGCCACTTTCAGCGATCAGAGCAGAAGCGCCTGTTGCTATGGCTGTATTTGATCCTTGTTTATACCAGCTGTAAATGTCGCTTCCGCCAGCAACTGAAAATTGGAATGATGAATCAAAACAGGTTTGCTGTTCACCTTCTTGCTGAATCGTTGGCTGTGCGGGTTTTGCTGCATTATCAAGCACAACCACAGATGTCAGGATTGAATTGCCTGCATTGTCCTTCACTGTTGCACGGTAAGTTCCCGGTTCTGAAACCCGAATGGTGTTGTCCGTCGAACCATTGCTCCATAAATAAGATGCAAAACCTGTCGGCAGCGATATTGATACAGCATTGTTTTCTGTAACACATGCTGCGGCTATGTCCGGAATTGGCGCCGGATTGGTTGGCGTAACAGTTGAAAAGAACCTTGCATCAAGACTTTCATTCCAGGCATTGGCCAAAATAGTCAGTGCTTCTCTGGTGCCTTCCGGATCGCGGCCTACAAAGTGTGTTCCATCTCCCCGGTTGGGAACCAATGGATCTGTTTCTGGGCCCGGATAAGTTGGATTAAACTGCGTATCTAAAACTGCATTTTGCGCAGCGATAATTTCTGGATTAATGCTCGATGAGATGTTGAAACCAGCAGAAGTCCGGGAAGTTCTTGCAATAACCCAGGTAATGCGTTTGTCGCCCGTTTCAGTTCCTAATCTGTTCATGACAAATTGGAGATTCTCACGATAAGACGCAGCCGGTGTTTTAAATAATGCGTCCGTTTCGCCCTGCATCCACAAAACCGCCCTCACACCATATTGGTTGCCATAGTTTCTGGCAGCAATTCTAAGGTTGGCATATGGCATTTCCGGAGGGTAAACGAAGCCACCGTATTTGTTTTTTGTAGGCAAGCCTTTTGCGCTGCTTGCCCAGTTTTCAATGGAAGTCCCTTCCCAAGCGGTGTTAATGAATAAAACGGGCACATTCAGTTTTGCAGTCAAAAGATCACCCAAAACGCCCCAGCACCATGCTGATTGGCCTCTTGGAGACATAATGCCAAGATCTTGTGAAATTTTCGCGAAAGCTGGTGGAACGGGATCAGTCAGAAGGTCTCGATCGTCGTTGTTGTAATTTGAAATATACATAACCCGGTCATCCTGAGCAGACGGGCCTGGATAAGCTCTTAAACCCTGCGCATTGGATTGGCCTGCAATGATAAAAACCTCTCCTACGCCCAACCTTGAAAGAATATCTCTTCCAACCACTTTTCCGTCGGAAAGTCCGCGGACTTCAATGGAATACCAGCCCCCAATTAATGTGATTTCTCCGGCGAATACACCGCCCTTCGGAGCGTCCTGCAAAGTTTTCCATGGAGTTTCTACGCCCTGTCCCTGAACAACCGGCACTGCACGCGCTTCAACTTTGTCCATCGGAACGGAAAATGTTCCCGAAACAGTAATTTCTCTTTGACCGGTAATATTTCTTTGATATACAGCCTGAAAAGTAGGAGATGTAATTCTTATCTGCGAAAAAGCTGTTGAGGATATCAGGCATATCAACAGCAATGCCTTTGCCACTACCGGAAAAATAATTCTATAACGCATTTGGGAATTCTTGAACAGGGTAAAAATTTGTATATCTAGACAGAGTTGGATGGTCGATGCATGCTGCTACAAAACGGTCACAAATGTAAATGAATATTTTTGCTAAAATATCACTATTCCGTTTTTTTGATTACAACAAGAAAGCTATCATCGTTTATTGAACGACAATGAGCTTTTGTGTAGCAGTAAATGACACTGAAACGATCCGAATTATGTAGATACCACTTGATAATCCCTGAATATTAAAGAATTGCTGGCTATCAAATTTCTTTACCTTGAAGCTTCTGTGAATTTTGCCGTGGCTGTCAATGATCTGGACGTCGGCATTGTTTACATTTTGTAATGTTTCAACAGTGATGTTGCCGTCTACAACGGGATTTGGATACGTAACGAAACCCGGATTGTTCGTGTCGGCGAAGAAGTTAAACGGATCGGAGAAGTCGGAAAAGCACGTCAATGTCGGGCTGTATACAACTGTGTTGTTGACAAGATAAGTCCCCGATCGGATGGCTTTCAGCGTGGCTGTATTCTCTGTCAGGTCCATTCCATTGAACTTCCAAACGTGATCGCCGGAGTTGAGATTGTTCTCCGCGATCAGCGTATACGTTCCGATCTGACGAATTGTCGGGCGAGAAGGTGTTGCCTTCACATCAACAGCAATGTTCCTTGAATATGGAGAATAGCAGCCGATTTCGTCCCTAACGCGGGCGGCGTAAACTCCTGATTTGTAAACTTGAATGGTGTCACCTTCGCTCGTCGTGTTCCAGAAGAATGTGTTTCCTTTTGTCGCTTTCAGCACCACAAAATCGCCATCACAGAAAGTTGTATCACTCAATGCGGATACTGTAGGCGCTGGCGGAAGTGCAAGTGTTTGCGTTGTAATCTGATTACTAGGATCTGAGTAGCATTGAAACTCATTGATAGTCTGAACGGAGAATACACCAGCAGTTGTGACTCTTAATGTTTGTGTGGAAGCGCCATTGCTCCATAAAAACCCTGCGCCAGGCGTAGATTGAAGGCTAACACTCAGGTCAGCGCAGAAAGCAACGGGGCCATTTGCAGTAATAGTCGGTGTTGGGGGCAATACATTGGCCACCACTTTAACCACAGGAGAAGCTGGGGAAACGCAGCCATTGGCGTCGCGCGCTGAAATTGTAAAATCACCAGAATTTCTGATTTCAATGTCTCTGCCGGTTTCGCCGTTACTCCACAAATATGAGTAAGCCTCGCTGCTTCTTAATGTCGTATAATCACGAAGGCAGAAAGTTGTAGGGCGAAGTGCTGTGATTGCTGGTGTTGCAGGCAGCGTATTGACTTTTACCGCAACTACGTCTGATGTTGATTCGCAGCCGTTTGCGTCACGCTGTTTGAGCGAGAAATTGCCGGTCGCATCAATCGTGATTGCTTTTGTTGTGGCAGCCGTGCTCCATATATTTCCGCTGTCGTAATTGGAAGTCATGGTGATATTTTCTCCCTCACAAAATGTTGTGTTACCGCTTAATGCAATTACAGGTTTTTGTGGCAATGAATTAACTTTTACATTAACAGGCTCTGAGTCAGGAGAATAGCAACCAACCGCGTCAAGCGCCTTTACGCGATATTCGCCCGAGGTTTTCACAACAATTGTTTCCGTATTGCCACCGTTAGACCACACATTCTTCAACTTGGAGTCAGAAGTAAGGCTTACTTCACCTCCGTCACAAAATTCGAGAATGCCTGAAGCGGAGATCTTTGGTGTTGGAGGCAAGGGTGCAGTGGAAACCGTCATGGTGACTTTGTCAGACGATGCTTCGCAGCCATACACATTTTTTGTAGTTACAAAATATTCTCCGCCGGCCGTAATTTGCAAACGGTCGCCCGTTGAACCATTATTCCAGCGCACATTTTCGGAAGTGCTTGATACTAAGGTTGCTGTATTTCCCAAACAGACCGGATTGCTTCCCTCTAATGTGATAGATGGCTTGTTAGGCTGAATGTTTTCATTGACCCTGATTTCCGGCGAGAAAATGTAATTTCCCTGACCATCGCGTGCACTCACTCGATAAGTGCCGTTGCCAACTTGCGTACTGTTGGCGTTTTGGCCATTGCTCCAACTAAATTGTGAAACCCCAATGCCCTCAGCAGTCAGGTTAAGGTTTCCATTTCCTGCACAATTGGCTTTAATTCTCAAAGGCGACGTTCCCTGATATGGATCTGAATTTGCAAAAAAGTTATCGTTCAATTGTTGCGCCCAGGCATCACCCACTTGTCTCAAACCGTCATCCTTGAAATGGACGCCTTCACCATCGGTTCTTGGAATTTGAATCAGATCAGTGTTTGGACCTTGAAATACATTGGGAACATTGTTGATAACCCTTTGCTGACCTTCCGTAACGCGGGAATTTGCCCCGCGAAGGTTGTCATAAGATGTAAGTGAAACGACCCATGAAATATTTTTCCCAGATTCGTTTCTGCTGGTTTCGATAACTGTTTTTAAATCATTGAAGTAAGAATCTGCATCCGTGCCTTTGAAATTATCAGATTCACCTTGCTGCCAGAGAACCGCCCGCAATCCTGTGATGGGAGTCAAACGTTGAACTACATTTCGCAAGTTGCCATAAGGCATTCCATAAGGTTCAAAATTAACATTGGCATACACGGACTTGCCCACACCATTGATGCTCTCTTTCCACGTTCTTACCGCAGATCCCGTCCAGGCAACATTGTAAAATAAAACCGGCACGTTAAGTCGGCTAACCAGCTGATCTCCAAGCCTTCCCCAACTCCAAGCAGAAGAGCCGCGTGGTGCAATATTGGTTTCTCCGTCCAAATGACTGAATGTTGGATTCCGTGGAAGTTCTTCTGGAAAAGGCTGTTTGAATTGCTGATTGATTACGCTAACACGGTCGTCTTGCGCACCTTGGGCTCCAAAATTTGAAAATCCCTCACCATTGGATTGGCCTGCGATCATAAAGACTTCGCCTACGCCCACGTGATCCACTCGGTAAGAACCAATCATTTGATCACCCAAAAATGCACGAACTTCCAGCCTATACCATCCGCCCTCCGGATTTAATGTTGCTGAATAAAAACCGCCTTGTGGATTTTCAATAGTTGCAAATTCAGCCCTGCCTGGTCCATTGATCGGCTCCAATTTAACCTCGATTTTTGAGATAACTTTTGTGTAAGTACCGGAGATGTATAGCGTTGCATGATTGCCTTTATCACGTTGAAATACTGCACGATCGGTTGGAAAGTCGATGCTGATTTGTGCAGAGGAGGTGAACGAGAGAAAGCTTAATCCTACCCAAAAGAAGAATGGTAGATAGTGTTTCATAGAGCCTTAAATTCATTATTGTAACTACTTTGACACACAAGATGCATCAAATGGTTGCTTTTTCAAGAAAATATTATTTTACGGATAACGGGAAATTGATCGCGCTCCATACCTGATCTTTCAATTGTTCAATTCCTTCTTGGGTAATTGCTGAAATTAAAATGCTTGGTATGTTGGCAGGGAGATTTTTTTGAAGATCGGCCCGCTCTTCGTCCGAGAGAAGGTCAATTTTGGAAATCGCGAGAATGCGATTTTTGTCTAAAAGAGAGGGATTATAAATTCTGAGTTCTTGGAGGAGTGTTTCGTACTCAGCATGAATGTCTTCGCTATCAGCAGGCACCATGAAAAGTAAAATGGAATTACGTTCTATATGACGCAAAAAACGCAAACCCAAACCTTTTCCTTGCGATGCTCCCTCGATGATTCCGGGAATATCTGCCATGACAAATGATTTGTAATCTCTGTAAGAAACCACGCCGAGGTTAGGCACGAGCGTGGTGAAAGGATAATCCGCAATTTCGGGCCGGGCGGCTGAAACAACAGAAAGTAATGTAGATTTCCCCGCATTTGGAAATCCAACTAATCCTACATCAGCGAGCACTTTTAGTTCCAGAATCACCCAAGCTTCCAGGCCTGCTTCTCCTGTCTGAGCGTGTTGCGGCGTTTGGTTGGTTGCCGATTTAAAATGGTCGTTGCCCATTCCGCCGCGACCACCTTGCAATAGAATTACTTCCTGGCCATCTTCTGTGATTTCGAACAATTGTTCGCCCGTTTCTGCATTCTTGGCAATGGTGCCAAGCGGAACTTCCAGGATAATATCTTTTCCAATAGAACCCGAACGCCTCCCGCCTTCTCCGCCTTTACCGTCGAACGCCTTCACGTGCTTGGTGTATTTTAGGTGAAGGAGTGTCCACAATTGCGAATTCCCTTTGAGGATTACGTGACCGCCGCGACCACCATCGCCGCCGTCAGGTCCGCCCTTTTCAACGTGCTTTTCACGTCGGAAATGCAGAGATCCCGCGCCGCCAGAGCCGGAGCGTACATTAATTTTTACGTAATCAATAAAATTGGAAGAAGCCATGTGTATAGTGAACGGTGAGTTATTAAACGGTAACCTTAGAAATCGCCTGATTGATTTCTTCAAAAATAAAATCTATTTCACCGATCCCGTCAATGGCAACGAATTTGCCCTGGGCTTGATAGTAATCGGCAACTGGTTTGGTTTTGCTGTTATATTCCTGAATCCTTTTGCTGATCAGCGATTCATTTTGGTCGTCCGGACGTCCGGAAGTCTTTCCACGGTTTAGCAAACGTGCCAGCAGTTCATTATCGTCTACAACGAGCGCAATCATTACGGAAATACTTTCGTCATAGCTCGCCAAAAGCTGGTCAAGTGCCTCAGATTGCTTTACAGTCCGCGGAAATCCATCAAAAATAAATCCGGCTGCGTCCTTATGCTCCTTTAACTTATTGTCAATCATGCCAATCACGACTTCATCCGGAACCAGAATCCCTTGATCCATCAATGTTTTAGCTTTCAGGCCCAGTTCAGATCCGGCTTGAATTTCGTTACGCAACAGGTCTCCCGTCGAAAGGTGTATTAGTTTGTACTTAGCAATGATTTTTTCACTTTGAGTGCCTTTACCTGCACCCGGAGGGCCAAACAGTATAAGATTCAGCATATGTTGCAATAAAAATTGATGTCGCGGTGATCGGAGTTTTCAGCAAATTTACAATTCTAAATAAATGCCAGCCTAATTGTTAGTAGTATTTTTACAATAAAAAATCCTCCTGATTGCTTATAATCAGGAGGACGGGGTAAAATTTTTAGAACAAATCAGGGAATTACGACTCTTTTGACCGCCCCGTCTTCGTTCTGCACAACGGTTACAAAAACGGTCCCTTTTGTATTTTTCCTCAACTCGATTTGCCCTACAAACTCTCCTTCGAAGTCCTTAATGTCCCTTTTTCCAATTTCCTTTCCCTTTGTATCGGTTACAACCACCGACACATCGCCCTTTTGCGGAACATTGAAACGCAGATTCAGAACGCCATTGTCCGGGTTATTGGTGTAAGCATTCAGCGAGCGGATGCTTGCAGGCTTAGTAACTTCTTTGTTCCAAATTTCACCCATCTCATTCCCGAAATTCTCCATATCGCGCATGAATGTTTTCGTTTTCGGCTTCCACTCGTTTTCGAAAGTCTTCATGTGCTTGCGAAAATTCTCGGTGTTGAACTCAAAATCATTTGAAATATCGCCTTTCCAATGATAGGCAAGCGGCTCCCGGTCGTCGCGATGGTCAATGATCACTTTCTGGCGTTTTTTGGAAATGATATCCGAATCGTCGCCATCGTCGATTGTAACTGACACGGTTTGGTTTTTCTTTTTGTCAACACCCATTGAATCAAGCACTTTGTCGACAAATTCTTCACGCTGCTTGTCTGTCAGCTTGCCTATTCGATAACTGCGCTCCTTGTTTTCCACATTGCCGTCCTTCTCCTCCGTCACTTTTATGCGGATGCTCGCCTTTTGATCAGGTTGCGTTTTTTCTGACTTTTCCTTTTGAGCCTGCGCGGGGCTGATGAACACGCCGGTCAGCAATGCCGCTGACAACACCAATTTTTGAAATAGATTCGCCGTCATTTTAATGGATTAGGTTATGTGTATGAATGATTTACAAAATTATAAGAAGCGATTTCTGACCGGTGTTAAATTTTGTTAAAAACAAGATAGCCCCAATCCCATGCGTTAAATTTGTTATCAGGAAGAATGTCGGTGAATTTAATGAAGAGGTTGCACCGGTGAAACGAAATTTATGACAAAGCGGAAAATTCAGATAATTGTTGGCCTCATGTGCATTGCACTCATTGGTTTGATTGGATTTCAATGGTATTGGATCCGTGAAGCCATTGCGATCCGCAACGAGCAGTTCAATCAGAAGGTCTCTGAGTCGGTGCAGGAAGTGGTGCATCGCCTGGAAAAGCAGGAAATGATGCATTTGCTGCAAAGGCGCATTGAAACGGAACAGCAGAAAAGCAAGCTCAACCGCATAACGCAGTTGCGGAACATGCCCATGAAGCGGACCAATGTACAAAAATCGAAACCGGTCCGTGAAGCTGCACCCAGAATCCAGCCCCGCATGGAAATCGCAATTGGACCAAATGGTGAGGAAATTCATTATCAGATCATTACAGAAGCGGTTCCGACGGATGTTTTAAGCCCCAATTTCCGGGTTATGGCGGAGCATCAGCAGCAGATTATGGAGGAATTTTTCCAGGCGCAGCAATATGGCGCAGCCGGCATTGACGAGTTTATGCGCCGCAGACTCGAAGACGAAAAGCGCCTTGGGAATGCATTCAGAGGGATTAATGAGGCCGAAAGTAAAAAATACAAAACCGGAACAACGCATTCTTATGGCGATTCCGCAGCAAGAGGAGCCGTTGCTAACCGTGAAGTTGCCCTCCCGAACACATTAAGGAATGGCAAAAAGAATCGCGCAGTGTTCAGTGATCCCGAGCCAGACCGCGCTGCACTTTTAAAGGAAGTGATGAAGGATTTGATTTATACAAAAAGGCCTATTGAGCAGCGTGTTAACAGGTTTTTGCTGGATACATTATTGAAAAAAGAACTTGTTGAAAACGGGATTTCATTGCCTTATGAGTTTGCCGTAAGAGGTCGTTATGACAACAGTGTCATTTTTTCAACAGTGAGTTTACGGCCGAGGGAATGGGAAGAGAAGTCTTACAAAGCCTCTTTATTCCCAAGCGAGACTGTGAATGCGCCCAATTCCTTGTATGTGTTTTTTCCGGATCAGCAGAAATATATCCTGAGCAATATGGGCGTAATGTTTGGTGGCTCTGGCATTCTGATCATTGTCATTATGGCTTGCTTTTACATGGCCGTAACCACGATCTTGCGTCAGAAAAAGCTTTCCGACATTAAAAATGATTTTATCAATAACATGACCCACGAATTCAAAACGCCCATTTCAACCATTGCACTCGCAGCAGAAATGGCGCAGGAGAATTCAGCAAAAATTCCACAACTCGAAAATAGCTCCCGACTTGAACGTTATCTGGGCATCATTCGCGAAGAAAACAAGCGCTTAGGGACGCATGTCGAGAAGGTTCTGCAAATGGCACTTCTGGATAAAGGTCATGTGAAATTAAAGATCAGCGAAGCCGACATTCATGATTTGATTGGTAAAGCTTTGAATGGCCAGAGTGTTCAGATTGAACAGCGGGACGGAGAAGTAGATCTGGATTTTGAGGCAACGCATGAAGTGGTTTTAGGGGATGAAATCCACATTTCCAATATCCTTAACAACCTCATTGACAACGCAATCAAATATTCTCCCGAAAAGCTGCACATCAAAATTCGGACCTGGAATGAGAACAACGGCATCAGCATTGCCATTTCGGACCAAGGAATCGGCATGAACCGCGAGCAGCAGCACCGCATTTTTGACACATTCTATCGCATTCCCACTGGCAATGTGCACGACGTGAAAGGTTTTGGCTTAGGATTAAGTTATGTCAAAAAAATGGTTGAAGCGCACGAAGGAACCGTTCAGGTGCAAAGTAAACCGGGTGAAGGCAGCACATTTACAGTCTGGCTGCCCATCAGCAAAGGCGAACAATTAGTTTAGAAATTTCATCCGCAACGCCTAACTTGCCGTCTTTTTAAGATGACCAGCTGCGTTTTGCGGCAATTTCTGACTACACAATGATTTCCAAAACATATGCCCCCCAGGAAATAGAGGATAAATGGTATTCCTACTGGATCGACAACAAGTTTTTCGGTTCGAAACCAAATCCCGATAAGGAGCCTTACTCGATCGTAATTCCTCCTCCAAATGTCACGGGCGTGCTGCATATGGGGCATATGCTCAATAACACCATTCAGGATATTCTCATCCGGAAGGCACGCATGGAAGGCAAGGAAGCTTGCTGGGTGCCGGGAACGGACCACGCCTCCATCGCAACCGAAGCCAAAGTTGTTGCCATGCTCAAAGAGCGGGGGATCAACAAGCGAGATCTCACGCGGGATGAATTTTTGGAATATTGCTGGGAATGGACGCACAAATATGGCGGCATTATTTTGCAGCAATTACGCAAGCTCGGCGCATCCTGCGACTGGGATCGCACCCGTTTCACAATGGAGCCGGATTTGTATGATTCGGTGATCGACGTTTTTATTGACCTATATAACAAAGGTGATATTTACCGCGGACACCGCATGGTGAACTGGGACCCGCAGGCGCGCACGACGGTTTCGGACGAGGAAGTGATCATGAAAGAGGTGAATCAAAAACTGGTTTACCTGAAATATCCGCTTGTAGATGAAATCGGCGAGGCACTTACCGATGAAGCGATCATCATTGCCACCACACGCCCGGAAACGATCATGGCCGATGTGGCCATTTGCGTAAATCCACATGATGAGCGTTACAAACATTTGATTGGCAAGGAAGTTTCAATTCCGTTGATTAACCGCGCCATTCCGATCATTGCGGACGAATATGTGGAAATGGAATTTGGAACGGGCTGTCTGAAAGTCACTCCCGCGCATGATACAAATGATTATGAATTGGGTAAGAGACACGATCTGCCCATCATTGATCTGCTAAATGAAGACGGCACATTGAATGAAAAAGCGCAGATTTTGATCGGTGAAGACCGGTTTGTTGCACGGAAAAAGATCATTAAGCTGCTTGAAGAGTCGGGAAATCTGGTTAAAACAGAAGAATATAGATCCAATGTTGGCCATTCAGAGCGAACCAATTCTGTCATTGAGCCGCGGCTTTCGGAGCAATGGTTTTTGAAGATGCAAAAAATCAGCAAGCCGGCATTCGAGAATGTAATGAATGACACGGTTCAGCTGATTCCTGCGAAATTCAAAAACACATATCGCCACTGGATGGAGAATGTGCGCGACTGGAACATTAGTCGGCAACTTTGGTGGGGCCACCGCATTCCGGCTTACTATTTGAAAGACGGCACCATGATCATTGCCAAATCCAAAAGGGAAGCATTGCGGAAAGCACAAATGGATTATCAGCTTTTTGCATTGACCGAAGAGGACATTACGCAGGACCCGGATGTGCTCGACACGTGGTTTTCATCATGGCTTTGGCCAATCACTGTTTTCAACGGGATCAAAGAGCCGGATAATGCGGACATTAATTACTATTATCCTACAAATGACCTGGTTACGGCACCCGAAATTCTGTTTTTCTGGGTTGCGCGGATGATCATCGCGGGTTATGAATACAAAGGTCAATATCCTTTTAAAAATGTTTATCTGACTGGAATTGTACGGGATAAGCAGGGAAGGAAAATGTCCAAATCGCTTGGCAACTCACCTGATCCGATTGACCTGATCAATCAATATGGCGCAGACAGCATTCGTACGGGCATGCTTTTCAGCTCGCAGGCTGGAAATGACCTTCCTTATGATGATAAATTGGTTGAACAAGGCAGGAATTTTGGAAATAAAATCTGGAACGCTTTCCGCTTGGTAAAGACTTTCCAGGTTTCCGAAAACCTGGAAAGTCTCGCACAGCCCGAAGGCTCGGAACTGGCGATCAATTGGTTTGAAAGTAAACTCAACCAAACGATCCTGGAAGTGCAGGATCATTTCTCAAAATTCCGCATTTCCGATGCCCTCAACTCGGTTTATAAACTGATCTGGGACGATTTTTGCGCGCAATATCTGGAAATGATCAAGCCGGGATTTGAACAACCTATTGACAAGCATACTTACAACGCCACATTAGAGTTCTTCGACCGCTTAATGCGTCTGTTGCATCCATTCATGCCTTTCATTTCAGAGGAAATTTGGCAGAATATCATTGAAAGAAAAGCAAACGACTCCATTTGCATTGCACCTTATCCGCAGGCAAAAGACATTGATCAATCCTTGCTGAATGATTTTGACGTACTTTTTGAAGTCATTTCGTCAATCAGAAATTTAAGAAACGCGAAAAATATCAGTCCCAAAACCGCACTTCCCCTCGCGATTCGCACAGATGACAAAGCTCGTTACAACGCGTTAGAGCCTTTGATCCAAAAATTGGCCAATGTCGAAAACATCGCTTACGTAACCGACGAAGGCGAAGGAACTGCATTCCGTGTGAAATCAGATGAGTTTTTTGTAAATCTGGCCGATGAACTGGATGTTGAAACTGAAAAGGAGAACCTGCAACGCGAATTGGAATACACGCAAGGCTTTCTGGATTCGGTGATCAAAAAACTGTCGAATGAGCGCTTCGTCGCGAATGCAAAAGGCGACATTGTTGAGAAAGAGCGCCAGAAGCAAGCCGATGCCGAAGCCAAGCTGGAAACGCTGAAAGAAGCGCTTGCAAGGTTGGGTTAGTGCGAGTTTTCGTACCTTTGCGGCATGCAGACTACGCAAAACAATTTTGAGCAATTCAAGCTTAACCGTCAATTACTCAATGCCATTGAAGAAGCGGGATATACCGAGCCGACGCCGATTCAGGAACAAGCCATCCCGCTCGCACTATCAGGACAGGACATTCTGGGCATAGCCCAAACAGGGACGGGCAAAACGGCCGCCTATACATTACCGTTATTAATGCGGATCAAATATGCCCAGGGCGAGCATGCCCGGGCATTAATTATGGCCCCCACCCGAGAATTGGCCATGCAAATTTCAGAAGCCATTGCGCAGCTAAGCAAATACACGGACATTCGGACGGTTGTTTTGTTTGGCGGCGTGGGCGCGAAGGCTCAGATTGAGGCACTTAGGAAAGGCGTTGACATTATTGTTGCCACTCCGGGAAGGTTTATGGACCTTTATTTTCAGGAAGAAATCATTGTAAAACACCTCAATGTAATGATCCTGGATGAGGCCGATAAGATGATGGACATGGGTTTCATGCCGCAAATCCGCAAATTGCTTGAAATCATTCCTACAAAAAGGCAGAATATGCTCTTTTCTGCCACATTTTCTGATAAAGTTGAAAGACTATCCTTTGAATTTCTCGAATTTCCAACGCGGATAGAGGTGACGCCACAGGCCACAACGGCCGAAATGGTGTCGCAATCACTTTATGAACTGCCCAACTTTCGCACAAAAATTAATCTTTTGACACATTTGTTAAAAGACCGCGAAGCATTCAATCGTGTGCTGATTTTTACCAGAAGTCGCGAAGTTGCCGGACTGGTGCATCAAAATTTGCTGGATAACGTGGTCCGCGAAGATGAGCTGAAAGTGATTCATGCTAACAAAGGACAAAATACGCGGACCAATGCAATGGAAGCATTCAAGGAAGGCTCCGTGCGTGTGATGGTGGCAACGGACGTTGTTGCGAGAGGCATTGATATTACGGAAGTGAGCCATGTGATCAACTTCGACGTGCCCTTGATTTACGAAGATTACGTGCACCGAATTGGCAGGACGGGACGTGCAAATCGCATTGGTCAGGCGATCACTTTTATGACCTTGGCAGACGAATATCACATTCGTAAAATCGAGAAAATGATCAGGATGGAGATCCCTCGTCTGGAACTTCCTGAGGGTCTTGAAATTGCGGCGACACCCGTTTCTGAGCGCCAGGACATGCTTCGGGAGATTGATAACCAGAAAAGGAGAGAAGACCCGACCTTCCTGGGAGCATTTCACGAGAAGAAAAATGTGTATCGCCCCGCGCAAAAATCTGCTGGAAAAGGAGGCCAAAATCGCCGCGGTTCCTCGGGAAGAAGTAAACGCAGATAATGCAATACAATGTAAATAAATCCGTTTAACTTGGACAATAGAAAACCTGTTTCTCTATTAAAGTTGCTATGAAAGAATCTGTTGTTATTTGGCTTGCTATTCTTTTTCCAGTATTTGGCTTTGCTCAAAACACGCATCTAGCGAGCGCATTGCCAAGCACGGATACGAATCTTGCCCAAAAAAAACCTTTGGATTTAAAGGAAAGACGAGTTGTGCCATTGTTCGGGGAATTGAGTAAAACCTCTGAGCAAATAGATGAAGAAATCCGGTTTTTAAGCGAATGCGATAAGTCATTTACAAGTCGCACCGAGGCAAGCAGCTTTTTCACAGCGCGTGCGTGGGAATATTTGCAGGAGGGTTCTTTGGACACAGCCTGTTACCGCTTCAATTTAGCTCATCTGCTGAATGATAAAAATGTTGAAACATATTGGGGCCTGGGTGTAATTTCATATCAGCGCGAAAACTGGGTGGAAGCAAAACGCATGCTGAGCCGTGGCATTAGTCTGCAAGGTGAAAATGTGCCGTTACTGGTGGATTTATCAACGGTTGATCTCAAATTATACGCCATATCAAGTCGAAAAGAGGAACTTGATGAGGCTGCAGAACTATTAAATCGCGCCACTGCATTGGATTCGACTTATGCTTTGGGGCAATACAATTTGGCACTGTTGCATTACAATTTGAATGATCTGGACAAATCGTGGGAACATTTACATAAAGGACGCGCATTGGACTTTAATCAAATGAACCTAGATTTTGTTGAATTACTCAAAGCGAAAAAGCCTGATCCGTTAGGGTTTTTTAAATAAGAAATTATCAATCGACTTGAAAGTCTCCTGCGTATGTGGGAGACTTTTTTCTTTGTAATATTCTCCTTTACGAAGCGGCAGAGCGCTAATTGCTTAAAAGCACTTTCCCCGTAAAATTGTCAAACGTTTCCTTCGCATTATTGATCAGAAATACTTTGTAAGCGTAAATTCCAGTGATGCCTTTCGGTGGAAACCAGAACCATTCGTTGGTCAGCGACCAGACCGGAAATGAAGTGTGTTTTTCATCAATAACAACTCCATGCTGATTGTAAATAATAAATTTGACAGAATGTAAATTAAATCGCTGGGGTGATTTAAGCGCAAACCGAAGATAATCAGATGCGGGATTCGGACTCACCACAAGTTCATTAGGCAATTGCGCTTCTTCCGATATTTTGAACCGGATCCTGTAAGGCTGGGCAACTGCATTTCCACTTTGATCTCTTGCATTGACCAAAATTTCGTAAGTCCCCAAGCCGAGATCTGTAAAATATCTAAATAACAGCGCTTTACTCCCCAGCGAATCGACGGTAATGCTGCTTTTCGCAAAGCTTACCGGTTCAAAATCACAATTGTCATCACCGCATCGCTTGACAAAAATGTCTATCAGCGCCGTGTCTGGTAAAAGCGGTTTGTCATCAGATAAATGTAAAGTGATTGCTGGATGAAGGCCAATGACTTCGTCCTGGCTGATCAATCGCTCATTAAACTTAACAGTCAGAAGCGGCGCAATGTGATCATTGTCCGGATTTGGATCGGTGGATTCCGGCTTATCAACAAAAGCCAACCGCAATGCCGGATCGCCTTGTAAGACGGATTGACGCACATTGCCAATGGCATAAGGATCATTATGGTTTGTAATGATATCGTTCGCCACTGCCAGCTGGATTTTTCCGATGGAGAGGCTTACGGTTTTCGGATCCTTAAATGTGTAATAATAGAAGCGTTCAAGATATTTGGCTGCGGGGGTCACAATGCTTTCCAACGAGTTTGCGATGATTGCCACGGCACCCATATTTGGAGCAAGCAGCCAGTCCAGTGATAATGGGATTCGGTCATTGCCTTTTGGATTTTTAGGCTTTGGGTTAAAACGCGCGGCAAACACATTCCCAACGCCACAGCCGTTGAAATACATGACCGGATATTTGTGAAGATTATTATAAGCCCGGGGCGCATCAGTCGCATAACCAAAATCCAGATCTGTCACCACAGCTGAGCCGTGACCAAAATAGGTGAGTAAGCCAACGCCTTCATTGATGTCGGCTGTGATGTTAACTGGTTCCGTTTCGGCCATTGCCTTCTGCTTGACATATTGCTTCACCTTTCCCTCAACCAGTCCTTTGCTTACCATAGGTTCCAATGCTTCAAGGTTTTCGCGCAACTGCGTAATTTCGGATGCAGTTTTCCCTCCGTTTAGGTGCAGGACATTTTTAGCCCAGCCAGTTTGACCAGCCCGGTTGCCTTCATAATCTTTTACTTTTTGCAAATAATCCAGGACGTTTTGATTCGTGAGCGCTGCCAGGCGCCCGACCGGAATGGCTGGCATATTAAGCGGTGCACCTGCCAGACCTTCCACAAGTAATGCATCGGAGGCGGGATAACCTATGGAGGGCACTTCATCAGGGAGTTCACGCTTCATTCTCTCATTATAGGTGATCGATTTGCCGATCAGAAAAAGATACTTGTCTTTTCCGCCCTCCGTAAGCATATAGGACATGAACTTCTTGATCGCCACAGGGCTGGGCTCGCCGTAATTGAACTGATCGTAAATGTCTTTAATGTTTGCTATCAGCGGCTTGAAACTGCCGCCAGAAGGAGACGACCGATATTCCGCAAATTTGGATGCGCCATTATACAGACTATCCGTTGTGATGATGATGTAATTTGCCTCTTTCGGGACAAAAGCTTTGAACTTGATTTCCTTAATGTTCGGCGATTCAACTTCAATGTGCTTATTGGCAGCAAACAGCATTTGTGTGTGTGCATTTCGAGGAATCATCAGATTTCCTGGCGTGCCCTTAATAACGAAAGGATCGTCTGTATTTGTGACATCCAGCATCATGAAACTCGCTGACGCATCCTGTATGGCGATCCTGCTCCATAATTCTTTTACAGGGTCAAGCCTTATTGTTTTGCCAATCTGGTTGTCTAATTTAATAAGCTGGGGAAATTCAATAGAAAAGTAAGTGAGTGAAAATCTTTCAATACGGTCCTTGATGACAGATTTTAAGGCTAATATCCCGCTATTGGCCGCGTCGATATCCGCTGGTTTGAGCTCGAAAGTATATTCCGGGCTGTCGAAGCCCGAACTTTTAATTGTAGTGACAAGGCGCAATGACGCTTTGTCTTTTCCAACATAAACTTCAACTTTGCGCTCGGTTTCGCTTCTGCCGTGAATCAGCAATTTCAGCTTCGACTTTTGAACATTGCCTGCAAAATTCTCCAGTTTAAAACTCCTGAAAATCATTGAATCAGCTTTGATGCCTGGGCCAGATTTGCTGGCACCCGCCTCAAAAAAACTGTTCATAAGGGCGGGCTTTATTGCACTGACTGTGCTAAGCGAATAAGATTCCAAAAACTGCGTTACAGCAATTTCCTTGTGAAACGGCACAATAGGGGCCTTATTATCAACGGGTTGACTAATCGTCTTTGCCCTAAGTCCCGGCGCGTCGCCAACGGTCAGTAAGTAAGCACCTTCGTCAGAATACATGCTGAAATACGGATTGATGCGCGAACTCATTGGCCTGTATAACAGCGAATCGCTGGCGCCATCATTGGTTACCGCATAAAAGACGACCTCATTATTGGTTGTGCTTATAATGGCAACTTGCTTGCCTCTTCTCCACAATTGCAGTTTTTCCGGCGCATTTTTTGGGAAATTTTTAGGCAATGAAGCAAATGAAACGCGGTGCAGGCCTGTTTTCGCAATCCCAAGTTTTACGTAAGGCTTGTTGTAATCAATCCAGCTGTTGGCATAGGGAGCATTCCATTGCGCCATCGCTGAATTTTGCGTCAGCAATGTGGCAAGGATGAGAAACAAAGTGATCAAAGGGCCGTTTTTGTAACGCATGTGTATTTGTAAATCGGTGAAATATCACACTGTTGACAAATAAGGCGACAATTGGTTAGTCAAACCGTTCGCGATGAATAAACGCCAGGCGACAATTATTTAAAGGCAATTGGACTCTTATCAAAATCCTCTGAAATGTTAACTTTCACGGCCCTCTCAAACGCAAAAAAGCACCTGACGAATCGCCAAGTGCTTTCATTATCTTAATTAGAATTATTTGAAGAAGAATCCCGTCGGAGCCACATTGACTTTCACCGAGTCAACAAGCGTTCCATCCGCGCGATAACGCACCGCATAACCCGCCTGCGCATAAGAAGGCGTCACACCTGCGTAGAGCAATCCCTGGCTCGGATCGACTGCCAGACCGGAGAAAAGACGCTTGATAAATGGCGTAGTAACATTGATTTGCGCATCATTAACACCGAATTTGTAAGTTTCTCCATGCGAAACGTAGTTGGCATCATCGTAAGACAACACAAAGAAAATCGTCTTGCGATCGGCGCTGAATGCAAAATTTCTGGCTGATTTGGTCGCGTCGGCACCCATTGTCAATGCAGCTTCTGAAACGTAAGTGTCTGGATTGATTTTGATCGCCTGAATGCCATCATTGACCCAAAGTTTTCCGTTAGCGTCAATGCCGATTGGCGTTGGCACACTCGTAAATGTCAGCGACTTGTCGACTGCATCTGTGGAAGTGTTGATCACTGTCAGCGTTTTTCCGCCGCCAAATGAATATGTTCCTACGAACAATTTACCATTGTTGAAAACCAGATTTTCAGGTCCTGATGCAATGTCGATTTTCTTGATTACTTTATTGCTAATCAGGTCAATAACTGCGATATAACCTGTTTTGTAACTGTAATCTGCATTGGTTCCCCAGCACGAAACATAAGCTTTATTATTTGGCCCAAACACAACTTCTCTTGGATTTTCAATGTCAGGCGTGCCGATGGATGCCGTTGTTTTGAATGTGTTGCTATTCACAATTTCCACTTTATCAAGTCCCGCCGCAGAGTTGTCGACAAGAAGGATTCCAATGTCACCAGCGGCAACATATCCCTGCACGCCACCTTTCAATGCTGTTCCGTTTGCAGCAGCATAAATGTCCGTTTGCGCAGTCGTTTGCTCTCTCGTGAAGAATGAGATTGCGCCGTTATTTTGAGAGAAATTGCCTTCATTGACTACGAAAACGCCCTGAATATAATCGCCTTTTGGCGCCGGGTCACTCTGATTACACGACCAGGCGAAAAAGGACAATGCTGTAAATGCTGCTAATCTGGATAACTGTTTTTTCATTTTTTGTTTTATTAATTGTAAAAATTGGGCTTCCTGGACCGCCTGGAAGCATATTAATAGAGCCTCACTCAGCGGTTGGAGGCGAATTATAACTTAGGATCAAGCTCAGTGCAAAGCTTCGGCCTGGCATTGCATTGTTTCTCACATTTAAATAAAACGTGTTTGCAAGATTATTGATCTGTCCCTGAAACCGCATTTTTATTATTGAGGAAACAAAAGTATACTCAGCCAGCAAATTGGACAGCGTGTAACCGTCTAAAAATTGTGAATTGTCAAACGTGCTGTAACGCTTGCTGATCGTCTGGACTTGCCCGGTTAAGCGTGCATTTTTATATTGAACAAATGCATTCACATTGCCGGAATGGATGGGCACAAAAACAAGCTGCTTGCCGATAATATCAGCAGAATATGCGTCGTAGGCCTTTTCTTGCGAGCTTTTACTCAAAGCATAACTTACATTGGCGCCGGCTTTCCACGCAGCAATCTGATATTTCCATCCCGATTGCACTTCAACGCCCCGCGCTAACACTTGCTGCAAATTCTCGACATGATATGCTTTTGAAGGATTCCAATAAGTCCAGTCCTTCACGCGGTTGTGATACGCAGTCAACGAAGCTGAAATCGAATGATTGTTTGTCAAAACCGCAGACTGTTCCAGGCCAATTTCCTTATTCCAGCCACTTTCAGGCCTAATGTCAGGATTTCCCATTTCTTTCCAATAGCGCTCATTCAATGTCGGAACGCGATAACTGCGTCCATATGAGCCTTTTAATTTGAGAAATTGATCTGATTTTTGGATCAAAAAATACTCGACACCCAACGAAGGTGTAAACGGCGGATTATAACCTGTTACAAAAGCCTGACGAAGATTGGCGGAAATAACCAAACGACTCGTGGCCTGTAATCGGCTGAGTAAGAACAAGTCTCCTCTGTTTTCGGTGAGCAAGCCGGCATCGTAACCTGCAACCTGCGCCCGATAATGCGTTATTTCACCGCCTGCCTTGATCTGCAAATGCTTAAACTCAAAATCCCGCTCAACGCGATTGGAAAATTTATCTGTAACCGCGTGGTCCAGCTGACTATAATCGCCTCTTGCATAATCTATTATGTCTCTCACCCACGAAGTCCGGAATGTTAAAAGCTTGTAATTATAGCGCAGCATCGTGCGATAAGCTTCTGTCAATGTCAGTTCTCGACCGGCTTTGTCATCGGGCGTAAGCGTGAGCCGGTTGCGCGTCAGCCACACGTGTGCGGAAATTTGATGATCATTCTTTGAGTTGAAAAACAAATCCTGCACCAAGCCTCGCTGGAAAGAATTGGAAGGGAGCATTGTGTATTGTTTCCGTTCGGCATAAGGAAAGTCGTTGTTCATCTGGCCATCGTAGACGCTCGTTTTTCCTGAAAAA
Organism: Dyadobacter sp. CY326; assembly: GCF_021390515.1. GTDB lineage: Bacteria > Bacteroidota > Bacteroidia > Cytophagales > Spirosomataceae > Dyadobacter. Next base: position 61,351 of record NZ_JAJUXI010000009.1, read on the forward strand.
TTCCATTTGTCACTCAAAGAAGAAGCATAGCGCGCTGTGAATTGGGTCTGGTAGTTATGGAAGCTCTCCTGTTGCCTGCCAAACATCACATTCAAGGTTTGTTTCGTTGGCACACTGCCCAGCAAAATGCTTCCGCCAACCGCATCGGAACCCACAATGCTCGCAGCAGAGCCATATTGCACGGACAATTCATCGAATCCAGCAACGGGGATCGTCGAGAAATCCGTTTGGCCCAAAATAGGCGAGTTAATATTCAATCCATTCCACAAAACAGCCGTATGATTTGCCGATGTGCCGCGAAATGAAGCTGTATTTAGCTGGCCAGGGCCGTAGTTTTTGAATGCGATGGGTGTATTTAGCGAAAGCAGGTCGCTGATGTTTTGAAAGCGAAACTGGTTCAATGTTGCCGAATCGATCTTTTGGATTTTCAGACCGCTCATGAATTTTTCCGGCACAAAACCTCTCACGATAACAAGATCCAGACGGATGCTATCTTGCTGTGCGACAAGTATTTTTGGAAAGAAAATACAAGACACAATGGTCAAAACCATGAAAAATCGTCGATCGATGATCACCTGAACTGCTATGAAATGGCATTTGCACTTTTGTTTTTCCTCCGAAAACAAACATGTGGAATCATTTCTGGCAGGTCTCCTGGCTTGTCTTTTTGATCCGCGGCCTTCCCGTAAATTACAGTGGCACTGGGGATTGGGTCAAAATATTCAGACTTACAGTTGCGGGGACAGCTTCCGATTGAACGGAATTCCCTATTAAGCCTTATTGCTGCATTGAAACAGCGTATGGCGCCAAAGTTGCAAAGGTAGACATTTGAATGGACTTTCGACTGTGTGTGATATGGTTTATCTTTGGTCAAAACATTGACAATCGTTGGTTTCATTGACTCAAAAACTTGGCGTAACTCCTTCGCAAAAAGGCATTTATCTTATGCTGGGAGCGGCTTTTTTCTTCTCGCTTACATCCGCTATTTCCAAATGGCTCGGTCGTGATTTCCACATTGTGCAGTTGGTTTTTTTCAGAAATATCGTTGGTGTTGTCTTTGTCCTGACCAGCATTTGGCGTCGCCCCGTCCATCAGCAAGGCGGAAAATTGGGGCTGCTTATCTTCCGTGGCGTGGTGGGCACCTTGTCACTTTATATGCTCTTTTACGCCATTCAAACACTCGGTTTAGGAAGAGCGTCAACTTATCAATACACTTATCCGATTTTCCTGGCCTTATTATCCTGGCTGCTCATTGGTGAAACACTCAATTCCCGAGAATGGGCTGCGATTTTTGTTGGGTTCACCGGCATATTATTTGTTTTTCGGCCAGATCTTTCCATTTCGCTCCGAGACAATGCGCTCGGCTTGGGTAATGCATTGTTAACTGCGGTTTCTTACTTGTCTATCAGGCAGTTGGGAGTGGTTTATGACACGCGGTCCATCATTCTTTCTTTCATGTTAAGTGGGATTGTGATGCCGATAATTTCCATGCTCGTCGGGACTTACTTTCCCATGGAACATCTTGATTTTCTGATCGGAACATTCACCTGGCCTACAAACATTTATCAATGGCTGGGATTTCTGGCACTTGGATTAACGGCCTTGATGGGACAGAGAATGCTCACACAATCTTTCACTTATGATAAAGCTGGTCGCGTAGCGGCAATCGGCTATTCCAACATTCTTTTTTCTGTTTTAATCGGCTTTTTTATGGGAGAAGCCATCCCTTCGTTCTCCATGCTGACCGGAATGTTACTGATTGTCGCAGGCGGAGTTATGGTTTCTTTTGCAAAAAAGAAGGTCATTGTTGCAGACAAAGTGAAGTGATTTTCAGACCTTTCTTATGCGTAAGTTTGTCTTGCTAATGTCAATTCAAGCGCACAATTATTTTTGTAATAATTCTGTTTTATCAAAACAGTCAAAAAGCTATGAAAAGATCTGCATTGTTTCTTGTTATTGCATTGGTTATGTTCGCTTTTTCAACCGGTTTTAAATCGGATAAAAAGCTGCCCGCGGAAGGCATTCAGTGGATGACGATCGAGGAAGCATATGCCAAAATCCAGCAAGAACCGCGCAAAATTATGATTGATGTGTACACCGATTGGTGCGGCTGGTGTAAAGTAATGGATCGCGAGACTTTCAAAAACAAGGCGGTGGTTGACTATGTAAACCGCAAATATTACGCCGTAAAGCTCGACGCCGAACAGAAGAAAGCCATCACATTGGGAGACAAAAAGTTCGAATTTCAATCGGAGGGCGGCCGCGGCATTCACCAGCTTGCCTTGGCGCTAACTAATAACCAGCCCAGTTATCCTACAACCGTCTTTCTCGACGACAAATTCAACATGATCCAGCCCTCGCCAGGATACATGAAACCCAAAGGATTCCATCAGGTTATCACCTTCATCGGCGAAGATTACCACAAAAAAGAAGCCTTTGATGTTTATAAATCAAAGACTTACAAAGATTTGTTTGCTGCTAAGTAAAGTCTTTAAACCGTCTCCCCTTCCTGCATGCGCTCTGCATTCTCTGCAATGCGCAATCTTTCGATGAATTCGCCGATGTCGCCTTCCATAACAGCGGGGAGATTGTAAACCGTGTAACTAATGCGGTGATCGGTAATGCGGCTTTGGGGATAATTGTATGTCCGGATTTTGTCGGACCGGTCGCCACTTCCCACCATTGATTTTCGTTGCGAACTAATGGCGTCGTTGTGTTCTTTCAGCTTAATTTCATACAACCGCGAACGCAAAACGCTCAGTGCGCGATCCTTGTTTTTGAGCTGCGAACGCTCATCTTGGCAGCTTACAACCAATCCCGAGGGAATGTGCGTCAAACGAACCGCAGAATAAGTTGTGTTAACCGATTGTCCACCCGCACCAGACGACTGAAAAGTGTCCACGCGCACGTCATTCATATTAATCTGAACGTCCACTTCTTCCGCTTCGGGCAAAACCGCCACTGATGCGGCGGATGTATGGATTCGTCCTTGGGATTCAGTCTGCGGAACACGTTGCACACGATGCACGCCGGACTCAAATTTCATTTTTCCGTAAACGTCGTCGCCTTCAACCTTGCAAACGATCTCTTTGTAACCGCCGTTTGTGCCTTCGGTAAAGTCCATAATAGACGAGCGCCAGCCCATTTTTTCGAAGAAGCGCTGATACATTCTGAAAATATCTCCTGCGAAAATTGCAGCTTCGTCGCCGCCAGTTCCGCCTCTCACTTCGAGGATAATGTTGCGGCTATCGTTCGGATCTTTCGGGATTAGCAATTCTTTGATGTCCTGTTCGAGCTGCTCCAGTTTGGGCGTCAGGTCGTCCAGTTCTTCTTTTGCCATTTCCCGCAGCTCCTCATCCTTTTCAGTTGCAATCAGCTCCTTGGTTCCGGCAATGTCTTTTTGTATTTTCAATAAAAGCTCATACTGCTCCACAATCCGGCCCAAATCCTTGTATTCCTTACTGATTTTGGAATAACGTGTAGAATCCGAGACGATTTCGGGTTGTATAATTTGTTGCGAAACCTCTTCGAAACGTTCTTTTATAGCTTCTAATTTATCGATCATCTTTATTGAATATCTTTGGCACCACGCATTGGGGGCACAAAGATACGCATTTTAGATAAATGAAATTTTTAGAGATGAGCGCCTCTTCGTGAATTACAAACCTTTGGATAATGTTGCATTATTATAAACTGCATTGAAATGAAAAGAATGTTGTGTTGCGCTGCGCTCGTGTGGATAATGTCCGGATGTGATATGGGAAACCGTGTCGAGAATACGAAGGCGTTGTCCAATGAAATCAAAGCGTCGCAAATTAAACGGGTTACCAATACGCAGCTTATTTATTCTGCTGATGCCTGGGGCAAAAAGATCGCTCAAATCGCAGAAAAGTCCTTGACCAAGGAGTTGGAAAAACATCCAGAGAAAGCGGGAGAGGTTTGTGAAAATCTAGGAGAAATTCCGGTGATTGCTGCGCTTGAAAAAGAATACGGTCTCAAAGTGGAGTTGCTGGGCGTGGATGATTTGAAAAATCCAAAACTTGCTGCGAAAGAGCGGGAGGTTTTGGCTGCATACCTTTATAGCGCTAAAAGCAAAGCCGCCGCAAGTGACAATCTGCAACAGTTAAGTGACACGTTGCTCGTCTACAATGCCCCCGTCCCACCCGAAAGTCCGATCTGCAAATCCTGCATGACCAACACCGAAACCCCATTCGCCGTCTGGAGATTGCTTTTTAACAAAAAAGACATCATCAGAAAGCTAGACGCGAAGCAGTTGAAGGATTGAGCTGCGGGGAATGCTTTTTTATGAAAGAATATTCATTAATTCTAAAACACTCCACCATGAAAACGCCTCCAAACCCCGACACCGATCTTAGCGACTTTGCGGTCAATAAAACAATCCCGAAAGTTATTGAGAATGAGGTTTTAAAGGCTTTGTCTTTTTATCCGGAATTGAAGGAAACGCGTATTGACTTTGTATTTAAGCGAAATATCAAACGATCTGTCATGCAGGCGCAGCCCAAAATCAGCACGATGTTCGGGACAAATCGGGGTTATAACATTAATATCAGTGCGCTTTTCAGGTTAACGACTTCCGCAATTCCCATTCACCAAATCCCGGCGGACATTATGGTGGGCTGGATAGGGCATGAGCTCGGGCACATCATGGATTATGAAAACAGGAGTGTGACGGAAATGATGCGGTTTGGGATCGGCTATCTGTTTTCGTCCACATACATTCGGCAAGCGGAGCGCGCTGCGGACACGTATGCAGTGAACCACGGCTTGGGCAGTTACATTGTCAAAACAAAACATTTTATCCTCAACCACGCGAGCCTTTCGGATAAGTATAAAAATAAAATCGCCAGGCTTTATCTTTCGCCTGACGATATTATGGAACAAGTCCGTAAGCTTGAAGCCGGACAGCAAAAAACACTATAAGTTCTTGTCAACAAAAGCTGCGAATTCAAGGAAATCTTCTTCCTTCATAACTCTCGGGATCTTCACTTGTCCGCCAAGCTTTTTGGTTTCCTCACTCCATTTATAGAAAATTTCCTCCGGAATCAACACCGTCTCAACGCCTTTCAGCGCGCGGCCTCTTGCAACATTGTAGTTTTTATTGTTTTCGCGAAGTGTTTTATCAAGTGACTCTGCAACTTTCTCATTGTCAGGGAATTTATCACAACTCAAAAACCATTTGTGGATGTAATCATCACCGCGGTGAACTGCCGCCACAATGAATTCTTTGATTACCACATCATATTCCTGCTCAATCACGCGTAAGCCAATATTCATCTGATTAACAGAAAGTTGCGAGCCCACCACATTCAAGAAATGCTTCGTGCGACCAGTGATTTTGATTTCAGCTCGTGCCTTGTCTGTAATTGTGACGGTGTCACCAATCATGTAACGCCAAGCGCCTGAGACAGTGGAAATCAGGAGCACATATTCAACATTTTCCTCCGCATCGGCGAGCGAAAAGACTTTCGCGCCTGGCTTCACCAATCCATCTTCATCCACATGGTCGCCATCAAAAGGGACGAACTCATAAAAAATGCCATTATCAGGAAACAAGGCCATTGACGTCGTGTCAGGGCGTTTTTGAATCGCTATAAAACCTTCGGAAGCAAGATATGTGTCGATGTAAATCAGTGGATGAGCGAACAGCTGTTCCAGACTTTTCTTATAAGGCTCGAACGCCACGCCACCCGTTGTGTAGACCATTAAATTTGGCCAGATCTCATGAATGTTTTTCAAATTATTATGGCTGATGATTTCTTTCAGCATGAGTTCAACCCAAGCCGGAATTCCCGAAATGCATCCAATGTCCCACTTCGGCGCTTCTTCGGCGATTCTTTTCACGCGTTCATCCCAGTCAGCGATGTCTGCGATTTCTTTTCCGGGCTTGTAAAATCCGCCAAACCAGGTCGGCAAGTTGCTGGCGCTGATTCCGCTAATCTCGCCTTCCTGATGGTCGTCTTTCTGGATCAGCGCAGTGCTGCTTCCGAGCATTAAGATTTGTTTGGTAAAAAAATCACCTGGCAGGTTAAACGCGTTAATGTTGGTGATTTCTGAAATCCCAGCTTTGCGAATGGCAGCCAGCATGTCGTCGGTGACGGGAATGGACTTGCTGTTGCTGGTGGTTCCACTGCTTAACGCAAAATATTGCTGTCCGCCTGGCCAGGTCACATTCTGATGTCCTTCAAGCAAATAATGCCACCATTCAGAATGCATTTTGTCATAATCGTGAGCCGGAACTTTGCTTTGATACGCTGCAATAATATCATCACTTTCCAGGATTTCCGAGAAACCATAAGCTTTGCCGAATGCAGTCAGTTTCGCAGTTTCAAGCAATTTTTGTAAAACTTCTTTTTGTGCTTTAACAGGATCGGGATCTGAAATAATGAAACCCGTAAAATCAATCGCCTTCTTAATAAGCTCTCCAATAACCGCCATTCGTTGTTAATGCTTTGTGGATGTAAAAATCTAATTGTTAATGTCCGTTTTAAAAACTCATGCCACTTGATAAATTTGCATTTTTCGAATCTCATCAAAACGACTTTGACAGGATGAAATTTACCAAAATAAAAAAACAAAGTTTACTGCCCGCTTATCTCATCATCGCATTATTGCTGTTTTCCGGGAAGCATGCCGCGTTATTTGGGCAAAACAATATTCTGGTTTTTCAATCCGATTTTGGGTTAAAGGACGGAGCGGTTTCGGCAATGAAAGGTGTCGCGTCCGGCGTTTCTCCCGATTTAAAACTATATGATGTCACGCATGAAATTCCGGCTTACAACATTTGGGAAGCATCCTATCGTTTGGTGCAAACTGCCCCTTACTGGCCCGCAGGAACCGTTTTCGTTTCTGTTGTGGACCCAGGCGTGGGAACAAACCGTCAATCCGTCGTGATGAAATCCAGGTCGGGGCATTTCTTTGTGACACCTGACAACGGCACGCTTACGCTCGTGGCGGAGCAGCTTGGCATTCAGGAGGTTCGGGAAATTGATGAGGCGATTAACCGGCGAAAAGATTCAAACGAATCCTACACATTCCACGGTCGTGACGTGTATGCGTTCACAGCCGCGCGTTTAGCCGCGAAAGCGATATCATTCGAGCAAGTTGGGAAAAAGCTGCCGGCGGGGGTCGTGTCGATTCCTTATCAAAAGGCAACTTTCGAGAATGGTCAGGTCAAAGGCGGAATTCCAATTTTGGACATTCAGTATGGCAATGTTTGGACGAATATTGGTAAAGAAGTTTTTAATAAACTTAATATCAAAATTGGTGAAGACGTTACCGTGCTGGTTTACAATGAGAAACAGAAGGTTTACAAAGGAAAAGTTCGGTATGTAAATACTTTTGGAGATGTGAAGGAAGGGGAGAATGTCGGCTATTTCAACAGCTTGCTGAATTTCTCGCTGGGCATTAATATGGGAAGCTTTTCGGAAAAATATAAAGTGCAGAGTGGAAATGAATGGAGCATCGTTCTCACCAAATAGAACGATGCCCGCGCTAATTATTTGCTTACGACCTGGTAAATGTCATACCAGTCTTCATGATTTAGTTTCATGTCCGATGCGCTCGCGCCGTTTCTGATCCTGGTTTCAGAAAGTGACCCGATGATGGGCAGTGTGCCTAATTTCATCAACCAAGCGACGGCGGTCTGCTCAATATTTGCATCATATTTTTTGCCGATCTCTTCCAATTTTGCTCTCAAACGGACCGCTTTTTCATCTGTTCCATTCAAAATTTTTCCTCCCGCAAGTGGCGCCCAGGCCAATGGTTTGCTGAAATTTTGTTTGATAAAATCAATCCGGCCGTCCTCGATTGCCGTCGTGTTCATTAGGTTCAGTTCAATGTGATTGGTCACAATCGGAATTCTCAAATATGAAGCGAGCAACTGATGCTGGAAAACAGTAAAGTTCGCAACGCCAATGTGTTTCGTTTTTCCGGACTTGACAATCTCAGCAAGTGCAGTCGCAGTTTCTTCCGGATCAGAAAGAAAATCGCTTTGATGCAGCAAAAAAATGTCTAGATAATCTGTTTTGAGCCTTTTTAAAGATTCATTAATGCTGTTAACAATGTGATCTCTGGACGTGTCGTAATAGGTCAGCTCTCGATTGCTGGACTTTCTGATCCCACATTTGCTAAACAAAACGATATCTTCTCTCTTAAAAGATTTGTTTTGAATCACCTTGCCAAAATGTTCCTCAATGCCCGTATTCCCGTAAACATCCGCATGGTCAAAGGTGTTAATGCCCAATTCCAGGCATAGATTGACGGTTTTTTCGATTTGAGATGTGGTTTGAGAACCTTCATCCGTCCATCTCCAGAAACCATATATTGCTTCGGATACTTTGGGGCCAGAATCACTTAGGCTAACTTTTTTCATTGGTGGTTTTTTGAATGCTGGTGCAAAAATATCTATTTATCCAATCGTTTATCTTTTACAATCAGATAAAAATCATTTTCCAGTTCCAGATAGCCGTAATCATAAACAAAATGATAAATGCTTCCCTTTTGCGTGGGGCGGACGCTGGTGATCAGACTGAAATCGAACCCTTTTCCTATCAATGTGCTCTTCGTCGTCTTCGATTTATCTTCCGGACAGAGTTCTTCCAGGATTCGGCGATTCTTCCGAAGCTGGTTATTCATGTTCCTGATCAAATTATATGAATCTGAATTTAACCGGTTATTGTAGCTGTTCCGGCACATATCCGAGCAGAACTTCTTGTCCACCCGTCCCATCAGAGGTTTCCCGCATTCCAGGCAATTTGTCATTGTTCAAAGTTTAATCAGCCCTTTCAGGAGCTGATGAGTGTGTATACGTTATCTCGCCTTGCAATATAGTAAAAATCCCATTGCCAGCATGACAACACGAATTTGCCATTTGCAAGCGGCTACAAACGTTTTTACCTGACTGTAAGTAGTTAATAACCGAATCATTTTTCCTCAAAACCACACATTTGCATTGTCGATTCAGAGAGGTCGATTTTGAAATTAACATTCATTTTTAAAGATGTCCATTATGAACTCAGTAAAACTAATCGGAAATGTGGGGCGGGAAATTGTTGTAAGAGAATTTGAAAACGGAAGGGCGGTGACTTTCTCACTCGCAACCAATGAGTCTTATATCAACAGAAATAAAGAAGAAGTAAAGTCAACGGACTGGCATGCGATCATTGCCTGGGGAGCATTGGCCGAGCGGTGCGAAGCTTTGTTGGAAAAAGGAAAACTGGTTTCCGTTGAAGGCAAGCTCAGTTATCGTCAATATGTAAATAAAGAAAATCAGAATGTAAAAGTTGCAGAAATTGTGGCTTTCAAGGTGGAGGAAGTCGCCAAAACACAACAAGCCAATGCATAAGCGGCGATTAAAGTGACCGGTCTTAATAATCGTTTCTATTGATTATTAAGACCGAAAGCACTTTTATAAACTATTTTTCAAAGCGTTTTTCCACTTGCCGTATGCCTCTTTGGTTGTTTCAAGCAAGGCTGTGTCTGGCTCAATGGTGCGCAAAGCGGTAAGACCTGTGAATGCTTCTGACCGGTTTTTGTAGTAACCAAGACCAAATCCAGCTGCTCGCGCAGCGCCTTGTGCTCCATCTGTGTTGTAGAGTTCAACAGTTGCGCCGGATATATTGGCAAACGTTTCGCGAAAAACAGGGCTTAGGAACATATTAGCCTCGCCCGCGCGGATGTTTTTGAGAGAAACGCCAACGGTTTCCATGATTTCCATTCCGTAATACAATGCAAACACAATTCCTTCTTGTGCGGCGCGCGTGTAATGATTTAAGCCATGACGGCTGAATTGCAAACCTTTAAATGTGCTGCCCGGGTCCTGATTTTCAAGCATGCGTTCCGCTCCGTTGCCAAAAGGAAGGCAAAAAAGCCCGTCTGCGCCAACGGGTGCCTGCGAGGCCAGCTGGTTCATTTCCGGATAAGACACATTGCCTTGGAATAACGAGTTTCTTAGCCATCCGTTAAGGCTGCCGGTGCCGTTCACGCACAGCAAAACGCCATAACGCGAAGCCTGGGAAATGGGATTAACGTGTAAGAATGTGTTCACACGCGATTTTGCATCAAATTTAACCTGATCACTTACGCCGTAAACAACTCCGGAAGTTCCGGCTGTTGCAGCAACTTCGCCAGGTTCGAGGACATTGAGTGAAAAAGCATTATTAGGCTGATCGCCAGCGCGATAAGTTACCGGAATTCCAGCGCGCAAGCCCAAAGCTTCCGCTGCTGATGCAGTAACTTGTCCTTGTTCCGAGAATGTGGGTAAAACATCCGGTAAAATATCAGGACTAAAACCGAAATAGTCGAAAAGGAAATCCGCCGGGCGACCGTTCACGAAATCCCAGAAAATCCCTTCGGATAAGCCGGATGGCGTTGTAACCACTTCGCCCGTCATGCGTGCAGCGAGATAATCACCAGGAAGCATGAACTTATGAACCTTAGCATACACATCAGGCTCGTTTTCTTTGACCCAGCCCAACTTCGAAGCAGTGAAATTGCCGGGAGAGTTAAGCAAATGCGGCAGGACATATTCTTCGCCCAACGCTTCCATGGCCTTATTTCCCACTTCCACGGCGCGGCTGTCGCACCAGATAATCGAAGGGCGAAGCACATTCATGTCCTTGTCCACCACCACCAAACCATGCATTTGATATGATATGCCGATCGCACCAACCTCATCCGGCGATATGCCCGCTTTTTGAATCACAGCCTTGGAAGCCAGACAAGCATTTTGCCACCATAATTCCGGTTGCTGCTCGGCATAGCCCGGCTTGGGTGCAGCAATGGTCATTTCCCGTTCAGGATAAAAAGCAGAGGCAGCAACTTCGCCTGAGTCTGCGTGAATTAAACATGCTTTAACGGACGAACTGCCTAAATCGAATCCAAGGAAATACATTGTTTTTAAGAAGATTAAGATTACGGTAATATCAAAGACAAGCTGGAAAGTACAAAAAATGTCATTTAAAAAAGGAAAAACATCCGTTTAAGTGTAAACATTACACTTATGAAATTTATTTCCGTCGAATTACTTTTAAGTTGGATAATTTAAAAAGAAATTTAGTTCGGGAAAATTCACTATTTTAAGGAAGATATTGAAGTTTGGAATCTATTTGTCGTCGAATTTGTGTTACTCATGCGCGACCCGAATGATCTGATAATAAATTTCGAGGTGTAATTTTAAGAAAACGCAGCATCCTTTAATGGGTTTTATGAAAAAAATTGTACAAGTTGTTTTTGTTGGTGGCCTTGTTGTATTGTTCGCCGGATTTCGCCCAATCGATAAAAAATGGGAAAAGCCCTTCTCCCGACTCGATATTGAAATAAGAAAAAATAGCAAAGCGTATCAAACGCTCGGAGATGCAACGAAAAGCATTGGTCACCGCCTGACGGGCAGCGTCAATGGTGAAAAGGCAGAAGAATATGCATTCCAACTCCTAAAAAGTTACGGATTTACAGATGTTGCTTTTCAGCCTTTTGAGGTTGAGGCATGGATGCGTGACACGGTGACATTGTCCATCGCCCCCGGAAGCAGCGATAATTTCAGGGAAGTTCCTGTGGTCTCTTTGGCACATTCCCCGGTGGAATCCAATCTGCAAGGAGAGATCGTGGATGTGGGCAATGGCCTGGAAGAAGATTTCGAAATGATTAAGGACAAAGTCAAAGGCAAAATTGCCTTGGCAAACATCAACCTCGTGGGATCACCGGGCAAGAAAAACCTGCACAGATCCGAAAAAACAGCATTAGCAATCAAATACGGAGCAACCGGCGTGATCATGGTTAATGGCGCTCCCGGCAAAATCCTGCTGACAGGAACAGCTTCTGTTACTGGCGCAATCATTGCCATTCCTGCCGTTTGCATCAGCAATGACAGTGGATTGGAACTCCGCAAATGGCTGAAAGAAGAAGGCCCGCTCGAAGCGCACATCGATATGCATAACATTTCCAAGCCCATCAAAGCAAGGAATGTGATCGCAACCTTAAAAGGAAAATCTGACGAAAAAGTGATCATTGGCGGTCACCTTGACTCGTGGGATCTGGCGACCGGTGCGATAGACAACGGAATCGGTTCATTTGCAGTGATGGATGTTGCAAGAGCATTTAAGGCATTGAAAATCAAGCCCGAGCGTACAATTCAGTTTGTGCTTTTTATGGGTGAAGAACAAGGTTTACTCGGTTCCAAGCACTTTGTGAGTGAAATGAAAAAATCGGGGAACATTGACAAGATCAGTTACATGATGAATCTTGACATGACCAACGATCCGAAGGGTGTGAATGCTTTTGGGAGGGAGGAAATGAGCGAGTTTTTTGCGGGAGTAGGAAGCGCGATCCATAATGTAGATCAAAGTTTTAAGAACGAGTCAACCAACCGGGCCGGTTTGCATAGTGATCATCAGCCATTTATGCTGGAAGGCGTTCCGATTGCAGGTTTGTCCGGTCATTTGGATCCGAATGTTCTGCAATGTTACCATGCGGATTGTGACGATTTCAGTCTGGTCAATAAAGATCAGTTCGAAAACACAGTTCGGATTGCGTCCATGTATTTATATGCGCTTGCAAATGCTGAAAAAATAGCCGTGTCAAAACTTTCTGATACGAAAACGCGTGACTTCCTCATTTCACAAGGGTTGAAGGAAGAGCTAGTGATCGGACAGGAATGGCGGTGGGAACAATAAAATTTTGTGATGCTCGTATTTCCAAACGCAAAAATTAACATCGGCCTGAACATTACCGAAAAGCGGCCGGACGGATATCACAACATTGAATCGTGTTTTTACCCGGTGGGCTGGAAGGACGCACTTGAAATTACACTCGACGAAGCGTTCTCATTCCAATCCGATGGCATAGAAATTCCGGGGAATGACGCGGACAACTTATGTACGAAAGCATATCACATGATCGCGGCGGACCATGATTTGCCACCGGTTAAAATGCATTTGTTGAAAGGCATTCCCATCGGTGCGGGACTTGGCGGCGGCACGTCTGATGCAGCCTTTGCCATTAAGGGATTGAACCAGCTGTTTGACCTGAAAATTTCTTTTGAAAAACAGCTGGAATACGCACGTAGATTGGGAAGTGATTGCGCTTTTTTTATTCGCAACGAGCCAGCGTTCTGTTATGAGAAAGGGGATGTGTTTGAACCTATCAACCTGGAACTGAAAGGAAAGTGGATTGTGTTGGTTAATCCTGGCATACATATTTCAACAGTCGAGGCTTATTCGGGTGTGGTGCCGAAGCGAAGTGAAGAAGATTTGCGTAATGTTCTAAAACAACCCATTGAAACTTGGAAAAACAACGTTAAAAATGATTTTGAAGCAACGCTTTTTGTAAAATATCCTCTTTTGGAAAAGGTCAAAACAGCGTTATATCAGCAAGGTGCGGAGTATGCCGCAATGAGCGGTTCGGGATCAACATTATTTGGGATCTTTGACAAGGAAACAGATTTGAGAAGGCAATATTCTGATTTCAATGTTTGGCAAGGTCTCTTGAATTAAATATTATTTTTAAGTGGTTAGCCGGCAGCAAATTGTCGCTATATTCACCTCTTGCTTTAAGCATTCGGAAAGGAAACGGTAAATGAGTCCAAAACAAACAACCAAATCGACGGAAAATCCTTTCACCAAGCGGCGCGAACCTCTGGGTTTTATGCTTTGGCTGGGTGTCATTGGCAGTTCGTTGCTCTTTACTTCCATTTTCATCATCTTTTTGGTGCGGATGCACCGCGAAACAAGTCACATGATTGTGCTTCCCGACATGTTCTGGCTTAGCACACTTGTCATTTTATTCAGCAGCATTACTTTGCATGAAGCCAACCTTGCCTTTACAAGCGAGCGTTTCCTACATTATCGCGTATTTCTAGGCGCCACGCTTCTATTAGGTTTGACTTTTATTTTGCTTCAAATCGGAGGCTGGGCAGAAATGCACAATGCAGGCGTTTTCGAACGCGTCACGACTTCTGGGGGATTAATTTATCTGCTTACCGGGCTGCATTTGATCCACATTGTTGGAGGAGTTATTTATCTGGCCATTCTTTTTCAAAAAGCCATCAAAAACCGGAGTTACATCGACTCGTTTGTTTACAGCGTCAACGCACCGAACAGATTGCGTGTCAAATTGCTGACCAGATATTGGCATTTCACAGGCGCACTTTGGCTTGTCGTTTTTCTCTTCCTGATTATCCTTTACTAACTTTCAGAAATTACGTTTTAAGCTTCTCCTGGCAAGGAAAGTGCTTATAATCGTCAGAACCGCCGCCATAATCATGGGCGCTCCTGGCAGATAGATCTTTGCAGATGGTTGTGTAAAAGCAGAAAACAAGTTAGTCATCAACGGCGGTCCGATAATGGATGTGAGGCTTTGCAAGCTCGTCAAAGCACCCTGAATTTCGCCCTGTTCGTTAGGCTGCACCTGCGTGGAAATGATCCCTTGCAACGCCGGGCCGGCAATGCTTCCTAAAATGTAAGGCACCATAAAAGCATACATCATCCAGCCTTCTGTGGCAAATGCATATAGCACAAATCCAACCCCATACATCAGCAAACCAATGTAAACACTTCGTTTCTGGCCTAATTTGGGCAAAATGAGTCTGATCAAATATCCCTGAACAAACGCACTCAATATGCCCACAGCGCCTAGCGAGTAACCGATATGCGCCTCATCCCAATTGAATTTTTCAATCACATAAAACGACCAGTTACTTTGCACCGCGTGCAATGCAATGTAAAGCAAACCCAAAGAAATAATCAGCCCGTAAATGACCGGGTAACGTTTTAGGTTTTTCAGCGAGCCATTCGGATTGGCCCGGGCCCATTCGAATTTTCTCCGGTTTTCAGGTGCAAGTGACTCAGGCAGAATAAAATATCCATAAAGACAATTGAGCAAAGAAAATGCAGCGGCTGCCATAAATGGAACTCTTGCTCCATATTGACCTAATAATCCTCCCAAAACGGGTCCAATGATAAATCCTAAACCGAAAGCGGCTCCAAGCAAGCCAAAATTTTGCGCGCGTTTCTCAGGTGTGCTGATGTCGGCAATATATGCGGCTCCCGTTGTAAAACTTGCGCCTAAAATCCCTGCAATGATGCGCCCTACATACAACCAGCCCAATGTTGGTGCGAAAGCAAGAAAAATGTAATCAATGCCGAACCCAAAAAGAGAGGCCAAAAGAACCGGCCGTCGGCCAAATTGATCGCTAAGGCCGCCAATGATGGGTGCACACAGGAACTGCATAGAGGCGTAAGCAAACAGAAGCCACCCGCCGTCACGCGAGGCATCACTAATGCTGTCGCCCGTGAGTTCGCTGATGAGCTTTGGCATAACCGGGATAATTATGCCCAGCCCGATTACATCAATAAGCAGTGTGACGAATATGAATCCAAGTGCGGGAGAACGTTTGGCGGTCATCAGGAAGTGGTTATTTCTTTAAGATTTTGAATTCCACGCGCCGGTTAAGTTGCTGACCTTCCGGGGTGTCGTTTTTGGCCACCGGCACAGTTTCGCCATAACCCTTACTCCCCACGCGGTCCGGCTCAATTCCCTTTCCAATCAGATATTCCCGAACCGAATCTGCGCGGTCCTGGGATAATTTAATGTTGAATTCGGCGCTGCCGGTGTTGTCCGTATGTCCGCCGAGCTCAATGGCTAGCGTCTTGTTTTCAGTCATTGAAAGAGCAATGCGATCCAGCTCCGGGAACGATTCATTGCTTAATGTTGACTTTCCTGTTGCAAAGAAAATGTTGTTAAGCCGCACAATCTGGCCTTCTTCGATCGGGATCAGTTTCAGGGACTTGTTGGTGATTTCTTTGAAACCCTTGTTTGCAGTCGAGTCCGTAAGATCCACATTTTCGCCTTCGGCAATAAAGTCAGGCGCAACCGCCCGCATGCTGTATTTGTGACCGTAAGGCAAAATAATCTTGTATTCTCCGGTTGTCGGGTTTGTTGTGGCTGTGCCTACTTCTTCACCGTCAGCCAGGTTCTCATAAATGATCGTTGCTTCGACAGGTTTTCCAGTTTTTGAATCAATCACTTTTCCGCTAATCATGACAACGGGATCTGCAACAGGCGCATTCGCAATTGGTGCCTCGGCTGTGTCTCCCGGCACTTCCTTAGGCTTCAAATTGAAACGCACCACATCGCCTTTGCCCTCTGTGCCCTTAAACGAGACCATGTAGGAATAATCGCCCAATGCAGAAATTGTGTAATAAGCATCGTAACCATCAGAATTGATGGCAGGGCCAAGATTTACAGGCCGGCTCCACCGTTTCCAGGTTTTGTCAATGCGCTTGCTGTAATAAATGTCATTGCTGCCCTGGCCGCCTTTCCGATCACTGGAAAAATAAAGCGTCACGCCATCAGGAGCCAGGAACGGCGTTGTTTCGGTGAATTCATCGGAATTAATTTCCGGACCAATGTTCATCGGCTTGGACCAGGAGCCATCTTTTGCCTTAAAACTCACATAAATGTCATCCACCTTGCTGTTTTTCTTTTCACTGAATGACATTACAAGCGTTTTGCCATCCGTTGAAAGATATCCGCAGTCAAACTGTCCTTTGCTGATCTTGGCATAACCGGGAATGTCGAGCTTATTGGGTGCCGACCAGCCGCGAGCTGTTTTTTTACTTGTGGAAAAACCGCGCGTTTCGTAAATGCCATTTTTGTATGATCCCTTGATCAGCAGCGTGTTGCCATCCGGCGTAATGCTGTAAAGGCTGTTATAATCTTCTTTGTTCAATGGCGGAGGAAGGCGACGCGCCAGGGACCATTTGTCGTTTTTTAACTCAGAAAACCAAATATCCTGACTGCCTTTGGCACCATGCGCATTTTGCGGATGGCTTACGCGGGAGAAATAAATTGTCTTGCCGTCAGGAGCGATAATGGGGTTAATCTCGTTGTATTCCGTGTTAACCGTTTTTCCAAGGTTTTCCAATTGCGCATGGACGCAAAAAGACACAGAAAAGAATACAATTGCCAGTAATGTAGTGCGCATCGTTGTTTGGAAGGGTGACTAGTTGTTATCTACATATAACGACTTATCCAATGGCTTATTTTCTGTGTTTTCAACGCGAGACGCTTCCATTTTATCCAAAAGACCGACCGCATTGTCCGCAACGATCAAAAGCCTCCGCGTGTCCGGGCGCAAAAATCCTTCCTCCACCATTTTGTCCAATTGCAAGAGCAGCAAATCGTAAAATCCATTCACATTCAGCAGACCGACCGGACCATTGAAAATTTTCAGTTGCGCCCACGTCAGGATTTCAAACAGCTCATCGAATGTGCCGTATCCGCCCGGAAGTGCAATAACGCCATCGGTCATGGAAACCATTTTGGCTTTTCGCTCATGCATGGTTTCTGTGAAATGCAGTTCGGTAAGCGTTTTATGCGCAACTTCGAGTTTGGCAAGAAAGTTGGGAATGATGCCGGTTGCCGAACCATTGTTTTCCATGGCCCCGTCAGCCACGCGACCCATTAAGCCCATATTGCCTCCGCCGTAAATCAGGCGGATGCCTCGTTTTGCCAATTCGGCGCCCAATGCATAGGCCGTTTCAGCATAAACTGGTTTTTTGCCGGGATTAGAGCCGCAGTATACTACAATTGATTGCATAAATTCAAACTGAAAAATTATAGTGTCAATGTATGAGTTTGTTAATCAAGTAGTTCGGCTGAAAGCGCTTTCAAATCCAGATCACCAAAAGTGCCCGAACTCATGAGTAGCAAATTGGCATTCTCCCAGGTTTGTGATTTGAGAAATTGAACCATTTGAGCCGAATCTGTAAAAACTTTCAGGTCGTCGCGCTTGAATGCGGTGCGAATGTCTTCTTCCGAAATCGGTTCGAGGCGCTTGTGCTCCACAGTCAACGGGTTGTAATAAACAACAGCCACATCCGCAGCTTTCAACTTCCGCCGATATTGACCTAAAAAGGTTTTGTTAAGGCTGCTGAATGTGTGCAGTTCTGCGCAGGCAACCAATGTGCGTTCAGGAAATTGTTCTTTCAAAGCGGCAGTTGTGGCTTCCACTTTGGACGGAGCATGCGCGAAATCACGGTAAATGTTCACCGTGTCGTTTTTGCCCAATAATTCCAATCTTTTTGAAGCTCCCTTGAAGCTTTGAATGGCCTCATAAAACTGATCATCGGTGATGCCCAAACGTTCGCAAACGGCATAAGCACCGCTGATATTTTTCATATTATGATTTCCAAAAACCAAGACCGGAACTTCCTTGCCATCCGGCGTTGTGAGGATCGTCTTGCCGTCTTCGATTTTGTAAGGATGCGCGTGATAAGGCGTGCTTACAACGTCCGGACGCTCTTTTTGACCAATCACATCGAGCATATCATCCGTTTCATCGAAGATAATCGCGCCCGCTTTTGGCAATGAATCAGCCAGCAATTCAAACTGCTTTACATAAGATTCCCAGGTTGGAAACACATTGAAATGGTCCCAAGCGATGCCGCTGATCAATGCAATGTGCGGTTGATAATGCATGAATTTTGGCGTCAGATCCAACGGCGAAGTGAAATATTCATCGCCTTCAATGACAATCAATGGCGCGTTTTCTGACAATTTCACCATGTTATCAAACCCTTCGATCTGCGCGCCCACCAGATAATTGAAAACACGCTTATTATAATTCAGAACGTGCAAAATCATGGAAGTAATTGTGGTTTTTCCATGACTTCCGGCGATTACAACGCGCTGTTTGCTCTGACTTTGTTCAAAAATATATTCAGGATAAGAATAGACCTTAATGCCCAATTCCTTTGCTTTTGCCAGTTCGGGATTGTCCTGACGGGCGTGCATGCCTAAAATCACGGCCGACAGATCAGCCGTGATTTTTTCTGGAAACCAGCCTGTTACAGCGGGAAGCAAGTCGTATTTTGCGAGGCGGGTTGCTGATGGTTCGTAAATTTCATCGTCGGAGCCGGTTACAAGGAATCCTTTCAAATGAAGTGCAATTGCAAGATTGTGCATTACGCTGCCACCAATTGATATGAAATGTATTTTATCCAAAGATGAAATCTGACTCATTGATAATGTTTAACTGTTTCTGATTAAGCCAACTTTTTGTATTTAATGCGCTTTGGCGTCAGATCTGAGCCCATTCGCTTTTTCCGGTTTTCCTCGTATTCAGAGAAATTTCCTTCAAACCAATAAACCTGAGAATCACCTTCAAAAGCAAGAATGTGCGTGGCAACGCGGTCCAGGAACCACCGGTCGTGGGAGATGATTACTGCGCAACCCGCAAAGTTTTCTAAACCTTCCTCTAATGCACGTAATGTATTGATGTCCAAGTCATTGGTTGGCTCATCGAGCAAAAGCAAGTTGCCGCCTTCTTTTAATGTCATTGCCAAATGAACCCGGTTTCTTTCTCCACCCGACAGGTTACCAACCTTCTTTTCCTGATCACCGCCGCCAAAGTTGAAGCGGCTTACATAAGCTCTTGCGTTGGATTGTTTGCCTGCGATCATGATCCAGTCATTTCCGTCTGCTATGCTTTGATAAACAGTTTTAACAGGATCCAGATTATCATGTTCCTGATCCACATAAGCCAGTTCCACCGTGTCGCCGACATCAAAATGTCCTGCAAGCGGTTTCAATTGACCGGTTATTAATTTGAAAAGTGTTGTTTTACCCGCACCATTCGGTCCAATTATTCCTACAATGCCATTTGGGGGCAAAGCGAAGTTTAAGTTTTCATATAAAAGTCTGTCACCAAAGCCCATCGAAACATTATGCGCTTCAATCACCTTGTTTCCAAGACGTGGGCCCGCTGGAATGAAGATCTCCAACTTTTCCTCTTTCTCGCGGCCCTCTTCGCCTAATAAGCGCTCGTAAGCGCCCAAGCGAGCCTTGGATTTTGCCTGACGACCTTTGGCTCCCATGCGCACCCATTCGAGCTCGCGCTGCAATGTTTTCTGGCGTTTTGACTCCGTTTTCTCTTCTTTTTTCAAACGTTCCTGTTTTTGTTCAAGCCAGGAAGTATAATTTCCTTTCCATGGAATGCCTTCGCCGCGGTCAAGTTCCAGAATCCAGCCAGCCACGTTATCCAGGAAGTAACGATCATGGGTTACGGCAATGACCGTTCCTTTATATTGTCTTAAATGCTCTTCCAGCCATAAAACTGACTCTGCATCCAAGTGGTTAGTAGGCTCATCCAAAAGCAAAACATCAGGCTGACGAAGCAGCAAGCGGCATAATGCAACCCGGCGTTTTTCACCACCGGAAAGTGTTGAAACCAATGCATCCGAAGGCGGACAGCGCAATGCGTCCATGGCCACTTCCAGACGATTATCTAAATTCCAGGCGTCTGTTGCATCCAGTTTTTCCTGCACTTCTCCCTGACGTTCAAGGAGTTTATCGAAATCTGCATCCTCTTCTCCGAATGCTTCATTTATTTTTTCAAATTCATTCAAAAGGTCGACGATCTCCTGAACGCCTTCTTCTACAACCTCTCTTACAGTCTTGGCAGGATCTAGTTTTGGTTCTTGTTCAAGCATTCCCACCGAATATCCGGGAGAGAAAACCACGTCTCCCTGAATGTCCTTATCAATTCCTGCTATAACGCGTAAAAGCGTTGACTTACCTGATCCGTTTAAACCTAAAACCCCGATTTTAGCACCATAAAAAAAGGATAAATAGATGTTTTTAATGATATGCCGGTTTGGAGGAATGATTTTGTTAACCCCCGACATTGAGAAAATTATGGTTTCGTTACTCATTTTTTGTTTAATTTGTGCGTAACAAATATCGTTATTATCCCTACACTTAGCAGATAAAAAATTGAAAGAATGGAAAATGCCACATTGAATGATGAATACGGCTACGTTAAAGACAGCAAAGTATTTTTAAAGGGGTATTTGGAATTCCCCGACCGGCAAATTGGAGAAGTAAAGCGGACTGAGCAAGAAGCGATTGACTATTTTAAAAATCGTTTTAACATCGTCCTGAACAAGGTGGAGCAGTTGGAACAAGAAATAGATGAGGCACTTAACAAAGGATCTTATCTTACCAAGCTGATCCAGCTTCAACGTAAGCTTAAAGGTTTTGATGCACTTGGGGACTTTGTTCCGTTGCTGCAGAGACTGGAAGAAAAAGAGGAATATCTGAAAGGTTTGATCGAGGTTAACCAGCTTAAAAACCTGGAAATCAAAAGGGCATTGATCGAAGATGTGAAAGTTGCGGCGGCTATTGAAGATTACACCACCGCAACGGATCAAATTCAGGAAATCAAAGCCAAATGGATTCGTACAGGGCCGGTGGAGAAGGAATATCAGGAAGAAGTTGAAACGACTTTTCAGCAAATTCTGGACGACTTCTTCCAACGCCGCAGGGATTATTTCGACGAACAAAATAAAATCAACCAGTTCCGTATCGAGGAATATGAGAAGCTGATCAAGATCACGAAAACGCTAAGTTACTCGCGTGATCTGGACGATGCTTACCAGAAGGCGAGAGACGTGCGCAATGCGTGGAATAACATTGGAGAAGTGCCGCCTAAGCGCTTTTTCAAGGTTAACAAGGCTTACAGGCACTTTTTGAAATTGTTTTACGACAAATACAATTTGGCCAAAGGCATTGAACCAAAAGTGCGCGTTGACCCAAGGATCGTAGAACAGCAGAAATTGCTGCAACAAGCTGAAACATTGCTTCGTGCGCCAGACATTATCGAAGCGTCACAAGAAGCGAAAGTGCTTTTGAGCAAATGGAAGGAAATCAAAATTCCTTTCAAAATGGCGGATAAGGAACTTGCAGAGCGTTTCAGAATGGTTTGTGATAAAATATTCGAGCTTAGTTATCTCGCTCGCGTAATCAGTCGCAAATATCCGGCCTTTGAAATGAAAAGTCCTGAGGAGCAGCTTAGAACAAAATACCGTGAGCTGGAATGGCTTGCCAAACGTGAAAAAAGCGATCTAGAATTTGCCATTCTTGAATTCGACCGGACTGCAACAGGCGATCCGGAACAAGACAAGCAGGCAGCAGGACGCATTAACATTCAAAAGCGTAAAGTGCAGATGAAGGAGAAAATCCTTTCAGAATTTGAAAGGAAATTGAAAACCATTACGGGGTGACGCTCGCAGGTTAATCATTAGCGCGTAACCCGCATTGAAGATTTATTAATAACAAGATTCGAAGGCAATACCCTGGTCTCATATGCGGCCGGGGTATTTTTGCTTTCAATAAGATCCAATAAAAGCGAAGTGGCTTGCTGGCCCATTTCAAAAGATGGCTGCGTTACTGAACTCACGGGCGGATCGAGCAAGGATGACATTGCGAGGTCGCAAAAACCTACAACGGCAACATCATCCGGCATCCGGTAACCCAATTGCCGCAATGCCCAGTGAATTCCCATCGTAATGCGGTCGCTTGCACCAAAGATTGCGTCAGGCCGCTCGCGCAAGGCCATAAGCTGGTAAGTCCGTTCCGTTCCGCCTGCCTGCGTGATTTCGCTGTGCAGGACCCATTCTTCTTTGAAATCAATGTCGTATTTCCGTAAAGCATCTTTATAACCTTCCAGGCGAAAGCGCGTTATCGAAACCGGCTTTGGACCAGCAATGTGCGCAATGCGTTTGCAACCTCTTTTTATTAAATGTTCTGTTGCTTCAAAAGCGCCTTTGTAATCATCCACACGCACTTTATGCGTCTGCATGGCATCACTGACCCGGTCAAAAAACACCACCGGAATGCCTTGTTCCTGCAATGAAACGAAATGGTCAATGTTTTCCGACTGACTGGAAATAGCCACAACAAGCCCGTCCACGCGACGTGAAGCAATGTGCCGGGAAGCAGAGCGCTCTCTTTCCAGCAACTCGTGGCTTTGGTAAATCATCGTATGATAACCGCGACTGTAAGCAATGTCCTCAACGCCGCCGATGGCCGATGAATAAAATCGGTTTGCAATGTCGGGCACAATCACGCCAATGGTTTGGGTGCGGTTTTTTAGCAAACTGATCGCGATCGGATTGGGATAATAATTGAGTTTTTCCGCCAATTCTATCACCTTATTTTTAGTCTCCTCACTGATTTCGCTGCTGTCGCGCAACGCGCGGGAAACCGTAGATTTTGAAACATTCAGCTGTCTCGCTATCTCTTTGATTGTAATTGAAATCTTTTTCATCCGAATATGTGGGAATAATACAATCGCAGTGAATTATATGAAGAAAGCCTTAATGTCTGTTTGTTGCACAAATTACAAAGGATGCGCCGAGTTCCGGGAAAAATAACGAAAACGGGAACGGTTCCGGGAACGGTTGCGTAAATTTATTGATCTATTTCAAGATTAATTTTTGTGTATCAACGAATCAATGTTTAAACTAGGTTCATTGTTGACGGTGCAAATACGCTTTACACCACTACTAATCCTGGAAATTTTCTATAATTAACCAAGTTCAATAATGGAAGCAAAATCATTTACCAACACATTGCCGCCCGTCCCTTCGCAGAAAAGTGCTTTGGAAAGTTTGTTTGGCAGAGTGGTGGCAACGGGAGATTACCATGCTTTTCGCGATTTGTTTACGCACCATTACAGGGCACTTTGCAATTATGCCATGCGTGTGGTGGTGACCCGGGAGATTGCTGAGGAAGTGGTTTCTGATGTCTTTGTAAAACTTTGGAAAAATAGGGAGCAGATTGAGGTGCATACTTCTTTTCAGGCTTACATTTACAGGGCAGTGCGCAACCAGGCATTGGATTATCTCAAGCTCAGGATTCACCGGCAAAATGAGCGTGAATCGCTGGATTCTGTGCAGTGGAATCTGACGCATGCCGATCATTTTTCACCCGTTGAGGAATTGTCGTTTAATGAGTTTTTTGAACACGTAGAAGGTTGCATTCAGGCGTTGCCTCGTCAATGTCAGCTGATATTTCGGCTGAGCCGGGAAGAAGGCCTGCGTTATCGCGATATTGCCGAAAAACTTGAAATTTCAGTAAAAACCGTGGAAACGCAGATGAGCAGAGCATTAAAAGTGCTTAGGGAACGCGTTCCGGAGCATAGATTAGTAGCATAATTATTAACAATGGCATTAGAACAAACATGGCGCTGGTTTGGCCCCAATGATCCCGTTTCGTTACAAGACATCCGCCAGGCCGGAGCAACAGGCATTGTAACTGCATTGCACCACATCCGCAATGGTGAGGTTTGGGAAATTGCAGAAATAAAAGCAAGAAAGGAAATGATTGAAGAAGCTGGCCTGACTTGGTCGGTGGTGGAAAGCGTTCCCGTGCATGAAGCGATCAAGACGCGGACCGGGGATTTTGCACGATACATTAAAAATTATCAGCAAACATTGGTCAACCTGGCTGCATGCGGCATTGACACGGTGTGCTACAACTTCATGCCCATTCTCGACTGGACCAGGACGGATCTGGACGCGCCCATGAAGGATGGTTCGACCGGTTTGCGATTTGATGCGACACAATTTGCCGCTTTTGATCTTTATCTCTTGAAAAGACCGGAAGCGCAGGAAATATACACAGACGAGCAAAAGCAAAAAGCCAAAAACTGGCTGGATAATGCAGCAGAAACGGAGGTTAACAAGCTCGTCAGGAACATTATAGCAGGCTTGCCAGGCTCAGAAGAAAGCTTCACCATTGAAGAATTCAGAACTGCTTTGAGCGCCTACGCGCACGTGGGCGACCTGGAATTAAGAACGCATTTATATCAGTTCATTCAGGCCATTGCGCCTGTGGCGGCTGAGGCAGGAATTCGGCTGGCTATCCACCCCGATGATCCGCCTTATCCGATTTTGGGATTGCCGAGAGTGGTCAGCACGGAGAATGATGCCATGTTGTTACTGGAAGCATTTGAGAATGAAGCGAATGGAATTTGTTTTTGCACGGGCTCATATGGCGTGAGGCCCGACAATGACCTGAGCGGTATGGTGGACAGGCTGGGTGACCGCATCCATTTCATCCACTTACGCGCAACCAAAAGAGAACACGACGGAAGCTTTTACGAAGCAGACCATTTGGATGGCGACGTGGACATGTTCAGCGTGATGAAAGCATTGCTAACAGAGCAAAAACGCAGAATTGAAGCGGGAAGAACGGATCTGAGAATGCCATTCCGCCCGGATCACGGCCACCGGATGCTTGACGATCTTTCCGGGACGAAGAGAACAAATCCGGGTTACACCGCCATTGGCCGCTTGCGCGGACTTGCCGAACTGCGCGGATTGGAATATGCAATTGAAAGGGAAAACAACCTTGTTACAAAATGACAACAATCGCTACTGCACAAAAAACATTCATATCCGACGATTTTCTGCTGCGTTCGGAAACTGCCCGCATCCTTTATCATGATCATGCGAAGCACATGCCGATCATTGATTACCATTGCCACCTTCCGCCCGATCAGATTGCTGGGGATAAGCAGTTTGAAAACATTACGCAGATCTGGCTTTATGGCGATCATTACAAATGGCGGGCAATGCGCGCAAACGGGATTAATGAGCGTTTTTGCACAGGCGATGCCAGCGACTGGGAGAAGTTTGAGCAGTGGGCTGTAACCGTTCCTTACACGATGCGGAATCCATTGTATCATTGGACACACCTTGAATTGCTGCGTTATTTTGACATTGATATTTTGTTAAATAAAGATTCTGCAAAAGAGATTTACGAAGAATGTTCAGCTAAACTGAAACACCGGGACTTTTCCGTTAAAAATCTTTTGACAAAAATGAATGTGAAGGTCATATGCACAACGGACGACCCGACAGATTCACTCGCCAATCACCAAGCTATTAAAAATGGTGGATTTGATATTAAAGTGCTGCCAACTTTCCGGCCGGATAAAGCCATGTTGCTGATCGATTCGCCCGAGGAATTCAATCAATATCTTGCCAAATTGGGTGAAACTTCGGGCCTGGGTGAGATCAATTCTTATGACAGCCTGATCGCCGCATTGCAGAACCGCCACGATTTTTTTGCATCTATGGGCGGCAGGCTTTCGGATCATGGCTTGGAGCATATTTATGCTTCATTCGACGAGGAAGCGGCAAAGCAAGCATTCACAACGGCACGTAATGGCGGGCTTCCAAGCGCTGCGCAACGTGAAGCATTCAAATCCATGGTGCTTTTTGAAACGGCTAAAATGGATCATGCCAAATCCTGGACGCAGCAGTTTCACTTAGGCGCATTGCGTAACAACAATTCGCGCATGCTCCGTGAACTTGGCCCGGACACAGGCTGGGATTCAATCGGCGATTACAGTCAGGCGACTTCAATGTCCAGGTTTTTCAATAAGTTGGATTCGACAAATCAGCTTGCGAAAACGATCCTTTATAATCTCAATCCTGCTGATAACGAAGTGCTGGCCACAATGACGGGCAATTACAATGATGGCACCATTGCGGGTAAAATGCAGTTCGGCTCCGGCTGGTGGTATTTGGACCAGAAAGACGGAATGGAGCGTCAGATGAATGCATTGTCCAATATGGGTTTGCTGAGCCGGTTTGTCGGCATGCTCACCGATTCACGAAGTTTCCTGTCTTATCCGCGTCACGAATATTTCCGGAGAATCCTCTGTAATTTGATTGGAAATGATGTCGAAAACGGTGAGCTGCCGAATGACATTCCATGGCTAGGGAAGCTTGTGGAGGACATTTCTTACCGAAATGCAAGCAATTATTTCGGATTTTAGCTAGGTTTACGGATATGGCTCAAATAGTTTCTTTTGGAGAAGTCCTCATGCGACTTTCTACTCCTGGTTTTTCCCGTTTCGAACAAGCACGTCAATTCAATGTAACCTATGCAGGCGGCGAAGCCAATGTTTCGACAGCCCTCGCTTACTGGGGACACCACACCGCGCACGTAACACGCTTTCCCGATTCGCCGATCGGTCGCGCAGCAGCTCAATATCTGCAATTTCATGGCGTGGACATTTCGCATATCATTTACGGCGGCCCTCGAATGGCTGTTTATTATTTAGAAACCGGCGCTGCATTGCGGGGAAGTCAGATCGTTTATGATCGCGCAAATTCATCGTTAGCGGAGATTAATCCTGCCGAAATTGATTGGGACAGCATTCTTAAAGACGCGAAATGGTTTCACTGGGCGGGCATAACACCCGCACTTTCACAAGGAGCAGCGGATGCACTTTTGGACGGGATCAAAACAGCAAGAAAATACGGACTAACCGTTTCGGGTGATATTTTTTACAGAGCAAATTTGTGGAAATACGGCAAAAAGCCGTCCGAAATCCTGCCTGAACTCACGGCGGGCACGGATGTTGTTATCGCCAATAGCGAAAATTTAACAGAGATTTTCGGCATTCAAGGAAACGATTTTGTTGAATCCTGTGTCAACTTTCAGAAGGAATATCCTCAGGTTAAAACAATTGTAGACACAAAAAGAACTTCCATAAGTGCTTCTCATAACTTGTTAAGGGCTTATCTGTGGAACGGAACAGGACTTTTGGAGACAGCGGATACAGAAATTAACCCGATTATCGACAGAGTAGGAGGCGGAGACGCATTCATTGCAGGTCTGATTCACGGATTGATTACTTTCAATGACCAGCAAAAAGCGCTGGAATTTGGTGTTGCGGCTTCTGCATTAAAACATACAATTGAAGGAGACGCGTTGATTTCGACCATTCAGGAAGTGGAGGCGATCAGGCAAGGTGAAACTTCGGGCAGGATCAAACGTTGATCAGGTCATTCTCACAAATTCGGAAATTGCTGGTTCCACAAAAAGCTAAAATATGGATAGGGAAACGACATTAACACTTTTGAACAAGGTCGGCGTGTTGCCGCTGTTTTATCACGGGGATATTGAAATCGCAAAAGAAGTGATCAACGCCAGTTACAGAGGCGGCGCGCGTGCATTCGAGTTCACCAATCGCGGGGACAATGCATTCACCGTTTTCACTGAACTTGTTGCTTACACGAAAGAAAGTCTGCCTGGACTTTCCATGGGCATAGGAACGATTTACGATGCAGAAACAGCGCAAAAGTTCATTGAAGCTGGCGCAGACTTCATAGTGACGCCTTGCCTGAACCCCGCGGTAGGAGAGGCCTGTGAAGCAGCAAATATCCCTTGGATTCCCGGCGTTTCGACGCTTACAGAAATATACAATGCCCAGCAAGCAGGCGCCGAAGTTGTGAAATTATTCCCTGGCGATGTTGTTGGTTCCAAGTTCATCCGTGCCATTCGCGGCCCGATGCCCAATGTTAAAATCATGGTCACAGGCGGCGTCCAGCCGACGGCCGAAAGCATTAACGAATGGTTTGGCGCGGGCGCTTATGCTGTTGGTCTGGGTTCAAATCTCTTTCCAAAAGACATTATAGGCGAAGGGAATTATGCCTGGATCGAGCAGAAAGTTGCGGAAAGCATTGCGCTGGTTGCCAAGTTCAGAGAAACCATTTAAGTTAAGTATTCAAGACATTTCAAAAGCGGAATCTAATCTTTTTTACGTTCCGCTTTCTTGCGTTCTCGCTTTTCTTTTCGCTCTTCGCGCCGCTCTTTACGCTTTTCTTTTCGTTCCTTTCTCACCTCCTTAATGGTGTCTTTGACACTCATCGATGAGTCATATTCAGCTTTGAAAGCCTCCACATATGCGTTGCGAAGCACATTGATGAGAATGGGCCAAAAATCTGTGGAGATCTCGCCAACCGTTCCTTTCAACGGAATGCGTGTTGCAACCTGATCCTTTCTTTTATTTTCCAAAACAAAAGCACCGCCCTCGGCCAGCAGCTCCCGAAAGAATTGGCTCACTTTGCGGTTCTCTTCCTTCATTTTAAAGATCTTCATGTCCTTGGTCAACGGCTTCAAATAGCCTTCCAGCTTCCCGTCCACCATCCTCATTTCGCTCACAACATTCAATGTTCCCTTCTCAAAGTCAATGTCTCCATATTGGCGGGCGAGACTGTTTAGCTTCACCAGTTGAAGATCTTTCAGACTCATATTGTAATCAAAGTCCGGAATTTGCTTCAACAGCATCATGTTGGCCGTGAACAGCATTGTTCCCCCAAAACCAGGCAGATCGCCGGTTGCCTTTACGGGTGAAGGAAAGGTTTTTCCTTGTTCTTCGACATTCCGGATATTCGCGATTTCGAGCTGGAAGTTTTTTAACGAAAGATCTGTCTTTGGTTGCGTCACAACACTCGTGAGGTCCACTTTGCCGTCAATGACCTGGAAACGGTTTATTTCGATGGGAAGGAGGTCCTTGATAACGGTTGTCCAATCCGTTTCGGCACCCGTCTGGCTTGCTTCCTCACTGCTGCTAAATGCGAAGTTGATCTCCGGATTATAGCATTCCACTTCGCTGACTAGCTTTCCTTTCATCAATGACTCCCATTGCACCGACAAATCCATCTTTGGGATCAGGATAAATGGCTCCTTAATTTTGCCATTCACCTTGCGGATGTTCATGCCATCGATCTGATACGCACCGCGGATCAGGTGAATGTCCACGTCGTCAATGTGTCCTGTGTAACCATCCATATCGGCCAGCACTTTGTTCACATAACGCACCACAAAATAGGGGAGCAACAGTCGGGCAATGATTAAAATAATGACAATGCCCAGCAGTATTTTTACAGATCTTTTCACGTTTTAATTAAGTATTCGGAAATTAATATTTATTGCAATAAGCTACGGGTCAAAAAATAATGCCAGTGCTTACTTGAATTTGAAAAAAGTAAATTTTACCTCCTTAATCAAAAAGCTATGTTGTTGGCCGCCATCATTTTATCAGTTGTTTTTACATCGCTTGGTTTTCTGGTCACGCCCGGTAATGCAAAATATATCTTGTCGGGCTACAACACCATGTCCGAAGCTGACCGCGCAAAGATGGATATCACTTCCTATATCCGGTTTTTTAGGAAATTCCACATCTTTTTAGGAGCCACATTACTTGCCGGTTTCTTCATTATGAAGCTGATCAACAACAACTGGGCTGGAGCTTTCATCATTATTTATCCGATTCTTGCTTATGTTTTTCTTGTCGCAAAAGGCAGCACATTTTATCGCGGAACCACTGGTCAGCGCTCGGCGACCTATGTGATCATGGCAATTTTGATCGTCATCACAGCTGGCGTGAGCTTGCAGCTTTATTCAAGCTTGCAAAACAGCGAGCTGATATTGACAGCCAACGAACTCGAAATCAAAGGCATATACGGCCTGAAATTGAATAAAACGGATATTTCGAAAGTTGAACTGGTTCCGGCGCTTCCACCCATTTCTTACAAGTCTAACGGGTTTGCGGCCGGTGATTTTGCAAAGGGAGCTTTTGTAACGAAAGACGGACGGTCGGTGAAGCTTTTTGTCAATAAAAAAACAAATCCGTTCTTGTTTATCACAACAAAAACGGATCAGATCTATTACAGCTCAGATGCAGTCGCCTCGCAAGCGCTGTATGACAAGTTGAGAGATTGGAGTGCTAACTAATGTCAATGTTCGGCGCATCAGCGCCCGGAACAATGCGCAATGTTGTATCCAATGCATCGCGATCGACCATATGGGATTGCACGGCGTCCAAAAAGCCCGGGAGCAGCGTTAAATCTGTGTCCCAAAGCGTCACGTCAGCAAGAACTTTGGCTGCCAAATCCAATGGCGACGAAGCCGTTTGCCATATTTCATCAAAGTAAGGCGCTGAGTCGCAGCGGATCGGGTAGGATTGTCCATCACGGTCGCCAAAATAACTGCCGTCGTTGTGCACAACGGGTTTCATGAATTTTAAAAATGCAGCAAAGCCTTTTGCGAACAGTTCCGGTGCTTGTTCCGAACTTTTATAATGGTTAAGCAGCGTAGGAATGTTGCGCAGCTTCATTTTGGCCGTGTATTGGACGGTTATATAAATCAATTGATGCCGGATAAAGGGATTACGGAAACGGTCCAAAACCTGATTGCCAAATTCCTGAGCCCGCGCCAAATCGACTGGATAGGGAATTGCCGGGGCGAGTTCTTCCAGCATAACATCGGCGATGAATGCAGCCGTTTCGGGATTTTGCATGCTTTCGCTTACCGTGTCCAGACCGTGCAGGAAGCAAAGTCCGCATGCGAGTGTGTGCGTGCCGTTGAGCAGCCGCAATTTTAATTCTCTGTAAAGGTCTATGTCGGGCTCAATAACCACGCCCTGGTCGGCCTGGGCAAAGGTTAGCACAGAGCGAACATACTCGCTTCCTTCAATGGCCCAAAGTCTGTAAACTTCTGAAACAATCAGCAAATCATCGCGATAACCCTGTTTTTCAGAAATCAGTGACACTGTTTCAGCATCAGGCTTGCCAGGCACAATGCGGTCCACGAGCGAGCTGCAAAAATGGTTGTGTTTTTCAAGCCATTGGACAAACTTTTCGTCCAGATTATGCCTTTTTGCATGTTCAAAAACAATGTCGCGCAGTTTCTGACCGCTGTTTACGATAAGTTCAGTAGGAATAATGACCATTCCTGAATCGGCACTTCCGCCGAATGCATTGAAACGCTCGTATAAATAAGCCGTTAGTTTTCCTGGATAGGAAGCGGGCGGGCTGGCAAAAATGTCGTCTTCTGTGAGTTGTATGCCCACTTCCGTTGTGTTGGAAATGACAATCTTCAATTCAGGATTATGGGCGCATTGTAGAATTTCAGCCCAATTGACATTCGCCGAAATGGTCCGGCTGATTGCAGTGTTAATTACCAGCTCATCGACATGATTTCCGTTTTCAATGCCGCGAATGCTGTGTGAAAAAACATTCTTTTGTGACTCAAAAGCGTCTGTTCCGCCGCTGTTTGTGGATTTAACCACTACAATCCGTCCATTGAAAATCCCTTGCTGATTGGCTTTATTCACAAAGTAATCCGGCAAACCCCGCAACAGCACACCAGTGCCGAACTGAATGATCTTCTCAGGCAGCGCAAGCAGATTTGTATGGTTTGGCAGAAGATCGGGACGTTGATCCAATAGTTCGGGGGAAAGCTGTGATAAGGACATCTTATGAATGGAAAGTTGTTGATATGTGGACGTCATTTTGAATTACAAACCCTTATGCAAAAAAGGCACCCGAGGGCGCCTTTTTGAACTTCAAATGTATATTTTTTTTAATACGGTCCTAAGCATCCAAAGTCACGTATCCGCTTTCTTCTTTTTCTTTTTTCTCGTCAGGGAAAATGAATTTGGTCGCATTTTTCACTTTTTCAGGAAGCAATGCATATTCTAGAACTTCATCGATCTGATCCACATAATGGAACGACAGATCCTTAATGTAATTGGCAGGCACTTCTTCTACATCCTTGCGGTTTTTCACACAAAGGATGATTTCCTTTACACCCGCGCGACGCGCCGCCAGAATCTTTTCCTTCACTCCGCCCACAGGCAAAACTTTACCCCTTAATGTGATCTCGCCTGTCATTGCGATGAATGGTTTCACCCGGCGCTGCGTGAAAATCGAGGCCATAGAAGTGACCATCGTCACCCCCGCAGAAGGTCCGTCCTTAGGCACAGCGCCAGCAGGCACGTGCACGTGAAGATCATAATGATTGAAAATCCGGTAATCAATGCCTAATCGGTCGGCATTCGCTTTGAGATATGACAATGCGGCAACGGCAGATTCTTTCATGACATCACCCAGCTGGCCGGATAATGTAAGGTTTCCTTTTCCGCGGCTCAGACTGGTTTCAATGAACAAAATTTCGCCACCAACAGAAGTCCACGCCAAGCCGGTTACAACGCCAGCAAAATCATTGTCCTGATAAAGATCTTTGTCAAAAATCTCTGCGCCAAGATATTTTTCAATTTGTTCCGGCTTGATGGTTTTCGGATATTCCTGCTCCATCGCAACGGATTTCGCGATTTTGCGGACAACCGAGCCGATTTTTTGTTCCAGATTCCGAACGCCGGATTCTCTCGTATAACCTTCAATGATCTTAGTCAGCGCCGAATCATCAATTTTAATGTCAGTTGATTTCAGCCCGTGATCTTTGCGTTGTTTCGGAACCAGATAACGTTTTGCGATCTGCAATTTCTCTTCGATCGTGTAACCAGTCATTTCAATGATCTCCATCCGATCGCGCAATGCAGGGTGAATGGTGTCCAGTGCATTGGCTGTTGCCACAAACAAAACCTTGGAAAGATCGTATTCAACTTCCAGGTAATTATCTGTAAATGAGGAATTTTGCTCAGGATCAAGCACTTCGAGCAATGCCGAAGAAGGATCGCCGCGATAATCGGAACTTACTTTGTCAATCTCGTCCAGAATAAAGACAGGATTTGCATAACCCGCTTTTTTAATGTTCTGGATGATTTTTCCCGGCATTGCGCCAATGTATGTTTTTCTATGACCGCGAATTTCCGCCTCATCGTGCACGCCTCCAAGCGCCATTCTAATGTATTCGCGGTTCAATGCTTTTGCAATGGATCTTCCCAATGATGTCTTTCCGACCCCGGGAGGCCCATAAAGACAAAGAATCGGTGCTTTCAAGTTGCCTTTCAGCTTTAAAACGGCCAGATATTCAATGATCCGTTCTTTCACTTTTTCCAAACCAAAATGGTCCGCATCAAGCACTTTCTGCGCACGGACAAGATCAAAATTGTCTTTTGTATATTGTCCCCAAGGCAAATCGACGAGCATTTCCAGATAATTCATGGTCACCGGATATTCGGGCGCCATTGGGTTAATGCGTTGTAATTTTGTCAATTCTTTTTCAAAGTGGCCACGCACCGTATCCGACCATTTTTTCTGACTTGCTTTCAAGCGGATTTCATCCAGATCACGTTCCGGACTGTCCATTCCCAGCTCGTCGTGCAGGACTTTTATTTGTTGTCTCAGAAAATAATCGCGCTGTTGCTGGTCAATGTCAGAGCTTGCTTTGGTCTGAATTTCCCTTTTCAATTCCAGCATTTCAATTTCCCGCATCATGTATTGAAGCAGCAATGTGGCTTGCTTGTGGCCATTCCGCTCTTCCAGCAGCTTTTGCTTATCGGCAACTTCTACATTAATGTTCGAAGAAAGGAAATGGATGAGGAAAATCGGGCTTTCAATATTATCCAGTGCAATCCGCGCTTCCTGAGGAATCTCCGGATTCAGACGCATGATCTTATGTGCACCGTCACGCAATGACTGCAAAAGTGCCTTCGATTCTTTCTTGGTCGGGCCAACAAATGAGTCGTCAATTGCTTTTACCTGGGCAGTCAGATATGGTTCTTCGTGTAAAATGGTTTTGATCTCGAAACGCTGTCTCCCCTGCACAATTATGGTCACATTGCCATCTGGTAAGGTGATCATTTTCAGGATTTGAGCAACTGTTCCAACATTGAAAAGGTCCTCAGCAGTAGGGTCTTCCTTATTCGGAATGGCCTGTGTTACTGCGCCGAGTATGCGTTGATTGATGTCAGAATTCCTGTATATTTTTTTTACTAAACGAATCGCTTTTTGGCGCACTACGGTAACGGGAATGACCATTCCGGGGAAAAGCACTGTTTGCCTAATTGGCAGTATCGCAAGTTCTTCAGGGAGTTCAAAAGGCTCGTCGGAGCCGTCAGGGCCACCAAGTGGGACAATTTCAAGGCTATCCATATCTGAATCAGACATGAGAAGCCGACTATATAAGTCAGAAGGTTCAAATTTCATAGGCGTTCTGTCAAATTGACAGATAATCTTTTCCCAATATATAAATAATGACTTTCAAAAGAAAGGGAACATTAATCAAAATAGCCATGCCAACAACGGTTCTGTCAGGCTTTTTGATAACCGCTTTTCGGTTAAAGAATATGTACAGTTTGTCCCTTTTTAAACAGGAATGTGCGTTTTTCGGACGCGTTTTTGATGTTCGTCATATTAACCTGATCATCAAAAACTTCCATAAGTGTGCTGTTTTGTAATTTATACCCATTCAGCGGGCCCTGAAATGGAATTTCAAGATAAACCCAGGTTGCATCCTCCTCTTGCTCTTTCCCCACATACTTGATCGCGACCGGCTTTTTCTGACTGTCCATCAACACAAACGATTTGAGAACATATCGCTCGACCAATGGATCATTTTTGTCGTCGTTTTTTATCACAACGCGCTGTTTGTCATTTCCTTGTGTTAATCCTTTTTCCAAATCATCGGTGAACATGCGAATGCTTACCTCGAATGTCCTGATAGCAGGATTATATTGCATCTGCGTAACGCTCACATGGTAATCGTGAACGGAAGACGACAAGGTCAACAAGCAAAAAAGAAGGAAAGGAAAGAGCGCCAGGCCCTTTCTGCTTTCCTTCTTTTTACTCAAAAATATTTTAAAAAACAGCTTTCCAAACATCATTAAATATCGCAAAAGCCATCAGGCCAAGTAAAAGCACCATGCCGACTTTCTGAGCATTTTCAAGGAACTTATCGGAAGGCTTGCGGCCTGAAATGATCTCATAAGAAAGAATCACCGCGTGGCCACCGTCCAATGCCGGAATGGGCAATGCATTCATGAATGCCAGCACCATGGAAAGCAGGCCTGTCAAATACCAGAAACGGCTCCAATCCCAAACGCCGCCGAACATACGGGCAATGCCAATTGGTCCGCTAAGTGCCTTGGAAGCAGAAACTTCGCCTCTGAATATTTTACCAAAACCTTTGATATTATTGTAAACAACATTAAACGCATCGCCTGTCCCAACCGCAACGGCTTGTGGCAATGTATATTCAATGGCCGTGTAATTCAGCAGACTTTCTGGATAAAAACCCAATGTTCCGTCTTCATCCACGGTTGCGTCGAGCGTTTTGTTCTCTGCTCCGCGCTGCACTACAATCGCCGCTTTCTTGCCTTTTAAACTTTGCAGCTGAGCCTGCAATTCGTGGAAAAACTGAACTGGCTGACCATTGATCGAAACAACCTTGTCGCCGGTTTGCAAACCTGCTTTCTGAGCGGGCGATGCTGCAACAACTTCTCCGATCTTGAATGGCTCCAATGGACGAATAAAGCTTCTTTTCTCCTCAGGATCAGACAATTTCTCAATAAAATTATTTGGAATATCGATCTCAACTTCCTTACCTGCGCGGTTAACCGTGTAAGAGCTGTTGCTTCCCAACAAAACCTCCGAGCTTCCCAACTCGTCAAAATTGGTGAAAGGCTTGCCATTGACCCTTACAATTTTATCGCCCGTTTGCAGACCGATTTCCTTGGCAAGATCTCCCGCTACGATTCCGTATTTGTTAACTTCCGTGCTGGAAAGATATTTGTCTCCCTGATTATAAGCAATTACGATAAAAATGAAAATGCCGACAATCACATTGACGATAATTCCTCCTAACATTACCACTAAACGTTGCCACGCTGGTTTTGAACGAAATTCGTAAGGTTGAGGCTCCTTATTCATTGCCTCCGTATCCATAGACTCGTCAATCATGCCCGATATTTTGACGAAACCGCCCAGCGGGATGGCGCCAATGCCGTATTCCGTTTCTCCTTTTTGAAAGCTGAATATCTTCGGAGGAAAACCAATGAAGTATTTTTCAACTCGCATCCCAAACATTTTCGCAGCAAACATATGCCCCCATTCGTGCAAACCTACCAAGATTGATAAGCCCAGAATGAGCTGTCCTGCCATTATTAATACTTCCATTCAGGTTTCAGTGATCGTTATTTGTTATTAATTAAAGAACTAAATCTAATTATTAAAATCCTTAATCCACTATCAGAATTAAGAAACGTAATTGTGCCCTGTAAAGTTACGCAAAACCCGGCAGAACATTATTTCTCAATGTCGATACCCATCATACGCATCAATTCCGACGCATTGAAACTTTTGCAAATGCCATTGTGCAGCCTGTAATCAAACAGCAATTGCCCATTTTCAACATCAGACCTGAAATGGAAATTATGGACATAATTTTCTGTCGCGCCCCATTCTCCGAGCTCCAAATCATGCGTGGAAACCAGTCCTGATGCCTTTTTTGAATGTAATTGCCGGATCAATGCTTCGGCGCCGCGATGGCGGTCGGAGGAATTCGTTCCCTTTAAAATTTCATCCAATAAATAGAATACAGGTGCGGAGTCATTTTCGTCAGCCAATTGCAGCAGTCTTTTCAACCTTTTTAACTCCGCATAAAAAGACGAAGTGCTTTCTTCGAGAGAATCTTGCGTCCGCATGCTGCTGAAAACGCGCACTGGCGAACATACAAAGCTTTTGGCACTCACCACAGCGCCCATTTGCGCAAGCACAAAATTAAGCCCAATGGTGCGCAAGAATGTGCTTTTCCCCGACATATTGGAGCCCGTCACCAATATCGTATGACCCGTTCCGGAAACTTGAAAATCGTTACTGATGCGGCGATCCAATGGAATGAGCGGATGGCCCATTTCAGTTGTATTTATTTGAAATTCAGGGGAATCAACAACATTAGGAGCAATGTATGCAGGATTCGCAAACGCGTGTCCGCCCAGGCTGTTCATTGCTTCCGCATCCGCAAGGACTTCCAGCCAATCCGCTAATTTGTCGTGATAAGTTTGTTTCCAGCTTTCCAGTCCTGCAAGACAATGAATGTCCCACAGCGTTGGAATGCCTACAAAGAGTGAGAAAAAGATATTATTTCGATAATCCAGTCTCGCAAAAAGTGTCCCAACTTGCTTCAACGCGTTGGAAGAATCCGCAATGCGAACTTTGCGATCGAGCCACCATTGCGACTGATAAGGAAAGGATTGCGCCACTTCCAGAATTTCGCCATAGGAAACCAATGTTTTCCCTAACTCGGCTGTCCGGTTGGTAACGGATTCAACGTAGGCCTTAAACCGCGCGATCAGCACGGCATTCACTGCAATGCACAATAACAAGGTGAAAGCTGGCAAAACAGACGCCAAATAAAGGATGGCAACGACGACTGTAATGACACTAAACCAGCGAAAGGGCAAAAGCGAGGCCAGTTTTTTATCCATGAATTCCGTAGACCAGCTCCTGAAATCACCCAGATGCTCCGCAGCATGTTCGTGCAGCAATGCTGTCGCTTCCAATGACTGTATCAATTCAGGATGCTTGCCAAACTCGGCGGCCGCTTCCTGGCGAAGCTTGATTTCTTTGACATCTGCGTGGTTTTTCAGCCAGTTCGCAAGTCGTCGGCTTCCTTCCGCAGTGCGCGTCCGGTTCAGGAGCTTGTAAAGCGAATAATCGCCAAATATGTCCAGATCGCTGCCAAATGCGTGTTCTTTTTCCTGAAACTGCAATCCTGAATCTGATCTGGTGAAGCGGAATGACAGTCTGTTGAGCTCGTCGGTGTTGATAATGCCCAGGTTTCGCTGGAACTCGCGCAACTTGCGCGCCGCTTGCTGGCGACGCATGGAAATCAAGAAAATAAACAGCGAACCGAATGCGACTAATCCCCAAAGCGGCTGATTTTGGTTATTCCAAAGCCATAGAAAGAAGATTATCGAGAAAAAAACGAACAACCTCGCAATGGCCAGCTGATTGAAGTTTTTCAAGGCATCGGCTTCTGCAATGCCAGCTTTGTTTTTTTCGGATTCAAAAAATGCTTGTGGGGATTTGTGGGTTATGCTGCTGTTTTCCATCAATTGCTGTCTGCGGTTTCAAACTGCAATTTGATCAGATTTGCGTACAAACCATTGTCCATAACCGTTAATTGCTGGTGCGTGCCCGATTCTGCAATGCGGCCCTCGCGGATTACATAGATCATATCCACCTTCCGGATTGTTGCCAAACGGTGCGCTATGACGATTGTCGTGCGGTTTTTCATCAGTTCATCCAGGGCAATCTGCACCAGTTTTTCTGATTCGGCATCCAATGAGCTCGTTGCTTCGTCCAGGATCAAAATCTTAGGATCTTTTAAAATTGCGCGGGCGATGGCAATGCGCTGGCGCTGTCCTCCGGAGAGCTTGATGCCCCGTTCGCCGACGACGGTTTCGAATTTTTCTGGAAAAGTTTCGATGAATTCCAGCGCGTGGGCGCGTTTTGCGGCGTCGTAAATATCTTCCCGCGAAGCATCCGGCCTGCCGTAAGAAATGTTTTCATAAATAGTCCCGCCAAAAAGCATCACTTCCTGCGGCACAATAGCAATGTTTTTCCGAAGTTCCGTTAAGCCGAATGCAGTCAGCGGTTTGCCGTCAATGAGAATGTTGCCCGTCTGGTGATCGTAAAAGCGCATAAGCAACTGGATAATCGTCGACTTACCGGCTCCACTATAACCAACCAAAGCGATTTTCTCACCGGCACGGATTTGAAATGAAATGCCCTTCAACACCGGGAGGTCGGGGCGGGAAGGATAAGAAAAATGAACGTCCTGATAGACGATATTTCCTTCGATTGGACTGGCAGAAACATTTCTGGCCGTTTCAAGATCAAGCTCCGGAGTTTCTTCCAATATTTCGAAAATCCTTTCCGAAGCGCCAATAACGCGGTTTATCTGCGCATACAAATCGCCCATCCCGCTAATGGAAGCGCCAATAAATGTCGTGTAAAGAATGAATGTAAAAAGATCAGAAAGCCCAAATTCGCCCGCCTGAACCAATCCCGCGCCATACCAGATCACGCCGACGATCCCGCCAAAAAGTGCGAAAATGACAAACGAAACAAAACCACCGCGGAATGCTGCTGCATAAAGTGAAAGGTCCACCACTTTTTTCAATATCGCCTGATAACGATTCACTTCCAGCGGCTCATTGGTGAATGCTTTGACCACATTAACAGACTGCAAAGTCTCTTCCACAACCACATTGGCCGCAGCGAGCTGATCCTGCACTTTTTTAGAAAGTCGGCGTTGATGGCGACCGAAAAATACAGAAGCGATAACCAGAACGGGAAATGTGGCCAGCATGAAAAGGGTAAGTTTCCATGAAGTGTAAAAAAGTATGGAAACACCCACGATCAAAGTCGCAACTTGTCTGAAAACCTCTGCTAATGTGAAGGAAAGCAATCCTTGCAGCTGAGAAACGTCGGATGTAATCCTGCTCGTCAGCTCACCCACGCGGCGTTGTTCCAGAAATGAAATGGGCAATGTGATGATTTTGGTAAAAACATCTGACCGAATGTTGGTCATCGCCAGCTCGCTGACTTTTGTAAAAAGATAAACCCTGAAATAGGAAAACACGGCCTGGCAAATCAAGACGAGAAACAGGAATAGGGTGATCTGATTGATCGTATAGGGCGATTTGCCTTCGATAACCTCGATAATGCTCCCGACTAATTTGGGAAATGCAAGCGATGTGGCGGTGGAAAGTGCAAGAAATATGAGCCCTATGAAAAAGCTGACCCGGTAAGGCCGGAGATATTTTAGAAGATCAAGCGTCGTTTTAAGCCCCTGCCAGCTTATTTTTCTCACCGCAAAAGGCGATGTCTGTTCGGGATTTGTGTCACTGTCGGCCATTAAAATTTGATATAGTGCATATGGTAACACATATTTTGAGAATAATATTCAAATATGCGCGGTGAGGCTGCAAAAGTAAGTAAGATAGGGAAACTATTGCACTGCAACTTCCTTGGAAGAAGAATTCTGCGCTTTCACCGACCGCTTTTTGTAAGCATTGCGGATGAGCTTATTAGCGGGAGCTTCGATCAGTTTATTGACCAAAAAGGCAATGATGACAACAAAAGCAATGGTTATGAGCAGCGCAGGATAAATGTTTAAGTGCAAGGTGTCCGTCAAAATTGCTAAAAGCCGCATGCCGACATATTGATGGATTAGATAAAGACAATAGGAAATTTTGCCAAAAAAAAGCAATGCGGATTTGTTGAGGAATGCGAGTTTGCCAAAAATTGCAAGCGCAAAAACAATGTGATAAAACGCCAGAACAGCATAATGTTCCATTGGCGTCACGTGATATTGCGACCGGCCTCCGTAATAATGCAAATAACAAGCAGCAAAAAGGCTGAAAAGGATCAATGCTGAGTTTCTGAAAACATTTTTGCCGTCTCTGATCAAATAGAAAAGGATGCCCGAGAAAAAAAGCGGAAAGTGATTCAATAACTCGATTTTCCTGGTTGCCAGCTCGTAGAATTTGATATAATGACCTGAAAACGTGTGGAATGCAAGAATTGCTAATGTAAGGAAAAGGCCTGCCGCGACGATGTTTTTGGTATTCTTAGTGATGAGCAGGATAAAAATCCAAAAGTAAAATACCAGCTCGACCAGCAGCGTCCAATAAGACTGGTCCATGTATTCTTCACCAAAAAAAATGGACGCCATTGTGACATTGGCAAGAAGCCTTGAAACGCTGAGCAAATGCGGCTCAAAATAGAACATGACAAGCGCCGTCAGCAGCATGCAGCACCAAAAAGCGGGATACAATCGGGCAAAGCGTGAAACCAGGAAGTCGGGCCAATGCCTAACCCTTGAAATGGTCATGAAAATGACGAATCCGCTGATCATGAAGAAGATATCAACACCTGTTACACCAAACCGGAATTCCCAGCCGAGCAATGTGCTGTTGGAATTGATGGTAAAGTGGAACACAACCACCATGATTGCAGCGAGCCCGCGCAATGCGTCCAGTTCTAAAAACCGGGTGCTGGCAATATTTTGGCGGGGTGAATCTTCGATCATAATCAATTTCCTGACGCGTCAGGTAAAGCACATTGCGTAATGTCCGCAATTTAAATGATTGTCAAGAATAAATGCACAGTGGCTCCAGGCAGAGGAAAATTTCACATTATCAGGAGCGCTTAAATGTAACATTTTCAATGGGTTGTAAAAAATTCTAAAAAACTTGCAAACTTGTAAGCAACCGTGAATTTGATTCCGGCGTATAAGTGATAAAATAGCGAATAGCATGCCCGAGTATACCTCCGCAGTTCTTATTGAACTACTCGACGGCTGTTTACAGAAAAACCGCCGCAGTCAGGAGCTGTTGTATAAACAGTTTTACGGCTATGCTATGAGTATATGTTTACGCTATACACGCAGCAGGGAAGAGGCGAAAGAAATACTCAACGATGGCTTTTATAAGGTTTTTACAAAACTAGACAGTTTTGATACAAGCCGTTCATTTAAAACCTGGTTGAGTAGAATTATGATTAACACAGCACTGGATCATTACAGGCAGGAAGTTCGCCGGGATGTGTTTGACGATGTGGAAGTTGCGGATCATGTAACCGTTGATGAAACGGTGATCAGCAAGCTCGCCCATGAGGAGCTTTTGGAGTTGATTCAAAAGTTAACGCCCGCCTATCGGCTTGTTTTTAGTTTATCGGTCATAGACGGCTATACACACGAAGAAATTGCAGACCAGCTGAATATTTCGGTAGGGGCGTCAAAGTCGAATTTGTCGCGTGCAAGAGAAAAATTAAGAGAAATGTTATCCAAAATAAATATTGGCGATTATGATAGAGTTACCAGATGACGAACTGGATAAGCTCTTCAGAAAGTCATCAGAAGAGCTTGATCCACAATTTGATCCGGAGGATTGGAATAGTTTAAAAAAGCGGCTCGACCGGCACGACGGAAAGACCGCGGGCGGATGGTTAAGAAAATGGTGGTCGTTGGGTGCACTAGCGCTGCTAATCCCGATCGGCTTTGCGGCTTATTATATGACCAAAAGAACTGTTTCACAAAATGAAAAAACAAAGCAGAACGTAGCAGCAATAAAGGGCTTACAATCGCAGGAGCCAGCGGCTCCCCCTGTTTCTAGCAAAGAAGAGCAAGTCCAGGAGCCAGCGACTTCACCTGTCTCTAGCAAAGAGGAGAAAGTGCAGAAGCCAGCGGCTCCCCCTGTTTCTGGCGAAGAAGGGCAAGCCCAGGAGCCAGCGGCTTCCCCTGTTTCTAGCAATAACAACATTACCGATTACCAACGCAGGAAAATATTGCCCCGGAGCCAGTCTAAGACAGGCGGAGTGTACTTAGAGCCTAACCGCTCAAAGCAGGAGGGAGGCGACGGGGCATTTTCCAATAATTCTGGCCAGGTGCGTGATCAACCGGCTGTCGCGTCTGATGTTAAGCCTTTTTCAGAGCAGACTTTGGCGCAAAATTCAGAGCAACGTTTGCAGCAGAAAGAGCATACAGCTGAGGCCGAGACGCGAATGCTGATTTCAGCGGGGTTGCTTTCCAGCAGGCCATTGAATTGGAAAAACCAACCTGAAAGTCCGGTTGTCGCATATGATGCTCCGGAAGTTGAACCAGAATCAGTGAAGCCTGAAAAACCGGTTGAGGATTATGCCAAATGGGCCGTGCGGTTAGGATATTCACCAGATTTGTCGACCGTTGGATTTAAAAATTTCACCAGACCGGGAGCAGCATTTTCGTTATTGGTTGAATATGGATTGTCGCCTAGAATCTATCTGCAAACTGGTGTGGTGCGGAGTGTGAAGGAGTATTCTGCCAATGCAAACGAATACAAATTGTACGATTACGTTACGAAAATTAACACGCCGTACGCGGTTGATGGTCAATGCACCATGCTGGAAATTCCGCTGGGATTGCGCTTTAATGTAATGCAAAGAGAACAATCCAAGCTGTTCGTAGGAGCCGGAGTTTCTTCGTATTATGCTCAGAAAGAGCAATATAAATATCACTATGCCAAATACGTTCATTACCAAAAAGAAGGATGGAAAGGCAAAACAGGCTGGTTTCTGCTGAGCCACATCAATGCGTCTGTCGGCTATGAACGCAGCATTACTCAAAAATTATCCCTCGTTGCCGAGCCTTACATCCGTATCCCGGTGAAAGGAGTCGGTTACGGAAAAGTGAACCTCACGACTGTGGGAATGTGGATATCGTTGCGCTATACACCCGCCTTCAAATAATGCCGCTTACTGAATTATAACTACTAATTTATATTCAAAATGGAGAACGTTAAAGCAGACAAAATGAAGCGCGGCGAATTTTTGAGAAGCCTGGGACTGAGCACTTCCACACTCATGGCTTTCTATTGCCTCGGAACAACCATGACTGCCTGCGGTTCGAGCGATGACGATCCCGAGCCAAACCCAGGAGGCGGAAGCACTAATGGTGTAACCGGAACCACGACGGGCAATGCAATCAATTTCACCGTTGACCTTACTAATGATGCAACTAAAAAGCTGAAAACAGCAGGTGAGTCGATCATTTTTGGCGATGTATTGGTTGCTTTTTCAACTGCAAATCAATATGTGGCTTTGTCCAAAACCTGTACACACGAGGGAAG
Organism: Dyadobacter sp. CY326; assembly: GCF_021390515.1. Lineage (GTDB taxonomy): Bacteria > Bacteroidota > Bacteroidia > Cytophagales > Spirosomataceae > Dyadobacter. The sequence continues at coordinate 105,371 of NZ_JAJUXI010000009.1, forward strand.
CCCTGTTGGTTACAGAAAAGCGCAAAATGACATTCAATGCCCGACTCACCAATCAGAATTCGCACTTTCCGGAGCAGTTGAAAAGGGCCCAGCCACCAGCGCGCTGAGAGCCTACAAAACTTCGCTCTCCACTGATGGAAATACATTAACAGTTACGGCTTAATCTGCCCAAAAAACAATGAAATTACTCCGCCTAATTTTCTTGTTGACTTGTTCAACAACGGTTCTCTATGCCCAGGACGACCTGCTTAGCGAACTTTCGAAGCAGGATAGCATGGTAACCGTGCCTGTTGCTGCGACTTTTAAATCCACGCGCGTGGTGAACGGACATTCGGTTGAAACGATGAAAAAGAAGCATCTCGACTTTCGGATCTCGCACCGCTTTGGCAGGCTGAATTCCGGGGCTTACCAGTTTTTTGGACTCGACCAGGCCACAATGCGAATGGGTTTTGAATATGGCTTGACCGACGACTTCATGATTGGCGTCGGGAGGAGCACATCGCAAAAGGTTTATGATTTTTTTGGTAAACTAAAAGTGCTGAAACAAAGCTCCGGTGCAAAAAATATTCCGGTGTCCGTGACGCTTTTTGGCGGCATGGGGATTGCCACGATCAATAAGGAGCTCGAATTTCAGGACAAACTTTATTACACGGCCCAAGTGCTGGTCGCCCGAAAGTTTGGAGAAAGGCTTTCATTGCAGTTGTCGCCCACATTCCTGCACCGTAACAAACCGGAAGTGTTAGGAGATGAAAAAGTGCTGCTCGCATTGGGAATTGGCGGACGATACAAGCTTTCCAAACGTGTATCGCTCAACGGTGAGTATTTTTACACTGCGCGGGAGAAAAACACCGTGAATGCGCCCTATTATGATTCCATGTCCTTTGGCGTCGACATTGAAACGGGAGGACACGTTTTTCAGCTGCATTTTACCAACTCACTGGGAATGATCGAAAAGCAATTTATCGGCGAAACAACCGGCACATGGGGCAAGGGTGACATCCATTACGGATTCAACATTTCCCGCACATTCAGCTTCGACAAGAAGAATAAGAAAGTAGCAAACTGATTCAAAAAACTATGAAATTGCACCTATTATGCATGGTTTTCGTAACCTTGCTCGGTTCCGCATTGCCTTCTCGCAAGCTTATGGCGCAAGGAATGTTTACCACTTCCGCCGGAAATACCAAGTTTTCTTCGGAGACGCCATTGGAAAATGTGAATGCTGAAAATAAGAAATGCCAGGCGATTCTGAACACGGCGAACAGCGAGCTGGCGATTCGGATGAACATGCGGGAGTTTGTTTTTCCAAATAAGCTAATGCAGGAACATTTCAACGAAAACTACATTGAATCCAGCAAATATCCGACCGCAACATTCAGCGGAAAAGTCACTAATCCGCCGGATTACACGAAGGATGGCGAATATGACGTGTCAGCAACCGGAAAGTTTACCGTGCACGGCGTTACGAAAGAGCGGACAATAAAAGGTAAAATGAACATTGCGGGAGGCAAAATCACGATCAACTCCGATTTCGAAGTGCCGCTTACAGATCATAAAATTGAAGTTCCACAGGTTGTCTTCGTGAAAATAGCGCAAGTCATCAGCGTCAAAGCGCAATATGTGCTTGCTCCGAGATAGAGCTTATTAGTTAAAAAGAGACTTTCCAGGTTTGAAAACCTGGAAAGTCTTACCTTCTTCTTCTCCGCCGCGAGGATTTTTTTCTCGAAGCACTTTTTTTCCTCACAGGCGCTTTACGAACAGCAGGCTTTCTGACTGCCTTCTTCACTGGCTCAACAACTTCCTCTTCCGCCAATTCCTCTTCCGCAACAGCCGCAATGTCATTAACAACGCTCGTCGTAACGTTTGAACCCGGTTCCTGGCCTGAATATGGAAGCTTATAAGCTGCAATCTGCTCAATATTCGACGTGTTGTCAATCGGCCTTAACCTAAAAGCATAGCTGTAAGTTTTGGCAGGAAGTAAATAAGGCTCATGCATTCGCGGCGACAAGCTGTCATAACCACCCAATCCCATCTGCGCAAGGTCAATGTTCACGACTGTTTCGGAGCCTCGTGCAAGCGTAGCGCCACGTTTCTTTGCGGCCGAAAGCTGCTTATCCGTATAGTCATGTACGTTAAAGTTGAAAAGTGAGTCACTGATAGCGAGTAACCCGATTCCTTCCTGATTGGTCACCGAAGCCCAGCGGACATTGGTTTTATTTCCGTTTTCCTGTGGTGTAATGTAAGCGAAATGCTGCTCGGCAACGGTGCCGCTATAAATGCCGACTTTGCCGCTTGTTTTTCGGTCAACATAAGTTTCGTGCGGGCCGTTTCCATGCCACTGCGTTTTGTTGAAAGTGGCAGGCATCCGAAACTGTGTGCCGACCTTTGCCAATGCGGGCCATGTGCCCGTCGGCGTAAATGTGTTTTTTACGTAAATATCACCTGTTGCGTAAACAACGTATTCCGTGATGACGGCCATTTCGCCGGTCTTGCTTTTCAGCGTTTTGGCAATGGTCACGCGGTAAACGGTTGAAGTCAGTCGTTGCGTTTTGATTTCTGAACCCGCAACTTCCAATGTGTCGAGTCCCGCTTCCCGCCAAAATGAGGCAAAGCTTTTCGCGCCGCCGCCTTCATCGTTATTCGTCGGGACGCGCCAGAAGTTGGCATAAGGTCCCACTTGCAGCATTTCTTCCTTTTTGTTTTTAAAAGAAATCATGCCCTCATTTTTATCAAAAGTCACTGCAAAATCTGACCCGTTTACCGCCACGCGGCCCGAGCTTATCTGCGCAATCCGAAGCGGCTTTTCATTGTAAAGACTGAGATTGGGAACAGGCTGCCCTGGCTTTACGATCGCCACCTGATGCCACGCAACCTCATGGCCTTTCGGCGCCCAGGTCGTCGCTTCTTTGAGGCGAAGGCTCAGGTTTAGAAAATATTGTGCGTTCGGTTTTTGTGAGGCGGGAAGTTCGAACGGAATGGTGACCTGCTGCTTTTGCTTTGCGGCTGCATTGAGGTTGCTGATGACGGCAGGCTTGCCAATGATCTTACCATTTTCCTGAATTGTCCAAACCAAATCAAAGATATTCAATGGTAAAAAGTCATAGTTATTTTGAATGCTGATCATTTTCTCACCCGCTCGCAACGTGTCGGGTGTTTCGAACTTGGCATATTGATAAACTTTTTTAACCTCATTCAAGTCTGGCTGGGGAATGCCATCGGGATTGATCAATCCATTGTCTAAACGCGCAGTGTCGGCAGGATGCTCCCAATATTGCGTCCCATCAGGCTTTTTGAGGATTAGAGCCGGGGCCATCCAATTTAAACCAAAACCGCCTTGCCTGATTGGGTGCTTGTCGATCGGTCGCGTTGGATCAGCGAGGCGAATGTAATCGGCCATGTCTGCTAGATTTTGCCCCGTTCCTGAATCATTACCCAAAGACCAGATAATGATCGAAGGGTGGTTTTTGTCCCGCTCGATCATTGCATTGCCTCTTGCCAAAAAAGCAGCCCGCCACTGCGGCATGGTGGCCAGGGCATTGTTCTTGTTCCAAAGTTCCTGACTTTCAACGTTGGCCTCATCAATGACATACAAACCATATTTATCACAGAGGTCATACCAGTCGGAAGCATTCGGGTAATGTGCAGTCCGGACCGCATTAATGTTGTGCAGCTTCATCAATTTAATGTCCCTGATCATGGATTCCCGACTGATCACCCGCCCCGTTTCGGGATCAAATTCATGCCTGTTAACGCCTTTGATGGTGATCGGTTTGCCATTCACCAATAATTGTCCGCCTTTGATCTTAACGTCCCGAAAACCAACCGGCTGGCTCGTTGCTTCAATTACTTTTCCGTCCGAATTCATTAATTGGACGGATAATGTGTACAAATAAGGCGTTTCCGCGGTCCATTTGACGGGATTAGGAATTGGAATGTCGACACGCACCGACCCTTCTTTCGCAGGATCAAGCGTTCCCACCACTTGACTCACGGGTGTCACGACCACGGCTTTATTGGCATCATATAATGTGAATAAAACCTGATGCGCGTGAATGGCCTGGGTTGTGTAATTTTTTACGAAAGCGCCAAGTTTCAGTGTTGCCTGCTCATAATTGGCATCCAGAATCGTTCTTACGGAAAAATCAGCAAGCACAACTTTCGGGCGGACAAGCAAATTCACGTCCCTGAAAATCCCTGATAGACGCCAGTAAGTCTGATCTTCCAAATAACTTCCGTCCGACCAGTTGATCACTTGTACAGCCAAATGGTTCAGTCCCTGCTTCACATCTTCGGTAATGTCAAATTCAAAAGGCGTCATGCCATCTTCGTGATAACCAAGCGCAACGCCATTGAGCCACACATAGCAAGCAGACTGAACGCCAGCGAATTGCAAGAATATTTCCTTGTCTTTGACATCATCGGAAAGCGTGAATGTGGTCCGATACATGCCGACCGCATTGGTGTCGGCGGTTATCTTTGGCGGCGTTGCTTTGAATGGATATTTGACGTCGGGGACAATCGGTTTGTCATATTTGCGACCTTCTCTTGCACCCACAACCTGCCAGTTGGACGGCACGGGAATGTTGTCCCAATTGGCATCCTGCATGTTCGGATCGAAGAAATTGGGGATTGCCTTGGAGGGGTGAGAAGCCCATTTGAATTTCCAGGTTCCGTTTAGAGAGCGCACGGAAGGCGTTTTTTTATCTAATGACAATGCGCTTTTTTCGTCGGGAAAGGGAAGGAAATCGGCGCGAGGTTTTTCGGTGTTAATGCTGAAAATCTGCGGGTCCTGCCATTCCGGAACGGCTTGTGCGCACAATGTGAGTGTGTTAAGGAACAGAAAAGCAATCAGTAAGCCAGACCAATAACGATAGAAGTGGTGCATAAACTTATAATAACAGGGTTTTTTGATCTAAATAAAATGGCCAGTAGGCGTTAGTCTATATTTTTTGCTAAAATTATAGATTATCAAAAAAAGAAACGGGCTGAAATGAATAAAGGGATGAAGTTTTATTGAATAATGCCTTTAATTTGCCAGCAATTGTAAACTTTTTGTTATGCTTTTAGCCGTTGATGTCGGGAATACGGACACAGTTTTTGGACTTTCTCAATCGGGCGACTGGGAATATATCTGGCGCATGCGGTCGCTTGTTCAGGAAAATGAGTCGCATTATGAGTCCAGGCTGCGGTTGCATTTTTTGGAAGCCGGACTATGGTTTGGCGATGTGGAAACGGTTGTGCTGAGCAGCGTGGTTCCTGCCATGACGCCCGTTATTCAGAGAATGCTGAGGTCAATGTTTGGTGATGACATCATCGTTGTTGGGCCAGACATTTTCCCGGAGCTTTCCATCGCCATCGACCATCCGCACGAGATTGGGGCCGATTTGATTGCCAATGCGGTGGCGGTCATAACGCGTTATCAGCAAAATTGTGTTGTCGTGGATTTTGGCACAGCATTGACGTTTACAACGGTTTCAAAAGACAGGAAAATCCTTGGCGTGGCCATTGTGCCTGGCTTGCTTACAGCGGTCAAAGCGCTTTTTGCCAACACAGCGCAATTACCCGAAGTCCCGCTCGTTTTGCCGAAAACAGCCATTGGAAAAAATACAACCGAAGCCATTCAAGCAGGTATTTTGCTTGGTTATGAGGGACTTGTGAAATCGCTTTTGCAAAGAATCAAAGATGAGCTGGGAGGAGAATGCATTGCCGTTGCAACAGGCGGACTTTCTTCCATTATTGAAACACTCGAAGAAGAATTTGTAGAAATAGACCCGAGACTCACATTGGACGGACTGCGCATTATCGGTGAGCGTTTATCGGCTTAACCCCTAAAATGTCCATCCGCGATCAATGGCAAGTTGGCAACTGACTGATTGTAAAGATATACCCAGCAGTCAATTGTGTCATCGTTTTCCCTGGTAATGCTAATGGTTTTCCGCAGATATAAGCTCGATTTTTCATCTTCAAAAACATCCTCGTAATCGTCCAGTTCTACTAAAAGGGCTTCCAGGGAAGACAGCCGGTAAATTTCTCCATGCACTTTTGAGTCAGTCGCGGGTTCGTAAATTGCGCCTGGAAACCACGAAATCAGATACAGAAAACCAGGGAAGTAACCTCTCCCTTCAAATACGGAATTGCTTCGAAGCCTTTCTGCAAATGGATTCTCAAAATTTTGCATAAGGGTTCCGTATGTGAACAAATTATAGAACTTTTCCATTTTACTAGTTGAGGTCGGTTTAGGGCAATGACTTGCTAACTGGATTTTTCTTATATTTACACATATAGCTTTTCATCTTACTAATATACAGTTATGTACGAAAAGAATCTTGGTACAAAACAAAAAGCGCTGAGGATCAACCTGGATCACCGGATTTATGGGTCTTTCGCGGAAATTGGGGCAGGTCAGGAAACAGCTGCTTATTTTTTTAAGGCAGGCGGGGCATCGGGGACAGTGGCGAAGACAATGTCTGCTTACGATATGACTTTCAGCGACGCAATATATGGAACGGAAGAGGGCGGCAGATATGTGGTAGAATCCCGCCTGATGAAGATGCTTAACCGGGAATATAATCTTGTGGAAAAGCGGCTTTCGGAGAAAAGGGGAGAAGTAAGTCAGTTTTTTGCGTTTGCTAACACGGTTGTTGCGCTTAATTTTCAAAAAACCAATGAGTCACACGGCTGGATTGGATTGCAGTTTCAGCTTACGCCAATGGGCCCGACGAATTACGTCGTGATCCACGTGCGGATGCGCGATGATGAGAACATTCTACAGCAGCAGGCACTAGGAATTATTGGGGTTAACCTCATGTATGGCTGTTTTTTCTATTATAAATCGCCCGAAATTCTGTTGCTGTCGCTCATGGACGACTTGACGACAGATCGCATTGAAATTGATATGGTTCGCTTCAGCGGGCCGGATTTTTCAAAGGTGGATAACCGTCTGATGAGTTTAAGACTTGTGAAAAACGGGTTTACCGATGCAGCATTGTTTGGAAGCGACGGCGGTGTGTTACAGCCTTCGGAAGCATTGTACAAAAAGCACATTCTGATGATGCGCGGTCGGTTAAGGCCGATTACAAATGTCCACATTGACCTGATCAGCAATGGTCAGAAGCAATTTTTGGACGAAGAGGATGTGGATGAATCGAAAGTTGTGCTCATTTCAGAGCTTACATTGCATAACCTCAAAAGCGGCGACCGCGACATTGATGAAAAGGACTTTCTGGATCGCGTGGACATTCTTTGTTCGCTGGGGCACATGGTAATGATCTCCAATCACCACGAATATTATCGCCTTGTCGCTTATCTATCCCGACTTACCAAATTAAAAGCAGGATTGCTGCTGGGAAGCCCGAGTTTGCAGGAAATTTTTGAAGAAAAACATTACGAGTTCCTTCCTGGCGGGATTTTGGAATCCTTTGCAACGCTGTTTAGCAGAAAGGTCAAGCTTTACATTTACCCAACCTTGCAACCTGACGGATCGGTTTACAGTTGTGCCAATTTCGTCGTTCCGGATCATTTGAGGCCATTATTTCAATATTTGGTCATCAATGATAAAATTGAGGACATTGTGAATTACAACAAAGAACACATGCACATTACGACTGATAGTGTGCTTGAAAAAATCAAAAGAGGTGAACCGGGCTGGGAAAAACTGGTGCCTGAGAATGTCGCCAAGATCATTAAAGAGAAGTCACTTTTTGGCTTGCCGGGGGAAGACAATTACCAAGACACGGTGAAGCAGATCCATCAGGCAGTCGGAAATCTTTAATATTGGATTTGTTTTTAAATAAATAGCATTAAAAGTAGTCCTGGCCATTCCGTTGCTTTTCAGAAGAAAGCAGTGCAATGACCAGGATTCTTTCTCCTCCCGTCACCTTCGCAGGAAGGCTCAAATATCTCGGCCCAGGCTTCATACTTTCAGCTGCCATTGTTGGCTCCGGTGAACTTATTGCCACAACAGCACTTGGTGCCAAAGCTGGTTTTATTACTTTCTGGGTCATTATCGTAAGCTGTTTGGTGAAAGTGGCGCTGCAACTGGAATTTGGTAAGAACGCCATTTACACCGGAACGTTCATGATGCACAACTTCAATCAATTGCCTGGCCGCAAATTGGGAAAAGCGCATTGGAGCATTTGGCTGTGGCTTTCTTTGCAAGGGTTGAAACTATTGCAGGTCGGCGGGATTGTCGGCGGCGTTGCCATTGTCCTGAATATGGCTTGGCCATCTGTTTCAGTGAATGTTTGGGCTATTTTGTCCGTGTTAATCACTTCATTCCTGGTTTATCGCGGACATTACGGGCCGGTTGAAAAGGGTTCTTTGGTGATGATCATTCTGTTCACGGCAGTCATTCTGATTTCACTTTTCTTGTTGCAGGGCACGCAATATGCAATCCATTGGGAACAAGTGAAGGAAGGACTTCAATTTTCGTTGCCGGGCAGTCTGGTTGCCATTGCATTCGGCGCATTCGGGATCACTGGCGTGGGTGGCGATGAGATTATGTATTACAATTATTGGTGTATTGAAAAGGGTTACGCGGCTTACACGGGCCCAAATGACGGAACAAAGGAATGGGCAGAGCGGGCAAAAGGCTGGTTTAATGTAATGTATCTGGACGCGGTTTTGTCTATGGTCGTTTACACCGTGGTCACTGCGGCGTTTTACTTGCTCGGTGCGGCAGTTTTACACGGCGGAGGCAGTGTGCCGGAAGGTTATGAAATGATCGAAGTCTTGTCTCGCATTTTCACTGAAACGCTTGGCCTCTGGGCGAAAGACTTGTTTCTGGTCGGGGCATTTTTTGTGCTTTATTCAACACTTTTCACAGCAACTGCAAGCTGGGCGCGCGTTTGGGGCGATGCTTTTGGACAGTTGGGTTGGATGAAATTTGACTCAGCAGAATCACAACGCAAAAGCATTGGGATCTTATCCTGGATATTGCCGGCGGTGTGGTGCATTCTATTTTTGTTTATTCAATCGCCGGTGGCTATGGTCCTGTTAGGCGGGATTGCAACTTCCGTTTTATTGCTGCTTATCGTTTACGTGGCGCTGGTTTTCCGTTATAAGGAGCTTCCTGCCTCACTGAAACCATCCTTAACGTATGACATTTTCTTCTGGATCAGTGTCGCCTCCATTCTCACTGTCAGCGCATACGGAGTTATCCAGCTCATGTGATTAATGATAGTACAAAATTGTAAAATAATAGTATTGTTCTATATCAGTGATTAAGGGAATAAATGTAAATAATCGTCTCACTGATAAGGCGCTACGCCATCTCGCTGACATCCTAAATTTCCCCAATATGAATAAAGAAAACGAAGTTTCGCGCAGGGACTTTATCAAAAATTCCGCCAGCGCGGCAGTCGCCCTTTCCATTCCTTACATTATTCCTGCTAATGCTTTCGGAGCAAATGATCGGGTAAGAGTTGCCGTTCTGGGCCTGAACGGGCGTGGAAAAGACCATATCAAAGGGTTTAGCAATTTGGCCAATGTGGAGTTGGCAACATTCTGTGATCCTGATAACAATGTTCTCCAAACGAGAGCGAAGGAATTTGAAGAGAAAACCGGAAAAAAAGTAAAGACTGAAAATGATCTGCGTAAGGTTTTTGAAGATAAAACCATTGACGCCGTCAGCATTGCCACGCCAAATCACTGGCATGCCTTGGCGGCCATTTGGGCCTGCCAGGCCGGAAAGGACGTTTATGTCGAGAAACCTGGATCGCACAATCTAAGCGAAGGTCGAAAACTGGTCGAAGCGGCGCACAAATACAAACGTGTAGTGCAGCACGGCGTTCAGTTGCGAAGTTCAGAAGCGTTGCAGGAAGCAGTAAAGCATTTGCGCGATGGGCTCATTGGAAACGTTTATATGGCAAGAGGTTTAGTGTATAAATGGCGTCCCGATATTGGCGACAGAGGCACCGAACCTGTTCCCGCGGGATTAAATTATGACCTTTGGACTGGCCCAGCCGAAATGAAACCATTTTCTAAAAACTATGTGCATTATGACTGGCACTGGCATTGGAACTACGGAAATGGAGACATTGGCAATCAAGGGATTCACGAAACGGACATGTGTATGTGGGGACTAGGGGTCGATAGTTTCCCTGAAAAAATCACGTCTTCGGGAGGTAAGTTTTTATGGAATGATGCGAAAGAAACGCCCGAAGTGCTAAGCTCTTCATTCGTTTATCCAAAGGAAAAAAAGATCATTGAATTTGAAGTGCGTCCGTGGATGACCAATGACGAAGGTGGCACTGGAATTGGAAATATCTTTTACGGGTCTGAGGGTTACATGGTCGTGAAAGGATACGATTTTTATGAAACGTTTCTGGGTAAGGATAAGAAGCCGGGTCCGACGCGTAAAGCGGGTGGCGATCATTACAAAAATTTCATTGACGCGGTCATTGCCAAAGATCCAAAAATCGCGAACGGCCCGGTTGAAACCGCCCACTTGTCATCCGGCCTCGCTCACCTCGGAAACATTGCATACAGAACCGGAAGAGCATTAACCTTCGATCCAAAAACAGAAAAATTTGTAAATGATGATGATGCAAATAAATATTTGACAAGAAAATATCGAGCACCATATTCGCTGCCGGCGACTGTTTGAAATATTGATCGAAAATACAAATAGCCGGCCAGTGTCGGGCTATTTTTTTGTTTTTTCAAAACGTGTTATCTTTCTAGCATCTTAGGGAAGATGCTAGAAACAAAGTAAAAGAACAAATACACGCACATGGATTATCCTGAAATTGACAGATATCTCGCAAATGCTAGGGAGATTTTGAGTACAAAGGCACAAAAGGAAGGGAGTGAATACAAGGACATTAAATATGTTCAAATGGCTTCCGGCACCGCCTACAATGCAGCGTTAATGATTGTTGATCAATATCTCAGCAAAAAGGAAGGAGAAAAGTTTGTTAAGCCAAAAAGTATTGAGGACTATCGTAACAGGTTGCGGAAGCATAACAAAACGCTGCTTTCTTACTTGAATGAAGCCTATGATACTTTGCACTTGGCAGGTTATTACCACGGCACGCCGTCTGTCAGGACCATCAAGGAGGGACTTGACGCTACGAAGAAAATGCTGGCGATGATTCACTAGTTGTTGTAAGTCTAAACAAAAAAATGGCTGCCAGTGCGAAACTGGCAGCCATTTCCTTTCAATATTGTCTCCGCTTAAAGCGTCGAGAAGTCAAAAGTTTCCAGATATTTTGTTGTGAAATTTCCGGATTTGAAGCCTGGATCGTCCATTAACTTGATGTGGAAAGGAATGGTTGTCTTGATTCCTTCGATCACGAATTCCTGCAATGCACGCTTCATTCGAGTAATTACTTCTTCACGTGACTGTCCGCTCACGATGAGCTTGGCAATCATGGAATCGTAATTTGGTGGAATGGTGTATCCGCTGTAAACATGGCTATCAATGCGAACGCCGTGGCCACCAGGGAAATGCAGGTTCGTAATCTTGCCAGGAGCTGGTCTGAAATTATTCGCTGGATCTTCTGCATTGATGCGGCACTCCATTGCAAACAGCTTTGGGGTGTAATTAACACCAGAAATAGGCTCGCCAGCTGCCACCTTAATTTGCTCCTTAATCAGATCAAAATCAGTCACTTCTTCTGTGATCGGATGCTCAACCTGGATACGGGTGTTCATTTCCATGAAGAAAAACTCGCCGTGTTTGTCGACAAGAAACTCAATTGTTCCCGCGCCTTCGTAACCAATGGCCTGTGCGCCTTTGATAGCGGCAGCTCCCATTCTTTCGCGCAATTCGTCAGTAATAATTGGGGAAGGAGTTTCTTCAACCAGTTTTTGGTGACGACGCTGGATGGAGCAATCGCGCTCTGATAAGTGGCAAACTTTACCAAACTGATCTCCAATGATTTGGATTTCAATGTGACGTGGCTCTTCTACAAATTTTTCAAGATATAAACCGTCATTTCCAAATGCAGCAGCAGATTCTGTGCGCGCATCATTCCACGCTTTTTCGAATTCTTCGGGCTTGTTGATGATCCGCATTCCGCGGCCACCGCCACCAGCAGTTGCCTTAACAATAACAGGATAACCAATGCCTTCTGCAAGCATTTTACCGTGTTCAACCGATTCAAGCAAGCCTTCGGAGCCCGGCACAACCGGCACGCCGGCAGTGATCATCGTTGCTTTGGCAGTTGCCTTGTCGCCCATTCCGTTGATCTGAGCGGCAGTTGCACCAATAAATTTAATGCCATAATCGGCACATATTTGAGAAAATTCAGCGTTTTCAGACAAAAACCCATATCCAGGGTGAATGGCGTCAGCACCGGTAACTTCGGCGGCTGAAATGATATTTTGAATACTTAGGTAAGATAGACGGCTCGGCGGCGGGCCAATGCAAACGGCCTCGTCCGCAAACCGAACGTGCAAGCTGTCCCGGTCCGCTGTGGAATACACAGCAACCGTTTTAATGCCCATTTCACGACAAGTCCTGATAACACGCAAGGCTATTTCGCCACGGTTAGCAATGAGTATCTTTTTAAACATGAAATCTAATAAGTTTTACAGATCGGTCATTGCCTTATACAGGCTCAACTAGGAATAAAGGTTGGTCAAATTCAACCGGAGTTGCGTTTTCAACCAGAACTTTCACAATTTTTCCTGAAATCTCTGATTCGATTTCATTGAAAAGTTTCATTGCTTCAATTACACAAACCACTTTTCCCGGATTAATTTCATCCCCTATATTCGCAAAAGCAGGAGTTTCCGGGCTGGAAGCGCGGTAGAAAGTGCCAATCATTGGCGACTTGATGGTTATTAAGTTTGAAGGAGAAGTTGGTGAGGAAACCGTTGGCTCAGTTGGCGCGGAATGCGTTACAGCCGTAGTTGGCGTTGCAGGCGCATAACTCGGTGCGGGAGCAGCGGGTGATGAAGACAATGATGCCGTTGGGGCGGAACCATAACGCTTCACTTTAATTTTCAAATCTGTTGTTTCAATATTCACTTCATCCAGTCCCGATTGGGCAATGAAGTCAATCAATTTTTGAATTTCTTTGGTTTCCATTTAGTCAAGATTAAACTGTGGGGTGATCGTCGAGCTATGATTTTACTCTTTCTACGTAGTCGTAAGTGCGCGTGTCTACTTTGATCTTCTGGCCTTCTTCAATGAACAAAGGAACCATGATCCTTGCGCCGGTTTCAACTTCGATTGCTTTCTTAGGTGAGTTGGCAGTGTCACCTTTCAAGCCAGGCTCGGAGTAAGTTACCACAAGCTCTACGAAAGGAGGCAATTCGCAAAGCAACGCTGCGTCCGTTTCTGTATTAATCAAAATTTCAACTTCCTGTCCTTCTTTCATCAAGTCCGCATTCGTAACCAGTTTCTCATCAATCAAAACCTGGTCAAATGTTTCGGCATTCATGAAATTGTAGCCAACCTCGTCCTTATATAAGAACTGAAATTTATGTCTTTCCACACGAACAGGCGTGATGCCCGCACCAGAAGAGAATGTGTTGTCTAAAACTTTACCTGATGTAAGGCTTTTCAGTTTAGTACGCACGAACGCATTGCCTTTTCCGGGCTTAACATGCTGAAATTCAATCACCTGAAATAGATCATGATTGTAGTGAATCACTAATCCGTTACGCAAATCTGCGGTAGTTGCCATTTTAATCCAAAATTAGTATTGATATTTTATTCTCCGTAAGCCCATTTCAAATAAATGGAGCCCCACGTAAATCCGCCGCCAAAAGCAGCTAAAACGAGATTGTCGCCCTTTTTTAATTGCGATTCATAATCCCAAAGACACAATGGAATGGTTGCGGAGGTCGTATTTCCATATTTCTGGATATTAACCATCACTTTATTCATTCCCACGCCCATTCGGTTTGCAGTTGCTTCTATAATTCTTCTATTCGCCTGATGGGGAACCAGCCAGGCAACATCGTCACCCGAAAGGCCATTTTTCACCATTATTTCGGCAGAAATATCAGCCATATTGGTCACGGCAAATTTAAAAACCTGAGAACCATCCTGATAAACATGGTGTAATCTCTGGTCAACCGTCTCATGTGTAGGCGGATAGCGACTGCCACCTCCTTTTTGATGCAAATAAGGATAACCCGATCCGTCTGATTTTATAATGGAATCAATGATCCCGTTTCCTTCCGTGTCCGGTTCAAGCAACACAGCGCCGGCTCCGTCACCAAATAGAATGCAAGTTTTCCGATCCGTATAATCGACAATTGCGGACATTTTATCAGCGCCGACAATGACGATTTTTTTATATTTTCCAGTCTCAATAAACTGAGAGCCAAGCGTAAGCGCGTAAACAAATCCTGAACAAGCAGCCTGAATATCAAAGCTTCCAACGTTTTTAATGCCCACCATATCACAAATTAAATTGGCGGTGCATGGGAAAACAAAGTCGGGCGTTGTGGTGGCGCAGATCAGCAGGTCAATTTCGCTGGGAAGCGTGTTTGTTTTGGCCAACAATCCCTTAACAGCTTCGGCACCCATATGAGAACTCCCTAAACCTTCGCCTTTGAGGATATGCCTTTCTTTGATGCCGGTGCGGCTAACGATCCACTCGTCATTTGTCGCAACCATTGTTTCCAGCTCGGCATTTGTCAAAATATAATCAGGCACATACCCTTGTATTCCTGTTATAGAGGCTCTTATGTGGGTCATGATAAAATATAACTATTCAAAATCCGAATAGGTTTTGTAAAAAAAGACAATATCAGTTTATTCATCTCGTCGTTGTCAGCATTTAGAAATCAGCTTAATGCTTGCGCTATATGCAAATATGCTTTTGACTTAACCTGTTTATAAGCCCAGCCGATCATATTTTTTATTGCCAACGGAGACGAAATTCCATGCGCGATCATGACGTTTCCATTAACACCAATTATAGAGCTTCCGCCAATGGATTCGTAGTTGGTCTTATCTATAAATTCATCGCTGAAACCCCTTGTTTTTGAAATTTCATATAGCGACTCGCCCAATTTGAATAAAACATTGCCTGTAAAGCCGTCTGTAACAATTACATCCGCTTTGTTAGTAAAGAGATCTTTACCTTCAATATTTCCTATAAAGTTAATTCGCTTATTTTGTTTGAGCAGGGGATAGGTTGCCTGTGACGTAAGAGAACCTTTCTGTTCCTCTTCCCCGATGTTCATCAGGGCCACGCGAGGCTTGTCAATTTGAAAAGTATATTGAGCAAAAAGAGAGCCTATCTCTCCAAATTGTGCAAGCACTTCTGGCTTGCAATCGGCGTTGGCGCCAATGTCCAGCATAATAGAATAGCCGCCGTCAACCTGTGGCACAAATCCTGCAATGGCTGGTCTTAATATTCCTTCGATCGCCTTAATGCTAAACAGCGCTCCGACGTGCATTGCTCCTGTGTTACCCGCACTGCAGAATATGTCTACTTCTTTTTCTTTCAGAAGCTTGAACCCTATTCCAATGCTGGAATTGGGTTTTTGAGAAAGGGCTTTGGTTGGATGTTCCCCCATCTCAATAACATCTTCTGCGTGAACGACGTCAATATTAGTAGGAGTGAAATTGTGTTGGTTAAAAATGTCCCAAATTGCACTTTCACGGCCAATTAAAACGATTCTCGCCTCGGATGGTAGCTCAGAAGAGGCTTGAATTACCCCTTCAACAATTGCCTGTGGAGCCAAATCTCCCCCCATAGCATCTACCGCAATTTTCATTTACACGCTGTTATTTTAGACTAATAAGTAAGAAATCGAAGGTGTAAATTTAGCAGTTGTGCCGTAGTAAAAAAGAATTTCGCAACAACTTTTATACGGCTGCTGCGAAATCGGTATACTCATCGACTGAAACTAAACTGTTTTGCTATAGTTTTCAACTACAACTTTGCCTCTGTAAACCAAGTTTCCTTCGTGAACGTGCGCACGGTGGAATTGGTGAATTTCTCCTGTTGAGGAATCAGTGCCTAATTGTTTTCCAGTAAGGAAATCATGTGCTCTGCGCGAATCGCGACGGCTTGTGGAGTGTCTCCGCTTAGGATGTGCCATGCTGCTTTATTTCTATTGTTTATTTGTTGTTTTTATCCGTCGGTTGAAACCAACGGTCATTGGTTTTTATTCTTTCCGGCGGTTTCAACCGACGGTTATTTTTTCCTTCCTTATCGTTTCCTTTAGTCCTTTCCGATGGTTTAAACCAACGGTCATTGGCCTCGTTACTCTTCGCCTTTTAGCTTTTTCAGGGCTTCCCAGCGTGGGTCTATTTTTTCTTCTTGTTCAATTTCTTCACCTTCGGCGGTTTCTGATGAGTAAACCAAAATGCCGTCTGCTTCATCCAATGGATCTATTTCTTCTTCCTCATCTCTCAAATCCGGATGGATCTTTTTGAATGGAAGCGAAAGCGCTATGAAATCAAATAGGTAACGCGCTACGTTAATTCTTGTCGTATTCCGATCGATAATTTCTATCTCCTCGGTAAGCTCTTCATTGTGGTCCCCGAACTTTAATATAATGCGTTCGTTGGAATCAATGGGCTCCTCAAATGGTTCCAGGCTCCGGTCACAGGTTAGCGTTACGCTTCCTACTGTGTGGAAATTTAGCTGGATCATGGTCGCCGATTTGTTCAGCACAACACGCGTTTTAAAATGGCCGTACTCGATCAGATCCTGTTCCAATTCTTGGAAAAATACATCTCCCGACTCCATTTCATAGGCATATTGTTTGTCTTCCAAACCGTAAATGTCTATGTTGTATTTACTTAGCTCTTTCACTTTTTCTGTCAAAAGGACTGCAAAGGTAATGTCTTTCGATTTAATAAAAAAACTATGGGGGATTTTTATTGGCGTCAGATCTTACGTGCCGGATTGCCAAAATAAGTGGCTTTTGCAGGCACATTTTCAACCACAACAGATCCCGCGCCAATCCGCGCATTCTTGCCTATCTCGATCCCAGCCACGATAATTGCACCTGAACCGATGAATACGCCATCGCCGATTTTAGCCCTGTCATTAACAATGGCACCTGCTCCAATCGTCACATAATCGCCGACTTGCGCCCATGTATCCACAACGGCGGCAGTTTGCACCAGGCAATGATGCCCGATTTTTGACTTTGCTCCAACGGTTACTCTGGCGCCGATCAGGTTGCCATGTCCGATCGTGGCCATTTCGGAAATCAATGCACTGTCGTGGACCGCATTAATCGGCATTGATTTGTATTCTTCTGTCAGTGTTTCCACCAATCTCTCGCGAACCGAACGCTCCCCAATAGCCACAAAAGCTTCGCATTTACTGCCCAAGATGCTCAAAAAGCCAGCGTCATCCGTGTTTCCTAGAACACTTACATCGCCAAACTCTTTGCCATGAAGCTCCTTATGATCATCCAAAAGACCATAAACGAGCACATTGTTTCTTTTAAATATATCCAATGCCTGAACGCCTAAGTCGCCGGCACCAAAAATCAAAACGGGATTTTCCATAATATCAGTTAGTAAATGAAAGCAGCATGTAGCGTGCTTTTTATTGGTGGTAAAAAATCAAACCACTGCCGTTACACAGTGGTTCATTAATATATTGTATAAAACAAATCTTACAGGAATGTTACTCTGAAAACAAATGGGCTGCCGTAAGGTGAAAGGTTTTGCCCGCTATATTGATCAATTTGATTATTGTAATTCAAATTAAACAAAGCCGTGAAATGGACCGCTTTGATAAATCGGCCGCCAGTGGGCTGTGAATAAGAAGCGCCAACCAGCGGAGAAGTCAGCCATTGCCGCTTCTGATAAGATCCTTCCACATTGAGCGCTTCGACTTCCGCAATGATATTAACGACCGGCACAACGGAATACATTAAAAATGCGCGTCCTCCGTAATATATGGTATTGATATCGTAATATTTATATCTAAAATACATCCCAGTGACCCCAACTCCGCCAACCAGTTTTTCCGTCAGTTCATAACCTGCCATGGGCGATAAGTTGATGTTTGTGACTGTTCCAAGGCTCAATCCAAAGCTTCCGCCAAGCCGCAGTCGGTCAATTGCCGGTTTGTCTTTGAATTCTACGTCGTTTCTCTTTTCTGCAACATCACTTTTTTCAACGGGCGGACGGTCAACTTCTTCCGGCTTTTCTTTTTTCAATGAGTCTGGCCGGTAATATTCATCGTCTTGAGCCATTACGGCCGGACTGATTATAATGCTAAACAGAACCGTGCATAACAGGAGGATTTTACTTTTCATATTAAAATCGTTTATTTTATAACATTGTAACTGGTAACGAACCGATCCCGCATTTTGGTTTGTGCATTAACTAGTGCTACACACTCCTCAAATTATCTTCATTATCTATGCATTATTCTATTTCCGTATCTGACCCGCAGTCTCATTTATTACACATTACTTACAAGATTCCTGGAATTGACTCCGATTTTATAGAGATTCAACTGCCAGCGTGGAGACCCGGGCGATATGAAATACAGAATTTTGCCAAAAATATTCAATTTATCGAAGCGATCTCCGCCACAGATCAGAAACTCGCTCTTCATAAAGTAACGAAAGACCGCTGGCAGGTTGCAACGGCTGGCGAAAAAGAAGTCAGAATCCGTTACACCTATTATGCAGCCATTCAAAATGCGGGCAGCAGTTACGTGGACGAGGAATTATGGTATCTCAATTTTATCAATTTCTGCATGTACACCGAAGGGCGCATTGGCGAGCCTTACAATGTGCAACTCGAATTACCAGCGGGTTATGAGATTGCCTGCGGATTGCCAAAAAATGGCAACCTTTTATCCGCAATCGACTTTTACCAATTGGTTGACAGCCCGTTGCTTGCTTCTCAAACTTTACAGGAACACCATTATAAAGTTTACGACGTAAATTTTAAGATATGGATGCATGGCAACTTAAAACCAAATTGGCACCGCATTAAGCGCGATTTTCGCCGTTTTTCCCGTGAGCAGATTGCGACAATAGGCGAGTTTCCGGAAACTGAATATCATTTCCTTAACCTGATTTTGCCAAACGCCTTTTACCATGGCGTCGAACATCACAACTCCACAATGATCGTGCTGGGGCCGGACGATGAGGGCGAAGGACTTTATTCGGATCTTTTGGGTGTGAGTTCGCATGAATTATTTCATACATGGAACATCATTCGCATTCGCCCAACGGAGCTCTTGCCCTATGATTTTACCAAAGAAAATTACTTCCGCACTTGCTTCGTCGCAGAAGGCTGCACAACTTATTACGGCGATCTTTTTCTGAGACGGGCGGGCGTTTTTACCGACGAAAATTACATTAAGGAGTTGCAGGTTTACATGAAACGGCATTTTGAAAGCAGCTCACAAGCAACGCAGTCACTTGCCGACTCTTCATTTGACCTTTGGCTGGATGGTTATGAAAAAGGAATTCCCAATCGCAAAGTGTCCGTTTACCACAAAGGAGCATTGGTTTCGCTGATTCTTGATTTGTATTTGAGAAAAAAAACCAATCACGCACAATCGCTCGATACGGTTATGCAGTTGCTGTGGACGCGTTTTGGGAAACCTTTTATCGGATATACATTGCAGGATTACATTGACATTGTAGAAGAAGTCGCTGGCGAATCACTGGAATGGTATTGGAATGACTGCATTTTCACTGCCGAACCATTGGAATTCCGCTTAAACGAAGCGTTATCTTTCGTAGGCTTACAAATGTCAACTTTTAGCAATGGCAATATTCAGCTCAATGTCCTGGATGATTTTAAAGCAAAATTACAGCGCGACAAATGGCTGACGACATTGCAAAGCGTTGAAGATCAAAAGGAAGAGAAAGAGGAGGAGGAATAAGAACGAGCCTATTTTGCATAAATATCCCTCAGCGCCTTATCCAGTTCAAGAAACTGATATTCGAAAGTCGTCTCCTTAGCAATCCTTTCATTGATCAGATAATTGCTGCCGAGGACAACATTGGCCATGTCTCCGAAAGCCAATTTCAATGCAAATGACGGCACATTCGGCAACCATTGCGGTTTGTCCAGTGCAATGCAAATCTGCTTGGTAAGCTCTGCATTGGTCACGGGCTGACTTGCAACAGCATTGTAAGCGCCTTCCCAGGATTCGTTTTCCATGGCTTCAATGTACATTCGGCAAAGGTCGTCGAGATGAATCCACGAAACCCATTGCTTGCCTGAGCCCAGCGGAGCCCCGAAACCGAACTTGGCAGGAGCTGCCATTTGCGGCAGTGCGCCGCCATCCTTGCTCAAAACAATGCCGGTCCGGAGCTTAACCGTCCTGACGCCCATTTCCGCAATGCGGTCTGCTGCTTGCTCCCAAACAACGGTTACGTGAGACAAGAAATCTTTTCCTGCCGGCGACTGTTCCGTGTTACGAACATCGCCCGAGTCTTCACCATAATAACTGCTCCCGGAAGCAGAAATGAATGCCGTTGGCCGGATGTTTTTTTCTCTTAAAGCTTTGCCAATCAATGCAATAGTCTCGGTCCGGCTTGATATAATTTCCTTTTTGCGTTCCTCCGTCCAGCGACCGTCCGCAACTGCCGCACCCGCCAGATGGATCAGATAATCCGTATTTTCAACTGCGCCGGCTTCGATATAACCTTTTGCCACATCCCATTCATAAACCTGAACCGAAGGAATGTTGCTTTTTTTTCGGCTTAAATAGGCGATCTGATAACCTTTTTCGAGCAGTAATGCTGTCAGTCGTTTTCCGATAAGTCCTGTTCCGCCGGTGATTAATACTTTTTTGCCATTCATGAATGCTCGGGAAGTGTTTAGCTTATTTACGGTAAAAGAGGGTTATTCGATTTCAGAAACCGCCGCCAATGCCGATCCTTCTTTCGGAACTTCCTGTTCAATGGCTTTCGTGACGCGCTCGATCATGCTTTCCAAAGATTCATCTGGCAAAAAGTGCATAGGAGCTTTGAAATGGACGGTTAGCTTTGTGTTTCGTTTCTTGAATCGCAAGCCTTTTTTATCAAATGCTCTTCTGAAACCATTGATAACCACCGGAATTACAATGGGTTGATGGTCTTTTATCAAATGTGCCGTGCCCTTGCGAACCGGCGCAAACGGCTTTGTAGTTCCCTGCGGAAAGCTCACAACCCAGCCATGTTTCAAGCCCATTCCGATTTTGTCCTGAGCCGCATTATCCAGTTGCCGCGTCACATTCTCACCGTTTGCGCGCCACGAGCGTTCAATGGTGATGGCGCCGCCAATGCTGAATAATTTAGGAAGAATGCCTTCTTTCATTGTCTCTGATGCAGCAACATAATAACATCTTGCACGCGGTGAAAACAGGTAAAATGGCGGAGATATGGTGTCTTTATAACCCCATTTGGTCGCGCAAAAAATATGGTAAAAAGCAATGACGTCTGCGAAGTAAGTCTGGTGATTGGAGAGGAAAAGCACGCCGTTATCCGGAAGTTCTATCAGCTGATCGCTTCCGATAATTTCAATTTTATTAACAGCCGTGTAACGATAATAAGTGAACCAGCCGATGATGAAAATAATGATTCGTTTAAAAATCAGATAGTTACCAAATGGATCTTGCTCAAAAAGCCCAAAAAAGTCGAATCGCACCAACCAGGAAGGCAGCAGACTAAAAGTGCTTTTTTTGGAATTCATAGTGTAAATGTATTTTCGAATGTCAATATTTTAGGAATGAATCGGATGGACAACTTTCATACCAATTTGGCGTAATTTAGATAATTAGCTTAGCTAATGTAAAAATATTTGGTTTGCACCCGTCACATTGCGCCCGCGACTTGGCATGATTATTTCGTGAAATTCATTACAAAGTTTTAATATGACCAACTCTCTGGTAACTGTCTTCTTTTTATTATTCTATGAAAATTAAATTTCACATTCTCCTCTGCCTTGTCAGTGCAGGGTTGCTATCGGGCTGTTCTAAGAATCCCGTAACCGGTAAAAAGGAAATAATTTTTATGTCGAAGGAAAAGGAAATAGCGCTCGGCGCTGAATCCCACCCCTCGATTGTGGCTACAATGGGCATTTACGACGATAAAAACCTGAATGCGTTCATTAATGAGAAAGGAAAGGCGATGGCAAATATCTCTCACCGGCCTGATTTGCCCTATCAATTCTTCATTGTAGACTCGCCCGTTGTCAACGCTTTTGCTGTGCCTGGCGGTTACGTATACTTTACAAGGGGCATTATGGCGCACTTTAATAATGAAGCAGAATTTGCCGGCGTTTTGGGTCACGAAATCGGTCACATTACGGCAAGACATTCGGCGCGCCAGCAAACATCACAAATTTTCGGTCAGGTGGGGTTAATGGCCGGGATGGTGCTTTCGGAAACGGTCCGCGGGCTCGCTGATCAGACGCAGCAGGCTTTGGGATTGTTGCTTTTGAGTTACAGCCGCGAACATGAGACGGAATCGGATAAAATCGGTGTGGAATATTCGAGCAAGATCGGCTATGATGCGCATCAAATGGCTGATTTCTTTGGCACATTGAAAAAGATCAGTGAGAAAGCCGGACAAACGATCCCGACTTTTCAATCAACCCACCCTGATCCGGGAGGAAGACAAACGAAAGTGGAAAAGCTGGCAACGGAATATCAGAAAGAACATCCAGCAAAATATAATGTAAACCGCGATGCTTATCTGCGCAAAATTGAAGGCATCATTTACGGGACAGACCCGAAACAGGGTTTTGTTGAAAATAACACTTTTTACCATCCCGAACTGAAATTGCAGTTCCCGGTGCCAAGCGGATGGCAGTATGAAAACTCTCCCGCACAATTTCAAATGGCGGCAAAGGACGGAAAGTCAATGATGCTTTTTACCATTGCACCAGGCAAGACATTGGAAGAAGCGGCGCAGGCAACAGTAAAAAATTACGGTTTGCAAGTGTCTGAGAATGAGAAAACAACGATTAACGGCAATCCGGCAATCGTGATGATATCAACCCAGGCTGAACAGACGCAAACTGGCCAGCAAGCTGCTCCAACACAAAACTCAATTCAGGTTGCATCTTGGTTAATCCAGTTTGGCGGCAACATTTATGCATTTCACGGCGTTGCTGCGGCAGCGAATTTTGGTGGAAATGTAAACCAGTTCAAGTCTGTTGCACAAGGCTTTAAGTCCGTAACCGACGGAAATATCCTTAACCGCCAACCCGACCGCATTCGAATTAAAACCGTTCAGCGCGACGGCTCGCTTAAAGATGCGCTTAGAGATAATAACCAGTCTGACAAACAAATGGATGACCTGGCTATCATGAACGGCATGTCGCTGTCGGACAAGGTTACAAAAGGAATGTTGATCAAGACCTTAAGCAAGTAAAAATCATTAGTTGATAACACATTGCCCTGGGCTGCAGCCCAGGGCTTTTTTTGTTTTTCAGCTAAGAAACTATTTCAATAAATATTTGGTTGATATATCAACGTAGTTTACATTTGCACCATGAATATGACACAGCCTAAATTTTTCAACATTAAAGAGGACATGAAGAACTCCCTGCAATTCAAGCTGGGGGTTGTGACTAAAATTGTGTTTAAAAAAATGAATGCGCAATTGGTTCAGGAAGGCATTCCGGTGCTTGCAGAGCAGTTGCCAATCCTCATGGTTGTATATTTTCAGGAACACGTTATGACCCAGCAGGACATTGCCAATGTTTTGCAAAAGGATAAAGCTGGAATTCAGCGTTCTGTGCAAACATTGCATAAAGACGGGTTTCTGAAAATTGAAAGTGACATTGAGGATAAAAGAAAGAATCTGGTAACGCTTACGCCCAGCGGCAAGTTTGTCTGCGAAAGAATCCAGGCATTGGTGATTGCTTTTGACAACCAGGTTATGGAGCATTTTACAGAGGAAGAACGCAAAACCTTTATCGGTTTTTTGGATCGTGTAGTTTCCGTGATTGAGAAATAAAAAAATTTATATAAATAGTTGATATGTCACCAGTAGACGTGTCAACTAAATTTGAGATTAGCCAAATGTTTAATACAAATCAGATGAAAAGGAAATGGATTATCGCAATCCTGATAACGGCAGCAACTTCCATGAGTTCATGGGCGCAGACGAAGCTCAGCCTGAAAGACTGCATTGCTTACGGGATTAAGAACAACGGGAATGTAAAGATTGCGCAGTATAAGGAAAGCATTGCAACGCAGCAGGGCAGGGAAGCGCTGGCTGGTTATTTGCCGCAAGTGGCAGGCAACGGAGCGCTCGATGACAACATTAAGCTGCAATCGACTGTTTTGCCGGGTGCACTTTTTGGCGGGGAAGACAGGCGTGTTGCATTGGGAACGAAATATTCGACAAACGTTTCGGCTCAGGCAGATCAGGTGGTTTATGACCAGGCGCTGCTTGTTGGCATCAAGGCCAATAAACCAAACCTTGAAAACGCAGCATTGAATGCACACAAAACCAAGGAAACGATCATTTTTAATGTGACCGACGCTTATTATCAGGTTTTTGTTACGAGCGCGCAGATCGACCTTTTAAGGGATAACCTTGACAAAACGCAGCAAATATTGGGAACATTGCAGTTGCAGCTTGATAATGGTGTGATTAAAAAAGTGGATTTCGACCGCACGCAAGTGAGTTTGAACAACATTAAATCACAGCTGACACTTGCAGAAAGCAATTTGATTTTGGCTCAAAACCAATTGAAATTTCAAATGGGCATGCCGCTTAACGAACAGCTCGAACTGACGGACAACCCGTTGAACCAGCCATTGAAACTTGTAGAACCAGATCAATTCGACGTTGCCAATCTGACCGACTTCAAAATTCAGAATGTCAATATGCAGCTGCAATCACTGGAAAAAGAGCGAATTAAAGCAGGTTATCTTCCAAAATTGTCGGTTTATGGCCGTTATGGAATGCAGTCGCTGGGGCAGAATTTGGGAGAATCGTGGGGCAACTGGTTCAGCTTCGGCTCAATCGGTGTGAAATTGACCATTCCGATTTTCGATAGTTTCAGAAGAGACGCTCAATACAAACAGGCTGATCTGAATCTTTTGACCCAAAATGAACAGCTCAAACTGAATGTTCAGAATTACGAGCTGCAAAACCACAATGCAACCACGCAGCTACAAAAAGCAAAACTGAACCTTGGAAACGACGAAAGCAATGTGACTTTGGCCAAAGAGGTTTACGATGTGACGACCCTGCAATACAGAGAAGGCACCGTAACATTATCGGACCTGCTAAATGCAGAAACGTCTTATAAAGAAGCGCAAAGCAACTACATCAATTCCATGCTAAGCTACTACCAAGCCAAACTAGGAATCGAACAGTCCCAAGGCAGCCTAAACAACTTTTACACAAATCTCCCTTAACACTTCATAAAAGCATAGGGCAAAATATTCAGTCATTCACTCATTCACTCATTCAACATTAAAAATGAAAAGGAAGATCATCATTATAAGCTCAATACTAGTTATAGGTCTGCTCATCGGCTTCCGCCTGGTAGCGAACAAGTCCAAGATGGACGCAAAGAAAGTAATGCCGGATAACAAAAATGTAACCATTCCGGTAACTGCGGTGGCAGTAAAAGAAGGCAGCACCGATCAGCAGCTGGTTCGCACCGGTAGCCTGATTCCATTCAAAGAAGCCGAGATTATGGCGACTTCGGCGGGCAAGGTTTTGTCGGTTAAATACGACCTCGGAAGCTACGTTTCGCAAGGCGCGACGCTCGTGAAAGTGGATAGCAAGCTAAAAGAGCTTTCACTCCAAGCCACCGAATTGAATATCAACAAATTGAAAAAAGACACAGATCGTTACAACAAGCTTTTGGCAGGAAATGCAGCAACAGAAGTGCAGGTGAACGATACGAAATACAACTACGAAAATGCATTGAACCAGGCTGAGCAGATTAAACAGCAAATCAATGATGCCGTAGTAGCTGCGCCAATCAGCGGCCGCGTGATCAAGAAGAACATTGAGCCGGGTGAGTTTGTAAATGTTGGGACTTCCTTAGGAACGATCCTAGACGTTTCGCGCCTGAAAGTGCAGGTAATGATCTCTGAAAATGATGTTTATAAATTGAAGGAAGGTCAGCACGTGAAAGTAGGTTCAAGCATTTTCCCCGATAAAAAAATCGATGGGACGATCTCCTACATTGCACCACAAGGCGACGAATCGCATAATTATCCGGTAGAAATCGTGATTAAAAATTCAAACCAATTGAGAGCCGGAACATTTGTAAGTGTTGAGTTTAGTCAAAAAAGCAGCCAGAGTGCATTGCTTATTCCGAGGAGTGCATTGGTAGAAAGCGTCCGCAACCCTTATGTATATGCCGTGGAAAATGGTGTTGCAAAAAGACGTAACATTCAGGTTGGTCGCGAGTTGGGCGACAATGTGGAAGTTTTGGGAGGTTTGAAATCAGGCGAAACGGTGATTACAACCGGGCAGATCAACCTGAGCGACGGGGCTGCGGTTCATGTTACAAAATAGTTTTCATCAGTAAACAAGACAAGAAATGTCAATCACCGAAGTAGCAGTAAAAAGACCGCTCTTCATCATAGTAGTATTCACGGTGTTGATACTATTTGGTGTGATCAGCTATAAACAATTGTCCTACAACTTGTTACCCAAGTTTGAGGCCAATGTAGTGAGTGTAATGACGACTTACCGCGGCGCCGCTGCGGATGAGGTCGAAACCAACGTTACCAAACATATTGAGGACGCCGTTTCGGCGATCGAAGGTTTGGACCAGATCAATTCAACTTCTCAGGAAGGTGTTTCTTCTGTAATCATTCAGTTAAAACAAGGTATCAGCGTCGATTTGGCGCAGCAGGAAGCGCAGCGTAAAGTAGAGCAGGTAATTTCATTGCTGCCCGACGATGCTGACCGTCCAGTTATTAATAAATTTTCAACCGATGAAATCCCGGTTTTGAGAATGGGAGTGACTGCAAATATGTCTCCGTCATCACTTTACGATTTGATTGATGATAAGCTGAAACCACAACTTTCGAACGTAACCGGAGTAGGTCAGGTAACGATCATTGGTGGCACGGAGCGCCAGATTCAGGTGAATATCAGTCAGGATAAATTGAAGGCATATCGCTTGTCGATCGCGCAGGTTTCTGCTGCGATTAACAATGCAAATACTTCATACCCAGCCGGTCAGGTGAAAACCCAGGAAGATCAGCTTTCCATTCGTTTTGATGCAAAGCTGACAACTGTTGAAAATTTAAGAAATGTAATTGTTGGTCGTAACACTTCTGGCGGACAGGTTTTCCTGAAAGACATTGCCGAAGTATTTGACGGCACAGCAGATGCAACTGCGGTTAACCACATTAATGGTCGCCCGTCGGTGGCTTTGCAAATTCAAAAACAATCCGACGCCAATGCAGTGGACGTGAGTAAGTTGACACGTGAGCGTCTGACGACTTTGGAAAAACAATATGCTTCGTCAGGACTGAAATTCAACATTGCATCGGATCAATCCATTTACACATTAGCCTCGGCCGATGCGGTGGTTTTTGACCTTGGACTTGCGGTTTTGATCGTATCCATTGTCATGTTAATGTTCCTCCACAGCTTCCGGAGCTCGATGTTCATTTTGGTCGCATTGCCTTCTTCGATGATCCCGACATTTATTTTGATGAGTGTACTCGGTTTCTCGCTGAACCTGATGACGTTAATGGCGCTTTCGCTGGTGGTTGGTATCCTGGTCGATGACTCGATTGTGGTTTTGGAAAACATCAACCGCCACATGGAAATGGGCAAAAGCAGGTGGCAAGCCGCATTGGACGGACGTGCAGAAATCGGGTTTACAGCCCTCGCGATTACATTGGTAGACGTCGTGGTTTTCGTGCCGCTCGCAATGACTTCCGGTTTGATCGGTAACATTCTGAGAGAGTTCTCCCTCGTGGTCGTGTTCTCTACATTGATGAGTTTGTTCGTCTCCTTTACATTAACGCCGCTTTTGGCTTCGCGTTTTGGTAAGATTGAGGTTTTGGATAAAAATTCTCTGTGGGGCAGGCTGAACCTGGGTTTTGAAAGGTTTTTGGACAATATCAAAAACGAGTACGGCAGAATGCTGACCTGGACACTGGGTCATAAAAGATATGTTTTCATACTTGCAATCGCATTGATCGTTGGTTCAATCGCATTGGTTCCGGGAGGTTTTATCGGAGCAGCATTTATGCAGCAAAGTGACCGCGGCGAGCTGAATGTGTCACTCGAACTAGCACCAACAGCATCCGTTTACCAAACCAATCAGGTTGCGCAACGCGTTGAGAAAATGCTTTTGGCAAGAAAAGAAGTGACCAAAGTATTTACCAATGTGGGTTATAGCAGCACCGGTTTAGGAACTACATCAAGCGGTAACATTGCCGACTTAACTGTTCAATTGGTCGACAAAGCAGAACGCCCGATGTCGGCAGAAGATTTTGGAACGCAAATTCAAAAAGAGATTTTGCAAATTCCTGGCGTAAAAGTGACGGTAGCACCAACTTCTATCACCGGTAATGCCAATCAGGCGCCGATCCAGGTGGCTGTAAAAGGAACCGACATGGCGACAATCCGTAAAACGGCTGCGCAAGTGAAAGAAGTTGTAGCGTCGATCCCGGGAACAGCTAACGTCGATTATTCGGTGGATGATCCGAAACCGGAAGTTGGTGTGCAGCTCGATCGTGAGAAAATGTCACAATTGGGCATCAATGCAGCAGAAGTGGGAGCAGCATTACAAACTGCATTCCGCGGCGACGACCGTTCGAAATTTAAGGAAAATGGCAAGGAATACGACATTATGGTCACATTGGACCAATTCAACCGTTCCAGTGCCGACGATATCCGCCACCTGAGTTTTGTAAACAGCGCAGGTCAAGCATTCGAATTATCCCAGTTCGCGACGATCAAAGAAGGAATGGGTGAAAGCGTTCTGCAGCGTATCGACCGTCTGTCGTCCATCACCATTAACTCCCAAGTAATTGGCCGTCCATCCGGTTCTATCGGAGCCGACATCCAGACCAAAATGGCTAGTGTAAAACTACCAGAAGGTGTATTCATCGAATACCGCGGTGACCTGAAAAACCAGGCCGACGCATTCGGAAGTCTGGGCTGGGCGCTCGTACTCGGTATCGTGCTCATTTACCTGATCATGGTCGCGCTTTACGAAAGTACCATTTATCCATTCGTGGTATTGTTCTCAATCCCGGTCGCATTGGTCGGCGCATTAACCGCATTGGCTTTGACAATGGAAAGCTTAACGATCTTCTCCATCGTGGGTATGATCATGCTGCTCGGACTAGTAGCGAAAAACGCGATCCTGATCGTCGATTTCACCAACCAATTAAAAGAGGAAGGTCACGCATTGAAAGACGCACTAATCGAAGCCGGAAAAGAACGTCTCCGCCCAATCCTAATGACCACCATCGCCATGATCGCCGGTATGTTACCCATCGCATTAGCCTCCGGCGACGGAGCCGAAGTGAAAAATGGCATGGCCTGGGTAATCATCGGTGGTCTGACAAGTTCATTGCTGCTGACAATCTTCCTGGTTCCAAGTGTTTATTATCTTGTGGATAAAGTAAAAGAGCGCTTCGCGGGCCGTAAAGCCAGGAAGCAGCAGAAGAGGGAAGAGTTGGTTTTGGAAGGGTGATGATGTAGCGCTTCTTGCCAGCAAGGCACCAGAGCGTTCCCATCCCTGTCAGCCTGAGCGGAGTCGAAGGCACGTTGCCAAGGAGTAGCGTGCCTTAGACTCCGCTCAGGCTGAACTTTCTTCAATCCAGAGCCTAGTAGTTCTCATCGGCGTTTTTATTCCTTGAATGCGTCTGATTCTGACATTCTGCCAAAGGCTTCAGTTCATTCCATTTCCTATGAATAATCGCGTCCTTCTTCTTCCTACTCCAACCTTTCACCTGCTTCTCAAAAGCAATTGCATCATTGATATATCTAAACTTACAAGAAAACACCAACTCCACAGGCCTTCGACTGTAAGTGTAACACGTTAAATTAACCCCCGAAGTGTGCTCCTCAAATCGCCGTTCCAAGCAATTTGTAACGCCTGTATAGTAACTCTCATCTGAGCATTGGAGAATATAGACATAGTAAATTTTCATGTTTGCAGCGTGTTTAGATTTTTCCATCTTAGACGCTGACTTTGCTTGGAGGTCACACTAAACCTTTAACGACTTCGATCCAACCAATTTTCCACGACTTTTTACTCCATTCCAAACGTTGGATGCTCTGCAAATCCATAGAAATAAATCGTATCCATATTAATTAGCTAGCAACATTGTAGAACGTTTTGAAAGAAAACAATGGTGGCTAAATAAAGATAAGTTGAAGCAGAGATTGGTAATAATTACAATTCAAAAATTACAATGACATCTTAAAATGGCTCTTCTTACCGGCGAATAATTGAGGCCGTCCGTTTGCCTATTCTTTAAGCTTCTTTCAAAACAGAAAGTGGTGTTTTGTAACCTGTAACAAAACAAATGTTTAACTACAAACAAAGTAAAAAATGAATTTAATAAAACAATTACCACTTGGTCTCGGCTTGGCCTGTTTCATGTTCATGAGCAGCTGCTCGAAGGAGGAGGCGGTGACACCGGGGTCGGCTGTTACGAATGAAAGTTCGAATTTAAGGCAGGGTGGGCCAGTTTTCGTCCCTATATATCACTTTCCGTCTACTAATGGCCCAACTTGTGTAGGTTGTATGCCTGGGAAATGGCATTTAGGTAAAACGAAGCTTGATGCCACTTCCAGTTTGACAGCGTATGCCGGTAATCCATCTAAAAAGTGGGTTCAACCATTGCCAACGCCGTCAACAGGCTCTGGGTCTATTGTTACTATGGTTGGTGAAAAGTCTTATTATGGTTACGTTTCAGCGAATGCAGAAAACTTGATACCGGGCAAGAAATACAAACTTACCTTTAGTATATCCAGAACTGCCCTAAATGAAGCTAATGGTACAGGCCCATATGCTGCCACAGCTGATTTGCATGTAAGAGATGTGAATAGTAATAATATAATAACAGAAAAAGTAATTGATTTCAATGGAAAAAAGAATGAATGGGTTACTGAAACTATTGAATTTATAGCAACATTCCATAAGCAAGAATTCGATTTCCACAGCGAAAATCCACAAGGAGAAAGTAAATTAACTTATACAAACATTCATGTTGGCGAAAACGCGGTTCAACAACTAAATTAGACAATTTATAATATTTTCATTTCAACAAAAGAGTCCACTTCAATTGAGGCGGATTCTTTTGTTAAAATGATTTACAGGGCATTAAATTTACTGTTTCGAAGAATTTGTTAGAAAAAGGGATATAATTTTTTTGCTAAATCTCCGATTATACCAAGCTAAATTGAATCTGACACTAGTAATAGTTGCTGATAAAAAATTACTATGGCCAACGATAATTCTTCCTTTTACCGGGGAATAATCAATGCCCGCCTCGCACTCATTGCAATGACCTCATTCATGACTTTAACATTTCTTTTGTAGTCAGTAACAGCAATAAATGTTTCACTACAAAAACAGTAAAAATGAATTTAGTAAAAAAATTACCAATCGGCCTGGGCTTGGCCTGTTTAATGATGATGAGCAGCTGCTCGAAGGAAGATGCAGCGGTGAGTCCTAGCTCACCACAGGCAAGTGAGCAAATGTACTCAAGCCACAAAGGAGTGACATATGTATTTCCTTTCTTTTCGCCAACAATTGGTGCGACTGGAAAAGGCTCATATCCGGCTGGGTGGGGAAATCTTTCTGAGGATGATAAACTTGGGTTTCCTGCTGGAACGTCTAGCCTAACTAATTTGTGGGGAGAAAGTGCATTGCCTTGGGAGAAACCATTGCCTGCCATTCCCTCTGCTCCTAACGCAAATTCAGTGGTTACAACTTACAACATTACCGAATCAGTGTTACATGATTTCCAAAATCACTCAGTAGCGGGAACCACAATCAAAAACCTGGTGGCAGGTAAAAAGTATGCAATTACATTTTACGCTTCAACCACTAAATTAAAAGGCCCGTCCCAATCCGTTCAAGATTATGCTTCAGGGATTCAGGTTAGGTTGTTCGCCGGTGCTAATAAAATCTTACAAACAGAAATCAATTTTACGGGAAAGGCCGAATGGGTTGCAAAAACCATAAATTTCGTTGCGTCAGGTGACGAAATAACTTTTAAATTCAATCCAACATCGAGCAGTCAATTTACTGAAACTTACGCTCACTTGTTTGTTGACCACAATTCAATTAAGGAGCTGAAATTTAACCTATAAATAGGTTTGGATTCAAGAATTAAAAGGGCAGCCGAAACATCGAAGCTGTCCTTTTTCAATTTTACTCGTACAAAATTCATAGGACCTTCATTTAATCGAAAACATTTCAACATTTCAAACAAGGCAAAAAAAGCATTGAAAAGGAAACCAGGAACTACGCAATCATTACTGTACGGACTTTGCAATTTCTCCCGGATTTCTCCGAATTACCGACAAATAACCTTACCCCTCCACTTATTCATTTTTGAACCAGTCATCTGTTGCTAAAAAGCTTGTTTTGAAGTCAATACAAAGCAAATGTTTAATCAAAAAAATAGAACAAAATGAATTAAATACAAAAATTACCAATCGGCTTGGGTCTAACCTGGCTAATGATGATGAGCAGCCTCTCGAAGGAAGATGCGCAAACTCCGGAGCCGGTGATAGGTGAAAGGACGGATGCGAGCATGCAGGGAATTCCACCTATCCTTACTCCCGTTGCAGCAAGCATTCCAGCAACTTATGGTCTAACAGGTTCAAATGTTTATCCGGCTGGCTGGCAAAGAGGCCCTATTTGTTCAAGTGATTTGGCTTTATTGCCCACTGGTACTTCAAGCTTGACACATTTGTTTGGAAATCCAGGGCTGCCTTTGGAGTAGCCGCTACCACCAATTCAAAATGTGCCTAATGCAAAGTTTGTCCTTACGTTGAGCACTTATGCGAAGGGCGGTTGGTCGGTAGATCAATTACCAGAAAAAAAACGATCTGGTGTGGAAGCCAAAATTAAAGGTCTGAAGCCAGGTAAATATTATACAATTGATTTGTACGTTGCGAGCACCGAGATATCCGAGCCGCCTTTGGTTTTTCTACTCAGATCACTTCCACCCCGCCAAAAAAAACTTCATCCAATAATCCCTATAACGGGCCGAGCCATAAACCCAACCGACTTTCTGTCCACGGTTTGATGCCAGCCTAAAAGCGGAATAGTGTAAAAAATTCCTAGGCAGTAAGCGTAGTCTCATCAATTGACTATGATCCATTAAACATGTAATAACTAAAACCGAACGGCTAAGCATCAATATAAATCGAAGCCGAAGCTAGTACTAATTACAATTCGTGAATTACTATTTCTTACGAAAAAAGCTATTTAACCGGGGAATAATTGACACCGTCCTTGCGCTCAATGGTTAGGGATTATGGACTTTATAAAATCTTGTTTTGTAGCCAGTAACAAAACAAATGTTTAACTAAAAAACAAGAAAAATGAATTTAGTACAAAAATTGCCGATTGGCTTAGGCCTGGCCTGCTTAATGATGATGAGCAGTTGCTCGAAGGAGGATGTCCAGACTCCGGCGCCTGCGAAAAGTGAAAGGTCGGATGCGAATATGCGCGACGAGGGTGGTTTTATAAAAGTATTCCCCATTTTTAATTCAACTTTTGGCCAGCTGGGATGTAATATTCATCCAAATGGCTGGTCGAGAAGTGGAAACGCTTCTAGTAATGCAGTCGGATATCCCACAGGAAATTCCAGTTTAGCCTATTTATTTGGAAACCCCGCATGGCCTTGGGAAAAAGCCCTTCCGTCAATTCCTGGCGCACTTGATGCTAACAATTCAATTCTCACGGTTAGCACAAGCACTAAAATAAATGTCATTGATTTTGAAGCTACGGCGGGGAAACGGTCAGCCGTCGAAACGAAAATCAAAAACCTTAAACCAGGTAAACTGTATAAGGTAACTTTTTGGGCCACAACTACTGTCAGCAAGGTTAAGCAAAATAATAAAATACAAGCGTATGCACATGCTCTTTCCTTAGATTGGATCTACCCTGATGGTAAAGAAAACGCATTAGTTCTTAGCTTGAATTCAAACAATGCTGCTCTGTGGAAAACTTACTCGATCACCTTCGAAGCAAAACATTCAGAACAAGTTTTAACATTTACAGCGTTTACGAAAAACGAGGGCGAGTTCGCATATGCTCATTTATTTGTTGACCATAATTCCATTAAAGAAGTTGAGAGTCCTTCATATCCAAATCCTTAAAAATGAATGGTGGCCTGCTCTCTAGGCCACCATTCTAAGAACTCACCTCACTTCCACTTCTCCCCCAAAACCTTCATCCAATAACCCCCAACAACCGACCTCGCCCGAAACCCAACCGACTTCCCATTCACAGTCTCGTGCCAGTCCGAAAGCGGAATGCGGTCTGGGGTTTCCATGGCGTATTTGTAGACGGGTTTAATTAATGCTTCGAAATCCGGTTGGTTGGTGGCTAATGTAGCGGTCCAGATGATCCAGTCAGATTTGGTGTAGGTTTTACGGCTGTCGAGAGGAAGGCCGAAGGGTTTTTGTTTGGTGAGGTAATATTTGATTTCTTTTTCAGCGACGGTTTTTGGGAAGACGTTAAGTTTAAGAAGTTCATCCCAAACAATGTTGTATTTCTGGCTCCACGAATCTTTGTTGTCAAATGTGAGTGCGTAATGATCGCCGCTGTCGGCTAGTTCCATCCACTTCTTGGCAAAATCTTTGACTAATGCGTTTACTTCTGCGGCTTCCTTAGTGTCACCAAGCTGCTCGGCCATTTTTGCGTAAGAAGCTAAACCCATAATTGCCTTGATTGACAAGTTTGCATTGCGGGCAAGGTGGCCAGCAAAGTCGTCGGTGCAAAGCTGATTGGCGGGGTCGAAACCTTCCTTTTTGAGATAATTAGCCCAGGTTGTGAGCGTTGTCCAATGCTTTTTGGCGAAGTCAATGTTGTTTTCGGCTTTGCAAATCGCGTATGTCAGCGTCAGCATGTTTCCGGATTCTTCGACTGGCATATCCTCACCGTAAGTCTGACCATTAGCCAGCGGATAAGTGCCCACGTCATGTGCCGCGAAAGGTTTGGTCCATTTGCCACTTTCTGAATAATAGAAAATCGGTTCCATCATTCCTTTCAACAATGTTGGATTATACAGCAGGAAGAGCGGCGCAGAAGGATAAGTAATGTCCACAGTTCCGATGGAGCCATTACTGAAATTTTCTTTGGATAAAAACAAAGGCGTGCCCGAAGGCTGGGCAACGAGTTTGTGCGCAGAAATGGCCTGACGGTAAGCCAAAACGCAGAGTTCCGCATATTGTTTTCCACCAGCTTTCAATGCATCCTGATAAATCATTTCATCCGTCGCCTCGCAGTCTGTCAGGATTTTGGAAAAATCATTTTCCGCATTTTTAAGCTCATTTTGAATCGTATTTTTCCCATCCTTATTCCACCACGGCCGCAGATTTTCGCCAAAATACTGAACCGAATATCCATCATCATAACCGAGCATTACGTGCATGGAAAGGCTTTGAGCGCCTACTTTATCCGCAAGCACGATCGCAATGGATTTGGCATCCGCATGGGCAGCAGTTGTCTGATTCGCATTGATGGAGCCGCTTTTTGAAAACGACTTTATAATTTCCTCGGGCGTGCCCATTCCAGAACCTTTGACTTTCGTCGCAGCGGCGGCCAAATAAGCATTTCCCCAATCGATGCGGACATCATCGCCTTTTCTACCCAGCAATTTTTGCTCCCTATTTTCGAGCGAAAGCATGAGTAAGCCGTTCTGTATTTCACTCTTGCCAGCCACTTGCTGACCTGCATCATTCACCGCCCAAAGTCCCGAAACCGAATTTAATATTTCAACCTGATGCGTTTTCCCATCTGTTGAAACCAACTCATAAACAACATAATTAACCGGACGGGACACCATGTCAAGATCTTTCAAAATCAATGGCGCTACAAAGCTGGCTTTAAGCCGAACCGGCCCCGCTTCGAAGCTGTAAATGGTTTGCGTAGCCGTCATTTTCAAGCTGGTTTGCTTGGCAACTTGAATGACATCATCACCTTTCGGAGCGATTTCATCTGCCAGGCCAATGTCAATGTAACCCGGACCAGCGCCATTTTTGCAATAAGCAGCAAGGATATTTTTTCCTTTTTTCAACGCCTTCCGAGCAGAGGCACTGATGGGTTTGAATTCGTAATCACCTGTAAAACAAGGCGCGCAGTCGTATGCGGGGACGCCGTTGATATAAACTGCTACGTCGTCATCATGAAAAATATTCAATGTTGCTTTCTCAAAATCAGCGGCTGTCAATGTGAATTCACGGCGATACCAAACTTCATTTGCAAACTCAGTTCCACCTTTTAGCATGGCGTCGTTGCGGTCATGCGTGCCAAATGGGGCAGGGGCCTGTTTCCATGTGCTGATATTGTAACCTTCCTTAAACCACCAGTTTGGGTCGGGTTTTACGGTTGTAAATTTGGCAGTATACGCAGCTTGCTTGGCTGTTGGTAGAATCGTTTTCATCGTCGGCGTCGGTGCGCCCATAAAGCGATAGGTTTTGCCATCCACGCGGATTAAGCCGTCCATTGGTTGCGGCTTGCCGGTCCAATGCTTAGTTATAGAGCCATTTAAGTCATTGCCGAAAGACCACACGCTTGTGTAAGGATCAATGGTTATTAAAGGAGCCGCGGGTGGGCGGAAGGTTTGGGCAAAAGTTGTGAGCGAAAAACAGAATAACAGCAAAAAAGACCAAAGCTTAGTCATGAAACATTAAGATTTTAGGAAAGGATTAATTAAAGTTGGTAGCACGAAATGATGAAACGAGTGTTTGGGGAGCGTTTCCGTCATCTGAAGATGACGGGTATGAACTTCGTTGTTTTTGATCGTTTTTGACGGGAATTGATCCTGATCGGTTTATGACCGTTTGCTTTAGCTGACGGTTAATAGCGAGGGCGGGCGAGTACTATCGATAGCCGTACGCGGTTACTTCCCAACAAAAGCCGCCTTCCCGCTATCCAGAAACGCCACAAAATTGGCAGGATTCAGGTCATAGTTCTTAGGCTTCACAAGCAAATTCCCATCGTGATCAACCAGGCAGTAATGCGGCTGTGCATTGTTATTATATTTCACGATTTGTAAATCAGCATTTTGTGCGCCGATGGTTTTTTTGACTTTGTTGTCGTATTTGGAAGTATACCAAGCTGATTCGGGCAATTCTGTTTTGTCATCTACATAAAGCGCAACGATCACATAATCATTTCTAAGTCGTTGCTGTACAGCCGGATCCACCCAAACTCTGGCTTCCATTTCGCGGCAATTTACGCAGCCGTGGCCGGTGAAGTCGATGAAAACTGGTTTGTTAACCTTTTTAGCATAAGCTAACGCATCTTTGTAATCGAAAAAACCTTCCAGTTCGTGCGGTAAGTGGAAAAGGTCGGCATATTTGCGGGTTTCACCGGGTGCAATGTTGGACGCGACGCCCGCAGTTCTTTTGTTAAGATCAAAATCCAGTGTGGATTGCGGAGGAAGATAGCCAGCCAATGCTTTCAATGGCGCGCCCCACATGCCAGGGATCATGTAAACGACGAATGTGAAGGTGACAATCGATAAAAGTAATCTTGGAACACTCACTTTTTCCAGCGGTGAATCGTGCGGTGTCCTGATTTTGCCCAATAAATAAAACCCTAACAATCCAAAAATCACGATCCAGAATGCAAGGTAAATTTCCCGGTCCAGCAAACGCCAGTGGTAAACCTGATCGGCGATGCTGAAAAATTTCAATGCTAATGCAAGCTCTAAAAAGCCTAAAACGACTTTCACCGTATTCAGCCAGCCGCCGGATTTGGGTAAAGATTTCAACCATTGCGGAAACAATGCAAACAATGTAAACGGGATCGCAAATGCAGCCGAAAATGACGCCATGCCAATAATCGGTTTCACGACTTCACCACCCGCTGAGGCAACTAATAAGCTTCCAACAATCGGCCCGGTGCAGGAAAATGACACGAGAACCAATGTAAATGCCATGAAGAAAACGCCCGCATAACCGCCTTGATCAGCCTTTTGATCCATTTTATTTACAAAACCACTCGGCAAAACGATTTCAAACAATCCCAAAAAAGACAATCCGAAAACAAAGAAAATGGCGAAGAAAAGCAGGTTAGGAATCCAGTGCGTGCTCAGGAAATTAGCGAATGCAGGGCCGTTTAACCTGGAAACTACTGTGCCTATTAATGTGTAAATCAAAACAATGGAAACGCCATATAACAATGCTTTGAATTTTCCTTTCTCCTGATTCGTGAAGTAACTCACCGTCATGGGAATGATCGGGAAAACGCAGGGAGTGAGCAATGCAACCAGGCCGGATAGGAATGCAGCAAGTGCAAAGCCCCACAGCGATTTGTCAGCAGCAGGATCTTCTGAACTTAATGTTTGGGACAATGTTGCGGCAGCTTCGGCTTTTGCAGCGGTGTCGGAATCGCCTGCATTGATGGTGAAAGATGTGTCGGCAAGCTTATCGGTTGGCGTTGCTGTGGCTACTGATGATGAGTCAGTTGCTGTGGTTACGGCTCCTACTTTCGGTTGTGCATCATCAGTTGCTGCGCCGGCAACGACTTTCAAACCTTTGAATTCAAAGTCGTCATCGCCCGGAATGCATAGGCCGGTTACGTGGCTGCAAGTTTGATATTCAGATGCTCCTTTAATGATCGGATTATCTGCAAGAACTTTGATAGTTTGTTTAAAAACGCCTTTTCCTTCAAAATAACGAACCTTACCATTCCAGACTTCCTCAAATTTCTCTTTCGGATTCTGTGGTTTCAGCTTTCCTACAACTTCAAATGTGTTGTTTTTTTCAAAATTGAAGGTCGTTAACATGGGACCCAGATCCGGATCAAAATCACTGGAATAGATATACCAATCTTTGTCAACAATGGCCGTGAAAATCAAATCGACGGTTTCACCCTTTTTTACTTCCGGCTTGGAAAATGTGTAAGTCCAATGTGCTTTTGCTTTTTGCAGTTGGGAAAAAACAGATTGCGTGAAAAAGAGGCAAAGAACAAGGGAAAAAAGAAGGCGGCGTTTCATATATGTTAAATTCTGCTTTGCTAAGTCAACGTAATTTTGCCAAAAAAATTCATCTAAGAAAATTCCACTCCCAACGCGGCTTGTTTCTGCTAACTTTGCCGGCTCAAATTCAGCCTAAAAACCCCAATACAATGTCTCAGACTCTTTATGTCGTAAAAATCGGCGGCAACGTCATTGACAACCCCAAAGCCTGTGCGCGTTTCCTAAGCGATTTTGCCCAACTGGATGCTCCCAAGATTCTCGTTCACGGCGGAGGAAAAGTGGCAACGCAGATCGCCGCCAAATTGCAGATCGAAACGCAAATGGTTGAAGGCCGCAGGATTACGGATAAGGCCATGTTGGACGTTGTGACAATGGTTTATGGCGGGTTGGTGAACAAAAACCTAGTTGCACAATTGCAGGCTTCAAACTGCAACGCCATCGGCCTTACCGGCGCTGACGGCGGCATCATACGTTCGGTGAAAAGGCCGGTCAAAACCATTGATTATGGCTTTGTAGGAGACATTGAAGCAGTAAATGCAAGGCAAATAAATGCATTGCTAAGCAGCGACCTCATCCCTGTCATCGCTCCACTCACGTACAGCGCGGAAGGCTTATTATTAAACACAAACGCCGACACCATGGCCTCTGCAACAGCCGTCGCCATGGCTGAAATGTTTGAAGTAAATCTCATTTATTGTTTCGAAAAAAAAGGCGTCCTATCCGATCCTGACGATGATAGTGCTGTCATCTCATCGCTTAATCCAGCTTCCTATGCCGACTATAAGTCATCGGGAGTGATTAACAAAGGCATGATCCCAAAATTAGAAAGCGCATTTGAAGCATTGAATGATGGTGTAAAGCAAGTTACGATTTGCCATGCGGATGATTTGCTGGAAGCGGCGAGGTCGGCGGCTGGGACGGTGATTGCATTGTAATGTAAATCCAGGAATCCAATTCCTAGATTTACAGAAAGTCAGCTTATAGCCTTTCTTAAATTATTTTAAAATTAACTTTTCATTACTAAATTGCATGAGTTAAACCCACTCATAACCATGCCGTTCCGAGAAGGCCTTTTTTTTGTGCTTTTGTTGTTGTGCGATTTTTGTGCAGGCCAGGTTCCGGAGTTTTATAAGGACGTCCAGCCCATTATTCATGCCAACTGCGTGCCTTGCCACCGGACGGGCGAAGCGGCTCCATTTCCATTGATTACTTTTGAGGACGTTAGTAAGCGGTCCAAGTTTATCAAACAGGTGGTAAGTTCGCGCTATATGCCGCCGTGGAAAGCGGATAATCATTTCAATTCTTTTGCGAATGATCGCTCGCTGAGCGACAAAGACATTAAAACCATCGTCGGTTGGATTGATGGCGGGACACCGAAGGGCAAGCAAAATCTGAAAGCTGAGCAAGATTTGCAGGCAAGGGTAAATGCGGGAACGGCGTATAAACGCAAGCCGGATGTGTCGCTTCGCATTAAGGAGCCGTTTATTGTGAAAGGTGATGCGTCGGAGAGATTTGTGATGTTCAAAATCCCGTTCGAGCTGGCGGCTGAGGGCAATGTGGAGGCTGTTGAATTTACTTCAAATAATAAAAAACTTATTCACCACGCCAATTTCGCTATTCACCCAGTGCCGGATGCAACGATCGATTTGAACAACACGGTCGATCTTGTGGATTTAAGCGGTCCTTCCGGCGACAAATATTATGATTGGATCAAGTATAAAAAGCAAATGACTTACTATGGCGGCTGGATTCCCGGAACCACCGTCGAAACCTATCCCGAAGACATGGGCTGGGTGATGCCAAAACGCGGCGTCGTGCTCGTAACCGTGCATTTTGGGCCGTCATCTGTGGATGCGGAAAGCATTGATGGGGTAAATGTTTTCTTCAAAAAAACGCCTATTAAGCGGAAAGTAAAGGTCATTAGCCTGGGCTCGGGCGGGATCGGGGAGAAGGACATTAGTCCGCCGTTTATGATTTTTGCGAATGAGGTCAAAAGCTTCCGGTTACGCATTGCCAATAACCAGCCGGACGTTTCGCTGTTGTATGCCTGGCCGCATATGCATTATTTGGGCAAGGAGTTCAAAGCTTATGCGACGACTGCCGCAGGCGACACGATAAAACTTGTGCATGTGCCTGCGTGGGACTTTCGTTGGCAGGAAATTTACAAATACAAACAGCCTTTATTGTTGCCAAAAGGAGCCATTGTGCATGTAGAAGGCACTTATGACAACACAGCAGCCAATCCGGCTAACCCGCACAGCCCGCCGGAACTGGTCATGTCAACGGGAAATATGCGGAGCGACCAGGAAATGATGACTTTGATTTTAATGTATGTGGAGCGCGAGGCCGGGGATGAAAATTTGGTTTTCAAATGGAATTAATTATTTGACAGGGTAAACATTGATACATGGGTAAACTTTACGTTTTTCTCATTCTTGTAATTTCCCTCCTCGGTGCTTCCAGGCCGAGCCGCTCTCAGGCCCTCTTCACTTTGTTGTCACCAAAAGACACAAAAGTCAATTTTATTAATAAAATTGAAGAGAACGATTCCCTGCACATTTTCCGCTATGAATATCTCTATAATGGAAATGGCATTGGAATCGGTGATTTCAACAATGACGGCGCGCCGGACCTCTTCATTTCCGGAAATACGGTTCCTAATAAGTTGTATATCAATAAGTTGGCAAATGGGAAAATCAGTTTTGAAGACATTAGTAAGAAAGCAAAAGTCGAAGGCAACGGAACTTGGGCAACAGGTGTAAGCGTGGCGGATGTAAATGGCGATGGGCTGCTGGACATTTATGTTTGTCACTCGGGTTTTTTTCGAAAGCTTTCCGACCGTAATAATGAGCTTTTTGTCAATCAGGGAATCAAAAATGGTGTTCCGGTTTTTAAAGAAATGGCCGTTGAAGTTGGCTTAAATGCAATTGGTTCGCAATCGACGCAAGCTGCTTTTTTTGATTATGACAAAGATGGTGACCTGGATATGTTCCTTTTAAACCATTCCAATCACACGGTTAACCCATTCCTGAACACGCGTCAAATGCGCGCGACGCCCAATCCTTATTATGGCAACAGGCTTTTTGAGAACATTAGCGACAATGGAAAGCTGAAATTCAAAGACATTACGCAAAAGGCAGGCATCATTAATAATGCTTTGAACTTCGGTCTGAGCGTGATTGTGGCCGACATCAATCAGGACGGCTGGCCGGATTTGTACACCACGAGTGATTACACAGAAGTGGATTGTTATTACGTCAACAACAAGAACGGCACATTCACAGAATCTCTGAAAAAGTCATTTACGCACGTTTCCAAATTCTCCATGGGCGCCGATGTAAGTGATTTTAACAATGACGGAAAACCCGACGTGCTCACGCTGGACATGCTTCCGGAAGACAATCACCGTCAAAAACTGCTCAAAGGCCCCGACGTTTACGACCAATATCATCTGCTCCTCGACAGCGGTTACTATCACCAAAATATGCGCAACATGCTGCATCTGAACCGTGGAACGGATGCAGAAGGCAATGTCCGATTCAGTGAAATAGGCCAAATGGCAGGCGTTTCCAACACGGATTGGAGCTGGGCGGGCTTAATGGCCGATCTGGATAATGATGGTTGGAAAGATCTGCTCATTACGAACGGTTATTTACGTGATTTTACCAACATGGATTTCCTCAAATACACTGTCGCAGACGAGCAAATGAAAGAAGTGGGTAAAGGAAACCTGAATTTCAAGACTTACAGCCTGGTTCAAAAAATGCCTTCCAATAAGCTGAAAAACTATCTATTCAGAAATACGGCTGATGCATCCAAGCAATTTGCATTTGAAGATGTTTCCAAAAAGTGGGGTTTCAATGAAGATGCCGTTTCGAATGCGGCCGCTTATGCCGATTTTGACGGCGATGGCGATCTGGACATTGTGATTTCAAACATTAATGAACCCGTTTCTATTTATCAAAACAATAGCGAGCAGAAAGGTTTGACAATCAAGCTCTCAGGCTCAGGGAAAAACACGCAGGCTTTTGGAAGTAAGGTCTGGGTTTATACTAATGGCACCATGCAATACGCCGAGCTTTATCCGGTGCGCGGTTACCAGGCAACTGTAACGACGGATCTACATTTTGGTTTAGGAAAAAATGCAAAAATTGATTCTGTAAAAGTCGTTTGGCCTTCTGGAAAAGCGACAATGCTAATTAACCCAACTGAAAAAATCATTGCTTTAAAGGAGGTCGATGCGCAAGAGGAGGGGATTACAGGGGAGGCCGTCACGAAAACGCTAATGCAGAAAATCAGTGCAGAAAGCATTGGCATTGATTTCATCCATCACGAGAACGAGTTTGTCGATTTCAAGGTCGAGGTGCTTTTGCCTTATCAATTGTCCAAGCTGGGTCCTGCGGTGGCAAAGGCCGATGTCAATGGTGATGATTTGGAAGATCTGTTTTTTGGCGGCGCATCAAACCAGTTCAGCGTGCTT
Organism: Dyadobacter sp. CY326; assembly: GCF_021390515.1. Taxonomy (GTDB): domain Bacteria; phylum Bacteroidota; class Bacteroidia; order Cytophagales; family Spirosomataceae; genus Dyadobacter. The sequence goes on from NZ_JAJUXI010000009.1 coordinate 148,883, forward strand.
TATTTGCAGAAAGCGGATGGGAAATTTGAAGGCTCGGCCGCGCAACCTTGGCGGCAAAATGTGGCTTGTGAGGAAGTGAATGCATTATTTTTCGATGCGGACAAAGACGGCGATCCGGATTTGTACATTGTCAGCGGCGGCAACGAGTTTGAAGATCAAGCGCCGGAATATCGAGATCATTTGTATCTCAATGACGGAAAAGGTAATTTCCATGAGGAGGTTTTGGCATTGCCTTCCATGAAAAACCCTAAGCAATGTGCAGTAAGCGCAGACATCGACGGCGACGGCGATTTGGACCTTTTTGTAGGCGGAAGGGCAGTTCCGGGATCATTTCCCATGGCGGCAAGAAGTTATATTTTAAGAAATGACAGTCAGGGCAACAATGTAAAATTTACGGATGTTACGAATGATTGGTCAAAAGATCTGCTGAATCCAGGCATGGTAACAGGAGCACTTTTTGAAGATTTAAATGGGGACAAAAAGCCTGATTTAATGCTGGTAGGCGATTGGATGGCCGTTAATGTTTATGAAAACAAAGGAAACGCATTTGAAAAGCAGTCTCCAAAGGAACTGGAAAATACAGACGGGATGTGGGCAGCGATTGTGCCAGTTGATCTAGATAATGATGGGGATATGGACTTCGTTTTAGGAAATGGCGGGTTGAATAGTCAGTACAAAGCATCGCCTGAAAAGCCTGTTACCATCTATTTTGATGATTTTGACAAAAATGGCGTCGTCGATCCAGTTTGTACATATTATATAGGAGACAAAAGTTACCCCATGTTTTCGCGAGATGAAATGCTGGATCAAATGCCTGCATTGAAACGAAAATACACGAATTACGCACTTTATGCGGATGCAACGATTGACGATATTTTTGGAAAAGAAGCCGTTGAGAACAGCAAGAAGGTTTATTGCAAACAATTGGCGAGCATAATCCTGGAAAATAAAGGAAACTTCAAATTTCAACTGCACGAACTTCCCGAAGAAGCACAGATTTCGAGAGTAAGCGCCATTATTCCGCTTAAAATGGATGCGGACAACAAAACCGACTTGCTGCTAGCCGGTAACTTTTCGTGCTATCGTGTACAGCTTGGACCTTGCGACGCATCTGTTGGTGTAGCCTTGCGGCAGGTTGCACCATTCAAGTTTGAAGTTGTTGATCCGATGCAATCCGGATTTTGGGCATCGGGCGAAATCAGAAATGCAGTGCAGTTAAACGATATGCGTATAGTACTATCCGTTAACGATGCAGAGCCAGTTGTATTTGAGCAAACCGGAAAGAGATGAGCGTAAGATTGACATGGGGTGTGTTGGTAACATTGCTTTTCGGACATCATTTATCAAGTTTTGCAACCGTGTCAGGTCCTTCTCCAAGGCTGTTGCACCGAGCGGAAAAAAACCTCACCCGTGCCATTGTGCATGATATTTTTTCGCCACCCGTTGCAAGCCGCATTTATCTTTACGCCAATGTCGCCGCCTACGAAACCCTCATTATGCGCGACAACAACTATCGAACGCTGCACGGACAAATTAACGGTTTTCCGAATGTTACTAGCGTGAAAAAAGATACGAAAGTTAACTATGAACTCGCGGCCGTTTACGCATTTTTCAGAACAGGTGGAAGGCTGGTTTTTTCCGAACATTTGCTCTTAGACAGCATTAAGGTCATTTTAGATGACTTTCAGGAAAAAGACACGTTGGTTTACAGCAACTCTTTAAGGCTTGGGCAAGCCGTCAGCGACAGCATTTTGACCTGGTCTGCAAAGGATAATTATGCATTAACCAGAGCAAAGCGGCGTTACACTTACAGCAAGCAAAAAGGAAAATGGACGCCCACGCCACCCGGATTTATCGATGCCGTGGAGCCATATTGGAGTCAGATCCGCCCGGTTAGCCTGGATTCTGCGGCCCAGTTTAAGCCCATTCCTCCGCCGGTTTTCAGCACAGATACAGCAAGTTTATTTATGAAAGAGGTGCGAGAAGTTTACAATGTTACCAAACGATTAAGCAAAGAAGAAATCCTGGTCGCGAGCTTTTGGGATTGCAATCCGTTTTATCTTAACACGCAAGGTCACCTTAATTTTGCAACAAAAAAGCTCTCGCCCGGCGGACATTGGATATCCATCGCAGGGCAAGCAACGGAAAGCAAAAACACGAACTGGACCGAGACAACAGCCACTTACATGCTTACGTCAATGGCCCTTTTTGACGGATTTATAAGTTGCTGGGACGAAAAATATAGAAGTCAGTTCATCCGCCCCGAAACGGTTATCAATGCGTATATCGACGAAAATTGGCGCCCTATGCTGCAAACGCCCCCCTTTCCGGAATATACAAGCGGGCACAGCGTCATTTCCACAGCTGCTGCCGTTGTGCTCACCGCAATATTGGGAGAGAACTTTGCGTTTGAAGACCATACCGAAACAGATTACGGCCTGCCGGTCAGGAATTTCAAATCTTTCAGGGATGCTTGCGACGAAGCGGCTATCAGTCGCTTATACGGAGGAATACATTACAGGTCTGCCATCGTGAACGGACAGGTGCAGGGCGAGCGGATTGGGCAGCATTTACTTTCCAAAATAAAGGTCAAACGTTAAGATCGCCAAACAGTCTACTTAGTTTGTATGTTTATTATTAATATTTTTTAATAAATGTTATGTTTTTGTTAATATTTATATTTATTTTGAAACATCAATACTTATGTTGTTTTAAAACAGATCAGTAATTCTTAAAACGTCTTTTTTGAAATGCCTGAGTATCGGATTTAATCCACCTTTATTAACCACTAAAAGTTATCATGAGACAAAAGTTTACAAACTTAATCAGTCTGGTAACCCTGCTTCTCCTACTTGTCGGGAGCACATGGAGCATGGCCCAGGACAGAAAAACCGTTAGCGGAACGGTTCTAGACAAAGATCAAAATCCTCTACCAGGAGTTTCTTATTTGGTAAAAGGATCTAACACGGGCGGTGCAACCGATGCAAATGGACAATTCAGCGTAAGTGTGCCTTCTGCCACTTCCGTGCTTGTTTTTTCATCAATTGGTTACATCAGCAAAGAAGTGGTTGTTGGCAATGCTAGCCAACTAACAGTGAACATTGAAGAAGACAACAAAACGTTAAACGAAGTTGTCATTACCGGTTTTGGTATGACAACCGAAGCTAGAAAACTTGCTTACTCTGTACAATCCGTTCAGGGAAATGACATTACTCGGACTGCGAACGCCAACATGGTGAACGCACTTCAGGGTAAAGTGGCGGGGGTTATGATCAATCAGGGAACGGGTGGTCCAATGTCCTCTTCACGTATCCGTATCCGCGGTAATGCATCTTTAAGCCCTAATACACAGCCACTTTTTGTTGTGGATGGTGTTTTGATCCGCCCAGGAACGTCAGGTGCTGACTCATGGGGAGCTGCGCAGGATTTTGGTAACATTATGAAAAATATCAACCCGGACAACATTGAGTCTATGACGGTGTTGAAAGGTTCGGCTGCAAGTTCGCTTTATGGTTCTGAGGCTTTGAATGGTGTTGTGGTCGTTCAAACCAAAAAAGGACGTCAGGATAAAGGTTTGGGTGTTACTTACAACCACACTTCAACTTTTGAAACAGCTTACAAATTCCTTGATCTGCAAAATGAATATGGTGCAGGTTTGAATTCCACATTTGCAACCGGTGCTGACGGTGTTCCGGAGGTGGATCGTGCAAACTTTCCTTTCTCCTATGGTCCCAAATTTGAAGGCCAGCAAGTGCGTGACCTCGACGGTCGTATGGTTGAGTGGAAAGCCAATGATCCTTTGAGCTTTTTCCAAACAGGAAAATACATTAACCACAACATTGCTATTGAAGGCGGTAACGAACGCAGCTCATTCCGTGCCTCGTTCTCTACTTTGAAAAATACGTCGATCATGGTTGCTGGAACGGAGTTGAAAAGAAACAACTTCAACATCCGCGGAACGCAGAAAATTGGTAAAATCCTGAATTTGGACGTAAGTGCGGATTACACGGACAACGACATGGTTAACCCCATTCGTCAAGGTGGGAATTACAACCCGGTTTTCCGTTTTGTGTACAACCGTCCACGCAGCATGGATATCGATTATTGGTCTAAAAACTACATTGATCCCGTTGCTGGTGGTCGCCGCAGAGGAACAGCGGACCCTTACAACATTACTGAGTTCATGTTCCAGACGTTTGAATACAAACAATTCCGTAATGAAAAAGTGTTTAGAGGAAACCTTGACTTAACCGGAAATATCACAGATTGGTTGAGCTTCCTGGTTCGTGGAAACGTACAGAACGAATTGTATACAGGCAGTAACGAACAAAGAGGAGATAATGTGAACTACTCTGGTGGAGAGTTCCGCACATATTCGGAAAACAAGACGCAGACTCGTTTCCAGGGTTTGGTCACTGCTACAAAGCAAATCGGAGAAAACTTTAATTTCAGCTTGTCTGCGGGTGGAGAAACCAACCGTTTGATCGGTGGTCGCAAGTTTGATATGAGAACAAATGGTGGTCTTCGTGTCCCTGATGTTTATTCTTTGTCAAACAGCATCAATATTTTGGTCACGGAAGGTAACTCGCTGACACCTTCGAAAAGAATTGATGCCCTTTACGCATATGGTGACCTTACTTACAAAGACGCGTTAACATTGAGCGCGAGCTATCGTACGGACTGGTCGTCAACATTGACTTATGCAAACGGAAGCGGTGATTATATTTATTCATATCCTTCGGTTGGTTTGTCATGGATCGCCACTGAATCGCTTAAAGACCTGCCGTCATGGCTATCTTTTGGTAAACTGAGAGCCAGCCTTGGTTACACGGGTGGTGATACAGATGCATGGTCTACAAACCAGACAGGTGTTTATGAGCCAAAAGGCACTTACACGCAGCCGGACGGAAGTGTTGTAAACTGGTCTGGTTTCCGCGATAACATTCTTCCTAACTACGGCTTGAAAAACCGTTTGGCAAGAGAAGTTGAATTTGGTGCTGACATTCGTTTCTTCAACAATCGATTGGGAATCGATGCGACAGTTTATAATAAGATCACCAAAAACGAAATTCTTAACCTGAGCACTACATCAGAGTCAGGTGTGAGCAGCAGAGTTGTTAATGCTGGTAGAATCCAGAATAAAGGGGTTGAGATCTTATTAACTGCTACGCCTATCAAAAAGGCTGATTTCGAATGGAATACAAGCATCAACTTCTCTCGTAACCGTAACAAAGTTCTGGAACTGGTTGAAGGAACAAACACCTATGAGCTAAATCTTGGTTTCGGAGCTGACATTAAATCAGTTGCGAGAGTTGGAAGAGATTATGGAACAATCATTACAGGTTACGGTTTTGCAACCTATGAATCAAGTGACGCTAATAATCCGGCAAATGGACAAAAAGTGATTGGATCAATTTCTGGTGAAGGTGGAATTGGTTATGTGCGTAATGGTGCTTACGGATCAAAAGCGGACAAAGAATTGGGATCAGTGATGGAGAAATTCCTGGCCAGCAATGTGAACAGCTTCCGCTACAAAAATTTCACTGCAACTGTTCAGGCTGATGCGAAGATCGGTGGGTTAATGTCTTCTGCAACGCACCAGTATGGTTCGTCAACAGGCGCATTCAAATTCACGCTTCCGGGAAGAGATCCTGAGCATGGCGGTGTTTCTTACACAGATGCTGAGGGAAATCCAAAAACAGACGGTATCATTCCGGAAGGCGTTTTGGCTGATGGATTCCAGGTTGTTGTAGACGGTGCTCCGAAAGATCTGGGTGGAATGTCATACGCAGACGCAGTTGCGGCTGGTTATGTAAAACCAATTCCTGCTTATGCTTATTATTTGAACCTGACACAATGGTCATCCGGTATCCGCGAATATTCAACATTCGAAAACTCATGGGTTTCACTTCGTGAAGTTTCGATCGGCTACAATGTGCCTGCATCACTGCTTGGAAAAGCCAAAATACAGTCTCTACGCGTAAGCTTGGTAGGCCGTAACCTCGGTTACCTGTATCGTACTGCGAAAGATGGTATCAACCCAGAAGGTTTGTACAGCAACAAGGCGGGTGAGTTTATGGAATATGGTGGTCTGCCTTTCTCACGTAACCTAGGAGTTTCAGTTAGTGTAGGATTGTGATCCTGAATTGTTACAGCCCATTCAAAATAAAATTGATATGAAATTTATAAAAACAAAAATACTCTTACTTGCCGCAGTAGGGTTCTTATATTCTTGCGAAAAGGAAGCGTTTGTAGACATAAACAAAAACCCGGACGCGTTGACGGAGATCCCGCCGCAAAACCAGTTTTTGCAAGCGACACAGCAGATCCACAGCCAGGACTTTGAAGCATTCTATGACCTTTATCGTCGTATTATGCCCTGGATGCAATACAATACATTGCTTAACGGAAATCAGGGTTCATTTACATTGAACTCCGATAACTTCGCAAACCGTTACGGGCGTCTGTACAATGGTGTAGGCGACAGGCTTTACGATTTAGAGCAACTTGTTTCCAAATTGGATGCAGCGGAACAGCCACGTTATGATCAGATGATCCAGATTTCAAGAATCCTTAGAGCATATTATGCATTCTACGTTTCTGATATCTACGGCGCTATTCCTTACACTGAGGCGTTCCAGGGACGTTATGGTGGCACATTGCAACCTAAGTATGATACGCAGCAAGAGCTTTTTGCCAAATTGGACAGTGAGATCAAAACTGCTGTGGCAGCATTGAAAACAGCTCCATCAGCACCTCAGTATTCACTTGGCGCTTATGACCAATATTACAAAGGTGATCCTTTGAAATGGATCAAAGCGGCCAATGCATTGCGTTTGAGAATGGCTTTACGCGTTCAGAAAGCAGATGCAGCAGCTGGAAATGCAATCATTACTGATGTTTTGGCACAGCCAGCGACAGATTTGATGAGCAGCAATGCAGATGCATGGATTTTTATCGGTAATGCCACATTTACAGGCGATGCCGGCGGTGGAAACTGGAACACAGACGAATTGAGAGCGCCAAAACCAATGGTAGATTTTATGTGGACCAAAAAAGATCCGCGCATCGATGCTTTCTTCACGCCAAACCAATATACACAGGCTAATATCAACTTGCTGATTGCTGAGAAACAACTTCCAGCTGGAACGACAGAAGGAAGGCGTTATGTAGGGAGCTTTACAAGCCCTGACGAGTCGAGACAAACTGCTAATGTTCAACGTTATTATACTGCAAAAACGATTAAATCTAACAGCCAGACTGTTGATACATTGTCATTCATTCAGCCTCGCTTATTTAACACAGGGAGAGCGGATGCAGCAGGAAATGCGGGAACAGGCCAATCTTACATTCCTGTGATCACTTACGCTGAATACTGCTTCATGCGTGCAGAAATTGCTGCGAAAACAACTGGGGCTGCAACTGCAAAAACATGGTATGAAGCGGGTGTGAAAAGCTCTCTTGATTTCTATAACGAAGTGGGTCAAAAATCACAGTTGACCAATTACACGCCAATGACACCGGCTGAAATCACAGCTTACATGGCGCAACCAGACATTGCATTTGATGCTACAAAAGCAATGGATCAGATCGGAAGCCAAAGCTATCTTAACTTTATGAAACAGCCACAAGAAGGTTGGGCATTGTACAAACGTACAGGTTACCCAAATCCAACTTCTGTTGTTCCATTGCCAAGATTAACATATCTGAACGTGCCGTTGACAATTCCACGTCGCGCTCCGATCACATTGCCTACGCAATCAGATCCTAACTACGCAAACAAAAAGGCAGCTTACGACGCCATGGCAGCATTGCCAGGCTTCGGAGACTTGACCAGCGCAGCAGGCCGTGTGTGGTGGGATAAGCCTTGATCTTTTATTTTAGATTTAGTTAAAATGACAAAAAGGAAGGCCGCCTGGCCTTCCTTTTTTTATGGAAATTTTGCATGTGTCATTTATAAAAAGTCGCACCGCGACGAAACATTGGCAGCAAAATGATCATTATGACTGGGCGTTAAATCTCGGAGGGATGCAATAACATTCAATCTGCTATTAATCGAGCTTCATATTGATCAAACAACCAATGGCCTGCGTCTTGCTTTGCATTAGAGGATTGCCATTCAATGTTGCTTCCAATGCATTTCTCAGATAACGCTCGGTTGCTTTCGGACGGCTTTTTCCTAATGCATAAAACCAATTGTCAATCGCTCCTTGGTAAACGACGAGGCCACTTGCATCTAAAAGCACAACTTCTGGCATCACGGTCGCCTTATAGTGCGTTGCCTTACGTTGTTCAGGATCGGCGAAGCCAGGGAATGTTGCATTGTATTTTTTCAAAAAGTCTTTAATGTCTTCATTGCCGACCGTTTCCATCGGGAAATAAGCCTCGAAACTTACACCTTTGGCACTGTAATCGGTGTAAATGCTCTTGATTTCCTTCATATAAGCATTCGTTACCGGACATTCCGGATCAAGGAAAAGGATCACTTTTGCTGGCCCGGCAGATGAATGTTTTGGAACGGGCTCACTTTCTGCTTGCGTAAAAGAAAACAGGTTAGCAAGCAGGATTAGGACAATGATCTTTCGCCACATTTCTTGTTATCTGGTTAGTCCTGTAACAATTTTTCCAATGCATTTGTCACCTTATCATATCCAAATGCAGCAATTTCCCGCTGCATCCGGTCCTGAATTTCAGCTGTTTGCAAATTGCCAATGCTTCCTTCATGCGTGTGTTTCAAATCACGGGGTGCAATGTAACTTCCGTCTCCAATCTCAGCACCAACTTGCCGATAAGCATCCCGGAATGGAACACCATTGATCACCAGCTCATTCACCCGCTCAACGCTGAAAAGGAGGTCATATTTGGCATCATCCAGCAAGTTTTGTTTCACTTTCAAATTTTCGAGCATGAATGCGGCAATGTCCAGGCAGTCCATAATCTCATCAAAAGCAGGCATTAAGATCTCTTTTAAAAGCTGCATATCCCGGTGATAACCAGACGGCAAATTGCTCAAAACCATCGTCACTTCCATCGGCAACGCCTTCATCCGGTTGGTTTTGGCACGAAGTAATTCCGCCACATCCGGGTTCTTCTTGTGCGGCATAATGCTGCTGCCCGTCGTAAGGTCGTCGGGCAAAATGATGAAGCTGAAATTCTGACTGTTATAAAGACAAACGTCCATTGCCAAGCGCGAAACTGTCGCTGCTAATGAGGAAATGGCGGTTAATGCAGCCTGTTCCGTGCGTCCGCGGCTCATTTGCGCGTAAACCACATTGTGGTGCATGCCTTCGAAGCCCAGCAATTCCGTCGTTAATGTTCTGTTTAAAGGAAAAGAGGAGCCATAACCTGCGCCCGAGCCCAAAGGGTTGCGGTTAGCCAGGCGATAGGCAGCATTTAATTGAATTACATCATCGATCAAACCTTCCGCATAAGCGCCAAACCAAAGACCATATGACGACGGCATGGCAATTTGCAAATGTGTATAACCGGGCAAAAGATCATTTTTATGCTCTTCTGAGCGCCTTACGAGCACATCGAACAGCTTTTCTGTGGCCTGGACAACTTCAAACAGTCGCGCGCGCGTATACAATTTCATATCCACCAGAACCTGGTCATTGCGCGAACGTCCGCTATGGATCTTCTTCCCAGTGTCGCCCAGTTTGCGGGTCAATTGCAATTCCACTTGCGAATGCACATCTTCCACGCCTTCTTCAATCACAAATTCGCCTTGCTGGATTTGCGAATGGATCAGTTTGAGCTCCTGCTCCAATGCTGCAAGGTCATCGGCAGTCAGCAGTCCAATGGTTTCCAGCATTTTAGCATGTGCCAGATTACCCAACACGTCATATTCTGCCAGGTTAAGATCCATTTCCCGATCCCGCCCAACCGTAAATTTTTCGATTTTTTCAGAAGTAACCGTATTTTCCTTTTGCCAGAGTTTCAAAGTGCACGTTGTAATTTGATGTAGAAGAATGGATTGATAAAGCAAATTTACGAGTGATTGGGTATAAACCGTCATTTGCAAATGACGGGGATGTTTTATTTGGTGTGACATAAATGTTGGGGTTCCGTCTAATGGGTATTTACATAACAATATTCATTATGAGTTGGACGAGAGTTTGGGTTCATTTGGTTTTTGCGACGAAGTATAGGCAGCCGTTTTTAAATGATACCATTAGGATGCGGGTCTTTCAGCACATGTATGATAATGCGAGGGAAAAAGACATTTTCCTGGATTCAGTGAATGGATTCACCGATCATGCACATTGTCTTGTTGCGCTGTCGAGAGAGCAAACGATTAGTAAAGTTGCGCAGCTGATTAAGGGTGAATCTTCTTTCTGGATTAATAAAAATAAATTAACAACCCGAAAATTTGTGTGGCAGGATGATTATTGGGCTGTCAGTGTAAGCGAAAGGCATGTTGAAAGGGTGAGAAATTATATCAAAAATCAAGAGGAGCATCACCGCAGAAAATCATTCAAGCAAGAAAACGAAAAATTCATGAAAAAATACGGATGGGAGCCAGCCAATCCCCGATCCCCCAATAGCCGTTCAATCCCAAATAGCCGTTCACTTAAGTGAACGGAAATGAAAATGAACGGAAATGAAAATGATTGAAATCCGAAAATGATCGGGAATTAATTGAGGGGGAATTTTTCGTAGGTTTGTGCTAAATTTTTTAAATAATATTAAATGAAAACAACCGACCGTTATTTGCAACGCGGTGTATCGGCTTCCAAAGAAGATGTGCATAAGGCAATTGAGAAGATAGATAAGGGGCTTTTTCCAAAGGCTTTCTGCAAAATCGTTCCCGACACATTGGCGGGTGACCCGGAATATTGCACCATTATGCACGCCGATGGCGCGGGGACAAAAACCTCTTTGGCTTACCTTTATTGGAAAGAAACGGGCGATATTTCGGTTTGGAAGGGCATTGCACAGGATGCTATTGTGATGAATACAGATGATCTTTTGTGCGTAGGGGCAACCGGCCCGATGCTATATTCTTCAACGATTGACAGAAACAAAAATCGCATTCCCGGCGAAGTGATTGCGGAGGTGATCAATGGTGCGGAGGAAGTTTTGGAAATGCTGCGCAGCTATGGTGTCGAGATTTACAGCACGGGTGGCGAAACGGCAGATGTGGGTGATCTGGTGAGGACAGTGACGGTAAACAGCACGGTGATTGCACGCATGAAGAGGTCAGAAGTGATTGATAATGCGAACATTGTGGCTGGCGATGTGATCGTCGGACTCGCTTCCTGCGGACAAGCAACTTATGAAGATGTTTATAATGGCGGAATGGGAAGCAATGGCCTTACTTCGGCGCGTCATGATGTTTTAGGAAAATATTTGGCGGAAAAATATCCGGAAAGCTTTGACCCGGAAGTGAATGCAGATTTGATTTACAGTGGAACAAAAAAATTGACTGATCCGGTCGAAGGCACGCCATTGAACGTGGGACAGCTTGTGCTTTCACCTACACGCACTTACGCGCCAGTCGCAAAAGCATTGCTCGACGAAATGCGCTCAGAAATTCACGGAATGGTGCATTGCAGCGGCGGCGCTCAGACCAAAATTCTCCATTTTGTTGATAATCTGCACATTATAAAGGACAATCTGCTTCCTGTGCCACCATTATTTAAAATGATCCAGGAAGAAAGCAGCACGGATTGGCAGGAAATGTACAAAGTGTTTAATATGGGGCATAGGCTGGAAATTTACCTTCCCAGTGAACATGCCGACAGGGTTATTGAGGTGTCAAAATCGTTTGGAATTGATGCGCAGATTGTGGGGAGGGTTGAAGCGTCAGCGAGTAAAAAACTTACCATCAGCAGCGAGTTTGGCGAATTTTACTATGAATAAAACGAGTTTTTAATAAGCAGCAAGGCCTTTCAAGCGAGTTTGAAAGGCCTTTTTTATTTAAAAAATTTACCCAATCATAACGGCACGAATATTGTAGTATAAATACAAAGTGTTGTAGAAAAACTACTAAATCGCGCGTGCTTATGAAAAACTTCAACTTCATTCTCTTTCTAAAAGTTTGTCTTGCCACTTCATTTTTGCTTCTATGTGGAGACAATGCCTTCTCGCAAACTCCTATTGTTAAAATCAACAAAACACCTGTCATCACTGCACTCACAGATGCAATGCAACTGGTGCACGCAGATGATGGTTCCAATCGCATTTTTATTGCAGAGCGAGCCGGTGTAATTAAGGTTTTTGAGCAAGGAGCATTGGGCACGCCCATTACGTTCCTAAATATGAACCAAAACGGAGCAACAGTGCTAACAGGAGGGGAAGACGGGCTGCTGAGCATTACTTTCCACCCGAATTACGAACAGAACGGTTATATCTACACTTATCATACCAATCTGGCTGGAAATCTGGTGGTTGCGCGTTACACCGCAGCTGTTCCGAGGAGCAACTCGGTCAATCCGGCAACCCGCTTCGAAGTCTTAACAGTGGAACATCCCGACGCAACCAATCACAACGGAGGTGAAATGCATTTTGGCAGCGACGGCTTTCTGTATTTGTCGACCGGTGACGGCGGCGGTGCAAATGATACAGATCAAAGTGCAAAAAATCCGGCAAGCTTAACCGGGAAAATACTCAGAATCGATGTTAATGTGCCTGATACAAACCCGATCAAATACAATATTCCGGCGGGGAATCCTTATGGAAATCCGGTGTATGCATTGGGATTGAGAAATCCGTTTCGATGGAGTTTTGACAGACTTACAAATGACATTTGGCTCGGAGATGTGGGGCAGGGAGCGCGGGAAGAGATCAACCACAGGACATTTGCCCAGCTTAATAACGCCAATTTCGGATGGCGCTGCTTCGAAGGCGATATTGCAACGCCGAACGTGGACCGGACGGGATGCGACGCAGGCGGCCCTTACATTGCACCGGCATTCGCATATGTGAATGGAACACGCGGCAAATCCGTTGTGGGTGGCGTTGTTTATCGCGGAACAAGATCGCCATTGATGTATGGCTGGTATATCGGCACAGATTATTTTTCAGGCGATATTCACAAGATCAAATCAGACGAATCCATTAAAAGTTATGATGTTTCGGATGTAACAGGCATAACGGACATTGGAGAAGATCAAGCTGGTGAAATTTACGCAGTAACCGGCAGCGCGGTTTATAATATTTTTTCCGATTCGGCATTGCCTGTGACATTGGTCGACTTTTCAGGAAAACGGTCCAATGAAGGTGTTAAGCTTTCCTGGTCAACATCGCATGAGGAAAACTTTAAGGCTTTTGAAATTGAGCAAAGTTTCAATGCAGTTCAATTTGAGAATGTTGGAACGGTAAGCGGGCAGGATGCTGTTGTGGGCTCTGAATATGCGTTTTCACACGCCATTGACGTCGCCGAAAACTTGTATTACAGGCTGAAAATGATCGACAACGACGAAACCTTCGCATATTCAAAAATCATTGCCGTCAAAGCTGATGAAGTCTTTACGGCCAATTTTGTAAGGCCATCGTTAATCACCACCGGCACCATGAATCTTGTTGTGGACGACGCTTTCAACACCATGGAGCTCATCGGCACCAACGGAAAAGTCTTCATTAACCAAGAAATTTCAGGTAAAAATGGCGCGATCAGCATTCCTATGTCGATGACTAATTCAGGCATTTACATTGTGAGATTAACTGGCAGAAATAAAGTAATGCAGCAGAAAGTTATGGTCGTGCGGTAGGCCGGCTTACCGTTAGAAAAACAGTTTGCGCCATTCGTTCAACGGAATGTTAAACGGGAATTACAAATCCTAAAATTGTCCAACGGCAGCATTTAGAGCTGTCGGACAAGGATTTGTAAACCATTTAATATTGGGAGAATGAAAAAACATTACTTATGCTGCACGCTTCTGGTGATTTTAATTGCCTGCAGCGTTCTGTTTCGCAGCATTACACAAAAAGCTTCATTGAAAAAACCGACATTACCGGAGAATCACTTCAGTAATGTTGGTTTAAAGCATTCACAGCCAGCCGATAAAGGCAGCCTGCCGGATAGTGCGCTGGCAACAATTTACAGCAGCATTGCCGCAAGGGAATACAATGTGACAAAAGACCCTATTTCAGGCATTCCACAAAGCCCAAATAGGAAACAAAATTTGCGTGCATACTACAAGCCGGGCAAGTTTACAATCAAAAATCGCGTCGACTCAGCCGGTCACGATTTCAAATTGTCGCTCACGACCGAAGGTGTGTATGCTAACAACAAAAGGCTGTTCATTTCACCAAAAGACACAGCAACAACGATTTCCGGAAACAAGATTCAGCTGCGGCAAGGCATTCTTACAGAAGAATATGTCAATAGCGAAGCAGGAGTAAGACAAAATTTCATCATCCGTAAGGCACCGGAGGGCACAAAAGAACTTCAAGTTAAATTGGCTGCCGAAGGTTTGAACGTGAAGGATCTGCAAAATAACAAGTTGCAATTTTCAAGCAATGATAAAGGCCCGTCCAAACTCACATACGACGGCTTAAAGTGCTGGGATGCAAATGGAAAAGATCTCCCGGCCACGCTTTCTTACAAGAATGGATTGGTTGAAATAGCCGTAAATACATCGTCGGCGGCATTTCCAGTAACCATCGATCCCATCGTTACAAGTGGAAATCCGGGTAATGCTAATGCGTTGCTGTTTGGTAAGCAGGAGTTCGCTGAAGCGGGTAAGGCAGTGGCGAGTGCAGGGGATGTGAATGGAGATGGATTCAGTGATGTTGTTGTTGGAGCTCCCAACTACGATTTAGCGAAGGCAGAAAAAGGAGCATTTTTTATCTACTTTGGTTCATCTGCTGGCCTTAATCCCAATGGAGGTATTTTAGTGCAAGGTGATAATTATATGGGAAATATTGATTTTGGTGGATTAGTTTCTGGTGCGGGTGATGTTAATGGTGATGGTTACGGTGACGTAATCGTTGGGTCCGGATCTGTTGTGGGCGGGTTAGGCGCAATTTATCTCTATTATGGAATGGAGCAAGGACTTAATCTAAATGCGACAAGAATAGAATCAATATATCCAGGTGCCTTGTTTGGTAAATCGTCGATTTCAACGGCTGGGGACTTAAATGGGGATGGGTATAGTGATATTATTGTTGGTGCTTCTTTATTTAGTAATGGACAAGAATTTGAAGGGGCTGCATTCGTTTTTATGGGATCCCCTACCGGAATATCGCAAATAGCAGCTGACACATTAGAATCTAATCAGGCCAATTCTCTGTATGGCAAGTCTGTTGGGTCTGCGGGTGACGTAAACGGTGATGGTTTTAGCGACGTAATAGTTGGCGCACCAGCATACGATGCGGTAGTGGCCAATGGTGGAGCGGCTTTCGTCTATTTAGGTTCCCAAAATGGCTTGCAAAAGGTGCCACATGTTCAACTTAATGGCCAACAAATGTCCTCAGCTTTTGGAATGTCAGTAAGTTCAGCTGGCGATCTGAATGCGGATGGTTACAGCGATATATTAGTTGGTTCACCAGATTTTTCTAATGGTCAAAGTGAAGAAGGGGCTGTGTATGTTTACCTCGCAGCATCACAAGGTCAAGGGATACAAAGTCAAGCCAATCACATAATCGAAGGTGGGCAAATAGGAGGTGATTTTGGGAGGTCGGTCGCTTGTGCTGGCGATATCAATGGGGATGGGTTTAGCGACATAATTATAGGAGAACCAAGTAGAGACGATGCTGGCAAATTTGGGGTTGGCTGGGCTCAAATATATTTTGGCTCTGTAACTGGCAATTTAAGTGCTAAATCTCTCATAACGAGCGATCAAGGTGCTGCTTATCTCGGTTCCTCTGTCGCCAGCGCCGGTGATGTTAATGGAGACGGTTTCAGTGATATCATCATCGGCGCGCCACTATATGATAAATCTGTATCTGAAACTGATAATGGAGCTGCTTTGATATTTTATGGCTCTAGTGCAAGTGTGGAAACCAATTTCAGCGCGCAAGTCATTTCAGATCAGGCAGATGCTGAAATGGGTTACTCTGTCTCTGACGCTGGGGATGTAAATGGAGACGGATATGATGATGTTATTGTAGGGGCCTTTAATTATGACCAAGGGGGTGCTGCATTCATATATTTCTCAGATGATAATGGTATCAATTTAAATACTGTTCAAACTGTGCATAGCGATCAACTAACAGCGCAGATGGGAGTGTCGGTAAGCGGTGCGGGCGATGTAAATGGAGACGGATATGACGATGTAATAGTAGGTGCGCCTAAATACGATGCGTATGGTATAATTGATTCTGGTGTTGCACTTATTTACTATGGCTCAGCTACTGGGATTTTCTTTGGCAATGCCGGAGAAGTGACTTTACCAAAATCCGGTGCGCAAGTTGGAACATCCGTAAGCGCTGCTGGGGATTTAAACGCAGATGGTTTTGATGATGTGATTGTTGGTGTTCCATTATATGATGATGCAATAGTAGCAAAAAGAGGAGCCTTTATAATTTCATATGGTTCCAAAACAGGTATCAAGAATGGCCTAGGAACAACTATCAAGGGAAATCAGTCGAGCAGCCGATTTGGGAATTCGGTTGCTTCTGGGGGAGATATCAATGGCGATGGTTATGATGATGTCATTGTTGGAGCTTACCAATTTAATAACAATCCTAATACCCAAAACGAGGGAGCGGCTTTCGTATACTACGGCGGTTTGTATGGTTTAGGAACTTCCGGTGATATCCTGGATTTGAATAAGTCTAAGGCATTAGCTGGATGGGCGGTTTCCGGAGTCGGGGATGTAAATGGAGATGGCTTTGCTGATGTGGTCGTCGGAGCTAAAAATTACAGTAACGGTGAAAACAATGAGGGAGCTGTAGCGATTTTTTACGGTTCTCAATCGGGAATTAAGGGTTTAACCCCAACAATTCTAGAAAGCAATCAAGCGGATGCGTTGATGGGATCGTCCGTTGGAGCTGGTGATGTAAATGGCGATGGGTATACGGATGTTCTGGTTGGGGCAACTGCTTACACAGCTGACCAAGTAAAAGAAGGTGCTGTGCTAGTTTATCATGGATCTGAAAATGGAATTATCACGAGTGCGGCAGCGGTGATTGGTGGTAATCAAATTAATTCCGAAATGGGCGTTGCCGTCTCTTCCGCCGGTGATGTCAATGGCGACGGTTTTGAGGATGTAATCGCAGGAGCATACAAATTCTCAGGCACAGGTCGCGCATTTGTTTATCATGGTAACGGTGACGGCATAAGTGTGAACAACGACAAAGCCGTTCGTGGAAATATCCGCTTATACAACAGCGATCTTACGACGAATATCAACAAAGACAATCTTGGAAAGGATGAGTTTGGCATTGGATTATACGCGAAATCCTTTTTAGGGAGAAATAAAGGAAAAGTGGTTTGGGAAATAATCGGGCAGGGAGAAAGCTTTTCACATGCAAGCCCGATTACAAATAGCACGCAGTTTTCAGGTCAGGGGAATTCGACCGATTTGCCTATTACGGAAACTGAGCTGAAAAGTTTGGTGACCAAGTCGGCTTTCTTGAATAAAGTAAGAGCCCGCGTAAAGTTTAGTCCCGTGCTAGCAATTACTGGCCAGGTTTACGGCCCGTGGCGCTATGCAAATAGTTCCGTTCTTGCTGACCCGAGTGTGCTGCCAGTTGAACTAATCAGTTTTAATGCAAAAGCAATTGAAAGACAAGTGGACCTGACCTGGGAAACTGCCACTGAGGTAAATAGCGATTATTTCGAGCTGCAACGCAGCCTCGACGGAAAAGACTGGGAGCAACTAGGGCTGGTGTATTCTTCGGGAGATAGCAAACATGCAAATTCTTACAGCTTCATTGATTTTAAACCCGAAATTGGTTTAAATTATTACCGCCTGAAAATGGTGGATCGGGATAAAACTTTTGCATATAGCTCGATTAAATCGGTTAATGTTGAAGGAAAAGAAACCCGTGTTTTTCCTAATCCCGTTTTAAACACATTGAACATTGATTCCAATGTTTTGGATACTGAGGTTGTTATTTACGATGTTTCTGGAAACGAATTGATATCTCAGAAGGATGAAAAAGGAATTAAGGCAATTGATGTGAGCAAATTAATTCCAGGTAAATATTTAGTGAAATTGAAAAACAAATCGTTTCACATAATCAAAAAATAAGCAAACCAATTGAACGTTAAAGTCCCGATTTTGCATTTGTCAGAATCGGGACTTTGCATTATATTTTGACAGCAATCACAATTCCCGTTGCCCAGACTTGTTTCGTAAGAACCAGGTCTTTTCTGTTTTCGAGTTCTTTGATAAGGTTAATTGCTTTTACATCATGACCTTCTGGCCAATTGGGTTGTGGAAGCATGTCGTCCATGATGTAGTAACCACCTTTATTCAACATTTCAAGCACTTCTTCAAGCATTAAATATTTGCCGTGCCAAGTGTCCGCAAAAATGTAATCGTATTTTTCGGATTGGTTCTTTTCCACCCATTCGCCGCCATCTGTTAATGTCAATGTAAGGCGTGGGTCCTGCCCCAGGTGATCCTGGGCAATTGCTAAAAACTGCGCATCATTATCAATAGAAACCAACGTCGAATCTGCATCCATTCCATCCAGTATCCACGCCGTAGACAAGCCTGTGCCTGTTCCGAGTTCGAGAAATTTGCCTGCCGGTTTGGAAGCGGCGAGCGTTTTCAGTAGCGAACAGGTGTAAACATCTGAGGCCATCGTAAAACCCGAGGCTTTTGTGGCGTTGTCAATTTCGATGTAAGCTTTTGGCAGAGGTTGATTGATTTCCTGGTTCATTTTGAAGCATATGATTTGAAAGCGATAAACATAGATATTAAATCAGACAATAACAGAATTTACAAAAATCAAGGGCAAACGCCTTCCGGATCAGATGACCAGAAACTTCGCCGCAATGCTCCTGGCTCAATGTAAACTAAATGTTATGAATGCCGGGGCAGATGGCGGAAGTTCTTTGGCATTTCTACTTTTGACCCAATTTTCAAATAAACGAACTATGTACAAAATTTTTTTACCAGCCATCATCAGCTGTATTGCTTTGGCAGGTTGCTCAACTTCAAAGCCGGGCAAGACAATTTCGCAAACACAACAACCCATTACAACCATCGCATTCGGCTCATGCAGCGATCAGAAACGTCCTCAGCCGCTTTGGGATGACATTGTTGCCAAAAAACCGCAAGTTTGGGTATGGCTGGGCGACAACATTTATGGTGATTCTGAAAATATGGACACCCTGAAAGCAAAATACGACAAGCAGAAATCCAATCCGGTTTACCAGCAATTGATCAAACAAACCTCAGTAATAGGCGTTTGGGACGATCACGATTACGGGGTCAATGATGGAGGAAAGGAATATCCGCGAAGAGTGGAAAGTCAGCAGCTGATGCTCGACTTCATGGATGTGGCGCCTGACAGCCCGTTAAGAAAACAAAAAGGCGCCTATTCATCCACAACTTATGGTCCCAAAGGCCAGCGCGTAAAGGTGATTTTGCTGGATGGCCGCTATTTCAGAGATGCGCTTAAAAAAGAGGGGAAGGATAATGTCCCGAATCCCGATGGAGACTTGCTGGGCGAGGAGCAATGGCAATGGCTGGAAAAGCAACTGACTGGTTCTGATGCAGATGTGCATATCATTGGATGCGGCATTCAGTTTTTGCCGGTGGATCATCCTTATGAAAAATGGGCAAATTTCCCGGTTTCCAGACAGCGTTTTCTTGACTTAATCGCCAAAACTAAACCGAAAGGCGCAATGCTGATCAGTGGTGACAGGCACATTGCGGAGGTTTCCAAAGTAACGGTTCCAGGACTCGGTTATGACTTGTTTGACATTACAAGCAGCGGTCTGACGCATGTTTCGAAGCCTCACGAAGAGCCAAACAAATATCGCGTTGGTGAAATGGTGGCCAAATTGAACTACGGTTTCATCACAATCAATTGGAATGCAAAGCCATTGACGGCAACCGTGCAAATCAATGGGGATGAGCAGGCAACGCATTTGACGCAAGAAATCACATTTTGAAAGCCAACTGAAATTCAGCAGGTTAGTGCGTTATGATCCAAGCCTCAGCCTGCCCAATTTCCTGTCTGCGTATATTGGCATGGTTTTTATTATTTTGTGAATATCTAAACAACTATAAAGTATGCGTTGGCAGGATTTACGAAGAAGTGGAAATGTAGAAGACCGCCGGGGAATGTCCGGTGGGGGAAAAGTCGCAATCGGTGGGATTGGGATGATCATTGTGCTCGCAATAGGCCTGTTGACCGGCCAGGATCCGAGTGAAATTCTCGGAAACTTGCAAGGAACCGAGACGCAGCAGGCTGAAAGCCGCCCCGCAGGCCCACGTCCTGACGATAAAACTGCTGATTTTGTGTCTGCTGTTTTGGGCAGCACGGAAGATGTTTGGGGGGAGATTTACACGGCTAATGATGCACAATACGAAAAGCCGAAACTTCAAATTTTTGAAGATGCAACGCAAAGTGGTTGCGGCGGCGCATCAGCCGCAATGGGACCATTTTATTGCCCGGCAGACCATAAAGTTTACATTGATCTGGCCTTTTGTGATGAGTTGAGGGACCGATTCAAGGCGCCCGGAGATTTTGCAGTCGCCTATGTGGTTGCGCATGAAGTGGGTCACCACGTTCAAAATCTGATGGGCATTTCGGAGCAATTGCAGGAACAACGCGGTCGAATTAGCAAGGAAGAATATAACAAACTGTCTGTGAAACTCGAACTTCAAGCCGATTTTCTGGCTGGTGTCTGGGCCAATCACGCGCAGCAAATGAGCAATATACTCGAACCTGGCGACTTGGAAGCTGCATTGACTGCGGCTAATGCGATTGGCGATGATAAGCTTCAAAAGGAGTCTCAGGGTTACGTAGTTCCCGATGCATTTACGCACGGAAGCTCGCAGCAGAGAATGTATTGGTTTAAAAAAGGATTTGAAACGGGCGATTTAAGCCAGGGAAAATACGAGGATATACGTTAGATCGTTATATATCCGAAATTGAAAGAAGCGCTCTTGAAATTTTCAAGGGCGCTTCTTCTGTTTTACGCAATCCGCAAGGCTTTATTTAACGGGAACTTAATTGAAATCGGAATTCGTTACCGACTCACAGCGAATGATTTGATGCCTTTAATGGACGAAATTGTTTATATTTAATTTCGTTTTCCTAAGTGTGCGCGTACGAGAATAGTAAACCTTTTCAGGAGTAATTTTATGCAGTTTCGCAGCCCCGGGGCATTCCTCATCATCATTTCCATGTTAAGCGGGCACGCAATGTGCCAATCATTGAAGCCCGGCCTCGAAGGCATGGCGCCTTCAAAGTGGTTGACATTCCGCAATACACACGCTCCGGGCAAAACTTTTCGCTTCAATGGAACCGACACCAAGCGTTTTACGCAGGAAGAATATTTCGTGAGGGCGTGGGTGCCGCTTGTGCACAGCAAAAAAGTAACCGTTATTTTAGGACCAAATTACCGGACCGAGCAGCTTGAATTCAAATCCACCGGCGAAAATCCGGTAAGTCATATGGAAGGCTGGAACCTGCGCACTTTTGCATTGGATCTTAATTCATTTGTAAAGCTCGACAGCTCTTCCTGGTTTATTTTTACATCTCACGTTAATAAAAGCGGTGATTTTGGTCAGCTAAAATGGGATCAAATTCCTGCGAACTATACATTGTCTGCTTCGTTTTTGCACAGAAAAAGTGCTAATAAGGAGATAGGCTTTGGTGTTATGATGAACAAAAGCTTCAAGGTGACTGTGCTTCCTGTTTTTATCCTCAATTACAATTTTTCCGAAAATACAGGATTAGAAATGATGCTTCCAAAGAAAATTTCTTTGCGAAAAAACATATCTCCCTCGGATATTATTTACTTCAAGTCGGAAGCAGTAACGCGCACTTATTATATCAATCAATTGAACAATCCCGCACTCGGGGTTTGTCGCCGGGTGGACATTGATATGGGCGTTTCGTACAACCGTAGAATAGGCGCTTATGCCGGTGTGGAAATCTTCGGTGGATATCGTCAAAACATATCCAATAGACTTATAGAGGGTGCTGTGCCTGTTCGCACCTCTGGATTTGCCGCTAACATTGAACTCTACGTTCAGCCTCCTAAGTTCAAAAAGAGGAAGTGAAAGTTGCTTTTTTGTTAAAGGGATTTAAGCCGATTTTTGCTTCTGAATTATTGATTTTCTTCCATTATTATCAATCAATTTGGCTAATGGTTACATAATCAGTTGCCTTAGTTTATTTGCATTATGTTTTTATAAGAAATTATAATTCTTAATTTCGCTGCACATAACTGCTAATTATAATTCATAATATGAAAGCCAAATCAATAAAGTTTTTTACACCTCAGGAAAATCTTCCAAAAAGTGAGGTGACCAAATCTACACCAAAGCCAAGCGGATACATTTCAGCAACAGGTAAAATTGTTTTGCCAAGTAACGCGCTAACGGAGTTGGGAATAGAAGCAGACACTACGAAGTTTAAAATTGGAACGGATCAGGGAAAAAGAAAAATCAATACAGTTTATCTCATTCCATCTGATGACGAAACAGGCACTTTTTCACTTGTGAAAAGCGGCAGAGGTTATGTAATTCCTTTGGCAATCATCCTCAAACAAGGTGGAGTTGCATTTGATACAACGAAATATACATTCGAGGTTACACAATTCAATTACGAAGAGGGAGTGGTGGGTTATGAATTAGCATTGACTAGTTCAGAACCGAAGCCGGCTTACACAGGGAAGCCTCGCGGCCGCAAACCGAAAGTTGTTGATCAAGCTGATTAAGCATTGAGATTTTGTTATTAATGTAAGAGCCTGAAACAGTAACAAATGTTTCAGGCTTTTTTAATGTGATTTAATTTCAAACGAAATAAACGCTGCTAACTTTAATTCGCATGAACATCGTAAATCACTCTTCCGAACACACTCCCGAACTCAGACGTATATTCAGGGACGCAAGGCGACATGCATTTACATGGGCGAATACTAAAAACTTCAAGTTATTGGATTTTGATGCTGCGACGGAAGGTGAAACAATATTAGTGGCAATTGAAGATGAAAAGCCTGTTGGATTTATTGCCTGGTGGCCGCCCGCAAATTTCATACATTCCTTATTTGTAGATCCTCCTCATATTGGAAAAGGAGCGGGAAAGTTGTTGCTGGACGCTTGTCTCGCAACAATGGGAAGGCCAGCGACACTTAAATGTTTGCAAGCCAATAAAAATGCCCTGGCCTTTTATCTGGCGCAGGGCTGGGAAATAGATCACGCGGAAGCATCAGCAGACGGCGACTATTATTTGATGGCCATTGATTGATGAAAAATTCCGCGAAATGCGACAATTCAGAAAAGGCAGTTGCTAAGAAATGTTGCCTTTTTTTGATGGCGTTACTTCGAGTGTCTGGATGATTTTGTATCCGATGAAAAGCATGAATAAAACCAATGCTAACTCAATAAAACCTGCTAACTGAAAGAATATCTGTTCCATGGCTTGTTCTTTTTGTGCAAAAAAACAGCAAAGCACAGGGCACATCAAGCATTAATGATTCAACGGTAAAATACTGATTTTGTGGTTGGAATGATTATTGTTGCGACAATGGGAGAATAACTCATACTTCCTTTAATACAATGATCGACGACAGTCAGCGTAAGTCAAACACACCAATCCCAGACAATTTTTCGAGCCGCAGGCGTTTTCTTCGCCAATCTGGGGCGGCCCTTTTAACCACCACACTTTTATCGTCCTGCAGCGGACTTGTTGAGGACCTCATTCCCAGTAAAAACGAGCCTGAAATTGAATTGCCTCCGCGGGACAAAACATTGGCGTTCTTCGGGGATAGCCTGACGATCGGCGCTGGCGGAACAGCACCTTACGGCACGATCGTGGGGACGGCTTTGCAAGGTCGGCCCATTTACAGCGAGGGCATTATAGGGCAGTATGCCATGTCAAACTCTGTGTTGCAGGGTGGGACGCCGCTGACGATCTCAGTGCTTGGGAATAAATTTGACGGGCTTAATCCCGTCAATATCACGCAATTGAGTAATCCTTTTTTGTCTACATTCAGCAACAACAATGATTACAGCAGGAAGGGAACGCTGGCTGGTGTGCATTGCACGATTAAACGCACGGGCAGCGAAGAGTTTGGCGACAAATACACAGTGACGCCCGATGCAGAAAGCACTGCTGAAATCCCTGAGAATTCGCGGTTTTTGTTAGACGATGTGGAAAAGCTTAAAAGCGCCACGCAGATCTTTTGGTATGGCCGTAACAACATCGGAAAGCCCAATGCAGAAGAGGAAATTTTGGCGGCGCTGGACAACTCAATTGCTTACATCGACGATCCGAAACGGTTTCTCGTCGTCGGCATTCTGTTATCGGCATTGGAAATACCTGGCGTGGAAAAGTACAATCAGGTGACTTCGATTAATGACAGACTCGCCTCGAAATATGGCCAGTCATTTGTGCCCATGACACCGCCTTCAACAGAAGAAATGGCGGCCATTGGCTACACGCCAACTGACCAGGATCTGGCTGATTTGCAAAAAAACAATTTCCCAACAGGCATGCGGTCCAATGTTAACACGGACGAAATTCACCTGAACGACAGAGGTTACCAGCTCGTCGCAAGTCGCGTTGTTGCCAAGATCAAGGAATTGAAATACTAATTATAGGAAATTCGGTTGTAAAGAACATATCCTTTGACCATGAAATCAGAAGCCGATTTGACCAAGTTTTTAGAAGCCCAGCAGCGGGATTACGCAGGAGCTTTGGCTGAAATCAAAGCCGGCAAGAAGCGTGGTCATTGGATATGGTATATTTTTCCGCAAATAGCCGGTCTGGGCGTGAGCAGCACATCGGCTTTTTATGGAATCGAAAATCTCGACCAGGCCAGCCGTTATCTGCAACATCCCGAGCTTGGGAAGAGGCTTGTTGAAGTTTCAAATGCGTTTTTAGCCGTTCAAAACAAAACAGCCAATCAAATTCTGGGAAGTCCGGACGATCTCAAAGTCAGATCTTGCATGACATTGTTTAGCCTTGTCAACAATGCAGATCCTGTTTTTCAGGCTGTTTTGGACAAGTATTACAACGGATTACCGGACCAAAAGACATTGGCAATTGTCAATGGAAAATGATTTTGCGCCCATGCTCAGGCAATGCTGGCACTATTCAAATACTGGCTTGTAATTGAGCCTTCCGCATTCAGCAATTGCAAAGGCGTTCCTTCAAAAACCACATTTCCACCTTTTGTGCCACCATCCGGGCCCATATCTATAATCCAGTCTGCGTTTTTTATCACATCCAGATTATGCTCGATCACAATCATCGTGTTCCCCGCATCAACGAGGCGATTCATGATGGAAAGCAAATGTGTGATATCGGACATATGCAAACCCGTTGTCGGCTCGTCCAGCACATAGACGCCACTTTTCTTGTGCAGCTCGCTGGCCAGCTTAATGCGCTGACATTCACCGCCCGACAATGTGCTTAACGGTTGTCCAAGCGTCAGATAATCGAGGCCTACATCGCTCATGGCCTGTAATTTATGCCGGATGTCGGTTTGGGTAAAGTAATCGAGTGACTGCAACACCGTCATTTCCAGAATGTCCGAAATGGACTTACCGTCCAGCTTATACTCCAGCACTTCCTCTTTAAAGCGCTTTCCTTCACACACCTCACAAGGCGTTTTAATGCCGTCGAGAAATGCCAGATCAGTGTAAATGACGCCCAGGCCCTGACAATTTTCACAAGCACCCTGCGAGTTGAAGCTGAACAAGGACGCGCTGACGCCGTTGGCTTTCGCGAATGCCTTGCGCACGTCGTCCATCACGCCCGTATAAGTGGCTGGGTTTGAACGCGTAGAAATTCCGACGGCGGACTGATCAATGACAATTGCTTTTGGATGCTGTTTTAGGAAAACATGATTGATCAGCGAGCTCTTACCCGAACCCGCCACGCCCGTGACAACGGTAAGCACACCTGCGGGAATGTCCACACTAACATTATGCAGGTTGTTGACTTTTGCATTTTTGACAGAAAGCTTACCAGACGGCTTGCGCGTTTTTTCTTTTATTGGCAAAGATTGTTTGATGTGTCGACCGGTGAGCGTATCCGCCTGGGTTAGCTCCGCAAAGCTCCCTTCAAACACGATTTGTCCGCCCTTGCTTCCCGCATGCGGCCCTACATCCACAATGTGATCAGCCACTTTGATCACATCCGGATCATGCTCAACAACGATCACCGTGTTGCCTTTGTCGCGCAGCTTGCCGAGCAATTCATTCAGTCGGTGAACGTCCCTTGGATGCAAACCTACACTCGGTTCGTCAAATATATACATGACATCGATCAGGCTGCTGCTGAGATGTTTAACCATCTTAACCCGTTGTGATTCACCGCCCGATAATGTGCTCGTTTCACGGTCCAGACTTAAATATTCCAGACCAATGTCCACCAGATGCTGTAATCGTTCAGACAATGTGGCAAGCATTGACCCGGCAACAGGATCGTTTATTTCCTTGATCAAATCCAGCAGTTCAGACACTTCCATGGCCGACATTTCGGCGATGTTTTTGCCCTTGATTTGGCAACTCAACGCAGCCTGGCTCAGCCGCGCACCCTTACAAGCCGGACAAGGCCCAAGCGCAATGTATGGTGCAACCGCCTTTTGCGTCCGTTCGGACAATGTCTTAATGTCCCGCTTGATATATGACTTTTCGAATTTTTCAATCACGCCCAGGTAAGTTGCATTCATCGTCCCGCCACCCACTTGCAATTTGAATTTCAGGTTTTTTCCATAAAGCAGCAGGTCCATTTCTTCGGGTGTGAAGTCGGAAAGCTTTTTATCATTATCAAAAAAACCGGAGCTCGCATAACTGCTTTTTTCCCAGGTCGCGAAAACTGGGACCTGCACCGCGCCCTCATTCAACGACTTGGTCAAATCCAGAAACGAGTCAGCCACAACGCCCATTTTCTTTCCCAACCCATTGCATTCCAGGCACATTCCCTGCGGATCATTGAAAGAAAAAGCATTGGAATTGCCGATATGCGGCGTCCCGATTCTGGAAAACAGAAGTCGCAGCACGGGAGAAATGTCGGTAATTGTGCCCAAAGTCGAATGCGAATTTCCACCCAATCTCCTCTGGTCCACAACGATGGCCATGCTCAGATTTTCAATGGCGTCTGCGTGAGGCTGCGCATATTTTGGCAGAAAATTTCGGATAAACATGCTGAAATTTTCATTCAGCTGCCGCTGCGCCTCAGTCGCGATCGTATCAAACACAATGGAAGATTTACCTGACCCGGAAACGCCTGTAAAAATGGTGATTTTACGCTTTGGAATGCTTAATGAGACATTTTTAAGGTTATTCTCCCGCGCACCGCGGATTTCAATATATTCCTGAGCCATAGTCGCTTGAATGAGTTGGAAGCCTGCACTTTTGCGAAAATACGAAATCGGTTACAACAGAAAAAAGCCCCAATAAGCTGGACACTTATTAGGGCAATGTTTGCTGACTAGTATTCTATTCTCCAATCAACACAAATGGGACTTGTTCGCATATCGTTTCTCCATTATTTAACTTAGCACAAATTTCGACCATTACGTCTTCAGTCTTTTTTACGGGATAAATAAATGAGCGCTCCAGATTGATAACCTGTAATCCTGCGCAGGCACATCCTATGTTCATTGCTGCAATTACGTTGCGTTTTTTATCCCTAACGGTAATTTGTGAATTAACTAACGATGCGTTGTGTGGCTTAATCAGCGCTTTAATTTGGATGCTATCTTTGTCTTGAAATGCTTGATTTCGCGTTGGACTTATTATTGTAATGTAGGGTGAATCCAGCTCCTTTTTTTCGCAACCAGCAAAAAATGAGATCATACAAATCGATAGCAAAAAAACATGTGAGAATTTCATAGCCATATTGTTTAGTTAAAATAAAACTAGGCATCGAATTGTATGCCCTTGCATGTGAAATATGGCTGACAATTTTCAACTGGTTGACTTGGTTGAACTAACGGTTAATAGCAAGAGCTTTGAGCCTTGAAATGATGTGGCAATTTGAAATTGAGGATCCAGCAGCAGGTTGAAAATAAACATAGTGTAGAGAAGTGCCGAGTCAGTGGCGGAAACTGATCTGCAGAAAACCTTATATTAAACTGTTAAGTAAAAAAACCGGACATCATTGCCCGGTTTTTTACTTTTATGATTTTGCTAAAAAGCCTAAATCAGCTTATCCGGCGTGATTGGCAGCTCTCTGATCCTTTTCCCGGTTGCATTAAAAACGGCATTGGCAATCGCAGGAGCGACGCCAATGATGGCAATTTCTCCTAAGCCCTTGCTGCCGACCGGATCAGCCAGCAAATCAGGCTTATTGACGAAATATACGTCGATTTCAGGCACATCAGCATGCACAGGCACGTGGTAATCTGCCAAGTCTTTGGTCACATAGCGGCCGAAACGGTGGTCCATAACCGCATCTTCGGTCAGGGCCATTCCAATGCCGCCAGTTGCGCCTCCAATCATCTGACTTGCGGCAGTTTTCGGACTAACAATTGTGCCGGCATCTGCGCAGCAAACGATTTTCTTCACCCGCACCTGACCTGTGAATGGATGCACATGAACCTTTGCAAAATGCATTGAAAATGCATTCATAGAGTATTTATTGCGGTTTTCGTCGGGCTTGGATTCGTTCGTAGTCTCTATTTTCTCAATGTTATTTTGCTTCAACAAGTCTCCCAATGTCAGTTTGGCCGACTTTCCGCCAAGCTGGATTTCGGCTTTATCAAACATCACATCATCCGGCTTTGCCGAGGCGAACGCCGCATTTCCTTTGGCCGCCGCCATCGTAATCAGCTGTTCTTTCAATGCATTGCAAGCCGCGAGCACCGCCGGGCCAACGCTGTTTACCGTAGACGAACCGCCCTGCAAGCCTGCATTCGGAAACTCAGAATTGCCGAGGTGAAATGCGATTTTTTCGGTTGGAATCCCTGTCGTGTTGGAAGCGATCTGCACCATAGCGGTCCCAGTGCCGGGGCCAATGTCCGTGATGGCGCAGTGCATGACGAGGTTGCCTTCTTTATCCAGTTCTGCGTGCACGGTGGCTGAATTTCTGTTTGCACCAAAAGTCCCTGTGCCCATCCCATAACCCACAAGCCATTCGCCGTCCCGCACTGAACCCGGTTGCATTTTTCTGTTTTCCCAGCCAATCCTTTTTTTGCCTTCATCATAACATTCTCTCAAATATTTGGTCGACCAGGGCATATTCTTGTCCGGATCAGACTCCGTATAATTAAGCAATCGGAAATCAACGGGGTCCATATCAATCGAATGCGCCACTTCGTCCATCGCCGATTCCAAGCCAAACGCACCCGTTGCTTCGCCTGGTCCGCGCATCCAGATCGGCGTGGCAAGATTAAGCGGCAAAATGCGGTAACGCGTACTGACATTTGGCGACGCATACATCATGCGCGTTTGCTGCAAAGTGGATTCCGTGAATTCCTCGTAAGTGGAAGTCTGCCCGATAGACTGGTGATTAATTGCCACCAGTTTGCCATCTTTCGTCGCTCCCATTTGAATCTTTTGCCACGTCCGGGGCCGGTAACCGACCATCGTAAACATTTGTTCACGCGTTAACACCAGTTTAACCGGTCTTTTCACTTGCTTCGCAGCAATGATAGCCGCCGTTTCGTGGGGCCAGTTATGCAGTCCATTTCCAAAAGCGCCGCCTACGAAAGTTGCAATGCATTTGACATTCTCCTCCGGCAAATTCCATTCTTTGGCAAAATTTTTCTGGGTCATTTTTGTGCCCTGCACTTTGTCATAGACGGTCAACTTATCGTCTGCTTCCCAATGCGCCGTAATCGACTGCAATTCCATGGGATTATGCACTTCGGTTGGCAACACATATTCCGCTTCAAACTTAACCGGCGCATTGGCAAATGCGTCAATCTGTCCGCGGTCATAATCTGCCGTCGGGGATTTCGGGTTTTTCTTGCCAGATGCGGGCAGCACCGCTTTTTCTGCATTTGCTTCTAAATCAGTCTGATGCTGCTCCTTATTATATTGAACTTTCACAAGCGTTGCGGCATGCCGTGCTTTCTCAAAACTGGTTGCGACAACGGCCACAATCGGCTGATCATTCGAATAAATTTTGTTGTCAAAAAACACGCGCAACGGCTGGCCCTTTGTCGACGGCTCCGATGGATGCTCCCCTTTGGACTGGTAACTCGGCAATTTGATGGCATTCAAATGTGATATCACCGCCAAAACGCCGGGCGCACGCTCGGCTGCTTTTGAATCAATGCTTTCAATGGTTCCCTTGGCAATTGTGCTGCCGACAAGCACGGCATAGGACATATTTGGCAAGACATATTCTGCCGAATATTTGGCTGCGCCCGTTACTTTAAGGCGGCCATCCACCCTGTCGAGTGGTTTGTAATCTTTTTTATCAAAAAATGCTTCATTCATGATCTTTTCATTCAAGGATTTTGGGAAAACTAAACCAGGCCAGCTGCATTTTTCAATGCTTCTACAATCACATTCGGACCGAGTTTCAGTTTGAATGCATTGTATTTGAAAGCCTTAGCTCCCTGCATCGCAATTTCCGCCGCTTGTCTGAAAGTTTCTTCCGTTGCCGGTTTTCCTGCCAATGCTTTTTCAGCCTCTTTCAGCCGCCATGGCTTGTGCGCCACGCCGCCCATTGCCAGCCGCGCTTCCTTAATCACCTTCCCGTCCATATTTAAAGCCGCTGCCACAGACACCAGTGCAAATGCATAAGATGCCCGGTCGCGAACTTTAAAGTAATGCGCATTTTTAGCAAAAGCATTGTCCGGTATCTCTACCGAAATGATCATTTCATTGTTTTGAAGTGTGTTATCTTTCTCGGGTTGATTTCCCGGCAGTCGGTGAAATTCTTCAAATGGAATGCGTCTCTCGCCTTTTGGTCCGGCTACTAGAACACTGGCATCCAATGCAACCAATGCAATGCACATATCGCTCGGGTGCACGGCAATGCATTGCTCGCTCGTCCCAAAAATGGCGTGCATTCTGTTCAAACCTTCCAATGCGCCGCAGCCAGAGCCGGGTTCGCGTTTGTTGCACGGCAATGCAGTGTCGTAAAAATAGGGACATCGCGTGCGCTGCATCATGTTGCCGCCCACAGTCGCCATGTTTCTGATTTGGGCTGATGCACCTGCATTCAATGCCTGGGAAAGCAGCGGATGTTTTTCGATGATCAGCTTATTATCGGCCACGGCGCTGTTTAATGCCAGTGCGCCAATGCTCGTTTTACCATTTTGCTGCTGAATGTCTTTGAGCGGGACCATGTTAATGTCCACCAGTTTGGTTGGCGCAGTAATGTTCCGTTTCATCAGATCAACCAGATTGGTGCCGCCAGCAATAAATCTTGCGTTGCTGTTATTGGCCAATCCGTTTATGGCAGCCTTCGTTGTGGTCGCGCGTTCGTATTGAAATTGTATCATGATTTCTGCCCCCCGTTTTTAACTTCCTGAATCGCCTTCACAATGTTGGGATATGCCCCGCAGCGACAAATGTTCCCGCTCATAAATTCCTTAATATCAGCTTCGTTATTGGCATGACCTTCGTTAATGCAGGCAACCGCAGACATGATTTGTCCCGGCGTGCAGTAACCGCATTGAAAACCGTCGTGTTTGATAAAAGCCTGTTGCATTGGGTGCAGTTCTTCACCCTTTGCCAAGCCTTCAATAGTGGTAACTTCCTGACCTTCATGCATGACAGTCAAGCTCAGACAGGATAGCACGCGCTGGCCATTCACATGCACCGTGCATGCGCCGCACTGACCATAATCACAGCCTTTTTTGGTTCCGGTCAAATCCAGCTGCTCACGCAACGTGTCCAGAAGCGTTGAACGTGGCTCCACGTTCAACTGCTTCTTGACGCCATTGACCGTCATGTTGACGGGTGTCGTTTCAAAAGCAGCACTGATCTTTTCTCCCAAATTATGCTCCGCAGCTTTGGCAACGGCAACAGGGGCGACGGCGATAGCTGTCAGGATGGAAGATGTTTTCAGGAAGTCGCGTCGGGATTCGTGATGATCCTCCTTCTCCGGCCTGTTGTTTGCTTGGTTTTTGTCCATGGTGATAAGTGAATTTCGCGGTGAGGTTAAAACAATTGAACCAGTTGCGGATCGATAGGACTAATGAACAGATGATTGCGCGGAACACTAGTGCTTAAGAAGCTAAAATGACTTGATAACTTTTGCCGGAATGCCAGCCACGATTGAGTTTGGCGGCACATCGCGGCTCACAACCGCACCGGCTGCAACAATGGAATTTTCTCCGACCGTAACGCCCGGCAGGATGGTGGCAGCCGCGCCGATCCACGCATTCCGTTTAATGACAATGGGTTGCAGAATGAGCGTGGTCCGGTTTGCAGGGTCAAGCGGATGATTCTCGGAAGTAAGGTTTACCCTCGGCCCGATCTGCACATTGTCTTCAATTGTGATCCCGCCAATGTCCAGAAAGGAGCAGGCGTGGTTGATAAACACATTTTTACCCAAAGTGATAAATTGCCCGAAATTGGTATAAAACGGAGGGAATATCGTCGTCGAATCGTCGATCTCGGTTCCGATAATTTCGCCTAGCTTTCGGCGCACTTCGCCCAGATCCGTTGCAGTCGCATTCATTTCAACACATAACCGGATCGTCCGGGCTACAACTTCTGCAAACTTCCCATATTCAGGATCATCTTTCGGAATCTGCCCGCCAGCGCGCATTCGCTCGAAAATGTCTTTTTCTGTATTCATTTTTTTGATTCCAGTTCAAAAGTCACCGTCACATTACCCGCGCCAACCGCCGCATCAAGTCCACTTACATTATCAATCCGCCCAAGCCTGGTGTATGCATACTGCGTGGGGAAGCTTTTATAAAAAAGCACCAGCACGTTGGAGCCGTAAAGCATCAGGTCGCCATTCCGGATGTTCCCGGGGTTTGAAGCGTTTGATGGAAGGTTCGACGGGAAGTTATAAAGCTTCTCATTTCCGTTCAGTTCGCTCATATTCACTGTCAGTGGCAGTCTTGCTTTGAATGCAGTTACAGTCGGATTTTTCACGAGTGTCGCGGTAAAAGCTTTTGACCCAATGTTAATCCTTAACCGGCTGGTTGAATCAGAAGGCGGCGTGCCGGTTTCTCGCACTTCCTCTTCTGAATTTTCCGCGGGAATGTTGTTGTCTGTTTTGCAAGCCATAATGCCGAGTAAGAATATGCTGAATGCCCATGTCAGCCACTGTTGTTTAGCTATGCATGTTTTTTTGAATGCGTCTTTCATCATTTCAGTTTTTTAAAAATTTCCGACATCGTCTCCGGGTCAAGCGAATGCATGTCCACAAGCTTTAAGGACTTTACCATTTTAAGCGTATTCGTTTTATAATGCTGGAAATGCGGGGTTTTCAAATGCGATTGATAAGCGGCGCTGTCGGCATAAATCTCCACGATCCGGATCTGATTGGGTTGCTCTTTGGCTGACATGGGAAAAATAGCGATCACGCCCGGCTCTTTTTCAACAGACGCGGACGATTCTTCTTTCAAAATGGCATTATACTCCGCCAGAAATTCCGGCACAATTTCAATTTCCGAAATCCGGACCATCATATCCTTTTCAATAACGGGAGTCAAAGGTTTTGAAACGATCGTTCTTAATGTATTCGCCTGCGTTTTGCTGACGTGTTTTTCAATGAGGTCTGCAATTGCTGCGAGCTGATTTTCAGTGATCCCCGTATTCATTCCCATTTTGACGTGAGCCTGCAATTGCGACACGACGCCCTGCATGGCGGTTAATGCAGAAATGGTCACAATCTCGCGTTGCTGGAAGCTCAAAACATCACTTTCAAAAATGTCCGCAAACAAATGTTCCTTCAGAAATGCATCAATCCTCGGGGCGAATTCACCGAAGCCGGGAGCTGGTTTGGTCTGCGGTGTTTTGGTCAAAATTTCCAGCACTTTCCGGCCCTGATCATACTTATCCGAGGGGTTGTTATTGGGAT
Source organism: Dyadobacter sp. CY326 (assembly GCF_021390515.1). Taxonomy (GTDB): domain Bacteria; phylum Bacteroidota; class Bacteroidia; order Cytophagales; family Spirosomataceae; genus Dyadobacter. The sequence goes on from NZ_JAJUXI010000009.1 coordinate 182,921, forward strand.
TAGCCGACTTTCCCTGCTTGTCGTTTATGCCACTTGCCTTCCTTTTTTCAACCACATTCATCAATGTGGTGATCGCGTTCAGACTTCTTGGAAAACCGCAATAGGCATAAAGCTGGACGAGGATTTCTTTGGTTTCTTCAATTGTGAGCCCTGCATCCAGGCCAGCATTGAGCTGTGTCGACAAGTTTTCAATATCGCCCGCGGCGGTTAACGCGGAAATGATAGAAATGCTTTGTTGCTGAGGACTTAGCGCCCGACTTTGGTCTGTTTTCACTTGCGCCTTCATGGCAGTTGGACAAAAAATGAAAATAAGGAGAAAGAGAGGGTTGTATCGGCTCATGATGATTGCTTTTTACTGTTTGTTTACCGCAGCATACTCCTCATCCGAAACCGGTTTCAGCCAAACCACATTGGCCTCGCCTTCATAGTTGGTGATGGCGATATGCACCATTTTGGTTTTTTCCGCAGCTCCGTGCCAATGCGCGGTATTTTCGGGAATGTTGACGACGTCGCCTTTTTTGATGGGCTGTGCCGGTTTGCCCTTTTCCTGATAAAAACCGTCACCTTCCGTTACGATCAAAACCTGGCCTCTCGGATGTGTGTGCCAGTGCGTGCGGGCTCCCGGCTCAAAAGTCACGCTGCCCATCATGAAGTCATTGTTTTTATCTTTTGCAATAAGCGGCGTCAGGAAAGCGCCGCCGGTGAAATAGCTGTCGGGCAGTTTGTCTCCTTTCGGAAAAAGAGCTGCATCTTGAACTTGTGTCATGTTTGCTGATTTTTTGGTTTGACTATATGCTGCGGTCGAAAGCATTGCTCCGAACAACAAAGTGTAAATGCCTGATTTATTGAGATGTATCATTGCCGTAAGATTTTTTTGCCATTGAATGTTACAAAGGTCGCGCCAGGAGCCCGCACCGTTTTATACAGGTTACAGGTTTATTTACCAGTTTTACTGATTATGCCAATTTTATGGAATGAGTCGTGTCGGCTTAGTTATATTTGACCTTAAAAATGCGAGATTATGGAACAGGTAGAGCGAATTGATACGGTAAAGCAGTACAATAACTGGATTGGTGTAGAGACGCTGCATCCGCTGGTAAGTGTGATCAATTTCAGCGAAATACCGTCGGTCCAGCATTTCCGGCGTTACATGGGCATTTATGCTGTTTTTTTCAAAAATATTAAGTGCGGCGATATCATTTACGGTTGCCAGCCATACGATTATGAAGACGGGACGCTGGTTTTTGTGGCTCCCGGGCAAGTTTACGGCATTGACAGCAAAGGTGTTATGACCAAGCCCTCGGGATACGCATTAGTCTTCCATCCCGATTTGATTGCGGGCACACATCTGGGCAGGGTGATGAAGGATTATTCATTTTTTTCCTATGAGGTCAACGAGGCATTGCATTTGTCCAAAAAAGAAAAGGATACGATTGTAGATTGCCTCCAAAAGATCAGCTCCGAAATTGACCAGAACATTGACAAGCATAGCAAAACATTGATTGTATCCAACATTGAGCTGTTTCTAAACTATTGCATGCGTTTTTATGACCGTCAGTTTATCACGCGCAGCAATGAAAACAAAGACATTTTGGTGCGTTTTGAAGCTTTGCTTAATGAGTATTTCAAATCAGGCAAAGCGCAGACGTTGGGCCTGCCCAGCGTGGCCTATTGCGCTGACTCGCTGCATTTATCTCCCAACTATTTTGGTGATCTGATCAAAAAAGAGACTGGGCATACCGCATTGGATTTCATACAATCACGACTCATTGAGGAAGCCAAAATGAAAATTTTTGAAGCCAATCAATCATTCAGTGAAATTGCTTACCAGCTGGGTTTCAAGTATCAACAACATTTCACGCGCCTATTCAAGCAAAGAACCGGCGTCACGCCAAATGAATATCGACATTTGAATTAGTTGATTTATTATTTGGAAATGTTTGACTAATTAGACGAGCCATGATCCACATCACACAATTTGTTTACGTCCGCGACGGAAAAGAAGACACTTTCCATGAATTCGAATCACGGGTGTTACCCTTGCTGGAACGCCACAATGGTAAACTGCTGATGCGGATCAGGCCCACCGCCGAGCACTTCATCGCCGGCGAGCTCGATCCTCCTTATGAAATTCACCTAGTCAGCTTCGAAAATGAAGCTGGTTTACTGGCATACGGAAACGACGAGGAGCGGCAAAAATGGGTTAGCATGAAGGATGAATCTGTGACGAGCGTGATTGTGGTCAAGGGATAAAATATGAGGCCAAGGGTTTTCATGCACTGGCGTGATAATTTACAAGTTTGACTTTCAAACTTACGAGAAGCCAAATGCCTAAAAAGAACCCTGAACATACGCGGATTGAGGATTATGGAGTGATTGGTAATCTGAAAACCGTTGCGCTTGTATGCGTGGATGGCTCTATTGATTTTATGTGCTATCCTGCTTTTGACTCGCCGACGGTTTTTGCAAAATTGTTGGACAATGATAATGGGGGCAGCTTCGCCATTTATCCATTATTGGAAGGTTATAACACAAAGCAACTTTATCTGCCTTCCACGGCAGTGCTGCTCACCCGGTTTTTTTCAGAGGAAGGCATTGCGGAAGTAACTGATTATATGCCGGTCAACGACCTGATGGATAAGTCTAATGCCATTGTGCGCCAGGTAAAAACGGTTCGTGGAAAAATTACTTTTCAGGCGAAATGTAAGCCTGCTTTCGATTACGGCGGGACACAACATAACTGTGAATTGCGTGACGATTGCGTTTATTTCAATGCAGATAATGAGGACGGGACAGTAATGCGCCTGATTGCCGACGTTCCTTTGCAGATCAAGAACAATGCGGGTTATGCGGAGTTCACTCTTGAACAGGGAAAAACGGCTTATCTGGTGTTGGAATGCGGTAAAGGTCAGGTTGAAAATGACAATCCGTTAGAAGCTTATAAGCATGATACTTACCAGGAAACGGTTGATTTCTGGCGGAATTGGTCTAAAAAATCTACATATAAAGGCCGTTGGACCGGCACTGTAAACCGCTCTGCCATTACGCTTAAATTACTCACTTCCAGGGAACTGGGTTCAATGGTGGCCGCCCCGACATTCAGTCTGCCCGAGGTAATTGGTGGTGGCCGCAACTGGGATTACCGCTTTACTTGGATCAGGGACGCGGCGTTTACAATGTATGCGTTTCTAAGGCTCGGATATACGGAAGAAGCAACGGCATTTCTGGAATGGATTCACGACCGCTGCCAGGCAGACAAGCTTTATCTCATGTATACGATTGACGGCGGGCATGACATGGAAGAGAAGGAAGTAGCGAATTTGAGCGGTTATCAAAATTCAAAACCCGTCCGGATCGGAAACGGGGCGCAGGATCAGAATCAGCTTGACATCTATGGCGAACTCATCGACACGATTTACATTTATAACAGACAGCATTCAGCGATCACTTTTGAGTTTTGGGAAACCATTGTGAAACAGGTAAATGTGGTCGTTGAAAGGTGGGACACGGCTGATCACGGGATCTGGGAGATCCGCAACACCGAAAAAAACTTCCTGCACAGTCGGCTTATGTGCTGGGTTGCGATGGACCGTGCGATCAAGATTGGTCAGCACCGATCGTTTCCTTTTCCCGAAAATGAGTGGAAACAAGTGCGTGACGCCATTTATAAAGACATTTATGAAAACTTCTGGAATGATAAAATAGGTGCGTGGGTGCAATACAAAGGTGCCGATGTCGTCGACGCTAGCGTTTTGCTTATGTCGCTCATGCATTTCATCGCACCCCACGAACCCCGCTGGCTCTCGACATTGAAAGTTGTGGAAGAACAGCTTGGTGTAGACGTGCTTTTATATCGTTACAAAAATGGCGAAGAATCATTCGACGGCCTAGCCGGCGAAGAAGGCACATTCAATATGTGCTCGTTCTGGTACATTGAATCTCTTGCCAAAAGCGGGGAAGTCGCAAAAGCGCTCGACAGTTTTGAGAAAATGAATGGATATGCCAACCATTTGGGCTTGTTCAGCGAACAAATCGGCCACAGGGCCGAGCACCTCGGCAACTTCCCGCAAGCGTTCACGCATTTGGCATTGATCAGCGCTGCATTAGAAATTGACAAGCAACTCGACAGGCAGTAAGCAAAAGGAGATAACCGTTCGCTGTTTCGTTCCCACCGCTTATTCATTGGTTAGGGATAACCTTTGCGGCATAATCTAGTATTGTGCCGTTAAATCCATCTCTAATCTAAAAACTGTTTGCTATGAAAAGCTTGTTAAAACAAACCGCATTAATGGTCAGTCTTTCTGCCGGTTTAATGTTAGTGTCTTGTCAAAATGAAAGTTTGCTGCCCGCTCCTCAACAGCCTTCGGGCAATGATACGGGTGCTCGTATAGCAGGAATTCCAGCAACTGCGCCTTCGTTAAAGCTCGTGAAGCATGGTGATGAAGTGTTAATTTACTATCCCGACGGTCGGTTAAAAGAAGTGCAATACACAAATAGCGCCCAGGATTATGGGGTCAAATCATTGCGTGTGGAATATAAATACGGCGCCGATTGGACCGACTGGGTTGTAGCGACACGATATGAAGGCACTTTTAAAAAGCGGGAAATGAAATGGCGTATCGAGAATGGAAAAGCAACGGAATTACAAACAGCGCATTACAAAATCGGGTCCGGTGGATCGCCGTATTTGTATACCAATGCTAAGTTTGAATACAATGCCAAGCAGCAACTCATAAAAGTTATCAGTGCAACTCCGGAGAAGTCCGTGATAACATTTTCATATGACGGTTTGGGCAATGTTACCAAACATCTGACAACACATGGAACTGGCAAGTCATTGACTGTGAGTGATTACAATGCATTTGAATATTCGGATTATGTCGGAGGATCACTTGATTTAGACAAAAATGGGATAATCAATACGATTGTGTTTGGTGCTGATGATTTACATCAGATAGGAGATCCGTATTTACCGATTTTTGGAAAATTCGGGACGAAACTGGTAAAGGTCAGACATACATCAGGTCCTACTTTCAAATTTGCCCACACATTTGATGCAAAAGGCAATGTCAAAACACAAAAAACCTGGTACTCAACTGGTGAGTTGCTCAAAGACAAAGCCTTCATTTATCGGTAATCGGCAGTAATTAACATTGAAGAAAAGCCAGGCAATCCGTTGAGGTTGCCTGGCTTTGACCGGCCTGAGGCCTGCGAATAGTTGATCCGAATGTAACATTCGAACCAACGCTTAATTGGATTGGAAGCTGCTGCTAGTCTAATTTTTATTGAGAATCCCAACTGGGAATTGGCAAGCCAGAATAACTCAAAAACAATCTTTCGGGCTTGTGGTCTCGTAGAATTGACAAGAAGCACCGCTTTGTGTATCAAATCTTTGAGCTGACTATAACTGTCTTCGTCATAGCCGCAAAGGAGCATTATGACGATAATTGACTTTGCAGCCTTCAAGCAAAGCGAAGACAGCTTACGTAATGCCTTCGCTAAATTTGCTATTTTAGCCTTATCAATTTGACTGCATCGCGCGGTGGCCATCACTAAACTACAAACCGTCTGAAAATGATAAGATTTAGTTTTATACTTTTTCTAATGCTGCTTGTGATCGGCAACATTGAATGTTCCGCACAAATTGCATCATCAGACCAGCACAGTTCCAGCAAGTCGGGAATTATCACAGGGGCGGATCAGACTGAAAAATATTTGCCTTATTTAAATGGAAAGCGCATCGGACTGGTTGCAAATCAGAGTTCCTTGATTGGTAAAAAAAGTATTGTAGACAGTTTATTGAGCCTTGGAAATCAGATTGTTAAGGTGTTTGGGCCGGAGCATGGTTTTAGAGGCAATGCGAGCAACGGAGCAGTGGTGAGCAATGAGACAGATGCTAAAACGGGCATTCCAATCATCTCTTTATACGGCAAAAATCAGAAACCCAATAAAGAACAGCTGGCGGATATCGACCTGATGGTTTTTGATATTCAGGATGTGGGCTGCCGTTATTATACCAATATCAACACGCTTGAATATGTGATGGAAGCTTGTGCAGAAAACAATAAAGAGCTCTTGATTCTTGACAGGCCAAATCCAAACGCATATGTGGTTGATGGACCGGTGATGACGGATGATAAATTTAAATCTGCCATTGGGATCCATTATATTCCTATGACGCATGGGATGACGATCGGCGAATTTGCGCAATATCTTAACGGTGAAGGATATGTGAAAGAACAATGCAAACTGAATATCATTAAGGTTGCCAATTACAATCATGATATGCCTTACACATTGCCGATAAATCCGTCACCCAATTTGAATACGCAGCAAGCCGTGATGCTTTTCCCGAGCTTGTGTATGTTTGAAGGAACGGCTATCAATGAAGGCCGGGGGACTTACATGCCATTTACTATTCTGGGGGCACCCGCATTGAAAGGCAAATATTCATTTTCGTACAAACCGGTAAGCATTCCCGGCATGAGTGAGAAACCCAATCACAAAGATTCTGTTTGCTATGGCCTCGACCTGCGCAAATATGACATTGAAAAGCTACGCGAAAGCCGGCAGATTAATTTATCGTGGTTGATTGAGCTGTACAATGCTTATCCGGACAAAGCCAATTTCTTCACTCCCGGCAGGGCCAACCAGGATATATCAGCATTTGATCTGCGCATTGGCACCGACCAACTGAGAAAACAGATCATTGCTGGCGTTTCCGAAGCGGACATCAGAAAAAGCTGGGAGCCGGGATTGCAGAAGTTCAAGGCCGTACGGATAAAATATCTCCTCTATCCGTGATGAACAACAATAATGACCTTGGTTCAAAACCACATTATCAAATCTTAGATGGCCTCCGGGGTGTCGCAGCCATCATTGTGGTGTTCTTTCACCTTACTGAGCCCCTTGCCAGCAGCCGCTTTACCAATGTTGTAAATCACGGTTATCTGGCAGTGGATTTCTTCTTTTTGTTATCCGGCTTTGTAATTGGTTATGCATATGACGACAGGCGGGACAAATTAACGATCGGCGGCTTTCTTCGTCGCCGGTTTGTGCGGCTACAACCACTCGTTATACTCGGCATGACGCTCGGCGCCATCGGCTTTTACTTTACAGACTCGACAATCTGGCCGCTCATTCACACAGTTCCCGTATGGAAGCTGATCGTGGTCATGCTAATCGGATGGACGCTTCTGCCCGTCCCGCTTTCGATGGATATCCGTGGCTGGTTCGAAATGCATCCGCTCAATAGTGTCGGCTGGTCATTGTTTTTCGAGTATATAGCCAACATTCTTTACGCATTGGGAATGAGGAAATTGTCAAATAAAGCATTAGCCGTTGTTGTAGCACTAGCTGGCCTGGCGCTTTTGCATTTGGCTTTAACCAGCGCGAACGGAGACGTCACCGGTGGCTGGACATTGAATGCCGAACACATGCGCATTGGGATCACGCGCACAATATTTCCGTTTTTTGCGGGTTTGCTTTTGTCGCGGACAGCACGGCCAATTTATATCAAAAATGCTTTCTTATGGTGTGGCATCCTGGTCGCGGTTGTTCTGGTAATGCCAAGAATCGGCGGTGTAGAGCACCTCTGGATGAACGGTTTGTACGAGGCTTTTTGCATCATCATTGTCTTTCCACTCATTGTTTATATCGGCGCAAGTGGTGTGGTCCGTGGGCAAACAGAAGAGAAAATTTGCAAGTTTCTGGGCGACATTTCTTATCCTTTATACATGACGCATTATGTGCTCGTCTATTTTTACGTCGCCTGGGTAAGCAATCACAAGGGCATCTCGCTATGGCAAGCTTCGCCATACGCACTGCTCACATTTACAGGAGCCATTGCGCTGGCTTATGCAAGTTTAAAGTTGTTCGATGAGCCAGTTAGAGCCTGGTTAGGGAAGAAGCTGCGTTAGTGAAGAGGAAAGTCAGCGTGCCAGCATTCTGTCCGGTAACTTACACTGCAATGCGCGTAAATTATCCGGAAACTTCCCGACGGATTTATATAAATTGCCTTTTCAAAAAAATACTTTCTGCATGACTAATGCTAGCTCCAACCCGAAGATCCACGAAGGTCGCAATCTGAAACGCTTCCGCGAAATGCTTGGGATCAAGCAAGATTTTCTGGCTTTCGAACTCGGCGACGATTGGAATCAGCAAAAGGTTTCTTTACTAGAACAAAGAGAAAAAATCGATTCAGACATTTTAGAGCAGGTTTCGGCCATACTTAAAATTCCGGCTGAGGCTATTCGGAATTTTGATGAAGAAAGGGCGATTAATAACATATCCTGTAACTTCTCAGATAATGCTGTCAATAATAACGCTTTGAACATTCAGCACATCAACCCAATCGACAAGATTATTCAGCTGCATGAAGAAAAAATTGTGTTGTATGAGCGGATGTTGAAGGAGAAGGACGAGATGATGGAGCGTTTGGAGCGGTTGATTCGGGGGTAGGGAGGTTTGAGATTCCAACTCAAAGAGAAGATTAGTAGGGTAATCATTTTGATGTTATCTATAACGACTAAGTTAAAGAATAACTGAAAAGAGATTACCCTAAGCATAACCTATTATGCCTTAGAAGTAGCTTTTTGTTCAAGATAGAAATTAATTGTCCTATCTAACTCTTTTCCGAAATTGTAAATATCGTCCAAGCTTTTTATCTCAATTTTGGATTCCTTCTTTTCAGCATCAAAAAGGCCTAAGTATTTCTTCGTTGTGCCATTCAGGTAAAGCCTGCAAATTGGTCTGCGATTATTATCATCTAAAAATACTGCAAAATAAGATAGTGCATCCCTATGAGTAATTCGATTAGCGGGCACTTTCTTTCTCAACATGGCTCTAATAATATAATATCCTTCCATCTCGTCAGGCGTAGTAACTACTTCCTTATCCTTTTCAGCAGGAGAATTTGCATGAGTTAACTCTCCAGGTGCTGGCTGTTCTGGAATAGGCGAATCCGGGTTGGTGATGGCTGATTTAAGTCGATCATTTATAGTGTCGTTAATGATGTTTGTGATGGTTCTTTTCACCAAAGTTCGAAATGCGTCAACCACTTTTGCAGTCATCAAAGAAGGATAAACCTGCTTCGCAAAATACTTCACAAACTCATCGTTCGGCTCGACGAACTCTTGGTTTATCAGATGCCTAATCTCGCTTATATATTTCAGCTCGCTGGCGGATTGATAAATACTGTCTACATCAAAATAAGCTTTGTGAAATTCTTTTAACTGTTCGACTTGTCCGTCTTTTATTTCTTCGATATTAAATTCTAGAAATGGTTTTTCATCCATTTTATTTGGTTCAACAAGGTCTGTGTAAAATCTAAATATCAGACCATTTGTTAGCATAGAAAATTTAGCCTTTGAGACATGAAAATATCTCAAAAGCTGTCCATCATGAATGTCCAGTTTTTGCTTCCAGTGTTTACATTCAACTAGAATGATCGGAGATCCATCACGAAAGATAGCATAATCAATCTTTTCTCCTTTTTTAATACCGATATCACAGATAAATTCTGGCACAACTTCGATGGGATTGAAGACATCATAACCCAAAATTTGAAGGAACGGCATGATAAATGCATTTTTGGTTGCTTCCTCGGTATGAATGTTATCTTTCATTTTGGAAACCCGGTCGCTGAACTGTTTGATCTGATCTTTGAAGTCCATGATTTGAGAAGGTTTAATTCGCTTTATGTAGAAAGTATTCGACGTCCAAAACATACTTAGGATGAATTTGAAACGCTGCCTTGGTTGCATTTCGTTTTTCTCCCGAGCGGCCGCTCTGCGGCAGGGGTATGAAATGTTTTTAGAATTCTTACAGCTTAAATAAAACAAAAAAAGCGCCAATCTTGCGAAAGGCGCCTTAGTAGTGGTCTCGTAGGGATTCGAACCCCAAACCTCCTGATCCGTAGTCAGGTGCTCTATCCAATTGAGCTACGAAACCTTAATATTTCCAAATTCATTTTTGGCGGCTGATGCTTTGCCATATCCTGAATTGGACTGCAAAGATAGGAAATGAGGTTGTTTGCAGCAAATTGTTCGGGTGAAAAGTTAGGAAAAAGTTTTTATTTCATCTCATCGCCCCTGAAAATCAGGGGCTTTCTTTTGCAGAAATGATGTAATCCCTTCGCGGGCATCGGCGGTGTTGAAGAGTTTTTCCTGATTTATTAACTCCAATTCCTGCATTTGAGCCAGATCGGAGTGGAAGGATTGGTTGAAAACCTGCTTCATCGCGCCAATTGCTTTTGTGGGGGCTGAGCGATAATAGGCAACTGCTTTATCAACCGCATTGTCCAGTTCACTCGGAGGGACGGACTGGCTGATTAATCCAATGCTGGCCGCTTCCGGGGCGTAAACTTTACGGCCTGTCGAAGCGATCTCGAATGCTTTTGCCATGCCAACCAGGCGCGGCAAAAAGAAGGTGGCGCCGGCGTCTGGCATTAAGCCGATTTGAACAAAAAGTAAACTTAAATAGGCGTCTTCCCGGGCGATGACAAGGTCACAAGCGAGGGCTAGGGAACATCCTGCACCCACTGCCAGACCATTGAGCCGGCACACAACAGGCTTCGGGACAGTCCTGATGGCCTGGATCATTGGGTTATAATATTCTCTCAAAATTTCACCGGCGGTTTTTCCCGAATTTGAAACATCTTTAAGGTCGGCGCCGGAACAGAATGCTTTTTCGCCAGCTCCCGTGATCACGATAACACGCACATTATCATCACTTTCAGCTGCTTTTACAGCAATGGTGATTTCGTTGATTAAAGCCGGGCTCAATGCGTGGTAAACTTGCGGCCTGTTCAATGTGATCCGTGCGACGCCATTGGTGTTTTCGAAAAGAATGTGTTGATACATTGCGATCTGGTTTTGATCAAAAGAAGAAATAAACCGTCAGGCTACTCACCATAATGCCGCTAAGAAAGCCGACGAAGATTTGAGCTGGCGTGTGTGCATTTAAATGCAGTCTCGCGCTTAGCAGCCAGCCCGCAATCAACAAGGTAACGATAAGTGGACCAAGCAATTGCGCTTCGTCATTGCGCATAAGCAGACAGGTTATCATCCCAATTGTTCCGCCGATTCCGGTTGCGTGCGCGCTGATTTTCCAAAACAAACTAACCACCGTAACAACTAATAATGAGACAGTCGCACCGCCCAGGATAAATGAAATTTGAGGGGCCATTTCGCTGATAGGCTGCAATTGCCAGCCAAATAAATAGGTGGCAAGCGCATATATAATGATGCAGGCCAGATACGGCAGTCTGCGCTCGGCGAGGTCGTCCACATGCATGGTGCTGATGATGCCCATTTTTTGAAAATAATAAACAACAAGCGAGGGGGCTATGAATGTGTTCAGGAATAATAGCAGCAGCAAACTACCCAAAGCAGGCAATTCAAACGCGCTGACGCCGACCAGATCGGGCGAAAAGATAAATAATAAGGCAAAAAGATAACTCGTGAGAATCAGCGGATGAAACACAACTGATAATATGAGCGCGATTCGATTGTTCAAGGCAATAGTCTTTAATCCGAAAGTAAACGATAAAATTAAGGCGAAAACGGCTCTGTACAACACCCGGTTCCCAAGCAAAAGTAAGTTAGGGGCGCGGAATAGGTTTTCGTAGGGTAATTTGTAATTTTGCGCCTCATTCGGAAGGCCGGATTTACAAGCATTCAGTTAATTAAAGATTGAAATTTAGAAAAATGGGACCGTTGCAAATCAAAGAAATTTTACAAACATCTCCTGAAAACCAGTCCATTGTTGTAAAAGGGTGGGTTAGGACAAAACGTGAGAGTAAAAACGCCATTTTTATCGCGTTAAATGACGGTTCCACGATTCATAATATACAGGCTGTGGCCGAACCAGGTCAGTTTTCCGCAGAACTTTTGCTTTCCGTTACAACAGGTTCTTGTCTAAAAATTACCGGGCAATTGGTAGAATCACAAGGTTCTGGACAGGCGGTTGAAGTGAAAATTGAGGATATTCTGGTTTATGGAACGGCTGATCCGGAAGTTTTTCCATTGCAGCCTAAAAAGCATTCGCTCGAATTTTTGCGTGAAATCGCTCATTTGAGGCCACGGACTAACACATTCAGTGCAATTCTGCGCATTCGCCACGCATTGGCCTTCGCGGTCCATTCTTATTTCAATGACGGCGGTTTTTTCTATTTAAATACGCCGATCATCACAGCATCCGATGCGGAAGGTGCTGGCGAAATGTTCCGGGTTACAACATTGGATCTGAACAAGTTACCGCGAACAGACGAAGGGGCGATCAATTTCAAAGAAGACTTTTTCGGAAGAGAAGCGAACCTCACCGTTTCGGGCCAGCTCGAAGGTGAACTGGGCGCGATGGCGCTTTCCAAAATTTATACATTCGGTCCGACATTCCGTGCAGAAAATTCCAACACAACTCGCCATTTGGCCGAATTTTGGATGATTGAGCCTGAAATGGCGTTTTTCGAACTGGAAGACAACATGGATCTTGCTGAGGATTTTGTCAAGAAAGTGATCACTTATGCTTTGGAAAACTGCAAGGATGATCTTAATTTCTTGCAAAACAGATTGGCGGAAGAGGAAAAGAACAAGCCTCAAAATGAGCGTTCTATCCCGCTTCTTGAAAAGCTGAGTTTTGTAGTTGACAATCCGTTTGAACGTCTGACTTACACGGAGGCCATTGAAATTTTGCTTAAATCAAAACCACATAAAGAAAAGAAATTCCAATATCCGGTTGGCTGGGGAATCGATCTTTCGAGCGAGCATGAGCGTTATTTGGTGGAAAAACATTTCAAGAAACCCGTTATCCTGACCAATTATCCAAGAGAAATCAAGTCGTTCTATATGAAGCTTGACGAGGATGGAAAGACTGTTCGTGCGATGGACGTGCTTTTTCCAGGGATCGGAGAAATAATTGGCGGAAGTCAGCGTGAAGAGGATTATGACAAACTTTTGGGCCGCGTTCATGAAGTTGGCATTGATCCGCAAACGATCTGGTGGTATCTGGAAACCAGGAAATTCGGCACCGCGCCGCACTCCGGTTTCGGCCTCGGATTCGAGCGTTTGGTGCAGTTCGTCACGGGCATGGGTAACATCCGCGATGTGATTCCATTCCCGAGATATCCGAAGAGCGCGGAGTTTTAAAAAAAAATCTCCCCACCCCCGTGACCCATTTTAAGCTTTACCGTATCAATCAAGCAAATACTGTAAATCTTAAAGATCATGGACTTGAAAAAGGACTTTTATTCGTTTTTTAGCAGCACCATTCTGACTTGGTCAATGGTGCTGCTTTTTGTTTCCAGAGGCGCTGCACAGGATGCTTTTAAAATTAAATGGTCGATGGATAACATGCTGGCCGGGGTTTCCAATCATGCGAATTTTGTTCCGAATGATGCCGTTTTAGTAGGCGGAGCAAATACTAATGCGCTGAATGATGGCTATGGATTAGGGGGCGCTGTTGTGGCGGCGTATGTGGTGAGGCCCTGGCCCATTGCTTTGTCCAACGGCCGCTATATGGAGTTTGCTTTTTCAGCAAAGTCATTCAAATACAATATTTCAAGCATTTCCCTGCGTCTGCGGCGCTCACCTGATGGGCCGACGCAATTCACAATTCGCACGAGTATGGACGGCTTTGCGTCAGATCTTAGCGCATCGTCACTGGTCAAACCAAATCTGTTTTACACTTTTTCTGTTCCTGCCGAGTTCAATAATCTGTCCGAAAATACTTTTTCGTTCCGGATTTATGGATACAGTCCTTCCAACATTCACGGCACGCTTTGGTTTGACGAAATCATTGTGAACGGCGAGGTTCTGGCCATTGTCCTGCCGATCGATCTGACCTATTTCAAAGCTTCCTCGAATGAAGGGAAAGTGCAGCTTTCATGGGAAACGGGTTGGGAAAAGAACAGCAAAGAATTTGTGATCGAACGCAGCACTGATTCGCAAACATTCGAAGCGATCGGAACGGTGGCAGCAAATGGCGAAACGGATGGACGGACACCTTATGCATTCGTTGATGAAAAGCCTGGCCCAGGCACACATTATTACAGACTGCGCATGATCGATTTGGACGATCGTTTTGCGCTGTCGCCGAATGTGGCGGTTAGTATAATTAGTGATAAGCCAACTTTCTATGTCGCTCCCAATCCTGCCTCGGCCAGCAAAATTTCGGTTTTTGGAACAGATATTAATCCTGATGCGCTGCAATTTAGCGATCCGGGTGGATCGCCGAGACCATTCTATTATCAAATAGATGCGCTTGGATATGTTGATCTGTATCCTATCACGCCACTTTCGCCGGGCCTGTATTTGTTAACTTACCAAAATAATGGCCGTAAAGAACATGCGAAAGTATTAGTTCCGTAAAATATTGTGCGCTTTATTTGCATTGCTCTAGTATAAAAATTGCTTTCGGTTTTTCGTTAGCAAAGCGACGTTCTGATGAAAATTAATGGCTTGAAGCCCATGTTGAAAAAAGTGCAGCCGAAAGTGTGGTGGGCGGCATTAGCTGTCCTGGTTATCCTAGTTGTTTCGTGGGGACTGGTGCGAAAAACCAAGCCGGGACCTGAGGAAATCATGGTCGATGGCAAAATGGTTTCCAAGCTGGACCCGGTTCCAGTCAAGAATCCTGATGCGGCGACGGCATTGAAAATCTCTAAAATAGAAGACATTTTCAGGCGCAAAAAGCGAGCCGGTTTTAATGGAAACGTGCTTATTGTTCAAAAAGGGCAGGTTTTGTATCAAAACTCGTTTGGTTTTGCGCATATCAAAGAAAAGGATTCACTCAACAGCCATTCACGGTTTCAGCTTGCGTCACTTTCCAAGCCATTCACTGCCGTTGCGGTTTTGAAACTGGTGCAGGAAGGCCGGGTGAGTCTGGACGATTCCGTGCAGCGGTTTTTTCCTGATTTCCCATATCACGGCGTAAAAGTTGACATGCTGCTGAGCCACCGCAGCGGACTGCCCAATTATATTTATTCTTTCGATGATAGCGTGCGTCACGGCAAAAAATATCCTGATAATCTGGATATTATGGACTGGTATGCCAAGGTTGTGCCCACGCCAACGCCCTATAACCGCCCTGGAAGGTCATTTAACTATTGCAACACCAATTACTGCGTCCTTGCCGCCATCGTTGAAAAAGTGTCGGGAGAGAAATTTGGCACTTATTTATATGATCAGATTTTCGCGCCGCTTGGCATGACCAATTCATTTTTGGTAACGGACACATCCAGTGCCGCTGTACAATTCAGGACGGCCGGGCATCAGTTTGGGCGTCGGTTGGCGAAAGATTATTATGATGATGTTGTAGGCGATAAAGGCTTGTATTCAACCACGGGCGACATTTATCGCTTCTATAATGGCTTGTCTCAGGGATTGTTATTGGATAAAAAACTCCTTGATGAAGCATTCAAACCCAGAAGTTTCGAGCGTGCAGGCATCCGAAATTACGGTTATGGCTTCCGGATGCACATTAAGGAAGACAACACGCCGCGCTTTATTTACCACGGCGGCTGGTGGAAAGGTTATAACACCATGCTTTGGGTTTGCCCCGAAGACGAGGCGGTCATTATTGTTTTGGGAAATTCCTACAATCGCTCCACTTATGACCTCAAAGAATTGCTGGAAGTAATCCACGGCTCGGGCAAGATCGAGGATATTGAGAAAGACATCTAGCATTGTTTGAACGAATTCAGGATATTTGCCGAAAACAAACGAAGTCCAGCACCCTATGCCCGATTCTGCGTACTTTTTACCTGCTTATCTGCTGTTGGGATTGCCGTTTTTGGGTTTTCTTTTATTGTGGTCAGCTGGTAAAGGGTTCAACAAGCCAGCAGGGTGGGCAGGCGCATTGATCACTGCTTCGGGCTTGGTCATCAGCTTGTTATATGCTGACATTCACGCGCTCCACATTATCAATTTTCACTGGCTTTCAATCGGCCAGACCCCCATTGACCTTTCTTTCCGATTCGATGTGCTGACCTGCATCATGCTCGCCATTGTGCATTTTGTGGCGTTATTGGTCCAGCTTTATTCGATTTCCTATTTGCATGGTGACAAAAACCTGCACCGTTATTTCGCATTCATTCAGCTTTTTCTCTTTTCAATGATCGGCATTGTGCTGTCCGGAAGTTTGCTGGTGATGTACATTTTCTGGGAATTGGTTGGGCTTTCATCTTATTTGCTAATTGGATTTTGGTATTTAAAACCAAGGGCTGTGTGGGCTGCGCAAAAAGCATTCGTACTAAACAGAATCGGCGATGCAGCCTTTCTGACCGGCATTTTAATGTTGTTTTACTATATTGGTTCTACCGACTTTGAAGTAATTGCATCAAACCTTGACACAATAAATCCCGGGATCTTAACAGCAATCGGGTTTTGCCTATTCGGCGGTTGCATGGGAAAATCGGCCCAATTTCCACTCTCAGGTTGGTTGCCGGATGCAATGGAAGGCCCTACGCCGGTTTCGGCACTCATTCACGCAGCCACAATGGTTGCAGCCGGTATTTTTTTATTGGCAAGAATTTCCTTTCTGCTCACTTTTGAAGCCAGGCTCGTCATTGCCATCATTGGCACGATCACAATGCTGATCGGGGCGGTGAAGGCCATGCAAGTGTGGGATATCAAGCGCGTGCTGGCTTATTCTACGATGTCGCAACTGGGGTTAATGGTCGTTGCCGTCGGTTTCGGAAGTTGGCAGACTGCCATGTTCCATCTCGCTACGCACGCATTCTTCAAAGCCGGATTATTCCTTTCAGCCGGATCGGTCATACACGCAGTTTCGCCGGCGAATGCTGATTTAAACTTCGACCCGCAGGACATGCGCACGATGGGCGGATTGCGGAAAGCATTGCCGGTAACGTTCAGTTGCTTTACGATTTGTGCAGCTTCATTGGCTGGACTGCCATTCTTCTCAGGATTTTTGTCAAAAGACGCCATCATTACCGAAGGTTTTCTTTGGGCAGGAGAGTTGGGCGCTTTGTTTTATGTTTTTCCAATCCTGGTCATTTTCTCCGCCGGACTTACGGCATATTATATGACAAGGCAATTATGGCTGGTGTTTTTTGGAGAAAACAGGTTTTCAATTTCCCAAATTCATCCGCATGAATCGCCTGCATTGATGTGGCTGCCAATGGCTTTTTTGGCTGCATTGTCATTATTTTTTTGGTTTTCCTGGAATCCTTTCGATGCTGCGGGTTGGTTTTTGGCGTTCATTGGGCAGGAAGCCGAAGCACATTTGGCCTGGGTGCCCGTCATTGCCAGCGCCGTAACCTTCGTTTCGATTTCTCTGGCTTTCAGGCAAACCAAAACTGAAAATCCATTCAAAGTTGTTGCTTCAAAACCAGTCGACAATCTGGTAATTGAAACGCGAAAATTTGCTTGGTTAAGGGATTATTCCAACACCGACTATTTCATCATTCCGTTTGCCTTCATTACCAAATATTTAAAAATATTTGAAAAGCGCTTTATTGATTCCATAATCGACCGCATTGCGAAAATGAGCGTTGTGCTCGGCCATTTGATCGGCTGGTTCGACAGGTTTTTTGTGGACGGAGGCGTTAATCTCATCGTTTATTCCATCAGGTCTGGCGGTCAGGCAGTACGGAATTTGCAAAATGGGAAAATTCAATCCTATTACATTGTGACCGTGATGGGCTTATTTTTACTGATATTGTGGCTGGTCATATTATAAGCAAATCCGCTTAACTGACTGCTTTTTAAATTCTTACTGGATGATTGATCATATACTTACATTACTTATTGCCATTCCTTTGCTCGGAGCCGCTGCCGTGGCTGTCTGGCCAGCAAAACGCCCCGAAAGTTTCAGGATCATCGCGCTTGTTGCACTTGCATTGGAGTTTTTGCTTGCAGCTTTTCTTTACTTTTCTTTCGATAACGGCAATCCGGGACACCAGTTAAGTGAAGTTACGGATTGGATTACATTGCCCATTGGCGCTTTGGGCGTTGTTTCCATTGATTACGCGCTTGCTGTGGACGGGATCAGCTTTCCGCTCGTGCTTTTGGCGGTTGTTGTTTTGTTTGTGGGTGTGATCAGTTCCTGGAACATTGTTCAAAAATCGCGCGCTTAT
Source organism: Dyadobacter sp. CY326 (assembly GCF_021390515.1). GTDB lineage: Bacteria > Bacteroidota > Bacteroidia > Cytophagales > Spirosomataceae > Dyadobacter. The sequence goes on from NZ_JAJUXI010000009.1 coordinate 201,012, forward strand.
TTTGCATTGTATCTGCTCTTGACGGGCAGCGTCATAGGCTGCTTTTTGGCGCAGGACTTCTTCCTTTTTTATCTTTTCTTCGAATTCATGCTTCTGCCAATGTATTTTCTCATTGGTTTGTGGGGCGGTCCGAGGCGCGAATATGCAGCATTGAAGTTCTTCATTTATACATTTTTCGGCTCCCTGCTGATCCTGATCGTGATGATCGCCTTGTATTTGTCTGTAATAGATCCGCTCGAAACGGCCAAGGCAGTCGGCATACTGGGCATTGACGATCCCATCCATCCCGACCTTATTTCGCAAATTCAACAATGGCTGATCGACGGCAAAATCGCTCCTGAACAGCTTGTACACACATTCCGCTTTGCTTATTTGGCCGATCCCAACAACTACATTCCGGGATCATTGTTGAGCATTGCTTCGGAATATTCGATTGGCAGCATTCCGTTGCGGCTGCTTGCCTTCTGGTTTTTGTTTGTTGGATTTGCAGTCAAATTGCCCGTTGTGCCTGTGCATACGTGGCTGCCCGATGCGCACGTGGAAGCGCCAACGCCTATTTCCGTCGTACTAGCTGGGATTTTGCTGAAAATTGGTGGTTATGGGTTTATCAGAATTGTCGATGGTTTCTTTCCCGTTGAAGCGCAACACAGCGCAGTTCCGCTGGCCATACTCGGCATGATTTCCATTGTTTACGGCGGATTCAATGCATTGGGACAAAGCGATCTCAAAAAAATGATAGCTTACTCGTCCGTTTCGCACATGGGTTTTGTGTTGTTGGGCGTTGCAGCATTCACAGCCGAAGGCATTAATGGCGCGATTTACCAAATGGTGAGTCACGGCGTGCTTTCAGCCATGCTGTTTATTCTTACCGGTGTCGTTTATGACCGCACCCACGACCGCCGAATCGATCATTATCGTGGGCTGATCGCTGTCATGCCACAATATACCATTATCACCGGCATCGCATTCTTCGCATCGTTAGGACTTCCCGGGTTCTCGGGATTTGTAGGCGAGCTTTTCACATTAATGGGCGCATTCCAATCAGAAGCATTGCCCGTCTGGATTCCGGCGCTATCCACATTGGGCATCGTGCTGGCAGCCGCATATTTTCTCTGGACTTACCAGCGCATGTTTTTCGGAGCATTTTGGTACAAAAACGGCAGCCTCCACGTCCTCTCCGACCTCACCAGACGTGAAAAAGGAATGCTCATTCCGCTCGTCATCCTCACCATCCTGCTAGGACTTCTTCCAGGAATATTATTCGACATGACCGGGCCGACTGTGGAAGCTTGGTTGGGAGGGTTGGAATGAAAATTCAGCTACTTTCTTAAAAATTCGTCCCTATTCTTTGGAGTGACAACGTCTGTGGTTGCTTTGGGATAAGCGGTAAGAAATGTTGAGGGAAAACGTTGCGTTGCATTGGGGTTCCACTTGAATTCGAAAGCGCGCAAGTTTGTTCCTATTTGCTCGATATAATCTACTTCTTGCTGCTGAGTGGTTCTCCAGAAATATATCTTTGCGTCCGTCCCTATTTCGTTAAGCAGTTTAACCCGCTCACTAATAATGTGATTTTCCCATAATGCGCCGACGTCATTTCTATTTTGTAAAGGATTGAAATTATTGGTAACTGCATTGATAATGCCATTGTCGTAGAAATACAACTTTCTGCCTTTTCTGATTTCGTTTCGTAAATTTCCGGAGAAGGCAGGCACTGAGAAGAGTACGAAAGCTTTTTCCAGTAAATTAATATACTTCTCAACAGTTTTGTTATCAGCTTGCACCAGACGGCCAATTTCCGTTATATTAACCTCACTGCCGACCTGCAATGCAATTGCTTTAACTATCTTTTCAAGCAAAACAGGTTTTTTAATCTGTTCCAATGTCAGAAGATCCTTGTACAAATAGCTGTTAGCGATCAATTTGAGGTGTTTTTCAGCGTTGTTTGGATCGACAATAATCTCTGGATAGCATCCATAAATCATGCGCTGTTCCAGCAACCTCTGCTCATTTAGGAAGTCGGAATGTTTGAGCAGTTCATTGTATGATAATGGGAGGAGTTGCATTTCATAACGCCTGCCTGTAAGTGGCTCATTGATATTTCCAGCCAATTCGAAAGAGGAAGAGCCCGTTGCTATAACTTGCACTTTTTTGAATTGGTCAACAATAATTTTAATGACAAGCCCTATTTCCGGAATGCGTTGCGCTTCGTCAATGAAGACAATTTCGTTTTCTCCAATTAACCTCTCTAAAAAGGCAGTATTAGGCTTGGCAAATAACTCGCGAATATCGGCGTCATCGCCGTTTAACCTCAATGTCTTTTTCCCTACTGTTGCCAGCAATTGTTCCGAAAAAGTCGTTTTTCCAGCCTGTCTTGGGCCATATATAATAAACGCCTTTCCTTTGAAAAGATGGCTGAGCGCATATTCCAGTTGATTTCTGTCTATCATGGTGTTGTTAAAACGCACCATAAAGATAAACAAAAATGAGTCAAATCCATTTTAATCATAATATTCAAGGATTCAAATCCATTTATATCATAATATTTAAGGATTTGAATCCATTCTTATCATTCAGACAGTGCTATTTTCCGAAAAGCTGATCTAAACTGAAACGTCCTTTTTTGGTCAGAGATTGCAAAGTTTGCTGTTGTTCGGGTGTCAGGACTTCGATGATTTCTTGTCGTTTTTCTTCGGATAATCTTTTGTGGTCGCGGCGTTTGTCGTCGTCACTTCTGGAAAGTTTGCGATCCATTCGGGCGTATCTGCGGTCGATTTTTTTCAATTGTTTTTGCTGGCGTTTGCTGAGGTCAAGCTCCTTTGCAAAGCGGTCCAGGTTTTTTTCAAGCCTTTTGTTGTTGAGTTTGCTGTTGGGGACGGATTCTTCATTGCGGTAAGCCTCGTCATTATCCGATGTGTTGCTCGTGTTGGAAGTTGCGCAGCTCGCAAAAAACATGGTTACAGCCAACAAACAAAGCATTAGTGGTTTTTTCATGGAGTCAAGAATGGTGATTTGAAATATTGACGCTTATAACGACAGCCGGCGACCGGGTTATATAATCGATTGCGGCACTTATATGGTTTTTTGAATAAAAGTCATTTAGCTCCAAATTATAAATGGTATTTTTCGCAATCTTTACAGTAATTGTAAATAGTTTTTATTCCTAACAATGCCCCTTTTGCCAAATTTTATTTCTCTTTACCCTTATTTATCAGATGAAAGATAGTTCTCCGCCGCAGAGATTGTTGTCGCTGGATACGTTGCGTGGTTTTGACATGTTTTGGATTTCAGGAGGCGAAGAAATTTTCGCAGTGCTCGCAAAGGTTACAGGCTGGTCCTGGGCCATTTTTATGGCACACCAGTTTACACACCCCGATTGGAACGGCTTTCGCGCCTATGACCTCATCTTTCCAACATTCCTCTTCATGGCCGGCGTTTCGACGCCTTTTTCACTCGGCAGCCGACTTGAAAAAGGAGTGCCACCATCGGAATTAATCCGGAAAGTGATCCAGCGCGGACTCATTTTGGTGTTGCTCGGCGTCATTTACAACAACGGCTTATTCCACACCGAATGGCATAACATGCGCTATCCAAGCGTTTTAGCCCGCATTGGATTGGCAGGAATGTTCGCCCAAATCATTTATTTATACACCGAAAAAAGAACCAGATGGATCTGGTTCATCGGCATTCTGATCGGTTATTATCTGTTCATGACTTTCTTTCCGGTTCCGGGCTGCGGTGCGGGTTTGCTTACAATGGAATGCAACCCAGCAAGTTATATCGACAGAATGGTCATTCCCGGACGCTTGCATTTAACGATCCATGATCCGGAAGGCCTGGTTTCAACCGTTCCGGCGATTGCAACCGGGTTAATGGGCATTTTTGCGGGTGAGCTTTTACGCACAAGTGAAGAGGTTTTATCCAAAAACAGCAAAGTGGTTTACCTGGTTTTCGCAGGAATTGTCAGCCTGCTGCTATGCGTCGTGTGGGATTACTTTTTCCCGATCAACAAGAATCTTTGGACGAGTTCGTTCGTGCTGTGTGCAGGCGGGTTCAGCACATTGTTGCTGGCATTGTTTTACTGGATCGTCGATGTGCTCAACTATCGGAAATGGACATTGTTTTTTGTAGTGATCGGCATGAACTCCATTGTGATTTACATGGTCGGCAGTTACATCAACTTCAATTACACGGCCCAGGCGATATTCGGCGGCATACTCAGTTATTTCCCACACACCATTGAGGCCGTAGGAGAAGTGATCGCCTACATCATGGTTCAATGGGCATTTATGTATCTGTTATACAGAAATAAGCTATTTTTGAAAGTTTAATTCAAGCATATTCACTCATTGAGAATTCACCCATTCACTCATTAAAAAATGTCCATTCAAGTCACCAACCTCACCAAAATCTACGGAGCGCAGCGTGCGATAGATGGCATTTCATTTAGTTTGAAAAAAGGTGAAATCGTCGGTTTTCTTGGCCCGAACGGAGCAGGGAAATCTACGACGATGAAAATATTGACGGGTTATCTCAAAGCCTCAGAGGGATCGGCCAAAGTCGCTGAGTATGACGTGGCGGAGCAGCCTATGCCTGCGCGAAGGACAATTGGATATTTGCCAGAGCATAACCCGTTGTATCTGGATATGTATGTGACTGAGTTCCTGATCTTTTCAGGGAAAATGTATGGCATGAAGTCGGCAGTTTTAAAGTCGCGGGTGGATGAAGTGATTGCGCTTTGCGGATTGGAAGTCGAAAAACGAAAAAAAATCGGTCAGCTTTCAAAAGGTTATCGTCAAAGAGTTGGACTCGCGCAATCATTTCTGCATGACCCTTCCGTTTTGATCCTCGATGAGCCGACTACGGGGCTGGACCCCAATCAGATACAAGAAATTCGTGAGGTTATTCGCAATGCGGGAAAAGATAAGACGGTGCTTTTTTCAACACACATTATGCAGGAAGTGGAAGCGCTTTGCGACCGCGTGATTATCATTAACAAAGGAAAAGTGGTGAGTGACAGCTCATTGGAAAAACTTCGGGAAACTGGAAATTCTCTGGAAGAGATTTTCCGCAGCTTGACCAGTTAAAGTGCGTGACAGCACTGGATTGCCGAAATAACGGAGAAAAATGAAATATTAGAATTGCATTAAAACACTTTTTTTTCGGATTTATTCAAACTGGAATTTGTTATCATTGTAACCTTTGATAAATTCATTGAAAGCAGTGCAAAAGTCAGATAACCTAACAATCCCTCGTTAAATTCAGTGGTTCGGAGTATGAAAAATTGGTTGTTAAGCCGGTTTCGTTTAGTTGCAGGTGTAGTGTTGCTGGTGGTTCTAACTTCAATGGCTTCCGTTGCGTGGAAGATCATTGCCGTTGTTGAAAAACCAGAAATTTCCACAACTAAACCCGTCGAGCTGTCTGTTAAAAAAGCGAAGAAAAGATTTGATCCCGTGCTGGTGCTTCCCGAAAATGAATGGGTTGACAGCACGCTGAAAACGCTTACAATAGAGCAAAAGATTGGCCAACTGTTCATGGTGGCCACTTTTTCCAATCGCGACGAAGCTCATTACAAATACATTGACAGGCTGATCAACGACTTCCACATTGGCGGTCTGATCTTTTTCCAAGGCGGACCATTGGGACAGGCGCAACTTACCAATCGTTACCAGTCCCAATCAAAAATCCCGCTTTTTATAGGCATTGACGGCGAATGGGGCCTTGGCATGCGCCTTGACAGCACGATTTCTTTCCCCAAACAAATGGTGCTCGGCTCTATTCAGGACGACGCGCTCATTTACAGAATGGGCAGCGACATCGCCAGACAATGCAGTCGGTTGGGCATTCAAATCAATTTTGCCCCCGTTTCAGACATTAACAGCAATCCGGGTAATCCCGTGATCGGCATTCGTTCATTTGGAGAAGATCGTGAAAACGTGACGCGCAAGGCGATTGCTTATATGAAAGGTTTGCAGCACAACCAAATCATTGCCACAGCCAAGCATTTTCCCGGACACGGCGATACGGACGCAGATTCACATTTTACATTGCCCGTTCTCACGCATTCGGTCGAGCAACTGAGTGAAACCGACCTTTATCCGTATCGCGGCATGATCGCCGACAGCCTGATGGGTGTTTTGAGCGGACATTTATACATTCCAGCGTTGGATAGCACGCCGAATTTGGCCAGCTCGCTTTCTGAAAAAGTGGTAACCGGACTTTTGCGCAAAGAGCTTGGATTCCGCGGACTGGTGTTTACGGACGCGATGAACATGCGCGGGGTTTTGAAAACCGGAAAAGCCGCAGAAGTCAATCTCAAAGCCCTTATCGCCGGAAATGACGTGTTGCTTTACCCTGAAAGCATTGCCGAAACAATTGCTAAAATCAAAGACGCCATCGATCAGAAAAGGATCAGTGAAAAAATCATAGATGATAAAGTTAAGCGCATTCTGCAAGCTAAATATTGGTCGGGATTGAGTCAATATAAACCAATTGACACCAATAACCTTTATGCAGACCTGAACACCGAAAAGAGCAAAGAACTTTATCGCGAGTTGTGCGAGGCATCGGTCACGGTTGTTAAAAACGGCAATGATATGCTGCCGATTGGATCTGTTATCGGCGACAATATGGCTTCTGTGAGCATAGGAGAGGGAAGTGGCATTGCATTTCAGAAAATGCTTTCGACTTACAAACCAATGCGATCCTACACATTTTATGACGGGCCATCGTCACCGGAGCAGATTTCGGAAATGCTGACTTACTTGGAGCCATATAACACGGTGATTGTGGATGTGCATGGCATTTCGTCCAATCCGCGTGGCAATTATGGTGTTAATGCAGGCATGGTAAGTTTTGTCAATCGCCTCAAAGAGCAGAATAAAAAAGTCATTCTTTGCATTTTCGGGACACCATACAGCATTCAATTTTTTCCTGAAACAGATGTGCTTATTTGTGCGAGCCAGGATGGGAAGGATCAGCAGGAAATTGTGCCGCAGATCATATTTGGCGCCATAAAATCAGAAGGCCGGTTGCCCGTTTCGGTGTCGTCCTACAAAGCAGGCAGCGGCGTGAGCACAATCCCCATCAACCGCATTGCATTCGGCACGCCCGAAAGTGTGGGAATGGACGGAAGTTCGCTCAAAAAGATCGATGAGCTTGCCACGTCGGCTGTCAATGAGCATGTTTTTCCGGGCTGTGAGGTTTTGGTGTCAAGAAAAGGGAAAATCGTTTATGATAAACAATTTGGTGCGCTGAGTTACCGCACCCCCGAAAGAGTCACTTCAGAAACCATTTATGATCTGGCTTCGCTTACAAAAGTGTCTGCCACATTGCAGGCTGTAATGCTTTTATACGACCGGAAGCAAATTGATCTGGATGAAAAAGCATCGTTTTACCTGCCGGAACTTGTTGGCACGAACAAACAGAATTTCACCGTCCGCGACATTCTTTTGCATCGGACCGGAATGGTGTCATTTTACCCTCCGCTTTGGGATCGAACCAAAACCAGTGCAGGAGGATTGTTGCCGGAATATTATAGTTCAAAAGCAGACACGGCTTTTTATCTGCAAGTTGCGCCAAAGCTTTTTGCCAAAGGAGCCATGCGCGATTCTGTGTGGAAATGGGTGATCGAATCGCCTATGAACAACCGAAAAGACCGTGCAGGGAGTTATGGTTATCTGTATAGCGACCTCGGTTTTCTTACTTTGCAAAAGATCATTGAGCGCGTAACGGGACAGCCATTAGACATTTTCGTTGCGGCTAACATTTACGAACCATTGGGCCTGGCTTATTTGGGATTCAATCCGCTGCGTCGTTTTTCGGAGAAGCAAATTGCGCCAACCGAACAGGATTATCGTTTCAGGAATCAGCTGATACAAGGCACGGCGCATGACCAAATGGCAGCCATCGTAGGAGGGGTTGCAGGCCATGCCGGGCTTTTTGGGACAGCCCGGGACCTTGCGGTTTTGTTTCAAATGAATCTCTGGAAAGGCAGTTATGCCGGTCGGAGATATTATGAAAATGCAACGGTTCCGATGTTTTCAAGATTATATGATGAATCTCACCATCGCGGACTTGGATGGGACAAAGCACCTGGCGACGGCAACAGTTCTTACGTATCGCCACAAGCGTCTGTAAATTCTTTCGGACATACGGGCTTCACGGGCACAATGGTTTGGGTGGACCCGGAAGAAGATTTGGTGTTTGTTTTCCTTTCAAATCGCGTCAACCCCGACCCTGAAAATGCGGCAATTACGACGCACCGCACGCGCAGAAAAATCCAGGATGTAGTCTATAGTTCACTTATCGAGCGGAAAAGCGAGCTTCCTTAAAACAGGGGAAAGTGTATTTGAAAAATATCTCTAACTTTACCAGACTAACTGGTTAGCTGAAAGATATTAAGACAATTACATGAACAGAACATCTATTAAAAAGAGTATTTTTACGATTCTGGCCGCGTTTTTGAGCGTGGTAAATTCATTTGGGCAAACGGCAATTACCACGGGTGCCCCCAGTCCGGCAGAGGTCTGCGCAGGTGGAAATGTGACTGTTCCATTTACTACAACCGGCACTGTCGCTCCCTTAACAGCTTTTGTGGCGCAATTGTCCGACGCTTCCGGCGCATTCACAGCTCCCATTGAAATCGGCACCGCAGCAGTAACCCCAATCACCGCAACCATTCCCGCAGGAACAACCGCCGGAGCAGCTTATAAGATTCGTGTCGTGTCGACATTGCTTTCGGTTGTAGTGACAACCGGATCAGAGAGTGTGGCATTGAAAGTGAATGCAATTCCGGCAGCGCCAACTGTTCTTACTCCAGTGACCTACGAGCAGGGAGCCAAAGCAGTTGCACTGTCTGCAACGCCCAACACCGGTCTTCTCTGGTATGACGATGCCACGGGTGGAACCGGATCAGCAACAGCGCCGACGCCATCAACCACCACAGCAGGAACCAAAAGTTATTATGTAAGCCAAGCCGCAAACGGCTGTGAAAGCGCAAGAGCAAAAATAGATGTGACGGTCAACGCCTGCACGCCGCCAGCCAAACCAGTTGTAACTAATAGGTCTTACACTATTGGGGATCCGGAAGAATCATTAACTGCGACAGGAGCTGATCTCAAATGGTATGCGGCCGCAACAGGCGGTTCTCCACTGGCCTCTGCTCCAAAACCATCAACTGTTACGGCTGGAAAAACAAGTTATTTTGTAAGCCAAACGGTGGGAAACTGCGAAAGTGAACGTGCAGAAATAGTTGTAACTGTCAGTGCTTGTACACCACCTGCAAAGCCGGGAGTTGCTAATAAGACTTACACAGTTGGAGATCCCGAAGAAGTTTTGACAGCGACTGGAACAAACTTGAAGTGGTACGCAGCTGCAACCGGCGGTTCTCCATTAGCCTCCGCTCCAAAACCATCAACTGCAACAGCAGGAACAAAAAGTTTTTATGTAAGTCAAACAGTGGGAAACTGCGAAAGTGAACGTGCAGAAATAATTGTAACTGTCAGTGCTTGTACACCACCTGCAAAGCCGGGAGTTGCTAATAAGACTTACACAGTTGGAGATCCCGAAGAAGTTTTGACAGCGACTGGAACAAACTTGAAGTGGTACGCAGCTGCAACCGGCGGTTCTCCATTAGCCTCCGCTCCAAAACCATCAACTGCAACAGCAGGAACAAAAAGTTTTTATGTAAGTCAAACATTGGGAAACTGCGAAAGTGAACGTGCAGAAATTGTTGTAACTGTTAGTGCTTGTACACCGCCTGCGAAGCCGGGAGTTGCTAATAAAACTTACACAGTTGGAGATCCCGAAGAAGTTTTGACAGCGACCGGAACCAACCTGAAGTGGTACGCAACTGCCACTGGAGGTTCTCCATTAGCCTCTGCTCCAAAACCATCAACTGCAACAGCAGGAATAAAAAGTTTTTATGTAAGTCAAACAGTGGGTGGCTGCGAAAGTGAACGTGCAGAAATAGTTGTGACTGTTAGTGCTTGTACACCGCCTGCGAAGCCGGGAGTTGCTAATAAAACTTACACAGTTGGAGATCCCGAAGAAGTTTTGACAGCGACCGGTACCAACTTGAAGTGGTACGCAGCTGCAACCGGCGGTTCTCCATTGGCCTCCGTTCCAAAACCATCAACTGCAACAGCAGGAACAAAAAGTTTTTATGTAAGTCAAACAGTGGGTGGCTGCGAAAGTGAACGTGCTGAAATAGTTGTGACTGTTAGTGCTTGTACACCGCCTGCGAAGCCAGGAGTTGCTAATAAAAGCTACACAGTTGGCGATCCCGAGGAAGTGCTGACTGCAACCGGAGCAAATTTGAAGTGGTACGCAAACGCAACTGGTGGTTCGCCATTATCATCTGCACCAAAACCATCGACTGCCAAAGCTGGAACGACAAGTTATTTTGTGAGTCAAACTGTTGGTGGGTGCGAAAGCGCAAGAGCAGAGATCATTGTTGTGGTGAATGCCTGTGTGACTCCTGCAAAGCCGACCGTTTCAGCAATTGATCCAGTTTGTTTAAATACAACAGTGCCATCATCACTGCTATCAAGCGCGGTCGCTCAAAAAACTGGTTTAAGATGGTACGAAAGTGCAACCGGGGGCGTTGGTTCAGAAACAGTGCCAATTCCAAAAGCTTCATCAGCCGGAATCAAGAATTTTTATGTTACGCAAACTGTAAAAACCTGCGAAAGCGAAAGAGCAGTTGTAAGCTTTGAAGTAAAAGCTTTACCGGACAAACCAGCTGTTGCCAACATAGAATATTGCAAGGACGTAACCAATGCAGTTGCATTAACAGCTTCGGGCACCGCTTTGAAGTGGTACAGCGGCGAAACGGTTGGAAATCCACTACCAGCCGCTCCAAAGCCCATTACCACAGCGGTAGGAACAGTTTCATACTTTGTAAGCCAAACGGTTTCAAGTGGCGGATTATCCTGTGAAAGTCCACGTGCCGAGATTAGAGTTATCATAAATGAATTACCTGCGGCTTTGCCAACGGTCTCTGCTGCGGAATGTCAGGAACGTAACGATAAACCTTACATGCTAGTTGCGCAACCCGCTAGCGGAAACACTGTCAATTGGTATACTACCTCAACAGGCGGGACCGCATCAAAGACTCCACCGCCTGTGAACTTAAAAAATGCAGGTGAGACAATTGCTTACGCTACACAGGTTTCGGCAAAAGGATGCGAAAGTCCAATGCCAAGAGTTGCTCAAAAAATACGTGTAAAACCACTTCCGGGATTACCAGGAATTGAGAAACCATTGATCGAAATATGCCAGTTTGTAGCAGCGCAGCCTTTGACAGCAACACCGGTAACCAATGGAGTTTTGAAATGGTATGGCACGAATGCAACAGGCGGCGATCCAAGTGACAATGCACCGATTCCATCTACGGCAGAAGGCGGCACCACTTCATATTTTGTAGGTCAGGCTTTGGAAGGATGTTTTGGGGACCGAGCGAAAATTGATGTAAAAATTAATACGACGCCGAAACCACAAACCACAACTGCACTTGCTTATTGCCAAAACGAGGCTGCGCCAAGGCTGGATGCAACCGGGTCAATTTTGAAATGGTATCGCAATGCAACGGACACGGAATTCCAGGGTGTGCCATTTACGCCATTTACAGAGAAAGTTCAGGACTATTCATTCTACGTAACGCAAACGGGCGCCAATGGATGCGAAAGTCCGAAGGAAGAAATCAGGATTCACATCAAAGCATTGCCTTCCGCAACTATCTCCGGAAACTCAACCATTGATTTGGGACAATCAGCAACGATCAGAATCAAATTTACCGGTGATGGTCCATGGATGTATGCGCTTTCCGATGGACAAACGGACACGACGGATCAGGCCGATCATCAGATTTCGGTTAAGCCAATCACAACGACAACATATTTGTTAACAGAAGTTGCCAATGCCTGCGGAAAAGGAACGCCTATTGGAAGCGCGCTAGTGACGGTGAAAGTGCCGACCATTAATTCGGGTAACCCATCTGTGGCAGAGGCTTGTGCAGGTAAAACATTCAATCTGCCTTTCCAGCAATCGGGCGATTTTCCAGCTGAAAACACATTCAAAGTCCAGATTTCAAAAGAGAATGCCGATGCCAAATTTGTAACGATTCCATCTGTGGCAACGGCCAGTTCCGTAACAGCAACATTCCCGGACACGACGCTTGCAGGAAGTTACTTTGTAAGGGTGATCAGTTCCGGGCCAAATCCTGATTTTACCGTCAAAGGAAGCGTGAGCGCGATCACCATCACAGCAAGTCCGCTGCCCGTTGCAACCATCACAGGCACGCAGACGATCCTGGTTGGAGACAAGGCCGATATGAAGATTGAAACGACTGGAAAAGCGCCGTGGACATTTACATTGAGCAATGGCACAAAGGATTCCCTGATCACTGCGTCGGTAACGCCTTACACTTTTAAGCTTTCACCAAAAGTGACCACAACTTACACGATTTCGAAAGTGACAAACGGCTGCGGGACAGGAAAAGGTGCAGGAAGTGCAAGGGTGCAGGTTGACCCGATTTTGGGTGTAGAACCGCCGAAATCCGCTGATTGGGTGAATGTTTATCCAACGTTAGTGACATCGCAATGCACGGTTGAAATCACAGAAAACATTGCACCAAAAGCTGCAAACGCAGAGATCATTGATATGAACGGGCGTTCCAGAGCTGTAAAATCCATTAGTCAGAAAACGACAGAAGTGGATTTTTCAGGATATGCTTCGGGGCTATATTTGTTGAGGGTAACCAATGGCAATAAGAATACGGTTATTCGTATTTTGAAACCATAAAATTGATAAACACAACATTTGGCGGGACATTTATTGCATGGCGATAAGTGTCCCGTTTTTCATTAACAGACTTCATGAAACTAGACATTCAGGCAGACATTCTCGACAACTTTTTCATGGCAGAAGCAATGCGGCAGGCAGAAATCGCCTATGACGAAGGCGAAATTCCCGTTGGCGCCGTGGTCGTGATCGGTGAAAGAATTATTGGTAAAGGCTATAACCAGACCGAAAAGCTAAACGATGTAACTGCCCACGCAGAGATGATCGCCATCACGGCGGCATCCGACAACCTCGGAGCCAAATATTTGCAGGACTGCACATTGTACGTGACGCTCGAACCTTGCATAATGTGTGCAGGGGCGCTTTATTGGAGCCAGATGAGTCGTGTGGTTTTTGGTGCAGCCGACGAAAAGCGTGGATTCTCAAAGTTGGGCAAACCGATTTTACACCCTAAAACGCGGCTTACGACAGGAATTTTGGGTAATGAATCGCAGGAGCTGTTGCTCAAATTTTTTAGGAAATTAAGAACATAAAGGCTTTTTCTGCTGTTAGCCAACTGGTACAGTACATTTTAATCATTAAACTACACTGAAAATGGCATTTACACTAGATCCCTTACCTTACGCAAACAATGCATTGGAGCCGCATATCGATGCATTGACCATGGAGATACATCACGACCGTCACCATCAGGCATATGTTACCAATTTGAATGCAGCCATAGCAGGAACCGAACTGGAAGGCAAAAGCATAGAAGAAATTATCGCAAATATCAGTAAAGCACCAGCACCGGTTCGCAACAATGGCGGTGGACATTGGAACCACTCATTTTTCTGGAAATCCCTTTCTTCAAACGGAGGCGGTGAACCAACAGGAGAATTAGGCCAGGCGATCACAGCGAAATTCGGCTCTTTTGCCGCTTTCAAAGATGAGTTTAAAAAAGCTGCAACAGGCCGTTTTGGATCAGGATGGGCGTGGTTGATCGTGAAAGAAGGAGGGGAAATTGCTGTAACTTCGACACCAAACCAAGATAATCCATTGATGGATATCGCAGAGGCAAAAGGAACGCCAGTGATCGGATTGGACGTGTGGGAGCATGCTTATTACTTAAAATATCAAAACAAACGTCCCGACTACATAGACGCATACTGGAATGTAGTGGATTGGAAAGCTGCTGACGCTCTTTACGTTGCGGCGAAATAAGGAATGTGAATTTAGGTAAAGGTTTGAAGGTTGAAAAAAAAGTGCACAGCTGGCCTTGCAACCTTCAAACCTTTTCCTACTTTTGTATCCTCGAAAGGGGTTTCTTCCCTCAGAACGGAGGTTGTAGCTCAGTCGGTTAGAGCGCTAGATTGTGGTTCTAGAGGTCGCGGGTTCGAGACCCGTCTCCCTCCCTTGAAATAAGTTCAAAGTCAAACAAAATGCCTGTAAATCAATGATTTGCGGGCATTTTTGTTTTTCAGATCATATCAAAAAAAACAAAAATTCCCATGTTTTCAGTGAGTCTTTCGTGTAGTTCACTCACTTTGAGAAAAAGACTCACTGGAAACGGCATAACAAATTGATAGACAAGATGTTTACGGCGTAAACATCTTGATTGGCAAGCGTGGTAATTCGATATTTAACCACTTTTAAACGCTTGAGTTATGTTGGAGAAAACATTTGGTCTGCTTTTCTATTTAAAGCCAGCCAGAAATCAAAAAGGAACAGTTCGCTACATCTATCTGCGAATTACCGTCGACGGCAAGGTCGCCGAGCTATCTACCAAGAAATTATGGAATACCGAAAGGTGGAATTCCTCAGTTGGCCGACCAGCCGGAAACAAGGAAGACGCGAAAACGCTCAATGCGTATTTGGACATGCTCACGGCGAAGGTTTACCAAGCCAAGAAAATTCTTATCGAGGATGACATAGAAATTTCTGCCGAAGGCTTGAAAAACATTTTGCTTGGCAAAAGCAATGAAACCCGTACAATCCTCGAAGTCTTTTCGCACCATAATGAGCAGATGGAAGCTCTGGTCGGACAAGAGTTCGCGCCGCTCACTTTGAAGCGTTATAAGACCGCTAAGGAGCATACCGCCTCCTTTATCAAGTGGAAGTACAAGAAGGACGATATGGCTATCAAAGACTTGAATTATGAATTCATTACTGAATTCAATTTCTGGCTCCGCAGCGCTCGAGGTTGCAACCATAACTCGGCAATTAAGTATATGAGCAATCTGAAAAAGGTTGTGCTGATCTGCGTCAATAACAAATGGTTGAAGAAAGATCCGTTTCAGGGTTTCAAGCTAACCAAGAAAGAAGTCGTTAAGAATCCGCTATCCAGGGACGAACTGAAACGACTAACGGAAAAGGTCTTTGAAGTGGAAAGGATCAGCCAGGTGCGGGACATCTTTCTATTCTGCTGCTACACCGGGCTAGCTTATGTTGATGTGAAGCAATTGAAAACGACTGACATTGTCATCGGCATGGACGGCGAGCCGTGGATTGACACGACCCGGCAGAAAACAGATGCTCCTACACGTATTCCGCTACTGGATACGGCGCTGGAAATTATCGAGAAGTACAAGGATCATCCGCAATGCTGTGCGGCTGGCGTTGTGCTGCCGGTTTTAAGTAATCAGAAGATGAATGCTTATCTAAAGGAGATTGCTAACCTGTGCGGGATTTCCAAGACACTAACTTTTCACATCGCGCGGCATACGTTCGCTACTACGGTTACGCTGAGTAATAAGGTGCCGATTGAGACGGTTTCAAAAATGCTGGGGCATCGGTCTTTGAAGCAGACGATGATTTATGCTAAGATATTGGATGTGAAGATTAGTGAGGATATGAAGGGGTTGCGGGAGCGGTTGAAGGAGATGTAGGAAATCATTAATTCTTTATAAGTTTGGTAACCAAAGAGAGCTTTTGTGAAGGTACGTCTTTACAAAAGCTCCTCTAGTACTTTCTCCGCGTTATTTTTGAAGCGATAGTCGATTAATATTTTATCAAAAAGTTTGAGGAGTTTTTTCCGCGTCGCTTTACTATTGTCATCATTATCATTTAATGCATTGAACGCCCCGACAATAAACTTCATAGGGGAATTGTCTAAGCGGAGCGCGAGCCGTGACTGTATCTTCAAAGTACTATTGTTCATAGCCTTTTCGAACAGCTCTACTGCAACAAATGGTGATTGGCCAGACTGTAACGTTAAATATTCAAGGAAGTATTCCGTCAATGTAAAATGCTTTGACTGAACATACTTTCTCAGAAATAAATGAATATCGTCTAGCCTTAAATGTTCTGCATTTAAAAAGCTCCAACTTAATTTTTCATAATCTTCCTCCTCCGATTTGCTTAGCACATAATCTAGCAAAGCGTCATTCTTGTCCTTCTCATTTAAAAATTGATTGTAATGCTTCATGATATCAATAACAGCACCTGAGCAGCTATGTTTATTGTTATCTAGAAGTAAATACAATAAATCCTTTGCCCCCGGCTGATTGTACATGTAAGATCCATACAACAGTATGAATAGGTGGTGACTGTCTTCATTACCAAGATCCTTCGAGATTGCCAGTTTAGAATAAGCTGGATGCAAAGTAGCAAAATTGTAATTTCCCATATATTGAAATGACCAAATAGCCGATGCAAGCACATCTATGTCGCCTTCCGAATTCACAATAGAAGCGAATAGATCACAGGCTTTATCCCGATCTAGATTCATTAGAAACGCAAACTGACATAGTGCAGCCGCCCTGGCTTCAACAGGCGCGTTGAAAAGAATTTCCTTGAAGGTTTCAAAAATTAGGTCTATAAATTTTGAGTCTTCAACATGTACTAATACTTTCGCTGCTGCCCCATACGGTGTATTGACGCCTATCGTCGCCAACTTCCGTATTGATGTACCTTTTTTATCATCCATCTGCATTTTATGGAAGTCCTCGTTGAACCGCAATGAAGTCTTTACCAAGAAATTAATTACATCAAGGTCATCATTTTCTGTACCAATCAGGTTTGAAGCTATACTAATCAGATCTCGAAGATATTGCTCATGATCTTTCTCTAATAATCGTTTAAATAAAGGAATTGCCTTAATTCTATCCCCAGCACTTTCACTCCATCCACGAAGACCGTAGATTACATACTTAATGTCAATATTTGGATCGTCAATTGAGGAGCTTAGAATATCTAGCTTTTCTATCGTAGGATTTTTTTTAACGGCAGCTTGGAATGCTGATGCTAACTCATCTACTCCACCCTCAAAAATATGTTCACCCGATCTATCTCTCTCCCCATTATATTTTTTAAACGACTTTATCCAATTCATTTTACTCATATGCTCATGAGCTTTCTCGGGAATGGGACTGTACACTCCTCTCATTGAAGCGTCCCTTGGCTCATTATCTCGATAATCAGGGAATTTTCTTTTAAGCTCCAAAAGCTGCATATGCAAAAGTGGATTTACTAACAAAAAATCACTCGGCAGTTTTAAAAGCCATGGATATTTTGTTCGCCCCCAAAAAGATCGAATTTTGCGTTTTCCTGATTTTGGATCATCATAAAAGTAAATCTCATCGTTATTAACTATATTTTCAATTATTCTGGAGGCGTAAATGGTCTGTCCTCTATCAAAGGAAGGAAATGTTTTCTCTAATAGCTGTCGCATCTCATATCCAAGTGGGGAATCCAAGTCTTCTTGGCGACTATACATAAAAAATGTAAATAAATCGAAAACCTCATTCCTATAAGTAGCCTCATTTTCGCCAAATGCGAATACTAACAATCTTAATATTGAATAATATTCCGATTTTTTGTGAGCGCTTAGAAACGCATTAAAACTGGCGGCCTTCGACGTAGCCGATTTACGAAGACATATGGCTGTCATGCGATAAAGAAACTCCCCTCTCTCCAAGTAATCTTCGTCTAGATCAATAGTCCGATATTTATAGTCTCCAAGAATGTTATCTTCAAACAAAATTGTTTTCTCGATATCTATACGGATGATCTCAAACAAAACAGGAAATAATTTTTCGGGAACACTTTTAGCCAGATTTTTAAGAACCGTGCTTTCTTCGTATTCTCTTGCCCGCTTGTCACTCTTATAATGTAAAGGCAGAGCTTTCTCAATCTTATTTAGTACAAAGGCAGGATTTGTTTTCAAAATTTTATTTAAGACATGATAGTATCCAAAAGAATCATCCTCTTCGAAACTGGAATAACGTTCAAAAAGCTCACATAAGATCGGGTTACTAAAATTTTCCAATGAGTATAAAATGTTTTTTATAACCGACCGGTCATGAATTTCTTTGGCAAATGCCCAAGCGGCTGTAAGATTGTGGTTTGATAGAAAATTGAGGAGAAATCCTGTACAAGCGTGCCCAATAGAGATCAGCTCATTAATGGACGGTTCTGCCCAACTGGCAAGGAAGGGGATTTTATCTGCCCTTTTTAAAAATTCCATCAATGAATTCTTCGCAGTCCAGTTGAACCATGCAATGTCACTGGCCTGCTCGAAAATCGAAGTGGCAAAATGAACGGATGTGTTAAACGCTTTCAGCATGACTCCCAATTCATATTTGGTAGGCGTAACCTGCGAAAGTATGGATGATACAAGAAGGTGTTTTATATGGAAGAAAACTTGATCATCCCATAGAATCTTATCAGTCATTTCGGCGTAAAGGTGCGGATCGAAATCCCTGAGATACGCCAAGATCATTTTTACGGCTGACCGAATATGGATAGATTGCTCATTGCTAATTATATATTCATGCAAATCCTTTCCTGCTTCGACAAATTGTTTTGAAAAGACAAAGTCATAAAATGATTGATGAAAGAATTGTAGCTGCTTTCCTTCGCTTTTTATCAAATATTCGCTTTCAAGGTAATTCAATTCTGCGCTATGATCTTCAAAGCGATAAACTGAAACAGTTATACGTTGAGACTTAAACATCTCAGTTGAAATATTGTAAAGAACTTTCTTTACCGTGTCGGGCTTAACCGGAAGTGGGCCGGAGATACTTCTTACCTTACTATTCCAAAGCTCGAAGTATAGATCCTGTACTGTTGTAGCATGTAAGCTACTGTCATTTCGCGCTATTCGCGAGAAAATGTTAAGGTTATTCGGCGTTCTGAGCAATTCTAATAATTTTGGGGATACCAAGTCCTTCACTATCCCGATTTTTGAAAACTGCTCCATAACCTGAGAGTCGCTGAGAAGCTGGGCCGTTACCGTCTTTACATCTTTAAAGACTCTAAGAGAGGGATCATAGTGGAGGTCACTTGTTCGTACCGAGATGACAATTTTAACATTTTCTTTATTCGCAAAACTATCGATTAGAAATCGATACACATTGAGAAAAGTACGATCCGATGACATCGATTGCGACAAGGCATCTATTTGATCAACCAATATCACTGTCAACGGAAAGTAACTGCAACTCGCTTCGACAAAATCAACCACCGGAACTGACAGGCCAATGCTTTTTTGCAGATCCGAGATCGTATAAGCATACAACTTATCTGCTTTGAGACCTAAAACAGGAGTACCTTGTTGAGCAACTTGGTGATATAGATCTCTAAGTATGACAGTCTTCCCGTATCCTGCCTGACCGGAGAGTAAGCAAACATTTAATGGCTTACCCTCACCGTTCCTTGACGGTTCTGCCAAAATCCATTGAAACAACTCCTCTGTCTCGTTTCTGTCGATATGCGAATGGTGAATGCCCTCAAACTCGTTTCTCTCACTTTCCAATCCAACCGAACCTGCGTTCAGCTCCTTTACAATTTTCTCCTTTGTCAGCTTCCCTGTCAAAACATCTTTCAATTCGGCAATCAGGCTATTGTCTGTAACTGTTCTAACAGCAAAAAATAAAGGTATAAATGTCAGGCAGGCTGGCTTACTCAAATCGGCATCAAGATCCTGGGGAATAATTCTCTTTACACGAATGCACGATAGAATATCCTTTACTTCCTCAACTCGATCTTGCAACCTGAGCGGCGCAAGAGTAGGCAATAAAAGATTTTTCTGAATCCAACGTGCTAGGTTAGCTTCGTTCTGAATATTATTCTGGAAATCGACTATGAATTCGGAGCATTCTGCTGTAAAACCAGTCGAGACCGCGATATAATAAGTAAAGTCTTTCTTATCGTAGATTAATTTTCTTTCTAAAAGGCTGTAGAGGATAAACTTGGTCATCTCTAAGCCGAAGTCTTCTTTACTATAATTTTTACTGTAATTCTTACATTGAACTAGACCATGGGCTTTTCCGTTTTTAAAAAGCGCACAATCGCGCCCTCTGTCTGCGACACCTGTCATTAGACTTACTTCATCGAACCCGTCAAAACCCTCGTCAAAAATGTCGGATATTTTTGCCTTACAAATACTGTAAATCAGCTCTTCGAATCTGCGGGTACTAGCTATTAGATTATATGGATATCCTTGTCCAGCAAGAGCCACAGGTCTTTCAACATCTTTTTCAATTGGTGGCTTTTCAAAGGTTACTATGTCCATATTAAATTCTTTCAAAAATCACTTTATACTCTTCCTCGTGGAGGAGGCTTTGAAAAACGCCAACATGCGATAAGTTAGGATGAGCTATGATTGACATAACCCTACTTTTTAAAACTGAATCCGAATTTACTCCGAAAAAAATGTTCAGTATTGATGAAGGCCTCAAATCTCTAATAAAAATTCCAGGATAGATTTCTCGGACATCTTCATCAGTAAGCGCCGACATCATTCTCATTTCTTGCTCATATTTCCAGTCCAAGCTTTTTGTCAAAAAAGTCTTTTTTAACAAGTTCGTGAAACCATCGCCATTATTTGAATCTAAGGCATCTAGCAAAGTCGCATTGGGTCTATGCCTCTTGTATGAGACCTTCTGGACTGTTCTAAGTAATTTAATCTTTGCCTTGGTGTTCTGAAAAATCTGTGACTCCGGGCTTAACTCAATAACAAAGCCTTTATGGTCCAGAGTATAATGACTCCACATGGTCAGGTTGTCGTTTCTTGTTGTAAGACTTAGAATTCCAAATCTCGTGTTTAGATTATTTTTTAGATTGCTGCTTAGATCAGGTTGTTTGGTTATTAATTTGGGTAAAGCATCGGGATCCGCAAGGGCGTTCAATAGTATCTTAAGGTCAGGTGAAGTAACAAATTTTTGTATCCGTTGTCTTTCGGCTTTAGTGAGAATTGGGAAATTCTCCTCCATTACATAAGAAGGAAAGTCATTGAAAATTCCTTGTAGCTGAGGATGTGTCAGCAGTGGATGAAGAACATTTCGATATTGAGATTCTGTCATCAAGGTAGACACGTTTAACAACTGCTCGAATGGATCATTCAACTCGCTTGCCTGCGTAAACCGGATGCATAGATTTTCTAAAATATCTGTCCTCTCGGGACGTACATATTTAAATAGTCTCACAGTAATAGAGCTTAAGATGAAATTAGTAGGCACATGCATTGGCCATCGTAATACATTAATATGTAAATATATTAGTTCCAAGAAAGTTAAAAATTCCAACATAGGAATAGACTTCCTGGCTTCGCAGCCTCGTTAACATGCCTACGCCCAACCCGACCTTTATTAACCTTCTTCGGCCATTTTCCAACAAACTCGACCTTTTTCAACTAACACAGATATTACCCGAAACACTTCCTGATCCTAAGGCAAATTTACACAGGATAGGTAAATCCTATTTCAATAAGCTAGCTTCGCAAATCGGCTAACCAGCAAGGCTTCGGAGATCAGAAATCCAAATGAGCCGCTTGCTTTGCGCGTCTGGTCAGCCTGCGAAGCACTGGAAGATTCCCCATTTCAGTCAACAGTTCAATACCGTCATCGCTGCGGGCTACTTTTCCTTTCGCGAGAAGAAACACAGGAAGTTGGGCATGAATAAGGAATCCGCATTCCTCTAATCAATTCCAGGTTTGAATGCCGATTAACCCATGCCAAAAGAAATAGCAGGTTGCGATTAGGTGGAGACTTGTTAAAATGGCCATGTGAACATAGGTGCTTTGTTGAAAAGCAGCCTTTCGCTTTACCAAAATTTTGAAGAGAGAGACATAGCAGTGGTTAACGCAAAAGCGATTGTGAAAACCATTAGTGAGACGGAAGCGTAACTTGGTTTTCCCAATAGTTCAAACGGATCTTTCGCTCCCACAGACGACATAATCGTAGCGATGATCATTGCCAGACTAGCCATCACTGGCCACAAAATAATAGCGCGATTTTTTATTGCACCTGGTTTGCCTTTTGAATAATTCACTAACCAGACGATCCCGAAAATGATTGAACCCGCCGTATAACAAATCCACAAACCTAGAATGCCAAGCTGCCCAAAAACTATTATCGGTGAAATCCGCAATAACAGCAGCGTATCTGCCTGGAGTACATCGCCGGCAATGGGATCTTTTGCCTTGACCATCTTGATTTTTCCAGTCTCTTTGGACGCAAACTGATGGTCATTGATGGCCTTGTAAGTTAGCACTCCGCCACCAAATAGACCAGAGTGGAAAACAAATTTGTCGTTGCCCCAAATGTGTTGTATATCCGTAATCCGTTGCAGATAGTCCGTGAGCTGAATCCTTGGATTGATCAACATGTAATACCCTTTAATGTCAATTTTGGGAGCTGAGCCCGGTGTTCCCGGCCTGAAGGCCAGGTCGGATTTAAAATGGTGGGTTTGGAATTCGCGAACCAGATATTGAATTCGCATTAATGCATTGAAATTGCCCGAATTGATCATGATTGCGTAACCCAACTGATGGTTTGGCAGGTATGAAAAATCCGTTAATCCACCCATCACCCCGCCGCCGTGCGAGCGGTAAATGAAGCTTTTGTGAGCAGATGTGTAGTTTCCCAAACCGTATCCATATTCCAATCCGTTTTGGCGCCAATGGTGGTTGTGGAAGTTTCCATCCTTTCAAGAGACTTCTCCGACAATAACTGTAAACTGCCAATCCGGCCGCGATTGGTAAAGAATATGAGCATTTTGGCCATGTCTTTTGGAGAGGCATTGATCGCCCCGGAAGGTCGCACGATAATGTTCCAGTACTTTTGCAGTTTGTCATCCTGGTATAATGCCGCACCATTTTTTTTATAAATATCGGTCATGAAATAAGTCATCGACTCCATTCCCATCGGTGTGAAAAACTGATTTTGAATATAATCTTCAAAACTCTGCCCGGTAATTTTTTCAATGATGTATGCAGCTACGGGTGGGCCAGAGTTACAATAGGCCATTCGTGTCCCAGGCATCCAGCGAGAAGTCCGTGATTTCGGGTTGTAGTCAAGACCTTGTTTCAGCGTAAGTTTAGGATCGTTCATTGCATAATCCTTCAACTGCAAATCATCCCAACCAGTGGTGTGTTCCAGCAAATGTTTCACTAGTATCGGCGCCTGTTTTTCCCATGGATTAACAAATGCCACATCAGGAACCAGATCTCGCACTTTTGCATCCAGACTAATACGACCTTCTTCCTGCAATTTCAGAATAGCGAGCGAAACGAACATTTTCGAAACCGAGCCGATCCGGAACATTGTATTTTCATCCGCATTTACACTCGTTTCGAGATTTGCCTTTCCAAGACTAGTCACCCAAATAGTACTATCCCCCTGCACTAACGCCACACCTACGGCAGGGGTTTGAGTTTCTTTCAGCACTTCTTCAATCTTACCTTTCAGATCCCCAATCGTTTTCGGCCCCTCATATTTCGACTGCCCCATCAGCTGCATTGTCAGAAATAAAGACAACAAAATCATTACAAACCTGGGCATTTTGAAAGTTGAAATCATTGTAGTCCAATGTAAATGAGAGAGATTACATTCTTTTGGAAGTTAGCTAACGATTTATTTTACTTGAAATTTCTTGCGTTGAAATCAGAGTGCCTGAAACTTAGATAGATTTTAGATTTTACGCCTCTGCATGAAAAGCCAGTCCCAAACGCCCGGTGTTTCCGCAACCCGCTTACCAATATAATGGTCGGCACCTGCAAACTCTGTGTAGCGAGGCTTACTGCCTGCTTTACGAAGTGCATTGATCATTTTCCTGGAATAGCTTACCGGAACAAGCAAGTCGTCGCTTCCGTGGAAAGCCCAGATGCTAACATCCGCCATGTTTTTTACCAACCCTTCTTCACCTCCACCGCAGACTGGAATAGCCGCTGCAAACAGACCCGGATGGTTACCAATGAAATGCCATGATCCATAGCCGCCGCCTGACTCACCGATCACATATCGTCGTAGGGTATCAATACTGTATTGTTTTTCCATGGAAGCTATTAATTCCATAATGGCAGAATCCACGTCCGGGTCCATCCAATTTTTTCCTACTTCACATTGAGGTATTAGCAGGAAAGCAGGATGATTTCTGCGGTTGTCGTAATTGGCTAACACCGGGCCATAGGAGCCCTGGACCTGCGCTACATTGTCCCGCCCGTGCGCTCCGCCATGGTGCAGACAAAGGACCACCGGATATTTTTGGGTTGAATCGTAGTTAAGCGGTTTCATCAGACGGTAAGGCAATCTTTCACCGTCATGACTTTTAAAAAGATGCGATTCAAAACGGTTTGCAAGAGCTCGTTCTGTTGCCGAAAGGTTTCGCTCGGGCAGTGGAGCCCTGCTTTCTTCATAAAAGTCGGCGCCGAGGGAGATGGAAAAATAGCTAGCGATAATGGACACCAGTATAAAACCAACCAACGACATCTTGGGTATGCTATTTAAACTTTTAACGGCTTTTACCTCACTGACAAAATGTATGATCCATAATCCTGTTATTGCGACCATGAGCCAGCTTAGCGGAAAATCAGCTTGCGAAAGCATCGCCTTCATTTGGAAATCGGCGAAGACGTTGTACCAAATCAATAGTGCTATCTGAGCAGTATCGACGCAAATCGATGCGATGCCAATCCATTTCAGCCAAAAATGCTCCCGGCTTTTGGATACAACCAAACTTACCCCCAAGAGCAAATTTGCGGCGGACACGGCGCAGTAAGAATAGTAATACCAGCTTTCAAGGTTTTGATTAATAAGAATCTCATAAACAACCGCTGTGTGCACCGACAACCTAATTACACAAAGCCAGCCAGCCCGAAAAGACCAGATGTATTGACGGCCGTAGCAATAAACCAATGCGATTACGCTGCAGCATGCCTGCGTTACTGATACCAAGATAAAATATGGCATGAATGAACCTAAGGCATAAGCCCCTCGTCCGACAACCTTTAGCATCGTCGTTATCAAAATTTCCTGCAAAATCAGAATAACAAAAAGGAAGCTTGCGAAATAGTAAAGCTGTCTGGTCATGTGCTGTAAGAATGCGTTTTACCAAACTTATAGAAAACTTCTCGGTGGGCTATTTGCAGAACTGTTAAAGTAATTTAAAATGGCAGTCCTGAACAAACTCGAGTATTTTCAAGAATTCTCGAACAAACACAAACATTCTCGACTATTCGCGAGTAAACTCGACCATTTTCGAACAGACCAATATCGGCTCTTAAACGATCAATAATCCAGACGAGACATTCTCGATCGGCCTTGGAAAACGCATCTGGAATGCTTTCAGCAAAGAAGCAGAAAAAGTAGGTTTAGCTAGCCATCGAGGGCTGTTGGTGAAAATTTCCCATTTTTACAGCATTACACCCAAACATCAGACTGACATTCAAATGAAGAAATACCTGTTAGCTTCCCTCTTTTTTCTAGCATCGCTAAATATTTCATTCGGGCAAGTGAACGAAAACGCTTATGCAAAAGCAGAGAAAGAGATCAATTCGGTTTATCAAAAAATCTTACAGGAATATACCACGGATAAGGAATTTATAAAAAACCTAAGAGCCTCTCAACGCCTGTGGATTCAGTTTCGCGATGCTGAAGTAAAAGCCAGATACCCTGACAGGGAACCTGGCTATTATGGTAGCGTTCATTCTATGTGTGTCGCAAATTTGAAGACCGAGCTTACCAATGAAAGAATTAAGACATTGAGAGTCTGGCTGGCAGGCATAGAGGAGGGGGATGTGTGCGCAGGGTCGGTCAAGCGAAAACATTAAAATGATTAAGGCTGCTGATTAATAAAACAACTTCCGCCATTCGCAGCGGAAGTTATCTCATTCAAAACCCAAACATCCCGCCAGAAACAGAATCTGCTCCCCAGTAATCCATGCTGCATCATCGGAAGCAAGAAATACGGCTGCTTTCGCGATATCTTCGGGCTGGCCTCTGCGGCCGAGCGGGGTATTGGCGACAAACATTTTTTCATACTCACTGCCAGGGGTGACGCCCGCACTGATTGCACCCTCTGTTTCCGTAGCGCCCGGCAAAATGGAATTGATACGGACGTTTTTTGCGCCCAGTTCCTTCGACAAAGAAATCGTGATGGCATCCAATGCTGCCTTCGTTGCAGAGTACAAAGAGACTCCGGCCATCGGCGATTTGCTTGCACCCGAACTGATGTTGATGACATTGCCACCTTTATCGCCAAACAGTTTCAATGCTGCCTGGATCGTAAGTACCGGACCCAACACATTGACGTTGAAATGTTGGTGAAAAGCTTCTGCTGACGCCTGCTTAATAGGTAAAAATTGCTGAAAGACGGCATTGTTTACTAAAATATCCAATGTACCGAAAGCCTGCTTTGTTTCTTCAAACAGCCTGATTACGTCGGCTTCGTTCGATACATCGGCCTGTACCGCAATGGCTGTGCCTCCGTGATCGGTAATGGTTTTCACCACTTTATCCGCTCCTTCTTTGCTTGAAGCGTAATTGACAACCACCTTTGCGCCTTCATGGGCAAAGTGTTTTGCGATAGCCGCACCTATTCCTTTTGAAGCACCCGTCACGACGGCTACTTTGTTTTTTAAGTTACTCATTATTTCTTTTTTTGAAAATTGAGACTGTGGGCCTTTTCGCCCACGAGGCAGGATCGCATCGAAATTTGCGATCACGACTTATTCGTTGAACTTGACCAGGTCCTTAAAGATCAGGTGACCCCAGCTATTTCCGCGTGCCTGCACAAGCAATCCGCCTTCCGAAAGCCCGCCAAGTTGGATCGGGGAGAAACCGAGATTTTCCGCGAGCACACCAATATCCGCTGCTGCGCCCTCATCGTCGCTCGCCAGGAACACGACTCTCCTGCCACCATGTACGGCCGGATTCTGCTCAATGACGGCAGCAACTAAGTGGTTGAAGCCCTTAACGAGTCTTGCGCCGGTGAAGGCCCGGGCAACGACTATTGCAGAAGGCTGTCCTCCCAGCTTTTCAGGAGATACGCCGTAGGCATTGGTCACATCGACGATGATTTTTCCCTCCCAGCTGGGTAGCGCCTTTGCGACTTCCGCGTGCGATTCGAAACGCACCGCCAAAAATATTACATCCGCCTTTACGGCTTCCGACAGGGTTGTGGGAATGATTGTGGGTCCGATTGCGGCCGCATCGGATGCAAAGTTCTCCGGGTCGCGCGCCGTTGCAACGGATACTTCGATGCCTTTGCGGGCAAACGCCTTGGCCAAAGCCTGACCGATCTTTCCGAAGCCGACAATTGCGTAGCTCGCTTCTTTATTTTTTGATTTATTCATTTTGAAATTATTTTTTGACACAGCTTAATAAGCCTGCGTAGGTGTGGAGTCAATTATTTAGACAAATAGCTTAGTCCGCCATCAACAAGAAGTTCAGCGCCAAGCATGAACGATGAATCATCGGAAGCCAGGAAAACCGCTGTTTTGCCAATGTCAGAGGGTTGCCCGATCCTGCCTATCGGCATTACATCTGCCCAGTATTTTTTCACAGCTTCAAGTTGTTCTAAGGGGACAAACCTGTCAAATACGGGTGTATCTGTTGTACCGGGTGATATTACATTTGCTCTGATTTTTCTATGCAAAAGGTCGTTTGAAAAGCCTTTTGCGAAATGAATGACAGCCGCTTTGGCAGCGCCATAAAGTGAAAATGAGGCATATGCTCGGTGCGCTGCATTCGAACCGATAAGAATAATGGAACCACCATCATTCATATACGGCAATGCTTTATGGACAGTGAAATAGACACTTTTCAGGTTCAGGTCCATTGTCCTGTCATAGTCTGCTTCACTGGTATCAGCCACAGAACCAAATGCTGCTCCCGTAACGGCGCCACCTGCATTGGCTACAATCACGTCTATTTTACCGAATTTCTCTGATGTCTCTTTAAAGACCCTTTCCAGGTCGGCAAGGTTAGTTACATCCGCATTGATGCCAATGAAATTACCACCCAGTTGAGCCACAGAACTATCAAGAGTTTCCTGAGATCTGCCGACAATAGCTCCCACAGCACCTTCATTTACGAATTCCTGGGCAATGCCATACCCAATGCCACTATTTCCGCCTGTAATAACTGCTACTTTATCTTCTAATTTGTTCATTGTCTCACTCATTTTAAATTTGTGTTGCAAAGGAACTATCGATAGTTTACTTTTGAAACTATTACAGTCTATTCTGGTTACCAATGGGTAACTACAAATTTTTCGGGATATGAGAGACGACAGATTTTGCAATTCAAATTGCCCCTTTACAAGAGCGATAGGCACGATTGGTAATAAATGGAAGCCCATTATTATCAATGTAATGGGCACCCGTACCATGCGTTTCGGTCAGTTAGATGCCATAGTGCCGCACATTTCAAGGAAAGTACTGACCGAACAGTTGAAAGAGCTGGAAGAAGACGGCTTATTGGAAAGACTGGCTTACAAGGAATTACCGCCAAGGGTAGAATATCGGTTGTCTGAAAAGGGCTTAGCTTTTTTGCCGATTTTAGAACACATTAAAGAGTGGAATTTGAAATATGAAGTCGCCACGATCCCCAAGGCGACTGATTACAAATATGCCGGATAGGATCGTCGTTCATGGAAACTTGGACTACAGAATGTGTGTGTCGGCTCAGTGAAGCGAAAACATTGAATCCTCTCCCGCTTCTCATTATATGTCAATTAACGCTCCAACTCATACCCCCTGTCTATAAGCTTCAGACTAGCGTAAGTTTGCAACCGCCAGGTTATAAACGATAAGAGATCATTAGCGACTCTGGGGGTAAAAGTGGATTTCAGATATTTTCGCTGCCCATTAAAGTAGATGATGAGCGTAATTTCCGGGGAGTCTTTAACTTCGACATTTCCAAATCTCAGACTTCTTATACTGCTGTTTTGCAGTATGGTGATACACTGTTTATAAGTACTGTCATCTAACACGGCCATATATTGACCCGTTGCAAGGTCTTTATTATGACCGTAGAAACCATTGTTGATTTCCAGGTAAAGGTTTTTGCGATTATCAAGCTGCAATGAAACGGTTGGGCTGAACCAGGCTTGTGTGGCGTGATAAACCAATTTTTCAAAAACGAACGTCGTATCGATAACTTGTTCTTTCCTTTTGAGTTTCAGTAGCGGCCGGTTCTGGAAATAGGCTTTTGACAATTTAGATACAGGCTTCACAATCAGACTTGATTTATCACAGCTGACCACCTTTAAGTCATACCTGTCTACATATTCAATTTTAAATTGCGTCCGCGAGTTAGTATAAATGTGTTGAAAGCTCAGCGTGTCCCCTAGCATGAATAGGTGAAAATAATCTTCTTGCATTAACTTATTAGCCATTACATTACTTGAATCCCTGCCAAGGTTTCGAATTTCGATCAGGTCTTGCTCAGGTGTAACCCAAGCGCCCTTCAGCACGGTAGGCTGTGCAAGGATATAATGTCCTGGAAAAAATATTAAAGTCAGGAAAATGGCAGCAGTTCCTTTTCTCATAGCCGCCAATTCAGTTTTATTCAAATATATAAGAAAATTATACATTAAATTGAATATTATAGATGTGATTTTCTTTATTCCGCTCTTATTTAGACAAAACCGATGGGAAGAGCACCTTCGAACAAACTCGAGCATTTTCAAAAATTCTCGAACAAACACAAACATTTTCGAACAAACACAACTTTTTTCGAAAAGACAAACGTCAGCCCAAAACGCTCGCGATCCTAAGGCAAATTTACACAGGATAGGTAAATACCATTTCAATAAACTAGATTCACAAATCGGCTCAGCACACGGTTTCGAAGACTTTGAAATCCAAATGAGCCGCCTGCTTTGCGCGTCTGGCCAGATGTACGATTGTAATACAATCGCCGGTTGCTGCGCACCCGATCTGGCCTTCCCCTCCAAAGTCGGTCCAGGTTTGTGAAGGAGTTTTTAATGTTTGAAAGTGTAGATAGGATCGTGATGAAAGAAGAAAAATCGAACAAGACAAAGCTTGTAATTTTCCGGTTAACACCCAAAGAATATGCCAATCTGGAAGCTAAACGCGGCCGCACCACCTGCCGGAAATTAAGTGAATTTTTAAGGCTCTTGATCTTCAACCGACCGGTAACTGTGATCGAACGGAACAGTTCGCTAGATCAGATGATCGGCGAATTGTCGGAGCTGCGTGAAGAGCTCAACCGGCTTGGCAACAACTTCAACCAGGCAACCAAACGCCTCAATGCAGTCAACCAAATTTCAGAATTCAGAAACTGGATCGCCAGCTATGAAGCTGAAAAGAAATTCCTGTTTTCAATTTTGGATAAGATCAAATCGCAAACTGATAAACTGGCAGATCGATGGTTGCAGTGATCCACACCAGCAGTCGGCTTCGGGCTGTGCTGCAATACAATGAGAACAAGCTGGAACAGGGACATGCGGAATGCATTTCGGCTATCAACTATCCCAAGGATGCGGATGCCCTGAGTTTTGATCAAAAGCTAAATCGGATTCAGCGGCAACTCGCTTTGAATAAAAGAACAAAGGTCAATACAGTTCACGTGTCTTTGAACTTTGATCCGTCGGAAAAGCTGAGCAAAGAACAGCTCGCGGAGATTTCGAAAGCCTATTTAAAAGGTATTGGATTTGAGAAACAACCCGCCCTCGTATACGAGCACCGGGATGCTGGTCACCGGTATGCCGGTCCAACCACATGTGCATATCGTGACAACCAACATCAAAGCTGATGGAAGCCGGATCTCACTGCACAACCTAGGCAAAAATCAATCGGAGAAAACCAGGAAAGAGATTGAGATAGATTTTGGTTTGGTGAAGGCACAAGATCGAAAAGCGCAGGAGTTTAATTTGAAGCCCGTCAGCATCAAAGCGCAGTATGGAAAGGCAGAAACTAAGAAGGCGGTTTCCAATGTGCTCGAAAAGGTTCTGAACGATTACAAGTTCACCACGATGGGAGAATTGAATGCAGTGCTGAACCAATATAATGTTGCGGCGGACATTGGCTCAGAGGCTTCGAGGATCAGAAAAAACAATGGCATCTTATACCGTGTGCTGGATAAAGAAGGCAACCGGGTTGGAGTGCCCATCAAAGCAAGTGACTTTCATTTCAAGCCAACACATAGAAATCTGAAAGTGCGTTTTCTGTTCAATGAGATGAATCCAAACCGTACGAAGGATTCGTTACGGATTCGGAATAGTATTGATTTTACTTTGTATGGCAAACAAAACGTGTCATTGCCCAGGCTGATCAATATTCTTCAAAAAGACGGGATCGATACGGTAATCCGAAAAAATGAAGAAGGCCTGCTGTACGGGATCACATACTGTGATCATCGAACGAGATCCGTCTTCAACGGAAGTGCATTGGGTAAGCAGTATAGCGCGAAGGGAATTACTGAGCGATGCATTGAAGATCCTTTTTCTCTTCATCAGCAAAAGTCTCAAAGGATAGGAATGGATGTGGGGCAGGTGGGTAATGCTGGTAATGATTATCATGTCGGAAAAGGTAGTTCGATGGAGAATGATAAGTCTCTTGATTCTTTGTTGTCTCCGGTTAAGGATGGAGAGTACACGCCGCATCAGTTGAAGAAGCCGAAACGGAAGAAGCAGAAAGGGTTTTCGATGGGATTTTGATTTTTTAAAGAATTGCGCTTGCACCACAGCGCAACGAAAGGTACAAAGCAAAAAGTGACGACTTAAAATCCAGGAGGCTATTTACCGCGGCAAAATGCCGCTCCTTAAACCGCCTTACGGATTTGCAGCCAAGGGGTAAACCCCGTCACTTTTTACTTTGAGTAAGGATAGCGATTGCGCTGAGGTGAAAAAGTATTTGTCTGAAATCAGTGTTCATTTGGAGCAGGATAAAATCACCCAGCTTATGCTGGTGAATACATTTTTGGGTCACTGTCAGGTATTTTTCTGAACTACTACAAAAAAAGGACTGTCGCCAACAGTCCTCCGAAATTCTACGCTTTCGCCCCCATTTTTTCGAACCCTTCCCAAAGTACTTTCAGGTCAAAAAGAGCTGACTTTTCAGCTTGATCAAACGGGATATCCGAGTGATAAAGAGCCAAATCGTGGATCATTTTGAGCGATTGGGATAATTCCCGACAGCCCTGACAATCGACGATATACAGAAAATCTGCCTGCGATTGCGTCAGCGGAGCGCCGACATCTAATGCGTGACGTGCATCATTCGTTGGGTTGACTGAATTTGCATTCGAGTCGACACCTGGACCATTTGATGTTTGCATTGAAAATGGATTTGGGTGATATGAAAAGGAGAGGTCACCGCAAACATCAACGAAAGAACATCTCGTCCAGGTCTCGGGACTTGCACCCGTGTGCCTCTCCAAGGCCATTTTGGCCTGGATTTGTTTAAAAATTTCATAGATGTTCTTAAAATGTTTGCGGGGCAAATATAGGGGAAAATTTGGAAGGGCAAATTAGACACTCATTGTTGTAAGCATTGCAAAAACCATCGAAAAAATGGATTTTGCATTTAAACCAGCACTAAGTCTGATAAAATCCAAAATCCGCATTGCTGCACAGCCGCAGAATAATTACGCAAATTATTCTGCGGACAAGATTCTAATTTGATTGCGAAAAAACGACTCAAAAACAATGACTAACCCAAGCGCGACAGATACGCAGCAAACATTCAGTGATATTCTAATTCACATTCAAAGTGCGAGACAAAAAGCCTTTGCTCAAATCAATACGCTGCTGATTGATCTGTATTGGCTGGTCGGAAAAACCATTAGCCAGAAAGTGCAAAGCGAAGCTTGGGGCAAAGGTGTCGTCTCAGAACTATCGCGCTACATTGCAGATAAGGCGCCTGACATTAAAGGTTTTAGCGATAAAAACCTCTGGCGAATGAAGCAGTTTTTCGAGACTTATCAGGATAACCAGAAACTCTCATCACTGGTGAGAGAATTACCGTGGACGCATAATACCGTCATTTTCTCACGCTGCAAAAGCAATGAAGAACGTGAATATTATCTCAAACTGGTTTCTACTGATAAACTCAGCAAACGTGAACTAGAACGACAAATAGATGCGTCGCAATTTGAACGCAGCTTGATCGGTGCAAAACTCTCACCAGTGGTGAGAGAATTACATCCAAATATCGACCTCGCCTTCAAAGACAACTACGTACTCGAATTCTTGGGCTTACCGGAGGTCCATAGTGAAAAGGATCTGCAAAAGGCGCTCGCTAACAATATGAAGGCATTCATACTAGAATTGGGGCAAGACTTTATATTCATGGCCGACGAATACCGTTTGCAGGTGGGCAGTCAGGATTTTTATATCGACTTGCTGTTTTACCATCGAGGATTATCTGCGTTGGTTGCATTTGAGTTGAAAATCGGCAAATTCTCGCCTGAGCACATGGGACAACTGAACTTTTATCTTGAAGCCCTCGATCGTGACGTAAAAAAGCCCCATGAAAACCCGAGCATTGGCGTTTTGCTTTGTCGTGATAAAGACGACGAAGTAGTGGAGTACTCCCTATCGCGAAACCTGTCGCCGGCACTCATTGCTCAGTATCAATTGCAGCTGCCGGATAAAAAGCTTATTCAGGCTAAGCTGCATGAATTATTGATGTAGGAATTGATTGTACAGTTTGGCACCATTTTCCTGACGTCGGGAAAATGGTCCGCCCAGCAGGCACTTTCCGTTAATTGATGTAATGTTTAGCATTGCCTCACGAGGGCCGCATTATGGAATTGCAATACTATTCCAATTCGGATAATCGATAATGTGTATTAATTCTTCCAGAACAATTCGTAAATCATCTTTCAGCTTATCCACATCGTTCTTACGTGCAATATATCTTCTGTTGTGCGCACTCAAATCGCCCATTTTCTTCAAACTTGGTAAGCTATTCTTTGCGTTCCTTCCTATGTTCCAGGTAGATTCGTTCTTAAATATTTCTATTAAATCGCTTAAATAAAAAAAGTTATCGCCACTATTTTTGAGTTTATTTGAAATATTGTGACGTTCAAATGCTTCAATAATTAAAACTTCCAAAAGCTTTCTCGTCATTACAGAACATGCATCATACAGACCTTGGTCATAACAGCTCGCGGCCTGCTGAGCTATAGAAATTAAATACCCTCTCGTATTATCGAACAATTCCAATGGGAAATAATTACTAGTAGGAATTATGGTTCGGGGTACATTCATCAATGCATCAAGCTCACTTTTTTTAGAACGTTCTAAATGATATGTACCTTTCTGCAAAATGAACTTAGGCGTTTTACCTTTAACTTTTTTAGTGTTGTTTTTAAGATATTGCGGAATATTAGAGTATTTGGTAGTCTTTAATTCCTCAAAATACATTTCAATCTCTTTTGGAGTAGCCCCTTTATTTTCTCTTATAATAGTGTGATAATACAGGAAGTAGTCTATTTTATTGCTCGCGGTAAAGGTATCAAAATCATTAATTATGTGAACAAATGCATCCAATGTCATATTCTAATCTTTTTTATTCCAAGCCTTGATTTGATTACTACCTTTAACTGTTACTGCTAAAATTGAATTATTCGTTTCAATCCACCCAGTCTTACTAGCAGTGTTTCTGATTGTTTGTGGTAGATTTTCTGATATCCTCAAACCAAGTATATCATAGCAACTGTATACGTGATCAAATGTAATTTCTTTTACTTCTAAAACCCCTTGTAAATAATACACAAAGAGCAGATTGCGTTCACTATCGTTTGCAGGAGTATATGAAGCAAAGAAATCTTTAAGACTTACTTTTCCTTCGGGTTCAAAGTTAATATTACTTAGTCGCTTTGATAATCTCGAAGCTTTATGAGCCTTTTTGTTATTTACCACTTCGTTTTCGGACTCTGTACCTTTATTTTCTTTTTTTGGTTTTGAAGATGGCCTTGGCTTAGGAGAAGAACCTGTTGTTCTAGCGATGATTTCTTTTGCCTTTTGTATTCCCTTGTCTAGAATTGAGAAACTATTTTCTAAGGGATTAATGTACCCGCCCTTTACAGCATTCGTAATATAGGCGGATAGACCTTTCATCCTATCTTTGTTTTTGCGGTTAGATTCCGAATATCTTTCGATTATATTTTGACGCGAAAATTCTTCATTACCGTAATTAGAGGAATAAAAAGCATATACAACAATCCATTCGGTTTCTGTACCGGGAAGGTTTTTCATAGAAACGGCTCTAAGTGTTGGATATTCCTCCTCACTTACGGTTTTAGTAGTCGGTGCTGATTTGTCAATTGCCTCTATTTTTGCAACCTCATCTCTATTATCTACGACTTCCGCTTCAGCAAATTCATCGGTTTGTTCACTTGCCGTGCTATCGAAACTGTTTGAAGGAGGAATGTTTGAACCAATTGCTTTTATCCTGCCCGCGGCAGCGGCGTCTCGTAGGGTTCCAGCAAGGTCTTTGGCAACATCATCACTAAATGTTGCTTCAATAGTTCTGTCTGTCGCTGTCTCGTACAATCGAAAAGTATTAATGTTTCGATTTGAACCAGCCTCAGTCTCTACCCTCATCTCTCTAGGTGTTCCACAATAAAGACAGCCTGCATTATCTTCTTCTAATAAAGAATTACAGGATTTGCATCTTACTTGTGTTAAGCATTTACCACAAAAATAGCCTCTCTCCGGTAGAGGTTTGAAACAATTATAGCAGTTTGCCTGCTGATTTACTTCCATAGTATTGTGCTTTCAGGGTTTACAGATTATTACTACAAAAAATTTGAAACCCTAATATACAATTTTACCTAAAAAGACTTGCTTAGTTCAATCGTTCTTCGGCTAACCCAGCATATGGCATATTTCGAACGAGTGGACCTAATTCACTGCTGCTTATTATTTAATGTGCGCTACTATATTTCGCAACGCGATCATCGAGCTGGAATCTATCAAATCAGTACGCTTTTACTAGTTACCACGAAATAAACTCACCCAACCGCCATCTTCGCCATCTCCTTCCAGATATAATGTGGAGCTGACTCGCGCAATGCCCAATTGATACTCATCGGCTTCGCTCCATAATGGTCCATATAATCCGCCAAGCCCAGGAAGACATAGGCAATCGTATTATTGAATTCGTCATTGTTCTTCTCCCGCACAAAAAGAAGAATCGATTTCTCCGTTTGCTTTTACTTTACATATGACAGCCCTTTGCCGGTTTCAGGCCGGGCCGTGTTTTGAGATTGCCAGTGAAATATCTTTTCACTAACTGCGTAATCGTTATACAATGTGGTCGGCGAATAATTTGCTTCGGTCTTTTCAAGCGTTATGAGCAGCAGCTCGGCATTCTTCGCTTCCAAGTTTACGACCCCTTCCCGGTTGCTGGATTTCCTTTCAAATGTGCTTTCTCCAAAAGCGGCCAAGATCTGTTCTCTCGAATATCGGCTATGCACTTTGAGCGGTTGAACGAAAGGCAGATTAGCGTCCATTTCGATGTGCGCAATTCTGTCGATAACGAGTTCGAGCAGCTCGACCATTTCACTCACCAGTTGTTCATTTCTTCCAATTTTTGCAATACTTGCCGATAGGTCCTCTGCTCCGCCTGGGCTTTGCCAAAAGTCGTAGTGAAGCATGGTAAGCATTAACTTTTCATGATCGGGCAACGCATTTACATTTACCTGAAACTTCTGCTTCGCCATCCTTAGAATGAATGACAAATAGCTAAATGAATTACAGCAGAGCCATTTTTTCAGTATCGTGCGCTTCGTCTCCTCCTCATTGATTGGCAATAGATCCTCCAACCGATTCGCCAACTGACAGAGTTTGCTCCAAGTCGCTCGCTTGTAAATTGCTTGCAGCGGAATGTTATGAAACGTGACAAAGTTTTTGAGCGATAAAGGCAATGTGGTTTGATGCCGGAAATTGGCAATTTTGGTAACGAGCTGATTTGTATTGAGTTGGGTCGCCGACCTTATATTTTTTAGGATGATTTCCTTTGCCTTCTTTTCCAAAACAATGGAGCATCCCAATGGCAAATGTGGAAAATCGCGTTCGAGCTCTTCCAACGTGGAAGTATTGGTTTTCCCTATGAGCGCCCTGAATTTCCCTTCAAAATCGTATTCCGGCCGGGCATTGCCAACAAAGTCAAGGACAGTCAAGCACTCCTTACCTTCTGACAATCGCAAACCCCTGCCAAGTTGTTGAAGAAACACGGTCAAGCTTTCGGTAGGCCGTAAAAACAGCACTGTATCAATTTCTGGGATATCGACACCTTCATTGAAAATATCAACCACAAAAAGGTAATTGATATCCTTTCGCAATAATTTCGATTTAATCGTAGATCTCAGTTCTTCACGGTCGCCTCCGCTGATAAGGTAATCTGCTTTTAGCCCAGCCAGTGCAAACTTTTCCGCCATGTAAATGGCGTGTTCCCGAGTGACACAAAAACCCAATGCCCTGACATCCTCATAGTCTGTCAGATAGTTTTTGCAATGATTAATTATTTCCCCAACCCGAAGATCATTGTGCGTGTAAATTCTCGTCAACTCGCTTGGGAGATAGCGTCCATTCTGCCAGGTTGCATTAGATAAATCTGTACTGTCGCTAATTCCAAAATATTGAAATGGACAAAGCAGTTTCCTGTTCATCGCCTCAGGCAATCTGATTTCGGCTGCGATTGTATCACAAAAATCCGCCAGAATATCAGCCCCGTCCGTACGCTCGGGAGTTGCGGTCAAGCCAAGAAGCACCTTCGGCTTAAATTTATTTAGAATTGGGCGGTAGCTATTTGCGGCAATGTGGTGCACTTCATCAACGATAATGAAGTCATAATAGCTTTCCGAAAGCGGTAGTTCCTCAATGCGATTTGCAAGAGTCATCACGGACGCAAACACAACATCGTAGTTGTCTGGCTCGATGCCGTCAACCCAGAGGTCACCAAAGTTGTTGTCACGCAGAATGCCTGCAAAAGTTGCCCTTGCCTGCATCAGTATTTCCTTTCTATGTGCGACGAAAAGAAGTCTTGCGTGAGGCTGGGTTTTAAGAAAGTTCTTGAAATCAAATGCCGAGACTACTGTTTTTCCTGTACCTGTCGCAGCGACAATCAAGTTTCTATTCCTATTATGAATTTGCCTCTCCACTAAAAGCTTTTCTAAAATTTCCTCCTGGAACGGTAAAGGCTTTATATCAAAGAAAGAAGTCCCTTCGACTTGGCCTTTGTTCTTCTCTCTACCGAGGGCCACTTTGAGTTTCTCCGAATGTTCCCCTAATCGGAAATATTCGAATTCTCCGTCTTGCCAATACGTTTCGAAAGTTTTTGCGAACTTGTCGATGATGTGGCCAACTTCCTGAGTCGTTACTTTCAAGTTCCATTCTAAGCCGCTGGTTAATGCAGTCCTAGAAAGATTGGCTGAGCCAATGTAGCCGGTATTGAAGCCAGTGTTTCGAAAGAATAGGTAAGATTTGGCATGCAGCCGTTCATTTTTTGTGTTATATGAAATTTTTACCTCGCAATTAGGTAGCCCCGCTAAAAACTCCACTGCTCTCAAGTCTGTCGCGCCCATGTACGAGGTGGTGATGATTTTAAGAGAGTTACCTCGACGGGTAAATTCTTCAAGTTCCTTCTGGAAGATTCTAATTCCCGACCATTTAATGAAGGAAACAAGGAAGTATATCTTATCAGAAGAAAGGATTTCCTTTTTCAACTCACTTTCGAGCGAAAGTCCGACATTAGAACCCGTGAATAATTCGCTTTGTCCTAAGCCTGTAAATGGGGTTATTTCCTTGATATGTTTTTCAAAATCGGAGAAAGGCGCATCCATTTTCGCAAATACAGCATTCAGGATTTTTCCATTGATGGAAACCAAATCCCCTTCAAAATCGGTGTGATCCAACTCCGTACTAAGCACTCTAATGATTTTGTTCGATAGCTCAATTTGAAGTTCAATACTCTCATCTCCCGATATCAAACTTAGACCGTAGTTCAGAAGGCGACTTACATGCTGACTAAGCACGCGAGCGACCTCACTCTTTTCGACAGGTGTTTCCTTTACAAAGAATTGTTGTTTATCGAGGGAGCTTATCTTTGAAGCGATGAGCTTGGTGATCAAATTCTCGTAAAGGCCTTGCTGCATGAGGGAGGGTTTAGTAATGGTATTTAGATAAAGTTGTAGAAAGGAATTAGTTACCCAAATATTAGTTATGTTAGTCATTCTTCAATACTCACCATATGTCTATAAAAATCCTAAACATTCTAACTCTACTGGCATCCACGCTCTCCGCTTTCTCTCAGGAAAAAATGGTAAGTGTAAACGGCGTTAATTATCACGTTCTTACGAGAAGCTTGGAGCAAAGAAAGCCAAGTCAGCCAGTGCTGGTTTTTGAAAATGGCATGGGTATGGGGCTTGCAAATTGGAATACCATAACGGATTCGCTTGCTAATGGTGCCCCTGTTTTTCTTTATGACAGGCAAGGCGTGGAGAAATCAGAAAAGGTTTTCCAGCTGCCTACTCCTCAGAAGATAGCAGCGAACCTCAAATCACTTTTGCAGGAAATGAAAGTTGAACCGCCGTATATATTGGTCGGTCATTCCATCGGTGGTATATACACGCGGGCTTTCGCAGGATATTATCCCGATGATATTGCGGGGCTCGTGTTTGTTGATCCAGCAGATTTTACGGAAACAAAAGCGGACTGGAATCAGATATTCAGATCGATAGGCGTTTCTGAAAAGCAAATTGACGAGATGCTTATTAAGCGATTATACACTCCTTCGAAAGTAGATTCGTCGCGCTACGCCGCATGGAGCGAGGGACAAGTTTTAACGGATCTCCGAAAAACCGACTTCGCTGAGCTTAGTAGCTTACCCATTCCACAGGTGCCCATCCTGTTTTTTGTAGGCGGAAAGTTGGAAGTCCCACTGGAACGCCGAAGTAAGGATTATGATCACGAGCGGTTCTTTGAAGTAAAAAATAGCTCCAATATGCTAAAATGGAGGCGCTTTATTCACGCTTCCAGTAAAGGTGGCGCACTGATCTATTTAAGCAACAGTGGACATTTTGTGCACCGGGACGACGCAGCGATGGTGATTGGGAATATAAAAATGATGCTCAAAGGTTTAGAAAAATAAATCCGAAAGACTCCAATGCCGAGTAGGGATATGAGAAATATGCAAATAACTTAATCCCGGACCAGACGAACTGAAAGTCCGCCAGAAACTGGGCCATCCCAACGGAAAGCTTTTTTTAAATTTTTTTTATTGCTACTGGGAGGTCCACCGTAATGAAAGTTCCATGCCCAGGCGCTACTATCTGTACTAGGTAAGGACGTCCAAAAGATACCGAGAACACCTTGGGCAAAATAGCTACCATCAGGTTTCCGATGACCTCCTGCAGGCGCGTCGAACCCACTGCTATTAGTATCATTACCGTCTTCATTCCAGCCTTTAATGCTTTTTAAGGCTTCACCGGCATTGTCCTTTCCGCCAAAATGATTCACAAGCATAACCCATTCGCTATCCGTCGCTAAATGCCAACCGCCGGGGCGGGCTTTTTTCGCTGCCTTCCAGGTGTAAAGCAAGCCCAGCTCTTTCCGATTATTTTCATTGTCATCATAAGCATAGCTGCCTTCCACTTTGTAGTTTAGGTTTTGCGCCATCCAGGTAACGGTTTTGCCCGTCGAATCTTCTTTAAAGCTGATTGTTTTATACGTTTGACCATCTCGCGAGTCAGTGAAGGTCCCGGTAGATTGGGCAATTCCTACTTGTGTAAAAAACAAGGTAGCAACTACGGTAAAGATGTGTTGTTTCATCATTGTGATTTCAGGTTTAGTTTTGTATAGTTACTTACTTCAAGAAAAAGACTCACTATAAACCGCATTACAAATTGATAAACAACTCCTATGCCTATACACGTAGCGATTACCCGTAAAGTACTTCCTGGAAAGGAGGACGAGTTCAAAGAAGCGTTGCGACATTTTTTAGGAGATTCTTTTCTGTATGGCGGCGTTCATGGCGCAGCTATGATGACTGCTTTACCGGGCAGCGAAAGCCGTGAAATAGGAATATTAAGGACTTTTGCCAACCAGGCAGACCGTGATGCTTTTTATAATTCAAAGCTTTTTAAAGACTGGGAAGCCTATGCATCGACATTGACGGAAGATCCGGTATATCGGGAACTTACCGGCTTGGAAGCATGGTTCCGCTCACCTGTTCCTCCTCCGAGGTGGAAAATGGCAGTGGCAACACTGTGTGGAGTATATCCTACCAGCCTGTTTCTCACTTATGCTCTTGGGCCGTTCATTCAAGGGCTTCATCCTGCATTAAGAACTTTGATTGTGGCCGGATGTATGGTGGGGCTGCTTACCTGGATCGTGATGCCGCAGGTCACGAAGGTGCTGAAACCGTGGCTTTCGGGAAGCTCGAAAAGTAGCAAGTAAAGTTGGGAGCAATTGTTCGACGAAATCATCTAAAACCTGTCCGTGCAAAGGGTTCATAACCGAGCTAAATTTCGTATTTAGCGACATTCTGAGCACAAGATAAATGATTTCCGATACAATTTAGAAAGCCAAAAGACATGAATAAAAAAATTAATTGTTGCATAGTGTAGGTGTCAAATGTTAAAAATTAAATCTGTATTAATTCGCAGCCTCAAAGCAGTATACGTTGTAATTTGTCGACGCGAAAATCCTGCCTTTCTTTCCATCTTTGGTGGGCAAGCCAGTAACAAAACCCGTAAACCAGGAGTCGTGGCGATTTTCTAGTTTTATGTCCGGAGAAGGCATATCCCACAACAGTTTTCCTGTTTGAATGTCAACTGCGAGAAGCGACTTGGTATATATGTAATAGACCACACCATCCTGGTGGTACAAGTCGCTTGTCAAAGCGCTAGCTTTTTGGGTCCATCGTTGTGATCCTGTATTGGCATCCACACAGTATAGAATTGCATTATCACCGTTGAGCAAGAGCTTGTCGTTCACTAGAATAAAGTCATTAAAACCTGTGAACATGTCCGACAAACTTCTCCTCCATATTTCTCTGCCTGTCATTAATTCAAAGCACCCAACGGTAGTCAATGATGTTACATATACTTTATCATCATGTACAATAGGTTTAAGGCAGGACGATGCACCGCCGATATCGGGGCGAATGGCTATTCTTTCATAGACCCATTTTTTATCGGTTATATTATACAGACCGAAATAGCTACGCGTGTGATTGTATTGATCTTTTGGGCCTGGTTCGGTAAATGGCACAACCATATAATCGACACCATTCCTGCTAAAAGCTTCAATATTCAGCATTGAACCGCGGTAGTAACTGGAATCTGTGTCAACGTATGCATATTCGTCTTTCATTTTCGGCATGACCAACTCTTTGACCTCACCAGTCTTGACATTGCCTGCAAAAATTGTCGGTTCGATTCGGTGTTTTCTTTGAGATTCTATACTAATCCCGGCAACAAAATATTGATTTGCTAAAAAAGCCGGATAGGGGCGGAGGCCTAAATCAGGTTGCCTGGTTTTCCAGATTGTTCCACCTGTAACGGTATTAATATAATAGGTAGTGCTGGCATCGTGTAGCAGCATGGCTCCGAAATAAAGTCCAATACTCTGACGTAAAGTGCCTATACTCTTACTTTGGAATTCATCCCACTTCCAAATGTTTTCACCAGTCT
The DNA here is from genome assembly GCF_021390515.1 of Dyadobacter sp. CY326. Taxonomy (GTDB): domain Bacteria; phylum Bacteroidota; class Bacteroidia; order Cytophagales; family Spirosomataceae; genus Dyadobacter. Next base: position 243,686 of record NZ_JAJUXI010000009.1, read on the forward strand.
CCAGATCCTTCAGCAACAAATATTGCTCATTCTTCGCATTCGACCCGGCAGATTTGCGCATCCCGACAGCTAATATGCCGCGGTTATCAATGATATAACCCCTATGCAACCCAAACGATCGCGGCCCCTCTGAAATGGAGGATTTCCATACATGGGGTAGCCTGGTGATTACACCTTCCTTGTCGGTGTCGGTAGAGATTTTCTCTGGGGTACACGCTAGCATCCAGGAAAAAAGGATAGAGAGTGAGGTGTATTTTATATTCATACTTTGCACTTTTGAATGACTTGCTTTTACTTTCAAAATTGAATGCTCAGCCCCGTATTAATGATGCCTTTATAGCCATAACCCAGCTCAGTAAATACGCCCAACTGGTTACCAAATCTGACTCCGAAAGCTGTTAGTTGTGAAGTAGGTCCATAAGTGCGTGTTGATGTGCTGAAGTTATCCAAGGATGATTGTATTGAGTAGAATCCAAGTCCGGCCATTGCATAGAGCTTGATTCCAGGTTTCTTGAAGAAGAACCAGCTCACTTCTCCCGCCATCGTTAAAATCCGCGAATCAGTCGTTGTGAAATCCCTTAGCCAGAATACACTTTCACTAACATTTTTGTTAAAACCTGTTGTTCCGCCAATTGCAAGTCGATCTGATACAAAATATTTATAGCTCGCGAACACGCCCCTTGACGGAGCGTCAAATCTCGGTTTGAAAGCGATGCAAAGTTGGATAGCCCCAGCCATAAAGTAGATAGTGGGTTTTCCGCAGTTATCACCGCGTAACTCGCCACAATTTCACTTTCACCTTTATGCTGGCCAAAGCAAGGAAATGTTAAGACAGCGAATAAAATGATCTCCGACGTAATTTTTTTCATGATTTGATCGACTTAGTTGAGGATTTTAGTGGGCGAGTATTCTTTTTGTCCAATACAAAGTAACTTACATAACATTAAATGATACCTTGTCCTCTGACACGGATATGACTTGTTCTTCAACATAGATTCGTGTTGTCTTGCGACAAGATCACATGATCTTTGGCGAGAAACGATTAAGTGTATGCCTAACTTTGCGTTTTATGAGAGTTACAGAAGAGACAAAACCATTACAAAAGATACTGGACGCTCCCAGGTTTATTCTGTCCGAAGAGGTAAAGGCGCGGTTTCAAGAAAGCATGACGCGGTTTATGATTCCGAAGGGCAGAGTTCTGGTAGACGTAGGACAGGTGAGTAAGTGCCTCTATTTTATAGAAAAGGGGGCTATGCGAACCTATTATCTGAGAGGTTCGGAGGATATTACATCTCTTCTTGTTTCAGATGGAGACATTGTTTGCATTGCGGAAAGCTTCCTGATGCAAAAAGCATCGAATGATGTATTGGAAACACTGGAAGATACCAATGGGATTTCTATTTCCTATGAGATGTACCGCAAGCTAGTACAAGAGGATGTAACTATGGCTGGTTTGGCCGTACAATTGTTGGAGCAGCACTTGATCAATTTCACCGAGCGGGTAAAGGTATTTAAGTATCTTTCTGTTGAGCAAAGAATAGCACATTACATTAGTCAGCCTTCATCACTGTTCCGACGAATCCCTGATCATTACATTGCAACATACCTGGGCACAACCGCAGCTACTTTTAGCAGGTGTTTAAAATCAATAAATATTGATAAAAACATTGCTACCCGAGCATAAAGTTGATGGTTTATTGCTTGCTGCTTTTGCCTAGCAGGGTAGCTTTAAAATAGGCCCAAAAGTCGTAGTTATCAACTCCAAAAAACCACAGGCATTTTCAAACTTTGCACATCCAACCAACATGTCTATTCTCGCTTAAATAATTTTTACAGTAAATCGTAGACTATGACAATAAATGGAAAAAGACAGAATGGGCAACCCCTGTTGATCTCGAACAGTACAACCAGAAGCATGGAACGAGTACCGCTATATAGCAATGAGTTCTCTGAAAGTTGGCTGCAAAAACTCATACATGAAAACCCGTCTCTTCTTCCAATCAGTGAGGTTGAATCAGGATTTGCTCCTGCAATTTCTATGGGACGGGAAATAAAAACGAAGGCTGGCTACATTGATAACCTGCTCATCTCACCAGATGGTTATATTACGATTGTAGAAACAAAACTTTGGCGGAATCCAGAGGCAAGAAGAGAAGTGGTCGGACAAATCCTAGACTATGCCAAAGAATTAAGTAAATGGACTTTCTCTGATTTGGATATCAGCCTGAAACGATACGGCCAAAGTTCTGAAGGGGTTGTTGCGAAGGTCCGCAGACATCCGGGTTGCGAAGATAAAGAGGAACATACACTGATAGACAACATCAATAAAAACCTCAGAAGAGGGCGGGTCCTACTTTTAATCGTTGGAGACGGAATCCGTGAAAGCGTTGAAGAAATGGTCGCGTATCTGTCACAATCGCCCCAGTTACACTTTACACTGGCACTGGTCGAACTGCAAGTATACAGGCTTGGCGATTCTATTGATCCCTTGTTAATCATTCCACAGGTAGTAACAAGAACAAGAGAAATTACGAGGGCTGTTGTACGCGTAGAAGGAGACTATTCTACTGGATTAACATTAAATATTGACAGCGACCTGGGGACTGAACCAGAAACATTGCAAAGGAGATCATCAGGGCGAACCACACTTTCGGCCCAAGACTATTTTGAGCAGCTGCTGCAAAACACAAATTCCTACACCGTCGATTTTGTGAAAAAGGTAATAGCAGATGGTCAGCAAATCGGCCTAACTGTTGAATGGAACACATCCAGTTTTGGACTTCAATTCCCTGATCCGGCCGGAAGCGGGCTAAGAGTTACTATTATGACGTTTGACAAAAAGGGTCAGATTATGTTAGGATTTGCTGACAAGCAACTTGAAGCCTTGGATATCCCATCCAAAATCAATTACAGTTTTTGCGCAGATACGGCTGTGATGTTTACCGGACTTGCACCTAATCCTCTTAAATTGGGAAGCTGGAACCGAAGAATTTCCATCTCCGAGTTAATTCCTTTGTATAATCATTTTATGGAAAGACTAGAAGTATACCTAAGTGAAATATCCAATTCGCAAATGACGCCGGATTAGATTTATAGTTTCAATGGCAAACGTATTTTTGCTATTTTTACATCAGTATCATCGCAGTTACCACCGCCAAACCACAGGCATTTTCCAAACTTTGAACACTAAAAACCACCCGAAAACTCACCCAAAATCAGCGAATATCCAGACCTAAACCGCTCAATTTTCGCTAAAAGAATTATACATAACAAATATACTGTTGTACTATATGTATAAAAAATAGTGAGTCTTTCGTGTAGTTCACTTCAAATAAAGGAGACAAAACCTTGATTACGAGTCGATTAAAGGCAAAGTTCGAGACCCGTCTCCCTCCGCGCGGCGGCGGCCCACACAATAAGGTCCTGACTTTTAGGGTTTCCTTTTGTGCTCATTGAGTTTTTAGCTTAGTCGGTTAGAGCGCAAGTGTCGATGCGATATCATCATTTTAATCTCCTGCGATTACATCATAACCGCCATTCGCAGAACATTATAATGACCCGGTTATTTTGCTATTCTTGCTTGATAGATAGCGGCTATAAATTATCTTGTGTCCCAAACAAGTCGAAATTCGAGCACGAATGAAACGGCACATTTCCCTGATGAGCTTATTGGTCGAAGATTATGACGAAGCGATCTCCTTCTACGTTCAAAAGCTTGGCTTTGAGTTGCTAGAAGATACGCTGTTAACCGAAACCAAACGCTGGGTACGCATCGCGCCAAATGGTGCGGCTGAATGCTGTTTGCTGCTCGCAAAGGCTGGCACGGAAGATCAGAGGGCGTGTATAGGCGATCAAACTGGCGGACGGGTCTTTCTTTTTCTGAACACGGATGATTTTTGGCGCGACTACCAAAACCTGGTTGCAAATGGTGTTCAAATAATCCGGCAGCCGTCAGAAGAGCATTATGGTACAGTGGCAGTCTTTGCCGATCTCTACGGTAATCTGTGGGATTTGATCGAAACAAAAAATTAACCTGCACCCACTTTTCGCTGGCCGAAATGTATTTTCATCGATCGTTCGCCTAGCGCGGGCAAACAAGTACTAAATCGGATACAACAATTTCAACTGATGAAACCACAAAAATGCCTTCTGGTAATCGATATGCAAAAGGGCTCTTTTACGCCCGACACACCCCGGTATGAAACGGATTCGATTGTAAAAAAAATCAACTCACTTGCATCCATGTTTCGAAAGAATTCATGGCTTGTGGCGTTTGTGCAGCACAATGGAAGCTCGATGGACGAGTTTATTCCCAACACTTCCGATTGGGAATTACTAGATGATTTGGAGGTTCATGAACAGGATTTGATGGTTGAGAAATTCGCGAATGATGTATTTTATAATACCAGCTTACATGCAAAGCTGAAAGAGCTAAATGTAAACGAACTGGTTATAACAGGCTGTGCAACAGACTTCTGTGTAGAATCCACAATTCAATCAGCGCTTGTGAAAGACTTTGATATTTTGGTGGTAGAAGACGGCCATACTACGGGAAACCGCCCGTTCATGGACGCAGAACAAGTCATCAACCATTATAATTGGGTGTGGAAAAACATGACACCAACAAAGGGGAAAATCGACGTTTGGCCTTACTCAACTGTAATGACATTGCACGAGCAAGAAATCGACCAGTCTTAATGGAAATGGACAAATCAAACGGATACGAGGACCACGCGGAGACATTCATCCGCTGCCGCTCTAAGGGCATCAATGGAGTCGGCGCGCCATCAGTTCGGCACTGGGCAAGGTCACTGTCTCCAAATGCGACAGTTCTGGATGTAGGTTGTGGCGCAGGCGACCCGATTTCGAAGACATTGGTAGATGAAGGTTTGATCGTTTATGGAATTGATGCGTCGCCCTCGATGGTTCAAATCTTCAAGCAGAACTTCCCAAATAGCCCCGTCGCCTGTGAAGCCGTTGAAGATTCCACATTTTTCAATCGGCAGTTCGATGCCATCATCGCCTGGGGGTTAATGTTCCTTTTGCCGGAAGAAATACAGGAAGTTGTGATTCAAAAAATGGCAGATGGACTTTACGCTGGCGGGAAACTTTTGTTTACGGCGCCTGCACAACAAATGAAATGGGAAGATGCCATTACAGCAATAGAATCGATAGCACTTGGAGCGGAGAAATACAAAGATCTGCTAGATGCATCAGGACTTTCGCTTATCGAGGAATTTGAGGATGAGGGAGGGAATCATTATTATCATACAGTAAAGCTTTAAGCTAAAATCAATCTACGGCCCGACCTTCGGAAGAGCTAAATCAAAAAAGGACTGTCGCCAACAGTCCCCGAATTCCTAAGCTTTCGCTCCCATCTTCTCGAAGCCTTCCCAAAGCACTTTCAAATCAAAAAGCGCCGACTTTTCGGCCGTATCAAACGGAATATCCGATCTCATGTCCCACAGCTTCGAAACGAAAACCAACAAACCGTAAAAAGTATAAAACAACCCTGAATTCGTATTCATACCCGCCCGGTTTTCACCCCGACCTTTGATGCATCATTTTAACTATCAGAGATCATGAAAACCATTTTAATTACAGGAGCAAGCAGCGGTATCGGTAAAGAAACTGCTAAATTATTTCACGCAAAAGGCTGGAACGTTATTGCCACCATGCGCAATCCGGATAACGAAGCTGAATTAGCGGAATTGGAAAATATATTGGTTACCAAACTCGACGTTCTTGATCCTGCATCTATTGATCATGCTGTGAATGAGGGTATTGCCAAGTTCGGGCAGATTGATGTTTTATTGAATAATGCTGGTTATGGCGCTTACGGTGTGCTCGAATCCTTTTCGAGAGAGCAGATCATCCGGCAGTTCGATACGAATGTGATCGGTTTGCTGGATGTGACCAAGGCTTTGCTGCCCCATTTTCGCAGCAAAAAAAGCGGTATCATTATCAATGTGTCGTCTGTCGGCGGCAAGATGAGCTTCCCGCTGGGGACTTTGTATCATGGGACGAAATTCGCCGTGGAAGGCATTTCCGAATCGTTAAACTTCGAGGTGCGGGAATTTGGCGGGCAGGTTAAAATCATCGAACCGGGCGCTATTGCTACGGATTTCACGGGCCGCTCGCTGGAATTCAGTAATGATGAAAGCATGACAGAATACCAATCGATCATCGGCAAACTGTTGGCAGCTACGCAAGCCATGTTTGAACAAGCTTCTCCTGCCAGCGTTGTGGCCGGGGTTATTTACGAAGCCGCTACCGACGGCAAGGATCAATTACGTTATATTGCGGGTGAAGATGCCAAGGCCATTGTCGCGCAACGCCAGCAGGCTGACGACGCCACTTTTACCGGTATCATCAGATCCCAATTCGGTTTGTAATTTAGAAATCATTCACACCTCATTGCCCGCGCAATGAGGTTATATTTGTTCCTATGAGCACAAACATTCACTTGCGCACCGTCGAGGACCTGTTCAGATTTTTCAGGCTAGACCAGCCTGTGCGCCATCCGCTGATCGCCATCATTGATTTCAGCCAGGTGCGCGAAGGGGTCATTGAAGACACGAAACTATCGGCCGATTTCTACACACTGATTTTTAAGAATTACAATCGAAATCACGTTCGGTACGGCCGTAAGCTGGTTGATTTTACAAATGGTAGCCTGATCTGTCTGTCGCCCAACCAGGTGCTGGAAATGGACAACGACATTGAAGTTTCGCCACAAATGATTGGATGGGGTCTATCATTTCACCCCGATCTGATCCGGGGCACCCCGCTGAATGACAAAATGAAGAGTTACAGCTTTTTCTCATACGAAGTCTCAGAAGCGCTGCACTTGTCGGAAAAGGAAAAGCAAATTTTGACGGATTGCGTTCAAAAAATCGAAGCGGAACTATTGGAAAACATTGATGTGCATAGCCAGTCCATTCTTGTATCCGGCATTGAAATGCTTTTAAATTATTGCTCCCGGTTTTACGGCAGACAGTTTATCACCAGAAAAACCTCCAATAATACGGTGATTATGCAGGTCGAGAAGCTGCTGAACGAATATTTCGAGCTCGGCGACCTCAGTGAACGCGGCCTGCCGACAGTCAGATATCTTGCTGAACAAGTAAATTTATCCCCCAATTACCTAAGCGACCTCCTGAAAAAAGAAACCGGCAAAAACGCGCAGGACCATATCCACTATCACCTGATTGAGGAGGCTAAAAATATCCTTTTAAGCAGCAGCCGCTCAGTCGGCGAGATTGCCTACGGTCTGGGCTTTGAATATCCTCAGTATTTCAACAAGCTGTTTAAACAGAAGACAGGGAAGACGCCGGTGGCGTTCAGAAATATGAATTAGCGGCTTGTTACGTACACCGCATTCCGTTGAGCATCATGTAAAACCAAAAAAGGACTGTCGCCAACAGTCCTCCAATTCTTAAACTTTCGCCCCCATCTTCTCAAAACCCTCCCAAAGCACCTTCACATCAAAAAGCGCCGATTTTTCAGCCGTATCAAACGGAATATCCGAATGATAAAGCGCCAGATCGTGGATCATTTTGAGCGAATGTGCCAGCTCCTTGCAGCCCTGACATTCTACAAGATACCAAAACTCGGCTTGGGATTGCGTCAGCGAATCGACGACTTTTGATGCGTGACGTGCATCATTCGTTGGGTTGGTGGAATGTTCGTTCGCGCCAACACCTCGTCCATCCGACGTTTGCATAGTTTAAATGGATTTGGGTGAAAAGAAAAGGGGAAGTCACTGCAAACGTCAGTAAAGCGAACTTTAGCAGGTCGCGGGACTTTCACCCGTCTGCTTCCCCAAGGCCATTTTGGCCTGCATTTTAATTGTAGGTTCATATAAATTTACTAAACGTTTGCGGGGCAAATATAGGGGAAAGTTCCAACTTATGCTTTTCGGAAAATTTAGCTACAAGCGAAGCTTTTCGGAAGTGCTCTCGCTGCTCTGTAACTTTTAATTCCTAAATTGGTTCCGCGTTTCACCTAGCTAGCATTCTAGCAACAGAGTTCACGATATCCATATTAAATAAAGTCAATATGAGCTTAACAAACCAGGTATATGGCGTCTCGAATGAGTTAATCGGCACGTACATAGATAGGGAAAGTGTTGACAAGGCTTTCACCGATGGTCTAGAAAAAAATAAACATATAATAATTTACGGAGCTTCTAAACAAGGAAAAACATCCTTAACCAATAGACATTTATCCGAAGACGATTTCATCAAGGTTAATTGTTCACCTTCATCGTCCGTTCTGGATATATATAACTCGATCGCGAGACAATTGAATATCGAGATATTAGAATCAAAAGAAGTGACAACAACTATTGGTGGTGAAGCCAAAGTAGGATTAAAAGCTAAAATTCGGATACCCTTCTTTGGAGGAGGAGACGCCGAAACAGAGGCTGGCGTGAAAGGTGAAAATGGAAATGAAAAATCTTATAGAATTATTGATTACAATCTTGCCCTTGCTCAGGACCTCTCTGAACTATTAAGAAGTATGGAATTTAAAAAAAGAATAATCCTAGAAAATTTTCATTACTTAAACGAGGACGTTCAAAAGCAATTGGCAATTGACTTAAGAATTTTTGAGGATTATAACATTCTTTTTATAATTCTTGGAATATGGCGTGAAAAAAATAGATTGGTACAATTCAATGGAGATCTTGTTGATAGATTAATTGAGGTTCCTGTTGAACCTTGGGAAAAAGAAGATTTGAAAAAAATTACAGCTGAGGGATTAGCTCTACTGAATACTAGCTTAGAAGACGTCGTTGACTATATTATAGATAGCTGCTTTGATAGTGTTGGCGTTTTTCAAGAAATCTGTAAGGAATCTTGCTATGCTGCAGGTGTAACTGAAACTCAAACAACTTTGAAGATAATAACTCAGGCTAATGTTGACCAAGCTATTGATAAAAAACTTGGTGACTATTCGAGTCGACATACCAGATGTTTAGAATCATTTATCGAGCAAAAAGCACGTTCATCGCAAGAAATTCCATTATACATTCCCTATTATTTTATTAATGTATTATTCGAAGAGCCAATGGAAAGCATCATTGAAGGTTTAAAACGAAAGGCATTGCAAGAAAAAATTAAAGGTACTCATCATCGTCCAGACGATGTAAGATCGTCTGATATGGGATATTTCCTTAAAAACCTCGTTGGAAGCCAAATTGCTAAGGGAATTTCACCACCGATTTTCGACTACGATAATAGTACCAGCTCAATCAAAATTATTGATTCAACATTTTATTTTTTTCTAAAGAATTGTGATCGTGAAGAAGTCCTCAGTTATTTTGCCAAACCCGAAGGCCTTCAAAACTAAGCTTGAAACATTCAAGCATGCTAATTATTGCAATTTAACTTAGAGCCAGTCTGGTCTGCTTATATCGTGCTGTCAACCGTCTACTGCATTCCTAACAACCCTTACAGTCTTGATTTGTTGAGCTCCTTTGGACATTGCTCCTTTGGACATTTTGTTAATTGGTTTGTTAAATGTCTTGCAAAGCTATGTCAATATCAAGGTGATTTTATCAGCGCAAAGAATAATGCCTATGGAAGGATTTTCATCCTCACTTTTTTCCGGACGGTCGAGTAAGGAGAGTTAGAGATTCATATATTACACCGGAAAAGCTTCCGACTAATGCCAATTCTTGATTATCACCTTATGAAGCCTGACTTGCAAAACTGTCAATGCATTTATAAGATCTTCAAAACCTAGTACTTCTCCAAAAATCATATTTTCGCGCATCTGCTTATAGTCCGCTTCCCAGGCAGGGAGGAGATTTGGCGGCGGGACGAATACAATTTTATCAGGACTATGATTGTTGTAATCTACTTCCGAAAGCGCAGTAAACATCTTGCGGTGATCGACAATCGTTCGATATAAATCTGCACCCGACAAAGCAATTTCCGCAAACTCTGATTGACTTAGCTTTTCAATGTCGTACAAATGCCTGCTTAACCTGTCAACCCGTATTCTTTCTGGTGCTTTTTGAAATTCCTCATGAAGGAGAAATATCTTTTCGAGAAACGTTCGTTCCGGATTTACGATAGGAATTGTAATAGGTCTGTCGGCAAACGGTCGATCACTAAAATTTTCAGCCACCAATGTTGAAAATGTTCGTTGAGTCGTCGGCTCTGTAAGTGAGCGGCAACCAACTTCCACTAAAACACCAGGTCTAAGATAATTTTCCTTCTCGGTGAGTTTGGGATAATAGATTTCAATAATAATTGGATCCTGATCTGATTGACCAGTGTCTGCATAACGAATATTTACATCCTTAAAACCGGCGGCCACAAAACGCTCGGTAAGTTCTGTAACAAATGTTGTAGTCATAAAAGCATATGATGCCTTTCTTAACTTCTTAATTTCTTGACGGTTCAAATCACCTGCAAAACCCAAATATTCCCTGTCAATGGCCAGATCAATATCTTCGGAAAACCTTTGGATAAGATTCCAGCCTTTACTTAATGATGTTCCTCCTTTAAAAATGAGTGCAGGTGCACATTCCATAGAAAAAATCAAGGCCAAGGTATGTACCACCCACCAGTCTTTCTCTACGGCGATACTAGGCAGACCAATCCTGCGCCCCGTTTCAGTATATATATTTTGTTTGGTTGCATCAGAGAGTTGCAACCACGATCTCAATTTAGGTAAATCAATCATTTGTATGTGTGTGTTGAAGTGGCCGCATTAATTGCCTGATCCATTCAGGTGCCACTTTTATGTCATGTTGGAGATGATATGGCTTTTCATACTTAAGTCTTTCTTTTATTATCTGCAATTCCTCATTGGTGACGTTGCCTTTACCAATAGAGCGAAGGGCCTGGATTACGAGTTTGCTAATTTCACCGATGGCTGAAACGTTGCGGGCACTTGCCTTTTTGAATGTGATAGTCTGCTTTCCGATCTTTACTTGCCGGGAGGATGAATCTGTGTAATAAACAATGTTCATTGGGATTTGTGTAGTTAGTCCCAATTTATAAAGTGCATAACTACCTGTCGGGACTGCCCGAGCTTTGTCGCGCTTTATTATCGCTTCCGCAATTTCCTCAATCCCGGGGAGCATCATTCCGATCATCTCGTCTTCTACAGGCCGTAGATAGATTCCGGTAGCTGCACGCTGTAACTTACTAGTTTGTACAAGCCGCTCCAAAACTTTTGAAACCGTTTTTGCATTTGAAACGCTCAAAAAACTATCCGGAAAAAACAATGTGCCCCTTGGTGAACGGTTTATTTTTTCAAGTATTTGATCATCAGCACTTTCCATAAATAAGTACGTATACGTTTTGTCGCAAATTTAACCAATATTTGCGACAAAACGCAGACGTCAAAACTATCTAGAGCCTAATTGCTCATCAATCGCCTGTAACTCGCCGGTATTTTAAACCCTCTACCTCACCAACTGCAAATCCGCAATACTCTTAATCCGATTCCGCTCCAAAAACGCATCAATCGTCTCAAAATGCTCGATCACTCTTTTATCCTTAAACTCAAAAACCTTTTGAGACAACCCCTGTAAAAAGTCACGATCGTGGGAAACCAGCACCAGCGTTCCGTCAAAGTTTCTGAGCGCTTCTTTCAAAACGTCTTTTGACTTTAAATCCAGGTGGTTCGTGGGCTCATCGAGAATTAGCAGGTTTACAGGTTCCAGGAGCAGCTTTACCATGGCAAGCCGCGTTTTTTCCCCGCCCGACAAGACACTTACTTTTTTGTCAATATCTTCGCCCTGGAACATGAAGGCTCCCAAAATATTTTTGATCTGGGTTCTTACATCTCCTTCTGCGACCTCGTCCACCGTCTGAAAAATAGTCAGATTGGGATCCAATAAGGATGCTTGGTTTTGGGCGAAATAGCCAACTTTCACATTATGTCCAAGCTGGCAGGTTCCTTCGACGTGGATCTGGCCCATGATGGCCTTGATCATCGTAGATTTACCTTCACCATTCCGGCCTACAAATGAGACCTTTTCGCCTCTTGAAATGGTCATGCTTGCATTTTTGAACACAACCTGATCTCCGTAGGATTTTGAAACATCTTTTACGGTAACCGGATAGTCCCCTGACCGTGGCGAAGGTGGAAAACGGAGTTTTAGGGCAGAATTATCGATTTCGTCAATTTCAATAATTTCCAGTTTCTCTAACATGCGTTCGCGGGAGGAAACCTGGTTGGTTTTGGAATATGTTCCGCGAAAGCGTTCGATGAATTGCATGTTGTCAGCAATCATTTTCTGCTGTTCCTGATATGCCTTCACCTGGTGTGATCGACGCTCCTCACGCAATACCAGATAATGCGAATAGTTGGCTTTATAATCAAAAATCCGGCCCATGGTTACTTCAATGGTACGGTTGGTAATGTTGTCGATGAAAGCACGGTCGTGGGAAATGACCATTACTGCATTGGACTTATTGACCAAAAAATCTTCCAGCCACATTACCGATTCAATGTCAATATGGTTGGTCGGCTCATCCAGCAAAATAAGGTCCGGCTTTTGCAAAAGTATTTTGGCAAGCTCAATGCGCATCCGCCAGCCTCCGCTGAATTCCTTGGTTTGACGCTGAAAATCTTCCGGCCTGAATCCCAATCCTTTCAAGGCTTTCTCAACCTCCGCGTCATAATTGACTTCTTCCAGCTGGTAATATTTTTCACCTAGTTCGGTAACCTGTTCGATGATGGCCATATATTCATCGCTCTCGTAATCTGTGCGGGTTTCGAGTGCAAGGTTCAGTTTTTCCATCTCGGCACGCATTTCAAAAACCTGCTTGAACGCCTTGGCCGCTTCCTCGAAAACAGTACAGTTATCTTCGGTAAGTAAATGTTGCGGCAAATAAGCGATCACAGCGTCTTTGGGTGCGCGTACATGGCCGCGATTGGCTTTTTGTTCACCAGCAATAATTTTCATCATCGTGGATTTCCCCGCTCCATTTTTACCCATCAGGGCAATTTTATCAGTAGGATTAATCACGAAGGAAACTTCGCTAAAAAGCACAGATCCGCTGAATTCAACGGCCAAATTTTCAACTGTAATCATCGTCTCATTTTTTGAAGCCGCAAAGGTACGATGATACAACTATTGACCAACAATGTTGAATCAATTGTTAATCACGAGTGTTTTTTAATAAAGACATTACGTCTTACTTAACTAATTTACAAGCAGATAATCAACTAAAACATATGGACTTACGCACGACATTATCAGTAAATGAGAGCTTTATGGAAATGCTGACAGATATCAAAAACCGTGGAGCAAAAGCGGAAATGATTCTGGACATCAACGGACTGGAACGGGCTGAAGGAATTATAAAGGAAATTCACACCGACGATCCAAACCCTTACATTGAACTACAAGACGGCAGAAAGATTGTAGAAAAAACAATAGCCGCATTGAATGGACTTTTCAGGCCTGAGTATGCTGGGTGTTAATACCTTATGCATTGACCGTCTTTTCAATGATATAACGGGGACGGCCCTTTACTTCTTCATAAATCTTACCAATGTACTCCCCGATAAGTCCAATGGCCATCATGTTAAAGCCGTTGAAAAACATAAGCGGTAGCATAGTTGAGGTCCAGCCGGGGACGGTGCGGCCAAGAATGTAGGAAAGAAGTATATATGCCACAATCATCATTGCAATAACGAAGTTGGCGACCCCAAAATACAGCACCAACCGCATTGGAAATATCGAAAATGAGGTAATGCCATTCCATGCGAATAAAAGCATTTTTTTTAGCGGGTATTTGGTTTCTCCTGCCTCTCTGCCCAAGCGGCTATAAAACACTTTTTCATTCTGATAGCCAATCAGCGGAACAATACCACGGAGGAACAAGTTAATCTCCTGAAATTTACCCAACTCTTGAAGGACTCGCTGATCCATCAGACGAAAGTCTGCATGATTAAATACAAGCGGAACGCCCATCTTCTGCATGATCACATAGAAACTTTCAGCCGTAAAGCGCTTAAACCAAGTATCAGAGCTACGGTTATCACGCACACCGTAAACGATCATAGCACCTTTGCTGTGTTTATCAATCATCGCCGTAATGGCGTTGATATCATCTTGTAAATCTGCATCAAGGGTGACAAAACAATCGAAGTCATTCGCATGCTTTTCCAAACCAGCCATAATTGCACTTTGATGGCCAAAATTTCGTGACAAACGTACTCCAATGATATTCCCGTCTTTGCTGCAAAGGTCTTGGATAATTGTCCACGTTTTGTCAGTGCTGCCATCGTCTACCAAACAGATCCGACTGTCTTCTGCAATAAGTCCTTGACCTTTGATAGTGTTGTAATAGTCGCTCAATGCAATGTAGGTGCGAAAAATGATTAACTCTTCATTATAGCAGGGGATTACCAAAACCAGGCGCGCTGGACCCATATGTCAATTTATTAGAAACCAGTAAGAGTTGTTTAGATGTCAGTGTCGAAGTTTTATCAAATTCCCTCATGTTTAGCATATACTTGATGCGTTTTTGTTTTTTTGACAAGTACGAATCCAATCAACTCCGGATGATTGAGAAATAGCTTATATGTTGAGTCACTTGCAAAATAGGAATTCATTTTATCATTAATAATTACACAATTTACTTTGTAGTCTACGATACACTTATCAAAACGTTCGGGTCGGATAATATCATAATAATTAAAAGACCAGTTTTGACCGACGTAACGGTTATAAGAAAAAGGCGCATCTCCACCCAGAGCTGAAATCTTTCCTTTCAATTTGCAATTCCTAAGCATTAAAGAAAATTCTTTTGAAGGTAATGGCTTAAATTGAGCGCTTTCTTTATATTGAGAAATATAAAGCAGAGAAATAATTAAGATACTGAATCCAATTGCCGCGTAATCAGCTAACCAATTTCGTTTCAATGATATTTTTTTGAATGCTACACAATTGCACAACATTGCAAATAAATACATGTATAAGAAAAAGTGATAAAGTATATAATGAGTGCGTGGATAAATAAAAAAATTGGATATATATGTAGGAGCAAGCATTAATAAGAATATTATTATGAAAACTAGATTTTGCCTGAAACCAAGAACAATATTTTCATAACTCTTCTGGTAGTCTGTCCTTATTGCTAGCAAGAATCCGAAAAATAGAATTACATATTTCCGGAATGGAAATTGAATATTATTAAAAATTATATCTGCAAAATATGATGGAATAATTTTTATATAATGAATAATATTAAGTTTAATATGCCAAAAAACAAGAACTGGGTTGGTTATAATAGCGTCTTTTATAGACACCAACTTATGGCCAAATGCATTTGTTGTGATTTGATTGAAATGATTCCATGGCGATAGATTTAATTGCGGATTGGACTCGATGTAGTTGATAGAGAAATGATGTTTGAATGTCCAGAAGCTTCTGTCTCTTTCGCCAATGGGCGTTCCCAGGAAATATCCACATATTATTGTAATTGATAACATTAGAAAGACATATCTCAATTTTTTCTCTCGAAGGCAAACATATCCGGTTACAGCATACAGAAGGAAAAAGGCTATGTAAAGTTCCGGTCTCGCGTACGCTGCCAAGAATACAAAAAAGCAGCAAGTTGACAATTTATGCGTAAGATCCTTGCAGTAGGTAAATGCCAGAAGACCTAACAAGAGAAAAACGATTGCATAATGAGTCAACTTCGGTGTTACGGGATAATTCAGGCTGGAAAACATGAACATAATCGTAATGATAGCCGCTATCCAGATGTTAATGTTACGCCCTCTAAGCAAAAGGTAAAGTAATATAAAAGGAACTGTTGATGTAATGATATAATTGATATAGAAGGTTTTAATAGCATCATTAGTTATAAGTTGAAGCAGTAGCTGAAATGCATAATATAAAGGACCATCATCAGCACCTCTATATTTTCCTTCTAATAGCATCATGCCGAAAGAAAAATACAAATCATCATCATCTGAAATGATGTCTAGCCGATTACTGTAATTATAATTAATTAGCGCAGCTGCTATCAGTACGAATATTAAAGTTAGAAATGGTAGAAATGTGAGCCGCTGCTTTATATAAGATGGCTTTGTCGCCAATGTTGCATTGTTGGTATCAGATGATATTGATTGAATTGACCTGTTTGACATTTCACTTTCAGTTATAATTTATTACATATTTGATGAATTGACATCCGTTTAGTCAATTAGCCAATGCTTTTAAATGTATACTGAACGCAACTCTCCTCATTCATCGGATTATTCTCCGGTGAGATCCATTTATTCTTCGGTAAAACCACATGATTATAAGAGCTGGGCGCTAAAATCCGGCAAATTTTGGCTGTATATTGATCAATTCGCTTCTAAGATGTACGAAAAAGTGAGTTGTTACAAGTGGCAACAAACGTGATACGGAATGGTCATTTATTCTTCGGTTGGCGTCATTTATTTTAAGGAAAGTCACTATTTTATTTGTTTGGTTAGATTGCGGCTCCTTAATCAATTTAATATACAGCATTATTACACACACTAATTAACCATTATGAATGCACGGCAAGCTGTATTTTCAGCTATTTTCTCTTTTGTTCTATTTATTTCATTAGAACTTTTGCTTAGGATTGTATTTTACTTTTATGGTTATCCATTCATTAAGCCGGGAGACTATTTGTACACTGGGTTTTATCCCATTATAAAAGAGTTGGTAGGGAAGAATGTGCTTAGCGACGACGACATTCATGATGTTCTTATTCTGGGCGGTTCAGTAGTGAGCACGCCATGGTCCCATATGGAAACACGCCTTGACACCATCCTGCAAAAGAAATACGGCAAAATGGAAAAGTTTGCTTTCTACAACGCAGCCGTTGCAGGACATACTTCACTGGATAATCTAATCAAATACAGATTGTTAAACGGAAGTCGGTTTGATTTGGTAATCTATTATGAAGCAATCAATGAGAATCGTGCTAATTGTATTCCCCCAGAAGATTTCCGTATTGATTATAGCCATATAAAATGGTATAAAAATATTTATCGACTTCAAAACCATCCAGAAATAAATTACACCATTATTCCATATGCATGTGATTTAATAATGAGTGCAATATTAGACTTAGTGCTTCAAAGAACTTACGCCAGCCAGGAAGAGGTGGAGCCGGAATTCGTCAAGTATGGTAGCAACATCAAAACTGTCAAGGCATACGAAAGAAATGTGAGTGGGATCATTGCATTAGCTAAGAAGAGGCAGGACAAACTGCTGTTAATGAAGTACGCCTCGTATTTTCCCCAAGGAATTAAGCTCACAGGGGCGAAGGAAGACATGACCTACTACGCAGGATGCAATTACGCCTCTCCCGTGTCTATCTGGGGTGATGCGCAGAATGTTAAAAAGGGTATTTTCATGCATAATCAGATTTTAACCCGACTAGCCAGAAAGAATCAGACGCATTTTTTTGATATGGCTGCAAAAATGCCTCAGGAGGCGCGCTTCTTCTGCGACGTGTGTCATGTCAGTGAGCCCGGCGCACAAAACTTTGCCAATAAACTGGCAGAATATATCGTTGATGCTAAGTTGTTAGAATAAGCATAACGCCTGGCAGGGGCCGTATTTTGAATATGTCGGCTCCAATTTAACTTGGCAAACTTCGATCTAACTTACATTTCAATAAACCTTCATCATCACAAGCCCGGCCGTAATGAGCACCGCAGCTGCGATCCGCATTGCATTAATGGGCTCGCCGAGTACGAAAGTCCCGATGAGGAATGCACCGACGGCACCAATTCCTGTCCAAACCGTGTAGGCTGTGCTGAGGGGCAGCGTTCGCATTGCCAAAGCAAGCAAGCCGAAGCTGGCGATCATTGCAACGATAGTAATTAATGTGGGGACGGGACGGGTGAAGCCTTCCGATTGTTTCATAAAATAGGCCCAAACAACCTCCAAAAGGCCGGCAGAGACCAAATAAATCCAGGACATGACATTGACCTCTTAGGTCGGGTCGTCCCGAATCAGTTCCCACTACGGGGGAGGTCGTCCTCCTTTTTGCAATGATCTGTTGAAGATCTGCCTGGCGAAGATAGCATTTTATAATCCTTTGAAAAGACAGGTGTAAACGAAAGTTGCATAGATTTATGTCAAATGATATTTTGGCAAATCATTCCTAAACACCTTAACGCTCAACCTCAATGGATAACAAGCATGTGGATGCCGTGGCTAATGCTGCGGATGATATTCCATTTTCCCAATTCAAACAATCGGCCCCGCTCATGACGCGGCGTGAAATGCTCGGAATAACCGGCATGGCTGGCTTGGCAGCATTGACGGGCACTTCTACCGCCGCGATTTCGCAGACTGCCCGGCCTCGTATCGCCTGCCTCATAACATATTGGGGCGCCACCAGATCGCATGCCGACTGGATTGTAACAAAGCTTTTGGATGGATATTGGTGGCAGGGCGCTCACACTCCTTCGCGTGTGGAAGTGGTTTCTGTTTACATTCACCAGTTGGAAACAAGCGGACTGGGCCAAAAGATATGCAAATCAAAAAACATTCCGATTTTTAAAACGGTTGGTGAAGCCGTCACGCTTGGCGGAAAGGAACTTGCGGTGGATGGTGTAGTAATCGTCGCAGAACACGGTGAATATCCGACCAATCTCAAAGGGCAGTGGCTCCTGCCGCGCTGGTGGATTTATGAGAAAGTGATCCGCGTTTTTGAGCAAAGCAAGCGCTCGGTGCCCGTTTTTAATGATAAGCATCTATCATATAATTGGGACGAAGCCAAGTGGATGTTTGACAAATCCCGTGAACTGAACTTTCCTTTGACGGGTGGTTCTTCCATTCCAACCTTTTTCCGCAAGCCAGAAATAGAACTCGACATCGATACGCCGATAAAAACATCGATCGTGGTCGGCGGTGCGCCGGATGAGGGTGCACTTTTCCATTGTGTAGATGTGCTGCAAGCCTTTGTTGAACGCAGAAAGGGAGGTGAAACGGGCGTCAGATCGGTGCAGTGCATTCGGGGACCTGAAACCTGGAAGTGGACCGAACAAAATCCCTGGGCCGGAAAGCTCCTGGAAGCCGTGCGGACAAGTTTTGACCTGAAAGCCGGACACTTTCAAGCGATTGAAAAGCCAAACGTCTGCATTGTCGAGTATAATGATGGAACGAAAGCGGCAATATATTCCGCCCAGGGCGTAGGGTGGACTTACGCTGCCGAAATCGAGGGACAAAAAGACCCAACTGTCATTTCAATGCTCGGCTGGCCTGGCCCATTTGATCAATATCACGCTTCGAACTCCCAGCCGCATTGGATTACTGAAATGATGGTGACCAAGAAAGAACCATTCAATGCCGAGCGGCTCCTGCTGTCCACAGGCATTGTGGCTTATGATATGGAATCAAACTGGGAAAATGGTCATTATTCCGACATCGGTCGTCGCATTGAAACGCCGTTCATGAACATGAAATATCGCTCTACGCGCGGAGCTCAATTCAGTAGGGGCGAGCGCCCGCCGAAGACGCCTTATTTGCGGGGGTTTGATGAGTAATTTTGAATGAGCGGGCGCCGGTGCGCTGAATGATTGAATGATTGAATGATTGAATGATTGAATGACGGAATGAACGGACACCGTTGCGCTTAGTTTGGTGGATGATACATCTGCAACAAATTGATTTTTAATTTATCAAGAAAAATGAAACGAAGAGATGTTTTTAGGAGCTTAATACTTCTGCCGGTGACGGGGAATATTTTATCAAAACAACTTTATACAGCCACTCCTTTAATAAAAAGTAAATCAATGCCTGACCTGCATCGCGATGCATTTGTCATGGACGGGCATACGCATGTGATGAGCCGCGAGCTGATGTTCAAAACCGATATCGGACAGCGTTATCCGGATGGGACCGTTGATCTGCCCAGGGCAAAGGAAGGCGGATTGGACGCCATGTTCTTTTCGGTTTACACGCCTGAAAATTATTATCCCGGAAGGTTTGAGATCAAAAATACTTTCCGTGTGGTCAATCTTGCATTGGATCAGATCAGGAAGAATCAAGCAATGATCGAGCTGGCGCTGACGGCTTCTGACATTGAACGCATCAATAAAAAAGGCAAAATTGCGGCTTTCCTTGATTTGGAAGGCGGTTATGACCTCCATGGCGACCTTGACTTGCTGCGTGCGCTTTACAAACTAGGCTTACGCTCCATGCAGCTGACCGCGCACAGCACAACAAACGCATTTATCGACGCCTGCAATGATGTCTACACCTGGGGCGGCATTAATGATCACGGAAAGGCGGTGATAAAGGAAATGAATGATCTCGGCATGGTTATCAATGTGGCCCACGCTTCCAACGACGCCATTATTCAGTCAGCTGCCGCCAGCCGGCACCCGGTAATTTATAGTCATGGAGGTTTTCATAAAATCGTTGATCATCCCCGCTGCATCACGGATGAAGCTGCAAAAGCCATCGCCTCGAAAGGCGGCGTTATCGGCGTCCATTTTGGCAGCCTTTTCAACAATCCGAAATATTGGGCTTGGCAGAGACCCAATAATCCAATCAGGGTGCAGCCCAATCCGCAACCCAAAACGCCACGGATTTTTGCTTCTCACGTCACCACGCAGACCATTGAAGAGGTTGATAAAGAATTTGCGCGCGAGCTTCCCTTTACTTTCAAAGGAACCATCCCGGAAGAATATTGGATGCACGTGGACCAGCTGGCTAGGGTGATCGATTATGGCGTGAACCTGGTGGGCGAAGATCACATTGCCCTGGGCTCCGATTTGGACGGCGGCCCCGAACTTCCGCACGAGATCAAGGACATAAGCGATTTTCCGCAAATAACCATCGCCATGCAAAAGCTGGGTTACAGTGATCAGCGAATTAAAAAAATACTCGGCCTGAACTGGCTCCGTGTAATCCGGGAGGTTACTGAGGGAAAATGATGTATCATATTAGAAAAAATGCCCGCTAACCATTAGTCAGCGGGCATTTTGCCTTTGTATCAAACAATGAATCACTTTTTAGCTTCCTTGACCGCCTTTATTGGGAAATCTCCGTATTGAGATGAAATGATTCCCGTCAGCGTGTCGCCTTTTTGCATTAAACTATATTTGAAAACACCAGCCTGGGATTCTGTTGAAAAAACCACTTTACCCTGATCAACCGTCAAATCCTTCATTTCCTGCTTTTCGGTGTCGCCTACATAACCCGTCGTTTTGTTGTCTTTTTGCTCAAAAGTAAAGAATCCGGACTCATATTCCGGCGGCACGTCACTGATCAGATATTTCCATGTTCCTACAATGTCGTCGGCTGTAACCGCCTTTTTGGCTGCAATGGAGAAGAAACCAACTGCAATAATCATGAGGATGTAATACTTTGTTTTCATCGTAAATCGAAAGGTTAGAAGTTTGAAAGCAATGATGTATGATTTACAAATTAGTATAAATTCAATTCAGGTGCAAAAAATGCGCAGAAAAGTCCTATCGGGTCGTGTTTTCCAGCACGATCACGGATGGACTCTCGAGAAGCCATTTTTTGCCCAATCCGGTGGTGTCGCCTTGCGGGAGAAAATAGACAAACGAGCCGAGCACAAGATCCACGTCGCCGTCTGCATCCATATCACCTGCATCTATTGCCACCCATCTTCCATTCGTTGCCTGCGGAAATGAATAATCGTCAAATTTCAGGTTTCCTTTATTGTTCAAATAAACAAAGCTCTCCTCCGGATAGCGCACGTAATCCGGGAAAAAGGAGATCGCGGCAATGTCCAGATCTCCGTCCAGATCATAATCCCGCATCATTGCTTTGTAAGCCCCATTTAATTGGTAAAAATAGGTTTGCTTGAAGTTTGCTTTTCCATCATTTTGAAAAATATAAACGCCGTGATAATTCTTTAAAACCGGCGTTTTGTCCGCATTGTCCCCGCATACATATACAATGTCGTCAAAGCCATCCTTATTAAAATCGGCCAGTTCAATGTATTGAGAGCCATTAAGCGGCAAAAAAGTGAGTAATCGCTTCTCTTCAAAGTTACCCGATCCCTTGTTTTCGTAAAGAAAAACACCTTCATCGCCCTGTGCCATGAGCACGTAAATATCAGGCAGGCCATCACTGTTCGCGTCCTTGATTATTGCCGTAATTGCGCCGGGTTTGTCGCGTAAAATCCTTTTGTCATAACCGCCCCGCCCATTGTTTTGAAACCAGGCTAATTGTCCGGTTTCGTTGCCAAATTCACAGGCTACAACATCGTCGAACCCATCTTTATTCAAATCTCCATAAGCCATTGACACTGGGCGCCGCAGGTTCGAAATGGCGATATCACCCAGTTTAAACTTGTTTTCAGGGCCATTTTTTATCAATCGCTGCATTGCGCCATGGGGTGCGTCCGTGGGGAAAATTCCTTTGCCGGCAGTGATCAGATAAGCCTCATTGGCTTTTTCATAAAATTGAACGGGCGTGGATTCAAGCGGGATACTATAATTTTCTTTAAGGTCGGGAGTAAGCAATGTCAAAATGTGTTGTCGCGGTTTTGAATCACTGAACGCAATGCCTCGGTTATCGGGAAGAATCTTGACCATTGTCGTCAATGCCGGACGATGGGAAAACGCCGTTTCGCGATATTTGAAATGCTTTAAACCAATGTGGATTCGGCTTTTGCGAAGGGGAGGGGCAATGGTGTCGGGGGCCAGGCTCAGATAGTATCTTTGTATTTTGTCCCAATCCGCTTTTGCCAAAACCGGCGCCTCGGGAAAGATGTTCGCATTACGCACAATGTCGCCGCTAATGCCCGGATCAAACAAGCTGTCAGGCCTGAACCCACCTGCATATACGCCCATCCGGTGTCCCATCGCCGAAAGCACATTTTTCCAACCGGCCTTGGTCAACATTTCGGGCTCAACAAACGCATGGCAACGGCTGCAATGCGCTAACGAAAGTTCCTTCCCGGAAAGTCCCGAAGCAGGCGGTTCCTGAAATTCGATTTTATCATTTTGCTTTTTTTCAGCACAGTCAACGAAGAGGGAAACGAAAAGGCTGAGTAGGAGGAGTTGTCTCATACACGAAGAACAACTTATTTTTTAATTTCCCAAAGCAAAGTTCTGATTTCAATGTTCTAAACACTTTTGAACAACTCGCAGAAAGTGTCACAGGAAAATCATGCGAAATTCAGTCATCGTAAGCCACCTCCAACCGCAATGCGTGTAACCCGCTAATGCCTTGCAGATCTTCCAATTCGAGATCTTCCATTGCTGGCGTGAGCGCATTGGAATCTTGCAAATAATGGATAAATGGCAGGTAATCTTCGATGTCTTTTTTGTTGAAAAATATCAAAGCAATTTTGTCTGGCTGGGTCAGCCGTTCATTGGTATTGCGAATGTGAACTTTGTCAATTCGTTTTTTAATGATTTGATAACGAATGTTATAGGCTCCTTCCACGTCAAATTTCCGCTCATCGGCACGAAAGCTGATGTCGATCATGTGGTTGTGGACAAAAATCAGTTGCGTAGTTGCAAGCGGTCGTGGCATTGCCGACATGAGTGAACGCGTGAGCCGCGCAATGGCGATCATGGACGAAAGTTGCCATAACCGGACGTTTTTAAGGTGAAAATGATTGAATGGTTTTGCGGGACTAATGGATTGACCAATGTAAATGTCATACTCCACGCCATCGGTTCTGAATTTTTCGAAATAACAAGGAAAGGGTTGTTGCAGCCTGTCCTTTTCAGACTCGAAATAGTTGTTTACCGCATCGGTGATCATGTTCATGGAAAGTTCGAAAGCGCTCCGGTTGCGGAAAATAGCGCCCGTTTCGGGCTGCGTTGCATTCAAATATTCATTGATAATGTTGCTCGTTTCCGGCTGCTGCTCACTCAAATGCATCAAGTAATCCTTGCTTTCATTTCCTAAAAAATGGTTCAGGTTATTCTCTCCTGCATTGTTCCATGCTCCCGATTCAAGCGTCTGCTGCCACTTTTTGCAAGTGAAAGTCAGTTCCTGCATGAGCGAAGAATTATCCCAGGATTGTAATGC
The DNA here is from genome assembly GCF_021390515.1 of Dyadobacter sp. CY326. GTDB lineage: Bacteria > Bacteroidota > Bacteroidia > Cytophagales > Spirosomataceae > Dyadobacter. The sequence continues at coordinate 267,690 of NZ_JAJUXI010000009.1, forward strand.
AGCGAACGCAGCACCAAGCAATTCCAGCTGAAAAGCCAGATCTTTGGCGGTGGCAGCATTCCTTTCCAGCGTGGAATTGCGGATATCAATGGCGCCATAAAGCGGGTAAACCTGTTTGAAGCAGATCGGTTCTGTTTCCCGCGGCAGGTTTTTCTTTTTCTTGTGCAAATGATGCCAGGCCGCCTCGTTGAATTTCCACTGGACAGCAGGCTGGATCGAAGTAAACTTTTCTTTGATAATGTTCTCCAATTCCAGGTTGAACTCATCAATATAAATCTGTAAAAGTTGCCCAATCGGCTCAAATGCTGGTTCTAGCATGGATAAAGTCTTTTCGTCAAAAACCTCTTCCTGCCACGTGTGCATGCACAAAACGCCCACGGGAGTTTCGTCGAAAAATACGGGAAGCAAGGCAAGCGAACGAACGCCTTCTTTTCTGAATGGCCCCAAAAAGGCAATCTGCATTTCCTTTTCGCCACCGATATCCGGCGAATAAAAAGAAATCGGCTTGGCGGCATAACCTTCTGCCTGCTTCGAAAATGCCTCCGGCGTCAGCCGATCCTGGCCCCAAACCCGGAACATAATGCCCGTTCCCGCAGTTTCGTAGCCATAAACAGCCCGTTTGTTGACCCGCACAAAAGGAAACATATCGAATTCAATGCGATTGTTCCTTACGAGTGTTTTCAGCGAATGAATGATGTTGTGATAGCGCTCCGCTTCCTGGCCCGGAATGCGGTTCAGTCTCACTTTTCGGATATTTTCGACAGCCATTTTGCTCGTCACGTCCGACACATTGAGCACCGAAAAGCCACGAAACTTGAACGATGTCAGCGGAAGCACATTTTCCAGCACCAAGTGACCATTCTCCTCGCTGAACCGCGCGTAAAGTTCGGTGAAATCGAGTGCAGGCAATTCGCCTTTTGGGGTGATCTCTACAAAATCGGTGTTTACAAAAACCTCAAAATAGCGCATTAGTCCCGTCTCAGGATTGATCCAGGCGTAATATTGCTCGATTTTCGCCGGCACTTTAAAATTATAAAGCCGCTGCATGATCAATGTGTAAATGACATGCAGCCGTTCTTTGAAAAAATCCCCGGGCGACCTCTTATTAATAAACTGATCGGCATCAAGCGGTTTTTGCGCAATCATTTCATAAAGCAGATCCGTCCCGTAAAAAACTTTGGGATACAATGGAACGCTCAGTCCCCAAACATGCTGTATTTCAGGCAGCAAGACTGGTGAGAGGCAGGCATAAATGTGTTCGAAAAAGCCGTCATATTGCTCGATATCTTGAAGCGGAATGTCGTTTTCGGGAATGTTATGCTGCCGGAAATAATCGAGGGTTTGGTGATAAAAGGCCGCTTTGAGCGTGGTTTCTTCCGCTGCGCGCCGTTCGACAAAGCGTATAAAGGGCATAAAAGAAACAGCAGCGTCAACCGACAGCCCCAGAGATTGAAACCCGGAAACATCCTGAATCTTTACTTTCATGTTGTTTAGGCGCCACTAAATGAACCACTTATCACTTAATTACCTAAAAATAAGACATCCACATGAAAAGTTAAGCACTTTCTTATTTTGGGGCACATCAATGGGCATGTGCTTGACTACCAGAATTTTGGCCTGTCTGTTGTGCCGCCCTGCACACGGCAGTCTGCACAGCTTTGGGGGGTGCCGAGCACAAATTCGCTGCGCATGCCGGCATAGGACAGCATGAGCGCGGTTGTTTCCAGTCCGCATTGATAATTGCTTATCGGCTTACAAACCACGTCGAATGTGTCTGCGGGCATACACGTTGCATATTTTCCAAGACGCGGCGTAATGGTGAGTCGCTTGGTTTCCTCGGTGGAAGCGCTGAAATAGCCAAAAACGAGTTCTTTGTTGTTGGCAGTATTTTTAATGTTGCCCGTCACTTGTGACGGTTGTGGATCGAACAGACTTCCGGTTCCCTGTGTCGTTTTTGAAAGTGTTGTCCAATATTCGAATGCAGCACGCGACAAGCCATATTGCCTGACGAGAACACTGTATTTGATAAAAAGCTTGTTTGTGGAAACGGGCACGCGGAAAATGGGCAGATCTTTGATGACATCACTGGAAAGCTTCACCGTGGTGCCTAATAAAATGCTTCCGGATCGCTGGCTGCCCCAGCATTGGTTAATGTCTTTTGTGCGGGTAACGTACTTTTTATCGATTACTTCAATGTAAGAATTATAAGCTGCGCGATATTCCCAGGTCTCCTCAAATTTCCATCGGTAAAACTGCGTCTTGCCATGCGCGTCGTGCGCATTGACGTAAAAAACCATTGCATCCTGGAAGCTGTCGAATTTCGTGGTAACACTGTCGATCGGAGGCGTGAGGCTAACGGTCACATATTCGGATAAATATTCCTTTCCGTCCTGCGTTTTTACGCGGAGGCGATATTTTCCGGCCATGCTATATTGTTTGGGAGAAAGTGTGTAAAGGCCTGACCGGGTTTCGGAAAAATCATACTTTTCCCCCGATTCAGCTTCTACGGAGATTGAAGCGCCTGTTTCAATCGTCGGCTTGGCGTTGTCATTTACATTCTGTGTTCTGCTTAGTTCTATCCGGCTCGTATCTTGTCCGACATTCAAAAAGCCATCCACAACCAGATAATTTTCTGGCGAATTGACCTCAGGAGGAGAAAAAGGCTCAATGCAGCCCTCCATCAAAAACAGCGAAATACAAGAAAACAACTTAAGTAAACGATATCTCATCTAATCTTTTCTTACTAAGATCTGAAATTGCAATTAAATCACGAAGCAATCCTAACAAAATTATCGCCGAATGGTTACTTAAATGTGTGAGTGACGCCATTCTCCAACTCACTTCCCCATCCATTTCTTGAAATCGTTCGTTTTTTCGCGGCTTACGATTGCTTCTTTGTCGAAGATGGGTTTCAATGTCAGGGCCAGGCGGTTGTTGTAGTAGGGCTGGATCTGGGTTACGGATTGGTGGGTAATGATGAGGCCGCGGTTGATTCTGAAAAAACGGTCGGGGTCAAGGAAAAGCTCCATTTCGTCCATTCGGTAATCGACCACGAACTTTTGTCCCTGGTGATTTTTGAAAAAACTCACACCGTCTTCAATAAAGAAATACGCGATTTCTGAAATTTCAACCGAAAGCATTCTTGCGCCTTGCTTTACCAAAAAGCGCTTGCGGTAATCGGTCACCGGCTGCTGCAATTGAAGATTTTTCAGAATGCTTTCCAAATTGGCGGAAAGCGCCGGAACTTCTGCATTGCGCTGATTACCAGTGAGATCATAATATTTTCGAATGCTGCGTTGCAAATCTTCCTGCTGAACAGGTTTGAGCAAATAATCAATGCTGTTGACCTTGAAAGCCTGCAATGCATATTCGTCGTAGGAAGTCGTGAAAATCACAGTGCTCCGAATCGCGACGCGGTTGAAAATTTCAAAGCTTTGACCATCAGCCAATTCAATGTCCAGGAAGATGATATCGGGCTCAGCTTCGCCTTGTGCGCGGTTTTCGGAAATCCACTCCACGGTTGCGGCAATGCTGGGCGTGATGCCTTTGATTACAAATTCGGGCGCGGTTTCTTCGAGCAACTTGGTGAGCTTGCGAACGGCCAGCTTCTCGTCTTCAACGATTAAAATGTTCATTGGTTTTCAGATTTTTGTGTCAGCAGCGGCAGTAAAACGGTGAAATAATCGGCATTCAGGTCTATCACCGGTTGCCGGTCAGAGAGCAGTTTGTATTTGGCTTCAATGTTGGCAAGGCCGAGTTTGGTAGACTTCACACGCGTTGATTTTTCAAGTAAGTTGTTACGCACTTCCAGCTGATCATTTCCAATTGACCTGATCTCGATCAAAAGCGGGTTTTTTTCCAGAATCGTGTTGTGCTTCACGGCGTTCTCGACCAATAATTGCAACGTAAGCGGCGGCACATAACTGTTTAATGCTGTTTCACTAACATTGATAACAAGCTCCAAACCAGTGTCATAGCGCGTTCGGAGCAGGTGATAATAGGATTTTATGAATTTGATTTCGGTTGATAAGGTTGTGAGTTCATCCTGATTGGTTTGCAAGAGATAGCGATACACTTTTGCCATTTCATCGACAAACTGCTCGGCGCGCGCAGGTTCATCATTGATCAGCGCCGACAGCGTGTTCAGGCTGTTAAACAAAAAATGCGGATTAACCTGACTTTTCAGACTTTGCAGCTGCCCTTGTAACCCTGCCTTTTTGAGCGCTTCCTTATTGGTCTTGATCTCCTTCCATTTGCCGAGCGAATAATTGGCTTCATACAAGCAAGTCAGAAGCAAAATGGCCAGCAATTCAAACAAATACACATTGACCATTTTGCCGAAATTCAATTGTGCATTCAATGGTCTGAAATGAATGATAATCAATGCGTAAACCGTCACGTAAACGCCAGTAAGCACGCAAAATGACAAAGCAGTAAATCCCGCCCTTTTGAATGAAGAGTGGATGGAAGGATATTTTTGGGCAATGTATTGAGCCGCCCAATCGTGCGGAATGAAGGCGAGCACAGTCATCAGCAAAATCATTAATGTTCCCAAAACGAAATTGGAAACACTGTCAAAATAGGGATCGCCGATGAGCAAGTAACTGATTGTGGGCACAAACCAAGGAACCAGCAGGACAAACATCCACCTGCCAAAGAGGCTGAGCCAGATTAACTGGCCTATCGACTGGAATTTGTAATGCGGCATCATGTGTAAATCAAGGGCAAAAGCACTGTAAATTCTGAATTCTCTTCTTTGATTTGAATGGTTCCGGCTTGGTTAAAAAGCATTTTGTAACGTGACATCAATGTGGCGAGTCCGCCATTGGTTGTGAAAGGCGTTCGCACAGTGCGTTTTTGTAAATTATTACGCACTTCCAGCTGACCCGTTGCTGTGGTTCGAATTTGGATTAGCAATGGGTGATCTGCCGCTATAATGTTGTGGCGGATCGCATTGTCAATGAGCGTTTGCAGCGTCAGCGGGGCCATTTGTCCGGTCAAATACAAGTCAGCAACCTGAATGGAAATGCTGATGCCGTTTTCAAAACGCGTTTCCAGCAAATAAATGTAGGAGCGAATGTAACGAAGTTCCGCATCCAATGTCACCATGCTCATTTCCCGGTCGGGACCATTGACGCTCAGCAAATAGCGGTAAACCTTTGACATTTCGTCCACGAACTTTTCGGCAATGGCCGGTGACTCGGAGATCAGCACGGATAATGAATTGAGACAATTGAACAAAAAATGGGGGTTAACCTGCTGTTTTACAACTTCCAGCTCCGACAAAAGCTGTTTCTGCTCCATTTGCTGCAACTCATCCTGATTGGTTTTCCATTGCATAAATGCATAAGCAAGCTCGGTCAATCCCGCGCCAATGAGCGAAGCCGCGAGCAATGTGAACACAGACCAGAGCACGCGTTCGCGCTGCATTGAAAATCCGAAAAGCCCCATTTTATCATAAGCAAAAAGCACAACGAACAGGATGATTACATTGACGATTGCGTAAAGTATAAACCAGAAAATGACCCTGAGCACGGATTGGTGCGTGTCGGGATAAATTTTAGCAATATAAATGGCAATGATCTGGTTAATGTGATTCGCTATGAGGCAGAGGATCAGGTTAATGAAGCTTCCTCCGAGGAACACTTTCATATCGGAAAAATAAATGCTTCCCCACATCAGGTAACCAACCACCGGAACGAGCCACGGAAGGACCAGCACGAGGATGAAGAAGTTGAGACGGTTTTTACGCATCGCATCAAAATACTTCTCAAAAAAGCTGAACCGGAGCTGCATCATAGTGAAGGGCAAAAATAGCAATGTGTCAATCTCAGTTGAAATCCTGCATCATCGAATTGTGATTAAAAGCATTTAAAATGTCGGAATTCGCAGCTTAACCGGCTTTTGCTGACTTTAATCGCTTGTTTTTGACAACTCAGCGGAAGCTGATTACAGGTCATCCCCCAAAAAGTGTGTTACAGATACCAAAACTGACAATACGGATAAAATTTGTTTCCTATCGCAACCAATTCAGGTCAAATTTGTGTCACCCTAATTGAAGGGCATAGCCAAGAACTTAAATATATCCTTTTATCTATTAAGCCATGAAAACAACTTTAATTAACCCATTCTCCTGGGCAGTAAAACCTTTTAATGACGAAACTCCTCATTTGATCGCAGTCCATAACAATGGGAAGATTACGTGGGTTGAGGCGCGTGACATTACACATCTGGAAGGAGAGGGGAATTACACGTACATTCACACACGTCAGGGCAAAAAGCACTTGGTTTCCAAGACTCTAAAAGTGGTGACGGAGATTTTGCGGGTCGATTTTATCCGGATCCACAAGTCGTATATTGTTAACCCAATGCATGTTACAGCGCAATTAGAGCCAGACAAACTTTTGCTGAGCTGCGGCAGAAAAGTGCCCATAGCAAGAAGAAGGATGCGGGAGATCCAGGAGCTGGTCGCAGGAGAATATCTCGCCGCAGGCTGATTGAGATTAAGAAAAGGGATTGGATTAATGAAGATCTGATCCCTTTTTACTTAAAATAACGTCGGGCATGAATATTTAATGATTTCAAGAATCAATAAATGTGAACCGATCTTAAAATGGCTAAGAAAGCAAAAGCAGGCAGCAAGAAGAAAAATAAATTAGGTGTAAAAAACTCGTTGGTCAACAACATCAACGCCCGCAAGAAAAAGGGAATTTCAAAACCCAAAAGCAAAAAGACAGTCAGTAAGAAGTCCTACACAAAGATGAAGAAGAACTGGGGGAAGGGTAAGAAAACGCGGAAATAGCCTCACGAAACTACATTCTTCGTTTCGCCATTTTTAAAGCTTTCCAGATTATCGGCCACCATGGTGAGCAATCTTTTTCGGGCTTCGAAACTTGCCCAGGCTACGTGTGGCGTGATGATGCAGTTGGGTGCAGAGAGGAGTGGATTGTCCGGCTTGGGTGGTTCGGTTGAAAGGACATCGAGTCCGGCTCCTGCAATGATGCCGTTCTTCAACGCATCTGCAAGGTCGGCTTCATTGATCAGCGGGCCGCGGCCTGTATTGAGGAGCAATGCATTTCGTTTCATTCTGGCAAGCCGTTCTTGATTGACGATCTCTTTTGTTTCATCGGTTAATGGGCAATGCAGGCTGACTACATCGCTTTTTTCAAAAACATCTTCCAAAGAAACCATCTCAATTCCCTGCATAGGAGTCGGATGCTTTCTGTAAGCAATGACTTTAATGCCAAATGCCAGCGCAATTTGAGCCACTTGCGAGCCAATGTCGCCCAGTCCGATGAGCCCCATTGTTTTGCCTGCCAGTTCAGTTAATGGCGTTTTCCAGTAACAAAAATCCTGCGACGCGATCCATTCTCCTGCATAAACGCTTTGGCTATGCAGTTCGGCATGGTTGACAAGCGACAGCAGCAATGCGAATGTCTGCTGCGCCACTGAGGCTGGGCCGTAAGCTTTTACATTGGTGACAGTGATATTGTGTTTCCGGGCAGCAGCAATGTCAATGTTGTTAAAGCCAGTCGCCATCACCCCGATGTATTTGACATTCGGCAGCTGATCCAATATCGCCTCCGTCAGCACGACTTTATTCACAAGCAACGCTTCCGCATCCTTCGCACGCTCCACAATTTCCTCCGCAGCAGAGCGATCATAAATTGTAACATTGCCCAGCTCATGGATCGGCGCCCAATCAAGGTCACCCGGATTTAATGTATAGCCGTCAAGGATTGTGATGTTCACTTAGTGGTTGATTTATAATAAATTATTGTTTGAATTTTGAAATTACATAACATCAACTTTGAAATTACATAAGCTTGACTTTGAAATTACATAAAAAAATCCTCCCAGGTTCAAGACTTGGAAGGATTGATTTTTTGAGATTGTGCTTGCTAATTTTTTGGATCGGTGCTGATTTTTCCGGCGCCGGCTCCTTGCATTTGCATTGGGTTTGGCGCTTTTTTCTGTTGTTGCTGCTTGAAGATCTGGAATCTTGTCGGCGCTGCAACGCGGGGGAACGAATTGTTTTCCGTGTCAATGTCAGCGATTTGCTGATAAGGATCTAATGTCCATTGAACAACTTTCTTCTTGGTCGTTACAACTTTGTTGATCTGCGCATCATTGAAGCGCCAAATTTCTGCTGGGAATACGGCCACAGAATCCGTGCCGTCTTCAAAGCCCATTTTCACGATCACCGGCATTGGAAGTCCGCCTTTGTTCTTGATTGAAATGGTGTAGAAATTCGTGTTTTCCTGAATAAGCTGACGCTCGCTTTCCGAAAGTGATGCCAAATATTGCTCGTATTTCTGCTTGTCTGCTTCTGTAACTTTGAACGGATCATAGCGGTTGTAGAAGTCGGCCATTGTAGAATCCTGTGCAACCACAGTTTCTCCTTTCGTCTTGGCATCCTGCATTTTACTCATTGTTTCCAGCTTCCGCGCTGCTTCCTTGCGGGCGATTTCTTTTTCAATGGCTGGGTTTTGCGTATCGACACTAAACCAATCTACGCTTACAAGATCCTGATCCACAGGCTCTACTCCGTAAAACCAGCCTTTCCAAAACCAGTCTAAATCAACACCGGAAGCATCTTCCATGGTGCGAAAGAAGTCGGCTGGGGAAGGGCTTTTGAACTTCCAGCGCGTTGCGTATTCTTTGAATGCATGGTCAAAAAGCTCGCGGCCCATCACTGTTTCACGGAGAATGTTCAATGCAGTTGCTGGCTTGGCATAAGCATTGGGTCCAAGTCCGATCACATTCTCGGCTGATGCCATGATTGGCGTCAAAACAGATTTGTCAGACGACATGTAATCGGTGATCTGGTTGGGTTCACCGCGGCGGGTCGGGAAGTTGAAATCCCATTCTTTTTCAGCAAGATATTGGCAGAATGTGTTCAAACCTTCGTCCATCCATGCCCATTGACGTTCGTCTGAGTTGACGATCATCGGGAAGAAATTGTGTCCAACTTCATGAATAATCACACCGATCATGCCATATTTCACTGCTTCACTGTAAGTTCCGTCTTCTTCCGGACGGCCGCCGTTGAAACTGATCATTGGATATTCCATTCCGCCGCCAGCCACTGAGTGACAAGAAATGGCAACCGGATAAGGATATTCAAATGTGCGTGAACCGTAGGATTTCAATGTGTGGGCAACTGCTCTTGTCGAATATTGCTCCCAGAGCGGATTGCCTTCTTTTGGATAAATGGACATGCACCAGATCTTGCGGCCGCTTTTGTAAACATCACTTTGCATGGCGTCCCAAATGAACTTCCGGCTGCTCGCAAAGGCAAAGTCACGCACATTGTCTGCTTTGTAAATCCACGTTTTCTTGCCTGGGCTCTTGTTTTCGCGCTTTTCAGCTTTTTCAGCTTCTGCCTGCGTCACGATCAAAACGGGCGTTTTGGAAGTTTCAGCTTGTTTCAAACGCTGCTTCTGGGTTGCGGTAAGCACTTGCGCATAATTCTGGCATTCGCCGCTGGCTGCAACGACGTGGTCGGCAGGGGCGGTGATGGCGACTTTGTAATTTCCGAAAATCAATGCGAATTCACCTTGTCCCAAAAACTGCTTGTGGTTCCAGCCATTGACATCATCATAAGGCGCGAGGCGTGGAAACCAATGTGCGATGAAATAGTTTGCATTGCCGTCTTTTGGAAAAAACTCATAACCGCTGCGACCATAATATTCAGTAACGTAATAACTCCAGTCTACACCAAAAACGAAGCTCGTTCCTGGTTTCATGGTGATAGGCAGATCAATGCGCATCATGGTTCCATTGACGGTGTAAGGCAATGCTTTTCCCGCTTTGTCTTTTACAGCGCCGATTTTATAACCATATTCGACTTTCGGGTCCAATGCCGATCCTCTGCCGTTATTGAGCGCTTGCAATGCTGTGGTGCTCATGCCTTTTTCACTGATAGAGCCGGTTCTGGAAGTTGCGCCAATTGCGTCTTTTTTGAAGAGGTTTTGATCCAATTGCAGCCAGATGTATTTCAGATCATCCGGAGAATTGTTGAAAAAAGTGATTGTTTCAGACCCGATGATGCGTCGGTTGTCATCGTCAAGCTCAACTTTGATGTCGTAATCGGCACGCTGCTGCCAGTATTCACGACCCGGCGCTCCGGATGCTGCGCGGGTGGAGTTTGGCGTTGGTAACATTGTCCCCATTTGTTCAAAACGATCGTTCGCTTTGTAATTGGGATTAACAGGCATTTGCTGCGCCATGGCGGACACGGCAAAAAGTAACATTAGTAACGGGAGAAGTGTTTTTTTCATATTAGTAGGTTATTGGAATAATGCATTACGATTTTTAAGTCAGCAGGCTTTGAAGAAATTCGTTGTTAATAATAATAGATAAAGACATTCCGACGATAATCCCGGAAACAATGTGAATCCAGCTGATCCTTTGCACACGAAGCAATTCGATCACGACGAAGGCAATGGAGAGAATGATAAAAACAATGATCAGCTGACCCAGTTCCAGCCCGACATTGAATCCCAGCAAGGGATTAAAAATTTCAGCTTCTTTGCCCAATAAGGTCCTCAGATAATTGGAAAAACCCAAACCATGGATTAACCCGAAGAACAATGCAAGCGGATAGCGAACTTTGGACGCCTTTTCGCGATGGCCGAGATAAACTTTCGGGACTTTATAAAAAAAGTTGAGAACAGCCGTGATGATAATGGTGATCGGAATCAAAAGCTCAATCCAGTCGGGATTAACGCGCACAAATCCGAGCGTTGCAAGCGCCAATGTAATGGAATGTCCGATGGTGAAGGCAGTAACCAGAACGATCACCTTTTTCCAGTCAATCAATGTATAAACCGTGCAAAGCGCCATGATAAATAGGATATGGTCATAGCCATAGGAATCGGTAATGTGGTTAAAACCCAATTGTAGGTAAGCCTGGAACTCGGACATTAAATCGTTTTAAATGGATATGCTCTTGTCAATATACTTGTCAAGACAAAAAAATGAATCCGAATATATTCTATTCGTCTCATTATTACAATAGAAGTGCTTACACTAAGATTCGCAGCCGCCGTTGAAGAAACCCTGAAGCAAGAAAAAGACCGGAAGCATTTGCCTCCGGCCTTTCGAAATTCTGACACCAATTATATAAGACTATTAATTATTTCTTAATCTCGTAGTTAGCATTTTGTGGGTCCCAGTTAGCCCATTTGTCAGTCCAGTCAGTTGCACCAAATGCACCAACAACTGTGTTTGCTTCAAATCCTGCTGGCAACGTAGCACCGCCAGTCAACAATGAAGAACCTGCTTGTGGAAGAAGACCTGGCTTAGCAGTGATGGAGTTATAGCCAGTTGCCAATTTAAGATCCGCAACAGCAGCCACTTTGTTTTTGCTTGCAGCAGGAGCGAAAAGCGCTAATGTAGTGCCTTCGATCACACCCTGTGCAGGCGTTCCAGTGATTGCAACTGTATTTCCGTCCATTTTGATCTTGCCAGATGTGAAGTTTGCAATCGCAGGATCACCTTCGATTCTCACAGCTGAACGTGGCCATGCGCCAGTTACCAATGTGTTGTAAACCGAGATTGCAGAGTTTCTTCTGATACGGAATGCAGAGTTGAATTTAGCATTAGGCGTTCCTTCTGCCATTGCAAGCGTAACGTTGGCAAATTTAGCCGAAGTCTGAGGCGTTGCAGGAGAACCGGCAGCATCATTGTCAGACTCAAAACCGTTTGAATCACCAGCCTGGTCAGCAACAGCCGGGTCACGAAGGATAAAGCCGTATTGAATGTTTCCTGAGAAACCATTGTCAGTATCGAAATCGTCATCCAAACCGCGGTAAGCGATCAAGTGTTTTGCATTTACTGCTCCACCAAACCATTCGAACGAGTCATCGCCTGAATTAGAAACCTGTACGTAATCAACCTCAGTTCCGCTACCAACGCCACCGAATGTAAGACCGTTGATCTCTTTGTCAGTTTCAAATGCGATACCAGCGAATTCGATACGAACATATTTAAGTTGTCCTGAGTTGTCAGCTGCGTCAGTTCCACCGAAAACAGATTGATTTTCTCCTTCTATTACTGCATTTGGCTTGTTAACCGGTGCTTTTCCCAAAATTACAACACCACCCCAGTCACCTGCTTTGCGTTGTCCGGCTGCCTGGTTCGAAGTGAAGATGATAGGCTTGTCAGGAGTTCCAACCGCAACGATTTTCGCGCCTGGCTGAACGATCAAAGATCCTTTTGAAGTCTTGTCACCTTTGATAATTGTACCCGGCTCAATTGTAAGTGTAGCGCCTGATTCAACATATACAAAACCTGAAAGCAAATATTGGTTTGTAGCACTCCAAGTCGTGTTAGCAGTGATTTTTCCAGTTACGGTTTTTATCTCACCTACTGGTGTTACAACCGGCGGATTAATGTCGTCATCATCATCATCGTCATCATTTGTACAAGAGATAGATCCGAACATTGTAAGGCCCAACATCAGCAAGCTCAAAAGTTTACCTGTGTTTTTCATAAATTCAATTGTTTGTTTTACTGTTAAAGTTCTGGTGATAAAAAGAGCCGGTTTACGACTTGCTGCTTTTTTAAAATTTATAGGTTATTCCAATCGTTGAGTAACTTCCTCTTTTGTAGCTCTGATAAATTTCGTCTACATCTGTAATTTTCTGGTCAAGATTACTGTCCTGGATCAGGCGGAAACGCTGGTTAAGCAAATCCTGGATGCCTAATTTGATTTCAAGATGCTCGCCCAATGCTTTCACCACATTCAGGTCGATCACGTTTCTTGCCATTTCATAAACTGTTGGCTGCAATTCCTTGTCTCCAACCAGGAATATCCTGCGGCCAACCACATTGTAAAGCGCATTCACCTGCCAGCCGCGATTCACATCGTTGTAGTAAATTCCGGCATTAACCAGGTAAGGCGATTGTCCTTGCAGCTGACGGTCGTTTTCTTGTCCTGCAAATCCCGTTAACACATTACTTGTGATCAAGGAAGCATTTAACAATACGCTCAGGTTGTCTACGAATGGAGAAACAGTCAGGTTTTTAAGCGATTTGCGAAGTTCGATTTCACCACCCGCTGTGTAAGCAGATTTTGCATTATCCACGTAGAATGAGATCCCTGAACCAGCATAACGAATCCGTGCTTCGATCGGGTTGGTGAAGTGTTTGTAGAAAGCAGCCACCGAGATCATTTCTCCGTCTTTTGGATAAAACTCGTAACGAAGGTCAACGTTCTGGATCGAAGGCGTTTTCAGGTTCGGGTTACCAACACGTGATACGTCGAAGTTAAAGTCATAGTAAGTAAATGGCGCCAGCTCGCGGAACTCAGGACGGTTTACAGAAACCGAGTAAGCCAATCTTACCAATGATTTTTCAGTGAAGTTGTAAGCGAAGTTAGCCGATGGCAAGAAGCGGAAGATCGGGTTGTTGACGCGGATGCGCTCGCCACCACCACGCTGTCTGCTTTGCAGTTTCTGAATGTTATTTTCTACTCTAAGACCAATCGAAGCATTGAATTTTTTGCTGAAAGGAATGTAAGAGCCCAGATAACCTGCCATTAATGTGTTTTGGGCAGTGTATTTATCATCCGTGTTGGTTCTTTCTGCATAATAAAGCTTATCAAGTGCAATGTTCTGCGAATCGAAAAGCTGGCCGGGAGCCTGGTCAAGCAATTCTTGTGAAGCGTTGCCTGAGTTTGTCAAGTTAAACCATCTTGCTTTAAAAGACCTGTCTTTCATCTCGCCATACGCACCAGCACGAAGTTTGATCTGCATGCTTTCGTCATCTTCGTAGCCGCTGCGTTCGATGCGGTGTTCGATATCTGCACGGAATGAACTTGTGTATTCAGTTAATTTAGAATAAAATCTTGCACCCCTTGTTAAACTCGCGTTGCTACCCGGAACAAGTTCCACTTTGAACTCATCATTGCTGCCCATCGGACGGCTGGAAATAAAGCGGCGGTAATCAGGCTCGCTGCGGAATGTTGTTCCCAATGCACCCAGCCATTTCAAGGTTGTGTGTGCGCCAAGTTCGTGCGTTCCGCCTAACTGACCTGAGTAAATGCTTTTGGACTCGTAACGGAATGCGTAGTTCTGAACCTCTGTATCATTGTCCGTATTGTAACCCTGGCGGAAGTTGGTCTCTTTGTTAGAAAGCTGGTTGAAGAGGTTTCTGAACTCAATCTTGTGATTTGGATTGATGATCAGCGCCCAGTTCGACATTACACCCAGGCGGACATTGTTTTGATACAATTCATCCTGATATGAGCTTTGAATGTCTGATTTTTGTTTTTCAGTATTGAAGCTCAGGTAACGGAATTGTGTTGTTGGTAAAAATTGGTGTGTAGATGAATAGTTGACATTATTGAATGTTGTCAACTTCATGTTTCCCAATTCAAACTTATGGTTGTAACCCAGTGAAGCGCGCAAATCAGGCGTAACTGATTTTGATTTTAAATCGTAAAACTCAGGCAGGTTGCGGAATGCATTCAATGATGCATCGGAAGGTGAATTTTCGCTTTGCAATCTTTTTGTTGATGGGAAGCCATTAGGCAGTGCTCTGTCTGTTGCACCGAAACCCGTCCAGTCGAGTGAAGAACCAGCATAGTCACGCACATTTTTGAATGTTGTGTTTCCGCGATAGCCACCTGTTAAGCTAAATGTAAATCCGTTGTCGTCAGGAATTGTTTTTGTGTAAATTTTGATAATCCCGCCTGCAAATTCACCTGGAAGCTCAGGCGCACCGGATTTGTAGATCATCATCCGGTCAATGGCTGTGCTAGGGATAAGGTCAAACGAGAAAGATTTCACGTCAACCTCGGTCGAAGGCGTGATTGCGTCATTCAGCATTACCGTGTTATAACGCTCGTTCAAACCACGGATAATTACGAAACGGTCGTCCTGGATAGAAACGCCCGGCACGCGGCGCACAACTTGCGAAGCATCACGGTCTTGTGATTTCTGAATTTGCTGGGCAGAAATACCAACTGCAATTTGCTCAGCCTGCTTGATTTCGGTGATAACGGAAACGTCGGTGAAGGATTGACGCTGACCTACGATTTTAACCTCTTCCAGGTTGGCAACATCTTCCTCAATGGTTGTATTAATGAGGACGGCCTGGTTTGGATAAACTTCAATCGCAATTTCTTTTGGCTTGTAAGAAACGTAGCTTACGATAACTGTTTGTTTTCCTGTTGGAATATTCTGAATGTCGAAGTTTCCTTCAATGTCCGTCGCTGTTCCTATTGGTGGAGTGGAGCCTTTGAGAACAACGCTGGCTCCGATGACTGCTTCTTTTGTTTTGTAATCGACAATGTTTCCCTTAATGGATCCCGTTTGGGCGTAAACCAGCGAAGTGGTGAGGAGGAAAAATAAAAAAGAGGTAACTTTTGATTTCATGTTTTGTGTCAGACTTATTTCGACACAAAAGTAGATCGCTAATGTTACCCCAATGTTAAGCCCATGTTATGGCTCGGTTATTTCGGAATGTGGTTTTTTGTTTAAAATCAAGCACTTACTCAATAATTCCGTTTCCTTCTCCGGCGTCATAATTGTCCAGGTCATACACAAAACCATTGATAACTGCATACTTCACAACACTGCCTTTTTTGAGGATAAATGTGGCTGTATTGCCCAATCCCGGCGTTCCGGAAGGTGCTGCCTGACCGCTTCTCAGCACGTGGAGGGGAGCAGTTGTGAAGTAAAGTCCAAGCGCCCGGGTGTTAGCATCGGGCGTTAAGCGGACGTAAGTGTAACCCTGTTTTAACAAGCTCAAAGCATTGAGTTTTCCAATCTCGCTTACGTTTTTATAAGCCGTTGGATAAACTTTTCCTTTTTCAATGGTCAATCCCGTGGCGTCGATCTCTTGGCTTCCGAATTGCGGATGGAGGTCGCCGAAGTCTTCAATTTTGCTGTAATAAAAGAACTTGGTCGCATTGGAATAACTCACTTCATTGCGGTTAATGCCGAGGTCGGCCAGGAATGATTTGCCCGATTGTTTCACTGTCGCATTGCGCACAACAAGATCATAAACCCAGCGCCCGTTCTCAGGGATTTTATAGTAATCATCGCGCTTTTCCTTTGTCAGGGAGTTGTCCGCGATTTTATCCAAAGCAGAAAGAATCGCCATGAAGTTGAGCTTCCTAATGTATTGTTTCTCAGGATCGCCCACATAACCACCCGACTCAATGAGCACCAATGTTGTTCCCCATTTCTGCACATTATCACCAAACCCGCGTGGCTCATGATCGTCCGCATAGCGTGCAACCTGGCCGGGAATGTATTTTTGCAAAACCTTATTCATGCCCACGATCAGCTGCATGGATCGCTCGCGAACGGGGTTGATGGAGAGCTCATAATCATAGGAAGTGGCAAGGAAGGAAATCGTCGCAACTTTGGCACTTCTGCCGGCAGAATAACGCGGGCTTTGATCATGCAGATTGAAGCCGTAATCTGGTTTCAACTGGTCCACCAATCCTTTCAAAATCACAGCTTCGGGCGTTTGGCGGGAAGCCGCGTCGCGGTTCATATCGACGCCCTGCATGGTTCGGCGCTGGTAACGTTCCGCTCCGTCGGGATTAAGCATGGGGACAAAATACAGCGTTGTTTTTTCAAGCAGCTCTTTGCGGAAGTCGTCGAAGCCATCGTTTTTCCCCTCCAAAAAATTAAATATATCAAAGCTCGCCATGGTTGCAGTGGGCTCATCTCCGTGCATTTGGGTCCATAGGAGCACTTTTTTCTTGCCTGTGCCTATTTTTAGCATTTGAATTGTCCTGCCTTCAAATGATTGGCCGACGGTTTCAATTTTGTAGAGCGGGTTGCCCTGGCGCTTGGCAATGAGCGGGAGAATGTCTTTTTGTTTGAAGCGGCGCTGCGTTAATGTGCCCTCGCGGAAAGTGTCGTGAATGTTAAAAAGGCGGCTAGCCAGCTCGTCAGACTGTGCCTGGGATGTAACGGTGGTCAAGGTAATAAGAATGAAAAATAGTTGTGAAATGAAAATGCGCATGATCGTACAAAGCCGTTTTGTAATCGCAATGTACAAGAATTTTCTAAGCAAATTTTAATGTAATATTTGCTTTCAGGCTTTCTGGTTTTAGCAAATATTACTTACATTTGTGCATGTTTAAAGCTGAAACAAATCATCAATTTCATCATAGCCATATGGCTTTCGGACGTCTTGGGTGATGTGTTTTTGCAAGTAGTGTTGTAATAAGGTTGAATACATAGTATCCCAGAAGCCCGATTTTTAAAATCGGGCTTTTTTTGTTTTGACTCAAACCACATTGAATGAAAACAGTAATAATTAAATACAACGCCGGCAATGTGCAATCGGTCATGTATGCGCTGGACCGCATTGGCGCGAGTTACCTTTATACGGACGACGTGGAGGAGATTCGGTCGGCGGATAAGGTGATTTTTCCCGGCGTGGGAGAGGCCAGCACAACGATGAATTATCTCCGGAAAGTCGGGCTGGACAAGGTGATCCCGACATTGAAACAGCCTTTTTTCGGAACATGCATTGGCATGCAGCTTATGTGCAGGTTTTCAGAAGAAAATAACACAGAATGCATGGGGATTTTTGATGTTGACGTGAAACGATTCCCCGGTGATACGGACCTCAAAGTGCCGCATATGGGCTGGAATAACATTACTGGTTACCAAACCGCGCTTACCACTGGCTTGCCCGACAATGCATATGTTTATTTTGTGCATAGTTACGCTGCTCCGGTTTGTGAATACACGGTCGCAAGTTGCGAATATGTGCTCCCGTTCAGCGCCATGCTGCATAAGGACAATTTTTTTGCGGCCCAATTTCACTGTGAAATCAGCGGTGACGCTGGCCAGCAGATCCTTCAAAATTTTTTAGACATCATATAAACCCTTCATAATGATTGAAATAATACCAGCCATTGACCTGATCGAAGGAAAGTGCGTGCGCCTAACCCAGGGAGATTACGGGCAAAAAACCATATATAATGAAAATCCGCTTGAAGTGGCATTGCAGTTCCAGGATGCGGGACTGAGACGTTTGCATTTGGTGGATCTGGACGGAGCAAAAGCCAAGAAAGTGGTGAACTGGAAAGTGTTGGAAAAGATCGCTTCTAAAACTTCATTGCAGGTTGATTTTGGCGGAGGCGTCCAATCGGATGAGGATTTGAAAGCTGTTTTTGAAAGCGGCGCCAAACAAGCGACCGGGGGCAGCATTGCAGTGAAAAATCCGGAGGTTTTCCTGAACTGGCTTTCTGTTTATGGCGGTGAAAAAATCATTTTGGGTGCAGATGCGAAGAAAGAAAAAGTGGCGGTGAGCGGCTGGGAAGAAGGGACGGAAATCTGGGTTTATGATTTTGTTGAAAATTATGTTGACAAAGGCGTGAAATACACCATCAGCACGGATGTGGCGAAAGATGGTTTACTGCAAGGGCCGTCTTTTGACCTGTATAAAAATTTGCAAGACAAATGTCCTGACTTGAAAATCATTGCCAGCGGCGGAATCAGCGGACTGGGAGATGTGGAAAAGCTCGCTGAAATGAACATTTACGGCGTGATCATCGGAAAGGCGATTTACGAAAACCGGATCAAACTGACAGATTTACAGCATTTTTTGAATTGATATGCTAACAAAACGAATCATTCCTTGTCTGGACGTGAAGGACGGACGGACAGTTAAAGGGGTCAATTTTGTCAATCTGCGAGATGCCGGAGATGCGGTTGAGCTGGGTGCGCTTTACGCTGCGCATGGTGCGGATGAGCTTGTTTATCTGGACATTACAGCCACAGTTGATGGCCGTTCAACTTTCATTGATCTGGTAAGGAAAGTCGCGCACACGATCAACATTCCTTTTACTGTGGGCGGCGGGATCTCATCCATTGCGGATGTTTCTGCATTGCTGCACGCTGGGGCCGATAAGGTTTCCATCAATTCAGCCGCCGTGAAAAATCCGGATCTGATCAACGAGCTTTCGCTTGAATTCGGCAGTCAATGCATTGTCGTGGCGATTGATACACGTTACATTGAAACCGAAAACGGTCACGAGCACATTGTGCACACGCACGGCGGCCGCAAGCCTACGGAACTGCGCACCATTCCCTGGGCTAAGGAAGTGGAAGAGCGCGGCGCAGGGGAAATTTTGTTGACGTCAATGGATACGGATGGGACCAAAGCCGGATTTGCGCTGGAACTTACTGCAACCATAAGCGGCGCTGCAAACATTCCCGTGATAGCCTCCGGCGGGGCCGGAAATATGGAGCATTTTTATGAAGTTTTCACGACTGGAAAAGCGGATGCAGGTTTGGCTGCCAGCATTTTTCACTTCCGTGAAATCGATATTCCTGATTTGAAACAATATCTTCACGACAAAAATCTTCCCATGCGCATGACGCGCTGACGCCGGTTTTGTCAACTAATGCCGGCTCGGTCAGCTGAAATAGCCGGAAAGAATGCAACTTTGTCCAAATGATTATTTAAGATGAGCGATACTTTTTCAACAATTGATTTTGATAAATCGCCGGACGGACTCGTGCCGGCCATTATCCAGGATGTGCACACCAGCAAAGTGCTGATGCTCGGTTATATGAGTCAGGAAGCATTGGAAAAAACCAAGCAACTAGGGACCGTGACGTTTTTCAGTCGCAGTAAACAAAGGCTCTGGACCAAGGGGGAAACTTCCGGTAACTTCCTTTTTGTGAACGAGATAGTCGCAGATTGTGATGGCGATACAATCCTTATTAAGGCAACTCCGGCCGGCCCCACTTGCCACACTGGAGCGGATACATGCTTTGGGGAAAAAAATAGTCAGGATACACGAATCGGGGAAGCATCGTTTCTCAATTACCTGCAAAAGGAAGTGATCCGCGAAAGAAAATTAAACCCGCTGGATGAGTCTTACACGAGCAGCCTGTTCCGGAAGGGAATCAACAAAATTGCGCAGAAGGTCGGGGAGGAAGCGGTCGAAGTTGTGATAGAATCGAAGGACGATGATGCGGATCTTTTTAAGAATGAAGTGTCCGATTTGCTTTTTCACCTGCTCGTTCTTTTGGAACAGAAAAACATTGACTTAGATGAGGTAATTGGCGTACTTCGCAACCGTCACAAATAAAAATTGATCGTTTATGAAATTAATAATACGCTTGCTTGTCAGCACATTAGCTATTCTTATTGCGGCTCATTTGATTCCCGGTGTCGTTGTAGCGAGCACCACAACTGCAATTATAGTCGCGATTGTGCTGGGTTTACTGAACACATTTTTAAAGCCCGTATTACAAATTCTCGCGCTGCCGATCACCATCATGACGCTCGGGCTGTTCTATTTTGTCGTCAATGTGTTTATAATTTATCTGGCAACTTACCTGGTCGACGGCTTCTCGATCAGCGGATTTATTCCTGCTTTGCTTTTTGGACTTGTCGTTTCAGTCGTGTCCGCCATCCTTGGTATGTTTTTGGATTAGTGTGAAATTCAGCTCAATGTGAGCCTCAATTGATTACACATGATTGAAAACTACTGCTTATGCTAAGTCAACTAGAGGACATTAAGGACACGCTTTTTAAATATTTCGAAACAAGGATCGATCTGTTTAAAATTGAAACAAGAGATAAGATTGAACGTGCGGTCGTGATGGCCCTTTATGGCGCCATTTTACTCTGCATAGGTCTTACAGTGCTTATTTTAGTAGTTATTCTGCTTGGAACTTTCCTGAACAAGTGGCTGGATAGTGACTATTTAGGCTTCCTTATTTTGCTCGGATTTTTCGTTTTGACGCTGGTAATTCTGATTGTTTACAGAGAAAAGCTACTCAATTTTATTCGGGGAATACTTGTTCGTTTTATTAAGATAAAAGAGGATTAACACTTTTGAAATAGTATTTTGGGGAAAAATTCACTCAAATTGCTATTTTTGGGTTCCTTTTGAAAATTTCTCAGGTCATCATTAAACTAAAAAATGAAATGAGTGCTTCAATAGATTCTTCCGTAAAGATCACGAAACCGTTCTCGTCCGACACGGACAAAGAAAAAAAAGACTTGGAGCTTGATGCTGATCTGTACAGAGATAAGCTTGAACTTCAATGGACTGGGTTAAAAAGTGAAGCATCAACTTACGGAAAACAGGCTTTGATCATAGGAGGCGTTGTAGCGACAACTTTTGTTGTGTTGAATGCATTCCTGCCGAAGAGTAAGAAGGAAAAAAGAGCCGAAGCGGAAGCCGAAATTTACAAGGCGGTCGAGTCGAAACAAAAGAAGAAGTTTGCGGTTGGAGCAGCCGTTCAAAGTTTAGCCTGGACATTGGCTGTGGGATGGGCGCGCCAGAAGCTAAAACATATAATTGCAGATGATAGAAAAATCGAATGAAAACAGCGAATCATAAGATAGCAGACCTCCTTTCAACAAGAAGAATAGAAAAAAGGAAATCGTTTGCTGTTCTCTTGGATCCTGATAAAGTTAATTTTTCCACTTTTCCGAAATTCTTAGAATATGCGGTTGGGCACGGCGTGGACTTCTTTTTTGTAGGAGGCAGTCTAATTACCAACTACGCGATAGATGAGCTTATTGCCGCTATTCACCAGCATACAACTATTCCTGCTATCCTTTTTCCAGGAAGCAGTCTGCACATTGATCCTTCTGCGGACGCTGTGCTTTTTCTATCCCTTATTTCCGGCCGGAATGCTGAACTGCTTATAGGACAGCACGTTATTGCTGCTCCACTACTTAAACGAAGCGGAATTGAAGTTTTGCCGACAGGTTATTTACTCATCGAAAGCGGAAAGCTCACCACAGTTTCTTACATCAGTAATACAACACCATTGCCACGTGATAAGCCGGGGATTGTCGCCTGCACAGCGCTGGCTGGAGAGTTTCTCGGACTAAAACATATTTTCCTAGACGCCGGAAGCGGCGCTCAGTTTCCCGTTACAGGCGAAACCATCGCAGCCGTGCGACAAGCAGTTGACACGCCGATCATTGTTGGTGGCGGAATTGATTCATACGGGAAGGCCGACATTGCATTGAATGCGGGAGCCGATGTAATTGTAGTTGGTAACGGAATAGAACAAAACCCCAATCTGCTTCCTGAGATTGCCGCTTGCGTCAAGGCGTTCAATCGGAAAACGGAAAGTGTTTAGGTGAATAATTAGGGATTTAATTGTATAAAATAAAGGGATTTGAGTGTTTTCTAAGGAAATTTTAAGTTCTTGGAAAAATACAATCCCAAAGGTTGGGAATATTCGAATTAATCCTGCTACATTTGTATCGAACCTTAATTACACCCAAGAAATGAAAAAAATATTTGCATTGGCGTTCGTTGCCGGGATGGTAACTTTCGCTGCTTGTACTAGCAAACCAGCTGACGAATCTGCTGACACTACTGCTGTAACTGTTGAAACTCCATCTGTTGATACAACTGCGGTTGACACAATGTCTACAGACACAGCTGCTGCTGATTCAGTTAAGTAATTAGACGTACAAGTCGAAATTCGCGAAAAGCGCTATGAAAATAGCGCTTTTCTTTTTTTATTTAAGGAATGAAAAACATCTCCTTTGGCCTGCATGTCCCCCCGGCCGCCATTGCATATTGCGAGTCTTTACACAAACAATATAAGTTCGATTTCTTCCTCTCGCGCCCAAGGCGCACCAGGTTGGGTGACTTTACGGTAAAACCCGGTTTTGTACCAAGAATCACTGTCAATGTCAACCTAAATCCATACAATTTCCTGATCACTTACCTTCATGAAGTGGCACATTGCGTGGTTCATGCGCATTATAAAGTTCGTCTAAGAAAGCGCGTTGCGCCACATGGGATTGAATGGAAACGGGAATTCTCAACTTTGCTGCAACCAGTGCTGGATGAAAATCATTTTCCGGCAGACATTCTTAGCGCATTAATTCGTTATTCCAAAAATCCAAAGGCCTCAACCGGAGGCGACCAAATCCTTTTTAACGCCATCCGTAAATACGATGAACGGGAAAACGATTCATCCAGAATTGCCCTTGTTCAACTGCATGAAGGCAGCAGCTTCGTGTTTCAAGACAGATTATTCATCCGCGGTTCGCTCAGGAGGACGCGCGTGCTTTGCACGGACAAAGCTTCCAAGCGCCTTTACACCATTCCAGCCCATGCATTGGTTGAAGCATGCTAATCATCAAAGCTTGATTTTTAGATTGGTGTTATGCTATCTAGCATCAATGCTCTGTTTCTCGGCGCTGGCGCAGGAAAACTCGGTCCTGGCATCCGGAAACTGGCATAAGCTGGCGGTTAGCAACACGGGAATTTACCGCATTGACGCAAATTTCCTTCGAAAGCTGGGTGCAAACCCTGGTGAGATCAATCCAAAGCAGATACAGATTTTTGGGCATCCAGGCGGGATGCTGCCGCAAGCGAATAATGCATTGCATTCCAATGCATTGGCGGAAAGCGCGATCTGGGTTTCCGGCGAAGATGACGGAAAATTTGATGAAACCGACGCCATTTACTTTTTCGCCGAATCGCCGCATGCAGTTACTTACGATTCAGTCAAGGCCGAACTCAGGCACCAAATCAACATTTATTCTGATTCAAGCTTTTACTTTCTGACATTCGGGCAGAAGAATGGTTTGCGGGTTAAAGAGCAGCCTACAATTGTTTCTGATAAAAGCAAGATTATCAATCAATTCGATGATTACTGGTTTCATGAATCTGAGACTTACAATTTATTGAAATCGGGCCGCGAATGGTGGGGTGAATATCTTGCCAATTCACCTCTAACGATAACCGCAAATTTTCCGGGAATTGTCCCGTCATCCACTATTAAAGTGCGGACTTCGGCCATTGGTGCAGCGCAGGTTCCGACAAAATTTCTGTGGCAATTGAATGGCAAGCAAATTGGGGAAGCGGCCATTGGAACCATCAGCACGGGAACGTACGATATTAAAGCGCTTCGCGAGGATGCAACTTATTCGGTTGCAGCGGACAATGTGCCATTGGAATCTATGGCCATAGGCGTCACTTACGATAGGGGCGGGCAAAGTGCCGCCCAGGGTTATTTGAATTATGTTGCATTGCAAGTGAAGCGCACATTGCGCGCTTATGATGCCCAGCAGTTATATAGATTTTTACCGGAAAAGACTGACACGATTACGCATCAAGTTGCCAATGTCAAATCTGACTGGATGCTTTGGAACGTGACGAATGCAGCCATTCCTTCCAATGTCGGACAAAATGCAAAAGACGGAATACTGACTTTCAGCACAATAGGTGGGAAAAAAATCAGTCAATACATTGGATTTGAATCAAATGACGCCTTTGAACCGGTTTATTTAGGAAGAATTGACCCTCAAAACCTGATTGGAAACAAAACACCAGATTTGTTGATTGTGACGCCTGCTGCCTGGAAACAAGAAGCTGAGAGACTTGCTGCTTTTCGGGAAAGCAATGACGGACTCGAAACGCTGGTGGTCACAACAACGCAGATTTACAATGAATACGCCACCGGAAAGCCGGATTTAACTGCCATAAGAGATTTTGCAAAACAGCTTTATCAAAAAACACCGGGCAAGTTGAAATATTTGCTTTTGTTTGGTGATGCTGCATTTGACTATAAAAATGCGCTGAAAAACCAGTCGGATGCCCAGCGCAGTGAATGGGTGCCGGTTTATGAAAGTCGAGAGTCGCTCAATCCGGTTTACACTTATTCGTCAGATGATTATTATGGTTTGCTCGAAACGGGTGAAGGCGGTTGGGAGGAATCTGCTTCCGGTGATGCGACGCTTGACATTGGCATAGGCAGACTGCCCGTTAAATCACTTACAGAGGCTAAGATAATCGTTGATAAATTAATCAGATATGGCTCTTCGGAGCGTGCTTTAGGTAACTGGCGCAATGCAATTCAATTTGTAGCCGACGATGGCGACGGGAACATTCACCAGCGCCACGCAGACGAATTGGCGCAATTGGTGCAAAGTCAATTTATGTCTTCACGAGCTTTCATCGACGCATTTCCGCAAACCACAGGCGCGGCTGGCCAGAGGGCGGTTGAGGTTAATAAGCTGATTAATAAAAAGATAAATGAAGGCACATTGATCCTGAATTACACAGGACACGGCGGCGTGAGTGGCTGGGCAGAGGAGCAAGTGCTAACCCTTGCCGACATGCAAGCTGCGCGTGGGATGGATAATCTGCCATTGTTGTTTACAGCAACTTGTGATTTTGGTCGCTATGATGATCCCGGACTGGTTTCAGGAGCAGAATTAATGGTTTTGAGTCCGAGAGGCGCCGCAATTGGTGCCATCAGCACAACACGGCCGGTATATTCCAGCACAAATTTTACGTTAAGCAAAGCATTTTACGAAGGATTAACCAGAAAGCAGCTCAACCGCAGACTAGGGGATATTTTCAGAGAAACAAAAAATAAGGCGCTTGTGGGAAGTTTGAACCGGAATTTCACATTGCTTGCCGATCCATCCATGAAATTGGCCGAAGCACAAAAGGGAATCCGGTGGGCCCAGAAACCAGACACACTCCGCGCCTTAAAAAAAGTGACCTTGACCGGTGAAGTGTTTGATTTTGACAACTCAAAAAAAGACAGTCTCTTCGACGGAACAGTGCGGGTTATATTATATGACAAGCAAACAACATTCAAAACACTTGGCAATGAGGGAAATCCTGAAAATTATGCAGAGTATCGCAGCAAACTGTTCGATGGGAGTGTAAAGGTTACTAAGGGGAAGTTTACTTGTGAATTCGTGATGCCCAAAGACATTGATTATCGTACAGGAATTGGCAGGGCAAACGTTTATGCGGTTAGTGGAGACAGTCTGGCTGATGCGAGCGCGCAACTGGATGTCATAATCGGTGGCAGTGTCAAACCTGGCAATGATAACACGCCGCCCAAACTGGCCGCTTACATGAATGATATGTCTTTCAAAGAAGGGGACGTCATCGCACCTTCGTCTGTAATGTATGTGACGGCCAGTGATGAGAGCGGAATTAGCATTTCGAACGCCGGAATCGGGCATCAAATTACGATGGTGATCAACGACACGCTCACTATCCCATTGAACGAATACTACACGGCTGACCTTGACGATTACCGCAAAGGAACGATCACATATCCGTTTGAAAACTTACCGACCGGTAAATATGTAATTCGGGTAAAAGTATGGGATAGTTATACTAACTTTTCAGAAATTGCGTTCGGATTTCAAGTAGGTGCAGTCAAAGGCATAAAACTCAACGCGCTTAAAGTCTATCCAAACCCATTCGATAAAGATCTATCATTTGAACTGAGTCATGACAGAGTAAATGAGGATGTAGAAATAGTTTTTAATATATTTTTAAACAATGGGAAGTTTTTGGAGGGATTCCACAGGCAATATTATAACAGTGAGTCGGTTCTCCGTGAGTCATTCAGTGCAAGGCAGCTGGGGCAGGGAATTCCAAACCATACTTCGCTGGTGTATCAATTAAGCATCAGGTCGCTAAAAGACAACTCAACCGACCAGCAATCAGGAAAGCTCATACGTTCTCCATAGTTGAATAAAACTTAGTATTTTTCTAGTATTAACTATCTTTCATTGTATTTTTGACCCTTTAAAGAAGCTGATTCAAAGCACTTCCTATCGCAAATCCAATTTCTATGAGACTTTTTTTTGTTAGTTTATCTTCTCTTTTCATCCTATCAACGGGTACAATTTTAGCCCAAACCATACTTCCAAGATCACAAAGAATTCCACATTCACCGCTTTCATTTTTAACATTTGCTCCTGACGCCAGAAGCGCTGCGATGGGTGAAGCCGGGGTTGCGCTTAGCCCTGATGCGAACTCGACATATTGGAATGCTGCGAAGTTGCCTTATAACACAAAAGACCTTGGCGTTTCTGCTTCTTACACACCTTGGTTGAGAAACCTTGTAGACGACATGTGGCTCGGCTACTTGACCGCTTACAAAAAACTTGGAGACAAACAGGCAGTTGCCGTTTCGGTTAACTATTTTAACAATGGTGAGCTGGATCTCAGAACTTCAACAGGAGCGCAAAATGGTTATTTCACATCCAGGGAGCTTGCTATCAGCGGAACTTACTCGCGCCAATTGGCCAAGAACTTCTCGATGGGTTTGACATTGAAATACATTTCTTCCAACCTTGCAGGATCAGCACTTGTTGCTGGAACGTCGATCAGCCCCGCTCGTGTGGCGGCTGGTGATATCAGTGCATTTTATAGAAAAGCAATTCGCAATGATGACACGGGCGGAGAGTTTGTGTGGACGTTAGGTGCCGTACTTTCTAATTTAGGGGGTAAAATCAGTTATTCTTCAATTGAAGACTCGGAAAATTTTATTCCAACTAACCTGAAACTGGGTGGTGGAATATCATTCTCTGCGGACGGACGCAATCGCTTCAATTTTGTTGTAGATGCCAGAAAGCTAATGGTGCCAACGCCAGACGGAGTGACAAATGTTAATACACTTCCAGTGCTTAAAGGCGTGTTTGGCTCATTCTCTGATGCTCCCGACGGTTTTCAAGAGGAAATTCAGGAAGTTGGCCTGGCAGTCGGTGGTGAATATTGGTACAATGATATCTTCGCACTTCGCGCGGGTTACAACACAGAAAACAAGAATAAAGGCGGTCAGAAATATTTCACTGCGGGTGCCGGAGCGCATTTCCTGAACAAATATTCAGTTGACTTTGCTTATCTTTTCCCGGTAACACAAGGCAGCCCATTGGCTCAGACGCTTCGAATCACGCTTGCTCTTGGCTTGAATAAAGCAGAAAAGTTGGACGTTAACGACACAGAAAACTAAGCGCGTTTATAAATTCATTAATTCAAAACGAATGGCGTTATTGTAACGTCATTCGTTTTTTTATTACTCAACCTTGCCCATGATCCTTGACCGCACCATTGCCCCTGAATTTAGAGTTATAAAATCAGTTCATTTACCGGATCCGCAAACTTACACGCTCAACAACGGCACATTGGTGCATGTGATCAATATTGGCGACCAGCCGGTTATCCGTCTGGAATGTATTTTCGAGGCTGGAAACTGGTTCGAAAGCGAAATAGGAGCTTCATTTTTTGCGATTAAAATGCTTTCGGAAGGCACGAGAAATAAAACTTCTGCAGAGATCAGTGAAGCCTTTGACAGGATAGGGGCTTTTACCGAAATGACCCACACTGCCGATCGTATAGGAATCGTCGTTTATGCGCTTTCGAGGTTCCTACCGGAGGTTTTAGAGCTTGTAAGCGAGTTGATTAATGAGCCTAGTTTCCCTGAAAAGGAGTTGCAGGATTTGCGCAATATCAACATTCAAAATCTCAGGGTAAATAAAGAAAAGAATGCTTACCTCGCCACAACCGCATTTCGCGCGAAATTGTTTGGCAGCAATCATCCATATGGACAAAGTCAGGACGAGGAGCAAATTTCATCACTTCCGCTGGCTGCGATCAGAAATCACTATGAGCAGTTTGTGAAAAACGGCAAGTTTACCGTTGTGCTGGCTGGTCAGGTTGAGGAAACGGACATTCAAATTGTCAATGAACACCTGGGGAGAGTCGAAGTGAGTGAGGCGTTTTTTTCTGGAAAAGACTTTGCGCAAACTGTTTACGCTAATGTTGAACTGGTGGTCGAAAGGCCAGAAAGCGTGCAATCTTCAATCCGGATGGGCCGCAGATTATTCAACCGCCATCACCCGGATTACTTTAAAATGCTCGTTACAAATGAAATTTTGGGCGGATATTTTGGGTCGCGGCTGATGAAAAATATCAGGGAAGAAAAAGGCTTGACTTACGGCATTTCGTCGCACCTCGTAACGTTGCGCAAAGAAGGTTATTATATGATCGGGACGGATGTGAAGAAGGAGTTCACCCAGCAAACCATTGACGAAATCAAGAAAGAAATATATCGCCTGCAAACCGAGCTCGTAGGCGAGGAAGAGTTGCAAACCGTTAAAAATTTCATGTGCGGCGAGTTCGCAGGATCATTGAACACAGCATTCGAAGTGGCTGACCGCCAAAAAATATTGCTTCTGGACGGCCTGCCGACGGATTTCTTCAAACATTACATTGATCAAATCCACGCAACAACAAGCCAGGATGTGCTCGATATGGCAACGCAATATTTGCAACCGGATGATATGCTTATAGTCATTGCGGGAGGCAAATAGTTACGACTTTTCCAATGCTTTTTTATAAGCTTTGAGACAACGTTCTCGCGCCATTTTATGGTCGACCATGGGTTCCGGATATGCGGCAGTGCCGATCTCCGGGACCCATTTTTTGATATATTCTCCTTTTGGGTCAAACTTTTTGGCTTGGGCCTCGGGATTGAAGATCCGGAAATAAGGCGCAGCGTCCGTGCCCGATCCAACCGCCCATTGCCAGCCGCCATTGTTCGCAGCCATGTCGTAATCCAGCAATTTTTCGGCAAAATAAGCTTCGCCCAGGCGCCAGTTAAGCAGCAAATGTTTGGATAAAAAGCTCGCAGTTACCATCCTAACACGGTTGTGCATGAAGCCGATTGCATTCATTTGCCGCATTCCGGCGTCGACGAGCGGATAACCCGTTTTGCCATCACACCATTTTTGGAATGCATCTTTGTCGTAACCCCATTCAATGTCATCATATGGCGCCCGGAATGCCTTGCCTTTGCCCACATGCGGGAAGTTGGAGAGAATTTGCTGATAGAACTCCCGCCAGATCAACTCATTCAGATATAAATTGCTGTGCTGCATCGCGTATCGTGCGAGCTCGCGAATGCTCACCGTTCCAAATCGCAAGTGAATGCCAATGCGACTCGTGGCTTCCATAGCAGGGAAATCTCTTCCTTTTTCATAGTTTTCGAGCAATTCAGCAGGGATTTTGCTGGATGGGAAATCTTCGTCCGTGCGCTTGAAACCCATTTGTTCCAAGGTCGGAATTTCACTTCCGGTCCATTTCAGGAAGTTTTTGAAATACTTTTCATTGGGATAGGATGACAGATAAAAATCATTGCATTGCTGTCTCCACATGCGGCTGTAAGGCGTGAAAACCGTGTATGGCGTGTTCTGGGCACTGAGTATTTCTTTCTTCTCAAAAATAACCTGATCCTTGTAAGCTTTCAGTTCTGCGTTTTTTGTGTGCAAAATTTTGGCTACGGCGGTGTCCCTTTCCGTTGCATAAGGCTCATAATCTGTGTTTGTAAACACTTCGGCAATGTCATATTGCTCGCTAAGTTCTTTCCAAACATCAGTTGGGTGACCGTAAAACACAAGAATATCAGACCCGATCTGATTCAGCTCTTTTTGTAACGCAACAACGTTCTGATGAATGAACGTCAAGCGCCTATCCTCCTTATTATCAAGGTCATCCAGAATCGTTTTGTCAAAAATAAACACGGGAACAACCGGCGTTTTCCACCGCAATGCATAGTATAATCCGGCATTGTCATGCAATCTTAAATCGCGTCGAAACCAGAATAGCGTGATTTTTTCTTTTGTTTTTAAACTCATAAAATCAAGTTGCAGAAATAGTATGCCAACACAGCAAGAAGCTTTGTATAAATACGAAGTAAACATTTTTTTGGATGTCCCAGATTTGTACCAACCGTCTGTTTACTTTGTATCACATTAATCCTTAATCCATGAAATTACAACTTACACTTTTTTTCAGCATCATCAGCTTCGTTGTTTTTGGACAAAAAAACGCCGATAAGCAGGAATGGAAACAGCTTTTTAACGGCAAAAATCTAGACGGCTGGGATATTAAAATTCGTGGTTACGAGCTGAACGACAATTACTTGAACACATTCCGCGTAGAAGATGGCAAAATGGTTGTTCGCTACGACAAGTATGATGATTTTAAGCAGAAATACGGGCACATCTTTTACAAAGGCGATTTTTCATATTATCGCATTTCCGTAGAATATCGTTTTGTAGGTGAACAGGCGCCAAAAGGAGAGGGTTGGGCTTGGCGGAACAGCGGCATTATGGTGCACGGGCAACCGGCTTCAACCATGGGAAAAGATCAGGATTTTCCTGCGTCCATTGAGGTGCAATTACTTGGCGGAGACGGCAAAAAACGCACAACGTGTAACCTTTGCACGCCGGGAACGAATGTGGTGATGGATGGAAAACTGATCACGCAACATTGCATCACTTCCAAGTCGCAGACTTATAACGGTGATCAGTGGGTGAAAGCGGAAGTGCTTGTGCTTGGCGATTCATTGGTCCAACATTTCGCTAATGGGGAAATGGTTTTGGAATATAACAAACCCCAACTTGGCGGCGGCAATGTAAGTGGAAATGATCCGTCCTTAATCGTTGACGGAAAGCTGTTAGACCACGGCTCCATTTCACTTCAAAGCGAAAGCCATCCAGTTGAGTTTAGGAAAGTCGAAATTTTGGATCTGAAAGGCTGCATGGACCCGAAGGCAACCAACTTCAAGTCTTACTATGTGAAGGCTGATAATAGCAAATGCACTTATGGGAAGAAATAATGTGTAAAGACTTTCCAGGTTTTCGAAACCTGGAAAGTCTCGCTCGCTACTATAAACGCACAATCTCAGCACCAATCGCATTCAAACGACCGTCAATGTTCTGATAACCGCGGTCGATTTGTTCAATATTGTCAATAATGCTGACGCCTTTTGCGGATAATGCTGCAATTAAAAGCGCAACTCCGGCGCGGATATCAGGGGAAGTCATCCGGATTCCGCGTAATTGTGTTTCGCGGTTATGTCCAATAACGGTTGCTCGATGAGGGTCGCAGAGAATGATCTGAGCACCCATTTCAATTAATTTGTCCACGAAAAACAGGCGGCTTTCAAACATTTTTTGATGGATCAGCACTGTTCCTTGCGCTTGTGTGGCGGTTACCAAAATAATGCTTAGCAAATCCGGTGTAAATCCAGGCCAAGGCGCGTCTGCAACAGACATGGTGGAACCGTCCAGGAAGTTTTCAATGCGGTAATGTTCCTGCGCGGGAATGAAAATATCATCTCCCTGAAACTCCATTTTGATCCCAAGTCTTTGAAAAACATCAGGAATAATGCCCAGCTGCTGAATCTGACAGTTTTTGATCGTGATTTCTGATTGCGTCATGGCAGCCAAGCCGATGAAGCTGCCGATTTCGATCATGTCGGGAAGCATGGTGTGCTCCGTTCCGTTCAACTGGGTTACGCCTTCTACGACCAGTAAGTTGGAAGCAATTCCGGAAATCTTGGCGCCCATTCTATTGAGCATTTTACACAATTGCTGCAAATATGGCTCGCAGGCAGCATTGTAAATTGTGGTCGTTCCTTCGGCCATAACTGCTGCCATCAAAACGTTCGCTGTTCCTGTGACAGAAGCCTCATCCAGAAGCATATAAGCGCCTTTCAAGTTAGCGGCATCAACTTTGTAAAACCCGCCGTCTTCTTCGTCATAACTAAATTGCGCCCCAAGCTTTTCAAAACCTAAAAAGTGCGTATCCAATCTTCTGCGGCCGATTTTATCGCCTCCCGGACGTGGAATTCGTCCTTTTCTGAAACGGGCAAGCATTGGCCCCAGCAACATTACAGAGCCACGAAGCGCTGCTGCTTTTTGTCGGAATGCATCTGATTCCAGATAATCCAGATTAATGTCACTCGCTTCAAAGCGAATGGACGATTCGTTTAATATGGTCCTGCGAACGCCCAAATCTCCCAAAAGATTAATGAGCTGATTGACGTCGCGAATGTTCGGAATATTGTGAATTGTTACCGGTTCTTTGGTCAAAAGTACGGCGCACAGGATTTGCAACGCCTCGTTTTTCGCGCCTTGGGGAATGATGGAACCCTTAAGACGTTTATCTCCGGTTATTTTAAATGAAGCCATAGGTGATTTTGGGCAATTGACAGGATAAAATTAAACCTGGATTTAAATTCCAGGTTTTTTGCGGTTATTCCGGTTGTTATTGTTGTTGTTTCCGTTATTATTTCGGCCTGCGAACTTGTTATTGGGCCGGTTTCGGTTGGAGTTGCCTTGGTTATTGTTGCCTCCCTGCCGCTCGGAGTTATGATTGGGCTGCGCTTTAAATCCGCCCCCGTTGCCGCCACCTTGATGGCTGTTTCCGCGGTTACGCTCCTGGCTGCTGTTATTGCGGTCTTTTGGCGCGGCCTCGATCGGGCCATTTGCACGGATATAATCAATTTCTTCCTGCAATTGGCCTTTGCTCAGCTGTTCAAGCTGACCAAGCAGCACATTGTCTTCCGGATTGTCCTTGTTCCAGGTGTTGAAGAATGAGCGCATAAGGCGGAAAATGTAGGAAACAAATGCCAGCTTATCCTCTTTGTTTTCGGTGTTAATTGCCTTTTCGAGAAGCAAATCAATGTTGCGGCCGTAATGTCGATACATTAGATTTTGCTGATTGTAACCAACTGTAAGCGGTTTTTTTCCTAACGCTTCGGGCGAAGGCGGTGGAAAAGGGCTGTCAACATCCAGTTCAAATCCCGAAATAATGTACAGGTCGTCCCAAAGTTTGTTGGTGTAATCCTGGTTATCCCGCATGTTGGGATGGATCTGACGCATAAGCTCAACCAGAATGTGCGCGTAGAGGTTGCGCTTTGCCTTATCTTCCATCTTAACGATGTGATCAGCAAGTTTTTGTACGTTACTACCGTATTCTTTCAAGTGGATAAGTCATTTTATAATCAACAAAAATAAGAAGTTTTTACGGAAAGAAAAGGATGGGCAGGCTTAATGCAGCCAAATCAATCTTCCCTGCAATGCCTTTTCGGCGGCCGGTGAAATAGGCGTTTTCCCATCGTCAATTTCCAGTCTGTACAAATAAACGCTTGTTGAGAGGTTTTCAGGATTCCACAGCCACTCGTTTTTTCGGGAATCTGCCTTAAATGTAGATTCATTCACTTTTCTTCCCCACAAATCGTAAACGAATAAATTAACATTTTTGGGAGTTTCCAGTGATTCAAATTCAACAAAAAAGTGAAACAAATGTTTAGAAGGGTTTGGGAAAACATTGATTGCACGAATGCCCGATGATGCGGGCTCATTGTTGCCCGCTTGCAATGTTGTGTTTTTCGGAAAAATGCGGATTGCAGGATCGCCGTGCAACACCATTTGTTGAGCCGTAATGATTGCGCTGATGTTTTTGTGTTTGGTCAAATTGCGGTGGATTGCTTCATTTTGAATAATGCCAAATGGTTGATTTGTAAAACTTGAATCCGCTAAAACTTCATAAAAACTTTCCGTGTAATGCTTCAAATCAGTGGATAAGCCATTAAAAGTGTGCGCGAGAAAAAGAATGGCGCCATTATTTGGGCTGAGAATCCAATCGTTGCTAAGCGCTCTGTTTGAATAAAATATGCTGCCGGCAGCGCAGCCGTTGACAATGATCGCGGGATAGCGCGGATGGTTCTGAATCTGCGCTTGCGGATCGCTGGCTAATCCAATGTCAATGTCCGTCACATCCAGGCTCGAATGCCCAAACAATGTGATCAGACCCACACCTTTGTTAATAGGAATATGCAGCGGAAGCCTTTCAACCGCGTCGGTCGTCTTTTTTGAAATTGTTTCAACATTCGCCGACAATGCAGCATGGTCAATTTTTTGTTCAAAAGACTTCACATAATCCAGAAAAGTCGACAGTTCTTCAGGAGATCGCCCGCCGCTCAGATGCAAAATATTTTTCCGCCAGGGCGCATCAGCAGGTTCGCCTTCCATTGCTTTTACTTTGTTTAAATAATCGGCAACTTGCTGAGCATTCAATGCATTAAGCCGTCCAATGGCTACAATCGGGTTCAACCCAGAGGCGGAATCATGACCCATGACCAAAGCAATGTCTGATCCGGGCCAGCCAGCATTTGGCACCAAATCTGTTATTCGGGCGTCTTGCGATTTGCGAGCTTTTTGCGGATCAATGGATCTTCCAATCAGGAAAACGAATTTTAAATGTCCAGCCTGCGCAAACCAGGAAATCAAGTTTTTTAAGCCTGACGGTCCGGGTTCGCCATAATTAAATTGGTCAAAAACCGCTTCGCTCTCTATAATCAATGGCTTGTAATTTCCGCCAGCCGAAGAAGCACGATATGCTGCATATGCCTCAACCGGGTCAGCGCCGTTTACTTTCTCACGCACCGCAGGATGGGTTAAGATGAGGTAATCGACTTTATCAGGCTTAATGTTGCTGAATTTCACCAATCGTGGTTTCAAAATCGGCATTGAATTAAAAACACGTTTCGCGCCTTTTTGGGGATATTTTATCTTAATGTAAGAGACCGAAACGCTGCCTTTGCTCGCATTGGATAATAACTCAAACTCCAATTTATTCGTCTTCAAATCTTCCCCTGACAACTGTATTTTGAAAGTTATTGAATTGAAATCCTCCAACTTAACGGCATGCAGCATTTTTTTCAATCCGGCTTGACCATGCGTCCACAGCTCCAATGCATGTTCTCCGGCAGATCTGCCGACAACAACCATTTCAACTTCCGCTTGGCCAAACCTTTCAACATCTGCTTTGTCCAGCTCGAATGAAAAGCGGGAGGATTCATTTTCTTTGATCTCCGGCCCTGTCCATCCTTCGCCATAATCGTAAGTTGTCAATGCGGAGCCGTCATTAAAGCCGCTTTCGGGCGGATAAAAATTTCCCGGCGCATAATGTGAAATGAACAGCTTTTCAATTGCTTCAAAATGATAATCGATGGAATCCGACGCGGGAATTGTGTCTTTGTTGCTGATTCGTTTTCCAATTACACCTTTTTGCCAGGTCAAAAAATACGCGCTCGTGTCCGAATACAAGCTGTAATGCGTGTGTGGGATTGCATCAGGCGTTACATAAAGAGCAGTGTCCAATGCACCATCATTTCGTTCGCCATAAAACTTGATTTCAGCGCCCGTATTGGTTTGATTATGAATTACTTCAATGGCTAATTCCTTTCCACGACGAAACATTTGATAGCCTGCAACGCTGCCGGAATCAATTGGAAAACCTGCATTAACGAGTTCCTGGGTTGAAATTTTGTAAAAACCCGTTTGAACAACAGGAATGCGCAAGTAAGAGTTGGAGGGAATAATCCATTCGTTTCCAAACAACTTTTGCGCACACAGCGACACTGGCGCCAGGAAGTCCAGAATGCAAAAAAATAAGATCCGGTAAATAGTGATGTGCATACATAGTGTGTTAATGGAATTGGCAATGCTCAGCCAGTGTTTTTCCTTTCGTAAACATTCATAGAAAAAGAATAAGCATGGCCTTCATCTTTTTCATGAAATTCTGAACCCGTCAGTTCCCAGTCATCCTGGTTTACAAAGGGAAAAAATGCGTCGCCTTCAACTTCCGCGTGAACAATTGTTAAATACAGCCTTTGTGCGAGCGGCAGCATTTTCAAAAAAACAGAAGCGCCGCCCAATACAAATACGGCATCTTCCCCAGAAAGTAACGCCAGCGCGGAAGGAATATCTTTTGCGTATAATGTGGCAGGGTCGCCTGGCAGAGCAGTGTCAGAGGTAAGGATCACATTCTTATTATCTGAATGCAGTGCATCCGGCGCTTCAAAGCTTTTCCGGCCCATAATGAAGGATTTTCCTTGGGTTACTTTCCGAAAATGTTTCCATTCGTCGGGCAAATGCCAGGGCAGGCGATTTTCTTTTCCAATAACACGGTTTTCGCTCATTGCGGCGATCATGTAGAGTGCAGGCTGGTTAATCAAGGCAGTTAGGTTATGATGTTTTTTACAAAATGTAATTTAAAATAATGAGGCTAGGATGCTAATACTAATTTTCTGCCGATCAACCGCTCAAAGTTACCATTCATCCGATCCAAGCAATCTTTCTAGCCTAGTACCTTGCATCGCAAAGTACCTGTGTATACCTTTGTAATACCAGAAGGTAAAATCCTGTCTGTTAGCCATGAACTGTTACATTTAATAAACACATGAAACCACATGAATATTGAAAATGCCCAAGTGCAGATGCGGAAGGGAATCTTGGAATTCTGCATCCTGCACATCATATCCAGGGGCGAGGTTTACGCTTCGGATATGCTGGATGAGCTGACTTCTGCGCGAATAATGGTTGTAGAAGGAACGCTTTATCCACTCCTTACCAGGTTAAAAAATTCTGGCTGGCTGGATTATAAATGGGTGGAGTCCTCTTCGGGCCCGCCAAGAAAGTATTATGTTTTGACTGATGAGGGGAAAATATTCCTGGATGCAATGCAAGCCACCTGGTTTGAACTGGCGGAGTCTGTGCAAACTGTTATACACCGCACAGAGGAATTGAGCAAAACAGCTTCTTCCAATCTTCCTGAACCTAACTGATCATTTAGAGACATTCGATTATTACAATCATGAAAAAGACAATCAGCATTAATATAGGTGGCATTATCTTCCATATTGAGGAAGATGGTTACGAAAAACTCAAAGGTTATCTTTCTTCGATCCAGAAATATTTTTCTTCTTTTGCAGACAGCAAAGAGATTCTATCTGACATTGAAGGAAGGATTGCCGAGCGGTTTTTGAACAAACAAAAAGCAGAAGCAAAGCAGGTGATTTCGCTTTCTGACGTGGACGAACTCATTGCTGCAATGGGAACAGTGGCTGACTTTGAGGCCATTGAACAAGCAGAAGATATTCTTGCCGATCCATTGGAATCTGCTGCTTCTAAGGGTTATGCGCCAAAAGAAGAAACTTATTCCTCAACAACTGCCTCATCTTCTTCATCATATAGCGCTCCGAAAGCTGAGCCTTCGCCAACTTCTGCTCCACGGAAACTTTTCCGGGACTTGCGTCGCAAACTGATCGGTGGCGTTGCGGCCGGACTTGCAAATTACTTTACCATTGATCCGATTTGGGTCAGGCTTGCGTTCTTGTTCATGGTGATTGGATTACCGGCCGGTTCCGGGATGATGAACTTGGATATGGAGGATGAATTTGGCCCGCTTTCAGGCTTTATGGTGCTCGTTTACATTGCCATGTGGGTTGCATTTCCAGGTTCTACGACTTTGGAAGAAGATACAAAAATCAAGAAGTTCTATCGCGATCCGGACCGCAAAGTTGTGGGTGGCGTTGCAGCGGGTGTCGCTTCTTATTTTGGTGTAGATCTGGGCGTTGTAAGGTTTCTTTGGGTGTTATCCATCTTACTTTTCGGAACTGGTGTTTTGGTTTACATCATCCTTTGGGTCATTGCGCCGGTCGCAAACACGCTCACTGAAAAAATGGAAATGCAAGGCGAGCCGATTACATTATCCAACATTGAATCAAACATTAAACAAAGTCTGAATCTGGACGAGAGATCGGGCGAAGAGCATGGCATAACAAAAATTTTACTTTTCCCTTTTCGTGCCATTGCAGCCATTATAGGAGCGCTTGGTCGATTACTAAAAGGCCTCGGCCCGATATTGCGAATTTTAATTGGTGCTTCACTGATCGCAATGGCGGTCATAGCATTGCTTTCACTAGTCGTGGGCGGTGCGGTGGCTTTGGGTGTGACCAATTCGGTTCCCTTTGACAATCTGCCGATCCCGTTTCTGATTTTTCAGGAATTGCCTGATACGCTGATTTTGTCGGCTTTGCTAGCCTCGGCGATTCCATTCATTACTTTTCTTTTGCTGGGATTAACGCTTTTATCCAATAAAAAAGTGGTTGGCGGCACGGTTTGGCTCACTTTACTCGGGCTTTGGATCGTAGGGATTATCGGCAGCACAATCGGTGGAATATCTTACCAAAGGAATTTTGCAAGACGCGGAGAAGTGCTTCAATCAACATTCTACGCATTGCCGCAAGGCACATTGACGTTGGACCACAACTATACGGATGATGATGATAATGTGGACGTGCAGATCAGTCTGGAAGGTTACAACGCAGCAGACAGTGTTAAGTTGGACAAAAGACTGGTTTCACGCGGTGCAACGCGGGAAGATGCAGAGAAAAATGCGCTGGCTTTGACCTATAACATTGATGTCAAAGACTCGGTTTTTACTTTCAACGACGGTCCTGTGTTTGGAAAGGGTGGCCGTTTTCGCGATCAGCGCATTGATATCACGGTAAATTTGCCTTACAACAAGCCCTTCAACATGACCCGCGATTTTTATCATAATCTGACACACTGGGAAAGCAGACACCAGATGCTGAGACGCTATGATGTTGATAACAGCGAAATTGCCTGGGATCAATTGCGTTGGGTGGTGAAAAGCGACTCAGGATTGATTTGTATCAACTTGCCTGCGAAATTTATTTTGGCTGAGGAAAGCAACAGTGATGAGGATTCGGAAAGTTATAGTTTTGACATTAACGACGACGACAGCAACATTGAGCTTGGCGAGCGTGGAAATTACATCAAACAATTTCCGGTCGGCGAATTCAACAGAATCGATATTGGTGGCGCTTATTCAATCCTGGTGCGCCAGGGAACAACATTCAGTGTTTCGGCCGATAGCGAGAACCAGGAAGAAGTGGATGATTTGGAAGTGACGGTTGATGGGGGAACATTGCATGTGAAAAGGAATTCTGAATATTCTATTTTCGATTCGGACAAATGGAAACGCATTGGGTTGATCATTACGATGCCCCTGATCGACGGCGTGTCTCTTTCCGGAGCAAACAAAACGAGGCTGACGGGCTTCACAGGGCTTCGTAAACTGGATGTGGACATTTCCGGCGCTTCGCAAACTGAAATTGATGTGCAGACCGAGCAGCTTAGGGTTGGCGTGACAGGAGCTTCGAAGGCATTTTTGAAAGGCGGAGCCAAGTCGGCGAACATTGATGCAAGCGGTGCTTGTAAAATCGTCGCCACAGAAATGAACATTCAAAATGCTGATGTAGAAGCATCCGGCGCATCAAAAATAGAACTGGGCCGCATCCCGAATCTGACCAGAAATGCAAATGGAGCAAGCAGAATCAATGTGCAGGAATAAATCAGCGTCTGTGCAACTTTTTACACGCGCAAGACATCTTTTCAAAAATCATCTTATCAATTAATTCCATGAAAAAATTAACCGCATTCTCCCTTGCAGTCCTGATGACGCTTGTGTTTTCCGTGGCTGCTCATGCGCAGGAAACCAGAAATTTTAATTTATCAGGTTTCAGCAAGCTCGAAATGGGCAGTGCATTCAAGATTGAAGTGAAGCAAGGAAGCAAATACAGCATTTCAACCAGCGGCCGCAGCGAAGATCTGGACGATTTGGAAGCATCTGTTAAGGGCGATGCGCTGCATTTGGGATACAAAGGCAATAATTGGAATAAAAACAGAAAAACGGTGCTTGTCGACATCACCATGCCTTCCCTGGACGGCGTGGACTTTTCAGGTGCTTGCAAGGCCAATGTTGCCCATTTTACGGGTGTCAAAAATATGGACATTGAAGTTTCCGGCGCCTCACAGGTGAATATGGACTTTTCAGCGCCCAAGGTCAACTTCGATTTGTCAGGCGCTTCGTCGCTCATCCTGGTTGGACAAGGTGATATGTTGAGTGGTGAAGTTTCGGGTGCTTCTTCTTTTAAGGGAAGAGAGTTTTCTGCCAAAACGGTGAACATTGACGCGTCAGGAGCGAGCAGCGCGGCCGTGGTTGCCAGCAATGTCGTGCATGCAGAAGCCAGCGGGGCAAGCAGCATTCGTTACTCCGGCTCAGCGAAAGACATTCATTCGAGCACTTCGGGAGCGAGTTCGGTTAAGAGAGACTAGCATAACCATTCCTACATAAGTGAACAAAGAGCCGGCTTCTGTCGGCTTTTTTGTTTGTGTAACTTTTCAAAAAGCAACAAATCAGGTTAAGAGTAATATATTTACAGACTTTCCTTCTCTGTCATTCTTCAATTAGTGATCTATTCAAAAACTTTTATCTGAGGAAAATGAGAAGTGTGCGTTCCCCGAAATATGCTGTTATCAAGGCATTTATCCTGATTCTTTCATTTCTGACTGCGTGGGAAGCAGTTGCACAAAGCCGATCCGGAAAATACGTCAATCCCTTTGGCGTGATGAGCGTGACTGCGGGCGTGGGCGTGGCCTATTATATGGGCGATCTGAGCGATGGCATCAATATGAAGCATTTGGGATTAGGACCTTCCATTTCAGTCGGTGGCCTTTATCGGTTGACAGAGCATGTTAGCGCGCGCGGCGAATTGCGGTTTTATAAAGTTTCAGCTGACCAAAAATATTCCAAAAACGCGCAGAATAACCTTTCTTTCAAAACTTTCAATCCCGACATTAACCTGGGCATTCAGGCGGATTTGTATTCATTTAATAGCCACGCACGCATTAATCCTTATCTTTTTGGAGGCATAGGGTTTACATTATTAAATCCAAAAGCAAAAATCGACGGCGAATGGCACAGTCTGGCGCCATTGCGGACGGAAGGCATTAAATACAGCCGGTTACCATTGGTTTTTACAGCCGGAATTGGTGTTTCTGTCAAAACGACAGAGCGGTTAAGTCTGGGCTTGGAGCTTTGTAACAACTTTGTGAATTCTGATTATCTGGACGATGTAAGCACATTTTATCCCAATCCCGATCAACTGCCCAGCGACCTCGCCAGGCGACTTTCAGACCGTTCGCCCGAAATTGGCCTCGAACCTCGGCAGCCCGGCTGGAACCGCGGAAGTGCCAAAAGCAAAGACA
Organism: Dyadobacter sp. CY326; assembly: GCF_021390515.1. GTDB lineage: Bacteria > Bacteroidota > Bacteroidia > Cytophagales > Spirosomataceae > Dyadobacter. The sequence goes on from NZ_JAJUXI010000009.1 coordinate 309,201, forward strand.
GTTATTTATTCTTTCAATTACGTGGCACTTACCTGCTCGGTAACCGCCATCAAGCCAGGGAGCGCAAGAAAACCCGTTGTCCTAAATTTTAAAAAACCAATCCTTTATATGTTAAAGCCCAAACATCCGCATCAGTCGGAGGTTACCATGACCGAAATGGTGCTTCCCAATGACACCAATACATTGAATAATCTGATGGGAGGCAGGCTTTTACATTGGATGGACATCTGCGCCGCCATTGCTGCGCAGAAACATTCGAACCGCATTGTAGTAACGGCTTCCGTGGATAATGTGTCATTTACAGAGCCTATTAAGCTCGGTAACATTGTGACGATGCAGGCGAAAGTGACCCGCGCATTTAATTCTTCGATGGAAGTTTTTTTGGAAGTTTGGGCAGAAGATATTCCGGCTGGGCAGCGTGTGAGCACAAACCGCGCTTTTTACACATTCGTCGCCGTGGATCAAAACGGCCGCCCTATTGAGGTTCCACCGCTGGAACCAGAAACAACTGAAGAACATGAATTGTATCTGAGCGCACTTCGCCGCCGTCAATTGCGGCTCGTCTTGGCCGGTCGTATGAAACCTGCGGATGCGATCGAATTGAAAGCACTTTTTCAGGTTAATTAAGTCAGGCTTCCTGCTATATTTTTGGTATTTTTACGGCATAAATCCATTCAAGTTATGCCAAAAGAGATCATATTTTCAGATAAAGCGCCTGCTCCGATCGGACCTTACAGCCAGGCCGTCAAAATAAACGGAACCCTTTATGTTTCGGGTCAAATTGCAGCCGAGCTTGCCAAATCCGGTGACATTAAAGCCGAAACGGGCATTGTAATGCAAAACATCGGGCACATTCTCGGCGCCGCCAAATTGGGTTTCCAGAATGTGGTGAAGTCGACGATTTTTCTAAAAAATATGGACGACTTTGCGGCTGTGAATGAGATTTATGGCAGCTTTTTTACCAAAGAACCGCCTGCCCGCGAAACCGTGCAGGTTGCGCGTCTGCCTAAGGACGTGAATGTGGAAATATCCGTTGTTGCGGTCGAGTAGGACGCAAGAAATCATCCAGTAAAATTTAAGATATTATAATGAGTAATAAACCTGTCCGGGTAAGATTTGCCCCCAGCCCGACCGGCCCGCTGCACGCAGGCGGCGTTCGCACTGCTTTGTATAACTATTTGTTTGCACGCCAGCAGGGTGGCCAAATGTTGCTTCGCATTGAAGATACAGACCAGAACCGCTTCGTTCCCGGCGCGGAAGAATATGTTTTGGAAGCATTGCAATGGCTTGGAATCACCATTGACGAAGGCCCGCAGCAAGGCGGCCCACACGCGCCTTACCGCCAGTCGGAAAGAAAAGAAATGTATCGCGAATACGCAGAAAGGCTCGTTGCCGAAGGAAAAGCTTATTATGCCTTCGATACAGCCGAAGAGTTGGATGCGATGAGAAAACGGCTGGAAGCCGCCAAAGTTGCTGCGGCACAATACAATGCAATCACACGGATGGAAATGACGAATTCATTGACATTGTCTGCGGAAGAAACCAAATCCAGACTTGATAGCGGCGAAGCGTATGTGATCCGGATGAAGATCATGCCCAAGGAAGACATTCGTTTCAATGACCTCATTCGCGGCTGGGTTGTGGTGCATTCATCGCAAATTGATGATAAGGTGCTTTTGAAATCCGACGGCATGCCCACTTACCATTTGGCCAACATTGTGGATGATCATTTGATGGGCATTACGCACGTGATCCGCGGTGAAGAATGGCTTCCATCGGCTCCATTGCACGTTTTGCTTTACAGATATTTAGGCTGGGAAAGCACCATGCCGCAATTCGCGCACCTTCCACTTTTGTTAAAACCAGATGGAAACGGTAAGTTATCCAAGCGGGACGCAGATCTCGGAGGCTTCCCGATCTTCCCCCTCGAATGGACCGATCCGAACACGGGCGACAAAGCAAGAGGATTCAGAGAAGAAGGTTATTTCGCGGATGCAACGGCCAATTTTCTCGCCTTACTAGGCTGGAATGCAGGAACCGAGCAGGAGCTTTTCAATATGGAAGAGCTGATCGCCGCATTCAGCTTTGACCGCGTGCATAAGGCCGGAGCTAGATTCGACATTCAGAAAGCAAATTGGTTCAACCAGCAATATCTCAAAAACCTGGACGATGCAACGCTTATCGAGCAAGCAAAACCACTCTTTAAGGCAGCGCAAATTGAAGTTTCGGATCAGCAGGTTTCACAGATTGTGTTTTTATTAAAAGATAGAGTGCATTTTGTAAAGGAAATTGTCAGTGAATCTGTCTTTTTGTTTAACGCTCCCGAATCTTACGATCAGGAAGTGGTTTTGAAAAAATGGGATGAACAAGCAGTTAATGCAATCTCCGGTTTCAAAGATGCGCTAGCAACATTTGAGGGGGATTTTACTGCCGATCACATTAAAGCGAAACTGGCGGAAACAATGGAATCGCTTGGTATAAAAATGGGTAAAATCATGCAGGCATTACGCCTTGCATTAACAGGCGAAGGCCATGGCCCGGACCTGATGGTGATCATGGAAATCCTGGGCAAAGATGAAGCAGTGACAAGGCTTGAAAACGCCTTAACCCGCTTACCAGCGCAAATTCGCCTGGCATAATTGTGATATAACCGTTGGAATTAAACTGACTTGAAAAGAGTAATCGGTTCCATAATTTAGTAATCATTCGAAATGACCGCTTTGCGGCGAGACACATGGCTAAGAAGAAACCAAACGATACGACCAAACCAGCTGCGGAAAAGCCCCGGGTTCACAAAGACCTGGATGGTTTTGATATTCAAATCAATTCATTTGGTGAGATCACCACGAGCTTTGATATGGACCGTATCAATGAATTTTTGAACAAAAATGTGGATGACAAAAAGCTCCGCGACCGGGAGGACATTCCTGGCCGGAAGACCCGCAAAAAGAAGAAGACCAGTGAGGAAGAGGAGGAGGAAGAAGAGTAGCAAGTGGTCATTGCAGTTCAGCTTACTATCAAATTAAACCTTTTACGCAAAGATGATCTCTCACGAAATCGATTACAAAATTATTGGCGACGATATCCAGGTCGTAGAAATTGAGCTGGATCCAAACGAAACCGTGATTGCAGAAGCAGGCGCAATGCTGTTCATGGAAGACGGCATTCAGTTTGAAACCAAAATGGGCGACGGGTCGGAAGCGAACCAGAGCATTATGGGCAAGATTTTCCAGGCAGGAACGCGGTTAATCACCGGAGAATCGCTCTTCATGACTCACTTTACAAATAGAGGCTATGGCAAGAAAAAAGTCGCTTTTGCAGCGCCTTACCCGGGGACCGTAATGCCGATTGATCTTTCCAAAATATACGGAAATGAGCTGATCGTCCAGAAAGATGGCTTCCTATGCGCTGCAATGGGAACGAGCATGAAAATTCATTTCAACCAGCGTTTTGGCTCCGGCTTATTTGGTGGCGAAGGTTTTATATTACAAAAAATCAAAGGCGATGGAATGGCGTTCGTGCATGCGGGCGGCGTGGTGATCGAGCGACAGTTGAATAACGAATCCATTCGCATAGACACAGGCTGTGTAGTTGCTTTTGAACAATCGCTAAGCTTCGACATTCAGCGTTCCGGTGGTTTAAAATCAATGGTCTTTGGCGGAGAAGGAATGTTCCTGGCCACATTGCGCGGAACCGGGCGTTGCTGGATCCAGTCGATGCCGATTTCTAAATTGATTCAGCGCCTGGCCGTGATGGGGCCTAATTCAGGAAAAGAAAGCGGTTCGGTTATTGGTGGTTTGGGGAGATTATTTGAAGACTGATACTTCCGCCGCCGGGCGGCCAAAGTGTACATTCTAAGGCAAGCGCGAAAGTGCTTGCTTTTTTTTATTTCACAATATAAAGACCTTCGCCGGTTCCCAGCCACATTTCGCCATTAGGGCTTTCAGCAAAGACGAATATTCCGCTTGTGCCTGATTTTTTGAATTTCCATTCTTTGCCATTGAAAATGCCATATTCCTTGTCGGCGCCGGAAAAGGATGCCCAAAGATTTCCGTTTTTATCCGAGTAAATCGATTGGGTGCTGTAAATCACCGATTGTTCATCAGGCAAGCTAACAATTTGCGCTTTGCTGCCATTGAACTTGAAAATCTGTGGCCTTCCGGCGATCATTAAACTCGACAAGCCATAATCAATGGACGCGACCAGTTCATTGTTTGTGTTGACGGCAATGTTTCCGAAATAATAAGGTTTAAAGCCTAACTCTTTTGATCCAACAACTGAAATGATGTCATCGGGGCCTATTTTGGCAAGGGAGCCGTCATCAGCGCCATCATTAAGCGCCACCCAAACCTGATTGGACTGGTCAACTTTAATGTCTTGTATTAAATTTCCTGGCAGTTTGGAATTGGCCGGAGTGAAGGTTTTGAATATTGATCCGTCATATTTCACCAATCCGCCTGATTGAAAACTGCTGCAAGAAAACCAAACGTCATCATTGGCATCGATTGCAATGGACCGGACTGAGTTTTTGGGAAGGCCAAATGCACTGGCTTCAAATCTCGTGAATTTTGATCCGTTGTATTTGATCAGATCATTGCTGCCGATCCAAACATTACCAGCCTTATCAACTTCAATGTCCATAATAGCGGCCTTTGTGATGATGGAATTGGACGAATCGAAAATTTTGGCCGTTACACCATCGAATTTGATCAATCCCTGACTCAGCGTTCCGAGCCAGGCATTGCCTCTTTTGTCAAACGCAATGCTGGTGATGAAAAAATCTTTTAACGCAATATCTGAAAGCACACGGCCGTCGGGAGTGACATCCGAGGAATCCTTTTTGCAAGAGCTTAACAAAATCATCAGTGCGAAAATCAATGCAGAGCTTCTCATGAGGATCAGGGTTTGGTTTGTTTTCAGAATTGACACCAATTTTCAAGAAATCGTTGGAAATGATTGATTGTCATTGTGTTAATCGATGACAACCATTTTCTGCGTGCTAGCGCCGGTTTCTGTAACGATGCGCAATATGTAAATGCCAGCTGGCAATGAATGGATCGGGCGAATGGCTAACAAACCAATGATTTCGCGATCCGAGATAAAGATGGGATGCTCGCGTCCGGCTACATCGAAAAGAGCGAATTGTGGAGCGAAGCCTGTTTCATTTGTTTGAATATAGAATGCTTGTCTGGTCACGGGATTAGGGAAGGTAATAAGTCTTGGCACCGCGCCAGGTTCGAGAATGGTCACAATGGGCGAATAGGAGAAGCGACCATCCACGTATTCCATTCTCACGCGATAAAATATCGTTTTTGCATCGGTTTGGGTGTCCGTGTAAGCATACAAGCCTGAGCTTCTTCCATTATCAGGAACGTTGTATTGTTCCAAATCTGTGTAATTCTCGCCATCTGTTGTTTTTTCCAAAATCAGAAGGTGCATGCCCGGACTTGCGGATGTTAACCAGTTCAGGTTAATGCTTTGATTTGTTTTAACCGCATAAATTGAGTTTACAATCTGTACAGACCTGTAAGCGGAATTGACATAAAATAATGTAGAAAAGCTTCCTGCAAGATTAGGCGATGTTCCCGCGAGGCGAATGCTGTAATTTCCGTCCGCAAGATTAACTGGAAGGTTGATAAGCAAAGGATTTTCACTTCCTATGCCCACAGTGTCTACGAACTTTTCGTTTTCATCAAATAATTCTGCTCGCAAGGAAAGTCCTTCTTCGCTCGTGCCGAGGATTTTGTAACCCATGTAAAAAGATGCACCGGGAAAAGCGGTGGAAGGCGTTACGCCTGTGTGGATCGAGTTGGCAGGCTGTAAAGGGATAATTTTCTTAAAAAGAGAGTCAGTCAATGCGCGGTTCCAGGCTGTGGCAGCCAATGTCAGTCCCTGAATGCCGCCCGAGACATTTTCAAAATGCTCTGAAACGGGGCGTGGAATTTGGATCGTATCCAGATTTGGGCCGGGGAATGTGTTGAAGCCTTTTAATGAGGACAGCCTGTTTTGTGCATTGATGATTGGCAAATAGGGCTCTTTAATAATGTTGCTGGCCGAGTTTTTGGCAATGATCCAGGGCACATTGTAACCTGCGTCGGCTCGCGCATTTGTGATTAAAGTTTGAATGTTGGTAAAGTAACCCTGCTCTGTGAATTTCAACTGCGCATCATTTTCACCATGCGACCAAAGCACCGCTCTAATGCCGAGCCACGAATTCATGTGGCGAATTGTGTTAACAATGTTGGAGTAAGGCTGTCTGTTTGGCCAAGATTTGCCAACATAAGGATTAAAAGCATCCTTCCCAGAAGCCGCATCACGGTAACTTTCCGAATTAGCCGCAGCCCAAGCTGCATTGAAAAAAAGAATGGGCGTTTTCAGTCTTTTCGACAGCATATCACCCAATTCTCCCCAATACCAGGCCGTTTCACCGGAAGGAAAAATGAAATTATCTTTTGACAAAACATCAAATGAAGGTTTCGGCATGGGCGCATTCGGCGCAACAGTGATGTTATCTGCATTCAATGCTTTATTCACGGCATTCATGGAAATCACCTGATCAGAAGCACTTTTCGCTCCTAACCCAGGCAAGCCCATTGCATTGGAGTTTCCCGCTACAAGAAAGACTTCTCCTACGCCAAGCCTAGCCACCGAAACAGAATCAATGCCGCCATTACGCTTGATGGCGGAGATTTCGAGGCGATACCAGCCCGTTTCTGCTTTAATCAATGCGGTTAGAAATCCCTGACGGATCTGCTCCTCGTCAAAGGTCCAGGTTTTGACTTTATGCACATTGCCTTCAATGGGCGTGAGGCGTCCTTCAATGCTTGCATAAGGTTGAAAAGCATAACCAGTTATAGCAATTTGAGCTGATCCTGCCGTGTCGCGCTGGACGATCTGATTCGTGGTGGGCGTGGTTAAAGTTATTTGCGCATTTGCAGAACAGGCCAACATTAGCAATAGTGCCGCAAAAAGAAAGCCAACAATTGCTGTGAAGCTTTTGAATAAAACAATGCAATGTGTTCGTAGCGTCTTTGGCATAAACCTAATTTGAAAACCCGACTGAATGTTCAATTTAACTTTAATTACGCTGTTGCGGCTATCCTTATTGCATAAAAAAAGAGCCGGTCCAAAAACTGAACCGGCTCTTAGCAAACATATTCTAAGTCTTAATTGTAACCTGGGTTCTGAGGAGTCAAGCCAGGGTTGTTTTTCATTTCCTGGATTCCCAACGGGAACAGCAAGTGTTTTTCCTGCAATGCAACACCAGATCCAACATTCAGGTTAAGGTGACCTACGAAATTGTCAAATCCTTTTGTTTTTTCATTAAACACTTTACGCAACCGAACCATGTCAAACCAGGTAATGCCTTCGTAGCAGAATTCATACCAGCGCTCGCGCCATACCGCCTCACGGAAAGAAGCCTGCGTGAATGTAGCCATTGCCGGCGTAGTCAGCTGAGCACGGTCGCGGATTCTTTTGTAAGCCGCGTAAGCTTCCGCAGTTGGTCCGCCCAGTTCGTTTTGTGCTTCTGCATATATCAAAAGTACTTCGGCGTAACGGATCAGGTTTACGTTCAGGTTGTTGTTACGGGTAGGGGTGATGCCCGGTCCGCCCAATGCAGCCTGGTTGAAATGCTTGAATACATAAGGTGCACCCAGATCAAATTTCGCACCATTTCCATTCGTATAGTAAGTCGTGTAGAACCAGCCTTCCTGATCTTTCTTGCGCAAATCTTTGTCATCAAAAGAATTGTAGAAAGAAGGTGTCGGGATCGTACTTCCTGTTCCACCCGGGCCTGAATAAGTTACAGCCTTGAAGTTAGGGAAGTAGTCATTCAACGGGAAAGCTGCCACGGACACGTTATACTGAATTTGCAGCAAATGTTCCAGACGGTTTTTAAGTGATTCTGTATGAATCTCTTTGTAAGTAGGGAACAGGTTTACAGTCGTAGGATTGGCTTTTGAATAAGTAATTACTTCAAAAGCTTTGTCAGCAGCAAGCTTGTAGTGGCTCGCACCTTTGCTCAACGGGAACCCGGCCATTGTCAGATACACTTTTGACAACAATGCTTTGGTAGCAATTTGGGTAGCACGACCGCTGGATTCGAAAACCGGGAGACCCGCAGCCTCAGCAGCCTGCAAATCTTCTACGATCAGCTTGTAAACTTCTTCCTGAGAAGCTCTTTTTGAAAAGAAGTCTTCCGATGTAGCCGTTTGTGGTTTTGTTACCAATGGCACATCGCCCCAAAGTCTTACTGCATAGAAATAAGCCCACGCTCTCAGAAAACGAGCTTCGCCAATCAATTTGGTTTTTTGAGCTTCTGTTGCAGGCGCCAGGAATGGGATCGTCGGGATCTTCTCGATTGCCAGGTTGGCATTGGCGATCATCCGGTATAATCCGTTCCACCAGTTTACAATGTGTCCCGTGTTACCATCGTAAGTCAGGGAGTACAAGTTGTTCAAGTCAGAATTCTGACCAGTTTCAGTTGTAGCGGTGCCTGTTACTGCTTCCAGCAATTGCCAGTTGGCAGAGAAAATACCCGCGCCGTCACCGTAGAAGCGCATGCCTGCATAAGTTGCAGCCACTGCCGCCTCGGCGTGATCCGGAATGGTGTAATAGCTTTCCGGCGTAAGGTTGGAAGGATCTTGCTCATCCAGGAAGTCCGAGCAACTGGTTGGGCCTAGTAAGATAGCGCCGCACAGGATTGCTGTACCTATATTTCTTAATTTATTTAGCTTCATGTCAAGTTTCTATTTTCAATAAAATTTAATATCCTGTTCTTAGAATGCGATCTGCAAGCCAGCCATGAATGTGGTTGGTTTTGGATATCCGTGCCAGATCATACCTTGTGAAAAGACGTTGTCAGAATCACCACCACGAATTGGTGTAGCTTCTGGGTCGCCCAGTTTGTAAGGCGAAAGCAGGAAGAAGTTCTGAGCAGATACGTACAATCTCAATTTGCTCAGCTTAATTCTGCTAACTACTTCCGAAGGTACATTGTAACCCAGCAACAAGTTTCTTCCGCGAAGGAACGATCCGTCAAAAATCCAGTGCGTATCCACGTTCGTTACATAACCCGCACGAGTTTCGCGGATCTCAGCAATTTGTGAATTCTGGTTTTCTGGAGTCCATGCGCCCAACACTGTTTTATAGCTGTTTGCGATAGATACGCGGTCTTCACTTGCGTGCAAGTTCATATCCATTACATCGTTTCCGTAAGAGAACTGCATATCAAATGTCAGGTCAAAACCTCCGTAACGAACGGTGTTCGACAATGTTCCCCAGCCCTTTGGACTACCATTACCGATAATGGTACGGTCAGCATCTGTGATTGCTCCGTCGTTATTGAAATCTTTGTATTTGATATCACCAGGCAACATTGTAAGGTTGTTACGATAGCTGGTGAATTTCGCAGCCTGATCTCTTTCAGCTTCGCTCCATGTTCCCAGACGGGTAAGTCCCCAGAATGCACCTGCCGGCTCACCGATACGGATCACGCTGGTTTGGTTGGTAATACCAGGTCCGCCCACTCCGAAAATGTCAGATGGTGTAGCCAGTGACAACACTTTGCTTTTGTTGAACGAGATATTGAAGTTCGTGTTCCAGCTAAAGTTTGCTCTTTCGATGTTGGTCGTGTTCAAAGAAAACTCAAACCCTTTGTTTTCCATTGAACCGATGTTCTTCCGGATTACAGCATAACCGCTGGTACGTGGAACTGGTGCATCCAGAAGCATGTCCGTGGTTTTTCTGTAATAGTAATCTGCTTCAAGAGAAATTCTGCCTTTCAGGAAGCTAACTTCAACACCTGCGTCAGTTTGTGCTGTTTTTTCCCATTTCAAATCAGGGTTTGCAAGTCTGTTGATACCTGTACCATTCACGCGGGTATCAGTATAAATCGTCGCGTAGTTGGCGCTCAGCAATGACAATGATGAGTACGGAGGAATTTCCGAGTTACCAGTCAAACCGTAGCTTGTACGCACCTTCAGGTTGGAGATCAGCGTTTGCGATTTCAGGAATTCTTCGTCAGATACTTTCCACGCCAATGCAGCAGATGGGAAGAATGCAAACTTATGGTTTTCACCGAATTTCGAAGAACCGTCAGCACGACCTGTGAATGTAAGCAGGTATTTTTCTTTCAGGGTATAGTTCAAACGACCGAAGTAAGAGTTGAATGCAAACCGTGAAGCACCGGAACCAACGCTTGGTAGGGTTGCACCAGCACCAAGGTTATTGAAGTTAAAATAATCAGTAGAGAAGTTACGAACGCTCGCACCAGTTGTCGCAATGTTCGTTTCCTGCCAAGAAATACCCGCCAAAGCAGTCAAAGCGTGAATGCCGCCGAAAGTTTTGTTGTAAGTCAGGTAGTTTTCAAATGACCAGAATGTTTCTTTACGGCTTGCTTTGCCAGCTGTACCAAATTCACTGATCGCCAATGTACGTGTCTGTGACTCATTATATTCCTGAGAAAGTACGTTCACACCCAATACCGAACGGAATTCAAGTCCAGGAGCAAGGTTCAGGTTTGCGTAAAGGCTACCCAAAGTAGTTTGCGTATTCTGGTTGTATTTACGGCCATTCAAACGGTGTACCGAGCTGAAAGAGCCTTCGGCCTGCGGATAGTCACGGTTGTTGGCATAAGTTCCGTCAGGATATTTCACAGGAAGGAATGGGAAGTCTTCCACCATCTGGCGTGGAACCGCATCGTTGATATCGACAAGGTTTTCAGCCTGGTTGTTGTAGCTCAATGTACCACCGATACGCATCCATTTTTTCACCTGATCGTCAATCGTCAAACGTGTTGCATAACGTTTCATGTATGATGTTTTGATCAAACCCTGATCATCACGATAGTTTAGAGACAACGAGTAAGTGGTTTTATTTGTACCACCGCTGAAACCCAGCTGATGGTTTTGTCCCACTTTATTCTGGGTCGACTCTTTCCACCAGTCGGTGTCGTAGTTAGGAATGAAGTTACCTTGTGCGTCAACGCTGAACACATCAGGGTGAGCAGCATTCAAAGCGGCGCGGCGAACTTTTGGATCTTGCGGCGCATACTTGCCCGATGCCCAGCCAGCTGGGTCATACTTCTTGATGTTGGCATATGCCAGATCTTCCACAGCAAGATATTCTTTCGCATTCAATGTCTCGGCGCGTTGCGGACCGGTGAATGGAACAGAAAGATCAAGGCTGTAAGTGATCGTACTTTCACCTGCTTTTCCTTTTTTGGTGGTGATCAAAATAACACCATTCGCACCTCTCGCACCGTAAATGGCAGTTGAAGAAGCATCTTTCAAAACCTCCACTGAAACGATATCATTTGGGTTGATATAGTCAATGGCCTGGCTTTGCTGGTTTTGGTTACCTTGCGGAAGCATTACTCCATCCACCACGTAAAGCGGGTTATTGGATGAGTTAATGGAGCTGAATCCGCGGATACGGATGTTTGCGCGGCCACCCGGACGACCCGAGTTAACGTTTACCTGCACCCCGGAAATTTTTCCCTGCAAAGCTTGATTCAGTGACGGAGAAGGACGCTCTTTCAATTGATCTTCTTTCACGGAACCCACAGAACCCGTCAAGTCGGATTTCTTAGCGGTACCGTAACCGATCACGACCACTTCGCTCAATGCTTTTGAGTCAGAAACCAATGCAAGGTCAAGTGTAGTGCGGTTGCCCACTTCAACTTCCTGGCCAATGTAGCCCACAAAGCTGAAAACCAGTGTAGCGCCGCTTTCCGGAACCACGAGGCTGTAATTTCCAGAACCGTCGGTTGTAGTACCCGTACTGGTTCCTTTCACCACCACGTTCACACCCGGCAATCCCTCGCCGTTATCTTTATCTGTTACTTTTCCTTTAAGTGTTTTATCAACTTTGATCGAAGCGATGGTTCCAGCGGCAATGTTTGGATTGGCACTTGCCAGCAATGGGCTCGAAAGAGCGGGGAGTAGAAATAAGGCATTCCGGATATTCCGTATCCGGAACACCCATTGATTAGTATCGGTATTTTTCATGTAGGTAATTTGGTTAAACGTTTTTCATATAATCTGAGCAATGGATAATGTTTTCAATTAGAATTTAAGCAACCGGGTGTTCTGTTCTTCATAAATTAGTAGTTTAAATGGTGAGGACTTTGATTATTGCATATGTATTAAATTATGGTAATTATTTAATTAATTCAATTGTTGCACAATGCATAATTTTGGCTTTGACGGTTTCAGTGTCATTAGGGTATCGCTGGTTACTCAATTTGGATTTGCAAACGCGACAACAGTTAATTTAAAAGTAGGGGGTGTCAGAGTGTAAAGTTCTGAGTTTTCTTACGTGACTTTCTGTTTGTTGAAAATGTGCATTACATAAGCCATTCAACCGGGGATTTTTAAAAGTCTTAAAAACACGTTGCAATATTATAATAATTAACAATAAATTTCGAATAACGATAAGATAAAAAATTGAATAATCTGTGCAAACGTTTGCACAAATCGACTCATTTTTAACCAATTTTGACTCGAAATCAATTAGTTAACCGCTCGTTTACATAAAAAAAGCCCTGCTACTTTTCAGTTTGTAACCGATCAGTAACAAGGCAAATATTTAATTTAAAACCACTAAACCAGATCCACAGTGCGTCCGGTTTTCACGGATTCGTCGCAAGCGAACGCAATTTGTAAGCTTGTCACCGCATCCTGCAAGTGATCAGTCAAGTCAAAATCATCATTGATCGCATTGAGGAAATAACGTTGCTCACGGTTGCAAAGCTCCTGATGATCCGGCTCGTCTTCCAGGTTGATCCACGAATCTTCTTTAACAAATTCATCTTTATCATTCAAATCCGCATAATGCACCCGAATGGATTCAGTCTTCGTATGCGCTTCAACTGAAGAAGATTTTCCCGTTCCGCCCGCATCTTTGGCGACAATAGAAGCACTTCCTTTCGGTCCGATCACGTCTTTTACAAAAAATGCCGTTTCACTGATCATTGGTCCCCAACCTGCTTCATACCAGCCCACAGAACCATCCTCAAACCAAATTTGCAGCTGACCGTAATTGTAATTTCCAGCAGGAATGTCCTCCGTCAACCGCGCACCGATCGCATTCACACGAAGCGGTTTTGAACGCGTCATTTGACACATTACATCTATATAATGCACACCACAATCCACAATCGGGCTCAGACTTTTCATCAGATTCCGGTGAACTCCCCACATATATCCGTGGCTTTGCTGGTTCAGGTTCATGCGCATAACCAATGGCTTACCCAGGTTTTGCGCTTCAGCCACAAAACGTTCCCAAGATGGGTGAACGCGAAGAATGTAGCCCACAACCACTTTTTTGCCAGCCGTTTTCGCAGCTTCCACAACGCGCTTGGCACCTTCAACTGAGTCAGCAAGTGGTTTTTCAATGAAAACGTGCGCGCCATGTTCCAATGCTTTTACAGCAAAATCCTCATGCGTGTCCGGGTAAGTAGAAATGCAGACCGCATCCGGTTTTGTTTCCTTCAAAGCAGTGTCATAATCGCTGAAAAGCGCATAACCGCCACCCAGTTTTTCATTCAAAACTTCTTTGCTTTTGCCGGTTGAAACGATCCCGCAGATCTCAAAACCGTCCAAAGAATGATATGCAAATGCATGGGAAGCGCCCATGTTGCCACAACCGACTACGAGTACGCGAAGTGGACTTCCATTTTCGAAAGATGACATAGTAATGTTAAATGTTAATGATCCAGGTTAGCAGGAATAGGTAATTTAGTAACAACACAAAGTGCCAATTTGTGTCAAAAATAGGCATTAAAATCCGTTTTTGCGGTTGGAGTCCTTGTTTTGACTTTTGAAATGTCCGTAAAAATCAGATATTGACAGGCTTAGCGCACTTTATCCATAAATTATAACCTTATGCAGTTGCAGGCGCTAATTTTATGTTAAAATCCGTATATTATTGATTAAAACCAGAAATGTTTACGGATAACTGATCAATTAACTTTGACAAAAAATCAGATCTCTCATACCTAATTATAACCAATATATGAACAAGGAATCTTGGCAGGGCGTATTTCCGGCGTTGTTAACGCCTTTCAAATCAGACGACAGCATTGATTTTGATCTTTTCCGCAAAAATCTGGAAGTGCAGATCGAAGCCGGCGTAACCGGCGCTATCGTTTCCGGCTCACTGGGCGAAGCAAGCACATTGACAAAAGCTGAAAAAGTGGAGCTTGTTAAATATGCCAAAAGCATCGTCGCGCAGGATTTCCCGATCGTGGTCTGCATTGCCGAGCAATCGACTGCGGAAGCGGTAAGCCTTGCCAAAGAAGCCGAAGCTGCGGGTGCAGACGGTCTGATGGTGTTGCCTCCGATGCGTTACAAAGCAGACGATCATGAAACGGTTGTTTATTTTAAAACCATCGCGCAAAGCACTTCCTTGCCATTGATGATTTACAACAATCCGGTGGATTATAAAATCGAGGTGACGTTGCAAATGTTCGAGCAGCTTGCCGAGATTCCGAATGTGCACGCCATCAAAGAATCGACACGTGATGTAAGCAATGTTACCCGCCTTTACAACCGTTTCGGCGACCGTTTCAAAGTGTTCTGCGGTGTGGATACATTGATTATGGAAGAAGTAATGTTAGGTTGTGACGGCGTTGTGGGTGGTTTGGTTGATGCATTCCCAAAAGAAACCGTTGCGATTTTCAATTTGGTAAAAGCAGGTTTATATAAAGAAGCCTTGGCCGTTTACCGTTGGTATCTGCCCTTGCTTGAACTGGACATTCATCCAAAGCTGGTTCAAAACATCAAGCTTGCTGCTACAAAAGCAGGCATAGGATCTGAATTTGTTCGTGCGCCAAGACTAGTTCTGGAAGGCGCAGAGCGTGAAAGAGTGCTTGCAATTATTGATGAAGCCATTGCTTCTCAGCCTGCATTGCCAGATTATTTGAATTTGTCTTCGGAAGTTTCTGTTGCATAACATTGTCGCATGACGTAATCCGGCTTTACTTTAAAGCTGGATTAGCATTCATTTTGCGACTTTTACAAACAGAAATTATCCTAACCAACCATGACAACTTCAAAAGAACAACTGGAAGCCATATTGCAAAAGTCTCTTGAAGCTTTTGTAACTATAAAAAAACATTCAATCCAAAAGCGTGTTGCGCTGATGCGGACCATTGCGGATGAAATCGAAGCCATTGGTCCTGAACTCATTGCAACAGCCAAAGCAGAATCCAACCTGCCCGAAGCACGCTTAACCGGCGAAAAAGCCCGGACGATTTTCCAATGGAGAAGCTATGCCGAAGCACTTGAAAAAGGCGCCCCGCTGGACGCGAGCATCGACACAGCAAATGCCGAAAGAACGCCTCCCAAGCCAGATATCCGCAAAACAAGCATTGCATTAGGGCCCGTTGCCGTTTTCGGCGCAAGCAATTTCCCATTCGCATTCTCAACAGCAGGAGGCGACACAGCCAGTGCCATTGCGGCAGGCTGCCCGGTTGTGGTGAAAGCGCATCCGGGACATCCCGAAACTTCTCAGATTATGGCCGACGCCATCAGTCGCGCGGTTGCTAAAAGCAATTTCCCGGAAGGCACTTTTTCACATGTTTATTTTGAAACCAATGAAGAGTCGCAGTTCCTGGTAAGCCATCCGATTATTAAGGCGGTTGGTTTTACAGGTTCTTACCGCGCTGGGACTGCATTGGCTGAAATTTCAGCAAAAAGGCCCGAGCCAATTCCTGTTTTTGCCGAAATGGGCAGTGTTAACCCTGTTTTTTTATTGCCAAATAAATTAGAAGCTTCTGCTGCTGAATTGGCGAAGCAATATGCTGGCTCGCTAACATTAGGTGTAGGACAATTTTGCACCAATCCCGGCATCATCATCGCCATTGAAAGTCCTGCATTAGAAACATTTGAAAATGCATTAGAAGAGGAAATTATAAAAATTGCCCCTTCACATATGCTGCACGCAGGCATTGCGGAAAGCTATGAGAAAGGTCGCCAAAAGTTAACCACACAACCCGGTGTTGAAATCCTTGCTGTCACTGAAACAGAAGTTTTGGAAGGACAAGGCGGCGCGACGGTTGCCACGGTGAATGCGCAAACATTCCTGAACAATGATGAATTACAGGAAGAAGTTTTCGGTCCTTTTGCATTGATTATCAAATGTGAGAACATAGATGAAGTGATTTCGGTCGGTGGAAAACTGCACGGACAACTTACAGCCACATTGCTCGCAAGCAGCAAAGATCTCGCCGAAAATGAAGAATTGGTGGGATTGGTAACCGACAAGTGTGGCCGTATCTTGTTCAACAACTTCCCGACGGGCGTAGAAGTTTGCAAGTCCATGCACCATGGCGGACCATTCCCATCGTCGAGCAACGTCCAGTTTACTTCGGTTGGTTCGGACGCGATCAAGCGTTTTGTGCGGCCGATGAGCTTCCAGAACTGGCCGGACGAATTTTTACCAGAGGAATTGAAAAATGCCAACCCGCTTGGAATATGGCGGACGGTTAATAATGAGTTAACGAAGGACCAGACTTGGTAAGTCTTCAAGACTTACCAAGTCTATCTCAAACCAAAGGACGCAGTCTAATAGCGACCAGACTTGGAAAGTCTTTTTAGACTTTCCAAGTCTCTTCAACCAAACCCAATGAGAAAAACGTTTTTCTGCATCGACGCGCACACTTGCGGGAATCCCGTTCGTGTGGTGGCCGGTGGCGGCCCGCTTTTGCAGGGCAATAGCATGATGGAGCGCAGGCTTCACTTTTTGAAAGAATTTGACTGGATCAGAAAGGGATTAATGTTCGAGCCGCGCGGGCACGACATGATGAGCGGAAGCATTTTGTATCCGCCCGTCGATCCCGCAAACGACATTGGCGTGCTCTACATTGAAACCAGCGGCTGCCTTCCGATGTGCGGGCACGGAACCATTGGAACTGTCACCATTGCGATCCAGGAAGGTTTGGTAACACCAAAAGTACCCGGCAAGCTGCGTCTTGAGACGCCTGCCGGTTTGGTTTTGGTCGAATATGTGCAGGAAGGTAAAAGGGTGAAATCTGTTAAATTGATCAATATTAAATCATTTTTAGCAGCTGAAAACCTGGAAGTGGAATGTCCTGAACTGGGCACATTGAAAGTGGATGTTTCTTACGGCGGCAACTTTTACGCCATTGTTGATCCGCAGGAAAATTTCGAAGGAATCGAACATTACACCGCGGATCAGCTTATCAGTTGGAGCCGCGTTTGCCGTCAGCGGATGAATGAAAAATACAAATTCGTCCATCCCGAAAACGAGCATATCAACGGGTTAAGCCATTTCTTATGGGCCGGAGCTGTTTTGGACGAGACTTCGACTGCCCGTAATGCGGTTTTCTATGGCGATAAAGCCATTGACAGATCGCCCTGCGGAACCGGAACTTCGGCTCGGATGGCGCAATGGCACGCGAAAGGAAAGCTGAAAAAAGGTGATAAATTCATTCACGAAAGCATTATCGGTTCTAAATTCACCGGAACCGTTGAGGACGAAGTGACGATAAGAGACAAGCCGGCCATCATTCCAGGCATCGAAGGCTGGGCGGTGGTGACGGGTTACAATACAATTATTATCGACGACGAGGAAGATCCATACGCATTTGGATTTCAGGTGATTTAGGGAGTTTTTACAAAATATGAACGTGACGAACAAGGGAAAAGCCACCATCATAGGCGGCGGGATTATGGGGTTGACATCGGCTTATTATTTGCTTAAGAGCGGATGGCAAGTGACGTTGATTGATAAAGGCGATTTGTCGGACAATTGCTCGCAGGGCAATGCTGGAATGATCGTTCCAAGTCATTTTATTCCGCTGGCGGCTCCCGGCATGATTTCCAAAGGCATCAAATGGATGTTCGACAGCCGAAGTCCTTTTTATGTAAAACCTTCGCTGGACTGGGGACTGGTTTCCTGGGGTTTAAAATTCATGAAAAGCGCCACGCCCGCGAATGTGGAACGTGCAGCGCCTTATCTCCGTGATTATCATTTGCTTAGCAAGCAACTTTATGAGGATCTGGCCAAAGAAGAAGGTTTCGATTTTGGTCTGGAAGAAAAAGGCATTCTCATGCTTTACAAAACGGAGAAAGCCGGAGAAGAAGAAATTCACGTTGCCAAAGACGGTCAGAAACTGGGTCTGGACATTGAAATGCTTACCAAGGAACAAGTCCAGGCCATTGAACCAAACATTAAGCTGGACGTCATAGGCGCAGTGCATTATCATTGCGACGCCCATTTGTATCCAACTGCATTGTTTACGCAACTTTTGAAATACATTAAATCAAAAGGCGCAGAACTGATTTTGAATGCGAAAGTGAAAGGTTTTGATATTAAAAATGGTGAAATAAAAGGCGTTCAAACTGAAAGCAAAACCATTGAGGGCGACCTCGTCATCATGACTGGCGGAACCTGGCTTCCCGAGCTTTCCAAGCTGGCCGGATTATCCATTCCTGTCATGCCCGGAAAAGGTTACTCATTCATGGAGCCTAATTCAGAGCACAAAATCGAGCATCCCGCATTGCTAATCGAAGCCCGCGTTGCAGTTACGCCGATGAACGGAAAAGTCCGATTCGGCGGCACGATGGAGCTAGCAGCTGTGAACGACAACATTAATATGAACCGCGTGGAAGGCATTGTGAACTCCATCCCGCAATATTATCCCGAACTGAATGTAGCGGTTCCGGCCAAAGATCGCATCTGGTATGGTTTCAGGCCGTGCTCGCCGGATGGCTTGCCTTATCTGGGTTACAGCAAAAAACTGAAAAATCTGATCGTTGCAGGTGGCCACGGCATGATGGGCATCAGCCTCGGACCTGCCACGGGCAAGATGGTGGCGGAGCTGGCCAACGAGTCTGTATTGTCGGCGGACATCAAACTTTACAATCTCGAAAGATATAATTAACCCGGAATGATCCGGGTTTTTTATTTGAATAGCTTTTCTAAACCTTAATCAGACCTGGATGAACCACTTCAACCACCGCTTTTTCTTGTGCCTTACTTTTCTGATAAGCACAGCCTTTTTTCTTCCGAAAGTTTTTGCCCAAAACAAATTCAACCTCTACGAACAAACCAGCGAAACAGCCGGACTGATCATTCAATATGGTCAGGACACGCGTGCGATCCGCTCGTTTTATTCGCCTATGGAACGTGGAAGAGGCGGTTTTGGATCGCCCAGCAGCGTTCTCAATTCTCCCGAACAGCGCAAGCGACTGCGGGAAGTGGATCAAAATTATCTGGATAAACTGGCAAAGCTGGATTTTGACGCCATGAGCATTTATGGAAAAGTGGATTATATTTTGCTCAAAAGAAGCATTGAGGACGATTTATTAACATTGACTAAAGAAGAAAAAGAATACAATGCTGTAAAGGCACATTTCCCTTTCGCCGACAAAATATATGCCCTGGAAAAAGGCCGCCGCCGCGGTGCAACGGTTGACGGACAAGCAGTTGCGGGACAATTGAATGATATTCTGAAAGAAGTAAAAACGGCCTCGGACGCATTTAAAAAAACAGAAAGCATTGAAATGCCGCTCGCAGAACGCGGCGAAGAGGCAGTAAGCGGCTTAAAGTCAAGACTGCAAAGCACTTATGAATTTTACAAAGGCTATGATCCGCAATTCTCCTGGTGGGTTCCCGAGCCTTACGAAGCATTGGACAGCGCTTTGAACACTTATGCCAAAACCATCGAAAGCAAAGGCAAGCTCACAACAACCCAAAAAGACGATGACAGCGGAATCAAAGGCGTTCCCATCGGCCGGGATGAGCTGATCAGGCAGCTGGACGCAGAAATGATCAGTTATACGCCGGATGAACTGATTGATTTGGCCAACAAAGAATTTGCGTGGTGCGATAAGGAATTGCTGAAAGCTTCGCAGGAAATGGGCTTTGGAAATGATTGGCAAAAGGCGCAGGAAAAGGTTAAAAACAGTTATGTAAAAGCAGGAACCCAGCCCGAACTGATCCTGAAACTTTACGATGACGCCAAGAATTTTATCACCGCCAACAACCTGATCGATTATCCCGAAATCGCCGACGAAACCTGGGGAATGCAAATGATGACGCCTGAACGCCAGCTCATTAATCCATTCTTCCTCGGCGGCCGCGACATTATCATTTCTTACCCGACCAACACCATGCAACATGAGGATAAGCTCATGAGCATGCGCGGCAACAATCCCTATTTTTCGAGAGCGACCGTGCATCACGAGCTTGTGCCGGGCCATCATTTGCAATATTATATGAACAGCCGTTACAAGGCTTACCGGAGCGAATTCAGAACGCCGTTTTGGACGGAAGGCTGGTCGCTTTACTGGGAATTGCTGCTGTATGACAAAGGTTTTGCCAAAACACCCGAGGAGCGGATCGGCATGTTGTTCTGGCGGATGCACCGTTGCGCGCGGATCATTTTTTCGCTCAATTATCATTTAGGTAAATGGGTCCCGCAGCAATGCATTGATTTTCTGGTGGATAGGGTCGGTCATGAACGGGCAAATGCAGAAGGCGAAGTGCGCCGCTCGTTTGAAGGCAGTTATAGTCCGCTTTACCAGGTGGCTTATCTCATCGGCGGCTTGCAGATCCTGAGCCTGAAAAATGAACTGGTGGACAGCGGAAAAATGACATACAAAACTTTTCACGATGCCATCATGAAGGAAAATAATATGCCCATCGAAATGGTAAGGGCCACATTGATCAATCAGCCAGTAACGCGCGATTTTAAAACAAAGTGGAAATTTTATAGTTTCAAATAAAAGTGTACTTTAAGAGTCGAAACTTCTGACAAGTTTAAACCTAACCCTTTATATGTCTGTAGAAACTGTCCCGGAAAAAACCGCATTTAAACCCACATTAGGTCTCGTAGACGCAACCATGCTCGTTGCCGGCAGTATGATCGGATCGGGCATTTTCATTGTAAGCGCGGACATTACGCGCAATACCGGAAGCGTAGGCTGGCTCATGTTCGTTTGGTTAATCACCGGTTTTATGACGCTCACGGCCGCATTGAGTTACGGCGAGCTAAGCGCCATGTTTCCCAAAGCCGGCGGCCAGTATATTTATCTCAAAGAAGCCTACAATCCGCTGATGGGTTTTCTCTACGGATGGAGCTTTTTTACCGTAATTCAAACCGCCACCATTGCAGCCGTAGCCGTGGCTTTTGCTAAATTCACAGCTTATTTATTGCCTCAATTCAGCGAAGACATTGTCGCGCTCGATCTCGGATTTTTACAAATTACCCCCGCCCAGTTACTGTCCATTGTCGTCATTGTGCTGTTAACGTTTATCAATACACGCGGCGTCAACAGCGGCAAAATTATCCAAACAACATTCACGCTGACCAAGTTATTGAGCTTACTCGGCTTGATTGTTTTCGGTCTAATTTTCATGAAACCGGAGATCTGGGCTGCCAACTGGGACTCGGCAACCATGTGGGATATGCACAAGCTGAATGTCGACGGCAGCATTGCCTCTTACACCACAATCGCCGCTTTTGGAGCTATCGCCGCATCCATGGTTGGCTCGATTTTCAGCAGCGATTCCTGGAATAATGTAACTTTCATTGCAGGAGAAATCAAGAATCCGCAGCGTAACATTGGGCTGAGTCTTGCGCTGGGAACCATCATTGTGACGGTGATTTATTTGTTGACCAATGTTATGTACACTGGCGTTTTGTCTTTGCAGGAAATTGCCGCTGCTGATAAAGACCGCGTAGCCGTAAGCGCTTCCCACGTCATTTTCGGCACTTCCGGAACAATCATAATCGCGGTTATGATCATGATTTCAACATTCGGCTGTAACAACGGCTTGATCATGTCAGGCGCGCGGGTTTACTATTCAATGGCCAAGGACGGTTTGTTTTTCAGCAAAGTAGGACAGCTAAATAAGAACTCTGTTCCTGAATTCGGTCTTTGGATTCAATGTGTCATTGCATCGCTCTGGGCACTGAGCGGGAAATATGGTAACCTGCTGGATATGATCTCGTTTGTGGTGGTTGTGTTTTACATGCTGACGATTGTTGGGATTTTTATTCTTAGGAAAAAAAGGCCGGATATTGATAGACCTTACAAAGCTTTTGGCTATCCCTTTTTGCCAATTATCTACATTATAATGGGCATTGCATTCTGTGTTTTGCTGATTATTTATAAGCCGGAGTATACATGGCCTGGATTGATTATAGTGCTGCTGGGGATTCCTGTTTATTACATGGTTGCTAAGAAAGAAATTAAAGCATAACAATTCTTGATTTTCATCATTGCATTCATTGCCGGGGGGCTTAAGCCCCCGGCAATTGTTAAAAATAAATTGAAAAATTGAATCATAAAAACTATTTCAGCTCTCTAATCTTCTTCATTGCCGGGGGCTTAAGCCCCCGGCAATTGGAAAAAATAAATTGTAAAATTGAATCATAAAAACTATTTCAGCTCTCTAATCTTCTTCATTGCCGGGGGCTTAAGCCCCCGGCAATTGATAAAAATAAAAAGAGAATTGAATTAAAAATCCATTTCAGCTCTCTAATCTTCTTCATTGCCGGGGGCTTAAGCCCCCGGCAATTGAAAAAAATGAATAAAAATTGAGAAAAGAAAAAGAAATATAAGCTCCTATGAAGAAGATCTTTTATTCATTACTATTCTGTCCTGGGCTTTTGCTTGCTCAGGAAATCGACCAAGCTGCCATTGCTAAGATCCGCAAGGAAGGAATGGAAAATTCCAAAGTTGCAGAGATCGCCCATCAACTTACAGATGTTTCTGGCCCGCGACTGACCAATTCCCCCGGCTTCCAAAGAGCGGCAGAATGGTCGGTAAGTGAGCTGAAAAAGTGGGGTTTGCAAAATTCGCGCATTGAAGATTGGGGTGAATTTGGAAAAGGCTGGCAGGTTGAAAAAAGCTATCTGGCAATGACCAAACCCTACTATATGCCATTTATAGCCATTCCAAAAGCCTGGACTTCCGGGACAGCGGGGCCGATCAAAGGCGAAGTGGTGGTGGTGAACATTCAAAATGAAGAAGATCTCAAAAAATATGCAGACGGAAAGTTGAGTGGAAAAATTGTTTTGGTAAAAGGCCCCGCCGACACCGACCCGACATTCAAGCCTGACGCCGTGCGTTACACCACGGAGGATCTGGACAAAATGACCAATTCGCAGCCATTTGGCCCAAGCAACTTCACACCCGAACAAGCAGAGCGTATGCGCACCATGCGCAGCTTCCGTAGCCGGGTAGACAGCACAATGAAAGCGCAGAAAGTCAGTCTGGAACTGGCAGGGAGAGCAGGAAAACACGGTACATTTTTCACCAGCAACGGCGCATCCTACAAAGGCGACGCGCCCTTAGCCGGCCCTGCATTTGAAATGGCACCGGAACATGCAGGACTGGTGGCAAGACTTGTCGAAAGTGGCATTCCCGTAACGTTAGAAGCCGAATCACAAACCTCATTCTTCGACAAAAAACTTACCACAGGCAACGTAATCGCGGAAATTCCCGGCACCGACCCTAAACTGAAAGACGAAATCGTAATGTTAGGCGGCCATCTCGATTCATGGCACAGCGCAACGGGAGCGACGGACAATGCAGCCGGTTGCACCGTAATGCTGGAAGCCGTAAGAATTTTGCAAGCATCAGGTTTGAAACCAAGAAGAACCATTCGCATTGCGCTTTGGTCGGGCGAAGAGCAAGGTTTGCATGGGTCAAGGAATTACGTGAAAAACACATTTGGCGACCCGCAGACAATGAAATTAATGCCAGCCCACGAAAAATTATCGGCTTACTATAACATTGACAACGGAACAGGCCGCATCCGCGGAATCTACCTGCAAGGCAATGAAGGCCCACGCGCAATCTTCGAAAAATGGCTCGCTCCTTTCACCGACATCATTGACCACCCAACCGTCACATCCCGGAACACGGGCGGCACTGATCACCAAAGTTTCGACGCGCTCGGACTGCCTGGATTTCAATTCATTCAAGACGGAATTGAATACGGCTCCCGCACGCACCACACAAATGCGGACACCTACGAACGCCTCGTTATGGATGATTTGAAGCAAATGGCCGTTGTGGTGGCAAGTTTTGTTTACAACACAGCCCAACTCGACCAGAAAATTCCAAGAAAAGAATTGCCTAAAGCCAAGACAGCAGCAAGCGTAGGACGATAACCCCCCAATTTACTGATGAAATTATTGATTTGCTATTTCTTGATAGTAAGCAGCCTCGTTTTGGCCAAAGAACCCATGAAATATGTGGTTTCTATGGAAAACCCGGCCAGCCACACCTTCCACGTTTCACTCAATTACAAATCCAGAACGGCAGACAGTTTGGTTCTGAAAATGCCCGATTGGACGCCCGGTTACTATCAATTAATGGATTATGCCGCCAATGTAGGTAATTTCAAAGCCAAAGATCAAGCTGGAAAATCGCTCGAATGGAAACGGTCGGGCAAGACAGAATGGGTCATTTATAACAAAAGTGCGGGCAACCTCATCATTGATTATGACGTGAAAGCAACCCGCAAATTCGTCGCCACCAGCTATCTCGACAGCGCGCACGCCTACATCACGCCTGCAAGTGTGTTCATGTATTTGGATCAAAAAATCAATGTTCCCGCAGAAATCACGATTGCTCCATACAAGGACTGGAAAAACGTCGCAACGGGGCTGGACTTCATTTCAAAGAGAAAATTCAGCTATTACGCACCAGATTTTGATGTTTTGTACGACAGCCCGTTCCTAATCGGAAACCTGGAAGAACTTCCTCCATTCAAAGTGAAAGGCATCCCTCACCGGTTTATCGGCTACAACTTAGGGCAGTTTGATAAAATTAAATTCATGGCTGACATCAAGAAAATCGTTGAAAAAGCCTCTGCATTAATCGGCGAAATTCCTTACAAACATTACACTTTTATCGCCATCGGCCCGGGGCAAGGCGGCATCGAACATTTGAATTCCACAACCATTAGTTTCAGCGGCGAACAACTGAACTCACGCGGCTGGGAAGGTATGTTAGGCTTCATTACACATGAATATTTCCATCACTATAATGTGAAAAGAATCCGTCCAGTAGAGCTCGGCCCGTTTGATTATGAGAACGGCAGCCGCACCAACATGCTTTGGGTTTCAGAAGGCTTAACGGTTTATTATGAGCCTATTATCATGAAAGAAGCGGGCTTAATCACCACTGAAAAAATGCTGGAATCATACAGAAGCCACATTGCCGAAGTAGAAAACAAGCCCGGCCGCCTGCACCAGTCTCTGGCTCAGGCGAGCGCCCAAACTTGGTCCGACGGCCCGTTCGGCCGAACCGGCGAAGGGGCGGATCAAACCATTTCCGTCTACCGCAAAGGCCCCATCGTCGGCCTTCTCTTCGACTTCGCCATCCGCCACGAAACCCAAAACAAAAAGTCTCTCGACGACGTTATGCGGAAACTTTACAAAGATTTCTACAAATCCAAAAAACGAGGCTTCACCGAAAACGAACTCCGCGAGACCATCGCAAAAGTAGCCGGAAAGCCATTGGATGAGCTTTTTACTTACATCTACACCACAGCCGAGCCGGATTATAAGAAATATTTTGGCTATGCCGGATTGGACATTGACACTGCACCAAAGCAAATTCCAGGAAGCGACAAGACGGAGAAGTTGTTCACCATTACGCGTATTGCTAGTCCTAGTAAGTTGCAGAGAGAGGTGTTTGAAGAGTGGAGTAGGGCAGGCAAATCGGAGGGTTTACTTCCTTAGCAGTTTATCGATCAGCTTCAAAATCCCTTCCCGGTTCTTGGCAGCTTTGATGAATTGCGGCAGTTTTTCGACCATTGTCGTATGTGTCAAAGTCTGCCTTTCCCTCAATTTCGAAGCAACATAATTCCGTATTTCCCCAAGATGCTCCCGATTACAAGCCCAAAGCACATCGCCCTTAAACTCACCTTGAAGCCATAAGGGAAGATTGAAAATAGGATCGCCAATTGAGGATTTCGGAAAGGTTTTTCCCTCAACCTCCTGCTCAATGTGGCTGCAATTGCTGCAAACGAATTTTCTGATAGTTCCGGCTTCGTTCTTTTGATTAATTACCAGCGCTTCTTTACTGCATTTCGGACATTCCACTGAAAAGTGGGTCATGTAGGAGTAGAGGCGAGTAGGCGGGCCGGAGTAGCGGTGGGTCTGAGTGGGCATGTTGTTTCATTCAACTTGACGTGTTAAATGATTTCAATTGTCGATTTTTGGCAATCCAGACTTTCTCAAAAGCTCGTTCGCCTTTTTTAGTCTTTCAGGGAAAAAATTGATTCCGCTAAACTTATTCAAACTTTTGTTGACAACAATATTTGGTGTTTTTAACTTTTCTTCTTTCGTTTTCATAATGAGCGCTCGTTACCTTTTTTTGTTATTAAAAATGCCTCATATGCTTTGCCGACCACAAACGGTCTCCAATTTCCGTCGCAGTCACTTCCAAATATAACGAAACCATCAGAAATTTCTGACAAATTGTTGGTAATGCCCATCCTGTACAACCGGGTTCGGGCCGGCGTGCTTCCAACAACCAAGATCCAGGCTCTGGGATAATGCTTCGTAAAAGTGATCACCGTTGTGGCAACTGTCGCGAGGACTTTAACCCTATCACCGTTATTCGTTACAGAAAAGTCATCAATCGTTTCGGAGAGGGGATCGTAATCACCGAAAGCAAGGTTGTAAACATTCTTAACCTCAGTGACGGAATAAATAACAGCTTTGGGTACTAAGCCTTTCGGCCCTTCACTAGTATATTGGTAAAACAGGAACAATTCATCAGCTTCACTGAGGTATTTTGTATGATTCATTTATAGTGTGTTCTTGAATTTTTGCAAAGCTAGGAATTACGATGAATATTCCTTGAAGTTGTATGCATTTTTGCTTTTTCCATCAAACCCAGTAAGTTTACAGCGTCCAATTTCCCGAGTAAGCTGTAATATGCGTCGTCAACATTCGTCGGCACTTATATTGCTATATAATGCTGCGTACACCAATGAACGGTGTCGTAACTACCGTAATGGTTTGAACACCATTGCCTTACTCGGGTTGGACAACGGCAAGTGCGGCACCGTTTTTTGCTACACAAAACGTCCAATAACGAGTAAGATGCACACAGCAAAAAATCAAGAATCCCGCCAAAGCGCAGCCGAGGAGCTGCTAAGCAACTATCTGAATCAGGATGTTGACCTGATCGAAATCGAACGGATGCACAACGAAATGCTCCGACATTATCTTCGCCCGACGGATGAATGGAATCTTAGTCGTAAGTACGCGTTGCTTGCGCTGGATACGAGTGAGGTTATTAACCGATTGTTGAAGGAGATTGAGGATTACGGGAAAGGTTGTAGGAATTGAGAATAGAAGTCAAAAGAGAGGCGCACCAATATGATGCGCCTCTCTTTGTCTTTAATTTTGTCCCGTCCTGAAATAGCGATACACAAACTGTATAGCTATGCGAGAGAATCTAGAAACTAAGTATGTTAAGCGGACACAAAAAGACTACTC
>NZ_JAJUXI010000010.1 GCF_021390515.1 Dyadobacter sp. CY326
CAAAGACCATCTCAAAAGGATGGTCTTTTTTTGTGCCCTAGGCCTGGGCGGTGCCACGTTCGCTTCACCTCTTCCCAGGCTGGGCCGCACAGGCTTGAACAGAGAAGTTAAGCGCGGCTGCCTAAGCGGGGCTAGCTAAGCGGGAGGCGCCTAAGCGGGGCTGCCTAAGCGGGGATGGTCTAAGCTCAGAACCGCCGATGATAACGCCCCACGCAGGCTTGCCTCAAACCTGGAGAGTAGGTCAGGCCAAGGAGGTAGCCACCAAAATTAAACTAAAAGCCTTTTAATGCTTAAAGTGGAATGGTGCAAAGCCGTAGTGCCTAGTGGGTATTTTCGATCAGTCCTAATAGCTAGTCGACAAACTTTAACAAACGTAGACCCACAGTCTTCGCATCGATCATATATATCTATTCTTAAAGCACAAAAAAACCTCAACTTGCTTCAAATGAGCTCATTGAGGTCTTAATGTAGTGCCGAAGATGGGACTCGAACCCACACAGGGCAACCCCCACACGCCTCTGAAACGTGCGTGTCTACCAATTTCACCACTTCGGCATAAAAACTGGTTGACAAAAGTAGTAATGTTTGGGACTTTGTCTGCTCTTGCAACCGAAAAGTGGTGAAACTTTTTACACCTGGATGTTTTCGAATTGTGCTGGTATATGGATATTTTGAAAGCCCGCCTGTTCGAGTTTCAGTTTGAATGCAACTTGTGTTTCGTATTCTCCATGAACTAAAAAAACTTGTTTGACTTTCTCAGGTGCCTGGCAGGATAAAAATGCAAGCATTTCGTTATAATCCCCATGACCTGAGAACGATTCCATCGAGGCAACCTGGCAACGCACATCAAATTGTTCACCGAAAATATTCACAATCTTTTCTCCGCGCTTCAATGCTCCTGCGAGTGTGTTTTCAGAAGCATATCCTACTAGTAATACCGTTGAATTCGGATCGCCAACATTGTTCTTGATGTGGTGTTTGATTCGGCCAGCTTCTGCCATTCCAGAGGCGGAAATGATGATGCAAGGCTCTCTATTATCATTCAAGGCAATTGACTCATTCACATCTGAAATGTAATGAAGATACGGAAACGCAAATGCGTCGCCATCCTTTTCAATATAAGCCAGAATTTCCGGATTGAAGCATTCATCATGTTCCTTCATAATGCTTGTAGCACGAATTGCGAGCGGACTGTCGATATAGACAGGAATTTTGGGCAGTTGGCCGGAACTGGCTAATTGATCCAAAGCATAAATAAGCTCTTGTGTACGGTCAATAGCAAAGGCTGGAATAATCAGCTTGCCCTTCCTTTTTACACAAGTCTCGTGGACAATTTGTAAAAGATGACCTCGCATGTCAGTTTGCTTTTGATGCAGCCGGTCTCCATAAGTCGATTCGCAAATAATAATGTCTGCTTGTGGAAATGCATCTGGCTTTCGTAGAATGCGATCTTCGGGTCGACCAATGTCACCGGTGAATGTTAATTGTTTGACTACTCCGCCATCAGGAATGGTTAAATGCACGGCGGCGCTTCCAAGCAAATGTGCGGCATCTGTTAGTGAAACCGAAATTTCATTATCATTTCCCAAATGAAACTTTTCTCTATAATTGACAGGCGTAAATAAGGCCAGTGCATTCGCAGCGTCGGTTGCATTGTACAACTCCGATAATAGGGGTCTTCCCTGCTTTTTGCGACGCTTATTTATACGCTCCACATCCATTTCCTGAATATGCGCACTGTCCAGAAGCATAACTTTGCAAAGATCTGCGGTGGCGGCGGTGCAATAGATAGGACCGTTGAAA
Organism: Dyadobacter sp. CY326; assembly: GCF_021390515.1. GTDB lineage: Bacteria > Bacteroidota > Bacteroidia > Cytophagales > Spirosomataceae > Dyadobacter. Next base: position 1,804 of record NZ_JAJUXI010000010.1, read on the forward strand.
CCTTGCTTAACGAGCCGGGGAATTAATCCTGAATGATCAATATGGGCATGCGATAAGATTAAATAGTCTACCTCGGATGGTTTAAAACCGAAGTTTTCATTTAGTTCATCTGTCTGAATGCCCTGAAACAATCCGCAATCAAGCAAAATCTTTGTTCCCTTTTCGGTTGTAATTAAATGTTTGCTGCCTGTAACTGTCCTTGCAGCTCCAAAAAACTGAATGTTCATAAATGTGATTTGATCAAGCTAAAACGTAAAGCGAATCTAAATTTCGCCCGATTCCATCATAGTCTAAGCCATAGCCGACCACGAATTTATTTCCAATGTTAAATCCAATGTATTTAAGATCAATGGAGGTTTGCAAAGCTTCCGGTTTGTGAAGCAATGTGGCAATCGCCACGGAAGCAGGAGCGAGGCCATTTAATTGGCTCAATAATTGAGACATTGTCAGGCCTGTGTCTACAATGTCTTCGATAATGATCACGTCGCGGCCTTCAATGTTATTATCCATTCCGATGATTTCCCGAACCTCACCTGTCGATTCGGTTTTTGCATAAGAAGAAAGCCTTATAAAGCTAATTTCGCAGGTTAGGGGGATTCTTTTGACCAATTCGCTTGCAAAGAGAAAGGCGCCATTTAAAACAACGACAAATATCGGACAGCGTCCTTGATAATCATTGGTGATTTCGTTGGCAAGCGTGGTAATGCGATTTTCTATATCTTCCCGGGAAATTAAAGGGACGAACGTCTTGTCCAGAATGTTGATCATAATTGGGTGTCATTTTACCGAATCAGCATGAGCCGATTGATAATAATTTGTTTCTCAGCAGTTCAAATTTGCATGAGTCAATATTAACTCTTTTTTCAAAAACCTAACCAGTAGCAAACGTAAAATATAAAACACACGTTAATTAGTGAGATTTGCCCCTGATATGAAAAGTTTGATAATCCATATAATCGCATCCTTTTGCCTGGTTGTGTCTGCTGCACAACTGGCTTCGGCTCAATTGTATTCCTCTGCTGAGTTGGACAAGAATTATGACATGATTCTCAAAAACCCGAGTGTGCAGATCGAGTCCACGGAGGCGATCAATATGCTTTATAATTACAAATTCGCCGAAGCAGATGCTGAATTTCGCTGGCTGAAATATCGCTATCCCAAACACCCGATGCCACATTTTTTGATGGGATTGGCTGAATGGTGGAAAATTGTGCCGAATACAGAAAACGAATCGCACGATAAAGCTTTTCTTGCGCAAATGGATTCAACAATCAATTTGGCAGAAGAGCTTTACGAAAATGAGAAAAATAAGGTTGAACCTGCGTTTTTCTTGGCTGCGGCTTATGCATTCAAAGGACGTTTGTATGCGGAGCGCGAAAGCTGGACCAAGGCAGCATTCGCTGGCAAGAAATCGTTGAAATATTTTGAGCAATGTAAAGGAAATGGTGATCTGACCCCGGAATTGCTTTTTGGAGATGGACTTTATAATTACTACGCGGAATGGGTTCCGAAAGAATATCCGATCTTGAAACCGGTTATGTCATTATTTCCAAAAGGCAATAAGAAGCTTGGAGAACAGCAACTCGAAAAAGTGGGAAACAATGCATTTTACACGCGCGTTGAAGCCAGATATTTTTTGCTGCAAATTTATAGCATGGAGAATGAGCATAGCAAAGCGTATGAGATGGCTAAATATATGTGGCAAACCTATCCGAACAACCCTTATTTCGAACGTTATTTTTGCCGAACTGCTTTTGTGACCGGGAAAATGGGTGAAGCTGAAAGAGCTGCTCAAAACATAATTGACAAAATCAGTCAGGGAATGCCGGGTTATGAGGGCGTGAGTGGCCGTAATGCGGCTTATGTGCTTGCCTACTACAACATGACTTACCACAAAAATTACGATCAGGCGGGCAAATTTTACCAGAAAGCAATTGATTATTCCAAACAGACCAATTCGCTGAACGCCGGCTATTACGTGTCGTCTCTGATTGGTCTGGGGAAAATCGCGGAAACGAAAAAGGACTACGACGAAGCACTGCGTTTTTATAAGCAAGCTGCCGATAGCGCCGACAAGAAAACCAGTCAGGATAAGGAGGCAAAAACGGCCATTGCAAATCTAAAAAAACTAAAACGCGATCAGCGTAAAAAACGATGAAAGAGTTGCCAAGTCATCAAGACCTGACAAGTTTCAATGCTGCGTAATGCTTAAAAAATAGCGGAATCGTTTCTATTCCCTTATAATAATTGAAAAGACCATAACTTTCATTAGGTGAGTGTAAGGCGTCAATGTCCAGCCCGAAACCCATCAAGATGCTCTTCCTTCCCAATTCTTGTTCAAATAAGGCAACAATGGGAATGCTTCCGCCACCGCGCGTAGGAATAGGCTTTTTACCAAATGACTCTTCCATGGCCATTTCGGCCGCCTGATATTCAACAGAATCAGTTGGCGTAACATAAGGCAAACCACCATGATGCGGCATCACCTTAACCTTCACAGACGCAGGTGCAATGGATTCAAAATGCTTCGTAAATATTTCGAGAATTTCGTTATCTGTTTGGTTAGGAACCAGACGCATTGAAATTTTTGCATTAGCCTTTGATGGAAGCACTGTTTTTGCTCCCTCACCAATGTAACCTCCCCAAATGCCGTTCACGTCCAATGTTGGGCGAACGGACGTTCTTTCAATCGTTGAATAACCCGCTTCACCGGCGATATCATCAATTTGGAGATCATTTTTATATTCGTCCAAATCAAATGGAGCCGCATTCAATGCCGCTCGCTGATCTGCCGTCAAATCTTCAACATTGTCGTAAAAGCCTGGAATCGTAATGTGACCGTTTTCATCTTTGAGTGAAGCGATCATCTCGCACAGCACATTGATTGGATTGGCTACGCCGCCGCCATAAACTCCCGAATGCAGATCGCGATTGGCTCCCACAACTTCTACTTCCACATAAGTCAGGCCGCGTAAACCGGTTTCAATAGAAGGGACATCATTGGCAATAATGCTCGTGTCAGAAATCAGGATCGTATCGCATTTCAGCAAATCCTTATGCTCCCTGACAAAATCACCCAAATGCGACGAGCCGATTTCCTCTTCACCCTCAATCATTATTTTCACATTGCATACAAGATTTCCAGTCGCAAGCATTGTTTCCAATGCCTTAATGTGCATGTAAAACTGCCCTTTGTCATCACAAGATCCGCGTGCATAAATGCGCTCATTCTTGATAACAGGCTCAAATGGCGGTGAATTCCAAAGTTCGTAGGGATCAGCTGGCTGAACATCATAATGTCCATAAATGAGCACAGTCGGGAGCGCTGGGTCAACGATCTTTTCTCCATAAACCACGGGATGGCCGGGCGTTTCAAAAATTTCAGCCCGATCTGCGCCTGCATCTGAAATCCGGTCGCGGACGTAAGCGGCTGCATTGAGCATATCCTGCTTGAACTTAGAGTCTGCGCTGACAGATGGAATGCGCAACAAATCCAAAAGCTCATTCAAAAACCTTTCCTTATTCTCATTTATATATTGAAGCATCTCGTATTTGTTGAATTGAAATTATGGGACATTAGCCCGTCAAGATAAAAAAATAGCCTCTAAGGTCGATCCTCAGAGGCTATTTTTTTAAATGTATGTTGTTATTGACGGTTGTCTGACCTTGATTTTTTGAAAATCTTAACCCTGCTTTCATTGCCATTCATCAGTCTGACAATGTTTTTTTGGTGTGTAAAAACAACCAGAATAAACATCGTAAATCCAAAGACAATCAGCAACGGCTCCGGATGCCCAAAAACGCCGAGCCACGAAAGCACTGGAAACGCAAGTGTTGCTAAAATTGAGCTTAATGAAACATATTGAGAAGCAAGAAGCGTCGCAATGAAGATCGTGATGCAAACCAAGGCAAGTTCCGGATGAATTGCCAGCACCATTCCCAGCAAAGTCGCGATGCCTTTTCCACCTTTGAATCGAACAAAAACCGGGAAAATATGACCGATGATTGCAATGATCCCGAAAAGGATTTTATACATCAGTAACTCAGTTTCGCCGATCTCATTCATGTAGAAAAGCATAGAAGCAAGACAAGTTGCAGTCCAACCTTTCAAAACATCAATCAGCATTACCACCGTTCCTGCACGCTTACCCAAAACCCTGAAAGTGTTGGTGGCGCCCGCATTTCCGCTGCCATGTTTTCTTACATCAATTCCAAAGTAACCTATTCCGTACCAGACTGAACTGGGTATTGATCCTAACAAGTAGGCAGCGATAATTGTAATTATTAATAAGGCAATACTCATATTGTACTATTCGCAGAAAAATTTAAACGTTGAAATGTATTTTTCAAAAATACGATAGTTGAAGGATTTTACAAGCAAAACGAATACAAAACTAACATTATACAAGCGAATTTTCAAGTTGTAGCATTAACTATTGTAAATTCTACATTTACATTAAAATCCTTCGGTTGGTTCCACTTTCTTCTTTTTGGCTTCTGTGGGAACAACCTTCTTTTTCGTTGTTTTCGCGGCCAACTTGGCTTTTTTAATTGCTGGTTGATAGAAGTCATCAAAGCGGTTTACAAATGCATCTTTCTCCTCAGAGCCGATAGAAACCAGTGACATATCTTTCGATTTCACATTTTTTGATTTCGCTGTAATCTGATCATTGAAATCAACCTGCGATGAAACTACACCAAGCTCGCCCAATTTGTAGTCAAAATAATACCACACATCCGGTGAGGCCTGTAAGAACAGACTGAATTCATCGCCATCAACGGAGCGTCTAATTTCCAGAACGCCTTCCATTTGCGCATTAATGTTGTTTCTGCCCAAATTGGCAACGCCAATCGGACCTTGAGAATAATAGGAGCCGTGCGACGCAGACCAATGCAAATTTACATTCGACAACAGCATGGGCACGTCCAGAGCAGGGGAGGCTTCAAATAAAGGTTTGTAACCAGCGGCAGTCAGCTTAGCGTATGCGTCAGTCGCTTTGGAACCGATTAAGGCAGATAATTTTTTGTTCAATTGCTCTGCGTCATCATCCGCCGCAGTGCTGTTTTGCTCTTCCAGATTAACCTCGACGATTTTAGCCGCCAATGGTTGCGAGATTGGCTCCAATGCCGGTAACTTCATCAGCAACATGGTGTTGAATGAAAATCTTGCGCTATCAACCTGCGCTTCACCTGTTCCCACGGATTGAAGCCATTGCGCTCCTGTCAGTTTCAAAGGTCCCGAAAATGTCGCCAAACCAGTTTTATCATCAAACCGCAAAGCATTGGCTTCATCAATCAGCCCATCAGCGCCGGGAGGAGGCAAAACTTTAAACGCCTTTTCGTCTTCATCATAATTCAGCGCGCCTTGTGCAAGATAAACGTCTTCGTCACCATCCGATTCTTTTGGTGATAAAAACGACATGTACATGCCACGTGCCTCATTGTAATGCAAGCCAACCGAAAGCGGAATTTCGTGCTCATTTTTTAGGTCCTTATCGATTTTAATGGCAATCGTTTCTCCGGGTGCTTCTTTGTATACAATCCAGGAGCTCTGGAAATCCTTCCTGAACTTGATCACAGGCTTCACAAAACCATCCAATTGAAGCGAAGGCTCGTAAGCAATAAGGTTAATCCCTCCTTTATATTGAATGCGTGGTGAGAGGATCAGATTTTCGGCTTCCTTAATGTCGGCGCGGGCAGTTGTGTAATATTTAATGGCCCCTGGTGCCTGATTATTATTACGCTGCTTTTTCCCTTCTGTCGCTTCGCCCATTTCCCTCAACTCGAAATTTTGCATTTTAATGTTGAAAGTGTCTTTCCGGGCGGTAATATATTGATATGTGGCCGAACCCTCAAAGTGATTGCGCGAATCAATGCGAATGTCCGCGTCACGCATTCTGTGCGACGTATTTAATGTATCAATCTCAATGCGCGCTTTTTTCAAAGGAGCAATTTTCCCTTTGCTGTCCACGCTCACCAAGCCGCCGTCGGGAATGATCTTCACGTCCGCAGTTTGTATAAATGGAACGCCCTTAATGTTCAATGTTACTTTCTCAACATCATAAATGGCCTCAGAACCATTGAAAGTAAGTCCTTCCTGATCCGGGTCCATGGATGTATAAGACGAAGTTTCGCCAAAACCCTTCATCAAAATCGTTTTCTTGGCCATGTCCCATTTCGCACTGCCAATCAATGTTTTATAGGAAGCCGTAGGAATTTCCATCCCTGATGAGTCCGTGCCGAAGCCAGTTTCATCCGTCAGGAAGTTGGCAATGCCCGTTTTGAAGTTAAAATCAATGTTAACATTCTTGCCGGTGAGCAACTTTTTTGTAGACTTTTGATCCACACTATTGATCGCAAATTCCGAGCGATTTGCCAGATAACCATCTTTATTGAATTTAATGTCAGGTGAGGAGAGCTCAGAATCAGGCCGTTTCAGCTTTCCGCTTCCATATAATCCGCTCGATCGCAACAACAAGCTGCCTTCCAGACTCGTCGTTCCTTTGTAAAACGAAAACGACTTGCCCTGCGTGTTAATGAACATGCTGTCCGCATTGGGATACCATTTCAATGCATAATCCTTTAATTCAACCGCCGGGAAATAACCCTGGCCAATGGTTGCCTCCTTAATGCTTGCCACATCACCAGACGCCATCAGCGAATCGGCGGTCAGCAATATATTTTTTGCGGTCATGGAGGCAGACATGTATTTCAAAACAGCCTTGGAATGAAGTCCGCTGTTGTCCATCCTCAGCGTGTCCGTAAACCGTGCCATTGCTTTGCCTTCATACAGTTTCATGTCGGTCAATGGTGGCTTGTATTCGAAGCCAAGCGAATTATCAGGCATGCTTTTCAAAACCGTTTGAATCAGCGGAATGATGCCATTTGAATTGAACGCGCCCTCAAAAATTACATCGCGCTCATCCAATCCACCCATATCAATCTTCGGAATCTTGAAATTAACCTCTCTCGGGTAAATGACCGTTCCGCGTTCAGGCTGATCAAAATAAACCATCATCCCCTCCTCCACAACAAGCCGGGGCGATTTTTTCATGCCTTTCTGAATCCCGGATTTGTTCTTTGGATCGCTCAGATAAAACGTCCCGCCCTTTTCATACTTGACGTGACCTCCAACTTCGCCACTCTGTCCTTTGGCAAATTTTTCCCTTGGTGTAAATGTGATGGAATCGGAGGGAGCCACATTAACGAAGAATTGATTGTAATCAAATTTGAGATTAAGCCCTCTAAACTGGTAATTGGAAGCCACCATCTGGCCATTTAATGTGAAATTCCTGTTTTTACCAATAATCAGTTTTTTGTCCGAAGGAACAGCGTAGATTTTCAGAGAATCACTAACCACAAATCTGGAAACGCCTAACACAGTAAGCATTGTATCAGGCAAATAAATAGTTGCGTTGGCAATTTCGTCGTTGGATGTGTATTGCGAAGTGACCTGAAAATTGTCATAATCGGCCTTATCCAGGTTTGCCAAAACGAAAAGGATTCCTTTTTTGCTCAGGGCAAATTCGTCGGTTGCTTTGTTATAAATGAAATACTCCTCCAAAGTTAGCCTTTGCAGCGCACTGCGCATGATTTCCGGCTTTTGCTTGAACTTCCGCGCTAGGTCGTCGGCCAGGAATGCGCTTTTCTTTTCTGTCTGCGTATAATTTGCGGCCATAATTAGCGGCTGGAATCCATATTCCTTGCTAATGTCCTTAAATCGCTCTTTTTTGAAATAATCCAAAGACTCCAACTTTACCGGAGCAACCTGCTTGCCATTGATGCGGAAAAATTCAACCTTATCATTCGGAAACCGCCACCGCATTGCCTGCGACCAGATGTTCATTTTATGATAAGTGTCTTTGTAAGGAAGCGGCGCGTAGTCCGTCCTTTCCACGCGGCCCAGTTTCACCAGACCTTCATCATCATTGTATTTGAATGTAACGCCGGGGTGATAAAGCGAATCGCTGCCGAGCGGCATCGAATATGTGGCAAATGAGGCCGCAACCACAGAATCTTTCAGAACAAACTTCTTGCTTTGTGCCGTGAACGCGAGCTTGTCTTTGTATTTTACTTTAATCGTCGAGGGAAGTTCGCTTAATGAAGAACTATACATTTCCGTCCCGATCAATGCAAAACCGCCTTTGTAATCAATGTTCTTGCGCGTTGCTTTCAATTGCGCATCAATTCCGTTGGAAACAAAGCGTGGATATGGAGCCGGTTGACCCTTCAACTTTTTAACGCCACGATATTCCAGCGTTCCTTTAATGGGAGCCGCAAGTTGGGCATCGCTGTGCAATGTGACATGCTCCGCAACCAGTTTAGGTTGAGAAATATTGAAAGAATAACTATCCAAATCTGCGTAAATCGACGAATCGCCAGCCGCCTGCCAGTTGAACTTGCCATTTTTACCAACAAAAACTCCGTCTTTCAGCGAAACACTGCCATTTGCAGGCCCGAAAACGACTGAGTCACCAGCAGTGACCATTGCGAAAGTTGCGTTTTGCAAGTCCAGCAATGCGCCGGTGATGGCAGGTAGGGGATTGGTTTTGGGTGTAATTACAAAATTTGAATCAACCGGCGTATCCCAACTGTCATTCGCTGCTGCGACGGAGGCTTCGGCGTTGGCAGTCACCGCATTGGTGGTGTCAAAGCGATATTTGTATGTTCCGCCTAAAAGATAAAGCGAGTTATAATTAGCCGCATAAAGTTTGTTGGTTTCACTAATCGTCCTGACCGTTTCCAGCACTTTTTGCAATGTCTTGCCATCATATTTCTGTCCCGAATTCGTCGCCAAATCCAGAAACCCATCCAGATTTTCCGGCGATTGCCGCGCGAATGTATGCGCATTGCGAATCAGCAAAAACATGACAGGCCCTGCTTTCTGACCTTTTGAAATTTGAGTTTTTACAATGTTGATAAATTTCGCCTGCTGCGATGTGTTAAGCGAAGACATCCAAATGCTGTCGAGCTGCGCCACGGAACGGATATATTGCGGATTGCGGCTCCCGTCCATCAGCTTGCGCAATTGCACAATAAATTGACCGGGTTCATCCGAAATTTTAAGATTTTGAGCAAAAACGGTTTCCGCCGTAAATGCCAAAATGCAAAAAAGTAAAGCAGTACGAAATATCCTCATCTGTAAAAATTAGCTTTTAAAAACCACACAAGCCCATTGGTTGCGCGTGTTTGAATTTATCTTGGTCAATCCATTCTTTGCCGCACATTGCTCAATGTCAGCCTGATCCATTTCATAAAATCCGCTTGTCACCAGCCAGCCACCAGGCTTTAAATGCTTTACATAAGCCGGAATCTCGCTTAGCAAAATGTTGCGGTTAATGTTTGCCAAAATGCCTCCAAACATTTGTTCGTCAGGCACTTCGGTAATTGTTCCCTGGAAAACCTCAGCCTCGAAATCCAGTTTATTCATTGCAAAATTCTCCCTTGTATTTTCAACTGCCCATTCATCAATATCAAACCCCAGCAAATGCGTAGCACCAAGTTTGGAAGCCAAAATCGAAAGGATTCCGGTTCCGCAACCCACATCCATGACGGATAATCCCGCATGAGGAAGGCTCAGTTGCTCATTCATGACAAGCCAGGTTGTTTCGTGGTGTCCCGTGCCAAAAGACATTTTGGGTTGGATCAGCAAATCGTATTTGAATGCAGGGTCCGGCTCGTGAAAGGTGGCCCTCACCCGGATTTGGTCACCAACTTCTATTGGCTCGTAGCTTTTTTCCCACTCCTCGTTCCAATTTCTCCTTTCTAACGATTTCCATGTGGCCGCTATTGTCGTTAATTCCAGGTATTTGGCAGTTAAATCGTGTATGTTTTGTTCATCAAAATCGTTCTCCTGGATATACGCCAAAAGCCCCTCATCCGTCTCCACAAAAGACTCAAACCCAACCTCCCCCAACTCCGCCATCAATATCTCCGAAAAATCCGGATCAAGTTTCAGATCTAGTTCTATGTAATTCATGTTAATTAATTTTCCTTTCTAAAACGGTTATCAAAAGTAAAATTACGGCAGTAGACAAGGATTCGTGCAAAGACTTTGGTGACTTATGCCGATTATCCTTAAATTTATATTAAAGAATAACGACTATGTACACAGCTGTCAAAGGAATTTATGAGAATGGTGTTTTGATATTTACAGAAACACCCCCTTCCGAAGATAAGTCGGAAGTCCTTGTTCTATTTTTGGGTGAAGAGAATAGAATAAAAACACAAAACAGGAGCCCTGAAAAAGGAGTTGTGCTTGGCAGCCTTGTCAATAGAGGTTTTAAGATCCCGGATGATTTCAATGATCCGTTGGAGGATTTTAAAGACTATATGTAAATGCGGAGATACCTAATTGACACGCAGGTTTTAATATGGTCTCTTGTTTCACCTGCAAGGCTAAGTGCGGAGGTTTTCAATCTGATGTCTTCCAATATAATTTGCGTTTCGCAAATCAGCCTTCTCGAAATAGCTATCAAGCAGAAGCTGAGCAAACTTCCAGAGTTGCAAATTAGCGTCGATGAATTGGAGACGATAATTTTAAAGGATGGATTTAAACTAATCCCGTTATTCACTGCACATATTGCGCATTACAAGACAATTCCATTATTTGAGAATCATCGAGATCCAATTGATCGAATTCTTCTGGCGACTGCTTATTCTGAAAATACGCCGATTATATCCTCGGATAAGAATTTCAAATTATATAGTGACGTAATTTCGCTCGTCGAGGCCTAATTGACAAAAAAGCTCGCTTATCAGTAAGCGAGCTTTTTTGTTTAAGTTATCAAGGCTTCCGCCGCTTCGCGGCTAAGTCATGCGCGGTGTCGTAATAGGACCTCAGATTCATCCAGTCGAAGACATCTGAAATGTTTTCGACGCGGTTTCTTTGCATGATGCGGTCGCGGCGTTGCATTCTTACGAATTTGAAGAGAATGTCTGCAAGCTGGTCGGCGGCTTGGGTAAATGTCTGGGATTTTCTGTTGATGACGTAAATGCCACGATTTTCATAATCCCGCATAATTTGCATAATGTAATCTCCAAAACCGGAAAGATCACTCGTCACAGTCGGCACGCCACGAACAACACATTCCAAAGGTGTGTAACCCCATGGTTCATAATAACTTGGGAAAACGCCTAAGTGACAACCCCGAACGAATTGTCCATAATCAAGACCGAAAAGCGGATTTGTTGAAGAAATAAAATCGGGGTGATAAACGATTTTAACCCGGTCGCGCTCATTGTTGACCAGATTTGCCGTTTTGCAAAACTCCGTAATGCCATCCTCAGCTTTCAAATCATGCGTTACGAAGGCAGGAAGTTTATCCGTTTTCCAGCTTTGAATCGTCCTGCGAAGCCTTAACCGCCAATATTCATCTACAAAATTGTTGAGGTCGGGCATTTTATGATCTGTTCCGGATGCGGCTGCCAGGAATAGCTTTTCACCAACATCCTTCTCAATAGCCCGGCACGTTTCCTGCAATTCATTTAGCACTGCTCGCGATTGCAGAACATCTGGATTTACCGAAGAATATGGCTGTTTGGTCACAATAAACATGACAACCGTCGTGTCCATGTTAGCCTGAACCATTTTCCAGTTCAGCCTGGCCAATGCTTCAAGCGTCAGATCATAGCCCTTGTTGCTATATTCATAACGTCCGGAAGTAAAGAAGTATAGCGTTTTGTCAAGATCAAAAGAATAGCTTGGAAAGAAATGGCCCAAAACAAACTCATGAATGCGCTCCTTATGCTTTAAATGCAGGTTTTGAAATTCATGAACAGCCTGAAAACGAACCACATTCAGCCCGTTCGGTGTTACCAGATCAGGCATTCTGCCCAGGAAAACCTCACATTCACGCGCGGTAACATCACTTACGGTTGTCAGAACGTGCGCACTTAATGCTGCTTGCCGTTCAACCGAACATTGTGCCAGAATTCCGTAATTTTTGGCCTCCTGCTCCCAATCGAAGAAAGGAAGCTTGCTGTAAAATCCGCTTACATTCTGTGCCAGATAACGCCCCAGCATTGTGGCGTGCGTCGTGAAAGTTGTTGCAATTTTAACATTGTCGCGTTTCAGGTCCGGTAAGCCGCTGCTGGCCATCCACTCATGGAATTGCGCAAAAATCTCTTCCCGTTTTGCATTCTCCTCAGCGTATTCCTTCAAGAAAAGGCGGACAAATTCGCCGAAACACAAGGTCTGATTTACCAAATGTTCCACATTGATCGTGGGAATCCTGCTGCGTTCCCAAAGATTGAATTTGATCGAATCAAGCTCGTGCGCATTGCTTTCGAGATCAAAAAGTATCACGCGGGGCTTGCCCGTTACGAGCCAATAGCCATAAAAAACATTATAGCCCATGTCGCGCAATCTCTTCACGACACGCGCAGCCGGAGAATCTTCCAGATCACTGATTACTTCAAATTCGGATGACGCTTTTTTCTCGAAATAAGGGCCTAATAAAAAGTAGTTCTCATCCCACTTTTCAACCATCGCGGGAACCTTGGTCCGTATTACAGTATAAATTCCTCCAACTTGATTACAAACCTCCCATGCAATTTCAAACAGGACGTTTTTCTTAGTGGTTTTGACAAATGGTTCCAATACGGGATGTTGTTTTAAACGTTACTAGCTGCATTGCAAAGCGTGATGTTTTCTATTAGTCACAAAAATCCTTGTAATTACACAATAAATATGCAGAAAAATTTTTCACAATTACAACAATCCGTCGTTTGTTTCTTCATCCTCAAACACCGCATAATCGGCGATTTTGAGCTCAAAATATAACAAAGTCAAGAATGCCGGTTTTGTTTCTTGATGCGCGAAGGACCATCGTAAAAACGGTCAGCACATGAATTTAAGAACGTTCTCGGCTAACTTTGTTCCAAATTACGTTACTTTGATTGGATTAACATTTTGCATTGGTTAGATAGTGAAAAAAATTAAATTAGTTGCGCTTTCCTTTACATTGCTTCTATTTGTAATGGAAAGTTGCATAGCCCAAAATGCCGATAATGAAATCGATTTACCCCCAAAAAGGGAATTCAGGGCAGTTTGGATCGCAACTGTCGATAATATCGATTGGCCCAGCAGCAAAAATCTTATTCCAGAACAACAGCAACAGGAGTTTTCTAACCTGCTGGATTTTCATAAAAAAGTAGGCATGAATGCGGTGTTCGTCCAGGTGCGCGCAGCCGGTGATGCATTTTATGCCAAAAGCCCCGAACCGTGGTCCGAATGGCTTACGGGGCGTCAGGGAAGGCAGCCGGACCCAATGTGGGACCCATTGGATTTTATGATTAATGAGGCCCATCGGCGCGGACTTGAATTTCACGCGTGGCTTAATTTAAATCGGCTGGTTCACAAGTCCTCAACCAGTGTTTCGTCCGAAAACGTCAGCAAAATCCATCCCGAATGGATTTTAAGTTATGATGGCTATAAGCTTTTTAATTTCGGAATTCCGGAAGTAAGGCAGTTCATTACGGACATGACGGTTAATGTGGCCAAAAATTATGATGTCGACGGAATCCATTTTGACGATTACTTTTATCCATACGCAGCTCCCGGGCAAGTCATTCAGGATGAGGCAACTTTTCAAAAATACGGAGAGGGATTTACCAACAAAGCGGATTGGAGAAGGCACAACATTGATTTATTGGTTAAACAAATTCACGATGGACTGGAAGCTGTTAAGCCTCGTTTGAAATTCGGAATCAGTCCTTTCGGTGTTTGGCGAAACAAAGACCGCGATCCGGAAGGCTCAAAAACATTCGGTGCATTGGCTTCTTATGATGACCTTTTTGCAGACAGCAGAAGATGGATTAAGGAAGGCTGGATTGATTACATTGCGCCGCAGGTTTATTTTTCATCGGGTTTTTCAAGGGTTCCTTATAAAAATCTTGTCGATTGGTGGACTGCAAATTCTTATGAGCGACACCTTTACATTGGAATGGGAGCTTATCGCGTTGGTTATAAGGACAAAGACACGCATTGGTCCAATCCATTGGAAATTCCGAATCAAATCCGATATTTTAGGGAAAGCGAGACAAATGGGGCGATATTTTTCAGTTCCCGTTCATTAAGAGGCAATAATTTAGGTTTTGCGGACTCATTAAGGAAAGATTTTTTCCGATATCCTGCTTTGATCCCGACAATGCCTTGGAAAGATCGCATTGCACCGCTTTCGCCGAAGAGTTTGAAAGCAACATTGTTATCAAAAGGCATAGAGCTGACCTGGGAAAAACCCGAGGCAGCTTCGGATGGTGACCGAGCCTGGTATTACGTTATTTACCGTTTTGCTCCGGAAGAGAAAGCAACTGCTTATGATCCGCGGCGCATTATTGGCATGTGTTACGAGGGCGAGCAATATGTGGATCTGACGGCCGAGTCTGGCAAGCGTTACGTCTATTATGTAACGGCCGTCGATCGGTTGCACAATGAAGGCCGCCCCATCGGGCCATTGAAAGTGGAAGTGCACGACCAGAAGCTGGTGAGATTTTAGTTCTATGAGCAACACGATCCAATACGAATACAAACCTGAATATTTAGCGGTTTCCGTTCCCACAAAATACAACTCCGAAACGCTTCGTACTGAGGAGATGGTGATCAATATGGGACCGCAACATCCTTCTACTCACGGAGTTTTGCGGCTTGAAGTGGTTACGGATGGAGAAATTGTTGTTGATGTGGTGCCGCATTTGGGTTACTTGCACCGTTGCTTCGAAAAACACGCCGAATCCCTTCCTTTTAATCAGGTCATTCCTTACGTGGACCGGCTGGATTATGTTGCCGCAATGAATTCGGAACATGCTTATGTGATGGGTGTGGAAAGAATGCTAGGCATAGAAAACGACATTCCGAAACGCATTGAGTACATCCGTGTTGTAGTTGCTGAATTGAATCGGCTTGCTTCCCATTTCGTGGCATTAGGAACTTACGCGATGGACATTGGAGCTTATACGCCGTTCTTATGGATGATGCGCGATCGGGAGCAAATCCTACGCCTGCTGGAATGGACTTGCGGCGCCAGAATGCTTTATAATTATATTTGGATTGGCGGGTTGTTTTACGATTTGCCCGTCGGTTTTGAGGAACGTTGCCAGGAGTTTATCAAATATTTGAAGCCTAAGCTCATTGAATTACAACAGCTTGTTGTTGATAATAAAATATTTATCCAACGAACTGCGAATGTTGGCGTGCTCCCAATGTCTGTTGCAATCAATTACGGCTGCACAGGCCCAATGTTGCGCGGTTCCGGCTTGCGATACGATCTGCGAAAAGTGGATGGTTACTCGGTTTACCCCGAGCTTAACTTTGATATTCCAATCGGTGAAGGCAAAATGGGAACGACGGGCGATTGCTGGGACCGGACCTGGGTTCGTGTGGTTGAATGTTGGGAATCGGTGAAAATTATTGAGCAAAGCCTCGAACAACTAACCGGCAACTACAAACGCACGCGTGATTTTGATCCGCAGGCAATTGTCCCTAAAAAAATCCGTCCGAAAGCCATGGATTTCTACGTTCGCGGCGAAAGTCCAAAAGGTGAACTTGGCTTCTTTTTCAGAACAGATGGCCGTTCCGACATTCCCTTCCGCTGCCGTGCCCGCTCGTGTTGCTTTCATAACTTGTCCGTAATTGGTGAAATCACAAAGGGCTCACTCTTAGCAGATTTGGTGGCCGTTATTGGCTCCATCGATGTTGTTATGGGTGAAGTTGACCGCTAGAAGCGAAAAAAGGAGCCACTTTTCAGCGGCTCCTTTCAAATTGTTGATGTCAAAATTTAAGCTTCCTGCGCTACGCTTACGAGGTCATGCTTGGCTAAAAACTCAGCGATTTGAACTGTATTTGTTGCAGCCCCTTTGCGAAGGTTGTCTGCTACGATCCACAGGTTCAATGTTTTAGGCTGAGATTCATCGCGTCGAATGCGGCCTACAAAAGTCTCGTCTTTTCCATGCGCTGTTAACGGCATTGGATAAAGCGCATTTTTAGGATCGTCTTGCAAGATCACACCTTCCGCTTCGCTCAAAATCTGACGAACTTCGTCCAAATCGAATTCATTTTCGAATTCAATGTTAACCGCCTCAGAATGACCGCCAATAGTTGGGATGCGAACCGTCGTGGCTGTAACAGCAATGCTGTCGTCGCCCATGATTTTTTTCGTTTCGTTGGTCATTTTCATTTCTTCCTTTGTGTAGCCGTTATCCAAAAACACGTCTATATGCGGCAACACATTCAGGTCGATTTGGTGCGGATAAACTTTTCCTCTGCTGTGATCGCCAGCACGTTCCGAGAAAAGCTGGTCAACCGCCGCCTTACCCGTTCCGGTTACAGATTGGTAAGTCGAAACAACCACGCGTTTCACTTTATATTTTTTGTGCAAAGGATTCAAAACCACCACCATTTGAATGGTCGAGCAGTTTGGATTTGCAATGATTTTGTCTTCTTTAGTCAATTCGCCTGCATTGATTTCAGGAACAACCAGCTTTTTGGTCGGGTCCATTCTCCATGCTGAGGAGTTGTCAATCACTGTAATGCCAGCTTCTGCAAACCTTGGTGCAAGCTCTAATGACGTGCCGCCGCCTGCCGAAAATATTGCTATTTCAGGTTTGGCTGCAATCGCGTCCTCAAATCCGATTACCTTTATCTGTTTACCCTTGAATGTAACTTCCTTACCAACAGATCTTTCGGATGCAACGGCTAATAATTCCGTCACTGGGAAATTACGCTCTTCGAGCACTTTGAGGATTTCGCCGCCCACCAAACCGGTAGCGCCTACTACTGCGATTTTCATTCTTGCATTGAGATTAGATATGAAATAATTTAGATTTTGCTCTCACCAAAAAGGCGAAAAGTGCCGCAAAAATACAACGAATTTTTAGAAGTTGTAAATAATATCTGGTGTAATGCACACATTCATAGGCACATCATATTCATCCAAATCACTTATTTTATTAGCTGACGAAAAAAACGAAAGGCCGATTTTCAACGCATTGGGTCTGCATTGCGACAAAAAACGGTCATAATAACCGCCTCCATAACCCACCCGGAATCCGTTCATGTCGAATGCGAGCAAAGGAATAAGCACCGCATCCAGTTCGTCGGCAGTAATCCACTGAGCCTGAACAGGATCAGGCTCAGGAATGCGCCAGCGATTTTCAATGAGCGGCGTGTCATGCTTCAATATATAATGCTGCATTTCCTTGGTTCCCGGAATAATGTAGGGGACCGCAATTTGCACTTTAGGGAAGCATTCACGGACAATGGAGATAATTTTCCAGGTGTTGACCTCGGTTGCATTTCGCTGTGGAAGAAATGTGTGAAGTGTGTTAATTTCCTTGTCAGTCAGCAAGTTCCATAGGTTTGCGGCAATTTGATCGTTTGCATGGGCAACGTCTTCCAACATTAATGACTGCCTTTTTTTCAAATATTCCTGTCTTAGTTCAAATTTGGTCATTGCAGGAAAACCGTGTTTTTTTAGTTTGCAAGATCAGGAATTTTCGCCTTTTTATTCTATTGTTCGTACTTTCACGGTCTGATTTCAAAATCTTTAACTATTGTATAGAATTAAGACATGAGCAAAATTAAAGTTGAGAATCCCGTCGTTGAGCTGGATGGCGATGAAATGACCCGGATCATCTGGAAGTTTATCAAAGAAAAACTTATTTTACCTTATCTGGACGTAGATATTAAATACTACGATTTGGGCGTCGAATATCGCGACGAAACCAATGATCAGGTGACAATTGATGCAGCCAATGCAATTAAAGAATATGGTGTTGGTATCAAATGCGCAACCATCACGCCTGATGAGGATCGCGTAAAAGAATTCAATTTGAAACAAATGTGGAAATCACCAAACGGAACAATCCGCAATATTTTGGATGGAACCGTTTTCCGTGAGCCTATCGTGATGAGCAATGTGCCGCGTTTGGTTACAAACTGGACTGCTCCTATCATCGTTGGACGTCACGCATTTGGTGATCAATATAAGGCAACTGATTTTGTTGTGCCAGGAAAAGGAAAGCTTACCATCAAGTTTGAAGGCGAAGATGGACAAGTGATCGAACACGAAGTGTATCAGTTTAAAGGAGCTGGTGTTGCTATGGGAATGTACAACATTGACGAGTCGATCCGTGGATTTGCTACTGCTTGTTTCAATGTTGCCTTGGATAAAGGATGGCCATTATATCTTTCGACCAAAAACACGATCCTTAAAAAATATGACGGTCGCTTCAAGGATATTTTCCAGGAAGTTTACGAAAGCGATTATGCAGGCAAAGTGCATTATGAGCACCGTTTGATCGACGACATGGTTGCCTCTGCATTGAAATGGGAAGGAAACTTTGTTTGGGCTTGTAAAAATTATGATGGTGACGTTCAGTCAGATACAGTTGCACAAGGTTTTGGTTCGCTTGGCTTGATGACATCTGTTTTGGTAACACCAGACGGCAAAACAATGGAAGCTGAGGCAGCGCACGGAACGGTAACACGTCACTATCGCGAGCACCAAAAAGGGAAACCAACTTCAACAAATCCAATCGCATCGATTTTTGCGTGGACGCGTGGTTTGGCATTCCGTGGTAAATTGGATGGAAACCAGCCATTGATCGATTTCAGCCATGCACTTGAAAGAGTTTGCATTGAAACGGTCGAAAGCGGTAAAATGACGAAAGATCTTGCAGTGAACATTCATGGAAATGATGTGAAACACGGCGAGCATTACTTGTATACAGAAGAATTCCTTGACGCCATTGATGAAAATCTAAAAGCGGCATTGGCTTAATTCCGACGAAATATTTGCTGAAAAGCCACCAATTCCTCGTGAATCGGTGGCTTTTTCCGTTTGGTATCATTTTGGTATGCTATATTATGTTACCAAATATTACCCCCATAAATAAGTTGAACCGAAATACTCTACGCATATTGATGCTGTTCCTTTACCTGGCGTTCACAGGTGTGGAATCTTACAGCCGACCCATGCAAATCCCTGATGATCAGCCAGTCGCAAAGGCGGACTCGATTGAGAAGATCGTTTTGCAAAAGGACATTATTGACGTGATTAAAAGTCTGCGAAAAAAGCATCGGCAGGATTCTGTCAAAGTGGATACTATTTTGAAAACGGGGAAGGTTTTGTTCTCTATTGTTCCGGCTTTCGGCTACACATTAACCTCTGGCTTAATCGGTTCAATAAATGTGAATTCCGCATTTTATTCCAGCGATCCGCATAAAACCAGGATATCGAGCATCACTGCAAACTTCATTTACACGCAATACAAGCAAATTACCGTCCCGCTGCAAGCCAGCATCTGGACGCGGGATAATGACCTTAACATTCTAACCGATTGGCGTTATTTCAAATATCCGCAGGACACTTACGGACTCGGGCCAAATAGTGAGCTAAATAATGCTTCAAAGATTGATTACAAGCACATTCGGCTGCATCAGATAGTTTTGAAAAAAGTGACGGAGTCATTTTATGCCGGAGTCGGTTACTTTTATGATTATCGCTGGAACATTCTTCAAGAAGATAGTAACGCCGACGTTCTTAAATATGGCTTGGACCCAAAATCCAGATCCGCCGGTCCGGTTGCCACATTAGTTTACGACAGCCGCACGAATTCCATTAATCCTGAAAAGGGATTTTACACCAGCGTTCAATATCGGTCGAGCTTGAAAAAGCTTAAAAGCACAAGTAACTGGAATTCAGTCATAGTCGATATCCGAAAATATTTCAACCTGCCGCAAGGAAGCAGAAATACGCTTGCATTCTGGAATTACAACTGGCTGATTGTGAGTGGCAAAGCACCTTATCTCGATCTGCCGAGCACCGGCTGGGACCCGGCAACCGCCATGGGGCGCGGCTACATTCAGGGCCGTTTTCGCAGTCCAAAACTGTTATATTTCGAAACAGAATATCGAATGTCCCTCACCCGGAACGGTTTGATCGGGGCAGTCGTTTTCGGAAACGCACAAAGCGTGTCCAACTGGCCCTCAAACAATTTCACCAAAGTCGCTCCCGGCGGCGGAGTAGGGTTACGAATAAAGGTCAATAAAAAATCCAGAGCCAACGTCGCCATCGACTACGGTTTCGGTATGAAAGGCTCCCGGGGGTTATTTGTTAATTTGGGAGAAGTGTTTTGAGCTTAATGTAAATGTCAGAGATCCAAGTGGCGCCTTTTGTTTGCCGATTAACAAAGGATACTTAACTTTATTGAAGCACACTAAAACATTTACTAATGAACTTACACGCTCAAATAATAGAGGAATCCGGCAGGCCGAAATTTGCGGTTTTGCCAATAGATGAATACGAATCGCTTTTGAAAGAGTTATCTGAATTTGATAGCATTGAGGATCTTTCCGATTATTTAAAGGCGATTAAAATCAAGTCAGAAACCAAAACCTGGCATAGCCTTGACGAAGTCAAAGCCGAGCTGGACATCTGATCAATCCTCCCTCCCTTCTTTTCGGTTCGGATCTGCCATTCGGACGATTTTTGGGGAGAACTTGGCTAGGACGGAAACGAGATCTGTTTGGGCGGCGATGACGTCGTCTATATTTTTGTAAACCAATGGCGATTCGTCCAGGTCTCCGCCAATGAGCTGAATGCCGGCATCATCCAGGATTTTGTTCATTTCACTTCGAGTGGTCATCGAAAACGCTTTTGTCCGAGACATGAGCCGCCCGGCGCCGTTTGAGGCGGAGTTAATTGCTTCCGGACTTCCTTTTCCCCGAATGATGTAACCAGGCTGACTCATTGAACCCGGAATGATTCCCAATTCATTTGTCCCGGCAGGCGTAGCGCCTTTCCTGTGGACGATCACATCTCGGCCATCCGCCAATTGCTCCCGCCAAGCGAAGTTGTGGTGGTTTTCAATCATTCTCAAAGGCTTATGTCACAATTCCTTGGCAATTTTATTGTGGATTTCATGATGGTTTGCAGAAGCATATTCTCCCGCCAGATTCATCGCAATCCAATATTCCTGTCCTTCCTGCGTATTCAAATCCAGCCACGCAAGATGGGCCGCCTGCTTAGGCAAAACGGTTTTCTGCATAGCGAGTTTGGAAAAATGGTTGGCCACATTCCCGCCAAATCCACGCGAACCGGAATGAGAAAGAAGCGATAAATAGGAGCCTTTTGGAAGCATCAAAAGTGCGTCGTCCTCAAAAACGTCAACAATGCCCCACTCAACAAAGTGATTACCGGTTCCGGAACTGCCCAATTGCCGGTAAGCTTTGTCTTTAAGCCCCTTTACAATCTTGCTAGATTGCCATTCAGGCCGATCCATTACGCTGTCATCAAACTTGCGCGCAGTTTCGCCACCCATTCCGAATTTCGTATTTTCGAGTAAGACTTTTTTAAGCAAATGCGACTCTCGGTTCAAATATTCAGCAGGCAAATTAAACACAGACATGCACATGCGGCACGCAATGTCAACCCCCACTGCAAATGGAATGACCTTATCTGCCTCAGTCGCGAGCACGCCGCCAATGGGCAGCCCGTAACCCTGATGTGCATCCGGCATTAATGCGCCTGCAATGGAAATAGGCAGGCTCACGGCGGTTTCCATTTGCGCCAAAGCGCCTTCTTCAATGTGCTCTTTGCCAAACACTGCGTAATCCAGCTTGTCTTCCCGTAAACTGAATGCATTTTTAGGCTGACTCTCCTTTTCGCTTAATGTTAACACAGCTTCTTCATTGAATAACAGCTCTTTACCGGCGTCAGTGAGCGAAATGTTGGCGCCATTTTTCTGACGATCATAAACTGCCTTGGCCAGGTTGGTGACCTTATTTTTGGAAAAAGCATACTTTTTCGGGTTGCTCAGCATCTTAACCAATGTAAGAAAAACCTTTTCCTTCGAATGTTTGGCTCGCTGGTGAAGGCCATTGGCGACACGCAGCATGGGAGTATGCAGTTCATCCGGGATATTGGCCAAAAAATTTATTTCTTCTATGGTTATTGCCGTTTCCATTTTGAAAGTTTTTAGGAAATAAATAGTTGTCCCTGCTTAGACGCAGGTTGTTTCGATCGGTAACGCCTCTTTCTCACAAATCTTTCTTTGCATTACACAAAACAACTCTTAAAAAACACATACCTTTGCGGGCAATTTGTTCATACAGATAGCAGTCCTTCTTTAACTAAATTAATGTTGCAATGTCCGCAGTAGCAGAGCAAACCCAGGTGGCACCCCGGTTATTGGCCGACCGGATCAACGCACTCGAAGAATCTTCGACGCTCGCAATGACCAAAATGGCGCGCGAATTAGCCGCCCAAGGCCACAAAGTAATCAGTCTGAGCGTTGGAGAGCCAGATTTCAAGACGCCCGCACACATTTGCGAGGCTGCAAAAAAAGCCATTGATGATGGTTTTCACGGGTATTCACCAGTTGCAGGTTACCCTGATCTGCGAAAGGCAATTGCTGATAAATTGAAGCGCGACAATAATATAGATTGGAAACCGGAGAATATTGTAGTTTCAACAGGAGCTAAACATTCGCTTGCCAATGTAATTCAGGTGCTGATTAACCCGGGCGATGAGGTTGTAATTTTTGCCCCTTATTGGGTTAGTTATTCCGAAATGGTGAAACTGGCTGAGGGTAAATCAGTTGTGGTCAATGGTGCTTTTGACAATGATTTCAAAGTGACCGCAGCGCAACTTGAAGCCGCCATTACACCACGCACAAAAATCGTGATGTACGCTTCTCCAAACAACCCAACCGGAGCTGTTTACTCAGAAAAAGAACTAAGAGAGATCGCGGCTGTGATTGAAAAACATGAAGACATTTATGTTTTGGCTGATGAAATCTACGAATATATCAACTTCACAGACGAGGGACATTTCAGTATCGGATCCATTCCAGCATTGAAGGAGCGTGTGATTACTGTGAATGGTGTGGCAAAAGGTTATGCCATGACAGGATGGAGAATTGGATTTACGGCTGCCGCGAAATGGATTGCTGACGGAGTTGAAAAATTGCAAGGCCAGGTGACTTCGGGAACAAATTCTATTGCGCAAAAAGCCGCAACAGCTGCATTTAACGGGCCTATGGAACCAACGATTGAAATGACCAAGGCATATGCCCGCCGCAGGGATCTTGTGGTTGGATTGCTCAAAGACATTCCAGGTTTTAAAGTAAATGTGCCTCAAGGAGCGTTTTACGCATTCCCGGACGTGAGTTTTTATTTTGGAAAATCTGATGGAACGACAACGATCAATGACTCGGACGATTTCTCAAACTGGCTTCTGAATAATTCCTACGTTTCAACTGTTGCTGGTTCAGGTTTCGGTGCGCCGGATTGCATTCGCATCTCGACCGCAGCTGCTGATGAATCACTTGTGGAGGCAGTTCAACGCATTAAGGACGCGGTGGCGACCTTAAAATAACATTATTTGAAATCATAAAGGCCTCATAGGTGTTACCTGTGGGGCTTTTGTGTTCAAAGGCAATTGGTTTTGCCGCTAATCGCAATTTTTGATAATGAGTAAATACTATTTTTTAAAAGTTAAGGAGATAGAAAAGGAGACAGATGAGGCCTCCACCATACACTTCTGGCATCCATTAAACGAAGTCGTGGCTTATAGACCGGGCCAGTTTCTGACTTTACTTTTGCCGGTTGACGACAAAAAAATCCGTCGTTCTTATTCCATGTCCAGTTCGCCTTACACGGATGTTTCACTGGCCATCACAATAAAACGTGTTCCGGGTGGATATGCCTCCAACTTGCTGTTGGACACAATTAAAGAAGGAGATGTCCTTGAAGTGATGGAGCCCATGGGCACATTTTTTCCAAAACAAGCAGATGACCAAACCCGGCAAGTCGTTTTCATAGGCGCGGGAAGTGGTGTGACGCCTCTTTTCTCGATGCTCAAATCCATTCTAATGGTAGAGCAGGAAAGTGAGGTTTTCCTGATTTATGGAAGCAGAAACGAAGACAGCATCATTTTCAGAAAGAAAATCGCTGCTCTTGAAGCCAAGTATGGAAATCGGTTCCAGGTTGTACACACATTGAGCCAGCCATCTGAAACATGGGAAGGGGAGAAGGGGCGCTTAAATAAAAGCCATCTGCTTAAAATAATGGAGAATCTGCCAACATTAAATAAAAGTGAGGCTGAATTTTTCCTGTGCGGGCCGGATGATATGATGGAAGAAGCGCATAGGGCGCTGTCCATTCTGGCAGTTGAAGACAACAAAATTAGAAAAGAAAGTTTCCTGACCGCGACTGCGGCACAACCCGGCGAAGTGACTTTGGAAGAGGAAGATGACACTTTAAAGACACGCGAAATCACATTGTTTTACGAAGGTGCAGAATACAAACTTCCTGTAAAACCGCATGAAACTGTGCTCGAAGCGGCATTGAATATGGACATTGACTTGCCTTATTCTTGTCAGGCAGGAATGTGCACGGCTTGTCTGGGAAGATGTGTTTCGGGAAAAGTGCATTTAGATGAAGAGGACGCACTTTCCGAGGCAGAATTGAATGAGGGTTTTATCTTAACCTGCGTCAGTCACCCCATGAGCGATGATGTGATAATTGAAGTCGAATAGCAGAAGGACATAAAAAACGCAGGTCACGGTTCAATCGGTGACCTGCGTTTTCGTTTTAATCGTTATCGTTTTGCCGGTGGCACTGGCGCTTGCGGCGCTGCTGGTGCACTAGGCACTTTTGCTGGCTTCGCTGGTTTTGCTGGGGCCACAGCAGCGGGTGGCGGAGGTGGAGGAGCAACCCTGCCTGTTCCTTTTACTGCTCTTGCCGGGCGCGGCATCCGGG
Organism: Dyadobacter sp. CY326; assembly: GCF_021390515.1. Lineage (GTDB taxonomy): Bacteria > Bacteroidota > Bacteroidia > Cytophagales > Spirosomataceae > Dyadobacter. The sequence goes on from NZ_JAJUXI010000010.1 coordinate 26,567, forward strand.
CCAGTCTTGGAGCGCTATCATCTTCAAGTCTGCCAATTGACTCAGATTCCCTTTCCATTTTACGGCTTATCTCCTGAATGCGATTATCGATTTCCTCGATCTCCTGTTCCAATTTTCGCATGGGCTCTTCCACCTTGATTTCTTCTTTGCGATTTGCGCTGATTTGCGCGTTCAGCTCCGAGATGGCTTGTTCCTGAACCTTGATTTTTTGTTCAAAATCAGCAAGTTGTTTTTCGAGATCTGTCTCGCTTGGTTTGGCTGATTGATTGGCTTTATCTTCTCCACGATCAAACAAAGCCGAACGCTTCTCCATCAGTTCGGAGCGAAGCTCAGCAGCGTGATCCTTTTTCCATTCGATTTTTTCCTGCTCACGCTCAAATCTTTCGACTTCAAACCGATGCTTTTCCATTTCCAGGTTTAATTCCTCCATTCGCTGGCGAAGTGGGCGCATCTCATTTTCAAACACTTCCATCTGCTTTTGATATTCGTCCAACCGCTTTTGAAGGACTGTATCTTTGGCCATTGAAAATTCAAATGCCTGGACGATGTCACCCTCAATCACTGGATCAATGTGAAACGGCTCCATTTCAGCAACTTCGTCAATCTCAAAGTTTTCGTCAAAATCAACCGAAGGAATTTCCTCAATATCAATCAAAGGCCTTACACGTGCAACGTGCTTTTTGGATGCGTGCTTGATCACCTTTTTGGACTCTTTTTGTTTGTCAACCTTTTGAGCCACAGCATAAACGGAGATTCCGATGACCAGACTCAAAGCAAATAACATAATGGGCAGGTTTCCGATAGTTCTGGCAGGTTTCGGCGTTAATCCCAAAACCCTTTGCACTCTTTGCAAAAGCAATGGTTTTTTGGAAGCAAATGCCATTGCAAAACCGGGTGTATGCTGCCATTCGGCCACTTTTACCAATGCATGCGCCAGCGACATTTTATCTCCGCAAACACTTAATGCAATGTCGTCACAGCAATGTTCACGTTCTGCGCGGATGCGGTCAGATAACCACCAAATCGCCGGGTGGAAAAAGAAGACGACTTCCACAAATGATTGTAACATATTGATTAAGTAATCGTTGCGTCGGATATGCGCCAATTCGTGCGCGAGAATTGCTTCGACCTGCGCAGTTGAAAACCCTGATAGCAGTCCAATCGGAATCAGCACAACCGGACTCAGTGCACCGATAACCATGGGCGTCACGATTTTTGCCGTTTCACGAAATTCTACTGACTGGGTGATATTCATTTTGGCGGTCATCACACCGAAACGTGCGCGCCATTCTTTGTCCATTACAATGTTCGCTTTGAAACGCAATCGCTCTGTGAAGATCCATCCACCTGCAAATCGCAGCAGCAGAAATGCTGCGCCAATCAGCCAGCAAACCACAAGCTCATACAGATGTGCGGATATCCACATTTGAACTTTGAAAGAAAGAGGAAGTTTGTAGTCCGTCACACGGCTTACTGTCGAGCTTGCGAAATGCAAAACATTGGCTGCGGGCTTGCTTGCCATAGCCGCTGAGGTTGCTCTAAAATAATAATATAAAAACGTAACTGCGGATGCGAAAACCTGAGCGAACAGAAATCCAACGCCTGCAATGTATTTTAGGTTAGCAGATTTGCGGCGAAGCAGATAAAAACTCGCGACAGCAATGATAGCAATCAATGTTGCCTGCCAGAGCGAATGGATCAATGTCCATCCAAATGAAGCCACGGCAGCTTCGGTAAGAAGGTTTGGGAGCAGTTTCATGACTAACGATTATTTTCAAGATTATTTAATAATTCGCGTATTTCATCTAATTCCTCTTTCGAAGTCGTGTGGTTGCCTAGTGCTTGCATAACCATTTGCGCGGCTGATCCCTGAAATGCCGTTTCAACCAATTTGCCCAGCAAGTTTTGCTGCGTCTCCTCCTTACCAAGTAATGCAACATAAATGTGCGAGCGACCTTGCTCAGTCCGATAAAGCAATCCCTTATCGTGCATAATTTGCATGAGCTTTAATGTTGTCGTGTAACCGACGTCTTTGGTTGCCGAAAGTGCGTCATGCACGGCACGAACAGTGCTAGGCCCTGCTTGCCAGAGAAAGTTTAAGATTTCTAATTCAGAATCTGTTGGTTTTAAATACATGGCGTGTTGTTATACGATAATCTTCGTACCAAATGTCTACGAAAAAAATCGTAGTTGCAAGAGGTTGCTACGATTTTTTTCGTACTTTGCCAATAATATTTGTTACAAATTGATTTTCAATCAGTTACCTTGTAATTGAACAAAGTGATTAGAAGCTATGATTAGCAGTAAACAAAGAAGTCCTGCATATTTTGCAGGACTTCTTGTAAAAATAAGATTCGCCTTCTAAACGTAAGTGTTCAGCATGACCGGCATAACCAGCATTAGGATGTCTTCATTTTCCTCCTGATCGACTGGAATAATTAAACCAGCTCTGTTAGGAGCGGACAATTCGAAAGTGATTGTTTTACTGGAAAGATTTCCTAAAACTTCAATTAGAAACTTGGCATTGAAACCGATCTCCATATCATCGCCATTGTATTCGCACATCAGGCGTTCATTGGCCTCATTGGAATAATCAAGATCTTCGGCGGAGATCACCAGGTCATTCAATGACATTTTCAAGCGAACCTGATGTGTGGTTCTGTTTGAATAAATGGAAATACGTCTTAGCGAACTAAGAATTTCCATCCTATTAATGGTCAATGTATTTTGATTGTTCGTCGGAATAGCATTCTCATAATCAGGAAAACGCTCATCGATCAAGCGGCAGATCATGCGAATATTGCCAAAGCTAAAAAATGCATTGCTTGATGTAAACTCTGCCTTTACGGGCATATCTTCGGAAGGAAGACAAGATTTCAGCAAGTTCAATGCTTTCCGCTGGATAATCATGGACGTGTCCACTTCTGACTTAATATCCGTGCGGCGATATCTTACCAAACGGTGACCATCGGTTGCCACGAAAGTTGCGTTTTCTGTGCCCATTTGCACAAAAACCCCGGTCATTGCCGGACGAAGATCGTCGGTGCTTGTGGCGAACAATGTATTAGCGATGGCGGCGCCAAGTGCAGAGGATGAAAAATCAACGGACTGGCCACGATTCACAGCTGGCGTCTTAGGAAAATCAATCGGATTCTCTCCTGAAAGCTTGTAGCGACCATTGTCAGAAATGATTTCTGTCCCAAAAGTTTCGCTGTTAACCTGCAATGTAATGGGTTGCTCAGGCAGCCCGCGCAATGTGTCCAGCAATAATTTGGCAGGAATCGCTATGGCTCCTTTTTCAGAAGATTCGACCTCAATTTCAGTGATCATCACTGTTTGAAGGTCAGAAGCCGTCACGGTTAATGCATTGCCATCAAGAGAAATTAGGAAATTCTCAAGAATGGGTACAATTGGGTTCGTTGAAACGACACCGTTTATAGCAGACAGCTGTTTGAGTAGAACTGATGACGAAACGACAAACTTCATAATTCGTGACGTAAGTGTTTAGATGATAAATTTATAAAATAGCAGATTTTGAAAAATCGTTTTGTAGGGGACAAAAGTATGAAAAATTACGGATGAAGCACCTTCCGTTATGCGAATTTTCGGGTACGAACTAGATATCGCAGCGCGCCAAATATTCCGATTAGAGCGATTGGAAGCAATAAATTAAGCGCTTGCCAGAACTTTTTCTCCTCCTGAATCTGGATTTTGTCCAATGCGCGAATGTCGATTTGTTTGCCTCGCGCATTGATCAATCCGTTCGCATCGGTCATGTAATCAAGCGCGTGCATGACGAAGTCCTTGTTTCCAAAGGTTTGCTTACTGACCCGGTCATACCCGAGCGGCAACGGCGCATTCCTTTTATAATCATAATCATTAACAATGAGGTCGCCGTCCGAACAAATGATCACCTTCCCCAGACTTCCTTTTGATTTAAATTTGGCCGCTCTCGGGTCACCAGGTAAAATTCGGTTCTCAAAAAGTGAGCTGAATGATCCTTCTAAAAGGATTCCTGCCAACTTCACCCCACCTCTGTAAGTCGCAGGATCGGGATCTTTGCGCGCTTCATTATAACCCACCAATGCAGGCGCATTAAGCGTCTGAGTGTAAGCTGAGGTCATCAATAATGGCGTTTTAGCAACATTCGCAGCGCCTCCAACCGTGTCAACAGAGCTTAGAAATCGTGTATAAACTGCGTTGAGGTTTCTTGTAATGGTGTGTTTGCCAAAATTGTTGAGCAACGGATAAAACCGCCACGGCATCGGTCTAATTTGCGGTTCCTCACCCATATTGCCCACATTAAGGAGGATTTCGGCGCTATTAATGTCCTTTACCAAGTTCGTATTCACTCTCGCGCCCCATTTGAAAAAAAGATCGTTGAGATTCAGATCCAATGGTTGCGCATAATTTCCCTCCAAACTCACGCTGTCTACGCGCGCGCCATCAATGAAAAACAGTGCTTTGCCGCCGCCAACGATATATTGGTCCAGCTTGAATTTGTCATTTTCCGAAAAAGCGCTGTCCGGCTTCAACACGACCAATGCATCCAATCCGTCATAAGATTCCGGATTGTTCATGTCCAGGAAAACGTCGTAATTCTGCTGAATGGTGGCAATGAGGTCGCTCAAACGAGCAGGAGAAATCTTGGTGTGACTGACAATAAGACCGACCTTTTTGTGCTCCTGATTGCCCAGCAACCGAATGGCTGATGCAATCTCGAACTCGACGCCTTCATAAGATTGGTTAAGCTGCTCCTCCGGTGAAGTATCTTTCGTTTTGTTCCCCTTCAAAAGCTGCACCGGCACAGATAACGTGTCCGCCTGAACAATTACGCCAGGGAAAATGATCTTCTCTGTTCGTTTTCCATCTTCGTTCGAAAAGACATTGGTCGGTGTTAAACCTCTGTCAACCAGATTCAGATATTGCTTTTGCCTTTGCTCTTCGCTGGTCGCGTCAGATGGATCGGAATAGTTGACAATCAAATGTCCGTTGGCATAGGTCTTAAACTCGTCAAGCGTTTCGCGGGTGGCAGATTCTAGTCTCTCAAATCCCGCAGGCAAATCGCCGTTCAGGTAAACATTGACGATAATATCTTTGTCCAAATTCCCCAAAAGCTCTTTTGTCGCATCGGAAATGCTGTAACGCTTGTCCTCGGTAAGATCCAGCCGGAAAAAGAATTGAGAAGACAACCAGTTTAACCCCGCGAGCAAAACCACGATTAAAGCAAACCGGAGCATTTTATTTTTCATTCAGGAAGATGCGGCTTTTGCCAATTAGATGGAAACAAAAAATGGACGATGCTGTGTCCAGTATTAACGTCCATTTTTTGCAAAAATATAAAAAACCAAAAATGAATTGGTTATTAATTATTTCAATACATCCTCAGATTGTGGGAAGACGGGATTATTGTAAATATAAACGCCGTTGTAGTCCTGCTTAACAGGCACTTGCGTGGTGAAATTTCGGTGATAAGGCAAAGCTTGCTCTGTTGAGTAATGACAAACAAAAGATTTCCTAGTTTGCTCGGGATTAGTAATGATGGACCCGCCGTGGGCCAATGCAGCATGCCAGATCAGCACATCTCCTTTCTTAATTAGTAAAGTTTCTTTTGGATATTGGTGTTCGGTGCAGGTTTTATCAAGATATTCAGCAAATTCAAGCGGACTTTTGGTGGAGTCAGGTTTGAATAAAATGCCGCTCCCGAAGTTGAATTTTGGCATTTTATGTGAGCCAATGTAATAATACAATGGCCCCGAATCGATCTTAATGTCTTCCAACGCAATCCATGCTGCCGCCAAATGGCTTGGAATTTTGGCAGTCACCCACGGGAAATCCTGATGCGTAGGCTGCTGGCTTCCATACATGAAAACCAAACTTTGCATTACCACAACCTGCTGATTGAAAATCGCTTCTAGGAATGAGGTGATATAAGGATGCGTCATCAGCTTTTTGCCAGCCACAGAAGAATTGTGAAAGTCGTTGATTTTGACATATTTACCAAGCAATGCCTGCTTAGGAAATTCTTTGATATTGCGTTCTTGATTGGGTTTGAATTCGTCCAGGTCAATGCGGACAGACAGATCGTATTTATCAGGATTTTTCACTAATTTTTGGAAATCGCCCCAGAAACTATCGATCAGCTCCTCCGGGATAATTTTCTCCAAAACCACATAGCCATTCTGTTCCCAGCTTCTCAATTTATCAGCCATATCATACGGAACATTAAAGCGCGGAGGGTTCTTTTTCAAGAATTCACTAATGTTTGGATTTGGCTTGTCAATCCATGGCAGTGTCGCCTGATCAAACTCTTTGAGTGGAAAATAATGGTCTTTGATTGATTCGGCTTTGCGAATGACACGCTGAACGATGCTCATAATGATATGGGTTAGCGAAAATTGACTTTACCAAATATAATCAAAACCACGCGTGGCGGTCGGCAGAATGCAGTGCAGTTAATGGTTACTTATTAAACGTGCAGGCGCTGTTGTCGGGATATTGATAATAGGACTTGTAATTGGACGCTTTGCGATTCATGCATCCTTTGAGGTTGAGCACCTGAATGTTCCTGAAATCGATCGGATGGCTTTCGGCCTGAAGTGCAATGTAGCCGCTGCCCAATGGCGTGTTGTCCTTGCGAACCCATTCGTCTTCACTGCCAACTTTTCCGTCTTTAAATGTATGGTTTTTGCCAACATAACCGCCACCGATTTTTGGATTGGTAAAAACTAAAACCGTGTCGCCTTCGATCATGTGATAAACAATAGAATCTCCCAAGACAATGGCCTCAGCAGTAACCCATTGGTCGCCATTGTAAGTTTTTGAACTGGAATTAATGCAATGCGCTTCGTCTACTTTGCCATTGATTTCCACGATGGTTCCTGGTGTGCAAAGGTTGCCTGTGGTCCGTTCACCAGCATTTAAGCCGCCCAAATATTGCATTTCCAAAGAAATTGGGAAATCCTGGTCCAAACCAAGGCTGGCAGCTGATTGTGAATGCAGCATAATGCCGCTATTTCTGACATTCCAGGAAGCGCCGCCTGGCACCTGGTTTCCTGTAAAGCGATATTGAAGTCTGATTTTGTAATGAGAAAAGGGCTTGTTGTAATACATGTGCCCGTATTCAGTCGTGAACTTAATGTATTCCTTGTAATTGACTCGGATCATGTTATCCTCGACAATGAAGGTGTTTTTGTAATTGTCATTCACCTTATGCCCCGCAATTTTAATGTCCCAGCCTGTGAGATCTTTTCCATTGAATAACGATTGCCATTCTTCCTTATCGGCGGCTTTTTGGGCGTTGGATGTTAGGGAGAGGAAAAGTAAGAAAGCTACGAGTTTTACGGATTTAAGCATATCAGATGATTAAGGTTTGCCTTTAAACTCAAAGCCTTTAAGTCCATCAATCTAACATAACTCCGTTAAATTTAACGGCACCGCTTTACCGGCAGCTAATTTGTTTGCGAACGCTAAGACGCGTTGTGTATATTTCTTTTAGATAAGAACACGCACTAGAACCAATAAATGTCACCAGCAGAAAGGAAAGAGCTCGAAGAAGAGATAATTTATCTAAAATATATTCTCGATTTTTACACTGGATCAGAAAGCGAACTAACAAGTTTGAAAGGACCTAGACTGGAAGCACATTTAAATAGTATTTTGGATCGACTACTTGAACTTAAATCAATTCTTGACACATGAAGAAACAGATAATCCCTGGTTCTTTGCAAGCTGCATTCAGCAAATTCTCAACATTGCAAAGTGAGGAAGAAAAAAAAGAATTCTGGAAGGAAATTACCCGGAACAAAGACCAGTTCGCTCCGGGTACATTGGATATGGAAATTGAAAAAGGCCTGATAGCCTTGTCCGACCGTGTTGATGAACTTCTAAAAAAAATAAAGCAACCCGTTTAATTATCGCGCTCTTCTCTTACTCTTCGGCTTTGGCGAAGAAGCTGAAGAACTTGTTTTACGGCTCCTGCCGCCAGAAGATCTTGACTCGCGCGATTCCCTGGGCCGTTTATCGCGGTCACCGCCGCCGTTGCCACGCGATGGCGAAGGGATCGTCCCAGCCAAATATAAATCCATGCTTCTGCGAGCCAGATTTGTTTCTTTTACTTTGACCTTAACCGTGTCACCAAAAGTGTAAATTTTCTTGGTGCGCTGGCCGATTAACCGGTAATTTTCCTTGTCAAGTTCGTAGTAATCGTCGCCCAGGTCCGTCATGCGGATAAGGCCTTCCGATGCAGTTTCAGTGATTTCAACAAAGATTCCGAATTCCGTAACGCCGGTAACAATTCCGTCGAATTCCCGGTCTTTATCCATCATACTCATGTATTCGACCTGCTTGTATTTGATCGAAGCCCTTTCGGCCTCGGCAGCAAGTCGTTCTCTTTCAGATGAATGCTTGGAGGCGTCTTCATAACTTTCGCTCGGAACCGAGGCGCCGCCGTCCAGATAATGCTGCAAAAGTCGATGCGCCATAACGTCCGGATAACGGCGAATGGGCGATGTAAAATGTGAATAGCGTTCAAATGCCAGACCAAAGTGACCAAGATCATCCACGCTGTAACGCGCTTTTGCCATTGTTCTCACGGCAAGCGATTCGATGAGGTTTTGCTCCGGTTTGCCTTCCACTTTCGAAAGCATGCTGTTCATGGATTTGGCAATTTTATTTTCCTCTTCCACTTCAATTTTGTAGCCAAGCTTGCCAACGAAATTGGCAAAAGTCTGCAAGCGATCCGTGTCAGGCGCTTCGTGGACACGATAGACCATTGTGTTCTTCGCCTCGCCTTTTGAAAGCGAATACACATATTCCGCAACCCGCTTATTGGCAAGAAGCATGAATTCTTCAATCAGTTTATTCGAATCGTGGCGCTCTTTTGTATAAATGCCGAGCGGTTTCCCTTTTTCATCCAACTTGAATCGCACTTCCGTAGTTTCGAAATTAATCGCGCCGCTTTTGAAACGCTCTTTTCTCAAAATTTTGGCCAGCGTATTCAATGTGTTCAACTCACGCGGATAATCTCCTTCGCCCGAGTCCAAAACAGCCTGCGCTTCTTCGTAGGAAAACCGTCTGTCCGAGTGAATGATCGTTCTGCCAAACCACTCTTTCAGCACTTTGCCTTTTGGATTTATTTCAAAAATCGCTGAAAACGAAAGTTTGTCTTCGTTAGGGCGAAGTGAGCAAAGATTGTTCGATAATTTTTCAGGAAGCATTGGCACCGTCCGGTCCACCAGATAGACCGATGTGGCGCGGCGATAAGCCTCTCTTTCCAACTCAGTTCCAGGCAACACATAATGCGAAACGTCCGCAATGTGAACGCCCACTTCAACGTTCCCCTCATCCAGATATCGCACAGAAAGCGCGTCGTCAAAATCTTTGGCATCAACCGGGTCAATCGTAAACGTCAGCACGTCACGGATGTCTTTCCGTTTTTTAATTTCTTTATCAGGTATTTTATCAGAAATGCGTTGCGCCTCAGCTTCTACGATTTCAGGGAATTGATAAGGAAGTCCGAATTCCGCAAGAATCGCGTGCATCTCGACATCATTGTCACCTGCTTTTCCCAGAACCTGCACAATTTCACCCTCGGCTTGGGTTCGTCTGGTTGGCCATTGTACGACTTTAACAATCACCTTATCACCATCTTGAGCCTCCTTAACTTCCTCCGGCTCAATGTATATGGGGTCGAAAAGCTTCTTATTGTCAGGCTGAACAACCGCATAACGCGATGTGATTTCTATAATCCCAACAATTTCAGCGCTCGAACGCTCTACAATTTCTGCAACGCGTCCTTCCACGCGGCTTTTACCAGAATCATTGCGGCCAGATCTTGCATTACGGCTGTTTTTAGTCAGTGGCTGCACAGTAACAATGTCACCATCCCAAGCGCCGTTTAACATTTCGGACTCTATAAAAATGTCGTCTTCCCGACCTTCGATGATCACAAATGCGAATGATTTGTTCACACGATCCACACGCCCGGTAAGTCCTTTCTTAATCTCTTTATTCGGACCGGCAGAATAGCCGCCGTTCTGATGCACAAGCCTTCCGGCCTCTTCCAGCTCATGAATGATTTCATTGATAAGCTGCTTAACCTTCTTATCCTGAACGCCGAAGTGATCGTGGACGTCGAAAGGACGAAATGTATGTTCGCTGTTTAGATCGAAAAAAGCCGCAATGTCAGCCTTTAAATTATCGATGTAGGACACAATGTGATGAGGCGTTTTAACCTCTTTTTTATCATCTCCTTTGTTAATTTTTATTTTCTTGTCTTTCATTTATGCTATATATAAATGCTTTCGCAGATGCGAAAGCGGGTTGCGGACAACCTTTTTACTCAACTCTAATAATGTTTTGTGGCTGAACGGCTTTAAAACAATGCAACCTTAGATAAAGCTGTGCCAGCACGACAACATCTTCTCTGCAATATCGACAAATTTTTGCCAGATCATTTTCTTCGTAATAAACCTTGGTAACCTGGTCGCCGCTCATTTCGTTTTTGCTGCCCGGAATGTCAAAAACAGCAGCAAGCAAATCGAGGGAAGTGTAGCTTTTATAGTCGCCAAATTTCCAAAGATCCATCGTGTCCTGATGCAAAACTTCCCAGGGTTTTTTCCCGGTAATTTGTAATGCTTTTGGAATTTCAATGCAATGAATCAACATCCGGCGGCAGAGAAACGGGAAGTCAAATTCCTTGCCATTGTGCGCACACAAAATGAGCTGTTCTGCGGGATATTTTTCTATTAACGCTTTGAACTGCAAGAGGATATCAACCTCATTGTCGCCGGAGAAGCTGCTGACTTTGAAGGAAATTTCATCATTTTCATTCCAATAAAATGCGCCGAATGCAATGCAGACGATCTTGCCAAACTCCGCATAAATCGCGCCTTTGTCATAAAAACATGCAGCATTGGAAATAGTGTCGTCGCCTTTTTTGAGTATGAGCGCTTTTTTGTCCCAAAGCTTTTGCATCCGCTCAGGAAGCTCGTCATAAGAGGCAAATGAGGAGACGGTTTCAATGTCAAGTAACAAGAAGTTCTTGGCACGCTTTCTAAATTCTTCTGTCATAATGTGTGTTTTGTAAAATATTCCTGCTACTCGTGGACCACCCCTTCCAGGCCCAGCGGACTGATCTGGATCAGGTTGTCTTCAATAATGCTGTCCGGCACGAAGATAAACTTTTTATCGTATATCTGATTTCCAATGAAATAGCTGACCCAATATTCATTGTTAAGATGAAAAACATCCGGCATAATCGGCTCTACAACCACATGCTCGCCCGCTTTTATCTCTGGAAAGAAATGTCTTAATGTTGACGTCCGTTGCTCCGAGTTCGTGCCAGATTCAGTATTCCCGTAACCTTTGGAAGTCACAAAAACATTGGTGATCGGCTCCTGATTTCGGTTGATCACGATAACGTTCCACTCTTCCGCCACCTCATTTACGCTTCTTGTAATTGCAACTTGTATGCCCTGAACAGGGTGAAATATGATGTCTTTTTTCATTAATTCTAAACTTACAGCTCCATTTGGAACAGTCCTGCTAAATGATTTTTTAATTTATCAGAAACTTCCTGAATATCCAACTCGCGCCCCAATTCAGCCGCCATAGAAGTAACCGCTTTATCCTGAATGCCGCACGGCACAATGTTGCCAAAATACGAAAGGTCCGTGTTGACATTCAATGCAAAGCCATGCATCGTAACCCACCGGCTCGACTTCACACCCAATGCACAAATTTTCCTTGAATTTTCCTGCTCCTTGAAATCAAACCACACGCCCGTCAAACCATTAATCCGACCCGCTTCCAGCCCATAATCCGCCAAAGTCAGGATAATGGCCTCCTCCAAAGTCCGCATATAACGGTGGATATCGGTAAAAAAATTGTCCAGATCAAAAATTGGATAACCCACGATCTGGCCCGGACCATGGTAAGTAATGTCGCCGCCGCGGTTGATCCGGTAATATTTTGCCTGTTTCGCCGCCAGATCATCCTCGCTCAGCAGCAAATGATCCTGTTTCCCGCTCTTACCAAGCGTATAAACATGCGGGTGCTGGCAAAACAACAAATAGTTAGGAGTCAAACGCTGCTTATCCTTCTCAACATCTCGGTTTGCAGTCTTAATAGCAATCGTCCCAGCAAATATTTTCTCCTGATAATCCCAAGCCTCCTGATAATCAATCAGTCCCAGATCCTGAAATTGGACTTTTTTATTGATGAGGGTATTCATTTAAAAAAAATTCAAAATTTTTGAAGCGTGCTGTGACTTAGAAAATGATCCTTCGTCTAAACGTTAGACATCAGTGAAAAAGCACGTTTTCTTCTTTATTATAATAACACTAATTTGCATTAGAAATGTTCGAAACGATAAGATTAAGGCTCAAATCTAATAACATGAAAGTCCTGCTTGACATTAAGGATAACAAGGCCGCCTTCGTAATGGGGCTGTTACAAAGACTTCCATTTGTTAAAGCAAAACCGCTTTCTGCCTTCCAAGGTAAAGTTTTGGAGGACATGAAAGAAGCGGTCGAGCAAATCCAGCTGATCAAGAAGGGAAAACTCACAGCCGGGGACGCAGAAGACCTTTTCAATGAACTTTAAGGTCAAGACCATCCCTAAATTCGAATCGGAACTTAAAAAACTGGCTAAGAAATATCCATCATTAAAAAACGAGTATATCGAACTCGTCCAATCTCTCAAAATCGATCCTACTCAAGGAACCTCGTTAGGCCAAAATTGCTTCAAGATCCGATTGTCAATTGCATCCAAAGGAAAAGGAAAATCCGGAGGGGGCAGAGTGATCACTTGCTATCAAGTGTCCGAAACGACCGTTTTCCTTTTGGCCATCTTTGACAAAAGTGAACGCGAAAGCATGCCAGACAAAGAGCTGAAAGATTTATTAAAAGAAATTCTTTAATCACATATTATACACGATGGCAGCACACAATGACCTCGGAAACTGGGGTGAGGACCAGGCAGCAGCATTCTTAGTGCAAAAGGGATTTGAGATAGTTGAAAAGAATTATCGAAAAAGCCACTCGGAAATCGACCTCATTGTCAAAAAAGACAAGATGTTGATTTTCGTAGAAGTCAAAACGCGCACCGGCTCTAAATTTGGAATGCCCGAGGAATTCGTAAATGTTACAAAAGCCCGCCTAATTATGCGCGCAGCTGAAAATTACATTTTTGACAAAGATTGGCATTACGACATTAGGTTTGACATTGTTTCAATTCTAATCCAACCGAGTGAAAAGCCGGAAATCTATCATATTGAGGATGCATTTTGTAAGTAAGTGGAATCTTCATTGCAAAATGCAGTCCTACTAAGACTGACGGCCAGCCTGCATTATAATAGTGCAGGTTGGATAACGGGACGTACATGCTTCTTAGCATTATAAACGTTTCAGAAACAAGCAAGTAGAATGCTTTAATTCCTGATTTTGGATGATGATATGCATTAGACAGCAAAGTTTCCTCCCTTGTAAACAATGGCCGCCTTTACTCAAACTTTGTCAAAACCATCACTTTTTGCTATTGGCATCTGCATTTTAATTGCATCATGCGTGCTGTTTTTGCAAAGAAACGATCCTCCGAAAAAAAGCACAATCCCCGCCGCTTTTGAAACCGATTCTACCCGCCTTTATCTCCCTGCCGACCTTGAAGCAACATTATGGGCTGAAGCGCCTATGCTTTACAATCCAACCAATATGGACATTGATGCCCGGGGCCGCGTTTGGGTGACCGAGGCTGTTAATTATCGCGATTTCAATACAAAGCCGGAAGAGCGCCTAAGCCACAAGCAAAAAGGCGACCGCATAATGATCCTCGAAGATAAGGATGGTGATGGAAAAGCGGAATCTTCAAAAGTTTTTGTTGAGGACACAATGCTTACGGCGCCGTTGGGAATAGCGGTAATTGGCAATAAAATCATTGTTTCCTGCGCACCAAACCTCATTATTTACACCGATTCAAATGGCGATGACAAACCGGATAAGCGCGAAGTGCTGCTGACCGGCTTTGGCGGTTTTGACCACGATCATTCGCTGCATTCGTTGGTTACGGGCCCGGATGGGCGATATTACTTCAACACGGGCAATGCGGGACCGCATCATGTGACAGACAAAAGCGGCTGGACGCTGCGGAGTGGCAGCCTCTATACGGGCGGGACGCCATATAATAAAACCAATCAAGGAAATCAGAAATCCGATGATGGCCGCGTATGGGTTGGCGGCCTCGCATTGCGCATTAATCCGGATGGAACGGGATTGAAAGTGATGGGTCATAATTTCAGGAACAGTTATGAAGTGTGCCTGGACAGTTACGGCAATATGTGGCAAAACGACAATGATGATCAGGTGATTACGTGCCGTGTTTCGTTTTTGCAGGAGAATGGCAATGCAGGATATTTCTCGGCCGATGGCACGCGTTACTGGCAGGCGGATCGCAGGCCCGGTCAGGACATTTTTACAACCCACTGGCACCAGGAAGATCCCGGAGTGATGCCGGCTGGCGATAATTCAGGCGCAGGATCGCCCACGGGCATCGTTTATTATGAAGGCGATGCGCTTGGGAAAAATTATCGGGGAACATTGCTGAGCTGCGAAGCGGGCCGGAATGTCATTTTTGCTTACCAGCCAAAGCTGAATGGTGCCGGTTTTGATTTGGAACGGCGCGATCTGATCAGCTCATTTCCGCAGGCTTCGGAACGATATGAATGGTATGAAACGGATCATGACAGCCGTAAATGGTTTCGGCCGTCGGATATTGCGGTCGGGCCGGATGGTGCTTTATACATTGCGGACTGGTTTGATCCGGTCGTAGGCGGACATAGCATGAAGGACAAAAAAGGTTATGGCCGCATTTACCGCATAACGCCAAAGCGCAAGAAACTGACTGTTCCAAAACTGGACTTTTCCACAACCAATGGCTTGATTGAAGCATTAAAAAATCCCGCTGTGAATGTGCGTGCATTGGGTTTTGAGGGGTTGAAAGCGAAAGGCGATGCAGCATTAAACGATGTTAAGAAGTTGCTCAATGCTGAAAATCCTTTCCATCAGGCCCGCGCAATCTGGCTCATGGCGCAGTTGGGAAACCAGGGAAAAAGTGAAGTGATTAACCTATTGAAATCGACTAATGAAGCGCATAAACTTACTTCCTTCCGTGCATTAAAAGCCATTGGAGCTGAAAAAGATTTCCTGACACAAATGGCAAAGGACGAAGATCCTGCCGTGCGTAGGGAAGTGGGAATTGCGCTTCGGGATGTTCCTTTTGAGGAAACAAAGAAAAGCATTGCGAGTCTTATTAAAATGTATGACGGCAAAGATCCGTGGATGTTGGAGGCAATCGGAACGGCGGCGGATGGGAAAGAAAAGGCAGCTTATGCGCTGGTGCGTGACATTTATCCGGGTGAACCGATCCATTTCTCGCCGCAGCGCGCCAGTCTGGCTTGGCGGTTGCATCCTGATGAGGTGATTGATGAGATGAAAATCCGGGCGAATTCTTCACAAGTTGTTGCCACGGAACGGCGTAAGGCGCTCACGGCCATAGGTTTTATCAAAAATGGAAAAGCTGCCGGGACAATGATCGCATTATCTAAATCGCCCCTTCCGGATGTGGCTTCGCAGGCAGCCTGGTGGGTAAATTTTCGGAAAACGAATGACTGGGCCGATCTGATTGATTGGGAAGAGGCCGTTGCGCAGGAAATGACGCCGGCTTACAAGCAGATGTTGGAAAGCAAAAAGCTCGTTGCTGACAAAAATCGGCCGTTTTCGGCAAGAATTGAGGCTGCGAAATGGATGGCTGCTGATGAAAATGGCGGCAATATGCTCGTGGATATGCGTGTGCAAGGGCAGTTGCCCGACAGCATTGCAAAGTCGGTAAGTGACATTATTTTCAAAAACCCTGATCAGAATGTGCGCATTGTGGCCAGTCAGTTTTTTCCGAAAAATGGGAAGGTTTTGAAAACAGATTTCATCGCCAGAATGAGTCCTAATGTCTCGCAGGGCCAAAAGATATTTGCTGCAAACTGCGCGGCTTGTCATAAACACGGCACAAATGGTGCGGAAATCGGGCCGGACTTAACATTGATTCATAAAAAGTTTGATAATACAGGACTTTTGGATGCCATCGTAAATCCATCGGCCAGCCTGGTTTTTGGCTATGAAAGCTACACCATTGTCACCAAGAGCGGCGAAACGTTTTTCGGATTTCTGCTGAGCGATGGTGCAAATGTGGTTTTAAAAGATGCCGCCGGTCAGCAACATTCAATCAAGGCAGAGCAAATAAAAACGAGAGAAAAAATGGAGTCTTCTCTAATGCCGGAGCCGACGGCATTAGGCCTTAATGAGCAGGATCTGGCTGATTTGACGGGTTATCTAATGCAGTTTAAATGATTTATTACAGCCCTTTCTGGAAATTTTTCCTGTAACTAAGTGGACTCATTTTCATGCGTCTTTTGAACAGTTTATAAAAATGAGAAACATCGCCAAAGCCGCTATCAAAGGAGATTTCAGAAACGGGCCGGTCTGTTGAAAGCAGTTGCTGCACAGCGAAGTTAATGCGGTAATCGATGACCGTGTCCAGGAAAGTTTTGTTAGTCACCCTTTTGAAGTATTTACAAAAAGCATTGGGCGACATATTTACAACCGCCGCGACCTCATTCAGCACAATGTCATTCCTGAAATTGTCCACAATGTAGCCGAGCGCTGCATTAATGCGGTCTTTATTGCTGTTGATCTGTGTGGCAACAACGCCGTCCTGATCCAATAACATGAATTCTTTGGAAGCGGCAAGATCTTCGAGAATGTCCAGCAGCAGCAACATTTTTCGGAAGGAATTTTCTTCGCGTGCCAGAACGCTCATTTTTCCACTGACTTCTTTTGCAGTTTCGCCAACGAAATGAATCCCGTGAGCACTCATTTTCAGCAGATTCCGAATGTTAACTAACTCCGGTCTCTCAAAAAACTCCATGCCCAGAAAGCATTTGTCAAACTGCGCCACAATCGATTTTGCATGAACGCCTGGTTTGGAAATATCCTCCGATTTCCAGGAATGTGGTAAATCTGACCCTAACAAAACAAGATCCCCGCAGTCAAAATCGGCCATTTGCTTGCCTACATAGCGTTTTCCTTTGCCTTTCAGAATCAATGTCAGCTCAAATTCGGGATGAAAATGATACGGCACGTCAAACTTTTCCAAACTGAATGAATTCACCAGAAATGAAGCGTTCGATCCTGCGCTAACGGTTTCAAATAAGGCCTTTATCATTGACTATTCTACTCGGAATGGTTTTGCCAAATCAATATTAGATAATATTCTCCACAAAATATCCATTATCAGCCTAACCTCCAAAGCCCAAAGCACCGAAATTTGAAATTGATTATTCCTAAACTCCTAAAAAATTTATGACAACCCTAACTGCTCCCGAGCTGGCTGATTTCAAGCCTGTTTCCGAAACCCAGATCGAGCGTTTCAGAGCGGATGGTCATGTGCTGATTCCCGGCGTGTTGAATGAAGCGGAAGTGTCTCATTACCGGAGCGTTATCAACACCGCCGCAACGAAATTCAACACGGAAAAGCGGAAACTGGAGGACAGGGACACGTATGGAAAGGCTTTTTTGCAGATCACAAATCTGTGGGAAGTCGATGAAAACGTGAAAACTTTTGCGCTTGCCAAACGCTTCGGGAAAATCGCGGCTGACCTGCTCGGAGTAGAGAATGTCAGAATTTACCACGACCAGGCTCTTTATAAGGAGCCTGGCGGTGGGTTTACGCCGTGGCACCAGGATCAATATTATTGGCCAGTGGACACCAACAACACCATTACAATGTGGATGCCGCTCATTGATATTGACATGGATATGGGCATGCTCACATTCGCTTCCGGATCGCATCAGGCTGGTTTTGTGGAGAATGTGCCGATATCGGACGAGTCGGAAGTGATGTTTGAAAAATTTATTCAAGACAAAGGTTTTAGGATTTCGCGTGCGCAAACCATGAAAGCGGGCGACGCCACCTGGCATTACGGCTGGACATTGCATTCAGCGCCCGGCAATAAATCGACAGAAATCATGCGTGAAGTGATGACCATCATTTTCATAGCTGACGGCGCAAAGGTTACCGAACCCAAAAACAAACATCAGGAAGCTGACCGCCAGCGCTGGATGGGTGGATTGCCAGCTGGCAGCACATTAAATTCTCCCCTCAATCCGTTGATTCTCTGATCAGTTGCCCTAACCGACGGCATTTTCGGAAAATATGCCGGATCATCAAAGCTTACCAAGTAGTTGATCGGCGGCTCATCCTTTTGGAAATAACTTCTTCGCCGACATTTCACTGTTGGCAATTCGCATTTGGAGCATAATGTAACAGATCATGAGCACAAGGATTTTGATAATCGCGGGCACACTGGCCATCATTATAGCTTCCTTCACATGGTCATCAGGTTGGTTTGGCAAAAAAGTCGATTATAACACCGAGGTAAAGCCTATCCTCAACAAACATTGCATGGGCTGCCACGGTGGCGTCAAAAAAGCGGGCGATGTGAGCTTTCTCTTCGAACACGAAATGCTTGAACCGGGCAAATCCGGCAAAATTCCTGTCGTTAGGGGTGATGCAGAGGCAAGTGAAATGATCAAACGCATTCTCAGTGATGATCCGGAAGAGCGCATGCCAAAAAATGGGACGCCTTTGAATGACGCGGAAATTGGCACATTAAAACGATGGATCAACGAAGGCGCAAACTGGGAAAAACATTGGTCCTACAACCGCATTGAAAGACCCGAAGTGCCGTCCCTCAACAGCATTACGAATCTTTTCGGACTTCTGGAAACTGGTGACAAAATGTGGGCTAAAAACGAAATTGACCACTTTATTCTTAAAAAATTAAAAGAGGAAAATCTACACCCTTCTCCCGAAGCCGATCGGGCAACGCTTATTCGCAGAGTTAGTCTGGACCTTACAGGACTGCCGCCAACTGAAAAGCAGGTTGAAGATTTCAAAAATGATAATTCAGAAAATGCTTATGAGAAGGTGGTTGATCAACTCCTGAAATCACCTGCTTATGGCGAAAGATGGACGTCCATGTGGATGGATCTGGCGCGTTATGCAGACACGAAAGGTTACGAGAGTGACGGCGGCCGTACCATGTGGCGTTACCGAGATTATGTGGTGAAGTCGTTTAATGAAGACAAGCCATTTGATAGATTCACGATTGAACAACTGGCAGGCGACTTAATTCCAGGCAGTCAGGATGGTTTTCCAGATCAGCAAAACCTCATTGCCACCGGATTTCACCGTAACACGATGACCAACAATGAGGGCGGAACTGACGACGAAGAATTTCGTACAGCTGCGCAAATTGATCGCGTGAACACAACCTGGGAAGTTTGGCAAGGGACAACGTTTGCTTGCATTCAATGTCACAGCCATCCTTACGACCCTATTCCGCATGAGGATTACTATAAATACATGGCGTTTTTCAACAATGCGCGTGATGAGGATGTGTGGGACGAATGGCCAAAACTCAGATTTTACAAGGGTGAAGATTCGGCACGGGTGGAGCGGGTGAAGGATTGGATCAAAAAATATGATCCCAAACGGGTTTCCGAAGTCACACAGTTTATGCGGGTTATGGAGCCAAAAATCAATGCGCATAATTTTGTAAAAGGCGATCAGTCAACTGTTTTGCTGATTTCTTATTATGGCGTCAAAGACAATGGGAATGCAAGAATTTCACAGGTTAACCTCACAAATGTGGGCAGTGTTGTGATGAATGTTTCGACAAAAGCAGAGAACGCAACACTGAAACTGCATCTTGACAAATTGGACGGGCCAGTTATTTCAACGATCAATGTGC
Source organism: Dyadobacter sp. CY326 (assembly GCF_021390515.1). Lineage (GTDB taxonomy): Bacteria > Bacteroidota > Bacteroidia > Cytophagales > Spirosomataceae > Dyadobacter. The sequence goes on from NZ_JAJUXI010000010.1 coordinate 46,428, forward strand.
CGGTCAGAGATTCTGTAATTATTGCGCCCCTCACGCCGGTTTCAGGCAAACACGACATTTATCTTTCCCTAAGCAGTCCGAAAAAACCTGATGAATGGGTGCGGATCACCTGGGTTTCATTTCAAAAAGCATTGCCAGGATCAGATCAGGCGGGTTACGAGAATGTTATCGCTGATTATGCGACCGCATTGACGCGCTCGACGGAAAGCATGCCTGTCATTTGGGAAGGGAAGGATGATTATGCGCGTAAAACGAATGTTTTTGTAAGAGGAAACTGGATGGTCAAAGGCGCAGAAGTGAAGCCGGACGTTCCGAAACTTCTGGCGGGAATGCCCAAAGATTATCCCAAAAACCGCCTTGGGTTAGCCAAATGGATCGTTAGTCGTGATAATGCGCTGACAGGCCGTGTGATCGTTAATCGTTTTTGGGAGCAGCTATTTGGCAGGGGAATTGTGGAAACGGTGGAGGATTTCGGTTCGCAGGGCAGCGAACCGACGCATCCTGAGTTGCTGGACTGGCTGGCCGTTGATTTTATGGAAAAAGATCAATGGAGCGTGAAAAAGCTGTTGAAAACAATCGTGATGTCGGCGACTTACCGGCAAAGCTCGCGTTCGGATAAAGAGAAAATTGAGAAAGATCCTTACAATGTCTGGATTTCAAGAGGACCGCGTGTGCGCCTAAGCGCGGAACAGGTTCGGGATCAGGCATTGGCTTGCAGTGGTTTGATTTCCAATAAGATGTATGGTCCAAGTGTGATGCCTCCGCAGCCTGACAAGATCTGGCAGTCACCTTACAGCGGAGAAAGCTGGGTGGTGAGCGAGGGTGAAGACCGATATCGCCGGGGCGTCTACACATATTGGAAAAGGACAGCTCCTTATCCTTCCATGACCACATTTGACGCGCCAAGCCGTGAGTTTTGCCAGTCCAGAAGGATTTTGACAAACACACCTTTGCAGGCATTGGTTACATTAAATGACCCTGTTTATCTGGAAGCCGCGGAGAAATTGGCTGCGAAAATGAAAAGCAGGGGTAAAACGCCTGAACAGCAATTAAGAGCGGGATATAAGCTGCTGACGTTCCAGCCTATTGAACAAAAAAGTCTAAATGTGCTGGTAAAAATTTACAAGGAAGCCTTACAAACATATAAGAGCAAACCATCCGAAGTTGACAGCATCCTGGTTTACGGAAAAGAAAAATCTCCCGAACTAGCCGCCTTAACCATCTCAGCCAATGTCCTTTTAAACTTAGATAATGTTGTAACAAAAGAATAAGAACAACTCATGCCCCGGGCTTAAGCCCGGGGCAATTGACAGAGAAATGAGAAACATTCCCCCGAGTTTTTAACTCGGTGAATGCTTAAAGAAAAAGACAATAACAAAAACATTGCCCCGGGCTTAAGCCCGGGGCAATTGAAAGAAATATGAGAGACATTCTCCGAGTTTCAACTCGGTGAATGCTTAAAGAAAAAGACAATAACAAAAACATTGCCCTGGGCTTAAGCCCAGGGCAATTGAAAGAAATGTGAGAGACATTCCCCCGAGTTTTAACTCGGGGAATGCTTAAAGAAAAAGACAATAACAAAAACATTGCCCCAGGCTTAAGCCCGGGGCAATTGAAAGAAATATGAGAGACATTCCCCGAGTTTTAACTCGGCGAATGCTTAAAAAAAAGACAATAACAAAAACATTGCCCTGGGCTTAAGCCCCGGGCAATTGAAAGAAATATGAGAGACATTCTCCGAGTTTCAACTCGCAGAATGCTTAAAGAAAAAGACAATAACAAAAACATTGCCCTGGGCTTAAGCCCAGGGCAATTAATAGAGAGATGAAAAACTTACTTAATGAACTCCAACATGCTGACTTGCACCGACAAACTCGGCGCCATTTCCTGCAATCAGCCGGATTCGGACTGGGTGCGCTGGGGCTTGGCTCTTTGCTGGGTTCATGCGGAAGCTCGAGTAGTGACATTTCGGAAAAAACACAGGCCGCATTTGCTAGAATTCCGCAGTTTGCACCGAAAGCCAAACGGGTGATTTACATTCATATGGCTGGCGCGCCATCCCAGCTTGAACTCTTTGATTATAAGCCTGAACTGGAAAAATATCATGGCAAAGACTGTCCTGCGGAATTTCTGAAAGGGAAAAAGTTTGCATTCATTCAAGGAGTGCCCAAAATGCTGGGGCCGCAAGGGAAATTCAAACAATATGGACAATCCGGGGCATGGATGTCAGATTATGTGCCTTATTTACAGACCGTTGCTGACGAAATAACTTTTTTGAAAGCAATGCACACCGACCAGTTCAATCACGCACCCGCACAGTTGCTCCTGCACACAGGCAGCGCGCGGCTGGGACGTCCGAGTTTGGGCGCTTGGGCGGTCTACGGATTGGGCTCTGAAAACCAGAATTTGCCGGGATTTATTGTGCTCGCTTCGGGCGGCAGGCAGCCAGATGCGGGGAAAAGTGTATATGGAAGTGGCTTCTTACCCTCTGTTTATCAGGGTGTTCAATGCCGGACAGGCGGTGATCCTGTGTTATATGTGACCGATCCCAATGGCATGAACCGCAATATGCGCAAGCAGACCATTGAGGCAATTAATGAAATCAATAAGCAGACTTACGAAGATGTGCAGGACCCGGAAATCCTGACGCGGATCAGTCAATATGAAATGGCGTTTCGCATGCAAATGTCTGTGCCTGAGGTGATGGACGTTTCCAAGGAGCCGCAATTTATAATGGATATGTATGGCGTGAAACCAGGCGAGGGAACATTTGCCATGAATTGTTTGCTAGCCAGGAAGTTAATTGAAAACGACGTCCGTTTTGTGCAGCTTTTCGACTGGGGCTGGGATGGCCATGGAACATCTGCCGGTGACAATGTGGAAGGCGGATTAAGAAACAAATGTCAGCTTTCCGACAAACCGATCGCTGCACTGATTCAGGATTTGAAAATGAGAGGACTTTTGGAAGAAACCCTCATTGTCTGGGGTGCGGAATTTGGCCGGACGCCTATGCAGGAAAATAGGAATGGATTGGTAATGCCTTATATGGGTAGGGATCACCATTTGGATGCTTACACGATGTGGATGGCAGGCGGCGGCACAAAGCAAGGTTACGTCCATGGCGAAACTGATGAATTGGGTTATTATGGTGTAAAAGACCGCGTGCATGTGCATGATTTACAGGCCACTATCCTGCATTTGATGGGTTTTGATCATGAAAAATTCACTTATCCTTTTCAGGGAAGAAATTTCAGGCTGACGGACACCGAGGGAAAGGTCATCAAACAGGTCATTGCATAACATTTGGTCAAAAAATAAGCTTTAATGGAGCAGGATACGATTTCGGCATTCCGGATGCAATTGAAACCGGGCAATCAATTGGAATACAAAAAACGGCATGACGAAATCTGGCCTGAATTGGCTGAGCTGCTTAAAAACGCCGGCATTAAGGAATATTATATTTTTCTGGACGAGGCCACATTGGCGCTATTTGCATTCCAAAAAAAGGGAAGCAACGATCAGACAGCAGATTTGGCATCCTTGCCCATTATGAAAAAATGGTGGGATTATATGGCTGACCTGATGGAAGTTAATGCTGATAACTCTCCTAAAACGGTCGCTTGTCCGGAGGTTTTCAGACTTTAATTATATAAAATTAGTAACCCTCCATGTTGCATATCCTCTTGCAGGCTTCATCCTGGGCGCTTTTTATTGGCAGGTTTCATCCGGTGCTGGTGCATTTGCCCATCGGATTTTTGCTGATTGCCGCATTGCTTGAAATCGGGCGGCGCACGGGCAAAGTGCAGGTTAGCGAATCCGCCATTTCATTTATTTTGTTCTGGTCGGCGATAAGTGCCACCATTGCTTGCGTTGCGGGATATTTACTGTCATTAGGAGGCGGTTACGATGATGAATTGCTGAGTGATCACATGTGGCAAGGGATAGGCGTTGCCGTTTTTGCCTGGATTGCATGGATCGTTAAATCAGATCGCTTTCACAATATAATTCCTTTTGCTTCAATCATTTACTTGCCCGCGTTTGCACTCGCTACATTGTTATTGCTCTCTGCCGGGCATCATGGCGGATCGCTCACACATGGGGAAGCATATTTGACCCAATACACACCCGAACCATTCCGCAGTCTGGCTGGAATGTCGCCTGTAAAAGAGGCGGTTACGGAAATAAAGCCGCTCGCTGACGTGAACCAGGCATTGGTTTACAAAGATGTGGTGCAGCCGATCCTGGAAATGCGGTGCGTGCAATGTCATAACGAAAGCAAGCAAAAGGGCGATTTGCGAATGGATAAGCTGGCTTTATTATTGAAAGGCGGCGAAGGCGGCCCCGCATTTGTAGCCGGAAAAAGTGCTGAAAGCGATATGATCAAACGCTGCCTGCTTCCTGAAAACGACGATGATCACATGCCGCCAAAAGGCAAGCCGCAATTGGCAACAGATCAGATTACATTGATTTCCTGGTGGATTGATCAGGGCGCGCCTGCGGATAAAAAAGTGGCCGAGCTAACCATTTCAGACCAAGTAAAACCGGCATTGGCTGCATTAGGAACAAGCAGCGCGGCCAATGCAACTGCAAAAAACACTGTTTCTGCCATTCAAAATGTTAAGGTGCCAGCCGCGAGTGAGAAGGATTTGAGTGCATTAAGGAAGGCCGGATTGATCGTAAATGCATTATCGCAGGATCAAAACCTGCTGGAAGTGAGCGCAGTAAACACGCCTAATTTTTCGGACAAAGACATAACATTGCTTGCGCCCATAGCCGAGCAGATTGCCTGGCTGAAACTCGGCGACACAAAAATCACAGACTCCGCTTTAAAGGAAATGTCAAAATTTAAAAACCTGAACAAGCTGCATTTGGAACACACCATTGTAACGGACGCGGGCATTGCGCATTTGAAATCGTTGCCTTTATTGGAATATATTAATTTGGTAAATACCAAAGTCGGCGATTCCGGGCTTAGAGAAGTGGCCGCATTCAAAGGATTGCGTTCGGTGTATGTTTGGCAGTCGGCCGTTACGGATTCGGTTGTAAATGAGGTCAGTAGGAAATATCCGAATGTAATGATCGTCAATGGTTTTAACGAAGCGGCTGTTGCAGCGTTTTTGAAAGCGGGCGATACAACGACGCTGAAAGCGAAATCGAAGGCATTGTAATTGCAATGTTGCAGGTGAATTTTTTAACTTGCACCTCTGTAATCGGCTCAAAAACCTATGAAAAACACGCACTTCCTGATCGCCAAGGATGATTCGGATGTCAAGACGCTGTCCCTCGGCGCTTTCATCGCGCAAATCGATGGCCGCAAGGCGACTTCTCTCAAAGATTTTTATCAGGAACTTTCGGCAGCCATGCGTTTTCCGGAAACAGACAGCAAAAGCCTGGAAGCGCTGGACGAAATGCTGAATGACCTCGAATGGATTCAGGAGAAAAAGGTCATTATTTACATTGAAAACTCGGCGGACTGGCTTATAAAAGAGAAATCGGACGAAAAACTTTTGTCTGTTCTCGACATTCTGGACGCGACTGCCGAGGATTGGAAATGGATGGATGAGGAAGAAGGCACGCCTCAAAAGGAATTACAGATCATTTTCCAGGATTCGGAGCGCATCAGAACATTGTTGGAGGACCAGGAAATTCCTTTTTGGGTTTTGAGCTAGACAACTGCGGCATTCCGCATCATATCTCGCCGCCATTGCACATAACCAATGACCGCGAGCGCAAGAAAAACGGCATATAAAATCGCAGTGAGATGCAGGTTTTTGTAAAAATACATGACCACATAGCAGGCATCCGCGATGATCCACAAGATCCAGTTTTCTAGATATTTACGCGCCAGCATATATTGCCCGATGAGGCTGCCGATGGTTAGTGCGGAGTCGGCGTAAGTGAGGCTCGCGTTTGTAAATTTCCCCAATAGAAATCCCCAGGAAACGGTTCCTACAATAAAGATCAATTCGAAAATCGTGTATAAGCGGGCTGGCGTGCGTGTTACGCTGATGCCGTCATGATTTTTTCCGCCAAATTTCCACATCCACCAGCCGTAAATGCTTGTGACGAAATAATAACCCTGCAAACCCGTGTCTGCATAAAGTCGCACCTGCCAGAAAACCACGGCATAAAGTGCTGCATTAATGATTCCAAAAAGCCATCCCCAAGCATTTTGCCGAGTGTTGAAATATACATAAATCGCGCCGGTGATGAAGCCCAGTATTTCAAGCCAGTTGGTCGCAATGCCAGCCAAAGTAATGGTTTGATTGAGCCAATCGGACATAATAAGAGTTTAGGGTTTATGAGTTTAAAAGGTAAATATACATTTACATCGCAAATTCTTGCCCCGGCGAGGCCTCCTTGCCGATGATTAGGGAACTTCTCAGGAGTTGGCGGTTTCGGCTAATGGATTTTTCTAGAAACAGATAATCTCTCGAGGAATGTGTTAATTGTTTGACGAAATACGCACTTCTGCGGGGTCATGCATTGCAAAATGGTTTTCTCGAAAACCAACGAATACGATTATTGCGAATGAATTTCTCAAAACCCAATGATTAACAATTTTGTAATTTGCCGTCTTCTGTGTTTCGAGCTATTTTTGTATTAAGATAATTGGGGCAAATCTTTTTTGGCAAACGCTTTGCGGCAAAACTTTTGTGGCAAACATTTTGTACAAAACCATTGTTATCCTAAATGCCGGTCAGGGAAAATCCTGAAACGGCTTTTTGCATTTACATTCACGCAGCGAACCAACGCTTTATTTACTATACATAATTGGAAGTTAAAGACTTATTAACACTCTATAAAGGTGACAGTTATCTCGATATTCTGAGTACACAAATTGCCTCGAAAGATCCGGAAGCGTCGCATGTCCAGATCAAAGGATTGGTGGGAAGCCTGGATGCCGTTATTGCGGCCTCTATCCAGGACAAAAAGAAAACCCCCGCAGTTTATATTTTGAGCGACCGGGAAGAGGCAGCCTATTTCCAGAATGACTTGCAGAATTTGATTGGTAAAACAGAAGTTTTGTTTTACCCGACTTCCTATAAGCGCCCTTATCATTATGAGGAAGTGGACAATGCCAATGTGCTGATGCGCGGCGAGATCCTTAACAAACTGAATGTCAGTAAATCTGTTCCGCTGCAAATTGTTACTTATCCTGAGGCTTTGTTTGAAAAAGTGATCAACAAGCGATCATTGAAAGCCAACACATTCTCGGTTAAGATTGGAGAAAAGCTTGATCCGTCGTTCCTGACTGAGTTTTTGACGAGTTATGGATTTGAAATCACAGACTTCGTGTTCGAAGCAGGCCAATTTTCGGTTCGTGGGGGGATTTTAGATGTGTTTTCTTTTGCTAACGAGCATCCGTTCCGCATCGAATTATTTGGCGATGAAGTGGACAGCATTCGTTCCTTTGACCCCGACACGCAGCTTTCTATTGAAACGGCTAAGCAGATCAACATTGTGCCCGACATTCAGCAAAAGCTTTCGCACGAGACGCGCGAATCGTTCCTTAATTTCTTTGCGCCTGAAACGGTTTTGTGGTTCAAGGATGCAGAGCTGACATTGGAAATCATTGAAAATTGTTTTGAAAAAGCCGAAAAAGCGCTGGAAGAAGTCACAGGCGGCGGCGTTCAGATCGTTTCCAATCCGCAGGACCTTTTCGAAACGCGGAGAGGGTTTTTAAATCAGGTTAAGAAGTTTAAAACGGTTGAATTTGGTAAAAAAGGTTATTTCAAAACAGAAAGCAAGCTGCCTTATTCTTCCAAACCACAGCCTTCGTTTAATAAAGATTTTAAAAGATTGCTCGACGATTTGTCTGAAAATCAGTCAAAAGGATATGTGAACATTATCGTCGCCGAGCAGCCAAAGCAGCTTGACCGGCTTGAAAGGATTTTTGAAGATCTGGACCCGTTTGTGAAATTCCGTCCCATGCACATTTCGCTGCGGGAAGGGTTTGTGGACGATAATATGAAAGTGGCGTGTTACACGGATCACCAGATTTTTGCGCGTTTTCATAAATACAGACTCAAAGAAAAATTCAGCAAATCGAAAGCGATCACGCTCAAAGAGCTGAAATCACTGCATCCGGGTGATTTTGTGACACACGTGGATTATGGAATTGGCCGGTTTGCGGGCATGGAGCGAAAGGATGTCAATGGCAAGGAACAAGAAGCCATTCGCTTGATTTACAGGGACAATGATCTGCTTTATGTAAGTGTGCACAACCTGCACAAGATCGCCAAATATACTGGAAAGGAAGGCACGCCGCCTGCCATGAGCAAATTGGGCTCAGGCGAATGGGAAGCCAAAAAATCGAAGGTTAAGAAACAGCTTAAAGACATTGCGCACGAGCTCATTGCATTATATGCGAAGCGCCGCCAAGCACCCGGATTTCCATTTTCGCCCGACAATTACATGCAGGCCGAGCTGGAATCGTCCTTTATTTATGAAGATACGCCCGATCAGGCCACTGCCACAGCCAATGTGAAAGAGGATATGGAAAAAGCGCATCCCATGGACAGGCTGGTTTGCGGTGATGTGGGTTTTGGTAAAACAGAAATCGCGATTCGCGCAGCATTCAAGTCGGTTTGCGACAGCAAGCAAGTTGCCGTTCTGGTGCCTACGACGATTTTGGCCATGCAGCATTTCAAAACATTCAGCGAACGTCTGGCTGATTTTCCTGCGAAAGTGGGTTATATCAATCGCTTTAAATCTACAAAAGAGATCAAGGACACGCTCAAACAGGCTGAGGAAGGCAAAATTGACATATTAATAGGAACCCACCGCATTCTGAACAAGGATGTGAAATTCAAAGATCTGGGACTCCTTATTGTCGATGAGGAGCAAAAATTCGGTGTAAAAGCAAAGGACAGATTAAAGGAAATGCGCGTTAATGTGGACGTTTTAACATTAACCGCAACGCCTATTCCCAGAACATTGCATTTCTCACTTATGGGCGCGCGCGACCTTTCGGTAATTGCCACGCCGCCGCCTAATCGTCAGCCGGTTACTACGGAAGTTCATACATTCAGTGAAGAGTTTATTCGTGACGCGATCAGTTTTGAAGTGCAGCGCGGCGGGCAGGTTTTCTTCGTCCATAACCGGGTTAATGACATTGAATCCATCGCCAACATTATCATGCGCCTCGTTCCCGATGTGCGCATAGGCGTCGCGCACGGCCAAATGGACGGCGATAAGCTGGAAAAAGTGATGGTCAATTTCATTGAGGGTGAATACGATGTGCTGGTTTCAACCAACATTATCGAATCCGGAATTGACATTGCGAATGCAAATACGATCATTATTAACTCTGCGCATATGTTCGGACTGTCGGATTTGCACCAGATGCGCGGGCGTGTAGGACGCTCTAACAGGAAGGCATTTTGCTATTTATTAACGCCTTCTGTTTCAACATTAGCGAGTGATTCCAGGAAGCGCTTGCAAACATTAGAAGAGTTTTCGGAATTGGGCGACGGTTTCAAAGTTGCTATGCGCGATTTGGACATTCGTGGCGCGGGTAACTTGCTAGGCGCGGAGCAAAGTGGTTTTGTGAATGATCTGGGTTATGAATTGTATCACAAAATGCTTGATGAAGCCGTTCAGGAATTGAAAAATAATGAGTTTAAAGATCTGTTTTCAACCGCATTAGGCTTGCCTTCGAAACTGGTTCCGGATTGCCAGATCGAAACCGATTTTGCAACATTAATTCCGGACGATTACGTCAAAAATATTTCAGAAAGATTGTCGTTATATACCCGCCTCGACAATATTTCGACGGAAGAGGAACTGGCCAAGTTTGAAAAAGAGATTTTGGACCGGTTTGGCCCGGTGCCGCCAGAGGTTCAGGATTTGCTGAAAATGGTGCGTTTGCGCTGGGAAGCAGAGCTTTTGCACTTTGAAAAATTAACTTTGAAAAGCAATACATTGAAAGGCTACTTCGTTACTTCGCAGAACGATGAATTCTTTCAGTCTCCGAAGTTTGGAAAGGTGATCGATTACATTAAACAACACCCAAGAAAAATTGCTTTAAAAGACCAGAAAGGCAAGTTGATGCTGATTTGTGAAGACATTAAAAGCATCGAACAAGCCAGGAACGTTCTGATGGAGATGACTGGGTCACATTGACCGGGTCACGATGATCCAGAACCGGGTCACGATGATCCAGAATTGATTTTTAGTAAAAAATTCATTTCATTTCTTACATTTGCGATTTCGCATACTATATTAATACCAAACACTTAAGTCACTTTAAAGCAATGATTTGCATGCATAAGATGGGTATCCGGTCGATCGCGTTGATTCTGATTGTGTTATTAGCGGCTACTTCATGTAGTAAAAAGAAGCGACCAACGTCTCTGAAACCTGGTAAAACAAGCTCTAAAACGGGTTTGGCTTACAACGGCAAGGACGGATTTGAGGTCAAACAGTATAAGGCATTGCCAGCAGGCCCCGACCTTGTTTATATCGAAGGTGGCCGGTTTACAATGGGTTCGTTGGAGGAAGAAGTGATGAGCAGACGGGATAATCCAAAACGTACTGTCAGTATCCAATCCTTTTACATGGACCAGACAGAGGTGGCAAATGTCCATTATCTTGAATATTTAAATGCAGTTCAAAGAGACTCATCTGAGGAATTTTACAGTAAAGCATTGCCTGATACCAACGTTTGGTATAACGAATTGTCTTTCAATGATTCATATGTAACGATGTATTTGCGTCACCCAGGTTTCCGTTTGTATCCGGTTGTGGGTGTGTCATGGGTTCAGGCAAATGATTATTGCGCATGGCGGACGGCTGCTGTAAGCTTGGCTAACAACACAGCAGGGCAAGCAGCGTCAGCAGGCAAGAAAAAGAAAGGTTTTTCTTTTGGCAAGAAGAAAAAGGATGCAGCGGCAGCCGATGCAGCAGTTGCGACTGCCGAAACATCAGCACCACAGCTTAGAATCGAAAGTGGTTACGTAATGCCTCCTTACCGTCTGCCAACAGAAGCAGAATTTGAATATGCCGCTATGGCGATGATTGGAACGCAATATTCTGATGAGAACCAGTCGAACCAAAGAATTTATCCGTGGGATGGTTCAACAATGCGTCAGCCACGCGGCCGTAAGCAAGGAACAATGCTGGCAAACTTCAAACGCGGTCCTGGTGACTACGCGGGTATTGCAGGTAAATCAAATGACGGCGCGATCATTACACAAGAAATTCGTTCATATCCTGCCAATGATGTTGGCTTGTATGACATGGCTGGAAACGTTAGCGAGTGGGTTTATGACGTTTATCGCCCGCTTTCAAACAGTGATGTAAATGACTTGAACTCCTTCCGTCGCGATGGATATCAAGATGAGGCCAAAAATTACGATAGTAAAAACAGCAACTCCTTGGTTAGCGATAATTTGAGAGTTTTCAAAGGCGGTTCATGGTCAGACGTTGCATATTGGCTTTCACCAGGAACACGTCGCTATATGGATCAGGATTCAGCGACTGCAATGGTTGGTTTCCGTTGCGCAATGATTGCCACCGGAAGTCATAAAGAGTAAGATTAAAATATCAGAATTTAGGAAGGCGTTGCTCACAGAGCAGGGCCTTTTTTAATGTTCGGCCAATGCGATTGTTAGAATGGTAAAGTATTTGCAGCCTGCCGTTTTTAATGTTTGCATACATTCCTCTAAAGTTGCGCCGGTGGTGAGCACGTCGTCCATGATAATCACATGTTCGTGAATGATTTTTTCTTTTGCTACAAAAACACCTTCCACATTTTCCCGCCGCTGCGTTTTACTTTTGCCTGTTTGTGTTGCGGTGTGTTTTATTCGTTCCAAAGCCGTTGCAGACCAGGGAATTCCGGTGGCGTTCGAAAAGCCCTCTGCGAGCAGATCGCTTTGGTTATAGCCTCTGATTTTCCTTTTCTTTTTGTGCAAAGGCACGCTAATGATCAGTCCTGCATTCGGAAGCAGTCCAGCCGTCATCATTTCCTGTCCAAACATAAATCCTAGTTTCAAGCCCACTTCCTTGTTTCCCTTGTATTTCAATGCATGCAAAAGATGCTGCACTTTGCCTTTTTTGGTAAAAAGCAAAAAAGAATGTGTCAAGATCACTTCCGGAACATTGACAAATTTATATCGAATAACATCCTGATGCAGGCCATTTAACTGGATTCTAGGCAATGAAATCATGCAGGAAGTGCAAATCGTGGCTTCGTTACCAACCAATGAGCGGTCGCACGCCTCGCAGCATCTTGGAAAAATAAGGTCACTGAAATCACTTAAAAAATTTTTCAGATTCATTTTTGAGGGTTTTAAATAACTTTGCATCACATCAAAACCACTTCCCGAATGACCACGCTGATTGTAAATGCACAAGTTGTCAATGAGAACGAGATCAATGAATTAGACGTAATAATTGAAAATGGTCACATTCAGCGCATCGGAAAAGATTTACAACATTTGGCAGCGGACCGTATCATTGACGCAAAAGGACAATATTTAATGCCGGGTGTGATTGATGATCAGGTGCATTTCAGGGAACCGGGACTAACTTATAAGGCCAATATTTACACAGAGTCAAAAGCAGCGGTTGCTGGCGGCGTAACGTCGTTTATGGAAATGCCAAACACGGTTCCTAATACGCTTACTCAGGTGCTTTTAGCAGATAAATACAAGATTGGCGCCGACACTTCGCTAGCGAATTATTCCTTCTTCATGGGTGCTTCCAATGACAATTATGACGAAGTGATGAAGACAAATCCGGCGGAAGTTTGCGGAATTAAAATATTTATGGGCTCTTCAACGGGCAATATGCTGGTGGATTCGCCGGAAGTGCTGGAAAAAATATTTTCAAACGCCCCGTGCATCATTGCCACGCACTGTGAAGATGAGCCGACCGTCCGTCAGCGGATGGAGCATTTTAAAGAAAAATATGGAGAGAATGTGCCTTATAACATTCACGCATTGATCAGAAATGAAGAAGCTTGTTTGAAATCATCCACATTTGCGAGCTCGCTGGCGCATAAGCACGGCACAAGGTTGCACATTCTACACATTTCGACGGGAGATGAAGTCGTGCTTTTTGAGCGGGGAATCAGGACTAACGGGCAAATTTTGTTGAGCAGCGGCCAGCCCAAATTAGTGACTGCCGAAGCCTGCGTGCATCATTTATGGTTTGATGCAGAGGATTATCACACGCTCGGAAATAAAATCAAATGCAATCCCGCCATCAAGGCCCCGCACCATAAGGAGGCGATTTTGCAAGCCGTGCTGGATAACCGCATCGATGTTATTGCAACAGACCACGCGCCGCACACGATTGAAGAAAAGGCACAAGGTTACTGGCAGGCGCCCTCGGGCTTGCCTTTGGTGCAACATACATTAAATGTAATGCTGGAATTAAATAGAGCTGGTAAAATCTCAATAGAAAGAATCGTTGAGAAAATGAGCCACGCCGTTGCGGACTTGTTTCAAATCAGTAACCGCGGTTATATCCGCGAAGGTTACTGGGCAGATTTGATCCTGGTTGACACAAATGCGCAGACTAAAGTAGAGGCCGCTAATCTGCATTCCAAATGCGGTTGGTCACCGTTTGAAGGCGTCAATTTCCAGTCGAGCGTGACACACACATTTGTATCGGGCAACCTGGTTTATGAAAACGGGAAATTTAATGAGGATGTGAAGGGGCAGCGGTTGTTATTTAGTCGCTAAGTAGTTGTAATAATTCTCAATTACATTGAGATCAGCTTCTGTCCAGTCCAATGTGGGCAGTTGGCCTGGTGTAACCCATAATATTTGCTCGTGCTCGGATAATGTAATGTTGAGTGTTTTAAGCCTGCAAACAAAGGGGACAAGAATAATTTCGCGCCAGCCCTGATCTTTTGACGTTTCGGGGAGTCGGCTTAAAATTTCAATTTCCACGTCAAGCTCTTCCTTAATTTCACGAGCGAGTGCTTCCTCGTCGGTCTCACCTTTTTCTAACTTGCCCCCGGGAAATTCCCATTGCAGGGGGAATGATAATGCAGCGCTACGTTGTCCAGCCAGTACTTTTCCATTATGTTCAATCACAGCACAGGGCACTCTCACAACCAACTTTTCGGAAACCAGTACTTCAATCATAGAGGCGTTTAGTAATTTACCGCAAAATTACCACATCTAATGTTATTATGCGATTAATTCTTAAAACTTAGCAGAATACAATTTTTAAAAAAGCTCGCCCGACCTGTAAGTTGGCAGAATCCCTAAGTGCTTGTAAGCCTTCTCCGTAACCTCCCGGCCACGTGAGGTCCGCTTCATATAACCTTCCTTGATCAGGAACGGCTCGTACACTTCTTCAATCGTCTCGGCTTCCTCGCCGCAAGCCGTGGCAATGGTTGAAATGCCGACGGGTCCGCCTTTGAATTTCTGAATGATTGTTGACAAAATCCGGTTGTCCATTTCATCCAATCCGTTCTGATCCACGTCCAGCGCAAGCAATGCCATTTCGGCGATGGCAACGGTCACTTTTCCATTGCCCTTAACCTGTGCAAAATCGCGTGTCCGGCGCAAAAGATTGTTTGCTATACGCGGTGTTCCGCGGCTACGGCGGGCAATTTCAAATGCAGCGTCCTCTTCCAAAGGCGTGCCGAGAATGGCGGCTGAGCGTTTTAAAATCGTTGATAATAATTGCGCATCGTAATATTCCAGACGCGCATTAATGCCAAATCGCGCACGCAGCGGTGAAGTAAGCATTCCGGCGCGTGTGGTTGCGCCTATCAATGTAAAAGGATTTAGGCCAATCTGAATGCTGCGTGCATTCGGGCCGCTGTCCAGCATGATATCGATTTTGTAATCCTCCATCGCGGAATACAAATATTCCTCCACAATGGGGTTCAGGCGGTGGATTTCATCAATAAACAAAACATCGTGCTCCTGCAAGTTTGTCAGCAAACCCGCAAGGTCGCTGGGCTTGTCTAATACCGGGCCGGACGTGATCTTAATTCCAGCTCCGAGCTCATTGGCCACAATGTTGGATAAGGTCGTTTTTCCTAAACCCGGAGGGCCGTGAAGCAAAACGTGATCCAGCGCATCGCCGCGTTGGCGTGCTGCCTGAACAAAGATTTTAAGATTTTCAAGAATTTTATCCTGACCCGTGAAGTCATCAAAAGTGAGCGGGCGCAATGCCCGCTCAACGTCTTTTTCAGTATTGGAAAGATTTTCTTTATCTCCGGACAAATAATCCTGACGCATAATAATCGGCTAAATAAACGTAACCAAAATTACTCGTTTTAATCTGCAAAAAGAAGCTTAACGAATGATCATCACCGATCCGCGCTTCACATTCGGAGCACGTTCGGGATAATAAAGCGCTTCGTATGAGATTACGTAAGGATATGCGCCGGGCTGCACTTTCTGGCCTTTATAGGTTCCATCCCAGCGGTCTTCAATGTTGGTAGAAGCGTAAATGACTTCGCCCCAGCGATTGTAAATCCGGATCGAGAAATTGGTATAATATGCTCCGAAAATTTCCAGGATCTCATTATGCCCTTCTCCATCCGGCGTAAATGCATCCGGAATGAAGAATCGTGGTTCGCAACGGTCGATAACCTCCGTGGATTGCTCTGTAACGCAACCTTCCTTGTTCACGGCAATCACTTTATACGTGCCTTCTGCAGCAACCGTGACGGTCCGCGTCGTATCGCCTGAATGTGGCCAGTTGTAAGATTGAACGCCTTGTCCGTTCGCATCCAGAATAACGGATTGACCATCCGGAATGCATATCGAATATTCTGGGGCAAGATTCAAAATGGGTGAAGGCAACTCGCCAACCTGGATTGTATCCGAATTGAAGCAATCGTTGCGGTCTTTCACAATCACGAAATAAGAGCCTGGCTGACCAACTGTTATGTCTCTTGTATCCTCGCCTGTGCTCCAATTGAACTCGATCCAACGATCACTTTGAACAGTCAGAACGATCGAACTGTCGCGGCATAATGTTGTGTCCGGTCCTATCGAAAATGCTGGTGGGCGGCGCAACGTGATTTCAATGGTGTCGGCTGAGAAACATTCTCCTTGCGGACCGTTGAATGCAACCGCAATGTAACGACCGGTTGCAGTTGCTCTGTAAGTTTTTTGGCGCCCAACCACTCTTCCACGGTGAATCCAGGCATAAACCTCAGCCTGAACGCCCATATCCAAAGGAACGAATGCACCGCAAGTGTCTTTGTCTGCACCCAGATTGATCGGAGGAGGTGTCTCAAAAATCACCACTTCATTCACAATCGTGGTATCCTTACATTTATTGGTTGCGCGCATGCGCACCATGTATGTGCCTGGTTTGGTGTAAGTGTAAGTGGCTTTTTGCTCTTTGGATGGCGCTGTAAAGCTTCCGTCGCCTAAGAAATCCCACTGATAAGTGTCCTCAATCGGATCGCAAATGGGGCTCGCTTCAAAAGTTGTGGGTTCATTTGTGCAAAAACCGCTTGCTTCGAAACCCGGGCCGGACGACTCTTGCGTAAAATCCTGAACCATGTTTGGCAGACCCAACTGGCTTTTTTTGCCACCCAGATTCACGCCATCACGCTCATAATCAACGCCTGTCAGCGAGTTTCCCTCCGGTTCGCCGATTACTGCAAGATAATCACTGCCTTCAATGGCCATATAAATCTTTCCGTCAGGGGCGAATTGCAATGCTCCAAATTTCCGAGTGGCCGAACTGTCAATGGTTATCGCCGTTTCCGTGAGCAAACTATCCGGCAATGTAAGGTCGTATTGCTTTAAATAAGAACTGGTGCCGTTTTCGCCGGAGAATGAAATGTACATTTTCTCCCCGCTGGGCGAAAATTCGATTCCATAAGCTGTGGGCGGCGCGGCACCCAGATCTACGGTTTTATCATAGGTTAATACGCCTGTTGAGTCATTGAAACTGAATAATTCAACATAATTTTTGGGCGGACCGGGAATGATAACTGCCAGTCTGCGTTGTCCGGTGGCACTATCGGGCGACGAAAATTTCATATAACCTTCCGCTTTTCCCAAGCTGTCATGCTTCATGCCCAATTCAGGAGCGCTTGATTCTACCAAACCGCCGGTTGTGGCATGGAAAATGCGGAATTTATTGGTTCCATAATCGTGAGAAATAACCCAGTAAGTGCTGTCGCGGTCATTACGTGCAGACACTATACGTTCTGTTGTAGGCTGTTGTAATGTTGTATTGGTTTCAATGATCGCACCCAAACCATTGTTCCGCCGCATATCAACAACGCTAACAGTCAACAGCTTTTCACCGTTGATATCCGACGTCGTAAACACATTGAACAAATATTCACAGCCCTTACAAGTGGGCTGCGGCACAATGAGCACGGATTGGGTGGAATTCGGGCTTCCTTTCAAAGGCGGACAATTGGGCTGCTCAAAACACGGCATAACCTCGCCATTCTTGTTCCAGACCGTTATCCCATCAGAGTAAAATAGTAATTGACCTTTGGAATTGGCTATGGATGAGGTTCCTTCGGGCGTGTTGAGCTTGCCGTCCGTGATCGGCGTGGGAGGAGTGTTTGAAAAATCTAGCCCCGCATTTCCTCCGAAAAACCATTTGGCACCTTCCTGATTGGACGGCTCCATACAAATCTTGACATTAATCCGATCCTGGATTTTACAGCCATTTGGCAAAATAACTTCCACCGAATAACAGCCTGAACTATCGACATTTAATGTTTGGGTTGTGTCGCCTTTGGGATACCAAACATATCTTGCTCCGGCCGGCGCACCCTGGGGATAAGGATCAAGGATTAATGTATCACCCGGACAAATTGTCGTGTCCGTTTTCCATTCCTGGAAAGCAGGGGGCAATTCGCCAATTTGCACAACTTTTGAAATGGTCTGTTTTGCGCCCCCTCGCAATGTTCTCAACAGCGTAACCGTGTAGGAGCCAGGTGCCATATAAGAATGTTGTGCAATGCGCCGCGCGTCCGTGGCTGCACCTTCCCCAAAACTCCATTGCCACGCAATGGCCGTGCTTAGCGTATCCCTGAATGTGGTTGAATCCGCATCGCAATCGGGATTCTGCATACATTGCCCTTCGACGATAAAGTCTTGCGCATTTGCAAACACTGTGGTTAGCAGTATCAGAAAGAATGTTGAATAAAATATTTGTTGATACTTATTATAAAATCGCCCCATGTTTCGTTACTTGTTCAAACACCCCCACGCACCACAATCAATATTCAGATTAACTGACAATACTAACGAAAATAAAATGTTAAAATTTTGTGCGGTTATGTCGTAAAAACCACTCTAATTTGAATATTGATACGCAATTTGATGATATTTTGTGAATTTAATTTTGTAATTTTTTTGAGCTTGTTTTCCCTCCGCTCCTGATCGTGCGGCTATAAGAAATATTTATGACAAAGCGTTTACTTCTCCTTTTTGTACTGACACTGCTTTGCCTGAAAGGTTGGAGTCAGGACCCGCAGTTTTCACAATTTTACGCCAACCCATTATATCTGAACCCTGCTCTGGCTGGTGGTGCGCTTGCGCCGCGTGCAACGATCAATTATAGAAATCAATGGCCGTCGCTTTCAGCGAATTTTGTAACGACTTCCATTGGTGCAGATGTTTTTTTGCCCAATTACAATAGCGGATTAGGCGTTTTGGTAACAATGGATAGCCAGGGACTTGGTAACCTCAAATCAACGGATCTTGCGCTTCAATATTCTTATCAGCTTCGTTTAAATGATGTTACTTCGCTCCGTTTGGGTATTCAAGGCGGATTTGCTTCACGTAAACTGGATTATTTTGGACTGACATTTGGTGATCAATATAACAATGGCGGACTTACCGGAACGCCTTCGGAAGATCCCTTTGCGCTCGGCGGACCCAATGTAAATTATGCAGATTTTGGTTCGGGCTTGATGCTTTATTCTGACTGGTATTGGGCCGGGATTTCGGCACATCATTTGAATCGCCCCAATCAGGCATTCTCTTCCGTTTCCGAAGCGCGGTTGCCTGTTAAGACGAGTTTTCAGGCTGGATTGAGGATTCCATTTGCAGGATATACATTTCTAGGAAATGAAATTGATAAGGAAAAGACCATTTCTCCTGCCATTATGTATAAAAAACAAGGGAAATATGATCAATTTGATGCGGGATTGTATGCAACAATAGAACCGCTGGTTCTGGGAGCTTGGTACAGAGGCATTCCTTTCAAAAAATACGAACAGAACATTAATAACCACGAAGCACTTATTTTCCTGGCCGGTTATCGTCAGGATAAATTCTCAATTGGTTACAGTTATGACCTCACCATTTCTACATTAGGCGCAAGCAGCGGTGGTGCGCATGAGATCTCGCTTTCTTATGTGTTCGATCCGATTGAATCAAAACCAAGGCGCAGCAAGAGCAGCAAGAAGCAGCTTTCCTGTCCGAAATTCTAAAAAAGGTTTTTGGTAAATTTTTTCGTGGCGTATAGCGGTAGAAAGCTTTTTAGCAGTCTTTTTCCTACAATTATCCACCTATTACTTTTTTACCAAAACCATGATAAGTTATTTGAAGGCCGGCCTTTCAACGGCAGTATTTTTGTTTGCAGTAATTTTAAGCGTTGCTGCAGCTCCCCCAAAAAGAGAATTTTACGAGATCAGAATTTATCAACTCAAAAACGCTGAGCAGGGAACACGCGTTGAAAATTATCTCAAAGACGCATATATTCCCGCCATGCACCGTGCTGGGATAAAGAATGTTGGCGTTTTTAAACCTGTTGCTTCGGACACAGCGGCTGCCGGTAAATTGATTTATGTTTTCACGCCGTTGAAATCAATGGAGCAATTGCTGGACTTGCCAAAAACGCTTGCAAAAGATGCAGCATACGCGTCTGCTGGAAAAGATTACATTGACGCTGATTACAAAAATGCGCCTTACGCCCGTTACGAAACGATTGTTTTGCAAGCATTTACAGGCATGCCAATGCACAAAAAGCCAGGGTTAACCGGCCCGAAAGCAGACCGTGTTTACGAATTGCGCAGCTACGAAGGTCACACAGAGAAAATTTATCAGAACAAAGTGAAAATGTTCAATGACGGCGGTGAAGTGCCTCTTTTTGAGCGCCTTGGTTTCAATGCGGTTTTTTATGCAGAAGTTGTTGCCGGAAGCCACCAGCCGAATTTGATGTACATGACCACATTTGATAACAAAGCATCC
This sequence comes from Dyadobacter sp. CY326, assembly GCF_021390515.1. Lineage (GTDB taxonomy): Bacteria > Bacteroidota > Bacteroidia > Cytophagales > Spirosomataceae > Dyadobacter. The sequence goes on from NZ_JAJUXI010000010.1 coordinate 66,587, forward strand.
CGCGACGAACATTGGAAAGCATTCGGTTCTGACGAAGAATGGAATAAATTGAAAGTGAATCCTGAGTATCAAAACAATGTTTCGAAGAACACAAGCTTCTTCCTGACACCAACGGATTACTCAGACATTTAAAATTTTGAATGCATGAAAGCTGCTGTAATTAAGAATCTCCATGAGCCTTTGGTTATAGAAGAAGTTGAACAGCCACAGCCTCAGTACGGGGATGTGGTTGTTCAGCTGAAAGCAGCTTCATTGAATCACCGCGATGTCTGGATTCAGAAAGGCCTTTATCCTAAAATCACAACGCCTATCATTCCCGGTTCCGACGGAGCGGGCATTGTAAGTGAGGTGGGTGAAGGCGTTAATCCAGAATGGCTGGGACAAGAAGTGATCATTAATCCTTCCCAGAATTGGGGTGATAATCCTGACTTTTACGGCGAAGAGCACAAAATATTAGGTTTGCCGGATAACGGGACTTTTGCTGAATTTGTCAAAGTAGAAGCCCGTTATCTGGTAAAAAAGCCAGCTTTCCTTTCTTTTGAACAGGCCGCAACATTGCCGCTGGGTGCATTAACGGCGTGGCGCGCATTGCATACGCGTGGAAAATACCAGCCGGGCGACAAAGTTCTGGTTACGGGCGCAGGCGGAGGCGTGGCGCTCTTCGTCATTCAATTTGCGATTGCAGCCGGAGCAGAAGTTTGGGTAACGTCTGGTTCCGATCAAAAGATTCAGAAAGCAATTGAACTAGGGGCAAAAGGAGGGATTAACTATAAAAACCCAACCTGGTTCAGAGATTTATTGGTAAAAGCAAGAGGGCCGAAGTTGGGTTACTTTAATGTCGTCATCGACAGCGCGGGCGGTGCAGGTTTCGCAAGATTAACCGACATTGCGGCTCCCGGAGCGAGAATTTGCTTCTACGGCGGCGGAACCGGCAACATCACCGACATTGTCCCAGCCAAAGTTTTTTTCAAACAACTCAACATTCTCGGCACAACAATGGGAACAGAATCCGAATTTCAGGATATGATCCGGTTCGTTGAGCAGAAACAGATTATCCCGATCATTGACACCGTTTTCCCACTAGATGAAGCGGAAAAAGCATTACGCTTGATGGATTCAGGCCAGCAGTTTGGGAAAATTGTTCTGAAAATCTAACTCTTATTTTTGCACGGATTCAATTGCGCCGCGAACGCTTCCATATTGGTTAAGCAACTTTTCTGCCTCTTCCGGCGCAACATTCAATTCATCAATAATCATTTGCTGTGCTCGATTAACCAGTTTTTCATTGGTAAGCTGCATATCAATCATTTTGTTGCCTTTCACTTTTCCCAGACGGATCATTACAGCGGTAGAAATCATATTCAGGACCAATTTCTGCGCAGTTCCTGATTTCATTCTCGTGCTTCCCGTCAAAAATTCAGGCCCTACGACAACTTCAACCGGGAATTCCGCTGCTTGTGCAACAGGCGAGCCATCATTACAAACAACACAACCCGTTAACAAGCCTGCTTTCCGCGCTTCATTCAGTCCGCCAATCACGTAAGGCGTTCGTCCCGAGGCTGCAATGCCTATTAATGTGTCTTTTTCTGTCAAATTATAAGGCGCCAAATCCAGCCAGGCCTGATTCCAGTCGTCCTCGGCATTTTCAACTGCTTTCCTGATCGCTTTATCACCGCCGGCAATAATTCCAACCACCAAATCAAACGGAACGCCAAATGTAGGCGGACATTCTGAAGCATCCACAACACCTAATCTGCCGCTCGTTCCCGCTCCAATGTAAAATAGCCGTCCACCCTTCTGCATGCGTGGAACGATCTGCGACACAAGCGCTTCTATCTGCGGGATGGATTTTTCAACGGCATTCGGGACGGTTTGGTCTTCCTTATTTATGGAAAACAAAATATCCTGAACACTCATCTTTTCAAGATCCTGGTAATTGGAAGACGACTCGGTGGTTAGCATAAGATTGGATTTTGGAATGGTCAAAATTAAATATTTTCGTCAAATCATCAATTAGCAAAGTATAATTTGGTACTAATCTCAGAATATCTTCTAAAAACGCGCGAATGTTTGGAAAATAAAAAGATACCCTTCTAATTTGTATCACCAACAGCAAATCAGCGAAATTTCGCTAATGAATAAAATTACGCTAATGAAATACATTTTGATCTTCCCAGTTCTAATTCTAGTCACGTGTTAGCGTGAGTGAGGACGATCGCATATAACCTGGCACCTCACTCACCGCACTGAATGAGGTGTTTTTATTTACAACATATTCACCATGTCGACAGAACTTAACAGATTTTCGAAAACCCTAACACAAGAAGTTACCAATCCGGCTGCTCAAGCTATGCTTTACGGCATCGGGTTGAAAGAAGAGGATTTTGCCAAACCACAAATTGGCATTGCGAGCACAGGTTACGAAGGAAATCCTTGTAATATGCACTTGAACGGGCTTTCTGTTTATGTAAAACAAGGTGTAACCGCTAATGAAATGGTCGGTTTGATCTTCAACACAATCGGCGTTTCCGACGGGATGACCAATGGAAACGATGGAATGCGTTACTCACTGCCAAGTCGTGACATTATTGCTGATTCGATTGAAACAGTGGTTTCTGCACAATGGTATGACGGTGTAATTGCGGTTGTGGGTTGCGATAAAAATATGCCGGGCGCTGTGATGGCGATGGCACGTTTGGACCGCCCTGCGATCATGGTTTATGGCGGAACGATCCGTTCAGGACATTATAAGGGACAAAAACTGGACATTGTCTCTGCATTTGAAGCGCTTGGGAAGAAGTTTGCCAACAACATTTCAGACGAAGATTTTAAAGGCGTTATCCAAAATTCAATTCCTGGTCAGGGCGCTTGCGGTGGTATGTACACGGCAAACACCATGGCGGCTTCCATTGAAGCAATGGGAATGAGCTTGCCATTCAGCAGTTCTTACCCGGCTACGCATGAAGGCAAGCAGGATGAATGTAAGAAAATCGGCGCTGCGATGAAAAAGCTTTTGGAACTGAACATTACGCCAAAAGAAATCATCACGAAAAAATCGCTGGAAAACGCATTAACTGTGGTTATGGCGCTTGGAGGTTCCACGAATGCAGCATTGCACTTCCTGGCGATTGCGCGTTCAGCAGGTCTTTCGTTAACATTGGACGACATTCAGGCGATTTCAGATCGTACGCCATTTATCGCGGATTTGAAACCGAGTGGTAAATATTACATGGAAGATATTCTGGAAATCGGCGGGGTTCCTGCGATTACTAAATATTTGTATTCCAAAGGTTTGATTCACGGAGATTGCATTACAGTAACCGGTAAAACGGTTGCCGAAAATCTTGCAGAAGCGCCGGATCTTAATTTTGATACACAAAAAATGGTGTTCCCATTGGAGCAAGCCATTAAATCAAGCGGTCACATTCAGATCATGTATGGTAACCTTACGCCAAATGGCGCGGTTGCGAAAATCACTGGAAAAGAAGGGATGACTTTCGATGGCGAAGCAAAGGTTTGCGAGCATGAGTCGCAGATCATCAACATGCTTTCAAAAGGTGAGATTAAAGCAGGTCACGTGGTTGTAATCCGTAATGCGGGTCCAAAAGGTGGCCCAGGCATGTCGGAAATGTTAAAACCAACGTCAGCAGTAATGGGCGCAGGACTAGGAGACAAAATCGCACTTATCACAGACGGTCGTTTCTCAGGCGGAACACACGGATTTGTGGTTGGCCACATTACACCGGAAGCTTTTGACGGCGGACCAATTGCATTGGTTAAGGACGGCGACCGCATTTCTATCGATGCCAACACACGCCAGTTAACATTGCACATTACCGACGAAGAAATGGCAGCACGAAAAGCACAATGGGTTCAGCCCGCGCCACTTTTCACAAAAGGAATGCTAGGAAGATACATCAGAACCGTAAAATCCGCCAGCGAAGGTTGCGTAACGGACGAAGCGTAATAAGCATAAAATTCACCCGACTAAATAAATAGAGGAGTCATGGGATTTAATGAAAATCAAACACAGACATTGCAAGCTGTTGAGCCGGTGGCCGCGATAGCTAAGCCGGAGTTGATCAATGGTTCACATGCGTTGATCCAGTCGCTGATCGCGGAGGGCGTTGAGACCATTTTCGGATATCCGGGTGGGGCGATTATGCCGGTTTATGACGCGATTTACGATTATCAGGAGCAGGTTAACCACATTTTGGTGCGTCATGAGCAAGGTGCGGCACACGCAGCCGAAGGTTTTGCGCGCATCACGGGTGAAGTGGGGGTTTGTTTGGTGACATCCGGCCCAGGAGCAACGAACCTGGTAACCGGGATCGCTGATGCGATAATTGACTCAACACCAATGGTTTGCATTGTTGGCCAAGTGGCTTCTCATTTGCTGGGAACAGATGCATTCCAGGAAACGGACGTGATGGGCGTTACCATTCCGATCACTAAATGGAATTACCAGATTACCAATGCGGATGAAGTTCCTGAAATTATTGCCAAAGCATTTTATATAGCAAAATCCGGTCGTCCGGGACCAGTCCTGATCGACATTACTAAGGATGCGCAGCAGAAGTTGATGACGAGGCCTTTTGTTCACAAAAAATGTGAAAAATTGGTTAGTTACCATCCGCGTTTGTCTCCAAAAGAAGAGCAAGTTGCCGCGGCTGCAAAATTGATCAACAATGCAAAACGTCCGTTCCTGTTTTTCGGACATGGCGTTCAGATTGCCAATGCCGAAGCTGAATTAATTCAATTTCTTGAAAAAACAGACATTCCGGCTGCTTCAACATTGCTCGGACTTTCGTCTGTTTCCGTTGACCACCCGAATTATGTGGGCTGGCTGGGAATGCATGGAAATTACGGAACCAATGTTTTGACCAATCAATGCGACGTCATTATCGCGATAGGAATGCGTTTCGATGACCGTGTAACAGGCGATTTGAGCCGTTATGCAAAGCAGGCGAAGGTTGTTCATATTGAAATTGATCCTGCTGAAATTGACAAGATCGTAAAAGCGGACGCACCTGTTGTGGGTGATGCCAAAAGGGCGCTTGAAATGCTGCTTCCTTTGGTGAAAGAAAGTAATCATGAAGCATGGCGTGAGGAATTTAAGCGATACGATGCGATTGAAGATCAAAAGATTACACAGCCCGAACTTGCTCCGACTACGGAAAAGATCAAAATGGCTGAGGTGATCCGCACGCTTTCAAATAAAACAAAAGGCGAAGCGGTGATCGTTGCGGACGTGGGCCAGCACCAGATGATGACTGCGCGTTACTATCAGTTTAAAAAAGCGAACTCTTTCATCACTTCCGGTGGATTAGGAACAATGGGCTTTGCATTGCCCGCATCATTTGGGGCGAAAGTGGGAGCGCCTGATCGTGAGGTTGTTGCGATTATTGGTGACGGCTGTTTCCAAATGACGATTCAGGAATTGGGAACCATTGCACAGAGCGGTTTGCCTGTTAAGATCATTATTTTGAATAACAATTTCCTTGGAATGGTGCGCCAGTGGCAACAACTTTTCCACCAGAAACGCTATTCATTCGTTGAGCTGCAAAATCCTGACTTTATCACCATTGCAAAAGGTTTTGGAATAGACGGCCACACTTGCAGCGCAAGGGAAAACCTGAATGATTCACTGGATAAAATGCTTGCTTCCGACAAGCCTTATTTATTGGAAGTGTTGGTAGAAAAAGAAGAAAATGTGTTCCCAATGGTTCCAACCGGAGCTTGCGTGGCAGATATCAGATTGGAATAAAATAGACATTAATTGATCATGACAACATACACCATTTGTGTTTTTACAGAAAATACGATTGGTATTCTGAACAAGATTACCACCATTCTGACACGCAGACGCATTAATATTGATAGTCTTACGGTTTCCGAAACGGAACGCAAGGGCATTTCAAGGTTTACCATCGTCATTCGCCATGAGTCGCGCGATGCCGTTGAAAAGCTCGTCCGCCAGATCCGTAAGGTGATTGAAGTGCTGGCTGTTTTTGGTTATCTCAATGACGATATCGCTTACAACGAGATCGCATTGTTTAAAATCTCAACACCAATCGGCGCAAAACCGCTTGACATAGAGACCATTAACAAGACATACAAAGCCTGGGTCGTTTACTGGCACCTGACTTATGTGATCATTCAGAAGACGGGCACGGAAGAAGAAATTTTTGAGTTTTTTGACTATATCAAACCACACGAGATCCTGGAATTCGTAAGATCGGGACGTGTTGCGGTGAGCAAATCGCCCCAAACGCTGGTCGATTATCTTCCTGAGGCCGAATGGGAGTATTATCAGTAGTCGGGCAACTTTACCTAATATTGTTTTTAAATCGAGTAATCAATAATCCAATCAATAATCAATGGCAAAATTAAATTTCGGCGGGCTCGAAGAAGAAGTAGTAACCCGTGAAGAATTTCCTCTTGAAAAGGCACGTGAAGTACTTTCTACCGAAACCATAGCTGTAATTGGTTACGGCGTACAAGGCCCAGGCCAAAGTTTGAACATGCGCGACAACGGATTCAATGTAATCGTTGGTCAACGCAAAGGAGGTAAATCGTGGGACAAAGCCGTTGCTGACGGATGGGTTCCTGGCGAAACACTTTTCGAATTGGAAGAAGCATTGGCAAAAGGAACAATCATTTGTTACCTGCTTTCCGACGCCGCTCAAATTGAATTATGGCCGACTGTTAAGGCTAACCTTACTGCCGGAAAATCATTGTATTTCTCACACGGTTTTGGTGTAACTTATAAAGATCAAACTGGAATTATCCCTCCTGCTGATGTAGACGTGTATCTGGTTGCTCCAAAAGGATCAGGAACTTCACTTCGTCGTTTGTTCGTAGAAGGAAAAGGCTTGAACTCTTCTTTTGCAGTATTCCAGGATGCAACAGGCAAAGCACGTGAGAAATGTATCGCAATGGGAATCGGTGTTGGTTCAGGATATTTGTTCGAAACGGATTTTTACCGTGAAGTTACATCTGATCTTACTGGCGAGCGCGGCACATTGATGGGTGCTATTCAGGGAATTTTCGCAGCACAATATGAAGTGCTTCGCTCAAATGGTCACTCTCCATCGGAAGCATTCAACGAAACAGTTGAAGAATTGACGCAATCATTGATGCCGCTTGTTGCTGAAAACGGCATGGACTGGATGTACGCAAACTGCTCTACAACAGCTCAGCGTGGTGCATTGGACTGGTGGAAACCTTTCCGTGACGCTACTAAGCCTGTTTTTGAACAACTTTACAACTCTGTAAAAAGCGGCGAGCAAGCTAGAATCTCCATCACACGTAACTCACAATCGGATTACCGCGTGAAACTGGAAGAAGAATTGGCTGAGCTTCGCGAATCAGAAATGTGGAAAGCCGGCAAAACTGTTCGCAGCTTGCGCCCGGAAAATAATTAAATAATTTTTCAATTTTCAAACATTGCCGGGGGCTTAAGCCCCCGGCAATGTTTGAAAATTGAAAAAAGAAAAATATAGAAGCTTTGCAGCATGCAAGGCTTTTTTCATTCACAGCAATGGATACAGTTCACTCCGCTCCGACATTAGACAACATCTTCCTTGCAGCTGAAAGGCTTAGAGGCATTATTAACCACACACCGATTTTTTATAATGCACATCTTTCAGAGCAATATCAGGCCAATATTTATCTGAAAAGGGAAGATCTGCAAACTGTTCGCTCTTACAAAATTCGCGGCGCTTACAACAAAATGGCTAGCCTGTCTGCAGAGGCGCTTGCAGGCGGCATTGTATGTGCGAGTGCGGGAAACCACGCGCAGGGAGTAGCGTATGCATGCTGGAAAATGCAGGTGAAGGGAGCCATTTTCATGCCGACCACCACGCCAGCGCAGAAGATCAAGCAGGTTAGATTATTTGGAAAAGAATGGATTGAGATTCATTTGGTCGGAGACACTTATGACGATGCGTATTATGCGTCGAAAGAATATCAAACTGTTACAAAAGCTGTTTTTGTGCATCCATTTGATGATTTGCAAGTGATTGAAGGTCAGGGAACCGTGGGTTTGGAGATTTTCAAAGATGCTGATTTCAAGATTGACTATTTGTTAATGGCCATTGGCGGCGGAGGTTTGGCGTCGGGCATTTCAACCGTTTTTAAACAACTTTCACCCAGAACAAAACTGATAGGAGTTGAGCCCGAAGGTTCGCCGACAATGTATCAGGCAATAAAAGATGGGCATGTCGTCACATTGGAGCACATTGATAAGTTTGTCGATGGAGCGGCTGTTCGCAGAGCTGGTGAAATCACTTTTGAAATTTGCAGCAGGAGCCTAGACAAAGTAATCCTCGTTCCGGAAGGCAAAGTTTGCTCATCAATCTTACAACTTTACAACGAAGAAGCCATCGTCGCCGAGCCAGCCGGAGCGCTTACCGTTGCTGCATTGGATTTAATAAAAGATGAAATTAAAGGCAAAAATGTCGTCGCATTGATAAGTGGAGGCAATAATGACATTACCAGAACTGAAGAAATCAAAGAGCGCTCGTTACTTTACGAAGGCTTAAAACATTACTTCATCATCCGCTTCCCCCAACGATCCGGCGCCTTCCGCGAATTCCTGAATGTCCTCGGTCCAAACGACGACATTGCCCGTTTCGAGTACGTAAAAAAAACGAACCGTGAGCAAGGCCCGGCACTAGTAGGCATCGAGCTAAAAAACCGCGAAGATTTCGCACCGTTAATTGAACGAATGGACGCGAATCGGGTGGTTTACGAGTATTTGAATGATCAGCCGGATTTGTTTCAATTTATGGTCTGATATGCTGCGCGTTCCTTCTGATATCAGCTCTCAGGAATTTGAGTCTTTGAAGATTCAGGATATGACTTTTGTTGCCTATCGCAATGAAGTTTATCCGTCCAAGTATGATGTGTTTTTTGAGGAACATGCGGTGATTGTGGTTTTGGAGGGGGAAAAGAAATTTACGAGTCCGACGCAGGAAGTGCATGTTGAGAAAGGCGACATTCTTTTTGTACAGCGTGGTTTTTACTTAATGTCGGAATCGATTAATGAGTCTTACAAAAGCCTTGTTTTCTTTTTTGATGAAAAACTATTGAAAGAATTCGTCAGCCTGCATCCTGAACTTTTCAATCCTGCAAAAGCAACGCCAGTTCTCGAAAATCCGATTTTGCTGCTAAAATCCGATGAGAACTTTGAGAAGTTTATCCAATCAGTTTTTCCGTATTTCAAATCCAGGACTGAGTTGAAGAATCATTTCCTTCGTCTGAAATTCCAGGAGTTATTGCTTCATTTACTAGAACTCGACGATTCAAAACAACTCCGTGCTATTCTTTACAGTTTATACAAAGGTGAAAAAGCTGATTTGTCGTTCATGATGAACACATATTATTTGAAACCATTAACATTGGACGAATTAGCGCGTTTATCCGGAAGAAGCCTTTCCGCATTTAAAAGAGATTTTCAAGACGAATTCAAAACATCACCTGCGCTGTGGCTCAAAAATAAAAGGCTTGATTATGCTGACTTTTTGTTGAGAAACAGCACTAAAAATGTGTCTGAGATTAGCACGGAGATTGGTTATGAGAGCGTTTCACATTTTATAAAGACATATAAAGAGAAGCATGGGAGGACTCCGAAGAAGCACAATTGATTTGGCATTCCGTTTTAAAAAGTCTAGATTGAATGATGAAATTTCATTTCCATGAACACTCAGATTGTTTTAGATCGGCTAAATAAATCGAAAGGTTATTTTTTCAACAAATATCCTTTGAAATCAATGGCTTTGTTTGGCTCCTATGCCAGAAATGAGGCGACCGAGAAGAGTGATGTGGACATTCTTGTTGAATTCTCAGCTCCTGTTGGATTTGAATTCATTGATCTCGCAATGGAATTGGAAGACGTGCTGCAAGCAAAAGTTGATCTTGTCAGTAAAAAGGGCTTGAAGGCTCCCTTACTGCCTTTCATTGAAAAAAATCTAATTTATGTCTGAAAGAGCTCCGTCAATCTTGTTTTCGGATATGCTCGATTCAGTGGAAACTGTGCTAGATTATACTGCCGGGATGAATTTTGAAGACTTTCTGAATGATAGAAAAACCCGTGACGCAGTAATTAGAAATATCCAAGTGTTAGGTGAAGCCGCTAATCGCGTTCCGAAGGACATTCGGGATGGTTATCCAGATATTGAATGGATGCGAATCATCAGGTCCAGGCACATTCTTGTTCACGATTATGCCGGAATAGATTATGAAATAGTCTGGCGGATTATCGAAGTGCACTTACCTCCACTAAAAGAAGCACTTCTCAGAATGACGAATGAACATTGATCTACTCACGTTCCAATAACAATTTCCGCTCAAACTTCTTTGAAAAACCAAAATCACTATTTTTTGAACCTTTAACGTTATACTTATTACCTTGAATTTATGGTAATTTGTAAACTCAGTTCTCCTTTTGAGAAAACAGCGGTTTAGTTCGCAATTTCTTAGAAGTCAGTCTTGAAGAGGCGAAATTTTAATAATAAAAAAATGAGTAATCAAGCAAATACCCTTTTCGACAAGGTGTGGGACGCACATGTTGTTCGCAAAATTGAAGATGGTCCGGATGTGTTCTTCATCGACCGTCATTTTATCCACGAAGTAACCAGTCCGGTTGCATTCCTGGGTCTCGAAAGCAGAAAAATTGGCGTAATGTATCCGGAAAGAACATTTGCCACAGCCGACCACAACACACCGACGATTAACCAACACCTTCCGGTAGCGGATCCACTTTCTGCAAATCAGCTGAAAGCATTGGAAACCAACTCATTAAAATACGGCATTTCGCATTGGGGACTTGGCCACGCCAGAAACGGAATTGTGCACGTGGTGGGTCCTGAAAATGGAATTACACTTCCCGGCATGACAATCGTTTGCGGGGATTCGCATACATCCACGCACGGTGCTTTTGGCGCAATTGCCTTTGGTATAGGGACTTCCGAGGTTGAAATGGTGCTTTCTTCGCAATGCATTATGCAGCCTAAGCCTAAGAAAATGCGTGTTAATGTTGTTGGAGAGTTAGGCAAAGGAGTTACACCAAAAGACGTTACGCTTTATATCATTTCCAAACTGACAACTGCCGGAGCAACAGGATATTTCGTTGAATACGCAGGTGATGTTTTTGAACAAATGAGCATGGAAGGCCGTATGACGGTTTGTAATATGAGCATTGAAATGGGTGCACGCGGCGGCATGATCGCTCCGGACGAAACTACATTTGCATACATCAATGGCCGTGACCAGGCTCCAAAAGGAGAGAAATGGGATACAGCATTGGCATATTGGAAAACATTGAAAACAGACGAAGGCGCTGTTTTTGACAAAGAATATACTTTCGATGCGGCTGACATTGAGCCGATGATTACTTACGGAACAAATCCGGGAATGGGTCAGGGAATTTCTAGGAATATCCCAACTTCGGAACAAGTTGAAGGTGGAAAGTCTACGTACGATAAGTCATTGGCTTACATGGGTTTTCATGAAAATGAATCGATGTTAGGAAAGCAAATTGATTATGTTTTCATCGGAAGCTGCACAAACGGTCGCATTGAAGATTTCCGCGCGTTTGCTTCTATCGTGAAGGGTCGTAAGAAGGCTGATAACGTAACGGCATGGGTTGTTCCAGGCTCACACATTGTGGAGGCGCAGATTAGAGAAGAAGGAATTTTGGACATTCTAACAGAAGCCGGTTTTGAACTTCGTCAGCCCGGATGCTCAGCTTGTCTGGCGATGAATGATGACAAAATTCCAGCTGGAAAATATGCTGTCAGCACTTCAAACCGCAATTTCGAAGGTCGTCAAGGCCCAGGCGCAAGAACGCTTCTGGCTAGCCCGTTGGTGGCTGCGGCTGCTGCTGTAACCGGAGTAGTTACAGACCCGAGAGATCTTCTTTAATTCAAACCCGACATTAACATGGCATACGATAAATTCACATTATTAAGAAGTACGGCAGTTCCTTTGCCGATCGAAAACGTTGATACAGACCAGATTATCCCTGCGCGTTTTCTAAAAGCAACCAAGCGCGAAGGATTTGGTGACAACCTTTTTCGCGATTGGCGTTACAATGGTGATAATACACCAAAAGCGGATTTTGTACTAAACAATCCGATTTACAAAGGGAAAATCCTGGTTGGCGGGCATAACTTCGGAAGCGGATCAAGCCGTGAACATGCTGCCTGGGCGATTTACGATTATGGCTTTCGTTGCGTTGTTTCCAGCTTTTTTGCAGATATTTTTAAAGGTAACTCATTGAATATTGGTATTTTACCTGTTCAGGTGAGCCCAGAATTTTTAGATCAAATTTTCCAGGCCATTGAGGCAGATCCAGATGCTGAGTTTGAAGTAAATTTGGAAAAACAAAAGATCACGATAGTTAGCACTGGCGAATCTGAATCTTTTGACATCAATGGTTATAAAAAACATAACATGATGAATGGCTTCGACGACATCGACTATCTTCAAGCGATGAAAGTCGAGATAAAGCAGTTTGAAGCAGAGAGAATTTATTAAAGCGCTGGCCGCAAGCCCCTTATGAACAGCCGCTATATTGAAATAATGGACACGACACTCCGCGATGGTGAACAAACCAGCGGTGTGTCGTTTTCCGCAACAGAAAAGTTGACCATTGCGCAAATCCTGTTGCAGGAAGTGAAAGTGGACCGCATTGAAATTGCTTCTGCCCGGGTTTCGGAAGGAGAATTTCAGGCTGTGCAAAAAATCACGGAATGGGCAAAGGCGAACGGTTTTTTGGATAAAATCGAGGTCCTGACATTTGTGGATGGCGATGCTTCCATTAACTGGATGCTGGCCTCTGGTGCGCGTGTGATGAATCTTTTGACCAAAGGTTCGCTGAATCACTTGAAACATCAGCTTAAAAAATCGCCTCAGGAGCATTTTGAAGACATACGGAAGGTCATTGAGCTGGCTGAAAACAGCGGCATTGATTGCAATGTGTATCTCGAAGATTGGAGCAATGGCATGCGGGATTCCCCTGAATATGTTTTCCAATCGCTTGATTTCCTGGTTACGCAGCCGGTCAAAAGGATTCTTTTGCCGGACACGTTGGGCATTCTAACTCCCTCAGAATCTTATAGTTTCGTAAAAGCCATTGTTGACCGTTATCCAAATAGCCATTTCGAATTCCACGCACATAACGACTATGACCTGAGCATTGCGAATGTCATGGAAGCATTGCGCGCAGGAGCGCATGGGCTGCATTTGACGGTCAATGGAATGGGTGAAAGAACGGGCAATGCGCCGCTGGCGAGCACAATTGCGGTGATTAATGACTTGATGCCGGAGTTTAAGACCTCCGTTAACGAGCGGTCATTGTATTCTGTGAGTAAGCTCGTTGAGACGTTTTCCGGGATTCGGATTCCTTCTAATAAGCCCATTGTCGGTGAGAGTGTTTTTACGCAAACGGCTGGCATTCATGCCGATGGAGATAAAAAGAATAATCTCTATTTCAGCAAGTTAATGCCCGAAAGATTTGGTCGTCAGCGGCTTTATGCTTTGGGAAAAACTTCTGGGAAAGCGAATATTGAGAATAATCTAAGGGATCTGGGGATCTCACTTTCTGATTCGGATCTTAAAAAAGTTACGCAGAGAATTATTGAACTGGGCGATCGGAAAGAAGCGGTGACGCCTGAGGATTTGCCATATATCATTTCCGACATTCTGGCAAGTAATGCCATTGAAGAGAAGGTTGTGATCGTCAATTATGTGTTAACGCATTCTAAAAATTTGAAGCCTTCGGCCACATTACAGATCAAATTTGGTGAAGAAGTTTTTGAAGAAAATGCGCAGGGAGACGGTCAGTATGACGCTTTTATGAATGCATTGAAAAAGATTTACAGCCGAAAATGTATCAGTTTGCCTATGTTGACTGACTACGCAGTGCGCATTCCGCCAGGTGGCAAGACGGACGCCCTTTGCGAGACGATCATTACCTGGGCAATTAATGGTAAGGATGTTAAAACCAGAGGTCTAGATTCCGATCAAACCGTTTCGGCGATTATGGCAACGCAGAAAATGCTGAATTTGATTGGCATTCCGGCTAGCGCTGAGCTGATTGCAGAAATTCCGATGGTTACGGCAATGTAATGCTTTATCGACTAAAATATTGTTATAATATACTGATTATCAATTCAACAATTAATGAAGAAAAATATTCTAATCGTTCCGGGGGATGGAATCGGACAGGAAGTTACAGAAGTTGGGAAAAGTGTTTTGGTGAAAATTGCGGAGAAATTCGGCCACGAATTCAGCTACGACGAAGCATTAATGGGCCACGTTGCGATTGAGGCAACTGGAAACCCGCTTCCTGATGAAACATTGGAAAAAATGCGGAACTCTGACGCGATCCTTTTCGGCGCGGTGGGCCATCCTAAATACGATAATGACCCGACTGCAAAAGTGCGTCCGGAACAAGGCTTGCTCAAAATGCGTAAAGAGCTTGGTTTGTATGCCAATTTGCGTCCAATCAAGTTGTTCGACGAGCTTTTGAGCGCTTCTTCTATTAAACCGGAAATCCTGAAAGGCTCGGATATTCTTTTCTTCCGCGAACTTACGGGCGATATCTATTTTGGAGAAAAAGGTCGTAAAAATGATAACAACACGGCTTACGACATTGCGGAATACAGCAGATATGAAGTGGAGCGCATTGGCCGTAAGGCATTTGAAGCTGCTCGCACGCGCGGCAAAAGATTAATGTCAGTTGATAAGGCTAATGTCCTGGAAACAAGCCGTTTGTGGAGAGAAGTGATCCAGGCGCTTGCTCCTGAATATCCGGATGTTACAGTTGAGCATCAGTTTGTGGACTCGGCGGCAATGTTGCTGATTAAAGATCCAAGACGCTTTGATGTTGTCGTTACAGCCAACTTGTTCGGAGATATTCTGACGGACGAAGCAAGCCAAATCGCAGGATCAATGGGCATGTTAGCTTCTGCTTCTGTGGGCGATAGCACGGGCGTTTATGAACCAATTCACGGTTCTGCGCACGACATTACGGGCAAAGGCATAGCTAATCCGTTGGCTTCTGTTCTTTCAGCGGCGCTTTTGCTTGACATTTCTTTTGGTTTGAAAGAAGAATCAGATGCAATCATTGCAGCGGTTGATAAGCTGTTAAAAGACGGTTTCAGAACAAAGGATATTGCGGACGCTTCGACACCTGTGCATTTGCTTTTGAACACGCAAGCGGCTGGAACAGAGCTTTTGAAAAGAATCTGATTTTAAAGAAGATTTACCAAATAATATTTGTTCAGCAGAAAACTTATGCTTTCTTTGCAGAACAAATCTAATGTTAGCGAAATTTCGCAACTTGAAATCATGAACGCACTCGAATCAAACCTTAATCTAAGTATTTTGCTAAAACCGTGAAGACGGGAAAGGTTGCGTTTTGATTCGTTTAAAACCCTTTCTCTAACCCGGAAAGGGTTTTATATTGTTTGAAATTTATTAAATTCGTATCCATTAAAATTTTAATACCCACCAATGAGTAATCGAGTTCAGATCTTCGACACGACTTTGCGCGACGGCGAGCAGGTTCCTGGCAGCCAATTAACAACAGAAGAAAAGATTGTGATTGCCAAGCAACTCGAAAAACTCGGTGTAGACATTATCGAAGCCGGCTTCCCGGTTTCAAGCCCTGGCGACTTCCGTTCTGTGGTTGAAATATCGAAAGCGGTTCGTGAGCCTATCATTTGCGCGTTGTCACGTGCGGTGCAGGGTGACATTGACGCGGCGGCGGATGCGTTACAATATGCGCAGCGCGGCCGAATTCACACGGGAATTGGATCTTCGGATATTCACATTCAGCATAAATTCAACACGACGCGGGAAAAGATTATCGAAAGAGCCATTTCTGCAACGAAATATGCCAAATCGAAGATTGAGGACGTGGAATTTTACTGCGAAGATGCGGGAAGAGCCGACCTTGTTTTCCTTGCGCAATTGGTTGAAGCGGTGATCGGAGCGGGTGCAACGGTGGTTAACATTCCGGATACAACCGGCTATTGCCTTCCTGACGAATACGGCAATAAGATCAAATACATTTTCGAGAACGTTTCCAACATTCATAAAGCTGTAATTTCTATTCACTGTCACAATGACCTTGGATTGGCAACCGCAAATTCTATTGCTGGAATCAGCCAGGGAGCGCGCCAAGTTGAGGTTACCATTAATGGCATTGGTGAAAGAGCTGGAAATACGTCTTTGGAAGAAGTCGTGATGGCTTTAAATGTGCATAAAGAATTGGGTTTAGAAACAGGCGTAAATACGCAGTTCATTTATCCGACGAGCCAGTTGGTTTCGAAAATGATGCGCATGCCGGTTCAGGCCAATAAGGCCATTGTGGGCCGTAATGCATTTGCGCATTCTTCGGGAATTCATCAGGATGGATTTTTGAAAAACACATTGAATTACGAAATTATGAATCCGCATGATGTAGGCGTCGACAAATCTGACATCGTGCTTACAGCCCGTAGCGGTCGTCATGCTTTGAAACATCGCCTAGAATTACTTGGATTCAGCTTCGACAAGCCAACATTGGATGAATTGTACACAAGGTTCCTGGAAGTGGCCGATTTGAAGAAGGAAGTGAACGACGCAGATCTTGTTGATTTGGCCAGAACTGCCATCCCGGTTGAATAATTAGAAAATCATTAAAAAAGCGTAACACGCTGAATCTGAATTTGATGTTTTAAAGAATTATTTGTAACATTACACATTCAATAACATCCATCAGATTGCAAAAAGCCCTCGGTGATTCTGACTAAGGGCTTTTTTCTTGTTATAGGATAATGGTTCGGTTGCCGTGGATAAACACACGATCATTGAAAACCAGCTTCAAAGCCTTCGACAAAACACCCTTTTCCGTGTCCCTTCCTAATGTAGCCATATCCGACGCCGTTTGTCGGTGATCGACAGATTTTACGTCTTGTGCAATGATTGGTCCTTCATCCAAATCGTTGTTTACAAAATGCGCTGTGGCTCCAATAATTTTTACGCCGCGCTCGTAGGCTTGCCTGTAAGGATTCGCGCCGATGAATGCCGGGAGGAAAGAATGGTGAATGTTAATGATCTTGTTAGGGAAATGATCGACAAAATTTGGCGTGATCACGCGCATATATTTAGCCAAAACCAGATATTCCGGACGGTAAATGTCCAGTGTTCGCAGAATCGCTTCTTCGTGTTCCTCACGTGAGCGATTTTCGTGCGAAATGAAGTGAAAAGGAATGCCAAATTTTCCCACCAGCGGCTGCAATGTGTTGTAATTGCTAATCACAGCAAGAATGGTTGCATCCAACTCGTCGAAAGCATAACGGATCAGCAACTCGCCAAGGCAATGATGCTCCTTCGTCACCATTAAAACAATGTCCTTTTTCTTTTTTGGATTAATGCGCAGGTTCAGTCCGGTTGGGAGGTCCGATTTCAGCACTTCCATTAGTTTATCAATATCCGTTTCGCCCTCAAACTCCGTCCGCATAAAGAAGTATTTGGAAGGACTTACATATTCATCATTGCGGATAATGTTTTGATTGTGAGCAAAAAGTATCCGCGTCACCTGGTAAATTAGCCCCTTATGATCAGGGCCGTCCATTAATAAAATATGTCTCTGGATCATTGATTTGAACTAATTGAACTTAAAATTAGCATTTAACCGCTTACATTTTCCAAAGGCTGCGGTAACTTATAGACGCGGATGACTGTTTGCTTCTTTATAAATATCATTGAAAATGGCAGAAGAACTTATCGTCCCGACGGACACCGACAGAGCAACTGTTTACAACGCGCTGTTTCCTCAAATTCAGGCATTGGTTGAAACCGAAAGCGATTTAATAGCCAATCTGGCCAATGTTGCTGCTGCGCTGAAAGAAGCATTCGGCTTTTTTTGGGTTGGATTTTACATTGCTAAGGAAGGACAATTGGTGCTCGGACCATTCCAGGGCCCAATCGCTTGCACACGAATTGCGTTTAACAAAGGCGTTTGCGGAGCAAGTTACACGCGACAAGAAACCATCATTGTGCCGGATGTAGAGGCATTCCCAGGTCACATTGCGTGCAACTCGGCTTCAAAGTCTGAGATCGTATTGCCTGTTTTCCACAGAAACGGAACTGTTGCAATGGTGCTGGACGTGGACAGCGACAAGCTCGACGATTTCAGCGAAGTGGATGCACAGGAATTGCAAAAAATCATCAGGTTAATAGAGAGAAAATTATAGCCTAAAACGCAAAAAAGCCTTGCTATCCGTAAATAGCAAGGCTTTTTCTATTTTGACAATGCTTAATTTAAAGAAAACATCGGCAGCCTCAACGCAACAACATTGTTGAACATGAGTTTGGATATTTTTGGATCCATATAATCAATCAGCGGAAACTCCGACACGAGCGACATCACCTCAAACTCGCTCTCTGCTCTTACCACGCACCAAAGTTTGGAATAATCGTCCGAAAGGGCATAGGACATCAATCGTCCCTGCTCCATCATTTCATTAATTTTTTTTCTCTGAGCAGGTATTTTCGCTGTAAAATCTTCCGACATAACAGCCGGAAGTTGAATTTCAACCATGTATTGGCTCATTGGTGATAGAAGTTAGGTGTACAGAAATACCTTAGCGTTTACTCACTTTTTATTAAAAGGATATGTAACAATGATTAGTTCCTGCATGTAATGTAGCAAACATTATGACAAAACCTTTTTATCTTTTTTCCAACCATTTCAATGTCGATTGTGTCAAACCTATTACGAATTGGAGCTTTCAGAATTGCGCAATCCGTTAGCCGTGAAGCAGTATTCAACTATCTTTGGGATAGCGGTGCTGATTTTTATAATAATAAACCGAACGAAGCACCCCTAAACTTCGGATGACCTTTAACGAACAGGAATTAGTGCAAGGCTGCAAGCAGCGCAACCGGACTGCCCAAAGACAACTTTATGACGTCTTCGGGGGAAAGTTGTTTGCTATATGCCTGCGTTACACTAAAAACCGGATCGATGCAGAGGATGTTTTGCAAGATGCGTTTATCAAAATTTATGAAAATATAGATTCATTCAGAAACGATAGCCCATTAGAGTATTGGCTCCGTTCTGTAGTGGTGAACACAGCATTGAACCATCTGAGGCAGCAGAAACATTTGAAAGACCTGGATGACATTGATTTACACCATAATGGCATTGCTGATAAGGAAGTAACATTGGGGGATTTTCAGCTGAGGCAACTCATGGAAGTGATTCAGGAGCTGCCCATCGGATGCCAGACCATATTTAACCTTTATGCCATTGAAGGTTATCAGCATAATGAAATAGCCCAAAAGCTGGGCATATCAGAAGGAACTTCGAAGTCGCAATATGCGCGGGCGAGAGGGCTTCTTCAACAAAAATTGAACAAAGAAAAAAGATTTAATGATGGATCCGTCCGAGATAAACAATTTTGAAGATCAGTGGCGTAAGGCTTTGAAAGAAGCCTCCGAAGCTCCTCCTCAATCCGTTTGGGAGGGAATCGAAGCGCGTCTCGATCAGCAGGAAGATAAAGGAATGATTTTGCCGCTCTGGTGGCAGTCTCCGAAGATTTGGTATGCTGCAGCGTCCATTGCTGCGCTGTTATTGGTCGGCGGGATTTGGTATTCCAATTCAAAAAATGGGATTAAGCCCAACGTTGAAATCGCTTCAACTCAAACTGCGAAAGAACGTGCAACTGCTGAAAGCGATTCGCAAACGGCTGTTGCTGTGAATAGCGCTGCCGCTGCGTCTGCTCAAATTGCATCCGAAAATAATGTGGCTGAATATTCCGCAAAGTCTGGTAAATCTGCAAATCAGTCAAACAGGGAAGTGCTGGCTGCGGTGAAACAATCGGAAAGCAATGTTTCGCCAACAAGACAAAATGGTGTTGAAGGCAATTCGGCAGCAACGATTGCAGCTGCAAAAGAAGCCGATAATCAGGCGACGATAGACAAGAACTCAACGCTTGCGAAAGTTGATAAGTCACCAAGCGCTCCAATTAATAAAGCAAACAGCAATGCTGTGATAGCAACAGAAGCGCCGGAAAACACAAATTCCTTGGTGCCAGCAACTGCCATTGCAGAATCCGAAATGGCGTTGGCCATGCTTTCTGCTTTGCCTTACAGCGACTTGGACGTGCATATGCAAAAGCGTTACATCTTTTTCCGCCCAGATTTGAAGGTTGAAGAACCGGTTGAGCCTTTAAAAAGCAGGGATTATTACGCTGCACTGAGCCTGATGCCGGCGTCATTCAATCCAAATCTTAAAGTGAAAGAAGCGCCACTGGGCTTCACAAATCAAAATTTGTCAAGTAAAAAATCAGTTTCCGGAACGAGTGAATCGGGTGTTTCTTATGCGGTCCAAACGCAGGGTGGCGTGAAACTTTCGAAGCATTGGTCGTTGGAAATGGGCGTGAGTTATTTGAAAGGAAATTCGAGTTATGAAGGCGGCGGATATGTGTTAAGTGCATTCAATAACCGATCTGCAAATGTTTTGGAAAATGCGCTTGCAGGATTAGCGCCAACGCCAAACAATGCTTATCAGGACAAAAACGGCTTTTTTGCCAATAACGGCGCGCTTTACATTGACGTAGCCAAAACGGTCAGCAACAATTATCAATATTTACAGTTGCCCGTTCAGGCAGGGTTTACAATTTATCCGGAAAAGAAATTAAGCTATTCAGTTCTGGGCGGCATGATGGCCAACTTCTTCCTGAGCAACGAACTGGAATCGGCTTCTGGTGAGATCATTACGACCAAAGCGAGCGACGAAATATATCGCCACATGAACTGGGCTGCAACTACTGGGCTTCGGTTCAGTTATAAGCTTTCGTCCAAATGGAATGCGAACCTCACCGGGTCTTATCAGAAATCTGTAACGTCCGGTTTCAGGTCCAATCAAAGCCTGGATTCACGGCCGCAACTGTATGGTGTTTCATGGGGAATGCGCTATTCTTTTTAAAAAAAAATCCAATCGGTTACAACCATTTTTTCGATTTGTGAATCTAACCAATGTAGATTCTTTTAAGACGCATGCACTTACATCGTGCTAATCTTACTGATTTGCAAAAAATCTGTTAGCCATGAATAAAATCCTTACATCATTATTTGCCCCCGTTGTCGTCGCCGGCATGTGGGTAAGCTGCACCAATGACAATGTTGGGCCAGGTGAAGTGAACAAGGTGAATCCGATCCAGATTTCATCCCGCATTTCGGAGGGGACCAATGATTTTGCATTCAAGTTTCTTCACACATTGCAGAAAACCCAGCCGGCAAATGAGAACATGTTCGTTTCGCCGTTGAGCCTGCATATGGCGCTCGGAATGCTGCTTAATGGTGCTGAGGAAGGCACGGCTGATGAAATACGCAAAGCCCTCGAAATGGAAGGCGTTTCCATTGATGACCTTAATAATGCTTACAAAACACTGATTAATGACCTGCCTGTTGCAGATTCGAAAGTAACGCTAGGCCTTGCTAATTCGATTTGGTACAAAAGCGGCTTCGATGTTAAGCCGGATTTTCAAACGGTGTTGAAGAATTCTTTTAATGCACAGGCAACCGGCCTCCCTTTCGATAATGCTGCCAAAGCGAAAATTAACCAGTGGGCGAGTGATAAAACCAATGGCAAGATTCAGCAAGTCATAGAGGAAATTAAGCCTGATCACGTAATGTTTTTGTTGAATGCCTTGTATTTTAAAGGCGACTGGAAGCATCAATTTGATGCAAAAAAGACCGTTGACGAAACATTCAGACTGCAAAACGGCAGCGAGAAGCCAGTTAAAATGATGTTCGCCAAATCCAGTTTCAAAACTTTCAGCGCAGAAGCTTACAGCATGGTCCGGCTTCCTTACGCGAATGGGCAGTTTAATATGACATTATTGGTCCCAAAAGGACAGAATACAGTTGACGAAATGCTCAGTAGTTTGAATCCTGACGATTGGGAAAGGCTTGGCAACGCACCAGAGACGAGCATTGAGGTGGGTTTACCGAGATTTACGTTGAAATATTCAGCCCAACTGAAAGAAACGCTTAAAAAAATGTTCATTCAAAAAGCTTTCACTTCTGAAGCCGAGCTCGGAAAAATTAATGAAAAAGCGGACTTGTTTGTGGATTTTGTTAAGCAGGATACTTATCTGGGCATTGATGAAAAAGGAACCGAAGCTGCCGCAGTCACCTCAATTGGGGTTGGTGTCACATCAGCCGGCCCAAATAATCGGATCGTTTGTGATCGCCCGTTTGCACTAATTATCAGCGAAAATACTTCAAATACAATTCTTTTCATGGGCAGAATTAACAACCCGGAAAGCAAGTAACATTATCTATTAGCCATAAAATATTAAAGATAAAAAATGCCAGGAACCCTGGCATTTTCGGGGTGCGTTATCGTCCGGAGGCCTTGCTTTCGGACGATTTTGTTTTAAAGGCTTACAACCTTTCAAAGCGTGCTTGTGTCATAACCCAACCAAGTATAAATGTAATTTTTACTATCCTCTTTACGCTAACGCTATGAAAGTCAAACTTCTACATTTACTCATTTTCTTTGCCGCTACAACCTTCTGGTCATGCAATGATCAATGCAAAGAAACGCGCGTTACAAGACGTTTCAACAATGTGACACGCTCGCTCATGGAGCTGCGCACACAAGTTGGAAAACAGTCACCGAGGGCCATGGAACATCCTGGCAAAATGTATGTTAAAGGAGATTATCTATTTGTAAATGAGGTGAAAGAAGGCATTCATGTGATCAATAACAAAGACCGCTCGCACCCCGAATCTGTCACGTTCATTAAAATTCCGGGCAATGGCGACATTGCAGTCCGCGACAACATTTTATACGCCGACAGCTTTTCCGATCTGGTTGCCATCGATATCAGTGATCCATCGAATCCTATTGAACTCAATCGGGTCAAAAACGTCTTCAAGTCAGGCACTTTTGACGGGGGATTCTGGACGCTGAATGAGTCAACGGGCGCAATCAATGATCAGGACGTTGAGCTCGTTACTGAGATCGTAGAAGTGAATTGTGAAGAAGACATTGTGCCCACGTCTTGGTGGGAGGGGGGCTGGTTTGTGGATAAGGCCGTTTTTTCAAGTTTCTCTTCCGGCGCTTCTTCGTCCGCACCCAAGGCTGCGGGAAGCAATGGTCAGGCCGGTTCAATGTCTCGTTTTGCATTGCATCAAAATTTCCTTTACACCGTCGGGCAAAATGATCTGCATTTGTTCAACATTGCAACGCCCTCGAAACCAACAGATTTTGCCGTTGTAAATATGGGATGGGGTATAGAAACGATTTTTCCGTATGAAGACAAACTGTTTATCGGTTCATCGACAGGCATGTTCATTTACGACAACAGCAATCCCGCAGCGCCCAAGCAACTTTCCGTATTCCAGCATGGACGCGCCTGCGACCCGGTTGTTGTGCATGATGACATTGCATACGTAACATTGCGCACGGGCACAGCATGCCAGGGAACACAAAACCAGCTCGATCTGGTGGATATCAGCAATCCGGCTGCTCCTCAGCTTATCAAGAGTTATCAAATGGAAAATCCGCATGGATTAAGCATCGATTTCCCTGCACTTTATCTTTGCGAAGGCGAGCTCGGGTTGAAAGTTTTTGATATAAAAGATAAATTCAATGTTGATAAAAATCAGTTGGCTAATTTCAAAGACATTGACGCATATGATGTGATTTCAATGGGAAAAACACTGTTGCTGATCGGGAAGGACGGTTTTTACCAATACGACGCAAGCAATCCGCGCGACCTGCGACTGCTTAGCAAAATTCCTGTCGGTAAAGCGATTTAACTTCATTCATCGTCAAAGAACCATCTGATGAAAGCAACATCTTTTGCATGGATTGTTTGTCTCCTCGCGTTTGGCACATTGCATGCGCAGCAACAAGTTCCTTTAAAATATGTCAACCATACGGAATTTGGCGGTTTATTTGGAAGGGTAAAATTTACAAACCCGAACAACGCCAACAAAAAAATCGTAGACAACCGGTTGAATCTAACGCTGCAAACATTCAATGGCATAACACTCAACAGCAGGCTTGTTGCGGGTGTTACGATTGGGATGGATTGGTATAAAACAGCGCTGTTGAATCCTATTGCTGGCGGAGTAAGATATGATTTTGCCAAAAAAGGAAATGTTAAAGTCTTCGCCACCGCCGACGCTGGTTACGGCTTTACCTGGCTGCACGACGATTCCGAGGGTTTCGAAACAAAAGGCGGCCTAATGCTCAATCCTGGCGTGGGACTGAAAATCGGCAAGCCGGGGGAAGCGGCAGTGACATTAACAATGAGTTATAAAAGACAGGAAGCGCACATCACAAAGGTTCCGCTTTGGGATCAGGTGGAACGATTTGAAGACCGTGTTTACAACCGGCTTGCGCTCAGATTAGGAGTTATTTTTTGAGCATTAAGAAGAACATATAACAAATGTCAAGCTTGGGATTTCACCTCAGGTCTGACATTGTTTTTGCTGCCAAAAACCTCTATTTCTTTCAGAAACATTGCTTCTCCCCGGTTATACCAGGCACGAAACTTCTGTGATTGGTCCAGATGGTTTGGTAAATATTCCAGGATAACTGAAAGATCGAAAGTTTTGGAAGTGACACCAGCGCCAGAAATAACGCCATCGGTTGCATTGCATTCTTGCTCAAAATGGTTGGGAACGGGAACCATCATCACAGGTTTGCCCAAATACATTGCTTCACAAACCGATTCAAAACCAGCAGTTGTCACCAGCGCTTTACAGCTCGCCAGCATGCGCAAATATTTCTCGCTGTTAATGCGATGGAATGTCAATGTTTCGTCAAAAACAAACTCATCCGAAGCATCATGGTTATCCCAAAAACAATGAAGCTTGATTTCCGGGTGTTTTAAATGCCAATTGATAATCTGCTGACTCAGACTGTGGTGCGTCATGTAAACCAACAGAAAATTTTCTCTAGTTGGCTTTGTGTTTAAAACCTCCCGTCGCAACAAAGGCGGGACAACCGTTATTTTAAGGTCATTTCTCGATTCCATTTCGCGGAACGAAAGGGCAAGCCGCTTTGCCGAAAGCCAGGAAGTTAGTTTTGAATTGAAATTGATAATCAGCTGGTTAACCTTGCTATTTTTTGGGAAAATAAACTTTGGATGCAGCAAAAGATATTGATGCGCAATGCAAACCATCGGAACCTTGGAGCGGTAAAGCACATTGTACAAACCGCTATAAGTTTCATAAAAACTAATGATCAGGTCCGGCTGCAAGCGCTCAATGGTTTGATTGATCAAGCTTAATCCCGACAAATATTTTGAAGCATTGCGAAACAGATTGTAAACTGTCGCGCTAAGGTTAATGCCCTCAGCTTGTGGATTGTAGACAATGTTGGGAGCAGAGAAATGGTAAACCGGTGATGCGATCTGCTCTTCGAAAAATGAAGGAATAATCCGCCCTTCCGATGCGCCAACCATCGCCGCCGTAATTTCATGGCCAGCATTGCGCAAGATCTGACCAAGCGAAATGGCCTGTGTCAAATGTCCGCGCCCTTCTCCCTGCACCAGAAAAACGATTTTCATAGATATCGTTGGTTTTTGCCCGGAATCAGTGCTGTAAACGCCACTTGCTTTTCAATGCTTGCGGGGAAGTTTTCAATAATGGCCTGACTCTCGCTTTTTTTGTTGCTTGACTTAACCTGAACAGCATGCTGATCATAGTAGAGCAGACTCCAATTGCCATCGAAATCTTCGACCAACGCGCTCAATGTTTCCACCCAGTCGCCGGAATTCATGTACATAATTCCGTCGATTTCCCGAATGGCAGGATGGTGAATGTGACCGCAAATAACGCCGTCGCAATTGCGGGATTTGGCCAGTTCCGTTAGCTTTTCTTCAAAGTCCGTCATGTAATTGACAGCCATTTTCACAGACTGTTTTACACGCTGCGACAGCGAATAGTAAGACAAACCTCTCCAAGCCCGGTAACGATTGTAAAGCTTGTTGACCCAAAGCAGGAATGTGTAACCCATGTCACCCAGATAGGCAAGCCATTTAAGGTGCGTCGTGATGGAGTCGAAAACGTCGCCGTGGGTGATATAATAGCGCTTTGCGCCGGAGTTGAGAATGTAATCTTTCCGGATCTGAAAATGCTTTCCGAGCCGCAGTGGAATGATCTGGTCCAGAAAATCGTCGTGATTTCCGCGGATGTAGATGACTTTCGTTTTATTTTCCTCGATCATCTTCAACACACGTTTGAAAAACATCGTGTGCTTGCGTTTCCAGACACCATATTTTTTTAGCTGCCAGGCGTCAATGATGTCGCCATTTAAGATCAGCTTTTTGCAGGAATAGCTTTTCAGGAAACTGGTAACTTCTTCTGCCTTCGAACCACCCGCGCCGAGGTGTAAGTCAGAAATGATGATTGTTCGAAAGTGAGTTGTTTCTCCCATGTTACAAATATTCTCATTTAACATTAACTGCATGTTACTGGCAGGTTATCAGATGATTAAGAAAACAGTAAAACCGGGTTGAAAAAGTTTGTAGAACTACTTATATGTTATTAGCGGTGACTTTGTATGGTAAAAAGAATACTTTTTTTATATTTGTTTGAACAATTCATAACTCATGAAGCAACTTTTCCTCATTCTCATTCTTTGCTGTCAGTCTGTTTTTGGGCAAAAAGTTTATTTGTCTCACGAGGTCGAAACGCAGGCTGAGCCAGCAGGCGGACTGGCGCATATCAGTCAGTTCATTGCTTCCAATGTGCAAATTCCGTTCGAAAGCGCCGTCAAGGGAATCAATGGGCGCGTTTATGTCAAAGGCGTTGTGGAACCGGACGGTGGCATGTCACAATTGGAAATTTCACGAGGGCTGGATTCGCTGACCAACAAAGAGGCCATTCGCATTATGAGTCTTTACAAAGCCTGGAAGCCTGCTGTGCTGAAAGGAGAAATGGTGAGACAATTCATCGTTTATCCAATCGCGTTTAAAGCGCCAGCAACTCCCAACTTTGACATTGAAAAACATGCGCTTATTAACTATTTTGATGAAATGTATCGTGCTGTAAACGACCCGAAAAAGTCTGAATTCAGAAGCATTATGCCGCTTGATGAGCGGGGTTACATTAAAGCCGATGTAATTTATGAGCAGTTAAGAGGCGGAAAATGGAAGGAAGTGGCGCGAGTGCCTTTCCAGAAAAAAGAAATTTGGTATCACCTTGATTTATTGCACGATAAATCCGATTCTCTTAAAGTGCATCAAGTGGTTGCCAGGGACGATAATGCTGCAAGCCACTCTTCGGAAGCCGTGTTTCAAATGAACGGAAAGTTGCTGGAATACACGGAATATGGGCCCGACAATAAAGCATCGCTGATCAAAAAATATGATTTGAATGGCATGTTGCGCAATATGCAAGTAATATCCGACAGCGCGAGCTTGCATCTTTCCTGGCATGACAACGGGCAGATGGGGACTGTTGTGGAAGTTCCTGTTATGAAGGCAAACGAAATTCGGGAGCAGATGTTCGTGAATGCCTGGAACAGGGATGGAAGCCAGATCGTGAAGGAGGGCGACGGATATTGGAGATCGGTGAGCAGGATGGAGGGGAAATTGCTTACAGAAGAGGGCGCTGTGGTTAAAGGCAAGAAAAATGGAAAATGGCTCGGCAAATGGGCGGATAGCACATTGCATTACGAAGAGACCTACGAAAACGGCTTGATGAAAGCAGGAATTGCGTATGAAGATGGTCAAAAGCGCACTTATGACAAACCCGTTATTCAGCCCGAATTCAAAGGAGGCATCAACAAACTTTACAGCTTTTTGGGTCAAAACATTCAATATCCGATGGAAGCTTCGCGCCGGGGCGTACAGGGAAGAGTTTTTCTCTCATTCGTTGTTTGCGAAGATGGCAGCATGTGCGATTACAAAGTGATCAGCGGCGTGGGATTTGGCCTCAATGAAGAAGCTTTGCGTGTTGTCAAAAAAATGAATGGCATGTGGGAGCCCGGCGTCATGCGCGGAAAAGTAGTTCGGGTTAAATATAACCTTCCTATCAATTTTGCAATAGAATAGCAACCCATTCCTGCCATTTGTCCAATTCCAAAGCCAGTCAAACGCTTTGGAATTTTTTTATCCCAAAAAGTAATAAAATGTAATCTTGATTTGATAATATTGTGATATCACTTTACTATCATAATAGAACCATGAATGAGAAAGAATTACGTTCGATGTCGGGCTATTTACTCTTTGTAGCAGGCTTGATTTTACTCGCAGGCGGAGTCGTTTATGGCGTGAATGCAGGCGATCCTGTGATTGGCGGGTTGCTGTTTTTGGCAGGATTTGTCATTTTAATTGGTCTGACGGTCATTAATCCGAATGAAGCCGTTGTGGCCACTTTTTTTGGAGATTACATGGGCACAATGAAGCAAAACGGCTTACGCTGGGTCAATCCATTGTTTTTGAGAAAGAAAATCAGTTTGCGGGCCAGAAACCTCAATGGACAGAAATTAAAAGTCAACGACAAGCTCGGAAATCCGATCGAGATTGCAGCCGTGGTCGTTTGGCGGGTTGGTGACACAGCAAAAGCGTCTTTTGAAGTGGATGATTATGTAAAATATGTCGAGATCCAATCCGAAGCCGCGGTCAGGCATTTGGCAGGCGTGTATGCATATGACACGATGGAAGATGAAGATCTGCAAATTCAGGAAGTGACATTGAGGGATGGAAGTGGCAAAATCAACGAAATGCTGGAAGCCGAACTAACGGAACGCCTCAGCCGCGCTGGCATTGACGTGCTTGAATCGCGAATCAGTCACCTGGCTTATGCGCCCGAAATTGCCGGAGCAATGTTGCAGCGTCAGCAAGCATCAGCCGTTGTTGCGGCGCGTCGCCAGATCGTGAATGGTGCCGTCGGCATGGTGGATATGGCTTTGTCCATGCTTTCGGAAAAGGGCATTGTAGAGCTCGACGAAGAGCGTAAAGCCGCAATGGTCAGCAACTTGCTGGTTGTGCTTTGTGGTGAGAAAGCCGCCACACCGATCCTGAACGCAGGCACTTTGTATCCATGATATGGCAGAGAAAAAAGCATTTGTTTTACGCGTGAATCCTGATATGCTCAAAGAATTGGAAATTTGGGCGCAGCAGGATTTTCGTAGTTTGAATGGTCAGATCGAATTTTTGCTCAACGAAGCCCTCAAAAAGCAAAAGCGTTCCAAGGCAAAGGATCAAAAATCGGATGGATCTGACCAAATACAGTAAGTTTGCGTAACTTAGTTGTCCTACTATCTAATTCTAATAAACACAGATGAAGCACTTTGTCAGCACATTAGTATTTCTATTATTTTCCTTTCAAATTTTTGCCCAAATCCCCGACACATTTCAATGGCTCCCAGACGGAACGGGATATCGCGATCTAAGCGAACAGGGAATTGTGGAAACTGCATTGCCTTCCAGACAGGAAAAAGTCATTGTTTCGCGGGATTTGATCAAAGGTGCTGACGGAGCTCCACTCGCTATCAGAAGTTATACAATGAGCCAGGCCAATGATAAAGTGCTGATTTACAACAATTCAAAACGTGTTTGGCGCTATCAGACGAGAGGCGATTACTTGGTTTTTGACATTGCCGGAAAATCTGCGAAACAATTGGGCAAAGGCTTGCCAGCATCATCATTAATGTTCGCGAAATTCTCACCAGATGGCAAAAAAGTCGCTTATGTGAGCAAGCATAATGTGTATGTGGAGGATGTGCAAAGCGGTGAAATAAAGCAGCTTACAACCGACGGCACAGATCGCGTCATCAATGGAACATTCGATTGGGCCTATGAAGAAGAATTTGATTGCCGCGACGGTTTTCGCTGGAGTGGCGACAGCAAATCGATCGCATACTGGCAGCTGGATGCGCGCAAGATTCGCAACTTTTTGATGATCAACACAACAGATTCCATTTATTCCTACAATGTGCCTGTTGAATATCCGAAAGTGGGTGAAACGCCTTCGCCTTACAAAATCGGCGTTGTGGACATTGCCAGTGCGCAAACCAAATGGATGAACATTCCGGGCGATCCGCAAAACACTTACGTGCCCAGAATGGAGTGGTCGGGCATGCCTAATGAGCTGGTTATTCAGCAATTAAACCGGAAACAAAACGAAAGCACGCTCTTTTATCTAAACACAACAGACGGAAGCGCCAAGCCATTTTACACGGAAAAAGATGCAGCCTGGATTGACATTAAAAGCCGCTGGGAAAACGATCCGATGGGTTGGGACTGGATTAATAACGGCAAAGAGTTTCTTTGGGTGAGTGAAAAAGACGGCTGGCGCCATACTTATCGTGTGAGCCGTGATGGCAAAAAAGAAACATTGGTTACAGGTGGAACCTTCGATATGATCAACCCTGTGCGCATTGACGAGAAAAATAACACTTACTATTTTACAGCTTCGCCAGACAATGCCACGCAGACTTATTTGTACAAAGTTTCATTAGACGGAAAAGGCAAACCGGAGCGCATAACGCCTGCTAATCAGTCAGGAACGCACGCTTATGAGATTTCTCCGGGCGGGAAATTTGCAAGCCATCAGTTTTCGAATGCGAAAACAGAGCCTTTGAGCGAATGGATTTCTTTGCCAAAACATGTGTCCATTGACCCCGCCAATTCCATCGCACAATCTGCCGACAAGATCAATGCCGGGAAGATGAACATTGAATTTTTCAAAGTAAAAACAGCCGAAGGAATTGAAATTGACGCGTGGATGGTGAAGCCAACCAACTTTGATCCTGCCAAAAAATATCCGATCGTTTTCATGGTTTATGGCGAACCTGCGGGGAGCACGGTGAAAGACGTCTACGGAACCGGCCGCAATCGCTTATATGCAGGAAGCATGGCAGACGACGGTTACATTTATGCTTCAATGGACAACCGGGGAACACCGTCACCAAAAGGTGCCGCGTGGCGGAAAGCAATTTACAAAAGCATTGGAACAGTGAACATTAAGGATATGGATGGCGCGGCGACTGCCATGTTTCAGCAATATCCGTTTATCGATACAAGCCGCGTGGCTGTGCATGGATGGAGCGGCGGCGGTTCGTCGACATTGAACCTTTTGTTCCAATATCCACAACATTTCAAAACCGGAATTGCGGTGGCTGCGGTTGCTAACCAGCTGACTTATGACAACATTTACCAGGAACGTTACATGGGCGTGCCCCAGGAAAACAGGGACGCATTTGTAAAGGGATCGCCGATTACGCATGCCAAAAATTTGCAAGGCAATCTGCTTTACATTCATGGAACGGGTGATGATAATGTGCATTACCAAAATGCTGAAATGCTTGTCAATGAGTTGATTAAGAATAACAAGGTGTTTCAATTCATGCCTTATCCAAACCGTTCGCATGGCATTTCCGAAGGCGAAGGAACTTCGAAGCATTTGAGAAGTTTGTTCACCGATTATCTCAAAAAGAACTGCCCTCCGGGAGCAAAATAAATCAAGCCAGATGAAACACTTTTTTTGCTTGGTAACAGCGCTTATGTTGCTAACAAGTGCTGCCTATGCGCAGTTGAGTGAAGGAACAAAGGTTGGAGTTGCAACTGGAAAAGGCTTGAATACAGACCGGTCGGGCGTGTTTTGGACTACACCGACTGAGTCTTCGAATGTCACCGGCGACTTTTACATTGATTCAACCTGGCATGAAGGAAGTGTGAAATTCAATGCGGCGATCCCACAATTTGGCGGCGTTGAAACAGATACGCTTTCTGGGATTTTGATTCGCTATAATCTGCTGAATGCAGAGCTGGAAGTGCTGGCAAATAGAGCTAAGAACGACATTAGGGTCATTAAAGTCGGTTATTTGAAAAGCTTTAAAACGCAAGAGCCAAGCCCCAAACTTTTCGTTAATGTCAATGCTTTGACTAAGGATGCGTCCATAAGCGGCTTCTGCGAAGTGCTAAGTTCAGGCAAACTTACATTGATTAAGCATTACAAAACCAAGATCACCAAGCCCAATTACAATCCCGGCTTTGGCACCGGTCAGAAGAATACGATTGTAAGGCAGGATAGTGAATATTATGTTATTTCAAATGGCAAGCCGGAGAAGTTAAATCCTGGAAAAAAAGGAATTTTCTCCGTTATGAATGATAAGCAAAAAGATGTGGAAGCTTATCTTAAAGAGAAAAACGTGAATTTTAAAACGGATGAGGACTTGAAAGGCATCTTTGATTTTTATAATGGCAAATAATAAAACAGGCTTGCAATGATCTGCAAGCCTGTTTTATGTAATTACTTCCCGTACAATTTCTTCCCAGCCGCTTCGTACTTATCGCCCGCACTCCATTGCGGAGCCACTTTCCGGTCAGCGATTAGTCGCGTCGCATATGTGTAAGCCTGACTGAATTTCAGCAAATAATTAAAGTCAATCGTTTCCGGATTATCCGAAACCTGATGATAGTTTTTCATAATATCAGCATTAAAATCCTTGAAACCAGGCGTGAATGTTGGCGCCGGAATTCCTTCTTTGGCAAAATTTACATTGTCCGACCTGTCAAATAAGCCTTGTTCAGGGGAAGGATCTGCAAAAATGCCCAGTCCGAATGCTTTACAAGCCGTTTCGATTTCTGCGCGAGCGCCTGTTCTGTCCAAACCCATCACGGAAACGATGGTTGTATCATTATAGCCCGCGCCGTCAGAGTTAATGTTAAAAATGCATTTGTTCAAAGGCAGCAGTGGATGCGCAGCGTAATATTTACTTCCTAGTAAACCAATTTCCTCGCCTGTCAACGCCACAATGACCACCGAACGCTTTGGCGGATTTTTAGCCAATGCCTCGGCTGCCGTAAGCAATGCAACCGTTCCAAATGCATTATCTCGCGCGCCATTGAAGATGCTATCCTCCGGTGTATAAGGCTGTCCGCCTTGTTTTCCAATGCCAATGTGATCATAATGAGCACTTAGCAAAACATATTCCTCTTTCAGCTTTGGATCGGTGCCGGGAATGTAACCTGCCACGTTATAACTCCTAACAATCTGCGACTTCCTGCCCTCCGTCTTGAATTCAACCTCCTTAACAGCCCGCAATGCACGCGCGTATTTGGCTTCCTTGCCATTAACCCAAGCATGCGGAATGGTCTTCGCAGCTGAATCACCTTCAAGAAGCGAGAGCTTTTCTGTCGCGAAATTTTTGACAACAATATTCCATGGAATGGGCGCATTAAACAGCTCAATCACAGCAATGGCACCTTTATCCATGGCGATTTTCCGCTTTTCGTTCGACGTATTGATGATTTCGCGCGGCGTTTGCGTTTCTGTCGTCCCGCTTTCCACGAGCACGACCTTGCCTTTTACATCGAGTCCTTTGTAATCATCCAAATTTTTGGCAGCATCTTCCAGCCCAAAACTTGCATAAACAATCGGCGTCGTAACTTCCAACGGACCTCCGCTCATCAGGATCCAGTCCTCACCGCTTTTCATGATTTCCGCATCAGCAGTAATCACGCCAACACCGTTAGAACTCATTTTTTCAAAAGGCACACGCTGAAAATAAGTTGCATTGTTAGTCTCAGCATTCCCCGGAACCGGCACTACACCTAACTTCCGAAACTGCTCCGCAATATATCGCGCCGCCACCAAATTCCCCTGCTCTCCAGTCCGTCTACCCAACAACTCATCCGCCGCCAAAAACCGCATATGGGCCTCGGTGTCAGCTTTTTTGATTTGGAATTCAGGGAGGGAATTGGTTTTCTTTTGGGAGTAGGTCGGCGTAACAGCAACGCATCCTAGAAAGAGTGCGCCAATTATAAATTTTCTCATGGACGGGATTTTATGTTTTGTACCAATTTTCAAGATAATCAATATCCATTCAAAATCACCGCCGCCTCCTTCGCAAAGTAGGTTAATATGCATTTTGCGCCAGCTCGGCGGATGCTCATGAGGACTTCCATCATGGCGCGGTCGCTGTCTAGCCAGCCGTTTTGGGCGGCGGCTTTGATCATGGCGTATTCGCCTGAGACGTTGTAGGCTGCGATGGGGATGTCGAAGTTCTCGTCTAAAAGTCGGATAATGTCGAGATAGGATAACGCGGGCTTAACCATCAGCATATCAGCGCCTTCTTCGAAATCCAGCTGCGCTTCCAGCAATGCTTCGCGTTTGTTGGCCGGGTTCATTTGGTAGGTTTTTTTGTCCCCAAATTTTGGCGCAGATTCCAATGCATCGCGGAAAGGGCCGTAGAATGCGCTGGCATATTTAGCAGAATACGACATAATGCTTACATCCGTAAAGCCACGATCGTCAAGATGTTTGCGGATATAACCAACCCGTCCGTCCATCATATCGCTTGGTCCAAGAATGTCTGCGCCTGCGCTGGCTTGTGCGAGCGACATTTTACCCAGAATTTCCAGCGTCGCATCATTCAGAATTTTTCCATTTTCAACCAAACCATCGTGACCATCTGAACTATATGGGTCCATTGCCACATCTGTCATAATTACCAATTCAGGAAATTTTTCCTTGATAGCAGTGATGGCTTTGAGATAAAATGTGTCTTCGTTATAACTTTCCGAAGCAGTCCGGTCTTTTTTACTTTCCGCATAATTTGGGAAAAGGTCAATGGCGCGAATGCCTAGATCTGTGACTTCTTTGAGTTCTTCCAGCAAGTTATCCAGCGAAAAACGATGGATTCCGGGCATGGATTTGACCTCAATTTTGAGGTTTGTGCCTTCCTGAACGAACATTGGATAAATAAAATCAGAAACTTGAAGCGTGGTTTCCTGAACCAAATCCCTGATGGCAGAGGATTTTCTATTGCGTCGCGGACGACGGGCTAAATTGATCATGATGGGCTTGCGGCGATCAGCGCTGGGCTGTCGGCTTTTTTACTGTTAACTAAGGAAAGAACCATCCGGAAAATGTTAGAGTTTCCCTGCGAAAACGTTTTTTGAAATTTCTTCCGCTTAATGTTAATCAAAAGCTTATCCAACCATTAATTTAAAACCCTCTCCGTGCAAATTCATGATTTGAATAGAAGTGTCCTCCCGCAGATATTTCCGCAATTTGGTAATGTAAACATCCATGCTCCGCGCATTGAAATACGAATCATCGCCCCAAATGGTTTTCAATGCAAAACTGCGGCTGATCGGCTGGTTGAGATTTTGGCAGAACAATTTAAGCAATTCCGACTCCTTACTGGTAAGCCGCACCGATTTATCATTGGCAGACAACTGCTGATGGCTGTAATCAAAGGAATATTGACCAACCTGATATATTTTCGCTTCGTCCTGACCATCAGGCTGTTTTTTGTAACGACGGAGAATGGCTTCAATGCGAAGGAGCAATTCTTCCCTGTCAAATGGCTTGGTAACATAATCATCCGCACCCACGCGAAAACCCTGCATGGTGTCTTCTTTCATTGATTTAGCCGTCAAAAAAATAATCGGCACATCGCGGCCCGTCATCCGAACTTCCTTGGCCAACGAAAAACCGTCCTTTTTGGGCATCATCACGTCGAAAATGCAGAGATCGTAGGTTTTATCGACAAATGATTGCCAGCCCTTTTGCCCATCAGTAGCTAAATCGGTGGGAAAGCCTTTATCTATCAAATATTCCTGAAGTAAGGAACCCAGGTTGGCATCGTCCTCAACGAGTAAAAGATTGGGCATGAGAAAGGATTATTAAATATGTTTGCAAGTTAATATTGATATACGTTCTTAACTCATAAAAAATGTTAAAATTCCTACTCTGGATCATTGGAATCATCGCGGTTTTGGGCATCGTCTACCTGGCCGGACCGAAAGTCCCGGAAGCAGAACTTACGCCCGTTTTGCCCGCCGTCAGCTCTGATCTGCCTGCATTGGAAAAAGAAATTAACCAAACAGAAAAGGCCACACCCAACCTGAAACCAGACAATGAAGCCCGCATTATCTGGGCAGATTCTTCCAAAAAGCAAAAAACACCTTATAGCGTCGTCTATATTCACGGCTTCGGAGCCAGCTGGGCCGAAGGCGATCCGATTCACAAAGATCTGGCAAAAAAATACGGTGCTAACCTTTATATGGCGCGTATGCATGATGCCGGGATCGCAGATACGAATGCATTGCAGGACCTGACTCCTGAAAACTTCCTCGAAGGCGCAAAGCGCGCATTAGCAATTGGTAAAGCATTGGGAGACAGTGTGATTGTAATCGGAACGTCAGCTGGTGGCCTGCTAACAACTTACCTGGCCGCAACGCATCCTGAAATCAAAGGGGTTGTGCTTTACTCGCCGTGCATCGAAGTTAAAAATTCAACATTAAAGCTGATTACAGGCCCGTGGGGCAAGCAGATTTTGCATAAGGCGATCGGTGAATACAGTAAGTCGAGAGACACTATTCCAGAGCGTGCGCAATTTTGGTTGCAGGGTTATCATACTAATGGCCTGATTACATTGCAGCAAATGATGGACGCCATTTCGCGGCCGGAGGTTTTCGAGAAAATTAAGATGCCGATTTTTGTAGGTTATTATTACAAAAATGAAACCGAGCAGGACCAGGTTGTTTCTGTAAAAGCCATTGAAAATATGTTTCCAAAAATCGGTACGCCTGATGATCAGAAAGTTTTGAAAGCATTTCCGGAAAGTGGCGACCACGTGATTGCGTCCAGACTGCGATCCAAAGATTTGAAAGGTGTGTATGATGCCACAGACCAGTTTTTCCAACAAAAGCTGCATCTTAAACCAGTAGAAAATAGCGTCTTATAGCCTTGATTTCAAAGCTTTCAAAAAGCGCATGGGGCA
This sequence comes from Dyadobacter sp. CY326, assembly GCF_021390515.1. Taxonomy (GTDB): domain Bacteria; phylum Bacteroidota; class Bacteroidia; order Cytophagales; family Spirosomataceae; genus Dyadobacter. Next base: position 103,362 of record NZ_JAJUXI010000010.1, read on the forward strand.
GAGCGTCTGGTTTAGCAAATCAAAAATGCTTTACTTTGCCGCCTCAAAAGGACTATCCTAATTAATCAATTATACAAGGAAAACATGGCTTACGGTTTATTAAAAGGAAAAAGAGGGATTATCTCAGGTGCGTTGGACGAAAATTCAATTGCCTGGAAAGTAGCGCTGAAAGCGAAAGAGGAAGGAGCCACATTTACATTAACCAACGCCCCGATTGCGATGCGGATGGGCGCGATTAACGATTTGGCCAAGCAATGCGACGCTCAGGTTATTCCCGCCGATGCCACTTCTGTTGAGGATATCGAAAATCTTTATACGCAATCCATGGAAATCCTGGGCGGAAAAGTTGATTTCGTCCTGCATTCGATCGGCATGTCTGTCAATGTTCGAAAAGGAAAATCTTATGGTGACCTGAACTATGAATGGATGCAAAAAGGCATTGATATTTCAGCGATTTCGCTTCATAAATTTCTACAAGTCGGTGAAAAGCTGGACGCGATCAATGATTGGGGATCAGTTGTAGCATTATCCTACATTGCAGCGCAGCGGACTTATTCTTTTTACAGTGATATGGCGGAAGCGAAGGCAATGTTGGAAAGCATTGCGCGCAGCTATGGTTACCGTTACGGAAAAGCGAAAAATGTGCGTGTAAACACCATTTCCCAGTCGCCTACCAAAACGAAAGCAGGTTCAGGAATTGAAGGCTTTGACGCGTTTTACGACTTCGCAGAAAAAATGAGCCCGCTAGGAAACGCAACAGCGGACGATTGCGCGAATTACGCCATCACGTTATTTTCAGATCTAACTAAGTTCGTCACCATGCAAAACCTGTATCACGATGGCGGCTATTCAATGACCGGGATTTCGGAGGAATTGGTTGAAATGATCCAGAATCAGCACAAATAACATTTGAACACAAATTGTAGAAACCCTTCAAGGCACACGTTTTGAAGGGTTTCTTTTTTTGTGTAAAATAATGCAACCGATCGTCCGTTTCGCGTTGTGTAATATTTGTGAACCAGTTAGTTTCGATAAATCATTTGACCCTATGGATTTCAAGGTAAATGTGCCTTTTATGAAGAATTTTAATGTTCGATGGAAGCTGGTTATGCTTTCGGTTATGATGCTCTCACTTGCTTCTTGTGGAGGCGACAAAGATGAAGAAAAGCCCGCGACGCCTGATGCGCCTACTTATACATTGGTTTTTTTGGATAAAACGCAAAGCGTGCATGTCGACAAACAATATGTCAATGACAAATATCGCCAGACATTAACCGACATCATCGAAAGCAATATGAAGAACAAAGGCGATAAGTTGGAAGTCTATTTTATTCATGAAAATACTTCCAAAGCCCGCGCATTATCGCTTACTGTGAGAAGTGAAAAAGACAACACAGAAGGTGTCAATGCCACAGATCGCGAAGGAATCGAAACCGCATTTCAGCTTTCGTTACAAAAAGAGAAGAGCATTTATTTAAGACAATTGTTGGCTAAACTAAACCAGCAAAACACAGGCGCTTCGAATCAATCCACAGACATATGGGCGAGTCTACCCGTGATCGCCAAAGCAGGCGAAAGCGGGTCGGAAGTAAAAGTGTATTATTTCAGTGATATGGTAGAAAGCGTAAAAGGCGCCGACCGCCGCGATTTCCACATTAAGCCGCCTAAATCAGATTCAGAAGCGGAAACAGACGCAAAAGAAGACACCAAGCAATTAGAAAAATACGCCATTGGCTCCCCGCAAGTTACTATCGTTTCTCCTTTCGAACCAACCGCTTCAAGTAAAGAAAACAACCCGCATGTAACGCATTACTGGTCAACGCTATTTCAGGAGTTGGGCGGGGTAAGTGTAGAGGAACTTTGAGATGGTCTTAGAGACTTTGAGTGGCTTTAATATTTTCAGATTCGTCAAATATCGCGACAACAGGAATTTTAAAGCCTTCAATAACAAAGCTTTCAATAACACCGTTAGATGATTTTTGGACAAGAAAATATTCTTTACCAACAAGATGATATTGTTCAACTGTCTTGTTTTCTGAATCAATTATCCAATATTCCTCAATTTGATGCGCTGCATAATCTTTAAATTTTAGTCCTCTGTCTCGGTGTTCGGTCGAGGGGGAAACCACTTCTACAACAAGATCAGGCGCAGGAAAAAGGGTTTGATCTTTCTTGAATTGTTTTGACTTCTCTGATTTAAAGAAGCAGACATCCGGCTCATAGTCATTACGCGTTAACGTAATCATGATTTTCTCAATTCCCACAAATCCGAGCTTATATTTGCGTGCATAAACATTGAAAAGTTGGGCGAGAAAGAGCGACGCTTCATTATGCTGCATTTTTACAGGCGAATGCACAATTATCTCTCCATTAATGAACTCAACTTTCTCTTGTTCAGTAATGTCGTTATAAAAGTTAATCCTTTTTTTTCTCTCACTATTCAGTATTTCGTTTACTTCCTGCATGATAAAGTAGGCATCAGGCTGTTCGAGAATGTCTGAAACCATTCGTTTTCCCATCACTGTTTCTAAGAATAGTGTTTCCAAATTTAATATAATTTACGTGTAAAAAAATTGAAATGTGAAGAGATCACCCAGCCCAATTCTCCCTATCCAGGCTCCTATATTGAATAGCCTCAGCTAAATGCTGAACCTGAATGTCAGCACTTCCAGCCAGGTCGGCGATGGTGCGGGAGACTTTTAAAATGCGGTCGTAGGCCCGGGCGGAGAGGCCTAGGCGTTCCATGGCGGTCCGTAGGAGCGTTTTTCCAGGGTCACTGATGATGCAGATTTCTTTCACCATTTCCGTGGACATCATGGCGTTTGAATAAATGTCCTTTTTATCTTTGAACCGCTCAGTCTGCATTTCGCGTGCTTTGATCACACGGGCGCGGATCTGTTCGCTGCTTTCTGATTTTCTTGTAGAGGCGATTTGGTCGAAGGAAACAGGCGTAACTTCTACGTGCAGGTCAATGCGGTCCAGGAGCGGACCGCTGATTTTATTTAAATATTTTTGAACAACACCCGTTCCGCAAACACATTGCTTTTCAGGATGATTGTAATAACCGCACGGACAAGGGTTCATGCTGGCGATGAGCATGAAATTGGCTGGAAACTCAACAGTCATTTTTGCCCGGGAAATGGTCACTTTCCGCTCTTCCAAAGGCTGCCGCATCACTTCCAGAACAGAACGTTTAAACTCAGGCAATTCATCCAGAAACAAAACACCGTTATGCGAAAGCGATATTTCTCCCGGCTGCGGGAAACTTCCGCCGCCAACCAATGCCACATCGCTAATCGAATGGTGTGGCGCGCGAAATGGGCGTCTGGAAACAAGTGTTGCCCTTTTGCCAAGCTTACCAGCAACAGAATGGATTTTTGTAGTTTCCAGTGCCTCAGGCAAGCTTAATGGCGGCAAAATGCTTGGAATCCGCTTTGCTAACATTGTTTTTCCAGCTCCTGGCGGCCCGATCATGATTGCATTGTGACCGCCTGCGGCTGTAATTTCTAATGCCCGTTTGATGTTTTCCTGTCCCTGAACATGCTCGAAGTCAGCATCGTATTCGTTTTGCGTAGTGAAAAACAAATCGCGCGTGTCTACGACAACTGGCTTGACATCCGACAGGCCTTCAAAGAAAGCAATGGCGTCCGCAAGCGTTTCAACGGGAATGACGTCAATGTTGTTGACAATAGCAGCTTCATGTGCATTTTCGGCGGGGAGGACAAAACCTTTGAATCCTTGCTTTCTGGCTTCAATAGCGATTGGCAAAACGCCTTTGATCGGTCGCAAAATTCCATCCAGCGAGAGCTCGCCGAGGATAATATAATCTTCCAGATTGTGCTGGCAATTAAGCTGTTCGGATGATTGCAGAATGCAAAGTGCAATGGGCAGGTCGTAAGCAGAGCCTTCTTTGCGAATGTCGGCAGGGGCGAGGTTGACGACCAGTTTTTGCCGCGGCATTTTGTAGCCGAAAAATTTTAATGAGGCTTCAACGCGCTGCTGGCTTTCTTTTACAGAACTGTCGGCCAGCCCGACCATAAAAAAGCCCATTCCCTGGGCTACATTAACTTCAATCGTGGTTACCGTAGCATCCACGCCGTAAACGGCACTTCCGTAAGTTTTGGCAAGCATGTGTGTGTAATTAAGTTTCGGCAAAAATAGCAGGAAATCGGAAAAAGAAAGCATTAATCTAATAATGCTTCCCGATTATTGCTAATTGCCTCTTACTCAACCACAGCCGAAACACAAATGTAAGTTGGAATGATTCCGGTGGCCCTTATACGAACTTCCGCATCTTCCGCCTGCGTGTTTCCGGTGAGGACCAATGCTGTGTCCAAGCCAAATTTATTTCCACCCAAAATGTCCGTATGTAATGTGTCGCCAACCATTAGAATGTTCTGCTTGTTGACGTTCGGATAATTTTTAATGTGCTGGTAAGCAAAGATAAACATTTGTGGATCGGGCTTTCCGAAGCGGATGAATTGTCTGCCAATAGTGTCTTCAATCATTTTTGCTAATGCACCGACAGCGATAGATAAGCGGCTTTTTGATGCAGGATAAGTCTTGTCCGTGTTTGCCACAATCACTGGAATGTTGCGTTTTCGCAGCAAATTCAATGTTTTTGTCAAATCTGTGTTCCAGTCGAAACCTTCGTCATCCAGGAAAACCAGTGCATTTACATCATTTACAGCATTCAGATCTAATTCTCTAATGGATAATGTTAGAAGGTCCGTTGAGCCAATATAATGTGCAGAATTATCCGTTCCCAAATAAGCCACAATGCCTTTTCTAACCTTTAATTCAAGATATTCCCTGGCTAGCATGCCGGAAGAAATAATGCGATCGGGTGTAACGTCATCAATCCCAAGTTTTACATACGACTCTGCTAGTTGTTCGGGGCTGCGCGAGGCGTCATTTGTTACTACATAAAAATCTTTGCCGGTCTCACGCAAATAGGCAAATGTGTTCTCAATGCCTGGAATGAGGCCATTATATGTTTTCAAAACGCCAAATGCATCAAAGAAAATTACTTCATATTTGGATATTACTGACTTGAAATTATCGAGGATCATGGAAGTTGGTGTCTAAGAAAAAGGAAAGTTGATACGAAGCAGAAAGGCTAGATTTGCAGCACTTTCAGAATTTTGTCTTCATCAAAACCATCGATTGACGGGAAATAAAGTTCATAGGCTTCCTTTTGTAGTTTGGCGCAATAAGATCTGTGGAAAAAGAATTTGCCATATTTAATAACATAATTCAAAATAAAAAACCGGTAAGCTTCCTTCATAAACAGGACCTCATTTCGCGTCAGCGGATAAACCTGATGATATTCCTTCAAAAAAATCATGAAGCGATCTTCCATTAACGGGCCCATCAGATAACTAAAAACCGTGCGGTCACCGACGTTGGAACAAACGCGGGCGAAAAAATAGAAATCCATGATGCGCGATGACACGCGGAACCAGTCGTAATCCCATCTCGAATAGAGTTTTAAATCCTCCGTCACGGAGAAATTTCCAATGTTCCAATCAACAAAAACGGGCATTTTATCAAATGCACTGACATTCAGGCGCTGGATATTTTTCATGAAAATATCGCATTGCCTTTTTAATAACTGAATAAAACCGCGATGCTCATACTGGCCCGTGTCGGAATCCAGAATTTCGAGTAAATGCTGGATGTCAGTTCGTAAATTTTTGGAAGATTTTGGAATTGATTTTCCCGCGCGCAGACACGCCAGGTGAAACTTTGCAGTTTCACGGCCCAGCGCTTTTATTTGGTCCTCGTTAAGCCGCTTCGGAAGCCGGTTCATTGCCCTTATCGGGTTGTAAAACACAACCCAGGTGTCAACAAAATCCTCTTGATAACGATAAGTGTAAACCTGATTATTTTTTACGAGTGATCTGGCAAGGACGTTTTCAAAGGGATAAAGTAAATTATTGGCGAGGGCTTGTATAATCCGGTGGTCTTCTTTGAAATGCTCATATTTTCCAAAATAGGACAACTTGGCAATGACAATATCATCGTTGTCGAGCGTTACGCGAAAAACGTGATTGGTTGATACTTTGGCACTTATATCTTCAACAAACTTAACTCCAATGGAATTATCAAACCCCGCCCAGGCCTTTCGGATAATTTCAGGATAATCTTTTAAACGCATTGATTTATTATCATTTGGGCACTACAGAATGTTGACGCTATGCTTGTTACCACCGCAATTCAGTGTCAAAGTTAGCAACTTCGCGGGAGCCGACGCGAGGCATATATCGAAACTTTGAATAATTTTGCGAGTCAAATTTTACTTCATACATTTTGTTCTTCTACTTCTCTCGTTTTCTGGTCCGCCTCGCATTGCCGATTTATCTTAAAAAGCTTTGTGTTACAGGTTTTGACAAATTGCATAAAGGTCCGGTGCTTTTGGCTTCCAATCACTCAGGTTCGTTTTTCGACGCAGTTGTCATCGGTTTTAGGATCAAACAGCCGATTTATACACTTACCCGAGGTGATGTTTTCAAAAAAAAAACCGCCGCATTCTGGCTCAGACAAATAAAGCTTATCCCGGTTTACAGAGGGTCGGAAGGTCGGCAATATGTTAAAAATCTGGATGTTACTGTTCAAGAAGGGCATAATGCCATGAAAAGCGGAGGAGCTGTCATCGTGTTTTCAGAAGGAGTTTGCGTCAATGAATGGCGCCTGCGGCCGCTGGGAAAGGGAACGGCTCGAATGGCTTATCAAACCTGGTATGGCGATGATCCACTCAAAAATATGGGCGTTGTGCCCACCGGAGTAAACTACGAACACTTTCGTGGGCCTGGAAAACGTGTTGCTTTGAACTTTGGGGATCCAATTTTGATTCACGATATCAAAACCAGCCCGGACGAATATGAAAGATGGCTGCGCGAATTCAACGAAATTTTGGAGCGGAAAATGAATAAGGAAGTTTGGTCGATTCCGGCTGAACTTACAAAAGAAGAGAAAGCTTTGCGGTTGAATGCATTGTTTGCAGATTGCCCCGTTCCCACAAGAGGAAATGCATTTCAAAAAGCGTTAGGCGCATTGGGACGAGCCATTCACAAGCCGCTCTACAATCTTTTTAAACAAAAAGCTGCCAAACTTACAGCCAGAACAGTCTTTTATGATTCTGTTCTCTTTGGAATGTTAATGTATTTATATCCAACGGTTGTCGTTTTGCTTTCGCTTATCCTAGGGTTGATCGCAGGTTGGGCGGCTGGATTAGCATTGTTTTTTACATTGCCGATTTTAGCCTGGTTGGGAGCCCGGTATTAGACTTTCCAGGTTTACAAAACCTGGAAAGTCTGTTCTCTCGCATGAGACTTCCCAAGCCTGGGCGGCGCCGTTTACAAAAACTTGGGAAGTCTCAATCCTTCACCCGACTCAAACTCATTAATTTCAGCATCCAGTTTGGCAAAGGCCGCTGGTGTTTTCTCTTTTGAATGTCCAGAAACCAGCCAACTTTCTTCAAAATCGGCAGTTTATGCGTTTCTACAAGCTCGATTAATGTCCCGTCCGGATCTTCCAGATAAGCAAATCGCCCCGCAGCCGACTCCATGCCGAATGATCTTTCGCTGTCAATTGTAAACGGATAACCTTGTGATTGTAAGTTTGATTTCAATGTGTCCATATCGATCGTGTCAAAGCACAAGTGAATGAAGCCGCAGTCACCCCAAAACCGGTTCTCAAAGATTTTTCTTGGCGTGCGATCCAGTGCTTGGACAAGTTCGATTTGAATGTTCCCTAGCAAGCGGCTGAATGCACCGTGCGGCGTAAATGATTTTCTCAACAAAACCCTTCTGAAACGCTGCCCTTTAACAGTTGTGGGAATGTCTTCAAAAACACCCGTTTTGTCATAAATAACTTTCAACGGTTGCAGCAGATTTTTATAAAACACCATTGATTTATCAATGTCAGAAACGCCTACAACAACGCCAGAGACGCCGCCAACAGGTTTTCCTGTTTGCTGAAACCAGCTTGCGTCTGTCGTAATCTGAAATGTGTTTCCGTAAGGGTCATTTCCCCAAAAACCTTCTCCTTCCGGCAATGTTGCCAATGGACCCACAAACTCTTTCGACTGACTTTTCAACCATTCGTGCGCCTTTTTTACATCAGGAGCCTTGAATCGGATCGCATTAATGCCGAGGTCGCCGATTTCCGGTTTGAAAGTTGGAAGCGCTGACTGTCTGCTTGTAAATGACCAGATTTCCAACCCGCCGCCGCCCGCCATGTTAATGGCCAAAACGGCATGTCGCTGATGCACTTCGCCGCCCGTGTAAGGCGTCATGAGCGGTGCTTCCGCCTTTTCATCAAACACCGGAACGTCAAAACCAAGCATCTTGCGATACCACTTCCATGCGTCAGGCACGTTTTGAACACCAATTCCTACTTGTTGAATTCCTGAAATCAGCGGAGCACTCATTCGATAAAATTATGATTGGTTAAGGCTTAAAAATCTAAATTTCTGATTGAAGCGGAGGGCAATTTTACAAAATAAATGGCAAATCAGAGGTTACTATACGCAATTGCGACGAAAATGTGCGATTTGGGAAAAATTTGTTGGGATACAAAAGTTAAATGATTATTTGGGAAACATAATAATTCATATATTTAAAAGAGATTTCCAGAATATTATTTCTAAAAAGCTGGATATCAACGCATCCATTGCGGTGCATTCATCGTATGTGTTATGAGCGCTGTCTCACAAAAAAGTAGAATGAACGAGTCTGTTGTTATTGCCCCAATCAGTGAAAGTTTAAGTGAATTTTTAAGTTCGTCAGCGTATTCCAAAGTATTCGTCATAGCGGATAATAATACGAAAAAGCATTGCTATCCGCATTTGAAAGCGATTTTACCAGGACATAGCATTGTAACTGTCCCTAGCGGTGAGTCGAATAAACTGTTGTCGACCTGCGAGAAAATCTGGGATGCAATGACGAAAGAAGAATTGGACAGACACGCATTGGTGATCAATATCGGAGGCGGCGTGATCGGGGACATGGGCGGATTTTGTGCGGCAGTTTACAAACGTGGAATAGATTTTATACAGGTGCCGACGACTTTGCTTTCCCAGGTGGATGCCAGCGTTGGCGGCAAGTTGGGGATTGATTTTCAAGGGTTTAAAAATCACTTAGGCGTTTTCACTTTACCAAAACGCGTCCTAATCGATCCGGATTTTTTGAAAACATTGCCGGAACGGGAAATAAGATCAGGGTTTGCGGAAATTATCAAACATTGCCTGATTGCAGATGCGGAAAAGTGGGAGGAGATAAGGCAAAAGGATTTTGAAAGACAAAATTGGACGGACCTGATTGCGCATTCAGTAAAAATCAAGCAAGAAGTTGTGGATCAGGATCCAACGGAGAAAGGTTTGCGTAAAATTCTCAATTTTGGTCATACCCTTGGACATGCCGTTGAAACTTGCTTTTTGAATAAACCTGCGAGTCAAAGGTTGTATCACGGAGAAGCGATTGCAGTGGGAATGATCATGGAAAGTTTTCTTTCTTATTCGAGAAAAATGATTGACCAGCAGACGCTTACAGACATTGAAGAGTTTCTGTTTGCCACTTTTGGTAAAGTGGACATTAAGGCAGAGGATATTGACGGAATCATTGCATTGACACGTCAGGACAAGAAGAATAAAGGAAAGGAAGTGCGGTTCTCGTTGCTAAAAGGAGCAGGGCAATGTGAATACGATGTAGTGATTTCTGCTTCTGAAATGCGAAAATCAATAGCTTATTATTTGGGATAGTTTTAAAAGGCGTCTGGCGTAAGTTATTGATTTTGTTCGATTTGTATAAATATATACTTGATACAATTATTCATAACCTGACAATTTTAAATGCTTATGCTTAGGTCAATTTTTACTTATGCCGCTTTACTCCTAGTAATTATAATAGCGGGTTGCTCCAGTGGTCGAAAAGTGTTTGTGGAGCACGATTACAGTTACGAAACCAATTTCAAAGATTACTCTTCCTACACATTTTTGGAATGTGAGCGCGACACAAACAATCTTTGCACCGAAATTTACGAGGCTATCCGCCGTCAAATGCAAGTGAGAGGTTACAAGCTCACGGCAGAAAAACCAACATTGCTAGTCAACTACGGCATTTTTTATGATAACCTCCGTTATCAGGGTTACATGCAGCCCGTTATCAAAAACTGGGTTGACACTGAAAATGACGGTTTCCGTTACGAACCCATCAAATATGCTTTGGACAAAGGAACACTCATCGTTTCACTCATCGACGCCGAAAGCGATCAGGTGGTGTGGAGAGGTTATGCTTCCGGAATTTTCAAGGGCGTTGAAAACTCAAATAATCATTACAGAAGCGTTGTAAGAAGGATTTTTGACCAATATCCGCTGTTCGCGAAGGGTTATGATCCGAGAAGATATAGCGAGGCGGTTGGCAGATAGGTAAAAAAAGAGAATAGACTTGCTAAGTTTTCAAAACTTAGCAAGTCTATTCTCTTTTTTTACCTCAACTTCAAAGTCGCCAGCGTCAAAATCGCCAGGATAATTCCTACAATCCAAAAACGCGTCACGATCTTGGATTCGTGAATGCCTTTTTTCTGGTAATGATGGTGCAGCGGCGACATTAAAAGGACCCTTCGTCCTTCGCCATATTTTCGTTTGGTGTATTTAAAATAGCTGACTTGGACGATAACAGACAGATTTTCAGCGATAAAAATCCCACACATAAACGGAATAAGCCATTCTTTACGGATCGCCAGCGCAATCACGGCAATGACTCCACCCAGCATTAAGCTTCCCGTATCGCCCATAAAAACCTGGGCGGGATAAGCATTATACCAGAGAAACCCGACGCAGGCGCCTATAAATGCTGCGCAAAAAATCACGAGCTCGCCCGAGTTCGGAATGTACATGATGTTCAAATATTGCGAAAACTTTGTATTTCCCGACAAATAGGCCAAAACGCCTAATGTAAGCGCAATAATCCCTGAAACGCCCGCCGCAAGCCCGTCAATTCCATCCGTAATGTTGGCTCCGTTGGAAACAGCTGTAATGATGAAAATGGCAATGATGGTGTAAATTACCCAAGTGTATTCTTCCGGTAACCAGCCAAAAAGCAATGCTTTATAATCAAATTCATTGTTTTTGATGAAAGGAATCGTGGTTACCGTCGGGTGAATAATGTCCCGGTAACGCTGAATTTCTCCCAAATTTGAGCTTAATAGCGGTTGCTCGTAAATCCTTATCCTGACGTTATCATTGAAAGAAAGCGTAAGCCCCACAATCACGCCTAGGCCGACTTGCCCAACAATTTTGAATCGCCCATGAAGACCGTCCTTGTTGTTCTTAAATTTCTTCAAATAATCATCGACAAACCCAATTAAGCCTGTCCAAAGTGCGGTGATGATCAGTAAAACAATGTAGACATTACTCAACTTCGCAAAAAGCAGCACTGGAATGAGCAACGAAGCTAAAATGATGAAGCCACCCATTGTTGGCGTTCCTGCTTTTTCCATCTGACCGGCCAATCCCAAATCGCGGATTGTCTCGCCCATTTGCTTCTTCCTCAGATAATTAATGATCGTTTTTCCATAAGTCGCGGCGATGAAGAGTGACAGAACCGTCGAGCCAAGCGCCCGGAAAGAAATATATTGAAAAACTCCCGCTCCCGGGATATTAAAGTGCTTGTCGAGATAATCGAATAAGTAATAGAGCATGAATAATGTATTGGGGATGACTTTACAAAGTTGCTTCTTTTCAAAGACTACGCAAAAAGGCCACCGTTTTTTTACATCCCTGATTAAGCGTGCCGCGCCGCAAAAGCCTCGAGCAAAACTTCCTTATCGTCGAAATGATGTTTGATTCCTTTGATTTCCTGATAATTTTCGTGGCCTTTTCCGGCAATGAGAATAATGTCTTCCGGATTGGCCTCGTCGTAAGCTTTAAAAATCGCTTCACGACGATCTTCAATGACGGTCGTTTTTTTGTAATCCAATGGCGGAACACCTTTTCGCATTTGTTCCAAAATATCCAGCGGGTCTTCGTGACGCGGATTATCGGAAGTAAGAATAACCCGGTTGCTGAATTTACACGCAATTGCAGCCATTTTAGGCCTTTTTTCAGCATCCCGATTTCCTCCGCAACCCACAACAGTGATCACTTTTTCATTCCCGTGCCGCAGATGGTTAATGGTTTCGAGTACATTTTCCAATGCGTCCGGCGTGTGCGCATAATCCACGATCCCGACAATGCTGTCAGCAGAATGAAACTGCTCGAATCGACCCGGAGGGCTTTTTAAGTTTGAAAGTTCAGTCAAAACAGATTCAGGTTTTTCACCCAATAAAATCGCCGCGCCGTAAACTGAAAGCAAATTATAAGCATTGAACCGGCCAATCACCCGAAACCACACTTCCTGCAAATTGATCTCCATATGCATGCCCGCAAGCGTATCGGAAATGATTTTACCCTTAAAGCTGGCCAGCGTCTGCAGCGAATACGTTTCGATCTTCGCTTTTGTATTCTGCACCATTACGGAACCGCGGCGATCGTCGACATTAACAAGCGCGAAAGCTGTTTCCGGGAGCTGATCGAAAAAACCTTTTTTGGCTTTAATGTAATTATCAAATGTCTTGTGAAAATCGAGGTGGTCGTGTGTAATGTTGGTAAAAATGCCTCCTGCAAACTGCAAACCTGTTATTCTATGCTGCGCAACAGCATGTGAGCTTACTTCCATAAACACATGGCTGCAATTTTTCCTTTGCATTTGAGCCAGCAACTGGTTCAATGCAACAGCGTCCGGCGTCGTATGCGTCGATGGAATTATTTCATATTCGATCTGATTTTGAACCGTCGAAATAAGGCCGCAGCGATAGCCTAATGCGCGAAAAAGCTGGAAAAGGAATGTTGCAACGGACGTTTTTCCATTGGTGCCCGTAACGCCAACCAATGTCAGTTTCTGAGAAGGATTATCGTAAAAAGCAGCGGAAATGTAACCCAAAGCCTCCGCAGAATCTGCAACCTGAATATAAGTAACACGCTCATGCAATGTTGCAGGCAACTCTTCACACAAAATTGCAGTCGCGCCAAGCTCTGTTGCAGTGCCAATGTATTGATGGCCATCCGTTTGTGTTCCCCTTAAGGCAACAAACAAGCTTCCGGGCAGCACTTTTCTGGAATCCAGAATGATATTTTTTATAACAACTATATTGGAACCCGTAATGTCGGCTCCCGCAACGCCAATCAGGATATCGCTTAAAATTTTCTCTTGTGTGCTCTCCATGAAGGAATTACTGTAATGTTAATAGGATTGTTTTGTTGCCCGCAGCATTGGAGCCGGGCGGTAAGGATTGCTCCACGACTTTGCCAGAGCCTTTGAAAGTGACATTGAAACCTTTGTTTTCCAAAATATACAAAGCATCACGCATGGCCATTCCCTGCAAATCGGGCACGTCCTTGGTGTCCATCACGCGCGCCTGCCAGTTGGTTTTTCCTTTTTTGAGGAGTGAAGCAGCTGCATATTCGGTGCCTTCGGGAACGGGCGTTAGTTTGAGCTCATTGCTGATAACTTTCAGATCTTCCGATCGTCCAGCCCATTTTACATCCTTGGAAACTTCTGGAATTGAGTCTTTTACAGGTTTTTGAATGCTTACGTCATACGCATAAATGCGGTCTGCAACTTCTTTGAAAACCGGCGCGGCAACGCTTCCTGCATAAAGGGTGTAATTTGCCCCTTCGCCCTGCGGCGTGTCAATAATCACAATGGCGCTGTATTTTGGTTTGTCAGCCGGAAAATAACCAGCAAACGAAGTGTAATATTTTCCTGGCGTGTAAATGCCATTGATCAGTTTCTGCGCCGTTCCGGTTTTTCCTGCAATCTGATAAAGTTCAGAACTAATGTTTTTTGCCGAGCCAGCTTTCACAACGCCTTCCAGCATTTTCTTCACTTTTTTAATCGTTTCCGGAGAGCAAATCGGCTTGTCTTCAACATAAGGCGGGATTTTATCTTCCACGCCTTCCGCATTGCGGATCTCGCGCACGATCAACGGGCGCACCCAGTAACCATCATTGGCAACCGCATTGTATAGTGCCAGCGTTTGCAATGGCGTCATGGACATTTCATAGCCGTAAGACATGAATGTAAGCGAATAAGCGCTCCATTGCTTCGAAGTGCGGTCCTTGATATAAGGTGGTTTTTCACCCTTCATGTGAATTCCCGTTGGCGTTGTCAGGTGAAATCTTTTCAGATAGGACAGATAAGCGTCTGGTTTTGAGAAGAAATAGCGCTGCATTAGCATGTGCACGCCAATGTTGGACGATTTTTCAAAAACCTGTGTGGCAGTTAAAACGCCGTGACCGCCTCTTTTGGAATCATTAATGGACGTTCCGCGAAAGCGAACCGATCCGGTGCCCGTATTGACCGAAACCTGATCCGGATTCATTTTGGTTTCTTCTAAAAGCGCCATCATCGTTGGTAATTTGAATGTCGAGCCAGGATCAGCTCCGCCAGCAACTGCGTAATTAAAAACTTCCTCATATTTCCCATCGCCGCGTTTGGTCAAATTGGCCATGGCCCTAATTTCCCCCGTCGCAACCTCCATCACAATCACGCAACCATAATTGGCTTTGCTTTCCATGAGTTTTCTTCTCAAAGCGATTTCTGCCCGATCCTGAAAATTCATGTCCAATGTGGTGTAAACATCGCGTCCTGCCTCTGGCTGCACATTCAGCGCATCGCCAACCGGGATTTTCATGCCGCCTTCAACCATTTCCACCCAGCCTATGCCTGCTTTTCCTTCCAGATTTTTGTCAAAACTAGCTTCCAGGCCAATGTAACCTCTTCCGCTTTTAGGGTCAATGCCGCCGATTGTCCGGTCAGCCATTGGACTAAAAGGTTTGTAGCGCTTGTAAATCGTCTCGAACTTGCCGCCGCCGCCTTTTCTGTTTCTGACAAAAAATGGCCATTTCTTGATTTTTTCGCGGTCAAGGTGGCTTATCTGGCGGTTTTTTAGTCGTAAATATCTTTTGCTTTTACTCACCCGATAACGTGTGATCTTGTTCTTATAACCAGCAGCAGTAAATTCTCCGAAGCTCTTGGCAAGCAAAGATGAAAGCTCATCAATGTGGTTGTAGAAATAAGCGGAATCAGCCACTTTCGTGTCAAGTCCTACATAATAATAAGGCAGGGAAGTGGCCAGCAGACGGTCGTCGTAGGAATAAATATTCCCGCGCATGGCTGGAATCGTGTCCAGTTTCAAGTCGTTTTTGGCAGAGTATTCGGCCCAGGTTTTGCCTTTGAATTCATCGTAATATTGCACACGAATCAATTTGCCAAAAACCGCAATGGCCAACACAAACAAAAGCCAGCCCACGGTCCGGGCACGGGCGATCAGGGCTTTCTTGTTG
This sequence comes from Dyadobacter sp. CY326, assembly GCF_021390515.1. Classification (GTDB taxonomy): domain Bacteria; phylum Bacteroidota; class Bacteroidia; order Cytophagales; family Spirosomataceae; genus Dyadobacter. The sequence goes on from NZ_JAJUXI010000010.1 coordinate 118,750, forward strand.
TTCTGACCGCTTTCGACGTCGTTCTTCATGAATTGTAAAGAAGAAAATTGAGCATATAATAATTAAATATTCGGAAAGCCTGGTCGGCTAATCGTCTTCTTCTTCCTTGATAATGATCTTTTTGGGAGGGATCAAATTTTCTTCCAAACCTTCGGCTTTCACTTTTTCAATAATCACCGATTGCAGGCCGCTTTTCATATATTCTGCATGAATGGAAGTGTATTCTGCACGCAGGTCATCCACTTCTTTTTTGAGCTTAATGCTGTTTCGCACATATTGTTCCGACTGAAAACCAATGCGTTCGTAAGCCACTAGCAAGATGACAATCCAGCCGAAATAATAAAAATACTTGACGGGAAGTCGCTCTTCTTTGCCTGGCGCCTTTTCGCCAAAAACCTTATCGAGCGGCAAAAAGCGATTCAGCCAGTTAAATAAGTGATATTCCCGCTTGCGCTTGGCAGGTTTCGGAGGCTTAGGCGGAATGGGCTTAGGTCTTCTCTTATTTTCCGACATCTCTCGAATGGATTTTAAAAACTATAATTTTTCAGCGATTCTCAATTTGGCGCTTCTGGCCCTCGGATTTCGTGCAATTTCCTCGGGAGTTGCTTCCACTGGCTTTCTGGTAACGCTGTTGAGCGGCTTTATCGCATTTCCGTAGAAGTCCTTTTCTAATTCGCCATCAAATTTCCCCTTCAAAATGAAATTTTTAACCAAACGATCTTCCAGGGAATGGTAAGACATGACGACCAAGCGGCCTCCGGGATTTAACACTTCCGGCACTTGTGTCAGAAATTCCTCCAACACAGCCAACTCATCATTCACCTCGATCCTCAGCGCCTGAAAAACCTGCGCAAAATATTTATTCTCGCGATGTTTGGGTGCATAGCGCATCAAAAGCGCTTTCAAATCTGCCACCGTATCAATTGGTGTGCTATGCCTTGAAGTAAATATCGCCTCGGCAGCTGTGCGGGCATTGGTGACCTCGCCATACATTCCCAGAATGCGTTGCAATTCAGCCATGGACCTTGAATTCAGCACTTCCCGCGCCGTTTTTTCAATGTTCGGATTCATGCGCATATCCAGATCGGCGTCAAACCGCGTCGAAAAACCGCGCTCAGGCGTGTTAATCTGATGCGACGAAACGCCCAGATCGGCCAGAATTCCGTCCACTTTTTCGGCCTTATGCAATTTGAGATAACGCTTCAAATGCCTGAAATTGGCCGCTATGAATGTAAATCGTTTGTCATCCTTAAATTCCGCCGCGTTGGCCGCAGCGTCCGGGTCCTGATCAAAAACCAGCAGTCTGCCCGTGGTTAATTGTTCTAGAATCGCCCGCGAGTGCCCGCCGCCTCCAAAAGTCACATCCACATAAACACCCTCCGGTTGAATGTGAAGCCCTTCCAGGCATTCGGACAACATGACAGGCTCGTGATATGTACTTTGTAAATCCATTTGTTAAAAGCAACGTACTTAGGAACTAATTCTTGCCAGGGGGCAGTTACAAACTTAGCAATTTTCGGGCGTACGAATTGCTGTGAGCAAAGGATTTAATTTCGGCACCTAACCGTTAATTTAATAATAACCCATTGTATATGAGACTAGTCAATCAGCTTGCGGCAGTAGTGATTTTATTTGCCATAATCAGTTGCAATTCTTCGTCACAGCCCGAGCTGAAAACCGGCGTCTGGCGCGCAACATTGAGCCGTGAAGAAAACAAGCTTCCATTTTTATTTGATCTTTCCAAAAATCCTGACGGCAAAACTTACTCGGTGACCGTGATCAATGACACGGAGCGGCTTCAAATGGACACAGCTTTTTTTCAAAACGACTCGCTTGTGATTCCTATGGAGCTTTTTGACATGAAAATTGTGGCAAAAGCAGAAGCCGAGCAATTGAAAGGCACTTATTATAGATTAGCGAATGGCAAAATTTCGGGCGGAATTCCTTTCGAAGCCAAGTTTGGTGAAAACTATAAATTTTTTAAACCAGGCGAAGCCAAAAGCACAAAATCTGTCGCCGGAACCTGGGACGCAACTTTAATTACAGAGTCAACGGGCGACACAACGCAATCGGTCGGAACGTTTGTGCAAAAAGGAACTGACGTTACGGGATCTATTTTAACAACCACGGGCGATTATCGCTTTTTAACCGGCAGTGTCAATGGTGACAGCCTGTATTTATCAACATTTGACGGTTCCAATGCGAAGCTTTTCAAAGCCGCCATCCAAAACGATGGGTCATTAAAAGGCGCATTATGGTCGGGCATTAAGAGTTTAAGAAGCTTCACTGCAAAAGCAAATAAGCATGCAAAACTTCCTGATGCGGCCAGCCTTACTTATTTAAAACCTGGTTTTGAAACTGTTGATTTTACATTTCCTGATTCCGACGGCAAGCCGCTTTCTTTGAAAGATCCGAGATTTAAGGATAAAGTCGTGATCATTCAAATTATGGGTTCGTGGTGTCCCAATTGCATGGACGAGACGAATTTCATTGCGCCCTGGTATAAGAAAAACAAAGATCGCGGCGTGGAGGTCGTTGGCCTTTCCTTCGAGCGCTCGGATAAGCCCGAAGTGGCCAATCCGAGGCTTAAACGCATGATTACACGCATGGGGATTGATTATCCGATTCTGCTAGCCGGCACCAACACCGACGAGGCAACTGCCAAAGCATTGCCAATGCTGAACAAAGTAATGTCATATCCGACAACAATTTTTATTGATAAAAAAGGCAAAGTGCGCGAAATCCACACAGGGTTTTCGGGTCAGGGCACAGGCATTTATTTTGATGAATTCGTGACTGATTTCAACGGCTTAATGGACAAGCTGATCGCAGAAAAATAGTCAAAATCCAGACTTTTAGAGAAGCGCATTGCTCACTTTTGGGCAATGCGTTTTTTATTGAACTAAAATTAGTATGCTTGCATAATACCCGGCCGATTTCTTACATTTGTGAAAAAGGGCACTCCTGACACCATTAAGCTTTTTCAGACGATGCGCAAGGAAAAAACCATCGATTTCCAGATAAAATGGGCTTGGCATTCGATTTCCAGAATGTACAATGCATACGCCGCGCGTTTCGACACAACCATGGCTGTTGGCTATGTGTTGCTCAATATCGACATTGAAAACGGCACGCCTGCCACCAAAATAGCCCCATTGCTCGGCATGGAGCCAAGAAGTTTGGTCAGGATGCTGAAAAATCTGGAAGAACGCGGACTGATCAAACGGGAAGTGAGCGAACAGGATAAGCGGTTTGTGCGGATTGTGCTGACAGACCTTGGAAAAGAAAAGCGCGAGCTTGCGCGCGAGGGCGTTATTTCGTTCAATACAATGATCCGGGACAAAATTCCATTGGACAAACTGGTCGTTTTTTTTGATGTGATAAAGGATATCAACAAGCTGGTGGAAGAGGAAAATCAGAAACTGAAAGCAGGCGAAATAGAAGAAGAGCTTTAAACAAAACCTTTAAATAATGAATCGTTCAATTCGTAAAGTAGCCGTTTTGGGCTCGGGCATTATGGGATCGCGCATCGCTTGCCATTTTGCCAATATCGGTGTGGAAGTTTTGTTACTCGACATTGTGCCGAAAGAGCTTAATGAAGCCGAAAAAGCCAAAGGAATCACCAGCGAACATCCTGCATTCCGCAATAGGATCGTGAATGATGCATTGCAGCAAGCCATAAAAGCATCGCCCGCACCGCTTTACAGCCCCGCTTTTGCTTCGCGCATTAAAACCGGAAACTTCGACGACAACCTGGCGGATATCAAAAATTGCGACTGGGTGATGGAGGTCGTTGTAGAGCGTCTTGACATTAAAAAAAGCATTTTTGAAAAAGTCGATGCACTGCGGAAGCCCGGAACATTGGTCACATCCAACACGTCCGGAATCCCCATTCATTTGATGTCAGAAGGCAGAAGCGAAGATTTTCGCAAGCATTTCTGCGGCACGCACTTCTTCAACCCACCGAGATATTTACGCCTGCTGGAAATCATTCCAACCCCGAAAACCGATCAATCCGTTATTGATTTCCTGATGCATTATGGGGATCTTTTTTTAGGAAAAACGACAGTTTTGAGCAAAGACACGCCTGGTTTCATTGCAAACAGGCTGGGAATTTATGCATTGATTCAAACGATTCGCGTTGCAGCAGAAATGGGTCTGAGCGTCGATGAGGTTGATAAACTTACGGGCCCAGTTGCAGGTCGTCCGAAATCAGGGACTTATCGCTTGTCGGATGTTGTGGGTTTGGACACAACTGTTCATGTGGCCAACAACTTGTATGCGTCCGGTGAAGGAAAAGACGAATCCCGCGATGCATTCATGGTGCCCGAGATCATGCAAAAGCTTTACGATAACAAATGGCTTGGCGACAAATCGGGACAGGGTTTTTATAAGAAAGTAAAAGACGACAAAGGGAAATCGGTCATTCTTGCGCTGGATTTCAACACGTTAGAGTATCAACCTTCGGGGAAAGTCAAATTTGAAACATTAGAAGGAACAAAAGCAATCAGCGACGTTTCAAAACGCTTTGCTGTGCTTGTGGCGGGAAAAGATAAGGCCGGAGAATTTTACAGAAAGACATTTGCTGACATTTTCCGATATGCTTCATTGCGGATTCCAGAAATCTCGGACGAAATTTTCCGGATTGATCAGGCGATTTCCGCAGGCTTTGGCTGGCAATATGGGCTTTTTGAAACATGGGATGCGATAGGGGTGCAAAATATGCTTGCTATCATGGAAAGTTTGGATTTGAAGCCTGCGGACTGGGTTTATGAAATGCTTCAAGCTGGCAATGTATCGTTTTATAAAGTGGAAAATGGAAAGCGTTCTTATTACGACATTGTCTCAAAAACTTATAAAACAATACCCGGTCAGGACAGCTTTATCCTGCTTAGCAATTTATCAAACAACATTGTTTGGAAAAACGCGGGAGCAAACCTCTACGACATTGGCGACGGAATCCTTAACCTGGAATTCAAGTCGAAAATGAACACGATGGGCTCGGAAGTGATTGAAGGGATTAATAGGGGCATCAGTCTCGCAGAAAAGGATTTTCGCGGACTGGTGATTGGAAATGAATCCAGTGAAGCATTTTCGGCCGGAGCCAATCTTGCGATGTTGTTCATGTTTGCCATTGAGCAGGAATTTGATGAGATCAATATGGTCATTGCGCAGTTCCAGCAAACGATGATGCGCGCCCGATATTCGTCCATCCCCGTTGTTACGGCGCCGCATACATTGGCGCTTGGCGGCGGCTGCGAGCTGAATTTGCACGCCGACAAAGTTGTAGCGCATGCGGAAACTTACATTGGACTTGTGGAATTTGGCGTTGGGATCATTCCTGCAGGCGGCGGAACCAAGGAAATGGCGCTCCGGTGCTCAGACATGTATCACGCGGGTGACACCGAATTGAACATTCTCCAAACGGCATTCATGAACATAGCGCAGGCCAAAGTTTCCACTTCGGCGCAGGAAGCACGCGAGATGAATTATTTGCAAGACAAAGACCAGATTGTTCTGAATCGTTCGAGGCTGATTGTTGAAGCAAAACAAGCTGCAATTGAATTGGCGGACAATGGCTATACGCAACCGAAACAACGGAATGACATTAAAGTGCAAGGAAAAACGGGCATTGCGTTATTCATGGCGGGCATTGCCCAAATGCGTTTGGCCAACTACATTTCCGATCACGACGCGAAAATTGCGAATAAACTGGCTTATGTGATCAATGGCGGAGATTTGAGTTACGCACAAAACGTAACCGAACAATATTTGCTTGACCTCGAACGAGAAGCATTTCTGTCACTTTGCGGAGAAAAGAAAACGCTGGAACGAATGCAAGGCTTGCTCAGCGGCGGCAAACCACCGAGAAACTAATAAATTAGGCATGGCAGATTTTTCATAATTTTTTAAGGGAATTATTGTCTGACCAATTAATGTTTTGCAATTAGCAGGATATTCAGTGAAATGTTCGATATTTAGAAATAATCATTTTAAAACGATTGATGAGGACGATTCGCCTATCTGCTAAATCGACTAAAAGTACATTTGATCTACAATGATTTCAAAAAAAGCAAAATACGCGCTTAAAGCGTTGAAGGTCTTGGCAGAGCAATACGGAAAAGGACCGGTGTTGATCTCTTATATTGCTGAAAAAGAGAAGATTCCGAAGAAGTTTTTGGAGGCCATATTACTTGACTTGCGTAACAATGGCGTTTTGCAAAGTCAAAAAGGAAAAGGCGGCGGTTATCTGTTGCGTGTGCCGCCGGGCGAAGTGAATTTTTCAAAAGTGCTGCGCATTATTGACGGTCCTATTGCACCGGCGCTCTGTGTTTCCATGTTTTTCTACGGCAGATGTGACGATTGCAAGGATGAGGAAACATGCAGCCTGCGCTCCGTTTTGGAGAGATGGCGTGATGCGAATCTCGCTGTTTTGGACAGAACAACATTAAATGATTTGCTGCAAGCTGAAAATGCACAGCATACAGATGTAATTTCTCAATTATAAGCGGTCCTTGCGCACATACAATCGTGTGTCGTCAAAGTCGCCAATAAGCTTGTAATTGCTTTGAACATATCGAAAAAGCTCAGGATAACTCGTTATTCCCTGGGCTTTTTTGTTTTGCACCCATGAGCTGTTTTTGCCAACCGCATCCAGCACAATCGCAGGCTTAGTCCGCTTCATGTCCGACAAATAGCGACTTTTATATCGTTCCCGCATCGCATGCTGAAAGATGGAGCGCTCAGAATGATTTTCCGCAGTTCCTTGCGCCAGTTGCGCTTCCACATAATACACACATTGCCAGCCCCAGACGACCATAAAATCACCCGCTTTGCTATATTTTTTCAATGCTTTTACAACAGGACTTTGAGCAAGAGTCCGGGCTTCAACGGACACAAATGCATTGAGTTTGCGCTCTTTTACAAAGTAATATGCATCATTGCCAACAAACCACAAGAGTAAAATAGCAGGAAAAACAACCGACCATTTTTCAATCCTGGAAAGTCCATAAGCAGCAAGAAGTGTCCAGGGAATGATGCAGAAATTGAGATAATGAATAAAATCATTGCCCGACTTTGTCACTGCGAAAATGCTGGCAATCAGCAGCGCAATGATGGTTAAGGGCAAAATGAGGTCAGCTTTCCTTACTCCAACATTTCGGATCACCTGTGCGAATCCAGCAATGATTGGAACAATGAGTGCCAATGTAAAGATCTGGAAATCAGGAGTGAGGCGGACGATTTTTATAAATTGAGCTGGAATGTCCAATATGCCTTTGCCTCCTGCATAAATGGCGTTTCCTAATAAATAGAAATCAATCAGATCCGTAAATACATTGAAAGCCAGCGTCCAGATCAGCACGGCAAACGGAAATGTTAATCCACCGAGTAACAAAAGAATGATTGGCCTCACTTCTTTTTTGGCTCTAAACCATTGATAGCCAATCCATAAAGCCGAAGCAGCCAAAACCAATGCTTGTGGGACAGCTTGCAGCTTCGCAAAGGGAATTGCACCGGCGGTTAATCCTAAAAAATATAAATTCCTGCCAAGCTTACCAGAGTCAATGCTCGCACGGGAAAGGAGCCAAATTGACAGCGAAAGCAAGAAAACAGGAAGCTGTTCACTTGAATAATGCACGAAGTCAACCTCTTGTGTAAAGGCTAAAAATAACAATGGAGCCAGCAATATTTTTCTGGCTATGGATGTTCCAAACCAGTTTTTTAATGATAAAAACAAGAATAACATTGCCCCACCCGCGCACAGCAAACCCATAATGCGTCCCGATGTGTAATCGATTTGGAAACCCAGAAGTTTGGGGATAACGAGCAAATAATTGTCAAGCGGGCCTATTGTGGTCCCGTCGACGGAGCGCCAGTAAACCGGGTCCTGGAATAAAGTGATGGCGTGGCTGAGCATTTGGCTTTCGTCCGGATTCAACTCCCTGTTGAAAACGATCACCGGTAAACGCATGAAAATCAGCAATATAATTGCTGACAGGATAAATATTTTACTGGGAATAGGCTTGTAAAAAGCGGAGAAGATAACAAACGCCGCCAGCACATATCCAATGAACCAATATACAGGCGGAGAATTGTCGAAAGTGATCATACGACCTAACTGAAAGTGTCTACTTTCTCAACAAAATCACGGTAATGAACTGCGGGAATGAAATGCTGCTGAGAGCGATATTGAAGCACCATAAACACGAGAAACAGCGAAATCAGGAAGGATTGCAGCATTAAAATCATCAGCGTGCTGCCCAATGTCGATGCCCATCCTGGCGTCGCATTGCCGATTAATTTAAGGAACAAGATGACAATGATGAATGCAATGGCCACACCCGACATGAAAATCGAAAAAATCAGAATGCGGACTGCTGTGGTGTCAACGAGCACGGAGATGGCACTTAATCCGTGTAAAACAAGCGAAACGAAGTTCATTTTGCTTTCCCCGGCCAATCTTTTTGCCCGGTTGGTCAGCACGGAATCGTAAGGGATTCTGGATCTGATAATGCCGCCCGGATAATTGTTCCAGATCTCCGAAACGCGAACCAGATTTTGTAACCGATTTTGCGGAACAAGACTGAAATTACCAAAAGTGATCACTTTTCCAGTGAGCATTTTGAACAACATTTTATAAATCACATAAAAAGACCTGAATAAAAGGTTCTCCGTCCGCTTGTTGCGCTCCGCAAAAATAATCTTTCCTGGTTCTTGTAATGATCTCTGTGCCAGCAAATTAATGTCGCTTGGAGCGTCTTCTCCGTCTGCGTCCATGACGATGACTTTGTCTGCGGCAATGTGTTCGGCCACGTAAGAAAGACCAATGGCAATGGCTTTTTGATGTCCTAGATTGCGATACAACCGTAAGACTTTGATTTCTTTTCCGCCAAAATGCACGAAAGGCTGTGTCCGCTCTTTGGAGGAGCAGTCGTCGACGATAAAAAGCGTGGTGTTGGTTAGAATTGAAGCTTGAAGATCCTCGTTGATCTTCTGTATAAGCATATTCAGCGCCTCCCAGTCGTTGAATTGCGGAATGATAATAACAAAATTTTCTGGCATGGGGGAGGAGTTTGAAAACCTCCGAAAGTGCTTCGGAGGCTTCTGAAATAATTAAACTGTTTTTACTCCTAATCGGGAAGAAATACCGTCGTGAATTTGTGTCAATGTCTCAGTGAGGCCATATTCCCAATTCCAGCCCGGATAATGCGATTTGAATTTCGAAAGGTCACTCACATACCAAATGTGGTCACCAATTCTATTAGTTTCTGAGTATGAATAAGACAACTTGTTTCCAGTGATTTCCTCGCACAATGCGATGGCTTCCAGCATAGAGCAGTTAGCGAAACGACCGCCCCCAGCATTGTAAACTTCGCCCGGACGTGGATTTTGATAAAAATGCCAGAACATATTAACAAGGTCATGGCTGTGAATGTTGTCACGAACCTGTTTTCCTTTATAACCAAAAATCGTGTAATGATTTCCGGTAATCGCGCATTTCATCAGGTAAGCAAGAAATCCGTGCAACTGAGCTCCCGAATGGTTTGGGCCGGTAAGACATCCGCCACGGAAAACCGCAGTTTTCATGCCAAAATAACGTCCATATTCCTGCACCATAATGTCGGCAGCAACTTTGGAAGCACCAAAAACGGAGTGTTTTGTGTGGTCAATGCTGTGTTGTTCATCAATTCCATTCTCGAAATAAGGGTGGTTTTGATCAATTTCCCAACGTGTTTCCAGCTCGATAAGTGGCAGATAATTGGGGTTATCGCCGTAAACTTTATTAGTAGAAGTGAAGATGAACACTGCTTCTGGCGTGTGCAGGCGTGTCATTTCCAGCATGTTAAGCGTTCCAACTGCATTAACACCAAAGTCAGTGAAGGGCTCTTTCGCTGCCCAGTCGTGGCTTGGCTGAGCGGCTGCATGAATGATCAGCTTAATGTCGGTTCCGTATTCTTTGAAAATGGGTTCCAGTTGGCTTACTTCGCGAATGTCAGCAGAGTAATGTTTGTAATTGTTGAACTGATCCTGGATCCTGCTGCGGTTCCAATCTGTATTTCCGTCAGCTCCAAAAAAGTATTCTCTTAAATTATTGTCAACCCCAATTACCAGATCAAACTTATCCGCTAAAAAAGCAACCGATTCACTTCCTATCAGTCCGGCAGAGCCGGTTACCAAAGCTATATTCATGTTTTTGTGTACTTTTAATTGCTTGTCCCTGCTTGATTTATATCAATGTATCCTGCCTCGAATACGTAAAGTAAATTAAAAATGTTCAATTGTCACAACTTCAGTTAGTCTAAGGGCACCTCTAACAGGATCATACGCTAAAACCCATATTGAAATTGTTCAATCCGTTATAAAAGCTGTTTCAAAAAAAAATATCCCCAGGAAGTGAGGATATCTTCAATATTTTTGAAAAGAATGCGCTTATTGCTTTACCAGAGCACTGGTTGTGCCACTGTATAATTTTGCTCTGATGTCATTTACACGTGTTTCCAACTCCGGTTTCGCGTCGTATTTGTAAGACATTTGACGTGGTAATGAGTCCGGGCTAACGCCGTAAACAACTTCATTGCCGACATTCAGGTCTTTTTGCTCAATGCGATTGTATTTCTGATACTCACACGAAGAAAGCAAGGCAAGACCGGCAACAAATGCAACAATTTTATAGAATTTCATTTCTTTGATCGTTCATAGTAATATGGGCAAAAATAACCGTCATTTTCATAACCACCAAATCGGCCCGGGCGAAATCTTATTTTTTTAGCTCGGCCAATTCATTGCGGACAAACTGCATCAGATCAGTGATATGCTGTTCCGAGAAATCAAAAGGAATGTTGGCCGCCTCGTAAATCTCGCCAATCGTCGCCGTGTAACCCAGTTTCAGCGCATCCAGATAACCTTTCAGGCCTTTTGCAGCGTCCTGACGATAATTTTTCCAAACGCCGATCGCTCCCAACTGTGCAATTCCATATTCGATATAATAAAAAGGAACCTCATAAATATGGAGCTGACGCTGCCACAAATACTTTCTGTAAACTTCGAGATCCGACCAATCCATTACGCTATCCGTAAACTCTCCATAAATGCGAACCCAGGCTTCCGTGCGTTGATCGGCCGAATGATCTGGATTTTCATACATCCAATGCTGGAATTTGTCGACGGTCGCAACCCATGGAAGGGTTTCAATGATAGATTCCAAATGCTGAATTTTCGCCCTTTTCAGGTCGCTTTCGTTTTCAAAGAACTCGTCCCAATAATCCATTGTGATCAATTCCATTGACATGGAAGCAAGTTCGGCAACCTCCGAAGGCGTATGTTTAAAGGAATTCAGTTTCAAATCGCGCGTGACCAGTGAATGCACCGCGTGACCGCCTTCATGCAAAAGCGTCACCATATCGCGCAAATTTGAAGTTGCATTCATGAAAATAAACGGAACGCCGATTTCGTCCAGGGGATAATTGTAGCCGCCCGGCGCTTTTCCTTTCCTGGATTCCAGGTCAAGGTGTTTCATGGTTTTCATCGTGCGCAGGCAATCGCCAAGGAAAGGATCGAGGCGGGAAAAGCAGCGGATCGTTTTGTTCAGCAGCTCTTCGCCCGTTTCAAATGGCTTCAACGGCGGCATCCCTTTCGGATCCACTTTTGTATCCCAGGGACGCAGCTGATCCACATTTAATGCTTCTTTTCTGGTTGCTGCCATATCATTCAACATGGGAACAATCGCTTTTTTTACAGATCCATGAAAATTGAAACAGTCTTCAGGCGTGTAATCAAAGCGGCCCATTGCTGCAAACATGTAATCGCGATAATTGCTGAAACCGGCATTTTTGCCCACGTTATCCCGAAGCGAAACAAGCTTGTTCAACAATTCGTCCAGCTTTTCATGGTCTTCATAACGTCTGCCGCTGATTGCCCGCCAAGCTTCTTCACGCACATTCCTGTGGGTGGATTGCAGTCGGTCGGCAGCTTTTTGCAAAGTCATTTCCTCGCCATCCAATGTCACCGTCATCGCGCCTGCGATGGCTCCGTAATGGCGCTCTTGGGTTTGCATTTCCGTGATAAGCGGAATGTTCTCATCGCGGAATATTTCAATTGCCTTCTTCATCCCGCGAACCGTGATGGCAAATCCAGGCTCAGTCAATTGGCTTAAATAAGGACTGTTGACCACTTTTTTATCCAATGCATTGCCATATTCAGCAAGTTTGGGCTGAATTTCAGAAATGAAAAATTGCAATGCATTGATCAGGCTTGTGTTTGCCGTATCGCAGGTCTGGCGAATGTAACGCCAGGCAAAATTTTCAGACAAATACGATTCAATTTCGCTGCGATCCAGAAACCATTGCTGCAAATCCTCGGCAGAATTAATCTCCCTATTTTTCAGATTCTCAAAAAACGGTTCAACATCTTCCCATTTTTTCAAATCAAATTCCTCCCCAATAAAGACACGCTTGGCCCGGGTTGGTATATTTACATTATCCGTTGTCATTCTGTAAAAGCTAGATACTGAATTTTTGAAGATTAATTTTTTACGTCTATGAATGTGCTTTCACTCAATTTTTGGATCCCTTTCATAAGATCAAGTCCTGTCAGCGATTTTCGCTGCTGCTCCACAGTATGGGCAAGAAACCGAAGTCGGTCTGTCTTAGACAGTCTTTGGCTGATCAAAATTGAGTTTAAACTTTCAATATTAGATAAAATTGCCAAGTCATTTATGCTAGCCATATCTCGAATATTTTCACCTTGTGAGACCCTTTGAGGATTAGCTTGTTTCCAGTCGCGTGCCGTACATCCCCACATAGCGATGTTCAATAAATCGGCTTCATCGGCATAAAGTAACCATTCTTTCGCTTTTGTATAACCTGCGTGCGGGATAATGTAGTTTTTGACTGCGTCCGTATGGATTTTGTAATTGGCCTTGCAAAGAACCCTCTTAACATTCCACTCGAGATTATACTGATTAGATTCAATTTCTTTTAATCGTTGGTATTCCTTAACTATGTATAATTGAAATACTGGACTAATCCACATGCCGAAATTAAAGGCTATATCCTTATGAGCATATGTTCCCCCATATCGCCCTGGTTTGGCAACTATTCCAATCGCATTGGTTTTTGCAACCCACTCTTTAACACTGATTTTGAAAGAATTGACTCCTGAATGACTTCTAATTGCGGCGAATTCGCCATGATTAAAATCAGGGTTGTACATTCCTTCCCAGGCATCGAGATATTCCAGTGTATTAACGTTCCTCAGCCAATCACTTACAAAGAAATCACCATCCTTTGCTTTTACCATGTCCGTTAAGCAAATATAGTCTTCCGAGTTTATGGTTAGTAAGCCAATTTCTATGTCTTGAACAATTAGTTTTGTGTTTTTTAGCATGTGTAAATGTTTAAATTATTAAACAGAGTCGGCTCTCTGTGTTGTATCCGTCAAATTGTCGGTGACGACGTTTTCGGTTTGTTGTACATTGGCAAAGGCGTATTCCATTTTTGTCCGGTCAAATTCTTTTTCATTGTTAGCAAGCCAAATCGTTGCGACGCCGTTTCCGATAAAATTGGTGATTGCTCTGGCCTCCGACATAAACCTGTCCACGCCCAGCAACAGCGCCAAACCTTCAACCGGAATCACTTTTATTGCCGTCAATGTCGACGCTAGCACGACAAAACCGCTTCCTGTAACGCCTGCAGCGCCTTTGGAAGTGACCATCAAAATGCCGATCAGCGAAAGAATTTGTCCGAATGTGAGATGCACATTGAAAACTTGCGCCAAAAAGATCGTCGCCATGGAAAGATAGATCGTCGTGCCGTCCAAATTGAAAGAATAACCAGCCGGAACCACGAGTCCGACAACGGGCTTGGAGCAGCCCATTCGTTCCAGTTTGACCATTAAGGAAGGCAAGCCCGCTTCCGATGATGAGGTTCCCAAAACAATGAGCAGTTCCTCACGAATGTATTTCAAATACGACCATAAGCTGACTTTGTAAGTTCGTAAAACCAGTCCCAGCACACCAAAAATGAAGATTGCCATAGTTGCGTAAACCGTTCCCATGAGCTTGGCAAGCGGCAGCAATGTGTGAATGCCGTATTTTCCAATGGTGTAAGCCATCCCGCCAAATGCACCGATCGGCGCGAAAATCATGACCAGATGCAAAGCGCGGAAAACATACTTGGAAAGGAAATTGAGCCATTCTGTGACTTTTTCTTTGCTAGAATATTTACTTAAAACGGTTCCCAAAACCAGCGAAACCAGCAGAACTTGGAGCGTAACATTATCCAGGAAAAATTGCAGCCAACTGAAATCCTGCACCTTACTGGTGTAAACCGAAGCGTCTCCTTTCTGCAAATTGCTTGTTACCACGCCTTTACCAGGCTGTATGATGTTGGCCACGATGACGCCCACGATAAGCGCAAGCGTGGTCACGATTTCAAAATAGATCAATGCCTTTGCCCCGACTTTTCCGACTTTTTTCAAATCGCCCATCCCAATGATGCCCAATGTGATGGTCAGGAAAATGATCGGGTTGATGAAAATCTTGACAATGTTGATAAACCCTTTTCCCAAAAACTCCATTTCCACCGCCTGTTGCGGAAAATAATGTCCCATGAACGCACCGGCGGTGATGGCGGTCAGGACCCAAAAAGTCAGGTTGGTGAATAGATTTTTCAATAGGATATGGATCTTAAATCAAGGCGTTTGACGCAAGTTTTGAAGTTACAATAATAAAAGCCGGAGGGATGACTCTGATGAAGGAAAAGTAAATTTTTATGAATTATTTATATCTGGTCTAAATTATAATTTTATATTTGCTCTACGTGGTCGCCGCCTCAGTAATTAGCGCGGACGCTATTGAAATAGTTTTGTTCAAACATTAATATGAAAATATTCTTTCACGTGCACGATTGAGACCCTAAACATTAAATTTCGCCATAGTAATTACAAAAAATCCGGTTTCGATTGAGCCGGTTTTTTTTGTCCATGAAATGGAGACCATCAAGATTAATCAATAAAATATTTTGTAAACTTTTTTAACACCAATTATATACAAATATTTGTAAAATAGATAGTTATGAAAAAGTTTTGGAAACTTTTTATTTTTTTTCTGAGATAGAAGTTTAAAAAGAATTAAATTTAGAACTGCATGTTACTTTCAATGATCTTCTGATATTTACTATGGAGTCTATTAAACCATCACAAATCCAGTCAACTTACACGACTGATGAAGCATATCAGGCTTCTCTTCAATACTTTAAAGGCGATGATCTGGCAGCGCGCGTTTGGGTGAATAAATACGCGCTTAAAGATTCTTACGGAGCGATATATGAGGCAACGCCGAATGACATGCACCGGCGCATTGCAAAGGAAATTGCACGTATAGAACAGCTTTACCCGAATCCATTAAGTGAGGACGAAGTTTTTGACCTGATTAAGGATTTCAAATACATTATTCCGCAGGGAAGTCCAATGACCGGGATTGGCAATCCATATCAAATTGCTTCTTTATCCAACTGTTTTGTAATTGGAAACAATGGTGAATCCGATTCATACGGCGGCATCATGAAAATTGACCAGGAGCAGGTTCAGCTGATGAAAAGACGCGGTGGCGTGGGACACGATTTGTCGCACATTCGTCCCAAAGGATCACCGGTGAAGAACTCTGCATTGACTTCCACGGGCATTGTTCCATTCATGGAGCGCTTTTCTAATTCAACGCGTGAAGTTGCACAGGACGGCCGCAGAGGCGCATTAATGCTTTCCGTGGCAATTAGACATCCTGATTCTGAGGACTTTATCGATGCAAAATTGGAGCAGGGAAAAGTGACGGGAGCCAATGTTTCGGTCCGCATGGATGACGAGTTCATGCGAGCGGTTGACTCAGGCAGCACTTACAGGCAACAATATCCGATTAAAAGCGCCACACCGACGCATGAAAAGGACATTGATGCAACCGCATTATGGAAAAAAATCGTTCACAATGCATGGCGTTCCGCCGAGCCGGGCATCTTGTTCTGGGACACGATCATCCGCGAATCCGTTCCCGATTGCTATGCGGATTTAGGCTACGAAACGGTTTCAACGAATCCCTGCGGTGAAATTCCGTTGTGTCCTTATGATTCATGTCGTTTGCTTGCGATCAATTTGTATTCGTATGTCGACAAACCTTTCACAGCGGAAGCGTCATTTAATTGGAGTTTGTTCAAAAAACATATTGCCGCCGCACAGCGCATGATGGACGATATTATCGATCTTGAATTGGAAAAAGTCGATGCTATCCTGCAAAAAATTGATGCAGATCCGGAAGATGAAGAGGTGAAACGCGTGGAACGCAATCTTTGGCTCAACATTCAGACCAAGGCGCGTGAAGGAAGAAGAACGGGCATTGGTATCACGGCGGAAGGCGATATGCTGGCTGCACTGGGCCTGCGTTACGGAAGCGATGAGGGCACGGAATTTGCGGTGGAAGTTCACAAAACGGTTGCATTGGAAGCTTACCGCGCATCGGTGCACACGGCCAAGGAAAGAGGTGCGTTCTCCATTTTCGATTCAGAAAGAGAGAAGAATAATCCTTTCATACTGAGGCTTAAAGAAGCAGATGCGCAACTCTATTACGAAATGCTGGAATATGGCCGCCGGAACATTGCCATGCTGACGATTGCGCCGACTGGAACCACGAGCCTGATGTCGCAAACCACTTCTGGAATTGAGCCGGTCTTTCTGCCGGTTTATAAAAGAAGAAGAAAGGTGAATCCAAATGACAAAGATGTTCGCGTTGATTTTGTAGATGAAGTGGGTGATTCCTGGGAAGAATACGTTGTTTTTCACCATCGTTTTAAGGAATGGATGGAGATTAACGGACATGATATCAGCAAAAATTACGCTCAGAAAGAACTGGATGATATTGTCAAAAAATCGCCTTACTACAAAGCAACTTCCAATGATGTTGACTATTTGAAAAAAGTAAAAATGCAAGGCGCGATCCAGAAATGGGTCGATCACTCGATCAGCGTAACCATTAATATGCCGAATGATGTTACCGAAGAGCTGGTTGGTGAATGTTACATGGAGGCATGGCGCGCTGGCTGTAAAGGAGTTACGGTTTACAGAGACGGTTCGCGTTCAGGTGTTTTGATTGCCAATACAGAAAAGAAGGAAGAAACAGCAACCGGTCAGGTGCCATTCCCGACAATCCGGCCACAGGTTTTGGAAGCCGATGTTGTTCGTTTTCAGAATAAAAAAGACAAGTGGATCGCGTTTGTAGGCCTGATTGGCAACCAGCCCTATGAGATTTTCACAGGATTGGCAGATGACGAAGATGGGATTCTGTTGCCAAGGTGGGTGAATGAAGGCGTAATTATTAAAAACCGCGAAGCCGACGGCAGTTCACGTTATGATTTCCAATACAAAAATACGCGTGGTTACAAAACGACAATCGAAGGACTTTCATATAAATTCAATCCTGAATATTGGAATTACGCAAAGTTGATTTCCAGCACGTTACGTCACGGAATGCAGATTGAGAAAGTGGTTGATCTAATCAGCAGTCTGCAACTGGACGAATCCATTAACACATGGAAAAACGGCGTTGCGCGTGCATTGAAACAATATATCCCGGATGGAACAGAAGCAAAAAAGCAGAAATGCCAGAATTGTAACTCGACGAATCTATTGTATCAGGAAGGATGTCTGACGTGCAAGGATTGCGGTTCGTCGAAATGCGGATAAGGAAAGACTTCCCAAGTCTTCAAGACTTGGGAAGTCTAAATATTGCGATTAATGCGTATCCTCCACAACACCCAGATAATTGAATGGCGTCAAGGCACGCAACTCTTCTCTTATTTTCTCAGGAACATCAAGCGTTTCGATGAAGCGTGAAATCGAGTCATGCGTTATTTTCTCGTTCGTTCTTGTCAGTTCTTTCAGTGCCTCGTAAGGTTTCGGATAACTTTCACGACGGAGAATGGTTTGGATTGCTTCCGAAACCACAGCCCAGTTTTCTTCAAGTTCGGCTTTCAGGATCTCTCCATTCAACTCAACTTTCCCCAAACCTTTCAGCAACGAATTCAAAGCAATGGCCAAATGCGCAAGCGGCACGCCAATGTTTCTCAAAACAGTTGAATCCGTCAAGTCACGCTGCAGACGTGAAACGGGCAGTTTTGCAGCGAAATGTTCAAATAATGCAGTTGCTAGTCCAAGGTTTCCTTCCGAGTTTTCGAAGTCAATCGGGTTAACCTTGTGCGGCATTGCCGATGAACCAACTTCCCCAGCCTTGATCTTTTGTTTGAAATAACCCATCGAAATGTAAGTCCACATATCGCGGTTCAGGTCTGTCAGGATCGTGTTCAGCCTTTTTAGGCAGTCAAATGTCGCGGCAAGATTGTCATAATGCTCAATCTGAGTGGTATGGCGGCTTCTTTTCAAACCCAAACCTTCAACAAAATGATTTGCAAATGCCATCCAGTCTTGTTTTGGATACGCAACGTGATGCGCGTTGAAGTTTCCCGTCGCACCGCCAAATTTTGCTGAATTCGGGATCTTATCCAGCATTTCCAACTGGCGTTCAAGTCTTTCTACAAATACAAGAAATTCCTTTCCAACGCGTGTCGGCGAAGCCGGTTGCCCGTGCGTGAAGGCAAGCATTGGCACATTCTTCCACTCGATGGACATTCTTTTTAACACAAAAAGCACCTGCCGAAACAAAGGTTTAATCTGCCTTTCCAAAGCGTCTTTTAGCGAAAGTGGAATGGCTGTGTTGTTGATATCCTGCGATGTCAGTCCAAAATGGATGAATTCCTGGCAAGATTCAATGCCAAGCTTTTCAAACTGTTCTTTGATAAAATACTCAACAGCCTTCACGTCGTGATTGGTAACCTTCTCGATATCTTTTATATGCAGCGCGTCGTCCTCGCTGAAATCTTCATAAATCTTGCGGAGGGAAGCGTAATTTTTCTTGTCAAACTCTGCCAACTGCGGCAGTGGAATCTCGCATAACGCGATAAAGTATTCTATTTCAACGTATACTCTATAATAGATTAGGGCATATTCAGAGAAATAGGCGGAAAGTTCGGAGACTTGTTTGTAGTAACGGCCGTCCACCGGAGAGATCGCCGTAAGTTGATTTAAAGACATGATTTTCAATGCAAAAATTGATTAACGGGCAAAGTTAGTGGAAATCAACGTCGAAAAATGGTAAAAAAGTCAGGAAATATTCTTTTTGGTATTGCTGTCAGAATTTATAAAACTATTCGCATATTCGCTGATCTAACCTTATTTGTAACTCATGCAACCTTCACCCTTTCTTGGCGAATTAATCGGAACAATGGTCCTCATTTTATTAGGTAACGGCGTCGTTGCCAATGTTGTTCTCAAACAAACGAAGGGAGAAAGTGCCGGCTGGATCGTGATTACGGCGGGTTGGGGTTTTGCGGTTATGATCGGGATATTTACTGCCAATGCATTTGGAAGCGCAGCCGCGCATTTGAATCCTGCGGTCACCGTCGGATTCGCTTTTCTTCGACAAGATTACAGTTTGCTTGCCAGTTACATTCCAGCACAGTTAATAGGGGCTTTTTTGGGAGCGGTTTTGGTTTGGATCCAATATTTTCCGCATTGGAAAGCCACAGATGATCCGGGTTCCAAACTGGCCTGCTTTGCAACTGGTCCAGCCATTCGATCAGCCGGCCCCAATTTTATTAGCGAATTCATTGCAACTATCATTTTGATCGTTGGCGTTGTGGCCATTGGTTATGCCGGCACATCGGACCCGGACAAAGGAGGAATTCCATCCGGCGTTACGCCTTATTTGGTGGGAATGCTTGTTTGGAGCATTGGATTGTCGTTGGGTGGAACAACAGGTTACGCGATTAACCCCGTTCGCGACCTTGGCCCCAGGATTGCACACGCCATTTTACCAATTCCAAATAAAGGAAGTTCAGACTGGTCTTATGGCTGGATTCCCGTGGCGGGCCCCATTTTAGGGGCCATCGCCGGAGGATTGATTTTGCGATTTTTCTATTTTTAATTATTCAACTGTCAATTTTCCACCTCCCGAATAACTGCGATATTCCCCTTGATACATGGCATCTGCTGCGGCAGGTCCGACAGTGAATATGCCTTTTGAAACAATGCGAACCTGGTAATAGAAGGTTTTCGCCACATTACTGGCCGTTGTGAAGAAGTGAATGCGATCGTCACGAATGTCAAGATATTCCGGGCTGGCCGCATTTTTAATCCATGGCATGTCGCGCGGTTCGGTGATTCTCGGATTTTCAATTTCAAAACCTGACGGAAGCAAATCGGTCACGACAACATTTTCGATCGGTAATCCATTGGTGCTTTCCAATGTCAATTTTACCACAACCAGGTCATTTTGGTGAAAAGCTTGCACCGGCGCGCCATCCCGCGTCAGGAATTGACGGCGAATGCTCATTCCCTGATCTTCCTCCATGTAATTGCCTGTTGCAGACATTCCTTCGGATTGCGAAAACCAATACAAATCGCCCGAGCCCTGTGTTTGAATTACAACTTTCTGATTATTAATTCCTTTCGAAACTTTGAGCTCTTTGCCGTTAAATGAAGCAAGATTTTTTCCATTTACAGAGACTGTCGCATTAACCGTCGAGCCAGCCGTTTTCTTGGCAAGTTTTCCTAACGCAAGCACGGAGAATGAAGCTTCCTGCGTGTTCAGATACGCAGCCGACTGAACTGTTTTGGACAATTGCCGCGCTAGAACAGAAATTTGCGGATTGTCCGGGTCGGATTCCACGAGCGTGTTCAGCACAAGCGACATGTTCCTCAATGGCGAAGAATAGCTGTTGTCGAAGGATTGCATTTCATTTTCAGGGACATATTTTTTTGGTAAAATCGCATTGAAACTTCTCGTATCGCCCGCCAGCTGGAAAGCGCCTGCCAGCAGATATTTTGAGTCAACCGTCAACAAATGTGGATTTTGCTTGTAATAATTCATAGAAGCACGGTTCGGGTGACCATTCAAAGCGAGGACATATAATGAGTAAACCGCTTCGCGGCGCACAACCGACTTGCGCGACTGCGAACCTGATGAAGGCTCATTGCCATATGCAAGGCCATTGCCTGTGCTTGCAACCACAACTTCCTTATTGGCGGCTGTGCCGGTTTTGGAGCCCAGATAATCCAGCGCGCGGCTCAGCGTTTTTGCATTGATTTCAAAGCCTGCCCTTCTTGCTTCTTCCAGAAAATGAACGGCATATGCAGTCGCCCACCAGTCTTCCTGCGTTGCCCCTGGCCACATGCCGAATCCACCATTGAACAGTTGCTGTGATTCTATCTTCCGGATGGCTTGCTGCACATTGGTCATCGGATTAAAATCACTTTCTCCGCTTTTAACTGTGTACACGGGCGCGGCCATGGCCTTGGTTAGGTCGGCGAAGTAAATTTGTGGAAATGCCTTAGATACAGTTTGTTCCAGACAGCCGTAAGGATAGCCCAACAGCGTTGCAAGTGCTTTTCCACCGCCTTGCACCAGAGGCGACCGACTCAAAACAAGCTGGCTTCTGCTGGTTGCGGGAATAAATGACGAGGCAAGATTAATAATGCTTTGCTTGTTTCCGGCAATCTGCCCGGAATTGCTGGTTTTTAAAAGCGGAGAAGCTGGCCGAACCGTGATGGGAGTTTGATTTACAAATGTTTCCCCAAAAGCGGCGACCTTGATTGTAACATTGGCCAGGCCAATCGCCTGTAAAGCTTTAAATGAGAAAACCGCCCGGGCTTCTTTTCCCGGCGAAATGGTCATTGATTGCGTCAAAGGAGTTGTTCCGGCGGCCAATGGTCCATTTAGCTGAACTGTTACAGTTGCGTTTGCAGGCTTTTTCTCGGTGTTACTAATGTTGACAGGCAGTGTAAGTTCATCGCCGGGGCTCAAAAATCTGGGTAAGCCAGCGCTAATGACAACGGGATCAGCCACTTTCATGTTCTTGGTTGAGGAGCCGAATGCATTGTCTTTATAAGCAACAGCCATAATGCGCAGGTCACCGCTGAATTGCGGAATGTTAATGTCAAAAGTCGCTTCCCCGCTTCCATTCGCAGTCAGCACGCCGCTCCAAAATGAAACCAATTCGGTGCGTCCGTTGCTTAGCGGATTAATCCTTCTTTCCAGATCATAACCGTCACCACCAAAACTCGATGAGCCGCTGATTTTCAAATCGGGAAAAAGTAGTGCATATAAATCGTGCGTTGTAACTTCCAGCGCACATTTCTGATAAAAATGCCCGTGAATGTCAGGCGTCTTTGAATTCTTGATCTGCAAAATGCCCTCGTCCACAACGGCTAATGTAATCTGTGCATTGGGAGCAGTTTTTACTCTGATTTGCTGTTTAGTTTTGGATCGTGATTTTTCAATGGCAGTGATCGCGACGGATAATTTGCGGTCGGGATCTTCCACGAGGATAGGGATAAAACCGTGTGCAACCGTCAACGGCATATCCGAATCATCGAAAGGACGAATTAATGTTGCAGTGACGAAGACATTGGGTAAATGCTCTTCTTTTAAATTGATTTTCAGTTCAGCTGCCTTTTTCTCCGTTTTAAGAATGTGTTGTTCCAGCACATTGTTTCTCTCTACGGTCACCAAAAGTCTGCCGTCAAATGGCGTTTTAAATAACACATTGGCAGACTCTCCAACTTTATAATTGTTTTTATCCGTCTCCATTAAAACACGCCCTTCGTTGCTTACTTCAAATGACGAGTATTGCGTGTAACCATGGCCGTATGCATAAAAATTGGCCAATGTATAATGTTCAGCGCCGGGCCTGCGAACGCGAACTTCATATTCCCCGGAAACAGTTGGCACATATTGAATCGCACCTTTTCCATTTGCAAGATTCAATGTTGTTGAGTAAACGGTCTTCTCTTTTTTTCGGGATGTGTATTGCAGTACGTCATATTTTTTCTCTACAACTGTCTGATATTCAAGGCGGACGACTTCGACTTTGGCAGAGCTTTTTTGCAAAACACCTTTGCTGTTGACTCCGATAATTTCAACGGGAACAGGAGCATTTGTTCCTACATATGCGTCGGGAAGGCGAATTCCGTAAAAAACTGGCTGAGTGAACACATCAAAACGCTGCAGGCGATTTATAGGACGGCCATTTTCATCAAAAACGGTCACATAAATTTTCCCCTCCAAAACACCAATGTCTTTTAGGTCAGCGGAGATCGGAAAGCTTTCTGTTGCCTGTCCCTGTTCGTTCGTAACGCCCTGGCGACTTTGCCTTTCGAATGCGGTTTCAGCGGGAATGTCAAATACAAACTCGGGAAATGCGGCCGCTGAAAAGTCTTTTCTTTTGAGCTGGGACGCCATTTCATAATTGCGGTTGCTCGCAGGAGGGCCAAACAGGTTAAATGCTGTCGCAGTCAGCGATACATTATTTCCGGAAACATACTCCTTTGCAGCGCCACTCAAATCCACCTTAATGCGATCAGGCATGAATTCTTCCACGCTTACGGCATGCGAGGCAAGCAAAATTTCATTGCCATTGTAAACTTCCAAAACGTAAGTTCCGGTTAGTCCGGCCGCATCCACCGGAACTTCTATTTGAACCGCTCCCTGACTGTTCGTGCTTTTTCGCCAAGTCCGATATTCACGTCCATTGGGCGTAAGCATGCGAAGTTTAAGTGGAATTTCACTAGCGCTTTCCCATTTTTTAGTACGGATAACCGTGTTAAAATACATGGTTTCACCAGGGCGATAAATGTCGCGTTGACCGTAGATAAATGCTTGCAAGCCTGACGCATTGTCGCGCAAACCTTCAACTTCAAAACGGGAGGTCTCAACTTGTGTGTCATTGAGAATGAGATAATTGAAATCTTCATCTAAACTGGCGGTCAGCATCGCGATTTTGAAGCCAGGCGCTTTTTCACTCAATTTTTCGACATGCGCAACGCCGTCTCCGTCAGTATTAATTGTATGAACATTCTGATTGTTGTGGCTTACAAGGGTAATTTCAACATTGCCCAGCGGCTCATTGGTTTTGATCGAATTGGCGTAAATCCAAATCTCATCTTTGCCCTGTTTCGCAATCAATCCAATGTCCGAAATGGAGACAAGCTTTACGGCGCCCAAATAAGCCTCGTCTTTGGAATTTACGGAAACGAGATACACGCCCTTGCGTTTATTATCTTCTGGCAGCGCAACATTCAATGCAGCGATCCCTTTGCTTTTTGGAAGGTTTTCTGTTTCGACCGTTTTGTCAACGATAATGTCACTGAGTTCATTTTCACGGTCTTCGCTATAATTAAATGCACCGGTCGGCAGCCATTCGTCGCCGGAATAACCATAGTCGTTCCACCGATTGTTACGGATATAACTGAGTATGTTGTTGGCATATAATTTGGAAATGCGCACCTGAACTTTTGGAATGTTCACAATCTGCACACCCAGGTTTTTAGAGCCTTTTGGCGTCATGTAAAGTGCTTTTTTATTAGCAAAAGACACAGAAGCCGGCATTTTCCCAAAAAACAAATCCTTCGAGGTCTCATCTTCTGGGAAAGCTCCTAAAACTCCCTTCAATGTTTTATTAATAAGCAAATTATAAGTTTCAGTCTCATTAAATTCTCCTCGGATGATGAATCCATTTTCTGTGGGTTCAGTTTGCACGGCGAGTTGCGGGTTTAGTGTAAAACCCGTTGCAATGCTTTCTTTGTCAAGCTCCTGGGTCGTGATAATGCGTGCATAACCCGCATTGTTTTCGTAACCAGTCTTAATATCAACGACTTCCAGATGAAGCGGCGATGGAATGCTCGCATTGCTGGCAATGATTTCCTGACTTGTGTAAGATGTGTTTTGAACTTTAATTCCCTTTTCAATCGCAATTTTGACGGGAATTGGATTGTTATCCGCCTTGCCCGTGTTGCTCAAAGCAAGCGTTACAGAATGGTCATTTGTGGCAGGAAGAATTTTGTAATCCAATGACTTGTCTGAAAGCATAACTTTCAGTTTTTCAGCGACATTCTGGCTATTAACGGGATAATTGAAGGTCAGCCTGAGCCTCGCTTCTTGTCTCCCGGATTCCGGCGAGAGCGTCCACCAGCTTTCGGTTTCAGCCAATTGGAGATAAGGTGTGTGAAAATCCAAAGGTTCCTTGGAAACAGCGAGTTTCGAATTTTTGTCTGCTTTCTCTACAAGCAGGTCTGTGAGTTTGGCAGTATATTTTGTGGCCGCGCCGAAGCCGGAAATGGGTGAAAAAACGAGTTCGTTAGGGGCAGCCCATTTGAATTTTCCGCGCACTGCGGGCTCAAAATGAATGTATTGCGTGGAATCCCAGTCGTTTAACTCGCTTTCAGAAACAATGTCTTTATTGAAGGTAAAAACCAAGTTTTGTGACTGACCTATCTCCTCTGTAAAATTGGTTCCTGAAACGCGGATCTCATTAAGTGACGAACAACTATTGAATGTAAATGCAGTGAAAAAAAGTAAAAAGAACGCAACAGCAGAAATCTTTTTCATAGTGAAGAAGGGAGAAAACGGAAGTTTAAAACACGCATAAAAGAAGTGCTACGAAATTAGTTCTATTAGCAGCATAACGACGGAAATGCCAGATTGAAATTAGCTAATGGTAAAATTTTTGCTGTGAAAGGTTGAATGATTGCACAACCAAGAATAGCCATTCTCAGGGCTTCTTACCAAGATAGCCTTATGAGATGACTTAGCCTTACTTAATGAATAAACGGTTAAGATTTATTTTTTGCCGGTAAAAAACCCTCAGAACTGCTCCATCACTTCACCGATTTCGCGGGTTCCTTCGAAGAATGATAAGAGACGCATTAATATGCCTTCGACGACGGCATCCGGGCAGGAGGCACCGCATGTGAGCATGATGCGGACGGGCTCATGTTGGGGTAAGTAATTTTCGGTTACCACTTCTTCCTTTGTATGCATGTTGAAGTGCCTAATCAGCTGCTTATCAAGGATTTTATTAACTGACTCAATGAAGTAAGTTGGGAATTTCTGTTCGCAAAGCTCCACTAAATGGGATGTGTTGGAGCTGTTATAACCGCCTGCAACAATGACCAGATTTGCCTGATGGGTTAGCAATGCATAAGTCGCGTCCTGGTTGTCGTTTGTGGCGTAGCACAGTGTGTCGCGTGTGTTGGCAAACCGATCCTCGACCTGCTCTGGCCGGAGGCCATAATGCCTGATAATGTTGTGTTTCAAAAAATCTGAAATTCCCTGTGTATCAGACGCAAGCATGGTCGTCTGGTTCACCACGCCAATGCGCTGCAAATCTTTTTCCGGATCAAAACCCGCAGAATATTGGCCCGCAAAATCAATGAAAAACTGCGAAGCCGGTAAATTTCCGATCATGTATTCGGCCAGGCGCTCGGCTTGCTTCATGTTTTCAACCACAACGGTCGGGGCGTTTTCCTTACTGTGCGAAAATGTGGCCCTCGTTTCCTCGTGATTGGGTTTTCCGTGAACGACGATCGTGTAATTTTTCTCGCCAATCTGAGCCGCGCGGTTCCAAACTTTCTCTACAAACGGACAGGTGGTATCATATATATAAGCATTGATGCCCAGTTCTGTAAGCTTTTGATGGTTTTCAATGGTTGTGCCAAATGCAGGAACAATCACAATGTCTTCCGCCGTAAGCGCTTCCCACGGAATCAAAGGGTTCCCCTTGGTGTCCATAATGAACCGAACGCCACGTTCAAGCAAGTCGCGGTTTACATCCGGATTGTGGATCATTTCACTGAGAAGGAAGATGCGTTTGTCAGGATTTTCTGCAATGGCTTTATAGGCAATGTCAATGGCGTTTTCTACACCATAACAAAATCCAAAATGGCGTGCAATGAGGAATTGCACCGGACCAAAATCAAGCAATGTAGGCGAATAGTCACGTTTCAGCTTATCATTTTTACGACGGAATTCCTTGATCGGGGTGATAATCCGGCTCCGGTAAAAATCAGGAATGTTGAACGTTTTCATTGACTAATTTGGTAGATTGCAAATAACAAAATAGGATATATTATAACCAATATTCAAAGAAATACTGACCTTTTTTAACAACACAGGCCGGTAACACATTGTTCGCCTACACTGTTCCGAAAAAAAATCTTTCGTAGATGCAACATGTCGTTTCATCTACTGTCCTTTATACAGAACGTTCAAATATATATTAGCCTTCTGCTTGAAAACACAATTTTACCCTGACCGGCACGTCGAACTGGTGGAGCGTTGTAAACTCGGTGAGCGCAAAGCGCAATATGAGCTTTACAAGTCGTACTCCAAGGCCATGTTCAACATTTGCATGCGGATATTGAACCATTTGGGGGAAGCAGAGGACGCTTTGCAAGAGGCATTTGTGGATGCCTTTACAAACCTGCACCAATTTCGGCAGCAGTCGACATTTGGTGCGTGGCTGAAACAAATTGTCGTCAATAAGGCGATTAACCACATGCGGAGCAGGAAGGTGAAATGGGTGGAGATTGAAGAATGGCAGGAAACGATGGAAGACAGCGACGGGAATGAAAGTTATTTTGGAATGGATGAGCATGAGACGAATCTGGAAGTGGAGCGTGTTCGCAACACTGTTCAGAAGCTGCCGGATGGTTACAGAGTCGTTTTGAGCCTTTATTTATTCGAGGGATATGATCACGAGGAAATAGGAGAGGTGCTGGGAATCAGTGAAACGACCTCGAGAACACAATATATGCGGGCTAAAAGGAAGCTCACGGAGATGCTTGCGAAATAGTTATTACAAAATGGTTAAACTTAATTGGTTCATTTTCATCTAAATGATTACGGATTTGAGAACATTATTTACACATGACAAGTTAATGAATCTATGAAAAATTCTTCAGATAAAAAAGATCGATTGGAGCGGTTTGTGCGAGATAACAGGGATGGATTTGATACTTTTTCACCGCAGGATTCTTTATGGAGTCAGATCGATAGCAAATTACATAGCGAGATTCCGATAGTGCCGGAAAAATCCAAAAAAAAAATTAGGCGATTAAGCAGTCCTTATTTTGACTGGCGCATTGCCGCCGGTGTGTTCTTGGCCCTCGGAATTGGTTTTTTAGTTTACCTCAATAACGAATACGGCATAACCCGCGATCCGCGTGTGGCTTTGAAAGTCCCCACCTATGCCCGTGAATTCAATGCTTACAATGTTGCAATAGACCAGAAAAGAGAGGAAATCATTAAGCTCGCACGGAACAATCCGGAGTTGTATAAAGATTTCTCCGCCGATCTGGAAGGTCTGGAAGTAAGTTATAAAAACCTGCGGTCCAATTTGTCCAATGCGCCTAATCAGGAAGCATTATTGGAGGCTATGGTTCAAAACTTACAGTGGCAGGTCGACCTGCTTAACCAACAATTAGAAATTTTGCAACGCATTAATAAAGTAAAAAATGGAGACGATAAAGAAATTAATAATTCACCTGTTATTTAGCATCATTGCCGTGCTGCCACAGGTGGCGATGGCGGCAGGCCCGGACCCTGAACAAAACGGTCTGATCGAGAAACGACGTAATATTGTAAAGGTTTTTAATGTGGCAAACGATGACCAGCTGGTGGTTGATAACCAGTTTGGACAAGTCAAAATCAATCTGTGGAACAGAGATGAAATAAAGGTTGAGATTATCGTGACTGCCAATGCGCCCACGGACGGCCGCGCATCCGAATATTTGGGTGCTGTGAAAATCGACGAAAAGCGATATAAAAATCAAATTGGCTTAACCACGCACATCGACAGAAGCCAGTTTGGAAACAGTGGCTGGAACAATAAAAAAGGCGAAAAGAACTTCATACAAATCGATTACACGGTTTATATGCCAAAGGAAAACGCGCTGATCGTGCGTAATAAATTCGGCGACACGGACATTCCGTCATTTCACGCGCCATTGACCGTTGACTCACGTTACGGAAATTTTGTTGCCAATCTGCTGGATAATGCGGAAAACATCATTGATGTGAAGTATGGAAGCGCAAAAATTGGCAGAATGGATGGAGGAAAGCTGGAATGTCAATATTCAAACTTGAAACTCGATCTTGCCAAAAAAGTTTTTATAACCAACAAATTCGGTGAGCTGAACATTGGCGATGTTACCAACTTAGATGCGGATATTGATTATTCCGGTGCGAAGATTGGCACAATGCGCGGGTCCGGAAAAATTAAGCTGAATTATTCAGGAAATTTTAAAATCGATCAATTGACCAATTCTGCGGAAAACATTGATATTCAGGCTTCCTATTCCTCGATCATTCTCCCTGCCGATGCAAATCAGTTCAATGTGACAGTGACTTATGGCAATTTCAGTTATCCCGCTTCCAATGTCAATTTTTCCATGCAGCCTTCGAAAGACGACAAGTCTTATAAGCAAAAGCAATATCAGGGAAAAGTGGGCACCGGATCAGGAACCAGAATCACCGTTGTGTCACGATTCGGAGATGTAAAATTGAAAGATTAAGTATTTCTAAAACAGCTATTTATCCTCAACCATTATATTGTATTTGAAATCCAGCGGATCGAAAACGTCAAACAATTTTTCGATAAACTCCGGATCATTAATGTAAAAATTCAGCAGATTATCATAGCGTTCCTGGGCGATTCCGTTCGGGAACAGCTTGTTTTTAAGGCCTATCAGTTGATTTATTTCTGACTCGTGATTGCGCTCTTCCGCTTTGATAATGCGCTTTTCAAGGTGTTTCAATGAGTTAAGCAACCGCGTTTGCTCCGCTTTCACTGCGCCATGCATCGTCTGATCCACAGCCGTCGCCTTGCTCAAAATTGCCTCAAAAACGTCGTTAAATGCCTCCTTCTGGTCTTCCAGATTTAACACATGTTCCGAATTCCGCTCAACAAATATTTTCCGCAAGGCCACCTCATCCAGAAAAAGATCTTTGTAATTAATTTTCAATTTCTGCGCCTTTTTACATTGCTGATTGTTGATATACAATGCAAAGTTCCGAGGCATAAGCATTGGGAAGGGCACATTGTAATGATCAAAAACGCCTTTAAGCTGCATCCAATACGGCACTTCTGACGGTCCGCCTATATACGCAAGATTTGGTAAAATAATCTCTTCATATAGTGGCCGCAAAACAACATTAGGACTGAAAAAATCCGGCTTTTGCGCAGCCAGTTCCAGGATTTCAGATTCAGTGAAAGTAATGTCCGTATTCAGAACCTGATATGAATCACCGTTTTTAGTAATTCTTTCGCGGATTCCGTTGTCCAGATAAAAAAGATTAATTTCTCTTGCATGGAGCGGCGTGTGATAACCCAGAGAATTGAGTTTGCCGGTGGTTTCGGTGACGAGTTTCTCCGAAATGGATGTGGTTAATTCTTCCTTTATGACGGGCAGGAAGTGCCTTTTTAAATCAGCATTATCGGCATCAAGACTTATCAAGCCATGCTGCCCGAACAATTCGTGCATATAACATCGCACCGCATTGGCAAGCGTGGCGTTTTCCAAATATGCCTTTGCAAACAACGTGGGCTTATCCGGCAATTGTTTCAATATGCTTTCCAATTCCTTGGGATTCAGCCTGCCAACCGCGCCTTTATGCTCGCCCGTCCATTTATGCGTTTGTCCGAACAGATGAAATGTGGCAACCTCCTCAAAATCATGATCTTCGGAAGCCATCCAATAAATTGGCACAAAGTTGTATTCCGGGTATGCGTCTTTAAGTGCTCTTGCAAGTTTTACCGTCGTTACAATTTTGTAAATAATGTAAAGCGGGCCAGTGAAAATATTCAGCTGGTGGCCAGTTGTGACGGTAAATGTATTTTCCTTTAATAAAATCGAAAAGTCGGGAAGATAAGGCAATCCGTGATATTGTTTCTCTAAAACCTCGACCAGCGTTTTACGTTTTTCCTTATCAAAATTTGACTTGGTGATGATCGCATCTTTTGCATTTTCAAGCGTCGGATAAGTGCTGTAAAACGTTTCCAGCGCAGGTTTTTGATCAAGATAATCAAGCAGCAATGCAGGAAACTGGCCCGTTGTACGAAGATCCAGGGAATGCAGGGTCATGAAAGGTGGTTTTTCAGAAGCTATTAGAGAATCCAACGTAAATTATTTAACGATATTTTATACAAAACGAACCGATCACCTAACGTGAAAACAGCGGACTTTGGTTTCCCAAAATTGCGCATTTCGGGTTAGAATAAAAAACCATTCATCACAACAAAAAAGCCGGACCTGAATCAGATACGGCTTTTCGGAAATTCATTTTTGGTTTTCAGTTGCGCAGGCGATCTTGCCTGAAATATCTTGTAGTTTTAAAAAGAGTAATCGTTTTTGGCGATCAATTCGTTGGCAATTCGACGGCGTGCATCTTTCAAATTCACAGGTTCAATTTTCGTAAACCGCTTCAAACCCATTAGCATTACACGCAGTTCGTCACTTTCCGCGAAGCTGGTTATTGCCGCTTTTCCGGCATTGTTAACCTTTTCAACAGCCCTGTGCAAATAAATGAGCGCCAAATCTTGATGCAGCGCATTGGCCTCCGTGCCGAGCAGGTTAATGCGTTTTTCAACGCGCAGCAAAACTGATTCGGCCGCGTAAATCTCAATCACCATATCCGCAAGATTCATGATGATTTCCTGCTCTTCCGAAAGTTTCATCATAAACTTCTGAACCGCCGCACCGGCCACCATTAAAGCTGCTTTTTTAAGGTTTTGCAAAACCTTTTTCTCAGCCGCAAAAAGCGTTTCGTCTTCGCTCATGCTGAAATCCGGAATGGACATAATTTCCTTTCCAACAGCCATTGCGGGTCCCATCAAATCAATATGCCCCTTCATGGCGCGTTTCAAAAGCATGTCTACAACCAGCAGCCTGTTGATCTCGTTTGTTCCTTCGAAGATGCGGTTGATGCGACTGTCGCGGTAAGCCCGGTCCATCGGCGCATCGGCAGAGAAGCCCATTCCGCCAAAAATTTGAACGCCTTCATCCACCACATAATCAAGCACTTCCGAGCCGTGCACTTTCATAATCGCACATTCAATGGCCAGTTCTTCCAATGCTTTTAGCTTCGAATCGGCGTCTGACATTCCTTTTTCCTGGAAAGTGGAGATCAGGTCGTCAATGTTTTGCCCAACCCGATAAGCGGCGGATTCGGTTGCAAACATGCCCACCGCCATTTCCGCCAGCTTGTATTTGATTGCCCCAAAACTGGAAATAGAAGTGCCAAATTGCTTTCTTTCATTGGCATACTGAATCGCCTGCTGCGTCACTTTTTTAGCACCGCCGAGTGCCGCGGCAGCCAATTTAATGCGGCCAATGTTGAGAATGTTAACGGCGATCTTAAAACCACTTCCCCTTTCGGAAAGCATATTTTCAACAGGCACGAGACAATCGTTAAAGAATATTTGTCTTGTATCAGACCCTTTAATACCCATCTTATGCTCGGAAGCATTCATGGTGATGCCGCCAAACGATTTTTCAATAATAAAGGCGGTTAGATTTTTATCAGCCTGACCATTCTCTTCAATTTTGGCAAAAACAATGAACACGTCGGCAAAACCGCCATTCGTAATCCACATTTTCTGACCGGTCACAGAATAATGTTTACCGTCGGCCGTTAAGATCGCCTTTGTTTTTCCAGAGTTGGCATCTGAGCCTGAGTCAGGTTCGGTTAAGCAGTACGCGGCTTTCCAGTCGCCTGTTGCCAGCTTGGGAAGATATTTTGCTTTTTGGTCCTCATTTCCATAGTAGAGAATCGGCAATGTGCCAATGCCCGTGTGTGCCGACAATGCGACGGAAAAGGAATTTCCTGCACCAGTTGCTTCCGCAACAAGCATAGATGTGTTGAAATTCATTCCAAAACCGCCATATTCCTCAGGAACTGCGGTTCCCAGCAAACCCAGTTCACCGGCTTTGTCCATTAATCCGGAAATAAGTTCGGGGCTTTTTGCGTGATCAATTTCATCCAGGACCGGCCAGACTTCCT
The DNA here is from genome assembly GCF_021390515.1 of Dyadobacter sp. CY326. Lineage (GTDB taxonomy): Bacteria > Bacteroidota > Bacteroidia > Cytophagales > Spirosomataceae > Dyadobacter. The sequence continues at coordinate 151,685 of NZ_JAJUXI010000010.1, forward strand.
TGCTCAGAAAATCCCGGCAAGTGTCTGCAATCATACGCTGTTCTTCCGTAAACTCCTCAGGAATAAAAATTTGTGATGGCAATGTTTCTTTGATCAAAAACTCCCCACCCTTAATAGACGTCTTTTTCTCTTCTATAACGGCCATATTCATTAAATTTTTATCGATGATTGATGTTTGAAATAAAGGTATGCTTGCATACTACTTTGTCTATTGCAAATATAAATTATTCGCATAATTATGCAAGCATACCATCGGAAAATCGCATGTAAGGGGAAACGATAAACGAGTTTAGCGTTTGAAGATCTTGAACTGTTTCAGCAATGCGCCATTGCTTTCAAGGCGGATGAAATAAATTCCCGCTGAAATGCCGAGTTGGGACAAATCAATATTGGCAAGATCGTCCGAAACCGTGACAAACTCATTTGCAAGCGGCATCCTTTTTCCTGAAACAGTGATCAGCTCATAAGAAATTTCATTGCTGATTATATCATCGGGAAGCTTGATGTTGAACACATTTTCCACCGGATTTGGGTAAAATCTCCAGTCTTCCAAATCTTTGGTAATGTTAATCGAATCGCCGTACGAAATACTGAACTGGATAGAATTGGTAACAATTACGGAATCCTCTTTTGTCGCAGTTACAGTCAGCGTGTAGCGACCGATGTATGGTTCGAATCCTTTGTCATTTTCGTAGAGTGCGAAGGGGAAAATCTTGGTTTGTGATTTTTTGTGATAAGGCCCATTCAGGTCAAAATCAACTTTGTCATATTCAAAATTTCCGTATGCGTAAATGTTCAGCAATGGAGGTAAGTCGCTGTGTGCGAGCACGTCGTCGCCCGAAAGCTTCCTGATCACGCGCTGATCCACTTTGCTCCCGCCTCTTACCAGCTCAAAGCGAACCTCGGGAATCTCAACTTTCAAAATAAAAGGCACTTCCACATATGCACCAGCATTGTCATACGCACGGATAATGAGCCTGTATTCACCCTCTTCCGTAGGAGTTCCTGAGAAAACATTGAGTGAAAAATTGAGCCAAGAAGGCCTGTTTTGCAATGAAATAGAGGAAATATAACCATCCGGATCGCCAAATATTTCTGTTGGCAAAAGGTAATTGAACGGCATATTCAGCTGCGCAAACTTAACTGGCAACGAGCTGCTTGCAAATGGAGGCGCATTCAGGAATTGTGGTTCTACAACTTTAATGGTGAAATAAGTTTCCACAAAGGCATTCAAGTCGTCGTAAGCCTTCAAACTGATGCGATATTCGCCCAATTTCGTGGGTGTTCCGGTGAGCGAACCGTTCACAAATTTCAGCCAGCTCGGCAATTCGCTTGCTTCAATTTTAGTGACTTCTCCATCAATATCTTCAAATGCGCCTTGCGAAATGGCGAGCGTGTAAGGCTTGTTAAGCGCAATGGTTTGATTGGAAAAATTCTCGTCAACAGTTGGCGGCTTATTCGCATTCTCGCGGGTGTCAACGCGAATGGTCAGAAATGCTTCTGTCGTCCCGCCCTCGTCATCTGTTCCTTTCACCTGAATCCGGTAATCACCCAAAACAGTCGGTTTTCCTTTCAACTGGCCGTCCTCAAACCGAAGCCAGCCTGGCAAACCGCCCACATCCACTTTTACAATGGTTCCGTCGACATCAGAGAACGTGTCAGTTGGCAATTTGAAAGCAAAATCCTTGTTAACCGCGACAATCTGCATGGGCACCGGACGGAATACATAAGGCGGATAATTGGAAGCATCTTTCCAATATTCAGGAGAAAGAATGTCCTCATCCAGGCCGATCCAAACTGGTTTAGGATTTGCAGGATCAGCATAAGCACGTTTTCTCCATTCATCAAAAATAACATTGATCGGGCCGCCTTTTTCAACTGCGGCAGAAAGCCTGTAACTAACGGAATCCTTGTAGACAATCGGCTTAATGGTCTGTGAAAGCCATGTTTGCGCTGCCTGACGAAGAAATGGCTCAGCGCGGTTCATCGTATTTTGTACAGAAGCAACAACAGCCACAATGTTGGCGCCGTGTTCAAAATTCTCATTGATCTGCTTTAAATGCGCATTGTTATCAAATGACGTGCTGATAAACAGTTCATTAGCCGTAATAAAATTAGCGGGCGCGTCACTTTTAATAATATCCACCGACCATCTGTGATCATGCGTGGCGAGATCATCATTAATTTTGATTCCATCCGCTTTTTCATTCAAACTTCTGAAACCAAGCGTCCCGCGCACATTTGAAGGTTTGTCAAAAACAGATCCATAATCGGAAACAAATTTCACATTCGGATCGACTGACTTCACAGTAGAAATCATTTGCTCAGTATAGCGTTTGAGCACAAGGTGGCGATAAATATACCAGTCCTTTCCGGCTCGCTGCCTAAACGTTTCTCCTGGTTCCCAAGGCGTTGCGGGCGGATAGACGTCCTCAAAAGTTTTATGCTCGACTCCCCAGAGATAATTAAGTCGTTGAAGTTTCTTATAATTTGTTTTCAAAAAAGCACGAAAACCGGTGATCATTGATTTGGAATAGTCATACACCGCAGCGCCGTCTTTCCCATTTTCGATCAATCCGCCGGGATATTCTCCTTCTTGTGTTCCCGTGTTGGTAACTGAGACAAAAAGAAGCTGATTATTGGTTTGAAGATGTTTGTAACGTGTAACGGTTTCTTTGACAAATGCCTGTGCTTTGGTGACAATGGGCTGATTATCAAAGCCAAATGATGTATCCTGATATCCGCTCAAAACCGGCTTGCCAGTTGAGCTCATATGTGCGTCCGAAGGCTCCCAAAACCCCTTAATTCTTGTGCTATGGCGCCCAACGTGAATGCGGAGCGCCACTTTCATGCCCAAATCCGTGGCGGTTTTGACCTGCTCATCAAACTTGTCCCAAAGCGGCTTTTCGGTGGGGGAGTTGTAATAGATTTTATCCCAGGGAATGGTGAGGTAAACAGCATTCATCCCGTACGCGTGTGCAGACTTGATCAGTTCAATTTCCGGACCTTGTTCGCTGCGGTCCAGGACATTAAGCAGCATCAATGCCAGATAACGCTGGCCATCGGCCTCGGTTGTCGCTGCATTGGGCTGAGCTTTGGACGGCTGAAAAAACATTATCCAGACCAAAACCGCCAATAAGCATTTTGTAAGCAGTTTAAACCCGTACGTAGAATTGTGCATGCTAATAATTTTTATCAATTAATTTGATCCAGTCGTTGTAACCATTATCCACATTGAACCGGCTCGCAACTTCCACGCTTTTGGCGCTGTCAGTTTTTGTTTGGCCGTTCATGATCGAGCGCATTGCAGTAACCATTTGTTTTACACTCATATCCTGCGTTACAATTCCCATTCCCTCCTGCACAAACTCTGAAACTCCGCCCGAAGGAAACGAAACAATAGGTTTGCCCAACAACGCAGCTTCAATCATCACCAGCGGAAATGGATCTTGGCGGGAGGTCAGTAAAAACCCATTTCCCATGTCAAGATAACTATAATAATCCTCTTTTTGCTTGCCAATCAGGTGGATTTTGGTTGCCGATTTTGAATTTTTGCAGCGTTGTTCCGTGTAATAAACCAGCCCGTCATTAATGCTGGCGCCTATCCATATGAGATGAACGCGCGGATCGTTCAGTTCTTGTGCAACTTCGGGCAACATATCAAAACCTTTTCGCTCTGAGGTCATTCCGGACAAAACCCATACAAAATCTTCTTTTGGGATGCCCAGGCCTTGCTTCAATTCGCTGGTTCGCTTTTCGTCCCGCTTGACAAGTGCGTGGTCAATAAAGGAATAAAGCAGCCCCACATTTTTTCCACCCGCATCTTTAATGGAATCACAGGTCGTTTGTGAGCAGCCAATGAGCAAATCGGAATAATCGACAATGCTTTTGAAGTCGGGAGCGCTGAGATAAGCGTAGGTCAAGGGCATTTCATGAAAATGCGTAACAACCTTGATCTGAAATTCCTTGGCAACAACGATCGTTTCGGGAATCATTGTTGTGTTAACATACCAAAAATCGGCTTTGAACTCCCTCGCGAGCTTTCTCAGATATTTCAACGTGGGATTGACACCCAAATGGAAGGAGATCTTTTGCGCAATGCTAAAATGTCTGGGAGCTATGAAAACAGGAATATCCTGAGGAAATTCTTTCAGCAATTCTCCATTTGCAAAACTCACAATGCCAACGTCAAACCGACTTCTGTCAATCTTTTTTAAAATATAGAGCAGCATCATTTCTGATCCTGTCCGGGTGGCATAAGGCGTGAAAAAGAGGATCTTTTTTTTAACGTTGTTCATGAATGGCGGTTAGCAAATCAATATTTTCGTTAGGCTTTATTTTATAGAGGCCTTTTCTGACAAAAAGAGTTTTCCAGAAATATTTCAGAATCACCCTCGTTTTTCGCACATATATATATTGTGTACGCAGTTCCGTAAACGGGTTTCCGTATCTTTTTAGGTTAAAAGCCATCTTCCAGATATAAATTACCGGGATCATCAGCAAATAATGCGTGATGAGCAGCAAATATTGCATAATGCCATACTGCTTCCTGATCCATAAAAAGTTGGAAACCTGCATCTGCGTGCTGAATCGGTTAATCCAGGAAATGTTGGTCCGGCGGAAAGGATTGTTGTTTTCAAGATGTAAAAAAATGCAATCCTTGAAATAGCAGAGCTTTCCCAGCTTGCCCAGCCGCCCCGACCATTCCACATCCTCGCCATACATAAAGAAATCGTCACTGAAACCGCCCGTTTTTTCAAAACCCTCTCTTCTCAGAAAGATAAATGCACCAACTAACCAATCGTGCTGGTCGGGATCGGCATATTGAGGATCGGGATAGAATTTTTTGACAAGTTTTTCAACAGCATTACTGGGCGGAAGAATGAAAAATGTTCTCCGGAATTCATTGAAGCTTCTATAAAATGGCATTGGAGTGCCATCTGCATAATGTTGCAAAGCGCCGCAAGCGATAATGTCCGTCCGAACATTCATCCGATCAAAACAACGACCGATGACATTGTCGATCAACAAAGTGTCCGCATTGAGCAAAAGAAAATATTTGCCTTTTGCCACAGACATTCCTCTATTGTTGGCAATGCCAAAACCATCATTGGATGGTGAATTAATCCATGTGATTTCGGGATAATGATTTTTAACTAAGTCGCCGCCGCCATTTTCGGGATCATTGTCAACGATGATAATTTCAAAAGAAACGCCGGACGTAAATTTGTAAATAGAATCTAAACAATTGATTATAAGCTGAGGCGTTCGAAAATTGATAATGACAATGGATACATCCATGAAGGGGTGTGTATGTTTCGGCTCAAAAATAAAGAATCTCCGCCGAAGATGGGTAATTCTTCAACGGAGACTCTAAAATTAGTCTGTAAGTTAGTAAGCGGCTTAATTCAGTCTTTCATAAATTCCTGCAACGCCTTGACCGCCACCAACACATGCCGTAACCATGCCATATTTCTGGTCCCGGCGCTTCATTTCATTAAATAATTGCACCGAAAGCCGAGCTCCCGTTGATCCCAGCGCATGTCCCAATGCAATGGCTCCTCCATTGGGATTGACGATTTCAGGATTAATATCAAGCTCCTGAATAACGGCCAGCGATTGTGCCGCAAATGCTTCATTAAGCTCTATTTGTTCAATGTCATTGAGCTGTAATCCAGCTTGTTTCAATGCAATGGGAATCGCCGCAACCGGGCCAATGCCCATCACACGCGGGTCCACACCAGCAGTGGCATAAGACATCATTCGGGCAATTGGTTTCAGATTCAATTCCTCAACCAATCTTTCAGACATCACCATAACAAATGCCGCGCCGTCCGAAGTTTGCGAAGAATTTCCGGCTGTAACCGACCCGCCTGCTGCAAAAACGGGTTTCAATTTATTCAAAGCATCAAGCGTCGTGTCCGCACGCGGGCCTTCGTCTTGATTGACAATAATTTCTTTGGTTTTCTTTTTGCCGGAAGCAGCATCAAAATAGGTTTCCTTCACGGTCACAGGCACAATTCCATCCGCGAACAGCCCCTCTTTTTGCGCCCGCAATGCCTTTTGATGTGAGTTGAAAGCAAATTCATCCTGTTTTTCACGACTAATGTTGAAATCCTTTGCAACCTGCTCGGCTGTAAGGCCCATGCTCAGATAATAATCGGGATTAGTGTGCGCAATTTCGTAGTTCAATGCTGTTTTCCAGCCCATTGTCGGCACGAGCGACATGGATTCTGTTCCGCCTGCAATGATGCATTCAGCCATTCCTGCATGGATTTTTGCAGAAGCCATGGCAATTGCCTCCACGCCGCTGCCGCAATAACGGTTGATCGTAATGCCGGAAACATTCTTTGGAAGTGCAAGCAAAGCCACATATCGGCCCATTTGCATGCCCTGTTCGGCCTCAGGAACGGCATTGCCCACAATCACGTCATCAACGCGGGCAGGATCAAGGCCGGGGATTTTTTCAAGCAAATATTTGATAACAGTTGCACCCAGGTCGTCAGGGCGCGTAAAACGAAAGCCTCCGCGAGAAGCTTTTCCAACCGCGCTCCGATATCCGGCAACAATGTATGCATTCATAAAGTGTAGATTTTTAGTTCGATAACAACCAGGCAAAAGAAATTAGTATGCCTGCATACCATTGGTAAAAATAGCAATTTATCATAAAACAACAAACCACCCGAATCCAAGTTATTAATGGAAAACATTAGAGTTCTATTAGGATTATCAAAGTTGTGATACATTACTATTTGCAATGAATTACCTTTGGGCTTGAAAATGATAGCTTTGCTGACAATCTGACATTCGTATATAGGCGGGCTCAATATTTTTTATGTAAATGATCGGTTAAAACATATATCAAAATCATGTTTAAAATATTTTCAAAGCTTTTCGGCACAAAATCAGAACGGGATTTAAAAGAATTGACCCCGTACGTTGATAAAGTCAATGCCGAATATGCACTATTGGCTTCCCTAACCAATGACGAGCTTCGGTCTAAATCCGAAGGCCTCAAACAACATATTGCTGATAACCTTAAATCCATAGACGATCAGATTGCGGTTTTGAGACAACAGGCTGCTGATGAGCCTAATGTCGACAGCAAAGAAGCCATCTTTAAGCGAATTGATGCTTTGGATCTGGACCGCAACAAGGAGTTGGAAAAGATCCTTTTGGATATTTTGCCAAAAGCTTTTGCAATCGTTAAGGAAACAGCCAGGCGGTTTAAAGAAAACGAAAAACTCGAAGTTACTGCCTCATATTTTGACAGAGAAGTTGCCTCAAAGAAGTCACACGTGGTGATTGAAGGCGATAAAGCATATTGGAATACAACCTGGGATGTAATTGGCCAGCCTATCAAATGGAACATGCTGCATTACGATGTGCAGCTGATTGGTGGTGTGGTTTTGCACCAGGGTAAAATCTCCGAAATGGCGACGGGGGAAGGTAAAACGCTTGTTGCAACACTTCCCGCATTCCTTAATGCATTGGCAGGAAATGGCGTTCACATTGTAACTGTGAACGATTATCTGGCAAAACGTGATGCAGAATGGAATGCACCGTTATTTGAATTTCACGGCATGAGCGTCGATTGCATCGACCGCCATCAGCCCAACACCGTTGCCCGCAGGAACGCATATAAAGCATCGTTAACTTACGGAACGAATAACGAATTTGGTTTTGACTATCTGCGTGACAACATGTCACGTACTCCGGAAGAGCTTGTGCAGCGCAAGCACCATTTCGCAATGGTGGATGAGGTCGATTCTGTTTTGATTGATGATGCGCGTACGCCATTGATCATCAGTGGACCGGTTCCGCGTGGCGATGAGCAGGAATATCTGGAATTGAAGCCACGTGTTTCGCGGATTGTTGAAGCGCAGAAAAAGCTTGCAATGGATTTCCTGAATGATGCCAGAAAGAAAATTGCAGCAGGAGATAAAAAAGAAGGAGCGCTTTCATTGTTCCGCGCACATCGCGGGATGCCGAAATACAAGCCTTTAATTAAATATCTGAGTGAATCGGGGATTAAGGCGTTGATGCAGGAATCCGAATCAATTTATCTTGCAGAAAATCAGAAATTGATGCCGCAAGCCGATGAGCCGCTTTATTTCACGATCGATGAGCGTCATAACAGCATTGAACTAACAGAAAAAGGAATCGACTTCCTGACAGGAGAATCGGAAGAAACCAACTTCTTTATCCTTCCTGATATCGCCGTTGATCTGGATGCCATTGAAAAAGATGCTTCCTTAAATGAGCAGGAACGCATTATAAGAAAAGAATCCCTAATCCGTGATTATTCTGTAAAAACAGCCCGCATTCACACGGTAAATCAACTTTTGAAGGCGTTTACACTTTTTGAAAAAGACGTGGAATACGTGATTATGGACGGAAAGGTGAAGATCGTCGATGAGCAAACAGGTCGTATTATGGACGGCCGTCGTTATTCGGACGGTTTGCACCAGGCGATTGAAGCGAAAGAGAATGTGCGTGTTGAAGATGCGACGCAAACTTACGCGACAGTGACATTGCAGAATTACTTCCGGATGTATCATAAGCTGGCGGGTATGACCGGAACGGCGGAGACGGAAGCAGGTGAATTCTGGGAAATCTACAAACTGGACGTTGTATCGATCCCTACCAATGTCAATGCGGTTCGGAAAGATCATGAAGATAAAGTCTATCGTTCGGTTCGTGAAAAATACAATGCAGTAACGGACGAAATCGTAGAGCTTGTGGAAGCTGGAAGGCCGGTTTTGGTGGGTACAACTTCGGTTGAAAACTCCGAGATCATTAGCCGGATGCTTACTCTAAGAAAAATCCCGCATCAGGTTTTGAATGCCAAGCAGCACCAGCGTGAAGCGGAAGTTGTAACGGAAGCCGGTAAGCCGGGAACTGTCACCATTGCAACCAACATGGCTGGTCGTGGAACGGACATTAAGCTGACGCCGGAAGCGAAAAAATCCGGTGGACTTGCCATTATTGGTACGGAGCGCCATGAAAGCCGTCGTGTAGACAGGCAGCTGCGCGGTCGTTCGGGTCGTCAGGGTGACCCGGGTTCTTCTCAATTTTTTGTTTCTCTGGAAGATAACCTTATGCGTCTTTTTGGGTCAGACCGGATGGCGAAGGTGATGGACAGAATGGGGCTGGAAGAAGGCGAAGTGATTCAGAGCGGAATGATCACCAAATCCATTGAACGTGCGCAGAAAAAAGTTGAAGAGAATAACTTCGGCATGCGGAAGCGTCTTTTGGAATATGATGACGTCATGAACTATCAACGCGATGCCATTTACACGCGTCGTCGTAATGCATTGTTTGGCGAACGTCTTGCCGTTGACATTGCGAATACATTATATGATGTTTGTGACGAGCTTGTAAGCACAGCCGGTTCTTATGCAGAGCTTGAACTGGCCGTTATCACCACATTAGGCATGGAAGTGCCTTACAGTGAATCGGAATATGGATCATTGAAGCCGGCTGACCGGTCGCAAAAACTTTACGATGCGGCTGAGAAGCAATATCAGGACAAAAATGCAGCGATTGCTTCAAAAGCATTGCCTGTTTTGAGTTCAATTAATGCGGAGCGCGGTGCGACCATTTCTGAGATCATGATCCCATTCAGCGATGGAATTCGTCAGACAGGTGTGGTTGTGGGCTTGAAAAAGGCCATCGAAAACGAAGGAAAGGAAATCACGACAGAGATGGAGAAAGCCATTGTCCTTTCGCTGATTGACCAGGAATGGAAGGAGCATTTGCGTGAAATGGATGATTTGAAACAATCCGTTCAGAATGCTGTATTTGAACAAAAAGATCCATTACTGATCTATAAATTCGAATCGGTTGAGCTTTTCAAACGCTTCCTGAGCAAGGTTAATTTTGATATGATCTCCTTCCTGATGAAAGCTGATATTCCACAGGAAGAAGCGGTTCCCGCGACAGCTGTGCAACAAACAGTTCGCCGCCCGACTCCTGCGCCTGCTTTGCACACCAACCGCGAAGAGGAATTCGACACAGAATTGGAAGGCGGTCCAAGTGAGTATGCGCGTCAAATGGAATCCACCACAAAAACGCAGCCTGTTCGCACCATTAAAATCGCCGATAGAAACCAAAAAGTTTCTGTTCAATATCGCGATGGACGGATTTTGCGTGATGTGAAGTTCAAAAAAGTAGAACAAGAAGTTAAAAATGGAGAATGCGTCGTAATCGAATAATGCAATCCGTTATGTTATAAAAAGTCGCGGCCCTGCCCTTCCTGAATGGATTGGCAGGGCTTTTGATTGAAAGGAAATCAGGATTTATACGATATTTGTATTTTACAGCAAGTCATTAACGAAACATTACCCTGCATGAGACTGCACAAAGAAGGTTACACAATTATGGCAGTTACGGCCATTATATTGATACTGATAAACTTAGGCATACATTACCTTCTTCCTGACGGCTTCTGGATTCCAAGATTGGTTTTAATTGGCAGTGTAATCGTATTCCTGCTCGTTGTGCAATTTTTTCGCGTGCCAAAGCGCATTGTGCATAAAAGTGACCGACAAGTTGTAGCGCCGTGCGATGGAAAGGTTGTTGTGATTGAGGAAGTGGTTGAAAGTGAATATTTCAAAGGACCAAGAAGGCAGATCAGCATCTTCATGTCGCCGCTGAATGTGCACATTAACTGGAATCCGATCAGCGGGGTCATTAAATATTTTAAATATCACCCGGGATTATATCTGGTTGCTTGGCACCCGAAGTCAAGCACGGATAATGAGCGTACAACCGTGGTAATCAAGACAATAGAAGGCATTGAAATCCTTTTTCGTCAAATTGCCGGAGCTGCCGCGCGCCGCATACGCTGGTATGTAAAAGAAGGCGACCAGGTTGAACAAAGCACAGAAATGGGCTTTATTAAATTCGGATCACGCGTGGATATTTTTCTTCCATTGGATGCGGAAGTGAAGGTTAACTTGCAGGATCGGACGGTCGGCAGCGTGACTGTGCTGGCAGAATTAAAACAATAAGAATTTTGGGCAGTAATTAGCTTTCTTTCAAGGCCTTAGCGTGCCAATCCATTCGCCGATCTGTGCAAAGAAACCCGGAACAGAAGCCGGGTAAACGACTGCCATAAACACCATCCCAAAGATTGCCCCCACCATGTGCGCGCTGTGATTTACATAGCTTGTGCCCCTTCTTGCTTCGTAAAAAGAATATCCCAGGAACAAGATCCCGAAAATAAACGCCTTCATTTTGATGAAGAAATAAAGCGAAACAGTCATTGTTGGTGCAAAGAGAATGGCTGCAAATAACACCGCAGAAACGCCCCCGGAAGCGCCTAATGAGTTGTAATTGGAATTATTACGGTGTTTCAGAAAAGTCGGAATGTCCGAAACGATGATCCCGACAATGTAAAGGAACAAATAATACAATGTTCCGCTTGCGCCAAATAGTGCGCCGAACAACCTTTCAATTCCTTCGCCTACAAACCACAGACTGAGCATATTAAACAGCAAGTGGCCAAAATCGGCATGGATAAAGCCGGATGTAACAAATCTGTAATATTCATTGCGCCTGGTGACCCTCGCCGGATTAAGGATCAATTTGTCCATCAAACTGTAATTGTTCAATGCATAATAGCTGATGCCGCAGGTGATGATGACCAGAAGGAGGGTTACTGACATGATTAACTTAATGTTTTGTTGGGTTACTCTATTTTTCCCGCTCTACAAGTTGCTGGGCAAATTGCAGCAGCGGCTGTTTACGCCTATCGTCGATTTTCAATGCATGCAGGCTCGAAAGCCCTTTTGTAAAATATTCCTGGATCTTTTGTTCCGTAAAAGAACGAATGCCCAGTTCTTCATAAATGCCGGTCACTGCCGCAACCTTTTCACTTTTATCAAAACTTTTTTGACCGATCCATTTGTCCAGTTCCGACTTAGCATTCGCATTCGCCTTGGACAATGCTTCTATCAGCAGAAAGGTTTTTTTATTTGAAATAATGTCCCCGCCGACTTGCTTTCCAAACTTGGAAGGATCGCCATAGACATCTAAAAGGTCATCTTTTAATTGAAAACCGATTCCCATATTTTCACCCGCAGCATACAAGAGGCTGATTGACTCCTCATCAGCGCCACCGATAATTCCGCCCAGTTCCAATGCAAAACCGAGGAGAACCGACGTCTTCAAACGAATCATGCCAAGATATTCTTCTTCGGTAACGTCCCAGCGGGTTTCAAAATTCATATCCAGCTGTTGCCCTTCACAAACTTCGGCAGCAGTTTTATTAAATCGCTCCAAAACGCGTCTTAATTTATCCGCCGGAATGTCGAGCAAAAGATCATATGCCTTGATCAACATCACGTCACCGGACAAAATCGCCGTGTTAGCATTCCATTTTTCATGCACCGTAGGCTTGCCTCTTCGCAACGGTGCCTGATCCATGATGTCGTCGTGCATGAGCGTGAAGTTGTGAAAAACTTCCACCGCCATGGCCGGCTTAATAGCTTTTTCCCAATCTTCCAGATAAATTGAAGCCGCCAATAAAGTCATCAACGGCCGGAAACGCTTGCCGCCAAGTGCCATAATGTAGCGAATCGGCTCGTAAAGCTCCGTGGGATTTTCACCGTAGGATTGTTTTTCAAATTCAGTTTGCAGCGCCTGCAGTAATTGTTCAGGTTTAATCATTCGCAGAGTAAAAAAGATCCGTTATGACAGATCCAACGGTAATGTAGTAACGGTTTGATTTGATCAGATATGTATGCAAAGTAGGGAAAATTAATAACTTTGAGATTCCGCTGATCATATAATAATCACCCGGCATGCCCTTTCACCAATATTTTAACGGAGACATTCTCCCTATCGATAGCCCCGTTTTCAAAACCAATGATCTTGGCTTGCTTCGCGGTTTCGGCCTTTTCGATTATTTCAGGACATATAACGGCATTCCGTTCCGGTGGAATGATTACTGGCAGCGTTTTGAAAATTCTGCACGTTTGTTGAAACTTCCCCTGCCCATTTCGCAGGCCGACACTGAAAAAGTGCTGGCTGATTTACATGCAATGTCGGGGGAGCAGGAAGTTGCTTTTCGCTTTGTGCTCACGGGCGGCTACGCGCCGGACAGTGTGAATGTTGTTCAGCCCAATTTTCTGATCCGCACGGAGGCATTGCCACAGGATAATCCTGCGGGCCGTTTGAAAGGGATCAAAGTCTTGCCTTACGAATATGTGCGCGATCTGCCAGAAATCAAAAGCACGAATTACGTTCACATGGTTTTAATGGCCGATGAAATGCGCCGCCAACAGGCCGCAGATTTGCTTTTTCACAAAGAAGGTGAAGTAAGCGAGCTGACTAGAAGCAATGTTTTCATTTTTCAAGGCAACAAACTCATCACATCCGATCGCAACATTCTTAAAGGAATTACAAGAAAAGTGGTTATGGAGCTTGCTAAGTCACATTTTGAAGTGGAAATCCGTCCGGTTTTGTATAAAGAAGTGATTATGGCCGATGAGGTTTTTACAACAAGCACAACCAAATGGGTTATGCCAATCGTTCAGATCGGCGACTTGCCTGTGGGAAGCGGGGAGGCAGGGAAGCAGACGCTTTTTTTACAGCAATTGTTTGAAAAACTGGTCGCTAATTGGGGCAAATAAAAAAGTGGCGAGCCAATGGCTGCCACTTTCCGATTCTCGTAATAAGCTAAATTTATTTAGGCGCATTCGGTGAATCCTTGTTAACAATCGGCCAAACGCCAGGGCGCGGAACGCTCACGCCTTTGGTCATTCCTCTTTTCATTTCGTCGGGCCCGAAATAATAAAGTGGCCATCCCTTGTAAGTAAGCTGCTTTTTTCCAAACACCTCAATGGTCGCAAACAATGCTTTGTCGACACCTGTCGGAATGCTTTTTATTTCGCTAGCAACATATATCGGCCAGGTTGCATCTTTCACAGGGTCATTGGTCGTGTAATTATTATTGTTGGAAGAATCGCGGGCGAAGGCATACAATGTGCGTCCCAGGTCGTCCACGAAGAACTGAGTTTCAGCCGTTCCTTCCTTATAATCAGCTTTGTAAGACTTACCGTCAAGGCCAACCAATTGCGCATTGGTAAGCATTACGGTGTAATCCGTTTTGGCGACAAACCATATTCCACCTACATTATCACCAACTGCATCACCGGCTTTTGCGTCATTTTTATAATAATACAAAGGCCATCCCTTATAAGTGGTCTGTGGTTTGCCGTCCGCACGGGTAATGGTCGCGAAGTCACTGGCAGTAAGGCCGGCATCGATTTTAAGCTTAGTCAGGTCAGCAACAGAAAAAACGGGCCAGTTCACCTCGCAATTGCCTGAGCAGTTGGAAGTTCCTGCTGCATCTTTTGAAAAGAAATAAAGCGTTTTACCATCTTTATCAGTCAATATTTTTCCCAAAGTACTATTGTCTTTGAGCTGGACATCGTTGGCAACCGGGATTGGATCCGGATCAGTGTTGTCGTCGTCATCCGAGCAGGATATGGCAACGGACATGACAAACCCCAGGGCAATGAGCATGCGGGAAAGCTGGAAAATTTTCATCGGATTCAAATTTATTGTTAGAGATGAATTGGTTTGTCGTGAATACGAGCAAAGCTTTCCGATGGTTGCGTTCGATTAATCCGGTTATGCAAATGATTTGGATCATATCCAAAAACAAAAAAAGCATAACCAATGGCTATGCTTTCCTTTCAGTGTAATCTTTTCTCAGCTCCAACCCTGCGCCGTGATGGGAACTCTGCTATCTCCTTTCGTATGCAGCACGATTTCTGTCTTATCGCCTGTGATGTAGCCGATGAAGCTTATTTTAGGATTATTTTTGATCAAATCATATGCGGCCTGAGAAACGGTGAAGAGCAATTCATAATCTTCGCCACCATTCATTGCAGCCGTGATCGGGCCAATGTTCAGCTCGGAGGCGGCCAGATAAGTTTGCTCGTCAATCGGAATTCTTTCTTCAAAAACCACCGCGCCAACGCCAGATTGAGCGCATATATGCAACAAATCAGAAGCAAGTCCGTCCGACACATCGATCATGGAAGTGGGCACAACGCCCGCTTCCGCCAGCTCATATACGACGTCCATACGCGCTTCCGGACGAAGCTGCCGCTGGATTACATAATCTTTTCCTTCCAATTCGGGCTGCATGTCGGGATTAGCAAGAAAAACCTGTTTCTCTCTTTCCAGCAATTGCAAACCAAGATAAGCGCCTCCCAAATCTCCGGTAACACACAGCAGATCATTAGGTTTCGCCGTATTTCTGTAAGTGATTTTATCCTTATTAACCTTTCCAAAAACGCTCACAGATATCAGCAATCCTGATCTGGAAGAAGAAGTGTCGCCGCCAACCAGGTCTACATTAAAATCCGCACAAGCCACTTTCATTCCCTCATATAATTCGTCAATTGCTTCCAGCGAAAAGCGGTTGCTCAATGCAATGCTCACAGTCACTTGTCTCGGAATGCCGTTCATGGCCGCAATGTCCGAAACATTGATGGCGATGGCCTTGTATCCCAAATGTTTGAGAGGAAAAAATGTAAGGTCAAAATGCACGCCTTCCAACATTAAATCCGAAGACAGCAAACCATATTCTTCACCCGTATCAATCACCGCCGCGTCATCACCGATTCCTCTGATCGTGTCGGGCAATGTTGTTTTAATTCCGCTATTTATCCTTTTTATCAACCCAAATTCACCCAGGCTGCTGATTTCAGTTCTTGTTTCCATGATGCAAAATTAGCTAAAAAAAAGCGAAGCCACTTCTCGTGAGAAATGGCTTCGCTGTATATGGATGAGACTAACAGACCAGTATTATGGCTGTTATGGATTGCTCAATGTGTATTCGTTGATTGTTCCGCCTGTTTTTGGACTTGTTTTCAAACGTGTCAAAACCAGTTTAGAATCTTCAATGGATGTAATTGCAAATTCAATGGTGCCGCCGCTGCCGGTCGGTTGTGGGGTTAAGTCTTTTAGGATCAATTTACTATCACCATCCAAATCCCAGGTTCCGGTGAAAGTGCTTCCGTCAAATTCTGTGTAAGAAACCGTTTTGGTGCCCGAAGCATCGTTAAGCGTCAATCTGAATGCAGAATATGCCGGGATTGAATTCGTAGATCCTCCTCTTGTATAAACGACCGTTGGTCCATGCTTTACAGATTCGGCCGTCCAGGCTTTTGCAATGCGCTCTGAAACTGGCTTTACTTTCTCCTTACATCCGGTTGCAATCAGCGTCAGTGTCAATATTGTACACCAAAATAGAGAGTAACTTTTTTTCATATTTTGTTTTCTTGAAATTCTTTAACAGAACGCCAAGTTCTTACATTTTAGTCTTATTATCAAAATATTCATCCAAGATGATTTTTAATTTCCAAGCGAAGATGGCTTATCGCTAAATTGCGGCTCAAATGGCAGCATTGAAAGAATATACGAAAGCACAATTAGCACTCAGAAACGGGCAGGACAGAGAAGAAATCTGGTGTGCATACAAAGGCATTATTTACGACGTGAGCGCTTCCCGACTCTGGCGAAACGGACATCATTATGAACACTGGGCTGGCCAGGACCTGACAAAGGAACTAGGCGATGCGCCACACACCGAAAAGGTTTTCGCGCGGTTCAATGCCATTGGAAAATTGCAGTCTTGAAAAACAGCCCACACATTTATGCAAGCAGACTCATATTTAATAGCCGACAGCGGATCGACCAAAACCGATTGGGTTTTGAAAAGTCCGGAAGGTGAGTGTTCGTTCCAATCAGCAGGGATCAATCCGTTTTACCAGACGGCGGAGGAAATTATTCCTGTTTTGGAAAAGGAAGTTTTGCCAAATCTGACTTGGCCCGTCGGAAAAATATACTTTTTCGGAGCGGGCTGCGCAGATGAGCAGTCGAGCCGACCAGTTTTTGAGGCATTGACAAAATGCATTGCAACAGCCGGAACGATTGAAATTGCTTCTGATATGCTCGGCGCGGCGCGTGGGTTGTGCGGGCATGAGCCGGGCTTGGCTTGTATTTTGGGGACAGGTGCAAACAATGCTTATTATGATGGCGAAAACATTGTCCGTTCGATTGGATCGCTGGGTTTCTGGCTTGGCGACGAAGGAAGCGGCTCTCATTTAGGCAAAACATTGGTTGTTCATTTTTTACAAAATGAGTTGCCGGAACATTTACATTTAAAGTTTGCCGCGCAATTTCCGGAGGTTCACCGACTTTCTGTTTTGGACAATGCTTACAAAAAACCTTATCCCAATCGCTATTTCGCAAGTTTTTCGAAGTTTATCGCGTTAAACAGGGAAGAGCCATTTTTGGAAACCCTCGTCTATCATGCATTCACATTGTTTACAGAAAAATACATTTCTAAACATCAGGAAGCACAGTCCGTTCCTATTCATTTTACGGGGTCTATTGCCTTTTATTATCAGGATATTTTAAAGTCGGTTTTAGAAAAAAAGGGTTTGAAGCCCGGAAGAATTCTCAAATCACCGCTGGAAGGACTTTTGCTTTATTATTCCTGAGATCTGTTCACAATAAACAAGCTTACGAACGTTAATCCTGCGCAATGTCAAGACGCACCATCCAATTACTCACTGTTTTCTCCGCGCTGCTCATTATCGGCGTGGTGATCACGCAGATTTATTGGGTAAAGCAGGCATTGGACTTGCGGCATCGGCAGTTTAACCAGAATGCACACGTGGCATTGCAGGATGTGGCAAACAAGCTGGCCAATGTCAATGGCGTTATGCAGACGACAAATCCGGTCGAGCAATTATCCCCCGAATATTTTTTGGTCAACACCAACGCGACCACGCAACCCGATCTGCTGGAACATTTCATTAAAGACAGTTTTCAAAAAAATAACCTGATCACGGATTTTGAAGTCGGCATATATGATTGTACGACCAATCGCATGCGTTATGGCATGACGCTCAGCACCAAAAACAATGATAAGGTCCCCACGAAAACGTCTAATTGGATCAAAACCGATAAATATCCCTATTATTTCGGCGTGCGGTTTCCTGAGCAGGACGCCTATTTCGCCGGGACGCTCAATGGGGCAATCTGGTCATCGACGCTGGTGCTCGTTGCCGTTTCCTTCTTTGCTTACGCGCTCTTCGTGATTTTGAGGCAAAAACAGTTATCAGAAGTGCAGCGGGATTTTGTCAATAACATGACCCACGAGCTCCAAACGCCCATTTCTACGATCCGCATTGCGGCAGACGTGCTTAATTCCGAGACCATTATCTTGCAACCCAAGCGGCATAAGCGCTATGTTCAGATTGTACAGGATGAGATTTTACGATTGCAGGGACAGGTGGAAATGGTGCTTTCCATGGCAAAAGCTGAACGAAATGTGCTGACTTTACAAAAGGAAACGATGCGCATTGAGGACATTATTGAGTCGGTTTTGTTGCCTTATGAGAACAAAATCGCTTTTCTGAATCATGCGCAAAACACATTGATAGAGGCAGATCCATTTCACTTTCGTTGCATGGTCAATAACCTGATAGACAATGCATTGAAATATTCCAATGACGTTCCGGACGTGAAAATTGAAACTTATAACAAAGGCAAATGTCTGGTGATTTCGGTTCAGGATCAGGGCATTGGCATTGCGCCTGAATATCGTAAAAAGATTTTCAACCAATTTTTCCGCATTCCTTATGGCGATGTGCATAACGTGAAAGGGTTCGGGATCGGGCTTAGTTATGTTAAACAAATCGCCCGTGCACACCAGTGGAAACTTGATCTGGAAAGCACATTGGGCAAAGGCAGCACATTTATCATCACCATTCCTCAGAAACAAGGATAATGAAAAAACGAATTTTGTACGTCGAAGATGATCCCAATCTTGCATTCGCAACAAAGGATAACCTCGAAGAATATGATTTTGAGGTCGTTCACGCGCCGGACGGGGTGAAAGCGCTGGAACAATTCGGCAAAGATCACTTTGACATTTGCGTGCTCGACATCATGCTTCCTAAGATGGACGGATTCACATTGGCCGAAAAAATCCGCAACTCCGACAGTCAGGTGCCGATCCTCTTTCTGACAGCGCGCGCTTTGCAAGAAGATAAAATCAAAGGCCTTCGACTCGGTGCGGACGATTACATTACCAAGCCGTTCAGCATTGAAGAGTTAAAACTCCGCATTGACGTTTTTTTGCGTCGCAGCAAATCGGAGCAGCCACTGGCAATGAAGCCCGATTCGAGTAAAGTCGGCAAATATGTTTTTGACTTTCAAAAGCTTACATTATCCATTAACGGCAGCAGCCAGAACCTTACATTTCGTGAAGCCGAAGTGCTCAAATTCCTTGCCGAAAGGCCCGACCAGGTCATTCGCCGGGACGAACTTTTGAAGGCGATTTGGGGTGATGATGACTATTTTATGGGCCGCAGTCTGGATGTTTTTATATCAAGATTAAGGAAATATCTTTCGGCAGATCCGGACATTAAAATTGATAATATTCATGGCGTAGGGTTCAGAATGAGGTGGTAATGCTGTATTTTTTCAAATTTCTTTTATTGAAGTTTGGTCAAAAAAAATTAATTACGCATCTTTGCACCCTCATTTGGAAAAATTGCAAGTTATGGCTAAGGTTTGTCAAATCACAGGTAAAAGAACTCGCGTTGGAAATAACGTTTCTCACGCTAATAATAAAACAAAACGCAAATTCTTCCCGAATTTGCAAAAGAAACGTTTCTTCCTTCCTTCGTCTGGAGAATGGGTTACGTTGAAAGTAGCTACATCCGCACTTCGTACTATTAATAAGAATGGTATCGAAGCGACGATTCAAAAAGCATACGACAAAGGAACGCTTACGTTCTAAAGACATTTACGAGTTAAAAAAGGACTTCTCCTATCCGGGAAGTCCTTTTTTCATGCACCGTGCTCACCACTTTCATCGCGCAGGATCATGGCTGACAGCAATGGCATATTTCTTCTTCTTGGTTCAAATTTGGGAGAACGTGCGCTGGTGCTCGAAGCAGCGAACCAGCAAATTGCCAGCCGCGTTGGCGCTATCATTGCGCACTCTTCCGTTTACGAAACCGAGCCGTGGGGCGTGGCGGATCAGCCTGCTTTCCTCAATCAGGTTATCCGCATAGAATCGGAATTTACTCCTGACGAAGTTCTAACCATCCTATTAGACATTGAGCACGAGCTCGGCCGCGTGCGTTTCGAACGCTGGGGCGCCCGTGTGATTGACATTGATCTGCTTTATTACAACAACCTCATCCTCGACACCGCCCGTCTTACCCTCCCACATCCCCGCTTGCAGGACCGCCTTTTTACCCTCATTCCCCTCGTTGAAATTGCTCCCGACTTTGTGCATCCTTTGCTTCAAAAAACATCGTCACAACTCCTCGACCTGTGCACCGACAAAGGTGTCGTCACAAAAATTTCATAAAAAAGTGCTATTCCTTTTCTAGTCGTCCGTTTTCAGCTTTTGTCCACTTATTCTCTTTTTTGGTAAGTTCATCATTTTTTTCTACCATATTAACCTGATTAACACGTGCTTTGTCTGCCGTTAAATCAATGGCCTGTAAAAAATTTGAAGCAATCCGGGAGGGTATACGTCCCTAAGGTTGTCATAGGAATAGGAAAAGTTCAATATTGAAATTAAAGCCCATGAAAAACAAAGTACTTACTCAATGCATCCTCTTACTGATTTTTGGCATTAGCGCCGCCACCGCCCAAAACAGGCACACGGTTAGCGGCTATGTCAAGGACCAGGCTAACGGCGAAGGTTTGATCGGCGTTTCAGTTTACGTTCGGGAGGCCGAAACGGGCGTTGTTACCAATCCTTACGGCTTTTATTCGCTGACGCTTCCCGAAGGCAATTACACGCTGGTGTTTTCTTACATTGGTTATCAAAAAGTTGAAAAAACCGCTAACCTGGACACCGACAGGACCGTCAGCATTGAAATGAGTGACGAAAGCACGGACTTGCAGGAAGTGACTGTCTCGACGCAAAAAGAAGATGAGAATGTGAGAGGCATTGAAATGTCTGTCAACAAGGTGGAAATGAAGACAATCCGCAAAATGCCTGCATTGCTGGGAGAAGTGGATTTGATCCGAAGCATTCAATTATTGCCAGGCGTCACGTCTGTCGGTGAAGGCGCATCCGGGTTCAATGTTCGCGGCGGTGATATTTCTCAGAACCTGGTTCTTTTGGATGAAGCGCCGGTTTACAATTCTTCCCACTTATTTGGGTTTTTCTCAGTCTTCAACCCGGATGCTGTAAAAGATGTGAAGCTGATCAAAGGTGGAATTCCATCCTTATATGGAGGCCGCATTTCTTCTATTCTGGATGTGAGGATGAAAGAAGGAAACTCCAAAAAACGTGAAATCAACGGCGGGTTGGGCACAATCTTCTCGCGATTAACTTACGAACAGCCATTTGCAAAAGGAAAAGGGTCATTCATCGTCGCGGGACGTCGTTCTTACATTGACGTTTTGGCAAAGCCATTCCTCAATTCAGACCTGAAAGATTCCAAGTTCTATTTCTACGATCTTACCGCCAAAGTGAATTACAAAATCGGTGAAAAAGACACATTCTTTGCTTCCGGTTATTTTGGTAAAGACGTTTTTGGAGGTGGAGATTTTGGTTTTGGATGGGGCAATGCAACGGCCACAGCACGCTGGAACCACGTTTTCTCAAACAAATTGTTCATGAACCTGACCGGTTATTACAGCAATTATGATTACACGTTAGGTCAAAATCAAAACAAACCGGACGCAAAGGATAAATTTGACTGGAAATCGAAGATCATCAGCACGAGCATTAAGCCCGATTTTACCTTTTATATTACACCCAATAATCAGCTGACTTTCGGCGGACAGTATATTTATTATGATACGCGTCCCGGCAAAGCCATCGCAGTTTCGGAAGGTGAAAACACGGATATCAGCCTGGAACCGCGCTATGCAGATGAGTCGGCTTTGTACATTGGTAACGAGCAAAAATTCTCCGACCGCATTTCATTGCAATATGGCATTCGATATTCTTATTTCAGAAATCTCGGGCCGGGCACGGAGTATGATTACATAGAAATAGAAAAAGGACAGCGGAAATTTCCTGTGCTTCCCGGCAAGCAATATAAAAAAGGCGATGTAATCCAAAGTTATGGTAACTGGGAACCGCGTGCTTCTTTAAATATTGGCTTATCATCAACAGCTTCTATTAAAGCAAGTTACAATCGCACTGCGCAATATTTGCACCTTTTGTCCAACACCGCTGCAAGTTCACCATTGGACGTCTGGACTTTGAGTTCCGGAAATATCGCTCCTGAAAAAGCAGATCAGGTTGCATTGGGCTGGTTCCAGAATTTCAAGGATAACACTTATGAGGCGTCTGTAGAAGTCTATTACAAAAAGCTCTACAATCAGATCGATTACGTGCCGGGTTCTGATCTGCTGTTGAACGAATATGTGGCGGGCGACTTGCTTTTTGGCAAAGGCCGCGCTTATGGAGCTGAATTTTATTTGAAAAAGAATAAAGGGAAGCTTACGGGCTGGATCAGTTACACATTGGCCAGGACAGAGCGTCTGATTGAGACGGTCAACAATGACGATTGGTTTCCTGCAAGATTTGACAAGCCGCATAACTTCACTTCCGTGGCGATTTATGAAATGGGGAAAAGGTTGTCGCTTTCAGCCAACTTCACCATCACTTCCGGAACGCCTGCAACCTTCCCGACCAACCGTTACGAATGGGGCGGATGGCCAATTGGCAACAACATTAACAGCGTCAGAAACAACAACCGCATTCCAGCCTATCACCGTCTGGACCTTGCTGCAACATTGAAATCGAAAAGAAAGCTGTTCAATGTGGGTCAGGGCGAGTGGGTGTTCTCCGTATACAATGTCTATAACCGCAGAAATCCGTTCTCTGTCTACACCCGCGCCAACGAAGACACGCCGCTGAAAACAGAAGCCGTTCGTTATTCGGTGATAGGAAGCTTAATTCCTGCGATCACATATAACTTCAAGTTTTAATTAGCCAACCAAATCAATTGGTAAGATTATAATCGACATGAAAAATATCCTTAATACATTCATTATTAATAAAGTAGCCTTTGTTCCTTTGCTATTTGCGTCGTTTTTTCTCCTGGCAGGATGCGAAGATGTGATTGACCTGGAAACCGAAACGGGACCAGAACAACTTGTAGTTGATGGCTGGATCACCAACGAAGCAGGTCCGCAAACCATCAAACTAAATTGGTCTGCCAGCTATTTTAACAACGGCCCCGCCAAGCCCGTTTTAGGAGCGGAAGTTACGGTAACCGATGACAAAGGCAAGGTTTACGAGTTCAAGGATCTGGCTGGAAATGGTCAATATATTTGGGGAAAAACCAATGCAGACACATTGGGCCATATCGGACGCACATATTCGTTGAAAATCAAAAATCAGGCGGACATTTACACGGCAAAAAGTGAATTAAAGCGCGTTCCGACCGTAGATTCAATTGTTTACCGAAAAGAAAAACTCCCTTTCAAACCTGATAAAGGGCCTCAGGAAGGTTATGTAGCGCAATTTTACGCGCGAGATTTTGTTGGCGAAGGTGACACTTACTGGATTAAGCCTTTAATTAATGGTAAGCCTGCAATTGACAAAGCGGTGAACATTTCCATTGCTTATGACGCAGCTTTTGGTTCAGGCGCGCCATCGGACGGGTTAATTTTCATTTTGCCAATCCGTGAGTCGCTGACAACCGATTCGCTTTATTCGGCAGGAGCTTCGGTGGGTGTTGAGCTGCATAGCATTACGAATGAGACATTTGAGTTTTTGAAACAAATCAGAGAGCAGGCTGGAAACGGGGGGCTGTTTGCCGTGCCGATCACAAACATTAAATCCAATGTCGTTAATGCCGATCCGAAAGGAATAAAAGCATTGGGACTTTTTGGCGCTTCTGCCGTAAGCCGGAAACAAACGATCATTGATCCCGAAAAAGCCCGTCCGGACGAAGATTAATGTTACTCATAACCATGCTGATCCACTGGAAATCCCGTTTTCCAGTGGATTTTTGTTATATTTATTGTTTACAAATCCTCGCTATGAAACAGCCTGTCCTCATCCTCTTTTGCCTTTTCTCATTAACCGTGTCGGCGCAAAAGCGGCCGCGTGAGTTAGGGATAAAAATAGGCATCTTACCAACCGGCGAGTTCAATGCCATTACGGACGTGGCCGGCGTAAAAGTAGGACAGGTTACGCTGTCAGAAGGAGCGGATATCCGCACGGGCGTCACTGCAATAATCCCGCATGACGGAAATCTGTTTCAACAGAAGGTCCCGGCAGCGATTTACATTGGAAATGGTTTTGGCAAACTTACCGGTTACTCGCAGGTGGAGGAGCTTGGAACAATCGAAACGCCCATCCTGCTTACAAACACGCTCAGCGTTCCCACGGTTGCAGATGCGATCATTGATTGGACATTGGGACAAATGGGCAACGAAAATGTAAGGTCGCTTAATCCAGTCGTTGGTGAAACCAATGATGGTTTTCTAAATGACATTCGTGGGCGGCATGTGCGAAAGGAACATGTTTTGAATGCATTAGCCCAAGCGGAAAGCGGCCCTGTGGCGGAAGGGAATGTTGGGGCAGGCACGGGAACAGTTTGTTTTAATTGGAAAGGCGGCATTGGGACAGCATCAAGAAAGTTGCCTGCGAAATTGGGCGGATATACAGTCGGCGTTTTGGTGCAAACAAATTTTGGCGGCGTGCTGAAAGTCAATGGCGTGCCGGTGGGAGAGGAGTTGGGCAAATTTGCGTTCAAAGAATCCCTGGACAAAACTTCGGATGGCTCCTGTATGATGGTTTTGGCCACAGATGCGCCATTGGATGCGCGAAATCTAAAACGCCTTGCAAAACGCGTGATCATGGGCTTGGCGCAAACTGGCGGCATTGCTTCGAATGGAAGCGGCGATTATGTTATCGCATTTTCAACCGCCAACCGTGTGATGCACGAAGCTGCCGAACCAACATTTACTGCCACTTACTTACACAATGATGTAATCTCACCGCTTTTCCTTGCAGCCATTGAGTCCACAGAAGAGGCCATAATCAATTCACTTTTTATGGCAACCACGAGCGAAGGCACGCAAGGCCATAAGGTCGACGAACTTCCGAAAGAACAAGTGCTTCAAATCATGAGAAAATACGGGAGGTTAAAAGAGTAATCGCGTGAATCGGCCGCTTAATCCCTTTTTGTAACCTTTTAAACGTATACGTCTTGAAAGTCTCCTGGAAAGGTTTTCTTATCGCTTTGAAAAAATAGCTTGCGATTGTAATTTTTTAGATTAAAATTTGCGGTTTATATAGAACCTGAATGCCGACAGTGAGAGCGCAAAGAGTTATTAATCAGACAATGAGCTTCATGCTTGCCATCATGCTTTTGATGGCTGCCGGAATGCGTTCATGGTCTGATCAATCGGATTTCGCTCAAAAACAGGTTGCACACGCAAAAGCGGTTGGGAAAGATTTTACTAAAAAGAATGCTTCCCAATCAACGGAGCAAAGCCAGGCAAAAGTAAGTGCATTGTCCCTGGACGCAGTTATTACGCCTGCCTTATCATTTGATTTTTCTCATTACTTCTATTTTTTACCGCAGCCGATCTGGCATTTTGTTGTCAAAGAGTCGGTTGTTTCGGTTGTTTTCAAGGAATCGGTCTTCCCGTTTTCCTATTTCCATAGGATCTTTGGCCGGTTTATAGTCACTAACGCTCCTTAAAGCTCTTTTTCAAGGCAGTTCTTCGCTGTCTCGATCTGATATGTGCGCATTAGTGCACTGCAACCGCTTTTTATTCGCGAAGTCAGATCGTCTTTCAGGATTATCTTTTACGGGGTTAATCTCCACCATCTTTTCTCATAAGTAAATTCAATTTTTTTAATAACAATAATGGCTAATAAGAACGGAATTATTGGGCTGACCATCGTGATCGCCCTGATTAGCGTCTATTATCTCTCTTTTACTTTTGTTTCAAGGAACATTAAAAGCAAGGCGGTTGCTTATGCAACTGACTCAAAAGGAGAAATAGATGTAGCAAAGAAACAACGCTATATCGACTCATTATGGCGTGAAGATGTCTATTTGGGACACACATTGCAAGAAGTAACCGAGCGCGAATTAAACCTTGGCCTTGACCTTCAAGGCGGGATGCACGTGGTAATGGAAGTTGCTCCGGGTGATATCTTGAAAGGAATGGCTGGCGGAAACGCGCGCAGCGTCGCTTTTCAAAATGCATTGAAAAAAGCGGGAGAAGATAAAACAGTAAGCAACAGCACTTTTGTCAATCGCTTTGCGGCTGCATATAAAGAAGCTGCTCCTAATTCGAGTTTGGCAGCACTTTTTGCAACAAGCTCGAACAGAGGTAAGATCAGCAGCAGTTCATCCGATGGGGATGTGATCAAAATGCTTAACACTGAGGTAAATAGTTCCATTGATCGTGCATTCCAGATCACTCAGGCGCGTATTGACAAATTTGGCGTAACAAACCCCAACATTCAGCGCTTGCCAGGCCAAAACCGTATTTTGGTTGAGCTTCCAGGCGTTGACAACCCTGAGCGTGTGCGTCGTTTGCTTTCTGGTGCCGCAAAACTTGAATTTTCTGAGGTTTATTTGACCAACGAACTCGCTTCCGGATTGGACGGGTTGGGAAAATATCTTGCTAAACAGGAAGAAATTAAAAAAGCAACTTCAAAACCAACAGCAACCACTGCTGCGGCTTCAACGGATACAACGAAGAAAACAGACGGTGGCCTTGCTGCTCAGCTGGCACAAAAATCGGCTGATTCAACTGCAACGGATTCGTCAGCAATTGCTGCTCAAAGCGCTGCATTAACCAACTTGTTCGTCCCAATGCCGCAAGGATTGGGTGTTTTCCTGAAAGACACTGCACGCGCAAGCGAAATTTTGCGCCGCCCCGAAGTGAAAGCATTGTTCCCAGCTGACCTCGTTTTCATGTGGGACCGCAAAGGAACGGAAGGCGTTAATAACCAATTGATCTTGCCATTGTATTTTATCAAAAAACAAAATGGCGAGCCAGCAATGGAAGGTGACGTGATCGTTGATGCAACACACGATTATGATGAACGTGGCCGTCCGGAAGTTACAATGCGTATGAACGGAGAAGGTGCTCGCAAATGGCGTTCATTGACTGCTCGCAGCGTTGGCCGTCCGGTTGCAATTATCATTGACAACCTGGTTTACACGGCTCCGACAGTGCAAGGAGAAATTCCAAATGGTAACTCTAGCATTACTGGAAGCTTTACAGTGGACGAGACAAAAGATATGTCCAATGTCTTGAAAGCCGGTAAATTGCCTGCTCCAACACACATCGTTGAGGAAGCAGTCGTGGGATCTTCACTAGGTGCTGAGGCGATTAATGATGGACTTATTTCATCAGCGGTTGGTTTGCTGATCGTGCTCATTTTCATGTTCGCATATTATAGCAAAGCGGGCTGGATCGCAGATATGGCGTTGTTGATCAATTTATTCTTCCTCTTGGGAATTATGGCTTCGCTGGGTGCGGTGCTTACGCTTTCGGGTATTGCGGGTATCGTGTTATCCATTGGTATGGCCGTGGATGCGAACGTGCTTATTTATGAAGGCATCAAGGTCGAGCTCGAAGCGGGTAAACCTTTTGCACAGGCTGTAAGAGACGGTTTTAAACATTCGCTTACCGCCATTATTGACTCCAACGTAACGACACTGTTGACGGGGATCATTCTTTATACATTGGGAACCGGACTTGTGCTTGGGTTTGCAACAACGCTGGTTCTTGGTTTGCTTACCTCGCTGTTCTGCGCGATTTTCATCACGCGGTTGTTTCTTGAGCAACAGATTAAGAGAGGAAAAGTCCTTCATTTTTATTCGGGCTTGACCAAAAACTGGTTTAAAGACAATGACTTTGATTTCGTTTCGCAGCGCCGTCGTTTTTATATTATTTCTGCTATCATCATTGCAATCGGGATCGGATCATTCATTTTCAAAGGGTTCGGTTTAGGCATCGACTTTAAAGGTGGCCGTACTTATGTAGTTCGTTTTCAAGAATCTGTTGATGCAGATAATTTGAGAACCATTATGGATGAAGAACTGGGCTCAACTACGGAGGTGAAAACTTTCGGTGGACAGGATCAGGTGAAAATCACAACGGCATATCTGATCGAAGAAACGACTCCGGACGCGGATCAAAAGGCTGAAACGAAAATTTTGGCGGGTATTAAGAAGATTCCAAACAATCCGGCTTCAATTGTTAGCTCTAATAAAGTAGGGCCTACAATGGCAAATGACACGCTTTGGTCGGCTGTTTATGCGATTCTACTAGCACTGGCTGCCAACTTTGTGTACATCTTTATCCGTTTCAAAAGACTTGCTTTCAGTTATGGAGCGGTTGTGTCACTTGGACATGACGTGATCATCATCCTGGCTATTTTCTCATTGTTTAACGGATGGTTACCATGGTCATTGGATATCGACCAGGCTTTTATTGGTGCAATCCTTACAATGATCGGTTATTCAATGAATGATACAGTTGTAATTTATGACCGTATCAGGGATTATTTGAAAGATGATAAAGCACGCGGACAAAGCTTGCCAACAGTAATCAACAACGCATTGAATAGTACATTGAGCCGTACAGCTGTGACGGGTATCTCAGTAATCCTTGTTTTGATTGTTTTGATGATCTTCGGAGGAGCTGTAATTCGCGGATTTACATTCTGTATGCTTCTTGGGGTTATCGTCGGAACATATTCGTCTCTGTTTGTAGCGGCCCCTATTGTGGTTGACTTACTGCAGCGAGAAAAGCTGAAAGAACCTGCGCTTGCTGTGGCAGAAACAACTACACCAATAGTAGGCAAAAAGATTAAAGCATAGGGATTTAGGAGAATAAAAAGGGGTCAAGTTTCGTACTTTTCCCCTTTTTATTTTGTCTATATCTCCAAATGGCAAATTTTCTTTTTAGTTTTATACGATGTTATTATAACTACAACAAACGCGTTTATGGCAAATCAATTATGGGTCAAAAAGCCTATTGACAAATTATTACTTGAATCAACGGGGGAGGGAAACCAATTAAAGCGTTCACTTAGTTCAACCAGTTTGGTTGCTTTGGGAATAGGCGCGATTATTGGAGCCGGTCTTTTCTCACTTACCGGAATTGCTGCTGCTGAACATTCCGGACCAGCAGTTACCATTTCATTTATACTTGCAGCTTTGGGTTGTGGCTTTGCCGGCCTTTGTTACGCTGAGTTTGCTTCCATGATTCCCATTGCAGGAAGCGCTTACACTTACTCCTATGCCACAATGGGAGAGTTTGTTGCCTGGATCATCGGTTGGGACCTTGTGTTGGAATATGCATTGGGAGCGGCAACCGTTTCCGTAAGCTGGTCACGTTATCTGCTTGAATTTTTAAGCAAATTTGACATTCATCTTCCTACCCAACTCGTTTGTTCGCCTTTTGAAGTTGTGAAATTGAGCAATGGAACGGTTATCGACAACGGAATCATCAATTTGCCTGCCATATTCATTGTGTGCATGCTTTCGCTGCTTCTGATCAGAGGAACGCAAGGTTCTGCTTTTTTGAACAACTTCCTGGTTGTTTTGAAAGTAGCAGTTGTATTGATTTTCATTGCGCTGGGTTGGAGCCATATCGACCCACAGAATTATGTTCCTTACATCCCTGAAAACACAGGGAATTATGAAAACTTCGGCTGGACAGGAATCGCGACGGGTGCTGCGGTTGTATTCTTTGCATTCATCGGTTTTGACGCGGTTTCAACAGCAGCTCAGGAAGCCAAAAATCCACAAAAAGGAATGCCAATCGGGATCTTGGGATCATTGGTCGTTTGTACAATCTTGTATGTGCTTTTTGCACACGTAATGACTGGTTTGGTAAAATATACTGAATTCGCAAATGATGCCAAGCCAGCTGCAACGGCTTTTGCCAAAACAGGTTATGATTCGCTCCAAACTGCATTGATCATTGCAATTCTTGCGGGTTACACTTCGGTAATGCTTGTGATGCTCTTAGGCCAAAGCCGTGTGTTCTATTCGATGAGCAGAGACGGACTTTTGCCGAAATTTTTCAGCGACGTGCATCCTAAATTTGCTACGCCATGGAAAACAAATCTATTCTTCATGGGCTTTGTAAGCATTTTTGCCGGACTTGTTCCAGTGAGTGATTTGGGGCATATGGTGAGCATCGGGACACTTTTTGCATTCTGCCTTGTATGCGTGGGCGTATGGATGCTTCGCGTGAAAAGACCTGATCTGCAACGCTCTTTCCGCACACCATTGGTTCCGTTCGTGCCAATTATGGGAATCGTAGTTTGTCTTTATTTAATGTATTCCCTGCCGGTTGAAAGCTGGTATCGACTTGCGATCTGGCTTGCAATCGGACTGGCAGTTTACTTCGGTTACGGTAAGAAAAACAGTAAAATTGGAAGAGAAGGCGCATAAAATAACGCACTTCGAAATCATAGTAAAGGCCCTGCTTTCTCATCGAGAGCAGGGCCTTTTTTAATGTCAATCCAAACTATATTCTTGCTAAAACCCTTTCAGAAACGGTCTGCCCAATGGACAATGAGGATGTTGCTGCTGGCGAAGGCGCATTGCAGACATTGATTGCATTCTTGTTTTCGATAATTGAGAAATCGTCCAGCAATCCGCCGTCGTAATCGCAGGCTTGCGCCCTAACTCCTGCTCCGCCTGGGATCAGATCGTCGCTTTGGATTTCAGGAATCAGGCCTTGCAATGCTTTTGTAAATGCAGCTTTTGAGAATGATCGGTAATATTCACCCATGCCCGTTTTCCAATATTTCAAAGCCACTTTTCTGAATCCCGGCCATGCAAGCGACTCCATTAGTTCAGGAAAATTGAAATCCAGTTTGTCGTAACCCTCACGGCGGAACGCAAACACAGCATTAGGTCCGGCTTCCACGCCGCCTTCGATCATACGCGTAAAATGCACGCCCAGGAACGGGAAATTCGGATCTGGAACGGGGTAAATCAGGTTTTTGACCAGATAATGTTTTTCAGGCTTAATCTTATAATATTCGCCGCGAAATGGAATGATTCTCACCTTAATGTCATCGGGCTGAGTCAATTGCGCAACCTTATCAGAATACAAACCTGCACAGTTGACAATCAGTTTCGTTTCAAATATTTTACCCGAAGCCGACACGACTTCGGAATGCGTGTTGCGATTTTTAATGTCAATGACCTTCTCTCCAAAACGTATTTCCCCATCAAGCTTTTGCAGACATTCGGCATATTTCTCCGAAACAGCTTTATAATCAATAATCCCTGTATAAGGCACCCAAATCCCTTCCAAACCCTTCACATGCGGCTCGATCTCACGTATTTCGGCTTGCGAGATCATTCTGTTTTTTACCAGACCATGCTGGATTCCACGTTCAAAAAGGCTTCTAAGCAGAGGCTTTTGTTCTTCACTTGTTGCGACCACGATTTTCCCGCACAAGTCATAATGAACGCCTTCCCGATTGCAAAAGTCGATCAGCATTTGATATCCGCGAATGCAGTTTGTGGCTTTCAGGCTGCCCGGTTTGTAATAAAGTCCGGAATGAATCACGCCGCTGTTGTGGCCAGTCTGATGTTTGGCAACCTCATTTTCTTTTTCCAGAAGCAAGAGTTTCAATGCGGGTTTCTGCTCCTTAATTCTGAGCGCCGTGGCCAGGCCGACTATGCCTCCGCCAATAATCGTAATGTCGTACATGATCTCTTAATTACTTTATATATGCTCCGGTTAGCCAGGAAATGAAATTTTCCCCATTGAAACACCCGGAACGCCTTCTTTTTCTCCGAAATGCATTTCTTGACCCGCAACAGCTTCATTGGCTAAAACAGCAAATAAAACGGCCTCTTTCGCGTCACCGGAAATCCCGAGCTCATCTATTTTCATAACCGGACGACTCAATGCTTCCGAAATGCCCTTCACCAAAGTCGGATTATGCGCGCCGCCGCCGCTTGTATAAATAGAATAAGAAGCGTCGGGAACCATAATGCTCTTGATGGCGTCCGCAATCGTTTCCGCGCTGAGCTGGGTCAATGTCGCGATGATGTCGTTTCTTGAAAGCGAAACAAGCCTGCATTGTTGAATGGCTGATTCGACATAATCAAAATTGAAAACTTCGGGTCCGGTCGTTTTAGGAAAAGGTGCTTTGAAGAATGGAAACGATTTTAATGCCTGTAATAATGTTTCATTCACTGTCCCGCTGGCCGCAATTGCGCCTTTGTCGTCGTAAGGTTTGTGAAAAAAGCGCTTTGTGTAAGCATCCAGAAGCGTGTTTCCCGGCCCTGTGTCAGTTGTGAAAATCGCGTTCGTATCAAGGTTTCCGGGTAAAAAAGTGAAATTAGCAATGCCACCCATATTCAATAAGACCCGGTTTTCGCCCTTTTTGGAAAACAAAAAATGATCACCGTAAACCGCCAGTGGAGCACCTTCGCCGCCTGCTGCAATGTGCTTTTGTCTGAAATCGCTTAGCGTTGTAATCCCCGTTGTCATGGCAATGTGATCGCCGTCGCCAATCTGCAATGTTGCATTAGGAAAGCCCGGAATTTTGTGTTGCTTTTTTGGAGCGTGAAAAACGGTTTGTCCGTGGCTTGCAATCAAATCAATGTATTCTGGAGAAATGTCCCAGGCCTGCAAACTTTCCAGAATCATTTTGCCGTGCGTTGATCCAATGTAGGGATTGAGCAAACAAAGCTGCTGAAAGTCGATCTGCCTTTTGGCAAATATTTGCAGAATTTCGTTTCGGAAATCGTCCGTGTAGGGAACGGTTGTAAAATATTCCAGATCAAGGACGGTCTCGGTTCCGCTGCCTTCAATCTGACAAACCGCAATATCCAATCCGTCGAGTGACGTTCCTGACATGAGACCAATGATGCGGCGGGACTTCTTGCCTGACAGCTCGTAGAGGTGCTCGATATGCTTTTTCATAGGGCGGGATACGTAAAAAAGGAAGTCAAGCGCTAAACTTAGTGCCTTATCGGCAACGCCTAGTCTTGACTTCCTTCCAGTTTAATAATTTATTAGATTTTAATCAGTTTTCTGGGGCGAAGAAGCCTGCGGTTTATTGGCATTGTTCTTGTTTTTCCCAGATCTGCTTTTTTTCTTTTTCTTCTTCTTTTGCTCCTCGCTGTATTTTTTATCGAGGTTTTCGAGGTCGCTGTTGATTTTTCCAGGAGCTCTGTCAAGTGATTTTTCGGCCTGAGGCGTCAGAATTTCAAGTGACTCGGGAATGATGTCTTTCTTGTTCAGTTCCATGATTTCCATCACTTTACTAATCGCCACCGGATACCAGTTTGTGTCCTTATCGAAACCAAACCACATGATCTTCTTGAAAATATCCGTTTTTTGCAAAAACGCATTTCCCTTTTTGGTCTTCAACGGCGCATCCACAGTCGGAATGTCCCGCAAAGCGTCAATGTAAGTTTCGAGCTCGTAATTCAAGCAGCATTTTAAGCGACCGCATTGCCCGGAAAGCTTTGCTGGATTCAGCGAAAGGTTTTGGTAACGCGCTGCTGCGGTTGAAATGTTCTTGAAATCAGTCAGCCAGGTTGAGCAGCACAATTCACGGCCGCAAGAGCCAAGTCCGCCCAAACGGCTCGCTTCCTGACGCAGGCTAATTTGCCGCATTTCAATCCTAACCTTGAATTCCGAAGCCAGTGACTTAATCAGCTCGCGGAAATCGACGCGTTCTTCCGAAGAATAATAAAACGTCGTCTTGGTGTTATCAGACTGAAATTCGACGTCAGAAAGCTTCATATTGAGCTTCATCTCACGAATGATCTCGCGCGTCCGGTAAAGCGTTGGCATTTCCCGTGCCATTGCCTGCGTGTGCTTATCGAGATCTTTCTCTGTTGCAATGCGGTAAAGCACATGCATGTCATCATTGATAACCACTCCTTTACGCTTCATTTGCAGCCTTACGAGCTCGCCTTGTAAAGAAACAGTCCCGATATGCTGGCCAGAAGCCATTTCACACACCACATAGTCGCCGGTGATAAATTCCAGCTGATTTATATTTCTAAAATATTCTTTTCTTCCTCCTTTAAATTTGACTTCTACGACATCAAAACGCTGGCTAACAGGCACATCCATGTGGCTCAACCAATCGTAGACATTCATTTTATTACACCCGCCTGTTCCGCAGGTGCCACTACTTCCGCATCCGGAGACAGCCGATCCATTAGAACCGCATCCCCCGGATGAACATGATCCACATCCCATAATTACTCATATCTTCAATCGTTATAACGTATTAAATCCACACCGATATCGTGTCTGAAATACTTCCCTTCGAACTGCACAGCCTGGGCTGCACGCTGCGATTTATGAACCGCATTTTCGAGGGAATTGGCGAGGCCAGTAAGTGCCATCACCCTTCCTCCATTCGTCACGACTTCGGTGTTTCCATTAAAAGTAGTTCCTGCGTGGTATAAAAACACATCTTCTACTTTTTGGCTGCCGGAAATTACCTTTCCTTTTTCATAATCTCCTGGATAACCTCCTGACACAACCACGGTCGTCACGGCCACCTGCGGGGAAATTTGCAAATCAAAATCATTCAAAGTCCCCTTCGCCGTCGAGGCCATGAGCATAGCAAAATCTGACTGTATTCTCGGAATGACAACTTCTGTCTCCGGATCGCCCATTCTTACATTGTACTCGATCACAAAGGGCTCGCCTTTAATGTTCATCAAGCCAATGAAAATGAAACCTACATATTTGATTCCTTCACTTTTTAAGCCGTTTAAAGTAGGCTTAACCACTTTCTCATCCACTTTTTTCAAAAAATTGGCATCAGCAAATGCAACTGGCGACACAGCACCCATTCCGCCTGTATTGAGCCCTGTGTCGTTTTCGCCGATGCGTTTGTAATCCTTTGCTTCGGGCAAAATTTTATAATGCTCTCCATCAGAAAGAACAAAAACGGATAATTCTATCCCTTTCAGGAATTGCTCAACCACAACTTTGTTCCCAGCATCGCCGAATTTGTGATCCACAAGCATTTCTCTGAAAGCTGTTTCTGCTTCTGAATGCTTCTCAGCGATGATTACGCCTTTTCCGGCAGCAAGACCATCTGCTTTTAAAACAATGGGAAGCGGCAAAGTTTCCAGATATTCCGCGCCGATTTCCAGTGTTTCAATTGTAAAGGTTCTGGAAGATGCAGTAGGGATTCCGTATTTCTGCATGAATTGTTTCGAAAAATCCTTGCTTCCTTCCAGTTGCGCGCCTGCTTTATTGGGCCCGATTACTTTAATTTTTGATAAATCTTCTCTTGATTCAAAATAATCAACAATCCCATTCACCAACGGCTCTTCCGGGCCAACGATGACCAATTCAATATTATTTGCCAAAACCGCACCGGCAATGGCATCAAAATCATTATAAGATATAGAGAGGTTCGTTGCAACACCCGCAGTTCCTGCATTGCCAGGCGCTACAAATAAGGTATCACAAAGAGGGCTTTGGGCTATTTTCCAGGCAAAGGCATGCTCTCTTCCGCCTGATCCCAATATAAGTATGTTCATAAATGGTAAATTGGTTCACTAACACTGATAACAAGTTTTTCCGGAATGTTAATTCGCGAGTTCGGATAAAAACTTGATTCGCATAAGCCGCAATTCTTCTTCACTGATCTCGTCATTGGCAAACTCACCTAACGCAGCGGCTATATTATCCGTTTCAGCAGTCATGAAATAATCATAAATGTCTTGCTGCCTTTCCCGGTCAATAACCTGATTGATATAATAATCCAGGTTGAGCTTTGTGCCTGAGTAACAGATATGTTCAACTTCTTCGATAACATCGGCAAGCGCCAGATCCTTCACTTCTGCAATTTCATCCAGACTAACCTTGCGGTCAACTTGCTGAATGATAAATATTTTGATTTTAGACTTATTAACTGTTGACTTTATTACAACGTCTTTGGCCGTTTCTATCTCATTTTCCTCAACATAACGCGTGATCAGGTCAATGAACTGGCGGCCGAATTTCTGCACCTTTCCCATCCCGACGCCATTGATCTGCGCCATTTCCTGCTGGGTTGTGGGATAAGTCGTTGCCATTTCTTCCAAAGACGGGTCCTGGAAAACAACATAAGGAGGCAGGTTTTTCTCTTTCGCGACCTTTTTACGAAGCGCTTTGAGCATTCCCAAAAGTGCTTCATCATAAGCGTGCGCGCTTCCGCCTCCGGTTGCCGCATCCTTATCATCATCCTCCGGCTTAATCTCCTCTTGGTCAAAGTTATGATCCTTGTGGAGCGTCACTGGGTAAGGATCATTCAGGAAATTTGCGCCTTTATCTCCTAATCTGATTACGCCGTAATTTTCAATGTCTTTTTCCAAATAATTGAAAATCACAAGCTGGCGAATGGTCGAAACCCAGTAATCGCGCGACTCGTTCAGTTCCAATCCTTTGCCATAAACATCAAGCTGGTCGTGTTCGTAACTTTTTACATATTGATTTTCCGAAGCCGTCAGGACGTCCGCAATGTGATCGGCATCGAATCGTTGCTCGGTGAGCTGAACTGCTCTTAAAACGAGAATTACGCCGTCCTGAACCTTTGTTTTTTCTGTTGGCTTAATGCAGTTGTCGCAAAATCCACAATCTTTTTCAAGATATTCTCCGAAATAGCTTAACAATTGACGGCGGCGGCAAACGCCCAATGTAGAATAGGCCACCATTTCGTTCAGCAAATGGCGCGCGTTGTCGCGTTCGGTGACCGTTTTATCTTTATTGAATTTTTCCAGCTTCTGAATGTCTTCATAACTGTAAAACATGAGGCAATTTCCTTCCAGTCCATCTCTTCCCGCGCGCCCCGTTTCCTGATAATAACCTTCCAGCGACTTGGGAACATCATAATGGATCACAAATCGCACGTCCGGCTTATCGATTCCCATTCCAAAAGCAATAGTTGCCACAATGACATCCGCCTCTTCATTCAGGAATGCATCCTGATTAGCCATGCGCGTGTTGCTGTCCAATCCCGCATGATACGGTAATGCACGAACGTCATTGACGGTAAGCAGTTCCGCAACTTCCTCAACCGTTTTTCTGCTCAGGCAATACACAATTCCCGACTTGCCTTTATTGTTGCGAACGTAGCGGATCAGCTGCTTTTTCACATCCTTTTTGGGACGGATTTCGTAGTAAAGGTTTTTTCTGTTGAATGAAGATTTAAACGTTTCCGCTTCCTCCATTTGCAGGTTTTTGCGAATGTCCTGCTGCACTTTTGGCGTGGCAGTGGCCGTAAGCGCGATAATAGGAAGCTTGCCTATATTTTCAATGATGCCGTAAATGCGGCGATATTCCGGGCGGAAATCGTGGCCCCATTCGGAGATACAATGTGCCTCATCAATGGCTACGAACGATATTTTGACCTTTTTTAGGAAGTCTAGGTTGTCTTCTTTTGTTAGTGATTCGGGCGCAATGTAAAGCAATTTCAGACTTCCGTCCAATGCATCGCTTTTCACCCGGTTCATTTCCGATTTGGTAAGCGTAGAATTGAGAAACTGAGCATTGATGCCAAAAGCAGTCAATTGATCAACCTGATTTTTCATTAATGCAATAAGCGGCGATATAACGATCGTCAGACCATCGCTGACAAGAGCAGGCAGTTGATAGCAAAGCGATTTTCCCGCTCCGGTGGGCATAATCACAAAAGTATTTTTACCAAGAAGGATGTTTTGAATGATAACTTCTTGCTCACCCCGGAACTGACTGTACCCAAATATTTCTTTTAGCCTATCTTTTAACGTGTCTAAAACGACTGCATCAACATTCTTTACCATACTCTGTTAACAAAATGGTTATCTCAAACTTCTATATCTTTGCTTTTGAAATTAAAAATCCCATTGGTTCCAATAAAACTGTGTTTCAGATTTGAAATTAATAAAAAATATTCAGTCAATAGCAAAAGAAGTATTACGGCAAGAGGCAGAAGCATTGCATAATCTGATCGGATTGATTGATGAAAAATTTGAAAACTGCGTATATGCCATTATCAATTGTGGAGGACGGGTTGTTGTGTCGGGAGTGGGCAAAAGCGCCATTGTCGGGCAGAAAATAGTTGCAACATTAAACTCCACCGGAACGCCTGCACTCTTCATGCATGCTGCCGACGCCATTCACGGAGATCTGGGCATGATCCAGGACAATGATGTGGTCGTCGTGATCTCCCGAAGCGGCGATACGGCTGAAATTAAAGTGCTCGTTCCGCTTTTAAAAAGAATTGGCGTGACCATGATTGCGATGGTCAGCAACAAGGACTCTTATCTGGCCAAAAATGCGGATCACATTCTGCACGCTTTCGCTCCCGAAGAGGCTGACCCATTGAATCTTGCGCCAACCACGAGCACGTCTGTGACCATGGCGCTGGGCGACGCGCTGGCAATTTGTTTGTTGGAAGCAAGAGGTTTTACGCATGATGATTTTGCCAAATTCCATCCGGGAGGTGCTTTGGGCAAAAGGCTTTATCTCAAAATATGCGACATTTATCCGCACAACGCATTGCCGGTTGTTAGGGAACATGCTGGTTTGCAGGAAATTATATTAGAAATGACTTCCAAAAGGTTGGGAGCAACTGCCGTCAACAATGCTGATGGCAAAATGGCAGGAATCATCACGGACGGCGATTTGCGGCGCATGCTCAAACAGTTTGATGGAAATGCGATTTTGGATTTGAAAGCGCAGGACATCATGACAAAGTCGCCCATCTCAGTTTCGCCAGATGAATATGCTGTTAAAGCTCTGGAACTCATGCAATCGCGCAGCATTACGCAGGTCGTGGTTGTGGAAGAGGATCAAATACTAGGCTTCGTCCACTTGCACGATTTGTTGAGGGAAGGGTTGGTGTAGTGCCGCAAGCTTTGAGCTTGTCAGCCTGATTAACCTGTTTTGTCAGCCTGAGCGAAGTCGAAGGCGCGCTACTGGCTTGGTAACGTGCCTTCGACTCCGCTCAGGCTGACAGGCGAATGTTACCTAAACCGCTTCGATTGCTGCACTTCGCGTTCATCTTTCCGGATAAAACGATTGGCAAAAACATTGGCCAACATTGCACCAACCAGGCCATAGAAGCCAATTTCATACGTTCCGGGCAGGTTTGGGTCAAAAAGCTTGGCAGTTTTGTAGAATGTGAAATAGATCACAAGTCCCATGATGATGGTCATCAAAATGGAATTAACCGCGCAAAGCGCTGACTGCAAAACCCTGTTTTTATATTGTAAAATGGCATAAGCAGCAACTGCGGCGACTAATATTGCCAAAATGATCAAGTAATAAACCGGCTGAACATTGGATTGAACTGCGGTAACCTGGTGCGTCAATTTGATTGCGGTCAAATCAGCCTTTTCTTCACCGGCTGCTGAAACTTTTGTCCAGATCGGAAAGGCAAGAAAAATGCCCATTCCAATGATTGTCAGGGCTAGAAAAATGGTTTGAATGCGTTGTAACATATTTTCGAATGATGTGCTTTTTCTGAATAAGCCGCAAATGTAGTAAAGACAAAATGAGCCAGAAAGCGTTATCAGGAAATAACCGATCCGTATAAGTCAAATTCCTCGGCCGAAGTAATGTTAACCTGCGCAAAATCGCCCAACCGAACATATTGACTGGCTGGTACAAGCACTTCATTATCAACCTCTGGCGAGTCAAACTCAGTGCGTCCGATAAAATGCCCGCCTTCTTTACGGTCAAAAAGCACCTTATAAGTATTTCCGATCTTCTGCTGGTTCAATTCATAAGAAATGCCTTGTTGCAACTCCATAATGGCATCTGCGCGCTCTTGCTTAATCTCGGCAGGAATGTTATCCGGCATGGTGTAAGAATGCGTGTTGTCTTCATGAGAATATTGAAATGCACCCAGGCGATCAAAGCGCATTTTTTCAACAAAATCGTAAGTTTCATCGAACAATGCTTCCGTTTCGCCGGGATGTCCAACGATCAAAGTGGTCCTCAATGTAATGTCGGGCACTTTTGCACGGATTGTTTCAATTAATGCTTCTGTTTTTTCGCGCGTAATGCCGCGGCGCATTGATTTGAGAATTTCCGTCGAGCCCGTTTGCAGTGGCATGTCCAGATATTTGCAAATATTGCTGCGCTCATTCATAATATCCAGAATGTCCATTGGAAATCCGGCTGGATAAGCATATTGCAACCTGATCCACTCAATGCCTTCCACATCGGAAAGCTGTGCAAGCAGGTCAGATAAATTTCTTTTTTTATAAATATCAAGACCGTAATAAGTCAGATCCTGGGCGATTAAGATCAATTCTTTTGTGCCTCGTTTTGCCAGGGATTTTGCTTCCTTCACCAACTCTTCGATGGATCGAGAAACGTGACCACCGCGCATAATAGGGATCGCGCAGAAACTGCAAGGACGATCGCAACCTTCCGCGATTTTCAGGTAAGCGTAATGTGTAGGCGTGGTGAGCAAGCGTTCGCCGACGAGCTCGTGCTTGTAATCTGCTTTGAGTGTTTTGAGGAGTCGGGGCAGCTCATTTGTGCCAAACCATGCATCAACAGTTGGGATTTCTACGGAGAGTTCGTCTTTGTATCTGTGTGACAAACAGCCTGTAACATAAACTTTATCCACCATTCCTGCTGCCTTCGCATCCGCGTAGCGCAGGATCGTGTTAATAGATTCTTCCTTTGCATTATCAATAAATCCGCAAGTGTTAATGACAACAATCTGCGAATCATCTTTTTTCGACTCATGCGCAACGGCGAATCCATTTCCTTTGAGCTGCGTGTAAAGCACTTCTGAATCCACCAGGTTTTTAGAACAACCCAGCGTAACAATATTGACTTTATTCTTAACTATTCCTTTGGTTTTCATTGATAGGAGCTATCCGCGGCTGGCTTTTAGCTTTAAGTAAACTAACTATGTAGATTTGATTTTAATCTTACGAACAGATTTTATATTCGAAATGCTTCGACTCGAATGAATGATGTTTAAAACCTCGATCCGTAATGGTGTAACCTTATAAATGATCAAATAGCTCCCGCACCGAATATTTCTATACTTTTTGGACTTTGTTACAAGCTGCCTGCCCTCGGGATGATGAAAATAATTTGTGGAGAGGCCTGCTATACTAGCGTAGATTTCATCGACAAATAATGAAGCAGAACGTAGGAGAAAGTCTCAATTCCGTAAACAAATATCTCTTCTAAACTTAATAATGCTTCCTGACTTATGACTACTTCGCGTATTTCGACTTCCACTTAACGATGATTTGGGTTGTTTCCTGCATGCTGAAAAATGGGCCCTTTTCCGCATCCCGAATCATATTTTTGAACTCATCGTTAGTCAAGGGTGCCCCGGAGATTACAAGGTTCTGTTTGGATATTTTTGTCTTGCCCATGATCAAAGATAAAAAATGTAAGATGCTCAGCCAATTTTCTTAAACAAAGAATCAACAAACTCACTCCTGTCAAAAACTTGCAGGTCGTCCATCTTTTCGCCTACACCAATGTATTTCACCGGGATTTTAAATTCGTCGGAGATTCCGATAACAACGCCGCCTTTCGCTGTTCCATCCAGTTTGGTGATGGCTAGTGCGGTTATTTCGGTGACTTTTGTAAATTCTCTTGCCTGAATTACCGCATTTTGCCCTGTGCTGCCATCAAGAACTAACAAAACTTCATGTGGTGAATCCGGGATGATCTTCTGCATGACGCGTTTGATCTTCGAAAGCTCGTTCATCAGGTTCACTTTTGTGTGCAAACGTCCGGCTGTGTCGATAATGATCACATCGGCGCCTGTTTCCATTCCTTTTTTCAATGCATCATAAGCCACGGCGGAAGGGTCCGTGTTCATCCCATGGTCGATGACCGGAACGTCAACGCGTTTTCCCCAGAGTTTGAGCTGTTCCACTGCCGCAGCACGGAATGTATCGGCCGCGCCTAGCACAACTTTATGGCCTCTTTGATGAAATTGGTGCGCCAGTTTTCCGATTGTTGTCGTTTTTCCAACACCATTCACACCCACAACCATGATCACGAAAGGTTTTGGAAGATGATCCGTTTCAAAGCTGTCCTTGATATCAATGGATTTATTCTCCGTCAGCAATGCTGCAATTTCCTCCCGAAGAATGCCGTCCAGTTCAGCTGTGGTCGCATATTTATCTCGCGCAACCCGCTCTTCAATGCGTTTAATGACCTTAACCGTCGTTTCGACACCCACATCCGAGCTTACAAGAATGTCTTCCAGTTCATCCAGAACATCTTCATCAATGGTGGTTTTGCCAACGATAGCACGGGAAAGTTTGCCAAAGAAACTGTCTTTGGTTTTTTCCAGGCCTTTATCCAATGTTTCTTTTTTCTCTTTTGAAAAAAAACCAAATAAGCTCATAACGGTGGGAATGTGGTAAGGTCTTAAATCGTGTAAGTGCGTTCAAAAATAAAACAAAAAAAGTCCCAAAAGGGACTTTTCAAAAAACTCGATATCGAAACCTGAACAACTTAGTTTTTCAGGGCGCCTTGAACACCGTCCAAAGGAACGATTTCTTCTTTGAACGTGTAAGCTCCGGTTTTTGGAGACTTAACGGCCTTAATGACCTTAGCGAATGCTTTTCCGCCTTCTTTTTTCAGGGTAGCAACTACTTTCTTTGCCATGTCTGTATATCTTTTAAAGTTAAAAAACTTATTTAATTTCTTTGTGGACTGTATAGCGTCTCAGGAATGAATTGAATTTTTTCAATTCCATACGGCCAGGCGTATTTTTCCGATTTTTTGTAGTCACATAACGTGACATTCCAGGAACACCACTATCTTTTTGTTCTGTGCATTCCAATATAACCTGTACTCTATTACCTTTCTTAGCCATTGCTTTACATCGTTTTTACAAATAGGACTGCAAAAGTAATAACATTTAGTTTTATACACAATGCTGCTTTTGAAAATTAGTATATTTTTTGAAAAAATTTATTCCTATCCTGCGTTATTAAGATATTGGAGGACAAAGAAATAAGTTATGCTTATAAACTGATCGCTACCAATTTCTGTCTTAAATTTGAAGGAAATGTAGCACAAACTTACTTTCTTCGTGTGCATTTATTTGCGAATGCTTAATCTGGCGGAAATTCTTAATTTAAAAACAATGACTCTTAAAAAAAGTACCCCACTGGCGCTTATAGCACTGGCGGTTTCGTTCTTCATCGGTTGTTCTTCGGAGGAAGACAAGCAGAAATATGATCAATATTACGGATCTGGAAGCAAATCAAGAGAGGAAACTGCACTTGTAGATCTGGAAAACGAAAGAAAAAATCAGCCTGCGCCTGTGCAAGCAGCGGCGGCTCCTGCGGCAGAAACTCCTGCACCAGCAGCGGGCGATTCAGCAAAACCTGCCGCTGATGCAGCACCATCCACTGGGTCAGCATCTACCGAGGCGGCTCCTGCGGCCGCGGCACCTGTTGCAGCAGCGGCTCCCAAACGCAAACCTGTGCCGGCTGACGTTTCTGCATTGCTTAATAAACATGCTTGTCTTGCTTGCCATCAGCCATATGACAAGGTGATCGGACCGGCTTATGCAGATGTTGCCAAGAAAAAATACACACCGGAACAAATCGTAGAATTGGTTCATGCGCCAA
This sequence comes from Dyadobacter sp. CY326, assembly GCF_021390515.1. GTDB lineage: Bacteria > Bacteroidota > Bacteroidia > Cytophagales > Spirosomataceae > Dyadobacter. The sequence continues at coordinate 195,313 of NZ_JAJUXI010000010.1, forward strand.
AACCTGAACATTGGCCTGGCTATCCTCCAATGGCACCTATGGCTCACGTTCCAAAAGGCGATATCGTCGTGATTGCCAACTGGATCAACTCCTTATAATAGTAAGCCGACATTTTTAGAAAATACGGGCCGTTCATGCTATGGACGGCCCGTATTCGTATCTTCGCGAAAGCATTTGTAATTTAATATGACTCAAAACGCACTGCATCCTTCTGACGTCACGGATGAACTTTTGGCCACTTACGAAACCGTAATCGGGCTGGAAGTGCACTGTCAGCTTTTAACGGAATCAAAGCTTTTTGCCCAGGACCGCAACCTTTTCGGGGCGGAACCCAACACCAATATCGGCCCGCTGACGCTTGCGTTGCCGGGAACATTGCCTAAGATTAACAAAAAAGCAGTCGAATATGCGATCCGGTTGGGACTGGCGTGTGGCTGTTCAATAAGTCAGAGAACCATTTTTGACAGGAAAAATTATTTTTATCCCGATCTGCCAAAAGGTTACCAGATTTCTCAGGACAAAAAACCCATTTGCGGGAATGGTGGCGTGACCATAACCACAAAGAATGAAGTGGGGAAAATGACTGAAAAGTTTATTCGCTTTCACCATATACATTTAGAAGAGGACGCAGGAAAATCGGTGCATGATGGCAGTGTAACGGAAACACTTTTGGATTATAACCGTGCTGGAACGCCACTGGTGGAAATGGTGTCCGAGCCAGATTTGCGTTCTGCCGAAGAAACGGGTGCTTTCGTAACCGAAATACGCCGCCTGGTTCGCTATTTGAACATTAGCGATGGCAACATGGAAGAAGGGTCATTGCGATGCGATGTCAATGTTTCTATTCGGAAAAGGGGCGAAAGCAAGCTGGGAACGAAGGTTGAGGTCAAAAATATGAATTCGATCCGGAACATGATGCGCGCCATTAGTTTTGAAGAAAAGCGGCAAGTCGCCATGTTGGAAAGCGATCAGGAAATACAGCAGGAAACACGCATGTTCGACGTCGAAACAGGACAAACTTACGGCATGCGCGTGAAGGAGACGATGAATGATTATCGCTATTTCCCCGATCCGGATCTCAGCCCGGTCGTTGTTTCGGACGAATGGCTTGAAGGCATAAGATCCTCAATGCCAGCATTGCCTCACGAGTTGCGGGAGAAATTCACCAATCAATATGGAATTCCTGCATATGACGCGATGGTGCTAACCGACACGAGAGAAATCGCAGCTTATTTTGAAGCAGTTTGTGCCAAAACGCCCGCGTACAAAACAGCATCCAACTGGCTGATGGGTCCGGTTAAGTCATATTTGAATGATCATGAAGGAAATATCGAGCACTTTCCGATTAGTCCGGAGCGCCTAGGGGCTTTGATTGATTTGGTGGAGTCGGACACCGTGAGCAATTCGGTAGCCACTCAAAAAATTTTTCCAGTGCTTTTGGCAGAGCCGGAACGTGCGCCGGAGGAGATTGCCTCGGCAAATAACTGGCTGCAAAACAGCAATACAAATGAGCTTGAATCGTTGGTAGATGAGGTAATTAACGCAATGCCAGACAAGGTGGCCGCTTTCAAAAAAGGAAAGAAAGGTTTATTGGGACTGTTCGTTGGCGAGGTTATGAAAAAATCAAATAACACCGCCGATCCCAAACTTGTTAGTCAATTATTAACTTCAAAATTGGGATAACAAAACCTAATAAAGCATTATGAGAGGAATTGTCAGACAGCGCATTTTTATATTAAGCATTGCATTACTAAGCATGCAAGTCCATGCACAGCAGCTTTCGCCGAAGGAATTTTCGGTTAATGGTAAAGTCAAAAATGGCGCGAAGGGCGAAAAAGTAACGCTATTACGCGCAACAGCCGGCGGATCATCATTAAAGCTTGATTCTACACAACTGGCAGCCGATGGCTCTTTTGCATTGAAAGGCGTTGAAAACGACCGGGGAAGTTTTTTTGCACTCAATATAGCTGACCGTCAAAAGGTTACCTTGCTTGTAGAAGGCGGTGAAACATTCAATGTTGTTGCTGACGGAACGGCAAGGGACGAAAAGGGAAATGGCGGAAATGCAGAGATTAAGGGCTCTAAAAACATGGACTATTATGCGCAAATAGACCAGCTTATGCGCGCTTTTGCAGGAAAGGTGACGGTTTGGAATGAGGAATATGCCAAAGCCGAAGAAAAGAAAGACGCTAAGAAAATCCAGGAAGTGCAGGAAAACTTTGCCAAAGCTGACAAGGAACGCTTGGATGTGATTAAGAAGCTTTTACCTGAAATGGGCACATCATTGGTGGCGCTTTTCACTGCTAATAATTTCTTGAATCCGGACACGGATCTTGAAATTTTGAAAAAGTTGGCTGACGACTACGCGAAAGTTGAACCGACACCAACATTGGCCAAAGGATTTATTGGTCAGGTTAAAAGAGTTGCAGGCGTTTCGGTAGGACAGCAAGCGCCTGATTTTACATTAAACAGCCCCGAGGGAAAGCCGGTTACGCTTTCTTCTTTGCGCGGAAAATTTGTGCTGATCGATTTCTGGGCTTCGTGGTGCGGTCCTTGCCGCATGGAAAATCCAAATGTTGTGAGAATGTATGACAAGTTCAAAGACAAGGGATTTGACATTTATGGCGTGTCACTTGACGATAATGAGAAGGCTTGGAAAACAGCAATCGAACGCGATAAATTGAAATGGCTGCACGGCTCGGAGTTGAAAAAATGGAATTCGGGCGTTGCGCAGAGTTATGGAGTTAATGCCATTCCAGCCACGTTCTTGATTGATAAAGAAGGAAAGATAATTGCGAAAAACTTACGCGGACCAGCATTGGAAACCAAACTTACCGAGTTGCTGGGCGCACAATGACAATAGATTAGAAGTAGTTAAAAATCCGCAGGATCTGTCTTGCGGATTTTTTATGCATCAGAGTCTTCCAAGCTGTAATAAAATTGCAAAGGATCAGGAAATTTGAACGCGTAATCATAATGTTGCGCAAATTTTTCAGCCGAAATGATCTTATAATCGGGTTTGGAATCCGGCTCGGCGAATGTGGGCGTTTCCCAGCCAAATTGCGCGCAGGAAGCCTCGTAAATCTCCCTTCTCGTGGTGTGAATGGGCGCGACAATGTTGAAAGTTTGATTTGAAATACCACTTTTTATAATCGTCAGAATGATGGCCACGGCGTCGTCACGGTGAATGTAATTAACAGGAATTGAGCCGGTTGTCATATTCTTTTGTCCCTTCACATATTTTCCGGGAATGCGGTTGTAACCCATCAGACCCCCCAATCGCAAGATGGAAACATTCCGCTCGGGCCGCAATGTCTGGATGAGATTTTCGGCTTCGACCATATCCGGCGAAGCGGATTGTTCAGGTGTTGTGACATCATCTTCGGTCATAATTCTGTTTAATTCAGGATAAATGCCAGTGGAACTGATAAAGATCAGATCCCGAACGGGAGACTTTTTTATTTCCCTGACCACAGCTTCTATCTGTTGCTGATAAAAGCCAGGCTCGTTCTTCGACAGTCGGGGAGGGAGTGAAATGATGAGTGTATCTGTATTGAAAAAGGATTCCAAGTCCGTTGCCGTATTTTCAAATTCTGGCTTTAATTGCAGCAAAAAGCCCTGAATTCCTTTTTCAGTGAACTTCTTAATCTTGTCTGCGGACGTCGTGCTTCCTTTGACATGCGATGAAATATGTTGTTCAAGCAGACGTTGAGCTAGTTGAAATCCCAGCCAGCCGCAACCCAGAATGCTTATCCGATTTTTTTCTAATTTTGAGTCCTTATCCATCATTTTAGTTGCTTAGCAATGAGAATTCTGCTGTTTTTCTGTGTTGTATCCATGTTATTCTCAGCTTGTAACACCGACAAGCGACTGGAGGTGGACACGAGCACCGAGACTGTTAATGTTGTTTCCGAAAACCTTGATCAGGAATTGCTGGCTTGCAAATCGGTCGGTGACGTCAGTGTTTTTCTTAACAAGCGTCCGCATTTGCTGCAAATATATTTCGCCGAGTCCCAGACGGATGCAAATCAACTTGCCGCCCATTTATTCAGCATAATTCAAAATCCTGATTTCCAAGCATTCAATAGTCAGCTGGACAGCCTGATCGGCGATCGCAAAACAACGATTTTAAATCCATTGGGCGAAGCTTTTAAACAAATCAAATATCATTTTCCTGCATTTAAAATCCCGAAAGTCCAGTTCATCAGCACCGGATTTACAGGAAACGATTTATACATTTCCGATTCCCTGATCATCATTGGTCTGGATTATTTTGGCGGACCTGACGCAAGATTCCGTCCAGATGTGTTTGATTATCAATTGCGTAGATATCAAAAGGATTACATTGTGCCATCCATTGTATTTTTCGAGTCCAATCAATTCAACAAAATGGACCCGACTGATAATTCGCTGCTTGCCGATATGGTGGGCTATGGAAAAGGTTATGCATTTGTAAAGCAAGTGATGCCGAACACACCCGATAATCTCATTTTGGGTTATTCGCCAGACAACCTGCGGAGAACTTATGCGAGCCAGCGCGACATTTGGGCTTACTTTGTGTCGGCGAAGTTGTTGTATGAAAAAGTGGAGTTGAGGAAGAAGAAATTTATCGAAGAAAGGCCGTTTACAACTGAAATCGGACCAAAAGTGCCGGGTGCTATTGCCCGCTGGCTGGGTTGGCGGATCGTGAACCGCTTTCGAGCCGAAAACCCGGGCATAACCCTTGCGGAATTGATGGAAACAGACAATGCGCCGAGGATTTTGCAGGATTCGGGATATAACGGTGAGCCCGACGAAGAGGAGTAAGTTTTTTGCTTACTTTTGCGGCTGTCACCAGATCCGAAAAAGCCGTTGATCCCCTTTACACTCATTATTTTTCTTCTTCTCGTCCCTGGTTTTGTGGTGATCGGCGTCTATCTGGAACGCAAGGTTTCCGCATTTATTCAGGATCGGATGGGGCCGATGGAAGTTGGGAAATGGGGATTATTGCAGCTTTTCGCTGACTTGCTGAAACTGCTGCAAAAAGAAGATATTGTTCCAAAAGCAGCCGATCGGAAGCTTTTTCTCATTGCTCCGTTTGTCATTTTCGTTTCTGTTTTCGCTGGTTTTGCAGTTGTTCCGCTGGCTCCTGATTTAGCTGGTTCGGGCGCGTCGGTTGGCGTTTTCTTTTTGCTTACAATCGTCTCGGTTGATGTCATTGGCTTGTTGATGGCAGGCTGGGGGTCTAACAATAAGTTTGCCTTATTCGGCGCGATGCGTGCCGTTGCGCAGATTATTTCCTACGAAATTCCGTTGGGTTTGTCAATTTTATGCGTGGTTATGCTGACGCAAACGCTTGATTTGCAAATCATTAGTTATCAGCAAGGAATCTATGCCAATGAGCCCGTTTATCTCTTCGGCATGCGCAGTCTCGGCGTCGACGTGACGCACATTGGAGGGTTTTTGTCATGGAATGTGGTCAGAAATCCATTCTTGCTTCTGGCTTATGTCATTTTTTTCATCGCCTCACTGGCAGAATGCAACCGCGCACCATTCGATTTGCCGGAAGGTGAATCCGAGCTTGTTGCGGGCTTTCACACGGAATATTCTGGAATGCGCTGGGCATTGTTTATGCTTTCAGAATATGGCATGATGCTGCTCGTCTGCCTATTAGGCGCCATTTTGTTTTTGGGAGGCTGGAACACGCCGTTTCCTAACATTGGGCCCGTCAGACTGGCGGACTGGACGAGCGGAGAACCGGGAACCTGGTTTGGTTATCTGACGGGATTTTTCTGGTTGTTCGGCAAGGCAATGTTCGGAATTCTGATTCAAATGTGGGCGCGCTGGACGCTGCCGCGTTTGCGCGTAGACCAGCTTATGTATTTGGGATGGAAAGTTTTGACACCAGTCGGACTGGTGCTTTTCTTTATTTCGGGCGTTTGGAGGCTGATTGGAATTTAAAATCGCTTACTCAGCGATTTCTGCGCCGTCCAAAATATAATTCATTTGATAAATGTCGTCGGCATTCAGTTTTAATGTGCCAACAAATGTCAAACGCTCATCCGTCTTAAACTTTCGACCATCTTTCTTTTTGAAATTCAATGTCATAACCGTCTCAGGACCAGCACCTCCGCAGAAAAAGCACGCACTGAACGGAAATGCTGAAAGCACATATAAATTGGCGTCCAGATCCACCGGAAGAATATAACCCGTAATCGTAACCTGCTGATTTTTCAACTTCTGAACACTCGGACCGAAAGTTGGATGCAGCATATAAATGGATTCTTCGGCATACCACTTCTTTTTGAAAGTCACGTCCCGCAACACTTCCCAGGTCACTTTAACAGGATTTGAAGCGGGTGTAAAAGCCAACAAAGAGGTTAAGCAAAAAAGCAATATTATGATTCTTAGGGATTTCATCAGCGCTTGATTTGTCTTGGTTAGGATTTAACTAAGTTAACAAATTTATAAAGAATATCATTCTTCTGCCAGGGTCCGGGAGATATTCAAGCGGTAAATGCCGAGCGAAGGCAATGCGGACGCGAGGAAGCCAATAAACAGTGCTGCAAAAAACAAATAGATTTCCTGTGGTAAAATGGTGAATTTCCGTAGTGAATAATGAAAATCCTGCTCTGCCGCTCTTGAAAATAACCACAACCCGACGCGGCTGGCAATGATGCCCGCGAAAAAGCCAATCACGGCGAGCATCAGTCCTTCCAATAACAACATCAGAAAAAGCCGCGAGCGCGTCGCTCCCATGGAAAGCATTAGCGCCATCTCATATTTCCGCTCTTTTAAGGAATTGTATAGCGAGACAAAAACACTGACTCCGGCAATGGTGATGATAATCAAAGCCAGCGTCCGGAGCGTTTCGATGCCGACGCCGAGCAAAGTAAACAGCCGATTGATTTCAATGCTGGGCAATGCCGCCTGCATGGAAGTGTTCGCATTGATCTGACGCGGGATTGTAAGCAGCCCCATCGGATTTCGGAACTGGATCAATGCGCTCGTAACCTGTTTTTCGTCCGATTCTTCGTGCGCACCATGCTCTTCCGCATGTTCATGCACGTCCCAAACGCTCGATAATCGTGTGATAATCAGCTGGTCCACGACTGAACCGCTCGGCTCGAAAATGCCTGTGACTTTGTATTTTTTCTCCTTATGCGTATCGCCGTCAGCATCAAGTCCGTGCGAGCTGGCAAATGTGTCGCCGATTTTCAATTGTGATTGCGCTGCGACTTTGCTGCCAATTGCAACTTCCATCGAAGCATTGTAAAGCTTTCCCTGCGCAAGTTTGGCCTGGAAATGTTCCGTATATTTTGGGGTTGTCCCCACAATCCTGAAACCCTGATAACTGTCTCCCATAGAAAGCGGAATGACTGTTTTTACAAATGGATTTTTACGCAATGCGTCCACTTCAGAGAGCGGAACATTGCCCGTAGGCGCATCGATTTGGTAAATGCTCGACAAAATCAATTGCAACGGACTTCCCTTGGCGCCAACGACCATGTCAATGCCGCGAATGTTTCGGCGAAACTGCTCGTCCAATTGTTTGTTAAGCAACAGAAGCAGCGAAATCATGCCAATGCCGAGCGTTAAGAGCAATGCACTCAGAAAACTATTCAGCTTTTTCTCTTTCAGATTAGCCAGACTTATTTTAAAAACATTCATGCTGCGTGAATTAGGGCAGTTATTTATAAAAAAACCTGGTTAGAAAACTCGTCTTTCAAACGCTGATCATGCGTCACCACGATCAAACTTGCACCAATGGAGGCGGACTGTTCCTTTAAAAGCGTGATGACTTTTTGCGTATTGGTATCGTCCAGGTTGGAAGTCGGCTCGTCTGCCAGGATTACATTCGGATCATTCATGAGTGATCGCGCAATGCTTACGCGCTGTTGCTCGCCCTGGCTCAATTGAGAAGTTTTTTTGTTCAAATGTTCTGCAAAACTGAGCTTTTCTGCCAATAATCGTGCCTTTTGCTTGTTTTGAGGCTGATCTGCCAAATAATTTGAAAGTAAAATATTGTCCATAACGGACAGCGAGCTTACGAAATGCGGTTTTTGATAAATAATGCCAATGTTCTTCGCCCGCACCTTTGTTGCTTCCTCAGCCGAAAGGTTGCCGACGGACTTTTGCGCAATCATGATGTCGCCGGAAGTGGGTTTCAGCAGCAATGCGAGCAAATGCAGCAGGGTGGTTTTGCCCTTTCCGGATTGGCCTAATATCAGCAGCGTTTCTTTATCCTTGCATTGAATGTCCGGGAAGCTAAACGTTTTTTTAGCGGAGTAAGCGAATCGAAGATTGGTGCTTGAAATCATTTAAGAAGGCTTTTTTCCATTCACAATGATAATGAAGTTTTGTTTTCTTTCCAGCCAAAAAGCGGGTTAATGCATTGTGTAGACTTAATTCGCGCACCTTCGCTTGCCTAAAAACCTGACAAACTATAACATCATTAAAAAGCTTTATCCTTACAAATAAATCATTGCTAAATACGTTGAAATGGTGTTACACCCTGAATAAAACCAACAACTGTTCTATTTTTGCAAAAAATTGATCTTAAAATGCGTAGAAAATCTAAATTGAAGAAAGTATCCGGAGCGTTGGTAATGATCATGATTTGTGGGCTTTTGTTACTGAACCGGGACGCCCAGGCGCAAAGCAGGGGGATTTTTGTTCCGTATTCTACGGCAGGCTTCGGAATCGGGACTTCGAGTTATTTTGGAGATTTCGCACCTTACAGAAGACCAATTGCTTCAACATTCAAAATGATGCGTTGGAGCATCGGCGGAAACTATACACGCCATTTCACACCACGCCTGGCAGCGAGAGCAAGTTTTATTTACGCCAGAATTGCGGGTGATGATTACATTATGAACAGGAGTTCGAAGCTTGAATCAAACATTTTTTACGCCAGAAACTTACACTTTCGCAATGATTTGAAGGAATTCTCTGTGCAAGGAATTTTCAAATTAACGCCTGATAACCGCAGTTATGACCGCAGGCCGCAGTTTGGCACTTACTTGTTTGCCGGGATTGCTTTAACCGCGCACAATCCCAAAGCACTGGATTCATTGAATGGTGAATGGATCAAATTGCAACCATTAGGAACTGAGGGTCAGGGAAATGAAGGTTATGCCAAACCATATTCATTGGTTCAATTCGCGATTCCAGTCGGAATAGGCGTTCGTTATAAAATCAATTCCAAATTAGACATTTCGGCTGAGCTGGGTTTCCGCAAAACATTTACGGATTATCTGGATGATGCGCATGGAGATTACGCTGACCCTGCTTTGTTTGCTGATAATCCAACCGCACTGGCGCTTAACAATCGCACAAGAGAGCAATTTGCAGTGAGAAAAGGAGCAGACAGAACAGAATCATTGAAAAAATTCCTGGTTGTAAACTATAATCTGGAAACCAATGATCCTTTGGCAGCACTGCCCACGACCGGTTTCGGAGCACCGGGAACGGACCGCGGAAACAGCCCTACTTACACGGATAATTATTTGTTTGGTATGATCCATATCAATTACATGTTGCCGTCGCAGATTAAATGTCCTCCATTAAGATAATTGAAGTATTCCATTGATGTCATCTTCGAATGTATTGAATGTCAAATACTTGCTGCTTAATATGGCAGTGAGTATTTGTTTTTTTATGGCAACTGCGGTTTCCGTCAAAGCGCAAAAAATCGAGATTGGCGCCGGGCTAGGTGCGCTTAATTACAAAGGAGATATCTCACCATCGCTCAGGTTGCGGTTTTTCAAGCCGGCTGGAAGCGTTTTTTTTCGCTATAACCCCAATCAGACGCTGTCATTACGCGCTGAATTCATGGGCGGCGTTATTGGTGCCGATGACAAGCACAGCAAAGATCCTTTTCAACAAGCTAGAAATATGTCCTTCACTTCGCGCATTTTTGAAGGGAATGCTGTGGCAGAATATAATTTCCTTAATTTTCAGGACCGACGATTTGCCGTGAACTGGAGTCCCTATGTATTTGGCGGCATTGGTTATGCAAAATTTAATCCAAGCCCTCAGACAGCTGCTTACAAAACAAGCACATTTGTGCTGCCTTATGGTGTCGGGATCAAATATCAGGTGCGGCGTCCCTGGAATATTGGAATAGAATATGGTGCGCGGAAAACATATTCGGATTATCTTGATAATTTGGGGGGCGATCCCGTTAACACGGATAAATTACAGCAAGGTGACCCGTCGTTGAAAGATAATTATTATTATTTACGACTGTCGGTAACCTATACTTTTTACAAAATCGTTTGCCCCTGATTATATGAAAAGAATTCTCCTCATTGGCGTTGCATTGCTTGCGATTGGATTAGTTGGGTTTTTTGGTGTCAGAAAATATACGAAGTCTTTTAGTCCTGAGGCGGTTGCCGAAACCAATGTTAACGGCGTGAGCGTCAAGGTTACGTACAGCAAGCCAAGTAAAAAGGGGAGGTTGCTTTTTGGCAGAGAACAAGATAAAGCACTGCTGCCTTATGGCAAAGTTTGGCGCACCGGGGCCAATGAAGCAACATTAATAGAACTTGGAAGCGGACTTTCCATTGGTGGAAAGCCAGTTAAGGCAGGCACTTATTCGCTCTATTCCGTGCCTGGACAAAGCACTTGGAAAATCATCCTGAACTCCGAAGTAGGCCAATGGGGGACGGAGTATAATGATGGCAAAGACATTCTCAATGTTGACGTCCCAATCCGCATCAGACCCAAAGTGCAGGAATTATTTGACATTTACTTCGAAGAAATATCCGGCGGGGTAAATATGATCCTGAGCTGGGACCAAACAGAAGCACTGGTCCCAATCACCAAATAAACGTCTGCCTGCATTCCCCTTTTATGTTTGTCGAAGCAATTGAAAAAGTAGATCAGTTTACGCGTCCCATCCATTTTATTCTCCGTTATTACACTGGCAGCGACATCGTGCCGGGAACAGCAACATTGTTTTTTGTCAATGAAAATGGCTTCGCCATAACTTGTCGCCACGTTGCCCAGCAGATTTATTATGCGAGTTCCATCTATGAAAATTACCTGAAATTCAAAAGTGAGTTAAGGCAGTTTGAAAAAGATCCGGGCGCTGAAATGCAGCGGCAATTTTTAGAGTCGAAATACAAGATCAACGGCGACAATCCAATTCGGATTCTTTATAACTTCATCAATTGTGTCACGGCTTACAAAGGCCTGGCGATTCATTTACATCCGAGCCAGGATTTGGCGATCATTCAGTTTCGTGATTTTGAAAGCAAGCAATATCAAGGTTATGCGCGCTTTTTAAAAGATTCGAGAAGTGTAAAGCAAGGAAGATATTTATGCAGATTGGGTTATCCGTTTCCTGAATTCACCAATTATCAATTTAACAAAAATACGGGCGACATTGAATGGTTGAAGACCGGGCGCATTAACACGCCAAGCTTCCCAATTGACGGAATCGTCACCAGGCACATTGGCGAAAGCAGCGGTGTGGTAGGCATTGAAATGAGCACGCCCGGGCTCAGAGGACAAAGCGGCGGACCGCTTTTCGATCCTAACGGCACGATTTACGGCTTACAAAGCTCCACGCGGCATTTACATCTTGGGTTCGATCAGGTCAACCGGGAAGTGATCACGGAAGGGCACCGTAAAAGAGTGTCCAATTATCCTTTCCTGAATGTAGGACAATGCGTTCACGTGGATGTGATCAAGCAATTTCTCCGCGAAAAGAATGTAACGTTTTACGAAGCCGAGGCATAGGCTACAATATCAGCATCAATTCTTCCAGTCGCCGGATATCGTAAGTTGGACTTTCATCAAAGCGAAGGCCGGCAGGATTGTAGTAAACGGTGTCGATTCCAAATTGCTTCGCGCCCATAATGTCCGCAATCCAGTTATCGCCAATCATAATGCTCTCAGAAGGAACTGCGCGCGCTCTTTCGAGCGCATAGGCAAATATTTTTGGATCCGGCTTTTTGGCATTCGCAGTTTCAAAAGTGATAATATTTTCAAAGAAGTGACCGATTTCCGAGCTGGCTATCTTTTTGGCCTGAATCTCATTGAAGCCGTTGGTGATAATGTGCATCGCATATCCAGCCGAATTGGCATAGTTCAGCAAGTCCATCGCTCCTTCAAGCAAATGTTTTTTACTGGGCAGTGTTCGTAAGTAAGTTTCGCCGATCTCCGTGTGGTTGGGTGGCAATGCCGCGCCAAGTTCTTCAAACACCAATTTAAACCGGTTCTCACGTATATAGGTATGGTGCAGTTTTCCCCGGTCAAATGCGTCCCAAAGCTGGGTATTAATCCTCAAAAAAGACTGAATAAATGCGTCTAATGATGAAACGCCATACTGGATCAATGTTAGTGTATGAAAAATCTCTTCCAAAGATTCAGATGAATTTTTCTCAAAATCCCAGAGTGTATGGTCCAGATCAAAGAAAAGATGCTTGTATTTCATATCTGGTAAAAATTCAAGTTTTATTAGAAAAGTGAAATTATAATATTATTCCAGAAAAAACAGAAATAAAAAATTCGAAGTGATCCAAACCTTATCGCCGGCACGTATGTCATTCGATAAGTTCAATTTATTATTACAAAAGCAATAGCAGCAACGTATATCAGTGGAATATTCCTAAAAAGATGGGCGTATTGTTAACAGTTGTTAATAAAATTTATTTTACAAAAAAAAGAAACCCAAAGATTTGCAATTTATTTTTCAAATCCATTTCTTTGATATGTATAATTCAAAATACAGATAAGACAGTTCATTATTTCACTATACAGAAAGGAGAAACAATATCGACGAACCGCTCTACGTTAACTAAATCGAATAGTAAAAATGGAGAAAGTCCAAGTTAGCGACAGTGAGTTGGTAACATTGTATGTCCGCGGTAATGAAAAAGCATTTGAAAAGCTGGTTCAGCGCCACAAATCAAGAATATACACCACTATTTATCTAATTGTCAAAGACCAGTATGTAGCCGAGGATTTATTACAGGATACATTTATTAAGGCCGTTGACACGATAAAAGGTGGTAGATATAATGATGAAGGCAAGTTTTTGCCATGGATTATACGTATCGCACACAATCTCGCCATTGATTATTTCAGACGCGATAAACGCTACCCCAATGTAGTATTTGAAGATGGAAGCAGTGTTTTCAATACGCTGGATTTTTCGGAGGATTCCGTTGAGTCAATCCAGATTCGTCAGGAAACACATGAGCAACTGCGGGAGATGATCCAGCGGTTACCTGATGTTCAGAAGCAAGTCTTGATCATGCGCCACTATGAGGACATGAGCTTTCAGGAAATTGCCGATGCAACAGGAGTGAGTATTAATACGGCATTGGGCAGGATGCGTTACGCGTTGATAAACTTGCGTAAGCAATTCAACCAACGTGCCCCACAATATGACAAAAACTTTTACCTACGATGATGTTGTAAGGTATTTATATGCCGAAACAACAGAGATTGAAAATGACCTGATTGTTGAGGCCCTAGCGCTTGACAGTGATTTGATGAACTTTTATCTGGATTCTCTTGATATTCAAGGCCAGATGGACAAAATCGTTCGGACTCCTTCGGATCAGTCGGTTTTGAAAGTGTTCAGATATTCTCAACAGTTTTCATCAAAAAGACCCACCGCTCTTTCTTTTTAAGAGGTGGGTCTTTTTATTAAATCTGTAACCGGCCGTATGCATTTACGGTCAGGATTTCTTTATGCTTAGAAAAGACCGATTCAAGTTTTTCCTTGATTATTTTACGATAAATTTTCCCGAGCCTGAAACTGAACTGCATTACGGCAATCCTTACGAATTGCTTGTCGCAGTTATATTATCGGCACAATGCACAGATAAGCGGATCAATATGGTCACTCCGGCCCTATTTGAGCGCTTTCCCGACCCTGAGTCATTAGCCGCTTCCAATGTTGATGAGGTTTTTACTTACATCCGGTCTGTTTCCTATCCCAATAACAAAGCCAAACATTTGGTCGGAATGGGGAGAATGCTTGTAACGGAATTCAACTCCGAAGTTCCCGCCGCTGTTGATGAGCTGCAAAAGCTGCCCGGCGTTGGTCGTAAAACGGCTAATGTGATCGCCTCTGTTGTTTTTAATCAGCCAACGCTCGCAGTTGATACGCACGTTTTCCGGGTTTCAAGGCGGATAGGACTTGTTCCAATGACAGCCACAACGCCGCTGGCTGTTGAAAAGGGATTAATGAAATATTTGCCCACAGATCTTGTCTACAAAGCACATCACTGGCTAATCCTCCACGGACGATACATTTGCCTGGCCAGAAGTCCCAAATGTATGGAATGCCCACTCTCTCCATGTTGTAAATACTTCGAAAAAAACGTAAAGATGGCGCTTTTCAATTCTTGATTGCAACCTTTTTACGCCCTGTCGAGTCTCTGTTAAAAGTATAATTCCCATTAATTTTAAAGCACGAAGGAAAGAAATGAAGCGTATTAATTTATCATTGGTCATCGTATTTGCCCTGCTGATTGGATTGTCGGGTTGCATGGATTCGGACAATCCGGACGATACCCAAAAAATCAAAGAAAATGAAGTTGCCATTGAGAACTATCTTAAAACAGACAGTCTCGGCTCAAAAGCCATTAAAGACAGTTCCGGATTGTATTACATTATCCGCACTGCCAATCCAAATGGCCAACTTGCAAGAAGAGGTGACGCAGCGACCATTAAATACACCGGTTATCTGCTTGACGGCACCAAAGTTATTTCGTCAACAGTTGACACCAAAACTACATTTACATTTCCGGTTGAGGGATATCAATATTGGGGCGGCATTGAACGCGGGATTTTCCTTATGAAAACAGGTGAAAAAGCGACTTTGTTTTTGCCGTTTTACCTGGCTTCGGGTGCTGTTGACAGGGTTAACATTCCCGCTTATTCGCCAATCCGTCTGGAAGTTGAGTTTTTGAAAACACGCAGTGAGCCTCAGCAAATTGATGATTACATTGCCGCAAAAGGTTATACAAAAGTGGAAAGAACAGTGGATAATCTGGTCATTATCAGAACCAGCACACCAGCTGTTACAGGAGACACCCTCGGTGTAGGCAAATCAGTCAAAGTGAAATACGTTGGCAAGTTTCTGGATGATACGAAATTTGGTGAAGGCACAATGGACGTTACGACGGGAACCAGCAACAACATCAAAGGATTTGACCGCGCGATTCGCAAGATGCGTAAAACGGAGAAGGCGATTGTCATTTTTCCTTCTGACTTAGGTTACGGAAAAACAGGGAATAACGCGATCCTGCCTTATACACCGCTTCAATTCGAAATCGAAGTTCAGTAAATCTTATAATATCAGTTAAGTATGGAATGTCCGCGGGCTTTGTTCGCGGACATTTTTTTATGCAAAATGCTTTGTAATAATATCCGTAACGCGTTGAAGATCATCTTGTGAAAGACTGGAACCGGATGGCAGGCACAGCCCCGTTTGAAACAATTCCTCTGCAATGCGGCCTCCGAAGTAAGGAGCATTGCTGAAAACAGGCTGTAAATGCATGGGTTTCCAGATCCGGCGGGATTCAATGTTGTTATCGGCGAGTTGAATGCGAATTGACTCTGCCGAAACGCCCGACCGCTTGCTATCCAATGTAAAAGCCGTTAACCAGCGATTGGATAGACAATTGACCGGTTCTTCCTGAAATTTCAGGCCTATTAAGTTTTCCAGCGCGTTTTTGTAAAATTCAAAATTCGCCCTTCGCTGTGCAACGCGGTCAGCTATGACTTCCATTTGCCCCAATCCGATTCCTGCACAAATGTTACTAAGGCCATAATTGAAGCCAATCTGCGAATGCTGATAATAAGGCGCATTGTCGCGTGACTGCGAAGCCAGGAACTTGGCTTTGCTTACTAATTCAGGATCGTCGGATAACAGCATGCCGCCTGCTGATGTGGTGATAATTTTATTTCCGTTGAACGAAAAAATGCTCATTGTGCCAAAGGAGCCAATCTTTTGCCCGTTATATTCAGATCCCAATGCTTCCGCCGCGTCTTCAATGAATGGAATTTCATAGTGGTCACATATGGTTAAAATTTCACTTAGCTGCGCAGGCATGCCATACAAGTGTACACCAATCACTGCCTTAGGCTTTTTACCTTTTTTGATATAATATAAAATTGCTTTCGTTAATGCTTCTGGGCAAATGTTCCAGGTGGATGCTTCGCTGTCCACGAAAACGGGAGTCGCACCTTGATAAACAATGGGATTGGCGCTGGCAGCAAATGTCAGTGATTGGCAAATAACAATGTCGCCTTTCGTTACCTGCAAGGCAAGCAAGGCAAGATGCAATGCTGCCGTTCCGGACGACACAGCGGCCGCATGACCTCGACTAACATAATGTTTCACTTTCGCCTCAAATGCGTCCCCATTCGGGCCGACTGGCGCAATCCAGTTTGTGAAAAAAGCTTCCTCAATAAATTTCATTTCAGCACCGCCCATATGCGGGGGTGACAGCCAGATTTTATCATTCATAGTGTGTTAATTTTATGATGCGTGCAGGATTTCCGTAAGCAATCGCGCCGTCGGGAATGTTTTTGGTAACGACGCTTCCGGCTCCGATCACGCAATTTTTGCCAATAATAAGATTTGGAATGATCACACTTCCTGCGCCCACGAGCGTGCATGCACCAATGCTGACGCCTCCGCAAATGATTGCTCCGGGTGCGATATGCGCGAAATCGGCAATGATGCAATCGTGTTCAACGATGGCTCCTGTATTTACAATCACATGGCGGCCAATGATGGCGTCGGATTGAATGATAGCGCCGTGCAAAATAACGGTGCCCGGTCCGTAGAAAGCTTTTTTGTCAATGAGCGCAGCAGGATGAATGGCATTCCCGAAATGATGGCTTATCTGCTTGGAAACGGCTTTTCTGGCTAAATTATCTCCGATAGCAATGATCAGCTGCTCATCAATATCCGCATTGTGGTTATAGGCTAATATGCCTATTTCAAGCAATAATCGTTTTTTTGGGTCATCGTCGAAAATCTTCTTGATGCTTTTTCCGCAATCTTTTAGTGTGCTTGTAATCACTTTGGCGTGGCCGCCGGCTCCGTAAATCAGCATGAATTCAGTGTGTTATTTTTTGTAAAATCAACCTTTAAACCGCTCAAATTCAGACGGTGAGCGCGCGTCTTTTTGTTTTAAAACATTGATGAATGTCAAAAGCATAATTTTCATATCAAGCTTGAAAGACCGGTTTTCTACATACCAAATGTCAAGCTCGAACTTTCTTTCCCAAGTTATCGCAATACGCCCCTTGACCTGCGCCCAGCCTGTTATGCCCGGCAAAACGGCGTGCCTAATTTGCTGACTTGCATTGTATAAACCGAGATATTCGGGGAGCAATGGGCGCGGCCCTACAAAGCTCATGTCGCCTTTTAAAACATTCCAAAGTTGTGGGATTTCGTCAAGTGAAGATTTTCGGAGCAGCTTTGCAATGCGGGTTGCACGATGTAATGTCTTATTTCCCTGTTCAATGTCAGACAATGTGCGAAATTTAACCAACACAAAAATCTGCTCATTAAGCCCCGGACGAGCCTGGAAAAAGAAAACATTGCCTTTGTTTTCCAACCAAAGGATAACAATAATTAAAATAAAAAGCGGCGACAGGATGATTAGTCCGGCCGCCGCTAAAAATATGTCTAAAATTCTTTTTCCTATTTTAAAGTAAACAACATTACACGCGTCAGAAAATCTCCGGATAACGCTCCGGATTTGCTTCCCGCATGATTCGATATGCTGTTTCAAAAACATCATCTGCATTTGGTTTGGAAAAATAATCGCCGTCTGAGCCATAAGGCGGGCGGTGATCTTTTGCTGAAATCGTCGCCGGAGCGGAATCGAGCCAGCGGTAAACATTTTGCTTTTCCACAACCTGCTGCATCATATACGCAGAGGCGCTTCCAGGCAAATCTTCATCCGCAAAAATCACCCGGTTCGTCTTCTTAACCGACTCGCCGATGACGCCATGGATGTCAAAAGGCAACAATGTCTGCACATCGATCACCTCCGCTTCGATCCCCGATTTCTGTAATTGCGCAGCGGCTTCCATTACTATACGGCACATGGAGCCATAGGTCACAATGGTAATGTCATTTCCCTCACGAATTATTTCAGGTTCGCCCAAAGGCAGGCAGATTTCGCCGATATTGTCTGGAAGAATTTCTTTTTGACGGTAAGAATTAAGCGGCTCTACAACTAAAGCCGGGTCGTCGCCTTTAATTAATGTGTTGTAAAATCCAGCGGCTTGCACAAAATTTCGTGGCACAATAACGTGTATTCCGCGAAGGCTGCTAAGCATTGTTCCCATTGGAGAACCTGAATGCCAAATGCCTTCGAGCCTGTGCCCGCGCGTGCGAATGATCAATGGCGCTTTTTGACCGCCAGCCGTCCGGTAACGCAATGTGGCGAGGTCGTCGGTCAATGTCGCCAAGGCATAATAGATGTAATCAAAATATTGGATTTCAACGATTGGGCGCAAACCACGCATGGCCATGCCGATCCCTTGACCAACAATGGTCGCTTCGCGAATGCCCGTGTCTGTAATGCGGGACTCACCAAACTTTTCCTGCAAACCCGCAAGTCCTTGATTTACATCGCCAATGAAGCCTACATCTTCGCCCAATGTAACCGCGCGCGGATCTCTTTCGAAAAAAGCATTGAAAAATGCCCTGATCACTTCGCGGCCATCGACAACCGGACTGTCATCGGAATATTGCGGTTTTACAGGCTGAACGTTTAATGGAGAATCGGCAGACTCGCTGTATAAATTGGAACTGAATCGGGCAGCATTTTCCGACAAGCTGTTCTTTAAAGATGCCCTAAGTGCTGCTTTAAAGGGATTTTCTTCACTTCCCAACACGCGCAAAGCCTTTCGAATGCTGGAAACCATATCCCGCCTAACCGGCAGATAAGTTTTTGAAAGTTCCAGGATAATATTGCTCAGCTCATCAGAAGAGGCGCTGGAACGCATGGTGTCCTGTAAAAGCTGGATCGTTTCCAGATATTCTTTGTCAAGATCTTTGCGGTAAGCCTGCCAAGCCTGGTTGCGCGCATTGCTCGCCGTTTCTTTGGCTTCAATTTCTATCTGTTCAAGCTCCTCGTCCGTTGCATAGCCGTTTTGCAAAATCCAGTTTCTGAAAAGAATGTTGCAGTCGCGCTCGTTTTCCCATTTCAGACGCTGCTTGGATTTGTATCTCTCGTGAGAACCCGAAGTCGAATGTCCTTGTGGCTGCGTGAGCTCCGTAACATGCACCAGCACGGGAATCTGCTCTTCCCTGCACAACTTCGCAGCACGTTGATAAATCTCGATCATGCCGGGATAATCCCAGCCCTTAACCGTAAATATTTCCAATCCTGGCTCTTCCTCGTTACGCTGTAAACCAGCAAGCGCCTTGGAAATACTCGACTTTGTAGTCTGATATTCAATGGGAACCGAAATGCCATAGCCGTCGTCCCAAACGGATGTTAGCAAGGGAATTTGTAAAACACCGGCCGCATTCATGGCTTCCAGAAACATACCCTGCGAAGTGGAAGCATCGCCAATGGTGGCAAAAACAATCTCATTTCCCTGACGCGTGAAGTTGGTCAGATGTTGAAGCTCTTTGTTATTTCTGAATAATTTGGAGGCATAAGCAAGGCCCAATGCCCTCGGAATTTGTCCGGCAGTTGAAGAAATATCACAAACCGAATTGTATATTTTGGTCTGATCGAGCCATTGCCCGTTTTCATCAAGCCAGCGCGTAGAAAAGTGGCCGTTCATTGATCTCCCGCCTGTGCTCGGCTCATGTTCGAGATCAGCGTGGGCGTACATTTGTGCAAAAAACTGTTGCCAGGTGACATTGCCCAGCGCCGCTTCTATCGTCTGGTCACGGTAATATCCCGAGCGGAAATCGCCCATCTTAAATGCTCTTGACAATGCAATCTGAGCCACTTCCTTACCATCTCCGAAAATGCCAAATTTAGACCGCCCGCCCATTGTATCCTTCCTCCCCAGCAGA
This sequence comes from Dyadobacter sp. CY326, assembly GCF_021390515.1. Classification (GTDB taxonomy): domain Bacteria; phylum Bacteroidota; class Bacteroidia; order Cytophagales; family Spirosomataceae; genus Dyadobacter. The sequence goes on from NZ_JAJUXI010000010.1 coordinate 215,321, forward strand.
CTCACCTGACGACTTTCGCACGCAAGCCGATAGTCCTTGGTGATGCTTTCTTTACTCAATACACCTGAACCGGTTAAACTATCATTTTGAAGCATAAGCAAAATTTACTTGGAATAAATCCGTAGTTAAATTACGTTTTTTTGAATGCATGCCAAAATTATGCAGGAAAATAATAACATCGCTGTGGCACGTATAACTTTTGGCAGCATTGTTAATATTGGTTAATGATTATTAATTTTAAGTTTTAAAACTTAATCTTGTTTGGTAGTTATTTTTTTCACCACTAAATGTCTGGTTACTATTATGAAAGTATTTTTTTCGGCGCTGGTTTTATTGGTAGGCCTCACCACTGTTAGTTTCGCGCAAAAAGGTGTTTTAAAATTTAAAGAAGAAACACACAAATTTGGCAAAGTTCCACAAGGCACTCCTGTTACGCACGAATTTGTGTTTACCAATACAGGCAGTGATCCTGTGGTGCTTTCCAATGTAACTGTATCGTGCGGATGTACAACGCCGGTTTGGTCAAAAGATCCTGTTCTTCCAGGTAAAACGGGTTCTGTAAAAGCAACATTCAATGCAGCAGCGGCAGGTCCTTTTAATAAGCCTGTAACTGTTTTCAGCAACACTGAAGGAGGTTCAATCACTTTATACCTGAACGGTGAAGTGGTTCCGAAAGCAGCAGCAAAATCTTCCAAATAATCTAATCAGATTGTTGGTTAAAATGGCTGTTCTGACACAGGGCGGCCATTTTTTATGCCCAAAACTGAAATAAATTAATAAGCAGACCGGTCGTAGAATGAGCGGCGTCGCGTTACTTTCAAATCCTGCAAAATGGCCGATTTTACTTTCAATGTGAAGCTGTAATTGCTCACACGCGAAGCACTGCCAGCAAACGGCGTCCAGCTGAAACTCATGTCCCAGCAATGCAGATCGCGGTAAAGGGTCAACGAGGTGATTGTTGGCTGAAGAGCAGTGAAGTCAAATCCTGTGTTAACGCTCATTTTAAAATTTTTGGACAAACTCAGATCGCCCGTAAGCTGCACTGCCTGAATAAGTTGAGCCTTGGACAGGCCAGGTTTTGTTAAGCCAAAGTTATAGTTCAGCGACACATTCCAGGGAATGTTGAAATCGACATAAAGCTCCGGGTTCTGTGCAATAAACTCGCGCTGCTCCTCTGTTACGGTTGAAGCTCCGTTGGTGGCGGGCGTTGTTGTTTTGGATTTATCAGAGCTTTTTGGAGCGAAGCTGGTCCCGACGGTGAAGCCCAGGTTTTGAAGATTTGCCAAGCCCTGACCTTGTGTAATGGAATATTTATTGATCTTCCTTCCAACCTGATTGGTCATGATATTTGGGTTCGCCTCGTAGGCATAAGGGTCCAAATTCATGTTAAAGTTCAGGTTCAGGTTTTTGCCAATCCGGGCATTCGCATTAACCGTAATGTTCGATAAATTAAGCGAATCGGCCAGCAAATTGTAGTTTCCGCCCACACTCAGGTTGTCCAGCAATGACACTTTTTCAAATTGGGTTGCAGCCGTGTCGCTCTTTGTTTTCAATTTCATTTCAAACGAGTTGTTTAAGCTGAATGAAATCACACTGGAAGCCCGCCCGTTGCTAACTCCAGTGCCAACTCCCCGAAATCTGGAAAGCGAATATTCCCTGTCAACATTGCCGTTTTCAATTAATACTTTTTGGTAAAAGCCAAATGCATCACCTGTAAAGTCTGGTGTATAAGTGAATGATAATGAAGGAATAACCGTGTGACGGATCGCTTCCAGGCGCTTTCCTTTTACAAAAAATGTTCCGTAAAAACGGGTGTTAACGCCCGCTCCGAAATTGTATGAATATTCGGTTCCTGCCTGTTTCAATGTATCAATGCGCACCTTATTTTCTATGACAGTATATCTGTATTGTTTGGTAAAAACTTCGCCTTGTAATGACAAACTTGGCGTAACATTGATAAATCGTAAAACCTTGAAGTTAGGAAGTGAAATCGGCAAGCTGTATCGGCCAGTAAATTGCGCGTCTTTCAGCATTTCTGGCAAATTATCAAGATTGAATGCAACAACTTTCGTGGTCAGGCGGGTGGTGTCGATGGCGTTGCTGATGGAAAAACCAAGAGAAGCTGAGGCGGTGTCAATGGGCGTCAGCGAGTTTGTTAATGCATAATTTCCGCTAAAATCAAGTCCAAGGCGGAAACTTTCATACCAACGTCCTCTGCCGCCCTTCAATGCAAATGGTGCAATTTGATTAACGCCAAAGCTAAAATCTGTTGAGACGTTTGTTTTTCCGTTCTTTCTTCTTCCTAATGAATCTGCTGGATCAATCTGTCCAAAGTTTTGGTTCACGCGCAAGCTTCCTGCTGCACGCATAAACTGCCCAAATGTGCGGTTATACTGAACAGACGAGCTGGCCACATTGGAAATGTATTTTTGCGTTTCAAATTCCTGCAACTGGTTATAGCTGTTACTCTGCACATTAACATTGGCAGAAAACTGCGAATTGCCTCTTGGCCGCGGCGCATGTGACCACACGACACTGAAATCATTGGTTATCCCACGACCGAGGCGCTTATCAATTTCATCAGCGGATTTGTTGCGATTAAAGCGCAATGCAAGATTTCCATTGTATTGATAACGTCTTATATAAGTGGAGGCAAGACCCAACCCCCAGCTTCCGGTGGAATAAATCTGCCCAGTCAGGGAAGCATTCACAAACTCGCTGATCGCAAAGTAATAACCGCCTTCTCTTAGATAGAAACCGCGGCCATTAGGCTCTTCTCCATAAGTCGGGAAGAGAATTCCGGAGGTTCCATTCTCTTTCTTTTTTGGAAAAGGGAAAAAACCGAAAGGCAATGCAATGGGCAAGGGCACGTCACTGATCACAAGGTTGAAAGGGCCGGAAATGACCTGTTTTTTATTAACCATTTTGATCTTCGGCGCATTGATATAATAGTGCGGATGCGTGAGATTACAGGTTGTGTACATGGAATGACGAATGTAAAAATTCCCTTCCGCGTCTTTTTTTACCTTTTCGCCACGGATGTTTCCGTCTCCTTCCTGCGTGATAATCCCTTGAATTAAAGCCTTTTTAGACTTGAAATTATAGCGGATTTCCTTCGTGTTATACGTTTCAGGCCCGTCCTGAAAAACCGGGTCTCCGACTGTTTTCTTGGAAGTTGAATCGGGAGTTCCAATTGCGTAAACCTCGTTTGTGACCCAGTTGAGACGGATGTAATTGGCTTTCAGGTTAATAGTGCCGTAAGTGACTTCCGCATTTCCATACAAATGCACCTGTTTGAGCACGGCGTCCATAATTGTGGAATCCTCGGCCGTATATTGCACCGTGTTTTGAAGATCATCCGGGTTGGATAATGTGTCCGTTGCTGTTGAATCTGCTGTTAATCCTCTGTTAGTGAGTGAAGTATCGCCAGGCGCAGTTGCCCCGTTGACGGACGCAGCATTTTTTCCGGCGCCAGTTGTGTCGGCACCAGTTTGTTTTTTTACAGCAAGGAGAGAGTCCGCTGATTGCTTGGCAGAAGTTGTAACGTTCGGCTTACCCTGATTTTTTCCGGACCTCTTTACGCGTTGCTGAACACAGGCGACTGTGCTGAAAATGAGAAACGCTGCCACTACTGACGATATAATAATCGCCTTTCTTTTCAGTTCTAACAAATAGCGTATTTTTGCATAACGAATTTCAAAATTAGCAGAGAAACCTCTAACGAGTAACGCCCTAATTAAAAAATAATGTTAAAAGTTCTTAAATTAGTAATTGTTGCAAGCACCCTTTTTGCAAGTCTCGCTTTTGTATTCAGCAATGACCCCGCACCGGCAAAAGCTAGTAAAGTCAATACTGTTGTCATCGATGCCGGCCATGGAGGCAAAGATCCCGGAACCCGCGGCCGCGTTACCAAAGAAAAAGACGTTGCATTGGCCGTTGCATTGGAACTGGGGCGAAGGATCAAAGAAGAGACACCGGAAGTAAAAGTACTATATACACGGTCTACGGACGTATTTATTGAGCTTGGCGAGCGCTCTGCATTTGCAAATCGGAACAATGCTGACCTTTTTATCTCGGTCCACTGCAATGCCACACCCAATTCCAGATCAGTAAGAGGAACGGAGTCATTCGTAATGGGTTTGCACAAGACACAAGGAAACCTCGACGTTGCGAGACGTGAGAACTCGGTTATCTTGCAGGAAACGAACTATAAGCAAAAATATAAAGGTTTTGACCCCAATTCTCCGCTGGCGCACATCATGCTGGCTAATTACCAAAGTGCATTCATTTCAAGCAGCTTGCGCCTGGCAGATCTGATCGAAAAGAAATTCCAATCCGTCTCCGACCGTGACAGTCGTGGTGTAAAACAGGCTGGATTTCTTGTGCTCTGGCGCTGCGCAATGCCAAGCGTTTTGATTGAAACCGGCTTTTTATCTACCCCGGATGAAGAGGAATATTTAGGCTCCGAAGATGGCCAGAAAGAAGTTGCCGAGTCAATTCACCAGGCATTTATGGCCTACAAAAAAGATATGGACCGCTAAGTAAGGCGACTTTGGCATGTTTTGAATTGTCAAAACAATTTTGGATACTTTGGTGTTAATGCTGGAAACCGGTTACACTTTACCGATTGAAAGAAGTTTATCATTGAAGCCTGTGGCCCGATTGTCCAGGCAAATTTATTAGTCCATGAAAGTATCAAAAGAAGCAAAAGTTGGAATCATGGCAGTTTTCGCCATTGTAATGTTGTATTTCGGCTTTCACATTCTCAAAGGCTCCGACGTTTTTTCCAGAACCCATAAATATTACGTCGTCTATGACAACATTGACGGGCTGACGGCATCTAATCCTGTCTTACTCAATGGCTTGAATGTAGGCAGAGTGCAGGAAATCAAATTATTGCAAAATCAGAAAAATCAGTTGCTTGTAACCATTGACGTGCAAAAAAGCGTCATCATCCCCACAGGCACAGCGGCAATATTGGCCGACGGCGGACTGCTGGGCGGCAAAGTAATTAACCTTTCCGTAGGCGCGGGCGCTCCTTTGCAAGAAGGCGACACATTGATTTCGAGAAAAGAGGCTGGAATCTCCGCTGTTTTACAAGAACAGGCTTTGCCTCTCGTTAACCACGCCGATTCGCTAATTAAAAACCTCGACGTTGTGGTCATGGGATTCAAGGAAACGGGCTTGATATTGAACCAGGTTTTGAAAAATTACAACCAAACCGGCTCTAACTTACAAGGTTTGCTGAATGAAAATCGCAGCAATTTGGTCGCATTAACCTCGAATTTGAACAAACTTTCCACTTCTCTGGTCGAAACTGAAAAAGAATTGAAACCGCTTCTTGCGAAAACAGGCACATTAGCCGACTCGCTAAACGCATTGCGGCTTGGAGAAACCGTTCAGAATGCGAATAAAACGATCGGAGAGTTGCACACGCTTTTGGCGAGTGTGGAATCGGGCCAAGGAACGGCGGGGAAATTAATTAAAGATGAGACGCTTTATAACAACATTGACCGCACAGTTGTGAGTTTGAACAAGCTCCTGACCAATCTTCGCGAGCATCCTAAACGTTACATTAACATTTCGGTTTTTGGTAAAAAAGACAAGGGACCATCCGAATCACCGCTCGACACTACGACGGTTATCAAGTAAATCTTTGCATTCTGAAATAAAATTGAAGTCGTTTGCTTACGGGTAAACGACTTTTTATTTTTGGAAATAAACCTGACCTTACGCAGGCCACGCATTACATTACTTCATCAAACATGACAAGCCAGAACAGCCTCCCTGAATTGATCCAAGTTCTTAACGAAAAATACGAGCAAGTCAAACTTGGCGGCGGTCCGAAAAAAATCGAAGCGCAACACAAAAAAGGAAAGCTCACGGCCCGCGAGCGCATTGATTATCTGATTGATACAAATTCCTATTTTCTCGAAATCGGTGCTTTCACAGCCGATGGAATGTATGCCGACGAAGGCGGCTGTCCCTCGGGCGGCGTCGTTGCCGGGATCGGTTATGTTTCGGGAAAGCAATGTATGATCGTCGCCAATGACGCGACGGTGAAGGCAGGCGCATGGTTTCCCATTGCCACAAAAAAAAATCTCCGTGCGCAGGAAATTGCCATGGAAAATCGGCTGCCGGTCATTTATCTGGTCGACAGCGCAGGCGTTTTTTTGCCGATGCAAGCAGAAGTTTTTGCGGATAAGGAGCATTTTGGGAGGATTTTCAGGAACAATGCGCAAATGTCCGCCATGGGAATCGTGCAGATTTCTGCGATTATGGGCAGTTGCGTTGCTGGCGGGGCCTATCTGCCAATCATGTCCGACGAAGCGTTTATCGTGGAAGGAACGGGTTCCGTCTATTTGGCTGGCCCTTTTTTGGTGAAATCTTCGATTGGTGAAGAGGTGGATTCGGAATCACTCGGAGGCGCTTCCATGCATTGTGAAATTTCAGGCGTGACGGACAACAAGTTTCCGGATGATAAATCCTGCCTGGATGCCATTAAAAGGCACATTGACAAAATTGGAAGGCCCGCTTCCGCAGGTTTTGATAAAAAAACCCCCATTCTGCCAAAAAGAAATGCACGGGAAATTTACACAATTCTCCCAACTGACCGACTCAAACCTTACGACATGCGCCAGATCCTGGAATGCATTGTGGACGACTCGGAGTTGGATGAATACAAGCCGGATTACGGAAAAACATTGATTTGCGCTTACGCCCGTGTCGATGGCTGGGCAGTCGGAATTGTTGCTAACCAGCGTAAAATGGTTAAGTCAGGCAAAGGTGAAATGCAGATGGGCGGCGTCATTTACGGTGAATCAGCCGATAAAGCGGCTCGTTTTATTATGAATTGCAATCAGAAAAAAATTCCGCTGGTATTTTTTCACGATGTGACCGGGTTTATGGTCGGAAGTCGCGCGGAGCAAGGCGGGATCATTAAAGATGGGGCTAAAATGGTGAATGCAGTCGCGAATTCAGTGGTTCCAAAGTTTACATTTATTGTGGGAAACTCCTATGGTGCAGGCAATTACGCCATGTGCGGGAAAGCATATGATCCAAGGCTGATATTCGCCTGGCCAACGGCACAAATGGCTGTTATGAGCGGGGCAACGGCTGCAAAAACGCTTTTGCAAGTGCAAACAGCCACATTAAAGGCGAAAGGTGAGACGATCACACCCGAAGCGGAAAAGGCGTTGCTTAAAGAGATTACAGATCGTTATAATCAGGAATTATCACCCTACTACGCTGCGGCACGACTTTGGGTTGACGGCATTATTGATCCGGTTGAAACCCGGAATATCATTTCTATTGGCATTGCAGCCGCAGATCAGGCTCCCATTGAGAAGCCTTTTAATGTGGGTGTAATGCAGGTTTAATTTACTAAACGTTAATTTTTATGTCTGAAAAAATAGCATTTCTGGGGCTCGGAAATCTGGGAACGCCCATTGCGGAAAGATTAATCAAAGCGGGTCATGAGCTCACAGTCTGGAACCGCACAACTTCCAAAGCTGATCCGTTGGTGAAGCTCGGCGCGAAAGTTGTCGAAAATGCAATCGATGCCATTGAGGATGGAGGAATTGTGATTTCCGTGTTGGCGGATGACGCGGCGGTGGAAGAAATATTTTCAATGGAGTTGGTTGAAAAAATGGGAAAAGGTGGCATTCACATTTCGATGAGCACCATATCGCCCGAGACGTCGCGTCAACTTTCACAAATACACGATTGGTATGAAGAAACTTATGTGGCTGCACCGATCTTCGCGAGACCCGAAGCGGTTGTTGCCGGTGTTGGAAACATTGCTATATCAGGCAAAACGGCGGCAAAGGACGTTGCAAAGCCAATTTTACAGGGTTTTGTAAAAGGCATTTATGATTTTGGGGAAGATCCGGGAGCAGCCAATGTGGTCAAACTGGCGGGAAATTTCATGATTGCCGCAAGTTTGGAGATGATGGGAGAGGCTTTTACAATGGCCGAGAAGAACGGAATTTCGCGTCAAAGTATTTTTGAAATGCTAACGCAGACCATTTTTGCAGCACCGATTTTTCAAAATTATGGAAAACTCGTGGCCAGCAATGTTTACGAACCGGTTGCATTCCGTTTGCCTTTGGGATTGAAAGACATTAACCTCACGCTGCAAGCGGCTGCGAATGTTAATGTGCCAATGCCGATGGCGGACCTTGTTCGAAACAGATTTATTTCCGCACTTGCAAAAGGGCGCCAGGAAATGGATTGGGCGGCTTTGGCAAAAGGCCCTTCCGACGATGCGGGATTATAAGACACAAAAAAAGGCTGCATTTGCAGCCTTTTCATTCGTTAGTGAGCACCTTAGTTGTTCTCACTAAATTCAAGTAACATCTCATCAGTTATATTATTCTTCTCTCTGAAATCGGCAACAGTTTCAGTGAAAGTGGTGTGAAGCTCTTCCACTTGTTGCAGATTTTTGTAAACTCCATCGTAAATCTCATTGAGCGATTTATCCAGGTTTTCCACATTCACATTCATGTTTTCCGTTTCGATCTGACCTATCTTTTTGATCACTGCAGTCTCACTGTTCTTTAAATCTTCGATTTCACGGAGAATTTTCTCCATGGTCTTAAACTTTTCGATCTTATCCATAAGTCTCTTGATATAGTTTCAAGCTTAACTGTAAAATATCATACCAACCGGATCAATGTTACCGGTAAATCCACGTCCGGAAATCCTTTATCAAAAATGAGCGTAAGAAGCGTAATGTTGATATGGTTTGCCGTTTTTCTGCTTTACGGGCCGTTTTTGAAAGCCCAGCCTGCCGAAAAAGTGACTTCCTGGAAAGGATTTGATAAGGTCGAATTCAAGTTTGAAGACCGTGATGCATGGTTTGTACAACCGAAAAAAGCCATCGCCGGCAACCCGTGGGTGTGGCGCGCACATTTCCCAACTTGGCACACCGAAATGGACAGCATTTTGCTTTCCCGCGGCTTCCACGTTGCATATGTCAACACCAATGACATGTTTGCGCATTCCAAAGCCATGCAAGTTTGGGACAGTTTTTATGATTATTTGGTAAATCAAAAACAGCTCGCGCCTAAGGTTGCGCTCGAAGGCGTGAGTCGGGGCGGGCTATATGTGTATGGCTGGGCAAAGCGCAATCCGGACAAGGTTAGCTGCATTTATGCCGAAGCGCCTGTTTGTGATCCTAAAAGCTGGCCTGGCGGCAAGGGAAAAGGGCTTGGATCGGAAAAGGATTGGGCGGCCTGGTTGAAACTTTTCAATCTTTCAGAAGAGGAAGCCGCAAAGTTTATAGACATTCCTGTTAATGATCTGGCCGGTTTGGCGTCTTTCAAAGTTCCGATTATACACGTCATCAGCCTGAAAGACAAGCATGTGCCAGCTGAGGAAAACAGCGATTTATTGGTAAAAAACTACATGCAACTCGGCGGGCCAATCAGCGTTTACCCCATGACGCGCGGAAAGCAGGAAATGGACGGACATCATTTCCCAATCGAAAACCCCGAATTTTTCGCCAACTTCATTGAACAGCACAGCGTCCCTGTCCGGAAGCCACTGCCACATTCACCTTACATTCAGCTGAATAGCGGTTTAGGGAATGCTTTTGACAAATTCAGAAGCGAAAAAAAGGGAACGGTTGCATTCCTCGGCGGGTCCATTACGCACAATCCGGGCTGGCGAGACAAAACGGCGCAATATTTAGAAGAGCACTTTCCGGAAACCGAATTCACATTCATTGCAGCGGGAATTCCTTCGCTCGGCAGCACGCCGCACGCGTTTCGTTTCGAGCGCGATGTGCTTGCCAAAGGCACGCCGGACTTGCTTTTTCTCGAAGCCGCTGTGAATGATCGGGGCAATGGTTTTAGTGAAAGAGCGCAGATCCGGGGTTTGGAAGGCATTATCAGGCATTTCTATGCAACAAATCCAAAAGGCAATGTTGTTCTCATGGCCTTCGCCGAACCAGCCAAGAATGCAGATTACGAACAGGGAAAAGTGCCAGTCGAAGTTGCTGTGCAGGAGCGCGTTGCCAAACATTACGGCGCTGCTTACATCAATCTGGCCAAGGAAGTTTACGACCGGATCAAGGCGAATGAGTTTTCGTGGGAGTATGATTTCAAAGACCTGCATCCTTCTCCATATGGTCAGGAAGTCTATTTTCAAACCATAAAGGAATTGATCAAAATGGACACCACGGCGGCGACATTAACATTGCCAGCTCCATTGGACAAATTCTCCTATGAAAAAGGAAGTTACCACGCAGTTTCTGAGGCGAGAAGTCTGAAAGGATTTACGTTAATTCCCGATTGGAAGCCAAAGGACAATGTGCCCACGCGGCCAGGCTTTGTCAATGTTCCAATGCTCGTGGGAGAAGAAGTAAATGCATCATTACACTTCGAATTTAAGGGGAGAGGCGTTGGGATAGCGATCATTTCGGGTCCAGACGCGGGCAAAATCACTTACGCAATTGATGGTAAAAAGTTGCAATCAATGGATCTTTTCACGCAATGGAGCAACCAATTGCATTTGCCCTGGTATTTAATGCTCGGCGACGAGTTATTCCCCGGCCAGCACAAACTCCACCTCACCATCGCCGCCGACAAAAATGAAAAAAGCACCGGCAACGCCTGTCGGATTGTTTATTTTTTAGTGAATGAATGATTATATAAATTTGGAAACGCGTTTAGGCGCTTTTTAAATTTCACACACTAAATTTCGAACCGATGCCAGAGATTTCTCGTTTTTTTGGAATAGTCATTTATATGTATTTCAAAGATCATCTGCCGCCACACTTTCATGCAGAATATGGGGATCAAGAAGCCCAATTTTCTATTGAAACCGGAAACATTATAGTTGGCGATCTGCCAAGGAAGCAGATCAGGTTAATTCAGGCTTGGGTTGAATTACATAGAGAGGACTTAGTAATCAATTATCAGGAATCACAGAAGGATAACGGCCAGTTTCGTAAAATCAAACCTTTGCAGTAATGAATCCGCGGGTGAAAAAGATATTATCAATTGAACCGTTCGTTATCAAAGCGCTTTGGAGTGATGATAAGGTCAGGACGATTGATTTTGGTCTTTTCCTTTCTGAATATTTTCAAAAGGAACAAAGTCTATATCACAAAATATTGGATAAGAATCGCTTTTTGGAGGCGAAGACAGATGGCAGGACGATTTACTGGGACGATTTGGTTGAGATAATTGACTATGACGGAAAGTCCATTCCCGCGCCGCTGGATTTTTGCCCGGACGTTTTGTTTCAACAATCCTCACTTGCTGAATAATCACTTCAACGTCTGCGTTGTGTAAGTGCTTTCGAAAATTTTGTCGGCGTTTGAGGCTTCGAAACCGTCGCGGCGGTGTTTTCTGGCAATTTTGGCTGGCGGGAGGTTGATGAAGTGAGGAAGCACTTTCCGTTCCGCAAATTCAACATATGAGCCGGAGATTTCTAAAACTTCGTTCGAAGCAAATTCCGCATTAATCATTTGCGCGACGGTTGCACTTTGCAGCAAGCCGCCATCCGGACTAATCTTTATTTTTCCTCCCGAAGTATTCAGCCTGATCCCATTCTTTTCCAAAAAATCATTGAACAAAGCGACTGTGTTATAACCTTCTGGCAAGTTGTGCACGCTGATAGTGAAGTGATTGAGATAATATCTATTGTAAATTACCCAAGCCGCATATTCACTTTCTGATAGCAGCGCTTTGTAATCAGCGGCAGTCGGTGTGCGCCATAACGGACGGTGCAAGAATGCATCCACTTGTTCACCATTATCCAAATCCAGTGAATCGACTGGATCGCTCACCATTTCATCCGTATAACTTCGGATAATGCGCTGACTTTCTTCTGATAAATCGTTCACCCGAAGTTCACTGACGAAAATGCGCGGATCTGTTTCACGCGGCGGACTATACCACCACGCATCAAGCTTTTTGCCTTCAAAAAAATAGTGATCCCGTTTTTGATAACCATAATCCAGAAATATCTTTTCAAACGACTGGATGCCCAGGTTCGGAACGCCCATTGTTCTGAATGCAATGTGATCATTTTCAATGTTATCGGCACTCGTTACGATGTCATTTGACACCATCGCATTCAATATCACACCAACATCGGGAACACGCTCTTTGTAGCGCCGCATTAATCCGTCCAAAACAATGTCTAATGTTGCAAGTTTGTTTGAATTGCTCATAACGAATGAATTTAATGTCCAAAACTTCCCCACGCGGCAGGCGCTGGCGCGAAGCTCCGCTTCGTGCCCAATATTCCAAGGCCTCCGGCCGACCAAAGTGAACAAAAGTCAGTCATCGTGCTCGGAAAATAGAATCATACTCTTAAAATAGCATCGTGATCGACGGCCAGAGGCCTTACAATAAAAATCACGAAGCGAAGCTTCGCGCTATCTCCGCGTTAGCCTCCTTTTGATAGTTCTGCGGAACGTTTCTGAGCAGCGATAATGCCGTTTTTTAATGTTTCATCCAATTGTCCGGCTTCAAATTGCCTCAATGCTGCTTCTGTTGTTCCGCCTTTTGATGCAACGGCTTTGATCAATTCATCCAGGGATTTGTCTGCCGTATTGATCAAATGAAACGAACCTAGCATTGTTTGCTTGACCAACAATGCTGCCACAGACTCCTCAAAACCCATTTGCTTGCCAGCTTCGATCATCGCTTTCACCACATAGAAAAAATAAGCAGGCCCGCTTCCGCTCAATGCAGTTACCGCATTTAATTGCTCCTCATTCTCCAAAAACACCGAACGACCGGTTGCATTAATCAGGTTTTCGATTTTCCTTAACTGATTAATATCGACTTCCGGCGAAGCAGAATAAGCCGTAATGCCCATTCCAAGCATTGCAGGCGTGTTTGGCATGGCCCGGATCACTGCTTTGTGGTCAAGCGCATTTTGTATAATATCGATCGTAACGCCCGCCATGATTGACAAAATCACCTGATTTGGCTTCACAACTTCTCGCAATGCGTGCGAAACCGAAGTGAAATCCTGCGGCTTTACGGACAAGATAATCAGGTCATATTCACTGATCTGCGGCCCGATGACGCCGGTAATGATGCCCGGCTGAAACGCATTCAGACTTTCCATGCGGTCTTCGCTTTTTTCAACAAGTAAAAAATCTTCTTTTTTTACAAGGTCAAATTTCAGGAAAGCGCGCGCAAAGGCCATTCCCATATTGCCGCAGCCGATAATTGCAATTTTCATTTGAAGGATAAGTAATTGTCTCGTAAGCTTTAAACGAATTACGTAACTTTTATACAATTATCGACCTCGTTAAAACAAATTGTAAAATTTCGGCTGGAATGAATTGTGATAGCGACATGTTTGAAAACATATGCCGTTATTGCGTGACTCAAATCAGCGGATTCCGAAATTACGACCGCATTAAAAATTATGTTTTGCCTAAGTGATTTTTGGCAGGCATATATTTTGAAAAATTGATATTATACATTTTTTTACGGCCAAGGAATTTCTTGGTAACCAAATTAACCGACGACTATTGTAATACTTCAATTATGGCTATAAAAGTTGCTATTTCTCATAAAACAAAATACAGGTTTGACAGGAGTGTTTCGCTTTCACCACATATTTTCCGACTTCGTCCTGCGCCGCATTCCAGAACTGCCATTGAAGGTTACTCACTGAAAATCTCCCCCGAAAACCATTTTATAAACTGGCAGCAAGATCCCTTTGGCAACTACCAGGCACGGGTTGTATTTCCAGAAAAAACGACCGAGTTGAGCGTGGAAGTGGAGGTTATTGCCAAAATGCAGGTCATCAATCCCTTTGATTTTTTTGTAGAAGAATACGCAGAAATGTATCCGTTTTCGTACGAGCAAACATTGAAAAAAGAGCTTGGCCCATATCTCGAACCGAGAGAAGCAAGTCCGGCCTTGATGGAATGGGTTGAAAAAGCGAAGGTTAACCAGGACATTAAGATTGTAGACTTCCTGGTTCACCTTAACCAGCAGATTTACAATGCAATACATTACAACATCCGCATGGAGGTGGGCGTGCAGACATGCGAAGAAACACTAAACATTAAAAGCGGTTCCTGCAGGGATTCTGCCTGGCTGCTTGTCCAGATTTTGAGACATTTGGGCATTGCTTCCCGTTTTGTATCGGGTTATCTGGTGCAGCTTACTTCGGATATTAAGTCGCTGGACGGCCCGTCGGGCCCGGAAGAGGATTTCACAGATTTACACGCCTGGACAGAGGCTTATGTGCCCGGTGCAGGCTGGATTGGCCTGGACCCAACGTCAGGACTGTTTGCCAGCGAAGGACACATTCCGCTTTGCTGCACGCCTGATTACGCAAGCGCAGCGCCGGTTTCAGGCGCGACGGACATTTGCGAAGTGACATTTGAATTTGATAACAGAGTGTTCCGCATTCATGAAGATCCGCGGGTCACAAAGCCTTACACAGAAGAGCAATGGGCGGCCGTGATGCAGGTTGGTCACGATGTGGAAAAGGATTTGCAGGAAGGCGATGTGCGCCTAACGATGGGCGGCGAGCCAACATTCATTTCCATCGACGATTTTGAGTCACCGGAATGGAACACTGCTGCGGATGGGCCATTGAAAAGACAACTGGCCTATGATCTGGCATTAAGGCTCAAAAAACGCTTTGCACACGGCGGTTTACTGCATTTTGGACAAGGCAAATGGTATCCCGGCGAGCCGTTTCCGAGATGGCAATACGCACTTTATTGGAGGAATGACGGCGTTCCAATGTGGCGCAATGATGATTTGGTGACCAAAGAAGGCCAGACGAAATACTCTTTCCGTGAAGCAGAGCTTTTTACAACAGAGCTTACAAAATATCTTGGTTTAGATATCAACAACATTACGCCAGCCTACGAAGACCCGATTTATTGGGCAATGGAGGAGGGAAAATTGCCGGTTAATGTGGACCCATTGAAGGTTAATCTTAAAGATTCCATCGAACGGCGGACATTGGCCAAATTATTAGAAAAAGGCCTTAATAATCCCGCAGGATTTGTTTTACCAATAAAATGGAATGAAAAAGGAAAGCATTGGTCGAGTTCTGCCTGGCAGTTCAAGCGCGAACATTGTTTTCTTGTTCCCGGAAATTCAGCAATCGGTTTCCGCTTGCCATTAAAATCGCTTCCCGAAGTGGCAAAATCGCACCGCGAGCAGCCTGTTGAACGCAGTCCTTTTGAGGATTTGCCGCCATTGATTGATTATAAATCGGTTGTGGAATCGCGTTATGGCTCGGTTGCACCGCCTTATGAGCTTCCGGTGAATGCTATTTTTGAGGAAGAAGAGGACGATGACAAAAAGGTAAAAACGCAAAAAGAAGAGGAAGACAAATTGCTGTTTGAGCTTCCGATCATTAAAACGGCGCTTTGCGTAGAAGAGCGCGATGGCATTATATATGTCTATCTGCCGCCAACCGATTATCTGGAACATTATCTGGACTTGATGACGTCAATTGAAGCAACTGCCGAAAAACTCAAAATGCCGGTTCGGATAGAAGGTTATGCAGCGCCAACCGATTCTCGGGTTCAAAAACTGATCGTTACGCCGGATCCAGGCGTAATTGAGGTGAACATTCATCCTGCAAAAAACTGGCAAGAGTTGGTTGATAATGTAAGTGCACTATATGAAGAGGCTTTCTTTTCAAGATTGGGCACCGATAAATTCATGGTTGACGGCCGTCACACCGGAACAGGCGGCGGGAACCACGTCACCATTGGCGGTGCTAAACCTGCGGACAGTCCAATTTTGCGTCGTCCCGATCTGCTAAGGAGTTTATTGACTTACTGGCAGCATCACCCGGCATTGAGTTACCTTTTTGCCGGTCCATTCATTGGTCCTACAAGCCAGGCACCACGCATTGACGAGGGGCGGGATGAAAAGCTTTATGAGGTTGAAATTGCTTTTGACCAAATTCCCGAAGGCGAGGAAGTGCCATTCTGGATGGTGGACCGCATTTTCAGGAATTTGCTGGTGGATATCACGGGCAACACGCACCGCTCCGAATTTTGCATGGACAAGCTTTATTCTCCCGATTCTGCAACGGGACAATTGGGGATTCTGGAATTCCGCGCATTCGATATGCCGCCGCACAAGCACATGAACCTTGTTCAAACATTGCTTGTCCGTGCATTGATCGCCAAATTTTGGAAACAACCTTATAAGCATAAATTGATCCGCTGGGGAACAGAATTGCACGACCGCTTCCTGCTGCCGCATTTCGCTTATTTGGATATGGTGGACGTTGTGAATGACCTGAAAGATGCGGGTTATAACTTCGATATTTCATGGTTTGATCCGTTCTTCGAGTTTCGCTTTCCGCATTATGGAGGCATTACAGTCGACAACATTCAGCTCGATCTGCGACTGGGCATTGAACCGTGGCATGTTTTGGGAGAAGAATTGTCTAACAGCGGCACGGCCCGTTTTGTGGATTCTTCATTAGAACGATTGCAGGTGAAGATCAGCGGATTTATCGAAGGAAGGCACATTCTGGTTTGCAATGGCTGCCGCGTTCCTTTGCGAAGCTCGGGGATTAAAGGGGAATTCGTATCAGGAATTCGCTACAAAGCCTGGAACCCGCCTTCCGCATTGCACCCGACAATCGGGGCTGATGCGCCGCTGGTTTTTGACATTGTTGACACGTGGAATAACCGTATCTTGGGTGGTTGCACTTATTTCGTTTCTCACCCTGGCGGGCGCAGTTTTGACACTTATCCTGTGAATAGTTTCGAGGCAGAATCGCGTAAAATAAGTCTTTTCCAGGGTTTCGGACACACGCCTTCTGCCAAGCAGGAAGTGCCTATCTTGGAAAAAAACACAGGAAGCGTTTCGCGGTTTATCGCTGAGACTAAAAAGGAGATGAAAAGTGACACGCCGATAGAATTAATCAATCCCGAGTATCCAAATACGCTGGATTTGCGTAAATACTGGAAATCGAAATAGATTTCCTGACAAACCTACTGATTGAATTATGCTTACCGAGGCTTCCGTGAATCTTTTACAATCCTATCAAAGCGGGCTCAGCTCTTACGACGAAGTGCTGGATTTGAATGGGAAAATAAAGCCGTATTGGAAAGCGCTTTTTTCGAATTTGGAAAAACTGGGGCTCGACGAAATGAAAAGCCGCAACCAGGAAGTGATCAGCAAACTCCGTGAAAATGGGGTTACTTACAATGTTTACGGAACGCCAGACGGCTTAAACCGTCCCTGGCAACTCGATCCGATTCCTTTTCTGATTGAACAAAAAGAATGGAAAGGCATAGCAAAAGGCTTACAGCAGCGCGCAATCCTGCTCGATTTGGTCTTAAAAGATCTTTACGGGCCAAGAAATCTGGTTAAGGACGGGATCATTCCCGCAGAACTGGTTTTTGATAACACCGGATTTTTTCGTCCATGCATGGACATTAAGCTTCCTGCCAATAAACAACTCACCATGTTCGCCGCCGACATGTCGCGCGGGCCTGACGGGCAAATGTGGATTGTAGACAACCGGACACAGGCGCCCTCGGGATCGGGTTATACATTGGAAAACCGTGTGGTGATGAGTAAGCTCCTTCCCGAACTTGCTGAGGGAATGTATGTTAGCAAATTGTCGCCGTATTTCAACAGTCTGCAAAACACCGTTTTAAAAATATCGGATAAAAGCAAAGAAGCCCCCAACATTGTCTATCTGACGCCCGGGCCAAATAACGAAGCATACTTTGAACACGCATATCTGGCTTCCTATCTTGGTTACACGCTTGCCCAGGGCGACGACCTGCTTGTGCGCAATGGTTGCGTATGGCTGAAATCCATTGACGGTCTCCAGAAAGTTGACGTGATCATTCGCCGCATTGACGATGACTGGTGCGATCCATTGGAATTGCGTGAAGATTCTCGGTTAGGCGTTCCGGGATTGTTGCAGGCGATTCGGCTGGGGAATGTGCAGGTGCTGAACCCGCCGGGAACAAGTGTTCTGGAAAACCATGCTTTTCATGCCTTTATGGGCAACATTAGCAATTATTTTTTGGGTGAAAAGCTGCTGATGCCTTCCGTTGCAACCTGGTGGTGCGGGCATGTGAAGGAATTGAGATATGTTCTGGATCACATGGACGAGCTTATCATTAAAAAGGCAAACCGAAAAACGCGGTTTAAATCCATTTATGGCAGGCTGCTGAGCTCTTCTGAAAAAGAAGAGCTGAAACAAATGATCATGCACCGGCCGCACGAGTTCATTGCGCAGCAGGAAGTGAGCTTGTCAACGACACCGTCCTTTGTAAATGGCAACATTGAGCCGCGTTATGCAGCTTTGCGTGCTTTCATGGTTGCCGACGAAAACGGTTATCACGTGATGCAAGGCGGGTTAACGAGAAGTTCTGCGGTCAAGGATCGGTTTGTTATTTCAAATCAGAATGGCGGCTTATCGAAAGACACCTGGATTGTGTCTGATAAAACGGAGGAAATTCAGGAAAAGATTGTGTTAACATCGCCGATTTCGGTGAATAAGCACGTTTCGTTGCCGAGCCGCAGTGCTGAAAATCTCTTCTGGATCGGTCGTTATTGCGAGCGGACGATGGCGGTGATCAAGTTTATGAACATTACGATCAATGTCCTTAACCTCGACAGAAACTTTGGAGGCTCGGCTAAGCAGGAGCACATTAAGATCTTGCTGCAATCGCTCACGCATCTTTCGTCAACTTATCCCGGCTTTTTAGACGAGGAAGATCCTTTGTCAGATCCTTATCATGAGATTATTGACCTGATTTCCAATACAAGTCGACCCGGAACGATCGCAACAAATATCGGCTCGTTTCTGAATGCAGTAGGAGCGGTGAGGAACCAGTGGGACCAGGAAATCTGGCGCATTGTCGATCTCATTGACAATGGTTATCACGAGATCCGCAATGCCTCGTCTATGCATAACAACAACATTCAAAAGACGCTGGACGGGCTTTTTAATAACATGTTTACATTTTTGGGTGTGATCGCCGAAAGCATGCCGCGGGACAACAGTTTCTTATTACTTGAAACGGGAAAACTGATAGAACGAATTTTGTCAAGGGTAAGCGTTATCCAGTCCAATTTTGGTGTAAAAAATGCGCCGGGTGTTGAAAATGAATTGATAGAGGCGACTTTGATCAATCATCACTTACTGGTGAATTATCGTCAGATATATAAGTCGCATTTGAGCGTGGAAGCAATGCTGGATATGGTTTTATTGGAAAAAACATTGCCTTACTCGCTCGTTTATATGCTCGATGAACTTAAAAGTAACATTGGCAGATTGCCGGTTACGACCAGAGGCGAAAGGCTTAACGAAGCGCAGAAATATATTTTAAAAGCATCAACATTGATCAAGCTTGCCAATGTGCAGGATTTGAGCAAATGCAATGCGTCATCTGAAAGAGCAGAATTATTCGACCTGCTTTCAGAAATCTCAAAGCTGATCAGTTCAGTTTCCGTAAACCTGACCAACATGTATTTCAGCCACACGCTGATGCAACATTCCTTTTACGAACCTGTGGATTACGACACCGATGAAGTATAATCTGATCCACAAAACCGAATACAAATATGCGGAGGCTGTGAACAATTATCACAGTTTGCTATGTCTTGCACCGCGGTCTCTATCCAACCAGCTTTGCCGGAATTTCTCGATCAAAGTCTCTCCCGAACCGTCACAGATCATTGCGCGAACGGATTTTTACGGCAATACAACGCATTATTTTTCGCTCCATTCACCGCATAAAACGCTCACCGTGCTCACAACAGCGACTGTTGAACGGCTTGTTGATGCGACCGGATCATTGTTTTCACCTTCGGACATCAGCTGCCAAAATGCGCGGGAACGTTTAACAGGCGACCGGGCGCTCAAAATATCGCTGCTCGAATTCATGCTGCCAAGTCCTTCGGTTAAGTGGGATCAGGAAATCAGAAATTATGCAGCCGATTGTTTTCAGGAAAACCTGCCGCTTTATGACTGCGTGGCAGCATTATGCCGCAAGATTTACACCGAATTTGATTTCGTCCCGGATTTTACAACCGTGAATACGCCGATTAGGGAGGTGCTTGCAGCGAAAAAGGGCGTTTGTCAGGATTTTTCACACTTAGCCATCGCTTGCATCCGCAGTTTTGGTTTTGCAGCAAGATATGTCAGCGGATATTTGGAAACATTGCCTCCGCCTGGGAAACGCAAGCTGCAAGGCTCAGATGCATCGCACGCGTGGATTTCAGTTTACATTCCCGACTACGGCTGGTGCGATTTTGACCCGACTAATAACATTGTTCCCGGCGAACGGCACATTGTCACCGCCTGGGGCCGCGATTACAGTGATGTGCCACCATTGAAAGGCATCATTTTCAGTTATGGAAAGCACACGCTGACAGTTGAAGTGGATGTGATTCCGGTGTGAAGAATACTTCGGATAAAGAATTTGAGAATTGGCCTCCTTTCTCTAATTTTACCAGATCATTTTGAGATAAGTATACCAAACGTCTTTTAATGTAACCGATGAGCGTGAATCCAGGACAAAGATTGGATTGGCGATGGTTTCCTTCTAAGAATTAAATAATTATAAAATTACGAATGAAAGAATTAGCATTCAGAGATGCCATTCGCGACGCCATGTCGGAAGAGATGCGCCTTGACAAGAGTATTTTTCTAATGGGAGAGGAAGTTGCGGAATACAACGGAGCCTATAAAGCAAGTCAGGGAATGTTGGACGAATTCGGTCCTGAGCGCGTAATCGACACGCCTATTGCCGAGCTTGGTTTTGCAGGGATCGCAGTAGGAGCAGCCGGAAACGGACTTCGCCCCATCGTTGAATTCATGACTTTCAACTTTTCTCTGGTTGCAATTGATCAGATCATCAACAGCGCTGCCAAAATCCTTTCCATGTCTGGCGGGCAATACGGCTGTCCAATCGTTTTCCGCGGACCAACCGGGAACGCAGGACAATTGGGCGCACAACATTCTCAAAACTTCGAGAACTGGTTTGCCAACACGCCTGGTTTAAAAGTGGTTGTTCCTTCTAATCCATATGACGCAAAAGGGCTCCTGAAATCATCTATCCGTGACAATAATCCGGTTATTTTCATGGAATCTGAGGTGATGTATGGCGATAAGATGCAGGTTCCGGAGGAAGAATATCTGATTCCATTGGGCAAGGCAGATGTAAAACGTCAGGGAAAAGATGTTACCATCGTTTCTTTTGGTAAAATGATCCCGCGCGTTGTTATGCCTGCCGTTCTGCAATTGGAAAAAGAGGGCATTGATGTGGAAGTTGTGGATTTGAGAACAGTCCGTCCGATTGACTATGCGACTGTCATTGAATCCGTTAAGAAAACCAACCGCTGCGTTGTTGTAGAAGAAGCCTGGCCATTGGCATCCATTTCAACTGAAATTACATATCACATTCAGCGTCACGCATTTGACTATATGGATGCACCGGTAATTCGCATTACAAACCGCGATGTACCGCTTCCATATGCACCCACATTGATTGAGGAGATCTTGCCAAGCTCCAAGCGCGTAATTGAAGCTGTAAAGTCGGTGCTTTACAAATAATGAACTGACAATATTGACAAAGCCATTTCCTTCCCCGGGTAGTGGCTTTGTTGGTTAAGATGCCCGATGTCACCTAAGTTAAATTTTTTCGACAGGAAGCTTGTTGTAGTTTAAATAATTCCAAAATAGGCAGATTACTAGTACTTTTGTACTTGAAAACGCTCCTTAATATAGATTTACAAATCAATTAAGATTATGCAAGAAGAACGCACAAGATATTCCGAGGAAGAACTTAGGGAATTTGAAGAGCTCATTCGTGGAAAGCTGGAAGCAACAATGAGTGAGTTAAATTATATCAAAGGAGGTTTAAGCAAGAAGAACGACAGCGGCACGGACATCACAGCCGGTTCAGCCAAACTTGTAGAAGACGGCGCAGACGCAAGCGAGCGCGAAAACCTGAGCCAATTGGCAGCCAGATTGCAGAAATATTCCATCCAATTGGAAAATGCCCTGGTTCGCATTAAAAACGGCACTTACGGCATCTGCATCGACACCGGAAAACTAATTCCAAAAGAAAGACTAAGAATCGTCCCCCATACACAACAAACGATTGAAGCGAAGCTGAGAAGAGCGAGTTGAAATGCAGAATTACATAATTAACGACAAGTGATCGAAGGATTGCTTGTCGTTTTTTTGTTACCCTTCATCCTCCGTTCCTAAAACCTCTCTAAAAACTTCCATTAATCCATCGGACGGCTCCTGCCCTTTGTTTTTTGTTTTGAAATATTCCTGAAAGAGCTTTTCCATGCTGAGCGAGAGGTCGATTTCGGTATTGGCGGTCGAGAGTTCGCTTTTTTTAATTTGTGGAATGATCTGAATGATGCCTGAATGTGCTTCGTTAAGGCGCTTCTTGTCTGTGGCTTCCAGATAATTATCGGAAACGATTGTCAGTTCGATGAGATCCTCTTTGTGCTCGGCGAGCCATTCTATCGCTTTGTCAATGTCGTTGAAGCTTTTTCTGCGCAGTTTTTTACCGTTTTTAAGTTCAATCGGCCGAAAAGAAACCAATTTGCCAGCTTCTGCTTCGATCAAAACCACATATTTCGTCTGGTTCGACTCTGAAAAGCTGTAAGCAAGCGGGCTGCTCGAATAAACTGAGGGCGCAGGATTTTTGTCCACAACATGATAACGGTGCAAATGTCCGAGCGCAATGTAATGCACCTTACTTGGGAAATTTTCAGTGTAAATAGCCTGCGCGCCGCCGATGTGCAGGATTGGACGCTCTTCTTCGGGCTCTTCGGGCATAGGGCCGCCTTTTTGCATGACAAACAAATGTGCCATTAAAAGGTTGAATCCTTTATCATCCAGATATTGGTCTGCCAGATCCTGCCAGTGTTTTTGCAAGTGAATGCGGAGCGCTTCTTCGGAATCTTCAACGTCCAAAAATGTCTTCAAACGCTGCTCATTGGCATAAGGCGTATGCAAAATGCGGAGTGGAAAACTTGCATTCGGGAGTTCTATTTCAATAAATCCTTTTGCCGTACGCAAGATTTCAACTTTTGCCTGCGTGCAAAATTGAGAGATTTCCGTGTTTGGAAAACCTACAAATATAATCCCGCAAACTTTCGCCAATGCATCCGGCACCTGGATCCGCTCGGGGGAATCATGGTTTCCTGCAATGGCAATGACGGCTCTGCTTCCGTTGGCAGACAAGCGGTGCAATGTGCTGTATAAGAGTTCGGTGGCTTCGGACGATGGATTGAAATTATCGAAAAGATCACCCGCTATGACAACTGCATCAACATGCTCGTTTTCCGCAATTTGACAGATTTCTTGCAGCACAAGCCGTTGCTCTTCAAGTCTGGAATAATTATCCAGCTTTTTGCCAATGTGCCAGTCAGCGGTGTGGAGGATTTTCATTTTGTGTGATTAATTTAGCGAAAATAACACTTTCATCCGGTAAGTATTGAAATATTCAGCCTCGGCAATTTTGAGTCATTTTCTTCATAAAAGCATTTTTCTATTGGTTGGAATGCTCATGATTCATTGCCAACCGGATGCAGAAACGCAACAAAAAGCAGGCTTAGCAATCTCTTTTGACGATCATTTCATTGACGAATGGTTTGCATTGAGGCCAATGTTTAATCAATATGGTGCCAAAGTTACTTTCTTCATCACCTGTCCGGACAGTCTTTCCGCAGACGAGGTTGCCAAACTCAGACAACTGCAAAGCGACGGACACGAGATCGGTTTCCACGGAACAATTCACGGCAAGTCAACCGAGCTGATCATAGCCGGACCCGATGAATATAAGAAAATAGAATTAACACCAGGCATGTCCAATATGGCGAAGGCGGGTTTCAAACCCACATCTTACGCACATCCGGGCGGCAACCACAACGAGCAAGTCGACTCGGTTTTACGGGCCAATGGTTTCAAAATCCTGCGTGACGTCTCGATTTCGAAGCGTAAATTCAAGGGATTTCAAATGTATGCGCTCGCTCCTCGCTTAATGCCTTGGATTTATTACTCGTTTGATAATGAACGTATTGTTGACGCGCTGCTTATTGACGAAGATGCGGGACTGACAACTGTCGCAATGAACGAGGCATTGGCAAAAGCGACAAGTACAAACAAAGCGCTAATGCTTTTCGGCCATGAACCCTTGTATGGAAAGCCGAAAAATGGTGAATACGGCTTTTATGTGCCGTTTTTGGAAAAAATATTAAGAGAGGCAAAGCGGCAAAATTTGAAATTCTATACCATGTCCGAGCTGCCGGAAATTAACTGACATTTATCGCCCGAAACGCTTGTCTTTGTAGGCTAGCAATGGCTTTTCAAAATAGGAATAGGAAAGCGACGCAACAGCGACAGACCCAACAAAGGTCAAAATGTATAAGCCCAACTGATACGAATCGCCACTCCATGCGGGAAAATATTTATTTAAAATATTGATTATCAAAACAATTACGACAACGTGGTAAATGTAAAGTCCATAGGAGATTTTTCCTAAATGGTTCATCACAGCATTATCCAGGCTTATAATTGAATTGGGATTGCAGGATACATTCAGAATAAAAAAGGCGAAGAAAACCGCATAAATTTCTAAAAAGCCGTAAAAATGAATGCCTGAAAAGAACAATGCGAGAAGCAACGTGTACACGACCACTTGCAGATCTTTCCTGAATATGATTTGCAGAATGTGCGTTTTTTGTTTGTAAACCAGCCACGCGCACAGTCCGCCCAATGCCATGGTTTGAATGCGAAATTGTCCCACAAATGTGCCGATCATTTCTTTTCGCGTCGCCTCATCAACATTGACATAATGCAGTCCGATGAATAAAAGTGCAGCCGTTATACCCAGAAAAAGCAATATGATCGGAATGCGTTTTTTTGGATATTTGATCAGCCAGGGCCAGAGATAATAAAATTGCTCTTCCACGCCGATTGACCAGGTTTGCGCGCACCAGTAAGGCAGGTCATAAAGGACAAAAGCAAAATTGGGCAACACCAGCAAAAGCAGCGTAAGTCGCTCTGTTGCATGCACGGAAAGCTTTTCAGCCGTTCCGGGATAATTTAAAATTTCAATGTGTGGAAATACAAAAAAGGAAAGTCCTATGATCAGAAAGTAAATGGGCCAGATCCGAAAAACCCTGCGCAGATAGAATTTCTTGGCGTCAACATCTCCAAAGCGCCCACGCTCTTCAAGCAATAAATAAGTAATTAGAAAGCCGCTTAACACGAAAAAAAGTCCCACGCCAAGTCGGCCGGCGTGCTGAATAATGGAATGTTCGTAAAGATTTGCGATTCCCAATGCATGCTTCGCTTGTTCCAAATGGTGAAAAACGACCAAAAGGGCTGCTATGCACCGGATTCCATTGAGATTTGGGAAATATCTTTTTTGACCGATCATTGAAACCACGACATCCATTTGCCCTGCGCCTTCATTACTTGTTCAATCAAATCGCGCACAGCGCCGTAGCCGCCTATTTTCGGGGAAATGTAATCTGATATGGCAAGAATTTCATCCACCGAATCTGCCGGACAAGCGCTCAGAACGTTGGTGCGCATGACTTCATAATCAGGCAAATCATCGCCCATATACACAATTTCGTCCTCGGTGAGATTGGTTTCAGCAATGTATTTTTTAAAAATCGGCAGTTTCCCGTCCGGTGAAGTGCCAATAAAAATATCCGTTACACCCAGATATTCAAGGCGCTTGCGCACACCCAGCTGATTTTGCGCAGAAATAATTGCTACGCGATATCCCATTCTGACTGCCCGGTTGATCCCGTAACCATCTTTTACATTGAAACTTCGTGGCTGCTCACCGCTTTCCAGCGCAATTACACTGCCGTCAGTCATGACGCCGTCAATGTCAAAAATGAATGTGGTTATGCGTTTTAGGCGCTCATTTACTGCTGGATCCATGAAAATCAGAATAATGAAGTTCGCAAATATAGCCTAACTTTTCAGGAGACAGCGCCGGTTAGCATTATTTTGAAATATAGAAGTTGCGGATTTTGTCGGTTAGCAGTCGGTAAATTTCCGTCCAATCCTCATTGGTTTCCTGCAAATATTCCAAATGCCGGTTTGTCGTTTTCCAATCGCCGCGCCGCGCCGGACCGGTTTGTCCAAGGGAGGGATCATTAGAAAGCAGCGCTTTGTAAATGGTGGTTTGGATCAGCGGTTTTAACAAATCAAAATTTAGCTGTTCGCGTTCCAGCATGTTTTGAGAAACAGTAAGCATATAATTGGTAAAATTGCTCGCAAAAACCGCCGCCACGTGCAGGATAAACCGCTCGTCCGAATCCATCCGGCTGACATTGTCGCTAATGCTCTGCGCAAGCTGAATAAGCTTATTTTCAATCAGTTCGTTTTTTGATTCGATACAAAAAGGCAATTCCTTATAATCCATTTCAACTCCTTTTGTAAAAGTTTGAAGCGGATAAAAGACGCCGGTGTGCACATATACGTCGCTATAAATCTCAACCAGGTTTTGAAATTCGGCCAAAGATCTTGTGCCAGAAGTGTGGATCAGAATGACGCCTTCCGGAAGCACAATGCGTTCAATGATGCTTTCCAATGCATCGTCAGAAACGGCAATAACAATCACATCTGCCTCGCTATCAGAGAAATTGAGGTCAGGCTGAATGTTGGTGTCGTAAAGGGAAGAAGCAAGTTGACGCGCTTTTTGCGTGTCGCGGCTGTAAACTTCGCAAATCCAATGACCGGCATCTTCGAAAGCCTGCGCAAGATGCCAGGCCACATTTCCGGAACCAACAAAGGAGATTTTCATGCAGCAAACGTTATAACCGCCCTAAGTTATGGCATAAAGTTAATTTCGCAAATCAATTGACAACCGGGGCAGTTTGAGCTTCACTCGTAACGCCACCGGGCAATTCCATGATGCGCATGTTACGAAAATGGATTTCGGCGCCTTCCGCCTCGAGGCAGATGTAGCCTTTTTTCCTTTCTGAATTTCTCAAACCATTCACAAACTTGCCATTAACCGAGAGTTTAACTGTTCCATCCACGCACACCACGACATATTTATTCCATTCGCCTTTGCCCTTCGCGCGCTTTTCGATCGACTTACTTCTTGGGCCGCGCGGATTATCCGGAACGGCCGTTAAGCCCATGGTCGGGAAGAGTTCTCCGTGCACATAATCCTCCGTTGCATTGTGTTGTCTTGCATAATCGAGTTCAAGCATCTGCACTTCAATGGCTTTTGTGAGCGGATCGTGCTCCTGCGGCGTGCCTTCGCTCCAGATGAAGATTCCGGAATTGCCGCCCGCTTCCATATGCTTCCATTCCACTTCCAAAATGAAATTCTCATATTGCCGATCCGAGCGCATGACGCCAATGGGTTTTCCTGAACAAATCAATGTGCCGTTTTTCACTTTCCAGGTTTCCTTGGAAGTGTTTACATCCACCCAGCCTTTTAGATTTTTTCCGTTAAAAAGGGGCCTGAAAGCCAATGTTTCCGGTTCTTGAGCATGACTTTTGAAAAACAAAAGGAGAACCAGCAAAAGGGCTGTTATCACTGAAAAGAACAAGCGCGCAGATTTGTCTTTCATAGGACGAATGTTAAATCGTGGATGAAACAGGGTTGGGAATGCTGCAATATCGCAATTCTTCGGGCTCCATAACTATCTTTGCCGAAGTCCACTTTTCACAACCAATTCTCACACTAATCACATCAAAAAATGCTTCGAATGAAACGGCTCTACGCACTTGTGGTTGCAGCAACACTTTTTATGGCTGTAAAAGGATATGGTCAAACGCAATCTCAGGCAAGCGCAGCTATTGACGTAGGAACGGGTTTTAGCAATGATAATTCCTGGGCTCCGTCGGTGTTATATTATGAACAGGTGAGCTTGAACCGGGCGCCATGGTTTAGGTTTGGATTGGGAATCAGGGCCTGGGGATATTATGCAGACCGTACGAACCTTTACACCCGGACCGATTCTCCGCAGGATTATCTTGAATATGATAAGGTTTCGGTAAATGGGTTGAGTTTTGTGGTCGGTGCGAATCTTCGGTTTTGGAAAATTGATCTGGGTGTAAATACGGATCTTATTGGCGCATCTTTTGGCTCAAAACGCAGTGGGTTTTATGAGAAAAGCACCAACACACCCGGGGTTGGGGCACCTAATTATAATAAGTGGCTGAAAACTTCTCCGGTCATATTCAATGCAGTGCCGCTGTTTGTAGAAAATTACAATGGACAATCGGAAGCTTATGCGCGGATTTATATAGGCAGGCGCATTGGTGTGAAAATTGGTTATTTATATGGTCACGTCGCTTATCGCACGAGAAACAAAAACGACAGCAAGGTTTTCCTGGATAACAATCAGCGACGCATTTCACAGAACTACGGTGTGCCGTATGCAGCCGTGAGTTTTCCCCTATTTCAGTGACCATTGCCCAATTTTGAATATGTGCTGATAACCCGCAGCAGCGCGAAATTCAAAAACATACTTGTTATTCAATTTGTTAAACTCTATATTTGCACTCCCATTTTGCGATGGGACTGTCTTGTTACAGTGTAATTTATTGAAAATCAATTAAAATTTTGTTAATCGTGGATACGTTAAGCTACAAAACCATCTCGGCGAACAAAAACACAGTGAACAAGGAGTGGGTTGTTGTGGATGCTCAGGATGCAATTTTAGGCCGTTTGGCTAGCGAAGTTGCTAAAATTATCAGAGGCAAACACAAAGCAAGCTACACTCCTCATGTGGACTGTGGTGATAATGTTATCATTATCAACGCCGATAAAATTAAGTTGACAGGAAAGAAGATGTCGGACAAAATTTATGTTCGCCATACCGGATATCCAGGAGGTCAGCGTTTTCAAACTCCCCGTGAGTTGCTCGAAAAACACCCAGAGCGTGTAATCGAGAAAGCCGTAAGAGGCATGCTTCCAAAGAACCGTTTGGGACGTCGTTTGTTTACTAATCTGTTTGTTTACGCTAAGCCGGAACATCCGCACAGCGCGCAGCAACCAAAAGAAATCCAGTTGTAATTCATGGAAGTTATCAACACAATAGGTAGAAGAAAAACAGCCGTGGCTCGTATTTATATGTCGCCAGGAAAAGGAGACATTAAGGTTAACGGACGCGACTACAAGGAATATTTTCCTTTTGAAGTGCACCAAATCGTTCTTCAGCAGCCTTTTGCTGTTATCAGCGGAGGCAATGGTTATGATCTTAAAGTGAATGTAAGAGGTGGCGGAATCACTGGTCAGGCGGAAGCAATCCGTATGGCTATTTCCCGTGCACTTTGCGAATATAATGGAGAGTTCCGTGGCGCTTTGAAAAAAGAAGGATTCCTTACCCGTGACCCTCGTATGGTTGAGCGTAAGAAATACGGACGCGCTAAGGCTCGTAAGAAATTCCAGTTCTCGAAACGTTAAGAGTTCAGGGTTTAGAGTCCATAAGTTTAAAGTTCAATATTCTTTTAACTCTAAACTCATAAACTTTAAACTAAAAAAGGTCCAGGCAGTACTTATCGTGCCCGATGTGCTGTGCTGCGTAATCTAAAAATCATTTTATTTTTAAAACATTATCTGTAATGGCACAAATAGAATATAAGGAATTATTGGATGCAGGTGTCCATTTTGGTCACCTTACCCGCAAGTGGGATCCACGTATGGCTCCATACATCTTTATGGAGAAGAACGGGATCCACATCATTGACCTGAACAAAACTTTGAGCTGCGTCGATCAGGCGGAAGCCGCATTGAAGCAGATCGTTCGTTCAGGACGTAAGATCATGTTTGTTGCTACTAAAAAACAAGCACAGGAAATCGTAACGGAAGAGGCGAAACGCCTTAAAATGCCTTACGTAACTGATCGCTGGTTGGGTGGTATGCTTACAAACTTCGGCACAATTCGCAAGTCTTTGAAAAAAATGCAGACTCTTGAGAAGATGCTAAAAGACGAAACCACGGTTAGCAATATTGCGAAAAGAGAACGCCTGATGCTTACACGTGAAAAGGATAAATTGGAAAGAGTGTTGGGTGGTGTAGCTGACCTAACGCGCCTTCCTGCTGCCCTTTTCATCGTTGATGTAAAACGCGAGCACATTGCAGTTTCAGAAGCAAAAAGATTGAACATCCCCATTTTTGCAATCTGTGACACAAACTCAAACCCAGAACTGGTTGACTTCCCGATTCCAAGTAATGATGATGCTTACAAAGCCATCTCATTAATCACTTTGGCAATTGGAAAAGCAATTGAAGAAGGTTTGATGGAACGCAAACAAGATAAAGACGATCAGCGCCTTGTAGAGGAAGAAGAAGCAAAACGTCAGGTTGACAAAGGCAATGAAGAAGCTGCACCCGCAGCGCCTCGCGCCGAAGTTGCCACAGAGACTAGTGCCGCTGAAAGTGATGAAGCGTAATCAGGGCAATAAGGAATAGGTTTCTGACCTTTCCTGTCTGAACAGATAAAGTAGCCCATGGCCTAATTGCTATGGGCTACAGTTTTTTAAAATTCAATCGGAACCGGATTTGTTAACGATTTCATCATTCAAAAGTAACAGCCGTTTCCACTCAAATCAGTAATAATTAATACTAAAATAAATCATGGCAATTACCGCACAAGATGTAAACAAACTCCGCCAAATGACTGGCGCAGGCATGATGGATTGTAAAAAAGCACTTCAGGAAGCTGATGGTGATTTTGACAAAGCCGTTGATATTCTTCGTAAACAAGGTCAGAAAGTAGCAGCCAAACGTGCTGATAATGCTGTTTCAGAAGGCACAGTGGTTGTAAAAATCAGCGCTGACGGAACAAACGGAAAGCTGATCGCATTTGCTTGCGAAACTGAACCAGTTTCCAATGTAGAGGATTTCAAAAATCTGGCGCAAAGCATTTTGGACAAAGCAGTTGCAGACAACATTGCTGATAAAGATGCATTGCTTTCAGCAACATTGCCTGATGGCCGCCCAGTGAGCGAGCACATTGTTGACCTTGTTGGTAAATTGGGTGAGAAGCTTGAAATCACTGCTTACGAAAATGTAACAGCTGATCAGGTTGTTCCTTACATTCACTCCAATGGCAAATTGGGCGTTCTTGTAGCGTTTGAAGGCGTTAACGGAACGGATGTTAATGAGCTTGGAAAAGATGTTGCCATGCAAATCGCGGCCATGAAGCCAATCGCTTTGGACAAAGACGAAGTGGATTCTGCAACCGTTGAGCGTGAAATCGAAGTGGGTAAAGAACAAGCAAGAGCGGAAGGCAAACCAGAAGCAATGCTGGAAAAAATTGCGCAGGGTAAATTGCAGAAATTCTATAAAGACAACACGTTGCTTAACCAGGAATTCGTAAAGGATTCTTCGCTAACAATTCGCCAGTTATTAGAGAAAACTGCGAAAGGATTAACTGTAAAATCTTTCAAAAGAGTTGCAATAGGCGCTTAAAAAGCACTTTTCTTAAAATAATGTCGACAACGCCTGGTATGTATTTGTATACCAGGCGTTGTTTTTTAATATTTACAAAAAATTGATTAATCTATTAATTTTTTGGACACACATTATAAGTGATATTGCATTAAAATGATTGAAGGAATCGCTGATTGTGCATGGCATAATTGCACAGACGAGAAATTGGTTAAGCTCTTTTTAAAAACCGGTGAAAACCGATATTTTGAAATTCTTTACGATCGATATTCCTTTAAAGTTTTTCAAAAGTGCTTTACAATCACACGTGACGCAGGCATTGCCGAAGACCTTACCCACGACATTTTTCTTAAACTGGTTAATAAGCTCGATACATTTAAGAAAGATGCGAAATTCTCCACCTGGCTGTTTTCTGTTACTTACAACCATTGCATGGACCTAATTCGGTCCAACAAGAAAAAAATAGTTACCATTCACCGAGAAAGTGCTGACGGGATTGACCACATGAACCTGGACGAAATGTTCGGCGTGGAAGAGGTTAATACAAAGATTTTGAGGCTCGCGCTCGAACGTTTGAATCCCGAAGAAAAGACATTGCTTTATATGAAGTATATGGATGACCGGAGCATTCGTTATATTGCAGGATCAGCTCAATTGACCGAAAGTGCAGTGAAAATGAGGCTTATGCGCTCCCGTGAAAAGTTGCGGCGAGCATATCTGGAAATTGCGTATTTGGCTAAGCTGCGCAAATAGCTTTATATTTTGGAAAGCAACCCCGATGTAATGCAATCGTGGGATGTATATTTTTTGATTCAAGTAACTAACCTCAACTTCTTATGCTTCAGGAATTCAAAACGTTCATTGCCAAAGGAAACGTCCTTGATTTGGCTGTCGGTGTCGTAATTGGTGCTTCATTTGCAAAAATAACCACTTCACTTGTCGAAGACATTATTAATCCCATTTTAGGTTTGCTGATCGGTGGAGTTGATTTCACCCAGCTTAAAATTGTATTGAAAGAAGCAGTTGGAAAAACGCCGGAAGTTGCCATTAAATATGGCAATTTCATCCAGGTGCTTATTCAATTCCTGATCATTGCATGGGTGATTTTCATGGTTGTTAAGCTGGCCAATCGGCTGAGAATTTCAGAATCCCTGGCTGCCAAAGAATAACAAATGCTGATAGAATAATTTTGACAACGAGATACAACTAATGTGTCTCGTTTTTTATTGCACTTATTAATTCAATAGGCAAAAATCTTTTCTGGAAAAGATTTACCTTCGTGTTCAATGCTGTTTGTTCAACGTTTAAAAGAAGTCTTGTGCAAAAAAAGGTCGTTATTTTGGGTGGAGGAGAAAGCGGCACGGGAGCCGCAATCCTAGCCAAATCCAAAGGTTTTGATGTTTTTCTATCAGATCGGGGCCAATTAAATCAAAAGTACATTGACATTCTTAACAGAGAAAATATTCCTTTTGAACAGGGAGCACATTCCGAAGAAACAATTTTAGACAGCGTGCTTGTCATTAAAAGTCCCGGAATTCCTGACACCGTCCCGCTGGTGGTCGCACTAAAAGAAAAAGGCATTCCCGTTATTTCTGAAATTGAATTTGCGTCCAGCTTCACCGATGCACAACTGATTGCAATTACAGGCAGCAATGGAAAAACCACTACGACGCTGCTCACTTATCATTTGCTTAAAAATGCAGGATTGAATGTAGGGCTGGCCGGAAATATCGGTGATAGCTTTGCATGGCAAGTTGCCGAGAAGCATTTTGATTATTATGTTTTGGAAATAAGCAGTTTTCAGTTGGATAACATCATTGATTTTCATCCCAACATTGCTGTTTTACTCAACATCACGCCTGATCATCTAGACCGTTACGCTTACAACTTCCAGAATTACATTGATTCAAAATTTAATATCATACAAAATCAGACCGAAAATGATCATTTCATCTTCTTCGAGGATAGCGAAGTGATTATGTCGGAATTGTCAAAGCGGAATGTTGATTCGAAAAAAGTTCGCATTTCACTCACGAATGAGCCTGAGAACGGAGCTTATTTGAAAGGCAATAAGTTGGTGTCTAATGTTGGCACAAATGCATTTGAGCAACCCTTTGATGAGTTGCCAATAAAGGGCCCGCATAATGCGATTAATGCAATGGCCGCCATCGCGGTTGCACAACTTGTTGGCCTGAATGCACAGCAAATCAGTGAGGGATTGAAATCTTTCACCAACGCCCCGCACCGCCTAGAGCAAGTGCAAGTAATTGATGAAGTAACTTACATTAACGACTCCAAAGCAACCAATGTCGATTCGGTTTTTTATGCATTGGGAAGCTTCGATCAACCTGTTGTTTTGATAGCTGGTGGCGTTGATAAAGGCAATGATTACAGCCAAATAGAATCGCTGGTGCGTAATAAAGTGAAGGCATTAATAGTTTTAAGCAAGGATATTGAAAAGTTAGTAAGTTATTTTTCGGGCATTGTTCCGCAAATATATACGACTCAGGACGTTCAGGATGCTGTTAATAAGGCGCAGGAGTGGAGTGTTCCGGGTGATGTGGTGCTGCTTTCTCCGGCCTGTGCAAGTTTTGATTTATTCAAAAATTACGAGGACCGGGGCGAAAAATTCAAAGCGGCGGTCAGAAATCTTACCAGTCAAAATTAGTCAATCATTACTTCGGTCATCAATATGGATTTCTTGTTAAAATCAAGAGAAGACACGCAGGCATGGTTCAGTAAAAATCTCAAGGGCGACCCATGGATTTGGGGCATTTGCATTGTAATGCTTCTGTGGAGCATTGTGGTCGTGTACAGCGCGAGTGTAAAGGACGCTTACAGTCAAATGGACGGCAACACCGAATATTATCTTTACAAACACGTTTTGTTGTGCTTCCTCTCGCTGATGGTCATGTATTTTGTCCATCGCATTCCTTATATCAAATTTGTCTACGTCACCCGCCTCGCGGTTTGGAGCTCCATATTGCTGCTGATTTTCACCATGTTTTTCGGAACATCTGTCAATGATGCGGCTCGGTGGATAGAAATTCCAGTAATTGGCCAGCGTTTTCAGCCATCCGAATGGGCGAAAGTCGCACTGATTGCGCACTTATCACTCATTTTGGCAAGACACATCAAAGGCGGCTGGAACACACGTGAGCTTTTTATGGAGCCGCTGGCATTAGTCGGTGTGGTTTGCGGACTGATTTTTACAAGCAATGTGTCAACCGCTGTAATGCTTGCTGGGATTTGCTTTCTGTTAATGTTCGTAGGAAAAGTGCCCTTGCATTATTTGATCTTCACCGCAATGGGGCTTGTCTTTTTTGGCACGATTGCCATTTTGCTCAATTCTACACAACGGTCCGGAACGGCGCAGAACAGGATCTCCGCTTTTTTTGATAAGGACATTGTGGTTTACCAATCGCAGCAATCCTATATGGCCATGGCGAGAGGCGGACTTTATGGAGAAGGTGTTGCCAAAAGCCGCCAGCGACGGTTTCTTCCCGAGCCGCAAAAAGACTTCATATTCGCTGTTGCCGTGGAAGAATATGGCACATTGGGCGGAACAATCCTGATTATTCTTTATCTCATTCTTTTATACAGAGGCTTAAAAGCCATTGAGGCAACCAAACGGCCTTTCGGGGGATTGCTTTCGGCGGGCCTGACATTTATCGTCGTCAGCCAGGCATTTTCGGCTATGGCGGTTACGGTTGGTTTGGTGCCGGTTACAGGGCAAACATTGCCATTTTTTAGTCAGGGCGGGACTTCTTTGCTCTTTACCGGCATTGCAATGGGCATGATCCTCAGCGTAAGCCGCGGCGAAACAGTGGAAGAGAAAAGAATTTAGGATGTCGAAAAAAGTGATTATAAGTGGCGGAGGAACCGGGGGGCACATTTATCCCGCGATTGCAATTGCCAATGCTTTACAGAAAAACGATCCGGACCTCGAAGTCCTGTTTGTTGGCGCTTTGGGTAAAATGGAAATGGAAAAAGTGCCGCGTGCGGGTTATGAAATTGTTGGTCTGCCCATCGCAGGCATTCAGCGCAAATTGTCGCTGGATAACCTGTTGCTGCCCTTCAAACTCATTAACAGTTTGTCAAAAGCAAAAGCGATCATCGCTGATTTCAAACCAGATGCCGCGGTTGGAGTTGGTGGATTTGCAAGTGGTCCTTTGTTAATGATGGCTTCATTGGCCGGAATCCCAACATTGATCCAGGAGCAAAATTCCTATGCTGGGATTACAAATAAGTTTCTTGCCAAAAAAGCAAAGAAGATTTGCGTTGCTTATCCTGGAATGGAGTCGTTTTTTCCAAAAGACAAGATTGTCATCCTGGGAAATCCGGTCCGGAGCGACATTGTGGACGTTTCGGCCAGGAATAAAGAGGCGCTCATTGAGTTTGGATTAAATGGCGCTGCCAAAACTTTGTTCGTGATGGGCGGAAGTTTGGGCGCGAGGTCAATCAATGAAAGCATTAATGCAGGACTCGAACGCTTGCTGGAAGCGGGTTATCAGGTCTTGTGGCAAACCGGAAAAAGTTACATTGATACAGCCAAACAAACCATTGCGGCGCTTGGAACGGACAAGGTTAAGGCCTTCGACTTCATTTATACGATGGATTTGGCCTATGCAGTCGCAAATGTGGTGATTTCAAGGGCGGGCGCATTGTCCGTTTCAGAACTTTGTCTGGCTGCGAAACCTTCCATTCTGGTTCCCTATCCGGCTGCGTCCGAAGATCACCAGACCAAAAACGCTTTGACATTGGTGGAGCAGGATGCTGCATTGATGATCAAAGATTCGGAAACGGGTGAGAAACTCGTTACTGAGGCACTTGCGCTTTTGCAGGACATTGGAAGACAGGAAAACCTAAAAGCCAATATCCGCAAACTGGCCAGGCCCAATGCCGCCGATGATATAGCAGCAGAAGTTTTGAAATTGATTAAGTAAATATACTCAGGACAAGATCTTATGTCATCATCTATGACAAATTGGAAATTCATATATTTTGTTGGAATCGGCGGCATAGGCATGAGCGCATTGGCAAGATGGTTTGCTGCAAATGGATTTGCTGTGGCGGGTTACGATAAAACTTCAACAACATTGGTGCAAAAACTAGTGGAGGAAGGCATTCCGGTTACATTAGAAGATGAGATTGAAAGCATTCCCGCCGAGTTTCTGAAAGAGCCAAACGACACGCTTGTGATTTATACGCCAGCTGTTCCTGTGCAGCACAAGCAAATGCATTATTTCCGGGATCAAAATTTCCTGATTCTGAAAAGGTCACAGGTTTTGGGTTTGTTGACAAAAAATTTAAGAACAATCGGCGTTGCAGGAACGCATGGGAAAACAACAACTTCCTCGATTGTCGCGCATATACTAAGGCATGCGAACGTTAATAGCACCGCTTTTTTGGGCGGAATTACCCAAAATTATGGAACAAATTTGCTTCTGAACGAGCCGACGGATAATCTGGAAGCGGTTTTTTGTGTGGTTGAAGCAGACGAGTTCGACCGGTCGTTTCTAACACTTTTTCCGGAGATCGCGATTGTAACTTCCACGGACGCGGACCATTTGGACATTTACGGAGCGCACGAGGCAGTGCTAGAATCGTTCAGAGATTATGTAAGTCAAATTGATGACGACGGCGTGCTTTTCATGCGCGACGGACTCGGACTTGCTGCGGCCACCAAGGCAAAAGTTTTGACTTATTCACTGAAAACAGGAGCTTATCATTCCGACAACATTCGGATTGCCAATGCACGTTTCGTCTTTGATCTAATCCATCCTGATGGAAAAATTGAAGCGATTGCAATGAAAATCCCGGGTTATCATAACATTGAAAACGCCGTTGCGGCCAGCGCTGTGGCTTTGT
The DNA here is from genome assembly GCF_021390515.1 of Dyadobacter sp. CY326. Taxonomy (GTDB): domain Bacteria; phylum Bacteroidota; class Bacteroidia; order Cytophagales; family Spirosomataceae; genus Dyadobacter. The sequence goes on from NZ_JAJUXI010000010.1 coordinate 252,594, forward strand.
ATGTGGGCGTGAGTGAAGAGAAAATTAAAGAAGCATTGGAAAATTATGGCGGTGTGAAGCGGAGGTTTGAATATCAGGTTGAGGAAGAAGGACATATTTACATTGACGATTATGCGCATCATCCTACTGAAATTGAAGCATTCCTTTCTTCGGTGAAGGGATTATATCCAGGAAGACACATTACAGCCATTTTTCAGCCACATTTGTTCTCCCGGACGCGCGATTTTGCAGATGGTTTTGCAGAGAGTCTTTCGCTGGCCGACAGGCTTTTGCTATTGGAAATTTATCCGGCCAGAGAGTTGCCGATTGAAGGCGTGACTTCTGAAATGCTGATCGAAAAGGTGACTTTGGAAGACAAGCAGCTTGTTGCTAAGGATAAAGTACTGAGCGTTTTAGCTGGTTTAAATACGGATATTGTGGTCACAATCGGGGCGGGAGACATCGATACGCTGGTGGAGCCGATCAAGCACTTATTGCATATTCCAATTGTGAATAATTAGTCAAAGCATTTTTAATATTACTAAGATGTTACGTAAATTTGACTATCCATGGCTTTTGTTGAAACGCAGTTTGTGGCTCATTTTGCCGATTGCCGGGATAGGCATGGCCGAAAGTAAGCTTGGTAATCAGCGTTGTACGAATCTGGTAATTTCGATTCAAGGAGATTCAGGCACGCGATTTCTTAATCAAATGGATATCAGGATGCTCGTCACTGAAAACGGCGGAGATCCTTTGTTGGGAAGCAGATTGAGTGATGTTGCCCTGCATAACCTTGAAGATCGGGTTCGCAGGAACAAGCTTATCAGGAAATGCCAGGTTTATCGTGACCTGAAAGGCAATGTTGTGGTGGAAGTTGAACAGGAAAAGCCATTGGCCAGATGGATCAACACTTCCGAAAATGGCGAGATGCGCAATTCATCCGGATACTATATCAGTGATGAGGGCGTTTTTTTTCCATTGTCTGACAGTTATTCCGCGAGAGCATTGCTTGTTTCCGGTTCATTTTTTAATGAAGCAGAAACATTGAAGACAACAAAAGGGGCATCTATGATGGAGTTTTTAAAGTTTCTGAACACAGATCCCTTTTGGAAAGCGCAAGTGGCACAGCTGAATGCAGATAAAGATGGTGAAATCTCGCTAATGACAGTTTTAGGAGACCAGCGAATTGAATTTGGAACAGCAGAAAATTATGAGTCTAAGTTCGAAAAGCTTAAAATGTTCTATAACAGGGTGTTGAGCCAAGATTGGAGCAGATATAAGAAAATTAGTATTAAGTATCAGAATCAAATAGTTTGTGAATAATAATTCACCATTAGCATGGCACACGATAAAATTGTAGTAGGAGTTGATATTGGGAGCACGAAAATTACCGTGGTTGCAGCACAGGGAGCCGCATCAGGTTCCCGGAAAAACAACATTGAGATATTAGGTTTTAGCGAAGTTCCGGTGCCTTCTGGCGCAGTTGTGAACGGAGCTGTTGAAAATATAAAACAAGTTGGAAGTGCAATCCGTGAGGCATTATCCGAAGCCTCATCTCGCTCAGATCTCGACATTGCAGTCGTGAATGTAAGCTTTGGAGGCACGCAGGTTAAGGTTACCAAACAAAGCGATGGCGTGATCAGGCCATCCGCATCATCGGGAGAGGAAGTTACGCAACGCGATGTGGATCAGTTGGTTGACGACATGTATCGCGCGAAAATTGAGCCTAATTACGATGTGCTGCATGTTTTACCAATGGAATTTGTAGTTGATAATTCCATGAATGTTCGTGAGCCGGTTGGCAGAACGGGCATTAAATTAGGCGGCAATTTCCTCATTGTTTCCGCAAACAGCCAGTCAATCTTACGCACCAACAAAAGTTTGGCCGACGCAGACCAAAATTTGAAGTGCGACAAAATGATCTTCGCTCCCCTGGCAACAAGCCTCGCAGTTTTAAATGAGAACGAAATGAAAGCCGGCATCGCGCTGGTGGACATTGGAGATCACACCACAGATCTTGTTATATATCACGACAGCATTATCCGCCACATTGCAACCTTCCCGATCGGCGGCCGACACATAACAAGTGACCTGGCAATAGGCTGCGGCATTCAGATTGAAAATGCGGAAAGGTTGAAACACGAATACGGCGTTGCCATCGCTGCCGACGTTCCCCTTAACATTGAAATCTTTGTCAATTTCCTTGCAGGACGTGCTCCAAAGCAGGTTTTAAAAAGAAATGTTGCATTAATTATTGAGGAAAGGCTGAAAGAAATTGCTGCAATGGTCTATGCAGAAGTGATCAAGTCAGGATATCTGGACAAGCTGATCGGAGGCCTTGTGCTTACGGGAGGTTCGGCAAATATTGACGAGATAGAAAAGCTTTTTGAAAAAGTCACTAACCTGTCCGTCCGCGTTGGATTTCCGGAAAATCTGGAAAGAACTGCCAAAGCGGATGCCGTGAGCAATTCTTCTTACAGCACAGCAATCGGTTTGGCCTGGGCCGGACTAAAAAACATTGATCCAAGGGTTAAATCCATATGCAAACCAACTTCCTCTTTCAATACAGGGGCTGTTGTACAAAGAGAAAAACCGAAACCAGTCACAAAAGAGCCGGCAAAAAAGAATGGCACTTTTTGGGACAGTTTCAACAGCATTATTGGTAAAAAAGATGATAGTCTGGATGACTATTGATTAAGCAAAGCAGTTACACGCGTTAACCTCGGAAAATATGAATAAAAGCTTGTTGCAATCTTTAGACCAAGACTACATTGTTAATGAAATCATAAAAGATCAGCCCACTGGTGAACGCCAGGAGGAGCCAGCGATCATTAAAGTGATTGGCGTTGGAGGTGGAGGAAGTAATGCGGTGAATTACATGTTTGAAAGAAAAATCAAAGATGTTGAATTCGCAGTTTGTAATACGGATCGCCAGGCTCTGGCCAACAGTCCGGTGCCGGTAAAAATCCAGCTTGGTGCTACATTAACCCAAGGTTTGGGAGCCGGAACGGATGCCACAAAGGGAAAAGAGGCAGCCCTCGAAACCATTGAAGAAATCAAAAATTTGCTCGGCGGATCTACACAAATGGTGTTTATCACCGCTGGTATGGGCGGTGGAACAGGAACCGGTGCAGCTCCCGTAATTGCGCAACTTGCCAAGGAAATGGGCAAGCTGACCGTTGCAGTTGTGACAGCGCCATACACCTGGGAAGGACTCGATAAAAAAGAGCAGGCACTGGAAGGGATTGAGCAATTGAAAGAATACAGCGACACCGTGCTTGTGGTGTTAAATGATAAGCTTGAAGAACTTTACGAAGACATGACGCTGACGCAGGCTTTCGCCGAGGCGGACGGAATTCTTTTGAATGCAGTGAAAAGTATTTCCGAAATAATCACGACAAACGGGAATATCAACACGGATTTTAAGGACGTTGAAAAAGTGTTAAAAAACGCTGGGCAGTCAGTAATGGGAACTTCTGAGGCAACCGGAGCCGACCGCGCTTCAATGGCTATTAAAGAGGCCTTGGATTCGCCGTTATTGAATGATAGAGACATTCGTGGGGCAAAACGCATTCTTGTGACGCTTGCCACTAGCAAGAAAAAAGAGGCAACGATGAAGGAGCAACGCGAAATCTGGCGTTATGTTCTTTCGCAAGTTGGTGGAGAAGCGCGTATGTTCAAACTGGGAACGATTACAGACGATTCATTGGGTGACAAGCTGCGGGTAACGATTGTAGCCGCAGGTTTTGATAGCATTGAATCACCCATTCCAGGAATAGAATTACGCAGTGGATTGAAAGGTAAATTGGTTGAGCCAGCGCCTGTTGTCGCACCAAAAATAGAAGTGATTGCGGAGCCGGTTCAGGAAATTGTTTATACAAGCGAACTGGAAGAAAGCACGCCAACAGGCCCAATTGACCTGATTCTTGACAACGAAATTATCTCAGACGGATATAAACAACTGCCCATTACGGACATTGAAGGAAATAATGACTGGGACAACCAGGAGATCGGAAAACTTGAACTAATGATTGCGTCGTTCAAAGACGGGCTCGTGAAGTTTACTGATCTTGAAGGGCCAGCTTTCCGCCGAAGTCATGTGGAGCTCTGGAAACGCCCGGCGATTCCGGCCACCGAAATGGAACAGCATTGGTTGAAATAAGCATTGAAAAGGGAGCGAAAGCTCCCTTTTTTCGTTAGAAATGGATCATTTGTCCAGCCTGCAATTCCAGCAACTCTTTATACAAGGCATTGGTGATTACATTTTCACTATAATGAGCGCGGATCTGTCCAAGCTTGACGCGCAAAGCCAGCGTATTCATGCCCAAATAGCTGAAAACGTCATTGACGTGACTCAACGCCAAAGCAGCGCCTTGCATATTTGAAGATAGGCCCACCAGTGCGGCTTTTTTATTAGTGAAACTGTTGGGATAAGGAAGCCCATCAATGAATGCCTTGAGCACACCAGGATACGATCCATTGTATTCCGGGACGATAAACACAAACTTGTCGGTTTGTTCAAGCAAGGCTTTCAAATTATTAAATTGCTCGTTTTTGCCACTATTTTCATACATCGCGGAAACAGTGAAATCATTGGGCAAATTGATCAGATCCAGGATCAGGTTTGGTGCATTCAGGTTGTTCAGAATCTCCTGATAATATTCTGCAATCTTGCGTGACATCGAATTGGGCCTGTTTGTGCCAACGATAATTACAATGGGAGAAGAGGATGTTGTCATTGAAAAACAAAAATGAAATTGCCGGACTAATGCAGTCGGGTTAATAATCGTCTGGTTTATTAACAAATTAAGAACAAAATTGTTCAAGAAGCGTCGGAAAGCGCAACGCGAATTGAAGAAGGCTCCGCAGATCGTTTTATTATACACAACATTTATTGCTATATTTGAGCCCAATATTCATCACGAAAAGCAGTTAAAAATCTGATATTCAGGTTTTTATGTATTAACTCACGTAAAAATATGTCCTGGTTTATTCGCAAAGAGAAAGGTATTAATACACCCACTGAAATGAAGCGTGAAGCTCCGGATGGGTTATGGTATCAATGTTCCAATTGCAAGAAAATTACGCCTACCAGAGAACATAAGCAGAATGCATTCACTTGCCCGCATTGCAACTATCATGAGAAAGTGGGTTCTGATGTCTATTTCAGCTTGCTTTTTGATGATAACGAATTTATCGAGCTGGATGAAAATCTAACTTCCGGCGATCCCCTTCATTTTGTTGATACAAAAGCATATCCCGACCGCATTAAATCGACAATGCAGAAGACTGGATTAAAGGACGCAGTTCGCACTGGTCATGGGAAAATGAATGGCCTGGATATTGTAATCGCTTGTATGGATTTCAACTTCATCGGCGGATCAATGGGCTCGGTTGTGGGAGAGAAAATCGCCCGTGCCATCAGTTATGCGTTAGAAAATAAGCATCCGTTTTTAATGATCTCAAAGTCGGGTGGAGCGCGTATGATGGAAGCAGGTTTTTCTTTAATGCAAATGGCAAAAACTTCCGCGCGTCTGGCTCAGTTATCCGAAGCCAAAGTGCCATACATTTCGCTTTTGACAGATCCTACAACAGGTGGCGTTACGGCTTCCTATGCAATGCTGGGTGATTTCAACATTTCCGAGCCAGAAGCATTGATCGGTTTCGCAGGACCCCGTGTTATCCGTGAAACGATTGGTAAAGATTTGCCAAAAGGATTTCAAAGTGCTGAATTCGTTCTAGAACACGGATTTCTAGATTTCATCGTGGATAGGAAGGATTTGAAAGATAAATTAACAAGTCTCCTCAACATGCTCAGTTGATATGCGTTTGATCTCCCATCCGGTTCTTTGCAACTATTACGTGACTTATCGCTGCAATGCATCATGTAGTTTTTGCGACATTTGGGAGAAGCCTTCGCCTTACATTACGGTTGAAAATCTAAGAGAAAATTTAAGGGATTTAAAAAAGCTAGGCGTTAAAGTCATTGATTTTACCGGAGGCGAACCATTGCTGCACAGGCAGTTGGATCTGCTTTTGAAAGAAGCCAAAGACCACGGCATGATCACAACCGTGACAAGCAATGGTTTGCTTTATCCTAAACAGGCGGAAAAACTCCGCGGCCTCGTTGACATGCTCCATTTTTCCCTTGACTCTCCTGATCGGGACGAGCATGATCAATCCAGAGGAGTCAAATGTTTTGATAAAGTAATGGAATCCATTGCTGTGGCAAAAGCGCTAGGGGAGCGTCCTGACATCATTTTCACTGTTTTTGAAGATAATGTGCATAAGATACGGCAGCTTTGGGAAGAGGTTTGTGTGCCTAACGATCTTGTCCTGATTCTGAATCCGGTTTTTGAATACAATAATGTCGGTTCAAATCTTTCGAAAGAGGCTTTGAATGAACTGACGTGGTGGGGAAAGCAAAAGAATGTTTATCTCAACGATGCATTTATCCAACTAAGGCTGGACGGAGGAAATCATGTTAACGATCCCATTTGCAAAGCGGCAAGCACGACGATCGTCATTTCGCCGGAAAATAAATTGGTTTTGCCATGTTATCATTTAGGTTTGAAAGACTTTCCTATTGAAGGAAATCTTTTCGAATTGTATCATTCTGACGAAGTGCAAAAACTCGTCGCGCTGGAAGGTAAATTGCCCGCCTGCGAAGGCTGCGCGATCAATTGTTACATGCAGCCTTCTTTTGCAGTCGAAGTGAATAAATATTGGTGGAAAGCTCTTCCCAGCACCATTAAATACAACCGCATCAAAGGCACCTGGAAGCAAATGGTCGGGTTTTAAACTATAAGCAGCCCTCTTTTCTGCGTGTGTCAGTAATCGAACTGATCTTCCATCCTGTGCTTATTTTGATCAGTGTAAACACATTCACGCCGCAATGTGAAAACTTCTCGCCCAGAAAGAATTTATATGGCGCCCATACAATCGCCATCGGCCCATCCACCGTTATTTTGACGTCATAAATCTGTTCGTCCCACTTTTGTTCGTGCGGTTTTCCCACAGCTTTGACAAAACCATTGATGGATTCCGTTTTCATTGCAATTGAATCAGACGGATTTTGTGGAACAGACATCATAGAGCTCCCAACTGCGAAGGCGCTGCGGACCATTGAAGAATCTCCGGCGCGCATGCCATCAAATAACGTGTTGACTGTCTGCATAATGCCGGGATCATATTTTTGGCAAAAGGCGCTTGATGTGCAAAAAGCGAAGGAAAAGATCAGTAGAGAGAGCCGGATATGATTGGAGGTGATGGCGATTTTCATTAATTGGTATAGTTTTAACAAAAGCTTAATTTTGAGCCCGTTTTGAATTTGAGAATTAATTATGTCGGAAAAAATAGTTAAAAAAGTAGATATTAAAAATCGCAAGGCCTCATTCGAATATTTCTTCATTGAAGAGTTTACGGCTGGCATGGCATTGACGGGGACAGAAATAAAGTCAATCAGACAAGGCAAGGTGAATTTTCAGGATGCATATTGTCTGTTTATGGACGGAGAGTTGTTTATCAGAAGTTTACACATTTCCCCATACACGGAAGGCACACATTACAACCACGATCCGATGCGGGATCGCAAATTGCTAATTACTAAAAGAGAAAAGAAAAAGTTGGTGGAAAATCTGAAAGATCAGGGTCTGACGATCATTCCGGTAAGATTGTTTACGAGCGAGCGCGGACTTGCAAAATTGCACATTGCTTTGGCAAAAGGTAAAAAACTATACGACAAGCGGGATACGATCAAGGAAAGGGATGTGAAGCGCGAAACGGATCGGATGAATTTTTAGCATATTTTTTGAATTTCCCGGCGCGATTTTTAAGGTAAAAATTCATATATTGTCAGAATTAAATACCTCAAGGGCTCATGGGTAAAGTACTGGTTCTTAATCAAGATTATAGTGCGTTAAGTGTTTGCACAGTTCCAAAGGCATTTTTGTTAGTGTATATGAACAAGGCCGAAATGCTGGCCGAATCACCACGTCATTATCTCCGAACGGTTAACGACAAATATCCCATGCCCGTCGTGATCCGCCTGAACCGTTACATTCACATTCCGTATCGCGGTGTTGTAATGACAAGGCAAAATCTTTTCAAGCGGGACAGTAATCGATGTCAGTATTGCGGCACACACGATAACCTCACATTGGACCATGTTATCCCAAAATCCAGAGGCGGCAAAACAACCTGGGATAATCTCGCCACCGCTTGCAAACGCTGTAATTCACGAAAAGGCGATCACACTCCAGAAGAAGTTGGAATGCCACTCCGCCAGCGTCCGTTTCGTCCCTCTTTTTTGATGTTTATCAGAGATTTTTCCGGCCTGGCCGATGATGAATGGCTTCCCTATCTGGGCGTAAAGGAACGGACTTACTAATTATGGTTCCTCACTTCGTAGCCTTCACTTCCCTTAAATATCCTTTTTCTTCTGATTTTCAAATATAAATCCTGGCATCCTGGGAAGTTATTTTGAAAACGCGTACTTTTGCGCTCTATTTTTCCAAAAACACTTGTTTAACTAATTTTCAGCTATTTAGCTCGGAAGCTGATGTACACAGAGCAATAATTCCTATTTATGTCTAAGGAAATTCAACATCAACCACTTCCTGATTTCGATTGGGATAAAGCAGCAGACAAAGGTTTCGGCACGGGTTACTCAACTGCAGACCGCGATCGTTTCGAACAAATGTATGAGACTACAATTTCTCCTGTTCAGGAAAAAGAAGTAGTAAAAGGTATTGTAGTTGGTATTACAGATCGGGAAGTAATCCTTAACATCGGTTTCAAATCTGATGGTATCGTTTCTTCCAATGAATTCCGCGATTTGCCAGGAATGAAAATTGGCGACGAAGTGGAAGTTTACGTAGAAAACCAGGAAGACGCTCAGGGTCAGCTTGTTCTTTCACGCAAAAAAGCAAAAGTTATTACTGCATGGGATAACATTCAGAAATCGTTTGACGAGGATGTGGTTATCGATGCTAACGTGAAAAGAAGAACTAAGGGTGGTCTTATTGTTGATATATTCGGCATCGAGGCTTTCTTGCCAGGTTCACAAATCGATGTTAAACCGATCCGCGATTTCGACATTTTTGTTGGAAAACGTATGGAGGTTAAAGTTGTTAAGATCAATTATGCTAATGATAACGTAGTTGTTTCGCACAAAATATTGATCGAAAAAGATCTTGAAGCACAGCGTCAGCAAATCTTGAATAACCTTGAAAAAGGACAAGTTCTGGAAGGCGTTATCAAGAACATGACAAACTTCGGTGTGTTCATTGACCTTGGTGGTGTAGATGGTCTTCTTCACATTACAGATATTTCATGGGGTCGTATCAACCACCCATCTGACTTGCTTGCGCTTGATCAGAAATTGAATGTGGTTGTTTTGGATTTCGATGAAGAGAAAAAACGTATCTCTCTTGGCTTGAAACAACTTCAGTCTCACCCATGGGATTCTCTTGCAGAAGAAATCCAGGTTGGATCGAAGGTTACAGGTCGTATCGTTAATGTTGCTGATTACGGCGCATTCCTTGAAATCAAACCAGGTGTTGAAGGTTTGATCCACGTTTCTGAAATGTCATGGTCTCAGCACCTGCGCAATCCTCAGGAATTTATGACTGTAAATGATGAGATCAGTGCAGTTGTGTTGACTCTGGATCGCAACGAACGCAAAATGTCTCTTGGAATTAAGCAATTGACAGAAGATCCTTGGACACAAGCTTCTTTGAAAGAGAAATACGCAATCGGAACACGTCACAAAGGTGTGGTTCGTAACCTTACCAACTTCGGCTTGTTCATTGAGCTTGAAGAAGGAATCGACGGTCTTGTACACGTTTCTGACCTTTCATGGACCAAGAAAATCAAACATCCTTCTGACTTCGTTAAAGTAAATGACGAGCTTGAAGTTGTAGTTCTTGAACTTGATGCTGACAACCGTCGTCTGGCTCTTGGTCACAAACAACTTGAAGAAAACCCATGGGATACTTTCGAAAGCATCTTTGAAGTCGGTTCTGTTCATAAATCTACGATCGTTGCTAAAGGTGATAAGTTCGCAACACTTGAACTTCCTTACGGAATTGAAGGCGTTTCAGCTATCAAAAACCTGACGAAAGAAGATGGAACGGTGGCAGAAGTAGGTGAAAGCCTTGACTTTACTGTTCTTGAGTTCTTGAAAGACGAGAAGAAAATCGTTCTTACGCATTCCAAAGTAACCAAAGCAGCGCCTGCTCCAGAAGAGAAGAAAGAAGACCGTCCTACAAAAGCGCAGTCATCTGCTCCTGCGAAAAGCGCTCCTGTTGCTGACTCAACCAAAGAAGGTGAGAAATCTACTTTCGGAGACTTAAGCGTTCTTTCAGCATTGAAAGAGCAAATGGAAGAAAGCGAAAAGAAAGGAAAAAAGTAAACAATATAGCTAAGTAGCGAATTTTTTTGATACTTTTGCACCCGGATTAGCTGCCAGCGCAAGCAGCAGCTAATCCAATTTTGGTTCCGTGGCCGAGTGGCTAGGCAGAGGTCTGCAAAACCTCGTACAGCGGTTCGAATCCGCTCGGAACCTCCCATAGATTGTGTGTATGGCGCCTGCCATGGCACACAAAAAAATACTCAAAAAGTGCCATTTGGAGAAAGCCGAAATGAAGGTTTCCAAATGGCACTTTTTTATTCTAACTTATTGATATTCAGGAGTTATTAGCGAAGAGAAAAACTGAAAAAAATATCGATAAATTAGACAAATTATAAATAAGAAGGGCACCTAAAATATCCCCTAAATACTTTTGTGGATAAAAAATCGTGAGCTAGTTTTGTCTGTTGAAGAATAATGAATAGTTGATTATGAATATACCATTCCGAAAGGACTCTAAGTTTTGTTCCTTCTTTAGTTACTCAAAAACATTTGTAGCTATCGTAATAGCTATCTTATTAAGCATTCCAAGCTTAGTATATGCTCAGGACAGCACGGCTGCTGCTGGGGCTGCACCCGCAGGGGGCGGCGACGCAGCCAAAGGGGAAGCTCTTTTCAAAAATAACTGTGCGCAATGCCATGCTGTTACGGATGAGCGCGTTGTTGGTCCAGGTTTGAAGGGGGCAAGTGCACGTCATGATTTTGCCTGGCTTTCAAAATGGGTACGTAACTCTCAGGCTGTTATCGCTTCAGGTGATCCGTATGCTGTGAAAATCTATAACGAGTACGCTAAGGCTCAAATGACAAGTTTCCCCAACTTATCAGATGATGATATCAAGGGGATTTTTGCATACATAGACCAGGCAGGCGCAGCTGCACCTGCGGCTGCCGCGGCACCTGCTGCTGGCGGAGCTTCTGGTGGAGCAGCATCTGCACAAGGCGGTGGTCCTTCGGATTTGTTTGTGATTGTGCTTGGAGCGCTTGTTGTTGTGATGCTTCTGGTGCTTGGAGTTCTCTTGGTGATCGTTTCATTGCTGTCGAAAGCCGTTAGCGGAGAGCCAGGTGTGGTTGTTGAGAAAGAGGATTTTATGACGCGTCTTGGCAGCTCACTCAAAAGAATTGCCAGTGACCCCGCCATTCGTTCTGCAACGATCTGGATATTTGTTTTACTTGTTTTGAAGGCAACCATTGATGGTGCGTATAGCGTTGGTGTGCAGCAAGGTTATGCTCCAAAACAGCCTATTTCGTTCTCACACAAATTGCACGCAGGCGAGTATAAAATCGATTGTAACTACTGTCACACAGGTGTTAACAGAGGTAAGTCAGCGCACATTCCTTCGGCTAACATTTGTATGAACTGTCACGGAGTTATCAAGAAAGAATCTCCTGAAATTCAAAAGATCTATACTTCGATTGAAAATAACCAGCCAATTGAATGGGTTAGGGTTCACAATCTTCCCGATTTGGCGTATTTTAATCATGCTCAGCACGTTAACGTCGGTGGACTGGAATGTCAGAACTGCCACGGCGAAGTTGAGAAAATGGAAGTTATTCAGCAGCGCTCATCCCTCACAATGGGATGGTGTATTGATTGTCACCGTAAGACTGAGGTCAACACGAAAGACAACAAATACTATGATAAATTAGTACAACTGCATGCTGGTGAAAGTAAGGAAGCACTGAAAGTGGCTGATATTGGTGGGTTGGAATGTTCTAAATGCCATTATTAATCAAAAAACATTAATACCAGAATACAACTCATTGTATTTAATTTTTTATGGAAAATACAAATAAAAGATACTGGAGAGGGCTTGAAGAATTGCGGAATGACGAGTCGTTTGTAAAAAACGCTTCTTCGGAATTCGGTGAAGCGCCTGCTCAAAACCAGTATGAAAATTTGCTTGATGGATCAGGTACTCATAGACGTGACTTTCTTAAGGTTTTAGGTTTTGGTATGGCTGCCGTGTCATTGGCGGCTTGTGAAACTCCCGTTAAAAAAGCAATTCCTTACGTAAATAAGCCTGAGGGTGAATTTCCTACGATTGCAAACTGGTATGCTTCTACTTATATGGAAGGTGGAGACTACGCAAGCATTCTGGTGAAGACGCGCGAAGGGCGTCCGGTTAAAATTGAAGGAAATGCACTTTCGACAATTTCAACGGGAACCAGTGCAAGAGTTCAGGCATCATTGCTTGGGCTTTATGATAACGAAAAATTAAGAGGCCCTAAAAAAGGCGATGATACAAAAGTTAGCTGGGACACAGTTGACAAAGAAATTCAAGACCAACTTAACCAAATTGCTGCCAGTGGAGGCGCCATTCGCATTGTCTCCCCAACAATAGTAAGCCCTTCGACAAAAGCAGTTATTGCAGACTTTACTACGAAATTCCCGACTACGCGCCATATTATGTATGATGCGAATTCGTCATATGCAATTGTAAGGGCTAATGAGCTTTCTTTTGGAAAGGCTGTTTTCCCATCCTATGATTTTAGTAAGGCAAAAGTAATCGTTGGGATCGATGCAGATTTTCTTGGTTCGTGGGTTATGGCGGATGGCTTTGCTAGTCAATATGCTGAAACGCGTCGCCTGAGCAGTGGAAAAGACGGCAAGAAGGAAATGTCGAGGCACTATCAGTTTGAGACAAGACTGTCATTAACTGGTTCTAATGCTGACTATCGCGGAGCGGTTAAGCCATCAGAAATTGGAGCGGTCGTTACAAACTTATACAACAAAGTCGCTTCCAAACTTGGTGGTACGTCAATAACGGCTTCCGCATTACAGGTTCCTAATCTTGATAAAGCTGCTGCTGATCTGATCGCAGCGAAAGGGCAAGCAATTGTAGTTTGCGGAATCAATGATCCTGCGGTGCAAACTGTGGTGAACGGATTGAATGCATTGCTTGGAAGTTACGGGTCCACGATCGATCTGGACACACCATTGAACTTGCGTCAAGGCAATGATGTGCTTATGAATGAGTTCATTGATGAAGTGAAGGGTGGAAAAGTTGCAGGTGTCATCATTTATGGTGCAAATCCTGTTTATGATCATCCTCGTGGTGCTGAACTTGCAGCTGCGCTTCCGAAAGTTAAACTTGGTATTTCATTCAGCCACCGTGCAGACGAGACTTCGTCACTGGTAAAATATATTTGTCCAGCTCCTCATTATTTGGAGTCTTGGAACGATGCCGAGCCAAAAGCTGGATTGTTCAGTTTGGCTCAGCCAACGATTAGCTTGATCTTCAATACACGCCAGGCACAAGCAAGCCTCTTGAAATGGGCGGGCCGACCTTTTGACTTTCATGAATATGTGAAGGCTTATTGGAGAAGCAATGTTTTTGCTCAGGGCGGAACGGGAGATTTTGAAAAGTTCTGGATACAGTCACTGCATGACGGCGTGTTTCAGGGAACGCGTGCCGCAGGCACTGGCGCAACATTCGCAGGAAATATTGCTGAGGCAGCAGCCGCCGTCGGCAGAGGCGCAAAGGCAGGTTCAGGAATCGAATTGGCACTTTACGAAAATGTGGCAATCGGAACTGGTGCATTTGCGAATAACCCTTGGCTGCAAGAGCTTCCTGATCCAGTTACAAAGGCAACTTGGGATAATCACGCATGTGTTTCGCAGAAGACCGCGACCGACCTTGGTGTAGTACAGGGTGATGTAGTGAAAGTCGAAGCAAAAGGTAAATCTGTTGAACTTCCAATTTTGATCCAACCGGGACAACCTAATGGAACCGTTGCAGTATCAATTGGATATGGACGTGAAAAGTCTGGTAAATCTGGTGACGGAGTTGGAAAAAATGTATATCCGTTTGCTACAATCAATGCTGGATTCGTGTCACTTTATCCAGGTGAGGCTACAATTACTAAAACGGGTGAGTTCCGTGAAATAGCGCAGACGCAGACGCACGACACGGTTATGGGTCGTAAGTCTGTTTTGCAAGAAACTATTCTATCTAAATTCCAAAAAGATCCTTTGGCAGGTCGGTTTGTTCCGAAAGTAGAAACTTCAGAAGGAGCGGTTGACGCGACTGATTTAACTTTATGGAATGGACACAAATATAAAAATCACTCGTGGGGAATGGTCATTGACCTTAACTCTTGTGTTGGTTGTGGATCTTGTGTAGTAAGCTGTATTTCGGAAAACAACATTCCGGTTGTTGGAAGACAGGAAGTAATCAATAGACGCGAAATGCACTGGATGCGCATTGACCGCTATTATAGCTCTGATGCAGAAGTTGGCGATTATAAAGCAATGGAAATTGCTTCACAAAATCCGGACGTTACTTTCCAGCCAATGCTTTGCCAGCATTGCAACAATGCTCCTTGCGAAACGGTTTGTCCTGTACTTGCGACAACACATAGCTCTGAAGGCTTGAACCAAATGACTTACAACCGTTGCGTTGGAACACGTTACTGTGCAAATAACTGCCCTTATAAAGTGCGTCGTTTCAACTGGTTCAAATATTTTGATAACGATAATTTTGATTACAACTTCAACAACGATCTTGGCAAAATGGCCATCAATCCTGATGTGACCGTTCGTTCAAGAGGAGTAATCGAGAAATGCTCAATGTGCGTGCAACGCATTCAAGAAGGCAAGCTGACAGCCAGAAAAGAGAGAAGACGCGTTGCTGACGGGGAAATTATAACAGCGTGTGCGCAATCTTGTCCTACAAATGCGATTACGTTTGGAGATATGAACGATCCTGAAAGCAGAATTTCACAAGTGCTTGAAGAAGAAAGAGAAGGGCGTGCATTCCACATGTTGGAAGAAATTAACACCCGTCCTCAGGTTGCATATCTTACGAAGGTTAGAAACAAGGATGTAGAGACCAGCAAGCAGCCGGCATAAATTGCATAGTTAAGTTTTAAGAAGGTTAAATCATTATAAATCATAGTAGTATGCATGTTACTTCACCCGTAAGAGAACCGCTGATCCAAGGTGGGAAAACGTACGCAGACGTGACGGAAGACATATGCCGACATGTAGAAGGGCCCCCAACCAAAGAATGGAAAATTGCTTTCGGGATTTCCCTAATTGTTTTGGCTTATGGGTCTGTTTGTCTTGCTTGGACCTGGTGGGAAGGGCTTGGTGTATGGGGTCTGAACAAAACAGTGGGCTGGGCATGGGATATCACAAACTTTGTATGGTGGGTTGGTATCGGTCACGCGGGAACGCTGATCTCTGCGATCTTACTTTTATTCCGCCAAAAATGGAGAACGTCCATTAACCGTGCAGCAGAAGCAATGACGATTTTTGCGGTTATCTGTGCAGCCTCATTTATTCTAATGCACATGGGTCGTCCTTGGCTTGCATATTGGGCGCTTCCTTTACCAAACGCATTCGGGTCGTTATGGGTTAACTTCAACTCACCACTTGTATGGGACGTATTTGCTATTAGTACATATTTCTCCGTTTCATTAGTGTTTTGGTACATTGGTCTTATCCCGGATCTTGCAACAATTCGTGACCGCGCAACAAGCAAAATTTCTCGGTTGATGTATGGCACTTTTGCGATGGGTTGGGATGGTTCAGCAAAAACTTGGGCCAGATATGAATACATCAGCTTAATTCTTGCGGGTTTATCTACGCCACTTGTGCTTTCGGTTCACACAATTGTAAGTATGGACTTTGCAACGTCTGTTATACCAGGATGGCATACGACGATTTTCCCTCCTTATTTCGTTGCTGGTGCTATTTTCTCTGGATTTGCAATGGTGCAAAACTTGATGTTGATCACGCGAGTTGTATATCGTCTTGAAGATTACATTACACTAGAACACATTGAAACCATGAACAAGGTTATCACCCTGACTGGTTCTGTTGTAGGTGTCGCATATATCACTGAGTTCTTTATAGCCTGGTATTCAGGCGTAGAATACGAATATTATGCATTCTTTAACCGTATGACCGGTCCTTATTGGTGGGCATATTGGGCGATGATGACTTGTAATGTGATTTCTCCACAGTTGTTCTGGTCTAGGAAACTACGAAGAAGCATCACTTTCACGTTCTTCATTTCAGTGGTAGTTAATATTGGTATGTGGTTTGAGCGTTTTGTTATCATTGTGACTTCTCTTCACCGTGACTATATTCCTTCAAGCTGGGCGATGTTCTCGCCGACTCGTTATGACATTGGTGACTACATTTTCTCATTTGGTTTATTCTTTACCTTATTCTTGCTGTTCTCCAAATATTTACCAGTAGTGAATATGGCCGAGGTTAAAGCTGTGATTCGTTCGACCTCCGCTCAGTTGCCGGGAAAAATTGCAGGTGTTGCAAAAGTTAGGCAGCGTGGAACGGCAGAACCGGCTTTTGACAAAGACAAAGAATAATTGACTGACAGTATTTTAATACAAGTAATAATATGGCAGAGATATCTGGTAAATATTTGGTCGGAGTTTATGACGATGATGATACTGTTCTTCACGCAGTTCCCAAGCTTAGGAAGGCAGGAGTAAAAATTAAAGAAGTGTATTCTCCTTTTCCGATACACGGATTGGATGAAGCCTTGGGTCACCCAAGAACAAGAATCGGGATTGCCGCATTTATGTTCGGTGTTACAGGATGCTGCGTTGCCTTAACATTGATGATTTGGACAATGGGAATTGACTGGCCAATGATTGTGGGAGGTAAGGACCCAATTTCAATTCCAAATTACATTCCGATCACATTTGAGCTTACCGTGTTGTTTACTGCCTTTGGTATGGTTACGACATTCTTTATTTCAAATGGCCTGGGACCCGGCACGCACTTTCATCCAAGATTCGATGTACGTTCCACTGATAACAAATTTGTAATGGCAATTGAGTTAGGTCGCAATTCCATGACAGAAGATGAGATCTCACGCGCATTGAGAGATAGCGGTGCTGAGGAAGTCAACGTAAAGCAATTTTAATGGAGTTTAAAAAAATGAGATTTAACGATTTATATAAATATCTGTTGGTTGCTGCCGTAATGCTTACAGCCGCGGCCGGTTGCACGAGGGATTCAAACGATCCAGGAAAGGAGTTTGCTCCCAATATGTACCTTCCTGTTGGTTACGAACCTTACAAGCAAGATAAAGCCAACCCGATTAATCCAATGGGATTGACCATGAGACTTCCGGTTGCTGGAACAGTTGCCAGACGTAATTATCAGACATCGTTTGGTGAGAATAAGGATTCAGTTAGCACAGATTTGATGGTTTATAACATTCCGGCGGATAGCATTTCAATTGCTGAACGTGATCTAAAAAACCCAATTCCTGCAAATGACAATACATTAGCAGAGGGCAAAGTGTTATATGACAGATATTGCCAGCATTGCCATGGCGCCACTGGTGCCGGTGATGGTAAGGTTGGAGCGATGTACAAAGGGGTTCCTAACTACGCGAGCGATGCTTACAAAAATTTAAATGAAGGTCATATTTTTCACGTGATTACACATGGAAAAGGTCGTATGTGGCCACACGGATCTCAGATAAATCCTGAAGAGCGCTGGAAGATTGTGCATTACGTGCAAAAATTGCAGAAGGGAGCTTAATTACTTTTTGATAACAGAGAAATAAATTAAATAATGGCATCAGCACATTCGATTCCTTCTATTGAAGAACGGTTTGAATTTACATCGGGGGCTAAAAGGAATTTACTCATTGGCGGAGGCGTGGGCGTTGCCCTGATTTTATTAGGTGCTTACTTGGCAGCTAACGGCGGCGGAGGACATGAAGTTGCGGCACATGGTGCTGAACAGGCAGCTGCGGCAGTTGGACATGGTGCGGCGGAACACGGTGCTGCGGCAGGACACGAGGCAGCCGCTGGACATGAAGGTGCTAGTTGGGTAAAGCGTATTTGGGTAAACCTTTGGGTTAATTCAGTATATTTTACTGGTCTCGCAGTTATCGGAATGTTCTTCATATCATACAATTATCTGGCTCAGGCAGGTTGGTCAGCTGTATTCAAAAGAGTGCCGGAAGCATTGCCAGCATTTTTACCGTTCACGGGAATTGTAATGTTGCTTACCTTTTTCTTCGGTGGACATGAGCTTTTTCACTGGACGCACGAAGGTCTTTATGAAGTTGGTGGGCCAGAATATGACCCGATCATTGCCGGAAAGCGTGGCTTTTTAAATACACCATTCTTTGTCTTTCGTTTGGTATTTTACTTTGTTGTTTGGTATGGCCTTTGGAGAGTGATCCGTAACCTTTCTTTACAAGAGGATGAGATTGGCGGAACCGAGTTTTACGAAAAGTCGATTCGTTTCGGAACAGCGTTTCTAGTAGTTTTTGGTGTAACATCATCAACATCAGCCTGGGACTTTGTAATGTCAATTGACACACACTGGTTTAGCACAATGTTTGGTTGGTATACACTTGCTAGCTGGCACGTAGCTGGTTTAGCTGTGATTACGTTGACAATTGTAATGTTGAGAGAAAGAGGTTACCTAAGGGCAGTGAATTCTAGTCATTTGCGTGACTTAGGTAAATTCGTTTTCGCATTCAGTATTTTTTGGACCTATGTATGGTTTGCGCAGTTCCTTCTTATCTATTACGCTAACTTACCGGAGGAGACGATTTATTATCTCGAAAGATTTAGGGGACATGGTGGCTTCTTCAAAGTACCGTTCTTTATAACATTGTTCTTAAATTTCTTTTTTCCATTCCTTGTCCTGATGACAAGAGATGCAAAGTTTACACATTCAATTCTTAAAGTGGCTTGCTGGAGTGTGATCATTGGTCATTATATGGATTTTTATACCAATATAATGCCGGGTACGCTAGGGGCAAGTGCAGGGTTCGGTCCGTTGGAATGGGGATTTTTCCTTCTATTTATTTGTGCGTTCGGTTATTCAATTGCAAGTCAGTTAGAGAAGGCGAATTTGATACCAAGAAACCACCCAATGTTGGAGGAATCATTGCATCACGATATCGCCTAATTGCAAAACCAGTTTATCATTATGTATATCATTATCGCATTAGTTGCTCTTGTATTTCTGGTCATCACAGGTGTTGTGATTTCCAGGCTTCAGAATGTGCTTAAAAACGTCAATAACTCCGACTCACCAGATGCGGAGCCATCGGGAAATAAGTGGAACGGTGCCATGTTTATCGTTGTATTAATTGTTGGAGCGATAACAATTACCTGGTCTTATCTTCACGCGAGGGAGTTTTTCCTGCCAGAGGCATCTTCGATTCATGGTCGCAGGACTGACGATCTTTTTTGGTTTTCAATGGGTATTTTGACAATTCCGTTTATCATTGTCAATTTCCTTATCTTCTTCTTTGCCTGGAAATATCAGCACAAGAAAAATCATCGTGCATCTTTCTATCCTGACAACCACAGATTAGAGTTGATCTGGACAATCGTTCCAGCTATCGTAATGGCTCTTCTTGTATTTACAGGTTGGAAAGCTTGGTCTGATATCACATCGGATGCGCCGCGTGATGCAGAGGTTATTGAAATCACCGGCAAGCAGTTTAACTGGATTGCGCGTTATTCTGGATCTGCTGATAACAAACTTGGGGATTACAATTACAAGTTGATTGATGCGCAGAACGAGGTCGGTATCGATTTGTCAGATGAGAATTCGTTTGACGACTTTACCAATCCTAGTGAAATGCACATTCCTGTTAACCGTCCCGTTTTGTTGAGAATTCGTGCAAGGGATGTATTGCACAGCGTTTTCATTCCACATATGAGAGTGAAGATGGATGCGGTCCCGGGTATGCCGACTAAGTTTTGGTTTGTTGCTGATAAAACAACAGCCGATATGCGTGCAGAAACGGGCAATGCTAATTTTGATTATGAAATTGCTTGTACAGAAGTTTGCGGCCAGGGACACTTTTCTATGAAGATGAGGCTGATCGTTGAGGATGAAGCTTCTTATAAAAAGTGGTGTGCTGAGCAAGCAACTTTCTTGCAGACATACCCAGAGTATCTTGCAAAAGTGCCTGAGAATTTGAAGGCAAAGGCAATGAAATTTTTACCTGCGGAAGCAGCTACTCCCGCAGACAGTTCAACTACTTCTGCCGGTGCAGGAAGCAGCACAAGTTTACGCTAGTTATTTAAATTAAATATTTAAAAGTATATGTCAGCTATTGAAGGATTGGAGACGGCTCATCACCACGACACTGAGCATGAGCACCACCACGAAGCACAAAACTTTTGGCAGAAATATATATTTTGTGAAGATCACAAGGTCATAGCAAAACAGTATCTGATCACCGGCATTATGTGGGCGGTAATTGGAATTTCTATGTCAATCGTTTTTCGTATTCAACTAGGTTTGCCTGACTCAAATTTGTCATGGCTTAAACCGGTTTTGGGTGGATGGATTAGCGATGCAGGTAAACTAGACCCTAATTTCTACCTTGCTTTGGTTACAATGCATGGTACGATCATGGTGTTTTTTGTACTGACGGCAGGTTTGAGCGGTACGTTTAGTAACTTTTTGATTCCGCTTCAAATTGGAGCGCGTGATATGGCATCAGGTTTTATGAACATGTTGTCGTATTGGTTTTTCTTCCTTGCGAGTGTTATCATGTTTGCATCACTTTTCTTGCAAACTGGTCCAGCAGCGGGTGGTTGGGTAATTTACCCGCCATTGAGCGCACTTCCACAAGCGCACCCGGGATCAGGAATGGGTATGACGCTTTGGTTGGCAAGTATGGCACTTTTCATTGTTTCGCAGCTTTTAGGTGGTATTAACTACATTACAACTGTCATTAACCTGCGTACGAGGGGAATGTCATTCGACCGTCTTCCACTTACGATCTGGTCGTTTTTAATTACAGCGGTTTTAGGGCTGATCTCTTTCCCTGTTCTTTTGTCGTCTGTATTGCTTTTGATCTTTGACCGTCACTTTGGAACAAGTTTCTATTTGTCGGATATTTATATTAATGGGGAAGCTTTGCCGAATGTAGGCGGTAGCCCAATTTTGTTCCAGCATTTGTTCTGGTTTTTAGGTCACCCGGAGGTTTACATTGTGCTGTTGCCAGGACTTGGAATTACATCAGAAGTTATCGCAACAAATTCACGCAAGCCGATTTTTGGTTACCGAGCGATGATCGCTTCAATGTTGGGTATCGCATTCCTTGCATTTATAGTTTGGGCTCACCATATGTTTGTAACGGGTATGAATCCATTTTTGGGATCCGTATTCATGTTCCTGACATTGATTATTGCGGTTCCATCAGCTGTGAAAGGCTTTAACTACATTACGACGCTCTGGAAAGGAAATATCGTTTTTACTCCCGGGATGTTATTCTCGATTGGTTTGGTTTCACTCTTTGTATCAGGTGGTTTGACAGGAATTATTCTTGGAAACAGCGCGCTTGACATTCAGCTTCATGATACTTATTTCGTAGTTGCCCACTTTCACCTTGTAATGGGTGCGGCCTCAGCTTTCGGACTTTTTGCAGGAGTTTATCACTGGTTCCCTAAAATGTTTGGTAGAATGATGAATACGACATTAGGTCAAATTCACTTCTGGTTGACATTTATCGGCATTTACCTTGTGTTCATTCCAATGCACTATGTTGGTATCGCTGGGTTCCCACGCAGATATTACCAGTTTACGAGCTACGACTTTACGCATAAATTCATGGACATGAACATGTTCATATCGATAGCAGCAATCTTGTCATTCCTTGCACAATTCATTTTCCTATGGAACTTCTTTTATAGCATCTTCAAAGGAAGAAGAGCGCCGCAAAATCCATGGAGATCAAATACATTGGAATGGACTGCACCGGTTAACCCTGGTCACGGTAACTGGGTTGGAGAGATTCCAGCAGTTTATCGTTGGTCTTATGATTATAGCAAGCCAGGAGCGAAAGAAGATTTTATTCCGCAAAACATTCCATATTCTCAAACGCTGGAATCTAACTTCCCTCATGAAAATGAGTTGATTGCCAACGAAAAGGCGATCGAGTCCCAAAACTATAATGACCAGTTCAACGCACATTGACGTCAAAGCCAATCGCCGTTTCCGGCGATTGGCTTTGAACACTGTCATTGTCCTATATTTTTTAATTATCGCTGGCGGGGTTGTCAGGAGCACGGGCGCAGGAATGGGATGTCCTGACTGGCCCAAATGCTTTGGAAGCTGGGTGCCGCCGACCAATATCTCGCAGTTACCAGCTAATTACAAGGAGCTTTACGGAGCCAAATTGAAAGGTGAGGTCGAATTTAATCCTGTGAAAACGTGGATTGAATATGTTAACAGACTTTTGGGTGCTTTTACAGGAGTGATGATTTTTTTTACGCTCTTGGCTTCCATTCCTTTTCTGAAATCCAATAACAAGCGAATCTTTTATCTAAGCCTATCTGCATTCATCCTTGTAGGATTGCAGGGTTGGTTAGGAGCGAAGGTTGTTTCATTTGAGCTGTTACCAATTGTTGTAACGCTTCACATGTTAGTTGCGATTGTCATTGTCTTTCTGCTCTTGTATCTGTTCACCTGGTCAGCTTATGCTGGGAACGTGTTACGGCTGAGCGACTCCGGAAAGCAGGCTTTAAGCGGAATTGGAATTATCGTAATGACATTATCGCTTGTGCAGATTTTGCTGGGAACGCAAGTAAGAGAAGCAATTGACGAAGTCATCGTAAGATTAGGTTACGGCGCAAGGGGTGAATGGATTGATCAGCTAGGGACTAATTTTTACATACACAGATCCTTTTCAATCATACTTTTCGGGGTAAATCTGTATTGGATAGACAAGATCAGAAAGACAGAAGGAACCGCTACAATTGCCGGAAAAATCGCGACTGCTTGTTTTTGGATATTGATAGCAGAAATCGGGACGGGAATTTTAATGACTTATTTCGGAGTTCCGCCATTTGCGCAGCCTTTACATCTTACCTTTGCCATATTGTTAATTGGTCTTCAATTTGTAATCTGGCTGTTAGTTAATGGGAAGCAGTTTTTGAATGTGCCGGAAGAGGTCAGGTTGGAGCATAATCGGGTTTAGAAAAATACACGAGTAATGATAGCAGCAGAGGAAAGCATAAGTGGCGTTGGGAGAATAAAAGAGAGAATCGGCGTTTTATTTGAGTTATTGAAATTTCGATTGGCCTCACTGATCGCGTTTTCAGGTGCAATGGGATATTGTCTTGGAGCCAAGCAAGTGGAGACAGGCAAATTGATTTTGTTTATTATTGCGTCAATCGGGATAACAGGTGCGGCCAATATCATCAATCAAATCCTTGAAAAGGATCTTGACAAGATGATGAAGAGAACAGCGAATCGGCCTTTGCCTAGCGGACGGATTTCCGTCGATATGGCCATTGTATGGGCTGTTTTCCTTGGGTTGGTTTCGATGGTCATTTTTGTGTTCGTCTTCAATTTGAGCACAGGTCTAATATCGCTGTTGTCGTTGGTGCTTTATGGATTTGTATACACACCATTAAAGCGCGTCGGTCCGATAGCCGTATTTGTTGGAGCGTTTCCAGGAGCATTTCCGCCGATGATCGGTTGGGTAGCGGCGACAAATCATTTTGGACTGGAACCTGGGATTTTGTTTGCAATCCAGTTCTTCTGGCAGTTCCCCCATTTTTGGGCAATTGCATGGGTCCTTGATGAGGATTATAAGCGGGCAGGTTTCAAGTTGTTGCCTGCAAATGGGCTTAAAGATCTTGATACGACATTGCAAATTATGATCTATACAGTCTTTTTGTTGCCTATCGGTTGGCTGCCGTATGAGCTGGGTATGACAGGCATTAATTCAGCTTTTGTTGCAACGGTGTTTGGTGTTTTGTTTTTAGCGCAAACATTTCATTTAATGCGTAAATGCACTGATAAGACCGCGCGCCAGTTGATGTTTGGATCGTTCATCTATTTGCCGATCGTGCAAATAGCGTTTTTGTTGGATAAGTTGTGAAATTGAAATTTGAGTGAAAATGGAAAGCGTTCAGCAGTATAAAGTAGAAAGGGAGCCGCAGGAAACATTGGCAATGGATCCAAAGAAATTCATTCTGTGGCTATTTTTGGTTAGTATTATCATGTTATTTGCTTCTCAAACAAGTGCATATCTTGTAAGAAGAGCGGAAGGAAATTGGTTGGAGTTTGAAATGCCAAAGATTTTCTGGTATAGTACGGCAGTGCTATTGGTAAGCAGCGCAGCCATGCAATGGGCTTATTTTTCGGCAAAAAAAGATTTGTTCAAACAATTGAAAATAGCAATTTCTATTACTTTTGCACTTGGACTTGTGTTCCTTTGGATGCAATTTGAGGGCTGGAAACAGCTGGTTGCAATGAATGTGTACTTCGTTGGAAATCCGTCGGGTTCGTTTTTTTACGTCTTTACAGGGTTGCACGGATTTCACATTATCAGCGGGTTAATTGTTTTACTCTTTTCATTGACGGCAGCATTCAATTTGCGGGTTCATGGAAAAAATCTGAGACGTATTCAGATCTGCGCAACTTACTGGCATTTTTTAGATATACTCTGGTTATACCTTTTTGTTTTTTTACTGACTTTTAATTAATATTTTTTCAATGGCTGCAAATGTAACAACACCTGGCGCTATAGAACCCAAATTGTGGATGGGGGGAATTGAGCCTATGAAAGCGAGTTATGGTAAACTGATGATGTGGTTTTTCCTTATCTCAGACACCTTTACTTTCTCAGCGCTTCTGGTTGCTTACGGCACCGCAAGATTCAGTTTTCCCGCGTTTTCGGGAGAAGTGGCTGATTTTACATTTTCAAACATGTATTGGCCAATTCCTGAAAAGGTTTACGAGGCCGTTCCTTTCCTGCACGGAATATCATTGCCGCTGGTTTTTGTTGGTATCATGACCTTCATTTTGATCGCCAGCAGCGTTACAATGGTTCTTGCAGTTGAAGCTGGGCACCGTATGGATCGCGCAAATGTTGAAAAATATATGCTTTGGACCATTCTTGGTGGATTTACATTCTTAGGATGCCAGGCTTGGGAGTGGGCTCACTTTATTCACGGATCCGAATCAGGGTCTGTTATGAAAGTAATTCAGGATGGTGCTTGGGTTAATAAAACTGTATTTGGAGCGAATTTGACGGAAAACCAATATGGTCCTCCCGCATTTGCTGACTTCTTTTTCTTTATTACAGGCTTCCACGGAACGCACGTTTTTAGCGGTGTTATTCTGAATATTCTAATTTTCTTCCGCACAGCAACAGGATTTTACGATAAAAGAGGAAGCTACGAAATGGTTGAAAAAGTCGGACTTTACTGGCACTTTGTAGACTTGGTGTGGGTGTTTGTGTTCACATTCTTTTATCTGGTTTAAATCATTCCATAATATTAATTCCTAATCAAATGTCGGAAGTACACCATATTCATAACCAAGATCCGAACGCAGGAGCGGAGCAACGCAAGGCAATCTGGAAGACATTCTGGATTCTCCTAATCCTTACCGCAGTCGAATTCCTTATCGCGTTCACAGTTCCCCACGGAATTCTGAAAATCACAATTTTCATTGTAATGACCATTGTGAAAGCATTTTATATCGTGGGAGAATTTATGCACTTAAAGCATGAGACAAAATCACTGATTTGGTCAATTCTCGTTCCTGTAATTTTCGTCGCCTGGTTGATCTTGGCTTTGATGTTGGAAGGAAATGCGATATTTGAAGCCGTATTTGATTAATCATTAAGCATGAAGAATTTTCCCAAAGCCGGATTACTGATCGTAACATTAGTAATACCGGCTTTGATTTTTGTAATGCTCAAATTGTTTGCAACTAACCATTATGACCTTCCTTATTTCAACCCGCAGGTTAATGCTAATGGAACGGTTGAGGTTGCAAATGGAGACACTGTTTTTCAGAAAACGACAGCACTAAACTTCGCATCGGGAAAACTGCCGTTAACAAGTATTTCACTTATCAGCTTTTTGCCAAAATACTGCGGAGACACATGTCAGCTAGTATTGGCAAATCTCGATCGAATGTATGCAATGCGAAGCGAGTCGGAAAAACTGAACATTGTAACGCTTTCTGAGGACAGTTTGGCAAAGTCTCCTGATTATCCCGAGGAGATGGGAAAAGATGGATGGCAGATAATCAATGTTACAAATTCGGAGGCGGCAAAGTCTTTGGCTTACGAACCTCCCTATATGAAAGATGATCGCGAACTTTATCCGTGGGAAAGCAGGTTAATGTTGATAGACAGCAAAGGTTATACAAGAGGTTATTACAACGGAGCAGATCCCGAAGAAATTGATCGCTTAATGGCAGAAGTCAAGATCTTAAATTACGAAAACAAGGCAAGTGCCAATCAATAATATGGCAACATTAATTTTAGAGAAAAAACCCAAATACGAGCGCATCATCAACATTCTGGCGATAGCAATTCCTGTTGCAGTTGCCGTTCTGCTGGGCATTCGTCAAAAGATCGATTTAGGAGCGTGGACAAAAGGTTTGCCACATGTCATCGGCGTTATTAATACACTTACGGCGATTTTGCTGATTGCGGGTTATTATTTTGTCAAGAACAATAATCTTACTGGGCACCGTCGAGCCATGACATGCGCGTTTTTGCTTGGAGCTATATTTTTAGTCTGCTACATTTTATATCACATTTCTAACGAGTCGACGCCATTTGGCGGTCAGGGGGTTATAAGGCCTGCTTATTACTTTTTATTGATTTCGCACATCACATTGTCAATTGTGGTCGTTTGGTTTGTGCTGCGTGCCGTTTATTTTGGTTATACCAATCAAATAGCGTCACACAGAAAAGCAGTGAAATGGGCATTGCCAATCTGGCTTTATGTCAGCATTAGCGGTGTGGTGGTTTACTTGATGATTAGTCCTTATTATTCATGAAAAAATTCGCAGTTATAATAGGCTTAATGCTTTCGTTCTTGCTTACGGGAGCAGACACATGGGCTCAATGCGCAATGTGCCGTGGCTCTGTTGAAAGTTCGATGGGAAATGGGAGAAACAATGTTGGTGTAGGCCTTAACACGGGTATTATGTTTCTTTTTGTAATGCCCTATTTGCTTGTCGCAGTCATTGGTTATTTGTGGTATCGCAACAGCAGAAAAGCACTTCAAGAACGGCAGTTTGTCGCTTCACGTGTGAAGCAGGCTTTTCAAGGCTGAAAGAAAATTGATTTAGAAATTGCAAAAGCGAAACTTATGTGGACTGAACCCCAAAAGTTGGACGAGTTTAAGAATTAACGATTAGTGTAATGAGCTCGGTATTGTACCGGGCTCATTCCGTTTAAATTCAGCTTTATGCGATCGTTGTTATAATAGGTAATGTATGCTTTTATTTCTTTTTTAA